>NZ_CP107950.1:0-2757500 GCF_036063235.1 Streptomyces sp. NBC_00386
CAAGAACCTGCTTCGCAGGTTCCAAGGGAACTCCCGCGCTGCGCGCGGGAGTTGAAGCGGAGCCCCGCGCTGCGCGCGGGTGACGGAGCGAACTCCTCGCGGTGCGAGGAGTTGGGCTCTGCGCTGCGCTTCGAGCCAGTGTTTCCTTCCGTCAGAAGTTTCGGTGAATCCGGAGGTTGGGCTGGTGCCCTTCCGGCTCTCCGCTTACGCTCCGAGCCGGCGGCTCCTCGTCGCTGCGCTCCTGGAGGAGCCTGGGGGTCCGTCCGCTGCGCTCCCGGACCCGGCCCGCGTTCCGCGGGCGGCTGGCTACGGAGGCACGGGGCGGGTGGTCGGTGAGCTGTTTCCTTTGCTGTAGAACTTTTGGTGAATCCGGGTTCGGGGTGGGTGCCCCTGAGTTGGAGTTGCGGGCGGTGCTCGGCGGTGTGTCTCGCTGAGGTGGGAGCGCGGAGGACTCAATGGGTGTGTAGCCGGGCTGTCCTGACATCACCTCAGCAGGCGTGTGTCAGGCGAGGTGTGGTGGAGTGTCAGTCGTGCTGCCACCAGGTGACTGCGAGGCCGGCCAGAAGGCCGCCGATGTGGCGGGCGGCTCCGGTGAGGAGTGCTGCGGAGACGAGGCGCCGCCAGGAGGCGGTGGCTGCGTGGTCCTGGTGCGCGGTGGTGGAGGGGGTGCGGTTCTTCTTCGGCATGACGGGTGTCCTTCGTTCGGGCAGGGCGCGGCCGCGCGCCCTTGCGGGGTGTGGGTAGTGCAGCGAGGCGGTCCGCCGGGGGTCGGCAGGGTTGTTGTGCTGCTGAACTGATCGTGGCAGCCGGGTGGTGGGCGCTGCATCCTCAACAGGGGTCTGGTTGGCGGGAGAACGATGTAATTTCCACCCCGTGTACACGTGGGAGAGCATCACCGGGCCCGGCAGCATCGAGGACCTCGTCGCGGACGCGCATGCGGCCGGTCATCCGGACATGACCGTGCGGCGGGTCCACGACTGGATCGCCAAGGGGTTGCTGGACCAGCCGCAGCTGCGTACCCGGCACCGCGGTTCGGACAAGGCCGAGCACAGCGTCAACCAGCGCCGGCTGCTGCTGCTCCTGCTCGACAAGCGGCAGCAGGTAGCGCACCTGAGTGCGCTGGCGCAGGTGCCGCTGGCGATGTGGCTGTGGTGGGACGGCTACGTCTCCACCCGGCAGGCGCAGCGGGCATGGGTGACCTGGGTGGGGCGCGGTAGGCGCAGCCAGGAGGTGGCGCGCGAGGGTGCTGTGGGTCTGCTGGAGCAGGTCGGGCATCCATTGGCCGGCGGGACCGCGCGGGCCCGGTTCGTGCGGACCATCACCGCACTGGGCAACGGCAAGGCCCTGACGGTGCGCGGGCGAGCCGAGCTGCTGGACGCCGTGCGGGATGTGATGGAGCCGGAGTCGGTGTTCGCCGCCAGCGGCCTCGTCCGCGCGCTCGGCCCCGTGCAGACACCGATGACCGTCGAGGCGGTCGTGAGCCACGTCGAGGCCCTCAGCGCCGCGCTGGGCCGCACCCTGGACCAGGCGGTGGACGGTGCGCTGCTGGAGCGGGCCCGCGCCATCCACCGTGTCTCCATGGCCGACTACCTCGCCCAGCGCGGTGACCTCGCCGCCGGTGCCGGAGAGCTGGCCGGCCTCTTTCGCGAGCCCACCCTCCAGGAGCAGTTCGACCAGACCGGGAAGCAGCTCCTGCTCGTCCTGGGGATGGAACTGCTCCGCCGCCCCCGCCCGGCTCAGCGCACCGTGGCGGCGTCTCGCGGGACGAACCGCGTGTAAGGGTGGGCGGGGTCAGGGCGAGGCTCGCCCGGCGGCAGCACGGGAGCCAGCGCCTCGAACACCCGCTCCATCACCTGGTCCGTGTACCCGTCCATCGTGGCCGATGCCTGGAGCAGCACACCCCCCGCCCGCAGCGGAAACACCCGGTGAAACGCGCCCGAGTCCTCCAGCACCGCGGCGCCGCCCAGCCGCGTCACAAGTTCCGCCGGGCAGACCGTCACCCAGGCGTAGCCGCGCAGGAACTGCCGGCCTTCGCGCAGGGACGTGCGCCGCCTGCGGCGCAGCACGGTATCGAGGTTGGTGAGTTCGTCGAAGTTGTCCCACTCGATGTGGCCGTAGAGGGGGCTGCTCCCATCCAGCGCGGCGTACAGGAAGTCCACCACCGCAGTGCAGGATGCGGCGTCATCTGGGGAATTGACCTTGGCCAAAGCCGATGCCCGCCAGATGGAACCGTCACTCAGGACGTGGTAGGAGCTCGCCCGTCCCAGGTCGTCCAGTTCCCCGCCCTCCGTGAGAAACACGAGTTGGGCTCCCCAAGGGAACGCGGCGAGCTCCTCCTCGAACTGCGGCCACGTCTTCCCGATACGGGGGAAGCGGCGCACCAAGTCGTCGATGTCCGGGACGATCTGCGCCTCGGAGACGACCCCTCCCCCGCTCCCGGCCTCCGCCTCCACCAGGCCGCTGTACAGCCCGGTGCGGACGGCACGAAACCACCGGACCAGCGATGCCCCACGACTGCCCGGCACAGCCGCATCGAACGAGGCTTCAACGCATACCTTCATCCCGCGCACCCTACTGGTGCCCGGCAACAGGAAATCCTGCGACGATCACCACATTCCGAAGCGATCACTGAACTCGCACTTCAGGAGCCTCTCTGGCTCCTCAACCTCTGCCGAAACCCCAGCTCAGGTCGACACATCACAACAACCAGAAATCCTGCAACGATCACTAGACCAACAGCTCAGCGCATCGATCACGCAGTGATCCTTAGCGGATTTGTCACAGGTCTGGCGGCGGCCGGGCCAGTCAGCGTTTGATGCGCCCGCGGACCGCGAGGACACCGAGGGCCAGAAGGGTGGGTTCGAGGAGACGGGAGATCATCTCGATGTAGGTGCCGGCCGTGGTGAGGTTCTGCCCGGAAGAGCGGAAGACCACCGAGTTGATGGCAACGCGGGTGGCCTTCTCCGCACGGGCCCAGGTCATGCGCTGCGGCCATCCGCCGTGTAGTGCCGGGTCGGGGGTGGAGGTGTTCAGGCTGATTCGGCTGCCGTTCAGGGTGCCGGTGGTGGCAGGGTCCGGATCGTGGGTGGGCAGGCCGATGCCTATCAGGAGCAGCACGGTAAGAGACATGGCGGCGAGCAGCCAGGTGAAGGCGCGGGAGGCGCGCAGGCCGTAGCCGGACAGCAGCCAGTATCCCCACAGCAGACGGCGTTCGCCCTTGGGGGTGCCGGTCCGGTCGTGGCGGCGCATCTCGCATTCGCCGTAGTAGAAGTCGGCGGCGCCGGGTTCGTTCTTGCCGTCCTCGAACGCTTTGCGCAGCTGCCGGTACAGCGCGGCGACGCTTTCCGGGGCCGGGCCCGGGGTGCGGGCGATGTCGGGGTGATGCGGTCCGGGACGCCTCCACCGGTGGGGGTCAGGGGCCTCGCTCACGGCAGGGCCGAGCTGGTCGGCAGAGCGAGCGCGCCAGTGGTGTTCCTCTGCGAGGACACGGCGGCGGGTGAAGTACACCGGCCAGATGTATCGGCGGTGCCAGCCTGTGGGGGCGGAGGCGAAGGTGGTGCGGCCTTCCAGGCGGATCTGGTCGAGGTGGAAGGCTCCGGAGAACAGGCAGTCGCTCAGGTCGGTGTCGGTGAGCACCAGGTGCGCGGCGTCCACGCCCTGCACCGAGACGATGCGCGCCCGTTCGGGGTTGCGCTGCTGCGGGCCGGGGCCGGTCAGCAGATCCTCCTCGACCGTGTCGACGCCGTGGGTGAAGCGGGCGGGGTGGGTGATGACCGCTGCGGGGGCGGTCAGGACCGCGTGGCTGAGGTCCACCGCGGCGTACCGCACCCGTATGGTGGCAGTCGACTCCCACCGCGTCCTTACACAGCGCACTTCACGCGCCGCGATCTCCAGCGTCACCGGTACCTCGAACACCGCACCGGACAACACCACCGCTCCCGCGCACACGAAGGGCCCCAGTTCGGAGGCCACCTCGAACCGGGCCCCGTCGAACCGGACGTCACTGGCGAACCGGGTCCCGTCGAACCGGGCATTGCCGGAGAACTGCGCCTCACCGAACCTTGCGTCGCCGGTGAACTGGGCCGCGTCAAATCCGGCGTCACGGGCGAACTGCGCCCCGCCGAACCCGGCCGTGCCAAAGAACTGTGCACCACCGAAGGCGGCGTAGCGGTCGAACTGCGCCCCACCGAACCCGGCGCCGTCGGCGAACTGGGCATCGAAAAATGAGACCGTACCGTTGAACTGCGCCTTTCTGAACACGACGGTGCCAGTGAACCGCGCGTTCGCGAATCCAGCGTCGCGGGCGAACCGCGCCCCAGTGAACCCGGCGATGTTGGAGAACTGGGCTTCACCGAACACGGCGTGGCCGGTGAACTGGGCTTCACCGAACCCGGTGTCGCCAGTGAAGTGCGCCCTATGGAACGAGGCGTCATCGGTGAACTGGGCCCTGTCGAAACTGGCATTGCCGGTGAACCGGGTCCCGTCGAACCGGGCGTTGCCGGTGAACCTCGCCTCGTTGAACAGGGCCTGGCCTATCTGAGGTGTTCCGGTGGCGGGATCGTGGAGCGCAGTGAGGAGCTGGCGCAGTGAGTCGTTGGTGAAGGCGGTGCCGCGGTGGTCGATGTCGGCGCCGGGTGCGAGGCCGGCCAGGTAGGCGGTGCGGGCGGTGTCCGTGAGGTGGGCCAGGCACGCGGTGTGGCCGGGCACGTGGATGCCGCGGCAGCCGATCGGGTCGGTGTCCGGGTCCGCGCCGTGCCGGCAGTGTGGCCAGGGGGGCGGTGCGGGTGTGCTCATGGTGCGGTGACTCCAAAGAGCGTGGTCGGGTTGCTGGCAGGCATGCCGAGGGGCGGGCCGGTTCAGCGGCCCCCGCGAGCGCAGCGCTGCAGGGAGCCAAGGGCGCGCGGCTTTACGGTGCGGTGCTCGAGCGGACGGATGCGCGGATGCGCGGATCGGCGGTGCGGTCGTCGGCCAGATTGCTGAAGTGCTGTGCGGATTCCGGGTGGTCGCGCAGGACGGAGGCCATGACGGCTGCGGCATCCCCCGTCAGGGACACCAGCCAGGGCCGGATCCTGTCCCGGGCGTCCCACTGGTCCCAGGCGCCGTCCCAGATGCACATCGTGAGAGCCGCCTCCTCCAGCAGATCCCAGTCGGATCGGTGGGCGGCGTGGGCGCAGACGCCCTGGAGCCAGGTCACGATCACCGCGGCCTCGGCGAACTGCACGATGTGGGTGTCGTCCCCGCCCACGTGCTCGGCCAAGGCGTGCAGGAGGGCTTGTGCCTGCGCCAGATCCCGTTGCAGGGCCGGTCCCGCGTGCACGGCGGCCAGGTCCGGGAGGACGCCGACGAGCAGTTCGTAGTCCTGGGGGTGGTCGCCGGCCAGGGCCAGCAGCGCGTCGGCTGCGGCCGGGTCGCCGGTGTTGGCGGCCTCGAGATGCAGGCGGGCTGCCTGGAGGGGGTCTTCGGGGTAGTCCACGTGCTCTCGGTCGATCAGGGCAAGCAGGTCGGCGACGCTCTGGGGCCGGCGTTGCGGGTCCGGGTGGGTGGTGGCACGGACGATGCTGCGCCAGGGGCCCGGAGGAGGCAGCAGCGGCAGGTTGGTCTTGGGCAGGTCGCCGGTGAGGGCCCAGGCGATGACTCTGCCGATGCTGTAGATGTCACTGGACGCGGTCGCCTCGTGGGGTGCCTGGAACAGCTCCGGGGCAGCGAAGCCCTCGGTGCCGATGTAGAGGCCGGTCCGGCCGGCCTTGGTGGTCTGGCCCCGCGGCCGGCGCACGATGCCCCAGTCGGCCAGGGTCCAGCAGCCGTCGAGGCAGAGGATGTTCGACGGCTTGATGTCGCGGTGCAGCCACCCCTCGGCGTGAGCGGGGGCGAGCACCGATGCCAGGGCGGTCACCAGGACGCGCAGCTGGCCGGGCTGCTGCAGCTGCTCCCGGCTCTCTTCGGCGGTCGCCTCGGCCCAGGGCATGACGAACCAGGTGTGCTCGGCGCCGAAATCCAGGACCGGCATCGCGTGGGCATGGCCGTTCAGGAACTGGCCGACCTCGATCTCGCGCCGCATCCGTGCCACCGGGCGTTCGGCCGGGTACTTCTGATGCAGCTTCTTCAGGGCGACGATCATGCCGGTGGGCTTGTGCGTCGCCCTGAAGACGTCCGCCTGACCGCCGGGGACGGGCTTGGGCGGGCAGTTGTAGTCCTTGCGCTCGCCGCGCGCGGCGCGGCGGACCATCTCGTAGGCGCTGTGGCCGGACGGTGCCGGCTGCGCGGCAGCCGTGTGGAGAGCGGGCGCAGGAGCCAGGGCTGCCGGGATCTGGCGGGCCTCGTAGACCGGGTAGCCGTTGACGGTGGAGGCCGGGACGAGGCGATAGCCGTCGGGGGCGAGCGCGCCGTTGATCAGAGCCAGCAGCTGCTCGGTCTCACTGGTGTCCGTCCGGACGGCGGGGTGGACCATCTCGGCCAGGAAGCGGAGCAGGACCTCGTCGGGGCCGCTGGCAAGACCGAAGCGGGAATCGCCGAAGACCCAGTCCTCGTCCCAGTCACCGGGGTTGTTGTAGCGGTGCTGGATGATGTCGCCCTCGACGGTCGCGAACCGCGGATCGAAGCTTTCCAGGCGGTCCAGGTCGTAGAGCCTGCGCAGGAAGGTGACCTCGTCGAGACTGCCCGACCAACCCGCCCCGCTGGTGCGCAGCGCGTCGAACAGATGTCGGCGGGTGACATCGGTGATGGCCGCCGACGGCCCTGCGGGTATGACAGTGCTCCGGAACCGGCCGGTGACGGTGCCAGGGGCTACGGACCGCAGCAGGGAGGTGCCCATCACGCTCTGGTCGCGGGCGCGGGAGAAGAGGTCCAGGTCGAAGGCGACGTCGTTCAGAGCCTGCAGCACGGTGCGCTGCACATCGGGGCCCAGTTCGGCAAGCCGTTCGTAGTAGGCGTCGTTCTGTCCGAGTGAGAAGGAGGCCCCGTCCAGGGTCTCGAAGGCGTCCGGCACGGATGTCTGGGCCGGTGCCGTCATGCCGAACTGTCCGATCTTGACCTGCCCGATGCTCCTGACCTCTCCGCGGTCATCGGCACAGAGCAGTTCGAAGGTGGTCTTGAAGTGGTAGTCGTCCCAGTTGTCCCGGACCAGGAACGCCTGCCCCGGGAGCGGGGAGACGGGCCGCGCGCGAACGGGCAGGACGGTGAACTGCACGGTTCCTCCGGAGTACGCCCCGGCCTGCGGGCCGGGCATGTCAGTGCAAAGGGGTCTTCCACCGCGCCTTGCGGCAGGCGGCCTGCTCCCGCCGCCCGGACCTGACGAGGGGAACGAGTTCCTGAGGTGCTTCGCGAGCCCTCGCTTGGCGCACCGGTGTACGAAGTCAGACCGTGATGGCGAAGACCCACAGGTGGGGGTTCGGGCCGGGGATGATCACGTAGTGGACGATGACGGTGCGGGTCGTGATGACGCGTACCGCCTCATCCATGTCGTGCTTGTCGGCCTGCGGCCAGGACCAGGGGTCGGCGCAGGCGCGGATCACCGCGTCGTGGAGCTCTTCCTTGGCCGGGCCGGGCAGGTTTTTGATGGTCTCGCCGATGTGCGCGGCGAACCGGGCGGGGATTGCCGTCACGCGCCGAAGACCTCGTCCATGGTCATGGAGCCGGTTTCGGGCCGGCCGCTGGCGATCCACTTCTGGTAGGCGACGCGGGCGTGCATGCGCGCGCGGGCTTCCCGCAGGTCGTCGGGGCCGTCCGCGGCGGCCTGGTCGGCTTCGAGGACGCCGGTGACGTAGTCGTTGAGGGACATTCCGGCGCGCTGCGCCGAGGCGCGCACCTTGTCGGCCAGCTCCTGGTCGACGCGAGTGTTGAGCTGTGCGATTCCCATGACAGCGATGTTAGCGATTTGCTAGCAGGCGGGGAAGGGGGTCTGTCGGGCGACAAGGGCTGTCTACGCCACGGCGGCCGGGACGGCGCCCTCGGTCGTCCAGTCGCCGTCGAAGAGCGTGGCGACCAGGCGGGCGTGAGCCTCGGGGAGCCGGCCGTCGCGGTGTTTGGTGCGGGCTTTGGCGAGCCAGGCGCCGAGCTTGACGGTGTCACCGTCGACGACGATCTCTTCCCGGGAGGCGGGGGCGCGGCCCTCGCGGTGGAGGAAGAGTTCCAGGAGCTGGACCGTCTGTTCAAAGGTGCGGCGGGTGCGGCGGGCGGGGGTGAGCGGGTTGGTGTCGGGGGTGAGGCCGAGGGCAGTCATCATCTGCTGCTGGCCGGGGGTGAGGGTGGGCCAGGTGGTGAGCTGACGGTTCAGCCAGGAGCCGATCTTCACCCCCGCCAGGACCGTGTCCGGGGTGAGGGTGGCCGGGTCGGCGCCGGTGGCGAGGTGGGTGCGCAGCAGGTGGTATTTGCGGTGCCAGTCCGCGCCGTGGGGCAGGCGCCAGTCGGGGGCGAGGGTGGTCAGATCCTGCGCGCGGGCCGCGTCGAGCCGGTCGTGGGCGGCGAGGTGGCGTTGTTCGGCGAGCCAGGCGCCGACGGGGGTGGTGGCGGGGGCGGCGAGGTGGCCGTGGGCGCGCAGGTGGTCGGCGGCCGCGGTGAGGCGGGCGCGCCAGGCGGCGTGGTGCTTGTCCCAGATCATGCCGAGCGCGTCGAGTTCGGCGGTCCAGTCGGCTTCGAGGCGGCCGGCTGTCCGGGCGTCGCGCATGGTGGTGATGAAGGTGCCGAGGGTGTAGCCGGTGGGGTCGGTGTAGTCGGCGGGGACGTCGAGGTGGCCCATCTCGGCGCGGTAGTTCTGGGCGGCCGCGAGGCCGAGGCGGCGGCTGCGGGAGACGGGCTGGTCGCGGGGGTCGAAGGAGACCAGGTCCATCGCCTGGGCGATGCGCTCGGGGTGGACGGTGAAGTCGAAACTCCAGCGGCGCGCGATGACCTGGCTGGTCTCGCGGGGCAGGCGGTTGGCCTTGTCCGGCAGGCGCTCCATGATGCGGTGGTCGTGGCCGGCCAGCGCGGTGGCGATCGCCCACACCGGCTCGTAGGCGGTGCCCAGGATGTTCTCGCTGTCGGCGCCGGGCGGGATGTAGACGGGGACGATCAGGGAAGCGGTCTTGCCGGAGACGTCCAGGCGCAGGGCGCGACCCAGAGCCTGGACGCAGCGGACGACGCTGCGGGTGGGGTCGGCGAAGACGATCGCGTCCACGCTGGGGATGTCGACGCCCTCGGCGATCAGGCGGGAGTTCGCCAGGATCGCACAGTCGGCGGTAGCGAAGCCGGTGAAGCTGTCGCCCCGCTCGGCGGGAGTGTTATCCCCGTGCGCGAAGAACATCTGCGGGGTGATGGCGGGGACGAGGCTCGGGTCGGTTCTGGCCAGCAGGCGCAGGGTGTGCGGGAGTTCGCGGGCGAAGCGGCGGGCGTCGGCGACCAGGTTGAAGTAGACCAGCACCTTCTTCAGACCGTGCTCGGTCATCGCGCGCAGGACGGACAGGTGCAGGGCGGTGGTGCGCAGCGCACCGTCATCCTCCTCGCCGGAATCGCGGCCGCCGGCAGAGTCCGGGGCCGTGCCCACGGTGCCCGGGGCGGGCATGTTCAGGCGGCGGCGCAGGTCGGCGTCGGTCAGCGTGGGCACCACGATGCGGTAGTCCGCGGCGCGCCCGTCCTCCACCGCCTGTGCGAGCGGATATTCGAAAATTTTCTTGCCGTAGACCTGCTCGTTTTCCATCGAGTTGGCGGACACGTCGACGTCGGGAGCGGGTGCGGGGGCGCGGCGGCGCGGGCGGGTGACGTCGGCGGACTCGGCCAGTTCCGGAGCGGCGAAGATCCGGGGGGTGGCGGTCATGTAGAGGCGGCGGTCCGCATGGATGCGCTTCGCGTCGTTGACGATGGCCCACTTCTTGTCCGCGCGCCCGGCGATGCGGTGGGCCTCGTCCATGACCGCGAGATCGAACGCCGGAACCGCGTACCGGGTCTTACGGGTCTTCTCGATCTTGTCCAGGGAGTCGTAGGTACAGATCACCGTCAGCGCCGGGATCTGGTCCTCCTCGTCGCCGACCACGGACATCAGCGCGGCCAGGGTGCGCGGGTCGGTCGCCGACATGACGTGCGCGGCCACCAGGTCGCTACGGCCCTCCACGTCCATCGAGGAGACGATCACCATGTGCTCGAGGTGACCGTCGCGCCGCCACGCCAGCGCCGTCTGCGCGGCCAGGTCCAGGGTGGGCACGACGAACAGGACGAGCCGCGCGTCGAGTTCGTCCGCCAGCCGGATCGACACCAGCGTCTTGCCTGTACCCGTCGCCGACACGTACAGGGCGCGCGTCCCGGGCCGCCGCAGATGACGCGCCAACCGCGAGAGGGCCTCGGCCTGGTCGGCGAACAGCCGCCGCTCCTTCGGCTGGTCTGGAGTGAACACAGCGGCCACGGTCATGCGAGCTTCCTCAATCCGAGAACGGGGCGGCAGCCACAGGGCTACCACGGTCGGGGAGGGCGGCGAGACCCCATTGAAGCCCCACCAACCGAGCACCCTACCAGCCCGCACATCATTCGTACGCGAAAAGTACGGTATCCGTACGCGCAATGTGCGATCCATGGGATAGGGTCGGTACTGGAGGTGTCCCATGTCCGAGCTCTTCGACGCGGTCGACGCGCTGATCGCGTCCCGGTCCCCGCTGCCGCCGCCGGCCGAACGCAGGCGACTGCGCCAAGCGCACGCCCTGACCCTGGACGAGGTGGCCGCGGCCCTCGACGTCCGGCGGGCGACGATCGGCGGCTGGGAGTCGGGCAAGGCCGAGCCGAGACCTCCGCAGAGGGAGGCGTACGCGCGCCTGCTCGCCCAACTCGCTCTCCTCTACCCGGCCATGGAGACCGCCGCAGCCCCGCAGCCCGAGGCTCCAGCACCGGAGGCATCGGGCGCGGCGGAACCGCGGCCCGCGAAGGCGGCGAGCACGCCCGCCCCCTCCCCCGCTCTCTCGCCCGTTCCGGCCTCCGAGGCCGGTGCCGCCGCTCGGGCGCCGCATCCGACGCCTGCTGCCGCGCCGCCCCGCCCGTCCTCGCGCCGTCCGGGCGCGCCGAAGGCCGCTGTCCGTACGGCCGATGCCGGGCCCGCGCACGGGCAGCACGGACACGGTCCGCTGCTCGTCCTGGACGCCGACGCGGACGGGCAGGTGACCGGCTACGGCGTCGGCGGTCTGCTCCTGGACGTGCCCGCCAAGTCCCTGCCCGCTCTGGTCGAGTGGGCGCTGAGCGAGGCACAGTTGGGGGCGGAGCGGCTGCACGGTTCGGGCAAGGACGCCGATCCGCTGCTGGTGCTGACCGGGGCGGCGTGTGAGCGCTACGGTCTGCCCGCCCAGCTGCCGGAGGAGGCCAGGCTCGCCGGGCGGCTCCCGGAGGGGCACAAGGTGCTGGGCCAGCTCGAGCGTGCCGAGTGGCAGCTCACGAAGCGGGGATTCGGGCCATGGGCGCGGATCTACCGCCCCGCGCAGGGAGGCCGGCGCAGTTGCGTGCAGCTGTGCATCCCCTCCTGGCACGCCCTGGACGACCGTGCCTGGGGACATGCCGCATGCCTTGCTCCGGCGGAGCTTGCCCGGGTGCTGGGCGTGTACGCGCAGCGGGTCGTCACCCCGGTGGGCACCACCGCGGTGACGGGGCTTCACCTGATGACGGCGCTCAACCCGCCGACCCGCGCGAGCGAGCCGGACCAGGACGGCAGGCGGCACCGCGAGCTGCGGCCCGGATCGCTGGGAACCGAAGCTTTGGATCCGGCGCCGTGCGAGGCGACCGACGGCCACCCCGTGCTCGCGGACCTGCCCCGCTTCCACGTGCGCGGGCCCGAGGAGAAGCTGATGGAGGAGGCGTACGACTGGGCGCGGGAGATGACGGACGCCGAGTGCATGCAGCGCCACCTGGTGGGCATCGATGTGAACCTGGCGTTCGGCGCGGCCGCCAACGGCGCGGTCGTCGGCCTGTCCACTCCCCCGGTGCACGTCGTGCGTCCGACGTTCGATGCGGCGGTGCCCGGCTCCTGGCTGGTCGACCTCTCCCACGTCGACCCGTCCCGGGTGAAGATCGGCAAGCAGTGGCGCGACCTCGACGGCGACCTGCTGCCCAGCGCGTTCACGCCCACCGGGGAACGACCCACCGGTCCGGCCTGGTACGCCACCCCGACGGTGGCCTACGCCGTCGAACTCGGTTATGAAGTCGCCCCTCTCGAGGGCTGGCTGCGCCACGACAGCGGCCGGTACCTGGACAGTTGGTACAAGCGGCTGCGCGACGCCTACGTCGCCACCATGGCCGATCTCGGCGTGGGCGAGAAACTGGGCCCGCGCGAGTTCCTCGATGCGATGGACGGCTACAAGCAGCGCGATGCGGAACTGGCAATCGTCCTGGACGCCGTCAAAATGACCATCAAGGGCGGCATCGGCAAGCTGCAGGAGAAGGCGCGCGGCCAAGGCTGGAAGCCGGGCCACGCCTGGCCCGCGCTGGCCCGCCCGACCTGGCGCCCCGACATCCGCGCCGCCGTCATCTCCCGCGCCCGGATCAACATGCACCGCAAGATGCTCAACCTCGCCGCGGCCACCGGCCGCTACCCCATCGCGGTCCTCTCCGACTGCGCCGTGTACGCCGCCGACGGACCCAGCCCGCTGGACGTACTGCCCTACGGAGCCGACGGCAAGACCGTGGCGGGCAGCTTCCGGCTCGGCGTGTCCCCGGGGATGGTCAAGCACGAGGGCACCCAGAGCGTGCTGTGGGGGGCGGAGAAGTACGAGGAGCTCGGCGGCGACGGCCACGTCGCCAACCTCGCCCGCTACATCAAGACCGGCCGGGCCGACGGCCCGGACACCGGGAAATAGAGGGGGACAGCGTGGTCACCGTCGCGGAAGAACTCGAGCGGGCTGTGCAGGGCGCGTTCACACGGCCGCTGCCCAAGTCCGCCGGGGCGCAGATGCGTTACCTGGTCCGACAGCACCAGCACAGCACCCGGCAGGTGGCCGAACTCCTCGGCATCAGCCAGCGCACCGTCGAGCGGTACGTGAACAACCAGATCAAAAAGCCGCGCCCGCAGCTCGCCGACCGGCTGCACCGCGAGACACTCGCCCGCTGGCAGCCGCAGATCAGGGCCCGGGCCAAGCAGGCCGCTGCCACCAGCGGCGGCATCATGATCGACGTCCAGGGCCGGTTCGGCTACACCGCCGCCGGCGGCAGCACCGACCAGTCCCGGGTCCGCCACCTCACCCTCCCCCTTCCGCCCCACCACGCCGCCCGCCTCCTCCAGGCCCAGCAGGACGGCGTCGACGAGGACGACCTGCGCCAGATCGCCGCCGAAGCCCTCGGCGAGGTCTACTTCCGCGACGGCGGCCGCCGCGCCCACGGCCTCGAAGTGAAACTCACCGACCTCGTCGACCTCCGGTTCGAGCTGTAGGCAAGGCAGTCCGGTGTAGACGGACGGAGACCGGGAGGAGACCAGGTGCCCTGCCCGACGTGCGGGTGAGTTCCTGGCGATCGGGCGTGCCGGCCTCGCCGGGCGTGCCACATTGCTCTGGTCGGGGAGCGGACGAGGGGTGTCGGTGAGGGCTGTGGAAGCAGGGGCGTTGCGGACCGTGCCGCTGGCTGGGGAGCTGACCTCGTCGCTGATCGCCCGGGCCGCGGCCCGCTACGGTCTGGCGGCCGCCGACGTGGTGCGGCTGTGGTCGTGCCGCAACTCCCCCGCACGGCACGAGGGCGGCGGTGTGCGGGCCGATGCCGAGCTGGTACTCAACGAGGCCGGGCGGCGTGTGCTCGCCGGGCTGTGCGGGGTTGAGCCGGCGGTGCTGGCGCGCGCGTTGCCGACGTTCACCATGGACGACCCCGGGACCGGCAGCGCTGTCCAGGCGCAGGCGCGGTGGCGGGCGGCGTCCGCGGTGGCGGGACCGGCCGCGTTCGGGTGCCGTTTGTGCACCGCGCGGCGCACCGGGCAGGCGGTGCGGGCGGTGCGGTTCGTGCCGCCCTGGCAGCGGGTCTGCATCCGGCACGGGCGCTGGCTGCTGGACGCGGACGCCGACCAGCCGCTGGAACACCTGGATGTGCGCGGCGTTGCGGAGGTGGCGGTCGCGCAGCGGCGGTGGGCGCGGGTGGCCAGACGTGGGTTGCGGGCCGGGGTGGAGCCGGAGCAGGTTTTCGCTCTGTCGCATGCGGTGGTGGCCCAGTGGTGGGAGCAGGCCCTGTCCTGGGATCGGGAGGAGATCTGGCCGCGCCGTCTGCACCGGCTGGCGGGCGGCGACGCGGCGGCGGAGCTGGCGTGGTGGCGGATCGTGGGCCGGGACGCGGCGATCTTCCCCGAAGCCGTGGCGGTTGCGGGGTTGCTGCTGGATCCGGCGTCGGCCGACCTGCTCTGGAAGTCGAGCGGGGGGACGCGGCCCCGGGCGCGGCGTGAGGACGATCCGTTCTGCCGGCGGCTGGGCGAGCGGGTGGGCCGGGCCTGGCTGGGGCCGCTGCTCGCGACCGATCACGGCAGTGCGCTGCACGACTGGACGGGCGCGGTCGTACGCGCCCGCCGTTGGAGCAGTGCGCCGGGACAGCGGGACGATCCGTGGCATGTGAGGAGGAAGCAGCAGCCCGCGACCCTGGCCGGGCAGCTGCGCGTCCTGGCGGCCGAGCAGCGCTCGGGCGGCTCCGGCACCCGGTGGGGGGCCACCGTGTCCGCCGAACACCGCTTCCACATCACCCAGTTGGTCAAGGAGGCCGGCGAGCAGCTGGTGGAGCTGCGCGGCGTGCACAGCGGCACCACCGCCGAGGTGGCCCGCACTCTGCTGGAGCACCTCGGTCGCAGCGCCGAGCTGGTCGAGGAGGCTCTGGCGCACACGGCCGTCGCGGCCGTCACCGCCGGGGTGACACTGGAGGAGGTCGCCGCGTGGGCCCGCCTGCCCGCCCACGAACTGGCGGAGATCGTGGCCGCGGGCGAGGACCACGGCTGACGTGCTCGGCACCCCGGGCGGCATCATGCGGCTCCTGGACGAGTACGACGTCGAGCTCGCGGGCCGCACGCCTCGACACGCTCGCGCGCGGTGCGGCGATGCCGTCTGGCGCCCTGATCCGGCTCGGTTCGGACGAGGACGACTCGGGATGGGTGCTGTCGTCTCTGGGATAGCGGCGATCCCACCTGCCCACACACCCCGCGGCCCGAGGACGGGAAAGTGCAGGGGTGTGCACTGACAGCGGCGCGTGCGGGTGTCATTCTGACCCCGCGCAAACCCCGATGGACCTGCGGTGCAGCGTAGTTGGGGTTACCGGCCGGTTCGCCTGCGCGGCGTGACCGGTAGGGCGTTATGTGGAGTATGTGATCACTGAAAGCAGTCAGGGCGGCCCGCAGGACGGCTTACCCGCCCGCGCGGACGGCGCCTGGCGGGTGCCGGAAGGCGCCGCGGTGGAGGCGGAGTTCGCCGGGGCGGACGGCCGGCTGGTGCAGCGCCGCTGGGTGGAGGCTGCGGTCGCGGAGCCCTTCGAGCGGCTGGCGCCGGTGGCGGCGTTCCCGGTGGTGCCGGGGCGGCGGTGGGCGCCGGGCTGGTGGTGGTCGGCCACCACCGGCCGGCATGTGACGCACGGTTCGCAGGCGATGTGTATGCAGCTGATGCTGCTGGACCGCGATCCGTGCGTGGTGGCGCTGGCGGCGCGGCCGGTGCGGCTGATCTGGCGGGACCCGGACAGCAGGCGGACGCTGAGCTGGGTGCCCCAGCTGTTCGCCCGCTACGGCGACAAAAGCGCCCTGCTCGCCGACTGCCCCGCCACCGCAGAACCGGCTGCGCGCCGGGCCGCGCGCGGCCGCCGTGCTTCAGGCGGCGTGTGCGGCGGTGGGGTTCACCTACCGGCGCCTGATGCCGCCGGATGCGGTGGTGGCGGCGAACGTGCGCTGGCTGGCCGGCTACCGCCATCCCCGCCACCGCGACGCCGGCGGGCTTGAGCAGGCGGTGCTTCAGGCGTTCACCACCGCGCGGCCGTTGATGGCCGGGGCCGCGGCGGCGGGCGAGACCCTCTCGGCGCTCCCGGTGCTCTACCACGCGCTGTGGCGCGGGCGGCTGGTGGCGGACCTGGAGCGGCCGCTGGGCGAGCACACCCTTGTGGCGCCCGGCCCGGCCGCAGGCGACGGGGAGCAGGAGCAGCACGGCAGGTGAGCAGGCACGAGGTAACCGCCCCCGGCGGGCGGTGTGTTGGAGTGGGCGCTCAGGTCACGTTCGAGGACCGCACGTGGCAGGTGACCGGCGTGGTCGACGGGCGGGTGTATCTGGCCGCCGAGGACGGGGCCACCGGGTGCGTGCTGGCCGCTCGCCTGGTGGCCGCCGACGGCTTCGAGGTCCTCGGCCAGGGCGCCCCGCAGATTCCGGCCGCCGCCGCGTGGGCGGATGTGCCGTTGCCTGCCCGGGAGCGGGCGATGGCCTGGCTGCGGCACATCCGGGAGGTCGAGACCGGGTTGCCCGGCGGCCCCGGCAGCGGCGGGGTGCCGAGGCCTGAGTACAACCCGCACGCCTTCACACTCGCCGAGCGGGAGCACGCCAAGGCGAAGGAGCTTGCGGGGCTGGGATGGACGAAGGTCAGCCGGCCCACGGTGCAGCGGATGCGGCTGGCCTACCAGCGCCAGGGGCTGCTGGGGCTGGTGGACAAGAGGTCCCTGCGCGCCTCCTCCCCCACCGGGCGTACGGACGAGCGGGTGGTGGCCGCCGTGCTGGAGGCGCTGCGCATACGTCGCGGCCGCAGGGCGACCACCGTCAAGCAGGTCATCGACCTGGCCGAACAGATCGTGGCGCAGACCCACGGGAAGGGCCGGGTGACGCTGCCGGCCAGGTCGTCGCTGTACCGGCTGGTGAGGATGCTGGCGGACCCGGCCGAGCCGGTGGGCAGCCCGGCGCGCACCGCCACCGGTCCGGACGGGGCAGGCGGCGGGCCGCCTGCGCTGCGGCCCGCCGAGCGGGTCCATGTCGCCACCGCCCGCCTGGGCATCGAGGCGGTGGGCGAGGACGGCCGTGTGGTGGCGGTGTCGGTCACCTGCGCGCTGGACGGGGCCACGGGCTGTGTGCTGGCCGCCGTGCTGCACCCGCAGCAGGCCGCGCCGGTCGAACTGTCCGTGCTGCTGGCCGAGATGGCAGTCCCCCGCACGGCGCGGCCCGGGTGGCGGGAGATGCTGCAGGCAGCCCACGAGGGGTTGCCCGAGCGGCTGATGCCCCTGGACGCGCGTCTTGAGGCGATCGTGGCGCGTCCGGCCGCCCTGCCCCAGACGCTGGTCTTCGACCCGGCGGCGGCCGCCGTCACGCCCTGGTTCCTGACCGTGTGCGAGAGCCTCGGCGTGAGCCTGGAAGCCGTCCCCGCACGGCGCTGCGGCCTGCACAGTGTCGCCGGGGACACGGTGAAGACGCTCGCCGCGGTGTTCACCCGGCACGCCGCCGACCTGGCCACCGCGCTGGGTGCTGTGCACCCGCCGGACAGCGCGGGACGGCAGGCGGAGGCGTTCTTCGGTCTGCCGCACCTGCACGATGTGCTGGACGAGTGGATCACCGCCCGCTGGCACACCCGCCCCCAACAGGCTCTGCGGCAACCGCTGCTGCCCAAGGCGGCCCTGAGTCCGCAGGAGATGTGGCGGGTGCTGCTGGGCGTCACCGGGTCGCTGCCGGTGCCGCTGAGCGGGCAGGACTTCGCCGAGTTGCTGCCGGTGCAGCACCATGCGGTCACCGAGTCCGGGATCCGCCTGGGCAGGCGCCGCTACGACCATCAGTGCCTGGATGAGCACCGCGGCCGGGCCCGGCCCACCACGGACGACGGCCGGTGGGAAGTGCACCACCACCCCTACGACGTACGGCACATCTACATCCGGCTGCCCGACGGGCGCCTGCACGAGATCCCCTGGACCGATCGCGCGTACGCGCTTCGCCCGTTCGACGACGCCGTTTGGCGCCGCACCGGGCAGATCCTCGCCGACCGCAATGGCCCGCCCGGGCAGCGGGCACCAGCGGGCGAGGGGCCGGGGCAAAAGGCCGGTGTGCCGGTGCCCGGCCAGGGCGTGGTGGACAAGCCGGCACCGGGCGGGGGCGCCGTGGCACCGGTCCCGGACGGGCCCGGGCCTGCGGGTGCCTTCGGAGTGTGGGACGCGTGGGCGGAGGCCGAGCAGTGGTGAGCGCACACGCCCGTCGGGGGCGCCGCGTGGCCGCTGCGAGCGGCCGGCAGGTGAAGCTGGGCGCGTATGTGACGTTCCAGGGCTGTACCTGGCAGGTGGCCGCGGTGGCCGGTGCGTCGGTGACGCTGGTCGGCGAGGACGGGCAGACGGCGTCGGTGCTGGCCTCGCTGCTGTTCGCCGACCCGGGTTTCACCGTGGTGGGCTCCCCCAGTGCGGGAGTGCGGCAGTGGGGGCTGTTGGAGTCGGTGCCCGCCCGGGAGCGGGAGCGGGCTCTGGCCTGGCAGCGGCACATCCGCGAGATCGAGACCGGGCTGCCCGACGGCCTGGGCAGTGCCGGGATGCCGCGGCCCGAGTACGACCCGCAGCGCACATCGATGGCCGAGCGGGAGCAGGCCAAGGCCGACGAACTCACCAGACTGGGCTGGCCGCGGGTCAGCCGGGCCACCGTGCGCCGCATGCGCGCCCGCTACCACGGCCAGGGGTTGTGGGGTCTGATCCCGCGCCGCAAACCCTCCAGTGCGACCGGGCAGGCCGATGAGCGGGTGGTGGCCGCGGTGCTGGAGGCACTGCGCCGCCAGCGCGGCCGCTCCAAGGGCACGCTGAAGGGGCTGCGGGAGCTGACCGGGCACATCCTGGCCGACACCCACGGGCCGGGCACGGTGGCACTGCCCGCGCCGTCGACGTTCAACCGGCTGGCGCGGGTACTGGCCGACCCGCTGGAGCATCCCGGACGGCCGGCCCGCACCGCAACGGCCGCGCCGGTGCGGCCCTTCACGCCGACGGTGGCGCTGCGGCCGGGCGAGCTGGTGCAGATCGACACCACCCGCCTCGATGTGATGGCCATCGGCGAGGACGGCCGTGCGGTGCGCCCGGAACTCACGATCGCTCTCGACGTGGCGACCAGGTCGGTGGTGGCGGCCGTGCTGCGCGAGGAGGGCACCAAGGCCGTGGACGCCGCCCTGCTGCTGGCGGAGATGGCCGTACCGCACCCGGTGCGGCCCGGCTGGGGCGAGCAGCTGCGCCTGGCGCACGCCGCCGTCCCCTACGACCGGCTCCTCGCCCTGGATGGACGGCTTCAGTCGGCGGCGGCGCGGCCGGTGGTGGTGCCGGAGACGATCGTCATCGACCGCGGGGCCATCTTCGTCTCCGCCGCGTTCCTGGCCGCCTGCGAGACCCTGGGGGTGAGCGTGCAGCCCGCGCCGCCGCGCTCCCCGGCCGCCAAGGGCGCGGTGGAAAGGACGTTCAAAAGCATCAACTCGTTGTTCGCGCAGCACGTTGCCGGCTACACCGGCCCCCACGTCCTGGCGCGCGGCGAGGCGGTGCAGGACGAAGCCCGGTTCACGGTGGCGCAGTTGCAGGAGCTGCTGGACGAATGGATCACCGCGTGCTGGCAGCACCGCCCGCACGACGGGCTGCGCCACCCCCTGCTGCCGAAGAAGGCGCTGGCCCCCAACGAGATGTGGGGCGCGCTGCTGGGCGCGTGCGGGTACGTGCCGTGGCCGCTGGGCGGCACCGACTACCTGGAACTGCTGCCGGTGCGCTTCCATCCCGTCACCGGCCGCGGCATCCGCATCAACCACCGCACCTACGACCACGCCGTGCTCAACGAGCACCGCGGACGGCCCTGCCCCGCCTCCCCCGGCGGCAGGTGGGAGATCCACCTCAACCCGCACGACGTACGGCAGATCTACATCCGGCTGCCCGACGGGCACCTGCACGAGATCCCGTGGATCCACCGCGACCACGTCCACGCCCCCATGGGCGAGACCGCCTGGCGCCACATCCGCGCCGCCCTCGGCCGGCGCACAGACCGCGAGAAGCACGAAGTGGCCCTCGCGGAGGCCGCCGACCAGGTCCTGCGCCGCGCCCGTCCCCTGCCCGGCCCCGGCGCACCCGCCGCAGCAACCGGCCGCCAGGTGCCGGCGGCAGGCGGGGCGGGCCCGCAGACAGCAGGTGACGACGCACAGACCGGGGGCAGGGAGGACGCCGAGGACAGTCTCGACGCCGTCGACGCCCGCACCCATGTCGATGACGACAGCCAAACCGGCGGCGATGAGCCCCCGGCGCCGGCCCGATTCGCGCTGTACGACGCCTTCGAGGAGGCCGAGCACTGGTGACCAGCCCCGACACCACGCCCCCCGTCGAGGAAACATCCGCGCAGGCAGTCACCACCTTCGATGCCTTCGCCCGCTTCGCCCACGCCGCCCCGCCCGCGCCGCCGCAGCCCGGCCAGACACCGCGCTCGCTGGAGGAACGCCTGGCCTACCACTCGCGGTTCGTCACCGTGCGCACCCCGGCCATCGAGACCCTGGCACGCCAGGTACGCACACTGATGATCCTCGGACGGCACCAGCACATCACCGCCCGGCCATCACTGATCGTCACCGGGCCGGCCACCACCGGCAAGACCACCGCGCTGCTGCAGGTCGGCCGGACCTGCCACCTCGCCCACACCCGCCGTGCCGCCCCGGGCGACGACAGTGTGCCGGTGGCCTATGTGCTGGTGCCGCCCGGCGCCACCGCCAAGACACTGGCCGGGGAGTTCGCCCGCTACCTCGGCATCCCCGTCACCACGCGCATGACCACCGCGCAGATCACCACAGCCGTCTGCCACACCTACACCGCGGCCGGGGTCAAGCTCGTGCTGATCGACGAGATCCACCGCCTCAACCCGCGCACCTCCACCGGCGCCGAGGCCGCCGACTGGCTCAAAGACCTCACCGAACGCGTCCCCGCCACGTTCGTCTACGCGGGCATCGACGTCACCGCCAGCGCAGTATTCTCCGGGGTGCGCGGGGCGCAACTGGCTGGGCGGGCCTCCCTGATCGACTGCGGGGCGCTGCCCGCGCGGGCCGGCGAGCGCGAACCGTTCCGCGAGCTGATCGCCGCTCTGGAAGCTGCCCTTGACCTGAGCGCGCACCGGCCGGGCAGCCTGCCCAGGCTGGCTCCCTACCTGCACGAGCGGACCGCCGGACGGATCGGCAGCCTGGCCCCCCTGATCCGCCAGGCCGCCATCGAAGCCATCCTGGCCGGCAGCGAGCACATCACCAGAACACTGCTGGACTCCATTGCGCTGGACCACCTCGCCGAGGAGCACTACCGGCCCCGCACCCCCGCCCGCCGCGCCCGGCCCACCGACCGGTGACCACCCCCACCGCGCCCCGCCCCGCCGTGCGAGCCGCAACCATGTGGCCCACCCCGCCCGGCGCACTGCGCGTGAGACCGCTGCCCCGCGAGGCCACCGCCTCCTACCTCACCCGCCTCGCAGCCGCCTACCACCTCAGTGCCGCCCAGCTCCTGGACGGCCTGCACATCACCACCACCGGCACCCCCGCCGCCCCGCCCGCCACCGAAATCCACCTCAGCAACGAAGCCGCCCGCCGCCTGTCCGGCTTCACCCGCATCCCGCCCGCACACCTCGCCCGCGCCCTGGCCCGCCGGCCCCCGCCCGCCGCCATCGGCACGGCCCGCGCCGCCACCGCCCGCTGGCAGCCCGCCCAGCCCGCGATGCAGCCGCTGCCTGCGTGCACCGCCTGCACCGCTCACCGCAGCCCGCACAAAGCCGTCCCCGCATGGATCCACCCGGCACCGGGCCTGCCCCGGGCTCTCATCTGCACCCGCCACCAGCAAGCCTCAAGCGACCCCAGACAGCGCACCCCCCTCAAGATCCGTGCTGTCCCCGAACTCACCCGTGCCCGACTCACCACCCGCCGCCCGCCCACGGCGGCCTCCCTGAGCTGGGCATCGACGATCACCACACGCTGGTACGACCACCACCAACACCTCCACCAGCGCTGGCACACCCGCCTGCACCGGCTCACCACCACCAACCCCCACCTCGCCCCAGGCCCGGCCTCACCCGCCCTGACCTGCCGGAACCTGATCATCTACCCCGAAACCCTCACCCTCGCCACAGCCCTCGACCGCCTGCCCCCACACCCCCTGACACCCACCCAGCAGACCGCCTTCCTCCACGACCTCGCCAGCCGCCTCCAACTGCCCCGCCTCGCACCCGCCGACCACGACCTGCTCCACCAACGCCTCACCGCCCGCTGAACGGCCCACACCCCTTGCCGCCCCGACCCTCACACAACCGGCCGGCACCGGTACCTACAGGCGCGCCAACCACACTGAGCAACAACCGCCGCCCCACCCAGCTCACTGCGCAACACCAAACAGCCAGCTCAGCCCACGAATCCCCCGGCGCCGGACACGCGACTCCACGTAAACCCCACCGGACGGAACAGACCCACCGCTCAGCACAACTGAACAACGCCAGGCCACAACCAAGATCAATAAGCAAACGCGTCAGCTACGCCACAAGCGCCGGACTCCGGACCATCCGCTTCCACGATCTCAGCCACTCCACCGCCACCCTGCTCCTGGAACAGGGCGTCGACCTCGTCGTCATCAAGGAACTCCTCGGCCACGCCCACATCGGCGTCTACGCTCACGTACGCCTCCGCCTCCAGCGCCAGGCCATCGACACCCTCGGCAACGCCCTCAACCCGACCGCCCCCCCCCCCCCCCCCCCCCCCCCCCCCCCCGACGACCCGCCCGCCGCTGCCGCCGTCCGCTGACGTTGCCGTCAAACGGCGACAGGGGCCCCACCGGAGATCACTCCGGTGGGGCCCCTGTCCATTCGCCTTCATTCCCTAGAAATTGCACCGACCAGGAATTGATAGAGGCGAACACGTGAAGCCTGGATGCATCGAATGAGGTACCACGATTCGATCTATCCGCACGAAGATGTGGCGCTCGCTGGAATCTTGTATGCAGCCGCAAGGGCCTTATCGAAGATCACGAGCAGAGCGTCAGGCATATACGTGAATCCCGCACCATCAGCCTCACCGAGTGCAATTACCACGTTCGACTCATTGGCGAATCTGAAGTTGTAGGCCCAAGGCATCTCTGGGCATCCGTCGTTAGGGATGTGCCAAGCAATACCGATGCCCGCGATCGATACACCCAAGAAACCCTCCCAATCGACGTGGTCGCTCACGTCGACGGGATCCCCGGGCAGGCTTGCGCTCGTATCTCCGGGATTCCTGAGTTCGATTGCCATCCCTTCGTTGACCCCATCCATCGCCCAGGACAGAACAAGCGCAGATCCGCTTTCCATGCCCAGCTCAACGGCCACATCGACTTCGTGAGCGCGATCTTCCCTGTGCCCTTCGGGCCATCCTTCCCCCCGCAACGCCACGTAGCGAACCGTTCTCACGGCCTCGCCCACGACAGCCTCCCGGAGTTCAGCAAGCCCCGCACCGCCATGAGCCAGGGCGGCCCACGGATTGATCACTGCCATGCCTAATACCGCCCGAAGTATTGGAACTGCCCATTTGCATCGAAGGTCGCGCCGATCCCGCGCCCACCAGCGGGGTCCGGCATGATGTACCGCGTCCCGCCAGCGAAGTTTCCAGAATTAACAGGAGACTTAGCGGTCTTCGGGTTGGTCAGAATATCGTCCAACAGATCCTGGCCAGCGGATTTTAGCTGCTTACCTGGAACCACGGGGAGATCCCCACGGTTCATATGCTTCTGATATTCGCGTCCCGCATGAGTCATATTCCCCTTAGCCGGACGCATCCCGCTCTGCGAAAGAGCATCCAAGTCGGGGCATCCACCAGAATTGTGAACGAGGACCGGTGTCTTGCCCGCCAGCACATAGTACGTGTGAAGGCCGTCGACCGTGAGGTTGTAGGTACGAGCTTGCCCGATGTAGCTGCGGTTACCGGTGATGATGACCGTGTCGCCGTCGTCGGTGAGCAGGGTCATCCCCGATTTGAGCTTGCCAGCCGGGGTCCATTTCCCTTCGGATGGGGACCAGAACGGGTGTCCGGACGTTGCCGTAAGTTTCTCAACGCCGTCGGCTGTGGCGATAGACAACTCGTTGAAGCTCTTGTCATCGTCGGTGACGATCAGTTGGGTCACCTTGCGGCGGCCCGTTTTACCCGACTCGGGGTCGGTCGCGACTACTTCATCGCCTACCTTGACATCCTCGATGTCCTTTGTTTTTCCGCCTGCCATGAGGACGTCTGTGCCAGCCAGGAAGCACTTGCAGTCCGAAAGGGCGAGCTTCCCCATCTTCGACAGCTTCGCCAGTCGTAGCACCTTCAGAACCGGGAGGTTCATCGTGATCTGGGCAGTGCAGCTCCAGGTCAGATCTTTGGCGCACTGTCCCGCCTGACTGAAGTCAAAGACGAAGAAATTGAAGAGTTCCTTACCCTGCTTGAATCTGCGGTTCTCTCCCTGCGGAAGGACCCCTAGGAATGTGGCCCCGCCTTCCAGCATGGTTTCTTTGAAAACCATTTGCGTCGAACCCGACGAGATAGTGATTGTGGTGACGGTCGACCCGTCATCACCTATGGGATCTCTTTTTTCCTCATACGCGTTCCAGGTGCCGTCGTCGTTCTGGGTGAAATTCTCCCTGGTGCCGTCCGAACAGAGGCCGGCGGTTCCGCATTGGCCGACTGGCTTGAGTCCGCTGGGGTCGGAGTAGTTGATGGGGTCGTTGTTGCTGTAGCTGTAAGCGGAAAGGTTTTGCGGGTCATACGGGACGCTGAGGGGGTCTGGGCTGAGGAAGCGTCCCAGGTTGGGGTCGTAGGCGCGGGCTCCGAGGAGGGACAGGCCGGTGCTGGTGTCTTCGGTTTTGCCCAGGAAGCCGTTGCTGGTGCCAGTGGGCAGGCTGCCGCTGCGTTCGTCGCCGAAGGGGGTGTAACGGCGGCGGGTTGCAGTGCCGCTGATGGCGTCGACCGTGAGTTGGGTGGAGGCCTGGTTGTCGGCCATCAGGTAGGTGACTTTGCCGTCGGCGCTCGTGTTGCCGGTGGTGGTGCGCATGGCGACGGTGGCTCCGTCGATGCTGTAGTACCGGGTGGCGCTGACCTGGGAGCCGTCGTTGCGCAGTTCCATGCCGCCGATGTAGGCGACGGTTTCTGTGGGGGTGGTGCGGACGGCGAGGTCACCGGTGGCGTCGTAGACGTAGCGGGTCAGGGTGCTGCCGCCGGTCGTGGGGGTTGCCTTGACGGTGGAGAGCTGGCCCAGCTTGGTCCAGGTGTAGTCGGTGGTGACGTTCGGTTCGATGCGCTTGAGCATCGTGCCGTCGTAGTCGTAGGTGAGGGTGTCGGTGCCGGTGGTGGTGCTGACGTCGTTGCTGGTGGTGATGTGGTTGATCTTGCGAATGCCGTGGGGCTGGTCGGCGTTGGCGGTGGTCCAGGTACCGGAGTCGTTGTATCCGGGGTAGAGGTAGTCGCGGGTGGTGTCCGTGCCGCTGTGGTCGGTGTCCTTGACGGACTGCAGGTTCCCAAGGCGGTCGTAGCTGTACGCGGTCTGGTACGGGGACGTTCCGGTGAAGTCCGAGTACGACGGCCATATGCAGCTGCCGGCGCGAGTGTAGGCGTCGGTGAGACGGGCCTGATCGTCATAGTTGAAGCACTGGGACTGGACGGGCTGTCCGTCGGCTTCTTCCTTCAGACTTGTGATCTTGCCGCTGCGGTCGTAGCCGTAGGTGTCCTTCTGTGATTCGGTGACGAGCTGGTTGGCAGTGGTGGTGGTGGAGATGCCCTGCAGCCAGCGGGTGCCGGTGGTGTCCTGGTAGCTGTACGAGCGCTTGGTGGTGACAGCGTCACCGGGGCCATCGATGGGGTTGGTCGGCTTGCCGTAGAAGCGGTCGAGCAGGCGGCTGTACGGGTCGTAGGCGGTGGCGCTGACGTAGGTCTGCTGGCTGGAGGTGAGGCTGTCGGGCTGTCCGTAGGAGTTGTAGCTGGTGGTGACGGTCTCCGCGTCCATCCCGCTGGCTGCGGGGCCCTCGGGGTATTTCACCGAGGTGACGTGGTCTGCGGCGTCGTAGGTGAGGGCGGTTGTGTAGTCGCCGGCGAGCCCGGTGACGTTGGCCGGGATGGTGACGGTCGTGCTGGTCGGGCGGCCGCGGCCGTCGAAGTTGTTGATCTTGGTGGTGTAGGTGTTGCCGCTTGTATCGCGGCTGACGGCCGAGGTGATCTGCCCCTTGCCGCCGGGGATGGTCGGCCCGTCCCAGCTCCACGCGGCCAGTTCATCGGCCCCGCTGGTCACAGACATCTTGCGGCCCAGGGTGTCGTAGTCGTAGGTGAGAACCGTCTTCGGGGTGCCGAGAGTGCCGCCGCTGTCGGCTGTCGGGTAGTTGCTGCTTGTTTTGGTGATCTGCCCGGCTTTGTTGTACTCGGCGGTGGATACGCCAGCGTCTGGGTCGTCGGTTTTGATGCGCTGGCCGGCCCAGTCGTAGGTGTAAATGGTGTTGTTGCCGAGCGGGTCGCTGATCTGCTTCAGCTGACCGGTGTCGGTGTAGGTGTACTGCGTGGTGAACGCGGAAGTTCCGTTGTGCTCGACGACCTTCGAGGTCTGCCCGTCCACGTTGGTGTAGGTGTCCGTGGGACCGCCGACCGAAGGGATGAAGGTGTTGTAGTCGCCGTAATAAGCGGCTGTGCTCGACCCGTACATCGATTCAACGGAGTCGGTGCCGTTGCCTACCATGATTCTGGAGGCGGTGGTGCGCCCGGCCCAGTCGATGGTGACGTCCGTATAGGACGGCAGGTCCTTCACCGCAGGGTTGGCGGGCCCACCGCCGACGCCGAAGCTCAGAACCCCGCCGTTGAGGAAGACCGCGGAGGTGCCGGTGACGTTGCCAGCTGTGTCGTAGCGGGTGACGGCCACCTGGCGGTGGCCGGTGTCGTGCTCGTCAGGCACCGGCGCTTGTGACTCCAGGGCGCGGCCCAGGCCATCGACGTAGGAGTACGTGGGCAGGTAGCTGCTCCCGGACTGAAGGGTCTGGGCGCTCACACCCGAATAGCCGTCAACGGAGTCCGGAACCCCGCTAATCGTGGAGGTCGGGATGCTGTAGCTGAACTTCAGCGACGGTGAACTGCCGGTCTCGGTGGGCTTCCACACCTCGAGGGTGCGTCCCGCGGCATCCAGCGTGTATGTGGTGATCTTCCCGTTGACATCCTCGGTTTTCGTCGGCACACCCCAGAAGCGGGAAAGGTAGACCTTGGTGGTCAGCGGAACGAGCGGGAAGGTCGGGCCGTCGGGGTCGGGTGTGGTGGTGATGATCCCGTTGACCGGCCAGTTGTCGTTCGGGCTGTAGGTGGTGGTGGTGCGGTTCTCCCTGCCGTCCTCGCTCCACACCACCCGGCCGCCGCTGTCGTAGCGGGCCTTCGTCTGCAGGAAGTCGGTCGATCCTGACGAGGCAAAGGTGTGGGTCTCGGTCGGGTTGCCGTCGACGGGGTTGTTGGCGGCGACGGAGGTGGCGCTGTCGTAGAAGGTTTCGGTGAAGCCGTCCTGGTTGGCGCCTGTGTTGCCGGCTGCGACTCGTCCATCGCACCCGGAGCCGGCGGTGTTGTAGTGCCTGGTCTCGTCGACGACGACCAGCCAGCGCTGGATGCTGGAGCCGTCGAAGAGATCGTCGTTGTAGGCGCGGCCGAAGGTGGTGCAGCGGTTGTCCGAGACGCCCTTTTCGCCCTGGTCGTCGACGCGAGAGGGCAGGCCGTACGTGTTGGCAGTGGCGACGTCGTCGAACTCGTTCTGGACGACGTGATCACGCCAGCCGGTGGAGATCTTGGTCGACGTGGTGGTTTCCGTCTCCCGGACGAAACGGGCGTCGGGCAACCCGACGTAGGTCGCGGTGGTGTGGACCCAGTACTTGTGGAACACCCGCTCGTGGGAGCTGCCAGTGTCGTCCCGCTGCGACGTCTCGATCGTGTTGCCCTGCAGCCAGGGCGAGTCGGTGTAGGAGGTGCCTTCACCGTCGGTGACGCTGACCGAGCGGGTTTTGGAGGAGTCGTCCTTGTCGGTGCGGTCGCCGTCCAGGCCGCGGTAGAGCCAGTGGAAGGTGGAGTGCTTGACGGTGCCGGTGCCAGTGGTGACTTCGACCTTCTGGTAGCCGCGCCAGTCCGACCAGGTCTCGTCGCTGTCCTTGGTGAGAGGGTCGTTGGTGAAGCGCCAGCCGGCCCCGCCCTGGTAGTCGTAGGTGGTCGTCATCTCCGGGTCGCCGTCCTGGTTGCTGGTCACCGTCGGGTCGACGGTGACCTTGGTGACCAGGAACTTCTTGAACCAGCCGGTGGTGGAATCAGTGGCGCCCTCGGGGGTCCACTTCTGCCAGTAGCAGTCCTGGGCGTTAGACGACTGCGTGGGATAGGCGTCGGAACTGCACGCGTTGGGCGAGCCGTAGGTGACGGTGGTGGTCGCGCCGAGGTCGCCGTGGATCGACTCGATACGGCGGAAGTTCAGCTCCTTGGTGCCGACCTGGTTGTCGAGGTCGATGCCGTTGAAGTTGATGACCGGCAGAACGATGTTCGTGCCGGTGCCGTACGCCTTGCGCTGTACGTAGTCCAGCCACAGCGTCTTGCCGATCGAGCCGCTCGGGTTGGGCAGGCCGTGCTTGGTCTGGTACTGCTGCACCACATCCCAGCCGTTGGCAGACGTGTTCAGGACAGAGGTCTTGATGTCCCACAGCATGTCCTTGGTGAAGAACGTGGGGAAGTACGTCTTGCCCGCGCAGTAGTAGTCCGTCGAGCTTCCATCGCACATCAGATCGATGGGCACGTCCGGATACGACGATGGATTTCCAGAGATCGACGGACAGGGCTTCGGCTCGCTGCGCAGCGGGTCCGCATCCGCCATCCGCTCCACGCAGCGGCCCACATGGGTCAGTTCGACCCGGCCGGTCGGCTTGGAGCCGGGGATCTGGGTCGCCCACCCGTACTGGATGTCGCGCAGGTAGCCGCCGGCGGTGTAGGAGCGGGCTTTGTCGGTCTGTTCGGCGATGGACCGGTAGTAGTTGGTTTCCTTGTCGTAGAAGTAGACGGCCTCGACCTCGTTGGCGTCTACGACACGGTCCAGGTTCCACCGCCAGGCCTGCGTGCACGGCACCGGGAACTTGTCACGGCAGGGCTCGCCGGTGTTGTTGCCCACCACCGGAACGGTGAAGACCGAGGCTGTCGCGCTGCCGGTGCGCTCGGAGCGGCCCCAGCCGAAGTAGTAGCGCTGACCGGTCTGGGGGGAGATCACCCAGTACTCGTCGTCCGCACCGTGCCCGCCGGTCAGGTGCTGCACCCGCCAGCCCGGGTCGTCTTGCACGTGGTAGGAGCCGGTGCCGGTGCCGTCCTGGATGAGCTTGGAAGAGACGCCGTTGAGGTTGATGACGTAGACGGCGCCGTCCGGCTCTGTCGCGGTGTTCGGCGAGTCCCAGCACAGGTCGCCGATGCCCGTGCCGTCCTGGCTGCAGTTGCGGTAGCGGCGCTCGATGAACCCGACGCTCAGGTCCCAGCCCATACCAACCCAGGAGGCCTGGTTGTTGGTGGCCGAGGTGCGGCCGTCCACCGACTGCGAGTTGTACGTCATCGCCAGCGACGGCGCCGACCCCATGACCGGCTTGGGCAGGTCCACCGGCAGGCTGTAGGCGAAGGCACCCGACCCAGTCGAAACATCCCAGGAGCCGGTCGGCGACAACGTCGAGGCCCGGTAGTCGCCCGCATCCGAAGACGAGCTGCTGGTGACCGCGTACACGCTGGCCGAACCGCTCCCCAGCTGCGAGGACAGGCCGCTGCTGTCGGGCTCTGCGACCACGGTCGCGGTCAGCGTGCCCTTGGCGGTGTCGTTGTCGACGGGGACGAATTCGCGGCTGGTGCAGCCGTCGGCGTCGGGGGTCTCCAACGCGCAGGCTGGCAGCTTCACCAGCCGCAGCCGGGAGGCGAAGTCGCCACCGTAGGCGTACTTGAAGCCGGAGTAGTCGATCCTGACCTGTACGTGCCCGGGCTCAGCCACTCCGTCGGAGCGGGTGACCTGGAGACCGAGTCCAACACCTCCGGCCGGCGCGATGTCCTCGCGGTCCAGTACCCGCACGTCGACCTGCTCGGGAGACACGGGGTCGTCGGCAGGCTCGGTCGAAGCAGAAACCGAAGGAGAGACTGAGTCCGATGCGGAGTCGGAGGGCTCGGGTTCGGAGGTCACGCTCGCTTCCGGCACGGGTGACGTGCTGGCCTCTTCGGGGCTGTCCGAGGGGACGGGGTCCGTGGACGGTGAGGCGTCATCGTCCGTGAGGCGTGCCGAGCCCAGCTGGGAGGCCGGCCCTTCCTCCTCGGGCACGGGTGCCACCTCGACGACGTCCGCGACCTCGGTCGCGTCCTGGCCCTGCGACGGCGAGGCGGACGGACTCGGTGTCACTGTGCCAGGATCGCCGGGGTCCGCCTGCGACAGATCCACTGTCGCCTCGGCCGCCGTCGGCCAGTCCGGCTTCGGCAGAGCCTTGCCGACCTCTTCCGCCTGCTGGTCTGGCACCGTGCCCAGCGACTGTGACGGCACGACTGGTATCGCATCCTCCGCAGCCGCCGCCTGGCCCGGCGACACCACCGACATCGTCGACAGCAAGCCAGCCATCACAGCGCCGGCTAGCCCAACCGATAGGAAACGCGAGCGCCTTACGGCCACCCGACCCCCCTCACACATGCCACCTGCAGCTCGTGCAAGGGCAGTCCAATGAATCCTCTGCCGCCCTCCGGACATGCCGAATACGCCCATCAGCACGGTGGGCTCGGCGTGGCCCGGAATTTGATCAGTGAACCGGGACAGTAGTTCTTGTGAATCAGGTGTGAAAAGAGGATTCGATCATGGGTTGCCCCAAGAGGCTGTGATCTTGTCCACAACCAGACAGCCTGCAAGTGCAGGCCCCTGACCTGCACTTCAGGCACAAGCACCAGTCCGCTTGTCGGTCGTGTGCGGCATGAGGTTCGTGCTCCGGATGCCTCCGGGCGGCAGCCGTGGAGGAATGCCTGCACGGACACCGAGAATCGCGTGTTGAGGGACCGGGCGTTCGTCGGTCTGGTCGCCGTGCTCTACCCGAGCCTCGTGCCGGCGCTCGGACTCGCTGTGGCCGCGTTCATGGCCCTGGCGTTCTTCCTGAAGCTGTGACTGCCATGGCGCGGCCCGGCTCAACACCGGGCCGCGCTGGCCGCTATAGCCGGACCTGGGACGGCGCACAGCAATACGTGTTCACCACTGACCTGTTCCGCTGCTCGCAGTGCCGGGTACGAGGTGGTGGCCCGGGACGCGGACGGCCCGAAGGTGCCGCCGACCGGCGGTTGTACATGACCGCCACACCCCGCGCCAGCCACGCACCCATCGGCGGCGCGCGATGCTTGCCCGGTCCGCCCGGTCAGGTGGCGCCGGAGCTACTGCGCTGGGCGGGGCCTGTGCCGCTCATGAGCGTACTCGTGGGGTTGCGTTGGGGTGGCGTTCGCGCTGGCACCGACTCATGGCGACGGCCACGGAGGTCTTGATGGCGTATGGCATTCCTTTTTGCCCCCCGGCTTGGACGGGGCGTCACAGATCCACAGGTCACGTGCCGCCATGTCACGATTCCAGTCGGCCACCGTGAACGTCCGGCTGGACACGGTGAGCACTTGGTCTTGGACGGTGCTCTCTGGGACCTCGACTCCGGCACGGAGCTGCTGGAGAACCTCGGAGCGGCTGCGATGCGCACCGGTCTTGCCGACCGCTGTGGCCGTCGTGAGGAACGCGTCGCGGCCTGTGGCCTCGTCGCTGTTGCCCGTCGCCGAGAACGCGACGTAGCTCAGCTTCACCCCCTCATACGCGCCCGGGTAGGTCTGCGCATCGATGCTGTGTTCTCGACGACTGTGTTGATGTCCGCGGCCAGCACGGGTGGCTTCGTAACTGAGAGCGGGGTTCTGGCACACATTCCGTGAGAGCGGTGGACGAGTCTCTTCTGATCGGCAGACTGGAGCGATGCGGATAGAGAGCGTCGCCAGGATCCAGGCAGTCAGGCTCGCCGTGACGGTCGGTGCAGTCATTGCCGCTCCAGTCCTGTTTGTGGCTGGGACTCTGTTGCGCCGCCGCATGTTGCGTCGCTACTACCGCGAGGACGGTTCGGGCCTTATGAGCAAAGAGGACGGTTGGGTGAGCCCGGGGTACTTCGTCGTCACCAACATGGTTGTTCGAGCCCTCTGCTGGCCGTCGGAGTACGTACTCCGACGGCTTCGTCCTGCCTGACCAGGGCAGTCATCGGGCGGCGGCGGTGAGAAGTACCCGTTTACGGAGGAGCGGGAGCTTGGCGCGGCCGAACATCTGGCGCTTGACCATCTTGATGTGGTTGACCCGGCCTTCGACGGGACCGGAGTTCCAGTGACTCGTCAGGCCCTGGACGACGGCGCCCCAGTCCTTCTCCAGGCCGGTGGCGAAAGAGTGGAGGCCCGGAAGCTCCTCGGCTCGCGCGCTGACGACCCATTCCTTCAGATGCTGGCCGGTGCGAGTGGTGAGGATGGCAGCGAAGCTGCGGACAAGGCGGTGGGCCGCCGCGAGCTCCGGGCAACGGGTAAGGACTTCGGTCAGCTGTTTTCCCTCACTCTCCGAGAGCCGGTCGGGGTGACGCATGATCCACCCAGTGACTTGTCGGAGTCCTGGTGGCGCGGGCCCGACGACGCGGATACGGCGTCGGCGTCGTGGCCGTAGATAGTCGCTGATGATCTGGTAGCTGCCGCGGTAGCCGAGGTCCTGGAGCTCGGAGTGGAGCTGGATCGCGTTGATGCCCCCTTCTGCCCAGCGTTTGTCCAGGTGGGACTTGTAGGGGTCGAGCTGGCTTGGCCGAGGTTGCTGTCGGCCGCCGAGTAACTCCTCAGGAGTTGCCGCGCGGGCGCATCGGCGGACCGTGTTTCCACCCATGTGTAACTCGCGAGCGATCTCTCGAATGCCATGGCCCTGGTGGAGGAGCGCGTGGACGATGGCGTGACGTTCACGGATACGGGCTTCGATCGGCGACATCTCCCTTGCCGACGGCGGTTCAATATCCGGCAGTTCACCCAGGCCGGAGCCGGGTGACCGCAGGCAGACGGTGTGCCGGCGCACGCATTGTTCCACCGCGGTGCCAAGGTTCTGCCACAGGTGAAAGCGGTCAACGACCTGGACTGCCTGTGGGGCCCCAACGCGGGCGCCCTCAGCGTAGGAGCCGGCACGATCCCGGCAGATCACCTCGATCCCAGGATGCTCACGCAGCCACGTGGCCAGCGTCCCCGCGTCCCGTCCTGGCAGCAGGGCGAGCGGTTTGCGGGTCTCGCAGTCGATGAGCACGGTCCCGTAGTGCTGCCCACGGCGGGTGGCAAAATTATCGACCCCGAGCACCTTGGGCGCTTCCCAGTAGGGATCAGGAAGGGCCATCAGCAGCCGCAGCAGCGTCGTCCGGCTGACCGCACTGTGCAGTGTTACGGCCAGCCGGGCGCCAGCGCGGCCTGCGAGCGCGACGGCCAGGGCCTCCAGAACCCGGCGCGAAGCAGGCGTCCGTCTCCCGTACCGGAAGGTCAGCCCCGCGACCTGCTCGACGAACGTACGACGCCCGCACAGGCCGTTGCCGCAGTACAAGCGCCGCACGGTCAACTCGATCAGCACCGGCTGGTCGCCGATCGGACTATCGGCCAGGCGACGCTCGTAGCAGCTGTGCACACGATTCGACGGAAGTTCACAGTCCGGGCACGGAGCAGCGCCATCGAGGGTTCTCACAACGATGTGCACCACACCGCACTCCGTGAACACCCGCTCCACCAGAACCGCTTTGAAGTGCGGAAACAGCACCGCTATGAGGTCATCACACCGCACCACGGTCTCAGATGACGGTACGTCACCGTGGCAGAACCCCGGTGATCGTCCTCACGGAATGTGTGCCAGAACCCAGGACTCACCGATAAAGCCAGTCCGGCCAGTGCGGCGGCCGTGGGCCGCTCTTCCGGGGATTTGGCCAGTGCGGACGTCACCAGGGTCAGGAGGTCGTCGGAGATCCCGGCGAGGTCGGGGCCGGCGGAGATCACTCGGGCGGCGACCGCGTCCGGTGCGCCGGTGCCGAACGGGAGGCCCCCAGGGGCGAACCGAAGGACGCTCGAGTACTAGGCGGGAGTTCGAGGCCCGGGTTCGTGTCGGTCATCGGGACGCAGGGGCCGACGAAGCGGGAGGCGCGGAAGGCTCACTTCCGTTCTCCGGCGCCGACGGACCGTTTCCTGCCCCGAACAGGAACGCCAGCAGCGTGACAACAACGAGCACGGTCCCGATTGCCGCGACCGGGTCGCCCTTCGTCTCCAGCCCAGGCTGGCTGTTCTTGGAATGGCGGTAGATGGCATAGCCGACGAGGCAGCCGACTACGAAGATCAGACCGTTCACCGGAGAGATGTACAGGTTCACCGAAGCCCTCAGAGGTTCCCGGGGCCTGCTACAGGCCCCACAACGATTGGGAAAGACCCCTCAGGGCGGTGCACGATGACACGACGGTCAAATCCGACATTCGCGTCTACCTAGCCACAAACTGAGGGGCTTTTTTTTAAGGGCCCCGGCCCTGCTGGAGAGGGAGTCAGCGTGCGGCCTGACGAACCTGCAGTGTGCCTGCGCTGAGCACACCCAGTGAACGGAGTATAGGGCGGGCACCTCCTGGAGGCGGTCGGTTCCCGGGAGTTGAACGCCTCCAGGGTCAGCTGCCTGACACCCCCGGACTGCCCTAATCAGCGGCATCGCAATGTACGTGACCTATCAGCACCCCGCCCTCGCGCAGCCGCTGAGTGTGGCCGCGGGCGTCGCAGCGGTGCTCCTGACGGCCGTCGGACTCATCGTCACTCGGCGCTGACCCCGGTCTGCTTCCTCCGGGGTGTGCGGCTACCGCCGAGACGAGTAGCACCAGAGCAGGCGCCTATTGCGGTTGGACATGGTTTCCCGGGCGGTCGCCTCGGCAAGGGGACGACCGCCCGGTCCTGCCGGAGCTGACCACAGCGGCAGAGCATCGCCTCACGTGGGGGTGAGAGGTGACGTGACACCCAGATCATCCTGCTGCCCTCTGCCCTCGAGGCGACGACTCGCCCGTCGCCGGCCGTGCTCGACGAAACTCACTCGTCCGCCTGCGGAAGGAGATGCTGTGCCGTGTCGCTCCCGGCAGGATGTCGTTAAGCCGATCGGTGCGCGGGATATCAGCGCTCTTGAGACTGCGCGCCGACCGAGGGCCCGAAGCCCAAGAGATCCGCTTCGGGCCCTCATCCCTGTGCGGTGCCCGCGTGGCGCCGGTTCTCCTGCTGTTGCAGGGTGAGGTTGCGGCGGCCCGGTGCCGACTCACCCTTCGCGGCCGGGCCGCCCCACGACTTTCCCGAACCACAGCCGTGCACCGCATCATGTCCAGGACCGGGGCGATCTCGGGTACTCGCCCGTGAGCGGGTGCAGGAGCAGCAAGCCGGCGAGGGTGTCGTCCAGCAGGCCTCGCAACGCAAGCCGGGCTTGAAGGCTGTTGTACGGCGACAGGCAGACCCTGAGGGGGGCGTGGGCTCCGCTGTCGTCACGGCTGTTCGATACGTCCTGCATCGTCATGCCATGAACAACGAGACGCGCCCGGAAGTCCGCGTGAGCCGAACGGGTACCGCGGGTGCGGCACACGAGCAGCCCGCCGTGGACCGCGCTTGCCGCTCCGACCCCGCCTCCCGTGCCCCACGTCCGGTCCTTCCTCGCGCCGGGCTCGTGGCCGGGGCGAGCGGGGAGGGCCGCCGCCCGACGCCCGACAGCCACCAGGCCGGGCCCGAGCTCTTTCCCGAACCCACCGTGCTTCTCGTGTCTGCGCCCCACCATCACCCACCACGGCCAAGGGCCTAGCCAGGAACGAAGGAGAGGGAAAAGGGTTGTCGGCACCGCGGGTCGGAGCTGTTCAAGGGGCCTGAATTGCACACAAACCCTGAACGTGCCGTCAGGGCTGGCGGTAGGGGACCTGGTAGAAAAACCGGTAGGGCGAGCGGTAGGGGGATTGGCCGTGCTGCCACACGCCGACCGCGGCGGCCGAAACCACACCCAGTGCGTGTCCGCAGGCGATGGAAATCGTTAAGCAGGTGTCGTCCCGGCCCTCCTTCCCCGGCCGGGACGCCCAGGACGCGGCGGAGATCACCCCGCTACGGGCGCGGGAAGTCGAACTCGCCACGCCGGTCGTCACGCACGCGTACTGGAACAGCCTCGCACGGGCCGACGTCCTCGCGGCCCGTAACGCGCTCAAGCACCACCACGAGCAGCAGAGGGCTGACGCCTCCAGCTAGCCGCAGACCGCTCCTTAAACAGCGGTCGTCGAGTCTGCCGTTTCGGTCTCGCGTCGGTATGCGGCGTTCAGCTGCTGGGCCTCTTCGAGCTGGTCCTCGAGGATGACGATGCGGCACGCGGCCTCGATCGGCATGCCCTGGTCGACAAGTTCGCGGGCGCGGGCTGCGATGCGCAGCTGGTAGCGGGAGTAGCGCCGATGGCCGCCCGCGGAGCGCAGCGGGGTGATCAGGCGGGCTTCGCCGATCGCGCGGAGGAAGCCCTGGGTGGTGCCGAGTATCTCGGCGGCCCGGCCCATCGTGTAGGCGGGGTAGTCGTCGTCGTCGAGCCGGCCGTAGGAGTCGTCTGCTGTCATTGCACCTCTCTCGTGGAACGCGTGGAGGGGCCCTGGCACCATGTGTGCCAGGGCCCCGAAGGAACTGCTACACCATCTGCCGGCCCTGATACTGCACCGGCCTACTGTTTCCGCACGAGCTCACGGGGGGTGAGAGCGTGTGCGGGGATCGCGGTTGCTCGACCGGAGACCACCTCACTATCGATGTCCTGCGGTACCCGGGCTCAGCCATTCCGCCCGGGCGATCCTGATGGCGCCTCGCTCCTCCGTTCTTTCCCTCTTGATCCAGCGCCTTCGAGGGGCGCTGTCTATTGCTGGTACTGCGCACTGCTCTGTACTACGGGTGATGCGAACTGCTTGGTGACCTGAGGAAGCGTCACTCTTCGGCAGCCAGCCCCGTCGCCCGTCCTGCGTCTGCTCTGGCTTAGAACCCCACTGCCGAACCTCCCGGTGCGCGCGCCCGCAGCCGACGCCTTCACCGAGGAACCACTCACATACCTTCACTGCTGGATACCGCTAACTGCACTAACGGGTACTGCAACTTCAACTGCGGTCCTGCTCACGGCGGCCCCTGATCACTGCGAGCCACCCGGTCCGATCGTCAGCCCCGTCGCCGACCTGCAACAACCCTGGCTTCGGAACTCCACCACCGCACCGTCCTGCACATTCCAACTACATGTACTGCTACCTGGCAGTTCGTGTCTGCCGGGCCCTGCTGATCTCGACTACAAGAGAAACCATAGCCAGACGATCACCCAATGTCTACTCCAGCCAACACAGATTTTCGTGCCCCCTGCGAGGAACAAGTCGGTCCCGAACAGGAACGGTGAAGGACCCGCCGGAAGGGTTGGCGGGCTAGGTCCAGAGCACAAGCACGACGCCCGCACCGGGCAGTAGGCGCAAGGCGTGGGGGACCCTGAAGGGACACGATGAGTGGCTCCAAGGCGGGAAGCCGGCCGAGGTCGTGTCCGTCAGCTCCGAAGATCACTCGATGATCTTTGAAGACGGACCCTAGCTGCCTCATCGGTCGAAGCTTCGTCCGACTGCCTCCGCCCGGCAGAGCACGCGAACCTCGGCCGAGTGCCGAAGCCCTCATCCTCCGTCGGTCGGCGTGGACGCCGAACCTGCATGGATCACGCCTTTCTTGGCCGCCTGCCCTGGCGGACAACACGACCGTCACGGTCCGCCCGCGGCCGACGGACGGTCGCTGCCGCGGACAGCGCCGCCCCGTCATGAGGGCGTATGCGTCCGGACGCGATCGACGGGCGACTGTCCGGCTGATATCCGGAAGGATCAGGGCGCGCGACACGGCATGGAAGTGAGCCACCGTCGAAAACCATTCGGGGTTCCGTCCCGGCCTCTCGGGAAGCCGGAGGGACGACAAGACGGATGCCTGGTGTGTGCATGCCGGGTGAAGGATCGAGAGGCGCCAACCATGACCACGGTGCTCGTACTGCACAGCGTCAGCCTGATGCGCTCCGCGCTGACGGCACTCCTTCAGACTGAACCCACGTTCGACGTGGATGCGGCGGGCTGGATATCCGCCCGTGAGAACGCAAGCGCGCTGCACCCCGATGTGTGCCTGGTCGACCTCGACTGTCCCGGCGCGACCTCCTTATTAGAGGGCGGCGCCGGGAACACGGCCGAGCGGGTGCCGGTGCCGCGCGCCGGGCTCGTCGTCTTGGCGTCGGCTGGACGACCCGGAGCGCTGCGCAGAGCGTTCGATGCCCAAGCACTGGGATTCGTGGACAAACACAGCTCCGCACAACGGTTGATCAAGGGCATCACGGAAGTGGCCGCGGGTCAGCGGTTCGTGGACGCGTCACTGGCTTGTGGGTTCCTCGAGGCTTCCCAAATGCCGCTGACCAGACGGGAACTGAGCGTGCTGGCGCGGGCCGCCGAAGGTGAGACGGTGGCGGAGATCGCCCGTCGACTCCATCTGACCAGCGGAACGGTACGGAACTACATGGCCGCGGCGACCCGCAAGGTCGGCGCCCGCAACCGCATCGACGCCATCCGCATCACGCAGGGCGCCGGCTGGGTCTGACGTCGCGGTCGCAGGCCGGGCCGACCGCTGTGACCGCACCCTTCGACGCCGTGGGGTCCTCATCACGAAGCCTGGGCAGGGGTGCCCTCACACCGCGGCCCTCCGACTCCTCCGTGCGCGCGGCGCTCCGATGCGCTTGTCGATCACGCTCCTGCCCAGCGGATTCGGAGTCGTGGTACCAACGGCCAACCAGGTCGCGGTAGAGCTCCGACTCGGCCAGAAGGGCGTCGTGCGGTGCACAAAGGGCTCGGTCGCCGTCCAGGACCAGGACTCGGTCGGCCCGCAGAGCGGAGCTGATCCGGTGGGCGACGAGCACGAGAGTGCCGGGGCGCGCGGCGAGGACACGCTCGGTCCGCTCCTCGGTCTCCGGGTCGAGGTGACAGGTGGCCTCGTCCAGCAACAACAGAGGGGCCGGGGACACATAGGCGCGCCCGAGGGCCAGTTGCTGGCACTCCCCCAACGAGAGGCGACGCGGGTCGACCCTCCCGTGCAGGCCGCCGAGCCGCCGCATCAGGTCTTCCAAACGGAGGAGGCGCGTGGCACGTTCGAGGTCGGCACGGGAGGCGTCGGGCCGAAAGTACGCGAGGTTCTCACCAACCGTCCCGCTGAAAACATACGCCCGCTGCGGCAGGAGTGCTCGGCGCAGCTGCGGATGCGCCGGTCCGTCGGGACCTGCCGCGGCTCCCGCCACCCGCACCGAACCGGCATCCGGCGTGAGCATCCCGGCGAGCAGAGATGTGAGGGTGGACTTGCCGATGCCGCTCGGCCCTACGACCACGAGGTGCTCGCCGTCCTCAAGGGTCAGGTCCAGCTCCCGCAGCACAGGGCGAGCTCCAGTGCCGTACGCGAAGGTCACGCCTCGAAGCTCGGCCGCGGGTATCCGTCCGGAGCGGCCTGACCTCGCGGGCCGCGCAGGTCGGGGGTCATCGGCAGGTATCCGTCCGGACGTATGCGCAGGAGATTCGACCAGAGGCTGGGCAGTCGGGATTGCCGGGGCAGGGTAGTCGGGTTGGCCGGTGAACCGCTCCAGCACGACCAGGAGGCGGGTGCCGGCCGTTCCGGCGGCGGTCATCAGGGCGTGCAGAGCGGGCAGGAGTGCCTGGACCAGGTAGGTCAGCGCTCCCAGCAGGGCGCCCGCGGTCAGTCCGCCCTTGAGGAGAAGGGGGGTCGCGGCGAGAAGTGCCACCAGGGGAAGTCGGCCGGCGACGCCGAGCGCGAACGATCGTACGGCCGCCCAGCGGGCCAGCCTCCGCGACAGCCGTGCCTCGACTGCGATCAGTCTGCCGACCTCGGCAGCGATCCGGGTTCTGGCTCCGCACGCCGCCACGTCGCGCAGGCCGGCGGCCACCTGCCCGGACAGCGCGGACAATGCCTCGTCGGCGTCCAAATAGGCACGCTGTGCCGCCGCCATGGAAGGAAAGGTGGACAGGAAGAGGATGAGTCCGACCAGCAGCGGCGGCAGGACGACGATCAGCAGCGCCGGGTCGAGCGAGGCCATGCCGAGCAGCGCGCCTGCCGTGGTGAAGACGAACGAGCGGGCGGTCAGGACCAGGCCGGCGAAGCTGTCGCGGGCGATCTCGGTCTGATGCGTGAGTCGGGACACGGCCGCGGTCGGGTCGGCTCGTGCCGGCTCGGCGAGCGCGGCGCGGAGCGCCTGGTCCACCGCCCGGCGCATCAGACCGTCGCGGAACGGTTCGACCAGGTCGGCCAGTCCTCTGAAGACCTGGCGGACGGCAAAGCCGCCGAGCAACGTGGCGCCGGCCGCGACGCAGAGCCAGAGCAGGCCGGTGCTGGTACGGCCGGCGAGGAAGCCGTCATCGAGCGAGCGGGCGACGCCGTAGCCGCCGAGGAATGTCTGGCCGCTCTCCAGGAGGGACCATCCGGACAGTGCGATCAGGACAGGTCGGTGTCGGCGCAGGAACCGTCGACCGTCTGGCAACACCCCTCTCAGGGAGCCACGTTCATCGTTCCTGATCCATCTCGGGTCATCCGGGGCTCGCCGTGTCGAAGGTCCGGCCTTGTGCCAGGGCGAGGAGCCGTCGGTGGCTGCAGCGAGGCGGGCGTCGTTCATCAGGCCTTCTCCCCCGCTGCCTGGTGTCCGGAGATGGCACCGGGCGGCGAACCGATGTCGGGGGCCGTTCGAGAGTTGCTTGGACGGTCGGGTCCGGCGTCCGTGGCGGTGAAGACGGCGCGGTAGTCCGGCATCCGCCACAGCACGTCGTGCGGGCCCACCCCGCGGATGCGGCCCTTCTCCAGCCAGAGGACCAGATCGGCGCCGGCCGCGGTCGACAGTCGATGGGCGACCAGCAGTCGGGTGCCGGCACGGACGTCATGGGCGAGCGCGCGCTCCACCTCCCGCTGGGTGACGGTGTCCAGGCCGGACATCGCGTCGTCCAGCACGAGCAGTCGTCCGGCGTGCGCGAACGCCCGGGCCAGCCCCAGGCGCTGGCGCTCACCTCCGGACAACGGTGCGTACGTGAGCGGGGTGTCGTATCCCTGCGGAAGACGCGTCACGAAGGTGTCCGCTCCAGCTGCACGGGCGGCGGCGCGTACGGCCGCGGGGGGCGGTGCGACGGCGCCGAACGCGATGGCGTCGGCGACCGTGGTTCCGAAGAGGGCGGGCTGTGCGAAGGCGTGAACCACCTCCGTGCGCAGGTCCTCTTCGGTGAGCCGGTCAAGCGGGACGCCGTCCAGACGCACGCAGCCCTCCTCGGGGTCGGTCAGTCGGCCCGCCACCGCGGCGAGGGCGGACTTGCCCGAACCGGAGCGGCCCACGACGGCCACCGTGGTCCCGCCGGGCACGGTGACGGTGACGTCGTGGAGGACGTGGGCGCCATCGCGCACGACACCGACACCGCGCAGCTCCAACGTCCCCGGTCCGCCTGCCGGCAGAGCCGACGGACCGTGCGCGACCGGGGACAGGAGTGCCGGTTCGACCGTGCGTCGAGCGGCCGCCCTTCCCTTCACGAGGGAACCGACCACCCCGGCCACTGCCCCGGCGCCCGCTGCCAGCGCCGCGTACCGGGAGGCGGCGACCAGGTCACCGACGCTCAGGTGTCCGGCGGCGAGCCGCAGGCCTCCCACACCGAGAACGAGACAGACGAGCAGCGGCATCAGCACTGCGCTGTGCGCGACGGCACGCCCGTAGACCCGCCACATGGCACGGCCTTCGGTGCCGAGGCGTGGCAGGTCCGCGAGCACGCGGCGTCGTTCCCGGCGTGCGGTGCCTGCGGCGACGACGGTCTGGGCTCCGCCCAGCACCTCGGCGAGCCGATCGGCGATCTCCGCCTGGACCCGCTGATACCGGCCGACCGCCACGGACGAGGAGCGGGCGAACGTCCGAAGGAGCAGCACCAGCAAAGGGACCCCCAGCAGAAAGGCCGCGGCGGTCCACACGTCGATGACGGCCAGCGCGACAAGGGCACCGAGAGGCGGGAGCAGAGCCGCCAACACTCCCGCCGAAGCGGCCGGAACGGTGCCCGCCTCGGTGGCGTTGGCGGTGAGCCGGGTGGCCAGATCCCCGGGCGCGAAGGAGGCGGTGGCGCGGTCCGGCTCCGCGCGCAGGAGCCGGTCGAGTGTCCGGGTACGCAGCCAGGCGGTGGAGCGGGCGTTGACGGTTCCGACGAGCAGGGCGTCCACGGAGTCGAGCAAGATCTCCGCAACGACGAGCGCGGCGCACGCGAGGGTCCATGGGGTGGCGCCCGGCGACTGGGAGAGGAGCAGGTCCAGAGCGTGCCCGAGGACCGCGGGTTCAGCCAGCGAGACGAGCACGGAGGTGACGGAGCAGAAGAGGATCGCGAGGCTGTGTCCGCTGCTGTGCCGGAGTGCCTGGCGCAGTACGCCGTCACTGACGGCACGGACTTCCGAGTCTTCCTCAGCGTCGCTCCCGGCGACGGACAAAGCGACCGGGAGGCCCGGGCCGGATGTCATGGCGGAGGTCTCCTCCCCGGGAACGGCTGAAATGCGTGGTGTGGAGGGCCGGCGTCGCACTCCGGTCGATGAGCTGTCTTCGTCGGGCTAACACCTCGGCGTGAGCGTCGTCGGGCCGGTGACCGGCCGGTGTGTCAGTTGCAGGTCGTGACGGACAAGCTGCTGTCGCCGCAGAGCAACAGGCTCGCGCGGCTGCCGGTGGCGACGTCGCCGGTGGCCTCTTCCTTCGGGGTCTCCATCGACTGCAGGTCGAGAAGCGTCATCGTCTTTCCTTTCAATCGGGAACTGTGAGCGGTTCGTACGTCCTGCGGGTGGTGCACTTCACGATCCCTGTACGGGACCGGCTTGTGGGTTCCGCCGGGGCGGCGAGAGGAAGGGCAGATGCACGTCTCCGCCGGAGGCGGCGCTGCCGAGGGCGAGGAGGCAACCGGCGGTGCCGGTGGCGAGGTCCATGGACAGCCGCATCATCTGCTCGCCGGGGAAGGCCAGATGGCCTTTGTAGGGGACGGCGTGCCGGGTCAGGGCGTCGATCTGTCGGCGGACGTCCCCCGGCGCGGTGCCGGGGCCGGGCGCGGTGGTCCGGCTGAGGTGCAGCACCATGCCGGCGGCGCCACGGAACAGTCCAGGTTGGGCGTAGAAGGTGGCCTGTGCGGCCTGTACGATCTCGCGACGCGCTCCTTCGAGGTCCTCGTCAGCCCGGTGGGCGAGGTAGTCGTCGAGCACCATGCCGATGCCGACGCTGCCGGCGCCCAGGTACGGCATGGTCCGCCAGCCCTCGTCGACCTGGAGCGTTCCAGAGGCGCTGCGGACACACCGGGCGAGGTCTTGCCGGAGTGCGTCGCCTGCCCGGTCGAGCAGCGTGGTATCACCGGTGCGTTCGTAGAGTCGGACGAAGAGCAGGGCCGGTCCGGACGCCCCGTACAGGAGCCCGGCGCGGGTGATGCCCGGAACGGCCTCGGCGACCAGTTCGGCGCAGCGCCAAGCCGCGTCGTGCAGGGCCGGTGTTCCGGTCGTGGTCGCGAGGGAGTCCAGGGCGAGTCCGGCGCCGGCGAGGCCCCCGTGGAGATCGGGGGCGATGCCCTCCCAGGGCCGAGCTTGCGCCGACTCGACGAGTTCCAGGGCCCGTTCGGGGTGGCCGAGGCGGTCCAGTGTCCAGGCGATGCCGGTCAGTCCGTCGTAGAAACCGATCGGTGTGCCGGACTCCGGTACCTTGGTGTGGCGCAGAAGCCACTCCTCCGCCTCGGTGTGGGGGTCCGAGCCGGTCTCGGCGAGGGCGTACAGGACACCGGCAGTGCCGTACCCGAAGGTCGCTCCGCCGCCGGTGGTGGCGAACTGGGCGATGTCGCCGGGGAAGAATCGGTCGTCGCGCTCGGGGGTGGCGGAGGCCAGTACGGCGCGGACCATCGAGTTGCGGCTGCGTGGCCAGTCGCCTGGCTCGACGGGCAGGTAGGGTCCGGCAGCGGGTCGCTTGGTGCCGCGGGTGATCTCCTCGACCGCCTCGTCCAGGAAGCTTCTGTCGACGGGGAACTGCTCGGCGGCGATGTCCGCCAGGTGTCGGGCTTTGGCCCTGTCGAGGGGAAGCAGACTGGTGAGCGGCAGGAACAGGGCGAGCTGCAGGCAGGCCAGGGCGTACCGGTCCACGTCGTGTCCTCGCCGGTCGGCGGGGGCGACGAAGCCGGGGTTGGCAACGGTCTGGCGTCGGCCCTCGTCGATGTGGGCTGCGGCCTCGAAGTCGATGAGTGTCACGGACTGTTCGTCCTCGGAGACCATGATGTTGAAGAGATGAAGGTCGTTGAAAACGACTCCGCGAGCGTGCACCGCGTGCACCGCGTCCTCGACCAGCCGGTGGATACGCAGGGCCCAGGCGGTGTATTCGGCGAGCGCCTCGGGGCCGGGGCCGGACTCGATGAGGGGGTGACGGCGCGCGAAGAAGGTGTTGAGCGGTTTGCCCTCCACGAACTCCATCGCCAGGAACTGGTGGTCTCCGACGGAGAACGTCCCCCGTACCTCCGGGGTGCAGCCGAGTCCGGAGAGCCGCTCCAGGGCTTCTTGTTCGCGGCGCAGTCGGGCAACTGCGTCGGCGCCGTCGGCGGCCAGTCCTGCGTGCGGCCGGGCCTCTTTCAGGACGACCTTCTCACCGGTGGCACGGTCGCGGCCGACGTAGACCCCGCCTCCGTTGGAGAAGTGCAGGGCGCTCTCGATGGCGTAGGGAAGTTCGCCGACGGTGAGCGCGGCCCGGGCTTCGATGTGCGGCACGAGGAAGGCCGGCGGCTCGATCCAGTCGGGTATCCGGAAGGCGGGCCCGCGCAGATCGGGGACGAGGCGTCCGTCGGGGCGCCGAACCGCGGGCCGTAGTTCCCCCTCCTCGTCGTAACAATGGCGGCGGGTGAAGCTGCCGTAGCGGAGGTGAACCGGTCCGGATCCCCAGCGTAGGTCGCTGAGAATGTAGGGCGCAGGCTCGCCGTCGAGGAGAACGGCGAGGTCTTCGGCGACGCGGTGGCACCGCCCGTCGTCGGACGGGTACACAGTGATGAATTTGCCGCTCGCAGCCCGATCCGCGTACTTGGCGTTGCGATGGTGCAGCAGATAGCGGCTGGGCACGAACTTGTAGGCGAGACGCTGCTCTTGGCAGTAGGTGGAGACCCGCGCGAGTACGGACTCGGCGTTGCCGAGGCACGCGGACACATGGATCTTCCATCCCTGCTCGGGGAGTTGGCAGTCTGCCGGCCGCAAGGCCAGCCAGTCGCCGACGCGGTGACGCTGCCAGCCCTCAGGGACCGGTGCGAGGGCCACGGCGTACTGCTCTCCCCTGCGGTCGGCTCCGCCGGTCGGACCGGTGTTCAACCGGTGCGGAGCGTCATAGAAGTGCGGGTCCGCGTCACAGAAGGCGGCGTAGCCCTTGATCACGTCCACTCCCTCGGTCCGCGGTACCGGCTCCGTGTCGGCCTGACAGGAAGAACGGTGTCATCCGGCGAAGGGGCGCCAATAGTCACACACGTCAGCAACTGACCGTGCGAAACGCATGGGTAACCCCGGCCTTGGGGAAGGGTTGCCTGCACTATCCAAGCCCAGGCCGAGGCCGCCCTGCTGGACGCGCTCACCGATCCGGCGCAACTTCGCGCCGCCACCGACAACGGCCTGTTGCACGGCTTCGCCGGGCTCGTCCACATCACCGCGCGCGCCGCCGCCCCGGCCTCCGCCGGACAGCTCCGCGCCCTTCTCACCGTGCTGGTCCGCCCGGCGTCGCCCCTGACGACGCCGCCGCCCGGCTCTTGGAGGACGCGGCGGGCGCCGGACTCCTCGACGGAGCCGCCGGAACCGCGCTGGGACTGCTCACCGGGACAGCGCGGAGCCACCCCGCACCGCCTGGGACGCCTGCCTGCTCACCGCCTGAACCCGACCCAAGGACTTCCTGATGCACCCCGACCACTGGCAGCAGCACAACATCACCTTCCGTGACCGGGACACCGGGCGGCATGCCGTCACCGAACGCCTCGCCCCCGTACTTCTGGCCGCCGAGGTTGTCTCGATGCCGATCTTCCGGGGGTTCAGGAAATCTGAAGACCTTCAGCCCACCCGCAGACCCGGAGATCCGCGCCATGGTCATCGCCGAGCTGTACCGGCACAACGTCAACGGCGAGCCCGTGTGGAAACTCCGCACCATCGGTCAGGGATGGGCAGAGGGACTCGACGGACTCGCCCGAGCCGACGGCGTAAACGTCGAATAGAGGACGTCTGAAAAGCCTGTCAGCGGGCACGTTGGCCCGTCTCTCCACGCGGAGGGGTAAACACATCGGCATGTCCGGGTCAGCGCAGAGCTTCGATGGCTTTCACGACCAGGGCGCGCGCTTCGGCCCCGTAAACGGCCATGCTGCGCAGCTCTTCGAACGCGGCCAGGTACAAGGCGATCTCACCGGGTTGCGTGATGTTGACCTGCGCGGACAGCAACTCGACGGAGACGAGAGTGTCGTCGTAGACGTGGAACAGCTCCTGCGGCCACAGGATCCGCTGCGGGGTGGCGTCGGGGATGATGCCGAGCGACACCGATGGGAGCGCACCAGCCGTGAGCAGGTAGCCGAGCTGGGCCGCCATCGTGTCCTGATCCCCGAGCTGGTAGCGCAGTACGCCCTCTTCGATGACGAGGACGAACCGGTGCCCTGGCTCGTGGATGACCTTTGACCGCTCGACGCGTGCGGCTGCGGCGCTCTCGGCGTCGTCTGGGATGTCGAGCAGGCGGGCGTTGCTGCTGAGCACGACGCGGCTGTAGCCCTCCGTCTGAAGGAGTCCCGGCACGAGGGTCGGCGAGTAGATCCTGAACAGTGCGGTGGAGCGGAACAGTTGCATGTAGCTGTCCTGGAGCTGCCGCAGGCCCATGCGGGTGCGCCGTCGCCATTCGGTGTACAGGGACTCTGCGTTGAGGGACGCGGCCACCAGGTCGTCGGCGCGTGTCTCGGCTCGGCAGGTCGCGCACCAGCGGCGGATGTCGGTCGGTGACGGCGGGGTCTTGGCATTCTCGATGCGCGACGTTTTGGCATGGTGCCAGCCGCACAGGCTGGCCAGCTCTGCGACCGTCAGGTCGGCGTCCTTGCGGATGGCGCGCAGCTGGGCGGCTACGCTTTCGCGCGCGGCCTGGGCCGAGGACGACGGTGAGAGGGGCATGAGCCGGCCTGTCTGTTGCTTGCTGTCAGTGGATCTCGTACTGGTCGTGCGGGGTGGCGCGTTCCCATACGGCATCGAAGGCGTCGGTGCACTGCTTGACGATGCCGGGCTCGGTGCGGAGTTCGAGCGGGGGATCAGCCCAGTCGCCGTCGCCGGTGAAGTGGTTGAACAGCACGCGGGCTCCGTCGAAGATCCACAGGTCGCAGCCTGGCAGCAGCAGGTCGACGGCCTGGCGGCGGGGCAGCCAGCGGACCTGTTCGCCCGCGTGCGCGTTGACGCCGGCGCCTGCGTGCTCGTACCGGATGTAGTCGGTGACCGGTTCGGAGACGACACGGGCGCGCCGGACGGTGACGCCGCGGGCGGTGGCTTGCTGGATCAGGTCAACCCACGGCGCCCAGTAGGCGGAGCCGGGGTCGGCGTCGCGCCGGCCTGTCTCCTTCCACTGCTGGTAGTCGTCCGCCTCGTCGCCGACACCGTAGGAGTCGCGCATCTCCAGGTGCACGGCGGAGTGTTGGGCGGCTTCGAGGAGATCGTTAAAGCGCAGCTCGTTCTGCGGCATCGCAGGCCTCCCTCAGCAGCGGGACGAGGTGGACGGGGATTCGGATGACGGTCTCATGGTCGGGGATGCCCTTGTCGTGTCCGGGCGCGGTGTTCTCCTGGCACAGGTCTCGGGTCTTGGCATCCGCGGTGTAGCTCTGGAGCACGACGTCGGCGGTCTCGGTGTCGACCCACGCGGTGGGCGACCCGCTCTGTCCCGTCTCCGGGTCGATGCCGATGAACAGTAAGGCCATTGCTTTCCTCCCCTGATGGTGCGTGCACTGATGTGCACCAACGTCACCCGTGCGAGCCGCTGGGTCAAGGCCGCAAACCAGCCTTATCCCCTGGCTGATCATTCAGGCGCACAACGGTGCACAAGCCTGGCAGCGGTACACATCACGTCTCTAGCGTCAGGAGGCACAACAACGCCCAGCGACCGCGCGAACGGTCCCGGGGACGGCCGACTGGTTGGAGTCGACATGCCGCAGCCTACGCACACCGCGAGCACCACCGACAGTCCGCAGCATCACCGCTGGTGCCATTGGCACAAAGGCCCGTCGGAGACCGCGATCCTGGTGGACGCGATCGAGCGCAACAGCGCCCCGCCCATCGCCCTGTACGCGTGCGCGCCCTGCCGGGAACAGCGTGGTCTGGTTCCGTTCACCGACCGGCCATGATCTGGACGCCGAAGCCGCCACCCGCGCGCGGATTGAACGCGGCTCAGTACTCGGGACACGCCTGCTGCTGGTGCAACACCCGGCTCACGCGCGGCGCCCGGTCAGCCGGTCGCGCCGCCGGGATGAGTGGCGCCCACGACCTGAGCATCGAGGTGTACGAGTGCGGGCCCGACTGCCCGGGACGCTCGGGGCCCGGAGGTGGTGACGCGGCGCCGGGCGATGGACGCGGCGCTGGTCATCTCGGACAGGAGCGTCTCGAAGCGCAGGTGGACGGCGGCGTCCGCGCGGCCGAGCGCGGTGTCGGGTCTGGGCTCGGTGTCGGCGAGCTTGGACTCCCACTTGGAGACGGTCGCGACCGCCAGGCCGAGGTCCTGGGCGAAGGCCCGCACGCTCAGTCGCAGGACAAACCGCAGGGCCTTGGCCTCCAGGCCGGTCCAGTGGTGCACGGTCGCCACGCGTCTCTCCCTTCCACCGGTCATCGAAGCACGGTCCGTGCAGTCGGCGGGACGGAAGTGGAACGGAAGTAGAACAGGCGGTGATTGGGCGGGAGTTGGGCAGCGGCCACGCTCAAGGGGTCATCACTTGTCGAGCCTTTTTGGACGGTCTTGAGCATGGAACCCCTCACGGAGCATCGCCCGGTCAGCGGCCCGGTTGTTTACGGATTCCTGCGGCTGGTGAAGGTGCCTACGGCCCGGCAGGCGGCACTGACCGTCTCGCTCGCCGAGTACTGCCGCAGCCACGAACTGCAGCTGTCCGGCGTCTTCACCGACCGTGACGTGAGTCCCGGACCCGACTCCGCGGCGTTCACCGGGCTGCTGAACGTGCTGGCCCTGCCGAACATCTATGGCGTGATCGCCCCGGCCATGTCGCATATAGGGCCGAAGGCCATAGCCGCTGAGCGCGGGCGCCGGATCGAGGCGGCCGGCTCCCGGCTGCTGCTGGTCCGCCGACCCCGCACCGCACACCCGCCCATCTCCCACAGCGGCCCCGTCCGCCGCCGCAGCCCGGGAACCACCCGCGTCCTGGACGCCGAATCATGAGGGCGACGATGACCGAAACGATCCAGCGGTTCTTCGACGCCCGGCTCGAATCCATCGGCCAGGCACGGAAGTTCACCACGGACGCCCTGGCCGCGTGGGGCTTTCAGGCCCGCGCCGAGGACATCCGGCTCTGTGTCTCCGAGCTCGCCACCAATGCCCTGGTCCACGGCACCGTCGCCGACCACGGCTTCCTGGTCAAGCTGGATGCCAATAAAGAAGTCGTACGCCTGGAAGTGCACGACAGCCGCCGCCGGCAACCCGAGGCCCGCCAGGCCGCCGACACGGACATCTCCGGACGCGGCCTGACGCTGGTGAGCGTGCTCGCCGACGGCTGGGGAGTTCAGGACCGCACCCCGTTCGGAAAGATCGTCTGGTCCTGCTTCAAGGTCACGGGAGGGACGGCGTCATGACCGTCATCCTCACCCCACCGGCGCCGGAACTGCGACTGCTGGCCTCGCTCGCGTCCTGGACCTGGCCGGGCACCGGCCCGAACGGCCGCGAGGTCGCGCACATCCTGATCACCCACGCCCAGGCCCTGACCGGCGACACCGTCGAGGCCCGCCTGAGGCGGCTGTCGGACAGCCTCGGTTCCCTGGCCGGCCCCCGGGAGGTCGTCCCGGAGCTCAACCGGTGTCTGCAGATCGTCGACGACCAGGTGCTGGTGCACTTCCCCGGCGCCTCCCGCAAGCGGCGGCTGCCCACCCAGAGGTCCTGGACCAAGCTGGTCGCCCGCAACCTGCTCGGCCTGGACCCGCTGCCGCAGACCGCCGACACCGCCCGCGTCGACGCCTACCTGAACGCCGCGCTCGCAGCCGAGCGACTGCTGTTCGGACGCGCCCGCACCCGCTGACCCCTGGGAACTTCCCGCACGGCCCCGGACGGAACGGATGAGAGGGAACTGCCATGGAAACCTTCGAACGCGCCCGGCTGGAAGCCTACTTCGCCCGGATCGCCACCCAGTTCACCCCGGATGAGCAGACCGCCTCGTTCCTGATCACGCACCTGCTGCCGGAGCGACCCGCGTTCGTCCAGGCCGTCGCCGCGATGACCCGTCTCACTGCGGTGCTGCCCAAGCCGAAGTCCATCCACCCGGACGCGAAGCGCGAGGTCGAGCAGACCGTCCCCGTCGACACCCTTACCCGCGACCTGTTCACCGAGGCCGACGACGCCCTGGACTACCTCGAATCCCGGGCCGCAGGCGAGACGATCTGTCTCCTTGACGTCGGCGGCTACTTCGCCCACACCCTCGCCGAGGTCCACAGCCGGTTCACCGGACGGATCGCCGGGGTGATCGAGGACACCGAGAACGGGCACCGCCGTTACGAAGACCTCGACAAACTGCCCTGCCCCGTCATCTCCGTCGCCCGGTCCCCGCTGAAAGACCCCGAGGACTTCCTCGTCGGCCAGTCCGTGGTCTTCTCCACCGAGGCTGTCATGCGCGGCCGCGGCGACATCCTCCACGGCCGCCCCGCCCTCGTGATCGGCTTCGGCAAGCTCGGCTCCTCCATCGCCCGCCTCCTGCAGGCCAAGGGAGTCCAGGTAACCGTCTTCGACCTCGACCCCGTCCGCCGCACCCAGGCCCTGTCCCAGGGCTTCACCGTCGCCCGTGACCGCGAGACCGCCCTGACCGGCGCCGGGCTGGTGCTCTGTGCGACCGGCGCGATATCCCTGCGCGGCGAGGACTTCTCCCACCTGCGCAACGGCGCCTACGTCGCCACCGTCACCTCCAGCGAGGACGAACTCGACCTCGCCGGACTCCCGGACGTCTACACCCGCACCGTCGTCGGCGACCACGTCACCCGCTACCGGACGACCGGCCACTACTTCTATCTGGTGAACGGCGGCAACGCCGTCAACTTCATCCACGGCGCCAGCGTTGGGCCGTTCATCTTCCTGGTCCAGGCCGAGATCCTCGCCGCGATCAGGATGCTCACCCGCGGCGACCTCGCCCCCGGCATCCATGAGGTCCCCGTACCCAACCGCGAAGCCATCGCGACAACCTGGCTCTCCTACTTCAACAGGTGATCACCATGCCCATCACGGCAGGCCACATCCGCACCACCATCGCCGCCTACCTCGACCAGTACCCCGAGGACAAGCGCGAACTCGGCGTCGTCCTCGGCCTGATCGACGACGGCGACGACCTCACCGGCCGCAAAACCCTGCCCGGCCACGTCACCGCCGGCGCGATCCTCGTCGGCCACGACGGCCGCGTCCTACACATTCTCCACAACGTGACCCAGAAGTGGCTCTTGCCTGGGGGACACCTGGAGCCCTCAGACAACACGCTCCTGCAGGCCGCCAGCCGCGAACTCGCCGAGGAGACCGGTATCCCACTCCACGTCGTCACCCCGCACGGCGAGACCCCGCTGCACATCGACATCCACCCCATCGACGCCAACCCTGCCAAGGGCGAACCGGCCCACCAGCACTTCGACTTCCGCTTCCTGTTCCGCACCATCGCCGACATCGGCGAACTGCAGACCGAAGAGGTCTCCGACGCTGCCTGGCGAACGGTCGGCGCTCTTCACGATGAGAAGTTGAGGCAGCGCGTCGCTCAAGCACTGAGCTGACGGCAAGACCGGCCGCCCCCAGCTCCTCCCTCCCGACGCGCGTGGGGCGGCCCCTCAGGCCATCCGGAGTAACCTTCGTCACCTGACACGGTGACCTCTGCCATGGAAAGCGACACGATGGACGTGGCTCAGCCGCAGACCGACGACCAGCCAAAGCCCTGCCGCCTGCCCTCGCATCCATGACTCTGCTGGTCACCGCCGTCATCGTCCACGACAAGGCCGCCAACCGGATCGTCCTCCTCCAGCGCAGCCAGAACGCCAAGTTCGCCCAGGGCATGTGGGACCTGCCGGTCGGCAAAAGCGAGCCCGGCGAGCCCATCACCGACACCGCCGTACGCGAGCTGTACGAGGAGACCGGCCTGACCGTGAAGCCGGAGTCACTCAAGGTCGCCCACATCATCCACGGCGCCTGGGGCGTGGAGGCCCCCAACGGCTTCCTCACCGTCGTCTTCACCGCCGACAAGTGGACCGGCGAACCCGAAAACCGCGAACCGCGCAAGCACGCCCAGGTCCGCTGGGTCGATGCCGACGCCATCCCCACGGAGTTCGTGGACACCACCGCCAGTGCCCTCCACCGATACCTGGCAGGTGGTCCGGAAGTCTCCCTCGACGGCTGGCGATAGGAACGCCGACACCCCCTCATGAACCGACTGTCGCCGACGGTCCATCGGAAAGTACACCGAGACTGCCAAGGCTCCGAAGCGTTCCCGAAGCCATCTGGATGCCAGCTGGCGGTCTGCTGATCATGGATCATGTCTGACTTGAACCGGCATGGCGAGGACACGACCTGGACGGCCCGCCGGGCAAGCTGCCGGAGCTCGGAGCGCGCCACCAGCACCCCCGAGGGCAGGGTCTCTCGTTAGGGGTGCCACCACGCCGCGACCGTGACGGTCCGAACCGCTCCGCGGCGGCACCGGGCGGGCGAAGCTCCTTCGCGCAACGGGGGCAGTCCTAGCGGAGTTCCGTGGTCGTTCACGCCGGTTCGCAGCCAGACAGTTTCCGGACTGCAGGTTCTCCCAGGTCCACCATGGGGACGCCCTTGAGGCGTGTCACCTTCATCTGTTTTTGGACCGACAGCCCCCCATCAACGCGCTGCCATCTGATGCCGGCCCGGTCGGTGAACGAGAGCTTCTCAACGAACAGGGCAGTGGCCGGCGTGGAGTTGTAGTCGGGCAACGGGTCGCCGTTCAGCGCATGGAACTTGGCTTCGTCGTAGACGAGTTCTGTGCAGGGGCCGAGGTCTCCGTCCATCGTGACAGCCCACATGACCGGGGAAGTAACCTTGTCCACCACCACGAGCCGCGTTTCGAATATCACCGAGTACACAGGGTCCCGAGACCGGTTCATGATGTGCAGGCGCCGTTTCCCATGGGCCTCACCTTGTTCCGTCCAAGATGACACAAGCCGTGCCTGTTCCTGAACTTCATGCTCCGCGTCGTCGCGTGACTGGCTGAGCTGGTCCTTCGCCGTCTCCTGACTCCAGTACGTAGCAACGGCCTGAGCCCACAGCCCTCCGATCGCCGCAACCGCCGCAAGCGCTGTGCCACCCACTGTGACCACGTGCGCCCACTTCACCCGACGTAGGCGATTCCCGAGTCTCCGCAACCGGGATGCTTCCGGAGCAGGATCGGGCTCAGGATCAGGCGCACAGGGCGCTGGAACTCGCGCCCGGATCCCGTGGATCGCGGCTCGCCGGCGTGCCAGGCGTATCCGCTCTCTCCGCTGCGCCTGATCGCTCACCGACCCCCCTCGTTCAACGCCGTACACGCTCGCACAACTCACCATGGCAGGTCGCACACTTACTGATCTTCTCTCCCGTAAAGTCGCCGCTCGGAAACGAATACCCTGGCGACGACTTCGGCCGTCCCGCGCCCCGAGATGCCTCGGTGAGGCCTTCGTTTGGGCCCTCTCGCTTGGCCACCCTGGACAGTCCGTCCCGCTCCTGCAATGGGTCGGCTGTCGGCGACCCTCCCCCTGCGGGTTCGTCAGCAGGTCAGGTGCCGAATGGTCGGGGAGATCCACTGAGCCCGCGCGAGGTCACGCCTGAGCAAGGGGTGGTCGGCTTTGACCCGCGCCATCGGCCGAGGCGAGGGCATTCGCGCTTCTCGTGGCAGGTCTGCGCAACGCGGCTTCGGCTGCTCGGGGAACGCCCGGAATGTCCTCCTGGACGACGGGCAGCAGCACCGGCAGGGGCCGCGATGAGAGGGATGGCCACTCGCTGCCCGGGCCGGTGCCACACTGTGTCCCCAAGCGAGAGGGGTGGGCCGTGGGATTCGGGTTTCGTGTTGGTGTTCCGGGCATGAGCGTGCGTGTCTCGACACGTGGGGTAAGGACCTCCGTCGGGCCGCGGGCGGCGAGGATCAGTGTGGGCAGCGGCGGTGCCCGGATGTCGACGGGACTCGGCCCCTTCTACGCCTCGAGTTCCCTCCGAGGCAGCCGGCGGACCACGACCAGCACCCGCCGGACCACGCAGTCCCGGTCAGTCGCCCCTTCCGCCGCGCAGCTGGAGCGCGCTCGCCGGCAGGCAGAGAGGGCGCAGCAGGAGGCTGATCGGGATGCGGCCATCGCGCAGTTGCGGGAGTTGAGGCGGCAGATGACCGGCGTCCATCTGCAGTCCTTTCCCCGCGCGCATCCGCCGGTGATCGGGGATGCTCCGCAGCTGGGTCTGCCCTGGGCGCTGGCCGAGGCGCAGGCGTTTCACTTGCAGGGTGTGGGGTGGTTGGCCCGTGCGGAGCGGGCCAGCGCCAAACAGCGGGCGGAGCTCGATGCTCCCGCGTATCTGGCGGCCGAGTCGGCACGCCTGAGCATGGTGCGTGAACAGTTGACAGGTGACGCCGGGCACTGGTGGCAGGCGCTGCTCGCCAACGACGAGGACACCGTTTGCGAAGCGGTGAATGCCGCGTTCTCGGACAACCCTGCGGCCGGTTGTGCGCTCGGAGTGGACGGTTCGGTCCTGTCCGTTCTGATGCGTCACCAGGACTTGGACTCGATGCCGACGCAGACCCCCGGGCTCACCTCGAGTGGTCGCCCGACTCTGAAGAATTTGACGAAACGCGACCGGCTTCTGTGGTGGTTGACCGCCCTGGGTTCCAACGTGGTCGCCACCCTCAAGGAGGGCTTCGCCACCGCACCTGGTATCACCGCCATCGACCTGGCCGTGTTGACCCGCCTGCCCGACACCCAGCGGCTCGGATTCGTCGCCTACGGCCGGTGGACCCGCGAGGCGATCGAGACCACCCCATGGCGCGAGCCCGAGGACGCGCTGCGTTTCCTGGACATCGGACAGGACGTCGCCTGCTCGGTCACCACCACCGCCTCCGGCAACCTCTCCAGCACGTTCAAGCCACTGGACACCGCCCGCGTCCCGGGCCTGCAAGAACTCCTGGACCACGCGCACGACGAACCGGAGTCCGGCGAGCCCTCCCTCGCCGGCCTCGACAGCACTCTGAGCGGCAACACCCCACCCGACGACCGGGCAGTGACCGCCGACCCGTACCGGATCAGGCCGTTTGCCGAATGGAAGCACAGCCACCTGGCCGAGCCGCCGCCCGCTCCCCCGCTGCCGCCCGCCGCGGTGTCTCCCCTCGTGGCCGGGCAGACGCTCGCTCTGCCCGAAGAAGCCTGGCAGGGGCTGAACATCACCTTCACCTTCGCCGGTGCGGACGCGGACCTCACCCTCTTCCTCACCGGCACCGACGGCAGGGTGGCCGGTGACGAGGACTTCGTCTTCTACAACCAGCCCTCCACCGCCGACGGCGCCGCACGACTCCTGGGCAAGCACGTGCAAGGCACGCACAGCGTCGAACGCGCCGTCGTCCATCTGTCCGCCCTGCCCGACCGGGTGCGGCGTGTCGCCGTCGCCATCAACATGGACGTCGACACCGGCCTGACCTGCGGATCACTCACCCACGCGGCCCTGTCCATGGAATGCGTGAACGGCACCGGATGGAGCTTCAGCCCACCTGCGGACCCGGACATCCGGGCCATGGTCATCGCCGAGCTGTACCGGCACAACATCAACGGCGAGCTCGTGTGGAAACTCCGCGCCATTGGCCAGGGCTGGGCAGAGGGACTCGACGGACTCGCCCGAGCCCACGGCGTCAACGTCGAATAGCGGCTGTGGCGGGCAAGCTACCGCGTGCGGTGCCCCGCCCGGCCCGTCTCGGATGCGCTCCTGGCAAGCTCAGCAGTCACGGCCGCTGGCAGGGGCGGCATCGCAGTGAATCCCGGTAGCAGTCCGCTCTACACGTCTTCGGCGCCAGATCCGGGGGAATGGTGTTCAGTGCTTGACGCGGTTGCGAACAGCCAGGACGGCAAGACCCAAAAGGACGGGCTCGGTCACCCGGGATCCCATCTCGATGTAGGTGCCGGCAGTTGTCAGATCCTGCTCGGCCGAGCAGAACACGACCGAGTTCAACGTGATGTTCAGCGCCTTCTCGAAACGGCCCCCGGTGAACAGGCATTCCGACAGATCGACGTCTGCCAGAACCAGGTGAGCGGCATCGACACCGCGCAACAAGGCTATGCGCACGGTGGCGTCCGTCGGGGTGCCAAAGGCGTCCTCCGCGACCTGGTTTCCGTTGACGAGTACGAACGCGGCGATCTCGAAGCGGGCGTGCCCGGTAACAAGATCTCGGAGTGCGGTGAGAAGCGCCTGGAGCAGGGTTCGGTGAAGGAAGTGCCGCGGTGGTCCACGTCGACGCCGGGGGCCAAGCCGCTGAAGTAGATGTCGCGGTCGGTGCTGGCCAAGTGGGCCAGACATACGGTGTGACCGGGAAGTTGAACGCCGCGGCAGCCAACCGAATCCTGTGGGGTCGCGCCGTTGCCACAGTGCGGCCAGGCCAGCAGAGACCGAGACGGTTCAGTCATCGGCAGGAACATACCCGAAAGACGACCGTGTACCTCCCGCCGGTTGCCTTTCTCCAGCAATACATCTGATCCACGGACGGCCGTGCCCTCTCTCCAGCGCGCCACCAGGTGCAGGACCCGATCACCGGCGGGTAGGCCAGCACGTGCGCCGGCTCCATCCGCCGTGGACCGGCGAAGCCTGCAGGGACGACGGGCGTTACGTCTCAGGGATGTCCGACGCGTCCCAGCCAGCCAGAGGTGAACTCTTCGGCGGTGTAGTCCTTGCCACGGTCGGAAGCCATGAGGGCATCTGCGAATGCGGCCGCGCGCTCGGGGAGGAGGGTACGAGCACGAACCATGCGGGACAAGAGCTTGTGGACGCTGAACGGATTGCAACCGTGGTGGCGGGATTCGACGCGGGCGTTGTAGTCCTCAGAGAGCAGGTACGGGGTTGTCTGCTGCAGCCTGTCCGCCATACACATGATCACCGACTCGGCCCAGTGCTCGAAGGGATGCTGCAAGGCGCGGCCGCTGCGTAGCACGTCCTGGATTTCCAGTACGCGCAAGGAGTCGACCTTGTCGCTGGTGTCCACAGGTGTGCCGAGCCAGTCGAGCTGGCCCAGTGCAGCACCCGCCAGGCTCTTGATGTTCGGTCGTCCTTCGTCGGCCAGACGTTCCAACTCGTCGCACACCACGTCCAAGAGCACGCGATGCTGAGTTTGGATTTCGTCCTGAACTGCCTTGCGCAGGCCGTCGTCCGCTGCCAGGGAGATCAGCGAGGAGGTGTCGACGAACCAGACGGCAGGCTTTTCCTTTCCCACCTCGGCCGCGCTCAGACGAGCACCTCTGATTCGGGCTGCATTACGTCCTCCCACAGCGCTTCATCATCTTCACGCTGCAGGAGCGTAGCAACCACGGCCAGACCGATGCGTTCGTTTCGGGCGGCTTCCACTGCGGCGCCCAGGAGCCGTTCAGGGGCGCGCACCGTTTTCAGTGCGCTGATCCCTGCGCCGGTGGGCGCTACCGAGACGTGGCGCTCCACGAGCTGTTGCACCGCCAGCTTTTTCAGTTGCCCGCTCTGGTCGGGGGTGATCAGGCCGATGTCGCGCAGTTGGATCAGGAGTGCCGAGAAGGACACACCGAACTGTTCCATGAGCGCCACCAGACTCCGTTCGGTGACGCGGCTGGCACTCAGCCATGCCAGGGTTTCGCGGATGCCGTCTTCCGGCATCAGCAGATGACCGGCGAACGCGTTGACCCGTCTCTCCGTCAGGTCGTCGGCGTACATGTCGTGTTCGCCTTCGTCGATGACGTCTCGGGGATCCTTCAACAAGTGATGCCCGAGCTCATGGGTCAGCGTGAAGCGCACGTGGCCTTGGGAGAAGTCGGTCGATGCGACGATGAGCGCCACGTCGTCGTCGTGCACGCACAGCCCGTCCGCCCTGTCGCCCAGTGGGGACAGGGCTACGTCAACTCCGAAATGCCGCTCGATCAAACCCGGTAGGTCGCCCAGTTCGTACGATCCCAGGCCCAGTTCGTTACGCGTGAATTCAGCCAGCCGCTTGCCCTGGCGTTGCGCCTCGGACCGGTTGCGGGGAGTCGACAGCTCATTGCGCGCGAAATCGAGCACACACCGCCCGGACCGGGTCACGACAGACGGCCACGTCTGCGCGCGCTGGGCCAGGATGTCCTCGACCTCCAGCAGTTCCAGCGCGCGGCGTTTGGCGTTGTTGTCCTCTCCCGGCCCGCCGTCGCCTGCCAGACGGTGGGCCATTGCCAGAGTCGGCCGGGAGGGCTGGCCGAGCAGAGAAGCGACCGTCACGCCCAGCGCGTGTGCGAACTTCGGCAGCTCACGAACGCTGACCCTGCGCCGCCCGTTCTCGATCTTCGAGATTTGATCCTTGCCCAGGCCCACGAGGCTTCCGAGTGCCTCTCCGGTCAATGCCCGACGCTGACGCGCCTGACCGACCCGCCGCCCGACATCGGCAGGGTCTGCAGCAGCATCTGCGGCTGCAGAATCGACGGGCAGCAGTGGTCCCAGGGCTTCGACACCGGTCAGTCGGTCTCCCATCGCGCCTCCTCTCGTGGGCAACTCGATTGAACTTCTTTGGACAGGATCTCAGCCCAGCACCCGTGATCGCAACTTTTTCTACAACATGGTTGCTAGATCTTTTGTGGATCGCGGCACGCCCGGAAAATCACGCAAATCTGCCTGTCGGACGAAAGCAGGCCCTCGCCCCGGGCGACTGGGCGGAGGGCCCGGAAACGGCAACCTCGACAACCTGCCCGACGACAAGGGTGAACCGTGTCAGACCCCGCCCACAGCGAGCTCTTCCCGACCTCACACTACGAGCGGCGGGGCCCCCGCCATCCTCCTTCCTACAGCCACTGCCCAGGCAGGCCGTGGCTGCCGCGGGCGCCATATGGTGCAGGCCCGATCACGGACGAGCAGGGATACGCCGGCAGGTGCGCCGGTTCCATCCGTCGCGAACCAGGCACCACACCTCTCCGCATCGCGGAGGCGGTAGGCCACCGATCCCTTGCTGCGCAATCCCCTCTCCAGCGCCGATTCCCGCCACGGTCAGTCCTCGCCAGGCGGATCATGCGCCGGATCTGTTGCTCCGGCACGGCCAGCTGCGCAGGCCGTGCCGGTTCCACACCGTGCACGTGACCGAGCAGGCTTGACTGCGCAGCTCCGCTCACGCCGCCGACCCACGGCCAGGACGGACTCGAGCAGAACGGATCCCGGCGCAATTGGGGAAACAGCCTCAGCGAACGACGACGCAGCTCTCCTGACGGTTGGAACACTGTGCAGCTTCTTTGTGCAGTGTTCCAACCGGAAGGGGCTGCACACTGCAGGGTCAAATCCTGTTCACGACGCAACGTCACCTGCGCACTGCGAAGCACGACTCCCCACAAACGCTGATCCGACCGGACGACGCCAGGTCCGAGGCCAGCCGGAACCTGTCTGCCGACAGTGGCGCCAGATCCGACACGACCACGGAATGCTCGGGCATCCCCCCGAGGGCGTGCCCATCGGCTTTACAGCATGGACACGGCCACCCGACCAACCGACCACTCAAACCCCGACCAGGCAAGGGGCTTGCCCCTTCGGGCCAGCTTTCCTCGTGGGCTGCGTCGGTGACTTGGTGCGCGGTTGCTGAGCCGGCCGTCGGGAGAAGCGGCTATACCTCAAACTCGGCTTTGAGTCGCAGGCGAGCGCCCAGCGCGCGTAGGTATCTGGCGAGTGTGCCGACCTCGGTCGCTTCGAGGGTTCCGGTTTCGATGGCAGACACGCGCGACTGGGAGACATTCATCCGCTTGGCGACGGCTTGCTGTGTGAGCCCGCGGCGTTTGCGTTCCATGCGCAGTGCTGCCATCAGGAGTTGCATGTCGTCGGACATGGCCTCGTCGGCGGCGGGGAGGTCTTCTCTGACGTCTTCCCAGTTTCGCCCGCTGATTCCGTTTTCGGATTCGCAGTACACGCTGACCACTCGCAGCGGCCGGTGCTGGCCCTTCGGCTCTGCAGTCATTTCAGATCCCCGGTTGCTGTGCGCCAAGCCGGGCCTGGGTGCAGGTGGCTGCTGAGCGGTCGGCGATGTGTGGCTTTGTGGACGAATGAGTGATGCCTGCCGGTGCTCGTCCACCACAGAGGGATGAGTGCAGCAGCCAAAAGCGTGAGGCAGATGAAGAGTTGGCCGATGGCAAGGGCGATGGGAACGTGGTTCATGTGCTGGCTCCTCCGTTGAGATCGGGCCGCAGCACGTACGAGAGGGCCCCTCGCCTGGAGACCATGCGGGTGATGGCCCGCGGGGCCTGCACAGCACCGTCGGAGCTGAGGCGGTAGTAGCGGCGACGCGGTCGTCCTTCGTAGCGGGGGTCGACGTCCTCCCAGCGGGATTCGACCCATCCTGCTTGTTCCAGGCGCGTGAGGATCGGGTGCACGGTCCCGGACTTCAGTTCCAGTTCTCTGGTGATCTGGAGTCCGTAGATCTCTTCCTCCGGTGTTTTCAGGAAGATCTCCAGGACCCGGCAGGTCGGGAGCGTCATCCTAAAAGGGCAGGGAGGTGGCCCCTCGGTCGTCGTCACCATGGCGTAACTCTACCAAGCCCTAGGTAGAGTTAGAAACCGATCTTCCCTAATCACTCCAGTCCAAGCCAAAGTTGACGCTGGGCGACCAGACCTCGCCAGCGTGCGTGCACGTCCGGTGCACCGCCGATCCACCGCGCACCGGACGCTTCTCCCGGAGCCGTCCGACGTCCCGCCATGAAGTGGGCGATGTCGACGTAGTAGGCGTATCCGCCGGTTGTGGTGAGTTCACGCAGTCGGGCGATCTCACTGTCCACACCCGCTTGATCTCGCAGGACGGCCCGGTGGAAGGACACAACGAGGCAGAGAGACGCCTGCATGGAGACGAAGCCTGCTCTGTTCAGGTCCTCTCGCAGCGCCTGGACGCGGCCTGCGATGTCTGCCGACGTGCCGGCGTCACGCAGCAGCGAGGCGAGTTCGACGTTGATACGCGAGGCGCGCAGGTCGAGCGGGCGCAGCAGGCAGCGGGCAAGTTCGATCTCGTCGTCGGCGATCTCGGGATCGGTGAAGGCGAGTGCAAAGCACCGCATGGACTGTGAGGTTGCCGCTTCGCCCAGGACGGCGTGTTCCTCGGCCTCGGTGCGGGCGTTCTTGTAGTTCTCCGCGGCGAACTCGGCTCGCCCGTGCGGCCACCACAGGTCTCCGAGAACTCGATGGTGCCGGCCGCGCCATCCCAGGCCGCGTGCGGTGTCGAGCGTCGTGGGGAAGTCGCCCGCCAGGCGTGACAGATGGGCCAGACCCCGTCTGGCGGGGAAGGCGAAGCGGCCTCCCCCGGCTACGACTTCGCTCATGCCCTGGCGCGAGAGGTCGCTCAGGCCCAGGTCCCGATGGGCTTTGGCGAGGTAGTAGACGGCCAGGTCGCGCAACTCGGGCGTCAGGAGGTCGGAGCGGATGACGGCGGTGAGTCGTTCGGCCGTGCGCTGTCGGTGCTCGTGCTGACGTCGGGCCAGTGTGCTGAGGGTTTCCGCGAGCGCTTCGGCCGCGGTGGTGGGCGGGGTCGCCGGTGCGCTGCTCGGGGGTGCGACCGGTTCCCAGACCGAGTCGGACACGTAGTCGAAGGCGGCCCGGGCGAGCCAGTCCAGTTCGAGACGGAAGTCTCGCGCGAGCGAGAGGCCTTGACGGAGGCAGGCGACCACGGTGGCCCGGTCTCGTCGGGGACTGGTGGCCAGGTGGTTGCCGACCGCGTCGAAGGCGCGTTGGCCTGCCTGCTGCCAGTCCTGGGATGACCAGCGGTCGTCACTGCTGTCGTCGGCGCTGCGGATGCTGGATCGGATGACTTGGTGCAGGTGGTAGGGCCAGGAGGCGGCCGGCTCGTACTGGATGAAGGGTCTGTCCAGCAGGCGCGTGAGAGGGGCTTGGTGCTGCTGGCCTGCTGCCTGCATGGCCAGAGGTATCGACCAGGCGTCCAGGAGGCTGACCGCGCGCAGTGCCTGGCGTTCGGGTGGGGTGAGGTCGCGCAGGGTGCGGGCGATGAGTGCGGGAAAGTCCTGCTCGAAGTCTGCGGGGCGCGGATCCCTGCCCTGGCGCCTCAGTTCCAGGTAGCGGCCGGCTGCCAGGTCGAGGTGGAGGGGCAGTCCGTGCGAGCGTGCTGCGATGGTGTGCCGGATCGCTTGGTCGATCAGTGGCTGTCCGTTGGAACGGAGGCGGTGGACGAGGTAGTCCTCGCAGTCCTGTGCGGAGAAGTCGCCCACGAGTATCTGCCGGGATCCGATGTGGGGATTGCCCAGTCGGGGCCATGCGCTCTGGCCTGTCCAGTCCAGTTGTCCTTGCAGACCGGCATCCGCCCATTGGAGTCGGTTGCGGCCGGTGATGACGAACAAGGCGTTGGGCATCAGCCATACGACGCGTTGGATCAGGCGCTCGAGGTCGCGGTGTGTGCGGTCGCCGACGTCTTCGAACGTGTCCAGCAGGACGACCAGGAGGGCCTTCTTCTTCCGGGGCATCCGGGCCAGGTCCCACGCCAGAAGATGGGGGGTGAAGGACAGCATTTCGGTGTCGGGTTCCGCCTCCAGCACATCGGCCAGGCGTGCGCAGTCGGCCAGGGCCCGTAGCGAACTGCGCCGTTCGCGCAGGGCGGTGACGACTGCGCCGGTGATCTGTCCTGCGACCCCACCCACGGTTCCGGGCAGGAGCAGTGCCTGTGCGATGTCGCCGAGTGCCGACTGTACTTGTTCGGGCAGGGCGGCCGAATTGCTGAAGCGGACGAAGGCGGATCCGGTCCGGCGTAAGTGTTCTTCGAGAGTCTGGCCGGGATGGTTGTGTTCCCAATAGCGGCTCAGGGCGAGGTCGAAGGCCGGCATGGGGCGACCGAGAGCGGCGACGGCGAGCCGTATGGACAGCACGATCTTTTCGAAGTCTGTTCCGACAGAGCGTGCGAGGTCGATGCGTACGGGAATGACGCGTGTCGAGGCGGGGAAAGGCTGCCATTGTGCGGGACGGCGGCTGTGGTCGGTCAGGGTTGCTTCGATTTTTCGGGAAAGGGTTGTTTTCCCGATGCCGCCCACACCGTGAAACATCAGTACGTTGCGCCGGGGACACTCGACGTTTTCCGGATCGAAACTCGCGGCAGATATCTCTTGGAGATGCTCTGCCAGAGCGTTCATAACGGCCTGCCATTGGTCCTGCCGGTTGGTGAAGGCCTCGGCAGCGGCCAGGCCTGCGTCGTTCGACCCGAACACCGTGCGAAGATCTCGAACCATTCGGCCTCCCCCTGGCCTTGGTGGATTACCACACACTGCGGCATACGCGGTGCCGGTAAACAGTTGTGACCCTATGCTCTCGTGTGCGGGGCCGTTGTTGTAGGCCGCGTGCACCAGCACGCGCTCGCGACGCAGCTCCGAAGGAGGTCCCGGTGCCCAATACCTCACACTCGCCAGACGCTCATCTCTCGATGCATGGTGCGGACTCACCGCCGCGCCATGCGGGGTACGTGCATGCGCTGGAGCGGGTGCAGATGGTGGCGTCCTGGTACACGGGCCGGATCGAGCAGGAACACGGTGCGCCTCTGCCGGACCAGGAACTCCTCGAGGAGCTCCTGGACGGGCTGCGCCGGTGTTTAGCCGATCAGCGGGTACTTCCGTCGGCGGACCCGGCCGAGGTGGCACGGATCGCTGCGGACTACGCGGCCTTGTACCGAGAACTGCGCAGTCGGTGACCTGGCGCCCCGGTGTTCAGATGCTCGGCTTCATGACCTGCGGCAACAGGGGGGCGGCCAGCCTGTCGATCTCCTCGACCTCGTCCCGGTGGGCGGGGAGCTGGTCCCACAGCCATTCCTGAGTCCGCATGAAACAGACGGCTTCCTCGAGCTCGTAGGGCCGGTTGCGCTGCTCGGCGAGCACCTGCGAGGCACTGAGCCCGTTCGGACGCCTGGAGCTCCACAGGGGCTTCCCCTGGCGGTCCACGAGCATGATCCTGTCGACCGACTCGGCGTCCTCGGCCTGCCGCAGGGTGTCCTCGCTCGCCCGGAAGCACGTGTGGTGACCACTGCGGGTGGTGAACCGTGCCGGCATGTCGGGCGTCCGGGTGGTGGCATAGCGATAGGCGACGCTCTGGAAGCTGTCGGCCGCACGGACGGCGAGGGTGATCAACTTGATCTGGTAGCCCTGGCGACTCAGCGCACCGGCGCTGCGGAGAAACTCCTCGGGCCTGTCGGGCGAGATCTCGATCACGACATGCGCACGGTGGTGGACCGCGAAGCGCATGATCTGCCGCATCCACACCTTGAGGTCCTTGCGCAGGCGGAAGCCGGCCGTCCGGGAGTTGTGCCACATCAGCGGCTCATGGAAGCGGTGGAACTGCTTGAGGTCGTCCGCACAGATCCGCACGGCCTCGTTCACCTCCTGCGCCTGCACGATCCGCTGGGTGATCGTGGTCTTGCCCGCGCCGGGCTGCCCCATGATGTAGAGGGCGACGGGACGTTCCTGGGAGACGGCGGTGCCCCCCAGGTACAGGGGAACGATCCGGTCGTCGAAGATCTGGCGCAGGCGCTGCAGGGAGAGCAGGGGCAGCGACCGGCAGTCGCAGGTTGTCCTGCAGGCCCACTGTGCGAAATCAGCGGCCACCACGTTCTTGGTCTCGTCATCTGACCTGCAGATGTTCACCAGTTGTCTCCGCTGATGCGGGCGCGGCGCCTGAGGATCAGGCTCAGCGCGATGCCGTTGAGGATCAGTGCGGCCGCGTAGCTCCACTGACGTCGGCGTGAGAGACCTTCGTCGGCGAGATCGAGCAGTTCGGCGGCGAACTCCTCCGCGTACCGCGCGCGCTCCTCGGAGGGGATCGGGGCGACGGCCAGGGACAGGAGCTTGTGGGCCAGGACCGAGGTGCGCTTCTCCGTGTTCTCAGGGGCCTGTCGGTCCGTCATGGTGACCTGGTAGTCGATGTGTTCGATCTTGTGGACCGACGCGCCCGTGGCGCTGAGCCGCTGCACCCAGGCGGTTCTGCTGGAGGTGGCGACCGCGCAGTCCATCCGCAGGATCCGCGGCTCCACGTCCGGCGGCGTCTGCTCCGTCTCGCCCGCGCCGACGTCGATCGTGTATTCGAAACGAAGAACCCGCGGCTCCAAGTCGGATGACCGCGGGTCCGCCTCGACGACGAGGCCGCTGGGGGGGCTCTCCAGCAGGAGCGCCTCCTCGCCGTACCGGGCGAGTGTTTCGATGGCCACGCGGGCCCAGTGCGCCGCCCGGGGGTCGGAAGTGTCGGCCTGCTCGAGCCAGACTTCAGCCTCGCGCTGGATCACGACACGCCAGGGATTGTTCACGATCGACACCGTACACCACACCTGGGTGGCGTTCAGAACGCAGGGGTTCTATATCGATTACCGTACGGACCGATCGTGAACTCTCAGTAGTTTCACCTGGTCTGACTTCCCCTCGGACGTCAACCGTGCCGGCCGTGCCCGGCCTCTGGGCCCCCACCCACCTGTCCGTCCCGCCAACTGCCCCTCCGGGCACCGGATCCCACCATGCGACCGCGCGTCGCCCCCGGGATCCGGGCGCGAGGAACCATCAGTTGACGGTGCGCCGGGCACGCCGGCCGGTCTCGACGAGCCTCTTGATCTGCACACCCCTGGTCCGTTCGCCGGTGAGGACGCAGCGCCGGCCCTGCCGTTCGCCCGTGTTCAAGGCCTCGGCCCGAAAGCGGTGTTGTGCTCCGCCGCGCTCGACCGGTCGCGCCTCAGGACCTGTTCAGAGCCGGTGCGGCCGGTGGAGCGGTACCGCCGCGCAGACTGCTGGCGTGCGGGGTTTGTCCTCCGGGAGGGGAATGTGCGGCGCATCGTCCAGGCAGTCGTCCCCCGCGACGTACGGCATGCCGGACAGAAAGGAGGGCCGGCCGGCGACGAGGCGAGCGTCATCGCGGGCTCCGCAGCCGCCGTACCGCCGCTCTCCATGGGCCCGGGCAGGTACCGCGGCGGGGCCAGAAGCAGTCGCGGTGGCCGGACATCTCCTCCTGCGGGGCCGCGCTCACCACAGACGGAACCGGTCGTCACGCCCGCCGCGTTCACAGTGCCGGGTGACCTCCTCGACGCTGCCGAGGAGGTCACCCGGCGCCGTCGACGACTCTCCCCACCGACCGTCCCGGCGGGCATCTTCGCCACCGGGTTCGGACCGTCGACGCCCGCGGGCAAGCCCTTCGTCCCGATGGTCACCGTCGCGCCGCCGGGGACGATCGGCTCCAGCCCGACGGTCCGTGCGGGGCGTCGATCTCCGCAATCAGGGAGCACGACATCTCTCCGGAATAGGGACAGGGGCTCGACGCCCACCAGTTCACCCGATCACCCGTCGAGGTACACCTCACCGAGGAGAGGAACACCCCTCGGCGCACGGCAAGCGGCGGGCTGGCCTTCCATCGGTCCCGAGAAAGTCCCGAGACCGAAACCCCCGCGATCTCGCCCGATGATGCGATTCCTGCGCTCACTTCACCCAGCCCGAACGCGTTCCCTCCAGAGCGGCAAATCATGATCGGAACCTTAAGGAGCTACTCTTCCCTTTCAGCGATGTGATCTCACATGGCGCCGATCCCTGGAATTCGCCAGGCCGTCCTCTCGTGTTCCGGACAACGGCCCGGCCTGGAACCGACGGATCAAAGCACATCACGGATTCCACCACGACCCTGTACGTCCTTTCCATCTGTTCCTTGGTCCATCGATCTCGATTCCTCAAATGGACCGGAAAAGCGCGGCTGAGGTGAACACTGGCATGCGGATCCACCTACAGCTGTTTGCACAGGACCTTGATCCAGCCTGCATGCGCTGAGCCCGAGCCGCGCAACTGCTTCATTGCACGCCAGGTCGTAGGAGTCGGGTTTGACCAGCGGTCGGGTACGCACTGCGACCATGAGGGCGCGCCGCCGACGCCGACGCGGCGGTCTCCCGGTACAGGTGCCACCTCGGGCGTACGAACGGGTTCACACGGGGTGTTTGACATCCACGAGGAGGACGGCGAGGTCCTCCGGGCCTCTCAAGGCCGATGAACTCAGGCACGTGCATAGGTTTCTTCGAACCGAAGTTCGCGAGCAGCTCGCGCGGCACGGCCGCCGTGCCTTCGTCCACGGTGAGATTGTTCAGCTGGCCAAATTCACCAGCGCCGGTGACGCGGTCACCCTGGACGACGAAGCGGTCCGTGCCAGCGATCACGTACAGGATGGGGCACCCGTCGTTGCCAACCGACAAGCTCGCCGTATTGGCGGTTCTCGGCCTGGAGCGGGTGATGTGACGATCACTTCCTGCTGGTGTCGCTGAGGAAGGGATCCGGATCGTCAGTGGGCAGGAGCGACGTCGGTTCGATCAGCGGCAGGATGATCGGACGCAGCATCGCGCCGGTCTCGTTGGGGTTGTCGGCGCTGTGCTTCGCCGTGGCTCCCGCAGCCCCGGCGAGCAGATCGGCAAGTTGGATCGATGCATGGTCGTGGGAGCTCCCGCGGGCCATGCGACGGATGCGAAGACGCCGATGCATGACAGAGGGAGTGGCCCCTGCTCCGATCTGTAGAATTTTCGCGGTCGTTTCGAGTCGGGAATCCGTCAGCTCTCGATGCTCGTCCGCCAGGACACTGATCGCTCCAAGTCGCTCGCTCCAAGCCCTGGTAAGGGTTGCTAGCGCTGTATCCAGCAGTTCTAGGTGCGGAGGATGCTGACGCCCAGCGCCGTCGTGGAGCGCGTCAGCGTGTGCGCGCGTGGCCCGAAGCAGTCCCAGGGCCTCAGTGACGTTGCGACGACTCGATGCCGTCCAGGCGTCTTCTACTTCGTCGTAAAACGTCTGGATGACTGCCTGCCGGTCACCAGGGTCCCTGCGACGTGCGAAGGCAACGAAGGCCCTCTCCAACCGCTCGTACCGGTCGTCCTTCAGCGCGCGCCGGCCATCGCAGGCGAGGGCTCGGGCCAACTTCCTGGCCCGCCCGTTCACGTGCAGGTCGACACCACGCTTGTACGCCTCTTCCTCGACCAAAAGATCGATGATCTTGCTCATGAGCCCGTACCGCTTGTCGACCACGTACACCGAACAGCGGCCGTGCAGCGCACCGCCGGGCTGCCATAGCCGGCTGAGCCTATCCAGTCGGTCTCCGCGCTGGAAGTGTCTGAACTTCAGGTCACGCACGGTCGGCTGAATGCAGGTCTTTCTACGCAGCTCACTCACGATGAGCTCGGCCTCCGCGTCGTCAACGGCGACTCCGGCGAGCATCAGGTAACGGCCGTCGCTCAACAGGTCCTCGCCGTCGTAGCCCGACTCGTCACAAGCAATCCACCGGCCGTCGGTCTCGTTGTCGCGCGTCGGCGTGGCCTGCGTGAGCCGCTGGTGCTCAGGTCCTGTCAGAGGCATGACCACATTGTCCCGAGTGCGAACCGGCCGCGCCTAGGAATTTCTCAGGCAAGTGCCGCCCGCCCACGACCCCGTCCACCACCGGACGTCAGCGCTCTGACGAACACAACCGTCGGCCGCACCCCGGCCGACCTCGCCGGCTGCCGGATCATCGTCGGCACCGCCGCCAAGTGGGCCACCGTACGCGACGGCACGTCCGGCTGGGCGATCCTGGACGAGTCCTACCAGATGCGTTCGGACATGCTGCTGCAGATCGTCGAACGCTTCGACCGAGGCCTGTTCGTCGGCGACCCGGGCCAGCTGGACCCGTTCACGATCGTCGGCACCGAGCGCTGGATCGGACTGCCGCACGACCCGACGCAAAACGGGGTCAGCGTGATGCTGGAGCACAACCAGGGGATCCCCGTGCACCGGCTGCCGGTGTCCTGGCGTCTGCCGTCATCGGCCGCACCGACCATCGCCCAGGCGTTCTACCGTTCACCCGCTTTCACCGCCGGAATCGGCGAAGGCGTGCGTTTCCGCACCGCCGGGTTCGGCAACACCTACCTGGACGAGACACTCGCAAAGGCGTTCACCACCGGCTGGGCCCTGCACGAACTGCCACGCCGCCACGTCCCGCGTACCGACACCGAGACCCTCCAGACCGCCGCCGACCTCGCCGGCCGGCTGCTGCACCGCGGAGCGGTCGCCACATGCGAGCGCCACCAGGGCGGCCGGCCCCTGGAACCCGGCGACATCGCCATCGGCGTCGCCCACCGCGACCAGGCCGACCTGGTACGGACGGCCCTCGCCCGGACGGGCAGACCCGGCGCGCCAGGTGTGGCGGTGGGCACCGCGAACCGGCTGCAGGGCCGCGAGTTCGAAGTCGTCATCGTCGTGCACCCGCTGTCCGGCCGCCGGGATGCCACCGCCTTCCATCTGGAGGCCGGGCGGCTGTGCGTGCTCGCTTCCCGTCACCGGCAGGCGTGCATCGTCGTCGCCCGCGAGGGCATCGCCGATTTCAGTAGTTGAGGCTGCCGTCTCAGCTCGAACAGACAGGCTGCGGGCAATCTGACCGAGACGACGCAGGTGGGCGCTCATGCCATTGCGGGGGATTGACTTGCGAGGGCCGTGAGACGCTAAGGCGCGGTGCCCGTAGCGATGTTTGCTCGTGTCGAGGGCAGTACGACGGTCGGAGAGAAGACGGGGCGCAGGTGTACGTCAAGAGGGTCCAGCTTAGAAATATCAAGGGTTTCAGCGGCAGGCGCGCGGTCGACCTGTCTCTGCCCGGGCGTAGCGGCTGGACGGTGCTTGCCGGACGCAACAGTTCCGGGAAGTCGACCGTGCTCCAGGCGATCGCACTGGCGTTGGGCGGGCCGGCTGTCGCGCGCGCGTTGGTGGCGGACTTCACCGGCTGGATCACCCACGGTGCCAGGAAAGGTGATGTGGAGGTCCGCGTCACCGGCCAGGCCGGGCTTGACGGCTTTGTGGGCCCGGGGAACACACCGCAGGATGAGATCTCCCTGGGGCTGCAGTGGACGCGCCCGTCCGAGCAGGACCATGTCCAGCGGCCGGTCATGGACGCGCTGGCCGGCAAGGGCAAGAGCGGCCCCCGCGGTCCGTGGACCGAGAACCCGATCGGCTGGTTCTGCGCAGGTTACGGCCCATTCCGGCGGCTGACCGGTGGATCCAGTGAGGCCCAACGCCTCATGGTGAACCAGGGGCCGAGTGGTCGCCTGGCCACTCTCTTCCATGAGGACGCGTCGCTGGCCGAGGGCGTGGCGTGGCTGGTCGATCTGCGACTGCGATCGTTCGAGGAGGATACGCAGCGTGGCGTAGCTGGCCCCTTGCTGAGCACGGTTCTGGCGCTGTTGCAGGATGGGCTGTTGCCTGACCGGTATCAGATCAAGAGAGTGACGGCGGACGGTCTGTGGGTGGTGGAGGACGGGCTCAAGGGGCCGGGGTTTCCGCTGAAGGAGATGAGCGACGGCTATCGGACGGTGGCTGCTCTGGTGCTGGACATCGTCCGGCAGATCCACGGCGTCTACGGGCGCCTGGATATCGCTCGGGCTGCCAGCGGTGGCGTGGCGGTCATGCAGCCGGGTGTGGTGCTGATCGACGAGGTGGACGCGCATCTGCACGTGACGTGGCAGCGCAAGATCGGCGGCTGGCTGCAGGAGCACTTCCCCAACATTCAGTTCATCGTCTCCAGTCATAGTCCCTACATCTGCCAGGCCGCGGATGAGGGCGGGCTGATCCGGCTTCCCGGAATCGATGAGCAGCAGGCCCCGGAGGTGGTGGCCGAGGATCTCTACCGGCGGGTCGTCTACGGCAGCGGGGACGATGCCGTGTTGTCGGAGCTCTTCGGACTGGAGACGCCCTACTCCGGTCGCGCCGAGCAGCATCGTCAGCGTCTTGTGGCACTTGAGCGCAAGGTGTATGCCGAGAGGGCCACTGCCGAAGAAGTTGCCGAGTATCAGGAGCTGGGCAACTTGCTGACGAGCTCTCTGGAGAGCAGGGTCGCCGAGGTGTCGGCCCGGCTGGAGCACGAACGGTGATCCCGCTTCAACGCGTCGCTCTCTCCTCGCACGGGCAAGGCTTGCTGACGCGGTGGACGAAGAAGGTCGAGGCCGCTGCAGGAACCGTTGAGGCCGCGCGCGAGCTCTGGGGTGATGCGACAGCTCCGAAGAAGCATGTGCGCGCGGCGCTGGAGACCGTGGCGCATGGCGCTGTCCGGTGTATGTACTGCGATGACAGCCGCGCCACGGACATCGATCACTTCCAGCCTCTGGCAAAGGCGCCGCTGCGGGTTTTCGTGTGGGTCAACCATCTTCTGGCCTGTTCCCACTGCAACAGCAATGTGAAGAGGGACCAGTACCCAGTGGATGCAGACGGTGTCTGCCTGCTGGTGGACCCCACGGCAGAGGATCCTGCCGCGCACCTGGTGCTGCTGCTAACCGCCGGCACCTACGATCCGTTGTCCGCCAAGGGGGAAGAGACGATCAAGGTATTCGGTCTCAACCGTCCTGACCTCGTCAAAGGACGGCTGGACGCCTTCGTTCGGGCACGATCCAACCTGCGTGACTGGCACAGGCTGCACCAGGATGCCGACCCTGAGGCCGACCAGGTGACGCAGGCCCTGCTGGACTCGCCTTTCATCGATGTCGTGCACGCCATGACCCGTCTCAAACCGGGCGTCGCAGCAATTGTCGTCGGGCAGCAGACCGTCGGAGCCCTTGATGCCTGGCGTGCTGTTCACGGTTTCTGAGTGGGCCTTCACCCGGAATCTTGGCCACGGGCTATGCGGCTGGGGCCAGGCTAGTTGATGTTGCGGCGGGTGCCTTCTCGTAGGCGATGGGACTGCGTTCTCCGAGTCGGGAGGGATGCCGCCGGGTGTTGTAGCAATGAAGAGTGTCAGCGGCCTGACTGAGTGATCCCTTCAGCGACCTGCCCGACCACGTCGACGACCCCGTGACCGAAGGCCGTCGGGGCGACCAGCACCCCGAACACCAGCACGATGAGCACCGTCAACTGCTCATCGGACCGCTTCCGCGCCTCCGTACGGCGCTGGAGCCGCACGACAATGACGATCGCCAGGAGCACCGCCACATTGATCGTCAGCACCGTAAGCCCCCTCCAATGAAATGCACCTCGTACAGATGTAGCGAGCACAGACGGCCCTGGACGCGGCAAATGCTGGTGGATGGCAACAAAACACGTACACATCGGCCAGATTCTCAGGCTTGCCGACACCGACTCCGAGTGCCTGCGAAACGTGCTGCAGGAAAGGAAGGCACCCCTCTACGGCCACGATCCCGCTCCCCCGAGATGACGAGTCAGCCACCGGACTATTGCGAGGTCGACAGAGCCCAGACCCGACTGACGATCATGGAACGTGTGCGCCTGCTGCCTCCTCGCTTTCCCGTGATCTCGTCAGGCGCGCTCGGGTCGGCCGGGCGCGCCTGTGTCCTGGGAGAGCGGTGAGGGCCTGCGGAGTGTGGGGAGCGCGGGCAGGAGTTCCCACAAGGGCCGGGATCCGGCGGCCCAGGAGCCGAGCAGGTGGCGGTCGACGAGGTGCAGTCGCTGCTGGCGGGCGAAGATGCGGCCGGGCTGGGTGATCCTGCCGTTGGTCACCATCACCACGACATCCCCCTTGTGGACCGGTCGGCCCGTTCCGTTGAGAACCTGCAGTTCCGGGGTGCCCACCGCGGCGCCGCGTTCACCGTGCCGGCGGTGCTTGCACTGGATCACCCAGCGGCGTCCCAGCGGATCGGTGGCCTTCACGTCCGCTCCGAGATCGCCCTGCCCTCCGACCTGGACGGCGTCGGTGCAGCCGTCCCGGTGCATCAGGTCGCGCACCGCGTACTCGAACTGTTGGTGGGAGAGCCCATCCAGCTGGGCCAGTCCGTAGCGCAGAGCGCGTGAGCGGGCCTGCTCCCACTGCATGCGCTGCCTCCGCTGCTGCCACCATCCGAAGCCGCCCAGGGCGGCGAGGACACCTGCGATGAGCAGGAACCACCAGTGTGCGAGCAGCCAGTTGACCACCATGACGACGAGAGCGGCCGCTGCGACGGCGGCCACGGCCGGCGCGGTGACGGATGTGTCGTGTCGGCTGCCCCGGCGGCTGGGGCGCCGACCGGTGGTCCGCCGCCTGGCGGGCGGACGCCGGGTCATCGCCCGCCTCCCAGGGCTGCGAGGTCGATCGGGTACGACACGCTGGGTGCGGGCGCCGCCTTGCGCGGTGCGGGGGTGTCGAACGTGATCGGATACGACACCGTCGGGTGCGGGACGGCCACCCGCGGGGCGTTGTGGGGGATGTCATCGAAGCGGATCGGGTAGGTCACCGACGGTGTGGGCGACACACTGCCGGGTCTCTCTGTGGCCGAGGTGTGTCCGAAGCCGAGTACGGCCGGGCCGAAGACTGCGAAGACGGTCATCTCCCGGCGGGCGCCGGGCGCCCAGCGGGAGTGTCCGCGTACCGGCGTTCCGTCGGAGCGCATGTACGGACGGACGAAAGGCATGGGTCCCCCAGGTGATCGTGGCTCGGCTGCGTCACGGTCATGCTGGCGGGAGGCACTGACAGTGGATCACCTGATGAGGTACAACTACCGTGTTTTGAGGGCTAGTTCAGGACATGAGGTATTCGCTCGTGCGTTCTTCGCCGTGTTCTTCCCGGGGCAGGAGAAGCAGGCGGTCCCAGCCGGTGAGCGGCTGCGGTCTGCCTCGGAAGGCTGATTCACCTGCGGCGCAGGCATGCGAGATGCGGCCGGGGCTCTGCCGTGGCGGTGCGGGTCGTCAGACCGGAGGCGCCCCCGCGGATCCAGCCGTTTCCGGGAGTTGCGGCCGCTGGGCAACGGATGGGGAGTGAGGGGCTGTTGTGAGGTGCTCGGGGCAAGGAGCGGTCAGGACCGAGCAGAACGTCATGCCTGGCGAACTCGTCCAGAGGGCTACGCCAGATGTCCCAGATCATGGCCGAGCGCCCGGCATTCTCGCGATCTGCTCAGAAATCCAGGTCGAGGTAGTCGATGTCGTTGATGGCCACGTCCGAAATTCCCGTGGCGCGGCTTCCGCCGTCCTGGAAGTAGATGTCTTTGAATCCTTCGGCGATGATCTGGCGCAGTTCCTGGTCGTCGGCGCCGGCGTCGCGGGCGTCGAACAGGCGTTGTGCGTAGGTCGCGGGGAGGTGGACGGTGAGGCGGCGGAAGCGGCCGTCGTCGGTGGTGCCGATGGGTGCGGTGTAGCCGAAGCGGGCTCGGGTCTCCACAGTGATGCCGCCTGCGGAGGCGGCCTGCGTGCGTCGGCGTTTGCGGATCCGCGGTTGCCAGCGGGATCGCACCGCGGCGTCGATCTTCGTGGTGATGTCCTTGGGCGGGTGTTTCCTGGCTCCACGCCGGTAGCGGTTCACCGAGTCGGCGGTGACGCCCAGTTCCGCTGCGACGGCCTTCGCGCTTCCCAGCTGTTTGAGCAGGTAGTTGATGCGGGCCGGGAGGGTCTTGGGCGGTTCGCGGGTGAACGCTTCCCGGTCGGCGCGTTCGATCGCCTCGTCGATCTCTCCCACGTTTCTACTCTCCGTCGTCCAGGACGGCGTCGCCGCCCTTGATGTGGCGGGCGGGGTTGAGGCCCTGTTCCATCAGGTCGACGGCCCAGGCCAGGTCCTGGACGCCTTCGAGTTTGGCCAGGCCGGGGGTGGGGCCGAGGCGGAAGCCGCCGGGCTGGGGCTTGCCGGAGGCACTGTAGGGCAGGAAGTCCAGCGGGCTGCGGCCGGGTGAGGGGTACACGACGCAGTCGGACAGCACCGCAAGCGGGTACACGCCCGTCATCTTGACCATGTTGTTCAGCTTGCGGTGCATGTTCACACGCGCCTTGGAGATGACCGCGGCGCGGATGTCGGGGCGCCAGGTCGGGCGCTCCAGCGCGGGCCATCGTTCGCCCTGCCGGTAGTGGCGGCCCTGCGGACGCTCGCGGAGCTTGCCGACGCCGCCCTTGACGGTTGCCTTGATCGCGGCGAGAACCGCGGCCAGAGCCGGGTCGGCGTCCTTGTGCCGCTCCATCGCCGCGAGGAATTCGGTGTCGGTGAGGTCTTTGGTGACGCCGAGGTCGGCGAGGGTGTCGACATAGGCGGTCTTGAGCCGGTCGTGCCACGGGTCCAGATAGGCGCCCGTCTCGCGGCGCAGATACGCCTCGATCGGAGCGACGTTGTGGCCGAGTTCCTGGGCGTAGGCGACGGTGTGTGTCTGGTACCAGGCCGGGCCCTGGGGGCGGCTCCCGGACGGGGTGAACGGCGAGGGCAGGCGCGGGTCCGTCTCGATGCGGCTGAGGTCGACCAGCCAGGAGCCGGGGATCTTCGGGTTGAACGTGGGGGTGTGGAAGTGGTCCGGGGCGGACAGGCCCACGGTGAGGCGGGCCGAGGCCGCGAGGAACGCGGTGTTCAGGTCCAGGCCCACCGCCCACGGCAGGGACGCTTCCTCGCCCGTGAGCAGGTCCACGTCGCGGACCCACTGGTAGGCCTCTTCGTCCAGGAAGCCGCCGCTCCAGCCGGAGTTCACGACCACGGGATGCTCGGCAGTGGCCTCCGGCGGCGCCGGATCCATCGGTTCGGTGCCCAGGGAACCCGGGTTGTGGCCGGACACCCAGTTCCCGGTCTCCTTGTCCTGCAGGGCCCGGGTGGGCGGACGCAGCGCGGTCATCAGCTCCAGTCCGCAGACGGCCGTGCTGCCGCGCGGGGTGATGACCCGCGTCGCGTAGATGCCCAGGACGCGGGCGATGTCGGCGGGCTCCATCTGTGCGACGCCCGGCCAGGAACGCTCGTCGAGGGCGTCCCAGGACAGGACGGCGAGCTGGACGCACTGGCGTCGGCCCGACTGTGCGGGACGGTAGATGCGCGCCCATGGGCCGAAGCCGCGCTGGGTGAGGTTCCATTTCGCCTTCGCCACCTGCTTGACCACCGGGTGGTCGGCGGGCAGGCGCAGGGAGCGGCGTTGCTCGTGGCCCTCGAGGTGCTCGGGGAGGCCGAGTTTCATCGCGGCGCTTGCGGTGAGGATGATCAGGGGATCGGCGTCCTTGCCGTTGCGGTGCAGTTTGGCTGCGCCGAGGCCGGATTCCTTGAGCGTCCATTCCACGAGTTCCGGGATGGTGGCGGCGGGGCAGTCGAGCACGGTGCCAGCTGCCGCGTAGGCGGAGCCGTCGCCGTCCAGGACGGCGAGGGGGCCGTGGGGAAAGCGCAGGTCGGCGTCGAGGGGTTGGGCAGCCCGGTTCCTGGCCGGCGGGTGCGGCGGGGCGGTGGGGCGGAGCGGCGGGTGTCCTTGGGGTGCCGGGGTGTCGGGGTGCTGTACCGGCGCGGTGGCGTCCGCTTCGTGGAGCGCGGGTGCGGGGGCCGTGAACGCCGGGGACGCCGTCCGCTGTTGGGACGAGGCAGGAAGCGGGGCTGGCACCGTCACGGGCGTGCCGTGTGCGGGGTATTTCGCGGCCCAGCCGTTCAGCAGGCGCTGATATGCCTCCAGGCGGGGCGACTTCGGTTCGCTCCGGCCGTTCTCCCAGTTCTTGACGGACTGAGTTGTGGTCTTCAGTGCGGTCGCCAGTCGGGCCTGGGTGATACCGGCGGCCTCACGCAGTCGGGCGCGCTCTGCGGGATGAGGGAGCTGCGGCTCCGCCTCCAGCAGTGCGTCGACCGACGCGAACAGCTCTTCCTCGGATGCCACAGGTCGCTACCTCCGCTCGGGACCTTACCAAGCCCCACTCCCCCATTTAACCCTTTTCTTTAACCCTTTCATGGAATATTCGAGGTGTCGCGCCAGGTCCTCCCACGACCGTTCGCCCGGCCTGGTCCCGGATCACCGAGCCTGGCGACAGCGCTGCAGGACGCGCCGGTTCCGCCCTCCCGGACGAACACGCGACCCACGCCGACTACGCCCCTGCACGGACCGGCCCCGCAGCCGCCGACACGGCGCGATCCACCCGGAGCGGACGCCCGGTCGGACGCAGCCCGGGCTCTCGGGGGTGATGACAGCGGATCGTTTCAGCACGTGGGAGCTGCATCGCATTGTCCCTCCTGCGGCCCCCTTGCGAACGAGGTTGTCCAGAGCTCGCCCTCACCGACAGCGACGCCCCCTAACTTCAGCACCCGGTGATCTCGGAGGTACGGAGGTTGTGATGGCTTGTGACCTGCGCAAGGTGGCCGATGCGCTGCCTGGAGCGGCTTCTCGGCACGGGCTGCAGCTGATCTCGGCATCGGTCGGCGGGGATGCCGGGCTGCGGGCCGTTCTCAGCCCGGACCGATACGACACCGAAGCCGTCGCACAGTTGGCTGCCGCCTGCGGGGCCCGCGTCCTGTACGGGGACCTCGACCACTTCGACGCCGATGAGTTCGACGTCCTTCCCGCCGACGACGAGGACGAGGACGAGCTGGCGCTGCTGATGGGTGATGGGGCAGACGGCGGCGTACCTGCTGCACTGCGCGAGAGGGCGGACAGGCTGCTGACCGCCGCGCGGCGTCGTGCGGGTGCGCTGGACGCCGTGCGGATCACCTTTGTCGTGGAGGGCGTGGTGCATGAGTGGGAGATGTCCGCGGCTTGGGCCGACGCCCTCGACGCCCAGCGCGAAGTGCTCATGGACGATCTGCAGGAGGCACGTTTCGAGCGTCCCGAGGCGGATGAGCCCGATCCCCTCGACGTCGAGCGCATCGCCGGCCTCCTCCAGAAGATGCCAGCCGTCATCTCGGCCGGCACCCACAGCCAGCGACGTGACGCTGCCACCGAGGCGTTCCCCGCCCCGAACGGCGACGACGACTGGTGCCACCACCGCCTGATCCAACAGGCCCTCGCCCTTGCCCAGCAGGCCATCGCACAGGACGCGGCCGACCTCTACCGCACCATCGAGAACACCCTCGACGACACCGCCACCCGTCTGATCGGCCAAGGCGTCCTGGACGACGTCCACGATGCTCCAGCACGCCGGATCGTCACCACGGACTTCCTCACCGAACTGACCGGTGGGCACCGGCCCAAACCGCGCACCGTGACCCTGCTGTTGGGCCAGCCCGCCGTCAAAGACTTCCTCGCCGCGCAGAAGGCAGCCGCCAAAGTCCAAGCCCAACAGGCCTTGCCACTCTGACGCATCCGACAGCAACGAGCAGGCTGGCCAAGCCACTGGCGGCTGCGGAAACGGCTCATTCGAATCGGAAGTCTGCCTCCGAGTCTGCGCCGGGCCCGGACGACGAGGCCCAGCATGCCTCGGTGCGGTACGCCGTTCCCCGCGCGATCGTGGCGCTGCATCACGACCTGCCGAGGCGGGCTCAAACAGAAATCTTCCGACCGCATCTCTTGAGGAGACCGCAGTGACGCGTTCCCGGAGCAACCGAAGACCTGCTCCTGTGGCTCCGGAGAACTCGCACGACCTGGCTCCCGTCGCCTCGAACCGCAGATTTCCCCGCCCCCGGCTGGGACCACGGCGGTTCCAACCAGCCCGCACCGGACGAGAACAGGATTCGACGGCGGGTCAGGGGACGAGGCCTGTCCGCAGATTCCAGATCACCCTGAGCACGTATCGCCCGCGTGTGGGAAACGATGCCCGACAAGGCACAGCAGCCCACAAGGCCCGCCGTCCATCGGGCCGAGTACGGCAGCGTCCTCGAGGTCATCGCCGACGTCGGCCGAGTGCCCATTCCCCGGCCGGGTTCACTGCGCGGGTGCGTGCGGAGTCGATGTCAGTGCCGTACGGCATCATGCCGGGCAAGCAGCCCGACAAGCCTTGATGGAGAACCATTCGTGACCGGCCAGGACCCCGCCGCTGTGCTTCCCTGCGACTTCCTCCTCACAGCGATGGCCGGCAGCGGCTCGGACGACCCCGTGGTGCAGTTGGCGGCGCGACAGGTTCGGACCGCTCAATCTCACCGTGAACGCTCGGCACTCGCTGAGGCCCTTTTGTCCGGGCCTCATGCACGGCAGGCGCCGCAGTGGCTTCTGGAGGCGGCCGTGGCGGATCTGGAGGCCGAGAAGGAGACGTACCACCTCGAGGACGGCATACCCCTTGTCGCGCTCGCGCTCGGACATCCGTCGTGTCCGGCATCGCTGCAGGAGACGACGCTGAAGCGGTGCACTCTCAAGCAGTTGGCTGTGCTCGGAAGCCCGCGAGCCAGTGAACAGCTCGCCGGTGCGATCGCCGAGGAGTTGCGTATTCGCGGGGCTGCGACCCCACCCATGACGCCCCAGCTGCTCGAGATACCGACACCCGCCCAGGTCGTGCTGCGGCGAGGCCCACTGCACGACCTGGTCTTCGCGGCCGCCCGCGACACCCTTCCTGCCGCACCGGACCCCGACGAGCTGGACGCAGACGGCGACACGAAGGAATGGCTGAGGCGATACAAAGGCGCACGCGCGGCATGGGAGAACATGTGGCGCCAGATCCTCGAACGGCATCCAGAGCGGCATCGGGAACTCGTCCGGTGGGCCGATGGCACCGACGCCAAATGGACGGTCCGCAACGAGTTGCTCGGCAGCCTGCCCTGGGCGGTTGAGCCGGGATTGCTGGCCGAGCTCGCCGCAGCAGATCTCGAGCGGTTCCCGCGCGAGATCCTGGTGGCCGAGGCCTGCCGTATGCGCCGCGCCGGATCGGACGAACAACAGGTCCTTGCTCACTTTGCCAAGGAGTTGTCCGCCCTGACGGACGAGGAGCAGATCGACCTCTCTGTCGCCCTGGGCCGGAGCAGCACCACACTGCTCAACCGGCGGTGTCACGCCCCGGTGACCTGGGTGCAACGCGCCGCTTCGGAAACCTGGCGTCACCTGCTCAACCCGACACAGGCCAAGGACGGCTACCAGCAGGCCCACTGGCGTGCTCCTGCAGCCGAACTCTCCAGCCTCGCGACCATGTTCGCCGAGACCGCCGCACGCGCCCTTCCCTTCTGGGAGCCCAAGCAACGCTACTCGACCATCAACCCGAGCGAGGTGGCCTGGGTGCGCGAGCTCGTGGTACACCTCCCGACGGTCACCGACGACGTGAAAGCCGGAATCCGCCCGATCGTCCATGACGCGCGCGGGCGGCTGCGCCATCACCATCCAGCCTTCCCACCGCGTCAGGATCACCGGCGTGAACTCGAGGAGATCCTCGACACGATCGAGCGGGTCCTCGCCGGTCCTCCGCCGTCCGTCGGTGGAGATCGCCGCAGTGCCGCTCTCGGCGCCCCGGACAAGGTGACCGTGCGCGAACTGGCAGGCGTCCCGGCACAAGCACTGAGCAACTACCTGGACCGGCACACCGGCAACGACTCCCTCGTGGAAAAGGCTCTCCTCGCCTGCGCCGCGAGCGGACACAGGTCCAAGGACGACTTCGAGAAGGTGCTGCGACGTCACGCATGTCCGGACACCGTGCTGCTCCCTCTCACCGAGAGCCTGCGCCAGAACCTCGGCGGCGCACCGACATGGCGCGAAGCCTGGACCCGCCTGGTCCTGGCCAGGACGGAAACCCAGCAGGCCCTCGTACGCGCTCTGCCGGCCTGGTCGGCGCTGCGCGCCCGGGGGGATCGCTACGGGAGCGCGCATCCGTCGGTGGTCGCCGCGGTACGCGAGGCCCTGGGTACCGACCAGGATGCGTGGAACCGGTTCGCGACCTGCCCGGCGACCAACTCCGGACCCGGTGCCTGGCTGCGCCTGGGTGACCTCCTGGACGCGGCTGTCACGAGAGCACCCTGGCCGAAGCCGCCGGGCAGCCGATAGGCCCGGGGCTTCTCCCGGTTCGTGCCTCCGGCGAACGCAGGGGCAGGGGCAAGTCGCGGGCGCCGCCCGGTCGCGGCGGCGCAGTGGAAGGGCGAGGGCCGCAACCGTGTCGAGGGCGCCGCGGACCGCGGCGCGGTCGGTGTGTCGGGAAGGGCGGACGCGCTGAATGCTCGCGAGTAGTGAGCAGGGCGTGGCGGGGATCGATGCCGAGGCCCGGTTGTCCCGCGGGATCTCGGCACGGTGGGCCCGATGTCGTGCAGGGCTCTGTTCGGCGGAGGGTGGGTGGGAGGGTCAGTCGACGATGTCGACGCCGAAGCCGCGGGCCAAGGCGGCCAGTTGGTGGTCGTATCCCTGGCCGACCGCGCGGACGCGCCATCCCGGGCCACGCCGGTAGATCTCGGCGAGCAGCAGCGTTCGTTCGGTGGTCGCGGCGTCCAGGGTGGCCTGGGCCACGGCTCGGGTGCCGGTTCCTCGGGCGACGGTGATCTCGATGGCCCCGGCGTGGGCGAACGTCGCGGGTCCGTCGATGGCGGCGGCGACGACGATTTTGCGGACGGCGTCGGGAAGAGGGGTCAGGTCCACTGTGACGGCTTGTTCGCTGGGGCCGTCGGTGGTCAGGCGCACGGTCGCGTCGGGGCGTTCGGGTGCCCCGTAGATGAGGGTCAATCCTGGTTCCTTTCGCGGGGAGTTCGATCCGCTGGCGCGAGGTGTGGTGTGCTCCTCGCCCTCGATCAACGGTCTGCGTCGTGCGCCGGAGCATGTGCCTTCGAGGTCGTGACGCTCGCGTCCTGCGTGGCGAGGAGGCGGTCGAGGACTGCGTCGTGTTCCTGGTAGACGATGCGGCCATCTGCTTGCAGGGCTTGGCCCAGCTCTGTGCTGCTGTGGGCAGGTGGAAGTGCGCCGATGGGGACGGCTGAGGGTGTGCTTCGCGTCGTGTGGACGATGGTGGCGTCCATGGCCACGAGTTCGGCGCCGTAGAGCTGGTGCACTGTGGCGGCGATCTGGAGGCCTGCGGTGTCGAGGTCGCCTGCGTAGCGCAGGGGGACCCCTTGGTCCACGGCGAGTTGGAGGAGGGCGTGGTCGACGGCGCGTAACTGGCCGCTGGTGCAGGCCAGGGGCAGGGTGCTGGCGCGGGCGAGGGCTTCTTCCAGGATCGAGGGGTTTTCCACCACCGTGAGGGGTGTGGGTGCCAGGCTCGGTGGCGAGAGGGTGAGGTCGAGGAGGGTCAGGGCCACGGGGGCGGTCGCTTCGCGAAGGCGCCGGTCGATGGGGCCGTCGCCGGTGGGGCGGACCTGGTGGAGCAGGACGGTGGCGGAGAGTCGGTCGGCGATGATGCCGGATTCGGCGAGCAGGGCGCGGATGTGGTCGGGGCGGGTGGGTTCGGGTCGTCCGGCGAGTTCGGCCACTGCGGAGACCAAGCGTTGTCCTGGCAAGGTGGCGAGGTCGAAGTAGTGCGGGTCGCCTGCGTGGTCGTGGGCGAGTTTGGCCAGGGTGCGGGGGCGTTGGTGGGGCAGTTCGCGGGTCAGGGCGTACAGGGCGTCGACGAGTCGGCGTATCTGTGGGGCGGCGTCGTTCTCGATTCCGGTGGCCTTGAGGCGGGCCAGCAGCAGGGGCAGGTGCGGAAGTCGGGTTGCGGCGTGGTCCCAAAGTTCCTGGCGCAGCAGGGCGGATTCGAGCCGGTCGTTCTTGCGGTTGACGACCTTGCGGCCGATGGCGCGTTCGACGAGGGGTTGTAGTTGTTCCGCCGTCAGGTGGAGGGCGGTAAGGAGGGGGTGTAGCGGCACCTTGTGGCCGTGGGGGGTGTGCGGGACCGAGGTGCGGCCGCGGCGGCGCTGGGCAGGGGTGTCGAGCCAGGATCGTAGGGCGGCCACTGCGCTCGGGGAGAGGGCGGGCACGGTGATGGTGGCGATGTCGGACGGGGTCTTGCCGGTGCTGAGGCGGTCGTGGACGGCCTGCCACAGCGGGGCGAGGTCGGGGTCGGTGGCGATGACGTCCAGATCGGCCATCAGGGTGTGTCCTGGGGCTGGGTGGTGGTCAGGTCGAGGCTGAGGGGCTGGGGTTCGCCGTGGCCCTGCCAGAGCCAGGGCACGGTGACGCGGTGGCGTCCGGTGGTGACGACCTGGTGGATCATGGCGCGCCGGGTCTCCTTCTTGATCAGGGGGGTCATGAAGGGTGCGGTGGCCAGGACGTCGAAGTTCCAGGAGCGCAGCAGGGCGAGGATCTGGCGGAGGTTGGGGTCGTCGAAGGCTGCGTCGATCTCGTCGATGGACAGCAGGCGGGGGCCTCGGTAGTGGTCGGCCGAGTACATCGACCAGGCGGCGGCGAGCAGCGGGAGCATGGTGGCCAGGCGTCGTTCGCCGGTGGAGAGGGCTTCCAGCGGGTTGGAGCGGGCGGTGACTTCGCGGAATTTCTCTTTGCCTGCGGCTTCGAAGGAGGCGTGGGTGACGGAGATCTTCCAGGTGTGCCAGGCGCGGTAGTCGAAGGTGTGGGCGACGCGGTCGGGCCACGGTTCGCCGGCCTTTTCGTTCATGCGTTGGCGCAGCACGTCATACATCTGCTCGAAGGTGTCGTCGGAGGGCGGCTGTTCGATGAGATGCACCATGCGCTGGGCGTCGGGGTCGTCGCGGACGCCCCATTGGACCTGGACTCCGACGTCGGCGACGCCGGTGCGGACGTCGTCGAGGGTGGTGCGGATCTTGGCGACGAGGTCCCAGGCTGCTTCCCGACGTAGTTGGATGTCGCGCTGCAGGCGGGTGAACAGGCTTGTTTTGAGGGTCTGTTTGACGTCGGCGCGCAGGTCGTCCTCGAGCTGGGCGGCGGTGGCGTTGAGGGCGTGGACGGTGGTGTGGACGTCTTCGCCTCGTACGGCGGCGGGGTCGGCGACGACTGCGCGCCGCCAAGCGGTGTCTTCGATGCTGACGAGGGTGACCTGCCGGTCGAAGCGGGCCAGGGCGGTGCTGGCGGTGCGGGCGCTGGTTTCCAGTGCGGTGAGGTGGCGGTCGCGCAGTCGGGTCAGGGCGGCGAGGCGGTCGGGGCCGCCGGCGGCGTCGGCGAGCAGGCGCCTGGCCCAGGTGAGTCCGGCGGTGAGATGGGCGGGGCGGCCGGCGGGGTCGGTGGGCACGTCGTCGGGCACGGTGGCCAGGTGTTCGTCGACCAGTCGGCCGAGCCTGCGCAGGTGGGCATCGCGTGTGTTCTCGGCGTCCTGGCGCAGCGGGGTGATGGCTTCCAGGGTGGCGCGGGCGGCGCTGGCTGCTTGGCCGGCGGTCTGCTGTCGGTTGTGCAGGACCTCGGCGTGTGCTTCGGCCTCCTGGAGTGCCTGGGCGGTGGTGTCCCGGTGTGCGCGGAGTTCTTGGTACTCGGCTCCGTACAGGGTGCGCATCTCGGCGACGGAGGCGGCTTCCTCGCGCGCGGACTGCAATGCTTTGTCGGCCTCTTGTCGGGCCAGGGTGCGACGTTGGTGGAGGGTGTGGGCCTGTTGCCTGTCGGTGTCGGCCCGTGTGAAGAGGTCGGTGACACGGCCCGCCGCGTGGTCCCATGCCTGGATGTGCCCGGTCAGCTGGTTGACGGCCGCCTGGTGCGTCTGCAGGCGTTGCGGCTCGGTGGGCAGAAGGCTGCCATCGGGCAGGGTTGCTGCCCGGTTGAGCGCGCGCAGTGCGTCGCTGACGGCTTTGCCGGCTTCCTGGTGGCGATGGGTGGCTTTGAGGGCGTCCGAGCGGGCCTGGGTCAGTTCCCCTTCGGCACCGTCCTCGTCGTGCTGGGCAGTGTTGACCGTGTGAATTGTCTGGTGGGGGAAGTCTGCTTGTTCGGCGTCGGCCTCTTTTTGGGCGGCGGCGGCCTGCGCTCGTATCTGTTCGCTGTGTCGGGCGGTGGCGGTCTGTCGCGTGGCGAGATCCTGTGCGTCCTTGGCTGCGGTGGCGGCCTGGTTCTCGGTCTCCTGGGCGTGCTGGTGTTCGCGTGCGGCGACCGCCACACGCGTGGTGCGTTCGGCCGCTGCAGTGTCCAGGACGGCCAGGGTGCGGTGAAGGGTGAGGCGGGCGTCGGCCAGGAGTTGTGCGGTGCGGCGCTCGGCGTCGTCGGCGGCCCGTCGCCGGCGGGCGAGGTCGGCGCGGGCGTCGAGGAGTCGGGTGGCGGGCGGGAAGCTGTCGCGCTCGACGTCCGCGTCGGCGATGTCCTGGCGGCGACGGGTCAGTTCGTCCTGTGCGTCGCTCTGGAGGTCGAGTGCTGCTGCCAGGTCTTGTTCGAGGCGAGCCACTTGTTGTCGGCGGACCCGTTCCCGGGTGGTGCGGCCGATGAAGGCCGCCTGGTAGCCGTCGGGGGCGCCGGCGGTGAGGACCCCGTGGGCCAGCTGTCCCGCGGCCAGGTCGCGGCCCGGGGTGTCTATGGCGATGGCGGCGAGGACGTCGCGGACCCGGTCGGCGTCGAGGGCGGGATCTGTTTCGACGACCAGCAGATCGGCCAGCGTGCGCCCCGGCGCAGGCGCGGCGGCGGTGAAGGTGAGGTCTCCACCGACGAGGCGTCCGTCGGAGGTGACCAGAGCGTCGAGGAGACCGGCCACGAGAAGGGCACCCTCGAGACGGTCCGCTTCACGGGTGGGCAGGCCGGGGATGAAGTCGACCAGGGCCCACAGGGGGACGCCGTCCTGGGGGCTGCGCGTGCGCCAGGCGGGTGCCGGAGGCGTCGGTGCGGCCTGACGGCTTTGTTCCAGGTCGCTCTCGACGGCGGCGACCTGCTCGGTCGCGGCCTCCACCTGTCGGCCGGCGGCATCCGCCCGGCGTTGCAGACGCACGGTGGCCCGGGTGTGCGCGCGGGCAGCGGTGAGTTCGAGGTCGGCGGGCTGCAGGGTTTCGAGCTGCGCGGCCGGCGTCGACGAGGCGGGCAGGGGAATGTCGGTGGCGGCCAGGTGCGTCAGTCGGCTGCGCCAGGAGTGGATCTCACCGACCCAGTCGGCCGCCTCTCGGGCAGCTGCGGATTCGGCGTCGTTTCGGGCACGGTCGAGCGCATCGAGCTCGGCCCGGGCATCGTTTTGGGTCTGTTGGTGAGCGTGGTGGGCGTCCGCGCGCCGGCGTTCGTCTGCTGCGCTCTCGTCGTCCGCCCGCTGCTGAGCGGTTTCGTGCGCGTCGGCGGCCTCGGCCGTGGCGTGCTGTGCGGCGGTGTGATCCGCGTGGGCCTCTTCGGCCCGACGGGCCTCGGACCGGGCCAGAGCGGCGTCGGTGGCCGCGGTCAGCTGATGCCCGGCCAGGTCGATCCGGGACCGGGTTGCGGCAGCTGCGCAGGCCAGCCAGTCGGTGAGCCTGCCGGTGTCCATACGGTCCGTCGCGTCTTCGCCGAGGGTGATCAGATCGGCCGCCACGGGGCCGATCTGGGGCGCGTCCTGCTGCCAGGCCTCGAGGCGAGCGGCCAGGTCTTCCTCGGTCTGGCGCCGGCGGGCGCTCGCCCCGCGCGCCGCTTCACGACGGATGTCTTCCTGGTCCTGCGCACTGCGCCGCTCGGCTGCCGCATCGCTCTCCGCGCTCTGCGTGTGCTGGTGCTTGACCAGGGCGCGGTCGACGGACTGGATCTGGCGGATGCGGTCGTCCGTCCAGGACAGGGGATGGCTGCACAGCCGCTGGGTGTCCAGGGCCGTCTCGGCGCCGGAGCGGGCCGCGGTCAGGACTGCGGAGGCGGCGAGGAGGTGCTCGAAGGCGGCTTCGGCTCCCAGGTCGGTGACGCCGGCGCGCAGGTCGCTTGCGAGCCCTGTGAGGTGCTGCTGCGCGGCCCGGGCGGCGTCGGAGCTGTGGTCGGCCTTCTGGAGGGCTTCGTCGGCGTCGGCGTCGGCCGTCTCGGCCCGGTCGGTGGCGGCCGCGGCCACGGTCGCAAGGTCGCGGGCGCGTTCCTCCTTGTGGGGCAATTCAGCACCGGCATGGTCGCGCAGCAGCAGCTCGTCCCCGTCCAGGCGGCCTTTGAGCTCGGAGATCTCGGTCCGGGTCTGCGCCTGCTGTCGTTCGGCGTCCCCATAGGTCTTCTCGGCGGCCTCGAGGTCGTCGGTGGCCTTCTTGGTGCGGCGGGCCTGGTTGTCGAAGTCGGTGTTGGCTGCGGTCAGGGCGGCGGCCTCGACCTGGGCGACGGTGCGCAGGTAGCGGTGGTAGTTGCGGTCGGTGTCCTCCAGGAGTTTGGCTTCCTGGCGGGTGCGCTGCAGTTTGCTCTCGAGTTCGGCGATTCGCTCCATCGCCTCGGCGATCAGGGTGAGGTTCTCGGTGTCGAGAGCGGGCAGGGCGTCGGTGAGGACCTGGCGCATGCGGGTGGGGGAAATGGCTTCGGCGGTGCGCAGACTGCGCAGGCTGCGCAGGACGGCGAGCAGTGCTTCGAACTGGACCTCGTTGAGCGGGGTGAACAGGCGGGTGCGGATGGCCTGTCGGTAGGAGCGCTCGTCCTGGAGGGTGAGCCGGGTGGGCAGGCCGCGCAGGGCCCTGGAGTCGGCGAACAGCTCGCCGTGGCAGTCGGCCAGCTGCCCGGCAAGAGCTTCCAGGCGTACGGGTTCGCGGTCCCTTTCCAGGGTGAGTTCGCTTCCCACCCGTCCGGGTGCGATGAAGAACGCCCGGTGCAGGTGCCCTCCGGTGGCCCTCAGCCACAGTCCGGTGGTCAGGAACTGGGTGTGTCCGGCGGCTGCGTCGCGCAGCCCGTACTCGAGCCACCAGATGCCGGTGCGGTCTTCCCGGTCGTTCCAGTCGGTGTGTCGGCTGGTGAGGGTTCCTGCGGCCTTCCCGGACACCGACAGGGCGGTCTGGGAGGTGTCGGCGTCCAGCAGGACAGTGACCAGCATGGAGGCGGTGAGGGACTTTCCGGATCCGTTGGGGCCGACCAGGGCGAGCCAGCCGTCGGAGAACCAGAGTTGCTCGTCGGCCCAGGCCCATGAGTTGACGATGCCGGCGCGGGTGGGCTGCCAGCGGTCGTCCGCTCCGGGCAGGCCCAGTGCCAGTTCGCTGGCGGCGGCCGGGCCCAGGTGCCGGGCGGGATGTTCCGTGATGCTCATCCTTCGTCTCCTTGCCGGTCGGCGGGCGCACGGTCTGCCTCTGCTGCGGGTTCGGCCAGGAGCTGTTGCTCGAACCGCGGAGGGGTGGCGGGCGATGCGTGGGGACGGATCGCGGCCGGGAGGCTCTGGTGGACGCGGACGCGCCACAGGTGCACGCCGGGGGTGGGTTGCCACCGGTCGGGGATCTCGGGGTCGGGGATGAGCAGGGCGACGCCGACCAGTTCGGCGGCCGCGGCGCGGGCCAGTGCGGGCATGCGGTCGTAGGAGGCGGCCCAGCGGGGCTGGTTGTCGCGCACACGGGTGAACAGATCGGTGACTTCGGTGAGCGTCAGTGCAGCGGTGGGATCGTCGCGGTCGGGGAGGGTGGCCAGCAGGGCCAGAGCTGCCTGGCGTTCCATGCGGCGGCCGTTGGGGAAGTCGATGCCGCTGGCCTGGCCGGTGGGATCGGTGGTCTGCCACCAGTCGCGGCGCACGGTGGTGGCAAGGCCCAGGGCGGCACTGACGTTGAGGGCGCGTTCGCGTCCGGTCAGGGTGTGCAGGTAGGTGGTGGTGTCGGTGTGGTCGTCGAGCGGGTCGGTGGCCGGGTCGTCGACCAGCCGGCGGATGACCTTCAGGCGCCGCTGTTCCAGCGTGGGTGGTGCGTCCGTTCCTTCGAGGGTGTGGTCCATGAGGGATTCGGCGGACAGCGCTGCGGCGTGCTGTTGGGGCGGCAGGTCGTTCAGTTCCAGCAGGGTGGGTGACAGGGAGGAGAACTTGGCGGCGAGGCGGTCGCGGGAGGCGGTGACGACGAGGTCGCCGTCGTCGTCTGCCAGGGCGCGGTCCAGATCGGCGTCGACGCTGACGGTGCCTTCGGCGACGAGGAGTTTGAGGGCATCGGCCAGGCTCTGCCGGTGCTCGCGGGCCTCCTTCTTGCTCACCTCCTGCGAGGCCACGACGGGAAAACGGGGCAGCCGCCCCTGCAAGGCCTCGGTGGCGCAGACCTGGGCGATGGCTTGCAGGAGTTCGCGCAGGCTCATGCGCGGGCGACGCCACAGCTGCTCGCACGCCAGACAGACCAGGATCATCACGGTGGCGGAGGCCAGCGGACGCCGCTCGCGGGACAGCAGCGGGCCGCGGTCGGCGGGAACGTCGCTGCGGCGCTTGTGGAGTCGGACAAGACCTGCAACCTCGTGGACCTCCAGGACCCAGTTCAGTTCGGTGCGGAAGAACTCCGCCAGTGCCTGGTGGCCCTTGAGCGCCGCCCGGTATTCCTCGGGATCGCTCTCCTCCCTCAGACGCCCGGTCGCGATGAGCCGGCGGGCGCTCTCGCGCAGGTCGGCCGGGAGCAGAAGCGCCTCGTTCATGCCACGCTCCAGGTCTGCGCGGTCCGGGCCGCGGGCACGGTGTGCACGGCGGTGCTCTGGCCCAGCGGGGTGACGGAGATCCTCAGGTCGGGTCCGGACAGCCGGCCTTCGGCGAGAGCGACCGTGACGGTGGTCTGCGGCCGCCCGGGCCGCACGGTCACCTGCAGGCCTGCGTCGTCGACCTCGGCCCGCCCGCAGCCGGCCTTGGGGTCGTACTGGCTCAGCGCGACCTCGACGGCATTGAGCAGGACGACGGCCGCATCCGAGGGCAGAGCGGCGAAGTGTCCGAGATCGACCTCGCCGTCGGTGGCCAGCAGCCCGGTCAGATGACGGCGGCGCCTTGCGGCGGATTGTGCCTCGGCCTGGGCGGCGGCCCGACTGACGGTGGTGTCGGGCACCTTGCGGGGTCGGCCCGTGGAAGGTCCGTGCCGTTCGTGTTCGCGCAAAGTCACCTCGACGTGATGGCGGCTGGTGCCCGCCCGGGCCGCCGTGCCGTGAGCGACGTCCTCCTCACCCGCGCGGATGACGGCGTGCCAGGCAGGCCAGTCCCCGAACGCCGCCGCGTACACCCGGCGCGCGGCCGTGTCGTCCGGCTGGCGGTGCAGGCTGTAGGCCAGCGCCCGGAAATCGACTCCCAGGTCGCTGCCGCGCCGGCGGGCCATGTAGCGGCGGTCGATGGCGACCAGCAGTGTGTGGACCGCGCCGCTGGCCGAGCTGATCAGCCGGTGCACGGTGCCGTCCGCCTTGAACCAGGCCTCCAGGTCGGCCAGCCGGCGGACCCGCTCGTCGATCCAGTGCTGCTGATCGGCGGCATCCACCAGCCCGGCGTGCTCGGACGCCGCCTCCACCGCACGGGAGAAGCCGGCCTCACGCAGCTCGGCCAGTGCAGTCTCCACCCGCGGCAGGCCCCGACCGTATTCGCGGGGAAACTGGCGCAGCGCCTCGACGACCCGGTCCCGGTTCTCGCCGAACACCTCGTTGTCGGTGACGTCGGACTGCACCATCCTCGCCAGCGCCGCGTAGAAGTCGGCGGTGACCCGCTGCAGTTCGTCGATGCGGGTGCGGACGTCCTCGAGATCACCGGGCAGCAGACCGTGATCACCGTCCAGGTGCTCGAGGATGTCGCGCAGCGTGCGCCCCACCCCGTCGAGCAGACGGCTGGGCAGCTGAAGTGCGCGCACCACATCGACCACCGCTGCACGCACCGCAGCAACGACCCCCCGCCCCCGGCGCGTCAGCGCCCACGCCTCCTGCCGCACGACCAGTCCCTGGAAGCTGCGCACCGGAGCCGCGTAGTCACGAAACGGCTCGGCAAAACCCCACTTGGCCAGTTGGTCCAGCGAGTTGCGCAACTCGGGCTCGGGCAGCGGGTCGTGGTAGCCGACGGTCTTGACCTGCGCGGCGATGTCGGACAGCGTCGACATCGGCCCACGGGTGGACAACTCCTCCAAAGCGGCCAGCAGCGCGAGATAGCGCTCGCGCACCAGGTCATCGGGCATCCCGAACACGTACCAGTCCCCCGGTACGACCTCCTGCCACCACATCCGCGGCCTCGACACGCCTACCCCCTCACGCCGACACCCGCCCGCGGGCGGGGTCTCCCCCAAGTGCGAACTCCGGCGCTCATTTCGTCGACTGGAGCTCGGACAACAATGCATTTGAAGTTATCCACTGCCACTGACAACGGCACCGGAACCTGACGCACGCAGAGCCTCTTGAAGACCCGTCGCCTGTCTGAATGCAATGCGTTCTTCCCGTCACGACCGGTGGGAGCCCCCAGAGACCCACAGGATGCGTTGACGCTTCAACACGACCGCAGCTTCAATGTGATGACCTGGGAATTTTCACGGATCGGCAGATCCGGCACCCCTAGTGAGGTCTCCGACCCAGGAAGGAACAGGTCCCTCGGACGCGGGTTCAGAACCCATGAAGGGCTTCTGAACAAGCCATTAATTTCAGCATCCACGAGAATGGGAACTTCAGTTCTAATTCTTCGATGCGCCTCGACCGCGCACGAAGACGAAGGAGATCGAGCAGAGCGTCGGCCGTGCCGGGCCTGTCCGGTAGGAAGCCTGCCCGCAGGGCGCCGGGCGGACGTCGTAACGCAGGGCAGTCCACTGAGCCGCTCGGCGTCTCCGCCCGTCACCGCGCCAGGAGCCCACGGTGACCCAACTGGCCGCCCCTCCACCCGCTCGGAGATCGCGGACGTGGACTGCTCGCGGACAGGACAGTCCCAGCCCGAGGCATTCGCGCGATGGAGGGGCATCTTGGCACATCCGTGACCGGCTGATCCCGAGATTCCACAGAGATCCCGTCACCGCCACGCAGGAGGGCGGACTCCTTCCATCCGTGGTGAATGATGGCCCCAAAGCGGTTGCCGACAAGGGGGAAAGGCGATGAGACCAGACGACTTCGCGGTCATGATGGAGTTCTTCCGGGCCCGTCTTCGCGACGATGAAAATACTGCTCACGCAGTGAAGCCCGGCAAGGACGAGGGCACGGCACGGTTGCAGGCCCGGGTCCTCGCCGACGTTGCCACGAAACGCCAGATCATGCACTGGGTTGAGGGGCATGACTGGAAGGCTTGGAAAGAAGAGGGCGGAAACCTCACCATCTGGCAGAGCGTGGCTGCGGACTTGGTCGCCAGCATCCCGCTGTATCTCCGCAGGCCGGTGATCTACAAACTCGTTGCGGCATACGCCGACCACCCCGACTTCCGGCCCGAGTGGCTGCCGCTCGAGGACAAGCGAGAGCATGACGAGAAATACGAGCCCGGCATGCACCAGAACAGCACCCGCAGGCGCCATCGCACCGGCTGACCCGCAGAGGTACAACGGCCCGTCACTGAGCGCTTCCACGTCGGCACCGATCGGGTGACGCCGGTGTGATGAGGCGAGGGCCGCAACGCACGAGGCTTCGTCCCGCTGAGGGAGGCGTTCGACGCCTCACCCCATCGGCACAGGAGCGTTCAGATCGAGCCCCCTCAGGCCTGCGCGCCCCACCGTCCCCGCCTTCCAGGGACTGAAAGGGATCAGAGTCGCCGGGCTTTCGGCCATCCGGCGTCGCTGTCCGGTCCATCGGATGATGCCCCTGCTCGGCTCCTCACCGATGGACGGCAGGCGTCCCACCTGGTCTCCGCGTGCCGTTCCTTGACTCGCGCCTGGTCGTGCGGGGCGGGGCGAAACCTGATGTCCGCCCCGCACTTGGGGCGGACATCAGTCGTGCTGGCGTTGCTGCCACAGCGGCATCATGCTCGCCCGCGTCTCCTGCGGTGCCGGCATGCGTTCGAAGGTCATCGGGTCCGTGCGGTGGACGCAGTCGACGCCGTAGCGGTGCAGCAGTTCCAGATCACGGTCGGCGGGGCGCTCCGGGAAGAGCGCCGACAGCCGTATCGCCGGTTGGGGGGTGTGGGGGGCGTAGTCCAACAGCTGTGCCAGGGCTTCCCGGACGAACCGGCGGCTGCTGGCGCGTTTGGCCTCCACGACCTCGCTGCCGTCCGGCAGGGCCAGATGCAGGTCGGTGATCCCGGCGGGGGTGCGCAGTCGCTGCGGCCGGTCGACGCCCAGAAAGCCGACGTACTCCTGTACCAGGAACGCCTCCGTGCGGTGGACGATCAGCTCGCGCTCCTCGAGGCGGTAGCGGGTGCTCGGGGTGCGCAGGACCTCGCCGTCGACGATGTCGGTGTGGGTGCGCAGGGCGCGGGCGACGGGTTCTTGACGGCTGTCGTCGTCGCGGGCCTCGGTCTGTGTCTCGATGCCCAGGCCGTCCAGGACGGTGGCGGCCTTCTCGGGGTCCAGGATGCGAAGGCCCATGAAGTTGTCGCCGGCGTTGAATCCGGGGAGTGCCCAGATCTCGGTGTAGGGGATCTCGACAGGGGTGAACGACAGAAGGCTGTAGACGTTGTGCCAGCTGCCGTTGTCCTCGTCGGCGCCCCACATGCTGTCCGCGAAGGCCGCGTTGCGAAAGAGCGCGCCGATCTCGCCGATGCCGCGCACATGGTTCAGGCCGGTGAACAGGACGACGTCTCCCGGGCTCAGGCGCTCCATCTTCCGGTCCTGACGGCCCGTCGCCCCCCAGAACCGGGCGGATCCACCGGGGTGGAACCCCTGCAGTTGCTCGCGCTGCGAGGGGGTCAGAAGAGGTGCGCGCACGGTGTGGGTGAAGTCGACGACGTGGTCGAGCGTGTCGCGCCAGTGCCGGCGGGCTGCAGGGTTGCCGTAGGACGGCTGGATGACAACGAGCGGCACGCGAACCTCCGGTACATGACGGCGTATCCGATCAAGGATGTCATCCGGCGTCGAGAGGCGCCCGCGTGGTCGTCGGGTCTTGCCGACACCTGTCCCCGGCCGATGGTTCCCGGATGGGGGTATTTGGCGTGTGGGTGTTGCCGACGGCGCCGTCGGGGACACCGAATCGCGACTCGGTCCGGGCCTCCTGGCCCGATTCGTCGTCCGGTCGGGGAGCGCGTGAGGGTGTCGGCCTCCGGATCTCGCGGTGCCTGCGGGTGCAGCGCCAGGCACCGGGGAGCGGTCGCCCGCAGTTCGGCAGGTGCGCAGCCGCTCACGTCGCGGGCTCCGTCCGACCCGCTCGAACACATTCGGCGCCGACCCCGGATGAATTGCAGCATGCCCGGTCGGATCTGTCGGCGATCGGAGAACTCTTCGGTCGGCTTCTTCCGGATCCCGTCAATCCACCTTCCTGGCACCGCAGTTCAAGGGATTCCAAGAATGCTCGGTGAACTTCGAATTTTGTGATCGCGGTTACGAAGTCCGTCTCGATATGCAAATTTGCGACCGGTCGGAGAGGTCCGCGTCGACGTGAGCGAGTGCATCCCGGTGAAGGCAAAAGTGTACGAACTTCGCGATATCCGCACATCGCCCGAGTTCTCCATCAACGGGAAATAGTACTCAACTGCGGGCCAATACTGACTGTCCGTCACAAGGCCGCCCATCAGGGTCGATTGAACCCCTTCCAAAGGTCCCGTCTGACGTCGATGACCGTTGTCAAGGGTCCTTGCTCGGATCGAATCGCATGGTTAGGGTGTGCTCCGATGGGAAACCAGCCACTTCACGGCCGGTTCCGTAAGCCCGGGGGGGCCGTCGCACACATAGAGCCGCGCTGCGCTTTTCTGTCGCCGTGTCAGCGATAGGGAACGCCTTTCGAGTCGAGCCTTCCGACGGGTTATCACGTCCGGCATCGAAGGCTGTCTTTCCCATGCGATCGGGGTATTTTCTTTCATGTCTGATTTCGAGCCCGAGGCGGACGGCGTCGTCAAGGTCGTCGAGGAACTGTCGCAACGGGTTCTCAACGTCTACCGGGCCGATCCCGGCCACGTCCTGGAGCACGCGAACAACGAGCGGCGCATCACCCAGGGCGGCTACGGCGAACGCCAGATCTACGAGCTCGTCCAGAACGGCGCGGACGAGAACATGGAGCGCCAGCCCGGCGTCGTGGGCACGATCCATGTCCTTCTCACCGCCACACACCTGTACTGCGCCAACACCGGCACACCGATGACCCCGGGCGGCGCCGACACGATCCTGCGCATGGCCGTGTCGCGGAAGCGGACCGGGAAGATCGGACGCTTCGGGGTCGGCGTCAAGTCGGTGCTGAGCGTGTCGGACACCCCTCGCTTCTACAGTGCGTCCGGCTCGTTCGGCTTCGACAAGGACTGGTCGGCCCGTGTCATCCGGGAGACGGTCCCCGACCTCTCCGGGCTGGATCCCACCCCGGTGCTGCGAATGGCGCAGCCGCTGGACCTGGATGCGGAGCGTCGGCGTGACGAGCGGCTCGACGAGCTGATGACGTGGGCGTCGACGACGGTGGTGCTTCCGCTGCACGAGGGGGCCGCGGACCGGTTGGGGCGGGACATCGTCAACTTCCCCGCGCATTTCATGCTTTTCTCGCCCCACGTGGACCGCCTGGTCCTGGAGGACGCTCGCGGCGGCCACGAGGTGTGCCGGGAGATCACACAGGAGACGCAGGGGGTGGAGCACCGTGTCGTGGAGCAGCGCGACGGTGCTCCACGCAGCAACGAGCGCTGGTTCGTCTTCAGCATCGACCACGAACCCAGTGCGAGCGCCGCACGGACGGCGGGAGAGCTGCACGATCGGCCTGTCGTCACCATCTCGTGGGCGGTCCCCGACAAGGGTGTCCCGCAGCGCGCGAAGCGCGGGACGTTCTGGGCCTACTTCCCGACCAACTACGACACGACTTTGACCGGCCTTCTCAACGCGCCGTGGAAGACCCCCGAGGATCGCCAGAATCTGACCAAGAGCGATTTCAACGAGGAGTTGGTGACCAGGGCCGCGCAGCTCGTGGTCGACTCGATCCCCGATCTGTACGAGGAGAAGGACCCGGGGGCCTTCTTGACCCTGCTCACGGCGCGTGGTCGTGAAGCCTCCCAGTGGGGCGACGAGATGCTCAGCCAAAAGGTGCTGCGGGCGGCCGCCCGTCGCCCCTCCCTGCCGGACCAGGACGGGATTCTGCGGCTCCCGGAAAAGCTGCGGCTGCATCCGGAGAATCTCGCGCCGGCATGGCTCGAACGATGGGCATCCCACCCGGGGCGTCCCAAGAACTGGTGCCATCACAGTGTGGAGGGGCGCGACCGACGATCGAGGGCCAGGGACATCCTCGACCAGGGCGGCGTCGTCGCGTCCCCGCTGCGCAACTGGCTGGAGGCACTGGTCTCGGATCGCAGTGTGGAAGGCGTCAGGTGCGCGCTGACGCTGGCGGCCTCCATCGTCAAGACCGGCAATGCGGCTCAGGCGACCGAGGCGCGAAGCGCGAAGATCCTGCTCACCGAGGGCGGCGTCTTTCGTTCCCCGTCCGAGGGCACGGTGTTTCGTCGGCACGACGACGTGCGGCTCGCCCACGAGACGACGCAGTACCTGCACGACGCCGTCGGGCAGGACCCCGAGACGGTCAACGCGTTGCGGATCCTGGGGGTGGAGGAGGCCAACGCGGCCGGACGTCTGCGGGCTGCCGTCACAGCGGGCTTCGACCGGTACCGGAACAACGACTGGGAGGACTTCTGGACGCTGACACGCGCCGTCGAGCGCGACGAGGTGGTCGAGGTCGTCAAGAAGCGCCACCCGGCACCGCAGGGGGTGCTCAAGGTGCGCACCGCCGCCGGCCAGTTCCGCTTCGTGCGCGACTGCATCCTGCCGGGACCCGTCGTGCCCGAGGACGGAATGCGCGATGCCGCGGTTCTGATCGACCCGGCCTTCCACGCGCCCGACACGGACGTGCTCGAGGCGCTCGGCGCGGTGGATCGTCCGGTACCCCGGATGAACCCTCGCTCGGATTCCTGGTTCGACGACTACAGCGCGGTCATGTACAACCAGTTCTGCGCTGCTCTTCCGCCCCACGGTTCCCGTCCTCGGCCGTCCTCCGTGAGCCTGATGGGTCAAGACCCCGCCGGTCCCCTGCACCTCCTGACGGAGCTGTCCGCGGAAGGCAAGGCCGCCTTCGTGCGCGAGCTGCCCGACCCCGGGCTCGTGCCCGATTGGCGATGCTCGCGAACCACCGGTCAGGGCGGCGAACTGCGCGTCGAGTCGCCTCTGATCTGGATGCTCCGCGAGCAGGGCATGCTGGCCACCTCGTTGGGCGTGAGGCGGCCGAATGCCGCGGTGAGTCCCGAGCTGGACGTGGACGCCACGCTTCTGCCCGTCGCCGAGGTCGCCGTCGCCCACGCACGTGCGCTGCGGCTGCCCTCCACGGTCCAGAACGTGCCCGCCGCCTTGTGGAGCGAACTGGCTCTGCGCGCGGATGCGGGCACCGACATCGGATTCGTCGGAAGCGCCTACGCGTTTCTCGCGGGTTCGGGCCCCTTGGACAACCTCGGGGACGAGACACGCCTGTTCCGGTGCAAGGTGGGCGAGGACTGGGCATCGAAGCCGCGCGAGAGCATCGCCGTCACCTTCGAGCAGGACCAGTTCGAGGTGCTGCTGCGTGAGCGTGTACCGGCGCTCCTCGTCCCCGGCGAGGCCGACGCCCAACTTCTCATCGACCGGTTCCGTTTCCGCAACCCGTCCGATCTTCTGGTGGAGGAGATCCACTGGGTGCCGCTCACCGAACCGGTGTCCCTGACGGACGCCTTTCCTCGGCTGCGTCAGGTGCTTCCTCGAGGAACGGCCTGGAAACTGGCGCACTGCTCCGAGCTGGTCAGGATCGTCCGTGGCCCCGAGGGCAGACGGGAGCACGCGCTGACCGAGACGCTCGACGGATACACGGTGCTGCTGTGCGGCGAGCGTGACGACGAGTCGACCCTGGGGGCCGTCGATCGCCTCCTGGGACTGCGGTTGGGAGCCGAGGGGTGTCGGGATCTCCTGCGCCAGCAGGCGCGGGACCGGGACGACAAGAAGTTGGTGATGGTCCGCCAGGAGACCGATCCGATCAGAAAGCTGTTGCTGGCCATCGGCGAGGACCGGCTGACGGCCGAGCTGCCGCCAGGACTGGCGTCGGCGGACGCGCAACTGCGCGGGATTCCGGTCGACGGTCTGCGAGCGGCCGAGCTGCTGATCGCCGCTCACGGGGATGACATCCTGCGTTTCCTGGCACCTGCGCTCGCCGACGTGGGCTTCGATGTGCCGCGGATCTGGAGGAGCGGTTCGGCGGCACAACGTTTCGTGCGCACCTACGGCTTCCCGCAGGCGTGGGCCGGCGACCCGCAGACCCCCAGCAGCCCCGAGCCGTACGAGACGGTCCCGGGCCCGCGCAAGCCGCTGAAGCTGCACCCGTACCAGGAAGCGCTCGTGCAGCGCATGTACGAGCACCTCGCCCAGGGCGAGGAGAAGCGGGCCATGCTGCAGATCCCCACCGGGTCGGGCAAGACCCGGATCGCCGCCGAGGCCGGTGTCCGCGCGCTGCGCGAGGGCCTGCTCGACGGCCCGATCCTGTGGATCTCCCAGAGCCAGGAGCTGGCCGAGCAGGCCATCGAGACCTGGGCCTACGTCTGGCAGACCGTGGGAACGGACCAGCCGCTGCGCATCACCCGTCTGTGGGGCGGCATCCCGGACGCCGTTCCCGTCGTCGACGGGCCGCAGGTGGTCGTCGCCATCGACGACACGGCCGTCAAGCGGCTCCCCAAGGAGGACTACGCCTGGCTGCGTGAGTGCGCCCTCGTCATCGTCGACGAGGCTCACTTCGCCGTGCCGAAGACCTACACACGGATCCTGGACGCCCTGGGCATCGACCAGTACCGGACCTCGCGCCACCTGATCGGTCTGACGGCCACCGCCTTTCGCGGGGACAACGACGACGAGACACGGACGCTGGTCTCCCGTTTCGGCCGCAAGCGCCTGGACTACGGGGTGTTCGACAACGACGACGCCTACGGACACCTGCAAGCCTTGAAGGTCCTGGCCAAGGTCGAGCACGAGGAACTCCTCGGCGGCTCCTACACGCTGACGGCCCAGCAGGTGGCCGAGACGCGCAGCACGAACGCGATGACGCTGCCGGCCGAGGTCGTCACCCGCCTCGCCCAGGACGTCGAACGCACCCGGCGCATCGTCGACAGGATCGGGGAACTGCCCCCCGACTGGCCGATCCTGGTCTTCGCCACCTCGGTGGAGCACGCCCAGGTTCTTGCCGCACTGCTGCAGGATCGCGGCATCACGGCGGCCTCGATCGACGGGGGGACGCCGCCGAGCATCAGGCGGCGCCGCATCGCCGCGTTCAAGGACAAGAGGATCAGGGTCCTGACCAACTACCGGGTGCTGACGCAGGGGTTCGACGCCCCTGCCGTGCGGGCCGTCGTGGTCGCCCGCCCCACGTTCAGCCCCAACACCTACATCCAGATGATCGGCCGGGGGCTGCGCGGCGAGCTCAACGGGGGCAAGGAGTCCTGCCGGATCCTCAACGTGGCCGACAACATCGAGAACTTCGGTCGTGGACTTGCCTACACCCGCATGGAGCACCTGTGGCGTAGGGCGGACCGGTGACCGGATCCATGACCGACAGGGTGGAACTCACCGACGCTCAGCGTCACGTCGTCCAGGAGCCTGCGCACTGCAAGGCGCTGGTCACCGCGGGCGCCGGAACCGGCAAGACCTTCACGCTGGTCAGGCGGATCGAGCACCTGGTCTCGGAAGGTCTCGCGGGTGGGGACCTCCTCGTGCTGACCTTCTCGCGCGCCGCCTCGGCCGAGGTCCGCGATCGCCTGCACCTGTTGGGCGGCAGGTCCCGGCACGTGCGCGTGTCGACGTTCGACGCCTGGGCTCTGAGTCTGCTGCGTGAGGCCGCGCACGACGAGAACTGGCACGCCCGCTCCTTCGACGACCGCATCCATGCAGCCATCGAACTCGTCGAGGACGAGAGCCGCGCACCGCAGTCGCTCGACACGGTCCGGCACGTCGTCGTCGACGAGGTCCAGGACCTGGTCGGTGATCGACGACGACTCGTGCAGGCCTTCCTGGAGGCCTACGAGTGCGGATTCACCGTGGTCGGCGACCCCGCCCAGGCCATCTACGGATTCCAGGTCAAGGATCCCGAGGAACGGGCGGGCGAGACGGGCAGGTTCTTCTCCTGGCTGCGCGGGCGGTTCGCGGGCGAACTCGTGGAATGCACTCTCGAGGAGAATTTCCGAGCCGCTTCCGACGAGGCCGCCTGTGCCCGCCCCTACGAGGCCGCGGTGCGTACCTGCTCCACGCGTGCGCAGGCCGACGCGGTGCACGAGCAGCTGCGCACGGAGTTGGCCTCGAGGCTGGACTTCGGCGACCTGCAGGTTCCCTACCTGCGCGCCTCGCTGTGCGAGGCAGAGGTCAGCACCGGCGTCCTGTGCGCCACCAACGGCGACGCGCTGCTGATCTCGCGATGGTTGGCGGATCTGGGCATCGATCACCGTGTCCGCAGAGGTGCAGAGGATCATGCCGTGCCCGGGTGGGTGGCCCAGGTCGTGTCCCACCTGCCCGATACCGTTTCGATCTCTCAGGACCGGTTCGTCGAAGCGTGGCAGTCTCTGGCGCACGCGCCCGATCCCGACCAGGGCCGCAGCGCGTGGCAGCTGCTCCTGCGGGCGGCGGGCGACCGCAACGGGCGGGTCGTGGAGCCGGGGCGGCTGCGTGAAGCCGTCGCCCGCGGGAATCTGCCGGACGCCCTGGTGGCACCGCGCGAGGGCGGGCTGGTCGTCTCCACGTTCCATCGGGCCAAGGGGCTGGAGTTCGATCGGGTGCTCGTCGTCGACCCGGGCCCGTTGGAGGACGAGCACGAGCGGGTGGACGCCGACCGCTGCGACGCCGCCCGGGCCCTCTACGTCGCGATGACCCGTGCCCGCCACGAGCTGTATCGCCTGCAGCCGCCCGAGGAGCACCTCGCCCGTCGTCGCGGTTTCCGGCTGGTACGCAAGGTCAAGGGCACGCAGCGATGGGGACGCTACGGCTACAAGCCGAGCCGGCGATTGGGGCTCTCGTTGCTGGGTGGGGACGTCCATCGTGGCCATCCCGCAGGACTCGAACAGCTCGCCTGCGACCCGCGGCGGATTCAGGAGTACCTGGCGGCCGAGGTCCTTCCTGGTGACGAGGTGGTCTGGACGCGGCTGGACGACGTGCCCGCTGCCCACGAGAACCGAACGGCGCCCGGTTACGCCCTTGTGCACGACGAGCAGATCGTCGCTGTCGCCTCCGAAGCCTTTCGCCGCGACCTCTACCGCTTCATGCAGCAATGGCCCGCGCATCGGCCGACGGCCTGGCCCGGCCGCATCACCGGAACGCGGATCGACCTCGTCGAGACCGTCGCCGGCGAGGACGCGGCGGCCGTCCGCGCCGGTCTGGGCCCCTGCGGGCTCTGGCTCGCGCCGCGGCCGATGGGAATCGGCCGGTTCCACTACGACCGCAAGGACGACGACGCATGACGGACGATCACACGCAGCACTACCGGCTGCGTGGTCAGTTGACCCAGCAACTGAAGTCGGACCTGCTGGGCCCCCACGGCGAGCACCAACAGGACGTCGAGATCCTCGACGACTGGCCCGTCACCACCTACTCCACGGGGGTTCTGTTTCCCCGTGTCGTGGACCCGGCGCAGCAGGAGCACCCCGAACCGGATCCGGACGCCGCGGTGCAGGACCTCGACGACGCCGACTCCACCGTGACGGTGGACGAGACCCCCGACGGGGGCATCGTGCTCGCAAGGGTCGCCCGCCCCTCGGCGACCGGTCTCACCTTCGCCGTCGACCCCGCGCGCAGCCCTCACGTCCTGGTGCACGCGTTCGCCGCCGTGTACGACCCGGTGGACGCCGCGGGCGAACCGGCCGTGCCCGAGCGAGCCGAACAGCGCAGCACCCGGCAGCCCGACGTGCGCTGGCGCCGCCGTCCCCTGCAGCTCACCGTCACGCCGGTGGATGTCTTGGACCCGCCCGGCAAGGCTGTGGAACTCGCCAAGGGCCTGTTCCTGCATCTGCGGGTCCGTCCCCCTCGCGGACCCCACGGCACGATCTCCGTGACCGCCACCTTGATGAACACCCACACCGTGGAGCAGCAGGAGATCAAGGACCCCTGGTGCTTCTTCCAGGTGGGGCTGCGGATCACGGTCCCGGACGGGGTCCCGGCTCTCGTCGAGCGGCCCGCGGTCCGCGATCTCGACGACGAGAGCCGGCTCTCGCTGCTCCTGCATCGTCATGCACCGACCTTCGCCGTCGGTCACGGCTGTGCCGCGGACTGGTCCTGGTCCCCCTCACCGGTCGATCGGCCCGAGCGGCACACCGCGCCCGCGGGAGTGGCCTGCGTGTGGACGGAGCACGTCCCCGTGAGCGAGGTCCTTCTGTCCGACTCGAACTCCTCCGTCCCCGTGGAACTGCTGGGGATGCAGCACCTCGCCGAGGCACCGAAGCACGAGTTGATCGGTTCTCTTCGCAGCTTCGTCGCCCTGTACGGGGAGTGGATCGAGGAGCGGAGCGCGGACGCGGACCTTCTGCGCGAGGGGATCTACGGCGATCCCGCCTACCTGCGCCTTGCGGAGGAGCAGCTGGAGCACTGCCGCACCGCACAGCGGCGCATGAGCGCGGGAGTCGACCTCCTGGAACGCGATACCGATGCGTTGGAGGCGTTTCGGCTGGCCAACCGTGTCATGGCGGTGCAGCGCGGCAGGGGCCAGTGGATCAAACGGGAGCGGGCCGGTGTGCCCTCGCCCGAAGGCGCGTGGAGGCCGTTCCAGCTCGGGTTCGTGCTGCTGTGCCTGAACGGCACCGTGGACGCGGCCCACCCCGACCGGGACGTCGCCGACCTGCTGTGGTTCCCCACCGGTGGTGGCAAGACGGAGGCCTACCTCGGGTTGATCGCCTTCACGGTCTTCCATCGCCGTCTGCGCCACGGCGCGGCCGGGGCAGGGGTGAGTGTGCTCATGCGCTACACCCTGCGTCTGCTGACCCTGCAGCAGTTCGAACGTGCGGCCCTGCTGATCTGCGCGATGGAGCGCGTGCGGGCCCAGCAACCCGAGCGGCTGGGGCAGGAGCAGATCTCCATCGGCATGTGGGTGGGCAAGGCCGCAACGCCCAACAGGCTCAAGAACGCCGACAAGGCGCTGAAGAAGCTGGCGGGAGGCGGGAAGCTCCAGGAGGAGAACCCCGTCCAGCTCAAGAACTGCCCCTGGTGCGGCACTCCTTTGCTGGTCCGCAACCATAGGGTCGACCTGGCCGCAAAGCGCATGGTCATCCAGTGCGACGATCGGGCATGCGACTTCTCCGCCGGGCTGCCGGTGCACGTCGTGGACACGGAGCTCTACCGGGTGCGGCCCACGCTCGTGATCGCCACTGCCGACAAGTTCGCCCGCATCGCCTGGCGCGAGGATGTCGCGGCCCTCTTCAACCGGGACGAGGACCGGCTCTGGCTGAAGACTCCCCCGCCCGAGCTCGTCATCCAGGACGAACTGCACCTGATCTCCGGCCCGCTGGGAACCCTTGCCGGTCTCTACGAGGCGGCCGTGGACATCGCGTGCGCCCAACCGAAGATCATCGCCTCCACCGCGACGATCCGCCGCGCCCAGGAACAAGGACAGGCCCTTTTCGGCAGAGGCGTGGCGCAGTTCCCGCCGTCCGGCCTGGACGCCCGCGATTCGTGGTTCGCCGTCCAGGCACCCGCGGCGAGCAGGCCCTCACGCCTCTACGTCGGCCTTCTCGCGCCCGGGCTCTCCCAGGCGACCCTCCTCATCCGCGCCTACGCATCCCTGCTCCACAACGCCCGGCACCTGCCGTGCCCGGACGAGGAGGTACGAGACGCCTACTGGACGCTGGTGGGGTACTTCAACAGCCTGCGCCTGCTCGGCGCCGCCGAGCTGCAGGTCAACGCCGACGTCAACGAACGGCTGCGGACGCTCGCCGCACGTGACGGGGTGGAGCCCCGGGAGGTCCTGCCGACCGAGATCACCAGCCGCGTTCCCTCCAGCGACCTTCCCACACTGCTCGGCGCCCTGGGGCGATCCCTGCGAACCGGGTCGGCGTTGGACGTGCCGCTGGCGACCAACATCATCTCCGTCGGTGTCGACTTCGACCGCCTGGGCCTGATGGCCGTGACGGGGCAGCCGCAGACCACGGCCGAGTACATCCAGGCCACCAGTCGTGTCGGTCGTGCCCACCCCGGTCTCGTCGTCACCCTGTTCAACGCGGCACGATCCAGGGACCTCTCCCACTACGAGAACTTCGTCAGCTACCACTCGGCCCTCTACCGGCAGGTCGAGTCGACCAGCGTGACGCCGTTCGCCGCCCGCGCCCGCGACAAGGCCCTGCATGCCGCCTTCCTCGGACTCGCCCGCCTCCTGCATCCGAAGATCCGGGACAACACGGACGCCAAAGATGTGAACGAATTCGCCTCCCAACTGGACTCGACCCGAGAGCAGTTGGTCAAGCGCATCCGCCGCGTCTCGCCTGCCGAGGCCGACCACGCGGATGCGGAGATCCGCGTCTTCGTCGACCAGTGGCGTCAACTCGTGGAGACCAACGAAAAGCTGGAGTACGAGGCCGCCTTCACGTTCAAGGCCAACCCCCGCCGCCGGCCGGACCTCGCCCTGCTGCGCACCCACGAGGACCACGACCTCACCAAGGCCCGTCCCACCCTGTGGAGCCTGCGCGACGTCGATGTCGAGTCCCACCTGTACCTGGAGAGCTGACATGCCTCGCAGAAGCACCCCCGGCACCACTCCCCCCGACGACGAGCGCAAGCGCCCCTCCGTGGGCTCTGTCCGGCGGGCCCAACAGATCACGACGTACGGCGTGGGTGGCCTGCTCGCCGTGGCCGACCAGTCCTACATCGTCAGCGGCCTGGACACCTGGGACGTCACGGGCGAACCCGACCTGCGAGACCAGCGCCTGGAACCGATGCTGCACGTCAACGGATTCAGAAGGCCGCCCGCGGCGCGCGTCGCCACCGGGCGTGGCGTGCGCGTGCGTCGTTTCCCCGACACCTACGCGTGCCCCCAATGCAAGGCGCTCAAGGCGTTCCGCGACCTGAGCGCGGCAGAGGGCGACAACCGTTGCGCGCACTGCGCGGCCCTGCTGACGCCGTCTCGCTTCATGGTGGCCTGCGAGGACGGGCATCTCGACGAGTTCCCCTACGAGGCCTGGGTCCACGCCGACCCGGAACACAAGGACGCCCACCCCCGTACGTGCTCGCAGGCCGCCAGTGAGCTGACGTTGGAGACCGACGGTCGCACCGCCAGTCTCCGCAGCATCGTCATCAGCTGCAGCTGCGGGGAGAAGGCCTCGATGGAGGGTGCCTTCGGCAAGGCGGCTCTGCGCCGCCTGGGCCTAATGTGCCAAGGCACCCGCCCGTGGCTGGGCCGCGGCGCCACGGAGCGCGGATGCAAGCGTCCCTTGCAGACCCTCCAACGCGGTTCCTCGGCAGCCTGGTTCGCCGACCTGCGCTCCGCCCTGTCGATCCCGCCGTGGCACACGGAACTGATGGAACTCGTCGAGGCGCACCGCAGACACCTCGTCGGCAAGAGCGACGAGCGCATCGCGGAGTTCGCACAGGACGAAGGCTGGCTGACACCCGGCGGCTACTCCGCCTCCCAGGTACTGCGCACCGTCCGCACCCTGGAGAACGCAGTCCATCCCGAGCCCACGGAGGACGACGAGGACGAGATCCGGTTCGCCGCCGGCGAGCCCCTCCGGCGGGAGGAGTACGAGCAGCTTTCCAAGGTCACCGAGGACACCCCCGAGAACAAGCACTTCGTGTGCGAGCCACCGAAGGACGCGCAGCGATCCGATGTCCCGGGCGTCGACCGGGTGATGTTGGTCAAACGTCTCCGCGAGGTTCGGGTCCTCACCGGCTTCACCCGCATCCGCCCTCCGCAAGGCTCGAAGGCCGATCGTGATCGCATCGGTCGCCTGAGCCGGAACACGGACCTCGGCTGGCTCCCGGCCGTCGACGTCGTCGGCGAGGGAGTCTTCCTCACCCTGAACCAGGAGCGACTCCGCCGGTGGGAGTCGGCGGTGCGCGGTATCGACTCCAACCGGACCGACCGCATGCGAGCCGCGCACGCGGACCTGCTCCGGGAACAGGAGTGGGAGAATCCGCGCTCGCCGCTGACGTCACGCTTCGTCCTCCTGCACACCCTGGCGCACGCACTGATCAACGAATGGAGCCTGGACTGCGGCTACCCCGCGGCGTCCCTGCGGGAACGGCTCTACGTCGACGACGACATGTGCGGGGTCCTCCTCTACACCGCGACCAGCGACTCCGCAGGAAGCCTGGGCGGCATCGTCGCGCGAGGAGAGGTCACGGAGCTGTCGAGGAGCCTGTCGTTCGCCGTGGAACGTGCCACCTGGTGCTCCTGCGACCCTCTGTGCATGGAGGCCGACGCCAACGGTGTCGGTGGACTCAACATGGCCGCCTGCCACGCATGCCTCCTGCTGCCCGAGACAAGCTGCGAAATGAACAACACATTCCTCGATCGTGCGCACCTCGTCGGAACACCTTCCAGAAACTTCCCCGGCTATTTCGCTTGAGCTGTCCCAACACGGTGTGCTCCCGGACGGACACTGCCTGCGGGGTACGCGATGTCCCATCGGTCATGGCGTCGGCGAACGCGACGTCGGACCGGTGGGACTGGCCAGGCTCGCCATGGCCCGACTCGATCTTCGCGGGCCTCACTCGAACGCCACGCTCCAGACGGATTCCGGTGCCCAGCAGAGCGCGGACGTGTCGATCGGATACGCATGGACCGAACGTGACCGGGCCGAACTTGTGGCCCCGGGGCCCTCGAGCACGTCTGCGAGCATGCTGCGCCTGGCCCAGCCACCGAGGACGACTGCAGGTCGCCGAGCGTCCCGGGGCTGGGGCGCGGCTGCCGGGTCAGCCGGTGAGGTTGCGCGTGTAGAAGGAGAAGCGAGCCAGTTTGGGGCACCACTGCTGGTACACGGCGGTATCCATGATCACGGGCCGGCTGGTGGTCATCTGCTCGATCAGGTCGGCCGCTTGGGCTCCTGCAGGAACATCGGCGGAAAGATCGCGCAACGCTTCGGTGATCTTGCTGGTGGAGGGTGCCTCCAGGATGTGCCGGAAGACGGTGGCGGCCTGGTCCGGGCTGCCCACGAGCAGGGCCAGCAGAATCTGCACAGCCTGGTGCTCTCCTGGGGTCGCTTCCGTTCCCACGAAGGCTGCCAGGTCCCCCGGATCGACCCCGATGCGTGCCAGCCGGTAGAGGTTGACCAGCTTCTTGGCCGCCCTGGGGGTGCGAGTCAGGCCACCCATCTGGGACAAGAACGCGATCTCCGCCTCCTTGAGCTGCAGTTGGACGGGGGTGGGGTCCGGGCCTGGCGTCAGATCGACGGTCGGCTCCGGTTCGGGTGCAGAGGCAGAGGCAGTCGACGGTGCCGGTCCTTCTGGCTCTTCCTCATCCGGCAGGCCCCCGGAGTCCGCGGGCTGCACCGAGCCTTCGGGGCCGGGAGCGTCGGGGGTGGTCAGCAGAGCGCGGATAAGGCGTGCGGCCTTCTCCTGGGTGGTCGGCGGGACCGCGAAGGGGATCTGGAAGATCTTGTCCAGGTAGTCGAGCGGGGTGGCGCTGTCCTGTGCGTCGGCCCAGCCGGGCGTGCTGTCGTGCGAGGCGAACAGATCCCGGTAGTGGTGCTCGAGGGATGTGAGAAGCCAGCGCGGGTCGACCGCCACGACCACGACGAACAGCGGCAGCGCGAGCATCAGGTGCACGGCGGCCAGCACTTCCACCACGCGTGCGGGCGGGCACCGGTCGAGGTCGTCGATGTAGAGGACGATGCGTTCCAGGGGCGGCGGCTGCCGGGAGTGGGCGCCGGCCCATTCGGCGCGGGCCTCGCGCAGTCGCTCGTCGAGCTGGACCAGGTCGTGGTGGACCGTGCCCAGCAGTCCCCGGTAGTGCTGGTAGGTCTCGGGAGCACTGCGTTCGGTGAGGAAGTCGGCCAGCCGGACGGCGGCATCCGCCTCGGCCAGCCGGGCACGCGCCGCGCTGACATTCTCGGCCAGGGCGCGCTGGTGCTTCTCCAGCAGGACGCGAAGTCTGCCGGTGAGGGACGTGTGCTGCGTGTGCGAGGCCCTCAGGGCCCGCAGCAGGGCCAGCACCGGGGTGGCAATACCGGCGACGGCGCCGAGGAGCAGGGGCAGCCAGCTGGACAGCCACAGCCCGACCGCGCAGGTTCCCGCGAGGACTGCCAACCAGACAGCCAGGACCAGCCAGCCGTACCGGAGGTCGCGCAGCACGAGCCGGCCGGCCGTGCACAGCAGCCGGGGCCCCTCCAGAGCGGAGCCCGCGAAGGACAAGAATCCGATCGGCCGGTCCTGAGCGGTGCGGGTGAGCCGGGTGTCGAGTTGCTGCTGGTCGTGCTCCAGCCGTGCCAGGTGTGCGGCTCGCCGCCGGCGTTCCTCGGCAGTCGCTTCGGCGGAGAGGGTCGGCGTCTGCGGTTCGGGGGTGGGTGCCAGGGCACGGAAGAGATGGTCGACCAGGCCCGACCACACCTGCTCGTCGCTGTAGTGCCAGGCATTGAAGTGGACTTGGCGGACGGTAGCGGTGAATGCACTGTGGGCGGGGTCCTCGGCGGCGAGCGTGGCGAGTTGATCGACTCGGCTGCTCATCTGACGAATGAAGCTCGACTTGCCGGCTCCCCATTCGCCCAGCAGCGCGACCGCCAGGGGCGGGGCGGTGACGGTGGCGGCCGCCAGTTGCGCGAGCATCTCCACGTCCGCCTCGTTGCTCAGGAGGTCCTCGCCGCTGGCGGTGTCGCTGTGCACGCCCGCCAACACCGGCGGCTGCACGACAAGGCCGTCCCCGACCAACGGCTGCGGGGCATAGGGCTCCAGGGAGAAGTGCCGCTCCAGCAGGTCAGCCTCGATGGAGTTGAAGGCCTGGAAGCGCATGATGTTGCGGTTCGCCTTCCAGCCCAGCAGGTCGCGCAGCTCCTCGACGGGAGTGTCGAAGTCGCGCAGGCCGGCCAGCGCGTACATGTACTCCCACGTGCCGCTGTCGGGATCGGTGCCCCAGAGCCGTTCGGCGAGTTGCGGGCTGCGCCAGGTCGCGGCGATGGTGGCGCCCAGGTACAGGCGCTTGTCGCCGCTGAAGAACACCCAGGCTCCGGGTTCCATCTTGCGGATCTCGGGAAGATTGGCGCCGTTCTTGCCCGGCATCACGCCCCACATCGCTGCGCTGCCGCCGGGAAAGAGTCGCCGCAGTTCCTGCAGAGTGGCGGGGTCCAGGAGGTCGGCGTGGTCGTCGAAGACGACCGGGCGCACGATGGTGTCCTGGTAGTGCCGCTCGACGGTGCGATCCGAACGCCGGGCGGGCTGCATGAAGATCCGCATGATCCGCTACTCCCCCAGCTTCGTGTACTTCTCGGCGCGCCCGTAGGCCAGTTCGACGGGGTAGCGGTGTCGGTTCAGCTCGATCTTCTCGGCCAGCGCCTCCTCGAGGTCGATGCCGGTCACGTCCGCCAGGCGCAGCAGGTAGGCGAAGACGTCGGCCAGCTCCTGGCGCAGAGCCTTGGCCTCGTCGGGCCGGCTGGTGAGGGCGTTGGACTGTTCGGGGGTGAGCCACTGGAAGAGTTCCAGGACTTCACCGGCCTCGCCGGAGAGGGCCATGGCGAGGTTCTTCGGGGTGTGGAACTGGTCCCAGTCGCGCTCGCGGGCGAACTGCGCCAGCGTGTCCTGGAGATCGCGGATCGTCATGCCCCATCCCTATCAGCCGCCTCGGACATGAGCCGGCCCAGGCCGTCGGGCGAACTGCCGTGCGGGTGCTGTCCGTTGGGGCTGCTTTGACATCCTCTCCGTCCTTTAGGGCGGAGAGGATGTCAAGTCTGCACACGACCTGACGGACACCTGATCGAACCCGCCACCCTCACCAAGCAGTTCAACGCACTGCTCCGCAACGCCCACCTACGACCGATCCGGTTCCACGACCTCCGCCACTCAACGGCAACCCTCCTCCTGGAACAAGGCGTTGAACTCGTCGTCATCAAGGAACTGTTGGGCCACGCCCACATCGGCGTCACCGCCACCGTGTATGCCCATGTCCGCCTCCGCCTCCGCCTTCAGTGCCAGGCCATCGACCTCCTCGGCCATGCCCTCGGTAACTTCTCGCGCCTGCGTCCGAGACCGAGGACGGCGACGACCCACCGCTCTGTACAGCGCCTGTCCGCTGACGTTGCCGTCAACTACTGCCGTCAGACACCACGGAGGCCCCGGCGGAATGCCATTACGCCGGGGCCTCTATCCGCTTCCAGACCTCTCGGTCAAGAAATGATGGACTCCGCCTGTGGGTCGAAGCAAACAAGACCGTGCTTACGCGCCAGAGCAGCAAGAGCTCGCGCCATCACCTGCTGCCTAGACCAAGAAATACTCGCCACAACGAAAGCGTCACTGAAATAGAGCGGACTCATCCAAGGAGAGCCATCCATGTTCTCCTCGGTCAGATCCGGGAAGACCTTTACGACGTCAGCCAAAAAATCGCTGACCGCCACATTCGGCGCTGCAGCCTCAGGGACCTCGTCGAGAATCGCCCGGTAAGTTCCAAGCGCACTCGTACCATCGACCGGATCCACTGAGTACCAGAACGCGAGATCAAAGCTCATCACTCGACTCCTTGACGATGCGATCGCCGACCTCGATCGACTTCCACAGCCGGCGGTCGATGCGTACCTTCATGGACTGGCCGTCCGTACGCCTCACCTCGATGAAGTGGTACATGTTCGCGCCGTCGAGCATGCCCCGCGACTTGTCCTCGACGATGCCTTCCAGGCGTCGTCCGGTCCTGGTTTGTGAGATGTGAACATGACGCAAGGCTACGAAGGTCGACAGGCGTGGTGCAGGGGCAAGAGGCACACATACCGCAGTACGGGTGTCGCACAAGGAGCCCTACAAATGTCCTGAGCAGCATAACGACGACAGGCTGCATGGGCAGTTCCGTACGGGCAGTTCCGTAGGACTCGGCCGAGGCCGTGATGATCACGTTGTCACCTCACGGCGGCCGGTTCCGGATCTCCGCCCGCTGGTAGCCTCTGCACGCGCTGACCAGCGCGGCCGTCCTGGAATCGATCCTGCGGCTCCGTTCTTCGAAAGAGTGACGTGATCAAGCGGGTGCACATGACCGCCGGAGTGGTTTTGGCGGCAGTCATAGCGTTGTCCGGATGCGGTGCCACGAAGTCGGGCACAGCGAAGTCCGCTCCGCAGCCCGGCACAACGGCAAGGTCCGGCAGCGTGACTGACGCACCCAGTGCCGACTCCGGGCCGAGTACCGGTGAGAGCGGCGGCACGCAGCGTTCGCGGCCGACCGGGAGTTCCACCCCCACAGCGTCCCCCTCCGTCGCTGCCCCCCGGCCTCTGAAGGACGGCGCCGTCGTGCTCACACACTGCGCGGACACGGACGACCCGGACGCGATCGTCGAGGTCAGGAATCCGAACGGGCGCGAGGGCCTCTTCGGCGTGAAAATCGGCTACAAGGACGCACACGGCTTCACCATGAGCGAGACCTACGACCAGGTGCTGGTGCCTGCGAAGGGCAAAGCGAAGCTCCGGGTGGCCGTTGTCAGTGCACCCGTGGACGAGATCGATCGCTGTGAGGTCAATCCCCGGGCCACTGCCGTACGGTGACAGCCCGCGGAGCCCACCTGGACCTTGTGCTTCTTGCGCTTCGACGGTCGTGGACGGTGATCGTCGCCGACACCGTCTCACTGACTGAGGTCACGGCCGGAGGTGACGCCAGGCACTGGCCGGCGCCCCGTACCGGTGCCGCTGGGCCGTCAGCTGTTCTGCAGGGGGCTGCAGCGGTCCTGGTCGGGGAGGCGCAGGAGCGCCGCACCGACCGGGGTCAGGGTGGGCAGGACGGTGTTCGCGTGCCGGTGGCTGGCGGTGAGTCCCGAGTCGCGCAGGACCGTGGTAGCCGATGTCGCCGTAGCCCTTGCCGACCGTGTCGTTGCGGTAGATCGCCTGGACCACCGCGGCCGGGTCGGGATCGCTGCTCCCGTCGTCGGTGTGGTGCACGGTGAGGGTCTGGACCGGGTAGTACTCGGGCGGCCAGATCTCCGTACCGTCCGCGTACCGGAGTGTCCCGTCCGCGCCCCACGCGGCTCGGGACAGCAGCGTGTACACGGCCACGGCCGAGGCCGCCGCTGAGGGCGGGTGGGGCACCACGCTCAACGCGGCGGCTCCGAGCGCGCCGAGGATCACGCGTCGGGGTACTGGGGACGGCATGGGGTCTGACCTCGGGGGCCTGCGGAATGCGGGTCCGTGTCCGTCATCGCGTGATCCTCCTGTGCGGTGTTCGCGGCCGGCCCGCCCCCGCCTCGGAAGACGGAGGCGGGCGGTGGAACGGGAGGTCGCTTCTACAGGGCGCAGGCGGGCTTGGGGGTGTAGAGGCGGGACCATGTGCTGGGGCCCACGATGCCGCCGGTGGTGCCGTTGCATGTCTGCACCCAGTAGACGCCCCGCAGGGTCGCCTGGCCGTAGTCCCCATCGACGTCGAGCCAGTCCGCGTACTTGCTGTAGAAGTCGATGAGGCACTGCACCTGCTTGACCGCACTGCTGTTGTCGCCGGGGTGGTCGTGATGAAAGTAAGCGTGCGTGTGAACACGGCCACCGTCCACGAGATTCGACTGCGCCGAAAACAGGCAGCTCAGGCATCGTGGGGCGGGTGTGAGGCACCCGTCGCCGGGCAGGGCAGGCGCGTTCGGCCCGGCAAGCGGGGGCGGGGGCGGTAAGTACGGTCCCGGAGCCGGTGGTTCGGTCGGAGGGACCGGGAACTTCGTTCGGCGGACCGGGAGTTTGCGGCCGATGCACAACCGTTCCGGCGTCCCGCGAGTCGCATAAGGCAGGAGCAAACATCTCCAAAGATCACAAGGGGGAAATATGCGATTCAACCGTTCCGTTCTGACGGCGGCCGCTTTCGCCACCCTGGCGCTGGGGGCCACGACCGCTCTGGCGGCGCCCGCCTCGGCCGCACCCAACACCACGCCGCAGAAGGTCTGCGGAAGCGCCTACAAGACCGTGAACTCCGCTCCCGTCGGCTCCCTGGGCACTGTCTACCTGACGTACAACGCGTCGAACGGCAAGAACTGCGTCGCGACCATCCGTCAGAACCCGGGCACCGCCGTGGACATGTCGACATGGATCTACGTCCCCGACACCGACGAGGGCGCCCAGGACTACGGGCGGTACACCTCGTACGCGGGGCCGGCCTATGTGTACGGCAAGGGCCACTGCGTCGACTGGGGCGGCCAGATCAACAACGTGTACGTCCAGGTGACCGGCTCCAACTGCGCCGCCTTCAAGGAGCACCGGGTCACCTTCACCCGCTGACCCGCCACTCCTCCCGGCCGCCACGCTCCAGCGCCGCCCTCTCCCCTGACCCGGGTACGGAGGGCCGGCGGTGATCGGGCAGGCACCCCGCAGCCCGGTCACCGCGCGGGAACGCACTCGGCCCGGCTCGCTCCGGCAGACTCACCGAGTCCTGCCGGGGCGAGCAGGTGTCCCAGCCCGTGCCACAGGAGCCAGGTCCTGTCTGCCGACCGGGGCTGTCCGATCGACGGCGGCCTCATCTGCCTGGGCGCCACCGGAACCAGCGGTCGAGCCCTCACGACCAGACGGAAACGGAAAGCGAGCGGCCCGATGCCTGGTCAGGCGGAGGCGAAAGCCTCCTCGGGGACGTCGTCGAGGACGAATCCGTTGTCGAGCCGGACGCGGACCGTGACGCGGAGCATCTGCCGCTGGTAGGCGGCCCACTGCTCTTCCAGGGCCCCCACCTGCTCCTCCAGCTGCTTTCTGCTCACCGGCGGCATCTGGTGGCCGAAGTCGTCGAGGAGCGACTTGAGACGCAGGTACTCACGGACCTCGTGGCTCTGCTGCCGGTGGTGCTCGTCCACACGCTCGACAGTGCCTTCGATGCCTGCTGCCAGGGCCAGCGAGGCGGCGAAGGCACCCGTCTCCTCCGGGGGCTCCCCGGCCGGGGTCACCGGCCCGGCCAGCCGGAGGTCCGCCGCCAGCCGCACCCGTTGGCCCACGTTCAGCGTCATCGGTCCTTCGTCTTCCTCGTCGGTCACCGGCGATCCGGCGGACGTGGCGTCGCCATGCGTACCGGAGAGGACAGGATCATCCCACCCTCACCCGGCGGGCGGCGGGATGCTGCGGTTCGGCTCTGCTCGTGAGGTGAAGTGCGTCGTGCGTCGTCGAGCGTGTTCGGCTTGTCCGAGCCGGACGAATCGGCCCGGATCTCCACCTTGCAGTTCTTGTACTTGACATCCTCCCCCTCTTAAAGAGGGGGATTCCAACCCGGCTGGGTTGGGGTTCACGGACGCTCGACCGCTGTTCGGGCGGTGTCGCCCCTCCGGCACCGGCTGATCGCCGGGAGCGGGGAATCCCGCCCCGTCCTGCCGCAACGTGGAGGCAGGGAAGCAGGGCAGTTCAGGCGGCCTCACAGGTGGCTGTATTCGATCGGTGCTCGGTCCGAAGTGACCGCCTCTTTCCGGAGGCATATTCGGCGGGGTGCACTGCTCCCAGCCTTGCGCGGGCCATGCCATGCCCCTTATAACCGTCCGTACAGGCATCGGTGGGGATGGCCGGAAATAGCAGGTGCCTTCGGCCAGGGGGATCCTCGACTCCGCCGGGATCATCAGCAGCGTACGCAGACCCACGGAGACCCGAGGACATGACCGACAACGCCTTTCGCGATGCCATGACCCGCCTTGCCGTCGACCCGGCCTTCAGGGCCGAGCTCGACGGTGACACCGAGGAGGTGGCCCGAAGACTGGGCCTGACACCCGCGCAGGTCGGCGAACTCCGCGCCCTGCGCGTCGAGTCCGGCACCGCCGGAGGACCGGCCTCACTCGACCCGCGCCTGTCCAAGTCGTCCCTGTTCTTCGGGAGCGCGGCACACGCGTTGGCACACCACGACGTTCCGGATGTTCCCACCGACCATGTGTCGGGGGATCCTGCCTCCGTCGACCACACGCCCGACCTGTCCCTTTCCGTCGACGGCCACGAGGGCGCCGGCGGCTTCGACGTCTCTGCCACCGGCGCCCAGAGCCTGCTCGGCGGGGGGCTCGGCCAGGAGTCGCCGGTCGATGTGGGCGTCGGGTTCGGTGAGTTCGGTGACCGCGGAGGGTTCGAGAACGAGGCCGGGACGGACCTCGGCGGGCTCGGGGGGCATGTCGGTGGGGGTTCCGATGGCGGCATGGGTGACTTCGGCGGATTCGGTACTGGCGGTGCCGGTGGCGGGTTCGGTGACGGCGGTACCGGCGGATTCGGCGGCGGCGGGTTCGGGGGCGGTGGTGCCGACGGCGGATTCGGTGACGGCGGCTTCGGAGGCGGCGGTGCCGACGGCGGATTCGGTGACGGCGGCTTCGGAGGCGGCGGTGCCGACGGCGGATTCGGTGACGGCGGCTTCGGAGGCGGCGGTGCCGACGGCGGATTCGGTGACGGCGGCTTCGGAGGCGGCGGTGCCGACGGCGGATTCGGTGACGGCGGCTTCGGAGGCGGCGGCGGGTTCGGTGACTTCGGGGGTCACGGGGGTGGCTTCGGTGGTGAGGGTGGCAGCGACGCTGGCCACTTCGGGCACGGCGGCATCTACGACCGCGGAGACGGCGGAGACGGCGGCAGCGGCGGCGGAGACAGCGGCGAGGGCGGCGGCGGAGACAGCGGCGGCAGTGGCGGTGGCGACCAGGAGAACACCGGACGTCGGCCAGGCGGCGGCGAAGGCGGCGGCAGTGGCGGCGGCGAAGGCGGCGGCAGTGGCGGCGGCGAAGGCGGCGGCAGTGGCGGCGGCGAAGGCGGCGGCAGTGGCGGCGGCGAAGGCGGCGGCGGAACCGGTGACGGTGGCTCCGGTCACGGGGGTTCCGGTGGTGGCGGCGGGGGCGGCGAAGGCGGCGGCGAGGGCGGCAGCGGGGGTGGCGGTGGCGACCAGGAGAACACCGGTCGGCGGCCCGGTGGCGGTGGTGGAGAACCCGGTGGCGGTGACGGCAGTGGTGGCGGCAGTCAGGAGAACACCGGGCGCCGGCCCGGTGGCGGCGGGGAACCCGGCGGGGGCGGCGAAGGCGGCGGGGGCCGCGCGGGCATCCTCGGTGGTGCCGAGCGCGTACGCGGCGGTGTGAGCGCCCCCGGCCTCGACGGCATCTCCACCCGCCTCTCGCCCTCCGCGCCCGACACCGACGGCGGCTTCTCCGGCGGAACGTCGCTCAGCGGCTCCGCGGGCTGAGCCGGCGCATGCTCTGCCACGCCTGCCGCGTCCACGTGCGGCGCGACTTCCCGTACTGCCTGCACTGCGGCACCCTGCGCCGCGGCACGGCACCGACGTCGTACGCCGCGCCGCACCTGCGGGGTCTCGACGACCCCGCCCTGCTCGTCCCGCTCACCGGCCCGGTCACCACGCTGGGCCGGGGCGCGGACAGCGATGTCGTTCTGGCCGACGCCAGCGTGTCGCGCCGCCACGCCCGGATCGTCCGCGCTGAGTCGGGCTTCCGCATCGAGGACCTGGACTCGTTCAACGGCACGGCCGTCGCGGGCGTCGACCTGCACGGCGGTGCCGCCCACCTCGCCGACGGCACCGAGCTGTCCGTCGGCGACGTACGTCTGGTGTTCGAACAGCCCCGCGAGGCCCACATCGGCCAGCGCACCCAGGTCGTCGGCACCCAGTTCACCCAACTCCCCACCGCCGCGCAGGAGGAGGCGGCACCAGAGGCGAACGGCCCGCTCACCGCGCGCCCGCGCCGCCGCTCCGGCTGGGCGCTCAAGCAGCTGCCCGCCGACCGCGGCGAGGCCCGCTGGGTGCTGAACAACACCCGCACCGGCAGGTACTTGGAGCTGGACGAGCGCGAGGTCTTCCTCTGGAACGCCGTCGACGGCGAGAACACCGTACGGGACCTGCTGTTCGCCTACGCCGACCGCTACGGCGAACTCGCCCTCCCGCGCATCGAGGCGGCGCTCGCCGCGTTCGCGGACGCGGGACTGCTGCGCGGCCTGCCCGGCCGTCCCGAGGAAACGGAGCGGACGGGCTGGCGGCGCGCGGGACACGCCGTGTACCGGGCGCTGCTGAAGCTGGAGATCTCCGTCCCCGGCCTCGACCGGGCCGTCACCCGCCTCTACCAGGCCTTCGGCTGGCGGCTGTTCACCCGGACCGGCGTGACGCTGGTCTGGCTGTCGGTGGCCGGCGGGCCGGTCGCCTTCTTCGCCGCGCAGGGCCGACAGCATCTGCTGGACTTCGGCGGGGCGGGTGTGTGGGGCCCGGTGCTCCTGGCCGCCGGCTACGTGTCCGCCCTGGTCGTCCACGAGCTGACACACGCGCTGGCCGTGGCGTCGTACGGCCGCAAGGTCCGGCGCGGCGGGTTCCTGCTCATGATGGGCATGCCGTTCGCGTTCGTGGACACCAGCGACATGTGGTTCGGCACCCGCTGGTCGCGCGTGGTCGTCGCGCTGTCCGGGCCGCTGTCGACGGCGGCGCTGGCGGGCTGGTGTGCGGCCGGCGCGGCCTTCCTGCCCGCAGGAGCGGCCTCGGCCGTCCTGTTCCAACTCGCCTTCGGGCTCTACCTGAACACGCTCTACAACTTCAACCCCCTGATGCCGCTGGACGGTTACCAGGCCCTGACCGACGCGCTGCGGGTGCCGCGGCTGCGTGAGGAGGCGAGCGCGTACTTCCGCACGGGCCTGTGGCAGGACCTGCGCGCGGGCAGCCGGCCCGGCCCGCGGCAGGCGGGTATGGCCGCGTACGGCCTCGCGGTCGTCGTCGGCACGTACGGCTTCCTCGTCCTGGCCCTGCTGGCCTGGCGCTCCCGGATCGGCGGCCTGCTGGAGGGGTGGCTGTCCCCGGCGTGGACCACGGTCGTCGAGGTCGTCGTGGTCGCTTTGGTGGCCTTCCCGGTGTGGTCCGCGCCGGTGCGGTGGCTGGCCCGCCGGGTGCGGCGCCGGCGTGACGCACGGGGTGCGGCACCGGCCCCGGCGATGGGCGCGGCCATGGAGGGAACGGCGTGAGCGAGGACACCGGCGGACCCGGCCCGTGGGCCGTGTCCGGTTACGAAGAGGTGCGTACGCTCGGCGAGGGGGCCGGCGGGCGGGTCGTCCTGGCCCGGCACACCGCGACCGGGGTGCCGGTGGCGGTCAAGTACCTCGGTGAACGCCTGCGCGGCGACCGGGAGTTCCTCGCCCGCTTTCGCGCGGAGGCCCGGCTGCTGGGCGAGCTGCGGCACCCGTGCGTGGTGCGGCTGTACGAGTACGTCGAGGCGCGCGGCGGTGCCGCGATCGTGATGGAGGTGGTGGACGGCGTCAGCCTGCGCCAACTGCTGCGCCGGCACGGGGCGACCGGCCCCGAGGCCGCCCTGGTCCTGCTCAAGGGCTCGCTGCTGGGCCTCGGCGCGGCCCACGCTGCCGGGGTGGTCCACCGCGACTACAAGCCGGAGAACGTGCTGGTCCGCGCCGACGGCACGAGTGCGCTCGCCGACTTCGGGATCGCCGTACGCACGGGACGCGCGACCGAGGCCGTCGGCACGCCCGCCTACATGGCGCCCGAGCAGTGGCAGGGCGAACCGGCGGGACCGGCCGGCGATGTGTACGCCGCGGCGGCGGTGTTCCACGAGTGCCTGACCGGGCGCCGCCCGTTCACCGGCGACGACGTGGCCGCGCTGCGTCTGCAGCACCTGCGGGCCCCCGTCCCGCTGGAGGACGTACCCGCTCCCGTACGCGGTCTGCTGCGCCGGGGGCTGTCCAAGGAGCCGGCCCAGCGTCCGGGCATCGAGGCCTTTCTGGCCGATCTGGAGCGGTCCGCCGTCGAGGGGTACGGCGCCGGCTGGGAGGAGCGCGGGCGCCGCCGGCTCGCCGAACTCACCGCGCTGCTGGCCCTGTTGTTCCCGTTCACCGCGACGGCGAGCCTCGAAGCTCCGGCTCAGGCCCTGACGCTGCTCGGCCGGGTGAAGCGGAGCGGATGGAAGGCCGCCGTCGGGGCGGCCGCGCTGGCGTTCGTGGCGGGCGGGGTGACGTCCGTGGCGGCCCGTCCGCACGACACGTCGACGACGGTGGCCAGTTCGGTTCCCTCGGGCGTCAACTCGCCCACTCTGAAAGCCTCTTCACCGTCCGTGTCCGCGACCGGCGCCTCCCCCACGGCCGACACCACCCCGACCACCACCCCCTCGGGCAGCCCGGCGCTCTCCCCCGCCCCCACGGTGAGCGCCGCCCCGCCGGCGAAGTCCCCCACGCCGACGGCCGCGAGCCCGGCCGCTCCCGCACCTGGCACGGTCACGATCAGCATCGGCTCCTGGCAGCGGGGGCAGACCCCCGGCACGCTGGTCGCCGCCGTCACCGTCGACACGATGGGCACCGGGCCCGTGAGCGTCACGGCCGACTACTACGTGGACACGCCCGCCGATCCCTACGGCCATCAGACCCAGGAGCTGTCCGGCAGCACGCACTACCCCGTGACCTTCGTGGCCGACTTCGCCAACCACCCGTGCCGGGGCACCTGGACGGTCACGCTCACCAGCACTCCGGCGGCCGCGAACGGACCGCAGACGGCCACCCTGGACGCGCCGCCGTGCTGAGCGCCGTACCGGGCGAGAACGAGAACGGATCGAGATGACGACAGCCACCACCGTCGCCGGGCGGACCCTGTCGGGCTGGTCGCGCGACGCCCGCCACGGCACCTGGCACGCGCTGCTCCCGGTCGAGTCCGGTGGGCCGGTGCTCGGCGCGCTGCGTATCGACCGTGCCCTGCTCGCGCCGCAGGGCACGCGCGAGCGGCTCGCGGCGGCCGTACTCGCTGTGGGCAGGCTCCGGTTGCCCGGGGTGCTCGGCACGGTCGACCTCGTCGCGGAGTCCGGGGAGGTGTGGCTGATCACCGCCCGGCCACCGGCTCCCACCCTTGCGGACCTGCTGACCGGCGGGGCGGGCCCCGACGCGGGCAGCGCGGCCAGTGTCCTGAACGAGACCGCGCAGACTCTGCTCGCCCTGCATGCGGCCGGTCTCGTCCACGGGACGCTGGACGCGGACACCGTCGTCCTTGCCCCGGACGGCGTCGCCCTGCTCGCCGAGGCCGCGCTGGGCACCGTGCTGGGCGACACGCTGGGCGGCGTGGCGGATTCCGCGCGCCGTGCGGCGGACGTCGCGGCCTGGGCAGGTCTGGCCCGCACCCTCGGCGAGGCGTGGGTGGCTCCCGGCACCCCCGCGGCCGCTGTGTTCGCGCGCTGTTGCGCCGCCGCCGGTTCCGAGGGGCTTGCGGCGGCCCGGGCGGCACTGGTCGCCGGGCGCGCGGCGCTTCCGGAGGGTTTTCTGCGGCGTACGGAGCTGCGTGCGGCGGTGGCCGCGGCGGCTTCGGGGGGCACCGCGGCAGCGACGGCGGCGGATGGGACGGGGGTGGGCGTCCAGCGCGTGCGCCCCTGGGAGGGGGGAAGCGAAGTCCCCGGTTCCGACGTCGCCGGTTCCCGAGCCGCCGGTTCCGACGTTGTCGGCCTTGAAGCCGCGGGGTCCGAGGGCGCGGAGTCCAAGAGCGCAAGGTCCGGAGGTGCGGATGCCCGGGACGCAGGTGCCGGAAGCACGAGTGCCGAAGATATGGGCCCCGGGGCCCAGAGCATGGTCCTGGAAGGGGACAGGTCCAGGCACACCGTGCCGGACGAGCGGCTCACTCTGCCCGGCCGCACCCGCTCGGCCCCGCATCAGCCCCGCTCCACCGCCGCCTCTGACGACCAGGCCACCCTCCTCGGCAAACGCAACCGCACCCCCGCCGGAACCCCCACAGCGACACCCGCCGGGCCCCTGGCAGCAGCACCCGCCGAGGCAACGACGCCACCCCCGACCGGCGAAGGCGAAGACGACGGCGAGATCCTCCTGCGCTTCGGCCCCGGCATCCCCCTGGAGGACCAGGACGTCCTGCGCGCCCAGTGGCGTACCGCGCCCGTACCGCCTGACCGTCGCCCCCGCCGTCGCAGACGGCGGGCCTGGATCGCCACGACGGCCTTCCTGACCGCCGCGGCCGTCCTCCTGTGGCTGCTGCTGCGCCCCTCCCCCGCTCCGACGGTCACCGCCGTCGAAGTCCGGGCGCCCGTCGGGCGGTTGCACTGCGGACAGACCGCCGATCTGGTCGGCGTCGTGACCACAAACGGCCGTGGCGGCCCGGTGACCTACCACTGGCTGCGCAGCGACGGCCACGACTCCGGCGAGCTGGTCCGCACGGCCCGCCGGGGCGAGCGCAGAGTCACCGTGCACCTGCGCTGGACGGTCCGCGGCCCCGGCAGCTTCCGAGGAACGGCCCGCCTGCGGATCGTGCACCAGCCCGGGCCGGCCGAGGCGGAGGCGACGTTCAGCTACGCCTGCTCCTGACGGTCCGGAAGCCTCTCCCCCACCCCGAGGCGCCCGTGGTCCGGCCGGGGTCAGGGCTCCTTCGGTTCCGGAGAAGGCGTTGTGCACGCCTAGCGGGCCGAGAGGAAATACTCCGGCTCTGCCGGCTCCGGGACGGTCGGCCGACCTCTGACGACGATGCGGCTCCGCGGGACCAACCGGTACGGGAGCCGGAAGCCGAGGTGTCCCAGGAGCACCGGCACGAGCCGCGAGACGTCCATGGACCGGAAGACGACCCCGCGGCGGCCGTGCGTGTCGACCGAGCAGAGGCACACGTTGGTGATCATCCCACCGGACCCCGGCACCCGCGCCCGCCGGACTGCGGGCATGGACACCAGGGCACACCGGGGCACCGGGGTGCCCTGGGTCATGTGCGCCGGCATCTGGCCGGTTGCAGACGCTGCGGCTCGCGCCGCATTCCGCTCAGCTCGTGAAGGTGAAGTACTTCCACGCGCCGTACGTCGTCGAGTTCACGGTGTCGCCCGACGAGGAGTTGACGTACGAGGAGCGGACGCGCGTGCGCCAGCCCGTGTCGTGCGCGCCGGTCAGCTCCACCTTGGACACGCCCGCGGAGCTCAGCGTGAAGTACTTCGAACCGTTGTCGTACCAGGTGCCGTTGTAGTAGATCTGGAACTGGAGGCGCTGCTTGCGGCCCGGGTAGGCCGTCATCGTGTTGGTGAACAGCGGGTTCTTGGTCTTCTTGAAGTAGTAGTAGGTGTGGCCCCACGTGTATGACGTCTTGTAGTGGCCGCTCACCGACGTCGACACCTTGACCTGGGCACCGACCGTGCTGGTCACCGTCTTGGGCGCGTAGCGGGCGTCGCCCAGGAACTTCGCCGTGACCTTGGTGTCCCGCTTCAGGTCCAGCACGGCGGACAGGTTCCCGCTGGAGTTGACCGTGCCGGACTTCACCAGCGTGTTCGGCTTGTCCGAGCCGAACGGGTCGGCCCAGATCTCCACCTTGCGGTTCTTGTACGTGGTGCCGAGGTGCGCGGTGAACGTCGCGTCGGCGCCGTACGCGTAGACCTTGCCGTTGTTGTTCAGCGTCAGGGCCGTCGTGGCGCGCGAGACCTCGACGGTGTCGGAGGTGTGGCCGGAAGTGTGGCCGGTGTCGCCCGCGTACTTCAGCGTGTACGTGACCTTGCCGCCCGCGGGCGGGGTGTCCGCGAAGGAGTAGGTGCCGTCCGCCTTGACGGTCACCGGGGTCAGCGCCTTGCCGCTCGGCGACTCCAGGTCGGTGCGGGTCGCCGTCAGCTTGATGCCGGCGGGCAGCGCGACCTTGGAGGAGACCTTGCCCTTGACGGTGAGCTGCTTGGCGCGGGTCGCGGTGGCCGGGGCGTCCACGGTGATCGAGGTGGTCGGCGTGGTGGGCGCCTCCAGGACCCGCAGGGAGTACACCCCGGAGTCGTTGGAGGTCACCGCGAACAGCCGGGAGCCGTCCGGCGCCCAGGCCAGGCCCGCGGCGGCGAGTTCGTCGGCGCCGGTGACGCTGGGGTCGGTGTCCGGGAAGTCGTACTCCCGGACGGATGCGGTGCCGCCCGGCCGGTAAACGTACACGTCGGGCTCGTGCGCCCCGGAGATGCCTGCCGCGACCGCGCCGTCCGGGGCGATGGCGACCGCGTTGGGGTAGGCGTCGCTGGCGTAGGAGCCGTCCGCGGTGAGGTCGGACGTCCGGAACACCTGGTGGCGGTAGGGCGCGCCGCTGGCCACGACGACGTCCTGGCCGTCCGGGGTGACCTGGAGGTCCCCGAGGCTGCTGCCGGTGCCGCTGGTGTACGCGGTGCGGGTGAGCGTGCCCGAGGAGACGTCATAGGACGCCAGGCTCACCGGGCTCTGCCCGATCGCGCCCGCGATCAGGGTGCTGGAGCCGGGTGCGGCGTCCAGCATCGGGGCGAAGTACCAGAGGACGCCCTCCTGGGCGAGGGTGACCACGGGCTGCTCGCCGGAGAAGTCGACCGAGCCGATGTTGCCCTCGCCGGACGCGCCGTAGCCGAACCACAGTTTGCCGCCCGCCAGGGCGACGCTCAGCGGGCTGTCGCCCACCGTGTAGCGGGCGGTCTCGGTGCCGGTCGCGGTGTCGAACGCGACGATCGCGCCGGCGTCCCGCACGGCCGCATACAGCGTGCCGGAGTCGGCGGACAGTTCCAGGCCCACGACGCCCGGCAGGTTCGTCAGCTGACGGACCACCGTCCCCGCGTAGTCGGTGACGACGATCTTGCCGTTGCTCGGGTCGCTGACGAAGACCCGCTGGTGGACGCCGTCCACCACGATGTCGACGGGCTGCTTCACCGGCAGGCTCGCGGTGGTGTCCGCGGTCGCGGGCGTGGCGGTGAGGACCGCCGAACTGAAAAGGACCGCCAGTGTGGTGGCGGCCGTGAGGGTGCGCATACGCACGGCTGGTTCGAACTCCCCGGAACGAATGAGAATGCCGACGCGCCCGGAGATGTGCGGGAACTGTGGGGCGTGTGTGGCCAGTGAGCGAAGGGTAGATCATGGCACCGGCGAAGCCGGCAGGGCCCCGTCCGTCCGGTCCACGCATGCGCGATCAAGCCTTCTGCCTGCGGATTCGTCGAAGCGGGGGTTTGATCGTTGTTAGTCTCCGGCAGATCGTCGCATCGATATGTCGATGCGTCTTGAGCTGGGGGCAAGGTGCGGAAGAAGTACAGGGTGGGGCCGGCCGCCGCTGCGGTGATTCTCGTGGCGGTGCCCGGCGGGCTGGTGGTGAAGCACCAAGCCGCGGCCGCCGAGCGGAAGTCTCTCGAGCAGGCCGCCGAGGAGGTCTTCCAGCGGAGCGCGGATGCGCCCGATGCCTTCTGGCGGAAGTACGCCCCGCCCCGGGGCAAGGTCTGGAACCAGGCCGACGCCCGAGCCCAGGTGACCGAGGTGGAGAGGAAGGGCGCGCAATTCACGGTGGACGTCACTGAGACCACCACTCCGTATCTGTCCGACACGCATGGCGGTGGGCTGGAGGCGACTCCGCCTTATATGGGTGACCACCGGTTCGTCTTCGAGCGGGAGGGTGGCGACTGGCGTCTCGTCAAGGACCTGACGGAACAGCTGTCGAAGTAGCGGCACCTGCCTGCGTGTCCGTCTGGATGTTCGGCTGTTGCAGGCGGTCCGGGACCAAGCCGGTCCGCGGAGCGCGCTGGGCTTCGGCGGGGGTCTGGCGTCCATGGGTGAGGATGACGTAGTGCCAGGTGTCCCTCGGCCGCGGACCTGCCGGCCGCCGAGCGCTAAGGAACGCGCCCGCATCCGCTGGGCGGTCGGCTACTCGCCGGTGGCGCCGTCGATGCCCTCACGGAGGAGATCCGCATGGCCGACGTGGCGGGCGTACTCCTCGATCACGTGCTCAAGGACGAACCGCACATCGGTGTCTCCGAATTCAGGGTTCGGCACGATGCGCGCGATGTCGGCGGTCACCTTCGCGAATATCTGCCGCGACTCCTCGCACGCCTTGAGGTAGTCCTCGTAGACGTCCCTGGCCGGCGTAGCGTCCGACTCGTCGTACCACTCGCCGCCATCAGCGGTGACGTAGGTCCGATAGGGAAAGAAGCGCGGCGACGTGCCGGCCAACGTCCGCTGGAACCAGGCACGCTCAACCCCCTGCAGATGGCGCATGAGCCCCAGCAGGCTCAACGCCGACGACCGCACAGGACGCAGCCGCAGCTGTTCATCCGAGAGGCCCTCGCACTTCCACAGGAAGGTCGCCCGGTGGTAATCGAGATTCGAGGCGATCACCTCCAGCCACGAGCCCGATACTGCGCGCTCAGGCCGGACGATCTTCTGGACCACGATGTCGCTCACGCTGGAGCCTCCTCACCGGTCATCGAACTTGGCCGCCGCCCAAGAAGACCTCTCTTCGTGTCGCAACTTATCGCTCGATGCCGCCTCGGGAGTGGCCCTCCAGGCTGCGAGTCACCGGGTGGCCTGGACGCAACCCGGCGAAGCTGTGCGGTCGCAGCACCGGACGCGCACAAGCCGGCACCACGAACGCGGTCCTGCCCAGGGACCGCTCGGCGAGAGACACGCCTCAACGCGGTCCCCCGGACGAAATGAACTGTGCGCATGTCGCACAGATGATCTAAGGTCGCGCTGATCTTCGGGGAGGGGATGGCGCATGGTGCGTGGGGGGCGGTGGGCTGTGCTGTGCGCGGCCACAGTGCTGACACTGACAGGGTGCGGGCACCGATGGGCCGAAGACAAACCCGCGTTCGAGAGCGCGGAGAAGCTGCCGGAGAAGCTCGCAAAGGACGGCACCACCATCCTGGTGGGCGATCCGGACGCGAAGGTGACCGTGCACCTGTACGAGGATCCGCGCTGCCCGGTCTGTGAGGAGTTCGAAACCACCGGCGGTTCCCCGCAGCTGCGGGAAGCGACGCTCGACCGCCGGACAGTCACCGAGTACACCCTGGCCTCCTTCCTGGACGACCGGCTCGGCGGCAGCGGCTCGAAGAAGGCGGTCAACGCACTGCGGGCCGCACTGGAGGAGGGCAAATTCGCGGAGTACCACGAAGTGCTCTACGCCAACCAGCCCGAGGAGAGCGTCGACGGGTACACCGATGCCCGTCTACTGGAACTGGCCGGTCAGGTAGAGGGGTTGCGCGGCCCGGAGTTCAACGCGGCCGTCAAGAGCATGAAATACCGCTCCTTCGTCACCGCCTCCGAGAAGGCGTACGAGCGGGCCGGGGGTGCAAAGGATCCCGACGGGCCGGGGACGCCCACCGCCGTGATCAACGACAGGCGGATCCCGACGGAGTACAACGGCCTGCTCTTCGACGGCGATACCTTCGCCGAGTTGCTGCAGGAGATCCACGCCAGGCCCTGGGAGTGGGAACAGACCGCCTTGTAATCCACGTCACCGCCGAGGTGCGGCTGAGAGACGGCGTGCTCCCCACCGGCAAGAGGCCGCTCCGGGGCAACTGCCGGGCCGTGGAAGCGAGTCTGATCCCTCGCCTTCCCGACAGGCGTCCTCGCGGAATTGCGCCTGACCCCGTTTTCCCGAGCGAAGCCAGGCAAGACTGCACGAGCATCCCGGCAAACCGGCCGGCGGCCTGCTCGCCCCTCGCGAACCCCGGCAAGCCGGGGGCGAACTCGGGGGCCGGCAGGGCCCGCAAGTTCGCCCCCTGTTGATCAGCTGTCGGCCCCCGCGGACTCCTCGCCGTGCCGGTCGACGACGGCGCGCCGCAGCACGGCTGTGCTGCCCATCAGCGTGTCGGTCGTGATGCCCTTCTGCTGGTCGTGGGTGATGAAGCCGCGCGCGCCGAGGAACGCGAGACTGCGCTTGTCGAAGATCCATTCGTCACGCGTGGCGGAGGAGGCGTCCTCGCGTGTGATGGCGATCCCGTGCCGCCCGGCCACGTCGACGGCGTCCGGGATCTGCTCGACGCCCGGTATCCTCGCGGCCGCCTTGTACAGCGCGGCGGTGTTCCGCGGTGGCATGAGCGTCTGGCTCAGCAGGTCGCCGATCAGGGAGAAGACGGCCTGTTCCCTGGACTCTCCGTCGGACACGCGGACGTCGCGGCGCAGCCGGGTGAGCAGGGCGTCGGGGTCTGTCGGCAGCGAGGACAGCCAGGTGTAGGTGGGGTGGTCGATGCCTGCCGGGACAGCGTCGGTGGACTCGATGGGGATCGTCTCGTCGGGCATCACGGCGTCCTTGCCGGACTCGCGTATCCAGCCGGTGGTCTTGAGGGGCCGGGGGTCCTGCGAGGTCCATGTCTCCACCGTGTGCGGGGCGCCGAGTTCCACGGGCCCTTCGAACGTTCCCTTGTTCGACACGGTCAGGCTCCTGACGTACACGAACTGGTCGTCCCTGACCCGCGTGGCGTCACTGGCCATGGCGGCGACGGCGATCCGGTTCAGGGTGAGCGAGGCGCTCTGGGCGCGGGCGCTGCCGGTGGCTGCCCGGTCCGTCGGCGCGGGGACGGGGCCGCCTGTGCCGCTGAGGGTGAGGACCAGCGCTCCGGCCAGCACCGCCGAGGCGAGGGGCACCAGGATGGCCGGACGCGTCAGCCGGCGGCGCGGGGACGGGACCGCGGCGGGAACGGGAGCGGCGGCGGGAGTGTGGCCGAGGTCTTGGTCGATCTGCTGCATCAGGACGTCCTTGTAGTGGAGGTGCCGCTCCGGCGGGAGGTCCCATTCGGCTGGCGCGGACAGCAACTCCAGCGCGTCCTCGGTCCGTCGACCGTCGGCGTTCATCGGGTCTCCTCCTGCAGGAACAGGGCCGCGAACGCGGCCTCACTCTCCATCTCTCCACGGGGGCCGGGGGGTTCCGTCCTCGCGCTGTCCTGCCCGGAACTGAGCCGGGCGAGCCGGGCCCGGGCTCGCGAGAGCCTCGACCGTACGGTGCCGACGGGGACACCGAGCGTCTGCGCGGCCTGCCGGTAGTCGAGCCCGGCCGACACGCACAGCGCGAACACCTCACGCTCCTGGCGGCGCAGCCGGCCCAGCGCCTGGTGGACCAGCGCGAGCCGGCGGGCGTCGTCGATCCTCCCCGCCGTCTCCTCCGCGAAGTCCTCCACGGGACGCGGCTGCGGGCTGCGCGCGAGGAAGGCGAGCCGCCGGCGCAGGCTCCGGTTGGCGTTGCGCGCCTTGTGGGTGGCGATACCGAGCAGCCAGGGCCCCAGCGATTCGCCCTCCGGCTCGACCCGCTCCCGGCCGCGCCAGGCGGCAAGGAACGTCTCGGACATGACCTCCTCGGCCTGTGACCAGTTGCCGGTCAGCCGCAGGGCTTGGTTGTAGACCGCCCGCGCGTACTGGTCGTAGAGCTCGGCGAACGCCGCCCGGTCCCCCGCCCGTATGCGTGTGCGCATGGACTCCGCTGGTTCTTTTTGACTCACACTCGGTACTCTCCGTGGCTCGCCCGAAGTTCCTGTGGCGCGCGTCACGCCCCAGAGGTGACGGACGTTCGCGACGAACAGGGCCGTCGGCGTTCAGCTGTCTCTATCTGCCACCTCGTCTCCTTGCAGGGTGCCCCGGTCTTCGGGCCGGGGGTGAATGCGAGCCCCTGCGGAGCAGGGCATGGGCAGAGGAATCGCCGTCAGGGCGATTCGTCGTCGCTTTGACGGTGTCGAGGGCGATCTCGAGCGGGTGCAGGATCTCGGCGTCGAGGGGCGGCCGGTCGGCGACCGGTTGAGCTGAGCGGTGGGCCGGGTGTGGGGTTCTTCGGGAATGCGGAGCGTGAATGTGAGCATTCCGCTGTTATGGCGTTATTGCGCCGTTACAGTGACGGCGTGGCGAAGTTCCGTATGTACCCCACGTGCGCGCAGGAGCGGCAGATGTTGCTGCACTGTGCGCATGCCCGGTACGTGTGGAACCTGGCGGTCGAGCAGCATGCGCATTGGCGCAGGTGGCGTAGGTCGGCGCCCGGTTTTGCCGAGCAGTGCCGTCAGCTCACCGAGGCCCGGCGCGACAACGAGTGGCTCGGCAGTGGGAACGCGGACGTTCAGCAACAGGCGCTGAACTTGTTCTTTATCTAGCGGTGTCGAAATGCGCCTCGAACTAGGCTGTTCACCTGGGCATTTGCCAGACATGACAACAGCCTTCGCTTGATCCTGTGCTCCGTCACAGAGATACGGGATCAACCGAAGGCTGTTGTCATGAGTGTGCTGCATCGCCGTGTCCGGCGGGAAGCGTTCGTGGAAGCGTCATGCTTCCGGGCCGACTTCTACGAGTGTTTGACCGCGCGGGGCGATGAACTGTTCGAACTGACCGACGCGGTGCTGTGTGTCGATGGGCCGGTTGTCTCGCCGGTGGACCTGACGCTGGTGCCCGAGCATCGCCGTGGGCACGGAGCGATGTACGGAGCCCTCAACCGCGGCCGCATCGATGTTGAGCGGCTGCGAACTGTGCTGGCCGGGCTGCGGTTGCCCCGGTTCGAAGCGAGGCGTCTGGTGCTGGCGGTTGATGTGTCGCCCTGGCTGCGGTCGGATGCGCCATGCTCGGCGGACAGGCTGTTCTGTCACGTCTATGGGCGGGCGAAGTCGGCGTCACAGTTCATCCCGGGCTGGCCGTACTCCTTCGTCGCCGTCCTGGAACCCGGGGCCACGTCATGGACCGCGATCCTGGACGTGGTCCGGCTCGGCCCCGCCGATGATGCGACCGCAGTCACCGCCGCCCAGTTGAAAGCCGTGGTCGAGCGGCTCGTCGCGGCAGGCCAGTGGCAGACCGGAGACCCGGACATCACGATCGTCATGGACGCCGGCTACGACGTCACCCGTCTGGCCTGGGTGCTGCGGGACCTGCCCGTCGAGCTGGTCGGCCGGATCCGCAGTGACCGGGTGATGCGCCTGCCGAAACCGCCCCGTGTCTATGCCCCGAGGGGCGGGCGCCCGCCCAAGCACGGGCCCGAGTTCCGCTTCACCCAGCCCGAGACCTGGCCCGAACCGGCCGTCGTGACGGCCACCGACACCATCAACTACGGCAAGGCAGAGGCCCAGGCCTGGGATCGGGTCCACCCACGGCTGACTCACCGTTCGGCCTGGCTGGAGCACGACGGTGAACTCCCCGTCGTTGAGGGCACCTTGGTCCGCCTCAAGGTCGAGCACCTATCCAAGGACCGCCAGGCTCCGCCGGTGTGGTTGTGGTCCTCGAAGACCGGCGCCGTCCCGGAGGACGTGGACCTGTGGTGGCAGGTGTTCCTCAGGAGATTCGATCTGGAGCACACCTTCAGGTTCGGAAAGCAGACACTCGGATGGACCACCCCGAAGGTCCGTACTCCCCAAGCCGCGGACCGCTGGACCTGGCTCCTGGTCGTCGCCCACACCCAGCTCCGCCTCGCCCGACCTCTCGCCATCGAACTCCGCCGGCCCTGGGAAAAACCGGCCAAGCCCGAACACCTCACCCCAGCCCGGGTCCGCCGGGGGTTCAGGAACATCCGCGCACACCTGCACTGCCCCGCCCATGTTCCTCAACCAACCGGAACCGGACCCGGACGCCCTCCCGGCTCGAAGAACCGGCGGCCCGCCACCCGCTACGACGTCGGCAAAACCGCCAAACGTCCCGAGACTCTCAAGGCCATCGGCAAACCTGGAAGATCTTGGTAGATAAAGAACAAGCTGAAGGACTTCGCCCAGGCCAGGAACGCCCGCTTCACGTCCGGGTTCGGTGAGCCGACCTGGCGCAAGAAGTTCGTGCATGAGGGCTTTCGTGTCATCGGCACCGACCGCGTCCCGGAGCTGACCGAGGACGGTTCGCCGAAGCTGAACGCGAAGACCGGCAGGCAGGTCATGGCCCGTTCCGTGGTGGTGCACAGGCTCAACCGCCGGTGGGCTCGGGTCAAGGTGCCCGGCTGCGGCTGGGTCCGCTTCCGCCTCACCCGGACCGCACTGCCCGCCGCGAAGACGTTCCGCGTCACCTACCGCAACGGCCGGTGGCACATCGCCTTCGCGGTCATCCCCGCACCGGTCGCCGCGCCTGGCACGGGCGAGGTCATCGGTATCGACCGGGGCGTGAATATTACGGCCGCCCTCTCCGATGGGCGGAAGCTGAACTGCCCGCAGCTCACCGTGAAGGAACGAGCGCAGGTCCGTAAACACCAGCGGCGCGCCGCTCGCGCCCCGAAGGCAAGCGAGCACAAGAGTGCCGAGTACGCCAAGGTGGCCAGGCTCAAAGCGCGTGAGGCCGACCGGCGCAAGGACTGGTGCGAGAAGACCAGCACGATGCTGGCCCGTACCTATGGCCTGGTGCGGTTCGAGAAGCTGAACATCAAGAACATGACCCGCTCGGCCAGGGGAACCGCCGAGCAGCCCGGCAAGCAGGTCAGGCAGAAGGCCGGGCTGAACCGGGTCATCCTGGCCCAGGGCTGGGGCCTGCTCCGCCGGCGCACCGGGCACAAGGCCCCGGGCCGGGTCGAGGACGTCCCCGCCCCCTACACCAGTCTGCGCTGCAGTGCCTGCGGTTGGATCGACAAGAACTCGCGCAAGAGCCAAGCCGAGTTCGTCTGCTCCTCCTGCGGTTTCACCTGCAACGCCGACACCAACGCAGCAGTCAACGTCGCGGCAGGACAGGGCGGGATCCCCCGCCCCCGGCGCTCAGCCGGTGCCGGAGGGACGACACCGCCCGAACAGCGGTCGAGCGTCCGTGAACCTCAACCCAGCCGGGTTGGAATCCCCCTCTTTTAAGAGGGGGAGGATGTCAACTTGCCCTGGATGCCGATCGGCGCGGTGCCCAGCGCCCGGGGTTTCGTCCGGCTTCGGCGTCGGAAGCAGCAAGGCGGGCGAGCCAAGTCGGCAAGGTGCGGAAACTGCGTGGCATCGCGTGAACGGCCTCGGCCATGATGTGCGGCGGTGTTGTTCACACAGAGGCGGTTGCCACGTTGACGCTGTTCCCGGCCACGCAGGCCATACTCGACCGATGCGCCAGCGATGACGCCCCGGGGGTGGCGTGGCAGTGGGAGTCCATGGCCGCCGAGGCCGTGCTCCGGCACGGCGGCTCAGCCGATGCGGAGGCGCTCCTGCCGCTGTTTTTGTCGGCGCCCGCCGCGCACAGTGCGCTGGTGCCGGTCTTTGCCCGTCACGGCGACCGGCGGCTGGCCGCGCGCCTGCTGGAGGCGACGGTCGTCGGGGGCCGGCTGCGTGAGAGTGTGCCGTCCGGCGTGCTTCACGCCGTGGGCCGTCTGGGGTACGCCTCGGCCACGTCCCTGCTGTGGGAGCACGTCGACGGCTCGTACGACGTGTCGAAGGACGCGTGCCTTGGCCTGCTGCATCTGCCGTGCGAGGAGCTGCGGGGCGTAATCGCCGAGTCGCTGGAGAAGTACGAAGGGGCCGCGCTGTTCCCCGAGTTCCTGCCCGTCCTCGCCCCGAAGACCGATGACCCGGCGTGGCTGGAGCGGCTCGTCACGTGGGGCGAGAACCACGCCTCGGTCGACTGCAACGGCGGTCTGATCCTGGGGATCTCCCTGCACGGCGGCCAGGCGCGCGCCGCTTTTGCTCGTCTGCTGTGGGACGCCCGCTGGGAGGCCTGCGGCTCCGGCACCGGATCGGCGCTGTGGACGTACGCGGGTACACGCGTGCTGGGCCTGGGCCTGCCGCAGTTGTATGCCGACCTGCGGGCACGGTTGCACGCCAGCGCGGACCCGGACGTCCAGTGGGAGGTCCTGCGGTCGTTCATCACGCTGCTGCAGCTTCGGTGCGCGGATGTCTGGACCGGTGTAGGGGCGGACGAGGCCCAGCCCGAGAGCTGCGACGCGCTGTACAGCGTGCTGTTCACCCCGACATCCGACGACGGTGACACGCTCACCGGGCTCGCCGACCGTGTCTTCGGCAGTGATGATCCTCTGTCGGACGAGGTCCGTCACCTGGAGACGGCTCTTCGTACCGCGGCGGCACACGAGTGGGCGTTGCGGGCGGCCGCCTCGCGCTGACGGGCACCGGAGGGTGCGGCGGTTCCTCTAAGTGCATGGCAGTTTTGACGTGATCGTCGAAGTGCACGGCGGTCCTCGCGGGAACCGATGTGCCCTGCACAGTGGCGGCCCGGGCTGCTTTCAGCCGCTCTGGCCCAACAGCGTCGTTTCTCGCGCCATCCAGGACGGCTACGGCTCCGGATCACTGACAGAGCCACAACACGCCCCTCCGGAGAGGAGGCACCGGCCATGCCCGTCACCACAGCGGCTCCGGCACCCCTAACTGATCCAACCCGCAGCCCCAGCCCCGTTGCCGACCATCAGCTGACCGTCGCCCTGCCCTACGGGCTACGCACCCCGCAGGTGGCGCGGCAGATCACCGCCCGATGGCTGGCCGCGTACGTGGCTCCGGCTTCGCGCATGTGCAATGTGGTGCTCATCGTCTCCGAACTGGTCACCAATGCCATCCGGCACACACGCGAGCCCTGCACCCTCAAGCTCACGTTGCACGGAAGCCGTCTGGACGTCGCCGTCGCCGACCACGGCGAGACGCTGCCGGAGACGTCCAGCACTCCGGGCGAGCACGGTGGATTCGGGCTCCCCCTCATCGAGGGCCTCGGAGGAAGGATCACGACAGTTCCCGCGCTCGGCGGCAAGACGGTGCACGCGACTCTGACCGTCACCCCGTTCAGCGGCCCGCATCGTGCACCGCCGACGACTGCCTCGGTTCGGTAACCCGTAGCTGTCCCGCCCCCCTTACGCGGGCCGGCAGGGGGCGGCTCACGAACTCGGCCCCGGCCGGCGGGTGCCGGGTTCCGTGGAGCAGTTGCCGGGGCACGACGGTGGGGGCAGACCTGGGTCGGTCTGCCCCCACCATGGGATCAAGTGCGATCTAGCTGTTGTTCTGGGTTGCCGTGGGCAGAGGGCGGCCGAGTTGGTGGACGGTGACGACGCTGCTGGTGTCGGTGCGGTTTCCGTTCTTGTCGATGCCGAAGTGACCGGTTGCGCCGGCTACGGCGTCGTTGCGCAGGGCGAAGAGTTCGTTCCCGACGGCGTAGCGGTTGGGCAGGCTGGTCGGGCTGTCGCCGTTTGCTGCGGCTCGGTGCAGGGCGGTCGCGGCGGTGAGGACGGCGTCGTGGGCGACGAGGGACCAGTAGGTGTCGGTGAGGTGGTCCGCATCGAATTGCTGTCCGTGGTGGCGTGCGGTGAAGTCGCGTGCGAAGGCCTCGTAGAGGTTGCGGGCGGGGTTGGCCGGGCCGCGGAGTTGCGCCGCGCTGCGGAAGGACGCGTACAGGACCGTGATCGGCGCGTCGCTGACGTGGAGAGATTTCGTCCTGGGGTCGAAGCCTGCCGTGTCGGATCCGGTGATGACGGTGATGGGCTGGGTGTGGCAGCTTCTGCCGGCCAGGGCGTCGAGGAAGTCGGGCAGGTACTTGACGCGGCCGGCGTAGTAGACGGTGTCGATCTTCTTGCCGGTGTGGCAGAGGTCCTCGCTGATGCTGGACATGCTGGTGCCGGGGCCGCCGCGGGGGTCGAAGTGGAAATCGGAAGCTTCGTCGAGGTGTTTCTCGAGACCTTCGATGCCGCGGAAGCCGTGGTTGAGGGATTCGGTGTAGAGGTCCTTGCTCCCGTTGGGCGTCAGGCCCGTCCTGACCAGGGCTGCGGTGCGCCGGATGGGGCCGAGTTCCTCGCTGATGGCGGTGAGCTGGTCCCAGTTGGGCAGGGCGACGCGGGCCAGTCCGTTGATCGCTCCCTTGCCGTCGACTTCGCCGGTGGAGTCGAAGCCGTCGGCGGTGATCAGGTCACCGACCATGGGCAGAGATGCCTTGCTCAGAGCCCGGGCGGCCAGTACCGATTCCTCTTGGCTGAGCCCCAGGCCGGCGACCGCCACCAGGCGGCTGTCCTTCTTCATGGCGATGAGCCGGCCGACCGTTTGGGCCCATTGTTTTTCGCTGCTGCCCATGTTGGCCACGGCCAGCCGGATCTTGGGGCGGCTGTTCTTGTCGTTCTGCTCCTCGATGGCGGTGTAGGCGCCCTCGAGTTCGGCGACGTACTGACCGAAGGTCAGGCTGTTCGCACTCTTTGAGGCCAGCGGTGCCAGGAACGCGACCGTCACGTAGTCGCCGCCCTTGATCACGTCGCGGTTCTCGGCCCCGATGGCGGTCATCACCGGCTTCAGGTCGTCTCCGAAGACCGCTGCGCCGTCACTGCCGTCGGTGATGCCCGTGCACTCCCCGTCGGTCCCGGTGACCAGGCTCGGGTTGAGGGTGCCGCAGTGCTTCTCCCTGAACTTCCGTTCTTGTTCCTGCACCTGCTTCTCGTGCCGGTGCCGTTCGTCGTCCACCGTCTTGTAATGCCATCCCCAGCCGGTGAGAGCAGCCACCACCGCGCAGACTGTCACGGCCGCGAGCAGCTTCAAGAGCCTGGCCGAAGGCCTCCAGCGCTCTTCAGGCTTCTTGGGCGGCGAGGGCTTTTCGCCATCGGGTGGCACCGCGTCTTTCAGCTCGTCCTTTGTCGCTGTCGCTCCTGCGTCCGTGGGCTTGACAGCTTGCGGCACCTGGGCTGGAGCCGGGTCGTCAGACAGGTCCGGCTCTACGGGCGTCGGCTTGTCCCGCAGCACCTCCCAGCGCCTGAGCCAGGGATTCTGTTCCGCCTCACTGCGCAGGCCACAACCGCACAGAAACTTGATCACGAAGTCCCTGGTGGGCAGTGCGTCCTTGGCCAGCGCCGTGTGGATCGTGGTCGTGGTCAGCTTCCTGCCGGAGCCGTCGTCACTGGCTTCCGCCACTTGCTTGTAGGTGAGGTTCTTCCTCTCGCGCAGCTTGTTCAGCGCCTCGCGGAACTCCTTCTGCGTCCCGACGTCCTCCAGACGAGGCCAGTTGTCGTTGCCGTCCTGCCCGTTCGGTGGCTGCGTCATCACGCCCCCCGGGCGGAGCCGGCGGTCTGGCTCTGCCCGCTCAGCCACAGACCGACCTGCGCGGCCGCCGCTCCAACCGCCATGACCAGCCCCAGGGCGTCACTGACGGAGTGCCCGCTGTACACGAGCACGACCACCACCACGAAGATCACCGAGAAAATGGTGATCCGGTGGCGGAACGTCAGCGACGCCTCGCACAGAACATGATCCGGTGACGTCACCTGCTGGCTCTGCCACCGCGTAATACCTACCGACATGGTCGTCCTCCCCTTCCCGGGCACGGCGGGGTCCCGCCGCAGCGATTCGCCACCCCATCCGGTTACCGGCCGTGACGGGGTGATCGCTCAACGAGTTTCACTGCTGTAATCCAGACAGGGCAACCCTCTGATCATGACCGGAAACTTCCGAAGCATTTGCCGACATCCAACGAGCCGCCACTTCCGTTTTCCGCTCGATTCAGAACCCCTTCACCAGTATTCGGACGGCCTCCCGCCAGCCCGGAAATCCATCACGCCGCTCCCCGAAGCCAGCCGCACCACAGCCGCCCGAAGCAGACTCAAGACCGCCCGATACGCCCGTGACCTGTACCTTCACCGTTCGGAACGATTCCGAACGCCGGAAGATCTTGCTGCGGGGGCCCGATGATGGTGAGCTGAACAAGCGGAACCCCCGCACTCGAAATCACCGCCCTTCCCTTCCCGGGCGCGGCAGTGCATCACGCGGGTGGAAGAGGGGACTCCAGTTACCGGCTCGAGTCCCCTCGCCGCACCGAATTCCGCAGAATGGGAACGGGTTATTCCGAGCTTCACCCCGACGGGAGAAAGGCATCCGGAATCGGCGGCCAATTTTCCGAATCGGCCGCCTTCAGGCGACTGTTGCCCGAACCGCGGCAAAATCCCGGATCACCGAGCACGTCTCCATAAGCCCAGCGTTCAAGTTGACGGCCGTCACGGATGTGGACGCCACCCAGGGCGACCCGCCCCCGACAGGGAGCGGGTCCGCTCGCGCAGCCGCTGTCCGGTCTCGGGCCCTCACACGTAGCCCGGCCGCCCGGCCGGCACCGGGTACACCAGCAGGTCCTCAACGGACTGCTGAACTTCCCGTGGCATCAGTAGAGCGGGTGGGACCTTTGACGCCCGTCAGGCAGGTCGAAGCTCAGCCCGTTCTCGTCCAGAGCGTTGAAGACGGTCACCCGGCTCGTCCCGAAGACGAAGCTGACGTCGATGTTTCCCTGAGCCAGATCCCTGCCTGTCCACTCGAGCAGTTCGACCCCTTCGAGGGACTGGCCCCGCAGAGCGCGCAGTCCGGGAAGAGGCTCGGCACGCCACCGCAGGTCGAAGCCGGGCCACCGAACCGGACGACCGGGGTCGATCGTGTTCCATGTGAGGGAGAGATCGTCGAACTTGTCATGATTGATCTCGACCTGCTCTCCCTCGAAGTCGAACAGGACCGGGCAGTCACAGAACCACTCGTCATCCTGAAGGTCCCAGACCATCCAGACTCTCGTCAGAGTCCGGCCGGCAAGACCGCGCAGGCGCTGCGCGTGCTCCCGCACAACGTCACTGCGATGGTTCAACCACATCGGCTGGTAGCCCACGAGGCCGAAATCGAACATTGGGTCATCCTGTCAGAGCTGCCTCACGCCGACTCGACGCAGGTCCGAACCGCAGCTGACCGACCACATCCCAAATACCCCTGCCAGGACCGTCCGATGGCCTAGATGAATGAGTCCAAGGGGTGTCGTTGCGGTCAGTGATCGTAGGCCGTGAGTGATCGCTTGATGGGCTGTCCAGTTTGGTCGTTGTGCCAGATCGCCGCTGTGAGTGCGAGGATCCGGCACAAGACCCGGGCTGACACCCCTGCAGGGCTCTTGCCGCCGTGTCGTTCCAGGTTGAGCTGCCCCTTGAAGGTCTGATTGATCGACTCGATGACCTGCCGCAGCGGTTTGAACAGGTGTGACCCGGCCGGCTCGGCTTCCCCCTTGCGGGCTGGCCGCAGCAACTTCAGGTGACGCTCGGCAAGGCCGTGCTCGAACTCGCGGCCGAAGTAGTTCTTGTCCCCGATGATCGTCTGCCCGGGGTGAACGGCGAGGACGTCTGGCGCGGTATCGAGCATGTCGCGCAGCGTTTCGCGCTCGTCCGCCTTGGCCCCGGTGAGTGCGAACAGGACCGGCAGTCCGCCGAGCGTGCACACCAGGTGCAGACGCAGCCCCCAGAAGTATCGCGAGTGTGATGCGCAGTAGCCGTACTGGGCCCAGCCTGCCAGGTCCGAGCGTTTGGCCGTCTCACGGGAGCAACCGCAGCCGACCGGTGTGGAGTCGACCAGCCACACATCGTCGCTCCACAGTGAGGTATCGCGGGCCACGATCCGGATCATGCTGGTGAGCAGTGAGAACGCGGCGCGCAGCCGCTTGTTGTAGCCGGACTGCTGCGGCACGTAGGGAAACAGATGGCCGAAGTCCCGCCCGACGCGGCGAAGCCAGCGCCGCTCAGAGGTGTATCCGAGCAGCGCCGACATGACCGCGAGCGTGATCAGCTCGGCGTCACTGAGCGTGGCCGTGATTCCGACGGCAGGCCGCCGCGGCGCCAGCCACGGTGAAGCCTTCAACTCGTCGTCAATCCGGGCATAGAGTGCCGTTGCGAGGGTATCCAGGCCGTTAGTCACACATCGACGTTGGACGCCCTCGTCTCATGTACGCAGGCGATCCTCTGGACTCATTCAGGGATCCGGGGCGTGCCCACTGCGGTGACTATGCATCACGGTTATTTCGCAGGGCCTGGGTGAGCCAGGGGTACACCGGGATCAGGCTCGGTACCACCTGCCAGCCGTTGACGATCCACACCAGCCGCCAGTATCGGTCTACCCGGGGATCGTGCGCCTCTTCGAACTGCTGGGCCATCCAGTCCCGGAATTCCGCGTCAGGGGTGCGCGCGAACACCTCGGCGAAGCGGTGCACGAGGTCGTCGATGATGGGTGCGCCCCTGTCGCCGAGCGGGTCGATGCTCGATTCCATGGCCTCGGCCACCTTCTGACGGGTGAACTCCATCAGTTCCTCGCCGGCATCGCATTCGATGTCGAGCGGGCGCCCGGCCGCCTGACGTACGGCCGTCCGGCGCATCCGGGCACGGAAATCCTCGTCGCCGACCAGCTCGGCGAGCTCCACCCACGCGGCGACCTGCTCGCCGGTCGGATCATCGGGGAGGTCGGGAGTGGCAGCGCGAACCATGGCCACCGCGGCCGGGTCGGCATCCACTGTGCCGAAGGTGCCATCCACGAAATCGTCGATCAAACGTCGGCGTTCCTCGCCGGACAACTGCGTGAGCCTGTGCATGAGCTTGGTCTCCTCGGGACTGGACCCGCGGCTGGCCACGACTCGCAGAACGCTCCGACGCAGTCGCAGCATCCGGATCTGGACGTCCAAGGCGTCGGCGTGCGCCGCGGCGACTTCCGCCACCGAGAGCTCACGGTCCAGTACCCGTTGAATCGTAGCCAGGTCCATGCCCAACTCGCGCAGTGTGCGCAGGAGTTCCAGACGAAGCATTGCGTCGAGGTCGTAGAGCCGGTAACCGGCGGGACTACGGGTGGTCGGCGCTACCACCCCCGAATCGGCGTAGAACCGGATGGTCCTCACAGACAAGCCGGTCCGCCGGGAAAGCTCCCCGATCGAGTAGAGGGTCGTAACGTCCATGTCCCCCACTCTGCTGTCTCCAGTCGCTGGAGACTCAAGGCCATCCCCCAGCCGGGCCCCGACCCAGACGTCCACCGAGTCGCTGAAGCATGCGTCGCGTCTCCGCTGAGCTCCAAAATGAAACGGGCACGCCTTGCACGTGCTGGGCGGGCGATGGCAGCGACATGCGACACCACTCGCCGGCGGCCTACGGCTACGAGCCCTTGGACTCATTCATCTAGGGGCACCCCCGGGTGCGCCCGCATTCCGTGCCGGCCGGCGCCCTGACACTCACCCGGCCGCATACGCCGGCGCCTCCTGGCTCAGCCGGGAACCGACCCGAAGGTTCCGCTGCTGCTGCCCGAGGCGCCCCGTGGAAGGCGTACCGTCGCGCACCGCCGACGTCCCCGGTCATCGCAACTCCTTCGGATGCGAGCCCCCGGCAGAAGTAGGGCCGACGGTGCTTCTGCCGGGAGAACCGCCTGGGCATGGAGCACCTCAGATGATCGACTGAAGACAGACGCGGGACGCCCTCCAGGCATACGCACTCCGGTCGACGCCCCCCTCGGCGGACGGTCGCCGGGGACGGAGCCGGTGCGGGAGCGGCGCCGACCACCCGCCTCTCGACAGAGCGTCGCACACATGCAGCAGACCGAACGGGGACCTCTCAACATGAACAGCAGCGATGGGCGCACCGCAGGGTTGTCCAGGCGGAGCGTCCTGACCGCCGGCGCGCTGACCGCGGCCGCTGTGGCGTACCAGGCGGGCCGTGCTCCCACGGCGTCGGCCGCCGCCAAGCCCGCCATCTTCTACGCCCCGCACCAGGACGACGACGCGATCGGCCTGGCCGGGTCGATCCTGGAACACAAGGCGGCGGGCCGGCCCGTCTACCTCGTCCTGGTGAGCGACGGCCGCAATCCCGATCTGGCCGTGCGCATGAACACCGACCCGTGCCCCCTGACCCAGTGGTCCAGCCCGCATCCGTGCGCCGCGGGCGGCCGGCACAACCTGTCCTGGCCGACCGACGGGACCACCAAGGTCGTCGCCGCCCGGACCGCCGAGTTCATGGCCTCCGCGAAGGCGCTGGGCGTGGACAAGGTCATCAACTTCAAGGTGGTGGACGACGGGTTCTCCAGCACCTCCGCCTACAACCGGCTGGTCGACCGGATCGAAGCGAAGGTCAGGGCGCTCGCCGCTCAGTATCCCGGAGCCTCGCACAAGTTCACCGCCGGCTGGCTCGAGCACACCGAGACGCACAAGGCGGGCAGCGACGTGGCCTACCGCCTGATGAACGACGGCACGATCTCCGACGTGCGCTTCAACCACGTCTACGCCTACGAACGTCCCCAGCAGGACCGTGCGGACGGCGCGGCCTACGTGCTGACCATCCCCGGCTCCCACATGACGATCAAGCGCAACGCGATGTACGCCTACAACACCTGGGACCCGGGCCGGAACCTGTACGCGCTGGGCTATCACAGCGTCCCGGAACTGCTGGAGGCCGCACACGCCGATCCGCGCGAGTTCGTCCACACCCTGCCCTCCGACTACCGGCCGGGCAAGGGCAACTGACCATCGAGAAGAACCGGCAGACCGACCGACACCGGCCGACGGCACCGAGCCGCGGCCCCGCACCACTCACGGGGGAACCTTTCATGAACGCCTCGCGTCACCGCTCCATGCTGCTCGCCGTCACGGGCACGGCTCTGGCCCTGTCCCTCACCGCCTGCCAGGACGGATCGGGCACCAAGTCGTCATCCGCGGCGACCCCTTCGGCCCCGGCGGCGTCGTCCCCGGCGGCCACCGGCACGTCCGACGCGACGGATGCGACCGGCTCGGCAGGATCGGCGGGATCGAAGGCATCGGCGGGCTCCACCGACACCTCCGCGGGTTCTTCCGGCACGACCGGCAAGCAGGCGGCCGCCTCCACGCCGGTGTGCACGGCAGCAGACGTACGCGTCACCGCCGCCAGGCAGGACGGTCCGCCCTACACCCATATCGTCCTGACCGCGAAGAACACCACCCGGCACTCCTGCCGGCTGACGGGCTTCCCGCACATCCAGTTCGTGGAGAGCCACAAGCAGGACGTTGCGGCCGTCGCCAAGAGCAAGCCGGCCGCACCGGTCGTGCTGACGGCCGGTGCCCCGGCCTACGCCCTGGTGAAGCTGTCGGACGGCGGGGTCGACGAGAACAACGAACCCGTGTCGGCGTTCGCCGTCATGCTGGAGGGCGACTCCACGGTCATCACCGTCGCCGCGCCCGGCAGCGAGGGCATCGCCGTCGACCCGGCGAAGGCCCTCACCGGCTACTGGACTCCCGAACTCCGCAACGGCGCGGACGACTTCTGAGCCTGCGCGGGTGTCACCGGTCCCGGCTCCTCAGGGTGATTTTGCTGGGCATCCTGACGTGGGCGTGGTGGTGTCGGTAGTTCGCGGTGCGGGAGACAAGCGGATAGGGGCGGGCTGACGCCTGCAGCGTGGCGGCGCCGGAAACCGGCGCCGCCATGCTGCAGCCGGGCGGATCGTGGACGTATCCCCGTGGTTGCGCAGTGATGCGGCCTGCCCTTTGGAGCGGCTGTTCTGCCACGTCCACGGCCGCTCCCGCAGCCCCTCCCCAGATCATCCCGGGCCGGCCCTATTCCCCTGGTCGCCGCCCTGTCCCCGGGCCCATCGTCGTGGACTGCAGTCCCGGACGCGGTCCGCCTGGGCCTCGAGGACGACGCCACCGCCGTCGCCGCCCCCAGTTACGCGCGGTGGCCGAGCCACTGGTGCACCCGGCCCCGGACGGCCCCCGGCTCCACTCCGAGCTGAGAGCCAACGTGGCTACTGCTTCAGCGCGTGCCGAAGCCGTGGCGCTCTCCTCGCTGTCTGATGGGTGAGCACCAGCCGCTCGCTCCGGTCGAGGAAGCAGGCAGCAGGCAGCAGGCAGCCGCCGATTTCCCACACAACGTCGGCAGCCAGCTCATCGGCGTACTGCGGACCGCTCCCCACCGGGTCGACATCGCTCGTCGAACCGCCCCCTCTGGCTTGGCCTTGGTGCTCAGAACCCGTCGCCCCCATCCGAAGGCGACGTTGTACGCCTGCTGGAACGCGTGCCGGCCCTGGCCCCGTCGGCGTAGGCCCGTACAAGTGCTGCGACGAACCAATGAGCAACCTTCGGTTGCGTAAGGCGCCGGCGTCGCCTATCGTGATGTGCAACCTAAGGTTGCGAAAGGTGGCTGCGGACATGGAGTACGGGAGCATCGAGCGCGAGCTGTACGTCGACGCCCCGCCCCAGGTGGTGTTCGACGTGCTCACCGAGCCCGAGCACATCCGGGACTGGTGGAGCGCGGAGACCGACTTCGAGGCGGTCCCCGGCAGGCCGGGCAGTCTCACATGGACGGACGAGGGCAGCGGCGTCCGCAAGTCCGTGCCGTTCACGGTCGTCGAGTCCGATCCGCCGCGCACACTGTCGTTCCGGTGGACCTACGAGGAAGGGGAGACCGCGGCCCCCGGCAACTCGCTGCTGGTGACCTTCGTACTCGTCCCGGCCGGCGAGGGGACCACACTCCGCTTCCGCGAGAGCGGGTACCGCGAACGCGGCTGGGAGGCCGCCGTGCTCGAGGCGCACTACAACGACCACCGGCAGGGCTGGGACTTCTATCTGCCCCGCCTGGCGGCGGCCGCCAAGCAGGCGGCGGGCGCGCGATGAACACCGGCGTCGACGACGGTCTGTGGTCGGCGATCGGCGACCCGACACGGCGCCGCATGATCGACCTGCTGCTGGCCGAGGGGCACGGCACCGCGACGACCCTCAGCGCCCGTCTGCCCGTCACCAGGCAGGCCGTGACCAAGCATCTGACCGTGCTCGACCGGGCCGGACTCGTCCGGTCCACGGCGGCCGGCCGGGAGCGGCGCTACCACGTCGACGAGGCACAACTGGCGCGCGCCGTGGCCCAGTTGCAGGCGGTGGGCGCGCTGTGGGACGCCCGGCTGCAGCGCGTCAAGAACATCGCCGAGGCGATCCAACGAGCCAAGAACGAGAAGAAGTAGCAAGCCGAGAACGCGAAGAAGTGAGGAGATCGAGATGGCGGACATCCTGCACCGGGTCGGCACCACGGCGGCCCGGGAGACGGTCTATCAGGCACTCACCACGGTCGAGGGTCTGGCCGCATGGTGGACGACCGACACCGAGGGCAGCGGCGACGACGTGCTGCAGTTCCGCTTCGGCGACGTCGGCGGCTTCGACATGAAGGTCCTCGAACTGCAGCCGGACACCCGGGTGCGGTGGGAGGTCGTCAGCGGTCCCGAGGAGTGGGTCGGCACCACGGTGACCTTCGACCTCAAACAGGAAGGCGAGTGGACGATCATCCTGTTCGCGCACGAAGGGTGGCGCGAGCAGGTGGAGTTCATGAACCACTGCACCACCAAGTGGGCACTGTTCCTGATGAGCCTGAAATCCCTGGTGGAGACGGGCACCGGTGCACCGCACCCGCACGACGTGCGGATCAGCAACTGGCACTGACCCCGTCCGCGGGCGGCTGCCACCCCGGCACGCTCGCGCGATCGCCGCGGCCATGGGCATGCTCTGGCAAACGCCCCGCCCAGCCCAGCGGGGCGGGGCGGGGCGTCAGGCCCTGGCGAGCCGGTCCATCAGCAGTCCACCACAACGTGCCGCACGGCAGAGGTCGACCGCCCGCCCCTGTCCTGGGCAACTCCCGGACAGGGGCTGCGACAGGAGCGTCGTCCAGGAGGCGGTCGAGCCGGCTCGGCCACCATGGGCCGGTGACTCACTGGCAGGCAATCTCCTTGAGGGGGGCACGGATCGTCCTGTACGGTACCCATATGCGCTTTTTCTACTTTCTCTGAGTCCGGGCACGGCTGACACCGCCGTTTCTGCTGCCCGCGGACCCTTCGCATTCCCAGGGAAAGTCTCATGCGCGAACGCGCCCATACCGCTGTGCCCGCCTCCGTGGCGCAGCTGTCCGTCAAGGACGTCACCAAGTCCTACGGCACCCGGACCGTCCTCGATCAGGTGTGCTTCACCGTCCGCCCGGGCGAGAAGGCCGCTGTCATCGGTGAGAACGGCTCCGGCAAGTCCACCCTGCTGCGGCTGCTGGCCGCGGCCGAGGTGCCGGACGCCGGGGAGATCACTGTCCGTTTCAGCGGCGACACCGGTCACCTCGCCCAGACCCTCGACCTGGACTTGGACCGCACGGTGCAGGACGTGGTCGATCTCGCGCTGGCCGAACTGCGCGCCATGGAGAGCCGGCTGCGCGAGGCGGAGGGGCGGCTCGGCCAGGCGTCGAAGGACGAACTCACCGCGTACGGCGAGCTGTTGATCGCATACGAGGAGCGCGGCGGATACGAGGCAAACGCCCGCGTGGATGCCGCCATGCACGGGCTCGGGCTCGCCGGCATCACCCGGGAGCGGGTGCTCGGCTCGCTCTCGGGCGGCGAGCAGTCGCGGCTCACGCTCTCCTGTGTGCTGGCGGCCTCCCCCGAGCTACTGCTCCTCGACGAGCCGACCAACCACCTCGACGCGGCGGCCGTGCGCTGGCTGGAGGAGCATCTGCGCGCGCACCGCGGCACCGTCGTCGCAGTCACCCACGACCACGGCTTCCTGGAGAACATCGCCACCACGATCCTCGAGGTCGACCGCGATGCCCGCACGGTGCGCCGGTACGGCGACGGCCTCTTCGGATACCGCGCCGCGAAGGCGGCCGCCCGGCGCCGTGCGGAGCAGGAGTACGCGCAATGGGCCGATGAGCTGGCCCGTACCGAGGAATTACTCGAAGCCTCGGGCAGGCGGCTGGCCGTCACCGGCAAGGATCCGAGGCAGGGCTTCGGCAAGCACCGTCGCTCGCACGAAGCGAAACTCGGCGGACAAGTGCGTTCTGTTCGGGAACGGCTGGCTCACCTGCAGCGCAACCCGGTGGCGGCGCCACCCCAGCCGCTGCGGTTCACGGCGGCCCTGCCGGCGGTGGGCGGCACACTTCGCGTCGGCCACCGGCTCGTCGAGCTCGACGAGATACGCGTCGGCGAGCGGCTCCGTCTGAAGGGGACGCTGACGATCACGCCCGGGCAGCGGCTGCTGGTCACGGGCGAGAACGGAGCGGGCAAAACGACGCTGCTGCGCGTCCTGGCGGGCGACCTGGAACCGGACGCGGGCACGGTGTGCCGTCCAGGACGGATCGGGTACCTGGCCCAGGAACTGCCCGCGCGCTCCACACGGCTCCCACTGCTCGCCGCCTTCGCGGCCGGGCAGCCCGGGCTGCCGCAGGAGTACGCCGAAAGGCTGCTGGCGCTGGGGCTGTTCCGCGAGCAGGACCTGGACGTCCCGGTGGCGGAGCTGTCCGCAGGCCAGCGGCGGCGGCTGCAGATCGCCCGGCTGGTGACGCGCCCCGTGGACCTTCTCGTGCTCGACGAGCCGACCAATCACGTCGCGCTCGACCTGGTCGAGGACATTCAGGCGGCGCTCACGGCGTATCCGGGAGCGGTGGTCGCCGTCTCGCACGACCGCGGCTTCCGCGAGCGCTTTTCGGGAGAGCGGCTGGAGCTGCGGGGCGGCCGCAGGTGCTGACCCGCACGCTGTGACCGCGGCGGGCACGGCACTCACCGGATCGCCACGTCGGTGTTCTCCTCTGCCCGGGCCGGTGGGAGTGCTTCCCGGGGGCCGGCGTGGTGCGGTGGCTGCCCGGCGGGCTGCACACGGCGGCGGTCATCGCCTCGGCGGCGTTCCTGCCGGCGTCGGTGCCGGCCACGGCCACCGGGCACCGGGCCGATGCCGCCCGGGCCCGCTGAGGCCGCCGGATCCTCCCGGGCACCGGGCGCCCGTTCCTGCCGGCCTTTCGGCAGGGACCGTGCGCCGCGCTCGTCCCGGACGTGCTGCTGCTCGGCCAAAGCCTCGGGCAGGCACTCCACGATCAGCAAGTGATCCATCAGCATGCGCAAGGCCGGTTCCGAATCCGTCCCGAACATTCCGGGACGGCGCAGGGCGAGATTCAACTGATCGGCGAGATACGCACGTATCTCGTCGGAGGCCGCAAACGATCGGGAAGCAGACACCCCGCAGTCTCCCGCACATGCCGCCGGATCGCGATCACGGGCCGGCGCCCGGCCGTTCTCCACCCGAGCCGAGTCCAGGCCGTCACCCGCTCCGCTCTCCGCTGAGCAACAGGCTCTCATTCCCCTGGCCTTGACGCGTCGGCCAGGGCCCGCCGGACTGCGGCCGCGGGGAAGGGAGTGTGCTTGCTCTGCGTGAGCAGTCGATGATGAAAGTCGTCCAGGACGATCGCGTGCGAGGCGTGACGGTCGATGATCGCGCCGATGTCGGCCGGGACGCCGTCGGGCCGATGGCCATCGACCCATTCGCGCAGGAAGGTCCCGTGTTCGGTGTCACCACGCACGTCGTCCGGCAGGTGGTGGCGAAGCAGGTGGTTCGGTGCGTAGGAGCGGTCGTACACGAGGTGATCGGCGAGGAAGGCCCGCTCCTCGGCCGAGAGTTCGAAGTCGCGGCTCACCGCGAGCCCGAAGTCCGCGAAGTACACCCGTCGGCCGTCCGTGAGCAGATTGGCGAAGTGCGTGTCGAAGTGGACCAGTCCGCGCGCGCTCATGAACTCCGTCCCCTGCAGCAGCGCGTTCTCGACCCACCGGTAGGGCGACTCGCCTGCCGGCTCGGACAGGGCCGCATCACGGTTCTTGCCGAGCCACTCGGCGAGCGTCTGTGGCACATGTTCCAGGAAGAGGACCAGGCTGAAGGAGGACCTTCCGATGGCTTCCAGCCGACGGCGCACGGCCGGCGAGCCCTCCCAACGCGCTACGGCTCCTTCAACGCCCCCGAGCTCGTCGACGAAGCCGGCCGGGGGACGGTCGGGCAGAACACGCCAGTGATGCAGCAGCGGGAAACCGGCGTACTCGTTCTTCAGTGCCCAGCCCGTCGTCATGAGGTGCGCGGCCAGCTCACGCCAGGCACCGAACCCCGCCGACCCCGCCCCGTACTGGTAGAAGAGAGGAAGCCCGAACACGTTGGCGGTCGACCTTGCGTTCTCCGGCTGCAGTTCGAGGTCCGTCAGCGGGACCCGCTTGACGAAGACGCGTATCCCCTCGACTTCCATCTCCGCCGACCTACCGCCGATGCCGGAGCCGAGACTTCGCGCGGCAGCCACCGCGTCCTCGAGCCGACGGTCGCTGAGCAGGGACAGCCGTGCTCCCACGGTCGCGTAAGCGGAAACTCGCGCGGCATGCGCCGGCCCGGTCACGTCCATCGGCGGCTCCTGCCTGACATCGGAACTGACTCTGTCGATCATGCCAGGGGTGAGTGACGCGACTCCGAAGTCGCCGCCACATGAATCCCTGACGAGCTCGGGGGTGTGGTCTCCTGCCAGCGACTGGGGGCTGCTGCCAGCACGGAGACGAGGGCGGTTGCCGGGCCCCGCGCGCTGATCGACCGATGCGTACCGCCGTTCCCGGGCATGCGCACGAGGCGGAACCGGTTGAGCATGCGAACGCGGCGGGCGGTCCGGTCGGAGCGGTGGGTGGCCGGTGGCCGGCAGGGCTGGATCGGCTGCCGACCTGGCGGCAACCGCCGTGGCCGTCGGTCCGGGTTCTGTCTCTTCGGCCGGCCCGGCTGTGGCTCTGGCATCGAAAAAGACCCTGTCCCGGACAACGCGGGACAGGGTCTTCACAGAGCGCCGGGCAGGCCTTGCACCTGCATTTCCCCGCAGGAAGCGGGGCGTCTTTCCTTGGACCACCAACGCATCACCGACCGGTGCGACTTCCGCCGTTCAGCTCAAGATCAATAATAGCAGTGCGACGCGCCGGGCTCCAGACCTGCGGAAACCTGCGGCAGAGTGCCACCGGGTCGGCTGGTGCGGTGGTGGTGCGGACCGTGGTCGCGGTCGCAGTCACGGTCGTGTGCGCGGGGCGGGTGGGATCGCGTCGTGGTTGCCGGCGACCTTCGCGGTGGTCTTGATGTGCGGGTTGCGGGCGGACCGGGTCCTGCCGCTGATGCCATCCGGTCCGCGGGCGGCGGTGTGCCGGCGGGTGCGCTCAGTGCTGTACCGCGAGTCCGGGGCGGTGACGCCGCATCGCGTCCAAGACCGCCTCGGGCGGCACCGGCAAGGTGTTGGTGGCCATGTTGGCGGGGCCGAAGCCGAGGCGTGCGTTCATGGACGCGGTGCTGCGGACGAGCTTGGGTGCTCGAGCCAGATAGGCGTCCGGATCGTGCAGCACCAACTCGATGAACCACTGCGAGGTGTTACGTACCCGCTGCTCGCGTATCCGCACGGCGGCTATCTCGTCCCAGCCGAACCGGCCCAGCCTCACGTGGTCCACTCCCGCGTCGTCCAGCACCAGCTCCGGTCGGCCGCGGAGCAGGCGCTGGATGATGACCACCGAGCAGAAACCGAAGAAGGGCACGGCCAGCGCCCCCGCCACGGTCATCTTCATGGTGCTGTGGGCGACCAGGAAACCAACGCCCAGAGCGACGAAGACCAGAGAGCCGGCCAGCATGGCCCACACACGTCTCTTGGCGAGCGGATAGACCGTCGGGGGCAGCGGAACGCCGTTTCTGATCACGGGCTCAGACGATAGGACCAGAGCCCTCGTCAGCGGAAGTCTTCTTGCGGGCCGTCTGGTGCCACCGACGTAGGGCTCGCCCGGGAGTTGGAGCCGAACCTCCCGCATGTCGACCCGGCAGCCCTGGTGACGCCCGCCGAACAGGCCGAGTTCGCGTGAGGGTCGGCGCCGTCGGCTTGCAGCAGCGTCCGGGGAACACGCCTGCCCCACCTTCGCGGCCCGTGGCACGCGACAGCATCAGCACGTCGGGACAACGCCGTTGCGGTGACATCGTCTGCCACCTCGTTTCCTTGCAGGGTGCCCCGGCCTTCAGGCCGGGGGTGAATGCGAGCCCCTGCGGAGCAGGGCAGGGGCAGAGGAATCGCCGTCAGGGCGATTCCTCGTCGCTTTGACGGTGTCGAGGGCGATCTCGAGCGGGTGCGGGATCTCGGCGTCGAGGGGCCGCCGGTCGGCGACCGGTTGAGCTGAGCGGTGAGCCGGGCGTGGAGTTCTTTAGGGATGCGAGGCGTGAATGTGAGCATTCCGCTGTTATCGCGTTATTACGCTATTACCGTGGCGGCATAGTGAAGTTCCGTATGTACCCCACGTGCGCGCAGGAGCGGCAGATGTTGCTGCACTGTGCGCATGCCCGGTACGTGTGGAACCTGGCGGTCGAACAGCATGCGCACTGGCGCAGGTGGCGCAGAGCCGCGCCCGGTTTTGCCGAGCAGTGCCGACAACTCACCGAGGCCCGGCGCGACAATGAGTGGCTGGCGGCCGGGAACGCGGACGTTCAGCAGCAGGCCCTGAAGGACTTCGCCCAGGCCAGGAACGCCCGCTTTACGTCCGGGTTCGGTGAGCCGACCTGGCGCAAGAAGTTCGTGCACGAGGGCTTCCGGGTCATCGGCACCGACCGCGTCCCGGAGTTCGAGGCGGACGGTTCACCGAAGCTGAACGCGAAGACCGGCAAGCAGGTCATGGCCCGCTCGGTCGTCGTACAGAAACTGAACCGCCGGTGGGCTCGGGTCAAGGTGCCCGGCTGCGGCTGGGTCCGCTTCCGCCTCACCCGGACCGCACTGCCCGCCGCGAAGACGTTCCGCGTCACCTTGCGCAACGGCCGGTGGCACATCGCCTTCGCGGTCATCCCCGCACCGGTCGAAGCGCCCGGCACGGGCGAGGTCATCGGTATCGACCGGGGCGTGAACATCACCGCCGCCCTCTCCGATGGGCGGAAGCTGAACTGTCCGCAGCTCACGGTGAAGGAACGTGCGCAGGTCCGTAAACACCAGCGGCGTGCCGCTCGCGCCCCGAAGGCAAGCGAGCACAAGAGTGCCGAGTACGCCAAGGCGGCCAGGCTCAAAGCGCGTGAAGCCGACCGGCGCAAGGACTGGTGCGAGAAGACCAGCACGATGCTGGCCCGCACCTATGGCCTGGTGCGGTTCGAGAAGCTGAACATCAAGAACATGACCCGCTCGGCCAGGGGAACCGCCGAGCAGCCCGGCAAGCAGGTCAGGCAGAAGGCCGGCCTGAACCGGGCGATCCTGGCCCAGGGCTGGGGCCTGCTCCGACAGCGCACCGGGCACAAGGCACCCGGCCGGGTCGAAGACGTCCCCGCCCCCTACACCAGTCTGCGCTGCAGTGCCTGCGGTTGGATCGACAAGAACTCGCGCAAGAGCCAAGCCGAGTTCGTCTGCTCCTCCTGCGGCTTCACCTGCAACGCCGACACCAACGCAGCAGTCAACGTCGCGGCAGGACAGGGCGGGATCCCCCGCCCCCGGCGCTCAGCCGGTGCCGGAGGGACGACACCGCCCGAACAGCGGTCGAGCGTCCGTGAACCCCAACCCAGCCGGGTTGGAATCCCCCTCTTTTAAGAGGGGGAGGATGTCAACCTGAGGACGAGCAGCCGCCCTTCGTCCAAGCTCATGCCCGCGAGCAGGGCGACCTTCTCGCGGCGAAGGCCGGTGCCCCCCGCGATCGGTGCGAGGGCCGCTTTCCGTCACCGGCCCGCCGGGCCGCTCAGACCGCGTCGAGGCCGGCTGTGTCCCGGACGGTTCCCTTGCGCTGGGCCAGAGCGGACAGGGACAGGGCGCCGGGTCCGAAGAAGACCAGGAGCAGGAACGCCCAGCAGAACAGCACGGGCGACAGGCCGCCGTTCTGCAGGGGGAAGAGGCCGTCCTTCTGGTGCTCGGTGAAGTAGGCGAAGGCCATGGCCCCCGAGCTGAGGAACGCGGCGCTGCGCGTCGCGGCTCCCAGGAGTACGAGAACACCGCAGAGCAGTTCGATGACCCCGGCGTACCAGAACGGCCAATCGCCCACGGGGCTGCTTTCCCGCCCCAGTATCCCGAAGAGCGTGGCAGCGCCCTCGCTGGCGAAGAGCAGGCCGAGGACGATACGGAACAGACCGAGGACGAGAGGCTGGTGGCTCGACAGCCGGTCGCTCAGGCGTGGGGCGCTCATGGGTGCGTACTCCTTGGATCGGTCGGGTGCGTACCCGGGTGGCATGAGGGGCCGGGCTTGTGCGAGAACCCGTCCCCTTTTTCCTCTACGTGTTTTCCTCTACGTGTTTTCTCTACGTGCGCGCGGGATCGTCGGTTCAGTGCGGCGTCCTGCCGTTTTCCGCCCCCATGTCACTTCGAGCGGATCAGCTGTGCCCGCACGCCGTAGTGGTCGGACAGGTAGGCCTGGCGGCCGTCGGCCAGTGTCGCCTTGTCCTGGAACACGAGGTCGGCGTCGCCGGTCAGTGTCTCCCCGGCCGCGGCGCGGACCAGTACGTGGTCCAGGGCCGGCGGCGACGGCCATCGAGGTGTGGGCCGATAGGTCGGACGCGTGTCGCCGGCGAGGATGTCGCGCAGCCCCGCTGCGGCGACGAAGTCGGCGAGTGGCGCCGCGTCGCGCGGGACGTTCAGGTCACCGACCACGGCGACGGGCAGGGACGGGCCGACGGTCGCGATCAGCTCGGTGAGCCGGGCCAGTTCGGCAGCCGCGATCCGCGTGTAGCGGTTCGCGGGGGACCAGTCGTCGTCGCGGTTGGCCGACAGGTGGGTGTTCACGACCACCAGTTCGCCGTCCGGGGTGGTGACGGACGCCAGCAGGGCGCCCTTGCGCATGAAGAATTCGCCGCGCACCGGGCCCGTCATCGGGTACGGCACGAACCGCCATCGGCTGATCGGCCACCGGGACAGCAGCACCAGGCCACCCTTGAGCAGGACCGTGCCCGAGCAGGCGACGTGCCGGTACGCGGGAGCGGCACGGCGGATCAGCCGGGCGTTGCGGCGGAACATGACCTCCTGCAGGCAGACGATGTCGTAGTCGGAACGGTCGAGTGCCGCGCCGAGGGCGCGCAGCCGGGCCGGGACATCGCCGGTGAAGAGGGTGTTCATGGTCAGCAGTCGCAGGGCCTTCACGAACTTGTCGCCTTCCGTCCGGTGGCCGCCTGTCGGGCTGTGCGGGGAGCCGCACCGCCGTGCGGGGAGCGGCTCATGCCCGTGCGGGGGGCCGCGGCGTTGATCGTACTGTCGCCCGTCACCCGTGCCCGCCGAAGTCCGGGGCCGTGGCTGGGCACTGCCGCGCGAGCCGGCAGAGCGCGGGCAGGGGCCGGCGGCCTCTGCCCGCGCTCGCGGGACAACGCTCGCAGGTCATCCGTGCGGGGGCCGTCGGCCCCCGCACGGATGACCTGCGGTCACAGCGGGTCTAGGCCGACAGCCCCCACACCGCGTACGCGAGCGCGTCCGCGTTCCGGTCCAGCGCCGTGTCGTTGATGTTCGACGACTTGTCGCACGAGGAGTGGTAGCAGGCGTCGAAGGCCTTGCCCGCGGTGCCGCCCCACTTGGCGGCCTGGGCGGAGGTCTTGATGTAGTCGGCGCCGCTGAACAGGCCGCCGACAGGGATGCCCGCGTTCTTGAAGGGCGCGTGGTCCGAGCGTCCGTCGCCCTCGGTCTCGATCTCCGTGGCGACGCCGATCCCGGTGAAGTACGTCTTGAAGGTCTTCTCGATGGTCGCGTCGTCGTCGTAGACGAAGTAGCCCGGGTTCGGCGAGCCGATCATGTCGAAGTTCAGGTAGCCGCTGATCTTCGAACGGTTCGCGGTGGTGAGGCTGTTGACGTAGTAGCGCGAACCCACCATGCCCAGTTCCTCCGCGCCCCACCAGGCGAACCGGAGGTGCTTGGTGGGCTGGTAGCCGGCCCGGGCCACGGCGAGTGCCGTCTCCAGCACGGCCGCCGAACCGGAGCCGTTGTCGTTGATGCCGGGGCCCGCGGTCACGCTGTCCAGGTGGGAGCCGGCCATGACGACCTTGCCGGTGTCGCCGCCGGGCCAGTCGGCGATCAGGTTGTAGCCGGTGCTGCCGCTGGAGGTGAACTGCTGGACGGTCGTGGTGAACCCAGCCGCGTCCAGCTTGGCCTTGACGTAGTCGAGGGAGGCCTTGTAGCCGGTGCGGCCGTGCGCGCGGTTGCCGCCGTTGGCGGTGGCGATGGACTGGAGCTGGGTGAGGTGGGCCTTGACGTTGGCCACGGGGAGGTCGGGCGCGGCGGCCGCTGCCGTGGGGGCGGGGGCCGCCCCGGCTATGGAACCGCCGGTGAGCAGCACGGCGGCCGAGACGACAGCGGTCGCCGAGGCACGCCCAGGAATGGAGAGCTTCATGTGGGGGGCTCCGAATTCCAGGAAATCCCGGCGGAGTTCTCACGAGGGGTGCGTGAGGTGTCCGGGGATTCCACGGTGAATGGGGTGCCTGGATGGTGAAGGTGGGACTGACTCACCGTCAAGAGTGGTATTCGGTCACGTGCGTTCGCATACCGGATACTCCCCCGGGTGCCGGTTCCGTCCGCCGCGAGTACGGGGCCGCCGCCCGGCGCCGGCAGCCGGCGGACCGGCCCTGGCCCCTTTGCCCGGACCCGCCGTGCTTGTCGTGTCCGCGCGGCGACGGCATCCGGCCACGGAGCCTCGACAAAATCCCGTTGGCGAACCACGGCGACCGTTGCTACTCTCCGGGAGGCCGTGCGAGAGAACGAGGAGGTGGTACCCGTGAACGCAGTATCGACATGGGTGCTCCCCTCCGGGGCCACGGTCGGGCGATAGGTCGTCCGGGAGCGCCGCTTTGAGCCCTCCCGAAAGGCACGACCGTGCACTTCATTTCCGAACAGCGCCTCGACGACGGCGTCCTCGAGCGCGAATTCACCCTCGGCGACATCCCCGGCACCCTGTGGACACCTGAGTCCGCCGTTCCGGCCCCGCTGGTCCTGATGGCCCACAACAACGGCCTGCCCAAGGCGGAACCCCGGCTGGTGGCCCGGGCCCGGTACACCGCGGCGCGCGGCTACGCGGTGGCCACCATCGACGCCGTCGGGTGCGGTGACCGTCCCCGTTCCGCCGCCGCCGAGCAGGCCCGTGCCGACCTCCGGCGGGCGATGCAGGCCGGCGAGCCGGTCGACGAGATCTTCGAGTCCTTCATCGGCCCGCTGGTCGAAAACGCGGTCCCGGAATGGCGGACCACTCTGGACGCCCTTCTTGAGCTGCCCGAGATCGGCGGCCCGGTCGGCTACTCCGGGGGGTGGACCGCCCTCGGGATCCGCCTCGCGGTGGCCGAGCCGCGCATCGCGGCCGCGGGCTTCTTCGCCGGGGGGTACGTGCCCCGCGCCCAGCGCGAGGAGGCCCGGCAGGTCACCATTCCGCTGCTGTTCCTGCTGCAGTGGGACGACCAGGGCAATCCCCGGCAGCGGGCCCTGGACCTGTTCGACGCCTTCGGCAGCAAGGAGAAGACGCTGCACGCCAATCTGGGCGGGCACACCGGCACCCCGTGGTTCGAGCTGGAGGACGGGTGCCGGTTCCTGGACCGGCACCTGAATTGACATCCTCCCGGTCCTAAAGGGCCAGGATTCCTACTGCGGTCGGCTGACCGTCTCGGCGGGTTGCTGCTTCATCGCGCGGTGCCGGGACGGATCCCGGGCTTACCTGCGCTCCACGGCCGTTTACGGTCTCCGCCTGTCCGGCGGCGACCTTGCGTCCTTCGGTCTTGATGTTGATCGCGGCGTTCACGTCGCGGTCGTGGACGGTCCCGCAGCCCTGGCACGTCCACTCGCGGACGTTCAGCGGCTTGGGGCCGTCCTTGAAGCCGCAGGCGGAGCAGAGCCGGGAGGACGGGAAGAACCGGTCCACGCGGGCGAAGACCCGCCCGTACCGTGCCGTCTTGTACTCCAGCATGCTCACGAACGCCGACCATCCGGCGTCGTGCACCGACTTGGCCAGGCGCGTGCGGGCGAGACCCTTCACCGCGAGGTCCTCGACGTACACCGCTTGGTTCTCGCGGACGATCGTCGTGGACAGCTTGTGGTGGAAGTCCCTGCGTGCGTTCGCCGCGTGCGCGTGAGCGCGGGCGATCTTGACGACGGCTTTCCTGCGGTTGTTCGAGCCCTTCGTTTTGCGGGCGAGGTTCTGCTGCGCCTTCCTCAGCTTGCGCTCGGCGCGGCGGAAGAACTTCGGCGCGCTCACCTTCCGGCCGTCGGAGAGGACCGCGAAGTGGGTGAGGCCGAGGTCGATGCCCACCTCGTCGGCGGTCGTCGGCATGCGGTCCAGGTCGGCGGCCGGGTCGGTCTCCACGACGAAGCTCGCGAAGTACCGGCCCGCCGCGTCCTTGGTCACGGTCACCGTGGACGGCGTGGAGGGCAGAGACCGGGACCATGTGACCGGGATGTCGCCGATCTTGGGCAGGCGCAGACGGCCACCTGGTGTGATCTTCCAGCCGGCGTTGGCGGTGAAGCGGATCGTCTGCCGGTTGTCGCGCCTGGACTTGAAGCGGGGTGCGCCCATGCGAGGGCGCTTGCCCTTGAGGCCGTCGAAGAAGTTCTTGTACGCGATATCCAGGTCCCGGAGGGACTGCTGGAGGACCACCGAGGACACCTCGCCGAGCCAGGCCCGGGGCTCGGTCTTCTTCGAGGCGGTGAGCCGCTTGGACAGTTCGGCCGAGGTCACGAACGGTAGTCCGGCCTTGCGGGCGTCCTCGCGGATTCGCAGGGCGTCGTTGTACACCACCCGCACACAGCCGAACGCCTGGGCCAGCGCGGTGCGCTGACCTGGCGTCGGGCTGATGCGGAAGTTGTACCGGAGCTGCATGACCGAACCCTACCGTTGGTCTATGTCACCGCGATGGGAACCTGATCCTGATATCCGCCGGGGTCGAACAGTCGTCTACAACCTGCACGCCCATTTGGTGTTCGTCACCAGATACCGGCGGAAGGTCATGGACGACGCAATGCTCCGCACCTGCGAGGAAGCCATGCGTAAAGTCTGCGAGGACTTCGGCGCGGAACTGAAGGAGTTCAACGGCGAAACCGACCACGTACACCTGCTCGTGCACTATCCGCCGAAGGTCGCTCTGTCCGGCCTGGTGAACTCCCTCAAGGGCGTCAGCTCCCGGCGGCTGCGCGCCGAGTACACGGGGCGGGTGAACCGCGCCGTCATGCACGGCCGTTTCTGGTCGCCCTCATACTTCGCCGGCTCATGCGGTGGAGCCCCGCTGCAAGTGGTCAAGGACTACATCGCGCAGCAGAAGCGACCGGACTGACCGACCCGCCGCCGTGAGGCGATTCACCCCCGGCCTGAAGGCTGGGGCACTCTGCAAGGAAACGAGGTGGAACATCCCACGATCGTCAGCCGCGGTGGTGCGGGTCAGCAGGTGTCGAGGGTTGACCTTCGCATCGGTGTGATGGTTGTGCAATCGAGTCATGGAGAGGGACTTGGACAGGGACTCGACGGGCCCCGGATCGTTTCGGCTCGGCCTGGCCCTGGAGGGCACGGGCTGGCACCCCGCCTCGTGGCTTCTCTCGTCGGTGACGGATGCCGAAGAGGTCTTCAGCGGCGGCTACTGGACGGACTGGGGGCGCGCGGCCGCGTCGGGCGGCATCGACTTCGTCACGCTCGAGGACGGCCTGAGCCTGCAGACCGACCGGTTCGGCACCGCCGACCAGGCCCGTGACCGGGTGCGCGGCAGACTCGATCCCGTCGTCACCGCGGCACTCCTGCTGGCGACGACGGACATCGGCGAGGTGGTGGTCTCGCGCAACGTGACGCACACCAACCCGTTCCACGTCGCCGCCCAGATGGCGTCCTTGGCGGCCATCGGGCCGGGCCGGGTGACGTGGCGGCCGCAGGTCTCCGCCGACGCGCGCGATGCCGCGGTGGTCGGGGGCTCGGCGACGCCCCGGCTGCGGCCCGAGGACGTGTACGTCCCGACCCGCATCGCGCGCCGGCTCCGGGATCTGTTTCGTGACGCCGAGGACTACGTGCGAACGGTGCGCGAGCTGTGGCGGACGTTTCCCGCCGAGAGCCTGGGCTCCGGGGACACGTTCCTGCACCGGGACATGGTCGCCCCGCTGCGGCTCACCGGGACGGAAAGGTACCCGGCGGCCGGCCCGCTGACCGTCCCGGCGCTGAGCACCCCGAAGGTCGCGGTGCTCGCCCACCATGCCCTGGAGCCGTACCGGCTCGCCGCCGCCGTCGCGGACCGGGTCTTCGTGACTCCCTCTCAGGAGCACCCTGTCTCCTCGCTCCTGACGGCGTTCCGGGAGATCGAGAGGCTGACGCCGGACGCCGGCGAAACCGAGGTGTACGCGGACGTGGCGGTGGTCCTGGGCGACACCGACGAGCACGCGAAGGCCAGGCTGGCCCGGCTGGACGAAGCCGCCGGTTTCGCCTGGGCACCGGACACGCACGTGTTCGTCGGAACCACGGACCACCTCGGCCGGGAACTCGCCCGCTGGCGCGAACAGTTCGGCCTGCGCGGGGTCCGGCTGCGCCCCGCGGTGCTCTCGGACGACGGCGACAGGATCGTCCGGGAGCTCGTCCGGTGAGGAACCTGCCTCAGTGGGTGCTTTCCAACCCGGTGCGTCGAGTGATCACGGGTCCTGCTTGTGAGTGCATTTGCTGTCCAGAACGCTCTCGCCCCCGACGAGGTCCCGGCAGTCCTGGGAGAACTGGCCAGCCGTCACGTGCGGAGCAGGCTCGTGCACGCGTTCCGCTGAATCAGGTGGACGGCCCTGGACCACGATCGTGGTCGAGGGCCGTCCGCTTGCGCGCAAGGGCCTTACGGCCTGGCCGGCGCCCGGCTGGGCTCAGCGCTTGGCCACGAAGACATGCGCGGCGGCCTGCGTGGGGAGTTCCGCAGTCTCCCCGTCGCTGCCGACCATCACGCCGCCGGGCGAGGACGTCACGCTCACGACCACGCCGGGCTGCACCCCGGCGTGCCGCAGGGTGTACATCAGCCGAGGGTTGGTCTGGATCAGCTCCCTGATGCACCGTACGGTCGCGCTCGTGCCGTTCGGACCGGGCTCAAGGTCGCTGAGGCTGACCATGCTCTCGCCGGGGAACGGATCCACGGTGCTCTTCCCGCCGAGTTCCTCCAGGCCCGGGATCGGGTTGCCGTAGGGCGACTTGGTCGGGTGCCGCAGCAGCTCAAAGACGCGGCGTTCGACGGCCTCGCTCATCACGTGCTCCCAGCGACAGGCTTCGGCGTGGGCCCGCTCCCACTCCAGCCCGATCATGTCGACGAGCAGGCACTCCGCGAGCCGGTGCTTGCGCATCACGCGCGTGGCGATCCGCCGGCCCTCCCCGGTCAGCTCCAGGTGCCGGTCGTCGGCGACGTGCAGCAGACCCTTGCGCTCCATGCGGGCGACGGTCTGGCTGACGGTGGGGCCGCTCTGGTCCAGGCGCTCGGCGATGCGGGCGCGCAGGGGGACCACACTTTCTTCCTCGAGCTCCAGGATCGTGCGGAGATACATCTGAGTGGTGTCGATGAGTGGGGACATGCTGTTCGTCAGGCGGGGGTTTCGGCAGTGGCGGTCAGGACCGCGCGGCCGAGGATGTGGCCGGCCATGGTGAAGCCGAGGACGGCGGGGGTGGTCTCGGCCGGGACGCCGATGGAGGCTACGTCGAGGGCGTGCACCACGGTGAAGTAGCGGTGCGGGCCGTGCCCGGCCGGCGGGGCGGCGCCGATGAAGCGGGCCGCACGGGCGTCGTTGGGCAGTTGGAAGGCGCCCTCGGGCAGGCCCGAGCCGGCGTCGTCGCCGGCGCCCTCGGGCAGCTCGGTGACGGTGGCGGGGACGTCGGCGACCGCCCAGTGCCAGAACCCTGACCCGGTGGGGGCGTCGGGGTCGTAGACGGTGACGGCGTAGCTCTTGGTGCCTTCCGGGGCGCCGCTCCAGGACAGTTGGGGGGAGACGTCCTTCCCGCCGGGGACGCCGGAGGAGTGCTGCTCGGGTGACCATGCGGCGCCGTCGGTGACGGTGGTGCTGGTGACGGTGAAGGAGGCCGCCTCGGGGAGGCGGGCGAAGGGGTCGTTGGCGCTCATCGCGTCGTTCCTTTCAGGCCGTGCCGTGGGTGGCGGTGATGCGGCCGGCGGGGCCCACGGCGTCGTGTAGAGGCACCGCCACCGCCTTTCACCGGCCGCTGGATCGACCATAACACTAATAATCGATTATTCACTGGATCATCTATGCTGGAGGCATGACTCAGACGGCCCACACCTCGACCTCACCGGGGAAGCAGATGCTCTCCGAGCAGGTCTACGCACACCTGCGGGACGCGATCATGCGCGGCGCCTACGCCCCCCGTGACGCCCTCAAACCGCAGGACCTCGCCAAGGAACAGGGCGTGAGCCTGGCCGTCGTGCGCGAGGCGCTCGTGCGACTGGTCGGCGAGGGCCTCGCCGACCGGCTGCCCAACCGCGGCTTCGCCGTCCCGGACTGCTCCGACCGCCGCTGGCAGGAGATCGCGGAGGCCCGCCGGACCATCGAACCGGTGGTGCTGCGCATGTCCATCGAGCGCGGCGACGTCGACTGGGAGTCCCGCGTACGAGCCGCCCACCACCGCCTGGCCCGCACCCCGGCGTACGAGCCGGAGGAGGGCGAGTACTACAGCGGCGCATGGTCCGAAGCCCACCGGGTCTTCCACCGCACCCTGCTGGAGGGCTGCGGCAACCCCGTCCTGCTGGAGACCTTCGACCGGACGTGGACCGCCAGCGAACTGGCTCGCCGCTGGTCGGCGCACCGCGTCCCCGACCGGGACCACGCCGGCGAGCACCGCCGGCTGGAGGAGGCGGCGCTGGCCCGCGACGCCGACACCGCGGCCGAGGTACTGACCCGGCACCTCACCCAGACCGCGGCTGGACTGACCGGCCGCACCCTCCGCGAACCCGCGAAGTGAGCCTGATGCGCCTCGCGATGACCGACGTCATAAGCAGACGCCTCGCCCGTGAATCCACCCCGAACCGGCGCGACACCTGACTTCGAACCAAACACCATCGCCAGGACAAAGCACTCTTTCAGGCACAGCACGGTTGATCAGGCGCCGCGCAGCTGATCAGGCGCTGCCCATCTGACCGGGTGCGGCCGGGGCGCGGTGGCGTTCCACCTCGGCCAGGTACTCGGTCATCGCGTTCCGGTTGCGGGTGAGCACCTCGATCCGGTCGGTGAGCTTGTCCCGCTCCGAGGTCAGCAGCGCCAGCATCTCCGGGGTCGCGTCCGGGAAGTGGATGGATCTGGGCTTGTCCAGGCACGGCAGGATCTGCTTGATGAGCCGGGTCGACAATCCTGCGGCCAGCAGCCCGCGTATCTGCTTCACCCGGTCCGCGTACCGCTCGTCGTAGTCACGGTATCCGTTGGTCGACCGGTCCGGCACGATCAGGCCCTGCTCCTCGTAATAGCGCAGCAGGCGCCGGGACACCCCCGTCACACGGGACAGTTCACCGATCCGCACACGCCGGAGACTAGCCGCCCGGGTCCGGGCTTGACCATCACATGAGTGTGAGGGTTTCACGATCGGTGCATGACGACCACAACAGTCTCCGCGACAAGACGTGATGTCCTGCCCTGGTCCGCGCTGCTGGCACTGGGCACCGCGGTGTTCATCACCAGCCTGACCGAGACCCTCCCGGCGGGCGTCCTCCCGCAGATGTCCTCCGCTCTCGGCGTCAGCTCCGGTGCGGCGGGCCAGAGCGTCACCGTGTACGCCACCGGTACCGCCCTCACCGCCATACCGCTGGCCGCCGCCACGGCGGGAATCCGGCGCAAGCCGTTGCTGCTGGGCGCCATGGCCGTCTTCCTGGTCGCGAACACGCTCACCGCCGCCGCGCCCGGCTACGCGGTCCTGCTCCTCTCACGGTTCCTCGCCGGCGTCGCCGCCGGACTCGCGTGGGCACTCCTCGCCGGATACGCGCGGCGCATCGCGCCTCCCGGCCAGGAAGGGCGGGCCATCGCGATCGCGATGACCGGGATCCCCCTGGCGCTGTCGCTGGGTGTTCCCGCCGGGACGCTGATCGGGCAGCAGATCGGATGGCGCGTGTCCTTCGCCGCCGTCTCGGTGCTCACTCTCGCCGTCCTCGGGTGGATCACGTTCAGCGTTCCCGCCATCAGCCAGGCGGCGACCACAGCCGACAGGCCGAAGCCGACCACCCGGCAGACGCTCCGGGTCCCCGGGGTCGGTGCCGTCATGGTCGTCGTCGTGACCTTCGTCCTCGGCCACACCGTCATCTACGCGTACATCGCGCCGTACCTGTGGCATGCCGGCCTCGGCACCGCGGCGGACGCGATCCTGCTGGCCTTCGGCATCGCCTGCCTGGCCGGCATCTGGTACACCGGCCGCCACATCGACCGTCGTCCTCGCGGGCTCGCGCTGACCGCCGCGACGCTGTTCACCCTCGCCACGGCCGCCTTCGCCGCCACCACGGCGCAGGCCGTCGTCTGGGTCGCGGCCGTCGTGTGGGGGCTGGGATGGGGCGCCGCGCCCACGCTCCTTCAGACCGCGGCCGGTCATGCCGGGATACGGCGCGGTCCGGCCGTCGCCGACACCGCGCAGGCCATCCTCGTGACCTTGTGGAACGCGGCCATGGCACTCGGCGGCGTCATCGGCGGCCTGCTCCTGCAGCGGGTCGGCGTCACCGCCGACGCCGTCGCCGCGGCAGGGCTCGGAGCCCTCAGCCTGACCGTGATCACACTCGCGCGAAAGCACGCCTTCGCGCCGGCGGAGCGGGACGCGCCGTGACACGCGAACGCGCCACTGCCGGTTGAGGGCGCCGCCGTGCCGACGGTCAGGTTCGCCCCCAGAGGTGCCTGCGGTGCGCTGACGATGCATGAAGCCGGACGCACCCCTTCGTCGAGCGGCGTATCGCTGTCCAACCGCCCCCGGAAAAGCCCGCCGCTGCGTCGCGCGACCCATCCGCTGCATCCGCTCCGCGTTCCCATCGGGAATCCGGGTGGGTCCCCCGCATTCCTGACGTCAGCCGCTGCGGCTCCGTGAAAGGCACGTTCCATGGTCGAAGTCGAACGCACGCTCACCCTGCACCACCCTCTGCCGGACGTGGTGGCCTACCTGGCCGACTTCTCACACGCGCAGGAATGGGACCCGGGCACGGTGAGCTGCCGTCCGGCCAGAGCCGGCGCCCCCGTCGCCAAGGGCGCCGAATGGCTCAACGTCTCGACGTTCCGCGGACGGCGCACCGAACTCCGCTACCGACTGGTTCGGCTCGAGGACCTGCGCCTGACCTTCGTCGGACGCAATCGCACCGCCACCTCCACGGACGACCTGACCTTCCGCGAGGAGAACGGCGCCACCCTTCTCACCTATCGGGCGCGTATCGACTTCCACGGCCTGGCCCGGCTGGCCTCTCCGTTCCTGCGCGGGGAGTTCGAGCGCCTGGGGGATGGGGTGGCCCGCCGGATGCCGCAAGCGGTGGGCAGTCACTTCGGCTCCGGCGGGGGCTCGACGGGCTGATCCCGTCACTGCGGGCAGGGGGTGCAACCGTCCGGCGTCTTTCGGTGGAACAAGGGGGTGAAACGTTGGAAAAGGGGCCGCTGTCGCGGGCTCCCTGCCCGTACCGGTATGCGAAGGGACGAGCGATGAAGCTCCAGGACGAACTGCCCGTCGACCATCAACTGGGCGCCGTGTACCGATGGGGCGCCGCCTTCTGCGGCGTGGTCCTGCTCGTCTTCGGCGTTCTCGGCTTCGCCGACGCGCTCAGTCCCTTCGACACCGCCGGGCAGAGCATCGCGGGCATGTCGACCAACGGCGCCCTCAGCCTGATCTCCGTGCTGGTCGGCCTGGCCCTGATCACCGGCGGCGTCATCGGCGGGAACGTCGCCTCCACGCTCAACATGACGGTGGGAACCCTGTTCCTGCTCAGCGGATTCGTCCACATCTTCATCCTCGACCGGCCCGCCAACCTCCTCGATTTCGGCATGACGAACGTCGTCTTCAGCTTCGTCATGGGGCTGGTGATCCTGACGTTCGGCATGTACGGGCGGGTGTCGAGCAAGCTGCCGCACGACAATCCGTACTGGCAGCGCCGTCACCCCCGCGAGGCCGCCGAGGAGTCTCTCGCCCGGCGCAGGCAGCCGGCTCCCGCGGGAACACTGCCGGCCGGTACCCGCCGGACCGCCGCCCTGCGGGGGCCGACCGGGTCTCCCGGCCCGCGAGACAGCCGCTGAGAGATGCCGCGGGGGCGCGGGTCGTGTGCGGGTGACGGCTTACGGTCGCCGGCCGGTGGTGTCCGGGGAGTGTGCGAGGCGATCCGCCGGCTGCGGCGCGGTCATGTCGAGCAGGAGCAGGGCGTCGTGGTCGGGGCTGCCGGGTTCGGCGGTGTAGACGCCGATGCGCTGGCCGGGGGTGCCTTCCACGTGCAGGGACTGGAAGGTGAGGGTGAGCGTGCCGACCTGGGGGTGCCGGAACGTCTTGTGGGCGGGTTTGCGTCCGGTCACCTCGTAGCGTTCCCACAGGCCGGCGAAGTCGGGGCTCTTGAGGAGGAGTTCGCCGACGAGGTTGGTCAGGTCGGGGGCGTCGGGGGCGGTGCCGGCGATCGCGCGCAGGCGGGCGACGCAGGCGGTGATCTGCCGGTCCCAGTCGGGAAAGAGGCCGCGGGCCACCGGGTGCAGGAACAGGTAGCGGGCGAGGTTGCGGTGCTTGGCGGGCCAGTCGTCCAGGCCCGGGTAGAGGGCGAGGCCGCCGGGGTTCCAGGCGAGCAGGTCCATGCTGCGGCTGATGACGTAGGCCGGGTTGGGGCGCAGGGATTCGAGCAGCAGCTTGAGGTGGGGGCGCACGGTGCGGCTGGGGGCGGGCGGGGGTTCGGGGGCGTAGCGGGCGGCCCGGGCGGCGAGCTCGCGCAGGTGCTGGTGTTCCTGGTCGTCCATGTGCAGGGCGCGGGCGAGGGAGTCGAGGACGGCGGGGCTGGGGCGGGTCTCCTTGCCGCGCTCAAGGCGTACGTAGTAGTCGATGCTGATGCCGGCGAGGGTGGCCAGTTCCTCGCGGCGCAGGCCGGGGGTGCGGCGGATGCCGGTGCCGACGGTGAGGCCGACGTGTGCGGGGCTGGTCTGGGTGCGGCGGGCGCGCAGGTAGCGGCCCAGCTCGGCGCCCTCGCTGTGCGCGCTCTCGGATGCCATGTCTCCAGTCTCACCCGCTCGGTACCCGCCGTACGGGCGGCAGGGGGGCCCTGTCGTTACCCCCGAAGAGCCCGCCCTGCCACACCGGCGTGATCGGGGCGAAGGTGAAGGGGCAGGACGCCGGCCCCTCGCGCCGGCCACCGCGGGGCAGGTCCTGCCGGGCCGGGTGAGCGTGGGGGTGCCGGGCGACGCCACGACGCGAAGAGGGCGAGATGGGCCACAGCAAGCTGCGTGACCCGGAGGTTCACCAAGCGCCTGGCCCGGCGTCGAGGAGAACACCTCCGCCGGCGCCATCACACCGACCGGCGAGCAGCCCGGCCGGATCGGCGGCCTGCCGCCCGCCGCCGGCGACACCCACCACACCGAGACCCGGGCGCGGATGTTCGGACGCTGACCGTCCGCGCCCCTGGGCACGACCCCCGTTTGGAGCAGCACCCCTCATGCGCGCAGCAGTGATGTACGGAGCCGGAGACGTCCGCGTCGAGGACCGGCCCGACCCGAAGATCGTGAACCCCAGCGACGCGGTGGTCCGCACGGTGGCCGCGTGCGTGTGCGGCAGCGACCTGTGGCCCTACCGGTCGATGCCCGCCACCGGCACCGGACGCCCCATGGGGCACGAGTTCCTCGGCGTCGTCGAGGAGACCGGCGCGGACGTCACCGGCCTGAAGGCGGGGGACCTGGTCGTCGCCCCGTTCACCTACAGCGACAACACCTGCGACTACTGCGCCAAGGGCCTGCACATCTCGTGCCGCAACGGCGGCCGGTACGGCTTCGACGGCGTCGACGGGGGCCAGGGCGAAGCCGTCCGCGTCCCGTACGCGGACGGCACCCTGGTGAGGCTGCCGGTGGCCGCCGACTCCGCGCTGCTGCCCTCTTTGCTGGCACTGTCGGACGTGATGACCACCGGCCACCACGGCGCGGTCACCGCCGGTGTCGGCCGCGGTGATGCGGTGCTGGTCGTCGGGGACGGCGCGGTCGGCCTGTGCGCGGTGATCGCCGCCAGGCGGCTCGGCGCCGAGCGGATCGTGCTCGCCGGCCGCCACACGGCGCGTACCGGCCTGGGCCGCGACTTCGGCGCCACCGACGTCGTCGCCGAGCGCGGCGAGGAGGGCATCGCCCGCATCCGTGAGCTGACCGGCGGCGTGGACAAGGTGATCGAGGCCGTCGGCACCCGTCAGGCCCTGGACACCGCGCTCGGTGCGGTCCTGGACGGCGGCACCATCAGCCGTCTCGGTGTGCCGCAGTACGAGCAGGGGCCGATCGGACCGGTGGAGTTCATGCGCAACATCACCCTGACCGGCGGTGCCAGCCCCGCCCGCGCCTACATCGGGCAGCTGCTGCCCGACGTCCTGGACGGCACGATCACCCCCGGCCGCGTCTTCGACCAGACCTTCAGCCTCGACCGGACGCCGGACGCCTACCGGGCCATGGCCGACCGCCGGGTGCTCAAGGCCCTCGTACGCCCCTGACCCCCACTCCCCTCCCCGCACCGCGAAGGACACCACTCATGCAGGACGTGACCTTGAACAACGGCGTCACGATGCCGCTCCTGGGTTTCGGCGTCTACCAGATCCCCGCCGAGGACACCGAGCGCGCCGTCTTCGACGCCCTCGCGGCCGGCTACCGCCTGCTGGACACCGCCGCCGCCTACGGCAACGAGGAAGCCGTCGGCCGTGCCGTCAAGTCCAGTGGCATCGCCCGCCAGGACCTGTTCGTCACCACCAAGCTGTGGGTCCAGGACGCCCCGGCCGAGGACAACACCCGCCGCGCGTTCGAGACGTCGCTGAACAGGCTGGGCCTCGACCACCTCGACCTGTACCTGATGCACCAGCCCTTCGGCGACGTCTACGGCCAGTGGCGGGCCATGGAAGCCCTGAATCGCGAGGGCGGCGCCAAGGCGATCGGTGTCGCCAACTTCTACCCCGACCGGCTGCTCGACCTGATCGTCAACAACGAGATCGTGCCCGCGGTCAACCAGGTCGAGACCCACCCGTTCTTCCAGCGCGCCGACTACCAGGACCTGATGCGCGAGCACGGGGTGCAGATCCAGTCCTGGGGCGGTTTCGCCGAGGGCCGCAACGACCTGTTCACCAACCCGCTGCTGACCGGAATCGGCAAGGAGTACGGCAAGTCGGCCGCGCAGGTCGTGCTGCGCTGGCTGACCCAGCGCGGCGTCGCCGCCATCCCCAAGTCGGTGCGCGCCGAGCGCATGGCGGAGAACTTCGACGTCTTCGACTTCCGGCTCACCGACGAGCAGATGGCACGGATCGCCACGCTCGACACCGGCGCCTCGCTGTTCTTCGACCACCACGACCCGAAGATCGTCACCTGGCTCGCGGGGCGGCGCCTGGACTCCTGAACCGCTTTCGCTCCCGGGCGGGCGGGGCGGCGGGCTGTCGCCCCGCCGTCCGCCCGCTGCCGGATCACTCCGCGAAGGGCGCGGGGGCGCGGGGGCGCATCGTCCGAGGAGCATCGGCCTCATCGCGGCGATGTCCCTCGGTGTGGTTATCCCCACCGCCAAGGGGTGGCCCACCGGATGGGCAATGGCATCGGTGCGCGGCGATCGTGTGTCCCAGAAGACGACTTGAGTCAAAGGGGGCAGCAGTGGATCGTCCCGTAGAGCACGCTCTCGCGCGCCGCGCGTTATTGGCCGGCACAGCGGCAGCCGGTGCGGGAATGGTGTGGGGAGGCAGGGGGAAGGCCGTCGCGGGTGGATGGAGAGGGCCGGTGAAGCAGGCGGCGGTGGCCGCCGAGGCGGCGCGTCTGGACCGCGTGCTGATTCAGCTGCGGCGGGACTTCCATCGGCACCCTGAGGCACCGGGGCACGAACAGCGCACGGCCGCTGTGGTGGCCCGGGAGCTGCGGGCGGCGGGGCTGGACGTCGCCACCGGAGTGGGCGGCCACGGAGTCGTCGGGGTCCTGCGGGGCTCGCGTGCGGGCCGGACCGTTGCCTACCGGGCGGACATGGACGCGGTTCCGCCCCAGGACATCGTCGGAGGAGGTCCCGCGCCGGCCCATCTCTGCGGACACGACGTCCACACCACGGTGGGTATCGGCGTCGCGCGGGTCCTGGCGCGGCTGCGTCAGCAATTGAGCGGAACGGTGGTTTTCCTCTTCCAGCCTGCCGAGGAGACGCTGTCCGGAGCCCGCGCGCTGATCGACTCAGGTGTGCTGGAGCGCGAGGGCGTCGAGGAAATCCATGCGCTGCACTGCGGGCCGTTCCCGGTCGGCCGGTTCGCCGTGACTCCGGGCTATGGGATGCCGGGCCAGGACAAGGCGGAAGTGACCCTCTGCGGGCCGGACGCACTCGATGCCGCGCGGCGCCTGGCTGTCGATATCGGCGCGCTCGCAACCGTGGCTCTGCCACGGACCCCGGCGGACCTGGAGCGGATCATCGCTGCCGCCCAGATGCCCGACGGGCCGCTGGCCCGGTTCGTAGCCCTCCGGGCCTCGGCGCAGGAGGCCAAGGTGAGCGTGTCCTATCGCTGCTGGCCCCAGGAGCGATATGCGGAGGTGCGCGAAAGCATTCGGCGAGCGGCCATGCCCTATGCGGGGGCCGGGGTGCGCTTCCCCGCTGAGCCGTTCCCGGCCATGGTCTGCCCGGAACGCGACGCCCGCCTGCTCGCCCGCCACCTGCGCCGCACCGCCGGCCAGGACAAGGTCATCGAGCTCTGGGCCGCCTTCCCGCCCTTCAGCGGCGAGGACTTCGCCCTCTTCCTGGACCGGCTCCCCGGTACGTACACCTTCCTCGGTGTCCATACCCCTGGCACACCCATTACAGCGAGCTATCCGCACTACCCGGACTTCTTTCCGGACGAGCGCGCCATCGGCGTCGGCGTGCGGGCGATGGCGGGCTGGCTCGCAAAGCGCACCCACGAAGCGCGGGGCCTGCCAGGCGGACCCGGCTAGCGCGGGCCGGCTGCCCTGCCGGCATTGCCGTCACGCCTACGCCCGTCCCCCGGATTGCCGAGGGCTCAGCCGTCTGCAGGCGCCGGCTTCCTCGTCCGGCTGGGGGGCGACCGGGTGACGCTGGTGTCGCAGGCCGGGGTGGGCGAAAGGGGTGACACAGTTTCTCAGTCGACGGGTTCGACGCCCGCTCGCAGCAGGCCGTAGGTGTACGCGTCCTCCAGTGCCTGCCAGGACGCGGCGATGACGTTGTCCGCCACGCCGACCGTGGACCACTCCCCCGTGCCGTCGGACGTGGAGATCAGGACGCGGGTCGTGGACTCGGTGCCGTGTCTGGCCTCCAGGATGCGGCCTTTGTAGTCGACCACCCCGAGGCGGGCGAGCTGCGGGTAGATCTGTTCCAGGCCGACGCGCAGGGCGCGGTCCAGGGCGTTGACCGGGCCGTTGCCCTCGGCGGCGGCGACGATGCGCTCGCCCTTGGCCCACAGCTTGACCGTGACCTCGTTGACGTGGCTGCCGTCGGGGCGGTCCTCCAGGATGGCCCGCCAGGACTCGACCTGGAAGTAGCGCAGCGGTCTGCCCTCGACCTCCTCGCGCAGCAGGAGTTCGAAGCTCGCGTCGGCTGCTTCGTAGGTGTAGCCCTTGAGTTCGCGTTCCTTGACCCGCTCCACGACCCGGCCGACCAGTTCGCGGTCGCCGCCGAGGTCGACGCCGAGCTCCTTGCCCTTGAGCTCGATGGAGGCGCGGCCGGCCATGTCGGAGACCAGCATCCGCATGGTGTTGCCGACCTGCTCGGGGTCGATGTGCTGGTAGAGGTCGGGGTCGACCTTGATGGCGGAGGCGTGCAGGCCGGCCTTGTGGGCGAAGGCGGAGACCCCGACGTAGGGCTGGTGGGTGGAGGGGGTGAGGTTGACGACCTCGGCGATGGCGTGGGAGATGCGGGTGGTCTCGCGGAGCTTGCCCGCGGGCAGGACCTTCATGGCGTACTTGAGCTCCAGCGCGGCGACGACGGGGAAGAGGTTGGCGTTGCCGACCCGCTCGCCGTAGCCGTTGGCGGTGCACTGGACGTGGGTGGCGCCCGCGTCGACGGCGGCCAGCGTGTTGGCGACCGCGCAGCCGGTGTCGTCCTGGGCGTGGATGCCCAGCCGGGCGCCGGTGTCCGCCAGGACCGTCTGCACGATCGCCTGGACCTGGGCGGGGAGCATGCCGCCGTTGGTGTCGCACAGCACCACCACGTCGGCGCCGGCCTCGTGCGCGGCCCGGACGACGGACTTCGCGTAGGCGGGGTTCGCCCGGTAGCCGTCGAAGAAGTGCTCGCAGTCCACGAACACTCGCCGTCCCTGTGCGACCAGGTGGGAGACGGTGTCGCGGACCATCTCCAGGTTCTCCTCCAGCGTGGTGCGCAGCGCCAGCTCCACATGCCGGTCGTGCGCCTTGGCCACCAGCGTGATCACCGGGGCGCCGGAGGCCAGGAGTGCCTTGACCTGGAGGTCCTCGCTCGCCTTGGCGCCGGCCCTGCGGGTCGCCCCGAAGGCCACGAGCTGCGCGTGCCGCAGGTCGAGTTCGCTCTGCGCGCGGGCGAAGAACTCGGTGTCGCGGGGGTTGGCGCCGGGCCAGCCGCCCTCGATGAAGCCCACCCCGAAGTCGTCCAGGTGCCGCGCGATGGCCAGCTTGTCCGCCACGGTGAGGTTGATGCCCTCGCGCTGCGCGCCGTCGCGCAGCGTCGTGTCGAAGACGTGGAAGAGATCGTCGAGTCCACCGGTGGTGTTCCCGGTGCGTTCGCTCGCGCTGATACTCATGCCGACCATCTCCTGTTCGGGATCTCGGTCCACCGGGATGACCGGCTGCACCGTCCATCTATGGCCCCTCGCGCTCGCTTCCCGGTCGAGGATGGGCACAGAGGCGGGCCGGCAGGAGGGCGGTGCGCGTCGGGGTCAAGGCTTCTCTGCCGCTCTTCGAGCGTTTCTCGTTCACGGCCGTCCATCGTGGCCCCCGACACCCGTGGTGCCGCCCGCCCCTGAGGCGGCGGGCGGCAACCGTCCGGAGAGTCATGTCCCCTCGTGCCGTCGCCCCGGAGCCCGTCGTCGCGTCCCTCGTCGTGTCCGTCGTCGCGTCCGTCGCGGGCGGGAAAGCCGGGGCCTGCGTTGCGATCGCCGAGCTGGTGCGGCGCTGTTCCCGGCATCGGCTGCGGCTGCTGCGCCGTGGGCTTCGGCAGGGACTTCGGCAGGGGCCGCCTGACTGAAGGGTGACGAGGCGGGCCGGCCGGCCCGGTGTGTCATTGGGGCTGGTTGCCGTGTTTGCGGGAGGGCTGTGCCACGTACTTGGTGCGCAGCACGGCGAGTGCGTCGATGAGTCTGGCGCGGGTCTCCGCGGGGTCGATGACATCGTCAACCAGGCCGCGTTCGGCGGCGTAGTAGGGGTGCATGAGCTGTTCCCGGTACTCCTTGATGTGCTGTCCGCGGGCGGCCTCGGGGTCGTCCGCGGCAGCGATCTCGCGCCGGAAGACGATGTTGGCGGCGCCCTCCGCGCCCATCACCGCGATCTCGTTGCCGGGCCACGCCAGTGAGAGGTCCGAGCCGATGGAGCGGGAGTCCATGACGATGTAGGCGCCGCCGTAGGCCTTGCGCAGGATCACCTGGACGCGGGGGACGGTCGCGTTGCAGTAGGCGTAGAGGAGTTTCGCGCCGTGCCGGATGATGCCGCCGTGTTCCTGGCCGACGCCGGGCAGGAAGCCGGGCACGTCGACCAGCGTCACGAGCGGGATGTTGAAGGAGTCGCACATCTGCACGAAGCGGGCCGCTTTCTCGCTGCCCTTGATGTCGAGGACTCCGGCGAGGGCCGCGGGCTGGTTGGCGACGATGCCGGCGACTTGGCCGTCCAGCCGGGCCAGGGCGCACACGACGTTGGGTGCCCATGCCTCGTGCACCTCGAAGAAGTCGCCGTCGTCGACGAACTCCTCGATGACCTCGCGCATGTCGTAGGCGCGTTTCTCGTCGGAGGGCACCAGGTCGCGCAGGGCGGGGGTGAGCCGGTCGGGCCGGTCGGCGCCGGGCTCGGACGGTGGCTGTTCACGGTTGTTGGCGGGCAGGAAGGAGAGCAGGTAGCGGACGTCGGCGAGGCAGCTCTCCTCGTCGTCGTAGGCGAAGTGGGCGACTCCGGAGAGGGTGGTGTGGGCGTCGGCGCCGCCGAGTTCGTCGTGGCTGATCCGTTCGCCGGTGACGGTCTGTACGACGTCGGGTCCGGTGATGAACATCTGCGAGGTGCCGCGCACCATGAACACGAAGTCGGTCAGGGCCGGGGAGTAGGCCGCGCCGCCCGCGCAGGGGCCCATCATCACGCTGATCTGCGGGATGACACCGGAGTTGCGGACGTTGCGCTGGAAGATGCCGCCGTAGCCGGCGAGCGCGGTCACCCCTTCCTGGATGCGTGCTCCGGCGCCGTCGCACAGTCCCACGATCGGGGCGCCCGCGGTGGCGGCCATGTCCATGATCTTGTGGATCTTCTCGGCGTGGGCCTCGCCGAGGGAGCCTCCGAAGATGCGGAAGTCGTGGGCGTAGGCGAAGACGACCCGGCCGAAGACCCGGCCCCAGGCGGTGACGACGCCGTCGGTCCAGGGGCGCTTGTCCTCCAGGCCGAAGCCGCCGGCCCGGTGTCTGCGCAGTCCTTCGACTTCGGTGAACCGGCCGTCGTCGAAGAGGAGTTGGAGGCGCTCGCGGGCGGTGAGCTTGCCCTTGGCGTGCTGTGTCTCGGTGGCTTTGTCGCTGGGTCCTCGGCGCATGTCGGCGCGTACGGCCTCGAGTTCGGCGACCGTGCCGCGCCGCAGCCCGACCGGTGTGCCGTCCAGGGCGGTCATCGAATTCCTTCCGGCCGTCGTGATCAGCCATCCGTCTGATGGGCCGAACGCCAGCGTCCGTCAGATCACTTGAAGCCGGTTGGAGCGCCGGACGACGATCGCTACGGACACGCCGGGCGCTCCAGCGGCGCTCGAGGCCGTGTCGAGTGCGGCGTGCGACGCTCAAGGTCGTGAGCTCCGATGCGGACGGTCAAGAGCCTTCTTGGAGCACCGAAGGGCCCGCCGGTGTCCCCACCATCCCCCGAGGACGCCGGCGGGCTTCCTGCCCGTCCGCCGCCGGAAGAGGCCGGTGCGGCCGAAGCGGTCGGTGTGGCCGAAGCGCTCGGTTCCGGCGGTGGCGTCGTCGGGATTCGGTCGTCTTGGCGTCTGCGGTCATGCGCGGTCATGCCGTGTGAGCTGTGGCTTCATGAGCGCAGGTCATCTCATGGCGCATATCGGCGCCATTAATGGCTCACAGTGATGCCATACATGTGCCACAGTGGAGCCACGGAAACGGAGCGACGCCGGGCACGGCGTACGACACGAAGGAGCCCCCCACCATGTCCGTCACCCTCAGCGACCAGGACAAGCTGACCCTGCGCACCGCCGCCTACGGCGCCGTGACGCTGATGGCCGCGGCCGCCGGCGCCGACTCCCCGCACAAGGTGGCCACCCAGGGCAGCATCGCCCTGACCACCGGCACCGGTCTGGTCGGCCACGTGCTGGCGGAGAAGTCCCCGGTCGGGGACCTGAGCGGCAAGTCCGCGGCCGAGATCGCCGACCGCGTCCTGCCCGCCCTGACCGCCGCCGTGCAGCTGCTGAAGAAGCAGGCCCCCGAGGAGGCCGACAACTTCCGCAGCACCGTCCTCGTCGCCGTCGAAGCGTCCGCCCGCACCTCCAAGGGCGAGCCCGGCCCCACCCTCACCGCGACCGCCGGCAAGATCACCGCCGCTCTGGACGCCGCCTGACACACCGGCCCGGTACCGGTACGCCTTCGGCACCGCTCCCCCGCTTCACCCCTGGCTCCGCCGCTTCACCACCTGGCTCCGCCGGAGAACGCTCCGGCGGAGCCTGCCGTCTTCGCGCACCGTCTCGTGTCCCGCCGGCGGGACACGAGGGCCGGCCGGCGGGACGTGGCAAGCCCGCCCGCGAACAGCCGCCTGCCGGCGCCGGGTTGTCTTGAACCGCTGCGTCGCGTGCGTGAGCGTGGAGGTCATCCAATGCCGTGACAGGCGCAGCGGAAAGAGGGGGCACACGTGGGACACACCGGCACGGACACGGATGTGGTGATCGCGGGCGCCGGGCCCACGGGCCTGATGCTCGCCTGCGAACTGCGGCTGGCGGGCGCCGACGTGATCGTGGTCGAGCGGCTCGCGCAGCGCTCGGGCGAGTCACGGGCCGGCGGGATCCACTCCCGCACCCTGGAGATCCTCGACCAGCGCGGCGTCCTGGAACGCTTCCTGGCGGAGGGACAGCTGCAGCCGGTGGGCCACTTCTCCGGCCTCTACCTCGACTTCGACGAGTCGGAGTCGCGCCACCCCTACCCGCTGATGATCCTGCAGTCCGCCATCGAGCGGCTCCTGGAGGAGTGGGCCGTGCAGCTCGGTGTGCGGGTGCGCCGCGGATGCGAGGTGAGCGGGCTTCGCCAGGACGAGGGCGGTGTGAGCGTCGAGGTCGGCGGGGAGCGGGATGTGCCCGTGACGCTGCGCGCCCGCTACCTGGTGGGCTGCGACGGCGGGCGCAGCACGGTGCGCAGGCTGGCGGGCATCGGCTTCCCCGGCACCGAGGCGACGATGACGGCGCTGATCGGCGACGTCGAGCTGCCCGGTCTGGGCGAGGACTACGTCTGGGTGCGGCGCACCGCGGGCGGCGACTACTCGGCGATCGCGTTCGAGCCGGGCTGGCACCGGGTGATCACCTCGGAGTTCGACCGGGGCGCGGACCGCGACGAGGAGGTGACGTTCGAGCGGCTGCGGGAGTCCCTGGTCAGGGTGGCGGGCACCGACTTCGGCATGCGCAACCCCCGGTGGGTCTCCCGGTTCAACGACGCGGCGCGGCAGGCCGACCGGTACCGCACGGGGCGGGTGCTGCTCGCGGGCGACGCGGCGCACATCCACTTCCCGGCCGGCGGGCAGGGGCTGAACATGGGCGTGCAGGACGCGGTCAACCTCGGCTGGAAGCTCGCCGCGGTGGTGCGCGGCCGGGCGCCGGAGAGCCTGCTGGACACCTACCACGCCGAGCGGCACCCGGTCGGGGAGCGGGTGCTGCACAACACCCGGGCGCAGTCGGCGCTGGTGCGCCCCGGACCGCAGACGGACGCGTTGCGTGAGGTGTTCGGCTCCCTGATGGTCTTCGACGAGGTCAACCAGTACCTGCGTCATCTGCTGACGGCGCTGGACATCCGCTATCCCGTCGACGGCGACCACCCGCTGGTGGGGCGCCGGGTCCCGGACGCCGATCTGAAGGCGTCCGACGGCGCCACCCGGGTCCACGAGCTGCTGCACGCCGCCCGCCCGGTCCTGCTCGACCTGGCCGGCAGCCCCGGGGCGGCCGCGGCCGCCCGGGGCTGGGCCGACCGCGTGGACGTGGTCGAGGCGCGCAGCGAGGACGAGCACTGGATCGTCCCGGCCCTCGGCGAGATCCCCGCACCGGACGCGCTCCTTGTCCGCCCCGACGGCCATGTCGCCTGGGCGGTGGCGGCCGGCACCCCGCCCGATGCCGCCGCGCTGCGGGCCGCCCTCGAAGCCTGGTTCGGCCCGGCCCTTCAGGGCTGAGCGGCCCGTGCCCGAAACGAACGGCCGGCCGGTCCGCCCACCGGCGGGGCCCGGCCGTGACGACCCTACGAAGGGAACACACCGACAGTGAACAGCACGTGGTTGCGACGCTTCACCACGACTGCCTCAAAGGGACCGCGGCTCGTGTGCTTCCCGCACGCGGGGGGCTCCGCGACGGCGTTCAAGGACCTGGCGCGCACGCTGCACCCGGACGTCGACGTGGTGTCCGTGCAGTACCCGGGCCGCCAGGACCGCTACCGCGAGGAGCCGTTCACGGCTCTCGCGCCGCTCGCGGAGGCGGTGACGGAGGAGCTGGCCCGTGAACTGGTCTCGGACGGGCGGCCGTACGCCCTGTTCGGGCACAGCATGGGAGCGCTGGTGGCGTTCGAGACGGCCCGGCTGCTGGCCCGGCGTCAACTGCCCGCCCCGCAGCGGGTGTTCTTCTCCGGCCGGGGCGGTCCCGACCTGCGCGACAGTGCCTACGACCTCTACGACGACGCCGACATGCTGGCCGAGGTGCGCCGGCTGGGCGGCACCGACCAGTCGATGCTGGAGGACCCCGACATCCTGGAGCTGGTGCTGCCGGCGCTGCGGGCCGACTACCGCGTCCTGGGCACCTATCGCGGGCCCGTCGGCGGGCCGCTCACGGCCCCGGTGACCGCCCTGATCGGGGACAGCGACCCGATCGCGACGGTCGAGGACGCCCACACCTGGCGGGAGCACACCACCGGCGACTTCACGGTGGAGGTGTTCCCCGGCGGGCACTTCTACCTCTTCGACCAGCTCGGCCAGGTCGCCGCCGCCGTCACCGAGGGCCTTCTCACGCGGGCCGCCGCTTCCTGAAGGGGCGGCATCGCACGGGTGCCACGGCCAGGAGGCGGAGCGCGGGTCGATCCGCGCTTCGCCTCCTGGCCGTGGCGCGCTCAGCGGGTGAGCTGGTCGGATGCCGCGTCGACCGTCTGCGCCAGCAGGACGGCGATGGTCATGGGCCCGACCCCACCGGGAACCGGCGTGATCAGGCGGGCACGCGTGCGGGCCGTGTCGAAGTCGACGTCACCGACGTTGCCGGGGTTGTATCCGGCGTCGATCACGACGGCCCCCGGCTTGACGTCCTCGCCGCGGATGAGCCGGGGCCGTCCCACGGCCGCCACGACAACGTCCGCTTCCCGCACGGCCGCGGCCAGATCGGTCGTACGGGAGTGGCAGTAGGTGACGGTGGCGTCCCGGGCGAGCAGGAGCATTCCGACGGGCTTGCCGAGGATCGCGCTGCGGCCCACGACAACGGCATGCCGGCCCGCGAGCTCGACGTCGTACTCGTCCAGGAGCCGCATGATCCCGCCCGGGGTGCACGATGCGAAACCAGGCAGTCCGAAGCTCATCGCCCCGAACGAGCTCATCGTGACCCCGTCGACGTCCTTCTGCGGCGCGATGGCCTCGAACGCCGCCCGCTCGTCGATGTGCGGGCCCACAGGGTGCTGCAGCAGGATGCCGTGCACGCCGGTGTCCTGCGAGAGGGAGCGGAGGGTCTCCACCAGCTCGGCGGTCGTCGTGGTGGCCGGCAGAGCGACGAGCCGGGACTCGATACCCGCCTTCGCGCAGCGGGCCCGCTTCATGCGGACGTACGTCACCGAAGCCGGATCCTCACCCACCAGCACCGTTGCCAGGCAGGGCGTCACGCCCACGCGCCGCGCAAGCTCTGCCGCCCTGCCCGATGTCTCCTCGACGATGCGCCGGGCAAGGCCGGTGCCGTCCATGAGTCGGGCTGTCTGGGTCTGGGACATGGTCGCCTCCAGGCGTCGCTGACCACTCGCCCAGGCGCACGGCATCGACCGATTCGTCAGACCGCTCCCCGGTGGTGCTCCACCTCAGCGCCAGTCACGGCCCGCGCACCACTCTAGGGCCTGTCCGCCGGTCATGAACGGAAGATCGAAGAGGCCCGCTCAGGCATAAGTGTGAAAGCCCTGGCCGGACTTCTTGCCCAGCAGGCCGCCCTCGACCATGCGCAGCAGCAGCGGCGGCGGCGCGTACAGGGGCTCCTTGAACTCCTCGTACATGGCCTGGGCGATGGAGACGGTGGTGTCCAGGCCGATGAGGTCGGCCAGGCGCAGCGGGCCCATCGGATGCGCGCAGCCCTGGACCATGCCCTGGTCGACGACCTCGGCGCTCGCCAGTCCCGACTCGACCATGCGGATCGCGGACAGCAGGTAGGGGAACAGCAGGGCGTTGACGAGGAAGCCCGCCCGGTCCGGGGAGGCGATCGGTTTCTTGCCGAGGGTGTCGCGGACGAAGGCCAGGGCGCGTTCGCTGACCGTCTGGTGCGTCAGGACGGAGGGGACGAGCTCGACGAGGGGCAGTGCGGGCACCGGGTTGAAGAAGTGGATGCCCAGGACCTGGCCGGGGCGGCGGGTCGCGGCGGCGAGCCGGACGACGGGGAGGGAGGAGGTGTTGGTCGCCAGGATGGCGTCCGGGTCCTCGACGGTCTTGTCGAGGGTGGCGAACAGGTCCCGTTTGACCTGCTCGTCCTCCTTGACCGCCTCGATGACCAGCTGGCGGTCCGCGAGGTCGGCGAGGTCGCGGGTGAAGGACACCCGGCCCAGGGCCGCGTCGCGTTCCCGCGCGGTCAGTTTGCCCTTGGCCACGCCGCGCTCCAGTGATGCGGCCAGCCGCTGCGGCGCCGTCTGCAGGGATGCCTCGGAGAACACCGCGACTTTCACGTTCAGGCCGTTCTTGGCGCACAGTTCGGCGATGCCGGTGCCCATGATGCCGCTGCCGGCGACACCCACCCGCTCGATGGCGGTGGTGGCGCTGTGTGTGGACGTGGTCATGCGGGGGTCCCCCAGTTCAGAAGTGTCGCTCCGATCGACATGCCGCCGCCGAATCCGGCGAGCAGGACCAGGTCCCCCTGCTTGAGCGCGCCGGTGCGGCTCGCCTCGTCGAGGGCGACGGGGACGGAGGCGCTGCCGACGTTGCCGTACCGGATCAGCGTGCGGTGGGTCTGTGCGGCGCCCAGTCCGGTGCGCTCGACGACCTCGCCGAGCATCACGCCGTTGGCCTGGTGCGGTACGAAGTGGTCGACCGCGCCGATGTCGACGCCGGCCCTGCGGGTGAGGGCGAGGAGGGCGGGCGGGACGTGTTCGGCGACGAAGTCCCGTACCCCGCGGCCGTCCATCTTGAAGTAGTGGCCGCCCTCGGCGACGGTCGCTGCGGACGCCGGTCTGCGGCTGCCGCCGGCCTCGACGCGGATCAGATGGTGGGCGTCGCCGCGGCTGGACAGATCGGTGGCGATGATCCCGTACGGGTCGGGGACCGCGCCGACGACCGCGGCGCCGGCGCCGTCGGCGAACAGGATGGCCGTGCGGCGGTCGGTGAAGTCCAGGATCCGGGAGTAGACGTCCGCGCCGATCACCAGTACCCGGGCGGCCGGGTTCACGGTCACCAGGCTGTGGGCCAGCGCCAGGGCGTAGACGAAGCCGCTGCACACGACGTTGATGTCGAGGCAGGCCGCGCCGTAGGCGCCCAGGCCGTGCTGCACCAGGTAGGAGGTGGGCGGCTGCGGGAAGTCGCCGGTGGAGGTGGAGACGATGATGTGGTCGATCTGCTCCGGGCCCAGCCCGGCCTGCTCCAGCGCGCGTCCGGCGGCCTTGACCGCCAGGTCGGAGGTCGCCTCGTGTTCGGCGGCGTAGCGCCGGGACTTGATCTGCGTCTTGCGCTCGATCCACTCCGCGCTGACGCCGACGCGCTCGGCGACCTCTTCGTTGCCGACCTCGTGCTTGGGCAGGTAGGAGCCGGTGGAGAGTATGCCGATGCCCATGTCAGGACGCCTCTTGGGGATCGGGCGCGCCGGGGCGGCGCAGCGGGTTGAGGCGCTGGGTGCCGATCTTCTCGCGCAGTGCGGGGTCGGTGACGCCGAGCCCTTCCTCCGGGGCGAGGCACAGGACGCCGACCTTTCCGGTGTGCCGGTTGTTCTGGACCAGCCGGGCGGCCTCGCCGACGTCCGCCAGTGGGAAGACCTCGGACAGGACGGGTGAGAGGTGCCCGAGCTGGAAGAGCCGGTTGCACTCCGCCTGCTCCTGGAGGTTCGCGGCGTGACTGCCCACGATCTTCTTGAGGTTCATCCAGAGGTAGCGGTTGTCGAAGTGGTGGTCGTAGCCGGTGCTGGAGCCGCAGGTGACGACGGTTCCGCCCTTGCGCACGACGAACACCGAGATCCCGAACGTCGCCCTTCCGACGTGGTCGAACACGACGTGCGGGTCCTCGCCGACCTGCCGGCGGATCTCCCGTCCGAGGCGTTTGCCCAGCTCGATGGTCCGCTCGGGGGTGAGCGCGTCGTCGCCGCCCATGCCGATGTCGTTGCGGTTGATCACCACGTCGCAGCCCAGGCGGCGCAGCACCTCGGCTTTTTGTTCGGAGCCGACGACGCCGATGGCGATACCGCCGGCGTTCTTGACCATCTGCACCGCGAACGCGCCGAGACCGCCGGTGGCGCCCCAGACGAGGACGATGTCGCCCTGTTTGATCCGTGCGCCGTTGTCGCCGACCAGCATCCGGTAGGAGGTCGCCGCGGTCAGCAGGACGCCCGCCGACTCCTCCCAGGTCAGGTGTGCCGGCTTGGGCAGGAGCTGGCTGGCGCGGACCACCGAGTAGTGGGCGAGGCCGCCGAAGTTCGTCTCGTAGCCCCAGATCTTCTGCCCCGCCCCGAGCATGGCGTCGGCGTGTGTCGCCGGTTCCTGCTCGTCGACCTGGACGCAGCTGACGACGACGTGGTCGCCCGGCTTCCAGTGCCGTACCCCGGCCCCGACGCGTACGACGACGCCGGAGGCGTCCGAGCCGACCTGGTGGTAGGGCAGGTCGTGCCGGGCGGCCCAGCCGCCCTGGCGGGCGCCGCGCTTGAGGAACTCGAACGTGGGGACCGGCTCGAACGTCGCCGACCACACGGTGTTGTAGTTGATGGAGCTCGCCATGACGGCGACGACCACCTCGTCCGGCGCGATGTCCGGCATGGGGACCTGCCCGACGTGCAGCGACTTGCGGACGTCGTTGTCCGCCACGCCGTCGAACATGCCGAGGTCCGCGGCCAGGAGGTGCGCCGCCTCGTAGTGGGAGGGGAGTTCGTGTCGCCCGAGTTCGTCCGGGCCGGCCCCGGACAGCAGGGCCTGTGTCAAAGAATCCATGGCTTCCTTCGCCTTTGCCGTGCCGAACCGCTGCTGACCGGGCCGCGCGGTCTCAGAGGACCGCGCCCTCCTTCGTCCGCCTGCGCAGACTCGGCCTGCTGGACTGGCCGAGGTCCTTCCACATGTCCGACAGGCCGGTGATGGTGCGTGCCGCGAACAGGCGGCGGATGGACACCTCCTGCTTCAGCTCGGCCCGGATCAGGCCGACCAGCCGGATCGCGCGCAGCGAGTTGCCGCCGAGGTCGAAGAAGTCCTCGTCGATGCCGATCCGGTCCACTTCGAGGACCTCGGCGAACGCCTTGGCCAGGATCCGTTCGGTGTCGTTGCGCGGTGCGCGGTAGGTGTCGGGCTCGGTCTCGGGCTCGGGCAGTGCGGCCCGGTCGAGCCTGCCGCCCGCCGTCAGCGGCAGGCGTTCCAGCACGGTGAACAGTGCCGGGACGACGGACTCCGGGAGTCGTCCCGCGGCGAAGCGGCGCAGTTCGTCGCCCGCCGGGACGGCCGATCCGTTTGCCGGGACGACATAGGCCACCAGGCGCTGCTGCCCGGTGCTGTCCTGCTTGACGGCGACGACCGCGCGGGCGAGGGCGGGATGCTCGGCCAGCGCCTCCTCGACCTCGGCCGGCTCGACGCCGAGACCGCGTACGCCGGCCTGGGTGCCCGCGTCGGCCACGTGCTCGATCCGGCCGTCGGCGCCCCAGCGCACCCGGTCGCCGGTGCGGTACATGCGTGCGCCGGCCGGACCGAACGGGCAGGGCACGAAGCGTTCCGCGGTGCGTGCGGTCCGTCCGAGGTATCCGCGTGCCACACCGGACCCGGCCACGTACAGCTCGCCGGTGACGCCGGCGGGGACGGGCGCCAGGCCCGGGCCCAGGACGTAGAGGGCGGTGTTGTCGGCCGGGCGGCCGAGGGTGCCCGCGCGGTGCTGTGGTTCGTGGGCGGTCAGGCGGTCGGCCGCGGCGAACACGGTGGCTTCCGTGGGGCCGTGGCCGGTCACGACGGTCAGGTCGGGGCAGGCCTGGCGGACGCGGCGCAGTGCGGCCGCGGGGACGCGGTCGCCGCCGGTGAACACCTCGCGCAGCCCGGCCAGGGAGGCGGGGTCGTGGGCCGCGATCTGCGCGAACCGGTCGGCGGGCAGCCACACGGCGGGGATGCCGTGGGCCGTGGGCGCCTGGGTGAGTGCGTCGGTGCCGGGTTCCCCGGGGGGAGCGACGATCACGCGGCCGCCGTTCAGCAGGGGTGCCCACAGTTCGAGGGCGAGGGTGTCGGAGGTCGCCGGGGTGTGCCACAGCACGGCGGCGCGGGCGGTGTCGCGCCAGGTGCGGTCCAGGGCGAAGCGCGCCATGTTGCGGTGGGTGATGCCGACCGCGGCGGCGCCGGCCGTGGACGAGGCGGGTGTCACGGCCAGGAGGTTGTCCGGGTGCGGGAGCGGGGCGGCCGGTGCGGCCTCGGTGGTGGCGGTGCCGGTGAGGTCGGTGAGGACGAGCGCGGGGATCCGCAGGCCGGCGGAGAGTGCCTGGGCGGTCGCCGCGTCGGTGAGCAGGGCGTGTGCGGCGGCGTCGCCGGCCACGAGCTTGGCCTGTGCCGCGGGCGGTGCCGGGTCGAGGGGCAGGTAGGCTCCGCCGGCCTTGGCCACGCCGAGCAGGGCGACGGCCAGGTCCACCGACCTCTCCAGTGCCACCGCCACGACCGTGTCGGGGCCGACGCCGTGGCCGCGCAGGGCGTCGGCCAGGCGGCCGGAGCGCTCGTCGAGTTCCCGGTAGGAGAGGGTGAGGTCGCCGCTGATCAGCGCGACGGCGTCGGGGGCCGATGTCACCTGGCGGGCGAACAGCTGAGGAACGGTGAGTGCGGGAAGGGGTGCGTGCGTGTCGTTCGGTGCCGTCAGCACCCGCTCCCGCCCGGCGCCGGTGAGCGCGTCCAGCGCGCCGACGCTCTGTTCCCCGTCGGCCACCACGGCGCGGATGTGGGCGATCAGCTCTTCGCCGATGAAGCGCAGTTCGGCGCGGTGGTAGAGGCGTGCGGGGGCGTCGAGGCGGATGAACAGGTCGCTGTCGGCGCTGCCGTCGGTGTAGACGCCGATCGACAGTTCGTCGAAGGAGCCGGTGGTTCCGCCGAGGTAGCGCGCCAGGTGGTCGCCGAAGCGGAGCTGCTCGACGAACTCGACGACGTTCATGACGGCGCCGAAGCTGCCGCGGTCGCTCAGGGCGGTCCGGCTCGCGCGCTGGATGTCCGAGTAGTGGCAGGCGGTGTGGCCGGAGATCTCGTACGTCTCGTCGACGATCGCGTCGGCGAGGTCGGTGAAGGTCGCGTTCAGGGGGACCTTCACGCGTACGGGGACGACGTTCACCGCGAGGCCGGGTGTCCTGCTCGCGACGCCGGTCCGGTTGCCGACGGCGAGGGAGAGCAGGAACTCGGGGCGGTCGCAGCGGTGGCGGAAGAACACGGCTGCGGCGGTGGTCAGCATCGTGGACGTCCACACGCCCATGGATTTCGCCGCCTCGGTCCACGCGTCGGCCTCGGCGCGCGGGACGGTCAGGGTGCGGCTGACCATGCCGATGGGCTCGGTCAGTTCGCCCCAGCGGTCGGCGCTGCTCATCGGTTCGGCGAGCGCGGCGCGCGCGGGCTCGGACAGGGTGACGCGCGGGATCTGTGCGGGGGCGGGCGCGTCGGCGAGGTAGTCGCGCCAGAACCCGCTGTCCTCGGTGAACTCTTTCGAGGCGAGGTAGCCGGCCGCCTCGGCCGCGAACGACTCGGCGTCCCAGGGGTGCGGCGGAGCGGGGACCTGCTCGCCGCGTGACAGGGCCGTGTAGACCTCGGCGAGACGCTTGGAGAGCAGGCCGCCGGTGCCGAACCCGTCCGAGACGAGGTGGTGGTAGGCGATCACCACGAGCGAGCGGGCCGGTGCGAGGGTGATGACGCCCATCCGGAACAGCAGGTCCCGTGCGAGGTCGAACGGTTTGCGGATCAGGTCGGCCAGTGCGTCGCGCGCCGCCTGCTCGGGGTCGGCCTCGGCGGACAGGTCCAGGAGGAAGGGCCGCCAGTCCCCCAGTTCGCGCGGTGTCAGGCGCAGCCCGTCGCCGTCGTCGGCGAAGGTGACGCGCAGGACCTCGGCCTCGTCCAGCACGTGCAGGAACGCGGACTCCATGACGGCCGCGTCCAGTTCACCGTCCACGTCCCACATGGTCAGCGCATGGTTCAGCGTGTCGGCAGACATTTCCTCCGCCAGCCACAGTCCTTTATGCGCGGACGAAGCAGCGAATGCACGCACACGGATCAACCCCTTGGAGAACAGGTCCGGGAATCGGAGGAATTCGCAGATCACCCCACCTTCACGGAAGGTGAATCAGCCGGTCAAGACAACTTGGTACGGGGGCGGGACAAGCCGTTCACGGGCTTGCGGTGTCCCGCCGGCGGGACATTCCACCGGCGGGGCATTCCCCTGGCGGGACATTTTCCGCAGGGCGCGCCTGCGTCCCGGAGCGGGTGCAAGCGCGCCCCGAGCACGGTCGGTTCAGCCGGCCGACTTGGCCAGCGAGGACACGATGTGCCGGGCGATCAGCCGCGGGGAGGGGTGGCGCAGCACCACGTTCGGCCGCAGTTTCAGGCCGGTCGAGGCAGTCAGGCGTTTGCTCAGGTCCGCCGACAGCATCGAGTCGAAGCCGATCTTCGTGAACTCCCCGTCGGGATCGACCGATTCGCCGGAGGGATGCCCCAGCACGACGGCGACCCGCTCCAGGACATGGTCCAGGACGAGGGCCTGCGCGTCGTCGGGGACGAGCGCCACGATCCGCTCCGGCAGCGGAACCTGCCGGTCGTCGGCCACCTGCGGCGGCTCCTGCGGGGAGGCCTCTGCCACCACGGCCGAGGCGGGCGAGGAGCTCAGCCAGTACCGCTGCCGCTGGAAGGCGTAGGTCGGCAGATCGACCCTTCGGCGGGTGGCGAACAGGGCGGACCAGTCCACGCTCCCGCCCCGGACGTGGAGCGCGGCCAGCGAGGAGAGGACGGCCTCCACCTCGCCCCGGCCGCGCCGCGACGACGACAGCACCAGCGCGTCGTCCAGGTCCTCGGTCATCTCCTGCACGGGGACGGTCAGCACGGGGTGCGGGCTCATCTCGACGAACACCCGGAACCCGTCCGCGGCCAGCTGCCGTACGGACGATTCGAAGCGGACCTTCTCGCGCAGGTTGTTGTACCAATAGTCGGCGTCCAGCCGCGCGGTGTCGATGATTTCGCCGTACAGGGTCGAATAGAAAGGCAGTTCCGACGATTTCGGGCTCACGTCGGACAGCGCGCCGATCACCTCGTCCCGTACCCGGGTCACCTGGTGCGAATGCGAGGCGTAATCGACCTTGATGCGCTGGGCCTGGCAGCCGTCGGCCTTCATCTTCTCGATGAATTCGTCGAGCGCGTCCGGTTCCCCGGACACGACGACCGCGCGGGGTCCGTTGACCACGGCGACACTGATCCGCTCGCTCCACGGCGCCAGGTGCTGCTGCACCACCGCTTCGGACTCCGCGACGAACGCCATCCCGCCGTGTCCGATCAGCTCCACCAGGGCCTTGCTGCGCAGTGCCACGATCTTGGTGGCGTCCCGCAGGGACAGCGCGCCGCACACATGGGCGGCGGCGATCTCGCCCTGGCTGTGGCCCACCACCGCGGACGGCTGGACGCCCCAGGACCGCCACAGGGCGGCCATGGACACCATCACCGAGAACAGGGCCGGCTGCACCACGTCCACCCGGTCCAGGCCCGGCGCGCCCTGAACGCCTCGGATGACGTCGAGCAGCGACCAGTCGGTCCACTCGGCCAGTGCGGCCGCGCAGGCGTCCAGGCTCCGCGCGAAGACCGGGAAGGCGGCGTACAGCTCCCGTCCCATGCCGGCCCACTGGGAGCCCTGCCCGGGGAACATGAAGGCGACGCCGCCGAGGTCCCCGGCCGTGCCGCGGACCACCGCGGCGGACTCCGTGTCCTCGCTCAGCGCCGTCAGCGCGCCGAGGAGTTCGTCCTTGGTGCGGCCCAGCACCACCGCGCGGTGCTCGAACCGTGAGCGGCCCGATGCCAGCGACCAGCCGGCGCCGGCGAGGTCCAGGCCGGGGTCGGCGGCGGCGAAGTCGCGCAGCTTGGCCGCCTGCTGCCGCAGGGCCTTGGCGGTCTTGGCCGACACCGTCCACGGCACCAGGCCGCCGACGACACCCGCGTCCGCGCCTCGCCCGTCGTGCCGCTCCTGCTCCTGGTCCTGGTCCTGGGGCGGGGCCTGCTCCAGGACGATGTGCGCGTTGGTGCCGCTGACGCCGAACGAGGACACCCCGGCCCGGCGCGGACCGTCCGTCTTCGTCCACGCGCGTCCCTCGGTGAGGATCCGAACCGCGCCGGCGGACCAGTCCACGTGGTGCGAGGGTTCACTCACGTGCAGGGTCTTGGGCAGGTGGCCGTGGCGCAGGGCCATCACGGTCTTGATGACCCCGCCGACCCCGGCGGCGGCCTGGGCGTGCCCCAGGTTCGACTTCAGGGAGCCCAGCCACAGCGGCCTGTCCTGGTCGCGGCCCCGGCCGTAGGTGGCCAGCAGCGCGCCGGCCTCGATGGGGTCGCCGAGCACGGTTCCGGTGCCGTGGGCCTCGACGAGGTCCACCTCGGCGGGGGTGACGCCCGCGTTCGCCAGGGCCTTGCGCATCACCTTCTCCTGGGCGCGGCCGTTGGGGGCGGTCAGGCCGTTGCTGGCGCCGTCCTGGTTGACCGCGCTGCCGCGCACGACGGCCAGCACCGGGTGGTTGTTGCGCCGGGCGTCGGACAGCCGCTCCAGGAGCAGCACGCCCACGCCCTCGGCCCAGCCGGTCCCGTCGGCGCCGTCCGCGAAGGCCTTGCAGCGGCCGTCGGGCGAGAGGGCGGCCTGCCGGGAGAACTCCACGAACATCGCGGGCGTCGCCATCACCAGCGCCCCGCCGGCCAGCGCCAGGGAGCACTCCCCCGAGCGCAGGGACTGCACCGCCATGTGGAGGGCCACCAGCGAGGAGGAGCACGCCGTGTCCACCGACACCGCGGGCCCGGTCAGGCCGAGCTCGTAGGCGACGCGGCCGGAGGCGACGCTCAGGGCGCTGCCGTACAGCAGGTAGCCCTCCAGGTCCTTCTGGCCGCCCTCCAGGAAGCGCCATCCGTACTCGGAGGAGCTGACCCCGGAGAAGACGCCGACCTCGGAGCCGCGGATGTCGGCGGGGACGATGCCGGCCCGTTCGAAGGCCTCCCAGGAGGTCTCCAGCAGCAGGCGGTGGTGCGGGTCGACGGCCAGCGCCTCACGCGGGCTGGTGCCGAAGAAGTCGGCGTCCCAGCCGGCGACGTCGTCCAGGAACCCTCCCTGGTCGGTGTAGGCGTGGCCGGTGGCGTCGGGGTCCGGGTCGTACACGTCGCGCCACCCGCGGTCCTGCGGGAAGTCGCCGATGACGTCGCGGCCCTCGCGGACCACGTCCCACAGTTCCTCCGGTGTCGAGACGCCTCCCGGGTAGCGGCAGGCCATGGCCACCACGGCGATCGGCTCGCCGCGGCCGGCCTTGAGGGCGTCGTTCTCCTGCCGGAGGCGGTCGCGTTCCTCCAGGAGCGTGCGCAGTGCCCGCTGGACCCGGTCCGCGCCGTCCGCCGTGCGTTCCGCGGAGTCGGTCATGCCATTCACCTCTTGTCATCCAGGGCCAGGTCGACCAGTGCTTCGAGATCCAGGTCCGACAGTTCGTCCGTGCCGGTGCTCTCGTCCGCGGCCAGGGCGGCGCCGCCCGCGCCGGGGGTCTCGGCGCAGGCCAGGACCAGGTCGAGGACGCCCGCGCTGCGCAGGCTGTCGATGGAGACGGTCCGCAGCACTTCCCGGATCGCCGCGTCTTCGGTGGCCTCGGGGATGCCGGTGTCCGCCGGCGGGCGCAGCAGGTCGCTGATGTGGTCGCTCAGTTCGCGTGGTGTCGGGTAGCTGAAGACGATGGTGGACGGCAGTCGAAGACCGGTGGAGGCGTTCAGGCGGTTGCAGAGTTCGACGGCGATCAGGGAGTCGGAGCCGAGCCGGGTGAAGGCCTCGTCGACGTCGACGCTCGCGCCGGAGGTGTGTCCGAAGACGACGGCGACCTGTTCGCGGACCCATTCCAGGACCGTTGCCCGTGCCTGGTCGCCCGGCAGGCCGGCCAGCCGGGCGGGCAGGTGGGCCGGGCCGCTCTCCTGGCTGGTGCCGGTGCCGGTCCTGGTGCGGCGCGGGCGACCGTTCTCGACGAGGTCGCGCAGCAGCGGCGGTACCTCCTCGGCGTTCTTGCCGCGCAGTACGGGGAGGTCCAGGTGGGCCGGGACGAGGGCCGGCTTGCCGTCGGCGCGGGCCGTGTCGAACAGGGCCAGGGCCTCGGGGGTCGGCATGGCGGTGATGCCGGTGCGGCGCAGCCGGGCGAGGTCGGCGGCGTCGAGCTCGCCGGTCATGCCGCTGCTGTGCTCCCACCAGCCCCAGGCCAGTGAGGTGCCGGGCAGGCCGGAGGCCTTGCGCCGGGCCGCGAGGCCGTCCAGGAAGGCGTTGGCGGCGGCGTAGTTGGCCTGTCCCGCGTTGCCGAGCGTGCCCGCGAGGGCGGAGAACGCGATGAACGCCGACAGGGGGTGCTCGCGGGTCAGCTCGTCGAGGTTGATCGCGCCGCCGGCCTTGGCGCGCAGCACGTCATCGACGCTCTGTGCGGTCAGTGACTCGACGGTGCCGTCGGCGAGGGCTCCCGCCGCGTGCACGACCGCGGTCAGCGGGTAGCGGCCGGGCAGGCGCGTGAGCAGGTCCGCGACGGCGGTCCGGTCCGCGATGTCCAGGGCCGCGACCTGTACGGCCGCTCCGGCGCCTTCGAGGTCGGCGACCAGTTCGGCGACGCCGTCGGCGGCGGGGCCGCTGCGGCTGGCCAGGAGCAGGCTCCGTACGCCGTGTTCGGCGACGAGGTGGCGGGCCAGGAGCGAGCCCACTCCCCCGGTGCCGCCGGTGAGCAGCACGGTGCCGCCGCCGAGGCCGTCGCCCACTTCCAGGACCAGTTTGCCGATGTGGCGGCCCTGGCTCATCTCGCGGAACACCTGGCGTGCGTCGTGGATGTCGCGCAGGGAGAGCGGGGGCAGGTCTATGTGCCCGTCGGCGAACAGGTCCAGGACGGTCCGGAACATCTCCTGGATCGCCTCGGGGCCCGTCTCGTAGAGGTCGAAGGGCCGGTAGTCGACTCCGGGGTGGGCGGCCGTGATCTGCCGGGGGTCGCGGATGTCGGTCTTGCCCATCTCGACGAAGTGCCCGCCGTGCGGGAGCAGGGTCAGTGAGGCGTCGACGAAGGTGTGGGCGAGGGAGTTGAGGACGACGTCCACGCCGCGGCCGCCGGAGGTGCGGTGGAACTTCTCGGCGAAGTCCAGGTCGCGGGAGGATGCCAGGTGGCTCTCGTCCACTCCGAGGGCGCGCAGGGCGGGCCATTTGGCGGGGGCGGCGGTGGCGTAGATCTCGGCGCCTGCGTGGCGGGCCAGCTGGACGGCGGCCATGCCGACGCCGCCGGCCGCGGCGTGGATGAGGACGCGCTGTCCCTTCTGGAGGTTCGCCACGCGGAAGAGGCCGTGGTAGGCGGTGAGGAAGGTGCACGGCACGGATGCGGCCTGGGCGAAGCTCCAGCCGTCGGGGACGGGCGCGAGCATGCGGTGGTCGGCCACGGCGGTGCGGCCGAAGGCCCCGCCGAAGATGCCCGTCACGCGGTCGCCGGGCGTGAACTCGGTGACGTCGTCGGCGACTTCGAGGACGGTGCCGGCGCCCTCGCTGCCGAGTCCGGCGTCGATGGCGGTGCGGTCCACCAGGCCCAGGGCGATGGTGACGTCGCGGAAGTTGAGGCCGGCGGCCTTCACGGCGATGCGGACCTGGCCCTGTGCCAGGGGTGCTTCCGCCTCGGGGCAGGGGATCCAGGTCAGGTTCTCCAGCGTGCCCCTGGTCTCGATGCCCAGACGGTGGGCTCCGGCCGGCGCGGGTTCGATGCGGTGGCCGGCGGGCTCGGCCGCTGCCAGCCGCGGGATCAGCAAGGTCCCCTCGCGCAGGGCCAGTTGGTCCTCGTCCAGGGCGAGTACGTCGGGCAGGCGGGCCCAGGAGGTGTCCGCGTCGTCGATGTCCACCAGCCGGAATCTGCCGGGGTGTTCGGTGAGGGCGGAGCGGATCAGGCCCCATACGGACGCGCCGGGCAGGCTTTCGAGGCGCTCGCCGTTTTGGGTGTCCAGGGCCAGGCGGGTGAGGACCACCAGGGTGGAGGCGGCGAGGGCTTGTTCGCCGAGGAAGCGCTGGACCTGTTCCAGGACCCGCTTGTTCGCGTCGGCGACGGTGTCGAGCAGTCCGGGGCCGTGGGTGAGGACGTCGTCCAGGGCCAGGACGACGTGGCGGGGTGCCTCCCCGGCGAGGACCTCGTCCACCGACGCGTGGAAGGCGGGACGGCGCTCGCTCGTGCCGGTGAGCCGGGCGGCGAGAGCGCCGGGTGTGCCCAGGAGGGCCCATCGTTCTTGGTGGGTCTCGCGCCTGCTGTCCTTGAGCGGGCGCCACCGCAGTTCGTACAGCGGCCGTTCCTGTCCGCCGGGTGCGGAGCGGACCTGTCCGGCGTTGGCGGGGCGGAAGGCCAGTGCCGCGACGGAGGCGACCGGGCGGCCGTGCTCGTCGGCGATCGCCAGCGACACGGTGTCCTCGCCGGCCGGGGACAGGCGGACCCTGACGGTCGGTGTGCAGGGCCCGGTCAGGTCCACGCCTGACCAGGCGAAGGGCATGCGGCCCTGTTCGCCGGTGACCTCGATGACGCCGCCGGCGACGGACGCGTGCAGGACGGTGTCGAGCAGGGCCGGGTGCAGGGCGAAGGCGCCGCCGGCCGTGGGGTCGGCGGTGTCGGGGAGGGTGGCGAGGGCGTAGAGGTCCTCGCCGTGCCGCCAGACCTCCCGCAGGCCGCGGAACAGGGGGCCGTAGTCGAATCCCGCGTCCGTGAACCGGTCGTAGAGGTTGCTGATGTCGAGCTGCCTGGCCCCGGCCGGTGGCCATGCGGTGAGCTGCGCCGTGGCCGCGGGTGCGGTGCCCGGTGCCAGGTTCCCGCTCGCGTGGCGGGTCCAGCCGCCTTGGTCCGGGGTGTCCTGGCCGGGTTGCGCGTACACGTCCAGGGAGCGGCGTCCGCTGTCGTCGGCCGCGCCGAGGACGACGCGTATGCGCACGTCGCCGGAGTCGGGCAGGATCAGGGGGACGGCCAGGGTGAGTTCCTCGACGGTGCCGCATCCGACGTGGCCGCCGGCCGACAGTGCCAGGTCCAGGTAGGCCGTCGCGGGGACGACGACGGCGCCGAACACGGTGTGGTCGCCCAGCCAGCCGTGGGTGCGCTGGGACCACAGGTCGGTGAAGACCCTCTCGCCGGTGCCGGGGTGCTCCACCACGGCGCCGAGCAGGGGGTGTCCGGGGGCCAGGAGGCCAGCGGAGGTGACGTCGGTGGTCTGCGTTCCGGCGAGGAAGTCCAGCCAGTAGCGCTGCCGTTGGAAGGCGTAGGTCGGCAGGTCCACCCTGCGGCGCGGGCCGAACAGGGCGCCGAAGTCCACCGGGGCACCGGCGACGTGCAGGTGGGCCAGTGCGCCGAGCAGTGCCTGCGGGGCGGTGCGGTCGCGCCGCGACGCCGGTACGACCAGTACGTCGTGCACGCCCTCGCCGGCGAGGGCCTCCTTGGTGATGCTCGTGAGCGTCGCTCCCGGTCCCACCTCCACGAAGGCGCCCGCGCCGGCGGCGCGGGCGCACTGCACCGCGTCCCAGAAGCGCACGGGGTCGCGGACGTGGTCGACCCAGTAGCGGGCGGACGTCAGTTCCTGGAGCGTGGCCTCGCGGCCCAGCCGGGTGGAGACGATGGGGATCGTCATCTCGCCGGGGAGGAGTTCGCCGAGCGCCGCCGCGAACTCGTCGAGGACCGGGTCCATCAGCGGGGAGTGGAAGGCGTGGTCGACCGGGAGGAGTTTCGCCGAGACGCCGTCGGCGGCGAGCCGGTCGCGCAGGGCGTGGACCTGCTCGCGCAGGCCGGAGACGACCACGGACTCGGGGCCGTTGACCGCGGCGACGCCGACGCGGTCGTAGGCGTCCAGGAGGGTGTTCACGTGTGGGTGAGGCGCGGACGGCGAGCATGGCGCCGGGTTCGGTGACGGTCTGCATGGTGCGTCCGCGGGCGGCGACGAGCCGGGTCGCGGTGTCCAGGTCGAGGACGCCGGAGACATGGGCGGCGGCGATCTCGCCGACGGAGTGGCCGATGAGCCGGGCGGGCCGCGGGGCGTACCGGGCCAGGAGCCGGTAGAGGCTGACCTGGAGGGTGAACAGGGCGGGCTGGGCGATGTCCGTGCGTTCGCGGCCGGCGGGCTCGTCGGCCAGCAGTACGGGTTTGAGCTGGTAGGGCAGGTGAGCGTCGAAGCGCGCGCAGATCTCGTCGAGGCTCTGCGCGAAGGCGGGGTAGGTGTCGTACAGCTGCCTTGCGGTGCCTGCCCACGGGGAGCCCTGTCCGGGGAACAGGTAGACCGGGCTGCCGGGTTCGCCGGCCGTGCCGCGCACGAGGGCGGCCGAGTCCTTGCCCTGGCTCAGTGCGTCGAGCGCGCTCAGCAGTTCGTCCCGGTCGTGGCCGAGGACCACCGCGCGGTGCTCGAAGCGGGTGCGGCTCGACACCAGCGACCAGCCGGCGTCCAGGAGGTCCAGGTCCGCGTCGGCGGCGGCGAAGTCGCGCAGCCGCGCGGCCTGTTCGCGCAGGGCCTGCTCGGAGCGCGCCGACAGCACCCAGGGCACCGGGTCGCTCGTGCAGTGGGGCAGGGGGTCCTGGTCGTCCTCTTCCTCCTCGGGCGCCTGCTCCAGGATCACGTGCGCGTTGGTGCCGCTGGCCCCGAACGCGGAGACGCCCGCCCGCCGGGGCCGGCCGTCCGCCGTGGTCCACCGGCGGGCCTCGGTCAGCAGCTCCACGGCTCCGGCCGACCAGTCGATGTGTGTCGAGGGGCGGTCGACGTGCAGCGTCCGGGGCAGCAGCCCGTGCCGCATCGCCATGATCATCTTGATGATGCCGCCGACGCCGGCGGCGGCCTGGGTGTGCCCGATGTTCGACTTCAGCGACCCCAGCCACAGCGGGTCCTGGGCATCGCGGTCCTGGCCGTAGGTGGCGAGCAGGGCGCCCGCCTCGATGGGGTCGCCGAGCGTGGTGCCGGTGCCGTGCGCCTCGATCGCGTCGATGTCGCCGGCCTGGAGCCGGGCGTTGGCCAGCGCGGCCCGGATGACGCGCTGCTGCGCGGGACCGCTGGGCGCGGTCAGGCCGTTGGACGCACCGTCCTGGTTGATGGCCGAGCCGCGGATCACCGCCCAGATCCGGTGCCCGTTGCGGCGCGCGTCGCAGAGCCGCTCCAGGGCGAGCATGCCGACGCCCTCGGAGAAGCCGGTGCCGTCCGCCGCGTCCGCGAACGCCTTGCACCGGCCGTCCACCGACAGGCCCCGCTGCCTGGACATCTCCCGGAACACCTGAGGCATCCCGACGACGGTGACCCCGCCGGCCAGGGCCAGTGTGCACTCGCCCTGCCGCAGCGACTGCACCGCCTGGTGCACCGCGACCAGCGAGGACGAGCACGCGGTGTCCGTGGAGATGGCCGGGCCCTCCAGGCCCAGCGCGTACGACACCCGCCCGGACGCCACGCTCAGCAGGGAACCGAGCTGCGCGTAGCCCGAGATGGCTTCCGGGGTGGCGAAGTGGTTGCCGTAGCCGAAGTAGGCGAGTCCGGCGAACACTCCGGTGTCGCTGCCGCGCAGGGACTCGGGGTCGATGCCGGCCCGCTCCACGCACTCCCACGATGCTTCCAGCAGCAGGCGCTGCTGCGGGTCGGCGGACAGGGCCTCGCGCGGGTTGATCCCGAAGAAGTCGGCGTCGAAGTCACCGGCGTCGTGGAGGAATCCGCCCTTGCGGGTGTAGCAGGTGCCGGGGTGGTCCGGGTCCGGGTCGTAGAAGTTCTCCAGGTCCCAGTTGCGGTCGTCGGGGAAGTCGTCCACGACGTCCGCGCCCTGTCGCACCAGCTCCCACAGTTCCTCGGGGGACGCCACCCCGCCCGGGTAGCGGCAGGCGACGCCCACGATCGCGATGGGTTCGGCGGCGGCGTCCGTCAGCTCCTGAAGGCGCCTGCGCGTCTCGATCAGCTCGATCGACGTCCGTTTGAGGTAGTCGAGAACCTCGGCGTTGTTGTCGTTTGTCATCGCTTTCCCCTAGCCGAGCTCTTTGTCCAGCAGCGCGAGGAGTTCTCCCGCCGAGGCCGCACCGATCTGGTCGACGATGGCGAGCGGTGACCCGTCGTCGCCCGCCATCGAACGGACTCGGCCCTGCAGCTCGCCGAGCAGAGTGGAAATCGTGGCCCGGTCCTGCTCCGCGAGCGTGCGGAACGCGTCCTCGAGCCGGGCGCCCAGGTGCTCGATCTCCTGGGCCAGGTGATCGGCCGGGGACTGCTGCCCGGCGCCGGGGTCCGGGGTGATGCGTGTGCCCAGGAAGTGGGCGACGGCGGTGGGGGTCGGGTGGTCGAACACGAGGGTGGCGGGCAGCTTCAGGCCGGTCACCGCCGCCAGCTTGTTGCGCAGCTCCAGTGCCGTGAGCGAATCGATCCCCAGCGTCTTGAACGTCACCGCGGGAGCGACCCGCCCGGTGTCGGCGTGACCGAGGACGAGCGCGGTCTGCGTCCGTACGGCGTCCAGCAGGAGGGTCTGTGCCTCGTCTGCCGGCAGCGACCTCAGTTGCTGTTCGAGGGGCACGTCGGTGGTCTCCGGGCCCGCGGATCCGCCGGGTCCGGTGGAGGTCCGGGCGAGGGTGCGCAGCAGCGGGGAGGCCGTCTGCGCGCTGCCGCTCGCCTGCAGGTTCAGCAGTGCCGGCACGAGTACCGGTGCGTCGGCCGCCAGGGCTGCGTCGAAGAGCGCGAGTCCCTCCTGCGAGGACAGCGGGCGCACGCCGCGGCGCTGCAGGCGCCGGACGTCGGCTTCGCTGATGTCGGCGCTCATGTCGCTGCGTTCGGCCCAGAAGCCCCAGCACAGTGCGCCGGCGGCCAGTTCGCGGCTGCGGCGGGCCTCGGCGAGGCCGTCGAGGAAGGCGTTGGCCGCCGCGTAGTTGGCCTGTCCGGGTGTGCCGAGCACGCCGGCGATCGAGGAGAACAGCACGAACGCGGACAGGTCCAGGTGCTCGGTCAGTTCGTGCAGGTGCCAGGCGCCGCGCACCTTCGGCGCGAGGACCGCATCGAGGCGGTCCTCGGTCAGGGTCTGGACGACGCCGTCGTCCAGGACGCCGGCGCAGTGGATCACCGCCGTCAGCGGGTGCTCGGTGGGCACGGCGGCGATCAGTTCGGCGACGGCGTCGCGGCTGGTGACGTCGCAGGCCGCGATCTGGACGTGGGCGCCGGCCGCGGTCAGTTCCTCGCTCAGGGCCGCCGCCGCGGGGGCCGCCGGGCCGCGCCTGCTGGTCAGCACCAGCCGGCGCACGCCGTGCCGCTCGACCAGGTGCCGGGCCAGGATCGCGCCGAGGCCGCTGGTGCCGCCGGTGATCAGCACCGTACCGGAGCCGAGCGGAGCCGCTCGTGGTGCTGCGTCGCGGGGTGCGGGGGCCGCGTGGGCCAGGTGGGGGGTGCTCGCGTGGCCGGCCCGGATCTTGAGCTGGGCTTCGCCGGTGGCGGCGGCCGCCGCCACCAGGGCGAAGGACTCGGGCCGGCCGTCGGTGTCCACGAGCGTGAAGCGCTGCGGGTTCTCGGTCTGCGCGGTGCGTACGAAGCCCCAGACGGCGGCCGCCGCGGGATCGGGGTGGGCGACGTGGTCGTCGTGGAAGGCGTCTTGTGTCACGAGGACCAGGCGGGAGGCGGAGAACCGTTCGTCGGCGAGCCAGTCCTTGGTCCAGCGCAGTACCCGGTGCAGGCGCTGTTCGGCCAGGGCGGGGGTGTCTCCGCCGGCGGTGCCGTCATCGTCGAGGCGGGCGATGACGAGGGGGGGTATCTCCGCGCCGGACGCGGCGAGTTCGGCGGGGCCGGTGAAGGCGGGCCCGTCCGTTGCCTGCGTGCCGGGGGCGGCTCCCAGCACCGGGTACCGGTCCGCCGGCTGCCCGGGGGGAACGGCGAGGGGGGCCCAGTCCACCTGGAACAGCGCGTCCTGGTGGTCGAAGCTCAGCGCGGTCAGCTCCTCGGCGTCCACCGGGCGCAGGCTCAGCGAGGCGACGGAGCCGAGCGGTGTCCCGCTGCCGTCCGCGAGGGTCACGGACAGCGTGTTCTCCCCCGCGGGGGAGAGCCGCACGCGCAGGGTGGCGGGCCGGCCGGCGTCGAGGCGCAGTCCGGTGCAGTGGAAGGGCAGTCGGCCCTCGGGCCGGGAGGTGTCGGTGAAGGGGTCCAGGCCGGCCGGGAGCAGCGCGGCGGTCAGCAGTGCCGGGTGGATGCGGAAGCGGCCCTGCTCCGCGCCGTCGGCCGCGGGCAGTTCGACCTCGGCGAACAGGGTGTCGCCCGTGCGCCACACCGCGCGGGTGCCGCGCAGCAGGGGGCCGAAGCCGAGGGCGGCCAGCCTGGTGTATGCGTCGTCGAAGGGGACGGCGGTCGCGCCCGGGGGCGGCCATGCGGTGAGGCTCTCCTGGGCGGGTGCGGTGCCGGATCCGAGGGTCCCGGTGGCGTTGCGGGTCCACGTGTTCTCGCCGTCGGCGCGTGAGTGCACGCCGATGGCGCCCTTGCCGTCGACGACGACGCGGATCTCGCGTTCGGCCGTGCGGGAGAGCACCAGCGGGGTGTGCAGGGTGAGTTCGTCGACGGTGTCGCGGCCCGTGCGGTGCGCCGCCCACACGGCCAGTTCCGCCAGTGCGGCCCAGGGCACCAGGACGGCGCCGTGGACGAGGTGGTCGGCGAGCCAGGGGTGGCGCTCCAGTGACAGGCGTCCGCTGCCCGCCACTGCCCCGCGGCCGGTGTCGTCGGGCAGGTCGATCACGGCGTCGAGCAGCGGGTGGTCGCAGGTGCTCGCGGCGGTGGTCTCGGCGGGGGTGTTCAGCCAGTAGCGCCGGCGCTGGAAGGCGTACGTGGGCAGTTCGGTCCCCGGGCCGTCCGCGCCGTCGAAGGCCGTCTCCCACGACACGGCGAGGCCAAGGACGAAGGCTTCGGCGGCCGACCGGTAGAGCCGGGCGAGGCCGCCCTCGTCGCGGCGCAGCGAGCCCACCACGAACCCGGTGGCGCCGGGGGTGGTGTCGAACATCTCCTGAATGGTCATCACGAGCAGCGGGTGCGGGCTGAGTTCGATGACGGCGCTGTTGCGTTCCCGCTCGACCAGGCGGCCCATGGCGGTGGCGAACTGCACCGGTCGGCGCAGGTTCTGGTACCAGTAGCCGGTGTCGAGCCGGAGGGGGTCGATGAGGTCGCCGGTGACGGTGGAGTAGATCGCCACCGGTGTGGTCCTGGGGGTGACGGTGCCCAGTTCCTGCTGGAGGCGGCCGTCGAAGCGGTCCATGAGCGGTGAGTGGCCGGGGACGCTGGACTTGATCAGCCGGGCGCGGACGCCGTCGGCCTGGCAGGCGGCGACCAGTTTCTCGACCGCCTCGCTCTCGCCGGAGACCGTCGTGGAGCTCGGTCCGTTCACGGCGGCGATGCCGATGCGGGACTCCTGGCCCGCGAGGAGTTCGTGCACGCGCTCCTGGGGCAGCAGGATGCCGGCCATGCTGCCCTGTCCGGTGACGGTGGCCAGGAGGCGGGAGCGCAGGGCGACGATCTTGGCGGCGTCCTGCAGGGTCAGGGCGCCGGCGACATGGGCGGCGGCGATCTCGCCCTGGGAGTGGCCGATGACCACGTCGGGGCTCACCCCCAGCGAGCGCCACACCTGCGCGAGCGCGACCATCACCGCGAAGAGCACCGGCTGGACGACGTCGATGTCCTCCAGGTCCGCCGAGTCCGGTCCGCCGCACACGGTGTCGATCAGTGACCAGGACACCCATGGCTCCAGCGCCTTGGCGCAGGCGCGCAGTTCGTCGGCGAAGACCGGGGAGGTCTCCATGAGTTCGCGGCCCATCGCGATCCACTGGGCGCCCTGGCCGGGGAAGACGAAGACCGTCTTGCCGACCGGCCTCGCCACCGCGGACACCGCGCCGCAGGCGGGCTCCTCCCCCGCGGCGACGGCGGCGAGGCGGGCGAGGAGTTCGTCCCGGCCGGCGCCGATGACGACCTGGCGGTGCTCGAACAGCGACCGGGTCGTCACCAGCGCCTGTCCCACGCCCGCGGCCGTCGCGCCGGCGTCCGCGGCGACGCTGTCGCGCAGCCGCGCCGCCTGCGCGCGCAGCGCCTGCTCCGACCGCGCCGACAGCACCCACGGCACCGCCTGCGGCGCGCCGGTGGCGGGCCGTGCGGCGTCATCTGCCGGAGTCGGGGGCAACTCGGCTTCGGTGGGGGCCTGTTCGAGGATCAGGTGGGCGTTGGTGCCGCTGATGCCGAAGGACGAGATGCCCGCGCGCCGGGGCCGGTCCTTTGCCGTGGTCCATTCCCGGGCCTCGGTCAGCAGCTCCACCGCGCCCTGCGACCAGTCGACGTGTGTCGAGGGGCGGTCCACGTGCAGCGTCCGGGGCAGCAGCCCGTGCCGCATCGCCATGATCATCTTGATGGTGCCGCCGATGCCGGCGGCCGCCTGGGTGTGTCCGATGTTCGACTTCAACGACCCCAGCCACAAAGGCTGTCGGGCGTCACGGTCCTGGCCGTAGGTGGCCAGCAGGGCTTCTGCCTCCATGGGGTCGCCGAGCCGGGTGCCGGTGCCGTGCGCCTCCACCGCGTCCACGTCGCCGGACGACAGCCCGGCATCGGCCAGGGCGGCCCGGATGACCCGCCGCTGGGCCAGTGTGTTCGGTGCGGTCAGGCCGTTGGACGCGCCGTCCTGGTTGATCGCCGAGCCGCGGATCACCGCCCAGATCCGGCGGCCGTTGCGGCGCGCGTCGCAGAGCCGCTCCAGGACCAGGACGCCCGCGCCCTCGGAGAAGCCGGTGCCGTCGGCCGCGTCGGCGAACGCCTTGCACCGGCCGTCCGCCGACAGGCCCCGCTGCCGGGCGAGTTCCACGAACATCCCCGGGGTCGGCAGCGTCGAGACCCCGCCGGCCAGCGCCAGCGTGCACTCCCCCGAGCGCAGGGACCGTACGGCCTGGTGGACGGCGACGAGCGAGGCGGAGCAGGCGGTGTCGGTCGACACCGCCGGGCCCTGGAGGCCCAGCACGTAGGCCACGCGGCCCGAGGCCACGCTGAGGTAGGTGCCGGTGATCTGGAAGCCCTCCACCTCGCCGGCCGCGCCGCCGCCGATCCTGGGGCCGTAGTCGACGCCGTAGAGGCCGGTGAACACGCCGGTCGCCGAGCCCCGCAGCGCCGCCGGGTCGATGCCCGCCCGCTCCAGGGCCTCCCACGAGGTCTCCAGCATCAGCCGCTGCTGGGGGTCCATCGCCAGCGCCTCGCGCGGGCTGATGCCGAAGAACTCCGCGTCGAAGTCCGCGAGTCGGGGCAGGAAGCCGCCGGTGCGGGTGTACGTCCTGCCGTGCGCCTGGGGGTCGGGGTCGTAGAGGGCCTCCAGGTCCCAGCCGCGGTCCTGGGGGAAGTCGCCCATGGCGTCCACTTCGCCGGAGACGACTCCCCACAGTTCCTCGGGGGAGGTCACCCCGCCCGGGAAGCGACACCCCACACCCACGACGGCGATGGGCTCGCGCGCGGACTCCTCCAGCTCGCGCACCCGCTCGCGCAGTTCCTGCGCGTCACCGACGGCACGTCGCAAGTAGGAGCGGAGTTTGTCGACTTCCTCCACCAGGGGCCTCCCTCAACGGTTGATTGGAAGAACGGGTGCGGCTACAGGTATCCGCGGTCGATCAGGGCGTAGAGATCGTCGTCACTGCGGCCGTCCGGGGCTTGTTCCTCCACCGGCCGGGCGGCCACCGGCTCCGCGGCCTCGGGGGCCGGCGGCTCCAGGAGGGAGAAGAGGTGGTCGGCGAGCGCTTGCGGGGTGGGGTGGCTGAACGCGGCGGTGGCCGGGAGCCGCACCGCGGCCGCCGCGTTGAGCCGGTTGCGCAGCTCCACCGCCATCGAGGAGTCGAAGCCCAGGGCCTTGAAGGTCTCTGCCGCCCGCGCCTCGAGATCGGCGGGCGTCAGCTCCACGCCCTTGGCGGCGAGGAGGTGGGCCGTCTGGGCGCACACGAGGGCGCGGGCAGCCGACGGCGAGTCCGGGCCCGCCGGGCGTGTGCCCCGGCTGTCCGCCGGTGCGGCGGGGGTGTCGGTGCCGTCGGAGGCGGTCAGCCAGTGGCGCCGGCGCTGGAAGGGGTAGGCCGGCAGGCCGATCCGGTGCGGCCTGCCGGGGGCGAACACCGCCGTCCAGTCCACCGGCACGCCGCGCACGTGCAGTTCGGCCAGCGACGCCAGGACCTTGGCCGCGCTCCCGTCGTGCCTGCTGAGAGTGCCCACCACCGGGGGCGGGGCGGCCAGTGCGTCGGCGGCCTCCTCCATCGCCACCTGGAGCACGGGGTGCGGGCTGATCTCCACGTACACGCCGCCGCGTTCGCGCATCAGGTTCTCGACGACCTCGCCGAAGCGCACGGTCGAGCGCAGGTTGTCGTACCAGTACGAGGCGTCGAGCCTGCGGGTGTCGAGGGGTGCGGCGGTGACGGTGGAGTGGAACTCCACCTCCGTCTCCTGCGGGGTGATCCCGGCGGCGGCCTCGAGGACCTGGTCGCGGATGCGTTCGACGTGGTGGGAGTGGGAGGCGTACTTGACCTTGATGGGGCGGACCCGGACGCCGTCCTCGGTGGCCTGCGCGGTGAACTCCTCAAGGGCCGGGAGGTCTCCGGCGATCACCACGGAGGCCGGTCCGTTGACGGCGGCCACCGACAGCCGCCCGGGCCATCGCCGCACCCGCTCCTCGACCCGGGCCAGGGGTGCGGCGACGGCGTGCAGGCCGCCCAGGCCGGCCAGCGCGGTCAGTGCCTGGCTGCGCAGGGCGACGACGCGCGCCGCGTCCTTCAGGGAGAGCGCGCCGGCCGCGCAGGCCGCGGCGATCTCTCCCTGCGAGTGCCCCACCACCACGTCGGGGGTCACTCCCAGGGAGCGCCACAGTGCGGCGAGGGAGACCATCATCGCGAAGAGTGCGGGCTGGACGACGGCGTCCCCGCGCTCCAGTGACGGTGCCGACTCCGTCTCGGTGACCAGGTCCAGCAGGGACCAGTCGAGCCACGGCTCCAGCGCCGCGGCGCAGGCGTCGATGGAGCGGGCGAACACCTCGGACTCGGCGTAGAGCTGCCGGCCCATGCCCAGCCACTGCGAGCCCTGGCCGGGGAAGACGAACACGACCGGGCCCGCGGGCAGGCCGGCGGTGCCGCGCACGGCCCGGGTCCCGGCGCTGCCGGCCGCCACCAGGTCGAGGCCGGCCAGGGCCTCGTCGCGGTCGTCGGCCAGGACGACGGCGCGGTGCTCGAAGAGCGACCGGGTCGCGATCAGGGAGTGCCCGATCCGGGCCGCCGGCAGCGACGCGTCGGCGCTCACGAGGTCGTGCAGCCGCGCGGCCTGCTGCCGCAGGGCCTGCTCCGAGCGGGCCGACAGCACCCAGGGCACCGTCTCGGTGACGATCGCCGCGGTCCCGTTCCCGCCGGCGGCGGGCTGTCCGGCCCGAGGGGCGGGGGCCTGTTCGAGGATGACGTGGGCGTTGGTGCCGCCCATGCCGATCGAGGACACCCCTGCCCGGCGCGGCCGGCCGGGTTCGCCCGGCCAGGGCCGCGCGGCGCGCAGCACCTCGAAGTCGTCGTGGAAGCCGGGGACGGCGGGGTTGGGGGTGGTGAAGTTCGGGGTGGGGACCAGGTGGGCGCGCTCCACGCACAGCGCGGCCTTCACGAAGCCGACGATGCCCGCGGCCGGCTCCAGGTGGCCGACGTTGGCCTTCACCGAGCCGACGGCGAGCCGGCGGCTGCGGCCGCTCGCGCGGAACACCTCCCGCAGGCCCGACAGTTCGGCCGGGTCGCCGAGCCGGGTACCGGTGCCGTGGGCCTCGACGTAGTCGACGTCCTCGAACGCGACGCCCGCGCGGCGCACGGCGGACAGCACGGCCGAGGCCTGCCCGGCGGGGCTGGGGTCCGGTATCCGGGAGGAGGCGCCGCCGCTGTTCACGCCCCAGCCGCGCACCACCGCGTGGATGGGGTCGCCGTCGGCGACGGCGAGGTCGAGCCGTTTCAGGACGACGAACGCGCCGCCCTCGCCGCGGGTGAAGCCGTTGGCCCGTGCGTCGAAGGGGAAGCAGCGGCCGTCGGGCGAGAGCGCGCCCAGGTTCGCCAGGCCTGCTCCGGCCTCGGGGTCGACGATCAGGTGCACGCCTCCGGCGATCGCCATGTCCACCGCGCCGCCGCCGATCCGCTCGCAGGTCAGCGCCAGCGACACCAGGGAGGAGGACTGGCCCGAGTCCGCGCACAGGCTCATGCCGCGGACGTCGAACAGGTGCGAGATCCGGTTGGCGATCAGCGCGCCGCTGGAGCCGAGCGCGGCGTAGCGGTCGTCCCTGTCGCTGCCGGACAGCTTGCGCAGCAGTTCGTAGCCGGAGGGCCCGGCGCCGACCACGACGTCGACCTCGCGGCCGGCCAGGGCCGCGGCCGGGAGGCGGGCGTCCTCGACGGCCTCCCAGGCGAGTTCGAGGCCCAGCCGCTGCACGGGGTCCATGGCTGCGGCTTCCCCGGGCGAGATGTCGAAGAAGGCGGCGTCGAAGCCGTCGACGGTCTCGAGGAACGAGCCCGAGTCCAAGGTGGCGGCGTCCGGGTGGGACCGGTAGGTGGACTGTGCGTCGGCGGCCCGCTGCGCGGGGAAGGTGCCGATGGTCGACCGTCCCTGGTGCAGCAGGTCCCAGAACTGGTCCACGCCGTGCACACCGGGGAAGCGGCACGACATCCCGATCACGGCAATATCGGTGGCTGCGCCACTCATGAGTGTTCCTTCCGGTTCCTTCGGTGTACGGCGGGCACGCGCGGCGCCGGGGCGCTCACGGCCACGAGCGGCTGCACGGCGCTCACAGCCAACGGGTCAGCAGCTTCGACAGCTCGTCCGGCGCGTTCATGAAGTCGTAGTGGCCGCCGCCGACCACCCGGAACTCGACGGAGTCGGCGTAGCGGCGCCAGCCCTGGAGATCGGCCAGGGTCATGTCCTGGTCGTCGCGCCAGTGCACGACGACGATGGGGCAGTCCACCGTGGTGGGCGTCTCGCGCCGGTATTTCTTGGCGGCGGCGTGGTCGCGCGCCAGGACCATGAGGCCCAGGTCGAGCATGTCGGGGCGCGGCTCGATGCCCCGGCCGCGGACGAACGCCTCGACCTCGTCGCGCAGTTCGGACTCGGTCATGGTGAGCATCCGGTCGCGTGAGGCGTCGTGCGGGGCCGGCTGGCCGGAGACGAACAGGCAGTCCGGTGTGGGCAGTTGGGCTTCGGCGAGCCTGAGCACGGTCTCGTAGGCGGGCAGTGCGCCCGCGCAGTGCGCGAAGAACGCGAACGGCCGGTCGAGCAGCGGTGTCAGGGGTTCGATCAGGCCGGCGGCGAGGTTCTCGTAGGTGCCGTAGTGGGGGTGGCCGAGCCGGTTCTCGCGGCCGGGGAACTGCACCGGGCAGACCTCGATGTCCTCGAGCGCGGCCGGCCAGGCGCTGAAGGCGGAGGCGCCCGATCCGGAGAAGGGGAAGCAGAAGAGCCGGGCCGGGTGGTCGGTGGGCGGCCGGACGAACCACGGCGACAGGGCGACGGCGGAGCCGGTTGTCATGGCGTCTTTCGTTTCTGCGCGACGACGGGGAGGTGGGTCATCCCGGCGATGAAGTACGACCGCAGGTGCTGCGGTTCGCCGGCGAGCTCGATCGGTCCGCACCGCTGCAGCAGCTCCTCGAAGAAGATCCGCAGGGTCAGCCGGGCCAGCGGTGCGCCGATGCAGAAGTGCGGTCCGAACCCGAACGCGACGTGGCGTTTGGCGTTGGGGCGGGTGATGTCGAAGGTGTGCGGGTCGGGGAACAGGGACGCGTCGCGGTTGGCCGAGCCGATCCACGCGACGACCGCCGCGCGGGCCGGGATCGTGCCGCCCGCGATGGGGATGTCGTCCACCGCGTAGCGCATGAAGTTGCAGGCGGCCGATGTCCAGCGCAGCCCTTCCTCGACCAGGTTCGGGATCAGCGTCGGGTCCGCCTGCGCCTTCTCGAACTGCTCGGGCCGCTCGATGAGGGCCTGCACGGTGCCCGAGACGGTGTGCGGTGTGGTGACGTTGGCGCCCAGCAGGATGCTGTAGCCGTCGAGGGCGATCTCCTCGTCGCTCAGCGGTGCGCCGCCCGCGCTGACGCTCATGAGGTGGGCGAGCAGGGTGTCGTCCTCGCCGCCGGCCGCGCGGCGCCGCTTGACCCACTCGGTGACGTAGTTGACCAGTTCGTGGTGGGAGATGGCCAGCGTGGCGGCCTCGTGGCCGACCATGAAGTGCGGGTCCGAGGGAGCGGTCACCATCGCGGTGAGCTGGACGAGTTCCTCCCAGTCCTTGGCGGGGATGCCGAGGAGCGGGCCGGTGACCATCGCGGGGAGGAGCAGCGCCGCTTCGGCGAGGTCGAAGGTGTCACCGTCGAGGGCCGGCTGGAGGAAGCGCCGGATCGTCCCGCGGATCGAGTCCTCCCAGGACTTCACCGCCCGGGCGGTGAGCTTGGAGCCGAGGGGCCGGCGGACCTCGGTGTGCCGGGGCGGGTCGGTGGAGGTCAGCAGCCTGCCCGCCGCGGGGTCGTCGATCCCGACGTGGGTGGGTGTGGTGCCGCGTTCGGAGGTGAACTCGCGGTGGTCGCCGAGCACGCGGCAGACGTCCTCGTGGCGGGTCACCGACCAGAACTCCCGCCCGTCGGGCAGGACTTGGTGGTGCAGCGGTGCCTTCGCCCGCATCACGTCCCAGACCGGGTGCGGATCGCCCGTTGTGTACAGGTCCAGGTCGAACAGGTCGAGGGTGTCGAGGTCGACGTCGCGTGCGGGACCGGGCGTCAGCCTCACGTCCTGGTCCTCCCCTGCTCGATCAGTTCGGCGACCCGGGTGGGGGTCTGTGCCAGGTAGAAGTCGCGCACGGACAGCTGGACGCCGTAGTCCCGCGCCACCTGCTCGATGATTTTGATTCCGGTGAGCGAATTCCCGCCGAGCACGAAGAAGTCGTCCTCGGGGCCGACTTCACGGTCGCCGAAGTGTGCCGCCCACAGTGCCGAGACTTCCCTCACGAGCGATTCCGGCACCCCGCTGGACGCGGCCTCGGTTTCTGGCGTCCCGTCCTGTCCGTCCCGCTGGTTGATCACCTTCGGCGAAGATTCCATTTCCAGCAATTTCCTTCCTCTGTCGAACGGGAATGCCCGTCCATGCCGCTGCCGGAAGGTCGACGCAGCGACCCGACAGACCCGAAAGTGATGGATCGCCTGTGCGACAGGCGTGCCCGAAGTCACCGCGCTGCCACGGTAGATGGCCGGAGAAACGCCAGGCAAGGGATGACAGTGCGGACAACCCGGCAGGCGTCTGGTGTCCTGCCGACAGGACGGAACAGTGCCGCTGCCGGACTGCCCGGAACATGGGACGGGCGCCGGCCGGACCGGCAGGACGGCTCAAGTCCCGTGCGCCACAGCGTCGTTGCCTTGTACAACTCGGAAGAATTATGGTGACGATCGGGCGGAACGCCCAGCGGTTTCCGGGCGCGTCAAACAATCATGTGCTGGAGGGGATTTCCTTGCTGAAATCGGAACGGCTCGCGGTACTGCCCATCGATGCGTACGACCTGGGCCCGGAATTGTCCATCGTGGACGAGCACGAGTACGGCGGCGAATACGACACCTTCACCTTCGGGTCATGGTCGTCCCATGTGCTGGCCAACGGCAGCGGCGCCGATTCCGACGTCGCTTTCCGCCCCCACGAAGGCAGCCTTTCCCTGACCGAGCTGGGAAAGAAGCTGCCGAACATCATGTCCCTGGTGGCCGGGCACTTCCCCCTGGACCGGCTGCAGTGGGTGCGTGTCTTCGCCCTGCGTGAGGGGATCATCGCCCCGCACGTGGACTTCCTGGAGTGGGCGAAGCCGGGCACGCGGGTGCAGATTCCGCTGCGCACCAGCGAGGAGGCGCTGCACTCCGAGAACGACATCGTCTACCACATCCGCCGTGGCGAGGTGTGGAAGATCCACTCGACCGACCCGCACTCCGCGCGCAGCACGTCCGGCACCGCCCGGCTCTCGCTCTGCCTCGACTTCGCGGACGCCGAGGAGCCCGTCGCGATCCGCGGCGCCGTCCCCGCGACCGAGCCGATCCGCGTCGTCGAGCGCCCCGAGCCGACCGAGGCCGAGATCGAGGAACTCATCGCCTCCGCCGCCGGCCTGACACTCGAGACCATGCGGCCAAGCTTCCGCCCGTTCGCCGAGCTGCACTTCGAGCGGCACGCGCACGCCACCGCGGCCTTCGACTGGTACGTGGAGGCCGCGCGGCGCACCGGCGACGAGGACATCGTCGCCAGGGCCCAGGCCTTCCGCACGTACTGCATCGAGAAGCGGGGCGACGGCGAGGCGTTCGACTGGTGAGAGCGCGCCGCGGCCGACGGCGGGCCGGGGGCCGGGGCAGCGCCCCGGGACCCGGCCCGCCGTCGGCCGCGGCGGTCCGGCCCTCCCCCGGCGTGACGCACCCGTCGGGTCGGCCGCCGGCACACCGCAGGGGCCTGGGGGCATCGTCCCGTCGATGGGACGGCGCCCCGCAGGCCCCTGTTGCGTGCCGGCGGCCGGCCGACGGTCCGCCGCACGGGGGCGGCGCACCATCGGCCCGTGCGACCGGATGGATCACCCCTTCGTGGTGCCCGCGCGCAGCCGCTCGATCATGTGCCGGGTCGTCTCGATGGGGCTCTCCTCGGGCAGGTCCCGGGTACGCGCGGGCAGCGCCGCGTTGAGCTTGGCCACCTTGTCGTTCCAGTCCTCCTGGCCGGCGAAGGGGATCGTCTCGCCCTCCTGGTAGGTGGGGAACGGACGGTAGTTGTTCAGGCCGGCCGCGTCGGTTCCGCGCACCAGCAGCGGGTCGAGGTAGATCCCCTCGCTGTGGATGCGCGTGGTCGTCGCGATGTAGCCGATGTCCAGACCGCACCGCCGCTTGGCGGAGGTGTTCGCCTCCGAGTAGTGCAGCAGGTGGGGGTGGTGGACGGAGACGTCGCCCGGCTGGAGCTCGATGTCCACGACACCGCGCTTGTCGATCCACTCCTGGACGATGTCCTCGTCGGAGGCGGAGTACAGCATGTTGTCCGTGTCCGTGCGCGACGACGGCTTGTGCAGCGGCAGTTCGTGGCTGCCGGGGATCATCCGCAGGCAGCCGTTCTCCGTGCTGCTCTCGTCGACGGCCAGCCACACCGTCAGCGCCTCCATCGGGCTCAGCGTCCAGTACGCGCCGTCCTGGTGCCACAGCACGGGCTGCCCGTTGTAGGGGGGCTTGCAGATGTAGTGGGCGGTGAAGCACCCCAGGTCGGGGCCGAGGAAGAACTCCGCGATGTCGACCAGACGGGGGTCGGAGACCAGACGTGCCCAGAAGGCGTCGTTGCGGATCAGCGGGTGGTGGAAGTGCTCGGGGCGCAGATCCGGGTACTTCCGGGTGAGCCAGTCGACGTGGGCGGCCGCCTCCTCGAGGAGCTCCCGGGGAATGACATTGCGGATGATGGAGAAGCCCTGCTCGGCGTATTCCTTGGCTGCCTTCTCCAGTACGCCTTCGTCAAGTGTGGTCATGCGTCAACTCCTTCTCGGGTGTCAGGTACCGCTTGCCGCGCGGGAGAATGCGGAAAGCCGCCTCGGCGTACCGTCCGCGGGCTCCGTCGATTCGGCGCGGACCGTGTGCAGGTGGTCGAATGGGAGGGTCGACGCGGCATCGCCCTGATATGCGGCCGCTCATCGGCCGGGCGGACGGCCCGCGACCCGGTTCGCAGCCCGGCGATTTCACCGGGTGACGCCGGCCGGTCGCGGCGGCGGTCCCCGGGCCTTCTCGCGGTTCGCCCAGCAGTTCCCTACTCTCTCGGCCGCCCAAGAGGGTGTCAACGTCTCGAGGAACTCAGGGCTTTGCCGATAGCACACCCGCGTTTCCGGTATTGCGCGCCCGGCCGGTCCGGATCCCGATCCGCTCTGTCCCGCTGACGGGACAGGGTGCACGGAAATCGCTTTTCCGAAACGGCGGAACAGCGGGAGTCGACCGTTCCTCCAGTCATCGTCTTTCACGGTTCGAGGGAAGCCACATATGTTCTTGAGAACCCCGACGAGGCGGCATTCAACCGACACCAGCTCAGGGCTGGATTGTCCGGCGGACGAGGATGACGTGACTATGTCCAGACAAGCAGGGCCGATCCGGCTGAGTGTCACCGACCTGCACGCGTCGGTCGACGATCCCGCGCTCACTTCCATGACGCTGCTCAACGAGCTCGCCGGAAGGTATCCGGAAGCGGTGTCGTTCTCCGCGGGCCGCCCGTTCGAGGGCTTCTACGACGTCGACGACCTCTCCCGTCACCTCAGGACGTTCCAAAATCATCTGGAGGTCGACAAAGGCCTGTCCGCGGAGCAGGTGCGGCGCACGTTCTTCCAGTACGGGCGCACGAAAGGGCTCATCCACGAACTCATAGCGCGCCAGCTGGAGGTCGACGAGAACCTGAGGGTCGACCCGGAGAGCATCGTGGTGACCACCGGCTGCCAGGAGGCGATGGTGCTGCTGCTGCGCACGCTCGTCCGGGACACGCGCGACGTCGTCCTGGCGGCCACCCCCAACTACGTCGGGTTCATCGGCGCGGCCCGGGTGGCCGGCGCGCCGCTGCGTTCCGTACGGGAACACGAGGGGGGCATCGACCTGGAGGACCTGGAGCGGCAGATACGGGCGGCGCGGCGCGAGGGCCTGCGGCCGCGTGCCTGTTACGTCGTCCCCGACTTCGCCAACCCCAGTGGCGCGAGCATGTGTCTGGCGGACCGGATCGCCCTGCTGGAACTGGCGGGGCGGGAGGAGATCCTGGTCATCGAGGACAACCCCTACTCCCTCTTCCGCGCGGCCGGTTCCCCGCTGCCCACGCTCAAGGCCCTGGACGAGCGGCACCAGGTGGTCCACCTCGGGTCGTTCGCGAAGTCCGCCTTCGCCGGTGCCCGCGTCGGCTACGTCATCGCCGACCAGCCCGTGACGGCGACGGGTGCCTCGCACGAGGAGCCGGTGCTGCTCGCCGACCATCTCGCCAAGCTGAAGAGCATGGTCACCCTCAACACCTCGACCGTCGCGCAGGCGGTGATCGGCGGATACCTCCTGCAGAACGGCTGCAGTCTCAAGCGTGCCACCGCCCGCGAGGCCGAGGTCTACCGCCGCAACCTCGCGACCATGCTGGAGAGTCTGCACTCCGTCTTCGCCCCGGTGCCGGGCACCGGGCAGGACGTCTCGTGGAACACACCCGAGGGCGGCATGTTCGTCGTCCTCACGCTGCCGTTCCGGGCGGACGACGCCATGCTCGAGTACTCGGCCTCCCGGTTCGGCGTCCTGTGGACGCCCATGGACCACTTCTACGGCGGCACGTCCGGGTTCCACCAGGCCCGGCTCTCCTTCAGCGTGCTCACCCCCGAGCAGATCGCCCTGGGCGTCGAGCGGCTGGGCGAACTCGTCCGGGACCAGCGCGCCCGGCACGTGCCCGGCGCCCGGCACACACGGTCCGGCCGGCTGCTGGAGCCGCAGAGCGCCTGACCCCGGAAGCCGTGATGCTCAGACCGGGTCCTTGCGGCCCGTCGCGGTGACGAGGGTGGAGGAGATGTGGGCCAGGGCTGGGTCCGCAGCGATGAAGAACGTCTCGACTCCGGCCAGTTCGCGGTTCATGCGGGCCATCGGCATTTCGTGGTCCAGGTCGCGGACGCCGCGGACTCCGCGGACGACGACGTCGATTGCGGCCCGGCGGCAGTAGTCGACCAGCAGGCCGCCGGTATGGGAGTCGACCGTGACGCTGCTCAACTCCGCTGCTGCCGCGCGGAGCCGGTCCAGCCGTTCCTCGACGGGGAAACGGCCGGTCTTGTTCGCATTGGACATCACGCACACGACGACCTCGTCGAACAGGAGGGCAGCGCGCCGGAGTACGTCCTGGTGCCCTTGAGTGACCGGGTCGAAGGATCCTGGGAAGAGGGCTCGCACGATCGGAGAGAGCAGCGGCTGCGCCATGCTCAATTCCTGCGCATGTCCCCGGGGTTGCAGGTGCCGGGCGGTCGGCGGCCGGCTCCGTCCAGCACGTCGCGGCAGTGTGCCCAGGCCTGCTCGGACAGCAGCGGCCGCCATCGGGTGAAGAGTTCGAGCAGGTCCGCCCCGTGACGCATGCGGACATCGGGGCTGATCGCGGCGATGTCGAGCTCGTTGGCGGCGGTGAGTTCGGCGAAGTCCCGACGCGCGTCGGGACCCGGGTGCATCCGGGTGCCGGTGAACCGGTCCACGAACGCGCCCCGGACGTCGGTCAGTCCCCGGTAGGAGGAGGCGCGGTCGCAGGAGGCGTAGAAGTAGACGAGTGCTTCGGCCTCGGCGCCGATCGCCTCGACCAGTTCCGCCCGGTGCCCCAGATCCAGGAGCGCGACCGGGAAGCCGTCGGTGCCGTAGAACGCGTGACACAGCCCGGCCGACGCAAGCGCCGGGCGAGCACCCCACGAGGCGAGAAGGGCACCGACTCGCTCCAGGTGCGCCAGCAGTGTCCCGCCGGGGTGTTCGATCCTTTCCGCTCCGGCCGCGCGCAGGAGCGCCAGTGCTTGTGCGGTCATCTCAACCTCACCCGTCCATGGGCCGCCGTCTGAGTTGAAGCACCCACGATCGTAGGCGGGGCGGCAAGCCCCGCGGGTACGGAGGTGCGGCAGCGCGAAGCCGCCCCGGTGACGTGGGTGCGCCGGGGCGGCTCGGGGTGGGGGCCAGCCGGTGGGCGCCGGCCGGTGGGGGTCAGGCGCGCTTCTTGAACGTGGACAGCGCCCACACGTAGCCGAGGACGGCGAAGCCGACGCACCAGGCGACGGCGGCGATCGCGTCGCCGTTCGACACATGGCCGGCCAGCAGTCCGCGCAGCGTCTCGATGATCGGAGTGAAGGGCTGGTACTCGGCGAACTGCTTCACGCCGGCGCCCATCGTGTCCGCGGGCACGAACGCGCTGCTGAGGAACGGCAGCATGATCAGCGGCACGGTGGCCAGGCCGGCCGACTCGGTGGTCTTCGCGGCCAGGCCCATGGCGACGGTGAGCCAGCTGGCGCCGACGGCCAGGAGCACGAACAGGCCGAGCACGCCGAGCCAGTCCAGAGCGCTCGCCTCGGGGTCGAACCCCATGGCGAAGGCCACGCCGACGATGGCGGCGCAGGCCACCAGGCAGCGCACCGTGGTGACGACGACGTGTCCGGTGAGCATGGCTCCGCGGGAGACGTCCATGGTCTTGAACCGGTTGATGATGCCCTTGGTCATGTCGTCGTTCACGGCCGTCGCGGTGGCCCCGAGGCCGTAGCTGACGGCCATCACGAGCAGGCCCGGTGTCGCGTAGTCGATGTAGTGCTCGCCGACGCTGAAGGCGCCGCCGAACACCTTGACGAACATCAGCATGATGACGATCGGGAACAGGACCGCGTTGAACATCGTGGTGGGGTTGCGCAGGGTGTGCTTCACGTTGCGGCGCAACATGATGCTCGAGTCGGCGAACGCCGTCGCGACCGTGCTCATCGCGCGATCGCCTCCTTCTTCTGGCTCGTGTCCTCGGCGTTCTCGCTGTCCTGGCCGGTGTGCTCGGTCAGGGCGAGGAAGACGTCGTCGAGGTCCGGGGTGTGCACGGAGAATTCCTGTGCGTTGAGGGTGTGTTCGTCCAGGCGGTCCAGCAGGGCCCGCAGCGACCTCGACTGGCCGTCGCTGGGCACCCGCAGGATCAGCTCCTCCTCGTCCCGCGTGGAGTCGGCGAAGATCCCCGCGGCGGCGTCGAGCTGGAAGACGTCGGCGAACCGGAGCCGTACGTGGGTGCCGGGGATCTGGCGCTTGAGTTCGTCGGCCGTGCCCTGGGCGACCAGGCGGCCCTGGTTGAGGACCGCGATCCGGTCGGCGAGCTGGTCGGCCTCCTCGAGGTACTGGGTGGTGAGGAAGATGGTGGTGCCCTCGGCCACCAGCTCGCGGACGATCCCCCACAGGGTGCGCCGGCTGCGCGGGTCGAGACCCGTGGTCGGCTCGTCGAGGAAGATGATCTGCGGGCTGCCGACCAGGGTCATCGCCAGGTCCAGCTTGCGGCGCATACCGCCGGAGTAGGCCGACGCCAGCTTGTCCGCCGACTCCCCCAGGTCGAACCGCTCCAGCAGCCGGTCGACCACCTGGCCGCCGGAGCGCACGCGCTTGAGGTCCGCCATCAGTTGCAGGTTCTCGCGGCCCGACAGCAGGTCGTCCACTGCGGCGAACTGGCCGGTCACGCCGATGGCGGCGCGTACCTCCTTGGTCGCGGTCGCCACGTCGTGCCCGGCGACGTGCACCGTTCCGGCGTCGGCGGTGAGCAGCGTCGTGAGGACGTTCACCGTGGTCGTCTTGCCCGCTCCGTTGGGACCGAGCAGGGAGAAAACCGATCCCGCGGCGACTTCGAGGTCGATGCCGTCGAGCACGACCTTGTCGCCATATGCCTTGCGCAGCCCTGAAACTGCGATAGCGGAACTCTTCATGCCTCCACTGTCGGGCCGGGGGCCGACAAGGCCCTGTCACACCCCTTTCACGGCCCTGGAGTCCTCCTCGACGGCACGGGTTCCCGTCCCGGAAGCGGAATCCGGGCGGGCGCGGACGTGCGAAGGGCGCCCGCCGGAGCGGACGCCCTTCGTGCACACCGTGGCCGCAGGCCGGGCCGGGTCGATGCCGTCACCGCGTCAGCGGTCCCGGGCGCACTCCGCCTCGATCACGTCCAGGATCTCCCGGCCCTGGTCGACCAGGTACATGTGGTCGCCCGGGAACTCGGCGTAGCGGAACGCGGCCGTGGTGGCGTCGCGCCACTGGCGGCCCTCCTCGGCGGTGACCAGGCCGTCGTGGCCGCCGCGCAGCGAGGTGATCGGCACCGGCACGGGGGCGTCGGTGCTGGGGACGTAGGCCTCGTGCATCTCGCAGTCGGCCTGGAGGGTGGGCAGGATCAGCTCCCGCATCTCGGGGTGGTCCAGGGCCTCGTGCCGGAACCCGGCGAACTCCTCGATCCGGGCGAGGAACTCCTCGCCCTGGAGGCCTGCCGCGCGGCGCTCGCGCTGTGTCCAGGGCCCCGGCGAGCCACTGACGACCAGCCGTTCGACGTGCACGCCGCGGGCGCCGAGCAGGTGCACCAGCTCGTAGGCGAGGACCGCGCCCAGGCTGTGCCCGAACAGCACGGCCCGGCTGCCCTCGCCGAGGTCGGCGACGACGGCGTCGATCTCGTTCTTGGCCGCCTCGACGACGTTGCGGTACGGCTCGTCCAGGATTCGCCGCTCCCTGCCGGGCAGTTCGACCGAGGTCACCCGCCACCGGTCGGCGGCCAGGTCCTGCCACGGGTGGAAGAAGGAGGGGCCCGCTCCGGCGAACGGCACGCACAGCAGCGTGGTCCGCTCCCCCGGTCGTTCTGACATGCCGGGTCCTGTCACCCCGACCAACTCCTCTCGCTCGTCACCGGGTCGGTTCTTTCCGGTCACCGCTCGGCCAGCTTGCGGGCGATGACCCGCATGATCTGGCCCGCGGGCTTGGGCATGTGCAGGTCGTGGTGGGTGGCGTCCACGTCGTACTCCTCGATGGTTCCAAGGACGTGCGGCCGCCAGTCGGGGCCGTAGGAGGTCACTCCGTCGACCTTGTCCAGCCTGGCGTTGAAATAGAGCACGTCGCCGCGGTAGACCGGCGACTCGAAGACGCCCATCTTCTGCAGGTTGTTGGCGCCCACCTGCGACATGGTGTCGAGGAAGGCGTCCATGTTGACGGTGTTCATGAACTTGCCGAAGACTTCCTCGATATCGGCGCGGTAGAGCTCCTTGGTCCGGCCGGCGACCTCGCGGAAGCCGTTGTTCGTGGCGGAGTTGGCCGGCTGGGAGTCCAGGACGGCGATGAGGCCGACCTCGAGGCCGCGCCGGTCCATCGCCTCGGCGACGGCGTGCGCGATGGGACCGCCGAAGGACCAGCCGATCAGGTAGTAGGGGCCTTCCTGCTGGACGGCGAGGATCTGGTCCAGGTAGTCCTCGACCATCTCCTGCACCGAATCGGCCATCGGTTCCTTGCCGTTGGAGCCGCGGGACTGCAGGGAGTAGGCCGGCCGGTCGGGCACGTGGGGCGCGAAGGTGAAGAACGCCCAGCCCAGGCCGCCGCCGCCGTGGAAGAACCACACCGGCTCCTTGCCCGTGCCGGGGTCCCGGTTCAGCGGCAGCACGACGTTGAAGGAGTCGTCGTGGTCGCCGGGGATGCCGCCGATGAGCAGCAGCGCCGCGAGTTCGGCCACGGTCGGGTACTGGATGATCGTCCGCAGGGGCATGTCGACGCCGAACCGCTTGCGGATGCGGGCGCTGAGGCGGGTGGCGAGCAGGGAGTGCCCGCCGAGGGCGAAGAAGTCGTCGTCGATGCCGACCCGTTCCAGTTTGAGCAGTTCGCTGAAGAAGGAGCACAGGTCCTGCTCGTGGGAGTTGCGCGGCTCGCCCTTGCTCACGGTGGTGGTGTGCTCCGCGGGCAGCGCCCCCCGGTCGATCTTGCCGGCCGGGTTCAGCGGAAGCCGTGACAGCGGCACCATCGCGGCCGGGACCATGTAGTCCGGCAGCCGCGCGCCCAGGTAGGCGGGCAGTTCGGCCAGCAGCGGGCCGATCGCCTTGGCCAGCGCGGGTGCGTTGGCGCGGATGCCTCCGGCCACCGCGCTGGGCACGAACCCTCCGGTGACGGTCCGCGGCCGGGGCAGCAGCACCGCGTCGAAGCTGTGGACGGCCTCGCCCGACCAGGTGAGCACGGCGTCCAGGCCCTGCCGGCGCGCCCAGGCGGCCAGGTCCTCGGGGTCGAGCGGCCTGCCGGTGGGGGCGTCCTCGGCGACGACACCGGCGAAGGTGGCCGCGGCTGCCTCCTCCACCAGTCGCGCGTTGGGTATGCCGGTCACCCGCAGCGGGCCGCCCGCCCGCTCCACCTGTGCGGCCAGTCCGTCCAGGCCGGACACCTCGCCGCCCCACACCAGCGCGGGCACACCGGTCAGGTCGAGGGCGTCGGCCCTCTCCTTGTGCAGGACGGCCTCGTAGCGGTGGCGGGTCAGCGCGTTGTGCGCCTGCCCGGCCTTGAGCCGGATGTCGGCGCCGACGGCGTGCCGCGCCGCCCACTCGGCGAACCATTCGGGGGCGACGAGCAGTTCCCGCTCGGCGAGCAGTGCCTGTTCCACCGCCGCCCGGATCTCCTCGTGGGAGGCGTAGGGCTGTTGGGCGCGCTGCTCCGCCGTCGCCAGGATCCGCTGGGTGGCGGCGTTGCGGATGTCGCCGACGATGATCCGGCCGCCGGGTGCGAGCAGGCCGAGGGCCTGGGTGAGTACCTGGTCAAGGTATTCGGCGCTCGGGAAGTACTGGATGACGGAGTCGAGGACGACGGTGTCGAAGCTGCCCTGGGGCAGCTGGGAGAGGTCGTCGGCGGCCTGGACGCGGAGGTGGACGCGGTCGCCGTGGCCGGCCGCCTCGGCCTGGTGGCGGAGCCGGTCGATCGCGGCGGCACAGAGGTCGGTGCCCCAGTACGCGTCGACCTCGCCGGCGATCCTGGCGAGGAGCAGGCCGGAGCCGGCGCCGATCTCCAGGACCCGGCGTGGCGCGTAGCGCAGGATGTGGGCGGCCGCGGCGTCCTGCCACTGGCTCAGTTGTTCCGCGGGGATCGGCTCGCCGCCGTAGACGTTCTTCCAGGGCTGGAAGTCCTCGCCCCAGGCCTCGTCCGCGAAGTCGGCGTGGGCGTCGTCGTGGATCTGGCGCCATTCCTCGACCTGGGCGGTGGTGTCGGCGACGGCGGCGTCGGGGTCGGGTTCGATGTAGGCGACCAGGCGCTGGTCGCCCTTCTGGTCCTCGCGGACCACGACGGCGGCCTGTGCGACGAAGGGGTGTCCGCTCAGGACGTGGTCGATCTCGCCGAGTTCGATGCGGAAGCCGCGGACCTTGACCTGGGAGTCGGTGCGGCCCAGGTATTCGACCTGGCCGTCCTTGTTCCACTTCACCAGGTCCCCGGAGCGGTACATGCGTGCGCCGGCCGGTCCGAAGGGGCAGGCCACGAACCGCTCGGAGGTCAGGGCGCTCTGGCCGAGGTAGCCGCGGGCCAGGCAGGTCCCGGCGAGGTAGAGCTCGCCGGCGACGCCGGGGGCGACGGGGCGCAGGGCCGCGTCCAGGATGTAGACCTGGTTGTTCCAGATGGGGGTGCCGATCGGGACGCGGTCGGCGCCGGGGACGTGCTGCCAGCCGGTGATCTCGACGGTGGCCTCGGTGGGGCCGTAGAGGTTGTTGGCGGTGCAGCCGGGGAGCAGGTCGGTGAAGCGGTTGGCGAGGGCGGGCGGGAAGGCTTCGGCGGCGACCTCGATCCAGCGCAGGCTGGTGCAGTGGGCGGCGGCGGGTTCGGTGACGAACGCGGAGAGCAGGGAGGGCACGAAGAACGCGGCGGTCACCTGTTCGCGCTGGATCAGTTCGGCGAGGTAGGCGGGGTCGCGGCGGCCCTCGGCGCTGGCCACGACGACGGATGCGCCCATCTGCAGGTTGGAGAACATCTCCGGCACCGAGGCGTCGAAGCTGGCCGAGGTGCTCATCAGCATCCGGTCCTCGACCGTGACCCGGAAGTGTTCCAGGCCCCACTCGATCCGGTTCGTGATCGAACGGTGCGCCACGGGCACGCCCTTGGGGCCGCCGGTGGAGCCGGAGGTGAAGATGACGTAGGCGGCGTTGTCCGGCGACAGGTCCCGCACGGGGTCCGTCTCGGGATACCCCGACACGTCCGGCAGGGTGTCTTCGAGCAGCAGCAGTGGCTTGGCGCTCGCCAGGACGTGGCGTACGCGTTCGGCGGGCAGTTCGGTGTCCAGCGGCACGTAGGCGGCGCCGGCCTTGACCACCCCGTACACGGCGACGAGCAGGTCCACCGAGCGCGGGATCTTCACGGCGACGAGTTGTTCGGGGCCGGCGCCCTGTTCGATGAGCCAGTGCGCGAGCTGGTTGGCGCGCCGGTTGAACTCGGCGTAGGTCAGGCTCTCGTGCTCGCCGATCACCGCGACACGGTCGGGAGTGCGGGCGACCTGGGCCTCGAACGCGTCGGGCAGGGTGGTACCGGTCACCGGGTGGACGGTGTCGTTGACCTGCCGTACCAGGCGGTCGCGTTCGTCCTCGCCCAGCACCTCGATCGAGCTGAGCGGCGCCCCGGGCGCGGCGGCCACCTGCTCGAGGACCCGCACGAACCGGTCGGCGAGGGCCTCGGCGGTGTCGCGGTCGAAGAGCTGGGTGGCGTACATGAGGTCGCCGCGCAGTGCGCCGGTGGTGTCGTAGGCCAGGCTGAAGAACAGGTCGGCCAGGGAGGTGTTGGTGAGGTACTGCTCGAACTCGACCTTGAGTCCGGGCAGTTCGAAGTCGGCCTTCTCGAAGCTCTGCCAGGCGAACATCACCTGGAACAGGGGCTGGTAGGAGGTGGAGCGCTCGGGGTTGAGCAGTTCGACCAGGGTCTCGAAGGGGACGTCCTGGTGCTCGTAGGCGGCCAGCGCCTTGTCGCGCACCTGTGGGAGCAGGTCGGTGAAGGAGGGGTTGCCCGAGAGGTCGACGCGCAGCACCTGGGTGTTGACGAACAGGCCGACCAGATCGGCCAGGCCCTCGTCGGTGCGTCCGGCGATCGGGTTGCCGATGGTGACGTCCTCGCCGCCGCTGAGCTTGCCCAGCAGCACGCCGAGCGCGGCCTGGACGACCATCGACATGGTCATGCCGCGCTCGTCGGCGAGCTTCTGCAGTTTGGCCGCGGCCTGCGGCCGCACCACGAGCGGGAACGAGTCGCCCTTGGAGTCCCGGGTGGCGGGCCGCGGGCGGTCCAGCGGCAGGCTGAGCGGCTGGGGCACTCCGGCCAGTTCCTTGCGCCAGTGGTTGGCCTGGGCCGCGGCCAGTGAGCCGGGGTCGGCGACGTCGCCGAGGAGTTCGCGCTGCCACAGCGCGTAGTCCTTGTAGGTCACGGCCAGGGGCTCGTACCGGGGTGCCCGGCCGGCCAGGCGGGCGGTGTAGGCGGTGGTCAGGTCGCGGGCCAGGGGGCCGCCGGAGACGCCGTCGGAGGCGATGTGGTGGATGAGCAGGACCAGGACGTGTTCCTCGGGCGAGCAGCGGAACAGGCGCACCTGGAAGGGGATGTCGGCCATCAGGTCGAAGCGGTGCGCGATGAACGCGTCGACCGCGGCGTCCAGGCCGTCGGGTGCCACCTCGATGACCGGCACCTCCACCGGTGCCTGGGCCGCGGGCAGGATCCGCTGGTGGGGTTCGTCGTTGTCGTCCAGCACGTAGGTGGTGCGCAGCGTCTCGTGGCGGGCGACCACGTCCTGGATCGCCGCGACGAGGGCGGTCTCGTCCAGTGGCCCCTTCAGCCGGAAGGCCGGGGAGATGTTGTAGGTCTCCGCCCCGCCCTCCAGCTGGTGCGTGAGCCACATGCGGCGCTGTGCAAACGAAAGCGGAATCACGGGTTCTACTCCTCTGGGATCATCCTGCGCAGAGCGGGGCGAAGGGGTACGGCCGATTCCTCCGACCATGCGGCGAGCGCCGCGACCGTCGGCAGGTCGAAGATCTTCCGGATGGGTATCTCCATCCCGATCTCTGAGCGGGCCCGGGTGATCAGCCGGGTGGCGAGCAGGGAGTGCCCGCCGAGTTCGAAGAAGCCGTCGTCGACACCGACCTTCTCCAGTCCGAGCACCTCGGCGAACAGCCTGGCCAGCGCCTCCTCGCGCGGGGTGGTGGGCGCCCTGAAGGGGGTGTGGGAGGTGAGGTCGGGTGCGGGCAGGGCCTTGAGGTCGAGCTTGCCGTTGGGCGACAGGGGCAGCCTCTCCAGCGGCACGTAGGCGGCGGGCACCATGTACTCGGGCAGCCGGTCGGCCAGATGCTCCTGGATCTCGGCCGCGTCCGGCACGCTCGCGCCGTCCACGGGGACGAGGTAGGCGGCCAGGTAGGGGGTGGTGTCGCCGGGCTGCTGGGTCACGACGGCGACCTGGGCGATGCGCGGATGGGTGGTCAGGGCGGCCTCGACCTCGGCGGGTTCCACCCGGTAGCCGCGGATCTTGACCTGGGTGTCGATGCGGCCCAGGTGCTGCAGCTCGCCGCCCGGGGTGAAGCGGGCCAGGTCGCCGGTGCGGTACATCCGCGAGCCGGCGGGCCCGTAGGGGTCGGGGACGAAGCGGTCCGCGGTCAGGGCCGCCTGGCGGTGGTAGCCGCGGCCGGCGCCCGCCAGGTACAGCTCGCCCGGGGTGCCCGCGGGCAGCAGGCCAAGTCCGGGACTGAGGATGTAGGCCCGTACGCCGGGGAAGGGACGCCCGATGGGCACACCCTGCGTGTACGGCTCGTCGGGGTCCAGGAGGAAGCCGGTGGCGTAGAACGTCTCGCTGGGGCCGTAGCTGTTGATGACGCGGGCCTTGGGCCAGCGGGTGCGCACCCGCTCCGCCAGGACCGGGGTCAGCACCTCCCCGGAGATGTTCAGTGCCGTGGGGTCGATGCGGTCGGCGAGCTGGTCGACGAGCTCGGCGAAGGCGGAGGGCACCGAGCAGATGACGTCGACGTCCCAGCTGTCGCGTTCGGCCAGTTCCAGCACGTCGCGCACGATCTCGGCGGTGCCGCCCCGGGTGAGGGCGGCGAAGGTCTCGAAGGTGGCGACGTCGAAGCCGAAGGAGGCGGCGACCAGGATGCGCCGTCCGGCCTCGGCCCCGGCCTGCGCGACCATCGTGTCCACGGCGTTGACGACGGTGGACTGGGTGACGCCCACGCCCTTGGGCACGCCGGTGGAGCCGGAGGTGTAGATGACGTAGGCGAGGCTGTCCGGACCGGCCTTCGGCCGCGCCCCGGCCCGCGGGGCGTCCGCGGGCGGGGCCAAGAGGTCGATGTCGTCGAGGAGGAGGACGGGGATGTCGGTGGCGGGGACGAGGTCGCGGGTGCCGGTGTCGGTCAGGACCAGGTGGGGCCGGGCGGTGGGCAGGACGTGCGGGAGCCGGGCGGCGGCGTAGGCGGGGTCGACGGGCAGATACGCGCCGCCCGCCTTGAGCACGCCCAGCAGGGCCACGACCATGTTCACGGTGCGCGGCAGGACCACGCCGACCACGGTCTCCGGGCCCACTCCGTGCCGAGCCAGTTCGGCCGCGAGCGCCTCGGCGCGGGCGTCCAGCTGGGCGTACGTCAGCGACTCGCCCCGGGCGGCCACGGCGACCTTGTCCGGGATCCGGGCCGTCTGCGCCTCGACCAGTTCGGTGAGCGTGACGTGGCGGGCGCGGGCGGCTTCGTCGTCGAAGGGGGCCAGCATCCGCTCGCGTTCGCCCTCCTGGAGCGCGTCGATCTGCGCGATCCTCAGCGCGGGGTCGGCCGCCAGCTGCCGCAAGAAGCGCACCAGGCGGGCCGCGTACGTCTCCACCGTGTCCCGGTCGAAGACGCCCGGCGCGTACTGGATGACGAGCTGCAGATGCGGGTCGGCCGCCGCCGTCAGGCACAGCGCGTAGTGGTTGCCGGCGGACGGGCGCAGGCCGGTGAAGGTGATCCCGTCCGCGGCGTCGCTGGCGTCCTCCAGGCCCTCCCGGTCGACCGGGTAGGACTCGAAGACGACCAGCGTGTCGAACAGGGACCGTACTCCGGCGGACTTCTGGATCTCCGCGAGCCCGTGGTGGTGGTGCTCCGCCAGGCCGGCCTGGCGGCGCTGGAGGCGGTCCAGGACCTCGCCGACGGTGTCGCCGGGCGCGTGGGTCACCCGTACGGGAAGGGTGTTGATGAACATGCCGACCATCGACTCCACGTCCGTCACCGCGGGCGGGCGCCCGGAGACGGTCGCGCCGAACACCACGTCCTGGCGGCCGGTGAGCTGGCCCAGCAGCAGCGCCCAGGCGCCCTGCACCAGGGTGTTGACGGTGATGCCCAGCTCGGAGGAGCGGCGTACGAGTTCGTGTGCCTCCTCGACGGGCAGTGCGACCTCGACCTGGTCGCGGACGCCGTCGTCCGTGTCGGCGGAGTCGGGGGCGAGCAGGGCCGGCTCGCCGAGCCCGTCGAGTTCGCCCGCCCACGCCCGCGCCGCCTCTTCGGGGTCCTGGCGGGTGAGCCAGGACAGGAAGTCGCCGTAGTCGCGGGTGGCGGGCAGTGCGGAGGCGTCGCCGTCGGCGGCGTAGAGCAGCAGCAGGTCCTGCATCAGCAGCGGTGTGGACCAGCCGTCGTAGAGGGCGTGGTGGGCGGTCAGGACGAGTTCGGGCCGGTCGGGGTCGAGGACGGCCAGGGCCAGGCGCATCAGCGGCGGGGTGTCCGCGTCGAAGTAGGCCTTCTGGTCCTCGGTGAGGAACCGCTCGAACGTCTCGTCGCGTTGCGGCTGGTCGAGGGCGGTCAGGTCGAGGTGTCGCCAGGGCAGCGTCACCGACTCCGGGATCACCTGGACGAGGTCGCCGTCGGCCCGGTCGACGAACGCGGCGCGCAGGACGGGGTGGCGGTCCAGGAGTGCCTGCCCTGCGCGGTGCATCCGCTGCGGGTCGACCCTGCCGGACAGGTGGAACACCAGCTGGATGTGGTACGGGTCGAACGACGCCCCGGCGAGCTTGGCCTGGAAGAGGATCCCGGACTGGGCGGGGGTCGCCGGCCAGATCCTGGCGAGCCTGCCGAAGCGGGCCTCCCAGGCGTCGATCTCCGCCTGGCCCACCGTGACCAGGGGTGCGTCGCCGGGGGTGAGGCCGCCCGCGTCGGGGGTGGTGGCGTGGCGGGCCAGCGCGGTCAGCGCCTGGGTCCACAGTGCGGCCAGTTCGGTGACGTCCTCGCGGGACAGGACGCCGGTGGGGAAGCCGAAGTAGGCGGTCAGTTCGTCGCCGTCGCCGGTGTCGGTGGCCACCGCGTTGATCTCCAGCGCGGACAGGACCGGCATGTCCGCGTCCGGTGCGGCGATCAGGTCGCGGTGGGTGGTGTCGGGTGCCCAGCCCAGGCCCCGCAGTTCCTCGGGGATGTCCGCGCCGGAGGCCTTGCCGAGGTAGTTGAAGCCGATCTGCGGGCGGCGCAGGCGGGCCAGCGCGGGCGCGGTCTTCGCGTTGAGGTGGCGCAGCAGGCCGTATCCCATGCCGTGGTCGGGGACGGCCCGCAGCTGTTCCTTGACGGCCTTGACGGCCCGGCCGGCGGCGGGGCCGCCGGCGAACGCGTCGGCCAGGTCGATGCCGGTCACGTCCAGGGCGACCGGGTACATGGCGGTGAACCAGCCGACGGTGGCGGACAGGTCGGCGCCGGGTACGAGGTGGTCCTCGCGGCCGTGGCCCTCGAGCCGGACGAGGGCCGGGGTGGCGGGCACGCCGCGGGTGCGGCGCCAGCGGGCCAGGGCCAGGGCGAGGCCGGTGAGCAGGCCGTCGTCGACGCCGCCGCGGAAGAGGGCGGGCACGGTGTCGAGGAGGGTGGCGGTGACATCGGCCGGCAGCTGGACGCGGACGGTGTCGACGGTGGAGGTGACATCGCGTGCGGGGTCCAGCGGGCGGGCGCCCAGGACCGGTTCGTCACCGGCGAGGACGTCCTGCCACAGCGGCAGTTCGGCGATGCGCCCGGCGGTGGCGGCCTGCTCGGCGAGCGCGTGCGTCCAGCGCCGCAGTGAGGTGCCCGCGGGTGCCGGCAGGGGTTCGAGGCCGCCCTTGACCTGCTGCCAGGCGGCCACCAGGTCGGGCAGCAGGATCCGCCAGGACACCCCGTCGACGACCAGGTGGTGCAGCACGATCAGCAGCCGGTCGGCCCCGGTGGCGCAGGTGAACCGCACGAACTGGGCCATCACGCCGGCGTCCGGGTCCAGGCGGCCGGCGGCCGCGTCCAGTTCGGCCTGCACGGTGGCGGCGTCGTAGGGGACCTCGCGCACCAGCGTGGCGGCGTCCACGGTGCCCGCCTCGCGCATGCGCAGGCCCTTCTCGGCCCGGTCCAGGTGGGAGCGCAGCACGTCGTGCCGGTCCAGGAGGGCCTGCAGGGTCGCGGTGAGGCCGGCCTGGTCGATGTCCTCGGGCAGGGTCAGCAGCGCGGACATGCAGAACCGGCCGACGGGGCCGCCCAGGGCGAGGACGTGGGCCGCGGTCGGCGGCAGCGGGGCCCAGCCCACGCCGCCGCCCGGCAGCTCGGCCAGGGTCACGCGCTCCTCGTCGGCCCGGCCCTCGACCAGCTCGGCGAGCCGGGCGACGGTGCGGTGCTCGAAGATCTCCCGTGTGGTGACGACGACGCCGCGGGTCTTGGCGCGTGCCACGACCTGGATGGAGCGGATGCTGTCGCCGCCGCCGGTGAAGAAGTCGTCGTCGACGCCCACCTGCCCGGCGCCCAGGACGTCGGCGTAGACCTCGGCCAGCACCCGCTCGGCCTCGGTGCGCGGCGCGCGGTACTGGGTGCCGGTGAACTGCGGCTCGGGCAGGGCTGCCCGGTCCAGTTTGCCGTTGGCGGTCAGCGGCAGCCTCTCCAGGACCATCAGCTGGGCGGGCACCATGTAGTCGGGCAGCCGCTTGGCCGCGAACCGGCGCAGATCGGCCACCGAGACACCGGCGTTGATGTCCGCGTCGCCGCCTGTGGCACCGGCTCGGGCCACGTAGCCGACGAGCCGCTTGGTGCCGGAGGGGTCCTCGCACACGGTGACGACGGCCCGGGCGACGGCGGGGTGCTGGGCCAGGACGGTCTCGATCTCGGTGGGTTCGACGCGGATGCCGTTCACCTTGACCTGGTCGTCGGCGCGTCCGGCGTACCTGAGCCGGCCCTCGGCGTCCCACCGGGCCAGGTCGCCGGTGCGGTACATCCGCGTGCCGGGCGGGCCGAAGGGGCAGGCCACGAAGCGTTCCGCGGTGGCGGCACTGTTGTGGTGGTAGCCGCGGGCGACCGGGCCGGCGACGTACAGTTCGCCGATCACGCCCGGCGGGGCCGGGGCCAGTTCGGGTCCCAGGACGTGGGCGCGCATGTTGGCCAGTGGTGTGCCGACCGGTATCGCGCCGGTGTCGCTCCCCTGCCGCGGGACGGTGTGGGTGGAGGCGTAGAAGCTCTCGGTCTGGCCGTAGGCGTTGATGACGCGGGTGCCGGGCAGGATCCGGCGCACCGTGCGGACCATGTCCGCGGAGAGCGCCTCACCGGCGAAGATCACGGTTTCGACGTCGAGGCGCAGTCCGGGGCCGCCGTCGGTGGCGACCTGATCGAGCAGTGCGGCGAACACGGTCGGCACGGCGCTGATGGTGGTGCCCGACCAGGCGTCGCGTTCGGCGAGTTCGAGGACGTCGCGGACGATCTCGACGCTCGCGCCGCAGGTCAGCGCGGTGAAGATCTCGAACACGGAGACGTCGAAGTTCACCGAGGTCGCGGCGAGCATCCGTGAGCCGGCCTCGACGTGGGTGCGCCGGGCCAGGTCCCGTACGCCGTTGACCACGGCGGCGTGGGTGACGGCGACGCCCTTGGGGGTGCCGGTCGAGCCGGACGTGAACATCACGTAGGCGAGGTGGTCCGGGCCGGTGCCGGCGTCCGGTGCCTGGACGGCGGGCCCGTCCAGGCTCAGGTCGTCGAGGTGCAGGACGCGCCGTGCGGCGTTGGCGACGGTGGGCGCCGTCGCGTGGTCGCTGATCACCAGGGCCGGATCGGCGGTGGTGAGCAGCAGGTCGACGCGCGCGGCCGGGTAGTTCGGGTCGACGGGCAGGTAGGCGCCGCCGGCCTTGAGGACGGCGAGGAGGGCTACGGCCAGGTCCGCGGAGCGGGGCAGTGCCACGGCGACCAGGACGTCCGGCCCGACGCCGTGTTCGCGCAGCACGGCGGCCAGCCGGCCGGCGCGGGTCTCCAGTTCGCGGTAGGACAGTTGCGCCGGCCCGCAGACCACCGCGGTCGCGTCCGGTGTCCGTGCCGCCTGGGCGGCGACCAGGTCGGCCATCGTCGTGTCCGGCACGGGCGCCGTGGTGTCGTTCAGCCGGGTCAGCCGGTCCTGTTCGGCCGTGGTGAGGATCTCCACCCGGCCCAGGCGGGTGCCGGGGTCGGCGACGACCTGGCGCAGCACGCGGACGTAGCGGTCGACCAGACTCTGGGCGGTGGCGTGGTCGAACAGTTCCGTCGCGTACTCCAGGCGCCCGTAGGCGCGGCCCGAGGGGTCGGGGACGATGTTGAAGAACAGGTCGAACTTGGCGGTGTCGGTGCCCAGCGGGACGGGGGTGACCTTGAGGCCGGGCACCTCGAGGGGGGACCAGGCGAACTGCCAGGCCAGCATCACCTGGAACAGGGGCTGGTAGGCGGTGGTGCGCTCCGGGTCGAGGAGTTCCACCAGGTGCTCGAAGGGGACGTCCTGGTTGTCGTAGGCGCCCAGCGCCCGGTCGCGGACCTGGTCCAGCAGATCGCCGAACGACGGGTTGCGGGAGAGGTCGACGCGCAGCACCCAGGTGTTGGCGAAGAACCCGATCAGGTCTTCCAGCTGCTCGTCGGGGCGCCCTTCGATGGGGCTGCCGATGGTGAGGTCGTTGCCGGCGCCGAGGTGGTGCAGCAGCACCGCGAGCGCGGCCTGGGCGACCATCGGCGCGGTGGCGCCGTGCTCGGCGGCCAGGCGGCCGATCCCGGTGACCACGTCGGGTTCGAGTTCGAGGTCGACATGGCCGCCGCGGTGGCCGGCCGAGGTGGGCCGCGGGCGGTCCAGCGGCAGCTGCACCGGCTGCGGCACTGCGGACAGCTCGCGGCGCCAGTAGTCGAGTTGCTCGAAGGCGACGCTGTCGGGGTCGTCCTCGTCGCCCAGCATCTGCCGCTGCCACACGGTGTAGTCCTTGTACTGCACCGTGAGCGGCTGCCAGTCGGGGGCCTGGCCGCGCCCGCGGGCGGCGTAGGCGGCCAGCAGGTCGCGCAGGAACGGGGCCATCGACGCGCCGTCCGCGGCGACGTGGTGGAAGACGAACACCAGCACGTGCTCGTGCGCGGAGAGGCGGAAGACGCGGGTGCGCAGCGGCAGGTCCGTGTCCAGTTCGAAGCCTTCGCCCACGAAGCGGCGCATCGCCTCGTCCACCGCGTCCGCGGCCACGTCGACCACCCGGAAGGCGAGGTCGGCCTCCTGGGGGTCCAGGATGCGCTGCTCCGGGGTGCCGTCCGGCCTCTCGACGAGCAGGGTGCGCAGGCTCTCGTGCCGGGTGGCGACGTCGGTCACCGCCGCGGCCAGGGCCTTGGTGTCCAGCGGCCCGTCCAGGCGCAGCACGAACGGGATGTTGTACGTCGCGGACGGCCCCTGCAGACGGTGGAGGAACCACAGCCTGCGCTGGGCGAAGGACAACGGGATCATCGTGCTACTCCTAAACGTTCATCTGTCGCAGCTGGAGGCGGTTCGACTTGGCCGACTTCTCGATCCGGGCCGCCAGTTCGGCGACGGTGGGGCTGCGGAACACGGTCGTGACCTTCACGTCGACGCCGAGTTCGTTGCGGATGCGGCCGACCAGCCGGGTGGCCAGCAGCGAATGCCCGCCGTTGTCGAAGAAGTCGACGTCGACACCGACCTCGTCCGCTCCGAGGAGTTCGGCGAACAGCCGGCACAGGACTTCCTCGTTGTGGTTGCGCGGTCCTCGTCCGGTGGCGGTCTCGGCGCGGTCGGGTGCGGGCAGGGCGCCCCGGTCGAGTTTCCCGCTGGGTGTCTTGGGGAGTTCGGCGAGCGGCACGAGCGCGGTGGGGACCATGTACTCCGGCAGCCGTTCGCGGGCCAGGCCGGTCAGGGCGGCGAGGTCCAGGCCGGCCGGGTCCGTGGTGGCGGCCGGCACGAGGTAGGCGACCAGGCGCTGGTCGCCGGGGCGGTCCTCGCGCACCAGGGCCACCGCGCTGTCGACGTCGGGGTGCGCGGCGAGGGCCTGTTCGATCTCGCCGAGCTCGATGCGGAAGCCGCGGATCTTGACCTGGAAGTCGGAGCGGCCGATGTACTCCACCTGGCCGTCCCCGCTCCAGCGCACGACGTCCCCGGTGCGGTACATGCGGCTGCCGGGTGCTCCGAAGGGGCAGGCCACGAAGCGGTCCGCGGTCAGTCCCATCTGTCCGAGGTAGCCCCGGGCGAGCTGGTCGCCGGCGAGGTACAGCTCTCCGGTGACCCCGGCCGGGACCGGGCGCAGGGCCGCGTCCAGGACGTACACCTGGGTGTTCCACACCGGTGTGCCGATCGGCAGGCGGTCCGCGCCGGGCACGTACTGGTGGGCGGTGACCTCGACGGCCGCCTCGGTGGGCCCGTAGAGGTTGTTGGCGGTGCAGTTCGGCAGCAGCTGGGTGAACCGGTCGGCCAGCGCGGGCGGGAACGCCTCGCCGGCGACCTCGATCCAGCGCAGGCTGGTGCAGTCCTTGGCCGAGGGTTCGGCGACGAACGCCTCCAGCAGGGAGGGCACGAAGTCGGCGCCGGTGACCTGTTCGCGCCGTATCAGTTCCGCCAGGTAGGCGGGGTCGCGGCGGCCGTCGGGGCGGGCGATGACGACCGCGGCGCCGGCCTGAAGGGGCGCGAACAGTTCCGGCACCGACACGTCGAAGCTGGCCGTCGTGCTCAGCAGCACCCGGTCCTCGGGCGTGACGTCGAAGTGCGCGAGTCCCCACTGGAGCCGGTTCATGATCGCCCGGTGTGCCACCGGCACGCCCTTGGGGCCGCCGGTGGAGCCGGAGGTGAAGATGGCGTAGGCGGCGTTGTCCGGCGACAGGGTGCGCTCGGGGTCGCTCTGCGGGTGGCCGGAGACGTCCGGGAGGCTCTGGTCGAGCACCAGCAGCGGCCGGGCGCCGGCCAGGACGTGCCGCACCCGGTCCTCGGGCAGTTCGGTGTCGATGGGCACGTAGGCGGCGCCGGCCTTGACCACGGCGTAGATCGCCACCATCAGGTCCACCGAGCGGGGGATCTTCACCGCGACCAGTTTTTCGGGGCCCGCGCCCTGTTCGATGAGCCAGTGCGCGAGCTGGTTGGCGCGCTTGTTGAACTCGGTGTAGGTCAGCCGCTCGTGCTCGCCGATGACCGCGAGGCGGTCGGGGGTGCGGGCGGCCTGGGCCTCGAACGCGCCGGGCAGGGTGTCGGGGGTGAGCGGGTGCGCGGTGTCGTTGATCTGCCGCACCAGCCGGTCGCGTTCCTCCTCCCCCAGGACCTCCACGGCGGCGACCGGCACCGTGGGGTCCTGGAGGACCTGCTCCAGGACGCGGACGAGTCGGGCGGCGATGGCCTCGGCCGCCTGGTGGTCGTAGAGGTTCTTCTGGTAGTCGAGGGACAGGCGCAGGTAGGGGTCGGAGGAGTTGAGGGTGAGGGGGTAGTGGGAGCCCGCGAACGGGCGGATGGCGTCGATCGTGAAGCCCGCGGAGGTGTTCGCGTCGACGATGCCCTCGCGGTCCACCGGGTAGTTCTCGAACACCACGATCGTGTCGAACAGGGAGGGCAGGCCGGTGCCGCGCTGGATGTCGGCCAGGCCGTAGTAGTGGTGGTCGAGCAGGGTGATCTGCCGGTTCTGCAGGTCGGTGATGACCTCGCCGAGGCCGGCTTCGGGCCGGCACAGGGCCCTGGTCGGCAGGGAGTTGATGAACAGGCCGACCATCTCGTCGCTGCCGGTCAGGTCGGCGGGGCGGCCGTTGACGGCGGCGCCGAACACCACGTCGTGCTGTCCGGTCAGTTTCGAGATCAGCACCGCCCACGCGCCCTGCAGCAGCGTGTTGAGCGTGACGCCGAGCTGTGCGGCGCGCCGGGCCAGTTCGCGGCCCTTGTCGATGGACAGCGGCACCTCGACGCGTCCCAGGGAGGATGCCTGGCCCTGGGAGGTGAGGCCCGCGGCGACGTGGGTCGGCTCGTCGAATCCGTCGAGTTCGGCCTTCCACCGGGCGGCGGAGGCGTCCTTGTCCTGCCGGGTCAGCCAGGCCAGGTAGTCGCCGTAGGAGCGGACCGGGGCGAGGGCGGTGGTCCCGGCGTACAGCCTCACCAGGTCCGTGATCACCAGCGGTGAGGACCAGCCGTCGAACAGGGTGTGGTGGGCGGTGAGGACGACCTTGGCCCGCTGCGGCCCGCAGGTGAGCAGGGCCAGGCGCAGCAACGGCGGCCGGGTGGGGTCGAGTTGGTTCGCGCGGTCGGCGGCCAGCGCCGCGTCCAGTGCCGCGTTCTGCTCGGCCTCGCTGTATCCGGTCAGGTCCAGGTGCTGCCAGGGCAGGTCGACGTGCTCGGCCACGACCTGCACCGGCTCGCCGTCGGCGGTGGTCAGGAACGCGGAGCGCAGGTTGGGGTAGCGCTCGAGCAGTGCCTGTCCGGCGGCGCGCATGCGGTCGGGGTCGACGTGTCCGGACAGGTGCAGCACGAACTGCATGTGGTAGACATCGAAGGCGCCGTCGGCGAGCGCGGCCTGGAACTGGATACCGGACTGTCCCGGGGCCTGCGGCCACACCTGGGCCAGCCGGCCGTAGCGCTCCTCCCAGGTCTCGATGTCGCGCTGGCCGACGGTGACCAGCGGGGCGTCGGCGGGGGTGAGTCCGCCGATGTCGCCGGTGGCGGCGTAGGCGGCCATGCCGTGCAGCACCTTGACCCACAGTTCGGCCAGTTCGGCGGTCCGTTCGCGGGAGAGCACTCCGGTGGGGAACATGAAGGCGGCCTGCAGTCGGGTGCCCTCGGCGGTGTCCGTGGCGACGGAGTTGACCTCCAGGGCGGACAGGGCGGGCAGGTCCGGGTCGGGCTGCGCGATCAGTTCGGCGGACCAGGACGCCGGTCCCCACCCGTCGGTGCGCAGGTGTTCGGGCACGTCGGTGTCGGAGATCCGGCCGAGGTAGTTGAACCCGATCTGCGGGACCGGGAGGCCGGCGAGCTGTTCGGCGGTCTCGGGGTTGAGGTGGCGCAGCAGTCCGTAGCCCAGGCCCTTGCCGGGGACCTCGCGCAGCTGCTCCTTGACCCGTTTGATCGCCGTGGCGGCGGCGGGGCCGCCGGCCAGCACGTCGTCCAGGTCCACCGCCGTCACGTCGACGCGGGCGGGGTACATGGTGGTGAACCAGCCGACGGTGCGGGAGAGGTCGGCGCCGGGGACGGCGTCCTCCTCGCGGCCGTGTCCTTCGAGACGGACCAGTGTCGGGCCGTCCGTGGTGCGCCAGTGGTCGAGGGCCAGGGCGAGGGCGGCGAGCAGTACGTCGGTGCCGGTGCCCTTGAACGCGGCGGGCAGGGTGGTCAGGACGGCGTCGGTGACGTCGGCGGGCAGCTGGACCCGCACGGTCTCGACGGTGGACCACACGTCGAGTGCCGGGTCGAACGCCCGGGTGCCCAGTGGGGGGTTGGGGGATTCGAGGAGGTCGCGCCAGTACGGCAGTTCCGCTTCCCGCCGCTCGGAGAGGGCCTCGTCGGCCAGGGCGGCCGCCCAGCGGCGGGCGGAGGTGCCGACCGGGGGCAGTTCGGGTGCGGTGCCGGTGCGGACCTGCTGCCATGCCTCGGCGAAGTCCGACATGAGGATGCGCCAGGAGACGCCGTCCACCACCAGGTGGTGCAGGACCACCAGCAGCCTGCCCCGGCCCGATGCGGCGGCGAACCAGACGAAGTCGGCCATGGTTCCGGCCTGCGGGTCCAGGCGGCCGACCGCGTCGTGCAGTTCCGCCTTGGCCGCGGCCAGCGCGGACGGCTCCTCCCAGCGGCCCTGGCAGTCGACCCGGCGGATGAGGTCCGCGGCCCGCACGGTGCCCGCCGGGCGGGCGACGAGGGTGGGCTCGTCGCCGCGCACCAGGTGGGCGCGCAGCAGGTCGTGCCGGTTAAGGACGGCGTCCAGGGTCGCGGTGAGGCCGTCCGCGTCGATGCCCGCGGGCAGTTCGAGGACCATCGACATGGCGAACCGGTCCGTGCCGCCGCCGTGTTCGAACACGTGCCGGGCCACCGGCTGCAGCGGCATCGGGCCGATGCCGCCTTCCTCGTCCTCCTCCAGGACGGGTGTTTGTCCCTGGCGGGCGGAGGCGACCTCGGCGAGGCGGGCCGCGGTGCGGCACTCGAAGATCTCCCGGGTGGACAGCTCCAGGCCGCGGGCCCTGGCCCTGGCCACCACCTGGATGGAGCGGAGGCTGTCGCCTCCGACCGCGAAGAAGTCGTCGTCGGCGCCGACGCGTTCCACGCCCAGGACGTCCGCGTAGGCGGCGGTGATGATGGTCTCGGCCTCGGTGCGGGGCGCGCGGTAGGCCTCGCCGAGGAACTCCGGTTCGGGCAGGGCCGAGCGGTCCAGTTTTCCGGTCGCACCCAGCGGGAGGCGGCCCAGGGCCACGAAGGCGGCCGGGACCATGTAGTCGGGCAGCCGTGCGGCGACGAACTTGCGCAGCTCGGCGGAGGAGGCTCCGGCGAGGACGTCCACGTCGCCGATGCCGCCGGCGCCGTCGTCGCCGACGGCTCCCTCACCGGTGTGCACCACGTAGGCGACGAGCCGTTTGCCGCCCGCGGGCACCTCCCGGCTGATGACCACCGCCTCGCTGATCCCGGGGTGCTGGGTGATCGCCGCCTCGACCTCGGCGGTCTCGATGCGGAAGCCGCGCACCTTGACCTGGCCGTCGCCGCGGCCCACGCACTCCAGCTGTCCCTGGGCGTTCCAACGGGCGAGGTCGCCGGTGCGGTACATCCGTTCGCCGGCCCGGCCGTAGGGGTTGGCCACGTAGCGTTCGGCGGTCAGGGCGGCGCGGCCGTGGTAGCCGCGGCCCAGGCAGGTGCCGACGACGTACAGCTCGCCGATGACGCCCTGGGGCACCGGGGCGAGGCCCGGGCCGAGGACGTAGGCGCGCATGTTGCCCAGCGGGGTGCCGATGGGGGCGACGTCGCTGTCGGACCACTCCTTGGACGGTGCGAGGGAGAAGGTGGTGGCGTAGAAGCTCTCGCTCTGGCCGTAGGAGTTGATGATGCGGGCGTCGGGCAGGGCCTCGCGCAGCTGGCGCACCAGCCGGCCCGGGAGCACGTCGCCGGCGAGGACGACCGTGCGGATGTCGGGCGCTTTGCCGAGGTGGGGGACGAGTTCGCTCAGTACCGAGGGGACGCCGCTGACGATGTGCCCGTCCCAGCTGTCGCGCTCGGCCAGTGCCAGCGTGTTCGCGACGATCTCGGCCGTGCCGCCGGTGGTCAGGGTGGTCAGCAGCTCGAAGACGGAGACGTCGAAGTTGACGGAGGTGCCGGCCAGCATCCGCCACCCGGGCGGTGTGCCGAGGACGTCCACCAGTTCCCGTACGCCGTCGACGACGCCCCGGTGGGTGATGGCCGCGCCCTTGGGCTTGCCGGTGGAGCCGGAGGTGTACATCACGTACGCGAGGTTGTCCGGGCCGAGCGGCGCGCGGCGGGCCGTGTCGTCGGGGGCGCCCGTGGCGGGCTCCCAGTCGGCGTGCCGGTCGAGGCGGACGACGGTGTCGATGGTGTTGGCGGGGATCTCCTGCCAGGTCGCGGTGTCGGTGACCGCGAAGCGCGGGGCCGCCTCGGACAGCACGCTGTGGGCCCGTCCCTGGGCGTACTGCGGGTCCAGCGGCAGATAGCCCGCACCGGACTTGAGGATGCCGAGCAGGCCGATCACCAGGTCCTCGGTGCGCGGCAGCGCGAGGACCACCAGGTCCTCGGGGCCGGCGCCGCGCCGGATGAGTTCCCGGGCGAGCGCGTCGGCCCGTTCGTCCAGTTCCCGGTAGGTCAGCATCCGGCCGTCGCACGCGAGCGCGGGGGCGTCGGGGGTGCGGGCGGCCTGGTTCTCGAACAGCTGCGGGATCGTCGCCGCGGGCGCCGCCGCGAGGGTGTCGTCGGTGCGGGCGAGCAGGTGCTCGCGCTCGGTGGTGTCGAGGACGTCGACGGTGCCGATCACGCGCTCGGGGTCGGCCACGAGCCGGCCCAGCACGCGGACGAACCGCTGTGCGATGGCGTCGGCGGTGTCCTGGTCGAAGAGGCTGGTGGCGTACTCCAGCCGGCACCGGGCGCCGCCGGAGCTGTCCGGGAGGAGGTCGAAGAACAGGTCGAACTTGGCGGTGCCGGTCTCCAGCCGTTCGACCTGGACGCCGAGGCCGGGCAGCTCGAGCGGCGGCACGGGCGGCTGCCAGGAGAGCATGACCTGGAAGAAGGGGTTGTAGGCGGTGGAGCGGTCGGGGTTGAGGAGCTCCACCAGCCGCTCGAAGGGCATGTCCTGGTTGTCGTAGGCGGCCAGCGAGCGGTCGCGGACCTGCTCCAGCAGGGCGCGGAAGGTCGGGTTGGCGGAGAGGTCGACGCGCAGTACCCAGGTGTTGACGAAGAAGCCGACGAGGTCGCGCAGTTCCTCGTCGGTGCGGTCGGTGATCGGGGCGCCGATGGACAGGTCGTCGCCGCATCCCAGGTGATGCAGCAGGACCGCCAGCGCCGCGTGCATGACCATCGACACCGTGGTGTCCGCCCCGGTGGCCAGCTTCTCCACGGCGCCGAGCAGGTCGGGGTCGATGGTGAACGGGATCCGGTCGCCGTCGGGGCTCATCACCCGCGGGCGCGGGCGGTCCGTCGGCAGGGCCAGCGGCTGCGGGAGGTCGGCCAGCGCCTTGCCCCAGTAGGCCAGTTGGCGGGCGGAGAGGCTGTCCGGGTCGGACTCGTCGCCGAGCACGTCGCGCTGCCACAGCGTGTAGTCCGCGTACTGCACCGGAAGCGGCTCCCACTCGGGTGCCCTGCCCTCGGCGCGGAGCGCGTAGGCGGTGGTGAGATCGCGGAACAGCGGCCCGAAGGACTCCCCGTCCACGGCGATGTGGTGCGCGACGACGACCAGGGTGTGCTCGTCGGGTGCGCACCGCAGCAGCCGGGCGCGGATCGGGGTGTCGGCGGCCAGGTCGAAGGTGGCGGTGGCCGCCTCCTCGACGGCCGCCGCCCGGTCCTGCTCGGTGACGTCGAGGACCCTCAGGTCGAAGGGCTTCTCCCCCGACGCCAGCACCTGCTGGTGCGGGACGCCGTCGTCGCCCTCGACGATCACGGTGCGCAGGACCTCGTGCCGGTCGACGACGTCACCGAGCGCCGCCTGCAGCGCGCCGGCGTCCAGTTCACCGGTCAGCCGCAGGGCGAAGGCGCCGTTGTAGGTCGGCGAGGGGCCTTCGAACCGGTCCACGAACCACAGCCGGCGCTGCGCGAACGACAACGGGATCATTGTGTTTCTCCAAATCGGCAGAACCAGGAGGGAGCGGGCCGCGACTCAGCTCAGGTCGAGCAGGTCCAGAAGTTCGTCGTTGTAGAAGTCGTCGATGGAGCACGCCCCCGACAGGGTCGAGAAGTAGCGGTCGATGTGCTCCTGGTGGCCGACCAGTTGCTGCAGCATCTCCACGCGGCCCTCGGGCTTGAGCTCGGCCACGTTCAGGGCGCCCTGGTAGTGGCTGAGGGCCTCGCCGCTCAGGTCGTTCTCGTAGCGCTTGAGCGCGGTGCGCAGCGCGGCGTCGTCGTGCAGCTGCGTGCCGACGTGGTCGATGAGGGACTGGGCCTGGGCGAAGGCCTCGGTGATGCCGCGGGCGGTGATGGAGTCCTTGTGGTTGACCGCGTCGCCGACCAGCACCCAGCCGGGGCCGTAGGCCTTGCGGAAGTAGTTCTCCTGGTGGCCCGTGCCGTAGATCTGCTCCACCCGCCGGCCCGCCCGCATCCGCTCGTACAGTTCGGGCGCGGTCGTGCGGAAGGAGTCGAGGTAGAAGGGCTCCACTCCCTTGCGGACCTCGTTGTAGAGGTCCTGCGGGAAGTAGGTCATCAGCAGCGTGAGGTCGTCGTTGGTGGGGATGACGCCGATCCAGCGGCCGGGCCGCTCGTACAGCTCGAAGTGCGAGGGGACGTTCTCCCAGTAGCTGTAGTAGGTGCAGCTCACCCGCGGGTGCTCGATGACGTTGCGCGCGCCCGTCTTGCGGGCCACCAGGGAGCGCATGCCGTCCGCTCCGACGACCAGGCGTGCCCGCTCCGTGGTCTCGGTGCCTTCGGGTGTCGTGTAGCGCACGCCGGTGACCCGGTCGTCCTGCCACACCAGGTCCTTGACCGCGCAGCCCTCCCGGAAGTCCACGCCGGCCTCGACGGCCCCCTCGGCGAGCAGCGGGTCCAGGACGTAGCGCCGGGGGGCGTAGGTGTGGTCCAGGCCGTCGACCGGCAGGGAGAAGCCCTCGATGCGCACCCCGGGGCCCTGGTAGCTCTGGCGGGTGATGGGCCGGCAGCCCGCGTCGCGGAGCTTGCCGAGCAGTCCCCACCGGTTCAGCAGTCCCATGCCCTGCATGTGGATGTAGTGCGAGGACAGCGTGTCCTGCGGGAACCGTGCCTTCTCCAGCAGCAGGACCCGGTAGCCCTGCCGGGCGAAGAGCATGGCCGTCGGCGAACCCGCACAACGGGCACCGATGACAATCACGTCGTACATGGCGCGCCTCTCTGACCAGATAGTTTTTTGCACGCAACGCGGCCCGCGGGCCGGGAGATCCTCGTGGGGCCGGCCGGCTATCGATGCGGCGGCAGGGATTCGATGTAGGCGGAGATCGACGCCACCGTGGGGTGGAGGAACATCTGGTCCATGGGGACCTCGGCGCCCAGTTCCTCCAGGAAGGCGCCCTGGATCCTGACCATGATCACGGACTGGCCGCCGAGGGCGAAGAAGTCGTCGTCGGCCGCTATGTCCTCGCGCTTCAGTTCCCGGCGCCAGATGGCGTGCACGCTGTCGGCAGTCATCACTGTCCTCGGTTCTTGAGGGCGTCGACCAGCGCCGCGCGGTCGACTTTCCCGTGCGGGCTCAAAGGGATCGCCGCGATGTCGATGAACCTGGCCGGGACCATGTTCCGCGGCAGCGCCTGAAGGAGGCGGGCGCGCACGGCGTCCTCGGCGAGAGCGCCCGCCTCCGGTACCACGAACGCGGTCAGCTCGGCCTCGCCGGCGTCGGTGTGGGTGACCGCCACGGCGGCCTCCCGCACCTCGGCCAGCCTGCCGAGCGCGCGTTCGATGTCGGTGGGATCGATGCGCATGCCGCGCACCTTCACCTGTGCGTCCATCCGCCCGGCGACGACGAGGTCACCGGCCTCGCTCACCCGGCCGCGGTCGCCGGTGCGGTACAGCCTGACCGGCGCGCCGTCGACCTCGACCGTCGTGAACCTGGCGTTCTCGGGGCCGGCGGCGCCCAGGTAGCCGGCGCCGACACCGGCCCCGGCGATGCAGATCTCGCCCTCCTCCCCCGCTTCGACACCGCGCAGTCGCTCGTCGAGGAGGTGGATGTCGGTGTTGTACGCCGGCCGGCCGACCGGGGCGATGTCGTGCTCGCCCGTCCGGTACCCGGCGAGGTCGAACGACGTCGCCACGTCCGTGCACTCGGCCACGCCGTACTGGTGCAGCAGGGTGCAGGTGTTGCCCTCGCGCCGCATCCAGTCGGTGAGCCGCTCGGGCTTGAGCGCCTCCCCGCCGAACAGGACGTAGTCGAGACGGGTGAGGGCGTCGCCGCCGCGCGCGTTCTCCCAGTCGATCAGTACGTACAGGGTGCTGGAGGCGCAGTGCACCACGCGGATGTCGTGCTCGCGCAGGACGCGGTAGGCCAGCATGGCGTCGAAGTTGCGGCTGGCCAGCAGGTACTGGGTGGCGCCGCAGAACAGCGGTGTCATCAGCGCGCGTTGGGAGAGGTCGAAGCCGAACGCGCTGACGACGAGGTTGTCCGAGCCGCTGTGCAGGCCGTACTCGAGCTTCAGCCAGTTCATCAGGTTGAACCAGCCCTCGTGGCGCACCGCGGTCAGCTTCGGCGTACCGGTGGAGCCGGAGGTGAAGACGGCGTAGCAGATGTCGTCGCCCGTGACGGGGACGCCGGGAGAGGTCTCCGGCAGGTCCGCCAGGTGCTCGCCGAGTTCGTCGAGGTCGACGACGTCGACGGCCGCCGAGGCGACCATGGCGGCCGTCGCCGGGGAGGCCACGATCAGGGCGAGGCCGGGGACCTGGCCCAGCAGCAGCTGGAGCCTGGCGGCCGGGTAGGCCGGGTCGAACGGCACGTAGGCCGCGCCCGCCTTCAGTGTGCCGAGGATGGCGACGAGCAGGTCGATGGAGTAGTCGAGGCAGACGCCGACCTTCGCGCCCCGGCCGTGTCCGCGCGCAGTGAGGAAGTGCGCGAACCGGTTCGCCCTCGCGTCCAGTTCGGCGTACGTCACCTGCCGGCCGGCCCAGACGACGGCGACGGCGTCGGGGGTGGCCTGCGCGTGCGCCTCGAACTGCTGGTGGACGACGGGCGCCGGGGGAAGGGCGACCCGTTTTCCCTGAAGGATCATCAACTGACTCCGATATGAGGGGTGTCCAGAGGGGTGTCCGGTCGGACGAGCCGCCGGCCCGCCGCGCGGTAGGGGTGTGCCGGCGCCTTCGGGCGGTGCGGGGCGGCTTCGGGCGGTGCGTCGGTGCGCGCTGCTTGTTCAGGCGGTGCGCCGGTCGGTGGTGCGCCGGTCGGCGTCGTGCCGGTCGGTGGTGTCGAGCGTCTGGGTGACCCACCGGCCGACGGGCAGGCCGTGTGCGGCGGCCTGCCGGGAGTAGTGCTCCAGCTGGTCGGCGGACAGCTCGATGGTGAGCGTGGTGACCTGCCGGTGCTGCTCGGTGGCGGCCGGCTCGACGGGCCGGGGCACCTCCCGCTTCCCGGTGTCCGTGCCCGGGGAGTCGCCGGCCTCGTCGCTCTGCGCGGCCAGGCCGGCGCGGAGCGCCCTGCGCAGTTCGTTGCGCGACCACTTCTGCTGTTCGGCCCTGCGCAGCCAGTAGTCCTGCTCCGGCGGCGAGAGGCGGGTGACCTCGGCGTGGTGGGCGAAGCTGAGGCCGTCGTGCCTGCGGTGGTGCTCGAACCGCCGGGCCACCCACGCGTAGTTGCGCAGGGTCTGGTAGTCGAGCCCGGTGCGCTCGATCGCCTCCTTGTAGCGCCGCCACCCGTAGGTGGCCTCACCGTAGAGCAGCCAGTCGGCGAGCCACCACGCGGAGGAGTTCACGAGCTCGCGCAGGTTGGCGCCGATCCGCTCCCAGGACCGCTCCGGCAGGTTGGGGGGGAAGACCATCCCCGACTTCTGCACCGTGGCCTGCGACCCCACGAAGGACAGGACGTCGCCCTGCGCCGGCGCACGGCCGGCGTCCACGGGCCCCGGCCGGTGCCTGCCCGCGGTTCTCACAGCCCCCGTCACAACCTTCAACTCCCCACTCGAAGTGTCTTCCTGGGCGCGGACCGGTCCGGGGCGGACGGCAGCGTCGTGCCGGCCGGGTCGCGGGAGCGGCGGCGGTCAGTCCGCCGCCATGGCCTCCTGAAGGCTCTTGGGCCGCAGGTCGGTCCAGTTCTGCTCGACGTACTCCAGGCACTCGGCCTTGGCCGCCTCACCGAAGACCACACGCCAGCCCGCGGGCACCTCGGCGAACACCGGCCACAGGGAGTGCTGCTCCTCGTCGTTGACGACCACGTAGAAACGGCCGTCCGCGTCATCGAAGGGGTTCGTGCTCAACTGGGCACCGTCCTTGTCGGTCAGGGGGTGACTCGGGATGGGAAATCGCCTGGCCGGGTGCGCGGGGCACCGGGCGCGGGTCCGCCGGCCGGTGCCCGTCCGGTCGACGGGACACCCGCGCTGTCCGGTCGACAGGACAGCCGGCGCCGGTGGCGGCCCCGGCGATGCCTCAAAACCGTAGGGAGCACGCCGTCGGCGCTACAAGGGCGGCGGCCCCGTCGGCCCCCTGCCGTCCGCCCGCACCCGCGCCCCGCGGTGATCCTCTGTACCGGGCCGGTTTCGTGTGCCACGATGCCGCGCCCACGGAGCCGCCGGGCACCGGGTGATGCCGGTCCGCGGACCGGCCGGGCAGCCCGCAGCACCCCGCCCCGGACCCGGCCGGGCAGCCGACGACGCCCCGCCCGGACTCGACCGGGCCCCCGCGACGCCTTGATCCCGGACTCGGCCGGGCACCCGGCGACGCCCTGGCACCGGAGTCGGCCGGGCACCGGGCGACGGCGTGCCCGCGGACTCGCCCCGGGCCCGTTTGAGGCCGCGGATGGCACGGGACGCGGCCCCGGCGCCGGACGCGGGCCGGGCGCAGCCCTTCGCCCCTCCCCCGCGCCGCGCGGCGCGCGGCGACGGACGTACGACCCGGCCACACCCGGGGTGCGCCGAACTCCCTTGCGCGCACCGGTAGAACGATCAATTCCGGCCGTCGGCGGGGCAGGGCGGCGGGCGGTCGGAGGGCAGTGCACCTGCGCCTTCCCGGCCGTGGTGGCGCCGCACGAGTTGCCCGCGAGCCAGGTGACCTACGGTGCCGCCACGAACCGCACCTGTACGGATCCAGCCAATGTGCGGACGAGACGAAGAGACGGGGAAACGACGATGACGATGCGGAACAGGCCAAGAGCCGGCGTGGTCGGCCTGGCGGCGGTGGCCCTGACGGCCACCGTCCTCACGGGTCCCGCCCGGGCATCGGGTGACACGGCCGCGGGGGCGGCCGGCCACCAGAGCACGCAGGCGGCGATCGAGGCGGCCGTCGCGGCCGGTGTCCCCGGCGTGAGCGCCGAGGCGCGGGACGCCGCCGGTGTCTGGAAGACCGCGGCGGGCGTCGGCAACCGGGAGACGGGCGCGCCGCGCGGCAAGAACGACCGGTTCCGCACCGGCAGCATCACCAACACCTTCGTGGCGACGGTCCTGCTCCAGATGGAGGCGGAGAGGAAGATCGGCCTCGACGACCCGGTCGAGCGCTACCTGCCCGGCGTGGTGAGCGGCAACGGCAACGACGGCGCCCTGATCACCGTCCGGCAGCTGCTGAACCACACCAGCGGGCTGTTCGACTACCTCGCCGACGTGCCGTACTACCAGACGTACACCATGGGCGACAGCTTCCTGCAGCACCGCTACGACACCCTGACGGCCCAGCAGCGTCTGCAGGTGGCCTTCTCCCACGCGCCGCTGTTCCAGCCCGGCGCCCGGCACGCGTTCTCCCACACCAACGACGTCCTGGCGGCACTGATCGTCCAGAAGGTCGGCGGCAGGCCGTACGAGGACGAGGTGCGCCAGCGCATCATCGAGCCGCTGGGGCTGACGTCGACGTCCAACCCCGGCACCGGCAGCGACCTGCCCCGGCCCAGCGGCCGCGGCTACTCCAAGCTCTTCTACAGCACCCAGCCGGAGCGGATCGACGACGTCACCGAGCTGAACGGCTCCCAGAACTGGGGCGACGGCGACATCATCTCCAGCGCCCACGACCTGAACCTGTTCTACCGGGCCCTGCTGGGCAAAAAGCTGCTGCCGGCGCAGCAGCTGAAGGAGCTGAAGACGACCGTCGTCAACCCCGACCTGCCGATCACGTCCTACGGGCTGGGCATCGAGAAGCTCACGATGAGCTGCGGCGACATCTGGTACCACGACGGGGGTGTGGTGGGGTCGCTGACGCTGGCCGCCTTCACCGAGGACGGCCGTCATGAACTCACCTTCAACTACAACGGCGACTGGGACGCGTCGGCGATCCTGCCCATCCTGAACGCCGAGTTCTGCGAGCAGACGTCCGGCTGACGCCACGAGGCAACCCGACCGCGTCCCACCAGGAGAGCAGATGACAGTGCGAGCAGCCGTGGCCGGAGCGAGCGGGTACGCGGGGGGCGAACTCCTGCGTCTGCTCCTTTCCCACCCCGAGGTGCGGATCGGCGCCCTGACCGGGCACTCCAGCGCGGGGCAGCGGCTGGGCACCCTCCAGCCGCACCTGGCCGCGCTGGCCGGACGGGAGGTGGGGCCCACCACCGCCGAGGCCCTTCGGGGACACGACGTCGTCTTCCTCGCCCTGCCGCACGGCCAGTCCGCCGCCGTGGCACGGGAGTTGGACGAGAACACGCTCGTCGTCGACTGCGGGGCGGACTTCCGTCTCGCGGACGCGGCCGACTGGGAGAGGTTCTACGGCTCCCCGCACGCGGGCACCTGGCCCTACGGACTGCCCGAACTGCCGGGCGCCCGCGAGAAGTTGGCGGGTGCCCGGCGCATCGCGGTGCCGGGCTGCTATCCGACGGCGGTGTCCCTGGCGCTCTTTCCCGCCTACGCGGCCCGTATCGCCGGGCCGGAGGCGGTGGTCGTCGCGGCGTCGGGCACGTCGGGGGCCGGGAAGTCACCCCGGGCGGACCTGCTCGGCAGTGAGGTCATGGGGTCCATGCGGCCCTACGGCGTGGGCGGCGGCCACCGGCACACCCCGGAGATGGTGCAGAACCTCAGCGCCGTGGCGGGCCACCGAATCGCCGTCTCCTTCACCCCGACCCTGGCCCCCATGCCGCGCGGCATCCTGGCCACCTGCTCCGCCGCGGCCCGGCCCGGCACCGGCGTCCAGGACGTGCGGGCCGCGTACGAGAAGGCGCTGGCCGACGAGCCGTTCGTCCGGCTGCTGCCGCAGGGACAGTGGCCCAGTACCGGGGCCGTGTACGGGTCGAACGCCGTCCAGGTCCAGGTGGCCCTCGATCCGGCGGTCGGCCGGATCATCGCGGTCAGCGCCGTCGACAACCTCACCAAGGGCACCGCGGGCGGCGCCGTGCAGAGCATGAACATCGCCCTGGGTCTTCCCGAGGAGCTGGGGCTTTCCACGACCGGAGTCGCACCGTGATCCGGGGCGGCACGGACATCAGCCGCTGACGCGGCGCGCCGATTGAGGAGATGCAGTGAGCGTCACCGCAGCACGAGGCTTCAGGGCGGCGGGCACCGCCGCGGGAATCAAGAACAACGGCAGCCCGGATCTGGCGCTGGTGGTCAACGACGGGCCGTGCTGTGCCGCGGCCGGTGTCTTCACCTCCAACCGTGTGCAGGCGGCCCCCGTCCAGTGGTCCCGGCACATCCTGGCGGACGGCGGGATCCGCGCGGTCGTCCTCAACTCCGGCGGCGCCAACGCCTGTACCGGAGCGCAGGGCCTGAAGGACACGCAGGCCACCGCCGAGCGGGCCGCCGGCCTGCTCGGCCTGGACTCCGGTGAGGTGGCGGTGTGTTCCACCGGGCTCATCGGCGTGCCGCTGCCGATGGAGCGTCTCCTGCCCGGCGTCGAGAGCGCCGTCGCGCTGCTGTCCGCGGTCGGCGGCCAGGACGCGGCGCGCGCGATCATGACCACCGACACGGTGCACAAGACGGCCGCCGTCACCCGGGACGGGTGGACGGTGGGCGGCATGGCCAAGGGCGCGGGCATGCTCGCCCCCGGGCTCGCCACCATGCTGGCCGTGCTCACCACGGACGCCGACCTGGACGGTGCCTGCCTGGACAGGGCGCTGCGGGACGCCACCCGCGTCACCTTCGACCGGGTCGACTCCGACGGCTGCATGTCCACCAACGACACCGTGCTGCTGCTCGCCTCCGGTGCCGCCGGAATCGCTCCCGCGTACGGCGAGTTCGCGCAGGCCGTCCACGCGGTCTGCGCCGACCTGGCCCGGCAGCTGACCGGGGACGCGGAGGGCGCGAGCAAGGAGATCCGTATCGAGGTCACGGGCGCCGCGAGCGAGGACGACGCGGTCGAGGTGGGCCGCTCCATCGCCCGCAACAACCTCCTCAAGTGCGCGATCCACGGCGAGGACCCCAACTGGGGCCGGGTCCTGTCCGCCATCGGCACCACCTCCGCCGCCTTCGAACCCGACCGGCTCGGCGTCGCCATCAACGGCGTGCGGGTGTGCCGAAGCGGCGGCATCGGCGAGGACCGCGCGCTGGTGGACATGAGCGGCCGCGACGTCCACATCACCGTGGACCTCGCCGCCGGCACGGACCGCGCGGTCATCTGGACCAACGACCTCACCGCCGACTACGTCCACGAGAACAGCGAGTACGCCTCTTGACATCCTCCCCTTCCTAAAGGAGAGGGATTCCCGCCTGCCTGCCGGTGGTCACCGGCTGGGGCTTCGGGTGGGTTCCCCGTTCAACGGGCCGTGCCTGGCGCGGGTTTTCCGCACCAGGACTGACCGGCCCTCCAGGGGCGTTTAGCCTCTCCGCCTGTCCGGCGGCGAGGATCACACGCGACGCATTGAGGTCACGATCATGCTCAGTACCGCAGCCGCTGCACCGCCAGGTGCGTACGTACAGCGGCTTCTTCCCGTCCACGGCCCAGCACACCGAACACGTCTGGGACGACGGCAGCCAGCGGGAGACGACACCGACGTGACGGCCGGCTCGAGCGGCCTTGTCCTCCAGCACGCGGCGGAACGTGCCCCACGCGGCATCGTGGACGGACTTGGCCATGCGGGTGCGTGCGAGGCCAGAGACCGCCAGGTCTTCGAGGTAGACCGCTTGGTTATCGCGGACCAGCCTCGAAGCACTCTGATGGCACCAGTTTCTGCGCGCGTCGGCCACCCGGACGTGAGCACGGGCGACGCGGATGCGGGCCTTGGCCCGGTTCGCGGATCCCCTCACCTTGCGGCTCAAGGTCTGCTGCGCCTTCCTCAGCCTCCGCTCGGCGCGGCGCAGGAAGCGCGGATTGTCGATCACCTTGCCGTCGGAGAGAACGGCGTAGTGGGTCAGGCCGAGGTCGACGCCGACCTCGGCCGTGACGGGCACAAGCGGTTCGAACTCGACCTGAACGACGAAACTCGCGAAGTACCGGCCCGACGGATCCTTGATCACGGTCACCGACGCCGGAGCCGACGGCAGCGGACGCGACCAGCGCACCCGCACATCACCGATCTTCGCGAGGTTCAAACGGCCGTTGTCCCGCAACCGGAACCCGTTCTTCGAGAACCGGACCGACTGCCGTGCCTCCCGCTTCGACTTGAACCGGGGCAGGCCCACACGGCGACTCCGCTTCCCCGACACCGACGCGAAAAAGTTCGCATACGCCGTATCCAGGTCCCGCAGGGAGGACTGCAAAGCGTCCACGGACACCTCGGCCAGCCACGCCCGCTCGGGCGTCCGCTTCGCCTCCGTGATCACCCGCCGTGCCAGAACACCCGTCGCAATACGCGACTTGTCCACCGCATAGGCGGACTTCCTGGCGGCCAGCGCATCGTTGTAGACCACCCGGGCGCAGCCGAACGTACGGGCCAGCGCAGTGCGCTGACCCGGCGTCGGGTCGATCCGGAAGGAATACCTCAGATACACGTGGCCAACGTACTGGCCGCCACTGACAACGCCGTTGCGCCCAGAGGGCGAACCGGCTTTCCCTGCCCTGCTCCGCAGGAGCTTCGTTTCCTCCCCCGGCTGAAGCCAGGGGTATCCACGAAGGAGCCTCGATGAGCCTTTCCGAACGCGCGGGCACGGCGGTCGTGCCGGACGGCGGCACCGCCGCGGGCAACAGCACCGGCACCGGTTCGGGTGCGGGTGCGGAGAGCGGCGGGGCGGCCAACGCGGCGCTGACCGGCCGCTGGCAGGGCGTCATGATGGACAACTTCGGCACCCCCCGGCTGCCTCTCGTCGAGGGCCGGGGCTGCCGGGTCCGGGACGCGGAGGGCAACGAGTACCTCGACTTCTTCGGCGGCATCGCGGTCAACGCGCTCGGCCACGCCCATCCCGCGGTCGTAGGGGCCGTCTGCGCGCAGATCGCCTCCCTCGGGCACGTCTCGAACCTGTTCGTCGCCGAGCCGACCGTGCGCCTGGCCGAACGCCTGCTGGCCCTCGCCGGCCGCGAGGGCCGGGTGTACTTCTCCAACTCCGGCGCCGAGGCCACCGAGGCGGCCTTCAAGATCGGCAGGCTCACCGGCCGCACGCACATGGTGTCGACGACCGGCGGCTTCCACGGCCGCACCATGGGCGCCCTGGCGCTGACCGGTCAGAGTGCCAAACAGCGCCCCTTCCTGCCGCTGCCGGGCGAGGTCGCCCATGTGCCCTTCGGGGACGCCGTGGCCCTGCGTGCCGCCGTCACCGAGGACACCGCGCTGCTGGTGCTGGAGCCCGTGCAGGGGGAGAACGGCGTGGTCGTGCCGCCGCCCGGCTATCTGCGGGCGGCCCGCGAGATCACGGCGGCGACCGGGACCCTCCTGGTCCTGGACGAGGTGCAGACCGGCATCGGGCGCACGGGCCACTGGTTCGCGGCCCAGGCCGAAGGCGTCGAGGCGGACGTCGTCACCCTCGCCAAGGGCCTGGGCGGCGGTCTGCCCATCGGCGCGACGCTCGCCTTCGGCGCCGCCGCGCATCTGCTGACGCCCGGCACGCACGGCTCCACCTTCAGCGGCAACCCCGTGGTGTGCGCGGCCGCCCTCGCCGTCCTGGACACCATCGAGCGGGACGGCATCCTCGAGCGGGTGGTCCGGGCCGGGCGGCGGCTGCGGCGTGGCCTTCGGGACCTGGACCATCCGCTGGTGCGTGAAGTCCGCGGCGCCGGCCTGCTGGTGGGCGTCGTGCTGGAGGGGAACCTGGCGGCACGCGTGCAGCAGGCCGCCCAGGACAGGGGTCTGCTGGTGAACGCGGCGGTGCCGGACGTCATCCGGCTCGCCCCGCCGCTGATCGTGTCGGACCGCGAGGTGGACACCTTCCTCGAGGGGTTCGGGGCGGCGCTGTCCGAGGTCCGCGGCGACGTCCGTGCCGGGGTGCGCGGCGACGTCCGTGCCGGGGCCGATGCCACCGCGGAGCGTTCACTCTCACTCCATTGCAACTAACCAGGTTGGTGACGTTGCATTATATTCACATCCATTGCAACAATTAAACAGCGTTGAGCTGCAGTGATGGATACAGTGCGCAACAGACTTGTTGCCACATCATTGAATGCAACGTAGCGTTTTCTGCATCGGAAAACACGAGTCCAAGGAGCCCCCGATGCAGAAGACCGCGTACGCGACGCAGAAGTTCGACACCCCCGCCCCCATCCGCGCCGAGGTGGACATCCCCGCCGGACGCATCCGGTTCGTCGCCGCCGACCGGGCCGACACCGTGGTCGAGGTCCGGCCCGCCGACCCGGCCAAGAAGCGCGACGTGAAGGCGGTCGAGGAGATCAGGACCGTCTTCGGCGACGGTGTCCTGCGCATCGCGGCCACCGAGGCGCCCCACCCGTTCCTCGGGCACTCCGGGTCCGTCGAGGTGACCGTGCAGCTTCCGGCCGGCTCCCGGGTCGAGGCGAAGGCGGTCGCCGCCGAGTTCCGCGGCGTCGGACGCCTCGGCGACGTCGCCTTCGAGGGCGGCCACCGCTCGGTCCAGATCGACGAGGCCGCAAGCACCCACCTCACCGTCCACGAGGGCGAGGTCTCGGTCGGCCGCCTCGGCGGCCCCGCCGAGATCAGCGTCCACAAGGGCGGCATCCGGATCGGCGAGGCCGTGCGCGGCACGGTCACCCTCGCCGTCCAGCACGGCGACATCACGGTGGGCGCCGCCCCCGGCGTCTCCGCCTCCCTGGACGCCGAGACCGGCTACGGCCGCATCGACAACTCCCTGCGCAACACCGGCACGTGCGACCTGGACGTGTACGCCACCACCGTCTACGGCGACATCACCGCCCGCGGCCTGTGACCGCCCGCACCCCCGAAGGAGCACCCCTCATGAGCACTGTGGCCATCGCGGCGAACGGGCTGCGCAAGTCCTACGGCGACAAGACCGTTCTCGACGGCATCGATCTGACCGTCCCGCAAGGAACGGTCTTCTCCCTGCTCGGCCCGAACGGCGCCGGCAAGACCACCGCCGTCAAGATCCTCTCCACGCTGATCTCCCCCGACCCCGGCTCCGGCCCGATCCACGTCGGCGGCCACGACCTCGCCACCCAGGCACAGGCGGCACGTGCCGCGATCGGGGTCACCGGCCAGTTCTCCGCCGTCGACGGCCTGATCACCGGCGAGGAGAACATGCTCCTCATGGCGGACCTGCACCACCTGCCCAAGAGTGAGGGCCGGCGCGTCAGTGCCGAACTCCTGGAGCGCTTCGACCTCATCGAGGCCGCGAGGAAGCCCGCCTCCACCTACTCCGGCGGCATGAAGCGTCGCCTGGACATCGCCATGACCCTGGTCGGCAGCCCCCGCATCATCTTCCTCGACGAACCGACCACCGGCCTGGACCCCCGCTCCCGCCACACCATGTGGGGCATAATCCGCGAACTCGTCGCCGACGGCGTCACCGTCTTCCTCACCACCCAGTACCTGGAGGAGGCCGACCAGCTCGCCGACCGCATCGCCGTGCTGAACAACGGAAAGATCGCAGCCGAGGGCACCGCGGAGGAGCTCAAGCGGCTGATCCCGGGCGGACACGTCCGGCTGCGCTTCACCGACCCGGCCGCCTACCGGTCCGCCGCCGCCACGCTGGGAGACGTATCCCGTGACGACGAGGCACTGGCCCTGCACCTGCCCAGCGACGGCAGCCAGCGTGAACTGCGCGCCGTCCTCGACCGCCTGGACGCGGCCGGCGTCGAGGCCGACGAACTGACCGTGCACACCCCCGACCTCGACGACGTCTTCTTCGCCCTCACCGACAGCGGCAAGCTGCCCAACCAGCCCAAGGAGACCCTGCGATGAGTTCCTTCTCCCTCGCCGTGCGCGACTCGTCCACGATGCTGCGCCGCAACCTGCTGCACGCCCGCCGCTACCCCTCGCTCACCCTGAACCTGCTGCTCACCCCCGTGATGCTCCTGCTGCTGTTCGTCTACATCTTCGGCAACGCGATGAGCGGCGGCGCGGGCCGCTCCGCCTACATCGCCTACATCGTGCCCGGCATCCTGCTGATGACGATCGGCTCCACGGTGATCGGCACCGCGGTGTCCGTCTCCACCGACATGAGCGAGGGCATCATCGCCCGCTTCCGCACCATGGCCATCCACAGGGGCTCCATCCTCATCGGGCATGTGATCGGCAGCGTCCTGCAGTCGGTGATGAGCGTGGTCCTGGTCGCCGCCGTCGGCGTGGCCATCGGCTTCCGCTCCAGCGGCGCCGGCGTCCTGGAATGGCTGGCGGCGTTCGGCCTGATCGTCCTGTTCGCCCTGGCGCTCACCTGGATCGCGGTCGGCATGGGCCTGGTCAGCCCGACCGCGGAGGCCGCCAGCAACAACGCCATGCCGCTGATCCTGCTGCCGCTGCTGTCCAGCGCCTTCGTCCCGCTGCACTCCATGCCCGGCTGGTTCCAGCCGATCGCCCAGTACCAGCCCTTCACCCCCGCCATCGAGACGCTGCGCGGTCTCCTCCTGGGCACCGAGATCGGCAACAACGGGTGGATCGCCCTGGCCTGGTGCCTGGGCCTCGCGGTGCTCGGCTACTTCTGGTCGGCTTCGACGTTCGACAGGGACGCGAACTGACACCCCGCGCGGCGGGCGACGTCCGCACCCTCGTTCCGCCCAGGGCGGCGTACACCGGCACCGGGCCGGAGTACGCCGCCTCTTCCGTTCGGAAAACACCCGTCCACCGCCCCCCTTGCCGGTCTTCTTTCCGGTCTTCCGATCTTCCGGTCTTCCGGCGTTCGTGCGGCCGATCCGCGACCGCCGCATTTCCCGGCGAGATTGCCGCATTTCCCGGTGAGAAAGGCGGGCACTATTCGGCAAAAAAGGTTCGATGTGCAACCGTTCGAGTGCCGCTCCGGTGCCACCCCAGGCTGTCCTGCGACGCTTATCGACGGTTATATGCACCGTTCTCAGGAGGCATGATGGCGCATCAGGCCGGTCAGACCGCGGGGCCGCACGGCGGCACCGCGACCACCGCCTCGCAGGTGACGCCGCGGCAGGCACGCGCCACGGCGTCCGCGCCGCGCCGGGTGCCGGTGCTGACGACCAAGGTGGGCCTGCAGATGCCCGCCAAGATGGCCTACGACGAGTGGGAGCGGGCCGGCCGGCAGCTCGCCGACGTCGTCGACTCCTCCTCCTGGTGGCTGGGCGACTGGATGGTGTACGGCAAGGACCACTACACCGACCGCTACCAGCGCGGGATACGCGCCGCCAACCTGTCGTACCAGACTCTGCGCAACTACGCGTGGGTCTCACGGCGTTTCGACCTCGGCCGGCGCCGCCCCGCCCTGAGCTTCCAGCACCACGCCGAACTGGCCTCCATGCCGGTCACGGACCAGGAGCTCTGGCTCGACCGCGCCGAACAGCGGCAGTGGACCACCAAGCAGCTGCGCGGCGCCCTGCGCGCCGCACGCCAGGGCGATCAGCAGCCGGCCGCTCCCGCCCGGCCGGGCCGCCGCCTGGAGGTTCCCGGCAGCCGTCTGGAGTGGTGGCACCAGGCCGCCCAGCAGCTGGGCATCGACTTCGAGCAGTGGGTGATGACCACGCTGGACAGCGCGGCCGCGACCGCCCTGGAGGCGCCCGGCACACCGGCGGAGCGCCCCGAGGCCGCCGGGCTCAAGGGCGTGCAGGACAGGGGCGTGCAGGACGTGAAGGGGCTCGCCGAGCAGCGGAGCCGGCCGGTGGCCATCAGCGCCTGAAGTCTTCGGCGCCGGGGCCACCGGCGTCTCACGGCAGCCGGTTCATCAGCCCGGCGACCTCGCGCTTGTAGGTGCACCCGCTCTGCCCGAACGACGCCTGTACCCGCTCGCGCACCTCGCCCGGCTGCTCCTGGCTGAGCTTGAACATGCCCGAGGCCCCCGTGACCGTGAACCGGAAGGCCCCGACGGCGGGCACGATCTGGCGGAAGTAGCCGAGCGACTCGGTCATGTCCCAGCCGTCGCCGAAGGCCCCCTCGAAGGCGCGCACGGTGGACTGCACCACGCCCAGCGTCTCCTCGGTCGAGTCGATCCTCTCCACCACGCCCCGGACGTGCACCGCGGTGAAGTTCCACGTCGGGGCGGCCGGAGTCTTCTCGTACACCGTGGGTGACACGTACGCGTGCGGGCCGGTGAACGTCAGCAGCAGCACGTCGCCTGACCGCAGCGCCGCCCAGTGCGGGTTGGCCCGGTTCATGTGCCCGAGCAGGGTGGTCCCCGTCAGCTCGCCGCCGGCGTGGCCGGACGCGTCGGGGTCGAAGATGACCGGCAGGTGCGTGGCGAAGGGACCGTCCTCGGGACTGCCGTTCGTCACCGCGAGAGCCAGCGGGTTGTCACGGATCAGATCCGCCATCCAGGAATTATTCGGCTCGCGATAAAAGCTGGGCACGAACATTCGCATTCTCCTTTTCGGAAATCGGCCTGTGTCGAGGATTCCCAGGACCGTACGGCCGTCCCGCCGACAGGACAATGCTTCCACATGCCGAGGGCCTGGAGAAGGCCTAAAGGGGTCTTCCAGCGGTCTTCGATTCCTCTTCGAGAAACGCTCGGGAAACACGCCGCTTTCCCCTTTTCCCCGCCCGCCCCCGAGTACGCGGTCCGCCCCCGGCGCCTTCGTCCTCTCGGCACCGCGGGCCGGCGGACAGCCTCCGTGTGGCGGGCTCCCGGCAATGGTCTTCCCGCCGCCGTACGGCGAACTCACCTCTCTCACCAGCGACTCCGCCACCACTCCAGCGTCACGAGACCAGACCTCAGGATCGAGTTGCCAACATCATGGCAAGGTTTTGCCAGGCCGGAAGGCGTTGTGGGCCACCGGTTGACTTCCAGACGCATCGGGAGCATTCACATGGAGACAACGGGCAGGCAGAGCGAAGAGGTCTACGACGTGGTCGGTATCGGGTTCGGCCCGTCCAACCTGTCGCTCGCAATCGCTCTGGAAGAACACGGGGCCAGCACTCCCCAGCATCCGGTCACAGCCCACTTCTTCGAGCGGCAGCCCGCCTTCGGCTGGCACCGGAACATGCTGCTGCCGTCGACGACCATGCAGATCTCGTTCCTCAAGGACCTGGCGACGTACAGGAATCCGCTGTCGCGCTACAGCTTCGTCTCCTACCTGCACGCCTCGAACCGGCTGGTGCAGTTCGTGAACAACCAGGATTTCTTCCCCACCCGCCAGGAGTTCCACCAGTACCTGGAGTGGGCGGCCGCCGATCTGAGCGACCGGGTCACCTACGGCGCCGAGGTCACCTCGATCCGGTCCGTCCCCGAGGCCGGAGCACCGGCCTGCGACCTCCTGGAGATCGAGGTGCGCAGCGGCGACGGCACCACCCGGGTGGTCGCCGCACGCAACGTGGTCATCTCCACCGGCCTGGTGCCGCGCCTGCCGGACAACGTGACGTCCGACGAACGGGTGTGGCACAGCTCGGAGTTCCTCAGCCGGTTCGACGCGCAGGACCCGAGGGACCTCAAGAGCGTGGCGGTGGTCGGCGCCGGCCAGAGCGCGGCCGAGATCACCCGGTTCTTCCACGACGAACTGCCGCACGCCCAGGTCTCCGCGGTCGTACCCTCCTACGGCTACGCCATCGCCGACGACACGCCCTTCGCCAACCAGGTGTTCGACCCCGGCGCGGTCGACGACCACTACTTCGGCACCGAGCAGGCACGGGACGCCTTCTGGCGCTACCACCGCAACACCAACTACTCGGTGGTCGACTCCGACGTCATCCGGGACCTGTACCGGCGTTCCTACGACGAGCGGGTGCGCGACAGCCGGCGCCTGCACTTTCGCAACCTCACCCGGGTCACCGACGTCAAGCGCGCCGGGAGCGAGACACGGGTGAGCCTGCGCTCGCTGCTCGACGACCGGACGGAGGAACTCGCCGTCGACGCCCTGGTGTTCGCCACCGGCTACGACGGTCTGGACCCCGCCCGCCTGCTCGGCGACTTCGACCGGCACTTCCTGCGCGACACGGCGGGCCGGCACCAGGTGGAACGCGACTACCGCCTCGTCAGCGCGTCAGGGCTGACCAGCGGGGTCTACCTCCAGGGCGGCACCGAGCACACCCACGGCCTGTCCTCGGCCCTGCTGTCGAACATCGCGGTGCGCAGCGGCGAGATCGCCGATTCGATCGTGCTGCGGCGCACCGGGCAGGAGCTGAGCCGTACCGGCACCGCGCGGGCCGCGCGCTCGGCCGCCTGAAGCGGCAGGCCGAGCCACTGTCCCGTTGACAGGACGTGACCCCGCGGCAGGACACTCGAGAACCCGCGCGCGACGACCGCGGCGCCACCTCCTCGGGCCGGCCGGCGTTCACCGTCCCAAGAACCCGCAGCACAGCCAAGTCCTTTCATGCAGCTTTCCAGCGCATGTCCACCGGTCATGGGGTCCAGCCCGTGACCGGGGCCCCCACAGAAGGAGTCGTGACCCCATGAGCGCCAATTCCCCGGTCGGCGGGCTCGTTCGGCGGGCGAGGGTCTCATGACCGTCAGCGTGCACCAGGCCCAGGTCAAGGCCCGGTCCCTCGGCGACGCCCTGCCGTGGCTGGCCCGCCACCAGGGCCGCACGGTCGTCCTCAAACTGGGCGGACACGCCATGGTCGACGAGAACCTCACGGCGGCCTTCGCCCGCGACGTCGTCTTCCTGCGCTACGCCGGGCTGCGGCCCGTGGTGGTGCACGGAGGCGGCCCCCAGATCGACGCCGAGCTCGAACGGCGCGGCATGAAGCGCGAGTTCGCGGCGGGCCTGCGCGTCACCTCGCCGGCGGCGATGGACGTGGTGCGCATGGTCCTCGCCGGCCAGGTGCAGCGCGAGCTGGTCGGGCTGATCAACCGTCACGGCCCGCTCGCCGTCGGCATGACCGGCGAGGACGCCGACACCCTGACCGCGGTGCGGCACGTGCCGTGGATCGGCGGGGCGCCCGTCGACGTCGGCAGGGTCGGCGACATCACCGGCGTGGACACCACCACCCTGGACGGCCTGCTGGCCGGCGGCCGGATCCCGGTGGTCTCGCCGCTCGCCCGCAGCGCCGAGGACGGCCTGGTCTACAACGTCAACGCCGACACCGTGGCGGCGGCGCTGGCGACCGCGCTGCGGGCCGAGACACTGGTCATGCTGACGGACGTGGCGGGGCTGTGCGCGGGCTGGCCGCACAGTGCCGAGGTCATCCCGCGGCTGACGGCCGGCGAACTGGAGAAACTCCTGCCGGAGCTGAGCGAGGGCATGGTGCCCAAGATGGCCGGCTGCCTGAAGGCCGTACGGGGCGGGGTGGGCGCGGCCCGGGTGATCGACGGGCGGATCCCGCACTCGGTCCTGCTGGAGATGTTCACCGACGACGGGATCGGGACGGTGATCGTGCCGGACCCGGACGAGGAGGAGGTCCTGCCATGAACGAGCAGTGGCAACAGCGACAGCAACCGCACGCCGACGGGCCGGCCGGCACCCCTTGGCAGCCGGCGCACTCCGGGCGCGCCCCGCAACCGGCGGTCCTCGTCCACGAGTTGGTCACCGTGGCCAAGGCGGACGGGGACCAGGCCCGGCAGTGCGCGCGCCGGCTCGCCGCCTGCCTGCCGCCCGAGGCCAGGTCCGTCCTGCTGGACGCCCTGACCGAGGCGGAACCCTGGCACGACGACGATGACGTCGGCGGGTACGCAACCGGTGGCGAGCTCTCCTTCGACGGGCCCGAGTACACGGCGCCACCGGCCCGTTCCGCCCTGAGCCTCCTGCCGGCCTACCGGGCGCCCGGGCCGGACCGGCCGGCCGCCGACCCCGGGTCCGGGTCCGGGTCCGGCGACGGCGAGCCCGGTGACGGCGACCGCGAGCCTGGCGAGGGTGAGCCCGGTGACGGCGGGTTGTGGCCCGAGCCCCTCGACGAGCCGCCCGCCGCCGTCATCCGCCTGCGGTTCGCCGACGCGATCGCGCTGGAGCGTGCCGGCGCCTGCTTCGGCGGCGCGTGGAGCGACCCCGAGACACGCACCCTCCAGGTCCCCGCGGACGCCGGCGTCCAGACGCTGCGCTCCGTGCTCGCGGTCCTCGACGCGGCAGCGCTCACGCCCGAGTCGCTCACCGTGCACACCAGCGAACTCGACGACGTCTTCGCCGCGTTCACCGGACTGCTCTGACCCCCTGGGGGAATCGCTGCCGGCCCGGAGCACCGGGCGGCGCCGGCCGCGGTGTCAGCGGCCCGCGTCCTGTTCCTGGATTCTGCGCATCAAGTCCGCCTGTTCCCTGACCAGTTGGTCGATCCGGGCCTGGAGGCGCGCGGCCTCCGTGGCCAGGTCCGGATGGTGCGGACGCGAGGGGGTCAGGGTGGGGCAGTGGTTGAGGATCGCCTCCAGGCGGCACCGCAGCGCGGGGCCCGGTTCCACGCCGAGCGCGCCGACCAGACGGCGGCGCGCGCGTTCGTAGACGCCGAGGGCCTCCGACTGCCGGCCGCACCGGTACAGGGCGACCATCAGCAGGTCGTAGGGGCGCTCGCGCAGCGGGTGGGCGGTGGTGAGGCGTTCCAGGTCGCCGACGATCTCGGTGTGTCTGCCGCAGTTCAGGCTCGCCTCGTACAGGGCTTCCAGGGTGGTCAGGCGCTGCTCCTCCAGGCGGTCCGCCTCGGCCGTGCACAGGGGGCCGTGCGAGCTGTCCTGCAGGGCCGCGCCCTGCCACAGCGCGAGTGCCTGGCCGAGGAGTCGGGTCGCGTGCCGGGGGTCCTGGGGGGCGGCCGCCCGGCCCTGGCCGGACAGGCGGGTGAAGCGGGCCACGTCGGTCGAGGCCCTGCCCAGGCTCAGCAGGTATCCGGTGGGCAGGGTGCTGATCCACTCGTGGCCCGGGGCGGGCAGCAGCCGGCGCAGCCGGGCGACGTGGGTGTGCAGGGCGCTCGGCGCGTTGGCGGGGGGCCGGTCGCCCCACAGCTCCTCCACCAGGCGGTCCACGGAGAGCTGTTCGCCCGCGTGGACGACCAGCGTGGCGAGCAGGGCCCGCTGTTTGGGGCCGGAGGGCGTGATGCCCGTCCCGGTCTGCCGGTCGTACACGGCCACGGGGCCGAGCAGCCGGAACTCGGTCGCCTCGGTCGTCCTGGCCGTCGTCTTGGCCGTCTCGGTGCGGGCCGGGGCCGGTGCGGCGAGGCCGTGGAGGGTCATCGCGGCGTCGCGGAGGGGGCGCGGGTGGTCAGCAGGGCGCGGCGCACGTCGTCCTGGATCTGCCGGGCGACCTCGGGGAGGTGGTCCTGGAAGTAGAAGTGGCCGCCGTCGAACAGGTGTTGGCCAAGGAAGTGCTCGCTGGTCTCGGCCCAGCCGTCCAGGCGGTGCGGCGGCGCCACCTGGTCCCGGGTGCCGCCGAACACCGAGAGGGGCACCGGCAGCGGCGCGGTCAGGGGCGGGGTGCGCCAGGTCTCGCTCATGCGCAGGTCGGCGCGGATGGTCGGCTCGAACAGCTCCCACAGTTCGTCGTGGTCCATGACCTCGGAGGGTGTGCCGCCCATCGTCGCCAGCTCGTGACGCAGTTCGGCGTCGGTCAGCAGGTGCCGGCGCACCGGGTCGCCGTCGGGGTGCAGTGTGCCGCGTGCGGAGATGCCGAGCCACAGGGGCGGTGTGCGGCCCGTGTCCAGGAGGCGGCGGGTCAGTTCGTAGGCGACGAGTCCGCCCATGCTGTGTCCGAAGAAGGCGTAGTGGCCCGTCAGTCGGGTGTCCAGCTCGTGCAGGAAGTGGTCGAGCAGGGCGCCCGCGTCGCTCAGTGCGGGGCGCCGGTCGCGGGGGCCGCGGCCCGGTGCGTCGGGGATCTGCACGTCCCAGTGGGCGGGGAAGCCGGAGGACCAGCCGCGGTACGCCAGATGCGAACCGCCGGAGTGGTGGAACACGAACAGGCGCATCTTCGGTTCTTCCGCCTTGTGCATGGGGCACTCCCTTACGAGACGCTCCGGCGTCCGGTCCTGCGACCCGGGGGCCCGGACCAGGGAATGCCGACGATAGCGGCGTGTGGCCCGTGGCGGCCGCCGTCATGAGCGGACCTCGAACCGCTCTCGAGTCCTCCTGGACCGATCCCTTGCACGTCGACGCGCCCGTCCTTATCGAGGACGGCGGGCGGGCGCGGACGGGGAGGGGATGTACCTGCCCGACTCCAGGCGGCCTTCGGCCTCACGTCCCTTTGGCCGTAGGGAACTTCGAGCTCGGCTGCAGTGGTGTTCGCCGGCCCCGGTTCAGGCCAGGTCGTCGCGGGTCACCCGGCGGTGCGCGATGCGCCACTCGCCCCGGGAGCGGACCAGGACGTCCTGCATGACGCAGACGTACAGCACCTTGCCCTTGGGGCCGTCCTGGTTCGGCGTGACGTACACCAGGGCCGAGCAGCGGGTGTGCAGCGACCCGTCCGTCTGCGGCTGCACGTCGAGCATGCCGACCCAGTGGTCGAGGCGGCTGCCGGCCCGCCGCTGCCGGGCGGCGCCGGTGCGCACATAGCGGTCCAGCGCGGTGCGCGCCCGTACCGGCTCGGGCAGCGACAGCGGGTGCAAAAGGGCGTCCTCGGTGAAGGTCTCGGCCCAGCGCTGGGTGTCGTGCGCGTCCAGGAGCCGCATCTGGTGCGCGTAGAACCGCTGCGCCTGTGCGTACAGGGTGGCGAACTCCGGGCCGGGCAGGGCGTGTTCGGCGGTGCCCACAAGCTCGACGGTCATGGTCTCAAGCCTCCGCTCGTGTCCGCTGTTCGGGCCGCCGTCTGCGGTTGGGGTGTGGGCTCGGGGGCTGCTGCCGTTTGGGGGGCAGTGCCGGGAGGCTGCGGCGGGCGGCCGCCTGCCGTGCTGCTCAGGCCTCGTCGATCTGGCTGAGGACGGTCATGGGGCGTCGGCGGCCTCCTCGTCGGTGTTGAGGACCGCGGCCTTCCCCGGGTCGAGGACGCCCTCGCCCGCCGGGCGGGACGCGGCCGGCGAAGCGACGGCGTCGGTCTCGTCGAGGGACGGGAAAACGTCGCGCAGAGCCATCCGAAACCTCCTTCGGGGCCGCTGCCGTTCAGTGACCGCACCTGGAGGGAACACGACCGGACTCGGGATGCGCCTGGAGACTGCTCGCACCTTGCTCGAACATCGGGCCACGGCCGCCTGAACTACGACGAGGCCCGGGAGTCCTCCTGCCGGGCCTGGTGCGGCGGCTCGGCCGGCGGCCGCCCTGGATGTTCCCGCCGGCGGACGGCACGGCACGGCACGGCGAGGTCGCCCCGCACCGGGTGGTGCGTGTGCCCGAGGCCGGCGGCGGGTGCGGACGCCGAAGGGCGCTCGCGTCCGCCGCCGGCCGGCCCGGCCGGCCGGTGTGCGTGCCGCTCACGCGCCGGGCCGGAGCGGGCCGGTGTCCGGCGGCCGGCCCGTCACCAGGGTCAGGTGCCTGCGGCCTGCCGCCCGCGCGCGCGGGATCCCGGCCGCGGCCGGCCGGGACACCACCGTGTGCGGTGCCGGTGCGGGCGGCTGCGGGTGCCGGGCGGGCGCGGGGAGCGGGCGCGTCCCGGTCACGGCGTCCTTGAGGGCGTCGGCGAACACCTCGATGTCCTTCGCCGAGTTGTCGTGGTGGACGGATGCGCGTACGGCCGTGACGACACCCCGCTTCGGCAGGTACAGCGGGACCTCCTCGGCGACCGTCTTCCACACGACCACGCCGCGGTCCGCGAGCCGGCGGCGCACCAGTGCGGCCGGCACGTCCTCGTGCCGGAAGGTGACGATGCCGCTCTGGAGGCGTCCGGGGGCGATCAGTTCGGTGCCGGCCGTGTCCTCGACGGCGGCGCGCAGGCCGGGAGCGAGGTCGGTGCGCGCGGACACGGCCGCGTTCAGGACCAGGGCCTCGTTCAGCGCGGCGGCCGCGGCGCCGTGCGGCGGCAGAAGCGGCAGGCCGCCGTGCGGGGCCAGGGCCTCACGCAACCGCGGTGCCACGCCGGCGAATCCGGCCGCGTACGGGCCGCGCAGGAACCTCCAGCCGTCCCCGGTCAGCAGGTGGCAGCCGATGCGGGCGACGTCCACGGGCAGTTGCCCTGCCGCGTACGAGGCGTCGACGGCGTACAGGCACCGGTGCGGGGCGAGGATGCGCCCGATGTCCTCGACGGGATGGACGATGCCGCAGCCCGAGGGCACGTAGGGGACGCAGACCAGGGCGACGTCGTCGCCGATGTGCCGTGCCATCCACTCCAGGTCGAGGTCGCCGTCGGGACCCAGCGGTACGACCTCCAGCCGACAGCCGGTGCGCGCGCGCAGCGCGAAGACGGCGCTGAGGTTGGCGGCCGACTCGTAGGGAGTCGCCCAGACGCGGTCGCGCGGGCCCAGCGGCAGCCGGGACAGCACGGCGGCGAACGCGTCGGCGGCACCGGTGCACAGGAAGGTGTCCCCGGGCGGCGCGCCGAGCAGGGCGGCCAGGTGCTCGTGGATCTGCCGGTGCAGGACGTCCTCGAGACGTTCGTCCAGCTCGTAGGGCCCGTAGCGGTCCTCGAAACGCGTCCACTCGGTGAGGACCTCCCGTACGGCCGCGGGCATGCGTCCGGCACCGGCCGCATTGAGGTGGATCCTGCGGTCACCGTGGGATTTCTCGTTCACTTCAGGGGCCTCCCCCCACAGGTGAGGCAAATGATTGCCTACTTAATGGCAACACCTTGCCTTGAGTGTCGGAAGTTTGGCAACCTCGGGCAGCAGCGGCTCAGGTGCGGCTCTAGTGCGGGGTCGACGGCGGGGATCCCGGCCGCGTCCAGCCCGGTTCTCCAGGAATTGCCAAGCGTTGCCAGAGCATTTCCGGCTCTGCCAAGAATTCTCATTTCCGCAGCTCAAGGCGGCTTTTTCTAGGCAAATCCATGGCGCGGAACCGCCTCCTGAAGTGTTCCTGGCGTGCACCTTGAGTCCGAATCGACCCATTCCCGACCAATTTGCGAGCTTTGCTTGCCAATCTTCTTGGCAGAAGGTTGCCAAGCAACGAAAACGAAATTGACACCGAGGAGCCCGCCATGAACCGCATCGCCCGCATCGTCATCGCCGCCACCGCCCTGACCGCCTTCTCCGCCGCCGGCACCACCGCCGCGGACGCGATCGACTGGCCGACGACGGCGAAGACGGTCTCCGCGGTCCAGGCCGACGGCATCGACTGGCCGGTCGCCCCCGCCGCCCTCCAGACCGGCAACATCGACTGGCCCGTCGCCCCCGCCGCCCTCCAGACCGGCAACATCGACTGGCCCGTCGCCCCCGCCGCCCTCCAGACCGGCAACATCGACTGGCCCGTCGCCCCCGCCGCCCTCCAGACCGGCAACATCGACTGGCCCGTCGCCCCCGCCGCCCTCCAGACCGGCAACATCGACTGGCCCGTCGCCCCCGCCGTCGCCAGCGTCTGATCCGCGTCCGGGCATCCGTGCCCGCCCCGTGACGCCCCCGCAGGCAGCCATGCCGCGCGGGGGCTTCGGCGTTTTCGGGGCGACGTCGTCGCGTGCGGGACCCCCGGGTGATCACCGGGTACTCCCCCGGCTCCGGGCGCCTTGGCAACCTCGCACCCCCGGCCCTGGCGGCAACGCCCCTCGCCACCAGCGACTCCAGTGCCGCTCTACCACTTCAGGACGCCACCTCAGGTCGCACTTGCCAATATTCAGGCAACGTTTTGCCAAGCCGGAAGGCGCTGTCACAAGGGAGCGGGTACCGATGTCCATCTCCGACCTCATCGAGCAGCAGGTCCAGGAGCGTCCCGACGCGGTCGCGGTGCGCCGTCCCGGGCAGGACGACGGCCCCGGCGGCCGCCTCACCTACCGGGAGCTGGGCCGCGCGGCCAACCGTCTCGCCGCCCATCTGCGGGCCCGCGGCATCGGCCGCGGCGACCGGGTGGCGACCTCGCTGCGGCCGGGCCCGGAGACGGTGACGGCGTTCCTCGGGATCGTGCGGGCCGGAGCGGTCTGTGTCCCCCTCGACCCCGCCGACCGTGCGCAGCGGCGGCGGCTGATCGTGCGCGACAGTGCGGCTGTCGCGGTGCTGACCGAAAGCGCGGGCGCCGCGGAGTACGCGGGTCTGGACACGGTGGTCCTCGCGCTGGACGCCGAGGCGCCCGAGATCGCCCGGCGCTGCGACGCTCTGCCCGAGCAGAGAACCGGCCCGGACGACGCCCTGTGTGTCTGCTACCCCTCCGCCACCACCGGTGCCGTCGAGGGGGTCGTCGTACCGCAGCGCGCGGTGCTGGACCTCGTACGCTCCGCCGGCCCTGTGCGGCCGGGCCCTGACGGCGCGGGGCCGGCCTTCGACGCGGTCGCCTTCGCGGTGTGGACCGTCCTGACGTCGGGTGCCGGGCCGGACGGCCGGACGGACGGGGACGGCGGTGGGCGGGAGGCGGCCGGGCAGGTGCAGGACCGGGTCGAGCTGTGCGGCCGGAGCTTCGGGCTCGGTGAGGTCGAGTCGGTGCTGAGCGCGCACCCGGCGGTGTCCGCCGCCGCGGTGTCCCTGCACGAGGGCGCGGACGGCGGCAGGCGGCTGGTGGCGCATGTGGTGCCGGCCGTCGTGGTTCCGGCGGCCGCCGAGGAGGACGCGCAGACCGCCCGGTGGAAGGAGATCCACGAAGCGCTCCACGCCGGTGCCACGGCCCGTGGGCCGGGTGACGACTTCACCGGCTGGAACAGCAGTTACGACGCCCTGCCGATCCCGCCGGAGGAGCTGCGGGAGTGGCAGTACGCCACCCTCGACCGGATCCGGGAGCTGCCGCGCCGCAGGGTTTTGGAGATCGGTGTGGGCACCGGGCTGCTGCTGGCCGACCTGGCCCGCGACGAGGAGGTCCACGAGTACTGGGCCACCGACTTCTCCCCCGCCGCCGTCGCCGCGCTCACCGCGGGGGTGGAGGCGGACCCGTTGCTGAAGGACAAGGTGCGGCTGGACTGCCGCGGTGCCGAGGACACCGGCGGGCTGCCCGCCGGCCACTTCGACCTGATCGTCGTCAACTCGGTGATCCAGTACTTCCCGGGCCTGGCCCGTCTGCGTACCGTCGTCGAGCGGGTACTGGCGCTGCTCGCCCCGGGCGGCTCGCTCCTTCTCGGCGATGTGCGCAGCCTCGACCTCGCCCGCTGTCTGCAGACCGGGATCGCGCTGGCCCGGCCGGGCGCCGCCGAGGGCGACCGGGAGGCGCTGCGCCGTGCCATCGGCCGCCAGGTGGCCACGGAGAGCGAACTGCTCCTCTCCCCCGCCCTGTTCGGCGCGCTCGCCCGGGACCTGCCCGCCGTGCGCGCGGTCGACGTGCGCATCAAGCGGGGTGTGCACCACAACGAGCTGACCCGCTACCGCTACGACGTGGTGCTCTCCACCGCCGAGCCGGTCGCCGACCTGCGCGGTGCGCCCGTGGTGCGCTGGGGCGCGGATGTCGCCGGCGGGCTGGAGGCTGTGGACCGGGCGGCGGCGGCGCGTCCTGCCGTGCTGCGCCTGGCCGGGGTGCCCAACCGGCGGGTGCACGACGAGTACGCGGCGATGCGGTCCCTCTTCGATCCGCTGGAGAGCATCGATCTGGCGCCGCAGGACGCGCCCGCACCCGGCCCGGAGGCACTGTGCGAGAGGGCCGAGCGTCTGGGCTACCGGGCTCTGCCCACCTGGGGGGAGAGCCCCGAGCTCCTCGACATCGTCCTCCTCGATCCCGCGCGGGTGCCCGCGGGTGTGGTGACGGGCACCTGCGCGGCGCCCGGTGCCGGGGTGGAGGGCTGGGCCGGCACTCCGGCCGCCTTCGAGGACACCGTGGATCTGGAGGTGGTCCTGCGCGCCCATCTGCAGGAGCGGCTGCCGGAGCACATGGTGCCGTCCGCGCTGATGGTCCTGCAGGCCCTGCCGCTGGACGGGGCCGGTGCGGTGGACCGTGCGGCGCTGCCGGTGCCCGCCCCCGCGGCCGGCCGCGGGGGCACCCAGCCCGGCACGCCGGTCCAGGAGATCGTGCGTGATCTGTTCGCCGAGGTGGTGGGTCTGCCCCGGCACCGGGTGCAGGCCGAGTCCGACTTCTTCCGTATCGGCGGCCATTCCCTGGCGGCGGCCCGGCTGCTGTCCCGGGTCCGCGAGGTTCTGGGCGTCGACCCGGGCAGCCGGGCGCTGTACGAGGCGCCGACCCCGGCCGCGTTCGCCCTGCTTGTCGGCGACGCGCCGGCGGCGGTGACCGGGCCGGGCGACACGGCCGGCGACAGCCGCGCGTTCTCGCTGCGGCTGCGCGGTCCGCTGGACGGGCGTGCCCTGGAGGCGGCCCTGGAGGATCTGGGGCGGCGCCATGAGGCGCTGCGCAACTCCCGGCTGGGCTCGGCCGGTACCCGGCTGCGGGCGCTGGCCGCCGAGGACCATCTGCTGGAACTGGCCCTGCCCGCCGACTCGGTGGACCTGTGGTCGCATGTGCCGCTGGCCGCCGACCTGGCCCGGGCTTATGGGGCGCGGGCCGGCGGGGGCAGCCCGCACCGCCGTCCCGCCGGGCTGGACGCGGCGCCCCGCGCGGTCTTCGGCGACCGGCCGCCGGCCGTGCTGCCGGGCAGCGGGCCGCGGTCCGGGCCTGCCTCCTACGGCACCCTGGACAGGGGCCTGGACGCGGAACTGCACGCGCGGCTCACCCGGCTGGCCGCCGGGCAGGGCGCCACCTTGTTCATGGTGGTGCACGCCGCGCTGGTGGCGCTGCTCAGCCGGCTCGGCGCGCAGGACCCGGTCACCGTGGCCGCGCCCGTCCCGGCGCGGGACACGGCCGCGCTGCGCGAGGCGGTGGGCCCCTACGGGCGGGTGCTGGCGCTGACGGTCGACACCTGCGGGGATCCGGCCTTCACCGAGCTGCTGCGCCGGGTCCGCGAGCGGGACCTGGCCGCCTACCGGGACGGTGAGGCGGCGCTGGCGGCGCTGCCCGGCGGGGTCGCGCTGGCGGTGGTGCAGGAGTGCGTGGGCCGGTTCGAGGCGGGTGGGCTGTGTGTGCAGGCCGAGCAGTGCACGCCCGCGGTGCCGGCCGCGGACTGGGGGCTGACGCTGACGGAACGGCAGAGTCCTGCGGGCGAGGCGGCCGGTATCGCCGTCAGCGTCTCCTTTCGTCACGAGACGCTCGGCGAGAAGGCGGCGGCCGCCCTTGCCGACCAGCTCACCGCCGTCCTGTGTTCGGTCCTCGAGGCACCCGCCACGCGGCTGAGCCGGCTGCGGCTGCTGCCCGGAGCGGTGGCCGGGAGCGGGGTGTGGGCCGGTGCGCAGGTGCCGCTCGTGCGCCAGGACGTGGCGTCGCTGTTCGCGGCGCAGGTCGCGCGGGCTCCTGGGGCGCTCGCGCTGGAGGGCCTGGACTATGCCGAACTCGACGCCCGTTCCGACCTGTTGGCGCACGCCCTGATCGAGCACCGGGCCGGTCCCGGCAGCTGTGTGCTGACCGCGCTGTCCTCACCGGCGGGGTTCGCGGTGGCCGCGATGGCGGTGGTGAAGACCGGGGCCGCGCTGGTGCCGGTCGACCCGTCGCTGGACCTGGCCGAGTCGCTGCATCCGGTGGTGCTGCTGCTCGACGAGACCGCGGACCTGCTGCTGCCGGCCGTGCCCGGCGCGGCCCGGCTGGTGCGTGAGGACGTGGCCGGCCGGCAGGCGCCGGCCGGGCACTGGCCGGTGACGCAGGCCGACCGGACCCGGCCGTGGCGCGGCGGGGACCCGCTCCTGCTGCTGCCCGGTGAAGGCGGCACCGTCGCGGTGGGCGGTGAGGCCCTCACCGTCGCGGCGCGGGCCGACGCGGCCTGGCTGGTGCGCGGCTACCCGGACGGGGACGCGGCGATCGGGCTGCTGGGCGCTCTGGTGGGCGGGGCGCGGGTGCACGTCCCGGACGGTTCGCTGACCTGCGATGTGCCGCACGAGGTGCTGGGGTGGCTTGGCCGGCAGGGGGCGCGGGTGGTGCTGGGCGGCGCCGACGACGTGCTGAGCGCGCTGGTCTCGCTCGCCCGGACCGAGGGCGCGGAGCTGACCGTGAGCGGCGGCTGGGCCGAGGCCAGGCTGGTGGTCGAGCACACGCCGGGCGCCCCGGCCCGGCCCGCTCCCGGCCATCGCGCCTATCTCCTGGACGCGCGGCTGTGTCCGGTGGGCCCGGGCCGGACCGGATCCCTCTACATCGCGGGCGCGGGCGTGGCCCGCGGCTACACGGGGGCGGGCGCGGCGGGCGGTGAGCGGTTCTTGCCCGACCCGTTCGGCGGCCCGGAGGGCACCACCGCCCGGATGTGGCGTACCGGCCGGGCCGCCCGGCTGGACGAGTACGGCAATCTGCGGGTGCTGGACGGTGCGGCCCACGACGATCCGTTCGACGACGCGTCCGCCGCCTTCGTGGTGCTGGCCGACGCCACCGGCCACCGGGCCCTGTGGCCGGCGGCGGCCGCGGTGCCCCAGGGCTGGTACGAGGCGCGTGCGGAGGATCTGTACGAGCGGTGAGGGAGTCTTTCGGAGCGGGTGCTCAGGTCCCGGAGGGGGCCGGGCCGCTTTGTTCGGCGGGGCCCGCCAGGGATTCGGCGAGGATGCGCCAGATGTCCGCGGCCAGGTCGATGTTGGCGCCGGCCTGGGCCTGTTCGGCCAGGTCCCGCAGTCCCTGGATGCCGCTTGGGTCACCGGAGCGGATGCGCAGCTGGTTGCGCAGGATGTCCAGGCGTACCCGGTCGCGGTAGCTCATCCTCAGCTCCATCTCGGCGAGTTCGCCGAGCAGGGCGTGGACCTCGTCGTAGCGGGCGCGGAAGAAGGCGACGTCCGCCTTGAGCGCGAGCAGGTCCTGGCGCAGGCCGGGGGTGCCGACGAAGGCGAGTGCGGGTTCGGCGTCGGTGAGGCACCGCTCGGCGGCCTGGGCGTTCGGCGGCTGTTTTTGCAGGTACAGGCGGCTGGCCGTGAACCGCAGGCGCAGCCACAGAACGAGGTCGTCCTGGCTGCTGAACTTCTCCAGGGCCTCTTCCAGGTAGATCTGCGCGGCGGTGTGGTCGCCCTGGCGCAGGCGTACCACCGCGGCGGTCCACATGGACTCCGCCCACAGTGCGTCGCTGCGGCCCGCGACGAGTTCGACCAGTTCGTCGGCGTGGGCCCGCGCGTCGGGCATCCGGCCCGCTTCGGCCTCCACCGAGATCAGTGCCAGCAGCACCGCGGCGCGGTCCTCCGCGTCGAGGTCGTCCTCGCGGGCGAGGTGGTGGGCCGCGGTCGCGGCGTCGAGGGCGGCGGTGATCTCGCCCAGCGCGCGCAGGCAGCGGGCGAGGCGGGTCAGGCCGCGGACCCGCAGGGCGACCAGCCCGACCGCGTCGCCGAGGCGGACCAGTTCCTGCAGGTACTCCCGCTCTCCGGCGTGGTCGCCCTGGAGGCGCCGCTGCCCGGCGAGCTGCCACAGGGCCTGCCAGCGCAGCACCGGTGCCTCGTGTCCCTCGGCCGCCAGGGCTTCGCGCAGCGTTTCCATCGCCGTGCCGGAGCCGGTGGAGGAGACCAGCGACAGGGCGTGGGCCAGTGAGCCGCCGGCGGGTTCCTCGAAGTCGGCCGCGTCCAGGCCGAGCCGTTCGGCGAGGTGGGCGACGGCCCGTTCGGTGGGCTGGCGTGCGCCGGACTCCAGGCGGGAGAGGTATCCGGTGGACATGCCGTCACCGGCCAGGGCGGTCTGGGACAGCCCGCGGGCCTGTCGCAGTTTGCGGAGACGACGGCCGAACGCGGGCTGACGCAGCATGTGACCATTCCCTGGGACGGACGGGTGGGGGGTGGCCGGTGGGGCGGGGCGGGGCGTGCCACCCCGGTGCACCGGGGGCCGCAACGAGCCTAGGGGGCCGGGCAAGGGCGGGGCAATGTTTTGCCAGATGCCGTGCCTCGGAGTTCGTGCGAACCTCAGGGATTCGTCTGGCGTTCCTCGAGCGGTTCTTGAGCGGTTGCAGGCAATGTCTCAAGCGCCGGGGCCGGTACCTGCGCACCGGTCCGTCCTCGCTCACGGGAGCTGTCCTCGTCCGCGTCCACGGAGGGTCTGATGAAACACGCGGTTCCTGCCCGCCGCGCCGTCCGCATGGGCCCGGCCGGCCGGCCGGCGCCGATGCGTGACACGTCGTCCGACGACGACATCAACTGGCCCTAGAAGCGGTCTTCACCGTAGCGGTCTTCCCCCCCGTGGTGGTCTTTCCCTCGCGGTCTTTCCCCGTGGTGGTGCGGGCATGACGGGTGCAGGGGTGCGTGATGGCTCAGGGCCGGGCGGCTGACGCGCCGGCCCGCTGCAGGGCGCGTGCCAGGCTCCGGGGGCCGCCCGGGTGGTGGCCGGCGCCGCCGACCACGACCAGCGGTGTGCGCACTCCGGGTGCGGTGACCTGCCTGGCCAGTTCGCAGGCCAGAACGCCGGTGCCGGAGTACCCGCCGAGGACCAGCCGGCCCGCCGAGCGGGCGAGGCGGGTGAGGACGTCGGCCTGGGCGGCCTGCCGGCCGGCGGTGAGCCGCAGCGCGGTCAGGGCTTCGGGTCCCCGGTAGTGCCGTACCAGTTCGCGGTGCCCGGTGTGCGGGGCGCCCGGGACGTCGAGCAGGCACACGGTGGCCGCCGTGGGTGTTGACGCGCCGCGCAGCAGCACCAGGGGGGCGGTGTCCCAGGCGGCGGGGCCGTCCGGTACCGGGGGCGTGGCCGTCTTCGGCATCCAGGCCAGCACGTCGGCGACGGTGGTGGCCGCGCTCGCCGTGGCGGGCAGCAGACGCAGCAGGCGCACGGTGTGTGCCAGCAGGGTGCGGGCGGTGCCGGTGTCGATGAGGTCGCGGTCGTAGGCGCAGGTCAGGACGAGCGCGCGGTGGGTGTCGTGGCCGGCGCGCAGGCGCAGGGCGTATCCGGCGGGCGTTGCGGCTGCTTGCTGTTCCTCCAGGCGGATGCCGTGGGCGGCGAGTTCGTCGCCGTAGGCGGTTTCGGGGCGCGGGCCGCAGTCGAAGGCGAGCAGACCGCCGGCCCGCGTCGGCGCACCGGTGCCGGTGGCCGCTCTGCCGGCGGTGGCCCATTCGTAGGCGGACAGGTCCATCACCTGGTCGCGCAGGGTGCGCAGCAGCCGGGGCAGTCGCAGTGCCGGGTCGAGGGCGACGGTGAGGGGCAGCGCGTTCTCGAACGGGCCGGGGACGCCCTCGATGCCTTCCAGGAGCAGTCCGCGGCCGGGGAAGTCCAGGCCGAATTCGATGGTCGCGGGGGCGGGCGCGCTCTGGCGGGCGCGGTAGAGGAGCAGGGTCCACACGGCCTGGAGGACGCTGCTCTCCGCGACGCCCCAGCGTGCCGCCCAGTGGGCCAGGCGGGTGCTGCGGGCCGGGGACAGGGCGGCGCGCAGCACGCCGGTGCCGGTGCCAGTGCCGGTGCCGGTGCCGTTGTCCGTGGGCCGGGCGGGGCCGGGCGCAGGTGTGGGGGGCCGGTGGGCGGGGCCGCGCCAAAAATCGTGGGCGGGGCCGGGGTCCTGGGCGCCGAGCAGGCGGGCGCAGTCGCCGAGGTCGGGACGGCGCGGGCCGCCGGGCAGGGTCCCGCCGGCGAGGTAGGCGCGGCAGCACTCGCGCATCAGCAGCCGCACGCTCCAGCTGTCCAGCAGGGCACGGTGGTAGGTGACCAGGACGTCGGTGAAGGGTGCCGCCGCGTCGTGGGGGCCGCTGTCCAGCAGGGCCAGGCGTACCGCTGGTGGGCGTCGCAGGTCGAAGGCGCGGGCGCGTTCGCGGGCCGCCAGTGCCGTGCGCCGGATCACCGTGGTGCCCAGGTGGCGGACGATGTCGGTGATGGCGCGGTCGAAGACGACGGCGCGGGGCCGGGGGTCCCATACGAAGGCGGTGCGCAGCACGCTCTCCCGCTCGCCGACGGCGTGCCAGGCCGCTTCGAAGCGTGCGGTGTCCAGGGGGCCGTGCCAGCGCCAGAGGATCTGCTCGGCCTGGTGGCCGGGCCGGGCCAGGGCGTCGGCGAGCCGCTGCTGCTGCAGGGGGGTGAGCGGTTCGGTGCGCGGCAGCGTCCGGCAGGGCGGGCCCGCCGATCCGGCGGCCGGTCCGCCGTCGGGGCAGGGCTCGGGGGCGGCGGTGAGCAGGTCGGCGAGCAGGCCCACGGCGGCGGGCGCGGGGGCCGCCTCGGTGCCGGACAGTTCGACGGTGTGCAGGTCGGGCTGGTGCCGCAGCAGCCGGAATCCCCCGTGCCGGGCACCGGGGCGGATCTCCGCGACGCGGTGCAGGGCGCGGTGGAAAAAGGCGGTGTCCAGTGTCCCGTGCAGTTCCATGGTGTTGTGCTCACCTTGTTCGGGGTCGATCACCGCGCACACACCGGCGGGCCGGTCACCGTTCATCGCCTTCCCCTTTCCGGACACCCCCGTACGGAACGAGCAACTGCCCCCTGGGCTCGGGGGGGCGGCGTGCGGGCCCTGGCGGGCGGGCACGCGCCGGCAAGGCCGGAGCCCCGGTCTGTTCACGCTAGCTCCGGCGCGTGCGGGCCGTCCGTTTTCTCCAGCGGCCCCCGAACGGTCCTCGGTTCGGGCAGCACGCCGGGAGCAAGGACCGTTCGGGCAGGCGGGAGCCGGCCGGCGGCGCGCCCGGATGTCCTCGGCGGGCCGGATGCCCTGCTGTTCACCGGTGTCGGCCGTTTCGCCGACGGTGCCGCGGTCAACCCGCCCCGCAAGCCCCCGGCCCAGCCCCGGCCTGCCGCTTGCGGTGCCCGGGCAGCGGCCGGTGACGGCCCGAAGCCGCCCGCACGGCAGGCAGGCCGGTCCCTGTCCGGGACTGCGTCAGCTCGCCGGCGTGTTCGGCACGAGCAGGTCGTGGCACTGCTGGATCCGGCCCGCGGCATCGAAGCGGAGCTCCGCGGCCAGCGACCAGACCGCCCCTTCGGCACGGGCGGTGGCGCGCAGGGCGACGACGCCGTTGTCGGCGACGACGCTCTCGAGCGTGAGCCCCAGCCCGTCGGGCAGTGTGCGTCCGCCCGTTGCGGCGGCGCCCGCCCAGTGGCGGGTGAGACAGTTGACCTCGCCCCGGTTGCCCGCCGCGACCAGCGCGAGGACGAGTTCCCTGTTGCGCTCGCGCAAGCTGCGCGCGGCGAGGAGTTCATGCAGTGCCCCGCTGAGGGGCTCGGTCAGCGTCAGCGTCACGACGAGAGACCCTTCCTCGCGATCCGTCATGGGTACGGCCACAGGGCCGGCCCGTAGATCGTGGCCGTCCGTGCTGGAGCGGGGATGCAGGACGAGTGGACGATGCTCTCTGCCTGGGCACCTTCGCCGCACCGGGGGCCCTGCGGGCAACGCCGACCCGGCTGCAGGCGGCCGTCCGAGCCCTCTGAGTACCCGTACCAGAAATGCCGGACGGCCGGACCGGATGCCGGTCCGGCCGTCCGGCGACGGGCCGGTGGCCGTGCGGTGGGCCGGGGCGCAACGGCCGCCCGGCCGGGGCCGGGCGGCGTCGTTGCTCACGCCGCGAACAGGTCGAACGTCGAGCCGTGGCGCGGTCCCGCCAGCATGTCCAGCTGCGGGTCCACGGCCAGCATGGCCTGGTGCATGCGCTGCAGCTGCGGGGAGGGTTCCACACCCAGCTCGTCGATGAGCCGGATGCGCAGCCTGCGGTAGACCTCCAGCGCGGTGGCCTGCCGGCCCGAGCGGTACATCGCCACCATCACCTGGGAGTGCAGTCCCTCGTGGTGCGGGTGGCGGGCGGTCAGCTCGGTCAGCTCGGCGATCAGCTGCGCGTGGCGGCCGAGCCGCAGATCGGCGTCGATGCGCCGCTCGACGGTGACCAGCCGGCTCTCCTGCAGCCGCATCACCTCGATCTCCAGGACGGGACCGAGTTTCACGTCGACCAGGGGTGCGCCGGTCCACAGGTCCAGTGCCGCGCAGAACCGCGCTGCGGACACCTCGTCGTCGCCTTCCACGAACGCCGACTGTCCCTGCCGGATCAGTTCCTCGTAGGCGTGCACGTCGACACAGCTCTTGTCGATCTGGAGCAGGTATCCGCCGTGCCGTGTGGCCAAAACGTCCTTCGCGCCGGACGGTGCGCCCGGGCCCATGGCCGTGCCGAGCCGCCTGCGCAGTTGGAGTATGTATGTCTGAAGGGTCGTCAGTGCGCTCGCCGGAGGCTCGGTTCCCCAGAGTTCCTCCATGAGCGTGGGAACAGGCATGACCCGTCCCGGATAGAGCGCCAGCAGCGACAGGATCTGTCGCGGCTTGCCCGCCGTCGGAACGATGGATCCCCCGTTGACCTCGGCACTCAACGGACCCAGAACCTGAATCTCCATGGTGGCCTCCCCACCTCGTCGAGTTCCCTGTCCAGTTCCTTGTGTGGCCGGAAATCTCCGCCGCTAGGCACGCTAGCCGTGTCCGTGCCCCCCGAGCGTTTTCCTGTAGCGGTCCTCCAGCGGTGCTCCACGTCAGGTGGTGCGCCGCATGCGCGCGGTGCCCGAGACCACCCGTACGCATGCCGGGACCGGCTCCGGAACCGGGCTTTCGCCCCCTCCTGGAGGAGGGGGATCTCCACGGAGGGATCCGATGGATCCGGTGGACTGCGGGTTCATCGGATCCGATGGACTGCGGGTTCCCCGTCCGGCTTGCGGGGCGGCGGCGCGCCGGGTCAGGGCGGCGCGGCGGTCCCCCCGCGGACCTGGTCGTGCGGTGCGCCCACGGGCTGCGGCAGGGTGATGGTGTGCGGGGCGGCCCGGTCCCAGGGGAATCCCTGGTGCAGTTCCAGGTGCGGGGCGGGGCTTTCGTCCGCGGGCAGGGCCACCGCGGCCAGCACGCCGGGCACCGGTTCCAGTTCCACAAACCGCCACCGTCCGCTCGGGTCGTCGGCGGGCGGCTGGAAGGCGAGGACTCCCCGGTCGTCGTCCAGGGTGAAGGCGAACTCGTCGAAGGGCAGCCCGAGTCCCAGTCCGCGGGCCTTGGAGTAGGCCTCCTTCAGCGTCCACAGTCTGAGCACCCGGCGGTCGCGCCGGCGTCCCGGGGATACCTGGGACGCCCAGTGCTGCTCCTGGGGGGTGAAGGTGGTCAGGATGGTGTCCAGGGCGCCCGCCTCCCGGTCCAGGCACTCGACGTCGACGCCGACGCGCTGGGTGCGGACGATGCCGAGCAGGCTGTAGCCGCCCGCGTGGGAGAGGTTGAAGTCGAGATGGCCGCCGCCTCTGGGCAGGCCGCCGGGCAGCGGCTGCAGGAAGGGCCGCCCGCGGGAGGAGCGCCAGATGACCAGCTCGGCCTCGCCGAGGCCGACCTCCAGCGCCAGAGCCCGGCGGACCAGGGTGTGGGCGACGAGGTACTGCCGGCGGTCGCGTTCGAAGAGGAACCGGGCCGCGGTCTCGTTCTCGCGCTCGTCGAGCCAGTGCGGGGCCAGGACGGCGGCGATGGCGGGCGGGAGGGCGTCGTTGGGGCACAGCCACAGCTTCACCGGGGGCACCGTCTCGTGGTGCGGGGCGGGCCCGGTGGCGGGGGGCTCCGGTGCGGTGATGGTCATCGTGTCGTTTCAGTCCGTCTCGGTTCGCCGCCTGCTGCGGACGCAGCGAGGCGGCGGCGCGGGGGCCGCCGGGGCCGAAGCAGGCGCGGGCTGTCGGTGCTGCGCGGGTGGTGGCCCCCGTTCAGGCCGGACGGTCGGCCAGGAGTGCGGCGGCCTCGTCGACGCCGATCCGCTCGCCGCGCACCGCGTCCAGGAGCGCGAGCACCTCCTGCCGGGACAGCGCGGGCCGCGTCCGCGCCACAGGGGCCGGCGGCTGCCCGGGCGCGGCCGGTGCGCCGCCGGGGGTGTCGGGGGTGTCGGGGGTGTCGGGAGTGTCGGGGGCCGGTGTGCCCCGGGTGCGGGAGGCGATGTAGGCGGCCATCGCGGCGAGGCTGGGATGCTCGTGGACGGTGACGGGGCGTTCGCTCAGGCCGTAGGCGCGGTTGACGCCGGCGGCGAAGTCCGCCGCCAGGATGGAGTCGATGCCCAGCTCGGCGAAGGCGGCGCCGCCTTCGATCTCCCAGGGGTCGCAGTGCAGGATCTGTGCCAGCTGGTGGCGCAGTACCTGCAGCACCGCGGCCGCGGCGCCGGAGTCCTGGGCCGCGGGGGCCTCACCGGTGCCGCGGCGCAGGGCCGCCAGGTGGCGGGCCAGGAGGGCGGGGGTGGCGTACTCGTAGAGGTCCGCGCCGGCGATCCGGACGCCGAAGTGCCCCTCGATGGCCGAGACGAACTCGACGGTGAGCAGGGAGTCCAGGCCGAGGACGGAAAAGGGCTGTCCGGGGTCGACCCGGTCGGGGTCGGCGTGCACGACATGGGCCAGCACGGCGGTGAGCTCGGCGAGGATGTCTGCGTGGCCATCGGACGCTGCCGTCGGCTCGCTGGTCACAGGGTCGTCCCTTCGTGGATGCCCCGGCCTTCGGGCGGGGGTGGGGGTGCCTCCCGCGTGCGGGGGAGGACGAGGCTGTGGCGCAGCGGGGCAGGAAGGTCCGCGGCGCCGCCGGGGCGGCCGGCTACCGGCCGGCGATCTGGGCCCCGGCGTCCGGGTGGTGCACGGCCCGGGCCGGGACCGGGCCGCTCTCGGGCGCGTCCATCAGGATCGTGTGCTGGAGCCGGCGCAGCCGCGGGGAGGGTTCCAGGCCCAGGTCGCGGCCGAGGGTGGTGCGCAGGTGGGTGTAGGCGTTGAGCGCCTCGCCGCGCCGCCCCGAGCGGTGCAGCGCGATCATGAACTGGGCGTGCAGGTTCTCGTGGCTGCGGTAACGGCTGGTCAAAACCGTGAGCTCGGCGAGGACTTCGCGGTGCCGGCCCAGCCGCAGGTCCGCCTCGATGCGCTGGTCCATCGCGCACAGCCGGCTCTCGTCCAGGCGCCTGGCCTCCATGGCGAGCTGGGCCCCGGTCTGCACGTCCGCGAAGGCGGATCCCGACCACAGGTCCAGGGCGGCGGCAAGGGTGCGGGAGGCGCCCGCGAAGTCGCCGGCGTCCATGGCCCGGTAGCCCAGTCCGGCCAGGCGGTCGAACTCGCGGACGTCGCTGGTGCCGCCCGCGGCGGCCAGCAGGTAGCCGCCCGGCAGGGTGACCAGGACGTCCTTGGCGGTGCGGCGTTGCGGCCCGGCGGCGGGTTCCTGTGCGGCGCCGTGCTCCAGCGCCGCCCCGATCAGTTCGCGCAGCTGCAGCACGTAGGTCTGCAGGGTGGTGCGTGCGCTGCGCGGCGGCCGGCCCGACCACAGTTCCTCGATGAGCGAGGCGACCGGCACCACCCGGTCCGCGTGCACCGCCAGCAGCGCCAGCACCTGGCGGGGCTTGGGCGCCGTCGGGGCGACGGACACCCCGTTCTCCCTCACGTCCAGAGCACCTAATACGTCGATGTCCACGCCGTCTCCCCTGTCCACGTGCGCTGCTGACACTCCAACATTAAAAAACAGCACAGACGGTATGTCAATACGAGACCGATCGTCCTGTTTTTAACAACCTTCCAGCATCAGTGCAGCAACCCTCGAAGACGGCCGTTCACCGGGCAACTCCCCTGGAAAGACGGCCGTGTTACCGCCCCGTACACCCACCCGCAGACCGGCACACGCCGTCCGGGGCCGTGGTGCGGGCCGAGAGATCGGACCCGATCCCGGGCCTGCGCTCCCCTCAAACAGACCGGCCAGTCTTCTCGTTTCGTCTCTGCGGCGGTCACCTCACCGCCGGCCGCGCACCCCGCGGCGGTCCTCGCCGCGCAGCCACCAGCACGAGCCGCCGGCCGGCCGCACCGGTGTCCGCCGGCCGCGCAGGGCCAGCAGGACGACGGCCAGCGCGGCCAGTTCCTCCTCGGTCGCGGTGCCGCGCTCGACGCGCAGAGCCGGCTGTCCACGGTCCCGGTCGCCCATGGGGCCTCCTCCTCTGGCGCCACCCTGGGCCACGGTGCTCAAGAAACGCTCTCGGCCCGCTGGACGCCGCGGCCGCCGCCGGTCAGGCGCTGCGCGCCCGCACCGCCAGCAGGGCCCGGGACAGCGCCTGCGCGCTCTCGGCGGCGCCGCCGACCCCGGTCATGACCACGGCCGGCGCCTGCCGCGTCCAGCGCGCCGCACGGCGGGCGATCTCGTGGGCGGCCCGGCCGGCCGGGCCGGCGCCGCACACCGTCAGCCGCCCTGCGTCACCGATCAGTTCCCCCAGGACGGCGGACGGCACCTGCCCGCCGGTGACGGTGAGCGAGACGATGCGTTCGGGCCCCTCGTACCGGCGCAGGAGCAGGTCGTAGACACCGGGTGTGACGCCGGGGACGGTGACCAGGCACACGAGGTCCGCCCCGGGTTCCCCGGCCCGCAGCACCGCCGGCGCCGGCCCGGCGGCGCCGGCTCCCGGCACGGTCATGACGGGCACCGCGCAGGTGCCCAGCAGACGCAGGGCGTCACCGACGGTGAACCGCGCATCGGGGTGGTCGGGCAGGCTGCGCAGCAGCTGCAGGCACTGCGCGAGGACACCGGAGGCCTCGGTGTCGGTGAACCTGGCCCGGTCGTACAGGGCGCCCAGCACCAGGGCGTCCTCGGCGTCGTGGTGCGCGACGAGCGTGATGGGCAGGGTCGTGGCGCCCCCGGCGCTCCGCGGCGCGCCCACCTTGATGCCCTGCGCCGCGAGTTCGGACCGCAGGTTCGCCGGCAGTTCGGGGTGGCTGTCGAAGCGGACGGTCGTCTCGGTGAGGCGGGATCCCGGGGCGCGCCCGCTCCACTCGCGGACCTGGTCGGTGCAGACCCATGCGTAGGCGGTCAGGTCGAGCGCCGCGTCCCGCACCTGCAGCAGCAGGTCCGCCAGCGGGGCCGCCGGGTCCACGGTGACCGTCATCGGCAGCGGGTCGCCCAGCAGTCCGGGGATGCCTGAGGCGGCCCGCAGCGGCAGGTCCCGTCCCGGGACGTGCACGCCGAAGGCCACCGGCAGCGGCCCCCGGGTCCCGGCCGCCCGGTACAGCAGCAGGGCCCACACCACGTGCAGGGCGCTGCTCTCCCCCGCGCCCCGGCCGACGGCCCAGGAACGCAGCCGTGCGCTCTGCGGCGGCCCGAGCCGGCGCTGGATCCTGCCCGTCCCCCCGCCCCGGCAAGGCGGCCCGCCGGGACGGGCGGGGCTGACGGCGGCGCCGGCGGGCGGTGCGGCAGCCGCCCACAACTCCCGTGCCGCGGCCGGATCCTGGCGCCTCAGCCAGCGGGCGTGGTCGCGGATGTCGGGCCGGCGGTCCGCGCCGGGCAGCGTGCCGCCGGCGAGGTAGGAACGGTAGAACTGCCGCACCAGCAGACGCGCCCCGCGCTCGTCGAGCAGCGCCCGGTGGTAGGTCACCAGCAGGCGGGTGGGCACCTGTCCGGCGCCGCCCGCGTCCGGCGGCAAATCGAGCAGGGACACCCGCAGCAGGCCCGGCCGGTACGGCTCGAAGCCGCGGTCGCGGTCGCGGCGCAGCAGTTCGTCCCAGCCGGCGCCGGTGTGCGCATCGCGGACGGCCTCGACGACCTCGATCCCCGCGCTGTCGTGCAGCACCAGGCGCGGGGCGCCGGCCCAGTCGAAGGACGCGCGCAGCACCGCCTCCCGCTCGGTGAGGGACTGCCAGGCGGTGATGAACCGGGTGCGCTCCAGCGGCCCGGTCCAGTCCCAGTAGACCTGCTCCACGAAGTGGCCGGGGCCGCCCGGGGCGGCGAGCGCCGCCTCCAGCAGCGCCCGCCGATACCCGCTCACGGCGACCGTGCCCGCGGCCGGCGGTGCCAGCAGGTCGGCCAGCAGGTCGTCGGTGAGCGGCGCGCCGGCCGCGGCCGGGGAGCGGGGGGTGAGCCGCAGGAGGTGGCGGTCCGGGCGCCCGGCCTTTGCCGTGCCGTCCTGCGGTGCGTCCAGTTCGACGTCGTAGGCCCGATGAGACCTCGCGACGCGGGCGGCGATGGCCTCGGCGTCCGTGCGGTCGGGTCCGCACAGTTCGAGGACGAGCGGTGCCCCGTCGTGGGCGCCCGGCGGTTCGTGCACGACGGCGAGAACGGCGCCGGGGCGGCGGTGATGACTGCTCATCCGGTCCCCGGGACACCGGACAGCTGTGCCGCAGCAGCCCTGCCGATCACCCCGACCTCCTTTTCGAATCGTTTCTGCACGGCCGGCCGGCCGGCCGCGGCCCCCATCGGGTGTGTCCGCTCACCGCGGTCCAAGGCCGCGGTGAGCGGGGAAGTCGAGGACCCGCCCGCCGTCCGGCGGCTGTGCCCCGGGCGGCCCGTTCGGCGTGTTTGTGGCGGGCGGGGTGCGCGGCCCCTGCGGCCGCGCCCGCGCGGCCCGGCGGGGGTGCGCCTCGCCCGGGCGGTGCGCCTCGCTCACCAGGTAGCGTTCCTCGACGAGATGGGTGGCAAAGGCCCATTCCCCGGCCGTGTCCCCGGCGAGCCGGGCGGTTCCGGTCGTATTCCACTCGAAACCGATGGCCGAGAACCGGCGCCGCATGCCGTGCCCGAGCGCCTTGGCGTACGCCTCCTTGAGGGTCCACAGGCGCAGGAAGGCCTGGGTGCGTTCCTCCTCGGGCAGGGCCGTGAGCAGCCGGGCCTCCTCGGCGGTGCACACGTGGTCGCGCAGGGCGTCGAAGGAGATCCGGCGTGTGGCGGGTTCGGCGTCCACGCCGACCGCTCCGGCGCGGCTGACGCCGACCACGATGAGCTCGTCGGTGTGCGCGAGGCTGACCTGGAGATCCGTGCCCAGGCCGCGCAGCACGGGGCGTCCGCCCGGCAGACAGGCGAGGTCGAGCCGTTCGGCGGGGACCTGGAGGGCCGCGGCGGCCGTGTGCTTGAGCACGGTGCGGGAGACGGCGAGGATCAGCCGTCCGGCCGGGGCCGGATGCCGGCGAAAGCGGGGCCAGTCGCGGCCGAGCAGGGTGCGCAGTGCGGGGTCGAGCAGGGCCGGTGTCAGCCACTGCCCCCAGGTGGCGTGCACCACCGCCCGGCCCGTGTCCTCGAATCGCTCCTGGACCTGCTCCCAGGGCCCGTCGGGGCCGGGCACGTAGCACGGCGCAGGGAACGGCGCGGGGAACGGCGGCGCCGGTGTGCGCCGGTGCGGCGCGCCGCCGGCGCTCACCACGCCGGCCTCGTCGCGTGCAGGTCGCAGTCCACGCCGTCGGCGGCGCGCCGGGCCAGTTCCTCCCACACGCCTGGGTGTGTGTCGGGCATGCCGGCGGGCAGCGGCAGCCCGAGCCGTACGGTGATCCGCCCGAGCGCCGACAGCGCCCAGCCGGCGTCGCCGAGGAAGGGGAGATCGGCCGCGGCGGCCGTCTCCCGCGCGGCTGTCGTCGCGGCGGCCAGCACCAGCAGGGCCCGGCGGTCCGCCAGGGCGCGCGCCGCCGGGTCGGCGCTGTCGTGCACGGCGGCCACCGCGCAGGCGGTGCGCAGCGCCCGCTGCTCGGCGGCCAGACGGCGGCCCAGGCGGGCGAGCGCGGCGGCGGCGGCGCCGGCGTCGTCGGCACCGGACGGCGGCGCGGCGGCCCGCGGGGCGCCGGTGCCGGGTGGCGCGGCGGTGCCGGTGTCGGGTGGCGCGGCGGTGCCGGTGTCGGGTGGCGCGGCGGTGCCGGTGTCGGGTGGCGCGGCGGTGCCGGTGTCGGGTGGCGCGGCGGTGCCGGTGTCGGGTGGCGCGGCGGTGCCGGTGTCGTCGGCACCGGGCGGTGGCGTGGTGGTGCGGGGGGCGCCGGTGCCGGGTGGCTCGGTGGTGCGGGGGGCGCGGAGCAGGGCCTCAAGCCGTGTGCCGTCGTCCTGTCCGGGGCTGCCGGCCGCGAACAGCCCGTGCACGATGCGGGCCTGGGCAGCACCGGTGTCCGCCCGGTGGGCCCCGGCGAACGCCCGGTCCCGCACCAGCCGGGCCAGGGTGCGCCGTTCGGGGGTGCGGCCGTCGAAACCGCACTCGTTCAGCACCAGTTCGAGATCGCCGAGCAGTTCGAGGGCGAGCTGCGGCACGAGATACGCCGTGACGGCGGCGAGCAGTTCTTGCTCCTCCTCGCCGTGCCGCGGGGCCGCGGGGGCGTCCCGGCCCGGGGCCGGGCAGGCGCGCAGGGCCGCGTCGGTCAGGCTCTCGCAGGCCAGCAGGTCGGCGAAGACGGTGGCCAGGACCGGACGCCACTGCCGGGCGGCGGCTTCGTGGCGGCTCAGGCCGTCCACGATGCGGGTCGCGCCGCCCAGGACGTTGCCCGCCGCCGCGAGCAGCGCGGCCGGGCCCAGCAGCGCGGCCGCCGGGTGCGGCACCGGGGTGTCGAGCAGCGGGCGGATGCTCCAGGCGTGGGCGAGGGCCAGGTCGCGGCGCAGGAGCGGGCGCAGGGCGCGGGCGAGCTGGTCGGCGCCCGGCACGTCGTCGGGGCCGGGCAGGCCCGGTGGCGGGGCGGGCAGGGCGCCGGGCGCCGCGGCCCGCACGGCGGAGCGGCCGTAGGGGTTGGCGGGGTCGCGGGGGTCGCCGAGCAGTGCCTCCAGGCGCGCCGCGTGCCGTGCCGCGCCGGGGGGCGCCGGGGCGGGGCCGGGGGGCGTTTGGGGCGGGGCCGGGGGGTGTCCGGCATGCCGGTGCGGCCGGATCGGGGCCATCGCCGATCTCCTCGTCGTCGTGGTGACCATCGCCGCGGCGCCGTCGCCGGGCGGGCTCATCGCAGCCGGCGCAGGGCGCTCTCGGCGTGCCACCGCGCCAGGGTCAGGGCTTCGGTGCTCGTGCGTCCCAGCCACTCGCGCACGTGCCGGCGGGCGTCGGCCGGGCGGGCGCCGGCGCCCGGGGCGGGCGTGGCCTCGCGGAGCATCACCTGGTGCGTGCAGGCGACCCGCACACCCGAGGCGTCGGGCTCCAGGGACCACTCGCCGTAGTGGGCGGCGACAGGATCGGGGGTCACGGTCTGCTTGTGGACGATCCGCCCGGCGGCCGGGAAACACAGCCGGACGGACTCCACCACGCCGGTGTCCCCGGTGCCGGGATCGCTGGTGTGCAGGACGGCCCTTTGCACCCCGGGGACGTCCTCGGTGACCTCGGCGCGCTCGACGTGGGGAACCAGGTCGGCCCAGTCCGCGATGCGGTAGAGGAAGTCGTAGACGATCTCCGGGGAGCCGGTGACGTGGAGGCTGTCCTCGAAGGAGAGCAGCAGTTCGTCGAGACGGTCCCAGCGTTCGGCCGCCTCGACGACGGCCGCCAGCTGCGCCCGCACCTGTGCCTCGAGCATGTCGGGCCCCTGTCCGGATGCGGCCGCAGCGTCCTGGCACAGGGTCACCAGGCAGCGGCCGCCGCCCTGGGGTGACACGTTCCAGCTGCCGTGCGTCGGCGCGCCGGGCAGCAGGGGGTCGGTCAGTTCGAAGTCGATGCGGCGCTCGCGCGGGTGCAGCACGCGGCGGGCCAGTACGCAGCGGACCTGGCCGTGGCGCAGGTGCCACAGCCGCAGGCTGTCCTGGGCGCCGTCGAAGTCGACGCGTTCGACGTGGACGTAGGAGGGCAGCAGGACGGGCCAGCGGGGGGCGTCGGCGAGCAGGCCGTAGACGACGCCCGCGGGGGCCGCGGCCGGCGCGGTGTGCCGGGCGGGGTGCTTTCGCTGCGACGGCATGCGCGGTCCCCTCCTCCAGGTGTGATCAACGCTGCACGGCCGGGGCTGAGCGGTGCTCGATTCCTGGTGGACAGCAGGGCCCGGGACACGGTGCGGGTCAGCCCACGCGGGCCACGGCGGGGCCGGCCGCCGGGCGGGGTGCGAGGGTGCCGGGGCCGGACATCAGGATGGAGCGCTGCAGCTTGGCCAGGGCGGGCGAGGGCTCCAGGCCCATGGCGCGCACCAGGGTGGCGCGCAGCCGCTGGTAGGCGTCGAGCGCCTCGCCGCGGCGCCCGGAGCGGTGCAGCGCGAGCATGTACTGGGCGTGCAGGCTCTCGTGCATGGGGTACTGGTTGATCAGCACGGTGAGTTCGGCGAGCAGTTCGCGGTGGCGCCCCAGGCGCAGGTCCGCCTCGACGCGCTGGTCCAGGGCGCACAGCCGGCTCTCCTCCAGCCGTCTGGCCTCGGTGCGCAGCTGGGGGCCGGTGCGGACGTCGGCCAGGGCGGGGCCGGTCCACAGCTCCAGGGCCTGGCGCAGCAGCCGGGCGGCCTGGGGATAGTCCTCGGCGTCCATGGCCCGGTACCCGCAGCCGGCCAGCCGCTCGAACTCCCGTACGTCGCTGACGCCGTCGCCGCTCTTGAGCAGGTAGCCGCCGGGGACGGTCAGCAGCACGTCCTTGGCCCGGCCGCGCCCGCCACCCCCGCCGCCCCCGCCGTGCCCGCCGCCCTCCAGGGCGGCGCGGATGAGCTCGCGCAGCTGCAGGATGTAGGTCTGCAGGGTGGCGCGGGCGCTGCGCGGGGGCCCGGCTCCCCACAGCTCCTCGGCCAGGACCCCCACCGGGACGACCTGCCCGGCCCGCAGCGCCAGCAGGGCGAGCACCTGGCGGGGCTTGGGTGCCGTGGGCGTGATGGACACGCTGTTGTGCCGTACGGCGAGTGCGCCCAGTACGTCGATGTCCACGCCGTCTCCCCGTTTCTGACGCAGTCGGCAGGGTTTCCCTGCACCCCGAGTAAAAAACAGCGCGCGCGGTATGTCAATGGGAACCGGAAACCCCGCCCGTTCTCCGGCGCGCCGCGGGAGCGGCCCGGGCCCGGGCCGCGGCACACTCCCGGCGGCGCGCACCTGGCGGCCGGGGCCCGGCGCCGGGACCGGGTGGCGCCCGGGATCGGGTGGCGCCCGGGATCGGGTGGCGCCGGCCGGACCGGGCGGGGCAGGGTGCGGACGGGCGGGCGGGGCAGGGTGCGTGCAGGCGGGGCAGGGTGCGTGCGGGCGCGCGGCGCAGGAGACAAGGCGACACGGCGACACGGCGACACGGCGACACGGCACGCAGGAGACAAGGCGACGCGGCGGGGGCACCTCCCGGCCGGGGGGACGCCGCGGACCGGCCACGGCGCCGCCGGGCATCTGGCCCCCCTGCCCGCGGAGCCGGGTACGTACGCCCTGCCCCGCGGCGCCGCACGGCCCGGACGCCAGGACCTAGACCTCCTGCGACACCCAGTCCAGAGCCCGCTCGGGGCAGGCCGCCAGCCCCGGCAGGATCAAGGACCAGAACTGCTCCACGGGCTCGGCCGGCAGCCAGCCCTCGCCCACCTCGCCGGCCACCTCCAGGCCCACGGTGGCCGCCACGATCGCGGTCGCCGCGCCGTCCGGCGAGACCCCGTCGGCGAGTTCGCCCGCGCTCTGCGCCTGCAGCACCAGTTCACGCACGCACCGGTGCCACAGGACCAGCAGGGTGGCGCCGCTCTTGCGGGAGGGGTCGCCGCTGAGCTTGAAGCCGGCCCTGACCACCGGGTCGTCGGCGACGGCCAGCAGCAGGCCGGACATCGTGCGCATGAGCAGCTGCAGCGAGGCGCCGGCCCCCTCGCGGCAGCGTTCGGCCAGTTTCTCCACCGAGTCCGCGGCCGCGGACTCCACCTCGGCGGCCAGGGCGTCCTTGCTGGCGAAGTGGAAGTGCAGGGCGCCCGCACTGACCCCCGCCCGTCTGCTGATCACGGGCAGGGAAGCGAGGGCGTAGCCGTCGGCGGCGAACACCTCGGCCGCGGCGTGGATCAGGGACTGGCGCGTCCGCGCCGCCCTCACCTGCTTGACCATTCCACCCTCCTCCGGGGCACGCGCGAAATCCGCTTCCGCTCCGCCCGCCCCCCACATCCGGAACCTCAACCCGCAGAACAATATCAAACCGCGCGCTTGGTACGTTTATTGTAGAGGACGTTGCCCCGGTCAGGACGAGACGAACCCCCGGCCCTGCGGCGGCGGGGGCCGGGAGACGGAAAACGGCGGGATCGCGTCCGCCCCCGGCCGGGGGCGGACGCGGTCCCGCCGCTCGCGCGCGCGTGTCAGTCCTGCGGCTCCAGGATCACCGGCAGGGCGCGGTAGGAGTTCATCAGGAAGCTGGGCATGGGCTCCAGCTCCTGCGGACGGCAGGCCAGCCGCATCCGGGGAAAGCGCCCAAAAAGCGCGGCGAAGGCGCCGGCGGCCTCCGCCTCCGCGAGCGGGACGCCCATGCAGCGGTGGGTGCCGTGCCCGAAGCCGAGCAGGTCGCGGTCGGTGCGCAGCACGTCGAAGCGGTCGGCGTCCGGGCCGTGGCGCTCGGGATCGCGGCCGCCGGCGGCGAAGTTGACCAGGATCGCGTCGCCCTTGCGGATGAGGACCCCGTCCAGGTCGATGTCCTCCACGGCGAACCGCATCGGCGAGTAGGCGCCGGGGGTGTGCACGCGCATCGTCTCGGCCGACACGTCCTGCCAGCCGGCCCTGCCCGCCCGCACGTGCCCGAGCTGGTCGGGGTGGCTCAGCAGCGCGCCCACGGCGTTGGTGATCAGCGCGGCGGTCGTGTCCTGCCCTCCGGCGATCATCAAGAAGAGCGTGCCGAGCAGCTCCGCCTCGCTCAGCCGGTCGTCCTGGTCCCGGGCCTCGATGAGCGAACTGGTCAGATCGTCCCCGGGCCGCTCCCGCTTGTCCTGCACCAGCTGCGACAGCAGCCCGAAGGACTGCAGGCGGGCCGCCTCCATCTCCCGGCCGGACAGGGTGGTGCTGAAGACCTTGTGCAGCGCCGCACACAGGGCGGCGGTCGGCCCGCCCTGCGGGACCCCGAACAGCTCGCAGATCACCCGCATGGGCAGGACCTCCGCGAAGGCGGTCCGCAGATCGACCTCACCACCGGCCGGCAAAGCGGCCAGGGCGGCCACGAGCTCGGCGGTGATCACGGCGACACGGGGGCGCAGGGCCTCGGTGCGCCGCGCGGTGAAGGCTCCCGCCACCAGCCGGCGCAGCCGCGTGTGGCTCTGCCCGTAGGCGAAGAGCATGTTCTCGTTGGCCACCCACGGATACAGCGGCCAGTCCTCGGTGATGCGGCCCTCGATGAAGGCGGGCCAGTGCCGGCGGGCGTCCTTGGAGACCCGCGCGTCGGTCAGCAGCCGCTCCACATGCCGCTGCCCCACCACCGCCCAGGCGATCACCCCCCCGGGCAGCTGGACCCGGACGGCGGGCCCCTTGGCCCGCAGCACCGCGGCCTCTCCCGGCAGATCCCGCCCGCTCACGTCCAGGACGTACGGGCATACAGCAGTCGTGCTCACGTCGTCTCTCCCTGGGTCGGTGTTGCACCAACGGCACGTGCCCAGGGGAGGGGTCCCCCGCCCTCCCCCTCCGGGGGCGCCCACGACCACGCCCCCGACGACTGTTCAGTTGTGTCCCCACCGGCACCCGGCCGGCCCGCCCCCGGCCGGCCCGCACCTCCGGCCGGCCCGCACCTCCGGCCGGCCCGCACCTCCGGCCGGCCCGGCCCGGTCCGCACCGGCGGCCGGCGTCAGCCCCCGGCCGGCCCGGTCCGGTCCGCACCGGCGGCCGGTGTCAGCCCGCGGCCGGGACCTGCCCGCCCGTCGCGCGCAGCCGCAGCGCCGCGCCGTGCACCCGCTCCCCCCGGTCCGCGGCCGTGTCGAGCTGCATGAGGACCGCCGGGACGGCGATGCTCGCCATCAGGTGCCGCTGCAGGTCCGAGACCCGCTCCGGCAGATCGGCATGATCGGACATGATCTTGGAGAGCACCTGCACCCCGGTGAACGCCCCCACGAACATCCGCGCGGCCTCGGGGACACGGACGTGCGGGAGCAGCTCCCCGTTCTCCTTCGCCCGGCCCAGGATGTCGATGTTGTGCTCGATCCACCCGCTCATCGGCACCTGCCGGTCAAGACCGTCGGACGGAGCCCCCTGATCGACCGTCAAACGGATGCTGCCCCGGACCATCGGATCCCCCACCGACAGCAGATACGCGAGCAGGAAGGCCTCGTCGATGCCCTGCTGGAGCATCAGCTCCTGCGGCGGCGGAGGCGGGATCGACTCCAGCTGGCCCGCCAGCACCGCCTGCGCCAGCCGGTCCTTGGAAGGGAAGTGGAAGTACAGCGCGCCCTTGGTGACACCGGCCCGCTGGAGGATCTCCGAGATCGTCGCCGCCTCGTAGCCCACCTCGGCGAAGACCCCGGCGGCGGCGACAAGGATGGCCCGCCTCGTCCTGATGGCCCGCTCCTGCAGCGCCACGGCCTTCACCTCCGCATCGGCTCCGGTCGGCCTCCAGTAAAAATAAACCGACAGGTTCGTATCGTGCCACCCCCCGTCCGCCCGATCAACCACACCCCTCACCCGCCCCGGAATGCCCCGTTTACCGGCATTCCCGGGACGGTCCGGCGGACGACCCGGACCTGAAGAAAACCTTGCATGCGGTATAGCGGCGCGCCCGCACGGATACAGAATCGGATATTCCGTTACGGATCCCCCGGACGGCGTTCGAAGATCCTCCGGAACGGCTCGCGCTTTACCGTCATTTGACTTGATAACAAAACCGGTAGGTCCGTATCTTCTGGGGAGTCCAGCACGTCCACATCCGGATCTGCGACCGACGGGGGATAGGGTCATGGCCCTTCTGACAACCCAGCCGAACGTGCAAGACGGCACAGCCGGCCCCACGGCGGAGGTGCCGCCGAAACCGGGAACGCGGGGCCGGCTGGACGCCGACCGCCTGCGCGAACTGCGCGCGATCGAGGAACTCACCCTCGAGGGGATCAAGAGCGCCGCCCCCGCCCCCGCCCTCTCCCCCGCGCAGGACCTCGCCCGGCTCCTGTTCGGCGAGGACCGCGCACGCGTCCACGACCGCTGGCGGACACTGATCCGCAACCAGACGTTCCGCCACCGCCCGGGCCGCACCCCCGCCGACCAGGCGGCCCTGGCCTACGACTGGCTGCGGCTGGTCAACGACACCCTCGAGGAACCCCGAGCCCTGGCCACCGACCCCCGCCTGCTGGCGAGCCTGCACGAATGGACGGCCATCGTGGACGGCGGCGGAAGCCTGTGCACGGTGGCCGGCATCCACTACAACCTCTTCCTCGGCAGCCTCCTGGACCACCAGGCGGCCCAAGAGCGCGACCTGTCCCCCTTCACCTCCATGCAGCGCATCGGCACCTTCCTGTGCACCGAGGTCGAACACGGCAACGACAGCGCCGCGATGGAGACCACCGCCCGCCACGACCCCGACAGCGGCGGATTCGTCCTGAACACCCCGCACCCCGGCGCCCAGAAGTTCATGCCCAACACCAGCCTCACCGGCGGCCCCAAGACCGCCGTGGTCGCCGCCCGCCTGCTGATCAACGGCCGCGACGAGGGCGTCTACCTGTTCCTGACCCCGCTCAGCGACGAAAACGGGCTACTGCCCGGAATCCGCGTACGCCGGCTGCCGATGCGCCCCACCGCCCCCGTCGACCACTGCCTGACCGCCTTCGACCACGTGCAACTGCCACGCGAGGCACTCCTGCAGTCCGACCACGGACAACTCACCGACGAAGGCACCCTCACCAGCACCCTCGGCAACCGCCGCAAACGCTTCCTGCGCTCCATCGGCCGCGTCACCACCGGCAAACTGTGCATGAGCGGCGCCGCCGTCGGCGCCTCCAGAGCCGCCCTGGCCATCGCCGTCCGCTACGGCGAACACCGCCGCATCCAAGGCCCCAAAGCCGGCGAACGCATCACCATCAACACCCACCGCACCCACCACGCCCCCCTGCTCACCTCACTGGCCACCGCCTACGCCATGACCTTCCTGCACCGCACCGCCCTCGACACCTGGACCACCCACACCCACGACACCCGCGAACAAGCCGAACGCCTCGCCGCCATCACCAAAGGATGGATCACCTGGCAGGCCCGCACCATCACCACCCAATGCCGCGAACGCTGCGGCGCCCAAGGCCTGTTCACCGCCAACCACCTCGCCCACCTCCCCGACTACATCGAAGGCACCATCACCGCCGAAGGCGACAACCTCGTCATCTGGGCCAAAGCCGCCGCCGAACTCCTCCTCAACCCCACCACCCCCCCACCCCCCACCCCCCACGGCCCCCAAGAACTCACCAACCCCCACTTCCTACGCACCCTGCTCGCCCACACCCAAACCATCTGGCACACACGAGCACACACCGCACTACGCAACCAACCCGCCACCAACCCCATCGGCCGCTGGAACAACGCCTCCACCCCCGCCCTCGAAATGGTCTCCGCCCACGCCACCCTCCAAGCCGCCGACGCCTTCCTGAACGCCACCCAACAAACAACCCACCCCCCAACCCACCACCTCATCACCACCCTCTGCCACCTCTTCCTCCTCCAACAACTCCGCCCCCACACCGGCGACCTCCTCGCCCACAACCACCTCACCCCCACCCACCTCCACCAACTCCCCACCCTCACCGAAAACCTCACCGAAAACCTCGCCCCCCACCTCACCACCCTCACCGACGCCTTCGACCTCCCCCCCGAATACCTCACCACCATCCCCATCACCAACCCCCACCACCACTAACCACTAACACCACCAACCACTAACACCACCAACCACTCCCCCAACCACCCCCAAGCCCTGCGGACATGATCAACAGGGTCCGAGTCGCTGACCCTGCAAGCCGAGCAGAGCGGTTCGCGAAGCCGGTCAAGGTGATGCGGGAACGGAGCGGGTGTTGCGCGGCGTTGAAAATGCCGACGAAGGCGGCGTTCACGATGCCGACGGACTCTGACGGCGAGGCCCCGCCGGTAGGTGTTCCGGCGGGGCCGTCGTCGGTGAGGTGTCGTTTTCTTCGGCAAGGTGCCGGTGGATCAGCAACCAACCTCCCGCAGCTGCGACAGCCCGGAGACCGAGCGGCGCCGGCGGCGATCAGTTTCGTGTGGACGGTGCCGGCGCCCGACGCGCGCTCAGCAGTCAAACACCGACCAGCAGATCTCGTTGCGCAATCGCTGGTCGTCAAGTACGAGCTCACGAATCGCCTCCGGGAGCTGGCCGCGCTGCCACCGGCACTCGAGTCGCCCTGCGGCCTCACTCTCGGCTTTTGGTACGGCAGCGCGTGCGGCCTTGACCGCATAGGCGGCCGCACCGAGTTCGTGCGCGGCGACGTGTGCGACGACTGCGGCCTGGCCGGCGGCGTAGGCAGCATGCCGTGCTGCGCCACGCAGGTCGCGAGCCGCGCCCATCGCATGGCCGCCCGCCGCGCGGGCCTGCATCATCTTGACCTCGCCACGCACCCAGGCGCGGACATGCTCGATCGCCTGGCGCGGCCGTGGGTCCTCAGGCTGAGCCGACTCGAAGAGGTCAAGGACGTGCTCCGCGCAAGCTGCCGCCCAAAGGGCGAGGAGATGGTGATCCGAATCAGTGAGGGTCCCACCGCGGCGGATCGTCACGAAGCGAGGGTCCCTGACCTTCGGGAGGATCATGGCTGACATTCCTTCCTGCTGGTACGAAGCGAAGCCTGCGAACCCGATGGTCGATCCGCAAGCCCGGCTACCATCCCCCGGCCAGACAGGGCGAGTTCTCAGTCGCCGACCCGCCGGCGGACCGGGTCCTGCCGGTGGCCGCCCACCACCGCACCAACCCCACGACACGCCAGTCCGCCTCACCGTTCGACACCTCCTCAGCAACGGTCTGCCGGGCCGTCCAGCGGCTTGGCCCGCTGCTCGCCCCGGAGCCCGCGCCACGGCCGACGCCAGACATCGAACACCTGTGGATCGCGGACAACACCCCGATCCCGGTCCGTGACCGGAAGACCGGCGCCTCGAGCCGCAACCACCGGTCCCCGGCGAACACGCAGGCCATCACCGACGCCGACACGCGCCCGGCCATCGCCCCGGCCCGGCCCGCGCCGGGCAACAAGACCGACGCCCACACCTGACGCGAATCGGACCTGCCCGCCGCAGCGACCGGAACGACCCTGATCGCGGACGGCGCCCACCCAGGCACCGCGCTGATCACCCCGCACCGCACAAGAACCGGACAGCCCCTCCCGCGCGAGCAGGAGAAGGACAACACCGAACACCGACACGCAAGTTCGGGCAGGGCCCGATGCAATGGCAGCCCCTTGTGCGCACGAGCGCCGCACATGACTGCTGGCCGCCACCACTGTCCGTGGTCGTTGATGTCAATGTTGGATGTCACCGGAACAGCTCCGGCACCGGGCAGACTTGCAACGGCTCGCCCGGCCGGTCGGCCCACCGGCGAAAGTGCGCTTGCGGCAGCCTGCTTGGATACGGCAATGACGACGAGTTCTCCTGTTCCCCGTGCAGGCAACGCCGATCTCGACCGCCTGAAGGCCCTACTGGAACGTGCAGCCACAGGCCGGGACAGTCAGGCTTGGAGCGACCTCTGGACGGAGCTCTACCACAACGGCTCTCTGGATGCCGCCCATCCGATGGTGCTGCGCACGCTGGCCGACATAGCAGAGGCTGACAAAGCCGACACGGCACCCTCCGCCCTCCACCTGGCCGGCGCCCTTCTCACACAGGCCGACCAACGGTACGAGACCCGAAGCCTGCGGCACGAGTATGCATCGGAAGTCGCACGCCTACTGGACGCCGCAAACCGGTGGCGGCAGGTCACCGCCGACCGGAACGACTATTGCTATCTGGTTGAGGCCGTCCTGCACCTGGAGGGCGACATCCACTGGGCGGAGGACTTGTTCTGGGGCGTCGTCAGCGAAGAATACGAGATCGAGTGCCCCGATCCCGACGGGTGCGCGTCGATGTGGGTGATTCTCGGCGAGCGCGGCTTCTTCAGCACGGCAGAGGACTACGCCCTCTCCGACGACGTCGAGACCTTCCCTCTCCATCCGGCCGATCCCCGCACCCTGGAAGGTCTCGGCCGGCGCCTCTACGACCTCGCCCTAGCCGACGGCCATGAGGAAGTCGCGCGCGCCCTGACTTACGCCTTCGGTGAGGCGACCTGCCCGGAGTGTGAGCAGCGCTTCTCCGTCGTCGGGCAGCTCGTCGCCTGTTCCACCTGAGAGCTGCGTCGGAGCGGTGGGGTTTGAACCCACGACCTCTTCGTCCCGGAGCGACTTGGATGGGTGCTCGGCCTTGAGTTGGTATGCGCCTGAGCTGCTGCGATCCTCCACAGGAGTGCGTTCCCATCCGCCGTTGTTCGTTGGCGTTGTCACGCAGTTACTGACCTTTGAGGCGTGTTGTCGCCGGGGGCTGACGATGTGTGATCGTCGCGGTATGCCGGTTGTGTGAGATATCCGCAGGGTGGTGGGCTGACGCCTGAACGGCAGGCGTATCGCGATCTCCCGCTCGTCCGCACTGCGGATGCTGACGCGGCTGCCCCGGCTGGTGCGGGCCGTGCCCGACGGGGACACGGCCCGCGCGGCGCGGATCGCCGGGGCGTTGCGGGACTACACCCATGGGCCTGCACCACCATCACCACGCCGAGGACGAGTTGATCTGGCCGCTGCTGCAACGCCGTGCCCCGCACGACGAGGAACTGGTGGGCCGGATGCGGCTCCAGCACGAGGAGATCGACCGCACGCTCGCGGCCGTCGCCGAGTGGCTCCCCGTGTGGGAGCGGTCCGCCGACCGGATCCCCGGGGAGGAACTGGCCCTGGCGCTGGACGCCCACCGGACGGCGCTGCTGGTCCACCTCGACGAGGAGGAGCGGTCGATCCTGCCGCTCGTCGCCGAGCATCTGACCGCCCCGGAATGGGACTTGGTCGGCGAGCGGGGCATGGACGGCATACCGAAGAACAAGCGGATGCTAGCGCTCGGCACGATCCTGGAGGAGGCGACGCCCGAAGAACAGGCCTCCTTCCTGGACCGGGTTCCGCTGATCGGCCGGCTGCTGTGGCGGGCCCTCGCCCGGCGCCAGTACGCCGCCTACCGTCGCGCCATGCGTGCCCCGCTGGCCGGGGCACGATGCCTCTCCTCGACTCCGCCCCGCTCTACGTCCTGGACGCCTACCGGACCTGCGAGTTCGCCACCCTGGGCAGGACGGCACCCCCTCGCCTGGCCGACGGCCTTGCGGCGCAGGCCGGACGGGACGCTGCTGCTGAGCACGTCCCTCGCGTTCGCCCAGAAGGCGCTGAACATCCGCCGTAACGGCCGCGTCGCGCTGCTCTTCTCCGAACCCACCGGCAGCGGTCTGAAGGAGCCCCAGCAGATCTTCGTCGGAGGACACGCCGAGTGTCCTCCGACGAGATCATGACGGGTCCTCAGGACACCGAAGACTACTGGCGGATGCTGTTCGAACGGCAGCCGCACAGCCGGGCGTACTTCCTTCCTCCACTGCGCCGCGTGATGGACTGGTACTACCTGCGGTTGCTGATCACCGTGACCCCCGACCAGGTCGTGGTGCGGCCGCCGATGCCGGCCGCGGCACAGTCGCCGGCCAAGGGGGACAGTCCGCTGCCCGGCGCCGGGCTGCTCGCTCGGTACCCGAGGGCGGTGCTCGCCGCCCGTGACGCCACGGGCGCGCCGGTGCTGGCACGCACTCGGCCCGTGCCCGCGGACGGCGGCTTCGCCGTGGACGTGCCGACCGACTGCGCGGCCGTACCGGGCCCCGCCTCCCTGCTGGTGCACCGGCACGACGAGCGTCTCAACAACATGCACAACACGCTCGTACGCGGCGAACTGCGCGCGGCGGACGGCGGGTTGCTGCTGGTCCCGGCGGGCGTGGTGGAACCGATGGGCTCGGGCCGCGCGAGCGAGGCGGTGTCCGTGCTGCGCACGACCCGACGGGCCGCCGCCCGCTATCCGCGCCGCCGCGGGCTTGAGCGGCCTCAGGCGCGCTGGCAGGACTTCCGGGCCCTCGCCCGCCAGGCACGCCGGGGCGACGGGGGCTGACCGATGCGTCCGCGCGCGGTGAGCGCTGGTCCTCGGCAGCCCGAGAGCGGGGCGGGGAGAGGGCCGATGCCCGTCTCCCTCAAGTTCCTTCCGGAGCCGTCGCCGGCGACGGTGTCGTGCTGTCCGTGACGCGGCGGGCCCGCGCGATGCCCCATCCCACCAGCGCCGCGGTCAGGAGCGTGAGAACGAGGCCGGCCCAGGTGATCGCGTCGCGGAACTGCGTGGTCTGGTGCGTGCTCCAGTGCGACGTGGTGATGTCGCCGGTGAAGAGTGCCGCGAGGATGGTTCCGCCGACTGCGATGCCGATGCCGGTGCTGACTTCGCCCGCGGTGTCCACCAGCGCCGATCCGATGGTGGTGCGGTTGGCCGGGAGGCCGCGCATCACGTTGGTCCCGGCGACGACACCCACGACGCGCATACCGGCGGCGACGAGCATGAGCGCGAGAGCGATCCACCCGTAGCCGAAGCGGCCCAGGAGCCCGTAGACGGCGAGCCCGCATACGACGGCTCCCGCGCTGAGCCAGGATGCCTTGTCGAGGCCGACACGCGTGACCAGCGGGCCGATGAGCGCACCGCCCGCGATGAGCACGACGACCTGCGGCAGCATGCCCAGGGCCGCCTGGGCGGGTGTCCAGCCCAGGTCGAGCTGGAGCTGCAGGGTCACGAGGTAGCCGAGTCCGGCGGTCGCGAGGCTTGCGGCGGCCTTGAAGGCCAGGCCGCTCGACACGAGGGGGCGGGCGACGAGTTCGAGGTCGAGCAGCGGATGGCGGGCGACACGCTGGCGGACGACGAACAGCACGGCCGTCAGGACGGCCGCCGCCGTGGTCAGCCACGGGAGAAGCGACGCGGTACCCGCGTCGACGAACAGCGTGGGCGCGACGAGCGTCAGCACGATCGCGGCCGTGCCGAGCAGGGCACCAGCACCGTCGATCGGGTCCCGGTGCAACTCGTCCGCCTTGTCGGCGGGGATGCCGCGCCGGATGCCGACGAACGCGAGTGCAGCGATCGGCACGTTCACCAGCAGCAGCATCTGCCACGGAGCGAACGCGAGCACGAAGCCGCCGACCATGGGTCCGATCGCGAGTCCGACCAGGCCGACGGTCGAGATCAGCGTGGTCGCACGGACGCGGAGCGCGTCCTCGTCGAACAGGCGGAACGCCAGCGCGAGGGAACCCGGTGTCGTCATCGCCGCCGCGACGCCCATGGCCGCCCGGACGGCGACGAGTTGCTCCGCCGTCGTGACGAACGCGGTCGCCAGACTTGCCCCACCCAGCAGCACCAGCCCGACCAACATGACCTTGCGGCGGCCGACCCGGTCGGCCAGCGCGCCGAGGGCCAGCATCAGTCCACCGAACACGACGGCGTACACGCCTGTGACCCACTGCAGAACAGTCGTCGACGCCGACAGCTCACGGCCGATGGTCGGCAAGGCGACGTTGAGGATCGAGTTGTCGAGCATCTCGAACAGGAACACCGCTGACAGGCCTGCGAGGGCTGTCCCCGCTTCACGGAGGGAACGTGGCGAGGCAGGACGGAAGGAATCTGGCGACGGTTCGCGGAGGGATCGTGGTGAGCGAGAGGCTTCGGTGGGAGCACCGGCCTTCTCTACGGTTCCAGGACGACGGACATTCACTGCGCACTCCTTCGATGTGAAGAAGTGGCGGCCCGTCCGGTACCGCGTATGCGCGTGTGTCCCCCGCTCCGTCGACTCGCGTCGATGTTCTGCGGTGAACACACGTTTCTACTTCCAGTGCTCTGACAGTACACCGGGCCCGGAGATCATTTCACCGCGCTCTTTGGACCGGCAGGCTCATCCGCGTCCGCTTGTCACCCCCCGATTTCTGGGGGATTCACTCGGTTTTCCGTCCAGGGCATCGTCCTGGGTGTGCTCCGGACCACGGTGCACCCGCCCGGCACCTCATAGCCGGCCAACCATCAGGGGGAAACCATGATGAAGAGAGTCCTGCCGCGTCGTAGCGCCGTCGTCGCGGCGCTGAGCGCCGGCGTGCTGTTCCTGGGGGTCGGCAGCGCGTCCGCCGCGAACGCGCTGATCCACGTGGGTGATAGTGCGGGCGTCTTCAACACCCCGCACACCCGCGACGGCAAGGTGGGGGTGCCGGACCTGAGGTTCGGAGACTCCATCGTCGCCGACTGCTGGGACCGCGGTGACAACATCAGCAACCGCGGGAACGTCTGGTACCACACGGTGTCCGAGCGGTACACCGCCACCACCGGCCAGGAAACCTTCGTCACGGGGTGGACCTACGGGGCGTACGTGGACAGCAACGAGGCGTTCCACGACGGGGCCGTTCCGGAGTGCTGACGGAATGAACCCGGTCGCCCGGTCCTTGACCACTCGGGACCGGGCGACCGCGCGGAAAAAGCGGAAAGGACGGGAATAGAAAGTTCCAATTCCGATTTCTCGGTGGCTGCCGTATACACGCCAAGGAGTGTCACCTCTCGGCCAACGTGCCGCGAATCCGTGTTCGTCGAGCGACGCAGATCCACACTCCTTCCATGAATCCGGACGTGGAACAGACAGCCCGCACTCTGGCGCCTGCGGTGGCGGAGGCCACGACAATCCCTGAACTGGGTTCGGTGATCTCACGGCACATCGCGGAACTCGTACCGCACGACGGATACATGTTGAGAGGAGTCGACCCGATCACGGGTGCGGCATGTTTCCTTACGAAGGAACATGGTTATGCGGCGGACTTCTATCGCGAACTGGAATCCGCGGAAATCCTCGGCCACGGGCAGCACACCTTGACCGCACTGGTCGGACGTGGCCGTCCTGTGGCGGTCCTGGCATCCGACCCACCGGGCAGACAGCACCGTGTCCGGCACCAGGAGATCATGAACACGACCGACGTCAGCAGCGAGATGCGGGTCGCCCTGACCCTCAAAGGGATGACCTGGGGTCTGCTGGTACTGCTGAGAGCAAGAGGCAGCAGACCCTTCTCGACGGCCGACGCGGTGAACGCCGGCCGACTGGCCGGCCCCATGGCGGAGGCGCTGAAGCAGTATGTCGCCGGTCGTTTCCTGCGTCCCGTTCGCAGCGCGCCCCCACCCGGAATTGTGGTGATCGACGGCAGCGACACGATAAGGGCGGTGACCCGAACCGGTCATGAATGGGTGAGCAAACTCGTGCAGGACGCCGAGACCGCTGACGAGAGCGAGATATTCGCCCACGTCTGGAACATAGCCCTCATGGCACGGCAGCCGGGCCGTCAAGCACTGAGCCGTATCCCCGGCCCTGACGGCTGGATCGTGCTGGAGGCCCAGCGGCTCGACGATTCGGACCTCGGCGGTGTCGCGGTGACCATCCAATCCGCCTCCTCCGACGTACTGCTGCCCGCCGCGGCCGTTCTGTACGGGATCACCTCGCGGGAACAGGAGGTGATCAGGCGGGCTCTCGACGGACTGGCCGTCAAGCAGATCGCGCGCAGCATGAATCTTTCTCTGCATACCGTCAACGATCATTTCAAGTCGATCTATCGAAAGACGGGTGTCAATAGTCGTGAGGAACTCTTGTCGAGCCTTTCGCGATGATCCGGCCGTCCCGCGTATCCAACTCCGGTCAGCCGCGGGGCAGGAGGAGGCGGGACAGCGCGGCGGTGACGATGAGGAGGGCGGCGACGGCGAGCAGGCCGATGTGCATGCCCGGCAGGGAGAAGTCCGCGCCGGAGGCGGCGAGCAGGCCGCCGAAGAGGGCGACCGCGAGCGCGCCGCCGGTCTGGCGGAAGGAGTTGAGCAGCCCCGACGCCGTCCCCGCGCATTCTCCGGGAACGGCGTCCATCAGCAGCGCGGTCAACGCGGGCACCACGAGTGCCCCGCCGATGCTCAGCGGCAGCAGCAGGACCAGTACCAGCCATACGGGGGTGTGCGCGGCGAGCGGCAGCAAGGCCAGCATCGCTCCCGTGAAGATCAGCTGACCGGCGACGATCACCGGCCGTCGTCCGACGCGCTCCGCCAGTCGCGGTGAGACGAGGTTGGTCGCCGTCACCACCGCGGACATCGGGACGAACATCAGCCCCGCCTCGATCGCCGACATTCCGCGCAACTGCTGGTAGTACAGGCCGAGAAGGAAGATCCCGCCGTAGAAGGCGGCGTTGACGGCGAAGCCGACCGCCAGCGGGACGGCCACCCTCCGGTCCGTCAGCATGCCCAGTGGGACCATGGGCCGACGGTGCCGGGCCTCCACCATGACGAAGGCACATCCGGAGGCGACGGCGAGCGCGGCGGCCGCCGCCACGGTGCCGCTGGTCCAGCCCAGGTGGCCGCCTTCGATCACCGCGAAGGCCAGCCCGGCCAGGGCCAGTACGGCGGTGAGTTGTCCGCCGGCGTCCACCGCGGCGGGCCGGCGCGCGGAACGCGGCACCCGGACCAGCAGGCCCAGGATCACCGCGCCCACGGGGAGGTTGAGGAGGAAGACCGCTCGCCAGCCGGCCGAGTCGGTGAGCAGCCCGCCAAGGACCGGACCCGCGGCCATCGCCACCGAACCGCCGACGGTCCACAGCGCGATGGCGCGGGCGCGCGCCCGGGCGTCGTCGTACGCCTGGCGGATCAGTGCCAGCGAGGCCGGCATCACGATCGCGGCGGCGCCGCCCTGCGCCACGCGCGCGGCGACCAGCACACCAATGCCGGGCGCCAGTGCGCAGCCCAGGGAGGCGAGGGTGAACAAGGCCACGCCCCAGGCGTAGGCGCGACGGGCGCCCGCACGGTCGGCGAGGGCGCCGGCGGAGATCATCAGGGCCGCGAACATCAGGGTGTACGCGTCCACCACCCATTGGAGTCCGGTCATCCCGCCTCTCAGGGACGTGCCGATGGCGGGCAGGGCGATGTTGACGGCCGAGACGTCGATGGTGATCACGGTGAAGCCGAGCAGCGCGGCGATCAGGGCGACGCCGCCCCGCGGCGGCGCGGTGGCCACGCCGACGGCCGGCATCGCTGGTCGGGACCCGTGCGGCCCCTCTCGCCGGAGCGTGAGCGTCGACGACCGCTGGCCGTGGTCACGGGCCGTCGCGATGGCCGCTGAAGGAACAGGGGTGCGCATGATGAACTCCTCGGCAGGCAAAAGGAATCGACGGTGGTCGGGGAGAGTCGGCGGGCGGCTCCGGACTGCCGGGGCTGCGGTCCTGTGCCTCGCACGCCCTGGGCCTCGGCGGTCGGGCCGCCCGCTTCGGGTTCAACTCTCCGCCTCCGCACGGCGGTCCGGCAGACCGGGCTGTTCCCGGGGTGCGGTGTTCCAGGGTCTGACAGGGCCCCCCACGTTCCCGGTCGGCCTGCCAGAATGGGCCGAATGTCAGCAACGGACGCACGGGGCACCGAACTCGGCAGATATCTGAAGGCCCGCAGGGCGCAGGTCCGGCCGGAGGACGTCGGCCTGCCGGCCGGCGCGGGGCTGCGCCGCACTCCCGGACTGCGCCGGGAGGAGCTGGCCGCGCTGGCCGGAGTGAGCGTCGACTACTACATCCGCCTGGAGCGTGGCCGGGAGACCAATCCCTCCCCCGCCGTCGTAGACGGCCTCGGCCGTGCCCTGCGGTTGCGCGGCGACGGTTACGAACGCCTCTATGAACTGGTGGAGTTGGCGTCCGGGCGGGTCGGCGAGCTGCCCGCCTCCTCCGATCACACGGTTCGTGACTCGGTGATGCGGATGCTGGAGTCGGTGCGTCCGCTCCCCGCCTATGTGGTGAGCCGCTACAACCGTGTACTGGCCGCGAATCCGCCCGGCCAGCTGCTGCTGCCCGGACTCTGGGACTGGCCCCAGGAGCAGCGCAATCTGACCCGCTACCTCTTCCTCCACCCGGTCGGCCGGACGCTCTACGAGCCGTGGGAGGAGACGGTCGCCCTCTCGGTGGCCCATCTGCGGGCGGTCGCCGGAGCGGACCCGGACGACCCCGAGCTGACCACGCTCGTCGGTGAACTGGTCTTGAAGTCACCGGAGTTCGCCCGGCTCTGGGAGCAGTACGACGTCTGCGAACGCGGGGGCGGACAGAAGTCCTTCCGGCATCCGAGGGTCGGAGCGATGACGCTGACCTACGAGGTCATGCGTCTGGCCCGGACGGGCGGCCAGCGGATGGTGGTCTACCAGGCGGCACCCGGCACCCTGGACGAGACCGCCATGCTGCGCCTCGATTCCGCGGACGCGCGACCGCGGTCGGCGCGCTCGGAGCATCCGGAGCCGGCCGGTGAACCGTGCCCCGCCGGCACGTTGTCCCCGGCCCATGACTCGGCCGGCTGAGCCTGCCTCCGCACGGCCTGGGGCACGTGGGCCGTGCGGGCCCGTTCCGGTCAGGCGCCGGTGAAGGCCGCCTGGAGGAGGTCGGCGAGGAGCGCCGCGCAGGTGCCGTCGGGGTCGAGATCGGGGTCGTAGACGGTGAGGTTGAAGCCGACGCACCGCTTCGATCGCAGCAACGGTCCGCAGCAGCGCGGCGAGTTCGTCGGGCAGGAGTCCGCCGGGGTCGGGGCTGTCGACGGCGGGCATGACGGACGGGTCCAGCACGTCCGCGTCCAGATGGACCCAGAACCCCTCGGTCACGGGCACTTCGAGAGTCTGCAGGACCGCGCCCGCCAGTTCCCCGGCGCCCCACTGCCGGATCTCCCCGACCGTCGCGTTCATGATCTTCAACTCGGTGAGCTCGGCCCGCTCGTCGTCGTAGTCCCGGATACCGAGAACCCGTACATCCTCGTCCCTGACATACGGCCGCAGCCCTTCGAGGTCGGTCAGGTCCCGCTGGCCACGACCGGTCGCGAGGGCCAGCTCCTCGCCGCCCGCGGCACCGACCCGGTCGGAGTTGCCCGGGTGCCGGAAGTCCGCGGACCCGTCGATGACGACGAGTCCGTACCGTCCGATGCGGCGCAGGGCGAGCGAGGCACCGAGCTGGATGGAACAGTCCCCGCCCAGGACGACCGGGAAGTCGCCCGCCCGGACATGGTGCTCGACGCGGTCCGCGAGCTTGCGGCTGTACGCGGCGATCGCCCCGGCGTTGAACACACCGTCGCCCTCCGCCCATCCGCCACGGTCATAGCGGGGCGGCACGACGACTCCACCCTCGTACGCCCCGAGCCGCTGTACCAGCCGTTGCTCCCGCAACGCGCCCGCCAGCTTGTAGCACCCGGGAACAGTGCCCTCCGCGGGCGGCCGGAGGCCGAGATTGGACGGGGCGTCGATGACGACGAGACAGCGCATCCGGCCATTTTTGACCGCACCGGGAGAAAGCCTGTGGATCGCTTGGCTACGAACCGATCCAAGAGGGGCGGACGTCGAAGCGACCGGAAGCCCCGTAGTCCGACAGGCGGGTGCGATCGGGCTCGATGATCTTCAAAATGTCGCAGGCGTAGGCAACGGTGTCGGGCCCTCGTGCGGCTGCGATCTCGGCGTAGAACAGCCATAGTCCCTGCCGGGCAGCCTGCTGGCACGCTTCCGAGACGTCTTCGTCGTCGTTGTAGATGAGTCTAGGCCGCCAGACGTTCGTCTCCGGCAAGAAGAAGCAGAACACCATCAAGACCACCACTTTCAGTGACCCGCAGGGCCGCACCCTGTTCAGCGGTGTGGTCCGGCCGGGTCGCATGCACGACCAAACCGCCGTGCGCATCGAGGGCATCGTCGAGCAGTTTCACCGGCACCTCAGAGTCAAGGCCGAGGTCGACGAGGGCTACCGGGGCCTGGCCAACAAGTTCCCCGGCCAGGTCAGCGCCCCGCCGAAGAAGCCGAAAGACGACGCACCGCTGGGCGATCAGCACGCCTGGCGCGAGCAGCGACGCCGCCAGTCCTCCGCGCGGATCTGCGTGGAGCACACCAACGCTACTGGCGCAGAGCACTTGTTCCGCAGCTGCCGTATTCCTGAGCAAGACGCCCGTCAGCGCCCTCGCATGTGGCCCTGGGCCATGCGTATTTGGTGGAGGGCAGAGGGGCCGATACGGGATGCTGCCCGTGTGATCGAGCGAGAAGCCGCCGTTCGGGCTGTCGAAGAACAACTGGAGCGCGACTATCAGCAGTGGCGAGCCGTGAGTGTGGACGCAATGCGGATGGCTGTGGTCCGTGTCAAGAAGCACGAACTGGTGTGGATCGTCTCCTGGCAGTCCGAGGAGTTCGTACGCACTCGGGACGCGGATCACATGCTGATCGGCAATGGGCCGTACCTGGTCGACCGCGTCGACGGAGGATTGCACCAGATCGGCGTCGTCTCCGCGGTAACCGGAGAGTGGGAGGCGGACTACCGAGCCCGGATACGTAAGCTGCCGGTACGCACCGCCGTAGACGATCTACATGACGTTATATGCGGAGTCGCCACTACCCGCGGCCGCGTACATGCTGTGCGAACCCTGCGTCAGAAGTTGCCCGTTCTGTCGCCGGCGGAGGCCATCGAGTACGTGAGCACGTTGCTGGACGGTGACATCCCAGCGGGCCTCGTGGGAGTAGCCACCAAGGAGCTCGTGGAGCCTCTCGATCCGGTCCTCGCCGTGGAGACCATTCGACACGGTGTGCCCAGCCCGACCGAATGACTGTCAGGCACGAGCTGAGCCGGGCACGACGCGCCCTATCGGTGCAGAGCACTTGTTCTCTGGGTGCGCTACTCACCGCGCGGCAGCGATCTCGCGAAGTGCTTCGAGATGTAGATCGTGATCGTCTGCATCAGTACCGTCGTCTCATGCCTGAACTGATCGCACCGACTGTCCGCCTGCAGTCCGCTTGGCTCGAAGCGCATGAAGAGTGGGGACCTGGTGTACATGAGGACGGGTTCGGGCTGTTGCCCTCCGACGATGTCGACTCACCGAACGGGTTCGCGGCCTGGGTGACACGGCTGGCTGCCGAGTCGGATTCGGTGACAGAGCAGGCCCCTCGGGTGAGTTGCATCTATCGATGGATCGTTGAAGGCGACCGGGTGCTGGGCGGGATTGCTCTGCGTCACGGGCTCGACGATGCGGTACTGGAGACCGGTCACATCGGCTATGGCATCCGCCCGTCAGCGCGTCGACGCGGACTGGCCGGTTGGGCGCTGGACCAAATACTCGACGAGGCTCGGTCGCTCGGGCTGGCTCGCGTGCTGCTGGTTTGTGCGATCGACAACGTCGCCTCGGCAAAGACGATCGTGCGCCATGGCGGCATCCTGGAAAGCGTCCGGGACACCATGTTCGGCGCCGCGAGACGCTACTGGATCAAGATCCAGTAGCGTGTGGACGTCCTTCTGAAGCTAACGCAGCCCCCAGGACGTTCAGTACCGCCATCGCCGGTCGTACTCATCCAGCGGATGAAGGACCGCCAAGGCAGGGCAGAGCGATGTCGTCGTGCACGTAGGTGCTGGGATCGGTGGGAGTGCCACCGTGGCATTCCAGGCCTGTTGACCGAACTAAGTCATGAGTATTCGCAGGTCAGATCATGTATCTGCTAGCTTCCCGACGTGCTTGATGAGCAACGTCCCGGAAGGGACCTGAGGGGCTTTGTCCTGCCCGAGTTGGGCCAGTTGCTGGAGACGGGAGATCCCTGGGAGCCCTACAGGGTGCTGGATCCGTTCGGGAGACCGGTCGAGCCCGCCGTGCTGTATCTCAAGGAGCTGATGGCGAGGGACAGCTCGCCGCTGACACCACGCTCGTACGGCATGGATCTGCTGCGCTGGTTCCGGTTCTTGTGGGTGCTCGGGATCGAGTGGGACCGCGCGACCCGGGAGGAGGCCCGGGACTTCATGTTGTGGATGAAGGGGGCGGACAAACCGGTACGCGTCCATTGGCGTCACCGAGGCCGGGCGGGCGTTTCCCCTTGAGCGTGGACACCCTGATCATTGGATCGTGATGATCCATAGGACAGGAGTTCCCGTTGGGGACGTCGAAGTACTCGCCTGAGTTCCGGGCCGATGCCGTCGCGCTGTACCACGCCAGCCCGGGTGGGACGTACGCGTCGGTGGCCAAGGACCTGGGCGTCAACCACGAGACGCTCCGCACGTGGGTGCGGGATGCCGAGCAGGCCGCCCGGCCCGGGGCGGTGGCGGCCACCGCGATGGAGAAGGAGAACCGGCAGCTGCGGGCGCGGGTGAAGGAACTCGAGCTCGAGCGGGAGATCCTGCGGAGGGCCGCGAAGTATTTTGCGGCCGAGACCAGTTGGTGAGCAGCCGCTTCCAGTTCGTCGAGGATCACCGTGGCGCCTTCGGCGTCAAGCGGCTGTGCCGGATGCTGCAGGTCTCGCGTTCCGGCTTCTACCGGTGACTGGCCGGTGCATCCGCGCGGGCCGGTCGGGCGAGGGCGGATGCCGAGCTCGCCGAGCACATCAACCGGATTCATCAGGATTCGGACGGCACCTATGGGGTTCCGCGCGTCACCGCCGAGCTGAAGGACTCCGGTCGGCGGGTCAATCGCAAGCGGGTCGAGCGCGTCATGCGCACGTTCCACATCGTTGGGCTGCACCTGCGCAAGAAGGTCCGCACCACCATTCCCGAGCCGTCGGTGACACCGGTGCCGGACCTGCTCCAGCGGGACTTTGCCGCCCAGGCACCGAACACCAAGTACGTGGGAGACAGCACCTATCTTCCGATCGGCAACGGCCAATTCCTTTATCTGGCAACGGTGTTGGACCTGTGCTCGAAGAGGCTGGCGGGCTGGTCGATCGCCGACCACATGCGCACGGAGCTGGTCACCGACGCGCTCAGGGCCGCCGCGAGGGCCCGCGGCGGGGACGGTCTGCACGGGGCGATATTTCACAGCGACAACGGAGCGCAATACGTGTCGAAGGAGTTCGCTCAGGTCTGCTCGGAACTGGGCGTGATCAGATCGCGCGGCGCGGTCGGCACGAGTGCGGACAACGCCGCCGCGGAGAGTCTGAACGCGACCATGAAACGCGAGATGCTTCAGGGCCGCAAGCGGTGGAACGGGGCGGGTGAGGCCCGCCTCGCGGTCTTCCGCTGGGCGACCCGCTACAACACCCGCCGACGGCACTCCCGCCTCGGCCAGATCAGCCCGATCGCCTACGAACAGCGATCAACTACGCTGGCCACCGCCGCATGCCAACCGGTGTCCACGATCACGGGGAAGGCCCCCTCAGCGGCTTCCAACGCCGGAAGGGTGCTGATCTTGGAGACCGCCCTCTATGCACCTTACGGCTCCGGATACCGAGGCTGGCTGGGAGCGGCCACAGTCACCCTGGCGTCCGCCTGTTGACCGACCGTGCCCTGTGCCCGTCGGACGGCACGGATCTACGATCTCGGGGATGGCCAGTCGTGTGTGATGTCGAAGGGGAGCTCATGGCAGAGCTTGTGCGGCAGCAGGATGTGGATGCGTACATCGGTTTTCACGCCTTCGGGCTGCAGGAATCCGATGACGCGGACCTGCCGGTCCCCTTCCCGGACGACTTCAACCGGCATGCGTTCCTCAGCACTCACCCGGGACGTCTAGACATCACCAGCGGCGGCCATACCCACACCGCCGTGGTCAGCGTCGAAGTGTGGGACGGGCCGCCGCCCGAGCAGAACCGGTCCGAATGGGATGAGGTGGCCGAGGCTGAATTCGAGTCGACCAGTGGTCAGGTTGCCGTGTGGTCCATGCACACGGGCCGGATGGACGACCTGATCACGCTGGCGGATTCCGGCGGTTCGTGGCACGTTCGTGTCCACTGTGCAGGCCGGGCCGAGGCCGCAGCCCTGTCGGAAGGCGAGGGCACCGGCCACGGTGTGGAGCGCTACCTCGTGCAGTTCTGGCCCGCCAAATCGTGAACCGGCTGCGGCGGGAGCGATTTGTGCCAGGGGCCGCTCCCGCCGCAGCACAGGTCAGGTGACGATCTTGACGATAAAGCCGTCATCCAGTCCGTCGATTACACGGTTCTTGGCGTAGAAGCTCTTCAGGAGGGAGCCGCCGGCCTGGTTGTCGTCGCCCGGGATCGGCTTCGCGGAGAAGTTGAACTCTCTTACTTCTGGGTCGTAGGAGTGCTCCGCAGCCCCTTCATAGGTGCTCGCGAAGGGGTACTCGTCGCACTCCTTGCCGCCGCTGGTGTAGTTGGGTCCCCAGTACCGCTTGCACTGCTTGACTGCCGCCTTGCGGTTGTCGTCGATGCGGCGTGTACTCACCGTGCGGTGGAGCGGATCCGCCGCCGTCTGCCCGGGCACCTTCTTCGCCGACATGTACGGCTTGGTGTCCTGCGGGACGAGGAATGCCTGGTTGATGTGCTGCGCTTCGGCGCGCTCCTCAGCGCCCTGCTTCGCGCTCAGGGTGAGCGCTGTCAGGTAGCTGAACGTGGCGGCGCCTTTCCTGGCCGGGTTGCCGCCGCCGGTTGAGTTGGCGAGGTACTTCGCGGCGTCCCAGCGCGGTGCGAGCATGAATATGTTGCCCTTGAGGTCACCGGTCAGCGTGGCGTTGGGCGGCGGAGTGATGGAGATGGACGGCTGGTAGACGGCGAACAGTTGGTCGGCGGAGCCGCTGCCTTGGCCGGGCTTGGCGTTGACGGTGTCGTTGAAGGTGCGCTGGGCGGAGAGTTCGGTGAAGGTCTTCGTTCCGGGCATGTGGCCGCCGCGGGTGTAGCGGGTGCCGGAGGGCCAGCTCTGGGGTATGCCGGCCTTTGTCGTGATTTTCATGGCGGCCACTTCGGTTTCGCCCTGGGCCACCATCTCGGTGAAGTAGTACTGGAAGTTGATCGTGCGGCTGTTCTTGGCGATGGTTCCCACGACGCGGACGTTGAACTGGCTCACGCCGACGGGCCTGCGGTTGACGACCCAGGTCTGGACGAACGAGGCTCCTGAACAGGCCGCGAACCTGGATTTCAGGAAGAAGTTCGTGGTGCTGCCCAGTCCTCTTTTGCATTCATCGAAAGTCATCGTCCGCGACGGCTCCGGTGCCGTGATCTGCGCGCCCGGCCCCGTGGGTGAGAGTCCGCTCTTTGCGTCCGGTGCAGCAGCGGACGCACGGCGCGCCAGCGGCGCGTACGAGCGGGCAGGCCCGACCGTCTCCTGTGCCGTCCGCGCACCCGGCTCTGCGCTCCGGGCAAGCTCGCGCAGCCGCTCCGTACCGCCCTCGCTCCGTAGCTCCTTGAGTGACGGTGCCGCTGTTCCCGCAGGCAGCATGTAGGACTCCACGTGCAGATCCGTGGCCTTTCGGCCCTCGCCATGGATGGCGCCGCCGCCGACAGCAGGGCGGCAGTCGCCATCATCGTCAGTGCCCGCCTGCGGGCACGGCGGAACAGGACTCCGTTCACGGTTGAACCCCCGAACTCAGTCGGTGCCGGACCCCCTGCCCGAACACCTGGTCGAGAAGAGATCTATCGAACGAATGACCGCAAATTGCCGCAGCATCGCCGGGATGGCGGAATGAGGATGGATCATTGGCCGAGACCGAAAGCCTTGCTACATCGGGACAACTCGACAACGGCAATCGAGGGCCTCCAGCAGATCGCCGTCCTAGAGACCCTGCTCGCCGTCGGCATGATCATGGGTCTGGCCATCGGAACTGCGGCCTTCGTCGTCTCGGCGACCGACCGGGCGGTGGAGCGGCGCGCACAGGTCACCGCCATCACACTGATCGGAGCACGGGCCCGGACGATGCGAGCCGTGCAGTGCGTACAGAGGTCGTGCTCCCCCTGAGCATCGGGCTCGCACTGGCGCTCGTGACGGGCAAGGTCGCCGAGTCCTGCTACCTGGTCACCGGGGGCAGCGAGATCTACTGGGACTTCGCCGGCGTCCCGATGCTCACGCTCGCAGCAGCGGGCGTGGCGGCCGTTTCCGCCGTCGGCGCACTCCCGCTCGTGGGACGGCGCATCGACCCGGAACTGATCCGGCGCGACTGACCACAGCGCTTGACCGCTCCTGGTCCGTCGGCTCGGACCGCTCCGCATCGAGCGGGCCGAGCCGACTCGTCCCGGACCGTCAACGCCGCTCGCAAGGAAGTGAGGCCACCAAACCGAAGGCCCGACAGCAGACCAGACAGCCCAACCCCCCGAACATCAACGCTCCGTCACAGCACGGCGTGCCGCCGGGGAAACGGGCGTTCCGTACAGCGCAGAGCTCTCCGAGAGGCGTATGGACGCATTGGATGCCATCGACCCGGGCGGTGTCCGGCCTGGAGCATCGACTGGCAGCGCTGCTTCGCATCGACGCTCGCGCGTCCGGGCTGGCAGTGTGCCCTGCCGATGGGGGCGGACAAGGTGATCGTGCAGGGCGAGGACCTCGGCACCCGGACGGCGGCGCTGCGGACGGGTGAGTGCCCAGGAGTCGTCGTCCTCTCCTATGCGGGCCTCGGTCTCCTTGATCTGGCCGCTCTGGGCGAAGTAGAGGACCACGACCTGCCGTACGGAGCCTCGTCATGGAAGTCCGCTCTCACGTCCCCCTTGGCGGCGGTGCCGAAGGCTTGACCCAGTTGCGGGCCGTGGCGCCGGCGTACCCGGGCACCGCCTGGCAGCGGAACAGTGACGGCAACACCCGGCATACGCGCCGGAAGCGGGCCACCGCCGTCGCGGACGTCACCTGCAAGGGCCGCCGCCGGGACGGATGCCACAGAGGGTCAGCCTTCTCTGCGCTCCAGGACACGACGGGCCGCCTCTGCCTCTGCCGCAGGCGGCGACAACTCGTCGAGCGTGTCGAGTTCGGTGTCTGCCTCCAACTCGCTTTCCCAGGCCGCAGCGAGGCGCTCCTGCTCATCGCGTGGTGCGGCGTCGACAGTCTGCCGATCCTCCGGGTTCAGAGCCGCCAGAAATCTAGCCACCGAGTCCATCGGCATGCCGTACTCCTCTTCGCTGGACAGCGTGTTGATTCCCGCCCAGCATGGTCAATCGGCTTTCGGTCGGTCGCCTGACACGGCTTCAGCACACTCGGATGGCCGCAGCCCAGACAGGCAGCCCCGGCCAACGCCCATCAGACCGCCACGGGCCGAACTACAGACGGTCTGTCCGGCAGACCGCCAGGGTCCGGTGATGACAGCACGGGCTCCACAACGCCCGTGCCTGTGGCGGGAACGAGAATTCGGTGCTCATAGCGATCCACCCATCCGCACAAGCTGAGTAATGACAGCACCACCGTCGGCCTGCACGGCTTCCACCACCGCCTGGCGCAGTCACCCACTGTCCCCCTGCACGCGGTCGGGACGGCAGCCCTCCACGTGCCGACGGGCGCGCGGATGGGGCCGGTGGTGTGATGCACCGGCCCGCACCCCTTTGTCACCGTCGTGCGCTTCGGACGTCCGCCGTGCGGTTCAGAACTGCTGGACGAAGTACGGTTCGACAGTCATCCAGCCGTTGCCACGAGCGCCGTAGCGGGTGCCGTTGTCACTGCTGGCCAGGGTGTACCAGGAGTCGACGTAGTCGGGATCGTCCGTCCACCAGTCGTTCGGGATGGCGTCCAGGATGGCGTTCACCAGGGGGATGTAGGCGCCCTGGTCGGTGATGGTGAGCAGGGCGGTGGCGATGGCCTTGGCGAGGTCGCGGTAGTTGGTGCTGCCATCCTCTTCCATCATCACGGCATCGGCCAGGTTGTACTTGTAGTTCGACCAGTTGACCAGGATCTGGCCGGGCCGGTAGACCTTGCCGTCATTGTCGAGGTAGGGCATGTCGACGGGGTCGACACGTACGGCGCCGTCCTGTCCGAAGCCGGTGACCAGCGTGTAGATCTCGGCGTCGCCCTTGACCCAGGGCTCTTCGTCGTCCGAGAGTTCCACCGCGCTGATGCGGGTGGTCCAGAAGCCCCCGGCTGCCGCCTGGGCCTGCGGCTTCCTGGTGGTACCCACCTTCGGTGCCGGCGCGGCGGAGTCCACGCCGTAGTGGCGCAGTTGCCTGTTCAGGACACCCAGACCGGCAGCCAGCGCCTTGGAACCGTCGATGTCCACGACGTACACGGGACGGGCGGGTGCATGGCGGGCGTCAAGTACATGGGCCCGGCCCCGGACGTCATAGGCGACGATCGTGGTGACGTGATCATCCGCGGTGGCGGGGACCACCCAGGGCACCGTTCCGGCAGACAAGGCGCCACGCATCGCGTGGTCCCCGAGTCGCAGCCGGAGCAGCGAACCGATTCCGGCATCAAGACCCTTGGCGGCGGCGATCCGCTGATCTGCCGTGGCCAGCGTGGACTTCAGACCGTTGTCGGCACGGTCAGCCAGAGCGGTGACGGACACCTCGTCGGTGGTCAGGGCGGCATGCTGAACGCGGGCACGCCAAGCGGAGTCGGAGAGGGAACGGGCTATGGCACGCGCTGCCTGGTCCTGCGCCGCAGCGACCGTGGAGGCGGCAGCCGGAACAGCGGCGGCTGCCGGCAGAACGGCAACGGTCTGACCGACGGACAGGGCAAGTAAGGACACTACGACGGCTACAGCGCCACGGCGGCGCGCTTCACGAGGTCTCACTGGGCGATCCTCCGGGAGAGAGTGCGGACGGACGCGCTGGCAGGTGGAGCATCAAAATGTGAATCTATGCGAGTAGACTCACGGAAAGCATGGCGGGTCCATGACACATTGGACAAGAGGAGCGCACCGCGGAAGAGCAGTTGAGCCAGCGCGGCTTCTCCACCGCGTCAGCGGAACCTGCTAAGAGGTCGTTTCATCCTGTTGTTTCATCCCCGAATGCGGCTTTGGTGTGCTGGTGTCGGGTCGCGCCAGGAGATGGTGTTCTCACCGGTGAGGCGGCGAGCCATGAGGTCGGTCATGGCGATGTGGATCACGGCTTCGGAGCGGGCGGGCAGGGTTTCGAAGCCATGATCCACCTCGCGATGATCAACCTCATGACCCGCAGGCTCACCGCCGAATCCACCCCCACATGGCGCGGGACATGAACTACCTCAAACCAAGCAATCCGGGATGAAACAACAGGAGGAAACGCCCTCTAAGTCAGCGCTCACGTGCGTAACTCCACAGGTGGCTAGTGCTCTGACCACATTGGTTCGCCGGGTTGGTGGTCGGGGCGGTTGGATGTGCGGTGACGTCCGATCGGAGTGCTGGGGGTGCGGTGGCTGAGCCTGTCCGCGTGCGCAGGTTGACTGACCAGGAGGGGCAGAGGCTTCAGCAGATCGTGCGCCGGGGCAGCACCAGTTCGGTGCGCTTCCGACGCGCGATGATGCTGCTGGCGTCTGCCGGCGGGAACCGGGTCCCGGTGATCGCCCAACTGGTGCAGGCCGACGAGGACACCGTCCGGGATGTGATCCACCGGTTCAATGAGATCGGCCTGGCCTGCCTGGACCCTCGATGGGCGGGAGGCCGTCCCCGCCTTCTCAGTACTAACGACGAGGACTTCGTCGTCCAGACGGCCACCACCCGCCCGACCAAGCTTGGCCAGCCCTTCACCCGCTGGTCCATCCGCAAACTCGCCGCCTACCTGCGGAAATTCCATGGCCGGGTCATCCGCATCGGCCGCGAGGCCCTACGCCGCCTGCTGGCCCGCCGCGGCATCACCTTCCAGCGCACCAAGACGTGGAAGGAGTTCCCGGACCCCGACCGTGAGGCGAAGCTGGACCGCATCGAGCATGTCCTGGAGCGCTTCCCGGACCGGGTCTTCGCGTTCGACGAGTTCGGCCCGCTCGGCATCCGCCCCACCGGCGGTGCGGGCTGGACCCCCGCCAGTCACCCCGAGCGGCACCCGGCGACCTACCATCGCACCCACGGCGTCAGGTACTTCCACGGGTGCTACTCGATCGGCGACGACACGCTCTGGGGCATCAACCGCCGGAAGAAGGGTGCCGCGAACACGCTGGCCGCGCTCAGGTCGATCCGGGCCGCCCGCCCGGACAGCGCCCCCATCTACGTCATCCTGGATAACCTGTCTGCCCACAAGGGTGAGACGATCCGCCGCTGGGCGAAGAAGAACCGCGTCGAGCTGTGCTTCACGCCGACCTACGCGTCCTGGGCTAACCCGATCGAGGCGCACTTCGGGCCGCTGCGGCAGTTCACCATCACGAACTCCGACCACCGCAACCACACCGTGCAGACCCGGGCCCTGCAGTCCTATCTGCGTTGGCGCAATATGAATGCCCGTCACCCCGACGTGCTGGCAGCCCAGCGCCGCGAGCGAGCCCGTATCCGAAGCGAGAAGGGCATCCGCTGGGGAGGCCGCCCACTCGCCGAAGCGGCCTGACCCACCGAGAAGAGAGCCTCCGATGGCAATAGAGATCATCTACGAGACTCACGCCACCACCACCGACAACCAGGCGGGCATCGCTACCGGCTGGCTCCCGGGCCGGCTCTCGGAACTGGGCCGCCGCCAGGCCGGGGAACTGGGCGAGCGCCGACGCGGCGACGCGCTCGCGGCCGTGTTCACCTCCGACCTTCACCGCGCCGTGGAAACCGCCCGGATCGCGTTCCCCGGCGGCAAGCCCGCGATCCATCAGGACATCCGACTACGCGAGTGCAACTACGGTGACCTCAACGGAACATCCGCCATCCTCATCGCCGCCCAACGGGCCCGCCGGATCGACGAGCCCTTCCCAGGCGGACAGAGCTACCGCCAGGTCCTGGCGGCCACCGACGCATTCCTCCATGACCTGGCCACTGACTGGGACGGCTGCCGGATCCTGCTGATCGCCCACTCGGCCAACCGATGGGCTCTGGACTGTCTACTCACCGGAGCATCACTGGATGACCTGCTCGAAGCCCCACCTGCGTGGCGCCCGGGCTGGCGCTATACGCTTCCCGCCGACTGGCCTGCCCCAACCCGGTAAACCTTCTGAGTCACGGCACTAGAGAGCCGAAGAGACTGCTTGGAAGATGAAGAAGGGAACGAGAACGGCCGGCATGGCCTTGAGCCACGGCCCCACGGGCCGGTCCCGACGCAACGGGACCAGGCCGTCCGCCAACGCCAGCAGCAGCAGGACCAGCAGTCCGGATGCGGCCACGGTCCAGGTGGCCACGCCGGCCCGGTCGCAGTCGGCCCCGCATACTTCGATGATCGTGCTGGAGCGGTCGATGACCGATCGGCCCCATCGGCGTTCGGAAAGCCACCACAGGCTGTACAGGGGCACCATGGCCGGGATCCCGACGAGGAGGTTGACCAGCAGCGCCGGCCATGCTGTCCGCAGACTCTTCATCAGGCGTGTTCACGCATCGGCACGTAGTACTTCTCGAAGATCCGATACAGGCCCATGTGCTTCCTCCCCTCCGTCTTCGCGTCCCCCGTGGTCCCTGATAGCGGATCAGAACCTTTTCGGTGTCTGCTTCCGACGAGTTGACATTCGGTCCCGCGACATCGATCAGGGAGGCATGGTACATGTGGACGAACGGCACGGTCGCGATGGTGAACGAGTTGTTCGTCCTCAGCTTCGTCCAGATCTCGAAGAGATCGGCGTCGTCGTCCGGGTTCCGTCGCGACGCCGCTGCTGCTGTGCGAGGGCCGCCGCCTTCTCGAAATCCGTTCCGGCTTCTTCGAGGATCCCGTGCCAGGAGCTGACGGTTGGCGCCATCTGTAAGAGTGTGCGGCGTTCTCGTTCCGACCAGCCGCCGAAGATGCCGTCCTTGATGCGGTGATCGAGCGCGTGGGCGAGGCACGAGATACGGACCGGGCAGCCGAGGCGGTCGGTCCGGCGGCGTTCGCGCGCCCGCACGGGAACGAACATGTCCCCGGGGTCAACTGTGCGGCAGGCCGCACGCGTTGACCACTCCGTTCGCCCGCTCACACCGACCGCCTTGGTGTCCTGCGCCCTGCCCCGACCTCGATGATCAGTTGGTCCGCCGTGTCGACGAGGCGGCTACCTTGGGGAAGTTCACGCACCACGTCGCGGCGGAAGGCTCCATGGGCCTTCTCTCGCTGGACGGTCCCTCTCACGCGCACCCACGTACGCAGCACCATGGCCAGATATCCCATCGCTGTGACTCCTGCCACCACTACATACTCCGGCATCGCTGGGTGCTCCGTTCACCGCTGGGGTGAAGTACTCACAGAGAAGTGCCGTTCACCCCGTCCGCACGTGACCTCATGCGCCGGATTTCTTCACGCAACTCGCAGTACCTCACGCCCAAATGTCGCCAAAGCGGATGTTTGAGGGGATTGAGGGTGATGCTTAGACGAACGTTCCAGGACGTTCTCAGCGAGGCGTCTGGTCAATTCCGCGAACTGGCCCCGCAGTTCGGCGATCTCCTCCCGCGCGGCAGCCTCCCGCCGGTCAAGCTCCTCCAACAACATCGCCGCCTCCAAGAGGACACGACGATCCGCTGGCCGACCACGAACGACAGCGGCGCACGGCATCACCAGCTCACTGCAGAAGAGCCGCACCCAATGAGATCTCGCTGTCCTGCCATGTCGCACAATCGCGAACTGTCAACCACTGCTCATCCGGCCCTGGTTCGCTCTGTCTTAGGCACTTTCCCGCCAGACAGATGGGGTGGATCACGATGGAGTCATCGAACGCTCGGGGTCGAAACGCTGCTGGAACGAGGGGTGGCGTGCGCGTCCAGGCACCCGGCAACCAGGCAGACCGCACTCCTGCTTCGGATCCCACTCGGCCAGATGCTGGTAGGAACCTTGCACACCATCACGTAGTCGCTGCGTACCTCACGGCCGTTGCTGCGGTCGTCACCGCGGCCGGAACGATACTGACCCTGCTGATGCGATGACGGACGGCAAGGCACTCGGAGAACGTCCGTACAAGAGCCTGGTGAGCCTGGAGGCGCGCGTGACCGACCCCGAGGTGATTGCGCTGGTGGCTGCTGACGTCAGGGCGATTCGTGAGTGGCTCCTGCTGGACTTGCGCTGTGTACGTGCCCTGAACGGGGCTGAGGTCATCGGCTTGAACGAGGTGCCCAGGCCCGAACTGGCAAGGAAGGTGTTCGGCCCGGCTGAGCCGCCCGCCGTGCGGGCACGCCTCGCGCACCTGCTGGTGAGTGAGAGAGCCTCTGCCGGCGTCACCGCCTTGGACGCCGCGCTCTGGATCGACGCAGCCGGACTGCGTGGCGAGCGAACGGACGTGCGGAGTCTTGCGCGAGAAATGGGACTGTCAACGCGCCAGGTTCATCGCCGGATCCTCGCCGTCGACGCATCAATGGCGCAGTTGCTCACGAGTACCGATGTGGTGTCGGTTGTCGAGGGAACGCTTGCACCTGACAGACTCGATACGCAAGAACTCTGGGAGGCCGTACGGGCCGAGTGCCTGATGTCGCGGGATCCGGACCGGGCAGCGGACGCCCTGCTGGCCTTGTCGCGAAATCGTTCAGGCAGCCGTGGCACACCATCGTCGCGGAGAGATGACGACACCCCCGTGTATCGAGCAGGGAACAAGGATGCGCGATATCGAGATGCGGGACGTGCCGCCAACTGGCTTGCGACGACCGCGCATCGACCACCGCTCGCGCCGTTACGGGACCCGGCGGAGCTGACCGGCAGTCTCGTGACGGCCGAAGCCGTGGAACTCACTGATGACCCGCACGAGTCACTCGACCAGCTGGAGAGATCCATCAACAGCAATCAGCGTGAGGTGCTGCCACTGCTGCTCCACCATGCAGGACGTTTGATTCCGGACGTTGCCGCGGCCGGAGTGGACACCCGATTGCGCTACCTCGGTCTCGCCTACTTCGCCACGTTCGAACCGCAGAATGTCCACGCTCTGCGCTTCGCCCGAGCGCGGCAGGACGAAGCACTTCGGTACAGCCCCAGGGGAGTCCAGGATTGGAGCGTCTTCAAGGGCATGGCCGGCCGTGCCTTCATGCTGGGCGCGCTCGGCCACCACGGTGCTGCTGTGCAGGGCTACCTCGCCGCCACCCGCCACCTGGAGCGTCATCGTCCGTACGAGGCAACATACCTTCCCGATCTCAGCGACGCGTACGGACGGATCGCCCATCACGAGGCGCTGCGCGGTGGAAACCGGGAACGTGCCCATCGAGCCGTCGCCCGAATGGAACGCATCGCCGCGACTCAGGAAGATCCGGAGATCCACTACACGCTGGCACGCACTCAACTGGAGGTCGAACTGGGATTCAGTGTCCGCCGTTCTGATTTGACCCTGGATCCGTCTCGGCCCGAGGTGCTCCGCCGCATTGACAGGGCGCTTGAGCGGTTCATCGATCTGTCACTACGGATCGGCAAAGCCAACCGAGAACTGGTGGCCTGCGACTTGGCCGTTCTGTACGCAACCGCCTCGAGAGATCGCGGGATGCTCGACGACGCAGTACGGCGTTTCCAGCAGATTGTCGCCCAGCACGGCGGATACGCCAACCAGGCCCGCCAAATGAACGTGCGGCTCCGGACCGCGACCACCTTAGGCCGGACCTTCTCGACTGTTCCGGAAGTGACGAGCCGATTCGATCCTCTGAGTGCGGCCGCCGACGTCGTTCCCAGGCGTCCGAGCGGCCTCCTCATCGAGCCGGCTGTGGTGTGAGATCTCAGGCTGGTCAGGACCACCTCAAACCGAACGGGTGGGACTCTTCTGCAGTGAGGTGGTGATGCCGTGCACCGCTGTTGTTCGTGATCTGCCGGCGATAGGGGCACGCCTCTTGTCCGCGGCGGCCACGGGCGCCATCTCGTGGCTACGGGAGCGGGGAAGACGGGCGGCTTCGCGCCCCGGCGGGAGGGTCCGGTCGGCGCCGGTTCGCCGGTGAGCATCCACCCCCATGTCGTCAGCGAGATCCGGTAGATGCGGACGGAGGACTTCGCGATGCCCGCGCCGGTGAGGTACCGCTCGACCACCGCGGTGTACGACGCGGGAGGGGCGGACAGGGGCACCACCCGGGCGCGCGGCAGCCGGAGTGCACCCCCACTGTCGAGTTCGGTCACTGGTTCGATTTCAGTCGCGGCGGACGCGGCGAACACGATCTTGCCTGCGCCGCGCGGGTCGTAGATACCGACCAGGGGGCCTTGCAGGATCTCCAGCCGATTGCCGCGGTGCTCGATGTCCTGGGCTGACGTGATCAATTCCAGGGTGTTGCGGCCGAGTCGGTCGAGCATGGTGACGGTCAGGATGTCGTTCGGTCGCAGGGCAGCCAGGGCCGCCGCGAACCGGGGTCGTTCGGGCTGGCGCGTGCTGATCGTCTCGACGTACAGGGGATCGACGCATCCCGCTGTCTGAGCAGACATTCTTGGGTGTGCGGATGGGCGGGGTGTCTCAGGCAGCGCACCTCCGTAGACGAGACGCGTTCGCCGCCGATGATTCGGGGAGCCGAAGAAGGAACAGGGCGGCCGTCGGCGCGGCACAGATAACCTGCGCGAATGAAGCGGATTCAGCGGGCCGCCGGCGCGGTCGTCGGCTCAGCGGTGGGTGACGCACTGGGCGGCCCCTTCGAGTTCGGTCCCCAGGGAGTATTCTCCGCGCGGTTTCCCGCGCCTGGTGCCGGTGGCGAGATGTGCGGAGGCGGTGGCTGGGACCCTGGCGAGGCCACTGACGACACTCAGATGGCCGTCCTGGTCGCGGAGTCGCTGCTGGAGCGGGGCGGACTGGATCTGCCGGACATCTTCGTCCGCTTCCAGCGGTGGGCAGCATCAGAGCCCAAGGACATCGGCCTGCAGACCGAAGATGTCCTGACCAACGGCATGCCCTGGGACCTCGCCGCCGCAATCCATTTCCAGGTCAACCAACGAGCAGCGGGAAACGGCTCCTTGATGCGGGCATCGACCTCCGCGGTCCACTTCGCAGCCGCAGGACAAGAAGCCACCATGGACGCGGGCCGCCGCATCGCTGCCCTGACCCACGGCGACCGCGCGGCCTGGGAAGGCACCGCGATCTTCCACGAACTCATCCGCCTCACATTCGAGGACACCGACCCCCTCACCGCGCTCCCGGACATCCTTGCTCTCGTCCACCCCGACCACCGCGGCCGCTATGCCACAGTCCTCGCGCCCGACTGGCATCCCGATCAGGCGACCGAGTTCAACGGTGCCGTCTGGCCCTGCCTGGGCTCCGCCGTCTGGGCCCTGCGCACCACCACCGGCTTCGAAGACGCGATACGCGCGGCGATCGACCTCGGCGGTGACACGGACACCGTCGCCGCGGTGACCGGAAGCCTCGCGGGGGCGTACTACGGGCTGGACGCCATCCCCGCCCACTGGACCCAGCCGCTCCATGTTCCCCTCCCAGGCTTCAACGGACGCGTGCTGCACCTGCCAGAGCTGCTCCACCTTGCACACCGCCTCAGCGACGGCCGTCCATGAAACAGGTGTGCAAGCTCGTATAAACAGTGAGCTGGTCGTATGGGACGCCGCGGGCCGCCTCGCGTTCGAGCGGCTACAGAACCGGCTTGCCCGGCGTGGTGCCGGGGCGGCCCGGGCGGCGGAGGAGTGGCCGGCCCACTTCGTCGCGTTCGATCTGCTCAGGCTGTCCGGGACGGACACCAACTCTTGGCCGTATCAGCGGCGCAGGGCCGCGCTGGAGTCCGTGTTCGCCGCACACCGACTGTCGGCGTCGTGGGCGCTGTGTCCGTCGACCACCGAGGCCGACATCGTGCGCGAGTGGCTGACGTGGGCGTCGGTCGGGATGGAAGGGGGGTGGTCTTCAAGAGGCTGGACGATGCCTACCAGCCCTCGGTGAGGGGCTGGCAGAAATACAAGGTCCGCGAGACGAGCGAGGCGATCGTCAGCGCGATCACCGGCTCTCTGGCCGCTCCCCGCACGCTACTGCTCGGCAGATACGACACCGAAGGCCGCCTTCAGTACGTCGGCCGCACCACCACCCTCGCCCAGGCAGCAGGTGCGGCGTTAGCCGGTCTGCTCGCTGCGGAGTGGTGCGGGCATCCGTGGACAGGCTGGTCGTTCTCCGCCGGGTGGGCAGCCGGAAGACGCTGAACGTCACGCTGGTGGAGCCCTAGCTGGTGGTGGAAGTCGGTGTCGACGTCGCTCGCGACGCCTCCGGCCGAAGCAACGGACGGCCCGACAGCAGACGAAAACACAAAGGCCGATGCTCCCTGCGAACGCAACAGGGAGCACCGGCCTTTGGGGCGAGCATCCGTTCATCGGATCAGGGTGCCCACGTCGTGGGTGTCCTTGGACAGCGAAGTTTGACCGCCTTGTGGGGTCACACGCCGGGTCCGGTCACAACCTGGAGATCCCAGCTCGCCGCGCGTGCAGTTCGGAGCGGACAAGTTCGAGGAGAGGGCCGGTCCAGTTGCGGCCTCGGCCGGCGTTGTCACCCCAGAAGACGGAGTCCATGTCGTCGTAGATCACGGTTGTCGTCGTCTGTCGCACCGCCAGTGTTGGCTGCGCGCTGCATAACTGCCTCATACGGGCCCTCTTGCTAGAGCGCGCGGCCCGCTGCGCCGCCCAGCGGTGAACGTGGGGGCCTACTGTGTGAGGGGCACTGTCCTCCATCCGACCGCCAAGGAGCACCATGCTGTGAAGGTCGAAATCCAGCCGGACATACGCGATATAGCCGCCCGGCTCGGGGCAGGCGTTCCCTACGCGCTGAAGGTTCTGGCTGGCCAGCTGGCCGACGACCCGGACATGGGGCAGCCCTCGAATCTGCCCGGCATCCTGACCGTGACGGTCGACGGCGACATGTTCGAGGGCTGTTCTCGGGGTGCTCACGCTGGTCGGGGGCGGCAGTCTGGGGCGTAGATCGTCTGGCAGGTCGGCTTTGCCGATGAGTTCATCGTCCGCGAACGGTCTACCCAGCGACACGACCGTTCTCGATAGGAGTGCCATGTCCACCATCCAGCCAGTGATCCTGACTGCCGACCAGGACGTCCTGCTCGGCTTCTATACGAAGTTGTTCGGCGCCGAGGAGATCTTCCGGGTACCGGAGGAAGGACCGGTCTTCTACCGCGGCTTGCGCATCGGCGACACCGACCTCGGGCTGGTGGCCAAGACGGATCTGGGGACCAGGGTGGCGCCGCGGATGCTGCTCAGCATCGGTGTCGACGACGTCGTCGAGACGCTCGGCCGCGTGGAGGCTCTGGGCGGCTCGGTCCTCAGCGGCCCCAACGACATGCCGTGGGGACAGCGCGTCGCCCACATTCAGGACCCCGACGGCAACCCGGTGAACCTGACCCAGCCGATCCCGGCCCAGTGACGCTGTTCCAGGTGCTTGTGCTGATCGTGGGCTGCCTGCGCTAGAGATCATTTGCCGGTAGTGGCCTCGATGCCAGGCGAACAGCGCTGCACGGTGCCCCCGGCGGCCGTTGGATTTGTGTGACGAAAACCAGAAAGCACGCCGAGGACACCTGCCTGCTTGTCTACCAATGCCCTTCCTCTGTCCACGCGTACCGCCAACCACCTCGCCGATCTCCTGCGACGTCACCTGAAGGTGATCCGGTCCAGGTGGCGGATTCTGCCGCCCGGGAAGATCGCGGTAATCGTCCTGGCCGCGCTGCGCCACGACCAGCGCCTGGCCGACACGGCCGACACGGCCGACGGTAACAACGTGTCCGAGTCCACCGTCCGCCGCTGGCGCGACGAGCTGATCACCCTCCTGGCCGCGCAGGCGCCGCGACTGGACCGCGCCCTGAAGAAGGTCGCCAGGCAAGGCGGAGAGGTAGTCCTGATCGACGGCACTCTCATCGCCACCCAGCGCCGAACCGGAAAGGCCGACCGGCGCAACCACTCCGGCAAGCACCACCATCACGGCCTGCACTTCCTCGCCCTGACCGACGAGAGGGGCCGCCTGATCTGGATATCCGCCGCCCGGCCCGGCCGCACCCACGACAACACCGCCGCCCGCCAGGACCACCTCCTGGCCCACCTGCGCGCCGCCGGCCTCGAGCCTCGAGCCTTGGCGGACCTCGGCTTTCGCGACCTGGACAACGACGTACTCGACCCCGTGGTCGTCACCGACTTCCACGCCAGCCGCACCCACAAGCTCACCCCCGGCCAGAAGACCGCCAACCGCGTCCTCGCCGTCGGCCGCGCACCGGTTGAACACGGCTTCGCCCACCTCAAGAACTGGCGGATCCTGACCAAGCTGCGCACCGATCCCCCTCGCGCCACCCACCTCCTGCGCGCCCTGCTCGTTCTGACGAACCTCGAAATCAACCGCTGACAGACGATCTACTCCTCAGACAGCCGCCCGCAACCAGCACGAGGACTCCGAGAACCGGTCACGCCAGCACTTTGACCTGCGAATTCAGGTTGGCGGAGGCTCACTGTCCTGGGCCGCCTCGTGCCCGGTCTCGTCCGCGACGTCGTGTCCCCGGTCCGCTCCTGCGTCATCGGACCCCCTCGCCTTCCGGTCGGGAACAGACGAAAGCCGTCCCACCGGATCACACGCCGCACAACTGGCCATGGTTGCGGTCGACCACCCGGCCGTGACCGTGTCACGGATGGTCGATGTCCCAGGATGACTTGGGAGCGTGGTCCCGCTGCGTGACAGAACAGGGATTCCCGCGCTGTCGAGACTCCGTCGCGGCCGTCACGGGCAGGCGCCGCCACCACCGGCATGGGTGTCACAGGGGGCGGCAGTCTCTGCGGTTCAGAACACGGCGGGGGTGGTGACGCGTCGGCCGGCGCGTTCATTCGCCCGTGGTGTCCTCGGCCTCCCAGCGCAGCAGGTCGCCTGGCTGGCACCTGAGTACCTCGCAGAGTGCGGCGAGCGTCGTGAAGCGCACCGCTTTGGCGCGGCCGTTCTTGAGTACCGCCAGGTTGGCGGGCGTGATCCCTACGCGGTCCGCGAGTTCGCCCACGGACATCTTCCGCCTGGCCAGCATCACGTCGATGTCGACGGCGATCGGCATCAGATCACCTCGTCCAAGTCGGCCTGCAACTGTGCCGCTTCGACGTCGCGGGCGACGGCCTGAGCGAGGAGCATCCGCAGTACGAGCACGATGAGCGCGACTCCCAGGATGGCCAGGCCGATCCCGCCCATGATGAGGGTGACCCCCGGGTCGTCCCGCTGGCCGGGCGCGTTCAGGGCCGTAACCGCGAACCACACGAGAGCGGCCGCGACGATCGCACCGATGATGACGTCCACGTACCGGAAGGCGGCATGGGAGAACACGGTTCCGCGTCGCACCATCGTGACCAGCCGCCATACACAGACCAGGGCAACCTGGGCCGCCCCGATGCCCAGGACCGTGATCACGCGCAGCGGGGTCAGCGGGAGCGACCCGTCCTCCGGGTCGTTTCCGCTGACCAACGCCCACACCATCATTGTCTGCACGAACGCGCTGCCGGTGAGCACCACCACGAGCACGGCGCGCAGCGCGCGCACTGCCAGGTTTCCCATGACCGATCCTTCCATCGAGCTTCGATGGGAATCTATCGAATATCGATGGGTGGATCAACGGGTCGGGCGTGAGGGTGGGCAGCGGTTTCGCCCCATGGTTCGCCGGTGTCGGTATCGCCCGGTCTCCCGAGCCGCCGTACCGGCGGCCTTTGTCCAGAGAGCGATACAGATGACCAGCCGGCGAGCAACGACGGTCCTGCGGCGCCCTGTCGGCCCCAAGGGATCTGGTTCGCGAGCTGAACTGGCGCGCCTGGCCGCCCCGGCTGCCCGAGCAGCCGATCTTCTACCCGGTTCTCAACGAGGACTACGCGGTCCGGATCGCGCGGGACCGGAACGTGAAGCACGATGGCGCCGTCGTCAGCAAGACACTTGCGATCGCTGACGGCGGCTATCCGGCACCGGACTCATCGTCCGGCACCGCCGCGAGCGCTTTGCAGGCTGAACTCCCGGGCTGGAAAGCGGAACACAACACATGCGCGGCCAGCCCGAAGTGCGGCTGCGACCTGACGGAACCGGCCCCGGCGCGCCTTCGAAGGGCGCGTCGGGGCCGGTTCCGGTTTGGATCGCATCCGCTTCAGGGGCGGATGCCGGTGTCGGTTACGGGGTCAGCGGCGGCACTCCTTGTGGGCGGGGACCCAGACGCGGGTCCAGTGGCCGGGGTGCCAGTGGTGGTGCCGGTCCCGGTAGGCCGGGTGCCACTGCCGTGCCCAGTGGCCCGCCACCTTCACGCAGTGGTGCGGCGCCGTCGACGGCCGGTGGTGGTCCTGCGGGGCGGCCGACGCGGTTCCGACCGTTCCGACGACCGCGCCCGCGGCCAGGGCCACTGTCACCGCGCCCAGGGCCGCGACCCTCTTCAACCCGTTGATCATGTTCAGACCTTTCCGTACGTACCGGAGTTGACGCCCCGGCACCGCCCGGACCGTTCGGCCGGGCATGCACTGATCCTCACTCTCGGACTGAGCCGAATCGGCACAGAACACCGGACTCTTAAGGAATGCAAATTAATTTCTCATTGAGCGTAAATGGTTATATAAGCGCCACAGTGTCACCCGGCCGTCGTTCACAGGGCGTACAGGCGGGCGGTGCCGGGCACGCGCGCTCTCCCTTCGTGCCGGTGACGACGGTATGCCGATGGAGGCCCAGGCTGCCGGACACCGGACAGTGGCGGGGCCGCCGGGCGGTCCCTCGAGCGGAAGCGTCACCCCGTCCCGTAGGCCGCGGCGCGGCGTGTGATGCCCTGCGCCTGGGGAGTGCGAATGGCGCGACGGGGCGGTGCTGTTGTGGCCCGGAGATGGCGACGCCCGCCCAGAGTCCAGGCGGTGTATGTCGTGCTGGCGTTCGGCGCTGTTACGGGCGCGCGGCGAGGTCCTCGCCGGAATGGGTGGAGCTGCCGGGGCGAACGGGGGCGCGGATCGCGGACGGGCGCTGAGACATCGAAGGCTCCTCGACGAGGTGAAGGGTCACTCGGACAGGGGCGATCTCAGCAGGACCGGCCGGGAAACCCCAGAGGCGGGACGGGAGTTGGCGTGCCGGTCTGCAGGGTGGGCCAGATCCGGCTCACGGTGAGCGGGCCGGTCCGCCCCGCGGGCCGACGGGTATGACGGCTGCCCGGTCTTCCCTCAGCCGGAAGACCATGAACCGGCGTGATCCCGGGCCTCTGTCAGTCCCGGCACCCGGAATTCCGGGTGCCGGGACTGACCTGTACAAACGCTTCGATTGAGGGCGCGTGGCGCCGGAACGGGAGTCGGGGCGGTAGCGGGGGCGCTGTTCCTCCCCAGGGACCCCAATGTCTGGCGCCCCGATCCGGGGATGCCAAGGACACGCCATTAAAGATCGATTCACTGCCCTGGTCACTGGGACGCGTCGCTTCCCTACGCCCCATCAACACCGTGCGCCACACGCACGGAACGGGATATGCCACTGTCTCCAAATTATTGTGGCCTTCATCCAATTATGTACAGGATGGGGCCGAGCGTATGGCGTTCGCGGAACCGGTCGATGATGGAGCCTCCGCCTCCCCCGGCCGACCCGGCAGGCACAACAAGGAGCAGTCCTTGGCCCCGCTGCTCGCTGTATGCGCCGGGTATTTCATGGTGATCCTCGACGTCACCGTCATCAGCGTCGCGGCGCCGGCGATCGGCCGGGAGATGTCGGCTTCCGTCACGGGCATCCAGTGGATCACCGACGGATACACCCTGGTGTTCGCCGGCTTTCTGCTGCTGGGCGGCGCAATGGGTGACCGATGGGGAAACCGCCGGATCTTCTGCACGGGCGTGGCCGTGTTCACGCTGTCCTCCGCCGCCTGCGCTCTCGCTCCCAATGCTCCATTCCTTACCACGGCCCGTCTGGTGGAGGGACTGGGTGCGGCGTTGATCGTGCCCGGGTCGCTGGCGCTGCTCCGGCAGGCGTATCACGCTCCGGCGGCTCGTTCGAGAGCCTTCGGCCTGTGGGGATCCATGGCCGGCATCGCGGCCTCGGCCGGGCCGCTGCTGGGCGGACTACTCGTCTCCACAGTGGGCTGGCGATGGGTGTTCCTGATCAATCTGCCGGTCGGCATCGTCTGCCTGGTGCTGACGCTGCGCCACGTGGAGAATTCCCCCCAGCTGGTCTCCCGCGCCATCGACTGGCCCGCGCAGTGTGCGGTGGTGACCGCCGTGGCCTTCCTGACGGCCGCACTCAACGAGGCCGGACGACGCGGCTGGACCGCACCGGCCGTCCTCGCCGCGGCAAGCCTGTCCGTCCTGGCAGCCGCCGCCTTCGTCGTTCGCGAACGGCTCGCGCGATCTCCCGCCGTCCCGCTGGACCTGCTGTGTTCCCGCACACTGGGCGGCGGCACCGCCATCGGCCTGCTGTTCAACTTCGGCTTCTACGCCATGGTGTTCACCGCCAGCCTGTACTTCCAGCACCAGCGCGGCTTCAGCGCGCTCGAAACCGGGGTGGCGCTGCTCCCCGCGGTTGCCATGACTATGTTCGCCTCCGTCGTGTCGGCCCGACTCGCTCGCCGCACCGGAGACCGGCCCCTGGTGATCACCGGGATGCTCCTGGCTTCCGCGGGCCTGGCGAGCTGGACCGCAGCAGGAGCCGAACCCGCCTACCCCCTGCTCATCCTCCCCATGATGGCAGCGGGATTCGGCACCTCCTTCGCACTCACCGGCACAACCTCCACCGTCATGGGCGCCGCACCACCGGCCTACTCAGGGACGGCTTCCGCCCTCTTCAACACCGCCCGCCAGGTGGGCAGCGCCACAGGTGTCGCCCTCGGCGGCACCCTCCTCGCCACCGCCACCACCTACGGCCAGGGAATCCGCGTCAGCATGGCCATCGGCGCACTCGCCTACCTGACCGCCGCCGGCCTCGCATGGCGATGCGTACCCCCGAAATCCGAACACAACGTTCCCGGCCCGTAGATCGGCCTGCTCAATGGTCACCCCGCCCTGCCCGCGCGAACACACGCCTCCCGCCCGGTCATCCACCGACAACGTCGACTCGGGCCACCCCATCGGCGTACACCGATCATCGAGGGGTACAGCCGCCTCAGGAACGGGACTCCAACACCTCCACAGCACCCGTCTCGGTGTCGTAACTGCGCAGAGTGGTGAGCCGGACCGACAGCGGCGGCGCCGGCAGCAGAGCGGGGATCCGCCGGTCGGCGAACACGCCCGCCCGCCGGGAACGGCCGAGGGTGATGTGCGGGCTCCAGTGCGTGGGGTCGTGGAGGGGGTTGAGGGTCTCGGGTGGGCTGTCCGAGGTCACCGCGTCCCACACCCGGCCGTGCAAGCCGGCCAAGGCGGAATCGAGATCAAGGGCCCAGGCCAGCACCGAGGTGGGCCGCTCGAAACGGACCACACCGGAAACCCGCACTTGCAGGGGCAGCGAGGCGGCCGCCTCGCCAAGCTCCCAGCGGATCGGAGCGGTCAGCTCGGGGCAGGAAGCCAGCGTGAGGTGCGGACTGTTGGTCGGTGAGCGATGGCGCACCTGACTGGGCAGACCCGCATCCGCGAGCCGCCGCCAAACCGCCCGGACCGCGAGATCTGCCGCCTCGTCCAACAAGACCTCAACCGTGCGCACCGAAGCAGCTTAGCGGCGCAACCTGCGGTCTCCGCGGTCCACTGACCGGCGGCCGATCAGGAGCGCAGCGCGGTCGCACCGCCAGAGGCGGGAAGTCGACCACAGTGCGGAGGAACGGGCTCCCGACAAGGTGTTCGCTGCTCGTGAGCACCGTACCGGGCGACGGACGAACCGGCAGTCGGTCGGCGACCAGGGGCTGTTGGTGAACGAGATCGCCACCGATGTCCTGCTGTGGCCGTCCAGCCATCTGGCTCGCGTGGTCTTCGTCGACGCCAGCGTTCCGGCCGATGGCGAACCGTTCATCTCCACCTGGCCGGACGGCGGGACGATGATGAGGGCATCGATCGCCGAGAACGGAGGATTCTGGCCGGTCGCGCCCGCAGCCCACTACAAGGGCCACGGTCTCACCGATGAGCAGATCACACGGATCGTGGTCGGCTCGACGCCGCACCCGGGCGCCGCGCTGACCGAACCCGCCGCGCCGGAACGGCCACTGGCCGATGCTCTCTCAGCCACGCGAACTGGCCCAGATCCTCATGGACACAGTCGCGAAGTGACCGCAGCTCCATGGTTGCGGACTCCTTGCCGACGTGCCTCACGTGCGCTGGTCACAGCCACTCGTTGACGGCTGCGACGAGGACGGTCGCCTCGTAGCGGACCGCGAGCTTGTCGTACCGCGTGGCCACGGCCCGGTGCCTCTTGAGGCGATTGATGCCGCACTCGACTGCGTGTCGCTCGCGGTAGTCCACCGGGTCGAATTTCGACAGTCGGCCAGCGGACGAGCCGCGTTTCTTGCGGTTGCGCGCCTGATCGGCCTTGTCCGGGATGGTGAAGCGGATGCCCCGCCGCTGTAGGCAGGCATGGTTTGCAGCGGACAGGGCGGTCGCGAGGACGGCGGCGACGGCGGCCGCCATGGTGAGCAGACGTCGAGTCGGATGCATGACTACTCGTTCCCGCGCGTCGACGTCACACCACGCTGAAGGTCCGCGGCATCGCCGAGACCGGTGCGCAGGTCGACCGAAGGTCGCGGCCCCGGGCCTCCGCCGAACCGGGCCTCGTTTCCCTGCTTGCCATGGGCGATCACACCGCCGTACATTCCCTGCACCCGGCTTGTCCAGCCGCTTCGTCTATCCCCTTTGAGCACATGAGGAGCGCCCGTATGACGGGTGTACTGGCGGTCGCAGGCGGCACCGCATCCGGCAAGTCCACCCTTGCCGAAGCCCTGTCGCTGCAGTGTCCCGAGAGCGTGGCGCTGGTCCATCTGGACGACTACTACGTGCCCGCGCACGACCCCCTGAGGGGTGTGTGGACGGTCAGTGCCGACGGGCATGCCGTCCTCGACTGGAACCATCCGGGGTCGATCGACGAGACAGCGGTGACACACGCCATCGACGCGGCGCTGCTGCGCCCCGGCGTGCTGCTGGTGGTGGTCGAGGGCCTGTTCGCGCTGTCACTGCCGTCCGTGGTCCGGCGGGCGGCGTGGCGGGTGTACGTCGACACCCCCGACGACATACGCCTGGCCCGCAAGATCCTTCGGAAGATCGAGGTGCAGCGGCAGGACCCCCGACTGTCCCTGAGCAACTATCTGCAGACCGGCAGGGACCGCCACGCAGCCCACGTCGCGCCCTCCCGGGCAGCGGCCGATCTGGTCGTGGACGGGACCGCGAGCGAGGCGGAGATGCTGGCGGCCGTCATGCCGCTGATCGGGCCGACCCTCGCGCCGCCGCCCGCGGCGCCCTCGCGGGCACGGGGGGTGTGCGGTGTGACCCGTGCCCCCGGGGTCCCGGTGTTCGCGCTGTGACGTGCCCCGGGGCCCCGGCCCCGGCGAGGGACGCCGCGTGATCACGCTTCCGGCAACACAGCCCAAGCCCCGGCGGGCTCTCAGGTGGATCACGACCGATCCAGTTCACCTGCAGCCAGGCGAACTGCAGGGGCGACATAGGGCGGGATCAGGGGAAGACCCGCATCCAGGCTCTCGTCCGCTTCGCCCGGCACCGCATGGGGGTGCTCTTCGGAACGCTCCACGACGGCACCTTCTACGAACCACGCACCACCGGAACAGCCACCGCAGACCACTCAGCCTTGATGAAGGACATAGAGGCACCCCCCGCCCCTGGTGACCCGGCCTGGCCTCCCCGCCGGTCACCCAGTTGCAGCCCGCCGCGCGCCCGTGGGTCAGCTCGTGCCAGGACAGCGCCCTCCACGACGACATGAAAGCTGTTTTCCAGGGCATGGAGTCCCAGATCGCCGACCAGATGCTCGATGAGCGCGTCGACGAGCGGGCCGGTGCGCATCGTCCGCCGGATCCAGTCAAGCCGTATCCGCCACCGCGCTTCTCAGAGACAGCGCCCCCGACGGGCTTCCCGAGGCCTTGTCTGGTCTTCACATCAACCCCGGTCTCAGCTGACTCATGCCGCTCTTCCCCGGGCCGCACGAGCCACCTGACGGCACCGAGAACGAGGCACGATTCCTGGACCGCTCGCGGACGCGGTCGTGGACGGTCGAAGTACGCGTCAACTGACCCGAAGACCGACCGCCAGCGTCAGTTCGAGGACCCGGTGTGGCGATGCGAGATCCGGAAACAGCTCCCGCAACTGCGACATCCGGTACCGGACTGTCTGGGGATGGACGAACAGCGCCGCCGCCACCTCGTCCCGCCTACCCTGGTGCAGCAGCCACTCCCGCAACGTCTCCTCCAGCCGCCGTGCGGTCGCGACAGGCAAGGTCCGCAACGGTGCGAGGGCTCGGGCACGCAGGTCTGCGAACGCGTCCGCGTCGGCGCTCAGCACCAGCTCGGGCAGGTGGTGCTCGGTGTCGCGGATATCAGAGGAGAGGGAGCGCGCGCGTACGGCTCGTGCGTACGAGGCGGACGCACGAATCCATGGCCGGGCCGGGCCGACCACGGCGGTGCGGCCGGTCAGCTGCCGCAGGAGATGTGATCGGTCGGCATCGGGGACGAGCAGCACACCGGTGGCATCCGGCAGATCGTCGAGGACGAGGGTGCTCGGGTCGAGCGCGCGGTAGGCAGGCCGGGCCTGGGCGGCGGGCAGCAGGACCGCGGTCAGCGAAACCGGAGGCTGCCACCCGGCCCGTTGAGCAGAGGCCAGCAGCACGTCCGGGCTCGCGCCGGCAAGGAGGTCGCGGGCCAGGTGTTCCAGGTGGCGCTCGTGGTCCCTGCCCCGGGCGGCCAGTTCGTCGGCATGGCCCGCGGCGCTCGCGGCGGAGAGCTCGTCGATGTAGGCGAAGGTCAGTTCGGCGAACTTGGCGACCTCGGCGGCGGGCAGACCTGCGGGTACGGCACCCGCTGCCAGGCATCGCCAGGCCACGCGGGCGCCGACGCGGTAGGCGCTGAGCAGGGCATCCATCGAACGGCCGTCGCGCACCTCGCCGCGGCCCAGCTCATAGGCCGCGTCACCGGCGTCGCCGCCTGTGGCGTTCCCGCTCGCGCGGTCCAGGTAGTGCCCCAGGGCGGTGCGGACGGCGCGGCGGATGGTGGCGCCCATGTGACCCGAAAGGGCGTTGGCGTAGGGAGGGACCTCGTCGATGATCGCCTGGACGACCTCGTCGGCGGTGCTCTTCAGCGCGGCCCGAAGTGCGGTGACCGTCGTCTCATCCAGGGCCAGTTCGCTGGCCCTCCGGATTGCATGGCTCACGTTTTGTTCCCTACGAACAATTCAGCCGACCAGATTTACGTCCTGCGGTCAGGACTTTACGCCCTGAGGCGCAGCAAGCTGGAGTCATGACGAGTACAGCCCTTCGCAGCAGGGCGTGGAAACTGCTGGAGATGGTCACGACGCCGCTGCTGCCGTCGGACTACCTCGACCTGGTCAGCCCGCTGCGTGCGGGCGCTGACCTGCGCGGGCGCATCGAGGCCGTGCACCCCGAGACGGGTGACGCCGCGACCATCGTGATCAGGCCGGGACGGGGCTGGCGCGGCCACACGGCCGGTCAGTACGTGCGGATCGGGGTCGACGTCGACGGGGTGCGCCTGTGGCGTGCCTACTCCCTCACCTCGCCGACAGACCGCCAGGACGGCCGCGTCACGATCACCGTGAAGGCGATCCCGGACGGAAAGGTCAGCAACCACCTGGTCCGCAGGGCCAAACCGGGCACACTGATCCAGCTCGACCAGCCGACCGGTGACTTCGTGCTGCCGCAGGCCAAGCCCGCCAAGGTGCTCTACCTGACGGCCGGCAGCGGCATCACGCCCGTGATGGGCATGCTGCGCGACACCGAGTTCGACGACGTCGTCATGGTCCACTGCGCGCCACAGCCGCAAGACGTGATCTTCCGCAACGAACTGCACGACCTGGTCGCGGACAAGAAGCTGCGGCTCACCGAGGTGCACACCGACACGGACGGCATGCTCGACATCGCCCGTCTCGACGAACTCGTGCCCGACTGGGCCGAGCGCGAGACCTGGGCCTGCGGGCCCGCGGGCCTGCTCGACGCCGCCGAAAAGCACTGGAGCGAGCACGGCGTCCAAGAGCGCCTGCACACCGAACGCTTCCGCCCCGGCATCGTCGTCGCCGGCGACGGCGGCGAGGTCACGTTCAGCACCACCGGCAAGACCGTCGACGCGGACGGCGCCACGCCGTTGCTGGACATCGGCGAGGAGGCCGGCGTGCTCATGCCCTCCGGGTGCCGCATGGGCATCTGCTTCGGCTGCGTCACGCCGCTCAAGGCGGGCGCCGTCCGAGACCTGCGCACCGGCGAGATCACCGAGGCCGAGCCGGGCGTCCTCATCCAGACCTGCGTGTCCGCCGCGGCGGGCCCCTGCGACATCGAACGGTAGGAGCACCTTGACCGCCATCGACCCCACCGACCACCTGACCGCGGAGCAGATCGAGGAGCTCGGCCGCGAGCTGGACGCGATCCGCGACGAGGTGATCGCCGCCCGCGGCGAGAAAGACGCCACCTACATCCGTAAGGTCATCTCGGCGCAGCGCAAGCTCGAGTTGGCCAGCCGGGGCGTGCTGCTGTTCTCGTTCTTCCCGCCCGCGTGGCTGATCGGCACCGCCGGTCTGTCCGTGGCGAAGATCATGGACAACATGGAGATCGGCCACAACATCCTGCACGGCCAGTGGGACTGGATGCGGGACCCGAAGATCCACTCCACCACCTGGGACTGGGATCACGTCTCGCCGGCCGAGCAGTGGAAGCACTCGCACAACGAGCTGCACCACACGTACACCAACGTGATCGGCAAGGACAACGACCTCGGCTACGGCATCATGCGCGTCGACGAGGACCAGAAGTGGCACCCGTTCCACCTCGGCCAGCCGCTGTGGAACTTCATCAACGCCTGCTTCTTCGAGTACGGCATCGCAGCGTACGACCTGGAGCTCGGCAAGAACCTGCACAAGCGCCGCCGCAAGAGCCCGGAGTTCCGTGCGCGGGCCAAGGCCGTGGGCCGCAAGATCCGCAAGCAGGTGCTCAAGGACTACGTGATCCACCCGCTGCTGTCGGGCCCGTCGTTCCTCACCACGCTCGCCGCCACGTTCACCGCGAACCTGGTCCGCAACATCTGGACCCACTCGGTGATCATGTGCGGGCACTTCCCCGAGGGCGTACAGGTCTTCGAGCGCCGGTCGATCAGGGGCGAGACGCGCGGCCAGTGGTACCTGCGCCAGATGATGGGCTCGGCGAACATCAGCGGCAGCAAGGCCATGCACTTCATGACCGGCAACCTGTCGCACCAGATCGAGCACCACCTGTTCCCGGACCTGCCGAGCAACCGGTACGCCGAGGTCGCGGTGAAGGTGCGCGCGCTGTTCGAGAAGTACGAGCTGGAGTACGTCACCGGCCCGCTGCCCAAGCAGGTGTTCTCCGCGTGGCACAAGGTCTTCCGGCTCTCGCTGCCGAACAAGAAGCCCAAGGTCAAAACGCCGGACCGCGAGCAGGAGCTCGTCGCCGCCTGATCCCGGTATTGGTCCAGATCTCTCGGCCGTACCGGCGGCACCGCCGGTTTCGGTGAGATCCGTTGCGGACGGTGGGCGACCGCGACGTCAGACCGTACGACACGGGATCCGGGGCAGGCCGGGGACTCCACGAAACGGGGTGCAGCTCATCCCGCTTCGATCACCTCGTTGACGTCGAATCCGTCCACCGTCCCGAAGCCGAGGCCTGGGCGCCTTCTCCCCGCCCAGAAACCACTCCCGGCGGTGATCTGCCGACGGATAGGAGGTTGTTGATGAGACACGTGTGGTAGCTCACATAAACGGCGAGCTCGTGATCTGGCATGACGGCCACTTCCTCTGGTCCGCCTGCCGACATAGGGAAGCTGTGTGGTGTCAACTGACGTGGATCAGTACGCCCGTTGTCAGACGCTGCTGGCAGCATCACCGCTGTGAACGCCATCTTTACGACCCCACCGCGGCCGTTCGACGTCACCGCGCTCTTTCCTCAACTGGCGCCACTGGCGCGCACGGCGACCCGGCTGCACCCGCGGCCGGGGCCCCGACCGTGCACGACAGCTCCGTCGGCGGCCCGCTCCTGTGGCCCGCCGACGAGCCGTGGCCGTACTGCGACGAGCCGCACGACAGCCGCGTGGCTCCGGTGGTCCACTCCCCGGACGACATCCGGCTCTTCCGTCACGGCCGCGCCGCAGCGGCCGAGCGGCTGCGCCTCGACCCCGAGGCACCCTGGTGGACTCCCGAGGAACGGGAGACCTGGGAGCTCGCGGGCCGCCCGTGGTTCGACGGTCCGATCCCCCTCCTCCCCGTCGCCCAGCTCTACGCTCGCGACGTCCCCTTCCCGTGCCCGCCCGACGCGGACCTCCTCCAGGTCCTGTGGTGCCCCTTCGACCACGAGATGGCCCACCCCCGGACAGCCCTCTTCTGGCGCTCCTCCGCCACCGTCACCGACGTCCTCGACGCACCGCCCGAGCCGCCCATCGTCCAGCAGGACTGCTACCTCCCGGAGCCGTGCCTGTTCTCACCGGAGCAGGTCACCGATTACCCCAACCCCTCGGAGCTGAGCAAGGAGCTTCTGGACCAGCTGGACGACATGAGCCGCTGGGAGACGATCGACCCCGCGCGGTACAACACATACGCGGACGACCCGGGCGAGCTCTACCTGAACAACCTCTCCACCACCCCCGGTTGGAAGACCGGCGGCTGGACCCGATGGAGCCCCACCGACCCCGTGCCCCGCCCCTGCCCCGAGTGCGGCACCGAGCAGGTCCCGCTCCTCACCATCGCCTCCTCGGAATGGGACGGCGGCAGCGAGACCTGGATCCCCGAGGAGGAACGGACGAACCCCACCCCGCTTCCCCTGGGCACCCCGGCCGGCCACTTCACGGAGATCGGCATCGCCGGCAGCCACAACCTGCAACTCCACGCCTGCCCCGACTCCCCGGACCATCCCCACATCGAACTGGTCCAGTGAGCCCTCGCGGAAGTCCTCCGCGCCGACGCGTACGCCGCGATCGACACCGCGATCGACTCGCCAGTCAGCAACCTTGGCCAACTACCAGATGATCCGAACGACGAGCCCTGGTAGTGCTTCGTCAGGTCTTTTCGTTGACGCTGATCAATAGCATGTCGGGTGTGTGGATGCGCGTGAAGTGAACCGATTACAGGCGGCGTTGGCGATGTTCGTGGCGGATGTCTTCGCCTCGGTGCCGCGTAAGGATCAGCGGGCCAAGGGCGAAGTTATCTGCGGGGTCTGATGCTCGACGGCCGGCGCAAGTCGATCCAGCCGATGGCCGAACGGCTGCCGGACGGGAACATGCAGGCCCTGCAGCAGTTCCTGAACCAGTGCCATGGGACTGGAAGCCGGTTCGCCGGCGGATCGCCGAGCGACTGACCGGAGTTGCCCGGCCCCAGGTGTGGGCGATCGACGACGTGTCGTTCCCCAAGTTCGGCAAGGCGTCGGTCGGGGTGGCCCGCCAGTACTGCGGAACGGTCGGCAAACGGACGAACTGCCAGGTCGCGGCCAGTGTCCATGCCGCCACCGACAACGCCTCGTGCCCGTTGGAGTGGCAGTTGCATCCGCCCCGTGAATGGACGGACGAGCCGGACCTGTGCCGCAGGGCAGGAGTCCCCGACGACGTGGTGCACCGGGAGAAGCGGCGTCTGACGCTCGGCCTCCTGGACACACGCGTCCAGTGGCAGTTGAAGGCGCCGGTCGTGGTCGCCGACGCCGACTACGGCGTCAGCACCCCGTTCCGGCTCGGTCTCGAGGAACGAGGACTGTCCTATGTCCTGGCCCTGAACGGGAAGGAAGTCGCCCACCCGGAGGATGTCGAACCGCACCGGCCCGCTTATGGAGGCCTCGGACCGCCTGCCCTTCCCCGTTACCGCATCCCGCCGCGAGCCGTCTCCGCCCTCGCGGCGGAGGCGCCTGGCTTTGTTCATGAGACGGGTTGCCGCGCCGGGGCCGGTACCTGTCCGCAGGTTGTCGGGCCTGGGCGGCGCCCGCACACCGGTGGTCGAGCCGTGTCCCCGTCCGCCACCGGCTGACCGGCCGTGACGAGCCCGCCTCCCCGGACATCGCACGCCGGGCGTCCGGCCGTGCTGTCGGAGGCGGCTTGTATCCTGCACGCATTCGACGATCGGACGATCACGGATACGGGCATGCGGGCATGCGGGCATGCGGGGCACGGGACGGGCGTCCAGGGGCGGGAGCGCGGGAATTTCGATGAGTGACGCACATCCGATACGAAGCCATAGACCGGGCCTCTCGGTCGGCGCGCGCATCATCGCGGTGGTCGTCCTCGCCGCGATCGGGACCGTCGGCGCCTGGCTTCAGCACGACGCTCCCGGCCGGAATGCGGAGCCGCGTACGGAGTTCACCGCGAACAACCCGCCCGCCGGTCTGCCCACCGCGCTCACCACCGGCCAGCACCTCCACTGGTCCAACTGCACCTCGCCGCCCACCGCGCGCACGGGCTACGACTGCGCCACCATGAAGGCCCCCCTCGACTACCGGAAACCGGACGGCAGGACGATCGACGTCGCCCTGATCCGCCGCAAGGCCACCGGCCCGAACGCCCGGCGCATCGGCTCGCTCGTCCTCAACTTCGGCGGCCCCGGCATGTCCGGCGTGAGCGGACTGCCCGAACGCCTCAACCAGTACGAGCCGCTCCTCGACCGCTACGACCTGGTCTCCTTCGACCCGCGCGGCGTCGGCGCGACCATCCCCGTACGATGCGGGAAGACCGCGGACGACACCGGCTACGACGGGGCCGACGCCTGCGCCGAGCACTCCGGGGCGCTCCTCCCGTACATCGGCACCTCGCACACCGCGCGCGACCTCGACCTGATGCGCTACCTCCTCGGCGACGAGCGGCTGCACTACTTCGGCGTCTCGTACGGAACGGCGCTCGGCGCGGTCTACGCCCACCTGTACCCGTCGCACGTCGGACGGCTCGTCCTCGAAGCGTCCGTCGATCCGACCGAGGACCTCGACGAGGAGCAGGTGTCGCAGGTCAAGGCGGTCCAGGCGGCGTTCGACCGGTTCGCCGCGCACTGCGCGGCCCGTATCCGCCACTGCCCGACCGGCGACGGGCCTGAGGAGGCCGCGCGGCGCATGGCGCGCCTGGCCGACCGCCTGGAGAAGAAGCCCGCCCCGGCCGGCGCCGGAAGGAACCTCGACGCCGACGACCTCGCGTACGCCGTCAGCGACCATCTCGAACTCGGCACGGACGGCTGGACGCCGCTCGCCAAGGCCCTCACCGCGCTGATCGACCACAACGACGGCCGTCCGCTGAGCAAGGGCGCGGACGACATCGGCTCCGCCGACCGCGCGGCGACCCCGCGCGACAACAGCCGCATCGCCCAGACCGCGATCACCTGCGCGGACTCCAGCCTGCGCCCCGGCTTCGAACGCCTAGACCGGGACGAGGCCCGCGTCAAAGCCGCCTCACCCGTCTTCGGCGCGGCCTGGTCCATCGGCGTCTACCTCTGCTACGGCTGGCCGTTCGACGGCGAGCGCGCCACGCTCCAGGTGAACGCCGACGGCGCTGCCCCCGTCCTGGTGGTCGGCGGCACCGGCGACCCGACCACCCCCTACCCCGGCGCCCGCCACATGGCCCGCGCCCTGGGCGACGGCGTCGGCGTCCTCCTGACGGCCGAGGAGGAGGGCCACGGCACATATCCGCAGAACCGCTGCGTCACGGAGACGGTCGACCACTACCTCCGCACGGGCCGCACCCCGGCCCCGGGGACGGTGTGCCGGGGCAGCATGTCCTGAGGCTCGTACGGATCCGCCGGGCGGCCGTCAGCACACCGCACCTCACGATCCCATGCGCGGACCCCGATTCCGCGTGGCAACGGGAGTTGGCCGTGCGCGAAGCCGAGCCACACCGCCCAGCGCAGCGCTGCAACGAGCTGGTCACCAGCAGCCGGCGGAGACATCGGCGGTCTACTGCCCGAGTAGGACCCCGTCGACTCACGAACTCATGGACGACGGAACCCGCGTTCGGGGTCGCGGTCCTGGTCGGAGTCGAACGCACCCCGCGCGATGGCGACCTGGGCGCAACCTCGCCATCGGCGCCCTCTGGCTGAGCGGCGTCAAGAACATCGCCGCCGGCCTCCGTCGCAACGCACGCGACGCCCGCCGGCCCCTCGCCCTCCTTGGCCTTGCGTGATCACAAAACGGGCGCCCAGCGACTATGCCGAAGCCTTGCCTGGTAGACGGGTTCTCGACCGAGATCACCCGTGTCCGCCAGGAGCTTCGTCGTTGCGCAGGACTGTCCAACTCGCGGTCAGCACCGCCAGCTTGGAAAAGGCTCAGACCGCGTTTGAGATCTGGTTGTAGGACAATCGATCGGTGACGCCCCCCTTGCATCGTGACCGCTCCCTTGAAGAGCTTGAACACGACCGCTGGCCAGCCCCGTCAGCCGACGACACCCGCCTTGTCGCTACTGCACTCGCCTTGCGGCGTCGGCCGATCGGCGAGCTGACCGTCGAAGACATGCGCTTGTTGATCAGGCAGGACATAGGCCTGCCCTACCTCCTGCCACTGGCACTGGAGGTGCTGCGGGACAACCCGATGGCAGAGGGGCACATGTACGAAGGCGATCTGCTGTCCGCGGTCCTCACCAGGAACCCAGCGGTCTGGACCGAGTTTCCCGAACTCGGCCGAGAGCTTCGCGCGATCGTCTCGAAGCTGACCGGCCTGCCCTCTGACGCGCAACAGAGGGCTGAGCGCCTTCTGGCTCCATAGAGCACCGACGCAGGACGCTCCCCGTGGAAGAGAAGGCCGACGTATCTACAGAACATCTCGCAGGAGCAAGCGCCGGCCCGGACGCGTCGCTGGTCGGCCACGGGTGAGTCGACGGGCCATGATGCCGATCATTGCCCAGCGGATCATGGTCTCCGAGAGGTCGTTTCTTATGGTGCAGGTGAGGGCTGGGTGGTCTGGGGGAAGCCCAGCCGGTCAAGCAGCGAGCTGAAGAGGTCTTCTGCGAAGGCCTCGTGTGAGCGAAGCAGCTCTTCGATTCTGAATATCTGTGTCGTAACCGGGATGCCGGCGGCTGCGGCCCAGGCAACGGCGCCCGCGGCGTCGGTGGAAATCTCCGCATCGAGCTCCGCACGCTTATGTCTGACGGCGTCGTGGAACTCCGGCGTGTCCAGCCACAAGAGCTGATCATCGAGGTCCTCAGGCTCCTTGACCAAGAGCCTGGCTGCTATGTCCAGGTTCAGCCATGCCTGCCAACGCTGTCCGGTGGTGTCCAGCCCGGTCACGAGAGCGAGGGAACTGTCGGAGACGTCGGCGACGCAGGCCTGTGCCCTGCTCCACTCAACCAAGGCGGGCAGGTCCGCGTCGTCCCATACCCCGTGATCGAACTGGAGCGTCTGCCAGCCGCCCGGCCGTGACTCCCATGTGTGCACGGTGGCCTTGAGCTCTTCGTCGAAGCTGTCGAACACGGGAGCTTCCAGCAGAGGGCGGTTGCTGCGGGCAAAGACCAGGTGACCCGAAAATCCCACGGAAGTTCCTCCTTCGAGATGTTGGGCGCACCTTATGGGCTGCCACTGACACCGCAGGGATGGTCGGCATCCGCTCGCCGTCAGGCCGGCTCATCTACTGAGACGGCGATACCCGATGAGAGCTGCGGCGATGGCAACGAACGCGAGGAAGTGCTCGGCTTTGCGTTCATAGCGGCGGTGCAGACGTCGGCAGCCGGCCAGCCAGGACACGGTTCCCTCGACCACCCAGCGATGGCGGCCCAGCCGCTGGGAAGACTCGCGGCCCCTGCGAGCGATGCGGTGGCGGATGCCGCGATCTCGAAGCCCCCGGCGCAGGCGGTCGTAGTCATAACCCTTGTCGGCGTGCAGTTTCGCCGGCCGTCGGCGCCGGGGGCCGCGGCGGGACCGGATGGGCGGGATGGGCGGGATGCCACGCACGAGTGGTTCAAGGCCCTGGCTGTCGTGCATGTTCGCGCCGGAGATGCCCAGGGACAGCGGCAGCCCGTTCCTGTCGGTGATCAGGTGGATCTTCGATGCGGACTGGTTCGCCTGCACCATCGGTGCGGGACGGTGGTCGCGAAGACCGCGCCGTCGGGACGGTCGGAGCTGCGCCGAGCGGAGTACGGGGGCGTGCCTTGCCTGGCAGACAGTCGTTGGCCCGGACATGAGAAAGATGATCACGCGCGGGGTCTTGGTAGCCGCGGCTGTGGCCGCCACCGCTGCGGCGGGAGCCTCCCCCACCTTCGCCGACAACGACAGCAACTTCGGCGGCGGTGTGAACGCCGCCAACAACTGGAACTTCACCGCAGCCGCAGTGTGCCTGCAGGAAGTCGCGGTCGTACCCGTACTGGGCGACTACATCGGCGACCACACCAACAACTGCTCGAACGGAAACGTCATCGACCATGCCGCGAAGGCCGCAGGAAAGACGGTGAACGACCTGACAGGCCACTGACGGCCGAGCCCGGAACGTGGGCCACTGCCACCAGACACCGCAGCGGCCCACGGAATCGCCCTCACGCACCGTGCCGCAAACCGCCCCGGAACCTGATAGCGCGGCGGATCAGTCGGGGACCTGCACGGTGACGTACAGGTCCCCTGGCGCACCGCCGTGCGTGCCGGGGCCGCCGAGCTCGGATCCGAACCTCCTGACCATCCTGACCCGGCGCAGCTTAAGGCAATGAGGAAAGGCCGGCAGGTATGGGGGATGGAGCCGATTGAACGGGGTTCCTTCATTTCCTTGCAGGAGCCTTCCGGCGCCGCACAGAGGGAGGGTTGACGGGAGCGCAAGAATGCGTAAAATGTCGTCTCGACACATCAAAGATAAAGCCGAGAAGCATCCGCGAGAAATGGCATCAAGCGATCCGCGTGACGGCCTGACTTGTTGTTTTTGATCTTGGTTCGTGATAGACTTAGCACATGAACAAGCGGGGAATCGCGCGCCTCTAGCGCACAATCCAGGCAACACCCATGCCCGGAGTGAGCAGTAAGCTCAAACCGGGCTATTTTTGTACCCAAAAACAGGGAAACCGTTTGCCGCACATCTACCGAAAGGAACAAAATGGACACCGGAAGCAGCATTGAGACTGAGAACAAGACGACTGAGAGCCAGGCCCCTGAACAGGGAAGATGCCCAGAAGGGGGGCAGGTTGTAAGCCGCTGGAAGGGGTGGAGTCGCAGGGTCAAGGGTGATGGAGAGCTGCGAGTCGCACAGATTAACCGAGGAACTGCATGGATTCGCACACTTGGTGTTGTTGTCGGTGCCCTTCTGACGGTGATTATTGGTGTCAGCTCTAGCGTGGAAGTAAACGTAGTAGTGAATAAGCCTGCGATTAGCGTAGAGAATGGAACGGTGAACTACAGTGGAGATGCCTATAGCGTGGAGGTGAAGATGGGAGATAAGTAATTCCCAATCGTCTTGCGCTATGGTGTCGAGTTTAACTCGGCCCCTTTTTTTATGCCTTCTTTAGGGCGGCCTGTGAAACAGAAGGTGATGAGGAGTGCGGAGGCAATGGCTTCATGGCCGTCGCCGTCACCCCTGATGGCGCAGGGCGCTGGCCGTCTCGTCCGCGCGTCCGGTGACCGCGGTGTGGTCGCCGTACTGGACCAGCGCCTGCTACGGCAGTTGTCTGACAAACGGCGGCGGGTCCTGATGCGACAAAGCCGCCCCGTGCTGAGCGCGCTACGTGGCCAGGCTGGCCACGTAGCGCGCTCAGGTTCTGCACGGCGTACGTCGCAATGCCGCTTCTCGAGGGGATGCGGTCCGCGCGCGTCGCCTACCGCACGGCGACGTAGTCCCCGGTCGACGACTTCGCCCCGGAGGTGGAGTTTCCGTAGTACGTCCATCGCCACGTCCCCGGCCCGGTGGCCTTCACCCTGGTCCTGAGCGCGCCCGTGTTACTCGAGGTCGCCTTCTTGACCGTGGTGTACGAGGAGGCGCCCGCCGCCTTGAACTGCAGGCTCACCGTGCGGCCCGCGTACCCCTGGTAGGTGTGGGTGTCCCAGTTCGCCCGGGTGACCTGGCCGGTCACGGTGATCGTCTTCCCTGCCGCGACCGGCTCGGGCGAGGCGTTGACGGTGACGCGTGTAGCCCGCTTGACCTGCAAGGGGAGGTTCTTGTCGTCGGTGTCGTGGGCGTCACCGGCGAGAAAGACCCGAGCGGCAGTTTTCCAGGTGCCGGCATCCTCGTTTCCGAAGTCAGAGTTCCGCGGGTCGATGTACAGCCACTCCTTGAAGTCGCAGACTCCGTTGGCCTTGTCCACGACCTTGCAGTCGCTGGTGATGACGGAGCTGTGCAGGGTGTCCCCCGTGTCGGGCTTCCCCCGGTAAGGGAACACCGTCGGCCCGTAGTCGTATCTGAGCCTGGTCGTCATCCGGAAGGACGCCGGCACTTCGACCTCCTCCGTGACCCCGATGACGATCGGCTTCCCGCCGTTCACCGCGACTCGGGTGAAGGAGACCCCGCCCTCCGCCGCCCCGGCCGGCACCGCCGCCACCCCTGTGAACACGACCGCCGCTCCACCGGCCACCACCGCGCTCCACATCGACTTCTTCCCCATCCTCGCCTTCCCCATCTTCGAGCCCGTTCTCTCCCCCGCAGCCCGAAACGGACTGCGGGCGCACCGGCCAGAGGGTCATCCTCAGCGGCCAACTGTGGGACAGGGGAGGGCTGTTCGCGGTTGTATGCGGGGTGGCAACGATTCGATCACCACGGCATCGCTCTGGCTCGGGTTCCTGGGCGGACCCGGTGGCTTCACGGAGGATCCGGTTCCCGAGCGCTCACATCCGCGCGGCGACCAGAAGAATGGCGACCGTTCACGACAGTTGGCGAGCGAGAAGGTGCGTCTTGGCCGGCCACGACGGCTCTGTTCATCGCACTCGACGAGGTGTGTTCGCGATAGATGGCGAATCCGTGGGCGCCACGCCCGGTTCGATAGGTGAAACCGCAGCGTGGTCGGAGCGTTTCAGTTGGCGGGATACGTAACCTGTGGCGCGTCCGCTGGTGACGCGCGGGTCATAGGCGGATGACGATCAAGGCGACGTCGTCGCGGGCGCCGCTGCTGACACCGAGGTCCGCGAGCAGGGCGTCGGCAAGGCCTTCGGGCTCGTGGTCTGCATGGCGGGCGAGCGCGTCGGTGAGGCGTTGCAGGCTGGCGTCGATGTCCTCGCCGCGGCGTTCGATGAGGCCGTCGGTGTAGAGCACGAAGGTGTCACCGCGGGTGTAGCTCAGGTCGGCATGGGGGTGGGGAACGGGTTCGGGGCGGGCTCCCAGAGGAGGGTCGGTGGCCCGGTCTAGAAGGTCGAAGGTGCCGTCCGGGTGGACCAGGACGGGGGGCGGGTGGCCGGCGCTGCTGTACATGATGCGGCGAGCGCGGGTGTCGACGACGGCTTGGACGACGGTGGCGGCCAGCGCACCCTCCACGTCGCGTGCGTACAGGCCCAGGACGTCCAGGGCCCTCGCGGGCCGTTCGACGGCCCGGACGACGGCGGACAACGCGCTGCGGAGCATCCCCATGACGGCGGCGGCCTCCAGGCCGTGGCCGACGACGTCGCCGACCGCGACGGCGAATCTGTCCTCGGGCAGGTCGACCACGTCGTACCAGTCGCCGCACACGTTCAGTGACCCGGCGGCGGGCAGGTAACGCACCGCGGTGTCTCGGTGCCGGGCCAGATGTGGCGAGTGGAGCATGGCCTCCTGCAAGGTGACGGCGACCTGGCGTTCCCGGGCGTGGGCTTGGCGCAGTTCCTCGTTCAGTCGCTTGAGCTCAAGCGCCCGTGCGTACAGTTCGACCTCCCTTGCCTCCACGTCGCTGAGCGCACCGCCTTCTCGCAGGCGGGGGTGGGAGCGGATGAACGAGGTCACGTCCTCCCCCCGGTGGAGGATCCACTGCACCTGCCCGTCCGGCCCGAGCACCGGGGTGTTGATCGCGGACCACCACCGCTCCTCGAACACGCCGGGCCGGGCGGCCACGGGAATGTCGTACTTCATCGGCGCCATCGTGTCCGGCTCTTTCGAGCGCAGGACCCGGTGCAGGGAGGCCTGCAGATTCCGCACGCCGTCGGCATCCGGGTCCGCCGGATTGTCAGGGAAGGCATCGAAGAGATAGCGCCCGAGCAGATCCTCCCGGGTACGGCCGGTCACCCGGCAGGCCGCCTCGTTGATGTCCGCGAGCACCAGATCCGGGCCCAGCACCATGCAGGGGCTGGGGGTGACGGAGAACAGCGCCTGGTAGTCGATCGCCGGCCTTGCCACACGGTGCAGCCGTGCATCCTCACCAGGACTGCTCTCGTGCCTCACCCTTACGTTCTACCGTTCGTCCGCGTCCTCGGCACCTGGGCCCATCGCCTGCCCTCGGCCCGTAAGCACCTTCCACGTGCCCGCCTGACCACACCTCTCGGGACCGCACGTGAACGGCGCTGGCGCAACCGCGCCGAACGGTTGCCCGCCAACTTTGCCGATCGGCTCGCCGACTCAAGCCACTCAGCTGGGCTCGGTTCGCTGCGTGAACATCCGTCACCTAGCGCGAACAGTCACAGGCATCGCACGAGTGCGTGAAGAGAGGCCAGGTTCATTTATTCACACATTTGTTCGGATGCTGGTTGTGGTGGATACCTGGAGAGGTCATAGATCAGGGAGGGCTGCGGGGGATTCTGGGGGTGTGGAGCGGTGGATTTACTCATCTGCATGTCGCTTCCGGCTATTCGGCCCGCTATGGCACATCCCTCCCCGACGTTCTCGTCCAGCGCGCCGTCGAGCGCGGGATGACGACGCTCGCTTTGACCGACCGGGACACCGTCGCGGGCACGGTCCTCTTCACCAACGCTGCCGCGGCCGCCGGTGTCCGTCCCGTCTTCGGCGTCGACGTGGCCGTCGCCCCGCTCACGGCACCGCACCCTGTTGCCGGTCGTTCGCGGACACCGGCGCACGGCGGTGCGCACGTCCTTGAGTCGCCGCTGCGGGTCACGCTGCTCGCGCAGAATCTGTTCGGGTGGGCGCGGCTGTCCCGCCTGGTGTCCGCCGCGCACGCCGAGGCTGGAGACGGTCTGCCGGTCGTGTCGTGGCCGGACCTGCGCGCGTACGCGGACGGGGACCTGGTCGTGCCGCTCGGTCCGTCCGCTGAGCCGATGCGGGCGTTGTCCCCCGGCCGCCCCGACATCGCCGAGCGGCTGCTCGCGCCGTGGCGCGAGCTCGCGGGCGACCGGCTACGCCTGAAAGCTGTGCATCTGGGGCTGGAGGGCACGGGGGCGGGCTCTCTGCGGCTGGCGGCGCGCACCGTGGGCCTGGGCGACCAGCTCGGTGTCCGAACGGTCCTGCCCAACGCGGTCCTCGACGCTGCCCGCCGACGAGGCCGCCCATCGCCGAGATCAACCCGCCGTGCGGGCCCGAGCAGAAGTAGCGGCTTCCGCCGCCTCCTGGAAGTCGACGATGGCCCCGCCGTAGTCCCTCGCCCAGTTCGTCAGGACCTCGATGGGCTCGACGAGGGTCCGGCCAAGGTCGGTGAGGCTGTACTCGACCCGCCGTGGCGCTTCGGCACGGCGTTCGACCAGACCGTACTGCTGGAGCCGGCGCAGCGTCTGGGTGAGGACCTTGCGCGAGATGCCGCCGATGAGGTCGACGAGCTCACCGTGCCTGCGAGGCTGACGGCTGAGCCCGAAGAGCACGAGCACGGCCCATTTGTCGGCGATGATCTCGACCGCCAGACGCGTGGGGCAGTCGGCGAGGAAGGCTGGTCCAGCCACGTTCTGCATGAAAATCGAAGGTACCAGGAGGTAACCCACGGCTCCGTAACGTCTTCCGCGAGCAACGAAACCAGCACCGGATGCGGAGGAGTCACCATGCCACGAGTCGTCGTGTTCGATGAGTTCGGCGGGCCGGATGTCATGCACGTCGTAGAGGAGCCGGTCGTCGAGCCCACCGCCGGCGAGGTACGGGTCAGGATCGAAGCGTTCGCCGTCAACCCGCTCGACCAGATGATGCGTTCCGGTACCTCGCCCGCAACCGTCCCCCTGCCACACGCTCGCCTCGGCGTCGAAGGAACCGGCGTGGTCGACGCGCTGGGCCCCGAGAACACCGGGCTGAAGATCGGCGATCCGGTCATTCTCACGGCCGTTCCGGACGCGAGCGCCAGGGGCAGCTATGCCGAGTACACCACGGTCCCCGCGAGCCAGGTCGTCGCCCGGCCGGCCGGGCTCGGAATCACGGAGGCGGCGGCGATCTGGGTCGCGTACTCCACCGCCTACGGGGCGCTTGTCGAGAAGGCGAGGATACGGCCTGGCGACCACGTCCTCATCACTGCCGCGTCCGGCGGCGTCGGCCGGGCGGCAATGCAGATCGCCAATCAGATCGGCGCCGTGCCCATCGCCATCACTCGGCACACGGCGAGGAAGGACGACCTGCTCGCCGCCGGCGCCGCCGCGGTCATTGCCACCGACCACATGGACGTCGTCGAAGCCGTCCGCCACCACACCGGCGGGACCGGCGCCGACATCGTCCTCGACGTCGTCATGGGCCCCGGCCAGCAGGATCTCCTGAAGGCGGCCCGCCCCGGCGGGACACTGGTCGCCGCGGGCTTCCTGGACCCTCGGCCCACGTCCTTCCCGAGAAGCGCGCCGCTCACGATCTTCAGCTACCGGAGCTTCGAGCACACCCTCGACGGCGTCGTGGTGAAACGCATGGCGGCCTTCCTGAACGCCGGTGTACGTCTCGGTGCACTGCGGCCCGCCATCGACAAGGTGTTCGCCCTCAACGACGTCGTCGAGGCACACCGCCACCTCGAGAAGGGGCTCCACGCCGGGAAGAAGATCGTCGTCACGGTCTAGGAACGGACCAGAAGGAGCCGCCTTCAAGGAAGTCGGGTGGCTCGCCGGTCAGACCGAGTAGGGACAGGCTGATGTGCTGGTGGGCGGGCTTGTCCGGGTGGCTGTTCATCTGCTGCACCACGGTGGACACCGACAGGTGGGCGGGTGCGTGCCCGGCGGTGGCTCTGCTGTCACCGCCTGGCTGAGCAGGTCCGGGAACAGTCCTGCTTTGGCCTGCTGGTGGGGCTGAGCGGACGACACGATCACCAGCCCGGCACCGGTCCTGCTCTGCCATTGGGTGCCGAGGCGGGCGATGGACAGTTCCCGGTTGACGGTGTCGGCATCCGTCTCGTCCGCCCGCCCCGCCGCCATTTCGGCCAGGAGCTCCGGCAACGCCGCGTCGTCGATCGTGGTGACGGGGAAGACGGGCGGCTTCGCGCCCCGGCGGGTCGGTCCGGTCGGCGCCGGCTCGCCGGCGAGCATCCACCCCACGTTGTCAGCGATCCGGTAGATCCGGGCGGAGGATTTCGCGATGCCCGCGCCGGTGAGGTGCCTCTCGACCGCCGCAGTGTTCGACGAGGGCTGGGCGGACAGGGACACCACCCGGGCGCGCGGCAGTGGGAGCGCGCCCTCGCCCCCGAGTTCGGTCACTGGTTCGATCACCGTGTCGGACCCGCCCTTCGGCGCTGCCGCAGTAAATGCGTACACCTCGCCCCGGCGGCCGGATCGGTCCGCCGCAGGTCGCGAAGATCACCGTAGAGATTCTGCCGCAGTGAATCCGGCGTTCACCGCGACAGGCCGTCGGGTGGTACGGATGCCAGCCGTGCCGCTGGTGGTAGTGGTGCGTGCCGAGGGCAGGCTTCGAACGCCTGGATCACCAACCCTGAAAAGCGTCGGGAGGCCTTGACCTGGCCGACGGTCGATGTGGCGTGGATCCCCTTGTTGGCCATGAGTATGAGAATCAGGTCGTCCAGGACGAAGTCGGACCGCAGGTGCCCCGCTTCCTTGGCTCGCTGAGCCAGTTCGGCGACTGCTTTCACCGTGTACTCACGGCCGGCGGCGACATCCTTCACCTCCGGGTAGGTCGACAGGAAGGCTTCGGTGAAGCCCCGATCGCGTGCGTGCAGCTCACAGATCCTCTCGATCACCAGGCACAGGCCACGCCACGGATCAGGATCGGCGCACCCCTCGTCGACAATGGCGCGACACGCATTCAGCTGGTCCGCGAAGGCCTCGGTGACCAGCATCTGCTTGGTCGGGAAGCGACGGTACAAGGTGGCAGGTCCCACCCCGGCACGCCGCGCGACCTCCCGCATCGGCACGTCCAGGCCGTCGGTGGAGAACAGCGCTCGGGCCGCGTCGAGGATGCGTTCGCGGTTGTCCAGCGCGTCGGAGCGCAACGTATGAGGCAAACGGTCGGTCACCACTCTCACTTTACCTAAACGGACGGGGGCGTCCGTTACCGTCCGAGACGTAGAAGCTCTCGCGCTTGAGCTGTCCGGGAACCTGGAGACCACGTTGAAGGCAATCTCGATCCAGACGTTCGGAAGTCCTGACGGTCTGGCCGTTGTCGACCTGCCGATACCCGCGCCTGCTGCCGGGCAGGTACTGATAGCCGCCGAGGCGGTGGGCGTCGGTGGTGTCGACACCGTGATCCGAAGCGGGGCTCTGGCCGCCTACGGCTTCAAGGAGGGTCACATCCCGGGTAGCGAGGTGGCGGGCACCGTGACCGCGGTCGGTGACGGCGTCGACACGTCGTGGATCGGCCTGCGGGTGTGGGGCTTCACCGGCACCGGCGGAGGCTACGTCGAACAGGCCATCGTGCCGGTCGAGCAGATTCTTCCCCTGCCCAGCAGCCTGTCCGCTGCTGCCGCGGTGACGCTCGGCAGTTCCGGTGCGGTGGCCCACTTCGGGCTTCGCCACGCCCATTTCGCTCCCGGGGAGACGGTCTTGGTGCGTGGCGCGGCCGGCAGTATCGGGATCATGGCAGTGCAGCTCGCGGCTCGCGGTGGTGCCGCCGCGGTGGCGGTCACGACATCATCATCCGAGCGCGGCGAGCGGCTGCGCCGTCTCGGCGCGACCCACGTGCTGGACCGCTCCGGCGACGGAGGAAAAGAGGCTCCAGCGGGCTATGACGTCATCATCGACGTTGTGGCCGGTGAGGACATGCCGTCGTTCTTCGACAGGCTCAACCCGAACGGCCGCATGGTGGCCGTGGGCGCTGTCGCAGGTCAGCCGCCTGCGGACTTCGGGACGAAGATCATGGCGGCGTTCCAGAAGTCGATGTCCTTCGCCACTTTCAGCGCAGCTACCGTCACCCCAGCCGACCTGCGTGCCGTGCGCAGCAAGCAGTTCGGCGCAGCCAGCCGCGGCGAGATCGAAGCGGTGGTGCATGCGCTGCTGCCGCTGGACGAAGCTGTGCTGGCGCACCAGAAGATGGACGCGGGTGAAGTCTTCGGCAGGATCGTGCTGACACCGTAGCCCCGCGCTCTCTCCTCTGCTCCGGCCGCCGCTCCTTGCAGGCGACGTGCTCGGCGAGCCAGGCCGTCAGCTTGTCCGCGTCCGCGACGCTGCACTCACGAAAGCCCAGGTGCCCACGGCTCTGCGCACGGTGGTACTCGATCGTCCGACCGCTCCACTCATACGCGTCCAGCTCGGACGCGGGTACCTGTACCTGCCGGGCGGCGAACTCCACTGCCTCGCCCGGCAGCTCGAACCGGCCCCCGGGGAACCGGCCGTACTGCGTGTAGAACTTCAGCAGCACGGCGAAACCCAGTAGCGTCGCACCCCGCTTGCCGGACACGAGCCCCTGCTCGTCCCTTCAACAGCGTCCAATGCTCGACCATGTCGTCCAGGTCCAAAGAGGTACAGGCCAAGGTCGTCGATCGTCCTCTCGAGGCTTCTCCCCCCGAGGCTGCTATATCAAGTCAAGCTGCTTGAGGAAGATCTCCAGGGACGGCCTGCTGCGTGGGTGATCTCCTCGTTCGAGGAGCTTGAAGAGCTGCCGGCAGATGGTCCGCTTGAGGCAGCGCTGTGCGTCTCTCGCAGTCTTTCCCTCGCTGATCCGCCGGGCGAGCCCGAGTCCCACGCCGACCACGGGAAGTGACACGCCCGCCGCCACGGGCGTGGCCGAGGCGGGCATCCCGGCTTGGTCGTCGTTGAGCACCCTTGGACGGCCCAGGGACGGCCCAGCCATGGCGCGTTCGGCTGACGGCCGGGACTTTCGACACGCCCCGTCTGAACCTCAGCCGACGACAGTCAGCCACGACGGTGGGTGCCCCACCCGACCACGCAGCAGACCCCACCGATCTCTGGCAGATCAGCCCAAAGCTGGTGGTATCCGAGCTAGCCTGCTACTCCAATGCCTTGGGGGATGTATGGGACTGCGCATCAACAAGTCGTTCAAGATCGCGCCAGGCGTGCGCGTTCGACTCGGCAGCAAGTCGAGCAGCCTGAGTATCGGAGGCAAAGCCGGGCGGGTCACCATGAACAGTCGCGGGCGCCGGACCACGACAGTGCGCCTTGCCCCTGGAGCGTCCTACTCCACCTCCACCTCTCGCGCGGGCTCTAGCCCCACAAAGCCCAAGCTGGCCCGCTCTGTTCCAGAAATCCCAGCGGCTCCTACGGTGAGCGCTCCCCTTGGTCCGCTCATCGCACCACGCCGAAAGACGATTGACGGCTGGATTGCGGCAGACCTACACGGCGTCGTCGTCCACCGGCAGGCCCTCGACGACGCGCGTATCCCGTTGGTCCAGCTCGTCAGTGCAGAGCTGGACGGTAAGGAACTGACTCTGAAAACCTCAGACGTGGTGACGTACCGCCTGATGCTGACCACGTTCTCCGCCGCACGAGATCTCCACTTCGTAGAGACCTTGGCTCGTGCCGCGCGACTGACTCAGAGCTGACCTCAGTAACAATCTGTTCTCCTGCCACACCCGCATTAGGAGTTCGATCCGAGCCCGCTACCGCTGCTCTCGGTGAATGGCGGGACGGCTGCGACAACGTCGCTGCTGTACGCCCTTGTCCGGCGTCGTTGATGTCAGCCTTAGATGTCAGAAACCTTCTGATCCGTAGCCCTACAGAGCGCCTTCGTTGAGGGTCATGAAGCCTGAAGCTGTCTGCCGACTGCGGCAACTGCCCATGACAGCAACTCAGCCCCACGCATTGAGGGATCATCTTGGTGGCCCTGTACTTAGACCGTGTCCTACGTGGTGAGGCGGACGTTGGTCTGTGCATGGGGCGGGGTACGTGGAGTTGGATTGTTCCGGACGGCCTGTGGGAGATCGCGAAGCCGCTGATCCCACCTTCGAAGGCGCGGCCGCAGGGCGGCGGAACGCAGGACACGCCTGATGAGACGCTGTTCGCGGCCATCATCTACGTCCTGGTCAGCGGCTGCGCCTGGCGGGCCCTGCCGCCCTGCTTCGGCATATCGAAGTCGACCGCGCATCGAAGATTCCTGATCTGGTCGAGAGCCGGTGTCTGGGGACGTCTGCACGAGGCCGTGCTGCACCGGCTCGACGACGCCGGCCTCATCGACGTCACCCGTGTCGTCCTCGACACCGCCCACGTCCGGGCTAAAAAAGGGCGAACATACAGGTCCGAGCCCTGTGGACCGGGGCAAGCCGGGTTCCAAGATGCACGTTCTGTCGGACGCGAACGGACTGCCCCTCCTCGTCGGCATCTCGGCCGGCAACACCCATGACAGCGAAGGGCTCAAACCCATGATCGAGGGTCACCAAACGAGACACGACCCTCACAACGGCCGCCATTTCAAGCCCCAGCGCCTCCACGCCGACAAAGCTTACGACCGAGCCGACCTGCGCAGATGGCTCAGATGGAAGCGCATCGGCGTGCGCATCGCCCGCAAAGGGATCGAGTCCAGCGAGCGATTAGGGCGACGCCGCTGGGTCATCGAGCGGACGATGTCCTGGCTATCCGGCTACCGACGCTTGAGCCCTCGCTACGAACGCAATCCCCGCAACTACCTGGCCTTTCTCGGCCTCGCCGCCGCACTCTGCTGTTACAAACGACTCGTCCGCCTCACCACGTAGGACACGGTCTTAGGAGTTCGCTCGCAGCGCGGTGCGGCGTGCAGGAACGGCGCCTGATGGCCGCTCGCCGATCCGGCGCTGGTCGCCGCGGTGCACCATCGTTCGCCGCCGTTGATGTCAGCTGGTGATGTCAGCCCCGACGGGCTATGCACTGACAGCCAACTCCCTTACCCGCTGCCGGGCTTGGGAGGGGGCGGGCAGATGATCCCAAGGCCGCCTGCCCCTTCCGGTCATCACATGGCGTGAGTTCCGGACAGGATGGCCAGGGACCAGTGCACATCAGTGCCATCCACCTTCACGGACAGGTGCTTCTGCTCGTCGGCGGCGGTATAGACACGACCGATGGTGAGCGGGTCACCACACGTGATCTTGGACGGGTCTGAGTCCTGTGGTCCGTACTGGATTGTCATGGTGCCTCTACCCGTACAGAGCGCGTGGATGGTGTACACCTTCTTGGTCGACGTGAACACCGGCAACGCGCGACTGCTTGTGCCGGTGGTCACCGGAAGCAGAAAGTCGGGCTTCTCCGGGAGGGCCAGAACATCTCCAGGGTTCTTCTTGGGGCTCGCCGTCGTTGCGCTCGGCGGCGAAGTGGCCGGACCCTGCGAGCTGTCGTGGCCGTCGTTGGCGTCGCATGCCGAGAGCAGGAGAGCGAACAGGATTGACGCGGCGACACTTCGGCGCATGCGATGACTCCTCTGGTGAGTAGGTGGGACGTGCTCTTGGCGCCGACGATCACGACGAGGCGCCCCATCACGGCATGCGGGCTAGCTGTGAACGCGCCAGCCCTCGCGGTACGGAGCCCATACGTTCATATACTGCTTGTCGCCGATCCTGCAGTTGTCGTACTGCATCGCGGCGTAGCCCTCCACGTTCTCCTTCATGATGCCGTAGTCGCCCTTGACCGTGGAGTGAGCCTTCACCTTGCCACCGGTCTCGACGCCCAGCTCAGATGTCCAACTCTTACTTGCGTTGCCGTTGACGTCGACCTTCAGCTTGCCGAGCCACAAGACCTTGATCTCACCACTGACGGTTACCGACGTGCCGATGGTCGTCGTGCCCGACTTCTTGGATGTGAACTTGAAGTCGACGGGGTAGGACAAGTCATTCTTGACGAACGTCTTGTCCTTGACCGACATCGTGTTCTTCGTGTTCTTGGTGATATGGACGAACCATGACGTCTCACAGCGCGTCGCGTCGGGAAACAGCTCATCACCGGGCTTACCCGGGAATTCTGGTTCGACAGGATCGGTAGTCACATCGGTCTCACCCGGGATGGGGGCATCTTCCTCAAGTGCCCCGCCACCATCTGATCCTGGCACCGCACCTGCACTCGGATTACCAGTCACGCTTCCGGGCTCGACAGGCGCATCGCCGGTGACCATGGGCGGCGCCACGCGGCTGACTCCTGCTGTCGGGCCGTCGGCTGCGAAGGCTGGCACGCTGGTCGCCAACATGAGCAGCCCGCTGAATCCGACGAAAATGCCAGATCTCTTCGGCATGAGTCCCCCTAAATTCTGCCAACTCCGTGCAGTGCTGGCCTCTGAGATGAGCTCATCATGACCATGGCGAAAGACTGCGAGACTTGAGCATCATCTGAGCAAGAATCTGATCTAACATCAAAGTGGGCCTACCGCAGCAATGACATAGATGATGATGGAGGGGCTCGCGTTCCACCTCCCAGCAACTAAAGCTGGCGGGAGCCGGGCCTCAGGAAAGGTTCATTATTGAAGTAGGGTGGCGCTGATCTTTCAGTCATCCAGCGGCGGAGCCGCCGACGTTTGTCAGCGCTGGTTGTCGTCGAGCGCCCACAGACATCCCGATAGCTCCTCGCGCACTCGCGGTTGTTGACGTAGGTAGTACGGGGCCTCTCGACGCCAAATACGTCACCACTGCCGGGCCAGGAGAGCGCCGAATGCAGTGAACGGAACCTGGTGCGGCTGGCGGGGCGCCGTTCATCGGTCGCGGAAGGTACACAGCGCTGGGCATAAGATTGGAACCTGTGGCCTCATCCTTATCAGGTCAATGACGGGGTGCTGCCGGTGTTGGTCCACCCACCCGGCGCCTCGACTGGCTGTCCGCTGACGTTCAGCGTTGACCACGGCCGTTCGCCCTTGTTGGTGTCAGTCGCTGATGTCAGGAGAATCATCGGGTTTGACTCCCCGCCGCAAGACCGGTCCGGGGATCCGCCGGTCGTGACGCTGGTGTCCACATTTCAATGGCTCAAGCAGTTCCGCGCGATAGCGACTCGGTTCGACAAGCTCGCGGATGGCTACCAGGCCGGGCGCCGCGTTGCCTCGCTGATCCTGTGGCTCCGCGAGCTTGCGTCGGCAATGACTTAGACCGTGTCCTACGTGGTGAGGCGGACGAGTCGTTTGTAACAGCAGAGTGCGGCGGCGAGGCCGAGAAAGGCCAGGTAGTTGCGGGGATTGCGTTCGTAGCGAGGGCTCAAGCGTCGGTAGCCGGATAGCCAGGACATCGTCCGCTCGATGACCCAGCGGCGTCGCCCTAATCGCTCGCTGGACTCGATCCCTTTGCGGGCGATGCGCACGCCGATGCGCTTCCATCTGAGCCATCTGCGCAGGTCGGCTCGGTCGTAAGCTTTGTCGGCGTGGAGGCGCTGGGGCTTGAAATGGCGGCCGTTGTGAGGGTCGTGTCTCGTTTGGTGACCCTCGATCATGGGTTTGAGCCCTTCGCTGTCATGGGTGTTGCCGGCCGAGATGCCGACGAGGAGGGGCAGTCCGTTCGCGTCCGACAGAACGTGCATCTTGGAACCCGGCTTGCCCCGGTCCACAGGGCTCGGACCTGTATGTTCGCCCTTTTTAGCCCGGACGTGGGCGGTGTCGAGGACGACACGGGTGACGTCGATGAGGCCGGCGTCGTCGAGCCGGTGCAGCACGGCCTCGTGCAGACGTCCCCAGACACCGGCTCTCGACCAGATCAGGAATCTTCGATGCGCGGTCGACTTCGATATGCCGAAGCAGGGCGGCAGGGCCCGCCAGGCGCAGCCGCTGACCAGGACGTAGATGATGGCCGCGAACAGCGTCTCATCAGGCGTGTCCTGCGTTCCGCCGCCCTGCGGCCGCGCCTTCGAAGGTGGGATCAGCGGCTTCGCGATCTCCCACAGGCCGTCCGGAACAATCCAACTCCACGTACCCCGCCCCATGCACAGACCAACGTCCGCCTCACCACGTAGGACACGGTCTTAGAGGTCGTAACACGATGATGAGCAGGCCTTCTTGAGGCGTCGTCAGCAGATCAGACTGCAGGCGAGGGAGACGAAGGCGTCGTGGAGCTCGATGCGGCGTTCCCGGCGGACGGCGAGGCGTTTGAAGTGGTGGAGCAGGGCGAAGGTCTGCTCGACGACGTAACGGAGCTTGCCCATGCCCTTGATGTTCGGGGCGCCCTTGCGGGAGATGACAGGCAGGATCCGCCGCTTGCGGAGCTCTTCGCGGTCCAGATCACAGATCTTGCACGGCGGGGCAATGCCTTTGCCAAGCATCCTTCCCTGTACCTGCCAGATACCGCATGATCACCAAAGGTGATCGAACAAATGAGCGTGTGAAGGAAGTGGCGTGAGTCGAAGATGGGTCAAGGTCTTGGTGATCACGATGGTGGCGCTCGCAGTGCTCTTCACTGCGGTCGACCGGATAGCCGTGCATTACGCGGACAAGGAGGTTGCCCAGCTCGCAAGGGAGAAGTACGGCTACGAGAACACCACTGACGGATATCTGGACTTGTCGATCGAGGGCTTCCCGTTCCTGACCCAGGCCGCCAGTGGAGAGTTCGATCACGTCACCTTAAACGCGGGCATGTTCTACGTCGACACCACGACCAACGCGCAGGGCGGCTACCTACACATCGACCGTCTCCACCTTGATCTGCATGATGTGAACGTAGGCTCGCTGACCGCGCGTAGTGCTGAAGCGAATCTCGTCACCGGCACCCTGAACCTGTCCTACAAGGAATTATCCAGTGTGGTGACGCGGCTGGCCGGCCACGGCAGTCAGCTGACGGTCTCACCAGCTCCTGGATCGAGCGGCCAGGCGGCACGTGTCAAGGTCTCAGGCACTATCGAGGGAAGGGCGGTGGACGCCACGGGGACGCTCCTTGCGCAAGGCGAAGAGATCACCCTGAATATTCCGGGTGTCGAGCAAGCCAACATGGTGTGGCAAGTCGGCCTTCCGGCCGGTGCCGACTTCTCAGCGGCCCGCAGCAACCAGGATGGTGTGGAGATGAGCATTGTCGGGCACCAAGTGCGTCTCGGCTCATCGCGCTATCACATGTGACTCAGTCCTGCCGTAGCGCCGTCCTCCTGGCCCCGGCGCTCAGGACAGCCGTCGTCTTCCGAGGCGGTCCGCTGAGCGTCGCTCCTGACTCTGGACCGTGTAGCAAAGCCGTCCAACTCCGGCTGACGATTTCGGCACAGGGGTGATGGCCCTACTCGGGGGGCTTCTCCTGAGTCTTGACAAGGGCTGCCTCGCCGTTGCGCAGCACTGGTCGGGAAGGTCGTGGCCGAACGTCGGAATCCTCGGACACATCACTTCGGCGTCACGCCCTCGCAGCTCTCCGAAACTTCCACCACCTCGAAGATCACCGGGAAATCGGTGATCTGCTGGTTCGGGCCCGGCTGGGAGTTGCAGATCTTCCACGCGGCTGGGTCGTCCACTGGACGGCCCTGTCCGCTCGCGTCTTTGAAGGTCATGTCGAGTTCGGAGCTCATCTGCTCGTACGCGCGCCCGGCGTTGCCGCCGATGACATCGGGCATGGTGGCGGCGACCGGCTCGGGGTTTGCCGAACGACGCGTCTCGGCGGCCCCCGAGCTGGTCGTGGTACTCGCCGAGACGTCCGGCACGGATGACGCTCCGCAAGCAGTGACTGAGGCCAGGAGAGTGGCGACGAGGGTGGGTCTCAGAAGCTTGGCGACGAGCATGTCATGTTCCCCTCAATGTGACGGCGGTTCCGAACAGTATTCAATCCGATGATCGTGTCCAGTCGGAGTTCGTCCAGCGGAACGGCTCGGGACCAAGTGATCGCGGCCAGGCCTGTTCCCTGCCAGCCTTCCCACCACTCACCCCAGTTCCCATCCCGTCTGCCGTCGACCCACACACCGTGGAGCGGGCGTGATTCCTGGCGTCCAGGTGGAGCGCGCCACTGTACGAACGACTGTGAGGATTGGTTGCGGCATCGCTCGGGGGTCTGACCCACCGAACGAATGACGCTTCGGGCTGTCCTTTCAGAACGGACCATGAGGGGACCCTCCTGAACAATCTTGAAAACCGTCGTGGCAGCGATGTCACCGTGGGTTCAAATCCCACACCCACCGCAGGTGAACGGCCCCTGACCAGGTAACTTGAGTTCTAGGAGTCGTCGCAACACCCCAGTTGGGGAGTGCGATGGACTTCGAGATTCGGGACCGGTCGGTCAACCAGGGACGCCGTAGGTTGACCGAGGAACGGCGCATCTACCTTCAGCTCGTGCAACAGGGCATGAGCAGTGTGGAAGCGTGCCGGATCGTCGGGATCAACTACCGGACGGGAAAGCGGTGGCGTAACGGCCGCGCCCCGTCCGGCAGGACGGTCGGGGCGCCACCGATCCCTGCGGTGGCGCCTTCGGGTCCTTCCCGCCACCTCCGTGAAGCCGACCGGATCCATATCGCCGACCGGCTGCGGGAGAAGACCACGATCCGGCAGATCGCCGCCGAGCTGGGCCGCAGCCCCTCCACGACCAGCCGGGAGATCCGCCGCAACGGCACGGTCGACCCGCGCGGAGCCCGGCACTACCGCCCGCACTCGGCCCAGGCCCGGGCCGACAGCCGGCGCCCCCGCCCCAAGCCGGGGAAGATCGCCCAGAACCCGGAACTGCGCGCCTTCATCCAGGAGTATCTGGACCTGCGATGGAGTCCGGAGCAGATATGCCAGGCCCTGCGCACCCGCTTCCCCCAACGGTCGGAGCTGCACGTGGTCCACGAGACCGTCTACCAGGCCCTCTACGTCCAGGGCAGAGGCGAGCTGCGCCGTGAGCTCGCCAAGGCACTACGGACCGGTCGCGTCCGGCGCAAGCCCCGCCGCCAGGCCCAGCAGCGCCAGCCCCGCTTCCGCGACCCCATGGTGATGATCAGCGAACGACCCGCTGAAGCGGAGGACCGGGCCGTGCCCGGTCACTGGGAAGGCGACCTGATCATCGGCAAGGACGGCACCTCTGCCATCGGCACGCTCGTCGAGCGCTCCACCCGCTACGTGATGCTGCTGCACCTGCCGAACGGCCGGGGCACCGAACCGGTCCGCGATGCCCTGGTCGAGACGGTCCAGACACTGCCCGCCCATCTGAAGCGGTCACTGACCTGGGACCAGGGCAGCGAGATGGGCCGTCACCGCGAGTTCACCATTGCCAGCGCAGTCCCGGTCTACTTCTGCGACCCGGCCAGCCCATGGCAGCGCGGCTCCAACGAAAACACCAACGGGCTGCTGCGGCAGTACTTCCCCAAGAGCACCGACCTGTCCGTCCACACCCGTGAGCACCTGGACGCGGTCGCCGCCGAACTCAACGGCCGCCCACGCAAAACGCTCGGCTGGGAAACCCCAGCCGAGCGGCTGCATAAACTCCTCACGGCCTGATCAACACGACCGTTGTTGCGACGACCCCTAGAAAGCGCCGCCCGGACGTTCCAGCTCGCCGCGCAGCACCGCAGCCTGGTGGCAGGTCAGCAACACCCGCCCGGTCCGGCTCCAGCATCCCGTAGGGGCCACCCAGTCCCGTTCGGCGTCCTCGCCGGAGCAGTCGAAGTCACCGACCACGACAAGAACGGCTTCGCGCTGCCCCCGGGTGACGCGGCCGCGGACGACGTCGGCGTACGACTGGGAGCTGAAGCCGCGGACCACGAGCACCAGGACGCCCGCCTCGGCGAGCCGGCCGGTGAGCTGTTGGCGCAGGGTGTCTTTCTCCACGGCTACGTACAGGGCGTGCTCCTGGCCCTCGGTCCGGTCGAGGCGGTACCAATCGCGCAGCTGCGTCTCGTTGACGTCGTCGGCGATCGGCTTGGTGGCGTGCCGGGTGAGGGTTTCGCCGAACGGCACGTCCAGGTAGTAGCCGCGGTGGTCGGCGCGCAGCTGCGCGAGCATGTCGTAGGGGATGCCTTCGACCGCAACGTGGAATCCGGCGTCCAGGGCGTAGCGGGCGGTCAGGTCGATCAGGCCGATGTTCGCGGCACCGGGCCGGTCGCACTCCCGGAGCACGATGCGGCGGAGGTTGTCCTGGCCGACCAGGGCCAGGCCGCGGCCGAACCGCTCACGCAGGCCGGCCGCGACGGACGACTTCCGTGAGGCGCTGTTGCCGCGGACCACGACTAGCCGGGTTTCTTCGGTGCCCACCATCAGGGCCCTCACGTTAATTCTTCTTCGGCGACCCGGACTCGCGCGGTACCTGCGCCCTGGACAGAACGGCACCCACGCCGGCTGCGGCCGCTCCGGAGCGAGCGGAGCGGCCGCGGCAGGCGTGATGGTCGGCGGGCCATGACGGGCGTGGGCCCCGTGAGCGTCAGCGGGCCGTGCCGAAGTCCTGCGTCCAGTAGTTGCCGGGCTGCGCCACCCCCACACCGATCTCCTTGAAGCCGCAGTCCAGGATGTTGCGCTTGTGGCCGGCGCTGGCCATCCAGCCCGCCATGACCTGCTCGGGCGTGGAGTACCCGTACGCGACGTTCTCGCCGTAGGTGCTCCAGAGGTAGCCCGCGCGCGTGATCCGCTGTCCCGGGTCGGACCCGTCGGAACCGGTGTGCGACATGGTGTTGTGGCTCGCCATGTCCGCGCTGTGGGCCTGGGCGGCCTGCGAGAGCTTCGCGTTCAGGGCGACCGGGGAGCAACCGACCTTGGCACGCTCGCTGTTGACCAGGGCGACCACGCGGGCGACGGCGGGGGTCGCCGTGCCTGCGGCGGGAGCCGTGATGGTGGGCGGCTTCGGTGAGGCGGTCGTCGAGGGGGGCACGGCGGTCGGCTTCGGCGCGGCGGCGGTCCTCGTCGGGGCGGGCGAGGTGGTCGCCTTCGAGACGGGCGCCTTGGACTTCTCCGGGGCGGGCGCCTCAGTCCTGGGAGAGGTCGTCGGCGAGGCCGAGGGCGAAGCCGTCGCCGTGGGCTTCGCGGTCCGGACGTCCCGCCCCCGGTGCCCGTCCCAGGACTCCTTCCTCCCGTCCGTCCGGTGTCCGTCCCAGGGCCCCTTCCTCCCGTCCGTCCGGTGTCCGTCCCAGGACGCTTTCCTCCCGTCCGTCCAGGGACCGCTGGACGTGGCGGTGGTGGCCTCGGCTCCTTCGTCGCCCATGCACGCCATGGCGGCCGACGGCACCGCCACCGCGCCCATCGCCAGGACGGCGACGACTATGGGCCGGCGGCGCGTCTTCCTGCCGTGCTTCCGGTGGTTCCTCATGCGGACCTCGTTCGGTCGACTCTCCTTGCGCCTCCGGCGGGCTCGGTTTCGCACAGACACTGCGCTTGACCTGCGGGGACGCCTTGCGGGGCCGTCATTGTTAAAAGCCGCGGGAGGGCACGACAACGGGGGCTTCAACTACCTCGCCTAGTAGGCGAGGGCACCCTTGAATCCGGCCCGGGATTGTGCCGGGCCGCCGCGCCGGACGCCGACGGCGCCTCACACTCCGTCAGAAGGGCGGCAGAGGCGGTCCGGCGGCTCGAGGCCGGTGACCCGGGCCGGTGACCCCGGCCGAGATGCCGCGTATGCCTGCTTCCATATGCCAGATCCGCCTATATCAGCCACATGCCACGTACTATCGCGGCACGTTGATGGGGACCGGGCACGTGAGGGATGTCACTGACTTTCCCCACAACCCTTTCGGTGCCCGGCGTGGGGGGGCAGTCAGGCGGCGGTGACCGTGCGCAGGAGCGCGTCGAGGCCGCCGGCGTAGATGCCGTGACGTCGTCGACCGCACCTACCGCCAGGCCATCACCGCCGCCGCCAGCGGCTGCCAGGCCGCCCTGGACGCCGAACGCCACCTCGCGGCGTTGGGCGACGAACACGCCCTCGCCTCGGTCCCCGCGCAAAGGCAAGAGGACAGCACCGGGACGTCTGGTGGAAGGCATCCACTGCGACGTGGATGCTGCCAGAACCGATGCTGAGCGCCCCCGTGCCCGAGCCCGATCTACGGCAGGGCTGCGCTGCGGAGCCGAAGTGAGACGGATTCCGAGCCCTGGTCTCCGTCGATGCAGGTCGGGTGGTGCTGCGCTCCAGGCGCGGCACCGAAATGGCGGCCTCATTTCCGAAGGTCGCGGCCGGGGCCCTGCAACTGTCGGACGCGACCGCGCTGGACGGCGAGCTAGTCGTATGGGATGCCACGGGCCGCCTCGCGTTCGAGCGGTTGCAGAACCGGCTTGCCTGGCATGGTGCCGGGGCGGCCCGGGCTGCTCAGGAGTGGCTGGCCCACTTCATCGCGTTCGATCTATTGAGGCTGTCCGCGACGGACACGACCGGGTGGCCGTACCGGCGGCGCAGGGCCGCGTTGGAGCCCCGTGTTCGCCGCCCGCTGGCTGTCGGCACCGTGGGCTATCGCCACGGCCGGTCACCGCGCAACCGCCGGCACCCTGCGTGGTGACGAGATGGATCCTCAGCCGACCCGAGACGCTGACCGAGATCGAACAGCTCCGGCTCAAGGCCGTTCTTGCCAACTGCCCTGAGCTCGAAGCCCTGACCGGTCACGTCCGGTCCTTCGCCCAAATTCTCACCGAGCGGCAGGGGGGAGCGACTCCCGCAGTGGCTCGACGCCGTCCGCCAGGACGACCTTCCCGGTCTCCACCACACTCTCGCGGCCGGCATCGATCGAGACCGCGACGCCGTCATCGCCGGCCTGACCCTGCCTTGGAACTCCGGCGTCGTCGAGGGACACGTCAACAGGATCAAGATGCTCAAGCGCCAGATGTTCGGCCGAGCCGGTTTCAGCCTGCTACGCAAGCGCGTATTGCTGGCCACCTGATCAACCACCCGGCTCTCGGTGATAGGACTTCCCTCTACGGAAAGATGATGAGAAGGCGACAGCGTGGACGCAGTAGTAGCGATCAGCCTGATCCGCATGGCCGCTGCAGACTTGGCCATGGAACCCTGGCAGCACCCCTCGGACGCTTACTTGGTCCAGTTGGGCCTGGACGCCCTGATGGCCGACATCGAGGCTCCCTCGCTTCCCCTGCTGGCTGGCCTCGCGCGTGGTGAGTATCCCCAGGCCCGTGAGCTGTTCGACCTTGTGCTGGAAGAGTTGGGTCTGCTGCCGCTGACCTCGAAAGATCTTGCCAAGGCGCGATGGACCGCGGCCCAGTGGTGGGCCGGCCAGATCGTGGCGTGCCAACTCGATCCCGTGCGCGGAGCGAAGCTGATCTATGAGGAAGCTGCAGCCGAACTCGACTACCCCGACGCGTTGCACCCCATCGTTGATCTGGCGAGAGCGCTCGATCTGCCGAACGATCAACCTCCGGACCAGCAGCACATTCGCGACCGGGTCACCTCCGCGGCACGAGACTTTCTCGCCACAGAAGCGCACCAGAACCACAGCCTTTGAGCTACGTCGCATGACCCACCGTGACCGGTTCACGGAAAGCGAGCCAGAACCGCTGAACGTGAAAAAAAGCCGGCCATGTTCTTCTCGGTGGTCGTGCTCATCTCGGTGCCCTCTCTGGGAGATCGTCCCGCGAGCTCAGTGAGTGTTTCGGGCCGGATGCCTCTCAGTAGAAACCCTGACGTCGCGGCAAGGTCAAGGAGGCCGCCGGACTCCCCCTGCCGGACTCCACCACGGTCGCGCCGGCATGCTGCCCGCCGCTGAGGCCGCCCTTGACCTTGCCGCGACGTCAGGGTTTCTACTGGGCTCATGCGAATCGGCGAGATCGCCGCCATCGTCGGGGTCACCCCGCGGGCCGTGCGGCATTACCACCATCTCGGGCTGTTGCCCGAGCCCGTACGGCGCAGTAACGGCTACCGCGAGTACGGCATGCGGGAGGCTGTCCTGCTCGCCCGGATCCGGCGGTTGACCGAGCTCGGGCTCGGGCTCGACGAGGTGCGGGACGTCCTCGCGGACGACGAGGGCCGGGAGCTGGCGGAGGTGCTGGACGAATTGGACCAGGACCTCGGACGGCAGGAGGAGGTCCTCCGGGAGCGGCGGGCACGGCTCGCCGCGCTGCTGGCCGAGGCGCGGGCCGGGCGGCTCGCCGCCGAGGGTCCGGTGTCGCCGGAGCTCACCAGGCTGCTGGCAGGTCTCGGTGAGGTGCCGGACTCCCTGATGGCGGTGCGGGACCGAGAGCATCTGGCCTTCCTCGACGCCGTGGTTCCTGAGGAGAAGCGGGGCTCGCTGATGTCCGCGCTGCACGGGATGAGAGAGCACGCGGCAGAGGTGTACGGCCTGCTGGACTCCCTCGCCGACGAGGAGCCGGACGACCCGCGGGTGGCCCGTGCCGCAACAGCGCTGGCGGCCCTTCTGCCCGACCACCTGGCGGTGCATTTCCCGGACAAGGGCACCGACGGTCCGGCGGACGCCATCTTCGCGGACCTGGCCCCCGCCCAGTCGGCGGCTGTCCGCCGTGCGATGGAACTCGTGACGCAACGACAGGAAGGACCATCATGACGGCTCCGGAGATCCGGGCGGCCCTGCCCCAGCCCGCCGCCTCCGTCCGGGGGCCGGTCCTGCGGAAGCTGCGCAGCATCGCGTTCCCCGGGCAGCTCGTGCTGGCCGTTTGCCTGATCGGCGGAGTGCCGGTACCCGACACCGTCCTGCTCGGCGGCAAGCTGCTCCTGCTGGTGCTGCTCGGCACCGAGGCGCACGTCTGGCTGCGGCTGCGGCGGCACGGGCTGTCCCGGCGGGAGACGCTCACGCAGCTCGTGCCCGAGTTCGTGCTGCGGTTCGTCGCACACGAGTTGCGGATCATGGCGAGCCTGGTCCGGTGGGCCACCCGCCGCCGGCACGGCGTCAACGGCGCCGACGCGGCCTTCTCACACGGCCGTGACCCGGCCATCACGATGTATGGCTTCACGTTCGCGTGCGTCGTCGAGACCGTCGCCCTGTCGTACCTGCTTACGGACTGGCCCGTCGTCCACGCCTTCTTCTTGTTCGTGGACGTCTACACCGTCCTGTTCGTCCTCGGTGTGCACGCGGCCTCCGTGACCCGGCCACACGTCCTGGCCGACGGTGCCCTGCGCGTCCGGCAGGCAGCCCACGTCGACATCCACGTGCCACTCGACCAGATCTCCTCCATCCGGCGCGAGACACGGTTCACCCACGAGAAGAAAGACGACGAGCTGAACCTGCCCATCGGCTCACAGACCTCCATCACCCTCTCACTGACCGAACCGGTCAACGCTCCGAAGTTCCTCGGCGCGCCCCGCCTCGTCAACGTGATCCGGCTGCACGCGGACGACCCGAAGGCCCTCCACGACGCCGTCACACGGGCACGAACCGCACCCACGCCCGTCCCGGGTACGCCGGCGTCGGCCTGACACTGAGCGGCAGGCCGACGCCGGGGTAGCCGGGACGTCCCCGATCAGGGCCGGGCCTCCAGACGCCCCCGGCCCTGACGACGAGGCGGCTGCGGCAGCACGGCAGGTGCCCGCCGCAGCCGCCCACGTTGATGTGTAGTGCTCTGACCGCATAGGTTCGCCGGGTTGGTGGTCCAAGCGGTTGGATGTCCGTTGACGTTCGTCCGACCGTTTGGGGGGTGTGGTGGCTGAGCCGGTCCGCGTGCGCAGGTTGACCGACCAAGAGGACCGGAAGCTGCAACAGATCGTGCGCCGTGGCAGCACCAGTTCGGTGCGGTTCCGGCGGGCGACGATGCTGCTGGCCTCGGCCGGGCAGGCCGGTCCTCATGACCGGTCGGACGCCTCCAGTTGGGTGGCCATGAGGCGGACGATCTCCGTCTGGTGCTGGGCCAGGAAGAAGTGGCCGCCGGGGAAGACCTTCAGCATGAAGGGGCCGTCGGTGTGCCCGGACCAGGCGGCGGCCTCCTCCACGGTGACCTTCGGGTCGTCGTCGCCGACGAGGCAGGTCACGGGGCAGCGCAGGGGCGGCCCGGGTTCCCAGACGTAGGTCTCGGCTGCGCGGTAGTCCGCCCGGATGGCCGGGAGGATCATGCGCAGGACTTCCTCGTCGCCCAGCAGCTGGGGGTTGGTGCCGCTGAGGCCGCGCATCTCGGCGACGAGGCCGTCGTCGTCGCGTAGGTGGAGGGTCTCGTCACGGTGCGTGGACGGGGCGCGGCGGCCGGAGGCGATGAGGGCGGCGGGCATGACGCCCCGCTCCTGCTCCAGCCGTCGGGCGATCTCGTAGGCGAGGGAGGCGCCCATGCTGTGGCCGAACAGGGCGATGGGCCGGTCGGTCCAGGGCAGGAGGGCCTCGTAGACCTTGTCGGCGAGCGCCGGTACGGAGTCCAGGAGAGGTTCGGTGCGGCGGTCCTGGCGGCCGGGGTACTGCACGCACAGCACGTCGACGCTGTCGGGCATGGACCGGGACACGGGGAAGTAGAAGCTGGCGGAGCCGCCCGCGTGGGGCAGGCAGACCAGCCGGACGCGGCTGTCGGGGCGCGGGTGGAACCTGCGGATCCAGAGGCTGTTGTTCTCGGTGAGCGGGGAGTTCACGGAGTCGATCCTTTTCGGTTTCGGTTCGACCGCCTGCCGTGGCGGGGCGTTCGCCGGGAGGAGAAGGGGTGGGGCGCGGTCGGGCCGCGCCTACCGCTGGTCAGGAATCCGTGACGTCCTGCTTGATGATGCGCTCGACGTTCCGCTCCGCCAGTGCCGTGATGGTCACGAACGGGTTGACGCCGATACTGCCGGGGACGAGTGAGCCGTCGGTCACGTAGAGGTTCTTGTATCCGGCGACGCGGCCGTAGTTGTCGGTGGCCTTGCCGAGGACGCAGCCGCCGAGCGGGTGGTAGCAGAAGTCGTCGGCGAAGGCTTTGATCTGCTTGCCGAAGAGGTCGTACCGGTAGACGGTGGCGTTGGCCTTGTTGATGCGGTCGAACAGCGATTTCGCGGCCGCGACCGCGGGTGCGTTCTGGTCCCGGGTCCAGCGCAGGTCCGCCCGGTCCTTGGCGGCGTCGTAGACGAAGGTGCCGCGCTCCGGGTTCTTGGTGATGGCCAGGTAGAGGCTGGCCCAGGTCTCGACTCCCGCCGGCAGGGGGGCGATCTCGGCGAAGACGGGGGTGTCCGGGTTGTCCCAGTCGTCGATGCCGAGGGCGGGGATCGACGACTGCTCGGTGCCCGTGGGGTTCCACAAGTGGTTGGCGCGGGCGGTCATGATGTTGCCGTTGGGGCCCCAGCCTCCGCCGATCTCAGGGCTGAGGTTCGGGAGAGTTCCGGTCTCCCGGGCACGCAGCAGCAACTCGGTCGAGCCGAGGCTGCCTGCGCCGAGGAAGAGGTGGCGGCAGGAGACCTCCTTGGTCGCGAGCAGCTTGCCGTCGGCGTCCCTCTGCTCGACGGTCAACAGGTACGTGCCGTCGTTCTGCTGACGGATCGTCCTGACCTGGTGCAAGGTCTCGATGGTGACGTTGCCGGTGCCCAGGGCTGCCGCCAGGTAGCTCTTGTCGAGCGAGACCTTGCCGTGGTTGTTGCCGTAGATCACCTCGGCGGCCAGCGCGGACTTGGGCACCGCACCGTCCGCCTCGCGGCGCATGTAGTCCCAGTCGTAGACGTTGGGCACGAAGGTGGTGCTCAGGCCCGCGTTCGAGGCCTGTCCGCGCGAGACACGCGCGAACGAGTACCAGTCGGTCTGCTCGAACCAGCTCTTGTCGATGCTGTTGACCCGGAGGGTGGAGTTCGCGCGGGGGAAGTACTTGGTATACATCTCCTCGGCGTCGACCTGGGGCAGCACCTCCTCGAAGTACGAGCGCCGGGGCGTGACCGCCATGCCGCCGTTGACGAGCGAACCGCCGCCGACACCGCGTCCCACGTACACGGACATCTGGTCGAAGTTGACCCGGTCCAGTACGCCCGCGTAGGGCTCGATGTCCCGGTTGGCGAGGTCGAGCCACAGGAAGGAGCCGAGCGGCGCCTCGGTGCGGCTCTTGAACCAGCTGGAGCGCTTGTCGGGCTTGAGCATTCCGGAGAACACGTTGCCGTCCGGACCGGGCTGGTTCCACAGCCGGCCCATCTCCAGCATCAGGGTGGGGACCCCTGCCTCGCCGAGGCGCAGGGCGGAGACGGCCGCGCCGTAACCGGTGCCGACCACGACGGCAGGGACGAACGTGCCGCCGGAACCACTGGTTGCGGTGGCAGCGGCCGCCCGGGGGGCGGCGGTGATCGTGGTCTGCCCCCCGAGTGCGGCGGCACCCAGGACCGCCAGGCCGAGCATGCGGCGGCGGGACAGAGGCTGGTGGGCAATCACGCTGTGGCTCCTGAACTTGGGGGAAAGGTGAATCGGAACGCCGACCGGAGTGGCGGTCCGGGGTGGAACGGACCGTGTGGAGATCGCGCAAAGGCCGTCGGCGACGTCCGGATCGGACGCGGGCCGACCCGGTGAAGGCCAGGCACGGCTGTTCGGTTGCCGGGGCGCGGAAGAGGGCGTCACGGTACGGCCCGCTCCCGGGCGCGGGCCGCGCTCACGCATGTCTTCAGGCGTCCGCCGGGCCGGGCGGCAGAGGGCAGGACGCGGCCGGTTCGGGCCGTCCCGGCGCCCCGGAGCCTGTGGTAGGTGCCGGTGAGGTACTCGTCCACCGCGCGTGCGCACACGCGAGCCGCTCCGCCATATGTACTTGCCGGATACCGGGCGAGCGGCGAGTCCGGCGACCCTGCGTCCGGCACGGGTGAACGCTGCCGCGGCCACCCGTGCGAGTGGCCGTGCCCGCTCACTTCACGAAGTCGTCCACGACCTGGGGCGGCCAGGTGCCGACCTTGAGTACGCCCAGTGAGTAGGCACGGGAGACCAGAGCAGCGCGGTTGGGCACCTTCAGCTTCCGCAGCAGGCAGGTCACGTGGTACTCGACGCCCTGCCGGCTGAGGTAGAGGCTTGCCGCCAAGGGGATGGTCGAGACGCCGGCGGCAATGCCTTCGAGGATGCGCGCGTCCATCGAGGAGAGGACCTTCTTGCGTCGGGGCATCACAGGTGTCTGCTCGGCGTCCCCGGCCGTGGGCATCATGACCAGGATCGCGGTCGTGTCGGGAAGGACGCCGCGTACCGCGACCGCGGTGAGGGGAACGGTGAAGGCGGACTCCGCGCCGGGCCCCACGGCGATGACGGGCGTGACGAATCGCTGGTGTTTCCCTTCGAGTAAATTCAATAATTGACGCATCAACGGTTGCTGCACGCTCGGGTGCACGACGTCACGGAAATTGCGACCGCATATGTCCTCGGACGATCCGTTGAACTGCCTGAAGAACTCCTGGTTCGCCTGTTGGATGGTCAAGGTCTTATCGAGGCTCGCCATGCACAGGCCCGGAGTTGCAGGTGCTGGACTCAGCAAGAGAGACCTCCCAGTCAGGAAACTTGGGCGAAATGAACTCGGACGCCGGCGAACGGCCGTGAGGCTGTCGGCAGGGGCGTCATCGGCCCTGAGACCAGCGGTAACTCCAGATGCGAATATCGTGCGTCACGGCCCTTGCAGGGTTCTGGTCGAGCCGCTGGCGGCACCTTGCCGCCGCCCGTCGTCGTTTTCCGGCCCCCTTGTCGAAATCGTTGCCGGACACATGACGCTTTCTTGCCAATCGATGCATCTCCGGCTTGGAGGGCGTCGTTCGCCATGTCAGGATCCGCAGAAGAAGGTGTGAGACCAGCCAGCTCAAACCGTCGTCAGTCATATCCGCAAGCGCGATGAGGACCGTTCATGCCTTTACCTCCGCCCGCGAACGTGTCCCCCAGGACGACCGGCCAGGCTGAGCTCCTCCTGAGCGTTCTGGGGCCCATGTCGGCGCGACACGACGGGCATGACCTGCCGCTCGGCCCGCCACGTCGGCGAACCCTGCTCGCCCTGCTGCTCATCCGCCTCGGCCGCGTGGTGCCCACCGAGCTGCTCGTCGAGGAACTGTGGGGTGACCAGGCGCCCCGACACGCCGTCGCCACACTCCAGAGCCACATCTCCCATCTGCGGCGGTCCCTGCGCACAAAGACGGGAACCGGCCAAACTTCGGCGCTGCGTCATCGGACACCGGGCTACGTCCTCGATCTCGATCCCGAACAAGTCGATGCCTGCCGCTTCGAGCGTCTGGTCACAGACGGACGGCGGCTGCTGGAGCAGCGCGATCCGCGCGCCGCGCACGCACGGCTCACCGAGGCCCTGGGGCTGTGGCGCGGCTCGCCGTACGCGGAGTTCGACGGCCATCCGCCGCTCAGCGACGAGTGCACCCGACTCGAACAGATCCGGCTCACCGCCGTCGAGTCCCGCGCCGAGGCACGGCTGACTCTCGGCGCGGCCGAGGAGGTGGCCGCCGACCTGGACGGGGAGGCGCGCCGTCATCCCACACGGGAGCGGCTCGTCGGCCACCTCATGACGGCACTGTCCCGGCTCGGGCGGCAGGCCGAGGCGCTCGAGGTGTACGAGCGGACGCGCAGTCATCTGGTCGAGGAGTTCGGCGTGGACACCGCGGCCGAACTGCGCCGGGTCAGAAGCGCGATCCTGCGCCAGGAGCCGGGAGCGAGCGCCCCCTCGAAGAAGCTGTCTCCCCCATCGCTCGAGTCCACCGGAGCGTCGTACGTCCCGCCGGTGACGAACGAGACCGGTGACGTCGGAGTACGGAACTCCGAGGGCTTGCAGGGCTTCGGGGGCTCCTGGAACGACGGGACGGCCGTCACGGTCCGGGGGTACGACCCGGCGGTGGCACCCGGCGGCGCCGACGGGACGGACGAGTCCGGCACGGCCGTCGAACGCGAGGGGATCGCGGGGACCGACGCTCGCCCGGGGGCGCGAACCGATGTGCCGCCGGGCTCGCGGGCGGATGCCGCCGGCACACAGACCGGGCCGTCCCGGTTGCGGCCCGTACCCGGACCGGAACACGAGCCGGCCGCCGCCCTGGAAGCCGGGGAATCCCCGGAGTTCGAGTCGGGGTGGGCGCCTGCCCCCTCGCCGTTCACCGGCCGAAGCCAGGAGCTCGACCGCCTGACGACCGCCGCCGCGAGCGCGGTCGTGGGCCACGGCCATGTGGCCGGTGTCCTCGGTCCCCCAGGAGTCGGGAAGACCCGCCTGCTGCTCGAACTCGCGGCACGTCTGGAGAGCATGGACGCGCACGAGAAGGGCTCCAGGCTGGAGGTGCTCTGGAGCCACTGCTTCCCCGGCGAGGGCGTGCCCGCCTACTGGCTGTGGACGCAGATCCTGCGCCGGCTGTCCGCGACCCGGCCGGATGCCTTTCGCGAGGCGACGGAACCGTTCGGCGCCCTGCTCGCCCCACTGATGCCCGAGCGGTCGGCGGCCCGGCCCGAAGGCCCGAAAGGGGCCTCCGACTGGTGCCAGGCCCGCTTCCTCGCCCACGATGCGGTCTGCGAGGTGCTGCTCACCCTCGCCGGGCAGCACCCGCTCGTACTGCTCCTCGAAGATCTGCAATGGGCGGACACCGCCTCCCTCGACCTGCTCAGGCTGCTGAGCACCCGCTGCCAGGGCCATCCGATCAGCATCGTGCTCACGGCGCGGGCGTTCGAGGCCGAGTCGGACGCGACGCTGCGCCGGATGGTCTCCGAGGTGCTGCGCGGCCCCAGGACCGAGACGCTGCGGCTCGGCGGGCTTTCCCTGCAGGCCGTCGGAGCCCTCGTCGAGGCACACGCGGGACCTGGTGTGGACCCGAAGGTCGTCGAGGTGCTGCACCGGCGCAGCGAAGGCAACCCGTACTCGGTGATCCAGCTTCTCTCTCTCGTGGACGACGCGCGCAAGCTCCGTCGCCCGGATGCGGTCGACACGCTCCTGGCTCACATTCCCACCGGAGTGCGCGAGGCGCTGCACCAGCGGTTCGCCGCGCTGCCCGAGCCGGTCCTGCGGGTGCTTCACCTGTGCGCCGTCATAGGCGCCGAGGTGGACACCGACCTGTTGCACCGGACCGCCACGCACGACGAACCGGTCGTCGCGGGTCTTGAGTCGGCCATCCGTGCCGGCCTGCTCGGGGAGGACCCGCACCATCCGGGGCGGCTGCACTTCGCTCACGCCCTGGTCCAGGAGACGCTCGTCGACGAGCTCCCCCGTGAGGACCGCCACCGTCTGCACGCCAGGGTCGCCGAGGCGCTGTGCGCGCGCAGGCGCGGGCAGGTGGGGGACGAGGAGATCGAGCGGGTGGCGCATCACAGCTGGCACGCCAAGAGTGCGCTGCCCGCCGCCGAGGTGCTGCCTCGGCTGCTGCTCGCCGCGGAACACGCCGAGCAGTCCATGGCGTACGAGCAGGTGGAGATCTGGCTGCGCCGCGCCGTGCACCTGGTCGGCTTCCTGCCGCCGGACGATCCCGCCACAGGGAGGTTGGAACAGGACCTGCACATACAACTCGGCCAGGTACTCGCCACCACTCGCGGCTACGGCCACCCCGAGGCCGAGACGGCACTGACGCACGGTCGCGCCCTCAGCACGGCCGCTCATGCCCCCGAGGACCCGTCGGTGCTCTGGGCGCTGTGCACGGCGTACCTGGTCACCGGCCGCTACGACGCCTCGCGGCAGTTCTCCGGCCTGCTGCGGGGCATCTCGCGGCAGACCTGGGAGCCCCTGGCGGCGCTCGGTGCGGCGTACGGCGAAGGCATCGTGCTGCATGTGCGCGGAATGCTCCCGCAGGCACTCGCCGAACTGGAGCGCGGCGTCGGCATAGCGGATCGTTTCGCCGGCGAGGATCACGCGCTGGCGCGAACCTTCCAGCACGACCCACGCGTCTCCTGCCGCTCCTACGACACCTTCACCCACTGGCTCCTCGGCCACCGGCAGACCGCCGGCACGCGCCGACGTGAGCTGTTGAGCCTCACCAAGTACGAAAGCAGGCCGTCCGACCGCTCCTTCGCGCTGTACGTGGACGGGGTCGTGGCGGCTTGGGAGGGTGACACCCGCACCGCACTCGCCTCGAGCGACGAGGGCGTCCGCGTCGCGGGCGAACACGGGCTGCTCTACTGGAAGGCAATGCTGGGCGTCGTCAAAGGGTGGGGCCTGGCGCACACAGGACATCACGACGACGGCCTCGCCCTCATGCACACCTCACTGGCTGAATTGGGCCAGTCCAGGACGTACTTACGCCACCCGCTCCACCTTGGCCTGTTGGGCCAGGCGCAACATCACGGCGGGCGGATCGAGGAGGCGAGGACCACTTTCCGGAAGCTGCTGGCCGCCGTCGAACAACGCCGCGAGAGCGTGTACCTCCACCCGGCACTGCCCGCGACCCCGCTGCTCCACGAACTGCTGGGCCACGGTGCCGTCGACGCGCTCACGGGACGGGGCCCGGGACGGGCCGGGCCCGGCTCCGGCCGACGAGCGTGATGGATCCATGCTCTGCCTCGTCGGCCGACTCGTCCGGTTCCATGTCCCCGTGACGCGCCGCTGCGGGATTCGGCAAGCGGTGGCCCTGGCCGCCCGGCTTCCGGAGAGCCACCACTCGCACGGTCGCGGACCCCGGGCCTCACGACCGATGCAGCTCAGTCCTCGTGGATCGCGATCGCCTGTACCGGACAGGCCATGGGGACGTCGCGCACGCGCGGGTCCCCCGCCCCGTCCTCGTGTCCCGGGACCAGGGCGACCAGCGCGTCGTCGTCCTGGGTGAAGACGCCGGGTGCGGTCATGACGCACTGGCCGGAGCCGATGCACCGGTCGCGGTCGATGGTGATGCGCATGGTGTGGCCCGCCTCTCTTCCTTCCGTTCCTTCCGTTCCTTCCGTTCCTTCCGCCCGGGCCCTCACCAGGTGACGGGGAGCTCGATCGGGCCCTGGGCGTCGTGGCCGGCCTTGATGGGCACCTGGTCCAGGGGTACCGCCAGCCGCAGGCCCGGGATACGGGCGAAGAGCGCGCCGAGGGCGATCTCGAGCTCGGCGCGGGCGAGGTTCTGCCCCAGGCACTGATGGATGCCGTGGCCGAAACCGACGTGGTGACGTGCGGTGCGCCGGGCGTCGAAGACGTCGGGGTTCTCGTACGCCTTGGCGTCGCGGTTCATCAGCGTGATGGAGACCAGCACCGCGTCCCCGGTCCTGACGGTCTCGCCGCCGACATCGATGTCTTCCTTGGCCAGCCGGACCAAGTAGTCGGAGACGGAGGTGAACCGCAGCAGCTCCTCGACCACTCCCGGGAGCGCACCGGGGTCGCGCAGCAGCACGTCGGTCTGCTCGGGGTGCTGGAGGAGCGTGAGGGCACCGAGGGCGATCGCGTTGACGGTGGTCTCGTGGCCGGCCACCAGCAGGACCAGCGCGATCATGACCACCTCGTCGTGGTCGAGGTCGCCCTCCTCCAGCTGGCGTGCGATCAGCTCGTCCAGCAGGCCGTCCTCGGGCTCGGCCTGCTTCTTCCCGACCAGGCCGTGCAGATACGTGTAGAGCTCGCCGAAGGCCGCGTCGGCCTCCGCCGACGTCGCGGCGCCCACGAAATTGCGGGAGCACTCCTCGAAGAAGCCGTGGTCGCCGTACGGGACGCCGAGGAGCTCGCAGATCGCCATGGAGGGCACGGGCAGCGCGAAGGCCGACACCAGGTCCGCGACCGGCCCCTTCGCCAGCATGTCGTCCAGGAGCCGGTCGACGAGGCTCTGAAGCCTGGGACGGATGGCGTTCATGCGCTTGACGCCGAAGCTGGGGATCAGCATGCGCCGCTGCCGGGCGTGCAGGGGGTCGTCGACGCCGATCAGCGGGAACGCGAGCCCGCCGCGGCCCTCGGTGCGCCGGACGACGACGGGGAAGGCCGGGTGACCCCAGTCGGAGGACAGCCGGGGATCGACGAGCAGCGCCCGTCCCTCGGCATGCCCGGTGATCAGCCACGCCGGTCGGCCGTCGAACAGCGTGACCCGCTTCAGCGGGCTCTCGCCCCGCCATTCCGCGTAGGCCTTCGGCGGCTGGTACGGGCAGGTCCGGTCCTGAGGGAAGGACGGAGTCCGCGACCCGGTGAGGCGCATTTCGGTGTCGGTCATGTCGTGCCTTTCGAACAATCGGCAGTGCGGTCGTTCATCGGTGAGTGATGGGCTACGGGAAACAGGTTTCAGTCCGTCGGCAAGGCCGTACGCAGCCCTGTCTGCACCCGGCCGTCCGGCCCCGGACCCTTCGTCGGGCAAGTGACCGGCTCCGTGCTCGGTGACGGCCGCCTCGGTGAACGGGACTGCGCGCCGGGCCGCCCGGGACGCGACCGCCGCTGCGTCGCGCTGTGGCGTGCGGCAAGCGGCTTCGCGGACGGCCGGCGCGAGGACCGCGGCAGCGGCGGGAGAGTCCCGGCGGCACGAAGACCGGCATGCGGGCTCTCCAGGTCCGACGGTCACGCACCCGAAGCAGGGCGACCAGTGGTGCGCACGGACGCCTTGGCCGCCCCCGGCGCGAGGCGGCGACGGAAGGCGTGATCAGCGCACGCGGTCCGCGGGCGCTGATCACCTCTGGGAGTGAGCCGTGGTGCGAAGGTCACCAGGTGACGGGCAGCTCGTGCACGCCGTAGAAGACCATGTCGGTGCGGAAGCGGAGTTCCTCGACGGGCTTGGCCAGGCGCAGGGTCGGGAAACGGCGGAGCAGGGTCTCGAAGACGATCTGCAGCTCGATCCGGGCGAGTTGCTGGCCGATGCACTGGTGTGCGCCGAAGCCGAAGGCCAGATGCGGGGCGGGGCGGCGAGTGATGTCGAAACGCTCCGGCTCCTCCACGAAGGCGGGGTCGAAGTCGGCGGCGAGGACGTGCGCGACGACCTGCTCGCCCTCGGCGATACGCACGCCACCGAGATCCACGTCCCGGGTGGCGACGCGCTCGCCGCCGAACTGGCCGATGGTGAGGTAGCGCAGCAGCTCCTCGACCGCGTTGCCGACCAGCGACGGGTCCTCGCGAAGCAGGGCCAGTTGGTCGGGGCGGTCCAGGAGCAGCGCCGCGCCGAGGCCGATCATGCAGGCGGTGGTGTCGTGGGCCGCTATCAGCAGGGTGCCGGCCGCGTTCATGAGGAACATGTCGTCGACGACGCCGTCGGGGTCCTCGGTGGTGATCAGCGCCGAGATCAGGTCGTCACCGGGGTCGGCCCGGCGCTCCTGGACGAGCTGGTGGAGCAGCCCGCCCAGGCGCATGCCGGCGGCCTCGGTGGCGGCGGCGTCCTGGTCGACCCGCATCATCGCCTCGGCGATGTCCTGGAACTCCGCCCGGCGTTCGACCGGGACACCGAACAGGTCGGAGATCACCATGGACGGCACCGGATCGGCGAAGGTCTTCACCAGGTCGACCGGGCCGCCCCGCGCCTCGATGGCGTCGAGGTGCTCGTCGACGATGCGCTGGATGTTCGGCCGGAGCGCCTGCATGCGCCGGACGGTGAACTCCCTGACGAGCAGCTTGCGGTCCGAGGTGTGCTCCGGTTCGTCCTGCCACAGCAGGCTGCCGCGGCCGGGCTTCTGGGTGACGACGCCGTCCCGGGTGTGCAGTGCGTGGGGCACCTGGACGCTGAACGAGGGGTCGCGCAACAGGGCGCGCACCTCCTCGTAACCGGTCACCAGCCACGCCTCGCGGCCGCTGGTGAAGGTGGCCCGGGTCACCGGGGCGGCCGCCCGGATGTCGGCGATGCCGTCCGGCGGCAGGAACGGACAGCTGCGGGCCTTGGGGACGGCGGGCACGTCGACGGTGGGCTCGGGCATGACTCTCCTTGCGCTTGTGGAAAGGGGGTTCGTACGGCGGGACGGTCAGGCGGCGGCGAGTTCGAGCGCGATCTCGCCGCGCCGGGGCGCGTTCACGAGGACGGCCATGTTCCCGGAGGGGTGCACGTTGTCGTGCATCATCTGGTGCATGCGCCCGATGTCCTGGAGGCCTTCGCAGACGGACAGACAGGGGTCGAGCATGCCGGCGCCGACGAGGCTGATGACCTCGCGGCACTGGCGGGTGTCGGCGTAGTGCGAGCCCTGGAGGCGCTTGGAGCGCATCCACAGGTGGCGCAGGTCGACGTCGCCGTTGTAGCCGGAGGTGCCACCGCAGATCACCACCATGCCGGCGTTGTCGCACAGGTACATCGAGGTCGGCAGGGTGTCCTGGCCGCTGTGCTCCAGCACGATCCGCGGGGACCTGCGCTCGCCGAGGATCTCCCAGACCTTCTTGCCGACCCCGCGGGCGCCGCGCAGGAACCGCGCCGACGCCTCGGCGTCCCCGGCATCGGGCAGCCGGCCCCAGTGGTCGAAGTCGCGGCGGTTGATGGTGCCCGCCGCACCGAGACGGCGGCAGTATGCGGAGCGGTCCTCGCTGGAGACCACGGCGATCGGGATGCCGCCGGCCAGCCTGACGAGTTGGATGGCCATCGAGCCGAGGCCGCCCGCGCCGCCCCAGATCAGCACGGGGTCGCCGGGGCGGACCGTGTTGCCCTGCCAGCCGAACAGCTGTCGGTAGGCGGTGGGCCCGGTGAGCAGGAAGGCCGCCGACTCCTCCCACGACAGATGGGCGGGCTTGGGGTGGCACTGGTACTCGTCGACGCGGCAGAACTGCGCGAAGGAACCGTAGTTGGTCTCGTATCCCCAGGCCTTGATGCTCTCCGAGACCAGAGGGTCCGTGCCCAGCCGGATGTCCGCGGCGGCCTCGTCCCACTGGCCGCTGGTGAGCAGCACGTGGTCACCCACCTTGACACTGCGGACGCCTTCGCCGACGGCCCACACCACGCCGGAGGCCTCCGAGCCTCCGATGTGGAAGTCCTCGGGCTGGCCCTGGCGCTGTCGCATGCCGATGACGTCGACCGGCTCGCCCAGCGAGGACCACACATTGTTGTAGTTGATGCCGGCGGCCATCACGTAGACCAGCACCTGGCCCCGGCCCACCTGGGGGGTGTCGACGACCTCGGTGCGGAACGCCTGCTTCGGCTCTCCGAAGCGGTTCTGGCGGATCACCGAGGCGTACATCTGCCGCGGGACCTCACCGAGGGGCGGGGTCTCGCCTATCTCGTAGAGAGTCTTCGTCATGGTTTCTCTCCCACATCTGCTCTGTCCGGGTCCGGGGTGCCCGCGGTGGTCGCGGGCCGGTCATGCGGTCGTTGCGTCCGGAGGTGCGGCAGGGCCGGACGGATCGGTGACGACGTCCGCCAGCCAGGAATCCACCGCCGCCGCGGTGCTGCCGGCGTGGTCCTCCAGCATCGAGTAGTGGTTTCCGGTCACTTCGACGATCGTGTCCACGTGCTCGGGCGGTGCCGCGCGCCCGTCGCCGTCCGCGGCGTCGGCCAGCATGGGCTCGCTCGCCCGTACGAGCAGGGTCGGCGCGGCGATCCGCGGCGCGGCCCAGCCGTCGAACAGGCGCATGTAGCGGCCCATCGCGGTGAGCTGTTCGCCGCCGGACCTCATGAAGTCCAGGCGCTGCGACTGTGCCTGGGCCATCGCGTTGAGCACCTGGTGGTCGAAGGGGACCTCGCGGCTGAAGCTGTCGACCATGACCACGGCCGCCGGTCGCTCGCCCATGGCCTCCAGGTGTGCCGCCACGCCGTGGGCGATCCAGCCGCCCGAGGAGTAGCCGAGCAGGACGACCGGCTTTCCGCCGGCGCACTCCCGTACGGTCTGCGCGTGCAGCCGGAGCACGACGTCCGGATCGGACGGGACCGGCTCGCCCTTCTCGTAGCCGGGGTGGACCAGCGCCCACACGTCCAGCCGGTCGCGGAAGGGTGCGGCGAACCGCGCGTACTGATGCGCCCCGGCCGGTACGACGTACGGCGCCAAGCACATCAGCGCGAGGGGACGGTCGCCTTGCGACAGCCGTACCGGGGCGGGCCGCCGGTCCAGTTCCTCGGGCCGCGCGAACGAGGGCCGGAAACGGGCCGCCTCCATCAGCATCCCCATGGCCTCGGCGGCCGTCCCGTTCTCGCTCGCGTGCCGGTAGAGCTGCACCAGCATGTCGGCGGACCGCTCCTCCGCCGTGCCGTGGTCGGCGCCCCGGAGCCGCGTCAACAGGTGCCTGGCGAGCCTGGCGGGCGTGGGATGGTCGAAGGCCAGTCCGGCGGGCAGGCGGACACCGGTCGCCGCCGACAGGCGCCGACGCAGGTCGATCGCGGTGAGCGAGTCGAAGCCGAGCTCCAGGAAGTGCGCGGTGGGCGGCACGTCCTCGGCCGACGCGTGGCCGAGGACCACGGCGCTCTGGGCGCGGATGTGCTCCAGCAGCCGCTCCTCCTGCTCGGCCGGGGCGAGTGCGGCGAGCTCGGTCGCCAGCGCCGCTTCGGCGCCGGTCTCCTCGCCGGCGGCCTGCTCGGCCTCCAGGAGCCGCTGTACGTCGGGCAGGTCGGCCAGCAGCGGGCTGGGCCGTCCGACGGTGAAGGCGGGCAGGAACTTCTCCCAGTCGATCGGGGCGACGACGAGGGCCACCTCGTCGTGATCGACGGCCTGGCGCAGGGCGGAGATCGCGAGCTCGGGGGCCATGGTGCCCAGACCCCGCCGCTCGCCTCGCTCCTGGACCGCGTCGTCGACCATGCCGCCGCCCGCCCAGCCGCCCCAGGCGACCGAGGTCGCGGTCAGGCCGCGGGCCCGCCGCCGCAGTGCCAGGGCGTCGAGGAAGGCGTTGGCGGCGGCGTAGGAGGCCTGCCCACCGCTGCCCCAGACGCCGGCACCGGAGGCGAAGAGGACGAACGCGTCCAGCTCACGGCCGTCGAGCAGCTCGTCGAGGTGGACGGCGCCGGCGACCTTGGCGGCCGCGGTCTCGGCGAACTCGTCGAGACCGGCGGCGGCCAGCATGGACGACCGTGCCGTGCCGGCGGCGTGCAGCACCGCGGTGAGCGGGTGCCGGGACTCGATGCCGGCGAGCAGCCGCGCGACCGCGTCGCGGTCGGCGATGTCGCAGGCGGCGATGGTCACGTCGGCGCCCAGGGCGGTCAGCTCCGCGTGCAGCTCCCGCGCACCGGGGGCGTCGGGCCCGCTCCTGCTGGTGAGCACCAGGTGCTGCGCGCCCGCGCCGGCCAGCCAACGGGCGAGGTGCCGGCCCACGCCACCGGTTCCGCCGGTGACCAGGACGGTGCCGCGCGGCTGCCACGGTGTCGCGGACTCCACGTCGGCGGGCCGCGCCCGGCCCAAGCGCCGGCCGTACACGCCGTCGACCCGTACGGCGAGCTGATCCTCGTCGTGCCGGGCCAGCGCCCCGGCCAGGCGGCGCAGCGCGTGCTCGTCCAGCTTCTCGGGCAGGTCGACGAGACCGCCCCAGCGCCGGGGCAGTTCCAGTGCGGCGACGACGCCCAGGCCCCAGAGCTGTGCCTGGCCGGCGTCGCGCAGCGGGTCGGTGGCTCCGGTGGACACGGCTCCGCGGGTCGCACACCACAGCGGTGCCTGGACGTCGGCGTCGCCCAGCGCCTGCACCAGGGTGACGGTCGCGGCGAGGCTCGCGGACAACGTGGGGTGGGCCGGGTGGCGGCCGGGGGCGAGGCCGAGCATCGACAGGACACCGGCGGGCTGTTCGCCGCCGAGTTCCTCGGTGAGCCGCTGCGCGGCCCGGGCACGGTCGCAGTCGGCGGGGAGTTCGACGACCCGCACCTTGGCGCCGTGGGCGCCGAGCACGCCGACGACGCACGGCGCCCACTGCTCGTCCGCCATTCCGGCGGGGAAAACGGCGAGCCACAGGCCGTCCAGGCCGGGGGCCGGGTGGTCGGCCAGCCGCCGGAAGGAGACTCGGTAGCGCCAGCCGTCCACGGTGGACTTCTCGCGACTGCGCCGACGCCACGCGGACAGCACCGGCAGCGCCGGGCCGACGAGGTCGGCGTCATCCGCCCCGAGTTCATCGGCGAGCCCGGACAGGTCCGTGTTCTCCACCAGCTCCCAGAACCCGGCCTCGACCGGATCGGTGCCCGCGGGCACCGGGTCGGCGCTCTCCAGCCAGTACCTCTGCCGTTGGAACGCGTACGTCGGCAGGTCCACACGCCGTACCGGACGCCCGGCGAAGGGGACCGTCAAGTCGACGTGCACGCCGCTCACCTGCAGTTCGGACACTGAGCGCAGGAAGCGGTCCATGCCGCCCTGACCCCTGCGCAGCGAGGCGCCGGTCACGGCGTCGGCACCGGCCTCCTCCGCGATCTCCTGCACCGAGCCGGCCAGCAGCGGGTGCGCGCTGCACTCGACGAACACCCCGTGCCCGTCCGTCAGCAGCGACCGTACGGTCCGCTCGAACTCCACCGTGTGCCGCGCGTTGCGGTACCAGTACTCGGCGTCCAGGGTGGTGGTGTCCAGCACGGTGCCGGTCACCGTGGAGTAGAAGGGGATGTCCGCCGCGTGCGGCGCGACCGGGGCGAGCAGCTCGAGCAGTTCGGGGCGCAGGCTCTCTACCTGGGCGGAGTGCCCGGCGCCGGTGGCGCCGCGGACCCTGCGCACGCGCACGCCCTCGGCTTCGAGTTCCGCCAGGAGTTCGTCGACCGCGTCGGGCTCTCCGGAGACGGTCAGGGCGGCGGGCCCGTTCACGGCGGCGACCGACAGCCGGTCCCCGTACTTCTCCAGCCTCGCGCGCACCCGATCGGCGGGCATGGCGACCGCGAGCATGGCGCCCTTGCCGATGAGCCTGGTCAGCGAGCGGCTGCGCAGGGCCACGATCCGGGCCGCGTCGTCCAGGGTCAGCGCGCCCGCGACGTACGCGGCGGCGACCTCGCCCTGCGAGTGGCCGACGACGGCGGCAGGCGTCACACCGTAGGAGTGCCACAGGGCGGCCAGCGACACCATGACGGTGAACAGCGCGGGCTGGGCGACCTCCACCTCGGCCACGTCCGGCGCGTCGGGCTCGGCGCGCAGGACGTCGAGCAGCGGCCAGTCGAGGTAGGGAGCGAACGCCTCGGCGCAGGCCTTCGCCCGCTCGGCGAAGACCGGGGCGGTGTCCAGCAGTTCGCGGGCCATCTCGGTCCACTGCGAGCCGTGGCCGGGGAAGACGAAGGCGACCTTGCCGGAGGCCGCGGCGATGCCCTGAACCACGGTGTCCGCGGGTTCGCCGTCGGCGAGCGCCGCGAGCCCGGCCCGCAGCTCGTGCCGGTCGTGGCCGACGACCACGGCCCGCTGCTCCAGCGGCGTCCGCGTGGTCACGAGGGCGCGGCCGACGTCGGGCAGCGAGAGCCCTTCGGCACGGTCGAGGTGGTTCAGGAGCCGGCGGGCCTGCTCGCGCAGGGACAGGGCGGTCTTCGCGGACAGCGCCCACGGGAGCACGTCCAGGGGCCGGGCGGCGGTCGCGTCCTGCGCTGCGGGGGTCTGCTCGCCCTCGGTGGCGGGCACGGTCCGCGGGGCCTGCTCGATGATGGTGTGCACGTTGGTGCCGCTCATCCCGAACGAGGAGACAGCCGCACGCCGTGGCCTGTCCCGGTCGGGCCAGGCGGTCTGCTCGGTGAGCAGGCGCACGTTCCCCCTGGACCAGTCGACGTCCGGGGTCGGCTCATCGACGTGCAGCGTCCGCGGCAGGACACCGCTGCGGATGGCCATCACCATCTTGATGACGCCGCCGACGCCCGCGGCCGCCTGCGTGTGGCCGATGTTGGACTTCAGCGAACCGAGCCACAGCGGCCGGTCCTCGGCACGCTCCTCGCCGTACGTGGCCAGCAGCGCCTGTGCCTCGATCGGGTCGCCGAGCCGGGTCCCGGTGCCATGGGCCTCCACGGCGTCCACCTCGTCCGCGGCGAGCCGGGCATTGGCCAGCGCCTGCCGGATGACCTGCTGCTGGGCCTTGCCGCTGGGCGCGGTCAGGCCGTTGGAGGCGCCGTCCTGGTTGACCGCGCTGCCCCGCACGACGGCGAGGACCTCGTGCCCGTTGCGGCGGGCGTCGGACAGCCGCTCCACCAGGACCAGGCCCACGCCCTCGGCGAAGCCGGTGCCGTCGGCGGACGAGGAGAACGCCTTGCAGCGGCCGTCGGCGGACAGCGCGCGCTGCCGGCTGGACATCGTGAACGCGGACGGTCCGGCCATCACCATCACTCCGCCGGCCAGTGCCATGGAGCACTCGCCGCCCCGCAGCGCCTGCACGGCGAGGTGGAGGGCGGTCAGCGAGGACGAGCAGGCGGTGTCGACGGTGACCGACGGGCCCTGCAGGCCGAAGGTGTAGGAGAGCCGGCCGGAGATCACGCTGGCCGCGTTGCCGCTGGGAATGTAGCCCTCGACGCCGTCGGGCACCTTGAGCGGGCGGCCGGTGTAGTCCTGGTAGCCGGAGCCGACGAAGACGCCCGTGGCGGTGGAGCGCATCGCGTGGGGGGCGATCCCGGCGCGCTCGAAGGCCTCCCAGGTGGTCTCCAGCAGCAGGCGCTGCTGCGGGTCCATGGCGACGGCCTCACGCGGGCTGATTCCGAAGACCGCGGGGTCGAACTCGTCCGCGTCGTGCAGGAATCCGCCCTGGGTGGTGTACGTGGTGCCGGGGTGATCGGGGTCCGGGTGGTAGAGCCGTTCGACGTCCCAGCCGCGGTTGCCGGGGAAGCGGGAGATGGCGTCGCGGCCGGAGGCGACCAGTTCCCACAGGTCCTCGGGTGAGCGCACGCCGCCGGGGTAGCGGCAGGCCATGCCGATGATGGCGATCGGCTCGTCCAGCACCGCGGCGGCCGTGGCGGCCGTGGCCTTCGCGTCCTGGCCGCCGGTGAGTTCGGTGAGCAGGTGGGCGGCGAGGTCCGCGGCCGTGGGGTGGTCGAAGACCAGCGTCGTGGGCAGGGCGAGGCCGGTGGCCTCGTTGATGCGGTTGCGGAGTTCCACCGCGGTCAGGGAGTCGAAGCCGAGGTCCCGGAAGGGCCGGTCGGTCTCGACGGCGCCCGCTCCGCGGTGGCCGAGGACGGCGGCGGCGTGCGTGCGCACGAGGTCCACGAGGGCCCGTGCGCGGTCCTCGTGCGACAGCCCGGCCAGGCTCTCGGCGAGCGCCCCGGAGCCGCGGCCCGCTTCGGGGGCGTCCTCCGCGAGGATCGCGCGTACCTCGGGGAGGTCGCCGAGCAGCGGGCTGGACCGGCCGAGGGTGAAGGGCACGATGAAGCGCGGCCAGTCCACGTCGGCCACGGTCAGCAGGATCTCGTCGCGGTCGAGCGCGTGCTGCAGGGCGGTGATCGCCGATGCGGGGGTCATCGCGCGAAGGCCGCGGCGGCGCAGCCGCTCCTCGTCGTCGCCGTCCTCGACCATGCCGCCGTCGGCCCAGGGGCCCCAGGAGACGGCGGTCGCGGTGAGTCCGCGGTCGCGGCGCCGCCGGGCGAGAGCGTCGAGGAAGGCGTTGCCGGCGGCGTAGGCGGCCTGGCCGCCGCTGCCCCAGACGCCTGAGACGGAGGAGAAGAGGACGAAGGCGTCGAGCTCCTGGTCGCCCAGCAGTTCGTCCAGGTGCGCCGCGCCGCCGGCCTTGGCGGCGAGCGCGGCGGCGAAGGCGGCCGGGGCGGTGGCGTCCACGGTGCCGCCGTCGGCGACTCCGGCGGCGTGTACGACGGCGGTGAAGGCGTGCTCGGCGAGCAGGGCCGCCACGGCGTCGCGGTCGGCCACGTCGCAGGCGGCGAGTGTGACGCGGGCACCGAGGGCTTCCAGTTCGTCCCGCAGGGCGGCGGCGCCCGGGGCGTCCGCGCCCCGACGGCTGGTGAGGACGAGGTGTTCGGCGCCGCCGCGCGCCAGCCAGCGGGCGACGTGGCCGCCCAGCGCACCCGTACCACCGGTGATGAGGACGGTGCCGCGGGGCTGCCAGCGGCGGGTGGCCGCCCGTGCCGGTGCGTGGGCGAGCCGCCGGGCGAAGACGCCGGAGGAACGGACGGCGAGCTGGTCCTCCTTCCACCGGCCCGTCAGCGCCTGTCCCAGCACGTCGGCCAGGCGTGCGGCGGCCTGGTCGTCGACGGACTCCGGCAGGTCGATCAGGCCGCCCCAGCGCCGGGGCAGCTCCAGGGCGACGGTGCGGCCCAGACCCCAGACCTGGGCGTGCCGGGCGTCGCGTAACGCGTCGGAGTCGCTCACGGCCACCGCGCCCGAGGTGAGGCACCACAGCGGGGCGTCGACGCCCGCGTCGCCCAGGGCCTGGACGAGCAGCAGCGTGGGCAGGACGGGGTCGCCGGTGACGAGCAGGGACAGCACGCCGTCGACCGGTCCGATCCCGGCCAGTTCCCCGGCCAGAGCGGCGCGGTCGCTCGCCGCGCCGACGGCCAGCGTCTTCAGAGTGGCGCCGCGGGCGGTGAACGCGGTGCGGACCGCGGCGGTCTGCTCGTTCTCCTCCTCCGGCACGGCGAACAGCCAGGTGCCGCCGATGCCGGCCGACGCGGGCTCGCCCAGGCGCTTCCACGACTCGCGGTAGCGCCGGCCGTCCACGGTGGACTGCTCCTTGCGCTGCCGCCGCCACGACGACAGCCTCGGCAGCACGTCGCTGAACGCGTCCCCTGCCCCGATGTCGAGCGTCTCGGCGAGGGACTGCAGGTCCTCGCGCTCGACGGTCTCCCAGAACTCCGCGTCCAACGGATCCACCGCCGGGGCGGCGGCAGCGGTTTCCGGGGCGTCGACCCAGTACCGCTTGTGCTGGAAGGCGTAGGTGGGCAGGTCGGTCTTCCGCGCACCGGCGAAGAACGAGCTCCAGTCCACGGACACGCCGTGCACGTGCAGTTCGGCGAGCGCCGTGAGGAGTGCCTGCCGCTCGGGGCGGTCGGCTCGGAGTACGGGGACGGTGACGATGTCGTCCGCACAGCCCTGCGCCATACCGCTCAGCACACCGCCCGGACCGATCTCGATGAAGGTCTTCACGCCCAGGTCGTGCAGGGTGCGCACGCTCTCGGCGAAGCGGACGGTCTCGCGCACGTGCCGGACCCAGTACTCGGGGGTGTACGCCTCGACGGGCTGACCCGTGAGATTGGAGACGACGGGGATCCGCGGCTGCTCGAAGGCCAGGCCACGGACGACCTCGGCGAACTCCTCCAGCATCGGGTCCATCAGCGGCGAGTGGAACGCGTGACTGACTTTCAGCCGGGACGTCTTACGGCCCTGCTCGGCGAAGCCCGAGGCAATCGCCAGGACCGCCGTCCCGACACCGGAAACCACAACCGACGAGGGGCCGTTGACCGCGGCGACGCTCACCCCGTCGGTGAGGTGGGACAGGACTTCCTCTTCGGTGGCCTGCACGGCGACCATCGCGCCGCCCGTGGGCAGTGCCTGCATCATTGCGGCACGCGCGGACACCAGTTTCGCCGCGTCGTCGAGGGACAACGCACCGGCCACGTGCGCGGCGGCGATCTCGCCCACGGAGTGGCCGGCGACGAAGTCGGGCCGGACGCCTAAGGATTCGAGGAGCCGGAACAAGGCCACCTCGACCGCGAAGAGGGCGGGCTGGGTGCACCCGGTCCGGTGAAGCGTTTCGGCATCGACGTCGACGGGGGCGTCCAGATGCGCGCACACCTCGTCGTAGGCCGCGGCGAAGGCGGGGAACGCCGCGTACAGTTCCCGCCCCATGCCGATGCGCTGCGATCCCTGCCCGGAGAAGAGGAAGCCGGTCCTGCCGCCGGCCGGGCGCCCCAGCAGCACACGGGACGAAGGGGTCCCGGCGGCCAGGTCCGCCAGCCCGAGGAGCAGTTCCTCACGGTTCCTCCCCACGACCGCGGCCCGGTGACGCATGGCCGCGCGAGTCGTGGCCAGCGACAGTCCGACGTCCTGGGGCCGGACCTCGCCCCGTACCAAGGGCAGCAGCCGGGCAGCCTGGGCCCGCAGCGCCGCGTCGCTCCTGGCGGAGAGCACCCACGCCAGGGGGCCGTCGGCGGGAACCCTCGCGGGCTCCTCGTCCTGGGTCGGCGGGGCCTGCTCGATGATGGTGTGGGCGTTGGTGCCGCTGACGCCGAAGGACGACACGGCAGCACGGCGCGGGTGATCGGTCCCCGGCCACTGGACGGCCTCGGTGAGCAGCCGTACCGCGCCCGCCGACCAGTCCACGTGCGGCGTCGGCTCGTCCACGTGCAAGGTCTGCGGAAGCACTCCGTGGCGCATGGCCATGACCATTTTGATGATGCCGCCGACGCCCGCGGCCGCCTGCGCGTGGCCGATGTTGGACTTGAGCGAGCCCAGCCACAGCGGCCGGTCCTCCGGCCGCTCCCGGCCGTACGTGCCGAGCAGTGCCTGTGCCTCGATGGGATCGCCCAGCGTCGTGCCGGTGCCGTGCGCCTCGACGACGTCGATCTGGGCGGGAGACAGGCCGGACGATGCCAGCGCCTGGCGGATCACCCGCTGCTGCGCGGGGCCGTTCGGCGCGGTCAGACCGTTGGACGCACCGTCCTGGTTGACGGCGCTGCCACGGACGACGGCCAGCACCTGGTGCCCGTTGCGGCGGGCGTCGGACAGCCGCTCCACCAGGAGCAGGCCGACGCCCTCGGCCCAGCCGGTGCCGTCGGCCCCGGCGGCGAACGGCTTGCACCGTCCGTCGGGGGCCAGCCCGCGCTGACGGCTGAACTCCACGAACGCGGTAGGCGTGGTCATCACCTGCACGCCGCCGGCCAGCGCCATGGAGCACTCGCCGTTGCGCAGAGCCTGGATCGCCCAGTGCAGCGCCACCAGCGACGACGAGCACGCCGTGTCGACGGTGACCGCCGGGCCCTCCAGGCCGAAGGTGTAGGCGATGCGACCGGACATCACACTGGCGGAGTTGCCGGTCCCGAGATGGCCGTCGGACTCGCCGCCCACCCCGACCAGGAGGTTGACGTAGTCCTGGTAGCCGGAGCCGACGAAGACTCCTGTACGGCTGCCGCGCACCGACTCCGCGTCGATGCCGGCGCGCTCGAACGCCTCCCACGTGGTCTCCAGCAACAGGCGCTGCTGCGGATCCATCGCCACGGCCTCACGCGGGCTGATCCCGAAGAACCCCGGGTCGAACTCCCCCGCGTCGTACAGGAATCCACCGTGCCGCGCGTACGTCTTCCCCGTCGCCTCCGGATCCGGGTCGTAGATGTCCTCCACGTCCCAGCCCCGGTCCGCCGGGAACCCGCCGACCGCGTCACCACCGGCGGCCACCAACTGCCACAGGTCCTCCGGCGAACGCACCCCGCCCGGATACCGGCACGCCATACCGACGATCGCGATGGGTTCCTGGTCCTTCTCCTCGACCTCGCGAAGGCGCTCCCGGGCCTGACGAAGGTCTCCGGTGACGCGCTTGAGATACTCGAGAAGCCTGTCTTCGTTGCTGCTCATCCGCCTCATCCGTCCTCGGCTGTCGTTAAAGGTAGAGCGCCAAGAACTAGGAAATTTCTAGATCTTGATCGATCAGATCGAAGATGTCGTCGATCGTCGCGTCCTGGAGCTGTCGCTGCGCGTCGGCGGATTCCGCGCCTTGCTCTCCGGCGGAATTCACCAGGGACAGCAGTTCCTGCAGCCGCCTCCGCACCCCCGACCGGACCGTCTCCTCGGCCGAGGCGGCCGTCGAGATCACCGACTCCAGCCGGTCGAGCTCGCTGAAGACCGACACCTCCTCCGGGCCCGTCTCGCCGGTAAGTTCGCTCCGCAGGTGGCGGGCGATCGCCTCGGGCGTCGGGTGGTCGAAGACCAGCGTCGCGGGCAGGGTCAGGCCGGTGTCGGCAGTGAGCAGGTTGCGCAGCTCCACCGCGGTCAGGGAGTCGAAGCCGAGGTCCCGGAACGCCAGGTCCGGTTCCACCGCCGCGGATCCGCTGTGGCCCAGTACTGCCGACGCGTGCGCGCACACCGTGTCCACGAGCAGGCGTTGCTGTTCGCCTTCGGACAGCGTGGACAGCTTCGCCTTGAGCGCGGACGGCTCCGCGGTCTGCTCGGCGGGCTCCTCCGCGAGGGCGTCCCTGACCTCGGGCAGGTCGCTCAGCAGCGCGCTCGGCCTGCCGACGGTGAACGGGACGACGAACCGCTCCCAGTCCACGTCGGCCACGGTGACCGTGCCGTCCCCGCCGCTCAGCGCACCGTGCAGCGCGGAGATCGCCCGGTCCGGCCGCAGCACGGTCAGGCCGCGCTGTCGCAGCCGCTCTTCGTCCCCGGCGTCGGCGACCATGCCTCCCTGGCCCCACGGGCCCCAGGCGATCGCGGTCGCGGTGAGGCCCCGGGCCCGCCGGTACTGCGCCAGGCCGTCGAGGAAGGCGTTCGCGGCCGAATACGCGGCCTGCCCGCCGCCTCCCCACACACCGGAGATGGAGGAGAAGAGGACGAAGGCGTCCAGCTCCTGATCGCCGAGCAGTTCGTGGAGGTGCGCGGCCCCCACGGCCTTTGCGGCGACCGTCGCCGCGAAGTCGCCGAGGCTCGTCTCGGCGAGCATGCCCGCCTCGGCGGTGCCGGCCGTGTGGACGACGGCGTTCACCGGGTGCTCGGCGAGCAGCGCCGCCACCGCGTCGCGGTCGGCGACATCGCACACGGCGAGGGTGACGCGCGCTCCCAGCTCCTCCAGTTCGTCCTTGAGGCGGGTGGCACCGGGCGCGTCGGCACCGCGGCGGCCGGTGAGCACCAGGTGCTCCGCACCGGCACCGGCGAGCCAGCGGGCCACGTGCCCGCCCAGCGCACCCGTACCACCGGTGATCAGCACCGTGCCGCGCGGCGACCACGAACGGTCGCTCCGGACTGCGGGCAGACGCGACAGGCGCCGTGCGAACACCCCGTGGTCGCGGATCGCGACCTGGTCCTCAGCCGACTGGCCGAGCACCGCGACGAGGCGGCCGGCGACCCGGTCGTCGACCGTGCCGGGAAGGTCGACGAGACCGCCCCAGCGCCGCGAGTGCTCCAGCGCCACCACCCTGCCCAGACCCCAGACCAGGGACTGGTACGGGTCCGCCGCCTCGTCGGCGGAGTTCACGCCCACCGCGTTCCGGGTCGCGCACCACAGCGGGGCGCCGATGCCCGTGTCGCCCAGGGCCTGGACGAGCAGCACGGACAGCGTGACACCGACGGGCATAGCGGCGGCCTGCGGGGCGGCCTCGCCGTCGACGGCGAGCAGCGACAGGACACCCGCCACGGTCTCGTCCCCGGCCGCTCGGGCGAGTTGCGCGGTCAGGTCCTCACGGCCGGTGGCCGGCTCGACCGGGACCGGCAGCGGGGCCAGGCCCCGCTCGGTCAGCGCGCGGAGGCAGGCGGCGACCCAGTCCTCGCCGAGCTGCGCGGCGCTGACCGGAACCAGCCATATGCCGTTCCGGGCAGGGTCCTCCGGGGAGGGGTCGGGTATCGCTTTCCAGGTGACGCCGTAGCGCCAGCCGTCCACGGTGGACTGCTCCTTGCGCTGCCGCCGCCACGACGACAGCCTCGGCAGCACGTCGCTGAACGCGTCCCCTGCCCCGATGTCGAGCGTCTCGGCGAGGGACTGCAGGTCCTCGCGCTCGACGGTCTCCCAGAACTCCGCGTCCAACGGATCCACCGCCGGGGCGGCGGCAGCGGTTTCCGGGGCGTCGACCCAGTACCGCTCGCGCTGGAAGGCATAGGTCGGCAGGTCGGTCTTCCGCGCACCGGCGAAGAACGAGCTCCAGCCCACGGACACGCCGTGCACGTGCAGTTCGGCGAGCGCCGTGAGGAGTGCCTGCCGCTCGGGGCGGTCGGCTCGGAGTACGGGGACGGTGACGATGTCGTCCGCACAGCCCTGCGCCAGGGCACTGAGGACGCCGCCGGGGCCGACCTCGACGAACGTGGTCACGCCCAGGCCGTGCAGGGTCCCGACGCCATCGGCGAAGCGGACCGCCTCACGGACGTGCCGGACCCAGTACTCAGGGGCGTAGGCCTCGACGAGCTGACCCGTGAGGTTGGAGACCACCGGAATCTTCGGCTGACTGAACGTCAGACCGCGGACGACCTCGGCGAAATCCTCCAGCATCGGGTCCATCAACGGCGAGTGGAACGCGTGACTGACCCTCAACCGAGATGTTTTGCGGCCCTGTTGAGAGAAGACCTCAGTGATCTCCAGCACGGCACCCTCGGCACCGGAGACCACCACCGACGAGGGGCCGTTGACCGCGGCGATCCCGACCTCGTCGGTCAGATGCGGCAGCACCTCGTCCTCGGTGGCTTGCACCGCCACCATCGCGCCGCCGACGGGTAACGCCTGCATCAACACGGCACGCGCCGACACCAGTCGCACGGCGTCGTCCAACGACAGCACCCCGGCCACATGCGCGGCAGCGATCTCACCGACCGAATGACCGGCCACGTAATCCGGCCGCACACCCCACGATTCAAGGAGACGGAACAACGCCACCTCCACCGCGAAGAGCGCGGGCTGGGCACACCCGGTCTGATGCAGCGCCTCGACGTCGACGTCGACCGGCGCGTCCAGACGCGCACACACCTCGTCGTACGCATCGGCGAAAACGGGGAACGCCCCGTACAACTCACGCCCCATACCGATCCGCTGCGAACCCTGACCCGAGAACAGAAAACCGACCTTGCCTCCCGGCCGACCCTGGATGACTCCGGGCGACGGCGTTCCGGCTGCCAGGCGTTCCAGTCCGCGGCGGAAGTCGTCACAGCTCTCGCCGATGACGGCCGCCCTGTGGCGCAGGGTGCTCCGGGTGGTGGCCAGCGAGAAGCCGACATCGGCCGGTGACGTGCCGTCCTCCACGAAGTCCAGCAGCCGTCGTGCCTGGTCGCGCAGAGCATCGCGGGTCTTGGCGGAGAGCACCCACGGCAGGAGTGCCGGGGCCGGAACGGCTGTGGCCTCTTCGGCCGGGGCCGGCGGGGCCTGTTCGATGATGGTGTGCGCGTTGGTGCCGCTGACGCCGAAGGACGAGATCGCGGCACGGCGCGGGCGGTCCGACTCGGGCCAGTCGACGGCCTCGGTCAGCAACCGGACATCACCGGCCGACCAGTCCACGTGCGGCGTCGGCTCATCGGCGTGCAGGGTCCGCGGCAGCGCGCCGTGGCGCATCGCCATGACCATCTTGATGATGCCGCCGACGCCCGCCGCGGCCTGGGCGTGACCGATGTTGGACTTCAACGAGCCCAGCCACAAAGGCTGTTCACGCTCTTGCCCATAGGTCGCCAGCAGCGCCTGCGCCTCGATCGGGTCGCCCAGCCTCGTGCCCGTACCGTGCGCCTCCACCGCGTCGACATCAGCGGTGGTGAGGCCCGCGGAGGTGAGTGCCTGCCGGATGACCCGCTGCTGCGCGGGACCGTTCGGCGCGGTCAGACCGTTGGACGCGCCGTCCTGGTTGACCGCGCTCCCCCGCACGACGGCCAGCACCCGGTGGCCATTGCGCTCCGCGTCGGACAGCCGCTCCACCAGCAGCATGCCGACACCCTCCGCCCAGCCCGTGCCGTCGGCACCGGCACCGAACGCCTTGCACCGCCCGTCGGGCGACAGCCCGCGCTGCCGGCTGAACTCCACGAAGGCACGCGGGGTGGACATGACCATTACGCCCCCGGCCAGCGCCATGGAACACTCGCCGTTGCGGAGGGCCTGGACCGCCCAATGCAGGGCCACGAGCGACGACGAGCAGGCGGTGTCGACCGTGACGGCCGGTCCTTCCAGACCGAGGGTGTAGGCGATACGGCCGGACATGATGCTCGCCGAGTTGCCCGTGCCGAAGAAGCCCTCGGAGTCGTCGATCGCGTGGAAGGCCTGGGCGGCGTAGTCCTGGTAGCCGGAGCCGACGAAGACTCCGGTACGGCTGCCGCGCACCGACTCCGCGTCGATGCCGGCGCGCTCGAACGTCTCCCACGTGGTCTCCAGCAACAGCCGTTGCTGCGGATCCATCGCCACGGCCTCACGCGGGCTGATCCCGAAGAACCCCGGGTCGAACTCCCCCGCGTCGTAGAGGAATCCACCGCGGCGCGTGTACGTCTTGCCGGACGCGTCCGGGTCCGGGTCGTAGATGTCCTCCACGTCCCAGCCGCGGTCCGCCGGGAACTCGCCGACCGCGTCGCCGCCGGAGACCACCAACTGCCACAGGTCCTCCGGCGAACGCACCCCGCCCGGATACCGGCACGCCATACCGACGATCGCGATGGGGTCGTCGTCCTCGGCGGGCGCGGCGGCGGCTTCCGGTGAGGCCGCGATGGTGAGGCCGGTGAGCTCGGTGCGCAGCTGCCGGGCGAGTGCCTGGGCGTTGGGGTGGTCGAAGACCAGCGTGGGCGGCAGTGCGAGGCCGGTCTCGGCGTTGAGCTTGTTGCGCAGTTCGACGGCGGTCAGGGAGTCGAAGCCCAGGTCCTTGAAGGCACGGTCGGCCTCGACCTCGCCGGCGCTGTTGTGACCGAGGACGGCCGCCGCGTGTGTGCGGACGAGGTCGACCAGCAGCGCGTGCTGCTCGGTCTCGGGCATCCCGGTGAGGCGGTCGGCCAAGAGGGAGGTGGCGGCCGTGCCGGGCCCGCCGGCGGTGCTGCCCGCGGTGAGGATCCGCTCGGCCTCCGGGAGGTCGCCGAGCAGGGCGCTCGGGCGGCCCAGGGTGAACGGGGGCAGGAACCGCTCCCAGTCGATGTCGGCCACCGTGGCGGTCGCCTCGCCGGATTCCAGCGCCTGCCGGAGGCCGGCCACGGCGAGCGTGGCGGGCATCGGGATCAGGCCGCGGCGGCGCAGTCGTTCGTCCGCGCCGTCGGCTTCGGCCATGCCGCCGCCGGCCCACGGGCCCCAGGCCACGGAGGTCGCCGGCAGGCCTTGGGCCCGGCGGCGTTCGGCGAGTCCGTCGAGCAGGGCGTTGGCCGCCGCGTAGGCGGCCTGATGGCCGCTTCCCCACACGCCGGCGATGGATGAGAAGAGGACGAAGGCGTCGAGTTCCCGGTCGGCGAGGAGCGCGTCGAGGTGCAGGGCGCCGGTTGCCTTGGCGGACAGCACGTCGGCGAAGGAGCCCGGTGTCATGGCCTCCAGCGGCTCCAAGTGGTCCGCGCCCGCCGTGTGGACGACGGCGTTCACCGGGTGCTCGGCGAGCAGCGCGGCCAGCGCCTCACGGTCGGCGACGTCGCACGCGGCGACGGTGACCCGGACACCGGTCGCCTCCAGCTCTGCGAGGAGACCGGCCGCGCCCGGCGCGTCGAGGCCGCGGCGGCCGGCGAGCACCAGGTGTTCGGCACCGGCACCGGCGAGCCAGCGGGCCACGTGCCCGCCCAACGCACCCGTACCACCGGTGATCAGCACCGTGCCGCGCGGCGACCACCGCTGCCCGGCCCGGGTGTTCCTGCGGGCGGCGGTGTGGGACAGCCGGCGGCCGAACACGCCGCGGGCGCGGATCGCGATCTGGTCCTCGACCGGCTGGTCCTCGACTGACTGGCCGAGCACCGCGGCGAGTCGGTCGGCGACCCGGTCGTCGACCGTGTCCGGGAGGTCGATCAGACCGCCCCAGCGCGGCGCGTGCTCCAGCGCGGCGACCCGGCCGAGGCCCCAGACGGCATTCTGAGTGGCGCTCGGCACCATGTCCGCACGGCCGGTGAACATGGCGGACCGGGTCAGCGCCCACAGCGGAGCGTCGATGCCGGCGTCGCCCAGGGCCTGGACGAGCGCGAGGGACAGCGCGATGCCGACGGAGAGAGCCGGGTGTCCGCTGTGGGGACGCTCGTCGGTGCCGAGCAGGGAGATCACCCCGTCGACCGTGGTCTCCCGGACGGTGTCGCCGAGCTGCCGCAGCAGTGCGCCGCGGTCGGCGGCCGGGTCGACCGCCACCCGGACCAGCCGGGCCCCGCGGGCGGCGAGCCCGTCGGCGACGGCGGCGGTCCACTCGACAGCCTCGGCGTCCGCGGTGTCCTCGGTGACCAGGAACAGCCAGTCGCCCGGCAGTTCGTGCGCTCGGAGGCCGCTGAGTGGTTTCCAGCCCGTGCGGTAGGACCAGCCTTCCACGGCGGACTCCCGGCGCTGCTGTCGCCGCCACGCGGACAGCCGGGGCAGCACCGCGTCCAACTGCTCGGCGGGCAGGTCGAGGGTGGCGGCGAGGGACTGGGTGTCCTCGCGCTCCACCGTCGCCCAGAACCCGGCCTCCACGGCGTCGGTTCCCGCGACGGCGGCAGCCGTGGGCGTGGTGGTCTCCAGCCAGTACCGCCGGTGCTGGAAGGCGTAGGTGGGCAGGTCGGCGCGCCGGGCGCCGCGGCCGGCGAAGAACGCCTGCCAGTCGACGGGAACACCGTGCACGTGGAGTTGCGCGAGGGCGCCGGTGATCGCCTCGGGTTCGGGGCTGCCGGACCGTGCGGAGGGAACGGTGACCGCGCCGTCCAGGCAGCCCTGGGCCATGGCGCTCAGCACCGCACCGGGGCCGGTCTCCACGAACGTGGTCACGCCCAGCCCGGCCAGGGTCCGGATGCCGTCGGCGAAGCGCACGGCCTCGCGGGCGTGCCGGACCCAGTAGTCCGGTGTGTACGCGTCGATGAGCTCACCGGTGAGGTTCGAGACGACCGGTGTCCGGGGTGTCTCGAAGCGCAGACCGCCGACGACGCGGGCGAAGTCCGCCAGCACGGGGTCCATCAGCGGTGAGTGGAACGCGTGGCTCACGGTGAGCCGGGAGGTCTTGCGGCCCTCCCGGGCGAAGTGGTCCGCGACGGCGGCCACTGCGTCCTCGGCTCCGGAGACCACGACGGACTGCGGGCCGTTGACCGCCGCGATGTCGGCGTCGTCGGTGAGCTGCGGCAGCACCTCGTCCTCGGTGGCCTGGACGGCGATCATCGCCCCGCCGGCGGGCAGGGCCTGCATCAGCGCGGCACGAGCCGTCACCAGTGCGGCCGCGTCCTCCATCGACAGGGCCCCGGCCACGTGGGCGGCCGCGATCTCGCCCACGGAGTGCCCGGCCAGGAAGTCCGGCCGCACACCCCACGATTCGAGCAGGCGGTACACGGCGACCTCGTGCGCGAACAGCGCCGGCTGGGTGAAGACGGTGCGGTTCAGCTCCTCGCCGTCCTCGTGACCGTTCTCGCCGAAGGCCACGTCCCGCAGCGGCCGGTCGAGGTGCCGGTCGAGGTGGGCGCACACCTCGTCGTACGCCTCCGCGAAGACCGGGAACGCCTCGTACAGTTCCCGCCCCATACCGATGCGCTGCGAGCCCTGCCCGGAGAACAGGAACCCGACCTGACCGGCGCCGGCACGGCCGAGAGCGACGCCGGGAGCGGGCGCCCCCGAAGCCAGGGCCCGCAGGCCCTCGGCGATCCGGCCCTGGTCGGCACCGACCACGGCGGCGCGGTGCTCCAGGGCGGTCCGGGTGGTGGCCAGCGAGAAGCCGACGTCGGTGAGGGACGGTTCGGCGCCGTCGGCCGTAAGGGACAGCAGGCGCTCGGCCTGGGCGCGCAGCGCGGCCTCGGACTTGCCGGACAGGACCCACGGTACGGCCGGCGAGGCGACCTCGACCGGTGCGACGGCGGCCGGTTCGGCCGGCGGGGCCTGCTCGATGATGGTGTGCGCGTTGGTGCCGCTGACACCGAACGACGAGATCGCGGCACGGCGCGGACGGTCCGTCTCCGGCCAGCCGACGGCCTCGGCCAGCAGCCGCACCGCGCCCGCCGACCAGTCCACGTGCGGCGTCGGCTCATCGGCGTGCAGGGTCCGCGGCAGGACACCGTGGCGCATCGCCATCACCATCTTGATCACACCGGCCACGCCGGACGCCGCCTGGGCGTGACCGATGTTGGACTTCAGCGAGCCGAGCCACAGCGGCCGGTCCTCCGGGCGTTCCCGGCCGTACGTGGCGAGCAGCGCCTGCGCCTCGATCGGGTCACCCAGAGCGGTGCCCGTGCCGTGTGCCTCCACCGCGTCGACATCAGCCTCGGTGAGCCCGGCGGAGGCCAGGGCCTGGCGGATGACCCGCTGCTGCGCGGGGCCGTTCGGCGCGGTCAGCCCGTTGGACGCCCCGTCCTGGTTCACGGCGCTGCCCCGTACCACCGCCAACACCTGGTGCCCGTTGCGGCGGGCGTCGGACAGCCGCTCCACGAGCACCACGCCCACGCCCTCCGCCCAGCCGGTGCCGTCGGCGCCGGCGCCGAACGCCTTGCACCGTCCGTCGGGGGCCAGCCCGCGCTGGCGGCTGAACTCCACGAACGCGGCCGGTACGGCCATGACGTTCACCCCGCCCGCGACGGCCATCGTGCTCTCGCCGCTCCGCAGCGACTGGATGGCCAGGTGCAGGGCGACCAGGGACGACGAGCACGCCGTGTCGATCGTGACGGCCGGGCCCTCCAGGCCGAACGAGTAGGCCACGCGCCCGGAGACGACGCTCGCGGCGCTGCCGGTGAGCATGTGGCCCTCGACGCCTTCCGGGACCTGCTGAAGGCCCGCGCCGTAGCCCTGGTAGGACATGCCGACGAACACGCCGGTGCGGCTGCCCTTCAGGGAGGCCGGATCGATGCCGGCCCGCTCGAAGGCCTCCCACGAGGCCTCCAGCAGCAGGCGCTGCTGCGGGTCCATCGCCAGCGCCTCACGCGGCGAGATCCCGAACAGCGCGGCGTCGAAGTCGCCGGCGTCGTAGAGGAAGCCGCCGTCGCGCGCGTAGGTCTTGCCGGGGGTGCCCGGGTCGGGGTCGTAGAGGTCCTCGACGTCCCAGCCGCGGTCCTCGGGGAAGCCGGAGATCGCGTCGCCGCCGGACGTCACGAGCTGCCACAGGTCTTCGGGCGAGCCGACGCCACCGGGAAGGCGGCAGCTCATGGCCACGATCGCGATGGGTTCGTCGCCGACGGCGGCCGTGCGCTGCTCCTGCGGCACGGCGCCCTGCGAACCGAGCAGTTCGGCACGCAGGAACCGGGCCAGAGCCGTGGCGTTGGGGTGGTCGAAGACCAGCGTGGTGGGCAGCTTCAGGCCGGTGTCGGCCGTGAGCTTGTTGCGCAGTTCGACGGCGGTGAGCGAGTCGAAGCCGAGGTCGTTGAACGCCCGGCCGGGCTCCACCGCCGCGGCATCGTCGTGGCCGAGCACGGCGGCCGCGTGCGTACGGACGAGGTCCACCAGCGTGCGGTCCTGCTCGCCCGCCGACAGCCCGGCCAGCTTCGCGGCGAGCGCGTTGCCGGCTTCGGCGCCGCCGGCGGTCGGTGCCTCCAGGGCTCGGCGCGCCTCGGGCACATCGGAGAACAGAGCGCTGGGGCGGATGACCGTGAACGGGCCGATGAACCGCTCCCACTCGAAGTCCGCGACGGTGAGGGCGGTCTCGCCCTGGGCCAGCGCCTGTTGGAGCACGGAGACCGCGAGGGCGGGCCGCATGGGCGGCAGACCGCGGCGGCGCAGCATCTCCTCTCCGTCGCCGACGCCGGCCATGCCGCCCTCGGCCCAGCCGCCCCAGGAGACGGCGAGCGCGGTGCGCCCATGTGCCCGCCGGTACTCGGCGAGGGCGTCCAGGTAGGCGTTGGCCGCCGAGTAGGCGCCCTGGCCGGCGCCGCCCCAGATGCCGGCGCCCGAGGAGAACATGACGAACGCGTCGAGCTCCTGACCGGCCAGCAGTTCGTCCAGGTGCGTGGCACCTGCGGCCTTGGCCACCACCGTGTCGGCGAACCCGGCCGGATCGGAGTCCTCGATCATGACGTGGTCGCCGACGCCGGCGGCGTGGACGACGGCATTGACGGGATGCTCGGCCAACAGCGCCCGCAGGGCGTCACGGTCGGCCGCGTCACAGGCCACGACGGTCGCGGCCGCGCCGAGCTCCTCCAGCTCCGCGACGAGCTCCGCGGCGCCGGGCGCCGCGGGGCCTCGGCGGCTGGTGAGCACGAGGTGTTCGGCACCGGCACCGGCGAGCCAGCGGGCCACGTGCCCGCCCAACGCACCCGTACCACCGGTGATCAGCACCGTGCCGCGCGGCGACCACTCCTGGGCGGGGCCGGTGGCGCGGGCGGCCCGGACGAGCCGGCGCCCGAAGAGGCCCGAGGCTCGGACCGCCACCTGGTCCTCGGCCGTCTGGCCGAGGACGGCGGCCACGCGGGCCGCGGCGCGGGCGTCCAGCAGATCCGGAAGGTCGAGCAGTCCACCCCAGCGCTGCGGGTGTTCCAGCGCCGCCGCCCGGCCGAAGCCCCACACCTGCGACTGCAGCGGGCGGTCCACGCGGTCGGAGCGACCGGTGGCCACCGCGCCGCGCGTGGCGCACCACAGCGGGACGTCGACGCCCGCGTCACCGAGCGCCTGCACGAGGCAGAGGGTCGCCGCGAGGCCGTGCGACAGGCCGGGGTGGCCTGCCGAGGCGCTCTCGTCCTCGGCGAGCAGGGACAGCACGCCGGTCAGCGGGCCGACGCCGGCCAGCTCGCCGGCCAGCGTCCCGCGGTCGGTGCCGGGACCGGCGACGAGCGTCACCAGTTCCAGGCCGCGCTCGCCGAGCGCAGTACGGACCGAGGCGGTCCACTCGCTCTCGTCGGCCACGACGAGCAGCCAGGTCCCGGACGCGCCGGGCCGAGGAAGCGGGCCGAGTGGCTTCCATGTGACGCGGTAGCGCCAGCCGTCGACCACGGACTGCTCGCGGCGCTGACGGCGCCACGCGGACAGCCTGGGCAGGAGCGCGCTCAGCGAGGCGTCCGCGCCGACGCCCAGGATCGCGGCGAGGGTCTCCGCGTCCTCGCGTTCCACGCTGTCCCAGAAGCCGGAGTCCGCCGCGTCGACCAGGGTGCCGGCGGCGGTCAGGTCCTCGTCCCCCTCCCCGTCCAGCCAGAAGCGCTCGCGCTGGAAGGCGTAGGTGGGCAGGGTGACGCGGTGAGCGCCGGGGAAGAGGACCTGCCAGTCCAAGGAGGCGCCGTGCACGTGCAGTTCGGCGAGCGCGGTGAGGAGGGCCTGCCGCTCGGGGCGGTCGGCTCGGAGTACGGGGATGGTGACGATGTCGTCCGCGCAGCCCTGCACCATGCCGCTCAAAACACCGCCGGGGCCGATCTCCACGAACGTGGTCACGCCCAGGTCGCCGAGGGTCTCGATGCCGTCGGCGAAGCGCACCGCTTCGCGCACGTGCCGCACCCAGTACTCGGGGGTGTACGGCTCGGTCAGGCGGCCGGTGAGGTTCGAGACCACCGGGATCCGCGGCTCACAGAACGTCAGACCGCGGACGACCTCGGCGAACTCCTCCAGCATCGGGTCCATCAACGGCGAGTGGAACGCGTGACTGACCCTCAACCGAGATGTTTTGCGGCCCTGTTGGACGAAGACCTCGGCGATCTCCAGCACAGCATCCTCGGCTCCGGAGATCACAACGGACTGCGGTCCGTTGAGTGCCGCGATGCCGACGTCGTCGGTCAGGTGCGGCAGCACTTCCTCCTCGGTGGCCTGGACCGCGACCATGGCACCGCCGACGGGCAGGGCCTGCATCAGCGCGGCACGCGCGGACACCAGCTTCGCGGCGTCGTCCAGCGACAGCACCCCAGCCACATGAGCGGCCGCGATCTCACCGACCGAGTGACCGGCCACGTAGTCCGGGTGGATGCCCCACGATTCGAGAAGCCGGAACAGCGCCACCTCGACCGCAAAGAGCGCGGGCTGGGCACACCCGGTCTGATGCAGCGCCTCGGCGTCGATATCGACCGGCGCGTCCAGACGCGCACACACCTCGTCATACGCATCGGCGAACGCAGGGAACGCCCCGTACAACTCACGCCCCATACCGATCCGCTGCGAACCCTGACCCGAGAACAGGAAACCGACCTTGCCCTCGGGACGGATTCGTCCCAGCGTCACGTTCGCCGCCGGTTGGCCGGCGGCGAGGGCGGTGAGGGCTTGCCGGAGCTTGTCCGGGCCCTCTGCCAGGAGCACCGCGCGGTCCTCGAACGTCTCGCGGGAGGCCAGGGAGAGGCCGATGTCGGAAGCCGTCCAGCCGTCGTTCGCGTCGAGGTGGCCGGCCAGCCGGGCCGCCTGGGCACGCAGCGCCGACCCGCCCTTGCCCGACAGCACCCATGGCACGAGCGCGCCGGAGTCGGGCGTATGAGGCAACTCCGCCGTGGCGGGGGCCTGTTCGATGATGGTGTGCGCGTTGGTGCCGCTGACACCGAAGGACGAGATCGCGGCACGGCGCGGGCGGTCCGACTCCGGCCAGTCGACGGCCTCGGTCAGCAACCGGACATCACCGGCCGACCAGTCCACGTGCGGCGTCGGCTCATCGGCGTGCAGGGTCCGCGGGAGCACTCCGTGGCGCATCGCCATGACCATCTTGATCACACCGGCGACACCCGCCGCGGCCTGCGTGTGACCGATGTTGGACTTCAACGAGCCGAGCAGGAGGGGTCGTTCACGCTCCTGTCCATAGGTCGCAAGGAGCGCCTGCGCCTCGATCGGGTCACCCAGCCTCGTGCCCGTACCGTGCGCCTCGACGACATCCACATCGCCCGGAGCGAGCCCGGCGGAGGCTAGGGCCTGCCGGATGACCCGCTGCTGCGCCGGACCGTTCGGCGCGGTCAGCCCGTTGGACGCCCCATCCTGGTTCACCGCGCTGCCCCGTACCACCGCCAACACCTGGTGCCCGTTGCGGCGGGCGTCGGACAGCCGCTCCACGAGCACCACGCCCACGCCCTCCGCCCAGCCGGTGCCGTCGGCGTCCGCGCCGAACGCCCTGCAGCGCCCGTCGGGCGACAGACCACGCTGGCGGCTGAACTCCACGAAAACGCTCGGACTGGCCATGACGGTGACGCCGCCGGCCAGCGCCATCGTGCTCTCGCCGTTGCGCAGCGACTGGATGGCCAGGTGCAGGGCGACCAGGGACGACGAGCACGCCGTGTCGATCGTGACGGCGGGCCCTTCGAGTCCGAAGGTGTAGGCCACCCGGCCCGAGACGACGCTGGACGCGCCGCCGACGAGCCGGTGTCCTTCGACGCCTTCCGGCGCGCGGCGCACATCGGCTCCGTAGCCCTGGTAGGCCATGCCGACGAAGACGCCGGTCCGGCTGCCGCGCAGCTGCGCGGGGGCGATCCCGGCCCGCTCGAAGGCCTCCCACGAGGCCTCCAGCAGCAGGCGTTGCTGCGGGTCCATCGCCAGGGCCTCACGCGGAGAGATCCCGAAGAAGCCGGCGTCGAAGTCGGTGGCGCCATAAAGGAAGCCGCCGTCGCGCGCGTACGTCTTGCCGGGGCGGTCGGGGTCGGGGTCGTAGAGGGCCTCGACGTCCCAGCCGCGGTTCGACGGGAACGCGGAGACGGCGTCGCCGCCGGACGTCACCAGGTCCCACAGGGCCTCGGGCGAGTCGACGCCGCCGGGCAGGTAGCAGCTCATCGCCACGATGGCGATGGGCTCGTCGTCGGCGGCCGCGTGCCGCTCCTGCTCCACGGCGGCCTTCGATCCGAACAGCTCGCTCTGCAGGAAGCGGGCGAGCGCCGTGGCGTTGGGGTGGTCGAAGACCAGCGTGGGCGGCAGCGCGAGACCGGTCGCCGTGTTCACCTTGTTGCGGAGTTCGACGGCGGTCAGGGAGTCAAAGCCGAGGTCCTTGAACGCCCGGTCGGGCTCGACCTCCGCCGCCGAGGAGTGGCCCAGGACGGCCGCGACGTGCGCGCGGACCAGGTCAATCAGTCTCTCCGTGCGCTCGGCCTCCGGCAGCCCGGCGAGCCGGGCCGCCAGGGGCGCGGCGCCGGTGGCGGCGCCGGCCGGTGCGGCGGTGCCGACGCGGCGTACCTCGGGCAACTCGGACAGCAGGGCGCTCGGGCGACTGAGGGTGAACGGTCCGATGAACCGTTCCCAGTCGATGTCGGCCACGACGACCGCGGTGTCGTCGCAGTCCAGGGCGCGCTGGACCGCGGTCACGGCGAGTGCGGCGGGCAGGGTGACGACGCCGCGGCGGCGCAGGTGCTCCTCGTCGGCGTCGGTGACCATGCCGCCGTCGGCCCACGGGCCCCAGGCGATCGCGGTGGCGGCCAGGCCCCGGGCCCTCCGCCGGGCGGCGAGCCCGTCGAGGAAGGCGTTGCCGGCCGCGTAGGCGGTCTGCAGTCCGCTGCCCCACACGCCGGCGATCGAGGAGAAGAGGACGAAGGCGTCCAGCTCACGGTCGCCGAGCAGTTCGTCCAGGTGTGCGGCGCCGCGGGCCTTCGCCGTCACCGTGCGGGCGAAGTCGGCCGGTGTCAGTTCGTCGAAGGGGGCTAACTGTTCCACGCCCGCGGCGTGGAAGACGGAGGTGAACGTGTGCTCGGCGAGCAGCGCCGCCACCGCGTCGCGGTCGGCGACATCGCACACGGCGAGGGTGACACGCGCGCCCAGCGCCTCCAGTTCGGCCTTGAGCGCGGTCGCGCCGGGCGCGTCGGCACCGCGGCGGCCGGCGAGCACCAGGTGCTCCGCACCGGCACCGGCGAGCCAGCGGGCCACGTGCCCGCCCAGCGCACCCGTACCACCGGTGATCAGCACCGTGCCGCGCGGCGACCACGGCCGGCCGGTGGCGCTTCGGGCGTGGGCGAGCCGGGCGGTGAACACGCCGGTGGCGCGGACGGCGACCTGGTCCTCCTGGCCATCGCCCTCCTGGCCATCCGCAGCGCCGACTCCCTGGCTCAGTACGGCGGCGATGCGGCCGGCGGCACGCTCGTCGACAGCCGCCGGCAGGTCGATCAGGCCGCCCCAGCGCCGGGCGTGCTCCAGGGCCAGGGCACGGCCGAGGCCCCACACCTGGTTCTGCACCGCGCTGAGCGGTGCGTCGTCGGAGCGGCCGGTGGCGGCTGCGCCACGGGTGGCGCACCACAGCGGCGCGTCGACGCCCGCGTCGCCAAGTGCCTGGGCCAGGGCCACGGTCTGCGCGAAGCCCTGGGAGAGCGCGGGGTGCTCGGGCGAGGCGGTCTCGTCGGTCGCGAGCAGCGACAGGACGCCGTCGAGCGATCCGGCTTCGGCTGCGGCCCGGGTCAGCTCGTCGGCCAGGGACGCACGGTCGACGAAGGCACCGACCGTCAGCGGGATCAGACGCGCGCCGCGTCCGGCGAGGGCCGCGCGGACCGTGCCGGCCCACTCGTCGCCCTCGGGCGCGGCGAACAGCCATGTGCTGCCGGACAGGTCGCCTGCGGACAGGCCGTTCAGCGGTTGCCAGGCCAGTTGGTAGCGCCAGCCGTCCACGACGGACTGCTCGCGCCGCCGACCCCGCCAGGCCGACAACTTCGGTACTACGACGTTTAGTTCCTCGGGGCTCAGCCCCAGCGTGGCGGCGAGGGACTGGGCGTCCTCGCGCTCGACGCTCGCCCAGAACTCGGCGTCGACCGCGTCCGCGGCGGCTGTCTCGGCCTCGGGGGCATCGAGCCAGTAGCGCTGCTGCTGGAAGGCGTAGGTGGGCAGGTCGACGCGCCGGGCGCCCGGGAAGAAAGCCTGCCAGTCCACTTCGGCACCGCTGACGTGCAGTTCGGCGAGCGCGGTCACGACGGCCTGCTGCTCGGGGCGATCACCGCGCAGCACGGGCACGGCAACCACGTCGTCCACACAGCCCTGCGCCAGGGCGCTGAGGACACCGCCGGGGCCGATCTCCACGAACGTGGTCACACCCAGCTCGTGCAGGGTCCGTACGCCGTCGGCGAAGCGCACCGCCTCGCGGACGTGCCGGACCCAGTACTCGGGCGTGTACGGCTCGGCCAGGCGACCGGTGAGGTTGGAGACCACAGGAATCCGCGGCTCGTCGAAGGCCAGACGGCGAACGACCTGCGCGAACTCCTCCAGCATCGGGTCCATCAACGGCGAGTGGAACGCGTGACTGACCTTCAACCGGGAGGTCTTGCGGCCCTGTCGGGCGAAGACCTCGACGATCTCCAGCACAGCATCCTCGGCACCGGAGACCACGACCGACCGAGGCCCGTTGACCGCCGCGACACCGGCCTCGTCGGTCAGGTAGGGCAGTACCTCGTCCTCGGTCGCCTGGACCGCCACCATGGCGCCGCCCGCGGGCAGGGCCTGCATCAACGCGGCCCGCGCCGACACCAGCTTCGCCGCATCCGCGAGCGACAACACACCCGCCACATGAGCGGCCGCGATCTCACCCACCGAATGACCAGCCACATAATCCGGCCGGATGCCCCACGACTCCAGCAACCGGAACAGCGCCACCTCGACGGCGAACAACGCCGGTTGGGTGCAACCGGTCTGGTTCAACTCCTCCGCGTCGACATCGAGCGTGACGTCGAGATGGGCACAGATCTCGTCGTAGGCGGCGGCGAACGCCGGGAAGGCGTCGTAGAGGTCGCGGCCCATACCGACCCGCTGCGAACCCTGGCCCGAGAACAGGAACCCGGTCTTGTCGCCGCGGCGGGCCGCGTTGTGGACCACGGCCGCGGACGGGGTGTCGGACGCCAACGCCCGTACACCCTCCGTGAGTTCCTCCAGGCTCTCGCCGACGACGGCCGCCCTGCGGTCCCAGGCGGTGCGCGTCGTGGCGAGGGAGAAGCCGATGTCGGCCGGGGCGCTCCCGGGGCCGCTCCGGCCGTCTTCCAGGAAGGAGAGCAGGCGCTCCGCCTGGGCGCGCAGTGCCGCGTCGCTCTTCGCCGATAGCACCCACGGCAGCGCCCCGGCGGCCGGGTCCCCGGCCGGCTCGGCGGCGGGCTCCTCGTCGAGGGCCGGGGCCTGTTCGATGATCGTGTGCGCGTTGGTGCCGCTGACGCCGAAGGAAGAGACGGCGGCGCGGCGGGGGTGGTCCGACTCGGGCCACTGGACGGCCTCGGTCAGCAGCTTGACGCCGCCCCCCGACCAGTCGACCTGAGCGGTCGGCTCGTCCACGTGCAGCGTCTGCGGCAGGACGCCGTTGCGGATGGCCATCACCATCTTGATCACACCGGCGACACCCGCGGCGGCCTGCGTGTGGCCGATGTTGGACTTGATGGATCCCAGCCACAGCGGCCGGTCGCCCGAGTGCTCCTGGCCGTACGTGGCGAGCAGCGCCTCCGCCTCGATCGGGTCGCCGAGAGTAGTGGCCGTGCCGTGCGCCTCGACCGCGTCGACCTGAGAGGCGGTCAGGCGCGCGTTCTCCAGCGCCTGCCGGATCACGCGCTCCTGCGACGGGCCGTTCGGGGCCGTGAGGCCGTTGGAGGCGCCGTCCTGGTTGACGGCGCTGCCGCGGATGACGGCCAGCACGTCGTGGCCGAGCCGGCGGGCGTCGGACAACCGCTCCAGCAGGAGCACGCCGACGCCTTCGGACATGCCGGTGCCGTCGGCGGTCGAGGAGAACGCGCGGCAGCGGCCGTCGGGCGACAGGCCGCGCTGCGCACTGAACGCGATGAAGGTGTTCGGCGTGGCCATCACGGTCACGCCGCCGGCCAGGGCGAGCGAGCACTCGCCGCGGCGCAGCGCCTGGGCGGCCAGGTGGAGCGCCACCAGCGAGGACGAGCAGGCCGTGTCGACGGTGACCGCCGGACCTTCGAGGCCGAGGGCGTAGGAGATGCGGCCGGACACCACGGCGGCGGTGTTCGCAGTGACGAGGTGGGCCTCGATGTCGCTGTCGCCCTGCCGCTGGAGGTAGGCGTGGTCCTGGCCGTTGGTACCGACGAACACGCCGGCCCGGGTGCCGCGTGCGGTGACGGGGTCGATGCCCGCGCGTTCGAGGGCCTCCCAGGACGTCTGCAGGAGCAGCCGCTGCTGCGGGTCCATGACCTGGGCCTCGCGGGGGGAGATCCCGAAGAACGCGGGGTCGAACTCGCCGGCGTCGTGGAGGAAGCCGCCCTCGCGCACGTACGTGCGGCCCGTCCGCCCGGGCTCGGGGTCGTAGACCGTGCCCAGGTCCCAGCCGCGGTCGGTGGGGAACTCGGACAGACCGTCGCCGCCCGAGGCGACCAGTCGCCACAGGTCCTCGGGCGAGCCGACGCCGCCCGGGTAGCGGCAGGCCATCCCGACGACGGCGATGGGCTCGGTCTCCTTCGCCTCCAGCTCACCCAGCTGCCTGCGGGTCTGGCGCAGGTCCACCATCACGCGCTTGAGGTAATCCCTGAGCTTGTCGTCGTTCGACATCTTTTACGTCCTCGGTAGCAGTGCGTGAGATGAGTCAGTGGGACCCGAGCTCTTGGTCGATCAGGTCGAACATCTCGTCGTCGGTGGCGGCGTCGATCCGGTCGGGGCCGAAGTCGCGGTCGGGGCCGGGGCCGTGGCCGGCGTCGGCGGTGTTCGCCACGGCGTCCTGGTGGGTGTCGGTCCACTTCCAGAGCAGCGCCTTGAGCCGGGCGGTGACCTTGTCCCGCACCGCGTCCTGTGGGTCGAGCGCGGCGAGCTGCGCCTCCAGCCGGTCCAGTTCGCCGAGCACGGGTGGGGCCTCGGCGGTGAGGTCGAGCACCAGGGACTTGTGGAGGAGCCGGGCGATCGCGACGGGGTTGGGGTGGTCGAAGACCAGGGTGGGCTTGAGCCGGAGCCCGGTCGCGGCCTTGAGCCGGTTGCGCAGCTCCACGGCGGTCAGGGAGTCGAAGCCGATGTCCCGGAAGGCCGTGGTGGGCTCGATGCGGGCAGCGGTGGCGTGGCCGAGGGCGGCTGCCGCCTGATGGCGCACCAGGTCCAGCAGGACCTTCTCCTGGTCGGCCTCCGGTATCCCGGCGAGGCGGCGGGCCAGGGCGGGGGTCCGTGCGGCCGCGGTCTCGCAGGCCGCGGCGCCGGTGTCGCCGACGAGGCCGCGGAGGACGGCGGGCAGCATGTCGGCGCGGGCCATGGCGCGCAGTCCTGGAACGTCCAGCCGGACCGGCACGATCACCGGCCGGTCCACGGTGAGGGCGGCGTCGAACAGGGCCAGCCCCTCCGCCGGAGTGAAGGGCACGACTCCGGCCCGCCCCATCCGGTTGCGGTCGGCGTCGGTGATCCGGTCGCCCATGCCGCCGTTGTCCGTCCACAGGCCCCATGCCAGCGAGGTGCCGGGCAGGCCCGCGGCCCGGCGCTGCCGCGCCAGCCCGTCCAGGAAGGCGTTCGCAGCGGCGTAGCCCGCCGCGCCGGCGCTGCCCAGGACTCCGGCCAGGGAGGAGAAGAGCACGAACGCGGAGAGGTCCAGGTCCCGGGTCAGCTCGTGCAGGTGCAGCGCCCCGTCGGCCTTCGGCCGCAGCACGGTGTCCAGGCGCCCCGGCGTCAGGGCGGTGACCACGCCGTCGTCCAGGGCCGCCGCCGCGTGCACCACGGCCACGAGCGGGTGCTCGGCCGGGACAGAGGCCAGCAGTTCCGCGAGGGCGTCCCGGTCCCCGATGTCACAGGCGGCCACGTCTACGTGCGCGCCCAGTTCGGAGAGGGCGGCTACGAGTTCGCCGATGCCTTCGGCCGCGGGGCCCCGTCGGCTGGTCAGCAGCAGCCTCCGTGCGCCGCGTTCGGCGACGAGGTGCCGGGCGAGCGACCGTCCGAGGCCACCGGTCGCGCCGGTGAGCAGCACGGTCCCCTCGGGGTCCCATGCGTGAGCGGTGGGCTCCTCGGGCGGGGTGATCCGGGCGAGGCGCGGCACGTACAGCTTTCCGTCGCGCACCGCGGCCTGCGGTTCGTCCAGAGCGGCGAGGGCCGCGGCCAGCGCCGGGTCGAGGCCGCCATTCGTGACCGTGCCGCTGTTCGTGACCGAGTCGTCCGCGTCGACGAGCAGGAGCCGGTCCGGGTGCTCGGTCTGGGCCGACTTCACCAGACCGGAGACCGCGACGTGCGCGAGGTCCGGAGCTGTGCCGTCCGGCTCGACGGCCCCGCGCGTCATCACCACGAGCCGCGCGTCGGAGAACCGCTCGTCGGCGACCCACTCCTGGACGGCCGACAGCACATCGGCCAGCAGCCCGCGCGTCGCGGCGGCGGCATCGCCCTCGCTCGGGGCGCAGGGCAGGAGGACGTGGGCAGGCGTGGCCGCGCCGCCGTCGACCGCCCTGCGGAGCCCGTCGATGTCGGAGTGGGACCCCTCGTCGCCCAGGACCGCCCACGCGGCTTCGGGAGCGGTGGCGGGTGCGGGGGCGAAAGCCGCGGTGTGCTCGACCCAGTCGACCTCGAACATCCGGTCCTGGTGCGCCACGCGCGAGGCCAGCACCTGCTGCGGGGACATCGACCGTGTCCAGACGGACGCGACCGAGGCGACGGGAGAGCCGTCGGCGTCGGACAGTTCGATCGCCACCGCGTCGTCGGCGACGGGCCGGATGCGTATGCGTACGGCCCCGGGCCCCGGAGCGTGCACGGACATACCGCTCCAGGCGTGGGGCATGAGCACCTTGCCGGGGTCTTCGGCGCGGCTCGACGCCAGCATGCCGAGGGCGGCGTCCAGCAGTACGGGGTGCAGGACGTAGCGGTCCGCCCGGTCCCGCTCCGCGACGGCCAGTACGGCCTCGGCGTACAGCTCGTCCCCGGCACGCCAGGCGGCGCCCAGACCCGGACGGCCCTCGACGTCGACAGGTTCGGCACCCGTCGGCGGCCACATCGTCATGTCGAAATCCGGCGCCGGAGCGTTCCGGGTGAGCTCTCCGGTGACGTGGCAGACCCAGGGCTCGCCGGTGCCGTCGGCAGCGGGCCGACTGAAGACGCGCACGGAGCGCCGGTCGGGATCGTCGCCCGCACCGACCTGCACCTGGACGCGTACGGCGCCCTGTTCGGCCAGGACCAGCGGGGCGTCCACGTCCAGCTGTTCCAGGTGCGGGAACCCGGTCTGCCGTCCCGCGGACAGGGCGAGCTCCACGAACGCGGCGACCGGGAGCACCGGCACGCCGCCGACCGTGTGTTCCGCGGTCCAGGGCAGGTCGGCCGGGGACAGCCGACCGGTGAACAGCACGTCCCGCGTACCGGCGGTCTCCACCACCGCGCCGAGCAGGGCGTGGCCGGAGGAGTCCAGGCCCGCCGAGGAGACGTCGAGCGCGGCCGTGCCTTCGAGCCAGTAGCGCTCGCGCTGGAAGGCGTACGTGGGCAGGTCGACGTGCCGGGCGCCGGGGAACAGCCCCTGCCAGTCCGGGGAGACACCGTGCGCGTGGACCTGCCCGAGGGCGAGGGTGAGCGCCTGGGGTTCGGGACGGTCGGTACGCAGGGCGGGAACAGTGACGATGTCCGCGTCGTCGAGGCAGCCTTCGGCAAGGGCGCTCAGCACGCCGCCGGGGCCGATCTCCACGAACGTGGTCACACCCAGCTCGTGCAGGGTCCGCACACCGTCGGCGAAGCGGACCGCCTCACGGACGTGTCGCACCCAGTACTCGGGCGTGTACGGCTCGGCCAGGCGACCGGTGAGGTTCGAGACCACCGGAATCCGCGGCTCACCATAGGACAGCCCGCGAACGACCTGCGCGAACTCCCCCAGCATCGGATCCATCAACGGCGAATGGAACGCGTGACTGACCTTCAGACGGGATGTCCTACGACCCTGACCGGCGAAGACCTCACCGATGGCGACGACCGCGTCCTCCGCACCGGAAACCACGACCGACCGAGGCCCGTTGACCGCCGCGACGCCGGCCTCGTCGGTCAGGTAGGGCAGTACCTCGTCCTCGGTGGCCTGGACAGCGACCATGGCGCCGCCCGCGGGCAGGGCCTGCATCAACGCGGCCCGCGCCGACACCAGCTTCGCCGCGTCCTCGAGCGACAACACACCCGCCACATGAGCGGCCGCGATCTCACCCACCGAATGACCAGCCACATAATCCGGCCGGATGCCCCACATTTCGAGAAGCCGGAACAGGGCGACCTCGACAGCGAACAACGCCGGCTGCGTGCAACCCGTCTGGTTCAACTCATCCGCGTCGACATCGACCGGCGCATCCAGGAGCGCGCACACCTCGTCGTAGGCGGCGGCGAACACCGGGTACGCCGCGTACAGCTCGCGCCCCATTCCCAGCCGCTGCGAACCCTGGCCCGAGAACAGGAACCCGACCTTGCCCCGGTCGGCACCGGCGCGCCCCGTCACCATCTGTGCCGCGGGCTCGCCCGCCGCGAGGGCGGTCAGCCCCGCGCGCAACTCTGCCCCGTCCGCGCCGACGACCGCCGCCCGGTGCTCCAGCGCCGAGCGGGTGGCCGCCAGCGAGAACCCCACGTCGGCCGGGGACGCGGCCGCGAGGTCCACGGACGACAGCAGTCGTTGTGCCTGCTCCCGCAGCGCCTCCCCGGTCTTCGCGGAGAGTACCCACGGCACCACCGTGGTCCGGGCCCGCAGCAGTTCCTCGGCCACGCCCTCGCCTTCGGTCCTGTCGTCGGCCGGGTCCTCCGCCTCCGGTTCGGGCGCCTGCTCGACGATGACGTGCGCGTTGGTGCCGCTGATCCCGAACGACGAGATCCCGGCCCGGCGGGGGTGGTCGGTCTCCGGCCACGCGATCGCCTCGGTCAGCAGCTCGACCGAGCCGGCCGACCAGTCGACCTGCGGGGTCGGCCGGTCCACGTGGAGCGTCTTCGGCAGCACGCCGTGCTGCATCGCCAGCACCATCTTCATCACGCCGGCGACGCCCGCCGCGGCCTGTGTGTGGCCGATGTTGGACTTCAGCGAGCCGAACAGGAGCGGTCGTTCGCGCTCTTGTCCATAGGTCGCCAGCAGTGCCTGCGCCTCGATCGGGTCGCCGAGGTTCGTGCCCGTGCCGTGTGCTTCGACGGCGTCGACCTCCTCGGCGGACAGCCGGGCGCCGGCCAGCGCTTCGAGGATCACGCGCTGCTGCGAGGGGCCGTTGGGCGCGGTCAGGCCGTTGGACGCGCCGTCCTGGTTGACGGCGCTGCTCCGGACGACGGCGAGCACCTTGTGGCCGAGCCGGCGGGCGTCCCGCAGCCGCTCCACGAGCAGCAGGCCGACGCCTTCGGACCAGGACGCGCCGTCCGCGGCCGCCGCGAAGGACTTGCAGCGGCCGTCGGGGGCGAGTCCACGCTGGCGGCTGAACTCGACGAAGGCGCTTGGGCCCGCCATGACCGTCACGCCGCCGGCGAGCGCCATGGAGCACTCGCCGCCCCGCAGCGCCTGCACGGCGAGGTGCAGGGCGACGAGCGAGGACGAGCAGGCGGTGTCGACGGTGACCGCGGGGCCCTCGAACCCGAAGGTGTAGGCGATGCGCCCGGAGGCGACGCTGCCGGAGTTGCCGGTGCTCATCAGCCCCTCGACCCCCTCGGGGAGGACTCCGGGCGTGAAGCCGTAGTCGTGGTACATCAGGCCGGCGAAAACACCGGTGCGGCTGCCCTTGAGGCCGGCAGGGTCGATGCCCGCGTGCTCGAAGGCCTCCCAGGCGGTCTCCATCAGCAGCCGCTGCTGCGGGTCCATGGCCAGTGCCTCACGCGGCGAGATTCCGAAGAAGTCCGCGTCGAAGTCCGCCGCGTCGTGCAGGAAGCCGCCGTGCCGGGTGTAGACCTTGCCGGGCTGCTCGGGGTCGGGGTCGTAGAGCGCGTCGACGTCCCAGCCGCGGTCCTCGGGGAACTGCGAGATGGCGTCTTCGCCCTCGGCCAGCAGCCGCCACAGCTCCTCGGGGGAGCCGACGCCGCCGGGAAACCGGCAGCTCATGCCCACAATGGCGATCGGCTCCTGGTCGCGGGCCTCCAGCTCGCGCACGCGCCGCCGGACCTGGCGCAGGTCCGTGGTGGCCCGCTTGAGGTAGTCCCGGAGCTTGTCCTCGTTCATCATCGGTGTCGCCCGCCCCCTTTTGACCTGCGCAGTTCAGAAGATGCCGAGTTCGTCGTCGAGGAGCTCGTACAGCTCTTCGTCGCTCGCCGAGCTGAGGTCGTCTTCGTCCCCGGCTCCGCCGGCGCCTCCCGGATCGGCGGGCTCGTCCCCGTTCCAGCGGGCGAGCAGCGCCTGGAGACGCATGTTGATCTTGGTTCGGGTGACGTTGTCGACGCCGTCCGCTCCGGCGCCGTCGAGGGCGGCGGCGAGGCGGTCGAGCTCGTCGAGGACCGGCGCCGTCCCGCCCGTACCACCGGGGAGGTCCTTCAGCACCCGCCGCGCGAGTACCGCGGGCGTCGGGTGGTCGAAGACCAGCGTCGCGGGCAGCCGCAGGCCGGTGGCCTTGTTCAGCCGGTTGCGGAGCTCCACCGCGGTCAGCGAGTCGAAGCCCAGGTCGCCGAAGGCCTGGTCGGGCTGGACGGCCTTGGCCGAGCTGTGGCCGAGGACGGCGGCGACCTCGGAGCGGACGAGGTCCAGGACGGCCTCTTCGCGCTCGCTCTCGGGCAGGCCCGCGATCCGTTGCGCCAGCGGTACTAAAGCCGCCCGGTCCATGCGCCGCGGCCGGCCGCCGACGAGCGCCCTGAGCAGCGGCGGCACCGGTGCGGTCGCGTTCCGCAGGGCGGCGAGGTCCAACCGTGCCGCCACCACGAGGGGTTCCCGCAGCGCGAGCGCGGCGTCGAGAAGTTCCAGGCCGTCCTCGTCGGACAGTGGCAGCACGCCGCCGCGGGCGAGCCGGGTCCGGTCGGCGCCGCCGAGGGACTCAGTCATGGTGCCGGTGCGCTGCCACAGGCCCCACGGCAGCGACACCGCGGGCAGCCCCTGGGCGCGGCGGAGCCGGGCGAAGGCGTCCAGGAAGGCGTTGGCCGCGGCGTAGCCGGCCTGGCCGGGGGTGCCGAGCGTGCCCGCGAGCGAGGAGAAGAGCACGAACGCCGACACGTCGCCCGCCAGTTCGTGCAGGTTCAGCACCGCGTCGGCCTTGGGGCGCAGCACCTTCTCCAGGCGCTCCGGCGTGAGCGAACCGATCACGCCGTCGTCGAGGACGCCGGCCGTGTGGACGACGGCCGTCACCGGCGAGCCGGACAGCACCTCGGCGAGGGCGTTCCGGTCGGCCACGTCGCAGGCGGCCCAGAGCACTTCGGCACCCGCGGCGGTCAGTTCCGCCCGGAGCTCCGCCGCACCCTCGGCATCCGCGCCGCGCCGGCTCATCAGCAGCAGGCTGCGCACGCCGTGCTCGGCGACCAGGTGCCGGGCGACGAGCCCGCCCAGGGCGCCGGACGCGCCGGTCAGGAGCACTGTGCCGGTCCCGAGGTCCGGGGTGGCCCGCGGGGCGTCGGCGGCGGCCCTGGCGAGCCGGGGTAGCAGGAGCGCGTCACCGCGGAGCGCCGCCTGCGGCTCCTCGGAGGCGAGGAGCCGGGGGACGGCTGTCGCCACGGCCCGCTCCAGGTCGGCATTCTCTTCGGTGTCGAGGAGGACGATGCGGTCCGGATTCTCCGACTGTGCCGACCGGACCAGGCCCCACACGGCCGCCTGCACCGGGTCGCCCGCTTCCGGCTCGTCCCCGGAGGCGACCGCGCCCCGGGTCACCAGCACCAGGCGGGCGGCCCGGTCCTCGGCCTGCCACCACTGGACCAGCCGGAGCACTTCGGCGAGGACGCTCCGGACCCGCTCGGCATCGGTACCCGACCCGCCGGGGCAGGGGACGACGACGGCGTCCGTGTCCGCCTGCGCCCCGGTCTCCACCGTGGGGGCGGCGAGGAGGGCGGCGATGTCGTCGTAGGCCCGTACGACCGGTGTCCGCGCGTCGGCCGTGGTGGCGAGCGGTGCCCACTCCACGGTGAACAGGGAGTCCCGGGAGCTCGTGCGCAGTTGCTCGGCCGACACCGGGCGCAGCGTCAGCGACTCGACCGACATGACGGGACGGCCCGTGTCGTCGGCGGCCTCCAGCCTTACCGTGTCCCCGCCGGCCGGGGAGAGCCGTACCCGCAGGCTCGCCGTTCCGGTTCCGTGCAGCGTGACGCGGGACCACGCGAAGGGCAGCAGGGGCCCGTCGGCGGCCGGTACGAGGCCGCCCGCGCCCAGCGCGTGCAGCGCGGAGTCGAGCAGGGCCGGGTGCACGCCGAACGCGTTCGCCTGCGCCTCGTCGGTGACGGCGAGTTCGGCGTAGACCGCGTCGTGGCCGCGCCACACGGCGCGCAGCCCCCGGAACAGCGGACCGTAGCTCAGGCCGAGGTCCGCCAGGCGGTCGTAGAAGCCGTCCAGGTCCACCGGCTGGGCATCGACCGGGGGCCAGCTGCTCAGGTCTGTCCCGGAGGGGGTTGTGCCGGTGGTGAGGACGCCGGTGGCGTTGCGTGTCCAGGGGCCGTCCCCGGCTCGCGAGTGCACGCTCAGCGGGCGGCGACCGGAGTCGTCCTGGGCTCCCACGAGGACCTGGAGCGCGACGCCGCCGTGCTCGGGCAGCACCAGCGGTGCCTGCAGGGTGAGTTCCTCGACATGGTCGCAGCCGGTCTCGGCCGCGGCATGGGCGGCCAGTTCCACGAAGGCCGTGCCCGGCAGCAGCACCGTGCCCAGCACCACGTGGTCGGCCAGCCAGGGCTGGGACCGCAGGGACAGCAGCCCGGTCAGCAGGTGGCCGCCGGCGTCCGGCAGCTCCACCGCGGCGCCGAGGAACGGGTGATCGGTGGCGTCCAGCCCGGCCGCTCGTACGTCACCGGCCGGAGCGCCCGCCTCCAGCCAGTACCTCTCGTGCTGGAACGCGTAGGTCGGGAGGTCGACACGGCGCGCGCCCGGCAGGACGGCGTCCCAGTCGATGGTGACACCGTGCACCTGGGCCTGGGCCAGGGCGAGCATCAGCCGGTTCCGTCCGCCGTCGCGGCGGCGCAGCGTCGGTACGACCGCGGCGTCCGCGTCGGCGGCCTCGATGGCATCCTGGATGCCCGCCAACTGGACGGGGTGCGGGCTGACTTCGACGAACACGTCGTGCCCGTCGGCGAGAGCGGACCGGATCGCGTCGTGGAACCGTACCGTCTGCCGCATGTTGCGGTACCAGTAGCCGGAGCCGAGCTCGTCCGCGGCCAGCTTCCCGCCCGTCACCGTGGAGTAGAAGGGCACGGAGCCGGGGAGCGGGCTGATGCCGGCGAACCCCTCGCTCGCCTGTGCTTCGACGTGTTCGATCTGCGGCGAGTGTGCGGCGTAGTCGACGGCGACCTTGCGAGCCTGGACGCCCTCCTGTCGGCAGTGCGCGAGGAGTTCGTCGAGGGCGTCGGTGTCCCCGGAGACCACGACGGTGGCGGGCCCGTTCACGGCGGCGATGCCGAGGCGGCCGGTCCACCGGCCGACCAGTTCCCGTGCCTTCTCGTCCGGGAGCGTCACCGAGGCCATGGCACCGCGGCCCTGGAGCTCGCGGACCGCGAGGCTGCGCCGCACCACGATGCGCGCTCCGTCCTCCAGGGAGATCGCTCCGGCGATCACCGCCGCGGAGACCTCGCCCTGGGAGTGCCCGACGACCGCGTCGGGGGTCACTCCGAAGGAGCGCCACACCTCGGCGAGGGCGACCGTCATCGCCCAGAGCACGGGCTGCAGCACGTCGACCCGGTCCTGCTCGGCCTCGGAGGTGCCGCGCAGCACCGAGGTCAGCGACCAGTCCACGTGCGGCGCGAGGGCGCGTTCGCAGGCTTCGATCCGGTCACGGAAGACCGGGGAGGTCTCCAGCAGTTCGGTGGCCATGCCCACCCACTGCGACCCCTGCCCGGGGAAGACGAAGACGGTCCTGCCGCCGGTGCGTGCGGTCCCGGTCACCACGCCGGGCGGCGTAGCGCCGCCGGCGACACCGGCCAGTCCCCGCCGGAGTTCCTGGAGAGTCTGCCCGACCACTACGGCGCGGTGTTCGAAGGCCGCCCTGGTCGTGGCCAGAGAGTACGCAACGTCGGCCGCCAAGGCCGCCTCACCGTCGTCGTCCCTGTCGCCGTCGTCGTCCCTGTCCCTGTCCCTGTCCCTGTCCCTGTCCCTGTCCCTGTCCCTGTCCCTGTCCCTGTCCCTGTCGTTGTCGTCCAGGAAGGACGCGAGGCGGGCGGCTTGCGCCCGCAGCGCTGCTTCGGTCCTGCCGGAGAGCATCCACGGCACGGCCGTGCCGGAGCCGGACGCCGGGGGCAGCGCCTCGGTCGCGGGGGCTTGTTCGATGATGGTGTGCGCGTTGGTGCCGCTGACACCGAAGGACGAGATCGCGGCACGGCGCGGGCGGTCCGACTCGGGCCAGTCGACGGCCTCGGTCAGCAACCGGACGTCACCGGCCGACCAGTCCACGTGCGGCGTCGGCTCATCGGCGTGCAGGGTCCGCGGGAGCACTCCGTGGCGCATCGCCATGACCATCTTGATCACACCGGCGACACCCGCCGCGGCCTGCGCGTGACCGATGTTGGACTTCAACGAGCCCAGCCACAAAGGCCGGTCACCGTCCCGTCCCTGCCCGTACGTGGCGAGGAGCGCCTGCGCCTCGATCGGGTCGCCCAGCCTCGTGCCCGTACCGTGCGCCTCCACCGCGTCGACATCAGCGGTGGTGAGGCCCGCGGAGGTGAGTGCCTGCCGGATCACGCGCTGCTGCGCGGGACCGTTGGGCGCGGTCAGACCGTTGGACGCGCCGTCCTGGTTGACCGCGCTCCCCCGCACGACGGCCAGCACACGATGGCCGTTGCGCTCCGCGTCGGACAGCCGCTCCACCAGCAGCATGCCGACACCCTCGGCCCAACCGGTGCCGTCGGCCCCGGCACCGAACGCCTTGCACCGCCCGTCGGGGGCCAGTCCGCGCTGCCGGCTGAACTCCACGAAGACCGTCGGGCCGGCCATGACGGTGACGCCGCCGGCCAGCGCCATCGTGCACTCGCCGTTGCGCAGTGACTGGACGGCCAGGTGCAGGGCGACGAGCGACGACGAGCACGCCGTGTCGACCGTGACGGCGGGGCCCTCCAGACCGAACGTGTAGGACACGCGCCCGGAGGCGACGCTGCCGGAGCCTCCGGTGGTGAGCAAACCCTCGACGCCCTCGGGCAGTTCGCGCGGGCCCTGGCCGTAGTCGTGGTACATCAGGCCGGTGAAGACACCGGTACGGCTGCCCCGGACCGTCGCCGGGTCGATCCCGGCGCGTTCGAACGCCTCCCAGGACGCCTCAAGGAGCAGCCGCTGCTGCGGGTCCATCGCCAGGGCCTCGCGGGGGCTGATGCCGAAGAAGCCGGCGTCGAACTCGGCAGCCTCGTACAGGAAGCCGCCGTCGCGCGCGTAGGTCTTGCCGAGGCGCTCGGGGTCGGGGTCGTAGAGCCCGTCGACGTCCCAGCCGCGGTTGTCCGGGAACCGGGAGATGCCGTCCCGGCCGGAGGCCACCAGCCGCCACAGGTCCTCCGGCGAGCGGACCCCACCCGGGAGGCGGCAGCTCATGCCGACGATGGCGATCGGCTCGTCGACGGCGGCCGCGGCCTGCCTCGCCGAGGTCGCGGCCGGAGCGGCCGGGGCCTCGCCGAGGAGTTCGGTGCCGATGTACCGGGCGAGGGCGGCGGGGGTGGGGTGGTCGAAGACGAGGGTGGCGGGCAGGCGCAGGCCGATGGCGGGGGACAGCCGGTTGCGCAGCTCCACGGCCGTCAGCGAGTCGAAGCCCAGGTCCTGGAAGGCGTGCGTGGGCGGTACGGCCCGGGGCGAGGAGTGACCGAGCACGGCGGCGACCTCGGTCCGGACCAGTTCCAGGAGGGCCTCGTCACGCTCGTCGGCGGCCAGAGCGGCGAGGTGTTCGGCCAGGGATCCGGTGGCGGCGCGCTGGGCCGTGCCGCGTATGGGGACGCGGACGAGTCCGCGCAGCAGGGCCGGTACGGTTTCTGCCTCCCGGTTGCGCAGGGCGGCGGTGTCGAGGCGGACGGGGACGAGCACGGGCTCGTCGGAGGCGAGCGCCGCGTCGAACAGCCGCAGGCCGTCCTCGGTGGACAAGGGCAGGACGCCGGAGCGCGCCATCCGCGACCTGCCCGTCTCGTCGAGGGCGTCGGCCATGGCACCCTCCTGCTCCCACGGGCCCCACGCCAGCGAGACCGTGGGCCGCCCCTGGGCGTGGCGGCGCCGGGCGAAGGCGTCGAGGAAGGCGTTGGCCGCGGCGTAGTTGCCCTGGCCGGGGTTGCCGAAGACGCCCGCGGCGGAGGAGAACAGCACGAACGTCGTGCTCTCGCCGGTGAGTTCGTCCAGGTTGAGCACGGCGTCGGCCTTGGGCGCGAGGACGGCGCCCACACGCTCCGGGGTCAGCGCGGCGATCACGCCGTCGTCGAGCACGCCGGCGGTGTGCACGACGGAGTCGACCGGGACGGCGGCCAGCAGCCTGGCGAGGGCGTCACGATCGGCGAGGTCGCAGGCGGCCCACGTCGCTTCGGCGCCGAGCGCCGCGAGTTCGGCCTTCAGGTCCGCGGCGCCCGGGGCGTCCGCGCCGCGGCGGCTGACGAGCAGCAGCCGGCGCACGCCGTGTCCGGTCACCAGGTGACGGGCGAGGGTTGTGCCCAGCGCGCCGGAGGCGCCGGTGAGCAGCACGGTGCCGAGGCCGAAGGCAGCGCCCTCGGCGGGGGCGGAGGCCGCTTCGTCCGCGGGGCCGGTGGCCGCGTCCTGCGTTGCCGGGGAGGCGGCGCGGGCCAGGCGCGGTGCGCTGACCTCCCCTTCGCGGACGACGACGTGGGGCTCGCCGGACAGTACGACGCCGGGCACGAACGCGGCCGCCTCGTCCGGGCGGTCGGTTTCGAGCAGCACGATCCGGCCGGGGTTCTCCGCCTGGGCCGAGCGCACCAGTCCGCCCGCCGCGGCGTGCGCGAGGTCGTCGCAGCGCGCCACCAGCACGAGGCGTGGCGTCCGGTCGTCGGCGAACCAGCGCTGAACCAGCCGCAGCACGTCGGTGGTGACCGCACGCACCCGCTCGGCCCCGGTCGCCCCTTCCGGACCGTCGGGGCACGGGACCACGACCACGTCCGGCTGCGACGGCCCGTCGGCCTCGGCCAGTGCGGCGATGTCCGGGACGTACACGACCGCCGTCCCGTCCGCGTCGTCGGAGGGCAGGGTCAGCGACGCCCGCCCGACGGTGAACATCGCGTCACCGGAGGGCTTGCGGAGCTGCTCGGCCGACACCGCGCGCAGTGTCAGCGACTCGACGGACGCCACCGGCTCGCCGGCACCGTCGGCCACCAGCAGGGACACCACGTTCGTACCGGCCGGTGCCACCCTGACCCGTACGGTGGACGCGCCCATGGCGCGCACGGACACCCCGGACCAGGCGAACGGCAGGAGCGGCCCGTCCGTCTCGGCCGCGAGGGAGCTGCCCGCACCGCCCGCACCGATCACGCCGATCGCGTGCAGCGCCGCGTCCAGCAGAGCCGGGTGCAGGAGGAAGGAGCCGGTGTCCGTGCCGTCGGGGAGGGCGACCTCCGCGAAGACCTCCCCGCCCGCGCGCCAGGCGTTCCGCAGTCCACGGAACACCGGTCCGTAGGCCAGGCCCAGGGCGGCCAGCCGGTCGTAGAAACCGTCCAGGTCGACCGGCTCGGCGCCCGTCGGCGGCCACGCCGTGAGCGCCCGGCCGGCAGCCGCGGCGCCTGTCTCTTCGGTCCCTTCGGTGATGAAGCCGGTCGCGTGGCGGACCCACGGCAGATCGGTGTCGTCCTCGGGGCGCGAGTGCACGGTCAGCGGCCTGCGGCCGGTGCCGTCGGCCGCGCCGACCCACACCTGAACCGCGACGCCGCCCTGCTCGGGCACCATCAGGGGCGCTTCGAGGGTGAGGTCCTCCAGCAGGTCGCAGCCGGCTTCGTCGGCGGCCCGCACCGCCAGTTCGACGAACGCGGTGCCCGGCAGCAGCACGGTTCCGAGCACGGCGTGGTCGCTCAGCCACGGGTGCGTGCGCAGGGCCAGTCGGCCGGTCAGCAGCCGCTCGTCGCCGCCGGCCAGGGAGACGGCGGCGCCCAGCAGCGGGTGGTCGGCCGAGCCCAGTCCGGCGGCGCGGACGTCACCGGGTGCGGCCGGTGAGGCGTCGAGCCAGTAGCGCTCGTACTGGAAGGCGTAGGTCGGCAGGTCGACGCGGCGGGCGCCGGGGAAGAAGGCGTGCCAGTCCGGGGAGACGCCGTGCGCGTGCAGTTCGGAGACGGCGGCGACGAGTGCGGCCCGCTCGGGGCGGTCGGCGCGCAGGGCGGGCACGGTGACCACGTCGTCGTCCAGGCAGCCTTGGGCCAGGGCGCTCAGCACGCCCCCCGGCCCGATCTCGACGAACGTGGTCACGCCCAGGTCGTACAGAGTCCGGACGCCGTCGGCGAAACGGACCGCCTCGCGGACGTGCCGGACCCAGTACTCGGGGGTGTACGGCTCGGCCAGACGGCCGGTGAGGTTGGAGACCACCGGAATCCGCGGCTTCTCGAAGGCCAGCCCGCGGACGGCCTGAATGAACTCCTCCAGCATGGGGTCCATCAGCGGCGAGTGGAACGCGTGGCTGACCTTCAGCCGGGAGGTCTTGCGGCCCTGCTGCCGGAAGGCCTCGGCGATCGCGGTGACCGCGTCCTCGGCTCCGGACACCACGACGGACCGCGGGCCGTTGATCGCGGCGATGCCGACGCCGTCGGTGAGACGCGGAAGGACTTCGTCCTCGGTGGCCTGGACGGCGATCATCGCTCCGCCGGCGGGCAGGGCCTGCATGAGGCGGGCGCGGGCGGACACGAGCTTCGCGGCGGCGTCGAGCGACAGCACCCCGGCCACATGTGCGGCGGCGATCTCGCCTACGGAGTGACCGGCCACGTAGTCCGGCCGCACGCCCCAGGATTCGAGGAGCCGGAACAGCGCCACCTCGACCGCGAAAAGTGCGGGCTGGGCGGCGCCGGTACGGTGCAGTTCTTCCGAGTCGACGTCGACCGCGGTGCCGAGGTGCGCGCAGACCTCGTCGTACGCGGCGGCGAACGCCGGGTAGGACGCGTACAGCTCACGCCCCATGCCCAGGTGTTGCGATCCCTGGCCGGAGAAGAGGAACCCGACGCGCCCGCCGGTGCCGGAGAGGCCGCGCGCGACGCCCGGTGCCGGGGAGCCGGAGGCCACGGCCCGCAATCCCTCGGCGAGTTCCGTCTGCGTCCCGCCCTGGACCACCGCGCGGTGCTCCAGGGCCGTGCGCGTCGTGGCGAGCGAGAACGCGACGTCGAGCGGGGGGACTTCGGCGTCCGTGCGGGACAGCAGGCGTTCGGCCTGTGCGCGCAGGGCCTCCTCGGTCCTGCCGGAGATCACCCACGGCACCGGTCCGCCCGCGGCCGGGCGCGCCGCCTCCGGGACGACGGCCCCGGCGCTCTCCGCGCCTTCCTCCGGCGCTTGTCGGGCCTCGGCGTCCTGCGCGAACGCTTCGGTCGACGGGGCTTCCTCGATGATCGTGTGCGCGTTGGTGCCGCTGATTCCGAAAGAGGAGATACCGGCCCGGCGCGGCTTGTCCGACGCCGGCCAGGGCGTGCGCTCGGTGAGCAGCCGTACGGCCCCCGCCGACCAGTCGACGTGCGGGGACGGCGCGTCGACGTGCAGCGTGCGCGGCAGTTCGCCGTGGCGCATGGCCATGACCATCTTGATGATGCCCGCCACACCGGCCGCGGCCTGGGTGTGACCGATGTTGGACTTGATCGAGCCCAGCCACAGCGGCTTGTCGTCGGGACGGCCCTGCCCGTACGTGGCGAGCAGCGCCTGCGCCTCGATCGGGTCGCCGAGCCGGGTGCCCGTGCCGTGCGCCTCCACCGCGTCGACCTGTGCGGTGGTCAACTGGGCGGCGGCCAGTGCCTGTCGGATCACCCGCTGCTGGGAAGGGCCGTTGGGGGCGGTCAGGCCGTTGGACGCGCCGTCCTGGTTGACGGCGGAGCCCCGGACGACCGCGAGGACCTCGTGTCCGTTGCGGCGGGCGTCCGAGAGGCGCTCCACGAGCAGCAGGCCGGCGCCCTCGCCCCAGCCGGTGCCGTCGGCACCGGCCGCGAACGCCTTGCAGCGGCCGTCGGGTGCCAGTCCGCGCTGACGGCTGAAGCCGACGAAGGTGGCGGGACCGACCATCGCGGTGACACCGCCCGCCACGGCCAGCGAGCACTCGCCGTTGCGCAGCGACTGGACAGCCAGGTGCAGGGCCACCAGGGACGACGAGCAGGCCGTGTCGACCGTGACGGCCGGGCCTTCGAGGCCGAAGGTGTAGGCCACCCGGCCGGAGGCGACACTGCCCGAGGTGCCCGTCCCGAGGTAACCCTCCAGGTCCTGCGGGGAGTTCTGGAGGGCGGCGAGGAACTCGTGGTTCATCACGCCGGCGAACACGCCGGTCCTGCTCCCCGCCAGCGAGGCGGCATCGATACCGGCCCGCTCGAAGAGCTCCCACGACGTCTCCAGCAGCAGCCGCTGCTGGGGGTCCATGGCGAGCGCCTCACGCGGCGAGATCCCGAAGAGGCCGGCATCGAACCGCGCCAGGTCCCGCAGGAACGCCCCCTCGCGGGCGTAGCTGGTCCCGCGGGACTCCGGGTCCGGGTCGTAGAGCGCGTCCAGGTCCCAGCCACGGTCGGCGGGGAACTCCGAGACGGCGTCGTGGCCGCCTGCGACCACCTCCCACAGATCCTCGGGCGAGTCGACCCCTCCCGGGTAGCGGCAGCTCATCCCGATGATGGCCACCGGCTCCCCGGCGGCGTCCTCGTAGTCACGAAGGCGCCGCCGGGTCTCCTGGAGATCTGCGGTGACTCGCTTCAGGAAATAGCGGAGCTTGTCGTCGTTCACCACCGAAATCGTCCCTCACCCCTGCGAAGACTTACCGGAATTCGGCAAGGGGTCACCGGACCGCGCCGAAGCGGTCAGGAAATCCCGAATTCCTTGCCGAGCAGATCGAATACTTCGTCGTCCGTAGCCGATTCCAGATCGCTGCCGCCCGTACCAGGTCCTTCCTGGACCGGCACCTTGCCGAATTCACCGGCAATCGCCAATACGGCCTGGAGCTTTGACACGATCCGGTCGCGAGTTTCACTCGCCGACAACCGCGTGACCAATTCTTGTTCAATCCTGTCCAGGTCGGCAAGTAGGGAATTCACTAGGGCCGGTCCGGCCGCCCCCGCCGTCTCCATGAGTACGTGACGGGCCAGAAGAGCGGGTGTCGGGTAGTCGAAGACCAGCGTCGCGGGGAGCCGCAGCCCGGTGGCCTTGTTCAGCCGGTTGCGCAGTTCGACGGCCGTGAGGGAGTCGAAGCCCAGGTCCTGGAAGGCGTGTTCCGGCCGGACCGTACGGTCCGACGCGTGCCCCAGGACCGCGGCCGCCTCGGCCCGGACAAGGTCCAGCACGGTCTTCTCCCGCTCGGCCTCCAGCAGCCCCTCCAGGCGCTCGGCCAGCGAGGACGCGGGGGGAGCGGCGGCGGCCTGCGCGGTCCTTCGGGCGGCCGCGGCCGGCACGAGGGCGCGCAGCACCGGCGATACCTCACCGGCGCGCAGTGCGCCGGTGTCGATGCGGACCGGGGCGAGTACCGCCTCGTCCGAAACCAGTGCCGCGTCGAACAGCCGCAGCCCCTCCTCCGGCGACAGCGGCAGCACTCCGCTGCGTGCCATCCGCGCCCGGTCGGCCTCGGCGAGGCCGTCCGTCATCGCACCGGGCTGTTCCCACACACCCCATGCCAGCGATGTGGCGGGCAGCCCTTCACGGCGCCGGTGTGCGGAGAAGGCGTCGAGGAAGGAATTCGCCGCCGCGTAGCTCGCCTGACCGGCGCTGCCGACCATGCCGGCGACGGACGAGAACACCACGAAGGCGGTCAGGCCCATTTCCCGGGTGCACTCGTGCAGGTTCAGCACGGCGTCCACCTTGGGGCGGAAGACCTCCCTCATCCTCTCCGGTGTGACCGAGGCGACGACCCCGTCGTCGAGAACACCCGCGGTGTGCACGACGGCCGACAGCGCATGCGTGCCGAGCCCGTCCAGCATTCCGGAGACGGCCTCCCTGTCCGCGACGTCACAGGCCGCCCAGGTGACCTCGCCACCCCATGCGACCAGTTCGGCCTCCAGCTCGGCCGCACCGGGTGCGTCCGCGCCCCGGCGGCTCGCCAGCAGGAGTCGGCGCACCTTGTGCTCGGACACCAGGTGCCGCGCGACGAGCGCGCCCAGCGCCCCGGAGGCACCGGTCACGAGGACGGTGCCGCCGGCGAGGTCCGGCAGGTCGGCGGCGGTAGTGGTAGCGGTGGCGGTGGCGGTCCCGGTGGCCTTCACCAGGCGCGGTACGAACACCTCCCCGTCGCGGACCGCGAACTGCGGCTCACCGGAAGCAAGTACGGCAGGCAGCACACCGACCGCCTCATCGGTGTCCTCGGCCTCCACCAGCACGATCCGGTCCGGGTTCTCCGACTGCGCTGACCGCACGAGCCCCCACACCGCAGCATGAGCCAGATCGCCCGGACGCGTCACCAAGGCCAGACGCCCAGGACGCTCCTCCGCCAACCACCACTGCACCAACCCCAGAACCTCACTCGCAGTGCGGTGCACACGGTCGGCGGTCTGCGTACCGGACCCCGCCGGGCACGGAACGACGGTGACCACCGCGACATCGGGAAGGGCCGGCTCGGCGGGCAGAGCGGCCGGATCCGAGTAGCTCCGTACGTCGAGGCCGACGGCAGCGTCAGTCGCCGTGAGGGCCGCGGGCTGCCATACGAGGCGGAACAGCGAGTCGTCGACACGCCTGCCGGAGCCGCCCGCCACGAGCAGTTGCTCGCGCGACACCGGCCGCAGCGACAGTGAGCCGACCGTGGCCACCAGACCGCCCGAGGCGTCGGCCACGGTCAGCGACACCGCGTCCGTACCCGTGCGAGAAACCTTGACCCGCAGCGCCGTCGCCCCCGCGGCACGCACACCCACCTCGGACCAGGCGAAGGGCAGCAGCGGCCCGTCGACGACGGGGCCGAGCCCGCCCGCGCCGATCGCGTGCAGCGCCGCGTCCAGCAGCGCCGGATGAACGGCGAACGCGCCCGCCTCCGTGCCCTCGGGGAGGGTGACCTCGGCGAGAACGTCGTTCCCGCTGCGCCAGACCGACCGCAGGCCCCGGAAGACCGGGCCGTAGCCCAGGCCGAGTCCGTCCAGGCCCTCGTAGAACCCGGTCAGGTCGACGGCATCCGCACCCGCCGGCGGCCACGCGCCGAGGTCCGCACCGTGCGGCGGCTCGGGCAGCGCGTCCCTCAGGGAGCCGACTGCGTGCCGCACCCACGGCGCGTCGTCCGGGGCGTCCTCCCGTCGCGAGTGCACGCTCAGCGCGCGCCTGCCCGGCTCCTCCTCGGCCCCGACCCACACCTGCACGGCCACACCGCCGCGGTCCGGGACGATCAGCGGTGCTTCCAGTGTCAGCTCCTCGACCTGTGCACAACCGGCCTCGTCGCCCGCGCGCACCGCCAGTTCCACGAGCGCGGTGCCCGGCAGCAGCACGCTGTCCATGACCGTGTGGTCGGCGAGCCAGGGGTGCGTCCTGAGCGAGAGCCTCCCGGTGACCAGGAACCCGTCGGCGCCGGGCAGTGCGACCGCCGCACCGGCCAACGGGTGCTCCGCCGCACCCAGCCCGAGTCCGGTGGCGGCGGCGCTGCCGGTGAACTCCTCGGGCGCATCCAGCCAGTAGCGCTCGTACTGGAAGGCGTAGGTCGGCAGGTCGACGCGGCGGGCGCCGGGGAAGAGCGCCTGCCAGTCCGGGGAGACGCCATGAGCGTGCAGTTCGGCGAGCGCGGTGACGACGGCCTGCGGCTCGGGGCAGTCGGCGCGCAGCAGCGGGACAGTGACGATGTCCGCGTCGAGGCAGCCTTCGGCAAGGGCGCTGAGGACGCCGCCGGGGCCGATCTCCACGAAGGTCGTCACGCCCAGCTCGTGGAGAGTCCGGACGCCGTCGGCGAAGCGGACCGCTTCACGGACGTGCCGGACCCAGTACTCGGCCGTGTACGGCTCGGCCAGTCGGCCGGTGAGGTTCGAGACCACCGGGATCCGCGGCTCGTCGAAGGCCAGACCGCCGACGACCTGTGCGAACTCCTCCAGCATCGGGTCCATCAACGGCGAATGGAACGCGTGACTGACCTTCAGACGGGACGTCCTACGACCCTGCTCCCGGAAGGCCTCACCTATGGCGACCACCACGTCCTCGGCCCCGGAGACAACGACCGACCTCGGACCGTTGATCGCCGCGATCCCGACACCGTCGGTCAGGTACGGCAGCACCTCGTCCTCGGTCGCCTGGACCGCCACCATCGCCCCGCCGACGGGCAGGGCCTGCATCAACGCGGCACGCGCCGACACCAGCCTCGCCGCATCCCCGAGCGACAACACACCCGCCACGTGCACGGCCGCGATCTCACCCACCGAGTGACCGGCCACGTAGTCCGGCCGGATGCCCCACGATTCGAGAAGCCGGAACAGGGCGACCTCGACGGCGAAGAGCGCGGGCTGCGTCGAACCCGTCTGGTTGAGCTCTTCCGCGTCGACGCCGACCGGCACGTCCAGAAGCGCGCACACCTCGTCGTACGCCGCAGCGAACACGGGGTACGCCGCGTACAGTTCACGCCCCATGCCGACCCGCTGCGAACCCTGACCCGAGAACAAGAACCCGACCTTGCCGCTGGTGTTCGGTTCACCCAGGAGGACCCGGTTGGACGGAGACCCTGCGGCCAGCGCACGGAGCCCTTCCAGGAATTCATCCCGGTGCTCCCCCACCACGGCGGCCCGGTGCTCCATGGCCGAGCGTGTGGTGGCGAGCGAGAACCCGATGTCGGCCGCCTGCAGGTCCGTGGCCGCAGCCGTCGCCAGGGACAGCAGACGCTCCGCCTGTGCCCGCAGCGCCGCCTCCGTCCTGCCGGACAGCACCCACGGTACGACCGCGCCGGTGTCGGACACGGGCGGCAACTCCGCAGAGGCGGGCGCCTGTTCGACGATCACGTGGGCGTTGGTGCCGCTGATGCCGAAGGACGACACGGCGGCGCGGCGCGGCGCGTCGGTCACCGGCCACTCCACGGCCTCGGTGAGCAGCCGGACATCACCGGCCGACCAGTCCACGTGCGGGGTCGGGCCGTCGACGTGCAGGGTCTGCGGCAGCACGCCGTGCCGCATCGCCATGACCATCTTGATCACACCGGCCACGCCCGCCGCGGCCTGCGCATGGCCGATGTTCGACTTCAGCGAGCCCAGCCACAACGGCCGCTCCTCCGACCGCTCCTGACCGTACGTGGCGATCAGCGCCTGCGCCTCGATCGGGTCACCCAGCCTCGTACCCGTACCGTGCGCCTCCACCGCATCGACCTGCTCCGAAGACAGGCCCGCATTGGCCAGCGCCTGCCGGATCACCCGCTGCTGCGAGGGCCCGTTCGGAGCCGTCAGACCGTTCGACGCGCCATCCTGGTTCACCGCGCTGCCCCGCACGACGGCCAGCACCCGGTGCCCGTTCCGACGGGCATCGGACAATCGCTCCACCAGCAGCATGCCCGCACCCTCGGCCCACCCGGTGCCGTCCGCGCCGGCCGCGAACGCCTTGCACCGGCCGTCCGCCGACAGGCCACGCTGACGGCTGAACTCCACGAACGTCGAGGGAGTCGCCATGACGGTCACACCACCGACCAGCGCCATCGAGCACTCACCACTGCGCAGCGACTGGGTCGCCAGGTGCAGCGCCACCAGCGAGGACGAGCACGCCGTGTCCACCGTGACCGCCGGCCCCTCGAGCCCGAACGTGTACGAGAGCCGGCCGGAGGCGATGCTGCCCGCGCTGCCGCTGCCCAGGTAGGCGTCCATGCCCTCCGGAGCCGTCTTCACGCGGCCGCCGTAGTCGTGGTACATCACGCCGGCGAAGACACCGGTCCTGCTGCCCCGTACCGTCGCCGGGTCGATCCCGGCCCGCTCGAACGCCTCCCACGACGTCTCCAGCAGCAACCGCTGCTGCGGGTCCATCGCCAGCGCCTCACGCGGCGAGATCCCGAAGAAAGCCGGGTCGAACTCGGCAGCCTCGTGGAGGAAGCCGCCGTGGCGCACGTAGGACTTGCCGGAGCGGTCGGGGTCCGGGTCGTAGAGGTTCTCTACGTCCCAGCCGCGGTTCTCGGGGAATCCCGAGACCGCGTCGCCGCCGGAGGCGACGAGGCGCCACAGGTCTTCGGGCGACCGCACGTCACCGGGAAACCGGCAGGCCATGCCCACGATCGCGATCGGCTCGTCAGCCGTTCCGGTCACCGCGGCGACCACGGTCTCGGGCTGCTCCTGGACGCCCAGTGTCTCGGCGAGCAGGAAGCGGGAGAGCGCGACGGGTGTGGGGTGGTCGAAGACCATGGTCGCGGGGAGCCGCAGCCCGGTCGCCGTGTTCAGCCGGTTGCGCAGTTCCACCGAGGTGAGCGAGTCGAAACCGGCGTCCTGGAACGCGTGTTCCGGCTGGACGGCCTGGGCCGAGGCGTGGCCGAGCACGGCGGCGACCTCGGTACGCACCAGGTCCAGCACCACCTGCTCGCGCTCGACCTCGGACAGCCCGGCCAGCCGCCGGCCCAGCGATCCCTTCGGCGCGGTCCTCGCCGTGCGCCGCGCGGTGCCCCGTACCGGGCCGCGCAGCCCTCGCAGGACCGGCGGCACCGTGCCCTGCGGCCCGCCCAGGTCCAGCCTCAGCGGGGCGACGACGGCCCGGTCCAGGGCCAGTGCCGCGTCGAACAGCCGCAGTCCTTCGTCGACGGCCATCGGGGCCAGGCCCACCCGCTTGAGCCGGGCGAGGTCCGCCTGGTCGAGCCGGTCGGCCATGCCACTGCCCTGCTCCCACAGGCCCCATGCCAGCGACGTGGCGGGAAGCCCCCGGGCGCGGCGGGCTTCGGCGAAGGCGTCGAGGAAGGTGTTCGCCGCCGCGTAGTTGCCCTGTCCCGCGCTGCCCAGGATTCCGGACACCGAGGAGAAGACGACGAACGCCGACAGGTCGCTCGTCAGTTCATGGAGATTGAGCACGGCGTCGGTCTTCGGGCGCAGCACCTTCTCCATGCGCTCCGGGGTGAGCGCGGCGATCACTCCGTCGTCGAGGACGCCGGCCGTGTGCACCACGGCCGTCACCGGCGTGCCGGACAGCACCTCGGCGAGGGCGTCCCGATCGGCCACGTCGCAGGCCGCCCAACGCACCTCGGCGCCCCACGCGGCCAGTTCGGCCTCCAGCTCGACCGCACCGGGTGCGTCCGCGCCGCGCCGGCTGAGCAGCAGCAGACTGCGCACACCGTGCTCGGCGACCAGGTGCCGGGCGAACAGCCCGCCCAGCGCACCGGACGCGCCGGTCAGCAGGACGGTGCCGGAGCCGAAGTCCGGCGTGCCGGTGGCGGTCCCGGTGGCCTTCACCAGGCGCGGTACGAACACCTCCCCGTCGACCACCGCGAACTGCGGCTCACCGGAAGCGAGCACGGCGGGCAGCACACCGACCGCCTCATCGGTGTCCTCGGCCTCCACCAGCACGATCCGGTCCGGGTTCTCCGACTGCGCTGACCGCACGAGCCCCCACACCGCAGCATGAGCCAGATCGCCCGGACGCGTCACCAGCACCAAACACCCCGGACGCTCCTCCGCCAACCACCACTGCACCAACCCCAGAACCTCACTCGCGACGCTGCGCACACGGTCGGCGGTCTGCGTACCGGACCCCGCCGGGCACGGAACGACGACGACGTCCGGTGCCCCTTCCGACTCCCGCAGTGCGTCGAAGTCCGCGACCGTCTCGATCACCAGCGCGTCGGTGGCGGAGGGAAGGGTGAACGGCGTCCACTCCAGCGCGAACAGCTGATCGCCGCCACCGGCACCGCGCGATTGCTCCGCCGAGACGGCCCGCAACGACAGCGACTCGACCGAGGCCACCGGGTCACCGGTGCCATCGGCCACGGCAAGCGTCACCGAACCGGTGGCAGTCCGCGACAGTTTCACCCGCGCCATCGCCGCACCGGCAGCCTGCACGGCGACGCCGGACCACGCGAACGGCAGGACCGGGCCCTCGTCCAGCGCCACCAGCCCACCGGCGGCCAGTGCGTGCAGGGCGGCGTCCAGCAGCGCGGGGTGCAGGGCGAACTCCGCTGCCTCGGCAGCCGACTCGTCCGGCAGCTCGACCTCGGCGAAGACGTCGTCCCCGGCGCGCCACACCGAGCGCAGTCCCTGGAAGACCGGACCATAGTCCAGGCCCGCAGCGGCCATGCCCTCGTAGAACCCGGTCAGGTCGACGGCATCCGCACCCACCGGCGGCCACGCGCCGAGGTCCGCAGCGGACGGTGCCTCTGCCGAGGACAGCACACCCGTCGCGTGTCGCAGCCACGAACCGTCGTCGACGCGCGAGTGCACGTTCAGCTGCCGCCGGCCGGACTCGTCCTCCGGACCGACAGCCACCTGAAGGGTGACGCCACCGCGCTCGGGCACGACCAGGGGAAGCTCGAGGGTGAGGTCTTCGACCCAGCCGCATCCCGTCTCGTCGCCCGCCCGGATCGCCAACTCGACGAACGCGGTGCCGGGCAGCAGAACGGTCCCGTTCACGGCGTGGTCGGCGAGCCACGGGTGGGTTTTGAGGGAAATCAGTCCGGTGAGCAGGATCCCGTTGCTGTCGGCCGTCGCAATCGCGGCACCGAGCAGCGGATGGTCCGCCGCCTCCAGGCCGGCGGCCCGGACGTCACCGGGCGTCTGGGGAACGTCGAGCCAGTAGCGCTCACGCTGGAAGGCGTACGTGGGCAGGTCGAGGCGGCGGGCGCCCGGGAGGAGTGTCCGCCAGTCGGGCGAGATGCCCTGGGTGTGCAACTGTCCGACGGCGGTGACGAGCGCGTACGGCTCGGGCCGGTCGGCACGCAGGACGGGAACGGTGACGACGTCCGTACCGTCGTCGAAACAACCCTGGACCAAGGCGCTGAGCACACCGCCCGGACCGATCTCGACGAACGTGGTCACACCCAGCTCGTGCAGGGTCCGCACACCGTCGGCGAAGCGCACCGCTTCGCGCACGTGCCGCACCCAGTACTCGGGCGTGTACGACTCGGCCGGCCGGCCGGTGAGGTTCGAGACCACAGGAATCCGCGGCTCACAGAACGTCAGACCGCTGGCGACCTCCGCGAACTCCTCCAGCATCGGATCCATCAACGGCGAATGGAACGCGTGACTGACCTTCAACCAGGACGTCTTACGACCCCGGGCAGCGAACGATTCGGCAATCGCCGCAACTGCGTCCTCGGTACCCGAAATGACCACCGACCGAGGGCCGTTGACCGCCGCGATGCCGACGCCGTCGGTCAGATGCGGCAGTATCTCGTCCTCGGTCGCCTGCACAGCAACCATCACCCCGCCCGCGGGCAGCGCCTGCATCAACGCGGCACGCGCCGACACCAGCCTCGCCGCATCCCCGAGCGACAACACACCCGCCACATGCGCAGCCGCAATCTCACCCACCGAATGACCAGCCGCGTAGTCCGGCCGGATGCCCCACGATTCGAGAAGCCGGAACAGCGCCACCTCGACCGCGAACAACGCCGGCTGCGCCGAACCCGTCTGGTTCAACCCCTCCGAGTCGACATCGACCGTGGCATCGAGACATGCGCACACCTCGTCGTACGCCGCCGCGAACACCGGATAGGACGCATACAGCTCCCGCCCCATCCCGACCCGCTGCGAACCCTGACCCGAGAACAAGAACCCCACCTTGCCCCCGACGCCACCCACCGGAGCAGCACCGGACACAAGCGCCTCCAGCCCCTGCCGGAACTCTCCGAGCTCCTCCCCCACGACCACCGCACGGCGCTCCAGCACCGCACGCGACGTCGCCAGCGAGAACGCCACATCCTCCGGCCGAACCTCAGCGCCCCCGACGCCCGCAGCGTCCAGGAAGGACAGCAGCCGGCCCGCCTGTGCTCGCAGCGCCGCATCGCTCCTCGCCGACAGCACCCACGGGACCGGTCCCGAGGCCGAAGTCGAGGCCGAAGCCGGGGACTTCTCCGCCACGCTGGGCGCCTGCTCGACGATCACGTGGGCGTTGGTGCCGCTCACGCCGAAGGAGGACACGGCGGCGCGGCGCGGCGCATCGCTCCTGGGCCACTCCACGGCCTCGGTCAGCAGTCGGACGTCACCCGCCGACCAGTCCACGTGCGGCGTCGGCTCGTCCACGTGCAGGGTCTGCGGCAGCACACCGTGCCGCATCGCCATGACCATCTTGATCACACCACCGACACCGGCCGCGGCCTGCGCATGGCCGATGTTCGACTTCAGCGAGCCCAGCCACAACGGCCGCTCCTCCGACCGCTCCTGACCGTACGTGGCGATCAATGCCTGCGCCTCGATCGGGTCACCCAGCTTCGTACCCGTACCGTGCGCCTCCACCGCATCGACCTGCTCCGAAGACAGGCCCGCATTGGCCAGCGCCTGCCGGATCACCCGCTGCTGCGAGGGACCGTTCGGAGCCGTCAGACCGTTCGACGCGCCGTCCTGGTTCACCGCCGTACCGCGAACGACCGCCAGCACCCGGTGACCGTTGCGCCGGGCGTCGGACAGCCGCTCCACCAGGAGCATGCCCGCACCCTCGGCCCAGCCCGTACCGTCCGCACCGGCCGCGAACGCCTTGCACCGGCCGTCCGCCGACAAGCCCCGCTGACGGCTGAACTCCACGAACACGGACGGGCCTGCCATCACCGTGACGCCGCCGACGAGGGCCATCGAGCACTCACCGCTGCGCAGTGCCTGCGCGGCAAGGTGGAGGGCGACGAGCGAGGACGAGCACGCCGTGTCCACCGTGACCGCCGGGCCCTCGAGCCCGAACGTGTACGAAACGCGCCCCGAAGCGACGCTGCCCGCGCTGCCGTTGACGAGGTAGCCCTCCAGCCCTGCCGGCGAGGTGTGCACGCGGCCGCCGTAGTCGTGGTACATCACGCCGGCGAAGACACCGGTCCTGCTGCCCCGTACCGTCGCCGGGTCGATCCCGGCCCGCTCGAACGCCTCCCACGACGTCTCCAGCAGCAACCGCTGCTGCGGGTCCATCGCCAGCGCCTCACGCGGCGAGATCCCGAAGAACTCGGCGTCGAAGTCCGCCGCGTCGTGGAGGAAGCCGCCCTCCCGGGTGTAGCTGGTGCCCCACTGGTCGGGGTTCGGGTCGTAGAGCTTCTCCACGTCCCAGCCGCGGTCCTCGGGGAAGCCCGACACGGCGTCGCCGCCGGAGGACACCAGCTGCCAAAGGTCCTCGGGCGACCGCACGCCGCCGGGATAGCGGCAGGCCATGCCCACGATCGCGATGGGCTCGTCCGCCGTTCCGGTGGCCGTGGAGAGGGTCGCCGGCACGGCTGCCGCCGCCTCGCCGGAGCCTGCGGCCTCGGTGGTGAGGAAGCGGGCGAGGGCAAGCGGGTTCGGGTGGTCGAAGATCAGGGTGGCGGGCAGGCGCATACCGACGGCCGAGTTGAGCCGGTTGCGCAGTTCGACGGCGGTGAGCGAGTCGAACCCGATGTCCTTGAACGAGTCGTCCGCGCCGACCGACTGTGCGGCGGCGTGCCCGAGCACGGCGGCGACCTGGGTACGCACCAGGTCCAGCACCACGTGCTCACGTTCGGCTTCCGGCAGCCCGGCCAGCCGCTGACCCAGCGATCCCTTCGGCGCGGTCCGCGCCGTGCGCCGCACCGGCGCGACCCGCACCAGTCCGCGCAGGACAGGCGGCACGGGCTGCCCCGGTCCGTCACGGAAGGCGGACGTGTCGAGCCGGATCGGGGCGACTGCCGCCCGATCGATGGCCAGTGCCGCGTCGAACATCCGCAGGCCGTCCGTCGGCGGGATCGCGGCGAGGCCCATCCGCTTGATGCGGGTGAGATCGGTGTCGTCGAGGCTGCCTGTCATGGCGCTCTCGCTGTCCTGCGCCCACAGGCCCCAGGCCAGCGACGTGGCCCGCAGGCCCACGGAACGGCGGTGCTCGGCGAGGGCGTCGAGGAAGGTGTTGGCGGCGGCGTAGTTCGCCTGGCCGGGCGTGCCGAGGGTGCCCGCCACCGAGGAGAAGAGCACGAACGCGGACAGGTCGCCGGACAGCTCGCCCGCCAGGTCGTGCAGGTTCAGCGCCGCGTCCACCTTCGGACGGAACACGGCGTCCAGCCGCTCGGGGGTCAGCGAGCCGATGATTCCGTCGTCCAGGACGCCGGCGGTGTGGACGATCGCGGACAGGCTCGGCCCGGGGCCGGTCAGGAGTGCGCGCACGGCGTCGCGGTCGGCCACATCACACGCGGCCCAGGTGACGTCGGCGCCGTTCGCGGTCAGCTCGGCGGTGAGTTCGGCCGCGCCGGGTGCGTCGCCGCCGCGGCGGCTGACGAGCAGCAGACTGCGGACGCCGTGCTCGGCGACCAGGTGCCGGGCGAACAGCCCGCCCAGCCCGCCCGACGCGCCGGTCAACAGAACGGTGCCGGAGCCGAGGCCGGGCAGCTCCGGCTCCGCGTTCGGCGCGGCGACGCGGACCAGTCTCGGCACCCGGACCTCGTCGTCCGGGTGCACCGCGGCCTGCGGCTCACCCGACGCGATCAGGCCGGGTAGCACCCGGGCAAGACCGGCGCCGTCAACACCGCTGCCGATGTCGGCATGGGCATCGCTGGAGGTCTCCACCTGCACGATGCGGTCGGGGTTCTCGGTCTGCGCCGAGCGCACCAGTCCGCGGACCGCCGACTGGGCGAGGTCTCCCGTACGCGTCACCAGCACCAGGCGCGCCGGGCGTTCCTCGGCAAGCCACCACTGCACCAGCTCCAGCACGGCGTGGGTGACCTCACGGATCCGGGTGGCCAGGTCCGCACCGGTCCCGGTCGGGCAGGGCACGACCACGGCATCGGCGACGGCTGCGGCATCGCTGTCCGCCGGCGAGTCAGTGGAACGGAGCGCGGCGAGATCCTCGTACGTCTCGATCCTCATGCCGTCCGGCGCGGACGGCAGGCCGAACGGCATCCACTCCAGACCGAAGACCGCGTCGTCGCTGCCGGAACCGGCGCGCAACTGGTCGGCGGGCGCCGGGCGCAGCGTCAGCGAGTCCACCTGCGCGACCGGTTCACCGGTGCCGTCGGCCAGTACCAGCGACACCGTGGAGGTGCCGGTGCCGACGCGCGAGACCTTCACCCGCAGGTCGGAGGCTCCGCCAGCCGCCAGGCGCACGCCGCTCCAGGCGAACGGCAGCAGTCCGTTCCCCGTCCCGGCCTCAGGCTCGACCGCGCCCAGCCAGACGGAGTGCAGGGCGGCGTCGAACAGGGCGGGGTGCAGTCCGTACTTCCCGGCCTCCGTTCGCTCCGTGCCGGGCAGCGCCACCTCGGCGAAGAAGTCGTCCCCGCTCCGCCACGCGGTACGCAGCCCCTGGAAGACGGGGCCGTAGTCGAGTGCCATGTCGGCGAGGCGGTCGTAGAACCCGTCGACGTCGACCGGCTCCGCACCCACGGGCGGCCACGCGGTGAGCGAGCCGTCCGCGGGTCCTCCTGTGGCGACGGTCAGCGAGCCGGAGGCGTGCCGGACCCATACCCGTTCGAAGTCGTCCTCGTGGGCGTACACGTCCCCGTCGTCGATCCGCGAGTGCACGGTCAGCGGCCTGCGGCCCGAGCCGTCGTCGGCGCCGACGCGCACCTGCAGGGCGACGCCGCCGCGCTCGGGCACGAGCAGCGGTGTCTCCAATGTCAGCTCTTCCAACAGGTCGCAGCCCACGGCGTCGGCAGCGGTGATCGCCAGCTCGACGAACGCGGTCCCCGGCAGGAGCGCGACCCCACTGACGGCGTGGTCCACCAGCCACGGGTGCGTGTGCGTCGAGAGCCGCCCGGTGAGCAGGTGTCCGTCGCCGTCGGCCAGCGGCACGGCGGCGCCGAGGAGCGGGTGACCGGCTTCGCCCTGCCCCACCGCGCGCAGGTCACCGGCCGAGGCGGGGGCATCGAGCCAGTAGCGCTCGCGCTGGAAGGCGTAGGTGGGCAGGTCGACGCGCCGGGCGCCCGGGAAGAAGGCGTGCCAGTCCACTTCGGCACCGCTGACGTGCAGTTCGGCGAGCGCGGTCACGACGGCCTGCCGCTCGGGACGGTCGGCCCGGAGTACGGGAATGGTGACGATGTCGTCCGCACAGCCCTGCGCCATGCCGCTCAGCACACCGCCGGGACCGATCTCCACGAACGTGCTCACACCCAGATCGCCGAGGGTGTCGATGCCGTCGGCGAAGCGGACCGCCTCACGGACGTGTCGCACCCAGTACTCGGGCGTGTACGCCTCGGCCAGGCGACCGGTGAGGTTCGAGACCACAGAAATCCGCGGCTCACCGTAGGACAGCCCGCGAACGACCTCCGCGAACTCCTCCAGCATCGGGTCCATCAACGGCGAATGGAACGCGTGACTGACCTTCAACCGCGAGGTCTTGCGGCCCTGTCGAGTGAAAACCTCGCCGATCTCCAACACCGCGTCCTCGGCACCGGAGACCACAACGGACCGCGGGCCGTTGACCGCCGCGATCCCGACGCCGTCGGTCAGATGCGGCAGCACCTCGTCCTCGGTCGCCTGGACCGCCACCATCGCGCCGCCCGCGGGCAGCGCCTGCATCAACGCGGCCCGCGCCGACACCAACCTCGCCGCATCCCCGAGCGACAACACACCCGCCACATGCGCGGCCGCGATCTCACCCACCGAATGACCAGCCACGTAATCCGGCCGCACACCCCACGACTCCAGCAACCGGAACAGCGCCACCTCCACCGCGAACAACGCCGGCTGCGTGCAACCCGTCTGGTTCAACCCCTCCGAGTCGACATCGAGCGTGACGTCGAGATGTGCGCGGATCTCGTCGTAGGCGGCGGCGAACACCGGATACGCCGCATACAGCTCACGCCCCATACCGACCCGCTGCGAACCCTGACCCGAGAACAAGAACCCGACCTTGTCCGCCGAGTGAGCGCGTCCGGCGACGACGTTCGCCACCGGTTCGCCTGCCGCGAGGGCCTCAAGTCCTGCCCGCAGCTCGACCGGGTCGGTGCCGATCACCGCGGCCCGGTGCTCCAGCGCCGACCGCGTCGTGGCCGACGAGAATCCGACGTCGACGGGCGACACATCGTCGGTCACGAAGGCCAGTAGACGCTCCGCCTGGGCCCGCAGCGCCACTTCATTCTTTGCCGACAGCACCCACGGCACGGGCACCGGGCGGTGTTCCCGGGCCGGGTCGGCCACGGCCGTGGCGGGCGCCTCCTCGATGATCGTGTGCGCGTTGGTGCCTCCGATGCCGAAGGACGACACCGCGGCCCTGCGGGGCCTGGCGGTCCCGGGCCATCGCACCGGCTCGGTCAGCAGCCGCACGGCGCCCGCCGACCAGTCGACATGCGCGGTCGGCTCGTCCACATGAAGCGTCTGCGGCAGCATGCCGTGCTGCATCGCCAGCACCATCTTGATGACACCGGCGACACCCGCGGCGGCCTGCGTGTGACCGATGTTGGACTTGACCGAGCCCAGCCACAACGGCCGGTCGTCGGAGTGTTCCTGCCCGTACGTGGCGAGCAGCGCCTGCGCCTCGATCGGGTCACCCAGCCTCGTACCCGTGCCGTGCGCCTCGACGGCGTCCACGTCGGCCGGCGTGAGCCCGGCGTTCGCCAGCGCCTGCCGGATCACCCGCTGCTGCGAGGGACCGTTCGGCGCGGTCAGACCGTTGGACGCACCGTCCTGGTTCACCGCACTCCCCCGCACGACGGCCAGTACCTTGTGGCCGTTCCGACGGGCGTCGGACAACCGCTCCACCAACAGCAGACCGACGCCCTCGCCCCAACCCGTACCGTCGGCACCGGCCGCGAACGCCTTGCACCGCCCGTCGGGCGACAGACCGCGCTGCCGGCTGAACTCCACGAACAGGTCCGGCGTGGTCATGACGGTGACGCCCCCGACCAGGGCCATCGTGCACTCGCCGCTCCGCAGGGCCTGCGCGGCGAGATGGAGGGCCACGAGCGACGACGAGCACGCCGTGTCGACCGTGACCGCCGAACCCTCCAGGCCGAACGTGTAGGAGATGCGTCCGGAGACGACCGAGGCCGCCTTGCCGGTGAGCGCGTACCCCTCGATCTCCTCGGGCGCGTTGCGCAGTCCGTTGGCGTAGTCCTGGCCGTTGGTGCCGATGAAGACACCGGTGCGGCTGGCGCGGACGGAGGCGGGGGCGATACCGGCGCGCTCGAAGGCCTCCCACGCGGTCTCCAGCAGCAGCCGCTGCTGCGGGTCCATGGCCAGCGCCTCGCGCGGCGAGATCCCGAAGAGACCGGCGTCGAAGCGGTCGGCGCCCTGAATGAAGCCGCCCTCGCGCGCGTACGTCTTGCCGGGTCGGTCGGGGTCGGGGTCGTAGAGCGCGTCGATGTCCCAGCCGCGGTCGGTGGGGAAGCCGGACATCGCATCCTGGCCGGAGCTCAGCAGCTCCCACAGGTCCTCCGGCGACTGGACGCCACCGGGGAAGCGGCAGCTCATGCTGACGATCGCGAGGGGCTCGTCGGCCGCGGCGGCGGCCGTCGCCTGCGCGGCGTCCGCCGCCGGCCCGTGCCGGCCGAGGAGTTCCACGCCCAGGTGACGGGCGAGGGCCGTGGGGGTCGGGTGGTCGAAGACCAAGGTGGTGGGCAGCTTGAGGCCGGTGGCCGTGTTGAGCCTGTGGCGCAGTTCGACGGCGGTGAGCGAGTCGAAGCCGGTCTCGCGGAACGTCCGGTCGGCTTCGAAGGCGCCCTTGCCCGTGTGGCCGAGCACCGTGGCGGCCTGCTCGCGGACCAGGTCCAGCAGGATGCGGCTCTGCTCCCCCGGCGTGGCGCCGAGGAGGCGCTGGACCAGCGCGGACGCGGGCACTTCGGCACTCCGCGCGGCCTGGGCGCGTACTTCGAGGACCTTGCGGGCCTCGGGTACACCGTGCAGCAGCGGGCAGGGGCGCGTTCCGGCGAAGGCCGAGACGAAGCGGTCCCAGTCCACGTCCGCGACGGTCACGGAGGTTTCGCCGTGGGTCAGCGCACCGTGCAGCACGGAGATCGCGGGAAGGGCCGCGATCGCCCGTACGCCACGCCGCCGCAGGTGGTCACCGGCGGCGCCGTCGGCCATGCCTCCGTCCGCCCAGGATCCCCAGGCAACGGCCAGCGCGGGCAGGCCCTGCGCCCGGCGCTGCTCGGCGAGGGCGTCGAGGAAGGCGTTCGCGGCACCGTAGGCGCCCTGGCCGCCGTTGCCCCAGACACCGGTCATCGAGGAGAAGAGCACGAAGGCGTCGAGGTCCTGGCGGTCCCGGGTGAGCTCGTGCAGGTTGAGCGCTGCGTCCACCTTGGGACGCAGCACGTGGTCGAGGCGCTCGGGCGTGAGCAATTCGACCAGACCGTCGTCGAGTACGCCTGCGGTGTGCACCACGGCGTTCACGGTGTGCCGGCCGAACAACTCGGCAAGCGCGTCGCGGTCGGCCGCATCGCACGCGACGACGGTGACCTGGGCGCCCAACTCCTCCAGTTCCGCCTTGAGTTCGGTGGCGCCAGGGGCGTCGGGGCCCCGGCGGCTGGTGAGCACGAGGTGTTCGGCACCGGCACCGGCGAGCCAACGGGCCACGTGTCCGCCCAGCGCACCCGTACCACCGGTGATCAGCACCGTGCCGCGCGGCGACCAGGGTGCGTCCGCGGGTTCCGTGCTTTGCGGCGCGCGCACGAGGCGGCGGCCGGACACTCCGGAGGCGCGTACGGCGAGCTGGTCCTCGTCGGCCTGGGCCAGCACGCCGACCAGTCGCTCCAGCGCGCGGGAGTCGAGCTCGGCAGGCAGGTCGACGAGCCCGCCCCAGCGCTGCGGCTGTTCCAGGGCGACGATCCTGCCCAGGCCCCAGAGCTGGGCGGAGACGGGGTCGGTCAGCAGGTCCGTCGTGCCGGTCGACACCGCGCCGCTGGTCAGACACCACAGCGGGGCCTCGATCCCGGCGTCGCCGAGGGCCTGGAGCAACAGAACGAGCCGCTGGAGGGCATCAGCCCCCGCTTCTCCCTGTGCTGCGGCGAACAGGATGCCGTCGGCCTGCTCGTGCCCGGCGCCGGCGAAGGCCCGGGCGAGCACGTCGCGGTCGGTGTCCTCGCCCACGGCGAACGGTACGAGCGCGACGCCGAGTTGCGTGAGCCCGGCTCGGATCGCCTCGGTCCACGCGGTCTCCTCGGAGACCGCGTAGAGCCAGGTCCCCGACGGAGCGGCCCCGACCATGTCACCGAGCGGCTGCCAGGTGATCCGGTAGCGCCAGCCGTCGGCGGTGGACTGCTCGCGCCGCTGCCGGCGCCAGGCGGCCAGCTTGGGTGCGACCACGCCCAGTTCGGCGGGCTCCAGTCCCAGGAGCGCACCGAGAGACGCCCGGTCCTCGCTCTCGACGGAGTCCCAGAACTCGGTGTCCATCGCCTCCGGGGCGCCGGCGGTCGCCCGAGGCGCGTCGAGCCAGTAGCGCTCGCGCTGGAAGGCGTAGGTGGGCAGATCGACACGCCGGGCGCCCGGGAAGAAGGCGTGCCAGTCCACTTCGGCACCGCTGACGTGCAGTTCGGCGAGCGCGGTCACGACGGCCTGCCGCTCGGGACGGTCCGCCCGGAGTACGGGAATGGTGACGATGTCGTCCGCACAGCCCTGCGCCATACCACTCAGCACACCGCCCGGGCCGATCTCCACGAACGTGCTCACACCCAGATCGCCCAGAGTCTCGATGCCGTCGGCGAAGCGGACCGCCTCACGGACGTGCCGCACCCAGTACTCGGGCGTGTACGCCTCGGCCAGGCGACCGGTGAGGTTCGAGACCACCGGAATCCGCGGCTCACCGTAGGACAGCCCGCGAACGACCTGCGCGAACTCCTCCAGCATCGGATCCATCAACGGCGAATGGAACGCGTGACTGACCTTCAGACGGGACGTCCTACGACCCTGACCGGCGAACACCTCTGTAATCGCCGTAACCGCGTCCTCGGCCCCGGAAACGACCACGGACCGCGGGCCGTTGACCGCCGCGATCCCGACCTCCTCGGTCAGATGCGGCAGCACCTCGTCCTCGGTCGCCTGGACCGCCACCATCGCGCCGCCCGCGGGCAGGGCCTGCATCAACGCGGCCCGCGCCGACACCAGCCTCGCCGCATCCCCGAGCGACAACACACCCGCCACATGAGCAGCCGCGATCTCACCCACCGAATGACCAGCCACGTAATCCGGCCGCACACCCCACGACTCCAGCAACCGGAACAGCGCCACCTCGACCGCGAACAACGCCGGCTGCGTGCAACCCGTCTGGTTCAAGCCCTCCGAGTCGACATCGACCGGCGCATCCAGAAGCGCGCACACCTCGTCGTACGCCGCCGCGAACACCGGATACGCCGCATACAGCTCACGCCCCATGCCGATCCGCTGCGAGCCCTGACCCGAGAACAGGAACCCGACCTTGCCCTCGACGGCACCACCCACCACAGCAGCACCGGAGACAAGCGCCTCCAACCCCTGCCGGAACTCCCCGAACTCCTCCCCCACGACCACCGCACGGCGCTCCAGCACCGCACGCGACGTCGCCAGCGAGAACGCCACATCCTCCGGCCGAACCCCAGCGCCCCCGACGCCATCGGCCTCCAGAAAGGACAGCAACCGGCCCGCCTGCTCCCGCAGCGCCCCATCGCTCTTCGCCGACAGCACCCACGGCACCGGCCCCGTAACGGCCGTCTCGCGGGCGGGCTCGTCGCTCGTCGCGGCCTGTTCGACGATGACGTGGGCATTGGTGCCGCTGATGCCGAAGGACGACACTGCGGCACGGCGCGGCACGTGGGTCGCAGGCCACTCCACGGCCTCGGTGAGCAGCCGGACACCACCGGCCGACCAGTCCACGTGCGGCGTCGGCTCGTCCACGTGCAGGGTCCGCGGCAGCACGCCGTGCCGCATCGCCATGACCATCTTGATCACACCGGCCACGCCCGCCGCGGCCTGGGCGTGGCCGATGTTCGACTTCAGCGAGCCCAGCCACAACGGCCGGTCGCCGTCCCGTCCCTGGCCGTAGGCGGCGACGAGGGCTTCTGCCTCGATCGGGTCGCCGAGCCGCGTGCCCGTACCGTGCGCCTCCACGGCGTCGACGTCCGCGGGCGCGAGTCCGGCGGCCGCCAGGGCCTGGCGGATGACGCGCTGCTGGGAGGGGCCGTTGGGCGCCGTGAGTCCGTTCGACGCGCCGTCCTGGTTGACAGCGCTGCCGCGAACGACCGCCAGCACCTGGTGCCCGTTGCGGCGGGCGTCGGACAGCCGCTCCACCAGGAGCATGCCCGCGCCCTCGGCCCAGCCCGTACCGTCCGCACCGGCCGCGAACGCCTTGCACCGGCCGTCCGCCGACAGGCCGCGCTGGCGGCTGAACTCCACGAACATGCCGGGCGTGGACATCACGGTGACGCCGCCGGCCAGGGCCATCGTGCACTCGCCGCTCCGCAGCGACTGGACGGCCAGGTGCAGCGCCACCAGCGAGGACGAGCAGGCCGTGTCCACGGTGACCGCCGGGCCTTCGAGGCCGAACGAGTAGGCCACGCGGCCCGAGGCGACGCTGGTCGTCGTGCCGGTCAGCAGGTAGCCTTCGATGCCGTCGGCCGGCTCGTGCAGCCGGGGGCCGTAGTCCTGTGCCGTCGCGCCGATGAACACGCCCGTCCGGCTCCCGCGTAGCGTGGCCGGGTCGATGCCGGCCCGCTCGAAGGCCTCCCACGCGGTCTCCAGGACCAGCCGCTGCTGCGGGTCGATCGCGGCGGCCTCGCGGGGGCTGATGCCGAAGAAGCCGGCGTCGAACTCGGCCGCCTCGTGCAGGAAGCCGCCGTGCCGCGTCGAGGACTTGCCGAGCGTCCCGGGCTCCGGGTCGTAGAGCGCTTCGACGTCCCAGCCGCGGTCCGCCGGGAATCCGGAGATGGCGTCGCCACCTGAGGCGACCAGCCGCCACAGGTCCTCGGGGGAACTCGCCCCGCCGGGCAGACGGCAGCTCATGGCCACGATGGCGATGGGCTCGTCGGGGTCGGCCGACGTCGCGGACACGGAGGCCGCCGTGTCCTCGCCGCCCAGGGACCGGGCGGCGAGGTGGCGGGCGAGCGCGGCAGGGGTCGGGTGGTCGAACAGCAGCCCGCTGGGCAGGCGCAGGCCGGTGGCCTCGCCCAGTTGGTTGCGCAGTTCCACCGAGCTGAGCGAGTCGAAGCCGAGGTCCTTGAACGTCCACTCGGTCTTGACCTGGCGGGCTTCGGCGTGGCCCAGGACGGCGGCGATGTGTGCGCGGACCAGGTCGAGCACGGCCTCGTCGCGTTCGGACCGGGGCAGTCCGGTCAGCCGTCGGCCCAGGGCTCCGAGGGGCGCGCTGTCGGTCTCGGCGATGGCGATGGCGTCCGGCTCCGGAGCCGCGGGAGCCCAGCCGGTGGTGGCGACGGACGACGTGGTGTCGCCGTCCAGCCAGTACCGCTGCCGTTCGAACGCGTAGGTGGGCAGTGCGACCTTGCGGCGTGCGTCTCGCCCGCCGCCGAACAGGGCGTCCCAGTCCGGCTCCACGCCGTGGACGTGCAGCGAGGCGACTGCCGCAAGCAGGGCCTGCGCCTCGGGGCGACGGGCGCGCAGGGCGGGGACGAACAGGGACTCGCTGTCAGCGCCGGCGCGGGCCATGGAGGTGAGCACGCCGCCCGGGCCGAGCTCCAGGTAGGTGCGGACGCCCTGCTCGTCGAGGCGGGCGATGCCGTCGGCGAAGCGGACCGCGTCGCGCACATGACGGACCCAGTACGCGGCCGTGCACCCTTCGTACTCCGAGGGCTCTTCTGACAGTCGGCCCGTCACGTTGGACACGATCGGGATGCGCGGGGCGTGGAAGGTGAGGCCCTCGGCCACGTCGCGGAACTCCGCCAGCATGGGTTCCATGTGCGGGGAGTGGAAGGCGTGACTGACCCTCAGCCGGCTGGTCTTGCGGCCCAGGGCGGCGAAGGCGTCGGCGATCTCGGTGGCGAGGTCCTCTTCGCCGGAGACGACGACGGAGTCCGGTCCGTTCAGGGCGGCGATGCTCACGCGGTCCGTGCGGTCGCCGATGCGGGCGCGGACCTCGTCCTCCGTGGCCTGGACGGCGATCATGACGCCGCCGGCGGGCAGCGCCTGCATCAGACGCCCGCGCGCGGCCACGAGGGCGCAGGCGTCGGCGAGCGAGAGGACGCCGGCGACGTGCGCGGCGGCGAGTTCGCCTATGGAGTGGCCCACGAGCACGCCGGGGGTGATGCCCCAGCTCTCCAGAAGCCGGAACAGGGCGACCTCGAGAGCGAACAGCGAGGTCTGCGTGTAGAGGGTCCGGTCGAGTTCGGCCGCTTCCTCGGTGCCTTCGGGGGCGAACATGACCTCGCGCAGCGGCCGCGGCAGCAAGGGGTCGAGGTGGGCGCACACCTCGTCCAGCTCGGTGGCGAACGCGGGGACGGCCTCGGCCAGTTCGCGTCCCATGCCGGCTCGCTGGCTGCCCTGGCCGGAGAAGAGGAAGGCGAGCTCGCCGCGCGCGCCCGTGCGGTCCGTGCGGCCCGTGGTCAGTGCGGCGTCGATGCCGCCGGTGGACAGCTCTCGCAGGGCGCGCAAGAAGTCGTCGCGATCCTCGCCCACGACGACCGCCCGGTGTTCGAAGGCGGTGCGGCCGGTGGCCAGCGACCAGCCGGCGTCGGGCAGGACGAGACCGGGGTGCCCCTCGGCGTGTGCGAGCAGGGCGGCGGCCTGGGCGCGCAGCCCGGACGCGGTCCTGGCGGACAGCGGCCAGAGGGTCGGCGCCGCGCTCGTACCCGCCTCCGCGGCCGCGCCCGCCGCGGTCGCCCGGTGTTCCGCCAGCACGATGTGGCAGTTGGTGCCGCCCATGCCGAACGAGCTGACGCCGGCGTGCAGCGGGCGGTCCTCATGGCCCTCCCACGACATGTGCTCGGTCTGCACCCGCAAGTTCAACCGGTTCAGGGGGATCGCCGGGTTCGGCGTCTCGAAGTTGAGGCTGGCGGGCAGTTCGCGGTGGCTGAGCGACAGGGCGGCCTTCAGCAGGCCGGTGATGCCGGCGGCACCCTCCAGGTGGCCGACGTTGGTCTTGGCCGAGCCGACCCGCAGTGGGCGGCCGCGCTCGCGTCCCGCACCGAGCACCGCGCCGAGCGCGGCCGCCTCGACGGGATCGCCGACCTTGGTGCCGGTGCCGTGCAACTCCACGTAGCCGACGTGGGCGGGGTCGATCCCGGCCCGCTCGTAGGCGAGACGCAGCACCTGTTCCTGCCCCGCCTGCAGCGGCACGGTCAGCCCGTCGCCGCCACCGTCGTTGTTGACCGCGCTGCCGCGGATCACGCAGTAGACGGGGTCGCCGTCCGCGACGGCCCGGGCGAGAGGTTTGAGCACGACGATGCCGCCGCCCTCGCCGCGGACGTAGCCGTTCGCGCGGGCGTCGAAGGTGAAGCAGCGGCCGTCGGGGGACAGGCCGCCGAACTTGGCGGCGCCCATGGCGCTCTCGGGAACGATGTTGAGGTTCACGCCGCCCGCGAGGGCGATCGTCGATTCGCCCTCGCGGAGGCTCTCGCAGGCGAGGTGGACCGAGACCAGAGAGGAGGACTGGCCGGAGTCCACGGTCAGGCTGGGGCCGTTGAGCCCGAGGAAGTACGAGACCCGGTTGGCGATGATGCTGCGGTGCAGGCCGGTGACGGTGTGCGGAGAGATGGCGGTGAGCCCGGAGCGGTGGTGCAAGGTCGCGTAGTCGTCCCAGATGGCGCCGACGAATACCCCGGTCCGGGTGGAGCGCAGCGTCCCGGCACGCACGTGCGCGTCCTCCAGCGCTTCCCAGGCCAGCTCCAGCACAAGCCGCTGCTGCGGGTCCATGGCGGCGGCCTCCTTGGGGGAGACTCCGAAGAACCCGGCGTCGAAGTGGCCGATGCGGTCGAGGAATCCTCCCCGTCGGATGTCGGTCCTGCCGGGTGCGGACGGGTCGGCGTCACCCACCGCGGCCCCGTCCCACCGGTCCGGGGGGACGTCGGTGATCGCGTCCGCGCCCTCGCTGAGCAGCCGCCAGAAGGCGGCTGGGCCGGCGGCCCCCGGCAGTCGGCACGCCAAGCCGATCACAGCAATACCATCGGCCGAATCCGCCGAAGCCGAACCGGACCGATTCACCATTCCGCTGAGCTCGGACTCGACCATATTGCACTCCACCCACCCGCACAGAGAATGAAAAGGCACCACACCGTGCCGGCCACGGCACAGGCGATCGGTTCGACCGGGCGGCAACAAGTTGCGGTGTGACCCTAGTTTCGGCCCCGCAGCCGCGCTCCGTCGCTGCATCGGATCAGCTTTAGGGGAATCCCCAATAATCGTCGTGCACGAGCATTGACAGCCGGGAATCTCTAAGGAGAACCCTAGGGACAGTCGTGGGAGAATTTCGGCTTGTACAGCCTCCCCCGATTCCCCTCCGCCGATGAGGCCCCAGGTCTTTCACGGCGCATTTGCAAGCAGCCGGGAATCACTCAGCACAGCCTTTTCTGCAGCGCCCCACAGGTTGCCCTTTCGACCCGCCCGCCCCCTTCACGCAAGCGTGCGAGGAATACCCGATGACCCCGCTGCGGTACCCCCGATGGGCACGTCGGCCACCTGGTCACCGGCCTGCAGACCGCGCGGTCCGTGCCGACCGACTCCCGGTTCGGCTCCTTGCCTGCCGAAAAGCGTTCTCCGGTGAAGCTGCCCGGCTCCGAACTGATTGGCCGCATTCCGCAAGCTCTCCAGGAGATCCAAGAAGCCAAGGCCGACCGGCTGCGCGGTGATGCGCTCGAGGGCGGCCTGATCATGCTGCTCCTGTGCGCGTCTCTCCAGCGAACTCGGACCGGCCATCACCGTCGGCGCCGGCGCCCGGTGATCCTGCGGCGGTCGTCGCACCCTGGCGGGCGACGCCCCCGGCAAGGTCAGCACGGCCCCACCGGCCGCGCCATTCCCTCAGGGGCAGCGTTCACCGCGCGATCCGCTGGTGTGGGCGAAGCGACCCCCGGTGGTATTCAATGAGGTGTGCGATCCGGGATCTCGGTGCCCCGACGCATGGGTCCGAGTACAGCCCCGGCGCTGCGCCGGGGATTGCGAGAGAGCCGCATGGACTCCACACCCTCCCCCTCGTCCCCTTCGCCGTTCGACACGGTCAGCAGTGCCCTCGGGCGCTACATCCCGCGCGGCGGAGCGCCAGCGGCGGCCGGTCCTGCGAACGCGCAGGGCGACCGCGCCACCCGCCAACGCGTACCCGACAATCCGACAGCCGACCGTCAGGATCAGATTCTCGGCGTGGTCAACCTGGACAGGGATCTGAGAATCACCCGCTGCAATCTGGACGCCCCCGTATTCGCGGGTCTGGACGCCGAGGCCGGGAGTCCTTTCGCCGATCTCCTGCCCGCCGGGGACGCACCGACGGTCACACGACGGTTGCGGCAGGTCCTGGAGATCGGTGAGGCACACGTCGCCCGGATCCAGCGCCTGCGGCGCGCCGACGGGTCGGAGCTGGTGGTCTCGCTGAGCATCCTGCCCGCCGCGGCGCCTCAGGAGGGCTTGACCGTCTCCGTGATCGCCATGGCCAGGAGGCTGCACCTGTACGCCGCCGAGACCGCGATCGGCACCTCGCTGGACATCGGCGAGACCGCGCAGTCGCTGGCGGAGTCCCTGCTGGCTTGGGGAGACGTGGCCGCCGTCGACCTCGATTTCGCCGTGTGGACGGGCGAGGGAGTCACCGAGCACGCGCAGGGGCGCATCCGGCTACGGCGGGCAGCCCTGGTGCCGGACCGGGCGTGGCCCGAGGGTTACGTGACTCCGGGCGGCGATCTTCCGAGCGACGCGAGTCGCCTGCTGGCACAGGCGGTACGGCGGGACGATGCCCCGCAGCCCATCGTCATACCCGACCGGGAGGCGGTCGAGCGGCTGCTCGGCAGTCAGCGAGTGATCCGTGCCCTGGTGCCCGGTGACCGGTCGGTGAGTGTGGCGTGCGTGCCGCTGGTCCTGGACGGCGCGCCACCCGTCGTGCTGGGCCTGGCGGAGGTCTGGCGGCGGGCGGACCGCCCCTTCCGCGACAGCGAGTTGTTCGACCTGCAGGAACTGGTGGCCAGGACCGCCCATCACGTCGACCTGGCCCGTCAGCACCAGCGCGAGCACACGCAGGTGCTGGCTTTGCAGCGCCGGCTGCTGCCCCGGACCGGCGGCCACACGATTGAGATCGCCAGCGTCTACCAGCCCGCCACCCCCGACAGCGCGGGCGTCGGCGGCGACTGGGTGAACAGCTTTCCGCTGCCGGACGGCCGTACCGCGCTGGTGGTCGGTGACGTCGTCGGGCACGGCCTGGGAGCCGCGGCGACTATGGGCCAGCTGAGCATGGAGGCCCGCGCGCTGCTGTCCGCGGGGCTGGCACCCGACGAGGTGCTGGAGCACCTGGACGAGACCGTGACGCTGCTGGACGACGCGGAGTCCGGGCTGGCGGCCGGCTACAGCGCCCTCGGCTCCACCTGCTGCATCGCCCTTTACGACCCGGTCAGCCACCATGTGACGCTCTCCAGCGCGGGCCACCTCCCTCCGGTCCTGGTGCTTCCGAACGGGCACGCAAGCCCGCTCGCGGTCCGCCCTCACCCCGGCCTTGGCGCCGAGTTCGCGCTGCGGGAGCCGTTCGACGTGCACACGTTCGACGTGCCGCCGGGCTCCCTGCTCGCCCTCTACACCGACGGCCTGGTGGAGGATCCGGCCCTGTCGATCGACGAGGGCATCAGCAGGCTGGCGGATGCCGTTTCCACGGTGCACCCCTGGGATGCCCTGCAGCAGGCCGCACGGCACGTCGTCTCCGCACTGGCGCCCGTGCGCCGGCGCGACGACGTGACCCTGCTGCTCGCGCGCATGATCGGCTACCGCAAGGGGGACACCGCGACCTGGCGGCTACCCGCTCGCGACGACGCGCCCGCCCGTGCCCGCGCGCACGTCTCCGCACTGCTGCGGCAATGGCACACCAGGAGCGACACCCAGGACGACATGACGCTGCTGGTCAGCGAGCTGGTCACGAACGCGGTGCGCTTTGCCGCCGGTCCCATCACGATACGACTGATCAGGGCCGGTGGTCACGGCCTGCTGTGCGAGGTGGGCGACACCGGCAACGGCAGGCCGCGTCTGAGCCGGGGCGGCCTCCTCGACGACGGCGGGCGTGGCCTGCACATCGTGCACCGGCTCACCACCCGGTGGGGGGTGCGGTGGACGGACACCGGCAAGGTGGTCTGGGCGGATGTCGCAAGATGACGCGGCTGCGGGGCGGGGCGCTGCCCGGCGTACGCGAGCGCGGCGAGGGCAGGGGCGGCGTGCGTGTCAGCCGGCGCCACCGACGGTACGGAAGGCGCCCTCAGCGGTACCGGTGGCGTGACCGGTGATGCGGGCGGCCCGTTCGCTGCTACGGGTGGCGCGGGCTCGCACTACAGCCACTCCCCTTCCAGGGCGGTGGCGGTGAGGCCCGGTGCCGCCGCGTACAGGACGGCGCGACTGCCCGACTTCTGTCCGGCGTCGTGCGCCCGCCTCAGGATGTCGAATACGGCGGCGCCTCCACGGTTGCCGCTGGTGTAGCTGTCCCGGCTGTAGTCCAGCAGCCCGGACGGCCACGCGTCGGGCATCGTCTGCTCCATGTACTCCAGCACCCGGGTCCCGCCGGGGTGCGCGAGCAGCACGTCGGGGTGCCAGGAGTCGGGGTCGTCCTGGTAACGGACGCGCAGCCACTCCCACATCGCGGTGACCGTCTCCTGTACGGCGCGCGGCCCGCGCCGGTCCATCACGAAGTGGGTGCCGTCCGCCCGCGTTTCCAGGCAGTGCAGGTCTTGGGTGTCGGGCACGGTGTGGTGCCAGGCCGCGTCCAGCCGCAGGACCGACTCGCGCCTCGGGCGGCCCGTGACCACCGCGGCGACCGCGGTGTCCGCGAACAGCAACCGGACGATCAGGGACTCGAGGGTGTCGTCCGCGGGCTGGTAGGTCGTGCTCAGCGCCTCCGCGATCACGACCAGGACCACCCGATCGGGGTCCGCGGCCACGAGATCAGCCGCCAGGGCCAGGGAGCGGGTCCCCGCGACACAGGCCCACTGCGTGGCCGGCAGCAGCATCACGTCGTTGCGGAGCGCAAGCTTGTTGGCCAGGGCGATGTCCAGACCGGGCAGCGCCGGGGTGGTGGAGTGACTGGTGATCAGGCAGTCGATGTCTGCGGGGTCCAGCCCGGCGATCTGCAGGGCCCCGCGCGCCGCACGCTCCCCGTAGGACTGCACGGCCTCCCAGGCCGGCGCGGTGCGCTCCTGGACGGTCTGCGGCGCGGGTATCGCCTCGAGGGCGGCGATCACGCGGTCCACGTCCTGCTGGGTGAACCCGTCGCGTGCCAGCGCCTCTTGGGCGGTCTCGATGCCGACAGCCTGCAGGCCGCTGCCGTCGCCGGGCGCGACGACGGTCTCCAGCGGCAGCATCCACCCGCGGGTCTCGATGCCCGTACTGGCCGCGATGCCGTCGATCCGCGGCGCCCACGCCGCATGCGGGTGCCGGTCGCGCACCTCCGCCACGATCTGGCGGGTCTCCACGGCGTGCTCGCCGTGTATCACGGCAGGAGGGCAGAGGTATGCGGCCATGATGGGCACCTTTCCAGGGGAACAAGGAGGAACGTCACGAGGGCTGCGTCATGGGCCGCTTCGGAACTTCGCGCCCATGCCGACGGGCTCCACTTCGGGAGTCGCTGTCCAGGTCGAGCATGGACCCGAAAGGGACATTTAGGCTGTGACTAAGGCAACTTGGGCGACTCTTGGAGGCGTGATACGGCACACACCGCCGAAACAGAGGGGACCTCAGAGCGGTCCACAGGTCTTACCTGACTCGCCGTCAGCTCGGGGGCTTGCCAGGTCCGGGCGCGCACCGCCGGCGGGCTGGTGTCGGCGCCCGCCGTGACAGTCCCGCGGAGGCGGCCCTGCCGGAGACCACCCGGCCGATGACGCGACACGGCATCGAACGACTCCCGGTGGTCGACGAAAAGGACCGGCTCGTCGACATCGCCAGCCGCCGCGACCTGCCCCAGGTCCTCCCGCGCTCCGCCGAGGAGATCTGGCAGGCCGTGCGACGTGAGGTGTTCGCCGACGCGCTCCGGGTCAGCCCCCAGATCTCCGAAGTCGCCGTCCACGACGGTGCGGTCACGCTCACCGGGCAGCTGGAAAGCGACACAGCGCCGCCGTCGCGCGGGTCCGACGCGCCCGCTGGACGGTGTCGTCGACGTCGTGCACGACCTCACCGTGCAACTCTTCGTCATGGATCAGGAGGAGTCATTCTTCCGCCTGTGGATGATTCGAGGCGGCAAACTGCGACAGTTCGCACCGCTGGAACCCTCAGAGGAAGACGAAGCTTTCTGGCCTGACACGCCCACGTGACCAGCATCGTTGAGGGCTCTCATCCTTTTCAGGTCGATCACGGGGTATCGACAACGAGGGACAATGCCTTGCGGGCCTTGGCCGACTGTCCGCCCGGAAACCGTCGCTGACCGCCGCTGTTCATGCCTGTTGGTGTCAGCCGCCGGCGTCAACCGATACGCGCGGTCTTGACAAGCCCGAGCGCTCTAGCCTCGGGACAGCAGGACGATAGCCGCCCCGATTCCGATCAGCCCTGCTATGGCAACGACTGTGGCTATCACTCGCAGGCCACCGAAGTTCTGCGCTCGGGCCTGCCCCACAGGTCGCCCCTGGAGCCCCGACACGACCATTGCGCGAAACCAGGCGACTCCCGTCTTCGAAGCGAGTGTCAATCCCACGACCAGTGCGCCCAGCCCCCAGATCAAGAGGAACACCCGGCCGCCGTGGGTGGCTTGCGCGCTGAGCTGCGACATGACGCGCATCCTGGCGGGTTCCCTTGGGCGCGTCAACGATCTACCTTCACCCACCACTCACCCCAGCTCCCATCCCGTCTGCCGTCGGCCCACACACCGTGGAGCGGGCGTGGTTCAGGGAGTCCAGGTGGAGCGCACCACTGTACGAACGACTGTGAGGATTGACTGCGGCATCGCTCGGGAGTCCGACCCACCGAACGATTGACGCTTCGGGCTGTCCTTTCAAGGAATCGTCGGCCGGCCGAGCGGTGCCGCTTCGCGCGAGGCCGGCCGAGCCTTGACACCCTGGGCCGCGGCCGCTCGGCTCTGCCTGGGTCGACGGCAGGCTGGATGGGAGCACCCTCGCGCACGCCGTCTCCTCCGTGGAGGAGCCCGCCTACTGGACGACCGAGCGAACCGCCCGCGTCGCCAAGGCCGTGGTGGACGCCCTCGTCGAAGACTGAGTCGAGGCCCGTCCGTGACGTCATGTACGTCGACGGACCGCCGTGCCCGACCGGTCACTGCCGGACGTGCACCCGTCCCTGCGGCAGATCGCGGTCTCCAGGTTCGTCTGCGTGACCACCGGAGAAATCACACCCGCGTGCACGCCGGGTCCTCCAGCGGCTCCCTTTTCTCGTACGGGAAAGGGCAACTCCCGGCTGGAGGCTGTCTCTTGACGGTGCAGGCAGCCTGCGGGTCGGTCCGACCGTCAGCGCCCGGCCCGCCGCCTGCGTCCACGCTCGAAGACGCGGTGGTCGGCGACCTCGAAGACGTGGTGGCCGGCGGCGCGGTCGATCCGCTGGTTGCGGCCAGCGTGCAGCCCGTCAGGAACACCCGCGCGCACAGCACGCATGACGCGGCACGGCGGCTGGAGCGCATGACGGCCCCTCACAAGCAGGCAATGGCCGAGCACATACCGCCCGGCCGGCACATCAGCACACCCGCCGGGGTCCGCGCAGTGCGGCACGGCACGATGTGGGGGCGCCGGCGCGCGGTCCGACGCCTGCGTGTACCCCGGCCCCAGGGCGAGCGAGGCTTCCACGCCTTCGACCGGCTCGGTCGCCAGACGCGACTCCGACCTGAACGACAGTCCCGGGACGGTCGATGACGCCCTCCACGACGACGGCTGACCGGTGGAGATCACCGTGAACCTGCCGACCGGGCCTCGTGGCCGGCTAGCACCCGCATCGCTCCGGCAGTCAGTCGACAGCCGGCCCGACCGACAGCCCCGGCCCCCGCCCCGCGCGAAAGGCCCCTTCACAACGATCGCTCCAGACCCTTGCCACCTCGCACCTTAATAACGATACTCCAGGTAACGAAATCCCGGTTGTCGTTCTGGAGAGCCCATGGACAGCGTCGTCACCCCTCCCGCGCCCACCCTCGACAAGCCCCTGATGCACTACGGAAAGCGGGTGCTGGAGCGCACCGCGCCCGGTGCCGCCCCGACCGAGTACCGGCTGATGGACATCCGCCCGTTCACCCCGCACATCGGTGCGGAGATCGCCGGCGTCGACCTCTCGCTCCCGATCGGCGAGGACCTCGCCGCGGAGCTGAAGCAGGCCCTGCTGGAGTGGAAGGTGATCTTCTTCCGTGACCAGCACGCCTTCGACCCGAGCTCCCAGCTCACGCTCTCCGCCCTGTGGGGCGCGCCGGAGCCCAACCCGTTCTTCCCCGCCGGCGACACCGCCGGTGTCTCGCGCCTGGCCAAGGACGCCATGGCCGTGGGCACGGAGAACATCTGGCACAGCGACCACTCCTTCATGGCCGCACCGGCCCTCGGCTCGGTCCTGCGGGCCGTCGAGGTCCCCGCCGCGGGAGGCGACACCCTCTGGGCGGACATGGGCGCCGCGTACGACAACCTGTCCGAGCGGACGAAGGCCCGGATCGAGGGGCTCACCGCGGTGCACGACTGGGTCGCCAGCTGGGGCCTGACAATGACGGACAGCCAGATCGCGGCGCACCGGGAGGCCCTGCCGCCCGTCGAGCACCCCGTGGTCGTGCGGCACCCGCGCACCGGCCGCAAGCTGCTCTACGTCAACGAGCCCTTCACCACCCGGATCACCGGTCTGCCGGAGTCCGAGAGCCATGAGCTGCTCGGCGAACTGGTCCTGCAGGCCCGTATCCCCGAGTACCAGGTCCGCTTCCGCTGGCAGCCCGGCTCCGTCGCGATCTGGGACAACATCGCCACGCAGCACTACGCGATCAACGACTACTACCCGCAGCGCCGCGTCATGGAGCGCATCGCGATCGCCGGCGAGCCCCTGTCCTGAGACCCGTCGCCCGGGGCTCCTGCCCGGACGCCCCGCTGCCAGGACGGGCACCCGCCCGCCTCGGCAGGCTTCCGCCCGGCCGGCCCACGCCTCGTCGGCCGGGCGGGCACACGCGCGGCGGACGGACGTCCGCCGCGGCCATGCACGGCGTCCCGTCGCCGACCACATCCGGGCTGTCCTCCGGCCGGGTACCGGCCCGGATTCCCCGGCCGGCGTCCCAGGGGTGCCCCCCGCCTCCTTCCCGTGCCCCTCCCTCCGTCTCCCCATCCCGACCCGTCCCCGCGGAGCCCCTGTGACCGACACCGACGTCGTACCCGCTGTGCCCGCCGCCCCTGTGAAGACACCACCCGACCAGCGCCGCCACGCGTGGACCGTCACCGCGCTCCTGGTCGTCTTCATGATGGTCAATTTCGCCGACAAGTCCGTGCTGGGCCTGGCGGCCGACCCCGTCCGCGAGGACCTCGGCCTGTCCGCGTCCGCCTTCGGACTCGCCAACAGCGCGTTCTTCCTGCTGTTCTCGATCTGCGGCGCCGCGGTGGGACTGCTCGCGGACCGCGTACGGCCCAAGTGGCTGCTGTTCACGATGGCCGTCCTGTGGTCCCTCTCCCAGGCACCGCTGGTCCTGGGCGGAGGGCTCGCCGTGCTCGTCGCCTCGCGCGTTCTCCTGGGCGCCGCCGAGGGGCCGGCGTTCCCGGTGGCCCAGCAGACCACGCTGTCCTGGTTCCCCAACCACCGCCGCAACCTGCCCGGCGCACTGATCGTGCTGGGGATCACCCTCGGAGTCCTGGTCGCCGCCCCGGTGCTGACCTGGGTCATCCACGAACACGGCTGGCGCACCGCGGTGGCGGTGGTCGCGGTCGCCGGCGCGGTGTGGGCGCTGCTGTGGATCCCCTTCGGCGGAGAGGGGCCCTACGCGGGGACACGGGGCAGCGGGACTCCGGAGCCGGTCCCGGCCGACGGCCCTGGTGCCGATCGGGCGGCCCATGGCTCCGAAGCCGACCCGGCGGCCGACAGCCGCGAAGCGGACCGCGTGGCCGAGGCGGCGGAGGACGTGGCCGAGGCGGCCGGCGCCGCGCGCGGGACGCCGTACCGCAGGATCCTCGCGACCCGTACCTGGATCGGGGCCACGGCCGCCTACTTCGGCACCTACTGGGTGATCGCCTTCTGCCTGGTCTGGCTCCCCTCCTATCTCCATGACGGCCTCGGGTACTCCTCGGTCACCTCCGCCCGGCTCCTCATGCTGGTCTGGGGGCTGAGCGGTGTCGTGGTGCTCGGTCAGGCCGGCCTGACCGGATGGCTGCTGCGTCGCGGGACGTCGAGCCGACGGGCGCGCGGCGGGGTCGGCGGCGTCCTGCTCCTCGTCGGCGCGGGGGCGTGCCTCGCCCTGCCGGCGGCACCGGCCGGTGCCGCGACGGTCGTGCTCCTGGTCGCCGGATTCGGCTGCGCCGGGGCGATGGGCAGCGTCGCCGCCACCACCGTCGCCGAACTGGCTCCGGCCGACCGCCGCGGCGGGGCGCTGGGCATCATGAACGCCGTGGTGACCACCGCGGGTCTGATCGCCCCGACCCTGGTCGGGCATCTCGTGGACACCCACGGGACCGCGGGCTACCGGCAGGCGCTCCTGATCACCGGGGTACTGCTCCTGCTGGGCGGAATCGCCGCCGTCACGCTGATCGACCCGGCCCGCGACGCCCGGCTGCTGTCGGCACGCCGTGCCGACCCTCTCGCCCCGGACCACGACGCCCCGCGGCAGCTCGCCTGACGACCACTCCCGCGTGCCTCCACGGGCCCAGTGGAGCACGCGGGAGGGGGCTCCGCGCCGCGAGCTGTCTCCCAGCGGCGCAGGCCTCTCCCGTCTCCCCGTCTCCCCGTCTCCCCGTCTCCCCGTCTCCCCGTGAGCCGACCTCCCGGCCGGGGACGCGGCACCTCCGCCACCACTTCGCCCTGCTTCCTACTCCCCCGCCCACCGATTCCCCCACCGCCTCCCCCGCTCCTTCCCTACCGCGAGGAATGACGTGAACCCCAGCGCCCTCGACACCTCCTGCCTGGACCGGGCCGTCGCCGAGTTGCGCGGCAGTGCCGCGTCCTGGTCCGCCGTCCCGCTCACCGAACGCATCGCGCTGCTCGAACGGCTGCTGCGCCGGGTGGACTCCGGCGCGGCCGAACTGGCCGCGGCCGGTGCCCGCGCCAAGGGCTACGCTCCTGACTCCCCGTGGGCCGCCGAGGACTGGATCGGCGGTCCGTGGGCGCTCGCGCAGAACGCCGCGGCGTATCTGCACGTGCTGCGGCGCGTCGCCGCGGGCCGCGAGCCGCTCGAGGCGAAGACCGTGCGGGAGACGGCCGGCCGCACCCGCGTCGACGTGTTCCCCGCGACCGGCTGGGACCGGCTGCTGCTCAACGGCTTCAGCGCCCAGGTGTGGATGCGGCCGGGCGTCACCGCCGACGAGACGCGCGACCGCGCGGCAGGCCCGTACCGGGGCCGGCCGGAGCCCTCGGCCGTGGCCCTGGTGCTCGGCGCCGGGAACGTCGCCTCCATCACCGCGCTCGACATCCTGCACAAGCTCTACGCCGAGGGCCAGGTCGTCGTCGCCAAGATGAACCCCGTCAACGCCTATCTGCGCCCCCACTTCGAGCATGTCTTCGCGGAGTTCGTCACCCGCGGCTGGGTCTGCTTCGTCGACGGCGGCGCGGCCGAGGGCGGATACCTCGCCCACCACGAGGACGTCGACGCGATCCACGTCACCGGCAGTGACCGCACGCACGACGCGATCGTCTGGGGGACGGACGAGGACGCCGGGCGGCGCCGACTCGAGGACCGGCCACTGATCGGCAAGCCCTTCAGCAGTGAACTCGGCGGGATCAGCCCGTGCGTCGTCGCTCCCGGCCCGTGGAGCGACGCCGACTTCCGTTTCCAGGCCGAACACATCGTCACCAGCAAGATGAACAACTCCGGCCACAACTGCATCGCCGGCCAGATCCTCGTCGTACCGCGCGACTGGGACGGCACCGAGAAGCTGCTGAACGAGATCCGCCGGGTGCTGCGCGCGCTGCCGTCCCGCGCCGACTACTACCCCGGGGCCCGTGAGCGCCTCGACGCCGTTCTCGCCGCACACCCGCGGGCGGAACGGTACGGCGACGGGTGCCGCTTCCTCGTCCCCGACGTCACCGACCCCGACGACGTCCTGGTCACCGACGAGGTCTTCGCCAGCGCGCTGGGCGTCGTACGGCTGCCGGGCGCGACCACGGCGACGTTCCTCCGCAACGCCGTCGACTTCGCCAACGACCGTCTCCCCGGCACCCTCGGGGCGACCCTCATCGTGCACCCGAGGACCGCGCGACAGGACCGCGCGGCGGTGGACGCCGCCGTCGCCGACCTGCGCTACGGCACCCTCGGCGTCAACTGCTGGTCCGCGGTGGGCTTCCTGCTCGGCTTCACCCCCTGGGGCGCCTTCCCCGGCCACACCCGCCAGGACATCGGCAGCGGCGTCGGCTTCGTGCACAACGCGTTCATGCTCCGGGGCGAGGACATCGAGAAGACCGTGCTGCGTGCCCCGTTCACGCCCGCACCCCGCGGGCTCGTCACGGGCGACCCTTCGCTGTCCCCCCGCCCGCCGTACTTCGTCACCAACCGCACCGCGCTGACCACCGTGGAGCGCCTCACCCGCTTCACCACGGCGCCCAGTCCGCTGCGGCTGCCCGCCCTCTTCGCCTCCGCGCTGCGCGGCTGAGCCCGACAGCCCGCACCGACCCCCGCCGACACCCCTACGGAGAACAGCCCATGCTCAACCTCGCCGTCATGCTGGAGAACAGCGCCCACGCCGTGCCCGACCGTACGGCGGTCGTCCTGGGCGACCGGCGGATGACCTACGCGGAGCTGGACACCGCCGCCCGCCAGGTGGCCGGCCTGCTGCGCTCTCGCGGCATCGAGCCCGGCGACAAGGTGGCGCTGTCCTGTCCGAATCTCCCGTGGTTCCCGGTGGTCTACTACGGCATCCTGAAGGCCGGCGCGGTGGTCGTACCGCTCAACGTGCTCCTGAAGGGCCGTGAGATCGCCTATCACCTGGCCGACTCCGACGCCAAGGCGTACTTCTGCTTCGAGGGCACCTCCGAACTCCGGACGGGCCAGGAGGGATGGGACGGGTTCAACGAGACCGAGAGCTGCGACCACTTCTTCCTGCTCACCGCGGCCCCGACCGAGGCCTCCCCGATCCCGGGCACGCGGACCCTGACGTCGGCGCTGGCCGGCCGGAGCACCGAGTTCGAGACGGTCGCCACCGAGGCGGACGACACCGCGGTCATCCTCTACACCTCCGGCACCACCGGCCGGCCCAAGGGCGCCGAACTCACCCACGCCAACCTGGTGCTGAACGCGCTGACCTGCCACAAGATGTTCGGCGAGGTCGGGCACGACGTCCATCTGATCGCCCTGCCGCTGTTCCACTCCTTCGGCCAGGTCGTGCAGATGAACGCCGGCCTCGCCGCCCGCGCGACGCTGGTCCTGCTGCCGCGCTTCCACGCCGGCTCGGCCCTCGCCCTGATGCGGCATCACGCCGTCACCTTCTTCGCGGGCGTCCCCACCATGTACGCGGCGCTGCTCGCCGAGGACGTGCCCGAGGCGGAACGGGCGGAGATCGCCGGCAACCTGCGGATCGCAGGCTCCGGGGGCTCGGCGCTGCCGGTCGAGACGCACCGCCGGTTCGAGGAGCGCTTCGGGGTCACCGTCCTGGAGGGCTACGGCCTGTCGGAGACCAGCCCCGCGGTGACGTTCACACCGCGCGGCGAGCCGGCGCGCCCGGGCTCCGTCGGCCGTCCGGTCTGGGGCGTGGAAGTGGACCTGATCGCCGAGGACGGCACGCCGGTGAAGGGTCCGGACGCCATCGGCGAGATCGTCGTGCGCGGGCACAACGTCATGAAGGGCTACTACAACCGGCCCGAGGCGACCTCCGAGGTGCTGCGCGACGGCTGGTTCCGCACCGGGGACCTGGCCCGCCGGGACGCCGACGGATGGCTCTACGTCGTCGACCGCACCAAGGACCTGATCATCCGCGGGGGCTTCAACGTCTATCCGCGGGAGATCGAGGAGGTCCTGCTCACCCACCCTGCCGTGAGCACGGTGGCCGTCCTCGGCGTGCCGCACGCCACCCATGGCGAGGAGGTCAAGGCCTGCGTGGTCCTCGCCCCGGGGGCCGAACTCACCGGGGAGGAGCTGATCGCGTGGTGCAGGGAGCGGATGGCCGGCTACAAGTACCCGCGCCTGGTCGAGTTCCGCGACGGGCTGCCCACCAACGCCACGGGCAAGATCCTCAAGCGCGAACTGCGGGACGCGCCCACGGCACCCTGAGGGGCCCCGCAACACCTCGCTTCCCTGACGGCGGCCGGCCGTTCGGCGGCCGTCGGGGCCCGTTCGCCGGCCGATTCCGTGAACTCATCACCTCCAGGGGCTACCCCGTGGCACCGGCCCGGCCGGAAGCTCTGGAGCGAACCTCGACGAGGAGGACGTCATGACGGACACCGCACCACACTCCGCGCCACCGTTCGGGCCCCGCAGGAGGGCGAGGTGGGTCGCCTCTCCCGGCGTCGCCTCCCCCGGCCTCGCCGCCCGGCCGACGGCGGGAACGCTCGACCGTACGGACCGGAACAGCACGCCGCCCGGCCGCACGGACCGGAGCACGACCGGGGTGACCCGGTGAGCGCCCCGGAAAGCGCCGACTACGTCGTCGTCGGAGCGGGATCGGCCGGGGCGGCCCTCGCCGGCCGGCTGACCGGGAGCGGCCCGGCCTCGGTCGTCCTCCTCGAAGCCGGCGGCCGGGACCGGAAGGCGGCCGTGCACATACCCGCCGCCTTCTCCCAGCTGTTCAGGACCGAGCTCGACTGGGACTACTCGACCGCCCCGCAGCCCGAGCTCTCCGGGCGCCCCGTCTACTGGCCCAGGGGCCGGATGCTCGGCGGCTCCTCCTCGATGAACGCCATGATGTGGGTACGCGGATTCGCAGCCGACTACGACGAGTGGGGCGACCTCTGCGGCGCCGACTGGTCGTGGAAGGGCCTGCTGCCGTACTTCCGCCGCACGGAACGGGTCCTCGGCGCCACCGACCCCGACCACGGCCGTACCGGCCCCATGAGTGTCGAGCCGCAGCGCGACCCGAACCCGCACACGGCTGCCTTCCTCGACGCCGTCCGGGCACTCGGCCACACCGTCGAACCCGCCAACACCGCGACGCCCGACGGGTTCTCGCAGACCATGGTGAGCCAGCGGCGCGGCGCGCGGTGCAGCACCGCGGACGGCTATCTCAAGCCGGCCCGCCGCCGCCCGAACCTGCGGGTCGTCACGGACGCGCAGGCCACCCGCGTGCTCTTCGAGGACCGCCGCGCGATCGGCGTCGAGTACGTCACCGGGGGCGTCACGCGCACGGTGCTGGCCCGCCGCGAGGTCGTCCTGAGCGCGGGCGCGGTCAACACGCCCCAGCTGCTCATGCTGTCCGGCATCGGCGACGCCGGACACCTGCGCGAGCGGGGCATCGAGGTGCTGGTGGACGCCCCGCAGGTCGGCGCCAACCTCACCGACCATCTCATCAGCGGCCTCGCCGTCGACGCCGCCGACCGGACCCTGTTCGCCGCCGAGCGGCCTTCCGAGCTGCTGAAATACCTCACCCGCCGCCGGGGGATGCTCACCTCGAACATCGGCGAGGCGTACGGATTCGTCCGCAGCCGGCCCGACCTCGAGCTGCCCGACATCGAGATCATCTTCGCTCCGGTGCCCTTCCTCGGCGAGGGTCTCGTCAAGGCGCCGGAGCACGGGCTGACCGTGGGGGCGATCCTGCTGCGCCCCGAGAGCACCGGTTCGGTCACCCTGGCCTCGGCGGACCCCTTCGCCAAGCCGGTCATCGACCCGCGCTATCTGACGGACCCGGACGGCGCCGACCGCGCGGCCCTGTTGGCCGGACTCGACGTCTGCGAGGAGATCATCGGCCGGCTCGCCGACCGCGGGCTGTCCAAGGGTCGCTTCCTCATGCCGCCCGGGGCCGAGGACATGCCACGGGACCGGCGCGACGCGCTCGCCCTGGCCGACCACTCCCACACGCTCTACCACCCCGTCGGCACGGCCCGGATGGGCCGCGACGACGCCTCCGTCGTGGACCCGCGTCTGCGGGTACGGGGAGTGCGGGGCCTGCGGGTGGCGGATGCCTCGATCATGCCGACGATCATCCGGGGCCACACCAACGCCCCGTCCATCGTGATCGGGGAACGAGCCGCGGATCTGCTCACGGCGGACTGAGGCCGACAAACCGGTCCTGAGCACCACGTGCTCACGGATGTCGAACTCGGCGTGGAGGCAGCCAGGACTTCGACGTCAGCTGAAGGACGCGCTCCAGGCACCCGCGCTGCTCTTCGGCCCAGCCGTCCGGTGATTCCACGGGAACGGCCATGGCCGTCACGGAGGCGCCAAGACGCTTGACGGCCTCCGGCCTCGGGGGGACGAGGTCCACGGCGATGATCTTCTCGGGGCCACCTGCGAGTGGAATGACCTCGTCTGTCCAGCCTGCCCGTGAAGGCTGCTGTCCGCATGGGCAGGCTGGATCCATTATCGGACCTCGGACCTCGGGCCCGGCATGGCAGCCCCGGTTACCGCCGGCGCACCAGAATGAGTCGACCGCTTCTTGTGGCGTATCCACGCCTACTTGGAATGCTCTATCCATCAGCGGCACAAACGGCTCATCGCTCGGGTAACGGAACTATCCAGCTGGGCCCCCGATCTGCCGTCAGTTCTTCTTCAGCTCCTCGGCGAGCATCACAAGAATGCCGCTGGGACCGCGGACGTACGTGAGCTTGTAGACGTCCTCATACGTCGCCACACCGCGAAGCGGGTGGCATCCGTGCTTTGCGGCTACCTCAAGGGCTTTATCGATGTCGTCGACCGAGAAAGCGACGCGATGCATGCCAATCTCGTTGGGACGAGTGGGCTTCGACTCGATCGCTTCGGGGTGGATGTACTCGAAGAGCTCAAGGCGACCATGACCGTCCGGAGTCTGGAGCATCGCAATTTTGGCGTGATTGCCGTCAAGACCGACGGCAGTGTCGGTCCACTCACCACTGACCGTGTCACGGCCGACGACCGTGAGGCCGAGGTCGGTGAAAAAGGAGATCGTTTCTTCGAGGTCGCGAACGGCGATGCCGACGTTCTCAAATTTGATGCCCATGCGTTGCATGCTACCGAGCCGCCGACGGCGGCGGGAACAAGTACCTCAGCAATCCTAATTCTCGCTGGTCAGAGGAACTTCGCGTCTTCTTGACCACCAGTCAAAAAGCCCGCCTCGTGAAAGAGCGAGCCCAACCCCTATCGATCCGAAACTCAATCGGTTTCATTCGAGGATGCTGCGGGTCTCGGCGCCGAGTCGGGCTTGGTCGCGGGCCCGGCTGCGCATCGGCAGGCTGCGCTTGAGACCGTCGTTGAACAGTTCGTCGGGGGCGCGCCTCTGCTCGCCCCCGGTGCGGTCGGTGACCTGGTCGGAGCAGATACCGACCTGGTCGGCGAAGAGCGTCTGGCTGCCCCCGGCATTCGCCTTCGCACGGCTCGCCAGCCTCGCCGAGAAGCTGGTGCGCGGGCCGTACCGGCGACTCAGGTGCCACACAAAACGTCGACAGCACACAGCAGTTGCTCCATGATGTGACTACTCGACGTCGCCGCAATCGATGGGGGATCGGCATGGCGGGTGCACTGGTGTGCATGCTGTTCCTGACCGTCGCATGCGTCGGCCTCGGCGCCGCCGCCACCCACGCCTTCCGCCGCCATCGTGCATGCCTGCGGCTGAAGGCGTCAGGTGTGGAGACGACAGGGCAGTGCACATCGCTGTCATGGAGCCAGGACAACGTCTCGGTGCGCTTCTCCTACGCTCTCGCGGACGGCACGAAGTACGAGGCGGACTCCTTCCACGAGTCGCGGACATCTGTCTCGCCCGGCAGCACGTTCCCTATCGTGTACGACCCCGTGTTCCCGGCCGTTGCAGAGGTGGCGGACCTGCTGAGCGAGGCCATCCGTTTCCACCGGCTCGTTCTCGTCGCCATCACTCCCGTGATACTCCTGCTCGCCACCCTGGATGTGGGGCTCGCTCTCGCCGTTCTCCTCCTCCTCTGACCCCGGCGCGGGCGAACCGGCGCGCTACATCCGGATCCGAAACCCAATCAGTTCTATTCGAGGATGTAGCGGACATGAGGTCCGCCGAAGTAGCCTCGGATGATGTGCGGCTGGCGTTGGCGGCGGTAGAAGAACCTGCGGGTTTCGGCAGCGAGTCGGGCCTGGTCGCAGCCCCGACTGCGCATCGGCAGACTGCGTTTGAGGTCGGCGTTGACCAACTCGTCGGGGTTCAGCTCGGGTGAGTACGACGGCAGGAAGTGCAGTTCGATCCGGTCGGGGTGATCGGCGAGCCAGGCGCGGACCTTGCGACGGACGCGGCACCCCGCTCAAGGTCATCACGACCGCGGCGAACGTCAACGACGTCACCCAGACCCTCGCCCTGGTCGACGGCATCTCACCCGTCGCCGGCCGCCCCAGCCGTCCTCGCAGGCGTCCCGAAGCCCTGCTCGGAGACAAGGGCTACGACTCCGATCCGAACCGCGAAGAGCTCCGCAAGCGGCGGATCCTGCCGGTCATCTCCCGCAAGGGCGCCCCGAACATCAAGGGCATGGGCAAGCTCCGTTACGTCGTCGAGCAGACCTTCGCCCTGCTCCACCACTTCAAACGACTCGCCGTCCGCTGGGAACGCCGAACCGAACTCCACGAAGCCTTCGTCTCATTGGCCTGCGGCCTCATCTGCTGGAGGCGGCTGAAGAAGCACCGATCATGATCCTGGCACGAGCTTCTAGTGCCGCATCAGGCAACATTCACCCTCTCGGTGGGTACTGTGCAGACGTGGCCGATGAGAAGGACAGCGGGAACGGCTCGATCCGGCAACGTCCGTGGGACCTGGTGGTGGAGACCGTCTTGCTGGAACTCGTCGGCCTCGCTTTGTTCGGGATCGCCACCCTGTTGGCGTGGCTGTTTTTTGGGTGGCTGCCCGATCCCACTCTCGGTATGTTGACTACGAGCATGCTTGCGCTCTGGCCTGCGGTTGAGTTGCACCGTGCGGGACCGCCCCGACGGCTCGCCGTTGTTGCCGCTGTCCTTGCGCTGGCAACGGTGACACTGCTCGTGGCTGCAGCAGCGAACTGGGCCCTTCCCGAGTCGGCTGACTCAGACGTCGGTATCCTCATCGGCTACGTTGTCGCCGTACCCGTCGGCGCGGCTGTGTTCGCGTGGTTCATCAACAGGGCGAACGTTGCCTGATGCGGCACTAGCTACAACTCACACCACTCACCCAGAGAGCCGGCCGCCCGCGTCTGGGTGAAGTCGTGCACCAGGTCCCACGCCCGATCGATATCCAGGACAAAGTCGCCCGTGAACGCGGCGAGGTCGTCCATGATCGGGACTTCGACCTCGGCACCCGAGGGCACGGTGCCGTCTCCTACGAGCAGGGACATCCGCTCGGTGTCACTCATCAGATGGACGACCGCGTGATCATCTCGGAAGGCCAGGATCAGCACCGGGAACTCCCTGTTCGGCGACCGGACCTCGACGTACCCCTGACCACGGGAACGCAGGTCGTTGAAGCGGTCTGACAGATCCTTCATCTCTGAATGTCTCTCAACCGGATGGAACAGTCCCGATTCCGGCGACGTCGCCGCCCACACCACGCTCATCCAGTCCCTCTTCCCCACACAGGTCATCGCCCACGATCCAGGGCCACGCTTTTACGCTCCACCACGACACGACTACTGGGACTGGGTCGCATGATCGTGTTACAAGCTCTATGTGAGACACGAGAGCGCAAATCGTCTCGGAGAACTGTGGGCATCTTGTCGCGCTGCCGAAGCTCCTAGAGCGCTGCGGCCAGGATCGCGGCCAGCGCGAAAACGCCGGCCAGTACGGAGCAGACGATCACAGCGACGAGGTGGGTGCGCCGGTGGTTCTCCTCGTCTTGCACCACCACCGCGGTACGTGGCCTGCCCTTCCAGTAGGCGATCTCCACCACGTCGCCGGCCTCAAAGCGTGGAGATCCATACCCCTGAACCGCAACCCGTCTGCTCTTGCCGTCTGGAGTGACGAACGAACACCAGGCGCTCGCGTTGCCGTCGTCCCAGGTGACGTAGTCACACACACCAGGTGCGCGCTCTCCATGGGCTATGAGGCGACGAACCCCTCTCGCCTTCCTGACCGGAATCAAGCCCAGCAGGCCGAAAAAGACAGCTGCGGCTATGTAGGCGCTCATCAGTCCCCCTCAAGACATGACTGCGATCATCCCGCACTTGCCTACAGAAGTGCGGGACTGCCTACGCATCACCGGGACCGGACAGCCAAACCCATGATCTCAACTCGACACAGTCCCTGGCCCCAACCCACCCGAGACCCCGCCTCAGCCGGAGAACTCAATGCCGCACCTGTCCCCCACCATCCGACGCGTCCCACGCAAGGCCGGCCCCGTCGCCGCACCGACCGCACTGCTCGCCCTCGGCCTGACCCTCACCCCCGCCGCAGCCTCGAACACCGACGACACCAAAACCGCCGGACCCAGGCCCACCATCGTGCTGGAGCACGGCGCATTCGCCGACGCCTCCGGCTGGAACGACGTCATCCACTCCACACCCTGCAAAAACGCGGCTACACCGTCCACGCCCCGGCAAACCCGCTGCACTCCCTGACCGGCGACACCGCATACCTCAAGTCGTTTCTGGCCACCATCCCGGGCCCGTCGTCCTCGTCGGCCACTCCTACGGCGGCGCCGTCATCACCTGCGCCGCCACCGGTAACCCCGCGGTCAAGACCCTGGTCTACATCGCCGCCTATGCCCCCGACCAGGGCGAAACCGTCGCCCAGGCCACCACCCTCGGCGGCGGGACCACCGACCTGCTGCAGCACATCACCGCCCGTCCCTTCCCCGGCGCCGCCACCGCAGACGCCGACGCCTACATCGACACCGCCCACTTCCGGCAGCTCTTCGCCCAGGACCTGCCGGCCGGCCAGGCCGCCCAGATGGCCGCCACGCACCGCCCCGCCGCCTTCGCCCTGCTCGACCTGGACGGCACGCCGACCGACAGCCAGAACGCGTTCCGCGGCTGGGCGGCCTTCTTCGCCGCGGCATCGCGCGATCCGCCGCCGGCCGAGGGAGCTGGCTCTCGCGCTGGATCACGCAGGCGCAAGGTCATTTGCCTCACCGGCCGCCCGGAGTGCTGCCAGAGCGCCCCGGGGTCGGTTACCGCGCCCGCCTGCGACCAGGCCCCGTATCCCGCATCCCAGGCCGCCTTCTCCGGCATGGCGTAGGCATGCCGGGCAGTCCCATGGGGAGGTGTTCTGCCTTCCCCCGCCAGTTTCGGGTCATGCATGCTTCGGACCGAAGCATGCATGGGAGGCCGATGAGTGCGAGGCCGAAGGTCCGGCTTCGGCGCCCCGCGAGCTCGATGCCGTTCTCCTCGGACCCTCCCGGAACGCCCGGGCGTAATGCCTTACATGGACCCGATCAACGAGACTCACGCAAGCCGGCCGGGCCTGGTCGCCGTCGACGTCGCGGCCGCCGACGACACAGCGCCCACCTTCCAGCAACTGCTCGCCGCCGACCGGTGGGCAACGGTGATGTCGTGGTTGGTCGCGGCTCGACTGGTCAGCGCCAGAAATCGCCTGACGCTGCCGAGTCCCTTCTTGAGGCCGTTACGACTCAGCCACCGCTCTTTCGACGGAACGACCGCTGACTCGCGGCCGGGCCGTGCGCGCCGTGGATCTTCGACGTGTTGGTGCTCGCGGTGAGGGCGGCGTCCGCCTGCGTACCACGCTTGCGCGCCAGGGCCTCCCGGAACTTGCGCTTCAAGTCGTCCTGGGCATCATCGTCGGGCGAGAGGGAAAGGCTCTCGCCGTCTACCGGCTCTTCGGGCAATGGAGACTCTGCAGCCATGGTGACCTCCTGGTACCGGGCAGTGGGAAGCACAGCTTGTCACGGCGGACACCGCACCCCGGTCCCCGGGGCGTCCGCGCCGCCCGTCCCGCCCTCCCTCTCACGGTGAACAGCCGCGGCCGGAACGTCCCATCCCGAGAGTGGTGAACATGTGGTCGTCCACGCTGGGCCTGAAGAATTGCGGTGCGACCGACGCTTCCGACCGCACGACTTCGAGACCGTCTGCGGTGCTGCTGCACGACCAGATCCCCGACGCGGGAAGAAGCCGCTGCACCAGTCTCATCAAGCAGGGAGCGGACGCAGGGATCCAACACAGCACCAGCCTCGTGACCAGCAGTTACGCGCTGCACACCGCTCACCGAACGCAGCGGGGACGCTTGCGGTCGGTGGGGAGATCGCGTCCTGGGGTCAGTGCTGGGCGGCAAACATGTCTTCGACCGCCTTGAGCACGACGTCGGGACGTTCCGTAGGCACCTCGTGGGAGGTGCCCTTGGCGGTGACAAGCGTTCGGTTGGGGGCCTCCTGGGCGAACGAAGCGGCAGCGTCGCGCCAGCGCTGGGCGTCCTCGGGAGACCCTTCGAACGGGGTCTTCTCCGAGACCAGGACCGTTGCCGGCACAGAGTTCGGCCACGTCACCTCGTGGAATGCCTTGTGCGCCGCGGCGAAGCCCTCCGCGGTGGAGATGAGCTGGCGGTTCTCCGGCTTCTCGGGGTCCTTCTTCGCCGCGTCGACCTCCGGCTGGGTCGCGGCCACAAGACGGGGGATTTCCTGGTCCGTGAAGAACTGGGGAAGGTTGGCGTCGACCAGGACCGCACCGGAGAGCATCCCCGGGTTGTCCTTGGCAAGGTAGTTCGCGATCTCGCCGGCCTGGGAGTGGGACACCAGGGTCACGTCCTTGGTGACACCCAGCTGCTTGAGCCCGGCCTCGAGGTCGCTGACAGCACTCTCGGCCTTCCACGGGCCGGGCACCACGTCGCTCTTGCCGAGGCCGGCCCGGTCGTAGGTGATGACGGTGGCACCGGTGGCGGTATGGAGCTTGGGGGCTATGTCCTTCCACTGCGAGGAGTACTCGCCGCCGCCCGAGTCCAGGACGATGGTGGAGCCACTTCCCTGCGTGACGTAGAAGGCCAGACGGTGACCGCCGTTATCGACCATGTGCAGCTTCGCTTCGGCCACCTTGCCGGCCCCCGGAGAGGCGGACGAGGTGGCGGACGACGAGGCCGAGTGGTTGGAGGCGGAGTCGTTGTCGCTGCAGGCCGTGACGGCGCCGGCAGCCAAGGTCAGCAAGGCGAGAGACGACAGAGCACGGTACCTGGACCGGCGCCTGCGGGGAGTGCGGGACATGAGTGATCCTTCGGCGACTGAGGGTGCTGTTGTGCCGGTCCAATCATTGGGGGACCTGGTTGCTCACAGAATCCCGCTGGCACCCCTGTCGGTGCTGACGCTGAGGCCACTGAGCGCGGTGGGGTTAGCCCCCGCATGCGACAACTACGCGGTGTGCATCGTGTAGCCGCTGGTCACGGGGCTGGTGTGCGCGGGGCTTCAGGATGCCGCGGCTCGTGGGCGGGGGCCTGCGGAGAAGATCGTCTGTCAGCGCGTGCCAGTTGGGGGCCCAGACCCTGCTTCGAGCCCCTGCCCATGTGCCGCCGGTCTTCGCGAGGACCTGGGGACAATGCGCTGTAGGAGGGGGCGCCCGTCCCTGGCGTGAGGCCGGCTGCCGCCTCACCCGGACGACCGCCTCGCCTCGCTGCTCGCTCAGGCCGGAGACGCCATGAAGGTGGATACGGCCCAACCCTCACCTGCGGGCCGCTCCCCTTTCCGTTCAGCGTGCTTCCACCGGCGTCCGCCCTCGACCTGATCATCAGGCGCCCGATGTTGAGATGCGGTGGCGTGGTTTCAGGGAGCGCCGCAGCTCGTGGCTCCGCCGGGGCAGGTGACGTTGTCGTTGGACACCGCGCCCGCGAGCATCAGCACCAGGACGATGAGAGCCAGGATGATCACAGGTACGTTGTCCGCAGCCCAATTGCCGTGCTCGCGCGGAGGTTTCGGAGCGCTGGGCTGTGGGCCGGCAGTGTCGCGTGTGGGCTCGCCACCAGGCCCGTCGTGCCCCTCTGTCACCATCGTGTCACCCGCCGTCGTTGTCCCTTTCACGATGACACGGCATCGGACCTCACCCGTCAAGCCCCGTGCCGTGCGGGCTCTCCGGGAAAGTGCGCATCGTCGGGGCCCTGTCGGTGAATGGGCAGGTACAGGGTGCTCGGGCTCCACGCGGGCAGGGAGCCGCCGAGGGCGGGGGCTGCGTCGGGGGGCCGTTCACGGTGGATCCGCCCGGCTGCCCCAGACCGACCCGGCCGATCGCACATGGAGGGCCGCCGGCGCCGAGCACGGAGGTCTCCTTCCCGACCGATTTTGCATGATCGGCCCAGAATGATCGCCTGGGCGGCCGAGCTCCGGCCATCAGGCCTGGGCCGGGGCGCTCCCGCTGGGTGAGTCCTCGACGCGTGCGGCCCGGGCTCGCCGGAGCGCTCGCCTCAGCCCCACCAGCGCGGTGGCGGTTCCGGCTCCGACGGGAGCAAGCGGCCAGTACGCGATGGTGTTCCCGAAAGCCGCGCACCCCATGAGCACGAAGCTCGCCGCCATCCCGACGAGGAACCCGAACGCCCAGGATGGGGCCCGCTCCTGACGCTCCAGCCGCACCCCGCCGTCGCGGCCGGCCAAGTATGCCGCGGCGGCCAGGGCGAGGGCGATCAGATAACCCGTGATCAGCGGGTAGAGCATGAACAGTGCCATGTCCCATCCCTCGGGGTACCAGCCGAGCCACACGTCACGCCCGTCGATCTCCACGACCCGCCCGTGCCACAGGCCCGCCCGGACCCGCTGCCCCTCCTGGAGGCCGTTCGCAGAATCGTCCGGGACGCCGTTCACCGTCTTCGTCTCGTCGCCGATGCGCAGTTCGATCGTGTACTTGGTGGTGACGGTCCAGTCGCCGCTGCCGCCGTCCTGGCCTCCGCCGTCTCTCCCACTCGTCGTGTGGGACGTCAGCTTCGTAATGGTGGCCCCGGCCGTGTGCAGCGTTCCGTTCGACTGTGCGTGCGCGACGCCCGTCTCCTCGTAGGTGCGCATGGCGAGCAGCAGGATCAGGGCAGCCATGACCAGGCGGAACACCCAGCGCAGTGCATGGCCGTGCATTGTCCTGGGCCGCCTCGTGCCCGGTCTCGTCCGCGACGTCGTGTCCCCGGTCTGCTCCTGCGTCATCGGACCCCCTCGCCTTCCGGTCGGGAACAGACGAAAGCCGTCCCACCGGATCACACGCCGTACAACTGGCCATGGTTGCGGTCGACCACCCGGCCGTGACCGTGTCACCGGATGGCAGATGTCCCAGGCCGTCGACCTGGCGGGTGAGGGGTTCGGGGCAGACTGGTCCGCGTCGCACTGTGCGGGATCCTGCGACGGGAGCAGCTGGTACGCGCCGATCCACTCCGTCCCGAACGGCACATCCGTGTCCCGGCAGTTGCCAAGTCCCGTGTCATCCAAGGCAGTTCCCCGCCGAACTGTCCCGCGAGCCGGGCAGGCCGGAGGCCGGCGTCTCCAGGACTGCCGGATGCGGAGTGGGAGTTCGTGCGCTGCTCGACGTGCCGCGGCCGCTCGCGTGGCCGGCCCGTCGGTGCTGACGGACCGGGCTGAGCGAGCTGGTCAGGCAGACGAGGCGGACCGGTGGGCGCCGCAAACCCCGCCCCGCGGAAGCCGGCCGCGCCGCCGCAGAGCGCCGTACCGTCGCGGGCCGAGGACACGGAACGACAACTCTCCGCGAGCGGCCCGCTTTTTCGTCCCGTCGGGGGTACCCGGGCGCCGAACCCCGGTGGAGAACGGCGTCAGGAGTGCCATGCGCGTCAAGGTCGGATACTTCAGGACCAGGTCACTCAAAAGACGCCTGCGGCGCTGTGCCCGTGAGGTGTTCGGCTGGGAGCGCCTGCGTCCGTCCCAACTCGCGGCCATGACAGCGGTGATGGAGGGGCGCGACACCATCGTGGTGATGCCGACGGGTGCGGGGAAGTCCGCCGTGTACCAGGTGCCGGGCGTACTGCTGGACGGGCCGACCGTCGTGGTCTCGCCCCTGATAGCGCTCCAGCGGGACCAGGTCGCCCATCTCGCGCGTATCGAGGGGTCCGGCGCCTCGGCCGTCAACTCCGCGCAGCGTGCACGGGACAACGAAGCCGTGTGGGAGCGCGTACGCGAGGGCCGACTGGACTTCCTGTTCGTCTCGCCCGAGCAGCTCGCCAAGGACGAGGTGGTGGAGCAGATCGCCGCGGCCGCTCCCGCGCTGATGGTGGTCGACGAGGCACACTGCGTGTCTTCGTGGGGATATGACTTCCGGCCCGACTACCTCTCCCTGCGCCATGTGCGTGAACGCATCGGCCGTCCTGCGCTCCTGGCCCTCACTGCCAGCGCGGCGGCCCCCGTGCGGGCGGACATCGTGGAGCGGCTCGGTATGCGCGAGGTGCACGAGGTGGTCGCGGGGTTCGACCGCCGCAACATCACGCTGGAGGTCGTACGGCACCGGGAGAACGCGGCCAAGCGCCGGTGGGTGGTGGAACGGGCGGCGGCCGAGGCCAAACCGGGCATCGTCTACGCGGGAACGCGGCGGGAGGCCGAACAGTACGCGCGGGAGCTGTCGGCGCTCGGATTCGACAGCGCCGCCTACCACGCGGGGCTGTCGGCGGCGGAGCGCTCCCGGACGCACGACCGCTTCCGGGACGGCGGACTCGACGTGGTCGTCGCCACCTCCGCGTTCGGGATGGGCATCGACAAGCCGGACATCCGCTTCGTGCTGCACGCCTCGGTGCCGGGTTCCCTCGACACCTACTACCAGGAGATCGGCCGGGCGGGCCGCGACGGGCGACCGTCGACGGCGATCCTCGCGTACCGGCCCGAGGACCTCGGCGTGCAGCGGTTCCGAACGGGCGCTCCGCCCGACCCGGAGGTGCTGGGCGGCCTGTTCGACGCGGTGCGCGAGGCCCGGAGGCCGGTCACGGCGACCGGTCTGCGCGAGCGCACCGGGCTGTCCCAGACGCCACTGACGTCGATGCTGCACCTGCTGGAGGAGGCCGGTGCCCTGATGACAGCCGGGCGCAGCGGTGTTCGGGCCGTGCCCGGGGCACGGCGGGACACCTGCGTCCGCGAGGCGATGCGGATCGCCTCCGCCCGTGTCGACCTCGAACGTTCCCGGGTGGAGATGATGCGGGCGTACGCGGAGACGAACGGCTGTCGCCGGCGCCACATGCTCGGGTACTTCGGTGAGAGTCTGCCGGAAGGCGACTGCGCGGGCTGCGACATGTGCACCCGTGCGCAGGAGTTGAAGCAGACCCCCCTCCGGACCGGAGACATCCTCTCCGGTACGGGTCCCGACCCGCTGGAACCTGTGGCGGCCGACGGCGTCTTCCCGCCCGGGACGCGGGTGAGGCACAGCACCTGGGGTGAGGGCGAGGTGATGAGCGAAGAGGGGAACAGGATCACGGTCCTGTTCGAGAGCGTGGGCTATCGCACGCTGTCTCTCCCCGCCGTCCGGGCGCGAGGTCTGCTGACGCCGGCGCCGTCCGCCACGACGAGGGGCTGACGCCGCTTCGGCGTCGTCGGCACGCGGGGTCCGGCGACCACACCCTGCCCGGTCGCAGAGGACGGAACCGCGGCAATCGAAGCGACAGGCGCAGACCCCGGCGACGGCCTCGGCCAGTAGGCGGATGGCAGGGAGTCCGTTGCCGATCCTCGATGACTTCGCGCCCGGCTGGGGCACCACGGGATCAGCACCGGAGTTCGCCGGGGGTCCGCTTGGGGCAGGACAGGAACGGTTGCCTCGGGCGTCAGGCTCCGGCCTGGAGGCGGAGGCCCGCCAGCGTCAGGTCCAGCCCGGCGAGGAACTGCTCCTTGTCGTCGTGCGCGTCGAACTCGTCGACGATGTCGTGCACGAACGGGAACTCCTCGGCGTCGAGCGCACGCCACGTCTCGGTGTAGCGACCGAGGAACTCGTCGCGGTCCACGAAGCCGTCGAGCACCTCCTGGGGCGGCTCCTGCCCCATGTCGGCTGCGTTGCCGACCACGACGCCCACGATCGCCGACACGGCGTGGAACCGCTGCAGCGGCGTGAGGTCGAGTCGAAGAGTCTGCTGTCCCAGCTTCTCGAAAAGCCGCAACGAGTTGCCCTGGACGTCGGTGCGGCGCATGAAGTGCGCACCCAGCCACGGCCGGTCCACGATCGCGTCGAACAGAGTGACAGCCATCACGCGCAGGTCATCGATCGGGTCGTCGCTGCCGGTCTGCCCTTCGACGGCGGTCAGCACCCCGCCGAGCACGTGGTCGATGGCGCGGTCGAGCAGGTCGTCCTTGCCCGAGACGTACCAGTAGATGCTGCCGACGCCGGTGCCGAGCCGGGCCGCGAGGGCGCGGAGGGTCAGCGCCGGCTCGCCCGCCTCGTCGAGCAGGGCCACGGCCGCTGTGAGAACGGCCTCGATGGAGTGCGAGGCCCGTTGACGTCCTCGGGAAGGGCGATCGGCGGGTCGTGGTCGCGGGCCTGTCATGGCGCCCATCCAATCACAGCTTGCGCAACTATCGAACCTTGTTCTATTGTCGAACACTGTTCCATTGTCGAACGTCGTTCTATAGCCGACGGCGTTCCGAGAGGAGGCCCGCCATGACCACGACCGCCATAGCGCCCGCCGCATCGCGCACCTATCCGTCCCTGCGCGCGGCGTGGATTCCCCTGGCCGCGCTCTGCCTGGCCTTCTTCGTCGAGATGGTCGACAACACACTGCTCTCGATCGCGCTGCCCACGATCGGACGGGACCTCGACAGCAGCACGACCGCGCTGCAGTGGGTCACCGGCGGGTACTCGCTGACGTTCGGCGGCCTGCTGCTGACAGCGGGATCGATGGCCGACCGGCTCGGGCGCCGACGTGTGCTGCTGGCCGGCCTGGCGGTGTTCGGCCTGCTGAGCCTGGCCGTCGTCGCGGTCACCACCGCGGGGCAGCTCATCACCTTGCGGGCCGGCCTCGGCATCGCCGCGGCGGCGATGGCCCCCATCACCAACTCGCTGGTCTTCCGGCTGTTCGACGACAAGGCGCTCCGGATGCGCGCGATGACCCTGATGATCGTCGTCGGCATGTCCGGCTTCGTCCTCGGCCCGCTGCTGGGCGGCACCGCCCTGGCCCACTTCCAGTGGCAGTGGCTCCTGGTCGTCAACGCCCCGATCGCGTTGATCGCGGCCATCGGCGTCCGCCTCGGCGTCCCGGCCGACCGGCCGCAGGACCTGACCCACGACAAGCTCGATCTGCCGGGCGCCGGTCTGAGCGTCACCGCCATCGGCCTCGCCTGCTACTCGCTGACCAGCGGCGTCGAGCACGGCTGGCTCTCCACGACCACACTCGCGTCGGTCCTCGGTGCCATCACCGCGGGGATCGCGTTCGTGTGGCACGAGCGCCGCAGCGCATCGCCGATGCTGGACCTCCGCCTCTTCTCCGACGGCACCGTCCGCGGCGCCGCCATCGCGCAGATCGGCACGGCCATCGCGATGGCCGCCGTGATGTTCGGGCTGATCCTCCACTTCCAGTACGCCTACGGGTGGAGCCCCGTACGGGCCGGCCTGGCGAACCTGCCGATCATCGTGACCATGATCGTCGCGACCCCCCTGTCCGAGTGGCTCGCGGGAAGGTTCGGCCACCGCATCGCCTGCCTGGTCGGCGCGGCCTGCCTGGCCGGCTCACTGGCCGGCCTCGCCTGGGGCGTCGACCGCGGCTACGGCGCCATCGCGGTCTGCATGGTCGTGATGACCGTCGGACTGCGCACCGTCATGACGATCTGCGCCATCGCGCTCGTCGACGCGATGCCGGGCAACCGCACGTCGATCGGCACGGCGCTCAACGACACCGCCCAGGAGGTCGGAAGCAGCATCGGCACCGCCGTGGTCGGCACCCTCATCGCCGCACTGGTCACCACCCGGCTGCCCGCAGGCGCCTGGAGCGACGCTCTGGTGGCATCGTTCTTCCACGGCGAGCGGATCACCTACGCCGTGCTGGCGGTCGTCGTCGGCCTGATCGCGGCCGGCGGCGCACTCACACTCACCGACTCCCACGTCACCGAAGAGCCCGCCCACTGACGGTTTCGGAATGAGGTTCGAAGCCGTCCCAAGCAGATGATGCTGCAGGCGAGTTGGAGCCACGCAGGGTCGCGGGTCACGCCATTTCGTCGGTAGCTCGCGGGAAGGCTGCACACAACGCAGACCAATTCGCCGGCATGGCCCGGTGTACGTCCCCCGGCCGCGGGTAGGCGCTGTGTTGTCGGCTCCAGCAGTCGGCTGCACGGGGGCTGGACCATGTGGGAGGGGCCCGACATGACCGTGACCGAGGTGACCACCGAGCAGACGGTGATGCTGCCGGAGATCGCAGACCCGTCACGGGTCGCTCCCAAGGACGCCCGCACGTTGTCGAGACTGTTCTTCGACCGGCTCGCCGTTCTGGAAGAGGGCACGCCGGAGTACCAGTACGCACGCAACACCCTCATCGAAATGAATCTCACCCTGGTCCGCTTCGCAGCCGCGCGATTCCGCAGCCGCGGCCAGGACGAGATGGAGGACATCGTCCAGGTCGGCACGATCGGCCTGATCAAGGCCATCGACCGGTTCGAGCTCACCCGCGAAGTCGAGTTCACCTCCTTCGCTGTTCCCTACATCGTCGGCGAGATCAAGCGCTTCTTCCGCGACACCACGTGGGCCGTCCACGTCCCACGCCGTCTACAGGAGGCACGCGTGGCGCTCGCCAAGGCCACCGAGGAGCTCCGCGGCCGACTCGGCCGCACCCCCACCGTCAAGGAACTCGCCCAGCTGATGGTCCTCACCGAGGACGAAGTCAACGAAGCACGCCTCGCCTCCAACGGCTACACCTCCTCCTCCCTCGACGCCACCATCAGCTCCGGCACCGACGGCGAAGCCGCACTGGCCGACTTCATCGGCACCGACGACCAGGCCCTCCAACTCGTCGAGGACTTCAACGCCCTCGCCCCTCTCATCGCCGAACTCGACGACCGCGAACGGCGCATCATCCACATGCGCTTCGTCGACGAACTCACCCAGGCCCAGATCGGCGAACACCTCGGCGTCTCCCAGATGCACGTCTCCCGCCTCCTCAACCGCACCATCACCAAACTCCGCACAGGCATGCTCACCACCGACTGAACACACGCGCATCAGCCCGGAACCCATGACGACCGCCACGTCGTCTGTCAGCGGCCGCCGGAACCTCGCCCGCTGGTACAAGCTGAGCAGTGGGGCAGCGACTCCGTCGTACCGGAGCTGGCCGGCTCAGGCTTCTCGGCTGTACCCGGTCCCGGAACGCCTGGCGCGACCGGTCTCTTGTCCTGGGGGCTGCTCCCCCGTGCGGCGTGGCGGCAGCCGGCGTTCAAGGGCAGGTTGGGGGTGTGGCGGCCCGGTACATCCTCCCCCCGAGGTACCAGGCCGCCCCGACCCCGGTGTCAGCCGGTCAGGGCTTGAGGGCCTGGGCGAGGGTGGGGTAACAGGCGATAACCGTGTCGAGGCCGACGATTTCGACGACCCGTTGGACCGGTTGGGTCAGGGCCGCCATCCGGATCCAGCCGCCCGCCGCGTCGGCGTCTCGGTGGGCGCCGGCCAGGACGCTGATGGCGCTGGAGTCCATGAAGGTGACCGCCCCGAGGTCGAGCACGGTCAACGGCCCGCTGTCTTCCTCCATGCGCAGGGCCTGGCGCAGCGTGTCGACGTTGTCGGCGTCGACTTCACCGGTCAGGGACAGGACACGGATGCCTGCGGTGACGGTCTGGGTGATGGACAGTCGGGCGGGCTGCCCGGCGGTGTCGTGAATATCTGCCACGTGCCCTTCTGTATTCCTCGTCGTACCAGGTCATCGCTTCGGGCTGAAGGGCTGTCAAGAACGGCATCCTACGGGTGCCGCGTCCGTGTGGCTGTGCCACAGGTAACGCGTCCCGGTCAGTGCGTGGGTAACGTCCTGGTCGGTGCGTGAGCGGTGCCGGGTGGGGTACCTGGCGGGGACAGGGAAGCGGGCAAAGATGGATCAATCAGCTGACGAAAGTGGCGGGGAACTGAGCGGTCCCTCGCTGATGGAGGCCTCGCTGGCGCTCAACAGCGACGGCTCACGCATCGCCCAGGCCCGCCATCTCGCCACGGAGTTCCTGGACAAGGTCAGGCACACGCAGGGCGTCCCGGTGGTGACGGCCACGGTGGAGATCGTCCAGCTGATCGTGAGTGAACTGGTCACCAACGCCCGCAAGTACGCGCCGGGTCCTGCTCTCCTGCGCCTGCGGGTCGCCGACAGCGTGCTGCAGGTCGAACTGTGGGACAGCAACCCCGCGCTGCCGGCCGCCGAGGCTCCGGACCCCGAACGCATCGGCCGGCACGGGCTGGAGATCGTCACCGCGCTCGCCCAGTCCCTCACTGTAGAGACGACACCGGTCGGCAAACGCGTCATCGTCCTTGTCGCCCTCACCGGGGCCGGTGCAGCGGGTGTCGGCTAGAGGGCGTCTGAAAAGCCTGTCAGTGGGCTGGTCTTGCGAGGCGGCGCACGAGGAGCACGGCCATGGAGAGGTAGATGGCGTTCTCCGAACACACACGCAGGTACTCGTAGTCCTTCGACAGGCGGCGGCACCGTCCCAGCCAGGCAAACGTCCGCTCTACCACCCAGCGCCGCGGCACCACCGCGAAGGTGGGCACTGCCGGAGGCGGCTCTCCCACCCGAGCCCAGGTTGAGCGGAACCCGCCATCGCGGCGCTGCACCACCTCCACGGTGATGCCGCTGGCCTCCCGGGCCCAGGTGTGGAAGCCGGTGACGTCTACGGCAGCGTGAGCACCTGGTTCGGCGGAGTAGGTGCATCCCTGGCCTGCGGCGTGAACCCCCACACCAAGGAGCCCTGGGTCCAGGAGGCCTACCGGCTGACGTGCGGTCCACTCAGACTCTGAGGAGCAGACCCGGCGGGCAGCACTGAAGTGGGACCGCCAGATCTGACGACGAACCACTGGCGCAACGCTGGACCGTGTCCGGCAAATGATCACTCCGCCGGGTTGTGCCGGCTTCAATTGCCTTGCTCCTCTGGCTCCGACCAGGGATTCTGAGCCGGTGCCAGGGCAGGGGAAGAGAAAGCGGCGACAAGAGGCGGAGAGGCAGCGGCTTGCCGCTCGCACGGCGCCGGGCGCGGGACGATGGGAAGTGGTCTTCGAGAGCGGAGACCGTGCGGAGCTGCGCGTCCACGTGCGCCACCTGCAAGACGAGGGAGTCGACGCGTCGATGATCCGGATCGACACGCTGTGCGGCCGCCTGAAGTACCCGTCGGGGTATCGCCTGAGCCGGTTCGTGACGGACCCCGCATGCGAGTCCGACAACGATCACGCGGATGACTGATCTTGTGGCAGGTCGAGGCGAGTTGACGGACACGGCATGGGAGCGGATAGCGCCCCTGCTGCCGCAGATGGACAGGCGTGGCCGTCCGTGGCGTGATCACCGACAGGTGGTCAACGGGGCGCCGCGGAGACTGCGGACCGGAGCTCCGTGACGCAACCTGCCCGAGCGCTATGGGCCGTGGCAGACCGTCTACGAGCGGTTCGCCCGCTGGGAGGCGGACGGCACCTGAGCGAAACCGCTGGAGCACGTCCAGGTCCGCGACGACGCCGTGGGCCGGGTGGAATGAACCGTCGCCGTCGACCCCACGATCAACCGTGCTCACCAGCACGCCGCCGACGCCCGCAAAAAAAGAAGGCGAACTTGCAGGTCCGTCTCCCGTGTACCGGGGCAAGCCCGGTTCCAAGATGCGTGTCCTGTCCGACGTGAACGGACTGCCTCTACGCGTCGGCCTCTCCGCAGGGAACACTCACGACAGCCTCGGGCTGAAGCCGATGGTCGCCCATCTCCACGTAGGACACGGATCCCACAGCGAGTATTCCAAGCCCGAGCGACTCCACGCCGACAAGGCCTACGACCTCCCTGACCTGAGGAAATGGCTACACAGCCGGCACATTGGCGTCCGCATCGCACGCAAGGGAATCGACTCAAGCGAACGCCTGGGCCGCCGACGGTGGGTCATCGAGCGCACGATCTCCTGGCTCACCGGATACCGCCGCCTGTCCCCTCGTTACGAGCACCACCCCCGCAACTACCCCCGGCCTTCCTTGGTCTCGCCGCCGCCATCTGCTGCTACAAGCGCTTCCTCAAGCTGACCATGCAGGACACGGTGTCAGCTCCGGACGAGCACGCGTCCGACCGGTGGGATCACTCCTCAACTCCCCGCCCCGGCAATGGCGTCGACGATAAGATGATCTCGCTCGCACCTGCGGCGCATGCCCCGATCCGTCCTCTCCGGGAGACCAAGACATGAGCGTGGCCGGCAGCGCGTCCGACGCGAGCGCGAACGATGAACGTGAGGTCTTCGTCGGGCGGCGGTCCGAGTCCGAGCGGCTCGCGGCGTGTGTGGACAAGGTGCGCGGCGGTGAGGCATGGCTGGCGGTCGTCGAGGGTGAGGCGGGGATCGGCAAGAGCGCTCTGATACGCCGGGTGGTCTCCTCGCTGGAGGACTTCACGGTGCTGTGGGCGGTGGGCGATCCCTCGGAGACCGATCTGCCCGGTGGTGTGCTGAGCCAGTTGGCGAGGCGGGTGGACAGGGATCTGGCGGCCCGGTTCCCGCTGCTGGCGCGGCCGGACACGGCGGGGGTGTCGCCCCACGCCCTGGGCGGGCAGTTGTTGCTGCTGCTGGGCGCGCTGCAGGAGTCCGGGGGCGGGGTCGCGGTCGTCGTCGACGACGCGCACTGGGCCGATCCGCTGTCCTCGCAGGTGCTGGGATTCGTGGTGCGCCGGCTCTGGGCCGACCGGGTGCTGGTGCTGATGGCGACCCGTACGGACAGCGAGCAGAGCGGGCAGGCGCTGGAACGGCTGGTGCGGTCCGTCGACCGGGCGGCGCGGGTCGAGGTCGGCGGACTCGGACAGGACGAGGTCGACCAGTTGGCCCGGCGCCTGTTGGCGGTGCGTGTGACACCGGAGCTGGTGACACGGCTGCACGGCTACACGAAGGGCCATCCCCTCTACGTCCGCACGGTCCTGGCGGAGGTACCGCTTCAGGTGCTGGGCGACGAGTCGGCACGGCGGTGGCCGGTCCACCAGTCGCTGCGGGCGGGGATCGGGGCCGCACTGGGGCGCCTTCCCGCCGATTCGGTGGCCCTGGTGGAGGCGCTGGCGGTACTGGACGGCAAGTTCCCCCTGGTGGGTGTGGCGCGGGTGGCCGGGGTGGACGACGCGGTGCGGGCGCTCGAACCGGCGCTGGCGGCGGGTCTGGTGCGGTGGTGGCCGGCGGATTCCGTGGGGCCGGTGGCCTTGGTGCACGGGTTGCAGCGGGACGCGGTCTACGCGGGGATCGGTCCCGAGCGACGGCGCGCGCTGCACACCGCCGCGGCCGAGGTGGTGGGTTCGGGGGCGGCCTGGGCTCATCGTGTGGCCGCGGCCACGTCCGATGACCCTGTTCTGGCGGCCGACCTGGAGCGTTCGGCGAACGCCGAGGCCCTCGCCGGCCGCAACGCCCTGGCCGCCACCCGGTTGCTGTGGGCGTCGTCGTTGTCCGGCGACCGCCTGGAACGGGAGCGGCGTCTGCTCACGGCCTGTGCGCAGTGGCTGCTGACCTTGCAGCCGTGGGCCGCCGTGCGGTTGAGGGCGCAGGTGGAGGAGTGCGCGGAGGGAACGCTGCGCAGTTGTGTGCTGGGGGTCATGGACCTCCTGGCGGGCCGGCTGGCCGTGGCCGAGACTCGGTTGTCCGAGGCCTGGCAGGAGGCGCTCGCCGATCCGGACGCGAGCTGGGTGGCGCTCCTGGCCGGTACGTTTCTGACCGTCATCACGATCCGGCAGTGCCGGGGCGCGCGGACGGCCGACATCGCGGGCAAGACGCTGGCGATCGGTGACCTCGACGCGGGCACGTCCGATTTCATCCGCGCGGTGCTGGCCACGGGCCGGATGTGGGACCAGGGGCCCGGTGCGGCGCTGCTGGACCTGGCGCACCTTCCCGTCGAGGCCGCCGATGCGCCGAACGACCAGCTCGCGACGCTGGCCACCCGTGGTGTCATGCACCTGTTCCTGGGCCGGCTGGCCGCGGCGCGGGCCGATCTGGTCACCGTGGCACACCGCGACCGGCTGGGCGCGGGGTCCAAGCTCAGCCATCTGTCGTCGTCTCTGCTGGCGGTGGTGGAGTACCTCGCGGGTGACTGGAATGCCAGTGAGAGCGCGGCGGACCGGGCGCTCGCGATCGCCGCGGCCCACGACCACGTCCTCGGCGACGCGGCCACGTGGTTCGCGGCCGTGTGCGTACAGGCGGGGCGCGGGCACTGGGAGGCGGCCCAGGAGTCCGTCGAGGCCCTGGAGCGGATCAACCGGATGCTGGGAGATCCACCGGCGGAACGCGTGTACGCCGGACTGGCGGGGGCGGTGCTGGCGCAGGCCCGGGGTGACCACGCCGCCATGGTGAGGTCGTTGGCTCCGCTGGTCGAGCCGGTGACCGGAACCGGAGCCGAGGACGGGGACGAGGGCGATCGGGTACGCCTGCGGTTCAAGCCCCTGTGGTTGTGGCAGCAGTCCCTGCTGGTCGAAGCGCTCACCGGGACGGGACGGCTGGCGGCCGCCGCCTGGGCCCTCGACGACTTCTGGCGCGGTTACGACGGCAGTGGATATCTGCGGGTCGTGGGAGCCCGGCTCAGCGGCCAACTCGCCGAAGCCCAGGGGCGGCCGCGTGAGGCGCTGGCGATCTACGCCCAGGCTCTGGGCGGGAAGACGGACGGCACCGATGGGCCCGACGCCGCCGGAAGCCCCGTCGAGACCGACGGGGTCGGTGACGCCGGCGAGGACGCCCCGCTGTTCCGCGCGATGCTGGAACACGGTTACGGCAGGCTCCTGGTGGCGACCAGGACCGGCTCCCGGCGGGAGGCCGCACGGTGGTTCAAGTCGGCCCACGACCGATTCGACGCCCTGCGGGCAGAACCGTTCCTGCAGCGCTGCGAGACGGATCTCGCCGCCATGGGACTCACCGCTCCCGCCCACGCCCGGCAGCACGTACTCGCGCTGACCGAGCGGGAGTTGTCGGTCGCCCACCTCATCGCCGGCGGAAAGACGAACCAGGAGGCCGCGACGGAGCTCTACGTCACCCAGAAGACCGTCGAGTACCACTTGTCGAACATCTACGCCAAGCTCGGCATCACCTCACGCCGCCACCTCGCACAGGCGCTCCGGACCCCGCAGCCCTGACGGCATCGCAGCGGCAGCGGCACGTCGGCGGTCACACTAGGGTCGACCCCCAGGGGCCCGGGGCCTCCGGGGTGATCTCCTGAGGGCATGACTGGACGCTCCCGGGCCGGAGCCCGCACCCGCCGGGTTCCGCTCACCGGTCGACACGAGGAACTGCGGGCCCTGTCCGACCTGGTCGCGGGCGTGCGTGACGGTATGAGCGCGGCGCTCGTCGTCGTCGGCGAGGCCGGTATCGGCAAGACCACGCTGCTGGACCACCTCGCTGAGACCTCGAACGACCTGCGGGTCGTACGCACCGCCGGGACGGAGTCCGAGGCGCGGCTCGGATTCGCGGGCCTGCACCGTCTGCTGCGGCCCTTCCTGGACGGTCTGGAGTCGCTGCCGGCCCCCCAGCACGAGGCACTGGCCTCCGCGTTCGGGATGCTGGCCGCGCCCCGGGCCGATCGCTACCTGGTGGGTATGGCCGCCCTGACGCTGCTGGCCGACGCCGCCTCGGCACGGCCGCTGCTGTGCCTGGTCGACGACGTGCAGTGGCTGGACCGCGAGTCCCGCGACGCGCTGGCGTTCGTGGCCCGGCGGCTGGGCGCGGAGGCTCTGGGCCTGGTGGTCGCGGGCCGCGAGGAACCGGGCGGACCAGGCGCGTTCGAGGGGCTGGAGACTCTGACGGTCGGCGGACTGGCCGGCGCCCAGGCGCACGAGCTGCTCGGGCACAGCGTGGAGGGGCGGGTGGACGCGGCGGTGGCCGCGCGCATCGTGGCCGACGCCGGCGGCAACCCCCTGGCACTGATGGAGAGCGCCCAGGCGCTGAGCCCCGCGCACCTGGCCGGGACGGCCCCGCTGCTCGAACCGCTGCCGGTGGGAGCCCGGCTGGAGAACCACTTCGGACGTCTGGTGAAGGGCCTGCCTCCGGAGACCCGGACCTTCCTGGTACTGCTGTCGGCCGCGCCGCCCGAGGACGCGCTGCTGCTGTGGCGGGCGGCGGCGGAACTGGGCGTCTTCGCGCAGGCCGCGGACGCGGCGGTATCCGCGGGCGTGCTCACCGGCAGGCGGCTGCTGGAGTTCCGGCACCCGCTGATCCGCTCGGCCGTCTACCGCAGCGCCCCGGCCGGTGAGCGCAGGCGTGTCCACGCCGCGCTCGCCGCCGTCAGCGATGCGCTGCGCAACCCCGAGCGGCGGGCCTGGCACCGCGCCGAGGCGACCGTCGGGCTCGACGACGAGGTGGCCGACGAACTGGTCGCGGCGGCGGAACTGGCCCGCGGGCGCGGCGGCTATGCCGAACGGGCCGCCCTCCTGGCCCGAGCGGCACAGCTCTCCCAGGCCAACCGGGCGGTGCGGCTCGTCGAGGCCGCCCGGGCCCATCTCGTGATGGGCGATCCCGCTACGGCCCAGTCCCTCCTCGCGCAGGCCCAGCCGCTCCTGGCCGGCGGCGACACCGTCCTGCGGGCCCGTGCCCTGCTCACCCAGGCCACCACCGACATCTACTTCGGACGGCTCGCGGGCCTGGGATCGCCGCTGCTGGCCGCGGCCGGCGTGGTCGCGGACACGGACCGCGCTCTGGCCCGGTCCATCCTGCTGGAAGGACTCCTGGCCGTGCTGTGCGGTGAACACGACGCGGCGACCCGCCAGGAACTCGGCGTGACGATCCTGACCTCACCCGCCCTGAGCCCGCTGGCCCCGGGCCCGCCGGCGCTGCCCGCGCCGGCCGGGTCCGCGCCGGTCGTGGTCCCGACCCCACCGGCCGTGGCCACGAACCTGCCGGCCGCGACCCCGCCAACCCTGGCATCGCCCGCCCTGTTCGCGCCGACCGTGACCCCGCGTGCCCTGGTACCGGCGGCTCCAACGCCGGCGGCCCTGGCACCAGCGGTCTTCGCCCCGTCGGCCGAGGCCTCGGCCCTGACCACGCTGACCGTGGCCTCACCGTTCGCCGCCCCGCGAGCCGCCGCCCCGCCAGTTGCCGCCCCGCCGGCCGTCACCACGGCGGTCGTGCCCCCGACACCTGAGCCGTCCGCCCTCCCCAGCAGCGCCGACCTCCTTCTCGAAGGCTTCGCCCTGCGGATGCACGGCGACTACCAGGCCGCCCTGCCTCTCCTCCAGGCCGCACTCGCCGCCCTGGAACGGGACACCGACGTGGTCGGGCACGGCCTACGCGCGGCGACCCTGGCCCTCTACGCCGCCGAGGAGGTCTGGGACGAGACCGGCGGCGCGGAGGCAGCCCAGCTCGTGGAGGCACACGAGCGCGCCATCGGCGCGTTGGGAGCACTGCGCTCCACCCTGGTGGTCCGGTCCACCTGGGAGCTCCGAGCCGGCCGGTTCGCCACCGCCACCGCGTGCCTGGACGAGGCGCAGGACCTCGCCGCCGTCATCGGCCAGCCCTCACCCGGCCTGGCCTACCGTGTGGAGCTTCTGGCCTGGAGCGGCCAGGAATCGGCGGCTCGCACGGCCGCGGACCTCCTCGTACGCGACCTGGCCAGCCGGCACGCGCACGGCGGTCTGGCCGACTGGGCCCGGAACAGCCTGACCGTCCTCGAACTCAGCCTGGGGAACTACGTCCAGGCCGCCGCCCACGCGCGCGTCACCTTCGACGCCGACAACGCCGGAGGCGCCCCCCGCGCCCTGCCCGATCTCATCGAGGCCTCCACCCGCTGCGGCGACCGGCCCACGGCCCGACAGGCCCTCACCCGCCTCGAAGAACGCGCCCTGCTGGCCGGCACGCCCTGGGCCCTGGGACTCCTGGAACGCTGCCGGGCCCTGGTCTCGGCCGACCACGACCGGGCCGAACCCCACTTCGCCCAGGCCTTGAACCTCTTCGACCGCACCCAGGTACGCACCGAACTGGCCCGCACCCACCTCGTCTACGGTGAATGGCTCCGCCGGCGCAAACGCCGCACCGACGCCCGGACCCAACTGGGGCACGCGTACCGGATGTTCACCGACATGGGGGCGGCCGCCTTCGCCGAGCGGGCCCGGACCGAGCTCCTCGCCACCGGCGCGCACCCCCGCAAGCGCGCCGGCCGCTCCCCGCACGACCTCACCGAGCACGACCTCACTCCGCAGGAACGGCGCATCGCCATCCTCGCCGCGCACGGAACCACCAACACGGAGATCGCGACCCGGCTCTTCATCACGCAGTCGACCGTCGAGTACCACCTCAACAAGATCTTCCGGAAACTCGACATCACCTCCCGGCGACAGCTCAACTCCTTGCTGACCAGCGAGAAATGAGCCTGTCGTCCGTCACTGGCGGACGGCATCCCCAGTCCGGTCGAGGTCCGGGCACGCGCCGGGACTGGGGGTTCTCCCCGATACGAACCAGGAAACGCGGGTGGTGTCCTGCTATGGCCGCACCCGCCGCCGACGACGACTCCGCCGGCCCCCTGGAAGGCCTCGACCCATGACACCGGAACCCCGCCCCACCACGACCGCGAACCGCCGGTCGTTCCTCAGGACCGCGACGGCCGCGCTGGCGGTCCCCACCGCGGCCGTCCTCGTCGGCGAGGCGCTGTCGGGCACGGCACACGCCGCCACCGCCACCGCTTCGACGGATCTTCCCGACTTCGCCCCGGTCCCCACCGCCGCGACCGGCCCCGCGCTCAACGAGCAGGGCTACTTCGTCGGCCGCATCAAGGGCAACCTGTACTGGGTGACCGACGCCTACTACCAGGCGATGTTCCTGAGCACCCGCGAAGGGGTGGTGCTCGTCGACGCGCCGCCGACCATCGGGAACAACCTGCTGCGCGCCATCGCCGAGGTCACCCGGGCCAACGGCCGGCCGCCGAAGGTCACCCACCTGGTCTACACCCACACCCATGCCGACCACATCGGCTCCGCCCACCTCTTCGGCAAGCACGTCGTGCGCATCGCGCACAGCGAGACCCGCCGGCTGCTCCGGCTGGAGGCCGACCCCAACCGGCCGCTCCCGACCGTGACCTTCGACGACCACTTCGACCTGCGCGTCGGCGGGGAACGCCTGGAGCTCGCCTACCACGGCCCCAACCACTCCCCGGACAACATCTTCGTCTACGCGCCCGACCACGCGACGCTGATGGTGGTGGACGTCCTCTATCCCGGCTGGGTGCCGTTCAAGAACCTGGCCGTCTCGCAGGACATCCCCGCCTGGGTGAAGGCCCAGGACACGGCGATGAGCTACCCCTGGACGACCCTGGTCGGCGGACACCTCGGCCGGCTCGGGGTGCGCGCCGACGGCGACGTGCAGAAGCGGTACATCGCCGACCTCACCGACAGCGTGAAGGCCGCGATGTCCCTGGACCCGACGCCGTTCTTCCAGAAGTACGGCCCGTCCGGGAACTCCTGGGCGATCTTCAAGACCTACCTGGACGCCGTCGCTCAGCAGGCGGCCGGTCCGGTGATCGCCAAGTACACCGGCGTCCTCGCCGCGGCCGACGTCTTCACCCTCGACAACGCGGCCACCATGCTCGAATCGCTGCGGATCGACGCCGGGCTCCTGGGTCCCTTCGGCACCCGTCCGTAATCGGAGCTCCCGGGGGACGGGGGTGGGGTGGGAACGGACGCGCGAGCAGGCGCGTCACCCCAGCCCCGCTCCGGAGTCCACCCACGATTCCGGCACGGACGCACTGGGGTCTTTCCCCGGTACGAACGCCTTCGCCCCCGTGGTGTGCTGGCCCGGCGCCGGACACCTGGCCGTACCGGCCGCACCGCCGTATCGATCACATCGCTGTACCCACCGCACCGACCGAACCGAGAGGTCGTCATGACGTCACCGACCCCCGTCCCCGTCATCTTCATCCACGGCCTGTGGCTGCACGCCAGCTCGTGGGCCCCCTGGCTCGACCTGTTCCAGCGGGAGGGTTACGCCCCGGTCGCACCGGGCTGGCCCGGCGACCCCGGCACCGTCGAGGAGGCCCGTGCCAACCCCGAGAGCATCGCCGACCACGGAATCGACGAGGTGGTGAACCACTACGCGGCGATCATCCGGGAGCTGCCGACCCAGCCCATCGTGATCGGGCACTCGTTCGGCGGCATGATCGCGCAGAAACTCCTCGGGCAGAACCTGGCGGCCGCCGCCGTCGCGATCGACGCCGCCCAGATCAAGGGAGTGCTCCCGCTGCCGCTGTCCGCGCTGCGCGCGACGCTGCCTGTGTTCAAGAACCCTGGCAACAAGCACCGCGCGGTCTCCCTCACGGCCGACCAGTTCCGCTTCGCGTTCGGCAACGCCGTGTCCGAGGAGGAGTCGGTTGAGCTGTTCGAGCGATGGGCGATCCCCGCCCCGGGCAAGCCCCTGTTCGAGGCCGCCGCCGCCAACTTCAACCCGCACTCGCCGGCCAAGGTCGACACCGGCAACGGCTCGCGCGGACCGCTGCTGCTGATGACCGGCGGCAAGGACCACACGGTGCCGGAGGCCGTCGTCCGGGCCACCCTCAAGCAGTACCGGCACTCCGACGCCGTCACCGACATCACCGACTTCCCCGACCGCGGACACTCGCTGACGATCGACGGCGGCTGGCGCGAGGTCGCCGACACCGCACTGGACTGGCTGCGGCGGCACTCCCTCTGAACGGCGCTTCCGTTGAACGGCGACTCCGTTGAACAAAGCCTCCGTTGAACGGCGCTTTCTCCGAACCGCACTCCACCGACAGCACCGGCATCATCGAAGGGCCCTGGCATGGATCTGCACCTGACCGGCAGGACCGCGGTCGTCACCGGCGCGAGCCGCGGCATCGGACTCGCCGTGGCCGGGGCACTCGTACGTGAGGGTGCCCGGGTCGTGACCGGTTCGCGGGAGATCACCCCCGAGCTGCGGGCGCTGGCCGCCGAAGGCGACGTCCTCACGGTCGCGGTGGACCTGACCGCGCCCGAAGGACCGGCCGAGCTGGTCGCCGCCGCGACATTCGCCTACGGCGGCCTGGACATTCTGGTGAACAACGTGGGTGCCGTCCGGCCCCGCACCGACGGCTTCCTCGCGGTGACCGACGACGACTGGGCCGCGACGCTGTCCGTCAACCTTCTGGCCCCCATACGCACCACCCGGGCCGCGCTCCCCCACCTGCTGGAGCGCGGAGCGGGGAGCATCGTGACGGTCAGCTCCGTCAACGCGTTCCTGCCCGACCCGCTCGTGATCGACTACAGCGCGTCGAAAGCCGCACTGTCGAACTTCTGCAAGTCCCTGTCCAAGCAGGTGGGCCCGCGGGGCGTCCGCGTCAACACCGTGAGCCCCGGCCCCGTCACCACCGGTCTGTGGCTGGCGCGCGACGGGGTCGCCGCGACGGTCGCCGCCGCCACCGGCGGCTCCGCCGGCGCCGTGGCCGAGCGGGCCGCCGCCGACGCCGCCACCGGCCGGTTCACCCGCCCCGACGAGGTCGCCGACCTCGTCGTGTTCCTGGCCGGCGACCGGGCCGCGAACATCACCGGGTCCGACTTCGTCGTCGACGGCGGTCTCGTCAGCACCCTGTAACCCCAGGCCCAGCCACAGCCGCAAGCACTCTCATCGCCACAGCCACGCCTTCCCCTTGACTGGAGCACCTGTGAAGCACCGTCATGCCTTCTTTCGGCCACGCGTCCTGGCACCGCTCGCGATCGCCGCGGCGTTCGGCCTCAGCGCCGCCACCCTCTCCGCCGCGACCCCGCACACCAAGACCGCGACAACCGCGACCCCGTCCGCCGCCCCCCTGGTACCGGCCGGGTTCACCGAACACAAGGCCGCCAGCCTCGACTACGTGATCGGCGGCCACGGTCCGACCCTCGTCCTGCTCCACGGCTACCCGGAGACGTGGTACGAGTGGCGCGCCCTCCTGCCGGAGCTCTCCCAGCACTACACCGTCATCGCGCCCAGCCTGCCCGGCGCCGGCAAGAGCGACGCCCCGGCCGACAGCTACGACAAGAAGTCGATGGCCGCAGCCGTCCACACACCGCTCCGCGGAATCGGGCACGCCGACGACATTCGGCTGGTCGGCCACGACATCGGCTCGATGGTCGCCTACTCCTACGCCGCCGCGCACCCCCGCGACGTGAAGAAGCTCGTCCTCAGCGAGGCCCCGATCCCGGACGCGAGCCTCTACAAGTTCCCGTCCCTGACCGCCGCCGGCCCGGCCGCCTGGAACTTCGGCTTCTTCTCCCTCGCCAACGGCCTTCCCGAAACGGTCGTGGCCGGTCGCGAAGAGGAGTGGGTGGGCGGATTCGTCGACAGCCTCGAAGTCCGCAAGGGCTCCGTCACCGACGACGACATAGCCGTGTTCGCCGAGGCCCTGAAGGACCCGGCCCATCTGTCGGCGAGCTTCAAGTGGTTCCGGACCTTCCCTCAGGACGTCGAGGACAACGCCGTCAACCGGCGGACGAAGCTGACCATGCCGGTCCTGGCGATCGGCGCCTCGGGCAGCCTCGGCGAGGCCGTACCCGACCAGGTCCGCCGGTACGCGAAGAAGGTCACCGGTGTCGTCGTCCCCGACTCCGGCCACTGGATCTATGAGGAGCGCCCCGTGAAGACGACCGCACTCCTGCTCTCCTTCCTCGGGCGCACGTCGTGATCGCGCCCTTTCCCGACAACACCTTCGCCGGAGCCGGCAGCGAACCCTTCTGGTTCCTCGGCGGCCGGGCCCGGATCCTGGTCCCCGGCAGCAGGACCGGCGGAGCCCTCAGCGTCATGGAGTTCTTCGACACGGTCGGCCACGCGCCCCCGCGCCACATCCACGCGGACGAGGACGAGGTCTGGATCGTCCTCGACGGAGAGGTCTCGTTCTTCGTCGGCGACCAGCGGCACGAACTCGAACCCGGCCAGATCGCGTTCGGTCCGCGCGGGGTGCCCCACAGCTACCTGGTCCGCTCGGAGACCGCACGTCTCGCCGTGGCCTTCACACCGTCACGGGTCGAGGGGTGGTTCAGCGCGAACGGCACTCCCGCCACCCGCCTCGACGACGTGGCCCCCGCCTTCGACATCGGGAACATCCTCGCCTCCGCGGAGTCCTTCCGCGTGAGCGTCGCAGGCCCGCCGCCGACCGCCTGACCACCCCCCTGCGACGTGCGATCCCGTACGCCGCGCACTGCCGCAGACCTGCCAGCGGCCCTACCGAGAGAAGGACTCCGCCATGCCCGGAACCCCGTCAGTCCCGCCGCACGGAAACCGCTGGTTCCACCGGCGCGTGGCCATCCCGGCCGCCCTGGCCGTCGCCGTCCTGACCGTGCCAGCCGTCTCCCCGGCCTCCTCGGCACCGGCTCCGTCGGCGGTGGCCGCGCAGGCCCGGCACACCCCCAAGCCCACCGTCGTCCTGGTCCACGGCGCCTTCGCCGACTCCTCCGGCTGGAGCGGGGTCGTCGCCCGGCTACGGCACGACGGCTATCCGGTCATCGCCGCGGCCAACCCGCTGCGCAGCCTGGACTCCGACGCGGCCTATGTCGGCAGCCTCCTCGACTCCGTCCCCGGGCCGGTGATCCTGGTCGGCCACTCGTACGGCGGTGAGGTGATCACCAACGCCGCGGTGGGGCACGCCAACGTCAAGGCCCTGGTGTACATCGCGGCCTTCGCTCCCGACCAGGGCGAGAGCGGTCTGGCGCTGGTCGGTCTCAACCCCGGAAGCCAGCTCGGCGAGGCGCTCGTCGTCCGGCCCTACGCGGTCGCCGGCGGCGGCGGCGCGGACGGATACGTCGACCCGGCGAAGTTCCGCACCGTCATGGCGGCCGACTTGCGAGGATCCGACGCCGAGCTGCTGGCCGCCCAGCAGCGCCCGGTGGACCTGGCCGCCCTCCAGGCGCCGAGCGGCGTGCCGGCCTGGAAGACGATCCCGTCCTGGTACCTCGTCGCCGGGGCCGACCAGGCGATCCCGGCCGCGACCGAGAAGTTCATGGCCCGGCGGGCCGGCGCTCACACCGTCGTGGTCGACGGCGCGTCCCACCTGGTCATGCTCTCCCACCCCGGCCGCGTCGAGAACCTGATAGTCCAGGCCGCCAAGGCGACCGACTGACCGTCGAGTTCGGATGAAGCCGACCTCAGGGGAGTTCGACGGTCTCGATCCCGGGGTGGACCTTGTGCGGTTCGGCCGGGTGGGCGGTGAGCACCGGCCAGCCGGGGCGGCGTGGGCGGTGACGAGGTCGACGCCGGCCATGGTCGCCAGTTCCGAGACCGCCGGCGCGGTGGGGCGGTCCACGTCGTGGAACTCGAAGACGGGTGCGGCGAGGGCGTCGTCGACCTGCCGGCGCCGACGGGGCGAGATGTCACCGCCGACCAGGCCGGCGGCCGGCGCTGTGGTCGGGACCAGGAGGATCTGGATCCGCTCGACCGAGACGACCACACGGGCAACCATGGCCGACCGGCCCGGACCTGAATTTGGATCTAGCCCGACGACGGTCAGGAGCCCCTGCCGGCTGAAACTGGCTGGCCGATCCGCTCCCTGTCTTGTCATGCATCCCAAGCGCGAGGGCTGCTGAGCTCTTCCCATTCGGGGGCGGAGCAGTGAGAACACGGCGAGGTCGAGGCGGCGCCCGAGGTGAAGACAGGCGGCGCGGCTGGTGCCTTCGTGTACCTTCGGCATCACCTTCGACAGCCGTCTCTCAACGGCCCGTCAGTAATCCCGACTGTCCCAGTTACACCGCTCGTTTGACAGCCCCTCGCCTGACCCGCCCCCGGCCATGTGTGGCTGTAGTCGCCCCTGTGAGGGCTGACGTAGTCGGCTGCTACCTTCCGAGCCATGAACGACAGCGTGTATGTGGGCAACGCGGGCAAGGACGCGGCACTGGACCGGGGCTGGCTGTTGGGACACTTCAAGGACGCCTCCGACCCGCGGCACAGCGAAGCCGTGGAGATCAAATGGGGCGTCCACCCGCAGGGCGATGAGCGGGCCCAGTGGGTGACGGGCGAAGAGCGCACCGCCCTGCTGGTCCTCATCAGCGGACGCTTCCGGGTGGAACTGCCCGGACGCAGCGTTCTCTTGGCCCAGCAAGGGGACTACGTCTTGTGGGGCCGGGGCGTCGACCACTCCTGGTTCGCGGAGGAAGAGTCCGTGGTTCTGACAGTCCGATGGCCCTCACTCTCCGGCTACAAGGCGACCGCTTAGGGCGATTCCGCCGCTGGTAACGACCCCCAACGGTTCCCCTCACCCCCGTCAGACGGACGTCAGGACCGGTACCAGTCGTCTCCGCCGGTGCGCAGCGCGCGGCCGAGGTAGTCCCGCAGACCGCCGGCGACCCAGCGGCGACTGTCGCTCTCGTGCTCCCAGACGAAGATGTCGGGACGCTCGGGCCTTTGCACGAAGGCGAATTGGTCGCCGCCTCCGTTGTCCCCGAAGAAGAGGAAAGCGTCGAAGGACATGTACAGCCGGGCGAGCGTTTCGTCCGACCAGAAGAGAAGGTTCTGCTCGACGATCCGGTCCAGGGGCCAGACGGTGTCCGTGTCGGTGTGTCCGATCACCCCGTCGCTTTCGAGGAGCAGCGCCCGCAGTTCGGCCGGCAGGGGCCGCCCGAGCCGCTCCTGCGCAACGGCAAGGCCGGACTCCTGAACCGCCTCCCGCAGGCCCACACCGGGGAAGGTCTGCGCCGCCGTCTCTCTCCACATGGTCCAAAGCCTACGTCGCGGGCGAGTTCAGCGATTTCGACGCTGACATCGCGCGCTCTCTCACCACCAACGCCGACGCGTAGGACGCAGTGGACGGCCCACCGCACAGCTCCCGGCTACAGCCCGCCCTTCCGCGCGGCACTTCGCGAACTGCGCGCCGCAGAGCGTGAGGCGCTCGTCCTCCGAGCCAGGCCCGGTGCGCCTGCGAAACCTTTGAGGGCCTAAAGTCGGTGCCCGTTACAGCTATTTGGGGCGCGGAGTGATGCCCGCGGAGAAGAGGGGCCCGATGTCGCACGACGATGGAACAAGCCCGACGCCGAGATCAGGCGCACCCACGTACGCGATGCTGATGGCCGAGGCGCGGCGCCAGGCGGCGCTGACCAGGCCCACGGCACGCAGCCGCCGCGAGGCGGACATCCGCAAGGTCCGGTGGTGGCGGGTACGGACGCTGCGGACCATCTCAGGTCTGTCCACCCTGGCCACGGCGCTGGTCTTCACGCTTCTTCTGCTGGCGATCTGCCGGCTGGGCGGCCCGTCGATACTGCCCGATGCCTGGTTCCCGCTCGCGGTATCGGTCGGCATGGCGCTTTTCGGGGCCTACCAACTCCGTGGAGCCGGTGGGGCGACGGCCAGGACCTTGGCCCGTGCGGCCTGCGCGCCCGGCCCCGTGCCCAAGCGGTATGCCCTGGTGTACGACCCGCCCTGGGGTGGGATCGCCCTGCTGGTGCTGTTCCCGGCCGCCGGGGGCGACGACGTCCGACCCGATGCGGTGCTGGAACTCAGGCCTCTGCCTCAAACGTGGCGTCGGTTCCTGGGGGCGGGCAAGCTCCCGGCCGACCTGCCTGTGGAGCCCGTCGGCGAGCTCGAACTCCGTGGCCGGACGGACGGATTGCCGATGGGCGTCCCGTGGATCGACGGGCGGGCGTACTGGCCGAAGCGCTCCTACGGCCCCGATGATCTGATGGGGCAGGAAGGTCAGGCCTTGATGGCCCGACTGCTTGCGGACACCACCGAGGAGCCGGACACGATCGATTCGTGACCCACTGCCCGGGCGGCTGTCCGCCGAACTGGGGGCGCTGGTGGGGTGGTTGCACCAGCGGACATAGCGCTCTCGTTAGGCGTTCGGCCCGGCCGCCGGGCCCGCCGTCCGGGTGCCGAGCTCGGCGTAGCAATGCGTCTACGTCTTCCACGGCACCGTCGCCGTCGCCTCGATCCGACGCCGGCTCCGTTCATGACGTGTCGGCCTAGGGCGTGTCCGCAAAGTCGCGCCTGCCCGGCGGGCGGACGGCGCGACTTTGCGGACACGCCCTAGCGGCCGAGCTCGTAGTCGAACCAGATCCGGTGGGTGCCGTCCTCGTCGACAGCGACGCCGCCGGTCCCGGTGATCCCGGCCAACGCACCCGTTCCACTGGTCGGCACGATGACGAAGAACTCGCCTTCTCGCCCTTCGCCCAGGGTCGTCGCGGAGTGCGCAAAATTGAAGGCGCCGGCCTGCCCATGGAGCGTCCCCTCGAAGGACTCCATGGCGACATACGTCCCCACCCCGCTGGACTGATCGAACGCGGCGGTGAACAACGTGGCGGAGCGCCCGGCGACCTCGCCTTCGTAACGCTTCTCCATCGTGGCGACACCGACAGGGAGCGCCGTCTCGATTGCGGGACTCGGTACCGGTGCCGGGGTGAAGTCGGCGACTGTGAACGTTCCTGAAGCTCGCATCCCCGGATCGTATGCCGCACCACTGACATCGCCACTGAGTAGCGACCAAGGCCACCGCTTCGTTCGACTACTCCCGGATCGGTCCGCTCACAGGCCTGGAGTCCGCCCAGCCGAGGGATGCGGCTGTACGCAGTCGACCGTGACGGCCGACTGATTCAAGTGTGTGCGCCGTGGGTGCTCGGGTCGCCAGGGTGACTGGTGGCGCAACTACCGTGGGTGCACGGCGTAGGTCAGGTGTGTCACTCGCGACGACGGCTCCGAACGGACCGGCTCCAGCGCGACCCTAGACGCGTCCACGCCGTCGAACAGACGGGTGCCGGTGCCGAAGAGCACCGGTGACAGCGCGATCGAGAACTCGTCCACCAGGCCGGCGTTCAGGTGCTCCAGGATCGTCGCGCCGCCGCCGGCGATGCGGACGTCGCGGTCGCCGGCGGCCTCGCGGGCCTGTTCGAGGGCGTGCTCGATACCGTCGTTGACGAAGTGGAACTTGGTGCCTCCGGGCCGCTCCCACGGGTCACGCTTGGTGTGCGTCACGACGAAGACCGGGGTGTGGAAGGGCGCCTCCTCCGGCCATGACGGCTCGCCGAGGTCGAACATGCGCTTGCCCATGACGCTCGCGCCGGTGCGCTCGAACGTCTCCTGCGCGATGTCGTTGTCGCGTCCCTCCTCGCCGCCCTCGCCGAACTTCAGGTTCTCCCGGAAGAACCGCAGCGGGAAGACCCACTGCTGCAGTTCCGTCCACTGCGCCATCCAGCGCTGCACGTCCGGGTCGCTCTGCTTGCCGGGCGCGAAGAGCTCGTCCTCGACGGGCACGGGCACGGGCGCGATGAAGCCGTCCAGCGACATCGACACGCTGAAGAACACCTTCCCGGCCATCAGCCCTCCGCCCCCTTCCGCGCGAGGTCGGTGACGTAGGCCGCCAGGTTGCTCAGGGTCTGCCGGCCGCCCTCGATCGCGTGGTACTTCTCGACCGCCTCGTCGCGCAGTTCCTTGGTGGGGAACACCGTGCGCATCACGATCCGGGCCGCCGCGCCGTCCGGCGCGAAGGTCAGGACCGACTCGAAGGCGTCCGGGTCGTCGCGGAACTCACCGTGCAGCAGCGCGATCCGCTCCGGCGGGGCGATCCGCAGCCAGCGGATCCACTCGGAGTAGTCGGTCCCGTCCGGCCCGTGCAGCACGAACTCCCACTCGCCGCCCTCGCGGAACTCGAAGGATCGCGTGGTGGTGGTGAACCCCTCCGGCCCCCACCACCGCGACAGGTGCCGGACCTCGGTGAACGCCTCGAACACCAGCTCCCGCGGGGCGTCGATGACCCGGGAGATCACGATCTCCCGGTCGGCCGTCTCCGGCACCGCCCGTGTCTCCTGCCTTGCCTCTGCCATCGGTCAGTCCTCCTGCCGTGTCTGCTTGAGGTCCTGCACGTAGGTGTCCAGCCGGTCGAAACTCTCGTTCCAGAACCGCTCGAATCCGCCGACCCACTCGTGGACCGGCCGCAGCCCGCGGGCGTCCAGGCCGTAGAGGCGCTGCTTGCCCACCCCGCGGACCCGCACCAGCCCCACCTCCCGGAGCACCCGCAGGTGCTTGGACGCCCCCGGCTGACTCATCCCCAACTCCTGGGCCAACTCGGTCACCGGCCGCTCACCCGCCCGCAGCAGCGCCAGGATGTCCCGGCGCTGCGGCTCGGCGATCGCGTTGAACGCGTCCGACGTCGTCGCTGCTCGTGCCATGGCAACCATCATATTCCTATATCGGAATACATCAAGCCGGGATCATTCCCGTGTCCCGTCCATCGCTTGCCGCAGGGACGCCGAAGCCGACGGCAGGACGCCGGCCGGCTTCAGGCACTCCTGGTGATCCGGGACGTAGCCGTGGAACTCGGTCGCGCCCACGACCTGCACCGGCATCCGACGTCTGGAAAAGATCGGCCGGAATCGTAGCTGACAGCAGGATTCTCGATCGCGTTACGTGTCATGTCTCCGTCGATTCATGCACAGCCGTCACCGTCCGGACGGAGAGTCACCCTCACGATGAAGGAGCCGTGACCGGTTCGATGAACCGCCGTAGATTTTCCTTGCGTCCGCTCGCCGCGCCGCGTACAGCGCTGATCGGCGTGCTGAGTCTGTTCCTGGCGTCCGGCGCCGCCGGAGGCGCCACCGCCTTCGCCGGGGACACGAACTCCTTACAGGTGTCCGGCACCACCACGTCCGGAATCCACAACACCTACGACCCCAGCGCGTTCACCTACCTCGCCCAGGGGCTCGACACCGGCACCTCGATGATCGAACTGGACGTCTGGGACGACTTCTTCACCCAGGAGTGGAAGGTCAGTCACAGCAGTCTGACCAGCAACGGCAACAACTGCGTCAACGCCTCCTCGGCCGCCGACCTGTACACCGGCAGCGCCAACAAGAACCTGGAGACCTGCCTGGACGACGTCCGGGTGTGGCTCGGCGCGCACCCCGGCCATGGGCCGCTGATCATCAAGCTGGAGATGAAAGCCGGCTTCCAGGCCAACCTCGGAATGAGCCCGGCCAAACTGGACCAGTCGATCACCGCACACCTGGGCGGCCTGGTCTACAAGCCGAACGACCTGCTGAACAAGCCCGGCGGCGGCCAGTACGCCACCCTGGACGAAGCCGCCAAGGCCGGAAACTGGCCCACCCGGGCGCAGTTGGCGGGCAAGGTGCTGCTGGAGATCATCCCCGGCACGGTCGAGGAGAACAACCCGACCGACACCCTGTGGACGGACAAGGAATACGCGACCTACCTGCGCAACCTGCACACCGCGGGCACCACCGCACAGGCGAACATCTTCCCCTCGGTCCACAACTCCGCGTCGGGCGACCCGCGCAGCCGTTACTCCGACACGACGCTGCGGCCCTGGTTCGTGGCATTCGACGGCGACGCGGCCGGCTACATCAACAACGGCATCGACACGAGTTGGTACGACACCAACCACTACCTGCTGTTCATGACGGACTCGCAGAACGTGTCGCCGGCGATCGACGACGTCAGCCCGTCGGCGTCCGACGCGTCGGCACGCGTCGCGCTGCTGGCCAAGGCGCATGCCACGGTCGCGTCGAACGACTGGCGGGGCCTGCCGGACGTGCAGTCACTGGTCCTGCCACGCGGCTGATCCAGGGCTGATCTTCGCCTGATCCAGGGCTGACCCACGACTGATCCACGGTTCTGCTGCCACATCGCTCCGCCGCTCAACCCGCCGGGTGTCCCGGCCGGTCGGAAACACCGATCGGGGCACCCGGCTCGACGCATGCTCCGAAGCCAGAGATGACGCCCGGCAGGCACGCGGGCAAGTCGCGGTCGCGGGCCGCTCGCACATGAATGGGCGTGCGCTCACCCGCAGTTGCGTCGCTAACTCAACCGGACCGCGTGGCCGGGGACCGCATGCCGAGCCACTGCTCGGCGCCCCAGGCCTCGAACCGCTCCACCTCGACGAACCCCAGCTTCGCCGCGAGACGCATCGAGCGGACGTTGGCGGTCTGGGTGGTGAGCACCACCGGCTCGCCGGGAAGCACGCCGGTGAGCCAGTCGAGTGCCGCCGCGCACGCCTCGGCCGCGTACCCGGATCCCCACGCCCGCGGCAGGAACATGTAGCCGAGATCAGCCTTCCCCGCGGCAGCCGGGCGACGGTCCGCTTCATTTCTCCTGAGCAGGATCTGACCGATCATCGCCCCGTCGAGATCAACGACGAAACTCCCGGGCCACCGCTCGGGCACCCCGGACATCTCGCGCTCGAGCTCGTCACGCGGCCGGGGGCCGCCGAGGTAGGTGTGTACCTCGGGCGAGGCGAGCAACTCGACGAACGCCGTACGGTCCCGGGGCTCGGCCTCACGAAGCACGAGCCTCTCGGTCGTGATCGGCTCAGGCGGCCACGCCACGGGTCCCAGATCTTCCATCCGCGCACGCTAACAGGTGGTCGAACCACCCGACGGGAGGGATGGCCGTGACAAGGTAACGCCCGCCTGCAGCCGCCCGGTTGACAGGTTGGCCGGGCTACTTGCCCGGGCCGGGCTCGTGACGGTCCCTCAAGCCTGAGCGGGGAGGTGCTCGCCACCGAGCAGCGCGGAGGCGTTCTGGAGCGGGCTGAGAGCGCTCGGGGGCGTGGCCACCTGCGGAGTGCGGCAGGTGAAACCGAGGCGGGTCATGGCCCGGGTCACTTCCCCGCTCGTGAAATCGCGGCGGTCCTGACGGGTGATGACCTCGCCCACCTGCTTGACGGGGTAGTGGCAGCGACCGATGATCACGGACTCGCCCGTGATCGGCTCGGGCTTGATCCCCTTCATCGAGGCCAGCACTCCACTCTTGGAGAGGTCGAACGGGAAGCGGGCGATGACGCAGCGCATGGTGCCTCACAGGTAGCGGGAGAACGGGCCGGGTGGGGTCGAGCGTGAGTGGACGCCGGGAACGGGCGGAACGTTCGAGGGGCCAGGTCGAGAATCAGACCGGGGCGAGCGCGTCCGGGTTGCGGCGGAGGCGGATGACATCGCGTACGCGGAGCCGGTCGGAGTACGCGGCCCCGTCGCGGACGGCGGCGAGCTGGGCCTCGGTGACCGAGTCCGTGCACTGGTCGTCCGCGTCAATGACGAGGAGATACCCGACACGGGCGCCCGCCATGACGGACAGGGCCACCTCGACGGTCATGTCGGCCCGTACCCGCGGTCCGGAGGCGTCCGCGTGTTCCGCGACGCCGGTGGGGAGGACATCTGCGGGGACAACACCAGCGGGGATCACACCACTGGGGACGATGACGGCGGGGATGGATCCCTCGGAACACAGCTGCATCCGGACGAGCGGCAAAGGTGACTCCTGCTGGGTGAGTACGGCGGGACATGCGGCGACCGGCCGACGGCATCGTTCTCAGAACGAGCCGTCGGCGTCATTCGTCGGCGCAGGGCTTCGTTCGTCGGTTCCGGTCGCCCATGACGGGCGACCGGGGACCGGTGTGCCGGAGGTCGCCGCGGCGCCCGGACGGTGGTCCGGGCGCCGCGGCTTCCACTCTAGGCCTGGGGGGTGCGAGGGGCGGCGGTACCGGTGGACCGGCCCTGGCCGGAGCGGCCACGCCTGCCCCGGGAGGAGGCGGAAGCGGCACGGCGCGGGCGCTCCGTGACCGGCGCGCGGATGACGACCGGCACGCCCGAGGGCGCCTGGGCGCCTGTGATGCGGCTCAGCTCCGCCTCTCCCGAACGCACCTGGCTGGTCTGCGGCGTAATGCCCGCGGCGGCCATCAGCCGGGTCATCTCGCGGCGCTGGTTCGGCATCACCAGGGTCACGACGCTTCCGGACTCACCGGCACGGGCCGTACGGCCGCCGCGGTGAAGATAGTCCTTGGGATCGGTCGGCGGGTCGACGTTGACCACGAGGTCCAGTTGGTCGACGTGGATGCCGCGCGCCGCGACGTTGGTCGCCACCAGAACCGTCACGTGCCCGGTCTTGAACTGGGCCAGGGTCCGGGTGCGCTGCGGCTGGGACTTGCCGCCGTGCAGGGACGCGGCGCGGACGCCGCTGTTCAGCAGGTGCTCGGTCAGCCGGTCCACCGCGTGCTTGGTGTCCAGGAACATGATCACCCGGCCGTCGCGTGCCGCGATCTCGGTGGTCGTGCGGCTCTTGTCCGCCGCGTGCACGTGGAGGACGTGGTGCTCCATCGTCGTGACCGCGCCCGCGGACGGGTCGACCGAGTGGACCACCGGGTCGGTCAGGTAGCGGCGGACCAGCAGGTCGACGTTGCGGTCCAAGGTGGCGGAGAAGAGCATCCGCTGCCCCTCCGGACGCACCTGGTCGAGCAGTGCGGTGACCTGCGGCATGAAGCCCATGTCGGCCATCTGGTCGGCCTCGTCGAGAACGGTGATGGCGACCTGGTTCAGCCGGCAGTCGCCCCGCTCGATGAGGTCCTTGAGCCTGCCCGGAGTCGCGACGACGACTTCCGCTCCGCCGCGCAGGGCACCGGCCTGCCGGCCGATCGACATCCCGCCGACCACGGTGGCCATCCGCAGCCGCACGGAGCGGGCGTACGGGGTGAGCGCGTCGGTGACCTGCTGGGCCAGTTCGCGGGTGGGTACGAGGACCAGGGCCAGCGGCTGGCGGGGCTCGGCGCGCTGTCCGGCGGTACGGGCCAGCAGCGCGAGGCCGAAGGCGAGGGTCTTTCCGGAACCGGTGCGGCCCCGGCCGAGTACGTCACGGCCCGCGAGGGAGTTCGGCAGGGTCGCCCCCTGGATCGGGAAGGGGACGGACACGCCTTCGTGGCCGAGCGCCGCGAGCAGCGGCGCCGGCAGGGCGAGATCGGCGAACTCCTGCACGGCCGGCAGGGCGGGGGTGATCGTCTCCGGCAACGCGAACTCGCCCCGGGGTGCGGCCGGTTGACGTCCGTAGCTCTTCGTCCTGCCGGAGGAGCCGGAACGGCCGCCGGCGGAAGTGGCCCCGAAGCGGCTGCCGCCCCTTCTGGAGCCGCCGCCCTCGGTGCGAGTGCGGGCGAAACGATCGTTCGTACGTGTGCGGTTCATGCGGAACCTTCCTTGACCTGGCGCGTATCAAGGAATTCCCGCAGCCGATGAGCGGCGCAGAGAATCGCGAGAACGAGCCGACCGAAATTCGGCACCGAATCGTAGGACCGGTGAAGAATTCTCACGGGATGTCCTGCCGGATCGGCAGCGATGTCCCGAAAAACTGAAGAAATACGGAGTGACGCGAAATAGCGTTCGTGCGCGGACCTGGAATGAGGTCGACAGCGGGCCCGAGGTGGGCCTGCGGCGGGAACGGACCGGGCGCGAATCGGAAGCGAGTGGGACGCGGACCGGGATCAAGCGCGGCGACGGGAGGTCGGCGAGGGCTCGAGTGGCGACCCTGGGACCTCACAGGCGCGGCGGCGGGGCGAACTCACCGCTGACTGCCGGGACGCTCGCGACCGTGCGACGGAAACGCGGCGAGCTGGGGCCCGCACCCCAAGGTGCGGGCCCCAGCTTCGCCGTGCGTGCCGGTGTCAGGCGGAAACGATGTTCTCCGCCGTCGGGCCCTTCTGGCCCTGCGCGATGTCGAAGGAGACCTTCTGGCCTTCCTGGAGCTCACGGAAGCCGGAGCTGGCGATGTTCGAGTAGTGGGCGAAGACGTCGGCGCCGCCGCCGTCCTGCTCGATGAAGCCGAAGCCCTTTTCCGCGTTGAACCACTTCACGGTGCCAGTAGCCATGTCAATTCTCCTTCGGGACGGTGCTCGGGATCCGCACTGTGCGGACTCCGCGTCGCCGCGATGATTAACCCGCCGGAAATGACCGGATACACAGAAGAACACCACCCTGCAAGAACAGGGTGGATGCTCACAAGTTTTTGGGAACCACAACTGCAACTGATCTCGACAGTAGCACGGAACGGTAGATTGCGCGCTGTCGGCTATTTCACTCCGCCTGCCGATCAAGAAATCCTCATCGCACCTGGAACCGATTTCTCACGTCGCCGCCACAGATATTGGATCGCCGGGGTCACAGCGTTTGTGTTCAGGGACCATGCGGTGAAGCGCGGAAACCCCCGGCGCTACAACCGCACTGCCGCCCGCGTCGCGGCGCAGACCGCACGCCGCCCTTGATCACCAGAGGCACACCATGGGGCCACCAGTACGAAGGGGCCGGGGATGAACAGCAGAGCTTGGAAGTGGGCGCTCGTTTCGGCCCCGTTGGCCCTGTCGGTCTCCGGGTGCGTGGGGTGGGGCGGCTATCCGCACGCGAAGAACGTGCACGAGTCTCAGCTCATAGGCACCTGGCGCGCCCAGAAGTGCCACACCACCTTGACCTTGAGCGCGGCCGGATCGGCGTCCGCAACCGGAATCCCCACCGAGATGGAACTCGACGGCAAGGTCACACAGAAGGTCGGCGGGGACGGCACCTGGGAGATCGACGAATCCGGTGCTACGCAGCAACTTGACGTGACCATAGGGAAGCAAGACACCGCATTCGACCTTTACCGATACAGAGGGCGCTTGCTGGTGGGTCTGACCGTGGGGGATCCCGATGATGCGAACTGGTGCGTTCTGACACGTCAGCCAGCGACACACCCAGACCGGCAAGGACGAGATGACGTTCAAGCCGCGTAGGTGTCGGCGTCACTCGATCCACCGCGCAGCGGCCTCATAGATGGTGGCTGGGCCGCTGTTGAACGCGATGACCGCATCGGGTGCGTGCCGCCGAACCAGGTTGACCACTTGCTCAAGGAGTTCGACCTGATCGTCCGAGTGCCGCAGACCACCACCGACGGTGACGCACTCCCACGGATGCGCTCGCAGCGGGTCCGTGACGATGGTTTCCACCTTGCTTTCGGGCAGGGCGCCCGGTCCTTCAGGGCCGGTGTGAATGCCCGCTCCCGCGGAGCGGGTCGGGGGGAAGCCGAATCGCCGGCAGGGCGATTCGGTGTCTCGGGCGAGACGGATCTCGAGCAGGTGCGGCAACTCGAAGTCGACGGTGATCGCTTGACGGTGGCTGGCAATCGGTGGTCGGGCGGGTCGGTGGCCGGGGTGGTCACTCGCACGGGTGATGTCGGTCGATGGTGTGGGCGGTCGGGGAACGTGTTGGCTAGGTTCACGGTCATGGCACGGTTTCGGATGTACCCGACGAGCGAGCAGGCGGGCGTCATGCTCGGCCACTGCGCGCATGCCCGGTACGTCTGGAACCTTGCCGTCGAGCAGCACGCGCATTGGCGCAGGTGGCGTAGGTCGGCGCCCGGTTTTGCCGAGCAGTGTCGCCAGCTCACCGAGGCCCGGCGTGACAACGCATGGCTGGCCGCAGGCAATGCCGATGTGCAGCAACAGGCACTGAAGGACTTCGCCAAAGCCAAGAACGCCCGCTTCACGTCCGGGTTCGGTGAGCCGACCTGGCGCAAGAAGTACCGGCACGAGGGCTTTCGTGTCATCGGCACCGATCGCGTCCCGGAGTTCGAGGCGGACGGTTCACCGAAGCTGAACGCGAAGACCGGTAAGCAGGTCATGGCCCGCTCCGTCGTCGTACAGAAACTGAACCGCCGGTGGGCTCGGGTCAAGGTGCCCGGCTGCGGCTGGGTCCGCTTCCGCCTCAGCCGCAACGGCAAGGGCTCTGAACTGCCGAAGGCGAAGACGTTCCGCATTACCTACCGCAACGGCCGGTGGCACATCGCCTTCGCAGCCATTCCCGCACCGGTCGAAGCGCCCGGCACCGGAGGGGTCATCGGTATCGACCGGGGCGTGAACATCACGGCGGCCCTCTCGGATGGGCGGAAGTTGAACTGTCCGCAGCTCACCGTGAAGGAACGCGCGCAGGTCCGTAAACACCAGCGGCGTGCCGCTCGCGCCCCGAAGGGCAGTGAGCGCAAGGCCGCCGAGTACGCCAAGGTGGCCAGGCTCAAAGCGCGTGAGGCCGACCGGCGCAAGGACTGGTGCGAGAAGACCTCGACGATGCTGGCCCGTACCTATGGCCTGGTGCGGTTCGAGAAGCTGAACATCAAGAACATGACCCGCTCGGCCAGGGGAACCACCGAACAGCCCGGCAAGCAGGTCAGGCAGAAGGCCGGACTGAACCGGGCGATCCTGGCCCAGGGCTGGGGCCTGCTCCGACAGCGCACCGGGCACAAGGCCCCGGGCCGGGTCGAAGACGTCCCCGCCCCCTACACCTCCCTGCGTTGCTCCGCCTGCGGTTGGATCGACAAGAACTCGCGCAAGAGCCAAGCCGAGTTCGTCTGCTCCTCCTGCGGCTTCACCTGCAACGCCGACACCAACGCAGCAACCAACGTCGCGGCAGGACAGGGCGGGATCCCCCGCCCCCGGCGAACAGCCGGTGCCGGAGGGGTGACAACGGCCACCGGCCATTCGAACACCCGTGAACCCCAACCCATACGGGTCGGAATCCCCCTCTTTAAAGAGGGGGAGGATGTCAAAGGTCCTGACTGTTCCTGGTTCCGTCGAGTGCCCCCGAAGCTCAGGCAGCCTGAACCGCCCCGTTGAACCGCAGGATATGAACTGTCGCTCGCGCTACGCTTCCGCGTCGTGCAGAAGACGCGCCTCGACATTGCCCGTATCCGGGCGGCCCGCCGGGTCATCGACCCGGTTTTCCTCGACACTCCGCTGTACCGCTGCGAGGCGCTGGAGCCCGGCCTCGGATGCGCCGTGAGCATCAAGCTCGAAACGGCGAACCCGGTACGCAGCTTCAAGGCCCGCGGCACCGAGGTGGTCGCGAGCCTGCTCGCCGAGGACGGCTCGCGCGACGTGGTGTGTGCCAGCGCTGGAAATCTCGGCCAGGCCCTCGCGTGGTCCGGTCGCGGTCGGGGGCTCGAGGTGACGGTCGTGGCGTCACGCTTTGCGACGGTGGCCAAGCTTGACCGCATCCGCGCGCTGGGCGCCGGGTTGGAACTGGTCGACGGCGATCACGAGATGGCTCGTGAGCGGGCGGCAGCCATCGCGCGCCGCGAGGGAATCCGGCTGGTCGAAGACAGCCTGGACATCGAGACCTGCGAGGGCGCGGCGACCATCGGCCTGGAACTGGTGGACACCGTGCCGTCGTTCGACACCGTCCTGATCGCTCTCGGCGGCGGGGCGCTGGCCACCGGTGTGGGTCATGTACTGAAGGCCATGGCGCCCGAGGTCGAGGTGATCTGCGTCCAGCCGCTGGGCGCACCGGCGATGACACACTCGTGGCGCGGGCGGCGCGTCGTCACCACCGACTCGACCAGCACGATCGCCGACGGCGTCGCCGGCCGGTATCCCATCCCGGCCGTCCTGGACGACCTCCTCCTGGTCGCCGACGACGCCGTTCTGGTCCAGGAGGAATCGATCATCGCCGGTATGCGGATGCTCCTCGACCACGCGGGCCTCGTCGTCGAACCGTCGGCCGCGCTCGGCATCGCGGCGATCCTCGAAGACCGTGACCGGTTCGCCGGCCGGCATGTGGTCACCATCGTGTGCGGGAGCAACGTCGACGTGGACGCCTATCACCGCTGGATCGCTGCGGCTCCCGTCCACCGGTCCTGACCCACACGGCCTCGAGCTCCGCCAACGGTGGCACCGCCGGGCCATGCGTAACCCTCGACTTGCCTGTCTTGGCTCGCCGTTGCTGTCGCCCTACGGTCCTGCCCACGCCGTGAGCGCTCCGAGGGCGCCGGCCTGAGTGCGCCAGTCGGTCTGGTTGGGGAGGGCGCCGGCCCAGCGTTCACCGAGGGCGTTGAGGGAACTGCGGTCCCGGGCCCACAACGTGTCCGCCTGCTTCTGGAGATAGCCCTGGTAAGTACTGGAACCGGTCGCCTTCGCGAGGTCGGCGAGGTTCCGCACGAAGATGCCCTTGAACTGCTTCTGGTTGTCGTCACAGGACGCCGAGCCGACGTCGCAGGACTCGGTGAGCACGCCGTCGCGGGTCAGCGCCGGGCTGCTGACGGCGGCGTCGGCGAGGGTCCGCGCGGTGGCCAGCAGTGAACCGTCCCCGGTCGACTTCCACAGCTCGGTGAAACCGCCGATGGCCAGCCCTTGGTTGTAACTCCACACGGTGCCGCCATTGTTGGCGCAGGCAGAGGTCAGCCCGTCGTTCACCAGGCCGGAGGAGTTGATCATCCCGCTCGTCCTGAACCAGGCGGCGGCGGTTCTGGCTCGCTGGAGCCATACCGTGTCGCCCGGGATGCGCTGGTGCAGCGCGGTGGTCAGCCAGAGGTACTGGCCGTTCGTGACCGCGTTCTTGTAGGTGCGCTCCCGATCCCACCACACGCCGCCTCCGCAGGTCCCCGGGTCCCAGTACTGCTGGACGTAGCCGGAGATGGTGACGGCCTCGTCGAGATAGCGGGAGTCGCCGGTGTAGTCGTACGCGTCGATCCAGGCGATGGCCCACCAGCCCGAGTCGTCGATGGAACGGCTGATGAAGTGGCCCTCGATCGCGTCCGAACCGCGCACACCGGCGGCGAAGGTGCCCTTGTTCCGGTCGTAGGTGCGCGCGACGACCCAGTCGTAGTCGTGCGTGCCGGTCGTCCTGGCGAAGTCGACGAGCGAGGTGAGTGTGGCGGCGGAGTTCCACCAACTGCTGGGCCACCAGCCGTTGTAGGGGTCGTACGACGACATGAGCGCGTCCGCCGCGGCGCGTGTCCGGGTCGGCACGGGCCTGGCCCACACGGTGCAGCTGCCCTCCTGGTGGCCGGCCTCACGGCCGCACGCGCGGACCGCACCACCGTAGAGGAGGCCGCGCGGATCGCGGGTCGCGTGCATCGTCGTACGGGTGCCGGTGGCTCCCTGCGGGACGGCGGTGCGGCCGAGGGAGGAGCCGTCCGGCCAGGTCGAGCCGCCGTCCCAGGAACGGTCCAGCCAGACTTCGTCACCGCCGGCGCCGGATTCGATGCTCGCCCAGGCCATGGAGTTCTTCTGGTCGACGTGCAGCCGGATCGTACGGCCGTAGAGCGTGGCGGACGGCACCGGCTGGTCGTCGCCGGACGCCCGGCCGGCGTCGGTGCGGTCGCAGAGTGTGTCGCAGACGGTGGGGTAGGCCCAGTCGGTGCAGCCGACTGCGGCGGCGTCGCCGCAGGCCCGGACCAGCCCGCGTCGGTGGTTGCGGGGATCGGTGATGTTGTACATCAGCGTCCTGGTGCCGGTCCAGGTGCCCGGGATGGCTGCCTTGCCGAGCAGCCCGTCCCAGGTGGCACCGCCGTCCCAGGAACGGTCGAGCCACACCGAGTCGCCCGTCACTCCTCCGTCGATGCTGGCCCACGCCATGTCGTCCGCGTCGGAGACGTGCAGTTCGAGGCGACGGCCGTTGAGTGCCTTCGCCGGTATCGGAAAGCCCTCCTGTCGCGCCAGCGAGGGGTCCAGCGTGTCGCAGGCCAGTACGCACACCTGGGTGGCGGCGGCCGCGGGCGTCGCGGCCGGGAGAACAGCCGCACACGCGAGCACGACCGCCGACAGGAAACTGAGGAACCGTGGTCCGACAACGATGTCGGCGCTGCGCAAGGACACCGGAACTCGCCTCGATTTCACGATGGAGGATGCCGGGGCGGCGGGCACGGCCGGGACCGACGGCGCTGTGACGAGCCGAGTGCGCGGCGGTCGAGCCTGGTCCGTACCTTCTTTCGGGGCAGTGAACCGGCTTGACGTATCCCTGTCAATGTCACCAGCAAGGATTTCCCATAAGGCAGTTCATGGTGTCAGTGACGGCGACCCGGTTGGTGCCAGAGTACCGAGCGCACAGGGGTCGCCTCCTTTTCGGACGGACCCCTGTGCGCTCGGCGGTCGTGCGGCGGTTTCGGCGGTGGGCTAGTGGTGCGCTTCGTCCGCCGAAGCCTGCTCCTGGAGGAGCGCGGTGATCTGGTTCACGTCGTTGAAGATGCCGATGAAGCTCTGGAGGTCCGGGGTGGCGGCGCCGTTGACGCCGACGAAGAAGGTCAGCAGGCGGCCGTCGTCGGTCTGCAGATAGCCCGCCTCGTTCTGCGCCGTGGCCGCGAGCTCCTGGTTCAGCTCGTCGTCACCGATGATCGTGCCGGGCTTGGCGAAGACCTTGCCCTTGGCCGGGCAGTCGGTGGTGCAGGAGATGCCGTTCGAGCCGTCGACGCCGAGGATCGGGAGCAGACTCCGGAAGGCCTCGGCGTCGGGGGTGTGCAGCCAGTAGGTGAGGAGCTCGACGAGGCCGTTCGGGGTGACCCGCTCGGCCGGCACGCCGCCACGCCCGTCGGCGAGCTGGAACTGTTTCGGGTCGATCTGCGCGACGTTGGTGAGGAAGTCGTGCTCGATCGGGAACGCGTCGAAGCAGTTCTTGCTGCCGCGTGCGACGGCCATGTTGCACAGGGCCAGGTTGGCGCCGAGGTTGTGGCTGACCTTGAGGATCAGCTTGGCGTACTGGCTGTAGGGCGGGGAGACGTACGCGGCGACGCGGGGGGTGTTGCGGTAGGAGGCGGGCAGCTCCTTCTGCGGGTTGGGGCCGGTGGGCGGCGCGGTGACGGTGACGCCGACACGGGCCAGGGCCTCGATCAGCGCGGTGCGACCGAAGGCGTTGGGGTCCTGGATGTTGGAGACCCGCAGCAGCGGCTGTGAACCGGCGGCGATGGTGCCGGAGAGGTGGATCTGAGTGCCGTCGGGCGAGGCGGTCACGTTGACGGAGGTGGTCCCCCCGCTGGAGACCGTCCGGACCGTGGAGGTGACGTGGTACGGCGAGACCTGCGGGCGCCAGAACAGCTTTGCCGGCTGCCCCGGCCTGGTCGGGGTCGTCAGCAGGTCGATCAGGTTGTCGTTGAGGATCAGCGGGGTGGGCTGCGGGCTCAACGCGGGAGGAGTGAAAAGACGGGGGTCGATGATGACGTTGCCGTCGACCCTGGTGATGCCGGCGTCGCGGATCTGCCGGGCGATCTTGTTGATGCCGGCGAGCGGGTTCTCCGGGGTGAGGGTCGCGCCGGGGATTGCGGCCTCGGTGTGGTCGATGTCGGTGTAGTCGACCGACCCGTCGGGCTTGGTGCGCCCGCCCATGGTCAGGTCGCCCTGGGCGACCAGTGCCAGGTTCCCGTGCAGCGTCGACCCGGTGCGGGTGCCGGTCGCCATCACGGGGGTGGTGAAGCGGTGGTTCGGGCCGAGGGTGTGCCAGGCGGTCGAGATGGTGACCAGCTTGACCGTCGAGCCGGGGACGAAGAACTGGTTCGGGAACTGGGAGTGGATCACCCGGCCGGTCTCCGGGTCCGTCTCCAGCACGCCCCACTGCGCGTGCTCGTAACCGGGCTTGTGCATGATCGCCTCGATGGCGGGCCCGAGGTCGTCGTCGTGCGCCGCCGCCGGGGTGCCGGCGGCTGCCGCCCCCGCCAGAAGCGCGAGTGTCGCACCGGCACCGGCCCAGGTCCGAAGCCGGCCACAGATCATCGGTCTCATGCGTTCCGCCATTTCTGGAGTCGAAGAAGCCGAGTCGAGGAACCCGCATCGCACGGCCCCGACTCGCCCGGACCCTGCTCGCCGGGACGCTCCTGCGGCATCGTAGGAACACGGACCGCGCACGTTTCCCCTGCTCGGCGCCGCGCCGACAGCTTGGGGGAGAACTTCATCCGGTCGGTCGATCACCGAGGCCGACGACGCGGGGAGTCCGCGCGAGTGCCGTGAGCGGCGCGCTTGGTGTCGGGTCCGGTGACACGGCTGCCATCCGCAAACCTTGAGTGACGTCGGCTGGTTCGTCTCGTTCGTGGCATCGGCCCGGTCGCGCTCACCAGCAGACCAGGTCCATGGACCGTCGAGCGAGCCAGTCCGTGAACGAGACGGGCCGGCCGTCCAGGGTCAGAGGAAGGATCAGGTCGCAGGTGGCCCGGCCGTCGAACCACAGTGAGCCCCGGTGCGGACCGGTGACGACGAGCAGGGTCGAGAAGCCACAGCCGTTGTCCTGGATGAATACGGCACCGGACGTCTTGCGCTCCTGGAACACCTCGTACTCGGCGTCCCACTGTTCCCACGCCGCTTGGTAGGCGTTCTGGTCCGGGAAGTCCTGCGCCAGCGGCTCGCGCGCGTCCAGCTCGTCCTCGTCTTGGCGGTAGGAGTCGGGGTGAGGGAAGTCGGTGGTGAGCAAGCCGTAGTTGGTGCTCGAGTCCCCTTGCCAGCCCCATCCTGCCGAGGATCGGCACAGGCGGTTGACCGTGCCGTCGGAGCTCTGCCGGAGCAGATACTCGCGGTACTGGTCCGGGAACGCGATGCCCAGTTCCGCCTCCGCTTCGCGGATCTCCGCTTCGGACAGCGGCAGCGGCAGCGGGGAGGCGGCCTGTCTCGCGGATGGACTGCCGAACTCGTCGAAGCGCCTCCCCCGAGCAATGCGCCGGGCTTCCACTGTCCAGTCGGTCGTCACGCAGGTGAGGGTAGTTGCCGGCGGAGGCGGCGAGCCCCGCTGGTGTCTACGGCCGGACAGCCGCGCCACGCCGTGGCGGCGGGCACTTGCGCAGCATGACCGATAGGTTGCGCATGTCCGTTATCTCCCTTCACTGCACGTATCTTCTTTCACGGCGCGCCGACCCGAGGAGCCCCCGCGATGACCGCGTTCCCCACCGACCTGTCCCCCCTGACCGGGCACTACACCATCGACGCCTCGCACAGCCGGATCGGCTTCGTCGCCCGGCACGCGATGGTCACCAAGGTCCGCGGCGCGTTCAGCGAGTTCGAGGGCAGCGCGTCCTTCGACGGCGCCGACCCGTCGAAGTCGAGCGGCACGGTGACCATCCAGGCCAACAGCGTGGACACCCGCAACGCCGATCGCGACAAGCACCTGCGCAGCAACGACTTCCTCAACATGGACGAGTACCCGCAGATCACGTTCGTCTCCACGGCCGTACACCGCAGCGGCGACAGCACTTTCGACGTCACCGGAGATCTCACCATCAAGGGCGTCACCAAGCCGGTGACCATCCCCTTCAGCTACGAGGGCACCGCCACCGACCCGTTCGGCAACGTTCGCGTCGGCCTGGAAGGCTCGGTCACCATCAACCGCAAGGACTACGGCGTCATCTGGAACGCCGCGCTGGAGACCGGCGGTGTCCTGGTGAGCGAGAAGATCCAGCTGGAGTTCGAGATCTCCGCGATCAAGGACGCCTGACAGGTCCCCGTCCCGCCGCCCCGCGTCCCGGCGGAAGCTCGTCACCGCCGGGGGCCCGACGATTCCGCGGGCCGCCGGCCGCCGCTCGTCACGGGCCCGAACGCCGGTGACGAGCCCGCGACCCCGATCCAGCACCTTCCGGCGGCACACCGAGCTGATCTCGTACGATCCAGGTTGTCGGCGTACTCGTCGGCTGAACCCTCAGGTGATGGACGGGAGGCCGAGCGTGGCCGAGGCGACGGTGGCCGAGGTGATGGCCGAGCTGGCCGGGCTCGAGGACCCCAAGGCGCGCGCGGTGAACGAGAAGCACGGTGACGATCACGGTGTGAACCTCGGCAAGCTGCGTGCGCTCGCGAAGCGGCTGAAGACACAGCAGGAACTCGCCTGCCGGCTCTGGGAGACGGATGACAGCGCGGCAAGACTGCTGGCGATCCTGATCTGCCGCCCGAAGGCCTTCGGGCGTGCGGAGCTGGACACCATGCTGCGCCAGGCGCGCACACCCAAGGTACACGACTGGCTCGTGAACTACGTGGTGAAGAAGAGCCCGCACGCCGAGGAGCTGCGGCTGGACTGGTCCGCCGATCCGGATCCGGTGGTGGCCGGTGCCGGCTGGGCGCTGACCACCGAACGCGTGGCGAAGAACCCCGAGGGCCTGGACCTCCCGGGGTTGCTCGACACCATCGAGGCGGACATGAAGGACGCCCCCGACCGCCTGCAGTGGGCGATGAACCACTGCCTGGCCCAGATCGGGATCGAGCACACCGAGCACCGCGCCCGTGCCATCGACATCGGTGAGCGCCTGGAAGTCCTCAAGGACTACCCCACTCCCCCGGGCTGCACCTCCCCGTTCGCGCCCGTCTGGATCACCGAGATGGTGCGCCGACAGCACGGTTGAGGCGCCGGCTTCATCGACCGCGGCCAGCCGGTGTGACGGCGAGGCGTCGGGCGAACCGAGTGTCGCGCCGCCACGATGACGGCTCCCGGGCGGTGTGATGCTGCTGGCAAGCGGCGTGTCCGGATGATCGTCCTCACACGTACGGCCCTTCCGCCGGCGCCTACGCCAAAGGACACGGTCGATCAGATCAACAGGTCGACCGCAGCACGTTCTCGGCGGCGGAGACCCGGGGCAGGGGGTGACGATGGCGAAGTCCGGGTCGGGCTCTGCGAGATGCATCAGGAGTTCGGTCGCCTTGGCCGAAACACGGCCTGCCCTGCCGCCACAGACTGGGATTGGCCGGGGACGGGCAATCCTGGCCGAGCTTGGTCTATAACCTCCGTCCGGCCCTGGCAGGGTGGGCGGTGGGCCTGAGCGCGAGTGGTCGAATCGGGATGCGCCGATCTGCGGGGCAGCTGCATACTCGGCGCATGGCCTTGCTCTCCAGTCGGTTTCGGGATCCGCGCAGTACCGAGTACGACTTCATCGGCTCGATCATTGTGCGATGCCCCGGTTGTGCGAAAGCCGCTCGTGTCGTTCCAGCGCCCGAAGACTCCAATCCCGGAGGTCGGATGCTGTTCAAGCCGCGGCGTCTGGTCTGCCGCGGCTGCGGACTGTCACGGATGTGGAGCGGCCGTCTTGTCACGCTCTCCCGTGGCACAGCTCAACCCGCGACGGATCCGTACTTCGGTATGCCGTTGTGGTTCCAGGTTGAGACCCGGCATGGGTGGTTGTGGGCGTACAACCTCGAACATCTCGACCTGATCCGTCGTTTCGTTCAAGCGTCGCTGCGAGAACGAGCTCCCTGGTACGACACCGGACAGAAAATGACCTTGGTGGCCCGCCTTCCGGCATGGATCAAGCGAGCGAAGAACCGAGACGAGACCCTGCGTGCCGTCAGCCGGATCCACGCCTCGCTGGTTGCCGCCTGACCTGCTTACCAGCGTCCGAACGGCACTCGAACTTGATCTCTGGTTGCACTGTTCAGCGGATGCGTGGGAGGCCTCCGCCCGATCATGCGCTCTGGCCAAAGAGGTGCTTGACCAGTTCGACGGCCGTGAGGGGGAGTCTGCTGCCTGGCGCTGTTCCGGCCGCGGCATTCGCGAACGCCTCATGCTTTTGCCGGTGGAGGTCCTCGGGCGAATGCGCACGGACCGCGTGATGCGCAAGCCCGTCCCGGTAGCGTGGACCTCACCACCTCAGGGCGGACGGCCGCCGAAACACGGCGAAGGGTCCGCTTCGCCAAGCCTGACACCTGGGGCGGCCCCGATGCCGCGACCGTGCAGGTCACCGACCCGCTACGGCACCGCGCACTCGATGGCCTGGGACCGCGTCCATCCTTGTCTGACCACCCGCTCCACCTGGATCGACCACACCGGCGAACTCCCCGTCATCGAAGGCACCTTGATCCGCCTGGAAGTCGACCGCCTGTCCGGCGGCCACGAGCCGCTCCCCGTCCGGCCAGGGACGTCTACCACCGGCCTGTCGGAACCAGGACGTCGACTTGCACCGGCAGTCGTTCTTGCGCAGATTCGATCTGGAGTCACGCCTTCCGGATGATCAAGCAGACTCTGGGCTGGACCCGCCCGAGACTTCGCACGCCCGAGACGGCGGACCGATGGACCTGGCTGGTCGTCGCCTCCTACACCCGGCTCCGCCTCGCCCGCCCGCTGGCCACGGACCTCCGTCGGCCTTGGGAGAGGCCGAGCCCGGCCGGCTCACCCCCGCCCGAGTCCGCCGGGGGTTCAGGAACCTCCGCCCGAACTTGCCCTGCCCGACGCGTGCACCGAAAACCAACCGGACCGGCCCCGGACGCCCGCCCGGTTCGAAGAACCAGCGCCCTGCCATCCGCTACGACGTGGGCAAAACAGTCAGGCGGCCCGAGACCATCGCCAAACGTGACCAGGTCGGACCATGAAGAACAAGTTGAGTAGTGGTTTCTCAATCCTTGGCTTCGTTGGTGAGTCGAGGCCGAGGGGGCAGTCCGGGTGCATGTCGCAGGCTCTGAGTGATAGGCAAAGAGTGATGGGCAAACCGTCCCGCTTATCGCTGCAGGAGTGTCAAGATCATCCCAGCTCCTGACCAGTAGACCGAGGGGACGGCCCAGACATGGCTCGATGGATAGTGCTTGCCTCACTGCTTGATGCGGAAGCATCCAGCTATCGCACTCTTGCCGAATTGGACGGCAGTGCTGACGAGGCGATGGCCGCGCTTCGAGAAGAGGTGAACACCTATGACCGCGGTATCACCAAGGTGGTCCGGCGGGAGGTGTTCAGATGCTCGGAACGGTCGTACTTCGTTCGCGTCAACGGGCGTCTTTCTCTGAGCGAGTGCTTCATCCAGCTTTGCGAACTGGTGGCTGACACCGCAGCCGCTGATCTTCCGGATGGCATTGACTAGCGGCAGCGGCAAAGCGCAAGCCAGGGGCGCCCTGCCACATGCCGTCCACGCGGTCGACGCGAAGTTCGAGACAAGCGGATGGCCGTCGGGTGCACGAAGGACATCCGGCCGAGCTGGTCGAACAGTGCAAGCATCGGCCGTTGTCGATGCCGAACTCTGGGCCGGGAAGATCGCCAGGGCTCTGCAGGAGTTACGAGGGCCGGATCAGCGGGGAGGATTTGACCGAGGAGACCGGGCTGCCCCCGGACCAGGTCGAGGCCGGGTGACATGGCGAGACCTCGAACTCCTGCGATGGCAACAGGAGTTTGGCGACGACGACCCCGAGCCGTCCTCGTAGGCCGGCTCAGCCGGTGGGCTTCGGCGTCTTCGACCAGCCTTGTTCTCCAACCTCCGGTGTTCTGTGACGTCGAACCGGGTCCGTCTGCCATCGAAGTTGAACCGGCTGAGATGTTGTCGGGTGTTCATGCTTCGATGCGCAGCCAGGTGTTGCCTGTGCGGAGCCAGAGGGAGCCGTCGCGGCCTTGGCCGCAACGCATGACGACTCGACCGGGCACTCGAAGCCGACAGCGGCTGGTTACTGCCCAGGTAGTGCCGTCGAGCTCGGCACGTGTGAGCTCCACGGACCGCTTGTTGTGGTCTCGACGGGTGAGCACTGCCCGGTTGCCGCGGACCGCGAATCCGTCCGGACGCCGGACGGGGCTGAGGTAGCTGGCCACGACGCCGGTGGACGGAGTGATCCGTGTCAGGTAAGTGCCGCCTCTGCTGCTGCCGGGGTACCAAACGAGCCATATCTGTTCGCCCTCGGTCGCGGCGGTACAGCCCTCCAGCGGGTGGTCGGGGAGCCTTCCTTCGGGAGCCCAGATCGCCTGGCCCTCAGTGTTCCAGCCCGCGAGGCCCGCACCCGATTCGGGGTGGCCGCCGTAGATGCCTTCGTCTCCGTACGCCGCCCAGATGGCTCCGTGGACGTCCGTGACGAGGGCGGGGATGTCGTCGCCGACGCAGAACTCGGCTTCAGATGTGCCCGATGGGGAGAACACCACAGCGTTGGACGTCCAGGAGCCTTCGGTCTCGTTCCGGAAGGTGCGGCCGCTCACCAGCAGGAATCGGGAATCCGGGAGCAGGGCCAAGTGGCTGGGCCGAATCCGGATGTCCTTCACCAGGATGCGCCGCTCCTCCTGCCCCGTGACGGTGACCAACTCACCGGTGAACGGGACTTCCGGCCCCCACCCGATCCACCCCATGGGGTAGCGGGCGCGATGAAGGAGTCGCCGGTGGACCAACAGGACCGCGAGCTCCCCGGCAGGCCCGACGCTCCACCAAAGGACTCGATACCCGCGCACGGCGTCGGCAGCCGGAAGCTGCCACATCTTGTGTATCGCGGCACCGGAACGAGCAGTCATGGGGCGGAGATTCATGGCAGTCGCCTCTAGGACTCCGGGAGCCGAGCGGCCCGAAGAGCGCCACCTTACCGGCCCTTTTCAGTCCAACTCCAGTGGCGATCTGTGCTGCCCGGTCCACGGCGACGGCGAATCACGGCACGGAGGTCACACAGGCATGGGACCGGGTCCACCTCGTTTCCTTGCAGGGTGCCCCGGCCTTCAGGCCGGGGGTGAATGCGAGCCCCTGCGGAGCAGGGCAGGGGCAGAGGAATCGCCGTCAGGGCGATTCGTCGTCGCCTTGACGGTGTCGAGAGCGATCTCGAGCGGGTGCAGGATCTCGGCGTCGAGGGGCCGCCGGTCGGCGACCGGTTGAGCTGAGCGGTGAGCCGGGCGTGGAGTTCTTCGGGGATGCAAGGCGTGCATTTGAACATTCCGCTGTTATCGCGTTATTACGCTATTACTGTGGCGGCATGGTGAAGTTCCGTATGTACCCCACGTGCGCGCAGGAGCGGCAGATGTTGCTGCACTGTGCGCATGCCCGGTACGTGTGGAACCTGGCGGTCGAGCAGCATGCGCACTGGCGCAGGTGGCGTAGGTCGGCGCCCGGTTTTGCCGAGCAGTGCCGTCAGCTCACCGAGGCCCGGCGCGACAATGAGTGGCTGGCGGCCGGGAACGCGGACGTTCAGCAGCAGGCGCTGAAGGACTTCGCCACGGCGAAGAACGCCCGCTTTACGTCCGGGTTCGGTGAGCCGACCTGGCGCAAGAAGTACCGGCATGAGGGCTTTCGTGTCATCGGGACCGACCGGGTCCCGGAGTTCGAGGCGGACGGTTCACCGAAGCTGAACGCGAAGACAGGCAGGCAGGTCATGGCCCGCTCGGTGGTGGTGCAGAAACTGAACCGCCGGTGGGCTCGGGTCAAGGTGCCCGGCTGCGGCTGGGTCCGCTTCCGGCTCAGCCGCAACGGCAAGGGCTCTGAACTGCCGAAGGCGAAGACGTTCCGCATTACCTACCGCAACGGCCGGTGGCACATCGCCTTCGCGGTCATCCCCGCACCGGTCGAAGCGCCCAGTACGGGCGGGGTCATCGGTATCGACCGGGGCGTGAACATCACGGCCGCCCTCTCGGACGGGCGGAAGTTGAACTGCCCGCAGCTCACCGTGAAGGAACGAGCGCAGGTCCGTAAACACCAGCGGCGCGCCGCACGCGCTCCGAAGGGCAGTGAGCGCAAGGCCGCCGAGTACGCCAAGGTGGCCAGGCTCAAGGCCCGTGAGGCCGACCGGCGCAAGGACTGGTGCGAGAAGACCTCGACGATGTTGGCCCGCACCTATGGCCTGGTGCGGTTCGAGAAGCTGAACATCAAGAACATGACCCGCTCGGCCAGGGGAACCACCGAACAGCCCGGCAGGCAGGTCAGGCAGAAGGCCGGGCTGAACCGGGTCATCCTGGCCCAGGGCTGGGGCCTGCTCCGACAGCGCACCGGGCACAAGGCCCCGGGCCGGGTCGAAGACGTCCCCGCCCCCTACACCAGTCTGCGCTGCAGCGCCTGCGGATGGATCGACAAGAACTCGCGCAAGAGCCAAGCCGAGTTCGCCTGCTCCTTCTGCGGCTTCACCTGCAACGCCGATGAGAACGCAGCAGTCAACGTCGCGGCAGGACAGGGCGGGATCCCCCGCCCCCGGCGAACAGCCGGTGCCGGAGGGGTGACAACGGCCACCAGCCATTCGAACACCCGTGAACCCCAACCCGTACGGGTCGGAATCCCCCTCTTTCAAGAGGGGGAGGATGTCAACCAAGGCTGACTCAGCGCGCCGCGCGGCGGTCGCCAGCACGGAGTTCCAGCCTTCCACAGACCGTCGCGGCCACAGCCACACTCACCCGCGGCTCGGCCCCGGCGACCGGGAGTACTCCATCCGGCACATGAGGGTGGCGGGACCCCGGCCCCAACGGTGGCGGAACCTCGGCGTCGACCGTGAACAGGGCGGGGGTCGCACGGTTCCGAGTTCCCATACAAGCGTATTACACGCACGTATTGTACGAGCGTATAGATTCGTCTACGGTGAACCCATGAACACCGACAACGCCGAGCGTTCCGCGCTCACCATCGACGGCCGCACCCTGTCCTATGTGGACTTCGGCGGACCGGGCCGCCCGCTGCTCGCCCTGCACGGACACATGTCCGAGGGCATGTCGTACGCCGGTCTCGCCGCCCGACTCGCCCCGGACTGGCGGGTCATAGCACCCGACCAGCGCGGACACGGCGACTCCGATCGGGCGGCCGACTACAGCCGCGAGGGCTACCTCACCGACCTGGAAGCCCTCATGGACCACCTGGGGCTGCGTCGCGCGGCCCTCCTCGGCCACTCGCTCGGCGCGATCAACGCCTACCAGTTCGCCGCCCGCCGTCCCGAGCGTGTGACCTCGCTGGTCAACGGAGAGGGCTGTGCGGAGCTCGGCCTGGACGGCAGCAACCCGCTGGCGTTCGTGCTGAACCTTCCGCAGGACACCTGCCCCAGCCGGGAGGCGTTCGTGACGCGGCTGGGCCCGTTCGCCCCCTTCCTCGCATCCGCCGTTCGCGAGCGGCCGGACGGAACCTGGGGCCTGCACTTCCACCCCGAGGACATCTACGCATCCGAGGACCAGGTCCACGGCGACCACTGGGCGGACTGGACCGGCTCCGCCTGCCCGGCGCTGCTGATACGCGGCACCGCAGGCGGCGTGCTGTCGGCCGAGCAGGCAGCACGGATGACCGCCCGGCGGCCCGGCACCCGTCTCGTCGAACTGGCCACGGACCACTTCTTGTACGCCAACGATCTGGCCGGCTTCGCGGACGCGGTCCGCGACTTCCTTGCCTCGGTCCGGTCATGACTTGGCCACCGACTGCCTGGTGCGGTCAAGGCGGCCCGGCCGCACCGACCGATGCGTGCCCCCTGCCCTGGGCAGTGGACGGCGTGGGTCCGCCTCCACGAGCCAAGCGGGTGAATCCGGGGGCTTCAAGCCTCGACAGCCTCAGCCGAACCCCAGCCCCAGCCCCAGCCCCAGTTGCGGCAGTCGGCGTCGCAGTGGGCAATGCCCACTGCGACCCTCAGCACGCCTGATTCCTCGGCACGGCTCCGCCCCCGCCCGCCCGCGCATGGGACTTCACCACAACCGGGGCCCTGCAGGGCTTCGTCGGGGCCTGGGGCACCTGGAACTCGGGCTCCTTCGACGCCATCGGGCGCTACATCGAAGACAGTTGGGCGCCCGGTCCTGGTGAGAGGGAGGTCCCTCTGCCCGCGGTGGGAAGCTGGACGGAACTCATAGGTCGCCAGGTGGGCTCGCCCTGCGCACGGCGGCCCCCTCGACCAGGCCGGAGCGTCGCGAAGCGCTGCTCAAGGCCCTGGAGACCTGGGCGCCGACACCGTCGCCGATCCCGCGTACCGCTTCCGCCTGGGCCGGCTCGCCGGGACGACCTCGTTCACCGTCCACCACGACCGGGGCGTCTCTTTGAGCCTGCATCTGCCGGCGGCGCGCGAGACTCTCTGCTTCGAAGCCGTTCTGCCAGGCGGCGAGGCCGCGCCACCCCCCGAAGAACCGCTCTACGTCGCGGGACTGCCGTGGGCGCACACCAAGAAGCCTCTGCCACCGATGGAGACCTGGAAAGCGCCGCTGATCGGTGCGGAGCTGAGCGTCTCCGGGGATGCGGTGTGGGCCTTCGATCTGCTGCCGGACACGCTCCCCACGTTGTTCACCGAGGCCTGGCGGCTGGTCCGTGGGGGGCGGGGACCGGCGGCCTGACGACCGGTGGCGGTCGGGGAGGAGCGCGGCGGAGTGTCGCCGGTGCCGCGGTCGGTGTCGTCGCGCACCTCGCGTACGCGCAGGTCGGGAAGGGAGCGAGTCGACCGTGTGACCGGGCTCGGTGAGCGGCGGGGCGACGGGGGCCAGGGGGCATCCGTGTGTGAAGGGCCGGTGCGTGCGTGGATGGCCGTGCGGGAGCGGTGCTTGCCGGGCCGCTGCCCCCGTATCGCACCCGCGGGTGGGCGACGTGTACGCGTATCGCGGAGGTCCGTGCTCAGGAAGGACCGCGTGTCGTAGCGGGGCGGCGGCGGGGCTGAGGTCGACGCTTGGGCGGTGCGGTCGTCGGCCGGATGACCGGCATCAGGAGGCTGAAGCGCATGCTTGTTCTGGGCCGCTCGCAGGTCGAGTCACTGCTCCGCGTGGACACGCTGATCGATGCCCTGGCTACGGCGATGGCGGACTTCAGTGCGGGCCGCGCCTCGGTACCCGACCGCGTCGCCGCCCTGGTGCCCGAACGCGATGGATTCCTGGCGGCCATGCCGGGCTTCCTGCCCTCGGCCGGGGTGCTCATGACCAAGCTGGTGTCCCTCTTCCCGCACAACGACGGGGTACGGCTGCCGACACATCAGGCGCTGATCGTGGCGTTCGATCCGGACACCGGCGAGCCTGTCGCACTGCTGGACGGTACGGCCATCACCGCGGCGCGAACCGGCGCCTGCTCCGCACTGTCGGCGCGGCTGCTGGCCCGCGAGGACGCGACGGTGCTGGCCGTACTGGGCACCGGTGTGCAGGCCAGGTCCCACGCCCGTGCGATCTGCCGGGTCCGCCCGATCCAGGAGATCCGGGTGGCCGGCCGGGACCCGGTGAAGGCCGCCGCTCTGGCCGAGGAACTCTCCGCCGTACTGGAGGCCGAGGTCCGGGCCGTGGCCGGCTACGCCGAGGCGCTCGACGGAGCGGACATCGCCGCGGCGACGACGCACGCCGTCGAACCCGTGATCCGCCGCCCCTGGCTGACACCCGGCGTGCACATCACCTCCGTCGGATTCAACCCGGCCGGACGCGAGGTCGACGACGCCACGGTCGCCGAGGCGCTGGTGTGCGTCGAATCGCGCCAGGCCGTGCTCGCCCCCTACCCCGCGGGCAGCAACGACCTGCTCACGCCGATCCGCGACGGCCTCATCACAGCCGAGCACGTACACGCCGAGCTGGGCGAACTCATCGCCGGCACCAAACCGGGGCGCACGTCGCCGGACCAGATCACCCTCTACAAGTCGGTCGGCACGGCGGTGCAGGACGCCGCGGCCACGGCCCTGGTTCTCGCGTCCGCCCGCGAGCGGTCGATCGGCGAGCGGGTCACGTTGCGGTGATGCCGCCGGACGGCCTTACCGGCCTTCACCGGCTTCCCGGATCCGCCACCGGAGAGCAGTCCAAGTCGCCACATTGGTCACTGTGCCGTGGGGAGAGCGGATCCACGGGGCTCCGTCCGGGCAATGCTGTCGAGTTGCGCATCCGCGCTGTCGAGCACGAGCTCAATCGGACGGCGTGACCGAGGACCACACGCCGAACCACTGCTCGGCGCCCCACTCCTCAAACCGTTGCACCTCGGCGAACCCCAGCTTCGCCGCGAGGCGCATAGAGCGGTCGTTGGCAGTCCGGGTGCAGAGCACCACCGGCCCTCCGGGAAGCGCGTCGGCGAACCGGCCGAGCGCCGCCACGCACGCCTCGGCGGCGTACCCGCATCCCCAGGCCTCCGGCAAGAAGAGGTAACCGAGATCGGCCTCCCCGGCATTCGGACGGACCTGACTCCGATGCTCCGCGTCGCGCCGGTTGAACTCGATGGTGCCGATCATCGCTCCGTCGAGCTCAACCACGAAAAAGCCGGGGTGCCGCCCGGGCACCTCAGGCAACGCGCGCTCCAGCTCATCACGCGGTCGAGGGCCACCGATGTAGGTGCCCACCTCTGGCGAGGCGTTCAACTCGATGAACGCCGCACGGTCCCGGGACTCGGACGCGCGGAGCACGAGCCTCTCGGTCCTGATCGGGGCAGGTGGCCGGGACATGGATCCGAGCTCAGTCATGCCGGCCAACCTCCAGCAGGCTCGACAGCGGTCAAGACGCGCCGACCGATCAAGCCACCGGCCCGGGCTCCGCCCTCACCAACGGGGTTGGGCCCTACAAGCTGACATCTCGAGCGTCTGAATCACGCGGAAGGAGAGAGCTGTTCGCGCACCCATCGGGGATCGGGGTTGGTGTGTGGCCGGCCCGCCACGACGACGGTCGGCACGGTCTCGTTGCCGTCGTTGGCCGCCCGGACCGCCGCGGCGCCCGCCGGGTCCTGCCAGATGTTCACCCAGTGCAGCCGGCGGGCCCTGCGGCCCAGTCGGATGCGCAGTCGTATGCAGTACGTGCAGCCCGGACGCCAGAAGACGACCGGTCGGCCGTCGACCACGCTGCGGCGTTGTGCCTCCCGCGCACCGATCGACGTCGGGAAGATCAGGGGCGAGTTCACGGCCGCGAGCGCCAGGAACGCCGGCAGGAGTGCTGCGGCTGTACCGGGGTTCCCCTTGAGGATCAGCCCGGTCGCGACGACCGAGCCGCAGAGCACCAGCAGCGTCGGCAGGATCCAGACACGCATCATGGTGACGAGACTATCGACGTTGTCACCCCGCCTTCGCCGGGTCGATCCCGTACAAGGTGGCTGCCACGGGCTCGCTCACGTCACACGCCTTCTGCCGATCGGCCGGAGCGGCCCACAGGGGTATCAAGCCTGACGCGGCGGACGAGGAGTCCGTTCGCAGGTGGTGGCAGACACCGTTGATGCGCAGGGCCAGGAGGTAGACGTCACCGTTCTCGGTCCTTCCGGAGACCGCGGTCACCGTGTCCTTGGCGGCGACCAGCCGCTTGTCCTTGAGAAAGTCCAGGGCGCCCTGCGTCGTATGCGCATAACCCCCGAGTCGTCATCTGCCGGTACGCGTACGGGCCGGTGGGCTGCCGCGCGAGGAGCGCGCCCATCTGCGCCGTAAGGCTGCCGGGTTCGCCGTCGGTCCGCGAAGCCGGGCAGGTCATGGCGGACCGGTCCACGCTGTGGGAACCGAGACCGAACGTGAAGCGGGGGCGGGTGCCACGACCGTCATGACCATGGAGGCCGAACTGCTGCGCGACGACGACGCGTTCGTCGGTGCCGGCCGCATCAGCCTCGACGTCCTGTCGCCCGCCGCGTACGCCGGGCTGCGCGGGGACCGCCTCGGTCCGCCGACGGGTCTGCCGCCGCTGCCCGAGGCTCTGCCGCCGCCCGTCGTGGGGCGCCTCGACGTACGGGACGTGGTGCTCGGCGTCCCGGCCGCGCGCTCCGGCCGGGGCGGTCACACCTGGCAGTTGCGGGTCGACCCCAGCCACCCGGCACTCTTCGACCATCCCGTCGACCACGTCCCCGCCATGCTGCTGCTTGAGGCCGCCCGCCAGGCCGCCCAGGCCGTGTGCGCCCCGTACCGTGTTCTGCCCATCGAGGTGCGCAGCGCCTTCCACCGCCCCGTGGAACTGGACCTCGCGTGTCACATCGCCGCGACTCCACTGCCTCAGCAGGACGCGGCCGAGGACACGGCGATCCGGGTGACCGCCTCCCAGGACGGCACCCTGGTCTTCGACAGCCTGGTGGTGGCGGCCCTGTGCGACTGACCCCGGTGCGGCAGGGCGCCTGAGCGTGGGGGCGGCCTCACCCGCGGGTGACGGTGACTCCGCCGAGCAGGCCCCAGGCGTCGACGCGGACCGTCGGGCCGCCCGGTTCGCTCGGGCCGTCGTCCTTGACCCCGCCGAGGCGGATGCCGTGCACCTTCACCACGACGTCGGGGCGGACCCTGAGGCTGACGCCGCCGATCAGGCTGAGTTTGGTGATGCGCAGTTCGGCGCCGTCGGGAATCTCGATGCCGGTGAGGTCGACGTCGGCCCCTCCGACGAGCGACACGGTGAGCGTGCGCTCGTGCAGCGTCTCGCCCTCAAGTCGGTGACCGCCGATCAGGCTCACCTTGACGTCGGTCTTCCGCTGGTCGGTCCCACCCGTTTTCGTCATGGAAAGAAGGTAGGACCGGGGCGTGGCGTTCCCCCAGTGCCCGGTGTCCGCCCTTTCGTATGACAGGTGTCATGCTGCCGCGGTTCTCGACGGCGGTCTGTCCGGCGGAGTGCCCTGCCTCGCCGCTCAGGCTTTCCCGCAGGACCAGGCGGGTCGGGGTCCTGACCGAGTCGGTGCGGCCGGCGGGCGTGTCGCCGGCGCCCTGACCCAGGACCCCGGGCGCGCTGCGCCCGCGGGCGGGTCAGAGATCGTTGAAGGGAGCGGCGTAGGTGAAGGCGCCGCGCAGGGCCGGCTCGTACGCCGAGAGAGGGCGTACCTGGAAGTGCTCGCCGTAGCCGGGGTCCGGTGGCGTGATGCCGTACCGCGTGCTGATCCTGAAGCCGTAGCGGCTGTAGTAGGCGGGACTGCCGAGCAGCGCGACGAGTGGTTCCCCGAGCGCGTCCGCCGCGCCGAGCACGGTGTGGACGAGTGCGAGACCGACGCCTCGGCGCTGGTGGTCGGGGTGCACGCTGAGCGGACCGAGTGCCAGGACCGGGGCGGTGCCGACGTGTGCGCGGGTGCAGACCACATGCCCGACGGCCTCGTCCCGCTCGTTCACCGCCACTAGCGACAGTCGCGGCAACCAGCCGTCACAGTCACGCAGTTCGTCCAGCAGGGTGGTCTCGACGGGGGTCGTCGTCCCCTGCTTGGCGAACGCGGCCGAGGTGAGGGCGCGTACGGCGGGGATGTCGGTGGGCGCTTCGCGTCGGATCAGCACCGGCACAGTGTGGGTGTCGTGGGGGCGCGGGCGCAAAGGGATAACCGGCAGGGCGGCGCACTCCGGCGGGGTGCCGGGGCGCGCCGCCCTGGGGTGGGACGGGTGTGCGGGACAGGGCCGCGGTGGCATGCCGGCTATGCGGGGTCGCGGTCGAACTGGGCCTTCGACCAGCGGTAGCCCAGGAGGCTCAGGCCCACGCACCAGGCCAGGGCGATCCACCCGTTGTTGCCGATCTCGGTGCCCAGGAGGAGACCGCGCAGGGTCTCGATGGCGGGGGTGAAGGGCTGGTACTGGGCGATCGGCTGGAACCAGCCGGGCATGGAGTGCAGCGGGACGAAGGCGCTGGAGATGAGGGGCAGCAGGATCAGCGGCATGGCGTTGTTGCTGGCGGCTTCGGCGTTGGGACTGCCCATGCCCATGCCGACCGCGATCCAGGTGAAGGCCAGGGCGAACAGGGCGAGCAGTCCGAAGGCCGCCAGCCATTCCACGACGGTGGCATCCGTGGAACGGAAGCCCATGGCGACGCCGACGGCACCGACCAGAACGACGCTGACGACCGCCTGCAGCACGCTGCCGACAACATGTCCGAACAGGATGGAGCCTCTGTGGATGGCCATGGTGCGGAAGCGGGCGATGATGCCCTCGTTCATGTCGGTGGAGACGGAGACGGCGGTGCCGACGACGGTGGAGCCGATGGTCATCAGCAGGATGCCGGGGACGATGTAGGCGATGTAGGCGGAGCGGCCCGCGCCGCCGCTCATGGTGTCGCCGAAGATGTAGACGAACAGCAGCAGGAGCATCACGGGGGTGAGCAGCAGGTTCAGGGTGAGCGAGGGGTAGCGGCGGGCGTGCAGGAGGTTGCGGCGCAGCATCGTGGACGAGTCGCGCACGGCGAGGGAGAAGGAACTCATCGGACAGCCTCCTCAGGCTGGTCGGGCTGGTTCGACTTGTTCGGCTGGCTCGGTACGGTGCCGCCGGTCAGGGCGAAGAAGACGTCGTCGAGGTCGGGGGTGTGCACGGTCAGTTCGTCGGCCTCGACGCCGGCCGCGTCCAGGCGGTCGAGGACGGCGCGCAGTTCACGCTGGCTGCCGTCGCTGGGCAGGTGCAGGGCCAGGGCCTCGTCGTCAGGGGATACGTCTCCCAGCGCGGCGGCGGCGGACCGGTAGGCGGCCGGGTCGGTGAAGCGCAGCCGGACGTGTCCGCCCGGGATCAGCCGCTTGAGCTCCTCCGCGGTGCCTTCGGCTGCGATCTTTCCGTTGTTCAGCACGGCGATGCGGTCGGCGAGTTCGTCGGCCTCCTCCAGGTACTGGGTGGTGAGGAAGACGGTGACGCCGTCGGCGACGAGTTCGCGGATGATGCCCCACATGGTGTGGCGGGAGCGGGGGTCCAGGCCGGTGGTCGGTTCGTCGAGGAAGATGATGCGGGGGCTGCCGACCAGGGTCATGGCGATGTCCAGGCGGCGCTTCATGCCGCCGGAGTAGGTGGAGGCGGGCTTCCTCGCGGCCTCGATGAGGTCGAAGCGCTCCAGGAGTTCGGCACTGACGCGCCGGCCCTCGGACTTGGACAGGTGGTGCAGGTCCGCCATGAGGAGCATGTTCTCCTCGCCGGTGATCAGGCCGTCGACGGCGGAGAACTGGCCGGTGACCCCGATCGCGGCACGTGCCGCCTGTGCCTGGGTGGCGAGGTCGTGGCCGCCGACGTGGATCGGGCCGGAGCCGGGGTCGGGGGAGATCAGCGTGGAGAGGATCTTGACGGCGGTGGTCTTGCCGGCGCCGTTCGGGCCGAGCAGGGAGAAGACCGTTCCTTGCGGGACGGTCAGATCGATGCCGTCGAGAACGGTCTTGTCGCCGTAGGACTTGCGCAGCCCCTGTGCGGCGATGGCCGGGTCGGTCATGGAGTGCTCCTTCGTCGAGGCGGCGGTCACAGGCTGCGGGCGGTGATGTCGCCGTGGGCGGTGGTCGCGTGGATGGTCAGGCCGGGAGTCGCGTCGGCGTTCTTGAGCGTGTTGCTGACCCGGCCGAAGGTGGTGCCGGCGTCCAGGGCCGCGGAGACCCCGGGGGCGGCGCCGACGGTGATGTTCCCCATCTGCGTGCTCAGCGTGAGTGTTCCGCGGGCGGCCTCGACGACGTTCAGGTCGCCCTTCTGGGTGCTGATCTCGGCGGGGCCGTTCAGGCGGCCGACGGTGATGTCGGCGTCGAGGCCGGTCAGGCGGACGCTGTCGGCCTCGTCGAGCTTGACCGAGCGGTGGCCGCCCTCGAAGGTGACCTCGCCGAGCCGTCCCACGCCGCGGAACTCGGCGGCGGCCGCCTTCGCCTCGACACGGGAGCCGGCCGGAAGCCGCACGGTCACTTCGACGGACCCGGACGGGCCGAGCAGCCGGTTCTTCGCCTCCGGGGTCTCGACGCGCAGGACACCGTCGGCGTAGTCGATCCGGACCTGTCCGGCCGCCTTCACGTCGCGGTTCTTGGCACGGTTGGCGGGCAGGACCTCGACAGTGGTGTCGGCGCGGTCGGCGGCGATGAACTGGATGCGTCCGGCGGGAATGTCGATGATCGCGGAGACGGGGGCGGGGGTGTCGAACTTCTGCATGATGCTCTCCTTCTCCGGCGTCGCGCGCCCTTGTCGGCCCGCTGTTTTCCGATGACAGAAACGCTACGTTGCATTCACGGATACGGCAACACGCCTGTTGCGCCAGATACTGATATTCGCAGGTAGATACCCAAAATTTGTTGCAACGATCGCAAACTTAACGCAACACCCTTCCACAGGATACGTTGCAATGAATGAAGGTGAACGCTATGACCAACGGAGTGTCGGCACGATCCGGGCCCATAGATCAGTTCTGGCACCCGGCCGCGCGGTAGGGCCACCGGCCGCGACCGGCGGGCGCGTCGCTCGTCCCGGCCGTCGAGGCCCGGAAGGACCATCGGGCGCCGGTCGCGCTTTCGGCACCGGAGCGGGCCGTGGGTTGCTCCGTACGAGTGAAGCCCGGGGGGCCGCCGGTGGTTACGGGTGGCCCTCCGCGGACCGGGTCGGCATCGTTGCCCCCGCCCGTTCGACCGACGCCCCCGGAGGACTCCTCATGCTCGGCACAGACTTCAGCATCGGATCGCCCAACTGGCTCGACCTCGGCAGCCCCGACACCGAGGCGGCCGCCGCGTTCTACGGCGCCGTCTTCGGCTGGCAGTTCGTCTCCGCAGGACCGGAAGCGGGCGGGTACGGGTTCTTCCAGACCGGCGGGAAGACGGTCGCCGCGCTCGGGCCGCTCACCCAGGAGGGCGCGAAGTCCGCCTGGATGATCCACTTCAAGGCCGATGACATCCAGGCCACCGTCACCGCGATCACGGCCGGCGGCGGCACCGTCCGGATGGAGCCCATGGACGTCATGGGCGAGGGCCATCTGGCACAGGCCACCGACCCGCAGGGCGCCGAGTTCGCGCTCTGGCAGCCCGGCAAGACCGCCGGACTGGAGGTCGCCTCCGCCCCGAACACGTTGCTCTGGGCAGAGCTGCACGTCCCCGACGCGCTCGCCGCCATCGCCTTCTACGAGGGCCTGTTCGGCTGGCGCAGCCAGGAGATGCAGGTGCCCGGCATGACGTACCGGGTACTGAGCACCAAGGACGGCGACCAGCAGGACGCCTCCTTCGGCGGGGTCGCGCCGCTGGGCGGCGGCGAAGGCGAACGGCCCCGCTGGGTGCCCTACTTCCACGCGGAGGACGCCGACGCCACGGCCGCGGCGGCCACGGCGAACGGCGGGTCCGTCCTGATGCCTGCGGCGGACGTCCCGGACGTCGGCCGCATCGCCTGGCTCGCGGACCCGTTCGGCGCGGCGTTCGCCCTGCTGAAGCCCGACCCGCGGATGTGACACTCCGGCCGGCAGCCCGCACGGCGAAGCGGTCAGGCGGCGCGACAGAGCGCCGCCTGACCCGCCGGTGCCGTGACGCGGGCCGCGGTCGCGGGTACGGGGCGGGTGGCGCGGACGGTGGCCGCGTCCTGCGCGAGGTCGCGGTGGACGGAAGCCGCGTCCGACGCGGAGTCGCGCCGGACGGAGGCCGCATCCTGTGCGTGGCCGCGCGCGAAGACGACCAGACGCAGCGCCACGAACCGTGCGACACCGGCGAGCGCGGAGGCGGACAGGTAGACGGCCTGCTCGAGCACCGCGCCGGGCGCCGCCACCAGTTGGTGCAGGACGAGCATCGCCGCGCAGGTCACCGCATAGGTGGCCACGGCGGACCCGGCCGACTGCACATGCTGGCGCCAGGTCGCGTGCCCGCCCGCACCGAAGGTGAAGCGGGCGTGCAGTTCGGTGGCCAGAAGAGTGGAGGCCGCGGTGATCAGGGCGTTGGCCAGGCCCCAGGGAATCCAGGCGGCGAGGGCCGCCACGGCGAAGCTGGAGGCGAGCCCCACTCCCCCGCCGCAGAGCACGAAGCGGGCGAAGGCGGTGAAGGCGCCGGGAGCGGCGGCCTGCCGTTGGCTCTGTGCTGTTTCCATGGTCCCCACCCCTTTGTCCGTCCGCCCGACCCGCGAGGCTCCGCCTCGCCGTCGTTTCTCACCATCGTTTCCTACATTGGAAACGCTACGTTGCGTTCATGAACGCTGCAACTCATTTATTGCGAAGGTCCCTTGAATTCGCAGGTGAAAGGCATGAAATTGTTGCAATGGCTATGACCCTAACGCAACAAACCTCACCCAACTTGTTGCAATGAAACAGGGTGAACGCTACAGCGGACGGGCGCGCGGCGAACGGGACGGAACCCGTCCCGCTCGCCGCGGCTTCAGCTCCCGCCGCCGTCGAGGGCGGCGACCTCGCGCACGGCCTCGGCGATGGCCATGAAGTCCTTCTTCAGGATCGCGTCGTGATTGCTGGCGACCTTCGCGCCGATCCGGATGTGCGGGTTGCGGACGGTCACCGCGTCGAGGGCGGCGCGGATCCGTTCCTGCTCATCACCCTTGCTCCCCAGGGACGCGCCCGAGGCGACCACGTAGCGCACCGGAACGGTGATGCCGTCCAGCACGGGGGCCAGTTCGCGCTCGCGGGCGAGCCGGCCGAGCTCGATGTTGGTCTCCGCCATCTGCCGGGCGTCCATCCGCGGGGTCAGGCCCGTCGGGCGCAGCAGCGGCAGGAACCAGCCCATCCGCCGGAACAGTTTCCGGATCCGCCGCTCCATGGCCTCGTCCAGCCAGTCGTAGGGTTGCGCCCCCTCGACCAGGACCGCGCCCACGGCGCGTGAGGGGTTGCGGTGGGCCCAGTGAGCTCCGACGAACGCCCCGTAGGACCAGCCCGCCACCAGCGCGCGGTCCACGCCCCGGGCCGCGAGGACCGCGTCGACGTCCCGGACGGCCGCCTCGAAGGAGTAGTCCGCCGAGCGCTTCGACTTGCCGCGGGCCCGTTCGTCATAGGTGATGTGGCGCCATCCGGGCCCCAGCTCGGCGATCACCCGCCGCCAGTAGCCCTGGGTGGCGAACTGACCGTTGAGGTAGACGACGGGGACGCCGGGACCGCCGGTGTCGGTGACGGCCAGGGCCGTGTCGTCGACGGGGACCATGCCGGTCCATGTCGAGCCGGTCGAGGGGGTGCTGTTCTTCTTCACGGGTCTCCCTTGCTCACCAATTGTTTCTGACATTGGAAACGCTACGTTGCCTTCCCGTACCAGGCAACATGTTCGTTGCATAGATTCGGCATTTACGCAGCTAGCGAGTTGGAAACTGTTGCAACAACCCTGAAGAGAACGCAACGTCACCCGCTTTGATCATTGCAATGGGTGAGCCGTGAACGCTATAGTGAGGGGCGCAGGGACCGCCGCGAGGAATCACCGAGGAGACCGCGATGCCGGGAGGCAGACTCACCCAGCAGGAACGCCAGCAGATCGCGCTGGGGCTGGCCGACAGCCTCCCCTACGCCGAGATCGCCCGGAGCCTGGGCCGTCCCACCTCGACGGTCACACGTGAGGTCATGCGCAACGGCGGTCCCACCGCCTACCGCGCCAATCTGGCCCACCGCGCCACCGAACGCCGCGCCCACCGGCGCAGGACCGCCACCTCCCGCGGGCCGGAGTCGGTTCCCCAGCCGCACGGACGTGATGCCGAGGCCGTGGCCGAGTACGAGGAGACGTTCACCACCGTCCTCATGGGCTCCGGTCTGCCCAAGATCCCGGCCCGGGTGCTGACCTGTCTGTTCACTGCGGACACGGGCAGCCTCACCGCGTCCCAGCTCACCCAGCGCCTCCAGGTCAGCCCGGCGTCCATCTCCAAGGCCATCACGTTCCTGGAGAGCCAGAGCCTGGTCCGCCGGGAACGCGACGAGGGCCGCCGCGACCGCTACGTCGTCGACGGCGAGCTCTTCTACCAGGCGACGATCGCCAGCGCCCGGGCCAACGACGAACTCGTCAAGACCGCCCGCCAGGGCGTCGCCGTCCTCGGCCGCGACACCCCCGCCGCCGCCCGCCTGGAGAACGTCGCCCGCTTCCTCGACTTCATCAGCGAAAGCATCACCCGGGCCGCCGAACAGGCCCGCGAAGTCCTCCACACCAGCCCCAGAACAGCCCAGGACGACCCCGACCAGCCGGATCCGGACCACGGATAGGCGACCGCCTCCGTCCGCCACAGCCACGAGTCCGGGATCGGTGCGAGGCCGGCCGCCGCGATCGATCCTGCTCACCCGAAGGACCGTTTGCGCGAGTCGCGGTCAGGTGGTGCGGCATCGAGCGGTTGCCGACCAGACCCCGCCGTGTCAGCGAGTTCCTGGTGGCCGTGGCAGGCAGCAGCGATGAACGCCGTACGGTGCACCCGGTCGGGGTCAGGCCCGCAGGTAAGTGAGGACGGCCAGGACCCTGCGGTGGGTCTTGTCCGTCGGAGGCAGGTCCAACTTGGTGAGGATGCTGCCGATGTGCTTGCCGATCGCTGCTTCGGAAACCACCAGCTCCTTGGCGATCGCGCCATTGGACTTGCCTTCGGCGACCAGTGCCAGCACCTCGCGTTCGCGCGGGGTGAGCTGCTCCAGCGGATCGCGCCGGCGGCGCAGCAACTGGCGCACCACCTCGGGGTCGATCACCGTCCCGCCGTCCGCCACCTTGCGCAGCGCTTCCACGAATTCCTCGACCTGGCCGACACGGTCCTTGAGCAGATAGCCGACGCCCGATCCGTCTCCGGAGTCCAGGAGTTCCGCGGCGTACGTCCGTTGCACGTACTGGCTGAGGACCAGGACCGGCAGTGTGGGGCGCTTCGCGCGCAGCCGCACTGCCGCGTGCAGCCCCTCGTCCTGGAAACCGGGCGGCATGCGTACGTCCGTCACCACGATGTCGGGGGCATGCTCCTCGACCGCGGCGACCAGCGCCTGCGCGTCCCCGACGGCTGACACCACCGTGTGACCGCAGCGGCTGAGCAGGCCGATGAGCCCTTCCCGCAGCAGCACGCTGTCTTCGGCCAGCACTACGCGAAGTGATCGGCCGACTTGGTCAACTGGCAAGGAAACTCCACACGCAACAGAGTCGGTCCACCCGGCGGACTGGTGAGGGCAAGTCTGCCATCCAGGACTGACACCCGGTCCGCGAGACCGGTGAGGCCGCTGCCTGCCGAGGTGTCCGCACCGCCGCAGCCGTCGTCGCGTACCTCAAGGAACAGGCGTCCGTCGCGATGACCGCCGCTCACCTGCGCGCGGTCGGCCCCGCTGTGTCTGGCGACGTTGGCCAGCGCCTCGCAGACCACGAAATAGGCCGCGGATTCGACCGCCCGGGCCGGTCGGCCCGGCAGTTGGAGGTCGACGTCGACGGGGACCACGCAGCGATCGGCGGCGTCGGCGACCGCAGCGTGAAGGCCGTAGTCCGTGAGGACCTTGGGGTGGATGCCGTGGATGAGCTCGCGCAGCTCCGCGAGCGCCTTGCCCGCCTCCTCGTGGGCCTTGGCGAGCTGGTCGGCGAGCGGGCCGGGCGGGGCATCGAGGCGGGCCAGCCCGAGGGTCATCGTCAGGGCCACAAGGCGCTCTTGGGCGCCGTCGTGCAGATCGCGCTCGATACGGCGCCGCTCGGCCTCGAATGCCTCGACCAACCGGACACGGGAGCGGGCCAGTTCGACGACCTTGGCGCCGAACTCGCCCTCACCGGAAACGATCAGCAGCCGGGCCAGCTCGGCACGGGCGCCCGCCGTGACCCCGAGCACGTACGCGCACAGGGTCATCAGGAGCAGGCCCAGCACGGCGACACCGAACGCGGTCGGCCAGGTGGTGACCGTCCACTGCTTGAGCACCTTCGCCTCGTGCCCGTCGCCGGCCGTGGCCATCAGCAGCGGGGTGGCGACCATGGACAGCGGGAAGATCAGGGCGACCGTGATCACCAGGGCATCGACCGGCCACAGCAGCACGGCGAACAGCAGGGCGTATCCGAGCTCCCGCCAGGTCGCCTGTTCGCGCAGCCGGGTGGTCAGCCAGACCCACGGTCCCGGCCCGGCCGGCACCAGGTGCCGGCCGGGCGCCGGGTCGCGGTCGATCAGGCGCAGCCTGCGCCGCTCCACCTCGGCCACCGGGATCCCGCCGAGGGCGGCCAGGACGAGCAACGGCAGCCCCACCAGGACGATGGCGAGCGCACCGCAGACCGTGGCCACGGTCACGATCCCCACCAGGGCACCGGCGCCGGTCATCACGCCGGTGAGCAGGTACGCGGCGGAGCGCCAGGGCCAGGCCGACAGCAGGAAGCCCGGCCGGGACATGGCCTGCCACACATTTCGAGGGTGCATGTGCATGACCGTAAGTGGTCTCATCGGCCGGTTCCATCGGCCCAGTGTCCGTATCGGGGGTAGGCCTGGCCCTACCCCAGGTCTCGTTCTGGCCTTACTGCGTCACGAGGGGCTTCCGGGGTTTCGTAGGGGCATCGACGATGCCGAGCAGCAGGTGCTGGTGGGGGGACACATGACCAATGACGCGATCCGGTTGCGCTCCGTGACCAAGAGGTACAGCTCGGGCGGCACGTCCGTCACCGCCCTCGCCGAGGTGTCGCTCGCCTTCCCGAGAGGGACGTTCACCGCCGTGATGGGCCCGTCCGGGTCCGGCAAGTCGACCCTGCTGCAGTGCGCCGCGGGCCTGGACCGGCCCACGTCGGGCTCGGTCACCATGGGCGACACGGAGCTGACCGGCCTGAGCGAGACCAAGCTGACCCTGCTGCGCCGCGAGCGCATCGGCTTTGTGTTCCAGGCGTTCAACCTGCTGCCCTCGCTGACCGCCGAGCAGAACGTGGCCCTGCCGCTGAGACTGGCCGGCCGCCGTCCGGGGAAGGCACAGGTGCGCGAGGCGCTTCAGCAGGTCGGACTCGGCGACCGGGCGCGGCACCGGCCCACGGAGATGTCCGGGGGGCAGCAGCAGCGGGTCGCCCTGGCCCGCGCCCTGATCACCCGGCCCGAAGCGCTGTTCGGCGACGAGCCGACCGGCGCGCTGGACTCGCAGACCGGCCGCGAGGTGCTGACCCTGTTGCGCGGCCTGGTCGACCGGGACGGCCAGACCGTCATCATGGTCACCCACGACCCCGTCGCCGCCTCCTACGCCGACCGCGTCGTCTTCCTTGTCGACGGCCATGTCAACGGCGAGCTGGTCGGCGCCTCCGCCGAGGACATCGCGGCGCGCATGACCAAACTCGAGGTGGCGCCGTGCTGAGCACCACGCTGCGTACCCTGCGCACCCGCTGGGTCACCTTCGTCGGCAGTTTCGTCGCCCTCTCCCTGGGCGTGGCGCTGATCGCCGTGATGGGGCTGGCCCTGGCGTCCTCTCTGGACGCACCTGACCGACGGCCGGAGCGGTTCGCCGCCGCCCCGGTGGTGGTCAAGGGCCAGGACACCCTCGAGGTGCCCGCCTCGATCGGCGACCGCGCCCAGAAGCTCGCACAGCCGCGTCCCGTGCCCGACGACGCGGTCGCGAAGCTGCGGCGCCTCGGGGCCGTCGTCGAGGACCGTTCGTTCGCCGTGCGGGCCGAGGGCGGGCCCGCCGATCTGGTGGGCCACCCCTGGTCCACCGCGGCCTTCGCGCCGTACACACTCGACGCGGGACGCGCGCCCGAGGCCGCCGACGAGGTCGTCATCAGCGGCGACTGGGCCCGTCCGGGCACCCGGGTGCGGACCGACGGCGGCACCGTGCGCGTCGTCGGCACCGTGGCCGGGCCGGGCTTCGAGAACGCCGTGTTCGCCACCGACGCCCGGGCCGCCGAACTGTCGCCGCGCAGCCTCCAGCTCGTGGTCGACGCCGACGCGGCGGCCGTGCGCGAGGCCCTGCGCGGCACCGAGGGCGTCCAGGTCCTGACCGGGGACGCACGCCGGTACGCCGACGCCGACCCCGACCGGGACAGTGAGGCACTCACCGCGATGAACGCCATGTTCGGCACGGCCGGCGGCGTCACCGCGTTCGTGTCGGTGTTCGTGGTGGCCTCGACCTTCGCGTTCGCGGTGGCCCAGCGGCGCCGCGAGTTCGGACTGCTGCGCACCGCCGGGGCGACCCCGGGGCAGATCCGCCGCATGGTCGTCTCCGAGGCGCTCGTGGTGGGTGTGCTCGCCTCGGCCGCCGGCTGTGTGCTCGGTTCCTACGGGGCTCCGAGGCTCGCCGAGTGGGTGGTCGACGAGAGTCTCGCGCCCCGCTGGTTCATCCTCGGCGACTACACCTGGCCCTACCACATGGCGTTCTGCACGGGCCTGTTCGTGGCCCTGTGCGGCGTGCTGGCAGCAGCCTGGCAGGCCGGTCGCACCGGTCCCACCGAGGCATTGCGCGAGGCGTCCGTGGACACCCGGGCGATGACACCGGGCCGCCGGCTGTTCGGCGCGGCCCTGCTGATCACCGCCGCGGTGACGCTGGCCCTGGCCCTGGTGACGGACCCGGGCGACCTGCTGCGGCGCAAGACCTACGTCAGCCGGCCCATGCTGCTGATCACCGCGGTCGCGCTGCTCGCGCCGGTGCTGGTGCGGCCACTGACCAGGCTGATCGGCTGGCTACCGGCCCAACTGCCGGGCGCCGGCGGGATGCTGGTGCGGGAGAACGCCGCCGCGGGGGTGCGCCGCACCGCCGCCGTCGCGGCGCCCGTGCTGGTAACGGTCGCGCTGGCGGGCTCGCTGCTGGGCGCCACCGCGACCCTCGACGAGGCGAAGGCCACCGAGGTGCGCGAGCTGACGGCCGCCGACTTCGTCGTCACTCCGGCGGGCGCCGCCGGTTTCGACGAGACGACGCTGAGACGGCTTCGGGCCGTGTCCGGTGCCGAGGTCTCGGCGAGCTCGTCGAGCGCCGTGTACGTCCTGGAGGACGGCGTGGCGCTCACCAGGTCCGACGCCAGGGCCGTCGAGCCGGGACCGCTCGCGGCGACGGCGCGTCTCCCGCTCGCGGCGGGGAAGGTGAGCGACCTGGACGACGGCTCGATCATCGTCAACGAGGAGTGGGAGAAGCACACCGTGGGCCGGCGGGTGGACGTGTGGCTCGGAGACGGCACGAGAAGGTCCCTGAAGATCGCCGCGGTCATGACCATCGGCACCGGCGACAACGGCGTCTACGTCACCCCGCGCAACGCCCCCGCCGCGCCCGTCGACCGGGTCGACGTACGCCTCGCGGACGGCGTCGACCCGGCCGCCGTGGCCACCGGTCTGCGTCAGGCACTGCGGGCGTCGGGCGGGCAGGTCCTCACCAGGGACACCTGGGTGCGGGCGACGTACCCGAAGACCAACCGGACGACCCGGATGGGCCTCTTCCTGGTCCTCGGAATCGCTCTCCTCTACACCGGCATCTCGCTGGCCAACACGATGGTCATGGCGACCTCCGACCGGGTCCGCGAGCTGGCTGTGCTGCGGCTGGCCGGCGCTACCAGGTGGCAGGTGCTGCGGCTGGTGGGTGCCGAGGCGCTGATGGTGGTCGCGGTCGGCGGACTACTGGGAGCTCTGGTCGCCGGGATCAACCTGGTGAGCATGTGGAGTGCGCTGGGCCTGCTCTCCGTACAGGCGCCCATCGAGATCCCGTGGGCGGCGCTCGCAGCGGCTCTGGGGGCCTGCGCGGTGCTCGCCGTGATCTCGGCGGTCGCTCCGGCCGTCCTCTCCCTGCGCCGCCCGGCGGTGGAGCTCGCGGGCGTACGCGAGTGACCTCCGACCGGCGTCGGCCTGCCCGGGGACGAGCCGGACGGGCCCGGTGGTGGACCCCATGTCACCTCGCCCCCAGCGGGCGCCGCGCGGCGGGATCGGTGCCCGGTCGGTGGGTGGCCCAGTAGGCGATGGCGAGCGTGCCGCTGATGCGCAGCGGGGGCGGGACGAGCAGCATCACGAACCTCACGGCGCGGGCGAAGCGCCGCAGTGCGCGTTGCTGCCGCGGGCTCCAGCCGAGGTGGAGCCGGTCGCGCAGGCGGGGTGGCATGGTACCGACGGTGACCAGCAGCGCGTAATGGGCGGCGATCCGGGCGAACGGCCGCCAGAGCGGGTCCGGGAGCAGGCGGAACGGCTTGGCGGGGTGCGTGAGTTCGTCGACGACGTCCCGAACGGACTGGTTGTACTCCAGTCGGTTGTCGACCATGTCGTCGTAGTAGGCACTGAACGCCGCCCAGTCCGGGGGCAGTTGGTGGTCCTTGAGGCCCCAGACCCGTCCGACGTCCCGCATCTCGCGGTAGTACTCCTCCGTCTCCTGTGCGGTCATGCCCTTGCCGAACACGTTCTGCGCGTCGACGGGCCCTTTGACGAGGGTCGCGTGCACCCAGTGATAGGCCTCCGGATCGAGTGCGCGATAGCGGCGGCCCGCGGAGTCGGTCCCCTTCATTCCGGCGTGCACCCGGATCAGGCGCCGCGCCTCTTCGGTGGCTGCGCGCTGCCCTCCGTAGATCACGGTGCTCAGCGAGAACAGGGTGCGCATCAGCCGGGGCCAGGGCTCGGCGCGGAAGTTGCTGTGGTCCTCGACACCGGCGCCGACGACGGGGTGCGCGACCTGGAGCAGGAGCAGCTGGGGCGCCATGAGGGTGGAGCGGGCGTCCCCGAAGTACCGCCAGGCCGTTCCGCCCCGACGCGGTGCCCTCACTGCGGAGGACGTCTCAACTCCCTTGGACTGTGCGGGGTTCGGCTGGGTGGGCAGGTGCGGCAGAGGAGCCATGACGCTTCCGTTTCTCCGTTGTGTCCGGAGTATTGACGTGCCCCGTGAAACAAGTCAATAGTTTTTGTATCTTCGACTCATCGGCGACTCCCGAAAGCTCGCAGCCATCGCCCCCAGCCCTGCGAAAGGGACTTCTCATGAGTGACAGCTGCGTCCATACCGGACCCATACCCAGGGGGCGGGTCGTCCGCACGGGAAACGCGGCGCCGTCATATCCGTCCCGTGCGCCCTGGTCCACAGGCACCTTCGCGTCCAGGCGGGACGGCGACGAGACACGGATTCGGTCACGCTCAAGAAGCCATGAGACACACCGCATTTCTTGGTAACTCACCCGGAACCGGAGGACCCCATGGGCACTCGACTCACCCCGGAGCAGGCCGACTTCGTCGCCGCCGTCCGCGACTTCGCCAAGCGCGAGTGCGGCACGCGTGAACAGCGCGACGCGCTGACCGGGAACGGCCGTGATCCGCACAACGCCGAGGTCTACGGCAGGCTCGCCGGCTTCGGCTGGCTCGGGGTGTGCCTGCCGGAGGAGTACGGAGGGGCAGGCGGCGGGCTGTCCGACGCCTGTCTCTTCCTGGAGGAGACGTCCTACGGAATGGTCCCCGCGGGCGGTTTCATCACCACCGTGATCACCGCCAAGGCGTACGAGCGGTTCGGCACCGAACGGCAGAAGGCCGAGGTGCTCGCCGGCGCCGTGCGGGGCGCGGTCCTCGCCATCGCGATGTCGGAACCCGGGGCGGGCTCCGACGTGGGCGCCCTGAGCTGCCGGGCGCGACGAGGACCGGACGGCGACTGGCTGATCGACGGTCAGAAGACCTGGATCTCCAACGCCCATGTGGCCGACAGCATCCTGCTCGTGGCGCGCACCGGCGCGGCCAAGCACGCCGGCCTGACCATGTTCCACGTTCCGGCCGGCACGCCCGGGGTGGAGATCCGGGGCATCGAGACCATGGGCGGCCGGGAGGTCAACGACGTCTTCTTCAGCGGCGTGCGGCTGCCCGCGGACGCCGTGGTCGGCGAGGTCGACAACGGCTGGCGGCAGCTGATGGCCGGACTGAACCACGAGCGGCTCTTCCTCGCCGCCAACATGCTCGGCCTGGCACGCCGCGCCTTCGACGACGCTGTCGCCTACGTCCGTGAGCGCGAACAGTTCGGCCGGCCCGTCGGCTCGTTCCAGGCGCTGCGGCACCGGATCGCCGACCTCGCCACGGAGATCGAGTGCACCCGGCTGCTGGTCCGCGAGGTGGCCGCGGACTGCGACGCCGAACCGGACCGGCTCTTCCCCCGCGAGGCGTCCATGGCCAAACTCAAGGCCACGGAGACCGCGAAGCGGGCCGCCCTCGAAGGCATGCAGATGATGGGCGGCTACGGCTACGCCACCGAGTACGACATGGAACGCCATCTGCGGGCGGCGGTCGTCTCCACCGTCTACGGCGGGACGAGCGAGATCCAGCGGGACGTGATCGGCAAGAGCTACGGGCTCTGACGGACAATCCGCCAGGCGTCCGGAGTGTCAGTGGCGCGCTGTACGTTGCGGCCATGGGTGTCTATCTGGTCAGTGTCTGCGCGGAGGACTGGTCTACCGAGGGCGAGGACGGGTGGGGGGAGATCGCCACGGCGCTGAACGACGAGCTGCGGCGACAGGGGCTGCCGCCCTATGAGTCCGTGCCCGAGGAGACGGATTTCGTTCGCGGTTCGGGGCAGGCCTTCGAGGAGAAGATGAGTCCTTCGATGGACGGGTTCGTGGCGCTGTGCCGGGCTCACCTGTCCCGAGAGGACGAGGAGACCATCTGCGGCTGGACCGTACTGGTGCCGTTCTCGCTCGACGAGACGATCCTGCTGCCCCTCGGCTCCGGCTACACGGAGGCGTCGACCGCGGTCGCCGGCGCTCCCCAGGTACTGGCGATAGCCGAAAGGCTGGCGGCGGCCGTCGGCCTCCCGGCCGAGACACCTCACATGTGCGACAACCTCGACCTGACCATGTGGTTCAGGGAAGGAGCGGCGGAGCGACTGGCCGCCGCCCGGCCGGGCCCCTGGAGCGACGACTTGGACGCAGCCTTCTACGTCGCCGTGTTTCTGCGCGCCGCCCAGCACTCGTTGCGGCGCGGCTGCCCCATGACCTACTCCTGAACTCTGCGCAGTGTTCCTCGTCTTGGAGAGCCTGGGCCAGGGCCAGGGTTGGGCCAGGGCCTGGACCGGTGCCTGGCCGCGATGGAGCATCCGGCGCGTTCCGACGCGAACCGGCATCGTGTCGGCGCGCCCGGACAGCCGTGCGCGGAGCCGTGCCGGCCTCGCTCACCCACCCGGATGGAGTTCGTGCGTCCGGTGAGTGCAAATCCGGCACCGACAACCTCGACACCGTCGACAACGTGTCCGGCAACGACACGGCCAACGGCGGCCCTCATACGGACACCTGCACGACGGACACCGGTGACACCCGCCTCAGCTGTCCCTGAGCCGCACCACGACTCCCTGCTACGGGCCCCGCACGTCGTGCGGGGCCCGTAGCGATGGTCACGGCGTCCCTGAAGGCCCGGGCCACGGCTCGCGCACCGTACTCACAGCTTCTCGACGGCCGTGAGCAGGCGGTCCACGGCCTCGTCGACCGTGGAGCGGGGGCAGCCCAGGTTCACCCGCATGTAGCCGTGGCCATCGGTCCCGAACTTCTGCCCCTTGTCCAGCCACAGCCGGGCCCTGGTGAGCATGAACCTGTCCAGCGATTCGGCGTCCATCCCCAGTCCCCGGCAGTCCATCCACGCCAGATACAGGGAGTCGGCCGGCAGGACCCGCACCTTGGAGGTCGCGGAGTTGACCGCCTGGGCGAAGTGCGCGTGATTGCCGCGCAGGTAGGTGAGCAACTCCTCCAGCCACGGCTCACCGTGCGTGTAGGCCGCCTCGGCCGCGACCATGCCCAGCACGTTGACCAGCGGGAACACGTTGCGGTCGTACTGGCGCTCCAGCTCTGCCCGCAGCCTGGGATCCGGCACGAGGACGTTGGCGCTCTGGAGGCCGGGAAGGTTGAACGTCTTGCTGGGAGAGGTGCAGGTGATGCTGTTGCGTGCGAACTCCTCGCCGAGCGAGGCGAACGGAACGTGTCTGAGGTCCGGGTTGAGGACGAGGTCCTGGTGGACCTCGTCGGAGATGACCAGGACGTCATGCCGGGCGCAGATCTCGCCCATGGTCCGCAGTTCGCCCTCGGTCCACACGTTCCCGGTCGGGTTGTGCGGATGGCTGAGGATGAACAGTCTGGTGTCGGGACGGATGGCGGCCTCGAACACCCGGGCGTCGAACCGGTAACCGTCGTCGGTCCGCTGCAGCGGCGCGAACGCGAGGTGACGGCCGTTCAGCAGGACGTCCTCGTGGAAATGTACGTAGACCGGGGGCTGGATGAGGACCGAGTCACCCGGTGCGGAGAACGCCTGCACGACCGTCTTGAGCGTGGTGATGATTCCGGAGGTCTGCATCACCCACTCCCGGGGGACCTCCCAGCCGAACCGCTTGGCCTGCCAGCCGGTCACGGCGTCGAGGTAGCTGTCGGTCGCGCCCCCGGGATAGCCGAAGACGCCGTGGTCCACGGCCTCGTGGAGCGCGTCGATCACCGCCTGGGGTGCCTTGAAGTCGGTGTCCGCGACCCACATCGGCAGCGGGTCGGCCGCGATCTCGTCGGGCGTCAGGAACTCGTGGGCACTGGCCCACTTCATGGAGTTGCTGTTCCTGCGGTCGACGACGACGTCGAAGATCGATCCTGTACCGGCCCCGGGGGTGCTCCGGGCTGTTCGCTCACGTCCGTACGGGCTGGTGTCAGGTGCCATGGCTGGATGCTAACCAAGGCGAGCGGCTCGTCGGACGACGTGCCACCACCCGCCCCCGCACCCGAACACGGTCGGCGAACCCCGCCGGCACCTCGCCCATACCCGCACGCCGGTCGGCCGGACACGGTCGCGGCCCGCGAAGCCGGAACGGAGGCCACCGCCAGGGTGAAGTCACCGCCAGGTGCGCAGCGCCCGCACCGTGCCGGGACCGGCCTCGCGGCGGCCTCCGGAAGTCACTCGCTCACCGAGTACGAGTGGGCACCCGTTCCGGCCAGCGCGCCGCCGTCGACGATCAGGTATTCGTCGCGGATCGGCCGGCCCGCGAACCAGCACTCCAGGATCTCCCGGGTGCCGGCCGCGTAGCGTGCCTGCGCGGAGAGGGAGGAACCGGAGATGTGCGGGGTCATGCCGTGGTGCGGCATCGTTCGCCAGGGGTGGTCGGCGGGGGCCGGTTGCGGGTACCAGACGTCGCCCGCGTAGCCCGCCAACCGGCCGCCGCGCAGAGCACGGTCGACGGCGTCCCGGTCGACGATCCTCGCCCGGGCGGTGTTGATGAGGTACGCGCCGCGCTTCATCGTGGCCAGCAGATCGTCGCCGAACAGACCCTCGGTCTCCGGGTGGAGCGGTGCGTTGACGGTGACGACGTCGCAGTGGGGCACCATGTCGGCCGCGCTCTCGTGGAAGACCAGGCCCAGTTCCGTCTCCACTTCGCGCGGCAGCCTGTGCCGGTCGGTGTAGTGCAACGTCACGTCGAAGGGCGCGAGACGGCGCAGGACTGCGAGCCCGATACGGCCGGCGGCGACCGTGCCGACATGCATGCCCTCCAGGTCGTACGAGCGGGCCACGCAGTCGGCGATGTTCCAGCCGCCGTCGAGGACGACCTGGTGAGAGGGGAGGTAGTTGCGTACGAGGGACAACGTCGTCATCACCACGTGTTCGGCGACGCTGATGCTGTTGCTGAAAGTCACCTCGGCCACCGTCATGCCGTGGGCGACGGCGGCGTCGAGATCGACGTGGTCGGAGCCGATGCCGGCGGTGACGGCGAGCTTGAGGTTCTTGGCGGCGGCGATGCGCTCCGGGGTGAGGTACGCAGGCCAGAACGGCTGGGAGATCACGACGTCCGCGTCGGCGAGCTCACGGTCGAAGACCGAGCCGTCGCCGTCCTTGTCGGAGGTGACGACGAGGGTGTGGCCGGCCTTCTCCAGGAAGCCGCGCAGGCCTAGTTCACCGGAGACGCTGCCCAGCAGATGACCGGGGATGAAGTCGATCGCCTCGGGGGTCGGAGCGGTCTGGCCACCGGGGTAGCCGGCGATCGCGGGGACGCCGTCGCGGGCGTACTCGGTGGGGTATCCGTCGGTGGGGTCGTCGTACAGGACGCAGAGCACCTTGGCCATGTCCCGGCTCCTCAACTGGCATACAGGAAGGTGAAGTTCACGATCCCTGGCACCGAACGGCCTGGTCAAAGCGATCCTCGCTATACCCGTATAGGTGGCGGCTATCAGGGGTGTTCGCCGAGATAGGTGCGCAGGAGTGCGTCCAGGGCACCCCGCACCCCCGCCTCGCGGGCCACCGCCAGCAGCGCTCCGGCGAGCAGGGACGGTGGTTCGCCGGGCCCGACGACCAGGCCCACGCGCGGGCCGTGCGCGGGACCCTCCAGCGGCACCACCCGCATCCCGTCCGGCACGCCGAACATGTGCAGCCACGCGTGCGAGATCACACTGGACCAGCGTCCGCCGGGCAGGTGCGCGTACAGCCCGGCGACGGTGTCCGACTCGATCGCGGGGGCGGCCTTGGTTCCTTCGGCCGCGAAGCACTCGTCGATGATGCGGCGGTTGCGCATCCGGGACCCGAGCAGACACAGCGGGAGGTTCGCGGCCTGCGCCCAGCGGACGGTGGACAGCCCCGCGACCGGGCTGTCGACGGGAGTGAGCAGGACGTAGCGCTCCTCGTACAGCGGCAGTCGACCCAGGCCGGCCAGTTCCTCGTCGTCGAGATAGGTCATGGCCGCGTCCAGTTCGAACTCCGTCAGACCGTGTCTGATCTCCGCGGAGGACAGGGACTCGATGCTCACCCTGGCGAGCGGATGACTCTCGCAGAACGGGTTCGTCAGCAAAGACGCGGTGGGCAGCGCCGTCGGGATGACGCCCAGCCGCAGGGTGCCCGTCAGCCCGTCCCGCAGGGCCGACAACTCCTGCCGCAGACCGTCACGTTCGGCGAGGATGCGGTGCGCCCACGCGAGCACCACCTCACCCTCCGGGGTGAGGCCCTCATACTTGCGGCCCCGGCGCACGATCGGGACGCCCAGCTCGTGTTCGAGGCGGCGGATCGCGGCGGACAGCGACGGCTGGGAGACGTAGCAGGCCGCCGCCGCGCGGACGAAGTGACGCTCGCGGGCGAGCGCGACCAGGTATTCCAACTGACGCAGCAACATACGCTCCCCCTCAGGGTTCCGGTGCGCCGGCGTACGGCTTCGGGCAGGCCGTGCCCACCGCCGTCCCCGTGCATCACGTAGGGGCGGCGAACCGGCCGTGCCACGAGCCCTTTTGATCTCAGAGGGTGAGGAGCTCTTCGTGGAACCCGCCGAACCGGTGCTCCCGGTCGACGAGATGGATCTCCAGGATCCAGTGGCAGGTGCGGCCGGCCTTGTCGGTGCGGCGCAGCGGGGTGTCGTTGGCGGGGGTGATGTACGACTCCGTGTCGGCGCCGTCGATCACTTCGTGCGGGAACTCCCCGACCAGGTGTCCGGCGTGCCAGCCGCCCAACTCCCATCCGGCCTCTGCGGCCAGCCGCTCCACTTCCGCGTACAGCTGCTTCCCGGTGATGTCGTCGTGCTCGGCGAAGTATCGTCTGCCGGCGGCGAAGATCTTGGGCAGGTCGTCCCGCAGCCGGTGCTTGAGCGGATCGTCGCCGAGCACGAAGGTGCGGCCGAAGTCGGCCTCGTACTCCTCGAAGATCGGCCCGAAGTCGGCGAAGACGATGTCGTCCGCGGCGATGACGCGGTCCGGAGGGTTGTCCCGGTACGGCGCCAGGGTGTTCGGGCCGGAGCGCACGATCCGCTTGTGCCAGTGGCGGGTGGTGCCGAAGAGTTCGTTCGCGAGATCGCGCACTTTGTCGCTGACCGCCCGCTCGCCCTCTCCGGCCGCGACCAGGCCGCGCGCCTCGATCTCGGTGAAGAGCCGCTCAGCCTTGGCCTGGGCGTCCAGCAGTCGTGCCGCACGTGTGGGTTCGTCATCAGCCATACCAGCGAACGTACGTTCTACTGAACTGCGAAGTCAATCACATTGCACCGACGCGGGGCCGGTGTGCGGGGCCGGACGCAGCGGCGAGCGAACGCCCCTCCCAGAAGGCCTTCTCCGCGGCCGATCGGATGACGGGTCGGTGAGGCGTGAGGGGTGATGCCGGTCGCGGGCCTAGCCTGTCGCCGTCCGGTCTTCCTCTGTCTGTCCGGATTTCTCGTAGTGGTCCGGAAGGAGTGTGGGCGTGTCGCTGTCGTCCGGCATCCGTGGCCTCCTGCGGGTTCTGCTCGCTCTGTGCCTGTCGGCGGTTCTGCTCGCCGGCTGCGGGAGCGGAGGCGGCGGGCCGGTGACCCTCAACTGGTACAACTTCCCGGATGATTCCGGTGCGCTGGCCAGTGCGGCGAGCGCCTGTTCCAAGCAGTCCGGTGGGCGCTACCGGATCAGTTACAACAAACTGCCCCGTACGGCGGACGGGCAGCGCCAGCAGTTGGTGCGCCGGCTGGCCGCCAAGGACGACACGGTCGACATCATCGGGCTGGACGTCACCTGGCCAGCCGAGTTCGCGGAAGCCAAGTGGATCCTGCCGTGGACCGGGAGCAACCGCGCCGCGGCCACCCGGGACACCCTGGAGGTCCCGCTGCAGACGGCCACCTGGAAGGGCCGGCTGTACGCCGTCCCGTACAACACGAACACCCAACTGCTCTGGTATCGCAAGGATCTGGTCCCCACGCCGCCCGAGACCTGGGCCGAGATGATCCTGATGGCCGGCCGCCTGGCGAAGCAGGGCAAGCCGCACTACGTGGAGATCCAGGGCGCACAGTACGAAGGACTCACGGTCTGGTTCAACACGCTGGTGGAGAGCTCCGGCGGCTCCATCCTGAACGCGACCGCCACGGCTCCCAGGCTGGGCCCACCCGCCGTACGCGCGGCCTCCGTCATGAAGACCCTGGCCACCTCGGCGGCAGCCGACCCCTCCCTGTCCAATCAGATGGAGGACCAGAACCGGCTGGCCATGGAGTCCGGCAGCGCGGCCTTCGAGATCAACTATCCCTTCGTGTATCCCTCCATGAAGGCCAACAACCCCAAGCTCTTCGAGCAGTTCCGGTGGGCGCCCTACCCCGGGGTCGAAAAGGGCCGGCCGGCCAAGCCCACCATCGGCGGCATCGACCTGGCCATCGGCGCCTACTCCCGCCACTCCGCGTTCGCCTTCGAGGCGGCGCTGTGCCTGCGGAACCGGCAGAACCAGTTGACCGCGGCGCTCGACGGCGGGCTCCCGCCCACGCTCCGCCCGCTCTACTCGGACCCCGCCCTGGTCAAGAACTACCCCTTCGCCTCCACCGTTCTGGCGGCCCTGGAGAACGCCAGCATCCGGCCCAAGACCCCCGCCTACCAGAACGTGTCCATCGCGATCTCGCACACCCTGTCGCCGCCGAACGGGATCGAGCCCAGACCGGACGTGCAGAAGATCAGCGGCCAGATCAAGGACGCCCTCAACTCGAAGGGGCTGATCCCATGACCTCGTCGGCTCCGACCGCCCCCAAGAAGGCAACGGGACCCAAGGACGGCCGCGCTCTGTCCGAAGGGGCCCGGCAGGAGCGCCGGTTGGGCTGGCTGCTGTGCGCACCGGCCGTGATCGTCATGCTCGCCGTCACCGCCTACCCCATCGTCTACGCGATCTACCTCTCACTCCAGCGCTATGACCTGCGCTTCCCGCAACAAGCGGAGTTCGTCGGCCTCAGCAACTACGGCGCCGTGCTGTCCTCGGAGTTCTGGTGGCAGGCTCTGTGGGTGACGGTGTTCATCACCGTGATCTCCGTGCTCGTGGAACTCGTCCTCGGATTCGCCCTGGCGCTGGTGATGCACCGCACCATCTTCGGCCGCGGGACGGTTCGCACCGCCATCCTGATCCCGTACGGCATCGTCACGGTGGTCGCCGCCTACTCCTGGCAGTACGCCTGGACCCCGGAAACCGGCTACCTGGCCGATCTCCTGCCCTCCGGTGACGCTCCCCTCACCGAACAGTGGCCTGCCATCGGCCTGATCATCCTGGCCGAGGTGTGGAAGACCACCCCGTTCATGGCCCTGCTGCTGCTCGCCGGCCTCGCCCTGGTGCCGGAGGAGACGCTGCGCGCGGCCCAGGTGGACGGCGCCGGAGCCTGGCAGCGCTTCTTCCTCGTGACCGTCCCCCTGATGAAGCCGGCCATCCTGGTCGCCCTGCTCTTCCGGACCCTGGACGCCTTCCGGATCTTCGACAACATCTACATCCTCACGTCCGGCGCGCACAACACCGGCTCGGTGTCCATCCTGGGCTACGACAACCTCTTCACCGCGCTCAACCTCGGCATCGGCTCGGCCATCTCCGTACTCATCTTCCTGTGCGTGGCGTTGATCGCCTTCGCCTTCATCAAACTGTTCGGGGCGGCCGCTCCCGGCTCCCAGGAAGGGGGACGCTGATGTCCGCCGCCGGACGACGACGGATGACGGGGTGGGCCCTGGTCAACATCATCGTGATCGTCTATGCCCTGTTCCCGGTCTGCTGGATCATCTCTCTGTCCTTCAAGGCCCCCAGCACCCTCACCGACGGCAGCTTCATCCCGACCAAGTGGACCTGGGAGAACTACCGCGGGATCTTCCAGACCTCCGAGTTCACCCGCGCGCTGATCAATTCCATCGGCATCGCCCTGATCTCCACGGTGATCGCGGTGGTGCTGGGCACCATGGCGGCCTATGCCGTCGCCCGGCTCCGCTTCCCCGGCAAGAGCCTGCTGATCGGCATGTCGCTGCTGATCGCCATGTTCCCGCCCATCTCTCTGGTCTCGCCTCTGTTCAACATCGAGCGGATCATCGGCATCTTCGACACCTGGACCGGTCTGATCATCCCGTACATGACCTTCTCCCTGCCGCTCGCCATCTACACCCTGTCGGCCTTCTTCCGGGAGATCCCCTGGGACTTGGAGAAGGCGGCCAAGGTGGACGGGGCCACCCCGGCGCAGGCGTTCCGGCTGGTGATCGCTCCGCTCGCGGCGCCGGGCGTGTTCACCACCGCGATCCTGGTGTTCATCTTCTGCTGGAACGACTTCCTCTTCGCGATCTCGCTGACCTCGACCTCGGCGGCCCGGACCGTGCCGGCGGCCATCGCCTTCTTCACCGGGAGCAGTCAGTTCGCCCAGCCCACCGGTTCGATCGCCGCCGCCGCCGTGGTGATCACCATCCCCATCATCGTCTTCGTGCTGCTCTTCCAGCGGCGCATCGTGGCCGGGCTCACCTCCGGAGCCGTCAAGGGCTGACCGGCGGCAGCCGTTCGTCAGGACAAGAAGGACCGACCGTGGCAGAGATCGTTCTCGAAGGCATCACCAAGCGCTACCCCGATGGTGCGGTGGCGGTGAAGGACGTCAACCTCACTGTGGGGGACGGCGAGTTCGTCATCCTCGTCGGTCCGTCCGGCTGCGGTAAGTCCACCACCCTCAACATGATCGCCGGGCTGGAGGACATCACCGAGGGCAACCTCCTGATCGACGGACAGGTCGTCAACGACAGAAGCCCGAAGGACCGCGACATCGCCATGGTCTTCCAGAGCTACGCCCTCTACCCGCACATGAGCGTGCGCGACAACATGGGTTTCGCGCTCCGGCTGGCCAAGGTGGACAAGGCGGCCATCCGCGAGAAGGTCGAAGAGGCCGCCCGCATCCTCGACCTGACGGAGCATCTGGACCGCAAGCCCGCCAACCTCTCCGGCGGTCAGCGCCAACGGGTGGCGATGGGACGGGCCATCGTGCGCGACCCGAAGGCGTTCCTGATGGACGAGCCGCTCTCCAACCTGGACGCGAAGCTCCGCGTCCAGATGCGCACCCAGATCTCCCGCCTCCAGCAGCGCCTGGGCAGCACCACGGTCTACGTCACCCATGACCAGACCGAAGCCATGACGCTGGGCGACCGGGTAGTGGTGCTGCGCGGCGGAGTGGTGCAGCAGATCGGTACCCCGCAACACCTCTACGAGCAGCCCAGGAACCTCTTCGTCGCCGGGTTCATCGGTTCGCCCTCGATGAACTTCCTGCACGCCACCGCGGAGGGAGGCCGCCTGCGCACTTCGGTGGGCGACCTCGAACTCGGCGACCGGCTGCGCCGCGCCCTCGAACGGCACGACGCCCCCAGGGACCTGATCGTGGGACTGCGCCCGGAGGCCTTCGAGGACGCCGCCCTGGTGGACCAGGGCAAGGCCGGATCGGGTACGACCTTCGGCGTGGACATCGACGTGATCGAGTCCCTGGGATCCGATGTCTACGCCTACTTCACCGAGGACGAATGGCAGCCCACCGAAACCTCCGAACTCGCCGAGCTCGCGGCCGACTCGGGGATCACCGACACCGGCGCGGGCGGGCACCAGATCGTCGCCCGTCTCAACGCCGCCACGCGGGTGCGCGAGGGCGGCCGGGCCCAACTCTGGGTGGACACCGCTCACATGCACGTCTTCGACCCGGCCTCCGGAGCCAACCTGGCACGGTCCGACGACCCCGTCGACTGACCCCGGCGGGGAGCACGTGTCGGCGCGGTGGGCTTCGGACGGGACTTCCGAAGCCCACCGCGCCGCGAGGGTCAACGCAGCCAGCCGTGGTCGCGGACGATCGGCAGCCTCGCCCAGAGCCTGCCCAGGCCCAGTACGTCACCGGCGGCGACGGCGGCCAGCACGATCAGGGCGACGGCGTAGACGACGTGGTAGTCGACGAACGGGTTCGTCGACATGGTCGGCGAGCCGTCCGCCAGGTGCCTGGCGGGGGGCCATTCGGCGATCCACATCAGCCCCATCATCGCGGTGCCCGCGACGGCGGCGATCCGCAGCGCGACGCCCGCGACCAGAGCGAGGCCGATGGCGAGCAGGCCGAGCATGAAAAGCCAGTCGGCCCAGGTGTCCCCCGCCCAGGAGTGGAAGGTGGACTTCATCGGTCCCGCCGCGACGGAGCCGAGGAAGCCCTTGGTCGGCGATCCGCCGTCGGTCCACCCCTTGCCGGACGGGGTGGCGTAGCCGAGGCCGAAGGTCTTGTCGAGGAAGGCCCACAGGAAGACGAACCCGGTGAGCAGACGCAGGGTAGCGAGCGCGTAGGCCCGCGCGGTGCTCGTGTCGGTGCCTGCCGACACGGCCGACCCGGAGGCGGGGGTGGTCCGGGTCCCGCGGGACGACGGCAGGTGGAAGCCGGAGCTACGGCGGGGCTGCTCGTGCACGGCCATGGTGATGGTTCCCTTCGGGGCAGCGGGTTCGTTGTCTGACGTCGCCCACTCTCGTCCCGGACGCCGGGCGGTGCCGGATGCCGAAGGTCTGCGGCCGTTGGGCTGAACGGCCCTGTTTTCAGGGCCTGTTGGGCACTGCCTGACACAGCGGGCGGCCGGGCCAGAGGCGTTGGGATCGGCGCGTCGCCCATCGGTGGACCAGAGGCCGGACGATGGAAGGCGGCACAGGGGCAGGTGCCCTCGGACGGTCCCGGAACTCCGGCGCGGCACAACTCCGGACCCCGAGCGGGGAACCGATCGGGGACAAGGCACACTCTGCGAGGTGTAGTCCCTTTTCACCGGAGGATGGCCCACCCATGATCACGCTCACCAAGGAAGACGGACCCGCCGACCTGGACGGAGTGACTCGCCTGTCCATCGGGGTGTCCTGGGACGCCACGGCAGGCAGCAGCGGAGGAGTCGTGGGAATGCTCCGCCGCAAGAGCGGCACCGACCTGGATCTGATCGCCGTCGCCATGCACGGCCCGGACCCGGTACGCCTGGCCGGCCTCGATTCACTCGACCCCATGGGCAACGGCTCCCTAATACACAGCGGCGACAACCAGACCGGGCACGGCGACGGCGACGACGAAACCGTCTCGGTGGAGTTCGCACGCGTCCCCGCGCACATCACGTCCATCGTGTTCGTCGCCGCCGCCTTCAAGAAGGGAAGCTCCTTCCAGAAGGCACGCAACATCAGTTTCAAGGTCTACGACGCGACCGGCGGCAGCACCCAGCAGGTCGCGGACGTCTGGCCCAGCCTGCTCACCCAGGACAACGCCTGCGCCGTGGCCAAGGCCGTGCGGGTCGACGGTGCCTGGAAGCTCGAAGTGATCAACGTGACGGGAAAGATCAAGCAGGGTGACGAAAGCGCCCTGATGCGCTTCGCGTTGAGCAAGTAGGCCTCTCACCGAGGCCGGTACCGTACGGGCGCTCGCGTCCACACCGAAGGGTCCGCGTTGTCGGCTGAGGCCGGCCGAAGAACTCGTCTTCGGCCATGACGTGCAGGTGAACCCCGGTCCGTGACGGCACGGACCGGGGTTGCGGAAGCCTGTTCCGGACGCGAGCAGGCGCTCACCGCGTCCGGATCGGAACCGGCCCGCGCCTCGGCCGAGTCGTGGGGAGGGCACCCGGCTTCACCCGGCGGTCCGCAGCCGTCCCTGGGCGGTGGGCGGGACGGGGACCGGTCCGCGGGGAGTGGGGCCGGTGGGTCTCCCGAGGCGTACCGGGACCCCGGGCGAGTACAGGACGCTGACCGGTGGATCGTCGGGTGCCGGGATTCCGGCGGCCGCGAGAAGGTTCTCCTCGCAGGAGACCAGCTCCGCGTGGTGGAGCGGCCAGCGCGGGTGCTCGTTGGCGACGTAGCCCGTTCCGCCGGAGAAGGCGTTGTGCATGCCCCATCGGGCCGTGAGGAAATGCTCCAGCTCGGTGGGCTCCGCGATGGGCCGGCCGACTCTCACGGCGATCCGGCTGTACGCCCGGGAGGTGCCGGGCCGGTGCCGGGAACTCCTGTACGTGACCATGTCGCCGTCGGCCCGTACCCGCATACGGGACCAGAGGTACGGGAGCCGGAAACCGAGGCGTCCGATGATCACCGGCACGAGCCGCGAGGCGTCCATGGACCTGAAGACGACTCCTCGGCGTCCGTACTCGTCGACCGAGTAGAGGCGCACGTTGGTCTCCGGGAAGGAGCCGAGATACGGCACCCCGGGAAGGCCGAGCCACCCCACTTTGTCCATCCGGAACGCGACAAGGCCCACGTAGGTGACGCCGTCGCGCGTGTCGGGAACGAGTCCGTGCGGCAGCAGCGGCGCGACGGCCTCGGGATCGACGGCCCAGTGGAGGAACGCGAGGTCGAGCCATCGCTGGGTGAGGAGCGGGTCGCGCACGGCGACCGGCGCCTCGGGCGTGACGGGGATGGGCTGCACCCCACAAGCGTGCCAGACCGCGATTCGGGGCGGCCGTCCCGGGGCGGCGGCGGTGCGCGAGGCTTCTCCGGAGCCGTGTGCGCAGGTTCGAATCCTGCCGGGGGCACCCCTTATGAGGTGCCCAAAGACCCCGTCACCAGCGGAAACGCTGAGGCCGGGGTCTTCGCGTATATGCAGCCAGATGCCGCCCGAAGCGGCTCTATGTCGAGGTCTGTGGACGAGGCGTGGACGGGATCTTGAGACATTCCCGCAGGTGACGCTGCACATCGAAGCCGAGCAGCTGCGCCCCTCGTTATCGTCGTCCCGGTATTGGATGGCGCCGAGGATGGGAAGCCTGAGCGTTGCTTGGTGCGGCCGCGCCGCCTTCGATCGCCGCGGGGCGGCGGACAGCCAATCGGACGAGGTGGGGGATCTCGTGGACGTGACCACGCTTGCAGTTGCGCTCATCGGCGTCGGCGGAACGCTGGGCGGAACTCTGGGTGGGGCGCTGCTCAGCCAGCGCGTTACCCGGGAGCAGAACCAGCGCGCGGATCGTGAACGAGCAGAGGACCGTCACGACCGAGCGCAGGAAGCCAGACGGGATCTCTACGCCCGCCTGAACACCACGGCTCGCGCTTACCGGGTCGCTGCCCGAGACTCCGTCCGAGCAGCCGAGCGTGGTGAAACCGTCGAGCCAGCAGTCCTTGACACTGCCAGGGACGCTTGGTTGGAGCAATACTCTTCGGCGCAGATGGCGCTGCCGAAGTATGTCCACGAGATTGTTTCGATCCTCAATGGGGCGCTCGGAGTCGGGTACTCCGTGGTCAAGCAGTTGCCGAACAGTCCTGACCCAGACGAGTCGTACAACCGTGCCAAAGCTTGGTTCAGCGGTCCAATGTCCGACGGGGTGTATCTGCTGCGGGTCACTCTGCGCCATGACCTCGGCGTCGAGGTCGAGCCCGACTTCGAACGCACCTGCACGCGGATACTCGCTGCGCTCGATAGCGAGCGGAGGAGCCTTGAACGCCTGCTCGCCTCCGAACAGGCCCGGGCGACCCGGCCTGCTTGACGGGCCAGAGAAACAACGAGGCCCCTGGGCATCACGCCACAGACCTCAAACACGAGCAGAGGTCATGTCGCCGTCGGCGGGACCTGGCTCCAGGCCTGGCGATGGCGTGCAACGCCGTACACCTGCTCGGCCGTCAGCACTCCTGAGAGCGGCGCCAGCGCCGATACCTCTCGTTCCTGGTAGACGCGCACGCTGAGCTGCGTGGCGACCACCTTCAAATCGGTCACGCCGACGAAGACGAGCACCGGCTCCACCGGTACAGGAAAGCCGCAATAACGCTCAAGCACTCGAGCTACTCGCTTGGCCTCCGCCCGGCTCTTGCGCGCGTAGGGCGCCGGCTTTCCGTGATCGACCTTCACGGAGTCATCGCCGACCCATACAGCCCTATTGTTGTGGTACTTCGTATTGACGCTGAACACACCACCAGGCCCGATCAGCAGGTGATCGACATCCACCTCTTCGCCCAGGGGAATGGAGTGCAGAACGCGCCAGCCGTGCCGCGCCAAGCGGTTCAGCTCAGCTCCCACCCTCTGCTCCCCCGTCAGGCCTTTCCGCCAGGATTCCCACTCAGCAGGTCGTCGTAGGAGCTGCGAGACAACTCGCTTGATCAGGCCTGGCCCTGATTTGTCACGTAAAGACTCACCAGGACGATTGACGGACAGGTCGTCGGCCGCGGTCAGTGGCGGCAGCAGCGGGGGCGCCTCCGCCCCGGGTGTCCTGGGCGACTTCTGTGGCGGGACCGGTTGAGGATCGTTCCGTAAGAAGTCATCTCATTTGGTGAGTCGGCGGTAGCAGATGAGGGTGCAGGCGATGGCGGCGAAGGCGAGGAAGTGTTCGGCTTTGCGCTCGTAGCGGCGGTGGAGTCTGCGGCAGCCGGCGAGCCAGGCGACGGACCGTTCTACGACCCAGCGGTGGCGGCCCAGGTGGGTGGAGGACTCGATGCCGCGCCGGGCCAGGCGATGGGTGATGCCCCGGCTGCGGAGCCATTGCCGCAGGTGGCGGTAGTCGTACCCCTTGTCGCCGTGCAGCTTGCCGGGCCTGCGGCGGCGCGGACCGCGTCGCGAGCGGATCGGCGGGATGCCCCGCACGAGCGGCTGAAGGCCCTGACTGTCGTGCATGTTCGCACCCGAGATGCCGACCGGCAGGGGCAGCCCGGTCCGTTCGGTGATCAAGTGGATCTTCGACCCGTACTTGCCGCGATCCACAGGATTCGGACCTGTCAGATCCCCCTTTTCGTGGCCCGCATGTTCACCGAGTCGATCACACAGCGGGACCAGTCCAGTTCCCCGCGGGAACCGAGTTCGTCCAGGACCAGGCGATGGAGTTTCGCCCACACCCGGGCCTTGGACCACTCGGCGAAACGCCGGTGGGCTGTCGCTCCCGAAGGTCCGAACGAGGCGGAGGGCAGCTGCTGCCACGTACAGCCCGACGTGGCCACGAACACGATCGCGGCCAGCACCTCCCGATCACCGTGCCGACGCCGACCGCCTCCCTGAGGCCGACTCGGCGCCTCCGGCACCACCCGCTGGAACAACTCCCACAACTCATCCGGCACCAGCCGCTCAACGATCCCCACACCGGAAGCCTACCGAACACTCCAAATGAGATGACTTCTAAAGCGGGTGTCGCAGGAGACCAGATTGTTGCTGAGGTCAGCTCTGAGTCAGTCGCGCGGCACGAGCCAAGGTCTCTACGAAGTGGAGATCTCGTGCGGCGGAGAACGTGGTCAGCATCAGGCGGTACGTCACCACGTCTGAGGTTTTCAGAGTCAGTTCTTTACCGTCCAGTTCTGCACTGACGAGCTGGGCCAACGGGATACGCACGTCGTCAAGGGCACGCCGGTGGACGACGACGCCACGTAGGTCTGCCGCAACCCAGCCGTCAATCGTCTTTCGGCGCGGTGCGATGAGCGGACCAAGGGGAGCGCTCACCGTAGGAGCCGATGGGACTTCTGGAACAGGGCAGGCCGGCTTGGGCTTTGTAGGGCTAGAGCCCGAGCGAGAGCTAGAGGTAGAGGTGGAGTAGGACACTCCAGGGGCAAGGCGCACTGTCGTGGTCCGACGCCCGCGACTGTTCATGGTGACCCGCCCGGCCTTGCCTCCGATACTCAGGCTGCTCGACTTGCTGCCGAGTCGAACGCGCACGCCTGGCGCGATCTTGAACGACTTGTTGATGCGCAGTCCCATACATCCCCCAAGGCATTGGAGTAGCAGGCTAGCCCGCATACCACCAGCTTTGGGCTGATCTGCCAGAGATCGCTGGGGTCTGCTGCGTGGTCGGGTGGGGCACCCACCGTCGTGGCTGACTGTCGTCGGCTGAGGTTCAGACGGCGCGCATCGAGGATGCCGGCCGTCAGTCGCGCGCGGCAAAGCTGGGCCGTCTCTGGGCCGTCCGATGTTGCTCAACAGTGGCCAAGGACGACCAACGACGACGACCAGGAGCCCGAGCCCACCGTCCCTGAGCTGGGAAGCAGCAGGTCGCCAAGATCCCCGACAAGACCCAGGGCAAGAAGAAGTAGAGAATGTGATCACGCCCCCGACCTGCGTTAACGGCGCAGATCGGGGGCATTTTCATGCTGTGGAACATCTCTGGAACCTCAGCCCTCGTGATCTTGCGGCCGGAGAGCCTTCCGGGCCCGGTCCCGGCTGCTCGGCATGAGGTGCGCGTACACCTTCAACGTCAGGCCCGGGTCGGAGTGCCCGAGGTACTCCGCGAGGGCCTTGATGCTCTCCCCGGCATCCAGAAGCACGGACGCGTAGAAGTGCCGGAGCGCGTGCATGCCGTGCTCCCGAGCGGCGGCGTGCTCGCGGCTCTTGGCCCTGGGGATGACGCCGGCCTTGGCGAGCGCGGGCTTCCAGTGGTCTTCGTTCAGCGACGTACGCCAGACGTGCCCACCATTGGGGCCCGTGAAGATGAGGCGCCGGGTCACCGGCTGGCCGTTCGCTCGCATCCACGGGAGCTTGATTTCCACAGGCGGGAACCGCTTGATGTGCTCCTGTAGCGCCTCTGCCACAGGGTCGGGCAGAGAGGGACGTCACGGAGCTTGCCGCCCTTCGGGGGCGCGAACACGGCCTTGCTCAGGCTTAGCTTGAGCTGCTGCACCACGTGCACCGAGCGGGAGGAGTGCAAGGCGACCGCCGTGGCCACCAACTCCCCGTTCGCCGAGTGGGACAAGACCTTCGGAGACCCCCGGCTCTGCGCGGCCATCGCCGACCGGATCACCTTCCGCTGCACGCTCATCCAGACCGGCACCGACTCCTACCGCTACCAGGCCACCCAGGACGAACGCCAGAGCAAGAAACGGTGATGTCCGTGGCATGCACCTCCGCACCCGGTGCAGGCGGTTGCGCTCATCCCAACGGGGCGCTCAGCTCCATGGAACGCAAAGCCGCCGCAAGGGCCGGTTCATCGCCGACATCGAGGGCTGTATCTGTCAGCTTGATGACGTGTTCATCGCCGTGCGCCAAGGCCCGTTCAAAAACCTCTTCGGGAGTGAAGGTGCCGGGCGGGGCGTATGCAACCGAGGTGACCGGTGCGTACATCGCGGTCACTGCCGCGGAGGCCGTCCAGGCTGCCCGCAGGCTCGATAGCCACAGGGCGTGGGGGAGCGCGGGCAGGGTGCGCAGGACAGCGTTGGGAGCCGTGGCCGCGTGGACCAGCATCGTTTCCTCGCCGTGGCCGTGGGTGGCATATCGGTGTGTTGCCGCCCGCACCAGTTCGGCGAGGTGGCCGTATGCGTCGCTCGGTTCCGTTACCGAGGCCGCCCACACCGGCAGGGCCGTGACGCGGTCCAGCCGGGCGGAGAAGCCACCGTCCTGTATGGCGATGGGCGATATCGTGTCGAGGGCGGCAGCTGCGCTGTCGGCGCCGGGCAGCGGGGCAAGAACCGCGACGGGGCGGTGGCGCGCGGCCCAGTAGCCGAGACCGTGAGCAAGTTCAGCCAGACGAGGTTCGGTCACCTCGCCGGACAGCAATGTGCGCACGGCGTGGCCCACCCGAATCACCGGATGTGTCGAGCCGCCGTACATGCCGGGCAGAAGACGGGGCCACCACTGAGTGAGCACCTCGCGCCACGGACGCTCAGCGATCTCGCGCTCGAAGTAGCCAATCCAGTCGGCCGCGCGACGCGGATCGCCAAGCGCGGAAAACCAACTGCCGTCCGTGACTGGCTCGACACGGGACGGGAACTCCTCAAGCTTGCGTGCGTACAGGTCGAGCCAGCGGTGCACCGAATGTGCCTGTCCGCGAGTAGCGAGGGCCTCGACGGCCATCGGCGCGTGATTGGTGAGCCGTCCAAGCCGCTCGGGCCCCGAGTTGTGCAGTCGTTCAAGCGCCTCATCCAGAGTCCCTGTCGTATCCATGACATGGATAGTAGGCAGGACGCCACGGTGGCGTAACGGGCTGGAGACGTAAGCCCGACCTAGGACCTCCGACCCACCACTCGCCACCGCAGAACGAGGCCGGGCCCTCCCCGACCGCGCCCGTCAGGGACACGGACCGGCAGGGCCCGGGGCCCACAAGCTACCGGCCCAAGGCCACATCCCCGCCGCAGACACTCCCGCATGCAAACCGGGCTGACCGAAGTCACCCGATAGGGGCCAGGGCTTCGGCGTAGTCGGCGGGCACCCGTTTTGTGATCATGCGAGGCCGAGGAGTGCGAGTGGTCGGCGGGCGTCGCGTGCGTTGCGACGGAGGCTGGCGGCGATGTTCTTGACGCCGCTCAGCCGGAGGGCACCGATGGCGAGGTTGCGCCAGGTCGCCATCGCGCGGGGTGCGTTGCTGGTCCGCAGCTGGGAGGCGTCCTCGGCGAAGGTGGTGTCGCGGACGTGGTGCAGGGCCTCGATCTTCCAGTGGTCGCGGATCAGTCTCGCGAGTTGGACGGGGTTGGCCTGCTCGGCGGTCAGGCTGGTGACTGCATAGACGGTCGTGATGGTGGTCTTGTCGGTCTTGCGGTCGGTGCGGCGGCGCTTGATCTGGATGGCCTGGCGGGCGCCGGGGAAGAGCAAGTTGTTCACGGTGGCGACCTTGATCCGGCGGATCTCCGCGCGGCCGTGTCCGGTGCCCCGGGTGCGGCCCTGGAAGGGGATGTCCTTCCAGGGAAGGGACTTCAGCTGCTTGCGCAGCTTCTTCTGGTTGCCCTTGACGATCGCGATGTAATGGGCCCCGCAGCTCAGGAGGTAGGTGGCGTGCTCGCGTTGCGTATGGAGCGCGTCGCTGGTAACCACGGTTGCGGCCAGGTCGGCGACCGTGTCGAGCAGCGGCTGGAAGCGGGTGACCTCACCGGTCTTCTCGCCGACGTCGAGCTGGGCCAGGACCAGCCCGGTGGTGTGCTCCACCGCGGCAAGCAGATGGATCCTCCTCCCCTGGGCCTTCGCCGCACCGCGCAGGGACTTGCCGTCCACGGACAGTCCGCGAAGCCCGGTGTTCTCGGGCCGGCGGTCGGCGAGCCATCCGCCCACTGCCCTGTCCAGGGCGTCACCGTCGATGCGGGCGAGCAGTCGGCGGACCGTCGCCTCCGAGGGCACCAGCCTCCGGGGCAGTACCGGATCGGGGCGCACGCCGAGTCGCTCCAGCAGGTGCGGCGGCGCGTCCGCGATCCACTCGCCGACCGCTAGCAGCGAGGTCGCGCCGGTCAGCACCGCGCACGCGGTCAGCGTGAGCACGACGGCCAGGGTATGGCGCACGCCGCGCGGATCGTGCGGATCCGGCACCTGAGCCAGCCGCTCCAGCAGGCCGGGCACCTTCCCTGGCCCGACGTCGGACTGCTCGCGGAGCCGGTCAAGGGCAGGCGGAATCAGGGGTGATGCGTCGGCAGGCACGGTCTTCCAGGCAGGGCACGGGGCGTAGAGCACTCCATGATCACGTGAACCTTTCCTGCATTCGCCCCCGGTCACAACAACGACGCAGCCCCGCCCGCCACCCAGGTCTGCCAGACACGAAGGGTGTTCGGCAGGTCAGGGCGGTCCAGGAGCCAGAGCACATACCCGGCGTGGCACCGGGCCCACGGACTGTCCGAATCGGCTGCCCGATCGAGCCTGTCCCGTAGGTCAGCGCTGTCGACAGCCCGGGCTACCCGCACGTATTCGCGATCCTTGCAGCGATACGCCCGGTGGACGACGAGCTCGACCAGGTCGGTGAGTTTCGCCTTGATCGCCTCCTCCTGGGCAGCACGGGCCACCTCACGGATCAGGCTCTGCTTCGTACCCCACGCCTTCGCATGCTGCGTCCACTCCAGCGGGTACCTCGCCTCCCACTCCAGGAAGAGCAACGCATAGGGCAGCCCCGGCCACGTCGCCAGATCCCTGCCCACAGGGCTATTCCACACTCCGTCAGGCAGCGAATGCTTCTGGGCTTGCCATTTCCTCTGGAGTGCCTGTCGAAAGGCCGGCTCCCGGTACTGCTCGTCCACTCCCAGGGGCTGCGTCAGTCGCCACATCTCGTGGTACCGGGCGAGGGCGTCCGTGACCTTCCTCTGGGCCTCGGCCAGATGGACGAGCGCTGCACCTCTCGCAGCCGGGTCTTCCGCGATGAGCCCGAACGCCCAACCCAGTCGCTCAGCCCATGCACAAGCGTCGTCCGTATCTGTCCATACATAATCGTCGTCCGCATCTGTCCCTGCCTCTTCAGCCACGCACGGGATCATCTCCTAACGCAGTCGGCTCGCTCCACCCGACGGTGCAGGGGGAGACGTAAGCGCTCCGAGGCACAACGGGACGTGAGCAGGAACCGCCCGCTCTCCCTCTCTTCATCTCAAGTGATTACGAAACGGACGCCCGCCGACTACGCCGAAGCCCTGCGATAGGGGCGGCTCCCGTTTCCGCCGCCGATCATGATGCTGTGCCGTTGTCCATTCCCCTCACGGATGGCCCAACGTGGCTCCAGAATCCGCCGTTCCACTGGCTCTCATACATCCCGCCGAAAACACCTGGGTGTCTCCAGAGAGCGGGCCTGGCGGGGCCATTGGGTAATGAGGGACGGCACCCCACTACCCAGTAGGCACCCCAGTCACGGCGCTCCGAGGCCTCTACTGGGGCATTTCTACTGGGGACCCCACTACCCGCTACCCAGTAGGCGCCCGCGTGCGGGAGCTCCCACGGCGAGTGGGCGCCCGAAGGGCGGCCCTTTTGACTCGGCTTGAGCGGTCACTCCCCGAAGAGGCGGTCCAGGAGACGGGACCCGAGAATGCCGTTCGCCTTGGCGTCACTGTGGCAGGAAAGCGAACGGCGGTCTGGGGCCACGCTTGTGGGAAGCTCGTGCAGTTCGAATTCGCACGCTTCTGCTGGGAGGCAGCCCTGAAGACGTTTGAGGAACTGTCCAGGATACTTGCCTCGTCGGGGGTCACTCTGCTCGCTGTCGAGCGAACGGTGACCTCCTGTCCGCCCCAAGCGGCTCATGCAACGTCATGTGGACCGCAAGACGGGCGCGTCGACATCGTCGTCGCATACGACAGTCCCGATCCTCTCCAGGAGGTCGACGACGCCTGGTTTGGTCTGGCATCGCGATTCGGGCTGTTCGGGGAGAGCGGAGAGTTCCTCCTCATGGTCAATCTGCACGACGACGAACCATACGACAGTGACCTTTACTGGGCGCGAGTGCGACTCCAGGCGCAATGGACCGTTGCCGGCTCCAACAGGGAGACCATCAACGGGCCCGCGTTGGAAGGACTTGCCACGATGTCTCCGACGGGGGACGTCATCATCGTCGGAACGAAGAACCAGGAGGACCTGTCGGTTTTGGCGGTGCCGCGTCCTCACCGCGCTTCAGCGATCAGGAATTTTGCCCAGTTCATGCTCAGGAACGGCGAACTCACGACGGATGAGGCCGATAACGTCAAGAGATGGCTCGCACGGGACTGAGTGCCGATTCAAAAAGGGGCGACCTTGAGGTCCTCCAGGGGATCACGGTCCCGGGCCGTGCCACTCTCGTGCCAGAACGCACGGGGGCTCACGGGGTGTCGGGGGTTGCCAGGGCAATACCGCCGACCTGTTCCCAAGCCAGGGAATCCGCAGGTCACGCCTGGGATCGCCCAACCTCGCTCCTAAAGCGGTGGTCGTTGGAAGGGCAGCCCGCGGGCGGACGCCGGTGCCTATGAGAAACACAGGGGAACACACAGCATGATTCAGGCGGATCGCAGCAAGGAGACGATCGCCGAGAGCACCCAGAGCAGTGCTATGGCTCCCAGGAGCAGGGAGAGCCCACCGTAGACCCACATGTTCATGTTTTTGTCGTAGGCGATCAGGATGATCCGCTCGGGATCCTCTGGCCGATACAGAAGCTCTACCCCGTCACCCTCTGACAGTGGGCTGTGCACCGTGTGTGCTCCACTCTCACCCGTGACCTCTCGTCCATCAGCGAGCGCGTAGCGGACCTGAGGGTACAGCTGGGTGTCCCCATCATCGTCCGTCGATTCCCGAATGCCAACGACAATGCCAGTCGCCTGGATCCCCCGCCGACGAATTCTATGAACTCGCCAAGTATCGCGCCCCATTGCAACGGTGGCGCCGGTGAACACCACGCCGAGCAACGCCATCACTACGAACTCCCCCATACGAGAACCCTAGGTCTCCGTTTGCCGAGTCGTGTGGCACTCAAGTGACTTTGGGACAAAGAGGTTCACGACTCAGCCATGCCCGATCATGCGGGAAACCGTGGACCGATCCACTCAGCTCTGACAGTGGCGAAGCGCCACAAGAGCGATCTATCTCTCTTGGTAGGGCTCTGGTATCGAGAGGCTTCATCCGTCATCGTGTTGAGCACCCTCCGGGCCGTCCCTGGGCCGTCCGAGGGTGCTCAACGACGACCACCGCTGACAACCGTCGACGGCTAAGCCGCAGGTCGCAGCGTTGATCGGTTGCAGGGGTGCAGGTCGGAGACCCGGCCCCGCACTTCTTCGGCTACTGACCGTCTTGCAGTCCCTCAAGCACAACCAAAGAGCCATCCTGCTCGAACCGCAGCACGCGGGAAGGAGCGGTAGACGTTGCGCAGCTCGATCGGCCGCCCCGTTCGCGTGGTGAACACGTAGTCGCTGACCTCCCGGCGATGCTCCAGGGATCGAGCCTGCTGGGCTCGACCAGAAGCGCGTCGATGAGGGTGACGAGGCTCGCGGCGATCAGCTCCTCACGGCAGGCGGCCGAGAGAGCCGTACGGAGAACCTTGTGCGTCTCCTTCGCGGTAGCCGCGGTCGTCTGCTGTTCCGGCCGGGCAAGGAAGCGGCGGACGTCAGCCGCGCTCAGCGACTCCACGGCCCAGGCCTTGCCGAAGGCGAACTTGCGGGCCCGGGTGCCGGCCAACTGGAGCACGTAGACCGCGCACAGAAAGCGCTGTCAGACACGGACCGCACCTGCGACAACGCGGGGAATGATCAGGTTGTGAAATGGCTGGATCGCCTTGAAGTACAAGCGTCCGACTGGGCGGTGGAACCGAACGACCGTCGTGCACACGCCGTCCCACCCCTCACCGGAGGAAGACGGACGAACCGCGAAAGAGGTACGGAAGTCCAGGTGCTTGTCGTCGTCTCCGCACAAGACCTCGTCTTCGGTCACGGTCAGCAATCGGAAGGGCCCCATCTTGAGACCGGGCTCGATCCGGATGTCCTGCACCGGGACGCGCTTCTGCGACTGGAGTCCGAAGGGCGCCATCACCATGTCGCGCAGGGTGAGCAGTCTGTGCACCCACTCAGGAGTCCCGGTGAAGACCATACGAGTGAACTCGATTGCGCTGGTACCTGCGGGGAGATCCACGGCCACCGCATCCACATGGTCATAGCCGCCGAGACTTGCCACGGCGCTCTGGACAACAGGCTTCGTGTGTTTACGGACTTGCACATCAGCCATGATCTGGATCCCTCCCCCGTGATGGTCCTACCCCTATGCCTGTGATTCTTCACCGCCATCGGCGGCGGACCGCTCTCTACGCGCCATTCATCCGGCGGGCAGGCTCCAGGTGCCCGCGCCGGACCCTTGTGACGGCCAGTCGGGGGCGGGGTCCTCGGCGAGCAGTGGCCTGAGGGCGCCGAGAATCGCGCCGACGCAGACGTCGCGGAGCTGGGTGCGGGTACAGGTCGCCTGGGTGAGCCAGTCGACGCAGAGGACCTGGACGAAGACCAGCCAGCTTTTGAGGACGCCGGACACGGCCTCGCGGGAGCTATCGTCCGCGAGTGGGAGTACGGCCAGCAGCCGCGCACGGAGCGCGTCCAGCTCGTTCGTCATGATCGTCTGGATCACCGGGTCGCCCGCGAGGACCCGGTTCGCGGCGAGGACGGCGTTGCGGTTCGCCACGAAGTAGTCGAGATGGACGTCCATGCCCTGGATGAGCTGCTCGACCAGGGAGTCGGCGGGGTCGAGCCGCGTCTCGGCAAGCAACTGGTCCGCGGCTTGCCGGTAGACCGCCGCGAAGAGGGCGTGCTTGCTGGGGAAGTGACGGTAGAGCAGAGCCCGCGAGACACCGGCCTCTTCGGCGACCTCCTCCATCAACACGTCGGCATACGGGCGTGCGGCGAAGAGCCCTGCGCCCACGGCGAGGAGCTGGGCGCGGCGGTCGGCGGGAGTGAGTCGCTTACGGGGAGGCACGCACGAAGTTTAGTTGACATGGGTCTACTGGCACATCCACTGTAGTAGACACATGTCAATCAAGCTCCGCCAAGACGACTTGGAGGGATCATGGCCAGGGCTCTGCGCGTACTCACGCAGTTGATGGGCTGGACCTGCGTGACAATCGGCCTGCTCCACGTGGCACTCGGCAACGCGGCGATCCCCGGCGCCGATTCCGCCGGCGCGACGATCGACAGCTGGGGCCGGTTCATGGGGGCCGGTTTCGTCGGCTACGGGCTGGCCTGGCTCTGGGCCGCGCGACAGCGCCCGATCCCAGCTCGGACGGTGCGCTGGCTGGCCGGCGTCTTCCTGCTGGGCGGCGTGAGCCGACTGCTCTCGCTCGCCCTGCACGGCTGGCCACACTGGTTCCAGATTGCGCTGGCGGTCATCGAGCTCAGCCTGCCGCCGGTCTTCTTCTGGCTGGCCGCCGCAGAGGAGCGAACCCCGCACGGCGACATCGCGCCCATTCCCGCCGGGCGATGAACGCGCATGAGCTCGTCCAGATCGAACGCTCGGGCAGGGACGTTGAGGCTACCGGTGAGGAATTACGTGATCGTCGGCAACTCGGCACATGAGCTTCCCAAGCTGATGTCCTGCTGCCCAGAGTCTGATGCGAGTCCCTCATTCCATCCTCCGAGTGCGATGGGTCTGCCGTTCGTCCGGGCTGCGGCGCTGGGGCGCCGGTCCCGGCCGAGCGGCAGACCGCAGTCAACGGGACCCGCGGATAGCGAAAGGCCCCGTACATCGTCCTGCTGGGGAGCAGCGACGCACGGGGCCAGTCCGGCGGATCGCATGAGCATGCTCGGACCACGACCTGCCGGGGCTTCTCGGGGTGCAGCAGTCAGGCAGCCATCGAGTTGTGACGGGTGCTTCCTGCCTTTTGTGCCAGCGTCTCGGCCTGCGTCGGCGTATCTGCCGCAAGGCCCGCAACGATCAGTTCCGCCCAGCGCAACCGCTCCCAACCCGGGCCGGGGTGCTCGTCCCGGCTCTGGGCGTCGTTGACCGAATCCCCGCGGTTCCCCCGCGCTCGTACATACCGCCGAGCACCCGGGCGGCGTCGGGCAGCCCGGGTGCTTCGTAGCCAGTGAGGCCGTCGTCCTGGGAGAGCCGGGCGAGCCAATCGGTCTCAGATGCGGGCGCCAGGGGCCACAGGGCGAACAGTCATCGGGCATCCGACCAGGCTACGAGCCCAGAGCGCGACCAGCGAAGCGACCCAGTGGACCTTCCCGGTCACAGCATTGGCCCAAGGGTGCGGCCCTGGCTGCCTCGGCAATCCAGGGCCGCTGCGTGTCCGTGCTCAGAACCGGGTCAGTACCCCGTCCACGTACCCGAGGGCTACGACATCCGTGTGTGGGTCCAGGCCATCAGGGTCGTCGTGCCGGTAGTGGTACCGGCCCCGCTCGTCGACGAACAGGCCCAAGGGCTCGGCTCCGCATTGACGGCACTTCCAGAACTGGAACTCAGCCATCTCAGCCGAGGGGTTCACATCGCTCGGACGTATGACCTGCTTTGACACAGACTTCCTCCCACCTCTGCGGTGCTGAGATCTTGCCACTTGCCGGAAACGGCGAGGAGAGAAGCGCCCTTGGATCGGGCGCTTCTCTCCTGCTTGCCGTGTGGACTGCGGGGCGTGAGTCACGCGTCCCTGTCACCCCATAGGGGGTGTCTGGACGGAGGAGTCGACCCGGCAACCAGTTGGGCACTGCCTCCAAGCCCGGTCCACTAGGGCCGGGTCAAGTCGACCCGTGCCGTGAACTCCTGCGACGGCCGGCCCGTGACGGAGGCCAGGTCAGGCGTGCGCCTGTCACCCGGGCGATGAACCGCAGGTGAGCGCCCGTGTTGCCGACGTACCAGAGCGGTCGCTCCGCCGCGGTCCAGACGTAGGCCGGCACACCCGCGTCCAGGAAGGCCACCAGCCGGGGTTCTTCGAGTGCGGCGGCCGAGAACGCGTACAGCGCCGACAGCCGGGGGGCGATGACGCCGTAGTCGAGCATCCGGGCGACGGCGTGCTCGTCGAGGATCGTGTCCACGGTGGGCAGGGTGACGGGGTACACCGCCGGGAAGGACCGGCCGAGGTCGAGAAACCACTTCACGGTCCGGTAGCGAGGATCCACCAGCCGCGGCCCGAGCGGCCCCAGCCATCCGAGCGCGAGGCGCGGCCGTAGCAGCATGGCGTGAGTGAACAGCACGCGCAGCAGGGCGACGTTCATCATGAACCGCTCCACCTGCGACTCCGGCACGGCCAGGTCTTCATGGCGCAGATATCCGGCGACGATGCTGGCGTTGTGGGCGCGGTACCAGGCGGCGGGCGACGGGTCCCGCACGCAGTCCACCCAGTACTCGACGCTCCTGGCGCTCGCCTGCCCCGGGGCACCGGCACACAGGAGGCCCGCCTCCACCTTGTCCCTGAGGAGCCCCTCGTTCACGGAACGCCACCAGGCGCTGCCCGGACAGGCGGCGGACCGCGGCGCGAGCACCCCGCGCGCCGCGGACCAGCGCAGAAAGCTCAGCTCGGCGTGACCGTACCGGCGCAGGGGCTCGGAGGAGTGCGTGTAGAACTCCTGCGCCAGCGTCAGACGTCCGGGCACGTCGTCCCGGACCAGCGCGACCCGCCGCTCCGCACGCGAGGCTGCATCGGACATGACGATCCCATCGGGCCGGAGTCTCCCCCACAGGATCGGCCATAACCGCGGATCCCGCTCCCCGTACGACGACCGAGCCGCCCCGCTCGCCCGGTCAGTAGCCCCACGGGCTGAGTTCGACTATGGCGGCGAACAGGTGCCCCCAGACGTCCTGGGCGGGCGCTTCCCCGTTCACCGAGAGCGGTTCGAGAGCGGCGGCCTCGCGAAGGAAGTCCCGCGTGCCGCACTCGCCCGGGTAGGGGTTCCAGCAGGCACCCATGAAGCGGTACACGGCCTCCAGCAGTCGTACGAAGGTCTCGGTGTCCCGGGCGAGAGGGAACGGGCCCTGGCCGTTGCGCACCATCGACACCGCGCCCGTCTCGGAGTGGACGAGCACCCGGCCGGTGTCGGCGTACGCCAGCTCGAAGGTGCCCAGGTGCAGCAGGCCGTTCTCGTCGGGCTCCAGCCCGCGCGCCTTCCCGTCCTTCCAGGCCAGGGTGAACGTGGCGACTCCCGCGGCGAACCACGTCGGCAGCCCCGCCGTGGCGGCCAACTCCCGTGTGGGCGCGTGCTTCAGCGCGGCGGGCAGTTGGTCCCGCGTCAGCAGCGCCAACCCGTCCGGACCGAACGCCTCCTCCAAGCGGGCGGCATCCAGCGGGGCTTCGGCTGCCGTCGGCTCCGCGAACCAGGGATCACCCTGGCCCCGGGAAACCGCCTCGGAACCCGTCGGCCCGTCGGCCGCCGCGCCATTGCGCTCCAGGACCACCACGCCGCGCGGGTCGAAGAACATGACGCGGTCGTCTCCGAGGGGTGCGGGCTCCTCCCAGGCGTCGGGCTGGTAGAGGCCGTGGTCGTCGTCCGGGTCGAAGAGGACGGGTCCCTCGACGGGGGCGTCGTAGGGCCGTTCGCCGAACTCGCCGTCGGCGGGGGCGGGGACCCGCCGGCCGGTGGCCGGATCGAGCCAGTGCTCCCGGGTCCACAGCGACCACACCTTCAGCAGGAGACGGCCGTCCGACGCCTCGTGCACCTCCACATCGGCGTCCCCGCTCAAGTTCGGCTTGGCCCGGTAGGCACCGACCGGGCGCCACCAGGCCCAGACGGTTCGCCACGGCATGTCCGGCTCGGCCTCGGCGACCAGGTCGGCGTAGGCGTCGTGGCCCAGTATCTTCGCGCCGAAGTGCAGCCACGAGGCGAACTCGGCCCGCGGCACCTCGGCTCGGTCGAGGATCGCGACGGCCTGGGCGTAGGCTTCGCGGCCCGCTCCCCCGCCCGTGGCGGGCAGGTCCCGAAGGGCCTCGGGCTCGGCGGCGAGCAGGGCCGCAGGGTCGGCGAACAGTATGTCAAGATCCTCGCGAGTCATGGGGACATGCTGCCAGCCGCCACTGACGGCACCGCCCACGAGGACGGGCGGTCCGACCGCAGACGCCGGCGCGTTCGCGATCAGCGCCGAGCCGAGCCGAGCCGAGCCGAGCCGAGCCGCCGGAACGCCCCACGCAGGTCCGGCAGTTCCCGTCCCCTCCCCCGACCACGTCCCGGACCACGGTCGCAACCGCGAGCGAGACCCGACCGACTCACCCCGAGAGGCCCGCGCCGCCTCAGGCGTCGCGGGCTAAATCCCTTGCCCTCCACCCGTCCCGCTATTTATAGTCATGGCGACTATTAAGGAGTCGCCCCGTGAACTGGAACCTCAGCTGGACCGAAGCGCTCGGCTTCGCCACCGGCGCCGTCTGTGTCTGGCTGGTGGCCCGCCAGCACATCGCCAACTGGCCCGTGGGCATTGCCAACAACGTCTTCTTCATCGTGCTCTTCCTCCAGGCCGGCCTGTACGCCGACGCCGGTCTCCAGGTCGTCTTCATCGCGCTGGCCGCCTACGGCTGGTGGACCTGGGCCCGCGGCAGCGGACGGACCGCCGCCGACGCCCTGCCGGTGCGCCGTACGACGGGTGCCGAATGGACCTGGCTCGCCGCCGCCGGCGTGCTGGGCACCGCCGCCCTCACGCTGCTGCTGGACCGCGCCACCGACTCCACCGTCCCCTTCTGGGACGCGCTCACCACCGCCCTCTCCCTGGCGGCCACCTACGGCCAGTGCCGCAAGCTGCTGGAGTCCTGGTGGCTGTGGATCGCCGCCGACCTGGTCTACATCCCGCTGTACGCCTACAAGGACCTCTACCTGACCTCCCTGCTGTACGTCGGCTTCCTCGCCCTGTGCGTGGCCGGCCTCGTCGGCTGGCGGCGCACCCTCGTGGCCACGGCCCCCCGGCCCGTGACGGCGGTGACCGCGTGAGCACCGCCGCCCGCCCTTACCGGCACGGCCTGGTGCTCGGCAAGTTCTATCCGCCGCACGCGGGCCACCACCATCTCGTCCGCACCGCCCAGGCGCAGTGCGACCGGCTGACCGTTCTGGTCTGCGCGGCCTCCGTGGAATCGGTGCCGCTCGCCGACCGGGTGGCGTGGATGCGCGAGGCCCACCCGGGGGCCGAGGTCGTCGGCGCCGTCGACGACCACGCGGTCGACCTGCACGACCCCGCGGTGTGGGACGCCCACATGACGGTCTTCCGTACGGCCGTCCCGGAGCCGGTGGACGCCGTGTTCACCTCCGAGTCCTACGGGACCGAGTTGGCCCGCCGGTTCGGTGCGGCCGAGGTCGGCGTGGACCTGGACCGCACCACGTACCCCGTCTCCGGCACGGCCGTACGCAAGGATCCGGTGGGCAGCTGGGCGTTCCTCGGCCCGGGCGTGCGCGGCGCCCTCGCCCGGCGCGTGGTCGTCCTCGGCGCCGAGTCCACCGGCACCACCACCCTCTCCCTGGCGCTGGCAGCCCACTACCGGGCGCGCGGCGGCGTCTGGACGGACACCGGCTGGGTGCCCGAGTACGGGCGCGCGTACAGCGAGGAGAAGCTCGCCGCCCTGCGGGCCACCGACCCCGGAGCCGACTGGTCCGAAGTGGCGTTCGCCTCCGAGGAGTTCCCCGTCATCGCCCGCCGCCAGGACGACGACGAACAGCGGGCGGCCCGCCGCGGCTCCCCCGTACTCTTCTGCGACACCGACTCCTTCGCCACCGCGATCTGGCACGAGCGCTACCTCGGCTCGCCCAGCCCCGAGGTGGCGGCGGTCGCCGCCCGCACCCCGCGCCACCTGTACCTGCTCACCGACCACGAGGGCGTGCCCTTCGAGGACGACGGCCTGCGCGACGAGCCCCACCTGCGCCCGTGGATGACCGGCCGGTTCCGGGAGGAACTGGAGCGCACCGACCGGCGGTTCCTGCTGGTCACCGGCAGCCCCGAGGAGCGGCTGCGCACCGCCGTGGCGGCGGTGGACGGCCTGCTCGCCGAGGGCTGGCACTTCGCCGACCCGCTCCCGGAGAACCGGTGACGGCCGCCGCTCCGTACGACCCGTCGGCGTACGAGCCGTTCGCGGTGACCGTCGACCTCGCCGTGCTCACCGTACGAGCGTCCTCCCTGCACGTGCTGCTGATCCGGCGCGGGCAGGAGCCGTACGCGGGCGCCTGGGCGCTGCCCGGTGGCTTCCTGCTGCCTTGGGAGTCGGCCGAGGAGGCCGCCCGCCGGGAACTCGCCGAGGAGACCGGCCTGCCGGAGCTCCTGGTCGACAGCCTCCACCTGGAGCAACTGCGCACCTACAGCGACCCGGACCGCGACCCCCGGATGCGGGTGGTCTCCGTGGCCTTCGCCGCGCTCATCCCCGATCTGCCCGAACCCGCGGCGGGCGGGGACGCCGCCCAGGCCCGCTGGGTACCGCTCGCCGAGGCCGATGCCACCGCGCTCGCCTTCGACCACGACCGCATCCTCGCCGACGCCCGTGAACGGGTCCGGGCCAGGCTGGAGTACACCTGCCTGGCCCCCGCCTTCTGCCCGCCCGAGTTCACCCTCGGCGAGTTGCAGGCCGTCTACGAGACCGTCTGGGACACGGGCCTCGACCGTCCCAACTTCCGCCGCAAGGTGCTCGCCACCCCCGGCTTCGTGGAGGCCGTCCCCGGCGGCGCGCGTCTGACCGGCGGCCGTGGCAAACCCGCCGCGCTGTATCGCGCCGGCCCGGCCACCGCCCTGCACCCGCCCCTGCTCCGGCCGGAGGACCCCCGATGACCGCCACGGCCTCGACCGACACCCTTGCCACCGGCGCCTGTTCGGCACCTCCCTCGGCTACGTGCCGGGCTGACCCATCGGGCAGCCCGGCGGTCGGTCAGGCCCGGAACTGGTTCGCCGGGACCGGGAGGCCGTAGTGCTCGCGCAGGGTCGTGCCCTCGTACTCCTCGCGGAACAGGCCCTTGCCGCGCAGGATCGGCAGGACGTGCTCGGTGAAGGCCGCGAGGCCCGAGGGCAGGGCGGGCGCCATGATGTTGAATCCGTCCGCGGCCCCACCCTCGAACCAGGCGATGATCGTGTCCGCGACCTGCTCGGGCGTACCGATGAACTCGAAGTGGCCGCGCCCACCGCCGAGTCGGGAGATGATCTGACGAACCGTGAGTTTTTCACGGACCGCGAGATCGATGATCAGGTCGGAACGGCTCTGTGACCCCTCCAGCTTCGGCCTGGCGAGGATGAAGTCCGGCAGGGGCGCGTCGAGTTCGAAGGCCGATGGCTCGGTCTCGAACACGGCTGCCAGCTGGCGCAGCCCGTACTCCGGGACGCGCAGCTCGTCGAACTGCCGGGCGAGCGCCCGGGCTTCCGCCTCGGTCGACCCGATGTAGGGGACGATGCCGGGCAGGACGATCACGCCGTCCGGGTCGCGCCCCGCGGCCCTGGTCCGTGCCTTGATGTCGGCGTAGAAGGCGGCCGCGCGCTCGTAGGTCGTGTGAGCGGTGAAGATGGCCTCGGCGTGGCGGGCCGCGAACTCCTTTCCGTCCTCGGAGGAGCCGGCCTGGACGAGCAGTGGGTAACCCTGGGGCGGGCGCTGGACGTTGAGCGGTCCGGCCACCTTGAAGTACGTGCCCTGGTGGCCGAGCCGGTGCAGCCCGTCGGGGTCGGCGTAGCGTCCGCCGGCCTGGTCCGCAACGACGGCGTCGGACTCCCAGCTGTCCCACAGGGCTTTGGCGACCTTCAGGAACTCGTCGGCACGGGCGTAGCGCTCGGCGTGGCCGGGACGGTTGTCGAGGCCGAAGTTGGCGGCCTCGTCCGCCCCTGCCGAGGTGACGATGTTCCAGCCGGCGCGGCCACCGCTGACGTGGTCGACGGAGGCGAGCCGGCGGGCGAGGTTGTAGGGCTCGTTGTACGTCGAGGAAACGGTCGCGATGAGGCCGATCCGGCTGGTCGCCTGGGACAGGGCGGTCAGCAGTGTGAGTGGCTCGAGCTGGCCCGGCGGCCGGAATTCGCCGGTTCCCATGAGGGCCGGACCGTCCGCGAGGAACAGCGAGTCGAACTTGGCGCTCTCGGCGAGCTGTGCCAGCTCGATCCAGTGCCGCAGGTCGAAGTCCGCCCGGGGGTTGCTGTGCGGGAGCCGCCACGCCGCCTCATGGTGGCCCGCCTCCATGAGGAAGGCGTTGAGGTGGAGCCGGCGCTGTGTCTGGGTCACGGGTTGTCTCCTTCGCTTGTCGAGGTGGATGGCGGGTCAGTTGAAGGTCAGCTTGGAGCTGTCGTACCCGGCGGGCAGGAGGTTGTCGGTGATCGACGCGAGGTCGACCTTCTTGGTGATCTGGCCCGCTTCCAGGAACGCGTCCGCGAGCTTCTGCTCCAGCTCGATGTCCGACTTCTCGACCGGGGTCACGCGGTTCGAGTAGGCGGCCAGGGACGTCTTGGCGTCGGCCAGGGGGATGCCCTGTTCCTGGGAGAGTGCCTTCGCGTACTGATCAGGGTGCTTGATGGCCCAGGCGTACTCGCGGGAGAGCCTCTTCAGGGCGTCCGTGAGGGCCGCACGCTTGGTCCTGTCCTTCAGCGACGTGTCACTCGCGACGTAGTAGCTGCTCGTCTGGTCGATCGGCGGGAGGCCCTTGACCAGGATCCGCGCACCGTTCTTGACCGCGATCGCCGACTGCGGGTTCCAGATCGACCAGGCGTCCACCTTCCCGGTGTTGAACGCCGTCGCGGCGGCCGCCGGGTCGAGGAACACCAGTTTCGCGTCCTTGGGGCCGAGGCCGACGCTCTTCAGTGCGTTCAGGGCCAGTCCATGGGCGGAACTGCCCTGCGGAACGGCGATCCGCTTGCCCTTGAGGTCGGCGGCCGTCCTCAGCTTCGAGCCCTTCGGCACGATGATGTTCTCCACCGCCTGGTCGGGTGTGAGCGAGCGGTTCACGGCGACGATCTTGAAGCCGTACTCCTTCGCGGCACCGGTGATCGGCGGCACGTCACCGACGCTGCCTAGGTCTATGTCCCCCGACGCCGCGGCTTGCACGAGGGGTGGGCCGTAGGTGAAGCGGGCGAACTTCACCTTGTAGGGGGCGTTGTCGAAGACGCCGGTCAGTTTCGCCAGGGCCTGGCTGCCGTCACCGCCGTTGTCTCCGATGGTGAAGGTGTACTTGCTCCACTCGGGGTGCTTCTCGCTGCTCGCGTTGCCGGCGTTGCTCAGCGGCGCGGTGGTGTCGGAGGACGATCCGCAGGCGACGAGGGTGCTTGCGAGGGCGAGGGGAGCGGCCGCGGCGATGAGTCGGGAGGTTGTCTTGCGCATGGGATGTCCTGTGCTTTCTGTGCTGGGTACGGGTGTTGGGGGATCTTGGGAGGGTCAGTGCTGCCCGGCGAGGCCGAGGTCTTCCAGGAGCCGGGCGCGGAGTTCCTCTCGCGCCACACTCGCTTCGCGGTCCGCGGCGGAGAGGTGAACGGTGTGTGCGGCGCCGATGCCGCCGTTGCTCATGACGAGGATGCGGTCCGCCAGAGCGATCGCCTCGTCGATGTCGTGGGTGACGAGCAGCATGGCGGCATGGTGTTTGGTGCGTAGTGCGCGCACGAGGTCGTGCATGCGCAGCCGCGTGATGGCGTCGAGGGCGGCGAACGGCTCGTCGAGCAGGACGAGTTCGGGCTCCGAGACCAGCGCCCTTGCCAGCGAGACTCGTTGGGCCTCGCCGCCGGAGAGCTCCTTGGGCCATGCCTTCTCGCGGCCCGAGAGTCCGACCTCGGCGAGCACGTCGCGGGCCCGCTGGTCCGCGTCGGGTCCGTGCAGGCCGAGTGTGATGTTGCGCAGGACGCGCTGCCACGGCAGCAGCCGGTCGGCCTGGAAGACGATCGCTCGCTTCGCCGGGACCTCCACGCGTCCTCCGTCGGGCCGGTCCAGTCCGGCGAGCAGCCGCAGGAGGGTGCTCTTTCCGCAGCCCGAGGGGCCGAGCAGGATCACCAACTCCCCGTCCTCGATGGTGAGATCGAGTCGGTCGAGTACGACCCGGTCACCGAACTGCCGGACGACCCGCTCCACGACGACGCCGGTCTGCCGGCGGAGGTCGGTCGCGACTGTGCTGCTCATGACGCCTCATAACTCGGGCGCCACCGCAGCAGCACCCGTTCGAGAGCACGGACGAACTGATCGGCGAGCAGGCCGAGGAGCGAGTAGATCACCAGCCCCACGAAGACCTGGTTGGTCTGGAGGTAGGTCTGTCCCTGGGTGATGAGGAAGCCGAGTCCCTTGTCGGCGTTGACCGTCTCCGCGGCGACGAGTCCGAGGACGCTGTACGCGAGGGAGAAGCGCAGGCCGACCAGGAAACCCGGCAGCGATCCGGGCACCAGCACCCGCGTCACCAGGCGCCAGGTGCCCGCTCCGGTCGTGCGTGCCATCTCGATGAGCCGCTGGTCGACGCCGCGGATCGCGGCGAACAGGTTGAGGTACATCGGCACGCCGGCGCCGAAGGAGATCAGCAGCACCTTGGTGAGCTCGTCGATGCCGAACCACACGATCATCAGGGGCAGTACCGCGAGCAGAGGGATCGTGTTGAGGACCTGTACGACGCCGTTGAACAGATACTCGCCGCTGCGCAGCAGTCCGCCGAGGACTCCGGTGACGATGCCGACCGACAGGCCGATCGCGAGGCCGATACCGGCCCGCTGCAGGGAGACGGCCACATCCGGCCCGAGCACGCCCTGCTGCCACAGATCGACGGCGGACCGCACGATCGAGGTCGGCGCCGGGGCGTAGGTCTTCGTCACCACGCCGGCCCGGGCGAGAACCTCCCAGACCACGAGGATCACGACCGGAGTCGTATAGATGCCCAGCGGCCAGCGCAGCCGGTCACGGAGTGTCGCGAGCGACGTCCGGCGGCGCGCGTCGCGCGGAAGGAACACCTCGCGTTCCCGCACGTTGTCGGTCGCGGCGTCCGGGCCCTTGAGAACGGCCGGCGCCGGAATGCGGACCTCGGTCATGCCGCCACCGCCAGGAACCTGGTGTAGTGCGAGGCCTCACCGACGAGTTGCTCGCTGCGGCGTCCGGAATGGTCGAGGGCCGCGTTGTCGAGGGCGAGGGCCTTGTGCTCGTTGAGGGCGTCGCGCAGTGCCGTGAGCGTGGGGTCGTCCGGTGGCGCCGCGAGGTCGACGCCCTCGATCACCGCGCCGATGCGGCCGGTGAGCTTACGGAGGGACACGGGCATGAGGAGGTCCTTGTCGGAGGAGGTGGGCGTACCACCGTGTGCCGGCGGATGGGTGGCGGCGATGACAGACCGGCCCGCGGGCCGTGCGACCGGAGTCGGGGCAGGCACCGGCGGTCAGGACGTGGAGACAAGCAGCCGACGGCCACGCAGGAAGCGCGGCCGGGCAGGTCGGACCATCGGCACGCTGACGCCTGCTCGCCGAACCCGACGGCGGGCCGTCTTATCGCCCTGAGACCTGCTGACGGCTCGCCCGTTCTTCAACGACCGTCTCTGCCCGCTCGTACAGCCTTCGCGCCCCTTCGCGCCCAGCGCTGCGCACGCTTCTGCCCGCAGCCGGGAAAGAGAGGTGTGAGGTCAGGCGGTGCAAGCGACGGCTCAGAAGCCGGATGCGACGATCCCGCGGAACAGCCTTGCGGCACAGGCGGGTTGACACCGCGTCCGGCCGACGTGCGCAGTCGATGCGCACCGATCGCTGCCGGGGACAACTTGCCGGGTCAGCGACAACAGAACGTGCTGGCGACGAGCGCCAGATCGATGTGGCGCCGCCGGGTCAGGTCCACGTGCGGGTTCATGGGACGGGAGTTCAGCAGACGTCCACAGCAGTGGTCAAGAAAATCGGGGCAGGTCTTGCATGGCGGACACGGAGAGCTTCTCCGTTTGTCCGGGACGCCTTGGAGCGGCCGATCGATTCCGCGCCGACCGATGGCGTGCCCCGGGCCCGTGCGCCCGTCCTCGGGGCGGGCGGAACGAGACGCGCGGCTCGTTCCGCCGAGCCCCGTACCTGCGGACGGCGGTCCCCTCGCCGGTTCGGCACCCGCCCCGAACAGCGCGTCGACCGTGCACTCCGACGGAGGAGACACCCCCAAGACACCCCCGTACGGCTGGTTCGTGACGCCGTCATGTGGTTATCTGGGCTCATGACCGTCCTTGTGACCCGCCGCCACGTCGATTACGTGCGTGTCACCACCACCGGTTGTCCCGCCGCGAGCTGACGTCACGCCCGGCCTGCTGACCAGCATCTCTCTCACCGCATAACGCTGCCCGCCGCTGCCGTACCGGCAGTGGTCCGCGGCGCCGTGGTTCCCTCGCGCCTTCCCTCTCTCACCCTCCGTACAGGGAGCAGCACCATGAGCCAGCCCATCGACTCCGTCACCGCAGGCCACACCCCCGAGGACGCACCCGCCGGACCTGACACCTCGGCATGGTCCTTCGAGACCAAGCAGATCCACGCCGGAGCCACGCCCGACCCGACGACCGGCGCCCGGGCGACGCCGATCTACCAGACGACGTCGTTCGTGTTCCGGGACACCCGGCACGCGGCCGACCTGTTCTCGCTGGCCGAACCCGGCAACATCTACACGCGCATCCACAACCCCACCCAGGATGTCTTCGAGCAGCGGATCGCCGCGCTGGAAGGCGGTGTGGCGGCCGTCGCGCTCTCCTCCGGGCAGGCGGCGGAGACACTGGCGATCCTGACGCTCGCGAGTGCGGGCGATCACATCGTCTCCAGTACGTCGCTGTACGGCGGTACGTACAACCTCTTCCGTCACACGCTCCCCAAGTTCGGTATCGACGTGTCGTTCGTCGACGACCCCGACGACGTGGAGGCGTGGCGGGCGGCGATCCGGCCGAACACCAAGGCACTGTTCGCCGAGACGCTGGGCAACCCGCGCGGCAACGTGCTGGACGTACGGGCCGTCGCGGACGTCGCCCATGCCGGGGGCGTGCCGCTGATCGTGGACAACACGGTCCCGACTCCCTATCTGCTGCGGCCCCTTGAGCACGGCGCGGACATCGTCGTGCACTCCGCCACCAAGTTCCTGGGCGGGCACGGCACGACCATCGCGGGTGTGGTCGTCGACGGCGGCACCTTCGACTTCGGCGCGCACGCCGAGCGGTTCCCGGACTTCACTGAGCCGGACCCGAGTTATCACGGACTGCGGTACTGGCCGGCCCTCGGCCCGAGTGCCTTCGCGGTCAAGCTTCGGGTGCAGCTGTTGCGCGACCTCGGACCTGCGCTCTCCCCGCACTCCTCGTTCCTGCTGCTACAGGGCGTGGAGACACTGAGCCTGCGCATCGAGCGGCACTCGGCGAACGCCCAGGCACTCGCCGAATGGCTGGAGCAGCGCGACGAGGTGGCCGCGGTCCACTACCCGGGGCTCGAGTCCAGCAAGTGGTACGAGGCGGGCCGGAGGTATCTGCCGCGCGGCGCCGGTGCCGTGGTCTCCTTCGAGCTGCGGGACGGGGTGGAGGCGGGCAAACGGTTCGTGGACGCGGTCGAGTTGTTCAGCCACCTCGCCAACATCGGCGACGTACGAAGCCTGATCATCCATCCGGCGTCCACCACCCACAGCCAGCTCGACGACGAGCAGCTCGCGGCCACCGGCACCTCACCCGGTCTGGTGCGTCTGTCGGTCGGCATCGAGAACCTCGCCGACCTCAAGGCGGACCTGGAGGCAGGCTTCCGCGCGGCCAAGGGCGCGTCCTGAACACCGTACTGACACCTCATCAGGAACCCCTCCCGCCGGCCACCGGTGCCTGGCGGGAGGGGGACCCGCCGGGGCGTCGCCGGTGGTACAGGCTGGAAAAGCCTCTTCCGCTGGAGGCGGGCGGCGAACTGCCGGGTGTGCGGCTGGCGTTCGAGACGTGGGGACGACTCGCGCCGGACGCCTCCAATGCCGTCCTTGTCCTGCACGCTCTCACCGGGGACAGTCACGTCGCCGGACCGGCCGGACCCGGGCACCCCACCCCCGGCTGGTGGGACGGGCTCGTCGGACCGGGACGGGCCCTGGACCCGGACCGCTGGTTCGTCGTGGCCCCGAACGTCCTCGGAGGCTGCCAAGGCAGTACCGGGCCCTCGTCGCTCACGCCGGGCGGACGCCACTGGGGCGGTGGCTTTCCCTTTCTGACACAGCGCGACCAGGTGGCGGCCGAGGCAGGCCTCGCCGACTCGCTCGGCATCGACCGCTGGGCGCTGGTGATCGGCGGTTCGATGGGCGGGATGCGGGCTCTGGAATGGGCCGTTTCCTATCCCGGACGAACCGGTGCCCTCCTGCTGCTCGCCACGAGCGCCTCGGCGAGCGCCGAGCAGATCGCCTGGGCCGACATCCAGCTACGTACCATCCGCTCCGACCGGAACTGGCTCGGAGGCAACTACCACGACACCGGCCGTGGCCCCCACACAGGTCTTGGACTGGCCCGGCGGATCGCCCATGTCACCTACCGCAGCGAGCCGGAACTCCATGTCCGCTTCGGACGTACGCCTCAGGGCGCGGAGGACCCCTGGAACGGCGGCCGGTACCAGGTCGAGTCCTACCTCGACCACCACGCGGCCAAGCTGGTGAGGCGCTTCGACGCGGGCAGCTACGTCGTGCTGTCCGAGGCCATGAACAGCCACGACATCGGCCGGGGCCGCGGTGGCGTGCGCGCCGCTCTGCGGCGGGTGACCGCCCGTACCCTCGTGGCCGGAGTCGGCTCCGACCGCCTCTATCCACCGGCCCAGCAGGCGGAACTGGCGGGAGGCATCTCCACGGCCGACGGTCTCCGGTTGATCGAATCTCCCTACGGCCACGACGGCTTCCTCATCGAGGTGGAACAGGTGGCAGCACTCGTAGGTGAACTCCTTCCCTCGAAACACGCCGATCAGGAGCGGACCTGACGGTTCGTCGACCGGTTCGGCGAGGGTGAGCGAGGTGTGCGAGAAGCAGCCCGGTCCGCGGTGGACGGCCTGCTCCGATCGCGTCCGCGCGAGCGAGTGACAGAATCAGTGGGTGCGCTCGGAGCGGAGCAAAAGAGGCCCTGCCGGGGTGGTTGCGGTCACCGGAAGTTCGGGCCGGGTCGGATCGGCTCTGGCAGCGGCGTTCGACGCGGCCGGCTGGGTGGTCCGTGGCCTGGACCGGGTGCCCGGACCTTGGACAAGTGCCGTCGCGGACCTGCGAGATCGCCGCGTGCGGCGGGCCGCGTTACGGTCGGCCGACGTCCTGGTCCATGCCGCCGCGCTCCACGCCCCGCACGTCGGGCGCGTGGCCGATGAGGAGTTCCGCGCCGTGAATGTGGGCGTGACCGCAGAACTGCTCGACGACGCCGCCCGGTTCGACGTTCGGCGTGTCCTCTACATCAGCAGCACGAGCGTCTACGGACACGCCCTGGTACCCACCGACCGCGCGGTCTGGGTGGACGAGCAGCTCATGCCTCTTCCCCGGGACATCTACGACGAGACCAAACTGGCCGCCGAGGATCTGGTCGCCGCCTGCGGCGTTTCCTCGGTCACGCTGCGCATAGCGCGATGCTTTCCGGAGCCGCCGTCTGTACGGGCCCGCCACCTGCTGCACCGGGCTGTCGACGTGGCCGACGTCGCGGCGGCGGGGGTGCTGGCCGTGACGCACTCCTCGGTGACCGGCAGGTTCAACATCTCCGGGCCGCACCCGTTTCGCCGAGAGGACTGCCTTGCCCTTCACCATGACGCGGGCGCGGTCCTCGCCGGCCGGGCTCCGGACGTCTTCGAGGCATTCCGCGACCGGGGATGGCCTGTGCCGGATCGTCTGGACCGGGTCTACGACTCGACCGCCGCGGTGAACGCCTTCGGATACCGCCCTGTTCGCGGAGTCCGGCAACTACTGCGCGATGCCGCCGACGGGCAGAGCCCATGAGCGGGTCCGCGGCGGCCAGACGGCTCCCGCGGCGGACTGCATAGGATTCAGGTGATCAAGTCCCTGGCACGAGTGAACTGGTGGACATTGCCGTGACCGCATCAATGGCGTGCAGGAAGATCCTTTCTTTCGAAGCGGGATCCGTCTACGCGTGGGAAACGATTGAGGGCGCCACCGGGAACGTCCTGATCGATCCGCAGGCATCGGTCGCCCGCGCCTGCACACCGGAGGGAATGTCCCTCGGCGGGATGATCCTCGACAAGAACGTCGGGAACGTGGAGAACCCCGACCCGGACCCGGAACTCGGCCGTGCGTTCCTGGTCGTCGCATCGGCGATCCTCCGGGAGGCGGAGCGGCAGGGGCGACTGCCCGACAAGGTCACGCGCACCTACTGGTAGGCGTCACGTCACCACCCGGGAGGCCGCGCGCTCCAGGATCGGCCGCGAGCACGGGACGGACCCGTCCCACGCCCCGTCGGAACCGCCCGCCCGCTGTGGTCGTCTTGTGCGCTGACTGTGTACGTGGCGGGAACATGGGGGAAGTTGTGACGCGAAACGTGACGAAGGCCGGTCTCCTGGTGGTGGCCATGGCAACGGTGTTCGGGGCCTCCGCCTGCGGCGGGGACGCCGGCGCGGCGGCAGGCGGGACGCCCTCCTCGCACAAGGAGGGGGCGACCGTGACGCCCTTCGGGGACAAGCCGTCCTCCGGCTGGGCTCCGACGTCCCACGGCACCGTGGGGATGTCGTCCGGGACCGGGCCGGCCGCAGCGAGGGCCACAACTCGGCAGGTGCCGTGGAATCTCGACATTCTCGACCAGCGGTCGCGGCCGCTCAACGGGAAGTTCACCACCACGGCCACGGGCAAGGGCGTTCACGTCTACGTGATCGACACCGGAATGGACATCGCCCACAAGGAGTTCGGCGGACGCGCCCGCCTCGGCGCCGACTTCGTGGGCCCGAAGGACTCCGGTGACTGTTTCAGCGAGGCCGGCACCGGCCACGGCACGTTCGTCGCGGGCGTCATCGGCGGGGCGAAGTACGGGGTGGCCCCCAAGGCGGAGCTCGTACGGGTCCAGGGCATCGTGTGCGAGAGCGAGGGCGGCGGCTCCCCCGCGGCGGCGGAGGCGGCCCTGGTGAAGTCGGTCAAGTGGGTCACCGCGCACGCGCAGAAGCCCGCGGTGGTGAACATGTCGCTCAACCTCGACCACCGGTCGACGGCTCTGGAGTCCGCCGTGAAGAAGATGGTCGACGCGGGGATCCCGACGGTGGTGTCGGCCGGCAACTTCCATGACGACGCCTGCAAGCACTCCCCGGCCGGCGTCCCCGGCACCATCGTCGTGGCCGCCTCCACCTCGAACGACCACGCGTGGACCGACAGCGGCTCCTACGGATCGGGTTACGGACGGTGCGTGGACCTGTACGCCCCCGGCCAGAAGGTGACCGCCGCCCTCGCCGGCGGCGGTACGACCACGGAGAACGACGGCGCGACGTCCTGGGCCGCACCGCACGCGACCGGCGTGATCGCGCTGTATCTGTCGGCACACCCCCACGCCACGGCTCACGAGGTTCACGTCTGGCTCGACCACACGGCCACCCGCGGTGTCGTACGTGGCGTGCGCTCCGACACTCCCAACAGGCTGCTCAACACGGGCGGCCTCTGACCTGCCCGGCGCCACCCCGGCCGCACAGCCATCGAGGCCCCCCACCGGGCCGACGGCCGGGCCGCGGACCTGCTCGACCCACGCCGGCAGTGGCGCACCGACCTGCGAAGCTCGCTGTGCCGCTGCCTGTGCCGCTCGCCGTGACTTGGCCTGTGACTGCTCCTAGGCTGAAATCCTCGGCTCCCGTCGCGGAGGTCTTCCATGCCCCGAACCGTCTGGTCCGGCGCCATCTCGTTCGGCCTGGTCACCGTGCCCGTCCACGTGGTCAACGCCCGGGAGGACCACAGCATCCACTTCCACCAGGTGCACCTGGTGGACATGGGCCGGGTCCGGAGCCGCAAGATCTGCGAGATCGAGGGCCGCGAGGTCGCGCAGTCCGAGATCGGCAAGGGCTACCAGTGGGGCAAGGACACGATCATCCCGGTGCTCGACGAGGAACTGCGGGAGATACCGCTGCCCACGGCGAAAGCCATCGAGATCGAGGCGTTCGTGCCGCTGGACTCCATCGACCCCATCCAGATCGGCGACGGTTACTACCTCCAGCCCGACGGCAAGGTCGCCGCCAAGCCCTACACGCTCCTGCGGAAGGCGCTGGAGCGTTCCTCGAAGGTGGCCGTGGCGAAGTACGCCTGGAGCGGCCGCGAGCGCCTCGGCCTTCTCCGGGTCCGCGACAACGTCATCGTCCTGCACGCGATGCGCTGGTCCGACGAGATCCGCAACCCCGCCGAACTGAAACCGGACGAGGTCGAACTCACCGACGCGGAGATCGCCCAGGCGGAGCAGCTCATCGACCGGCTGACCCGCGACGACCTGGAAGGTGAGGAGTTCACCGACCGGTACACCGAGGCGGTGGAGCAGCTCATCGAAGCGAAACAGGAGCACCGCGAACCGCCCGCGGCCGAGGAGCCCGAGGAGGCACCGGGGCAGATCGTCGACCTCATGGCCGCGCTCAAGGAATCCGTGGCCAAGGCCCGCAAGTCCCGGGGCGACGACGCCACCGTCCACGACCTGCCCAAGAAGAAGACCACGGCCAAGAAGTCCGCGGCCAAGAAGACGGCGGCGCGAAAGCCGCGGCGCAGCGCCTGATACCTGGCCGGTGCCTGCCCGACGCGTGGCCCATGCCTGGGTGAGCGGGGGTACCGGCTCTGGCGCCCCCGGTGGCGTGCCGGGCCGGTGCCGCTGCCCTGTCGGGGCGTGCGGAACTCCGGTCAGGCCGTGGCGGCGGGACCGGGCGGGATGTGAACGGTCATGATCAGGTGGCAGGTCTGATCTCCTGAGCCGCGGTAGGTGTGGGGGGTGTCGCCCTCGAAGGTGGCGGTCTGCCCGGACTCCATGGCGTACTCGGTGCCGTCGACGACGAGCACCATCTGTCCGGCGGTGACGCTGACGGTCTCCACGACGCCGGCTTGATGCGGATGACTGGGGTATTCCTCGCCCGGTTCCAGTTTCCAGCGCCAGACCTCGACCGGGGCCGGTCCCGAGGTGGTCAGCATCAGCCGCGCCTCGCTTCCCTTCTTCCCGGCCCACAAGGGCATGACGGCATCGGCGGTCACCACCCGGACGCGGCCTTCGGCAGGGCCCTCCATCAGTGCGGACACCGAGATGCCCAGGGTGTCGGCGAGGCGGACCAGGGTGGCGAAGTTCGGGTTGCCCTGGGCCTTCTCCAGTCCGACCAGGGCGCCCTTGCTGACCTTGGCGCGTCGGCCGAGTTCGTCCAGGGACAGTCCGGCGCGGGTGCGGGCGGCTCTGACGTTGTGCGCGAGCGTCCGCAGTGCCGCTTCGGTCTCGGCCATCGGTCTCCCCTCCTGGCAGCGCTCATCGCACTGCACCACACAGTCGTTCGGTTGACCAGCTCCGGTCGGTGCGTTGTACGGTGTAGTCGTTCCATTGATAGTAAGGGATGTACCCGTGATCGCTCTGCTGCTGGCCCTGGGCAGCTCTCTGGCCTACGGATGCGCCGACTTCCTCGGCGGCCTCGGCGCCCGCAGGGCCCATGTCCTGCGCACGGTGATGATCGCCGCGCCGGCCTCGCTCACCGTCGAACTGCTGCTGTGGCCCTTCCTCGGCGCCTCCTTCTCGCCGGCGACCCTGGCCTGGGGCGCGGCGTCCGGTGTCGCTTCGGCCGCGGCGTTCGCCCTGCTCTACCGCACGCTCGCGATCGGCCCGATGAACGTCCTCTCGCCCCTCACCGCTCTGATCTCGGCCATGCTGCCGGTGGGGGTCGGTCTGGTGCAGGGTGAGCAACTGGGCCCGGCCGGGCTGATCGGCCTGCCGCTGGCACTGGCGGCGGTGGTACTGGTCAGCGCCGGAGGCGGCACCGGGACCGCACGCCCGTCGCGTACCGCGCTGCTGCCGGCCTTCGGCGCCGGGGCCACCATCGCGCTGCAGCTGATCTTCCTGCACCAGGCGCCCGCGGACAGCGGCGTCGGACCCCTGATCGTCGGCCGTGCGGTCTCCTCCGCCGTCACCCTCGCCGCGGCCGGGCTGATGTACCGCCGTCTGGGCTCGGAGAAGCCCGCGTACGCGATGTCGGCGGCGGCCGGTGTGCTGGACTCGGTGGCCAATCTGCTGTTCCTGCTCGCCGCCCGGAGCGGCGACCTGGCCGTCGTCGCCGTGATCACCGCCCTGTACCCGGCCGGCACCGTCCTGCTCGCCCGCGGCATGCTCGCCGAGCGGATCCACCGCGGGCAGCTGATCGGCCTGGGCACCGCCGCCGTCGCCGTCAGCCTCCTCGCCCTCACCTGACCCCGTACGCGCCCGGAAGGGACCCCGCATGTTCATCCAGCCCTGGGACGCCGCCCTCGACGACGCCGAATGGCGGACCTGGATCGCCGACGGCCACGACTTCGGCATCCTCAGCGTCAACGGCCTGCCCGGACAGGCACCCGTCGTCGTACCCACCCACTTCATCGTCGACGACGGTGACCTGCTCATCCACCTGGCCCGCCCCAACCCCGTCTGGAAGGCGATCGAGGCCGACCCCGACGTCACATTCACCGTCACCGGCGACTACGCCTTCATCCCCGGGCCCTGGCGCGTCAAGCCCGACGTCCCGCCCACCGACGGCGTCCCCACCAGTTACTACTCGGCCGTCCAGTTCACCTGCCGGGCGTCGGTCGTCGACGAACCCGGGGCCAAGGCCGACCTGCTGCGCCGCCAGATGGCCCACTTCCAGCCCGAGGGCGACCACGCCGCCATCGAGCCCGACCTGCCCCCGTACGGACGGATGCTGACCGGCATCCGCGGCCTGCGCCTGGACGTCACCGCGGTGCGCGCGAAGTTCAAGTACGACGACCACAAGCCCGTCGAGCAGCGCACCGACACCGCCCGCCGGCTCACCGAACGCGACACCGGTCTGGACACGCCCACCGCGGCCCAGCAGCTGCGCCGCCTGGACCGCATCGGCCCCTGGAAATCCTGACCGCGCTCCTCATCCACCTCGCCCCGGAACGGACCCCCGGATGACCACCTTCCGTATCAACGCCTCCGTCGCCGACGCCTTCCCCGGCACTCTCATCGCCGTCGTCACCGCCACCGGTCTGCGCGGCGACGAACCCTGGCCCGCCACCACCATCGCCCTTCAGGACCTGGAGCGGCGGCTCGCCGACGCCACCTGGCAGCCCGCCGACGAGAACGATCCGCGCATCGAGGCATGGCACACCGCCTACCGGTCCTTCGGCACCAACCCCCGCCGCACCCGGCCCAGCGTCGACGCCCTCGGCCGACGTCTCGCCAAGAAGGGCGCCCTCCCGCGCATCAACGCGGCCGTCGACTCCTACAACGCCGTCTCCGTGCGCCACGGCCTGCCCGCCGGTGCCTTCGACCTCGACCACGTCACCGGGGACGTCGAGATCCGCTACGCCGACGGCAGCGAGACCTTCACCCCGCTCGGCGAACCCGACGCCGTCGAGAACCCCCGCCCCGGCGAAGTCATCTACGCCGACAGCACCGACGTACTCACCCGGCACTGGAACCACCGCGACGCCCACCACACCCGCGTCACCCCCGGCTCCACCCACGTGGCCTTCATCCTCGAAACCGTCCACGCCACCCGCGACGGACACCTTCTCAAGACGGCAGCCGATGAACTGCAGGAGCTGCTCGCCCCGCACGCCGCACGGACGACGGTGCACTACCTCAGCCCCGACACCGCCGCCTGAACGGGCGGGAGACGTGCCCGGTCCCGCGGTGCCCGCGCATCTCGCGGCCAAGGCGGCGGAGTCCGGGACTCAGAGCGCCGGTTCGGGAAGCTCTCCGGGCTCGACCACGACGACCTCGACACGGGTGCAGCCGACCGCCTCCAGCGCACGCCGACGCCGCGTGGCGGAACGCTTGTCGTAACGGCCCGCGGACGCCTGCGACGCACCGTCCGGGTCGGTCCACATCAGGCTGTACCGGCGCTTCGCAGTCGACATGCAGCCATTCCTCTCTGGCATCACCGGCTCGTACGGGCACACCCGGACCGGTTCACAGTTCATACGATCAAGCAGCTTCACATGCCGGGGACCGCACCGGAAGAACCATCGGGTGTGGCGGAAGTCATCGCTTCGCGAGAGGGACCACCCCACCGGCCCGTCCCGGGGCGGCCAGGAGGGATGGGAACTCTTCTGGATACCGCTGCCGCCGACGGCCGCGTGCGGTCGCGTCGACGAAGCGGCCGGGCGGGCTCGAGCCCACCCCGAGGGCACACCACCTCGTACGCGGCGCCGCACATCGCCGAACTCCTCGCCGGGGCCGGACGAACCGAGGACGCCGTCGCTGTTTCTCGAACAGCATGCGCCGGCCGACAGTCATGCTCTGGCCGCATACCTGATCGGCCTCGGCCGCATCAGCGAAGGCGTGGCCGTCCTCCAGGAGACCAGCCCCCGGTCGACGGTCCGGCCGTCGGCCGGCCCGTGACACGACGAGCGACCGTTCTGAGGCGGTGCACGCACACAACCGGGTACCTCCGGATGCGGGCCGGCAGCCGGCCGACCTCCCGCGAGGCGTTGACGGGTCACCACATTCCGGGCTCCTGAACCTGGATGCCCGCGCCGCCCCGCCGCACGCGGGCTCGCTCCGACCTCACCCTCACCCCGACCCTCACCTCCAGGAACACGATCAAGCCATTTTTCCTTCACACGAACGGCACAACAGGACCTAGAGTGTGCGCGTGACCGAGCAGAACCCCGAACTCATCGCCGGCCGCTACCAGCTGGTCGAACGTATCGGCCAAGGCGGCATGGGCCGGGTCTGGCGTGGCGTGGACCAGCAACTCTTCGGACGGGAGGTCGCCGTCAAGGAGATCCTCTTCCCGCCGGGGATGGAGGACGCCGACCGCGCGACGCTGCTCGGGCGTTTCGCCGCCGAGGCTCGTGCGGCAGTCACTCTCAGCCACCCAGGAATCATCACGATCCATGACGTCGTGGAGCACCAAGGCGCCCCTGTGATCGTCATGGAGTTCGTCCGCGGGCAGTCCCTGGCGGCCGCCATCCGCGGGCAGGGCCGGCTGCCCGTGCGGCGGGTGGCCGAGATCGGCGCCGCCATGCTCGACGCGCTCGCCGAGGCGCACGAGGGGCGGATCGTCCATCGCGACATCAAGCCGGACAACGTACTCCTGACCAAGGACCGGGTGGTCCTCACCGACTTCGGCATCGCGCACCTCGCGGACGCCACGACCAAGCTGAGTCACAGCGGGATCGTCATCGGTACGCCGCAGTACATGTCCCCGGAGCAGCTGGAGGGCAAGCGCCCGACCCCCGCCAACGACCTGTGGGCGCTCGGAGCCACCCTTTACCACGCCGTCGAGGGGCAGCCGCCGTTCGAGGCGGAAGGTCTCCACGCCCTGGCCGTGGCCGTCTTCACCCGCCCGCACCGGCCACCGGTCCACGCCGGGCCGCTCGCGCCCGTGCTGGAGGCGCTGCTCATAAAGGATCCGGAGCAGCGGGTGGACGCCACCGAGGCCGCCGGGATGCTGGCATCGGTGCTGCGTTCCTTCCCGGCCCGGGACGACACGGCCGCCGAGCCGGGGCCGGATCACGAACGCAAGCCCGGGCGCGGTCCCGCCCCGGACGCCGCGACGGAACATGCGCCGCCTTCCGTGCCCCCCAAGCCCCGCCAGCCTCCCAAGGCCTCGACGCCGGGTACGCCGCATGAGCCCACGGTCCTGGACTCCGGGGCGACCCCGGCCGACCCCCGGCCCCGTATTCCGGACCATGACCCCGTTCGGGACCCTCACCCGGTCCCGGACACGGCCCCGGACCACGTTCCGGACGAGCCCCCCGTCCCGAACCAGGACTCCGTCCCGGACCAACCACCCGTTCCGGACCGGGACCCCGTTCGGGACCAGCCTCCCGTCCCGGACCGGCCGACCGACCCGCCGTCGGTCCCCGCACCCACGCCCCCGACCGAGGACCTGGTCTGGCCGGGGACGACGGCCGAGATGAAGACGGGCGAGCCGAAGCCGGTACGGTCCCGCGCCCTCACCCGGCGTTCCGTGGTTCTGGGCGCGGCACTGGCCACGCTCGCGGCCGGTTCCGCCCTGACCTGGACCCTCTCGGGTGAGGACAAGTCACCCGGCGGTGGCGGAGCGGCCGACGGCGCCGCCGCGGCTTCCGCCGTGACGGTGGTGATCGGGGTGGACGCACCGCTCACCGGCGGTATGTCCTCGATGGGCCTCGGCATCCGGAACTCCGCCGACCTCGCGGTCAAGACCGCCAACAAGAAGAGGCTCGTTCCCGGCGTCAAGTTCGAGATCAAGGCCCTGGACGACGCGGCCGACCCCGCCAAGGGCCAGGAGAACGCCGCCGGTTTCGTCTCCGACGCGAAGGTGCTGGGGGTCGTCGGGCCGTTGAACTCCAGCGTGGCCCGGACCCTGGTGCCGCCCCTGGCCCAGGCGGACCTGGTCAACATCTCGCCGGGCAACACCGCTCCCGAGACGACGCTGGGTCCCGACTGGGCGGCGGGCACCAAGTCCCGTCCGTACGACACGTACTTCCGCACGGTGGCCACGGACGTGGACCAGGGTCCGTTCGCCGCCCGCTACCTCCATGCCGAGGGCGGGAAGAGCAAGCTGTACGTCATCGACGACAAGAGCCTCTACGGCACCGGTCTCACCGCCGGTTTCACGGCGGAGTTCAAGAAGCTCGGCGGAACCGTGGTCGGCGCGGAGCAGGTCGATGACGGCCAGACCGATTTCTCCGATCTCGCCGCGAGCGTCCGGGCCTCGGGCGCCGACGCCGTCTACTTCGGCGGCTACTACGACACCGCGGGACCGCTCTCCAAGCAGCTCAAGCAGGCTGGGGTCCGCATCCCCCTCATGGGCGGCGACGGCTTGTTCACCGACGCGTTCCTCACGTCCGGCCCGAAGACCGACGGCGACCTCGCCGTCAACATCGGCGTGCCCGCCGAGGAACTGACGGGCGGGGCGGACTTCCTCGCCCGGTACCGCGATGCCGGTTACACGGACGGCGCCGACTGGTACGGACCGTACGCCTATGACGCGACCTGGAGCATCATCGAGGCCGTGAAGTCGCTCGTGACGGCCAACGGCGGCACGCTCCCCCGGGACGCCCGCGCGAAGATGCAACAGGCCGTGTCCCGGCTCGACTTCGACGGCGTCACCGGCCGCGTCGCCTTCGACGCGTACGGCGACACCCGCAACCGGAGTCTGACGGTGTGCTCGGTGACCGGCGGCCGCTGGACCACCGTGACCAGCGGAGCCGCTCCCTCTTGAGTCCGACAGGCCCAAGGACCGGTACGAGCACCGATACCAGGCGCTCCCGCCAGCACCGCAGGCCAAGGACAGCCGGCCAAGAACACAGAACGCGTTACGGAAGCTGAAAGCCGGTCCGAACGCCAGGGCAACCGCAACCGGCCGCTGGGTGTCTAGGCAGCGTGACACATCACCTGGTTCGCCGTGAGGAAACGGCGAGCCTCATGATCCCGAGGGGGGATTTCATGCGCATCCGCCCGGCCACCGCCGCCGCGTTCCTCGCCACCACCCTTTCCGCGTCCGTGATTCCGGCAGCCGCCCAGGCGGCGGACCAGGCAGCGCCCAGCGACACGACGTTCTCGAACGTCGTCGTCAACGGCGGCAAGGACGTCGTACTCGGCCTGACCACCAAGAAGACCGTCACGATCACGTGGACGGCGACGGACCCGGACGGTGTGACCGCTTCCTGGGCCTACCTGTGGCACGGCCCCAACACCGACGACGCCGACGGCAGACTGCCGACCTACCCGCCGGCGGGTACGTGCACGGTGCCGCCCACCGACCCCACCACCTCCACCTGCAAGGTGAGCTTCGGTGTGGACGCCGCGCGGGACTTCGACGACATCGGCCTCGCCGGCACCTGGAAGGTGCTCGCCGAAGCGCAGGACACCAACGACGACTGGACAGCCGTCGATGTCGCCGGCACAGCGCGGTTCAAGCGGTACGCCAAGCTCACGGTGAACGCCTCGCCCGAGCCGGTGAAGGCGGGCAGAACCATCACGGTCACCGGCAAGCTGACCCGCGCCAACTGGGAGACCGGCACCTACACCGGTTACGAGGGCCGGTCCGTCCAGCTCCAGTTCCGCAAGAAGGGCAGCTCCACCTACACCACTCTGAAGACCGTCACCAGTGGCGGCAAGGGAACGCTGAAGACCACCACGACGGCCAAAGCGGACGGCTACTTCCGCTTCCTCTTCACCGGCACCTCCACCACCGGCCCCGCCACGGCGACGGGCGACTTCGTCGACGTCAGGTGATGGTGCCAGTTCGTCCCGGGCGGGGGCGGGACGGACCGGAGCGGATCCTGGACCACCAGCCGTGCCGGGGGCCGGAGGTCGGTGTCGGTCCGTGTCGGTCCAGCCCCGCCCCCGCAACGGCTGATCGTGTCGCTACTGCTGGTCGCGCGCGGCGAGCCGTTCGGCGACCTCGGTCCTGACCGTCTCGCGCAGTTCGTCCGGCGTGAAGCCGAGACCGCGCAGGACCTGCGCCGCCGTGCTCTCCCCGGCGCGGATCAGGCCCAGCAGCATGTGTTCCGTGCCGACCCAGTCGTGGCCGAGGTCCACCGACGCCTGGCGTGCCTGCTCGATGGCCTCCTTGCTCTCCGGACGGAACGCGATGTGACCCCGCAGCGCCTTCTCCCCGGCCGGCGGCATCGCCTCCTCGATCACGTCGCGGACGCGCTGCTCCGACTCGGCTTTCGCCAGCAGCAACTCGTACGCCATGCCCTGCGGTTCACCGAGCAGGCCGAGCAGGAGGTGTCCGGTGCCGATGAAGTCGTGCTTGTACGTCCGGGCGGCTTCCTGCGCCAGCACGATGCTGTGCCGGTTCAGGTTGGTGAACCGCTCGAAGGGTGCGGGCGCGTGGCGTTGCTGGGCGGCCTGCTTGGACACCCCGATGGCGTCGCCGATCTGGGTCCACGACGCGCCGGTCCGCTTGGCCTTGCTGACGTAGTGGTCGATGAGCTGGTCACCGAGGTCGGACAGTGTCTGGGCGCGAAGTCGCGCTTCGCTGATGCGGGACAGTTCGTCGGCTTCGGGAAGTTCCTCGTCGAGTCGGGCGATCAGGTCGGCGAGGCTGATGTCGAGTGGACTCATGCGTCAATCTTAAGTTGACGATGCAGGGTCGTCAACTTGTAATTGACGATTATCCCGGTTCCGCGCGAAGCCGGTCGATCGACCGTCGGCGACGCACCCTCCGGGTCGAAAATCATCCAGGCCCGCCTCCCGTCGTACCCTCACGACGCCCGGAACCCCCATGACCCCCATGACCCATGCGCCGCCGTCCCCGAAGGACCCGCCCACCGCGTCACCGTCACCGCCCCGGCCGCCGAGCGTCGCGGGGTTCCGGGGCAGGGGCCGGTACCAGATCGAGTTCCCGCTGAACGCGGACGGCTCGACATGGAGCAACATCGTGCTCACCTACGTCCAAGGGGACGGGACGTGGATCTGGCTGTACGACTGCCGGCCCAACGCCCCGGTCTCCGGCACCGGCCTCGGTTCCGTCGCCATGGCGTGCGACGTCGACCACGAGGGTTCGCCCGTCGGGGCCCGGGGCACGCACACCTCGGACGACACGGTCGAACTGGTCGTCGACGATCGCCCGGAGGACTCCGGCACGTACCACCGTGTGTAGGCACCTACCACCGTACGCAGCGGGGTCCGACCGGCCGCGAAACCTGCCCGTCTCGCCCTCCGAGGGCTCCGGTCACCGGCTCGGGAGAGAGCGGGGCAGCCCGAACCACGGGAGCACGCTGTTGTCGAAACGGGTCATGGCGCAGATCCGATCGCCGGCGAGCGTGAGCACGTAGAGGCCGACCCCGTGGCTGATGCCGCCGGGAGTGCGCAGGTAGGCCCCGAAGGCCGGCTGGCCGTTGGCCCGCGACGGGACGAGGTCGAACCTGCGGCCGGCGTCGAACAGGCCGGCGCAGAAGCGGGCCACGATGTCCCGGCCCTGGTATTCGAAGGGCATCGGTGGCATCGACATGAAGACGTCGTCGGTCAGGAGGGCCACCAGTGCGTCGACATCCGCGGACTCCCACGCGCGGACGAACCTCCCGACGATTCCTTCCTCGGCGGGTGAGCCGGCGGCGGGAGGCGGTTGGTGTCCGACGGCCGCCGACCGGCTGCGTCGCAGACCGGCGCGTGCTCGCTTGAGGGCGCTGTTGACCGAGTCGACGGTCGAATCCAGCATGTCGGCCACTTCGCTCGCCCTGAACCCCAGGACGTCGCGCAGGACGAGGACGGCGACCTGGCGGGGCGGCAGGGCCTGAAGGGCGGTCACGAAGGCCAGCGAGACGGATTCTGCCTGCTCGTAGCGCGCCTCCGGGCCGAGCGGCGCCTCGGCCGCGTCCTCCAGGAGGGCGCCGGGAAACGGCTGCAGCCATACGATCTCGCCGAGCCGGGTCGGCTCGGGCGGTTCAACCCCTGGCACATCCCACTCCTTGACCGGGCGCCGGGCGGCCGCGCGGCGCGCGTCGAGACACCGATGGGTGGCGATCCGGTAGAGCCAGGTGCGCAGCGAAGCGCGTCCCTCGAACCCGGCAAGGCTTTGCCAGGCGGTCAGCAGCGTGTTCTGAAGAGCGTCCTCCGCGTCCTCGAAGGATCCGAGCATGCGATAGCAGTGCACCTGAAGCTCTCGAAGGTGCGGCTCGGTCAGCTCCCTGAACGCGTCACCGTCCCCGGCTCGCGCCCTTTCGATCAGTTCGGCTGCCGCCATCGTCACCGTCTCCTTCTTTCCGCGCCCTGCCGCGCTTCCATCCTGTACAGGCGCCGGACGGGTGGGGAACTGGGCGGTCGGGCGGCGCCCAGTTCTCCACCCGGCCGGCGCCTGTACCTACGTGGCCGACGACAACGTCGGCACGAGGAGGGATCGGACATGGGAAAGATCGTGATGAGCGGGCCGCAGAACGTCTCGCTCGACGGAGTGGTCCAGGACCCGGACGGCAAGGAGGGCTTCGAGCTGGGCGGCTGGTTCACCCGGTTCGGCGGTGAGGATCTCGCCGAATGGAGCAAGATCGCGCTCGAGGAGGCGCTGTGCGCCGAGGCCTGGCTACTGGGCCGCAAGAGCTACGAGTTCTTCGGGGAGCGGTGGCGGCCCCGTGGCGGCGAGCTGGCGGACCGGTTGAACAGCATGCCCAAGTACGTGGTGTCCTCGACGCTCGAAGAACCCGACTGGGACAACTCGACAGTCCTGAAGGGCGACGTGGTGACCGAGGTCGCGAAGCTGAAGCGGGAGCTGGACGGAGAGATCGTCGTCCCGGCCAGCTACCGGCTCGGTCGTACGCTGATCGAGCACGACCTCGTCGACGAGGTGCGGATGGTCGTCTTCCCGGTCGTGCTCGGGGCCGGCGAACGGTTCTTCGGCGAGGCCCCGAGCACGAAGCCCCTGCGCTTGGTGGAAGCCAGGACCATCGGTGACGGCCTGGCCTTCCTCACCTACGAGTTCGTCCGGAACTCCTAGCCACCGAGCGGCCGGTCGGTGAGTCGGGCCCGGGGCTCAGAGTGCCGGTTCGGGGAGCTCGCCGGGCTCGACCACGACTACCTCGACACGGGTGCAGCCGACCGCCTCCAGCGCACGCCGACGCCGCGTGGCGGAACGCTTGTCGTATCGGCCGGCCGAGGCCTGCGACGCACCGTCCGGGTCGGTCCACACCAGGCTGTACCGACGTTTCGCAGTCGACATGCAGCCATCCTCTCTGGCATCACCGGCTCGTAGAGGCGCGCCCCGGCCGGTTCATGGTCCATCCGGTCCCGCAGCTTCACATACCCGGAGCCGTACCGGAAGGATTGGCAGAAATTGATACCTCATGGCGCGGTCGGCGGGGTGTCATTCCAAGGGTGCTTCGGGGATCTGGGTGGGGCCGTGGCGATCGAGGGCGTCTTCCAGTTCGGCGCGGATGTCCGGGGGGATGTCGCCTTCGCGTCCCCAGACCAGGATCAGTTCGGCGACGTTGCGGAGCTTGATGTTGGTGTGCTGCGAGACGTCCTTCAGTACGGCCCAGCCCTGGTCCGGGGACACCCGGCCGAGAGCGACCACCATCCCGATGGCCTGGTCCACGACGGCGTGCGATGTGACAGCCTCCTTCAACTGCTGGACCTCCGCCTCAAGTTCGACAACGCGGTCACTCTCGTCGTGCGATGCACTGGATCCCGGTTCCATGAGCCCATCCTCCTGACTCGACCGGCGCGATGCCACCAAGGGCACGACGGCAGCGGCGCATGTCCGGGAACCTTCCCGGGAGTTGTGGACCAGCCTGCCTGTCGGCCGACGCACGCCGTGACGGGCCATGGCGTCGGCACTCGCTTCCCCCGCAGCGCGAGCCCTGACGTGGCGAGAACCACTGCCGCGGCGTACAACCATGTCGCCGATCTCTGATCGTTACGTCAAGCGACTCTAACGGGCTGGCAAAGACCGCTGGTTGTGGGCTTGAATGCGGCTCGGCGCGACCGTTGTCGTGGACGCGCCCATGAAGACATGAGGGTGGGAACGAACGTGAAGTCAGTTCCGGGGCGCGTCCTGGTGGGTATCGGCGTGATGGCGGCGCTCGCCGCGACGGCCGCGTGCGGCGGGCAGGACACCGGCAGCGAGAGCAAGGGCGACAGCGGCAGCTCGAAGAAGCCGGCCGCCACGGCGAAGCCCGCCGTCGAGGAGGAGCTGAAGCCCCTCACCGAGGCGCAGTTGACGAAGGCCGTGATCACCAAGGCGGACCTCAAGGGATACCGCGTCGGCGACACTCCCGACGACGAGATCCCGGAGGTGAGCGTTCCCGCGAATCCCGCCAAGTGCCAGGCTCTCGCCGACATGTTCCTGCTGGGCACCGAGCCCGACGCGACGGCCCGTGTGTCCCGCTCGGTGACGAGCCTGACGGCGACCGATGCCACGGTGCTGCGCGTCGGTCTGCTCGCGCAGAAGGAAACGGACGCCAAGAAGGTGGTCGCGGACCTGCGCACCCAGAGCGGGACGTGCGGCTCCTACGAGCACACCGACTACCACTACACCGGGGTCAAGCCCGCGAAGGCCCCCGCCCTCGGTGACGAGGCGGTGTCGTACACGATGACCAGCGACATCGACGGAACCAAGATCCCGATGACCTACACGGTGGTACGGAGCGGTTCGACCCTGGCCGTCTTCTACGCGATGAACATCCTGGGCGGGAAGGCCCCCGAGGTGCCGACCAGTGTCGTCGAGGCACAGGTCACGAAGATCAAGAAGACCGTCTGACGGTCCCTGCCCCACATCCGCGAAGGGCCTCACAGCATGTCTGCGGGGCCCTTCGCCGCAGGCACGCCCATCGGGTCGCGGCGGCCCGGCCCGAGCAGACCGCGTGCGAAACCGTCCTGCCGATCATCACCGCCCCGTGCACGCGCGGGTTCCCGCACCGCGATCCGGCGGCTTCCCGCGAAGTGCGCGCGGCGCACCGTTCCGAGGAGACCGGCGACCGGGCAACGGCCGATACGGCAAGGCCACATCTGTCGAACCGGCCTTTAGAATCTGCCTGTTGATTCCCTCACACGCCCCGGCATCCCTGCCCCACCGTCCCGACCCGACGTCCGCTCACGACGGCCGATCACCTCGTCGGCTCCTGGCCCCGCCCGCTCATGGCGCCCCTACGACCGCGCCACCGGTCGCCGTCGAGCCCAGCCGCCCCTTCCGCCATCTGACCGCACTCCCTACGACCAAGGAGCACAGGATGCAGGATCGGCCCGAGGATGTCCCGGCGCAGCACCAGGCGCAGACCTCACCCCAACCGCAGGCGCAGCAGCAGCCGTTGCCCCAGCCAAGACCCGAACCTACTCCGGGCCCGAACCAAGGCGCGACGCCGACGGTCACCTACGGGGCTCCTCCCGCCTACCCTCCGACCCAGCAGTACGCGTACGGACAACCGCTCGGCTTTCCCCCGCCGTCCGGCGGCAAGGGCACCGCGGGGCGCGCGGTGCTGTGGGCGGCGGTCGGTGCGGTGGCCGCCTCCGCGCTGTGGGCCGGAGGAATCCTCGTTCTCGGCCCGTTGGGCGACAACGCCGATCTCGCGGGCTACCGGGCCAAGGCCAATCTCTGCTCCGCGGTCGACTACACCGCCTTGAGGACCGAATACGCCGAGGAGGACAACCTCCCCACGCACAGCGCGCTGAAGCACAAGGCGATCGATCAGAGTTACTGCAGCATCTCCCTGAAGACGTCCTCCAGTTCCTCCTACGCCGATGCGTACCTCTCGGTGGAGATGGACCTGCACAAGACGACCGACCCGGCCCCCGAGTTCACGGCCGTGTGGTCCGAGTACGCCCAGCGGTACGAGGACTACGAGGTCGAGGAGGTTTCCGGCTTCGGTGACGAGGCGTATCTCGTGACCGAGGACACCACGTCCGGCTCGGGAACCAGCGGCAGCCGGGCGGTGATCCTCGCGGTGCGCGACGGCTGGATGACCTACCAGATGAGCTGGAGCACCTACTCGTCCTCCTACGAGACGACCACCCCGCCCGAGATCGGCGAGGTCTCACGGTGGGTGAAGACCGACACCCGCTCGACCTTGGAGAACCTCCGGCCGGAATGACCGGACATCCGGAGGAGACCCCCGTCCCGCGCGGCACGGGACAGGGCCTTCCCGTACGACCGCACGCGTGCGAGAAGCGTGGTCCGGCGTTCCGTCAGCGGGCCGCGAGGGATCAGAGGCTCTTCCATTCCTGTGCCGCACGGGCCAGGTGTTCCCACACGGCGGCGAGAGCGGGGCTCGCCGGCATGTCGCGCCGGGACGCCAGGTACAGGGTGTTCAACGGCTCGACCTCCGGCCGGTGCATCTGCACCACCTGACCCGCGGCCAGCGCCGGAGCGGCGAGGTAGCGGGGCAGCACGGAGATGCCCATGCCGGACACCACCGCGGCCAGTACGGAGCGCAGGTCCGGGACGACGACGGCGACCTGATTGGGGGGCCGCCGCCCGAACTCGCTGCGCCAGTACCGCCGGATGATCGGAAGATCGGCCGCGTAGGCCACCAGCGGCATGGGGGCCAGTGCGGCGACCGGGTCCGTCGCCAGCCGCTCCCGGTCCACGGCGTGCGCCAGCGCGGGCGGCCCCACCAGGAGGAACTCCTCGTCCACCAGCGGTGCCACCGACAGCCCCTCCTGCCGGGGGCGAACCGCGGAGACGACCAGGTCGAGCCTTGCCGCCGTCAGCGCCGCCAGCAGTTCCCCGGCCAGGCCCAGCGTCACCCGGATCCGCAGTCCGCGGGCCGAGAGCGACGCCAGGGCGGGAAGCACCTGAAGGGCCATCACCTCGGCCGCTCCGCCGAGGTGAATCGTGCCCTCCAGCATGCTGTCCTCCCCCGAAGGGGCCAGGGCGCTACGCAGCCCGTCGACGTGCAGGCCGACGCGGGCGGCCAGCGCCGCCGCCCGGGGCGTCGGCCGGGCTCCTTTGCTCGACCGCACGAACAACGGCTCGCCCAGTTGCTCCTCGAGACGGGCGAGCTGTCCGGTGACCGCCGGCTGGCTCACGCCCAGCCGCGCGGCCGCGGCGGAGAGCGAACCGGTGCGGTAGATCTCGAGGAACGTCGCCAGTAGGTCCAGGCCGGGCATGGGCACCTCCGTCCATCACTGCATCCATCACTGAGCTTATGAAAGGCTCCGGTGGATCCAATCCTAGTGATGGACTCGGTGCCCGGGCACGGCCACCGGTCGTGCGACGCCTCACGGCACATCCGCGGGAAACGGGCCACCCCTGCTCCATAACTCTTCTTATGGCGCGGCGGAGGCGGCAGGGCATTTCCGTGATGAATGCTGGGGTTGTCCTGAGCACCGCGGTACTGCGGTCCGCAGGGCCCCGGTACCGCCTCCAGAGTCGCCCCACAGATAAGAGCAGGTATTCCGATGTCGAAGATCCTCATGATCGTCTCAGCCGCCGACAGCCTGGTCCTGGCCGACGGATCCACCCATCCGACCGGCTTCTGGGCCGAAGAGGTCGCCGTCTCCCACAAGGTGCTGCGTGCCGCCGGAGCACAGGTGGACATCGCCACCCCCGGGGCTGTCCGCCCGACGGTGGACGCCCTCAGCCTCGACTCCCGCGGCGGTGTGTCCGAGGCCGACGCCCAGGAGTTCCGTGCCTACCTCGACACCATCGCCGACCAGCTCTCCAGCCCGCTGAAGCTGGCGGACGTACGCCTGAGCGACTACGACGCGCTCTACATTCCCGGCGGTCACGCGCCGATGGCGGACCTCGCTCACGACACCGATCTCGGTCGGCTCCTCAATGAGGCCGACGCCCAGGGCACGATCGTCGCCGCGCTGTGCCACGGCGTCGCCGCCCTGCTCAGCGCCACCACGCCGGACGGCGGCTTCACGTACACGGGCCGCGCCCTCACCTCCTTCGCCGACGAGGAGGAGCGCCAGGGAGGCCTCGGCGACAACACCCCCTTCTACCTGGAGAGCGTGCTGCGCGAGCGTGGTGCCACGGTCGAGACCGGGGCACCGTGGAGCAACAAGGTCGTCGTGGACGGCAAGCTGATCACCGGCCAGAACCCCCAGTCCAGCACGGGTACGGCCGAGGCCACCCTGAAGGCACTGGCCGGCCGCTGAGTCGTGCCCGGGCTCAGCCCGGGCTGACAGCCGCGGAGGCGTGACCCGCCTCCGCGGCGTTCGGCGCGCCTCGTCGGCGGTTCCCGGAACCGGATGGTCCGCCGGGCGGAAGCCCCTCCAAGTTCCCTTCCATGGGAGGCTGTTGGCGGTCGTTCGCAGTGGAGCAGCGGACCGCGAGGGGGATCGTCAGGTGTCATGTCCGACGAGCGGGACGGCGGAGGCACTGTCATGAGCGGCGCGATGGCGTGGATCGCCACCGGCTGGCTGCTCGGTTTCGGCGCGGTCCACGCCGCGCTGTACGCGGCATGGTGGCGACGTACACGGCATGAGCGGAAGTTCCTGCGTGGCATCCGGGCAGCGGATGTGGAGCCGATACAGGCGGCATGGTGGCTCGGCGCCTCGTGGGAGGGCGCGTCAGCCCAGCAGGAAAAGTACGCGGCAGAGGTGGCCGCGAGCCTGCTGATCCTGGCCGGGGACGCCGAGATCGACAGCGGTGGTCGGATCACCGTGCCGCACAGGCGGTTCCGCGGTCAGAAGGATCCGGTCCTCGCCGCACTCATGAGACTCGTGCACCTCCACAAGGGGGCCACGGTGGACGTACTGCTCACCGACCCTCGTTTCCAGCGTTTCCGGAAGGTTCTCCAGACCCGTCGTGCGCCCCTGCGCAGCAGGTTCGGCTCCTACCGCTTCCCCGCCCTGACCGCGGCCTTCGTCACGGCGTTCGGCATGTCCATGCATGCGATGATCATGCGCTGCGCCGTCCCCGGGCTGCCCGGTCGGGACCCTGGCTGGTGGACCATGGCATGGATGCCGTTGTGGGCCGTGCTGGCCGCCGTCGCGGCGATCTGGCCCCAGGAGATGGCCCGTCCCTGGCCCCGGTTCACCCGCCGCTGCCGCACCGCCGTCACCCGGGCACTGGCCAGCCAGAATTCGGACACGCGGTTTCGGATGTCCATCGGCGCGTCGGGCCCGTCCGGCCGACGCCCGCGGGACGGCACGGCCGTCGCGCGGCCCCGGGCCACAGCACGTGCCATCGGCCGCACGCCACCCTCGTACGACCTCGATCTCGACCTGGCCACGGGATCGGAAGCCCACCACGACGGCCCGGACAGCGGGGACTTCGGCGGGGGCGACTGAGTCCTGCCGCACTTCCACAATGAGGACACCGCCGAGTTCGTCTGCCGCGTCCTCTTCGACCCACGCACCGCCCGTTCACGATGGCCCGCTCTTTCGCCACCCATTGGTTCATGAACTCCCGGGAAGCGGGCTGACCGGCCTCGCCGCGAACAGCATCCACGGCGAGGCCGGTCAACGCTTACGGGCGGCGAAGGACCTCCCATGCACCGCCTGTGTGCCTGCAAGAGGGCGTTTTATCCTGTTGTTTCATCCCAGATTGCCTGGTTGGGGTCGGTTCAGGTGCCGCGCCAGCTCGGGGTGGATTCCGCGGTCAGGCGTCGTGTCATGAGGTTGATCATCCCGAGGTGGCCCATGGCTTCGGAGCGATGTGGCTTGGCTTCGTAGTCGCGTGCCAGGCGGCGGTGGTTCATCAGCCAGCCCAGGGTGCGTTCGACCGTCCAGCGGCGGGGCAGGACGGTGAAACTGCCCAGCAATCAGAACAAGCACCGTTGCAGTACTAGAGCTTGTCTGAGGCCGAAGGGCCGGGAGGATGATCCACCTTGGTGATCGGCAGGATCGGCAGACCGGAGGCGATGGGATGTTGCAGGTTCTGTACAGCGGGGAGACCAGAGAGCTCAAGCTCTCCGGGGCGCGTCCAGAGCTCTTGGCGCTCGGACACCTGCTGCGGGGGAAGGCCGGAAGCTGCGCCCCGCTTGGGCTCGGAGACTGCACGATGGCCGGTATGACGTGGCTCGCCACCACACCCCGCAGCGGGCACATCGCCCCCGCGAGCTGGCCATCCCCAGTGGAGCCCCGCACCCCGACAGGGCGCGGGGCTCCACAACTCAAAGAGCCCCCGTCTTCCTCAGGTGGCCGAGGTGGCGGTCAACCTGTGCCACCTCTTCTCGGGAAAGGGCCACAGGGTCCCACTGCCGGGCATCGCCGTGGGCGATGAACTCTTCGGGCAACTCGATCCCGTAGTGCTGCACGTAATCAGCCGCGTCGAGTCGCCAGAAGAATCGCCCGTCGCTCATGATGGCGGTGCCGCCGGGCCGGGAGAACTTGTTGCCCAAGACGTCCTCCGAGAATCCCATCAAGGCAATGATGGGAGTACCGGAGCGAAGGTACTCGACGATCCTTCCCCGTTCCTCTTTGGAAATAGCGCCCACCCACTGTCGGAGCTCGTTGGCATTTTCTGAAAAGGCGGACTGGCTCGCGATCCTGCCGAATATCCCCAAGGGGGCGACGTTTGTCATGCAAATCTTCCAGACCGTAGGTGCGACCTCTTCGGCGGGTAGAGGAGGGCCCGACTACCCGCCGAAGAGTGGAGACATCACAATATTTCTAGTCGTAGACTACTGGCTACCGCATTCCCCAGGGCACTGGATCGCCTTGGGAACCGTTCGGCCACTCCCGCACGGTGCCCGCGACGGGATCGAGGTCCACCTGATGCTTACTGGCGCCAGTGACCTTTACTCCCATGGCTTCCGCGAGCTCTTCAGCGGAACCGCATGCGGCATGGCAGGAGACGATCTGAATGGGTCCTCCCCCTGTAACTCGGATTCTCTCGGACGAGCTGGGCGATTTGCTCGGGATGGGCGATAAGGCCGTCCACTCGGAAATTGCCAGCCTCGTCGCCATGGACAATCACGTCGTGCCCCTTGGCGCCGGTCGATCGCATAAAATTCTGGATCGTGTTGACGTCATCGCCGATGGCTGTGGCGGTCTCGCTGTATCGGACCTTGCTGCCAGCCCACGTGAAGGAGGCACCAGCAGCCCCCGCTGTCAGGCTTCCGCCGGACGCGCCGCCGGTCGCCATCTCCGCGATTTCCGCGGCACACGCCGGCGCCGTAGCCAGGCATCCCTCGCCCACGACGACAGCCACCGGAGCGGCGACCACTGCCGCGGCCACGCCCACGACAACGCCCAGAACGATCTTCTGCCAGATTGCGAGCTTCGGCGTATCCGGAAGGTCGTTAGCCTTCGGGTCGTAGTAGGGATTCGTTCCCATCGCCCAACAGGATCTGCACTGTGATCCGTCTCTTCGCTCGGGCTTCGGGTCAGGCCCCTTCTTGAACGTGATCTGCGCCGACTTGTGGCCGGCGTCCGTGTAGATGGTGACGGTCATGGTGCCGCTTCCGGTACCGCCGCCCGCCTTCTGGTACTTAAAGTTCTGGGTGTAGGTCTGGGTGGAGTGGTACACCCAGGTCCCATTGGAGCCCATCGTCATGTAGTCGTGGTAGGTGCCGCCCTTGCCGTCGTTGCACCCGCGCTCGCAGTCCGTGATCGGTCGCAGGCCGGTGGGGTCGGACATGGTGACCGGTGTGTTGTTGGCGTAGGCGTAGCCGTTGAGGGACTCGTGGTCCTCGAGGGCGAGAACGGGGTCGACGGAGAGGAAGCGTCCGCTGGCCGGGTCGTACTCGCGGGCGCCGATGTGGGTGAGTCCGGTGTCGGCGTCGGCTGGTTTACCGAGGAAGCCCTTGTCGTCGGGCCAGGTCGACGGTGTCGTGCCGCGTGTCTCACCGAAGGGCTTGGTGTAGCGGCGGGTGACGGCCTGGGTGGTGGCGTCCACGGTCATCGAAGCGGTGCCGTGGTGATCGTCGACCATCCAGGACAGGCCGGTCTCGGTGCGGACGGCGGTGGCATCGCCGGCTGGGTAGTAGCGCTGGGCGGTGAACTTCGCGGACCGCGTCGGCGTTCCACTTCGCGCGGGCGAGCAGGTGCTGCAGGCCGTGCAGGGTGACGTCCCCGGCGTGCTCGGCGATCGTCCAGCAGTTCTTCCGTGGCAGGTCTGCCAGCAGGCCGAGCACCAACTGCCGGGCCCGGCACCGGGGTTCGACCCGGCCGAACCGGCCCATCAGGGCCGCGAACGCCTCCCGCCATCGGGCAGGCACTACGCTGTTCCCCGCGGCCACCGCGGGATCTTCTGTCTTCACACACCGATAATCACCGGTGACCGCAGCCATTCCCGCACCAGCCCCCACCACCGAGATCGCGACCTACGGGCGTTCGGTGAGCAACTCCACCAGGCGGGCGGCGAATTCGGTGAGCCAGTCCAATCGTGGTCCGCTGCGGGCGATGCGGAATCCGGTGCTCGCGGCAGCGCGCGTCGGCCGCGGCAGACCATGACAGCAGGTCGCCATCCGAGGTCGTGACCTATGGCGCGAAGCCGGTCTCCCGGTCTGCGGCAGCGATCTGGTCGTGGAAGCGTTTGTGGACCCAATGACGCTCGCCGAGCAGGTTCACCTGCCCCCATCGGCCAGAGACCGGACCAAGTCGGGTATGGCGTGGCATCGCGCCCGCCAGACGTTGTGGACTGGCGCCGCCGGACAGCTTGCTGCTGTCCAACACGTAGATGGCGTCCTGAGTGACCGCCAAACACCGGTACTTGTTCCAGAACATCGTCAGGCCAGTGAGATAAGTGATGACAAAGAACCAGAAGTTCGGCGCGCTCTGGCAGATGAATACCTGCCGGATCTCGCTGCCGGCGGGCAGGAACGGTGCCGAGCGCTGCACTAGGTCCTGCCGCGGCTCGGGGTCGCCCCGGCCGGTCTCGTCAGCGGTCATACCGCCCTGCCTTCCCTGTCGCACGTATCCGCATTCACGAGGCTGTCACGTCACCGGGGTGTGTCGCTTGCGTGTGGGCCTGCACGGCACTGCCGCGTGACAGGATGCCAGGTCACGATCTACGGCTGGAGTACTAATACTCCAGCAGCACTTTGACGTTTTCCCTGTTCAGGGGCGGTTTGGGTGAGTGTAGTGGGCTGATTGCTGGCCTGTGTTCTCTTTCCCGGGCCGCCCCTCGATCGTGTGCAGCCGCCGTCGGTAGTGGCAACGCTCTGGGCAGCCTTCGGGCGTGATTGACGAGCGTGCAGTTGAGATCTGGAACGACGAGCTCGAGGAACTGTTCCTGCGTACCGGACACCGCTTCAAGCGCGTCGAGCCGCGTCGCAGGATGCGTGACTACATCCGTGGATTGATGGGCCCGGTCGGCCGAAAGAACGGGTGGCAACTGGCCGAATACGCTGGACACCAAACCCCTGACCGCCTGCAGCGGCTCCTCAACGGCGCTCGCTGGAACGCCGACGAGCTCCGCGACGACCTCCAGGGCTACGTAGCCGAACGACTCGGCGAGCCCGACGGCATCCTCGTCCTCGACGACACCGGCTTCCTGAAGAAGGGCACCACTTCGGCCGGCGTGCAACGGCAGTACTCGGGCACCGCCGGCCGCACCGAAAACTGCCAGATCGGCGTGTTCGCCGCCTACGCCACCACACGCGGACGCGCCCTGGTGGACCGGGAGTTGTATCTGCCCAAGTCCTGGACGGATGACCGCGACCGCTGCCGCGCCGCCCACATTCCTGACGAGCGCACCTTCGCCACCAAGCCTGACCTGGCCAAGGCCATGGTGCTGCGGGCGATCGCCTCTCCCCTGCCGATCGCCTGGGTGACCGCCGATTCTGCCTACGGCCAGGAGTGGCGCTTGCGCCGCATGCTGGAAGAGACCGCCGTCGGCTACGTCCTGGCCGTCCCGAAGTCCCAGCAAGTGCCGCACTTCGGACGCATCGATCACCTCTTCTCCCAGGCACCGGGCGAGGCATGGGAGAGACGTTCGTGCGGTGACGGCGCGAAGGGCCCGCGCTTCTACCACTGGGCTGCCCTGCAGATCACGTCCATCGAGGACTTCGACGGCGACATGCCCACCCACCAGCGGTGGGCACTGGCCCGCCGCAGCATCAACAAGCCCGACGAGATCGCCTACTACCTCGCCCATGCACCGCTCGGCACCACGATCGAGACCCTGGTCCGTGTCGCCGGGATGCGCTGGGCCATCGAGGAAACCTTCCAGGCCGCGAAGAACGAATGCGGCCTGGATCAGTACGAAGTCCGCCGCTACACGGGCTGGATGCGGCACGTCACTCTGGCCATGCTGGCGCATGCCTTCCTGGCCGTCATGGCCGCCGACGCCGCGGCAAAAGGGGCAGCAGAAACGGTTCCTGCCTTGCGCCCCTCACCGTGGCAGAAGTTCGGCGGCTCCTGGCAACTGTCCACTCACCCACGGCTCGCCAGCCCCTCATCAACGCACGCGCACTGAGATGGTCACACTGGCGCAGACGACGCCAAGCCGTCGCCCGACAATGCCACTACCGACGACGGCTGCACACGATCGAGGGACGGCCCGGGAAAGAGAACACAGGCCGGCAATCAGCCCACTACACTCACCCAAACCGCCCCTGAACAGGGAAAACGTCAAAGTGCTGCTGGAGTACTAACGAGTTGGTGCGTGATAGCGGGTGGGCATGCTCTCGTGGTGAGGGGCATGGTCGATCGGGCGGTGTTGGCGCATCCGTTGTTCACGGGCATATCGATGGTGCATCTGGCGTCGCTGGTTGAGGAGTTGGCCCGTCCCTGGGCAGCTGCGGCGGAGGGTCGCCGGGGGCGAGTGCGTGGTGGAGTGCGAAGGCGTGCGCCTGGTGCGGGTGCTCAGTACCGGCTGGTGTTCGTAAACCGGCTGGTGGTCACCCTGATCCACCTGCGGCACGATCTGCCTCACGCGGTTCTGGGTGTGCTGTTCGGTGTCGATCGCTCGACGGTCACCCGGCCGTCGGTGAGGTGCGCCGACTGCCGGCGGAGCGGGGCTTCGCTGTTCCTGACCGTCCTGGCCTGCGACTTCGAACGCTGAGGGATGTGTTCTCTTACGAGCTGGTGCGTGATAGCGGGCGAGGTGTGTTTCTCCCGGTGGTGGCTGTTGTCAGCCGGTGGTGCGGTCGGAGACGAGGCTCGCGATGGCTCGGTAGGTGGCGGGCAGGGTCGAGGCGTCGGCCAGCGTCCGCGCCGTCGCCGCCCGATCGGCGGCCGAGATCCCCGACCCGGTGCCCGCCGCGTCCGCGGAGACGGTGTAGGCGGTCGTACTGATCGGATCCGTGCCCGGGGCGGGCTCCACCATGAGCGGCAACCGGAGCCGGTCGGCGATCTCTCCCGTCATCGGGACGCAGATCAGCCCGCTGGTGAAGCGGACGAAGAAGCCCATGGTCTCCGCGGTGGCGAACTGGGCCGCCATGACCAGGTCGCCCTCGTTCTCCCGGTCCTCGTCGTCGACCACGATGACCGGGCGCCCTGCCCGCAGTTCACCGACGGCGACGGCGAGGGGGTCAAGCGGCCGTCGCTTCCCAACTGATGTCACTCTGTCCAGCCCTTCTCGATCTTGATCTTTCGGCGTTGACATCGGTCGGCCGGTGGTCCGGCTTGAGAAGCGGCACTCCGACAGGCGAGTCGGCAGATGAACGGCCCCTGCTGGTAAGGGCTGAGAGCCATCTGCACGACCCTCTGACCGCCGGTGCGCACACCGGCGCATGGACAATGACTGCGGGTGTTCTCGTACGCCGGACAGGAGCGGATGGCTCTCCCGAGCCCGCTCTTGATCCCTCCCGTTCAGCTTCGGCCGGTGATCCGTTACCGGGGCTCTTGCAGAAAGCCCCGGCGTTCACGCCGGGGACGAACGCATCTCAAGGCTGCTCTGACGTGCACTTGAGAGCGGGCGACGCTTCGTCACAAAGACCCAAGTGAGCACGCATCGCCGAAATGACGTGTCTGCCACACCTGCAGCCGTTCTGACCACCTATGGGAGTCAACCCTCGTAGGGTCGTGGGTGTGCAGCTTCGTTACAACTACCGGGCTTATCCGGATGACCTGCAGCGTCGTGCGCTGGCGGGTGTGTCCGTGTGGTGTGGAACGACTGCCTGCGTGACCGGAAGCAAGCGCACGCGGCGGGACTGCCGTATGTGAAGTCGGCCGAGTTGTCCCGGCTTCGCATCACGTTGGCCAAGCGCACCGAGGAACGTGCCTGGCTCGCGGAGGTGTCTGCGGTCGTCCTGCAGCAGTCCCTGCGGGACCTGGACACCGCCTACAGGAACTTTTTCGACTCGATCAGGGGCAGGCGGCAGGGCCGCAGGGTCGGCTCTCCCCGCTACAAGTCGAGGAAGGACACCCGGCAGTCGATCCGTCTCAACACCAACGCCTTCCGCCTCCAAGGCGACGGCACGGTGTATGTGGCCAAGGTCGGCAACCTCAAGGTCACGTGGTCCCGCCTGCTCCCGGCCGCACCCACGTCGCTGACCGTCACCAAGGACAGCTCCGGCCGCTACTTCCTCAGCTTCGTCGTGGACACCGAGCCGGACATCCTGCCCCACCTGGAGGCCGACACCGGTCTCGACCTCGGCCTGTCCGCCTTCGCCGTCCTGTCCGACGGCAGCAAGATCGACAGTCCCCGCTTCCTGCGCCGGGCCGAGAAGAAACTCAAGCGCCTTCAGCGGGAGCTGTCCCGCAAGACCCGGGGGTCAAAGAACCGGTCCAGGGCCCGGATCAAGGTCGCACGCCAGCACGCCAGGGTGGCGGACCGGCGCCGGGACTGGCACCACAAGGCATCCACACAGATCATTCGCGACAACCAAGCGGTGTTCGTGGAAGACCTTGCGGTGTCCGGCCTGGGGCGTACCCGGCTCGCCAAGTCCGTGCACGACGCGGGATGGTCCGCGTTCGTCACCATGCTGCAGTACAAGGCGGTCAAGCACGGCCGCACCTTCGCCAAGGTGGCCCGGGCCTTCCCGTCCTCTCAAGTCTGCTCGGCCTGCGGATTCCGGGACGGCCCCAAGCCCCTGCACGTGCGGGAGTGGACGTGCGGCAAGTGCCACGCCGTCCACGACCGCGACCACAACGCAGCACGTAACATCCTGTTCGAAGGACGCCGCATCGTCGCCGCCGGACGGGCGGAGACGCAAAACGCCTGTGGAGTGCCGGTAAGACGGGCACACCTGCCCGCACAGCGCGTTGAAGCAGGAAGCCACCGGAAGGGTCAAACGACCCAGGCCGAAATCCCTGGACTTTAAGCCAGGGAGCACGTCAAGCTGCGGCCCGTCGATCACGAAGGAAAACATGTTCAAGCGACTTGCCACGGCCGCGGTGACGGCTGTTCTGATAGCCGGGCTGGGTGCGTGCGGCAACGGGACTGACGTCCACGACAAGGGGGCGGACCGCTCGGCCGGCGTCGGCCAGGACAGCGGGAAAGCCGCCGGGGAACGCCGGCCGGACACGGCCGCCTCGGCCGACGCGAGCGTCTTCGGCCTCCGTGACGAGATCCGCCACCGCGCGGCCCTCACCACCCGGGCCAAGCGGCCGCACATGACGAAGAAGTGCACCACGGCCACGCGGCGGGTCAAACACACGACAAGCACCGGCTCGGGTACCAAGCGGCGTACCCGCACCTGGTATTCGACCGAGCACTCCAAGAGCTGCAAGCAGGTCCGCAGCGGAACCGAGACCTACACGCGTGTCGTCCGGCGGGAGCAGTGGTGTGTCAGCCTGGACGACGTGAGCGGCGACAGGAACAAGGACGACGTCTGGTACCAGGTCAGCAGAACGACCTACGACGCGGCCATCGGCACGGACCAGCATGCGCGCATGGACTTCACCCCCAAGGACACCGGCTGCTGACCCGGAATCACGCGCCGGGCCGGCCGAACCGGGCCTGAAGAAGGACGAGTACGAGCGCGCCCGGACCAGGGTCCCGGCGCGCTCGCGTCCGCCGTCCGGCGAAGCTGTCATGATCTGCGTCGCCCGAGGCGAAACCGGTCCACCGGCGCCGGGCGACAGCCCCGGACCCCCGAACGGCCCCGGACGGCACAGGTAACGAGACACACCGAGGACGGGCGCCCCACCGGCCCCGCCCGGGCGGTTCATCCGTCCGGACGCGTCCCGTCCTGCAACGGGAAGGCCATCACGCTCACGCCCAGCGGGACAGTGCCCGGCGTGTGCGGCGGCCGGGCCGCTTCGTGGAGCTCGGTGGCGAGCTCGACGAGTCGCCGCCGGACGTTGTCCCAGGTTTGGGGATCCACCCACAGCTCGGCGTCCACGGTGACGCCCTCACTTCCCTCCGCACGCCGCCGGGCACGTTCCCGCAGGGTGTGCGTCATGGTCTCGGCCAGCATCGGGGTTCCCTCGTGCTGGTCGGAGAGTGGTGTGCCCTGGACGGTGCGGTAGCGGCGCTCCCTGCCGCCGCGACGGGTGCGTTCCTCCGCCAGCTCGACCAGACCCACCGTGTCCAGGCGCCGCAGGTGCTGGCTGGCCAGCGCGTGAGAGATGTCCAACTCGCGGGCGAGCTCGGCGGCCGACATCGGCCCCGGCCACATGAGGCTGAGCATCCGCAGCCGCAAGGGGTGGGCGAGCGCGCGCAGCACGGGATCGGTTTCGGTCACGCGAGCCAGTAAAGCGCATGCCCGGCACCGGTGAACCATTACCGCCAAGCAAATGATTGGGGGTAGGTTGTGCCGCCGGGCGCACTGAAGGGCGAGGGCATGCACTGGAACACGCTGAAGGTCTTCCGGGACCGCAACGCGCGTCTCTATCTGGGCGGAGTGATCGTCTCCGGTTTCGGCGACTCGGCCATGGCGCTGGCCGCCGGAATCTGGGTCAAGACGCTCACCGGTTCCAGCAGCCTCGCCGCGCTCGTCGGCTTCTGCATGTGGCTGCCGACCTTCGCGGGACCCGTGATCGGTACCGTGGCGGACCGGGTGCGCCGACGTCCGCTTCTGGTCGCGACCAATCTGGCCCTGGCCGCCGTCATGACCGCGCCCCTCTTCGTGCGTTCACAGGAACAGGTCTGGCTGCTGTTCGCCGTGCTGACCCTCGTCGGAACGGGCATGGTGCTCACGGACGCGGCCGAGACCGCCCTGGTGGCGGCCGCCGTGCCGGACGAACTGCGCGGCGACTTCAACGGCCTGGTGCTCACCGCCCTCGAGGGCATGAAGCTGCTCGCTCCGCTGGCCGGCGCGAGCCTGTTCACCGCGTTCGGCGGTCCGACCGTGGCACTGCTGGACGCGGCCAGCTTCGTCCTGGCCGCGGCCGCCTTCAGAATGATCCGGGTGCGGGAAGCCCTGCCCGCGCCCCGCACCAGGCGGCCGTGGACCGCCGGGACCGCCGAAGGCGCCCGCTACCTGCGGCGGCACCCGGCACTGCGTTCGCTGGTCATCACCAGCGGCACGACCATGATGCTGGCCGGCGTCAGCAGCACGGCCACGTACGCGATGCTCGACGCCGGGCTCCACCGGTCCCCGGCCTTCGCGGGCGTGCTCACCTCGCTCCAGGGGCTCGGCTCGGTCGTCAGCGGGCTGGCGGCCGGTGCGCTGATGCGTCGTATACCTGAGCGCACCTTCTCGGCGGCCGGACTCGCCCTCTTCGCGCTCGGCGTGCTGGCGCGGGCGACTCCCTGGCTGCCCGTCACGCTCGGCAGCAGTCTGCTCATCGGCCTGGGCATGCCCTGCCCACTCATCGCGGCACTGACGGCCGTCCAGAAGTACACCCCGTCCGAGTTGCTCGGCAGGGTCGCGGCGACGGCCGGCACCGTGATGTACGCGCCCACCGGGCTCGCCCTGCTCCTGGGCTCGGGCATGGTGGCCGTCTTCGACTACCGGGTGCAGCTCCTCGCCGCCGGCATGTCCGGTCTGGCCGCGGCATCCGTGCTCACCATAAAAGGCCGCGCCGAGCGGGTCGCGACATCGGTCGGCACCCGGGCCATGCCCGAAGCACAGGAAATGTGACGCCGCGCAGCATGCGCGATGCCGTACGTCGCGTGCGGTGCACACGGCCCCGCACACGACGTACGGCGAACAGGCCCGCCCGGCGGCCACGACCGGTACCGGCACATCGGTCGCCGCACACGGCCCCGGACCGCGTGGCCCTCAGGTGCGGAGATTCCTGGTGGGGGTGCGAATGCCGTTACTTGGACGTAATGGTTCCGCAACCTTGACTGTATTGGTCCAGTCCAATAACGTCACCCCCGCACAGAACCCCACAGCAATCAACTCCCCCCAACCGTCACCCTGTTGACGGACAATCACCCCCTCCGGGAGGGCCCCCGTGGTTTCCCGACGTTCCTTCCTGGCCGGAGCCGCTGTCGTCACCGGCACAGCTGCGCTCAGCCCGTTCTCACCGGTCTCGCCGTTGACGTCCACAGCGGCAGCAGCGGGAGTCTCACTCCCCGTGAAACTGGCGAACAACTCCGGCCACGACACCGTCTACGCCTACATATCCGGCACCGACAGCAGCGGCTGGCCGGTCTTCGTCTCGGCGAGCGGCGCCCTGAACCGGGTGCCCAACCCGTCGTCCCCGGTGACCCCCACCGCCGACTACTCCATCGCGCTGGGTGCCTCCGGTTCGGCCGCCAGGACCATCACGCTGACCGACTACATCATCGGCGGCCGCGTCTGGTTCTCGGTCGGACAGAAGCTCCAGTTCTTCGTCAACCCGGGCACCGTGCCCGGGGTGGTGCAGCCCGCCCTGGTGAGCTCCGACTCCAACTGGGCCACCAACTGGACGTTCTGCGAGTTCACCTTCAACAGCGCGAACCTCTACGCCAACATCTCCTACGTCGACATGGTCGCGCTGCCGATCTCGATGGCCAGCACCGGCAGCGGAGGAACCCAGTCGGTCAGTCCGCTGCCCGCGGGGGCCCTCGCCTCCATCGCCTCCGGTCTGCAGGCACAGCACGCCTCCGACGGAGCCCCCTGGGACAGGCTGGTGGTCACCGACTCCTCCGGTGGGGTGCTGCGCGTCATGGCGCCGGCGCACTCGCCGGTGGACTTCGGCGGCTACTGGAACGACTACCTGAACCGGGTCTGGAGCCACTACGCCTCCACCCCGCTGACCATCAACGGCCAGGGCGGCATCGGTTCCTACACCGGCACCGTCTCCGGCAACGCCATCGTCTTCTCCGGTCTCAACACCAACGGCGTGCCGTTCACCAAGCCGAGCGCCGTCGACATCTTCGGCTGCGCGTCCGGTCCCCTCTACAACTCCGGCGGGGACGCCCGCGGGGCGATCGCCGCCCGGCTCGCCGCCGCGCTCAACCGCAGCTCGCTCCTGGTCCCGGGCGGAAACAACAACCCCGACGGCGTGACGCCCTCCCAGTACTACACGGACTCGGTCACCAACCACTACGCGCGGCTGGTCCACAAGTACGCCAGCATCGGCTACGCCTTCCCCTACGACGATGTCGGCCCCACCGGCTCGGCCCCCGTCGACGGACACATCCAGGACGGGGCGCCCACCTCGTGGAGCATCACCCTGGGCGCCGGGGGCTCGGGGGGAGGATCAGGGGGCGGCTCGGGCAACGTCAGCGCCTACAGCACCATCCAGGCCGAGTCCTACTCGGCGCAGAGCGGGACCACCACCGAGAGCTGCTCCGACTCCGGCGGCGGCAGCGACGTGGGCTACATCGCGAACGGCGACTGGCTCAAGTTCTCCTCAGTCGACTTCGGTTCGGCCTCTCCGAACCAGTTCAAGGCCCGGCTGGCATCCGGCGCCGCCGCCGGCGTCAGCGGTGCCGTCCAGGTACGGCTCGACAGCACCAGCGGCACGAAGATCGCCGAGATCAACTTCGCCAACAACGGCGGCTGGCAGAACTGGCAGACCGTTCCCGCGAACATCGTCGCCTCCGCCACCGGAGTCCACGACGTGTACCTGGTCTTCTCGGGCAGCAGTTCCGACTTCACCAACATCAACTGGTTCACCTTCACCAGCTGACCCGCGCGTCTCGGCGGTGCGGCCTCCCCACAAGGGCGGTCGCACCGTCGTCTCGCCGTGTTGTCGCCCCGTTCCCGCGCCGCCTGAACCGACCTCGCTCGCCGCCCGGGCCCCGGCGTCAGTGGGCGATGCTGTCGATCAGTTCGCGGGCGCCCTGTCGCAGCAGAGCCAGCGCGACGGACGCACCGAGGTCCGACGGGTTGAGTCGTCCGGCCCATTCGTGGGCGTTCAGGACGGTCTTTCCGTCGGGGCTGAACACGCAGGCCCGCAGTGACAGATCGCCCCGGGACGCCTTCGCGTATCCGGCGATCGGGCTGTTGCAGTGGCCTTGGAGGACGTGCAGGAACATCCGCTCCGCCGTGGTCTCCCGATAAGTGCCGGGATCGTTCAGTCCGCTGACGATGCCGATCGTGGAGGTATCCGCCTCACGGCACTGAAGAGCCAGGACGCCGGCCCCGATCGGCGGGCACATCGTCTCGGTCGACAGGACCTCGGTGATCATGTCCGGCCGGCCGATGCGCTCCAGTCCGGAGGCGGCCAGCAGCAGGGCGTCGACCTCGCCCGCGGCGAGCTTGTCCAGGCGGCGGTTGGCGTTGCCGCGAAACGGCACGCATTCCAGATGCGGGTGGGAGGCGGCGAGTTGAGCGACCCTGCGCACCGAGGACGTTCCGATCCGGGTCCCCGCGGGGAGCTCGTCGAGGAGCAGGCCGCCGGGATGGACGAGGGCATCACGGATGTCGTCACGCTTGAGGAACGCCGCGAAGGTCGTCCCGGCGGGCAGCGGCCTGTCCGCGGGCACGTCCTTGACGCAGTGCACCGCGAGGTCCGCCTCCCCGGCGACGAGCGCGGCGTCGACCTCCTTGGTGAACGCCCCCTTGCCCTCGACCTGGGAGAGATCTCCCATCCATTTGTCACCGGTGGTCTTGACCGGGATCACCACGGTGCGGAGTTCAGGATGCAGCACGCCGAGTTCGGCGCGGACGCGCTCCACCTGGGCCAGGGCCATGGGCGAGTCACGGGAGACGATGCGGATCAGCTCAGGAGCGGACATGTCGTACACAATAGTGCGTCGGAGCCGGACTCCCACCGTCAATCCGGAGGTCCACACCGGCGGCGTACCAAGGACGTTGGGGGCGCGCCGCAGACGACGGCCGCCCTCCACGCGGACGCCTTCTCGCTGCGCCGGGCCGTCGGCAGCGATGAGCGGATGCCAGCCCGTCCAACTCCTCCGATCCCCGGCAGCCTTGTCTTGGGCACCCGCCCACTCCCCAATCTGGAGGGGTCCGCGATCTGGAGGGGTCCGCGCCGTGCGGGGCTGCCCGGCCTTCCGTCAGTGGTCGTCGCCGCCGTGGCCGCCACGGTGCCGGCCACGTCCACCGTCGTCACCGGCGTGACGGTCCCCGCCGTGGTCGTCCCCCACGTTCAGGTGGTCGTCGCCGCCCGTGGCGCCACCGTGGTCGTCACCAGGAGCGTCGTCCTGTCCGCGGGTTCCACGACCGCGGTCGTCTCCGCCGGTGTGCACGCCGTGGTCGTCACCCGGGCCGTCGCCGCCGCCGCGCCGGTCCAGGGTGACGGCGCCCGTGCGGCTGTCGACGCGCACTTCGCGGCGGACGTGGTCGGCGCCGACGATGTGCACCTCCCAGTAGTCCGGCTGGTCACCGTCGAGTTCGACCCCGACGACCGTACCCGGGTACGCCTTCCGCGCGGCGGCAGCCGCCTGGGCGGCCGTCAGGGAGGCCGACGACGGGGACGGTGCGGGCGACGCCGTGGCGGACGGCCGGTCCTCGGGACCGCCACCGTGCCGGTCGGTGCCTCCCGTCGCGAGCGCCGAGTACCCACCGCCGCCGATGAGCACGGCGGCCACGAAGACGGTGGCGATGGAAGCGGTGCGCTTCATGTCGAACCTCCCCGGCCGGAGGACTGCCCGGCCTGTGTCGTATCTGTGTCATGCCTGTTGGATGTCGCCAATGTGCCTGGGGAAAGCTGAAGGGCACCTGAAGCCACCTGAAGATCCCTTCAGGTTCTGTTTGGGAGGCTGGGCACATGCGCCTGTTGATCGTGGAGGACGAGAAGCGGCTCGCCGTCTCGTTGGCCAAGGGCCTGCGGGCCGAGGGCTTCGCCGTGGACGTCGTCCATGACGGGACCGAGGGACTCCACCTGGCCTCGGAAGGCGTTCACGACCTGGTGCTGCTCGACATCATGCTGCCGGGCCTCAACGGCTATCGCGTCTGCGCGGCCCTGCGCGCGGCGGGCCACAACATGCCGATCCTGATGCTCACGGCCAAGGACGGCGAGTACGACGAGGCCGAGGGCCTGGACACGGGCGCCGACGACTACCTCACGAAACCGTTCTCGTACGTCGTGCTGGTGGCGCGGGTGAAGGCGCTGCTGCGCCGCAGCGGCACGGCCGGCGCCTCGCCCGTCCTGCGGGTCGGGGGGCTCGTCGTCGACACCGTCACCCGCCGTGTGTGCCGGGGCGAGACGGAAGTGACGCTCACCGCGAAGGAGTTCGCCGTGCTGGAACAACTCGCGACACGGGCCGGGCAGGTGGTCGGCAAGCCCGAGATCCTGGAGCACGTCTGGGACTTCGCCTACGACGGCGACCCGAACATCGTCGAGGTGTACGTCAGCACGCTGCGCCGCAAACTCGGCACCGACGCGATCCAGACCGTACGCGGCGCCGGCTACCGGATGGCGGGCTCGTGAAGCGGCGGCTGTTCGGTTCCGTGAAGGCCACGATGGTCCTGTGGGCCACGGCCGTGGTGGCGGTCGCGCTGGTGGCCGCCGGGATCGCGGTGCTGATGTCCCTGCGCATGAACCTCACCGAGCAGGCACAGGGCGAGGCCAACGACACGGCCCGCAGGATCGCCCTCGGGGTCGCCACCTGGCGCGGGGGTGACGCCCGGCTGCCGCTGCCGGAGGGTGTGCGGGAGGGAATCCCGGTTCAGGTGACGGACGAGAACGGTCATCTGCTGGCCGTCGGCGACGGACTGGAGAGCATCAGCGGCACCGGCGTCACGGCCGTTCGCGTGCCGCGGGCCGCCGCCTCCCCCGCCACTCCCTCCCCGTCCTCGTCCCCGTCCGCGACCCCGACACCCGCCCCGGCCCCCGCCACCCAGCTCGGCACCGAAGCGGCCGACGACCACGGCGGCGGCCGCGGCCGGGACAGGGACCGCGGCGGCGACGACGGCGCGGACGACAGCGGATCGGCCGGCCACGGCTCCGACGACAGCGGATCGGGCAGCCACGGATCGGACGACCACGGTGCCGTCGGCAGCCCGACGCCCCAGGCCAACGACCCGGCCATCGGCACCATCGGTGACACCGTCCAGGAGGGCTCCGGGCACGCGGTGGTCGACGGGCGCCGTGCCCCGTACCGGTTCGCCACCATCAAGGCCACGGATCTCGGCGGCCGCACGGTGCTGGTCCACGCGGGCGCCTCGCTGTCGGCCCGCGAGAGCGCCGTCCGCAGCGCCGCGGTGGCGATGCTGGCGGGACTGCCGCTGATCCTGCTCGTCATCGGCGGCGTGACCTGGCTGGTGACACGGCGTGCCCTTGCGCCCGTGGAGGGCATCCGGCGGGAGATGGCGGCGATCACCGCCTCCGAGGACCTGTCCCGACGCGTACCGGAACCCCCCTCGCACGACGAGGTGGCCCGGCTGGCCCGCACCACCAACGAGACGCTCACCGCGCTGGAGGCCGCCGTCGACCGGCAGCGCCGCTTCGTCGCCGACGCCTCCCACGAACTGCGCAGCCCCATCGCCTCTCTGCGCACCCAGCTCGAAGTCGGCTCCGCTTACCCACAGTTGCTGGACGTGCCCGGCGCGGTCAAGGACACCGAGCGGTTGCAGCACCTCGCGGCCGATCTGCTGCTGCTCGCCCGGCTCGACGCCGGGGAGCGGCCGGGGCAGGCACCGGTCGACCTCGGTGAGCTGGTCCGCGAGGAGGCGGGGCACCGCCCGTCCGACCGCACGCCGGTGTCCCTCCATACCGGCGAGGAACTCCACGTGACGGGCTCGCGTGGTCAGTTGGCCCGCGTGATCGGCAACCTCCTGGACAACGCCCAGCGGCACGCGCAGGACGGGGTCGTCGTGCGGGTGGAGAGACGGGGCGACCGGATCGTACTCACCGTCGCGGACGACGGCAGCGGTGTGCCGGCCGCCGAACGTGAGCGGATCTTCGAGCGGTTCGTACGGCTGGACGACGCGCGCGCCCGCGACGAAGGCGGCGCCGGGCTGGGCCTGGCCATCGCCCGCGACGTGGCGCGCCGCCACGGGGGCACACTCACCGCGGGCGAGGCACCGTCCGGAGGCGCGCTGTTCGAACTGAGCCTGCCCGCGGCCCCCGTCCTCGCCCCTCACGCACACGCGACGCCGGAGCGGGCTCAGGAGTCCTGACATGACCGGCACCTGACCGGCACCTGACCGGCGCCTGAGCGACACCGTGTGCGGTGGAGCCCGACCGCGGCCGGCCCGCGTGCCGGGAGTTCCGCCGTCGGCGCCGGGGCAGCCGGAGCGGATCAGGAGAGGGACCATGCCCACTCCTGACCCGTCGAAACGGTGGGGAACATGTCCGGAACGCCGTACCACGACGCCCTCCGCGTGTTGTCGGCAACAGACCTCGCGTGAAACAAGTCACGGCTGCGCGCTGTGCCGAACAGCCTGCTCCACCATGTAAGTTCCTGCGTCCAAGGGGCGTGGACTCCCCCTGATCACACATTCGTGCCAGCACATCTGCGCCCCCTGAGGGAGACATCACCATGCCCGCAGAAGAATCGGCCCACCACCCGCCCCAGCGCATCGGAGTTGTGGCCGAGTCCACTTCCGGGGAGACCCGTGTCGCGGCGACGCCCGCCACAGTGCGCCAGTTGGTGGGACTGGGCTACGAGGTCGTCGTCGAGTCGGACGCCGGCACGGCGTCGGGCTTCACGGACGACGCCTACGGTGACGCGGGCGCACGGATCGGCGACGCCTGGCAGACGGACGTCGTGCTCAAGGTCAACTCCCCTTCGACGGGCGAGATCGCGCGCGTGCCCGACGGCTCGACCCTGATCGGCCTGATCAGTCCGGCCCAGCGGGCGGACCTGCTCGCGGAACTCGCGAGCCGTCCCATCACCGTGCTGGCCCTGGACGCGGTACCGCGGATCTCGCGGGCGCAGTCCATGGACGTACTCAGTTCCATGGCCAACATCGCCGGCTACCGGGCCGTGATCGAGGCGGCGCACGTGTTCGGGCGCTTCTTCACCGGCCAGGTGACGGCCGCGGGCAAGGTCCCGCCGGCGAAGGTGCTGGTGGCCGGTGCCGGTGTGGCCGGTCTGGCCGCCATCGGCGCCGCCTCCAGTCTCGGCGCGATCGTCCGGGCGACCGATCCACGGCCGGAAGTGGCCGACCAGGTGAAGTCGTTGGGCGGCGAGTACCTCGCGGTGAACGTCGCGCAGGAGGCGAGCACCGACGGCTACGCCAAGGCTACCTCCGCCGACTACGACCGCGCCGCGGCCGAGCTGTACCACGGGCAGGCGAAGGACGTGGACATCGTCATCACGACCGCGCTGATCCCGGGCCGCCCCGCCCCGCGCCTGCTCACGGCGGAGGACGTGGCGGCGATGAAGCCCGGCAGCGTCATCGTCGACATGGCCGCCTCCCAGGGCGGCAACGTGGCGGGAACCGTCGCCGGCCGCATCGTGGTCACCGACAACGACGTGACCATCATCGGCTACACCGATCTGGCGTCCCGGCTGCCCACCCAGGCCTCGCAGTTGTTCGGCACCAACCTGGTGAACCTGATCAAACTGCTGACGCCCGGCAAGGACGGCCGGCTGGTCATCGACTTCGACGACGTGGTCCAGCGGGCGGTGACCGTGGTGCGCGAGGGTGAGGTCACCTGGCCTCCGCCGCCCGTGGCCGTCTCGGCCCCCGCCGCCCCCCGGCCCGCCCCCGCGGCGGCTGCCGCACAGCCGAAGGAACCGCGACTCACCCCGGCGGCCCGGTTCGCCCTGTTCGGCGCCGGCCTGCTGGCGATGTTCGCCCTCGTCGCCTTCGCCCCCGCCCAACTCGCCGCGAACTTCACGGTCTTCACGCTGGCGGTGGTGATCGGCTACTACGTGATCGGCAAGGTGCACCACGCGTTGCACACACCGCTGATGTCCGTCACCAACGCGATCTCCGGGATCGTGGTGATCGGAGCGCTGCTCCAGATCGGGCACGAGAGCGCGGTCGTCACGACGCTCTCGTTCGTGGCGATCCTGCTGACGAGCGTCAACATCTTCGGCGGCTTCGCCGTCACCCGCCGCATGCTGTCCATGTTCTCGAAGGGCTGAGCCGCCATGACTACCACTACAGCGTCCCACGCTGCGGACCTGGTCGCCGCCCTGCTGTTCATCCTCAGCCTGGCGGGACTGTCCCAGCACCGCACCTCCCGTGCCGGCGTCGTGTACGGCATCGCCGGCATGGCCCTCGCCCTGGTCGCCACCGTCGTGCTCGCGGCACAGAGCATCAACGCGGGCGCGGTCACGCTGATCGTCGTCGCGATGGTGCTCGGCGCGGCGATCGGCGTCTGGCGGGCGCGGCAGGTCGAGATGACCGAGATGCCCGAACTCATCGCCGTGCTGCACAGCTTCGTCGGCCTCGCCGCGGTGCTGGTCGGGTGGAACAGCTACCTGGAGGTCGAGGCGCACGGCGCCGCGCAGAGGCACGTCACGGCCGATCTGCTGGAGATCCACCACGCCGAGGTGTTCATCGGCATCTTCATCGGCGCGGTCACCTTCACCGGCTCGATCGTCGCCTTCCTCAAGCTGTCGGGGCGCGCCAAGTCCCGTCCGCTGGTCCTGCCGGGCAAGAACGCGCTCAACGTCGCGGCGCTGGTGGCGTTCGTGGCGCTGACGGTCTGGTTCACGATCAGCCCCAGCCTCGGTCTGATGATCGCCGTGACCGTGCTCGCGCTCGTCCTCGGCTGGCATCTCGTGGCCTCGATCGGCGGCGGCGACATGCCCGTCGTCGTCTCGATGCTCAACAGCTACTCCGGCTGGGCCGCCGCGGCGGCGGGATTCCTGCTCGACAACAACCTGCTGATCGTCACGGGCGCGCTGGTCGGATCCTCGGGCGCCTACCTGTCGTACATCATGTGCAAGGCGATGAACCGGTCCTTCATCTCGGTCATCGCGGGCGGCTTCGGCATCGAGGCTCCCACCGGTGGGGACGAGGAGCAGGGCGAGCACCGCGAGATCCAGGCCCGGGAGGTGGCCGAGCTTCTGACCCAGGCCCGGTCCGTCGTCATCACCCCCGGCTACGGGATGGCCGTGGCCCAGGCGCAGCACCCGGTCGCCGAGCTCACGCGTCAGCTGCGCGAGCGCGGCGTGGAGGTCCGCTTCGGCGTCCACCCCGTGGCCGGCCGTCTGCCCGGGCACATGAACGTGCTGCTGGCCGAGGCCAAGGTGCCGTACGACATCGTCCTGGAGATGGACGAGATCAACGACGACCTCGCCGACACTTCCGTCGTCCTGGTCATCGGCGCCAACGACACCGTCAACCCGGCCGCGGAGGAGGACCCCACCAGCCCGATCGCGGGCATGCCGGTCCTGCGGGTGTGGGAGGCGGAGCAGGTCGTCGTCTTCAAGCGCTCCATGGCGTCCGGCTACGCGGGCGTGCAGAACCCGCTGTTCTTCCGCGAGAACAGCGGCATGCTCTTCGGTGATGCCAAGCAGAGCGTCGAGGAGATCCTTCGCGCTCTGCCGTCCGACCCCCGCGCCCAGGCGTCGAGCGAAGCCGCTCTCGCCCGCTGAGGCCCCGGCGCCCCGCCTCCGCGTCACGCACGGCCGCGTCACCGGCTGCGCCCGGTCCGGGCACGGCCCCGCGCGGCCATGGACCCGGCTGCCACCTCAGGCAGCCGGGTCCGTCCCGGCCGCACCTCCACGCCCCGCACAACCATGGTGACGGAGCACACGACGATCCGAACACGATGCCGTCAGGTGACCGACACGGTGGGTCCTAGTCACCCGAGGAGCCGAAGATGCCCAGATGAGTGGGCCTTTCATCGGAGTAGAGGACGACGTAATAGCCGGTCCACCTCATCCGACGCTCGCCCAGCAGACTCCGCGCATGCTCCTCGTGGCTCGTGGTCTCGGCGGCAGCGGCGACGAGTCTCTCGTACTCCTCGACCGTGGGACGGTCGGTAGCGAAGTGGTGAGCCACCCGGCTCGCCGCCAGGGGGCGGAGTGTGCCGTAGTCAGAGGGACGGGACGGGACCGGCGGGGCATCCGTGGCGACGACCCTGTCGATGTCGAGGATCGTGTGGGTGCCCTCCGTCCCCATGAACTCCTCGTCCTCATACAGGTCCTCGATGCTTCGGTAGCTCGATCCGTCGCCGTACTCCTCCTGAAACACCCTGACCCGCAAGGCCTCCAGAGCCGCCTCGACGTCCCCGTCGTACCTGGTGACGTAGTCCCACCCACTGGCGCCCATCGAGCCACCCTCCCTGAAGATCACGTACGACCGAACGGTAGCGGCGGGCACTGACACCGGGGTTCCCGCACCCGCCGACCGGGACGTGTCCGGCTGACGGGCGGCTACGGGCGTGGCTGTGTGATCGGACGGGTCCCGGCTCCTAGCGGATGCGCATTCCCGCGCCGCCGACGCGGACGCGGGGGTCGCCCGCGCGCAGCGTCACGGTGAGCCGGCCGGGGCGGCCCAGGTCCTCGCCCTGGTGCAGGGTGAGCACGGCGTCCTCGGGGACGAGGCCGAACTCACGGACGTACGCACCGAACGCGGCGGCCGCGGCGCCGGTCGCGGGGTCCTCGACGACACCGCCGACGGGGAAGGGATCGCGGACGTGGAAGACGGTGGCCGTCTCTCGCCAGACCAGCTGGACGGTCGTCAGGTCCAGGCGGTGCATGAGGGCTTCGAGGCGCGCGAAGTCGTACGCGAGATCGGCGAGGCGAGCGCGCGTCGCCGCCGCGAGTACGAGGTGGCGGGCACCGGCGAACGCGATGCGGGGCGGGAAAGCCGGGTCGAGGTCGGCGGCCGGCCAGTCCAGCGCGGCGAGCGCCTCCGTGAGGTCGGCGTCGGCGATCTCCTCGATGTGCGGCTCCACGCTGGTGAGCGTGACCCGGATCGTCCCGCTCTCCTGGGTCACCTCAACCGGCACGACGCCGGCGCGCGTCGAGAACACCAGCTTCCCGGGCCCGATTCGCTCGGCCAGCGCCACGGCCGCCGCGACGGTGGCATGCCCGCAGAACGGTACCTCCGCCTTCGGGCTGAAGTAGCGGACGCTGTAGGTGCGTCCCTCCTGGCCTTCGAGTCCCTCCGGAGGCGGGGTCAGGAACGCGGACTCCGAGTATCCGAGTTCGGCGGCGACGGCCAGCATGTCGCTGTCGTCGAGGGCGGTGGCGTCCAGAACGACACCGGCGGGATTCCCGCCGTCCGGGGTGTCGGAAAAGGCGGTGTATCGCACTACCTCGGGCCGCGGCCCATTCGTCGTCATGATCGTCGGAACGCGGGACACCCGCCGGCTATTCCGCGTCCAGTTCCAGGGCTCCCACCGTCTGGTCGCCGCTGGTCTCCCCCGTGGGCCGGAATCCGAGCGTCAGATAGAACTGTCCGGGGCCGTCCTCGCCGGGGTGCCAGGTGGTGGTCAGGTGAGTGCCTCCCCGGCGCCGGATCTCGGCGGCCACGGACTGCACGGCGAAGCGTCCGTAGCCCCTGCCCTGCCTTCCGGCCGCGATGTTGAGGCGCCAGAGTCCGGAGCGGAGGTCGGTACCGTCGCCGGTCCAGTCGATGTCGAAGAAGGCCATGAGGAACCCGACGACCTCGTCGCCGTCGCAGATGAGCCGGGGCCAGGCGATGCCGGGGTGGACGTACGCCTCGGCGAGCGACTTCACCACGGGTGCCACCGCGTGTTCCTGGTCGGGGCGGACCTTCAGGCCGATGGCGGTCTCGAGGTTGTCAGGGGTGATCTCTTGCAGGTGCAGCGAAACGGGCATGTCCGAACTCTATGCGGGGACGGGAAGCCGCCTGTCCCCAAATGATCACTGCGTGATCGGCTTCCTGGAGGACTTTCGGCGCCGCAGGTACAGGGCCACGGCGAGGCCGAGCGGCGGGACGACGGCAGCGGTGCCGAGGTAGAAGCCGGGGGTGGCCCAGGCCGGGCCCGGCCATACCGACACGGCGACGTCCGCCGTGTCGTCAGCCGGCTCGGTGTCGCGGCTGGGACGGCCCGGATCGCCGTCCGAGACCGTGACGTAGCCGTCGCGGTCGGCACCGTCCTTGTCGATGCGGAGGGTGAAGGGGAAGGTCGTCGTGTCCCCCACCGACCCGACGCGAGCCGTGCACACGTACCGTCGGGCACTCGGCTGCCTCACGAATGCTTCGGCCAGTGGTGCGTCATCGGCGGCGACGGCCCGGCAGTCCTGGTCCTTCACCTCCTCGTCGCTCTCGAAGCTGTACGGCGACGCCATGACGGTGGTGCCCTCCGGCACCGTGAAGACGACTTTCGCCGTGGCCGGCAGCGCACCGGGGCCGTTGTTCCGCACGCCGATCCGCACCGTGGCGAGGCTGCCGACGGGGCCGCGGGCCGTGTCGCCGATCGCTGCGAGCCCGCTCCGGTTGCGCACGCTCACGTGAAGCGCCTCGCGGCCGTCGTCGGCTGTGCCTGTCGCAACGGGGTCGGTCCCGGATGCGGGGGCGAAACGCAGTGGAGGCCCGCTGCCCGGCCGGTACCCCGACGCGACCTCGGCCGGGGGCACGTAGTCGGTACCGACGGCATCAGCAGTGAAATTGACGGTCGGATAGGTGGCGTCCCGCGCGGTTCGCAGGTGTTCGGGGGCGTCCAGGCTGTACGACCGGCCGGGCGCGATGGTCACGTCGTCGGCGAGGAGCCGACACCACGCCGAAGTGTCGTCTCGATAGCGGCAGTTGCGGTGCCGGTCGCCGAGCGTGATGCCGTCCTGCCCTTCCATGCGCAGCGCCACTCCGCGGGCGGGCACATCACCGGCATTGCGTACGGTCAGACGGACCGCGAGGCTCTCGCCGGGTTCCACGGGGCCCGGATCGGGGTGCAGCGCGACCCGGAGCTCCGGTCTGCCGACCACGATGAGGGAGTGACCGGTGACGGGAGTCAGGCCGGGCGCGGTCACGCGGTAGCGCAGCACCCCGGAGTCGCCGGCTTTCGCGCCTTTCGCGGGGCTCAGGTGGAAGGCCTGGATGCCTACTCCGCCTGTCGGACCCACCTGGGTGTCGCAGTGGAAGACGGGCAGGTGGACGACGCATACGTCCAGCGCCCGTTTGACGGTGACGACGTCCTTCAGATCTCCGGCGTCGAAGGTGATCCTCAGTCCGACCGTCGCTCCGCCGGTTCTTTCCTGGACCTGCAGGTCGGATGCGCCGCGCTGATGATCCCGTGAGACGTAGAAGACCGGGGGAGCCACGAGTGTCACGTCGGCTCCCCCGCCTGAGGAACACCCTGAGAGGCAAGCGGTCATGGCAGCCAGCATGAGCAGGAGGACGACAGCGGCCCTGCGCCCACGGATGAGGTGGCTGACTTCCCGGCTCGACTCTCCGCGTGCGCGACCGTCCCGCCGTAACGTCTGCATGATCACCACACTGCCGAGTCCAGATCACGTTCACGCCTCGCTCCGGTCACGGGGTGTCCTGGCCGCCTCGGAAGCGGTCACACCTGGCCGGCGGTCGTGTCCGGTTCATCGCTCGACGACAAGTAGCGATCACGCAGTCGGGCGAAGGCAGTGGGGCTGGGACGAAGCGGAAGGAACTCCTTGATCCTTTCAGCGCATTCGCGCGGGCTCGACGTGCTGGTGTCGCACTCCAGGTCGTAGTCGCCGTGACGGTGGACGAGGTCGTACTGGTGCGCGGCCAGGCCCGACGGGCGGTCTCCGCGCGCCTGTTCCCGGCGCAGGAGTTCCTCCAAAGGGCAGTGGACGCCTACGAACAGCACGTCCTCGGCGCGAAGAACCGACAGGCAGTCGAGCAACCGCCACGGCTCGCTGAGCACATGGTCCACGACGATGTCGTTGCCGACCTCGGCCATCGCCGCGATCGAGCGGTGGAAGCCCATCCTGGTCCGCCGCAGGGCGCTTTCGAGTTCCTCCGCTCCGAGTGCTCGTTTGGTGCGCATCGCGTTGAAGCCGTCCACCGCCAAGTGGAAGAAGACACCGTCGTCGAGAACGTCGAGCAGCTCGCGGGCGACACTCGACTTTCCTGAACTGGACGTACCGTTGAGGAAGATGATGCGACCGGCTGTCATACGGGCATGATCACACAGGTGTGGCGGGGGAACCCTTCGCAGGCGCGGCGCCCGCACGGATCATGCCGGGCGCCTGCACCGTGGTCGCCGGGCACTCGGCGCCAGGACAGGGAGGGCGTGGATGACCCGGCTCGACGGACGGCTCGAACGGGGCAACCGCACACGGCAGTTGGTGCTTCACCGAACGGTCGACATCGCCTCGGTCGAGGGGCTTGAGGCACTGTCCGCGGGACGGCTCGCGACCGAGCTGGGCCTCAGCAAGAGCGGGGTGTTCGCACTCTTCGGGTCCAAGCAGGAGCTTCAGCTCGCGACCGTGCGCGAAGCCGGGCGGATCTTCGGCGAGCGGGTGGTCCGGCCCTCGGAACAGGTCCCCGCGGGCGTCGGACGGGTGGGGCGGCTGTGCGAGTTGTGGCTCGAGTACTCGCGCGGGCGAGTCTTCCCGGGCGGCTGCTTCTTCTACGGGGTCATCGCCGAGTTCGACGCCCGGTCGGGGCCGGTCCATGACGCGGTGGTGTCGGCGCACCGGGCCTGGACGGCGCTGATGGAGCGCACGATCGATGAGGCCCGTACGGGCGGCGAACTGCGATCGGACACCGACGTTCCTCAACTCGCCTTCGAAATCGTCGCATTGATGGAAGCCGCCAACGCCGTCTCCGTACTGCACGCCGAGGAAACCGCCTATCGGCGTGCCCGGTTGGGCATCGCGAACCGGTTGCGGAACGCCTCGGTGGAAGGGACGCCCGCGCCCTGAGGGAGCTGATCCCACGGGTCGTCCCTCTGCGCCCGGGGAACTCCTTTGACCGGAAAACAAATTGAACGATCGGTCGCACAGTTTTACGGTCGGTTCATGACTGTCACCGGAGCGGACATCGTGGAGCTCGACCGGATCGCCGTGGACGAGGCCCTGCGGGTGGTGGAACTGGCGGAGAACGCGGACTGGGACCGGGACACTCCCTGCGCGGGCTGGAACCTTCGACGGCTCGTGGCGCACATGACCGCGCAGCACCTCGGATTCGCGGCGGCGGCACGCGGCGCGGGCCTGGATGCGGTCCATTGGCAGGAGCCGCCGGGCATGGACGATCCGGCCCTCGTCCACCGGGTGGCCGCGACGGCCGTACTCGCGGCCTTCGCCGAACCCGGCGCGACAGAAAGGGAGTTCGCACTCCCGGAGCTGGGCGGGAGCTTTCCCGGACGGCAGGCCGTCCGCTTCCACTTCATCGACTACGTGGTTCACGCCTGGGACGTCGCCGCAGCCCTGGGAGTGGGACTGGAACTCTCCGACGACGTCCTCGGCGCGGCACTCGCCACAGCCCGACGGGTACCGGCCGATCCGGCCCTCCGCGGCCCCGGAAACGCCTTCGCCCCGGCACTGGACCTGCCCGGCGGGTCGGGACCCCTCGACGAGACGCTGCGCCTGTTGGGCCGGGAGCCGCACCGGTGGCCCGCAGCCGCCTGACCCCACGGGTCTCACCCGCCCCGGCGTCGCCGCCGCCGACCGAGGTGCCCGTCCGGGTCGTGAACCCCGAGGGGTCCTTCGCTCTCGGTACGGCCGGGACACGAGCCGGAGACCGCGCGGTCCGGACCGGTCCGCTCATGCAGGCGGTGCGCGGCCCCCGCGCGCCGGTCCCGGTTGACCTTGACACGGTGGCAAGGCTTTCACTGCGTGCCAAGGAGGTGATCTCGATGACGATCACGAAACGGGACGCGGATGCGGATGCGGTACGCGAGCTCCGGGGGCTGGAGGACGACAGCTCATCCGTGCGGCTGCGGGCCGCTCTGGCAGCCGGCACGACGCCCGACCCACGCTTCGTCGCCGACCTCGTCCGGCGATCCGCGGTCGAGCCGGAGTTCTTCGTCCGCGACATGCTGACCTGGGCGCTCACCCGCCACCCGGTGTCCATGACACTGCCCGCGCTGCTCCGCGAAGTCCGCTCGGACCACGCGCAGGCACGGAGCCAGGCGCTGCACACGCTGTCCAAGATCGGGGACCGACGGGCGTGGCCGGCGATCACGCCGAGCCTGCTGTCCGACGCCGACGACGAGGTCGCGCGGAGCGCCTGGCGCGCCGCGGTCGTGCTCGTGCCCGCGGGCGAGGAGGCGTCCCTGGCCGCGGAGTTGGCGACTCAGCTCGGGCGCGGCGAGCGGGAGACGCAACTCAGTCTCAGCCAGGCGCTGACCGCGCTGGGAGACGTGATCGTGCCGGTCCTGCTCGCCGCGACGACGGCGCCCGCCCCGCGCGTACGTACGCACGCGCTCGCCACCCAGCGACTGCTGCGCGATCCCGACGCCGGATTCGAGGGGGCGATCGAGGAGGCGAAGCGCGTCGCGGTTCTCGACGGGCCTGGTCAGGAGGGACGATAGGGCGTGTTGATCGGTGAGGTGGCGCGGCGGTCCGGTGTCAGTGCCCGCATGCTGCGGCATTACGAGTCGCTCGACCTGGTGCGTCCCTCGGGGCGTACCGGCTCCGGCTACCGGGAGTACTCCGGGGACGACATCAGGCGGATCTTCCATATCGAGAGCCTGCGGTCACTGGGTCTGTCGCTGCGTGAGATCGGGCGCGCTCTCGACGATCCCGGCTTCACACCCTCGTCGCTCGTCGAGGGCCTTGTCCGCCAGACGCGCGAACGCATCACGGCCGAGACCGAGTTGCTCACGCGACTGCGCAGGATCCACGCCGCGGAACCCGCCGACTGGGAAGACGTCCTCCAAGTTGTCGCGCTCCTCCAGGCGTTGGCCTCGAAGAGCGCCGACGCACGGCAGCGCGCCGCCCTGTCCTCGGCCGGCGAGGTTCCGGTGCCTGTGGAGGCCTTGGTCGAGGCAGTGCTGAGCGAGACGGAGCCGAACGTCGCCGGGGCCCTTCGATGGGCACTGGCGCGCTCCGGCGACCGCGGACCGGCGCTGCTCGCGGAGGGCCTGACCTCGCCGTCGGCCGCGGTACGGGAACGTGCCGTCCGGTCACTCGCCGAGATGCCCGGCGACGAGGCCACCGCGCGTCTGCGGACCGCCCTCGCACACCCCGACGCCGTGGTCCGCGGGCATGCGGCTCTGGCGCTCGGGGCACGGGGCGTGACCGATGCGGTCCCGACACTCGTCGACATGATCGTGGAGGGACGCAACGACACCGACGCGGCGGACGCGCTGAGCGTGCTGGCGAGCGACACCGCGACGGCGGACGGGCTCACGAACAGGCTCCTCGACCGTCTCGCCCGCCCCACCACGGAAGCGCCCGCGCGTGGACGGCTGACCCAGGCACTGGCGGGCATCCCGGGGACGAGGACGTACGACGCCCTCGTGGAGCTGTCGAACGACTCGGACCGTGCCGTCGCCCTGACCGCGGCGTACCTTCTGCACCTGCGTGACGCACGGTGACACAGGTCCTCGCGGCGATGCCTCGCCGGTTCCTCGGCCGTGCCTCGATCCGCCGCTGCTCGTCGAGAGCGGTTCTCCGCGGCCGCCGGGGCGGGAACCTGGGTACACCACCGCCCGACACACCGACGCCCCGACACCCCCGTACACACAACCGTCCACGCACCCGTAGGAACGCCCGAAAGCACCGTCCGCTCGGGCTTGTCCGCTCGGGCTTGTTCACTCGGTCTGTCCGCCAGAATCAGCGCATGCTGAAAGTCGGTTCCGTTGTCCTTGGTGTCTCGGATGTGCCGCGCGCCGCCGCGTTCTGGACGGAGGCTCTGGGCTACGTCCCCCGCGACGAGTTGGAGGACGACTGGGTGGTGCTGGTGCCGGCGGACGGAACCGGAGTGCGGCTGTCACTCGGCCTCAGCGAGACGCCGGTGCAGGAGCATCCGCGGATCCACCTGGATCTGTACGCCGGGGACACTGCCGACCAGGCTGCGGAGGTCGAGCGCCTGGTGTCTCTGGGCGCGCGGCGCGTCGACTGGGATCTCTATCCGGACGACGCCGACTTCGTCGTGCTCGCCGATCCCGACGGCAACCGCTTCTGCGTCATCGACACCGGTCACCACTGACGGGATGCCCTCGTGGGCGGATCGGCTGCGTGCGGGGACTCTCCGGCCCCAGGGACGTTCCCCTCACTGCAACGGGCGGAAGACGATCTGCTGTTGGGAGCCGCGGGGGCGGGGCGGTCTCGGCAGGTCACGGCGACAGCGCGTTCCGCCACGACGGACTCCCGTCGAGAAGGCGGCACTGCGCCGCGGTAATCGTTGGGTTCGGTGAGCGCAGAAGCACGCCCGCGCCGATAACGGAGTGCCGGAGTGCCGTCGCGCTGTGATACTGCTCCGATGATCAACGTGCCTGCCGCCGCTCTGGACTCGCTGAACGGGCTTGCCTTCGGTGACGCCTTTGGTGACCGTTGGTTCGGCATCCTGCGCCGGAACGGTCCCGCGGTCCTCGAGGCGCGGACGCTGCCCCCGGAGCCGCTGTGGCAGTGGAGCGACGACACGGCCCAGGCCCTCGTCCTCGTCCGCGAACTCGCCGAGGGCGGCGGCACCATCGACCAGGACCGCCTCGCTCTGCGCTTCGCGGCCGCCTACACCGAGGACACGCACCGCGGTTACGGAGCCTCGATGCATGACGTGCTCCGTCGGATCGGCGCGGGCGAACCCTGGCGGGAGGTGGTCGCCGGACAGTTCGGCGGCCTGGGTTCCTGGGGCAACGGCGCGGCCATGCGTGCCGCCCCGCTCGGCGCCTGGCACGCCGCCGACCTCGACGCGGTCGCCGAGGAGGCCGCCCGCCAGGGCGCGGTCTCGCACCACCACCCGGAGGCGGTGACCGGGGCGGTGGCGGTCGCCCTCGCCACGGCGCTGGCAACGCGCAGCCGGGGCGTAAGCGCTCCGGCACGGCCGGACTTCCTCCAGGCCGTCGCCGAACGACTCCCCGACAGCGACGTCCGGTCGGGGGTGCGGATCGCGGCCCGGATGCCGGAGCGCACCTCGGTGCGGCACGCCGCGGAGGTCCTGGGCTCCGGCTACAGGATGTCCGGGCCCGACACCGTGCCCTTCGCGCTGTGGTGCGCGGCGGGGCACCTCGACGACCTGCACGAGGGCCTGTGGTTCACGGTCGCCGGGCGCGGTGACATCGACACCACCTGCGCCATCGCGGGCGGGGTCATCGCCGCTCGCACGGGAGTCGCCGCTCTTCCCGCGGCCTGGCACACGGCCCGGGAACCGCTGCCCCCGGTCGTGTCGGAGCCGGAGTAATCGACGGTGTTCGGTGCCTCGCGTGTAACAGGCGTGTATTACCCGGTGGCCGGGCGGAACGCGTGCCGGGCCGGGCCGGTCTTGGGGTTCGGAAACGCTCGCTCGCACCGAGCGGCCGGCACCACCGACCGATACCGAGGATGAAACGATGCGCGTTCACAGGCTCACCTTCGCCGCCCTGGCTGTCGCCGCAGGTCTCTCGCTCACGGCCTGCCAGAACGGGGACGACGGTACGGGACAGAGCGCACCGTCCGCCACGTCCCACGAGTCCGCCCCGGGTGGCGGTGCGAGCTCGAACGGTGCGGATCAGAGCGGCGGTTCGAGCTCGGGCGGTTCGGATCAGAGCGGCGGGGCGGGAACCGGGAAGGGGTCGGCCGGGAAGGGCTCGAGTGCCGGGACCGGCTCCGACGCGAGCGGCAAGGTCGACCGGTGTCACACCGACGAGCTGGAGATCACCGCGAAGGACGACACCATCGACGGCGACCCCGACGGCACCGTCGTGGTGCAGCTGAAGAACGGCGGCGGCCGGGACTGCACGATCTCGGGGTACGCGGGCGTCGACCTGAAGACCGGTTCGGGATCGGTCTCCGCGAAGCGCACCGGGGCGCCGGCCGACAAGACCGTCCTCAAGAGCGGGCAGTCGACAGCCTTCGGCATCACCTACCCGCTCAACGAGTCGGGCGGCTCCGGCGTCCGCATCACCGGCCTGCTGGTGACCCCGCCGAACGAGACGAAGACGGTCACCCTCGCCTGGCCGGGCGGCCCCACGCTGCCCGTCACGGACGGCGCCGGCACCCCGGTGAAGGTCGGCCCGATCGGAAGCGCCGGCCAGGGCGGCTGACCCGTACGCCCGGGAACCGCCTCCGCGCGTCACCTAGGGATTCGCCCCGATACCCACGCCGCCGTCGCTTGCCTACCATCGTGAGTGGTGCTGAACATCCGGTCAGCCGTTCCATTCCGCACCGAACTCGTGCGTCACGGAGGCCCGATGAAGGCGATCGCCCAGGACCGGTACGGCTCACCCGACGTCTTGGAGCTCAGAGATGTCGACACGCCGGCTGTCGCCGACGAAGAGGTACTGGTCCGCGTCCACGCGGCCTCGGTCAACGCCCGCGACTGGCACCTCATGCGGGGCGACCCGTACCTGGCGCGCCTGGCGCTCGGGGTGAGCGGTCCGAAGACGAAGATCAGGGGCACGGACTTCGCGGGCCGGGTGGAGGCGGTGGGCAGAGCCGTGAAGCGGTTCCGTCCCGGCGACGAGGTGTTCGGCGAGACCGAGGGCGCGTTCGCCGAGTTCGTGTGTGCCTCGGACGACGTGGTGGAGCCGAAGCCGGCCGCGCTGTCGTTCGAGCAGGCGGCCGCGTTGCCGCTGGCGGGGAACACCGCGCTGATGGGCCTGCGGGACCTGGCACAGGTGCAGCCGGGGCAGGAGGTACTGATCAATGGTGCGTCAGGCGGTGTGGGCACCTTCGCGGTGCAGATCGCCAGGGCGTTCGGCGCGGAAGTGACGGGCGTGTGCAGTGCGAGAAACGGCGAACTGGTTCGGTCACTGGGCGCGGATCACGTCATCGACTACGCCCAGGAGGACTTCACCCGGAACGGACAGCGGTACGACGTCGTCCTCGACCTGGTGGGGAACCACTCGCTGGCCGGGTTCCGCCGCGCCCTGAAACCCACGGGGACGATCGTTCTCTCCGGTGGGGGCGTCTTCGAAGGCGGGAGTGTCATCGGGCCGATGGGGCTCCTCATCAGGGGGCAGGTGATGTCACGCTTCGCCCGCCACCGGCTGCTCGTCCTCACGGCGACACCGAGCAAGGAGAACCTGGCGACCCTGCGGGAACTCGCCGACTCCGGGAAACTCACCCCTGTCATCGACCGCACCTACCCCTTGAGCGAAGCTCCCGAGGCCATCCGGTACCTCGAAGGGGAGCACGCGCGCTCGAAGGTCGTCATCACCGTCTGACGGAGAGCTCTGTCCGTCCGGTCCAGGTCCACGTCCAAGGCGCCGTCCCGCACCAGGAGCGCGGCCACCGGGTGCACCGCGGCAATCGTGCTGCCTCGCGACCGGCCGGGCGGTAGAGTCCGTCCGTGCGTTGATCTTCCAGGTGGCCGCCCCGTGCGGCCGCGGACGGTACGGGGCGCCTCGTAACGCGGTCGCCCCGGCAGGCATACCCGTCGTCACCTCACCGGAGATCCGCACTATGCGTGCTCGACAGCCCCTCGGCTACGACGCGTTCATCGAACTCGCCACCGCCGACCCAGCCGTCGTCGGCCTCGTCCTCAAAGGGTCCCGAGCCCATGACGGCATGATCACCCCGTACTCCGACCACGATCTCTACGTCGTCGTCGCCGACGGCACCAGCACCGGTCCGACCCGGTTCGCGAGCCGTCGCGGCACCGGAATCGACCTCGTCGTCGTCACGCTCACCGAGTTTTGTGGAGCCGGAATTCCGGGGTGGGAACGCTACGCCCTCGCCCGTGCCCGGATCGTGCTCGACCGGCTCGACGGAGGCATCGCCCGTGTCCTCGACCGCTGGGCACGACTGGACCCCGACGAGGCGTTCCGGAGCTCCGGCGAATGGCTCGACGCCTACGCCAACTCCCTCTACCGCTCCGTCAAGAACCACCGCGACGGCCTGGCTCTCGCCGCTCGCCTCGACGCCGCCGACAGCATGCGGCTCCTGCTCGAACTGCTCTTCGCTCTGGACCGCCGCCCCCGCCCGTACAACAAGTACCTGGAGTGGGAGCTCGCCCGGTACCCGCTGCCGGGCTGGGACACCGACAGGCTGCTGCGTGCCGTGGACCGCGTCTCGGCCACGGGTGACACAGCCCTGCAACGGCACCTGTTCACCCTTGTCGAGAAGGCGGCCAGAGCGGCCGGACACGGCGACGTGCTGGACGCCTGGGGCGACGACCTCGACCTCATGCGACCGCCTGCCGAAGGCGACGGCAGGTGACGGAAGCCCGGGTGACGGCGAGGCCATCCCGAGGGGGATCTCCCCTTGGAAAGGGGCCGGACCACCACACGGGATCCATCGCCGGACGGGCCCCACCGCCCACACGGGATCCGCCGCCGGAGCAGGCCGGACCACCGCAGCCCAAGTCACCCTCCGAAGCGAATCGGACACCGCATGTGACCGCCTTCCCCGGCTCCGGCCCGGCGTGCAGGGGCGTCCCGCATGGTCAGACCCGCGCCATGGTGCGACGCTGGAGGGGAGAGGTATCCGTGGGGCCACCGGGAGGACCGATGGGACGCGACGTTCCGGCGCTGGTCTTCACCCGCGAGGACCGTCGCCGGTACCGGATCAAGATGCAGGAATGTCTCGACGCCTTCTCGCAGATGCTGCGGGAGTCACGGTTCGACGTGGAGCGCCCTCGGGTGGGCCTGGAGATCGAGCTGAACCTGACCGACACCGAGGGCGAGCCGACGATGCGGAACGCCGACGTGCTGGCGGCCATCGCGGACCCCGCCTGGGACACCGAGCTGGGCCGGTTCAACCTGGAGATCAACGTTCCGCCCCGGCGGCTGATCGCGGGCGGCCCCGACGCCTGGGAGGAAGAGATCCGCGCCGCCCTGAACCACGCGGACGAGCGTGCCAGGACGATCGGCGTCCATCTGATCATGATCGGCATCCTGCCCACCCTGCGGGAGACGGACGTCGGACCGGACGCGCTGTCGGAGAACGCCCGCTATCAGCTGATCAACGAGCAGGTCTTCGCGGCGCGCGGCGAGGATCTGCTCATCGAGGTGGACGGCGTCGACCGGCTGCGGACCTACGCGGACACCATCACACCGGAGGCCGCGTGCACGAGCACGCAGTTCCATCTCCAGGTGTCACCGGAGGAGTTCGCCGACTACTGGAACGCGGCGCAGGCGATCGCCGGAGTCCAGGTCGCGCTGGCGGCCAACTCGCCCTTCCTGTTCGGCAAGGAACTGGCGCACGAGACCCGTATCCCGCTGTTCGAGCAGGCGACGGACACCCGTCCGCAGGAGATCAAGGCGCAAGGCGTACGGCCCCGGGTCTGGTTCGGGGAGCGGTGGATCACCAGCGTCTTCGATCTCTTCGAGGAGAACCTGCGTTACTTTCCCGCGCTGCTGCCCCTGTGCGAGGACCAGGACCCCACGCAGACGCTGGACCGCGGGGACACACCGGAGCTGTCCGAACTCACCCTGCACAACGGGACGATCTACCGGTGGAACCGTCCGGTCTACGCCGTCGCCGAGGGCAGACCGCACCTGAGAGTGGAGAACCGCGTGCTGCCCGCGGGCCCGACGGTCGCCGACACCCTCGCCAACGGTGCCTTCTACTACGGTCTCACCCGCGCCCTGGTGGAGGAGGACCGGCCGGTGTGGTCGCGGATGTCCTTCTCGGCCGCCGAGGACAACCTGCACGCCGCGGCCCGGAACGGCATCGACGCCCGGCTCTACTGGCCGGGAACGGGTGAGGTGCCGGTGCCCGAACTCGTCCTGCGGCGGCTGCTGCCGCTGGCGCACCGGGGCCTGGAGCGCTCGGGCATGGACGAGGCCTGGCGGGAGCCGCTGCTCGGCATCATCGAGCAGCGGTGCGTCACCGCGCGCAACGGGGCGGTCTGGCAGAAGGAGATGCTGCACCGCTTCGAATCGTCGGACCACTGCGGCCGTCACGAGGCCCTGCGACGCATGACCCGGCAGTACATCGACTACATGCACCTCAACGCACCGGTCCACACCTGGCCGGTGGACTGACGCCCGCCGGGCGCGCGTGTTCCGAGGACCGGCATCGGACCTCCCCCGTCCCCGAACGCCCGGCCCGACGGCCCTGTGGGATCAGCCTGTTGCCGTCTCGGCCAAGGTCTCGCGCACGATCCGCACAGCGCGTTCCGTGTCGGCGCGCGTCACGTCCAGGTGGAACACGAAGCGCAACTGGCCCGGGTATCCCGCGCACAGCAGCCCACGACGCGCCAGCCGGTCGCGCACCTCGTCGGTCTCCAGGCCGGGGGCGGAACTCGCGAAGACCATGTTGGTCCCGCTGGGTTCCATGGTCAGGCCCGGCACGTCCTTCAGGCTCTCCGCGAACAGCGCGGCGTGCGCATGGTCGTCGGCGAGCCGCGTCACGTGGTGGTCGAGCGCGTGAAGTGCCGCGGCCGCCAGCACGCCGGCCTGTCGCATCCCGCCGCCCAGGACCTTGCGCCAGCGCCGTGCCTCGGCCACGAACTCCCGCGATCCCACGAGCGCCGAGCCGACCGGCGCGCCCAGGCCCTTGCTGAAGCAGACCGACACGCTGTCGAAGTGGCCGGCGATCAGCCGTGCCCGCTCGTACGGATCGCCCCCGCCGGCCACCGCCGCGTTGAACAGCCGTGCCCCGTCCAGGTGCGTGGCGAGTCCGTGGTCGCGGGCCACGTGCGTGGCGGTCTTCAGGTAGTCCATCGACACGGCTCGGCCACCGATGGTGTTCTCCAGGCAGAGCAGCCGCGTGCGCGCGAAGTGCGAGTCGTCCGGTTTCACGGCCGCCGCGATGTCCAGCGGGTCCAGCGTCCCGTCCGCCCGATGCGGCAGCGGCTGGGGCTGAATGCCTCCGAGCACGGCGGCGCCGCCGCCCTCCCACCGGTACATGTGGGCCATCTGCCCGGCGATGTACTCGTCCCCGCGCCCACAGTGGGTCAGCAGAGCGCACAGGTTGCTCTGTGTCCCCGAGGAGACGAACAGCGCGGACTCGAATCCGAGCAGCCCGGCGATCCGCTCCTGGAGCGCGTTGACGGTGGGATCGTCACCGAAAACGTCGTCACCGACCTCGGCCTCGGCCATCGCCCGGCGCATCGCCTCGCCGGGCCGGGTGACGGTGTCGCTGCGCAGATCGATGAGCCGGCCGGACTCGCCGAGGGCGGCATCGGCCGCGTTCACGGCGCGGGAGACATCGGCGGCGTCGCTGGCACGGGCGGAATCAGTGGTGGGCACACGCACACTCTGCCACGCCGGAAGTGGCCCCTCGTGCCGGGGTTCCCGGCGAGCCTCCTAGTAGTGCCTGGTCAGGTCGGTTGTTGTGGTGCGTGTCCTTCGTGACTCGACATCTCGAAGATCAGCCGGTGACCGTTCATCTATGCGGGCACCATCCCGATGCCGGAGCAAACCCCCGGATCAGGTCGAACCCGTACACCACTTCCCTGGACGCAACCCCTGCCGCTCGCCGATGTCGCAGCGATGGACCCTCTGCTTCCCTCGGCCCCGAGAACGTCCACGCCCGATGGGACGGTCGAAGGTGGTGCCGAACCGCGTGGCCGAATGGAGTCACCGGGCACGTCGACATCGCGAAAGGATCTCGGGCTGTCGCGCAACCGTTCTCCAGCCCAGCGGGTCCTACTTGGCGTCAGAACTTCTCGGCGGGATCCGGGGGCTCTCGGAAGGGATCCAGGCCCGTGGGGTTCTGATACGGAGGGGCAAGCCGAGGAGCCGGGTAGGACAGGTCGGTTCCTCGAAGTTCATGCCCCCTGCGCGGGCCGCGCTCAGCCCTTGACCCCGGCTTCCTGCCTCCGCCTGGGCGACAGTGACGTGTCCGCAGTGACAGAGGGAAGAGGCAGCCGGTACCCGCGCAGCCCCCGTGACGGCGCGGCTCCGGGCTGCTCCTGCGCCTGCTGCCCTGGGACGCGGAGCCACAGGACCGACCGGCAGCTCGAGCAGGACGACTACCGAATCGGGGAGACCGTTCTTGCTGCGTATCCACTTCACGCCCGAAGACCTGACCCGCATCCAGGTGGCGAGCACACCCGACCCCCTGTGGGAGATCACCTTCAGCCTCCAGAGGCTCCAGACCTCGCAGGGCCGCTGGGCCTACGCCGACTGGCACCGGAGCACCCGCGCCACACTCGCCGGGACCCGGCTCGGCGCCGCCGTGCGCCGGCTGCTCACCCCGGTGCTGCCCAGGGCCGCCTACCTGCCCGACTTCCTCACCCCGCCCGAGTCCGCAGACGGACTGGAACGGGGGCTCACCGCGATCCTCGACACCCCTCCCGCCCGCGTCACCCACGAGATGGACCTGCTGGCCCGGATCAGCGGCGCCCCCGACTGGGTGCCCAGGCTGGCGGAACGCGACAGCCGGAACGAACTGGTCCGGGTCCTGCGGGCCTACCACGAAGCCGTCGTCGCACCCCACTACGACCGCATGTGCGAGTCGCTCGCCGGCGAGCGCGGCCTGCTCGCCCGCTCGACCCTCGACAGCGGCGTCGGCGGACTGCTCTCCGGCCTCTCGCCCGCCATGCGCTGGCTCCCACCGGTGCTGCACGTCGACTACATCGAGGACCGCGATCTGCGCCTCGGCGGGCGCGGGCTGCGCCTGGTGCCCTCCTATTTCTGCTGGCAGTTACCGATGTCCCTGGCCGACGACACCTTGCGGCCGGTTCTGGTCTACCCCGTGCACGGCGCCCGGGTCCCCGAACCCGCCCGTCCAGATGCCGCCCTGCGTGCCCTGCTGGGCAGAACCCGGGCCACCGCGCTGCGCGCACTCGCCCTCGGCGCGACGACCTCGGAGCTCGCCCGCACCCTGGGCGTGTCTCCCGCCACGGCCACGCACCACACGACAGTCCTGCGCGACGCCGGACTCATCACGAGCCGACGCGTGCAGAACACCGTCCTGCACATCCTCACTCCCCTCGGGGCGACGATGCTCCGCAGGCCCCCACCGGGGCCCTTCGCGGCGACATCCGGTCAAGGGCAAGCACTTCCCTGACAGTCCAGGGCGGCATCCGCTGCCTCAGGGACCCCAGTCGTCGCCACAGCACCGCTGGAATAGGGCATTCCACCGCCTGGCACACCACTTTCGACCGTGCTCGAAGGTCGTGGTGCAAGCGGGACCCGCGATGCGACTGTTCCCGCGGCACCACTCGGGCCGGCGAACGCCGACAGCCCGACCACGACCGAATCAGGGGAGACAGACATGCTGAAGAGGCCTGGCATCAACCGGACCTTCGCAGCCGGAGCACTCGCGCTCGTCACCGCCGCGACCGGTGTGGCCTTCGCCCCCGTCGCGTCCGCCGCCCCGCAGGCCTGCGTCGGCTCGTCGCTGACCACGGGCGGCTACGAAGGGGTCGGCACGATCCGCAACAAGTCCGCCAGCAGCACCTGCGGCGACCTCAACCTGACCTACTCCTACAACAGCACGTCCGCCATCTACGACTACTACGCGGGCCGCCTGCGCCGCTCCAACGGCACCTGGTTCACCTGCTCCGCGGGGTACGTCTACGCCCAGGACGGCTACCACAGCGTCAACGACGACGACTACTGGCTGTGCACCGACGTCGGCGACAACACGCCGTTCACCGTGGCCAGTTGGAGCGCCGGCGGCGACACCGTCACGATCACCCACTGACCTCGCCCCGAGTTCCCGGGGTGCCGCCGGTGCACGACGGCCGGCGGTACCCCGGGCCGGTCCCAGGAAGGACGGACGTGACCCGCAGGACCCTCGCGCGCACAGCCGCCGCCGCTGCCGCCGCGCTGCTCACCGCCGCGTGCAGCACGGCCGTCGGCGCACCCGGCGCGCAGCACCCCGGCCCGGAGGCACCCGGACGCCTCACCCACTCCCTGCCGGACGACCCGGTACGCATGGCCCTGCCAGCGACCGGTGCCGAGACCCGGTGGACCCAGGGCCTGAACGTCTTCGGACAACAGGTGGCCCGGACTGCCGCCGCCGCGTGCGCCCGCGAGAACGGATTCCGCCTGACCGAGGAGGTCCCTCTCGCGTACATCCCGTTCGGCGACCTGCCCGACCTCGACTTCCTCGGCCGGCACGGATTCGGGCAGAGCTCCGAGGTCCCCACCGTCGCGACAGAGCCCGCCCCGGCCCGGTCCGGCGGCACCGCCGAGATCCGCCGCTGCCGCGCGGCGGGGGCGACCGCCGCCGAACAGGTGACGAAGGTCTACCAGCCCCTGCAGCAAGCGTGGTTCGGTGCCCTGGCCACCGCTGCGAAACGGGACTCCGCCGCCGCCCGGGCCCTGCGCGACCTGCCCGGCTGCCTCACCGAACAGGGCTACGCCGTCACTGACCAGAAGGCCTTCTTCGCGCTCGCCGACCGCCGCCTGATGAACGCCCCCGCCGCCGACCTCTCCCGCGTGAACAGCGAACTCGGCCACGCCTACGCGACCTGCATGCGCCCCGTCGAGGCCATCCGCGAACCGGCCCGCCGACACCTGCGGGAACGCTTCCTCACCGACCACGCCGAGGAGATCCGTGACCTGCGCTCCGCCCTCGTCCCGGCCCTCCACCACGCCGAGAAGCGCTACGGCGTGCCTCTCGCCTTCCCGGCACCCTGACCCGGGGCGCCCCGCCCACCCCAGCACCGGAGCGGCCGACAGCTCCGGAGCGTGTCCCCTCACAACCCGGGCGGCCAGGCGTGCGGGCCGTCGGTGGGCCGGATGAGCATTCCGCTGCGCGGGCGCGTGGGAATGCGGCTCAACCCTTGAAGACTGCCCAGCAATCAGAGCAAGCACCGTTGCGGTGCTAGGGCGTGTCCGTCGCCGTCGTGGCGTCCGGTACGCGCCCGTCGTACGCATGTCGTTCGCCCGCCGTACGCCTTCTCCGTGTCTCATTGCGGACGGTCGTGAACACGGAGGGGTGCAATCCGCTACACGGATGGCATCCTGTGTGTCACTTCCGCCCCACCCCGAGTTGCACGCCTGGCGCCCCGGGCCGACAACGTTGTCTTCCGATGAGCCGGACCGTGCGTGCGTATGAGCGACGCTGGAGAGGTCACGTGCCCATCAGATCCCGTCCCCCCGTGTTTCACGCCATTCTTTTAGGGGCGGCCCGGCGCAGTCACCGGCCGCTGCGCGCGACGGCCGTCGCGCTGCTCACCGGAGCGCTCGCCCTGGCCGCACCGGCCGGCGTCGGCACGGCCGTGGCGGTGCCCTTCCCCACCATGTCCGCAGCGTCCGTCGGGACATCAGGCGCGACGTCCGACGGGACTTCCGACGGGACCGACTACACGAAGCTCGTCGACCCGTTCGTGTCGACCGCGGGCGACGACGGCAACGACCTGCCGGGCGCCCAGGCGCCGCACGGCCTGGCCAAGGTCAACCCGATGACCACACCGAACCGCAACCACTCCGGGTACGACTACGACGAGGACCGCATAGCCGGGTTCACCGCCACGGACCTCGACGGCGTCGGCGGCTCGGGAGGCGGTGGCGACCTGCTCGTCGTCCCGACCTCCGTCCGGTACGACAAGCGCCCCTCCCCCAGCACCTACGCCCACGCGTACGACCACGACGACGAGACCGCGACGCCCGGGTCCTACCGGGTGGGGCTCGGTTCCGTCTCCGGCGCCGCTTCGTCGGTGACGCAGGACTCCGGCAGCGTCGAGGCCGAGGTGACCGCGACGACGCGCACGGCGCTGGAGCGGTACGGCTTCCCCTCGGGGTCGGACCCCGAGCTCGTCCTCGACCTGGCGAACAACTTCACCAGCCGCACCCGTTCGACCTTGAAGGCGACGACGCTCCCGGACGGGACGACCTCGATCGGCGGGCTCATCGCCGGGTCGTTCAACGGCGCCTCGTACAAGCTGTATTACACCGCCACCACGAACGTCCCCGTGACGTCCCTGAAGAGCTGGGGCAACGACGGCACGCTGAGCGACGCGACCACGCAGGACGGGTCCGACACCGGCGCCGTCCTCGGGTTCGACCGGTCCGCCGGGGACGACATCGAACTGCGCATCACGCTGTCGCCGATCAGCGCCGAACAGGCCGCGACCGACCAGCGGAACGAGGTGGGCGACCTCACCTTCGACCAGGCCCGCGCGCGGACCCGGGCGGACTGGAACCGCGCGCTCGGCGCCGTCGACGTACGCGCCTCCGCGACGTCCGACCCCGGGTCGACGCTCACCCGGGAGTTCTACACGCACCTTTACCGCATGTACGCGCTGCCGGTGAACGCCACCAGCACCAGCGGGACGTACCGCGGCGTGGACGGAGCGGTGCACAAGACGAACGGCTATACGTACTACGACGGTTGGTCCACCTGGGACGACTTCCGCAAGTACTCCGTCGAGGCGTACATCGACCCGGCCACCTACCGGGACATGGTGCAGTCGCTCATCGAGCTCTTCGCCGACGCGCACACCGCGGGCAAGAGCCTCGGCAGCCTCACCCACTCGGTCCCGACCGTGCGTTGGGAGCGCTCGGCCGTCCTGGTCGCCGACGCGCTGTCCAAGGGCTACAAGAACTTCGACCGGCTCGACGAGGCCTACCCCGCGCTGATGTCGTACTCCGGGTACTACACGGGGGCGCAGCTGCGGCAGGGTTACGTCACCGGGGATCCCGGTACGACCGTCCAGCGCGGCTACGACCAGTGGGCGCTCTCCGTCATCGCCGGCGCGCTCGGCAAGAAGGCGGACGCGCAGAAGCTGCGTACGCAGTCGACCATGGCGATCGACAACCTCGTGAAGTCCGGCGCCTGGACGGCCGGCGACGGCACAGAGGTCGGGCTGCTCACCCCGCGCGCCGCGAGCGGTGACTGGCAGAGCGCGGACTACGAGAAGTTCGAGGCGGCCGGCCTCTACCAGGGCACGCTCTGGCAGTACCACTGGTACGACGCGTACGACATGGGCGGCCTCATCGAGGCCATGGGCGGCGCGAAGGCGGGCAAGGCCGCTGTGGAGCACATGTTCGGCGAGGACTCCGGCGCCGACGACGGCTCGGCCATGCTGCACTCCAACGCCAACGAGATCGATCTCCAGGCCCCGTACCTCTTCAACTACGTCGGTGAGCCGAGCCTGACGCAGAAGTGGGTGCGGGCCATCTACACGGGGACGACCTGGAACCGCTACATCGCGACGGGCTCCTCGAACGAAGTCCCCAGTTCCGGCGGCGAGTTCCGCCCGCCGGTCAAGACCCAGGTCTACAGGCTCTCCCCCCGGGGTTTCCTGCCGACCATGGACAATGACGCCGGCACCATGTCGACGATGTTCGTCGGCGCGGCCCTGGGTCTGTTCCCGGTGACCGCAGGTTCCAGCCAGTTCCAGATCGGCAGTCCGTTCTTCGACTCCACGACGATCCGCTACGCGAACGGCGCCCGGTTCACGGTGAAGGCCGAGGGTGTGTCGCCGAGCAACTACTACGTGCAGAGCGCGACCCTCAACGGCAAACGGTTCACCAACACTTGGCTCGACTACTCCCAGATCGTCTCCGGCGGAACCCTGGACTTCACCATGGGTTCCAAGCCCTCCCAGTGGGGCGCCCACACCGAGCCCGCGTACTCGCTGAACACCGACGCGGGCGACACGGGTGACGGCGGCACGGACAAGGGCGACACCGTCGTCTCCGCCCACCCGAGCACCGTCGACACCGCCGAGGACGGAACCGTCCACGACAGCGTGAAGCTCACCCTGTCCGGACCGGCGTCCTTCGCCGCCCGCAAGGGCACCAGCCTGACCAGGTCGGGGGCTGCGACCGTGACCGGACTGCCGGGCGGTGTCACGGCGGACCTCCGCGTCAGCGGCTCGCGTACGGCGACGCTGTCGCTCACCGGCAGCACGCGGGTCGACGCGCGCTTCGGCATCACCTTCCAGGACGCGGCCTTCGCCCACGGGGTACGCGCCTCGACGGTGCACGGCACCGGGGTGTCCCCGACCGACCCGCTCGTCCTGTCCACCGCCGCGGTGCATCGCGAGGCGCTCGGCGCGCTCATCGACCAGGCCGTGCTGGTGCGCGAAGGCAACTACTCCGACGGCTCGTGGAGTGTGTTCCGGGCGGCGCTCGACCGCGCTCGGACCGTCCTCGCCGACACGACTTCCGCGACGGGCACGATCATGGCCGCGGACGACACACTGCGGTCCGCCGTCGACGCGCTCACCATCGACGAGGGCGGCTTCGCCGTCCTCCAGGCCGAGGACCCCGACCAGAAGGAGGGCCCCAGCCTCGTGAGCGAGGCGTACTACTCGGACGGCGACCTCGGCGGCGTCACCGAGGGATCCTGGGAGCGGTTCACGAAGCTGGACTTCGGCGGGGTCGCCCCGCGCAGCGTCTCGGTCCGGTACGCCAACTCGCAGGCGACGAACGCGAGACCGAGCAGCGTCGACATCCACGCCGGGGCGGCCGACGGCCCCGTCGTCGCCACCGTCCAGCTCCCCGGAACCGGCGGATGGCAGTACTACAGCACGGTGCGGGCGGCCGTCACCGACCCGGACGCCCTGCTGGGCGCGTCGAGCGCGACGTTCGTCTTCCACGCCCCGTCCGGGCAGCAGTGGGTGTCGAACTTCGACCGGTACCAGTTCTCTCCGTACGAGGTGTCCTCGTCCCCCTCGACCACGCTCGCCACGCTGACCGCGGCCGACAGCACCGCGACCGGCGGCGGTTCACTCCCGCTCGACCTCGCGAACGGCATCTTCGAGAACACGACGAACGGGGCGTGGGCCGAGTGGAAGGACACCGACCTCCGCGACGGCGCCGACACGGTCACCGTCCGCTATGACAAGCCCCGGTCCCGTGCGGCGGCGGACTCGCACCTCGAACTGCACCTCGGCTCGAAGGACGGGCCGAAGAGAGTCGACATCCCGCTCGACTACAGCGGATCGGGCTGGGGAACCGTCGCCACCACGACCGTCCAGCTCGATCCGGGCGTCTTCAGCGGCGTCCAGGACGTGTACGCCGCCTTCGTCTCCAGCACGCAGACGGCCTCCCAGCCCTACGTGGCCAACGTGTACTCACTGACACTGACTCAGGAAGCGGGCGCCCCGGTGGCGTTCGACGCCACGGCGTTCCGCTCGCACAGCGGCGGCGGGCTCAAGAGCGAGCCGGTCGGCTGGAGCGGTTCGGGGTCCACCACCGACCTCGGCGGCACCTACGACGGGGCCTGGCTCGACTACGGGGACATCGGCTTCGGCGGCTCCCCTAAGAGCACCGTCACGATCACCTACGTCAACAACTCCGCCCGCTGCGGCGCCGGTTCCGCCGTCCAGCTCTACCTGGACTCCTTCGACGCGGGCAGCCCCGGGACGCCGTACGCGACCGTACCGTTGCCCGTCACGGGAGCCGCTTGGTCCTCGGGAGGGACGACCAGCCTGACGCTGCCCGAGGCCATCACCGGCACGCACGGCGTCCACCTGCGGCTGGTGACGACCCCGGACTCCTCGCACCCGTACGTCGCGAACCTGGGCCGGATCACCTTCACCCACGTCGAGACGCCCGCCGTCACGGACAGGTCCGCCCTGCGCAAGGCGATCGACCGGTACGCGGGGCTCTCCGGCGACGCGGAGCGCTACGACACGATCGACTTCGGTGTGTACCGGCGCGAACTCGCCTCCGCGCGCACCCTCGCCGACGCCGACGCCGTGACCCAGCTCGAAGTCGACACCCGGACACGCGGCCTCACCCTCGCCGCCAAGCAGTTGATCCCGCTCCCGAGGCTGAGACTGGAGGACCTGGTCGCGACCGCGTCGGCCCTCGACGACGCCCGCTACACGGACACGTCGTGGACGGCGTTCACCGAGGCGCTCGCCGAGGCGAGGACCGCGGTCGCGGACACCGCGGCCACGGACGAGACGCTGACCGCGCGGTACGGCACGCTCGACCACGCCCGGGACGCGCTCACCACCAAGCCGAAGGCGGTACCGGCCGTGCCTGACGCCGTGTCGGCGATCTCGTCCGGCACGAGCGTGACCGTCGCCTGGTCCGCGCCCGGGGACACCGGCGGCTCACCGGTCACCGGCTACGAGGTCACCCTCGACGACGGCCACCAGGTCGAGATCCATGATCCGGACAGCCGGCGCACGACGTTCACCCGGCTGCGGGCGGGCAGGTCGTTCACGGCGCGCGTCCGCGCCGTGAACGCCGTCGGCACCTCGCGCCCGAGCCCGGCCACGGCACCCGTGGTGACCGGCGGCGGCAAGCCGCAGACGCCGGCCGTGACGGGAGTGATCACCGACGGCCGGCAGGTCCGCGTGACCTGGCGGGCGGGCGGCGACGGCGGGTTCCCGATCATCGGCTACACCGTGGCCCTCGACGACGGGACCACCGCACACGTTCCCGCCACCACGGCCACCACGCTCCTCACGGCCGCCGGCAGGGCGAAGGCACACACGGCGACCGTCACCGCGGTCACCCTGGCCGGAACCTCCGCCGACGGTGCCGCGCCCGCCCCGGGAACCACAGCGGCCGCGTCGGACGCCTCCGACCCGGCCTATGTGCCGTCCCCCTTCCCGGACGACACACTGAACGCCGCCTATCCGTCGGACAGTTGGCCGACGACCGGCGACGGGAGCGACTACTTCGACGGCCTGCTCAGTGGTGCCGACGACCTGCACTCCGACATCCTCGGGACCAACACCAAGGTGCCGAACGGCACTTCACCCACCGCGGAGAACGACAGGACCGCCGTGGCCATCAACAACGCGGCCACGCAGAAGGAGGTGGACCGCGCCGAGGTGGACGCGACGCACAGCGCCACCGTCACGCTGGCCGACGGACTCGGCTCCCGGCTCGGCCGGATCTACAGCGACGCCCTGAGTGGCGGACGGCTGCCCAAGACGAGCGCTCTGTTCTCCCGGATCACGAAGGGCCTCGACGAGGTCGACGCGGCGAAGAACCACTACGGCTACCAACGCCCTTACGTGCGGCTCGGGTTCGTCGGCGACGGCGGTGAGATCTACGAGTCGCAGGACGGCTCCTACGGCAGCCTCGCCACCAGCGGCTCGTACCCGAGCGGCCACACGTACGGCGGCTACGAAGCCGGGACCGTCCTCGCCACGCTCCTGCCGGAACTGGCGCCGTCGATCCTCGCGCGCACCTCGGAGTACGGGGACAACCGCGTCGTCCTCGGGTTCCACTACCCGCTGGACGTCATGGGCGGCCGCATCACCGGACAGGCCACCGTGGCACACCGGTGGGCGGACCCTGACTTCCGGAAGCTGCTGACGCAGGCCCACACCGAGATCGAGAACGTGCTGCTCGCGCAGTGCGGGACGGAGGGGTACGGGGACACGCTCGCGGCCTGCGCGGGCGACCCCTACTCCGGCCTGAGCGCGACGCAGGACGTCGACCTGTACACGCGGCGCCTCACCTACGGGTTCTCCCAGGTGGCGAAGGCGGGGCAGACGCTCAGGACGCCGGCCGACGCGGCGTCCCTGCTCATCACGGCCTTCCAGGACCTGACCACCGAACAGCGCACTCAGGTCCTGGAACAGACCGCGACGGACTCCGGGTACCCGCTCGACCTCACCGCGGACGGCGGAGCGAGCTGGCAGCGGATCAACCTGGCGGCCGCGATGACGGCGCACGTGGTCGTGGGCGCCGACGGTTCGGTCACGGTGACGAACTCCTCCGACGCCACCAGGGCGAGCGTCGCCGACGCCGACTCGATCACGGTGGGGGGCGTCGCGATCGACGGCTTCGATCCGGAGGTGTCCACGTACGTCGTGGACTGGCCGAGGAACAGGAGGATCCCGGCCGTCTCCGCCGTACCGGCCCGGTCCGGCGCCCGGGTGAGGGTCACCGAGGGCGGTTCGGTCCTCTCGTCGGCCGGATCCCGGTTCACCACCCGCACCGTCCGGGTGACCTCGGCCAACGGTTCGGTCACCCGCACCTACACCGTCGGGTTCCGGATCACCGCCCGGGACGAACGGCCGGTCGCTGCCGGCGGCGGTGACCGCGAAGCCGGAGGATCCGGATCGTGGTCCACCGGAGGCCGTGAAGCAGGAGCCGCCGACGGCACCAGGCTCTGGTCGCCGGATGCGGAGTGGGCGGAGCGCGTGGGCGTCCCCGGGGCGAACGGCACGTCGTGACCGCCCGGCGAACCGTGCCCCGCACAGCCACGGCGCGGCCCCGCTGACGCTCGCCGGGCGACGCCGAGCGCGGTCGGCCCCTCCGGAATAACCGCCGCTGTTCTTCCGGAGGGGCCGGCCGCATGCCTGTGCGGTCACGGCACAGGTGGCCCCGGCGATTCAGAATCCGATGGCCTCGCGGAGCAGCAGGACGGTGCAGCGCCCTGGGTGGGGTTCCGCGTTGAGGACGAGAAGGCGGTTGAGGGCGCTGGGCACCCCGTACACCTTCCTGGCGCGCTCGTCCTCCAGCGGGACGCAGTACTCGTCGACGCGGCGCAGCGCGGTGTCCAGGTCGGGCACCACCTTCTGCGCACCGACCACCAGGATCACACGGGGCGCGGCGCCCGCGTAGGCGGGCAGTTGGCTTCCGCTGGCCGAGGCGGCGACGAGGGAGCCGGTCTCGGTGACGGCGGCGACACTGCCCACCACGACGTCGGGGCAGGCGAGCATCCGCCAGATCTCCGCCATCTGCGTGGCGCGGTCCATGGCCGTTCCGCGTTCCTTGACGGAGTCGTACCGTCCGCTGCCGTTGATGTCCTCGTCGATGCCGGACAGGCGGAGGGTCTCGCTGGCCACGGTGAACACCGCGGCGCCCTCGGGAACCAGGTCCTTGACGCGGGCGCGCGCCGCGGCGGCGTCGTCGAGGATCTCGACGTCGAAGTGCTTCTCCTTCAGCGCGGCGGCCACCCGCTCCAGTCGCTCGTCGGTCACCGGGGCGGTGAACGGGCTCTCCGGGCTCGCCGATATCTCCGGGCTCTCCGGGTTCGAGGCAGTCATGATGTCTCCGGCCTTCCTGTCCGCTGGATGATGTGTCGGTCTCACCGCTTCGACAAGGCAGCCCCGCGGAATGTGAGGCGCCGCTCCGGCCTCACATTCCGGCGTGCTGTTCTGTCGTACAGGTGAGAGCGGATGCGACCCGGTGAAAGCGGATGCGACCGAGGGAGTTGTCGACACCATGACCACCCGATCCGAGCCAGGACACGGCCGGCCCGATCCGGGCCTGGACGCGATCATGAGCGAGCGGCGTCACCTGATCAATCTCGCCTACCGGCTGCTGGGTTCCCTGACCGAGGCCGAGGACGCCGTCCAGGAGACGTACACCCGTTGGTACGCCATGTCCCGGCAGGAGCAGGACGCCATCGAGTCCCCCGGTGCCTGGCTGACGACGGTGGCCAGTCGCGTCTGCCTCAACGTGCTCGGCTCGGCACGGGCCCGGCGGGAGACGTACGTGGGCGAATGGATCCCCGAGCCGCTGCCCGGGCGCGCGGAGTGGATCAGCGGGCGGCCGGGCGGTGCGGCCGTCGACCCGGCCGATCGGGTCACCCTGGACGAGTCGGTCGGCCTCGCGTTCCTGGTCGTTCTCGAATCGATGACCCCGGCCGAGCGCGTGGCGTTCATCCTGCACGACGTCTTCTGCCACTCCTTCGCCGAAGTGGCCGGGATCGTCGGCCGTACGCCGGTCGCTTGCCGCCAGCTGGCCTCCTCGGCCCGCCGCCGTGTCCGGGCCGCGCGGCCTTCCGTGACCGCGGCGCCCCGGCGCACCGGCGTGGTCAGCGCCTTCAAGGAGGCGTGGGAGGCCAAGGACATCGACGCCCTCATCGGCCTGCTCGACCCGGACGCCGTCGCGACCGCCGACGGAGGTGGTCTCGCCCGGAGCTTCCTGGACCCCATCGAGGGCGGCGAGCGGATCGCGCACGCCTGGGCCGGGCTCGCCCACCGCAGGCCGGACGGCATGACGCTCCTGGAACGTACCGTCAACGGTCAGCCGGGCCTGGTGGCCCAGCAGGACGGAGTCATCGTGACGGTGCTCGCGTTCGAGGTCGTGGGCGACCGGATCAAACACATCTGGGTCGTCCGCAACCCCGAGAAGCTGCGTCGCTGGACCACGGGCTGACTCGCCTCCCGCCCGCGACGCACGCGCGTCGCCCCGGTGCCGTCGGCCGGCCCGCCCCCGAGGCGGACCGGCCGACGGCCGCCGCTACGCCACGCGGAGGGTGTAGCGACCGGAGGTGTGCGCGGTGAGCCGCCAGCCGCCGGGCCGTTCCGCCAGCCGGATGCCGGTGAGACCGCTGCCCTTGGCCTCGGGGCGGCCCTGGCCGGGAACCCACACGTCCAGCGTGCCCTCCCCGGAGCCGGTCAGCCGCAGGTCCCGCTCGGTGAGGGAGGACCGCAGGGAGCTCAGGCGGCCGGGAGCGCTGCGCGGGTACGCCTGGGACAGCGCCGTGGTCTCGAAGGCCGGGCTCGGCAGCGGCTTGCCGTCGGGGCAGGTGTACAGCACGACGCCGCCGCCCGAGGTGGTGGCCTCGGGGTCGTTCTGCGGATCGCCGCAGGCCTTCTTCCACACCCAGATCGCCGAGCCCAGCATTTCGGTGTTCTGCCGTTCCAGGAAGCGTTCGAACCGGGAGCGGAAGTCGCCGGGTTCCCCGAACCATCCCCACTCGCCCGACCACAGCGGCGCCCCGTACGCCCGGGCGGTGCGCTCGGCGGTGGCGTAGCCCTGCTCGATCGAGGTCAGGGTGACGCCCAGACCCTGGTCCATGGTGATCGACTCGCTGTACAGGTGGGGCGAGAAGACGAGCTGCGGGTCGTCGGCGAACCCGACCGGCGGGGTGGTGTCGAAGCCGAGCCCCGACCACAGGATCGAGGGCTCGAAGAACACCAGGTGGTGGAAGCCGCCGGCCACCTTCGACTCCGCGGCCCGGATCGAGGTGATCGCCTGCTGGTAGAGGCGTCCGAGCAGGATCGAGGAGGTCACGCCCGGGGCGTCACCGGGGCCCGGCTCGTTGAGGAGGTCGTAGCCGGCGACCGCGGGGTCGTCCGCGAAGGTCTTGGCGAGGCGGCCCCACGTGCGGGCGAACTCGGCGCCGATGCCGTCGGTGTCGTTGTAGAGGTTGGTGAACGCCTGCTGCACATTGGGCGCCAGGTCGCGTCCGAGGAAGCCGCAGGCCTTGGCGCCGTCGGTGAGGGTCGCCCACTTCGGGGCGCCGTCGTTGCCGAACTCCGGTGAGGCGTTGGCCCTGCACCGTGTTCCCGGCGCCGCGCCGACGTACTTCGAGAAGGTGTCCTGGTGGATGTCGAGGACGGTGTGGATGCCGTGGTCGGCGGCCTGGTCGACCGCTGTGCGCACCCGCGTCAGATACGCCTCGTCGAAGACGCCCCGCTCCGGCTCCAGGGCCGACCAGGACAGGGCGAGACGCTGGACGTCGAACCCGTACCGTTCCATCCGGGCGTAGTCGGAGTCCTCCAGCGGCCACACGGTGGCCTTGGCCGGGTCGGGCTGTCCGTAGTCGATGAGCTGATTGACGTTCACGCCGCGGAGCAGCACCTGCCGTCCCGCGCTGTCTCCGATCACCGGGGCCTGTCCGTCGCGGCGCAGCACGCTCAGCGGCAGCAGCTCGTTCCGGTCGCGGCCCGCGGCCTGTGCCTGCGCGCCGACGGGGGCCACCGCCGGTCCCGGGGCCAGGGTGCCCACGGCGAGCGCCAGTACGGCGGCCACCGCGACGGGTGGCGCCCACCGGACGGCCCAGGCGAGGCCTCCGCGCTCGGCCGAGGGCTCCGTCCGGCGCCGCCACGCCAGCTCCGCGACCCAGGGCACGCACACGACGCCCGCGCACACGCCCGCGGTCACACCCTCCGCGACCCGTACGAGCACGGACGCGACCGGGAACAGCGCCCCGCCGAAACCGTTCAGGCACCCGTCGAGAATCCACAGGGGCGCGAACCCGAGAACGCCCGCCGCGGTGAGGGTCGTCGCGAGCGACCAGAGCGTCACCCCGGTACGGGCACGGGTCAGCCCGGGCGCCACCACGCGGCGCCAGAGCGCGACACCGGCGAACACCGCCGCGACGCCGGTGACCAGCGTCGTCACCACGCGGCCGCCGGGTATCGGTCCCGCGGCCCAGGCGAACGCGCCGGTCCCCGCCTGGAGCGCGACGGCGGCACCGGCCGGCAGCCAGGCGAACCCTGCGACCGAGTCGAGAGGGGCGCGCGATGCCCCTGCGGCACGCTCGGTGCGCCGGCCGCGCTCACCGGCCTCGGCAGCCTCGACCACTTTGCCACCTGTTTCGGCCTTGCCACCCTCTTCGGCCTTGCGACCCTCGGCGCCCTCGCCGACCTCGTTGGCCCTGTCACCCTCGTCGGCCTTGCGGCGCAGGCGCCACACGCCGATCCGGTACGCCGACGCCGTCAGGCCCGCGACCAGCGGCCCGAACACGGCGTACTTCGCGCCGGTCAGACCGCACTCGGCGAGCAGTGCCCCGACCGTCGGGAAGATGTGCAGCCCGGCCGGTCCGGCGATCGCCAGCAGCAGCACGCTGTAGGCCAGCTTGGCCAGGAACGCCACCAGGATCAGACTCGACCAGACGGCGCCGAAGATCCATCGTGCCCTCGCTCCGGGGGCCGCGGCGCGCACCAACCGGTGGACGGCCACCGCGGCGCCGCCGATCAGCAGGGGCAGGAACACCACGGTGGCCCAGGCAGGGCTCGTGGCGTTGCCGGGTACGAAACCCGCGTCCAGCCAGTTCTCCGGAGCGAACAGTCCGGTCCCGTCGGCATAGCCGAGGGCGGCACAGAGCACCACGAGTACGACCGCGGTGGTGAGGGACGTGAGGCGGGCAAGCCGACGGCCGCCGCGCTGATCATCGGCAAGGAGCATGGATGGAGAACATAGGGCAGTCCGAAGGTCGCACGGAAGGCCTGTGAGCAGGAATTTCTCCGGAACCGCGGGGCACGGACGGGTCCGCACCGCGTGGTGACGCCAGGCTGCTCGGCCGAGGTGTTCCGCCGGGAGAGATACGAAGATCCGAACTCCCGCCGTGGGCCTGGGAGTCATCGGACCGACGCTCGTCCTTCCCCGGAGCCGATGCCCCGCGGGCGGCCCGCGCCGTCCGTCCGAACGTCACATCATCCACGCCACCGCCGCTGGTCACGATTCAGCTGCGACGCCCGACGGGCGGGCCCGTGCGCCGCCCGCCGGTTCTCGGCGTCCCCGCCCGGTCACGGACGGGGACGCCGTCGGGCCACCTGCCCCGAACCGTCGCGGCGTCCGGGTCAGGGACAGCGGGCAGGGAGTCCCCCACCTCCCCGTCGCGGGGGGGGTGTTTCAGTCGCGGGGGGTGTTTCAGTCGAGACAGAACTCGTTGCCCTCGATGTCCTGCATCCCGATGCACGACTCGTTCTCGTCATCGGCAACGAGTGTTCGCACGTGTACGGCGCCGAGCGCGATCAGACGTGCGCATTCGGCCTCGAGGACGGCCAAGCGCTCATCACCCACGAGGCCGGTACCGACCCGCACGTCGAGATGCACCCGGTTCTTGACGACCCTGCCCTCGGGAACGCGCTGGAAGTACAGTCGCGGGCCGACGCCGGTGGGATCGGCGCACGCGAACCATGAGTCCTGCTCCTCAGGTGGCCGCGAGCGACCATAGTCGTCCCACGTGGCGAACCCCGCCGGCGGCGGCGGTACGACGTAGCCCAACACCTCGCACCAAAAACGGGCGACGCGCTCGGGTCGCTCACAGTCGAAGGTGACCTGGAACTGCTTGACGGATGACATCGGGACACCGTAACAGGACGAATCGACGGCTCAAGTCTCACCAGGAACCGACACGTTGACACGACAACAGTGCGAACTCACGGGGTTGTGTCCCCATTCCCTCCCGGAACTGTCCGTGATCCGTAACAGACGCATCCCCCGGCCCTCTCCGCTCGTCCTGCCAGGTGGTCGGAAGGCGACCGAGGAACTGCGGGAGAGCGGGGCGGACATGGCACGGCACGGCAGCAGGCGGGGCTGGTACGGCAAGGTGGCCGGGGCGGCACTCGGGGTGACGTTGCTGGCCGCCGGTGCCTCGGTGTGGACCGCGCAGGCCGGTGCCGTGCGCGACTCGTCGCCCCGCCCGGCCGCGTCGGCCGGGCAGGCCGCGGTCAAGCCGGTGGCGGTGACCATCGTGCACGCCTCGGACAAGGGCGCGCGCGGGGTCAACATCACCATCGACGACGGTCCCGACCCGGTGTGGACCCCTCAAGTGCTGGACGTGCTACGCGAGTACGGAGTGAAGGCCACCTTCTGCATGGTGGGGACCCAGGCGCAGGCCCATCCGGACCTCGTGAAGAAGGTGGTCGCGGCCGGACACCGGCTGTGCGACCACTCGGTGTCGCACGACACCACCATGGACACCAAGTCCCAGGCCTACCAGTCGCAGCAGATACTCGACGCCGAACGCATGATCACCAAGGCGTCCGGGGGCGTACGGCCGATGTACTACCGGGCGCCCGGCGGGGCCTTCACCCCGTACAGCCGCAAGCTGGCAGCCTCCCGGGGCATGCGGCCACTGGGCTGGAACGTGGACTCCAAGGACTTCGAACGACCGGGCACGGACGCCGTCGTCGCCACGGTCGAGCGGGAGCTGCCCAACGGGCCGACGATCCTCTTCCACGACGCGGGCGGCGACCGCTCCCAGACCGTCGAGGCCCTGCGCCGGATCCTCCCCTGGCTGAAGGAGCAGGGCCACACCTTCGGCTTCCCGGTGCGCTGACCCGGGGCCGCGGAGGGCCGCAAGGCGTCCAGTTCGTCCGGATAGCCCCTTTCACCCTCACCGCTCAGGGCCCGGGGCCGGGGCCGGCCGTCATGGTCCGACCGGCCGCGGCCGGTCACCCACCCCGGCCATCACGGCAACCGCCCGGAAGCCGTCGGCTTCCGGGCGGTCGAGTCGTTCAGGCGCGTGGCCGGGCCGTGCACGGCGGATCAGCCCCGCTGCGTCCCCGGCGGGAGGGCCAGGCCGGCCGGTGCGCCGGGCCAGGCCTGCTCGGCCGCGGCGGGCGCGCCGGACCAGGCGTGCTCGGCCGCGGCGGGCGCCGAGGCCTTGAGGGGCGGCATCACCCGCTGCAGGTCGCTGCGAATCCGCTCGGCCTCACCTCGGACCTGCGCGGGGACGTCACCGCGCTCCGCGACGAGCTGGCGGTAGATCGGGGCTTCCTGGAACACGGACAACGCGTCCTTCCTCTCGGGGCCTCGCGCCGGACACGGAGGCGGTTGCCGAGTGTACGGGCCTCACGGCACCCTCCTGCCCGGCACGGCACGCCAACGGTCCCGCCGCACGCTTGACGGGGCGTGCCCGAACGGTCCCGAGGCTGTTCCTCGCACCCCTCACGGTCCCAACAGGCCGCACCGGAGAGCCCCTTCGGCCTCGACCGATTTCTCCTCCGGCGGCGAATGTGCATCCGGCCACACCGGTGCCGGCACGACCCGGATCCGGACCGTCACCGCGGCGGCGACGGTCCGGGTCCCGCGAGTGCTGTCGCGCGGATCACGGAACGCGTCAGCCCCTGTCCACGGTGCCGGTCAGGGCTTGGCCGAGTACACGACCCCGGCCAGGTTCCGGGCGGCGGAGCCCCAGACCTGGTCGTAGTACGAGGTGTCGCCGCCCAGGGTGTAAAGCAGATAGGCGGTGGTGACGCCCTGGGTGAGCTTCTGCTGTGCGGCGCGGGTGATCGATCCGCTGTCGCAGCCGATCCCCCAGCTGTCGACGAAGCCGCAGTGGAAGCCTCCGGTGATGACCCGCAGTTGGGTGGGGGCGGACTTCGCGTCGTACATCTTCTGCTGGTTGTCGGCGACCCCCGCGATGCCGTCCTGGCTGCCGCCCACGTACTGGGCGGGAATGCCCAGGGTGCCGGAGGCCGTGACCGCCGACGGGTTGGTCTCGGCGGCCGCCAGGGTGGAGACACTCTTGACCGCCGTGCTGCGGCTCGCGGCCAGCAGTGCGGCGCCGCCGCCCATGGAGTGTCCGGAGAGCCCGAGGCGGGCCGTGTCGACCGTGCCGGCGAAGCGGGAGCCGGCCGTGGCGTTCTGGGCGGTGAGCCAGGTCAGGGACGCGTTCAGATCGTCGGCGAAGTCCGAGTGGCTCGGGAAGAGGCCTCCCTGGGACTTCGGCGTGACGGTGATGAACCCCCAGGACGCGTAGTGCCGCAGCAGCGACTCGTATTTGGAGATGTCCTGGAAGAAGCCGTGCCCGAAGGCCAGACCCGGGTGGGCTCCGGCGGCGACGGGCGCGTTGGCGCCTGCGGTGGTGCCCGGGTACCAGACCCGCGCGCTGAAGGAACGGCCCGACGCCGACACGGTCACATCGGTGTACGCGACGGCTTGGGTACCGGGTGCCGAGGGGTCCGCCGCGGCGGCGGTCAGGAGTGCGGCCGCGGGTGCGGCGGCCGCGGCGGGAACGACGGTGAAGGCGGCCGCCGCGGTCAGCAGCAGCGCCGGCACGGCCCGTAACAGTCCACGGAACACGAGTTCACCTTCTCTTGTGGGGGGAAACATTGTTTCCCCAACAGAGCAGAAATGCGCGTACATGACAAGCCCTCCGACCCTTGTCATCGTTTCGCTCCACGGAACAGCGTTGACATCAATGAAACGCGGGGAGTATCAAAAGGGTGGGACTCCCGCTCGCCCGACGCCTTCGGAGGACAGGTAGTGGAAGATCTCCCGGCACATCTGCGGTCCGTCCCGGACGGCCGGCACTCCGCGCGCTCCATGGTCGCGGGGCTGCGCCACTGGGCGGTCGCCGCACCCACGCGGACGGCCGTCGTGGACGGCACCCGGCGTCTGAGCTTCGCCGCCGTGCACAGCCGCTCCAACCGGCTGGCGAGCTGCCTCCTCGCCTCGGGCCTGAACCCCGGCGACCGCGTCGCCGTGCTGCTCGGCAACCGGCTCGAATACCCCGAGATCGCGGCGGCCCTCGGCAAGGCGGGACTGGCGATGGTGCCGATCGGTGTGCGCCAGACGGTCCCGGAGATCGCGTTCGTCACCGGGCACAGCGGCGCCCGCGCGCTCGTCGTGCAGCACGACCGTTCCGAGGAGGTGTGCGCGGCCGTCTCCGCGGACGTCGTCGTGCGGGTCGGCGGACCGGGACCGGGGCGCGCCTACGAGGAAGTCCTCACACGGGGCCGCGACGTGGACCCGCGCGTCGCGGTCGCCGGGGACGACACCTTCTGTGTGCAGTACACGTCGGGGACGACCGGGCGGCCCAAGGGGGCGCTCCTCACCCACGCGGCCCGCGCGCTGACGGCCGAACTGTCGGCGTACGAATGGGGCTTGGGCGAGGAACGGGTCAGCGTCGCCGTGGCGCCCATGAGCCACGGCGCCGGATTCATGTTCGGCTACGCCCCCCTGCTCACCGGCGGGACGGTGGTGATGCTGCCCCGGTGGGACCCCGGACATCTGCTGGACCTCGTCTCGCGGGAGCGCGCCCAGTCCGTCTTCCTGGTGCCGACCCACGCCCAGGCCGTACGGGACCTGGGCGGCGAGGGACCGCAGGGCCGGGACCTGTCGTCCCTGGACACCCTGTACTTCAACGCGGCCGCGCTCCCCGTCCCGCTCAAGGAATGGGTGCTGGACGCCTTCCCGCAATGCGGTGTGCACGAGTTGTACGGGTCGACCGAGGGCGGTGTGGTGACCGACCTGCGCCCCGCGGACGCACGCCGCAAGGCCGGTTCGGTGGGCCGGGCCTGGTTCCGCACCCGGCTCAGGATCCTCGGCGACGACGGCGTCGAGGTCCCCGCAGGAGTACCCGGCGAACTCTTCAGTCACTCACCGTTCCTGATGAAGGGTTACCTGGACGACGCCGAGGCGAGCGCGGCCTGCCGCACCGCCGACGGCTTCCTGAGCGTCGGCGATGTCGCGACGATGGACGAGGAGGGCTATGTCCGCATCGTCGACCGCAAGAAGGACGTGATCATCTCGGGCGGGCTCAACGTCTATCCGCGTGAGGTGGAGGAGGCCTCCCTCGCGCATCCGGGCGTGGCCCAGTGCGCGGTGGTCGGGGTGCCCGACCCGCTCTGGGGTGAGGTGGTCACCGCGTACGTCGTCGCGTCGGCCGGCGCCCCGCCCGTCGGCGTCGATGAACTCGCCCTGTTCCTGAGGCCGTTGCTCGCCGGCTACAAACTGCCGCGGCAGGTGCGCACGGTGGCGGCGTTGCCGCGCAACTCCGCCGGCAAGGTCCTCAAACGCGAACTGCGCGCGGCCGCCGCCCCGCAGGCGCCGTCACCGCGGCACCCGCCGCCCGTTCCTCCCCGGTGACCCCCGTTCCCGTCGGCAATCACACCCGACCCGCCCGGGGACAGCCCCGCGGCGACAAGCGAAAGGCGGTGGCGCGGTGCGCCCGCACGTCGAGCTGATCCACGAGGACGACTACGTCTGGCATCCGGCCGAACTCCCACACACCGTCGGCGAGGTGCGCGAGCGGCGGCTCAGCAGTGACGAGGAGGACGGCTCGGCCGCCCTGTCGCTGGCCTTCGACTCCGCGGCGCACCGTCCGGCCGGGGTGCCGTCCGCGGACACCGAGTTCTTCGTCCTCGAAGGGCGGTTGCGGCACGGCGCCACGGACCTCGGGCCCGGGGGCTATCTGCACGTGCCCAAGGGCGTCCCCATGCGGGAGTTGTCGGCCGAGGCGGGCAGCCGGGTGCTGCACTGGCGGGAGTACGGCCCTTCGGACTTCGAGCCCGGCGGCGCGCGGTGGGCGGATTCGTCCGGCGACGTGACCGAGTGGGACTCGGCGGCCATGGAGTGGGTCACGGCGCCGACCAACGGCCCGCTGACCCCGCTGTACATCAAGCTGCTGCACCGCGACGAGAAGACCGGCTTCTACACCCGTCTCGTCCTGGCCCCGAAGGGCTGGACGGACCACCGGCTCGCCCACCACCCGTGCTACGAGGAGTTCTACACGCTGTCCGGACGGATGGCCTACAACTTCGGGGACATCGACCCGGGTACCTACTGCTTCCGTCCGGCCTTCGTGAAGCACGGTCATTTCGTGGCGGAGGAGGACACGACGTGGATCATCCGCTCCGACGGCGAGCTCATCAACTGGTACACGACCGACGAGTGGATCAAGTGGGGTGGCGACGCCGAGAACTACGAGCCGCACCAGGCGCCGGTGCCCTCCACCCTGCCGATCCGGTCCCGCTCGCGGGGCGTATGGGACAACGACGGCATGTGAGCGCGTGAGCGATGCGGAGCCGCGCCAGGATCGCTTCCGGGCGCGGCCCCCACGCTCTCACCTCGGCAGGTACCGGCCCGACGGCGTTCCTTGGACACGGCCGTCCCGGTAGGCGATCCGGCCGCCGACCACCGTGGCCCTGGGCCAGCCGCGGAGTTCGACGCCGTCGAAGGGGCAGTGGTCCTGTCCCGAGAGCAGCAGGTCCGCGCTGACCGTGCGGGTCTCGTCGAGGTCCACGACGACGAGGTCGGCGTCGGAGCCGACCATGAGGGACCCCTTGCGGGCGAGGCCGTAGGCCGCCGCCGGGCCGGCCGAGGCCAGTTCGGTGATCCTGCGCAGCGGGATCCCGCGCCGGTGGTGGCCCTCCGAGAGGAGGACCGGGTAGAGCAGCGCCGTACCGCCGAAGCCGGGCAGTGCGGGCCACAGCGCGTCGCCCTTGTTCTCCTCCATGCAGCAGGCGTGGTCGGAGGCCACCCAGTCGACGGTGCCGTCCACGACCCCCGCCCACAGGGCCTCGTTGTCGGCCCGGGTGCGCACCGGCGGGTTGACCTTGGCCCCGAGGCCACGGCCCGCCGCGTCCAGACTCTCGTGGTCCAGACAGAGGTGGTGCAGCGTGACCTCCGTCCGCAGGTCGCCGCCGGGCGCCGCCGCACGGGCGGCCCGGGCCGCGTCCAGGGCCGCCGCGCTCGACAGGTGCAGCAGATTCACGGGGCAGCCGGTGGCCCGGGCCAGGGTCGCCGCCTCCGCGATGGCCACCTGCTCGGTCAGCGGCGGACGGCCCTCGCTGTACGCCCGGAGGGTCTGGGGATCACCGTCGCGGCGCACCCGGTCGATGAACAGGCGCATCAGCTCGGACTGTTCGCAGTGCAGGGAGAGGGAGACCCGGCCGTCGGGGCGGGCGGCCCCGGCGGCGGCGACGGCCTCCATGAGCTGGTAGAGGTGACCTAGGTCGTACTCCTCGCCCTCCCCCGTCATCCGGAAGCCGCGCGCGTCGCGTGAGTCGGCGGAGAGGTTGAACCCCTTGTAGAACATGTAGTACTTGAACGAGGCGACCCCGTGACCGTCCAGCAGGGCGGGAATCTCGCGCACCTGCGCCGTGTCCATCGGAGCGAGGTGGAAGCCGTAGTCGGTGTGACACCGCCCCTCGACGGCTTCGAGGACCTCGGGGAAGATCTCCGCGTACGGGCCCGTGCAGTTGAGGTAGTGCTCGCCGGTGCGGAAGTACGACAGCACGGTGGTGGCGCCTCCGACGAGGGAGGACCGCGTCTCCTCGAACGCGTCCTGGGCCAACGGACGGTAGATGCCCAGATGGAAGTGGGCGTCGACAGCGCCCGGCAGGACCACCCGGCCGGCCGCGTCGAGCACTTCCTCGGCCTCCGCCGTGGGCAGGTCGTCGGCGAGCGCCGTGATCACGCCGTCCCGGACGCCCAAGTCGGCGCGTATCTCGCCCACATGGGGCTGGACGAGCGTCCCGTTCCTCACGATCAGGTCGTAGCGTGCCATGTCGGCCGGACGGTCTCCGTGTACCGGACCGCTTCCGTGGAGCGCGGGCGGCGGACCGCGGCGCTTCCCCGGTTCGCCCGGGAGCCGTCCGCACCCCCTTTCCCGGATAGAGGAACTGGTTGGGAAACACTGTTTCTCTTTCGTGGGTCTGGGCCGCATGCTAACTTTTCGAAACGGCGTTCCACAAGGAGAAACATCCGTCGATCCGAAGGGTGTGAGCCACAGTGCCGTTCCCCTCCCCCGATCCTGGCGGCGCACCGCCCGGCCCACTGCACGGGATCACCGTCCTGGACTGCGCGACGCTGTTCGCCGGTCCGCTGGCGGCCACCGTTCTCGGAGACTTCGGCGCCGACGTCATCAAGATCGAACACCCTTCCCGGCCCGATCCCTCCCGTACCCACGGTCCGTCCCGCGACGGCACCGGGCTGTGGTGGAAGATGCTCGGCCGCAACAAACACACCGTCACCCTCGACCTGTCCCGAGCGCGTGGCGCCCGGATCCTGCTGCGGCTGGTCCGTGAAGTGGACGTCCTCATCGAGAACTTCCGGCCCGGGACGCTCGAACGCTGGGGCCTGTCGCCCACGGCCCTGCATGCCGCGAACCCCGGCCTGGTGATCGCCCGCGTCACCGGCTTCGGCCAGTTCGGCCCCTACGCGGCACGGCCCGGCTTCGGAACCCTCGCCGAATCGATGAGCGGACTGGCCGCCGTCACCGGGCAGCCGGACGGCCCGCCCACCCTCCCGCCGTTCGGACTCGCCGACGGTGTCACCGCCCTCGTGACCGCGGCGGCGGTACAGACCGCGCTCTACCACCGCGATGTGCACGGCGGCGGCGGACAGGTCGTGGATCTCGCCATCATCGAGCCGCTGCTCACCCTGCTCGGCCCGGCGCCCCTCGCCTACGACCAGCTGGGCACCGTGCCACGGCGCACCGGGAACCGCTCCGCGCACAACGCCCCCCGCAACATCTACCGCACCCGGGACGGCGGTTGGGTGGCGGTCAGTACCTCGGCGCAGACGGTCGCCGAGCGGGTGATGCGGCTCGTGGGACACGGCGAGGTCGTGCGCGAGCCCTGGTTCGGCTCCGGAGCCGGCCGGGCCGCCCACGCCGACCTGCTCGACTCCCAGGTCGCCGACTGGATCGGCGGACGGGACCGGGCCGAGGTGCTCAAGGCGTTCGAGGCCGCCGACGCCGCCGTCTCCCCCGTGTACGACATCGCCGACGTCTTCGCCGATCCGCAGTACCGCGCCCTCGACACCCTCACCACGGTCCAGGACCCGGAGCTGGGTCCGCTGCGTATGCAGAACGTCCTGTTCCGGCTCTCCGCCACCCCCGGCAGCATCCGCTGGACCGGCAGGCCGCACGGCCAGGACACCGACCGTGTCTACGGCACCCGGCTGGGACTCACCGCGGCCGAGCTCGACACCTTGCGAGAGGAGAGGGTCATTTGACCGTCCACCAGCCCTGGGTCGCCCTGTCCGGCGCACGGATCCTCGATCTGGCCCATCCGATGCGCCGGGGCATGCCGCAGTCCCCCAACCACCCCCCGTACCGCATGCTCCTGGAGCGCCGTCACGGTGACCTCGTACGGCCCGACGGCGGATCGGCGGCCAACGAGATCGTCATCACCGGCGGGCACGTCGGTACGCACATCGACGCGCTGGCACATGTGTCACGGGACGGACGGCTGCACGACGGGTCCGAGGCCGCGACCGCCCAGTCCGCGACGGGGTTCTCCCGGCTCGGTATCGAGGAGTTCACCCCCTACGTGGGGCGGGCCGTCTTCCTCGACATCGCCCGGCTGCACGGGGTCCCCGTCCTGCCGCCCGCCCACGAAGTCACCGTCGGGGAACTGGAGGACGCCGTGAAGGAGGCACGGACCGAACCGCGGCCGGGTGAGGCCGTGCTGATCGGCACGGGGTGGTCGCGGCACTGGGACGATCCCGAGGTGTTCACCGGTCAACTGGGCGGAGCCCCGGGGCCGGGTCCGGGGGCCGGGGAATGGCTGGCCGAGCGCGGACCGCGTCTCGTGGGCGGGGAGACGCTCGCCTTCGAGCACATCCCGGCGGGGAGCGGACACGCCGTACTGCCCGTGCACGGGAGCCTCCTCGTGGACGCCGGCATCCACATCGTGGAGACCATGCGGCTGACCGGTCTCGCGGAGTCGCGGGCCACGGAGTTCCTGCTGGTGCTCGCCCCACTGCCCCTGGCGGGCGCCACCGGCTCCCCGGTACGGCCGCTGGCCGTCCTGGCCGCGCAGGACACCGCATGACGGGCACGGAACACGGACCCGGCGTCCGGCGGACCTCCGGTACACGCCGGCCGGACGCCAGGGCCGACACAGGCGTCAGGCGAGCCGTCGTCGGCACGGACGACGACGCGCCCCAGGGTTCGGCGACCGCTTCGGGGGACGCATACCCCACGTCAACGGGCTCGGACGACGCCCCCCTCACGCACCGGGGAACCGGCGAAGGCAACGGATCCGGAAGGGAGTTCGTCGGGCCGGACGACAAACCCCACCAGGCATCGCCGACCGGCTCGGACGACGCGTGCCCCACCTCGACCGGCTCGAGCGACCGGCACCTCACACACCGGGGAACCGGCCAACGCGCCGGATCCGGAACGGGGTTCGCCGCGCGGCTCGCCGACTTCGCCGCGCGGTGCCGCGACGGGATCCCCCCGGCCGTGGTCGAGGACGCCACGGCCCGGATCACCGACGCGCTCGGCAACTGCCTGGCCGCGCTGGGCCCCTACGTGGGCGACGAGACGGCCGGAGGCCCGCACGAGGCCGCGCTGACCGTGGCTCGGCGGGCCGGTGGAAACCCGGAGTCCACCGCCATCGGCAGCGGGGCACGCCTTCCCGCCGACCGCGCGGCACTGGTCAACGGGACCCTGGCGCACGCGCTGGACTTCGACGACACGCACCTGCCCTCCGTGCTCCACCCCACCGCGGCGGTCCTGCCCGCCGCGCTGGCCGCCGCCGAGGCGAGCGGCGCGGACGGGCCGCTGACGGTGGCGGCCCTGGTCGCGGGCGGTGAGATCTGTGTACGGCTCGGCATGGCGTCCTACGATCCCCGGCTGCGCAACTCGGTCTTCTTCGAGAAGGGCCTGCACGCCACGTCCATCTGCGGAACCGTGGGTGCCGCCGTCGCAGCCGGCCTCGCCCTCGGACTGACCTCGGCGCAGCTCGCCGACGCGATCGGCATCGCCTGTTCGATGGGCGCGGGTGTCATCGAGGCCAACCGCACCGGCGGGACGGTGAAGCGGATCCACTGCGGCTGGGCGGCTCACTGCGGTGTCAGCGCCGCGCAGCTGGCCGCCGGCGGCGTGACCGGACCGCCCACCGTGCTGGAGGGGAGGTTCGGCTTCCTCACGGCGTTTCTCGGCGACCGCTGGGACGCGGGACCGCTGCTCACCGGTCTGGACGCGATGGACGACGCCGCGCGGTGGGAGTACCCGCGCACGGTCTACAAACCGTACCCCTCCAACCACTTCACCCATCCCGGGATCGACTGTGCCCTGGCGCTGCGCGCCGACGGACTCGATCCGGCGGACGTGGTGGCGGTGGAACTCGGCGTGGCCGCGGCTCCGCGCCGCACGATCGGGGAGCCCCGCGAGCAAAAAGTCCGCCCATCCTCGCCGTACCACGCGAAGTTCTCGGGCCCCTACACCGTCGCCTCGGCGCTGCTCGCCGACCGGGACCGGGGCCCGGGGGTCCAGCTGCGGGACTTCACCCCGGAGGCGTTCACCGACCCTCGGCGGCTGGCGCTGGCCGCGCGGGTGGAGGTGGTGTCCGACGCGCGGTGCGACGCCGAGTTCCCCCACGCCTTCGGTGCCGTGCTGCGGGTGCGGACGCGCGGCGGGGCCAGGCTCGAACACCGGGTGACCTCCTCCCGGGGCGGACCGGGAAACCCCCTGTCCGCGGCGGAGCTCGCCGAGAAGTTCCGGACGGGCGCGGAGCCGTCACTGGGCGCGGAGCGGAGCGGCCGACTCGCGGCGACGGCGGCCGCGTTGCCGGGCGCCGGACCGGGCTGTGTGACGGATCTGCTGAGCCTGACGAGGATCTGACCGGGACTCTCCCCGGCGCCGCAGGCCTGAACCGGCACGCTTCAGGCCGTCTGTTCGGGCGCCGCGGCCAGTACCCGGCGGGCGGCGCGGACGACCGCCTCGTCGACCATGCGTCCGTCGGCTCCGGTGACGACGGCGAGGCCCGAGGCGACCGCCTCCTCGAAGCGGTCGACGAGCGCCCGGGCCGCCGACACCTCCTCGGCGGACGGAGTGAACACCTCGTGCACGACGGGGATCTGATCGGGGTGAATGCATGCCCTGGACCGGTAGCCGAGGCGGCGCAGAGCGCGTGTCGAGGCCAGCAGAGCCTGCGTGTCACGGAAGACCGTGCTCACCGGGCCGACGGGCGGCGCGATCCCGGCCGCCGCACTGGCGAGGACGAGGGTGGTCCGCACGACCAGCAGTTCCGACCGGTCGTCGGAGGACGGTTCCATGCCGAGTTCGGCGCACAGATCGGCCTCTCCGGCCTGGAGATGGGCGACGCGCGGCGCGGCGGCCAGGGCCGGCGCGTTCAGGACGGCGGCCGCCGTCTCCAGCAGGGGTGAGAGCGCGATCCGGCCCACCGGGAGACCGAGCTGCGCCTCCCGCTCGGTGAGCACGTCGTGGAACGCCGATACGGCCCCGGGGTGCGGGCATTTGGCGAGGCACAGGCCGCGCAGCGCCGGGCAGACGAGGGCGGCGGCCTCCCGCAGTCCGTCGGGGCCGGGGTTCACCCGGACCCAGACGCTGGTGGCGCCGTCCGGCGGCAGCGCCTCCAGCCAGGTGCGTACGGCTCGCAGCGCGGTCCGCCTGGCCGCGGGGGCGACCGCGTCCTCGAGGTCGACGATGAGCGCGTCGGCGCCCCGGCCGAGCGCCTTGGCGAGCATGCGGGGGCGGTCGCCGGGGACGTACAGATAGGAGCGGGGCGCGCGGTCCGAAGGCGTGGGGCCGGTCATGCCGGAGTCAGCCGATCGTGGTGGTGTGCGCGGACAGACCGCGGGCGATGACCGTGCGCATGATGTCGTTGGTCCCCTCGCCGATCGCCATCAGGGCGGCGTCGCGGTAGAGGCGTTCGACGACGAACTCCTTGGAGTAGCCGTAGCCGCCGTGCAGGCGCATGGCGTCGAGCGAGGCGCGGATGGCGGTCTCCGAGGCGAACAGTTTCGCCATGCCCGCTTCCGTGTCGACCCGCCGGCCCTCGTCCGCCCGGCAGGCCGCCCAGTACACCAGGAGGCGGGCGGCCTGGAGTTCGGTGGCCATGTCGGCGAGGCGCAACTGAACGGCCTGGAAGTCGTGCACGGGCCGTCCGAAGGCGTGCCGCTGCGCGGTGTACGCGAGGGCGGCGTCGTAGGCGGCCTGCGCGATGCCGACCGAGCGGGCGGCGACGTTGATACGGCCGATCTCCAGCCCCGACAGGGCCTGTTGCATGCCCCGTCCCTCGACTCCGCCGAGCAGCGCGCCGACGGGTACGCGTACTCCGTCCAGGCGCAGTTCGCAGGACTCGGTCCCCTTGTAGCCGAGCTTGGGAAGGTCGCGTTCCACCGTGAAGCCGGGTGTCGCGGTGTCCACGAGCAGCAGGCTCATGCCCCGGTGGGCGGGCTCGGCCTCGGGGTCGGTCTTCACGAGTACGGGCAGCACGTGGGCGTGCCGTGCGTTGGTGATCCAGGTCTTGGATCCGTGGACGACGTAGTCGTCGCCGTCGCGGCGGGCCGTGGTGCGGATGCCCTGGAGATCGGTGCCGGCGTCGGGTTCGGTCAGGGCGATGCCGCTGCGCCACTCGCCGTCGGCCAGCCGGGGAAGGTAGTGCTCCTTCTGCTCCGGCGTCCCGTGCCGGGCCAGGATCCAGCAGGCCAGGGAGTGGGAACCGAGGATTCCGGCGATGCCCATCCAGCCCCGGGAGATCTCCTCGAAGACGAGGGCGAACGACACCATGTCGGCGGCGAGTCCGCCGTACTCCGCCGGGACGGTCAGGCCGAACAGGCCCATCTCCCGCATGCGGGCGACGATTTCGGTGGGATACCTGCCGGAGTCCTCCCACTCCTGGGCCACGGGTTCGATCTCCTTGGCGACGAAGTCGCGCAGGGTCCGGCGGAACAGCTTCTGCTCGGGCGTCAGGGTGAAGTCCACGGCTCAGGGCTCCGGTTCGGCGGGCGGCGGTGGCGCCGCGTGCGGCGGGTCGGTGGACGGGGTGCCAGGCCTTAGGGGTCCGCCGGGTCCCCGGTGGGACGGAACACGGGCAGCATCCTGCCGTCGGGCAACGCCCGCCAGGTCAGCCGCAGTGACTGACCGCACAGCAGGGCCTCGTGGTCCCCCACCAGCGGGGCGAGGAGCACCGGGCCCTCGGTCAGCCGGGTCCGCCCGAGGGCGTACGGCACCGGGCGGCCGTGCGGCGCGCGGTGCACGACGGTGAAGGTGTCGAGGACCGCGGTTCCGGCGGCCGGGACGAGCCGGAGCCCGCTGGTGGCTCCGCAGGCGGTGCACAGGACGCGGGGCGGATGCTGTGCGTGACGGCAGGCGTCGCAGCGCTGGACGGTGAGCCGTCCGGTCCGCGTGGCGTCCCACCAGGGCAGGGTGACGGCGTCGGCGGGCGCGGGAAGAGGCCCGTCCCACGGCGGGGCCTGCGGTCCGCCGTGAGCCCCGCCGGTGAGCCCGGAAGGCGGCCTCGTCCCCGGCTGCGGGGGGTCCGGGGTGCGCGGAGGCTCGGGTGAACCGGGTCGGTGTCCGGTTGCGCCGGGCGGGAGTTCGGCCGCGCCGGTCCACGGCTCGGAAGTGCCGGGCGGGCTCGATCCGGCGCCGCCCGTGTCCTCGCGGGCGAGGACGACCGTGGCGTGGGTGGACAGGATGCCGCCGGTGCCGTGGGCCACGGCCGTCCGCGCGCCGGGGATCTGGCGCGCGCCGCACTCGCCGCGCAGCTGTCGTACCGCCTCGATCAGGAGGAACACCCCGAACATGCCGGGATGCCCGTACGACAGTCCCCCGCCGCTGGTGTTCAGCGGGAGGGCGCCGCCGGGGCGGATGCGGCCGTCCGCGACGAGGTCCGCCGCCTCCCCGGGGCCGCACAGGCCAAGGGCTTCCAGCGACAGGAGCGTGGTGATCGTGAACGAGTCGTAGACCTGGACGACGTCGATGTCCGCCGGTCTCACCCCGGCGTGCCGGTAGGCGCGGGCGGCGCTCGCGTACGCGCCCGGGTTGGCCAACAGGTCGTCCGGCCCCGCCGAGCCGGTGTGGGTGGTGGCCTCCCCGTACCCGAGGACGCGCACCGGGGTGCGGCGCAGGTCCCGGGCCCGGTCGAGGGAGGTGAGGACGATCGCGCCGCCCCCGTCGGTGACGAGGCAGCAGTCCGCCTTGGTGAGGGGGCTGGAGATCATCGGGGAGGCCAGCACCTCGTCGACGGTCAGGGGTCCGGCGCCGTGACGGTGGGCGGCCGGGTTGAGCAGCGCCCACGCACGGGCGGCGACGGCGACCTCGGCGAGCGCGCGCCGGGAGTGGCCGTGGACGTGGAGGTAGCGCCGGGCGGCCATGGCGTAGTGGGAGAGCGGGTACAGCGGTCCGGCCGGTGCCTCGAACTGGGTCTCGGGAGAGGCGGGGTCCAGGGGCCCGGTGAGGCTGCGGGAGCGGCCCGAGCGCTGGTCGGAGCCGTAGGCGATGACGGCCGTGGTGCACTGTCCGGCCGCGATGGCCTGGGCGGCGCGCGCCACGTACATCTCGAAGGCGCTGCCGCCCGCGAAGGTGGAGTCCGTCCAGGCCGGTGTGATCCCGAGGTAGTCGGCTGCCTGGGTGGCGGGGAAGCGGCCGGTGCCGGAGGTCGCGAGTCCGTCGACCTGGGAGAGGGTGAGACCGGCGTCGTCCAGGGCCCGGGTGACGCCCTGGGCGAGGAGGGCGAGGGCGGGCAGGTCACTGACGCCGAGGTCGGCCTCGGCCACGCCCGCCACAGCGATCCCGGTGGTCACGGGCCGCCTGCCGGTTCGCGGAGTTCCACGAGCGCTCCGGCGGGGGCGACCGCGGTACGGGCTCGGGGGCCCAGGACCTCGACGGTCTGCTCGACGGTCACCAGGCGGCCGTCGACGGCGGTGACCCGGCCGACGCAGCGCACGCTCTCTCCGGCGAACACCGGCCGTGCGAAACGGAAGTGCAGGCTTCGCAGGAAGCAGGCCGGGCCGAGCCAGTCGAGGAGTTGCTCGGCGAGGAGTGCCCCGAAGACCTGTCCGTCCACGACGGGGGCGGACAGGTCTCTGGCGCCCGCGTAGGCGGTGTCGTAGTGCAGGCGGTGCCAGTCCCAGGTGGCGCCGGCGTAGGCGACCAGGCGGGTGATGGGGAAGGACCGTTCCAGGGGTGGTACGACGGCCCCGGGCAGCAGTTGGGGGCCGGTCACCGGGGCTCCTCGGCGGCGAGTGCGATGTGCAGGACGGTCTCCTCGTTCTCGGCGAGCAGGGTGCCGTGCTGGTCGGTGTAGGCGCAGTGCGAGGTGACCGTGAGCAGCGGGCGGCCGTCGCCAGTGGTGCGTTCGCCGAGGGAGACGAGGGTCCAGGTGGCGGTGACACGGACGCCGGGTCCGGCCGGACGGTGGAAGGTGTACGCGTGCGAGCCGCGGACGGTGGCGGTGTGCGGGACGCGGATGCCCCAGGTGTGTCCCGCGTAGCCGTCCTCGTCCGGTGGCAGGCCGGTGTACTGGTTGGTCTCACAGATCAGGGTCGGTGGTGCGATCACATCGGGGTGGCCGTGCGCGCGGGCGTAACCGGGGTCCGTGTAGAGGGGGTTGGAGTCGCCGACGGCCGTCGCGAAGTAGCGCAGGGCGGCGCGACCGAGTGGTTCGGGCGCCGTGTAGACGGTCGTACGGCCGACGAGGGCGCGCAGTTCGTCGGTGAGCAGGGTGCGGGTCACGTGCCTCCTTCGGGCAGGTCCGCGGGATCGGGCAGGACCGCGGTCGGGAACACCTCGACGAGGAACTCCCGGCGGAGCAGGGCGGCGCAGCCGGCGGTGGTGACGGCCGGATGGGCTCCGGGTCCCAGCGCGCCCGCACGGGATGCGGCCAGCGGGTCGGCCGGGGTCGCGGAAGTGGCCACCCGGGCCACGGAATCGGCCGGGGCCAGGGCGGCCCGGCCGGGGTCGGCCGGGGCGAAGGCGGGAGGGCAGAGGAACTCCTGGGTGTGCACGAGGTGTTCGGGTCTCCCTCCCGCCGCCTCGATCACGGTGCGCACCGCGCGATAGATCTCGGCGGTCTGGGCGGCCGGGTCACCGGCGTGCAGAGCCTGCTGGGTGTCCATGTCGAGAGCGGCGAAGCCGGACATGTGGAGGGTGCGGCCCGCGCGCACGCCCGGGCTGTAGGTGAGGGTGTCGTAGCGCCGCCAGCCGGGGTTGACGGCGGTGAGGGGATGCCGGGAGGCCGTGACATCGAGCGCGACCAGGATGCCCGGGGCGTGCAGCCGGGACATGAGGATGCCGCCCGCGCCGGGGAACACCCCCGCCCCACCCAGCAGTTCGCGGCGTGGACCGGCGCAGAGCGGATAGGCGCGGCGGGTCGCGGGGGTGGAGTAGTCGTAGGTGGTCACCGCGTGGTCGAGGCTGAGGCCCGCGCCGCGCAGCAGGCGGTCGGCGGTGCGCAGGCAGTGGGCGTACTGGCGCGGGAAGTCGCCGGGGTGGGCGATGTCCCCGCGCGGGTCGAGCGGCAGGACGGTGGGCAGGAAGACCGTTCCGTCGGTCGCTTCGCGCAGACCCGCCGACAGGGCCCGGCCGCCGCCGGGATCGAGCCGGACGGCGAGGGCGAAGCGGGCGCCGGCGGGCAAGGTGTCGCTGATGACGGTGGTCCGCGCCGGGCGGTGCGGGCCCAGCAACTCCGCCAGCGCGCAGCCGAGTTCGTCCCGTGCTTCCAGTGCCGCGACGCCGGTGAACTCCGTGAGGTGGACGATGTCGCCCGGCGCGGCGGAGTGTTCCTGGAGCAGCCGCGCCAGCCTGTCGCACACGGCTCGGGCTTCCACGCCCGGTCTGTGGTCCGCGGACGGCACGACGGCGGTGAGGCGGGCGGCGGGGCGGACCGGGGCACTCATGGTGTCCTCCGCGCGACGAAGACGCCGATGCGCGCGGTGAGTTCGAGCACCCGGTCGAGCGTCGGCTCCCGGTCGATGCTCAGGACGCGTTCGCCGAGTTCACGCGAAAGGGCGCTCTCTCCACCGGCGTTGGCATGGAATTTCACCAGCACCTCCTCGGTCGAGGGCGGGGGACGGTAGCCGCCGGGGATCTCGGCCGCGAGTTCGCGTCCGTCCGTGGTGCGCACCCGGATGCGGCCGGGGGCCTCCGCGTCGGGTCCCTGCCAGGGGTGTTCCCGGTGGGTGACGCGGGAGGCCAGCGCGGTGGCGTCCGGGCGCGCGCCGGTCTCCCGGTCGTAGGAGTCGAGGGTGATCCGGCCGTCGAGCAGCATCAGGGCGGTGGAGTACGGGAGGGCGAACTTCGCCTCGTACGGAGTGCGGGGTGCCCGGCGCGGCTCGGCGGGCTCGCACACGATGGGCACCGCACCGGGGGGGTACGCCGACGACGGCGGAGGCCACTTCGGCGCCGGCCAGTTCGCCGTGCAGGACTCGTGCGGCGTCGAGGGCGGGATGCATGAGCCGGCAGCACGGGTGCCGCTTGGCGGCGACGGCGGGCGCGTGCCACATCTCACCGAGGTCGCCCGCGACCCTGGCGGCCGTGACGGGATGTCCGGCGAGCGCCGCGTACACACCGTAGCGGCCTTCCAGGACGGTGTCCGGCCCCTCGGCGCCGGCGGTGGCGAGGCGGAGCGCGAGGAGTCCGGCGTGGGCGGCGAGGCCGGGGTGCAGGGTCTTGGTGTCGCTGCCCGCGTCGAGGAATTCGAGGAGTCCGCCGGCGCTGCTGCCCGCGAGGCCGAGGGCGTGGGTGAGCACGGGAACGGAGGTGCCGTGCAGGACCGCGGCGGTGACGGGGGCGGCGAAGACGCTCGCGACCTGGGTGGCGTGCAGGCCTCGGGCGTGGAAGCGGTAGGGGGCGGCCAGCCCCACCCGGACCGCGGTCTCGTATCCCGCGACGGCGGCGGTGAGGACGTGCGCGCCGGTCGCGGCGGTGTGCTGGGCGGTGGTCAGCAGTGCGGGGAGCACGGCGGCCGTGGCGTGGACGAGTGCGCCGGGGTGGGTGTCGTCGAAGTCGAGGGCGTGGACGAGTGCGCCGGTGGCCAGTGCGGCGGCGGGCGCGCCGATCAGCTCCGTGGTACCGGGTACCGCGGCTTCCCGCGGGCCGCCGAGTCCCCGGGCGGCGGTCAGTGCGGGAACGGCCGCGTCCGTCCGCAGGGCGGCGAGCAGGCAGCCGATGCCGTCCAGCAACTGTCTGCGCGCGGCTCGGCGCACGACGCTGGGCACCTGCTCCAGGGTGAGCCGGCCCGCCCAGCGGGCGATCAGTGCGGCGGCCGGAACCCCATCGTCGTCCGTGTGACCGTGCGGGTGAGGATGGCTGTGCGGGTGAGGGTGGCTATGCGGGTGAGGGTGGCCGTGCGGGGTGGTCTCAGGCACCGAAGGCCCCCTGCGCGCGAAGGTCGGCGATGCGCGTCTCCTCGTATCCGAGGATCTCGGTCAGGACCGTGTCGGTGTGTTCGCCACGCAGCGGTGCCCGTCGGTGGGCCGGGGCGGGCGCGCCGGTGCGCACCGGGCTGAGCAGGTTGCGGACGGTGCCGAAACGCGGGTGGCTGGTCTCCACGACGAGTCCGCGGGCCTCGGTGTGGGGGTCGGCGAGCGCTTCGGCGACGGAGTTGACGGGCCCGCAGGGGACCCCGGCTTCGGTGAGCCGCCGGATCCAGGCGGCGGCCGGCTGTTCGGCGAAGAGCTTCTCCAGCCGGGGTATCAGTTCCTCGCGGTGGGTACGGCGGCCTTCGAAGGAGCCGTACGCGTGGTCGGCGCGCGCCCATTCGGGGTGGCCGAGCAGGCCCGCGAGGCGCTGCCAGAACTTCTCCTTGGGGCAGCCCACGACGATCCAGGCGTCATGGGCCCGGAACGCCTGGAACGGGACGAGGGAGGGGTGGGCGGAGTGCCGGGTCCTGGTCGGGGTGAAGCCGCCGTTGAGATGCCAGAGGCCCGGGTAGGTGAGCATGCTCAGCGCCGTGTCGTACAGGGAGACGTCACAGTCGAGGCCCCGGCCGTCGCGGCGGGCGGCGTGCAGGCCGGCCAGCAGGGCGAGCGCGGCGGCGAAGCCGCCGGAGTAGTCGACCAGGGAGAGACCGGACTTGGCGGGCGGTCCCCCGGGTTCGCCGGTGAGGTCCATCCAGCCGGCGAGGCCCTGGAGGATGTAGTCGTAACCGGGCTGCGCGGACCGGGGTCCGGTCATGCCGAAGCCGGTGAGCGAGCAGCAGACGATCGCCGGGTTCAGATGCTTGAGGATGTCGTACGTGATGCCGAGGCGCTCGGGGACGTCGCCCCGCAGGTTGGAGTAGACGGCGTCGCTGTGCCGGACGAGGTCCTCGAACACCGCCCGGCCGACGGGATGGCCGAGGTCGAGGGAGACGCTTCGTTTGTTGCGGTTGAACGCCTCGAAGAACAGCGAGTCCTCACCGTGCTGGTGGGGTGGCACATAGCGGCCCACGTCGCCGCCGGCGCCCGGATCCTCGATCTTGATGACGTCGGCGCCCAGGTCGGCGAGGTGCAGTGAGCCGAACGGGCCGGCCCCGTACTGCTCGACCGCGAGAACACGCACGTCCGCCAGCGGGCGCGGGACCGGCGCCGCTTGATCCGTCGGCGCTGTCATGCGCGTACCTCCTTGATGAGGGCGATGACGGCCGCCTGGGCCGCGCGGATCTCCTCGGGTTCCAGCCCGTGGACGGGCGGGCCGAGCTTGACGGAGTCGGCCACGGCCGCGTACTCCGTGAGCCGCCGCGCGACCTCGTCGGGGGTACCGGTGAGGGTCAGGGCCCGGGTCATGGAGGGGTCGACGACATGACCGAGCCGGTCCGCGCGGGCGCCCGCGGAGCGGAACTCCTCGAGGACACGCTGCTGCGCGGATTCGAGTCCGTGCTCGGCGAACAGCGGGCCGTAGGTGCGGACCGAGGCGTAGAAGCCGAGGCCGCCCGCGGCCAGACGGTGGGCGCGCCGGGGATCGGGGTCGATCGCGCAGCAGGCGGAGGCGGTGACCTCGAACCCGTCGAGGCCGTGGCCGGGTGCCGGTCCGCTGTCCGGGCGAGAGGCGGCCGGGGCGGATGCCCGGCGGGCGTGTCCTTCGGCGAGCCCGGGCAGGACGGTGTCCTCGAGGTGGGCCGGTGAACCCAGTTCGTGGCCGATCCAGCCGTCCGCGATCTCGCCCGCGAGGCGGGTCATCACGGGGCCGACGGCGGCGAGATGGACGGGGATGCGCGCACGCACCGGCGGGAAGGGGCGCCGGTAGCCGCGGATGCGGAATCCGGTGACCTCGCCGCCCGCCTCGATCGTGGCACCGTCCGCGCAGGCGGCCGTGAAGGCCCGGACACAGGCGACCGTCTCGCGCAGGCGCCGCACGGGCGGGTCGAAGTCGGCGTGGTGCCAGTCCTCGTTGAGCCGCCGGACCCCGCTGCCGAGGCCGAGGACGAAGCGGCCCGCGCTGAGTTCGTCGAGGTCGAGGGCCTCCAGCGCGGTGGTGAGCGGACTGCGGACGAAGGCGAGCGCGACGGCGGTCCCGACGCGGGCCGGGCCGGCGACGGGGGCGAGCGCGGCGGCCGTGATCGTGGCGCTGCGGTGGAGCTCGGCCGCCCAGAGGGTGTCGGCGCCCGCCTCGCGCGCGGCCCGTCCGGCGGCCACGAGTTCGTCGAGGGTCTCGCCCCAGGGTGCGTAGCCGATCCGTGGCAGTGCCCGGGTCGCGCTCACGGGGTGTCGTCCAGCCCGAGCGGCGCGGCGGGCCGGGGGCGGTGCCGGTCGGCGGGGAGCACGCCGCGTCGGTGGACGTAGAAGGTGCGGCGGAACGAACACACCTGCTCGCCACGCTGGTTGAGGGTCCGGGTGCGGACGGTGACGAGGCCGGCCGCCGGGCGTGAGGCGGACGCGCGGACCGCCAGGACGATCGACTCGGACCACAGAGTGTCCCCCGCGAACACCGGGGCGGTCATCCTCACGTCGTCCCATCCGAGATTGGCGAAGGCGTTCTGGGTCAGGTCGGTGACGCTCTGTCCGACCGCGACGGCCAGGGTCAGGGTGGAGACGACGAGCGGCCGGCCGAACTCGCTGTGTCCGGCGTACACCTCGTTGAAGTGCATCTCGTTGGTGTTCATCGTCAGCAGCGTGAACCAGGTGTTGTCCGCGTCGCTGACGGTGCGGCCCAGCGGATGCTCGTAGATGTCGCCGACCGTGAAGTCCTCGTAGAAGCGTCCGCTCCAGCCGGGGCGAACGGTGCCGGTGGCCCGGCCGGTGCCCGACGACGGGCTCATACGGATCCTCCCCTGGGCCTGCTGCGGCCCGGACTCGGTGACCGTGGCGGGCCCGTGAACTCCGCCTGCCTGCAGGGGGTTTCGGCCGCTCGCCGCAGCCAACCCTAGGATCTCCCCTGAGAGAGCGTCAAGAGTCTTGTTTCCCTATGCGTTCCATTGTTTCCCCAACTGAATCCACCCCACCCCTTCCGACGGACCGCCGCCGCCCCGTGCGCGGACTCACGGTTTAACGGGAGCGAAACCCCGCGCCTCTTGACATCCGGACGGGCCTGGCGCTGTATTTGGACGACGTTTTCGAAACGTCGTTTCACTCTAGGAAACGAGCGGCCGACTGTCGGACACCTCGCCGAACCCGGCGTCCCCGGCCCGGCGACGGCCCGCTCGGCGAGCGCCCCGCCGGAACGGATGTCCGCCCCCACGGGACGTCCGGTCCGACGGCGGTGCTGCCCGAAACCCCCGACGCGCCCGCGCGCACCCGCTCCACGAAAGGAGCGCCCATGAAACACCCGCACCCCGGCCTCGCCCCGGGACGAGGCGGGGCCGCCCTCGCCGCACTCGTCGTCGCGGCGGCCGGTTCCCTCGTCCTCGGCGGGTCGTCCCCCGCGTCCGCCGGCAGCGCCTCCGTGTCGTACGACTGCGTCTTCAGCACGTCGCACTCGCAGTTCACCACGACGGCGACGCTCACGGCTCCCGCCACCGCGACCGCAGGACAGAGCGTCGACGTCACCCTCGGCCTGGACGACGCGGGTCCCGCGAACGGACCCGTACCGCTGCCCGCGAACAGTGTCGCCGCCTCGGCCCAGGTCCTCGTCTCCGGACAGGACCCCATCACCCTCAGCGCACCCGCCTCCCATCCGGCCATCCCCGCCAAGGGGACGATCCCGATCCCCGATCTGAGCGGCAAGCTCACCGTCGCCCAGCCCGGGAGCGTCAACCTGACGCCCGGTCAGATCACGCTGGACATCCCGAGTTACGGCCTGTCGCTGGCCTGTACGTTGCAGGGCGACGCCCCGGTGCTGCACACCATGACCGTCACCGCCGGCGGGGGATCCGGCACGCTGTCGGTCTCGAAGATCTCCGGCCGGCCTGCGGCCGACACGACGGGCGCCCGCCCGGGTGACACCGTGACCCTCGGCGGCAGCGGCTGGACACCGTCGGCGGCCGTCGACACCGTGGAGCTGTGCTCGCTCACCGGAACGAGCTGCTCCGGCGCGGACCTGACCCCCGATCTCACCGTGGACAGCGCCGGAAAACTCACCGGAACAGTGCTGGTCAAGGCGTCCGCGGCACCGGGACCGCACACCCTCAAGATCACCCAGGGCGGCACCACCGCCACCCTGGTCCTGGGCGTCCTCGGCACCAGGACCCTCCAGCTCAGCCCCTCCGGAGGCGGACCGGGCACGGCCACCACCGTCACCGGCGCGAGCTTCGACCCCGGCGACGAGGTCACCGTCACGCCCGTCGACGACTCCGGCACACCCACCACGGACCCCGCGGTGACGGCTCCGGTCGACGCCCGCGGATCCTTCACGGCCACGGTCACACCCGCCACGGGCACCGTCAAGATCGTCGCGGCCGAGAAGGACGGCACCGCCGAGGACTCCGCCGAGGCGGCCTGGGCGGCCGCGGCGAACGGCGGGTCGAGCGAGCAGAACCTCAAGATCGTGGTCGCGGGCGGGGCACTGACGATGGCACAGGAGCCCGGCGACGTGACCTTCGAACCGGTCACCGTCGACGGCACCGAGCACACGTCGGGCGGCACCCTGCGCTCGGTCCAGGTCAAGGACTTCCGGGGCGGGACCCAGGGCTGGTCGCTGGTCGGCACGGTCAGCGACTTCCGCACCGCGTCGGGCGCGGTCATTCCGGGCGGGCGGCTGTCGTGGACACCGACGTGCGGGGTGCACGCGGGAGCGGCGGCCGCCTCGACAGTGACGGCCGGCTCACCGGGGCCGCTCGGCACGACCACCGCCGCCCCGCTCTGCACCCAGTCGGCGAGCACCGATCCGGCATCCGTGACCGGCGGTCACTTCGACGCGGGCGCGGGACTCTCCCTCGACGTGCCGGCCATCGCCCAGAGCGGTGCCTACGAAGCCGTGCTCCGCCTGACGCTCTCCTGACTGTTCATCAAAGTCACCACTGGACCTGCCGGTTGGGCGAGGTGCGTGATCGGCCGCACGCCTCGTACCTCACCGGCCGTCGGGCCACGGATCTCGTACCTCCCGGCCATCGACCACGGACCTCGCCCCTCACGGCCGGCCGGACACGCACCTCGAACCATCCGCCATGGCACGCCCCCGGCCCCGCACTTCGACCCGACCATCGCCGACCCGCCGCCCACCCGCCGCCGGAGCAGGAGCACACCCCATGCCCGTCCGAAGCCACGGCCCGTTCCGGCCGATCCGCCCGACGGTGTCGTGCGCCCTGCTCGCTCTCCTTCTGACGCTGCTCGTGAGTCCCGCGCCCGCCTCGGCCGCGGGGAGCGGGCCGAACGCCTGGTCCGTGCGGCCCGCGGGCGCGGCCACCGACGGAGTGCGGCGCGGCGCCTTCTCACTGGACGCCACGCCGGGCTCGAAGATCAAGGACGCGGTGCTCGTCAGCAACCTCTCCAAGGTCCCGATCTCCTTCCAGGTGTACGGGACCGACGCGTACAACACGCCGCGCGACGGGGCGCTCGCCTACCGGGAGGCGGGGCAGGCCCAACAGGGGATCGGACGTTGGGTGACGCTCGCCACCAACGCCCTGGTGATCCCCGCGGGCCGCAGCGCGGAGATCCCCTTCACCCTGACCGTTCCCGCGGACGCGACGCCCGGCGCCCATGTCGGGGGCATCGTCGCCCTCGACAACGCGGTGGAACAGGCCGGCCGGGACAACGGCGTCGACCTCGGCATCCAGCGGGCCATCGCCGTGCGGATGCAGCTCACCGTGGCCGGCCCGCTCACTCCCGGAGTGACGGTGCGCGACGTACGGCTGACGCACCGGCCCTCCGGAGTGCCGTTCCGCTCCGGATCCGCGACCGTCCGCTACACGGTCGTCAACACCGGCAACACCGTCATCCAGCCGACCGCCCGCCCCCGCGCCACCGGGCTCTTCGGCCGCACCCTCAAGACCTTCCGCACCGCCCGGCTGCCGGTCCTGCTGCCCGGCCAGAGCACGGTCATGACCGCTGCCTGGGACGGAGCACCCCCGCTGGACTTCGTCCACGCCTCCGTACGCGTGAGCGCGCAGGGCGTGCCCGAGGCATCCGCCGAATCCGGTTCCGTCCTGCTGTCCTGGACCACCGTCGCCGTACTTCTCGCCTTGTCGGCACTGCTGGCCCTGGCCCTCTCACAGGTGCGCCGGCGGCGCCGTGCCCGCCTGGAGGAGCTGCCATGAACCTCGGGGTCCCCACGGCGGCGCTCGCGGCGGTGTTCCTGGCCGGTCCCGCTCCGCCCGCCGCATCGGCCCGGGCGGACGCCTCGCAGCCCTCGATCGGCGTCGACTCCACACGGTTGAACCCGGGGCGGCCCGTCACGGTCACCGGCGCCGACTGGCCCTCGGGTGCCACGGTGCAGGCGGAGGTGTGCGGCGCCCGCGCGCTGCGGGGCAGCGCCGACTGCGACACGCTGCGCGCCGCCGTGGCCCTGGTGGCGGCCGACGGGACCTTCCGGGTGACGCTCATCGCGGGTGCGCCGCCCTCCCGTTGTCCCTGTGTGATCCGCGTGACGGCCCAGCCCGGCGCGAGCAGTGCCCAGTTGGACGTCGAACTCGCCGGGCAGCGGGAGGCGCCCCTGCCCTCGCTCGCCCCGGCGCCGCGTGTCGACGTGGTCCGTACGCGTCTGTCCGGCTCGCCGGGACTGGCGGAGCTGTTCGGCGCCTCGCCGCACCGCACGCTCACGGTCACGGTCCGCAATCCCGGGACGACCGCCCTCGGCCGGGCCCCGCTGATCGTCGCCTGGGGTACGGGCGGTACGGCGGACATCCCCGTCTCGGCCCCACTGACCAAGGACCTTCCGGCGGGCGCCACCCGCACCTACCGCGTCCGCGTCACCCTGCCGGCCGCCGCCTTCGGCAGGTACTCCGTGGGCGGCGCGTACGGGCCCGCGAAGTTCTCCTCGGCCACCGACGTCTATCCCTGGGGACTGATCACGACCGCGGTTCTCTCGGCTCTGCTCCTGGTCCACGCGATCGGTGTCGCGGCCCGGCGCCGCTTCCGGGAGCGTCCGGGGCGCGCCGGAGTCCCGGACGCGACCGTGACCGCACCCGTGCCCCCGGCCGACGTCGAACTCGCCGGCCTGCGTACGTTCCTGGCCCGCGCGGGAAACGAGGGCGACCGGACGATCGCCCTGCACACGCTGCTGCGTCACGTCTCGGGACAGCCGGAGCTGACCGACCGCCAGGGTCTGGACGACCTCGTACGGCTGCTCGCTCCGCCGCTGCCGACACGTTCTGGCGACACCGGGCGGGCGGAGTCCGACGAACCGTGCGACGCCCGTTCGCGAGAGGTGAGGTGAGGACATGACGCCGTCGCGTGAGCGATGGGCCGACGACGTACGGACCGGTGCCGCGGCCGGGCTGCTCCCCGGCGCCCTGGTGCTCGACGCACCGTTGCTCGGTGCGGTCGTGGGCATGCCCGGCGCGGCGGTGCGCTACGTGCTGCTCACCGCCGCGCTCCTGTACGGCCTCGGCGCGGGAGTCACCCGTGGGCTTCGCCGACGACGGCCCGTCACCCCGCGTACGGCGGCACGGTGCGCGCTGCTCGCCTGCCTGCTCGTCGCGGTGGCGGGGCTGTGGCCCTCGGTCCCGGTGTACTGCGGGACCGTACTCGCGGGCGCTCTCGTCGGCGCGCCGGGGCTGTGCCTCTTCCGCGCCACGCCCGCCTGGTGTGTGGGCGGGCTCGCCGGGCTGGGCGCGGCGGGCGGCCTCACCGGGTGGGCGGCGGAGCACGCCGGCATGACGCTCACCGTGTGCGGGGTGGCGGGGGCGGTCCTGCTGACACCGCTCGCGGTGAGGCACGCGGGCCTCCGACTGGACAACGCGCCGAGCGGGCTGGGTAGTTCGCCCGCCACGACAGACAGTCCGGCAGCGCGGACGACGGCTCCTTACCGAGCGGCCGTGGGCACGATCGGTGACGGACCGTCCGCGCCGGGGGCCGGTGTCGGGCGCTCCGCACCGGGCCCAGGTGTGGTGCCCTTCGCACAGGACGCCGGTGACGGGCCGTCCGCACCCGGCACCAGTGCCGAACCGCCCACGCGGGTCGCCGGTGCCAGGTCGCCGATGTCAGGCGCCGACAACGAACCTCCCGCGCAAGGCGCCCGTGCCACGGCACGTGTGCCTGCGGTGCGTTCGGAGCGGGGTGCCGAAGAGACGCGTACCGGATCCGCCGCGCGCAGCGCCACGGTGGACGTCGCGGTTCTCTCGGCAGCCGCCGCGGCCGCCTTCTTCGCGGCGCAGGACCTGCTGGTGTTCCGGCGGCTGGAACTCGGCGGCGCGCCTGCCACTCTGACGGGAACCGCGGCACTGGCCGCGGCGATCGTGCCCGCAGCCCTCCTGCGGCGCACCGGCGGCGGGGCACGCGGACCGGTTGCCGACGACGCGGTAGGCGGACCGGCGTTCCTCCCCCGGGACCCGTCCCTGCCCTTGCTGTTGCTCGCCGTGGCTGCGGCGACGGCGGCGTTGGCGGCGGCGGCCGACACGAGGCAGCTCGTGGCCGCCCTGGCGCTGGCGCTGGGCAGCGCGGCCGCGGGCGTGTCGACGCTGCGGGCCTCCTTCCGTGGCACCGCCCTGCCCGCGCTGCTCGGAGGTCTGGCGGGGATCGGCGCTCTGGCACTGACCGGGCGTCTCCTCGACGCCGGGGACGCACTCGTCCTGGCCTCGGCCCTGCCCCTGAGCCGCGCCGCGCTGCTCCTGCGCGCAGACCGGGCCGCACGCCGCGTCGCGGTCCCCGGGGCGGCGCCGCCCGCGCTGGAGGTGCGGCGCCTGACGATGCGTCACAAGAACCGGCCCCGAGTGACCCGGCTGCGGCTGTCCGTCGCCCCTGGGGAACTGGTCGTCCTGCACGACGGGCTGCCGGGCCGCAGGGCGGGATCGGCCCTGCGCGCGATCGCCGGCATCCCGCGCCCGTCCTTTGGCCGCCGCACGATCCTCGGCCACGATGTGACGCGCACCGACGCGGCGACACGCTGGCGGCTGGGGCTCTGCGCGCTGCTGGACCCGCAGGACGGCGCCGTGCCCGGCGCTCTGCCGCAACTCGCCTCGCCCACCAGTGTGTCCGGCGCGCTGCGGACCACCGTGGCGCCTCTGGAGGCGGAAAGGGCCGACGAGTTGTGCCGGGCCGCGCGCGCCGCGTTCCCGTTTCTGGCGGCCCGCGGCGACGACCCGCCCGCCGCCCTCGAACCGGTCGAGCGCTGCGTGCTCGGCCTCGCCCTGACCCTGATCGCCCGGCCGCGGCTCCTGCTGCTGGACCTCACCGGTCCCGGCACGCGGCATCTCGCGGCCGACCCGGACGTGGCCGACCTGCTGCGCCGCATCACCGGCCAGGGAACCGCCGTCCTGGTCGCCGTAAGGGAACCGTCACCCGTCCTCGGAGGCCGCGCGGTCGGCTTCCCGACCGGCCGCCGGGCACCACGCCCCCCGCTGGTCCCCCGTACGAGAAAGGCATCGGCATGAGGTGGTGGTCCTCCCCCGGCCGGGCTGGCCGGGCCCCGGCAACGGCGGTCCGTGTCCTGGCCGCCTGCGTCCTGGCGTTCTCCGCCACCGGAGCGGCCTCGGCCGCCGACCCGCCGGGCGCCACGGCCAGGCTGTCGGCCGCCGTCGATCTCACCGAGGGCCAGAAGATCACCGTCACCGGGGAGGGCTTCCGTGGCGGACTCACCTCGGTGGCGGTCGGACTGTGCAAGAAGGGATACACCGGCAACACGGACTGCGACCTGGCGGGCGGGGCCGTACTGGTGAACATCGGCGGCTCCGGCAGGCTCCCCCGGATCACCCTCACCGCGCACGCCCGCTTCGCGGGTATCGACTGCCGCACCGTCCCGTGCGTGGTGGGGATCTCCCCGCTGCCGACCAGCACTCCGGCCGCGCTGCGGCCCGCCAACACCGTCGACATCCCGGTCGGCTTCCGGGGCGGAACTCCCCGGGGTGAGTCCTCGGGCGTGGGACGTGCCGTCACCGCGACGACGCCCGGCGGCACCGTCGCGTCGTCGGGCTCCCGCTGGCGCGGGCCCTCGACCCTCCTGTGGGGTGCTTCGACGGCGCTCGCCGCGCTGTGCGCGGGAGCGGCCCTGTTCAGCCTCCGCCGCGTCCGGCACGACGGCGGAACCCCTCTTCCCGACACCGGAGGTACCTCTTGAACCGCGTCCTCTCCCGCACCGGCACCGGGGCCGCGGCCCTGGCCGCGGTGGCGGCGGTCTGTTCGGCGGCGACACCCGCCTCGGCCGCCGGGACCCTGACCGTGAGCAGGACCACCGGGCTCGCGCCCGGTGACACCGTCACGGTCTCCGCCAAGGGCCTGAGCCCGAGTCAGGCGTTCGTCCCGCTCGGCATGTGCAAGCCGGACCCGACGGGTCCGACCGACTGCGACACGGCGACCGCGCTGGTCGGCAAGACCGACGGTTCCGGTGTCTGGCACCTGTCGTCCGGCAACGCGACCTCAGCGGCCCTGAAGATCTCCGCGAAGGCGGGCGGCGCGGACTGCACGTCGAAGGCGGGCGCCTGCGTGGTCGCGGTGTTCATCTCCGCGACCGACGAACTCGTCCAGGTGCCGCTGACCGTGAGCGCCACCGGGTCCGGTTCGCCCTCGCCCGGTACGTCGGCCAGTCCTTCGGCGTCCGGCACCACGGGCACCTCCGGCGGCGGCACCTCAGGGGCCTCGTCAGGGGACTCCGGATCCGGCTCGACGTCGGGATCGGGGTCCGAAAGCCTTCCGCAGACGGGTTCCGTGGACGGTGTCGCGGTGGGTCTGCTGGCCGGCGGGACGCTGCTCATGGGCGGCGCGGCGTTTCTGATCCTGGTGCGGCGCAAGGGTGACGAAGTGGCGTGACCGAACGCACGTGTTCCGGTCCGAGGCAGCCGGGCGCCTTCGGGCCGGGTTCACGCGCTCGCGTACCGGGCGAGGGCGGCGCAGGCGTCGTCGAGCGCGATCACGTCCGCGTACTTGGAGTCCAGGTCGAAGAGGTTGGCCTCGTGCGGCCCGGGATCCCGGTCGGCCACGGCTTCCCGGACCACCAGCGGCCGGAATCCGTACTGGAGGCCGTCCAGCGCGCTGGCCCGGACACAGCCGCTGGTCGAGAAGCCGCCCAAGACCAGGGTGTCCACGCCCCAGGAACGAAGGGTCCCGTCCAGGCCGGTGCCGAAGAACGCGCTCGGGTAGTGCTTGAACACGACGGAGTCGCTCGTGCCGGGCGGGCAGGCCGTGGTGAATCCGGCGTGTGGGGCGCCGGCCCGGAAGGCGGCGAGTCCGGGGACCTTGCGGGCGAAGTGCGGTACGTCGTCGGCGGGTTCACCGGTGTAGCGCACGGCCGTGAAGACCACCGGCAGCCCTGCGGCGCGGGCGGTGTCCGCCAGCCGGCGCATGGCCGCGAGGGCGTCGGCCGCGGCGTCCAGGAAGAGCGCGGCACCGGGGTCCGCGTACGCCCGTACGGGGTCCACGAGAACCACTGCGGGCCGCTCGCCCCAGCCGACGCGGCGGCCGAACCCGGCCGCGCGGTAGTCCTCGTGGAGAGGGTCCGACGCCATCTCAGATCACCCCCTGGGCCAGGCGCGGATCGATCGCGGCGAGCCGGTCGTGGCCGAGGTCCCGGCGTTCGAGGGTTGCGGGCCTGAAGTTCTCCACCTGGATGTCGGACAGGGGTCCAGTCATGGCCTCAGTGTAAAATTGGGAAACATTGTTTCGCTAGTGGAATCGACACGGCAGAATGCCGGCATGGAGACCTCACCGGGGGCCATACCCCCGCAGGCCGTGGAGACGACCGGACCGGCACCGTGGGACGGGCTGGAGAACGAGACCGCGACGCCCCGGCCGGGGACACCCGTCGGAAGCGCCGCGCCCGCCTCCCCAGGACATGCCTGGGACCCGTCCGCCGGGCCGCGGCCCGGCACCGCGTGACGGGGGCCGGGACGCCATGGGAGCGCATCCGCACGGCTGGTGGATCCTGCTCCACCTGGTGCTGTTCGTCTTCTGGCTGGGCGGCGACCTGGGGGTCTACGTCTCCAGCCGCTTCGTCCTGCGGGCGGACCTGCCGTTCGCCGCCCGGTCGACCGCACTGCAGATCATGGGCGTGCTCGATCTCGGCCCGAAGATCTGTCTGGTCCTCTTCCTCCCGAGCGGCATCACGCTGATGGCCCTGGACCCGCACGGCGCCCCCGGCCTGCTCAACGGCTGGACGGCGGCGGCCGCGTGGGCCGCGGCCGGCTGCTGGCTCGGGCTCACGGTGGCGGACCATCACCACCCCGGCCGCAGGCCCTGGGTCCGGCGCACGGACTGGACCGTGCGGATCGCCCTGACCGGGGCGCTGCTGGCCACCGGCGTGTACACGCTCCTGGCGCCCGAACCGTTCGGCGTGGACACCCATCCGAAGTGGCTGGGCGCCAAGGTGGTGCTGTACGCGCTGGCCATCGCCTGCGGCCTCGGCATCCGGCTCAGGCTGCGGCCCTTCGGCCCGGCCTTCACCACGCTGGCCGAGGACGGCTCCACACCCGCGACCGAGCAGGCGCTGCGCGCGGCGGTCAACGGGTGCGTCCCCTACGTGGCGGGCATCTGGTCCTGCGTCCTGGCCGCCGCCGCGCTGGGCGTGCTGAAGCCCGGGGCCCGGCTGTGAACCGGTTCCGGGTCAGCTCACGCCGGGCCGGTAGCCGAACTCCGCGGACAGCCGTTCCACGGCGGCCAGCAGCAGCGGGGCGCACTCGGCCATGCGCGGCTTGAAGCGGGTCTGGGGTCCGGCGACGCTCACCACCGCGATCACATGGCCGTCGTGTCCGAGTACCGGAGCCGCGACCGACGCGGATCCGGCCTCACGCTCGCCGACGGAGGTGGCATAGCCGCGGCGCCGCACCGCCGCGAGTTCCTTGCGCAGCTTGTCGGGGTCGGTGATGGTGCGCTCGGTGAGCTGGTCGAGGGCGTGCCGTTCCAGGTAGCCGTCGACCTCCACGTCGGGCAGGAAGGCGAGCATCGCCTTGGAGGAGCTGCCCGCGTGCAGCGGGAGGGGGATGCCCAGCGCGACCTCCATGCGCAACTCCCGGTCGGGGACGACCTGGTCGACGTAGAGGCGGGTGTCACCGCGGCGGATCGACAGGGTGGCGGTCTCCTCGCACTGCCCGGCCAGCCGGCGCAGTTCGGGCGCGGCGAGGATACGGAGGTCCGTACGGGCCAGATAGGCGCGGCCGAGCGAGATGGCCGCGGGCCCGAGCGCATACCGCCGGGTGACGGGGTCGGCGATGATCAGGTCGCGGTTGCGCAGGGCGGTCAGAATGCGGTGCACGGCGGCCTTGGTGATGCCGAGCTCCTGGGCGATCTCGGTGATGCCCAGGTCGGGGCGTCCGCCGCGGCCGAAGAGCAGGAGCACGTCCATGGCGCGCTCGACTGCGGCGATCGACCTGCTGGTGTTCTCCTCGGTCACAGCGTCCTCGGTACTTTTCGGGTGCGTGGAACCACCCCCAGGGAAGCCCCCGGGGGATGCCGGACAGCATAGGCGCGGATTTCCCTCTGGGAAACACCGTTCAGTGGGTGCCCCGGGCGGCCACGGTCCAACGGCGCCCGGCGAACGGCGTTCAGCGGGCACCCGGCCGTCATTGACACCCCTTCGGACCCGTCGTTACGCTCTTCGTTACGACGTTCCACTGAGGGAAACTCTCTGGAGACTCGACGAGAACGGGGGTGGCGATGACAACCGCCGTGGACGGGAGCACCTTTCGGCAAGTACTGGCCCGCTGGCCGAGCGGTGTCGGGATAGTCACCACAGCCGGCGCGGCCGGCCGCCACGGCATGACGGCGAGTTCCTTCAGCAGCGTCAGCCTGGATCCGCCCCTGGTGCTGGTCTGCGTCGACCGGCGGCTGCGCTCCCATGAACTGCTGGACCGCAACGGCGTGTTCGCCGTCAACGTGCTCGGCCGCGACCACATCGGCCTCGGCCGCCGGTTCGCCGGAATGGAACCCGAGGTGACCGACCGTTTCGCGGAGGGGGACTGGCTGCCAGGCGCCACCGGCAGCCCGGTCCTGACCGACGCCGCCGCCTGGGTCGACTGCCGCGTGCGCAACGGCTACCCGGGCGGCGACCACACCATCTTCGTGGGCGACGTGGTGGCCGCGTGCGTTCCGCGCATCACCTCGCCGCTGCTGTTCCACTCCCGGGCCTGGGGCCAGCTCGCCGACCCGCTGCCCCAGAGCGTAGGCATCACGGACACCGGCCTGGCCCGCACCCTGCACGAGCAGGGCGCGCCACCCCGGCGGGGCGCCCGGCTGGTGGCGACGGTCCGCGCGGCGGGCATCCCTGTCGTCGTCCCCCACGGCGCGCTGCGCACACCCCGGCCGGCGCCCCGCGGGTCCGACGCGGCCGGCACCGAACCCCGTACGCCCGCGGGCGAGCCCGGCGCGCCGGCGTACGCCACCGCCCTCACCACGCCGGGCCCGCCCGCGGTGCACGTGCGCAGCGCGGCCCAGGCCGCCGAGGCCGTCGAAGCCGGCTGCCCCCGGGTGGAGGTGACCGTCCCCGCCGACGGGACGGGCACAGCCGCGCGGGCCGTGCTCCGGGCCGTCGCGGGATCGGCGACCACGGTCGTCGCCCGGGTCCGCGACGCCATGGCCCCCGGCATCGCCCGGACCGTCCTGCACACGGTCGCGGCGCTCAAGGCCGCGGGCTGCGCGGAGATCTCGCTCGTCGAGGCCCGCCCCGGTCCGGGGGCCACTGGCGCGCCCGGCGCGCTGGACGGATCGCCGCTCCATCTGCGCGCCCTGCTCCAGGACGTGGTGCCCGAGGCCGACGGACTGCCGGTCCGGCTCGCGCTGCGCGACCATCACGGGCTGGGCCTGGTCAACGCCCTGACCGCCATGAAGAGCGGGGTCCGCCACTTCGAGGCCGGACTCGGCGGCTCCGGCGGCCTGCTGCCCACCGAGCGCCTGGTCCTGCTGTGCTCCCGCATGGGGGTGGCCACCCCGGTGGGCCCCGAAGTCCCGCGCTCCTGGGTGAACGAGCTGGAGCGGATGCGCTACGGCCGCCCCCTGCCCGCGCGCGTCGCCCCCGACCAGTGAACCTCCCCACCCCACGCGCCCCATCCGAGGAGCCGCCCCCGATGACCGGACCACGCCTGACCGGAGAACTTCTCGTCGACGCCATGACGCCGGACGAACACGCCCGAGCACAACGCGTCGAGAAGGTACTGCCGGCGCTGCGCGCCAGTGCCGCCGAAGCGGACGCGAAGGCCGAGTTCCCGGCCGGGCATGTCGCGCTCCTGCGGGACGCGGGACTGCTGGGGCTCGTCGTACCGCAGAAGTACGGGGGTCTCGGAGGCACTCTGCGCGACCTCGCCGCGGCCACCTTCGCCATGGGCACCGCCTGCCCCTCCACCGCGCTCGCCTACTTCTTCCACAACACCAGCGCCTCCCGGGGGCTGCTGCCCCTGGAGGCCATCCGCGCGGGGCTCTTCCACGAGGACGAGACCGCGGAGGTCACCGCTTTCGCCGAGCGCGTGCTGACCACGATGGCCGCCGGTACGTGGCTCGGGAACTTCGCCAGCGAGTCGGTCAAGAGCTCGACGGCGAACATCGCCATCACCACCACGGCCGAACAGGCCCCCGGAGGCTGGCTGTTGACGGGCGAGAAGTCCTTCGGCTGCGCGACCGGCGTCGCCGACACGTATCTGGTCACGGCACGGCTGGCGGACACCGAGGGACCGGACGGTCTGGCCCTGTTCCTGGTGCCGAGGTCCGCGCCGGGGGTCGGTTCGCGCGAGCCCTGGAACGGGCTCGGCATGCGCGGCAGCGCCAATCACGGCATTCGGCTGAGCAACGCGTTCGTCCCGAGCGCGGAGGCACTGACCGTGCCGGGCGCCTTCACCCGCATGCTCCGGGTCAGCCGGGGCAGCTTCGTCGGCAATCAACTCGCCATCGCCGCCGTGTACACGGGCGCCGCGCAGGCGGTGTACGACCACACGCTGGAGCGTCTCACCCGCGCGACCTTCGCCGACACGGGCCGCCCCATCGCCTCCAGCCCCATGCACCAGGTGCTCATCGGCGACATGACCCAACGGCTGGAGACCGCGTATCTGTGGCTCCGGCGGCAGTTGGAGCTGGAGACCTCCGAGCCGCCGCTGCGCGGCAAGTCCGAGGTCTTCACGCAGTGGCGGCTGGGCAAGGGCTCGGTGACCGAGGCCTGCTTCGACGTGGCCGTCGCGGCCCTCAAGGCCTGCGGCACGTCCGGCGCCACCATGGACGGCACGATCGGCCGCACGGTCCGCGACCTCGCGATGGGTCTGGTGATGACCTTCCCCGCGGAACGGGGCCGGCTGGAGGCCGCGAAGATGGCGACCGACTCCCTGGAGAACGCGCTCTTCGCCAACCTGGAGGCAGGCCGGTGAACACACCCGCAACGGCAGGCGCCACGGAGAACACGGGGGACGTGGACCTGGAGGAGACCGCGGACCTCGTGGACGGCCACTGGGCGGCCTGCCGCGACCGGCTCGGGCCGCTGCTGGAGAATCCCGCCACCGGCGCGACGGTACGTCCCGCCCTGGGCAGTTCGGCCGCGCGCGCCGAACAGGCCCTGGCGGCGGCCGACTCCCTGCACTCCGCCGGCACCTGGGCGTCGCTCGCCGACACCGTACGCGCCGACGCCCTGGAGTCGGCGGCGGCCGCCGTCGAGGAACGCGTGGAAACCATCGTGCGGGCCGAGTCCTTCGCCACCGGCGTTCCGCTGGCCCAGACCTCCGGCCTGGGTGTCATCGTCGGCGGCGCGTTCCGGCTCGCCGCGGCCCGGCTGCGTGCCGGTGTGCTGCGCTCCGAGGTGCTGCGGCCGGACCGGCGCGCCGTCGAGGTGCGCCGGGAACCACTGGGACCCGCCCTGTGCGTCGTGCCGTACAACGCGCCCGCGCCGATGGCCGCGCACAAGGCGGCGAGCGCGCTGGCGGCGGGCTGTCCCGTCATCGTCAAGGCGCCGGAACTGGCGCCCTACGGAACCCAGTTGCTCGTCCGCGCCGCCGCCGAGGGGCTGGCGGCCGCGGGGGCTCCCCCGGGCGTCCTCCAACTCCTGCACGGCGACGGGCGCATCGGCGCCCGGCTGGTGGCCGACGCCCGCGTGCGCGTGGTGTCGTTCACGGGCGGCACGGCGGCGGGCAGGGCGGTCGGCGCCGTCTGCGGCCAGGGGCTGAAGCCCGTCCAGCTCGAACTCGGCGGGAACAACCCGCTCGTCGTGATGCCGGACGCGAACCCGGCGGTGGCGGCCCGGCTGGCCACCGAACTCCTGACGACACTCAACGGCCAGTGGTGCCGCGCCCTGGGCCGGCTGATCGTGCCCTCCGCGATGCTGTCCGCACTGCTGACAGAGATCGGCGCCGCTCTGGCCGACGTGAAGGCCGGCGCGCCGTTCGACGCCGCCACCGGGTACGGGCCCCTCGCCCATTCGAGCCATCACCGGCGCGTCACGGCGGCAGTCGACACGCTCGTCGCGGCGGGCGGTACACCGCACACCTTCACCGAGATCCCCGGGACGGGCAGCTTCCTCGCGCCGGTCCTGCTGACCGGCGTCCCCGAACAGGCCGCCCGCGAGGAGGTGTTCGGCCCGGTGGCCACCGTCCATGCCTACGACGGCGAGGACGAGGCGGTCGCCCTGGCCAACAGCACCGGGTACGGCCTGGAGGGCTATGTGGCCGGGACGGACGAGGAAGCCGCCCTCGCCGTGGCACGCCGGATCAGGGCGGGCGAGGTGAAGGTCAACGGCTCGTCGTTGATGAGCCTGCACCTGGACACCCCGCGCCCCGCCTGGGGGCTGTCGGGTCTGGTCGACGAGGGCACCGACGAGACACTGCTGCACTTCACGGGCAGCCGGGTCACGGGCGTCGAGGCGGCCTTCGCGCTGCACACCGGACAGGGCCCCGGCCCCGCCACGGAGAGATCCCGGTGACGGGCACGCCGGCCGAGGGGCGCGTCCTGGTCGCCGGGGCGGGCCCCGTGGGGCTGACGGCCGCGCTGGTGCTCGCCCGGCGCGGGGTGCCCGTCACCGTGCTGGAGGCGGGTCCCGGGCTCTCCTCGGAGTCGAGGGCCTCGACCTTCCACCCGCCGACCCTGGAGATGCTGGAGGACCTCGGCGTGCTCGGCCCGGTGCTCGAACAGGGCCTGATCGTAAGGACCTTCCAGTACCGCGACCGGCGCACAGGTCCCGTCGCGGAGCTCGACCTGGCCGTGCTCGCCCCGGACACCCGACACCCCTACCGAGTGCAGCTGGAACAGGGCAAGCTCACTCCCCTGCTCCTGCGCGCGCTGTCCCGACTGCCGGGAAGCGAGGTGCGTTTCGGCGCCAGGGTGACCGCCGTCCGCCAGGATCCACACGGGGTGGACGCCGTCCTGAGCGACGGGACGACGACGCGCGGATCCCACCTGGTCGCCGCCGACGGCGCCCATTCGGCGGTACGTCGTTCGCTGGGGGTCGGGTTCCACGGCATGACCTATCCGGAACGCTTCCTCGTCGCGTCCGTCGAGGCCGACCTGACGGCCGAACTCCCCGGGCTCGCCCCCATCGCCTACGTCATGGACCCCGACGAATGGCTGGTCCTGCTGCGCACCCCCGACCACTGGCGCATCCTGCTGCCGACCCCCGGCGACACCACGGACGCGGCCGAACTCGCCCGGCTGCCGGGCCGGTTGAGCGCCCTGCGCGCGGCCTCCGCAGGCCGGACCGGTCCGCCGTGGCGGGTCGTCCAAGCCGGCCTCTACCGTGTGCACCAGCGCGTCGCCGACACCTTCCGGCTGGGCCGGATCCTGCTGTGCGGGGACGCGGCCCACGTCAACAACCCGCTCGGCGGCATGGGCATGAACAGCGGAATCCACGACGCGGTGCTGATGGGCGCCGCGCTCCATGCCGTCGCAGACGGTCGGTCCGGCGCGGACGAGGCGCTGGACCGCATCGCGGCGGCCCGGCGGGACTGCGCGCTGACGTACGTCGGAGCCCAGACGCACCGCAACTGGGAACGGCTCAGAGTCCGCGACCCGGCGCTGCGCTCCGCACTCGCGGACGAACTGCGGGCCACGGCGGCCGATCCGGCCCGTGCCCGGCAGGCGCTGCTGCGCAGTTCGATGATCGCGTCGCTGCGGATGTCCGTGTGACACCACGGCAGTGAGGCGGCCGACGGCCCCGGCACCGCCGAACGAACGCTCACCGACGACCGGGGCGAGGAGGGCCATGCCCGTCGACGACCTGATCAGCATTCACAACCCTGCCAGGAGCGCCGAGATCGTCGGCCACGTGGCGCCCGCGACACCCCGCGGGGTGGACCGTGCCGTGGCCGCCGCCGGACGGGCCGCCCCGGACTGGGCGCGGACGGCCGTGTCCGACCGAGCGGCCGCGCTGTTCTCCGCCGCGGCGAGCCTGGAGGCGGCGGCGACGACGCAGGCGCCGCTGCTCGCACGGGAGTCGGGCAAACCGCTGGCCGACTGCCACGGGGAGATCCTCTTCTCCGCCGCGGTGCTGCGCTGGTACGCCGACGCGGCCCCCGGTCTGCTCGCGGACCGCCACATCGATGACGTACAGGGAAGATTGACAGTTCGTCAGCGGCCGTACGGGCCGGTCGCCGCCCTCACTCCCTGGAACGCGCCGGTGGTGCTGACCGCGCTGAAACTCGCCCCCGCGCTGGTCGCGGGCAACGCCCTGCTGGTCAAGCCCTCCCCGCTCGCCCCGCTGGCCGTCGGCGCCCTCCTGACGCGCCTGGCGGACCATTTCCCGGCCGGGCTGCTGCACGTACTGCACGGGCACGCTCCAGTGGCCACCCACCTGGCCGGGCATCCCGGCGTCTACAAGGTGGCCTTCACGGGCGGCGCGACAGCCGCCCGCGCCGTCGGGGCGGCCGCCGCCGCGGCGCTCACCCCGACGGTGATGGAACTCGGCGGGAACGACGCGGCCGTCCTCCTCGACGACGCCCCGCTGGACGACTCCGCCATGGACCGCCTGGTGCTCGCGGCGATGGCCACGGCCGGTCAGGTGTGCATGGCGGTCAAACGGATCTACGTGCCGCGGGCCCGGCACGAGCGCTTCGTGGAGGCCTTCACGGCCGCCGCCGCGCGCGTCGTACGGCTCGGTGATCCCCTCGTCCCCGGGGTGAGTGTGGGGCCCGTGATCTCGGCGGAGTCGGCGACGCGACTGCGCGCCCTCACCGACGACGGCCTGCGGCGCGGCGGCCGGGCGGTCCCGCTCGGCGAGCTGTGCCCGTCGGCCGACGCGTCGGCCGGGCACTTCGTGCGGCCCACGGCGCTGCTCGGTCTGGACGACCGGGCCCCGGTGGTGCGGGAGGAACAGTTCGGCCCGGTGGTACCGGTGCTCGCCTACGACGCCGAGGACGAGGTGATCGCACGGGCGGGCGCGGGTGAACTCGGCCTGGGCGCCTCGGTCTGGAGCTCGGACGAGGAGCGGGCCTTCAGTGTCGCGGGCCGTCTCGACGCGGGCTTCTGCTTCGTCAACACCCACAACCGGACGGGCATGTCCCTGCGCGCGCCGTTCGGCGGGGTCAAGCGCAGCGGCCACGGACGCGAGTACGGCGCGGAGGGCCTGCTGGAGTACGTACAGCCGTGTGTGACGCACGCGCCCGCCGCGTTCCGCGGGGGTGGTGCCGGGATGGCGCCCGGGGCCTACCCGGTCCCCGCCGGCCCGGCCGGGCCCCCGTCGCCGCCGTGACCCTCCGCCCCGCCGCCCCACCAGGCCTCTCGGGGCGGTGAACCGCAGCCCGGTGCGCGGCACGCCCGCACCGGTACCTCCCGAAGCCCCACAACGCACGACAGCACCACCGTTTCCGTCCACGCACCAGCCGATCTCCGACCGGAGGCACGTCATGAGACCGCTCCCCCGCTCCAGGCCCTTCGCTCCGGCCGTCACCCTGGCCGTGGCCCTGCTGCTCGCGTTCCTCCCGTCGGGGGCGCGCGCCGCGGGTGTCACCAGGGAGTCGACCACCGTCGATGTCTCGTGCGCCGCGTTCACCTACCACCAGAGCGCCGACTGGTACTTCCCCTCCGGGACACCCAGCGGCCTGATCTGGCTCCAGCACGGCTTCGCCCGCGCCAATGACCATGTGCGGGACCTGGCCGAGCGCTACGCCGCGGCCGGGTACCTCGTGTTCGCGCCGACCCTGCCGAGCGCCGACCTGTTCGGCTGCACCCTGCCCAACCTCGGCAACAACAAGCCCTTCCTCGACAACGTCGCCTCCTGGTTCACCACGAAGGGCACCGGCGCCGACCGGCTCCGGGCCAGTTACGCCCGCGCCGCGGCCTCGGCGGGGCGCGGGGGCACGGCGCTGCCGTCCTCGCTCGTGCTGTCGGGTCACTCGGCGGGCGGCGAGGCGGTCGAGTACGTGGCGCAGCGGCTGCACACGGCCGCGCCGGCCGACTTCGCCCGCGTACGCGGACTGGTGCTGCTCGACCCGGTGAAGTCGTTCCTGGGCAGCAACACCGAGGACGCGCTGACCGGGCTGGCGGGAACGGGCCTGCCCGTGCACACCATCTCCTCGCCCCCGTACTCGTGCAACAGCGACGCCACCGGAACCGAGGCGGTCCAGAAGCTGGTTCCGGCCGCGTTCGTCGGCGTACGGCTGACGACGGGCGCCCACACGGACGCGGAGGGCGCGAGCACCGACCTCGCGGGCACCGCCCTGTGCGGCACACCGCAGACGAAGAACGTGGCCGCGCTGCAGAGTCTCGCCACGGCGTGGGCGTCGGACGCCTTCACCGGCCGCACCACGGCGGCCTGGTACCCGGGAGGCGCGTCCTACGACGCGCTGCTGGCCGCCGGGACCATCAGCACCCTGGCCGGGGCCGGTGTCTGAACGGCCGGCCGCCCTTGCCGAGAACGGGCCCCGGGTGAAGCCGACTTGATCAGTCGTCGTCCGCTCCCTGGCGCGGGTCGTCGTCGACGCTGTCGACGACGGCCCGGTCCGCGAGCCGGGGGCGCAGCCATCGCGCGAGCAGCAGGTGCTCCGGATGCCTCTGATAGGCGGCGAGTTCGTCCGGTCCCGAATGCCTGGTGATCATGCTCAGGTGGTAGGAGACGGGCGTGTCCAGGACGTCGAGCCCGAGCGTCATGGAGCGTATCTCCCTTACGAGCGGGGCCAGTTGTTCCAGTCTGTCGCGGGCCTCGGGCGCGTCGGCCGGATCCTTGAACCTCATCAGCACGACATGAGTGAGCACAGGAGTCCTTCCGCTGGGCGACAAGGAAATTCCCCTCTGTCGCGGGACTGGCGGCGAGTGTATGTTCAGGAAACAGTGTTCCGCCAGGGGAACCAAGGGAGAGTGTGATGCCCCCTGTCTCCGTGCGCGTCGCGGCGGCCCAGTTCGCCGTGGGGATCGACCGGTCGGCCAACCTCGCCGCGGTACTGCGCGCCGTCGGGGCGGCGGCGGCCCGGAAGGCCCGCCTGGTCGTCCTGCCCGAGTTCTGCAACCACCTGTCCTGGTACGAGGACAGGGAGCACGCGCTGCGCGAGGCCTGCGTCCCCGGGGACACCTTCCTCACCGAGGTGGCGGCCGCCGCCGCGCGGCACGGGCTGTACGTCAAGCTGCACGTCACCCTCGCCGCACCCGCCACGCCTCCCGTCCCCGGCCGGGCCGACGGCATGCGGATCACGGCGACGAGCCTGCTCTTCGCCCCGGACGGAACGCTCGTGGGACGGGCCGACAAACAGACGCTGATGGGCAGCGAGAACGACCATCTCGACCCCGCCGACACCGAGGGCCCGGTCGTGGAGACCGGCCTCGGGCCGGTCGGCCTCTACTCCTGCATGGAAGGGGTGATCAACGAGGTGTGCCGCTCCCTGTCCCTGCGCGGAGCGCGGTTACTTCTCAACAGCCTCAACTCCTTCGCACTGGACGAGGCGTCGCTGCACATTCCCGTCCGGGCCGCGGAGAACAAGGTGTGGGTGGTGGCCGCGAACAAGGTCGGTCCCCTCATCCCCGAAGCCCGGCTCGCCGCCGTCGCGGAGGGGCTGGGCATTCCGCCCGAGGCGCTCCACGGCGCCGGCGAGAGTCAGATCGTCGCGCCCGACGGCACGGTGGCCGCCAAGGCTCCGCGCACCGGCGAGGCTCTCGCGGTGGCCGACATCGATCCGCTCGGCGCGCTCGACAAGCACCGGCCGGACGGCACCGACGTGTTCGCGGCCCGCCGCCCCGACCTGTACGGCCCGATCGCGCGTTCGCCGCGCCCGGTGCCCGCCTTCGCCGGACGGCGCGCCGAGAGTGTCACGGCCGCGGTGCTGCTGCCCGCGGGTACCGGACGGGCGGCCGTCGAGGACGCGGCTCGGCTGGCGGCCGACGCCGCCGCGCGAGGCGCCCGCCTGCTGGTCCTTCCCGAGCTGTTCCACTTTCCCTCGGGCCGTGTCCCCGCGCACCTGACGGGGACCGAGGCGGACGCTCTGGCCGCCGGGGCGCTGCGAACGCTGGCGGACGCGCTGAGCGGCACCGACGCCCTGCTCGCCTGCACCGTGCCGGCGGGAGACGTACACCTGGGCGTGCTCACCGGCGCGGGCGGGCCGGTGCTGCGCGTCCCCCAACTCCATCCGAGTGCCCGCCATGCCTCGTGGGCGACCGGCCGGGCGGGCCCGCCCGAGGTCCATGACGCCGCGTGGGGACGGATCGCCCTGGTCGCCGGGGACGACAGTGTCCATCCGGAGACCTTCCGGCTCGCCGCGCTGGCCGGCGCCGACACCGTGGCGGTCTGCTTCACCGGCCTGGAGCCCTGGGAGAGCGCCCTGGGCCTGCCCGAGCGCTCCGCCGAGAACCGGCTCAACCTCGTCGCGGCCGGCCACGGCCAGGGCGCCGTGCACGCGCTTCCGTCCGACTTCGGACTCTGGCAGAACCACGGGGGCGGCTTCACCGGCCGTATCAGTCATCCCCGTACCACCACCGCGACAGGACCCCTCACCCTGGCCGGGATCCACCCCGCCCAGGCCCTGCGCCGGATGCTGTCCCGCTCCACCGACCTGGTCGACGGACGGCCCTGGCGGCTGTCCGGCGCGCTGGTCGCCCCGGCCGGCGCGCCGGCCCCCCGTCCGGCCTGACCGCTCCGGACCCTTGCCCCGCCCGGCCCTTCGACGCCGGCACCGCGAACCCCGAGGAGCTGCTCCGTGGCCGAGACCCTCAAGGCCGTGCAGGACATGACGGACGACGCGCCCGTCACCGACGTGACCGAGACCTTCGAACAGTGGCGGGAACTGCTCGCGGAACTCAAGTCCAAGATCGACGCCCGCTTCGAACTGCGCCGCGACCCCTCCACGCTCGGACTCGACTCCTACGGCGCGCCCCCGCAGAGCCCGGGTGGCTCGCTGGCCGCCTACAGCGGGCCCGAGGTCGACTGGATGGTGCACTCCTGGCTCGGCAACCCGACCCGCGGCTTCGCCAACCTGCACCTGACGGTGTGGCTGGGCCCGCACATCCGGGTGCCGCACCTGGGCATCGCCCTGCTGTGCTGGCCGGGAGGCTGGTTCTATCTCGACTCGGTGCCCCGCGCGAACCTGGTCGCCGACGGCGCGTACTACGACCGTTACTACGCCCCGCTCGACGAGGAGTGGCTCGCCACCCGTGAACAGCATCCGTCCCTGGACTGGTTCACCAGCCGGGCGGGGTTCATCCGGGCGAGTCTGTCCCCGACCGCGTACTGCTACTCGATGCCCCGCGACCAGGAGCACGTCGGCCTGGTCCGCTCGCTCACCCACGCGCACGTGGACCGCTGGCTCGGATGGGTGGACGCGGCAGAGGCCGTTCCCCCGGACGAGCGGGACGTCCTGGCCGCCGCGGACCTGGCCACCCGGCGCAACATCGCCGAGCGGGACCCCGCCAACGTCATGGGGGTGCGCTACTTCGGCGAGGACACGACCGACCGCCTGGTCCGGGCCCTGTGGGGCGGGGACCGGGAACTGCCGAGGCCGAGATGACCGCCGGCGTACGGGCCCTGTGGTGGGCCTGCCGGGTACCTGGCCTCAAGGAGCCGTTCGACACCGCGCACCTGCGGGTGTTCTATCCGGCTCGGCCCACCGGCTCCGACGCCGAGCGGCTCTCGGGCGAGATCCCGGCCGACCCGGAGGAGGCCCCGTACCCGGTGGCGCTGCTCCTGCCGGGCATCAACGTCGGCCAGGACGCCTACCGTTGGCTGGCCGTCGCGCTCGCGTCGGCGGGTGTGGTCGCCGTGACCGCGGACCTGGTGGGCGAGCTGTTCGCCGGGAGTCACGGCCTCACCCCGGCGGTGGACCTCGAAGCGGCGGCGCCGGCCGGGTACGGCACCCGCCCGACCAGCCCGCTCATCGGCGCGCTGCTGGCAGCCGTACGGGAACTCGGCACCAGGCCGCCGCTGGCCGGGCTGCTCGACACGGAACGCGTCGCCCTCGGCGGGCACTCGGCGGGGGGCACCGTGGCGCTCCAGTCGGCCGGTCTGACCCCGGGTGTACGGGCGGTGTTCGCCTACGGAGCCCACACGGTCGTCGCCGACCTGCTCGGCTGGCCACCGGGGACCGTCCTGCCGGCGGGCGGCGGCGCGCCGGTACTGCTGCTGTCCGGCGAGCACGACGGTGTGATCGCCGCGAGCGCGGACCGCTACACCGGACCGCCCGGCGGGGCGCCGCCGGATCCGGTGGCCCGTACGTTCGCCGAGGCCGTCCCCGACGCGGCGGGCGGCAACGTCCTGGCCACCCTGGCGGGCGCGAACCACTTCACCGCCTGCCACCCCCAGGACCCCACCGGTGCGCGCGGGTTCCTGGAACGGACGGTCCCGGACGACGGCGGTGCCGCCAGAGACCTGCTGTCCCGTCTGATCACCCTGTTCTGCACCGCCCACCTGCGCGACGACGACGCCGCCCGGTCCCGGCTCGACGAACTGCTGGCGCCCCCACACCCCGGGCTCGTCGCGGTGCGACGCCGCTGAACTCCCCTCGTACGAAAGCCCCGCACGGCTCCGCGGGCCCAAGTCCCGCATCCCCAGCAGAGAACGACGCCGAGGAGCGCCACGGATGCTCAAGAACTTCTGGTACGCGGTCGAGTTCGCCGACCGTGTGGGACGCCGGCCCCTGAAAGTGACCTGTCTGGGCCAGAGTCTGGTGCTGTACCGCACCGAGGACGGGCGCCCGGTGGCCCTGTCCGACCTCTGCGCGCACCGGGGCGCGGCCCTGTCCGACGGCAGCGTGGCCGGTGACTGCGTGGTGTGCCCCTACCACGGCTGGCGTTTCGAGCCCGACGGGGCGTGCACCAGGATCCCCGCCAACCTGCCCGGCCGCGGCATCCCCAGGAAGGCCCGGGTCGACGCGTACCCGGCGCGCGAACGGTACGGGTTCGTCTGGGTGTTCCTCGGCGACCTGCCCGAGGAGGAACGGCCGCCCATCCCCAAGTGGCCCGAGTTCGAAGAGCTGTTGGAGGACGGCGGCCGCTTCAGGGCGGTGACCGGCGAGTACCTCTGGCACTCCAACTACGAGCGGGTGCTGGAGAACGGCTGCGACATCGCGCACACCCCGTTCGTGCACGCGGGTTCGTTCGGCAACCCGGAGCGTCCGGAGGTCGAGGAGTACGCCCTCGACCAGCCCGACGAGTGGTCGGCGTTCGCCACCGTCTCCATGCACCCGCCGACCGCGAAGGGACTGTGGTCGAGGCTCTACCAGGACCGGCGTTCGCAGGGCCGGGACCGGCCTCCGGTGGTGAGCACCGCGGGCTGGATGCTGCCGAACCTCGTCAAGCTGCATGTGCGGCTGCCGTTCGGCAACATGATCATCTACGACACGAACATCCCGGTCGACGAGACCACCACCCTCGTCAAGTGGGTAGCGCTGCGCGACTTCTTCACCGGTTCCTGGGCCGACGCCAACACGCGCAAGCGGGTGTACCGCATCTTCGGGCAGGACGCCCCGGTGGTGGACGGGACCCGGCCGGAGCTGCTCCCCGCCGACCTGGGCGCGGAACTCCACCTGCGTTCGGACCTGATCTCGGTCGCCTACCGGCGCAAGAGGCAGGAACTCGCCGCCAAGGGCTGGACGGTGGGCGCCGGGGACCGCGTCACGGGAGACGTACCCGAGCGCACCTCGACGGTGATCGCCTCCCCCGGCCGCCGCGAGGTTCCCGAGTTCGCCCGCGCCTGGGAGCAGAAGGCGCACGGCCTCCACCCCACGGTCGACGGCGCCCAGTCCGCGTCCGGCCCCGACAAGGACGACGCCCCCGAACAGCGTCCGTCCGGAGAGTGAACCCCGAGATGCCGGATCAGACAGCGGCCCGTCCCCCGTCCGTCCCGCCGGCCCGCGCGGCGGCGCAGTCCCCGCCCGCCGCGCTGTCCGCGCGCGTCCTCGACCGCCTCACAGCCGTCGCGGAGGTCACCGAATCCCCCACGCCCTGGGGGCGGTTGACGAGCGGGGCCTTCCCCGGTGAGGTCGGCTCCGTCCGGTATTTCACCGGGAGCGGCGCCGTCGCGTCCGTCGTGCACATCTCGCTGGTGGTCCCGCCCATCGGCCTCGACAGCCACATGGTGTTCGCGTTCGGCGCGGCCGAGGGACCGCTGCCGCACTTCACCCTCGACTCCGTGCACGCCGGGGAGGGTTACGCCTTTCACCTCGACCTGGTGCAGCGGGCGGACCTGGCCTGCCATCCCGCTTACACCGACGCCGTGTACGGCCCCCTGACCCCGGCGCACGGCAGCGCGGCGGAGATCCCGGGGCTGGCCCCCGCGGCGATCGGTCCGCGCCAGCGCGCCCTGATGTCGCCGTGGATGCTCGTGCACCGTGCCGACGAGGCGGCGCTGCGGGCCGTGGGACCGATCGCCGAAAGCTATCTGGAGCACTGGCTGGCCCTGGCCGGGGACTTCCCTCCGGGAGCGGCCGACGAAGTGAAGGACACGGACCTCGCCGACCGCGACCGGCGGCTGCGGGCCGCGCTGTTCAGCCGGGAGATCGATCCGGTGTGGGCGCAGGTCGACCGGCTGCTCGGCCCGGCGACGACCGACGCACTGCGCGGCCTGCTGATCACCGGCAGCCCGGACGGCCCGGAAGGGGACGCCTCGTGAGCGCCCCGGAGCCCAGCGCCTGGCAGCGGCGCATCACCGGTGAATGGCACGGCCGGCCCTCGCTGTTCGACGCGACGGGCACGTGGTGCGGATTCGAGGACATCCGCCGTTCCTCGGCGTTCGAGGACGGAGGCACGGTCTACCGCATGGACGGCGGTCTTGAGGGCGGCGGCCCGCTGGCCGGCCGGTTCCGGCTCGCCGCGCCCTTCGCGTTCACCGTGACCGACGCCGACGACAACCGGATCTACCACGGGCCCGACTTCCACGGAACGGGCCAGCCGTACGGCTCGTTCGTGGACGCCCACTACTACGGGCCCGGCTGGCAGGTCGACCTCAACACCTGGAACCACGTCCTGCCCGACGGAGAGACCCAGGTCTACTCGTCCGTCCTCTACCAGGGGTGGACGGTGGTGGGCTGCTTCAACGGCCTCTACCGGCGCACCATCGGCGCCGGGGCCGACGATCCCGCGACGCGCGCCGCGATCGACGCCCATCTCACCGCGGAGACCCGGTCCGGTCCCGTGCCGTGGATCCTGCCCACCAAGCGGTCCGGCGCCTTCCGGGGAACGTGCGAGGTGTGGGGCGCCGACCAGAAGCCGCTGGGAACGGTCGAGGTGGAGGACCGGCTCACCCCGCTGGACCTGCTGCGCACCGAACACCGGGTCCGCTGGACGGGCGCCGGCGTGGACCGCGCCTTCACCGTCGTACGCCGCCGGGACGGCACCCGGGAGTTCTGGGAGGGGCCGGGGGCCTGGGGCAACGCCCAGGCGTTCGGGCGGGCCAACTACCCGGTCTGGCACTTCACCGACGGGGACGTGCACAAGGTCAAGGGACGCGAGTTCGCCCTGGACGCCACCCCCGGCATGACCGCGGGCGGCCGGCTGGCCGTCACCTGGGAACTGTTCGACGGCAACGTCCTGGCCGCCGTCGTGCACGGCGTCCTCGACTGGGAGGAGACATGAGAACGCGGGCGCCCGTCGTGGTGGTCACGGGCAGCACCCGCGGCATCGGCCACGGGCTGGCCCGCTCCTTCCTCGACCGGGGCTGCCGCGTCGTGGTGTCCGGTCGCGGACCACGAACCGTGAAGGAGGCCGCCGCGGTCCTGGACGCCCCGGCGGCCCGGCTGCTCGGACAGGCGGCGGACGTCACCGACCGGGGCCAGGTACAGAACCTGTGGGACGCGGCCCTCGACACCTTCGGCGGCGTCGACGTATGGATCAACAACGCCGGGGCGGCCACCGTCCGACGGCCGCTCTGGGAGCTGCCGGACGGCGACCTGGAAGCCGTCGTCGCCACGAACCTGGTGGGCACCGCCCATGGTTCGGCCGTCGCGCTGAACGGGTTCCTCGCCCAAGGCCACGGACGCCTGTGGAACATGGAGGGCCTCGGCTCCGACGGCCGCGTCCTGCCGGGCCTCGGCGCGTACGGCACCACCAAGCGCGCCGTCACCTACCTCACCCACGCTCTGGCCGCGGACCTGCGCGAACGGGCGGTGACCGCACCGCACGACGTACGGGCGCTGCGTCTGTCGCCGGGCATGGTCGTGACCGACCTCCTGTTGCACGACTACGGCCCGGCGGAGTACGCGAAGGTCCGCAAGGTGCTGAACATCCTGGCGGACCGGGTGGAGACCGTGGCGCCCTGGCTGACCGACCGGATCCTGGCGGACCGGACCCGCAACGGCGGCCGCGTCGCCTGGCTGACCCGGCGCAGGGCGGCGGCGCGGTTCGCGACAGCCGGACTCCGCACCCGCGACGTCCTGCCGGCCGCACCGCCCGGACCACCGGCGCCACCGGGACCGGCAGGGTCGGCGGCCCCGGAGCGCGGGACCGGACACGGCGGGGAGGCGGAGCTGTGAGCACGCCGGTGGACTACCCCGTCGCGCTCGCGCTCCAGGACTTCGTGCCGGTCGCCCTGACCGGCATAGGGGCGGCCTGTCTGATCCGGCCGGTCGCACGGGCCGTACCCCGGGCCGGGACCACGGCGGCCACGGCGACCGCGCTGATCCTGGCGGGCGGGCTGTCCAAGGCGGTGTGGAAACTCGCCGTGTCCCTCGACGGACCGGACGTCCAGCCCCTGAACAAGGCGCTGTTCCCGCTGCTCGCCGCGGGCTTCCTGCTGCTGGCCCACGCCCTGCTGTCCCTGCCGTCCCCGGTCCCCTCGCCACGGGGAGCGGGCCGGGTCCCCCCGCTGTGGGGGTTCGCCGCGACCTGGACGCTGCTGGGCGCGCTGTCCCTGCTCCTGGGCTCGACCCTGCCCGTCATGGTGCTGACCATAGCCGCGGTCACCGTGTGCGGGGTCCGTCTCATCCTGCTCGCACGGGCCGCCGGGGACACTCCGGCAGCTTCGGCGGCGGGCCTGTGGCTGCTCGGCATGTACGTGCTGGGGCCGCTGGCCGCCCGCCCCGACCAGAGCGTCACCCTGCAGTGGACCGAGCAGGGCTGCAACACGCTCACCCAGGCGGCCCTCCTGATCGCCGCCCTCAGGCTCGCCCGCTCGCTGTCCCGCTCCGCGCCGCACCCGGCCGGCCTGTCCAGAACGGTGAACCCATGACCGACGCCCTCGGCTGGCGCCACAAGTTCGGCGTCATCGCCCCCAGTACCAACACCATCGTGGAGCCGGACTTCCACCGGATGACCGTGCCCGGGGTGACCTCGCACTTCTCGCGCATCCACATCCGGGACCAGGACATGTCCGGCGACGCCGGGATGGAGCGGTTGCTGGACCAGATCCGCGACGAGATCGGCGCGGCCTGCGAGCGGGTGCTCACCTGCGAACCCGACTACATGGTGATGGGCATGTCGGCCGAGACGTTCTGGGGCGGTGTCGAGGGCAACCGCGTGTTCATCCGCCAGATCCACGAGGCCACCGGTCTGCGGGTCGCCACCGGCGCCGAGGCCTGCGACCGGGCGCTGCGTCTGTTCGACGCGCGGCGCATCGGCGTACTGACCCCCTATCAGCCCGTGGGCGATGCCAACGTACGGAGGTTCTTCACCGAGTTGGGCTTCGAGGTCGCCGGTGTCACCGGACTGCGCTGTCCGACGGCCGTGTCCATCGCCCACGTCGAAGAGCGGCGACTGCGCGAGGCCCTGACGGAACTCGCCCTCCTGGACGGGGTCGAGGCGATCGTGCAGTGCGGGACCAACCTGTCCATGGTCGCCCTGGCCGACGAGGCGGAGCGCTGGCTCGGGCTCCCGGTCATCGCCATCAACGCCGCCACGTGGTGGATGGCACTGCGCGACAACGGGGTCAACGACCAGGTGCGGGGCGTGGGTTCACTGTTGCGCGAGCACTGAGAACCACACCGGTGCGGATCGGGCCGGACGGGCCAGGGCGAACGGGCCGGGCTCGTGGGAGCCCGGCCGGCCCGGTCACAGCACGGCCCGTGCGGGCGCGGCTTCTTGGCGCCTGTCGATACGCCGGTCGCACAGGGCGGCCAGCAGACCGGCCAGCATGAGTCCTTCGCCGGCGTTGCCCAGCGGTGGCACCTTGAACGCGAAGGCCGAGGCGACGAAGACGGCGAACGCGCCCAGCGCGATCCAGGGCACGGATCGCCGCTTCCACGCCACGACGCCGATCGCCAGCAGCGCCAGGACGGAGAGGACCGCCGCGACGGGCGCACCCCCGCCACCGGCGTCCGTGTAGCGCAGGGTTCCGGCCCAGGAGCGGGGCTCCAGTTCGAGGCCCGGCAGCGTGGTGGCCACCCCGAGCACGGACAGGGCCGCGGCGCACGCCCAGGCCCACCGGACCGTGCGCCGCCCTCGGTCGAGCAGCAGGGTGCCGCACACCACGGAGAGCGGCGTCAGCACGGCGTGCACCACGAAACGGCCGGTGTTGAGCCACTCCAACGGTGCACCCGCCCCCACCACCGCCCCGGCCGCGACGACGAGAGAGTCGTACGCCAGCGCACACCCGAGGACACCGATCCACAGCCCGGGGGCACGGCCTCTGCGGAACGCGGCGAAGGCGAGCAGGAGTTGGAGAACTCCTATCAGGAACAGGGCCGCCGAGACCATGACACTCCTCCACTTGAGAAACCCTGCCTGTGCGCGCGGTCGCCGCGCCGGAGCGGTCGGTCAGTAGGCCTGCTGGACGGTCACCGCGTTGTCGACGCCGTCTCCCCACTGACGTACGTAGGCGGCGGCCAGCCCGTCACCCAGACTCGCCCTCAGGAACAGCGCGGACCAGCGGGCCGAGGTACGGATGCTCTCGGTCTGATCGAGCGTCTGGACCGACGTGTCCGGGAGCGCCCCGGTCGGGTCCTGCGCATCGGTGATGCCGTAGTGATTGGCCCCGGTGACGGTGACGAGCGCCTTCGGCGTGGCGGTCAGTGCCTCGTAGGTCGCCTGGGCCGCGGCGGGTGCGGCGACGCCGTCGACGCTCCCCTGGACGAGCGCCAGGGGCACTCCGGTGTTGTCGACGGCCGGGGCGGCCCCGCCGCCGGGGGGCACGTTGTTCGTGCCGAAGAACGCGGCGGCCTTCAGCTGGACGGGCTTGACGGCGCCGGCGGGCAGGCCGAAGCAGAACGGCGGGGCGCACTGCCCCTGCACGGTGCCGAGCCCCGCGGCGCCACCGAAGGAGTGGCCGAGCAGAACCAGGGTGTCGGAGTCGATACGTCCTGCCAGCGGGCTGTCGGCGTCGGCGTTCTCGGCAGCGGCCCATGTCACCGCGGCGAGCCCCTCGTCGGAGGAGGCCCACAGTCCGGGCACGCCGTACAGGGTTCTGGTGTGGTTGGGCACCACCACGACGAATCCGAATGCCGCGACCGTACGGGCGTACCCTTCGTAGGCCGACTTGTCGACGTTCGCGCCCTGGAGCAGCAGCGCCACCGGCAGTCGGCGGGTGGTGGTCGCGGGGTAGTAGATGTCGGCCGGGTCCTGGCCGACCGTGGTGGCGTAGACGGCCGTCGGGTAGACGGTCGGACTTTCCGCGGCTTCCGCCCGAGCCAGACCGCCGGACCCCGCCAGGAGGGCGAGCCCCAGGAAGAAGGCGGTCACCGCCCGTCTCGCGCCTGATCCGAGGAAATGTGTGGGACGCACCATGAGGACTCCGGTTCTTCGCCATGTCATTGCGGACGACGTACGAGGAGCAGCCCCTCACAGACCTCGCGGCCTGACTCGGAGACGACGCGCATGGTTTCCATGAGAGAAACTTCGTTTCACATCGACACCAGTAAACTGACCGTCCCTCGCCACCGTCAACAGGGGAAGCCCACGACTTCGAACGGATCCCCGCCACGAACCGACGGCCGGATCTTCGTCGGGTGCGCGGACCTTGCGGGCAGGCAGGTGGACCATCGCCCGGTCCAAGGTCTCCGGCTCAACTCACCCCGGAACAACCGCACAGTCCAGGACCTGTCCGGCGAGACGGCTCAGACGCGCGGGTTCAGCCTCTGGGCGAGCAGGCGGCGTAGACGAGCCGAGGCCCCGGCAAGGGTCCCGAGGCTCCTCACCGTCTCCGCCTCAAGCTCCGGACGGTCCGCGAGGGCGAGCACCGCCGCGTAGGGCCGTTCACCTTCCTCGAGCTTCTCTGCCACGGCATCACGGACAGCTCTCAGGACGGTGGCGTCCGCGGCGGGATGTTCCGCCAGCAGACGGAGGAGCCTGTTGTCGTTCCAGGAGCTGTCGCGGGCCGCACTCAGGTCCAGGAGGGCCGAGGGCGGGGTGTGCGGATTGGCGGCGAGGGCCTGCCGGACGAAGGGGTACGGACAGTGCGCGAGACGCCGAAGAACGGTGCTGTCCTTCTCCGCACTCGCCAGAGCGAGGTGGTCGGCGGGCGTGGGCACGGGGCGGCCTCTCATGACGGTCGAGACCGCCATCCTGCCACCACCCCTCCGCCACCTGCGCGAACAGCCCTCGCCTCAGGGGCGCGTTCACGTCGGTGGTCCACGGTCGCGCCCGGCGGACCGCACGCCACGAACAGCGTCGACTGCGATGCGGCGTTCCCGCCCGCACATGCCCCAGCCCCGTGCTACGCCCCGCATCGTAGGAGCCGACGGGCTCCCTTGGTCCGATCCCGTACCTGGCCTGCCGTCGAACTCTCGGCCTGGCTGCGCGCGTTGGGCGACGGGACAGGTCTCGCCGGACATTCACGCCACGTTTCCGGTCCGGTCGAGGGCCGGGCGGCGGACTGCCGGTGCGTCGACGCGAAGGCGGACGCCGGGCGGGCCCTGGCCCCGGGTGCGGTTCCAGGTCTGCCGGAAGGTCTCGGCGCCGCGAAGCCGGAGGCCCACTGGGGATCGGTGGAAGTCCCTCACCGCCCCTACTACGCTTATGAGGAGATACTCGCCGTCTTCGGCGACGCCCCGGGTATCGGCGGCTCACTCCTGTCCGCCTGCGAGCGGCTCACCACCGTGATCTCGGACGGAGAGGTGTCGGCGCTGCCGCCCGTAGCCGAGCACGTGCGGCTGCTGTGCGTCGACGCGTACACACGGAGGCGCCCCGGGGCCGTGCCGCACGGTGACGGTCCGGACGAGGACCGACCGCGCTTCGCGTAGGCCCACGAGCAGGCGTCGAGACCCTCGGAAAGGCAGCGCCGCACGCTCGGACCCGGCCCAATGGCTCGGAGGTACGCTGGACTCGGCAACTGACTTCCCGCTGCAAGATACAAGCGGACCCCCGGCAGGCACCCTCGGAGTATCTTCATGGCATCACACCAGTCGCCCACCCATCGCTCCGCCGTCAGCCGACGCGTCCTGCTCGCCTCAGCGCTGGCGGTGTCTCTCGCGGCGGCGGGTGTCGGAGGTGTCCAGGTCTCGCGGGCCGCCACGATCGACCCGTCCGCGGGAACCTCGAAGCTCGCGGCGTCCACCTGCGCCGACAGGACCTATTCGGCGATGACGGCTTCGCAGCGGGTCGGCCAGCTCTTCATGGGATCGGTCACGCCGTCCGCTCCTGACAGCAAGCGCATAGATGTCATGCGTCAGTACCACGTCGGCTCGGTGTTCCTCGCCGGGCGCAGCAACGCCGGAACGGCGGCGACCAAGTCCCTTGTCGACGGTCTTCAGGCGAAGGCGGACACGGTGGCCGGGCATCGTGTGGGCCTCCTGGTCTCGACCGACCAGGAGGGCGGACAGGTGCAGGTGCTGAGGGGCCCCGGCTTCTCGACCATCCCGAGCGCACTGACTCAGGGAACGTGGACGACGACGAAACTGCAGAGCGAGGCGGCCGTGTGGGCCAAGGAGCTCAAGACGGCCGGTGTGAACCTGAACCTGGCGCCCGTCGCGGATGTCGTACCGGCGAGCCTCGGCACGGCCAACGCTCCGATCGGCCGGTACGACCGCGAGTTCGGTCACACGGCCGCGACGGTGGCCCCGCACAGCAACGCGTTCCTCGCCGGCTCCACCCAGTCCGGCGTGCTGGCCACGCTCAAGCACTTCCCCGGACTCGGCTACGTCCGCGGCAACACCGACACCACGGCCAACGTCGTGGACACCGTGACGACGAGCACGAGCGCGAGCGTCACCACCTTCAAGTCCGGCATCGATGCCGGGGCGCCGTTCGTCATGATCTCCTCCGCGACGTACAGCAAGATCGACCCGAACAACCGGGCCGCGTTCTCCCCGACGGTGATCCAGACCATGCTCCGCAAGAACATGGGGTTCAAGGGCGTGGTCATCTCGGACGACCTCGGGAACGCGGTGGCGGTGAAGTCCGTGGCTCCGGGAGACCGTGCGGTCAAGTTCCTCGCGGCCGGCGGTGACTTGGTCCTGACCGTCGAACCGAATCTGATCCCGGCCATGACCAAGGCGGTGCAGAGCCGGATGACCCAGAGCGCGACCTTCCGCACGCAGGTGAGCCAGAGCGTCCATCGCATCCTGAACGCCAAGCAGAAGGCAGGCCTCCTCTCCTGCAGCTGACCCAGGTCGCACCGAGCACCGAAGCCGTGCACGACAGACCCGGGATCAGTCCACCGGTCCCCGGCCGCCAGGATGACGGCCGGGGAGCATCCCGGGGAGGCCGTGGTGTTCAACCCAGGACGGTTATCTCTCCTGGCTGGAGGTCTGCTCCCGGAGTGACGACATCGCGGTGAGGCGACCACCGCGCGGCGGGTCACTCGGTGCGCAGCGCCGTGGCCGTACGGACCTTGGCCGCCCATCCCGCGGGGACCATCGCGCCGGACAGGGCGACGAGCACCCCGGCCAGGCCCAGCAGCACCAGTTGCGAGCCGTCGTACACATCGAGGACCGAGGGCGGAAGGCGGGTGCCCGCGGCCTCTCCCATGACCGGCAGGACATAGCCGTGCAGCGCGAACCCGGCCGGGACCCCGATCAGCCCGCCGACCACGCCGATCCCGGCCACCGAGGCGAGGACGAGACTCACGGTCTGCCGCGGGGACATGCCGAGCGCCTTGCACACTCCCAGGTCGTGGACGCGCTCGCGGGTGTCGAGGACGACGGAGTTGAGGACGCCGAGGCCCGCCACGGAAACCAGCATCAGGGTGAGAAGCGCCGCCATCGCCTCCAGCAGGACGATCATGTTCTCGCCCTCCGGGGCGGATTCGGCGAAGGCGTCGCCGCCCAACGGCTTGAGCACCGCACCGAGCTTCTGCGCGTAACCGGCCGGGGAAACCCCCGACTTGACCTCGATGCGGAAGGCCTCCGGCTCCGCCTTGGCGAAGCTGTCGAGATCCGCGTGGACCCGCATGCCGTCGTCCGACGTGTCGAAGGCCTCGCCGACGATGCGCAGGCTCACCGTCTCCTTCTGGAACGTCACCCGCACGGAATCGCCGATCCTGGTTCCCGTCCGCTCCAGGAAGCCGGTGGGCACCACGACCTGGCCCCGTCCGGAGATCCAGTGCCCCGCGATCATCTCGTAGCTGCCGGGACGGGAATCACCCTGGTAAAGGGTGGCCCGGACGGTGCCGGAGATGCCGGACACCGTGGCGTCGCCCGTCGCCGTGCCGTAGTACGTGGCGGTGCCGGACTGCGCCGCGATCGCGGCCCGCACCGCGTCCGGATCCGCCGGCTCCTGCTGGTCCGGCCCTGAGCCACCGGGCGCCTGCCGGGAACCGGCCGTGGGCGGCTTCTGCTTCTTCTCCGGCACGCCGGGCCCGGAGCCGCCCGGCCCACCGGTGACGGCGGTGACATCGGCGCTGTTCTCGGGATCCTGCGCGCTCGCCACCGCGTTGAGGGACTGCGTCAGTCCCACCGCGAACGTCGCGGCGACCGTCCCGAAGGTCACCGCCAGCACCATCGCGATCGCCCGTACGGGGTGCGCGAAGGGACTCGCGAGGCCGTACGTCACCGGACGTGGCAGCGGCAGCCGCCCCGCCGCGCGGTGCGCCCACTGACCGCGTGTGGTGCGCGGCGCCCTGCCGACGGCGATGGCCTCGACCGTACGCAGCCTGCCGGCCCGGAGCGCGGGCACCAGCGCCGCGATCGTCACCACGAGCAGCGCACCGGCCGGCACCACGACGTCCACCCACCAGGCCACCGAGAGCGACACGGTGCCGTACACGGACTCGGTGTCCGCCAGCAGCGGCACCGCCAGCAGGTTCCCCAGGACGACGCCGAGTGCGATGCCGACCGTCGCGGGGATCAACGCCTGGGCCACATAGGCCCGTACGACCTCGCGCGGAGTGAATCCGATGGCCTTGAGGATGCCGATCCGGCGCAGCCCCGTGCCGACGGCGCCGCTGATCACGCTGCCGATGATGATCACCGACATGACGATGCCGAGCACGCCGAACGCGAACAGGAACGGGATCGTGGCCGCCGCGCCCTGATCGACGGCGCGTTTGGTGTCCAGCCACGACTGGGTACCGACGAGTGCCCCGGCGGGCAGGGCGGCGGCGAGCTTCTTCCGGTCGGCCGCGATCTGTGACTTCGTCGCCGCGGAGTCGAAGCGGTAGAGCATCTGGCTCGCCAGGACGCTCTCCCCGGTGGCGAGGGACCTGACCTGGGCGGGGGTCGCCCAGACGTCGGCGCTCCCGCTCGTGGACAGCGCGAAGCCGACGACGGTCAGCGTCTGCGCGTCCGCGGCCTCGGAACTCATCAGGGTCGCGCCGAGCACGAGATCCGGGCCCTGGAACGAGGCGGACAGCACGATCTCACCCGACTTGCGCGGCCACCGGCCCGACTTCAGGTCCAGTGCGTCCACGTCCTTTCCCGGACCGGACCGTCCGACCAGCGTCAGCGCGGGCAGGTGTCCGCCGTCCTGGCCGATCGGGTTGATCGTCGTGGACGGGAACGGACCCGCGCTCGCCGTCACCCCCTCCAGGCCGCGGGTGCTCGCCAGTTGGGCCGCGCTCGCCCGGTGCGGGTCGAGCTGCGCGGTGAGGTGCGCTCCGTGCTGCCGCGCGAAGGCGTGGTCGAAGGGTGCGTTCGTGGCGACCATGAGGGACCCGGCGACCACGGCCGAGGCCACGGCCATCATGGTGGCCACGGCGATCACCAGCGTCTGGACACGTCGTCTGCCGACCCCGGAGCGCACGACCCGGCCGAGGGCACCGCTGCCGAACCGGATCATCGGACGGCCTCCGCGCGCGTGTCGACGGCGACCTTGCCGTCGACCAGATGGATCGTGCGCTGCGCGCAGGCCCGGGCCAGTTCCAGGTCGTGCGTGACCAGGACGACGGTCTGCCCGCCGCGGTGCAGATCCACGAGCAGCTCGCGGACCTCCTGCCCCGACGCGGTGTCCAGCGCGCCGGTCGGCTCGTCGGCGAGCAGCAGCGCGGGCTTGTTCACCAAGGCCCGTGCCACCGCCACGCGTTGGCGTTCGCCGCCGGACAAACGCCCGGGGTAGGCGCGGGCGTGCTTCTGGATTCCCAGCACCTCCATCAGCTCCCCGGCACGGGTCGCCGCCGCCCGCCGGGCGGTCCCGGTCAGCTGGGCGGGGAGCTGGATGTTGTCGGCGACGGTGAGGTCGTCGAGCAGGTTGAAGAACTGGAAGACCATGCCGATCCGTTCGCGGCGGAACCGGGCCAGCGCGTGCTCGCTCAGTCGGTCGATGCGCTGCCCGGCCACGGTCACGGTGCCCTCGCTGGGCCGGTCCAGACCGGCGATGAGATTGAGCAGCGTGGACTTTCCGCTGCCGGACGGCCCCGTCACGGCCAGGGCCTCGCCCTGGGCCACGCCGAGATCGACCGGTCCGAGCGCCGGGGCGTCGGCGCCCCCGTACCGCTTGGCGACGCCCTCCAGTTCGATCACGTGATTCATGGGTGTGTCCGTCCTTCACGGTCGATGAGCCGATGCCCTGTACAAGTCCGGCGAACGTACGGGCGGAGGCGGCGGCGGCGCGTCGGCCGGGGCACCGACATACGGCCCTCCCCGCGGAGGACCCGGCGGCGGGGTCATCCTCGAGGAGTACTCCTGGCGGACAGGTGCGCCGATCACGCAGGTGGACGTGGAACCGTGCCGCCGGGCCGCACAATGTGCGGATGGAGAAGGAGGACCCGCACGGGCGGCCGCACGACGCGTCGTGGTCAGGCACAGAGCGAGAACAGGCCGGCCCCGCGCGGGAGCGGGTCGCAGACCGGCGGGAGCGCACCGGCGACCGGCCGGAGCGGGCAAGCGACTGGCGGGTGCGAGCCGGCGACGTGCTGCGGCCCGGGACGTGGTGGGCGCGCCTCCGCGAGGCGATGCGCCCGGAGGGTGAGCCCGCCCCGCTGTCCCGGCGGGCGGTGCGCCTGGACGTGGTGCTGGCGGTCGTCCTGACCGTCGTCGCGCTCGTCGTGGCGGCGCGCTATCCCGGGGACGGGCCGGTACGGATCAGCTCCCGGGCCGTGACCGCGAACCGGCCCGAGTTCCCGTACCCGGTACCGCCTCGGCCCCCGGCCCCGGGGGCCGAGTACCCGTCGGAGTCCTCCGCGCCCTGGGTCCTGGTGGTGCTCTCGGCGCTGCCGCTCGCGGCCCGGCGCAGGTATCCGCTGCTCGCGTTCGGGGTGGTCGCCGCCGCGGCGCTGGCCATAGCGGATCGCGTCTCCTGGATCAATGTGCTGACCTGCAGCATCGGCGCGTACGGAGCCGTCACGCACAGCCGCTACCGCGCGCGGGCCATGGTCGCGCTGATCGTCGCCGCCGTGCTGGCAGGTGTCGCGTTCCGGGATGCGGACCCCATGCTTCCCGGCTGGTCCAGTCCCGCCGTGGTGCTCCTGGTCGTCGGGGTGCTGGCGAGCCTCGTCCGGTTCGGGCGCCTGCGGCTGGAAGCGAGCCGCAAGCGGTTCACGGACCTTCAGCAGACTCAGGAGAAGGCCATGCGCCGGGCCGTCGACGAGGAACGGGCCCGGATAGCCGCCGAGCTGCACGACGTCGTCACCCACAATGTGAGCGTGATGGTCATTCAGGCGGGCGCGGCGCGCAAGGTGATGGACGCAGCCCCGGAGCGGTCCAAGGAAGCACTGCTGGCGGTGGAGGCCGGGGGCCGCGCCGCCATGGCCGAACTCCGCCATGTGATGGGCCTGTTGGCGGGCCCGGACGCGAGCGCCGACACCCCCGCCGACGGCCTGGAACCGCAGCCCGGCCTCGGACAGCTCGACGCCCTCACCGAAAGGGTGCGGGCCGCCGGGACATCGGTGGACCTGACCGTCTCGCTGCCTCCCGGACCGCTGCCGCCCGGGGTGGAACTCACGGCGTACCGCGTCGTCCAGGAGGCGCTCACCAACACCATCAAGCACGCGGCGGGCGCCGGTGCGACGGTGGAGATCGGCTTCTCCGGCTCCTGGCTGGAGATCGCGGTCACCGACACGGGAGCCGTCCGCGACTCGCCCCCGGTGGACGGCAACGGCCGCGGGCTGATCGGGCTGCGCGAACGGCTCGCGGTCTACGGCGGCAGGCTCACCGCCGGGCCCACGCCCGCCGGCGGATACCGGGTCACGGCCCGGGTCCCGTGGGAGGCGGTGTGAACGGGCCCGCTCTGCGCGCCGTCATCGCGGACGACCAGGCCCTGGTGCGTACCGGCTTCGGGATGATCCTCGCCGCCGACGGCATCGAGGTGACGGCCGAGGCGGCGGACGGCGCCGAGGCGGTCGACGCCGTCCGCCGCACCCGGCCCGACGTCGTCCTCATGGACATCCGGATGCCGCGGATGGACGGCATCGAGGCCACCCGGCGCATTCTCGGCGGCGGCCCCGACGGCTCCGAGGACACCCGGGTCATCATCCTCACGACGTACGACCTCGACCACTACGTGTACGCGGCGCTCACCGCCGGAGCGAGCGGTTTCCTGCTCAAGGACGTCACGCCCGAGCACCTCGTGGCAGCCGTGCGCCTCGTGCGCTCCGGCGACGCGCTGCTCGCACCCACGATCACCCGTCGGCTGATCGAGCGCTTCGCGCACCGCCAGGAGTCCCCGCGGACCGGTCTCCACCGTGATCTGTCCGGGCTGACCCCGCGCGAACTGGAGGTGCTCCGCCTGCTGGCGACCGGCCTCAGCAACGCCGAACTCGCGGACCGTCTGTTCCTCAGCCCGACCACGGTCAAGACGCATGTGGGCCGCATCCTGTCGAAGCTCGATCTGAGGGACCGGGTACAGGCCGTGGTCCTCGCCTACGAGAGCGGTCTGATCTCCCCGCAGGGCCCGCCCGACACCGGCTGACGTCCTACGGTCGGGGGGCAGGAACCTGGGAACGGGGACCTGGGGACGGGAGGTCGACGTCGGGAACCGGAAGCCCGGGACCTGGCCGGGGACCAGGGCCGTGGGACGCCTCGGCGGCTAGGCCGTGTATCGAAAGTGGATCTTGAGCGGTGAATGATCTCTACTCATGGGGCGGGGAGATCTCACGGACGAGCAGTGGGCGGTGCTGGAGCCGTTGTTGCCGAAGGGGACGAAGGCGGGGCGGCCGCCTGTCTGGACTCGGCGGCAGTTGATTGACGGCATACGGTTCCGTGTCCGGACCTGTTTTCCGTGGCGGGACGTGCCTGTCGAGTACGGGCCGTGGGACCGGGTCTACGACTTGTTCCGCCGGTGGCAGCGGGACGGCACCTGGCACCAGGTCCTCACCCGACTCCAGTCACTGGCCGACGCGAAGGGTGCGATCACGTGGGACCTGAGCGTCGACTCCACGGTGTGCCGCGCCCACCAGCATCCAGCCGGGGCCCGCAGACAGGGTGACCTGCAGAAGGAACCATCAGGCGGTGTCTTCACCGAGCCCGTTGATCACGGGCTGGGAAGATCGCGCGGCGGGTTCACCACCAAGCTCCACCTGGCAGTCGAGCATGGCCAAAGGCCCATCTCGATCGTGGTCACGGCGGGGCAGCGCGGGGACTCGCCGCAGTTCGAACCCGTGCCGGCAAAGGTCCGCGTGCCCCGCATCGGGCCGGGCCGGCCATGCGTCCGCCCCAACCGAGTCCGGGCGGACAAGACACCCCATGCAGCTATCGGGTCAAGCAGCAGCTGCTGGCGGTGTCCGTGAGATGACGGTGAAGGCGATCGTTTCGTCGAACTTCTGGCGGGTCGTCAAGCAGTGATGCAGTTGGCCGAGCATGCGGTTGAACAGGCGTCGGAGGGCTGCGTGGTAGCGATCACCGGTGTCTCTTCGGCGGTTGTAGTGGGCATGGGCCCCGGGTGAGGCGGTGAGGGCGGCGAACGCCCAGTGCCGTCCGGTCGCTGCCAGGCGGCTGTTCTTGATCCGCCGATGGCTGACGCGTCTGCTTTTGCCGGATTCACGGGTCACCGGAGCGCTTCCGGCATAAGCCTTGAGGTCCCGGCCCGTCGCGAACCTGGTGCGGTCGTCACCTATCTCAGCGAGCATCCGGGCGCCAGTGAGCACGGAAAGGCCGGGGAAACTTGTGATGATCTCCGCGTCGGGATGCTGAAGAAAGAGTTCCTCGGTGTCACGAGCGAGGTCCTCGCAGGCCCGGCATGCCGCGTCGAGCTGGGCGAGCAGTGCGAGTGTCTGACGCCCCATCGCCGTTTCCACCAGAGCCGGTTGGCGAAGCCGTGTCTCGCGGAGCACTCCGAGGAGTCGGTCGGTCTCGGTATCGATCCGACGCTGGCGGCCGGCCCTTGTGACGGCGGCTCTCAGTCGGCTGCGGGTGAGGCGGGCAGCCTCCGCCGGAGTCGGCGCAACCGCCAGGATCGCGCGGGCCTCTCGGGCAAGCAGACGCTCGCGTTTGTCCGCAAACGCCTCAAGGATCGCCGGGTAGTACTCACGGAGATGAGATCGGAGCCGATTGTGGGCTCGCGTGCGGTCCCAGACCGCGTCCTGCTGAGCTCGAGCCAGAACGGCAATCGCCCTGGCCAGATCGGAGTCGTTCGGCAGCGCCCGATGCTGCTCGGCGTCGGTCCGCAGGATGTTCGCCAGGACCAGGGCGTCGTGGTGGTCGGACTTTTGCGGGAGACGACATGGCGGTCGCGATAGCGGGCCACAGCCATCGGATTGATGGCGTAGACCCGGCGGCCGGAAGCCCGCAGGCAGGCCACCAGGAGTCCGCGGGAGGTCTCGATCGCGATCGGGATCGGATCGTCCGGGCTGTCGCCGTGCTCGGCGAGCAACTGCAGCAGGTCCTGGAAGCCGGCCGTGTCGTCACTGATCCTGAGCTTGCCGAGCAGTCGGGCGTCGGAGTCGACCACCGCCACGTCGTGGTGGTCCTCCGCCCAGTCGATTCCGCAGGTCACGTGCAACGTGCGCTCCTCTCGAGCCTTCGCTGTCCCTCGGCTTCGAGCCGAGACGGGACCACCCGGCCACCTAATAGAAGCGCTCGCCGGCGCACCACCCCATCAGCCGTCCGTGGCCCCAGCTGAGCCCAGGGGCCTCGCTCTTGTGGAGAGCTCCACGGCTCCGGCTGATCGGGAGGTGGCCCTGGGAACGGCTCGAACCACGGCACGGTACGCCGACCGAATTCGAATCGGCAGAGGCTGGGTCTGCGTCCCTCTTGTCGAAGCGCTCCAGGCGCTGCATACAGACCAGACGTCGCACCCAGCCCCTGCCAGGACTGGCTCAACGGCCAACCCACAGCGCCTATTAGGCGTACGCCTCCCGCAAAAACCGCGCCTACCTGCGCCGCCAAGGGATCCGCTGCACCATCCCGGACAAGGCCGACCAGGCACGCAACCGCCAGAAGCGAGGCTCCCGCGGTGGTCGGCCACCGCATTTCGACCCGGCCGACTACCGCGAGCGGCACGTGGTCGAGTACGGAATCAACCGCCTCAAGCGCCACGGTCCCGTTGCCGCCTGGGGTGAGAACGGCATTGCGCGTTGCCACAGACCATCAGGCACAAGATCACCAGGCGCAGCACCCAACTGCCGTGCCCGAAAACGAGCTTCATTCTGAAGCGATCAGGACGCCACGGTCCCCGCACTCGCGATCTCCTGGCCTTTTCGGGTGGATGTATCGTCGCTGGGTGGCCACGAGCAAAACATACAAGCAGCTGGGCGAGGCGGCATGGTCGTGGGTGCTGGACCAGGTACGCGAGGACGAGGGCCCGTGGCTCCCGGAGACGGTGCCCGGGGACGGCCAGGACGTGACACCGGCGAAGGACCGCGACTCGCTGTACTCGGGGATCGCGGGCCTGGCACCGGTACTGGTGGAGATCGCGCAACACCGTGAGCTGACTGAACGGGAGCGGGCCCTGGCCGACGGGATCGTGACCAGGTTGTCGGCAGAGGCCGAAGGGCGTGTCGAGCCGTCGTTGTACGACGGGCTCGCCGGTGACGGCACGGCACTGCGTCTGCTCGCGCCGGGCGTGGAGTCCGTCGCCCTGCGGCGGCTGGACGATCTGACGACGTCCGACGGCTGGAGGACGACCCTCGAGTTCGAACCGGACTCCGACGCCCCGCTGAACGACATCATCATGGGCACCGCAGGCGTCGTCATGACGGCGGTCTGGGCCGGGGGAGAGTTCGCGGACGCGATCGCCACAACGGGCTGCGAGGTACTGCTGGGCGCGGCGGACCGCACGGAAGCGGGCCTGGACTGGGGCATCGCGGCGAGTACGCAATGGCGGGCGCCCAACTACTCCCACGGCACCGCCGGGGTGGCCGCCGCGCTGGCCGTGGCGGGCGCGGCGCTCGACCGCGGCGACTTCGTCGAGGCGGCGGTCGCAGGCGCTCGGCACGTCCTGTCGGTGGGTGTGCTCGACAACGGCGGGTTCGTCGTACCGCACACCATCCCGCCGTCGAAGCGAGAGGTGGAGCCTCTCACCTACACCTGGTGTCACGGCCCGGCAGGAACCTCTCATCTGTTCTCGGCGTTGTCGCACGCCGGCGTCACAGAGGTGGCCGGATTCCAGGTCGACGAGCTGCGTCGGCGTTGTCTGACCTCCCTCCTCACGTCGGGCATTCCCGAGCGGCTGCGCCCCGGATTCTGGGACAACGACGGCCGGTGCTGCGGCACGGCGGGGGTCGGCGACGTGCTCCTGGACGCCGCACAGGACTACGCTGACACGGACTGGGCGGAGACGCTTCTGCGCGGGGCCCACAAGATGGGTGACGCGCTTGTGGAGCGGGCGGTCCAGGACGAGTCGGGTGCCCGCTGGCGCTTTGTGGAGTATCGGAGCGACGAGCCCCTGCTGCCACCCGGCACCGCGTGGATGCAGGGCGCGTCAGGCATCGCGGCCTTTCTTTTGCGCCTCGCCCGGTTCATCGAAACAGGCCCGAAAGCTCTTGTAGTGGACCGGCCGGATCAGTGGTGGGCTGTGCCCGACGATGTGCGCTTGACCGCTCAAGAGATCTGATGCCAACCGGTGGACGACCATGTGAGTGTCTCCGAACCGAAGCGACCGGACAGCGACAGCCACAAGACACATCAGCCCGAGTCAACACCAGAATGAAGGCGGGGCCTCACCCAGCGGCAGGCACGCGCGAGACACCATCTGCGCAGGCCTGCTCACCACCCATCGAGACAGCGGGAAAGTAACCGGCGGTACGCCACTTCCCGTGCCCGCTGTCGGCGTCATGTCCTGGCACTGTGCTGGTCACTGCCGTGCACAAGGCTGCGCTTCGCCGGTATCCCAAGGACGCACGCTCAACTGTGGCCGTTCACTGCCAACTCAAGTTTCCCCGGACAGCGTTCGACGTCCAGGGACTTCACAAACGTCACATGACGGCCGCGCCTCGCGGAGCGCTGATACCCGCTCAACGGTGTCGGCACGTGGACGGGTCCCGGCACTACACCGGACCCCGCTCCACGGAACGGTCGGGCCGCCATGCCCCCAGAACGGAGTAAGTGCCTCCCTGACGGGGTCTCTTCCCCGCGGTTGCACAAACGGATCGGCCGAGACCGTGATGATCACGTCATCTCATCACGGCAGCCGCTTCCAGGTCCCCGCCCGTTGGTAGCCTCTGCACGCGCTGACCAGCACGTTGTGTCAGCTGTCTCGCCCCTGCCATGTGGTGACGCAGGCTTCGTTCCCCTCCAGATCGGCAAGCACCCAGAAGGCGGGGGCACGGGTCGCGGACACAAGCCGGCCCCCGGCTGCCAGCGCGGCTTCGAGCCGCCGGGGTGCCTCGTCATGCGGAACACTGATGTCGATGTGGATGCGATTGCGCTGCGAACGCGCGCGGTCCATTTGTTGGAACCAGACGGCCGGGCCTTGCCGGACCGGGTCGACGAGGGGATCCTCCGGCCCCTCGGCGCCCGCCTCATCGGCATAGCCCAACACCGCCTTCCAGAACGGCCGAATCCCGGCGATGTTCAGGGCATCGATTGCGATCTCCAGAAGCTGGACGGGCCGTGGTGCCCCCGCTCTGAGTCCGGGCTCCGGCAGAAACCCGGACTTGTCAGCGGTGACAGAGATCCGACGTGCGAGTTCGACATCCCGGGTAGTAACCGCTGCGTGGTCCAACGACTGCAGAGTGAAGACGGCCAGGTCGGGGCGGACATCGATCCGGAGATGGCGATCGGCATCGTCGCCACACACTGCGACAGCGTCCGCTGCCAAACTGATCGCTTGAGCCAACGTCCCCACCAGAACCGACGTTTGCAAGGTGCCCAGCAAGTAGCGCCACCCGTGATCCTGGACCGCTTCGGACGCTTCCTGCCGACTCAATATCTGCTCCATGCCCACATCCTTGCAGCTCCACCTGCCAGTACTTTCGATACACGTCCTAGGTGCCGATGGAGACCTTGTGCTTCTCGAAGTGCGCGAGGAATGCGTCCCACTCCTCCCCTGTCGGGATCCGGTTGACTCCGTGTGGCGATCGAGCAGGTCCGATCGCAGAGGCGGCTTTCGCGACGCAGATGGTCGGCTGTGTTGCATTCCGCAGGAACTCCTGTGATGCAGGTCACTCTCTTTCGTGCTCCTGGGGCCGCGCTGTCAGTGGGGACTGAGATCGTGCCTCCGTGAGCGAATTGGTGGAGCATGTAGATGAGCAGGACCGCGTGTTGGGAGTCGTCGAACGAGGCGAGGCGGTGCGTCAGCACTGGCCGCATCGCATTGCGACGACGATCTGCCGTGATCGGGCAGGGCGGATCTTGGTGCTGCGACGGTCCGAGACGCATTCCCGGTTCCCTGGCTACTACGACGTGATGGTCGGTGGCGCCGTGGACGTGGGCGAGTCGTATGAGGAAGCCGCGGCCCGGGAACTGTCCGAAGAGTTGGGCGTTCGTGCGCCCGTGCGCTTCATGTTCAAGTTCCTTTGCCGGGAGGGGATCAGCCCCGTGTGGTTTGGGGTGCATGAGGCTGTCGTGACTGAACCCCTGATCCCGGACCCGGGCGAGATCGCCTGGCAGGGCTGGCTGACAGAGACCGAATTGTGCGAGGTCGTCGATCAACGGCTCCTCGTTCCGGGAGGACGGAAAGCTCTGCGCCGATACCTGCAGTCCGAGTCCGGGCCGGCAGCTGAAGAGGCGTCTCCCCGGCGATCCGCCGATGTCAGTGGCGACTGCGATGCTGTCGGCATGATCCCTTGGAACCTGCTGGTCATCGACAAGGCTCTGCGCGCCAGTTGGGCCGCTGACACCTGTTCCCCGGACGACCTCGCCCGCGCCGGCTGGCAGCCCGACAACCCGGCGTGGGGCCACTGTGACATCACCGCTTTGATAGTGAACGACATCTTCGGTGGCGACCTCATGGTCGGGGAGGTCCACTGCGGCGGGGAACAGCACGGATTTCACTGGTGGAATCGGTTGCCCAGCGGTGTGGACCTCGACCTGACGCACGAGCAGTTCCGGGATGGCCAGACCGTGACCGCAGCCCGAGTCGTCAAACGTCCACCTGGGCCTCTTCCTCGGCGCTGGGAGAAGTATCTCCTTCTGCGCGAGCGCGTCATCGAGCACCTCGGTCACCTCCCCGAGCCTGCTGTCTGACCCGCGGAGATCGTGCTTCAACTGCACCTCCCGATCACGGTGGTTCGTGGTGCGGGAAGGCGTCCGACCTGGCTGGCCCGGCGGCGACATCGCGAAGCAGGACGATCTCCTTCCCGTACCTGCCGCAGGAACCCGACTACAACAAGCGGCTGCGCAAGGCCGCTAACCTGCTCCTCCGTATTACTCCTGGTAGCGCCAGTGCAACCGCACTGGCTTGTCGGCGAGTTGGAGTCACCGGGTGAAGTCCCGAGCGTCGGCCCGGGACGCCTTGTTCCAGGGGATCTCCAACGTCCACAGGAACCGGTGCCACCGCAGCAGACCCATGCCGTACGACCGGATCGTGGCCGACGGCTTGGAGCATGCACGCAGCTCGGCGAACCACTCGGCCGCCGGCTCGACGACGACGTCAGCAGGGTCGAGCAGCCGTACGGCTCCTCTTCCTTGCCCGTCGCTTCCAGCCGACCGATCTGCGGCACGACCAGGTTCGTCAGATCCCTACGGAGCACTTGAGATGAGTTCACGGACGGGCCGACGCAAAACCCTCATCTGGTCACCGACCTGGGACGACGACGTACTTAGTTCGGTCAACAGGCACCACCCGCCATCCCGGCCCCGGTTGAGCAACGCCCCTACCTCGGGCCCCGGTTGAGCCACGCCCGCTCTCCCTCGGGGGACCGGTTCAGCAACCCTTGACCGTCCTGGTCTCGGCTGCCGGGATTCCCTTGTCCCACCAGTGGTTGTAGCGGCGGTACGGGGCCGGGTCCCGGTCTGCGAGCAGCGCCGCCAGCTTCTCCGCCTCCTCTGTCAGTCCGCGCCAAGCCGCCTTGTCGAGCTTGCGGAACGCGGTCAGCTCCAGGCCCGCGTTCGTTGTGCGCCACACCCCGGCGACCTGGCCGTCGACGAGCAGGGTGGGCAGGATGTCGCCGTTGCGCCGGACTACGAGCGGCCGGTGGTCCTGGGGCATGACCCGCCCGGGCAGGGCGTGGGCGAGCAGCGTGCTGTCCCACATCGGCAGCAGCCTCGGCGGCGCGGGGGTGTCCTCCGCCGGCACGGTGGCACCCGGCAGGTCGTACAGGGCGGCGCGGGCCGGTCCGGGAACCCGCACCACCTGGTCACCGAGCTCGCTCAGCGCCTGGGTGATCACGGGGCGACCCAACAGGGTGAACCGCGCGAAGTCCTGGGCCGACGCCGGTCCGAACGCCCGGAGGTAGGCGAGCAGGAGCCGCCGTGCTCCCGCCGCCGCGTCCTGTGCCGCGGCCCCCGGGGCGACGGGCGAGGCGAGGTAGGTGTTCGGCAGTCTGAAGGACCACGGACCGCCGGTCGGCGCGTGATGGATCGGCGCGTACGTCCTCAAGGCCCACCACAAACGGTGCGCGTGTTCGCCGAAGTGCGCGGTGACCTCCCCCTCCACGTCGGCTCCGGTGTGAGGGTGCGCCAGGAACTCGGCGAGCCGCGGGAGCAGCGCGTCGGCGTCGTCGTCGGTCAGTTCGGTCGAGGTGAAGCGGCGGTCGTACAGGCGCGATGCCCGCAGACTCCGGGCCATGGCGGCGTGGTACGGCGCGTAGTCGTCGGCGTGGACGGCGTGCAGGGTGATCCGCATGAGGGTCGCCTTCACGATCCGGCGCTCCGTGAACGCCGCGTCGAGATCCTCGGGCACGAAGCCCTCCACGCGGTTCCACAGGGCCACGTACGGCGACGCGGGTGCCTGTGCCTGAACGGCGCAGACCTGGCGGACAGCCTCCGCCACGTCGAGGCGCCGGCGCTCCAGGAGGAGCTGACGGTCCAGGGTCGCCAGGGTGAGCTGCCGCGCGGTGAGGGTCACGCCCGGATTATCCCGCCCGACCGGCACCGGCGGTGCCATCAGCACATCGTGAACCGCTACGCGACCCGGCAGCAGACGGCTCGATCCTGGAGCCGAGCGCTTCTTACCCGTTCTCTGTTCAAGGCGCCAGGTCCGCGAGCACACGTCGAGCGACAGCGCGGAGTTCCATGTCGTCGTGAATGATCTCGGTATGGCTGCCCGACCCCACGCCGCGACGATCCCCATCGGCGAGCAGCCGGACACGGTCGAGTTGGGCCGGAGTGAACGCCGCGGGGCCGATGGCGGCGAGGGCGTGGAGCGCGGCCAGCGCGGAGCGTAGATGCCCGCCGGGCACGACTGCCGTGAGGACCCGATCGACGAGGTCGGTGAGCGGGACACCGGCGGGTCGGTCGGTACCCGGGTGTACGGCCACCAGTGCTCGCGCGGCCGCCGCTGCCGTGTCCGGGCGGTCCAGCATCGCCAGCAGATGGGGAACGGTGGACCTCGCGTCGGGGCCGAGGAGGGCGGCGATCTCGGCCGCGCTGTTCGCCGCCTGGTGGGCCCAGGGACCGGAGGACCAGGTCAGGCCCTCCAGGACCATGGGCAGCACGCTCTCCCGATCCCCGGTCAGCTCCCACACCGCTCCGGCCGCCGCCAGTCCCGCCCGGACCGCGGCGACGCTCGTCCGGGTCTCCGCCGGCTCGGCCACCATGGCCGAGAGCCGGGGCAGCAGCGAGCGGGCCTGTCCGCCGAGCGAGACGGCCGCCCGGACCCACTGGTCGCGCGGTTCGCTCCGCTCGCCGAGCGCCGGTCCAAGGACCGCGACCAAGGCACTGGCGTCGCCCGTCAACGTGTGGAGCGCGGTCGCGGACGCCACACGGCCCTGCCGGGGCCCTGCCTCGGCGGAGCACCGCAGGGCGGTGATCACGTGGGGGTCGAGCCGCGCGTCGGCGACGGCGGCGAGCGCCCGGCCGGCCACGGAGGGGCGATGCGGCAGCGCGTCCAGCAATTCGGGTATCGCGGCGCGAGCGGAGCGCCCCCAGCCGGCCAGCAGTCCCGTCAGGTAGACCGGTTGGTTCACGGCCGCGAGCCCGTCCGTCAGCAGCGACCCGCGCCTGCCCCCTCTCGTACCCTCGGCCGTCACCGCGGCCAGGCGCACGCGGACCGCGTCGAGCAACGGCGTGGTGCACGGCAGCGGAGCCGGCGGACGGCGCGTGGTCGTGCGCGCCCAGGCGGCTTCCAGGGCGAGTGGCCGCTGTGCCAGATCACGGGCGAGGAGGTCCGACGCCTCGGGCGCGCCCAGCGACACCAGTACCGCCAGGGCGAAGTCGGCCACCTCGCTCGTCCCTTCGGCGAGGGCGACCAGCGCCGGAACCGCCTGCGGAGCGGGCTCGCCCCACTGGCTCACCGCCTCGAGAACATCTCCGGCGGTGACCGCGGTGTCCAACAGGGGCAGCATCGCCGGCACCAGCCGACCCGGCGCGCTTCTGGAGCGCAGGGCGAGCGACTCGGCCGCCCAGGTCGCCTCGGCGATGGCCGGCCGGGGATCCACGTCGAGGCGCGTGGCCTCCACCGCACGTTCCAGCGCCGCGACGACGACCTCGATCGCCTCGTCCACGCTGCCGCGCTCGTACAGGCCGGCGGCCAGAGCCCACAACGGCGCCCGTGCCGAGATGCTGCCCGCGGTGTGCGGTTGAAGCGGCGCCAACGCCGCCACGATCGCCGCCAGTTCGCCGTCCCAGGGACGGCCCGTGTCCACGGCGGCCAGGAGCCCCGCCACGCGCACCGGCGAAGGCTCCGACGCGTCCAGGGCGGCCGCGCACAGGTGTTCCGCCGCGGCCGGGTCGATCCGGACGCACGCGCTCACCACGTCGGCCCGCACCACCGGATCGGCTTCCGTCTCCCAGCGCCGACGCAAGGCCGCGGAGGCGGCCGGACCTGCCACCTGCCCGCATCGGGCCACAGCCCAGGCCCCCCACTGGCGCACTTCGGGAACGGCATCGGACAGCAGAGGCACCATCAGCGGCAGCTGCTCCACGACAGCCGCGCGCGCCGCGCCGGGCGTGCCCGGACCACGTTCGTCCGTGCTCTCCGCGACGGCACCCAGCATGCCGAGCAACTCCGCACGACGGACGCCCGCAGCCGCGAGACGCGCCAGAAAGGGAACAGCCACGACCGTGGCCTCGTACACCGAACCCTGGTGCACGAGGCTGCTCCACAGCTCCTGTTCGGCCTCCGCCACGATCTCCTGGTCCTCGCCGGTCAGCGCGCGCAGCAGACCGGGGACGTCATCGGCGGGGCCGTAGGCATGGTGCACCTTGGGCCAGGCAACCCGGTCGAGGTCCGCGAACACGTCGGCAAGATCCATGCGCCGGATCCTGTCAGACGGGTCTGACAACGCTGCACGCCCGCCCGAGGTCCGACCGACGGCGCCGCGTCGTCACAGTCCTGCCCGGTCGAGGATCCGATGCATCGCGGTCAGGGGAAGCGACGGGTTCGCGGCGGCTCCAGCCGCGACCGAACGGTCTGCGGTCCCGAGCAGTTCGGCCAGCCGGTGGGCCGGAACAGCGGGGTTGGTCGCGGCCCGACGCCGTACGGCGTCGTTCTCGTCGGTGAGCAGAGCCTCGATCGTATCGGCCGGCAATCCGGGATGTGCCGCGGAGACCGCGCGGTCCTGGGCATCATCGGAGCGGGCCAGACGAGTGGCGGCATCGGCGGGGAAGTTCTTGTGGTCGAGCATGTCCCACCGGCTGTAGCTGGTCCACTTCTCGGCGATCCGCGCCAGCAGCCGGCCGGGGGCGTTCGGCTGTCGCTCGCACACGAAGAGTCGTACCGGGAAGCTCTCGTCGTCGGCGAGGATCCCTACGACGTCGTCCGGCAGATCGGGGCGCATCGCCAGGGTCTTGCGGAATATCTGGTGACGGCTTCGGGCGAACTCCATCCGATCCGCCGCGGACAGGTCCTCGGTCAGCAACCAGCCGACGACGCTGCTGCTCCGGTCGTCGTAGTCCACCGGGATCGACTCGCGCAGCACCGGGTCGAGGCCGCGCCGGGCGGCCACAGCCGCGCGGACCCGGTTGTCCGGATCGCGGGCCAGGTCTGCGAGGTGCTCGGGCGGCAGGGTCGGGTTGGCCGCGACCGCCGCGCGCAGGTCCGGAGTCGCCAGGAACCGGTCGGTCAGACCGGTGTCCAGGTCGGCGACTTCGGCGACCTGCCGCAGCAGGCCTTCGCTGCGCGAAGTCCCGTCCACCGCGGAGTCGGTCTCGGCGACCAGGGCGTATGCCGCCTCGACGGGAAGCGGGCCGTCCAGGCGAAGCAGAAGCATCTGCCGGCCGAAGTGGCCGGTCACCCGTGACAGGAGTTCCTGGATCCGGCCGGCCGGCACCGAGGGCCATTGGGAGGCTGCGATCGCGGCCGTCCGCGCGTCCGGGTCATCGAGCATCCTGACCCGCAGATCCTCCGGCAGCCGGCAGTTGAAGGCCAGCGCGCGACGGACTTTCGATTCCGGGTCGCACGTCAGCAGCTCGTAGACCTCGCGCGCCAGCGGGTCCGGGAGGAGGCGCCCGTGTACACCGACGGTGGTGAAGTACTCCGCTCCTTCGGCCAGTCGGCCCCGCACCCCCGGGTCGGCGTCACCGGCGAGAGCGAGCTGAACCGCCGGTGGGAGATGCGGATGGGCGGCGAGATCCGATCGCACCGCCGCGTCAGGGTCGGTGGCGAGCACCGCCGCGGCTTCCGGGGGCAGGTCCCGGCGCCGGGCCAGACCGGACCGGTCGATGCTCGCGGCAGTCAGGCGGATCAGGACCTCCGGCGGTGCGGAGGGGTTGCCGGCCAGGCCGGGCAGCAGCACGTCGAGGTCCGGTTGTGCGGCGGCGGGAGGTTCGGTGGAAGACGACACCGTGTCATCGTGCCAGGCGTGCCAGGCGTGCCAGGCGTGCCGGTGAGGGTGCCGTGCCCCCTGCAAGCGCCCTCGAACCCCGCAGACAGGACACCACACCACCCTGACAGGTCGTCAGGGTCGGCTCAGGGTTGAGGCGGGGACGTCACGGATAGCCGTTGCCCGGTCATGACCCGCACGCTGTGGTCATGTTGAACACGACTCCCGATGACCGCCGCCCGTCACTCGCCCGCCGCACCGCGCTCGCGCTCGCCGGCGCCGCCGCCCTGACAGGGCTCGTGGGGGCGTACACGCCGAGCCTCGCGCACGCGGAACCGAGTTCCACCCCGCGGTACTCAAGCGACTTCAGCGACTGCCCCGCCCTTCCGGCCGGGGCCGACCCGGCCCGCTGGCGCTGCGAAGTCCACACAGCGGCACCCCTGTTGACGATGGGGAAGGTCGATGTGACTCTCGATCCGATCATCATGACGCATGCCGAGGGGCAGATGCCGGACGGCACCTGGGGACAGGTGTGGGGTGCGATGCACAGCACGCCCACCACCGTTCCCGGCGGGCTCACCGGCACCGCGGCAGGTGAGCGCACACGGCAGCTTCGACTGGCGATCAAGCCGGAGTACGGTGGCCGCTCCGATTTCTACACCGGGCGGCTCAGCCTGCGCTTCCGGCTGTCGAGTCCGCTGCTGCCGCACGGATGCACCATCGGAGCGAGCGTGCCGGTCGATTTCCAGGTGAAGCGGTCGGGTCCCTCGAAGTGGGTGTCACAGGATCCACCGGTCATCGAGTTCTCGGCCTACGACGACACCTTCACCGCCCCCGCGGCCGAGCACTGCGGGCCCCTGACAGGGCCGCTCAACCGGCGACTGGGACTGCCCGCGCCGAGCGGAAATCTGATGACCTACGACGCGACCTACACGTTCCGGATGTACGACCAAATGCCCTCTGCTTAAGTAGGTGTCTTTGATCCTTGAGTTGGTCAGGGCTTGATCAAGTTCCGTGGGCGTCCGGATTGTTGGTGATGCCCAGGATGGGGAGTGCTCGTTGGGGCTCGTCGCGGATCGCCCGGGTGGTCTTGGCGATGTTGTCGGCTCCGAGGGTTTTCAGCGCGCCGATGGCGAGGTTGCGGAGGGTCGCCATGGTCCGTGGTGCGGTCCCGGCGTGAACGGTGGAGGCGTCCTCGGCGAAGGTGACATCCCTGATGTGGTGCGAGGAGTTCTCCACGCCCCAGTGCCCGCGAATCGCGGCGGCCAGATCGGCGGGACCGGCTTGGTGGGCGTCGAGATTTGTGACGGCGTAGACACTCTCACGGGTCTCACGCCGGCCGGTCTGCTTGCGGCGGCGGTGGATGCGGATGGCCAGGCGGGCGTGGGGAAAGGCGATTCCGCCGAGTTTGTCGGCGATCGAGCAGGTCTTGATCGAGCGGGACTCGCGGCGTCCGTGTCCAGCCCCGGAGGCGGTGTGCTGGACTGCGATGGACTGCCAGGGCAGGGCGGCGAGTTGGGCGTGGACGGTGGGCTGGTTGGTCTTGATCACGGCGATGTAGTGGGCCTTCTTGGTCTCGACCAGCCAAGAGATGTTTCGACTTGACCGAGTGCAGGGCGTCGAAGGTGACGACGGTGCCGGTCAGGTCCAGCGGTGCCAGCAGTGGACAGGAGTGTGTGGTTTTCGTTCGTCTTCGCGCCGACTTCTACCTGGGCAAGGGTCACGACGGTGCCGTGGGTGACCGCGGAGAGCAGATGTCGGCGCGTCGCGGTGAGACGGGCTGATCCCTTGAGTGCCTTGCCGTCGACAGCGATCACACGCGACGGCCCGAACCCGGAGGGCGACGAAGCCTGGGCGGGTTCGGTGGCGGCGCGGTGCCGGTCGGCCAGGTAGGCGCCGACCGCCCGGTCCAGGGCGTCACCGTCAACAGCCCCCAGCACACGGCCGATCGTGGCCGGCGCCGGAACTTGCAACCGCCCTGCAACAGGGCCTCCCGGAACGCTCGGAATGGGGTCGCACCCCCGAGTTACCAGGAGGCCCTGCCTTCATGCGCGTACGGCCGGAAGATCACCCGACCAGGAACTCCGTTCGACTTGCAGGTTTCAAGATCGGTTGAGATGCGGCTTCTGCAAGCGACGCCTCACCGACCTCGGCTGAACCCACCACCCCGTTGATCCGTCAGATCACGAAGTACGACTGGAGTACTGGGCCACGAAGAGCACCCTGCGCTACGCCCAGCGCCACCCCGAACTCCTCATCGGTTTCCTGGCCGGAACGGGCCTGGAACTTGTCGCCCCCGCGTCAGCCCGTAGTCAGAGATCAGCATCAGCGGGGGCCTCGTCACGCGATCAGCCGTGGACGGTCTGCTTCACACCGTCCTTGGTGGTGATGTCCACGGACATACGCCACCTCGTACGCTTGCCGACCGTGACGGTGACCGTGTCCGCGAATTTTCTGCCGTGCAAATCCTTCGCCTTGATGCGGGCGCCGAACGTGGCGCTGTCGTCGCAGCCACCGGCCTCGGCGCTGAGGCCGGTTCCGCTAGTGACAGTGAGACCGCCAGGTCCGAGACAGTCGTAGCGGACGCCTAGTTCGGCGATCCGGTCAGCAGAAACAGGAAGTTTGACCGTCCCGGGTCCGAGATGGCCCGGCGTCTCCTTTCCGCTGTCAGGACGGTCCGGATCAGACACCAGAACTGATTTCGACGGGCTGCCCACAGGAGCCCGATTTCCCCCTCCCTCACACCCGGTGGCCAGGATGACGATGACTGGCAGTACGGCCAGATGTCTTCTGCGCATCAGCTCTTTCCGTCCCAGGTTTCGCGACCCTTGTAGACCAGCCGCGCTGATCCACTGCGCAGCACCTTGGTGGTGCAGTTGGGCTGCGTCTGGTTGTAGTTCCACTTCGTGTACTTGACCTTCACACCCGCGTGCAGGTAACCGTGCTTCATGTTGTTCGGCACCTTCCACGACCACGTGCAGGTCGAGCTGTTCGTCCACTGCCATGCGAAGTGGTAGTCGAACGACGCCGACGCCTTGACGAAGACCACCTTCGCTTCGCCCGAGACCGCTCCGCCCACGGTGGACGTCGTCGTCTTTCCCTTGTGGAAGGTGATGCTGATTGTCGTACCGCTGTCGCCGCCGGAACGGGGTTCCAGGTCCCGGTAGTAATTGTGACTGCCGGAAAAATCGTAGCCCTTGGTCATCGGGCAACTCATGGGTTTCATCTTCTCGGGCACAGCGGCGGACGCAGGTGTGCCCGAGAAGATGACGGCAGTGCCGCTGCGACACAGCCTGCCGACATGATTCGCGAAATTCGGCGCACGCGTTCCCCTCGGTTTTCCTTGGTCGACAACGGCCTCTACAGCTGCCGATGAGAGACCTTAGCGCCGACTCCCACCTCCGTTCGCACGGTTGAGCGAAACCTGAGGTGCGGCGACAGGCGGGACCGGGTCGCCCGTTCGGGTGCTGGTGCCCCAGTACTCCAGTACTCCAGTACTCCAGTTGCACTTGGCGATCTGACGGATCATCTGGGTGAAGGGTTCAGTCGAGGTCGGTGTGACGTCGCTTGCAGTGAGTAGGTGTTTCTCTTCTTCGTGACGGTGCGTTCGAAGAGTTTCCGATGATCCGGATGCCGGAGTGTGCCAATGGCCGTGCAGATAGGCTGGCCAGGTGATCGAGACTGAACGGCTCATGCTGCGACCTCTCCGAGTGGAAGACGTCGAGGTGTTCGTCGCGCTCCATGAGGATGAGCGAGTGAACCGGTTCGTCGGCGCCTACTCGAACCAGCAGGCGTTGGAACGGTTGGCCTCCGTCGAACAGCAGTGGGCGGAACGTGGTCACGGGCTGTGTGCCGTCGAGCTGAAATCCACCGGTGAATTCATCGGTCGGGTCGGACTGAACTACTGGGAGCAGTTCAACGAGGTCGAACTCGGCTGGACGCTGAAGGCCGAGACGTGGGGCCGCGGCTATGCAACCGAAGCAGCCCGTGCATGTCTGGACTGGGGGGTTGCGACCTTGGACGAGGCCTAATCTCCATGATCCGTCCCGGGAACACCGCCTCGGTGCACGTGGCCGAGCGGCTTGGCTTTACCCCTCTTCGTGAGGACGCGCTCTTCGGGAATCCGGTCACGGTGTACTCCTTGGACAAGCCGACCTCGGCCTGAAGTTCTTTTGTCTGCCGTTGATCAGGATGCTGAAATTCTCCCCCCTGCTCGGACCGGTCCCCCCACCTGCTCTTACTCCCCACTCCGTGAAGGCCATTTGGTGGTCACGCCCGCCCGTGTCTTCGGGCCAATTCGTAGGCGAAGCTGACCGGCTCGGTGAGCTGGCCAGCGGTCGCACAAACCGGACACTCCGCTTGCTCGCCCCGCTGTATCGCGATGACCCGTTGCCGGGTTCGCTGGAGCCTTCGCCAACAGCGTGACCTGCATCGACCCGATGCAGAACACCGCCTCCGCCGCCATCGTCTGCGGCAGCGGGTCACCGCACTCCCGGCGATACCGCCGAGCCGTCCCGTCAGCCCCCACAACCCAGATCATCCAGCCGTACGCACCTCACGGCCAGGTATCAAAAACATCTACGTAAGGCCGGCGGCCGGCCCCTCGCCCCGCCGCGCTCCGCCGGGCCACCGGGATCTCTCACTCGGTGGTGTGAACTGCCGGCCCCACCCGTAGCGGCTCATGAACACCGTGCGTTTGGGCAGTCGTGTCCCCCCTCGACTCCGCACATCTCTCACTCTGGCTGCTCAATCACTTCAGCACGTCGACCCTGGCCGTCGTCATCGTCGGAGGAACCGTCCTCCTCGCTGTCGGCGGCAGTGTCCTGCTGCGTCGCCGGTATCCCTCGGTGGCCCGCGGTGAACACAACGAGATGGTCGGGGTGACCCTCGGTATGTTCGGCGCGATCTACGGGATCATCCTCGCCTTTGTCATCGTCACCCTCTGGACCCAACTGGAGGACACCCAGACCATCGTCGCTTCCGAGGCCACCGACGCGGCGCTCATCACCCGGGACGCCGCCGCGTTCCCGGAGCCGGTACGCGCACGTCTCGACGCCTCGATGAGCGGCTACGTCCACGCGGTCGTCGAGGACCAGTGGCCCCGGATGCGTGCGGGAGACCCCAGCTACGGGGCCACGGAAGCCCACCTCCGAGACGCGTTCCAGGCACTCCAGGAGTACAACCCGAAGAGCCAGAGCGAGCAGGTCTTCTACGAGGAGGCCGTCGCCCATCTCGACGACGTGGCCACCCAGCGCCGCGCCCGCATCACCATGGCACGCCAGGAACTCCCCCCGCTGCTGCAGGTGTTGGCCTTCGGCGGCGCACTCGTCCTCATCCCTCTCACGTTCCTCTACGGCATGCGCAAACTGAGGGTCCAGATCCTCTTCGTCGCCTCGGTCGCCGGGCTCGTCGGCTTCAGCCTGCTCCTGGTCTTCGTCCTGGACCGCCCGTTCGCCGGCGAACTCAGCGTCAGCCCCGCCCCGTACAGAGAAGGGGCCCTCGCCCAGTACTGGCCCCGGTGAGCCGCCGGGTACATCGGCCGTGAAGTGAGCCCCCGCCTGTCACGTTCGAGGTGCCGTCCCGCCGACGGCGTCGGCCCCGACACGGTCCGACGAGATCAGATCGGAACCCTCGCGGCCTACGGCCCAACTACCGTTGTTCCACATGACCATCACCGAGTCGGACATCACGGAGGACTTGATCCGGGGCCTGCTGCGCGAGCAGTGCCCCGACCTGGCGGATCTCCCCCTGAAGCTCGGAGCGCTCGGCTGGGACAATCAAGTGTGGCGGCTCGGCGACGACCTAGCCGTCCGCTTGCCCTGGGCCACACAGTCCGCGGACGCTCTGCTCCACAAAGAGCACACCTGGGTGCCGCACCTCGCCCCGCGCCTTCCGCTGCGGATTCCCGTCCCGCAACGCCTCGTTGAGCCCAGTGAGCGCTTCCCTCGACCCTGGCTCGTCACCACCTGGGTGCCGGGCGAGCCCGCCGACCGCTCCCCCGCGACACGGCCCGCGGAAGCAGCCGACACCCTGGCCGCCTTCCTGACCGCCCTTCACCGACCCGCCCCCGGCGGGGCACCGACGGGCCGAGACCGCGGGGGCCGGCTCGCCGACACCGCCGAACACCTCACCAGGGCCCTCGCCTCGGCCACCGACCTGGGGCTGATTCACGACCCGGCCGCCGTCCGCGCGGTCTGGGAGGACGCCGCCGCCGCGCCCGACTGGACCGGCCCGCGGCTCTGGCTCCACGGCGACCTGCATCCGGCCAACATCCTGACCACGAACGGCACCTTCTCCGGCGTGATCGACTTCGGCGACCTCTTCGCCGGCGATCCGGCCTTCGACCTCGCCGCCGCGTGGATCCTGCTGCCGGACGGCGCCGTCGACCGCTTCCACGAGGCCTACCGGCCGAGCCCGGACCCCGCGACCCTTCGCCGCGCCCGCGGCTGGGCGGTGCTGCGAGCTCTGAGCTGCCTCCACATCGGGGACGCCGGCGTACACGGCCGCCCCGGAGGCAAGCCCAGTTGGGGCCCACCCGCCCGAGCGTCACTGCGCCGTCTCACCGCATCAGCCGAGCAGTGATCAAGCCCCACGTGAGAACAGCTGTGTCATGCCGTGCCATGCCGTGCCCGAGCCTCGGCTCCGACACGGCGCCCCTCCACGGCGGACCTACGACGCGGCACCGCCAGGCGTGAGCCTCCCGGCTTCATCGACCCGCAGGAACCCCGCGGGCGTCAGCAGGTCCTGGTACGGCCTGGACTGGAACTGAAGCGGCGGAGCCATGTCACCGAAGGAGTCGCCGAACGCGCGCGGCGAGCCCGCCAGTCCCAGCCGCACCCGCTCCGCCGTGTCGTCGCCGGTGAGGCCGGGAGCGAGGGCCGCGCAGCCCCGTACGCCCGCGTGCGGGTCGGTGAGCCAGGGACGGGTGTCGCCGTCGAGGTGGCCGATGGCGATCAGGATCGTCGCCAGGTCGTACGACGACTCGGCGGCCCGTGCCATCGACGTCAACCGGTCCAGCAGCACCGGACGTTGCGCCGCCGCCGAGGGATGCCGGGCCAGTGACCCGACGGCCGCGGCGGCACACGTGCTGCGCCGGGCACGTTCCGACGCGAGGTGCGGCAGCACGCGCCGCAGGAGAGCGGGCACCAGGTCGAAGCAGGCGAGCGCCGCCTGATCGAACACGAGTTCGACCAGCCCCGTACCGTCCTGCCACATGCGGGCCCGGCCGTCGGCATCGGCCGACAGATGGGCATCGGTCCAGGCTCTCAGCTCCCCTGCGTGGGTCTCGACCCGGGCACGGACCTCCGCGACCCCTTCGCCGAGGTCGGCGGCGACGCCGACCACGTACAGATAGGCGAGCATCGCGTCCGGCAGTGAGGGATCGTCGGGCCCCAGCAGCGGATCGTCCAGGAGCTCGGCGACCAGCAGCGCGGTGGGCGCCGTCGCGGGCCAGGCCTTGCCCTCCCGGCGAAGCGTCGTCGACCACAGGTGTGTGTACCCGTCGACGAAGGCATCCGCGTCGTCGCCGAGGAGCGCTGCCAGACGGCGCGGGGTGTCGGAGGCCGGCCCCTCGGCATGGAACAACCTGGACCAGTCCACGTCTTCCCTGCGATCGGCCACGGTGGGGATGGTGTCACACCGCTCCGGCCGGCTCGCTTCGACCAGGACATGCTGGGATCGGCCGCGCGCGGGGCCGGGTTGCACCGGGTGTGGCTCCGGGGTGGGGGCGTACGTCCTGGCGAGACGATCAGGGCTCCCCCGCGGCGAAAACTCGGATGCGGTTCCCGCACATTCCTCCCTAGGCTGCACGCGCGCGGAGGACACGACGTCGAATCGACCGTCACTGGATCGGAGTTGCACAGGGTATGACCAGTCGACTGTTCGCGATCTGCTTCAATGCCACCCGGCCGTCCGACCTGGCGAGGTTCTGGTCCGGTGTCCTGGGCTGGGAACGGGCCGACGGTCCGAACGACGACGTCGTGATCCTGCCCCGGGACACGGCCGGGTTCCGCATCCGTTTCCTGCCGAGCCAGGAGCCGAGGACGGGCCGGAACCGGGCACACTTCGACCTGACGAGCGCCTCCCCGGAGGATCAACGGGAGACGGTCGCCCGGGCCCTGGAACTCGGCGGCGAGCACATCGACGTGGGCCAGCTCCCGGAAGAGGGACATGTGGTGCTCGCCGATCCGGACGGCAACGAGTTCTGCGTCATCGAGGCGGGCAACAAGTTCCTCGCCGACACCGGAGTCATCGGAGCGCTCGCCTGCGACGGTACGCAGGAGGTCGGCTACTTCTGGAGCAAGGCACTGGGGTGGCCGCTGGTCTGGGACCAGGACCAGGAGACCGCGATCCAGTCGCCGAACGGCGGCACGAAGATCACCTGGGGCGGTCCCCCGGTGGCACCGAAGACGGGAACGAACAGGCTGTATCTGGAGCTGGCACTCCCCGCCGGCGCCGACCGGGAGACCGAGGTGGACCGCCTGGTCTCGCTCGGCGCGACGCGTACGTCCACCGGCGAGGACCGAAGCGACCGCGTCCTGCTGCTCGACCCCGACGGCAACGAGTTCTCCGTACAGAAGCATCCATAGCAGCCCGGCCCCAGCGTTCGCACACGCCGGCCCCCGCGAAGATCACTCGTTACGGACACTCGCCGGATATCTGCGGTGGACCGTCCGACCGGTGTCGCGTCGGCCCGCGCGCCTGGGCCGGCCGAGGACGACTCCGGCCAGGACCAGGACCAGGCCGCCCAGTTGCTGAAGGGTCAGCACCTCTTTCGCGACCACGGTGCCGAGCAGTACGCCGGTCACGGGATTGAGCAGTCCGATCAGTCCGACGGTCCCGGTGGGCAGATGCCGCAGCCCGGTGAACCAGGCGACGAAGGCCAGCGCGGTGGCGATCAGGGTGACGAAACCGAACGCGAGGAGCGTCTGCCCGGAGAGCGCGGGCGGACGGCCTTCCACGGCCGCGGCGACCGGAAGCAGGAACAGGCCTCCGGCGGTGAGCTGCCAGGCGGTCGAGGCGAGCACGTCGGCACCGGCGTTCCACCGTTTGGCCAGGATGTACCCGAAGGACGACACCAGCATCGCGGCGGCCGAGGCGAGGATTCCCGGGACGCTCACCGTCCCCACTCCGGAGAGCAGCATGAGGCAGACCCCGCCGAGTCCGATCGCGGCGCCGGCCAGATGGGCGGGACGGGGCCGCTCGGACACCAGGGGCCAGGCGATGAGCATCATCGTCAGCGGCGCCACCGCCATCACGGTCGAGGCCACGCTCGTCGGAAGCAGCTGGGAAGCGGCGTAGACGAGGACGAAGAACACGCTCATGTTGAGCAGCCCGAGCACCGCGGACCGCCACCACCACGCGCCGCGCGGCAGCTGTCTGCACAGGGCGAGCAGGACAAGACCTGCGGGCAGTGCCCGCAGGGCGGCCCCGTAGAGCGGCCGGTCGGCCGGCAGGAACTCGTGGGTCACAAAGTAGTTGGTGCCCCAGGCCACCGGCGCGACTGCGGTCAGGGCCACCCAGCGCAAATTAGCTTCCATGGAAGCTACTATAGCTTCCCGGGAAGTTATTATGGAGTCATGGAGCACGATGAATCTCTGGACCGCGTGGCCCGCATCCAGGCGGAGTGGCGCCGCGAGCGCCCCGACGTCGACACGACCCCGCAGGGAGTGATCGGCCGATTGCACCGCCTGGCCGACCGGCTCAGCGAGGAACTGTGCCTCGTGTACGACCGTTACGGCCTGAGCGAGGGCGAGTTCGACGTCCTGTGCGCACTGCGCCGCGCCGGTGAACCCTACGAACGGGCGCCCGGCGAACTCGCCGCCCACACCATGGTCACCACCGGCGCGATGACGAAGAGGATCGACCGTCTGGAACGGGCCGGGCTCGTCACCCGCCGCCGTTCCGACGACGACCAACGCGGCCGGATCGTCGCGCTCACGGGGCCCGGACGCGAACTGATCGACCGGGCGTTCACCGACCACATGCGCAACGAACGCCACCTGCTGGATCTGCTTCCGCCGGCCGAGGCCGCGTCACTGGAGACGCTGCTGGCCACCTGGCTCTCCCGCATGGAGCATCCGCGCCCCACCGGCGAAGAGTGACCTGCGGCCCGGCACCGGCACGACTCCTGCCCCGGAGCGCCCGGGCCGTTCGGTGAACGACGCCGACGCCCCGTCGAACCGGGTACCGGCCGGCCCCGGGGGGCGACGAGGCCCGCGTCGGCGTGGCCGGTCCCCCGAAGCCGGTCGCCGAGCACCGGTAGGCTCGCGCGAAGGGACCTGGAGCAGAGGTGGGCGAAGCGGTGACACGAGATCTGTACAACGTACGGACGCGGCCCGCGGAGAACGCGCCCGAACCGCTCTCCGCCGAGGAAGAGGCACGCTTCCGGGCCCTGCTGTTCACCGAGCTCGGCAACAGGATCGCCGACGAGGGATGGGCCCGGTTCCCCGCGCACACCCGGGAGGACCGCCGACGGCTGGTCGACATCGCGCACCGGCTCTCCGCCCACTGGGGACGGCAGGTGGGCGTCGAGGCGGAGGACGAGTGCCGCCTCAGGCTCTTCCTCGTCGGCGACGAGACGCCCGGCGCCGCACTGCCGGCCCGTTCCTGACACGCCTCCACCCCGTCCACCGCGTCCACCCGAACAAGTCCAGCCCGAGCAGATCCCGCCCCAGCAGGTCCCGGCCGGGTACCCCTGAAGGTACCGGACACACGGACCCTGACCTGGGATGATTGAGCTCGTGGTACCTCAGCGGTACCCTGCCGTCATGGCAGCACTCAACGTGGAATTCTCCGACGCGGAGCTCGCGGACCTGCGGGCGATCGCTCAGGAGCAGAACATGCCGATGAAAGCCTTCGTGAGGGCGTCCACCGCCAACGCGATCGCCCACCACCGGGCGCTCCAGGAGGGCGCGGCGGTCTTCCAGAGCGTCTTCCACGATCCCGCGCTGGCCGATGCCATCGCCGCCGCGGGCATCGACGACGGTCCGGTGACCCGCACGACGGGCAGGGCTGCCTGAAACCCATGGCTCCCGTCGTACACATCGACGTGCGCTGGCTCCTGCGGCAGCACGAAGCGGCACTCCCCGACCAGCCCCACATCAGCGACTTCTCCGCGCTGGTCGCGGCGGTGGCGCGGCACCGCGTGGATCCGCCTCGCCTGGGCATCGACCCCGACGCGTCATGGCGCGCGGCGGCCCTGCTGCACACGCTGCTCCTGCTGCGGCCGCTTCCCTCGCTGAACGTCCGCTTCGCGTGCGCCGTGGCCATCGCCTACATGCACGCCAGCGGCGAAGGACTCGACAGCCCGTACGGGGAACTCGTCGAGCTGTGCAAGGACCTCATCGCGGGCAAGAACGACGTGTTCGGCGCCGCCGACGTGATCCGGTCCCAGCGCATCTGACGAACTCCTGCCCTGACGAGCTCGCCCGTCAGAAGGGCCGCAGGACGGGACGAGGCACCGGCACCGGCACGCGGACGACGGGCTCATCGCTCCGGGCGCAGCCCACCCAGCTCCGACGCCCTCCGCAAGGCCGGCACGAACTCCGGTTTCGCCTGCAGGACGAGGATCGCCACGGTCCGGGCGTCGCGCCGCACCAGCTCGAACCGGTGGAAGGTGAGCAGGGGCGACAGGTTGGATATGTGCCTCAGCTCGGTGATCGTGTCCCACGGAACGGAGTGCTTCACCTGGCCGAACAGTCCGGTGACTGCGAGGCCGCCGGTGTGGATGTGGCACAGGCGCGCCCCGACCCGCACGGATACCCAGCCCCACGCGGCCCGCAGCCCGACCAGGCCGAGGATCACGGCCACCGAGACCAGGCACTTGAAGAGCGCGCCGTGGGGCCTCTTGATGATCATGAATCCCGACAGGATGAGACAGAAGAGCACGACGAAGCGCCGGAACATCTGAAGAACGCCACCCATGACGCCCGCTATCGGGTAACTCCCGCGTCTCTCACCGAGCTCCGTCTCACTCCCAGTACGCCGCACCGCTGTCCCCCAAGTCATCGGCCTCATCGAACGGATCAACTATCAAGGGCCCCTTGCGCGTTGACAAGGCCACGGCCGTGACGGGCGCCTTGACCCTCACGCGGCGTCATGCCGCATGGTCGGTGGTGTGGAGGAACACCTGACCGTGGGACGCGTGGCAGAGCTGGCCGGCGTGAGCGTCCGCACGCTGCATCACTACGACGAGATCGGCCTCGTACGGCCGTCCGCGCGGACCAGGGCCGGATACCGGGCCTACTCGGCCGGTGACGTGGAGCGGCTGCGGAGGGTCCTCGCCTATCGGCGGCTGGGCTTCGGACTGCGGGAGATCGCGGGTCTGGTCGACGACCCGGCCACCGACGCGGTCGCGCACCTGCACCGGTTGCGCGCCCTGCTGCTGGAACAGCGCGACCGCGCGGCGGCCATGGTGACGGCGATAGACAGGGAACTGGAGGCACGGGCCATGGGGATCAGGACGACACCCGAGGAGCAACTGACCATGTTCGGAGCGAAGTTGTACGACGCCATCGGGTCCGCCTATCCGGCGACACGGCGGACCGAGCCACGGATCGCCGCGCGGGTGTGGGATGCGCTCGGGGACGCCCGCACGGTCCTGAACGTCGGCGCGGGCACCGGCTCCTACGAGCCCCCGGACCGCGACGTGACCGCGGTGGAACCGTCGGCGGTCATGCGGGCACAGCGTCCCACGGGCGCGGCACCCTGCGTGGCCGCGCATGCCGAGAGCCTTCCGTTCGAGGACGGGTCCTTCGACGCGGCGATGGCTTTCAGCACCGTTCATCACTGGCGGGACCCGATCGCCGGGCTGCGCGAGATGCGGCGCGTGGCCCGGCGCGTGGTCGTGGTCACGTACGACGCCAGTGCCCCCGCCTGGCGTGAGCGGTTCTGGCTCAGCCGCGACTACCTGCCCGAGTTCGCCGACCTTCTCGTCGGCTGGCCTTCACTGGCCGACCTGACCCGGGCGATCGGGGGCCGGGCGGAGCCGGTGCTCATTCCGTGGGACTGCGCCGACGGCTTCTTCGAGGCGTACTGGCGCCGGCCCGAGGCGTACCTGGACGAACCCGTGCGCCGCGCGGTGTCGGTGTGGACCAGGGTCGGGCCGGAGGCCGAACTGCGGGCGGTGACCCGGCTCCGCGACGATCTGTCCTCGGGCCTGTGGGCCGAGCGCAATCGCGACCTCGTCGCCCTCGACGCGGCGGAACTCGGACTCCGCCTGCTCGTGGCCTGAGAATCCCTCGGGGCCTGAGAATCCCTCGGGGCCTGAGAATCCCTCGGGGCCTGAAAAACCAAAGGGCAAGGAGAGTCCTCTCCTTGCCTCTCTCAACTTATAGCGCACCGGGGGGCTTGCCGCAAGGCCCCGGTCACGGCGCACAATCGTCGGTCTGTGCCCCGACCCGCGGCGGTGCGCGGTGCGCGCCGCCCGATCGGCGGAGCGGCCGGACGACGCGTCAGCGGGAAGGCAACCAGGGACGAGGACGTGCTCGACAAGAGGTTCGACAGAGTGGGAGGCGCCGGTGATGGGACATCGCGGTACGACGGAACACGGCCGCCTCGGAGGCATCGCAATGACTGAGCAGTACGTGCTGGATCTTCAAGAGGTCGATCAGACGCGGGTCGCGGTCGTCGGCGGCAAGGGCGCGCATCTGGGCGGGCTGTCGCGGATCGAAGGCGTCCGTGTACCGGGCGGCTTCTGTGTGACGACGGACGCCTTCCGACGGATCATGGCGGAGGTGCCGTCGATCGACGGCCTGATCGACGAGCTGTCGCGCGTGAACCCGGACGACCGGGACGCGATCCGCACGCTCAGCGCGCGGATCCGCCGGACCATCGAAGAGATCACCGTCCCGGACGATCTCGCGGCGGCGGTCACGCGCGCGCTCGCCCGGCTCGGCGAGGGGGCTGCCTACGCCGTCCGGTCCAGCGCGACGGCGGAGGACCTGCCGACGGCCTCCTTCGCCGGCCAGCAGGACACGTATCTGAACATCGTGGGGCCGACGGAGATCCTCCGGCACATCAGCCGGTGCTGGGCGTCGCTGTTCACCGAGCGGGCCGTGACCTACCGCCGGCACAACGGCATCGACCACCGTACGGTCCACATGGCGGTCGTCGTACAGCGGATGGTCTTCCCGCACGCGGCCGGCATCCTGTTCACCGCCGACCCCGTCACGGGCAACCGGAAGGTGTCCACCGTGGACGCCGGCTTCGGTCTCGGCGAGGCCCTGGTCTCCGGACTGGTGAACCCCGACGTCTTCACCGTGCGGGACGACGAAATCGTCGCCAGGACGATCGGCGTCAAACAGCGTGCCGTTCAGGCCCTGCCGGCCGGTGGTACGCGGGAAGTGGCGATCGACGCGGGGCGGCAGGAGCAGCCGTCGCTGACGGATGAACAGGTCCTGCGGCTCGTGCGGCTGGGCCGGCGGATCGAAGCGCATTTCGGGCGTCCTCAGGACATCGAGTGGTGCCTGGCCGACGACGGCTTCCGGATCGTGCAGAGCCGTCCGATCACCACGCTGTTCCCCGTTCCCGAGGCCGGCGACCGGGAGAACCACGTCTACGTCTCCGTCGGCCATCAGCAGATGATGACCGACGCCATGAAGCCGCTGGGCTACTCCATGTGGCAGCTGACGGCGATGGTGCCGATGCACGAGGCGGGCGGGAGGCTGTTCGTCGACGTCACCCGGCGCCTGGCCTCCCCCGCCAGCCGCGCCGCCCTCCTGGACGTCATGGGAAAGGGAGATCCGCTGGTCAGAAACGCTCTGGAGACCGTCCTCGACCGCGACGACTTCGTCCCCTCGCTCCCGGACACGGGACCCGGCGGGCCACCGGCGGGCGGCGCGTCCACTCCGGCCGAGGCCGATCCCGCCATCGTCACCGAGCTGATCGAGCGCAGCCGGGCGTCCGTCGCCGCCCTGGAGAGCGGCATCCGGACGAAGAGCGGACCGGCGCTGTTCGACTTCCTCCTGGAGGCGTTCGAGGAGCACAAGCGGGTCCTCGGTGATCCGCTGAACATGCGGGCGATCATGGCGGGGATGGAGGCCACCTGGTGGCTGAACGACAGGCTCGGGGAGTGGCTGGGCGAGAAGAACGCGGCCGACACGCTGACGCTGTCCGCTCCCGACAACATCACGTCGGAGATGGGCCTGGAGCTGCTCGACGTCGCGGACGTGATCCGCTCCCGACCGGAGGTGGTGGCGTTCCTCCAGAACGTCGAGGACGACGACTTCCTGGACGACCTGGCGAAGCTCGCGGGCGGGACCGAAGCCCGCGACGCCATCGAGGCCTACCTCGACCGGTACGGCATGCGCTGCGTCGGCGAGATCGACATCACCCGGCCACGGTGGCGTGAGCAGCCCAGCACCCTCGTGCCCGTGATCCTCGACAACGTCAGGAACTTCGAGCCGGGCGCCGCCGAACGGCGCTTCGAGCAAGGGCGGTTGAGAGCGTGGGAGAAGGAACAGGACGTTCTGTCACGCTTGCGGGCCCTGCCGGACGGTGACCGCGGAGCCGACGAGACCAAGCGGATGATCGACCAGGTCAGGGCCTTCGCCGGGTACCGGGAGTATCCGAAGTACGGCATCGTCAGCCGCTCCTTCGTCTACAAGCGGGCCCTGCTGGAGGAGGCCGGGCGCCTCGTGCGGGCCGGCGTGCTTCACGAGAAGGAGGACGTCTTTTACCTCACGTTCCAGGAGTTCCACGACGTCGTACGCACGAACCGGGTGGACGACCGGCTCATCCAGCGGCGCAAGGACGCGTTCCTCTCGTACCAGGCGCTCACACCGCCCCGGGTGCTCACCTCGGACGGTGAGGCCGTCACCGGGTCCTACCGGCGCGACGACGTGCCGGACGGCGCTCTGGTCGGGCTGCCCGTTTCCGCCGGGACGATCGAGGGGAGGGCCCGCGTCATCCTCGACATGGCGGACGCCGATCTGGAGCCGGGCGACATCCTGGTCACACCGTTCACGGACCCCAGTTGGTCCCCGCTGTTCGTCGCGGTGGCGGGCCTGGTGACGGAGGTGGGCGGTCTGATGACGCACGGCGCGGTGATCGCCCGGGAGTACGGTCTGCCGGCCGTCGTGGGCGTGGAGCGGGCCACCCGGCTGATCCGGGACGGGCAGCGGATCCGCGTGCACGGCGCCGACGGGTACGTCGAGATCCTGTCCTGACCGACCGAGCCGGCCGAGTGGGCCGCGGTCTCGTCCGCGGCTGCGGCCCACTCCGTCGGTGCTCGGCGGTCCACGCGGTCGTGAAGTCGCCCGTCCCGGACACCGCGGTCGGTACGGTGCGATCATGTCCGCTTTCCTTCAGCAACTCCCCGCGCTCGTGGGCGTCGTGATCGGCGCCCTGGGTTCGTATCTGGCTCTCGTCCGCAGCGACCGCGAGCGCTTCAAACGGGATCGGGCGGAGCGGTGGGAAGAACGGCGCCTCGCCGTGTACTCCGAGTACGCGCGGTCGCTGAAGAAGTCGGTGACCCTCACCTACCGTGTCGCCGCCCATATAGGCAACGACCCGCATCCGCACCCGCTGCCCCTGGCCGAGGCCGAACCGCTCATGGCCCGGGCCACCGACGACCGCGATCCTCCGGGGGAGGCCCTGCTCATGCTGGGCAGCCGCGAGGTGGTGGACCGGGCCCGGGTATGGGTGACGGTGGTGATGGAGATGGAGGGCTTCCAGCGCTCGGGCACCCGCGATCCCGGGGCATGGCAAGCGCTCCTGGAACGCCAGCGCAAGGGCCGCGAAGGCTACTACGCGGCCGTACGCGAGGATCTCCGACTCCCTCCCGGACACCCGGGCCAGTGGCTGACGATCCCGGAGACGTGACACCGAAGCCAAGCCCGGTCCGCGCTCGGCCCAGATCTCGGCCCGCCTCAGCCGGCCGTCGGCAGGAAGAGCAGACTGTGCACATGCAGCTCCCCGCCGAAGCCGTTGCGTCCACCGCGCTGATCGAGGTCGTGAGGATCTCCGCCCTGCCGGCCAAGAAGGGTGCCCCTTACCCCGGCAGGGCGGTCGCCCTCTGGACGGGGAGCGAGGCCGCGAAAGCCCTGGCTTTGATCGAGGACCTGCCCGGCAGCGGACAGCAGCGCTGCGGCTTCTCACCCGGCTGGAGTGTCCGGTCGTACGAGGACTCTCTCGACCTGGCGTTGTTCGAGGCGGCGTTCTGTTTCCGCTGCCACGAGGTCCGCATGCAGGGAACGGCGGTGCCGGCCGCGCTGGCCACGCAGTTCTTCGACCCGGACACCCCGCCGGCCCAGGCCCTCCTGCACCTCTTCCGCGCGGCCACGCCGGTGACGGCCCAAGCTCGCTCCTGAAGAGGTCGTAGGAAGCGGTGGAGCTGTCCGTTGTCAGCTCGCGCCCGTCCATGCGTCCGGGCGGGGCACCAGCACGTCGGAGACCACCTCGCGGGACGAGGTCATGACGTCGACCACGAATCGCAGGCGCCCGATGCCGAGTCGGCGCAGTGCCGGGCCGTGGTCGGCGGCGACGACGAGAGAGACCGCGAGCAGAAGAAGTCGCCACAGGGCCATCACCGGGCGGCGCGTCGCGTGGGGCAGCTCCGCGAGGGAGGCGTGCAGTCGCTCGCAGTGGAACGGGACATGGCGCTGCTCGTCGGACAGGATCCGTCCCGCCACCTCCGTGGTGAGCGAGTCGTCGGTGCCATCGCGCAGGGCCCGGTAGTAACGCAGCGCCACCACTTCCGCGATCATCAGCACCAGTAGTTCCATGCGCAGGCCCATGAGACGCCGCAGCCGTACGAAGGCCGCGTCGCTCCAGTGCCCGGTCAACGTCGGCACGCCCCCCGCGGCCAGCAGCCGGGCAAGCAGACGGGCGTGGTTCTGTTCCTCGGCGACGAAGAGCCGGACCGCCTGCGCGTAGTCGGCGTCGCCGGCCTGATCCGCTTTGCCGACGAGGTTGGCGCCGTCACCGTCCTCGCCGACCTGGAAGCGCTGGATGCCGGCCCACACCGCCGGATGCAGCGTCGCGCTTCGCCCCCAGTCCGGATCACCCTGGGCGCGCCTGCGCTCGCGCTCGTCCTCGAACCGCCTTGTCCACTTGGCGAAGTCGCCCCTGTGCACCCGGTCTCCCCTCCCCGGGACACAGCCACCGTGCCCCGAAGAGGGACGACGCAGGCGGACACCGAACCGTTCCACTTCTTGCCTTCGCCTGCCAGGGCGTCAGGGCCGCCGAAATGGCCTCGTTGGTGAAAACGCGAGACTAGGGCCTTGAGGAAACATCCTTCCGCAACGATGCGATGAGTCGGTCAAGGTCCCCGCGCGCCGTGTACGTACGAATCGGGTCGATGTAGTCGCGTGATTCGATGATCTGGCCGTCCCGGACACGCATGACGAAGACGCAGGGCACCTTGGCCGTGGAGTCGTCCGGCAACGTGAACTCATAGGCGAACTCGGCGACGATCACTTCAGGATCGGCGGTCTCGTGAACGACGACATCGACGACCCGCCTCCTCGGCAAGGACTCCCGGACTTCCGGCGGCACCGTGAAGTGCTCCTGGAGCGCACGCCGACTCGTCAACGGCTCCGACTCCTGCGCCGCCATCGGATGCCGGACATCGGTGACCTCGCCATACAGGTCGGGCAACTCGTCGAAGTTCCCGCCGGCAACCCCATGAACAAGCTGGAGAAACACCTCGCGCGGACTCGGACTCACAAGACCTCCCCAAGTAGTACGCACAGGTGACCAGTGATCATTATCGCCTGATCCAGGCCGGTCTTGCGGGCTGTTTCGACCAGCGGCACCCCACCCGCTGACGCACGTGCATGATGACGAGAGTCGATGCGAGAGTGGGGAACAGGCATGGCAGAGGACAGCGTTGTGGATCTCATCCGTCTGGTCGACGGGGAGGGCGGTCTTGAGGTCAGGGTTCTCGGCCGGACGATGCCCGGGGTGTTGACCATGCACGATTACCTCGATGCGGAGATCGTCGTCACCAGCGGGTTCGCCCAAGGACGTCTCGAAGTGTGTCTGACTCCGGACGACTTGGACAGTTGGTCACAGGTCCTGAGAGAGATCGCAGCTGGGCGGAATGCCGTCTGGATGGATGACGGGCGTACCCCCGAGATCCGGTTCGAGCTGTCCGGTCGCAACGGGACTGCCGTGATCGTGGTGGCGGACATGGCCGCATCGGGGACATCCGTCCGTGTCCCGGTCCGCCTGGCCGGCGGATGGGCCGATGAGCACCACGAACGACTGCAGCGTGTCCGTGCCTCTTGGCCCCAGGAGGTTGTGGAGACCTCAATCGGCGTCTACGAGTGGCGGCGCTGAGCTGCTGAGAACCGGCGTCGGCAGACGAGTGCGCAGGCCGGAACGAGCCCAGCGACACCTCGGGGACGCCTACTCGCCTTCCCGTTGGCGCACTTGCTCGATCACTCGGCGCAGCAGGTCCCGGGCGGCGACGATGTCGGCGGAGGCGATGTCCGCGGAGAGCGCGCGGTGGGCCGCCGCGGCGCGGTCGGTGATCCCGGCCAGTACACGGCGTCCTCGGGGGGTGAGGCCAAGCAGCGGTGAGCTCCGGTGATCGGGGTTGGGCCGGAAGTCGGCCAGTCCGTCGCGGGCGAGGTCGTTGGCGATGCGCTGGACCCCCTGGCGGGTGATGCCCAGGCGGCGGGCGGCCCGGGCGACCGACAAGGGCTCGTCGGAGACGGCGCCGAGGACCTGCCATCGCGCCTGCGTCTGCCCTTCGGCCGCCGCGATCGCCTCCCCCGACCTGCGCAGCACGCCTGCCGCCTCATAGACGTCCGCGACCAGCAGGGCCATTTCGTCCGGCACATCAGGCACGCCGGTCACCTCTCTCCTCGTCGACAACATCCCTTTGACAACATATTGTCGTTCTGTAAGTTTGTTGTCATCGTACTACCGCCGTGAAACGTTCCTCGGCGCCCGCACATCACCTCTCCGGGAGAGCACCATGACCGACGCGATCGGCAATCTGCGGGCCGCGATGACGCGCGCGGACACCGTCCGTCCCCAGGCCGGCGGTTTCCCCCACCTCGCCGAGGTGCTGCGCCAGGCCGGTGTCACCCGCTGCGAGATGGCCGTGCCGTCCAACGCGATGCTCTACGTGACCGCCGCCGGCCCGGTCGCGGTCCAAGGAGAGCCGCTGATCACCGGCACGGTCGACGTCCCGCCGTTCGACCGCGAAGCGCTGGTCGAGGCGCTGCGCGCCGACCAGGCGGGCCGGACCACGTTCCCCGAGTTCGTCCAGGGCTGCTGGAAGGCGGGAGTCGTCCGGTACGACGTCGACCTGGTGGCGCGCACCTGCACGTACTACGGCGCCGACGGTGACTCCTACGTCGAGTCGTACGCGGCGGTCGAGATCTGAACCGGGCCGAACACAGCCCTCCTGTAAGGGAGTTGGCGAGCAGACTGGGCACCGGCTCGGTCGACGACGCCATTCCCTCACGGACAACCGCGACATCACCGACGGGACCGCCGAGCCCGTCCGGCGAGCCCATCCACCGAACCACCGTCACACTCGTCCGGTAGCCCCTTCACCCGCATCCGCCACCCCGCGGACCGGCCGACCACCGGCCGACCCGCTGCCCGCCGCCACGGCCACCGTGGCGAAACCGACGCCCGGCGCCCGGCACCCTGCGCCCGCTCAAGGAGGAGAACGTTGGCTCCCACCGATGCCACCTACGCGATCACCGGAGCCTCCGGCCGCCTGGGCGGGCGTATCGCACGCAGGCTGGCCGCCGCCGGAATCGCGCAGACCCTCCTGGCCCGCACCCCCTCCCGTGCTCCGCAGCTGACCGGCGCGATCGCGGTGCCCGGCGCGTACGACGACCACGAAGCCCTCCTGCGCGCCCTGCGCGGCACCGACCGCGTCCTGATGGTCTCGGCCTCGGAGTCCCCCGACCGGCTCCGGGACCACCGCACCTTCATCGATGCCGCGGCTCAGACCGGTGTCGCTCACCTCGTCTACATCTCCTTCTACGGGGCCGCACCCGACGCGACCTTCACCCTGGCCCGGGACCACTGGCACACCGAACAGCACATCCGTGCCGCCGGCATCCCCTTCACCTTCCTGCGTGACAACCTCTACGCCGACTTCATGCCCGCTCTCGTGGGCGCCGACGGCGTCATCCGCGGGCCGGCCGGTGACGGCAGAGCGGCATTGGTCGCCCAGGACGACATCGCCGACGCCGCGGTGGCGGTACTGCTCGATCCGTATCCGCACACCGGCCGCACGTACGAGCTCACAGGACCGCAGTCCCTCACCCTCACCGAAGTGGCCCGGATCCTCACCGCCGTCGGCGGCCCACCGGTCTCCTACGTCCCGGAGACGACCGAGGAGGCGTACGCCTCCCGCGCGCGATACGGGGCGCCCGACTGGCAGCTCGACGCATGGGTGTCCACGTACGCGGCGATCGCCGACGGGTCTCTCGCCACCGTGACCACCGCCGTCGAGGACCTCACCGGACACCGGGCGACTTCACTGGACGAGGTCCTGCGGGCGGGAACCGAAGGGCGGCCCTCTTCTCCGTGAGGACGGCGGCTGCCCGGGGGCGGCGCGAGGTGACGCCTGTCCAGCCCTGCGACGGCAAGGCGGTCCGCCGCGATCAGCGCGGGATCACCCAGCCCGGGGTCCAGGTCCCGGCCGTGTCGTGACCGGCCGCCGCGGCGGCGAGGTAGGCGCGGAGCGTGGCCAGCGCCGGGCTCGGATTGTCCCGGTGCCACAGAAGCGAGTGCGGGTACACGGGGGTCGGATCGGTCACCGGGATCAGCCGCAGACCGCGCTCGTCGCGCCAGACGTTGGGGGCACCTCCCTGCGACAGCCTCGGGAGGGTCCGCTCACCCATGAACGTGGCGAGCGCCGGAGTGTCGGCGACGGTGTCGAGGAGCGCGTCGGAGCCGAAGTTCGGACCGGTCGCCTCGATGGTGAGTCCGAACTCGGCGGCGAGGTCGTCGTAGTACGCGGCCCACTCGGTCCCGGGCACGATGCCCGGCATCCAGATCCGGTGACCGACTAGCTCGGCGACGGTCACCGAAGGGGCCCCGGCCAGCGCGTGGGCAGGGCCGGTGAGCAGGTGGAGCGGCTCGTCGAGCACACGGACCGACTCGATGTCCTCGGGCAGGGGCCGGCCCGGCACGGCGACGGCACGGAAGGACGCGTCGATCGCACCCGACCGGATGGCGGCGGTCGCCGCCTCGATCTCGAACAGCATCACCACGTCGAGGTCGACCTCGGGGTACGTACGGTGGAAGCCGCGCATCAGGCCCGACGCCGCGCCGCGCGAGGCGATGATGTCGACGCGCAACGGGCGGCGGCCGGTGCGCACGGACGCGACCGCGCGTTCGGACACGCGCAGCAGCTCACGCGCGTGGGGCAGGAACGCCTGGCCGTCGATGGTGAGCTCGGCGCCTCGCGGTGTGCGGGTGAACAGCCGCACACCGAGGGTTCGCTCCAGCACGGCGACGCGTTTGGAGACGGCCTGCTGGGTGACCGCCAGCTCGGCGGCGGCCTCCTGGAACTGCCCCGCGTCGGCGACGGCGACGAACGTCCGGACAGTGTCGAGGTCCACATGGCCACCCTAGCGCCACAACCGATGGTTGTGGCGCGCGCTCATGCGGTTGTTTGATCCTCGGTCGCGGTGCTCGCTTTGATGGCTTCGGACGCGGATAGGCCGTGCGGGACGAGGGGCGAGGTGCGAGGGGTGTCGGGCATGAGGAGCGGGCACCGGCTGGGGCGGCGGTTCGGGTGGCTCTGGGGGGCGTACGGGGCGAGCGCGCTCGGCACCTGGCTGGCCTTCGGCTCGTTCGAGCTGATCGCCATCCGGGTGCTGCACGCCGGACCGGCCGAGGTCGCCGTGCTCTCCTCCGTGGGGGCCGCGGTGGGCGCCGCCGTGGCGGTGCCGCTGGGCCCGTGGGTGGAGTTCCGCCGCAAGCGGCCGGTGCTCGTGACGATGGACCTGGTGCGGTTCGCCGCGCTGCTGACGATCCCCGCCGCCTTCGCGCTCGGCGCGCTCACCTTCGTTCAGCTCCTGCTCGTCTCGGTGGTCGTCGCGGCGGCCGACATCACCTTCCGCGCCGCCTCCGGCGCGTATCTGAAGACCCTCGTACCGGCCGAGCACCTGCTGGTCGCGGGCGCCCGGTTCGAGTCGACGGCCTGGACCACCACGATCATCGGACCTCCGCTGGGCGGCGCGGCGATCGGGCTTCTGGGTCCGGTGGCGACGGTGGTGGCCGACGGGGTCAGCTATCTGCTCTCCGCCCTGGGCATCCGCGCGACGGGCGGGCACGAACCGCCGCCCGAACGCCGGGAGGCCGCGCGCATGCGAGCCTCGGACCTGCTCGACGGCTGGCGGTACATCCTCGCCGACCGCACCCTGCGTCCGCTGTTCTTCAACACAGCCGTGTTCAACGGCCTGGTGATGGCCGCCCAGCCGCTGCTGGCCGTCCTGATGCTCGGCAGGCTCGGGTTCACGCCGTGGCAGTACGGCCTGGCCTTCGCCGCGCCCTCGATCGGCGGGCTGCTCGGTTCACGGCTGGCCCGACCGCTGGTCACCCGGTTCGGGCAGCATCGGGTCCTGGTCGGGTCCGGGGCGCTGCGCGCTCTCTGGCCGCTCGGCCTCGCCTTCCTGGGGCCGGGCACCGGAGGGCTGCTGCTGGTGATGGGCGTCGAGCTCGGGCTCATCTTCTGCTGCGGGGTCTTCAACCCCGTCTACTCCACCTACCGTCTCGAACGCACCGCGAACGACCGGGTCGCCCGGACGCTGACGGCCTGGGCGGTGACGACGAAGGGCTCGACCGCACTCCTGACGGCACTGTGGGGCGTACTGGGCGCCCTGCTCGGCCCGCGTACGGCCATCGCCCTGGCCGGCGTGCTCCTGCTGGCGACCCCGCTGCTTCTCCCCCGGCGAGCCGAGGCGCCCGCCGCCGGAGCGGAGGCGGCCCCGGCACCGGGGCGCGTCTGAGGCCTTCCGGCCGGCCTCCGCGCCGGGCCGCCGAGGATGTGGCCGGGCGGAGGCGGCGGGAGGGCGGTCGCCTCGGCCGCTACCCCAGGGGGCATTCGGTCAGCAGCGCCGTACCGTCCGCGGCCGCCGGGCGCGGCACGGTGTGGCCGGCCGGAGGGCGTCCTTCACCCGCCAGCCAGCGTTCCAGCGCCGTGAAGGCCGAGCGGTGGCAGGGGGTCATCGGACGGAGTCGGTCCGGGAAGGCGTCGACGAGCGAGTCGGTGTGCGTCCCGTCCGCGATGCGGTAGTACCGCAGCAACGGTCCCCGCCCGGCATCGCGCACCATACGGACGTAGACGTCCGCGTCGCGGCTGATCGGCAGCAGCACGTCGAGCGTGCCCTGGAGGGTGATGAGCGGCTTGCCGATGCGCCCGGTCAGCGCGATGCGGTCGACGGCGCGGTGCACCGCCCGCGGCCTCGCGCCGTAGTCGTAGTCGGCGTCGCAGGCGGGGGTTCCGGAGGCGCAGAACGGGGTTCCCGCCTCGGTCGTCCCGTCGTAGCCGGGGTCCAGTTCCTCACGGTAGAGGCGCTGGGTCAGATCCCAGTAGGTCTTGTGGTGATAGGGCCAGAGGAACTCCGATCCGGCCGGATAGCCTGCCGCGTGCAGCGCCTCCTGGGCCGCCTCGGCACCGGGTCCGCCGGCAGCGTAGGCCGGGTAAGCGCGCAGCGCGGGCGGCAGGAAGGTGAGCAGGCCGGGTCCGTCGGAGGTCCAGAGGGTGCCCTCCCAGTCGACTCCCCCGTCGTAGAGCTCGGGGTGGTTCTCCAGTTGCCAGCGGACCAGGTAGCCGCCGTTGGAGATGCCCGTGGCGATGGTGCGGGAGGGGGATTTCCCGTAGCGCTGCCTGACGACGGCGCGGGCGGCCCGGGTGAGCTGGGTGAGCCTGGTGTTCCACTCGGCGATGGCGTCGCCGGGGCGGTCGCCGTCCCGGTAGAAGGCGAGGCCGGTGTTGCCCTTGTCGGTGGCGGCGTAGGCGTAGCCGCGCGAGAGCACCCAGTCGGAGATCGCACGGTCGTTGGCGTACTGCTCGCGGTTGCCCGGTGTTCCGGCGACGACGAGTCCGCCGTTCCAGTGGTCGGGCAGCCGGATGACGAACTGCGCGTCGTGCGTCCAGCCGTGGTTGGTATTGGTGGTGGACGTGTCGGGGAAGTAGCCGTCGATCTGGGTCCCGGGCACTCCGCTGGGCGTCGGCAGGTCCTTGGGCGTCAGGCCCGCGTAGTCGGCCGGATCGGTGTGTCCGGAGGCCACGGTCCCGGCGGTGGTCAACTCGTCGAGACAGACGGCCTGTTGGAAGGCAGCGCCGGGTACCCGCGGCGGATCGCCCGCGGAACAGAGCCCGGCGGGTGCGCCGTGGCCGACGGCGGCGGGTGACGGCGTGGCCGACGCGACGACGCCCGGACCGGCAATCGCGAGCAACAGCGCGCAGAGCGCGGCCCGCCGTCGGGGCCGCCGTCCGCCGGGTGGGGTGACGTCCGTACTGGGGTGGCGCATCCGGGACCTCGAATCCGAGTGGGATGGGGTGGACGCGCCGGAGGCTAGTGACAGGGGGACCGTCGGGGACATGTGCCGGCCCGCCATGATGACGGCCGCAGGAGAGGCGTCGTCCACCATGGCGCGATCCGCGGGCGCGGGCGTGCTCCGGCGGCGGGATGCGCAATAGGCCCCGTCATCGCGATGGGGGCTGCCCGGCCAGGACATGCCCCGGTCGATTCCTCAGGTCATCGGCTCTCCGCGACGGCTACGCGACCTGACCGCAAGGAGGTCCGCCCGCGTGTCGGGATGCCGAGGGTGTCCGCGAGGGCGAGGAGGTTGTCGTCCGACACCACCCCCAGGCCGAACTCCGCGAGCAGTTCGGCCATCTGCTGCGGTCGCCACAGCGAGCGCCACGGCTCGCCCGAGGTGATCGAACTGCCGAGCACGCGTGTCAGCAGTCGGCCCACCGCCGCCCTCGCCGACGGTGCCTGGTAGTTGACGACGAGTGCGCTGCCCGGGACCGTCCGGGCGACGAGGGCGGCCACCGTGGCACGTACCTCGTTCCGCGTGAGGTAGGGGACGACGCCCTCCCAGAGCCATGTCGTCGGCGCGGATGGATCGTGACCCGCGGCATCCAACGCCGCACCGAGATCATCGACGGCGAGATCGACCGGTGTGAACTGCACGGAACGGGCGGTGGCCGACAGCCCGGCGGCGAGACGGGCGCGCTTGTCCTTCTGGGAGGCCGGATGGTCCACCTCCCACACATCGGTCCGCGCGAGCTCGGGCAGACGCCACGCTCGTGTGTCCAGACCGGCGCCGAGAATCACCAACTGGCCGGTCGCACGGGCGCGCAGTGCCTCGTCGATCGCCACTGTCCGCGGCACGACCACCTCGGCGCACGCCCGCACACTCTCGTACACGGTGCGCTCCCGCCAGCCCCTCGGCGGAGTGTTCGAGCGCACCTCGTCCACGGGCGTACGTTCCGCGACGCGCAGCAGCCGCACCGCCACCGGATCCGCGAACCGGCCTGGAGCGGCCAGCCCGTCCGCGGCCGCCCGCCCCTGACAGACCAGCACCGCCGTCCGGCTCGCCGCACGTCCACGCTCACTCATGGAGCCACATTCAACACCACCCCGGCGGTCTGCCCTGATCGGAGCGGACCGCCGGGCTCTGACGGGCGGATCAGCGCAGTCCGGCGAAGAGATCGTTCTCGGGTACGGCCGCGCCGGTGGCGTCCTGGACACGTACGAAGGTCTCCATGCCCATCAGCTCGCCGAACCTCTCCTTGCCCATCTTGAGGAAGAAGATGTTCTCGCCCTGGCTGGCGTGCGCGGCCAGCGCGTCGAACTTCTGACCGCTGAACGCGGTGGCGTCCACCCACGTGGTGATCTCGTCGTCGGGGAGGCCGATCTCGGCCAGCGCGGCGGCCTCGGCGGGATCCGGCTCCGGCATGTCCTCATGGAACTCGCGCATGATCTCGCCGAACCGCTGCATCATCGAGCGGGGCATCGTGGTCCAGTACACCTTCGGTGTCAGCTCGGTCATCTCCAGCGCCGCCATCGTGATGCGGTGGGCCTGGATGTGGTCGGGGTGGCCGTAGAAGCCGTTCTCGTCATAGGTGACGACCACATCGGGCTGGTAGTGCCGCATGAGTTCGGCGAGTCGAGTGGCGCCTTCCTGCACGGGAGTCCCCCAGAAGGATCCGGGGGCGTCGTTGCTCGCCCAGCCCACCATCCCGGAGTCGGCATAGTCCAGCGTCTCCAGATCGCTGATCTTCAGGACCTCACAGCTCTCCTCGAGTTCTTGACGGCGCATCAAGGCGACGGCCGCCGGATCGTGCCCGGGATCGCCCGGCTTGACACCCCCTGGTCCGTCACCGCAACGGCCGTCGGTACACGTCACGAGAACCGTGCGGATGCCTTCCGCCGCGTACCGCGCGAGGACCCCTCCGGTTCCGGTGGCCTCGTCGTCGGGGTGGGCGTGCACTGCCATGAGCGTCAAGGGCCGGTCAGTCATGAAACAGTCCTCCTGCAGAAAAATACGTCCTGGTCCGAATGCGCGGCGGGCGTACCGCGATCCCGGGGCCCGGATCCTGGCGGGGCGGACGACCTCCTGGTCTCCGTGTTCCCCGCCCGCGCGGCGCCGGTCCCTCGGTCGGTGCAACCGTGCCGGCGGCACCGCCTGTTCCCGGCGCGGCCCACGAGATCCGCGACCCGTCCAAGCTACGGCCCGACGAGGTGGAGCTCACCGAGGGTGAGCTCGGGCGCGTTCAGTCTGCTCCTGGAGGTGGGCGGCGGCGTTGATGCCGAGCAGGCCGGGGCGCCGCCGGCCGTGGTACGACCGGCGGCGCCCCGGTCTCTTCGCCACCTGTCCGCGGGCGGACAAGGCCGTGCCGGACCCGTCCGGGATCCTCGATCCCGGCGTCGTGGTCGACCCCCTTCGCCGACACGACGGCGCCGAGCCGGCACGGCCCCCGTGGTAGCGGACCCGGCTACCAGCCGACGGCGACCAGCAGCCACTGCGGGCTGCCGTGGGAGACGAAGGAGGACTGACCCGCCACGTCGTCGTAGGGGAAGCCGTAGGCGAGGTTGTTGATGGCGTTGTCGTGCCAGAACCTGGCGTAGTAGTTGGCGGGCGCCGCCTTGTAGTACTGAGCGGGATCGCCCTGTTGCGAGGCTGGCAGGGTCGCCACATGGCGGTTGAGGGCGGCGCACATATTGGGGTTGCTCGCGAGGGCCGCCGCGCAGCCGAAGATGTCGGAGGTGGCCGCGTTCACGCCCACGGACTGGGCGTAGGAGGTGAAGTAGCCGGCGTTGGCGCCGCCCGCCCGGAAGCTCGGGTCGCTGCCGGGCGCGATGATCCGGTACGGGGACTGGGTCTGGGCCAGCACCTTGAACTGGTCGGGGACGGCGGCCGTGAACCGCTGGAAGGTCGTCGCGCGGTCCTCGGCGAAGGTCTGCCGGTTCTCGCCGACCTCGACGTCGTACCCGTCCTTGGAGTGCAGGCGCATGGCCAGTTTGAGGCCGAAGGCGTCGACCCTGGTGGTGTTGCCGTTGAAGACGTCGTTGCCGACGGTGAACTCGATGAAGTCGTAGTACGGACCGTTCGGCGAACCCAGGTAGAAGTACATGCGGCCCGCGGAGTTCGCCGGCATGTCGAGGTAGGGCTGCTCGGCGATGGAGTGGACCTGGCCGTTGAAGCTCCAGTACACCTGGCTGTCGGGGTACTTGCCGTTGGTGCGGTTGAGGACTTTCACCTCGACGGCGTTGTTCGCGGCGGGTATGTCGCCAGTGCTGCCCCAGAAGTCGTCCGGCGGGGTGGTGCTTCCGGGCCCGTACACCTGGAACTCCCACAGGGAGTAGCCGTACGGGGTGGCTCGCGCCGTTCCGAGGACGCGCACGTATCTGCCGCTGCCGGTGACGTTGATGTTCTGCACGCCACCGGTGCCGGTCGTCGTGGAGTACACGGTGGCCCAGGTGTTCGCGTCCGCGGAGGTCTGGATCTGGAACGACTTGCCGTAGGCGGCCTCCCAGTTCAGGGTGACGCGGGTGATCTGCTGGACCGACCCGAGATCGACACGCAGCCACTGGGGGTCGGAGAAGGCCGAGGACCACCGGGTGCCGGTGTTCCCGTCGACCGCGGCCCCGGCGGGGAAGGATCCGTTCTCGACCGATGAGGCCGCGGCGGGCCGTCCCTGCGACAGCAGTTGGTCGGCGGCGTGCGCGGAGGACGGACTCAGGAAGGCGACGCAGGCGGCGAGCAGGACGACGACGAGACCGAGAGCCGTACGGGCCCGTGCGGTTCTGCTCGACGGCCGGTGGGGAAGGGCGCTGGCTAAGGACTGCATGCGGGATCTCCTCATGCCGGGTCGGCGTGTGTGGGGGCGGAGCAACAGCAGACGGAGAGCGCTCTCTCCGGGTTGTATCCCCGCATGTTCCGGACGTCAACAACTGAAGCCGAAATGAAGGGAGTTCGCGTACCGGGGCCCAGCAGAACGCCATCTCTCACCGCTTGAACCGCGTCCGGCACCCCGACGCGTTCGAACCCCGACGACGCGCCCGGCTCGCATCGGGCCGCGCATTCAAGAGTTGACCTCTTCGAGGGGACGCCACGCGGCCGGGACATGGGCGGACCGCTCGGCGTGCCACCCTCCCCTCCCCTCCCAGGAAGGCTTCCTGGTTGTCGGCTCGCCGTTCCCACCGGATCCGCAGGCGTCGGAAGCCGTGCGACCGGTCGGGAGCAAGGGAGGCGCTCGATGCGTCAGAACGCACTCACAGCAGTCGGGCCGCGCAGCCTCACATCCGGGATCTCAGCACGTCGACCTCACAGCCCGGCGCGAACGGGTCGAAGCCGTGCTCGGTCAGCCAGCGAACCACCAGCAGGCTGCGCAACGACCACCACGCGTGGATCACGTCGAGGTCGACGTCGGTGCCATAGCCGGCGACGACGTCGTCGAGGTGCTCCTCGTGTCCGAGCGTGAAGGTGGCGAGGTCGTACAGGGCATCACCCTGGCCCGCCTCTGACCAGTCGATGATGCCGGTGACCTCGTCTCCGTCGACGAAGACGTGCGCGATCTGCAGGTCGCCGTGCGTGAACGCCGGAGTCCACGGCCGGAGCGCGGCCTCGGCGACCTGGCGGTTGCGGGTGATCAGGTCGGCGGGCAGGACGCCGTTCGTCACGAGCGACTCGCACTCGTCGTCGAGTTCCGCCGCCAGCGCGACGACGCTCCGGCCGGCCCGGCCCGGCAGGGGCGGCAGCGGCGCGTCGTGCAGCTTCCGGATGGCGGCACCCGCCGCGGCCCACGCCGCCGGCGACCCGGTCGACGGCCCGCCGAGGCGCCCGAGCGTCGCCCCCGGGAGCGCGGCGATCGCGAGCACGGGCGGCTTGCGCCACAGGACCTCCGGGGTCGGGACCGGCGCCAAGGCCATCGCCTCGACCTCGACGTCGATGCGCGCCTGATCGGCGTCCACCTTCAGGAACACGTCGCCGACGCGCAGAGTCGCGCGCTCGGAATGGGCGACGACGACTTCGACCTCATCCATGGGCGACCAGTATCCCGGGGCTGATCGCCGACGTCGCCGGGTTTATCGCGTGCGATGACGCTCGTGATCATTGGGGGGCAGGGCTGGGACGGAGCGATGTCTGGCGCGTTCGCCGAACGGCCCGGTACTGACGTGCCAGCACGCCCAGCAGCGCCGGTACGGAAGGGCGCGCGCCGCCGTCGGCGAGTTCGCCGCCCTTCCGGCTGAGCGCGACCAACCGGAGTTCCTGCACCTGCAGCAGGGCGGTGACGAAGGGGCGTGTCCCCGGTGGCACCAAGCTCACCAGTTGTCCGCTTGCGGACAGACGTGGGCGAGCCAATTCGATCTGTTCTTGGACCAGTTGGCCCAGTCGCGCGCGGACGGCGTCCGTGGGGCCCCGCAGAGCCGCGACGGACAGACCGTGCCGTTCCAGATCCTCGCCCGGGATGCCGACCTGCCCCTGTGCCGCGTCCTCCGCGAGGTCGTCGAGGAAGTCGATGCGCTGCATCGCCTCGATGAGGTCACGGCAGCGCCGCACGAACACCTCGCCGTCCGTGGCGTCCCCACGCTCCAAAAGACAGACCAGGAGCATGAAGGCGGGCAGCGCGTAACCGTCGACGTAGGACTGCAGTTCGTCCTCGGTGTCGAAACCCGTGTACTCGACCTCGTGCCGTGCCCCGCGCAGGAAGGCTTCGACGGACTGCCGCAGCTCAGGGCGTCGCGTGGCCGCGTCCCCGAGCGCCCTGAGCGTCGCATCGGTAGTGGTCCCACCGTCAAGTACCGCACGTGTGGCGGACGTCCACAACTCCAGCGCCGTGCCGCGCGCTTCACGTGTGCCCGTATCGATGCGCTCGTCCGTCTCGTGCATGAAGGCGACCGCGGCGATGACCGGTGGGTGCAGGCGTGCCGGAAGCAGGAGGCGGACGGTCAGATACTCCGCGGTTCTGAATCGCCTGACGAACGCGCGCTGTTGACCGTATGCGATCCGTAGGTCCGGCTCGGTGATGCCGATCTCGCGCAGTGTGCAGGCCCACGTGGGCATGTCGCATTCCCTACTCGGTCTCTGACTTCCGGGTCGGAAGTTGTGCTGGTGAAGATGACGAGTTCGCCCACGGAGGACGTGGATGACCGTACGTCAGCCGGTCGGCAGGGGCGAACTCTGGTGCAACCGGGCTGCCTTGGTCGTGAGGTAGCGCTGCTCGGGGATGCTGGTGGTGAGGGCTGCCGCCAGGCGGTAGTGGCGCAGGGCCGGTGTCGACTCTCCCGCCATCTCCAGCAGGTGGGCCCGCACCGCGTGCGTCCGGTGATGGCCGGCGAGGGGGCCCCGGTCGTCGGCGTCCAGCCGGTCGAGCAGCGCCAGGGCGGCGGCCGGACCGTCGACCATCGCGAGGGCCACCGCGCGGTTGAGGGTGACCAACGGGCTGCCCGTCACGTGTTCGAGCAACTCGTACAGGCCGTGGATCTGCGGCCAGTCGGTGTCCTGAGCGCGAACGGCGGCGTCGTGCACGGCCGCGATGGCGGCCTGCAACCGGTACGCGCCGGGCCGCCCTCCCTTCGCGAACGTGCCGATGACCAGCGTGGAACCCTCCTGGATCAGGCGGCGGTTCCACAGCGTGCGGTCCTGCTCGGCCAAGGGGACCAGCTCGCCGTGCGGGCCGGTGCGCGCCGGGCGGCGGGCCTCGGTCAGCAGCATCAGGGCCAGCAGCCCGGCCACCTCACCCTCGTCCGGCAGGATCCGGTGCACCTGCCGGGCCAGCCGGACGGCCTCACCGGACAGGTCGGCACGGTGCAGGACCGAGCCGCCCGAGGCGGTGTAGCCCTCGTTGAACAGCAGGTACAACACGTGCAGTACAGAGCCGAGCCGCGCGGGCCAGTCCGGCGCACCCGGTACGGGCACCCCGAACGGCACCGAGGACGCCTTCAGGCGCTGCTTGGCCCGGCTGATGCGCTGCGCCATCGTCGCCTCGGGGACCAGGTAGGCGGCTGCGATCTGGGCGGTCGTCAGTCCGCCGACGGCCCGCAGGGTCAGGGCGATCGCCGAGGCGGGCGTGAGCGTGGGATGACAGATCATGAACAGCACCGCGAGAGTGTCGTCGTCGGCCAGGCCCGCGTCGGGGGCCGGCTCCCTCGCGACACGTTCCTCGCGTCGCCGTCGTGCCGTCTCGCCACGCATCTGGTCGGTGTAGCGGCGCGTGGCGGTCCGCAGCAGCCAGCCGCGCGGGTTCTCCGGCACCCCGTGGGCGGGCCAGTGCCGGGCCGCGGCGATCAGGGCTTCCTGGACGGCGTCCTCACACGCGTCGAAGTCCCCCAGGCGTTGCGCGAGCGTGCCGAGGACCTGCGGCGCCAGCTCGCGCAGCAGGTCCTCGACGATCGGGCCGTCCGTCACAGGTCGAACGCGATGTCGTTCATGACCTGGCGCACCTCGACCGGCTGCCGCGTCGGAACCCCGCCGGGTCCGGGCACCGCCGAAATCCTGGCGGCTATCTCCAGCGCCCGGGCCTCGGACTCCACGTCGATGACATTGAACCCGGCCAGAACCTCCTTGGACTCCGGGAACGGCCCGTCGGTCACCACCGGCGCCGAAGCTCCGTCCGCGCGCACGATCCTGGCGCGACGCGGGTCGGCGAGCCCGGTGAACTGCACCATCTCACCGCTCGCGACCAGTTCCTTGGTCAACGCCTCGTAGTAGTCGAAGTGTGCCGTGACATCGTCCGGGGCCCACTCGTCCATGGACTGCTCGAACTCTCCACCGTCGTGGTTGACCAACAACAGGAACTTCGGCACATGAACTCCTCGATCTTCGGCCCGCCCAGTCTGGCGCTCTCCCCCTATGAACGGAGCCGCCCAAGGGTTCTCTACATCGCCGACGAAGAAATTCCCGAAAATCCACAGCAGGGGAGGCAGGAGTCGAACCTGCGACGTCCGGATTTGGAAGCCGGCGCTCTGGCCTCTGAGCTACACCCCTTCGACACGTGCAAGCTTGCACGACCCGCCCGGTTCGTCTCCACGGGTTTTCCGTCTCCCCGAATCCGGTGGAGGACCAGGGAGACCGCGCGTCGTCCCGTACAATTTGGGTCCGAACGACCAAGGGAGCGTGCCCGTGCCCGGCCATCGGTCCATCACCGAAGCGGAAAAGCTGGCGGCTGCGAAGCTGGGCGGCATCCCGATACACCGCGAGCAGATGGCGGTCGTCGCGAACATCTACCGCGCCGCCTCCGCTGTCCGCCAGCACCTGGAGAACTCGGTGCTGCGCGACGCGGATCTGACCTGGACGTCCTTCGTCGTGCTCTGGGTGGTCTGGGTCTGGGGCGAGTCCGAGACCCGGCACGTCGCCGAGGAGGCCGGGATCTCCAAGGGCACGCTCACCGGTGTCTCGCGGACCCTGGAGGGGCGGGGGCTGATGACACGCGCCGGTCATCCCTCCGACGGCCGACTGAAGCTGCTCAGTCTGACCGACGAGGGCGAAGCGCTCATGGAGCGCCTGTTCCCGCGGTTCAACCAGGAGGAGGCATTCGTCGCCTCGCGGCTCAGCGACGAGGAGTGCCACACCGTCGCCGAAGGGCTGCGGCAGGTCGTGCGCCAGGTCGAGGAGGAGGGCGAGGAACGCCGTCTCACCCTCCTCGACGGTGCCGAACCGGCCCGCCGCCGCAGCGGCCGGCGGGCGAAGGGCTGAGGGCCGCGGGCCGGGGCCGATGGTCCAGGGGCCGGGAACGGGGACCGGTGGTCCAGGGCACGGGGGCCGAGGTCCGGGAGCCCCTCGCCCCCACAACCTCACAACCTCACGGCCCCGCAGGCTCGCAGCCTCGCAGCCTCGCAGCCCAACAGGATCAGCGTCCCTCACCGGCCGCGCCGACCAGCGCGTCGAACAGCGCCTGCTGGACGGGGTCCTCGTGCGCGGTGTCCTCCGGATGCCACTGCACCGCGGTGAACCACCCTTCGGCGTACGGGAGTTCAAGGCCCTCCACGGTCCCGTCCGCGGCGCGTGCGGTGACCGTCAAGCCTGCGCCGAGGCGTTCGACCCGCTGGTGGTGGTAGCAGGACGCCTCCACCTTCTGCGCGCCGGTGGCCCGTTCCAGCAGGGTTCCGCGCTCGACGGCCACCGGGTGGACGACGTGCCGGTGTTCGCGCTCGGGACCGCCCATGTCCTGTTCCAGGGTGCCACCGAGGGCCACGTTGACAGCCTGGAGGCCGCGACACACGGCCAGCAACGGAAGGCCCAAGTCCAGCGTCCGGCGGGCGACTTCGAGGTCGAAGGCGTCCTGGAGGTCGTCGACGTCGTAGACGCTGTCGTGGGTGTCGGCGGCTCCGTAGCGGTGGGGAGCGAGGTCGCCGCCACCGGGGAGCAGGACACCGTCGAAGCGGGCGAGACGCGCGGTCACGTCCGTGACGGCGGGATCGGCCGGGTGGATGGTCGCCGGTTCGCCGCCGGCCCGCCACACCGCCTCGATCAGGGCGCGGGCGTTGACCTCGGCGGCGTACCGCAGGGCTGAGGTCGTCGCGGAGAAACGGGCCGGAACGGCGATCAAGGGGCGTATCAACGAAGTCCTCCGAGGTTGCCCCAGCCTTCAGGCCGGGTTGGGGATACCTCCCGCTTGTGGGGGAGATTCGGGCTCCTGCGGAGCCGGGCAAGGGAAGTTGAATCGCCGACAGGGCGATTCAGTGTCCGTCGCGGCGGTGCGGTACTCGCCCTTGCCGCGATGGACCATCTCTGAGTTGAGTGACCGCCGACTGGCCCTCGCCTGAAACGTGAGTCAGGCAGCGGCTTCGACAGGCAGGGTGAACGTGATGCAGGCTTTTTTACGATTCATCCCTCCCGGCACGGTGCCGCGCTGGCAGCATGACGACATGACGACGCCAGATGGTGCGGGAGATACCGTGCACGCCCGGTACACCTATCGCCTTCGCGTGTCGTCCACCGCGCTTGCCCGCCTGGATGCCGAGTGGGCGCGGTGCCGGTGGGTGTGGAACGAGTGCGTGGCCATGTCCCGCAAGGTCCACGGTCTGAACAGGAACGCCGCCGAGAAGGTGACGTGCGGTCCGGCACAGCTCGACAAGATGCTCACCGAGGCTCGTGGTGCGATGGCGTGGCTGCGCGAGGGCAGCTCGGTGCCTCAGCAGCAGATGATCCGGGACTTCGCCACGTCCCGTGCGAAGGCGCTGGGGGACATCAAGGCCCGGCTGCCGATGCGGCAGCGGGCCGGGATGCCCCGGATCAAGCGCAAGCGCGAGGTGTTGGTGTCGCTGAACTACACGCGGCGCGGCTTCCGGGTCAGGGACGGCCGCCTGTACCTGGCTGGCAACATCGCCCTGAGCGTGGTGTGGTCCCGCGACCTGCCAACCGACCCGACGTCGGTGCGTGTGTACCAGGACAGCCTCGGCCACTGGTACGCCTCGTTCGTCGTGCAGGCCGGCATCGACCCGCTGCCCGCCACGGGACGCGCGATCGGCATCGACTGGGGCGTGAAGGAGACCGCCACCACGACCAGCGACGCCCACGACCTCCCGCACCCGCAGCACGGCAGGACCTCCGCAGCGAAACTGGCCCGCTACCAGCGGCAGATGGCCCGCCGCCGGACGCCGAAGAACAGGCCCGACTCCGGCGGCTACCGCAAGGCCCGCAACGCGGCGGCGAAGGTCTCCAAGAAGATTGCCCGACAGCGCCAGGACACGGGCCGCAAATGGGCCAAGGCCGTGGTCCGCGACCACGACGCCCTGGCCGTCGAGGACTTCCGCCCGAAGTTCCTCGCTAAGTCCAACATGGCCCGCAAGACTGCCGACGCCGCCATCGGTGCCACCAAGAACGCGCTGCTCGAGATGGCCCGCAAGCACGGGCGCATCGTGCACCTGGTCGACCCCGCGCACACCACCATGGATTGCGCACAGTGCGGAGCGAGAGCCAAGCACGCACTGCCCCTTTCTGAACGAACGTATACGTGCACCGCGTGCGGGGCCGCGTCCCCCAGGGACAAGAACTCCGCTCGCGTGATGCTCGTCCGGGCTGGTCTCAACCCGGCTGGTGCTGATCTTGTAAGCCCTGCCACCTGCTAGGTGCCGGGCGAAGTGAGCCAGGAATCCCCCTCCTCAGGGAAGGGGAGGAGTCAAAGCTGGATCCAGGTGGTCTTGAGTTCGGTGTACTTCTCCAGGGCGTGGGCGGACTTGTCGCGGCCGTTGCCCGACTGCTTCATGCCTCCGAAGGGGACGGTCAGGTCGCCCTCCTCGTAGCAGTTGACCCAGACCGTGCCGGCCTTCAAGGCGCGGGAGACCCGGTGCGCGGTCGACAGGTCGGAGGTCCACAGGCCCGCGGCGAGCCCGTACTCGGTGTCGTTGGCCAGCCGTACGGCCTCGTCCAGGTCGTCGAACGCGAGGACCGACAGGACCGGGCCGAAGATCTCCTCCCGGGAGAGCCTCATGCCGGGGTCCACCCGGTCGAAGACGGTCGGTTCCAGGAAGCTGCCGCCGGTGTCGGTGAGGGTGCGGGACCCGCCGGTGCGCAGCCGGGCGCCCTCGGCCAGGCCGGTGGAGATGTGGTCCTGTACGCGGCCCAGGTGCGCTTCGCCGACCAGGGCGCCCATCTCGGTGGACGGGTCGAGGGGGTCGCCGATCCGCAGTTCACGTGCGCGTCGCACGACGGACTCGGTGACCTGTTCCGCGATCGAGGAGTGTACGAGCAGCCGGGAGGGGGCCGTGCACATCTCGCCCTGGTTGAAGAAGATGCCCCAGGCCGCGGTGGCGGCCGCCTTCTCCAGGTCGGGAGCGTCGGGAAGGATGATGTTCGGTGACTTGCCGCCCAGTTCGAGCCATACGCGCTTGAGGTTGGAGTCGGCGGCGTAGTGCAGGAAGTGGCGGCCGACGGCGGTGGAGCCGGTGAAGGCGAGGACGTCGACGTCGGGGTGGAGGCCGATCGCCCGGCCGGCCACCGGGCCGGTGCCTCCCACGACGTTGAGGACGCCCGGCGGCAGTCCGGCCTCGGTGGCGATGCGGCCCAGGAGGAGCGCGGACAGGGGCGAGTTCTCCGAGGGCTTCAGGACGACCGTGCAGCCGGCGGCGAGCGCGGGGGCGACCTTCCAGCCGGCGAGGGTCAGGGGGAAGTTCCACGGCACGACGGCGCCGACGACTCCGGCCGGTTCCCGGGTGACCAGGGCGAGCGCGTCCGCGGCGGTGTGCGGGGACTCGTCGGTGAGCTTGTCGGCGAGCTGTCCGTACCAGCGGAAGGTGTTGATCAGGGCGCGCAGTTCGATGTCGTACGCGTCGGTGATGGGCTTTCCCATCTCCAGGCTGACGGTGAGCGCGAGGTCGGCCCGGCGTTCCTGGAGGAGGTCGGCGATGCGCAGCAGCATGGTGCCGCGTTCGGCGGGCGCGAGGCGCGGCCAGGGGCCGGTGTCGAAGGCACGGCGGGCGGCGGCGACGGCGGCGTCGACCTCGGCGGTGCCCGCGTCGGCGACGCGGGTGAGCACCTGGCCGTCACGGGGCGAGACGGCGTCGAAGGCGGCTCCCCCGCCGTCCTCGTCGGCGCCGTCGATGTGGTGGGCGCCGGAAAGGTCCAGGGACTTGGCTCGGAGCAGCCACTCCGCGTGGGTGACGTCCGTCATGCGGGGCCTCCAGAAAGTTATTTGAACCCAAACGATAAGGTGGGCGCGGAGCCTGGGCAAGGGCTCCTTGCATCGATCCGGCAGGTCCGCGGACACCGCGGGGAAGGGAGCGCCACCGTGCGAGCGCTCGTCGTCCAGCACGACCATGTGACGGAGCCGGGGTTGGTCGGAGCCCGGCTGGAGGAGCGCGGTTACGACCTCACGGTCATGACGGTCGTGCCCGAGCACCGCCATCACGCGCCGGACGTCGAGTTCGACTTCCCCGCCGCGGGCGGCTGGGACCTGATCGTGTCGCTCGGGGCCCCGTGGTCGGTGTACGACCGGACGGCCGTCGGCTCCTGGATCGAGGGCGAACTGTCCCTCCTGCGCGAGGCCGACCGCCTCGGCGTCCCGGTGCTCGGGGTCTGTTTCGGCGCCCAGGCGCTGACCACCGCGCTCGGCGGTCATGTGGAGGCGTCGCCGCGCCCGGAGATCGGCTGGGTCGAGGTCGCCACGGACGATCCGTCCCTGGTGGGGGCGGGCCCCTGGTTCCAGTGGCACTTCGACCGCTGCGTCCTGCCGCCGGGGGCCAAGGAGGTGGCCCGCAACGAGGTGTGCGTCCAGGCCTTCAGGACGGAGACCGGCCTGGGTGTGCAGTTCCATCCGGAGATCACCACGGCGATGGTGCGCGGCTGGATCGAGGCCGGCGGAGCGGAGCAGTGCGTACGCCATGGTGTGGACCCCGGCGAACTGCTGGCGCGGAGCCGGGCCATGGAACCCATGGCCCGGACGAACGCCCGCCGGTTGGTCGACGGTTTCCTCGGCCGGGCGGCGGGCCGGGCCGGCTGACCGGCCCGGCGTGCGTCAGCTGCCGGTGGCACCGGCCCTGTCACGGGTGAGCCGTGCCGCCACGAGGCCGAGGACGAGGACGGCCGGGACGGTCAGTTCGAGCACGAGGGCGGTGCCGCCCTCGCCCCCGATGAGCGTGGTGAAGTTCTGGACGATCAGCCAGATCGCCCCGGCCACGCCGAGGGCTCCCAGGGAGGGAGCGATCAGGGTGTTCCAGGGCCGGGTGTCCAGGCGTTCACGGCGGAAGAAGATCACCACGGAGACCGACGTCAGCAGGTACAGCGCCATGATGCCGAGGACGGCCACGCCGCTGCCCCAGGAGAACAGGGTCACCACGGGGTCCTTGCCGGCCAGCGCGAACGGGACGACCAGCAGGACCGCGATGGCCGTCTGGACCCAGCCGGCCACGCTGGGCGAGTGCCGGTGGTTGATCGACGACAGCTTGCGGGGCAGCAGGCCGTCGCGGCTGAGCGAGAACAGGTAGCGGTTGGCGGAGTTGTGGAAGGCGAGGATGCCGGCGAAGAGGGAAGTCGCCAGCAGGACGGGCAGGACGTCGTTGACCCAGGTGCCGAGCAGGTCGGCGATGGGTGCGAAGACGAAGCTCGTCGAGTCGCCGCTCTCCAGGGCCTTGCCGGCCGCCCCGGACACCTTCGAGGGTCCGTAGGAGGAGACCAGCATCCAGGAGGCGAACCCGAAGAAGCCGGTGACGAAGGCGACGGCCGCGTAGGTGGCCCGCGGGACGGTCTTGCGGGGTTCGCGCGCCTCCTCGCCGTAGATCGCGGTGGCCTCGAAGCCGATCATCGACGCCACGGCGAACATCAGGGCCACGCCCGGGGCGCCGTCGAACGCCGCGCTCGGCGAGAAGGACTCGGTGAAGGCCAGGCCTTCGGGCCCGCCGCCCTTGAAGAAGGTGACCAGTGCGAAGACGCTGAGGATGCTGAACTCGGCCAGGACGAAGACCGCCAGCACCTTCGCGCCCATCTCGATGCCCGCGCTGCCGAGCACCTGGACGATCACCATCGTGACCAGGGCGCACGCCCACCAGGGCACGTCCAAGCCGGTGTAGTGGGCGAGCAGGCTGTTGACGGTCGCCCCGTACAGGCCGTACATGGCGGCCTGGATCGCGCAGTAGGCGAACAGCGCGATCCCCGCGCTGCCGGTCCCGACGGTCCGGCCGAGCCCCTTGCCGATGTACGTGTAGAAGGCGCCGGCGTCCACGACGTGCCGGCCCATCGCCACGAAGCCGACGGAGAAGAGCAGGGTGATCAGACCCGCCACCACATAGGCGGCCGGTGCCCCCGCACCGTTTCCGATGCCGACGGCGATGGGAACGGCGCCCGCGACACCGGTCAGCGGTGCCTGGGCGGAGAGGACGAAGAAGAGGATGCCCAGAACGCCGAGCGAGTTGGGCTTGAGCTTGCCTGCTGTGGGGGCGTCGGGCGCGGTCTGGTTCACGACCGCTGTCTGACTGTCCACTCGGATCACCTGCCAGTGAGGAAAGAGGGATTCGTTTCAGGCCAAACGAGTTGCCTCATACTGAGCTGGAACTATCCGTTTGACAAGGGGCTGCACCCGGTTTCCTGCCCCGAACGCGACAGGCCCCGGACGACAGGCGTCCGGGGCCTTGGAACACGCGGTTCGCAACGTCAGTCGCGGCCCTCGGCGTCGGTGTGCCGCCGGGCCTCCAGCAGCCGGAGCAGCGAGCGCAGCTCCTCGATGGCGGCGTCGGTGATCTCGGGGCCGCCGAAGACGAGCTGGTGCAGGACCAGGCCGTCGAGGGCGGCGAAGACGAGCCGGGTGAGCGGCTGCCCGGCACCGTCGGGCAGCATGCGGGACAGCTCGCGTCCGGTGGCGTCGAAGTACTCGTCGTACAACGCGCGCAGATGCGGGAGCAGTTCGGGGCGGCGCCTGGCTTCCAGGAGCAGCTCGTACTGGAACGACTGGATGTCCGGATCGGCCGTGACCATCTCGGACACTCCCACCGAGAAGTCATCGACCTTGCCGGTGCCGGGCTCCAGCGCGCTGGTGTTCAGGGAGGTGCGGATCGCGTGCGCGACCGCCTCCTCGATGAGTGCGTCGCGCGAACCGAAGTGGTGCACGACCAGCCCGTGCGTGGTGCCCGCCTCCTCCGCCACGGCCCGGTAGGTGAGCCGGCGCAGCCCGCCCCTGGCCACGACGCGCACGGCGGCGTTGAGCAGGGCTTCGCGGCCCTCCCCGTAGTTCATGCGCCGACGCGGCTTGCGGCCCTCAGGCGTCTCGGCGGTTTCGGTCATGGTCCCGACCCTACCCGCCTGCTCAAGGGGCCCGGGGCGGACCGGCGCGGGCCCCTTGGTGGTGCCCGTGCCGGGCTCCGCGCGCCGCGTGCCGGAGTGGCCCGCCGGGCGGCTCACGCCGTCCTGGACGGCGCGGCGCCCTGGTGCGGCGGGCATCAGCGCCGGGGCGGACGGATGCCGCGGAACTCCCAGTCCCCGCCGAGCGCGGTGGACAGCACCTCTTCGGACTCGGTGGGCTGGGCGCCCACGTCGGTGCGGATCGGGGTCGGGCCGGTCACGATGTGGTTGGTGAGCCGTCCCAGGCCCTCGACCTCGACCTCGACGACGTCACCGGGCTGTACGGGGCGGGAGTTGGCCGGGGTGCCGGACAGCAGGACGTCGCCGGGGTGCAGGGTGATGGTGCGGGCGATGTCGGCGACGAGGTAGTGCATGTCCCACTGCATCTCGTCGGTCGAACCGTCCTGCACCACCTCGCCGTTGACGTACGTGCGCAGGCTCTTGCCGCGGAAGTCCCAGTCGGTGACCAGGCCGGGGCCGAGCGGGCACAGGGTGTCGGAGCCCTTGACGCGGAGCATGGAGCCGGCGTCGGTGTCCCGGAAGTCGTGCAGGCCGTAGTCGTTGGCGACGGTGTAGCCGGCGATGTACTCCCCCGCCTCGGCCGGGGAGATGTTGCGTGCCGTCCTCCCGATGACGATGGCCACCTCGCCCTCGTAGTTGAGCCACTTGCAGCCCTCGGGGCGGACGATGGCGCCCTTGTGGGAGTTGAGGGCCGAGGTGGGCTTGTGGAAGTACGTCGGGGTGGGCGGGAGGTCGATCCCGAACTCGTCGACGCGGCTGCGGTGGTTGAGGTGGACGGCGATCACCTTGGAGGGCACGACCGGGGGCAGGTGCTGTGCCTCCTCGGTCTTGACGCGGCGGCCGTCACCGGCGACGAGTTCGTCCCCGTCGACGGTGACCTGGACGGCGGCGCCGTCGAGGAGGATGCGGCGGTATTCGGGCATGGCGGCTTCCTAGGAACGTCGGTGCGGGTTGTGGGGTGCGACGGCCGCGGGTGTTCCCGCGCCGGTCCAGCCGTCGGCCGGGCGGTCGAACCAGAGGTGGACCTGGCCGGTGCCGATCGAGTTCTCGTACTCGCCGTACTGGCGGGCCGTGGCGACGCAGGCCTGTTCGCCGAGGGCGCCGGCCATCATCAGGTAGTGGAAGAACTTGGCCTCGGGCTTGTACTTCCAGAACTCGTCCATGGTGTCGAGGACCTTGTCGTGGCGGCCCTCCTTGAACCAGGTGATGCGCTCCTCGTCGGCCGCGCGCGCCTCGGGGGTGAAGATGTGCGCCGGGTCGCCGGACTCGTGGTCCCGCAGTTCGCGCAGCGGCCAGAAGGTGTGCGAGAGGGCACCCGAGGCGATGAGCAGCACCCGGCGGCCGGGGGTGGCGGCGATGCCGTCGGCGAGGGCCCGGCCCAGCCGCAGATGGTCCTCCATGTCGCCGGTCTGGCACACCCCGATGGTCACCCACCGCTTGTCGGGCAGCCCCTGGCCCAGGAACTTCCAGAGGTTGATGGTGGCGTAGTAGACCGGCAGGTACTCGTCGTCGATCGCGGTGATCCAGGTGCCGTGCTTGTCCGCGAACTTCGCGATGTTGTGGGCGAGTTCGGGGTCTCCGGGATAGTCGTACGGCATCCGGCACATGCCGCGCGGCAGTTCCTCGGAGGTGAACAGGCCGGCCCGGCGCGGCTGGGCGGTGGCGACGAACTCGACGGTGGTCGCCCAGTGCGAGTCGAGGACCACGACGGTGTCGTAGTCGTCGCGTTCGAAGACCTCCCGGCGAAGCTGCTCCAGGCCGGTGACGAGGGTGATCTCCTTGCCCTCGTTCAGCTCCAGCCGGATCTCCTCGGGGAGCACGATGGTGGGGACGTGGGCGAGCAGCCCCGCCCCGACGATCTCACCCATGGTCCTTCCATCCCTTCGGCGCGGTCACGGTGTTCTTCAGGTCGCAGTAGAAGTCGAAGCTCCAGGTGCCGCCCTCACGGCCGACGCCGGAGTGCCGGGAGCCGCCGAAGGGTGCCTGGAGGTCGCGTACGAAGAAGCAGTTGACCCAGACCGTCCCGGCGACGAGCCGCTGGGTGACGCGTGCGGCGCGGTCCCGGTCGCCGGTGGCGAGGGTGGCGGCGAGCCCGAAGCGGGTGTCGTTGGCGAGCTGGACCGCCTCGTCCTCGGTGGTGAAGGTCTGGAGGGTCAGGACGGGTCCGAAGACCTCCTCCTGGACGATCTCGGAATCCTGGGCGACGTCGGTGAGGAGGGTCGGCGCGTAGTACCGGCCTTCTCCGCGGTGCCCGCCGATGACCGCACGTGCGCCCGCTTCGACCGCGCGCCGCACGAAGCCGTCGATCTTCTCCAGCTGGCGCTCGTGTATGTTCGGGCCGATGTCGGTGGCCTCGTCGCGCGGGTCGCCCTGCACGATGGCCGCGGCCTTCTCCGCGAACCGGCGGGTGAACTCCTCGGCGACGGTCTCCTCGACCAGGATGCGGGTGGCGGCGAGACAGACCTGGCCCGCGTTGTCGTACTGCTCGACGGCGAGGTCGACCGCGAGGTCGAGGTCGGCGTCCGCGAAGACCAACAGCGGTGACTTGCCGCCGAGTTCGAGGCTGAGCGGGGTGAGGTTCGCGGCCGCCGACTGCGTGATCCGCTGGGCCGTCGGCACGGAACCGGTGAAGCTGATGCGGCGCACGTCGGGGTGCGAGGTGAGGGCGTCGCCGATCTCGGAGCCGTACCCCTGGACGATGTTGAGGACGCCGGCGGGCAGTCCGGCCTCGGCTGCGATGTCCGCGAGCAGGGACACGGTCAGCGGGGTCCATTCGGCGGGCTTGAGGACGACCGTGTTGCCGGCGGCGAGGGCCGGGGCGACCTTCCAGGTCGACAGCATCAGCGGGGCGTTCCAGGGGGTGATCAGCACCGAGGGGCCGGCCGGGTCCCAGCTGACGTGATTGGTGTGGCCGCGGGTCTCGAAGTCCTCGTGGTCCAGCTTCAGGAGCCAGTCGGCGAAGAAGCGGAAGTTGTGGGCGACGCGCGGCATCACGCCCCGGCGGTGCGAGCGCAGCAGGGCGCCGTTGTCGGTGGTCTCGACGATCGCCAGGTCCTCGATCCGCTTCTCCACGCCGTCGGCGACGGCGTGCAGGATGCGGGCGCGTTCGGCGCGGGAGGTTGCGGCCCAGGCCGGGAAGGCGGCCTTCGCGGCGGCCACGGCCAGATCGGCCTCCGTCGCGGTGCCCCGGGAGATCTCGCCGAGGACGCTTCCGTCGATCGGCGAGACGTCGGTGAACGTCTCGGCGGAGGCGACGCGTTCGCCGCCGATCCAGTGCCGGGTGTCGACGGCGACCCCGGCCACCGTGAGGGTGTGCTCGGTCATGTCCGGACTCCAAGTCCTGTGGTGGGTACGGTGGTCGGGGTCACTCGGCGCCGGAGGTGCCGGACTCCAGAAGTCGTCCGCCGTCCCAGACGACTCCGACCTGCCGGTAGTAGGCGGCGATCGGCTCGCGGATCTCCAGTCGGGCCAGCTCCTCGGTGGGCGCCTCGAACAGCTCCAGTTCGGCGTCGCCGACCCAGGGCTGTCCGCCCTCGAAGGAGGCGGCGCCGGACTCGATCAGTTCGTCGAGCGCGAGGCCCTTGCCCTTCTCGACGGAGGGCAGCCAGCGGTGGTGGGCCATGGGGTGGCTGTTGACGAAGCCGTTGGTCTCGGACGGCTCCCGCAGGGTGACCACGGCCTGGGCGAGGCGCCGGTCGGCGGCGGCGAGGGTGGCGCCGAAGCGGGCGCCGGCCTCGATGCGCGGGGCCGGGCCGTAGGGGTGCGGGCGGGTCTGGTGGATCGAGCCGAGCTTCTTCGGGTAGCCCTGGTGCAGTCCGCGGGCGATGGCGAAGTCCTTGTCGACCCAGATGTACACGCAGCGGGTGTAGGTCTGTCCCCGATACTTGCAGCGGACGACCGCGAACGCCTCCTTGTACTGGGCGAGGACCGGGTCGAGCAGTTCCTCGCCGGAGCCGGAGCAGGACTGCCAGTCGGCCCAGATCATCGCGACCGCGCCCGGGTCCTCGTCGGCCAACTCCAGTGGTTCGGGCAGCAGTTCACGCACCCGTGCGGGATCGGTGCGGTACTCCACGGTGAGCAGATCGCCGGAGTAGCGCCACGGCGGGGACGGGACGAGCGACGAGGTGCCGCCGGCCGTCTTGGGGTGGAAGAAGCCACGGACAGGGGACATAGCGGGGATTCCTAACGCTTCGTTACGCGGTGAGGGCAGGCTGCTTCAGCAGCTGGGCGCGGTAGCGGGCCGCGCGCATCGCGGCGGACTGGCCGCCGAGCGCCACGACGCCGACCAGCAGGTCGCCGGTGTGGTAGCCGACCACGACGTCGCCGTCCGGGTCGCCTTCGAGGATCCGCACGTCGTCCTTGCCGAGCAGCGGCGATCCGAAGGACTGGAGCCGGAACTCGTGCTGGTCGCTCCAGAACGTGGGCAGCGGCGCGAAGGGGCCCAACTCGGCTTCCGCGCCGTCGAGATGGGCGGCGAGGACCTTCGCGGCGTGCTTGGCGGTGTCCGTCGGGATGGACCAGTGCTCGACACGGCGGGGTACGCCGTCGTAGCGGGCGTTGGGGAAGCGTGCGACGTCGCCGACCGCGACGACCTCGGGGCGTCCGCCGACCCGCAGGTACTCGTCCGTGAGGACTCCGTCGGACAGGTCGAGTCCGTTGCCGTCCAGCCACTCGGTGTTGGCGACCGAGCCGACCGACTCCACGACCACGTCGGCCGCGAGGACCGTTCCGTCGCCGAGGACGACTCCGGTGACCCGCTGGTCGCCCTGGAACCCGGCGACACCGGTGCCGAGCGCGAAGCGCACTCCGCGCTCCTCGTGCCGCTTGAGCAACGCACCGCCCAGCAGGTCGCCGAGCGGACCGGCCATGGGCAGCGGCAGCGGGTCGACGACCGTGACCTGTGCCGCGCCGAGTCCTACGGCGGTGGCGGCGACCTCGCAGCCGATGAAACCGGCACCGACGACCACCACCCGTGCTCCGGGCTTGATCAGCGCGTCGCGCAGGATCTGGGCATCGGCGAGGGTGCGGACCGTGTGGCGCCCCACGAGCGGGCCGGGGCAGCGCAGCCGGCGGGGGCGCATTCCGGTGGCGACGACCAGTCCGTCGTACGAAAGCCGCTCGCCGTCGGCGAGTTCGACCACGCGTTCGTCGAGGCGGGCCGTCGCGATCCGCGTTCCGAGCCGCCATTCGACATCGGCGGCGGCCGCCTTCGGGGTGAAGGCGAGGGACTCGAACGAGGCCTTGCCCGCGAGGACTTCCTTGGACAGCGGAGGCCTGTTGTAGGGCATGTGCGGCTCGTCGCCGACGACGGTGACCTCGCCGGTCCAGCCCGCCGCGCGCAGTTGTTCGGCGGCGCGCAGGCCGCCCATGGAGGCGCCCGCGACGACTACGCGTGCGGTCATCGGGATCAGCCCTCGATCCGGATGGCCTGGAGCGGGCACACGTCGGCGGCTTCCTCGACCTCGTCGCGCAGCGCCTCGTCCACGTCGGAGACGTAGGCGAGGTGGCCGTCGTCGTCCATCGAGAAGACGTCGGGGGCCGCGAAGACGCACTGGCCGTGGTCCTGGCACTTGATCATGTCGACGACGACCTTCATGGCCGGTCCTCCTGTGGATACGGGCGTCGGAGCAGGGAGGGAAGGGGAAGTGAGGGGCCCGACCGATGTCGGACCGGGCCCCTCGGCCAAAGGGACACGAAGCCGCGTCCCTGACTCGTTTGGCTTCAAACAACATAGGAAGCCGTTCGACCCTGGTCAATACCTGTCCAGGTGGATAAATTCTTACCGCCACCCTCTTGCGGGACCGCGACCCGCCTCATACCGTTCGGACTCAAACGACCGACTCGGGGTTCGCCCTGAGGGTGTCGTTCGGAGCAGTTCGGATCAGGCCGCGGGGTCTGGTGCCCGGGGTGCCTCCCACGCCTTCCGGCCTGTGGGAACGCATCTCCAAGGCGCATCCTCATCCGCCTACGGGACGTACTCGGACGGGGCCGCGACGCCACGAGGTGCCGCCGCCCCGGGCGCCGCGGAGCCGGACTGTTCCGAGCGGCACCCCCGCCTCCCCCGCACCCCGGCTCCCGTTCTCTGCACACCACGCGTCCCCGGCCTCAGGCCGCCCGGACACCCCACCCTTCCGCCAAGGAGACAACGGTGAGCGCATCCGACACCCCAGACATCCGCCGGCACATGGAGCGGCTCGCCGCCGAGGGCGTCGACGTGGTCAGGGTCGTCTATCCCGACCTGATCGGCACCGACCGCGCCCGTGACGTCCTGCTCGACCACCTGCCCTCGGCCTGCGAGCACGGACTGGCCTTCTGCCGCGCCGTCTACCACACCACGCCCCAGGGCGACGTCGTCCCCGTCGCGGGCGGCCTGGACGCCGGCCTGCCCGACGTGTCCGTACGCCCCGACCTGTCCACGGCGGCCGTACTGCCGTGGGAGCCCGGGGTCGCGACCTGCCTCGGCGAGGTCACCGACCCGGCGACCGGGGCCCCCGCCCCGGAATCACCGCGCGACCTGCTGCGGACCGTCCTGGCCCGGTGCGCCGAACAGGGTCTGCGCCCTGTCGTCGGCCCCGAGCTGGAGTACTTCCTGCTGGAGCCCGCCCCCGGCACCCCCACCGGCTGGCGCCGCTCCCCCGAGGCCACCGGAGCCGTCTACACCGCCGGACTGCGCGCCGACCCGGGCAACCATCTGCTGCGCACCCTGCGCCGGCTGCGCGACCTGGGCCTCGGCGTCGTCACCGGCAACCACGAGTTCGACGGCGGCCAGTACGAGATCAACCTGACCCACTCGGCAGCCCTGGACGCGGCCGACCGCGCCTTCCGCTTCAAGGCCGCCGTCAAGGAGCTCGCCCGCCAGGAGGGCAACCTCGCCACCTTCATGGCAAAGCCCTTCGGCGACGCCGGCGGCTCCGGCTTCCACCTCCACCTGTCCTGCGACGACGCCGAGGGCCGCAACGCCTTCGACGACCCGTCGGGCGCGTACGGGCTCTCGGCCACGGCCCGCCACGCCATCGCGGGCATCCTCGCCCACGCCCCCGCGCTCGCGGCGCTCGCCAACCCGACCGTGAACTCGTACAAGCGCTTCGGACCCGACACCCTCGCGCCCTGGCTGATCGACTGGGGGCTCGACAACCGCAGCGCCATGGTGCGCATCCCGCCCGAGCGCGGCTCGGGCGCCCGCCTGGAACTGCGGCTCGGCGACGCCAGCGCCAACCCCTACCTGCTGATCGCCGGGACCATCGCCGCCGCGCTCCTCGGCGTCCTGGCGGGCGAGGAGCCGGAGGCGCCCCTGGAGGGCTACGGCTACGACACCGCGCGCTCCGCCCTGCTGCCCACGAGCCTGGCCGCCGCGCTGGACGCGCTGGAGGCGGACACCGCCCTGACCGACATCCTCGGCAAGGACTTCACCTCGTCCTTCCTCACCTACAAGCGGGACGAGGTCGAGCGCTTCGGGCGGCACGTCACCGACTGGGAGTTCACCGAGTACGCCTACCACCTGTAAACCCTCGAAGCCCGGCCCAGGAGAACCACCATGACCAGCCCGACCGTTCCCGCCACGCCCACCACCCAGGCCGAACTTCGCGCCGCCCTCGCCGAGCCCCTGCCGCTCGAGGAAGTCGACCTCGCGAACCTCGACAACTTCGCCGACGGCATCAAGCCATGGCGCATGTTCCACACCCTGCGCCACGAGGACCCGGTGCACTGGCAGCCCGAGGAGGCACCCAACTCCGGCTTCTGGGCGGTCACCCGGCACGCGGACATCGCCACCGTGGACCGCGACGCGGAGACCTTCACCTCCTCGAGGTTCGTCAACCTCGAAGAGGTCGACGACGACCAGATCAAGAAGCGGGCGTCCATCCTGGAGCTGGACGGTGTCCGCCACCGCGCGATGCGCAGCGTCATCCAGCGCCAGTTCGGCGCGAGCGTCATCAACAGCTACAGCGACTTCCTGCGCGGCCTGACGGCGCAGACCCTGGACGCCGCCCTGGCCAAGGGCACCTTCGACTTCGTCGCCGACGTCTCCGCCGACTTCCCCATCAACGTCCTCGCCCGCCTCCTCGACGTGCCGCCGGAGGACAACCAGCAGCTCATCGACTGGGGCAACCGCATCATCGGCAACACCGACCCCGACTACGCGGACGTGCTGCTGCACAGCGCGGAGAGCGACAAGTACCGCGACCTGCCGTTCCGTTCGCCCGCCTCCCTCGAAGTCTTCGAGTACGGGCGCGAACTGGCCCGGCAACGCCGCGGCGGCAACGGTACGGACCTGGTCTCCAAGCTGGTCAACACCGTTCCGCGCGACGGGATCCCGCTGTCCGCGCAGGACTTCGACAACTACTTCCTGCTTCTGGTCGTCGCCGGCAACGAGACCACCCGCCACACCATCTCGCACTCGATGCTGGCGCTCCTCCAGCACCCCGAGCAGCTGGCCCGCCTCAAGGACGACCCGTCCCTCATCCCGGGCGCGGTCGAGGAGTTCCTGCGCTGGGCCTCCCCCGTCTACCACTTCCGCCGCACCGCCACCCGCGACGTCGAGCTCGGCGGCAAACGGGTCAAGGAGGGCGACAAGGTGGTGATGTGGTTCGCCTCCGGCAACCGTGACGAGGAGGTCTTCGGCAACCCGTACGACTTCGACGTCACGCGCACGAACAACGATCACATCACCTTCGGCAAGGGCAGCCCGCACCTGTGCCTGGGCAACCTGCTCGCCCGCACCGAGATCCGCATCATGTTCGAGGAGCTGATCCCGAGGATCGCCGACATCAAGCTGGCCGGCGACGCGCCCCGCGTCCTGTCCAACTTCGTCAACGGCATCAAGAAGCTGCCGGTCGAGGTCACGCTCGCCTGACGGAAGTGGCCCGCGGACGCACTCCGCGACACGCGCGACACGGCTGTCCCTCGCCCCGCCGGGCGGGGGACAGCCACCGGAGGCCCGAACTCGTCGTCATTGACATCCTCCCCCTCTTAAAAGAGTGGGGATTCCAACCCGGCTGGGTTGAGGTTCACGGACGCTCGACCGCTGTTCGGGCGGTGTCGTCCCTCCGGCACCGGCTGCTCGCCGGGAGCGGGGAATCCCGCCCTGTCCTGCCGCGACGTTGACTGCTGCGTTGATGTCCGCGTTGCAGGTAAAACCGCAAAAGGAGCAGACGAACTCGGCTTGGCTCTTGCGCGAGTTCTTGTCGATCCAACCGCAGGCACTGCAGCGCAGACTGGTGTAGGGGGCGGGGACGTCCTCGACCCGGCCCGGGGCCTTGTGCCCGGTGCGCCGGCGCAGCAGGCCCCAGCCCTGAGCAAGGATCGCCCGGTTCAGCCCGGCCTTCTGCCTGACCTGCTTGCCGGGCCGCTCGGTACTTCCCCTGGCCGAGCGGGTCATGTTCTTGATGTTCAGCTTCTCGAACCGCACCAGACCGTAGGTGCGGGCCAGCATCGTCGAGGTCTTCTCGCACCAGTCCTTGCGCCGGTCGGCCTCACGCGCTTTGAGCCTGGCCGCCTTGGCGTACTCGGCACTCTTGTGCTCGCTTGCCTTCGGGGCGCGAGCGGCACGCCGCTGGTGTTTACGGACCTGCGCGCGTTCCTTCACCGTGAGCTGCGGACAGTTCAACTTCCGCCCATCCGAGAGGGCCGCCGTGATGTTCACGCCCCGGTCGATACCGATGACCCCTCCGGTGCCGGGCGCTTCGACCGGTGCGGGAATGGCTGCGAAGGCGATGTGCCACCGGCCGCTGCGGTAGGTAATGCGGAACGTCTTCGCCTTCGGCAGTTCAGAGCCCTTGCCGTTGCGGCTGAGCCGGAAGCGGACCCAGCCGCAGCCGGGCACCTTGACCCGAGCCCACCGGCGGTTCAGTTTCTGTACGACGACCGAGCGGGCCATAACCTGCCTGCCGGTCTTCGCGTTCAGCTTCGACGAGCCGTCCTCGGTCAACTCCGGGACCCGGTCGGTGCCGATGACACGAAAGCCCTCATACACGAACTTCTTGCGCCAGGTCGGCTCACCGAACCCGGACGTGAAGCGGGCGTTCTTCGCCGTAGCGAAGTCCTTCAGCGCCTGCTGCTGCACGTCCGCGTTCCCCATGCCGAGCCACTCGTTGGCACGCCGGACCTCGGTGAGCTGACGACACTGCTCGGCAAAACCGGGCGCCGACCTACGCCACCTGCGCCAATGCGCATGCTGCTCGACCGCCAGGTTCCACACGTACCGGGCATGCGCACAGTGCAGCAACATCTGCCGCTCCTGCGCGCACGTGGGGTACATACGGAACTTCGCCACGCCGTCACTGTAACGGCGCAATAACGCCATAACAGCGGAATTCTCACATTCACGCTTCGTATCCCTAAAGAACCCCACACCCGGCCCACCGCTCAACCGGCCGCCGACCGGCCGCCCCTCAACGCCGAGATCCTGCACCCGCTCGAGATCGCCCTCGACACCGTCAAAGCGACGACGAATCGCCCTGACGGCGATTCCTCTGCCCCTGCCCTGCTCCGCAGGGGCTCGCATTCACCCCCGGCCCGAAGACCGGGGCACCCTGCAAGGAAACGAGGTGGACGGTCTCCAGGTGGAGCCCGCCGAAGCCACCGCCGGGCGGAGGGCCCGACAAGGAGGCACTCGCCGTGGCGTCCGCCGGACCTGTCTGTTCCACCACCCCGTCCGGGAACACCGTCTCCCGGGCGAGGAAGGCGAGTTGGGCACGCTTCTCGGGGAGGTGGACGTCGGGAAGGTCGACCTCCGGCAGAACGACCACCGGGCCCGGGATGAAGCCCTGCCGGCGGAAGCGGGCGATGGCCCTCTCGTTGCGTACGTCGGGGTCGACCACGACGCGGTCGCGGTCCAGGCCCAGCAGGACGTACGACGCCGCCGCGCTCAGCAGCGCCGTGGTCCAGCCGGGACGCCCGCCGCCGGGTCCGGCTGGCGCCATCAGCAGGTGGACGCCGATGTCACCGGGTTCGACCGGGTAGCACGCGCCGACCCGATCGGCCGCCGGCTCGTACGTCTGCAGCAGCGCTACCGGCTCGCCGTCCTTCACGAGCAGGTGGGCGCGGTGGGTGTCGAGCGTTTCCATGTGGGCGTATATCGCGATGACCTGATCCTCGGCCAGGTCTCTCATGCCCCAGAAGTCCGCCCTGTCCGCGTTCACCCAGCCGTGGATCACCGGGCCGTCGAGCCGCGCGTCCAGGGGCAGGACACGGACGGCGCCGTAGCCGTCGACGAACTGCTCGTACAGGGCCTCGCGCGTGGCGTATGTGTCGGACATCGGTCTCCCTCGTTCAGCCGGTACCAGTTGCGACCCGGCGGTTTCCTGTGACCCTCCTGTGCGCCACCCCGGTCATATTAGGTTAGGCTCGCCTAACTAAATGCCAGGGTGAAGTCGTACCGAAAGGTGAGGAAGCAATGGGGCAGGCACAGGGGCGGGGTTGGGAAGGCGCGGTTCTCAAACTGCTGCGTGCGAAGGACTACGTGTTCACCGTGACGGGCTCGGAGGACGTCACCGCGGAGTACCGCCGGCTGCACTTCACCGACGGAGGCATGCTGGCGGTGACCGGCGCCCACCCGACGATGTGGGTGCGGCTGTGGTTCGACAACGCGGGCCGGCTCCACCAGCGGGCGTACACCCTGGTCGACCCGGATCCGGCGGCCGGCACCTTCAGCCTGGAGTTCGCCCTGCACGAGGGGTGCGCGAGCGACTGGGCCAGGGCGGCGCAGCCCGGGGACACCGTCGAGGCGACGGTCCAGGGCACCGGCTTCGAGCACCCCGAACCCGCGCCCTCACACGTCATCGCCGTGGCCGACCCCGCTTCCCTGCCCGCCCTCAACTCCCTGCTCACAGCGCTGGGCCCGGTCCCCGCGACGATCTGGTTCGAGGGCAGCCTGGAGGGCCTGCCCTACCGGGCCGCCACGCACCACGACGTACGGCAGGTGGCGCGCCGGGACGCCGGGCGCGGGCTGGTCGACGAGGTGAAGGCGGCCCTTCCCGAGCTGCTGAAGGACAGCCCCCGGCCGTATGTGTGGATCGCGTGCGACACGGCGACCACACGCGCGCTGTCGGCACATGTCCGCAAGGAGTTGTCGGTGCCCAAGCAGCGGGTCAGCGCGCTCGGGTACTGGCGGGCGAGCTGAGCGCACACGCCTGACCAGGCACAGCGGGTACGGCAGGTACGGCAACCGGGTCCGCTGTCCGTACAGCCGCCCGGCCGCGACCTGACCGAGCCGTGGGCCGCCCGGCCACCCGCTCCGCTGTCCTGGCGCGCCCCGCGCCCGGTACCGCCCGTTCGGCGGCGCTGAACTCGGGGCGTGCCAGGAATCCATCTTTCATGCAGTCCCCCACGCGCACCGTCGCCGCCGAACAAACCGCCGCATCCGGACCCGTCGGCATCGCCCCGCCCGTCGCCGCGCAGCCCGTGCCCGAGCGGCAGCCCGGCGACGGTCTGGAGGCCCGCCTGGCCGCGGTCAAAACGGAGATGGACGCCCGTCTCGCACAGGCGGCCGTCGCCTACGAGGTCAACACCGCGCACATCGAGACGACCCCGGTCGACTGGTCCCGGATCGGAGCCCCATCGGCTCCCACCGCACCCCTCCCGACCTCTCCTGTCCCCAGCGCTCCCCCGGGTCTCGCCCCGCACGCCACCCCCGTCGCGGGCCTCCTGCACCGCGCTTCGCTGCGGCTGCGGACGGACGGCTGGTGCGCGGGAGCTCTGACCGACGACGACGGTCGCCTGTGTTCGCTGGGCGCGATCCTCAGGGAGTCGGGCGGTGACCGCCATGTCGAGGCACAGGCCATGGCCGTGCTGCTGGAGGCGATCCGCAGACAGTTCGGCCCGCACGTGGAGTCCGTGCCGTCCTTCAACGACGCCTGGGGCAACGGCCGCGAGCCGACCCGCATGCTGGAGCAGGCCGCGATCCTGGCCGACGCACGCGGCCTCTGAAGCGCGGACCGACCCGGCGAGGCAGAGCCGCGGTCGCCGTCAGCGAGGGCCGGGGCTGCCCCGAAGCCCTCGGTCATGCCCGAAGCGCAGCCGGCCTCAGCGCTCTCACCGGAAAGCGGCGATGTGGCGGCGAGCCCAGTCGGCGAAGGCGCCCGGTGCGCGGCCGAGGATCCGCTCGACGTCGGGGCTGATGCGCAGTTCGGCCGGGGTGGGCTCACCGAGGATGGCCAGCGTGGTCTCGACCACGGGCTCGGGCATGAACCGGAGCATCTGCGCGCGGGCCTCGTCGCGGGACAGTTCGATGAACCGGACGGGTTCGCCGAGCGCGTCGGCGATCGCCTCGGCCTGCCGGCGGGGAGTGTTGAGAGCGGGCCCGGTCAGTTCGTAGATCCGTCCGGCGTGGCCGTCCTCGCGCAGGGTGACGGCGGCGACCTCGGCGATGTCGTCCGGGTCGACCGTCGGCAGGCCGATGTCGGCGAACGGAGCCGCGACGGCCCTTTGGGCGCGGACCGACTCGGCCCACGCGTACGCGTTGGAGTCGAAGCCTCCGGGCCGCAGGATCGTCCAGGCCAATCCTGATTCCCGGACGGCGTCCTCGATGGAGCGCCCCGTCTCCCCGTGCGAGGCCGACCCGGGTCGGGTCGCGACTCCCTGGGAGGACAGCAGGACGACTCGCCCGACCCCGCCGGCCTTGGCCACGTCGAGGATGTCCCGTGGGCTCAGCAGGTGCGCGCCGGGCCCCCCGTTCTGCAGGAAGAGCGCGTCGGCTCCGTCGAACACGGACCGCAGGCTCTCAGGATCGGCCAGGTCGGCCCGCGCGTACCCGACGCCCTCCGGCACGTCCGCGTCCGAGATCCCCCGGGATGTCGCGGTCACCCGCACACCGGTTGCCGCGAGGGCCTGGACGAGCGATCGGCCGACGTTGCCGGTTGCCCCCGTCACTACGAGCATGAACAACTCCCGTGTCGATTCAGCATGGTTGTCGCGCCCGAGTGGGCGGGACCGTCGCGGAGAGCTGTTCTCCGGGCGACACGGGGACGCTAACACCGTGGATATAGTAGGTACCTAGAGGAAAGTGACTATCCCTAAGGGTGCTCATGGCAGGCAACACGGACTGGGTGGCAGCCGATGCGGCCGACCCTCAACTCGCCTGTCCGACCAGTGCGGTTGTGGACATCGTGTTCAGCCGGTGGACCACACCGATCCTGTGGACGCTCAACTCGCACGGCCGACTGCGTTTCGTCGAGCTGGAACGACGGATCGGCACGATCACGCCGAAGGTGCTGACCCAGCGGCTGCGGCAGCTGGAACGCGACGGCATGGTCGTCCGTACGTACCACCCGGAAGTTCCTCCTCGGGTCGAGTACGACATCACCGAGCTGGGCCGCAGCCTGGCCCCGCTCTTCGCCCAGCTCGCCGGATGGGCCGCCGCCAACCTGGACAAGGTCGAACAGGCCCGGAACGACTACGACACCGACCCAGCCCGCTAGGCCGTGTTTCGAAAGTGGATCTTGAGCGTTGGATGATCACGGTTCATGGGGCGGGGAGATCTCACGGATGAACAGTGGGCGGTGCTGGAGCCGTTGTTGCCGAAGGGAACGAAGACAGGGCGGCCGCCCGTCTGGCCTCGGCGGCGGCTGATCGACGGCATACGTTTCCGGGTTCGTACCGGTGTTCCGTGGCGGGACGTGCCCGTCGAGTACGGACCGTGGGGCCGGATCTATGACTTGTTCCGCCGGTGGCAGCGGGATGGCATCTGGCACAGGATCCTCACGCGGCTTCAGTCTCCGGCCGACGCGAAGGGTGCGATCACGTGGGACCTGAGCGTCGACTCCACGGTGTGCCGCGCTCATCAGCACGCGGCCGGGGCCCCCAAGCAGGGTGACCTGCAGAAGGAACCACCAGGCGGGGTCTTCGCGGAACCTGGTGATCACGCGCTTGGACGCTCGCGCGGCGGGTTCACCACCAAGCTGCACCTGGCCGTCGAGCAGGGCCAGAAGCCCATGTCGATCGTGCTCACGGCGGGGCAGCGAGGCGACTCACCGCAGTTCGAACCCGTGCTGGAGAAGGTCTGCGTGCCCCGCATCGGGCCGGGCCGGCCACGCGTCCGCCCCAACCGAGTCCGGGCGGACAGGCGTACGCCTCCCGGAAGAACCGCGTCTACCTGCGCCGCCGGGGGATCCGCTGCACCATCCCAGACAAGGCCGACCAAGCGCGCAACCGCCAGAAGCTCGGCCCACGTGGCGGCCGGCCGCCACGTTTTGACGCGGTCGACTACCGCGAGCGCCATGCGGTCGAGTGCGGGATCAACCGACTCAAGCGTCATCGGGCCGTGGCCACCCGCTACGACAAGCTCGCGGTCCGCTATGAGGCCACTGTCCTCGTAGCGGCCATCAACGAGTGGCTGTGATCAGCACGTGTCCCTAGAGCTCGTAGTCCTGGGCCAGTTCGTCCCAGCGAATGCTACGAAGAGCAAGATCAGCGTTCTCACCCGAGGGGACATCCGGGGTGGCCTGGAACCAAGCCACGACGAGAACGGAGCGGTGCAGCACTGCGTCGAGTTCAGGGTCGACCGTTGTCGAGCCGAAAACACCGACGCAAGCCACGGAAGGCAGAACCTCAACGGGGCCGAAGGCGCCGGCGGTCTGGTCCGGGTACTCGCGGGAGGGCGGAACGAGATGAACCGGCGCGAAGGAGAACGCATGCTCGGCCTGTCGCAGGAGGCCGCTGACCTTCATGTCGTTGATGCGCTGGCACGGATAGCCCTCCAGCATCCCCCCATAGGTCGTAGACATCCGCAGTTCTGTGAGCTCGATCGAACGACCGGACGAGAGGGCTATGTGGCTCAGGGACATGCCGACACCCTATGCGCGTGATCCGCTTCCGATACACGCCCTAGGTGCACAGGGCGGGACGCGGGCGAAGAGTACGAGCGGGTGAGGGGAAGCCGGCTGGGCGGCGGGAGCAAGCCGGTCAGGGAGTTCGTCCATCAGGGGTGCGAAGAGAGCGCGGTGTCACCGCGTCCTGTTCCATGAGGTGGCTGTCCATGGTGGTGTTCAGGTCGGCCATGAACGCTTCGACCTGTTCCAGGAACTGGGGCGGGTAGTGCGACATCGCGGCGTCGAGGCGGTGGGCGAGCGGGCCGAAGAACTCGTCCGCCCGTTCCTGGATGTGCCCGCCGCTGCGCAGCGTGACGATGCGCCGGTCGGAGTGCTCGCGGGCCCGCGTGATGTGCCCTGCCGCTTCGAGACGGTTCAGCAGCGCGGTGGTGGCGCCCGTGGACAGGGAGATCCGCTCGCTCAGCCGCGCCGGTGACAGGGGGGTACCGCGCTCCTCGGCGGCGGCGATCTCCAGGACTGCGGTCGCATCCGTGGAGTACAGGCCCAGCCAGGCGGCGAAGCGCCGGCTGAGCTCGGCGTAGTGGCCGCCGTAGATCCTCAGCGACTCCATCAGCCGCTCACGCTGCTCCGCGACACCGTCACGCACTGCTTCCTCCACGCCTCCACCCTTCTCTCCTGCCACGCGGTCCACGCACCTCGCTTTGACAACCTACCGTCACCACTTTACCTTCATGATGGAATTACTTTACCATGGAGGTATCTGGCGTGCGTGACCCGTTCCCCACCCCTGACGAGACGACCGAGCCCTACCGGTGGCGATGGCTGATCCTGGTGGTGATGATCGTCGCGGAGATCATGGATCTCCTGGACGCCTCGATCGTCAACGTCGCCGGACCGGACCTGGAGAAGTCCCTCGGTGCCGGTTCCGTCGGACTGCAATGGGTGATCGGCGGCTACGCCCTCACCCTGGGCGCCGGGCTCGTGCTCGGCGGCCGACTCGGCGACCGCTACGGCCGACGCCGGATGTTCCTGATCGGCCTTGCGGCTTTCACCGCGTGCTCCCTGCTGTGCGCGATCGCGCCGAACATCGAGTCGCTGATCGCCTTCCGCCTGCTGCAAGGCACCGCCGGAGCGATGCTGCTGCCCCAGGGCCTGGGCCTGCTGCGGGAGAACTTCTCCGGCCCCGAACTCACCAAGGTCTTCGCGATCTTCGGACCCGTCCTCGGTCTGGGCGGCATCATCGGCCCCGTCCTGGGCGGCTTCCTCATCGAGGGCGACTTCTTCGGCCTGGGCTGGCGGTCGGTATTCCTGATCAACCTGCCCATCGGCATCGCGGCACTGATCGTCGCCGCGAAGTTCGTGCCCAAGAAAGCGGGCGACCGCACGGTACGGGGCGACATGACCGGCGCCGCCCTGGTCGTGATCTCCTGCGCCCTGCTGGTGCTGCCGCTGAACCAGGGGCAGGAGGACGGCTGGCCACTGTGGACGTGGCTGTCCATGGCCGCCTCGGTGATCGGTTTCGCCCTCTTCGCCCTCCAGCAGCGCCGCATGGCCGCCGCGGGCCGCGAGCCGCTGGTGACCCCGGGCCTGCTGCGCAAGCCGGCCTTCACCGTCGGGCTCGGCGGCATCGCCCTGTTCTTCGGCGGGCTCATCGGCACCCAGCTCGTACTGACCCTGTTCCTCCAGATCGGCCGGCACTTCACCGCCGGTGACGCGGGACTGGGCAACCTGCCCCTCGCGGTGGGAACCGCGATCGGCGGCGCGGTCAGCGGCGCCTTCCTCGCGGACAAGATCGGCCGCAAGGTGCTGCAGATCGGACCGCTGGTCCAGCTGGCCGGCGCGGCCGTGCTGTGGTTCGAGCTCGACGGCCTCGATGCCGCCTCGTTCTCGATCTGGGACATCGTTCCCGGCGTGGCGGTGGCGGGCGCTGGCGCCGGCATGGTGATCGCCGCCCTGTTCAGCTTCATCCTGGCCGCGGTCGACGACGACGAGATCGGATCCGCCTCCGGTGTCCTGTCGGCGGTCCAGGCGGTCGGCGGTTCCATCGGCGTCGCGGTCTTCGGCTCGGTGTTCTTCGCCCAGGCCAAGACCGGTGACTTCACCGGCGGCTTCCACCGCGCGCTGATCGTCCAGGCGTGCCTGCTGGTGGTCTTCCTCGCGATCACCTTCCTGCTGCCCAAGAAGGGCCGCCCCGAAGAAGAGCAGCACGGCATCACCCCCGAGGCGACTGCCGACGGCTCCGGCACCAAGCAGCACCTCACCGTGTGAGCCGGTCCGCCGCCAGCCGGTCGCCGAGAACGGCGACATCGTCGCCGCGATGCTGGACGGCGAAGCCACGGTAAAGCGCTTCAAGCGCGAGGGCACGTGCCCGGAACTCCGGAGGATAAGGGCGAGGCATGACTGCCAGCCTTCCGTGAAGGACTGTCAGTCAGCCACCAGAACTGGAACCCAGGACCTGGGGCAGGTCAATGTCACCCGATCGTGCGGCAGACCCGACCGGGAAGGTTCACCGGGTTGTAGAAGGCGGCAGCGTTCGCGGAAATCCGTTTCGGGGGTTGCTGCAGTGCTTCTACTGTGGCGCGGTGATGACTCAGGTGATCGTTCTCAACGGTGGTTCCAGCTCGGGGAAGTCCGGGATCGTTCGGTGTCTGCAGGCAGTCCTCCCGGATCCGTGGCTGGCCTTCGGGACAGACACGCTGGTTGAGGCGATGCCGGCGTCGATGCAGGCGTCGGATGGCGGGATCGAGTTCGCTCCGGACGGAGAGGTGATCGTCGGGCCGGAGTTCCGAACGCTGGAAGCGGCATGGATCGAAGGGGTCGCCGCGATGGCCCGTGCGGGTGCCCGGGTCATCATCGATGAGGTCTTCCTCGGTGGAGCGGACTCACAGCAGCGATGGCAGAAGGCTTTGGGTGAACTGCGGGTGCTGTGGGTCGGCGTCAGGTGTGACGGTGCGGTTGCCGCAGGCCGTGAGGTCGCACGAGGCGATCGAATCACCGGGATGGCCGCGTCCCAGGCGGATGTGGTCCACCAGGGCGTGGCCTATGACCTGGAGGTGGACACCGCGCATGCCGAGTCGATGGAGTGCGCACGGATCATCGCCGTACATGTCAAGTGATCGACGGCCCGGCTGTCCGGCGTTGTGACCGCAGTGCCGGGAGAAGTCGGGCTGCGGTGGTGAGGGGGCGTCCGCCCCAGCAGATGCCCTTCTCGCTGCGGATGCGGACACGCTCGCGGCACTGGGCAGCGAGGACGTTGGGGTGGCGAGCGTTGGCGTTGCGCCAGCGCAGGTATATCGGTGCAGCTCGCGGGTCTGGACGGTGTGGTTGGGGTGGTGGGAGTCGGCAGGGGTGAACTGCCGCAGCGGCCCGAAGTGCGCCTCGATCGGGTTGGCCCAGGAGGCGTTGGTCGGGGTGAAGCACAGCTCGACCTTGTTCTTCTTCGCCCGGCGGCGGATCTTGTTGCCCATGTGGGCGGAGAGGTTGTCCAGGATGATGTAGATCGGGGCGCCGTCGGGGCGGGTGGCCCGGGTCGACTTCAGGGCCGTGAGGGTGCTGGCCGTGCCTTTGCGGCGGCGGTTGACGCCCCACAGGGTGTCGTCACCGACGGAGTAGCAGCCGTGGAAATAGGTGACACCGTGGGTGCGGTGGTAGGTCGCCAGCAGCCGGTCGGGCCGGCCGCGTTGGGCCCAGCAGGATCCTGCTGGGCCGGATGCCCAGCGGGCCGAACTCGTCCAAGGCGAATGTGCGGTCCGGGAAGTGCTCCAGGACTTGCTCAATGCGGTCGAGCTTGGCGTCGTGGGCGGGGTCGGTCGACTCCTTCCACGTCTTGGTGCACGGGAAGGTGACCCCGTGGCGGGCCAGTAGCATTCGCAGAGTCTCACGACCGATGCGGATCACCCTGCCGTGGACTTTGCGCAGATAGGCGGCGAGTTTGCGGATGGACCAGCGGGTAAAGGGCTGGTCGAGTTCGCAGGGTGGGTGGTGGCCGTCTGGATGACGAAGTCCTCGTCGTCAGGGCTGAGCAGGCGGGGACGGCCTCCCGCCCACTGAGGGCCCAGGCAGGCCAGGCCGATCTTGTTGAACAGGTGGATCACGTCGCGGACGGTGTCCTCGTCGGCCTGCACCAGCTGGGCGATCACCAGAACCCGGTTACCCCCGGCCGAGGCCAGAATCATCATCGCGCGCCGGTAGCGCACCGTACTGGTGCTGCCCCGGCGCACGATCTGCTGAAGCCTCTGCCCTTCCTGGCCGGTCAGTCTGCGGACCTTGACCGGCTCTGCCACCGCGCCTCCACGCACCAGAGTGGATGTCGGCATACATCCAACCGCGCGCAAGTCCCGCACCGCGAACGGCAACCCGGCGAACCTTCCCGGTCAGAGCACTAGCGCGTCAGCGGGAGAGCTCGACCCGGGTACGTCCTTCGCCGGCGGGTCGCGTCGGCGGACGGGTCCGGGAACGTCGACGGACGGGTCCGGGATCACAGAGCTCCCGCCCCGAAAGCCGACCTGTGCTGCCGCCCCGGACGCGCGTTCCGGGGCGGCAGCACGGCTCCAACCAGCCGACAACTTAAGGAACTTGACCGTCCAGATCCTCGGTTGACCCCGCTATGACGCCGAAGGCCCCTCGACTTCGCGCCGCCTGGTGGTCAGCGCCTTTGCCAGCACCTTGTCCCGGAACGGATTCGCGGGGCTCAGGGCCGTCGCCACCTCCACCGCCTCGTCCAGCAGGGCCATCCGCCGCTCAGGCAGGTCCCGCACCAACGGCGAGGCGCAGGCCTCCACCAGCACGTACGCCAGCTTCGACCCGTACACCTCCGGCTCGACCGGTGTCAGGGTCCGGTAGATCCACAGCCCTGCGACCCCTCGCACCACCCGCGTGTTGGCGCTCAGCAACATGACCCTCGCCCGCATAACCATGTCCTGATCCATCAATCCCCCTCGCTCCACCACTCCCGGCCCGCCCCGGCACACGACGAGGCAGCACAACGAACGCGCCGGCAGCCCGATATGGGCGCCGGCACGCATGCCGGTGAGTGGATGACGACGAGTCTGCGGGCAGCCCGGTGCCTGTGCCAAGACCGAACGGACGTGCGCTCCGTCCTACCGCGAACGGCCCCCGAGCAGGCATGATGGACCTGACACTCTCCCAGGCCTGCCCCGCACGCGACGCGGGCCGCCTTTGCGACCGTGTCCCAGCCCTGCCGACTGACCCCGCCGCCTGCGCTCCAGCCAGTTGACGACGTCCCGCCGGAACTGCGGGTCCTTGTCGACGTCCTCCCCGGCGAGCCACTGCAACTCCCGCAGGACGCCCGCCGATTGAGCGGAGTCGCGTACGGCGTACACGCCCGCAAGCCGCGTCCGGTATCACCTCGATCCCCGCCCGCAGTAGCGGTCTGAGCACCTTGCGGTACCTTTCCTGCCGACCCACCCGTCCTCCCTCTCACCACGTCCTGACCTGCTCGGCTTGATGATGCTGTGCTCGGCCTGGGACGGCGAGACCGACCGGGTGGGCCGGCCCCCAGCCCGGCGGTGACACCGCCGGGTACCAAGGGAATACTCGGGGCATGGCATTCCTCGTCTTCATGACCTTGCCCGGACTGGTCATCCTGCTGACCGCTCTGTCGTTCGTCGATCAGCTTCTGCTGCGCGCGAGCAAGGCCGGACTGCTGCCGTGGCGCAATGCCGCACGCCAGGGTCAGATATCGGCTACCGGGTTCGAGCAGTTGCACGCGAGCCTGTCGCCGGGCAAGCAGACCGAGCTGAAGGAACGCCAGTCGGCCCTGCTGCTGCGCGACGACGAGGAGGACGGGGCGCCGCCGAACCGGACGACGGTGGATCTGGACGGAGGAACGGCGGTCATCCGCATGCCGGGCACCGGCCGGCGATAGCCCGCCCCTGGTGAAGAGTCCTGCTTCGACCGACAGCCGGTACCAGTCGGCGTTCGCCTTCTCGTGCAGGAGCGGGTCGAGGATGTCCAGCATCGCTTCGACGCGGCCTTCCTCGGGCGGACAGCTCGGTGCCTGACCAGTGACGATGGCGGGGACGAGTCCTTCGGGCTCGCTCCACCCGTCCACCAGCAGCAGGCCGGCCGCGGCGAGAGATTTCGTGATCCCCACTCTGCCTCATGCGTCGGTCGGCGCAGGAGACGGAGCGCTCGGTGCGCGGGACGCTCGGTCGGCGGGCGAGTCGGTCCCGGTTCGGCGCCGGTGCTGGACGTCGCGGCGTACGTGCATGGGGCGTCGCGGCGTACGTGCATGGGGCGTCGCGGCGTACGTGCATAGGATCACCGGCATGGCACTGCGACCTGTTCACGTGAATATCAAGGCCGTCGACAGCTCGACGGTCGGCCGGTTCTGGGCGGAGGCGCTCGGCTGGAGTGCGTACAGCCCTGGCGTGACCACCTACGTCGGGCCTCCCGGCGGTCCGGTCTGGCCGGACCCGGTCGTCCTCGGCATCGACGTCGTTCCGGTGCCGGAGCCCAAGACGGCGACGAAGAACCGTGTGCACCTCGATCTCGCCACCACCTCCGCCGCCCATCAGGCGGAACTGGTCGACCGCCTGCGGACGCTCGGCGCGACGCCCGTCGACGTGGGCCAGGGCGACGTACCGTGGACGGTCCTCGCCGATCCGGAAGGCAACGAGTTCTGCGTGCTGGAGCCCCGGGAGGTCTACCGGGACACCGGGCCGATCGCCACACTGGTGGTCGACTGCGTGGATCCGCGGGCCATGGCCAGGTTCTGGGGTGAGGCGACCGACTGGACCCTGCACGAGGTGACCGACGATCACGCGAGGCTGCGGTCCGCCAAGGATGTCGGCCCGTACCTGGAGTTCCTCCGCACGCCCGGCGAGAAGACCGTGCCGGACCGCGTCCACATCGACCTGTTGCCGTACCCCGGCGACGACAAGGACGCCGAGGTGGCGCGGCTGCGGGCCCTCGGTGCCACCGATCTCGACATCGGCCAGGGCGACGTGCCGTGGACGTGCCTCACCGACCCCGAGGGCCACGAGTTCTGCGTCCTCGCCCTGTCCTGACACGGCGCGTCGACGACGCCCGGCATGGGGCCGGGCCGGCATCGAACGAGTCGGACGCGAGCGGGCCGTCGGGCGCCGGTGCTGCCGGACGCCCACGCCCCACTCGCGTCTCGTCACCGGCCCGGACGCGGCCGGCGACGATTCCTCACCAGGTGTGCGCGACGTCGATCACCAGGCGGTCGGAGAGCTGCGTCACCCGGAACGGCAGCCGGGCGCGAACGCCGAGTCCCACCTGTGTGACTCCCTCGAAGCTGGCTCCGAACTTCGCGTCCCGGAAGGTTCGGTAGCCGGTCAGGTCGACGCCCGGAAGGGGCTGGCCGCCTCGGCCGGGGTAGGTCGCGGTGCCGGTCTCCGGGTCGTACGAGGGTGCGGACACCAGGATCTCGAGGATCGCCCCGCCGGAGACCGGAATGCGAATGCCGGACGGGTCCTGGATGAAGGCGTCGACGTAGTGCACGGTGTACCCGATCGGCGTGGTGCCGGCGGTGGGTACGTCGAAGACCATGCGGTCGTAGCAGTCGTGCTGACCGGTCCTGATGTCGGTCAGCGACCCGTTGTCGGCGTCCGCCGCGGTCTTCGGAAGGCTGCCCCAGCCGGTCGGACACGCGACCGCCGCCGTGGCCGCGCCCGCCGGCGTGGGCGCGGCCACGACCGCACCCACCCCGGCCATCGTCAGGGCGGCCAGCACCGCCATGGATCGTCTCGTACGCATGGTTCCCCCTTGTGGTTGGGGCTCTCGATTCCCTGCCATGTACGACATGACGGTCACGGTTTTGGTTGTACGGACCGCCCCGAAACGAGTGGATCGCTTCCGTACCCGGAGCCGGTTTCACCGGCCGCCCGCCCCAACCGGCCTTTCAGAAGGCCGAGTTGTCGAACCAGAGGGTCAGCAGGCCCTCGTCCCCGTCGTATGTGATGACCTCCGCTTCATGGGGGAGGCGGCCGTAGACGAGGAGCAGCAGGTCGGCCGCGGTTCCCCGAACGGTCGCGTCGGCGGATCCGGCTGCCGCCCCGGACGCGTCGAGCCCGAAGCCGTCGGACCGCAGGCGCACCAGCCAGTCGTCGTCACCGTCGGTCGCCTGGAAGCGGATGGTCCTGTCGGGACCGCGCAGGTTGGCGACCGTGGGTGCGAAGGAAGCGGCGAACGGCAGGTTGACGAGGAATTCGTCGATGCCGTCGACCGCCGACGGGCGGTCGATCGTGGGCGGCAGGCCGAGCGTCAGTTCGGCGTCGACCCGGTGCATCAGGGTCTCGAAGAGCATCCGGCGCGCCCAGAAGCGGGCGTGCTGATCCACGCCCCATGCCCACATGGGAAGGTCCGGGTCGGTGGCCGCGAAGGCCTCCGCGGCCACCGTCGCGCTCTCGGCCAGCCAGTCGGCGTAGCCGTCCCATTGGTCGGGAAGTCGCAGGTCCACGTCGCGACTTCGCGGGGGCTCCTGGACGCGGGCGTGCAGGAGAGCCGAGAACCAGCGCTGCACGCTGCCGGTGTGCCGGACCAGGTCCGCCAGCGTCCAGCCGGGGCAACTCGGCACCTCTGCGGCCGGATCGGCGTTCTTGAGCGCCGTGACGAATCGGGCGGTCTCCGTCGTGATCGCGGCGCGGTGGTCGACCGGAGTCGCCCCGCGTTCGCGGCTGTCCGAGGACATCATCGCTGGGGTGCCTTTCTACGAGGGGAAGTTCGGTTCCGCCGAGCAGCCGACGGCACGGTCGCGACCGTGTCCGAACCGGCTGATACGCGCGGGGCGTTGAGCGGCGAGGGGCCGGTCACACGGACGTGGCCTCGGCCCCGGCCGCCGCGAGCTCCGGGGTCTCGGGGGTGACGGGCTTGCGCACCACGGGTGTGCGCGGCGCGTGTGCCGCCTTGAGGCCGACGAGGGCGACGACGACGACCAGGACGAACGCCCCTCCGGCGATGGCGAAGCTCAGCGTGAACTGGCTCTCCTGGGGCAGGACGGGCATGCCGGCCGGCAGCGGTACGGACTTCGACGCCAGGAGCGATGTGATCACCGCGCTCGCGACGGCGCTGCCGACGGAGCGGGAGATGGAGTTGATGCCGTTGGCGATGCCGGTCTGGTGGGCCGGGACGCCGGCGACGATGAGGGCGGGCATGGAGGCGTAACCGAAGCTGATCGCCAGACCGATGAGCATGCCCGCGCCGATGACCGAGGCGCTGGTGTCGTGCGCGGCGGTCAGCCAGGTGAAGCCGAGCACTCCGAAGCAGGCCCCGGCGGCCAGCGTGACGCGGGCGCCGAGCCTGCGCACCAGCACCCCGCCGAACTGGGCGCCGACCAGGGAGACGAGCGTGGTCGGCAGCAGATAGACGACGGACGCGGCGAGCACCGAGGCGCCGAAGCCGTAACCGACCAGGTCATCGGGCATCTGCACGAGGTACGAGACGCCGATGAACTGGGTGAACATCGCGAATCCCAGCAGCAGCCCCGCCAGGTTGGTGAAGAGAACGGGCCGGTGGACGAACATCTTCATGTCCACCATCGGTTCCTTGACCCGGTTCTCGGTGAACACCCACACACCCGCCATGACGACCGCCGCGGCGAACGTGCCGAGCGTCCGGCCGGACGTCCAGCCCCACTCGTGCCCCTGCGAGATGGGCAGCAGGAGGAGCACCAGCAGCATGCCGAGGGTCAGCGCGCCCAGCCAGTCCGTCCGTCCACCCGTCTTGGTCCGGGAAGCGGGCACCATGAACAGCACGCCCACCAGCGCCACCACGGCGAGGACGACCGCCAGCCAGAAGGGGCGGTGGTAGTCGGGGTGGGAACCCTGGGTGAGGAGGCCCGCGCCGACCAGAGCGAGTCCGCTGCCGAACGCGAGCGTGCCGCTGACCAGGGCCATCGCTCCGTGCAGCTTCTCCGGCGCGATCTCCTCACGCAGTACGGAGAGGGCGAGCGGGAAGATCGCGGTGGCTGCCCCCTGCATCACCCGCCCGACGATCAGCCAGGTCAGCGAGGTCGTCGTGGCGGCGAGCACCGACCCGGCGATCATCACGACCAGCACACCGACGAGCGTGGGCTTCTTGCCGTGCTGGTCACCGAAGCGGCCGAGGAGCGGGGTGAACACGGCGGCGGACAGCAGTGTGGCGGTGGTCACCCAGCTGACGCTCGCCGTGCCGGCGTTCAGGTCGTTCTGGATCATCCCCAGGATCGGGACGACCAGGGTCTGCATCATCGAGACGACCATGGCGGCGAGCCCGAGGACCAGGACGATCCCGGTGTGCCCGGAGGACCTCGACGGCGCCGCTTGCTGTGTGTGAGACACGGAAAGTCTGCCCTAACTACTTAACAACCTCGATGCTTGAGAACTTCAAGCAATAGCTGACCGTAGCCGTCAATATTTGAGATGGTCAAACTTCCTGGCGTAAGGTGACCCACATGACAGGAACCAGCGGTGTGGACACGGACCAGCTCATGGAGCTCCTGTCGGTGTCGCTCGGGGCCTACTACGGCGACTTCACGGTGGCCGCGGCGAGCGAGAACCTCACCGCCAGCCAGGGCAAGACGCTCAACGTGCTGCGCCGGGGCCCGGCCGCGATGCGCGCCCTCGCCACCATCCTGACCTGCGACGCCTCCAACATGACGGGGATCATCGACCGACTGGAGAAGCGCGGTCTGGTACGGCGCGAGCCCAGCCCCACCGACCGGCGCGTCAAGAACGTCGTCCTCACCGCCGAGGGCGAACGCGTCATCGATGTGATCCGCGCGAAGATGGACACCACGCGCGCCGGTCTGAACAGGCTCAGCCAGGAGGAGCGGGACACCCTCTACGCCCTCCTGGAACGCGCCTTCACCGCACAGCCCGCCCCGCTCCGACCGAGCGCCTGAGCGTCCGAGGTTTCTCGCGCCGGCCAGGGTGAACCCGCCGGCGTTCCGGCAGCCGTCGTCGGCCGGTGAACGGCCGACGCCCGCCGGGGACGCAACCCTGGGCCCAGCACTCGAAAATCGCACGCGCGTGCGGCGATCAGACTCTATGATCACTTCGCTCCAGCGACCGCTGCACCAGCGCACTCACCTTCGAGACAGGCCGCACAGACATGACGAGTACCGCCCTCAAGGCTCCCCGGACGCTTGCCCGCTGTGCGCAGACGGCGATCGGGGTCGCCGCCGTGGCGGACGTGTTCCGGGCGGTGGCGCTCCGGGAGCACCGCCTGCACCCGTCGGATGCGTCTTCGGAGTCGGGCTCCGTCTCCGAGATCTTCGTCTACCTGATGACCCTCGCGATCGTGCTGTTCCTCGTGTGGCTCGCCCGGGCCCGGCGCAACGCCGAGTCACTGTCCCCTTCGAGCCCGGTCCCGACCGCGGGCTGGACGATCGGCGCCTGGTTCGTCCCGGTGGTCAACCTCTTCGCACCGCGCCAGTCGGTCCTCGACATCGGGCGCGCGAGTTCCCCGGCCTGGGAGGAGAAGCGAGACGTCCGGCTGGTGACTCTGTGGTGGGCCGCCTGGATCGTGCACGGGCTGACGGTCACGACGGCGACCCAGGTGGCGCCGGGGTCGATGGCCCTGCTCGTGACGGCCGAGTCCCTCATGATCGCGGCGGCCGTGCTGCTGGGACTCGTCATCGAGCGCATCACGGCACTCCAGAGCGCCGCACTCCGTGCCACCGCTCCCGTCGAACCCCTCCCCCTAGGGTGACGCGGTCTCCGCGGGACCAGTAGGCGGCGGACCCGGCGGAAGCACCGTTCCCGGTGGTCGCGCCGCCGGCACTCCGTGCGGCTCGGCCAGCCGTGGAGGCGGGGCGAGAACGGGCACAGGCCGGGTCGAGTGATTCCCCTGGGCGGGAACCGCCGGACGTCAGGGGTCATATCCACCGCCGGGGCCAACCACCGCGACCCTCAGGGCAGTTGGCCGACTTCCGGTTGCACGGCGGTTTTTCGCCAATCACATCGGGCCCATTGGTCCATACCTTGACTGGTACAGACCAAAGCGGTTGAGTGTGGCTCCACACCCCCCACCACGGTCGCCCCGGACCGCGCGGCGTCGGCTCTCGTCGGCGTGCGCCCATGGCTCCGCCCTGTCCGCGTCGCGGCCTTGCTCCACGAAGGACTGATCCCGTGTCACAACGCCGCATGCCTGCCGTCCTGGCCGCGCTCCTGATCGGAACCACCGCACCGCTGCTGCTGCCGGCCACGAGCGCCTCCGCCGCCTCCTGTGCGAGCTACCCGAGTTGGGCCGCCGGCACGTCCTACGCCACCGGCAACATCGTCCGGTACACCGACGGCAAGACCTACATCGCCGAACACGACAACCCGGGGTACGACCCCACCATCAGCACCTGGTACTGGGACCCCTACGCCTGCGACAGCGGCCCGACGAACCCGTCCGGCGGGTCCTGTTCGAGCTACCCGGACTGGGTCGCCGGCAGGTCCTACGTCACCGGCAACATCGTCCGGTACACCGACGGCAAGACCTACATCGCGGAGCACGACAACCCGGGGTACGACCCCGTCATCAGCACCTGGTTCTGGGAGCCGTACGCCTGTGACGGCGGCTCGACCAATCCCTCCGACGGCTTCGTCGTGAGCGAGGCGCAGTTCAACCAGATGTTCCCGAGCCGGAATTCCTTCTACACCTACAACGGCCTCAAAGCCGCCCTGAGTTCGTTCCCCGGCTTCGCCAACAGCGGCAGTGACACCGTCAAGAAGCAGGAAGCCGCGGCGTTCCTGGCCAACGTGAACCACGAGACCGGCGGTCTGGTCTACGTGGTGGAGCAGAACACCGCCAACTACTCGCACTACTGCGACTGGAGCCAGCCCTACGGCTGCCCGGCCGGTCAGTCGGCGTACTACGGGCGCGGGCCGATCCAGCTCAGCTGGAACTTCAACTACAAGGCCGCGGGTGACGCGCTCGGCATCGACCTGCTGGGCAACCCCAACCTCGTCCAGACCGACGCCGCCGTCGCCTGGAAGACCGGCCTCTGGTACTGGAACACGCAGTCGGGCCCCGGCACCATGACCCCCCACAACGCGATGGTCAACAGCGCCGGCTTCGGCCAGACCATCCGCAGCATCAACGGCTCGCTGGAGTGCGACGGCAAGAACCCCGCACAGGTCCAGAGCCGCGTCGACGCCTACCAGCGCTTCACATCGATCCTCGGTGTCACGCCGGGAGCCAACCTTTACTGCTGACAGACCGAGGTATGAGCGCGTGGAGCCGGAGGTGCGTCGCCGCCGCGGCGCACCTTCGGCCTGCCGGCCCTTCCCGACCGCAGCACCACTCGGAAACACCCCACGCCACACGCGCGGCGGATGGGAGAGTGCCCTCGCGCCGGGTAGTCGTTCGGTATGAACGCATACGATCCGGTCACTTCCCTGGATACTCGGACGATTCTGGCGTCGGACGGCGTCTCGGCGCGCTGGCTGGCCGGGCTGGCCCGCATCGAGCGGTCGGAGGCGGCGGACCCCGTGATCCAGAAGTTGCAGCGGGGAATCCGCTCGCTGCCGCTGGGCGCGGCCCGCGATCTGCTGCACGGCAGGCCACTGGGCCATCCCGTGCATCCCGTTCTGGTGCAGGTCCCGATCGGCTGCTGGCTGTCGGCCGCCGTCATGGACGTCATGCCGGCGGGGCAGCGCGCCGCGACGACCCTGACTGCCGTCGGACTGGCCGGGGTCGCCCCGGCGGCGATCAGCGGCTGGGTCGACTGGGCCGACCTGCCGCCCGAGCAGGCGCGCGTCGGACTGGTCCACGCCGTCGCGAACGTGGCCACGGTGGTCCTCTTCACCGCGTCCCTGACGGCACGGCTCCGCCGCCGCACGGCGAGGGGGAGGCTGTGGTCGCTGGGCGGGCTGGCGGCGGTCGCCGTCACCGGCGCGCTGGGCGGGCACGTGGCCTACCGGCAGGCCGTGGGTGCGTGGCCGGCGGCCTAGTGCCGCGGCGGGCAATGTTTGCCCGTCAAGGAGCGGCGTCATGGGGGTCCCCCCTGCTCGAGCGAAGCCGAGAGCTTGGGGGAGCGTGCTCTCGGTGTGCCGGCCGGAAGTCCTCGTACTGGATGTACTTGGGCTTTCGGCCGGTGCGGCGAGTGGGGGTCCCCCCTGCTCGAAGAGCTTGGGGGAGCGTGCCGGGAGTCGCGACGGGGCGAACGTTGCCTGTCGCGGCACTAGCCTCCCGTTCAGTGGCGGAAGTCGTACCGCCCCAGTGGTGATGGTTCGTCAGGACGCCTGTGGGCGACGGTTCACGGGCGGGGGGAATCTCCGGCTCCGGACGCGTCCGCGAGCACCTCCTCGCGCAGGGAGGCGCAGCAGCTGCTGAGCAGGCGCGAGACGTGCATCTGCGAGACGCCCAGCCGCTCGGCGATGCAGGTCTGCGTCATGTCACGGAAGAACCGCAGGTAGAGGATCGTCCGCTCGCGCTCGGGCAGCCTGGCCAGGGCGGGTTTCAGGGCCTCTCGGTCCACGACGAGGTCGAACCCGGTGTCGGGTTCCCCCAGCGCGTCCGCCAGGGAGTATCCGTGGTCGCCGTCGGTGAGCCGGGCGTCCAGCGACAGGGTCGCGAAACTGTCCAGGGCCTCCAGGCCCGCACGTACGTCGTCCTCGCTCAGCTGCGCGTACTCGGCTATCTCGGCAACGCCGGGCTGTCGGTCCGAGTTCGTCGGTGCCAGGTCCTTCACGGCCCCTCGGACCTTGTTGCGCGCCTCCTGGACCCGGCGTGGCACGTGCACGGCCCACATGTGGTCGCGGAAGTGGCGCTTGATCTCACCGACGATGGTCGGGACCGCATAGCTCTCGAAGGCGTTGCCCCGCCCGGGGTCGTACCGGTCCACGGACTTCACCAGGCCCAGAGCGGCGACCTGGGTCAGATCCTCGACGGATTCGCCCCTGCCGCGGTACTTGCCGGCGATACGCTCCGCCATCGGCATCCAGGCTTCGACGATCTCGTCGCGCAGGGCCTGTCGCTCGCGCCCGTCGGGGAGTCCCGAGAGGTGCGAGAAGGCCGCGTCGGTTTCGGGGGCGTCGTCGTGCCGACGACGTTGCGTGGTCACAGTGCAGGTCATGTGCTGACAGCTCCCTCGAGGGCCGCTGACCGGACAGAAACACCGTGGGGGCGCACGCGAGTTCAAGACACAGCCGTGCGCTGGAGCGCGCGCTCTCACGGACGTGCCTTTTATCCGAAGCACTGCTCTTCCCGTCCCCTGCCGACGGAACGATAAACCCATATCGGGGCAATGTGACACGGAGGAACCGGCTGGCCGTGAAGCGTGACGGAGGGGCCCGCGCTGTCCGGGTATTTCTCGCGCACATTCCGGATCGTCACGGGAACTGGAGGGCTCACCCGTCCGACTGCTTCATCACACGGCCACGACAGGCCGCTGGAGGGACGCCGCGGCTCGGTCGTCTGCCGGGCGCCAGGCGTCTCGGACCGAGGAGCGGCGTCGCGCGTGGTCGACACAGAACGAGGTGGGATTTTGTCCGTCAACTCCGATGCCCCCGACCTGCCCGCCCCGAGCGAGGAGGTCACCGACATACCCGAGAGCGTGGACACCGCGGCCGTTGTGTCGAGACCGGCGCGACAGCCCTCGGGCTTCGGGCCGTTGATGGCGCGACTGCATTTCTACGCCGGAGTCCTGGTGGCACCGTTCCTCCTCGTCGCGGCGGTGACCGGTCTCCTCTACACCTTCACCCCTCAACTGGACTCGTTCGTCTACGACAAGGAGCTCACCGTCGCGCACACGGCCGACACCTCCCGGCCCCTGGCCGAGCAGGTGGACGCCGCGCGGGTCAGTCACCCGAAGGGCACGCTCGTCGCCGTCCGCCCGGGAACCGGGGAGGAGACGACGCAGGTGGACTTCGCGCTGCCCGAACTCGGCGAGCGGGCGCACACCGTCTACGTCGACCCGTACACCGGCAAGGTCACCGGACAGCTGACCACCTGGTACGGATCCACGCCCCTGAAGACATGGCTGGACGACCTGCACCGCAACCTGCACCTGGGCACGACCGGCCGGTACTACTCGGAGATCGCGGCGAGCTGGCTGTGGGTCCTCGTCCTCGGCGGCCTGGTCCTCTGGTGGCGCCGACAGCGCCGCAACCGGACCGCGCGACGTCTGCTGCTGCCCGACCTCGCCGCCAAGAAGGGCGTGCGCCGCACCCGTAGCTGGCACGCGGCGACGGGTGTGTGGCTCGCCGTCGGTCTGCTGGCCCTCTCCGCGACCGGCCTGACCTGGTCCCGTTTCGCGGGGACCCACTTCGGTGAGGCCCTGGACGCGCTGCGTTCCGGCACGCCCGGTGTGTCCACCGCCCTGCCGGGCGCGTCCGCCGACGAGCAGGGCGGCCACCACCATGGTGGCGGGAGGGGCTCGCACTCCACGCAGGGTGTGGACCCGAAGGCGATCGACGGGGTTCTTGCCGCGGCGCGGCGCGACGGTCTGTCGGGCCCCGTGGCCATCGGCGTGCCGCAGGACCACACCACCGCCTGGACCGTGTCGCAGACCCGCAATCTCTGGCCGGTCGGACGCGACAGCGTCGCCGTCGACGCCTCGCGCGAGAAGGTGGTCGACCGGGTGGACTTCGCCGACTGGCCTGTCCTGGCCAAGCTGACGCGTTGGGGCATCGGCGCCCACATGGGCACCCTGTTCGGCCTCGTCAACCAGGTCCTGCTGGCGGTGCTGGCCATCGGCCTGACCTGCATGATCGTCTGGGGCTACCGCATGTGGTGGCAGCGCCGTCCCGTCCGCGACGGCCACCGTGCCCTGTTCGGCACCCCGCCGGCCCGCGGCGCCTGGCGCGCAATTCCGTACGGGGCCCTGGCGGCCGGCGTCGTGGCCGTCATCGCGCTCGGCTGGGCGCTCCCTCTCTTCGGCGTACCCCTCGCCGTATTCCTGGTCGCCGACCTCGTCGTGGGTGCCGTGCGGCGCCGCCGGCCGGTGACGCCGCCCACGGCCGGAACCGGCGCCGAGGGCTGACCCGAACGACTGACATCGATCGCCCCCTCCCCCGCCCCCGCGGACGGCCTCCACCGACGCCTGGATCTCGCTCCCGACCCGGACGGCGTCCTCGTACCAGGGCCGTTCCGGGAGACGGGCGCGCCCGGACCGCTCACGGAGTCTGCCTCCGCCCGGCTTCCTGAACGGCGATACTGGACAGGTCCTGGCGACGGTTGCCCTTCCCGGCCGGGGGAAGGGCACGTATCGGGAGCGGGAGATCCATCGTTGCCGTCAGTCGATCGTCTTGACGTCTGCGAGAAAGCTTCGGGAGCGAACTGTGGCAACGGCGGGAGAGCCGTCTGGGGTCGTGACCGGGGGGCGGCTGGCTGCTCTGCGGGAGACCGGGCTGTCGGCTGCGGCGGACGCGGGAATGGACCGGTTCGCCCGGCTCGTGGCCGGCGTGATCGGTGTGCCCATCGCGCTGGTGTCCCTGGTGGAGTCCTCGCGGCAGGTGCTGCCGGGCATGGTGGGGCTCTCCGAGCCCTGGTCGGACACCCGCCAGACACCCTTGTCCCATGCGCTGTGCCGGCACGTGGTGACCACCGGCCGGCCGCTGGTCCTGACCGACGTCCGCCAGGATCCCCTGACCTGCGCGAGCCCGGCCGTCCCCGATCTCGGGGTCATCGGCTACGCGGGGATGCCGCTGACCGACGGGGCCGGGCATGTACTGGGCTCGCTGTGCGCGATCGACACCCGTCCGCGGAAGTGGACCGCGCGGGAACTGGAACTCCTCCAGGACCTGGCGGCGGCGTGCAGCGCGGAGCTGCGGCTGCGGATCGTCTCGCGCCACCGTGAGCAGGCCCGCGCCGACGAGGCCAGGGCGCGGGCCGAGGCGGACGACGCGACCAGGCGGCACCGCGCCGCGCTGGAGCGTTCCCGGCTGCTGCTGCGGGCCGCGGACGCGCTGGCCGACACCACCGGCCTGGCCGACGTCCGCGAGCAGGTGCGGGACCTGGTCAGCAGCGACCTCAAACCCGTGTACGTAGGGCTGGTGCTGGTGGAGGGAAGCACCACGAAGCGGCTGCGGCGCATGGTCGACGTGCTGGGCAGCACGTCGATGGAGCGCACGTACGAGACGTACACGCTCGATGCCGCCTGGCCGACCGCGCGGGCGGCCCGGGAGAACCGGATGATCACCGTCACGGACACGGCGCAGTTGGAGCGCGAATACGCGCCGGAGGCGGTCGCGACGTTCACGGCTCTGGGGCTGCGGACCGCGGTGTGCGTGCCGCTGCCGGGTACGGTTCTCCCGCTCGGCACGCTGGTACTGGGCTGGGACCACCCGCACGAGATCGACATCGTGGAACAGGCGGTGCTCTCCTCGTTGGCCGGGTACACCGCGCGGGCCGTGGAACGGGCGCTGTTCGTGGACAGCCGCATCGACGTGGCCCGGGAGATGCAGAAGGCCCTGCTCACCGATGTGCCCTCGGTGCCGCGTCTGGACCTGGCCGCGCTGTACCGGGCGGCCGCGCGCACGGATCTGGTCGGGGGCGACTGGTACGACGCCTTCCTGCTGCCCGACGCGGCCCGGGGCGGGGAGGACTCCGCCGAACCGGCCGTGCTGGTCCTGTCCATCGGTGACATCACCGGCCACGACATGCGGGCGGCCGCCCAGATGGGTCAGGTACGCAGCATGCTCCGCCAGGCCGACCTCGACCACGCGGGCGGCGGGCCCGCACAGGCGGTCAGCGCGCTGGAACACGCCAACGCCGCCCTGGGTCTCGACGCGAGCGGCACCCTCATCCACGCCCACCTCCGCCCCTGCCGGTCGGCCGAGGCGGGCAGCTGGGAGCTGACCTGGACCAACGCCGGACACCCGCCCCCGCTCGTCGTCCTGCCCGATGGCGCGATCCTTCGGCTGACCCTGCACGACATCATGCTCTTCACCGGCCTGGACGCGCCGCCCCGCAGCGAGCACCGGCTGCTCCTGCCACCCGGCAGCCTGCTCATGTTCTACACCGACGGCCTGGTCGAACGCCCCGACGAGGACATGGACCTGGCCATCGACGCGGCCGGCCGCATGCTGGCCGCCCACGCCGGCCGTCCCCTGGACACGCTGCTGAACGAGATCACGGACCGGATCGCCGGTCCCGATGCCGTCGACGACATCGCCCTGCTCGCGTTGCGCGTCCCCGCCGTCCGAGCGCCGCGGGCGTAACACCAACGCACCCCCGCGGTTGACGGCCGTCGCGCACGCGGTGACGGTGGTCAGGTGGAGCCTCGTCACGGCGGGGCTGAACCGCCTACTGCCGCGGGGTGAGTTCCCTGGACGGGGTGGCGACGCGGAGGGGTCGCGGAACGTGAGCGCGCCGCGCGGTCTCCCCGCTGCCGCACGACGCGAACTCGCGCCCCGAGTGCAAGGGAGCACCGCACATGACCGAGGCCCGGCACGACCGCCCCGGACCGGACCGCCCTTCCGCCTCCCGCCCGGGGGCTTCGGTGCCGCACCACTCGGACAGCCGTCCGGCGGCCCGGCCCGCAGCGGTCTCCGACCTCCGCCGTGTCGGCATCTCCCCCGACCACTGGTATCCGGTGGCGACCTCGCGGCAGGTGCGGCGCAACCGGACGTTCGCGGCCGTCTTCGCCGGTGAGCGGATCGTGCTGTACCGGGGGCGCAGCGGTGTCGTCCACGCGCTGGAGGACCGCTGCGCGCACCGTCAGGTACCACTGAGCATGGGCGTGGTCGAGGGTGACATCCTGCGCTGCTGCTACCACGCGTGGGCGTACCGGGGCGACGGACGCATCTCGCAGATCCCCTACCTGCCCAAGGGCTGCGAGCGGCCGCCGCGCGGGGTGCGCTCGTATCCGGTCCGCGAGGCCTACGGCCTGGTCTTCGTGTTCCCCGGTGATCCGGCGCTCGCCGAGGAGGCGCCGTTCCCGTTCCTGCCCGAGTACCACTCCGCGGCCCACCGCACCATGACGTTCTCCCGCACCGTGCGCTGCCACTACTCGTTCATGCACGAGAATCTGCTCGACATGAACCATCAGTTCCTGCACCGCAGTGTGCTCGGCCGGATCCGGCCGGAACTGCTGGGGTACGACGCCGGGCCACGGCACGTGGAGGCCCGCTATCTCTTCGTCCCCGCCGGAGGCCGCAAGGACCGGGGTGCGGGCCTGCTGTCGGCGGAGGGGATCGGGGGCCAGGACCGGCCCGATGTCATCACGATCCGCACCGAGTACCCGTACCAGACCCTGCGGGACGTCCCCGAGGGCAGCGACCTTCCGGTGTTCTCGCTGTGGGCCGCCTACGTCCCGGAGGACGCGGAGCAGCGGGTCAATCACGCCTACGGCCTGCTCACGATCGCGAAGCCGTCGGTCCCCGGGGCGCTCCATCTCGCCTGGCCGCTCATCCGCCGTTTCACCGAGCGGGTCTTCGCCCAGGACCGGATGGCGGTCGAGGCCGAGCAGCGCGCCTGGGACGAGCAGGGCGAGGACCACAACCACGAGGTGTTCCCGCTCATCCTCGATCTCCGCGACGTACTGCGCGACAACGGCGTGCCGCTGCGTCCGGAGCGGGCGTCCGGCTGTACGCCGTGCGGGATGGCCGCCCCGTCGCACCACGCCGCCGCCGGTGCGGGCGCCCCCGGTGCGACGGGCCATGCCGGACCGGCACCGTCCGCGGGCCCGGCCGTGGAGGGCGCCGGCAGGTCCGAGTAGTCCCGTCGGCCTGCCGGGCCGGACGCTCTGCCGGGGAGGGCGCCGCGTCCCGGTCGACGGGTCAGTCCGCGGCGGGGACCGGCGTCTCCTGTCCGGCCACGGGCGACGCCTGCGTGATCACTTCGGATCGCCTGTGGCCCCTCTCCATGACTCCGCCCGTGAAGGCGAGGCCCAGACCGGCCACGGCGAGGGCCGCGCCGACCAGGTTGGGAGCCGCCCAGCCCCAGCCCGCCGAGATGACCAGGCCGCCGAGCCAGGCACCACCCGCGTTGGCCAGGTTGAAGGCCGAGTGGTTGGAGGCCGCCGCCATCGTCGGGGCGTTCTTCGCCTTGGCCATGAGCAGCATCTGGATGGGGGTGGTGATGAGGGACCCCATCGCGCCGATGAACGTGATCATGATCAGTGCGGGCACCGTGCTGTGGACCGCGAAGTAGAACGTCACCAGTGCCGCGGCGAGCAGGATGAGCCCCCAGTACATCGTCGGGCGCAGGGCGCGGTCCGTGAGCGGTCCGGCGATCAGGGTGCCGAGCGTCATGCCGACGCCGTAGAGCGCGAGGACCCAGGTGGTCGAGGAACCGGAGAGGCCGGTCACGTGCGTGAGCATCGGTACGAGGTAGCTGTAGACGGCGAAGAATCCGCCGAAGCCCACGACGGCCGTGGCCAGACCGATGGCCACCTGCTTGTTGCCCATGGCCCGCAGCTCGTGCCGGATGCCGGACTGGTCCCCGCGCGGCTGGTGCGGGACGAAGGCGGCCAGTGCGGCCAGTGCGACGAGTCCGATGACGGCGACCGCGCCGTAGGCGGAGCGCCAGCCCAGGTGCTGGCCGAGGGCGGTGGCGGCCGGAACGCCGACGATGTTGGCGATGGTGAGGCCGAGGAACATCTTCGAGACGGCGCGTGCCGCCCTGTCCGGTGCGACCAGGCGCGAGGCGACGACGGCGCCGACGCCGAACAGCGCGCCGTGCGGCAGGCCGGCCAGGAAGCGGGCGGCGAAGAGGGTGCCGAAGTCGGGGGCGACGGCGGACGCCGTGTTGCCGATCACGAACAGCCCGGTCAGGAGCAGCAGCAGCCGCTTGTGCGGGACACGCGCGCATATACCCGTCAGCAGCGGCGCGCCGACGACGACACCGAGCGCGTAGGCCGACACGACGTTGCCGGCGTGCGGTACGGACACACCGACCCCGTCGGCGATCTGGGGCAGCAGCCCCATCGTGGCGAACTCGGTCGTGCCGATGCCGAACGCGACGACAGCCAGGGCCAGCAGAGCCAAGGGCATGGTGCAGGAGAACCTTTCGAAGACAACGGGCCGGGGACCAGGGAGCGGGGCGATACGAGCTCGCCCGCGGTTTCCGCGTCCCGTCGCGCCGGGCATCGTGACCCGGAGCACCCCGGGAAGAGGGTGAGCCCGTAGGGAGTGCAGCAACGACGCGAGGGCATCCATTCCAAGATCGCCCCGCGGTCTGCGGCATCGGGCCGGGCCCCGTCCCCCGGTTGCGGCGGTCGGCCCCGGCCGGTGAGCAAGGGGCAAGAATAGCCGCTGCGGCCACGGCCTCGTCCGGGCAGGGCGAGGTCGGGCAGGCGCAGGCGGGGCCACGGCTCGGATGCGCTACGGCCTGCTCGGACGGGCTCTCGACGGGCCGTGTCGTTCGTGCGCGGCGCCAGGCCCTCGGTGCACGGACCCTGTCAGGCGGCGAAGCCGACGTCGGTCTGCGACTCGCCGGCCGCGTGCAGGAGTGCCGCCGACGCGGCCCGCACCCGCTCCTCGATGCTCGTACCCATGACGTCGGGTCCAGGCAGCTGCCCAGCTCACGCCTGACGAGTCATGCGCATGAGAGGGCGCAGCGACGCACACGGGCGGCGGCCGATGGGGATCGGCGGCCGATGGGGATCGGCCGCCGCCCGGTCCGTCAGTGCTTCCGGCGCGGCGGTGCGACGCCGATGTGGCGGGCGCTCCTCACCAGGGCGCCGGGGCCGGTGGCTGGACCACGGGCGGCCGGTCGTCGCAGGTGATGGTGTTCGGCAGCTCCCAGGACGCCAGCCAGGGGCCGGTCGTGCCGCCTCCGTCGTTGCCGCCGAGGTCGCTCACCGCGAACTCGGAGCCGGAGGAAGGGAAGTTGAAGGCTCCGCAGTTGTTGATGCCGACCGCGCCGACGTTACGGGCGTCCACGTTCTCGAAGGACGCCGAGCCGGCGGAGCGGGCGCTGAGCACGGAGGTGCCGGTGCCGTCCACGCGGATGTCCTTGAAGCGGACGCCTCGGATCGCGTACGTGTCCTTCACCGGGAAGTCGGAGACGAGCATGACCGCGTTGTAGGTGTTGTCGAGGAAGTGGTCGCCGGTGACCTCGATGTCGGCGTCGATGTCCCGCTCCAGCGCGTAGAACCAGATGGCGCCGAGACCGATCTTCCAGTTCAGCTCGAACGGCCCCGATCGGACTGTGGTGTTGTCCGTGATCCGCAGATGTCCGGTGAACGGCTCGGCACCGAAGCGGGAGCCGACCTGGATGGCGCTGCCCTCCCTGACGGGGTCGGCGATCAGGTTGCCGGTGACCGTGTTGTCGGTGCCGCCGTAGAGAGCGATGCCGTTGGCGAGGACGGGGGTCTGCACGGTGTTGTGGGCGAAGACGTCGCGCGCGTTGCCGGTCTTCTCCGACCACATGGCCAGGCCGTCGTCGCCGGTGTTGCGGACGAAGGTGTCCGAGACGCTGGAATCGGTGACGCCCGTATGGAAGTTGAGTCCGTCGGCGATCTGGTCGGCGATCACGGTGCGGGTGACGCGCAGGCCCGTCATCGGGCCGTCGAACCACATGCCGACCTTGGTGTGGTGGAGGTAGAGGCCGTCGATCGTCGAGTCGCTGAGGGCGCCGCCGACGGCGTTGACCTGGTCGGTGTCGATGCGTTCACGGACGTCGCCCTCGACGGTGAAGCCCGACAGGTGGACGTCGTGGCTGCCGCCGTCCGCCGCGTCCTTGCCGTAGAAGCCGACGCCGGTGTGGACCGAGCCGTCGGGCGCGGGGGTGCCGAGGGTGACCTGGTGACCCTTGACGATCGTGTACCAGCTTCCCGCCCCGGCGATCGTCACGTCGTCCACGGCGATGTGACGGTTCACCTGGTACGTGCCCGGCGGCAGGTACACCTCGAGGTGCCGCTTCTTGGCGTAGGCGATGGCCCGGTCGAGGGCGTCGCCCGCGTCACGGCGGCCGGTGGGGTCGGCGCCGAACGCGAGGACGTTCGCCGCGTGCGCCTCGACGTGCGGCGCGGCGACGAGTTGTGTGTCGAGCAGGTCGATCACGGTCCAGGCGGCGGTGCTGCCCTTGGGCGCGGTGAGGCGGACGGTGTCGCCGGCCGTGTACCGCTTGCCGAGCAGGAGTCGCTGTTCGTCGTAGAAGTGGCTGGGCCTGAACGGCTTGTCGATGGTGGGCGTCGGGGTGGTGGCGGCCGGGACGCAGCCGCATTCGGTGATCCACCAGTCGGGGTGCAGCAGGTCGCCCTGGGGGTCGTTGCTGAACGGGTACTGGTTGTAGAGCCAGGAGTACCGCGAGGTGAGGGTCATCGTGGTGCGGTGTCCACCGTCCACCGAGACGTCGAGGGGCGCGGTGATGCCGCCGCCCTCGGGTGCGTCGGGAATGCTGTAGCGCACGGTGAGGGCGTTGGCGGCGCGCGGCAGCGTGAACTCGACGTACTGGCCCGGCTTCAGGCGCACCGCCGAGCGGCCGGACGCCTCGGAGGGCAGGGTGTAGGCGGTGCGGTCGGGACCGATGACGGTTCCGTTCGTCGACGCGTTCTCCGCCTCCTGTTCGGCGAAGTCCACCCTCGCGCCGCGCCCCGCGACGAGGGCGGGATCGAGGGCGGCCCGGGTCACCGCCGGGGCGCCGCCGCCTCCGCGCCCGGAGGCCGCCGGAGCCGGGGCGCCGAGCACGAGCACGAGTCCGGCGGCCGCGGCGGTCACCGCCGCGATCGTCCGGACCGGTCTTCGCGCGCGGCTGCCGACCCGCTCCGCAGCCGTGTGGGTGGTGTACCGCGCCATCGGATTCTCGTTTCTCTCGGAGCCGAGGACACCGAGGACCGCTCGGTGCGCGGCGGCACGGAGGGAACGGGCCGTGCCGCTGCGTACCGGGACATTAGGGCGCGACGGGACACCCGGACAAGACGTCGGACACGTCTTTCCAGCCTTCAGTACAGATCCTGCAAGCTGTAGTCGATTTCTTGCACGCGGATCTCATTCTCCGGAGCGGCACCGTCCTCACCGCCGGACCGCGCACCATCGGATATCCCCGGCCGACCGGGTCCCGGGTCGCCCCCGCTGTCACTCCACAGCGGAGTGGTACTTCCGGCCCCCGCCGATGCCATAGGATGAGTCTGTCGACGCGGGGTGGAGCAGCTCGGTAGCTCGCTGGGCTCATAACCCAGAGGTCGCAGGTTCAAATCCTGTCCCCGCTACGAAGATCCTGGCCCCTTGGGGTGGCGTGATGCCGCCCCAAGGGGCCGGATTCGTTTACGGCACCTCATGAGCCGGGCGCGGCCAGGCGGGCAGCGCGGTGCGATCGACTTGCGCTGGAGTGCGCTCGAACTCGTAGCGTTGCAGACATCACGGCGCACACAGCCCGTGTCGCCGGCCGCCTCTCACGAGATGCCGGCGCGGGAATCCGCCGCTGGGTCGACGAGCGGCTTCGTGCGCTCGAACGACGAACGAGCGTGCAGGAAAGGCTGGGACACGACATGCAGAAACGCAGTCTGCGAGACCTTCAGGTATCGTCCATCGGCCTTGGTTGTATGGGTATGTCCGCCTTCTATGGATCCACCGATCAGCAGGAGGGCATCGCGACCATCCGGCGCGCCCTCGACCTCGGGGTGAACTTTCTCGACACCGCGCAGATGTACGGGCCGCTCACCAACGAGTCGCTCGTCGGCGAGGCGATCCGGGGGCATCGCGAGGAGTACGTGATCGCGACGAAGTTCAACTACCGGATGGACAACGCCGTACCGGGTGACATCAGCACGGTCGGCCCGCAGGACGGCTCGGCCGAGCACGTCCGGAGCTCCGTCCACGGCTCCCTGGAACGCCTGGGGACCGACCACATCGACCTGTACTACCAGCACCGGGTCGACCCGAACGTACCCATCGAGGAGACGGTCGGCGCGCTGGGCGAACTGGTGGCCGAGGGCACGGTGCGGTACATCGGCCTGAGCGAGGCGAGCGCGGAGACCATCCGGCGCGCCCACGCGGTACACCCGATCACCGCGGTGCAGAGCGAGTACTCGCTGTGGTCACGGGACGTGGAGGCCGAGGTGCTGCCCGCCTGCCGTGAGCTGGGCATCGGCTTCGTGCCGTACTCGCCGCTCGGCCGCGGCTTCCTCGCCGGGCGGTTCACCTCGCCGGACGAGCTGGAGACGAACGACTGGCGCCGCGAGAACCCGCGTTTCCAGGACGGCAACCTGGAGGCGAACCTGCGGCTGGCGGCAAAGGTGAAGGAGATCGCCGCCGAGAAGGGCGTGACCCCGGCCCAGCTGGCGATCGCCTGGGTGCTGGCCCAGGGCGAGGACCTGGTACCGATCCCGGGCACCAAGCGCCGCACCTACTTGGAACAGAACGCCGGCGCGGTCGCCATCGAACTGACCAAGGAGGATCTGGCCCGCATCGACGCGGAGCTGCCCGAGGCGGCGGGCGAGCGGTACGACGAGGCAGGCATGCGATCCGTCAACCGTTAGTGGCGCGTGAACGAAGTCGCCGGACGCCGGGGTGCGGCCTGTTCGTGCCGACTCGCCGGCCCGCTTCCCCGTGCGGCCGGTTCTCCCGGCCCTGGACCGGCCTGTGACCGGTGGGTCCGGGGCGGTGAACGAGCGTGCTGGAAAACGTCCTTGAACGTTTTCCAGCACGTCGTCGTCACGCGAACTTCGTCACCGGGGCGACATCACTTGCCGTAGTACGCGTTGTGGATCGTCAGCGTGGACTTGTTGCCCTGTTTGTCCGTGACCTCGGCGAGGAACGAGATGCCCTTGTCCTTCGCCGGGTTCTTCACGGAGATCCTGCCGCTCTCGACCTTCACGAGCTGCCAGGTCGTCCCGTCGTCGTAACTCACTGACACGGTGAGCGACTTGAGGTTCTTCCCGGCCGCCGAACCCTGCACGGTCACCGGGATCTGGACCGACGTGTCCGCCGGGGCTCGCGAGGCGAGGTCGACGGGGGCCGCGAAGCGGACCGTGGACACCGGCAGCGCCGTGGTGGCCGCGACCTCCTTGGAGCGGAACGTGAAGCCGGCGTCGATGCGGGTGGAGGCCGCAGCGACCTTCGCCGAGCGCTCGACCGAGGTCGTCAGCCGGTATTCGGCGTCTGTGGAGTCGACGGTGAAGGGCTTCGCGCCGCTCAGCGGGTCGTCGTTCTCGCCGACCTTGACGCCGTCGCGGTACAGCACCGACGTGGCCGAGGTGTACGTCGAGCCTCCCACGTGGCCCTTGCCGTCGGCGAACAGCGGCAGGGAGCCGATGAGTTGCTGCTCGCCCGTGGCCGGGTCGGGTGCGGTGCGGAAGACACCCATGTTCTCGCCCAGAAGCGGGCCGAACACGCCTGTGTTGAACTTCTCGCGGTACGTCCTGCCGGCCTCGTAGCGCTTCGGCTCGGACATCTCGTAGGCCCCGTCGAAGGCCGGGTAGCCCCACTCGTCCGGCTCGCCCAACTGACTGACTCTGGTCAGCCACTTGACGCCGTCGGCAGTGGATACGTAGAAGGTGCGCGTGCCCGGCGCCGCCTGCGCCGCCGAGAACGCGTTGCCCTCCGGCGCACCCGGCAGACGGGGGTACGGGAAGGCGAGAGCGGTCTTCCCGGCGGCGGAGGCACCGACGCGGACCTTGAGCGTCGCCAGCTCGTCCGCCTTCACGTGCTTGGTGTAGCCGGTCGCGACCTTCTGTGTCCCGCCGCCGTAGGCCACCGAGTACTGAGAGGTGGCGTCCTTGATGAAGTGCGCGTCCCAGGTCTGCAGGAGCGAGCCGTCCGTGACGGCCGGACCCATGTGCGCGGTGCGGAACCCGGTGAAACCCCTGAGGACCCAGCCGCTGCCGACGGAGCCGATCTCGGTCGCGCGCTCGTAGTACGTCCCCCCGAAGTCCACCGTGTCGAGGCCGGGCACGGTGATGTCCACCGGCTCGGTGGTACGCGCGTCGGCGGTGACCGTGGTGTCGCCGGAGATGTCCAGCTTCGGCTGAGCGATCCAGTCGGTGCCCTTGGTGAAGTCCGACGGGTCCTGGTAGACGGCCGTGTCGAACGTGTACGAACCCTTGGGCACGCGGATCGTGTGCGTGCCCGGCTCGTCGCCGATACGGGCCTGGAAGCCCTTGGCGGGGCCGGCGACGCCGATCAGGTTGTTGGTGAAGTTCCGCGCGTCGGTGCCGTCGCGGTCGATGGTCCTGAGCGTGACGTCGTAGGACTCCGCCTCGCGGACGGCCGCCACGGCCGTGCGGACGGACTGGCCCGCGCCGGTGGCGGTGACGTAGCCCGAATAGGTGCCGTCGGCGTCACCGATCCTGGTGTCGGCGGTCAGGTCGACGTCGGTCCTGCCGCCGGCGGGCACGGTCACCCGGGTGGTGCCGAGTGCGAAGAAACCGGCCGGGGCCGGCTTTCCCGCCGGGTCCAGCGCGGACACCGACAGATCGAGGGTGACGTCGCTGCTCCCGAGGTTGCGGTAGCCGATCTTCCTGGTGAGGGGCTGGTCGTCGGTGTGCGGCCACTGTGCGACGCCGAAGGTCGACGAGACCGGATCGGCGATCACGCTCTGGGCCAGTGCCTTGTCGACCTGGACGCGGCCCGAGCCCTGCTGGAAGACGGTGTAGTCGCCGCCCTTGGCGGACGCGATCAGCGCGCCCTTGAGCTCGGCCGCCTTCCAGGTCGGGTGCTGCTGCTTGAGGATCGCCGCAGCGCCCGCGACGTGCGGGGTGGCCATGGAGGTGCCGTCGAGCCGCAGGTAGCCGGGGGCCGGGTGCGGGATACCGGGGTCGGTGTCGAACTGGCTGCCGGAGGCGGCGGCCGCGGTGACGGCGACGCCGGGGGCGGTCACGTCCGGCTTCACGGCGCCGTCACCGACGCGCGGCCCGGTGCTGGAGAAGGACGCCAGCTTGTCGTCCTTGTCGACGGCGCCGACGGTCAGCGCGGCGTCCGCGCTGCCCGGCGAGCCCACCGTCGATGCGCCGTACTCGCCGTCGTTGCCCGCCGCGATGGCGAACAGGATCCCCTTCTCGGCGGACAGCTTGTCGACCTCCGCCTCCAGCGGGTCGACGCCCGGGGAGTCCGGGCCGCCCAGGCTGAGGTTGACCACGTCCGCGCCCTCGTCCGCGGCCCACTCCATGCCCGCGATGATGGCGGAGTCGTCCCCGTATCCCTCGTCGTTCAGCACCTTGCCGCTGATCACCTCGGCACCCGGTGCGACGCCCTTGTACGTACCGCCCGACTTGGCGCCGGTTCCGGCGGCGATCGAGGCGACGTGCGTGCCGTGCCCGACGTGGTCCACGGTGTCGGGCGAGCCGGAGAAGTTCTTCTCGCCGACGACCTGGGTCTTCAGGTCGTCGTGGGTCTTGTCGACGCCGGTGTCGAGGACGGCGATCTTGACGCCGGTGCCGTCGTACCCGGCCTCCCACGCCTTGTCGGCGCCGATCTGCTCGACGCCGCGGTCCAGGCTTGCCCTGCGCACCCCGTCCAGCCAGACCTTTTTGATGCCGGAGGAGGTGGCGCGCAGGCCGCTCTTCCGCTGGTCCGTCAGCGCCTCCCACACCTTGGTCACGTCGTCCTGCGGCGTACGGATGGCGTCGGCGTCGAGGGCGGGGAACGTACGCCGCAGCCGGGTGTCACCGGCCGAACGCACCTCGGCCCGTGCGGCGTCGGCGCCCCCGTCGTACTGCACGATCAGCTTGAGCCCGTCGCCCTGGCTCTTGCGCAGCTGCGGGTCGGTGAGTTCGGCGACGTCGAAGAGCCGCTGGTCCAGCTTCCCCGTGGCGATCAGACGCTGCGCGTCGCTGGGCACCACCAGCGTGTGATCCTTGATGCGCTGCACCTGTACGGGTATCCGCTCACGGCCCTTGGCGGCCTCGAAGCCCACCACCTGGCCCTTGGCGCCGACCACCACACGGTCGCCCGTGATGAGCCGGATCCGCTGGTCGCCGTCGAAGCGCGTGGTGTTCGGTGTGGTCGCCGTGTTCGCGGTGATCGCTGTCGTGGGGCCGGTCATGCCTGCCACGAGGGCCACCGACGTGGCCACTGTGACGGTGAAGGCGCGTGTTCTCTTCACGGTTAAGCGCAAGTCTCCCCCAGAAGTTCGGGTTGAAGGCGAATGGTCGTCGCACGTGGGTGGCGGGCGCCCGGTCGCGGGGACGACATGGCGGCCCGAGAACCGGCGGGGTGGTCGTAGAGCCGCACGCCCTCCAGTCGGCGGACGAGGTGGTCGACGCGCTCCACGGATTCCGCTCCTTGAAGGAGCACCGACGGCATGATCCACATCACATCGTTTCGGTGCTCGACCCGCCGGGCTCAGCGCTGCCACGAACCCCGTGCCCGGACCGGGCCGGGAATCCGCAGGTCCGGCCCCCTCGTGCGAACGGGTCAAGTTGATCAGTCGGGCTCCGAGCGGCACCAGGCAGTACTTCCGGCAGGATTGCGGCCCGTCATACTTCTGCCGGGAGGGGGGAGTTCGAGGCCGGACAGCGCTGAACGGGGAGATTCGACATGGGCAATGCCGTACCGGCCACGGGCGAGTTCGGGCGGCTGCTGCTGACCCTGCGCACACGCGCCGGGCTCAGCCAGGAACGGCTGTCCCACGCCACCGGGGTGAGCGTCCGCGCGCTGGCGGATCTGGAACGCGGTCGGTCCCGAGGACCGCAGCGGCGCACCGTTCAAGCCCTGGCCGCCGGGCTGGGCCTGGACGACGACACCGCCGCGGAGCTGGAGCGGGCCGCCGGCCGAGGACGGACGCGCCCGCGACCGGCCGCCGGACCACGAGCCCACAGCCCGCTGGCCCTGCCGCGTGACGTCGGCGACTTCGTCTCGCGTGGTCCGGCCCTGGCCCGGTTGCTCGCCTTGGCCGAGCGCACCGACGCCGGCCGTTCCGCGGTCAGCGTGGTGTCGGGACAGCCCGGCCTCGGCAAGACCGCCTTCGCGGTACACGCCGCGTACGCTCTCGCGCCGCACTTCCCGGACGGACAGGTGGTCCTCGACCTGCACGGCATGGACCCGGAGCCCACCTCCGCGCGCGACGCTCTCGCGTCCCTGCTCCGGGCCGTCGGCGTGGCCGAGCACGCGATCCCGGCCGCGACCGACGACCGGTCAGGGCTCCTGCGGTCCGTGCTCCGCGACCGGCGACTGCTGCTGGTACTGGACAACGCGGCGGGCGAGGACCAGGTCCGTCCCTTGCTCCCCGGCGCCGGGCGCTGCCTGACGATCATCACCAGCCGTCACGCCCTGGCCGGTCTCGAATCGGCCCACCGCAGCGACCTCGCCCTGTTCCGCCGGGAGGAGGCGGTCGAGCTGCTGAGCCGCATCATCGGCCCCGAGCGGATACGGCGGGAGGCCCAGGCCGCCCGCAACCTCGCGGACCTGTGCGGACTCCTGCCCCTGGCCGTACGGATCGCCGGACAACGCCTCGCCGGCCGGCCCCACGAGCGCATCGGCAAGCTGGCCGCCCAACTGGCCCAGGAAGGCCGTCGCCTGGACACACTCCAGGTCGGCGACCTTCAGGTACGAGCCGCTTTCGCCTTGTCCTACCGGCAGTTGGCCCCGGCCGCCAGAACCGTACTGCGCCGGGCCTCCCTGGCCGCCGGAGGCGACTTCAGCCCCGAGAGCGCCGCTCTCCTCGCCGACCTGCCGGTCGACGAGGCGGCCCGGTGCGCCGAAGAACTGACGGATGCCGGGCTGCTGCAGTCCGACGCCTCCGCCGAGCGTTACCGCTTCCACGACCTTCTGAAGCTCTTCGCCACCGAGCAACTGGCCACCGAGGACGGCACCGAGGTGTCCCGAGCCGCACTGGACCGGACGGCACAGTGGATGCTGCGCCGGGCCACGGCAGCCGCGCTGCGCTTCGACGCCGAACCCCACGAAGACTCACCTCACGGCGATCCCGACCCCGTCGGCGCACCCGCCGACCGTGACCAGGCCCGCGCCTGGCTGGAGACCGAGCGGGCCCAATGGCTCGCGGCCGTCCGGCACGCGCAGGCCACGGGGCACCACCGGCAAGTGATCGACACGGCCAGGGCCATGCACTGGTTCTCCGAGTTCAACCAGCACTGGGAGCTGTGGGTGGAGCTGTTCCAGCACGGGGTCGAGGCGGCCCGCGCGCTGGGCAGCAGGCAGGACGAGGCCGTCCAGCTGAACTTCCTGGCCTGGTCGTACAACGTCTGCGTCCACGACCCCGGTGCCGCACTCGTCACCGCGGACGCCGCCCTGGAGGCGGCCCGTGAGATCGGGGACCGGCTCCAGATGGGCTGGGCGCTGGGCTACGGGGCATCGGCGCTGCAGCGCACCGGCCGGACCGAGGAGTCCATAGCCCGGCTGCGCGAGGCCGCCGTCTGCCTTGCCGACCAGACCTCCGTGCAGGGCCGCCTCGCCGAACTCACCGTCCTGAACACACTGGGCAGTTATCTACGTCAGTCGGGCAGCGTCGAGGAGGCCCTGGCCATCCACCTGCGCAGCGAGGCGATCTGCCTGGCGGAGGTGCCCGGACGGCCGACCGAGCTGATCACCGTGTACCTCGCCGCGATCCGGCAGCAGATCGGCAACGACCTCGCGGCGCTGGGACGCTGGCCGGAGGCCGAACGACCGCTCCGGCAGGCGCTGGACATCTTCGAGACCACGAGCATGGCCGGCTGGGCCGAACCCACCCGCCTCGACCTCGGCATCGTGCTTCGCCACCTGGCCCGGTACGACGAGGCTCGCCGAACCCTGCTCGCCGCCCACGAGGGACTTCGCAAGCTCAACAGCCCACGGCAGGCGGAGGCCACGGCCGAACTGCGTGAACTGGAGGTACGGACGTCGTGAGGTCTCCGGGTCCACCGCCCGGACAAGCGGCTAGGGCAGACCCTGGAATGCAGCCCTCGACACAGCCCGTACGCTCCGGAGTCGCCCTGGGACCGAGCAGTCGCCTCCCGTCGGCGACCGACCACTCGATGGGGAGGCCTGCCGGTCAAGGGCGGTTCAGACCCCACGTCTGCAGGGTGAAGGGCCGCCCCTTCTCCTCACCTGTGATCAGCGGTACGTCGAGCAGCGTGAAGCCCGCCTTGGTGGCCACGGCGACGCTGGCCGCGTTCTCGGCCTCGAGTTCCAGGATCACCTGCTCGGCGCCCATCTGCTCGAAGGCGTACGCGGCCATCACCCGTACCGCCCGCACCGCCAGCCCCTGACCGCGGTGCGCGGGGCCGACCGCGTAGCCGATCTCCGTGCCCTCGGGCGCGCGCCGCAGCATCACCTCGCCGAGCGGTGCTCCGCCGTCGACGGTGATCGCGAGCAGAATGACCGTGCCCTCCGCGCGGAACTGACGGTCCCGGTCCAGTCGCGCGCGGGCGGCGGCCGCGTCGAAGGGGGAGACGAGCGGTGTCCAGTAGGCGATGTCGGGGTGATCGAACAGCTCCGGCATCGCCGTCAGGTCCGTCTCCGTCCAGTCACGAAGGACGAGCCCCTCCCCCGAGAGCTCGATCCGCTCGGGAAACGACGGCATGATGCTGCTCATGTGCTGGACCTCCTGGCTTGTTCGGAACGAGCCAGGATAACCGGGACAGGCGGAAGCCCGTCCGGCCGGGCAGCCGTCAGCCGTCAGCCGTCAGCCGTCAGCCAGAGAAGGCGTAACCGACGAAGTCGGTGACCGGGACGTACCCGATGCGTCGGTAGAGGGCGTTGCTGGTCGCGTTGGCCGGGTTGGTGAACAGCACTACCTCCTTCGCGCCCGCGGCCAGCGCGGCCCTGCTCACCTCGACCGTCACGGCGCCCGCGTAGCCGCGTCCCCGGAGGCCGGCCGGGGTGTAGACGGGGTCCACCCGGACCTGGCCGCCGACCAGCGGGTTCGCGCCCGCCATGGAGACGGGCGTGCCGTCCGGGGCCTCCCAGAAGGTGTAGCGCTTCTCCGCGAAGCGTGTGCCGGCCCAGGACTCGGCGGTTATGGAGACGGCTTCCCCGACGTCCGCGGCGAACTCACGGCACCAGCGCATCACATGCTCGTGCTCCCGCTCGCCCACCGGTCGGCCCCGGCCCGCCGGGACCGGCTCCGGCGGGGTGAGCGTGCCGAGCCGATGCAGACGACCCCACCAGTCGCGTACCGGCGCCGCACCACCCCTGTGCCGCCACCACGCCTCCGCGAGAGCGGTGGCGGTGTCCTGGTCCGCGGTGACGCCCGAAACGCGGTGCCCGAGTCCGGTCAGCCGGGGCACGAGGGTGTCGGCCTGCTCGGGGGCGAGCGTCGTGACGGTCAGGCGGCCGCGCGCGGTGCGGTACAGGATGGCCCGGACCTCGCCCCCTGACTCCAGCCGGCCGAAGACGGGGGCTTCGCCGCCGTGTGTGCCCGCGCCCTGTGCCCGCATTTTCGCGAGCGTCGTCAGGGGCGTGTTGTGCATGACGGGGCGCGAGCACAGGAAGCCTCCCGCCCGGGCGAGGAAGTCGTCGATGTCTTCGGTGAAGTACCAGTCGTCGAGGCCCATGCTTCATGATCTCCGACCGCCTCTCCTCCGGGAAGTACACGCCCGGGACCACGACGCCGCCCTGACCGGTGTCACAGGGTGTGGTGCAGCCAGCGCTGAAGCACCTCGTTGACGTCCGCCGGAAGCGCGCTGATCTGGTCGATGACCGCACGGTCCTCGGGCATCGGGGGAATGCCGGCGGCGGTGAGGGTCGCGTGCAGGGCCAGGCGCCGCTCATCCTGCGGGTCGATGGTGAAGCCGAGGCGGCGGGCGGGGTTGGGGGGCGGCAGGAGGAAGTCGCCGTCGTCGAGGGGCTGTGCCTGAGCCGGCACGGTGGTCTCACGGGGGTGTACGGCATAGGGGTCGGCGAACGCGCAGGAACCGAGGCTCTCACTGCTCCAGGGGGTCATCTCTGTCTCCTCACCGATGTGTTGTGAATCACTTGTCCAGAGCTCCGTGAGGGCCCCTTCGGTTGCGTTCGCGGCCGAACGTCACGCTGACGGCGTCATCGGCGGCTGATCACCTCGTACGACGGGCAGATGTCCGCCGCCGCTTCGAGGCACCGCGGTCACCGGCCGCGGAGTCAGCCTCGCCCGCCGGACCAGCGCACGGCGGCGGCTCCCGCGAAGTCGCCTGCGTGGGCGAACCCGCCCAGCACCACGAGGTCACCGTCGTTCACCCGACCCGAGGTGATCGCGTGGTCCAGGGTGACCGGGATGGCCGCTCCGAAGAGGTTTCCGTACTGGTCGAAGGTGTTCAGATGCCGTTCGGCGGGCAGTTGCAGCGCCTCCGTCCAGTTGCGCAGGAAGGTTCGGTTCGGCTGATTGGTGACGAGGACGTCGATGTCCGCGGTCGCAACCCGAAGCCGTCGGCACAGGTCCGTGACCACCTCCGGGACCAGACGGTTGCCGCGTGCGAGAACCTTGGCGACGCTCGCGTCGGTGAACCCGATCCGCAGCTGGGACTCCCCCGGTTCCCAGTACTTGCGACCGTCGTCGAGAGCCAAGGTCATGTCGCCGGCGTGATCGCCGATGTGCCGGGTCTCCACGTCGAGGACCGGGGCGCCGGCCGACGTCGTCACCCATCCCACTCCGCAGCCGTCGCCCGGGATCGCGGCCTGCGCGAGCCGGCGTACCTCGGACTGGGTGAAGCACTGGCCGGCGGCGCTCTGCGCGTTGCAGATCAGCGCGGTCCGAGCGTCGGTGGTGGTGAGGATCTGCCGGGCCAGCTTCAACATGTACACGAAGGAGGCGCAGCCCGCGTTGGCCACGTCGACGAGCCACTCCGGGTTCAGGCCCAGTCGGCGCGCCACTTCGGTGCCCGCGCCGACGAACGGCAGATCCGGCAGCTGACTGTGCACCAGCAGTACGTCGACGCCCCGGATCTCGTCCCTGCCGTGCCGTTCGATCAGGGGCTGTACGGCGCGTTCGATCATGTCCGTGTTGGTCTCGTCCGCGGCTACGTGGTGCCGTGACCGCGGGACCTTGAACATGGGGTGGCCGCGGAGCTTGTCCTCCGCTCCCGGGTACTCGGTGTAGTACCGCGCCGGGACCGGATCGCCCGGAAGGTAGCTCGCCACGTCGGTGAGGCTGACCGTGGTCACCGGGCCACCGCCCTCGCGGGGTCCACGCTGACCGGCTGACCGTTGCGGTGGCGGTGTTCCAGGATCGCCTTGAGGTTGTTCATCTCCACGGTGTGCCCCGCGTAGAACAGGTCCCAGTAGTCGCCCACCCAGGGCCGGTCGGCGCGGGGAGCGAGGCCGGGGTGCGGGTTCGTGTCGTAGTAGGGATGACGGCAGTTGGTCCAGGTGACCACCGATCCCGGCTTGTCGAGCACGAGTGGGGCCGGTACGACACGCATCAGGTAGATCATCCACAGCTTGTCGCCCTGGTCCCAGGAACAGTGGTAGTCCACGGTCATGGCCTCGGGGTTGGCGACCACGTTGCAGTAGATCCTGGTGTCGTCCTCCAGCCGGTCGCGGCCGACCCACAGTCCGGGCGTGCCGGAGGGTTCGAAGTCCCGCAGGCTGCAGGTCCACTCCTCCAGGTGATGGCCCTGGCGGAGGTAGTCGTAGGTCAGTTCCGGCGGGCAGTCGACGTACTCGTGGATGGTGCAGTACTGCCCGTAGACCTGATGGTGGGGGTAGACGGAGTGGGTCAACTCCACGCAGTGGGCGGTCAGTTCGTCCTTGCCCGGGTTCTCGATCCGCATCAGGCCCGGGATGTCAGCCGGCGCGGACGACTCGTCGCTCATCTGCATTCTCCTTGTTGTCGGTGTGTTCGGCACGGTCGGCATCGCCGGTGGCTTCGGCGAAGGGCTGGAAAGGCAGGAACGGAGGGATCTCCTTCGGGTCGCAGTCCAGTGCCACGAAGGCGGGGCCGGCGCCCGTGTTTCCGCGCAGCAGCGCCTCGCGCAGGTGCGCCGCGCTCTGGGCACCGGTGACGTCGAGGGACGGGAACGCGGCGGCCACCCCGGCGGCGATGTCGGTCCGGCCGAACACGTCGTCGTCGCGGACGCCGCCCTGGAGGAACTCCTCGCGCAGCGCGCACATGGCGTGGGCGTTGTTGTTGAAGACGACGAAGGTGACGGGCGCGGAGTGCTCCACGGCGGTGTGCACTTCCGCCCCGTGCATGAAGAAGGCCCCGTCGCCGGCGAGGACGTAGGTGCGTCGCCCGGTGGCGAGCGCGGCGCCGATGCCCGCGCCGAAGGTGTAGCCCATGCCTCCCATGCCGAGCGCCACCACGAAACGGCCGTGGCGCGGAGCCGGGAGGAGGTGAACCGCGCTGGCACCGGTGTTGCCGGCGTCCACGAAGACGTGCGCGTCCTCGGGCAGCGCCGCCTCCACCGCGGCGAGGGCCTGGGAGTACGGGACGATCCGCCCGGGACCGGCCGGAGCCTCCGGGCCCGCCACGGGGGTGGGGACCGGACCGGGGTGCCGGGGGCAGGCACGCGGGCCTGACGCGATCCGCCCGGTCACGGCGCGCAGCGCCTCCCGCAGGTCCCCGACCAGCGCCGTACCCGCCACGAACGGCTTCTCGGAGTCCAGGCATACGACGTCGGTGTCGGCCAGCGCCCGCTCCAGCCCGCCGCGCGCCAGGAGCGGCAGCCGGGTGCCGACCAGCAGGCACACGTCGGCCCGCCACAGACAGTGTTCGACGTTGGCATGGCCCATCACCCCGGCCACCCCCGCGAACCGTGGATCACGGTTGTCGAAGACGTCCTTGGCGTCCGGGGTGACCGCGACCCACGCCCCGAGGTTCCGGGCCAGCCGGGACAGTTCCGCACGTGCGTCCGCCGCGGCGACGCCCTCACCGGCGATGACCAGAACGGTGTCCGCGCCGCGAAGGATGTCCGACACCTCGGCCAGAGCGGCCTTGTCGAGCTGTGCCACCGGTGCCGTCCGCGTCGACGGTACGGGCAGGGCGGTCGGGACAGGCAGGGCGGTCGGGGCCGGTATGCCTGCGTCGCTCGGTGAGGGCGCGCGCTCTGGAAGCCCGGCCGGTGTCGTCGTGCCCCCTGCCGGTATGGCCCCTGTCGGCGCCGGACCATGGCCGTCGGGCAGACGGATCCGGGCCTGTTGCACGTCCTTGGGCAGCAGCAGCACCGCCGGACCGCACGGCTCGGTCCGCGCCGCCGCCATCGCCCGCGGCAACAGCTCGACGAGCGAGTCCGCGTCCTGGACCCGGGCACAGAACCGGGAGATCGGGGTGAAGACCTCGCCCGCGTCGAAGGAGTCCCCCTTGCCGCTGGTGTCCTGGAACGCGCCTTGGCCCTCCTGGGCCGTCGGCGGCTGGCCCACCAGGGCGAGCAGCGGCACCCGGGAGGCGTACGCCTCCGCGAGGCCCGGTACGAGGTTCATCGCGCCACCGCCCGAGGTGGCGGCGACAACCCCGAGACGCCGGGTGGTTCGGGCGTATCCATCGGCCATGGTGACGGCCGAGAACTCGTGCTTGGCGACCACACCGCGGACGGTTCCGCCGCGGTGCACGGCGTCGTACAGGTCCTCGATGTTCGCACCGCCGACACCGAACATGTGGGTGACTCCGGCCCTGGCGAGTTCGGCGGCCAGGTAGTCGGCCATCCGTACCGTCCCGGCTTCGGGTCCGTCCGCCGCGGTGGTCATACGGGGCTCCCGTCCCTCTCGTGGCGCCGGTCGACGAGGCCGGACGGCGTGATGACCTGGAAGCGGTGCCGGTACTCCTTCGGGGTGAGTCCCAGGGTTCGCCCGAAGGAGCGGAAGAAGGTCTCGGGGGCGCCGAATCCACAGCGGCCGGCTATCTGACCGATCGGCAGATCGGTCGTCTCCAGCAGCTCGCGGGCGCGGGCTATCCGTGTGCGCTGGACGTACTGGCCGGGAGTCGTGCCCACCTCGCGGCGGAAGACCCGGGCGAAGTTGCGCGGGCTCATGTTGGCCCTCTCGGCCATCTCGGCCACGGGTAACGGGTTGTGGAGGTTCTCCAGAATCCACTCCTGCGCCGTCCGGATCGGCGGATGGTCGGCCAACTGGGCGTCCAGCATCGCGCTGAACTGGGACTGGCCTCCGTGCCGCTTGAGGAAGAGCACCAGAAACCGTGCCGTCTCCAAGGCGAGTGCCGCTCCGTGATCGGCCTCCACCAGGGCCAGCGCCATGTCGATCCCGGTCGACACGCCCGCCGAGGTGACGAAAGGGCCGTCCCAGACGAAGATCGGCTCGGCGTCCACGGTCACCGCCGGGTAGCGTCGGGCCATCGTCTCGCTGTACGCCCAGTGCGTGGTGGCGCGTCTGCCGTCCAACAGGCCCGCCTCGGCCAGCAGAAAGGATCCGCCACATACGGAGGCGACCCTGCGCGACCGGGCCGCCGCGGCACCGATCCACGAGACCAGCACCTGATCCCGAAGCACCTCGCCGACACTCCACCCCCCTGGCACGAGGAGCGTGTCGACGGGTCCTTGTCCCGCCTCCAGCGGCTGGGCCCCCACGCTCACCCCTGAACTCGTGCGCACCAGTGGCGCGTCGGCGGAGACCAGCTCGATCCGATAGGGGACGGCCCCCGGATCGAGGAGCCTGTTGGCGATGTCGAACACTTCAATCGGTCCGGTGATGTCCAGCGCCATGGCACCCGCGTACACCACCACAACAACACGTCGCTCTGACACGGTCACAGCCTGTATCGGATCTCCGACTGACTGCAATGACAGATAACTGACGCATCCGGCCAACAGGCCTTCACTCGAGGGGAGTTATGGTCTGCTGACCAGGCACTTCACATACGGCCGACGGCCATGGCGGGTGAGGTAACTCACAGACGGTCGGACGGGCGGGACTTCGCGCGGGAGGAGTCGGGCGTCGCCATGGATCGCTCTAGGGGAGGCGGGCCATCAAGTGAGCGTCGAGGAAGCCACGTTCGGAGGCCGGGTCGTGGAGAAGCTGGGCGACCGTGACGAGCCCGGCCCCGACCAGCAGCTCGGCGAACCGGTCAACCGGCCAGCTGTAGGCGGGCGTTACTTTGTGATCGAAGCGGACCGGCTCGGTCCCCTCGGTCGCGAAGAACGAGACCATGAGCAGGCCCCCTGGCGCCAGGACCCGTACCTGCTCGGCCAGCAGCGCGGGCAATTCCTCAGGCGGGGTATGGATCATCGAGTAGTGGGCCAACACCCCGCCGAGCGCACGGTCCTCGACGGGCAGAGCCTCCATGCGCGCCTGGTCGAACCGCAGGGCGGGATGGGACTTCCGGGCGTGGTCGACCATGGCCGGGGACAGGTCGAGCCCGAAGGCGTCCAGACCCAAGTCGTGCAGCATGGCCGTCAGATGGCCGGGACCGCACCCGACATCGGCTGCCCGCAGGTTCCCCGTCTCGCGCACCAGCTCGGCGAAGGTGCCGAGCATGGCCCGCGTGAACGGCCGTGTCTCCAGCCGATCGGCGAACAACGACGCATAGAGCTCGACGATCCCGTCGTAGGCCGTCCTGGTCTCGTCCTGGCGTTCCGTCTGGTGTTCCGTCACGGGCAAGAAGCTAACACCCGTGCCGTTCAAGGCCGTTCAGCCTTCGTGGTGGTGACGGCGTGGCGGGCTCGTCAGTCGAGGTCCGCCTGCCAGAGGTCCGGGCCGAACACCTCGTACTGGATGTCCTGCGGTGCGACGCCCCGTCCGAGGAGCGCGCTCCGCAGCGGTTGCATGAACGCCAGCGGCCCGCACATGTAGTACACCGCGTCGTCCGGCAGATCGACGTGGGAGAGGTCCATGAGCCCGTCGAAGACGCCCTTCACCGGCTCGTTGGTCTGCGCGCCCTTCTCGTACCAGAGGTACATCTCGGCGTTCCGCAGTTCGAGTACGTCGCTGACCACCTGGCGACGCAGCGCGAACGACGCCTCGTCGAGGTCGGCGTGCAGCACGGTGATCGGCAGCCGGGACTCGGCCTCGACGAGGTGGGAGAGCATCCCGGCCATGGGGGTGATCCCGATGCCCGCCGTGGCGAACACCACCGGCCGTCCCGAGTCGTCGAGCACGACATCGCCATAGGGCAGCGACAGGGTGAGGACGTCACCCACGTCGACCGTGTCGTGCAGGAGAGCGGACACCTCTCCCTCGGGCTCGCCGTTGCCGCGTACCCGCTTGACCGAGAACTGGCGGTGTTCACCGTCGTCGACCCGGGTCAGGCTGTACTGGCGCGGCTGGCGCACGCCGTCGGGCATGTCGATCAGCACCGTGACGTACTGGCCGGGGAGCGAGGTCGTCACGAGGCGGTCGTCGACCCGCTTGACCACGAAGGTCACGACGTCCGGGGTCTCCTTGATCTTCTTCTCGACCTCCCATTTGCGCCACACCGTCTCGGGTGTGACCCCCCGCGCGCTGTAGAGGCCGCGTTCCTGGTTGATCAGGGCGTTCGCCATCAGCCAGTAGACCTCGTCCCAGGCCGCGGCGACCTCCGGGGTGACCGCGTCGCCCAGTACGTCGACGATCGCCCACATCAGGTTGTCGTGGACGGTCTGATACTGGTCCGGACGGATCCCGAGAGACGCGTGTTTGTGCGCGATGCGCTTCAGCAGGTGTTCGGGGGTCCGCTGCGGGGTGCTCACCAGGCCGCCGGCGAACGCCGCCACGGATCCGGCGAGCGCCTGCTGCTGTTCTCCGTGTGCCTGGTTCCCGCGGTTGAAGACCCCGTCCAGGAGCTCGGGATGGTTGGCGAACATGTGACGGTAGAAGCGCCGGGCGATCTCACCGATGTGCTCCCCGACGACGGGCAACGTGGCCGTGATGACGGGTCGGGACGTGTTCGAAAGCATGATGTGCATCTCCAGCGCAGGCGAAGTGCGGGGCAGGCATCGGGCAACCACGGAATCGCTCGTACGACAGTCGGAGCCGGGGCGGGGCCGATTGACCCGCGCGGATACCGCGGCCGTCCTCGGAGACCGGATCCCCGGGACGCGCGGCGCGGCGCCCGCCCTCCACGCTAGAAGGGCACCGCCCCCTTCGCACTCCCTATGCCCTCATTGGTGGACTTGCCCACGGACGGCCGGGGGACGTGAAGTCCGATGCGCCCGTCCGGCGATCGGTGACGGCGCACTCCGCGCTCGCTGCGCCGCAGCGCGCACGATGCTGCTGTCACGGCAAGGTGGCAGCCGGCTCGTCGACCGGACATACGCCGTGGCACGCGCCGGACCGGCCGCCCCGGCACCACCACAGCGGCGGGCCGGCCTCGTCCGTCGCACCCGGGTACCAGTCGGCAGAGGTGCCGGCAGGACGGGGATGCATTCCGGTCCTGTGTTCCCGGCAGACCGGCCAGACCTGCCAGACCTGCCAGACCTGCCAGACCTGCCACAGGAGGCTCCATGACGGTCGCCCGTGCCGCGTCGGCGACCACGCTCAGGACCGTCATGGCGTCGTCCGGCTCTGGATCGCCGTCCTCCAGGTCTCCGCGCTCCAGCGGTTCGGAGGCGAGCGAAGACGAAGATCAAAACGGAACCGGCAGCCCGACCTCACGCAGCTGGGACAGGGCGGCGGACATGCATTGCCGCACGGTCCTCCCATCAGCACGTATGCCCTGCTCCAAGGGACCTCCACCGGCGGCGAACGTCCACGCCGGCGCGTCGTCAGCCACCCTCTCGGCGTCCACCCTGATCAGGGCATTCACGCCCTGCTCACCCAGCCATTCCAGGATGAGGAGCGTCACGTCCTCGATGCCACCATCCTGGTCATCCTGGTCGATCTTTGGCCGGCGCCCGCGGTTCCCTGTCATGGCCCAGACCCTACCGACGGGCCCTCAGCAGTCCGCGTCCAGCGGTCAGGTCGGGGATCAGCGTCTGGTTTCCGGTCTGGCGAAGAGTTCAGCGCACTCGCCGGCGAAGGAACAGAGCTGGTCCACGAACTGCCGGTACTCCTGCGGTTCCCGCACCAGGCCCGGCGTGACATCAGTCCACTGCTGCCACAGGCCACCGGCGGCAAGGTATCGGGATGCGCGCTCGGTCCCCAGGGCGGCATCGAGGTGAAGCAGCGCGCCAAGAGCAAGGCCTTGGTCGTAGCCGAGGTCTGGTCGAAGCAAGTAGTGATCAAGGTATCTGCAGACCAGATCGGCGTCCGCACTGTCTCCGAACGTGGCAAGCGTGACGCAGTAGGCCGCACCGGCATAGGGCCCCCGCTGGCCAGCAGGAGTTCGCCGATGCGGCCGCGGAACTCGGTCCTGCCGGCTGCAACAACCAGCCAGGAGGCAGTCTTACGCTCTCGCCACCCACCTTCGAAGAGGATGCCGAGCTCAGCGGGAGTGATCTCCCGGGCGTCCTGGACCAACTCCCTCACGAACAGCTCACGTTCAGGCCCGCTCAACCGCAGCGAGCTTCCACCCAAGCGAAGGTACCGCCGTCCCGGCGTGACGAATCGTCGGATCAGGCCCATCAGCTCGGGGTCGGTGCCGGCACAGCGCATGGCTGCATCTTCGCCCGGCGAGCACCCGGCTGCAGCGGTTTACCCTGCGACCCCGAGTAGCGACTGCTGGTTCAGAGAAGCCTGCATCCGATGCTCCGTCCTGCAGCCCGATCCCGAGCAGATGCCCAGGCCGGAGGAGATCCACGCGAACCTGCCCGACCGCCGTCAGGAGGCCAAGGAACAGGGCCGGCTCGGCGAGGTCGCCGCGATCGAGGCAAGCGCCTCGCCGCCGCCGAGCAGAAGCTCACCGCCATGCGCGACCTCGCGGCCCGGGACACCACCGTCCACCTGGGCACGCCCGATTTCCGTGGCGTCGTCGAGCGCATCGACTCCGAGGAGTCGATGCGCTCGACACACCCGATGGAGCGCGTCCACCCCTGCCGACGGAGCTCTGAGGGCCCTGCGCGACCTGGAGCTCCCAGGACTCGACGACGCGGAGGAGTAGGCGGCGTCCGTGACGTGCGAGCCGTGCGGCAACTCGTTCGGCTCAGGTGTCGGCGCTGCGGCGCCGGTCGGGAGTGAAAAGGTAGGCGATTGCCATGTCGCTGAGCTCGTCTGCGTACCGACGCCTGGCCACTTCGCCGGTGGCGGCATCGGGGCGCACGGAGTTGTGGAAGCAGGCGCCCAGGATGGCGCGGGCCGCGGTGTCGAGTGCCGTCTGCGGTTGGGAGCGGCGGATCTGATCGGTGTACGGGGCTGCTGCTTCGAGCAGGAGACGGTGGAGTTCGGTGATGGTGCGGGCCCCGCGGTCCAGTGACCTGGTCCCCCGCGTGCGCAGCAGCTCGGGGAAGAGACTGCTGCTGTCGGCGAAGGACTGCAGCAGGGCGTGCGCATAGGCGTCCATGACGCCGGAGAGCGACGGCTCGGCCGCACGCAGTTGCTCGGCCACGTACTCCTCGCGGCGTTCCAGCATCCGCTCGGACAAGGCGGTGATCAGCTGCTCTTTGTCCTCGAAGCGGCGGTAGATCGTGCCGACGGAGACCCCGGCGCGTTCCGCGACACCCGCGATCGTCATCTCCTCCAGGCCGGAGGTGCAGGCGATCTCCTCTGCCGCCAGCAGGACACGGGCCAGGGTCGCGGCGCTGCGGGCCTGCCTGGGCTCCCGGTAGGACGCTGGGCGCTCCGGCTCTTCGGTCATGTCCCGCATGGTATCGGCGGCGCTCTCAACAGGTCCCTTTGACAACCGGTGCGCTCCTCGGCGTACTCTCATTATGCGAACGTGAATTCACATTCACATCCTATCGGAGGTTCGATCATGACCGACAACCAGACGCTCCCGCCCGTCTCCGTGACGCTTGAGGCCGGACCCACCGGCGCCGGGAGCATCGACGACTTCGAGCTCTTCTACGCCCGCCGCGCCCTGGACCGCTTCCGGACGCTGCTGGGCCGCCAGGGCCTCCTCGACCTCCTGGCCGCGGACATCGAGGAAGGCAACGCCTTCCTTCGCGAGAGCGCCCGCACCTCCGACGGCAGCTTCAAGGCAGGCACCACCGTGCTCGCGACGAAGGGCCTCACCTCGGGCGCCTTCCTTGCCTGGATGGACAAGGCGTTCGCAGGTGACGAGAGCGCACTCCTCGCGGCGCACCCCGAGCACTACGTGATGGGCACCGACTCCATCGGAGCGCGCGTGGTGGAGAACATCGGCCCCCACGTCGCCGACTTCTACATGGGCGGCTGGGGAACGGACGCTCTGGCCTGGGCTGCGGACGCGGACGAACTCCTCCCGGAGTCGGAGTTTCCCCGCAAGATGTCCTCGAACCTCTTCCTGGCTGACGGCACCGTCGTCGGGCGGGCGCTGATCCAGTTCGGTGACACCGCCGACGGCTTCACCGCGAACCTGACGGTCTACTTCCCCGTCACGTGCCCGGACGAGGTCCTGGACCACCACCTGCGGCACTACGCCGTCGAGTTCAGGAACTGGATCGTGGCCGCCGCGTCCGCCCGCGCCTGAGATTCCCGGCCGGACGCCGGGTCGGCCCCGGTGTCCGGCCGGCAAGCCACGCGGACCGTCCATCCGTGCGCACCGCATCCGGCTCACAGGACCGTGCGGCCGGCTTCCCACGACCCGGTCGACCAAGGGCGCAGCCCTCTTCGCGCGCTCCGAAGCAACGAAAGACCCACGATGTCGAACCCCACCCAGCCCGCTACGGGACGCAAGCTGACCCTGGTCGTCCTCGGCCTGGCAGCACTGATCACCACCATGCTGTGCGCCTTCGCGCTGCCCTCGCTCCACAGCGGCCCGCACCGCGTCCCCATCGGCGTCACCGGCCCCGAAGAGACCAGGAAGGCCGTCCGGGAGAGCACCGACGGCGACGCCTGGGACGTCCGCCTCTACCCGACGGCCGCCGCCCTCCAGACTGCGGTCAAGCACCGGGACATAGCCGGCGGTCTCGCTGTCTCCGCTCACGATGTCGACATCTACACGGCCACCGCGGGCGGCCCCTCCGCCACCAGCGCCCTCACCGCGCTGGGCGACGGCATCGCCGCACAGCACACCACCCGTGCCACCGTCCACGACCTGGTGCCGTTCACCGCGGACGACCCCCGGGGTGCGGGACTGACCGCCGCACTCCTGCCCATGATCTTCGGCGGGATCTTCCCCGCCCTCATCCTCGGCAGCATCTTCCCCGGACACCGCGGACTGCGCACCCGCATCACGGGAGCCCTCTTGTTCTCCCTGGTGGCAGGCGCCGCCATCGCCGCCGTCCTCCAGTTCGCCACCCACTCGGTCGACGGGAACTACTGGCTGACCGCCCTCGGACTCATCCTCGGCACAGCCGCCCTGTCCACCACCCTCCTGGGCCTCCACGCCCTCCTCGGCATGGCCGGCTTCGCCCTCGGCGGCGTGCTGATGATGCTCCTGGGCAACCCGCTCTCCGGCCTGGCCACCGGACCCCACTGGCTCCCCGCCGGCTGGGCCACCCTGGGACAGCTCCTCCCTCCGGGCGCCTCCGGCAGCCTCCTGCGCGCCAACGCCTTCTTCGACAGCTCAGGTGCCGGACTCCCCGCCCTCACCCTCACCATCTGGGTCGGCATCGGTGTCGCCCTCGCTCTCCTCGCCGACCGACGCGGCAGGCGCCCCGCCGCCACCGCCCGCTCAGCCCGGTGAACGGGGCTGTCCAGGACGGCTCCGGCGTCAAGAATTGCCGAATGCATGAAGTGAAGCTGTCCGACGGGATCATCACTCTGTCCCCGCTGCGCCTGGACGATGCGGAGGCGCACCTCACGGGGGAGGATGAGCTGCTCGTTCGCTGGCTCAACGGCGGTCCTGGGACAGTTGAGGGCGTCGAAGCGTACTTCCGGCACTGCCGGCAACAGTGGGAGACTGCCGGGCCGCTCCGCGCTTTCGGCATACGGGTGGGCGACGACGGGGTGCTCGCGGGGACGGTCGACTTGCGGTTCGCGGCAGAGGGGCTGGCTCCCGGCCAGGTGAACCTCGCGTACGGCCTCTATCCGTCCTGGAGGGGACGTGGTCTGGCTACCCGCGCGGTCCTCTTGGCGTCCCAGTACGCAGCGAATGAGGGCGGAGAGGAGGCGGTGATCCAGGTGGAGCCAGAGAATCCCGCATCGGCCGCAGTCGCGCAGCGGGCAGGCTTCACCCCCGGCAAGCAGACGAACAGCAAGGACGGCACACGGTTCAACTGGTACGTCCGGGAACTACACGTCACTACCCAGTGACGAGGGGCAGTCGCGGGAAAACCCTCAGCCTCGTGTGCGACGGTCTTGATGCCCGGTGGTCCGTCTCTTGCGGACAGCGAAACCGCGAAGATGTCATAGCTCCTTGGCATCATGAGGACCGTGACTGCCAGTGATGCTTCAGAGGTTCCCGACCAGCTTCGTCGCGCTCAGCTGACAGAATTACTGAAAGGCGTGCGCCCCTGGGACGAACAGGAGCGCACGCACCTCGCCGCGACTATGGAGTGGATCGCCGGCGGGGCTCCGCTCTATCGGACCCGGAAGCCTGATGTCCCGTCGATGCACTTGGTCAGCTACTTCGTGGTCCTGGATGAAACCTGCGGGGAGCTCCTGCTTGTCGCCCACCGCAAGGCGGGCCTCTGGCTTCCCAGCGGTGGCCACGTCGAGCCGTGGGAGGACCCGTGGGACACGGTCACGCGCGAGTGCCGTGAGGAACTGCGCATCGAGGCCGTCCCGTCGACTGTCTCGGGCACCCAACCACTCTTCCTCACCGTCACGCGAACACGCGGGCAGGGCCGGCACACTGATGTGTCGTTGTGGTACGTGTTGCAGTCGAAAGTTGACGGCATCACCTCTTTCGATGAGGAAGAATTCGATTCGATCAAGTGGCTTTCCCTGCGGCAGGTCCTTGCCGAACCCAGGAACACGCTCGATCCCCACATGCATCGATTCACCCGCAAGCTCATGAACGTCATCGCTTGCGCGTAGTCATCTTCGCGGCAACATCTGCCCAGTTCGGCCTCGTGCCGGTCCAGGATCTGGTCGGTGGCCTTGAGGGCTGTGATGGTGGTTTGGCGCCCATGCCGTTGGGGTCGTAGATCGGTCAGCGGGATTGAGGGCAAGTCACCCTCGGTCGCCTCGCTCTGTCCGGCGCTCGCGGAAGCCGAGGAGCCTGGGCACGTTGTTAACGTGATGGCATGGGACGTCGTCGACAACGGCACTTGGTCATGGGCTCCGAGCGATTCCGGTGGTGGGTCAGCCACCACCATGTGCCGGACTCGGACCCCGGCAGTGCGGTCGGACACTCATGCCAGGAGGTTCTCGTCTTCGCGCGGGAGGGCACTCCGGGCGTGATCCGCGTCGTCTTCGACTCGGGACCCGATCGCGTGGTGGGCGGCGGTGGTTGGGGAGCTCACGACGGTGGCGTCAGCCGCGTGCACGGCGGATACCTCAATCTCCACCGGCCCGCGACCGTGCGGGCGTTGATCGAAGAGGCTCTGGCGGACGGCCGACGCTTCGGGCGCGCCGGCCAAGTCGACGGGTGGCGGATCTTCGATGCCGTGGCCGCGCGTGTGCCGCCGGAACGCCGGGAAGCGCCGAGCGAGCAGCTGGTGGAGTAATGACCTTCGGGCCGAGACTCGGCCTGGCTCGATTGCCGGCCGGTCGACAGAGGCCGGCAGCGCACCTCGGCCCGGGTGAGGCTCACCAGTGCGTCCGATGGTTCGGCTCAACTCTGTCCCGAGCCGAGACCTCGGACATCGTCCAAGTCCCGCCCCAAGCACACTCGATACGGCCCGCACACCGCGTCGTCCCGAAGCCCGCGGACCACGTCGGGCGCGCAGGCCGGCGGTAGTAAAAATCGCTATCCGATTCTCGGATCATGGCGACAGAGAGTCGGTGTGACAACGGAACTTGAGTTCGCCGACCTGCTGCGCTTGATCGAGGAACGGTCGGTCGTGTTCCGGGAAACGGTTGCCCTCCGCGCCCAGCCTCGACGTGCAGGTGCCGACCTGCCCCGAGTGGACACTGTTCGATCTGGTGCAGCATCTGGGCCAGGTGCACCGGCGCTGGGCCACCATCGTCACCACAGGGCCTGCCGACGCTCCCCCGGCCAAGAACTCCTCGGAGGGCGGCGCGATGGCGCCCCGAGAGCGCGAGGCTCTTCTCGCCTGGTCCGCCGCGTCGACGCAGGAACTCCTCGGCGCACTGCGCGCGTCCGGCCCGGACCGCGGCTGCTGGACGTGGTGGGCAGGATCGGATTCGCCGCAAACCTCCGGAGCCATCGCCCGGCACCAGGTCCAGGAGGTCATGGTGCACACCTACGACGCCCAGATCAGTCTGGGTACCCCACAACCGCTGCCCGCCGACGCGGCATTCGACGGATTGACATCCTCCCCCTCTTAAACGAGGGGGATTCCAACCCGGCTGGGTTGGGGTTCACGGACGCTCGACCGCTGTTCGGGCGGTGTCGTCCCTCCGGCACCGGCTGCTCGCCGGGGGCGGGGGATCCCGCCCTGTCCTGCCGCGACGTTGACTGCTGCGTTGGTGTCCGCGTTGCAGGTGAAGCCGCAGAAGGAGCAGACGAACTCGGCTTGGCTCTTGCGCGAGTTCTTGTCGATCCAACCGCAGGCGCTGCATCGCAGACTGGTGTAGGGGGCGGGGACGTCTTTGACCCGGCCGGGTGCCTTGTGCCCGGTGCGCCGGCGGAGCAGGCCCCAGCCCTGGGCCAGGATCGCCCGGTTCAGCCCGGCCTTCTGTTTGACCTGTTTGCCGGGCTGCTCGGTGCTTCCCCTGGCCGAGCGGGTCATGTTCTTGATGTTCAGCTTCTCGAACCGCACCAGGCCATAGGTGCGGGCCAGCATCGTCGAGGTCTTCTCGCACCAGTCCTTGCGCCGGTCGGCCTCACGGGCCTTGAGCCTGGCCACCTTGGCGTACTCGGCACTCTTGTGCTCGCTTGCCTTCGGGGCGCGAGCGGCACGCCGCTGGTGTTTACGGACCTGCGCACGTTCCTTCACCGTGAGCTGCGGACAGTTCAGCATCCGCCCATCGGAGAGGGCGGCCGTGATGTTCACGCCCCGGTCGATACCGATGACCCCGCCCGTACTGGGCGCTTCGATCGGTGCGGGGATGACGGCGAAGGCGATGTGCCACTGGCCGTTGCGGTAGGTGACGCGGAACGTCTTCGCGGCGGGCAGTGCGGTCCGGGTGAGGCGGAAGCGGACCCAGCCGCAGCCGGGCACCTTCACCCGAGCCCACCGGCGGTTCAGTTTCTGCACCACCACCGAGCGGGCCATGACCTGCTTACCGGTCTTCGCGTTCAGCTTCGGCGAACCATCCTCGGTCAACTCCGGGACGCGGTCGGTGCCGATGACACGAAAGCCCTCATGCACAAACTTCTTGCGCCAGGTCGGCTCACCGAACCCGGACATGAAGCGGGCGTTCTTCGCCGTGGCGAAGTCCTTCAGCGCCTGTTGCTGAACGTCCGCGTTCCCGGCCGCCAGCCACTCATTGTCGCGCCGGGCCTTGGTGAGCTGACGACACTGCTCGGCAAAACCGGGCGCCGACCTACGCCACCTGCGCCAATGCGCATGCTGCTCGACCGCCAGGTTCCACACGTACCGGGCATGCGCACAGTGCAGCAACATCTGCCGCTCCTGCGCGCACGTGGGGTACATACGGAACTTCGCCACGCCGTCACTGTAACGGCGCAATAACGCGATAACAGCGGAATGCTCACATTCACGCTTCGCATCCCTAAAGAACTCCACACCCCGGCTCACCGCTCAACCGGCCGCCGACCAGCGGCCCCTTGACGCCGAGATCCTGCACCTGCTCGAGATCGCCCTCGACGCCGTCAAGGCGACGACGAATCGCCCTGACGGCGATTCCTCTGCCCCTGCCCTGCTCCGCAGGGGCTCGCATTCACCCCCGGCCTGAAGGCCGGGGCACCCTGCAAGGAAACGAGGTGGGACCGTACCGCTGGCCGTATGAGCCCGCCACCGTGGACTACCACGCCGCCGAGGGACACTCCTGGCGCCTGTCGCTCTCCGCCGACGGCGTACGGTTCACACACCTCCCCCGTCCCTGCGCACCGTCCACCGACCCTGCCGACGAGGCCCCGGATCTGGTCCACATCTCCGCCCAAGGCGCGGCCGGTGAGCTGGTCCTCGTCCTGTACGGCCGTGTTCCGGTGGACTCCGTGAAGGTCGACGGCGAAAAGCGCATCCTGGACCTGCTCAAGGCTTGGGATCCGAACGAGTAGAACGTCAGGTTCCGGTTCGAGGGCGACCTCCGGGCCGGACACACCCGGCCATCAACACCCGGGCCGCTGCCACTGCCACTGCCACTGCCACTGCCACTGCCACTGCCACTGCCACTGAAAACGGGCCATATTGGCGATCCGTTCCGTACAACGGGCGGATCTTCGGACAACCAGGCCTACGATTGTGTGCCGGTTGACGAGCCGTACCATCTGTTGAGGCCCCGACGCACCGGGACGACGTACGGGACCGGCTGGAACGACTGGCCAACTGGGTTGCCCCCGCCGTCGGTCCCGGCCTCCTCCCGAGGCCGCGGAGCGAAGAGCCGCACGTGTCCGCCGGGGCAGGCCACGACGCGAAAGGCAGCGACATGGTGCAGTGGCACGGGACCAACTTCACCGTGGACGGACACGAGCCGACCAGTGCCGAGGAGTACTACCGGATCGGCCTGCACTGCTGGAACAGCGGGCAGCACCCCGGTGCTGAGGTCTACTTCCTGGAAACCGCGGCGTCCACCGGACACAGCGCCGCGATCGAACTGCTGGGGCACATCGACTACACGCAGGGGCGGTACGCGAGCGCGGTGCCCCGGCTGCGGCACAGCAGCGGTTCACCGCGAGCGGCCTTCTACCTCGCCTCGCTCTATCACCACGGCTGCCCTCAAGCGGGCATCGTCGAGTCGCTGGACGAGGCGGCCCGCTGGTATCGCGCCTCTGCCGAACTGGGCGAGCCCGAAGCGATGCTCGTACTGGGCGACCTGTACCTGGAGCGGCTGATTCCGATCACCCGGACCCCGGCGGAACACGCCCTGGAGCAGTTCCTCGCGGCCGCCGCACGTAACCACCCCTACGCCCAGTACCGCGCCGCCGAGATCTACCGCACGCTCTACCAGGACAACGAGCGAGCCGCCGTGATGTACCAGTCCTGCGTGGACAACCCGATGACCGAGCGCCACTCCCTGGGGTCGATGATGACGCTTCAGAGCCAGGCGCACCTGCGGGAGATCTCGGCTTTCAGGGCAGCCCGCCGGTTGCAGCAGCGGCGTGACACCGTCAACCCCGCGCAGCGCCGAGGAGACTTCTACTGACCCTGGGCGGTCTACTGACCCTGGGCAGCGCGCCGTGCTCCTCGGTCAGCAAACGGCCAGGACCCACAGAAAGACGGCCAGCGCCCGCACCAGGTGTTCCGTTTCCTCGGTCTGCTCCAGCAGTGCGCCCGGTACGTGGGACAGTTCCCAGGCCGCTTCCCAGGCAGCATGGTCCGAGGGCTCACGCGGCGCCTCGGCCGCCCAGAGCCGCCCGAGCTCCTCGGTGTCGGCCCTCAGCCTGGCGCACGCGTCGGCCGTGGTGCCGAGGACCGTCACCAGCGGGCTCGCGTCGTCCCGCCCGGCGCCGAGGAGCGTGGCGGCCGTGGCGGTCAGCGTGTCGGCCGTGGCGGTCAGGCGTGATGCCCGCTCCAGCCAACTCGGTGCCGGGTGCCCGGAAGCGGCGGGCGAGCGGGCCGGCTGTTCCAGGCCATGGCCGGTGCGTGCGCCGGTGGACCGTTCGTGGTCGGTGGGCTTCCATGTCCCCCGCTCCCGCAGATCGTCGGCCCGGCCCATGGCCTGGCGGGCCTGGGCGAGAGCCGTCGGCCAGTCGCCGAGATCCCAGTCCGGCGTCGCCCGTGACTCCCGGACGCGGTAGCCGAGCGTCAGTCGCACCCCGGCAGGGCGCGGCCGTGGAAGGTCGGCCTCGACGTGTGCCTGTAGTACGTGTCTGATTCCGGCCACCGATGCCGCGCTGCCGACTCCGATCCCGGCGGTGCGGGCAGCCTCGGGCACGGGACCGGTGTCCAAGGGCTCGGCTCCCTGGGCGCAGTAGCGCAGGGCGTCGGCCAGGAGGACCTGGTCGACCAGGATCCCCGGGTCGTGGGCCGCTCGCCAGAGCAGCAGACCGAGCGTGTCGTGCCTGGCGCTCCCCCACGGCCACTTCACCCGCGGACCGGGATCCGCGGAGAACCGCCGGGGCCGCGGTGTTCCCAGGCCGTGATCGCACTCGTCGTACCAGGCGACCAACAGGCGTGCCTGATGACGGACGCGTTCCCACGCCCCGCAGCCGTAGGCGGCCCGGTGCCCCGACTGCCAGCCGTTCATGTCCACGGCGCGAACCGTACCCGGGCCCGGACGCGGAACCTCCGGCAGGTCGCATCCGCCGTCCCGCGCGGGCTTCGTCTAACGTGGATGGCGTCTGCGCGACTCCCCGGTTCCGCTGTGGGACGAGCGCGGATTCTCGATGAGGGAGCCGTTCATGACTGACAGCATCTGGGGCTACCACCCGGCCGCCGGGCACGTCACCGGCACGGACCTGGTCGGGTACAAGGTCGAGGCCCTCGACGGCGCCATCGGCAAGGTCGACAAGCATGCGGACGACGTCGACTCCGCGTATCTGGTGGTCGACATCGGCGTGTGGATCTTCGGAAGGCATGTCCTTCTGCCCGCCGGCACCGTGAAACGGGTCGACCGGACCGAGCGGAAGATCTACGTCGCGCTCACCCAGGAGCAGATCAGGGAATCCCCCGAGTTCGACAGGGCCAAGCATGTCGGCGACGTCGACTACCACGAGCTGGTCGGCGGCTACTACCAGAGCCACCGCGCCTGACCCACCGGCGCGCCGGTGGGTCAGGGGCCGAGCGGGGTCACGGACGGTGGCGCTCAGCCCTGGGCCAGCTCCGCCACCGGCTGCCACTTCTCCCATGTCGCCAGGCGCCGTTCGTAGTCCGCCTTCGCGATGCCCAGCGGCGCCGCGCCGAAGAAGCAGCGCAGCGGTGGCTCGTCCGCGTCCACGATCTCCAGCACGGCCGCGGCGGACGCGTGGGGGTCGCCCGGAGTGCCGACGCGCTTGCGCCGCTGTTCCTGCACCTCCTCGTGGAACTCGGCGTACGCGGGGAGCTGCTCGGACGTGCTCGACGAGGAACCGGCCCAGTCGGTGGCGAACCCGCCGGGTTCGATGAGTGTGACCTTGATGCCGAACGCCGCCACCTCCTGCGCCAGCGCCTGGCTCATTCCCTCAAGAGCCCATTTCGAGGCGTGGTAGATGCCGACCAGCGGGAAGGCGCTGATCCCGCCGATGGAGGAAACCTGCAGAATGTGGCCGCTGCCCTGTTCGCGCAGGAACGGCAGCGCCGCCTGGGTGACCCACAGGGCCCCGAAGAGGTTGGTCTCCAGCTGCGCGCGAGCCTCGGCTTCGGTGATTTCCTCGATCATCCCGAAGTGCCCGTAACCGGCGTTGTTGACGACCACGTCGAGCCGGCCGAACCGCTCGTGCGCCAGCCGCACGGCGGCGAAATCGGCGTCGCGGTCCGTCACGTCGAGCTGAAGCGGCAACAGCCGCTCTCCGTAGGTCTCCCGAAGATCGCCCAGCGTGGACAGGTCGCGCGCCGTCGCGGCCACCGAGTCGCCGCGCTCCAGCGCGGCGATCGCCCACTCCCGCCCAAAGCCGCGGGAGGCGCCGGTGATGAACCAGATCTTCTGTGTCATGGAGTGCTCCTCGTGGAACGTGTCGTCCGCTCGGTCACCACGTCTCCGCGGTGCCACTCCTGCCACCCAACACCTTCGAGTGTGCTCCAGGGCAAATCCGGTCTCCCCGGGCGCGGCCAGCCACCGCTTCCCGCCCCCCGCGGTGGGCGGGAAGCGGTCACACCTGCACGAGTTGCGGTTCCGGTTGCTGCACGGGCGCGGTCCGGGGATTCCACATTCTGGTGGTCCGCAGATATCCGTAGATCACGGAGGCCATCGCCAGAAGGAGAGTCGGTCCGAAAACCCAGGGATAACGGGCCATCTCCACCGGCAGATAGCGGTACGACACCACGAGCACGGTGAAAACCACGGAGCCGTAGACGACCAGCGTGACTCCCGCCCGGTCCCATCCTCGGGCGAAAGCGCGCATGGTCGCCTCGACTGTGAGCGCGAACACCACGCCGGCGACGAGGTCCGCGCCGTAGTGGTATCCGAATCCGAGCGTCGCCGTGAGCGTGCCGACCAGCCAGAAGGTGCCTGCGTTGCGCAGGAGCCGTGAGCCCTCGCGGGTGTGGACGAAGAGCGTGGTGGCCCAGGCCGTGTGGAGGCTGGGCATGCAGTTGCGCGGGGTGATCTCGTCGAACGGAAACGCCTGCGGGGCACCGGTCGACAGCGGGGTCTGCGGCCACAGGTTGGCCGCCGCCCACTGCCCGCCTTCGGCACCGTAGGCGAAGACCGGCCCGACCACCGGGAAGATCATGTAGACGATGGGTCCGACCAGACCGACGGCCAGGAAGGTACGCACCAGATGATGGGCCGGGAAGCGGTGCTCCCGGGCCACGTTGCGCAGTTGGTAGAGCGCGAATACGGCTGCCGCGAGCGGGAGCTGGCCGTAGACGAGATGGAGGGCGTGGTAGCCGATCGGTCCGGTGGCCTCGACGAACCGGCCCATCACCCAGGACGGGTTGCCCAGCGCGTGATCGGCCGTGGCCACGTACGCGTCGAGGACGGACGGACGGGTCTCCGACGTGATCATCAGCCAGGTGTCGCCCGTCTTGTGACCGGCCACCAGGAGCAGGCCCAGCCCGACGCCTTTCAGGAGCAGGACGCGTTCCTTGCCCGTGCGGCGGGTGACGGCGATGAACGCATAGCCCAGAATCACCCACAATGCGCCATTGCCGAACATCATCTTGGCGTCGACCACCCAACGCACCAAGAAGAAGACGACGTCGATACCGGCCGCGATTCCCAGCGAGATGAACCGTTGCCGCCAGGGGAGGACGACCATCATCAATGCCAGGCCGGCGTACAACAGAGGGCCTGAGGTGGGAGTGAATATCACCTCCCGGGCCTGGTTCGTGATCGGCCCCGGCATGCCGTAGTGACGCGCGACAATCTCCATCGCGACGAGAAAGCCGAAGGTCACCACACCTGCGACGGCCCACAGAATCACCCGTGACCGACGCCGCTCGTCCAATTCAATTATGTTGTTTATTCGTGAAATTGCTCGGGATGCTATAGATATCAAGTGTTCGGCCGATTTGTTTAGGTATTGGTCATCCGGCTCACCCTTCGCGCTAGACAGCGTGTTCTTCTAGTGAAGGACGGACGATCAGGGCAATCGTCGTGAGTTCGATCATGCTATGAGCGTTACGGGTGGGTTTCAAGGGTCACAGCCGGTACAAAGGTCGACAGATCCTGTGCACGACAATCTGCCGGGGCGACCGAAAGCTGCCACTCTGTCTGTAAATCACCCTTCGACGCTCAGGGGTTTTCATGGCGCGGACAGATACGAAACCTAACGCGAAACTCGGGCCGTGGAGCCGGTCATGACCGGCTCCACGGCCTCCGGCGGCCACTACGGAGAAGATCTTTTCGAGCCGGAAAACCCTCAGGAGGCCGAGCGCATCGACGACGCCGCCCTGGTCTACGACCCTGTCACCACGGGCCGCCTACGGGCGCTGGGCGCCGGACCGGGCAGCCGCTGCCTGGAGGTGGGAGCCGGGACCGGGACCGTGGTCCGCTGGCTGTTGAAGGAGGCGGGAGCCGCGGAGGTGGTCGCGCTGGACCGGGACACCAGCGGCCTGGAAACGCTCGCGGGCCCGCGGGTGCGATTGGTCACTACCGATCTCAGGGACGAAAATCTGGACCTGGGCACCTTCGACCTCATCCACGCCCGGTTCGTTCTCATGCACCTGCCCGAACGTCGTCAACTCGTCTCCCGTCTCGCCCGTCGGCTGAACCCGGGCGGCTGGCTGGTGCTCGGCGACGCCGTGGAGGTGCCGAATCCGCTCGACTCCTCGTCGGCCTACCGGCGGACCATGGACGCCATGTGGCAGGCGCTGCGGACGACCATCGGCACCGACACCTCCGACATCCCTGCTTATCCACACTTCCTGAGAGAGGAAGGACTCCAGAACGTCGCCGGCGAACTGGTCTGCCCACCCCTGGTCGCGGACGGACCGCTGGCCCGCTTCTGGTCCGAGACCTGGAACCGGATGCGCCCCGCCCTCGAGGAAACCGGACGCGTCGACTCCGCCGTCATCGACGAGGCGGTGGCCTACCTGGCCTCACCCCGCCTCGCCGAACTCGGACCCGGCATGATGATCGCCTGGGGCCAGCGCCCCTGAGCCCTGCCAGGCTCTCGCGCGAGCGTCGGTCGTCCTCACGTCTGCCGGGACGGTTCGTACGCCTCGGCGGCGAGGCCGAACGTCCACGCCACGCCCTCCCGAGCCGTACGAGTCGTCGGCGGGACGCGCAGCCAGTACGTACGGCTCGTGCCGTCGGGCTCGGGTGTCGAGTTGACGACCTCGACCATGACCACGTCCTCGTCCCCGGCCAGTTCGACCCGCCACAGCACCCCCGTCTCGTCACGGTGGACAGGAACGGCCCCCGACTCGTCCAGGTACCGGTCGTAGCCGTAGTACTCCAGCATCACCCGGCGCAGTTCGGCGTTCTCCTCGCCGCGGATCCGCTCGGGCGTCAGCGCGGTGAGTTCGTCGAGGAAATCCCGTGGGACCGGCATCCCACGCCACGCGTAGAGCTCGAAGCCGTCCCCGTAGCGCAGTGCCGGCCCGTCTCCCCGGTCCAGGCGTCCGGCCTCGTCGCGGTGCAGGCTCAGCGGCCGCTCGCTGATGACCGCCACCTTCTCGTACGGCCACCACCAGCCGGCGTCGCGCGCCACCGCCGCGATCCCGGCCAGCGCGCTCGCTCCGTCGGGTTCGAAGGCGCACAGCCATGCCGCGTCGTGCTGGCCCAGCGTCGCGTCCAGGAGCAGCAACCGCACCCGGCTCTCCTCGTCCCGGTCGGCGGCGAGGTCCTCGACGATGCCCGCACGCACCCGGTCGGCCAGTGTGCGGGCCGACTCCCACAGGGCCGCCCCCGTGGCCCGCCAGTGTCCGCTCCACCCCTCGGGTCCCAGCCGTTCGTGGGCTCGCGCGCGTTCCGCCGCCCAGGGCCCGGCGACGACGGCGCCGCGGACGCTGGGGCCGGTGTCCCCGAGGACCGCGCCGTCGACGGGCGCCGTACCCATGAGCATGCGTACGGCCTCATGCGGTGACCGTGCCCAGACGATGCGCTCGGGCTCGTCCAGCCCCGCGTTTCGATAGGCGAGCCTGACGCCGTCCTCGGCCGCCGCCCGGTCACCCGCCCCCGTCCGGGTCGCGGTGGCACGCCAACTGCCCTGTTCCATCACACCGTTCCTCTCCGATTTCCTCCGTGCCCGAGCGGCACGGCACCCGCGACGCCACCCGGTCCCGCCGTCGAACGCCCGGTCCACACCCCGGTGCGCACCGCTCCGCACCCCGGGCCGGGACCACGGGCAAACCCGTCAGTCGGCGACGATCCGCACCGAGCCCGGCACGTACTCACGCTGGCGGATCACCCGGTACCAGCCCTTGTGGAGCGAGATCGCCCCGTGCTCCTCGTGCACGACCCGCGCCCCGTCGGGAACGTGCAGAAGCATCGGGCCGAACACCCCGCCCTCCCGTATCAGCCGCCCCGGACCGATCACGGCGTGGGCGTGCCCGGTGACTTCGCCGAGGGCCAGCACGAGTCGTCCGCGGCCGTCGCGGGGTTCGGACGCCGCGTCGCGGGCGTGGTCCGGCACCGCCGTCTCGTCCAACGGCACGATCAGCACGTCTCCTTGGCGGAACATGGGTCTCCCTCCCGGCACGGCACGGGATGTGCCATGGGAAAAACCGTAGAGGCGACCACTGACAATCGGTCTCCGGACCTGGCGCACCCCTGGTGACCAGGTGTCATGTCCTCGATGGCAGGTCGCCGGACCTCGGTCGGACCGCTCGGGGCCGTATGTCCGACGGTCGTTCACCCGCGTCCCGTCCACAGGTGCCGACCCGGCTCGCCGCGATGTCAGTGGGGCTTGGTAGAACTCGTCTGTCTGGGTGCGGACGGCGCGCTCCGGACTCTCCGCCACGACCGTCGATCCACCGCAATGAGCACGAAGGAGCGGGCGCGCATGACCATCAACAGGCACCTCGAGGAGTTCCACGGCCTGCCGGCCTTCACCTTCCCGGACGCCGCCGACAAGTCGCCCCGGGCCACATCGCTTCCCTCACCCGAATCCGTCGCCTGGCGCATCGCCGTGGAGGCCTACGAGAGCCAGGAGGAGTGGGAGGACGCCTTCGCGCGCTTCCTGGCCGCCGTGGACACGGAGCAAGTGCGGGCGCTGATCGTCGGCGCGTGGAGCGATGTCTACGACTCGTCTCCCCACGCGGTGATCGAAGCGCTGGTCGCCGCGCGCGACCGGCTGCCCGCGCTGCGGGCCCTGTTCCTCGGCGACATCGTGATGGAGGAGTGCGAGATCTCCTGGATCGTCCAGGGTGACGTGTCACCCCTTCTGGAAGCCTTCCCCTCCCTGGTCGAATTCGGCGTCCGCGGCGGCAACGGCCTGGTCTTCCCCGCGGTCCGCCACGAGCAGTTGCGCACACTGACCATCGAGAGCGGCGGCCTGCCCGCCGAAGCAGTGCGCGGCATCGCCGCCAGCGACCTGCCCGCCCTGGTGGGACTCGACCTGTGGCTCGGCACCTCCGAGTACGGCGGCGACGCCGATGTCGCCGACCTGGAGCCGTTCTTCGCGGGCACCCGGCTGCCCGGCCTGACCCGTCTCGGTCTGCGCAACAGCGAGATCCAGGACGCCATCTGCACGGCGCTCGCCTCGGCCCCCGTCGTGGCGCGCCTCACGCACCTCGACGTCTCCATGGGCGTGCTCACCGACGACGGTGCCACGGCCCTGCTGTCGGGCCAGCCGTTGACCCATCTCGAGGCGCTCGACCTGCACCACAACTACCTCAGCGCAGGCGTACGGACGCGCCTGCTGGAGACGCTGGAGCCCGCCGGTGTCGCGGTCGACGCCGACCGGGACGACGCGGACTCCGACGAGGAGGAGGACGGTACGGTCTGGCGTTTCGTCGCGGTCGGCGAGTAGCCGCGGCCGGCGTCGGAAGAAGGAACGAGGAGGCGGGATGGACGGGTTGCGGCCGAACGGCGTGCCGGTGAAGTGGGCGGTCGTCGCCAACGGGGAGAACCGCCGGGTGGCTCTGTTCAGGACAGCGGCCGAGGAGGCGGGCTGCGGCACGCCCCGCGTGGTCGAGTGGCGGGACGTGCTGCGGGACGGCGGGCACGACTTCGCGGACGACGAGGTCGTCCGGCTGGACTCCCCCGGCGAGAACGCCGAGGTGGACCGGCTGTTGCGCGGCATCGACGAGCCGACCAGGGTGGAGGGTTCAGCGCGCTGGTACGCGGGTTTCCTGGACGGTGTGGGTTCGCTGCGCGGAGGCCGGCGGCTCGACGACCCGGCGGATCTGGCCGTGCTCTTCGACAAGAGGCTGTGCCACGCCCGTCTCGACGCGGCGGGTGTGCCGGTGCCGCAGTCCCCCACGTCCGGAAGCCTGCGTGCCGTGGAGGGTTGGAGCGACGTCCGTGACCTCATGGCGGAGGGCGCGCTGCGGCGGGTCTTCGTCAAGCTCGCGCACGGTTCGTCCGCGTCGGGTGTGCTGGCCGTCGAGACGACCGCCTCCGGCCGGATCCGGGCCACCACCTCGGTCGAACGCACGGCGGCCGGCGACCTGCACAACTCCCTGCGGATCCACCGCTACACGGACGAGGCGCAGATCGCCGCGATCGTGGACACGCTCGCGCCGGACGGACTGCACATCGAGCGCTGGCTGCCGAAGGCCTCGCTCGGCAGCAGGTCGGCCGACCTGCGTGTCGTGGTCGTGGCCGGGCGCGCGACCCACGCCGTGGTGCGTACGAGCCGCTCGCCTCTGACCAATCTGCATCTGGGCGGGGCGCGGGGCGATCTCGCGGCCGTCCGCGCGCTGGCCGGTGACCGGTGGGTGGAGGCCCTCTCCATCAGCGAACGGGCCGCCGCCTGCTTCCCCGGCACTCTGTGCGTGGGCGTCGATCTGCTGCCCGCCGTCGGCTGGCGCCGGTTCGCCGTCGGGGAGGTCAACGCCTTCGGCGACCTGCTCCCCCGCCTGACCGGTCTGCCGGGCAGCGGCGCGGAAGGCCTCGACACGTACGCCGCGCAGGTCACGGCGATCCGCTCCCTCTCCCCCGAACACTTCCCCGTACGACCGGCTCCCCCGCTCGACACACCTGCCAGGACAGCACATGCCCCAGCCTGATCCCGACCGCACACCGGCCATGCCCCCTTCCGCCCCGGAGCCGGCCGGGACGCCGGACATGAACGAAGTGGTGGGCCGGGACGACCTGCTCCTGCTCACCCTCGACACCCTGCGCCACGACGTGGCCGTCGAACTCGCGGCGGCCGGCCGTCTGCCGAACCTGACCGCGCATCTGCCCGGCGGCACCTGGGAGCGGCGGCACGCGCCCGGGAACTTCACCTACGCTTCCCACCAGGCCATGTTCGCGGGCTTCCTGCCCACCCCTGCGGCACCGGGACCGCACCCGCGGCTGTTCGCGGCACGGTTCGCGGGCAGCGAGACGACGGCGGACCGCACGTTCGTCTTCGACACCCCGGACCTGGTGTCCGGCCTCGCCGCACACGGTTATCGCACGGTGTGCATCGGGGGCGTCGGCTTCTTCAACAAGCAGGGCGCACTGGGCGGCGTACTGCCCGGACTCTTCCAGGAGAGCCACTGGGAGCCGGAGTTCGGAGTGGCCTCGCCCACCTCGTTCGAGGCCCAGGTCGCGCGGGCGGAGAAGGTCGTGGCCGAACTGCCGGCAGAGCAGCGGCTGTTCCTGTTCCTGAACGCGTCGGCGCTGCACCAGCCGAACTGGTTCCACCTGCCCGGTGCCACCCGCGAGACCGGGGACAGCCGGGTCACCCACGCCGCGGCCCTCGAGTACATCGACACTCATGTCGGACGGCTCTTCAGCGCGATGAGCTCACGCCGCCGCTGCTTCGCCATCGTCTGCTCCGATCACGGCACCGCCTACGGGGACGACGGCTACACCGGCCACCGTCTCGGTCACGACTGCGTGTGGACCGTGCCCTACAGCCACTTCTTCCTGGAGCCGACCGTATGACGCTCGCCCCCGCGGCCGCCCCGACCGGCCTGCCACGCCCGTACCAGAGCTACACCTACGCCTATCCCCACAAGACCGCCTACCGGCCCCTCGCCCCGCGCCCCGCGCTGAAGGACCTGTGGACGGGCGAGTCCCGGCGGTCGCTGTCGCTGTACCTGCACATCCCGTTCTGCGAGATCCGCTGCGGCTTCTGCAACCTGTTCACCCGGATCGGCGCTCCCGGTGACCTGACGGGACGCTATCTGGACTCGGTGCGGCGCCAGGCCGCCGCGATGCGCGAGGCACTCGGCGACGAGGAGACGCCCCGTTTCGCCAACGCCGCGTTCGGGGGCGGCACGCCGACGTTCCTGGAGGCCTCCGAGCTGGAGCGGCTGTGTGACATCGCCGAGCAGGAGATGGGCGCCGACCTCCGCGCGATCCCGCTGTCCGTGGAGGCCTCGCCGTCCACGGCCACGGCCGACCGCCTGGCCGTGCTGGTGGAGCGGGGCACCACGCGTCTCAGCCTCGGGGTGCAGAGCTTCGTCGAGGAGGAGTCCCGTGCCGCCGTACGGCCGCAGCGGCGCTCCGAGGTGGAGTCGGCGCTCGGACGGATCCGCGAAGCGGCCGTCCCGGTCCTCAACATCGACCTGATCTACGGCATCGACGGTCAGACCGCGGCCGGCTGGCGCCACTCGCTGGACGCGGCCCTGGCCTGGCGGCCCGAGGAGATCTACCTGTACCCCCTCTACATCCGTCCCCTCACCGGCCTCGGCCGGCACACCGACGCGCGGACGGCCGACCTGGAGTGGGACGAACAGCGGCTGCGCCGGTACCGGGAGGGCCGCGACCACCTGCTGGCACACGGCTACGAACAGGTGTCGATGCGCATGTTCCGGCGCGCGGACGCCCCACCGCAGGGACCGGACGACTACGCCTGCCAGACCGACGGCATGATCGGCCTCGGCTGCGGTGCCCGTTCGTACACCTCCACGCTGCACTACTCCTTCGACTACGCGGTGTCGATGCGGGAGATCCGCGGCATCATCGACGACTACACCGCCACCGAGGACTTCTCGCACGCGCTGCACGGCCGCCGTGTCGACGAGGACGAGGCACGGCGCCGGCATCTGCTCCAGTCCCTCCTCCAGGCCGAGGGCCTGCCCGTAGCGGACTACCGGCTGCGCTTCGGATCGGATCCGTACGACGACTTCCGGTCCGAGATCGGCGCACTCGCCGCACGGGGATGGCTCGCGGACCGGGACGAGGACCGGCTGCGTCTCTCGGCGGAAGGACTCGCCCACTCGGACGCGATAGGCCCCGAGTTCTTCTCCCCGGCCGTTCGGGACGCCATGGCCGCCTACGAGACGAAGTGAGGCTCCGGTGGACCTGACGATCCTGTACCGCGGCCCGCTCGCCTCCTGCGACTACGACTGTCCGTACTGTCCGTTCGCGAAGCGCCGCGACACCCCCGCACAACTGCGGGCCGACCGCGCGGCGCTGGAACGGTTCACCGCGTGGGCGGGAGAGCAGCGCGAGGACCGGCTGTCGGTGCTGTTCACCCCGTGGGGCGAGGGGCTGGTCCGCTCCTGGTACCGCCGCGCCCTCGTGGAACTGTCGCACCAGCCTCACATCAGGCGTGTGGCCATCCAGACGAACCTCAGTTGCCGCACCGACTGGCTGGAGGCGACGGACCGGGAGACGGTGGCGTTGTGGTGCACCTACCACCCGGGGCAGACGCCGCACGAGCGGTTCGTCGCCAAGACCCGGCGGCTCGGTGAGCTGGGCGTCCGCTTCAGTGTCGGCATCGTCGGTCTGCCCGAGCACGCGGAACCCGCGCGCAGACTGCGCGCGGAACTCCCGGAGCACGTGTACCTGTGGGTGAACGCCGCCGAAGGACACACCTATACGGACGGACAGGCAGCCGAGTGGACCGCGCTCGACCCGCTCTTCCCCTTCAGCCGCCACCCGCACCGGTCGGCCGGCCTGCCCTGCCGCACCGGCGAGTCGGTCATCTCGGTGGACGGCGACGGAAAGGTGAGCCGCTGCCACTTCGTCCGGACCGAACTGGGCCGGCTGTACGACGGCTCCTTCCGTGCGGCGCTCGCCCCGCGCCCCTGCCCCCTGACCGCGTGCGACTGCCACATCGGCTACGTGCACCTGGAGACTCTGCCGTTGTACGACGTCTTCGCGGGCGGCGTCCTGGAACGCGTGCCGCGGGCGCTGCCGGACCGGGTGCTGCTTCCGGTCCTCCCCGCGACCGGCTCGCTCTGAGAGCCGGGCTCGCGGTGGCGGTCGTCCGGTCCGGGTGGTGTCAGCCGTCGCGCCTTCGGGCGACGTAGACGGTGTTGGCGGCGGTCCCGCCTTGAAGCGGATTGTCGAAGTCCACGACGTGTGCCGCGGTGTCCGTGAAGACCTCCGCGAGCACCGAGCCGAACTCCTGGTCCGGCGGGTCGTTCGACCACAGTGCGAACACGCCGCCGGGTTGGAGCAGTTCGGCCAGTGCGGTCAGACCGGTCCGGGTGTAGAGGACGGCGTGGTCGGGGTGCAGCACATGGCGGGGCGAGTGGTCGACGTCCAGGAGGATCGCGTGGAAACGGCGGCCGGGGGTCTCGGGGTCGAGGCCTCGCGGCTCGCCGGTGGTCATGGCGAAGAAGTCTCCACGCACCAGCCGGCACCGGGGGTCGGACGCCAGGCCCGCGCCCAGGGGTACGAGCCCGCGCCGGTGCCAGTCGATCACTTCGGCCAGCGTGTCGACGACGATGAGCGAGCGTACGCGCGGATCGTCCAGAGCCGTCCTGGCCGTGTACCCGAGGCCGAGTCCGCCCACCACGACGTCGAGCGGGGCCTCGGGCAGTTCCGCCAGACCGATCCGGGTCAGCTCGACCTCTCCCGTGGTGAAGAGGCTGGACATCAGGTACTCGTCGCCGAGCTTCACCTCGTACACGTCGTCGCCCGACAGCGGATCCCTCCGGCGGCGCAGGCTGATCTCGCCCATGGGCGTCGGCCGCCAGTCGATCTCCTCGAAGCGTGCGCTCATCCGCTGCTGCTCTCCCGGTCTCGTCCCGCCGCACCGTCCGGCTCGGGTCCGATGCTTGGGAGGATCTTCACACGGAGCGCTTCCGACAGGGGGTCAAACGGTCGCACCACACCGGAACGAGTCTGTCCGCTCCGTCGTACACGTCCAGGTCCGGGACCTGCGGGGCCCTCAGAGGGTCAGCACGGGGCGGACGGAGAAGTCCTCGCAAAGGTCCTCGCCCTCGGGGCCGTAGACGAATTCGACCATGCTGGGGTTGCGGTTGGCGGTGGCCAGGGGCAGCCATGCCAGCAGGGTGCCGTAGCCGCCGCACACCGACTCGCCGCCGTCACCGCCGTGGACAGCGGTGACGTCGCTCGTCAGTTCCGTGCTGTACGTGTCATAGGTGATGCGCAGGCCGAAGGCGTTCGGCTCATTGTGCGGCCCTGTGCGGTCCCCGTACGGAATGCGGTCCAGCGGGCACTCGTCGCCCCATCGGAACAGCGTGCCGGTGCCGGCGCCACAGGCGTGTTCCCACTCGTCGGACGTGGGCATACGCAGGCCACGAGCCGCGAGTTCCGCCGGCGTGTCGGCCGGAAGCTCGGTCAGCTTCTCGTCCTCCACGGCCATGAGCACGGTGGCCAGTGTGGCGCTTCGCCGGGGGCTGAGAGTCCGCCTGAGGTAGGCCCGCAGATCGGGGCCGACACCGAAACCGGCCTCAAGGCTCCGCGCGTAGTCGGCGGTCTGCTCGGCCGTCGGCTGCCACGAGTCGAGGTCGAAACCGACCTCGACCGTGCCGCCCGGTATCAGAGCGAAGTCCTGAGCGTTCCGCTCGATCCGGACACGATGGAACGGGGATCCGAGGTGCTCGGCAGTCTCGACCACGGTCACACGACCACCCACCAGGTCGGCTGCATCTTGGGCGACTCCCCGCGCGGTCCGCAGGTCGAACGAGCGCCGGTGGTCAAGTGTGAGATCGGCGAGAGACATGCACCGGAGTGTGCCACGGGGGTCTGACATCGCCCGGGGTGAGGCAATGGGGCTGCTGGTGTGCGAGAGCGTGTGCTCACCAGCAGCCTGGCGACGAGGGCGGCGGGGCTTCTACTCCTCGGTGCGGGTGGTGCCGGCCACGGGCTCACCGGAATCGGACGTTGATGCCGGTGCCTTGCCCACGTCACGGCTTCCCGCCAGCCGCAGTGTCACCAGGGCCGTCAGCCCCGCGGCGATACCGAAGGTGAGGACGGCCGGGGCACCCGCGTCGAGTTGGGTGATCAGGGACACCGGACCACGCACGACGAACGCGCTGTCGAACGCTATGTGCACCACCCGGCCGGCCCACAGCGCCAGGACGGTCGCGCAGACCCCGCCCAGGGCCATCGCCGGTGCCGTGGTCCGGGTGAGCAGGCCGGGCAGCAGCCGCAGCGCCCACCAGACCACGACGAGCACAAGCGCGTCGGCGGCCCGGTACAGCAGCCAGTCGCCGATGGGCGTGCTCGCCGGACTCGTCCAGCTGCCGAGCAGCAGCCACGCGCGCAGCAGTTCGCCGGGCTCGGACAGCAGGCCCGCGCCGTCGAACGAGGTCTGGATCCAGGCAGCCACGGACTGGTACGAAAGGACCACCAGCGACAGTGCGATCACCGCGGTTCCCGCGCTCGCGGCCAGGCGGGCGGCACGCGGGGGCACGCTCTGCCTGGGCGACGGCTCGTCGCCCTTGGCGGTGACCCGCGCGACGAGCACGGATACGAGTGCGGCCACCAGGCCCGCGAGCACGGTGACCGGTCCGCTCGACACGATCACGGACGCCAGTCGCGGCAGCAGCCGGAAGCTCCCGTGCCCGTACGACGCGATCAGCCACGGCGCGGAGACGGTCACGGCCAGCATTCCGGCCATCGGGGTCCAGGCCCACAGTCCGAGCACCGTGGCCGGGGTACGGCCCTGCGTGGGCGGGATCCTTCGGATCAGGATCAGCGCGCCGGCCAGGAAGAACGCGAAAACTGCCACGAATCTGATCTGCATCGCGGTGGTGTACAGGTCGGCGTAGTGGGAGCTTCCGCCGAACGCCGCGCCTCCGCCCGTGGACCCCTCGGCCAGAAGCGCCGACGGAGGGTCGTACGACCAGGGTGCCAGCCACAGCCGGAGTTCGCTCACGGACTGGGCGTCGAACACGCTGGTGGCGCCGCGTAGTTGAAGCGCTTGCGCACTCTCCCCCGCCCACCACAGCAACAACGTGACCAGCAAACTTCCGACCAGTGCCGGTATCACCGCGCGCCGATACGTCATGTGCGTTCCCCCGCCTCTTCCCTGCGTCCATGGGTGTTCCAACCAGCCGCAGAATAAGGGGTGTTGATCGTTCCCCGTTCTGCACCCAACCCATGAGAACGCGGCCGAGGGCATGGGCCACGCAATGAAGGAGACCGGGCAGGTCCGGTCACGCCCCCACCGCCATATCTCGCTCGCACCCGAGCGGCGAGGCGGGGCACTATCGACCGAACGCAAGCACTTCAGAGGCCGGGGAGCGGCCGGCAGGGGTGTCACACCTCGAACGCCCGATCCCGTAGAGGAGTTGTCGACCACCATGACGCGCGAGCAGGGCACCAAGGGCGAAGTCCACGTGTTGTGGCACGCTCGCCACCTCGCCATGGACGAGGGCGGGCGGATCGTCCATCAGGATCCCGACGGAACCATGCACCTGGATGAAGAGGAGTGGCGCCTCGTCGGCGTCTACACCACCGAAGCGGCGGCGGAGGCGCAGCGAGAGGCTTCGAAGGGGCTGGCGGGGTTCCGCGGCGAGCCCGACTGCTTCGAGATCTCCCCTCTGACGCTCGACGAGGATCTGTGGACCCACGGGTTCGTCACCGAATTCCCGGACGGGACACACCAGGACTGAACCACCTCGTTCCTCGTCCGACCCGGCACACGAAGGCGTGAAGTGAACCAGACCGTCTATCTCCTGGTGCACAGGCACCGCATCTCACTCGAACCCGACTCCGTCGCCGCCGACTTCCTGGAGGACGGAGAACCCTTGTTCTGGGACGACAGCGAGGACGACTTCAAGATCCTCGGGCTGTACTCGACCAGGCGACTGGCGGAAGAACGGGTGGAACGGGCGCGATCCCTGCCCGGGTTCAGACGTTCCCCGGACTGCTTCTTCGTGCATGAATACACGCTCGACGACACCCGCTGGCCCGACGGCTTCCAGGTCGGCGAAGACGTCGGAACGAGCGAGAACGGGTGAACAAGTCGTACGACAGGAACGGTAGTTGTCAGAGACAGAGAGGGTCAGGCACCTGACCAGGAGCCCTCGTGAAGGTCAGACGTCCGCCACCAGGAGTCGATAGCCGACGTCGATGGTGTCGAGCGCGAGGAGATCGGCTTGACGCCGGTGCCAATGGCCCGTCGCGAGGTCGTCGGTGAGCGCTGCCAGGCCCGGAGCGAGAACGTCCTGTCCGGTCTGGGCGAACATGGAGATTCCGGCGCGCACTTGGGGGTCGAGGTAGGCGTGGGGGCGGCGCCAGTACGCCGCGCCGAACCCGTCCGTGCAGTCGTGCGGGACATGAACGGGCTCCTGACGTGCCCCGCCGAGCAGTGTGGCCAGCCGGTCGATCGGGACGGCTCGGGTGTCGTCGAACGCCGCGGCCTGCGGGAGGTATTCGCGTACGAGCCAGAACTTCTCGCGAAAGATCTCCTGGTCCCAGGTCAGGATGACGATACGGCGGCGCGCGACCCGGCGGAGTTCGGCGATCCCGGCCGCGAGGTCGGTCCAGTGGTGGACGGTCAGCAGCGCCATGACGGCGTCGGCGGCGTTGTCGCGCAGCGGAAGACGCTCGGCGACCGCGCACACGGCGGGCGCGGACCTTCCTGGGCGCTGGGCGATCATGATCTGGCTGGGCTCGACGGCGAGAACCGTCTGCTCCGGCTCGTAGGAACCGGTGCCCGCTCCTACGTTGATCACCGTCCTGGCGTCCCCGAGCGCGGCATGCACCTGCGTGGCAATCCGCGGATCCGGCTGCCGGGTCCGGCCGTACGTCGCGCCGAGCGTGTCATAGATGGCCATGCCCCTCAGTATGCGAAGAAGCCGCCCTCACCGGGCCGCCGCCCGGGGAACTGGCGGTCTTGCGGAAACGGGGATCGGCGCTACGGTCCGCGCCCGCCGTCCGAGGAGGGACGGGCACCGGCCGCGGCATCGAAGCCTCGAAAGATATCTTGTGCGGGCCCGGCCCCGAGCAGACGAACCCGTGTTGCCGGGACGGCCCAGGAGGTCGCATGAGCGAGTCGTACTCACCCGTCCCCGAACTGAACCTGCTCAAGGAGTTCGGGGACCGGCTCGGTCCCGTGTACTACTCGGAAGGCTTCGAGCTGTGCGAGTACGGCGGGGACGCCGGACTCCACACCTGGTCGGAGGATGCCGAGTTCCTCAGCCGGTTCATCCCCTTCGCTCAGGCCAACGGCACCGGCTCCCACTACGCCCTGTGGCGGTGCGACGATCGCGCCGACCTCGCCGCCTTGCCCGTCGTCTTCGTCGGCGACGAGGGCGACCTCTACGTGATCGCGCGGGACCTCAGGGAGCTGTTCCGGCTTCTCGCCATCGACAGCGAGCCGGTCTCGGAAGGGTTCCTCGATCCGGACATCGTCGAGGAACACAGCGAGGGCCACACCGAGTTCCTCGCCTGGCTGGACCGGACGTTCGGGCTCGGACCGCCGGAGGATCCGAACGCGCTCCGGGAAGCGCGCAAGGAGCACGACGATCGGTTCAGGGCCTGGGCAGGTCGTTTCGTCGAGTCGGGCGACGGCTGACGGACGCCCACGGCCGGCCGGCTCCGGGCTCCGGGCTCCGGGCTCCGGGCTCCGGGCTCCGGGCTCCGGGCTCCGGGCTCCGGGCTCCGGGCTCCGGGCTCCGGGCTCCGGGCAGATCTTGTCGAGATCCTGCCCGGCTGCAAGGCCTGCTGCGTACGGCGAAGGCTCCGCGCGTCAGTCGGTGGCCGCCGGGCGTTCGCGAGTGCCGAACAGGCGACCGTAGGTGTCGTGTACCGCGGTGCGGCCGGCTTCCAGCGCGGTTTCCAGCAGGTCACCCTCGCTCGCCAGCCGGCCGACGGTCGGCGATTCCGGTGCGGGGCGGATCGAGACGACGGCCTCGTGGTCGGTCAGGCGGGCGTCGTCCTCGGCCAGGCGTGTTTCGCGGTCGAGGAACACCTGCCGCAGGGCCGCGGGTTCACGCCGCAGCACCGTCTTCGCGATCCATGGAGCGGAGCGGGACGGCCGGGCCACATCGATCGCACGCCGCGATCGCAGCACCATGACGTGGGTCGCCCCCTGAGCCAGCGCGGTTCGGTAGGGCACGGATTCGGAGACGCCCGCGTCGTAGAACCGGCGTCCGCGCAGCGTCACCGGTTCTCCCGCCAGGAGTGGCAGGGAGGCACTCGCCCGCAGTGCGAGGCGCAGTTCCGCGGCGTCGTCTATGAAGGGCCGCAGGTCGGTCGATTCCCCGGTCTCGGCGTCGGTTGCCAGTGGGTGGTACTCGATGTCGCTCGCGAGGATCGAGGCGAAGTCCATCGGCGCGCAGTCCTGGTCGCCGTAGCGGTAGAGCACCTCGTAGAAGGCGTGCAGGTCCACGAGCGGCCTGCCGCGCAGTGGGTTCGAGCGCCGGATGAGCGTCCGGGCGTACTTGGGAACCGCCCAGAAGCGCAGCGACTCCGGACTCGTGCTCAGCAGCCACGCGGCGGAGGCGGCACCGGCGGAGGCACCGTAGACGGCGTCGAAGCTGTTGGTCAGTCCGAGTTCGTGGAGGGCCAGGGCCATCCCGCCGGCGATGATGCCGCGCATCCCGCCGCCCTCGATGGCCAGAGCGACGCGGTGCCCGTCGGCGCGCGCGCCGGGGCGGCTGCCGGTTCGCGCGCGCTCGGTGAGCACGCCCCAGACCGGGTGCGGCTCCTCGGGCTCGGACGTGGCGGCAGAGGTCGTGGCGGTCGTCGTCATCGCGGTCAGGGCTCCAGGGGACAGCTCGGGGGTGGTTTCTGCGCGCAGCGCCCGGGGACGGCACAGCACGAGCGCGCCCGCCACCCGGGGTCATGGCCTGGCTGACGCTGGGCGGCCGCCGCTCGGCCGTGCGGGCGGCGACAGTCCCGCCGCCGCCACAGGGTGTGGCAGCACCGTCCGCCCAGGCAACCACTTTACCAGCGAACAGCCATTCACTAGCCGATGGCTAGCCAAATGAGGGCACCGCATCCGGACAGGGACCGAACGAGCGCGAGTGACCGGCTTGGCGGTCCGCCCGCGCTACCGGCCGCAGACCCTCACGCCGGTGGACGCGTCATCCTGACAGCGGATGGACGCGTCGCCCTGGCCGTGGACGGTCGCCCAAGGCTTGACGTCGGTACCGTCGCCGAGAAGTGTCTGGTTGCGGCGACGGCTTCCGTCCGCCCCTCGTACGCCCGCCGCCGCGGGCGTTGCCTCACGCCTCGACGGACTCCGCGGAGCCTTCGGGGCCCCCACCCGCGGCCCCCGGCACCGCGAGGAGGCCTCGGACGGTCAGGAGCAGCGTGGCCCTCAGGTCGTCGTCCGGGAGATCGGACAGTTCACCGAGACCCTCCAGCATCCACACGCACATCACGTAGGCCATGCGCTCCGCGGGCGTGGGCGAGCTGCCGAACAGCACCCGCAGAATGCGTCGCCTGCGCCCGTCGTTCTCGGCGTAGACGCTGGCGGCCCGGATCTCGGGATCGTGCAGAAGCATGGTTCCGAGTTCGCGGTTGCGCACCAGGAAATCGACCCAGCCGACCGCGTACGCGTCCAGCCTCTCCTGCCGTGACGCCATGCCCGCCAGCTCGTCCAGGAGCACGGTCATTTCCTCCACCGCCGGATCGAGCGAGGCCTGGAGGATCTGCGCCTTGGTCCGGAAGTGGTAGTAGACCGCGGCCTTGGTGAGGCCCATCTCGTCCGCGATGGCCTGCAACGAGGTCGCTTGGTAGCCGCGACCGGCGAAGAGTCCCTTGGCCGTCTCGACGATCTGCTGTCTCGTCGCCGCGGCCTGGGCGGATCGACCGACCACCGGGACGCCCGGCTCTCGCTCGCTGGGCACGCTCGTTCGCTCCCGCATGGGTCTTGCCTTCATGAGCCGCTGGTGACAAGGGACTGAACGCCCCACTTTACCCTCACAGTCCACCGGCCAGCGAGCGGCCAGCCGGCCGGATCTCCGTGGCCATCCGCTCCGGACGGCCCGTGGTCATCCGCTCCGGACACCCCTCGCCGGCCGGGCCCGACCAGCGTTCGTCAGTCGGCCGGACCCCGGTCGTCAGCCGGCGGCCACGGCCGGATCGGAGGGGGCGACCGGCTCGAGCGCCTCGACGGCCGCCGCCGCGGCAGCGGAATCCGGGCCGTAGAAGATGTCGATGTCGACCTCCTCGCCGCCCATGGTGAGGGTGTCCCAGGCGCCGCTGAGCACCAGCATGCGGAGCGTCCTGTCCTCCAGGGTCCCCAGTCGTTCCAGGATCGCCTCGTCGTCCGGCACGCCGGTCATGCGCTTCGCCAGTCGGGAACGAATGCCCCGCAGCCGCTCCAGCAGCGTCGCGGTGTCGGCCTCGCGATCCGGATCCTCGGCGATTCCGTCGATGCCGTGCGCGATGATGTCCTTGATGGCCCAGGTCGCCCCCTGGTCGTCCGTGGTCACCATCGCCTTCCAGGCGCGGCTCTTGTGGCGATACTGGAGCATCGACATGGCGGCCTCGTGGCGCAGGAAGTCCGCGTCCCGGAAAGGCTTGCCGTTCCACGCGCCGTTGAGGGACCGTGCGAGCGAGACGGCCGAGGCCAGACCGCTGTTGAGTCCCCGGCCCGGCCAGAAGTGGATGGCGTTGGCGGCGTCGCCCAGCAGGAAGCCGTACGTGCCTGTGGAGTTGGCCGTCGGTGGCAGCAACTCGGCGGTGAAGCGGGGGCGCTGCACCATGCTGAGGCGGAACGAGGTGACGGCGCTCAGTTCACCGGGCTCGACACCGAACAGACGCAGCCCTTCGCCCACCCGCTTCCACAGAGCGGAGCCCTTGATGAGGGCCGGCAGGAACAGCGTGCTGTGCGTGGAGCACCGGAAGTCTCCGTGCTCGTCGCGCCCCATCAGACAGGGCCGAGAGGCGATGCACTCCTCGAAGACGCGGCGGACCGGGTCGATGCCGACGACCTCCGCGGCCTCCGCGTCCGTCAGGCGCATGTTGAGGAAGCCCTCGCCGCGCAGGGAGTTGAGCAGGAAGCGGTTCTGCCCGACGGTCAGAAGAACGGCCATGGGGTCGGCCAGACCCGATTTCACGCGCAGACCGAGGACCACGTCCTGGAGATGACGGCCGTTCAGCGAGTAGATGGATTCGTCCGCTTTGCCGAACTTGGCGGCGAAGTGCTCGCGCGTGTGCGACCGTCCGCCGTCACAGATCGCCAGTACGTGCTGGGTGGCCAGCGCCTCCTGCTGCTCGTCGACGTCGAACCGGGCCGGAACGAGTTGGATACGACTCCGCTTCTCGTTCGCCACCTCAAGGAGCCGGTCCTCGATGTAGGCGATGCGCATGTTGCGCGGGTGGTGATCGCCGATGGAGTCGGGACCCGACGGCCACATCTCGGTGTAGCTGTCCGGGTCGAAGAGCCGGGCCTGCACCTCGTCGGGCAGGCTGAGGTACTGGCGGCTCTGTACGGTCACCACCTGCTGGCGCCGCACATTGCCCTGGCCCACGTCCTTCCAGACGATCTTGCGGCCCTGCTTGCGCCAACGGCCGTCATAGATGGTGATGTTCACCTGGGCGCCGAGGAAGTGCTCCAGCAGCAACGCGAGCGACAGGCCGACGGGACCGCCGCCCGCGATGGTGACCCGCAGCACCGGCCCACGCTCGACCTCCTCGTCACCACAGGTCAGCGACCTGGGCAAGGAGAGCGCCATGATCGTCTCCATGGCGTCCGCGACCTCGAAGCGGAACTCCTGGTCGCCGATGGTGATGTCGTCCCCGGGCTCGAGGAGCCGGGAGTCGATCTCCTCGCCGTTGACCAGCGTGCCATTACTGCTGCCGCAGTCGCGCAGAACGTAGCCCTGGGTGTCGTCCAGGACGATCTCCGCGTGGAAGCGCGAGACGCTCGGACTGGAGACGACGACGGTGTTCTCGGGGTTGCGTCCGAACGTGACCCGGGTGCCGATCACCGGTATCCGTTCTCCGGCCAGTAATCCTTCGCGTCCAACAAGCACCGGCGCCACTGGACTTCCTCCCAGGTTGACGACATTGCCGCTGTCGCGGTGCCCCCGTACACACGCAGGGCGGCGTGACCGGGCAGCGTGCGACGGGTAGGGCGGCGCGACATTCACTCGACGTACGGGAACGGTGAACGGTTCGGTCCGACAACGGCGTAGAGTCGCTTGACCGGTACGGATGCCCCATCATGCCCGAATCCGGAGCCTTTCGGGAGAGGCTGTCCGGCGTCGGCGGAACGGACCACGCCAGGGCCGGCACGGCCGCGCCTCACGGCCGACTCGATGTCAGCCGAGCTGTGCCGCAGGGGAGTTGCCGTCCGCACTCCCGCTTCGCGGACCCCCGGACCGGCTTGGGCCGTCAGGAGCCCGGCCGCGACAGACGTGTTCGGCTTCGCCACGTCTGCCGCGGACCCGGTCACCGCCCGGCTCGGTGGTCGGACGTGGCCCCTACGGCTTCCGGGCGACGCCCACGTACAGCGGGATCCGCTCGCCCTCGGTGTGCGCGCGCTCTCCCTCGGGATCCCACTCGGCGGCGAGTTCGATACCGGGGTCGAGGAGCTCAAGTCCGTTGAAGAAACTGGTGAATTCAGCGCGCGATCGGACCTGCGCCGTAGTTCCCCCCTTGCGGTAGACCTCCACGACCCGCTCCCACGCTTTGGGGTCGAAGTCCCCTGTCGCGTGGGACAGGGCCAAGTAGCTGCCGGGAGCGAGGGAGTCGAGGAGTTCCGCCACGATGCCGTACGGGTCGTCCTCGTCCCCCACGAGGTGCAGGAGGGCCATCATGGACAGGGCGACCGGCTGATCGAAGTCGAGGGTCTGCCGTGCCGCCGCCAGGATCTTCTGCGGCTCCTGCGCATCCGCCTGGATGTAGGCGGTGCGTCCCTGCGGGTCACTGTGCAGAAGTGCCTCGGCGTGCCGCAGGACGATCGGGTCGTTGTCGGCGTACACCACGCGCGCGGCGGGGGCGATGGCCTGGACGATCTGGTGAAGGTTCGGCGCGGTCGGGATTCCGGTGCCGATGTCCAGGAACTGGCGGATGCCCCGCCGTGCCAGCAGTCGGGCGGCACGATGCATGAAGTCCCGGTTGGTCCGGGCCATTTCCTTGACCGCGGGGAAGAAGGAGATGACCTGCTCGGCAGCCTCCCAGTCGACGGGATAGTTGTCCTTGCCGTCCAGGAAGTAGTCGTACATGCGCGCCGACTGGGGTTTGCTGGTGTCGATCTCTTCCGCGCGTGTTCCTGCGTCTGTCACTTCGGTCCTCCGCCGTTACGGGCGTGATCGTAGGAATTGATCGGGTCGTGGCCGGGCACTGCCGTCCGAGGGACGTGTGTCAGACGACGAGGAAGTCCGCTCGGCCCTCCTTGGCACCGCCGACGAACTCGGCGATGACCGACGAGGCACAGATGAGGGCGGGACCGTCCGGGTCCGTCGCCTGCCTGACCGCCACGATGCCGCCGCCGAGCTTCTTGATCTCGACGCAGCCGCCGTCGCTGCCGGCGCTCCAGGGTTTGCTCCACCCTTGGGTTCCCAGCTCTTCGGCTGCGTTCACGGCGTGCTTCATCGTCTCTGTCTCCTTGCGGACGTCCACCAGGAGCTCCCTGGTACGTCGTGTGGGCATGGCTTGGGCAGTCGTCCGGCCGGACAGCGCGCGGTGCAGGCGGACTTCGTCGCGGTGCGACGAGACTCCGCGCCGCACAGGGCGACTCGCTCCCGGTCCTCGCCGTACCGGCACTGTCGAGGCCGGTGTGATGCCGACGGTGTCCGGGAGATCCGGGGGCGGTAGGCGGGAGAGGGACCCGGACCGTCTCGGGCGCGGCAGTGCGACGCAAGCCCGGCTCACCTGTAAGACGCGGAGGTTCGGCCGCTCATCCATCACGGACGGCGCGGTCGTACGGCCAGCACCGCATCGCGAACGGTCGGAGCAGACCGCGGTGGGCTCACGTCTCACGCCTCATCGACCCCCTGGACGCCGAGCAGTCTGCCATGACCTTCCCCCTCACGGACAGGTCTGGTGATCCTCGCGCCACCGCACAACGACCCGAACTCCCCTTCCTGTCGCGGACGTTGTCGGCACGGAGGATGTCGTCGCAGGCGTCGGTCCGCGCGCGTCAGGTCGCGTCGGTCACCGCCACCACTCGGTGGCGAGGGCTTCCACCTGTGCCGGAGTGGCGACGGAACGGACCGGGACCTCGTCGGGCAGGGCCCTGCGGGCGAGGTTGGCGAGTGTGGTGCCGGGGCCGACCTCGATGAGGCGGAGACGGCCGCGGCCCGTGGCTGCGAGCGTGCGCATGGAACCGGCCCAGCGCACGGGCATGACGAGCTGACGGAGCATCATCGCCCGCCATCGTTCCTGATCGTGGAGGTGAGCGCGGGCGTCGACGTTCGCGATCACCGAGCAGCGCGCGGGGTGAAGGTGAGTGCGGTCGACGGCTTCGGCCAGGCGGGGGACGGCCGGAGCCATCAAGGGGGTGTGGAACGCGCCGCCGACCGGGATACGGACGGCGCGGGCGCCGTCGCGCGCGGCCTCGTCGGCCAGCGCCGCCACCGCTTCGACGGTGCCGGAGATCACGACCTGTTCGGCGCCGTTGATGTTGGCGACCCACACCTGAGCCCGGCGGGCGGCACGCATTCTGGCGGCGAGTCTCCGCGTTCTGGGCACGATGTCGGTGCCCAGGAGTACCGCCATGGTGCCGGGCTTGAGCCGGTGGGCTTCTTCCATGGCGGCCCCGCGCTCGTCGACCAGTCGCACGGCGTCCTCCGCGTCGAGCACCCCGGCGGCGGTCAGGGCTGCGTACTCGCCGAGGCTGTGTCCGGCACACACCGCGGGCCGCAGGTCGCCCACCGCCGTGCGCAGCGCGTCGAGCACCACCATCTCCAGCGTGAAGGTGGCGAGTTGGGCGGTGTCGGTACGCGTCAGCTGCTCGGCTCCGGCGTCGAGCAGCAGTCGGCCGAGATCCCGTCCGCAGACCTCGGAGAGACGCGTGACGACCTTCCAGTGCGGGGTGTCGCGCCAGGGCTCACCCATGCCGGGGCGCTGGGCTCCCTGACCGGGGAAGAGCAGGCCGACGCCGAACGGCACGGTCTCCGGACGCTGAGCCGTTCTCAGGGATGACTCCTGTGACATCGGTGCGGACGCCTTTCCGGTCGACGTGCGGGTGGCCCGGACTTCCGGAACCGGGAGGGGAGACCGGTTCCGGAAGTCCGGGCGGTGCGAGGAGAGCGTGCCGGTAACCCCGGTCAGCGGGCGCGGGCCGCCGGTCCCGCCCCGGGGACCCGCGGCACGTGGACGTCCAGGACGTCACTCAGGTAGACGGGAAGCGATGCCCGTACTCCGGCGAACGGTTCGTGCCCGCCGGGGTAGCGCTGCCACGTCACAGGGTGTCCCCAGCTGGTGAGCAGGTCCCTCAGCCCGGCTCCGCTGCGTTCGGGGACGACCCAGTCCCGTGCCCCGTGGCCGATCCAGACCGGCAGACCGCTGTTGGCGGGCGACGGACGGCCGGTCGGAAGCAGTGCGGGCAGATCGGGAGGCATGAAGGGCGCGTAGAGTGCCACGCCCGCCAGCCGTCGGGTGTAGGTGAGGGCCATGGTCAGGGCGACCGTGGCGCCCTGGGAGAAGCCCGCGAGCACGATCCGCCCGGCATCGATCCGGTCGGCCTCGGCCTCCAGCAGCTTCGAGAGCGGCCGGTGCGCCGCCAGCAGGCCCTCGACGTCCATCCGGTCGAGCGTGAGGAGGTTCTGCGGGAACCAGCAGGGCACCGCCAGCCCGCTCAGCAGGCTGGGAGCCGCGACGGGCGCGCTCGGGAACACCCCGCGCACTCCCGCCTCGGCGAGCCGGAACCGCTGGGTCACGGCCATCAGGTCGCCCGGTGCCTGGCCGATGCCGTGCAGCCACACGACGGTGCCGCGGTGCGGTCGGGTGGGGTCGGCCGTCTCGTACTGCAGCCGGTCCATCGTGCTCACACCGGCTGGGGTGCCGGCCGTGGCGTGGCCGGCCGGCGGAAGAGCATCGACGCGTACTGGCCGCCGAAACCGAAGGAGTTCTTCAGCACGGTTGCGACCGGTCGCCGTACCGGGGTGAGGGAGGTGCGCACGGCACAGGCGGGGTCGGGCTCGGTGGAGGTCGTGACGGGCGGGATGATCCCCCGGCACATCGTGAGGGCCGCCGCCGCGGTCTCCACCACGCCGGAGGCCGCGGAGCCGTGCCCGGTCAGTGACTTGACGGCGCTCACATCGAGGTCGGCCGTCCGTTCGCCGAAGAGCCGGTGCAGCGCGCGGGCTTCGGTGACGTCGTTGAGGCGGGTGGAGGTGCCGTGGGCGTTGATGGCGTCCACGTCGTCCGGGTGCGTGCCGGCCTGTTCGAGGGCGGTCCGCATGACCCGTTCGATCATGTCCACGCTGGGAGCGGTCATGTGGCGGGTGTCCACCGCGAGCCCCCAGCCACCGATGACGGCGTACGGCTGGGTCATCCCGCGCCGGGCGGCGTGCTCGGCCGTCTCCAGGACGAGCGCGCCCGCCGACTCGTTGATGACCATGCCCGTGCGGCGCCTGTCGAAGGGCATGGAGGCCAGGGCGGGGTCGCCCTTCCAGCGCGAGAGCGCCATGAGCTGGCCGTACTGGGAGAGTACGTACGGTGTGTTGCGGGAGACGGCCGCCGACACCACCGCGTACCGCGCGCGTCCCGAGCGCAGCAGCCGGGCGGCTTCGGCGATGGCGCGCAGACCGCCGGAGCAGGTGGCTTCCAGTCGTACGGGGATGACGGCGGTCCCGAGGCGCTCGGTGATCTCGGTCGGATACGCCGACAAGTCCCGTGTCTCGGGCGGGAGATGCCTGGCGCGCAGGGATTCGAGGACGGCCGCGGGTTCGTTGCCGATCCTGTCGTAGCGTTCGGCGAGGTCTTCCATATGGGTGACGTAGTCCTGTGGGAACGAACCGGTGGGGCCCGGCCACACGCGCGCGTAGACCAGGGCGGCCGGACCGGACTGCGCGGGCAGTTCGCCGAGACGGGCGTCGCCGAGCGCCTGGTCCACCGAGGCGAGCATGAGGGAGTCGCCCCAGGACCTGTCGGGGGCGCCGTAGTCCGCGGCGACCTTCGCCTTGACGTCCTCCGGGATCAGCCCTGCCGTCCAGCCGCAGGGAAGTCCGGTGGTGTCCATCCGCTCTTCCCGGACCACTCCGGAGCGGCCTTCGAGGTTGGCCGACCAGAACGTCTCGACGTCCCCGCCGATGGGGGTGATCACCCCCATGCCGGTGATGACGATGTCGTCGCTCATGTCCGTGCCTTCCCGTCGTCGGCCGAGGTCCCGTGCGTCGATGCGAGGACCAGGGCTCCCGCCGCTGTCGAGTGCTGTCCCTGGTTGAACGCCGTGATCAGCGCTGTCGGCGCCGGCCCCAGGGGGCGGGTCTCCCCCATGACCGGATCCAGACCGCCGAGTCCGGGGTCGGGGCGGCGCAGCAGGCCCACGGGAGGAAGCGCGCCGCGTCCTAGGCTCTCCACGACCAGTGCGGTGTCGATGAGCGCCGAGCATTCGAAGGCGTTGCCGATGGTGCCCTTCGAGCCGGTGACGGGCAGGCTGCCCGCGCGGGGCAGTACCGCCCGGGTCTCCACGCGGTCGAGGCGGGCGGAGCCCGCGCCGTGGGCCCACCAGACGGTGGGTGCGGTGTCCGCGTCGGCGAGTACGGTGTCGACGACGAGTTCGGCGGAGGCCGTGACGTCGGCGGCTGCCAGCACCTCGCAGCCGGCGAGCCGGGCGCGGGCCGTGCCGCGCGCGGCGTCGGCGCGCTCCAGGAGGACGGCGGCGGCGCCCTGGCCGAGCAGGGTTCCCGACCTGTCGGCGTCGAAGGGTCCGGCGCCGGCCGTGGCGCGGGTGCCGAGGGGCTCGTCCTGGTCGAAGGCGGCCATCGCGGTGGTCGTCAGCGGCGCTCCGACGCCCACGACGAGCACCCGGTCGAGTTCGCCGCTCTCCAACAGCCGTACGGCCAGGGCGAGTGCGCCGGTTCCGCCGGCCGCCGCCTCGCCGTAGGCCGCGACGTTGGAGCCCCGGAATCCGCTGGCCATCGAGACGAACTGGCCCAGCTGCGAGGGGATGCCGCGTATGTAGGAGTAGTCGGGAACCTCGTCGTGGAGGAATTTCGCGAGGGGCCTCGGGTCGTTGCGGAAGCGGGAGGCGAGTTGCGGGATGACGTCGCTCAGTTCGTCGCTGCTGCTGCCGACGGCCATCACTGTGCCGCCGCGTACGTCCTCCGTGTCACCGGTGATCCCGGCCTGCTCCAGGGCCTGACCCGCGACGGCGACGGCCCAACGGGCCGACTGGTTGGCGTACTTGCCGGCGTTGGCCCAGTCACGGCCGGCGGGCCAGGTGATCTCCGTGGTGTCGACCGAGGCCGACGGCCACGGCAGCGCGGGGGCGGGCCCGTCGTGGCCGCCGGTGTCGAAGAAGGTCTTGCCCGCCGCCATGGCCTCCCACAGCCGGGCCGCGCCGATGCCCGCCGGGGAGATCACGCCGATACCGGTGACCACGATGCCGGGACGGTCCTGCCGGCCGGCACGTTCATTCGGCACGTCGGCCTCCGCCGCTGATGCCGCCCCACAGACGGTATCCACCGTCCACCGTGATGGTCTGTCCGGCGATCCAGGACGCCTCTTCCAGGCAGAGCAGGGCGACCACGTCCGCGCTGTTCTCCGGCGTGGTCATGCGGTCACCCGGCCACGGGGAGACGGACAGTTCCTTGGTGACGCCGTGGGCGAAGTCGGGGCGGACCTTGAAGACCCCTGTCTGGACGAGCCCGGGACGTACGCAGTTGGCGACGATGCCGTAGGGCGCCAGCTCGTAGGAGAGGTAGTCGGTCAGTGCCTCGAGTCCCGCCTTGGCCGCGGCGAACAGTCCGGCGCGCGGGATGATGCGCGTGGTCGTGGAGTTGGTGATCGTGATGAAGCGGGCCCCCTCGCGCTCACGCATCAGCGGAAGCGCGTGCTTGGCGAGCAGCCAGGTGGCCCGCGAGTTGGTGTCCTGCACGAACTGCCAGTCGCCTAGGGAGGCTTCCGCGAGCCGGGCGAACTTGGTGGCGGCAGCGTTCTGGACGAGGATGTGGAGGTCCTGGTGGATCTCGCCGATCTCCGCGATCAGGTTCTCGATCTCGGCGGGCTCGCTCAGATCGGCGCGGTGCAGTGTCACTTCCGTACCCTGCTCGCCGAGTTCTTCGGCGAGTTCCTTGGCCGGGCCCTCCCGGTCGACGTAGTTGACGGCCAGGGTGGCTCCCCAGGCCGCGAGTTTGCGGGTGATGCCCGCGCCGATGCCGCGGGAGCCGCCGGTCACCAGGGCCACCCGCCCCTTGAGGGGCTGATACTGACTGTCCATCACTGAACCCTTTCTGCCGTCGCGGTCCGCCGCGTGGCGTGCCGCAGCAGTACGACGCTCATGCGTCCGATGGCGTACGTCCGGTCGTTCTCGTCGAACACCCGGCGTGTGGTCTCGACCAGGCCGATCCGGTCGTCGATCTCCTCGGCCCGGTCGGTGGCGGTGGTGAACCAGAACGGGGTGTCGGGGTACAGCGGCCTGACGAAGTCCCAGCTCAGCCTCCGCATCCCGACGATGGCAGCCGGGGAGCCGTGCTGGACCACCCAGCCCGAGGTGATGGAGTGGATGAAGCCTCCGGGCACGATGCGCCGCCGGCGGTCCGTGCCCCGGGCGAAGTCGTCGCTGTCGTGCACCGGGTGCTTCTCCCCCATCAGGTCGAGGAGTTGGTCAAGGAGCGCGCCGCCGAACACCACGGGTCCGAACCGGCGCACCGGCGCGTGCGCCAGGTCCTCCCAGTACTTCACAGCCCCCACGGCTGTTCCTCCGTTCTCCGCCGGTTCACCGGGATCGCCGGCCCGGGCTGCGCATGACCATGCGGCCGCCGTCCACCGTGAACGTCTGGCCCTGGATGTAGTCCGCCTCGTCACGGGCGAGGAAGGCGATGAGTCCGCTGATGTCCTCGGGCAGCCCCCAGCGGGTGCCGTCGCCGTCCGGGCCGAGCTGGTCGGCGACGGCCGCGGTCATCTCGGTGCGGACCTTGCCGGGCGCCACGCAGTTGACCCGGATGCCTTTGCGTCCGACCTCCACGGCCAGGGCGCGGGTGAGGGCTTCGAGGCCGCCCTTGGACGCCGCGTAGGCGCTCTGCCCCGGTCCCGGGGTGCGCGCGGAGTTGGAGGAGATGTTGATGATCCGCCCCCAGCCCTGGTCCAGCATCGTCGGCAGAACCGCCCTGCTGGTGAGGAAGGGACCGGTGAGATTGGTCCGCAGAACGTTCTCCCAGCGGTCGGTGCGGGTCACCGCGAGGAGCTGGTCGTCGATCACGGCCGCGTTGTTGACCAGTACGTGCAGTGCGCCCTCCTGGGTGGTCACCCGCTCGACCAGGCCCTCGACGTCGGCCTCGTCGCCGATGTCCGCCTGGTGCAGGACCGCGCGGCCGCCTGCGGCCTCGATCTCCTTCACCACACGGCGTCCGGCGTCCAGGGCACTGCGGCAGACGAGGTGCACGGTGTGTCCGTCGGCGGCGAGGCGGTACGAGACGGCGGCGCCGATCCCCCGTGAACCGCCCGTGACGAGGGCGACGCGGGGGGCCGCAGCCGGCTCAGGCACGATCGCCGGCGGCCACGACGGCCACGATCGAGGCGATGCTGCGGTGGTGCTCGTCGGCTTCGGCGTTCCACTGGTCGAGGTCGAACTCGACGCCGAAGCGGCGGTTGATGCGGCGGGCGAGCTGGAGCAGGTCCAGCGAGTCGAGGCCCAGGTCCTCGACCACGGAGTGTCCGGGCTCGATCTCCTGGTCGGCTATGCCCGGCTTGACCTCCTTGAGCAACTCGATGATTTCGGCCTGGGCAGCATGGGACACGGTGGTCATCGCATTCCTCCGCAGATTTGGCAGGGGCAGGACCGGCCGGCACCTCCGACCGGGCAAATCCATGTCAGCAGAGCGGTGAATGAGCCAGCAAGGCCGTTATGCAGCAGGATTCGGGACACCCACTGGGCCGCTCGGCCGACGCTCGAACAAAACCCCATGTGGGCGCACGGATCCCATCACTCCACTTCCCGGACAAAATGAACCAAAGATCCACCGAAAGGAAAGGGATCCCCATGCAGAGTAAAGTAAGTTAAAGCCTCCTTGACTCTTCATCGAGGCCATCCATAGCGTCGATCTATGTGAGCCCAAGTAAAGACAAAAACGGGCCCTCCTAGTGGTACGCACCGTCCGGGCCCCGGCATCGACCGAATCAGTGGGCGTCGTCGATCGACATACCATCGAACGCGTCACGCGTCCGGCAGTCTCGACATCCAGGGGGCAGTGGTGGGGCGGAGCAGAACACCCATCCCGCAATCCGCGCAGTGTTATGAACTGGCTCAATGGCTACGCTCACTGCGCCAGCGATCCGGGCTCACCTACCGGCAGATGGCGGAGCGGACGGAGAGTCTGCGGATCGCGGATCCCGCCTGTTCCGCCGTCACCCTGTCCCGGGCCGACCGCGGCACCTTCCTGCCCCGCCGCCATGTCGTGGAAGCGTATGCGCAGGTCTGCGGGGCAACGCGGCGCGAGGCCCGAATGCGCTGGGAGCAGGCTGCGCGGCAATCCGGCCACACTCCCGACGGCCGCGAGGTCGCGCCCACGCCACGCGGCGAACGGAAACTGGAACTCGTGTACCACCCGGCCCATCTCCTCGAAGCGATGCATCAGGCACGGCTCGCCGCCGGCCAGCCGTCGCTGCGCGAAATGGAGAAGAAGGCCCGCGACCTCGGCGCCGGACCATTGCCGCGCAGTACGGTCGCCGACATTCTGGCCGGTTTTCGCATGCCGTCGGAGGAACTGCTCGTCGCCTATGTCCAGGCATGCGGACAACGTGGGCGCCGGCTCACGCTCTGGCGCAATGCATGGGCTCGCGCATTCGGTGCGGATGCCGCGTGATGCAGGTGTCCGAAATCGACTTGCGCGAGCGTTTCAACGATATGAAATCGCCGGGTCACCAACGCGGCTGAAACGATTTCCGGCAGGACAGACTTGAAACGTCGGCGGTTTTCTGTGCGCCCTGATGCCGTGACGGGCGCACCACCATTGATTCCTCGCCATGGCCGCTGCCGGAAAATCAGCGCCGGCCGGCCCGGGATCAGTTGTGGATTCCCGATGTCGTGGCGATGAACCAGCCCGTCGCGGGAAGCGACACGGTACCCGTGGCGGAATCGACGGACGCGTCGCCCGCGACCGGCGTCCACACGGCGGCCGGAATGCCGGCGGTGGCCGGAGCGGGGCCGAAGTTGAGGGCGACCGCGAGAGTGGAGCCGGCGTCGGGTGCCGCCAGGGTGTAGCTGAGGACGGTGTTGTCGAGGGTGTGGACCCGGGTCTGGGCACGTACCAGCCAGGGGTGGCGGCGACGCACGCCCACCAGGGTCTGGTGCAGTCGCTGCACGGCCAGTCCGTCGGCGCCGAGATCCGACGGGGAGGCGGGAAACGCGGGACGGATGGCGTCGTCCCCGCCCACGCGGTCTTCCTTGACGCCCTTGCGGGCCCGTTCGTCTCCCGCGTAGACGGACGGTGTCCCCCCGACGGTGAAGAGCACGGCGAGCGCGTGCGCCAGGTGACCAGGTTCCTCCAGCCGGCTGGCGACTCGGGTGACGTCGTGGTTGCCGACGAACGTCTGCGGCGCGAAGGTGTCGAGCATGGCGTTGTGACGCTTGAGCGCCCAGGCCAGTTCGTGCGGATTGCGGTCGTTGAGCGAACTCCAGACCGCCTTCCACAGTTCGTACTGCGTCACGGTGTCGAGTCCGCCCTCGACGACGTACGCCGCGTAGTCGCCGTGGATCACCTCACCGCTGAACCACGCGCCGGGGTGACGCGACCTGACCCGGTCCGTGACGGTCCGCCAGAAGGGCCGCGGAACCGCGTAGGCCGCGTCGAGCCGCCAGCCGGCGACGCCCCGGTCGAGCCAGTGGCCGAGGACCTCGACGACATGGTCCGCGACCGCGGGGGACGCGTGGTTCAGTGTGACGAGATGACGATGCCCCTCGAAGGTCCGGAAGTCGTCGCCCTCGGGGACGAACCAGTCCGCGTACGGGGAGACGGTACCGTGCCGGGCCACGTCGGCGAAGGGCGCGAAGGACCTTCCGACGTGGTTGAAGACGCCGTCGAGCAGGACACGGACCCCACGCGACGCGGCACGGTCGATCAGTTCGGCCAGATCGGCCTCGGTGCCCAGTCGGGGATCGACGCGGAAGTGGTCGGTCGTGTCGTAGCCGTGGGTCTCGGCGGCGAAGACCGGCCCGAGGGCGAGGCCGTTGCAGCCGAGCCCGACCAGGTGGTCCAGCCAGTCGGCGAGGACCGGCAGCCGGTGCCGCACGGGCGCGCCGGCGGGCAGGGCGTCCGCCTCCGCGCCGAGGAAACTCAAGGGGTGGACATGCCACCAGATGGCGTGGTCGGGCCAGGACACGGGAGCCTCCGTCAGTGGGGTCGGGTCATGGAGCCGGGCACGGCGGCCGGGGAGTCGGCGAGGCGGTTCATCAGGCGGGCGGCGAGCAGGAGGACCTGACGCTCCGTCTCGGTGAGATCGACGAGGGCGACTTCGAGCCAGGCATCGCGCTGCGCCATGTCGCCGGCGAGGGCCGCACGGCCCGCTTCGGTCAGCTCCACCACACGCTGTCGCCCGTCCTGCGCGTCGCGCGTCCGGCTGATCAGACCTTCCTGTTCGAGGTCCGCGAAGACCCGTGTCAGGGACTGCGGCTGCTGATGGTCGGCGGCGGCCAGCGCACCGGCCGACATCGGGCCGTTGCGGCGCAGGTGGCCGAGGACACTGCTCTTGTTGAGGCTGAGCCCGTCCGCGGGACGCTCCGCGCTCAGCCTGCGGGCGAGCCGGATAACGCCCTGCCGGATCTCGGCGGAGGCCCGGCCGTCCCGCCGCTCGGACCCGGCCCGCTCCGCCTCACGCTCGGCCCCGACGCGTTCCGCGTCCTCGTGGTCTGTTCGCTCTCCCATCACATTGCTAAGGTATCACTTACGATACCGCTCGAGGGTGAGTCTCCAGATGGCTGGTTCCAGCGGTTCTCTTGGCGGTGATCCTACGTGTTGCGTAGCTTTATGAGGTCGACGCGTCGTGCGCTGCACTTCGATCCGCGAGGGACACACCTGCGGACGACGGCCGTTGCCATGGCGACGGTCCTGGGCACGTACGGCTGGGCCCTGCTCGTCGAGCACGAGGCGGGACTGCGCGTGGACAGTGTGGTGCAGGCGGTGGTGATCGCCTCGGCGCTCGGTCGCGTGCAACGCCTCTTCGACCGGACGGACCGGCTGTCGGCCTGCGTCGTGCTGCCCTGCGCGGCTGCGGCGGGCACGGAGCTGAGCACCCTGATCCAGCAGCACCCCCTCGCGGGTGACGCGGCGTTCGTCGTGGGGGTCGCGGGGGCGATCTGGGTGCGCCGGTTCGGTGCCCGCGCCACGCGAGCGGGCACGCTCGTCGTTCTTCCGCTGATAGCGGTCCTGGTGGTGCCCGCCGGGGCGGTTCCCGCCGACGGGCACGAGCACACCGCCTGGGCGGCGGTGACCGCGCTGGCGGCGGTCGCCTGGGGAACCGTGGTGACGTGGACGGCACAGCGCACCGGTCTCGTACCACGGCCGCCATCCGCCAAGGTGACCACGGCGCCCCGCGCCCAGCGCCGCCGCCTGACCGCGAGCACCCGGATGGCCCTGCAGATGGCGGCGGCGCTCACCGCCGCGTTCGCGATCGGCCGGAACCTGTGGCCGGATCACTGGGCCTGGGTGGTCCTCACGGCGTTCCTGGTGTGCAGCGGCGCGCGCAGCCGCGGCGACGTCCTGGTCAAAGGGGCCTGGCGCACGCTCGGCGCCGCGGCCGGCACGGTGGTGGCCACCGCCGTCTCCGGAGAGTTCGGACCGCGGTCGAACACCGCGGTCGTCGTCATCTTCGTCGTGCTCGCCGTGGCCACATGGCTGCGTGAACTCAGCTACGCGTACTGGGCGGGCTGCGTCACCGCCGTACTCTCGCTGCTCTACGACTGGTTCGGGCAGAGTCCCGGCGACCTGCTGCACACCCGGCTGGCCGGGATCGCGGTCGGCGCGGTTCTCGGCATCGCGGCTTCCTGGCTCGTGCTGCCGATCCGGACCGAGGCGGTGATACGGGCCCGGACCGCGGCCGCGCTGTCTAGTCTGGGCGAATTGCTGGAGTCGGACTGGCGCGAGGGCCGGGCCGTCCGCCTGGCGCAGGCCCGATTCGCCTACCGGGTGGAGCAGTTGGCGATCGTGACGGCTCCGATGCGGATCCTGGCCGCTGCGCCCGTCCCCCGGGCCGTGTCCGCGCGGTGGCACCCGGACCGCTTCACGCTCCGGTCCGTGACGGCACTGCGGCGCTGCGCCGACCCCGTCGACGACCTCACCGACGCCGCCGGGTCGGCACCGGACACGCTGACCGCCGACCCCGCCGTGGCACAGCGGCGCGCTCGGGTCGCGGCGCACGCGCTCACCGTACGCCGGGCGATCGGACGGCGCCCGGCCCCGCCCGCCGCCGCGGAAGCGGCCCCCCAGGAGCTGTCGCGAGCACCCGGGGCAACGGCTCCCGTCGACGGTTCCGTCCCCGCCGTCCTCACCGCCCTTGAGGCAATCGACGCCCAACTCGACGTCCTCAGCACGCTGTTCGGTCCGCCGCCGGTCCTCACATCCGACGCGACGGCGACCGCGACCGGCTGACGGCGAAGCGCGCGGCGGTCGAAGCCGGACGCATGGAAAACGGTCCTGACCGACGCGGTTCGGGACCGGGTGCCGTACGGGACAGTCGACGGCGTACGGGACAGCCGGCGCCGTGGATTTCGTCTACCTTGGCCTGCATGCACGCGCCGCGCCCCGGTTACCGTTATGTCGGGCCCACTGAACTCAGGGGTCTCGTCCGGCCGGGCAAAGAGGGTGCCCGCATCCGTTCGGCCTCGGACTTCACCCGGTGGCTGTCCGCCCGCGGCGTCGAGGAGCGGGCCGAGCCCTTCACCTTCGTGGTCGACATCGAAGGAGCGCTCCGCTTGGCACCGCGCCGCAGTGAGCACGTGGTGTGCGCGGGCGGAGAATCGGTGCTCAGCGCAGGCGAGGTGAGCTTCCGTGAGGAGTGCGGGCGCTGGGTCGTCGACGAGGTCAGCAACCAGTCGACCGGATACTGCCCGGACGTCGACTCGTGGCCGGCCGTCGCGGACGCCCTGGACCGGGCCGGGTTCGAACCTCCCGACGGGTTCACCCACCAGGTGGTGTTCCGGCGTTGCGTGTCGTGCCAACAGGTCAATGTCGTGCGCGAGGACGACTTCGTCTGCGTGTTCTGCGACGAAGCCCTGCCGTCCGGCTGGAACATCGATCAGGAAGGCTGCCAGGTCGTCACCGCCACCGATGACTTTCGTCGCTCCCGGCGGTCTACGTCGTCAGGGTGAAGCGGACGGAAGCGAGGGCGAGCGTGTTTGTTTTGGTTCCCGGGGCCGGGGGTTCGGCCTGGTTCTGGCATCGTGTGGTGTCCGAGTTGCGGTCGAGGGGGCACGAGGCGGTCGCGGTCGACCTGCCGGGCGCCGACGAGTCCTCGGGACTGCCCGAGTACACCGACGCCGTGGCCGGGGTGATCGGCGATCGCACCGATACGGTGCTGGTCGCGCAGTCGATGGGCGGTTTCACGGCGCCGATGGTCTGTACCCGTGTTCCGGTCGGACTGCTGGTGCTCGTCAACGCGATGGTGCCGCTGCCGGGCGAGACACCCGGACAGTGGTGGGGCAACACCGGTTCGGAACCGGCCCGCCTCGCCGCCGCCGAAGCGGGCGGATACGGCGCCGAATTCGACCTGGACACCTACTTCCTGCACGACGTCCCGGCCGAGGTCGCCGCCGCCGGGGCGGGCCATGAGCAGCCGGAGGCCGACATCGCCTTCAACCAGCCCTGCGACATCGAGCGATGGCCCGACACCACCACACGGGTGCTGGCCGCGACCGGGGACCGGTTCTTCCCGGTGGACTTCCAGCGCCGAGTGGCCCGCGACCGCCTCGGAATCGAGGCCGAGACCATTCCCGGCGGACACCTGGCCGCGCTGTCACACCCGTCGCCGCTCGTCGACAGACTGGTCGAGCGGCTGCCGTGAGGCGTTCCCCGACTTCCCTTGTTGCCCGGCCGGTTGGACAACAGGCGTGCCCACGAGGGTAGTTGGGGCCGTTCGTGGAGCACACCGACCTCCTGTGACTTCGATCACCTTCGGCCGGAAGGCGGACCGGACTTCGTGGTGGACACCGGGGCACCGGGTCGTACGGCCGGCGTAGCCGGGCGGTCGCGGCAGCCGGGCCGTCGCGGTAAATGCGTGGCCGTGGTCGGCGGGTTCGCGCGTCCGTCCCGTCGGGGCGTGCCGCTGGACCGCCGGAACGGGCCCGGCCGCGAAGGAAACGTATCCCCCGGAGACGAAGCTCGTTGAAGTGGACAGCGCGCAAACGCCCCCGACGGATGCGCGACGTGAGGGCCCGAATCCCTGCCCGGTCTCGGGCCCTCACCCCCTCCACCGCTCTCCAACGCCCTCCGGGCGAGGTGTCCGCCGGAGGGACGGATCCGGGGTGTCGCCCGGCAGGACATGTCATGATCCCCAGTCATGAAGACGTCGACCTCGTCCATGGTCCGTGCCGCCGCCCGCAACAACGCCGAGTGGTGCGCGGCGATGAGCCGGTCGCACGGTGTGGAGGGCGAGTTCAGGGAGCAGGCGTGGGCCGCCCCGGTCCGTACTCCGCTGTACTACCCGGACGCGGTGACGCTGGTGCCCGGCGCGAACCCGACCGCGCTGTCGGCTCGGATCGACACCGTCGTACCCGGCGCCTCGGTCAAGGACAGCTTCGCCGACCTGGACCTGACGGGGGACGGCTTTCAGGTCCTGTTCGACGCGCGGTGGATCCGCCGCCCGGCGATGAAGCCCGCCGGACCCCCGGACCTCACCTGGGAGGTGGCAGGTGCCCCGGAGGCGTTGCGCGACTGGGCACTGGCCTGGGCCGGCGGGAGCGGCGACGCGGATCTGTTCCGTCCCGAGCTTCTCGACGATCCGGCCACCTTCGTGCTCGCCGGGCGCTCCGCCGACGGTCGCGTGGTCTCCGGAGCGGTGGCGAGCCACAGTGACCAGGTGGTCGGAATCTCCAACGTCTTCGCACACGGCGGTGGTCCGGACGCGGCCTGGCCGGACCTGCTGAACACGGTTCACTCGCTGTTTCCCGGCCTGCCCGTGGTCGGCTACGAGCATGGCGACGACCTGGCCGCCGCCATGCGTCACGGCTTCGAACCGATCGGCCCGTTGCGGATCTGGATCCACCCGGGACGGGACTGACCCTGGCGGAACCGACTCGGACGGGACTGACCCAGGCATGGCGGTCCAGCGCTCGTGCCTGACGCCGAATGCCTGTCGCCAGCTCCGACTCCGGCTCCAGCTCCGGCTCGGCACCGGTTCACTCAAGACGCCCGACTCTCCAGCCGCTGCGCCGCTCGCTCCCCGCGTCGTTCCACAGGCTCGACCCCCCACGCCGCGGCCAGACCGGTCGGCGGCATGTCGACGTAGATCGACTCGTACGAACCCGCCGGGACGATGTACGTCTCGTGCCAGACCCCCACGCTGCCCTTGCTGCTGCGCAGACGGCGGTTGAACGCCGCCCACGCGGGGCGATGCTCCCCCGCCTGGTCGGAGGCATAGGCGAGCAGCTTCTCGCGCGACTCCCAGTACTGCGCGACGGTGAACACGCGCGGACCGCCACTCAGACTCCGGTGGCCCAGCAGCCCGCTGTCGCTGTCCTGCGTGAGCTCCTTCAGCATGCGCGGCATCGCCGTCAGGGCCGGCAGCCAGTGACGGACGGCCCGCCAGCGGTTGATGCGCATGCCGATGAGGAAGACGACCACGTCTCCCTCGGCGGCGGCCGTGACCCGTCGCCCAGATGTCGGTGCATTACCCATGAGATTCCCCGTTCTCGTGTTGGATAGTGACACGATCCATGATTGGATAGTGCCACTGTCCGATGAAAGGTGCAAGAGCATGCGGCTGGCGGAGCTGAGCGAGCGCAGCGGTGTATCGACCGCCACGATCAAGTACTACCTGCGCGAAGGACTGCTCCAGCCGGGTCGCCGGATCTCCGCCACCCAGGCCGAGTACGGGGAGGACCACCTGCGGCGGCTGCGCCTCGTGCGGGCGCTGATCCAGATCGGCGGAGTCTCGGTGGCCGACGCGCGCGAGGTGATCTCCGCCGCGGAGGACGAGTCGCTGGACCACCATCTGCGGCTGGGCGCGGCGACCCGGGCGCTGCCCTGCGCCGAGAAGCCCGCCGAGGACGATCCGGCGGTGGCGACCGCCTGCCGCTCGGTGGAGGCGTTGCTGGAGCGGCTGGGCTGGTCCTGCGACCCCGGCGTTGACATGCTCGACCCCGCCCACCGGCGGCTCATCGACTCGGTCGCCGCGCTGGTCCGGCTCGGCTACCCGTGCGACACCGAGCAGTTGCTGCCGTACGGGCGGCTGGCGGCGCAACTGGCGGTCACCGACCTGGACATGGTCGAGGAACAGCCGACTCCGTCCGAACAGATCGAGGCGGCCGTCGCGTTGACGGTGCTCTACGAACCGGTACTGCTGAGCCTGCGGCGCATGGCCCACGCGGAGGAGTCCGCCCGGCGGTTCTGAGCTTGTCCTTCAACCTCGGCGCGAGGCAAGACGGGTGAGGAGGAGGCACGGTAGTTGCCACATAGGCAGCCTTGTTGTCATCGTGGCCGAGTCGGTTGGCGTTGCAGCCAGTTGAGCGCTGACGCCGGTTGAGGCAGCAGGGGACTGTCGGTGGCTGGTGACAGGATCACCGGCATGGTTTTCGTACGTACTACTCCGCCGCGGCCTGTCGAGGTGACCGCGGTCTTTCCCGAGCTGGCTCCGTTGGCGCGTCCTGCGATCCGGCTGCATCCCCGCCCGGGGTCGCCTTCGGTCAGGGACAGTTCGGTCGGGGGGCCGTTACTGTGGCCGGCTGAGGAACCGTGGCCGCACTGCGAAGACTCGCACCTGCACCGTGACAGTGGGTTCCGCCAGTCACCGGCAGACATACGGCTGACCAGGCGCAGAGTGGCCCGGCAGTTCCGGGATCCCCATGGTCCCGCGTTCACGCCCGAGGAGGAGGCCGGCAGGGAACAGAATGCTGCGAGACTCGCAAAGCGGCTCGACGCCGGCCCTCCCTGGCCGGCGGAGTGCCCGGTCCCCTTGTTGCCCGTGGCCCAGTTGTATCTGCGTGACGTACCCCTGTTGCGGCCGCCCGGGCAGGCCGATCTGCTCCAGGTTCTTTGGTGCCCCTACGACCACGACCCGTATGCCAAGCCTGCGACCGCGCTGTTCTGGCGGTCCGCCGCAGATGTCGGTGATGTCCTCGCCACTCCGCCGGAACCGTATGAGGCGGACTGGGAAGGCTATGTGCCGGAGCCGTGTCTGCTGGCACCAGAAGCCATCACCGAGTACCCCAACAGCCTTGATCTGAGCCCGGAGATGCGGCTGGCGGTGGAGGACTGGAGCAGCTGGCAGGCAGCCGGCGTCGGCGTGGACAGCTCGTACGCGGACTATCCGGCGGAGTTCTATGACGGCAATCTGGCTGACGCTCCCGGCTGGAAGGTCGGCGGCTGGCCTCCGTGGGGCCGCACGGACCCGTATCGCCGATTCTGCGCTGTCTGCGACGCTCAGATGGTCCCGCTGCTGACCATCGCCTCCTTCGAATGGGACGGCGGTGAGAAACGCGGCTGGGCGCCGTACGAAGACCAAGCCGCCGCCTACGCCGCCAGTCATCGTGCCGGCCGGTCCCCCGTGCAGCCCACGAAGGTGGAAGTAGGCAGCACCGACAACATGCAGCTCTACGTCTGCCCGACCTCCCCCGAGCATCCGCACACCGACCTGATCCAATGAACGGTCGGGCCTGTCACACACCCTCCCGTAGCCGGTGACGGAAGTACTGCCGAGTCAGGTCGTGTGACAGCCGCTTGCCTCGCTGGTGCCGAGCAGAGGTTCCCCCGCCCGGGCGCGAGCTCCAGCGCGCCCGCGTCCTGATCGCCCGCATTCACCTGCGAGCGGTCGTCGGAGGGTGCGATCCACCCTGCCGGGGCGACGCACGGGGACCCTCGGAAACGCGACGGGAAAACTCCGCCGGGACCCGGCCGGCCCGTGCGTATGGGCTCGGTCCGTCGGGTCCCGGCGGTTCTGGGACCGCCGTACGTCCGTCACGGCCCTGCGCGGCTCCGGCGCCGTTCGCCCCGGTCCGCGCACCGCTTCGACGGCGGCGGGTCGTGATCAGTTCAGTTTGCGGCAGAGCAGTGCGGCCGGGCCCTGGGCGGCGCCGAAGCGGGTCGTGTAGGCGATTCCGGCGGCGTACTCGTCATCGGCGCACTGGCCCTTGTAGTCACCGTTCGCGAAGTCCCCTCCGGCCGCGCCGGCGGGCCGGTTGTCGGAGCGGTCGAACCACACGGTTCGCCCGGTTCCCGCCAGCGAGGTGCCGGCCGGAACGCACAGGGCCGCGGAGGTACGGCCACCGCGGCGGCTGTAGCCGATGAGGAAGTTCCCCGCGGGGCACTGCAACTTGGTGTACCCGGAGGCCCAGTCGCCGCCCGCGGGAACATGGCGCTCGTCGGTGACGACCGTCTGGGTGCCGGCCGCGGAGCGGAGGTCGCCGGTGGAGACGTCCGTGCACAGCGCGCGAACACCGCTGTGGCCGAGTCCGATCAGCCGTTCGCCGTCGGGACACGTGGCCTTGGACGCACCCGGGTTCCAGTCGCCGCCCGCGCGTACCCGCAAGGACTGCACTTGGTCGCCGTGATCGGTGGCGAGCATCTGCCAGCCGGGGACCGCTGCGACGGACCCGGTGCGGGTCGGGGCGGTCATGAGCCGGTTCCACGCGGTGCCGCGCCAGTCGGACTGGTCGAGGATGCCGTACCGGTTGCCCGAGGTGTCGTAGCGCAGCAGCGACCAGTCGTCGTGGCCTTCCCAGCTGACCAGCGGCCAGTAGGCGAAATCGACGTCGTGGTCGGCGAAGTAGTCGGTGATGTTGCCGAACCAGGTCCGGGCTGCCGCGCCGGTCTCGCCTGCGCCGATGCCGAACTCGCTGATCCACACGGGGGCCGTGAAGTGCTGGTTCGCTTCGGAGGAGACGAAGAAGGCCTGGTCGCCCAGGACTTGGTAGAGCTGGTCGCGGGTGAGGTCCTGGTAGCGGGCGTCGTGGGTTTCGCCGATTCCGGTCGCCCCGCTGTGGTTGGGGCCGGTGTATCCGTAGAAGTGGGCCGAGTACACCAGCTTGTGCGAGGCGACGAGGGTGTGCGAGAGGTTGCGCACGGGGGTGAGGGTGGGGCGGCCGTGCGGCAGGCCGTCGACCGGCAGACCGGTCCAGTTGATCCCCTCGATGACGACGAGGAGGTTGGCGTTGGCCTCGGAGAGGATGCGGTCAGCGGCGAGCTGGGCGGCCGCGTACCAGTCATGGGCGTCACCCAGGCCCCAGTTGGGGTCGTCCAGTACGTCACGGCGTACTTCGTTGTAGAGGTCGGCGCCCACCACGCGCGGGTCACCGGCGTAACGGCGGGCCATGAAGACCCAGTCGTCCGCCCACTGCTGGGTGGACTGACTGCTGTTCCAGCGCTCGTTGCCGTCGACTCCGCAGCACCAACGCGAGGTGTTGGTGTGGTTGTTGAGGATGACGGCGAACCCGCTCCGGGTGAGGGCGGCGACCACGGCGTCGTAGACCTGGAGCGGCGTTCTGCCGCGCAGCTCCGGGTTGGCCGTGACGGCCGCGTCCGGCACCGGGGTCGTCGAGTGGATCATCTCGTTGGAGAAGGGCAGCCGGATGCTGTTGATGCCCAGCCGGTGGAAGTCGTCGAGCAGTTGGGGCAGCGACGCGCGGTCCAGGCCGAGGGGGATGCCGTAGGAGTCCTGGCCCGCGTGGTGGTTGGCCGGGTCGTCGACGCTGCCGCTGCCCGTCCAGGAGCCTTGCGCGCCGTCCCAGTTCGCCGACTTCAGCCGGAAACGGTTGCCTTCGGCGTCCACGATGTACCGTCCGCGGGTGGAGAGCGGCGCCTGCCACGTCTCGGCGGCCGCTGGAGCGTCGGCGGAGGCCACCCGCGCGCGGTCCGCGGGATCCGGGGTGGCGGCGATCGCCCCGGGAGCCGTGGCCAGCAGAAGGAGGGCTGCTGCCGCTAATGTCAGGTACTTGCCAATTCTGAGGGTGGGCATCGGACCTCTGTGAGGGGTGTCGGTACGCGGACGTGAGTGTCTGTGCCCACCGGCGCCCGAGGAGGGACGCCGGTCGCCGAGTTCCGGCGTGACGGGGTGAGTCGGGCTCATGTCCGGGTCGGCGGCTCCCGGCCTGCGGAAGTCCGGATGCCGCCGCCGCGGACGAATCACGGTGCCGTGCTCTGAACGGGGTGGACCTGGCGCTCATGACCGGTGCGACGGCTACGTCACGGGCGCTTCACCCTTCCCGCTGACCACAGGTACGGACCTGAGCCTAGCGGGGGAGCCGAACCCGGGCGACAGTTCCGGTCAGGCGTGACAACCTGCACACGGGGCCCGCTCCCCTTCCTGTGACGCGGCCCGCCGGGCACGGACGACGCCCCGCTCACCGGCGCGGTTCAGCGGTCCGACTCGGCCCGTCGGCTCGGCTCAGCTCAGCTCGCTCGGCTCGGCTCGGCTCGGCTCGGCTCGGTGATTCATGCGGAGCCTCCCGGACGGCACTCCCTCACCGGGGCCGGCCATGAACCATCCGGTGAGGAAAGGTGGTTCATGGCTCGTCCCGTCAGCCGGTCAGCGGACGCGGATGAACGTGACGTCGTATCCGCTGTTCGTGCTGCGCGTCTTGACGTAGACGCCGTCCGACCCGCCGTTGGGGTTACCGGTGTTGCCTTCGACGGTGGTGAAGCCGGACCCGCCGCTCACCGTTCGCACGATGCCTATGTGCTCCTGCCCACCGGTGTAGTTGTTGCCCCCGTTCCAGTCGAAGGCCACGATGTCGCCCGGCTGCGGGTTCGTGGTCACCGAGAGGTGGTAGTTGCCGGCCCGCGCCTGCTTGACCCAGCCCGAGACGTAGCTGTTGCGGTAGGAACTGGCCCCGGTCTGCTTGGCGACCCAGCTCACGAAGGTCGCGCACCAGGCGTAGTTGCTGGTGGACAGCGACAGGCCCACGGCCGATCCGTAGCTGTTCGCCCGAGCGCTGCCCTCGACCGTCCCCACCTCGGCGGCGGCCACAGTGAGGATCTTGCCGTACCCGCCGCCGGACGGGGGCGAGGAGGGCGGGGTGACGGCACCGTACAGAGCGGCCTTGGTGTTCGGACCGACCTGGCCGTCGACCGACAGACCCTTCTCGGCCTGGAAGTCCCGCACCGCGCTGTCGGTCAACGGTCCGAAGTCGCCGTCGACGGCGAGATCGGCTCCGTGGTGGTTGAGCAGGCTCTGCAGCTCGGTGACACAGCCGCTGCGTTGGCCCTTCACGATGTTGCTCGGGCACGAGCTGGAGTTCAGGTTGACCGGGGCCGGTGCGCCGCTGCCGCCGCCCGTGCTGATGTTCGCGTACAGAGCGGCCTTGGTGTTCGGACCGACTTCCCCGTCGGCGGAGAGGCCCGCCGAGGACTGGTACGACTTCACGGCAGCAAGGGTCAGGGGCCCGAACTCGCCGTCCACGTCCAGGTGTTGCCCCTTGCCGTTGAGCAGGGCCTGAAGCGTCGCGACGCAACCCCCGCTCTGCCCCTCCACGATGTTCGAGGGACAGGAGCCCGATCGCAGGTCCAGCGCGGTGGACGGCGACTCGTCGGTGTCGTAGAGCTCGCGCTTGGTGTTCGTTCCGACCTGACCGTCGACGGAAAGACCGTGCGCGGACTGGAAGCTGCGGACCGCGCTGTCCGTCGCCGGCCCGAACTCGCCGTCCACGTCGATCGAGTAGCCGAAGTGGCGCAGCAGCCGCTGCAGTTCGGTGACGCAGCCCCCCTTGTTGCCCTGGACGATGTTCGCCGGGCACGAGGAGGACGTGAGATTGATCGGTGCCGGGGACGAGCCGCCGGTCGCGTACAGCTTCGACTTGGTCTGGGGACCGACCTGTCCGTCCACGGCGATCGCGGTGGAGGCCTGGTACTCGCGCACCGCGTAAAGGGTGTTCGCCCCGAAGATGCCGTCCACCAGCAGTCCGGCCCCGTGGGCGTTGAGCAGGTTCTGCAACTCCGTGACGCAGCCGCTCGTCTGGCCCTTCTGGATCACGCCGGGGCAGGACGAGGAGGTCAGCTTGACCGCCGCGGGGGCCGCCGAGGCAGGACCGGCGCCGAGCAGTGTGCCGGCAGAGAGGAGCGCCGTCGTGGCGGCGAACACCCCGGTCCTGACCCGCCAGCCAGGTCTCGTGCTCGTGGCGCCCCGGTGCCGGATGGATGTTTTGCCGTCGTGCGCACGCAATGGGCTCGTCTTCATGACTGCGAAACGTCTCCTTAGCTGGATATGCGGATTGCTGTCGGAGATCGTCCGAGCCGAAACCGCACACTGTCGTGATGTGTCGTTCGTGGAAGGGGTCGCCCGCCCGGCAGACGCTCACCTCGGGCCTGCAGCCGGCAAAGGGAGGAGAAATTGGCACTTTTGGCCGGGTCGGCACGCTTGTGGACCAATGTCCCTACGTGGCAACGGAGTTGAGGTTCTCGAAAGTCATGATCGGGCTGTCATTCCGCGCACGACGGTGACAGTTCAGACCGCTGCGCACAATGTCAGGTCGCGCAACTGGCTTGATTTAACCGATCCAGGCGGCCGGAAAAAATACATGCGTGACGGCCTTTGAATATTTGGCCCTTTTCAGTGGTCTGTCTCGTTGCGGTGTTTCCGGCCTCATTTTGTGCGGGCCAAGCGAAAGGTGACGATCGCGGCGTGTGAGGGTGAGGATCGCGGCACAGGGGACGGGGAGGGACACGGCACGGGAGGCGGCGAGGGCACGCGGGCGGGAGGGGCAGCGGGACAGGATCCCGTGTCGGCTTCGCAGCGAGGCCCTCTTGATCCCGCGTTCCGGTTCCGGTCAGGCGTCCCAGGCGCGAGGGCGGTTCAGCGCTTCCCATTCGGGGCGGAGAAGCGAGAACACCGCGAGGTCGTGGCGCCGGCCACGGTGGAGGCAGGCGGCGCGGCTGACGCCCTCCTGGACGAAGCCGGACCTGGCGAGGACCGCCAGGGCGGGGGCGTTCCCGGTGTGAGTCTCCGCCGTGAGCCGGTACAGCGGGAGTTCACCGAACGCGAGGTCCACCAGGGCGTCGAGGGCGTCCATGCCGTGCCCATGGCCTCGATACCGCGGGTCCAGCATCAGCTCGACCTCCGCGGTGCCGTCGACCATGTTCTGGCCGCTGAGCGCGATCTGGCCGATGGGGGTGCCGTCCGGGAGCAGGACGAGGAAGGCGTCGCGATCGTCGTCGTCACTGTCGCGCTCGATGCGCTCCCGCAGCGCCGCGAGGGAGCGCGGCCAGGTGCAGAACTCATAGGCGTTCACCGGGTCGGATCGCCAGCCGTGCAGAAGCCCGGCGTCGTCCACCTCGACCACCGCGAGCCCGACAGACGCGGCGCGCCAGGCGAGTTGCCTCTCCGGCTCCGCGTCGTGCTCGTCGCCCATGGTCCCCGCGCCCTCGATCATGATCAGATGCTACGGATGTCTCCGGCCCGGAGCCAGTGAATTCCGGCGGGTGGGCCATTCGGGACTTCGCCGCGCCGCTACGAGTTCGCTCACCGTCCGCAGCCGGCCGTCATACGAACGGTGAACCGAGCGGCATGCGCAATTCCCGCTCAGCCGACGTCGATGATCTCGGCGAGACTCATCACGGGGCGGTCGAATATCCCTGTCAGCACGTTTTGCTGTCGATCTGTCAGAGAAGTGACGAAGACGACCAGGTCGGCATCGGTTTCTTCGCAGAGCGCGGCGACTTCAAGGACTTTCCCGGAACTCAGCAGCGTGTGCGAGGAATACGGCAGGTTCATCTTCCGGACCCCGCCGTCCGAGACACCACGCCGTTGCGTGATCCGCCCGACGACCCGGGCACCGCGCGCCGTCAGTTCCGCCGCCGCGGCATCCATGAGCGCGACGAAGTTCTTCTCCCTTGCGGAGAATTGGCCGACGAGCACGACATCGGCGCCCGTCACGCCCACGGGCACGACCCGGCGCCCGGCGGACCCCTCTCCCCCGCGACGAGCAGGGCGCCGGGCGCGCCCTCGGAACCGATACATGCTCCCGAGGGTAAGACCGTGATCAGCTCGCCGTTTGTGCGACAGCCGTGGCGTCCTGCGAGCGTTCGTGCTCCACTCGGGCCGTTTCCAGGAGATTCAGCCAGGAAGTGACCGTGGGCCGGCGGCGCAACAGGGCCCGGCGCTCCCGCTCGGTCATGCCGCCCCAGACGCCGTGCTCGATGCGCTGGTCCAGCGCATAGGCGAGGCATTCGGTGAGCACTGGGCAGCCGATGCACAGCATTTTGGCCCGGTTCTGCGCCGCGCCCTCGACGAACAGGTCGTCAGGATCGGCCGTACGGCACAATCCTCGATCGCTCCAGTCGGTGCTCGTCATCTCGTGATGCCGTCCTCTCCCCTGGCCCCCGCCTGCAAGTTGCCCGCCTGCCCTGGGCAACAGGCATATGACACTACGCCTTTCGAAGGCCGCAACTCTATCTGCCGTACGGCACCACACCTTCGAGTGAGCCCAGCTTGCCTCCCGCTCGCGTGGGCGCTATGGAGGTGCCTCGACGGTTCACGGTCCGGATCAGAGCCTCCGGAGCGGTACGGCCGTCTTTCGCCCTTCCTCGCGATGGAAAGCAGGAGTCATGTCAGGAGTCACGTCCGAGAACAAGCGGACCGTCGAGACCTACTTGAACGGTTTCCGGAAGAACGATCACGCACAGATTCTGAACTGCCTCACCGATGACATCGAGTGGACGGTTTTCGGCGGTTTCCATCTGACCGGCAAGGAGGCATACGACGCCGCGATCGAGGGTCCCGGCTTCGTCCCGCCTCCCCGGCTGGAGGTCGTCCGCATGGTCGAGGAGGACGACGTGGTCATGGCCGAGCTCACCGGAACGGTGATGCGGGAAACGGGAGAGCCGATGCGCATGTCGATGGCCGAGGTGTTCCGCATGCGCGACGGGAAGATCTGTGAACGCCGCGCTTGGGTGATCGAGCTCAAACGCAACGAATACGTCTGAACGGCAGGGGCGGTTCGGGGCCGGCCCGCACCGGCCTGAGCAATTCGCGTTCGCCCCGCACTTGCCGGGGCGGTTCGCGTTCAGCCCGCGTGGAACGTCGCTGCCGCCTTGTAGGTACGCAGCACAGGTGCCGTCTCGATCCGCGTGACGGCGTCCCAGGCCACCCGCCGTGTCAGGTAGTGGTGCAGGGCCTCCGCGTCGCGGCACAGCGCGTGGGCGACGAGGCTCGTCGGACCGGTCGTCGCCGCGACCACCGCGAGCTCGTCATGTCCGGCCAGCGCTGTCGCCACCGCGTCCAGGTGCGCGGGGGCCACCTGCATCCAGAGCAGCGCGGACACCGTCACGCCCAGCAGCGCCGGATCGATGTCGACGTCGAAGAACAGCGCGCCGCGCGCCCGCAGTCCGGTCAGCCGGCGGGCCACGGTGTTCGCGGTGGTCCTGACCCATGCCGACGTGCTCGACTCCTCCTGGCGCGCGGTCTTCCTCGTCAATCTCCCGCCGGCCGCCGCCGTCCTGGCCGCGTCCGTGTTCCTGACCGAGGACCGCGCGCCGATACGACCCCGGATCGACCCGGCGGGCACCGTCCTCGCCATGCTCGGCACCGCGCTGATCGTCTGCCCCCTGGCCTCCGGGAGCTCCGGACCGGCCAGGTGGGCCGTCGCCGCCGCGGGAGCCGTGGTCCTGTGCGTGTTCGTCGTCCATCAGCGCCGCGCCGGCCGCCGCGGCCACGCTCCGCTGATCGAGCCGGCCCTGCTGCGTGGCCGGGCGTTCCCCGCGGCCCTGGTCACGTCGGCCCTGTTCTTCGCGGTCATGAACGCCGTCATGATCACCGTCGTTCTGCACCTCGAACTCGGCCTCCACGACGGTCCGCTCACCGCGGGCCTCACCCTGTTGCCGTGGTCCGTCGGCCTCGCGGCCGGCTCCTGGGCCGCCGGCACCCATCTGGTCACGCGGTACGGGACGCGCATCCTGCACGCCGGCCTCGTCGTCCTGGCGATCGGCCTTGCGGCCGCGGTTCTCGCGTACCGCGCTGCGGACCCCGGCGCGTATCCGGCCGTGCTGCCCGCCGCCCTCGCCGTCGCCGGGCTCGGCACCGGTCTGTTCACCCCGCCGTTCTTCAGCTCGGCGCTCAGCGGCGTCGGCCCGCAGGAGACCGGCTCGGCCGCCGGTCTGCTCAACGCCGTACAGCAACTCGGCGGCACACTAGGGGTCGCAGTCGTCGGCGGCATCTACCTGGGTGCGGCGGACGACGCCCGCACGGCGGCCCAGCACGCGCTGGGCGCCACCTCGGTGGTCCTGGCCGCCACGGCGGTGGCGGCCACGGTCATGACCACACGCCGCGCCACCCACTGACCACCGGTCGCCCCCGGCTCACCGCCGACCCCGCGGACCCCGCGGACCCGAGGACAGCCGCCGCGACCGGGACGATCGCAAGATCGCATCCGCAACGACCCGGGCCAGGACACCGGCCCGCGGCCCAGGCACCCCCGTGCGACCGCCCGAGGCCCGCGCAGGCCGCGCGGGCCGTCACAGGCCCCGCTCGGGACTACGCGGGCTGTCAGGCACCGCTCAGGATTCCGCGCGCCTCGGCAGCCGCCAGTTCGGACGGACGAAGTGGCAGGTGTAGCCGTCGGGGTAGCGCTGGAGGTAGTCCTGGTGCTCCGGCTCCGCCTTCCAGAACGGACCGGCCGGCGCGACCTCGGTCACGACCTTCCCCGGCCACAGTCCGGAGGCGTCGACATCCGCGATGGTCTCCTCGGCGACCCGCTTCTGCTCGTCGTCGGCGTAGAAGATGGCGGACCGGTAGCTGAGACCGATGTCGTTGCCCTGCCGGTTCTTCGTCGACGGGTCGTGGATCTGGAAGAAGTACTCCAGGATCGTCCGGTAGTCGGTCTTCGTGGGATCGAAGGTGATCTCGATCGCCTCGGCATGCGTTCCATGGTTGCGATACGTCGCATTGGCCACGTCGCCGCCGCTGTACCCCACCTGTGTGTCCAGAACACCCGGGAACGTCCTGATCAGATCCTGCATGCCCCAGAAACAGCCGCCGGCCAGCAGCGCCTTCTCCTCGTTCCGGCTCATCGCACGCACCCCTTCTTCCTAGTCCTCGTCGGACTCGCACAGGCGCGGTCTCACGCGCCGCCGGCCGTCCGTCCGCCCCGCCCTCACAACGACGTGGCATCGCACTGCACAAGGCTGAAAGGGCCGGTCGAAATTCCCGGCCGGGCACCCGGGACGCGACAAAGGTCCGGGCACCTCGGGGCCCGCGCGTGCGAGTGAACGCGGGAGATCGATAACGATCCTGCAAGTTTCAATCAACATCGGCGCGAGAATTTGCTATCGCTACCAGAAAAAGGGCTCAATGTCCTTCGCATGTCAGCGGTACAGAGTTAGTTAGGGAGCGGATGAACGGCACGATCAACGGCTTCAGCTACGGGCTGGTCACACCGGTGGCCGCCTACGTCATGGCCTGTGTGGGCTCGGCGTTGGGGCTGCGCTGTGTGGTGCGCACGGTGCACCACGAGCCCGGCTGGAGGCTCGGCTGGCTCGCCCTCGGGGCCAGCGCCCTGGGCTGCGGCATCTGGACGATGCACTTCATCGCCATGACGGGCTTCTCCGTGGCGGAGACGACTGTCACCTACGACGTCCCGCTGACCGTGCTCAGTCTCGCCGTGGCGATCGTGGTGGTCTCCGCGGGCGTCTTCATCGTCGGGCATCGCGGTGCCACGCGAGCGGCCCTCACCGTGGGCGGCTCCATCACCGGTCTCGGCGTCGCGACCATGCACTACCTCGGCATGTTCGCGATGCAGCTCAACGGAGAGCTCAGCTACAACGCGTTCACCGTGACCCTGTCCGTGATCATCGCCCTCGTGGCGGCGACCGCCGCGCTGTGGGCCGCCGTCTCCGTACAGGGCTTCGTCCGCACGCTCGGCGCCAGCCTCGTCATGGGCCTGGCCGTCACCGGCATGCACTACACGGGCATGGCCGCCGTGAACGTCCATCTCCACAACGGCATCGAGTCGTCCGTGACCGGCCAGGAGGGCACCTCGCTCCTGCTGCCGATGCTCCTGGGCCCGATCATCTTCCTCATCCTCGCCGCGGCCATCGTCATGTTCGACCCGGTCCTGATCCTCGGCGACGGCGGTTGGGACAAGCCGGCCAAGAAGCGCTCCAAGGTCGTCGCACGCGGAAAGGCCATGCCGGTGCGGGTGTCGGGCATCGAGGACGCTCCGGCGCCGATGGCCCACAGCGCCCCGCAGGCCGGCCACTGGTCGTCGGCACCGCCCCAGTGGCCCGCCGAGGAGCACGCCCAGTACGGCGGCACGGGCGCCGGCGACCCCTACGGAACCCGGCACGAGGCGGAGTAACCCCTCCCGTGCGTCTCGATGGCCCGGCCGACGCGATCAACCTCGCGCTCGTGCCGGGCCATCGGCGTCCCTGCCGGACGGCTTCGATACGGGACGCACCCGGCCGCGTGGAGTGAGAGCGACATCCGTACCCGGGAGGCGCCCGGACGTGCCGGGCGAGAGCAACATCCGTACCCGGTACGCACGGTGGCAGGCAGTGGCCCGCTTCGGCCATCGCGATGATCTTGTGACCGCACAGGCTCTAGGGTGCCTGGCATGACCTCCATAGCCTTGCGCGGTACGACGATCCACTACGACGACACCGGCTCCTCGGCCGGGCTGCCCGTCCTGCTGATCCACGGGCATCCCTTCGACCGGACCCTGTGGGCCCCGCAGGCCGAAGCACTCGTCGCGGCCGGGCACCGGGTCATCACCCCTGATCTGCGCGGCTACGGCGCCAGCGGGGTGGAGACCGGCCCCGTGTATCTCTCCGACTTCGCCGACGACCTCGCCGCGCTCCTGGACCACCTGGACATCGACCGGGCGGTGGTGGGCGGTGTCTCGATGGGCGGGCAGATCGCCCTGGAAATTCAACGGACCCACACCCACCGCGTCCGCGCGCTCGTCCTGTCGGACACCTCCGCCCCGGCCGAGACCGGCGAGGGAAAGGCCTTCCGTAACCGGCTGGCCGACCGCCTCCTGGCGGAGGGGATGAACGGCTACGCGGACGAGGTCATCGGCAAGATGCTCGCCGACTACAACGTCACCGCGCTGCCCGACGTCGCCGAGCACGTCCTGAGCATGATGCGCGCCACCGATCCCCGCGGTGCCGCGGCGGCCCTGCGCGGCCGGGCCGAGCGCCCCGACTACCGGGACACACTCGCCGCCGTACAGTCCCCCGTACTGATCGTCGTCGGCGCCGACGACGTCTACACACCGGTCAGCGACGCCGAGGCCATCCACGCTCTCGTCCCGCACGCGGTCCTGGCCGTCATCGAGGGCGCCGGCCACCTTCCCGGCGCGGAACAGCCCGGACGGTTCAACGCCGCGCTCCTCGACTTCCTGGCCACTCAGGTGATCACCGTCGCCTGAGCGATCCGGCCGGTGAGATCGGCGGCTCTCAGCGCCCTTCACCGGAGGCAAAAGCACCGGGGCTGGAGGGTCGCTGTCCGCCGCCTGGTCGACGGGGCGGGCGTGATGATCGCCGCCGAGGGGGCCGGGCGGGTGCTACGAGGGGGTCTGTGTGGGCACTTCGAACCACATGGTCTTGCCGGTGGGCGTGCGGGTGCTGCCCCAGCTCTCGGCGAGCAGGTCGAGCAGTTCGGTACCGCGACCGCCCTCCGCGTCGGCGTCGACCTCGCGCCGTACGGGACATTCCGGCTCCGTGTCCTCGACCTCGCACAGCAGGCGGTCGCCGCGCAGGCACAGGTTGAGCCGCAGAGGACCGCGCGTATGGCACAGAGCGTTGGTGACCAGCTCGCTGACCAGGAGTTCCGCGGTCTCGGCCACGTCCTCCAGATCCCACTCGGCCAGCTGTGCCGTCACCAGACGGCGGGCCCGGCGGGCCGAGGTCAGCTCCCGCGAGAGGGGCCAGGAGGACTCCCAGGGGGTGACCCGGGCGCGAGGCGCGTCGAACGGACGGATGGGTTGCAGCGCACGCGACCAAAGAGCCCGGTTCCGGGCCAGCCACGAGGTGGGCGCGGCTTCCGCGGATGCCTCCTTCTGCTGATCACGTGCCGTGGCGTCCTCACGCTCCGATCCCTCGGGCCGGCGGTAGAGCCGGGCAAAGCGCCCCCGGCGAGGTGTCGCCAGGAGGTCGATGGCCCCAGGGGCCATGGGAATCAGTCCCTTCTGCACTGCCGGCGACCACACCGCCCGAGCGGCACGGACCCGTCGACGACCGGTCCGGACATTGTCAGGTCACGCGTTCACGTAACGCCCGTCACGATAACAAATATGCGTGTAGCGCTCGCTACGGTAAAAATCCTTTCCAAGAGTACTGACCGGCACATATGGAATGTGTCTGGTGTCACACGACCACGCAGAGACACCACGACCGCCGGGAGCCCTCATGCCACGACCCTCCGACCAGGCCAAACGACGCGAGCTGACCGACCGGGTCCGTGCGTACCTGGTGCGCAACGGCCTCGCCGGACTCTCCCTGCGCCCGCTCGCCCGAGCCCTGGGCACCAGCGACCGCATGCTCCTGTACTACTTCGGGACCAAGGAGGGCATGGTCGCCGAGGCGCTCGCCCTGGACGAGAGGCGACCGCTCCTGCGGGCCCGGGAGATGCTCGCCTCCGCGGAGTCCCCGCGGGATCCGGCCGGCCTCCGCCGTTTCATGGAGGAGATCTGGCGGCGGTTCGGCGCCCCCGACCTGCGCCCCGCCCTCCCCCTCTACCTCGAGATCATGACCGCCAGCCTGATCGACCCCGACCGGTACGGGCCCGTCCTGAGTGACGTGCTGACCGAGTGGACGGAGTTGCTCACCTCCGTCTTCCGGGACCTCGGCATGCCGCGGGTCCGAGCCCGGACGGAGGCCGCCCTGCTGGTCGATGCGACCTTCGGCCTGGTCGTCGCCGCCCAGGCCGAGGGCGGCCGGGAGCCGGCGGACGCGGCCTTCCGCGCGCTCCTCGACCGCCTCGAACCCGGCTGGCACGTCAGCTGAGGCGCGTTCGGTCCCGAGGTGGGTCCGGCAGGGCCATGACCAGGGAACCTCCCGCCCGGGAAGGAGCTCCGGCCGTCACAGCTTCGCCCCGAAGTCCTGTGTCCACCAGGGACCGCCCGACCCCTTGTGCACGCCCACCCCGATGTTCTTGAACGAACAGTTGAGAATGTTCGCGCGATGTCCCGGGCTGTTCATCCACGAGTCCATCACCGCCGAAGGGGTCTGCTGACCCGCGGCTATGTTCTCGCCGTACGTGGACCAGCGGTAGCCCGCGGCGGTGATGCGCTCACCGGGGTCGGCGCCGTCGGGGTTGGTGTGTTCGAAGAAGTCGCGCGCGGCCATGTCCTCGGAGTGGGCCTGGGCCGCGTCCTCCAGCTGCGGGTCCTCGGTGAGCGGTCCGCAGCCGGCGGCCGCCCGCTCCTTGTTCACCAGCGCGACCACCTGGGCCACGGTGGTCGTCGGTGCCGACTGCGCCTGGGCCACGCCGGACGCCCTCCGGGTCGGCGCGGCCGAGGAGGCGGCGGCCGACTTGCTCGGCTCGGCGGGACGGGGTGTGCTGGAGGCCTTCGCCTTCTTCGACGCGGACGCCGACGGCGAGGCCGACGCCGTGGCGCTTGCCGACGGCGAGGCGGAGGCGGCCGAGGCGTCCGGCGCGGAGAGGTCCATGACGGGGTCGCCCGCGGTCCGCGAGGGAGCCGCCCCGTCGGTTCGCGCTCCGGGCCCTGTCTCCACGTACCAGAAACCGCCGCCCGCCACGCAGACCGCCACGAGTGCGCCGCCCAGCGCCCGGCGCCGTACGCGTCGGCGTCGGCGAGCCTCACCGCGCGAGGCCGCCCTCCCGCCGGAAGCCCGGTGCCCGGCGGCCCCCGACGAGCCCGCTTCCCCGTGCCCCGCGGCGGCCGGGGCCCCTGACGCCGAGCCCGTGGCGGCCATCCCGCCGGAAGCGTCGTACAGCGCGGCCGTCAGCCCCGGCGACACGGCGATCAACGCCAGACCTGCCAGCAGTCCCTCCGCGGGCATCAGTCCGCTCCACAGACCGGAGCAGCGGACACAGTCGCGGGCGTGCCGGGCGATGCGCTTGCGCCACAGTGCCGAGGGCCGGCCGTCCCAGGAGGCGAGGACACCCCGCAGCTCCTCGCACGGCGGGCGGGCGCCGAGGGCCCGTACCACCACACGAGCTGTTTCCAACTGCGCCTTCATACGCTGCACTTGGACCGCCGCGTGCTGTGGCGACACCTCCAGCGCCTCGGCCACTTCGGTCCGGGTCACCTCACCGGCGCATTCCAGCCACCACAGCGAGAGCACGCCTCGGTCGTCGGGTTCGAGCCAGCGGGTCGCCAGCGCGGTCTCCCGCCGCTGCCCGGAGAGCTGGAGCCGCATCAGGGTCAGGTCCACGAAGTCGGCGCCGGGGTCGGCGAGTTCCTCCGCCTCCTCCACACCGTCCGGGGCGAGCTGCCGGTCCCGCCAGTGCGCCCGGACCTGGTTCATCGCGATCGCCACGAGCCAGGAACGGAAGCTCTCCGGCGTACGCAGGCCGTCCAGGCCGTCCAGGGCGCGGAGCATGGTGTTCTGCACGACGTCGTCGACGTCGACGGAGCCGTTCAGCGCGCGCCCGACGATGTTGTAGACCAAGGGGAGATAGGCGCTGACCAGGGCGTCCTGAGCCGCCGAGTCGCCCGCCCGGGCGGCAGTCACCAGTGCCGCCGGCTCCACCGCGTGCTGTCTCCTCATGAAAGCTTTCCTGTCCTCGACTCCGAACGATGCTGCCGTTGCCTGGGAGACCGCCCGCGGAACCTCGAATAACAGTTCTTCGGACACTCGTTGCGCAGATGCTTCCCACACCCGGGCGCCGATGGCAAGGAAGGGGGGAGGAGGTCACATCGAAGGACGGAGAGATTCCACGGACGACCGGGTCGCCGCGAGGACGCCGACGACCGTGTGACCAGGACCCCGGTCACACGGCACCTGTCACCCGTCGCTCCTCACCTGTCACCTGTCACCGGCCCGGCCGGCGCCCGGCGGCCCGCTGGTAAAATGGGGAACACGCTTCGAAGTCGCCGGGGCCCGTGCCGAGTGGTACGGGCCCCGGGGCGTTCCGGGCGTCAGACTGAGGAAGGTTCCCCATGAACGCGAAGCCGCCGGCCCCTGGACTCTCCGACGCTGGCGAGCACCAGCCGGCGCCGCAGGACGACGTCACGGCACCACTGTCCGGCTCCACAGGCCTGCCTCCCGCCGCGTCGTTCGACGCCCTCGGCCTGCCGGCGGCACTGGTGGCCCGGATGACCGGGCTCGGAGTGACGGAGCCCTTCCCGATCCAGGCCGCGACGCTGCCGAACGCGCTGGCCGGACACGATGTCCTCGGCCGGGCGCGGACCGGCTCCGGCAAGACGCTGGCCTTCGGACTGGCCCTGCTCGCCCGGACCGCGGGCCGCCGCGCGGAGGCGAAGCGGCCGCTGGCGCTGGTCCTGGTGCCGACCCGGGAGCTCGCGCAGCAGGTGAGCGACGCGCTGGAACCGTACGCGCAGACCCTGGACGTACGGCTGGGGACGGTGGTGGGCGGGCTGTCGATCAACCGGCAGCAGGCTCAGCTGCGGAGCGGGGTGGAGGTGCTCATCGCGACGCCGGGGCGGCTGACCGACCTGGTGTCACGCCGGGACTGCCTCCTGAACCAGGTGCGGATCACGGTGCTGGACGAGGCGGACCAGATGTGCGACCTGGGCTTCCTGCCGCAGGTCTCGGACCTCATGGAACAGGTGCGCGCCGACGGTCAGCGGCTGCTGTTCTCGGCCACGCTCGACCGCAACGTCGATGAGCTCGTACAGAAGTACCTCCACGACCCGGTTCACGCCTCGGTCGACCGGGTGGCGGGCTCGGTCACCACCATGGAACACCACCAGTTGAACATCCACGGCGCCGACCGGTACGCGACGGCGACCGAGATCGCCGCTCGGGACGGCCGGGTTCTGATGTTCCTGGACACGAAGGCGGCCGTGGACCAGTTCACCCGTCATCTGCGGGCCAGTGGCATCCGTGCCTCCGCCCTGCACAGCGGGAAGTCGCAGCCGCAGCGCACGCACACGCTCGCCCAGTTCAAGAACGGGGAGATCAACGTGCTGGTGGCCACCAACGTCGCCGCCCGGGGCATCCACATCGACGCGCTCGACCTCGTCGTCAACGTCGACCCGCCCGCCGACGCCAAGGACTACCTGCACCGTGGCGGCCGCACCGCGCGCGCCGGGGAGTCCGGGAAGGTGGTCACCCTGGTCACCCCCAACCAGCGGCGCGATGTGAACCGTCTGATGTCCGATGCCGGCATCCGGCCGATCGTCACCCAGGTACGTTCGGGCGAGGCGTCGCTCACCGCCATCACCGGGGCCAAGCGCCCGCCCACCGGGCCGACGACGAGCACCGGCAACGCGCCCTTCCGGGGCATTGGCACGCGTCCCGGAAAGGCCAAGGAGTCACGCAAGACCGCGGACGCCCGCAAGGCCGCGGAAGCCCGCGCGGCCGCCCGGGTACGCAAGGGCCGCTGAGGCCGGGCTCGACCGCCCTGGATCACTCGCGCGCCTCGGGTGCCCGGGACGCGTGTGCCTCGCCCGGTGCTGTCCGGGCGAGGCACACGCGGGCCGGGCACCGTCCGGGCTCCGTCGAGCGGTGCCTCAGCTCACCGCCTGCTTCACGAGCGCACCGATCCTCGCCTCGACCTCGGCGGTCAGCTCGGTCAGGGCGAACGCGGTGGCCCACATCGTGCCGTCGTCCAGTTTCGCCTGGTCGCTGAAACCGAGCGTCGCGTAGCGCGCCTTGAACTTCTCCGCGCTCTGGAAGAAGCAGACGACCTTGCCGTCCAACGCGTAGGCGGGCATGCCGTACCAGAGCTTCGGCGCGAGAGCGGGAGCGCCGGCGGTGATGACCGCATGGACGCGCTCGGCCATGATCCGGTCGGAGTCCCCCATCTCGGCGATCTTCGCGAGTACGTCCCGCTCCGCCTCGGCCGCCTTGTCCGCGCGTGAACCGCGGCGGGCCTCCTTCTTCAGTTCCTTGGCGTGGTCCTTCATCGCGGCCCGCTCTTCGGCCGTGAACCCCTCGTGCCGGCCGCTTTCCTTGCTGCTCATGACAGAACTCCCCCTTGAGGACCCGTTGTCCGCGCTCTCGGGCACGCGGGTGACGGCACGCCACCCGCCCGCCATCGACACGCGCCGTGCCGATACTGCCCGAATATTCCGCGCGGACCCGGCACTGTCAACGGCACGGCACGTGCCGATAATATGGACTCATGACCGAACCGCCCGCCGTACCTCGGCGTCGAGGTGCCGAGCGCACCGAGGAGCTGCTCCAGGCAACGCTCGATCTGGCCGCGGAGGTCGGGTACGCGGGTCTGAGCATCGAGGCGGTCGGACGCCGGGCCGGAGTCGGGAAACACACGATCTACCGGCGCTGGCCCTCCAAGACGGCGCTGCTGCTCGACGCGCTCAGCCGCGTGTGGACCAGCGACCTGGACTACCGCGACACGGGGAACGTCCGCGAGGATCTGCGCGAACAGTTCCTCCGTTCCGGCGCGGTCCTCTCCAGCCCGCCGATCGGCCCGGTCTACCGCGCGGTCATCGCCGAGGCACAAGGCGACTCCGCGCTCCGGGCGACACTGCACGAACGCTTCCTGGTCACCGTCGAGCGGAGCACCCTCGACCGGATCACGCGCGCCCAGCGCGCCGGCGAACTGAACGCCGAGGCGAACCTGGAGTTCGCGGCCGAGGTGTTGTGCGGTGCGCTGTACTACCGCAGCTTGCTGTCGACCCGCCCCATCGACACCGACGCTGTCGACGGACTCGTGGACATGTTCATGGCCGCCTACGGAACCACCGGCTGAAGGGCCGTCACCCTGGGTCGGCCCGCTCGGAGACGTCGCTCATGCCGCCCGGGGCAGCCGGACCGTGACGACGAGGCCACCCTCGGGGCGGGGAACGAGTTCGAGGGTTCCGTCGTGGGCGCGGACGATGCCGGCCACGATGGCCAGGCCGAGACCGACGCCGGGGTGCTCGTCGGTGCGTACGCGTTCCGTTCCGCGCTGGAACGGTTCGGTGAGGGTCGACACCCGTTCCGGCAGGAGCCGGCGGCCCGTGTTCTCGACCCGCAGCACGCTCGTGTCCCCGTCCGTTCCGGTGTCGACCGTCACGGTGCCGCCGTCGGGGAGATTGTGGACGACGGCGTTCTGGACGAGGTTCGTCGCCATCCGCAGCAGGAGTTCCGCGGAGCCGCCGGTACGGGCCGCCCCGCCGGTGACGTCGAGCGTGATCCGGCGCTGTTCGGCGAAGGGGAGCAGCGTCTCGGCGGCTTCCTCGGCGACGAGGGAGAGGTCGACGTTCTCGCGGGGGAGGTTCCCGCGGTCGCTGCGGCTGAGGAGCAGGAGTGCCTCGGTGAGATCGATCGCCCGCGTGTTGACGGCGTCCAGGCGTTCGATGAGTTCGTCCCGGTCCCGCGTGGGGTCCTTGCGGGCGACATCCAGGAGTGTGCGTGAGATCGCCAGCGGGGTGCGCAGCTCGTGGGACGCGTTCGCGGCGAACCGCTGCTGCTCGGCGACCTTGGACTCGAGTTGTTCGAGCATCGAGTCGAACGCGTCGGAGAGTTCACGGAATTCGTCCCGGCGGCCCTTCATACGGATCCGGTGGGACAGCGACCCGCTCCCGGCCGTCCGTACCGCGTCCGTGATCCGTGTGAGAGGTGAGAGCATCCGGCCGGCGAGGATCCACCCCCCGAGGAGGCCGAACACAAGAAGGAAGCCCAGCGAGACGGCCGCGGCGGGGGCGAAGCCGCGCAGGAGGTCGGAGCGGCTGGGCCCGACGATGATCACGGCGCCGTACGTCTTCTGGATGAGCTCGGGGTCGTTCGTCGGCAGCCAGCGCAGCACGAACACCCACATCACGACCAGCAGGAGCGTGCCGGCGACGAAGAGGAATCCGGCATAGCTGAGGGTGAGCTTCAGCCGGGCGCTGCGCCCTGGGTGTCTGTCCATGCGTGTCGCCTATCCGCGCGTGTCGCCAGGGTGTGTGTCGTCCCTGTCGGTGTCCGCGCCGGTGTCGATCCGGTAGCCGACACCGGGCACCGTGGCGATGATCCATGGTTCGCCGAGTCGTTTGCGCAGCGCGGAGACGGTGATGCGGACGGCGTTGGTGAACGGGTTGGCGTTCTCGTCCCAGGCCCGCTGCAACAGCTCTTCGGAGCTGATGACACCGCCCTCGGCGGCGACGAGGACGTCCAGCACGGCGAACTGCTTCCGGGTGAGCGCGACATGGCGTCCGTCGCGGAAGACCTCCCGGCGGAACGGGTCCAGCCGCAGGCCCGCGATCTCGCGGACCGGCGGCCGGGCGTAGGCGCGCCTGCGGTCGAGTGCCCTCAGCCGCATGACGAGCTCCCGCAGCTCGAACGGTTTGGTGAGGTAGTCGTCGGCGCCGAGCCCGAACCCGGAAGCCTTGTCCTCGATCCGGTCGGCGGCGGTGAGCATGAGGATCGGGAGGCCGCTGCCGGAGGCGACGATGCGCCGGGCGACCTCGTCGCCGGAGGGGCCGGGGATGTCGCGGTCGAGGACCGCGAGGTCGTAGGAGTTGACGCTGAGCAGTTCCAGGGCGGAGTCGCCGTCGGCGGCGATGTCGGCGGCGATCGCCTCCAGCCGCAGACCGTCACGGACGGCCTCGGCCAGGTAGGGCTCGTCCTCCACGATCAGTACACGCATGTCCGAAGCCTAAGCAGCACTCCGTGTCGCCGACGCATCCCGATGGCGTGTGCGCACCGGACCACGGTTCAGCCCACCGGCGCCGGGACGGGGCGGGGCCGGTCCGACGGCGCCTGCTCGGTCGTGCGCCACCAGCGGCGCGAGGCCAGCCCGGCCAGCAGGGCGCCGGTGGCGTTGACCAGTACGTCGTCCACGGAGGACACCCGGTCCAGCCACAGGACGTACTGCGCGATCTCGACCAGGACCGAGCAGCCCACGCCGAGCGCCAGGATCCGCGGCACGGACGCGAGCGCCGCGAACCGCATGGGGGCGAAGAACCCCAGCGCCGCGAAGACCAGCAGGTTGCCGATGATGCCGCCCGCCCCCATCGTGACCAGGTCCCGCAGCGGTACCAGGCTCACCCGGCGGGGAGCGACGCCGGGCGCGAGGCCCGGCATCATGGTGAGCCACAGGAACGGCACCGTGCCGTGGACCATGCCCACCTCGGCCAGCGACTTGCGCCAGGCCCATGTCGAACCGAGGCCGGCGGCATGCCGCCGGTACGCGAGGGCCCACGTCACCAGCACGGCCAGTGGCAGCGCGACCAGCGTCATGAGCACCACACCGTTGAACGTGTCGTAGCAGCCGTGCCAGTGCCCGGCCATGCATCGCGGAGCGGACATCATGAGCGGCCGCCGTATGACGAACAGACCGCTCGCCAGGCCGAGGGCCGTCAGACCGAGCAGCACGATCCCGCGCGTACGGCGGGGCGGTGCTGACGTGTGTGCGTCGTGGGTCATGGTCCCAGTGAAGGAGACGGCCGGTTGCGGTGGCGTATCGCGTTTTCGATATGCCCGCGATATACGGAGCCCCGGCATCCGCGACAAAATCGGTGGGCCGAGCCGGCCGGTCCTGTCACGCTCGTCGGATGGGCGTTCTGGATGGAGTGGCGACGAGGGTCGCCGGTGGGCAGACCGTGGAGTTCCGGCCGAGCGGCACCTCGATGATCCCGTTGATCCGCAGTCGTCAGCTCGTGACCGTCGCTCCCGTCGATCCCTCGAAGCTCGCGGTCGGTGACATCGTCCTCGCCCGGGTCGCCGGCACCGTGTACCTGCATCTGGTGTCGTCCCTCGAACCCGCGAGGAAGCGGGTGCAGATCAGCAACAACCGGGGCCACGTCAACGGCTGGACCGGCCACGACCGCGTCTTCGGCATCTGCGTCGCGGTCGACGGGACACCCAGGCCGGGTGCCGCGGCCAAGGTTCCGGCGTCCGAGCCGACGACCGGGCCCGACGGCAACGGCCACCCCGAAGCCAAGCCCGACGAAGGACCCGAAGACAAGCTAGTCGAATAATTGCGAGAGTCTGTATCAATCTTGCGCAGCTTCATAGACTTCCCTTGCCTTCACTCCTAGCCTTCTTGCGTCCGCTCACCCCACGAGCCCTAAGGACGCACGCCTGTGACTCCCTCTCTCCAAGGCAGACCCCTGCGACGCGGCACGGCGGTGTCCGTGTCGCTGGCACTCGCCGCGGCCGGCACCGTCGTCGCGGTGGCCCTGGCCCCCCACGCGGCCGCCGCAGGGGTGCCCGCCCCTTCCCCCGTCGGGATCTCCGGCCGTGGCGCGGCCGTCCCCTTCAAGGAACAGGAGGCCGAGTACGCCGCCACCAACGGCACCCTCATCGGCCCGGACCGGCTCTACGGCCATCTCCCCTCCGAGGCGTCCGGCCGCCAGGCCGTGACGCTGGACGCGACGGGCGAGTACGTCGAGTTCACGCTGACCGCACCCGCCGACGCCATGTCGTTCCGCTACTCGCTGCCCGACAACGCCGCCGGCACGGGCCGCGACGCGAGTCTCGACCTCAAGGTCGACGGCAACCGCCTCAAGAGCGTCCCGGTGACCTCCAAGTACGGCTGGTACTACGGGGGTTACCCCTTCAACAACAACCCCGGCGACAGCAACCCGCATCACTTCTACGACGAGACCCGCACCCTGTTCGGCTCCACGCTGCCGGCCGGCAGCAAGGTGCGCCTCCAGGTCTCCTCCACGAGCGAGTCGCCCTCGTTCACCATCGACCTCGCCGACTTCGAGCAGGTGGGCGCCCCGATCGGCAAACCGTCCGGAGCCCTCGACGTCGTCGGCGACTTCGGCGCGGACCCGACCGGCGCCGCGGACTCCACCGCCAAGATCCAGGCCGCGGTCGACGCGGGCAAGGCGCAGGGCAGAACCGTGTACATCCCGCAGGGCACCTTCCAGGTCCGCGATCACATCGTCGTCGACCAGGTGACACTGGCCGGGGCGGGCCCCTGGTACAGCGTCCTCACCGGCCGCGACCCGGTGGACCGGTCGAAGGCCGTCGGCGTCTACGGCAAGTACGCCGGCCAGGGCGGCAGCAAGAACGTCACGCTCAAGGACTTCGCCGTCATCGGCGACATCCGCGAACGCGTGGACAACGACCAGGTCAACGCCATCGGCGGTGCGCTGTCCGACTCCACGGTCGACAACGTGTGGATGCAGCACACCAAATGCGGGGCCTGGATGGACGGGCCGATGAACAACTTCACCATCAAGAACAGCCGCATCCTCGATCAGACCGCGGACGGCGTGAACTTCCACATGGGCGTCACCAACTCCACCGTCACCAACACGTTCGTACGGAACACCGGTGACGACGGCCTCGCGATGTGGGCGGAGAGCGTCCCGAACGTCAAGAACAAGTTCACCTTCGACACGGTGGTCCTGCCGATCCTCGCGAACAACATCGTCACGTACGGCGGCAAGGACATCACCCTCTCCGACAACGTCATGGCGGACACCGTCACCAACGGTGGCGGCCTGCATGTCGCGAACCGCTATCCCGGGGTCAACTCCGGCCAGGGCACGGCCGTCTCCGGCACCATCACGGCCGCCCGCAACACCCTGATACGGGCCGGGAACAACGACTACAACTGGCAGTTCGGGGTCGGCGCGGTCTGGTTCAGCGGACTCAACGAGCCCCTGAACGCGACCGTCGACATCACCGACAGCGAGATCCTCGACAGCTCCTACGCCGCGATCATGAACATCGAGGGAGCGACCAACGGACTGCACTTCGACCATGTGCGGATCGACGGAGCCGGGACCTACGCACTCCAGATCCAGGCGCCGGGGACGGCCTCCTTCAGCAACGTCACGGCCACGAACATCGGCCAGTCCAACCCGATCCACAACTGCGTCGGCTCCGGCTTCCAGATCACCCGGGGTACGGGCAACAGCGGCTGGTACGCCGACCCGCCGGCCTGCACGGGGACCTGGCCGGACCCGAAGTGGACCAACGGCGGAGTACCCGGCGGCGGCACCCCGCCACCGACCGACCCGCCCACCGATCCTCCGACCGACCCGCCCACCGACCCCACCGTGAACCTCGCGAAGAACCGGCCGGTCACCGAGTCGAGCCACACGGACGTCTACCCCGGGGCCAACTCGGTGGACGGCAACGCGAACAGCTACTGGGAGAGCGCCAACAACGCCTTCCCGCAGTCCCTCACCGTCGACCTGGGCGCCGCCAAGGCGGTCAAGCGCGTCGTCCTCAAGCTGCCGCCGGCGACGGCGTGGGCCACGCGCACCCAGACCCTGAGCATCCAGGGCAGCACCGACGGCACCACGTTCACCACCCTGAAGCCGTCGGCGGGATACACCTTCGATCCGTCGAGCGGAAACACCACCACCCTCACCCTGTCCGGCACCCCCACCCGCTATCTGCGCGTGCTCATCACGGGCAACACCGGCTGGCCCGCGGGGCAGTTGTCCGAGATCGAGGCGTACACCGGCTGATCGAGGCACACACCGGCCGACACGCATATGGGCCGCACGCCCCGTTCCGCCACGGACTCCTGGCGGCCCCGCTCCGGAACTCTGACCCGGGCGGGGTCGTCAGGCCCGTTCCACCGGGCCGTCAGCGGCGGCGCAGCGCCGCGTCGAGCAGGGCGGGCGGGGTGTCGAACTTCTCCTGCGGAGCAAGGTCGGTCCCCGGGGACACGACGGCGTCGACCGCGTCGAGGACGTCCGCGGAGAGCACGGTGTCCGCGGCGGCGAGCTGGGTGCGCAGGTGCTCCAGTGTCCGGGGGCCGATCAGCGCGCTGGTCACGGCGGGATGCGCGGTGACGAAGCCGAGCGCGAGCTGGATCAGCGTCAGTCCGGCCTCCTCGGCGATGACCGCCAGACGCTCCACGGCATCCAGCCGGGCCTGGTTGGAGGGGACGGAGAGGTCGAAGCGCTGCGGCAGGAACGCCGAGCGGCTGGTGGTGATCTCCCGACCCTTCCTGACCGCGCCGGACAGCCAGCCCGAGGCCAGCGGGCTCCACGCCAGGACACCGAGCCCGTACTCCTCGGTCACGGGCAGGACATGGGCCTCGATACCCCGTTGCAGTATGGAGTAGCTGGGCTGTTCGGTGACGTAGGGCCTCACATGATGCTCGCGGGCGGCCCATTGGGCCTGCACGATGCGGTGGGCGGGGAAGGTCGAGGAGCCGAAGTAGCGGATCTTTCCCGCGCGTTGCAGGTCGGTCAGGGCCGACAGGGTCTCCTCGTCGCCGGTGGCCGGGTCCCACCGGTGGATCTGGTAGAGATCGACGTGGTCGACACCGAGCCTGCGCAGACTGTCGTCCAGCTCGGTGATCAGCCAACGGCGCGAGGAGCCCCGGTGGTTGCGCTCCTCCCCCATCGGCATGCCCGCCTTCGTGGCCAGCACGATGTCGTCGCGACGGCCGGCGATGGCCTTGCCGACCATCTCCTCCGACTCGCCGTCGCCGTACATGTCGGCGGTGTCGATGAGATTGATCCCGCCCTCCAGGGCGGCATCGACGATGGCGGTGGCCTCGTCCTGACCGGTGCGCCCGATCCTTCCGAAGTTCATCGCGCCGAGCGCGAGCGAGCCGACCTGCACACCGGTGCGGCCCAAGGTGCGGTACTGCATGCCCCTGCCTCCTTCGATACGGGTGAAGCGTGGTGACGGCGCCGTTGGTCGCCGGGTCCCCGGTCTGCCATCATGAACAAACGGAACACCGTCCCGTTTGACGATACGGAACGCTGTCCCACTTAGCAAGGCGATACGGAACATCGTTCCGTTTAGGCATGCCGTACAAGGAAGGGCGCGATGAACGACAGCGACGACACCACGGGACAGGCGGCGGCCCGGCCCAGGCGGGCCGACGCCCGGCGCAACCAGGAGACGCTACTGGACGCCGCCGCCACGGTCTTCGCCACGTCGGGCGTGGAGGCGCCCGTGCGCGACATCGCGGCCAGGGCCGGCGTCGGTACGGCCACGATCTACCGGCACTTCCCGACGCGGGCCGATCTCATCGTCGCCGTGTACCGGCACCAGGTCGAGGCCTGCGCCGAGGCGGGTCCGGCCCTGCTGGACGACTGCGCGTCCCCCTACACCGCGCTGTCACGGTGGATCGACCTGTTCGTCGACTTCCTCGTCACCAAGCACGGGCTCGCCGCCGTCCTGCAGCCCGACAACACGGCGTTCGACGCACTGCACAGGTACTTCGTCGACCGGCTGGTCCCCGTGTGCACCCAACTCCTCGACGCCGCCGCCGAATCCGGCGAGATCCGCCCCGGTCTGACGGCCTATCAACTGATGCGCGGCATCGGCAACCTCTGCATCGGCGCCCACAACGACCCCCGCTACGACGCGCGGCGACTGGTCGAGACCCTCGTCGCGGGCCTGCGCCTGCCCGAAGGGCCGTGACCACCCGAAGGGCGGGCCCCCTAGAGCGCCACCAGCCGGCCGCTGCGGCCCACCAGCCGGACCGATGCCGCGGCGCCGCAGACCAGTGCCACGGCGAGGAGCGTGCCACAGGACTCCGCCACGGCGCCGGTGTCGCCGGACAGGGCGGCACGCAGGCCGCGGGCGGCCCAGTAGCCGGGTGAGGCGGGGGCCACGTCCGAGACCCAGGCAGGCAGGGCGGCGAGCGGGACGAGCGCCCCTCCGAGGCTGCTCAGCAGCATGCCGCCGATGTCGAAGGCGGCCGAGAGCGCCCCCAGGCTGCGGACCAGAACGCCGAGCAGGGTGCCGAGTCCGAGGAGCGCGCAGCTCCAGCTCAGCAGGAGACCCAGCAGCAGGAAGGGGTGCGGGACACGCAGGCCGAAGACGCACACGGCGAAACCCACGATGAGCAACTGTTGGGCGAGCAGGGCCGCGAAGGCCGGGACGGCCTTGGCGACGAGCAGCTCGGCGGGGCGCAGGGCGGTACCGCGCAGGCGGTCCCAGGTACGGCCGAGCCGTTCGGTGAGGATCGCGCCGCCGCAGATACCGAGGGCGAGCAGCGAGAAGGTGACCAGCGTGCCGACGACGGCTTGTTCCGTGCCGGCCTCGCGGCCCTGTCCGGCCAGGTAGAGCGGACGCAGCAGCGTGATGAAGACGAGCGGGAGGATCATCCGGCTCAGTACCGGACCGGGTTCGCGCGCCATGAGCAGCACGTTGTGGCGCACCAGCACGGCCACGCGGGCGGCGGACTCACGCGGCATCACGGACCTCCGTCCGCGTCGCGGTCTCCGCGCCTTCCATGGACCGGTAGAGATCGTCCAGCCCGGGGCGGCGCACGTCGACGGACGCGGGGGTACGACCGGACGCGAGCAGGGCCGCCAGATCGGCACCGGGGTCCGTGGTCGGACGGCACAGCTCGGGTTCGCCGGGGTCGGCGAAGGTGACCCTGAGCTCGCCGGGCAGGTGGCGGGTGAGCTCTTCCTGCGTGCCGCGCGCGATGATCCGTCCGGCCCGCGCCAGTGCCAGCGTGGCGTCCAGGTCGACGAGTTCCGGCAGGTAGTGGGTCGTGTAGACGACGGCCGCGCCCGCTTCGGCCCGAGCCCTGACCGCGCTCAGCAGGGCCGAGCGGGTTTCCGGATCGGCTCCGGCGGTCGGTTCGTCCAGCAGGAGGAGAGGTGGTGAGCCGACCATGGCGGTGGCCGCCTGGACCCGGCGGCGCTGGCCTCCGGAGAGGGCGGCCACGGGGTGGTCCGCCACGGCCGCCAGGCACAGCTCGTCCAGGACCCGGGCGATCTCGGCGTCCCCGCGCCGTCCGCGGAACCCCGCCAGCCCGGCGAACAGCCGCACGTTCTCCCGCGCGGTGGCGCCCCCGTACAGGGCGAGTTCCTGCGGGGCCACACCGAGGAAGCGCCGCGCGGCCCGGCCGTCCCGCAGCGCGTCGAGCGCCGCGATGGTGACGCGGCCCGCGTCGGGACGTACGAGACCGGCGACGATCTCGACGAACGTCGTCTTGCCCGCGCCGTTGTGACCGATCAGTCCCACGATCTCCCCCGCCGCGACCGTCAGGTCGAACCCGTCGAGCGCGTGGCGTGAGCCGTAGCGCTTCACCAATCCCTCTGCGATCAGCATCATCCGTCCTTCGTGAGGTCTACGCCGTACACGTCTACACCGTATACGTCTACACTGTAGACCCATGAGTGGGAGACGGGAAGAGATCCTGGACGCCGCCGTGGCCATCGCCGACGAGCACGGGGTCGACGCCGTCTCGATGCGCGCCCTTGCCGATCGCGTCGGGGTGACGCCGATGGCGCTGTACCGGCACGTCAAGGACAAGTCGGCGCTGCTGGACGGCATGGTCGGACGGCTGCTCACCGCGCTGCTGCCCGCGGATCCGGCCGAGCACGTCACCTGGGACGCACGGCTCCGCGCCCTCGCGCACGCGGCCCGGAAGGTGACCCAGCAGCACCCCTGGGCCGCGCACCTGCTCTTCTCGCGGCCGGCCGTCACCCCGGACGGCCTGCGGGCGGTGGAGATCATCTACACCGCGCTCATCGAGGCCGGGGTCTCCGAGCCTCAGGTGCCCCGGCTGGAACGCATGATCAGTACGTTCGTCATAGGCTTCGCCGCTTCCGAGGCCTCGGGCCGCTTCACTCCCGGCGCCGGCGACCCGCGCAGCCGGCGGGGCCAGCTCGACGAGAGCGAACTCCCCGGCCACAGCGCCCTCGGGCCGTGGCTGGACCTGCCCCTCGACCTCACCGCCGAGTTCGAGGCCGATCTCGCCGACATCGCGCGGCTGGTCGAGGCGGTCGCTCGGCGCGAGGAATGATCCGCGCCCCGGACACGCGGGGCGGACCGGTACGTACCCGCGGGCCCGTTCAGTCGGTCAGGCCCAGTGCTCCCGCCGCCTGGATCGCCAGCCAGACCTCCGCCAGGGCCGCCGTCGACGTCAGGTCGCGGTCGGTGAGCGCGCCGAAGCGGCGCAGCCGGTAAGCGAGGGTGTTGGGGTGGATGTGAAGTGCCGCGGCCGCCGTCTCGGTGCGGCGGTCGCGCTCCATCCAGGTGCGGGCCGAGACGAGCAACCGCGAGTCGTGGCTCTCGTCGTAACGCAGCACGCCGCCGAGCACGTGCTCAACCAGTGCCGCCAGGACGGCGGGATCGTCGGGCAGCCACCGGCCCGCCCCGTCGTCGCCGTAGTGGACGACGGCACGGCCCGACTCGACGGCCTTGGACACCGCCCACAGAGCCTCGCGCTGCGCGACCTTCAGCGCGTCCCCCGGCAGGAAGGGGCGGCTGGCCCCGGCCGCCACGCCGGGCAGCTCACCGACGGCCGCCGCCAGCTCCGGCGCCCCGAGGACATAGCGGTCCTCGCCCCGGGTCAGCAGCAGATGGGGCCGGTCCTCCAGGAAGCGCAGCAGCGCCTCGTCGGTGGTGCGACGCACGATCAGCAGCACGGTGTCGCCCTCGATCGCGTGCCGGGCGAGCCGGCGCCGCGCCGCCTCCGGGTCGAGCACCTCCTGAAGCAGTTCGGCCAACGTCTCCGCTCCCTCGCGTCGCAACGTCTCGCGCTCGTTGCGCACCATCGCCAGCCGCAGCGCCGCGACGGTGGCGATGTGCTGGACCACGGCGAGCCCCGCGGGCCGGGCGCCCTCACGCTCGTACGCGACGAGGAAGCCCGCCGGGCCGCCGGGCGCGGGCACCGGGAGGACGAACCCGCCGGGGATCGTCGGCGGGGCGTCGACGGACGCGGGCAGGACGGCCGGGTCGGGCACCGGGACCCCGGGCAGGAGCGGGCGCCCCTGAGGAGTGCAGAGGAAGACGTCGTAGCCCGACAGGCCTTCGAGCCGGCGCAGGAGTGTCGGTGTGTCGAGATCCTCCGTGACCAGCCAGCGCAGCGCGCCGAAGACCTGGAGCTGCGCGCCCAGCCGGTGCCGCGCCTCCTCCTGGGCGGAGGCCGCGACTTCCTGGGCGACGGCGATGAAGGGAACGGCGAGCGGCACTTCGAGGACCGGGAAGTCCCGCTCCCGCGCTGCCTGGAAGAACGCGTCGTGCAGCGGTGGCATGTGCAGCTGCGCCGAGAGCGCGAGCCCGGACGCCCCGGCGTCGTCCAGCCGTTCCAGATAGGCGCGCTGTTCCGCCGCGGTACGGGGGATCGCCAGGCCCGCGGTCATGATCAGCTCGGCTCCCAGGAGCCAGGGCGTGGGGTCGACGAGCTCGCTGGCGTGCGCCCAGGAGACTGACCGTTCCAGACCGCCGCCGGCCTTCAGCGAGAGCTGGAGCGCCGGGGAGGAGAGCAGGTCCTGGATGGTGAGTTTGTCGCTGGCCACAAATGACATCGTACGCATCTGTGATGGACACCATTGTCGCAGGTCACCGAGGGCCTCACACTGTGGAGGCCACCGTTTGAACGGTGCACTAACGGACACTGGAGGGCCCGTGACGACCTCGGTCACCGAAATCGAGACATATGGCGTCGAGCGAATCCCGGACGAGGACCGCACGGCCCGGCCGATCGACCTGTTCCGGCTCGCCTTCGGCGGCGCCAACACCTTCGCGACCTGTGTGCTGGGCGCGTTCCCGATCCTCTTCGGGCTCTCCTTCTGGCAGGGGCTCGCGGCGACCGTCCTCGGACTGGTCGCGGGTGCGCTGCTGCTGGCCCCGATGTCCCTGTTCGGCCCCGCCAACGGCACGAACAACGCCGTCTCCTCCTCCGCGCACCTGGGCGTGCACGGCCGGGTCGTCGGATCCTTCCTCTCCCTGCTCACCGCCATCGCGTTCTTCTCGATCTCGGTGTGGTCCTCGGGAGACGCGCTCGTCGGCGGCGCGCACCGGCTCGTGAACGTCCCCGAGTCGGACGTCACCTACGGCATCGCGTACGCGATCTTCGGCGGGCTCGTGCTCGTCGTCTGCATCTACGGCTTCCGCTTCATGCTGCTGGTCAACAAGATCGCGGTGCTGGCGGCCTCGGCCCTCTTCGTGCTCGGCGCCTTCGCCTTCGCCGGTGACTTCGACCCCGGATACGCGGGTGCCTTCGCCTCGACCGCCGACCCGCTGTTCTGGCCGTCGTTCATCGGCGCCGCGCTGATCGTGCTCTCCAACCCGGTCTCCTTCGGCGCGTTCCTCGGTGACTGGTCCCGCTACATCCCCGCGGACACCCCGCGCCGCCGGGTGATGGGCGCCGCGTTCCTCGCCCAGATCGCCACCCTGCTGCCCTTCGTCTTCGGCCTGGCCACGGCGTCGATCATCGCGACGAAGGCCGCGAAGTACGTCGACCCGGCCGCCCCGAACTACGTGGGCGGACTGCTGGCCGTCTCCCCCGGCTGGTACTTCCTGCCGCTCTGCCTGATCGCCCTGATCGGTGGCCTGTCGACCGGCACGACGTCCCTCTACGGAACGGGGCTGGACTTCGCCAGCGTCTTCCCGCGCTTCAACCGCGTCCAGGCCACCTTCTTCATCGGTGTCCTGTCCATCGGGTTCATCTTCCTCGGCCGCTTCGCGCTCAACCTCACGCAGTCCATCTCCACCTTCGCCACGCTGATCATCACCTGCACCGCGCCGTGGATGGTCGTCATGGCGCTCGGCTACGTCACACGGCGCGGCTGGTACGACGCCGAGGCACTGCAGGTCTTCAACCGGCGTCAGCGCGGTGGCCGCTACTGGTTCGCGCACGGCTGGAACTGGCGCGGCATGGGCACCTGGCTCGTCAGCGCCGTCGTGGCCCTCCTCTTCACCAATCTGCCGGGTCAGTTCGTCGGTCCGCTGGGCAACCTCGCGAACGGCGCGGACATCTCGCTGCCGGTCGGCCTCGGTCTGGCGGTCGTGCTCTACCTCGCCGCACTCGCCCTGTTCCCCGAGCCGCGCGCCGTGTACGGGCCCGACGGACCCCGCTTCGTCGGGGCGTCCGACACCGACATCGCGCCGATCACCGGTGGCACCGAGGAGAAGTCCCCCGAGCCCGCCGCGGCTCTCTGAGCCCTCAGCGCCACCGACACCACCGACTGGGTGCCCGGCCCTGACCGCCGGGCGCCCCTGACCAGGAGCCGTGCATGAGCACCACCACCGTGCAGGAAGTCCGGGCCGCCGCGGACGCGCTCGTCGCCGCCTTCGCCGAGGGCCGCCTCGACGACTACTTCGGTGCCTTCGCACCGGACGCGACGTTCGTCTTCCACACCACGCCGGGGCGTCTCGGCTCCACGGCCGAGTACCGCGCCCTGTGGCAGCGGTGGGTGGAGCAGGACGGTTTCCGCGTCCTCGGCTGCACCTCGTCGGCACAGCTCGTCCAGCCCTTCGGTGACACGGCTGTCTTCAGCCACGACGTGGAGACCCGCGTCGCCAACAACGCCGGCGAGGAGACGGTGCACGAGCGGGAGACCATCGTCTTCGCCCGCTCCGCGGACGGCGCCTGGCTCGCCGTACACGAGCACCTGTCCCCCCGTACCACCGCCTGACCAGGAGAGACGTTCCATGAGCAGCACGTTCCGCAACTACATCGACGGTACGTTCGCGGATGCCGCCGACGGCCGGACTCTCGATGTGGTGGACCCGACCACCGGTGACGTCTACGCGACCTCCCCGCTGTCCGGGGCGGCCGATGTCGACGCGGCGATGGCGGCCGCGGCCGCGGCGTTCCCCGTCTGGCGCGACGCGACACCGTCCGTGCGGCAGCGCGCGCTGCTGAAGATCGCCGACGCGATGGAGGCGCGGGCCGGGGAACTGGTCGCCGCGGAGAGCCGCGACACCGGCAAGCCGCTGCACCTCACCCTCAGCGAGGAACTCGCCCCGGCGATCGACCAGGTCCGCTTCTTCGCGGGCGCGGCGCGGATGCTGGAGGGCCGCTCGGCCGGCGAGTACATGGAGGGCATGACCTCGATCATCCGCCGCGAGCCCGTCGGCGTGTGCGCCCAGGTCGCGCCGTGGAACTACCCCCTGCTGATGGCGGTGTGGAAGTTCGCCCCGGCCCTCGCGGCGGGCAACGCGGTGGTGCTCAAGCCCTCGGACACCACCCCGGCCTCCACGGTGCTGATCGCGGAGATCATCGGCGGTGTCCTGGAGGAGCTCGGCCTGCCCCAGGGGATCTTCAACGTGGTCTGCGGCGACCGCGAGACCGGCCGGCTGATGGTGGAGCACCCGACCCCGGCGATGGCCTCCATCACCGGCTCGGTGCGCGCCGGCATCCAGGTCGCCCAGAGCGCGGCCAAGGACGTCAAGCGGGTCCACCTGGAGCTCGGCGGCAAGGCCCCGGCCGTGGTCTTCGAGAACGCCGACCTGGCCAAGGCGGTCGAGGACCTGGTGGTCGGCGGCTTCTTCAACGCCGGCCAGGACTGCACGGCGGCCACCCGCGTCCTGGTCCACGCGTCGGTGCACGACGAGTTCGTCGCCGCCCTCGCCAAGGCCGCGGCCGGGACGAAGACCGGGCAGCCGGACGACGAGGACGTGCTGTACGGGCCGCTCAACAACGCGAACCAGCTCGCCCAGGTCAGCGGTTTCATCGAGCGACTGCCCGAGCACGCGAAGGTCGAGGCGGGCGGCCACCGGGTCGGCGACAAGGGCTACTTCTACGCCCCGACCGTGGTCTCGGGTCTGAGGCAGGACGACGAGATCATCCAGAACGAGGTCTTCGGCCCGGTCATGACCGTCCAGTCGTTCACGGACGAGGACCAGGCCGTCGCGTACGCCAACGGCGTGGACTACGCGCTGGCCTCCTCGGTGTGGACCAAGGACCACGCGCGGGCGATGCGGATGTCGAAGAGGCTCGACTTCGGCTGTGTGTGGATCAACACCCACATGGCACTCGTCGCCGAGATGCCGCACGGCGGGTTCAAGCAGTCCGGCTACGGCAAGGACCTCTCCGCCTACGGCTTCGAGGACTACACCCGGATCAAGCACGTCATGACGTCGCTCTGATCGGTCGCTCCGCGACGGAGGGGTGGGCCCGGCATCGCGCCGGGCCCACCCCTCCGTCGCGTCCGACGAGTACCTGGTCAGCCGTGCGAGACGGTCAGGCCGTAGAAGGCGACCCTCGCCCCCTTCGTGGTGCTCTCGGAGGACGACTGGTTGTACGAGCCTGCCTTGAAGTACTGCTTGTAGGGGAAGAACGACGACGGGATCGCGTAGTGCGTGGTGCTGCCGTTGACGGTCAGGTCGATGGTGTTCCCGCCGGAGACGGCGATCGTGTAGGTCCATGTCTTGCCGACCGCCACATGCCCCACCGTGTGGGTCGTCTGCCCGCCGGACGGCGAATTCTCCGTGCCGACGACGATGTCACCGCTCGCGCGGTAGTACAGCTCCACGAGCGGCTTGGTGGACGATCCGCCGGAGCCGAGGTGGATCTGGCCGACGCACACGTTGGAGGTGACCGACACCACCCGCAGCGTCGCGCTCAGCCGGTGGCTGCCGCTGAGCGACCAGTTCGCCGCGCTGCCGCTGCGGTTCATCTCCCGCAGTTCGGAGCGGGCGTAGTTGGAGTTCGGCGTCGTGACGCCCTTCTCGGGCGCCCAGAACGTCATCGCGCCGTCCCGGGTGTCGGTGTAGAAGTACGCGTCCTGGTAGCCGTTCGCCCCCTGCAGCCGGGCGGAGGAGATGGTGGTGGGCGAGCCCGGGGAGCCCACGGGCTCCTGGAGCTGCCACACCGACAGGTCGAAGTTGCCGCCGGGCGCGACCTTCGGGTCGGCGGCACCGGCGCTGGAGGTGCCCAGAACGGTGGCCGCGGCGACGAGGCCCGCGAGGGTCGCCGCTGTCAGGAGTCGAGGAGGAGCGGCAAGTCCGGTACGGAAAGCGGGAGTTCGGGTACGTGGTCGCTTGTTCATCATGAGGGTCACGGCCTTTCGTCTGGTCGGGTGGAGCAGACGGTGGGGGAAGCCGAGGTTCACATGCATGAACAGTAAGTTCACCTGTGAACTTCGCGTGTGCCGTGACGCTAAAGGTCTGCACCAGCTCCGTCAAGAGGTCACGCGCTCACGGCAGTTGAGCGCGGCCAGGACGTACGGGGAGTGCCTCCGCGTGGGGGCGTGCGGCCCATGAGCCCGAGGAGGAAGCCGGCCGGAATGGTGATCAGCCCCGGTGTCTGGAGCGGGAACCAGCGGACGTCGTGGTCGGGGAAGACCGCGAACGGGGTGCCCGACACCGCGGGGGATCCCGCGAGCAGCAGCACGATGAGCGGAAGGGTCCCGTAGACGGTCCGGCGCACCCCGGTGGCGGAGTGACCGGGCAGGAAGAGCGCGTACAGCAGAACCGGGGCCAGCACCGAGGCCGCGACGGTGAACGACAAGGAGATCAGCGTCAGTCTGCCGCGGTCCCCGAGGACCGCCGACACGACGACGGCGACCGCTCCGACCAGGACGATCCCCAGCCGTGCCCGGCGGATCTCCCCGGCGGGCGAACGGCCCCCGCCCCCGTGCGCGGACCGCCCGCCGAAGTCACGGGCGAGACTGGAGGCGGCCGCCAGCGTGATGCCCGCGACGGCCGCGAGGGTGGTCGCGAAGACGGCGCAGGCGACGATCGCGAACAGCATGCTGTGCCGGGCGCCCCCGGCGACCGGGTCGAGCGCGCCCGTCACCATCAGCAGGGCGGTCGCTCCCCCGGGGTCGGCGGCCCGCACCGGACCCCGGCCCATCAGGGCACAGGCACCCAGCCCGGCCACCACGACCCCGGCACACACCACCGCCACCGGGCCGACCGCCCAGCCGACGGCGCGCCTCGCGGTGCGGGCCTCCCGGACCGGGTGGAGCCGCATGGTGATGTGCGGCAGACAGGCGGCTCCGACCAGGAGGGTGGCCTCGAAGCCGATCAGGTCGAGGCGTCCGGCGACGGAGTGACCGAAGTGGAGTCCGGGACGCGCGTAGGCGGCGCCCGCTCCGGAATGCTCCCGGGCGGCACCGAACAGGGCCGGCGGCGACCATCCGTACCGGGCGAGGACGACCCCGGCCAGCAGCAGCATGGCGGTGAGCACCACACCGACCTTCAGGATCTGTACGTACCCGACGCCGCGCATCCCGCCGAACGCGGCGTAACAGACCATCAGGGCCCCTCCGGCGACGGTGCATCCGGTGAGCGCGCCGTCCGGGAGCCCGAACATGGCCGCCATGATGCGTCCGGCGGTGGAGAGCTGCACCAGGAGCAGCGGGGTGAGGACGACGAGAGAGGCGACGCCGAGCGCCCGGCGCACGGAGGGGGCGCCGAGGCGGTCGGAGACAAAGTCCCCCAGCGTGAACACCCCTTTCCTGCGCAGGGGTTCACCCAGGAACCGCATCATCAGATAGAGGGAGACGACGGTGGCACAGGCGAACAGGATGCCGTCCGCGCCGTCGAGGGCCACCGCGCCGGTGGTGCTGAGCAGGGTGGCCGCGGAGATGTAGTCACCGGCGATGGCCAGCCCGCCTCCGACCGGCCCGAAGGCCGCGCCGCCGCCCGCGTAGAAGTGCTCGGGGTCGTCCAGATCGGCCGCCGCCAGGCCGCACAACAGCAGGGACACGGCGACGAAGCCGAGGAAGACCATGACGGCGAGCGACTCTCCGTCGCCCACGGCGCTCACCGGCGGCCCGCGGTCGGCGCCGGCGTGCACGGGCTCGTCCGTGCGCCCTGGACCGGAGATGACGGAGGGACGGGAGAAACGGGATGTGGGCAAGCTGCGGGAGACATGCCCGGCATGGCATCAGCCGCGCCGGAGCGCGTACAGGGGACCGCGCGTTCGGGCGGCGGGTGCACAGCGGTTGCGGAGCGGGTCTGTGCGCCGGCACACCGTTGATCCATTGGGATGATTCACGGGCGCGACGGGGTGAACGCGGGGACGGTATCCGCTGCTTGGCCGACCCCCGGCCCCTCGCGGTCACTAGCGTGGCTCCCTGTGTCGATGAGCTATGCCTTTGTGAACCTGAAACCCGGAGTGGGCAAGACGACGAGCGCGGTGTGGCTGGCCCACGCGTTGCACGAGTCGGGCTTCTCACCCCTGTTGGTGGACAGTGACCCCGCGTCCTCGGCGCTGCGGTGGAGCGAACTGGCGGGAGGTTTCCCCTTCCCCGTGTTCTCCCTCCCGGTGGGCGACGTGCACCGGCGCGTGAACGACTTCCTCGGCGACCGGCAGGCCGTGGTGTTCGACGCCCCGCAGATGGAGGATCACGCCCACATCGCCCGGAGCGTCATGCGGTACGCGAGCGAGTGGATCGTGCCGGTGACCCCGTCCCCCATCGAGCTGGACCGCATGGCGCCGATCGGCCGCGAGATGGGCGACGTCCAGTCCCTGCGGCCCCGGCCGGCCCGTTCCGCCGTACTGCTGAACCGTACGAACCGTCCGGACGCCACCCGTACCGGTCCGGATGCCGATGCCCGCGAAGCGCTCACGGAACGCGGCTTCGACGTGTTGTCCACCCACATTCCCCGACTCGACCTGTACTCCCAGTCGTTCGGCAGCCCTGTCACGGTCAAGGGCTCGGCGTACATGGATCTCGCGGACGAGCTCATCAAGCGTCAGGACACGATGTGAACCAGCGCAAGGACACCTACCGGGCCGCCCTGCAACGGGAACCCGATGCCGCCGCGCCCCGTCACACCAAGGTCGCGCGGCTGCACACGCAGTACGTCCGGGTGACGATCGAACTGGACCCCGCGCTGCCGGACGGACTGACCCGCTGGGTGGGGCCGCCCGTGTCCGCGATCCTGCGTGTCGGCGCCGCCGCCCTGCGGCCTCTGACGGGTACCCCGTAGGCAACGACGGGGGCCCCGTCCCTCGACGCCGACACGGTCCAGGGTTTCCGTTCGTCCGGGCCGGGAGCCTGTCGCTCGAACCAGCCGGGCACGGCGCCGCGACGAGGGGTCAGCTCTCCATCGGGTGGCCGCCGTCGCCCTCGACGACGACCCGGTCCACGCCCGGCTCGTCGCCCCTTTCGACCATCGTCAGGTCGATCCGGCCGTCACCCGTCGTGTCGAACTGGTAGAGATCGGCCTTGCCGTCTCCTGTGGTGTCGGTCATCCAGACGTCGGTCTTCCCGTCGCCGTTGGTGTCGGCGCTGAGGACGACATGATGCTCGTCACCCTGGGTCTCGATCACTTCGTCCGTACCGTCGTTCGTCTCCATGACGGCCGGTTGCCCCGGTCGACCCGTGCAAAACAATGACCCGCTCAGCCTGCGTCGGGCGGGGGCTGACCTGTAGGGCAGGATGGATGCCATGACCGAGATCCGCACCCCCCGCCTCCTCCTCCGCCGCTGGTACGACAACGACCTCGCCCCCATGGCGGACATCAACGCGGACCCCGAGGTCATGCGCTGGATCGACGACGGTTCGGTCCGCGACCTGGACGCCACCGCCGAGGAGATGGAGCGGTGGGAGGACGAATGGGACGAGGAGGGCTTCGGCATCTTCGCCGTCGAGCTGCTGGCCTCGGGGGAGCTGGCGGGCTTCGCGGGGCTGTCGGTACCCGAGTTCCTGCCCGAGGTACTGCCCGCCGTGGCGATCAGCTATCGCTTCGGCACACCGTTCTGGGGCCAGGGCTACGCGTCCGAAGCCGCCCACGCCACACTGGAGTTCGCCCTCCAGGACCGCGGCCTCGACCGGGTGATCAGCATCAACCACGTCAGCAATCAGGCCTCGTTGAACGTCGTCCGCAAGCTCGGCATGGAGCCGGAGAAGCACACCACCCACCCGGAGTACGGCTTCCCGCTGACCGTCCACGCGATCGATCTCACCGAATTCCAGGGGTGATCCCCGCTCTCGACGCGTGAGCCCGCTCCGGGGGGTCTCAGCCGGACTCCGGTGACCCGGTCGCGCCGTCCGGTCCCACGGGCCGGACGGGAACGGTGCGGCGGAGGGTTTCGGCGACCGCCGTGTTCGCGACCACGACGACCGCCATGACCACGGCTGCAAGGGGATACCCCACTCCGTACACCGCGGCCGCGCCACCCCCCAGTACGACCGTTTTGACGAGAAGCACGACGGGCAGCCCGGGCCTCAGTCGTGCCTTCGGTGCCGCGAACAGCGACCAGAGCACAATGGCCGTCAGGGGCACCCCCAGGCCGAGAAGGATGTGGAGCGACCGGCTGTCGCCGACGGTGAATCCCCACCAGCTCAGACAGGCGAGCGCGGCGAGCTCCACGACGAACGCCAGGATTTCGTTGGCCGCGAACCACGGCCGCTCGGCGAACAGGGCTGTGCCGGGGTCCGTAGTCATGAAGTCCTCTCGGTATGCGTGTGGGCGACCGGCATGGCTTGCACGCGGGAACACTACTGCCCTGCAAGGAAGTTGACTCCGAAGGCGTGGTCGCCGCGCGGTCCTTCCGGGGCTCCGGCGCCCCCGTTTCGCCCGAACGAGGAAGAGCGGTGATCACAGGATGAAGGCGGTCCGGTTCCACGAGTACGGCGGGATCGACGTGCTGCGGGTGGAGGAAGTGGAACGTCCGACACCCGGACCCGGGGAGGTCCTCGTCGAGGTCCGCGCGGCCGGGATCCAGCCCGGCGAGGCGATGATCCGCGAGGGAGCGCGGCACGGACGCTGGCCGGCGGCCTTTCCCTCCGGGCAGGGAAGCGATCTGGCCGGTGTCGTGGTGGAGGCCGGTCCGCAGGTGCGCGGCTTCGCGGTGGGCGACGAGGTCCTGGGCTTCACGCACAACAGGGCGAGCCACGCGGAGTTCGTCGTGGTGGAGGACGTGAAGCTGGCCTCGCGTCCGAAGGGGCTCTCCTGGGAGGTTGCCGGCTCGTTGTACGTGGCCGGCACGACCGCGTACGCCTCCGTGTTCGCGGTCGACCCCGGTCCGACCGACACCGTCGTGGTGTCCGGTGCGGCCGGCGGCGTCGGATCACTCGCCGTGCAGCTCGCGCGGCGGCGCGGTGCCACGGTGATCGGGCTGGCCAGTGAGCGGAACCACGCCTGGCTGAAGGAGCAGGGGGTCGTTCCGGTCCACTACGGCGAGGGCGCGACCGAACGGATCCGGCAGGCTTCGGGCGGGACGGTCGACGCGTTCATCGACACGTTCGGCGACGGCTACGTGGATCTGGCCGTGGAGTTGGGCGTGCGGTCCGAGCGGATCAACACGATCCGCGACTGGGAGGCGGCGGCCCGGGTCGGCGCGCACACGTACGGCGAGGGCGCGGCGGCCTGTGCGGTGGTGGTCGGCGAACTGGCCCGGCTCGCGGCGCGCGGAGAACTGGAGGTGCCGATCGCCCGTACGTACCCACTGGAGCGGGTCCGGGACGCGTTCCGCGAGCTGGAACTACGGCAGACCCACGGCAAGATCGTGCTCCGGCCCTGAGGACACGCCCCTCGGTCCCGCCCGGCCTGTTCGCGGTCAGCCGGCGGGCTTCTCCCAGACCGAGACATGCTGACGGCTCTCGCTCGTGAAGGGGTCCCGCGTCCAGCCGTCCCATCGCTCGCGCAGTCGCAGGCCGGCGAGCTGGGCCATCAGGTCGAGTTCCGACGGCCACACATACCTGAAGGGGATCGACCGGTACTCGCCGCGGCCGTCCACGACCTCGATGTAGTTCGAACTCGTCGCCTGGGTGGCAACGTCGTAGATGTCGAACGCCCATCGTGTGGGGCTCACCTGGAAGGGCACGACGTTCTGACCCGGCGGGAGTCTGCGCAGTTCGGGGATCACCACCTCGATGACGAAGCAGCCCCCGGGCTCCAGGTGGGCCGCCGTGTTGCGGAAGCACGCCACCTGCTCCGCCTGCGTCGTGAGGTTCATGATCGTGTTGAAGACCAGGTAGGCGACGGAGAACGTCCCGTCCACCTTCGTCGTCGCGAAGTCACCGATCGTGACGTCGATCGCGTCCCCGTCCGGCTTGGCACGCAGCCGGGCGACCATCGCCCGCGACAGGTCGATGCCGTGGACCGGGACTCCCCGTCGCGCCAGCGGCAACGCGACGCGTCCCGTCCCGATACCCAGTTCAAGGGCCCGGCCACCGGCGGCCAGGCCCGCCAGGAAGTCGGACGTCGCGTCGATGACGCCGGGCTCGAACATGTCCCCTGACGACTCGTCGTAGGCTGCCGCGACTCGCCCACCGAAGTATCCATCCGGTTCATCCATCGCCCGACCGTACTCCGGGAACTCTTCGCGGCGCGCGCCAATTGTGCGGCGTTCACGGCCGCGGGCCCACGGCCCTTCCCGGCACGCACGCGGCGTGAGGTGGCGGTCCCGTCGGAACAGGACTGAACTGCCCGTCCCCGGGACCGACTTCGAAAAGTCCCGGGCGAGGGCGTCACGCGTCCGCGGTGACTGCCCTCAGGCCGGCCAGTGACTCCCGTATGAACCGGACCAGTTCCTTGTCCTCGGTCCGCTCGACCCAGCGCCGGAAAGCGAACTTGAAGACGGCGATCCCCACCTCCGCGGCAAGGCCCGCGGAGGCCTCGTCGACACCACGCAGCCGCAAGGCGTCCGCGAGCGTCGCGGACATCGACGCGAGTTTGATCAGCTCGCGTTCCTGAAGGTCGGAGTTGGCGTCGATGACGGACTGCCGCTGCCGAGCGTGCTCCTGGCGCGCCTCCAGCACGGCCGCGGCACCTTCCAGGGCCGCCGCCACGGCATCCATCGGGGTGGCGGACTCGGGAGCCTGCGCGACGGCACGCGCGAGCACGTCGTTCAGCTCGCCCGAACCCGCGAACAGCACCTCGCGCTTGTCCGCGTAGTGCCGGAAGAACGTCCGCTCCGTCAGCCCCGCCCGTTCGGCGATCTCCGCCACCGAGGTGCGGTCGAAGCCGCGCTCGACGTAGAGCTCCAGTGCCGCCCGTGCCAGGCGGCCGCGCGCGTCCGGCTCCCATCGACCCATACCCGGCATCGTACTCGATGACAGTCACTGACATCGAGTGCTACGTTTGATGACAGTCACTGACATCGCATGGTGGCCTCCTGCGTGCCCTGGGTGCGCGGACGGCCACCCCAGGCTGGAGGCTTTCTCATGCGCGTTTTCGTCACCGGGGCATCCGGATGGATCGGCTCCGCACTCGTCCCCGAGCTCATCGGCGCGGGGCACCAGGTTGTCGGGCTCGCCCGCTCGGACGCCTCGGCCGCGGCCCTGAAGAAGGCCGGGGCGGACACGGTGTCCGGCACCCTCGACGACCTCGACGTCCTGCGCGAGGCCTCCGAGGCGTCGGACGGCGTGATCCACCTCGCGTTCAAGCACGACCTCGCGTTCTCCGGCGGTTTCCAGGACGCCGCCGACGCGGACCGCCGCACCGTCGAGCTCTTCGGCGAGTCACTCGCGGGTTCCGGGCGACCGCTGCTCATCGCGTCGGGGCTGATCGGACTGGCCCCGGGCCGCCCGAGCACGGAAGCGGACGGACGGACGCCGGACGATCAGTCCGCACATCTGCCGGGCGGCCCGCGCACCCGTATGGGCACCGCCCACGTGGCCCTCGCCCTCGCCGACCGGAACATCCGCTCGTCCGTCGTACGGCTCCCCCCGACCGTGCACGGCGAGGGTGACAACGGATTCATGGCGGCCCTGATCGGCATCGCCCGCGACAAGGGCGTCGCCGGGTACATCGGCGACGGCACCCAGCGCTGGCCGGCCACGCACCGCGGCGACGCCGCCCGCCTCTTCCGCCTCGCCCTGGAAGGCGCACCGGCGGGATCGGTCCTCCACGCGAGCGCCGAGGACGGCGTTCCGATCCGTTCGGTCGCCGAGGTCATCGGCCGTCACCTCGACGTACCCACCCGCTCCGTCCCCGCCGAGGAAGCGGCCGAGCACTTCACGTGGCTGTCGGGATTCCTCGGCCTCGACAGCCCGGCCTCCAGCGAGCGGACCCGCGACCTGCTGGACTGGCACCCGACCGAGCCGGGCCTGATCGAGGACCTCGACAAGGGTCACTACTTCCGGGCCGGCGGGCAGTAGAGCCGCGCCCGCCACGGCCGGCTCCGGACACCGGGACACCAGGACCGGGACCGCCGGTCGTGCCGTCGGCTCACGCAACGCCGGACGCCGGACGCCGGACGCCGGACGCCGGGCCGGTGGGCCGGTGGGCCGGTGGGCCGGTGGGCCGGTGGGCCGGTGGGCCGGTGGGCCGGTGGGCCGGTGGGCCGGTGTCACGATGCTGCCGGTGTGCCGATGCTGACGCCAGGGCACATTAGCGAATATGCCCCTTTCCTTGCATCACATCGTCATCGACGCGCACGACCTCCCCTCACTGGCGCGGTTCTGGGCCGCGGTGCTGGGCTGGCGGATCCTCTCCGAGCGGGAGCGGGAGGTCGTGATCGGGCCGAATGAGACGGCGCCTGTGGGCATCTGTTTCATGCCGGTCACGGACCGGAAGGTCGTCAAGAACCGTCTGCACCTCGATCTGACCTCACAGGCGGAGGACCGGGAGGCGGAGATCGAGCGCGTCCTCGCGCTCGGGGCGCGCAGGGCGGACGTGGGGCAGAGCGGCGAGGAGTCGTGGACCGTGCTGACCGATCCGGAGGGGAACGAGTTCTGCGTGGTACGCCCGAAGGCGACCCTCGTCGGTTAGGGCCGGCGTCGTGACGGGCGAACACTGTCCGCGGCGGCGCCGGCCCTCACGCCAGGGACGCCGTGGGTGTCGGGTGCTGGGCCTGCAACCGCCGCCAGACCGATCGGGGGCAACGGCCCTTGGGGCGGCCGTCGGTGAAATCCTGGTAGGGAACTCTGAGCGGCTGAAGGCCGATCTCGACCCAGTGGTCCTTGCCCGAGGTGAGGTCCCAGCCGTCGCTGGGCATTCGGATGTGGTCGTGGCGGTGGTCCTTGTTCTGGCTGGTGATCTTGAGGACTTCCGCGTAGTGGGGACGGTTCCGCATGACCACGCAGTAGCGTTCCTTGCCGCCCTCGGTGTCCCGGAACGGAACCGCCGCGTGCCAGATCTCGCCCGGACCAGGGCGGCGGCTTCCCGAGGGGAGACCGCGGTTGTCCCACCGGCGCACTACCACCAGGCACAGGTACGCGGTGAGACCGGCGGCACCGCACTGCGCCATCGCGCGCGCACTCCACTCGGGCGCGTCGAACCGGGCCGCGGCCCAGTGGGCGGCGATCTGGCCGAGGACGAGCACCCCTGCCGCGCGAGCGCCGACGACCCATCGGGCGACGGGACGTCGTCGGCTCGCGAACAAGGCCACGCCCACGGCGGCGGCGACGGGTATGCCGTAGACGACCGCGTACTGCACCGGACCCTGCACGTGCAGGGGTGGATCCTGAGACGCCATCAGGTCGGGCAGGGTGACCGGCAGGGCCAGGGCGTAGCCGACGGCGACCCACAGGTTCAGCAGCAGATAGCCCTTGACTGCCATGCCCAGGCAGGACGTGTTGGTGCGACGAGCCACCGGATCCCCTCTTCGTCTGTACCGGGTGCCGAATTATTCAGCCAGTCGGGACGCCGAGGGACACGAAATCGGGAGTTGCCGGGCGGACCGCAGCCCGCGTGCTAAGGGCTCGCGCCGGCAGGACCCGCTTCGGGACCGCCCGCGGTGTGTCCCCCGGTGTGCGGCGTTCGGGTCATAGCCATGGCGTCGCGTGCGAGCCGAGGTGCGATGCGGCGGCGGGGCGGGCGGGCGGGCGGACCATAGCCTGAGCGGACCGGGAGATCAGTCGACGTCTGGAGCAGCGCGTGGCCGGGCTGGATGTGTGGCAGCGGCTGGGAAAGTGGAGGCGCCTGCTGCCGGCGGTCCTGCTCCTCGCGGCCGTGGTGATCGACTTCGTCACGCCGCCCACGGTCAGCGCCGCCGCTCTCTACGCGGCCGCGATCCTGACGTCCGCTGCCCTGCTGTCCCTGAGCGGGACCGTCGTCACCGGGGCGGCGGCGTTCCTCCTCGACCTGGCCATGTTCGGGTACTTCGGCTTCCACGGAACCGCGACCGAGTTCAGCGAACTCTCCATGGTCGCGACGGTGGCCGTGATCGCGGTCTTCCTCAATCGCCTTCTGTATCACTTGCACACCCAACTGCGGTCGGCGCGTGACATCGCCGCCGCCGTCCAGCGGGCCGTCCTGCGGGACCCGCCGGAAGCGAGCGGCCCCCTGCGGTTCGCCGCTCGCTATCAGGCCGCGCAGACGGATGCGCAGATCGGCGGAGATCTCTACGCGGTGGTCGAGACGCCGTTCGGCGTGCGGTGTGTGATCGGCGATGTGCGCGGCAAGGGGTTGAAGGCGGTCAGGGCGGTCGCGGGCAGCATCGGCACCTTCCGTGAGGCGGCCCTGCAAGAACCCGGCCTCACCGCGCTCGTGGAACGGCTGGAGCGAGCCGTCGCCCTCGAGATCCAGCAGTACGGGGGTGCGACCGAACTCGAAGGGTTCATCACGTGCGTGGTGGCGGAGTTTCCCCGGCACGGCAACGAGGTCCGCATGATCAACCGCGGCCACCCCGCACCCATGCTGGTCCTTCCGGACGCCGTGCGGTACGTCGAACCCAGCCGGCCGGCCTTGCCCCTGGGCCTGACCGCGCTGGCCACCGGCCCGGAGCGCGTCGACACGGTGGCGTTCCCGCAGGGCGCCACTCTGCTCCTGTACACCGACGGACTCACCGAGGCCCGGAACTCGAAGGGCGACTTCTACGACCCCCTCGGCAGGTTCGACCGGCTTCGGCACGCCCGTCCGGACGCCTTCCTCGACGCCCTGCTGTCCGACGTCCACAAACACACCGGCGGCCGCAGGGCCGACGACTTGGCTCTGCTGGCGATCACCCATGCATCCGACACCGCGTGACGCAGCTCGCGGAAGAGTCCAGGACAGCGCTCAGGCGGCTCCCCCGCCGGTCAGCGTTCTGGTCGCGCCTCGCCGCTCGAAGTGACCCGGCCACGGGAGCGCTCACTGCAGAACCCGGGCGGTGCGGGCCGACGAAAGCCAGCTGGGGAACTCCTGCAGAAGCCGGTCGTAGAGCAGATCGTCGCGCACCTTGCGCGGATCACGGCCGGCGTGGAAGAAGCCCGCGTTGTCGACGACTCGGTGTCCGGGCACTGCCAGGTTGTCGAGGCGGCGGAGAAAGGCGAACTCGTTGTCATCGGGGTCGCCGAACCCGATGAACTGCCAGAACAGCGGCAAGCGCGCAGCTTTGCACAGGTATTTCTCGGCGGCGAACCTGCTCGTGGGGCCGCCATCGGTCTGGAAGATCACCAGGGCAGGAGCGTCGCTGCCGGAAGCCAGGTAGTGGTCGATGACATCGTCCATCGCCCAGTGGTAGTTCGTCCGTCCCATGTGACCGAGGTTCGCGTGCAGCTTGTCGATGCGGCCACGATGCCCTCCGAGCCTGAGATCGGTGGATCCGTCGACGTCGGTGGAGAAGAACACCACCGGCACCGTGCCGTCGTCATCGAGGTGGGCGGACAAGGAGAGGACCTGCTCACCGAGATGCTGCATGGTGCCGTCCTTGTAGTAGGGCCGCATCGAACCAGAGCGGTCCAGTACGAGATACACGGCAGCACGCACCCCCTCGAGACCGTGCGCGCGCACGCTGGATCCGGCCGCCTTGTACAGACTCACCAGATCCGGGGCCTGCGCCTGCATCTTGGACAGACTGATTGCCGGGGCGTCGTTCTGTGCCCTGCCCATGGTCACCACTTCCGTGTCGCGCAACGTCCCTCATCCTTGCGGTTGAGGCGGTACCACGAGGCAGAGTTGGACAACGCGGTGGAATCGGCGCCGCAGCCGGGTCGTACTGAAAGCTCGACGCGCCGTAGCGAAAACCCAGGCACCTGCCCCGTTCAGGCGTCGGCGACGGCCGTCTCCGCGGGTCGCTCCGCGACGTGCGGGCGAGGCGTCTGGCGCCCCGCGAGGCGGCAGCCGAGACAGTCGCTGTGGCCGTCGCGGGCGGCGACATCCCTGACGCGCCAGTCCCACTGGGCGACCGGGCGCGGGCCGCTCGGTTTGCCCCAGCCCGCCAGGTGAAGCGCCCACGTGGCCGGCAGGGCCAGGGCCAGCACCGCCGCTCCCGCAAGCGCGAGAAGCCCCGACCCCGTGACCATCGCGAGTCCGCACAGACCGGATCCCAGCGCCGCGATGCCCGCACCGCTCCAGCCGGCAACGGTGTGGCCCAGGTCGTGGTCGTCGTCACCGTGGATGAACAAGATCTCGCTCCTTGAGAGCTGTGAAAATGGTAGGGCTGACTACATCGCGAGATCTCTTATCTCGCGAGCTAATTATCTTAGATACTAAGAGGACTCGTGAGTGATCACAAGGAGCGCCCGGCCGCCACGGCGGACCAGGCTCTCTACGCCATGGACCGGATGATCGCCACCGCCCAGTTCGGACAGCAGGACATCGCCCGCCGGATGGGCCTGAACGTCACGGACCTCACCTGCCTGGGCTTTCTCATGGAGGCGTCCATGGCCGGTGAGTCACTGGTCGCGGGCGATCTCGCGGAACGGGCCAGACTGACCACGGGAGCGGTCACGGGAGTGCTCAACCGCCTGGAGAAGACGGGCTACATCCGGCGCACCGCGGACCCGGGCGACCGCCGCCGCGTGTACGTGGTCATGGAGGAGACCGCTCAGGAACGCATTCTCGCGATCTACGGCCCCGTCTATCAGCGCCTGGCGTCCCTCTTCGGTGACTACGGGCCTGATGAGATCGCCGTGCTGGCGGACTGGTTCACCCGCGCCCGCACCATGTTCGACGAGGCGCTGCACGAAATCCGGGAGGGAGTATCCACGTCTCCGCCGGCCGACGAGGCTCCGTCTCGTCGAGGGTGACGATCCCGCGCGCTGCGAAGGGCCGCGGGATGCGGCCCGGCCCAAGAGGTCTTCTACAGGCCGCCCTCAAAGCAGAGCGGGCCCCCGCTCTCCCGCGAGGGCCCGCCGTCAGCGCCGGGTCAGGATCCGCCGACGAGCTCCACGACGTTGTCGGCACTTGCCACTTCGTCCTGTGCCATGCCGAGGAACCGCTGGACCGTCTGGATCGGCATGTCCAGCCCCTCGGACGCCTCCTGTATGCCGCCGAACACCTGCACCGCCTCGGCGACAGCCATGGCCACCTCGACCTCGGCCTTGCGGACCTTGGCCTCGGCCTTGTCCACGGTGTCGACCACCGCCAACTGACGGCGCTGCTTCTCCTGAAGGCGCTGCTTGCGCGACAGGGCTCTGTCGGAGTTCGAGTTCTGCACAGACATGGCCAAGATCATAATCAGTTGCCTGGGCACCCGTGAAATCCGCAACTTGCCTGTGCCGCGTGGACGTTCATGGTTCGGGGCCGCCCCCGCGGGCGGCCGACCGTACCGGCTCGCGCAGGATGTGGCGGACACGTGCACACCACGGACAGGGAAGCGCCCACCCAATGATCACCGCAGGTGGGAGGGTACGCCGTTAGCGGCAGAGCTCCATGATGGTGTCGTCGAAGCCGGGGAACTCTCGTGTGGCCTGTTCGATCACGGAACGGGCCGGTGCGCGGTGGTCCGGTGCGAATCGCCGGGCGATGGCCGTCAGTTCACGGTGGGGGCGGGGAACCCAGTCGGGTTCGTAGGAGGTGGCCGCCTCCCAGGGGCCGAAGCCGTCGGCCAACAGCCACAGGAAAGCACCCAGGTTGCCGGCGACGACACCGGTCTCCCCCTCCGAACCCAGGAAGACGACAGGCTGCTCGGCCAGTGGCGCGCCGTGACGGGCCAGCCAGAACGCGGCGTATCCGCCGGTGCCGTCCTGACCGAACACACGCAGGTCGTCGCCGTTCAGCTCGCCGTTGCCGGTCCACGCCCGGAACCAGTCGGTTGCCTCGTCGGCGGACAGGAAGGCCGCGAAAGGTTCGAAGTCGACACCGTCACCGCCGTCGTAGTCGAACCGGACCGCCAGGGCGGCGGCGAGGGCGGCGGGGAACTGGCGGTCTTCGGTCTGCGTCACCCGAACAGGGTGCCACGGCCGGCGTCTCGAGGAGCGACCGCGGTTCGCGAGCGGCACACCCGGTGCGGAGGCAGCAGCGGGTGGAGGCAGGACTACGGGCTTCTCGGCCTCAGTGGTGCGAGCCTCACGGCCTCAGGGTGCGGGTTTTCTCGGCCTCGGCGCGGTACGGGCTTGCCGGCCTCGCGTGTCGGTCTCGCGCCGTATCTCGGTCGCCGGGGACGGATCCGGCCCGGCAGGGTGTCCGTCATGAACTCCGAGCCTGTACAGCCCAATCCGGTCCGTCACCGCGACCACGGGACATGGCTCGTCCGGTTCACCGGCCGGATCCTCGTGGTCTGCCCGAAGCGCGGCGGCCGCGCGCTCGTCGTTCCGCTGCCCGGCATCGGGGCGCAGAAGTACTTCAGCGACCTGCTCTTCCGGCCCCGCCGCCTCACGTGCTCCGGCTGCGGCGCCGTCGCCGGCCGGTCGGCCGAGCAGCGGGACACCGCCCTGGTCGGCGCGGTGCCCGGCGGCACGGAGGACCCCTTCTTCCGGCGGCCGCTCTGGCTTCGGACCCGCTGTGCCGGACGCATTCTGTGGGCCTACGACGTGGAACACGTCGACGTCCTCGCCGCGTTCGTGGGCGCCCGGCTGCGCGAGCGTCGTGCCTCACAGACGAGGGCGACGTTCGCCCGGCTGCCGGCCTGGACGAAGTCCGCCGGGCATCGTGACGAGGTGCCGGCCGGCCTGGCGGCCCTCCGTGTCCTGGCGGGCCGGTCGGCCCCCGCGGACCGTTCCGACGCTGCCCACGAACGCGGCGACCGCCCACGCCACCACGGCAGCCTGTCCTTCCGCGGGGGTCCGTACTAGAGTCCGTCCCTCAACGGATCTTGGTCGGAGCGGACATGACGCGAGACGGCACTGGCATGCGCCGCACCCTTCTCATACCGCTGCTGGCGGCGGCTCTCGCCGGATGCTCGCTCCTCGGCCGGGACACACCGTGCACCCTGGCCGACGCGGACTCGGGGGTCTCCGCCGTGTGGCGGCCCGCCGACTTCGGCGGCCAGGACGCGGCGAAGATCATGCTGTGTGTGGACAGCCGCTGCGAGGAGCGGAGTTCGGGCAGTCCCGACGACCCGTTCCTCTCGCTGTCCGTCCGACTCCCCGACGGCGTCGGCGCGTCCACCCTGCCGGTGCGACTCACCGTGACGTCGGCGAAGAACGGTGCCACGGTCGTCGAGGACACCACCCGGGCCAGGCTGACCGACCAGCACCCCAACGGCACATCCTGTGGGCCCACCGCCTGGACAGCGACCTTCCGCGCCCACCCCGACAAGGGCCTCACATCACCCAAGGGCATGAAACTCCAGGGGTGAGTCAACACATCGGTGCCGTCACGCCATCGGTCCGCCGTGGGACCCGGCGTGCCTGGGGCGGAACGTCAAGACCTACGACTCCACCGAAACCGGCCGCCTGAGCAGATACACGCCCGCGACCGAGACCAGTACCGCCATGCAGGCGATGAAGACGAGCCCGGCGCCCTCCAGGCCGATCGGGCCCACCAGTACGCCGACCCCGATCACCGGCACCGAGATGCCCGCGTAGGCGACCACGAACAGGGTGGAGATCACCGCCGCGCGCTGATGCTCGGGAGAGGCCTGGGCGACGGTGGTCAGGGCGCCGCGGAATGCGAGGCCCTGACCGGCTCCGCCGACGATCGCGCTCAGCACCACCAGGACCAGGAGGTCCCATCGGAGCGCGCCCGCGAGCAGTGCGAGACCGCCGAGGAGCGCGGCGCACCCCAGGGGCAGGGACCGTCCCGCTCCGACCCTACCGACGGCGAGCTGCCCGGCGGTCGAGGCGAAGAAGGCGAGCGCGACGACCAGTCCGCTCACCGCGTGGTTGGTCACGTCCAGGGACTCGGCGAGGAACGCGGGGCTGACGGAGGTGAACACCCCGAACAGGGCGAACCCCACGAACGCGGCGATCGCGGGCGGCGCGAACACCGGCCGCACCTGTGGGGGCAGGCCGGGCCGTTGCGGTCGTACGGTGCTCAGTGGCCGGCGTTCGCGTACGGTCTCCGGAAGCCGCAGCAACACGGCGGCCGAGAGCACCACCAGGGCGAGGTGGACGGCGAACGGCAGGTACAGCGGCCAGGGGGCGTACTGCGCGAGAAGGCCCGCGAGCAGCGGACCGCAGCCGAGTCCGCCCATGTTGGCGGCCGTCGCGACGAAGGTGGCCCGGGCGGCGCCGCCCGGCGGCGCCAGCTCCATCACGTAGGCGGTGGCGGCCCCGGTGAACAGGCCCGCGGACAGGCCCGACATCAGCCGCCCCACGTACAGCCAGCCCAGACCGGTGGCGCCCAGGAAACAGACGGCGCTCGCCGCCGCGAAGCCGAGGCCCCACAGGAGCACCGGACGCCGGCCCACCGTGTCCGAGGCGTTGCCCGCGAGCAGCAGCACGCCCATGACCCCGAAGGCGTACACGGCGTACACGACGGTGACGGTCAGCTCGGAGAAGCCGAACTTCTCCTGGTAGAGGCCGTAGAGGGGGGTCGGCAGCGTCGTGCCGGCCATGCAGACGGCGAACACCGCCCCGCTGAGCAAACACTGGCGCCACCCTCGGCGATCACCGTCCATGGCGCCGACAGTAGCGTCGTGGCCGCCGCGATCCGGCCCGACGTGCCGCCGGACGGAACCGGCGGAGGCCGTGGAGCGGTACGCGCGTTTCCGGATGCCCGTTCCTCGTGGGTGAGCGGTGCGGCTGTGCGCGGTCCGCCCTCCTCGGCGGGAGGGCGGACCGCGCCGACGACCCGTCAGGGGGCCGGTGCGAGGCGCGTACGGAGCGACGGGGAGGCGTGCGCCGGGCGCCTCGTCGTCAGGAGCAGCCGGCCGGTGTGGCCTGTGACGCGTCGTGGATCAGCGCGTCGTGGGCGGCCTTCAGCCGGGCCACGTCGGGCTTGACCACCGTGCGGTCGTAGGTGATCAGGCCGTTCAGTTCTCCTTCCACGTCCGAGATCTGGGTGTAGACGGCGCCGTTGCCGCCCTTGCAGGCGAGCTTGTGCACCTCGGCGAGGCGGGCCAGGTAGTCGTCGGTGTACGCCGAGGGGTCGACGTCGACGTAGGACTGCTGGACGGACCAGGCGTGTCCGGGCACCGCGAGTCCGAGACCGCCGTACTCGCCGCTGACCAGGGCCCGTTTCCCGTCCGGGTTCGGTGGCAGCGCGGGGCTCGGGTAGCCGTGTTCGTCGATGATGTCGCCGGTGCCGCCGTCCACGCCGAGGTTGATGCCCGACATGGAGTTGACGAGGCGGGTCGGGTCCCAGGCCTTGGCCTGGTCGGCGATACGGGCCTCGTCGTACTGGCCCCAGCCCTCGTTGAAGGTCACCCACATGACGATCGACGGACTACTGATGTGCTCGTCGATCATCTGCTTCATCTCGCGCTCGTACTCGGCGCGGGACGCGGCGCTCGGGTCGACGCCCGCGGTCATGGCGGGCATGTCCTGCCAGACCATCAGGCCGAGGCGGTCGGCCCAGTAGAACCAGCGGTCGGGTTCCACCTTGATGTGTTTGCGGACCGCGTTGAAGCCCATCTCCTTGTGCATCTTCAGGTCGTACGCCAGGGCCTCGTCGGTCGGCGCGGTGTGCAGGCCGTCGGGCCAGAAGCCCTGGTCGAGGGTGGCCATCATGAAGACGGGTTCGCCGTTGAGGACGGTGCGCGGGGTTCCGTTCACCTGTTCCACGGCGATGGACCTCATGCCGAAGTAGCTTCCGACGCGGTCGGCACCGACGCTGACCTTCAGGTCGTAGAGGAAGGGGTCGTCGGGTGACCACAGGTGCGGGTCGGTGATCTTCAGGACGAGCGGCTGCCCGGTACGGCCCTTGACGGTGGCGACCTTGCGGTGTCCGGCGTACGCGGTCGCGGTGACCGGCACTCCGTCCCGCACGCCCTTCGGCTCGACGGTGAGCCGGCTGTTCGCGACGTCGGGCGTCAGCTTGAGGGAGTCGACGTGGTCGGTAGCCACGGGCTCCATCCACACCGTCTGCCAGATCCCGGAGGACGGGGTGTACCAGATGCCGCTGGGGTCCAGACGCTGCTTGCCGACCGGCGGGTTCTCGCCGCCCTGCGCGTCGGTCGGGTCGTAGACGCCGACGATCAGTTCCTGGGTGCGGCCGGGCTTCAGCGCGGCGGTGATGTCGGCGCTGAACTTGTCGTAGCCGCCCTGGTGTTCGGCGACCTTGGTGCCGTTGACATAGACCTCGGCCCGCCAGTCGACGGCGCCGAAGTTGAGCTGGAGGCGCTTGCCGGAGCCGACCTTCCAGTCGGACGGGACGGTGAAGGTCCGGCGGTACCACATGCGGTCCTCGTGCCGTTCGATGCCGGAGAGCTGGGACTCCACCGGGTAGGGCACGCGGATCTTCTCGGCGAGCTTCTTCCCGACCGGGGGCTGTTCGCCGGCCTTGGCGGGGGCGAACTGCCAGGAGCCGTTCAGGTCGCGCCAGTCGGCCCGGGTGAGCTGGGGCCGGGGGTACTCGGTGCGGGCCTTGCCCGCCTCCACCTCGTCGGCCCACTTCGTCCGCAGCTCATGGGTGGAGTGGTTGGGTCCGCTGCTCCAGAAGGTGCTGACAACGTTGCCGTTCGTCCCGGACAGGCCGCCCTTGCCGTCGTAGCGCAGGTCGGCGGTGCCCTTGGCCGTGCCGGTCTTGTTGCCGACGACGGGTTCCTTCAGGCCGACGATCAGGGACTTGGGGTCGGCGGGGTCCAGTTCCGCTGTGGTCAGCGGCCACTTGGCGCCGCCGATGACGGCCTCGACGTGGTCGGTGAGACCCGCCGGGGGTGCGGTGAGCGGCTGGGCGAAGTCGAGGCGCAGACTGCGGCCGTCGCCCTGGACCGTGGTCGCGATGGCGCCGTCGTAGGCGTATCCGTCGGGCAGCCGGAGGGCCGACTGCGGGACGGCCGTCCTGGTGCCGCCGGGCGGGGTCCAGCGCAGATGGAGGTTGGAGCCGCCGAAGTGCTCGAAGTACTCGACCTTGATGTCGTAGGCCTGTCCGGCGGTCAGGTCGATGGGCTGGGCGGTCTGTTCGCGGTCCCAGTCGTCGACCCAGTGGTCGATGGCGAGGTGTCCGTCGACCCACAGCCTGAAGCCGTTGTCCCCGATGATCGAGAACGTGTGCGGGCCGGTCTTCTCGGGGACGATCCGGCCGGTCCAGCGGACGTTGACGTCGTCCGACCGTCCGGTGGCGAAGGCGAGCCGGGGCTCCAGGTTGTCGAAGTCGAGGTTGGTGTCCAATCCGGTGGCTTTGAGCTCGTGGAAGTCGAAGGCGCCGGGGGCGGACTGGGTGTAGTACTCGCCCTTCAGACCGTGGACTTCCACGGGGTCGTCGGCCGCTGTGGCGGCCGGGGCTCCCGTGAGGCCCGTCAGGCCGAGTAACGCGACGACCAGGATGGCCAGTTGGGGTCGGAGTCTGCTGATGCGCACGGATCCTCCTTGGCTGAGGAAGGGTGGCGGCTCGTTGCTTCAGTCTGTACAACGTTGGAAGTAGCGGGAGTGGGCATCACAGCACGGGTCCCGGTCTCTGTCCAGGCTCATGACAAACGCCCAGGTGACAGAGGCGCACATCGATGAAGAGGAGATCCCTTGCGGGTCAGCCTGAAGGACGTCGCGGAGCACGCCGGCGTCTCGATCAAGACGGTTTCGAACGTCGTGAACAACTATCCGCACGTCACCCCGGCCATGCGGGCCCGGGTCCAGGAGGCCATCGACGAGCTGGGCTACCGGCCGAACCTCACGGCACGCCACCTGCGCAAGGGACGCACGGGCATCATCGCCCTCGCCGTCCCCGAGCTGGGCAACCCGTACTTCGCGGAGCTGGCGGGAGCCGTCATCGACGCCGCCGCCGAGCACGAGTTCACCGTCCTGCTGGACCACACGCGCGGCGACCGGGAGCAGGAAGTACTGGTGAGCCAGGGTTTCCGGGCCAATGTCATCGACGGTCTGATCCTCAGTCCGCTGGAGCTCGAGGACGAGGACCTGCGCTCCCGCACCGACGACGTACCTCTCGTGCTGCTCGGCGAGCGGCAGTACGAACTGCCCTACGACCACATCGCGATCGACAACGTGTCGGCGGCGCGCAGTGCGGTACGCCATCTGCTGAGCCGCGGACGCTCGCGGATCGCCTACCTGGGGGCCCGCACGGATTCGGCCAACCGGCCCGCGCATCTGCGACTGGCCGGCTGGCGCGCGGAGTTGACGGAGGCCGGGGTGCCGGCGCCCGACGAGCTCGTGGTTCCGGTCGGTGGCTGGGACCGCGACGAGGGCGCGCGGGCGATGGCCTGGCTGCTGGACTCCGGGGTGCGTCCGGACGCCGTCTTCGCGTACAACGACCTGGTCGCGATCGGTGCGATGCGGGTGCTGCACGAACGGGGTCTGCGGGTGCCGTGGGACGTGGCGGTGGTGGGTTTCGACGACATCGAGGAGGGGCGGTTCGGGGCGGTGACCCTGACGACGATCTCGCCGGACAAGCAGGCCATCGCGCGGATGGCGGTGGCCTCCCTGCTGCGGAGCCTGTCGGGCCGGACCGAACCCGGCGGACGTGAACTGACCGCTGATTTCAAGCTGGTTGAGCGCGAGAGCACGCTGGGGCGGCGCTGACGGGATTTCGGACGGAGGGGTTTACAGGTCTCTTCCAACGATGTAAAAACCTCCCCGGAAAGACGAGTACACCGAGTTGACCGCAAGAGCCGATCTTCCCCGGGAGCGCTCTCAGCGCCGGGGCCGCGTCGTTTGGGGACTCCATGAAGCCGCTCGCACCACGTCACCGCACCTCCGCCAGGACCCTCCTCGCCACCGGCCTCATCACGAGCCTCGCGCTCGTCTCCGGATGCGCGAAGTCCGAGGACGACACCGCAGGCAAGGACAAGAGCTCCGCGAGCCAGGGCGACCAGGGGCAGGTCGTCGCCTCACCGTCCTCGGGTTCGGGACCGACCTGCGCCATCGACGCCTACGGCGCCAAGAAGACCGACCTGAAGTCGGCCACCGTCGGCTTCTCCCAGTCCGAGAAGGAGGCCAACCCCTTCCGGATCGCCGAGACCGCGTCGATCAAGGCCGAGGCGGACAAGCTGGGCGTGAAACTGCTGACGGCCAACGCCCAGTCGCAGTTCTCCAAGCAGATCAGCGACGTCCAGGACCTCATCGCCAAGGGCGCCGACCTCCTCGTGATCGCGCCGCTCAACTCCGACGGCTGGGAACCGGTCCTGCGCTCGGCGTCCGCCAAGCACATCCCGATCATCACCATCGACCGCAAGATCAACGCCACCGCCTGCAAGGACTATGTGAGCTTCATCGGCTCCGACTTCGTGGAGCAGGGCAAGCGGGCCGCGGACCAGATGATCGAATCGACCGGCGGCAAGGGCGAGATCGCCATCCTGCTCGGCGCCGCCGGCAACAACGTGACGACCGAACGCACCCAGGGCTTCGAGGACCGCATCAAGGAGAAGGCCCCCGGCCTCAAGATCGTCTTCAAGCAGACCGGTGAATTCGCCCGGGAGAAGGGCCAGTCGGTCACCGAGAACCTCATCCAGTCCAAGCCCGGCATCACCGGGATCTACGCCGAGAACGACGAGATGGGCCTCGGCGCGGTGAACGCCCTCAAGGGGGCCGGCAAGCAGCCCGGCGCGGTGAAGATCGTGACGATCGACGGCACCCGCAACGCAGTCCAGGGCATCGTCGACGGCTGGATCGACGGGGTCATCGAGTCCAACCCGCGCTTCGGTCCGCTCGCCTTCCAGACCCTGGACACCTTCACCAAGGGCGAGAAGGTCTCCCAGGACATCGTCATCCAGGACAGCGCGTACACCAAGGACAACGCCAAGGCCGACCTGGGCAAGGCTTTCTGACATGTTGTCAGTGACCGGCCTGTCGAAGACCTTCCCCGGCGTGAAGGCCCTGTCCCTCGTGGACTTCACGGCCCGCGCCGGGGAGGTGCACGCCCTCATCGGTGAGAACGGCGCGGGCAAGTCGACCCTCATCAAGGTTCTCACCGGCGTCTACCAGCCCGACGAGGGCGAGGTGACGTACGACGGCGCCCCGGTCCGCTTCGCCACCCCGCTCCAGGCGCAGCACGCGGGAATCTCCACCATCTACCAGGAGGTCAACCTGGTCCCGCTGATGAGCGTGGCCCGCAACCTCTTCCTCGGCCGTGAACCCCGCGGCCGCCTCGGCCTGATCGACTTCCGGAGCATGCACCGGCAGGCCGAGGAGGCACTGCGCGACCTGGGCCTGCGGGTCGACGTACGCCGGCCACTGCGTGAACTGGGCGTCGGTGCACAGCAGATGGTGGCTCTCGCCCGAGCCGTCTCGGTCGACGCCCGGGTGGTCGTCATGGACGAACCGACCTCCTCGCTCGAACCGCGCGAGGTGCGGACCCTGTTCGGGGTGATCCGGATGCTGCGTGAGCGGGGCATCGCGGTGATCTACGTCAGCCACCGGCTCGACGAGTTGTACGAGATCTGCGACGCGGTCACCGTGCTGCGCGACGGAAAGGTCGTCCACACGGGCCGGATCGCCGAACTCGACCGGCTCAGGCTCGTGGGGCTGATGCTGGGGCGGGAGATCGCGGACGTACGGCAGGAGGGCCTGACCAAGTTCTCGGGCGGTCACGACACCGATGCCGAACCCGTCCTGGACGCAAGGGAACTGACCGTACGTCACCAGCTGCACGGCGTGTCCGTCTCCGTACGCCCCGGTGAGGTGGTGGGACTCGGCGGGCTGCTCGGTTCGGGGCGTACCGAGACCGCCAAGGCCATCGCCGGCGCGCTCCCCACCGACTCCGGGCGGGTCGTGGTGGCGGGCGTGCGCGTACGCACGGGATCGACGCCCGCCGCGATCCGGGCCGGCATCAGCCTGCTGCCCGAGGACCGCAAGGCCGAGGGGATCGTGCCGGGCCTCTCGGTCCGGGAGAACATCGCGCTCGCCGCGCTGCCGGGGCTCTCACGCTTCGGTCTGGTCGACGAGGCACGCATCGACCGGATCGTGGAGACGTTCATGAAGCGGCTGCGGATCAAGGCCGCGAGCCCCCACCAGAAGGTGGGCGAACTGTCCGGCGGCAACCAGCAGAAGGTGCTGCTGGCCCGCTGGCTGGCCATGCAGCCCAAGGTCCTGCTTCTCGACGAGCCGACCCGGGGCATCGACGTCGGTGCCAAGGCGGAGGTGCAGAAACTGATCGACGAACTGGCCGGCGACGGGCTGGGCGTCCTGCTCATCTCCTCCGACCCCGAGGAACTGATCGAGGGCAGCGACCGGGTGATCGTCCTCAAGGACGGCGCGGTCGTGGAGGAACTGACGGGCGACGCCGTGACCGAGGACCGGCTGATGCGCGCGATCGCCGCCGCACCCGCCGTCACAGCCGCGGCCACCGACAAGGGCACCGGACCGGGAGGCCACGATGACTGACCTGACCCTCGGCCGGATCACCGCCGACCGCGACCGTCTGCTGGCCCTGCTCCAGGAGTACGGCGTCTACCTGGGCGTCGTGGTCCTCTTCCTGGTGAACACCGTCTTCACCCCGCACTTCCTGTCCACGGAGAACTTCCGCACCCAGGCGGTCCAGGTCGCCCCGGTCCTCATCGTGGCGCTCGGCATGGCACTGGCGATCGGCAGCGAAGGCGTCGACCTGGCGGTGGGCTCGGTGATGGCCCTGTCCACCTCGCTCCTGTCCCTCTATCTCGGCTACGGACCCGGGGTCGCCGTCCTGATCGCGCTCGTGGGCGGTGCCGTGGTGGGGGTCGCGAACGGATCGCTCATCGCGTTCGTCGGCGTCCAGCCGATCGTGGCGACACTCGCCCTGATGGTCGCCGGGCGCGGGCTGGCCCTGGTGCTCCTCCCCCAGCTCAAGGACATCCACGACCCGGCCATGGCGGAACTCGGCTCCGGCGACGTCCTGGGCGTCCCGTACGTCGTACTGATCGCCGCGGCCCTCGCCCTGCTCGTCGGCTTCGTCGTACGCCGCACGACCTTCGGCCGCAGCCTCCTCGCCATCGGGGACAGCCGCCCCGCGGCCCGGCTCGCCGGACTGCCGGTACGCCGCGTCCTCATCCTCGTGTACGTGTGCTCGGGCGTCCTCGCGGCCGTCGCGGGCGTCCTGGCCACCGCCCGCCTCACCGCGAGCGACCCGTCCTCGCTCGGCAACCTGATGGAACTGTCCGCCATCACCGCCGTCGTGGTCGGCGGGACACCGCTGAGCGGTGGCCGTATCCGGATCGGCGGCACGGTCGCCGGCGCCGTCCTCATCCAGTTGCTCACCACCACGCTCATCAAGCACGATCTGCCGCCGTCGTGGACCCAGATCGCCCAGGCCGTGGTGATCGTCCTCGCCGTCTACGCGGCCCGGGAACGAGGAAAGCGATGACGACCGACGTGGACATTCCGGTGCGCGCGAAGAACACGGCCGAGGAGGAACCGACCGGCGCCGGCCGCTCCGAACGGCTCAGCGCCCTCGCCCAGCAGCACGGCGCGCTGGTCACGCTGATCGTCGCGATGACCGCGGCGTCCCTCAGCTTCGACACCTTCCTGACCGGCGACAACCTGGAGAACATGGCGCTCTCCTCGGCGTTCCTCGCCGTGGTCGCGCTCGGCATGACCTTCGTCATCATCACCGGCGGCATCGATCTGTCGGTGGGCTCGCTGTTCGCGCTCGGCGGCGTGCTCGCGGCATGGGGATCGCGGTACGGAGCGGTCGTCGCGCTGCTGCTTCCCCTGGCCGTCTGCGGACTGATCGGCCTCGTCAACGGACTGCTGATCGCCCGTTCGCGCCTCGCTCCGTTCATCGTCACGCTGGCCTCGATGCTGGGCGCCCGGGGCATTCTGCTCTCCGTCACCGACGAGGGCTCGAAGACGTATCTCGTGGACAAGGGGTCGTTCTTCGCGGAACTCGGACAAGGCTCGCTGCTCGGCGTCGGCCTGCCCGTGTGGATCACCGTCGCACTGTTCGTACTCGGTGCGGTGGTCCTGCGGCGCACCCGGTTCGGGCAGTACGTGTACGCGGTCGGCGGGAACGAGGACGCCGCGGCGCTGATGGGCGCCCCCGTGGCCCGTACGAAGATCTCCGTCTACACGCTGTCCGGGCTGTGCGCGGGACTCGCCGGAGCGCTCAACGCGGCCTGGCTCGCGTCCGGCGTCACGATCCTGGGCTCGGGCATGGAGCTGGAGGCGATCTCCGCCGTCGTCATCGGCGGCACCCTGCTCACCGGCGGGTTCGGTTTCATCAGCGGCTCAGTCGTCGGAGTGCTGCTCCTGAAGGTCATCCAGAACGTCATCAACCAGATCGGCTCCCTGGACTCCGCCTACCAACAGGTCGTCAGCGGTGCCTTCCTCGCCGTCGTCGTCATCGCCCAGACCTGGCTCGGACGCAGACGCCGGGTGCTGTGAGGGCCGCGCCGACCGGTGCGGAAACAGAGGACCCGCACCGGTCGGTGCGGGTCCTCTGTGGTGATGCCGTCCTGCGGGTTCGTGCCTCGTCGGGTCCGACCGGGCCCGGACTACAGCCGGTCATCTCCACGTTCTGACCGGATGCCACCCGCGTACACCCCGGGTGGGTGAGCCTGCGGTCGCTGTTCAGTGACCGAGAAGGTGGGGCATCCCCTGGCCCTGCTGACCCTGGCGAGGACCCTGTCCCTGCTGACCCTGCTGGCCCTGCTGGCCCTGCTGGCCCTGGCGCGGACCCTGTCCCTGCTGACCCTGCTGGCCCTGGCGAGGGCCCTGTCCCTGCTGACCCTGGCGCGGACCCTGCTGACCCTGCTGGCCCCGGTGGTCGCCGTGCCCACGGTTGTCACCGTGACCGCGGTTGTCACCGTGGCCGTGGTTGTCGCCGTGACCTCGGTGGTCGCCGTGCCCACGGTTGTCGCCGTGGCCTCGGTTGTCACCGTGACCCCAGTTGCCGCCGTGACCCCAGTTGTCGCCGTGGCCACGGTGGTCGCCGTGCCCGCGGTGGTCGTCACGGCCGTGGCCGCGGTGGTCGTCACGGCCGTGGTTGCGGTCGTAGTACCGGTCCCAGGAGACGCTGTCGACGAAGCGGCCGCGGGCGGTCCGCAGCGTGGCTTCGTCGGAACGGTTGTCCCAGACCTCGTTGCGGCGGTCCTGGAAGAGGTCACGGCTGGTGTCACGGCCGTAGCCGGTGTGGACACGGACGGTGGAACGGCCGGCCAGGGTGAAGTGCCTGAAGTTGTAGCGGTTGCCGTCCTCGTCCGACAGCGTCCACCCGTTCAGGTTCACCCCGTGGCGACCGGAGTTGGTGATTTCCACCCACTCCGCGTTCAGAGAACGCGCGGAGCGGTCGTCAAAGCCCGGCGCGTCGCTCTGGACCCTGCTGATGGCGACGTGTGAGCGGTCGAAGCGCGGCTCGGCGGCCGAGGCCGACACGGACGCCGAGCCGACCAGCGCGCCGGCCGCGATGACCGCGGCCGCCACGCGGCGGGCAGTGACAGACGTGGAAACGGACATGAATGCTCCTCAAGGTTCGAGAGCCGGCACACCCCGTGCGGGCGCCCCTCTCGGGGAACCCGCACGGTGCGACCCTGTGCGAGTCCCGGCCCGGTGGCCGAGGATTCATAAGTTGCTGCACATCCCCACCCAGGACGGGTGACACCCGGCGCCTGTTACCAATTGCGGACATATCAGTTACACGCGTCTGTATATGGCCTTTAACTACGGAAAGCTGAAAAGTGATGGACTGTCATCGCCAACTCCCTTACACAGATAACAACTAGGGCGTATCAGGCCATGCCGTCCGTCAGCACAGGTCACCCACAGGTCACCCAAAAGTGAGTAACACCCCTCCGTTCCGATCCGGGCACGGAGCAACGTGTCGCATCCCCGCGGCACGACACTCCGGCCCGGCGCAAAGGCGTTCCCCGGTGCGCCTTGCCGTTCATCCACGTGGTGTCGGCCTTCGCCGCGCGCGGGGCCGTCCCCGCGCTCAGTCCTCCAGACGGACCGGCATCAGTATCGAGAACGTGTGCTCGTCGTCGGGCCGTCGGATCGCGATGGGCGCGGTGGGAGCGCCGATCTCCAGGGCCAGTTGGTCGCGGGCCGCCGCGGCGAGCGCGCTCAGCAGGTACTCACGGTTGACGGCGACGTGATTCTGATCGCTCCAACGGTCTTCGCCGATGGTCACCGTTCCGTCGCCCGTCACCTTGAGCAGGGTGAGGTCGGCGGGGGTCCCACCCGGTCCGCTCGCTTCGCTCGTCACGACGGGGCCGGTCTCCACCGCTTCGCGGAAGGTCCCCGCATCGACCAGGGCCCGGTGACCGTCCGGCGTTCGGACGAGACGGCGATAGTCGGGGAAGTCGTGGTCGAGGCAAGGGCCGGCCGTCTGCCCGTCCCCGCTCTCCAGCGTCACGCGGTCACCGTCGACGGCGAGCCGGACCGGCTCCTCGCCGCCCAGCAAGGCCCGCATCGCGTCCACGAGCGGAGTCGGAACGATGATCTGCACACGGGTGTCGGCATGCCCGCTGGTGCCCGCCCGCGCGACGGCCATCCGGTACCGGTCCGTGGCCACGACGTCGAGTGTCTCGCCCTCGATGTCGAACAGGACACCGGCGAGCATCGGCAGCTCGGGGTCCCGGCCGACGGCGAAGCGGACCGCGTCCAGCGCGCCGGCGAGTTCCGGCGCGGCGACGGACAGACGGACGACGGCGGTACGGGGCGGTGTCATGGGTTTCTCCCTGCTTTCGAGAAGTGCTCGGAGCGTGGAGAACTCGTCGCGGGCATCGGCCAGACCCGCCTCGAGGCGACGCACATGCGCCTCCAGCAGCTTGCGCACCAGATCGGTGTCCGCGCTGGACCAGCCCGCGAGCACCAGGCGGATGTCCGCCAACGGCATGGCGGCCCGGCGCAACCGCGCCAGCAACCGCGCCTCGTCCAGCTGCCCGGGGCCGTACCAGCGGTAGCCGCTCACCGGATCCACCCAGGCGGGCACCAGCACCCCACCACGGTCGTAGAACCGCAGGGCGCTCACGCTCAGTCCGCTGTCCCGGGCCATCTCGCCAATGCTGCGCATCTCGCTCTCCACACCCACGACCCTGCGCCCTCGACCATGTCGAGGGTCAACCCCGTTCATGCTCGGAGACCCTGCCCGGCCCGGGGCGGGGCGGTCGGGTCGGGTCGGGTCGGGGTCAGGCCGGACAGTCGGCCAGGGTTCCGGCCGTGCCCCAGCGGATCATCAGATAGCCGGAGCCGCCTCTCTCCGCCACGGCGTAACGCGAGTACGGCCACGCGTCGCCCGCGCTGTCCCGCTGCCGCACCAGAGCCCGGCACGCCTCGCCCGCCGCCATCCCCGCCCAGGCCTCGGCCTGCCGCTGATTCCACGTCCCGTAGTCCGACCACACATACATCGCCGAGCGACTCGGATCGAAGCCCACCTTGAGCTCCGCGTTGCCGAGCACGCGATCCGTACCGAGCGCCGTACGCATCCCGTTGGTCCGCTCGATGATCCTGCGGGTGGCGCGGTCCGCGACGCCGATCTCGTCGCGGTCGGTGCTGGGAATCATGGCCTGGCCAAGGCCCTGCTCGTCCGGCTCCCAGCCCAGTCCTGCGCCGGCAGGGCTCAAGTCGTCGTCGGCCGATATGCATCGGGCGTCGGTGAGGAAGTCGTCGTCCCAGGTCACCAGCGGGTCATGACCGGTCGCTTCCCTCACCATGACAAAGGCGCGGTACGGCAGTTCCGGGTGCAGACGCAGAACGGACTCCCGCAGCGTCCGGCACATCAGACCGGCGACCTCCGTCTCCGCGTACAGCGTTCCCGCCTCGTCGGAGGCGAGCCGGTACGACAGGTAGACCTCCCCGCGCGACGCGTGGAACCTCACGGTGTTCGGGACGAGGTCGATGGCGTCGCCGAGCTCCCGGACGAGAACACCCTGGTCGCGCAGGACGGCACGGGCCACGTCGTGTTCGCCCTCGCCCCGTGCCGACCTCGCGTCGGCCCAGCTCTCCACACTCGCCGGACGGCCGCTCGTGGCCTGCTCGCGCTTCACCGACGTGCTCGCCTTCGTGCTCGCCCCGGTGCCCGTCCCGGACGGCTGCGGGATGCCGGCCGGGGAGGAGACGGCAGCCGAGGAAGCAGGGGTGGAGGCGACGGGAACCGGGGAAGCGGGGACGGAGGAAGCGTTCGGCGTCGGGTGGCGGCCGCTCTCCGGCTTGCCGGGCATCAGGGCGACCACTCCGCCCGCCAGGCCCCCGATGACCGCGGCCGCGACAACGAGCGTGCCCGCCCATGGTCTTCGCCCGCGTCTCGGGGGTCGTGGCCACGCCGGATCGTCCACGTGAGGCATGTCCCAGACCGCGGTGACCATGTCCTCCGCCCGCGTGAACAACGTGTCGGCCCGCATCGCCTGGATGAGCTGCGCGGCCAGGAGTTCGAAGCACTCCTCGGCGGCGTCGGCGGCCGAGGGACGGTCCCCCGGTTCCTTGGCCAGTGCCCGTAGCACGATCTCGCGCAGGGGCGCGGGGACACCGCCCAGGTCGGGTTCACCCGACATCACGCGGAACGCGACCACGTCGGGCGCGCCCGTCCCGAACGGAGACTTCCCGGTGGCCGCGTAGGCCACGAGCGCTCCCCAGGCGAACACATCGCTCTCGGATCCGGCGGCTCCCGTCCGGTACTGCTCGGGACCGATCCAGCCCGGGGTACCGGTCGTGGCTCCGGGACGGGTGACTCTGGTGTCGTCGTCGCCGTGCGCGATGCCGAAATCCAGGACGCGAGGACCGGAGGGCGTGAGGATGACGTTCTGCGGTTTCACATCACGGTGCACCACGCCGACGGCGTGCACGGCGGCCAACGCCTGCGCGGTGGCGGCCGCGAAAGCGTACAGACTGGGGCCGGCGACCCGTCCTTGGGCGAGCACGTGCTCGTGCAGCGTCGGCCCGGCGACGTACTCGGTGGCGAGCCACGGCTGCGCGGCGTTCGCGTCGGCGGTGAGCAGCGGGACCAGGTACGGGCCGGTGACACGGGAGGACATGTCGACTTCACGCCTGAAACGGGCCCTGAATTCCGGTTCTTGGGCCTGCGAGGGCTGAATCACCTTCACCGCCACACGCGTTCCGTCGGAGGCCACGCCCGCGTGGACGGTACCCATGCCACCGGCACCGAGACGACCGACGATCCGGTACGGACCTATTCGGGAGGGATCGCCGGCCTGAGCCGGCTGGACTCTTCCGGAGGATCCGGATTCGCTCACTGATGGTTCCTTCGTGCGGGACTGAACAGGTGCGCAGGCGGAGATGTGACGAGTGGTCGGGGGCGGTGGCGAGTCGGGGGCGGGCCCGCGTCCCGGCAGGTTGCCCCGACATGCCTTCCGGGTGACTTCCCGTCCGGATGTTATGCGCTCACCCGCCTCCTGGGTAGAGAAACCCCTGATCAGACGGCACGCTCCCGACCGCCGGGTGACGAGACGCTTGCGGACCGTGTCGCGGGCCCGGACACCGACCGGCCGCCCGTCGGTGCCTGTCTCCTCAACTGCCTTACGTGAAAACCCTGTTGTTGCCTCAACCGGCGCGGATTCCTGTCCGCGCGGATCGGATCCGTCGGACAGCCGAGGCGAAGCCGAAGTCAGGCTTCGGGCGAAGCCGAAAACCGGCCTCGGGCCAAGCCGGCCGACGGCCGGCCTCGGCTCCCCCGTGTCACAGGAACTCGGCCGACCGACTCGGGCGGACGGCCGAGCCGGGTCCCGTCCCCGCGCGGACCCGGACCCGCGGCGCCGTCGCTGCCCGTGCCTCGCACCCGGTCCCGGTCGACAATGGGCGTACGGCGGGGACGGGCCCGGGGAGGCGCCGGGGAAGGAACGTCCATGCCGAAGCGGCCCCCCTCCCCCGGTCGCGTACGGGCCGCGCGGCAGTCCGTACGGGTCACGGTCGCGTCCGCCACGGGCTTCTACTCGGCCCTCTACGCGCTGGACCAGCCGGTCGTCGCCGTCTACGCCCTCTTCGCGCCGATCGCGCTCGGCGTCCTCTCCCCGATCCCGGGCGGCGGCCGGGACCGGGCGCGGACCATGCTGATCGTGCTGCCGGTGGCCGTGGCGCTGACGGCCCTCGGCACCGCTCTCGCCGTGACGACGGCCTCCGCAGTCGCCGGGATGCTGGTGGTCGGCTTCGCCATCTCCTTCGCCTCCGCGTACGGACCGGCCGCGGCGGGCGCGGTCCCGGGGCTGCTGCTCTTCTACGTGCTCGCGTGCTTCCCGCCGTACGCGCCGGACACCCTTCCGCAGCGCCTCGGCGGCCTGCTGGCCGGTGTCGTCCTGCTGGTCCTGTGCGAGCTGCTGCTCCTGCCCGCCCCGCCCGTCCAGCCGTATCGGGCACGGATCGCCGCCGCCCTGGACCTCGCGGCCGCTTCGGCGCTCGCGTCCGCCCGGGGCCACCGCCGCTCTCCCGAGCGGGCCCGGCGCCTGCGCGAGGAAGGGCTGGCGCTGCGGCTGTCACAGGCGCCACCGGGCTCACGTCCGACGGGAGCGGGCCGCACCGACCGGGGACTGGCACAGGCCGGAGCCGCGACACGGCGGGTACTGGACCAGCTCGCCCGGATGGCCGAGCGGCCGGACTCCGCCACGGCCGCCGATCCGCCCTCCGAGGAGCTGCTGCGCGGTGTCGCGGCCGGCTCCACCGCGACGGCGGGCGCTCTGCGTGGTGCCCGCGCCGTCCCGGGGCCCGAGGCCCTGGAAGAGATGGTCGCCGACTTCGTCGCCGTCCGCGGACGTCCGTCCGGCAGCGGGCCCGACACGGACGCCAAAGCGTCGCAGCGACTGCTGGAGTGCCGGTCCGACCTGCTGGTCATGGCGGCCTCGGCCCTGACCGCCCAGGCGGCGGTGGCCGTGGCGATCGGTGGGCGCCGCGACGCGGCCGGGCTGCCGCCCGAACAGTTCTGGTACGCGGGGCCCTCCACGGCGCGGCTCCTCGCTCTGCGTCTGACCGGCAACCTCACCTTGCGCTCGGTCCTGTTCCAGAACGCCGTACGCACGGCCCTGGGCCTCGGCGCCGCCCGTCTGGTGGCCGGGGCCCTGGGCCTCTCGCACGGTTTCTGGGTGCTGCTGGCCGTACTGACACTGGGGCGCACGACCGCGGGAGCGACCTGGTCCACGGTGCGCTCGGCGGCGGTCGGCACACTGGTGGGCGCGCTGGCCGCCGGGGTGCTGATCTTCGAGGCCGGCGGCACCGTCGAGGTGTACGCCGCCGTGCTGGTGCCGGCCATGCTCGTGGCGTTCTCGGTGGGGCCGATCGCGGGACCGGCCTGGGCGCAGGGACTGTTCACCCTGGTCGTCGCCGCCGCCTTCAGCCAGCTCGCCCCGGCCGACTGGCGGCTGGCGGGGACACGGCTGCTCGACGTCCTGGCGGGCTGCACGATCGGGCTGGTGTGCGGTGTGCTCGCCTGGCCCGCGGGAGCCCACGCCGAGGTTCGGCGCGGCGTGGCGGACATGCTGCGTTCCGCGGCGCCCCTGGTGCGGGTCACCGTGTCCGCCGTGGTCCGCGCGTCCGGGACGTCCGGCGCACCCGAGGCGTCCGGGACGTCCGGCGACGCACGGCCTCGGCACGGCGGCACCGATGAGGCGCTCCGGCTGACCCGGCACCGGCTCCGCATCGCCGAGCGCGCCTACGCGCAGTACCGGACCGAGGGCGGCAGGAACGCCGTCGACAGCGGACCGGACTGGCACCTGGCGCTCAACTGCGTCTCCCACGCGGTGATCGGATCCCATTGGCTGCCCCGGCAGGCGTACGGCCCGGCGCCGCCCGAAGCGGTCCGGTGGGCGCGGGAGTCCGCGGGGCGACTGGCCTCGGCGATGGACAGCGCGGCGGCCTTCCCGCCCGGTGGCGTCCGGGCGGCGCCGGTGCCCCTTCCGCACGAGGTCGTCTCCATCGCCCCGGCCCCCGTCCTGCCCGCGCTGGTCGACATCGACACCTGGCTGCGGACTCTCGCGGCGGAGCTGACGGCGATCGGCGGGAGCCGTCCGGACGGGCCGCCGCCTCCGGTCCGAGGCGACGGAACGCCACCAGCGACCGCCCGCGATGCCACGGCCGGTACAGCCGCGACGCCACGGCCCGTACAGGAGGGTGACGGCGCCGGAAGGTGAACGTGCCCACGGCCGGAATGGCGACCGTTTCGGAGGGTTCCTCAGGGATTGCGTCCGATGAAGGCGAGCAGGCGCGTCTGTACGTCGGCGGTCTCCGGGACCTCCACCCGTGGCCCGTACTGCCCGCTCCCGCGCAGCACGTCGTCGAGCGGCAGCATGCCGTCGAGCAACCGGGCGCACCTGCCGGGGTCGAGGTGCTCGTCCTGGCCGCTGGCGCGTGCCAGGTCCCAGGTGTGCATGAAGACGTCCGCGGTGTAGAAGCGGTCGACCGCCTGATCCAGCGGGACCTCGCCGATGTGCGGGTTCGACAGCGTTCTGTGCGCCGTGGCCGGGTCGTCGAGGAGTGCCTGCACTCCGTCGCTGTGCACCGTCCAGGCCTTCACCGGGTCGTCGTCCACCGACGGCCCCTTCGGCAGTTCGACCCCGGCGCCCGCCTTCAGGAAGTCGGGGAACCACTCGACCAGGTGACGCACCACGTCCCGGGCGATCCAGCCGTCGCACGGCGCGGGGTTCTCCCAGGCCCCGGGGCGCACTCCGCGCACCCGTTCGGTGAAGACCTCGGCGACAGTGCGGTGCTCGTCGGCTGCGCTCGTCATGATCTCAAGCCTTCCGTCTCGGTTCTTCTTCAGGCGTTCCCGCTCCGGCGGCCGCCGAGCAGTTCGTCGAGGCGCTCATGGCCCTCGCGGACACCGCGTTGCATACCGCTTCTGATCATCGCGTCGCGGGCCTCGATGGACGCCATGAGCGAGGTGGTGGTGACCCGGGTCCGGCCGCCGAGGTCCTCGAAGAGGGTGGTCTCCAGGCTGACGCCGTCCGGGAAGCCGTCGTAGGAGAAGGTCTGCACGATGCGCTCGTCGCGGCGCACCTCGTGGAACACGCCGCGGAAGCCGTACTCCGTCCCGTCCGCCTCGCGATGCGCATAGCGGTACGAGCCGCCGGTGCGCGCCTCGTACACGTCGATCCGCATGGTCAGCCGACGCGGGCCGAGCCACTGCACGACGAGATCGGGATCGGTGTACGCCCTGAACACACGCTCCGCGGGGGCGTCGAACTCCCGGGTGATCAGGATGGTGGGCAGCGCCGGGTCGGCCACGATCCCCGTCTCGTGCCGGTCGCTCCGGTTCGCGGTGCTCATGATGCCGCCTCGTTGCCGGAGGTGCCTTCGCCCGGCTGGTCCCCCATCTGTTCGAGGACGGCGTCGAGCCGGCGGAAACGGTCCTCCGCCTCGCGGCGGTAGCGTTCGATCCATCGCGTCATCAGGTCGAAGACCTCGCCTTCGAGGTGGCAGGGCCGGCGCTGGGCGTCTCTGCTGCGGCTGACCAGACCGGCGTCCTCCAGCACCCGGATGTGCTTGGACACGGCCTGCACCGTCACGTCGTAGGGCTCGGCCAGTTCGTTGACCGTGGCGTCCCCCGCGGCCAGCCTGGCCACGATGTCGCGCCGCGTCGGGTCGGCCAGGGCCGAGAACACCCGGGACAGCCGCTCGTCGGACACCTCTCACCTCACGTAATCAACCAGTCGGTTGAATAACCGTATGCCCGGTCCCCGCCTTAGTCAACCAACTGGTTGGATACACCTAGACGGGTCGGCGCTTCCCGGCCGTCGGCCCGGACACTCCCACAATCCGGCCCGTCCAAGCCGGCCCGTCGCGGCGGCCGACCGCGCTCCACCCTCGGCGCCCTCGGGTCAGCCCTTCGCGGGTGCCGGCTCCACCACCGTGAACTCGGCGGGCCCTACCGCGAGAGTGCCGTCGGTCAGCGGGCGGCAGCGGATTCCCCCGCCGTCGCGCAGCGCCCGTCGTGAGCCGGGGCCGAGCGTGGTGTCCATCCAGGCGCAGGGCCTGGCCGCGCCGCGTACGGCGAGCACCACGGGCCCGGTGCCGCAGTCCAGGGAGATCGTCGCGCCGACACAGGCGTCGATGTCCATCCCCCGGAGCAGAACGTTGCGCCGGGTCAGCCGGAGGTCCGCTTCCGCGGCCGTCCCCTGCGGGAAGCGCTCGGCCGCCATGAGGGTGATCGACGCGTTGCGATGGGCCGGATGGTTGAAGTAGCGGTCGCCGACGATCCCGAGTCCGGCGCGCACCTGAGCGGTCGTCACCAGTTCCGCGTCGGGCAGCGGGGGCACCCCGTCGCCCGGTCGGCCCTCGAACCGGTGCACGGCCGAGACCAGTAGCTGAAGGACTTCCACACGCCCCATTCCGTCGACCCTAAGGGACGTCCGCGTGAGCGGTCCGCGCCGCCGTACGGGCGAGGGGCACCGAAGGGGTCGCCTGCCGGACATCCCGCTGACACGGGGACACCCCGCGTGACAGGGTCGGCGGTGATCGAAGACAACAGCGGCAAAGGGGCTTCCTTGGACACGCGAACGTGGGACACGCTGGTCGGTTCGATGAAAAGCGCCTACGTCAAGGGCGTGCGCGAGGGTGCGGTACCCCGGCCGGTCATCATGCCGCTCGTACGGGGCGAGCTGGTCGGGCTGGTCTGGGTCCGCCCGACCGAGCCCGGGGCCGACGCGCTCACCGGCATCGCGGCGCTGTCGAACATCGCGGCGGCGGCCGGCGCGGACGAGGTCGTCCTGGCCTGGGAGACCCAGGAGGTCGCCACCGCCTGTGAGCTGCCCGTCGCCGGCCCCTCCCCGTGTCTGAACATGGTCCGCGCCACCCCGGACGGGCATGTGCTGCACCAGTTCCCCTACACCGAGGAGTGCTTGTCCGCCGGTTCCGGGGACGCGGACGAGTCCGCGACCGCCCTCGACTGGGACCAGGCCCCCGCGCCGCGACCGGACGGCGAGCTTCCGCCGCCGGTCGAGGCCGCCGTCGCGTACGCGTTCACCCCGATGGAGCTGGACCATCCCAATCCCTTCGGCGTCACCGTCGTCCTGATGGAGCAGGACGGCTACACCGTGCGTCTGTCCGACGGCTTCGACCGCTGAGCCCGCGCGACGCGCCCGCAGCGCTCCCGACCCCTAGGCTGATCGGGCGCGGCACGGCCGCGCGCCCTCAGCGGGCGGTCCGTGATCGCAGCACAGGAGGAACCGTGTCCGGTCAGTTCGAGGCGACAACCGAGATCAACCGCCCCGTCGAGGAGGTCTTCGCCTACCTCGCCGCCGGCACGAACGACCCCCAGTTCAGCCCCAGGGTGCAAACGATCACGAAGACTCCGGAGGGCCCGACGGCCGTGGGCACCGTCTTCACCAGCACCGTCAAGGACGCCGGCATGAAGACGGGCCGGGAGTTCCGCATCACCGAGTTCGAGCCGTCCCGCCGGATCCGCTGGGCCGAGGTCTCGAAGAACACCGTCATGGCGAAGGAGGGCGGCTACGACCTCGAGTCCACCGGCCCCCGGACCACCCGGGTACGGATCTTCAACGTCCTCGAGGGCCATGGCATCGGCAAACTCCTGGTGGGCTTGGCGCTGAGCGCGGCCCGCAAGGACGCGGACGCCTTCGGCCAGCGGATCAAGGCAGCCGTCGAGGCCTCCTGAGGAATCGGGAGGACGGGGGACGGGGCTACGGGCCACAGGGCCAGGCGGCTACGGGGCTACGGGGCTACGACGTAGCGGCGCCGCCGACCCGGCGCCGCTACGGCTTCCCGGCCCCGGCATCCCCCGTCGGCCCGGAACGCCGCTCGGCCGAGGCGGACCGGTGGTCCGGTGAGCGCCCGGAGGGTTCCGGCTCGGGGCGTGCCCGCAGCTCGGTGATCACGGACCAGGCGACCGACACCATCGGTACCGCCACGACGGCGCCGGTCACACCGGCCAGGATGCTCCCCGCGATGACGGAGAGGGCCACGACCACGGGGTGCAGCCGCACGGCCCAGCTCAGGACGAGCGGGTGCAGGACGTGCCCCTCCAGCTGGCCGATGACGACGATCAGGCCGAGCACGATGAGCGCGACGACCGGCCCCCGGGTGGCTAGCGCGACGACCGTGGCCACGGCGAGCGCGACGGGCGAGCCCACCAGGGGGATGAACGCGGCGAAGAACTCCAGCAGCGTGAGCGGCAGCGCCAGTGGTACGCCCAGGAGGAACAGGGCGATGCCGACGAGGATGGCATTGGTGGCCGCCACGATGATGATGCCGCGCGTGTAGCCGGCGAAGGTCCGCCAGGCCGCACGCCCGCCGCGGTCCCACGGGTCCCGCGCGCTCTCCGGCATCAGCTCCTGGAACCAGCGCCAGAACCGGTCCCCGGAGCGGATGAAGAACAGCGAGCAGAACAGCGCGAGCACCAGACCGGTGACGAACTCCACCGCGCGGCCGGCACCGCTGAGGGCACTGCTGATCAGGACGGAACGGTGCTCGGAGACGAAGGTGGCCACCTTGCCCTGGAGGTTCGACATCACCGCGTGACTCAGATGGAACGGCGAGCCCTCCAGCCAGCGTTCGATCCGTCCCAGACCCCCGGCGAACTCATGGCCCAGTTTGCCGGACTCGCCCGCCACGACACGACCGACCAGCGCCATCACGCCGAGCACCAGCAGGATGCTTCCCAGGATGCTGACGATCACCGCCACGGTCCTCGGCATGCGCCGCGCCAGCAGGTCGGCCAGGGGACGCAGGACCGCCGTCACGACCAGCGCGAGGAACAGAGCCACCGCGACCAGCTGGAGCTTGCCCAGGAGGGCGAAGACCGTATAGGCGACCACACCGATCACGAGTAGGCGCCACGCGTAGGCCGCGGCCACCCGTAGCCCGTGACGCACCAGGGCGCCCTGGTCGTCTCCGGTGCCGTGCCGCCCGTACGCGCCGGCCGTTCGCGCCCGCGTGACCGTCCAGACGCCACGGGAGGAGCGGTTCCCCACGACGTAACGCGTCCGGCGCCCGCCGCGGCCCGTGCCGGGCTCGCCAGGCCGCCGGTGAGGACGACGCGATCCGGCGTTCACCTGTGTGCCACCGTTCTCCCGTCGTCGCGCCCACCCGCCACGCGTGCCCGGACGCGCACCGCCGCCCGGCCTCGGGGAAGGGGGCGACCGGTTCCGGGCCGTCGATCACGCGGGCGTCCTGGCCAGCGTGGTGTCGCGCACCGCACCCCGCAACCCGAAGGACACCCGGTCCTCGGCCCGACCGGCCGCCGCCGTCTCCGGCCCGGTGCACTCCGGCAAGCACACCATCCCTTTAATGTCATTTACGGCATTGCACCCTATATTGGGTCTGTGATCAGGCGGCTGGACCTACTCGACACCGCTGACGACGGCATCACGGAAAGCGAGGTCTTCCGGCTCGCCCTTCAGCACTCCATCGCGGAGCTGGGCTGCGTCGGCGGGGCCGTCTACCTGCGGGGCCCCATGTCTGCCCTGCGTCTGGTGTCCTCCACCGGACTGCCGTCGTCGGTCACGCGCGCATGGGAGATCGTCGACCAGGACGGGCCCACGGCGACCGCCCAAGCCGTACGTTCCGGTGAACGTGTGTGGGTGGCCGCGCTCCCCGCAGACGTGACCGAGCCCAGCGCGCCGCTGCTGTCGCGGTCCGGCTGGTTCTCCGTACCACTGGCCTACGAGGGCCGTGTCATCGGTGCGATCACCTGTCTCACCGGTGACAACGAGGAGCCCACGTCCGAGCAGTGGACGTTCCTCACCTCGGTGGCCGAATGGACCACGAACCGGCTGAAGAAGATGCCGGCGCCCGCGCTCCTGCACACCGACCTCGACGCCACCCCGGTCGGCTCCTGGGAGTGGGACGTGCGCACCGGCGAGCTGAAGTGGGACCAGATGGCCATGAAGGTCTACCAGACCGAGCCCGGGGACTTCGCGCCCGGTGTCGAGACCTGGATGAAGGTGGTGCACCCCGACGACCTCGCGACCACCCTGGCCGCCGTCGAACGCACCATCCGCACCCACGCGCCGTTCGAGGCCGAGTACCGGGTCCGGCGCAGCGACGGGGGCTACACCTGGACCCGCGCGTCCGGTCACGTCGTGCTCGACGACGAGGGCCAGGTCACGCGCGTCACCGGCAAGGGCTGGGCGAGCGACGCCGCGCGCTCCACCCGCGACACGCTCAGCCGTGCCCTGCGGCACATGAGCGACGCCTTCCTGTCCGTGGACGACGACTGGCGGATCACCTTCGCCAATCTGGAGGCGGAGCGCATTCTCGGTTCGGCCGACGAGCCGCTCTTCGGCCGGAACCTGTGGCACCTGCCCGCCCTGCGCCATGTGCCCGACCTGGAGGAGCGGTGCCGGCGCGGCGCCGCGCAGTCCACGGCAGCCGGCTTCGACATCGCGCTGGCCGACACCGGACGCCGCTACGACCTGCGGATCGTCCCCGTCCCCGGCGGCCTCACGGTGTACTTCACCGATGTCACCGATCGCCGTCGCCGTGAGGCCGAGGAGGAGGCGGCCGTCCGAGCCGCCGCCGAGCGCGCGAGCCGGACTGCGGAGCTGACCACACAGCTCGCGGCGGCGACCACCTCCGAGGACGTGGTGACGGCCGTCGCCCAGCGCGTCCTGCCCCCGTTCGGCGCCCAGGGCCTGCTCGTTCTCGTCCTCGAGGACCAGAGGCTGGTGCACATCGGATCCGTCGGCTATCCGAGCTCCTTCCTTCAGCACATGCAAGGAGTCCACGGCAGGGACTTGTCGGACGCCGGTGCCGCCGGGCAGGCGATCCTGACCGGCGAACCCCACTTCTGCTCGTCGCGCGAGGAATGGGGCACGGCCTTCCCCGACGCCGACGGCCTGCCTCCGACCGACAAGGAGGCCTGGGCGTTCCTCCCTCTGACGGCCTCCGGCCACACCTTCGGCGTGTGTGTCATCGCCTTCGACACCATCCGGCACCTCACGGCCGAGGAACGCACGCTCCTCATCACCATCAGCGCCCTGGTGGCACACGCGCTGGAGCGGGCCCGGCTCTACGAGGCCGAGCTCACCCGCTCCGAGGAACTCCAGCAGGCGCTGCTGCCCCGTGAGCTCCCCACCGTGCCCGAGGCGACCGTGACGGCGCGCTATCTGCCGGCCGGGGAGACCTCCGACGTGGGCGGGGACTGGTACGACCTGATCCCGCTGTCCGCGGGACAGGTGGCCCTGGTCGTCGGTGACGTGATGGGCCACGGGCTGTCCGAGGCCGCGACCATGGGACGCCTGCGCACCGCGCTGCACACGCTCGCGGCCCTGGAACTGCCTCCCGACGAGATCATGGGCCACCTCAACGACATCGTGGGCGGCCTGGGCGAGCACGCGTACGCGACCTGCCTGTACGCGCTGTACGACTCCACCGACGGATCGTGCACCATGGTGCGGGCGGGCCATCCGCCGCCGCTCGTCGTCCGGCCGGACGGAAGCGCCCACTTCCCCGAGGTCGCCGTCAACCCTCCCCTGGGCGCCGCGTTCCCGCCGTTCGAGACGACGGAGCTGCAACTGCCGGCGGAGAGCCTTCTGGTCCTCTACACCGACGGGCTCGTGGAGTCACCGCAGCGGGAGATCGACCAGGGCATGGCCCAGCTCGCCGCTCTGCTCGGGGGTGAAGCCGGTTCTCCCGATCTGGAGGTCCTGTGCGACTCCGTGACCGCGGGGCTGCTCCCGGGTGGGCCCACGGCCGACGACGCCGCCCTGCTGATCGCGCGCCTGCACCACGTGGCCGACCGGCAGGTGGCTTCCTGGGCGCTGCCGGAGGGCCCGGAAGCCGCGGGTGAGGCCCGTCGCCATGTACGGGAGCAGCTCGCCCGATGGCATCTGGACGACCTGGTCATGACGACGGAACTGCTGGCCAGCGAGCTCGTCGGGAACGTCATCCGGCACGCCGGCGGCCCCATCGGTCTTCGCCTCCTGTGCAGCGGAACGCTCGTCTGCGAGGTGTCCGACGCGAGTCTGACGATGCCCCGCATCCGGCGTGCCACGGACACCGACGAGGGGGGCCGCGGGCTCCAGCTCATCAACGCCCTCTGCGAGCGCTGGGGCAGCCGCTACACCCCGGACGGCAAGGCCATCTGGACCGAGCAGGCCCTTCCCGACGCGGCGGAACCGGCGGACGAGGAGCGGCCGGCCGGTTCCTCCGGCCCTCCGTCCTGAGGCGCCGGACCTGGACCGCCTCGGCTCCGGGCAACGGCCGGTGAGGCCAGTCAACTCCCCCCGCCCGCATGGGCGTTGCCCTCGTGGGCAGCGCATCGACCGCGCCACGGGGGCAACTACGGATGTGCTGCGGTCAACTGCGCGCGAAGTCCAGCAGGTCGGCGTTGAACACCTCGGCGAACTTCGGCACCATGGCGAGGCCGTGGGGAGCGCCCGGGTACACCTTGTAGACCGCGTCCTTGACGAGTTTCGAGGACTTGTCCCCGGAGGCCACGATGGGAACGATCTGGTCGTCGTCGCCGTGCACGATGAGGGTGGGGACGTCGATCTTCTTGAGGTCCTCGGTGAGATCGGTCTCGGAGAACGCTTTGACGCAGTCATAGGCACCCTTGATGCCTACGGTCATTCCCCACAGCCAGAACTCGTCGCGGGTTCCCTGGGTGACGGTCGATCCGTCGCGGTTGGCACCGTAGAACGGGGCGCTGAGGTCCTTGTAGAACTGCGACCGGTCGGTCTCGACGCCCTTGCGGATCTCGTCGAACACGTCGATCGGCAGACCCTCGGGGTTCTCCGCCGTCTTGAGCATGAGCGGCGGGATCGCGCCGACCAGGACCGCCTTGGCCACCCGGCGGGTGCCGTGCCGGCCGATGTAGCGGGTGACCTCGCCACCGCCGGTCGAATGGCCGACCAGGATGACGTCCCGGAGGTCGAGTGCTTCGATGACCGCCGCCAGGTCGTCGGCGTAGGTGTCGAGGTTGTTGCCGTCCCAGGGCTGGCCGGACCGTCCGCCACCGCGCCGGTCGTGGGCGATGGCCCGGAAGCCGTTGTCCGCCATCACCTTCATCTGGGCGTCCCAGGCGTCCGCGGTCAGTGGCCAGCCGTGCGAGAAGACGACCGGCTGACCCGATCCCCAGTCCTTGTAGAAGATCTGCGTGCCGTCCTCGGCCGTGGCGAAGGGCATGTGTGGTTCCTCTCCAGCTGGTACGGAATTCCACGCTTCACGCGATTTCGGTGCCCGCGCCGGGCTGTGAACGCCGAATGCCACGCCACGGGCAATGGCGGACGCACGGGGGCGACGGAGCGGTCGACAGCACAGAATGACCGGAATGGGCACGTCGTCCGCATTACTCTAGCCGAGGGACCGCCCATCGGCGCGCCGGGCAGGTGCCGCCTCCGAAGCCACAGGAAGCACTGACCCGCCGGAGCGATCTTGCTTGTCCCGGCGCGCGCAGTTCACCGGATTCCGTATCCTCCGGTCGCGCCCGGGCGTTGGCGCGGTGACCGAATCGATCACCGAGTCCGGAGCCGGCGTGCCCGTTCCCCGAGTACCGTCCCCGCCCCCTGGCCTGCTGGCCGCACGGGTGCAGGATCCGTATCCCTACTTCGCCTGGCTGCGCCGGCATGCACCCGCTCACGCGGACCGCAGACCCGGTCGGCCCACCGTGTGGCAGGTCTCCCGCTACGCGGACGTCCGGGCACTGCTGACCGACGGGCGGCTGAGCAAGGACCCCGGCCGGGTGCCCGGCTATGTTCCGGGGCCGGCCGGACTGAACCGGCATCTGGTCCACGCCGATCCCCCGGACCACACCCGGCTGCGGACCCTGGTGAACGCGGCGTTCGTCCCCCGTCGTATCGCCCGGCTGGAACCCTTCATCGCGGACACCGCGAACCGCCTGCTGGACGACATCGAGCACGACACCCACATCGATGTGATCGCGACGTTCGCGGCGCCTCTCACCTTCCGGATGATCTGCGCGATCCTCGGCGTCCCCGAGGAGCTCGACGACGCGGCGACCCGGGACACCCTGATGGCCACGATCGCCCCCGATCCGGGCCGGGACCCGGCCCGGGTGGAAGCGGACCTGCACACCCTCCTCGACACCCTGATCACCGGCAAGCGCGCCGGGGGCGAGCCCGGTGGAGTGGACCTGCTGGGCGCTCTCGTACGGGCGGGCGACACCAGCGGGGCGATGAGCGAGGAAGAACTGCGCTCAACCGCCTACCTCCTGCTGCTGGTGGGCCACGACACCACCATGAACCTCATCGGCAACGGCATGCTCGCCCTGCTCCGGAACCCGGACCAGGCCACCCGGCTGACCGGACCCGGAGCAGGCCCGGAGCTTGTCGGCACGGCGGTCGAGGAGCTGCTCCGCTACGACTCCCCCGTGCGCGACGCCACCTTCCGGTGCGCCACGAAACCGATCAGCCTGCACGGTCAGCTGATCGGCGAGGGTGACATCGTCAGCCTCCTGATCGGCTCCGCCAACCGGGACGGCGCCCGCTTCCCGGACGCGGACCGGCTCGATCTGGGCCGGACGCCCAATGACCATCTCGCCTTCGGTCACGGCCCCCACTTCTGTATCGGCGCCGCCCTGGCCCGACTCGAAGGCGCCGTGGCCCTCCCTCTGTTGCTCCGGCGTCTGGGCAGGGTGCAGGTGGCCAAGCCCGCCGACGAACTCCCCTGGCGGCCCGCCCGGGTGATGCGCGGACTGGCGGCACTGCCGGTCGTACGCACCTGACCTCCTCCGCACCGCCTGCCCGCACGGCCTCCTCGCCCGCGTGCCCGCACACCGGCACGGCCCTCCCCGCCCGCGTACCTCCCCTCCCGCATGTCCGCATGCCGTACATCCCCCGACCAGGAGCACACCGCATGGACAGCCACGAGACCGTAGTGATGACGACCGAACCACGCCCGGGCGTCCTGCTCATCACCCTCAACAGGCCCCGCGTCCGTAATGCCGTCGACCAGGCGCTGGCCGACGCCTTGGACTCGGCGCTCACTCGCCTGGATTCCGACCCGTCGCTGTCCGTCGGCATCCTCACCGGGGCGGGCGGCCACTTCTGTTCGGGAATGGATCTCAAGGCCTTTCCCACCGAAGGCGTCCCGCTCGTCGCCGACCGCGGACTCGGTGGACTGACCCGCGCCCGCGTCCGCAAGCCGCTCATCGCCGCCGTCGAGGGCGCGGCCGTCGCGGGCGGCTTCGAACTCGCCCTCGCCTGCGACCTCGTCACCGCGTCCGACACCGCGTTCTTCGCCCTGCCCGAGGTCGCCCGTGGGCTCGTCGCGGCCGAAGGCGGAGCCGTCCGCCTGCCCGGCCGGCTCCCGTACCACGTGGCGATGGAGATGCTGCTGACCGCGGCTCCTCTGCCCGCCCCGGACGCCGCCCGGTACGGACTCGTCAACCGGCTCACCGGCGAAGGCCTGGCCGTCGACGCGGCGCTCACCCTGGCCGATCGGGTCCAGGCCCACTCCCGCGAGGCCGTCCACGTCACGAAACGGATCGTCCAGGACACGCGCGGTCTCGACGATCACACCGCCTACACCGTCCAGGACCCGCTGAGCGCACCGGTCTTCACCACCGGCGCCGCCATCGAGGGAGCCCAGGCGTTCACCGAGAAGCGCCCGCCGGCCTGGAGCCGGTGAGAGGTTCGGGCCTGTGGTCGTGGGGGGGGCGGCGCGCGCGGGAGAGGTGCCGCGGGGCTGGAATCCGCGGCCCTCAAAGGCGCTCCGACGGGGACGGGCAGGACCGTGCGCCGTCACGTTGCCGGTCCGGCCCCACCCCGTCGCCCGTCGTGCCCGAAGAGGTCGCCCGCCACCACACCCCGGGTGGAGAAGGTGACGGGTTCACCCGGCAGGAAGTCTCCCGGCGGGATCCCGGGGTGGTGTCCGTCGCGGGGTGACGGCTGCCCGGAGCGGGGACCGAGGGCCAGCCGGGAGACGATGCGGTAGCGGTCCCCGCGGTAGATCGAGTGGACGTACTCCACCGGCCGGCCCGAGGTGTCCGAGGTGAGGCGCTCGAACAGCAGGGCCGGGGACAGCTCCGGCACGTCGAGCAGGCCCGCCTCGTCGCGGGTCAGGACCGTGGGCTCGATCGACTGGACCGCCTCGCTGACCTGAATCCCGTGCCGTTCGCCGAGGTGTTCGTACAGGTCGCCGTTCTCCAGTTCGTCACCGGTCAGGTCGGGCACGAGGCCGGCGGGGACGTGCAGGTACTCGATGGCCATGGGCGAGCCGTCGACGAGGCGGAGCCGTGCCACGTACCGGATGTCGGCGGCGGGAGAGACGCGCAGCCTGCGACCCACCCGGGCACCGGCGGGCACCGTGCTGAACTCCAGGATCCTGCTGGTCCATGTACCCGCGGCCCGGGGCAGACTGAACGTCCGCCGGTCCGGGACGAGTTCCTGCGTGATCTTCTCGGCGGCGACGAACATGCCCCGTCCGTGCTCGCGCACCAAGAGCCCGGCCAGCACGAGTTGATCCACGGCCGCCCGCAAGGTGGGGCGGGACACCCCGAGTTGCGCGCAGAGCGTGCGCTCGGAGGGGATGGCGTCGCCGGGACGGCGTTCCTCGATGAGTTCGAGGATCGTGTCCCGGACCCTTTCCCGCTTGAGTACCGCGCGGGAGGCGGCGGAGTCGATCTCCATGCGGGACCCTCTCTCGTCGTCGGTGCCGGCCAACTGGTATGGCCCCTGACCCTAACTGGTCTGCCGATTCCCGTGAATTGGTTCCGGCCCGTTTGACCCAACGGTGACGCACACCGCCATCTCCAGCCAACTTCCCTTGAATACAAGGGGGTTGACGGGCGCATTGGTCTATGCCACTTTTCAGGCGACGTCAACTGGTAAGGCCGATCGGCCAACTGGTCAAGCACGGCATGTCTCCACGTGTTCCTGAGCACCCCCACCTCCCGCGCCCCGCGGGAGCCCACCGGAAGGAACTCACATGAGAAACCGCCCGTCCACAGGCCGCCGCCGCGTGGCCCTCGCGCTGTCCGCCCTCCTGGGCGGAACCGCCCTGGTGGCCGTTCCGATGTCCGCCCCCGCCGCCGCGGCCGGAGGCCTCGCCGTCCAGTACCGCACCAGCGCGAGCGGTGCCACCGCCGACCAGAGCGAGCCCTGGTTCAAGGTGCGCAACACCGGCTCGGCGTCGGTGCAGTTGAGCCAGGTGAAGATCCGCTACTACTTCAAGGCGGACTCGGCGGGCGCCGCCTACCGCTTCGCCTGTTCCTGGGCCGTCAAGGGATGTGCGAACGTCACCGGCACGTTCGGCACGCCGGCCCACCCCACCGGAACCGCGGACAGGTACCTGGAGATCGGCTTCACCTCCACGGCCGGCGCGCTGGCTCCGGGTGCCGACACCGGTGACATGCAGCTGCGCTTCTACCAGTCCAGTTGGCAGTCCGTGAACCAGGCGGACGACTACTCCTTCAACGGGGCGCAGACCTCGTACGCGGACTGGAACAAGGTCACCGCCCAGCTCGCCGGAACCACCGTGTGGGGCACGGCGCCCGCGGGCAACGACCCCACCGATCCGACCGACCCGCCCGGTGGCGGCCAGGCGCTGTTCGACGACTTCACCTACTCGTCGTACACCGACCCCGCGATCTCCGCGCACGGCTGGAACGTCCGCTCGAACTCCGGCGGTCCCGGGGTTCCCGGCGCGACCTGGGACCCCTCCAAGGTGACGTTCCCCGTCGTGTCGGGGAACACGGTGATGAACCTCCAGACGTCGACCTCGGGCACCGCCGAGTCCACCCGGCAGACCGAAGTCGTCTCCAGGGGCATGAAGTTCAAGAACGGCACCTACGCGGCGCGGGTGAAGTTCGCCGACGCGCCGGAGTCCGGCCCCGACGGCGACCACCTGGTACAGACGTTCTTCACCATCAACGACCTCACGGCGCCGATGGCCGACGACTACGCCGAGTACGACTTCGAGTACCTGCCCAACGGCGGCTGGGGCGAGCCGGGCAACATCCTCTACACGACCTCCTGGGAGACGTACAACCCCGATCCCTGGCAGGCCGTCAACCAGCACACCGAGGCGCGCCAGAGCTACGCCGGCTGGCACGACCTGGTCCTGACGATCGACAGCGGCAGCATCAAGTACTACATCGACGGACAGCTCTTCGGCACCCACGACGCCCAGTACCTGCCCGAGCGGCCCATGTCGATCAACTTCAACCAGTGGCTGATCGACCTCGCCGGGCAGACCTCGACGGGGGCGCGAGCGTACAACGAGCAGGTCGACTACGTCCTGCACGTCAAGGACCAGGTCCTCACCCCGGCCCAGGTCGCCTCGAAGGTGGCCGCCTACCGCGGTGCCGGAACCGCGTTCGTGGACGAGGTACCGGCTTCCTGACGCGGCCGTCCGAAGGGCCTGTCGGCGAGCGCACGCGCGCTCGCCGACAGGGAGGTTCACACGGCGGGTACGCCGACCGGAACCGGTCAGCCGTGGTGGCCCGCTCCCCGGCCCAGCCCGGCCAGCACCGCGCGCGCCATGGCCTCCTGGCCCTTGGCGTTGGGGTGGGCCGGAGCCGCGGGCGAGGTCGGGCGCAGCGGCTCGATCCAGCGGTCGGCGGGCGCCTTGCACATGTCGTGGCCCACGGTGGGCCCGTAGGTGTCCACGTACTCGGCCCGGTTCAGGAAGGCCACTGCGCGGAGCATCAGGTTGAGCCGCTTGCCGGTGTCCCGCAGATAGGGGAAGTCCTTCGCGGCGAACGGCACCGTCGGGTAGCAGCCGCTGCCGTCGTCGGGCAGGAGGTCGGGGTAGCCGACGACGACCACGCGGGCGTGCGGCGCCCTGGCGTGTATCTCACGCAGCACCCGGGCGACCTTGGGAGCCGTCTGGAGGATGTTCACGGTGAGCTGGTCGTAGCCCGCGGCGCCGTAGTACTGCTGACAGGGGTTGCCGGCGAGGTCCTTCGAACTGAGCCCGGCGCAGGTGGAGATGATCGGGCCGAAGCCCATGTCGTTGCCGCCGATCTGCAGGGTCACCAGGTCGGTGCCGTGCTTCACCGCGTCGAGCTGGGGTCCGTTGGTCCCCTGTGCCTTCCACATCTCGTCGGTCTTCGCGCCGGAGCAACTGACGTCCGTGAAGGAGGCGACCTTGCGGGTGGCCGCGGTGATCGATGGGTAGTTGTGGTCGGAGCGCGCGCAGTTGGCGTCGACCTGCTGAGGGATCAGGGGCCCGGAGGTGTACGAGTCGCCGAGCGCGACGTAGTCCACGCCGTGCGCCGTGTGCCCTTCGCCCGCTTCGGCGGGGGCCGCCGCCGCGACGCCCGCGACGAGCGCGCAGCTGCTCAGCGCGGCCCCCAGCGCCAGGGCGCCCCGTCGCCTGGGACCGTCGTTTTCCGGACGCGTGTGATCGTTCATCGTGCCCCTCCCCTGAAGCCATGACAGCCTGCTGAACGGGTACCGGCGTCCCGCGGCGCACGGGTCTCACGGCGCCGCGGCAGGCCGGACGGCTCCTGCCCGGCAGACCCAACCTGGTCTGTATACCGGCCGGTAGGCCGCCGGAACAGGGGTTGATCGCCCTCCACTTGTCCAACTCTCGTCCCCCGCGCACCGGTTCACCGCGCGTGCGTACGCTCGATGAGCACGGGGTGACGTTGGGCGACGGATCGCGCCGGCCGGGGCGCGATCCCACGCGGCTTACGGCGTGGGTGCCTGCCGCGCGGACGCGCCGGGGGCGGCGTCGCCGAACCGGATGGTGAAGTCGTCCAGAGCCAGGCTGAGCAGGGGCGGACGGCGGCCCAACTCCCCCAGCGGGCCGTCCTCTTGCGCGGTCCAGCGGGCCCGTGCCGTTCGGACGGCGGAGCGCGAGCGGACGGAACTCGTCTTCAGCGCGCCGTCGAGGGTCTGCGTGACGCGATAGGTGAGGGGCCAGCGGCCCGGCATCCGGCGGCCGGGTTCGAAGGACGCGGTGGCCAGGACACCCTTGTCCGTCGCCGCGCCGGCCCGGACGCCGGCGGTCCGGTCGATGTCGAAGTCCGCCATCTCCTTGGGGATGCCCCACAGTTGCCTGCCGCCGGCCATCGAGGCGGCGCTGTCCACCCAGATGTCGGTGACGCAGACCCGAGGGCGGCGGCCGTCCCGTACGAGGACGGCCCGGAGCAGTTCGTTGTAGTGCAGGACGCTGTCGTTCTCGTAGACGACCCAGGCGGCGCCGACCGCGCCGCGCCCGGCGACGGTGACCGGCCGGGTGCCGTCCGCCACCGGGGGCAGTTCGCGGGCCGGCACCAGCCACAGCGACAGATACATCTGGCCCGCCAGGTGCCAGGGTTCCTCGGGGTAGGGCGTCACGGGGTGTCCTTTCCGGTGGGGGGTTCCAGCAGCAGTGCCGCCGGTGCGCCCGTGGGCACGGCGGGGTGCCTCGGCGGTACCGGCCGCACCCGGCGGTAGGGCAGACCGGGTTCGGGCCGGGGGTCCTCCTCGCCACGGTTGGGCCACAGGGCGACGGCCCGCTCGGCCAGGGCGGTGATGGTGAGGGAGGGGTTCACGCCGAGGTTCGCCGAGATCGTGGAGCCGTCGACGACGTGCAGGCCCGGATGCCCGTGCAGCCGGTGATAGGGGTCGACGACACCGGTCTCAGGGTTCTCGCCGACGGTGCATCCGCCGATGAGGTGGCCGGTGGTGGGGATGTCGAACAGATCGCCCCAGGTGCCGCAGGCCTGGCCGCCGATGCGCTCGGCCGCTGTGCGGGCCGCCCGGTGTCCGGCGGGTATCCAGGACGGGTTGGGGGTGCCTTCGCCGGGGCGGCTGGTCAGCCGCTTGCGCCCGGTCGGGGTGCGACGGAGGTACGTCGTCACGGAGTTGTCGAGGGACTGCATGACCAGCAGGACGACGGTCTGCTGGGACCAGCGGCGCGGGTTGTGCAGACTGGGCAGGTCGCGCAGGTTGCGTGCCATCGCGACCAGTCTGGTGAGCAGCCGGGAGCGGCCGCGGACGGGGTCGACGAGCATGGCGCCGAGCAGCCCGAGCAGATTGCTCCCTCGGCCGTAGCGGACGGCTTCGACGTGCGTGTTCTCGTCGAGGTGCACGGAGGAGGTGATGGCGACGCCGCGACTGAAGTCCGCGGCCTTGTCCTTCGACCGGACGCCGAGGATGGCCTCGGAGTTGGTGCGGGTCAGCCGGCCGAGGCGGGGCGACACCCGCGGCAGGGAACCGCCCTCCCGCAGCCGGTGCAGCAGCCGCTGGGTGCCGAGGGCGCCCGCCGCGAAGACGACGTGCCGGGCGGTCAGGGTCCGTACGCGGCGACGCGGGCCTGCGCCGGTGCGTACCGAGGTGACGGCCCAGCCCTCACCGTGCGGGGTGACGTCGGTGACCGTGCGCAGGGCCAGCACCTCGGCGCCGGCGCGTTCGGCCAGGCCCAGATAGTTCTTGGGCAGGGTGTTCTTCGCGTTGTGCCGGCAGCCCGTCATGCACGCGCCGCAGTGCAGACAGGCGTTGCGGTCCGGCCCCGCGCCGCCGAACCAGGGGTCCGCGACGCGGGCGCCGGGTGCCGTGCCGGGCGGCCCGAAGTACACGCCGACCGGCACGGTCCTGAAGGTGTCCGCGCGGCCGAGGTCGTCCGCGGTGTCCTTGAGGAGCCGGTCGGCGTCGGTGAACAGGGGGTTGTCGGTGACGCCGAGCATGCGGCGGGCCTGGGCGTAGTAGGGCGCGAGTTCGCCGCGCCAGTCGGTGATGGCGGCCCACGGCGAGCCCTCGTAGAAGGCCTCGGGCGGCTCGTAGAGCGTGTTGGCGTAGCCGAGGGAGCCGCCGCCGACGCCCGCGCCGGTGAGGACGAGGACGTCGCCGAGCAGCGTCATGCGCAGGATGCCCGTGCAGCCGAGGCGGGGGGCGAAGAGGTAGTCGCGCACGTGCCAGGAGGTTCGGGGGAAGTCGCCGTCGGCGAAGCGGCGTCCGGCCTCCAGGATCCCGACGCGGTACCCCTTCTCGGTGAGGCGCAGCGCGGTGACGCTGCCGCCGAATCCGGAGCCGATGACGAGTACGTCGTAGTCGGGTGTGTCCATCAGGGCCCCTTCGGTACGAAGTCGGCGAGGACCGGGCCGATCAGGCGGGTGATGTTCGCCCGGCGGACTTCCGGGTGTTCGCCCGCGAGGCGCACCGGTCCTTCGAGTCCCAGGGTGTGGGCCGCGAGCGCGAGGTGCGGCAGGAGAACGAGCAGCAGGGACAGCAGGGCGTCGACGTCGGCCCCCTTGCGCAGGTCGCCGGTCTCGACCGCCCGCTCGACCAGGGGGCGCAGGCCGGCGAGGTACATGTCCTGCACCGGGGCGCGTACGGCGTTGCGGACGGCCGGGTCGAGCTCCATGTTGGTGGCCGCGGTGACCCCTCGTTCCAGCGGGTGGCCGGCGAAGTAGTCGAACCACGCCTCCAGGGCGTCGGTGAGATGGCGGGAGAACTCCGTGGAGCCGTCGTATCCGTCGAGCCAGGGCCGCATGGCGGCGTAGACGCGCAGGGAGGTCTGCTCGGCCACGTAGGCGAACAGGTCGAGCTTGCCCTCGAAGTACTGGAACAGCGAGCCCTTGGCCACGCCGGCCTCGCGGGCGATGACGTTGAGGCTTCCGGTGGAGTAGCCGTGGGTGCCGAACTCGTCCATCGCGGCGACCAGGACCCGTTCGCGCCGCACGGGTGACAGCCGGGTCCAGGTGGAAGTGGGCATGCGTGCTCCTGCGTATGACCGGGCGGTCATGTGACCGCCCGGTCATCGTCGGTGCGGTGAACGCGCCCTGTCAACGAGTCCGGCAGGAAAGGGAGTCGACCGGCAGAGATCGCGGCGGCCGGCACCGTCCGGCCGTCGCATGCCCGAACTTCCGCTCACGTCAGGGTCATTGACACGGCGGGCCGACGGACAGCAGCCTGTGACCGCCCGGTCATATGACCGGGTGGTCACCGACGTTGGTTCAGGAAGAGGCGGGCATGGACAGGGTCTGTGTGATCGGGGCGGGCTCGTCCGGGATCGCCGCCTGCCAGGTGCTGGCGGAGCGCGGGATCGCGTACGACTGCTACGAGACCGGCTCGGAGGTCGGCGGCAACTGGCGATATCTGAACGACAACGGGATGTCGTCCGCCTACCGCTCGCTGCACATCAACACCTCGCGCCAGATCATGGAGTACGCGAGCTTCCCCATGCCGGAGGACTGTCCGGTCTATCCCAGCCACTTCCACATCGCCCGGTACTTCGACAGCTTCGTGGACCATTTCGGGCTGCGGACGTCGATCGCCTTCCGCACCGAAGTGGTGCGCGCCGAACCCCTGCCCGGCGGAAAGTGGGGCGTCACGACCCGCCGTCTGGACTCGGGTGAGACCGCCGAACGGGCCTACGGTGCCGTCCTGGTCGCCAACGGCCACCACTGGAAGGCCCGTTGGCCCCGGCCGTCCCTTCCGGGAGCCGAGGAGTTCACCGGCTCGCAGACGCACTCGCACGACTACCGGACACCGGAGCCCTTCGCCGACAAGCGCGTCCTCGTCCTCGGCATCGGCAACTCGGCCTGCGACATCGCGGTGGAGACCTCACGGGTGTCCCGGCGCACGGTCCTCTCCATGCGCCGTGGTGCGCACATCCTGCCCAAGTACCTCTTCGGCGTGCCCACCGACCATCTCACCGGCTCCTGGCTGTCACGGGCCCCGCTGTCCGTTCAGGAACAAGGCCTGCGGCTTCTGCTGCGGCTCAGCCGGGGCCGGCTGAAGGACTACGGGCTGCCGACGCCCCGGCACCGCGTGCTGGGCGCCCACCCCACCATCTCCGACGACCTGCTCTCACGCCTCGGCCACGGCGACCTCACCGTGAGACCCGCTCCCGTGCGGCTGGAGGGCGACCGGGTGACGTTCGAGGACGGAAGCGAGGAGGTGATCGACGCGATCGTCTACTGCACGGGCTACGACATCGCGTTCCCGTTCCTCAAGGACGAGGTGATCGATCCGTCCGACAACGACATCGAGCTCTACCACCGGGTGGTCGCGCCGGACCGTCCCGGCCTCTACTTCATCGGACTGGTCCAGCCCCTCGGCGCGATCATGCCGCTCGCGGAGGCGCAGGCGCACTGGGTGGCCGATCTCCTTCAGGGCCGCTGCGTGCTGCCCGGACCCGAGCGGATGCGCCAGGAGGCCGGCGCGTACCGCGCGAGGCTGGCCCACCGCTACGTCACCTCGACCCGGCACACCATCCAGGTGGACGCGCAGGCCTATCTCCGGGAACTGCGGACGGAACGGCGCAGGGGCACGGCCCGGGCCCGGCGGGGGGCCACCGGCCGCTGAGAGAGCCACGCGCCAAGCAGCCCACGCCCCCGCCCCCGCTCACACCTCGGCCTCACCCCGCGTGATCCAGATCACGTGACATCGGTGCATAGTAGGGCGCCCCCCAGCGTCTTTCCCCAGGTGTACGAGCCGGCAAGTGCGGGGACGGTGCGGATGGGACAGGCAAGAGCCGAAGGGATCGACGGCTTCGACGGGTTCGTCGCGGCCCGTTGGTCGGCGTTGTTCCACCTCGCGCGCCTGCTCTGCGCCGGCGACCGGCACCGCGCCGAGGATCTGCTCCAGGAGGCCCTGGTCAAACTCTGGTTCGCCTGGCCGAAGGTGGCCGACGAGGCGCCCGAGGCGTACGTACGGAAGGTCCTGGCCCGCGCCGCCGCCCGCTCCGCACGGCGGCGGTGGTGGGGCGAACGCCCCGTGGAGGCGCTGCCGGACGTCGCGCACACCGGCGACGAGTCCGCGGCCGTGGTGGAGCGCTCGCGCCTCGAAGCGGCTCTCGCCCAACTGCCGCCCCGGCAACGGGCGGCCGTGGTGCTGCGCTACTACCAGGACCTGCCCGAGAAACAGGTCGCGGAGGTCCTGGGCTGCCCGCTGGGCACCGCCCGTTCCCACGCGTCACGCGGTGTGGCGCGGCTGCGCCAGATCCTGGCGGATGTCATCGAGCCGGTGGGGTGAAGAGAAGAATGGATCAATTCGAGCGGGAGTTGGCGCGGATGATGCGCGACGCCCAGGAACAGACCCCCTTCGAGCCCGCACAGCAGAACAGCCTCCGGGAGGGCGTCCGCGTCCGCCGCCGGATCCGCGCGGCGCAGAAGGCGGCGAGCTGCGTCCTGGCCACCGCCGGGATCTGCGTCGGCGTGTTCCTGCTGCCGCACGCCCCGGACCGCGACCGCCCCCTGGGCCCCGTGCCGCGGCCCACGACCACCCCCACCTCCCCGTACGTCACCCCGTCACCGACCCCGTCGTCCAGCGAGTCGGCCACCGGCACGGCCGAGAACACCACCGGGCCCTCCGGTCCTCCCGAAACGCCCACCACGACGGAGAGTTCGACCTCGGTCGCCTCCGAACCCGGAGACACGGCCACGGCCACGACCCGCGCGCCGGCCACCGAACCGGCGACGCCGAGCGAGACCCCGACGTCCTCGCCGCCTCCGTCGCACCTCGAACCCTCGTCATCGGCCGAGACGAACACCGAATAAGCCCCGGCACCAGCTCCACCGGCGTCGTCCCCGCCCCCTTTCCCCGGCCACACAACTCCCCATCCGCACCCCCGTCGACGCGGTTCGGCCGCGAGCGTCTCCGGCCTGCCCCACGACAGAACACAGAACAGGACACACCATGACGAACGTATTGCGGTCCGCCCCCGCGGGCTTCCAGGGTTCCGCGGATTCCGAAGGCCACGATTCCGAAGGCCGCGAGGACGTGGAGAACTTCGAGGAACACGACAGCGGGCCGCCCCGGGAACGAAGGCCGGGCGAGCGACGGTCCGCGGAAGGGCTTCCTCTCGACCGCACGCCCGCCGACCGTGCGCTCGTGGACCGCCTGCCCGTCCGGCTTCCCTTGCCGGCGGACCACACCGAACCCGTTCTCGACGTGGTCGTCCCCGTGTTCAACGAGGAGACCGACCTGGAACCGAGCGTGCGTCGCCTGCACGCCCATCTGCGCGAGACGTTCCCGTACCCGTTCCGCATCACCGTCGCCGACAACGCGAGCACCGACGCCACCCCGCGGATAGCCGCCCGGCTGGCCGCCGACCTGCCCGAGGCGACGTGGATACGGCTCGACGAGAAGGGGCGCGGCCGGGCTCTGCGCGCCGCGTGGTCGGGCTCGAACGCGCCGGTGCTCGCCTATCTGGACGTCGACCTGTCCACCGAGCTGAACGCGCTCCTGCCGCTCGTCGCCCCGCTGATATCCGGGCACTCCGACATCGCCATCGGCACCCGACTGGCCCGCGGCTCCCGGGTGACCCGCGGACCCCGACGAGAGATCATCTCCCGTTGCTACAACGCCCTGTTGCGCTCCGCCCTCGCCGTCGGATTCTCCGACGCGCAGTGCGGCTTCAAGGCCGTCCGCCGCGATGTCGCCGAACGCCTGCTGCCGCTGGTGGAGGACTCGGGCTGGTTCTTCGACACCGAGCTGCTGGTGATCGCCGAGCGCGCCGGGCTGCGTATCCACGAGGTACCCGTCGACTGGGTGGACGACCCCGACAGCCGGGTCGATCTGCTCTCGACCGCCGTCGCCGACCTGCGGGGCATCGCGAGGATCGGCCGTTCGCTGGCCCGTGGCACGCTGCCCGTGGCGCGGCTCGGGCGCGCCCCCGAGAGCGCGCCGCGGACCTCCCTGACGGCTCAGCTGCTGCGGTTCGGCGCCGTGGGCGTGGTCAGCACGATCGGGTACGTCCTCCTGTACGCGGCTCTGCGCCCGGTGACGGGCCCTCAGGCCGCCAACGCCTGGGCACTGCTGGTCTGCGCCGTCGCCAACACGGCCGCCAACCGCAGGCTCACCTTCGGGCTGCACGGCCGGGGCGGGGCACTGCGCCACCAGGCCAAGGGGCTGGCCGTCTTCGGCCTCGGACTCGCGCTCACCAGCGGCTCACTGGCCGCGCTGCACCACTGGACGCACACACCAGGACGCCCCACCGAGATCGTGGTCCTCGTCACCGCCAACCTGGCGGCGACACTGCTGCGGTTCCTGCTCCTGCGCACCTGGGTGTTCGCCACCGCAGCCCAGGGCGACGGCACGGGAAACGGGCCGCGATGAACGGGCCCGGCCTCACGGCCACGTCGGCACCCCAGGGCAACAGGCCCCGCAACGGGGTCCGTTGGCCCACGATCACACGGCCGGAGGGCACGAACCCGGCCAGTACGACCCCGGACGGCACGAGCCGGGGCGGTACCGACCCGGACGGCGGCCTCACCCGGCGGCAACGGCTGTGCCGGACGGCGGAGCGGCACGGTCCGGTCCTCGCCCTGTACGGCACGATGAAGCTCGTCGGCTTCTGCGTCTTCATGTACCTGCTCGACTCCTCCGGCGACTTCCGCCGGAAGAACCCCCGCTTCGGGGGCGGCGCCCACACCTGGGACGTCCTGGCCACCTGGGACGGCTGGTGGTACCAGCAGATCGCCGCGCACGGCTACCACCCCGCCCTCGTACCGGTGCGCGGCGCAATCGGCCTGATCACCCTGGAAGGCAACTCCGCCGCGTTCTTCCCCCTGTACCCCGCCCTGATGCGCCTGGTCTCCTCCTGCACCGGGCTCGGCCTGCTCGGCGCGGGCCTGGTGGTCTCCGTCGCCGCCTCGTTCGTGGCCGCCCTGGCCATCTACGCCGTGACCGCCCACGTCAGCGGCCGGCGCGCCGGGCTGGCCGCCGCAGGGCTGTGGGCCGTGTGGCCCGGATCCGGTGTGGAGTGGTCCGGCTACTCGGAGTCCCTCTACGTCGCCCTCGCCGCCTGGGCCTGCTACGCCGTCATGCGCCGCAACTGGCTCACCGCGGGCCTGTTGACCTGCGCCGCGGGCCTCACCCGGCCGACGGCCACCGCGCTGATCGCGGCACTCGCCCTCGTCGCGCTCGTGGACCTGGTCCGGCACCGGCGCGCGCTGCGCCGCCTGGGCGACCGCCCCGCCCCACAATGGGCACGGCCCCGGGACGCGGTCCTGCGCCCGGTGGCGGCCGTCCTGATCGCCCCCATCGGTCTGGCCGGCTACCTCGGCTGGGTGGGACACCGGATGGGCGACTACGGCGGGTACTTCACGCTCCAGGACAAAGCCTGGGCCCACTCGTTCGACTACGGCCGGCACACCGTCAAGGTGCTCTCGTCCCTGATGGTCGGCCACTACGACTACCTCTTCGCCTACCCCCACGAAGACGTCATCGCCGCAGGCACCGTCCTGCTGGCCCTGATCGTCCTGCCCCTGCTGTTCCGGCTGCGCCCGCCGCTCGTGCTGACCGTCAGCACCCTGCTGACCATGGCACTCGTCCTGGGCAGCCAGCAGATCTTCGGCAACGTGCCCCGCTACCTGCTCCCGGCCTTCCCGCTCCTCATCCCCTGCGCCACCGCCATGCGCCGGCTCAGCGTTCCGGTCCTGTGCGCGATCCTCACGATCGCGGCACTCGCCTCGGGCTCCTACGCCGGGTACGTCCTGTTCGAGGTCGGCATTCCATGACGGAACGTGCCCCGCACCGGATCCTCGGCGCGGGGCACGTTCCCGCCGTGGCGGGTGTCAGGCGTTCTTGGGCGCCGCCTGCTGCACGACCTCGAACGACCAGACCGAGGACCCGCTGGCGGCGGGCTTCGGACGGTCGCCGCCGCCCTGGTGGGCCGCCTTCATGGGGCCCTCCATCCACGCCTGGAACGATGCCTCGTCACGCCAGCGCGTGTACACCAGGTAGTCGTCGGTGCCCTCGACGGGGCGGAGGAGCTCGAACCACTCGAAGCCGTCGGAGCTCTCCACGGCACCGGCGCGCGAGGCGAAGCGCTTCTCGAGGGTTTCCCGCTGTTCGGCGGGGACGGTCAGCACGTTGATCTTGACTACGCTCATGCACCCATCCTGCCGCACCACGGCCGGCGCACGGTTCAGGGGCCGCCCGATGCCCCGATCGGACGGCCCCTGCCTCGACCCGCTCAGCCGGCCGTGAGAAGCCCGAGCGTGTCGATGACGCGGTTGGAGAAGCCCCACTCGTTGTCGTACCAGGCGACCACCTTGATGTGGCGGCCGTCGACGCGGGTGAGGGCCGAGTCGAAGATCGACGAGGCCGGGTTGCCCGTGATGTCGGACGAGACGAGCGCGTCCTCCGAGTATTCGAGGACGCCGGCGAGCGGGCCCTCGGCCGCGGCGCGGTAGGCCGCGAGGACCTCGTCGCGTGTCACGTCACGGGCCACGGTGGTGTTGAGCTCGACGATCGAGCCCACCGGCACCGGCACCCGGATCGAGTCGCCCGACAGCTTGCCCTCGAGGTTCGGCAGCACCAGGCCGATCGCCTTGGCGGCACCGGTCGTGGTCGGCACGATGTTGACGGCGGCGGCACGGGCCCGCCGGGCGTCGCGGTGCGGACCGTCCTGAAGGTTCTGCTCCTGGGTGTACGCGTGCACCGTCGTCATGAAGCCGTGCTCGATGCCGGCGAGGTCGTCGAGCACGGCGGCCAGCGGAGCGAGCGCGTTGGTCGTGCACGACGCGTTCGAGACGATCGTGTGCACGGCCGGGTCGTAGGCGTCGTTGTTGACACCGAACGCCAGCGTCACGTCGGCGCCCTCCGCGGGCGCGCTGACGAGCACCTTCCGCGCACCGGCGTCGAGGTGCGCCCCGGCCGCCTTGGCCGAGGTGAAACGACCGGTGGCCTCCAGCACGACGTCGACGGCGAGCTCGGCCCAGGGCAGCTGCGCCGGATCGCGCTCGGCCAGCACCTTGATCCGCTTGCCGTCCACGACAAGGGTGTCCCCGTCGACGGTCACCGGGCGGCCGAGCCGGCCGGACGTCGAGTCGTAGGCGAGCAGCCGCGCGAGGGCGGCGGGCTCCGTCAGATCGTTCACCGCGACGACTTCCAGGTCCGTGTCGCGTTCCAGCAACGCGCGCAGAACGTTGCGTCCGATGCGGCCAAATCCATTGATGGCGATACGAGTCATGAGTGATGTCCCTTCGGCTCACTCCCAGGTTCGCGCGCCGTGCGGGGCGGTGACAGCGGCGAGATCGCCATGGTCCGCAAGGATCGCGCCAGCCTGCCGCGGTCGGTCCGCGGCGGGCTATTCGCCCTGGGTGAAGGTGCGCCGGTACTCGCTCGGGGAGGTGCCGAGGATCCGGTGGAAGTGCAGCCGCAGGTTGGCGCCGGTGCCGAGGCCCACGCCCGCGGCGATCTGCTCGACACTCCATTGCGAACGCTCCAGGAGTTCGCGGGCCATGTCGATGCGGGCGCGCATGACCCATTGCATCGGCGTGTACCCGGTGTCCTGCGCGAAGCGCCGCGAGAAGGTGCGCGGCGAGACGGCCGCGTGCTGGGCGAGTGTCTCCAGGGAAAGGGGTTCACCGAGCCGGTGCAGTGCCCATTCACGGGTGGCGGCGAACCGTTCGCCCAGCGGTTCGGGGACGCTGCGCGGGACGTACTGTGCCTGTCCGCCGCTGCGGTAGGGGGCCGCGACCAGTCGGCGGGCCGCGTGGTTCGACGCGGCCACTCCGAGGTCGCCGCGCAGGATGTGGAGGCACAGGTCGATCCCGGAGGCGGCGCCGGCCGACGTGAGCACACTCCCCTCGTCGACGAACAGGACGTTCTCGTCGACGTTGATGAGCGGGTGTTTCGCCGCGAGCGCCCGTGTGTAGTGCCAGTGTGTCGTGGCCCGCCTGCCGTCGAGCAGCCCGGTGGCGGCGAGCGCGAACGCGCCCGTCGAGATGGCCGCGAGCCGGGCGCCCCGCCCATGGGCCTCGATCAGCGCGTCGACGACGGCGGGCGGCGGGTCCTCGCGGTCCGGGTACCGGTAGCCGGGGACGAAGACGAGTTCGGCCCACGCGAGTTGTTCGAGGCCGTGGGCGACGTGGTACGACAGGCCGTCGCCGCCGGTCACCAGGCCGGGTTCCGCGCCGCACACCCTCACCTCGTACGGCATGCTCGCCCGGGTTGTGAACACCTGCGCGGCAATACCGACATCGAGTGGTTTGGCACCCTCGAGGACGAGAACGGCGACGCGATGCAAGGGGGATGCCGGCACGGTGAAGAGGGTACGCGAGCGGGCGGATCCTGCCTGTTCGACGTGCTCGCGCGAATCGTTCACGCGGACCGTTCGCACCGGCCGTTCACGCGGGTCCCTCGCACCGGCCGTTCGCGCGGGACCGTTCGCGCGCACGCTCCTCCGGCCCCCCTTCTCACACCCGTATATGACGCTCCGGCACCACAACCGGCGTAGGTCCGGCGCCACGGCCCCGGAGTCCTCGCGGGCGGCCAACGACCGTCGGCAGGACCGGTGGGCCGCCGGGATCGCCCTCGCGAGCGCGGAGCTTCGGCTTTCCGTCTCCGTGGCTCGGTACCGCTTCGGCAACCCCCTTCACAGGAGACACACACGCCGTGCGAGGATGCGGCTCCGGTATCGAATACCGGTGTAGAGGGGATCCCCATTGAAATCAAGGAAACTGAGCCGTAAGCGGCAACGCGCGACCATAGTCACCGCGGCGGCCGCCTCGGTCGTCGCCGGCGCAGCCCTGCTGCCCAACTGGTCCGCGGGCGCCGCGAGTGTCAACGCCGACCCCAAGGTGGACGCGGCCACCAAGGCGACCTTCCAGCGCCTGGCGGACGCGGTCTTCACCGACCGCACCGACGCCCTGGTGGGCGACGACGGAACGAAGCAGAAGACGTCCCGGTTCTCCGGCGAGGTCCGCCTGTCCTCGGCCCAGTCGCGTGCCGAGAAGTCCGCGCTGACGAAGCTGGAGAGCCGCAAGGCCCGTCTGGCGGAGCTCGGCGAGAAGTACCGTTCGGCCAACACCACGGTGTCGCTGGACCGTACGCGGGTGAAGGGCCGTCACGCCACGGTCGACGTCACCGAGACGACGACGCTGGCCTACGACAAGGCCACGGGCACCGAGCCGAAGACCACCGGCTTCGAGGCGCACCACACGCTGACGTTCAAGGCCGACCGCGACGGCGACTGGCAGCTCACGGGTGTCCGTGACACGGACGACGGGGTCGCGGTCAACCAGGTCGAGGCCACGACGTTCGTCGCCACGCCCATGACCGGTGACAGCACGCCGCCCTCGGCGACCCGTGCCGCCATCACGACGCCGGCGCCGGCCAAGCCGAAGAACTTCTCGGCCACCGGCTACGACTACAAGGCCATGGCCGCGTACGCCGCGAAGTACTGGAAGAACTACAACCCGGCGTACCCGGACTTCAACGGGGAGGGCGCCGGCGGGGACTGCACGAACTTCGTCAGCCAGTCCCTGAAGGCGGGCGGCTGGAAGCACGTTCCCGGTTACGTGTACGACTTCCACAAGTGGTTCGGCAACGCCGACATCCAGTCGGACTCGTTCGTCGGAGTCAACGAGTTCTCGTGGTTCGCCCTCTCCTCGAAGCGGACCACCAGCCTCGCGAACGTCTATCAGGCCGACATCGGTGACGTCGTCCAGATGGACTTCAACAAGGACGGGTCCAAGGACCACACGATGATCGTCACGTACCGCAGCCCGCAGGGTGTGCCGTACCTGTCGTACCACTCCACCAACACCTACAACCGGTCGTTGGCGAGCATCATCGCGTCGTACCCGAACGCCGCGTACTACGCCTACCGCACCTGAGCGGTCGCGTTCCCGGGGCGGGAGCCGGCACCACGTGCCGGCTCCCGCCCTTTGCGTTCGGCGGGTGCCGCACAGGGCGGTCCGGTCAGAGCCAGGTGGTCCCGAGCCAGACGGCCGCCGCCGCGGCGGCCAGCAGGGCGATGTTGAGTCCGATCAGCCGTGCCTCGCCGCGCGAGAGGTGGAGGGATATCCCGCCGACCTGGATCAGGACGAGACCCGTCGCGGCGGCGACGGCGAGCCAGGGCGCGATCCCGGTGAGCGGCGGCAGGATCAGACCCGCCGCGCCGAGGACCTCCAGCGTCCCGATGAGCCTCACCACCGGCATGGGCACGCGGTCGACCCATCCCATCATCGGCCGCAACTGCTCCTGGCTCCGCAGGATCTTGATGCCTCCGGCATAGAGGTAGAAGGCCGCCAGCAGCGCTGCGACGATCCAGTAGGCGACGTTCATGGCGGCCTCTCACAATGGTTACCAGGCGTAAGTTGCCCCATGATGAGTCACCGTCGGGGGGTCCGCAAAAGGCACATGGATGTGCGCTACCCACAGGGAGCTGTCGTGTCGCAGTACGAGCACACCTGCATGATCCGCGGGGACGGCGGCCGGACGATCCGCAGCGTCCTCGACCGGATCTGCGACAAGTGGACGCTGTTGATCGTGACGACCCTCGAACGGGGCCGGCTGCGCTTCACGGATCTGCAGCGGCAGATTCCCGGCATCTCGCAGCGGATGCTGACGCTGACCCTGCGGAACCTGGAGCGCGACGGCCTGGTGTCGAGGACGGTGTACGCGGAGGTCCCGCCCCGCGTCGAGTACGCGCTGACCCCCACCGGAGAGAGCCTCATTCCGCCGGCCCTCGCGCTGGCCGGCTGGGCGATCGAGCACATCGGCGAGATCGAGGCCAGCAGGGCCGCTTACGGGGACGGGGCGGGGTGACGCCGGTGGCTCTGTACTCGGGCAGGATCCGGACGAAGTACGGCCCGCGGGCCGTCGTGGTGGCCGGCGCGGTCGTCCTCGCGGGCACCGGCTTCTTCCTCGCCTTCACCCTGCCCGACGAGCCCGACTTCCTCGGCTACTGGCTGCCCACCGGCATCCTGGCGGGCGCGGGCATGGGCGCGATCACCACGGGCACGTCGACCGCCGCCGCCCTCTCGGTCTCCCCGCTGCGTTTCGCGGGGGCGACCGGGCTCAACCAGACGGCCCGCCAGATCGGCGGCGCCTTCGGTGTCGCGACGCTGGCCACGCTGCTCGGCGGGACGAAATCAGAGGCCTCCGACTACGGGCACGTCCTACTCTTCTGCTCCATCGTCACGGTCCTGTCAGGGCTGGCGGGCCTCGGGCTCGTCATCAAGACCCCGCCGGCCGCGGCCCAGGAGCGACCCACCCAGGGCGCAGCGCCCGGTGCCACGCAGCCGGCCGGGACGAACCCGGGAACCAACTGACCTCCGAGGAACGGCGCGCGCCGGATGCCGCCCGCTCGGGCAGCCGTCCATCCGGTCCAGGTACGCACGAAACCGACGGAAGGTACGCAAGAGATGCCCATCAAGCCCGGTGATGCTCTCTACACCGCAGTCGCCACCGCCGAGGGAGGCCGAGAGGGCCGCATCTCCACCGAGGACGGCAGGCTCGACATCGTCGTCAGCCAGCCCAAGGAACTGGGCGGCACGGGCGGCGGCACCAACCCCGAGCAGCTCTTCGCCGCCTGTTACAGCGCGTGCTTCCACGCCTCGATCGGGATCATCGCCCGGATGCGGAAGATCGACATCACCGGTTCCAGCGTGACGGCCCGCGTCGGCATCGGCCGCGACGACGCCGGATTCGGCATCGTCGCCGAGCTCACCGCCCACCTCCCCTCGGTCGACGAGGCCACCGCCAAGGCCCTGGTGGAGAAGGCGGACGAGATCTGCCCCTACTCCAAGGTGACCCGGGGCGACATCGAGGTCACGATCAAGACGGCCTGACCCGCGCGACGAAGACCCCGCCCCGGTGCGACTCCCGGCGGCGGGGTCTTCGCCCGTCCCGGCCCCCGGACCGGACGGCCGACGCCTCTCGGTCCGCGTACCTCCTGCCTACGCTTGAGGCCGGGGCGAAGACGGGTCGCCCACAGGGACCGGCGAGGACTGCCATGGTGACGGGTTTCCCGTTCGTGGGACGCGAGGACGTACTCGGTGAGCTACGGGAGGCGCGCGAGCGCGCCGCCGCGGGCCGGGGCGGGTCGTCACCCTGACGGGGGCGGCGGGTGCGGGCAAGACCCCGCTGCGCGTGGCCCGGTGGACGTTGCTGCCGGCGTCCGCGGTCCTCTTCCCCGCCCTGTTCCGGACATCGATGCCAGGGTGGACCGCCCGGTGGCCAGGGCTCGGCGAACGGCTCCGCGCAGCCCGCCGGGCGGGCGTCGCACGCGCCGTGCCCCTCTCGCCGGCCGGTCTCGTCGTCTGATACCGCAAGCTCCACCCACGGCCAGGAGTGCTTCGGTGAGCATGTGCCGATCCTTCGGGTCCGGGAGAACCGGCCCCTCAGGCTGCGGCGCTGAGGCTCCGTCGTTGTCAGCTGCGCCGCAGGTTCCGCCGCCCGTTCCCATCCTTGCCCAGGCCGTTCTTCTGGCACTTCCGGCGAGAGAGAGGGATCGTGACCGGCAAGCGGCGGCTGACCGAAGAAGCCGCTACCGCAGACGTGTCGGGTGAACCTTGCAGAGGGGCAAAGGACCGCGGTCGTGGTACCCCGTGCGGCAGTTGTGACGACCGGGCGCATACGATGCGCCCACCCCGGAGTGACGAGGGTTCCGTCGTAACTCGACCTGTGAGGAAGCCATGCGCATATCCGTCCTCGGTGCCACGATCGGCGCTCTGGCAGTCACCGCTGTCGGTGTGCCGGTCGCTCATGCGGACGGCGCGCCGCCGGTCATCCTCGATGTCACCGTCAATGGCGGAAAGGACGTGGTGATCGGCACCTCCACCGAACTGATCACCGCCACGGTCACCGCGAGCGACGCAGCCGCCATCACCAACGGCTCGGTGACGTTGTTCCACGGCGGCACCGACCTGAACGACGACGACTTCGACGCCGTCCTCGACCCGACCAAGAACCAGGCGTCCTGCTCACGAGTGAGCGGGCACACCTGGAAGTGCAGCCTCCTCATCAACGGCAATCCGACCCTGATCAAGAATTCCGACGCCGGAACCTGGCACGTCTATGCCCAGGCATACGCCGGCACGAGCTCGTACACGACGCTGACTCCCGATCCGGCTCTGCGTGTGCTGCGAGCGTCGAAGCTGACCGTGAACGCGTCCCCTGAGCCGGTGAAGAGAGGCAGGACGATCACGGTCGCCGGGAAGCTCTCGCGTGCCTGGTGGGACGACGAACTCGCGTACCACGGATACGCCGGCCAGCTGGTCAAGCTGCAGTTCCGCAAAGCGGGGACGAGCACCTACAACACGGTCAAGTCCGTGCACACCGACGCGTCCGGCACGCTGAGGACGACGGTCGCCGCCTCCACAGACGGCTACTGGCGCTACTCCTTCGCGGGCACCTCGACGACGGCCCCGCTCACGACAGCGGGCGACTACGTCGACGTTCGATAGCGGAATGAACGGCGCGCCGTGCGGATGGCCGGAACGCCCGGGCGGCCCGTCAGCGGACTTGAGCTTCCGTCACCGGAACAGCGAGCCCTGACGCGCGACAGAACGGTGAACTGCTCCGGGTTTGACGAAGGCTCCGGACTGTCCCGAGTCGGGTGGAGCCGATGCACTGTCCCGAGTCGTATGCAGTCGAGTTGCTCGGGTCAGGCTGCTGACGGGGTGGTCCGGAAGATGCCGGCACGCTGCGTTCGACAGCCGGTCAGCCTTGAGGCTCCTGCGGTTTGACCTCGACCTCGCGCAGGCTCTGCTCTTTGAGCTCGGTGCGTGCCTCGGTGCGGTGCCCCCGGGCGATGTAGTCACGCACGACCGCTTCGACGGCGTCCTGGGGCGAGCCGACCCCGGCCAGGACCATTACTTCCACCACCAGTTCGGCATCGAGACTGATGCTGACCTTGGCCACGAGCAGCCCCCTTCGTCGGTCCGAGACTCTAACAGCCGCACAGCAGCGACTCGCTCCCGCTGAGGTTCATGGCACAGGACAACAACAGGGCGAACCTCGCTCGATACGGCACTGGAGAGTCGGGCGAACCCCTGCCATGGCCGCGTTCCCGGTCAAACCGGCGGGGTCACGCGGTCACGGCAGCGAGCGACGGGGTATCCGGGCGGAGCGGCGGGTGCCTGAGGGCTGTCCCGTAATCCCCGGTCGGCGCACGACGACAGCTACGGCACCTCGCCGCGTTGTCGGATCGCCCGGATACGCCCAGTATGAGGACGACCCTCCGCCTTGCGATGCTCCCCCACAGCCCGAAAGGCGTGGGAGGGGCCCCCAGCATCTGACGCCGCGCGCTGATCCACCGGGGATTACGGGACAGCCCTTAGCCGTTGGCCTCGATCTCCTGTTCGGCCACCGCGATCGCGAGGCCGAACGCGGCGGCGATGTTGCCGGCCGCCGTCATGACACGGGCCGTGCCCACGATGGGTGCGATGGCCACCAGGACGTCCTGGACCTGAGCCATGGTCAGATCGGCCTGGATGGCGGGCTCGATGTGCGCGAGGTAGGAGATCGGAGGCGCGTCCGAGGCCGCGAGCGCGGCGATGCGCGTGAGGAGGAGCTGGTCCGGGGGCAGTTCGCACCGTTCGAGGGAGTCGACGGTCATGGCGGCGATGGTGTCCAGGACGGGGGTGTCGGATGCTGTGCTCATGGGGGCCGGCCTCCTGATGCGGTGACGGGGCGCCGAGGGAGTCACTGCCCCCGGGCACGCGGTGTGCGTCAACCGTAGGTGGGATCCGGGCCGGGCGCGCGCGGAGCCGTCGGAGCAGGGCGCTCCCGTCATGACCGGACCGACGCCGTCCCGGCTCCGTACGTTCCCGGGCGGGCGCGTCGCCACCCGCGGTCGGGGCAGGTCCTGTTCGGCGTCCGGCGCTCACGGATCACCATCGGCACAGCCGTCGTGCGTCCCTGGCCGAAGCCCGCGTGGGAGACGGGTGCCGGCCGCTGCCGGAACCCGTCCCACGCGTCGGTGCGGGCCGCGTCAGGCGCCGACGTACGCCGCCAGGTGTTCGCCGGTGAGGGTGGAGCGGGTGGCGACGAGGTCGGCCGGGGTGCCCTCGAACACGAGCCGGCCGCCGTCGTGGCCGGCTCCGGGGCCGAGGTCGATGATCCAGTCGGCGTGTGCCATGACCGCCTGGTGGTGCTCGACGACGATGACCGACTTGCCCGAGTCGACGATCCGGTCGAGCAGTCCGAGCAACTGCTCCACGTCGGCCAGGTGCAGGCCCGTGGTCGGCTCGTCGAGGACGTACACACCGCCCTTGTCGGCCATGTGCGTGGCGAGCTTGAGCCGCTGCCGCTCGCCGCCGGACAGGGTGGTGAGCGGCTGGCCGAGGGTGAGATAGCCGAGTCCGACGTCGGCGAGCCGCGAGAGGATCCGCTGCGCGGCCGGCGTGTGCGCCTCACCGGCGCCGAAGAACTCCCCGGCCTCGTCCACCGACATCGCGAGCACCTCGCTGATGTCGCGGCCGCCGAGGTGGTACTCCAGGACCGAGGCGTCGAACCGCTTGCCCTCGCAGTCCTCGCAGGTGGTGGCGACTCCGGCCATCATCGCCAGGTCCATGTAGATGACACCGGCACCGTTGCAGGTGGGACAGGCACCCTCGGAGTTGGCGCTGAACAGCGCCGGCTTCACCTCGTTGGCCTTCGCGAAGGCCTTGCGGATCGGGTCGAGCAGACCGGTGTACGTCGCCGGGTTGCTCCGCCGTGAACCGCGGATCGGCGCCTGGTCGACCGACACCACGCCCTCGCCGGCCGGGATGGACCCGTGCACCAGGGAACTCTTGCCGGAGCCCGCGACCCCGGTGATGACGACCAGCACTCCGAGCGGGATGTCGACGTCCACGTCCCGCAGGTTGTTCACCGACGCGCCGCGGATCTCCAGCGTGCCGGTGGGCTCGCGCGATGTGTCCTTGACCTGGGCCCGGTCGTCGAAGTGGCGGCCGGTGACGGTGTCGCCCTTCCGCAGTTCCTCCACCGTGCCCTCGAAGCAGACGGAGCCACCGCCCGTACCGGCTCCGGGGCCGAGGTCGACGACGTGGTCGGCGATCACGATGGTCTCCGGCTTGTGCTCCACGACGAGCACGGTGTTCCCCTTGTCCCGCAGCCGCAGCAGGAGGTCGTTCATCCGCTGGATGTCGTGGGGGTGCAGACCGGCGGTGGGCTCGTCGAAGACGTAGGTGACGTCGGTGAGCGAGGAGCCGAGGTGGCGGATCATCTTGACGCGCTGCGCCTCTCCGCCGGACAGCGTGCCCGCCGGGCGGTCCAGCGCGAGGTAGCCGAGGCCGATCTCGACGAACGAGTCGAGGGTCTGCTGGAGCGCGGAGAGCAGGGGCGCGACCGAGGGCTCGTCGAGACCGCGGACCCATTCGGCCAGGTCGCTGATCTGCATCGCGCAGGCGTCCGCGATGCTGATCCGCTTGATCTTCGACGAACGGGCGCCCTCGCTGAGCCTGGTGCCCTCGCACTCGGGGCAGGCGGTGAAGGCGACGGCCCGGTCCACGAACGCCCGGATGTGCGGCTGCATCGCCTCCTTGTCCTTGGAGAGCATCGACTTCTGGATCCGCGGGATCAACCCCTCGTAGGTCATGTTGATGCCCGCGATCTTCATCCGGGTCGGCTCGTGGTGGAGGAAGTCGTGGAGCTCCCTCTTCGTGTACTTGCGGATCGGCTTGTCCGGGTCGACGAAGCCCGACTCCTTGTAGAGGCGCATGTTCCAGCCGTCCGAGCCGTAGCCGGGGATGGTGATCGCGCCCTCGTTGAGGGACTTGGAGTCGTCGTAGAGCTGGGTGAGGTCGATGTCCGAGACCGCGCCCCGGCCCTCACAGCGCACGCACATGCCGCCGGTGCGGTTGAAGGTCGCCTTCACCGCCTTCTGGGCACCGCGCTCGACGGTGATGGCACCGCTCGCCTTGACCGAGGGGACATTGAAGGCGTACGCGCTGGGCGGGCCGATGTGCGGCTTGCCGAGCCTGCTGAACAGGATGCGCAGCATCGCGTTGGCGTCGGTGGCGGTACCGACCGTGGACCGGGGGTCGGCGCCCATCCGCTGCTGGTCGACGATGATCGCGGTGGTCAGACCTTCGAGGACGTCGACCTCGGGTCGCGCGAGCGTGGGCATGAAACCCTGCACGAAGCTGCTGTAGGTCTCGTTGATCAGCCGCTGCGACTCGGCGGCGATCGTGTTGAACACCAGGGAGCTCTTGCCCGAGCCGGACACGCCGGTGAACACCGTCAGCCGACGCTTCGGGATCTCGATGCTGACGTCCTTGAGATTGTTCTCGCGCGCGCCGAGCACGCGGATCAGATCGTGGCTGTCGGCACCATGCGGCGCGGACGGCCGCGGGTCCGTCCTCGTGGCCTTGCTCATCGTGTCTCCATCTGTCGGGCGGGGCCGCCTTCGCGGTCTCCGCCGGCATCGCCTGCCTCGATCCAACCAGCTGCGCGCGGCGCGCCGGGTCCACCTTCGCCGACTCCGTCCGCGCGGACGCGGGCAGCGTCCACGGCGTACGTCGTCGGCGGTGCCGGCCGACGTGAGGTGACGGCCTCCGTGCGCCACGCTAGGTGAGGCGGAGCCCTCGGCGCTTCTCGAATCCTGACCGGTCGGTCGGCGGTCGTCTGGGGAAGTTCCGGGTCCGGGGCGAGAATCGGAGAGTGACCATGCCTTCCGACACGTCGCCCATGTCCGGCCGGACGCAGTGCGGCAACCGCGCCCGCAGTCCGCTGCACGCGTTCCTGCGGACGGAGACCGGCAGTGCGGCCGTGCTGCTCGCCGCCACCCTGCTGGCGCTGGCCTGGGCCAACATCGGTCCTGACGCGTACGAGAGGGTGTGGAGCACGGAGCTGTCGATCCGCGTCGGGTCGGGCGGGGTGTCGCTGGACCTGCGCGAGTGGGTGAACAGCGGACTGATGACGCTGTTCTTCTTCGTCGTCGGTCTGGAGGCACGGCGCGAGTTCGACCTGGGCGAGCTGCGCGAGCGGCGCCGGGTCACCCTGCCGCTCCTGGCGGGACTCTGCGGCATGGTCGTCCCCGTCGTCGTGTACCTGGCCATCACCTCCGGCCATGGCTCGGCGGCGCACGGCTGGGGTGCCGCCATGTCGACGGACACCGCCTTCGCCCTGGGCATGCTCGCCGTCTTCGGCTCCCGTCTGCCCGGCACTCTTCGGGTCTTCATGCTCACCATCGCCGTCGTGGACGACTTCCTTGCCCTGGCCGTCGTCGTCTTCGCCTACAGCGACACCATCAAGGTGCCCGCGCTGCTGACGGCGCTCGCCCTGTTCGCGGTCGTCCTGCTGCTGCGGCGCACGATCGGCGCCCGGATTCCGTCCCTGTACGGGGTGCTGGGCGTGGCGATCTGGGTGGCGCTCCTGAAGTCGGGCGTCGACCCCGTGGTGACGGGGCTCGCGATGGGCATGCTGACCTACGCGTACGCGGCCGAGCGCAGCGATCTGGAGCACGCCAGCCGGCTGTTCCGGCGTTTTCGCGAACAGCCGACGCCGGAGCTGGAGCGCACGGTGCGCCGTGGTCTCGCCTCGACGCTCTCGCCGAACGAACGGCTCCAGCAGATGTTCCATCCCTGGACCAGTTACGTGATCGTGCCGCTCTTCGCCCTGGCCAACGCCGGCATCACCCTGAGCGCCGGTCAGCTGGCCGACGCCTTCACCTCGCCGGTCACCCTCGGCATCTTCTTCGGCTACCTGCTCGGCAAGCCCGTCGGCATCATCGGCGGCACCTGGCTCACCACGCGCGCCGGCCGGGGACGACTTCACCCGCCCGTGGGCTGGGGCGCCATCACCGCGGGCGGCACACTGGCCGGCGTGGGCTTCACCGTGGCGCTGCTGATCGCGTCGCTGGCCTTCGACGGCGACCGGCTGGAGCAGGCGAAGATCGGCATTCTGGCCGCGGTCGCGGGCTCGTTCCTCCTCACCTGGGTCGTCACCCTGGTGATCGGCAGGCTCACCGCGCGCTCGCGCGCGCAGGCCCTCCTCGGCACCGGCCAGACGATCGTCGATCTGAGCGAGCCCGTCGACGTGGAGCGCGACCATGTGCGCGGGCCCCTCGACGCGCCGGTGACTCTCGTGGAGTACGGGGACTTCGAGTGTCCCTACTGCGGTCTGGCCGAGTCCGTGGTGCGCGAACTGCTCTCCGACTTCGGGGACGTCCGCTATGTGTGGCGCCATCTGCCGCTCACCGATGTGCACCCCAACGCCCAGCTCGCCGCGCAGGCCGCCGAGGCGGCGGCCCGCCAGAACCGCTACTGGGAGATGCACGACCTCCTCATGGGGCACCAGGGCGACCTGGGGCCGAAGGACCTGTTCCGGTACGCCGCCCGGCTCGGCCTCGACAGCGGCCGCTTCCGCGAGGACCTGAGGGGCGGAACGGGCGCGGCCCGGGTGGCCATGGACGTCGAGTCGGCCGATCTCAGCGGCGTCTCGGGCACGCCGACGTTCTTCGTCAACGGCCGCCGTCACTACGGCGCCTACGACATCGCCTCCCTGACGGCGGCCGTGCGTGCCGCGCGCCAGCGGACGACGCTCACCGGAGCGGGCCAGGAGACCTGAGGGCGGCCGGACCCGGTTCAGGCCGCGCGGGCTCGCAGGCGGCGCAGCATGCGGGCGTCCTCGAAGCCCACGGCGCGGGCGGCGGCGTCAAGGGTGGCGCCGTGGCTGATGAGGTGCTCGGCGCGCTCCAGCCGCAGGGACTGCTGGTAGCGCAGCGGTGTGAGGCCCTGCGTCGCGCGGGCGAAGAGGCGGGTGAGGGTGCGTTCGCTGACGCCGACGGCCGCGGCCAGTTCGGGCAGGGGCACCGGCCGGTCGAAGCGGGCGTCGAGCAGGTCCTGGGCGCGGTGGACGGTGTCGTCGAGGTGGGACCGGTGCCGGAGCATCGCGCTGGCCTGGGGTTCATGGCCGTTGCGCCGTGCGTAGACCACCATGTCCCGGGCCACCTGCGCGCCGACCGCCGGGCCGTGCCGGGTGGCGATCAGGTGCAGGGCGAGATCGATCCCGCTGGCGATGCCCGCCGAGGTGACGACCCGGTCGTCCTCCGTGTACAGGACGTCGCGGACGACGGCCGCCCGGGGGTAGCGGCGGGCGAGTTCGTCCTGGACGTCGTGGTGGGTGGTGCAGCGTCGTCCGTCGAGCAGTCCGGCCCGGCCGAGCGCGTCGGCTCCCGCGCAGACACTGGCCACGGTGCCGCCGCGCGCATGGTGGTCCCGCAGGACCCGCAGGGCCGCCTCACCGATGGGAGGGCCGTCGCCGAGGGTGAGCGCGCGCCAGCCGGGCACGACGATCAGGTCCTCGGGGCCGAGTTCGGGCCAGTCGGGCGTGGTCACCAGCGGCAGCCCCTGGGCGGTGACGATCCGCGGCCCCTCGGCGACGTAGCCGAGGGTGTAGGGGTGCCCGAAGTCGTCGGCCGTGGAGAAGACCTGCGCGGGGCCGGCCAGGTCCAGTAGATGGACTTCGGGCACCAGGAAGAAGACGATGTGGCTCACAATCCGGTCATCATGCCCGAGACGCGGCGGCGGTCTCCAGTTCATCGACGGTGGCAATGGTGGCGAAGCGTCCGGCCAGGGCGTACTCGGTGCGCCTGATGACGTCCTCGGCGCCGAGGGTGCGGGGGTCCGCGAGGAGTTCCGCCACGCTCTGCCCGGCGGGGGCGTCGCGGTGCGGGACGGGGTTGGTGGCGGTGGCGTCGGAGACGAAGGTGACCTGGTAGCCGAGGTCACTGGCGAGGCGGGTGGTGGTCTCCACGCACTGTTCGGTCCGGATACCGCAGACCGTGAGCTCGCGGACACCGCGTTCGGTGAGGAGTTGCTGGAGGTTGGTGGTGGTGAAGGCGTTGTGCGAGGTCTTGTGGATCAGCGGCTCCCCGTCCTGGCGCTCGAGCTCGCCCATCAGCCGGACATGGCCGAGGGCGGGGTCGAAGACGTCGCCGCTGCCGGGCTCCGTGTGCAGCACCCACACCACCGTGTCGCCGGCACGGCGGGCGAGCCGGACGAGCCGGTCCACCTGGTCGGTGATCTTCGGGTTGGAGATGGTGTCCCACAGGGGGTGGGCACGGAAGGATTCCTGGACGTCGATGACGATCAGTGCTCGGGTCATGTCCCCACTCTGACCGGGACGCGTGCCACGGGGACAGACCTCATCGGGTCCGGGAGCGGACCGATCCGGTCACGTCCGGCGCCGGCCGGGGCGGGCCGAAAGCCGGCTCCGCGATCCCGGCCGTCATGCGCATCGCCCTGTTCCGGCGCCGAACGACGGGCACATGAACACGAGGGCACCACACGCATGTACATGGGGACACACATGAACGCGCGAGAACAGGAGACATGAACACGGGAGAACAAGGGGCATGAACACGGGAGAGCTCGGGACATGAGCACGGGAGGGCATGGGACATGGTTCCCGTGCCGCACCGGGCCCGGCGCCTGTCGTGGTTCCCGGCCGTCCGGAGCCGGACGGCCGGGAACCACGGCAGGGCGATCACCCGCGTGACGCTCGCTCGGCGGCCTCGGCGACGCGCTTGATGTGCGCGAGGCGCCGGTCCCAGTCGGCGGCGAGGGCGGACATCCACCGGGCGGTGGCGTTCAGCGCGGCCGGTCGCACCGCGTACCGCACCTCCCGCCCCACCCGGCTCCCGGTGACGAGCCCGGCGGCGTCCAGCACGGCGAGGTGCTTGACCACCGCCTGCCGCGACACGGGCAGTTCCTCGGCCAGTCTCGTGGCCGTGACCTCGCCCCTGGCCGCCAGCAGGTCGAGCAGTTGACGCCGTGTCGGGTCGGCCAGCGCGGCGAGGACGCTGTCGACCTCCTCGGCCTCGCCTCGTTCCTCGGTCACACCGACGGCTGGGCGGCGCGCTTCTTGAACGCGTCCAGGACCTGGGGCCAGCCGTTGCTGTTGTCCTCGTGGGCCTTGTGCCGCAGCTCGGCGGAGCCGGCCAGCGCCGCGAAGCCGCTCTCGACGACCCGCAGTCGCGTGCTCGCACCCTCCGGAATCAGGGTGAACTCGACCAGCGTGCTGTTGCCGTCGCTCAGCGCGTCCCCAGGGAACGCGCTGGTCCAGCGGTAGGCGACGTACGTGGGCGGCTCGACCTTCTCCACCCGCACCGGGAACTCGCCGTACTGGGCGTTCTTGACCACGGTCGACTCGCCCGCCCTGCCCTCCGTGGTGGGCAGGCTCTCCTCGTCGGCGACCCAGAACCCGGGCACGGCCACCAGCGGCCAGACCCGCTCCAGGGGCGCTTCGATCAGGGTTTCGCGTTCGATCCGGTCCTCGGACATGAGGGACTCCTTCACAGCGACCAATGATGCAACTCCAGGGTTGCACGTCCTGCCCTTTATCGCAACCCTGCGGTTGCACGTCCGGGAACGGGCGCGAGCGGCGGGCGAGGCGGGACGAGCGGGGCACCAATGGGATCCGACCAGGACACCTCTAACCCCAAGTAACACATCCAGCCATAGTCGGCCATGGTGGTCGCAGACATGAAACATGACCCCTCAACTCCCCCGAGTTAATTGATTGTTGGGGTCAAAGCTCTATGCAAGGAGGGTCGCGATGCCGATCATTCGTGTCATGAACCTGCAGCCCGACGGGCGGGTCGCAGCCTCATGGAGGTGTTGGGATGCACCAAAGACTCGCCACCGGCCTCGCCGCCTCGGTCATGGCCCTCGTGGCCGTCACGGCGACCGCTACAGCCGCTAGCGCCGCCCCGGCCGACAAGCCCCAAGTCCTGTCCAACTGGACCCAGACCAGCGCGTCCAGCTACAACACCTGGGTCGCCGCCCGCGCCAACCAGTCGGCCTGGTCGGCGTATGCCTTCGACTGGTCCACCGACTACTGCTCCACGTCGCCGGACAACCCGTTCGGCTTCCCCTTCGCCACTTCATGTGCCCGCCACGACTTCGGCTATCGCAACTACAAGGCCGCCGGCACCTTCGATGCCAACAAGTCCCGGCTCGACAGCATGCTCTACGCGGACCTGGGCCGAGTCTGCGCCAACTACAGCGGCGCGACGAAGGTCTCCTGCGACAGCACCGCGTGGACCTACTACCAGGCGGTCAAGGCCTTCGGCTGACGCTCCGCCCACCCACCGGGAGCCTCAACAGTGCGCAGACATACTCGCCATGTGTCTGCCCGCGCCTCGGTGTGATGCGAACCAACTGCGTTCTGCCCGAACATCGATGACGGATTGTCAGTCCTCGGCCCATCACGGGGAGCGCTGCCTTCCCGGTCTGCAGTTGGACCCGTACCCCCCGCCCCGCACCCATCAGCCGTGCCTCGGTTACCTTGTGCATCCACTGGACCATAGGGGGAACACATCATGGCTGCAGGGATACGGGGCGGGTGGCGGGGGGCGGTGTACGTGGCCCTGTCGACCGTCGTGGCGACGGGCTGCTCGACCACCGCCGACGGGAGTCCGAAGGCGGGCACGAGCGCGACGTCCACGGACCAGGCTTCCGGTGCCACCGGCACAACGGCCAGGAGCGGTGCCGCACTCGGTCCCGCGGGCTCGGCCTGCGAACTGCCGGTCAGCTTCGACACGGCCGAGGACTGGAAGCCTCAGTCCATCGACGCGGCGACGCAGGCCCCGATCGGAACGGACGGCACCAGGGACGTCACGGATCCGCTGTTCCGGCAGGGACCGGTCACCCTCGTCTGCGAGATCGACGCCAAGCCCGCCGGGAACATCGGCTACCTCCGGGTCTGGACCGGAAAACCGGGCGCCGGCGACGCCGCCACCGTGCTCAAGGCCTTCGTGGCCGCCGAGCACGGCGCGAGCAAGGCGGTCTACCGCACGTTCGACGCGGACGGCCTGTCCGGCGCCGAGGTGGAGTACGTCTACACCAGTGAGGCCTTCCAGGAGTCGAAGAAGGAGTCCGCCTTCGCCGTCACCACCGATGACGGCCCGGTCGTCGTGCACCTCGGCGGACTGGACACGGGGGAGCACACGGAGATGCTTCCCGCGTACCGGCTCGCCCAGCGGACTCTGCGCACCACCTGACCTCCGCGAGCGCTCAGGCCTCCGCGAGCGCTCAGGCGACGAACCGCCACCCCTCACAAGACCGGCCGCCACGCGGGCACGGCACGGGCGGATCGTCCGTGAGGCGGTTTCGACCGACCGGACCCAGAATGAGTGGGACGGCCTCGTAGACCCGGCCGTCGAGCCGTCTCGGGGCAGCCGGATCGTGACCGTTGGCCTTGCGGTCTCCGCCCCTTGAGGCTCGGAACTTGCGAGCGCGCGGGTGGTCGAACGATGAAAACGGACGAACCGGAAGCCACGGCCGACGAGAGCAGAGCGTCACGCGGGGCGAGTCGCGCTCCCGCCCCGCCCGCGGACCCTGGCACGACAGCGGCCCCGACGGCTCCCGAGGACGCCCGCCTGGACGAGGCGGTCGCCCTCCGTCGTCTGGCCACGAGCCTGAAGGCCGCGTACCCCTCGGTGGACCCGTCCGTCGTCGACCAGGGGGTCGCGACGGCCCGCGGGTCCTTCCGGCAGGCGAAGGTCAGGACGTACGTCCCCATTCTGGTCGAGCGCCGGGTCCGCGCGCTGCTCGCCGGTCTCGCCGCGGAAGAGGCCGCCCCCGATCCGACTGCCGTCGGCGACGCGGGTGCCGGGGGGCCGGGGACGGCCGGGACGGTGAAGCGGTCCGCCGAGAGCCCGCGGCGCTCTCCCCTGCTGGGCCGGCTGATACCCGCCAGGCTGCGGCCCTCGCCCGCCTCCGCGTCCGACCTGGGCGGTGTCGGTGAGGGCCCATGACCGCGCGGTGCTCACCGTGACAGAAGAAGAGGCGGGTCGTCATGACGGATGCCAGGGCCGAACGCGTCGCGAGACTCATCGAGCCGCTGCGGGTCGAGCCGGGGTCACGGGTGGACCTGGGCGAGGACTTCGACCCCCGGTACAAGGGCGGCCTGAAGAAGAAGCAGGGGGTGGAGCTGCTGCGCACGGGCGTGTCGCTGCTCGCCGAGTACCAGGAACGGCTGGCGGCCCAGGACACGTACGGCGTCCTGTTGTGTCTGCAGGCACTCGACGCCGGGGGCAAGGACGGCACGATCCGGCACGTCATGAGCGGGGTGAACCCGCAGGGCGTCAAGGTGAGCAGCTTCAAACAGCCCTCCGCCGAGGAGCTCGACCACGACTACCTGTGGCGGTACGCGGCCAGGCTGCCCGCCCGCGGCGACATCGCGATCTTCAACCGTTCGCACTACGAGGAGGTCCTCGTCGTCCGGGTCCATCCGGAGGTCCTCGACCGGCAGCGGCTGCCGGCGGACGCGCGCGGACCGGACATCTGGGACCGCCGCTACCGAGCCGTCAACGACTGGGAGCGCTACCTCACCGACAACGGGTTCAAGGTCGTGAAGATCTTCCTGAACCTGTCCAAGGAGGAACAGCGCACCCGTTTCATGAAGCGGCTCGACCTGCCGGAGCGGAACTGGAAGTTCTCCGCCGCCGATGTCCGGGAGCGCCGGCGGTGGGACGAGTACCAGCAGGCGTTCTCCGAGATGCTCTCGCGGACCAGTACGCCGTGGGCGCCCTGGTACGTCGTCCCGGCGGACCGGAAGTGGTTCGCGCGCATCTGCACGGCGGCGGTACTGGTTCACACGCTCATGGACATCGACCCCGCTTACCCGGTGGTCGGCAAGGAGGCCCGCAAGGATCTCCGGGCCGCGAGGCGGGAACTGGAGGCCGACGCTCCGAAGGGTGCGCCGGCCGATCCGTACGCGGCCCGTCATCCGGTTCCCGGAGCGGGCGAGGGACAGCGACGTGACGGCCGTGGCGCGAAGGGGCGGCACGCATCCGGCGCGGACTCGCGGACCGGGAAGCACAAGCGGAAGTAGGTTCCCTGACTTCCCGGGACAGGGACAGGGACGGCGGACCGGATCCAGATCGGAGTGCTGAGATGGCGATGCAGTCGAGCGGCCCGAAGGCTCCGGAGCGCGTCGCTCCGGAGCTCTGGTACGCGCGTGATCCACAGGACGTCGCGTCGGCTTTCGGCGTCGACCCCACGTCCGGACTCACCGCCGCCCGGGTCGCCGAGCTGCTCGCCGAGAACGGGCCGAACACGCTGCCGGAGGAGAAGCCGAAACCGGCGTGGCGGCGGTTCGTCGATCAGTACCGCAGCTATATGCAGGTCGTCCTCATGGTGGCCGCGGTCGTCTCGCTGGCGATCTCCGAGTGGACCACCGCGATCCTTCTCGTCCTGCTGACCCTGCTGAACGCCGTCGTGGGCCTGCGGCAGGAGGGGAAGGCCGAGAGCGCGATGAACGCGCTCAAGTCCATGCTCACGGCGACGGCCCGGGTGAGGCGCGAGGGAACCGAGTCGGAGATCCCGGCGGAGCGACTGGTCGTGGGCGATGTCGTGCACATCACCGCCGGGGACCAGGTTCCGGCGGACGGGCGGATCATCGAAGCCCACGCGTTGCAGATCGACGAGTCGGCGCTCACCGGCGAGAGCGTCCCCGCGTCCAAGGACGCCGAGACCCTGCCGAAGGTCCTGCTGGGCCCGGGGGATCAGTCGAACATGGCGTTCATGCACACCCCGGTCACCCACGGAAGCGGTGTCGTGGTCGTCACCGGGACGGGTGAGGGCACCGAACTCGGAAAGATCTCGGAGATGCTGTCGGCGACCGAGCGGGAGGAGGCGCCGCTCACCAAGGAGCTCGACACGCTGACGCTGTGGATCACGGCCGCCGCGGGTCTGACCATGATCGTGATGTTCGCGCTCGGGTACCGCCGCGACCAGGCGTGGGACGCCCTGTTCGTCAGCGCGGTCTCGCTGGCCATCGCCGCCATTCCCGAGGCGCTGCCGACGGTGACCCAGGCGATTCTGTCCGTCGGCAGTCTCAATCTGGCGAAGCGCAACGCGATCGTGAAGGAGCTGCCGTCCGTCGAGACCCTGGCGTTCACGTCGGCGATCAACTCGGACAAGACCGGCACCCTGACCATGAACCAGATGACGGCGGTGGAGGTGGTGACGCCCACCGACCGCTACACCGTCTCGGGCACGGGTTACGGTCTCGAAGGCAGGATCCACCATGCCGCGGGCTCCTCCGCGGGCATCGAGGAGGCGATCCTCCCGTACCTCGTCGCGAACGACGGCAAGCTGGTGGACGGCGAGGTCGTGGGCGATCCCACCGAGGGCGCGTTCCTGGTGCTGGCCCACAAGGCCGGGCTGGACATCGAGGGCACCCGCGAGCGGCTCCCCCGGCTCGCCACGCTGCCCTTCGACCCCGGCTACAAGCTCATGGCCACCTTCAACTCCACGGTGGACCCGTCCGGGCGTCCGGTGGTGCGCTGCTTCGTCAAGGGCGCGGCTCCGGCGGTGACGGCCCGCGCGACGACCGCGCTGTCGGGCGGCGCGACCGTCCCGTGGGACGAGGACCTCGGCCGGCGCGCCGACCAGCAGGGCGAGCGCATGGGCGGAGAGGGACGCCGGGTGATGGCGGCGGCCACCCGGGACCTGGACCCGGCCGACTTCGATCCGGACGGAGACCTGCTGGGTTACGTCACCGGGCTGAGGATGACGAGTCTGGTCGGGATGGTCGACCCGCCGCGTGAGGAGTCCAAGGCCGCCGTGGCGAGCGCCCGGGCGGCTCACATCCGGGTCCGCATGGTGACCGGGGACGACGTCACGACGGGTGCCGCCATCGCGCGGCAACTCGGGATCCCCGGCGAGGCGGTCCTCGGAGCGGACTTCGCCGCGCTGCCGGAGCACGAGCAGTTGGCCCGCATCGACGACATCGGGGTGGTTGGCCGGGTCGCGCCGGAGCACAAGGTGCTGCTGGCGGCCACGCTCAAGAAGAAGGGCGATGTCGTCGCGATGACCGGCGATGGTGTCAACGACGCTCCCGCCATCAAGTCCGCCGACATCGGTATCGCCATGGGCAGCGGTACGGACGTGGCGAAGAACGCGGCGCGGATGATCCTGTCCGACGACAACTTCGCGACGATCGTCTACGCCGTGGAACAGGGCCGCAATCTCTACGACAACCTCACCAAGTACATCCGCTTCGTGCTCCTGCTGCTGGTCACCTTCGTCCTGACCTTCCTCGGGGCGACCGTCTTCAACATCGCGGCCGGTGAACCCTTCACCCCGCCGCAGGTGCTGTGGATCCACTTCGTGGTCAACGCCTCGTTCGGCTTCGCGCTGGGCTTCGACAAGGAGAGCGCGGGGCTCATGCGGCGCAGGCCCCGCCCCCGGGGAGAGACGGTGCTGACCCGGCCGGTGATGGTGACCGTCGGTCTGAGCGGTCTGGCGATCACACTTATCCTGCTCGGGCTGATCAAGCTGGGCGAATCCCGTTACGACAGTGTCCAGACCGGCAGTTCGATCGCGTTCACCGCGTTCGCGCTGTGCCTGATCGTGGCCGCGTTCGAATGCCGCAGCGAGACGGATTCGGTGCTGGCGCCGAGCACCTTCGACAGCAAGCAGATGAACTGGACGGCACTGGCGCAGTTCGTCCTCGCGGTCGCGGTGACGCAGATGGACGGGTTCCGCCGCATCCTCGGCACCACGGAGATCGACCTGCGGCAGTTCGGCTGGGCCCTGCTGTCCGCCGTCGCGTTCCTGGTCGTGTGGGAGGTGGGTAAGCTCCTGGCCCGCAGGGCGCGGCGCACCGAGTGACCACGCGGGCCCCTGTCCATGAGCCCGCCGGCGCGATCCGAAGGACTGGCCCGTGTCGAAGCATCACGGCACCCCGAGCGGAGGGTGGCGTCCCCCTGTACCGGCGCTGCCCGGACTCCCGGTGCTCAGGCACTACCGGCGGAGCCTGCTGCGCGGAGACCTGCTGGCCGGAGTGACGGTCGCGGCCTATCTGGTGCCGCAGGTGATGGCGTACGCCAGTGTCGCCGGGCTGCCGCCCGTCGTGGGTCTGTGGGCGATCCTGCCCGCCATCGTGCTGTACGCCCTCGTGGGTTCGTCCCGGCTTCTGTCGGTGGGGCCCGAGTCGACGACGGCGCTGATGACCGCGACCGTCGTCGGGCCGCTCGCCGGCGGCGATCCGGAGCGGTACGCGGTACTGGCCTCGGCGCTCGCCGTCGCCGTGGGGCTGATGTGCGTGGTGGCCTGGGCGGCACGGCTGGGCTTCGTGGCCGATCTGCTCTCCCGGCCCGTGCTGATCGGGTATCTGGCGGGCGTGGCACTGATCATGATGGTGGATCAGCTCACGAAGCTCACCGGTGTGCCGACGGACGGTTCGGAGTTCTTCCCGAAACTGGCCTCCTTCTTCGGGAACCTGGACGAGGTCCATCCCGCCACGGTGATCTTCAGCGCGGCGACGCTGGTCGTCCTCTACCTGGCCACGCGTTTCCGCTGGCGCGTCCCCGGACCGCTGCTGGTCCTGGTCGCCGGTACGGCCGTGGTCGCGGCCTTCGGCCTCGAGGACCACGGCCTCGCGGTGATCGGGAAGATCCCGGCCGGGCTCCCCCGCCCGGACTTCCCCCCGCTCGACACCCTGCCCCAACTGCTGCTGCCCGCGGTCGGTGTCCTGCTCGTCGGGTACACCGACTTCATCCTCACCGCGCGTGCCTTCACGACCGACGACGGCGGTACGGAGATGGACGCGAACCAGGAACTGCTGGCCCTGGGCGCCGCGAACCTCGGCGCGGGCACCCTTCAGGGGTTCCCGGTGAGCAGCAGCGCCAGCCGTACGGCCCTCGCGCAGTCCGCGGGCGGGCGCACCCAGGTGTACGGGCTCACGGCCGGGCTCCTCGTGCTGGCCGTGCTGTTGTTCCTGAGTCCCCTGCTCACCGACACGCCCACGGCCGTCCTCGGCGCGCTGGTCGTCTACGCCGCGATCCGGATGATCGACCTGGCGGGCTTCCGGCGGCTGGCGGGCTTCCGGCTCCGGGAACTCCTGCTGGCCCTCGGCTGTCTCGTCGGCGTCCTCGCTCTCGACATCCTCTACGGGGTGCTGGTGGCCGTGGGTCTGTCGGTGGCCGAGCTGCTGAGCAGGGTGGCGCGCCCGCACGACGCGGTCCAGGGGCTGGTACCGGGCCTCGCGGGCATGCACGACGTCGACGACTTCCCGGACGCCCGGGTGATCCCGGGTCTGGTGGTCTACCGCTACGACTCCCCGCTGTTCTTCGCCAACGCGGAGGACTTCCGGCGCAGCGCCCTCGCCGCGGTGGCCGAACAGGAGGTCCCCGTCAGGTGGTTCGTCCTCAACGCGGAGGCCAACGTGGAGGTGGACATCACCGCCCTGGACTCGATGGACGAGCTGCGCCGGGAACTCGGGGAGCGGGGCGTCGAGTTCGCGATGGCCCGGGTCAAGCAGGATCTGCGGGACGACCTGGACGCCTACGGGCTGAGCGCGTCCGTCGGCGAGGAGCGGATCTTCCCCACCCTGCCCACGGCGGTCGCCGCCTACCGTTCCTGGTGCCGCGACCACGGCATTGACCCGGGCGACGAGGACGGTGATCCCCAGGCCTAGGGTTTGTCGTTCGGATCATGCGCCGGGAATCCTCAGGGGATCTCCTGTTCGGCCCAGATGATCTTTCCGTCCGCCGTGTAACGGGCGCCCCAGCGATGGGAGAGCTGGGCCACCAGGAACAGGCCCCGGCCGCCCTCGTCCGTGCTCCGGGCGTGTCTGAGCCGTGGGGCGGTGCTGCTGGCGTCGGAGACCTCGCAGGTCAGCCGGGTGTCGCAGAGCATCCGCAGCCGGATGGGCGGTACGGCGTAGCGGATCGCGTTGGTGACGAGTTCGCTCACGATGAGCTCGGTGGTCATGGTCAGTTCCCCGAGGCCCCACGCCTCGATGACGTGGGTGGCGCGGGCCCGCATCTCGGAGACGGCGGCCGGGTCCACCGGCACCTCCCACGAGACGACATGGTCGTCCCCCAGGGAGTGGGTGCGGGCCAGGAGCAGGGCGATGTCATCGGGCTGCGGTACGGGCACGAGGTGCCGTACCGCGTCCGAGCACAGCGCTTCGAGGTCGGGATCGGGCCGGGCGAGCAGCTCTCCCAGCTGCGCCATGCCGAGTTCCATGTCGTAGTGCGCTCCCGCCACGAGGCCGTCGGTGAAGAGGCCGATCAGGCTGTTCTCCTCGAGCTCGATCTCCCGGCTCTCGAAGGCCATCCCGCCGAGGCCGAGCGGTGGACCGGCGGGCAGCTCGGGGTAGGAGACGCGCCCGTCGGGGGCGACGAACACGGGGGGCGGGTGTCCCGCCCGGGCCATCGTGCAGCGCCTGGTGACGGGATCGTAGACGGCGTACAGGCAGGTCGCTCCGAGGAAGGACGCGGTGGTGCTCCGGTCCGCGTCCTGTTCGGTGGTGGTCAGGCCGGCCCGCTGTTCCTGGCCGCGCTCCTCGCTGAGCCGGAGCACGAGGTCGTCGAGGTGCGCCAGCAGTTCGTCGGGGGGCAGTTCCATGTCGGCGAGGGTCTGCACCGCAGTGCGCAGCCGGCCCATGGTGGCCGCCGCGGTGATGCCGTGGCCGACCACGTCGCCGACGACCAGGCCGACCCGGGCCCCGGACAGCGGGATGACGTCGAACCAGTCGCCGCCGACCCCGCCGCTCGGGTCCGCCGGCAGGTAGGAGGAGGCCACCTCCAGGGCTGTTCCCCCTGACAGGGCGTGGGGCAGCAGACTGCGCTGAAGGGTGACCGCCGCCGTGTGTTCGCGGGTGTAGCGGCGGGCGTTGTCGACGCACAGGGCCGCGCGCGCCACCACCTCGCGTGCCAGCAGGACGTCGTCGGGCTGGAACGAGACCGGATTGAGCGAGCGCAGGAACGTGGTGAGTCCGAGGGCGGTGTTGCGCGCCCGCATCGGCACGGAGATGAGGGAGTGCAGCCCGTACCGGCGGATGCTGGCCGCTCTCGCGGGCTCCTCGGCGATCCACAGGTCGTCGTCCGGGTCGAGGACCTGGATGAGGACTGGCTCGCCGTTGGTGAGCAGGTTCACGTCGTGGGGCGGCGGCAGGAAGTCCGCCCGGTCTCCGATCCGGGCCACGGCCTCCGGGCACCCCTCCCGCACCGAGCTCATGCCCGCGCGCCGCATCAGCGGCTTGGCGGGTGCGGGTCCCGCGTCCGACAGCCAGGCTCCGTGGCCCTCGGTGCTGAGGACGGATTCCAGGAGGTCGACGATGACGAAGTCCGCGAACCGCGGAACGGCGAAGTCGGCGATCTCCTGGGCCGTCCGCATGACGTCGAGGGTCCCGCCGATGGTGGTCCCGGCTTCGTTGACGAGCGACAGGATCTGCCGGGCGTTCCATCGGTCGGTGACGTCCAGGACCGTGTAGCACACGCCGGTGTAGGACTTGTCGACGCCGACCAGCGGGAAGAAGGAGGAGGAGTAGGCGTGCCGGCGGTGCGGGTCGGCCCAGCTCCATCCCAGGTACTCGTAGTCGATCATCGGCTCGCCGGTCGCCAGGACCTTGCGCATCAGTCCCTCGATGGTCTCCGCCTGGAGCCCGGGCAGCAGTTCGGTCAGCCGGCGTCCGAGCCGCTGCTCGCGGGGCACACCGCCCAGGTGTTCCAGGGTGTCGTTCATCCAGACGTAGCGCAGTTGCAGATCGAGCACCGCCATGCCGACCGGCGAGCGGGTCAGGAACCCGTCGAGGAAGGCCGGGCCCACCGTCCACGGCCGTCTGCGGTCCCGTGCCGAGATCAGGAAGCACTCGCTCCCGCCCATGCGGAACGACGCGGAGACGCGCAGGTCGGCGTCGACGCGCCGGCCGTCGCGGTGCCGCAGGGGGATGTGTCCGCTCCAGCCCATTCCGCCGCGGCAGCGCTCGGCGACCGCCGCCACCCGCGAGGGGTCCCTGGGCAGCGCGAGCAGACGCGCGGCCGATGAGCCGACCATCTCGGCCGCCGGATGGCCGAGAAGGGCCTCGGCCCCCCTGGTCCAGGCCGTCACCAGCCCCTCGCCGGACACCACCGCCGCCGCGTCGGAGGACGCGTCAAGGGGATCGCCCGGTCCTTGGGACACGGGCGCGTCGGAACCTTCCTGCGAAGAAACCATGAAGCTCTCATCCTCTACACGACCATGTTCCTGCTTGTCCGCCGGATGTGCAGGCCCACCGGACGATCACCCCCGGCACGGCACCGCACGGCATCGACCTCTCATCCTGAACATGCCAATGGGCGCTCTGGAGTGGGCAAGGCCCGGGGCAGGGCGCAGCATGGAAGGGCCGGAGTCGGCACACACGTGCCCGGCGGCGGCCACGGAGCCCGGCACATCGCGCCGGCCGGTGGAGGAGGGCCAGGGATGACAGCCGAGTCCACGCAGTCCGACAGTGCGGGCGGTCCCGAACCCGCACGGTCCCGGCCGACCGGCCTGCTGGACGTCCTCAACGTGGGCGCGCTGGTCCTCGACGCCGACGGGCGCATCGTGTTCTGGACCCCGCAGGCCGAGGAGCTCATCGGGTACTCGGCGGAGGAGGCCCTCGGCAAGTACGCGGCGCGCCTGATCATCCACCCCGAGCACATGCAGTCCGTCACCGAACTGTTCGCCGATGTCCTGGAGACGGGACGCAGTTGGGCGGGCGCGTTCCCCATCCGGCACAAGGACGGCAGCACCCGCCTCATGGAGTTCCGCAACATGCGGCTCCTGGACGATCTCGGGGACGTCTACGCCCTGGGCATCGCGGCCGACCACACGTTGCTCCAGCGCGTCGAGACCGACCTGGCCCTGTGCGAGCAGCTGATCAACCAGTCACCCATCGGACTGGCCCTGATGGACCCCGACCTGCGGTATCTCATGGTCAACCCGGCGCTGGAACGGATCGACGGCATCCCCGCCGAGGACCATGTCGGCCGTCACCTGCGGGAGACACTGCCGTTCCCGGACGTGGACACCGTCGAGTCGGCGCTGCGTCAGGTGCTCACCACCGGCACACCGCTGCTCGACCAGTACCACGTGGGCCGCCCGCCCGCCGATCCCGACCACGAACACGCCTGGTCCCTCTCCTTCTACCGGCTGGAGGACCCGGGCGGACGCATCCTGGGCGCGGCCGTCTCGGTCGTCGACGTCACCGAACGCCATCGCGCGGCCGCCGAGGCCGACCGCGCGCGGCGTCGTCTCGCGCTCGTCGCCAGCGCCTCCACCCGCGTAGGCACCACCCTGGAGGTGGAGCAGACCGCCCGCGAACTGGCCGACATCGCCGCCCCCGAACTGGCCGACGTGGTCGCCGTGGACGTTCTCGACTCCGTCCTGGCCTGCCGCCGCAAGCGCAGGCCGGACAGCGGCCCGGAGTTCTTCCGCGCCCTGGCCCTCAAGGCCTCGCACCCCACCGTGGCCCTGCGCGCCGCCGACCCTCCCGGCGACCTGGCTACATACGAGGGTGACCGTCTGGTGACCCTGTGCGTCCACACCGGCAGGCCGGTCCTGGTGCGGCACGTCGGCGAGCACGATCTGCCGCGTATCGCCCGCGACGCCGAGGGCACGGCGTTGCTGGCGCAGGCCGGCGTCCACTCGTACCTCGCGGTTCCGCTGATCGCGCACGGTGAGGTGCTCGGCGCCCTCGACCTCAAGCGCACCCGCAATCCGCTCCCCTTCGACGAGGACGACGTGGTGCTCGCCGGTGAGCTGGCCACCCGCGCCGCCGTGGCCATCGACAACGCCCGCTGGTTCCAGAGCGTGCGCAACACGGCCGTCACGCTCCAGCGCAGCCTGCTGCCCCAGCATCCGCCGCGTCTCACCGGTCTGGAAGTCGCGTCCCGCTATCAGCCGGCGCAGGCCACCAGCGAGGTCGGCGGCGACTGGTACGACGCGATACCGCTGGCCGACGACCGGACCGCGCTGGTCGTGGGCGACGTCATGGGCAACGGCATCGACGCCGCCGCCACCATGGGCCGGCTGCGCACCGCCACCTGCGCGTACGCCGACCTCGACCTCGACCCCGGCGATGTGCTCCAGCACCTCGACAAGATCACGTGCGATCTGGAGCACTACATCGTGACGTGCATCTACGCCGTGTACGACCCCCACAGCGGGCAGTGCCGCATCGCCAACGCCGGGCACATGCCGCCCGCGCTGGTGCGTTCCGGCGCCGCCCCCGAACTGCTGGACCTGCCCTCGGGCGCCCCCCTCGGCGTCGGTGGCATCTCCTTCGAGACCACCACGGTCGAACTCAACCCGAATGATCTGCTCGTCCTTTACACCGACGGTCTCGTCGAGACCCGACTGCATCCCATCGACGACCGCCTGAACGTCCTTCTCTCCTTCCTCGACGAGGCGGACCGACCGCTCGAGGAGATCTGCGACCTGCTCCTGTACGGACTGCGCAACTCCGACGACCACGACGACGTCGCCCTGCTCGTCGCCCGCGCGAAGTAGCCCGCGCGAAGGAGGCCGCGCGAAGGAGCCCTACCCGTTCTTCGTGTCCCTGGAGCGCCGGCGGGAGGAGACCTGCTCGCGCGTGGTGTGCCACCGCGACCGGGCCTGTTCGACCACGCTGTCCCACTCGCGGCGGACCTCGTCGTCGGAGGGACGGTCGCCCGCGCGGATCCGGACGAGTTCATCGCGCATCTCGTGCCCGAGGGCCGCCGACGCGACGATGACGAACATCGCGGCGAAGAGCGCCGAGATCATCGCGAAGACGGCGCCCACCGCCCCGTAGCGTGCGGCGTAGGAGTTGAACAGGCGCGGCAGATACACGGTCGCGCCCACCGAGTAGAGCGCGGTCGCCACGCCCGCCGTGACGCCGAAGGGCAAAAGGTCGCGCCAGGGGATCCGCTTCGCGGACAGCGCCCAGCCGCTCCAGACGAGGAAGGCGACGCTCACCGGGATCTCGCACACCGAGGCCGCCACGCCCAGCTTGCTCCCCCCGAGAACCGCGTGCAGCCACCCTGTGACGGCCGCGTACCCGGCGAGCCCGAGGATCCACCACAGGCCGTTCCTCGTGTTGCGGACACTCAGCGGGGGCAGTTCCCAGGTCTGCTCGAACAGCCGCTGCGAGGCGCGGGCGAAGCTCAGCACGGAGATGATCAGGAACAGGCTCCCGAAGACACCCACGCTCGCGCTGGCGCTCTCGGCGGGGGCCAGGAGCGACTTGACCGCCGCGGCACCCTGACCGGTGAGGCCGTAGCGCTTGATGATCCGGTCGGCGGCGTCGTAGTCCGAGAAGCTGCTCAGCACGGCGCCGATGAGAATCGTGAGGGGGATGAGCGCGGTGAGCGCGCTGGACGCCAGGGCCATCGAGCGGTCGAAGCCCACGATCTTCTGGAACCGGCTGACGACGCGCAGCGCGAACGCGGGACGCAGCCAGAACGTCAGCATCCTGACGAGGCGCTCGCGATTGATCCCCGCCGTCCTGTCCTCCATGTCATCGGGCCCGGTATGGCGCTGCGAGCGTAACGGACGGCCGTCCCGGCCGGGACGGCCGACACGGCCCGCCGTCCGCGTCCGGGCCGGGCGGTTTGTGCGGAGCCACCCGGCCGGCCGGGTGGCTCCGCGGCCGGCAGGCGTTCGACGCGCTCATTCCTCCTCGGACAGGGCGATCTCCGCCCAGATCGTCTTCCCGCGGGACTCGGGCCGGGTCCCCCAGCGCCGGCTGACCTGCCAGGTGAGGTAGAGGCCCCGGCCGCCCTCGTCGGCCTCCTCGGCGTGCCGGAGGTGCGGCACGGTGCTGCTGTCGTCGGTCACCTCGCAGGCGATCGCGGATCCGTCGAGAATGAGGCGCACGCAGATGGGACCGTCCGAGTACCGGACCGCGTTGGTGACGAGTTCACTGACCACCAGGGTGACGGTGAAGGCGTGCTGCTCCAGCCCCCAGTCCGCCAGCGCGCGCTCGGCGCGGGAGCGTGCCTCGCCGGCGGACGCGGGGTGGTTGGGCAGCGTCCACGAGGCGACCTGGTCCGGTCCCAGACCCCGGGTACGCGCCAGCAGCAGGACGGCGTCGTTCTCCATCTCCTCCGGTGCCAGCTTGTAGAGCACCTCGTCGCAGATCTCCTGAAGCGGCCGGTCGACCGGCCGCAACGTGTCGCCGACACGCTCCAGTAGTTCCTGCGGGTCGTCCGAGACGGCACGCAGCATGGCGGTGTTGGACAGCAGGATGACGCTGCCCTCGGCGAGTTCGAACTCGGCGCTGCCGTACTTCGCCAGGCCACGGCCCAGCGACGGCCCGGCGGGCACCACGGCGTATTCGACGGTCCCGTCGGGCAGCGCGAGCACCGGAGGCGGATGCCCCGCGCTGGAGACCGAGCAGCGGCGGGTCACAGGGCTGTAGACGAGGTACAGGCAGGTGGTGTCCTGGCGCGCGTCCTCCATCGCGGCGCCCGGGCGCCGCGGCCGTTCTCCATGGAGCCGGGTCACCAGGGCGTGCAGCCGTTCCAGGACCTCTTCGGGGGCCAGGTCGAGGACGGCCAGCGCGCTGATCGCGGCCCTCACCTCGCCCATGGTGGCGGCCGCCTCCAGGCCCCGGCCCACCGTGTCACCGGCCACCAGGGCCACCCGCGAACCGGACAGCGGGATCACGTCGAACCAGTCCCCGCCCGCGCCCAGCGGGCAGTAGCTGTACGCGGTCTCGACCGCGTCGTGGCCGAGGACCCGGGCCGGCCGCAGACTGAGCTGCAGGACACGCCCGGCCGAACGCTCCCGTGCGTACAGGCGGGCGTTGTCCAGGCACAGGGCGACCCGGTCGGCGAGTTCGGCGGCCAGCGCGAGGTCGCCGTCGTCGAAGGCGTGCGGGGTGCGGTCCCGGTAGCAGTGGGCCAGCCCGATCACGGAGCCGCGGGCGGTGAGCGGCAGCACGAGCAGCGAATGCGCCCCCGCCTCGGTGAGACGCCGCCCTCGCACCGGCTCCCGGTCCATCCAGTCCGCGTCCGGGGTCAGCTGCTGGACGGCGCGTGGCCGGAGGTCGGACAGGCACTGCGCGAAGGGCGTCGCCATGGACAGGCCGATGACCTCGCCGATGGAGGGCAGGTACCGCTCGGCGTCCAGGGCGGAGGAACGACGGCTCGTGCACCGCAGGGCCCCGTACTCGAAGAGGGTGCCCGGAGCGCCGGCCTCGCCCCGCAGGACGGAGTCCAGGACCTCGACCACGACCGTGTCGGCCAGCGCGGGAACCATCTCGTCGGCGAACTCCTGCGCCGTACGGAAGATGTCCAGCGTCGTGCCGATGCGCCCTCCCGCCCGCTCCAGCAGGGCCAGTCGGTCCGCCGCCCGCTTGCGCTCGGTGATGTCCACCACCGCCGTCGCCAGCCCCAGGACTCCGCCGGTGGCGTCCTCCAGCCGGAAACACGAGACCGACAGCACGATCTCGGCCTGGTCGGAACTCAGATGACCGCGCACCTCCACGTCCAGCGCGGGCACGCCCGTCTCCAGCACCTCGAGCAGCGTCGCCTCGTAGTTTCCGGTGTAGAAGTCACGACCCCACTCCCTCGGGTGGCGCCCCAGTGCCTCATCCAGGGCGAACGCCTTGACGTAACGGGCCGCCGTGTTGAAGCGCACCAGACGAAGCTGTGTGTCGAGGACGTGCAGACCCACGGTCGACTCGGAGAAGAGCGCGCCGAGAATGGCCTCGTCCAGCTCCGCGTCCGGCCGGCCATGTCCACCCAGCGATGCAACCATGACACTTCCGTAGACCGTTGACCACCTATACATTCTGTTTTGTCAGGGTTCCACCATATTCGCTCACCGGCGACGCGCGACCGGAGCGCCGGTGCGGCCCGGCGGTCCCCGATCCGCGCCGCGGGCGCCCGTCGGCCGGAGCGCCCGTCCTGCCCATGTCGGGCAGGACGGGCGCGGAGGCGGCCCTAGAAGGGCGACAGGGTCAGCCGCATCGCCGTGGGTGCGCCGTCCTGGATGAAGGAGGCGAAGTCGGCGACGTCGTCGAAGGCGAAACCGTAGGCCTTGCCGTCCTCGGTGGCCGCGTGAACGGTCTTGGAATAGTGGTTGGTGAGCTCGGTCCGGTAGAAGTCGGCCGCGGAGACGGTCGGCTGTGCCGGGTTGCTGAGCAGGGTGGAACGGTTGAACCCGGCACCGAGCACGGCGGCCACCGGGCCGGTCGTGCCGTCGTTGGGCGCGGCGAGGGTGCCGTCACAGAAGAGGACGTCACGGGTGGAGGGCTTGGCGAACGAGACGGAGGCGGGTCCGTCGAACGTGAACCGGTCCGCGCGGACCCGGCCGGTGAACGTGCCCGCGTTGGTGGTGACGGTCAGGTCCTTGCCGGTGTACGTGCTCCACACCTCGTCGATGTACGGGGCGAGGTAGTCCTTGGCGAACACGCCGGAGTCCAGGCCGTGGCCGGGGGCGATGATTCGGAGGTCGTCCACCACGAGGGGCGCGAAGTCCTCGTTCTGCTTGATCGCGGCGAAGGCGGCGGCCCGTCCGCCGTCGCGGATGGTGCCGGTGGTCTGCTCCTTGGCCCCGTTCAGCCGGATGTTCATGGGCACGCTGAACATGTCGACCATGGTCGTGTTGCAGAACATCCCGGCGGAGTTGTAGGTGAACTCCGCGCAGTCGTGCAGCACCCCGAAGCTGGGGTCGGAGGTGACCCAGCCGGCCGGGAACTGGAGGGCCGCGTTGCCGTTGCCGTCCTGGACCGCCTTGAACTTCAGTTTCGCGCCCAGCGACACGTAGACGCGGCCCGACATGAACGGGAGGCTGAGCCGTGTCTCGCCGCTCGCGGCCAGGGTGAGCGCGTAGTCGGTGAATCCGTCCGCGCCGTTGTCCGAGAGGGAGATCGGCGCGAGTGTGCCGTCCTGGGTGACGCGGACCTGCTTTCCGTCCTGGTTCCCGACGATGTACACGTACACCGACCCGTTGCCGAACGAGCCGCTGTTGTTGACGATCGTCAGCGGGAGCGCACCCGCGGCGGCCTTGGTGGACGCGTCCGTCTGCCCGGCCATGGCGTACGGCGCGATCGCCGCGATGGCGGGTGCGGCGACGGCGGCGCCGCCGAGGGCGAACAGGGCCTTGCGACGGGTCAGGTTCCGCTGGTGACGAGACGTCATATGACGGGTACTCCTTGGTGCTTGTGCCTGGGAAAGGCGGTGGGGGGATGTCTTTTTCGGGCGGACAGCAAGCGTTGAGAGCGCTCTCCGCCCGTGGTGGACGACACCGGTGGGCACCGATGCTACGCACGAGCTGTTGAGAGGCCAACTGCCGCCGCCGCCCGCCAAATCGCCCTGACCTGCGGCTACTTGCTGAAGCAGACGGTCCCCATGGTTGCTTAAGACGCGTTTAACCCGCACTTAAGAAGGAGGGTTCCGCTTCTGGAGCGCGATCCGCCCGGTCTGTCGCGGATCCACCCCGATCGGCCGCCGCGCTCAGTTCCCGCCCGGCGGTGTGTCCCCGCCCACGGCCCCGGACGAGCGGTACACGAACGTCGGAAAGGCCTGCCCGGTCACCCGTGTCCAGGCGGGTACGACTGCGTCCGGGTATTCCGCGCGGGCGTCGGCGAACGCGGTGACACAGCGGGCGTGGACGTCTGTCCGGCCGGTGCGGCGGGTGAGTGAGAGCAGGGCGCGCAGCGCCGCGACGGCGTCGTCGGCCCGGCCGTCGGCCAGATGGGCGCGGGCCTCCTCGTCGAGCGCCCGGGCGAGACCGGAACGGGTGGCGGCCAGGGAGGCCGTGTACCGGCCGGCCTCGGGACCCGCCGACTCGTCGACGAGGACGGACTCCGACTCCGCGTAGCAGGCGACAGCCGCCCCGTGGTCGCCGGCGCGGCGGAGGGCTCGGCCGAGCACCCGTAGACGGCGGGCCGTCACGGCGTGGTGGGCCGACCAGTCCGACTCGGCCAGACGGCGCGTGAGAGCGACCGTCTCCCGTGCGGCCCCGACCGCGCCGTCGAGGTCTCCGTCGTCCAACCGCAGTCGGCTCAAGTCCTCCAGAACACGCGCGAGTTGCGGCTCGTGCGCCATCGGGTCGAACTCCGCCGCACGCCGGTACGCGGCCACGGCGCGTTCACCGGCCCGGACCGCTTCACCGCGGTCGCCCGCCGCCGTGTGGCAGTCGGCCAGCCGCTCGAGACAGACGGCGAGGAGAGAGTCGTGGGTGTCCGGCCGTTCACCGACGAGCGTGGCACTCAGGTCGACCGCCTCCCGTCGGCAGTTCAACTCCGCGGCCCGGTGCCCGAGTTCGCCGAGTTGGTCGGCAAGGCAGTCCAGCGCCAGGATGAGCAGGGGTTCACCCGCCGTCCGGTCCCGGTCCGCCAGGGTCCGCGCTTCGGTCACGGACTCCTCCGCGGTCGTGCGCGCGGCGGACCGGTCCCCGGTGGCCGCCAGGCAACGGGCCAGGTCCACGAAGAGCCTCACCCGCAGCGGCCGTACGGCCTCGGGCGCGACCCGCAGCATGATCGGGTCGGCGGCGTCCCGGGCCTCCCTGCCGACGGACAGCGCCTCCTCGTGCCGGCCCAATGTCACCAGCCCCGCGGTGAGTTCGCACAGTACGCGTACACGCACCAGGATCGCGTGGCTCACCTCGCGCAGCGACATGTCCCGCAACAGCCCGGCGCACTCCTCGTAGGCGGCCACGGACTCCTCCGTGCGGTTCAGGGCAGCGAGCACCAGGGCGTAGGTGCGCAACGCGCCCGGCAGGGTGCCAAGGGTCCGGTCCCGTCGGGTGAGGACGAGGCGACGGTAGGCGGCCACGCACTCCCCCGCCGAGACCAGCGCGTCGTCCGGTCGCGCCAGGCCGAACTGCGCCTGTGCCCGGAGATGCAGGTGCAGGGCCCGCTGCGCCGGCGACCACCGGGCGCCCGGTACGGCCGAGGACGCGTCCAGCGCCGTGCACGCCTGCTCGCAGCGGTTGACGAGCATCAGCGTGTAGGCGTGCCAGACAAGACTGCGCGCCAGCAGGTCACGGTCGCGCGGACGGGCGCCTTTCCCCTCGGCCAGCGCCCGGTACACGGCCGTCGCCTCCTCGGCCCAGGCCAGCCGACGCCACGACGGGGGCGGCCGCAGCAGCACCCAGCCGGGGGCCACGCAGTGCGTCAGCGCGGCGCCGAGCAGCCGCCGCCCCGCACCAGGACCGAGCCGGGCCGCCGCGCGCGGCAACGGCAGCAGTACACGCACCAGCCCCATCGGCGCCCCCTTCCGGGATCCTCGTCCAAAGGACAGCCGGGCACCCGTATTGGTTGCCCGGAGAGCGCGGACACAGGCTGTCGTTCCGGTGGGAACACAGCTCCGATCCCTCATGCGTACGGAGGCTGTCGCCGCTCGGTCGCCGGTGGGGCGACCGGTGGTCCGGGCCGACAGCCTCCGTTCGCGGACTACTTCAGACCGTAGGCGCGGATCACCTCCTGCGTGATGCGGTTGCCCGCGTCGTCCCAGCCCTCGGCCTTCAGCGAGACGTAGCCGTAGTGCGGGGCGTCGTAACAGGCCGTCCAGGTACCGGACTTGCCGGTGACCTTGACCGGCTTCCACGTGGTGCCGTCGTCGTACGAAACCGACAGCGTGGCGCCCTGGATCTTCCCGGTGCCCACCGCGTCCTCGATGTGGCGAGGCGTCAGGGTGAGTGTCTGACGGCCGCCGCGGGCGTCGTTCGCGAGGTCGGTGGCGACGCCGTAGTCCATCTGGAGCACGGCCATGTGTTCGATCTTCGTCGGGTCGGTGACCGGGTCGGACTTCACCTGCCAGACCGTGTGGGTGCGGGTGGACAGCCGGTAGGTGTCCGCGTCACGCTCTGCGGTGAGGTCGAGGGTGTAGACCGACGGGGTCGTCGGCGCGGGGTAGATCGTGGCGGCCTGCGAGGCGCTGGTCTTGATCAGAGTGCCGTCCTGATAGACCTTCAGGCTCTTCTTGTCACCGCTCTGCATGACGCCGGCGTGCTGTCCCGCACTGCTGTCGGCCCAGGGCTGGACGTTGAACGCGATCTGGGCCTTCTGCCGCTGCGACCACCAGTAGGTGCCACCGTTGGCGGGCCGCGTCACCGCCCCGAAGAAGTCACGGACCTGCCGCGATCCCGGCTTGTACGCGTTCCGCACGCTCTGCGAGGAGAGCGCCATTCCCGGCCCGGTGGCCAGGTTCTCCACCCACCGCGCGCCCGGCTGCGTCGAGACGTAGTCGGTGCGTGTGCCGGGGATGTCCAAGCGCTGCAGGTACCCGGAGCCGTACTTGCGGTACGGACGGAAGCCCGACCGGTACTCGCCGCTGGGCGTGGTGGTGGTGCCGTGGAAGCGCATGTCCACGGTGGCCAGATCGGACGAACGGGGCCGGTAGGTCAGCCCGGTGGACGGGATCTGTCCCGGGTGGGCGTCGGAGAGGTCGTACACGTACGGGGAGTTGGGCACACCCTCGGCCTCCAGCCGTCCCCGGCCGCGTTTGGCGTCGGCGATCAGGGCCGCGCCGTCGCGCGCGGTGAGGGAGAACACCGGCACGGCACTGTAGTTGCTGCCCGTGGTGCCGACGTACTCCAGCAGCTTGCCCGGCCGGTCGTTGACGACGATCAGCAGCCCGGCCCCGGCGTCGGCCGCGGCCTGTGCCCGGTCGACGGCGGAGATGGCGTCCGAACGGGTCACCAGCGCCACCTTGCCCTTGGCGCTCACCTTCGCGTACTCGGCGGCGGTGCCGGTCCCGGCGTACACCACGTCCAGGCGCCTGTGACCGTCGTACAGCGCGGAGCCGCCCTGGCCCATCGGCCGGAGCTCACGGCCGTCGTGGGTGAGGGTGAGGAACGGGACCGCCTTGCGCCAGCGGGTCTCGTACTCGAAGCTGCCGGTGGTCACCTTGCGGGTGGGCAGCACGAACATGCTGTCGTACTTGGCGGCCAGCAGGTACTGCACCTCCAGGATGCCCAGCCCGTACTGGTTGAGGTCCGAGCCGTCGGCGCGGTACCAGTTCATGGACAGCACCCGGTCCTCGGTCCTGCGCGGGACCTCCGCGGTGACCTCGCGGGTGCGGCTCGCGTCGAGGGCCACGTCACGGTCCTGGTCGAGGACGACCTCGGGGTCGCCCATCAGCGCCATGCCGACCGAGTCCGGGCCGTGGCTGCCGGGCACGTCCAGGTAGGTCACCAGGCTGTAGGTGCCCTCGCGCAGTCGCAGGTCCAGCGTGCCGCTGTCGTCGATGGTCTGGGAGTACGGGTCCTCGTTGGCCCCGAAACGCTGGACCTCGACCCAGCCCGCCGTCGGCTTGCCGGAACGGTCCTTCAGGGTGACGTGCAGGGTGTGGCGAGCGTCCTCCCGGTACAGGCCCAGCTGGGTACGGGCGAGCGTCGCGCCGGAGGAGGCGTCCGCGGCGGTGATCTGGCCGAGGTAACGGCGGCCGTCGGCGCCCAGGCCCGGCGCGGCCGTCGCGGTGACCGTCGCGGTGCCGTGGGCGGGCACGGTCACGGTGTCGGCGGAGAGGGTGAACATGCCGTCGGGGGCGGGCTTGCCCTTGTCGGCGGTCGGCTCGGTGTCGTACGGGCCGCCGGCGACGGTGGCGTTCAGCGCGAGGTTCAGCTCCGCGGGAAAGTCGCCGGTGTTGGTGTAGATGACGGTGCGGTCGACTGAGCTCGCGCCGTCGTGCGGCCAGGCGTCGATGCCGAAATAGGCCGAGCCGGTCGCGGTGACCGTCGCGGCGGTGGCGGCGCCGAGGTCGGCGCGGCCCGAGCCCACCTGGTAGGCGGTGTAGGCGGACAGCTCCTTGGACGTGCTCATCAGCGCGTCCTTGAGCTGGTGCGCCTTCCAGTCCGGGTGCTCCTGGGCGAGGATCGCGGCGGCGCCCGCGACGTGCGGCGTCGCCATCGAGGTGCCGCTCATCGACTGGTACCAGCCGGTCGCGGCGCTGCCGCCCGCCTTGGCGGCCAGGACGGCGACGCCGGGCGCGGAGATGTCGGGCTTGAGGGCGTAGTCGTTCAGGCGCGGGCCCTGGGAGGAGAAGGACGCGCGCTTGTCGGCGGAGTCCACGGCCGCGACGGTCAGGGCCTCGTCGGCGACTCCGGGACTGCCCATGCTCGCCTCGCCGCCGGAGTTGCCGGCCGCGATCACGAACAGGGCACCGCTCTCGTCGGTGAGCCGGTTCACCGCCTGGCTCATCGGGTCGGTGCCGTCGGACGGCTCCGAGGAGCCGAGGCTCATGCTGATCACCTTGGCGCCCTGGTCGACGGCCCACTCCATGCCGGCGATGATCCAGGAGTCCTGGCCGTAGCCGGCGTCGGAGAGCACCTTGCCGACCAGCAGGTCGGCACCGGGCGCCACGCCCTTCTCGGCGCCGTCCGAGGCGGCGCCGCTGCCGCCGACGGTGGAGGCGGTGTGGGTGCCGTGGCCGTGGCCGTCGTCGGCGGTCTCGTCGGGGACGAAGCTCTGCGACCCGGAGATCCGGTCGGCGAGGTCGGGGTGGTGGGAGTCGGCGCCGGTGTCCAGCACGGCGACCTTGACGCCCTTGCCGTCGAGGCCCTTGCCCCAGGCGGCGGGCGCGCCGATCTGCGCGGTGCTGTCCTTCAGGGTGGCCTTGACGCGGCCGTCCAGCCAGATCTTGGACAGCCCCTGGCGGAGCTTGGCAGTACCGGCCGCCGCCGATCCGTTCAGGGCTTCCGCGGAGGCGTCGGTGGCGGAGGCCGTGGGCGCGACGGACCGCCACAGCTTCCGGGTCTGCTTCTTGGCGGCGCGCACGGAGGTCGCGTGGATCGCGGGCAGGTTGCGCACGCGGGTGGCGCCGCTGGGCGTGCCCTGGGCGGACGGCGCCGTCTTGGAGCCGTAGCCCAGGATCAGCGGGATGCCGTCGCTGTGGGCGTCGTCGTAGCCCTGCTCGATCAGGGCGGTGACGTCGAACAGCCGCCGGTCCAGCCGGTTCGCGGCCAGGTAGGGCAGCACCTCGTCCGGGTAGACGTAGAGGTCGCCGCCGACGGTCTCGGTGCGCACGCCTCCGAGAGCGCCGGGCGGGCGGGTCACGTCGGCGGTCTGCTTGCCGCCGGAGAGGCCGGTGACGCGTACGACGTCACCGGTGAGGAGAGTGACGGTGTGCTGCCCGGAACCTGAAGCCGCAACGGGGTTCGCGGCGAGGGTCGCTGATGAGTCGTCAGCCACCGCGAGAGGGGGTGGCAAGGCCAGGGACGTCAGAACGGCCAAGGTGCCGACCGCTGCCGCGAGTGGCGTTCGGCCGCTGCGGCTGGGAGGTATGCGGGAGATCATGGAGCGCTTTCTACCGGCCCCGGACCTGCGGAGGGAACAGCGGGCCGATGGCACGAAAGCGCCACGTCTCACATGTGCCAGATCGAAGAACTCCCCACAAACACAGGGGAGTTATCTCATTCGCCGCATCCTTGGGCCGGCCGGGTCACGCCCTGCACGGACCCCCTCCCGGACACCGTCCGGCCCATGCACCCTCGCCGGGTCGCGGCCCATCCGCACACCCTCACCGGGCACCGTCAGGCCCGCGTGCCCGCGCCGGGCACCGCCCGCCCCGCACCCTCGCCGGGCTCCGGTCCTGTCAGGAGCCGGCGGCCGGACCGGTCGGTTCCGTGGCGGCGGGGGCGGAGGTACTGACCCCGCCGGTCGAGCCCGGCTCCGGGGTCTCCGCGGAGCTGCTGTCGGGCGAGAACACCGCCACGCCCACGAGCACCGCCAGCAGGAAGACCACGGCTCCGGCGGCCGCGCCCACGACTCTTCGCCGGTCGGCGAGGAGTTCGCCGACCCCCGAGCGCGGGCGTCGGCGCGACCGGTGCCCGCCGCCCGCGGTGTCCCTCAGCACCGACGGCAGAGCGTACGTGGTCGCGGGGCCCGTGGCCCTGACGGCCTGCCGGTGGCGCCCCGGCTCCGGCATCACCGCCGGGAGCGGCTCGGCACGCCCCTGCCAGGAGCCCGAGCTGTACCAGGCGGCCGCCTCGATCGCGGTGGGGCGGTCCTCGGGCTGCTTCGCGAGCAGGCCGAGCAGATGGTTCTCGAAGGCGGGCGGCAGATCGGCGCCGAGCTCGCGCGGCGGGGTGGGGGCGGTGTCGAGATGGTGGTGGAGGACCGCGACAGGGCTGCCCGCCTGGAACGGCGGCCGTCCGGTGAGGAGTTGGTACAGGACACAGCCCAGCGAGTACATGTCGGAGGGCGGCCCGGCGGTCTTGCCCAGGGCCCGTTCGGGGGCCAGGTACAGGCTGGTGCCGACGATCTGCCCGGTCGCGGTCAGACCGCCCGCCGGATCGTCCATGAAGCGGGCGATCCCGAAGTCGCCGATCTTGACGCTTCCCTCGGCGTCCAGGAGCAGGTTGCCCGGCTTGATGTCCCGGTGCACGATGCCCTGTTGATGCGCGGCGGCCAGCCCCGCGGCGGCCTCGGCCGCGATCCGCGCGACCCGGCCGGCGGGAAGTCTCCCGGCGTCGGTGAGGACACCGGCGAGACTGTCGCCCTCGACCAGCTCCATCACGAGGAACAGCCGGTTCTCATAGGCCCCGAAGTCCAGAACACCCACCACATGGCGATGATTGAGCAGGCCCGCGGTCTGGGCCTCCAGACGGAACCGGGCCGCGGCCGTCGGGTCGGCGTCCTGGGAGAGAAGCAGTTTCACGGCCACGGACCGGCCGATCATCTCGTCGTGGGCCCGCCACACCTCCCCCATCGCGCCCCGCCCGAGAGTGGTCTGCAGCCGATACCGCCCCGCTATCAGCACTTGTGCTTCATCCTCACGCCGTTGGGATTCCGTCGATCGCCACGGGTCGATTCCCTACCGAGCATGAGTGATCATCGGGGCGCCGCAGCAGGTTGAGCCTACTGCCAACACGACGGTGATCAGACGCTGTTCACCCTCGGCCTCAAGATCACGGAGAACCGTTCGGTGCGCCACCGGACACTGACGGAAAGTGACCCCGAGAACCGCTCCAGGGGCAGGCCGGCGACAACTCAGGAAGAAGTCCCGGCGGTCGGACGCACCGGAAGCCCCGCACTTCGGGCCGCCCCGGGCGAACGGTCCGTGCATTGGTATGGACCTGGTAAGGACCTCCCACTACCCTCGTTCACGCACTTTGAGAGCGCTCTCTCCTGCCCTTCGCCCCACTCACCGACCATCGGATCGACGAAAGGCAACTCCATGAGACGCACCACAGTTCTGCGCATCGCCTTATCCGCCGGCCTGCTCGTCAGCGCCGCGACGCTCGGACTCACCCAGGCCGCGGCCGACGAGGCCCCCCTCACCACCACGACATCCCGGGCACCCGCCTCCTCGGCCCTCGTCTCGGCCATGCAGCACGACCTCGGACTCACCGAGCGGCAGGCGACCGCCCGACTCGCCCAGGAAACCGCCGCACGCGGCGTCGAGGCCACCGCCCGGCGCGTGGCCGGCGCCGCCTACGGCGGCTCCTGGTTCGACGCGAAGAGCGGCAAGCTCGTCGTGGCCGTCACCGAAGCCGCGTCCCGGGATGCCGTGGAGGCGACCGGCGCGCGCGTCACCCTCGTCGAACACAGCCAACGGCAGCTCGACGCCACCATGGCACGCATCGACGCGCTCCACGCACCGGCCGGCGTGGGCAGTTGGCACGTCGACCCCCAGGCCGGCTCCGTCGTCGTCGACGTGGTGTCCGCGCACAAGGATGACAACGATGTCCGGTCCTTCGTCGCCCGCGCCCGGGCGGCCGGCCCCGTCGTCGTGCGGCAGACGGACAAGGCTCCGAGGACGTTCGCGGCCGGCACGGTGGGCGGTGACCCCTACTACACCGGCAACGTCCGCTGCTCCATAGGCTTCTCCGTGTACGGCGGCTTCGTCACCGCCGGACACTGCGCCCAGCCGGGCGCCTCCGTCCGCGGCTGGGACGGCAGCTACATCGGCAACTTCCAGGGCTCCTCGTTCCCGGACAACGACTACGCCTGGGTCAACGTGGGCAGCGGGTGGTGGACGGTACCCGTCGTCCTCGGCTGGGGCACCGTGTCCGACCAGCTCGTCCGCGGCTCGGGCGAGGCGCCCGTCGGAGCGTCGATCTGCCGCTCCGGCTCGACCTCCCACTGGCACTGCGGCACCGTCCTCGCGAAGAACGAGACCGTCAACTACAGCCAGGGCGCGGTGCACCAGATGACCAAGACGAGTGTCTGCGCCGAACCCGGCGACTCGGGCGGCTCGTTCATCAGCGGCGACCAGGCACAGGGCGTCACCTCCGGCGGCTGGGGCAACTGCAGCAGCGGAGGCGAGACCTGGTACCAGCCCGTGAACGAGATCTTGAACCGCTACGGGCTCAGGCTGCACACGGCCTGACCCGACCGCACCGGCCCGCTCGTCCGCCGAGCGGGCCGGTTGCACCCGCGAGTCGTCCGGGACGCGTGGCGCGGTGCGCCGGCCTTCGGCCCCGGCTCCCGGCCGAGCGGGGCCGGAGGTCCTGCCGGTGACGGCGTGCCCGCGTCGCCGCGGCGGCGGCAGCCGTGCACCATGGGCGGGTACCTCTCGCAGCTTCGGAAGGGCTCCTCGTGATCAGCATCCCGGGCCGCACGGCCCACGACGGTACGAAGGTCCCGGCTGTCGGCCTCGGCACCTGGCCGATGGACGACGCGCAGGCCGAGGAAGCGGTGAGCCGCGCGCTCGGCATGGGCTACCGGCTCGTCGACACGGCGACCAACTACCGCAACGAGACCGGCACCGGACGGGGCGTCGCCCGCTCCGGCGTCCCTCGTGAGGAGATCGTCGTCACCACGAAACTGCCGGGCCGGCACCACGGTTACAAGGAGACGCTCGCCTCCTTCGAGGAGTCACGGGCCCGTCTCGGACTCTCCTACGTCGATCTCTACCTCATCCACTGGCCCCTGCCCCGCGTCGACAAGTACGTGGACTCCTGGAAGGCGATGATCGAGCTCCGCGCGGCGGGCCTGGTGCGGTCGATCGGTGTCTCGAACTTCACGGCCGAACATCTCGGCCGGCTGGAGGCGGAGACCGGAGTGGTGCCCTCGGTGAACCAGATCGAGCTCCATCCCTTGCTTCCCCAGGACGAGTTGCGCGCCTTCCATGACGACAGGGGCATCATCACGGAGAGCTGGAGTCCCCTGGGCCGTGGCTCCGCCCTCCTGGACGACCCCGTACTCGGAAAGATCGCCGAGACCCACGGTGTGACGCCCGGGCAGGTCGTGCTGCGCTGGCACACACAGCTCGGAGCGGTGCCCATCCCCAAGTCCGCCGACCCCGGGCGGCAGCGGGAGAACCTCGACGTCTTCGGGTTCGAGCTGACTCCCGCCGAGATGACGGCCGTCGGCGACCGTCCGCACCGGCGCCTCGGCGGCGACCCCACGACACACGAGGAGTTCTGAGGCCCCGGAGCCCCGCCCGTGCCGGGTCTCCGCGGCGGGGCGCCGACGCCGAGGTGTCCTTCTGGTCCCCCGGAACCGGGACACGACATCCTTCCCACTCGCCGTTCCCCGTGACGAGCGGGCAGCGGCTCGACCGGCGCCAGGCCCGGAGCATTCTCGAGGCCTGCGCCTCGGCCCCCGGCGTCTTCCTGCACCACTCGGGGCACACCCACCGCAACAAGCGCACCGTTCTTCCGCAGGCCGGTCATGTCACCCTGCAGGAGGTCGGCGCGGCGAAGGACTACCCGGGTGGCTTCGTACTGCTGCGCGTCCACACCGGCGGCTACGCGCTCAACTACTACCGGAGCAACAGCGAACCGGCCGGGGAGTGGAGCGAGCGGGGCAGCCGGATCGCGGCCGGGCTGTGGCCGCAGTACGCCTTCGGCCGGTCCGTCCGCGACCGCAACAGCGTCACCGTCCGCGACCTCTCCGGCATAGCCCCGCTCCTGCCGGCGAGCGGCGCGGTCGGTGGCACCGGGTAGAACAGCGCGCGTCGTACGCCGCGTGCTGCCGAGCGCGGTGCCACGGTCCGCTCATTGCATGACTTCGGGTACCCATCGCGCTCCGCCGAGGTGCCGTGCGACGCCGTGCGGGTCATCGTGGAGGGGCCGTGCGAGTGATGGGGGAACCGACATGCCGATGCTGCTGATCAAGGGGTCGTACAGAATCGTCGGGGCCAGCCCCGACGGCGACTCGGTTCGCTTCGTCCCGGACGATCCCGGGGAGTGGGACCTGCTGCGGGGACGAAAGGTGCGCCGCAATCTGGCCGGCGGGGCCCAGCTCCGGCTGGACGGCATCGACTCCCTGGAGACCCACTACAGGCCGCCGCACGGGCCCGAACTCCATCAGCCCGCGCCGTACGCCGGTCAGGCCGCGGAGGCGCTGCTCGACTGGCTGGGATTCGAGGAGGTGGAGCGCGGGGCGAACGGAATCGTCAGGCGCAGTACGCCCGAGTCCGTACCCGGCTACATCCTGACGCGCAGCGCGGACGTCCACGGGCGCTGTGTGGCTCTCGCGGGCCGCGGAACCGAGGCCCCGGGTGCCAGTGGGGCGCTCGTCACCGTCACCGCCGAGCACCTTCGGCAGACCGCCAACCATCATCAGCTCGCCGAAGGCCTGGCCTACCCCACGTTCTACCGCAACCTCTTCGTCGGCCTCCGGCGGGAGCTGTCCGGGGCGGCGCGGCAGGCCCGCCAGGACGGTCTCGGGCTGTGGCCGTCCGACCAGACCCAGAGCGGAGCGAAGGTGGAGGGCCCGGCCACGCTGACCGACTCCGCGGTGCTGCTGCCCAAGCTCTTCCGCCGGCTGGCGGACTACCTCCAGCTCAATGACGGCGACCCGTCCCTGGACGGCTTCCGTCCCTACCTGGAGCAGCGCGAGGACCGGCTGTTCGTCCTGTCCGCCGGACAGTGGACCGGCTTCGACACGATCGTGGACGTCACGAACGGCGACACCGTACGGCTCAACCGCCCTCCGGAGGACCTCGTCTTCGACGAGAAGTAGGCGTCCCGGGGCTTCCGGCCGGGGCGCGGGTCCCGCGCCCCGGCCGGAAGCCGGGTCCAGAGAGCCCGGATCCGGCCGGCGCGCTGGCCCGGCGGCGGGCTACGCCGCGTCACGCACCGTGCCGGTGAACTCCGGCCCGTCGTACCGCGTACCGTTCTCCTCGTCGTAGACCCGCAGCCGCAGCCGTACCGTCTCCGCGGGCTCGGTCGCCGTGTCCGCGACGACGGGAATGGTGATCTCGGTGCTCGTCCGGCCGGGCGGAACGTCGGGGTACAGGGAGAGTCCGCGCAGCCGGGACAGGGGCCGTGACGGCAGTGGTGCCTCGCCGGTGTTGTTCCGCAGCCACTGGGGATCGACGTCGGTGGTGGACAGTTCGGCGCCCGAGGCGACGGGCAGGATGACGACGTCGGCCGCGATCTCCACGTCGGCCGCCGCGGAGAGGGACATCCGCCAGGTCAGTCTCCCGCCCTCGACGGCACTGGCGGCGGCCGGGGTCACCTCGACGGTGGGCGCCGGATCGTCGTTCAGCGCGGTCACACCACCCCGGTAGGCACCGGTCACGGCGCCGTGGACCGCCTTCACGAAGATGTCGTGGGAGACGTCGTAGCCGTAGCGCGTGTTGCCCCGGACCTCGACCGGCACCTCGGGGCTCTGGCCGGGCCCTACGGTCACCTCGCGCGAGGTGGTCCGGCCCGTGTCCGGATCGGCGACGAACAGCCGGAGCGTGCCCTTCCCCTGACCGGTGACCTTCACCGGCACGTGGTAGGTCCGCACGCCCGGGCCGCCCTCGTCGACGGTCATCCGGCCGATGTCGACGCGTACCAAATCCGCGGCCCCGACCGCGGGGGTTCCGGCGCGCCATCCCCACGAGTCGACGAGCCACGCCTGCCCGGAGCCGGTGCGCGGGACGATCTCCAGGGACTTCACCCGGTGTGGATCGACCCCCGCGCGGAGGGCGGCGGCCAGCGGCAGCCTGACCTCCTGGCCCCAGAAGGAGGCGGTCCGGTCGGTTCCGGGCAGACCGTCGAGACGGACCCGCCCCAGGGTCGCCCGGTGGCCGGAGGTGTCGGTCAGTCCGATGTCGAACCGGGCGTCCCTGGTGTTCGGCGGAACGATCAGACGCAGCGCCAGATCCCGGGAGCCGGCGATCGAGACCGGCCTCGCCGAACCGACCCGGACCGCGTGACCGGCGGACGTCCATCGCAGTGCCACGGCACGCCGGCCCGGCTCCTGCGACGGCGCCCAGGTGGCGAAGTGCGGCGAGACACCGCTCCGGCCGGAACCGAGGCAGGCCTCCGACACGGCCTCGGTCACCTCCTCGCACAGCCTGCCGCCGTCGACGGAGACCTGTCCGTCCGGCAGGAACGCCGGAGTCCGGCGTCCGCCGACCGCGTGGGTGAGAACCCGGACGGGACCGGCGGAGGGCGCGCGCCGCCCCGAACCGTCGAGCAGCGGCCGTGCACGGTCGTCACCGGCGACGAACAGCCGCGCGGCGGCTGCGATGTATGTCGCGCCGGCGGTCTGCTGCTGACGTGCCGTCAGCCTCGTGGCGGTGCCGGGCGAGCACACCCGGTCGGGCTCCCCGTTCCAGAAGTCGTCCTCCGCCGGTGCCTGGGCCTGGCCCGGGGTCCACTCGGCGTTGAAGAAGTTGTGGTTGGCGCCGACCATGTAGACGGCGCTGTGCAGAGCGGCGCCGTGGCTGACTCCGCGTGTCGCGTCCACGTACATCTCGCCCTGGAGGTCGGACACATCGCCGTCGCAGCCGGGCAGGATCGTCGCGGAGGGGACGTCGGGCGCCGGGTTCTGCCCGAAGATCGTGGGGCCGATGAGGACGGTGCCGCGGATGTGCCAGCGCACCGGCCCGTGATAGCCGTCCTGGTCGGCCGGGGCGCCGTACAGGCTGTCCATGGCTGCCCGGTTCACGCCCTCGCCGCCGCGCGAGTGGCCGACCAGCAGGACACGTGACAGGTCCGCGGGAGCCGCGCGACGTACGATCGGGGGCGCGGAGGCCGGGTCCGCGGACCAGCCCGCCCAACGGGCCAAGTGCTGCCGCACCAGCGACGACCGGGCCTGCGCGCCGCCGTCCTCCGCCGCGTAGTCCTGTCCGTTGATGCCGTTGGCGGCGATGGACACGGTCACATATCCCTGCGAGGCCAGCAGCTTCTGGTCGGCGAGGTAACCCCGGTAGCTCGGAATGGGCCTGCTGCCCGCCGGGCAGGGCCATTCGCCACTCGGGTCGTGGCCATGGCCGTAGCAGGTGGCGTGGCGGCCGTGCAGGAACAGGGCCAGCGGCCGGTGTCCCGGGGCGTTCGTGGGCGCGACCACCACGGCGCGCATCTCCACGCGCTCGGCCAGGCCGGGCAGGCGGACCGAGGGGAGCTTGTAGTCACCGGTGGCCGTCCGGTAGGAGCCCGGCCTGCCGGGGTCGACGGCGTTCACCGGCAGCCGGGTCGAAGGCCGGGGCGACAGCCCGGACGGTTCCCCGGGCTCCTTCGGCCCGACGGGCCGGTTCCGCCCGGCGCCCACGGCGTCCAGGCGCCGTTCGCCGGTCCGTGCCTGGAGATCGGACGGCTTCCCGAACTGTGCCGCACCCAGCGCGAGCCGGAAGGAGCGGCCGTCCGGCGCGCCGACGGGACGGCCGAGTAAGCGGTCCCCGGAATAGAACGCGACGCCCGAGTCGCTGATGGGCACCGGCTCGGCCGAGCGCCAGACCAACTGTCGCGCCCCTCCCCCTCCGGTGAGGCTCCACCCGGTGGGAAGTCCGCCGTCGGCGTCCTCGGCCGAGGCCGATCCCACGGACCGCGCGGAGCCGGTGGTGTTGTGCTGTGCCTGGGTCGATCCTGGCGATCCCGCGACCGCTGCGAGCAACACCGCAGCGACGACTCCTATTCGCCGGACACGGAACAAGATTCTTCTCCTCCTGGTCGGCATGCGCCCCCGTCGCCACGTCGGTCCCGAAGGGCTCCCCCGTCCCACGAGGACGGAGGAGGAGGCCGGGGGGTTGCCTCGCGTCGGCGGCGTTCTTCCTTCTCAACTCCCTTACGGCGACGCCGATTCGAGCATTCCGGCCAGACGGAGGGTGCGCGTGACGCTCTCTTCCGCCGCCCACGCGTGCGGGCCCCGGCGCCGGGGATCGGCGCCAGGGCCCGCACGGGACGGGTCAGGGCTGGAGGGGCATCGTCCAGCAGTTGGAGGAGGCGTGCCTGCCGGAGAGACGGTCGGTCAGCCAGGAGATGGCGTCGCCCTGGTCGGTGAGGAGGGGTGCGACATGGTTGAGGAGCAGTCCGTCGCCGAGGTTCGGCAGGACGATGGCGTCGTACGTGATGTCGGCGCCCTTGCGGCACCAGTCGACGGCGAGTTGACGTGCCTGGGCGTGCGGAACGATGTCGTCCTGGACGCCGGTGACCAGACGTACCGGACTGGTCGGCTTGAGATTGCCGATGCGCTGGTCGGCGAGCGTGGCCTGGAGGGCCGGTGTGCTCGCGACGAGGTCGCTGACGGAGTGGCCGTCGGTCGTCCAGGAGGTGCTCTTCTTGAACGCGTATCCGAGGATCGCGTCGCCGACACACATCGTGGAGAGGTCGTTCAGCGCGGCCTTCCCGGCGGCATTGATGTGGGCGTCCGCGAAGTCCTTGAGATCGGGGTCGGACTGGAGGAAGCCGTTGAGGGACCAGCCCAGGGCGCCGGCGAGGGCGCTGCCGTCGATGCCCTTGATCACCTCGGTGAGGTTGGCGGGCGGTGCGCCGGCGTAGGTGCCGGCCAGGGTGATGTCCGGGGCGTAGGAAGGCTGGAGTTCGGCCGCCGACGCGCTGGCACCGCCGCCCTGGCTGTAGCCGAAGAGGCCGACGGGTGAGGCGGAGGTGACCGACGTTCCGCCCAGCGCGCGGGCCGCGCGGACGGCGTCGAGCAGCGCGTGGCCGCCGTCGAGGCGGTCGACGTACGTGTGGAGCCGGTCGGTCGCGCCCAGCCCGACGTAGTCGGTGACGACCACCGCCACGCCGGAGGCCAGGAGCCGGTAGATCGAGAGGTCCTCGTACCCGACCGAAACCGTCTCGTCGTTCAGGCTGATCGGGTGTTCGAGCCCCATGGAGGCCGCGCACTGGTCGCCCTGGCCCATGGTGCCGGGGGCCACGGCCACCAGGGGGCGCGGGCCGTCGCCCTTCCAGCGGGCCGAGGGCTCGATGTAGGCGCCGGTCACGGCGACGGGCCGCCCGTTGGAGTCGGTCGACTTGTACATCAGGCGGGTCGCGGTGCCGGGGAGCGGACCGTCGAGGCCGGGCAGGCTGAGGGCGAGGGGGAGGGGTTCGCTGCGGATCAGGGCGCCGTTGGCCGCGGGGAGGTTCGCAGGCGGCGTGTAGAACGCGGGGATGGTCACGCCACGGGACACCACGTCGCCGGTGCCGGCCGCCGTCGCGGGGAGCGCCTGGACGCTCAGACAGGCGAGTACCGCGAGTGCGGTGGCGAGGAGGCGGCCGCGGTTCCGTGCGACGGGCCCGGGGCGCGTGGAGGGCAGATCCCGTTCCGGACGCCGGCCGGACACCGGACGCGGCTGATGGGTGCTGTGGGGTCGTTCCATGCGGCTCACTCCCTGCTTCGTCAAAACGTGGGGGTCGTGCGGGCGGCCGACGGCGTCAATGGCGTGACGCCGGGTGTGGCTGGGGGCCGGCCGGGGGCCGCCACCGCGGGAATTCGGTGACGGTCACGGGTCGGTGAGGGGGGAAGAGCGGTGCCGGGATGCGGAGTTCGGGCAGGACGGGACCCCGCCCGGCCGCATCGCGGAGGTGGACAGGACGAGGACACCGTCGACGCGCCGTCGGCCGGGCGGCGCGTGGTGCGGTGTCCACCCGCACGTCGTCCGACGTGCGGGTGAGGCGGCAGGGCTCGGGGGTCGTGTTCGGCGGAGCCCGGGGGCTCGTGGCTGCGGCTCCGCCGTTCCGTACTGTGTCCCGCTGTCCCGTGCCGTCCTGTTCCTGTATCGGTTCCCGGCAGCGGCGGACGTCGAAGTCCCGTTCGGCGCCCGCTAGTTACTCCCGAGTCACATCAGGAGAGTAGGAGCGGATGTCACTCAGTGACAAGATGTCTGCGTGCGCCATTTCCGAACGGCTCGCTATGCTGCCTCCGGTCGGACAGACAGGGATGGTGGGGCGACGGTGCGCGAAGCGGCACCCGCAGACCGGACCACGCAGGCCGCGGCGGCCGCGCGGCCGTCACTGGGCGAACGGCGCAAGGAGGCCCTCCGTCTGGACATAGCCCGCGAGGCCGTGCGCCTGTTCGTCTCCCAGGGCGTCACGAGCACCACGGGGGACCAGATCGCGGAGGCGGTGGGCGTCTCGACCCGCACGCTGTGGCGCCACTTCCCGACCAAGGAGAGCTGCGTACGCCCGTTACTGACGGCGGGACTCGACGCGGCGACGGATCAACTGCGGCACTGGCCGCCGGAGACCGGCCTGCTGGACTTCCTCATCCGTTCCTGCCGTCACGGGACACTGCCGTCCGCCGACCCCGCGGTGCTCGACCTGATCCGCATGACCCCCACCGAGCCGGCGCTGCGCGCCGTCTGGCTCCAGGCCCACGACGACGCGCTGCCCGTGCTCACCGAAGTCCTCGCCCGGCGTTCCGGCGGGAGCACCGACGATCTGCGGGTCAAGGTGCACGCGGCCACCGTCAACGGCGCGCTGCGCGCGGCGGCGGAGGACTTCGCCGTACGTTTCGCCGACGAGGCGCAGGCCTCGGAGGAGGACCTCGCCGCGTGCATGCACGCCGCACTCCGGGCGGCATCCGAGGGCCTGCCGTACTGACGCCGGCAACGACCCGTCAGGACCCACCGGTTGGAGCCGCGGGCCGCGGGCGAACGGTCCGCGAGCCCCACGCGAGGCGCGCGGGAACGGCGGCCGGGTAAAGATTTCATCTGGTCTAGTCCAAAGACCCATTTGGTCTAGTCCAACATATTGACGTGATCGCGACAGAGCCCGGAAGCTGGGGACTCCCCCACCCCTCTGGAGGCACAGTGAGACGTCTTCGCGCATGTCTGGGCGCGGCTGCCGCCGTGAGCCTGGCCGCGGTCGGCACGACCGCGCTCGTCGCGGGCAACGCCTCGGGCGCGACCACCGCGCTCAGCAACCGCTGGTACGCCGCCGCCCCTTACCTGATGCCGCTGGACAACGATCCGCCGGACGCGGCCGCCATCATGGACACGACCGGTCTCAAGGCGTTCCAGCTCGCTTTCGTCCTCGCCCCCAACGGCGGCGGCTGCTCGCCCACTTGGGGCGGAACGGCAGCGGTGTCCTCGGACACGGCCGTGCAGTCGGTCATCAACACCATCCGCGCCAAGGGCGGCGACGTCTCCATCTCGATCGGCGGCTACGGCGGCACCAAGCTCGGGCAGACCTGCTCGGACGCGGCCTCCACCGCTGCCGCGTACCAGCAGGTCATCACCAAGTACGGCCTGCACGCGGTCGACTTCGACCTCGAGGAGCCGGAGTACGAGAACACGGCGGCCATCAAGAACGAGATCGGTGCCGCCAAGATCCTTCAGCAGAACAACCCGGGCCTGTACGTGTCCGTCACCACGGCCGGCACGGCGGACGGAACGGGCTGGTTCGGCAAGCAGATGCTGCTGGAGGCGAAGGCGCAGGGCTTCACCCCGAACAACTTCTCCATCATGCCGTTCGACGGCGGCTTCAACGGCGCCGCGTCCCAGACCGGCGCGCTCGCCAACTTCAACACGATCCTCCAGTCGACCTTCGGCTGGGACCAGGCGACCGCCTACGCCCATGAGGGCTTCTCCGGCATGAACGGGCGCAGTGACACCGGCGAGTACTTCTCCCAGGCCGACTTCCAGACGGTGCTGGACTTCGCCACGAGCCACAAGATGGACCGCTTCACCTTCTGGTCCCTCAACCGCGACCGTCAGTGCTCCCCCGCCGACAACGGCGGCCGTACGTCGGGCACTTGCTCCAGCGTGGCCCAGAACTCCTGGGACTTCGCGAAGTACTCGGTGAAGTTCGCCGGTGCGACCCCGCCCACCGGTACCCCCACCCCGACGCCCACCCCGACCCCGACGCCCACGCCCACGCCGCCGAGCAGCGCCTGCAAGACGGCCTGGAACTCGGCCACGGTCTACACCGCCGGCAACGAGGCTTCGTACAACAACCACAACTGGAAGGCCAAGTGGTGGACCCAGAACGAGGCGCCGACCGGCGCCGAGTGGGGTCCGTGGCAGGACGAGGGCGCCTGCTGACCACTTGACCGGCTCCTGACGGGCTTCTGACGGGGCACCCCCACGGGCGCCCCGTCCGGCTCCGCCGGCCCTCGGCCCGCCGCAGGACCGTACCTCTGAGGGGACGGCGTCACCCGGGATCCGGGCGGCTCCGTCCCCTCATCACGTGACCCCGGGGCCGGAACGCAGTGCCTCCCTCATCGCCTTCGCGGTGGCCGTCGGGTCGTAGCCCTCGGGCACGCCCGGGACCAGGATGATGTCCCCTTCGATGTGCCGCGAGCGCAGCGGAGCGATGTCCCGGTACGCGGGTGACTCCCACCAGGCACGCGCCTCGGTCATGCCGGGGAAGCCGATCACGACGACATGGCCGGGCCAGCCTCCCTCCACCACCTCGTGCCGCGTGGCGTGCACGAGGAAGCGGCCGCCGTACGGTCCGAAGGTCGCGCCGATCCGCTCGATGTACTCGGCGATCTCGGGGTGCGGTGCGGCTTCCCGCAGGTGGGCTATGGCGTACGCGGTCATGGCATCCTCCGGCCGTTCGGGCTCCGTTCTCACCGACCCTGGCAGCCGCGCCCACAGGAGTCGATTACCCGAGAGGTAAGCGGCCCGTGACGCCTCTACGCCTTCGGCCTTCCTGGCCGGACCGGAGGACGGGTCACGGTGACCGTCAGCCGCGCGCACTCCATCGCCACGGAACATGTGAAACTCCTCTGGCAGCGCACCAGGAGCCGCCCCTCGTGCGGCTGACGCGACAGGTACGCCTCTCCCCCGTATGCCTCTCCCTCGTGGGGACCCGGGCACGACACGTCCAGGAGAGCCCGTTCGCCACCTTCTTCACAGCTGCTTCTCCAGGTCAGCCTCGTCGGCGCCGGGGATGAAACCGCCCGGGCCGACCGCCGTGCCCGGAACAGCGTCATCGTCGAACCCGGCCTTGCCGGTGCCCGCCGGCCGTCTGAGCGCGGCTGTCCCGTGAGCGCGTCGAAGCAGCGACGGCCGACAGGCGGCATCGGGCCAACGAAGACCGGCCCCCTCGGAAGCCCCGGTGTCGCCGCCGCCCGGAAATCGCTCGCGCAGCCCGTGGATCGAGGAGGATCCTCAGGTTCCGGCAGCGCGAGCGGCCGGCCCGCCGAACCGGAAGGGGAACGCCGTGACCCGCGGCCTTGTACGGAAACTGCTGCTGCGGCTTCGCACCCGGGCCGACGTTCGCCGCGTCCCGGCGCACCTGCGCGACGACCGCCTGCCCGTCCGGCCGACCGCACAGCAACTCCGCGACGCCACGGCCGCCGTCGAGTCCCGGCATCACCGCAACGCCGACGAACTGGCCGCTCTGCTGCTCGCCGTCGACCGCAACGGTGACCCCGGACTGGTTGCCGAAACCGGACAGCTCCTGCTGCGGGCGCACCCCCGTGTGTGGCTCATGCTCGATGTGGTGGCACGCCGTGTGTGGTGGCGGGCTCCGCGCTGGTCGGCGGTCGCGGTGCAGCGCCTGTCGCGGGGCGAGTACTCCCCGCTGGGACTCACGCTCGCCGCGTTCCACCCCGACGGCCATGTCCGTGAGGCCGCCGTTGCCCGACTGGCCGAACTCCACGACACCCTGGCGGTGCCCGCGCTGACGCTGCGGGCCTGCGACTGGGTTCCGCAGGTCCGTGACCGTGCCCGGCCTGCGCTCGAACACCGCCTCGCCGAGCCCTCCACCGCGATGCTGGTCGCGGCGCTCGCCCTGGCCCTGGGGGAACGGCGTGAAGGCCGCTGGCTGGCCGGCCGCATCGAAACCGCGTTCCGGGAAGGTCCGGTCGAGTTGCTGACCGCCGCCCTTGCCGTCCCCGACCGGCGCACCCGCCGCACCGCACACCTGACCGCGCTCGCCGCCGGCCGGCTCGACCTGACGCAGATGCTCCACGCCGCCGAACACGACGACGACCTGCCGACCCGGGTCCGGTGCGCCGAAGCCGCGGTGAAGACCGCGGCCGCGGCCAAAACCTTCGACCTCGTCCGTCCCCTGCTGTCCAGCGGTACCGCGGTGGTCCGCGCGGAGGCGGTCCAGCTACTGGCCCGAGAAGGCGACACCGCCCCCGCCGTCGCCGCGCTCGCCGACCTCAGCCCGACCGTGCGGGCGGTCGCTCAGACCGCGCTGCGCCGCGCCGGATCCGACCCGGCGGAGCAGTACCGGCGCCTCGTCACGGCTTCGCTCCCCGAGCCGGGAGCCATCGCCGGCCTCGGCGAGACCGGGACCGCTGACGACGCCGGCCTCATCCCCTGCTGGCTCGATCACCCGCGGCCCCGCGGCCGGGCAGCGGCCGTGCGCGCGCTGCGCCGCCTGGGCGCGGCCGACCCGGACACCCTCTCCGCCATGCTCACCGACCCGTCCGGCGTGGTCACCCGGCAGGTCACCATCGCGCTGCGCCCCTGGGCGTCCCGCCTCGACCTGGCGCGTCTGCGGGAACTGCTCACCGCGAACAACCCCCATCACATACGCACGGCCGCCTACCGGTTGCTGCACGAAGGGGACACCTGGACTCGGCTGCTCATCGACCTCGAACTCGTCGCCGACCCTTCGATGCAAGACCTCGCCCGCAGCGACATCGCCGCCTGGCTCACCCGCGAGGCCGCCACCACGTACTCGATGCCGCAGGGCCGTACCGCCGACGCGCTCACCAGACACCTGTACGACGCCGAAGACGCACTCGGCCCGGACCAGGTGCGCCTGCTGCGCTTTCACCTCGGGCTCAAACCGCCGTCAACCGTGTGAGCCCGGTCCGGTGAAGCAGGCGTGCTCATGCGCGCAGGCAGCGCCGTAGGGGAGCCCGTATGTTCCGGGTTCACGGTCCAGGTGTCGCGCCGGTCGGGGGTGGATTCGCGGGTGGGTCTGCGGCATATGAGGTCGATCGTCGCGACATGGATCACAGCTTCGGAAGTCTCGCCGTCCGCGTGACCGAGAGCGCGCCAGAGCTGGGGGGCGGGCACCGGGCCGTTCCGGTCCGGTCGACGGTCAGGGTGGGCTCTATATGCTCTTTCAGCCGTTCGGACCGGCACCATGGCGTAAATGACCGTTTTTCCGCCGACGGCCCGCCTCAGAAATGCGTTCTCCCTGTTCAGGGTCTTGTCGCTGCCGCCGATGCCTGGTCTTCTGTACGCCCGGTGACCGTTACTGCCTCACCTCCCCAGGGTCTGCCCGCAGCCCCGGGTGAGGCGAGGCCGGCAGGAAAGGCAAGGACGTGGACTCAGTGGCTGGGCAGGACGTGCGGAGGCAGCTGCCCGAGGGACTGGGTGCGGCGCTGCACGAGACCGCCGAGGACATCGCCGCGCTGCTGCGGGCCGACGCCGACATGGAACGCCGGATCCCCGGGGCCACGTGGAGTGTCGGCGAGGCGGCCGCACATCTGGCTCTGGCCAACGAGCTGATGGCCCAGCTCGCGGCGGGACACGCGCGCCCCTACGGGGACGGCACCCCGCAGAGCCTCGCCGGGGCCAACGAACGGTCGCTGGCGGAGTTCGGGGAGCGGCGGGCCGAACCCCTCGCCGCGATGATCGTCGAACACGCCGACGCCTGTGCCGCGTCACTGGACGAAGGCGTCCTGGAGGGACCCGTGGTCACTCCGCTGGGCCCGATGAGTCCGGCGGAGCTCGGGGCGTACCTGCTCACGCACATGCTCGGCCACGGCTACGACCTCGCCCGCGCGCTGGGACGGCCGCACATGCTCGACCGGGCCCGGGTGGAGCTGACCCTGCCGTTCCTGCTCACGGCGATGCCGCGGGTGGCCGAACCGCGCAACACCGCCGGGATGAACGCCCGCTACGCCATACGGCTGTGGGGCGGCGGCGCGTTCGGCGTGACACTGGCCGACGGTGTGGTGACCGTCGACGAGCGGCCACCGGCGGGACCGGACTGCACCATCTCCATCGAGCCGGTCACCTTCCTCCTGATGGCACTCGGCCGCCAGGGGCAGGTGAGCCCCCTTCTCCGCGGCCGCATCCTCGTCCGTGGCCGCAAGCCCTGGCTCGCGCCCCGCTTCCCCGGCCTCTTCACCGCGCCCTGAGCGCACCGCCCCCGCACGGGCCCGCTCTCCGCGACCCTCCCGCGGGATCAGCCGAGCCTGCGGTCGAGGTTGAAGGCGGCGCTGATGAGGGCGAGGTGGGTGAAGGCCTGGGGGAAGTTGCCGCTCTGTTCGCCGGTGTGACCGATCTCCTCCGCGTAGAGGCCGAGGTGGTTGGCGTAGGTGAGCATCTTCTCGAAGGCGAGCCGGGCCTCGTCGAGTCGGCCCGCTCTGGTGAGTGCCTCCACGTACCAGAACGAGCAGATCGAGAAGGTGCCTTCCTCGCCCTGGAGACCGTCGGGGCTCGTCTGCGGGTCGTATCGGTAGACCAGGGAGTCGGAGACCAGGTCCTCGCCCAGGGCGTCGAGGGTGGCGAGCCATTTGGGGTCGGTGGGGGAGATGAACTTCCCGAGCGGCATCATCAGCAGCGACGCGTCGAGGATGTCGCTGTTCTCGCACTGGGTGAAGGCGTTGCGTCGGGTGGACCAGCCCTTGCTCATGATCCGCTGGTAGATCGTGTCGCGGGCTTCGCCCCAGCGCAGCACGTCGGCGGGCAGGCCACGGTGCCGGGCCAGCCGCATGGCACGTTCGATGGCCACCCAGCACATGACGCGGGAGTAGAGGAAGGGCTTACGGCCTCCGCGGGTCTCCCACACTCCCTCGTCGGGCTGGTCCCAGTACTCGCACACCCAGTCGACCAACCCGCGGATGTTGTCCCAGTGCGCGCTGGAGAGGGGCTGCCCCCACTTGTCGTAGAGGTAGAGGCAGTCGACGAGGGCGCCGTAGATGTCGAGCTGGAGCTGGCCGACGGCGCCGTTGCCGACGCGTACGGGCGCGGATCCGCGATAGCCCTCGAGGTGGGTCAGCTCGCGTTCGGGCAGGTCACGGCGCCCGTCGATGCCGTACATGATCTGCAGCGGGCCGTCCGGGCCGATGTCCTCCGGTATACCGGTCTGGACGTGCTCGGACAGGAAACCCATGAAGGCCTCGGCCTCGTCGGTGAAGCCCAGGCGCAGCAGCGCGTACACACAGAACGCGGCGTCGCGGATCCACACATAGCGGTAGTCCCAGTTGCGCTCACCGCCGATCCGCTCGGGCAGGCTGGTGGTCGGCGCGGCGATGATGGCGCCGGTGGGGGCGTACGTGAGCAGTTTCAGTGTGAGGGCGGACCGGTGCACCATCTCCCGCCACCTGCCCCGGTAGCGGGACTGCGACAGCCAGTGCCGCCAGTAGCGCACGGTGGCCTTGAAGTCCCGCTCGGCCTCCGTCACGGCGCAGAACCGCGGAGCCACCTCGTCGGTGATCCGGTCGAGGGCGAAGACCGCGGACTCGCCCTCGCGCAGCTTGAACAGCGACCACACGTCCTGCCCCGCAACCTCGACCGGCACCGTGGACGTCAGGGCCAGCTTGAGCGCGGGTGTGGTGAAGACGGCCTGACCGGAGTCGACGTGCACGGTGTGCGGGACCGTCCCGTAGGCGAAACGGGGGGCGACGCGCGCGCGAAAGGGCAGGGTGCCCCGAACGCACACCACACGGCGGATCAGGCGGTGCCGGCCGGCCTCGCGCGAGTCGTCGACGACCGGCATGAAGTCCTGGATCTCCCCGACCCCGTCGTCCGCGAAGAACCGGGTGATCAGCACATTCGTGTCGGGGAAGTAGAACTGCTTCGTCCGTGCCGGAACGTCCGCGGCGAGCTCGAAGCGGCCGCCCCGGTCGGCGTCCAGGATCGAGGCGAAGACGCTGGGCGCGTCGAAGCGTTCGCAGCAGTACCAGTCGATGGTGCCGTCGGTGCCGACCAGCGCCGCGCTGCGCAGGTCGCCGATCAGGCCGTGGTCGGCGATCGGCAGGTAACGGGGGGTGCCCGTGCCGTACGGGCCACCGGGCGCGCCATGGGTCCCGCCGTCGGCTCCGACCCCGGAGTTCATGTCCGCCGTGCTGGCCATACCGGCCTCCTCTGGGCCGTCACCCGAGCCTCCCCCTCCGCTCCAGGCTAACGAGTCGTCCGCGTTCAGGGGTGTTCATGAGTGTTCATGGGTATTCGGGGGTTTTCGCGCGTGCTCAGTGCAGGACGACCTTGGCGGCGACGATGACCAGGCCGAGGGCCAGGTTGACGAAGCCCTCGGCGACGACCAGCCCGCGGGAGGCGCCGGCGCGGACGGCTCCGAGGCACGCCCACATGATCTGCTGGGCCACGGCGATGCCCAGGGCGATCCACAGGCCCGTGCCCACGCTCGTCCCGAAGACTGCGCTGAGGGCCACGGCGGCGGCGGGAAGGGTGGCCGCCTCGACGATGGACCACTCGTGCGTGCCGATCCGGCGGATCTGGCGCAGCGACCAGCGCTGGCCGACGATGCGTTCCCCGGCGATCTGCGCGTATACATGGGTCGCCCAGAACACCAGGCCGGTGACCACCAGCAGCACGACGGCCTCGAGCCGCGGGTACTCCCCCGTCGTTCCGGCCGTGGCCACCACGGAGGCGGCCAGGATGGAGCCGTAGATGGCGCCCGCGTAGTCGGTCCGCTGGTGTTCCGGCCGGTATGCGCCATCCCCGCGCTCGGGCGGAACGCTGGAGCCACTCACCCGTTCACGATAGGCGGCGGGCCGGGGCCACGCCCGGCGGGCGTGGCCGTCCGGGCGGACTCGGGCGGACTCGGGCGGACTCGCCGTACGCAGTGCGGGGTGGCGGCGGGGAGGGAGCGGGCCTCAGCCGCCGTCCCCGCGCTGCCGGGCGCCGGACGGCCGGAAACACGCCGTGACCGTCTTCCCGTGCCGCTGGCACTTCATGTCCCACTCGTCGGCGAGCATCCGCACGATGCCCACCCCGCGGCCGGACAGCGCTCCCGGCTCCGGGTCACGCTGGATCGGCGGTGTGGAGTCCTCGTCGTGGACACTCACGTGCAGGCAGTCGCCGTCCCAGGTGAGCACGAGATGCGCGTCGCTCCGGGCGTGGATGTGGGCGTTGGTGAGCAGCTCGGACACCGTCAGCACGACGGCGTCCACCGTCTCGGGCTCCTCCGCCGTCCACGCCAGGGACTCCAGGTGCCCACGGGTCCAGCGTCGTCCGGCGCTCACCCCTCCGGAGACCGGGAACGAGTGCGCCCAGCCCATCGCCTTGACCGCCATGACGCGACCTCGCTTCCGCCGGTGTCGTCCGTGCCCCCCGTACGGGTCGTGTACCCACGGGACATGCGTACAGTCGGCACCGTCACCGATCGCTTCGGCACATCGCGGCGGCCCTCCACGCCTGCCCCGCCGAGGAGTTCGGGCAGGGCACCCATGTGCTCGGAACGGAGCCCGGACGGCACGGAGGGAGTCGGTCCCGTGGAACGACCCGAACTCCCCTTTGGGGCGAACCCGCACGCGAAAGGAACAACGGGCCAACACTGTCCGTACTATCTGTAAGCCGGGGCATACGCACCACGTGCGGTCGCCCAGCCATGCAGCCCGGTCGACACCAACACGCCCTGCCCCACGGCACCTTCCCGGTGTGTTCATGTGCGACCGCGCATCGAAGAGAGGTCCCATCGTGCCCGACACCAAGACTCCCACCGAACTGACATCGCAGTACACGGCCCAGGTTGTCGCCGACCTGGAGCGCAACACCAAAGAGCAGGAGCGCATCGGTGGGGAAATGGAGGCACTTCAGGAGCAGTTGAACGCTCTGCGCCACGACCACGCCGTCCTGACCAACCTGCATCAGGCGCTGGGGGCCACGACCGCGCCCGTCGAGACCGGCCCCGAGCCGACGGCGGCGACCTCGGTGCCCCGTCAGAAGACTCCCGGCAAGTCCGCCGAGGGCAAGCGCCGGACCAGGAAGGCCGACAGCGCGAAGGCCACGACGGCGCGGACGTCCACGGCCAGGAAGCCCGCGGCCGAGACCGCCTCGGCACAGCCCACCCTCATCGAACTCATCCGCCGCTATCTCACCGAGCAGCGGGAACCGCGCTCCGCCGCCGAGGTCTCCACGGCGCTGGGCCAGACCCACCCCGAGCGTCGCATCCAGACCAATGTCGTCCGGACCACGCTCGAGAACCTCGTGGCCAAGAGCCATGCACACCGCGCCAAGCAGGGCACTTCCGTGTTCTACACGGCCGTCGACGCCGAAGAGCCGTCGCCCGGCACGGAACAGCCGGCGAAGGCGGAGACGAAGGCCAAGGCAGAGGCGAAGACGGAAAGCGCCTGAACGGATCGACCCCGGTTCGCCGTGCGGGACTTGCGCGTCCACACGGCCTCCCGGGCCCTGCGGGCGAACGGTCGGGCGCTCGCGAGGACCCTCGGCGTGTGTCCCGCGCGACCACGCACCACACCCCTTGATGCGCCCTCTCCCGAAGGCGGTCCCCGCCGCCGCGAGGACCTGACGAGGTCCCGCGGGAGCCGGTGAAGTCCGGTGCCGCGGCCGCGGCGTTCGCGCCGCGGCCCGCCGCCGTCCGATGCACGGGTCAGGCCGTCACCTTGGCGATGAACGCCGCGAGGTTCGCCACGGTCCGCTGGATCTTCTCCTCCAGCGTCAGCGACTCGCGCATCCGCCCGCCGGCGCCCGCGTCCCGCTTGCCCCGCACATACAGCGAACAGGCGAGGTCGCTGCAGATGTAGGCACCGACCGAGTTGCCCTGCTGCCCGGCCTTCCCCGCCTTGGGCGCGACCATCAGGGAGACGCCTCCGGTGTGGGTGGTCACACACATCGAGCACATGCTGCGCCGCAACTGCCCCACCGTCGCGCCGGGGCAGCGCAGCACGAGGCCCTTCAGACCGTCACCCGACTCGGCCACGACGTAGGCGCGGTCAGGCGCCTGGGGATCCCGCCAGCCGAGGTAGTCCAGGTCGTCCCAGGGCCGCTCCGCCAGGTCGCGCGGGACGGAGAGGCGCTTCGCCTCACCCTTGCTGCAGTTCACGAACGCGGTACGGATCTCTTGCTCGGTCAACGACTTCATAAGACTCACGGTAATTTGCCTAAAAGCTTTAGGCAAATGCATAATCGGTTACGCCGAGGGAGAGGTAGGGACATGGGCCGCGCGGGACTGAACGCCGAACGCCTCACACGGGCGGGGGCGGAGCTGGCCGACGAGGTCGGCTTCGATCAGGTGACCGTCTCGGCACTGGCCAGACGGTTCGACGTCAAGGTGGCGAGCCTGTACTCGCACGTGAGGAACTCACAGGACCTCAGGACCCGCATCGCCCTGCTCGCCCTGGACGAACTCGCCGAGAGGGGTGCCGCCGCGCTGGCGGGCCGGGCCGGCCGGGACGCGCTGACCGCCTTCGCGAACGTCTACCGCGACTACGCCAGGGAACACCCCGGCCGCTACGCCGCCGCACAGCTCAGACTCGACCCCGAGACCGCGGCGGCGAGCGCGGGCGTCAGACACGCGCGGATGATGCGGGCGATCCTGCGGGGCTACGACCTCACGGAACCGGACGAGACTCACGCGGTCCGGATGCTGGGCAGTGTGTTCCACGGCTATGTGAGCCTGGAGGCGAGTGGAGGCTTCAGCCACAGCGCCCCCGACTCGGGGGAAAGCTGGGCACGCGTCCTGGACGCCCTCGACACCCTGCTGCGCAACTGGCCCGCGCCCTGAGTCCGGCGCTCGGCCGACCAGCCGACCGGCCGGCCGCACCGACGGCCCGCGTTTCCCGTTCCCGTGCCGGACAACCGTCGACGCCGCCGGTGTCCGGCACAGGACCATCCGCCCGCAGTACCTGCCTCAGCGGTAGTCGGGATTCGGGGCGTCCGGGCGGCAGCCCGCGTCCCATCGCGAACGCTGGTTGCCGTGGGCGGGGATGCCGCCGGACCGCTTCAGCAGGGCCGCCATGTGCATCAGGTTCCAGGTCATGAAGGTGGTGTTGCGATTGGTGAAGTCGTTCTCGGGACCGCCCGAACCCGGGTCGAGATACGAGGGGCCGGGTCCCGCCGGCCCGATCCAGCCGGCGTCGGCCTGCGGCGGGATGGTGTAGCCGAGGTGCTGGAGGCTGTAGAGGAGGTTCATCGCGCAGTGCTTCACACCGTCCTCGTTGCCGGTGATCAGACAGCCGCCGACACGCCCGTAGTAGGCGTACTGACCCGCGGAGTTGAGCAGTCCCGAGCCGCTGTACAGCCGCTCGACGACCTGCTTGGTGACCGAGCTGTTGTCACCGAGCCAGATCGGCCCGGCGAGGACGAGGATGTCGGCGGCCATCACCCGCTCCTGAATGGCGGGCCAGTCGTCCGTAGCGAATCCGTGTTCGGTCATGTCCGGGTAGACACCCGGAGCGATGTCGTGGTCGACGGCGCGTACGACCTCGGTCGTGACTCCCTGCGCCTCCATGATCGCGCTGCTCTTGTCGACCAGACCTTCGGTGTGGCTCAGCTGGGGTGCCGGCTTGAGGGTGCAGTTGATGAACAGCGCGCGCAGGTCCTCGAAGCGGTACGCGTCGTCGGCTGCCGAGGTCGAAGGTGACTCGGTCACGGGTGACTCCTTGGTGCGGGGCCGCGGCGGTGCGGGCCGGGAAACGGGGGCGACTCGGTTGTCGGGTCCGGACGGTGCTCAGGGGCAGCGTCTCGTGTATGCCCCGGCTTGTCCTCGACCGACTCACGGGAACGCCTCGCACAGGGCGCGCATCGGAGTGTCACGCGCCGTGCGGATGCGGGCCGTACGCGGCAGGCCGGACGACAGGATCCAGTGCCCGGCAGGCAACGTTTGCCCGTCAAGGAGCGGCGTCATGGGGGCCCCTGCTTGAGCGAAGCCGAGAGCTCGGGGGAGCGTGCCGGGCGTCGCGACGGGGCGAACGTCGCCTGTCGGGACACTAGGGTGGAGGTCGTGACGACTGAACGATGGGAACTCGGCGGCGACTTGGGCGTCGCGCGCATCGGCTACGGCGCGATGAAGCTGACCGGCTGGCCGCAGGGCGAGCGGCCGGACCGGGACACCTCACTGGGCATTCTGCGCCGCGCCGTGGAGCTCGGGGTGAACCACATCGACACCTCGTACTACTACGCACGTGACGGGGTGTCGGCGAACGAGCTGATCCGGGAGGCACTGCACCCCTATCCGGACGACCTGGTGATCGTGACCAAGGTGGGCGCCCTGGTGGAGGGCGCCGACATCACCCTGCCCGCGGACCGGAAGACGGGCCTGACCGCCGGCAATCTGCGCCGTGGTGTCGAGGCGAACCTCAGCTCACTCGGCCTGGACCGGATGGACGTGGTGAACCTCCGGATGGGTGATGTCGGCGAAGCCGGCGGGGCCTCCCTGACCGAGCCGCTGGAAGCGCTGCTGGCGCTGCGGGACGAGGGCCTGATCCGGCATCTGGGCGTTTCCAACATCTCGGCCGACCAGTTCGCCGAGGCCCGCAAGATCGCGCCGATCTCCTGTGTCCAGAACCTCTACAACCTGTCCCAGCGCGGTGACGATCCCCTGGTCGACGCCTGTGCGGAGGCCGGCGTCGCCTACGTCCCCTTCTTCCCGGTCGGCGGCTTCCAGCCGGTCACCGCCGAGCACCTGGAGGCCGTGGCCGCCCGCCACCGGGCGACCACACCCCAGGTGGCCCTGGCCTGGCTGCTGGCCCGGTCGCCCAACATCCTCCTCATCCCCGGCACCGGCTCCCTGGCACACCTGGAGGAGAACATCGCCGCCGGAGCACTCGAACTGACCGCCGAGGACCTCGCCGAACTGGGGTGACGGACACCCGGCGATCCGTTCCCCGCCGCCTGCAACCGAAGCGGCCCCGATCGTGTCTCACAGCACACGACTGGAGCGCGGGGGCACCGGAATGCCTCACGGGTCCCACGTCCCGGGGAGGCATGGGTCATGAGCGGTTGGGCGGTACCGGGCTACACCGAGTCCCGCGAGCTCGGTTCGGGGGCGAGCGGACGCGTCGCGCTGGCCGTGCACGAGGAGACCGGCCATCCGGTCGCGGTCAAGTACCTCAGCGAGTCGCTGCGCACCCGTCCGGGCTTCGTGCAGGAGTTCCGGGCGGAGGCGCGGCTGCTCGGCGGGCTGCGCAGCGACCATGTGGCCGGCCTCTACGAGTACGTGGAGGGGCCCGAGGGCGCGGCCATCGTCATGGAACTGGTGGACGGGGTGTGCCTGCGGGCCCTGCTCGGTCGGCAGGCTCCCCTCGATCCGGAAGCCGCCCTCGTCCTCCTCAAGGGCTCGCTGCTCGGCCTCGCCGACGCCCACCGCATCGGCGTCGTCCACCGTGACTACAAGCCGGAGAACGTCCTCGTCCGCACCGACGGCACGTCGAAGCTCGTCGACTTCGGGATCGCCGCCACCGACGGCACCACGGCCGGCATCGCGGGCACGCCGTCGTACATGGCTCCCGAGCAGTGGACCGGCGCCCCCGCCTCACCCGCCGCCGACGTGTACGCCGCGACCGCGACGTTCTTCGAGTGCCTGACCGGCCGCAAGCCCTACACGGGCCAGAACCTGGCCGAACTCGCCCTCCAGCACGTGGACGGGCCCATCCCCGCCGACGAGGTCCCCGAGCCTGTCCGCTCCCTCGTCCAGCGCGGCCTCGCCAAGGCTCCCGGCCAACGGCCCGCCCACGCCGAGGACTTCGTCGCGGAACTCGAGGCCACTGCCGGCGGCGCGTACGGCCCGGACTGGGAGGAGCGCGGCCGCCGGCGACTCGCGGCGCTCGCGGCCCTGTGCCTTCTGCTGATCCCCTCCGCCCCCTCCGTGCCGCGCCACGCCACGGACGCGGCGCGCACGGTCCTCGGCAGTGCACCGGACTGGCTCCGGGCCTGGCAGCCGAGTCTCCGCGCGCTGCTCGTGTCCGGGGCCGCGCTCGTCGCGGCCCTCCTGCTGACGTACGGCGTCGACCGGCACGCCCCGGACTTCGGCACCCCCCGAAGGGCCGCGGAGGCACTGGCCACCACCAGCGCGCAGCCGACCGGTGACAGCGGCCCCACGGCGACGGCGGACCCCGGCTCCCCGACGCCGTCCTCCTCGCCGTCCGCGTCGGCTCCGCCCTCGCCCTCCGGTTCGGCCACGGACGCCACCGCGCAGCCGTCGGCGTCGGCCTCGGCGTCCGGTTCGGCGTCCGCGTCGGCCACCGTGGCGCCTCCGACGCCACCGCCCACGACGACGTCCGAGCCCACCACGACGTCCCCGTCGCCCACCCTCACCGTCAACGTCAAGTCCGTCACCTTCGGCGAGTTCCGGCAGACGGGCACGGCGACCGCGGCGGCGACGGCGACCGTCACCACTGACGGCACCGGGCCGGTCACCCTCACGGTCGCGTGGTTCACGGGTGAGGTCAGCGGGCAGGCCGGAACCCAGGACGGGGCGGCGGAGACGTACCGGCGCAGCGGTTCGACCCAGTACACCATCGCCCTCGACCACACGTTCCAGGGAGCGGGCTGCTACTGGGGCGTCCGGGCCGGCACCCAGCCGGCCTCCGCCGACGGCGGCGCCTGGCAACAACTCCTGACCCGGCGGTGCTCCCTGCGATGAACGACGACTCCGGCGCCCCGGGCGCCCACTCCCCCGACGACGACTACAGCGCGACCGTGCTGGGCAGCCACTGGATCCAGCGGCCGGACTCCTCCGACACGCTTGCCCTCACCGGGAGTTCGCCCACCGTCGCGCTGTCGGACGCCGAGGCCGGGGCCGTCGCGCCCGACCGGGTCGAGGGCACCCTGCTGCGTTTCGGCCCCGGCGTGAACGCCGACACCATGCGCCGGGTCGCCGTGACTCCCGCGGCCGTGCCGGTTCGCCGCCGGACCTGGCGCCGGCACGCGCTGCCGGCCGTGGTGCTGCTGGCCGTCGCCGCCCTTCTCCTGTGGCATCGCTCCGCGCCGTCCCTCGGGGTGGAAAGCGTCGCGGTCGGCGCCGGATCGCCCTCGCCCGGATGCGACGAGACCGCCGACATCACGGGCGTTGTCACCACCAACGGCAGTCCCGGCGAACTCACCTACCGCTGGGTCCGCAGCGACGGCACCTCCTCGGACGTCCTGCACGAGGATCTGACGCGTCACCAGAAGCGGGCGACACTGCACTTGTTGTGGACGTTCCAGGGCGACGGCAGCTACGCGGCACGCGCCGAGCTGCACCTGCTGTCGCCGGTGCGCCGCACGGTGTCGACGAAGCTCACGTACCACTGCCCGTGACGAGGCCGGGCATCCGCCCGGCGGCGTGACGGCGACTTCACACGCTCGACGGTGTGCAGGCGCTCAGACCGGTGACGTAGTTGAGCTGGGGGCCGTAGCCGGCGAAGGTGGCGATCGCCCGGGGAAGCAGGGTGCGGCACGGGGCGCCCTGGCCGTCGGTGTACTGGACGGTGACGTCCACGGTGGTGTCGCAGTCGTTGACGACGGTCGTGTAGCGCCAGTCGCTGTAGTAGTGGACGCAGTCCGGAACGGGTGTCGCGTCGACGGCATCGCCCGCGAGGACCCCCTGACCGGCGTCTCGCGCGGCGGCGGGCGCCTCGGCGGCACCCATCAGGCCCGCGATCGCGACGGACAGTCCCAGAGCCGTCCTGAGCCCGCGCGGATGGATGAGGCGGCTGGTGGTGAACATGGAGGCGTCCTTCGGGTCGGCGAGAGCGGCGGCCGTGGAGCCGTGCTGCGTGCCACCTTGCAACGCCTGCAAGAATTGCGCAAAGTCATGCAACACCTTTCAGTCGATGGTGAACTCTCAACCGAACAGGTGCCGTTCACGAAAATGTCCCGACCTGGGTCTTGCGCCCCCTCCGGTACGACCTGTGCGCGGGGCCGGCCCGGTGGCGGTGGGACCGCGGGTCGGCCCGGTGCGGGCCGGCCGGGTGGTCAGCCGCGAGACCTGCCCTGGTCCCGTCGGCCCTGCCGGGGCTGGGGGCGGCCGTGTCCGCCGGTACGGCGACGTGACGGTGCAGGGGGTGCGTCCGCGCTGTTGAAACCGGGGCCGCTCGGGGCGCTGAATCCGCCGGGGACCACGGGAGCGGCCGCGGGGGCACCGGCGGCGGCCGTCGGCGCGGAGGGCGTGGACGGTGTCCGGGTGTGCGGCACCGCGCGGCCCAGGACGCGGGTGTGCGTCATCAACGGGGCGCAGGCGGCGCAGACTTCCATCAGGTTCCACACCTGGGCAATGGCCGGATCATGGCGCAGCACCAGCAGCACGCTGCCCATGCAGTGCACCTGGCTGCCCTCGTGGGAGGCGCACTGCGTCTGCCGGCAGGCGCAGGCGGCGTCCGCGTGCACGGTGGCCGCGCGGGCGTGGGCCCCGATGTGGGCCTCGGCGAAGCGGCGCAGCGCGGCGAGGTCACGGGACCGCGGCGGCATGGCGCAGGGAGAGGAGCAGGTGACCGACGCGGTGCGGTCGCTGTGGCCGGAGATGCGGACGGTCCACGTGCGTCCCGGACGTCGCGCGGCAGGAGATTCTGAGTATGGGAGGTCCAAGACCGGCAGTCCTTCGGCAGTGGGATGTTCGCGCAGATGCGCATGGAGTTTCTTTACCCGCGCGGGCCGGTCCGTCATTCACCGGTGGGCCGCGAGCGTCCTCGAATCTTCGAGCGATGGCGTGCGCGGGCCCGGACTGCTGTCGTGCGGGGTTGCGATCTTCCCACAGCGGCGCGTCGGACGAGTTCGACCCGCCTGGGGCCCTTGAGGATAACCCCGCCGTGACGTGCGGGTCATCAGGGGTGGGCGCATCCCGCGCCCGCGATGCCGGCCCGCCGGGTCAGCGTCCGGGGCGGCCGCCCGTGACGCGGCTCCACCAGGAGCGGGTGGCGCCGAATCCGGTCTCGTGGGCCCAGACATGGGTGCACGAGGGGCACTGGAGGTGGAGCAGGCTTCCGGTGGTGGAGAGCAGGTAGCGCCAGTGGTCGGAACACGACCGCCGCTGCTCGCAGGAGGCGCATCCGCGGCTGTCGGCGCAGTTCGGGCAGGTCACCCAGGCGCGCCGCCCGATGTCCGCCTGCGGGTCAAGCGGCAGCACGGCCGTCTCCGCGCCGGGGAAGCACGCCGGCCGCGACGAGGTCGTCGTACACGCGCTGCTGCCGCTCGTCGAGACCGGAGTACAGAAGCGCGTACGCGGCCTCCTCCTGGCGCATCACCTCCAGGGGGTCCCAGTCGGGACCGAGTGCGGCCAGGACCTGGGCCTGCCGCTGGACCTCCTGGGCGGTGAGGTCGATGGAGAACTCGACCGGCCCGGAGGCGGGGTCGCTGGGGAGCGAGGGGTTCTGTGGGGCCATGGGAGAGAACTTAGGTATGCCTTTCTTGTCGGGACAAGAGGAGGTGGGCGAAGTCACAGCGAGTCCGAAGCCGGCGGACGCTTACGAGTCCCACACATCTCCGTCATCTGTTGATCACATCATCGGTATGCTCCTGGAGCTCCATCCGCACCACTGAGGGGGGATTCCTCATGCGTATCCGCAATGCCCTGGCCGTCACCGCCGCCGCTGCCGGCACGCTCGCCGCCATCGCCACGGCTCCGGCCCAGGCCACGGAGTACTCGTCCGCGCTGAAGATCAAGGGCGTCCAGTACGACGCGCCCGGCCGGGACTCCAACAGCTGCTCCAGCGGCAACAGCAAGAACGAGTACCTGACGATCAAGAACTACTCGGCCGGCACGACCGTCAACCTGAAGGGTTACGTCGTCAAGGACGCGACGGGCAACAAGTTCACCTTCACGGCGAACCACTACCTGGAGCCCGGGGACTACATCAAGCTCCGCGGCGGCCACGGCACGGCCTCGGACGCCGGCAACGTCGTCTACCGCCAGAACTGCAACTTCATCTGGAACAACGACAAGGACAGCATCTACCTGTACAAGTCGTCCGGCGCCCGTGCCGACGTCCACTCGTACACCAAGTCGGCCAACGACCGTGACGGCAACGGCTACATCTCGTACCACGGCTGAGCCGAGCGCCGGGGCCCGCTGACCGGTCCCCGTACGGCCGCCGGGCACCGTCCGCCCGGAGACGACCGCCCCGGGACGGAGCGACCGCGTGGTCGCTCCGTCCCGGGACGGAGCCGTTCCCGGCGTGACGCGGTCGCTCCGCCCGGGACGGGACGACCGCGAGGACCGGGGGCTTTCGTCCCGATCCACGCCGTGACAGGCCTGTCCGGGGCCATCGGGGGCAGACGGCCGTGGACCCGGGAGGAAGCGCGTCCCGGGCGGCAACCGGCCGCAGCGCGCTGCCCCTGGGAGTCCCCGATGCCGACCGCCGTACCGGACGGAGCCGCCGAAGTGACCGGCGGCCGCACCGAAGCCGTGGGCTCCACCCGCTCGTTCGCACTGCCCCGGGGCACCGGCCGGACCAGCGCCCGCATCGCCGCACTGACCGCGGGCCAGGCCGCGTCGATGGTGGGCCTCGGACTGCTGATCACCGGTCCCGCCCGCGGACTGTGGCCGCTGACGGCCGAGGACACGGTCAACGAGCGCCTCGAACAGGCCCGCACGGGCACCCTCACCACGCTGTCCTCCATCGCCTCGGAGGCCGGCAACACCCTCACGGTCGTCGCCCTCACGCTTCTGGCCTGCCTGGGGCTGCTCCTGATACCCCGCCTCCCGATGTGGCGTCAGGCGGTCTTCCTCGCCGTCGCCGTCTCGCTCCAGTCGCTGGTCTTCCTGGCCATCACCGAGTCGGTGGACCGCAACCGGCCGGACGTGGACCGCCTCGACGCCTCGCCGCCCACGTCGAGTTACACCTCCGGGCACACCGGGGCGGCGACCGCGCTCTACGCGGGTCTGGCGGTTCTCGCACTGTCCCGGGTCCGCGGGCCGTGGCGCAGGGTCGTGGCCGGGCTGCTGCTGCTCCTGCCGCTGCTCGTGGGCGCCGCCAGGCTCTACCGGGGCATGCACCACCCCACAGACGTCCTGGGCGGCCTCGTCAACGGCGGGCTGTCCCTGCTGATCGTGGGGCGCGCCCTGCTCGTCGGCCCGTCCGTGACCGCCGTGCCGTCCGGCGCACGCTCCGCACGGACCGTCGCCGAGCGTCCCCCCGGTACGACCGCCGTGATCCTCAACCCCACGGTGACCGACGAGTCCGAGCGCCACGAACTGCGGCGGACCCTCGAACGGCACGGCCACCGCGAACCCGTGTTCCTGGAGACCACCGCGGACGATCCCGGGGCCGGACAGAGCGCCCGCGCGGTCCGCGAGGGCGCGACGCTCGTCGTGGTCTGCGGTGGGGACGGAACGGTCCGCGCGGTCGCCGACGCCCTGGCCGGCAGCGGTGTTCCCCTGGCCGTCGTCCCCTGCGGCACCGGCAATCTGCTGGCCCGCAATCTCGGTCTGCCGCTCTCCCCGGTCGCCGCGCTCGAAGCCGCGCTGAGCGGCGGTCCGCGCCGGCTCGACCTCGGAAGCATCGAGGGCGACGGCCTGCCCGCCACCCGGTTCGCCGCCATGGCCGGGGCCGGGCTCGACGCCGCGATGATGGAGCACACCGATCCTCGCGCCAAGGCCGCCCTCGGCTGGCCCGCCTACGCGCTGGCCGGGTTCGGAACGCTGCGCACGCCCCGTATGCGGGTGACGATCCGGCTGGACGGGTCCCCCGCCTTCCGCCGCACGGCCCGCATGGTGCTCGTCGCCAACGTGGGAACCGTCCAGGGCGGGGTCACCCTGCTGCCCGCCGCCCGTCCCGACGACGGGCTGCTCGACCTCCTGGTCCTCGACCCGCGCGGACCCGGCGGCTGGCTGCGGGCCGTCCGGACACTGCTGCGCGGACGCGCCGCACCCCGGCGGCCGTCCGCCGCGAGCACCCTCACGGCCGAGGGCGACGACCGTCACGGGCTCCCCGTGGAGTTCTTCACCTTCCGGCGGGCCGAACTCACCTTCGACGCGCCGCAGTCCAGGGAGCTCGACGGGGATCCGGTGGACCCCGGCCGGCGCCTCACCGCCGAGGTCCGGCCCGGCGCCCTGACCGTCCTGCTGCCTTCCCAGGAGAAGTGATGGGTACCGCGACGAAGGTCCCGGAGACCCGTGCCATGTCCGGCGACGAGCTCTCGGCCGACGAGGCCCTGGCGTCGCTGCGCCGGTACGGCGGCTGGCCCCTGCTGCGCGACGCGTTCATCCGGTTCCGCTACGCCGACGGGTTCAGCCATTCCCGTGCGCTCGCCCTCCAGACGGTACTGGCCCTGATCCCGCTCGCCATCGCGTTCGTGGGCCTGTCCTCGGCGCTGCACACCGAGAACATCGGCAGAGTCGCCGAACTGACGATCCGCAGGATCGCCGCGGGCCCGAGCGCCGACGTCGTCGACGACGCGCTGCGCCGCAGCCGGCACACGGCGGGCGACGGGGCGCAGGTCGCCCTGTGGTTCGGGCTGGCCTTCTCCCTGGTCAACGTGACCACCGCGATGTGCCAGATCGAGCGCGGTGCCAACCGGATCTACGGCAACGAGCGCGACCGCGTGTTCCACCGGAAGTACCTGCGCGGCCTGGTCATGTCCCTGAGCGCGGGCATCCCGCTCGGCCTCGGTTTCGTCCTGATGGTGGCCGGCGGCGACCTGGCGTCCGCCGTCGTGACGGTCTACCACGTCGACGGGGGCGCCAAGACAGCCTGGGACATGCTGCGTTGGCCCTTCGGCCTGCTCCTCGCCCTCATCTCGGCCAGCGCGATCTTCCGCCGCTCGCCCCGCCGTCGCCAACCCGGCTACACCTGGCTGGCCTTCGGGGCGGCCGTGTACCTCGTGCTGTGGACGACGCTGACCTGGCTGTTGAGCCTCTATCTCGGGGTCAGCGGCACCTTCGACACGGTCTACGGCCCTCTCAGCGCCTTCATGTCGCTGCTGCTGTGGGCCTATCTGACCTCGATCGCCCTGTTCCTCGGACTGTCCTTCGCCGCCCAGCTGGAGGCCTCACGCGCACGGCGTCCCGGTCCGGTCCGACCCGATCCGGGAGTCTGAATGGCGGCGCGCGCGACGGTCCGGAACCTGAGGGACCGCCGCCGGGCGGCCGACCGACGGTTCGGCGCCCGGCTGCTCGGCTCGGCCGCGATGGCCGCGATCACGGCGGTGCCGTTCGGCCTGCTCCTCGTCCTGATCGAGGGCCGGTGGCAACCCCTGCGCCGGCTCGACGCGGGCGCCGCCCGCCGGCTGCACGAGATCGCCCTGGAGCATCCCGCCTGGACGAGCACGCTGCGTTTCCTCTCCGACCGCGTCTGGGATCCGGTCACCTTGCGCACGGCTGTCGCGCTGCTGACCGTCTGGCTGGTGTACCGCCGGGCCTGGCGCCTGGCCGCGTGGGCCGCGGTGACAGCGGTGGCCGGCGGGTTCATCGGGCTCCTGGTGAAGACGGTCGTCGAGCGGGCACGTCCGTCGCTGGAGGATCCGGTGGCGCGGGCGCCCGGGTTCTCCTTCCCGTCGGGCCACGCGATGACCGCCACCACCTCGTTCGCCGTGCTGCTGCTGGTTCTGCTGCCCATGGTGCCGCGCTCCCTGCGCGCTCTGTGCTGGGGCGCCGCCGTGCTCTCGGTCCTCGGCGTCGGCTTCACCCGCGTCGCGCTGGGCGTTCACTGGTTCAGCGATGTGCTGGGCGGCTGGCTGCTCGGTCTGACCGTCGTCGCCCTCACCGCCTGGGCGTTCGAGGCCTGGCGGGCCGACACGGGCAGGCCCCCCGCCGACGTCGGCGAAGGCCTGGAGCCCGAACTCACCGACGAACGGCCCGAAGCCGACGCCCCCGGAGGAACCGGGGAGCGGGCCGCCACATGACGGTCCGTCCGGGCGCGCCGCGCCTCGGCGCGGGGAGGTTCCCCCGATCGGCCTACAGGCCCCTGGTGTTCACCTGCCGGGGGCGGCGCAGAATGGCTCGACACCGATCCGAGGAGCCCTCATGATCTTCATCACCGTCAAGTTCAGCGTCCGCCCCGAGGACGCGGAGAAGTGGCCGGAGATCACGGCCGACTTCACGGCGGCCACCCGCGCCGAGCCCGGCTGCCTGTGGTTCGACTGGTCCCGGAGCCTCGACGATCCGACGGAGTACGTCCTGGTCGAGGCCTTCCGGGACGACGAGGCCGGGGCGTCCCACGTCCAGTCCGCGCACTTCAAGGCCGCCCAGCAGGCCCTGCCTGGTCACCTGACCACGACACCGCGCATCGTGAACATGAAGGTCCCCCAGGACGACTGGTCCCTCCTGGGCGAGATGGTCGTCGAGGAGCGGCCCTGAAGCCTGTCCGACAGCCGCCGCGGCACCGGGCGGGGGTCCCGGCCTACGGATTGAGGACGACCTTTCCGGCGACGGTGCCGGACTCGGCCAGTCGCAGCGCCTCGGCAGCCTCGCTCAGCGGCAGCTGGGCGGCGATCCGCGCGGTGACGTCACCGCGCTGGAGGGCGCCGAAGACCTGGGTGAGGTCGGCGTGCAGCCGGGCCCGGAACCGGGTCCGGGACAGGGCCCGCCCGGCCCAGATGTTGAAGAAGTACGCGTGGCGGCCGTTGGGCAGGGCGTTCCACAGCCAGACACGGCCGAGCAGCTTGAGCACGGGCCACTGCTTGGACCCCGTGTCGTCCCGGGTGGAGGCGCTGCCGTAGGAGACGAGCGTGCCGCCGGGAGCCAGCAGGTGCCACGAGTCGACGGCGCTGCGGCCTCCGACGTGGTCGAACACGGCGTCGACCCCGCCGGGCGCGAGTTCGCGTACGCGCGCCGCGACGTCCTCGGTGCGGTAGTCGACGGGGATGACGCCCTGTTCGCGCAGGGAGTCGTGGTGACGTGCCGAGGCGGTACCGATCACCTTGGCGCCGGCGGCGTGCGCGAGCTGGACCAGGACCGAACCGACGCCGCCGTTGGCGCCGTGCACGAGAACGGTCCGGCCCGCGCCGATCCGTGCCTTGCGGTGCAGCATCTGCCAGGCCGTGACGCCGTTGACGACCACGGTCTCCGCCTCCGCCGCCCCGACGCCGTCGGGCACCGGTACGACGTCGGCCGCCTCCACGCGCACATGACTGGCCCAGCCGCCGACCTTGACCAGCGCGGCGACCCGGGTGCCGGTCAGGCCCGGGTCGACCCCGTGGCCGGTGGTGAGAACCGTGCCGACCAGGTCGTAGCCGGGAACGAAGGGGAACGGCGGCTGGTCGTAGTACCGCCCGCGGCGCATCTGCTGTTCGGCGAAGGAGACGCCGGTCGCCTCCATCCGGACGACGACCTGACCGGGGCCCGCGACCGGCACGGCGCCGTGCCGGATCTCCAGCCCTTCCGGCTCCACCTTGCCCGGCAGGACGACCTCGACGAGCCCTTCGGCGTTCATGACGACCTCCACTGCACTCCGCGCGAGTTATCTACTATCGCTTTAGTTAGAAGCTATAACGCACGGGCGTGAGCGTCAAGAGCTTTCGTTATAGGTTCTAACTCGGAGGGTGCCGCCGGGCCCGTCGGCCCGCCACCGCCTCGGGTACGCGCAGGGATTACGGGGCGGATTCGGCCGTCCACTCGATGTCCGGCGGCACGACGCGGGCGCACCGCGGGTTTCCGAGCGCGTCGGTCAGCCCCAGCCGCCCGACGAGGAGACCTTCGCGCGCGGCGGCGTCGAGCACATCCGCGGGGACGGCGTCGAGCATGAGTTTGGCGCGACGGAACATGCTGAAGACACCCGCCTCGTCGACCGTGCCCCACGACAGATAGATGAACCGGTGCCCCAGGCGGTCCTGCACGTAGGGGCCCTTCAGTTCGATCCCCGCCGGCGAGGGCGCGGCCGTGCAGGGGAGAGTCCAGGTCGCGAGGGCGCCGTCGCCGGGCTGGGGATCGAGCAGTTCGGCCGGACGGTCACGGCGTTGCACCGCCACGTGGATGTTGTCGTACGCCGCGACGGTGCCGCGGCCTTCGGGGGCCGGGCAGGTGAGGCCGGGCAGGTCGTCGGCGTCGATACGGATGTGCATACGGGCCATCATGCCGTCGAACCGCCAGGGGGCACCCGTCGCGCCCGCGGCGGTTCAGTCGTCGGCCGGTTCTTCCGGACCGAGCGGGCGGCTCGAACGGACCGCGGCTTCGATCCGGTCGAGCTGGGCGGTGAGGATCTCCTCGAACGCGGCGCGGCGGTCCGTCCCGAGCGGGCGGATGTCACGGGCGAAGTGGGCCAGGGCCGGGAAGCGCTCGGGGTCGGCGCCGAGCACCGCCACGCGGAACAGCTCCAGGCCCTGTTCGCGCTCTTCGGGGCTCACCGTGCCGACCCCCGCCTCGGATGCGATCAGCGCGGAGACGAGGACCGCGATCCGGTGGTAGCGGGCCGGGATCTGTTCGTCGGGCAGTCCCGACGCGCGCAGCGCCTGCAGCGCCTCCTCCATGACCAGCCGGGAACCGGCGCCGCTCGACGCGTACCGCCCCCAGACCGCGGCGAGCTGGGGCTGCCGGCCGAAGGCGTCCCTCACCTGGAACGCCAGGGCCGTGATGCGCTGCCGCCAGTCGCCCTCCGCGCGGTAGCCGTCCATGGCGGTCAGGAGAATCCGGTCGGCGACCGCGCGCAGCAGTTCGGTCTTGCTGCGGAAGTGCCGGTAGAGGCTGGAGGAATCGGTCCCGAGGGCCGCGGCCAGCTTGCGCACGCTGAACGAGTCCGGGTCGCTCGTGCACAGCAGCTCGGCGGCCACGTCCAGGATCTCTTCGGTCGACCAACGCCTTCGGCCTGCCATCCCACTCCTCTCGCCACGTTTCAGCCTAGCCTATGCACTTGCTTATGCACTTGGTGTTGCACGCACCGCGTGCATAATGAGGACATGGACCTGCCGCGCGCCTCGACGAGTCGGGCCGGCAGACCACTCGTGCCCTGTTGTCCGGGGTCGGGCGACCTGAGCGGAGCTCGGCCCGGGGAAGCCGAAAGGACGCATGACGTGAACAACCCACTGGATCCCGCTGCGCTCGAAGCGGCCGTCGAGAACGTCCACCGCGCCGGCGTGCCGGGCCTGTTCGCCGAGGTACGGGACGGCGACCAGGTCTGGCGCGGCGCGGCCGGGGTCGCCGATGTCACCACCGGCCGCCCCGTCACCGCCGGCATGCGGCACCGGGTCGGCAGCATCACCAAGACCTTCACCGCCGCCGCGGTGCTGCAGCAGGTCGAGGCGGGCCGGATCGGGCTCGACACTCCGATCGGCCGATACCTTCCGGCGCTGGTTCCCGGCGGACGCGGCCAAGCCATCACGGTCCGGATGCTGCTCAACCACACCAGCGGCCTCGCCGAGTACCTCCCGTACGCCTACCCCTCACTCAAGGCGTACCCCTCCATCGCGGACACCGGGCCCCAGAGCCTGGACGACCACCGGTTCACGCGATTCGATCCCGTCGAGCTGATCGCGATGGGGGTCACGGCACCCGCGTTCGGCTCCCCCGGCGGTACTCCGGGGGTGTACTCCAACACCAACTACCTGCTCCTCGCCCAGCTCCTGGAACAGGTGACCGGCGCCACGGCCGAGCGGTGCATCACCGAGAACGTCATCGAGCGCGCAGGGCTCCGGGACACCGGACTCCCTTCGGGGCCCCACGTCGACGGGCCGCACTCACAGCTCTACGAGGCGTGGTTCGGCATGATCGACCCGCCCCGCGACTACAGCGTGTTCGACATGTCCTGGGTGGGGCCGTCGGCTTCGCTGATATCGACCCTCTCGGACCTCAACCGCTTCTACGGCCTGCTGCTGGCCGGGGAGATCGTCAGCCCGTCGTCGCTGGAGCAGATGCGCCGTACGGTCCCGGTCGTGTCCCAGGAGCTCAGGACGATCGACTACGGCCTCGGCCTGCATCCGATGGAGGGTCCCGGCCAGGCCACCTTCTGGGGCCATGGCGGCACGGTCTGGGGTGGTGGGGCGCTGGCCATGACCCGTGCCGACGGCGGGCGGCAGCTCGCGGTCGCGGTGAACACGCAGCGCTGGAACAGGCTCGACTCCTCCGGCCTGCCGCAGCCCCATCCCATCGACGAGGCCCTCGCGGCTCTCTCCCGGGTGGCGATGTACGGCTGACGGCGCCGTGTCGCGGTGACCACGGCGCCTCCGGCCCGAAGCGTGGTGTCAGCCGGACAGGGCCGCCGAGACCACCGCCTTCGCCTCGTCCTGCACCCGGCGCAGGTGATCGGCACCGAGGAACGACTCCGCGTAGATCTTGTAGACGTCCTCGGTGCCCGACGGACGGGCCGCGAACCAGGCGCTCTCGGTGGTCACCTTGATGCCGCCGATGGGCGCGCCGTTGCCCGGTGCCTCGGTGAGAACCGCGGTGACGGCCTCCCCGGCGAGCGTGTCGGTCGTGATCTGCGCGGGCGACAGCTTGGCGAGGAGGGCTTTCTCCTCGCGCGACGCCGGGGCGTCGATGCGCTCGTAGGCGGGCTCCCCGAAGCGCGAGGTGAGTCCGGCGTAGTGCTCGGAGGGCGTCTTCCCGGTGACTCCCGTGATCTCCGAGGCGAGCAGGGCCAGGATGATGCCGTCCTTGTCGGTGGTCCACACCGAGCCGTCACGGCGCAGGAAGGAGGCGCCCGCCGACTCCTCGCCGCCGAACCCGAGGGAGCCGTCGACCAGCCCGTCCACGAACCATTTGAATCCGACGGGCACCTCGACCAGCCGGCGGCCGAGGTCGGCGGCGACCCGGTCGATCATTCCGGAGGACACCAGGGTCTTGCCGATCCCCGTCCCGGCGGGCCAGCGCTCGCGGTGGGAGTAGAGGTAGGCGATGGCGGCGGCGAGATAGTGGTTGGGGTTCATGAGCCCGCCGTCGGGGGTGACGATCCCGTGGCGGTCGGCGTCGGCGTCGTTGCCCGTGGAGATCTGGAAACGGTCGCGCCGCTCGATGAGCGAGGCCATCGCGTACGGCGAGGAGCAGTCCATGCGGATCTTCCCGTCCCAGTCCAGCGTCATGAACCGCCAGGTGGGGTCGGTGAGCGGGTTGACGACGGTCAGGTCCAGCGCGTGCTGTTCGGCGATGCGCCCCCAGTAGGCGACCGATGCCCCGCCCAGCGGGTCGGCGCCGATGCGGACCCCGGCCGCCCGGATCGCGTCCAGGTCCAGCACCTGCGGCAGATCGGCCACGTAGGTGCCGAGGAAGTCGTGGCGACCGGTGCCGGGTGCGGCGAGCGCCCGGGCGTAGGGGACGCGCCGTACGTCCTTGAGGCCGTCCCTGATGAGTTCGTTGGCCCGGTCCTGGATCCAGGAGGTCGCCTCGGAGCCCGCCGGGCCGCCGTTCGGCGGGTTGTACTTGAAGCCGCCGTCGGCCGGCGGATTGTGGGAAGGGGTCACCACCACACCGTCCGCGAGGCCCTCGGAGCGTCCGCGGTTGTACGTGAGGATGGCGTGCGACACCGCCGGGGTGGGCGTGTAGCCGTCCGCGCTGTCGAGGAGCACGGACACGTCGTTGGCCGCGAACACCTCCAGGGCGGTGACCTTCGCGGGTTCCGAGAGCGCGTGGCTGTCGGCACCCAGGAAGAGCGGGCCGTCGATGCCCCGGCCGTCGCGGTACTCGCAGATGGCCTGGCTCGTCGCGGCGATGTGGTCCTCGTTGAACGCCGTCGCCAGGGACGAACCGCGGTGTCCGGACGTACCGAAGGAGACGCGCTGGCCGGGTTCGGCCGGGTCGGGGTGGAGCGCGTAGTACGCGGTGACCAACCGGGCCACGTCGACGAGATCCTCGGGGCCGGCCGGACGGCCCGCTCGCTCGTGCTGCATGTACCCGCACCTCCGCATCGGTGGTTCTTCGCTGGTGGTCTCATCTTTCCCCACCGGGCCGGGCGGCGGCACCGGGCCGGACGGCGGAACCGTGCCGCCGTCAGGCGTGGCCGTCCTCCTCCAGGGGAGGCGGTCTGGGCGTGGGATTCCCTGCGGTCAGATGTTCGAGGACCTCCACCAGTTCCTGGCAGGCCCGTTCCACGGAGCGTCTGGTGTTGCGCTGCTCGGTGATGACGGCGGACAGGAGGAGGGCCGTCAGGGCCATGGTTCCGTTGAAGGCCTGCAGCTTGATCATGACCTCGGTATGGCTCAGCCGGTAGAACGGGCCCACCTCCTCCGTGGCCGCGACGGTGGCCATGACCGAGGCGAACAGGGCACACACCATGCTGCCCGGGAGCTCGAATCGCAGGGCCGCCCAGATCAGCAGCGGATAGATCAGGAACAGCATGCTGATGGAACTGCGGGTGGCGACCGGCACCATGACGCCGGCCACGACGAGGATCACGGCGGCCTCCTTCCACCGTGTCAGTCGCATCGGGGCTCGTATGGCGTACAGCATCAGGATGACCGGGGTGACGATCAGGACGCCCATCGCGTCGCCCACCCACCACGCCAGCCAGACCGGCCAGAAGTCGCCCACGGCGAGTTTGTCCGTGGCCACCAGCAGGCCGACGTCCACGGTCGCACTGATCGTCATGGCGCCCAGGGCCGCCAGGAACACCAGGGCGAGACCGTCGCGGAACCGGCTGAGATCGGTGCGGAAGTGCACGGCGAGCAGCAGGAGGTAGGCGCAGACCGGAGCGACGGTGTTGCCCGCGACGATGCCCGCCGCGGAGAGCTGGAGCGAGGTGAACGAGGACAGGGACAGGACGACCAGGAGGGCCCCGATCGCGATCCCGAGCCACGCCTGGATCCCCAGGAGCAGCAGGGCGGCGACGGCCACGCCGGTGGGCGGCCAGATGGGCGTGAACACCGCTCCTTCGACAGTGAGCCGCCGCATGAGTCCCAGCCGCCCTGCTCCGTAGTAGCAGGCGGCGATCACCAGGGTCTGAAGGGCGCCGACGGCCGGTCGGCTCATCTTCTGTGCAGCCACCACAGAGTCATCAGACACCGCCGGGGCCCTGTCGGCGAGGCGAGCGCCGGTGTGCGGCGAGTGGCGGCGGGCGCGTCAGCAGCGCCGGACGGTGGGCGCGTCACCCTGAAGCGGACGACAGCCGCGTCCCGGAACCGGAAGGTGGCGCGTTACCGGAACCGGACGGCGGGCGCGCCGTGGCGGACCACGAGTACGGCCGCGTCGTCCTCGTGCCCCACGCGCTCGGCGCCCTTGATGACCGCGGCGGCCAGCGAACCGGCCGACAGACCCGCGACGGCCGCGACTCCGGCGAGCCGGACGACCTGGTCGAGGCCCTCGTCCACGTTCATCGACGGGCCCTCGACGACGCCGTCGGTCAGCAGGACGAAGACCCCGCCGGTGGTGAGACGGTGCCGGGTCACCGCGTACCGCGTCCCGGCCTCGATGCCGAGCGGTGGCCCGCCTTCGTCCTCGGTGATGCCGGACTTCCCGTCCGCTGTCGCCCAGACGCAGGGTATGTGCCCGGCCCGCGCGCTCTCCAGTACGCCGGTGACCGGGTCGAGCCGCATGAAGATGCAGGTCGCGAAGAGGTCGGAGCCGATGGACAGGATGAGGTCGTTGGTCCGGGCGAGCAGTTCCCCGGGGTCGCTCGTGACGGAGGCGAGGGCGCGCAGGCCGACCCTGACCTGCCCCATGAAGGCGGCGGCCTCGATGTTGTGGCCCTGCACGTCGCCTATGGACAGGCCGATGCGCTCGTCGGGCAGCCTGAAGGCGTCGTACCAGTCCCCGCCCACGTTGAGGCCGTAGCAGGCGGGCGCGTACTGGACGGCCACGTCGAAACCCGGGGCGGAGGGCAGGTCTCCCGGAAGCATGCCGCGTTGCAGCGCGATGGCCAGTTCGACCTGGGAGCGCTGGAACTCCGCGCGTTCACGTGCCTGGGCGGTCAGCGATCCGAGCCTGGCGAGCAGCTCGTCGTCGCCCGTCGGCGGCTTGCGGGACATCGACCACCCCGGAGAAAAGCCACAAGTGAAAGAAAAATCAAAAAAACATCTCTACCGGATGATAACGACCGAGGTGGCAAGGTCCGACATCGACGCTTCCCTGCCGACACCGCCCGACGGCTCGACAGGGGCACGGGCGGCGGCCAGGGATGACCGGAGCGAAGGGGAGCTGACGGGGCCAGGTCCGTCAGGCCGTCGGCCCAGGTCTCGGCCGGTGCAACCGTCACAGCACCGACAAGGCCCGCCTGTCCTCGGCTGACAGCCGCGCCCCGCCCGCGAGACAGTGCTGGACTGTTCATCCGCTTCATCGCGCGGGACGTCATACCCGGAGGACCAGGACGCTCGCAAGGGTGACGGGGAGACTGTGGGAAGTGGTAGACAGGGTGGTGCCCACCGTGACGGGCAGACCGGTGCCGCCCGCCTTACCCGTGAGGGTGAGACGTGTGCCGTTCGTGCCCGTCTTCAGCCCTCCCATGGCGGCGTCGGCGCCACCCCGCAAACCGGCGCACCGGCCTTCGCGCCCTTGCGCCGGCCCTTGAGGGAGGCGAAGAAGTTCCGGTACGCGGACTCCGCGTCGCGCAGGGACTGCTGGAGGACGACCGAGGAGACCTCACCCAGCCAGGACCGCCCTGGTGTCTGCTTGGCCCGGGTGATCAGTTTCTGGGACAGTTCAGCGGCCTTCGGGAACGGCTCGCCCGCCGCACGGGCGTCCTCGCGGGCACGCACGGCATCGTTGTACACGACCCGGGCGCACCCGACCGCCCTGGCCGGCGCGAGGCGTTGGCCCGGTTGCGGGTACAGCCTGAAGGCGTACCGAAGCTGCATATGGTGATCGTACGAACGAGCGCCGCCCACCACCAGCGAGAACGTATGCACGACCGGTACTCCCCTGACCTGAACCGGGGAGCGGAACGGGCCGGACGGAGTGAGGCGTTGCCCGGCTTCGCCGGATCGGACCGGGCGCGCCCGCCCGCGTCCTGTCATCCGCGAGCCGTAGCCGAGTGATACCGCGGTACTACGTGCCTCCCCTCGACCGGGCTCTCCGGTACCACGGATCCGGGACCGCGGGCTCCTAGCGTGGTGGGTGAGCAGTCAGGTGGGGGGCCTGCCCCCGAAAGCAAGGGACCATCGATGATCGAGGCACATCAGCTGACGAAGCGGTACGGCGAGAAGACGGCGGTGGACCGGCTGGACTTCGTCGTGAAGCCCGGCACCGTCACCGGCTTCCTGGGCCCCAACGGCGCGGGAAAGTCCACCACCATGCGCATGATCGTCGGCCTGGACGCGCCTTCCAGTGGCAGCGTCACGGTCAACGGCAGGCACTACGCCCAGCACACCGCGCCGCTCCAGGAAGTCGGCGCGCTGCTCGAGGCCAAGTCGATCCACCCGGGCCGGTCCGCCTTCGACCACCTCATGGCCCAGGCCTACACCCACGGCATCCCGCGCCGCCGGGTGGAGGAGGTCATCGAGCTGACCGGCCTCCAGACGGTGGCCAAGAAGCGCGCGGGCGCCTTCTCCCTCGGCATGGGCCAGCGTCTCGGCATCGCCGCGGCACTCCTCGGCGACCCGGCCACCGTCATGCTCGACGAACCGGTCAACGGACTGGACCCCGAGGGCGTGCTGTGGATCCGCAACCTGCTCACCGGGCTCGCGGCGGACGGCCGTACGGTCTTCGTCTCCTCTCACCTGATGAGCGAGATGGCCCTGGTCGCCGACCACCTGATCGTCGTAGGGCGGGGGCGTCTGCTGGCGGACACCACCGTGCGGGAGCTGGTCCAGCAGGCCGGCGGTGACACCGTCACCGTGGTCACCGACCAGGCGGCCCGGCTGCGCGAGGTACTGGCCGGCCCCGGCGTCGAGATCACCGGTGCGGCCGGATCCGAAGAACTTCAGGTGACGGGTCTGACCCCGCGGGCGATCGGTCTCAAGGCCGCCGAGCACGGCATCCCACTGTTCGAGCTCAGCTCCCGGACCGTCTCTCTCGAAGAGGCGTTCATGGATCTGACCCGCGACGCTGTCGAGTACCACGCCAGCGCCACCGTCGAGTCCTCCGGGAGGGCCGCATGAGCACCGTCACCGTCACCGACAGCCCCGCGCCCGCACCGGTGCGGGAGGCCCGTCCGACGTACAAGGTCACCGGGCGCCGTGTGCTGCGCTCCGAGTGGGCGAAGCTGTGGTCGCTGCGCTCCACCTGGATCACCCTCGGCCTCGGACTGCTGTTCCTCGTCGCGTTCGGCGTGATCGCCGCCGTGCACTACAAGTCCGAGCTCAACTCGGGCCACCCGATGCACCGCGACGACGTCGCGGCCACCGCGCTCAGTCTCTCCGTGTTCGGCACGAACTTCGCGCAGCTGGCGCTCGGTGTGCTGGGTGTGCTGATCACCGCCGGTGAGTACTCGACGGGCATGATCCGTTCCACGCTGGCGGCGGTGCCGCGCCGGCTGCCGGTGCTGTGGTCCAAGGCCTCGGTGTTCGGCCTGGTCGCCCTCGTCGTCGCCACCGTCGGCGTCTTCGTCGCCTTCACGATCGACAGCGGCATCGTCTCCGGCACCCCCGCGGCCCTCACCCTGTCCCACTCCGGCGTGGTCCGCAGCCTGCTGGGCGCGGGTCTCTACCTCGGTCTGGTCGGCGTGATCGGCACCGCCCTGGGCGCTCTGCTCCGCTCGGTCGCCGGCGGTATCTCGGTCCTGGTCGCCTCGCTGATGCTGGTGCCCGGTCTGGTCTCGCTGCTGCCCAGCTCGTGGCAGGACAACATCAGCCCCTACCTGCCGAGCAGCGCGGGCGAGTCGATGTTCGCGCTGACCCACGACTCGACCACCTTGTCGCCCACCGCCGGGCTCGTGGTCTTCCTCGGCTGGACCGTGCTCGCGCTGGCGGGCGCCGCCTACCGTCTCGTCCGCACGGACGCCTGACACACCGCGCACCGCACCTCACGACCGGCACGGCACCCGACCGGATCACCCGGTCCGGTGCCGTGCCGTCCGGGCACCGGGCATCACGGCCGACCCGCGCGGTGACGCCCGTACGAGGACACGAGGAGGCGCGTACGAGGACGCGGCCGGACCCACAGCGTCCGGACCCACAATGGACAGGTGAGACCCATGAGCGTGGACCAGTGACTCCCATGAACGCCGACGACACCGCCCTGCCCGAACCGGCGGACGACCGTCCTTTCGCCGAGGCCGACCTGCCGTGGAACCACCCGCTGGCCCGTGCGCTGTCCCGTCTCGGCCGTCGGCTCAAGCAGGGTGACCGAAAGCGTCCGTGGATCCTCGACGCGGCGGTGACGGCTGTCGTGGCACTGCTGTTCTGCGTGCCGGACCTGGTGCACGACGACGACGGCAGACACCATGGATTCGACACCCAGTTCACCCACCTGCCCTGGCCGGGAACGCTCGCGCTGCAGGCCGGACTGGTACTGCCCCTGCTGTGGCGGCGCAGAAGGCCCTCCCTCGCCTTCGCCGTGATCACCACGGTGTTCATCCTCCAGCTGGCGCTGGGCGTCTGGCTGCGCGCCGACGTCGCCGTGCTGATCGCCCTCTACAGCCTGGTGCTGCACGGAGAGCTGCGACGACTGCCCGTGGCCTGCGCGGTCACGGCCGGCGCGCTGGGGCTGGTCGCCGTGCGCCTGCCGCCCGAAGTACATGTCCTGGACGCGCTGTTCTTCCTCTTCAGCACGATAACCGCGGCCGTCGCGCTCGGACTGGCCGTCCGGATCCGGCGCGGCCAGCTCGCCGTCCTGCGGGACCGCGCGACCCGGCTGGAGGTCGAGCGCGACCAGCGCAGCAGACTGGCCGCCGCCGCCGAACGCACCCGCGTGGCCCGCGAGATGCACGACATCGTCGGCCACAACCTCTCCGTCATCATCACCCTGGCCGACGGCGGCGCGTACGCGAACGACCTCGCGCCGGAACGCGGGAAGCAGGCCCTGCTGCTCATCGGTGACACCGGACGGCAGGCGCTCGGCGAGCTGCGCCGCATGCTCGGCGTGCTGCGCGAGCAGCCCGCGACTCCCAGCGCGCCCGAGCTGAGCCCCCAGCCGGGGATCGGGGACATCGACGCCCTGTGCGAGCGGATCCGGGCCGCCGGTCCTGTGGTCGTGCACCGCAGCAGCGGCGAACTGCGCACCCTGGACCGCGGTGTCCAGCTCGCCGTGTACCGCATCGTCCAGGAGGCTCTCACCAACGCCCTCAAGCACGGGGGCCCGGGGACACGCGTCGATCTCGCGGTGGGCGTCGAGGAGGCGCTGCTGCACATCGACGTCCACGACACCGGCCCGGGCAACGGCAGCGTGCGCTCCCGGCCGCACGACGACGAAGGGCACGGCATCCCCGGCATGAGAGAACGCGCGGCCCTCTACGACGGAACGGTCGTCGCGGGGCCCGGCCCCGACGGCGGGTGGACTCTGCGGGCCACCCTCGATCTCACCCCTCCGGCCGGGACCGGCCTCGCTCCGCCGGCCGTCACGGGCGGTGCCGCGTGACCAGTGTGCTCATCGTCGACGACCAGCCGCTGCAACGCCTGGGCTTCCGCATGCTCCTGGAGAGCACGCCGGACACCTCTGTCGTCGGTGAGGCGTCCCACGGCGCCGACGCCGTCCGCAGGGCCGCCGAACTGCGCCCGGACGTGATCCTCATGGACGTACGGATGCCCGGGATGGACGGCATCGAGGCCACCCGCCGGGTCGTCGCCTCCGGCGGCCGCTCCCGGGTCCTGATCCTGACCACGTTCGACCTGGACGAGTACGCCTACGCCGCACTGCGCGCGGGAGCCAGCGGGTTCCTCCTCAAGGACGCCCATCCGGAGGAACTGCTCGCCGGGATCCGGGCGGTCGCTGCGGGGGACGCGGTGATCGCCCCCGCGCTGACCCGGCGTCTCCTGGACGCCTATGCCCGGCACCTCCCGCACGATCCGTCGGGCGCGAGGCCGCAGGACGACCCCCGCCTTCTCGCCCTCACCGAGCGCGAGTACGAGATCTTCGTCGCCATCGGCGAGGGCTGGAGCAACAGCGAGATCGCCGGGCGCCTCGTCGTGGCGGAGTCGACGGTCAAGACGCACGTCGGCCGCGTCCTGTCGAAGGTGGGCGTCCGCGACCGCGTCCAGGCGGTCATCCTCGCCTACGACCTCGGTGTCGTCCGGCCGAACCCGCCCGACTGACCCGACGGCACGTCCGAGGCGGGCGGCGCGGCGCGACATTAGGGTCGGCGGTATGACTGACGACAAGCTGCGCCGCGTCACCGTCGAGCGGACCGGCACCGGACACTTCACCGCGACGAACACGCGGGGCGGGACGATCGCCTTCGGTACCGGTTCCGGACCCGGCGGGGAGGACGAGTTCACCCCGGTCGAACTGCTGCTCGCGGCCATCGGCGGCTGCACCGCGGCCGATGTCGATGTCGCGACCGGCCGCCATGTGGAGCCCACGCGGTTCACCCTGACGGTGACCGGCGACAAGATCAGCGACGAACTCGGAAACCGGATGACCGACCTCGCGGTCACCTTCTCGGTGGCGTTCCCGGACGGCGAGCCCGGCGACCGCGCCCGTGCCATCCTCCCCCGCGCCGTCAAGACCTCGCACGACCGGCTCTGCACGGTCAGCCGCACGATCGAGGCCGGCACCCCCGTCGCCGTGACGGTCGCCGACGCCTGACCTCGGCGGCACCCCGTCGCGGTACCCCGCGGACGAATGCGCGGCCGGGTGGAGTGAAGCCGGATTTCCGGGGCAGACGCCGAACGTCGAAGAGGTGGACGCGGGACGGATCATATGGGTCAGCAGGTGAGCGAAGCGGGACAGCAGGAACAGCGGGGTGCACTCATCGAGGCCTCAGTCGCGTACGACGGTGACTCCGCGTGCATCGCCCAGGCGCGGGCGTTCACCCGCGACTTCCTGACACGGGTGCAGGCGGTCGCCGGACTGCCCGTCTCCGGACGGGTGATGGGCATGGTCCCCCTGGTCGTCAGCGAGCTGGTGACCAACGCGGTCAAGTACGCGGGCGGACCGTGCCTGTTGTCGCTGGAGGTCGACCAGGGCGCCGTCCGGGCGACCGTGTGGGACTCCGACCCGACCCTTCCGGTGGCACGCGCGGCCGATGCCGGCCGCGTCGGCCAGCACGGACTGGAGATCGTCATGGCCGTGTGCCATGCCTTCGAGGCGCACCGGGAACCCGTCGGCAAACGGATCACCGCCGTGGTGGCGTTGGCCGACACGCCGGACAGCGACATGAGCCACTCCGCCACCTGACGCCGGCTCCCGCCCCCGGTGCGACACGGGGCACGGCAGCGCGCGTGAAGTCCCCTCGGTCGGCCGCCCGGCGCCGCCGTGGGCACCCTGAAGGTCCCCGACAGGCTCCTGACGAGCCGAAACGAAATCGTGTCGCGTCACCACGGCCACCGTGCGGGACAATGGTGAGTTCGCGGGGTCCCCTTCTGCAGGAAACGGGTGGTTAACACAGTGCGTCAGGCAGGTGTACTAGACGTCGGGTGCCACAGCGCTCTGCTCACCGTGGCGCGGCGCCGCGCCGGAGTCGCCATGGAGGAGGTGCTGTCCCGAAAGGTACGGCTCCAGTTGCACGAGACACTGGACGCCACGGGACGACTGGACAAATCAGGCGTACGGAGCGTGCAGCGGGCCGTGGCCGAAACGCTCGCCGAGAACCGGGGAGCCCTGCCGGAGGTGTACGCGTTCGCCACGTCGGTGATTCGCGACGCGCCCAACCGCGACGAGGTCCTCGCCCAGGTGGCCAGCGCGACCGGTACCCGGCTGCGGGTGATGTCCGGCGAGGAGGAAGCCCGTCTGGCCTACGTGGCCGCACGCCACTGGGCGGGCGAACGGGCCGGCTCCCTGCTGGTGCTCGACATCGGCGGCGGGACCGTGGAGGTCGCGTCCGGATCGTCCAGGCAACCCCGGACGACCCATTCCCTGCCGCTGGGCGCCCGTACGGTCACCCGCGCCTGGAAGCTGGACGAGGCCGTGTCCTCGAAGCGACGGCTCGCCGAGGTGCGCGACCATCTGAGCGGCCGGCTCGCCGAGGTGGCCGACCTGCCGCGCGCCGATCCCGACGGGCGCGTGCTCGCCTGCTCCAAGACCTTCACCCAGCTCGCCCGCTACACCACCGCCGGCCGCGACCGCTCCCGGGCCCCGCAGCGGCTGACCCTCGACGAGGTACGGGCCGCGGTGGGCGTTCTCGCCAAGAACGGGTCCGCGGGCCGCGGCCGTCTGCCCGGCATCTCACGTCACCGGGCCGGACAGTCCCTGGCCGGGGCGCTGGTCGCGGAAGCCCTGATGGAGGCCTGCCGGGCCACGAGTGTGGAGGTCTCGCCCTGGTCCACCCGGGAGGGCCTGCTCCTGGAACGCCTCGGGGCCCTGCGCGCCAAGGGCTCCACCCCGCGCTGACGCGGGCCGCCCGGTCCGCCGGGCGCTCCCCGTCCGCGTACCGGGCGGGGATTTCGTCAACCACGTGAACACCGCCCCGTGTTCGGGACCCACGGGGCCGGCGGGCGGCTCGCGGGATGCGGTCGCGAGGGAGCGTGGCGCGCGGAGACCGGGAACAAACCGGTACCACTCGACGCTGACCTGAACAGTCCGGCAGATGCCGGAGCGCGGAGTTCCACCGAGTGCGGTGGACCCACCGGCGGTTCTGTTCGTGGAAAGGCGTGAGAGCGATGACGGCGTCCGGACAGCGGCGGCTACGCGTGGCCGGGGCGGGCGAGTTGCCCCTGGTGACTTCGTGCGGCCGCAGGATCTCCGTGAAGGAGCTGCGGCTGCCCACGCCGGGCCGGACGATCGGCCGCGTGACGCTGGACGTGGGTCCCGACCAGGGCGACGAGCACGGGGTGTGGGCCTCGCTCACCCCCGCCGAGGCACGTGAACTCGCCCGTCGCCTCCTCGCGCACGCCGCCGGGGTGGAGCCGGCGGGGCCGCCCGACCAGGAAGCGCCCCGGGCTCATGACACGCGGCTCGACACACCTCGCGGCACGACGGGGGCCGCTACGGGCTTCGGCTCGGGGCACCGCTCCGTCTGAGCGGGCGGACCGGGCCGACCGCGGCCCACGCCGCCGCGTGACGCGGAACGCGCGCGGGTGCCGGCGCTCCCCCGGTCCGGGGGAGCGCCGGCACCCGCTTGTCTGTCAGCCGGCGCCGTTCAGGATCACGGGAACTGCGTGACCTTGGACGGGACGGTGTCCGTCCCCGAGGTGGGTGCGCCGGTGTTGTTGACGACGTGGGCGTACTGGCCCTTGCCGCCCAGGGAGATCACCTGGATGTCGTGCAGCTTGACCCCCGTCTTCACCGGGACCTGGAAGCCGTGTGCCTGCACGATCGACGGGTCCGAGGTGAAGTTGCAGTAGCTGCCCAGGCCCCATGCCTCGTGCACGGCCACGGAGTCGGCGACCTTGTAGGCCGCGTACCCGACGATGCCGTCGTGGGTGATGGCGGCGGAGTTGGGTACGTCGTACGCCTTCTCGTTCTGGTAGAAGATCGTGCGCCCGTTCTCGCCGTTCCACAGCACGTCGTACTTGTTGAAGTGCTCGACGAACAGGCCGGTCGCCAGGACGTCGTCACCGTTGACCACGAGCCCGTAGTCGGCGCGGTTGGTTTCCCAGCCGACTCCTTCGCCGTGGTCGGCCCGCCAGAGCCAGGTGTGGTCGATCACGACGTCGTCGCTGTTGACCACGACCGAGTTGGTGGCGAGGCCGGGGCCCGCACCGCCGATCCGCACGAACACGTCCTGCATGGTGGTCGGGTTGGCGGAGTGGTCGGCCGAGGCGCCCGACGGACCGATCTGCAGCAGGGTGTCGGACTTGGAGCTGCCCGCGTCGATGAGGAATCCGGCGAGCCTGACGCCGTCCACGTCCGCCACGTGCATCGCGTCGATGCCGTTGTCCGGCACGACGGTCGCGAGCCCGAGACCGAGGACGACGGTGTTGGCCCGGGTCACGTTGATCGTCTGGTCGAGGTGGTAGACGCCCGGGGTGAACAGCAGGTTGAGGCCCTGGGCGAGCGCCGCGTTGATGGTCTGCGCGGTCGCGCCGGCCTTGACGACGTAGAACTGGTCGAGCGGGATCGACGTACCGGCCGTGTTGGGCCACGAGACGCCGCGGGAGTTGGTCCGCTTGGAGGGCACGAACACCTTGTAGGTGCTGCCGTCCAGGTAGAGGTAGGGCTTCTCGCGGGAGACCGGGGTGGTGTCCAGGGTGGTGTACGGGCCGGAGTCGAAGTTCGTCGCCGGTGCTCCCTGGACGCCCGTGAAGGTCATGTTCCAGACACCGTTGGTCCAGCCGCCGACGGAGCTGTCACGGGTGTACCACTGCTGCTGGGAGTACGGGCCGACCGTACCGTCGATCTTGGAGTCGGCGATGTAGCCGCCGGAGGCCCAGCCGTAGCCGTTCGGGGCGAGGTTGAGGCCGCCCTGTACATGGATGCGGCGGAAGGGCGCGGCCTGGGCCACGGCCCAGCGGTCCGTGCCGTTGACCGGGGTGATCGACAGGTTCTCCGCCGAACGCCAGAAGTTCTGGGTGGCGTTGCCGTTGAACCAGCCCGCGTCCACGGTGATGTCGCCGTTGATGTGGGTGTCGTCGGGGTTCAGGCCGAGGCCCGAGACCGAGGTGTAGAAGCCGACTTGGGCGTTGATGCCGTTGTACGTGCCCGGCTTCATCAGGAACTGGTAGCGGGCGGAACCGAACTGGTTCGACTCCTGCTGGGCGAAGACCTGGTCGAACTTGCCCTGCAGATCGGACGTCGAGGGGTCCACGACGATGACGTTGGGCCCGAGGTCTCCGCCGCCCTGCACGGGCGGGGTGCCGGTCCCTGTGCCGGTGTGGACGGCGACCTCCCACAGCGAGTACCCGTACGCGGTGCCCCGGGTCGTCCCGTAGATGCGCACGTACCGGCCCTTGCCGGAGACGTCGTAGGAGGCGGTGCCGCCGGTGCCGTCGGTGACGGACTTGAGGACGGTCCAGTTCTGGCCGTCCGTGGAGGACTGGATCTGGAAGGCCCTGCCGTACGCCGCCTCCCAGTTGAGGTCGACCCGGCACAGGTCGCTGGAGGATCCGAGATCGACCTGGACCCACTGCGGGTCGGAGAAGGCGCTGGACCAGCGCGTCGCGGTGTTGCCGTCGAAGGCGGCCGAGGCGGGGCCGGACGCGTTCTCGGTGGAGGAGGCGGTCGCCGCCTTGCCCTGCGCCGCGTTGGCCGTGTCGCAGGTCGTCGGGGTACCGGTGCCGCTGGTGCCGAAGACCTGGAACTCCCAGAGGGAGTATCCGTACTGGGTCGCGCGGTGGACGCCGTTCATCCGGACGTAGCGGCCCTGGCCCGAGACGTCGAGGGTGTCGGTGCCCCCGTCGCCGCCGGTCACCGTCTTGATGTCGGTCCAGGTGCTGCCGTCCGGTGACGTCTGGATGCGGTAGTCGCTGCCGTACGCGGCCTCCCAGTTGAGGACGACCTTGGTGATCGTGGCCGAGGCGCCCAGGTCGACCTGGAGCCACTGGGCGTCCGTGGCGGCCGAGGACCACCGGGTGGCGGTGTCGCCGTCGACGGCGTAGGCGGCGGGAGTGCCCCCGTTCTCGTCCGACGAGGACGTGGCCGTCTTGCCCTGGGACAGCGGGAGATCGGCCGCGGCGGCCGGTCTCTGCAAGGGCAGGGTGACGAGCGCGGCCATAGCGGCCAGCGCGACACCCAGGGTTCTGAGTTTCATGCCGTGACTCCATGCGGGTGGGGTAACGAGCGGAGCGGACACAGTGGATCGAGAGCTGTGGACACAGCTCTGCCATGTGGGTGGGAACGCAGTGAACTGGCCTTCCGGCGCTCTTAGTTCACGGTTTGATTTAAGTAATGAACCATCAGAGTGGCAAGTCCCATGACACGGGTTTCTTCAACTCGTGTGCGTCGGGCCCGTGTTGGTGGGCCACTTCAAGGGGTTTGACCTGGATGGGGGCCGACGCGGACAGGCGGGAGGCCGTCCGGATCCGTCAAGGCTTGAAGGCTCGGAAGGCTCGGAAAGCCCAGAACACGCGGAGGTCCCGCAGCGGAACGTGATCGAGGACAGAAAGAAGCCGAGTGTCCGGGGGCGTCTGCCGTCACAACGGCGCGACGCCCCCGGACACTCGGCGGGGACTGCTCGCCCGTCCGGTCCGCGAGGCGGTCCGGACGGGCACGGGTCAGTGGAGGGTCAGGGGGTGATCCTCCACTCCTGGATGTAGCCCACGTCGATCGACGCGAGGTCGCGGACGCGCAGCTTCCACGTGCCGTCGACCGGCTGCGCGGAGGCGTCCACCGTGAACGTCTGGTCCACGTTGTCGGCCGAGCCCCCGCTGCGGTTCAGCAGCGAGTAGACGGTGCCGTCGGGGCCGACCAGATCGACCGTCAGGTCACCGCGGTAGGTGTGCACGATGTTGACGTAGACCTCGGTGGTCGCCGAGGCGTTGCCGGGCCGGCCCGTGATCGTGACGGGCGACTCGACCGCCGGGCCGACGTCGGGGATGTCGACTCGGGTGCTGTTGGCGTAGACGTACGCGATCCGCCAGTGGAAGGCCACCGACATGGCCGCGCCGGTGCTGTCGGTCACCGTGACCGTCGTGTCGCTGGTCCCCGGCGTGACGGGGATCCCGGAGATCAGCCCGGTGTCACCGATGGACAGGCCCTCCGGCAGTCCGGTGGCCGTGTAGGCGAGGCTCGCGTCGGTGTTGGTGGTGTACGCGTTCACCTGGAGGGACACCTGCTGGCCGACCCCCGAGGTCTGGTCGGCGACCGGGGCGACGTTGACACCCAGGGCGATGCGGTCACCGACGTTGATCCCCGCCCAGGCGTCGGCGACGGCGAGATAGGTGGGGCTGTAGGCCCCGAAGAGATCGCCCGCGGCTCGCAGGGTCGCGGTCCTGGCGCCGGCGTAGTCGGTCGTGGACGTCATGTACGTCGTCAGCGCGCGGTACCAGATCCGGGCGGCGTTCTCGATGCCGATGCCGGCCACCGGAAGACCGTCATGGGTCGGGCTGTCGTACGACACCCCGTTGACGGTCTTCGCGCCGCTCCCCTCGGAGAGCAGGTAGAAGAAGTGGTTCGCCGGTCCCGAGGAGTAGTGGACGTCGATGCCGCCCAGCGAGGAGTCCCAGTAGTCGCGGGAGGAACCGTCCTTGGAGGGCTTGTCCATGTAGCGCAGCGGCGCGCCGGTGCCGCGGATGTCGATCTTCTCGCCGACCAGGTAGTCGGGCACGTCGGCCGCGAGGTTCTCGTGGAACTCCACGGCCGCGGCGAAGATGTCCGACGTCGCCTCGTTGAGACCGCCGGACTCTCCCGAGTAGGTGAGGTTGGCGGTGGCCGCGGTCACACCGTGGCTCATCTCGTGGGCGGCGACGTCCAGGGCCGTCAGGGGGTGCGTGTTGCTCGCGCCGTCGCCGTAGGTCATGCAGAAGCAGCTGTCCTGCCAGAAGGCGTTGACGTAGTTGTTGCCGTAGTGGGCCCGGCTGTAGGCGGCCACACCGTCGTTGCGGATCCCGTTGCGGCCGAAGACGTCCTTGTAGTAGTCCCAGGTCGCGGCCGCTCCGTAGGCGACGTCGACACCGGCGGTCTGCCGGTCGCTCTGGGCACCGCTGCCCCAGACATCGTTGTCGTCCGTGAACAGGGTCCCGGTGCCGGAGGTTCCCTGGTTGAGGTCGTAGGTGCGATGGCCGGCACGGTCGCCGTCGACCAGTTGGTACGACGATCCGGACGGGGTGGTGGACAGCGGCACCGTCCCGACGTACTGGCCCGTCCCCGTGCCCGTGTCGACCCCCTGATACCGGGAGGCGACCTTGCCGGAGGCGGCGTCGGTGATGACGTGCAGCTCGCTCGGTGTGCCGTCGCGCTGGACGCCGCCGATCACCGATTCCCAGGCCAGGACCGGGCGGGTGCCGGCGGCCCAGACGACGAGCCGGGGTGCCCCGTCGACGCCCGCTCGCCGGACGGCCGCCGCTCGTCCCACCGCGAGGGCCCTGGCCGCGGCGTCACCGGCGGAGATCCTGGGCTTGACGCTCGGCACGGTGACGGCGGCCCGGCCCGCCTCGGACACGGTGCTCCGGCCGCTCCTCAGGTGCTCGACCAGATCGCCGCCGAGCACCGGCAGTCCCGCATAGGTGCGCTCGTATCGCGTATGGGTCGTACCGTCCGCGTCCTTGGAGACGTCCTTGACGACGAGTCGCTCCCGGGCGCCGAGGCCGAGCCGCTTCGCGGTGGCACCCGCCGCCGCTCCCGCGCTCTCGACCAGCGCCGCGTGCCGGGCGGGCGACAGCGGAACCTGGAGGGCGCCGGACCTGGGCTCGGCGACGATCCGGGCGCCGGACCTGGCGGGCAGCGGATCGGCGGGGGCCGCTGACGCGGGAGCCGGGCGGACGGCGAGCGCCAGTAACGAGCTCGCGGCGGTGAGGGCGAGGACAGTTGCGCGTCTGCGCCGACGGACGGAAGGGGGTTGCCGGTTCAAGGTCATCTCCATCTGCGAGGGGGGTGGCCCGGGCGGGCCGACCGTCGGGTACGGCCGGTCCGTGGTGAGCCGGGCGGGAAGCAGCGCCGCAGTGACTGCCGCACGAAGGCGCTCGCGGAGTCGGCGGCGCGTGAATCGTCGGGGTGCGGGTGCGCTGGAAGGGGACGATGTGGAGGGGATGAGCCGGAGGGGATGAGGGCACCAGCGTGTGTACGAAGCGTGCCTGGTCGACAGCAGAGTGACATCGACCCGATGACCTTGTCATGGAGCGGACAAGACTTCGGCTTGAACTTGCCATTACCTACTGCGAGTTCATCCGCCCGTCACACCTTTTCGGCCGCTGTGCGATGGCTGTGAGCATGGCCGACGGCACGGCCTTCCACGCGGCCGGTTTCCCACGCAGGTGCCTCAGGGCCGACTCACGTGGGTGTGTTCGTGCGGCGTCCCGGAACGGCGGCCCGGTGGCCGGGTGGCCGGGGCTCACGGTCGCGCAGCCAGTCGTGAACGGCCAGGGCGAGGGCGCACAGGACGGCCACGATCCCGGAGCCCACGGCGATCGCCAGGGCGGAGCGGAAGTCGTGCCCTCCCGTGCCGAGCACCACGTAGAAGAGTCCCGGCAGCGCCGCCGTACCGACCGCGCCGCCCAGCCGCTGGGCCGTCTGCAGGGCGCCGCCGGCCGCGCCCGCCATCCGCACCGGCACGTCCCGGAGCGTCATCGTGACGTTCGGCGAGATGACGCAGCCGCTGCCCAGCCCGCCGAGGAACAGGGCCGGAGCCGAGTACCACACGGTCGGATCCCCGGGCGCGAGGCGCAGGATCAGCACGGCAGCGCCCAGCCCCAGGGCGACGGCGGCCAGACCGCAGACGGTCAGGAGCCGGCCCAGCCGCTCGACGAGCCGTCCGGCCACCACGGCCGCCGCCGCCGAACCGATGGCGAAGGGGGTCACCGCGAGCCCCGAGCGCAGCGGGGAGAAGCCCTCACCGTTCTGGAAGTACAGCGCGAACACCAGCCACACGCCGCTGAACCCCACGAAGTACAGGGCGGCGATGGCCGCTCCGGCCGCGTAGCCTCGCGTGCTCGTCACCAGGCGCGGATCCAGGAGCGGCTGCCCGCCGACCGCCGTCAGGCGCCGCTCCCACCCGGCGAACACCGCGAGAAGGCCCGCCCCCAGCGGGAAGAGCCACCACAGCCTTCGTACGCCGCCGGACTCGGCCAGGATCAGGGGAAGCATCAGGGCGAGCACCCCGCAGCCGAGCAGCAGGACGCCCCGCAGATCGAGCCGTTCCCGGCGACGCGGAGCGACCTTGGGCAGCAGCCGCAGGCCCAGCAGGAAGGCGACTGCTCCGACCGGCACGTTCACGTAGAAGATCCAGCGCCAGCCCTGGGGCCCGTCGGCGAGCATCAGGATCAGGCCGCCGATGACGGGGCCCACCGCGCTGGAGATGCCGACGGTGGCACCGAAGAGCCCGAACGCCCGCCCCCGCTCGGCTCCCCGGAACAGTTGCTGGATGAGGGCGGAGTTCTGCGGTGCCAGGCACCCGGCGGCCGCGCCCTGGGCCAGTCGCGCCACGACGAGGAGAGTGATCGTCGGCGCGGCGCCGGCCGCGGCGCTGCACAGGACGAAGGCGGCGAGGGCGAGCAGGAAGATCCGCCGTCGGCCGATCGCGTCGCCCAGGCGTCCGGCCGTCACGAGAACCAGCGCGAAGGTGAGGGCGTAACCGGAGACGACCCATTGGATCGACGGGGCGGAGGCGTGCAGGGCGCGCTGCATGGAGGGCAGCGCGACGGCGACGATGGTGACGTCGAGCAGGCTCATGAACCCGGCGGTCAGGGTGACCCACAGGGCGCGCCACCGCCGCGGATCGGCTCCCTCGGTCGGCCCCTGCGCGCGGTCCCCTCGCCCCTCTGCCTGCGCGTCCAGTTCCACGCCGGGGACTCCTCTCCGCCACCCCCACCATCTTCGGCCCGTGGGGGCGTGGGGCAACACGAGGTCCGGCCGGTCGCCGCGTGCACGACCGTGCCGGACGCGTGCATGACCGTGGGGCCCGTTCCCCGGAACGGGCCCCACGTGGTCGGACTGGCGGCCGCGCCGACTCCCCTGGAACTGGGACCTGAGCGGTCGGCCCTTTCAGGGCTTCGGCGGTTCAGCCCCTTCAGCCCTGTTCAGCCCTTGAAGACGTCCTTCGTCTTCTCCTTGGCCTGCCGCGCGTCGCCCTTGGCCTTCTCGGCCTGGCCCTCGGCGGTCATCCGCTCGTTGCCCACGGCGCGCCCGGCCGCTTCCTTCGTCTTGCCCTTTGCCTGTTCCATCTTGGCCTTGGCCTTCTGCTCGCCACTCACGATGTCTCACTTCCCATCACGATCGGCTTCGAGTGTCGACTCATCGGGTGACCCTTCCCGCGGGTGCCAAACGTGGAGATCGAGAATCATCACCTCGCCGCCGGTGACTCTCTGTGATCGCATGCCGTTCCGGCATGCCGGAACCGGTGTGCTGGGTGAGCCTGGAGACATGGGCCGATGACACTCGGATCCGTCCGGAGGTCGCGCCCATCTTGGGCAGCCAGAGCGAGGACGGCGTCATGGGTGATGAGGTCTACCAGCCGGGAGGTCCCGACATACGCGAGGACGAAGGCATCCTCGACCCCGAGGACACCCTGGAATACCGGGGCTCGGACCCCTTCGACGACGGGTGGTCCCCGCCCGAGCGCCCGCTCGCGGTGGACCATGCGGGCACCACGGCGCGTGAACAGCGCGAGGGGGAGAGCCTGGACGAGAAGCTGGCCGAGGAACGGACGGATCCGGCCCTGCGGGACCCCGGTGAGGACGACGGCGAGGACGACCTGGCGGCCGACGGAGGCGATCTCCTGGACGACGAGGTGGACACGGATCCCGCGGAAAGGATCCTGGCCCTCGACGTGGGCGCCCATGAGGACGCCGAGCACGACATGATCGCCGAGGATGTCGGCGCCGACGGCGACTCCGACCCCGCCGAGCAGGAGGCCGTTCACCTGATCCCGGACGACGACATGCCCGAGCGCCTGGTGGACGAGGGGCAGCGCCGTCCTCCGGAGGACGAGATCCGCCGGCTGCGCTCCGAGACGGACTCCGCCTCCTGAGGCTCACCCGTGACGGCGCGGCCCTGGACGGAGAAGTGACGGCCGGTCAGTCCTCACCCCTGACGATGTTCCACTCGGGGGCGGTCCGGTCCTGGCGGGCCGACGCGCCGGCCGTCGCCGGAAGACAGGTCCTCGGCCCGGTCTGCCGCCGACGACGTGCCTTCGCCCATCCCGTCTCCGGTCGCTGGGTGCTCCTGGTCCCGATATCGGCAGCCATGGCTCCTTCTCATCACTTCTCTGTCCGGCCCCGGCTCCCACCGCGTCCGGCTCCATCGGATCCGGTCCCTTTCGCTGGTTCCGGGCTTTCGGGCATCGGGTCCCCCTCCGGCGCGCGGGGAAACCGGCCGGGCTGCACGAGGTGGCGGACGTGGCCGAGGTGGCGGACGGGCCGGTTTGCGGTGCCGCCCGCCAGGTCACACGGTGAGAAGGGATGAGCGACCCGCCGCGTCGCGGCACGGCGCGCACCCGGAGGACGGTGGCGATGATGTTCCAGGGCAACGCGAAGGCCAAGCAGATCAAGGGCAAGGTGAAGGAGTCCGTCGGGAAGGCGCTGGGCGACACGTCGGTCCAGAGGGCGGGCCGGCGTGAGCAACTGCGGGGCAAGGCGCAGGAGGTGACGGAGAAAGCCACGGCGCGGGTGCGTCAGTGGACCAAGCACTGACCATGGCCTTTCAGCATCCCGCCGACCGCGGTGGCGACGAACGCGGCGGATTCGAGCGACTCGCCGAGTCCGGGTCGAGGTTCACCAGCTCGCCCGTCTTCTTCACGTTCTGCGTCGGACTGGTCGCTCTGACGGTCGCCGTCCACATCGCCGGCCTCGCCGGGGAATGGCTCCTTCTCGCCGGCGACGCGATGACCGCGGTGACGCTGCTGCTCCTGGCACTGCTGAAGAACTCCGAGCTACGGTCCGAGCGGGCGATCCAGCGCAAGCTGGACGCCATCGCCTCGGCACTGCTGGAGGCGCAGAAAGGCACCCCCGGCAAGGCACATGAGGATCTCAGGCGGGTGATCCGCATGGAGGACGAGACCTGACGGGGCTTCCTCGTCGGTGAGCGTGACGTCGTGAGGTAGCGCTGGGAAATTCCCGAGGTCCAGCCGCGTTCCTTGGTGGCCATGCCCTATCTCCGGCGTCCGGAAGCACCCTTGGCCGCCCTGGACGAAGGTCCCTTCGCGGGCACCTTCTTCGCGGCGGTCTTCTTCGCTGGGGCCCTCTCAGCCGCGGTCTTCTTCGCTTCCGTCTTCTTCGCCGGGGGCGGGTTCTTCTTAGCGGCCGTCTTCTTCGCCGCAGCCTTCTTCGCTGCCATCTTCTTCGCCGGGGGCGCGGTCTTCTTGGCTGCCGCCTTCGTGGCAGGCGCCTTCTCGGCCGGAGCAGGAGCCGCCAGGGCCTCGTGGCCGGCGTTCGTCAGTTCGCCCCGTACCCGTTCCTGGAGCTCCGCGACGGCCGGGACCTCCGAGAGCCGCTTGAGCCCTTCCGTGGCCAACTGCTGCGGATCGAGCCCGAATCGACGCCCGGCGAGATATGTGGCCACCGCGAACGTGAGGCGGCCCTTCTTCATACGTCCGAGCAGATAGCCCCCGGCGACAGCCGCGGCCAGAGCAATCTTGGTCGTCACGTTCATGAACCTTTTCCCTTCGGACCACGCGGCCCCGCCTCCCCTGAGCCCGCGTGCTCCACTGGGCCGGCTCGGAGAAGGCCGTCCACACCTGACACTCCAAGTACCCCTATATGATGGGATTGCATATTTACATGGGAATGCGGCGTCCGTTTCGATGACCGGAGACACCATGGCCGCAGCAGAACCCGCCAAACGGCGGCCGAGCGCCGACCGCGGTACCGCGCGCCGACGGCCCGCCGGTGACAGTGCGGCCCCATCACGCTCCGGAGGCCCCGCCCGGGCCATCCGTTCGGCGGTGAAGCAACTCGGCTCGTTGCTCGGCCGAGCCCCCGAATCCGTTTCCGCGATCAGACCCACGGACGACGGTTGGGAAGCGGATGTGGAGGTACTCGAACTGGAGCGCGTCCCCGAGACCACCAGCGTGATGGCCACCTACCGAGTGACCCTGGACAAGAAGGGCGACCTGGTGGCCTACGAGAGGAAGCGCCGCTATACGCGTGGACAGATCGACCGGCGCTGACACATCACAGCCGGTGAAGGGAGGCACCATGACTATGGTGCCGCAGAGTAGTGGCAATCTCGCCCGGAGCGGCGGATCATCCGGCACTCTCTACGACGTTCTGGAACTCATTCTCGACCGCGGGCTCGTCATCGACGTCTTCATCCGTGTGTCCCTCGTGGGCATCGAGATCCTGAAGATCGATATACGCATCGTCGTGGCCAGCGTCGACACCTATTTGCGCTTCGCCGAGGCGTGCAACCGCCTTGACCTGGAATCTGGCGACAAGGCACCGTCCAAGCTCACCGACCTCGTCGGCGACACCCTGGAATCCGGCGCGAAGGGCAAGTCCAAGGGAGCCCTCAGCGGCGCCGCCGAAGCCGTCACCGAAACCATCCGGGGAGTGACGGGCAAGGACAGCGACGAGGAGGACGAGCCGGAGGAAGAAGAGGAGAAGGAGGAGACGGTGCAGCGACGACGGCGGCCCGCCCAGCGCCCCGCCCGGCGGGAGAGAAGCGCGTCCCGCGCGGAGGAGTGAGCCATGGCCGTTTATATCTACTCGATCACGTTCAAGGACCATCCGCTGCGCCTCGACGGTCTCGACGGAGTCGGCGCCTCACCCTCCCCACTGCGCACGGTGACCGCGGGCCCGCTCTGCGCGGTCGTGAGCGACGCGCCGGAGGAACTGCGCCCCAAACGCCGAGACATCGGCCGGCACCAGGAGATCCAGCAGCGTCTGCTGGCGGACGGCACCGTGCTGCCCCTCAGGTTCGGCTACACCGCCCCGGACGAGGACACGGTCCGGCAGGCGCTGGAGGAACGCGGCGACGAGTACGCCGAACGCCTGCGCCTGTTGGAGGGCTGCGCCGAGTACAACCTGAAGGCGTCGCAGGACGAGGAGATGCTGCTGCGGGAGATCCTCACGCAGTCGGAGACGGCCCGGCAGCTCAACGACGACATCCGCGCCGGCACGGCGGCCCCCGACACGTCCGTGCGGCTCGGCGAGTTGGTCGCCAACGAGGTCCGGGCCCGCCAGGAGGCACTGGCCTCCGGCGTGATCGAGGCGCTCCGCCCGTTCGCCCGGGAGGTCGACTCCTCTCCGCCCACCGGAACGGACTTCCTCAACGTCTCGTTCCTGGTGAGCGACGAGCAGGACGAACTCTTCCTCGCCACGGAGCTGAGTCTCGCCCACCAGATGGGCGAGGGGTTCGAATTCCGGCTCAACGGTCCGCTCCCTCCGTACAGCTTCAGCTGATGGAGACGTCATGGGACTGTTCACAGAAATCGTCATGCTTCCCCTGGCACCCGTGCGCGGAGTCTCCTGGGTGATGGACAGGGTCCTGGAGGCCGCGGAGGACGAGTACTACGACCCGGCACCGATACGGCTCCAACTCGCCGAACTGGAACGGCAGTTGATCGCCGGCGAGATCGACGAGGAGACGTTCGACCGGATCGAGGACCAACTGCTCGACCGGCTGGACGAGATCAGGATCCACGGTCAGGGCGGACCGCCCTGACCGGCCCGGTCACCCGAACGAACCCCGACCGGATCCGAGAGAACTCGAGGCCCCCGTCGTGAGTCAACCGCTCTCCAACCGCCTGGGCGACTATCCGTCCCGAGCCGCTCCGCCGTACGCGCAGGGGTCCTCCGCCAGTCTCGCCGACATCCTGGAACGCGTCCTCGACAAAGGCATCGTGATCGCGGGCGACATCCGGATCAACCTCCTCGACATCGAACTGCTCACCATCAAGATCCGGTTGCTCGTCGCCTCGGTCGACAAGGCCAGGGAGATGGGCATCGACTGGTGGGAGCACGACCCGTCGCTCACGTCGGGTGCCGGGGACGAGCGATCGCTGGCCGAACAGAACCGCAGGCTGCGCGCCGAGTTGAACGCTCTGCGCCGGGACAGGGGCATCCCCGAGGTGGACGCGGAACCGCACGGCACCACCCGCCGAAGAGCTGATCGCGATGACGACGAGTACGAGTGAACCGGTCACCTACGCGTACGCCGTGGCACGCGCGCACCCGGATCTGCCACAGTCCCTCACCGGGCTCACGGGAGTGGCCGGCGCCCCGGTACACCTGATCGCCGAAGGCGGGAAGGAGCACGGCGACGCGGACATCGTTCTCGTGGTGAGCCCGGTGCCGGCGGCGGACTTCCGTGAGGAGGGTCTCAGACGGCACCTGGAGGACCTGGACTGGCTGGAGGCGGTCGCACGGGCGCACCACGCGATCGTCGAGGAAGTCGCGGCCCGCGCTCCGGCGCTGCCGCTGCGGCTGGCGACCGTCTACCGCGACGACAGCAGTGCGCGCGACATGCTGCGCTCCGCGGTACGGCTGTTCACCGAGCGCCTGGACCACCTGGCCGACCAGGTCGAATGGGGGGTGAAGATCTATGTCGAGGCGACCGTCCCTCCCACCCCGGCGGCCCCGGAATCCCCGTCGGCGGACATCTCGCCGGGGCGTGCCTACCTGAGTGCCCGAAGACGACAGCGCGGCGACCGGGAGGCCTTCCACCGAGCGGCCCAGGAGGCGGCCGAGCGTGTGGGGAACGTGGCAGGCGCGTACGCGACCGACCGGGCGGCGCACCGGCCCCAGCAAGGCGCCCTGGCGGGCGACGCGGGCGAGAACGTGTTCAACGACGCCTTTCTGGTGCCCCGCGGGCGCGGCGAGGCCTTCCGCTCCGAGGCCGCCCGCGCGGGCCAGGGGCTGGCGGGGATCCGCGTCGAGGTCACGGGCCCGTGGGCGCCGTACTCCTTCGCGATGCCCGTGAACGACACGGACGGCCCCGGCGGCACGGACGGCGGGGACGACTCGGTCCGAGGTGTCGGGCCATGACCGGGCCCGGCCGTCCGACCGCTGTGGAACCGCTGCCGGACCGTCAGGTCGCGCTCATCGACCTGCTGGACCGGCTGCTCGCCGGAGGGGTGGTCCTGACCGGTGACGTGGTGCTGTCCGTCGCCGACATCGATCTCGTGCGGATCTCGCTGCGCGCCCTGATCGTGTCCGTCAGCGCGGAGAACCCGTCGCCCTGGGAACAGTCCGCTCCCCCCGCGAGGCGGAGATGACGGCTGACGACGACGGCACCCTGGGCGCCGCGGATCCCCTGGAAGAGGCGGCGGAGGCCGCGGCACGGGCTTTCCGGCTGCTGCCGGCCGAGCCCTCGGACCGGTCACGGCCGGGTGCGCGGGGTCGTGCCGCGGCCAGGCGGATCAACACCGACCCGGACACGGTCGAGCGCGACCTTCTGCGGCTGGTTCTGACGCTGGTCGAACTGCTGCGTCAGGTCATGGAACGGCAGGCGCTGCGCCGGGTCGACCAGGGTGATCTCAGCGAGGAGGACGAGGAGCGGCTGGGCGCGACGCTCATGGTCCTGCACGACCGGATGAGGGACCTGTGCGCGACCCATGGCCTGACCATGGAGGACCTCAACCTCGACCTCGGTCCCCTGGGCCCGCTGCTGCCGCCGCCCGACTGACCGGGGACACACCGGCTGCTCCTCGGCCCGCATCCTGGCGTGGCGAGCGGTGGCGGGGCCGGTCTGGATCCGCCCCCGCCACCGGCCGTCACCGCCATGGGCTACGCGCCCGCCGCACGCGGCTCCCGTACCACCGCGATCTCGCCGGGATCGACCCTCACCGAGCCCGACAGGGGTTTGCCGGTGAGGAGTTCGGTGGCGCCCGGCGGGACGGGGATCTCCGCGCCTCGGCCCGCGTGGTCGATGAGGAACACGTAGTCGGCGTCCCGGCCGCGCCTGCGGACGCTCTCCACTCCCGGTGGTGTGTCACCGCCGGCCACCCCTGCCTCGGCGCGGACGCGGTCCAGCAGGGCGGTGAGCGTGTCCGCGTCGGGGAGGGTCGCCACGTACCAGGCGGTGCCCCGTCCGTGGGTGTTCCTCGTCACCGCCGGGACGCCGGCCAGGGGTCCGTCCGTGTACGTGGCGACCGCCTCGGCGCCGTTCAGGCGCACCCGTTCCGACCACAGGGTGGCCGTGGCGCCCGGGGGCACCTGGCCGGTCAGGCCGGCCGACTCGCCGGGGAGCAGGGGGAAGAGTTCGTCGCCGCGGATGCCGAGGATCTCGCGGAACGCTCCCGGGTAACCGCCCAGTCTGACGTGGCAGTTCTCGTCGACGGCGCCACTGTGGAAGCCGATCGCGAGGGTGCCGCCGCGCTCGACATGGCCGGCCAGGTTCGCCGCGCCCGCCTCGTCCACCAGGTAGAGGCTCGGGGCGAGGACCAGGCGGTAGGCCGAGAGGTCCGCGTCCGGGCGTACGAAGTCGACGACCGCGCCGGACCGCCACAGCGGCTCGTACCAGGCACGGACCAGATCCTTGTACCGGAGGTCGCCGCTGGGCTGGGAGGGCAGCTCCAGTGCCCAACGGGCGTTCCAGTCCCAGACGATGGCGACCTCGGCCGTGCCGGTGCTGCCGCGCACCTCGGCCAGGGCCCTGAGGTCGGCGCCGAGGCGGACGACGTCCTGCCAGATGCGGCTGTCCGTGCCCGCGTGCGGGAGCATCGCCGAGTGCCACTGTTCGGCGCCCGCCCTCGCGGCCCGCCACTGGAAGTAGGCGATGCCGTCGGCGCCGTGGGCGACATGGGCGAGGGCGTTGCGGCGCATTTCCCCGGGGGCTTTGGCTCTGTTGACGGGCTGCCAGTTCACGGCGCCGGTGGAGTGCTCCATGAGCAGCCAGGGTCCGCCGGCCAGCGACCGTGTCAGGTCGCCGCAGAGCGCGACGTCGATCTCGGAGGCCGGGTCGGTGGACATCAGGTAGTGGTCGTTGGAGACGACGTCGAGTTCCGGGGCCCACCGCCAGTAGTCGAGCGCGTCGAAGGTGTCCATCACCATGAAGTTGGTGGTGGCGGGTGTCGACGGGGCGGCCGCGCGCAGGACGTCCCGCTCCGCCGTGTACAGCGACAGCAGTTCGTCGGAGCAGAAGCGGCGCCAGTCGAGCTGGTGCGTGGGGTTGGGGACGGCGCCGGTGGCGCGGGGCGGCAGGACCTCCTCCCAGTCGTGGTACCACTGGCTCCAGAACGTCGTGCCCCAGGCGTGGTTGAGGGCCGCCAGGTCGTCGTCGTAGCGGGTGCGCAGCCAGCGGCGGAAGGACCGGGCGCTGATGTCGCAGTAGCAGGCCGCGTTGTGGCAGCCGTACTCGTTGTGGACGTGCCACATCACCACGGCCGGGTGTGCGGCGTAGCGCTCGGCGAGGGCTGTCGTGACGCGCAGGGCGGCCTCGCGGTAGGCGGGGCTGCTCGGGCAGAACGTCTGCCTGCTGCCGTAGGTCAGTGTTCGGCCGTCGCGGTCGACCGGGAGCGCTTCGGGGTGTGCCCGGAAGAACCAGGCGGGCGGGGCGGCCGTGGGGGTGGCCAGGTCGGCGGCGATGCCGTTCTCGTGGAGGAGGTCCAGGAGCCGGTCCATGCGGGTGAAGTCGTACCGGCCCTCGGAGGGCTCCATGAGCGCCCAGGAGAAGATGCCGACGCTGACCATGGTGACGCCGGCCTCGCGCATCAGGCGCATGTCCTCGGCCCAGATCTCCTCGGGCCACTGTTCGGGGTTGTAGTCGCCGCCGTAGACGATGCCGGGGACGGACAGGGTGCGTTCGTGGGTCATGCGGCTCCTCCCGAGGCCGGCGCGTGTCCCGAGGACAGCAGGCGGCGGGTGGTGGCCACACCCCACTCGTCGAGGGACAGCAGCCGGTCACTGGAGGCCATCAGGCCGTCGGTGGCCTCGACATGGGCCGCCCAGCGTTCGCGGGTCTCGACGGCGGGCCGGGCCATCAGGCAGTCGGGGTCGTTGATCCACAGGCGCCGGTGCTGCCATCGGCGGCCGGCTCCGGTGAACTCGGCGGCGTCCTGGCCGGGTTGGCTGTAGTCGTCGGCCTCGGGTCGCCGGTGCGGTGCCGTGTCGGGGCTGACCCGCATCGCGTCGAACAGGCCGATGGACGGGAGGATCGGGGCTCCGCAGCCGAGGAGGTAGGCGTCGGGACCGATGGCTTCGCGGATCAGGGCGACTCCGGCGCGGTAGGCGGTCAGCGCGTCGGCTCCGGAGTGCCGTACGCCGTCCAGGGCTCCCGCGTACAGGAAGTCGGTCTTGAAGTAGTCGTATCCTTCGGCGCGCAGCGTGCCGAAGACGTCGGTCAGATAGGCCCTGGCCTCGGGGTGCGTGGCGTCGAGGGTGTACAGGTCGTGGTTCCAGTTGTGGCCCGCGTGCAGGGGTGCGCCCGCCGGGTCGCGGACCAGCCAGTCGGGGTGCCGGCCGGCGAGTTCGCTGTGCGGCGCCACGAGGAACGGGGCGGTCCAGATTCCCGCGCGCCGGCCGCGCGCGCGGATGGCGTCGGCGAGGGCCGCGCGGGAGCGGAAGCGACCGGAGAGGGTGAGCCAGTCGCCGAGTGCGCTCTGGTAGCCGTCGTCGATCTGGACGACGTCGACGGGGAGGTCGAGGGTGTCCATGGCGCGGAGGTTCTCGTGGATGTCGTCCTCGGTGACGGCGGTGAAGTACTCGTACCAGGAACACCACACCGTGGGTGCCGGCCGTGGGGCGGGTGTCGCGAGGGCGTCGGCCCAGGCGGCGAGCGCGCCCTGGACTCCGTCCGGTCCGGAGTACGAGGATTCTGCGACCGGGCCGTCGGCACTGATCCCGGCACGGCCGTCGTGGACGGCCAGCCGGATCGAGGGGACCGAGGCGGCCGGGTCGGGCGCCGCCCACAGCCGGACCGGGGAGCCGTCGCCGGGGTCCAGCGCGAGCAGTCCCTCGCCCTGGAAGCCGGCGGGCGGCGCGGTGCGGCCGGGCCGGTAGCAGACGGTCGCCCAGTTGGCGTTCGTCGGGCGGTGCGGAGCGTCGTCGAGGGCGTAGGAGCCACTGGGGCTCCAGGACTGCCAGCCCTCCTCGTGGACCCGTGCGGTGCGCGGGTCCACGGGTACGGAGGCTACGGGGGTGAAGGCTTGGGGCACGTCGGTCTCTTTCACGTGGAGCCGCCTGAGTCTTTCGGGTGGTGTCGTCTCAGCTCTTGTTGGCGCCGAGGGTCAGACCGCTGACGAACTGCCGCTGGAGCGCGAAGTACACGACGAGTGTGGGGATCGCGGTGAGCAGAGCGCCGGCGGCGACCAGGTTGGGGTCCGTGAAGTACTGGCCGGAGAGGTTGTTCAGGGCGGAGGTGATGGGCATGTTCTCGCCGGTCGAGATCAGGACGAGGGCCCAGAAGAAGTCGTTGTAGATCCAGATCGACAGCAGGGTCGCGAGGGCCGCCATCGCGGGCTTGCACAGCGGCAGGGTGATCTGCCAGTACAGCCGCCACACCGAGGCTCCGTCCACGAGCGCGGCCTCGGTCAGCTCGTCCGGCAGGGAGCGCATGTAGTTGCTCAGCACGAAGGCGCAGAACCCGGACTGGAAGGCCACGTGGATCAGCACCAGGCCGAGCGCGGAGTCGTACAGCTTGCCGCTCTCCGTGATGCCGGGCAGGTCGGTCAGCAGGTACATCCGGTACAGCGGGGTGATGATGACCTGCTGCGGAAGCAGGTTGCCCGCCGTGAAGACCAGCAGCAGCGCGAGGTTGAGGCGGAAGTCGAAGCGGCTGACGTAGAAGGCGACCATCGACGACAGGAACAGCGTGAGCAGCACGGCCGGCACCGCGATCAGCAGCGTGTTGACGAAGTAGTGCGTCATGTCCGACTGTTCGAACGCGTTCTTGAAGTTGTCGAGGTTCAGCGTGTCCGGCCAGGACACATAGCCCTTGTCACTGGTCTCGCCGTACGGGCGCAGGGCCGAGAAGACCGCCCACAGCAGCGGGGCGAGCCAGGCCAGGGCTGTACCGGCGAGGAAGACGTGCAGGAGCACGCGGGCGGGGCGGACGGGCGCGCGCCGCTTGCGCGCGCCGGCCGCGAGGGTGGGGGCGCTCACGGTCGCCGCTCCTTCCGGAAGGTGGCCACCAGATACGGGACGATCACGACGAGCGAGATGACCAGCAGGACCACGGCGATCGCGGAGCCGTAACCGATGCGGCTCGACTCGCCGATGATGTTGTTGGTCACCAGGATCGAGAGCAACTCGGTCCCCTGGGCACCCTTGTTGAAGACGAAGACCAGGTCGAAGGCGCGCAGGGCCTCGATGATGGTGACGACCAGCACGACCGTGTTGGTGGGGCGCAGCGTGGGGAAGATGACGTTCTTGAACGTCTGCCACTCGTTGGCGCCGTCCAGCGCGGAGGCCTCCCTGAGGGAGGGGTCGACGCCCTTGAGGCCGGCCAGGTACAGGATCATCATGTAGCCGGTGTGCCGCCAGGAGGCCGCGACGAGGACGGCCCACAGGTTGAGGTCGGGGTCGCCGATCCAGTCGATGTAGTGGCCCGGCTCGTTGGCGCCGATGAGGCTGTTGATCAGGCCCGTGTCCGGGTTGTAGACGAGCTGCCAGACGAAGCCGATGCAGGCCATCGAGATGACGACCGGCAGGAAGAACGCGGTCTGGTAGACGCGGCTGAAGCGGATCCTCTTGTCGAGCTGGACGGCGAGGAAGAGGCCGAACGGCGTCGGGATCAGGATGAGGACGACGAACCAGATGATGTTGTGCTGGACGGCGGGCCAGAACTGCGGGTTGTCGTTGAAGAGTTGCTCGAAGTTCTGGAGGCCGACCCATCTGATCGAGCCGAACCCGATGCCGTCCCAGGTGGTGAAGGCGAGCGCGATGGAGGCGAGGGCGGTGACCCAGACCAGGGCCACGTGCAGGACCGTGGGCACGCCCGCCATGAGGGCGAGCGTGAAGCGGTCACGGCGGGTCAGCAGGCGGCGCTTGCCACGTGCGGCCCGCTTCGGCGCGGAGGCGGCGCCCGGAGGCGGCACGCTGGCCGCCTCCGGGGACTTCGTCGTGGTGTCGGTGGTCATGATGTCGTTCACGAGGTCGCGAAGATCTGCTTCTTCTGGCGCTCGATCGACGCCAGCAGGCCGTCCACGCCCTTGGGGTTCTGGAGGAACTTCTGGAGTCCGGGCTGCATCACCGTCGAGGTGAAGTCCGGCCGGGAGTCCCGGTCCATGAACTGGGTCAGGGTCTTGGCGCCCCCGATCATGTCGAACGCCTTCTTCTGGAGCGCCGAGTACGCGGAGGTGTCGGCCTTGGCGGAGGCGGCCACCACGCTCGGGTCGCCCTTGAGGTAGAGCTCCTCGGCGGCCGGACTGCCCATGTACTCCAGCAGCTTGAGGACACCGGCGTGGTTCTTGGGGGCCTTGCTGACCATGAGGCCGTCGGTGGGCGCCTCCACGGTGTCCTGGCCGTACGCGGAGTTGATCTCCGGGAAGGGGAAGAAGTCCAGGTCGTCCAGGTCGTCCTTGTTGGTGAACTGCTGGGCCACGAAGGTGCCGAGGAGGTACATGCCGGCCTTCTTGGCCACGAGCGTCTGCGCCGCGTCCTGCCAGGTGCGGCCCATGAAGCCGTCCTGGTGGTAGGGCAGGAGCTCGGCCCAGTGGTCGAAGGCGGCCTTGACCTTGGCGTCGGTCCAGGAGGCCTTGCCCGCCATGAGCTGCACGTGGAAGTCGTAGCCGTTGAGACGGAAGTTGATCTGGTCGAAGGTGCCCATCGCGGGCCAGGCGTCCTTGTCGCCGAAGGCGATGGGGACCAGCTTGTCCTTCTTCATCTGCTTGCACAGGGCGATCAGTTCGTCCCAGGTGGTGGGGACCTTGTAGCCGTACTGCTGGAACACGCTCTTGCGGTAGAAGACGGCCCACGGGTACGTGGTCATCGGGACGAAGTAGTACTTGCCGTCCTCGCCCTTGCTGAGCTTCTTCATCGCCTCGGGGAAGTTGTCCCCGATCTTCGCCCACACGTCGTCGATCGGCGAGGCGAGCTTCTTGGCCGCGAAGAACTGCATCCGGTACCCGGCGAACCAGTTGAACACGTCGTCGGGCGTGCCCTGCAGATACGAGTTGATCTGCTCCTGGAAGGTGTTGTGGTCCTTCGTGTTGACGTCGACCGTGATGCCGGACTGCTTCTTGAAGTCCGCGTAGACGTCGGCGAAGGCCTTCTTCGGCACGGCGTCGGACGCGTTGGAGCCGACGGTGACCGTCTTGGGGTCCGACGCCGTGCCGCTGCCGCCGCAGGCGCTCAGCAGGGGTACGCCCGCGCCGAGGGCGACCGCGCCGCCGATTCCACGGATGAGGGTGCGACGGCTGGGCGTTGGGGCGGACAGACCCGAGAGGGGAAGGTGCATGACGGCTCCTGAGGGCAGGGTTCGGTCAGGCTGGACGGCGGGGAGGCCGGAAATCGATCAGAAACCAACTCGACCGAACAACGTGGGCGTAATGACAGCCTCATGTCGTCACGGCGTCAAGACCTCGCACTCGCCTTACCCGAAACGTGACCGACACGTCACGGCCCATCGGCGCCGGGAGTCCACAGTCTCGGCAGACGCCAAGAAATGGGGGCGAGAACGACCGGCGCGAGCCGTCGGGTCCACCACCTCGCCCGGTTCACGAACCGGCGAACGGCGGGCGGCCCGACCGAATCAACAGTGTTGGCTTTTGCGACGCAGCTGACCAAAAGCAAACAGGTGACGGTTGGTTTTGTTTACAGGCAGCCCAAATCGACTTGCGGGCTGTTCCCTGCCAAATGCGACAGACTGATGACGGGTCATGGGGCCGTGCACCCCGGTCGGGCGTTCGTCCGCCGTCCAGTCTCGCGCAACGTAATCGATTACGCTACGGTCCCTCGACATCGATCGGGCAAAGCCGTGGAACGGAAACAGGCGTGGCGGGAGGGGCGGTCACAGGGCCGCGACGGGGTCGGCAACCCGGCCCGGACTCCGTGCCGACGCGGTGTCAGACCGACGCGCGCGCCACGAAGACCGCACCGACCCGTACGGTCCTTCGCCGCGTCCGGCCGTCGATCTGCTCCAGAAGGAGCCCGGCCGCCACGCGGCCCACCTCGCGCGCCGGATAGCGGATGGTCGTCAGACGCGGCCGGACGAGCGAGGCGAACTCGATGTCGTCGTGCCCCACCAGCGACACGTCGCGGGGAATGTCGAGCCCGAGGCGCTCGGCCGTGTCCATCGCGCCGACAGCCGTGATGTCGTTGCCGCACAGCACCGCTTCGGGCCGGGACCGTGCCCGCATCAGCCGTTCGAAGCCCTCCGCCCCCGCCTCGCGCGTGTGCTCGCCGTGGACGATGTGCTCCCGGGCGATGCGCAGCCCCGCCTCGGCCGCGTGCTCCCGTACGCGTTCCAGGCGCGGATCACCGCCGGCGGCATCCAGCGGCCCTGCGATCACACCGATGCGCCGCCGGCCGGTGGCCGCCACGTGCGCCAGCGCCGCACGGACCGCGTCGTCGGCGTCGGGAGTCACCAGATCGACGTCACCGAACGAGACGTCGGCGCTGACCACCGCCGGGATCCCGGCGGCGCGCAGCACGTCGAATGCGTCGGTGGCGAGCCGGAACGGTGTCATCACCACACCGGCGAACCTCTGGTGCACCGCTTCGTGCAGCAGCGCCTCCTCCTCGTCCCGCCGCGCTCCCGTACTGCTCACCAGCACGTGGTAGCCCCGGCCGCGCAGCTCGTCCTGGATCGAGCGGGCGAGCAGCGCGTAGAAGGGGTTCGCGATGTCCGGCACGACGAGGGCGACCATGGTGGACTTGCCCGTACGAAGGCTCCGGGCAACGGGGTTGAGGGTGAAGCCGAGCCGCTCGATGGCGGATTCGACCGCTTTGCGCGTTTCCTCCGTGACCGGCCGCTTTCCGCTCAGCACATACGAGACGGTGGCGGACGAGACTCCCGCGGCCCGCGCCACGTCACTCATGGTCACCCGCTGCCGCATCCGCGTCCGCCCCTTCTCCGACCGCAACCCTACCGGCGCCCGCCGTCCGGCGAGTTCCGGCCGTTCACGGCCCGAGTCGCGTCCTCGCAGGTCCACACCCTCGGGGGACCGAAACGCCCGCCGTCACCGCGCCCCGGCGCGCATGCCGTGACCCCGGCGGCGCGGGCCGTCCCGGCAGACCGCCCTCACACCCGGGGCCGCTCGAATTCCTCACGATGACCCCAATACGGTCAATCGTCAACGAAACGCGCATAGTCACCCGATGGCGGAGGTCTGTGATCTCAAGGGGCCTCGCCTCCCGGCTCTTGGCCAAAGGTGACCATACTGGGAGGGCACACCTCACCCCACCAGCAAAGTGACTCATGCCGAAGTCCTCAGAGCGTCTCACCGCCCCGGAAACGGTCTGGCTGGCCGCCGGGCGCCACACAGGTCCCGCCCCGCAGACGGCCCTCCGGGAGCACCTGCGGGAACTGAAGAACAGTGAAAGGATCCAGGACTTCCTGGAGAAGGAGAACGACACGACGCCGGACGGGCACGTCTTCGAGGCGCGCTGGTTCGTCGACGGCGACGTGACCGTGCGGGCGCGGCTCACCACCGACGGACGTGCGCAGGTGGACGGCGAACGGCGCTGGACACTCGCGGCCGAGGCGGAGCGTCCCTGGGATCCCGGGTGGCCCTCCCCCGCCGCACTGCTCTGGCCCGAGCGGAGCGACCTCTCCTGGGACCGTGACGCCGCGGCCGGGCTGCTGCTCCAGGACATCAACCCGCTGCCGAAGGACGACGCGGCGCTGCGCCGCCTGCTCAAGGACATCGCCCGGCACAGCTGGAGCATCAACGTCGTCGTGCACGAGGCCATGACCCCCGACGCCGAGGGCCGCCTCCCGCTGGTCCGGTTGCTGCCGCCCGCGCTGCGGCACCGCGTGGTGGAACACCGGGCCACGCCCGAGCAGTTCCACGCCGTCAACTGGGCGCTCGGCGACCTCGGGACGTCCGTCCCGCGTGGCGGCGCCGTCATCCTGTCCGGCACCCCCGCCCGGACCGGCTTCGACGAGCAGGCGTTCAGGGTGCGCAGCGTCTTCCTCGACGGCTCCGAACCGACGGAACTCCTCGACAAGGTCGTGCAGTTCGCGGCGCTTCCCTGGCCGCTGCCGGACGACGCGGCGGCGGCCTTCACGGCGCTGCGCGAGGAATGGAGTCTGCTGACCCTCGAAGAGGAACTCACGCACGCACGCGCTCTGGTGGCCTCGTACTCCGAAGCCCTCGACGCGATGACGAAGTCGCGCGACCTGTACCGCGAGGCGACCGAGCTCGCGCACGCGGCGCTCTCCGGGATGGCCGAGTACCGCGACGCCGCGTCCGCCGTGCGGGTTTCCGCTCAGGGGCAGGACAAGCACCCGCTGGCGAAGACGCTTCAGCGCGTCACGGACTCGCTGCTGCCCCGGCGGGCACAGCGCGTCGACGCCCACCTCCAGGAGGCACGTGAGAGCGAGCGGCGGGCCCGCGAGGCTTCCGAGTGACCTCCGGCGTGGGGGAACGGCGTGTCCGCCACTCCCCCACGCCCCTCCCCGTTCACGCCCCGCGGCCCACGCCCCTCCCCGTTCACGCCCGGCGCTCGTCGCGGCGGACCCCGGCCCACGCATTGCGGGGTGCGGCGCACGCACTGCCGGGGTGGGCCGCCCGTGGCCGTCGGACGACGGGTCGCTCACGTCGGCGAGGCCGTCCGTTGCCTGCGGGCCCGCCCCTGGCGCGGGTTCCGTCAGGCGCCGCGCCAGATGTTGGCGAAGGCCGCGTTCTCGATGGCCCGGCGCTGGCGGACGGCTTCCAGTTCCATCACCGCGTCGTGCACGGCGACCAGGACGGTCGTCACCGCCTCGTCCTCGACCGTCGAGTTGTCATCGCTCTCCTCGGCGGGGATTCCGACCACGTCGGCGAGCGCGGCGAGGACGGGTTCGTCCGCCGCCCAGCGGTGCATCGCCCGGCTGCGGGCCGGTGAGTCCACCAGCTCCATGCGGTCGGGGCCGAAGGGCAGTCGGCCCCGCCGTTGCCGGGTGAGCTGGCCCGCCTGTTCGAGGTCGGCCTGATAGGCCTTGGCCAGATCGCGGCCTCTGCGCCAGAGCCAGTCCTCGACCCGTTCGTACGGGACCTGCCGCACGAGCGAGGACGCCGCCTCGCCCAGAAGACGGTCGTCCGTCGCGGGCTGCCTCGCCGGTGTCATCCGGTCACCGTCCAGCGTGATGACCTCGTCGGCGAGAAGATCGATCACCTCGGCTCCGGCGAGGGCGAGCGACAGATCGCCCTGCCCGACACTACGTTCCGGCTCCTTGTCCATCGTGATGATGAACAAGTCCCTGGCCGTGGTCACGAACGGCTCCCTTCGGAGTACTTCGCCCGGCGCGACCCTCACGCATCGGATCCAGCGCGTCCACCGCACCACCCTCCGCGGGCGATCCGTCGTCCGCGGAGGAAGGGCACGTCACGATCGTGATCGTAACTCCCGGCACACATCACGCGCGGCCGGTCCGGCCGACGCGCGGTGCGTCCGCCGGACCGGTTTCCCTCGGCCTGATGTGCCGTCAGCCCTGGCGGGCCTTCAGGCGCGGGTTCTTCTTGTTCACGACGAAGACCACACCGCGCCTGCGGACCACCTGGGCCCCGGGCCTGGACTTCAGCGAGCGCAGTGACGCTCGTACCTTCATGGTTCTGTCCTCCTTCTGCCGAACTCGGCGCGCTCCGGCGGTCAGTGCCGGTTCGACGCCGTACGGCCGTAGCGGCGCTCGAAGCGCTCCACCCGGCCGGCGGTGTCCAGGACCCGTGAGGTCCCGGTGTAGAACGGGTGGCTCGCCGACGAGATCTCCACGTCGACGACCGGATGGACGGCCCCGTCCTCCCACTCGATCGTCCGGGCGGAGTGCGCGGTGGATCGCGTCAGGAACGCGACACCGGCGGCACGGTCCCGGAAGACGACCGGACGGGATTCGGGGTGGATGTGGGGCCTCATGCGGTTCCCTCCTCGGTTACGGCAGGTTCGTCTGCGGATACGACGGTGATACGACGGGTGCGTCCGCCGGGTACGCCCGGCGTGCGGTCAGCGCTCCTCGCGGAACGTGACGTGCCGGCCCGCCAGCGGGTCGTACTTGCGCAGGACCAGCCGGTCGGGGTCGTTCCCGCGGTTCTTGCGCGTCACATACGTGACGCCGGTCCCGGCCGTCGACCTCAGCGTGACGACGGGGCGCGCGGTGCTGCGTGCCATGAGGCCCTCCTTCGTCCACCATGCACGAGCCTTGACTCGCGCATGCCAATCAGTTACATGAGCTGTAACAGCGCACCCGGTGCCTGCATTCCCGGCCCCCGGACACAGCAGGAGGCGGTCACCGCGCCGAGGGCCGCGTCGACGGACCCGGCCCCGCCCGTTCCACAGGTCCGGGCCGGGTCCGTTCCATAGGCCCGGCCCGGCAGACGTCTCCGGTCGCCGCCCACAGGGCCCGGACCGGCACGGCACCGCTCCGGCAGCCTATGGACGGCTTCGAAGGGACACCCCTCTGCGACCCCCGCCGCGGCCCACCCCCTGGTCGTGGCCACCCCTCGGCGACGGCTGTGACAGCGCGCCGGTGACCGTCGGGTCAGGAGGGCTTCGTCGCGGTGACGGCGGTGACCGTCACCTTGTCGTCGCACTCGGCCGGCACGCCGTCTTCGAGAGCGAGCTGGTGCGCTCCGCTGGAGGGGAGACCCACCACCAGGGTCGGATAGGTGACCGGAGTCGTCCCGGACACGCAGTAGCCGTCGGCCTCGCCCTGCACCTGGACGAACGTCATCTTGAGCCAGGCCTTCGCGGCGGGTGCGAGCGTCACCTTGGACGAGGAGCCCGTCCGGGTCACGGTCAGCGGGTGGTTCTTCTCGGGGGTGCCGTTCGCCGCCCCCGCCACGGTCGGATACCCCTCGAGGGCGCACGTCGCTCCGGACATGTTGGTGAACTCGACGATCGCGGCGCCGGTTCCGGTGCCCGGGGGCCGTACGTCGGCCTGGTACATGAACGCCTTCAAGGACTCCGCCGCGCACGTCTTGGTCTTCGTCGCCGGTTTCGCGGTGGCGGTGGCGGGGACCGATGCCGGGGCCTTGGGCGTGGAGTCGCCCGCGGGTTCGGCCGAGGCGCCCGTCCCGCCGGACGGCGCGGTGGGAGTCGGGGAGCCGGAGGACGAGGCCGTCGGCTTCTTCGCCTTGCCCGAAGGCGAGGCGGCGGAATCCGCGCTGTCCGGGCCCGGCTGGCACGCGGTCATGAGAAGGGTGGCCGCCGACATGGTCGCCATGGCCAGTGCGGCCCCGCGGACACGCGACCCGAAGTGCATCCCGTACAGCATGAAGTCCCCCGATTGCGATGTTCAGGTGCCGGACGTTCACCGGCACTCGTCGCTGTAGATCGCCGGACGGCCTCCGTGGTTCACTCGCGCACAGGCTTGTGACACGACGGTGACGCCCCGGGTACCGATCACCGGGGCCGCTCGCTCGGACCGGACTTCTCGTCGTTTCCCAAGGTCAGCGACAGGCGTTGCGCGGTGGTCGACGTGGAGGTGAACTCCCGGCAGTCGACCACGGCCCGCGTGACCCCGGTCGCGGCCCTGATGAGGTCCAGCCGGACCGTCGGGCCCGCGCCGGTGACGAGACGGGCCTCCATCCATGTCGTGGTCGCGCTGACGTCCGTGCGCCGGGTGCGCTTCCCGGTCAGCAGGCGTGTCGTGGCATCGACGGACGTGGTGCGCAGGACCGGGACCTCGGCCGGGTCGGCCGCCAGTGTGCCGTCGTCGCGCAGTGTCCAGCGGGCCCCGCGCAGGCGGTCGGCCACCTCCTGGGCCTGGGAGAGGGTTGCGGCCCGTTCGGCGATCCGTACGCTCCAGGTGTCCAGCCGGTCCTCTGTCGTCATCCGGCCTCCCCCGGTGCGGTCCCCCCGCTTTCCCGCCGTCCCGTCATGGCCGTCCGCCGGATGAGGGCCGACAAGGGTGTCACGAGGCCGTGCCGTCGAAGGTGAACGTGAGCGCGGCCACGCCGTCGGTGGTGCTTCCCTCGGCGGTGAGCGACGCCCCGGAGCCGTCGAGGCGGCCCGTGAACGTCGTGCCGGCGGCCAGTGCGTGCGGGAAGCCGCCGGGCATCTGGCCGGCCCCCAGGTCGAGGGTGCTGTTCGTGACTCCTCCCCCGGCTGAGGCCGGGGGCTTCTCGTTACGCCGGGTCGGCGTTGCGACGGACCAGCCCGGCCCGTAGAACGTTGAGTGCTCCCACCGTGTCGGCGTGCGCTATATGTCCGCAGGCGACGCAGTGGAACTTCTCCTGGGTGGGCCGGTTCTCCTTGGCGGTGTGCCCGCAGTGGGGGCAGGTGCGGGAGGTATTGCGGGGGTCCACGGCGATCACTTCCCGTCCGGCGCTTTCAGCCTTGGCGTGCAGGATCGTCAGGAACACCCCCCAACCGGCATCGTTGATCGACTTGTTGAGCCCGGCCTTGGCGGTGGCCCCGTTGGGCAGGAAGGCGCCCGGCCGGTCGGGGTCGGGCTTTCGGGGCGGGGGTCCTGCTCATGTTGCGGATCTTGAGGTCTTCGTGCGCGATGACGTCATGCGCGTGGACCAGTTCGAGCGCGGTCCTGTGGGCGTGGTCGAACCGTTGGCGGCGGACCTTGCCGTGGAGCTGGGCGACCTTCTCCACGGCGCGCCGGTGGTTGGCGGTGCGGTCCTTGGCCTTGCGGCGCGGGAACCGGGACAGGGCCTGCTGCGCGGCCTGGAGCCTGGCGGCCGTGCGGCGGCCGTGGCGCGGGTTGGGCACGAAGGCGCCGGTGGAGTCGGCGAGGAAGTTCGCGATGCCCAGGTCGATCCCGACCACGCTGCCGGTCGCGGGCAGCGGCTCGGGCCGGTCCAGTTCGGCGGTGAGCACGACGAACCACTGACGGCCCTCGCGCTTGACCGAGATCGTCTTGACCCTGCCGGGCACCGGGCGGTGCCGGTTGACCTTGACGTGGCCGACGCCCTGGAGACGGACGCGGGTGACCAGGTCATGCGGAGTGGAGTCCCAGCGGCAGCCGTCCCCGTCCCTGGGGAAGTCCACCGTGTCGAACCAGTTCACCCCACGAAAACGCGGATAGCCGGGTGTCTCACCGGACTTGACGCTCGTCTTCGACGGGTGCCACCAGGCATCCCGCCTCTCCTGCAACGCCGCGTTGTAGAGGGAACAGTGGTCGCGCAGCATCTCGGCGAGCGCCTGGGCCTGCCGGACGGTGGGCCGCAGCAGGAACTTGTACGCACGGATCATCCAGCCCACCCCCTTCGGTCAGGTTGACTTGGTCCTACTGTCCTGTCGTTTGTCACCACATCGGGAACCAGATCCTCACCTAAGACCGTGTCCTATGTGGTGAGGCGGACGAATCGTTTGTAGCAACAGAGGGCTGCGGCGAGGCCGAGAAACGCCAGGTAGTTGCGGGGGTGGCGTTCGTAGCGGGGGCTGAGTCTGCGGTAGCCCGACAGCCAGGACATGGTCCGTTCGATCACCCACCTTCGGCGACCGAGCCGTTCGCTGGACTCGACTCCCTTGCGTGCAATGCGGACGCCAATACGCCTGCCCCACAACCATTTTCGCAGGTGAGGGACGTCGTAGGCCTAATAGGCGCTGTGGGTTGGCCGTTGAGCCAGTCCTGGCAGGGGCTGGGTGCGACGTCTGGTCTGTATGCAGCGCCTGGAGCGCTTCGACAAGAGGGACGCAGACCCAGCCTCTGCCGATTCGAATTCGGTCGGCGTACCGTGCCGTGGTTCGAGCCGTTCCCAGGGCCACCTCCCGATCAGCCGGAGCCGTGGAGCTCTCCACAAGAGCGAGGCCCCTGGGCTCAGCTGGGGCCACGGACGGCTGATGGGGTGGTGCGCCGGCGAGCGCTTCTATTAGGTGGCCGGGTGGTCCCGTCTCGGCTCGAAGCCGAGGGACAGCGAAGGCTCGAGAGGAGCGCACGTTGCACGTGACCTGCGGAATCGACTGGGCGGAGGACCACCACGACGTGGCGGTGGTCGACTCCGACGCCCGACTGCTCGGCAAGCTCAGGATCAGTGACGACACGGCCGGCTTCCAGGACCTGCTGCAGTTGCTCGCCGAGCACGGCGACAGCCCGGACGATCCGATCCCGATCGCGATCGAGACCTCCCGCGGACTCCTGGTGGCCTGCCTGCGGGCTTCCGGCCGCCGGGTCTACGCCATCAATCCGATGGCTGTGGCCCGCTATCGCGACCGCCATGTCGTCTCCCGCAAAAAGTCCGACCACCACGACGCCCTGGTCCTGGCGAACATCCTGCGGACCGACGCCGAGCAGCATCGGGCGCTGCCGAACGACTCCGATCTGGCCAGGGCGATTGCCGTTCTGGCTCGAGCTCAGCAGGACGCGGTCTGGGACCGCACGCGAGCCCACAATCGGCTCCGATCTCATCTCCGTGAGTACTACCCGGCGATCCTTGAGGCGTTTGCGGACAAACGCGAGCGTCTGCTTGCCCGAGAGGCCCGCGCGATCCTGGCGGTTGCGCCGACTCCGGCGGAGGCTGCCCGCCTCACCCGCAGCCGACTGAGAGCCGCCGTCACAAGGGCCGGCCGCCAGCGTCGGATCGATACCGAGACCGACCGACTCCTCGGAGTGCTCCGCGAGACACGGCTTCGCCAACCGGCTCTGGTGGAAACGGCGATGGGGCGTCAGACACTCGCACTGCTCGCCCAGCTCGACGCGGCATGCCGGGCCTGCGAGGACCTCGCTCGTGACACCGAGGAACTCTTTCTTCAGCATCCCGACGCGGAGATCATCACAAGTTTCCCCGGCCTTTCCGTGCTCACTGGCGCCCGGATGCTCGCTGAGATAGGTGACGACCGCACCAGGTTCGCGACGGGCCGGGACCTCAAGGCTTATGCCGGAAGCGCTCCGGTGACCCGTGAATCCGGCAAAAGCAGACGCGTCAGCCATCGGCGGATCAAGAACAGCCGCCTGGCAGCGACCGGACGGCACTGGGCGTTCGCCGCCCTCACCGCCTCACCCGGGGCCCATGCCCACTACAACCGCCGAAGAGACACCGGTGATCGCTACCACGCAGCCCTCCGACGCCTGTTCAACCGCATGCTCGGCCAACTGCATCACTGCTTGACGACCCGCCAGAAGTTCGACGAAACGATCGCCTTCACCGTCATCTCACGGACACCGCCAGCAGCTGCTGCTTGACCCGATAGCTGCATGGGGTGTCTTGTCGGCATGCAGGCGTTGCGGCTTGAAGTAGCGGCCGTTGTGGGGGTCGTGTCTCGTTTGGTGACCCGTGATCATGGGCTTCAGTGCTTGGCTGTCGTGGGTGTTCGCTGCCGAGAGGCCGACGAGTAGGGGCAGTCCGTTCGCGTCCGACAGGACGTGCATCTTGGAACCCGGCTTGCCCCGGTCCACGGGGCTCGGACCTGTGAGTTCGCCCCTTTTTTAGCCCGGACATGGGCGGAGTCGAGGACGGCGCGGGAGAGGTCGAGCAGGCCGGCGTCGTTCAGGCGGTGCAGGATCTCTTCGTGCAGTCGGCCCCAGACACCGGCTCTTGACCAGATCAGGAACCTGCGGTGGGCCGTCGACTTCGATATCCCGAAGCACGGCGGCAGTGCCCGCCAGGCGCATCCGCTGACCAGCACGTAGATGATCGCGGCGAACAGCGTCTCATCAGGTGTGTCCTGCGTCCCGCCACCCTGCGGCCGCATCTTCGACGGCGGGATCAGCGGCTCCGCGATCTCCCACAGCCCGTCCGGAACAATCCAACTCCACGTACCCCGCCCCATGACGGACCCAACGACCGAACCCCACGTAGGACACGGTCTAAGCAGGGTCTTCCCTGACCACGCTGGCGCCAGCCATCGCCAGTAGGCCGTGCTCGCATCGCCTCCCTGGGCTTCTTGGACACCGTCGGGTGCGGTGGAGAACGCAGACACGGCCACCAATTCGGCGTCTCGGCCTTCGAACCCGGCGGCTGCGAGCTGGGCGACCTCATGCAGATAGCCCGAGCGCAGGACGGGGCGGCCCTGCCCCAAGACCAGATCCCCAGCCACCTTCAGGACGCCGCTGTTCGCGAGTGCCCCGTCCACGGCCTGCGCCTCACCCGTGCCCTCGGCCAGCTCCTGTCGCTTTCCTGGCCTCACTTCGCAACGCTCCTTCGCCTGCGTCTTGTGAACGCCATTCTGCCCTCCCTCACCGTCTCTGCACCGTGCTGGTCGATGTACCCACTAGTGCGGCCTGAGTTGAGGACGGCCACCGACAGCGCCAGCAAGGCCGCATGTGTTACATCCACCAATGCCTTGCGATTCCGGAATCGCTGACTATCGCGGCCCCAACGGGCTCTGGCGGAAGGATCCCCAGGCCGAGAAGCTCGTCACGTACGAGTACTACATGGGCGATCCCGAGATCAGGCGCCGGGCGTGGCAGATGCGGCGCGAGACGGGCGCGCTCCAGGCCGAGCCCAACGCCGCGCACCGGGCGGTGGCCGAGCTGGAGCGTTCCGGGGTCCCCGTGAGGGTCATCACGCAGAACGTCGACGGACTGCACCAGCTCGCCGGGATGCCCGCCCGCAAGGTCCTCGAACTGCACGGCACCGCACGGAGTTTCGTGTGCACCGGATGCCATGCGCGCGGGCCCATGGAGGACGCCCTCGCCCGGGTCGACGCCGGTGAGGACGATCCGGCCTGTCTCGAGTGCGGCGGGATCCTCAAACCGGCGACCGTCATGTTCGGTGAACGACTCGACCCCGTCGTCCTCGGCCAGGCCGCCGCCATCGCCAAGGCCTGCCAGGTGTTCATCGCCGTCGGCAGCAGCCTCCAAGTCCAGCCGGCGGCGGGCCTCGCGGGCGTGGCCGCCGACCACGGGGCCCGGCTCGTCGTCGTCAACGCGGAGCCGACCCCGTACGACGAACTCGCCGACGACGTCGTGCGCGAGCCCATCGACACCGCGTTGCCGGAGCTGCTGAAGCAGCTGAGCAGCTGAGGGAAATCGATGTCCAGGTACGCAGGTGACTGCGAGCGTCACCAGGACCAGCGCGCGGATTCGCACAGTCCCGAATAGCGCGCCACGGCCTGCATAACAGCGCCGGGTTATTCTGGACCTCCTGGTCAGTCCCTCGTGTAGAAGCAGTCCCAGGAATCTTCGATCTTCTTCCCGTACACGTTGTACACACGGTCGAGAGATTCCTGGCCGTACTGCCACGCGCAGACTTCGTCCATCGGTATTCCCTCGGACCTCGTCCCGGCCGCGTTCGCACAGAACCATCTGTATGCCGGGTATTTGACGTCCCGCCGGTTGATGAGCACAAGCCCCTTGGACTCGCACCACCCTTTGAGGTCAGGAATCCCGGCATAGGACCCGTAGTCCGCGCACTGCCAGGCGGTGAAGGTACCCCCCATGGTCGCGAGACGGTCAGTCACTCTCAGCTCGGGATAGGTGTCTTGACAGGCCTGTGCCACGAAGTCGTGAATCTGCTGTCGCTCATTGAAAGTCTGAAGACTTCCCTCATCATTCACGCAACGGATGGAATATGCATCGGTACCGACCAAAGTCACCCCCTGGGCGTAACCTTGGTTCTTGCAGGCATCGTCAAACGCCTGTCTCGACATGGGATGAAGCACGTCGGGATCCGGTTCACCCAGGGCCGAGTGGGCTCGAGTCGCAACCTGAGGCTCTGCCGCAGCCGCGATGGGCGGGTAAGAACTGAAGGCCAAGGCCGCCATGAGAGCAGCAGCCAATGGGATCACACGTCGAGACATGGAAACCCCCGGAGCATGAGCGAAACGGTAGTCCTGTCCCCATGTACCCCCACAGAGCAGCTCTCTCATCTCACGTTACGCCGCGGCACACCACGCCGCACCCGGACGCCCATGCTCGTCCCGAACCTTCGGGTGTCCCTGCGTTCCATCCGGATTCCCTGTACGGCAGGGCGCGAACGGGCCTGCCACGGAACCCACCGAAGGATCCGTTCGGAGCCGTACGAGCGCGGATCTGATCACGCTATGAAGTACGGGGCGCAACGCGGGGGCGAGCCTTCGTCACGTCGGCGGCCACGACGTGAGGCCGAACTGCCATGACGTCGACGCGTGATGGCGGTGAGCAGGGTGCCGTTCACGTCGCAGAGCAGGTGGGACTCGCTCGCAACAGACTCTGCACCGACCGCACTTGCGGGAGGGCCGACGCGGGCGGTCCCACAAATCGGCGTGTTACATCCACCGATGCCTTGCGAGGTCGTGCTCCCGTTGCCGGGCGGCGGGGCCGGCGTGGAGGCGACGCTCCCCGCGCAGCGCAACTGGGTGATCACGACCGCCGGTGTCCGGCCACAAGAATTCCACCTCGTTTCCTCGCAGGGTGCCCTGGCCTTCAGGCCGGGGGTGAATGCGAGCCCCTGCGGAGCAGGGCAGGGCAGAGGGCTCGCCGTCAGGGCGATCTCGAGCAGGTGCACGATCTCGGCGTTGAGGGCTGCCGGTCGGCGGCCGGTTGAGCGGCGAGCCGGGCATGGAGTTCTTCGGGAATGCGGAGCGTGAATGTGAACATTCCACTGTTATCGCGTTATTGCGCCGTTACAGTGGCCGCATGGCGAAGTTCCGTATGTACCCCACGTGCGCGCAGGAGCAGCAGATGCTGCTGCACTGTGCGCACGCCCGGTACGTGTGGAACCTGGCGGTGGAGCAGCATGCGCACTGGCGGCCCGGCCGCGCGTCCGCGCCCGGCTTTGCGGAGCAGTGCCGTCAGCTCACCGAGGCCCGGCGCGACAACGAGTGGCTCGGCAGTGGGAACGCGGACGTTCAGCAACAGGCGCTGAAGGACTTCGCCCAGGCCAGGAACGCCCGCTTCACGTCCGGGTTCGGTGAGCCGACCTGGCGCAAGAAGCACGTGCACGAGGGCTTCCGCGTCATCGGCACCGACCGCGTCCCGGAGTTCGAGGCGGACGGTTCACCGAAGCTGAACGCGAAGACCGGCAGGCAGGTCATGGCCCGCTCGGTGGTGGTGCACAGGCTCAATCGCCGGTGGGCTCGGGTGAAGGTGCCCGGCTGCGGCTGGGTCCGCTTCCGCCTCACCCGGACCGCACTGCCCACCGCGAAGACATTCCGCATCACCTACCGCAACGGCCAGTGGCACATCGCCTTCGCCGTCATCCCCGCACCGATCGAAGCGCCCGGCACGGGTGAGGTCATCGGTATCGACCGGGGCGTGAACATCACGGCCGCCCTCTCCGATGGGCGGAAGCTGAACTGCCCGCAGCTCACGGTGAAGGAACGTGCGCAGGTCCGTAAACACCAGCGGCGTGCCGCTCGCGCCCCGAAGGCAAGCGAGCACAAGAGTGCCGAGTACGCCAAGGCGGCCAGGCTCAAAGCGCGTGAGGCCGACCGGCGCAAGGACTGGTGCGAGAAGACCTCGACGATGTTGGCCCGCACCTACGGCCTGGTGCGGTTCGAGAAGCTGAACATCAAGAACATGACCCGCTCGGCCAGGGGAAGCACCGAGCAGCCCGGCAAGCAGGTCAGGCAGAAGGCCGGGCTGAACCGGGCGATCCTTGCTCAGGGCTGGGGCCTGCTCCGCCGGCGCACCGGGCACAAGGCCCCGGGCCGGGTCGAGGACGTCCCCGCCCCCTACACCAGTCTGCGCTGCAGTGTCTGCGGTTGGATCGACAAGAACTCGCGCAAGAGCCAAGCCGAGTTCGTCTGCTCCTTCTGCGGCTTCACCTGCAACGCGGACACCAACGCAGCAGTCAACGTCGCGGCAGGACAGGGCGGGATCCCCCGCCCCCGGCGAACAGCCGGTGCCGGAGGGACGACACCGCCCGAACAGCGGTCGAACGTCCGTGAACCCCAACCCAGCCGGGTTGGAATCCCCCTCTTTTAAGAGGGGGAGGATGTCAAGGATGTCGCCCGGCTGCAGAAGTTGGTCGACGGCGCGGAGTCCGCGGTGAGTTCCGCAGAGTCGGACATGGCTCACGACTGACGCCGTGACGGGCGGCGTTCGCGCGGCCAGGGCGTGTCCTGGCTGACCCGACCCGACACCAGCACCAGCACCAGCACCAGCACCAGCGAGTCTCGTCGTCCGCGGGGCGCTGTGCGGGAGTCGGCGCCGCCGGGCCGGGTGCCCGGGGGCGACGACGGCCGGTCGCGCGGTCCGGCGGCGACGGCTCAGGGTGCCTGACCCGGCTGCCCCGCGGGCTCCTCGGACGTCGGCCGTACGGCCTGGACGTAGGTCAGCCACGGGCGGACGTCCCCGCTCCCCCGGATCCCGAAGCCCGCGCCGGTGACGAGCCCGTCCAGCAGGTCGGTCCTGTTGTGGGACATGGCGTGGCCCAGGCCTCCGTGCACCAGATGGCGTCCGACGGCACTCCTCGGCGGCCGGAACTCGACGACCAGCAGGCGCCCGCCCGGCCGCAGGACCCGCCACATCTCCTTGAGGGCGGCCGGCCGGAGTTCTTCCGGCAGGTGGTGCAGCATCAAGCTGGTGACGACGGTGTCGAACGAGTCGTCCGGGTGGGCGAGGTCCTCCGCGACCCCTTCCCGGTAGGTGCACACGGCACCCTGTCCGGCCCTGTTCCTGCGTCGCGCGTAGGCGAGCACCGAGGGCGACGGGTCCACGCCCGTCACCGTTCCCTCCGGCCCGACGACGGCGGCCATCCGCCGGGTCAGATACCCGGTGCCGCAGCCCACGTCGAGCACGCGGTCCCCGGTCTCGGCGCCGCTCAGCGCGGCCAGCCGGGAGAAGGCGCGGTTCCGCCGGCCCGCGAAGCAGAACGCGCCGCACAGTTCGTAGGCGCGCGGAGCTCCGATCGTCACTCCTGGGGTGTCCGCGTGCGGCTTTCCTTGCATGAGGCGTCCGATGGACATACCGGTCACTTCCCTTAACTTAGTTGCGACTAAGTACACCACTAACTTAGTCCCGACTAAGAAAACTCGCAACGGGCCTACGATGGCGGGTGTGACCGACACCGACAGGGCCTCCACCCGCCAGGGCAAGGCCGCCCGCACCCGTACCCGGATGCCGGCCGCCGAGCGGCGCGCCTCGATCCTGGCCGCGGCCACCGAGGTCTTCTCCGAGACCGGCTACGAACGGGGCAAGGTCTCCGACATCGCCCGGCGCGTCGGGGTCACGGAACCGGTGGTCTTCCAGAACTTCGGGTCCAAGTCCGCCCTCTACCAGGCGGCCCTCGACCACGTGACCACGGCCGTCACCGCGCTCCTGACCGAGGCCGCGGACACCGGGCGCCCCGTCCCCGACGTACTGGCCGCCTTCCTGGACCCGGCCCACATGGACCGCTTCCACCGGCGTGGCGCCCATGGCTTCCTCTTCGCCGACGCGGCGGCCCTGGCCCACGATCCGGCCCTCGGCGAGGCCGCGCGGAACATCCACCGGAATTTCGCCGAAGCCCTCGCGGGCCTGCTGCGCCGCGGCCAGAGCGAAGGCGACATCCGCGACGACATCAGCGCGGACACCGCCGCCTGGTGGCTGATCTCGCTCCTCGCCGGACGCCCGCTCCGCACCGCCGTGATGCCGGACCGGGCCGCCCAGGAGGCCCGGTTGACGGACATGGCCCTGCGCTCCCTGCTGCCCCCGGGCGCCGGGCATGCCCCCGAGCCCCCGGCCGGCGAGCGGCCGTCCGGCGGCTGACGGCTAGCGGCGGGCGACGGGCGACGGGCGACGGGCGACTGCACGGAACCTCCGGGGAACGCGCCCGTCCGCATCGGCGCGCGGCTCAGCCGCGCCGTAGAATGATGGTTTTGTGGACCATAGGGAACAAAGAAGACAAAGTCCGCGACACGGCCTTCCCCGGTGAATCAGCCGTCGACGTCGTCCCCGGGCCCGGGGGTGCTCAGCCGGACGCACAGCAGAGGTGATCTCCGGTGACTGCCGCCACTCCGCTGATGGTCGTCGACGGCGCGGGCGTCGTCGTCCGGTGGAGCCGCAGAGCGCGCGAGATCTGGCTGCGGTCGGACTCCGAGGCCGTGGGGCGAACGGCCCTCGCCATGGTCACGCCCGACACCGGAAACACCGTCGGCACCGACTCCGTCGACGGCACGAGTCCCGGATCCGGACCCCTGGTCATCCATGACGTCGACGGAAACCCGGTCGACCTTCGTGTCCGGGTGATGCCGCTCTCCGACGGCGCGATCGCCTGGGGCGTCTTCGAGGCGGGCGGCGACGACGCCCCCCGCCGCGGCACACCGACCGCGGTCTTCGACATCCTGCACGCGAACACGCACGAGGCGTTCTTCGTCCTGGACCCCGCGCTGCGCGTCCTCAGCGTCAACGAGGCGGCCCGCGCGCTGACCGGCCTCACGGCGGACCAAGCTCTCGACCGGCCGGTCGGCGAGGTGTGCCGTCCCTCCCGTCCACAGGAGTTCGAGGGCGTCCTGCGGGGTGTGCTCACGGACGGCACGTCCGTCAGCGACTACCTCGTGCAGCTCGAACCGCTGGACGGCTCCTCGCGGGAGCGCTTCGTGAACGTCTCGGCGTTCCCGCTGAGGAACGCGCGCGGCGTGGTCGCCTCCATGACCGAGGTCACGGAGGCGCTGCGGAGCAGAAGGCGGCTGGAGGCACTCGGTTCGGTACGAGAACGGGTCGGCCGGAGCCTGGACGTCGTCACGACCTGCCAGGAACTGGTGGACGCGCTGGTGCCCGGCTTCGCCGACATCGCGGTGGTCGAAGTGGTCGACGCGGTGGTGCGGGGCGAGGATCCTCCGCTCAGCCCCCTCGGGCGCGACATCCCCCTGCGCCGCGCGGCCTTCCGTATCGAGGGCCCCTCCCGCAGGGCGCAGGCCCACCCCGTCGGCGACGTGCGGGCCGTGCCGTCGCCGACCCCGTACTCACAGGTGCTCAGCGATCTCCGGCCACGAACCGTCACGCTGGACAGCGGCACCCCCTGGCTGGACGCCGACCCGGAGCGGGCCCGTGCCATCCGCGCCTCCGGCGCCCGCGTGCTGCTCACCGCCCCGTTGACGCTACGGGGCGCCGTACTCGGGCTGCTGAGCCTCTATCGCGTACGACCGCACAACGACTTCGACGAGAACGATCTCGCCGTCACCGAGGAACTGGCCGCGCACACCGCGCTGAGCCTCGACAACGCGCGCCGCTACACCCGCGAGCACACGATCGCGGCGGCGCTGCAACGCCATCTGCTGCCGCCGGAGCCCCCGTCACAGACAGCCGTGGAATTCGCGCCGCTGCACATCCCGGCCGACGCGGGAGCGGGCACCTGGTACGACGCCTTCGGTCTGCCCGGCGCCCGTACGGCCCTGGTGATCGGGGAGGTCAGCGGAAGCGGCATCGACGCCGCCACCGCCATGGGCCAGATCCGGACGGTGATCCACACGCTCGCGGCGCTCGACCTTGACCCCGACGAACTGCTCGCCCGCCTCAACGACGCGGTCGTACGGCTCGCCCACGAGCGGGAGTCCCTGCCGGCGAGCGATCCGCTGCACCAGCAGCCGCTCAGAGCCGGCTGTGTCTACGCGATCCACGACCCGCTCCAGGAAACCTGCGTCATGGCCTCCGCCGGCCATCCCGCGCCCGTCGTGGCCCACCCCGGCGGTGTCGTGCACGTCCCGCAGATCCCGACGGGCCCCCTTCTGGGCAGCCGGGACGGGCCTCCCTTCGCCAGCGCCTCCGTCCCCGTGCGGGACGGCAGCGTACTCGCGCTGCGCACGACGTCGTTCCCGGTTCCCGAGGGCCCGGACGGCGACCGGGCGAAGGACGCGCTGCACGTCGCACTGACCCGTCTGGACCGCCCCCTCAGCGAGGTACGGGACGATGTCCTGTACCGGCTGCGCGACACGACGGGCCATCACGACGTCCTTCTGCTGCTGGCCCGCACCCGGGCCTTTCCGCCGGACCGCGTCGCCACCTGGTCCCTTGACTTCGCGCCCACGGCGCCCGCGACGGCGCGGCACCACGCCCAGGACCTGCTCCGCAGGTGGCGGGTGAGCGAGGAGACCGCCTTCGCCACCGAGCTGATCGTCAGCGAGCTGGTGACCAACGCCCTGCGGTACGGAGCGCCGCCGATCCGGTTGCGGCTCATCAAGGACGCCACGATCACCTGCGAGGTCAGCGACGCCGGCGGGGCGGCTCCGCGCCTGCGCCACGCACGCGCGGCCGACGAGGGCGGCCGCGGCCTGTTCATCTGCGCGCAGATGAGCCACAACTGGGGCATCCGCTACTCGGCGCCGGGCAAGACGATCTGGACGGAACAGACGCTGCCCTAGGTCCGGGCTCCCCAGGGCCGGACGGTCAGCCGTCCGGAACGGGACGCGGGGTGCGGGGGTGCGGGGTGCGGGGGTGCGGGGGTGCGGGGAGCGTACGGAAAGTGGCGTGCCGCGTGCGGCGTCTACCGTGCCAGGTCGGCCGCGACCTCGCGGGCCGCACGGGCTCCCGACGCCAGCGCGCCCTGGACCGAGCCCGTGGCCCGGTGGTCCCCGCACACATAGCGGCCGGGAGCCACACGGGTGGTCCGGCTGAGCGGCTGCGGGGGCGGCATCGCCGGCAGGGCGTCGGGAACGGTGCGGACGGTCAGCAGGTCCCACCGCGTGGTGTCGGTGCCGTACACCTCGGCGAGCGCGTCGCGCAGCCAGGTCTCCCGGCCCTCCTGGTCGTGCCCGAGTACCGAGGTGGCGATCAGCGACATCCCGGGCGGGGCGTAGCCGCGGACCGCTTCGCTCAGGACGCAGGTGTTGAGGAAACGCCTTCTGGTGTCCGTCAGCAGGACGGGTTCGGCCAGCGGTGAACGGGTCGCGGCGTGGTAGTACGTCGTCACGACGCGGTAGCCGGGGAGGCTCAGCCCGGGCAGCAGCCGGGCGGCCGGTCCCGGCCCCGTGGCCACGACCACGGCCCGCGCGGCGAGTTCGCCCCCGGCGTCCACCTCGACCCCGTCGTCCGTGAGCCGTGTGACCGGGGTGCCGAGACGTACGGCGTCCGGGGGCAGCGCCTCGGCCAGCAGGCGCGGCACCGCCCCGATGCCGGCACCGGGCAGACACAGGGTGCCGCGCAGCATGCTGCGCCAGACGAGATGGAACACCCGGCCGGAGGTCTCCAGCTGGTCCTCCAGGAAGACCCCGGACAGGAAGGGCCGGAAGAACCGCTCCACGAACTCCTCGGAGAATCCGGCCGCCGCCAGCGCGGTGCGGGTCGTACGGTCCTCTCCGCGCCTGAGCCATCCGGCGGGGGCGAGCATGTCCCGGCCGGACAGGGCGGCCAGCGCGATCAGGTCACGGGTTCCCGCGAGGCGCCCCGGGCGCAGGTCGCCCGGTCGCCGCCGGCCACGGGTCGGGTCCTCGAAGCGCAGCGGCCCGTCCTCGGTGTGGACGAGGATGCCGGGCGTGAAGGGCCGCAGCCTCAGCTCGCGCAGGGCGAGCCGGCGCCGGACCTGTGGATAGGACGTGTTGAAGACCTGGAAGCCGCGGTCGACGACGAAGCCTTCGTGCGGGTCGGAACGCATCCGGCCGCCCACCCCGTCCGAGGCCTCCAGGAGCCGGACCCCGAAGCCGTACCCGGCGAGATCGCGGGCGCACGCCAGACCGGCGAGCCCGCCTCCGACGATCAGGACATCGGGCACACCGCGCTTCGCGGTCATGGGCACCATCCTCCGAGCAGCCGGTCCGTCCGCGCGCCGGTGGGCACGCGGAGGTGGTCCGGGCACAGGACGGCGGCCCCGCGCCGTCGCACGCGCCCTCCTGAACCGATCTTCCCGCCGGGCCCGCCCAGTGGATGCGGGGCCACGCCGGTGTCCCGTCCACTCCGGTCACCCAGAGCGGAATAGATGGATATCGACCGATGTTCCCCCCATGTGGAGCGGAGCGGCCTCCGCACACAAGCGGCCCCGGCTGGTCTCCCCCGTCCAGCCGGGGTCTCCCGCTTTTCCCGGTCGCCCGGAGACAGCGAAAACCGCCGGTGCCCCCGGGCAGGGGGCACCGGCGGTCGGCGTCGCGTCAGTGTCCGGAGCCGTAGTGGCCGCCGAGCTGGTCGCGGTAGTGCGGATCGCCGAGATGCTTCTCCTTGTCGAATTCCGGAGCCGCCTTGATCTCGTCCTTGGTCCGGGAGACATGGATCGTCTTGTCCTCGTGACTGATCGCCGTGATCGTTCCGGCGGGCAGCAGGACCTCCTTGCCGAAGATCCAGACGCCGGTGTCGACGACGATGTACTGAGAACCGACCTCGTCGGAGTGCTTGTCGACCTTCCCGATGTGGCCGTCGGTGGCCTCCACCCGGTAGCCGGAGAGATCGGCGTCGGGCGTGTGCCCGCTGGTCGGGCCGTAACCCCAAAGGTTCTCGTTCACGAAGAAGTCCTCCAACTCGTCCACGGATGCGCCGCGGTCCCGGAAGGAATCCGCAGGCGCGTCCTTCGGTGACCGGATCCCGGTCACCATTTCCCGGCGCGCTTTCCGCCGGAGGTCGACGGGTGTCCCCTTCCGGGCCGCTGACACCCGCTCACCGGAAATTCCCCGAATTCCCTTCGCGGCCGCGGACACCTTCGCGCCGTCCCCCGCCTCGCGCTCCGGGGGATGGAGTCACGGGCACCGCGTCGGCGCGCGCGTTCTTCACAGACGCGGTTCACGGTGGCCTGAAACCGACGACTCAGCCGAAACTCGTCTCGGCCTGGACCACCGGCACCCCGACAGGGCGGACCGAGGCGCTCCGGATGCGATCGACTCCGGGCCGCGCAAGCACAGGAACGTTTCACTGAGTAGTTGACCGAACGCCTAAAGTGACGATCGCATCGTCATCGCGGCATTCAATGATCACCCGTTCGGTGGACGCGCTTTTCCGTCATGTCTCGCGGCAGGCACACGAAAGCTCCACAGAGACACCACTATGTGACCGACGAACGCGTCGACGACCACGTCTGAGGGGGGCTGTGGCGTCGCGCCAGGGGGTGGTCGGCTCCATGGGAGCGGTACTCACCCCTGCCCGGGGAGGGGACTTCACCGCATGAAGCGGACCATTCGCGCGACCGCGCCCATCGCAGGCGCGCTCATCGCGTCCGGCCCACCGGCCGACACGGCGCACGCGAACACCGCGCACGTACCCGACAACCACGACCTGCCGACGGGCGTACCCGAGCAGGTCCCCTACAGCCCGGACAACTGAGCCGCGCACCGACCGAAGATCCCGTCCGCGCCTCGGCGGACGGGACGGGCCCGACCACCCCAACCTCGGCCGTGGAGCACATCCATGCACGTTCCCCGCGGCGCGCGCAGCCTCAGCACGACGCGCGTCACCCTGCTCACCGAAGGCACCTACCCGCACAGTCACGGCGGCGTAAGTGTCTGGTGCGACCAACTCGTCGACGGGATGCCCGACTTCGACTTCGACGTCATCGCCGTGACCGGCACCGGACGTGAACCGATCGTGTGGGACATCCCCGCGCAGATCACGGACATCGTCACGGTCCCCATGTGGGGACCCGCGCCCGGAGGCCGCCCTGCGCGCGGGCGGCGCCGCAGGCAACTCGCCTCCGTCTACGAACAGTTCCTGACCGCTCTGGTCGATCCGGGCGCCGAGGACGGGTTCGCCACCGCCCTGTACGCGATGGCGCGGGCCGCGGCGGACGGGACGCTGAGTCCCTTCCTGCGCGGCGACCGGGCGATCAGCGTCCTGACCGGAGTGTGGAACCGCCCGGGTCTGGCCGTCCGTGAGGCCCGGCCGACCCTGCACGACGCCATCACCGCGACCGCCCTGCTGGAGCACGCGCTGCGCCCGCTCACCGCACCGCTGCCCGAGCACGGGGTGGCGCACGCGGTCAGCGGCGGCGTCGCCGTGCTGCCGGGTCTGGCCGCGCTCGAACGGCACGGCGTCCCGCTGCTGTTGACCGAGCACGGCGTCTATCTGCGCGAGCGCTACCTCGGCTACCGCACCGCCCCGTACCGCTGGCCGGTCAAGGCGGTCGTGCTGGGCTTCTTCCGGCTGCTCGCCGAGGAGACGTACCGGCGCGCGGCCCTGATCACCCCGGGCAACCGCTACAACCGGCTGTGGGAGGAACGGGGCGGTGCCGCGCCCGAGTCGATCCGTACGGTCTACAACGGCGTGGACCCGGCCGCGTTCCCGCCGGCCGGTCCCGAACCGGAGCGGCCGACGCTGAGCTGGGCCGGGCGCGTCGACCCGATCAAGGACCTGGAGACCCTGATCCGGGCGTTCGCTCTCGTGCGGGACCGGCTCCCGGACGCGCGGCTGCGGTTGTTCGGCGGCACCCCGCGCGGGGGCGAGGCCTACCGCGAACGCTGCGAGGCGCTGGCCGCCGAGCTGGGGCAGGCGGAGGCGGTCACCTTCGAGGGCCGTGTGGACGACATCAAGGACGCCTACGCCGCGGGCAGCGTCGTGATGCTCTCCAGTATCAGCGAGGGTTTCCCGTTCACCCTGATCGAGGCCATGTCCTGCGGGCGGGCGACCGTGTCCACGGACGTGGGCGGGGTGAGCGAGGCCGTCGGGGACAGCGGTCTCGTCGTCCCGCCGCGCGATCCGGCCGCCATGGCCGCCGCCGCGCTTGACCTGCTCGGCGATGCCGGGCTGCGCGCCTCGATGGGCGAGGCGGCCAGACTGCGCGTCATCGATCAGTTCACCCTGCGGCAGACGGTCGACACGTTCCGGACCATCTACCGGGAACTGTCGGCACTCGGCGGGCTCGTCCCGGGCGTCCCCGCGACGGCCGACGCCCCGCTCGCGGTCCCCGGTGGCCGGGCGACCGCGTCCACGTCCACGTCCACGTCCACGTCCACGTCCACGTCCACGTCCACGTCCACGTCGAGGAGCCTCGCCGGATGAGCGGACCCATGGCGCTGGAACCCGGCGGCACGGAGGGTGACGCGCTGTCCCTGCGGCTCGCCGACGCCCGTACGCCCGCCCGGTCCGCACCCGGCCGCGGCGCGGACGGGGAGGCCGTCGACCGGCTCGCCGCCGAGCTGGCGGAGGGCATCGGACCGGCGGTCCACCCGTACGAGGTGGCGGCCCTGCTGGAGTCGGAGGGGCTGACCGCCGAGATCATCCAGGAACGGTACGGGCACACGGACCTCTTCTCGCTCGCCTCCGCGCTGTACGAGCGGGTGCCGCGCACCTTTCCCGAACCGCCGCGACCGGCCGATCCCTGGCGTCCGGACGCCGTTCGCTGCGGGTTGCGCGGGGCGCTGTTCGCGCTGCCGGGCCTGGCCTATCTGCTGACCGGGCGGCTGTGGCACGCGGGCCGGGATCTCGACGTCCTGGTGGTGGCCGGCCTCGTCTCCTGGGCGCTGGGCCAGGCACTCGGGCACCGTGCCCATGTGCGGATGGCCACAGGCCGTCGCGAAGCGGGCCGGACCCTGCTCAAGGGGGCACCGCTCGGCGCGCTCGCCGCGACGGGGGCCGGGGCGCTGTTCGCCGGGTCCGGCACCGCGATCGGGGTCGCCGCGGCACAGTCGGTGTATCTCGCGGCGGCCGGGGTGCTGCTCGTCCTGGGCGGGGAGCGGCTGCTGCTGGCCGCGCTCGCCCCCCTGATCGCCGGTGCGGCGGCGCTGCCCTGGTGGGATCCCGGGACCGCGGGGCGCGTCGCCCTGGTGCTGCTGTCCGTGCTCGGCGCGGCCGTCGCGGCCGGCTGGGCGCTGCGGTCCGCGTTCGGCTCCTCACCGGCCCCGGGCGCGTCCCGTCCGTCGCTGCTGCGGTCGCTGCCGTACGGGGTGTTCGGACTGTCCGCCGGGGTGCTGGTGCTGCTGGAGGGCCGGCAGCACCCGTACGCCGTGGTCGTGCTGACCGTGAGCATGGGTCCGGCGGAGTGGCTGCTGTACCGGTATCGCGGGATGTCGGTGTCGGCGCTGCGGGCGACCGCGACCCCGCCCGCCTTCCTGCTGCGTTCGACCGGCGTCCTCGGCCTCTGTCTGCTGCTCTACGTGCTCCCGCTGCTGCCCGCGGCCCTGCTCACCGGCGCGGAGCCGGTCCCGCTGCTGCTGCTCGCGGCCACGTTGTGGACCGCGTTGCTGCTCCAGGCCTTCGGGGCGGCCTGGCAGCCGGCCGTGGTCTGCCTGGCGGCGGCCTGCGGCGCCGCCTCGGCCATCACGCTCCGTTCCCTGCCGGGTGCCCTCGTGCTGACCCTGTCCTGCGGCACGGCCTGCCTGTGTCTGGCGGTGTGTGCCGTGCGGCTGCTGGGGCGGCCGGCCCCGCACGCCTGAACCACCACCCCGCACAGCCCTTCCGGACGGCTCCGGAGGGCCACCGTGCCCTCGTCCGCATCACCCATCACCTCCCATCACCTGAACAACCAACCGGAAGGACCCACGAGTTGACCACCCAACCACTCGCCGCCGTCACCGGGGCCGAGGGTTTCATCGGCTCCCACCTCACCGAGGCACTGGTCGCCTCCGGGCACCGGGTGAGGGCGATGGCGCAGTACAACTCCTTCTCCTCGTACGGCTGGCTGGAGACCCTGCGCCCCGACGTCCTGGACCAGGTGGACATCGTCCTGGGCGACGTCCGGGATCCGGGTTCGGTCCGCGCTCTGGCCGAAGGCGCCGACACCGTCTACCACTTGGCCGCGCTCATCGCGATCCCGTACTCCTACCAGGCACCGCACAGCTACGTGGACACCAATGTCACCGGCACGCTCAACGTGCTGGAGGCGGTGCGCGCCCTCGGCACCCCCCGGCTCGTGCACACCTCCACCAGCGAGACCTACGGCACCGCCCGGACCGTGCCCATCACCGAGGACCACCCCATCAACACCCAGTCCCCGTACGCCGCTTCGAAGGCGGGAGGGGACCGGCTGGCCGACAGCTACCACGCGAGTTTCGGCACGCCGGTGGTGACGTTGCGGCCGTTCAACACCTTCGGCCCGCGTCAGTCGATGCGCGCGGTCATCCCCACCGTCATCGGCCAGGTGGCCGCGGGCGAACGCACCATCACCCTCGGCGATCTGCGGCCCACGCGCGACTTCACCTTCGTCGAGGACACCGCGCAGGCGTTCCTCTCCGTAGGCACGGCGCCCGCGGACCGGGTCGTGGGCAGGACCTTCAACGCCGGTACGGGCGGGGAGATCTCGGTCGGCGATCTGGTGGCGCTGATCGGCAAGGTGATGGACACCGCCCTCGACGTGCGCGAGGACGCGGGGCGCGTCCGGCCGGCCAACTCCGAGGTGATGCGGCTGGTCGCCGACGCGACCCGGCTGGCCGGGGCGACCGGCTGGAGCCCCGCCCACGACCTGGAACAAGGGCTCGCGCGGACCGTCGAGTTCTTCCGCGAACCGGCGAACCTGGCCCGCTACAAGACCGGCATCTACAACATCTGACCCCGACCGGCACGTCCCACGAAGGAAGAACCTCATGCACGCAGTAATCCTGGCGGGAGGCAAGGGCGTCCGGCTACGGCCCTACACCACCGCCCTGCCCAAACCGCTCGTTCCCATCGGCGACCAGCACGCCATCCTGGAGATCGTGCTCCGCCAGCTCGCCACGTCCGGCTTCACGAGCTGCACCATCGCCGTGGGCCACCTGGGCGAGATAATCCGCGCCTACGTCGGCGAGGGGTCCCAATGGGGCCTGGACATCGACTACTCCACCGAGGAGAGCCCGCTCGGCACCATGGGACCGCTGCTGACCATGCGTGACCGGCTGCCCGAGTCGTTCCTCGTGATGAACGGCGACGTGCTCACCGATCTCGACTTCGGCGACGTCCTGCTGCGGCACCGCGACTCGGGCGCGCCGCTGACCATCGCGACGTACGCGCGCAAGGTGCGCATCGACTTCGGTGTGCTGACCACCGACGACCGCAAGGTGGTCGCCTTCACGGAGAAGCCGAGCATGGACTACCGCGTCTCCATGGGCGTGTACGGTCTGTCGCGCTCCACGCTCGACGGCTACACACCGGGGCTGCCCCTGGGCTTCGACGAGTTGGTCCTCGACCTGCTGCGGGACGGCAACGAGCCGCACGCCTACGCGTTCGACGGGTACTGGCTCGACATCGGCCGCCCGGACGACTACGACCGGGCAAACGCCGAATTCACCACGCGCAAGTCGCTGTTGCTCAAGGGAGCCTGACCACCGCATGCGCATTCTCGTCCTGGGCTTCACCGGCTATCTGGGCGGCCATGTCGTCGAGCACCTGCGCACCCTGTCGGGTGTACGGGTGCTCGGCGGCGGGCGTTCGCCCGCCGCCGAGTTCGGCATCGACCTGGCCACCGCCCGCCGCGAGCGGCTGGTCCCGGCCCTGGCCTCGGCCGCACCCGACGCCGTCATCAACTGCGCCGGCGCGACCGGCGGTGACGCCGTGACCCTCTCCGAGGTCAACTCCCGTGGCCCGGCGGCCCTTTGCGCCGCGCTGCGTGAGGCGGCGCCGTCCGCCCGGCTGGTCCATCTGGGCTCGGCCGCCGAATACGGTCCCGGCGTCCGGGACACCGCCGTGACCGAGTCCGCGCCCACCTGTCCGCTCACCACGTACGGAGCCACCAAGCTCGCGGGCACGGTCACCGTCACCACGTCCGGCCTCGACGCGGTGGTGCTGCGGGTGGGCAACCCCGTGGGTCCGGGAGCACCGTCCACGGGGCTTCCGGGCCGGATCGCGGGACTGCTCCGCGAGGCCGGGACGGACCCGGACGCGGTCATCCGACTGGGCGACCTCTCGGCGTACCGCGACTTCGTGGACGTACGCGATGTGGCGCGGGCGGCGGCCGCCGCGGCGACCACCCCCGGGCCGCTGCCGCGGGTCCTCAACATCGGGGGAGGCAAGGCCGTCCCGGTGCGTGACCTGGTGTGCGGTCTGGCACGTGCCGCCGGGTTCCGGGGGCGCATCGAGGAGAACGGCGGCGGTTCCACCCGCTCGGGCGACGTGTCGTGGCAGTGCTCCGACGTCACCGCCGCCGGGGAGGCACTCGGCTGGCGGCCGGAGCTGACACTCGACGACTCACTGGCCGCCCTCTGGACCGCCACGACGGGGACCGGTCCCGCCCCGCGGAGAGAAGGCGAACGGACCCCATGAGCCTGCTGATTCCGCTGTACGTCCACCCGGGCGACGACCCGGGCGCCTGGCAGCGGCTGACCGAAACGGCCGACCGGACGTACGGGGTCGTCATCAACCCGGCCGACGGGCCGGGCGAGGGCCCGGATCCCGCGTTCGCCGCGGCGGCCGACGCGCTGTGCTCGGCCGGTGCACGGCTGCTCGGCTATGTCGACACCGACTACGGCGCGCGCGATCCGGACCTCATCGCGGACGAGGTCCTGCGGCACCGGGACTGGTACGGAACGCAAGGGTGTTTCCTCGACCGGGTGGCACCGACTCCGAAGGCGCTTCCCGGCTGCGAGCGGCTGGTGCGGAGTCTGCGCGGGCTCGGCGCGGCTCCGGTCGTGCTGAACATGGGAGTCCACCCGGCGCCGGGGTACGCCCGCTGCGCCGATCTGCTCGTCACGTTCGAGGGCCACTGGTCCACCTATGTCGCGGCGTTCAGCAGACCGGCGTGGACCGTGCGGCACGCGCCCGAGCTGTTCTGTCATCTGGTCTACGGCGTTCCCGAGGCGCTCGTCCCGCTGGCCGTTCGCACCGCGCGTGACCGCGGCGCGGCGGTGGCCGGACCCGTGACGGGCGAACTCCCCAACCCCTGGTCGCGGTTGACGCCCGCCCTGAGCGAGCCGGGTTCCTGAGCGGCCCCTGCCCCGACCACCTTCCGGCTCACCTCTCCTTCCCCGGTTTGATGGCATGTCTAGGTCAAATCTGCGAGGCTTTCCGATGCCGTCGCCCTGACCCCAGGGTGACGGCACGGAAATCTCACCAAGCGACCGCGCGCACCCGTGCGCGGCCCGCGGCCACCCAGCGGCGCACCCCAGTCGTCCCGGGCGGCCACCGAGCAGGCCGGAATCCCGGCCGCCTCAAAGGAGTTTCGTGTGAGACCGACCCCCCTCAAGGCCCTGGCGGCACGCGTTCTCGTCGTCGCCGCCCTGGCCGCAGTCTCGCTCCCCGGCACCCCCGCGGGGGCCTCGCCGAGCACCGCGCCGGCCGCCGCGGCCGCCTGCACACCCGCCCAGGTGGTGACCAACGGCGGCTTCGAGAGCGGCACTTCGCCCTGGACCCAGTCCTCGACCACCGTGATCACCAGCCGGACCGGCCAGAGTGCCCACGGCGGCACCAGCTTCGCCTGGCTGGACGGCGTGGGCAGCACCCACACGGACACGCTCTCGCAGAGCGTCACGATCCCCTCCGGGTGCAGCAGTGCCAGCCTCACGTTCTGGCTGCACATCGACACGGCGGAGACGACCTCGTCGACGGCCTACGACAAGCTGACGGCGAAGATCGGCAGCACGACCCTGGCGACGTACTCGAACCTCAACAAGGCGTCCGGGTACGCCCAGAAGACGTTCGACGTCTCGGCGTTCGCCGGCCAGACCGTGACCGTCGCGTTCACCGGCACCGAGGACTCCAGCCTCCAGACGAGCTTCGTCCTCGACGACATCGCCCTCAACACCTCGGGTGCCACGACCCCGCCGGCCGACTCCACCCGCACGCCCGCCGCCCCGGGGTACACGGTCAGCCTGACCAGCAACACGAGCGGCGCCGGCTGGACCGGTCACGAGAGCGTGACCTTCACCAACGCCTCCTCCACCGCGCTCAGCGAGGTGTACCTGAGGCTGTGGGACAACTACCACGGCACCTGCTCCGCGATGCCCATCACCGTCAGCAACGTCAGCGGCGGCACCGCCGGAGCCCTCTCGGTCGGCTGCACGGCCCTCCAGGTCAGCCTGACGTCACCGGTGGCCCAGGGCCAGAGCGCGACGATCGGCTTCGACCTGGCCATCACCGTGCCCAGCGGCGCCGACCGCTTCGGCTACGACGGCGCCTTCGTCAACATCGGCAACGCCCTGCCCGTCCTGGCGGTCAAGGACGGCGCCGGCTGGCACCTGGACCCCTACACCAACAACGGCGAGTCCTTCTACTCGCTGGCCGCCGACTTCAAGGTGACCCTCGACCACCCGACGAGCCTCCTCGTCCCGGCCACCGGCACCTCGGTCGACACCGCCGGATCGAGCGGCCGTACGGTCACCACGGCCACGGCCTCCAAGGTCCGTGACTTCGCCTGGGCCGCCGGGCCGTTCACCAAGATCTCCGGCACCTCCCCCGCCGGCACCGCGATCAACATCTACTCCGTCTCGGGCATCAGCTCCTCCGACTCCCAGTCGATGCTCACCACCGCCAAGTCCGCGGTGGACGCCCACGCCGCGCGCTTCGGCGCGTACCCGTACGGCGAGCTGGACGCCGTGATCGACAACAACTACTGGTTCGGCGGCATGGAGTACCCCGGCTTCGTCCTCGACCTGGTCAGCACAACGGCGCTCACCCACGAGATCGGTCACCAGTGGTTCTACGGGATCGTCGGTGACGACGAGTACAACAGCCCGTGGCTCGACGAGTCGTTCACGGACTACGCCACCGACCTGGCCCAGGGCAAGACCGGAACCAGCTGCTGGAGCAGCGTCTCCTGGGCCTCGAGCGCGGAGAACATCACCAACTCGATGGCCTACTGGGACGCTCACTCGTCCCGCTACTCCACCGTCGTCTACGGCTACGGCAAGTGCGCCCTGCACGACCTGCGGCGCGTGCTCGGCGACACCGCCATGGCCAACCTGCTGAAGAGCTACGCCACTTCGCACTGGTACGGCGTCTCGACCACGGCCGAGTTCAAGGCGGCCGCCCAGGCCGCCACGACCACGGACCTGACGTCGTTCTGGACGACCCACCGCATCGTGGGCTGATCCTCTTCCGCGCGGCCTGTTCCCGTGTCCGTCGCGGTGACACCTCCGGGCGTCACCGCGACGGGCATGGCCGGCCGGACCGGGGGCAGGTTCCGCCGTACGGCGGCTCCCGGTCCGGGAGCACGGCGCCCGATCATGGGATCAGGGAGCCACCGTGCTCGGTGCGAGGAGACGTCATGGTGTTGGTACCGCCCCCGTTCGACCCCGAACTGGGCATCGCCCTCGCGGCGGTGGGACCGTCCGATCCGTCCGGGCCGAGCCCGGCGGACATCGCCGCCCTGCGCGGGGTGCCGGAGTCCGCCGTGCCCGCGTACGACCTCACCGACGGCGGCGCCTTCACGACCACGGACCTGACGGTGCCGGGGCCCGAGGGCGCTCCCGACATCTCGCTGTTCGTCGTCAGGCCCCTGGCGCCGCCCGGGAACGGGCCGCGCCCGGTGATCTACCACTCCCACGGCGGCGGAATGGTTCTCGGCAACAACCGGGCCGGGGTGGAGGTCGTCCTGGAGTGGGCGAGGGAGCTGGACGCGGTCGTGGTGTCCGTGGAGTACCGGCTGGCGCCCGAACACCCGTATCCGGCCGGGGTGGAGGACGTCTACGCCGGTCTGCTGTGGACGGCGCGGCACGCCGGGGAGCTCGGCGGCGATCCGGAGCGGATCGTCGTCGCGGGCGCCAGCGCGGGCGGGGGCCTCACCGCGGCGCTCGCCCTGCTCGCCCGGGACCGCGAGGGGCCGCGGGCGCTCGGGCAGGTCCTGATGTATCCGATGCTCGACGACCGCAACGACACTCCGTCCGCGCACCAGATGGCGGGCGTCGGTGCCTGGGACCGTACGGCCAACGAGACCGCGTGGACCGCCGTGCTGGGCGAGGCGCGCGGCGGCCCGGACGTGCCCGCCTACGCCGCCCCGGCGCGGGCCTCGGACCTGTCCGGGCTGCCCCCCGCCTTCCTCGACGTCGGCTCCGCGGAGACCTTCCGGGACGAGGTCGTCGACTACGCCTCCCGGATCTGGCGGGCCGGCGGGGTGGCCGAGCTGCATGTGTGGCCCGGCGGCTTCCACGGCTTCGACGCCTTCGCCCCGCACACCGTGCTCGCCCGGGACGCCCGCGCGGCCCGGACCGCCTGGCTGCGCAGGCTCCTGGCCCGATGACGGCCTAGGTGTATTGACCCGCAGCGTTGTTCACACGGCTGATGGGTGGCTGGCCTCCGAGGGCGGTGTGGCAGCGATGGTAGTTGTAGCCGTGGAGGAAGTCGTCCAGGGCGGCCGTGCGTTCGTCGTTGCTGGTGTAGGGCCGCAGGTAGGCCCATTCGTCGAGCAGGGTGCGGTTGAAGCGTTCGACCTTGCCGTTGGTCTGCGGCCGGTAGGCGCGCGTCAGCTTTCCGGTCGCGCCGATCTCGGCGAGGGCCTGTTTCCAGGCCAGGCCCTTGCGGTAGGCCCAGGCGTTGTCGGTGAGCACGCGTTCGATGCGGGTGATGCCGTGCGTGTGGAAGAACGCAGCCGCGCGGGTGAGGAAGCCCGCGCAGGTGGCGACCTTCTCGTCCGGGTGGATCTCGCTGTAGGCGAGGCGACTGTGGTCGTCGACGGCGGAGTGGACGTAGTCGAAGCCCATGCTGCTGCGGGTGGCGCGGCCGGCCTGGCGTCCGAGGACTTTGTGGCCGCCGCCGTCGGGGATCCGACCGAGCTTCTTGACGTCGATGTGGATCAGTTCGCCGGGCCGGTCGCGTTCGTAGCGGCGGATGACCTGGCCGGTGGGCCGGTCCAGGTGGGCCAGGCGGTTCAGGCCGTGGCGGGTCAGGATCCGGTGGATGGTCGAGGCGGGCAGGCCCAGGATCGGGCCGAGCCGTGCGGGACCGAGTTTGCGGGCCTGCCGCAGTTGGCAGACCCGGGCCTCCAGGGCCGCAGGTGTGCGATGCGGTGTCGTCCGGGGCCGGCTGGAGCGGTCGGCGAGGCCCGGTTCGCCCTCGTCCCGCCAGCGGCGGACCCACTTGTGGGCCGTGGCTCGGGAGACGCCCATCTCGGCCGCCACATGAGCGACCGGGCGGCCCGCGCAGACACGTTCGACCAGCAGCCGCCTGCCATGAACGGTCAGCCGGGCATTACGGTGGGACACGAAGACCTCCGTGCGGTGCAGTCCTAGACAGCTCCACCACATCGGAGGTCTTCGCCATGTTCAAGACCCGCCAGTGTCAACAACGCTCGTGATCAATACACCTAGGGCCTGTCGCGCCCGCGGTCGTTCAGACGGGCAGCAGCCGGCCGATCAACGCGCTGAGCTGCTGGGCGTTGCGGCACTCGTGCATCTCCACGAGGTCGGCGTAGGCGAGGGCGGCCGAGTCGCCCGTGCCCCACTGCGAGCGTGCCTCGGGGTTCAGCCAGTACAGGCGGCGGGCCTGCCGGGTGAGCTGCCGGACGGCGGGCAGGTTGGGATCGCTCATGTTCGTCCGCGCGTCGCCGAGGACGAAGACCGTCGTCCGGGAGCCGACCGCTCCGGTGTACCGCTCGGCGAACTCGCCGAGGGCGACGCCGTAGTCGCTGCTGCCGTGCCAGCCCGTGATCGCCGCCTCCGCACGGATCCGGGCGCTCAGCCCCTCGGGGTCGGCCGAGCCGGGCCCGATCAGACCGGTCACCTCGTCGACCCGGTTGACGAAGGCGAACACCCGCACCTTGCTGAACTGGTCGTGCAGCGCCTGCACGAGCAGCATCGTGAAGTCCGAGAACCCCGACACCGATCCCGACACGTCGCACAGCAGCACCAGTTCGGGCCGCACGGGACGGCGTCTGCGCAGCACGGGGCGCATCGGCACCCCACCCGTGGACAGCGATCCGCGCAGGGTGCGCCGCAGGTCGATGGTGCCCCGGTGCGCACGGCGGCGGCGCGCGGCGAGGCGGGTGGCCAGTTTGCGCGCGAGCGGCCGCACGGCCTTGCGCAGTTCGGCGAGCCGGTCGCGTCCGGCGAACAGGAAGTCGACGCGGTCGGCGGTCGGTGCCACCGCTCGCCGGGCGATCTCGTCCCGGTCGCGCCGCTCGGCGATCCGTCGCCGTGCCTCCGTCGCGACCTGCCTGCGGAACACCTCGATGCGCCGGCGGATCTCGTCCTCAAGCAGCCGGTCGGTGAATCCCTCCGCGCCGCCCCGCGCACGGACGGTGTCCCGCACGCGGGCCAGCAGCGTCTGCGGCCGCAACCGGTCGAGCGTCTGGTACGACGACCAGCCGTCGCTCGCCGTCGTACCGCCGTAGCCGCCGAATCCGTCGACGGCCTCGATCGCCAACTGCCCCATGAGGGCTTGGTCGTCGGCGGCCAGAGCGGCCGCGAGACGCTCCCGCAGTTCGTCCCGGTCCGCGGGCGCCGCGCTGTCCGGCGCCCCTACGCCCCGCGGGAAGTACACGTCGAAGACGGGGTCGAACACCCGGCGCTGTCCGGGGTTGTGGAGGAGGGTGGCGGCCAGCCCCTCGCGCAGCCGGTCACGGTCCGCGAAGCCCAGCGCCGCCACCGCCCGCGCGGCGTCCACGGTCTCGCCGGTGCCGATCCGCACGCCGTGCGAGCGCAGTGCGCCGACGAGTCCGGTCAGCCGGTCCGCGATTCCGTCCGCCTGCGCGGCGGCGTTCACACGGCGCCCAGGTCGAGCTTGGCCGCCGCCTTCAGTACGTCGTCCTGGTGCTTGAGGATGACTCCGAGGCTGTCGCGTACGACGTTCTCGTCGAGGGTGTCGGCGCCCAGCGCGAGCAGGGTGCGGGCCCAGTCGATGGTCTCGGCGACGGAGGGGACCTTCCGCAGGTCCATCTCCCGCAGCGCCCCGACGACCCGCACGACGGACTCGGTGAGCGCCTCGTCGAGTCCGGGCACCTTCAGCCGTACGATCCGGCGCTCCAACTCCTCGTCGGGGAAGCCGATGTGGAGGAAGAGGCAGCGGCGGCGCAGGGCCTCGGACAACTCGCGGCTGGCGTTCGAGGTGAGCACCACGAACGGGCGGCTGGTCGCCTTGATCGTGCCCAGCTCGGGGACGGTGACCTGGAAGTCGCTGAGCACTTCGAGCAGCAGGCCCTCGACCTCGATGTCGGCCTTGTCGGTCTCGTCGATCAGCAGGACCTTCGGGTCGTCGCCGCGGATGGCGGTCAGCAGCGGGCGCGGCAGCAGGAACTCCTCGGAGAAGATGTCCGTGCGTGTCTCGTCCCACGACTCGTCCCGGCCGGCGGTGATGCGCAGCAGTTGCTTGGCATGGTTCCACTCGTACAGCGCCCGTGACTCGTCGACGCCTTCGTAGCACTGGAGGCGGACGAGCCGGGCCCCGGCGACCTGGGCGACGGCCTTGGCGAGTTCGGTCTTGCCGACGCCGGCGGGCCCCTCCACCAGGAGGGGTTTGCCGAGCCGGTCGGCCAGGAAGACCGTGGTCGCGACGGCCGGCGACGCGAGGTAGCCCGTGTCGGCGAGGCGTGCGCAGACGTCGTCGACGGATGTGAACAGCAACAGGGCCTCCAGCACGCGCGAGCGAGGTCGGACTCACTATCTAAGCGCTTGTTCACCCTCGCTGTCACGTGTGACGGCCCCCACGACGCAGCGGCGCCCGGCAGGGGCGGCACCCCCGGCCCCGGGGCTCCGGAAGCGGGCCGGACCCCAGGACACCCTGCCTAGGACACCCTCAGTACGATCTTGCCGCGCCGGTGCTCGCGTTCGAGGGCCGCGTAGGCCCCCGGGGCGCTCTCCAAGGGAAGGATCCGGTCGACCTGCGGGATCAGCCGTCCCGCCTCGACGAGGGCCGTCAGCTCCTCCAGACCCGAGCGGTCCGGCTCGACCACGAAGAACACCGCGCGAACGTCCGCCGCCTTCGGCGGCTCCGGCGGCTCGACGACACTGACCAGGACTCCGCCCGGACGCAGCACCTCCCAGGAGCGGGCCTGTGTGTCCCCTCCGACGGTGTCGAAGACGACGTCCGCGTCCTTCACCTCGGTCTCGAAGCGCTGCCCGGCGTAGTCGATCACGGTCTCGGCGCCCAGGCCCCGCACGAAGTCCGCGTCCCCGGCCGAGGCGGTGGCCGTCACCTCGGCCCCCAGCGCGGCCGCGACCTGGACGGCGAACGAGCCCACGCCGCCCGCGCCGCCGTGCACCAGCACGCGCTGTCCCGGCGTGACGCCGGCGTGGGTGACCAGGCCCTGCCATGCGGTCAGGCCCGCGAGCGGCAGCGCGGCCGTCCGCTCGTGGTCGAGCGACCCCGGCTTCGCGGCGAGCCCCGCCGCGGGAACGGTCACGTACTCGGCCGCCGCCCCGTCCCGGGTGAAGGGAATCAGGCCGTAGACCGCCTCGCCGGGCCTGAAGTCCGTGACGCCGTGGCCGAGCTCGGCCACCACCCCGGACACCTCCTTGGACGGCACGACCGGCAGGCGCGGACTGCCGCCGTCGAAGCCGTCGGTCCAGGTCGCGTCCCAGCCGAGCTCGCCCGGGGTGACCGACGCCGCCCGCACCTCGACCAGCACGTCACCGTGACCGGGGACCGGCTTCGGCGCGACCTCGTAGACCAGCTCCTCCGGCCCACCGCGCCGATGTCCGCGTACCGCGTGCATCGTGGCGTACATCGGGTTCCTCCTCGTCGGGACGGCACAGCCCTCCGTCGAGTCGGTCCCCGTCGGGTCCTCGTGCTCCGGCGCGGACCGGCCGTTCCTCACGATAGTTCCGGGACCGGCGGCTTTCCTGCCGGGCTCGCGCCCCGCGCCGCCGCGGGCGGTCTTAGGCCGACGGCCGACCGCGGGCGGCCGGCGGAAGGCAAAGGGGGCTGACGGCCGGCGGAAGGCAAAGAGGTCTGACCCGTCACCACGGGGGGAGTGACGGGCCAGACCCTGGGTCCACGGTGCCATGCCCGGACCGTGTCGCGCAGTACCTTCGCGAAGTCCCGTACGGCGGTCAGTCCCTGAGCCGGTCGATCTGGCGGATCTTGTTGGTCGCGTCCAGTGCGGCGACCTTGTAGGACTCGGCGAGCGTCGGGTAGTTGAAGACGGCGTCGACCAGATAGTCGACCGTTCCGCCGCAGCCCATCACGGACTGGCCGATGTGGATGAGCTCCGTCGCGCCGGTGCCGAAGCAGTGGACGCCGAGGAGCTTGCGGTCGTCGGGCGAGACCAGCAGCTTCAGCATGCCGTGCGAGTCGCCGATGATCTGTCCCCGGGCCAGTTCCCGGTAGCGGGAGATGCCCACCTCGAACGGCACGCAGTCCTCGGTGAGCTGGTCCTCGGTGCGGCCGATGAAACTGATCTCCGGAATGGTGTAGATGCCGATGGGCTGCAGGTCGTGCATCCGGTTCACCGGTTCACCGCAGGCGTGGTACGCCGCCGTACGGCCCTGTTCCATCGAGGTGGCCGCGAGCGCCGGGAAACCGATGACGTCACCCACGGCGTAGATGTGCGGCACCTCGGTGCGGTAGTGCTCGTCGACGGTGATCCGGCCGCGCGGATCGGCGGACAACCCCGCTTTGCCGAGGTCGAGTTCGTCGGTGAGACCCTGTCGCCCCGCCGAGTACATGACCGCGTCGGCGGGTATCTTCTTGCCGCTCTCCAGGACCGTGAGCGTGCCCCGGGCATGGCGCTCCACGGCGGCGACGGTCTCACCGAACCGGAACGTCACGGCGAGGTCCCGCAGGTGGTACTTCAGCGACTCGATCACCTCGACGTCACAGAAGTCGAGCATCGCGGACCGCTTCTCGACCACCGTGATCTTGGAGCCGAGGGCGGCGAACATGGAGGCGTACTCCATGCCGATCACACCGGCGCCGACGATGACCATGGAGCGCGGCACCTGCTCCAGGTTCAGGACATTGTCCGAGTCCATGATCGTCCGACCGTCGAACTCGACGGTGCCCGGCCGCGCGGGACGCGTGCCGGTGGCGATGACGATGTGGTCGGCGCTCAACCGCTTCTCGTTGCCGTTCGCTTCGGTCAGGGCGACCGTGTGGTCGTCCACGAAGCGGCCGACGCCGGCGAACAGGGACACATGGTTGCGCGAGAGCTGGCTGCGGATGACGTCCACCTCGCGGCTGACCACGTGCTCGGTGCGAGCGGTCAGGTCGGCGACGGTGATGTCCTCCTTCAGGCGGTAGCTCTGGCCGTACAGATCCCGCTGGCTGAGGCCGCTGAGATACAGGACCGCCTCGCGCAGCGTCTTGGAGGGGATGGTTCCGGTATGGATGGAGACCCCGCCGACCATGTCGGGGCGGTCGATGACGGCTACCCGACGGCCGAGCTTCGCCGCTGCGATGGCGGCTTTCTGTCCACCCGGGCCGGATCCGATGACAAGCATGTCGAAGTCGCGCACCAGCGGAGTCTGTCAGCCCGGGACCGCTTCCCGATAGGGCGAACGGGGGATCCGTCGCCCGAGTGACGGATGAAGCGCCGGCTCACGGTGCCACCTTCGCCGGGCCCGTGTCCGGCGGCGGCCGACGGGTTTCGGCCGGACGAACGGGCACGCCGGGGAACGGGAAGTCGGCGGCGGGCGAACGCATGCCGGAACAGGACACGGAACGCTCCCCAGTGGGCTACATTCGGTAATCCTTGGCATCGGCGCCTCCGGGGGTGAGGTCGCGTCGAGGAGAATCCCGGAGCGGCGAATGCATCAGTCCCACCTTTCCGCACCGCCGACCGCGCCCACCCAGAGGGGACTCGCCGACAGCCTCCGCGAAACCGCGCTCAACACCCCTGATCTGCCGCAGGTCGCGCGCCGCGCCGACGGCCGCTCGGGTGGCTGGATCCAGGTGACGGCGGCCGAGCTGTGGAACGAAGTGGTCGACGTGGCAAGGGGGTTCGTCCGGTCCGGCATCCGGCCGGGCGACCGTGTGGCCATCATGGCGCGTACCCGGTACGAGTGGACGGTGCTCAGCTACGCCCTGTGGTCGGTGGGCGCCGAGATCGTGCCGGTCTACCCGACGTCGTCACACGAACAGGTCGCGTGGATCCTTCAGGACGCGCATTGCGTGGGCGTGGTGGTCGAGGACGAGCAGGGCATCATGACGGTCGGCTCGGCATGCGCCGCGCTCCCGTTCCTGCGCCACGTCTGGCAGTTGGACGCCGGGGCGGTGGCCCAGCTGGTGGAGCGCGGCCGGGCGATACCCGCGACCGCGGTCGACTCGTTGCGCCGGATCGTGCTGGCCGACTCCACCGCGGTCATCGCGTACACCTCCGGCACGACGGGACAGCCCAAAGGCTGCGCCCTGACCCACCGCAGCCTGGCGAGCCCCTGCGACACGCTGCTCGAAGGCTGGAGGCAGACGGCGGCTCCGCCGGACACACAGCCGGCCGTGCTCGCCTTCCTGCCCTTCTCCCACGCCTACGGGCTGATGATCCAGGGGATCTGTCTGCGCGGCGGCCTCCTGATGGGCCACGAACCGGATCTGCGGGAGGAGAGCCTCTCCGAGGCCATGCTCTCGTTCCGGCCGACCTATCTGTACGCCGTCCCGTCCGTGTTCGAGCGGATCTACAAGAACTTCGTGCGGGCGTCCCAGCGAGCCGGTCGTGGTGTGCTGTTCGAGCGCGCCGTGCGCACGGCGCGGGACTTCGCCCTCGCCGAGGAGAAGCAGCGGCTGGGCACGGGTCCGGGCCCGGGTTTCGATCTGCGGCTCCAGCACTCGCTCTACGAGAAGACGGTGTACAAGAGGCTGCGCGCCGCGCTGGGCGGACGGGTGTGCGGCGCGGTCTCGGGCGGCTCCCCGCTGAACCGTGAACTCGCCCTGTTCTTCGCGGGAATCGGCATCTTCATCCACGACGGATACGGACTCACCGAGACCAGCGGAGGGATCACCGCCCAGCCGGTCGGCCGGGAGAAGTTCGGCACCGTCGGACGCCCCCTGCCGGGCACGGAGATCCAGGTGTCCGACGACGGGGAGATCCTCGTGTGGGGGCCCTCCGTGTTCCAGGGCTACATCAACGACTCCGCGGCGACGGCGGCCTCGTTCCGCAACGGCTGGCTGGCGACCGGGGACCTCGGCCGGGTGGACTCCGAGGGCTATCTGACCATCACCGGGCGCAAGAAGGACATCATCATCACCAGCGGGGGCAAGAGCGTGGCCCCCGCGGCTCTGGAGGAACGCCTGCGGGTCCATCCGCTCATCCATCAGGCGGCCGTCGTGGGCGACAACAGGCCCTGTGTGGGCGCTCTGATCACCCTGGACCCGGAGTTCGTGACGCACTGGCGCGCCGCCCGGGCCAAGGGGGAGACACCCGCCCGGGACGCGCGGGAGGAGAACGAGCTGCGCGAGGAGGTCAGGCGCGCGGTCGCGGCGGCCAACAGCACCGTCTCCCGCTCCGAGTCCATCCGGGTCTTCCGTGTCCTCCCGGAACCCTTCGACCTGTCCAACGGGCTGCTGACGCCTTCGCTGAAACTGCGCCGGGACGCGATCGCCCAGCGGTACGCGGCCGAGATCGAGGCGATGTACCAGACCTCGTCACGGGTTCCGCGGGAGGCGATGATCGGCGACCCGTCGATCCTGGACGACTCCGACAACGTGTTCCGGTGACCGGATTCCCCGCGCCCGGATTACAGGTGAGCGGAATCCAGGCGCGCGGAAACCGGGCACCCGGAGCCGGGTGACCGGCTGAAGCAGTCCGGATGCCGGCTGAAGCGCGTCCGGTTCCTCAGTCGGAGCCGGTGGCCGAGTCCGGTGGCCGGGGGCAGGGCAGCCGCAGGGTGAAGACCGAACCGGCGCCCACCTCGCTGGTGACGGAGACGGTTCCGGCGTGGGCGGCGACCAGTTGACGCACGATGGCGAGGCCCAGGCCGCTGCCGCCGGTGCGCCTGCTGCGGGACTTCTCCGCCCGCCAGAACCGGTCGAAGACGCTGTCCAGATCCCCGGGAGCGATGCCGCCGCCGGTGTCGGTCACCGCGAACACGACCTCGTCCTCCTCGCGGTGCGCGGAGAGGGTGACCGTGCCGCCGGGCGGGGTGTGCCGGGTCGCGTTGGACACCAGATTGCCGAGCGCCTGACGCATCCGTACGGGGTCCGCGTCCAGCCAGGGCGTGCCGGCCACCTCGGTCACCAGCCGCACGCCGCCGGCCTCCGCGCCGACGCGGTGTGCCGCGGCGACCTGTTCGAGGAGTTCGTCGGCGCGCACCTCCTCGCGGTGCAGCCGCAGCGTGCCCGCGTCGGCGGCCGCGAGGTCCTGGAGGTCGTCGATGACACGCTGGAGCACCACGGCCTCCTCGTGCAGGGAGGACAGCAGTTCCGGGTCGGGGTCCACGAGGCCGTCGCGGGCCACCTCCAGCCAGCCGCGGATGTTGGTGAGAGGTGTGCGCAGTTCGTGCGCGATGTCGCTGACCATCGCCTTGCGCTGGGCCTCCATCCGCTCGCGGCGCTCGGTCAGTTCGTTGAAGGCGAGGGCGAGGATGCCGGTCTCGTCCCGGGTGGTGACGGGCACGCGTACGTGGCGCTCCAGGGGTTGCCGCGCGGCCTGGGTCAGCGCGCGCAGGGGACGTACGAGCCGGGTGGCGACCAGCGCGGTCACGGCCACGGTGAGGGCGAGGACGAGTCCGGCGACACCGAACACCTTGGCCTTGTTGGCGGCCGACATGTCGAAGCGGGGAACGGGCCTGTCCCCCGTGCCGAGGAAGAGTTCGGCGGCCGGGGCGACGTAGGGGTCGAGTTGGCGGAGCCGGGCCTCGGCGACGCAGGCGTTCGCCGTCCGGGCCAGTGGCCCGTCCTGGTCGCCGAGTCGCTTGCCCGTCAGGTAGGGGACCGGGGTGGCTCCGCTCGCGGCCTCCAGCGGGAGTGCCACGAAGTGGTCGAGGTGCACCTTGTGCCGGTCCAGACAGCTCCGGGTGAGTGCCGACAGGGCGTCCAGGGCCTTCCGCTCGGTCGGGGTGGGGGTGTTGAGCCTGCCGTCGGCGCATTCGGCCGGCACATAGCCGGGGTCGACCGTCCCGTCCACGCCCTTCAGCACGGTCCGGCCGCTGGGCATCCGCTCCGTGCGGGTCCGTATGCCGTTGCGGGAGAAGCAGAGTTGACGCACCACGGCCAGCTTGTCCACCGACAGACGCTCGGTCGTGGTCAGCCGGTACGGCCCGACGACACGTGGGTCGACACCGGTGAGCTGTGCGCCGGGTTCCGTGTGGGTGTCGGTGCGCAGCGGGTCGACGGTGGCGGCGGCCCGGGGCGGGAGGGAGGTCCCGTGGGCCGCGGAGTCGGCGAAGGGGACGCGGTCTCCCGCGGTCAGCGCGATGCGCCGGCCCGTCCGCTGCGAGATCGTGCGCAGCGTTCCGGCGACATGGGACCAGTCGTGATGGGTGGCCGCGTATCCGCTGAGCTGCCGGAGGATGTCCATGTCCTCGGCGAGCACCTGGCCCTGCTCCTCCTGGATGGCCCGGGTGGTGGTCTGCACCGCGAGCCAGGCGGTCGCGGCCACGGAGCACACGGCGATGAGCACGGACGTGATCAGCAGTCTGACCAGCAGGCTCTTGCGCAGGGGCACGGCACGGCTCACGCCCTCTCGCCCCTGAGCTTGTACCCGACGCCGAAGACGGTGACCAGACGTGCCGGTCTGCGCGGGTCCGCCTCGATCTTCTTGCGCAGGTTCATGATGTGCACGTCGATGGCCCGCTCGGTCGAGGCCCGGTCGATGCCCCGGGTGTGATGCAGCAACTGCCGCCGGGAGAAGACCCGTTCGGGTTCGGCGGCCATCGCGAGCAGGATCTCGTACTCGCCCGGGGTGCAGTCCACCGGCGAGCCGTCGCACAGGACCGTGTGCCGCCGCGGGTCCACCGCGATCCCCCCTGCCCTGACGACCGGATCGGCCTCCCGTCCGCCCGCGGGCCGTCCGCCGCGTCTGAGCACCGTACGGATACGGGCCATGAGCTCGCGCGGGCTGTACGGCTTGGTCATGTAGTCGTCCGCGCCGAGCTCCAGGCCGAGCAGGACGTCGTCCTCGGTGGAGCGGGCGGTCAGCATCAGGACGGGGATGTCGTCGTTCTCCCGCAGCGCCCGGCACACGCCGAAGCCGTCGACCACCGGGAGCATCAGGTCCAGGACGACGAGGTCGGGCCGGTGCCGCCGGACCTCGGCTAGGGCGGCCGCGCCGTCGTGGACCACGGCCGCGGTATGCCCCTCGCTCAGCAGCGAACGGCGTATCAGCTCCGCCTGCTTCTCGTCGTCCTCCGCGACCAGCACATATGCGCACACGCGGCCGATGCTAGTGCCTCGGCAGGCAACGTTTGCCCGTGAAGGAGCGGCGTCCGGTGCGTGCTCTCGGCGTGCCGGGTGCAAGCCCTCGTACTGGACGTACTTGGGCTTGTACCCGGTGCGGCGAGAGTGCGTGCCGGGCGTCGCGACGGGGCGAACGTTGCCTGCCGGGGCACTTGGGCCTGCCGGCCGCGCGAAGGCCGGTGAGAGGGGCTTCCCACACCCTGACACCTTCCTGACAACCGCGAAGGACACTGCGGGGGCCGGGGTCCGGCGCGGGCCGGGGATCGTGGGACAGCCCTGGAACTCCCGCCAGGCGTCAGCGTGCCAGGGAGGCGGCGTCCCCCATGACGACCACGGGGTGCCGGGCGGGGTCCAGGGCACGCATCAGCTCCACCAGGTCGTCCTCGCGCAGACCGACGCATCCGTGTGTGGGGCCTCCGTGGTCCACGTGCAGCCAGATGCCCCCGCCGCGGCCCGCGCCCAGCGGCCGGGTCCAGTCCAGGGGTGTGGTGCCGGACTTGCGGTTGTAGTTGACGGCGACGACGTAGTCGAAGGAGCCGGCCAGCGGCTCGCCCTCGAAGCCGGTGCCGGGTGAGGTGAAGGCGCGCGAGCGGTCGTACGGGAGCCGGGTGCCGGGATCGTCCAGCAGCCCGCCGGCGTCCGTCAGGGTGAAGACGCCTATGGGGGAACGCAGGTCACCGGCGCGATGGTGGCCGGTCCAGCCCTTGAGGGCGTTGTGCGCCGGCCGGCTCGGGCCGGCCCGCCAGCCCGCCTCCGTGCGCTCGTACAGCACCACGGCGGACCGAGAGGAGTTCCTGCCCCGGCCGGTCACCACGACGGCCTGACGGGTCCGCGACGGGATCGCGGCCAGAGTCCTGGGGCCGAGTCCCGGCAGTCGCCCCGGCGCCGCTGCGCGCGAGGCGGCCGGCCCGGGCGCCGGTGTCGCCTCGCCGTGACGCGACGGTGAGCCGCCGGCCCCGGGGCCGAGCCTCTCGGCCGGGCCCCCGCCGCAGCCGGCGAGCAGGAGGGAGGCGGCGACGACCGTCGCCCGGACACGGTGTGCGGAGTTGATCATGTATCGACCCTGGCCGACACATATGAGGAACTCGTCAGGTCATCCACGGTTCGCCGCGTACCCAGGATGCGGCGGATCACCGGTCCTCCGCCGGATCATCCGCGGTCCACGCGACGCCGGCCCGCACCGGGCTCGACCCCGGGCGGGCTCCGCGCCGTCACGCGTGGTCCACCCGCTCCGGCGGGGCTACGGGATCACGCGTGGTCCACCCGCTCCGGCGGGCCGACGGCCTCCCGCGCGTTCACCCAGCCCAGCAGGGCCACCGAGACGACCGCGGCGCACGCGCACCACGTGGAGACGAACTCCAGCTCCCACAGCGACCAGCAGATCACCGCGCCCGCCCCGGTCAGGACGCCGAGCAGCACCAGCCCGCGGTCGCCGGAGACCAGCAGCGCGCCGACGGTGGCGACAAGGTAGCCCGCGATGACGAGTTCGGGCCGGGGCAGGTCGACGACATAGCCCATGGTGTGGCCGCGGATCTCGGCCCTGACAGGACGGACGGCCATGGAGTGCGCGAGCGCGGCCGCGGTCGCGACACCGGCGGCGAGCGGGAGCAGCAGCCGGCGCCGGGCGCGGCGCGGCGCGGCGCACAGGACGCCCGCCGGCACCCACACCGCCAGCAACGGGAGGGCGATCACGGCCCAGGCCACGGTGGCGGGCCCCGTACCGCCACCGGTGTCCCAGACCCGGGCCTCGACGATCTGGTGGGCGCCGAGCAGCAACGGCAGTGCGGCCAGCGGGAGATCCGTCCTGCGCCGTGCCCGGACCACACAGGCGACGCCGACCGCGGCCACCCCGGTACCGGCCGCCAGATCGGCCGTCGCACTCCAGCACATCGAGCCCCCTGCGTCCGCCGTCACCGTTCCCGTCGACCCGCGTCCACGCTACGACGCCCCGGCCCGGCTCCTCTTCCGGCCTGCCGTCAGGACGCCTTCTCGGCACGGCACTTCATGAAGTTTCAACAAAGGTATGCCTACCGTCCGGTTCGCCCCTGTGCCGCGGCCGCGAAGAGTGATTGGGTGGGCCCGGCCATACCGTCCAACACGCAGGAGAGCTCCGCAACCATGAGCACCCCGTACGCCTTCGAATACAAGGTCGTCACGTTCCGTGAGTCGCTGATCGGCGACGCGCTGGACAGCGACAAGCTGGAAAAGGTCCTGAACAAGCATGCCGAGGACGGGTGGGCGCTCAAGGCGATCACGGCCGCGGACGTCAAGGGCCGCATAGGCCCCGGCGCCGTGGAAGGCCTGCTGCTCACCCTGGAACGGCCGCGCGGCTGACCCTCGCGTGGTGCGCGCGGCGCCGAAGCGGGAGATGCTGTGGGTGATGGGACAGCGGATCCGCAGGTGCCACTGACGCCGTCGGAGGCCTTCCGGCACGGAGGGCCTCTCACGTCTGAACCGACGTCCGGGAACCCCACGAGGGCCCCGCACCCCGCGAGACCGTTGTCGGCCGATCGCGTCAGGACGGGCGGCGATGAAGAGCGACGGAATTCTCGACACCGGTGTCGTCACCAGCAAGGCGGTCTTCGGCGCGCCGTGCTGGGTCAGTCTCACCACCCGCAACATGCAGGTCGCCCAGAGCTTCTACAGCGCGGTTCTGGGCTGGAGGTGGGCCCCGGGCACCAGGCTGGGCGAGCAGTACCGCGTCGCCAGTGTCGCCGGGGTTCCGGTCGCGGGGGTCGCCCAGGTCGACTTGGTGGCGAACACGGCGGTCGCCTGGACCGCGTTCTTCGCCGTGGTCTCCGCCGACGAGACCGTCTCGCGCAGCCAGGAGCGCGGCGGCACGACCGCGGTGGGCCCGATCTCGCTGCCCCCGGGCCGGGCCGCGCTGCTGGCCGACCGGGACGGCGCGGTCTTCGGGATCTGGGAGGGCGACCTGGTGTCCGGCTGGGAACGCTGGCGCAACGCGGCCCCCTCCTTCATCCGCCTGCACACCCGCGACGCCTTCGACGCCGCCATCTTCTACGGCGAGGTGCTGGGCTGGGCCTCCTCCGTCCCGGGCTGCTGCGAGGTCGACTACGAGGAGAACGAGGTCGTCCTGCGCAGCTTCGGCGACGTGGTGGCCCGGATCCACTCCGGCGCGCTGGGTGCCGCCCCCGACCCGAGCCTGCGGCCGCACTGGCAGATCCACTTCGCGGTCGACGACGTGGAGGCCTGCGTCCGCGCGGCGCGTGCCCACGGAGGCGCCGCGCACCAGCAGGGCATCGGCTCGGTGGAGGCGCTCATCATCGACCCCGACGGGGCCCGCTTCTCGGTGACCTCCCGGGCCGCCGGATGACGCCACGGACGACGCGCGCACGACCGCCCCGCGGCGGACGCGACCGTCCCACGGCGAACCCGGCCGTCCCACGACGCGACGGATTACGCCGTTCGGGCTCCAATAGAGGATGACGGGATACCACCGGTACGACAGGCGCCGCCGACCCCCTCGGTCGTGCGGCGACCCGATGGAGGTCCGCGATGCCCACTGCTCTCCGGCTCCTGCACGCGCTCTCCCCCGAACACCGCGATCGGCTGATGAGCGTGGCCCGCGAGGTGTCCTTTCCCGCGGACGGGCCGATCTTCGAGGAAGGGGGCACCGCCGACCGCTTCTGGGTGGTCCGCTCCGGAACGGTCTCGCTGTACCAGCGGGTCATCGCCGACCGGCGGATCACCGTCGCCCAGCTCGGGCCCGGCGACCTGCTCGGCTGGTCGTGGCTGTTCCGCCCGCACACCTGGGACTTCGGTGCCGAGGCCTTCAGCCCGGTGCGCGCCTACGAGTTCGACGCCTCCGAGGTACGCACGCTGTGCGACCAGGATCCGACGCTGGAGCTGTCGCTGACGCGGACGATCGGCGCGATCCTGGCCCACCGTCTCGAAACGACCCGGACGGCGCTCATCGAGCACTACGCGCGCCGCGGGGGCGGTGGCTGAGCCCACACGGTGAGGTCGTCGGGTCCCGCCCATTGTCAGACCCGGCTGCGACAGTGATCTCTTATGAACGACATCCACGGTTCCCCGGACACCCCGGACTCCTTCGCTCTCCTGCCCGGAGCGGTCCACTCGCCCGTGATCCTGCACGTGCCGCACTCCTCCCGGGAGATCCCCGCGCCGGTCCGCGCCGGCATCCTCCTGGACGACACGGCGCTGGACGGCGAGTTGGACCACATCACCGACGCGCACACCGCCGAACTGGCCTCGGTCGCGGCCGAGGCGGCCGGGCTGACGCCGTGGCGGTTCGTCAACCGGCTGTCCCGGCTGGTCGTGGATCCCGAGCGCTTCCCGGACGAACGGGAGGAGATGCTCACGGTCGGCATGGGCGCGGTCTACACGCGGACGACGCACCGGGCGCCGCTGAGGCCCGCGGACGTCGATCCGCGGCCGCTGATCGACCGCTACTTCCACTCCTACGCGCAGGCGATGACGGCCGCGGTGACCGACCGGCTGGCCGCCACCGGGCGGGCCGTGATCATCGACGTCCACTCGTATCCGACGGCCCGGCTGCCCTACGAACTGCACGGTGACGGGCCCCGGCCGCCGGTGTGCCTCGGGACGGACTCCTTCCACACACCGCCGGAACTGGTCGCGCTCGCGGAGAAGGCGTTCGCCGGGCTCGGCGGTGTGGGGATCGACAGTCCGTTCTCCGGCGCGTACGTCCCCCTGCGGTACTACGAACGCGAGCCCGGGGTCACGGCGCTGATGGTGGAGATCCGGCGGGACACGTACATGAAGGAGCCGGGAGGCCCGGTGGGTCCGGGATTCGCGCGCCTCGCCGCGGCCCTGACCACGCTCGTGGACGCGGTGGACGAGTGGACCCGGAGCGTCGCCACCCTGGGCAGGTAGCCACGGAGCGCCGGGCACCCTAGGGTCGCGGTAAGCAAGCGCTCAGCCACCGACTCAGGGAGGGCACAGGACCATGCCGGTCGTCGACGCGTGGATGCAGCACCCCACTCTCCGCCATTCCAACCACGAGATGTTCGAGTCCCTGCGCCGCTGGACCGGCATGAAGGTGCTGGAGGAGGAGCTGCCGGTCGAGGTCACGCTGACCGCGCTGGCGGCGGCCGGCGTGGACACCGGTCTGGCCTCGGCCTGGTACGGACCTCAGGGCGCCCTGATCACCAACGACGAGGTCGCCGGATTCGTGGCACGGTCGGACGGGCGGCTGCGCGGGGTGGCGGGCGCCGACCTCACCCGCCCCGTCGCCGCGGTGCGCGAACTCCGGCGGGCCGTCGAGGAGCTGGACTTCGTGGCCCTGCGGATCATCCCGTGGCTGTGGCAACTGCCGCCCACCGACCGGCTCTACTACCCGCTGTACACCGCCTGCGCCGAGCTCGGCGTCCCCTTCTGCACCCAGGTCGGTCACACCGGACCGCTGCGCCCGTCCGAGACCGGCCGGCCCATCCCGTACATCGACCAGGTCGCGCTCGACTTCCCCGAACTGACCATCGTCTGCGGGCACATCGGCTACCCGTGGACCACGGAGATGATCGCGGTCGCCGACAAGCACGCGAACGTGTACATCGACACCAGCGCCTACACCACCCGCCGCTATCCCCCGGAGCTGGTCGCTTATCTGCGCGGCCGGGGACGGCACAAGGTTCTCTTCGGCTCCAACTACCCCATGATCGAGCCGAGTCGGGCCCTGGAACACCTCGGCGAACTGGGCCTGGACGAGGAGACCACCGAGCTGTTCCTGTCGGGCAACGCCCGGCGCGTCTTCCGCCTGGGCGATCATTCGTAGATGCTGGGGCCCCGACCAGCGTTCGACCTTGAGACGAGGGCGTCCCGGCCATGGCTCTGCAGATCAGCGCGACCAACCCGGAGCATCCCGCACTCCTGCTCGAACTGCCGTGGCAACTGCCCCTGGAGGAGTGGCCCGAGCACCATCTGGTGCCGCTGCCGCGCGGCATCTCCCGGCACGTGGTGCGCTACGCGCGCGCCGGTGACGAGGTGGTGGCCGTCAAGGAACTCGCCGAACGGCCCGCGGTGCGCGAGTACGAACTGCTGCTCGGCCTGGACCGGCTCGGGATACCCGCGGTCGACCCGCTCGCCGTGGTCACCGGTCGCACGGACGCGGCCGGAGAACCCCTGGAGTCGGTGCTGATCACCCGGCACCTGGGCGGATCGCTGCCGTACCGGTCGATGTTCGAGACGACCATGCGGCCGGCCACCATGCACCGGCTGATGGACGCGCTGGCCGTCCTGCTGGTGCGGCTGCACCTGGCCGGCTTCGCCTGGGGCGACTGCTCGCTGTCCAACACGCTGTTCCGGCGCGACGCGGGAGCCTACGCCGCGTATCTGGTGGACGCCGAGACCGGCGATCTCCATCCGCGGCTCAGCACCGGCCAGCGGGACTACGACCTCGACCTGGCCCGGGTGAACATCAGCGGCGAACTGCTCGACCTGGAGGCGGCCGGCGCCCTGCACCCCTCGGTGGACCCGATCGAGTTCGGCCGGGAGATCTGCGCCCGCTACCGGGGACTGTGGGAGGAGCTGACCCGCACCTCCGTCTACCCGGCGGGCAAGTACCACTACATCGACCGCCGCATACGGCGCCTGAACGACCTCGGTTTCGACGTCGCCGAGATGCAGATCGCGAGCTCCTCCAACGGCGACACCGTCACCTTCGTCCCCAAGGTCGTCGACGCGGGCCACCACCAGCGCCAGCTCCTGCGGCTGACCGGACTCGACACCGAGGAAAACCAGGCCCGCAGACTCCTGAACGACCTGGAGAGCTGGATGGCCACCCAGGACGACTACGCGCCGGGCTCCGCCGCCCCCGGCACCCGGCCCGGAGGGCATCCGCACCCCGCCCGCCCCGAGGTGCTCGCCCACCGCTGGGTGCGGGACGTGTTCCGGCCCGCGGTCCGGGCGGTGCCCCAGGACCTCCGCGGCTCCATGGAGCCGGCCGAGCTGTACCACGAGCTCCTCGAACACCGCTGGTTCCTGTCCGAGCGCGCCCAGCACGACATCGGCCTGGACGCGGCCGTGAAGGACTACGTCACGAACATCCTCCCGAAGGCCCGCGACCCCCTGCCCGCCCCCGCGGACACCCCGGAGGCGCCCGACGGGTATCCGGTTCCCGAGCAAAGGTGACCGATCGTACATACGATTGGCTCTGTACCGGCCCCGCGGCGCCCCCGGTGTCCGCCCGGCCGGAACGCAACTGACCTGCTCGGGGTGGGAGAGGTATGACCCAGGCCGCCAGTCCGGCGCGGACCGTCATTCTGACCGTCGACGACGACCCCGGAGTCTCGCGAGCCGTCGCCCGCGACCTCCGGCGCCGCTACGGCGAGGGGCACCGGATCGTGCGCGCGGAGTCCGGGGACGCCGCGCTGGAGGCCCTGCGCGAGCTGAAGCTGCGCGGTGACCAGGTGGCGGTGATCCTCGCCGACTACCGCATGCCGCAGATGAACGGCATCGAGTTCCTGGAGCAGGCCCTCGACGTGTACCCCGGCGCGCGCCGGGTGCTGCTGACCGCGTACGCGGACACCAACGCGGCCATCGACGCGATCAACGTGATCGACCTCGACCACTACCTGCTCAAGCCCTGGGATCCGCCGGAGGAGAAGCTCTATCCGGTCGTCGACGACCTCCTGGACGCGTGGCGGGCCAGCGACTACCGGCCCGTGGGTGCCTGCAAGGTGGTCGGGCACCGGTGGTCGGCCCGCTCGTCGGGCGTCCGGGAGTTCCTGGCCCGCAACCAGGTGCCGTACCGGTGGTACTCGTCCGACACCCCCGAGGGGCAGCGGCTGCTGAGCGCGGCCGGGCAGGACGGTGAGCGGCTGCCGCTGGTGGTCACCCCGGACGGCACCCCGCTCGTGGAGCCCCAGGATCCGGAGATCGCGGCGCACGTGGGGCTCGCCACGACGCCCACCTCGGAGTTCTACGACCTCGTCGTGATCGGCGGGGGCCCCGCCGGACTCGGGGCCGCCGTGTACGGGGCGTCCGAGGGGCTGCGCACCGTGCTCGTGGAACGCTCCGCGACCGGCGGACAGGCGGGCCAGAGCTCACGGATCGAGAACTATCTCGGCTTCCCCGACGGTGTCTCCGGCGGACAGCTCACCGACCGGGCACGGCGGCAGGCGGCCAAGTTCGGCGCCGAGATCCTCACCGCGCGGGAGGTGACCGGACTGGAGGTCACCGGGGCCTCGCGCACCATCCGCTTCTCCGACGGCTCCGCGATCTCCGCGCACGCGGTGATCCTCGCGACCGGAGTGTCGTACCGCCAGCTCCAGGCGCCCGGTCTGGCCGAGCTGACGGGCTGCGGCGTCTTCTACGGCTCGGCGCTGACCGAGGCCGCCGCCTGCCAGGGCCACGACGTGTACATCGTGGGCGGCGCGAACTCGGCCGGCCAGGCGGCGATGTACCTGGCCCGGGGCGCCAAGTCCGTCACCATCCTGGTGCGCGGTTCCTCGCTGTCCGCCTCGATGTCGCACTACCTGATCGAGCAGATCTCCGACGCGCCGAACATCTCGGTGCGCACCGGCACGGTCGTGGAGTCCGCGCACGGCGACGGCCATCTGGAGCAGCTCACCCTGCGTGATGTGGCGAGCGGCCACACCGAACTCGTCGACGCGCAGTGGATGTTCGTGTTCATCGGCGCGGCCCCGCTCACCGACTGGCTGGAGGGCACGGTCCTGCGGGACGCCCGCGGATTCATCGTGGCGGGCCCGGACATGACACCCGACGGGCAGCCGCCCCGCGGCTGGGAGCTCGACCGGCCTCCGTACCACCTGGAAACCAATGTGCCCGGCGTGTTCGTGGCCGGGGACGCCCGCGCCGAGTCGGCGAAGCGGGTCGCGTCCGCGGTCGGAGAGGGAGCCATGGCCGTCATGCTCGTCCACCGTTATCTGGAGCAGTCGTGAGCGGGCGGCCGGTGCCGTGCGACGCGGCCGAACTGAGCACCCTGTTCCTGTTCGAGAAGCTCGACGGCGACCAGCTCGACCGGTTGTGCCGGGAGGGCCGGACCGAGCAGTTCGACCCGGGGCCGGTCTACACCGAGGGTGATCCGGCCACCTGCTTCTACGTGCTCCTCGAAGGCACGCTCGTGATGTCGCGCCGGGTCGGCGCGGACGACGTGGAGATCAACCGGACCTCGCAGCGCGGGGTGTACGCGGGCGCGATGCAGGCGTATCTCAGCGATCCGGGCGACGCGCAGTACAAGGGGTCCGTGCGGGTCACCGAGCCGTCACGGTTCTTCGTCCTGCCCGCGGCGACGTTCGCAGCCATCCTGCGGGACTGGTTCCCGATGGCCGTCCATCTGCTGGAGGGCATGTTCTTCGGCAGCCAGAACGCCCAGCGCACCGTCGGGCAGCGCGAGCGGCTGCTGGCGCTCGGCTCGCTGTCGGCCGGGCTCACGCACGAGCTCAACAACCCCGCCGCGGCGGCCGTGCGGGCCACCTCCTCGCTGCGTGACCGGGTGGCGCACATGCGGCAGAAGCTGGGGATGATCGCCGCGGGACCGTACGCGCGCGACGCCCTGGAGACGCTGGTCGAGATCCAGGAGCGGACCGCCGAGCAGGTCGCCAAGGCCACCCCGCTGAGCCCGCTGGAGGCCTCCGACCGGGAGGACGCGCTGGCCGACTGGTTCGACGACCACGACATCGCGGGCGGCTGGCAGCTCGCCCCGACGTTCGTGCAGGCGGGTCTCGACACGGACTGGCTGGACCAGGTCGCGGCGGCCGTGGACGGGCCGACCCTCGAAGGCGCGGTCCGGTGGCTGAACTACACGGTCGAGACCGAGCTGCTGATGAACGAGATCGAGGACTCCACCACCCGTATCTCGCATCTCGTGGACGCGGCCAAGCAGTACTCGCAGATGGACCGCGCGCCCTACCAGGTCGCCGACGTGCACGAGCTCCTCGACAGCACCCTCATGATGCTCGCCGGCAAGATGGGCGCCGGCATCAAGGTCGTCAAGGAGTACGACCGTGCGCTGCCCCGGATCCCCGCCTATCCGGGCGAGCTGAACCAGGTGTGGACGAACCTCATCGACAACGCCGCCTCCGCGATGGCCGGGGAGGGGACGCTGACGGTGCGGACCGCCCCCGACGGCGACCATGTGCTCGTCGAGTTCCGCGACACGGGTCCCGGAGTGCCCGAGGAGATCCGCGACCGGATCTTCGACCCGTTCTTCACCACCAAGCCGGTGGGCGAGGGGACCGGGCTCGGCCTGGACATCTCCTGGCGGATCGTCGTCAACAAGCATCACGGCAGTCTGCTGGTGCAGTCCGTGCCCGGGGACACCCGCTTCCAGGTGCGCCTGCCCCTGACCGCCGCGGAAACCTCCGAGGAGCCGTCATGACCACGCAGAACGGAATCGACCCCTCCGTACCGCCGAGCGGAACCGGCTGCACCGAGTGCGACGCCGTCGGCGGATGGTGGTTCCATCTGCGGCGCTGCGCCCGGTGCGGTCACATCGGCTGCTGCGACGACTCCCCGGCCAAGCACGCCACCGCGCACGCGCGCGGCACCGGGCATCCGGTCATCCAGAGCTTCGAACCGGGCGAGAACTGGTTCTGGGACTACGACACCTCGGAGCTCTACGAGTCCGGTCCCGACCTCGCTCCCCCGGTGAGCCACCCGCTCGACCAGCCCGCACCCGGCCCCGCCGGGCGTGTTCCGGACAACTGGGCCGAGACTCTGCGCTGAGCCGCCGCTGAGCCGCCGCTGAGCCGCCGCTGAGCCTCTGAGCCCGGGGCCGCAGCCCCTGGCTCTGGCCTCTCCCCTGGCCCGGGGCTCAGAGGACCTTGTTGCCGTACATCTCGCCGAGCGGATCGGCGAGGAGTTCGACCCGGGCGCCGTCGGGGTCGCGGAAGTAGATCGAGGCACCGCTCTCCTCGATGTACTCCACCCCGGCGGCGTCGAGCCGGTCGCGCAGGTCGCGCCAGGTGGCGGGGTCGACCGAGATGGCGAGGTGGTGCAGTCCGCCGAGCACCTCCGCGTAGGGGCCGAGGTCGAGGCCGGGGAAGTCGAAGAAGGCGAGCAGGTTGCCGTTGCCGAGATCGAAGAAGAAGTGGGTCGAGCCCTTGTAGTCCCGGTTCTCGATCATCTCGGTGAGGGGGAAACCCAGGACGCCCTGGTAGAACCGTACGGTCCGCTCCACGTCCGCGGAGAGCAGCGCGACATGGTGCACGCCGCGGGCCGTGCTCCGCGCCCTCTCCGGCTTCAGATGGGCGTCCCTGATCCGCTGACGCTCCGCTTCGATCGCCGCCAGGTCCGTCGCGCCCATCGCAAGCTCCTCACCGAGAACCCGTACCGCATTCAGTACCGAATACAACCACTTCCCCACCGTACGGCGACCGGTGTTCGCCCGTGTCCGTCCGCCGGGATGCGCGGCGCGGCCGGAAGGACGATCCTGGATACATGTCCGGACGCGCTCCTTTGGTTGTGCATCCGGCCCTGGACACCAGTGGCCGTGAGGTGACCGCGCGGGGCGAGAACCTCGGCGTGGCGTTCTCGGACGAGGATCTTCTGGAGTTCCTCGGCCGGGCGGGACTACCGGACGCGGAGGATCTGCTGGACGATCCCGCGTGGGTGAAGTGGCGCGGAGGCCAGGCGCACTTCTACGGGACCGGATAGGTCTCCCGGTTCCGCGGGTGGGCGGGTCTACTCGCCGGCCGGCGGTGCCAGGACGACGAGTGTTCCGTTGGCCTGGCGCAACGCCAGTTCCAGGGAGACCACGGGGTGCAGCGCGCCCGTCCCGTCCGGCGGCACGATCCACTCCAGCGGTCCCGCCGAACGGTACGGCGGCGGTACGGCGACCCACGATCCCCTGCCGAGGTGGCGGAGCCCCGACCCCTCCCACCGGCTCTCGGGGTCGGGCGGCAGGAAGAAGCCCACGCGCTGCGCCGCGCAGTCGACCAGCGTGGGCCCCGGTACCTGGACCGGGTCGGACCACAGGATGTCGAGGGCGAGCAGGCCGAGCTGTTCGGGCACGCTCAGCACGTCCCAGTAGCGCCCGGCCTCCAGAAGCACACCACCGCTCCCCTGGTCCCACTGGCGTTTGCACGCCCTCGGATTCGTGGCGGCCGCCGCCAGCCACTCCACGCTCCGTGTCCACATCAGGTTCGTCATGCATCACCCCGGAGTCGGTTCCGGTTCCCTCGGCTCGGCAGGGCACGCGGGAGGCGCGGGCGGAAAGGCCCGCGTCCGCCCGTCAGGACCTCGGCATATGCATGGTGGTGGATATCTCTACGTGGCGGAAGGGGTGGCGAGCCGTGGCGTTTTCCGGGGACCGGTTGACGCCTGCCGCGACGGCGCCCGGAGGGACTCCAGGGAGCGGATGTGGAGCGGGGTCGTGTGCCAGCGGGCGGTGAAGGTACGGCCGGCAAGGACGCACTCCACGGTCAGCCGGTGCGGGGTCTCCAGGAAGAGCACGTCGACGCGCAGGGTGCCCGGGGCGGTCCAGCCGCCGCTCACCGCCATCGGCGTCGGGCCGGGATCGACGCTCCAGCCGGTTCCTCCGAGCCGCAGCTCGAGTCGCCGGTCTCCCTCGGCCAGGGTGACGCGGGTGCCCTGGTCGTCCTCGGCGACGGTCACGCCCGTCAGTGTCCGCTGGGCCGTGCAGACGCCTCCGGCGGGAACGAACCCCGCCCGCGACCAGACGCCCCGGGGCTCCGTGGGCCCGGCCGCGGCCTCGACGGGCGGCAGGGCGAGCCGGGCGAGCCGTCGGCGCAGCGCCTCGTCGCGCTCGCCCGCGGCCGGCAGCGGTGCCGGCCCGAACGCGGGCAGCAGATGCCGCCACATCAGGTCCAGCAGTTCCTGCATCCGGTCGGTCGCCGCGGTCGTCGCGATCACGGCGTCGTGTCCGGGCAGCACGACGCAGAACTGTCCGAACGCCCCGTCGCCGCGGTATCCGTGCCGTCCCCGCCAGAACTGGAGTCCGTAGCCCTGCTGCCAGTCCGACCGGGCACCCTCGGGGGTACCGTCCGCGGTCGCGACGTGCGCGCGGGTCGCCTCCGCGATCCAGGAGGCCGGCAGGAGCCGCCGCCCCTCCCAGACGCCCTCGTCCAGATAGAGCTGGCCGAGCCGGGCGACGGCGTCGGTCGCGGCGTGCAGCCCGCTGAAGCCGATCTCCCGGCCGGCCCGGTCGCGGGTCCAGTCGGTCTCACCGATGCCCAGCGGGTCGAACAGGCGGGGCCGCAGGTAGTCGGTCAGCGACAGACCGGTCACGCGCTGGAGGATCGTGGCGAGCGTGTAGGTGGCGGACTGGTTGTACGCGAAGACGGTGCCGGGGTCACGGTCCGGCGGGATCAGCAGGAAGCCGCGTACCGTCTCGGTCCGGTCGAGCCGGAGCGCGTCGGCCCAGGTCTCGGTGAGATGGCCGCTGGCCATGGCCGCGACGTGCCGGACGAGCATCGCGCGGCTGCGCGGATCGGTGATGTCGGCCGCGAACTCGGGGAAGTACGAGATCACGGGCCGGTCGAGGTCCAACAGACCCTCGGCCACGGCGAATCCGGCGGCCGTGGAGGTGAAACTCTTGCTCAGCGAGTAGAGGAGCTGGAGACGCTCCGGCGTGTACGGCGCCCACCAGCCGGAGGCGACGAGGTGCCCGTGGCGCAGGATCATCAGGCTGTGCGGTTCGATGTCCGGGTCGGCCTCGACGGCGTCGAGGAACGCGGTGATGCCCGAGGCGTCGACTCCCTGCTCGGCGGGCGGGCTCTGGGGCAGCGGTCGGACACTCATACGGACGGCCTCCGGGTGGCTCGGGTGGCGGGCGACGACTGGACACGGCGGGCGGGAGCATTGTGTGCATCTGGCATCTTTCCCGGGCGGCCCGCCGGTGTCCATGTCCCGGCGGCACCGGCACCCCCTGTTCCAAGCCACGCTGCAACTCCCTCCACTCAAAGGCAAGTTGGTGTTCGCCGTGCACTCCGGAGCGCTGTACCGGCCAAACGTCCGGTCGGTGAACCGACGGGAAACGGGGGCCTGAACTGTTCGTACGGGCGCGCGACGGCCGGGCGTCCGGGTAAAAACACTCATCTCCAACCGTCTCCCGTTGAACACTCTTCGTCACATCCCGCGTACTTCTGGGAAAGGCGAATGTCCGGTACACGACGAGGGATGACGATGGCCAAGGCGCATGACTCCGCGGGCGAGTTGATCGCCGGGAGATACCGGCTGCTCGACGCCCTCCTGCGCGAGGAGGGCCGGGTCCTGTGGCACGGCGAGGACACCGCCTTCGGGCGGCCCGTAGTCCTGACCCGGTCGCGTGCCGGCGGACACGGAGGCGAGGAGACACCGGAGCCCGCCGCCGACCGGATCCTGCGTACGGCCGAGATCCTCGGGCCGGCCTGCCACGGAGGGGTGGCCGCGGTCCTCGACGTGGTCGAGGAGCCGGGCTTCCTGTGGACCGTCACGGAGCGGCCTCCGGGTGCCCCGCTGTCCGAACTCCTCCTGCACGGTCCCGTCGATCATGTGCGGGCTGCCGGAATCGGGCTCGGCGTCCTCGATGTCCTGACCGCCGCGCACCGCGAGGGAGTCGTGCACCGCGAACTCGGCCCGAGCCAGGTGTGGTCCGACGAGCACGGCACGGTCACCGTGACCGGGTTCGGCCTGACGGCGTCCGCCGACGCGCCCCGCGTCACCGCTCCCTCGTACGCCTCCCCCGAACAGGCCCGCGGCGAGGGCGGCGCACCCGCGGCCGATCTCTGGGCGCTGGGCGCGATGATGTACGCACTGGTCGAGGGCCGGCCGGCCGTACGGGACCGGGGCGAGGCGGAGGCCACGCTCCGGGCGGTGGACCGGCTGCCGGTCAGGGCCCCGCGCAGCGCGGGCCCGCTCGCTCCCGCCATCCTGGGCCTGCTGCGCTGGGACCCCGTGGAGCGGGTGCCCGAGGCTGTCGTGCGGGAGTCGCTGACGCGCATCCTCCGGCAGAACTTCGAGGAGATCACGCCGCCGGAGCCGCTGCCCGATCTCCTCGATCCCGCCGGGGACCACCGCGACGGGCGTGCGGAGGGCGAGGGCAAGGGGCAGTCAGGGCGCAGCCGCGGCGGCCTGCCCGTGGGCCGGCCGGTTCTGCTGGGCGCGGCCCTCGCCGTCACGGTCGCCGGTGCCCTGGTGTTCTCGATGGACGGACTGCCGGGCGGGAACGGCGCCTCCGCGTCCGGCCCGGCGGCGTCACGGGCTGCCACGCGCGCACCGTCCGCGACCCCCACCGGCGCCGGCGCGCCTTCCGGCCGGGGGACGCCCACGGCGTCCGCGAAACCGTCCCCCTCCCCCTCGGCCACCGCCGGTGCGACACTGCCGTCCGGCTTCTCCCTCTACCGGGCGCCCCAGGGCTTCGCCATCGCCCTGCCGTCGGGCTGGAAACCCGTGGAGACACAGTCCTCCGACGATCTCGCCTACCGGGTGACGTTCGGGGCGAGCGGCGATCCGCGCACCCTGGCCGTCACCTACAGCACCCAGCTCGGGCCGGACCCGGTCGCCGTCTGGAGCGACCTGGAGCCGTCCCTGCGCGCCGTGTCCACCGGCTACGAACGGGTGGGCGCCATCCGGCCGGTGACCTACCGCGGCATGAAGGGCGCCGACATGGAGTGGTACTCCGTGTCCCAGGGCGTACGGGTGCGCACCCTCGGCCGCGGTTTCCTCATCGGCGGGCACCGGGGATTCTCGCTGCGCTGGACGACCCCGGCGGACGACTGGGACACCGCCGCCAACCGGCAGGCGCTGAAGACCTTCCTCGACTCCTTCCGGACCGGGACGCAGTGACGGACCAGAAGGAGTGACGATCCGTCACCGAGCGTTCATGTCAGTGTCCTTCCGGAATACGGAGGCCGGGCCTTCGCTGCGCCAGCCACACGGCGACCTCGTCGGCGATGGGCTGTCCGGTCTCCAGCTCGATGAAGCCGAACTGGCCTCCCTGGTTGCACTCCAGGAACCACCAGATGCCGTCCGTGTCCTCGGCGAAGTCGAAGGCCGCGTAGGCGAGTCCGGTGAAGGCGAGGTAGTCGTGGACCGAACGGGCGATGCGGTGGGGCACCGGTGTGGGTTCCCAGCCGTTGTCCGTCTCGCCGAACCGGCCGTCGACCTGACCGGGCTCGGCGGCCTTGCGGGCGGCGAACAGCCGGGTGCCGATGCCGGTGAGCCGGATGTCGGCGCGTCGGGGAATGTAGCGCTGGAGCAGGGCGGGACCGGCCGCCACGCCGGAGAAGTCCGTGCCGGGTCCGACCAGCGTGGTGGGCAGGGCCGCCGGAGGCTCACCCGGCGGCGGCCCCGAGGCCGACTTCACCACCACGTCCCCGTGCTCCTCCACGAACTGCTGTGCCACCCGGGGGGCGGTCGTGATGACGGTGGGCGGCACGGCGAACCCGCTGCTGTGCGCCACCCTGAGCTGCCAGGGCTTGTGCCGGGCCTGTTCGGCACGGCGCGGGTGGTTCATCCAGCGGGTCGAGGCGGAGTAGAGCATGCCGAACAGGGCCTGCCTGGTCTCCGCGGTGAGCCAGGCGGAGGGTTCCGCGGCATGGGCCGCGGGCTCACCCGGCCTGCGCACCCACACGGAGCGCAGGCCTCCCATGCTGAGCACATGGCCGTTGACCGACAGATAGCCGTCGAAGTCACCGTGGGCGTAGTCGGCTGACAGCACCGCCTTGCCGGGCACGTCGGCGGGATCGAGGCGCACCATCGGCACACCGCGCTCATGCAGTCTGGCCACCACCATGTCGGCGGTGACGTCCTGTTCGGCCGTGAGTATGAGAACCGTCATGCGCGCGGCATCCGTCAGTCGTCGAAGTGCGTCTGAGAACCGGCCGTCGAGGTCGTGGTGCCGGTCGCCATCAGCAGCGCGCGGTCACTGACGGCCGGACGGCCGTCGGGCAGCACGTTCAGTTGCAGGGACACGTCGAAGTGGTACGGGGGTACAGCGGCCGACTGCCCTGAGGGCCGGGCGTAGTTGAGAGTGAACGGTCGCACGAAAGATCCTCCCGCGGTCGCGCGATGGCCAATACACACCCGTACGTGACACAGCCGTAAGGAATTCATCACTTTCTGCCACATCGGGGTGAAGGTCATCACATCGCGTCGTTTCTGGCTTGCACATTTCGGATTTACTGGGGTGTCCGCTGTGGTCGCGGTCTCCGCGTGTCTCCTTGATTCCACGCAGACCTTAGGCCATAGCTTCATCCTCCGTGACATCAACGCCCCACCACCCCAGGAGAGTTCCCGGTGACCGCAGCCATCACCTCGTCAAAAGACGACGCCACGCAGACCCGGGTTCCCGGCCTCATCGAGCGCGACGCGCATGACTTCGGCGCCTACGCGCGGAACGGCGGCTGGGCCTTCGCGCTGAAGGTGGCGCGCAGTGTCCGTCCGGGCGGGCAGTCCGCCGAGGACACGCAGAAGGTGTCCGCGAAGGAGTTCGCGGAGCTGGCCGGCTGCTCGCCCGAGCGGGTCATGCGCTACTACAAGGCCTGGGACAGGGCCGCCGACGACGGCCTGGTCCCCCATTTCGAGGCCCTGCTGCCCGGCGCGGACGTCGAACTGCCGGACGGGGACGCCTGGTCGGCCTACTACGCCGCCCGCTCCAGTGCCTTCTCGGAGCGCGGCACCGCCATCACCGAGGCCGCCGAGGCCGAGGGCATCCGTCCCACCAAGGCCCTGGAGGTGGCCGAGAACCCGACCGCGCTGCGGGCCGCGATCCTCGCCGACCCCTCCACGGCGAAGGCGGCGCGGGCCGCGCTCCTTGACCGGGTGAAGGAAGACCCGGCGCTCCAGACCGAGTTGGCCCGCGACATCGCCCGCACGGACGAGCTGAAGAAGGCGGTGGCCACCGAGAACAGGGCGGCCGACCGCATCGGCTACGTGCGCCAGATCGCGGAGAAGGGTCAGATCAGAACGCCGGCCGGACAGACGCTGGACGCTCCGGCGGAGCTGCGCTCCGAGGCCGAACGGCATCTGTCCCTCCTCGACGAGCTCGACGAGGGCGAGGACGCCGGCGAGTGGGCCAACGAGGCGTACGACACGATGAAGAACCTCGTCGTCGAGACGGTGGAGGCAGACCCCGAACTGCGTGTCCAGGAACGCCGGACGAAGTTCTACAGCAGCCTTCAGAAGGCGACGAAGGTGTTCGAGGAGCTGACCTTCGACGACGCCGACGACATCTACGAGGACGACATGATGCAGCGCCTGGAGGAGCTCCAGCAGGCGATCGGTACGGCCATCGCGGCACTGCGCGGGGCGGCCGGCCGGGAGTGAGCGGACCAAGTGGCCGTGCGGGAACGGGCGTTCCTGCACGGCCGCGCGGTCACCCGGAAGACCACCCGGAGCGGCGGCACCCCTGACGAGCTGTCATATCAACACCTCCGTATGTCGGTGCGTGGTTCTGAGCCCCGGTTCCGAGCAGCCTTGAGTCCTACACCGGCCTGGTGTCCGAGGACGCCGGTCGGACCGGGGAAAGGATCTGCCGGGTTACGGGGAACGGCCGAGGCCGGGTGCCCGCCCCGGGGCGGAGTTCCGTTCGCCGGCGTGTCGGTCCAGGGGATGGCCCGCTCTCGCTCGAGGCGGCTGATCCATCCGTCAATCCCTTTGCGCGACCGAGCAGGTCGCCCCTAGCGTGCAAGCGCGCAGGAACCGTGCGCCAGGGCAGCGCGCCACACGAATGAGGAGCAACCGCCGTGGGAACCATGGTCTCGGTCAGGGGCTGGCTGGAGTGCGATGACGGACAGCTGGCCCAGATCAAGGAGATCGTGGAAGCAGACGATCCGGAGCACACCTACAGCGGGGGCTGGGCCTTCCCCGCTCGGCAGTACAACAACATCAGGTGGGCCTTCTACGGGGGCGACATCCGCGCGGTGTCCCTCGACTGGTTCGAGGAGAGGTTGCGTCAGATCGCCCGGATCCCGGCCTCCTACCAGGATGACGAGTACGACGAGAGGCCCCGGGGACTGTTTCTGATCAGCCACGACGTCGACGGCATGAGCGAGTGGAGGGTCCACAACGGCGGCCTGGTGATCGGCCTACCGGATGGGGATTACCACTACCTCGACGCCTAGTTAGATCAGGAAGTCCACTGGAGTACCAGGCTCGTGCCCGCGCCCGTCGATGACTTGCCCAGCCGGGCCGTGGGGGTGTTCGTCCCGCGCGAACCTCACGGTTTCCCGCATCTGGATCCCCGCATCAGGCGATGTTCGCCCTGTTGGCGATCTCGCGCAGGCGACCACCCATTGCCTGATGCGGCACCAGCAGGGTCCGCTTGCCTCTTTTGCCAACTCATGATCACTTCTGCTGTCGGGCCGGGCTAGGCTCCGACGGCGCTCCGGGGGTATGGGGGGTGCGGACGCACAAGGGCGGCAGGATCTGGCTCACCACCGCCGACGCCCGCGCGGCAGTCGGCGATGCCCCCAGCGTCTACCTGATCCATCTGAAACTGACCGACCCCACCGCACCCCTCCGATGGCTCGACGGCGCATTCTCCCCCGACCACCAGGACGACCCCTGGGTCAACACCCGCACCTGGCAGGACGTCGTCGAGATGGACGCGAACATGATCAAGCAAACTCAGCCTGCCCTGGTCATCGGCGGCTGGCTGCTCGCCGTCGCCGCGATCGTCACCCTCGCCGCGCTCGCCACCGCACGCGCCACACGCGACAACCACCGTGCCGGACTGCTCAAAGCCGTCGGCGCCGGCCCCGGCACCGTCACCGCCGTACTGCTGGCGCAGTACCTGATGCTGACCGCCCTGGCCACCGCGCTGGGACTGACTGCCGGGACTCTGGCCGCCCCCCACCTGGTCGATCCCAGCGCTGGGCTGCTCGACACCGTCAGCCCTCCGGACTCCGGCACCGTCTTCGCAGCGGTCTTCCTCGCCGTCCTGGTCGCCCTGACCGGTGCGCTCGGCCCCGCCGCGCGCACCGTCCGCACCAGCACCGTCCACACCCTGGCCGACCCGGCGCACATGCTCACGCACCATCCGCGTCTGAACGCGATGACGGCGTATCTGCCCACGTCGCTGCTCCTCGGCATCCGGCTGCTCGCTCGCCGGCCCGGCCGCGCCGTCCTGGCCTCCGCCGGAACGGCCGCCACCACCGTCATGGTCACCGCGATGCTCACCTTCCACGCCGATCTCGACACGGTCCACGCCTCCGATCGGTTCGGCCCCGGCGAAGTGCGGACCGACCAGACCGGCCAGGTGCTGCTCGCCGTCACCGTCGCGCTGATGGCACTGTCCACGCTCAACACCGTGCTCCTCGGCTGGAGCACCGCGGTGCAGGCCCGGCGCGCCCTGTCCATCGCCCGTACCCTCGGTGCCACCCCCGGCCAGGTCGTGGCGGCACTCTGTGTCGCACAACTCCTGCCTGCCGTGCCCGGAGTGGCGGTGGGTATGCCGGTCGGGCTCGGCCTGTACTGGCTCTTCGGCACACAGGTCACGCCCCCGGGACCGTGGCTGCTCACCGCCGCGCTCGCCATCCTGCTGGCCATCGCGACGCTGACCGTGCTCCCGGCATGGGCCCACACCCGCAAGCCCGCAGGGCCGGTCCTCAACGCCGAAACCGCATGACGGGTGCCTTCAACGAACTTCAGTCGGCCTCGCCGCGGTACTGGTTCATCAGGTCGACCAGGCTCTGCGGCGCGTCCGGGCCGAAGCAGACGGCGAGGTTCGCGGCCGACTCGGTCGCCGCGTTCTCGGAGCGCGGGAAGAGTGCCTCCTCGTAGACGGTGAGGGCCTTCTCGGTGTCGCCGGGATGGGCGATGAGCGCGGCGGCCAGTTCGGCGCCGTCGAGCATCGCGAGGTTGGCGCCCTCACCGGCGAAGGGGGACATCAGATGGGCGGCGTCACCGAGCAGGGTGACGCCGGGGACGCGCTCCCAGCGCAGACCGGGCGGCAGTGCGTGGATCGGCCGGGCGACGAGTTCGCCGTCGGCCTCGGCGATGAGGGAGCGCAGGCTCTCGTCCCAGCCGTCGAAGTGCTCCAGGAGGCTCCGCCTGGCCGTTTCGGCGTCGGTGAAGTCGACGGCGCCGGACACCGCCCAGTCGGCGGGCGCGCGCAGGGCCGCGTACACGTGCAGGGAGCCGTCCGGGTCACGGTGGCCCAGCAGGCCCTTCTCCTCGCCCAGCGCGAACAGAACGCCTCCTCCCACGACCTCCGCACCCCGCGGATGACGGGTGTCGGCGTCGAGCAGGTGCATCTCGACGAAGGAGAGGCCGGAGTAGACCGGGGTGGTGTCCGTGACCAGTGGCCGCACCCGCGACCAGGCGCCGTCGGCGCCGATCAGCACGTCGGTGGTGAACGTGCTTCCGTCGGCGAGGGTCACCTCGTGCCGGCCGTCCCCGACCGGCCGGGCCGCGGTGACCTTGGAGTCCCAGCGGACGCTGCCCTCGGGCAGCGAGCCCAGCAGGAGATCGCGCAGGGCGCCCCGGGAGACCTCCGGGCGCGACTCGTTCTCGCCGGTGTCCTCCATCCGGACGGTGGCGTGCCGGTCGAGGATGCGCATGGCCTCGCCGCCGGCGTGGATGAGCGCGCGGAACCCGTCGTGGAGACCCGCGGCGCGGAGCGCGGCCTGGCCCCCGTCCTCGTGCATGTCGAGCATGCCGCCCTGGGGCCGGGCCGCCGGTGAGGCGTCCAGGTCGTGGACCACGGCCTCGACGCCGTTCAGATGCAGGACGCGGGCGAGCGTGAGGCCGCCCAGGCCGGCGCCGATCACGGTGATGGGGTGGTGGGTGTTCGTCATGGCGGAGTCTCCTCGGTACAGGGGTGACCGTCGGCTCCCGGTGACGGCGCCGCCGGGTGGTGGCGGCCGTCGGCGGGGGACGCTCACGGCGTGTCGGGTGATGCGGTCGTGGTCGGCGCACCGGGCGGGTCAGGGAGGGCTGTGCACAGGACGCCGTTGATCAGGACGTGGAAGCCCCAGTCCAGACGGGCCTCGCCCGGACCGGAGAGCAGGTCGGCGGCCTGATCGGCGATGTGCGGGTGCCGCTCGCGGGAGGCACCGCGGACCGCCGAGTCCAGCGCCGCCCACTCGCCCTCGGGCTCGGTCGCTCCCTTGTCCCCCGCGGCGTGTTCCGCCGCGGTGGCGGTGGCGAACTGGAGCAGCAGGTCGATCGCCCACGCCGCCCGGTCGCCGGGGACACCGCCCTCGTCGAGCAGGGACAGCAGCGCCTCGACCAGGTCCAGGTAGCGCTCGCCGGACGGGCGGGCCACCAGGGCCGAGCGGGCGAGTCCCGGGTGCTCGAACAGCACGGCCGTGTACGAGGTGAGGATCCGCACGAGCCGGCCGCGCCAGTCGCCGTCCGCCCGCGCCGGACCCAGGTCGACTCCACCGAGCAGGTCGTCGAGCACGGCCGCGTGCAGTTCGGCGGTGTTGCGCACATAGACGTAGAGCGAGGCCGGTCCGGTGTCGAGTTCCTGCGCCAGGCGGCGCATGGTGACGCGCTGAAGTCCTTCGGCGCGCATCAGCGCCACGGCGGTGCCGACGATGCCGTCCCTGGTCAGGGCCGGCTTGGCCGGGCGCTCGCGGCGGCTGGGGCGGGGGGCGGGTTGTCCTGTCACTCCTTCACGATAACGAACATGTTCGTTGCGAACAAGTACGTGACGAACATGTTCGTCACGTCACGGGTGAGTGCCCGGGTCACAGGCCCGGGTCGTCACGGGTGAGTACCCGGGTCACAGGCCCGGGTGAGTACCCGTACTCATGCCACCCTCCCCGGCGCTCCACCACCATGGGGCCACCTGGACGAAGGAGCCCGTCATGCCCGGATCAGCCCTCGCGCCGCCCGGCCCACACCCCGCCTTCCCCGAGCACGCCCGGCGCAAGGCCCTCCCGGCCGTGCTCCTGGCGGTGATCGTGACGGGTATGGCGCTCTCCGCGTGGCACGCGCACGACCGGATGACCTGGCTGCTGGAGACCGTGTGGGTGCTCGTGGGGCTGCCGCTGGTGGTGCTCGGCCGGCGGCGGTTCCCGCTGACGAGCCTGCTGTACTGCCTTCTCGCGGCGCACGCGCTGGTGCTCGCGGTGGGCGGCCATTACACCTACGCGCAGGTGCCGTTGGGCGACTGGGTGCGCGACACGTTCGGGCTCGACCGCAATCCGTACGACCGGTTCGGACACCTCATGCAGGGCTTCGTGCCGGCCGTCCTGGTGCGGGAGCTGCTCAGCAGGACGTCACCGCTGCGCGGCAGCAGGTGGCTGGCGCCCCTGACCGTGTGCGCGTGTCTCGCCTTCAGCGCCCTCTTCGAGATGTTCGAGTGGGCGGCCGCGGTGATCGGCGGGCACGGCGCGGACGCCTTTCTGGCGACCCAGGGCGATGTGTGGGACACCCAGTGGGACATGTTCTGCGCCCTGATCGGCGCGACCGTCTCGGTGCTGGTGCTCAGCCGGGTGCACGACCGCCAGCTCGACGCGCTCGCGCCGGCGCGGACTTCCGGGGCCTGAGACGCGGGAACGGATCGCGGGACCCGGTGGCGCAGGACGGTGCGGGACCCGGTGGCGCGGTGCTCCAGGGAACCTGGTGCGGTGCGACCGCGGGTCCCGCGCCGGTGTCACCAGCGGCTCTCCACCTGCTCCTTGATCCGCCGCTCGTAGAGCTCGTCGATGGCGTCCAGCGTCGCCCGGGACAGCTCCGGCAGCTTCGCGGCCTCCGCGTTGGCGCGGGCCTGTTCGGGCGACCGGGCTCCCGGAATGACGGTGGTCACGCCGGGCTGGGCGACGATCCAGCGCAGGGCCAGCTGGGCCGGCGTGTACCCCTCGGGGGCGAGGGCGGAGAACTCGGCCGCCGCCTCCACGCCCGTCGCGAAGTCGACCCCGGAGAAGGTCTCGCCCTGGTCGAAGGCCTCGCCGTGGCGGTTGTACGTCCGGTGGTCGTCGGCGGCGAAGACCGTGTCCTTCGTGTACTTGCCGGAGAGCAGCCCGGAGGCCAGCGGGACCCGCGCGATGATGCCGACACCCGCCTCCCGGGCCGCCGGCAGAACCTGGCGCAGGGGCTTCATACGGAAGGCGTTGAGGATGATCTGGACGCTCGCCACGTTCGGGCGGGCGATGGCGGCCAGCGCCTCGTCGCACGTCTCGACGCTCACGCCGTACGCCGCGATCCGCTCCTCCTCGACCATGGTGTCGAGGGCGTCGTACACCGCGTCCGAGGAGTACACGGGTGTCGGCGGGCAGTGGAGCTGCACCAGGTCGAGGCGGTCGACGCCGAGGTTGCGGCGAGAACGGTCGTTCCAGGCACGGAAGTTGTCGAGGACGTAGTTCTCCGGGATCTGGTCGACACGGCGGCCCATCTTGGTGGCGACCATGACGTGCATGTCCGGCCGGCCGCGCAGGAAGCCGGCGATGGTCTCCTCGCTCCGCCCGTCGCCGTACACATCGGCGGTGTCGAAGAAGGTGACCCCCGTCTCCGCCGCCGTCTCCAGCACGGCCAGAGCGTCCTTCTCGCTCACCTCGCCCCAGTCAGCCCCCAGTTGCCAGGTGCCCAGACCGATGACGGAAGCATGCTGGCCGGACCTGTCGAATGCGCGCTCGTCCATGGCGCCAGTCTGTCACCTCCCCCGGACCGGACCGGACGTCCCCGCTCCGCGCGTCCTCGCGCGACGGCGGGGCCGTCCAAGGCCGGCGGATCGCGCGCCGAGCCGGCCGGCACCCGTCCGCGCGACGCGTCCGGTGAACGCCATGCCGGCAGGTCCGACGGGTCGTGTCACCGCCCGTGTCGCGGACCTCGTCCAGGGCGGACAAGCACACATGACCGGCATGTCGGATAGTGAAGATGCCTGGATCCTCGAGATTGGATCACCATGGACCGCTATCCGCCCATCGCCGACCACGGCCTGGTGGGGGATCTCCAGTGCTCCGCTCTGGTCTCCGCCAAGGGCGTCGTGGACTGGTTCGCCGCCCCTCGCTTCGACTCCCCCAGCATCTTCGCCGCGCTGCTCGACCACGACCGCGGCGGCTTCTTCCGGTTGGCGCCCTCCGGCCCGAAGGGCACCTGGAAGCAGCTCTACTACCCGGACACGGCGGTGCTCGTGACCCGGTTCATGTCACCCGACGGGGTGGGCGAGGTCCTCGACTGGATGCCGCCCGACCGCTCCGGGACCGCTTCCGCACGGCACCGCCTCGTCCGTACCGTGCGGACGGTACGGGGAACGATGGAGTTCGCCCTGGAGTGCCGTCCGCGCTTCGACTACGGGCGGGCCGGTCACGAACTCACCGTCGGTCCCGACGGCGCCGCCTTCCGCGGCCCGGGAATCAGCGCGTTCCTCCGGAGCACCTTCCCCCTGGAGCGGGACGGCCGGGACGTCCGCAGCACGGTCACCCTGAAGGCCGGTGAGACTGCGGCGGCCGTGTTCACCGTGGACGGTCCGGACGCCACGGCACCGCCGCCGCCCACCGTGCCGGAGACCGAGGAGAACCTGGCGCGGACCCTCGACTTCTGGCAGGGCTGGGTCCGGAACTCCAGGTACCGGGGCCGCTGGCCCGACATGGTGCACCGCTCCGCGATCACCCTCAAGCTCCTCACCTACGCGCCCACCGGCGCCCCGGTCGCGGCGGCCACCATGGGCCTGCCGGAACAGATCGGCGGCGAACGCAACTGGGACTACCGCTACACCTGGGTACGGGACGGATCCCTGTCGCTGCGCGCCCTGATCGACCTCGGGTTCACCGAGGAGGCGACGGCGTTCACCCACTGGTTGCGCGAACGGCTGGTGGAACGCCTGGACCAGGAAGGCGAAGCGCTCCAGATCATGTACCGGGTGGACGGCACGCCCCTGCTGGGCGAGGAGATCCTGGAACACTTCGAGGGCTACCGCGGCTCCTCCCCCGTACGGGTCGGCAACGCCGCCTCCGACCAGCTCCAGCTCGACATCTACGGCGAGGCCCTCTACGGCATCTCGGAGGGGCGTGAGCTCGTCGTCCAGGCCGACTACGCGGGATGGAAGGCCGTCTCCCGCGCCCTGGACTGGCTCGCCGACAACTGGGACCGCCCCGACGAGGGCATCTGGGAGACCCGCGGCGGACGCAAGGACTTCACGTACAGCCGCGTGATGTGCTGGGCCGCGTTCAACCGCGGTCTGCGGCTGGCCCGCGACTGGAGCCGGCCGGCGGACACCGCGCTGTGGACCCGGGCTCGGGACACGATCCTCGAGCAGGTGATGGACCGCGGCTGGAACGAGCGGGAGAAGGCGTACGTCCAGCACTACGACGGCGGCGTCCTGGACGCCTCGCTCCTGCTCATCCCCCGGGTCGGCTTCCTGGGCCCGAAGGACCCGACCTGGCTGTCGACGCTCGACGCGATGGGCCGGACGCTGGTCTCCGACAGCCTCGTCCACCGCTACGACCCCGCCGCCTCCCCGGACGGCCTGCGCGGCTCGGAGGGCACCTTCAGTCTGTGCACCTTCCTGTACGTCGACGCGCTGGCCCGCTCCGGCAGGCTGGCCGAGGCGCGCTACACGTTCGAGAAGATGCATACGTACGCCAACCACGTCGGGCTCTTCGCGGAGGAGGTGGGCCCCAGCGGCGAGCAACTGGGCAACTTTCCCCAGGCGTTCACCCATCTGTCGCTGATCATGGCCGCCACCACGCTCGACGAGGCACTCGACCGGCAACGCGGCTGAACGAAGACGCCGGACCGGCTACACCCGCGCCCCGTGCACATGCTTCGGCTCGGCCAGCAGGCCGTAGATGACCAGCAGGGACACGAGCATCGTGAACACCGACCACCACGGGTAGACCGGCAGGAAGATCATCTGCGCGATCAGGCTGAACGCGGCGAGGCCGATGGCCCCCAGCCGCGCCCCTCTGGAACCCACGAGCACACCGAGACTCAGCACGGCCATGACGATGCCGATGGCGACGAAGATCCAGCCCCAGGCCGTGTAGTTGAGGATCAGCAACCGGTTGCCCTGGGAGTACACCTTCGAGTAGTAGCCGTGGTTGAAGATCGCCACGAACCCGGTGAGGAGGTTGAACAGGGCGCTGACCATCAGCAGGATTCCGGCGAAGGCCACCCAGTGCGAACGCTCCATCGGCGGTACGAGGTCGTCTGGCTCAGAAGCTTGTCGCTGCATGGGAACCATGAGATCCATCCGGCGGGCGGACCGCAATCCGCACTGGACCGTTGGTGTCGGAGGGACGGGGCGAGTCCTCGCGCCGGGACGCCGTCCCGGGCCGGGCGCCGTCAGTCCGCCCGCACCGGGTCCCGTGTCCGGGCCGGACCGAGCAGGATCGCGGTGTCCCGGGCCTCCGGCAGCGGGGTACGGGTGCCGGTGACCGGATCCAGGCGGCCGTCGGGACGCACGAGGAACAGCAGCGCGTGTCCGTCCGGGATGCCGTTCCCGGCCGGGCGGGAGACGATCCGGGCGCCGTCCTCGTAGCGACGGGCCAGTTCCGGTCTGCTCAGTCCGGCCCCGAACAGGGTGTCCCCGGTCGTGTAGGGGGCCACCACGCCATGGCTCAGGCCGGGCGGCCCCAGCCGGTGCACGAACCCGTCCACCGCGCCGCGCAGGGTCTCCGAGGCCAGCGCGTTGAAGTCGTCCTCCTCGGTGAGCAGCAGGACGCCGGTGATGCCTTCGAGCTCGGCTCCCTCGCCGGTGGCCGCCGCCAGCAGCTCACCCGGCGCCAGGTGCAGTCCGGCGTCCCGGATCAGGTCGCGCTGCTCCTCCCGTCCGGCCCACATCAGCACGTCCAGGCCGGCGGAGCGCAGCGCGCGGCCCAGGTCGATCGCCCAGGGGTCGCCGCCCACGAGCAGTGGGCGGGCCCGGGCCGGGCGCAGCACGCCCAGGCGCCGGGCCACGGGGTGCGCGCTCAGCCCGTACAGCGTCACCGTGGCGACGATCACCAGGAAGGTGGCGGGCAGGATCTTCTGGGCGCCCCCGACATGATCGGCCACGAGCGTGGCGGAGAAGGTCGAGGCGGTGGACGCGGCGACGATTCCGCGCGGTGCCATCCAGCCGAGGAACGCTCGCTCGCCGCGGGTCAGGTCCGTGCGCACGGTCGACAGCAGCGCGACCAGCGGTCTGACCACCAGGACCAGAGCGGCGACGAGAGCGAGCGTGGGCAGGACGATGTGCCGCAGGGACGCCGGGGTGACCGTGGCCGAGATCGAGATGAACAGCAGCCCGATGATCAGCGAGACCAAGGTCTCCAGAAAGGGGCGGCGCGCCGGGAGGGAGACACCCGGCAGATTGGCGAGGGCCATCCCCATCACGACCGCGGCGATGAGCCCGGTGTCGTCCCGGATCGCGTCGCAGAGGGCCGCCATACCCACCGCGGCGGCGAGCTGCGCCGTCGTCCCCAGCACCTCGCCCAGGTGCAGCCGGCCGAGCAGGAACCACAGGACGGCGGCGCCCACCGCGCCTCCGATCAGTCCGACGGCCGAACTCGCCGCGAACTGACCGATCTTGCCGGCCAGACCGTTGCTGTCGTCGGCGACGACCGCGTGGAACACGAGCGCGCCGAGGATGCCGCCGACCGGGTCGATCAGCGACCCCTCCCAGATCAGGATGCGCTGGATCCGCTCGGTCGGCCGCACGAAGTGGAGCAGCGGGCCGACGACGGTGGGCCCCGAGACGACGAGGATCACGCCGAGCATGACCGCCGAACTCTTCGACATGCCCAGCAGCGGCACCGCGAGAACGGCGGCGACCCCCCAGGTGATCAGGACGCCGATCCAGATCAGTCGTGCCACGACCCGGTGCATGTGTCCGTGCAGCCTGCTGATGTCCAGGCCGAGCCCGGCTTCGTAGAGGATCACCGCGACGGCGAGCGAGACCATCGGGGAGAAGGCGTCCCCGAGCAGTTTGTCGGGGTTGACGATGTCGGTCAGCGCGCCCGCGGTGAAGCCGACCGGCAGCAGGACGATCAGGGCGGGGATCCTCAGCCGGCTCGCCACGATCTGGGAACCGACGGCCAGGACGGCGATCAGGCCGAGGCCCTGGAGGATCTGATTCTCCGTCACGGCTGTCTCCCTGCCGGTCGTCGGGGACCGGAGGGTGTCGTCCCGTCCTGGGTGTGGCCGCCCGGGACGGCGCCGGTATCCGTGGGCCGCGGACGGGCCCGTCCACAGCCGGGCCGGCTCCGAGGTCGGCGGTCCCCCACCGAGGCAATCACTCCCGCCGGGGGTCGGCGACGGCGGACTCGCCGCGCTCGGCCGTTGGAAGTAGCCGGGTCCCTCGGGCGGAGCAACCGTCCGGCTCCGGTGCACCGCCGGAGGGCGGTTCCCGCCGGAGCCCTGCGCCCATCGCGGAACACGCACGGCGCCCCGGAGGTACTCCGGGGCGCTGTTCCGCGGCAGCCGCTTCCCTTGCCGCAGGACACGAACCGGCGGTGCCGGTCGGCGCGGTGGTCGGCGGATTTCCGTGTCTCTCCAGGACAGGAGTCACCGACCCGGAACCAGAGTGCCCTGAGATGCGGGTGAGATGGGTGTGGTTCGCCGCCATGTCATCACCTTGTAAGGAACCCCACACGGAGAACGCCGGCCCGGAGCCGCCGCCCGAGAGCGCCGGAACGGCGGCCGACCGCACCGGACGGCCGTGCGGACAGCCGGGTGACATCAGTCAACGGCTCTGCCCGCATCGCCATGTGACGAGCCTTCAAGAAGTGAATCGCCTCACGAAGCGGCAACGCCTCCACATCTCGCTGGTGAACAGGACTGTCACAGAGCCGAGTCCAGGGACCCTCCGGTCACGGTCTCTTCAACTCCGGTTGAGGACTGGCCATTTGAGAGGGTTCTTTGTTTCACATCTTGACGTCTTTGGTGCAGACCTTTAGGTTCACCGATCACCACAACTCCATGAATGCATTCGATGTTCACGGACATGAACCCCCCACCAGTTCAGGAGTGTCCAGCATGTCCAGATTCCCCCTGTCCGGGTCCCGAAGAGAATCCGGGCGCCGTCGAACGGCCGGGCTGCTCACGGTGACCGCGCTCGTGGCGACGACGGTGTCGGGCCTGACGGCCACCGCGCAGAGCGCCGCCGCCCGGACCGACGCACTCGCGCAGGCGGCCGCGGTGCCGGCGGGCTGGGCCACCGTCGTCAACGCGGGCAGCGGCAAGTGCGTCGACGCCCGCGCCGCCGCAACGGCGAACGGCACGGCGGTCCAGCAGTACGCCTGCAACAGCAGCCAGGCCCAGCAGTGGCAGTTCGCCGCCACGTCGGGCGGGTACTCCCAGGTCGACAACCGGGCCGACAGCACCAAGGCCTGGGACGTCACCGACGTCTCGACCGCGGACAGCGCGCTGGTGCAGCTGTGGGCGTACGGCGGCGGCACCAACCAGCAGTGGCAGGCCGTGGCGGAGGCCGGCGGCGCCTACCACTTCGTGAACCGGGGCAGCGGCAAGTGCCTCGACGTACCGAGCGCCTCCACCGCCGACAGCGTGCAGCTCCAGCAGTACACCTGCAACGGCACGGCGGCCCAGTCCTTCCATGTCAACGCGGTGGACACGCAACAGCCTCCGGGGACACCGGACCTGGGCCCGAACGTCACCGTCTTCGACCCGTCGACACCGGCCGCGACCATCCAGAGCAGCCTCGACGCGGCCTTCTCCCAGCAGGAGACCAACCAGTTCGGCACCGCCCGGAAGGCCTTCCTCTTCAAACCCGGCACCTACAGCGCCAACGCGAACGTCGGCTTCTACACCCAGGTCGCGGGTCTGGGCCTCTCCCCCGACGACGTCGACATCCGGGGCTCGGTGCACGCCGAGGCGGACTGGTTCCAGGGCAACGCGACCCAGAACTTCTGGCGTTCGGCGGAGAACCTGTCGGTGACTCCCCCGTCCGGCACGGACCGCTGGGCGGTGTCGCAGGCGGCGCCCTACCGGCGCATGCATCTGCGCGGCAACCTGGCGCTGGACGACGGCGGCTGGTCCAGCGGCGGCTACATGGCCGACACGAAGATCGACGGCCAGGTCGACTCCGGTTCGCAGCAGCAGTGGCTGTCGCGCAACACCGAATGGTCGAACTGGACCGGCTCCAACTGGAACATGGTGTTCGTGGGCGCGAAGAACGCCCCCGCGAACAGTTTCCCGAGCCCTCCGTACACGACGGTGGGCCAGACACCGGTCTCCCGCGAGAAGCCCTTCCTGTACGTCGACACGGCGGGCGCCTGGAAGGTGTTCGTCCCGTCCGTACGCACCAACTCCACCGGCACGACATGGAGTTCGGGAACTCCTGCGGGCTCGTCCCTGCCGCTGTCCGACTTCTTCGTGGTGAAGCCGGGCGCGACGGCGGCCCAGCTGAACGACGCGCTGGCCCAGGGCAAGAACCTGCTGGTGACGCCGGGCGTCTACCACCTCGACCAGACGCTCAGGGTCACCAGGGCCGACACCGTGGTCCTGGGCCTCGGTCTGGCCACCCTCGTCCCCGACAACGGCATCACCGCCATGACGGTCGCCGACGTGAACGGCGTCCGGCTCGCCGGGCTGCTGATCGACGCGGGCACGACCAACTCCGCGCAACTGCTGGAGATGGGACCGAGCGGCTCCTCCGCGGACCACAGCGCGGACCCGAGCTCCCTGCACGACGTGTTCTTCCGCGTCGGCGGCGCGGGCGTCGGCAAGGCCACCACCAGCCTGACCGTCAACAGCGACGACGTCATCGGCGACCACCTGTGGCTGTGGCGCGCGGACCACGGCAGCGGGGTCGGCTGGACCAGCAACACGGCCGACACCGGCCTGGTCGTGAACGGCGACGACGTGACCATGTACGGCCTGTTCGTCGAGCACTACCAGAAGTACCAGACCGTCTGGAACGGCAACGGCGGCCGCACGTACTTCTACCAGAACGAGATGCCCTACGACCCGCCCAGCCAGGCGGCGTGGATGAACGGTTCGACGCAGGGCTACGCCGCCTACAAGGTCGCGCCCTCCGTGACCAGCCATGAGGTGTACGGCTTCGGCAGCTACTGCTACTTCAACGTCAACCCCGCCGTCGCCGCGGAGCACGCCATCGAGGCGCCCGTCAACGCCAACGTGCGTTTCAAGGACATGGTGACCGTCTCCCTCGGCGGTACGGGCACCATCCGGCACGTCGTCAACGACCGGGGCGGCCCTTCCAACTCCTCCACCAACGTCGCCGACCTCGTCAGCTACCCGTGACCACCACCCCTGACACGTACGGGAAGGAGAACCGGATGCGCATCAGCCAGTCCCCACCGGCGCGCGGTGTCCTGCGGGTCCTCGTCCTGCTGGCGACCCTGCTCGGCCTCGCCTCGCCGCCGGCCGCGCACGCGAGCGCCACGGCGGCCCCGTTCAAGGTGCTCGCCCTCTACAACGGCACCTGGGACGCGGCCCACATCAGTTTCGTCCACGAGGCCAACGACTGGTTCCCGAAGCAGGCCGCGGCGAACGGCTTCACCTACACGGCCAGCAACAACTGGGACCTGCTCAGCAACGGGGGCGTGAACGCGTACCAAGTCGTCCTGTTCCTCGACGACCTGCCGCAGACCGCGGCCCAACGCGCCGGTTTCGAGCAGTACATGCGTGCCGGCGGCGGCTGGATGGGCTTCCATGTCTCCGCCTTCACCACCGACGCGCCGAGCTGGTCCTGGTACCACAACCAGTTCCTGGGCAGCGGGAACTTCAAGTCCAACACCTGGGGGCCGACGACCGCCGTCCTGAAGGTCGAGGACCGGACGCATCCCTCCACCGTGAACCTGCCGGCCACGTTCACCTCGTCGGTCAGCGAGTGGTACAGCTGGTCGAACGACCTGCGGCAGAACCCGGACATCCGTGTCCTCGCCTCGGTCGACCCGAGCAGTTTCCCGCTGGGCACCGACCCGAACCAGACCTGGTACAGCGGCTATTACCCGGTTCTGTGGACCAACACGAAGTACCGGATGCTGTACGCGAACTTCGGTCACAACGCGATGGACTACGCGACGAACACCACGCTGTCGTCGACGTTCGCCAGTACGGCCCAGAACCGGTTCCTGCTGGACGGGCTCAAGTGGCTCGGCGGGGCGGACACCTCGGTGCCACCGACGGACCCGATCTCGGAGACCGCCTGGTACTCCCTGGCCGGTTCGGGCAACGGCACCTGTGTGGACGCCCGTTCGGCCGGCACGGCGAACGGGACCGCGGTCCAGCAGTACGCCTGCAACGGCACGCAGGCGCAGCAGTTCCAGTTCCGCTCGACGGACAGCGGCTACACGCGGATCGCGCTGCGGCTGGATCCTCAGCAGGTCGTCGATGTCACCGACCGCTCGACGGCCGACAACGCGCCGCTGCAGCTGTGGAGTTGGTCGAGCGGTCAGAACCAGCAGTGGCAGCCGGTGAAGGAGAGCAGCGGGCGCTACCACTTCGTCGCCCGGCACAGCGGCAAGTGCCTGAGCGCGGCGGCATCCGCCGCGAACAGCGTGCAGCTCACCCAGCGCGGCTGTGACGGATCGGCCGCCCAGAGCTTCGCACTCACCGCGCAGCCCTGACCGGTCCACGTCGGGTGCCTCCGTCGCGCGGCGGCGGAGGCACCCTCGCGGCACCGGCCGGACACGCGACCCCGGCCCGTCCGGTGCCTCACACCCTGCGCCACCGTGCCATCGCGAACGAGAACAGCCCGAACAGGACGAGGCCGGCGGCGACGCAGGCCAGCAGCCACGGGCCCATCGGCGTTCCGGCGAAGGACCGCAGCGTGCCGTCCATCCCCTTGGCCTGGTCGGGCCGGTACTCCACGGCGGCCCGGACCGCGAAGGCACCCGCCGCCGCGAACACCACACCGCGCGCGGCCCCGCCGCCGACTCCCGTCGTGTCGACAGCCCCGCGGACCCGCCGCGACATCTCACCGAGCTTGAGGTGCTTGTGGTACTTGCGCATCACGGCCCGTACGGCGATCCAGACGCCCGCGACGACCAGACCCGCCCCGGCGGCACCGACGATCCACTGGCCACCGGGCATGCCCAGCGCCTTGGCCGTGACGTCCTGGGACTGCCGGTCGCCCGAACCGCTGCCGCGCGAGCCGGCCGCGAAGGCCAGCACGGAGTAGGCGACGAACCCGTAGAACACGCACCGCCCGGCCGCCATCAGGCGCTTGCCCGCCTTGCCGCCGTCCTGTCCGGCGGCGCCGAACGACGCCTCGGACAGCCGCCACAGCGCCATGCCCACGAGCCCGGCGCCCAGAGCCCACAGCAGGGCCGCGCCGAACGGCTTCGTGGCGATCTCCTGAAGGGCACCGCCCCGGTCCGCCTGCCGCCCGCCGCTGTCGCCGAAGGCGATACGCAGGGCCAGCACGCCGACCAGGACGTAGATCACCCCCCGGGCGGTCAGCCCCGCGCGGGCCGCGCCCTCACGCGCTGAGCCGGTCGCCGCACGGCGGGCGCCGATCTCTCCGTCGCGGGCCACCGACCCGGCGTTCACACGGACCGCGTCTCGTGCGCCGTACTCGAATCCAGTCGCAGCCTCATCTGAACCTCCTGGTCACCGGCCTCCGTGCCCAGCTCGTGCACGGAGAAGGCGGCACCGAGGACCTCCCGCAGACGCTGTGTCGCCTGGGGGCCACCCTGTGCCTCCACGATCGGCTGCCCCGAAAGTTCGACGACAGGCCCGGCTCTGCCGCTGGGATCTCCGGCGGTGTCGAACAGCACGGTCCACACCGTCGGCCTGCCGCTCTCGGACTCGTGGGGCTGGTCCGCCCCTTCCCGGTCCGCGGCGAAGCGGCCGCACAGGACACCGAGCACACTTTTGGCGTCGGCCGCGGAACAGTCCCCGAGCATCACGTGAACCGTTGACGCGGGCAGTTGTTGCACGCTCATGAAAACCCTCTCCCTCGCGTCGGCGAACAGGCACGCGCGCCCGCGGACGAGCACGTCGTGACAGTTGTGCGAGTACCCCGCAGTCCCGCGCGAAACGGGGAACGCACGCATTGGTTGCGCGCATACCGGCCCAGGTCAGAAAGGTCCGTGAGCTATGTTGAGTTCTCGTGGGACATGAAGGAGGCGCACCGGTGCCATCGCCGCAGCAGGCACGCGCCCAGGCATCCGCGATCACCTCGGGAAAGACGGCGCCCGAGGCGGGCGTGGCGCCCACGTCCCAGCTCAGGGAGCTCTTCGACGGACCCCGGCTCTCCCCTGGCCAGCGGCGCATCGCCCAATACCTGATCGAGCACCTCACCGAGGCCGCGTTCCTGTCGATCACCGACCTCGCCGAGCGGGTGGGGGTGAGCCAGCCCTCCGTGACGCGTTTCGCGGCGGCCGTGGGCTTCAGCGGTTACCCCGCCCTGCGCGAGAGCCTCCAGGCCATCGCGCTCAGCACCCTGGGCAGCAGCACACCGGGAACCCCCGCCGAGGTCACCAGCAACGAGCTCCAGGCCGCGGTGGACGCCGAGATCGAGAACCTGGAGAACCTGCGGCGGGACTTCACCGATCCCGACCAGATCATCCGCGTCGGCCGGGCCCTGTCGGAGTCGGCGCCGCTGACGGTCCTCGGACTGCGGATCTCCGGCTCGCTGGCCGAGTACTTCGCCTACGCGGCCCGCCGCATCCACCCGGACGTGCGGGTGGTGACCCACGGCGGCTCGGTCGCCTACGACGCGCTGCTCCAGTCGCGAGAGGCGGGCGGCACGTGGGTCCTGGCCTTCGGGATGCCCCGGCACGCCCAGGAGACGCTCACGGCCATGCGGGTCGCGCGCAGCGCGGGCCTGCAGGTGGCCCTGGTCACCGACCTCGGGCTGGGCCCGCTGGCCGACGAGGCCGACGTGACCTTCGCCACCGGGACCGGTTCCCGGCTCGTCTTCGACTCCTACGCGGCGCCCGTGGTGCTGTCGGCGGCCCTGCTCCAGGCCATGACCGACGCCGATCCCGAGCGCACCCAGGCGCGCCTGGAGGAGTACGAGCAGGTCGCCGAGCAGCACCAGTTCTTCCTGCGGGACTGACCTCGGGGCTCGAGCCGGCCCCCGACCCCGGGTGTCGGCCCGGCATCGGCCCCGGCATCGACGGAGGGAGCCTCCGCTGTCGCGAGGAGCGCTCCGGCTTGCATGGCGGCCTCTCCCGTACCCGCTCTCACCACGGCATCACGGGATCATTCACAACAAAGCGTGCATGAATGTTTTCATGTCCTTGCGCTTCTGGCGGCATATATAAATACTTCTTTCGGATCGTGCCCCGGAGGATTCCAGGTCACGACCCATGAGCACCGGGGGCCGTCCGCTCCTACCCGCATCGGGTCCCGGGTGTTCGAGCGGGTCTCGCCTGCGAGACCCGTGGTGGCGGCCCCGGTCCCCCTATGCCGGGGCCGCCCCCAGAGTCCCCCGCCGACGTAATCCGGAAGCGATGAACATGGCCCTGACGTATTCACCGATCACCTCGGACTGGCCGTGCCAGGTCAAGACCCCCGGCAGTTTCGACTGGGAGCGATCGGCGGTGAAATGGCTGCGCGAGCTGGTGCCGAGCCGCTACGCGACCTACCCCGTCCTGCACAAGCACCCCGTCCTGCTCGCCCGCCACGCCCACCTTCAGGTGCAGCAGGAGATACGGGTCGCCCGTACGGCGCTGCAGACCGCCCGCTCCGAGCTGCCCGGCCTGGGCCTCCAGGAGGGTGTGATCGAGCACTCCATCAAGATGTACGCCGCCGAGGTGATGCAGCTCCAGCACATCGCCCGGAGCATCCGTGCGGTGTCCCAGGCGCTCCTCGACCACGCCCACCCGCGAAACTGAGGTCCCGGGCCCTGCCGTGGCCCGGCAGGACCGAGTCCGAGGGAGACAGCGTGGACAGTGCCGGGCAGCAGACCGACGGCGCCCCAGGAGGCGACGATTCCGCGGCGGCCGCACCGCTCGACGTGCGGTGGATCCACGGCTCGCCCTCGGCCAAGCACAACACGGACCCCGACATCCAGGTCCACGCCTACGACGAGCACACGGTGATCCTTCGCCAGAACATGGCGATCGACTACGAAGCGCCCTTCATGTTCCTGTTGTTCGGGACCGCGCGAGCCGTCCTGATCGACACGGGCGCCACGGCCTCGGCGGACCACTTCCCGCTGCGCCGGGTCGTCGACGAGGTGATGGACTCCTGGCTGGCCGCGCACCCCCGTGACGACTACGGGCTGCTCGTGCTGCACACCCATCCGCACGGCGACCACATCGCCGGGGACGGCCAGTTCACCGGCCGTCCCGGCACCGAGGTCGTGGACGCCGCCCTCGACAGCGCCTGGGACTTCTTCGGGTTCCACGACGATCCCGACGCCGTGGCGCGTGTCGACCTCGGCGGCCGGGTGCTGGAATGCCTGGCCACCCCCGGGCACCACGAGGCCGCGGTGACGTACTTCGACCCCTGGACCGGGGTCCTGCTCACCGGCGACACGGTCTATCCCGGACGCCTGTACGTCGAGGACTGGCCGGCCTTCACCCGCACCGTCGACCGGCTGATCGACTTCTGCGGGCGCCGCCCGGTCACCCACGTACTGGGCTGCCACATCGAGATGACCCGGGAACCGGGACGGGACTACCCCGTGCGCACCACCTACCAGCCCGACGAGCCGCCGCTCCAGATGACCACGGATCAGCTCATGGACGTCCGCAGGGCCGTCGAGTCCGTCGGCTCACGTCCCGGCCGGCATGTCTTCGACGACTTCGTCATCTGCCGCCGCGACACCCTGCGGTGAGAGAACGCGTGCCCGGACAGCACTGCCAGGGGAGCTAGCCTGGGCACGAGCGGGCACACGGGAAGGAAGCGCACCCGACGACATCTCTGGACGGACACATGGATTCGACCTCGTGGACCGTGGTCCTCGTCATCGTCGCCGTACTCGCGGCCGCCGCGCTCGCGGTGGCGCTGGTGCTCCTGCTCCGGCTCGTACGCGCCCGCCGTGACCTGCGGCGGGCCGGACTGCCGACCGGATCCCGCTGGGTGTTCTGGGGCGCCGTCGCCTATCTCGTGCTGCCGACCGACCTGCTGCCCGACCCCGTCTACCTGGACGACATCGGCGTCATGCTGCTCGCCCTGCGCTCGCTGCGCTCGGCGGTACCCTCCGGGTCGCTCCGCCCACCCCTCTCCCCCGCCAAGGGCGACCCCGGCCCGGTCCCGCGCCGGTCGCGGGAACCGTAGGCCACAGGCGGTCCGTTGAGCGGTCGACGGCCCGTGCTCCGCATCCCTGGCGGGGGGCGTGGATCACGACCTCGACGGGCGGCGGCATGAGCGAGCTGGTTCCCGGGGGCAACACGCCCCTGCCGGACGGGACCCTGACCCTCAGGGTGCCCGGCCCCTTCGACGTGTCCGCGCTCATCACCGACGACAGCGGCAAGGTGCGCGGCGACGGCGACTTCGTGTTCTACAACCAGCCGGTCGCACCCGGTGTCCGTCTCGACGGCGGCCGGCTCACCGTCGATCCGCCGCGGCTGAGGACCGGAGCCTCCCGCGTCACCGTCGTCGTCAGCCCCACCGACCTCACGACTCCCCTGGGACGGCTGCCCTCCCCCACGATTCAGGTCACCTCGGCGGACGGCCGCGTCCTCGCCCGGTTCACCCCGCCCCGGCCGGAGCGGGAGACGGTGCTGCTGCTCGCCGAGCTGTACCGGCGCGGTACGGCCTGGAAACTCCGTGCCCTCGGGCAGGGGTACGCCGACGGACTGGCGGGCGTCGCACGGGATTTCGGGGTCGATGTCACCGAGGACAGCGCGCCGTCGGGCGGCGCGGCGGCGCCCGACGGCCCCTACGGGGTGGGCGGTAGGCGGCCCATGAGGGTGCCGAATCCGGGGCCGGCCTTCGCGCGGGGCTCCGCGCCGGGCGTCACGCCGCACGTCGCGCCGGGCGCCCGGCGGCCGGGCGCGGCTGCCCGGGGCGGATCGCCGGGGGCGCCGGGAGGCGGCCCCGACCCCGACGGATTCCTGGGACCGGTGAACTCCGCGCGCGCCGCCGCCGGTTCCCCGCCCGTCCGTCTCGACACCCGGCTGACCGCCGCCGCGCGCGGCCACTCCGCCGCCATGGCGGCCCGCGGCACGCTCGCCTCGGAGACCCCGGACGGCGTCTCTGTCTACCAGCGCGTCGTCGCGGCCGGTTACCCGTACCTGACCATCGGCGAGCATCTGGTCTCCGGCCCGCGCACCCCGCACGAATTCGTCGAGTACTGCCTCTCCGCCGAGCCGTCACGGCGCACGCTGTGCGATCCCGCCTTCGACCAGGCGGGACTGGCCGGCGTCCCCGACGCCCGCACGGGCGACCTGTACTGGACGGCGCTGTGGGCCCGGCCGTTCAGCCCGGCGGGCCTGGACCGGACGACACGCGAGGTCATCGCGCTCACCAATACCGAAAGGGCCTCGGCCGGACTGCCGCCCCTCGCCGCCGACGCGACGCTCACCGCCGCGGCCCAGGCCCACAGCGCCGACATGGTGGCCCGCGACTTCTACGCCCATACCTCCCCCGAGGGGAGCAGGCCGTGGGACCGCGCCGCCGCGGCGGGCTCCGCCCACCGCGCCGTCGGCGAGAACATCGCCTGCGGACAGCGCTCCCCCGCCGAGGTGGTCCGGGGCTGGATGGACAGTCCCGGCCATCGCGCCAACATCCTCAAGCGGGACTTCACCCACATAGGCATCGGCCTGGCCGGCGGCAGCAGGGCCGGCACGTACTGGACCCAGCTCTTCGGCGGCTGAACCGGCGTCAGCCCTCCGGGCTCGTCCGGCACTTCCCGTCCGCCGTACGGACCGGGCGGGCCCGGCGCGCGGCTTTCCGCCAATTCGCCGATTCCGTCGGCCCGTTTCCGCTGCATCCCCATGGCGTTGCAACCCTCGCGCCCCATCAGCGCGTACAGATGGTGCCGTCGCCCGCATCCGCGGCGCGGTCGGGGCCGGGACGTCGAACCGGCAGATGGCACTCGGGAGAAGCAGATGGTCTCAGCAACGGCGGTTACGGGGACGGCGCTGGGCGCGGTCGTGGCATCCCTGCTGGCGGGCCCGGCACAGGCCGTGACGCCGGCGGGCACGCACCTCTCCGGCAGCGGACGGACCGCGGTGGCCGCCGCCGCGGCGCCCGACGAGGCGGGCCTGCGGGCGATCCTGCGTACGGCACGCGGTCAGGGAGCACCCGGCGCGATGGCGAGAATCGACGACAACGGCACGGTGCACCGGCTCGTCGAGGGGGTCGACGACCGCGCCACCGGACGGACCATCAGCACGAACGACCGGTTCCGCGTCGGCAGCGTCACCAAGTCCTTCTCCGCCGTGGTGCTGCTCCAGCTCGTCGACGAGGGCAGACTGAAACTCGACAAGCCGGTCAACACCTATCTGCCGGGCCTGCTGCCCGACGACAGGATCACCGTGCGGCACCTGCTGAGCCATCGCAGCGGTCTGTACGACTACACCAACGACATGTTCGCCCGGTCCGTCTCCGGCTTCGAAACGGTCCGCAACAAGGTGTTCGGCTACCGCGACCTGGTGAAGCTGTCGCTGGCCAAACCGCGCACCAACGCACCGGGGGCCGCCTACTCGTACTCGAACACCAACTTCGTCGTCGCGGGCATGCTGATCGAGAAGCTGACCGGGCACACCGTCGCCACCGAGTACCGGAAGCGCATCTTCACCCCGCTGAACCTGACCGGCACCTTCTACGTCCACCCCGACACCGCGATCCCGGGCCGCCACGCCAACGGCTACCTCACACCCGACACGGCGGGGGCGGCGCTGGTGGACTCCACCAAGCAGACGGCCTCCTGGGCGCAGAGCGCAGGCGCCGTCATCTCCACGCCGCACGACCTGGACACCTTCTTCTCCGCGCTGCTGCGCGGCAAGCTCATGTCCGCCGCCCAGCTCACCCAGATGACGAAGTGGACGCGGGTCAACAGCACCACGTCCTACGGCCTCGGGCTCCGCCGCCGCGAGCTGTCGTGCGGGATCTCGGTCTACGGGCACACCGGCACCGTGCAGGGCTACTACACGTACGCCTTCACCACGAAGGACGGCAAGCGCAGCCTCACCGCCCTGGCCAACACCTCCAACAACACCGCCGTGCTCAACACCATGTACCGCGCCCTGGAGCCCGCGTTCTGCGGCAAGCCCACGACCAGGGCCGCCGCTCGGGCCGCCGCACCCGGCGTGGCGCCCATGGAGCGGCACGAGGACATCGCGCCCTCCGTCCGCCGCGACTGACCCGCCGGGGGCCCGCGCCGCGTCTCACCCCCGGGAGTTCGGCCGCCGGTGCCGCGGCTGGTCAGGGGCGGGGCGCAGCCTCGGTGCCGGGATGGGCAGACTGCGGGGCTTGTCGGCGTCGACGGTGAGGGTCTCGTGATGGTGGCGGATCTCCAGCGGGCCGCCGGACGCGAGCGTGTAGGTGGCGACGTCCTGCCCGATCTCCACGCGCAGCCGGTGTCCGAGGACCTGGAGGGAGAAGGCGAGGCGGCTGAGCCGTTCCGGCAGCCGGGGTGCGAACTCCAGGGTGTCCCCGTGGTGGCGCAGCCCGCCGAAACCGGCGACCAGAGCCGTCCAGGTCCCGGCGAGCGAGGCGATGTGCAGGCCGTCCCGGGTGTTGTGCTCCAGGTCCTGCAGATCCATCAGCGCGGCCTCGACCAGATAGTCGTAGGCGAGGCCCGGATGACCGGTCTCGGCGGCGATCACGGCCTGGCAGCAGGCCGACAGGGAGGAGTCGCGGACGGTGAGGGGTTCGTAGTAGGCGAAGTTGCGGGCCTTGTGCTCCTCGTCGAAGAACGGGCTGCACTTGTAGAGGGCGAGCACCAGGTCGGCCTGCTTGACGACCTGCTTGCGGTAGATGTCGAAATAGGGGAAGTGCAGCATCAGCGGGTACTGGTCGGGACGGGTGGAGGTGAAGTCCCAGCGCTGATAGCGGGTGAATCCGGCGTGCTGCTCGTGGACCCCGAGCTCGTCGTTGTAGGGGATGTGCATCGCGTCGGCCGCGTCGCGCCAGGCCGCGCTCTCCTCCTCGTCGACGCCGAGCTCCGCGGCCCGCCGGGCGTGCCGCTCGACCGCGTCGGCGGCGGCCAGCAGGTTCGCGCGGGCCATCAGGTTGGTGTACGTGTTGTCGTCGGCGACGGCGCTGTACTCGTCGGGCCCCGTCACCCCGTCGATGTGGAACCTCCCCTGGTGGTCGTGGTGTCCCAGGGAGCGCCACAGCCGCGCCGTCTCGGTCAGCAGCTCGACGCCGGTGTCGCGTTCGAAACGCGTGTCGCCCGTGGCGGCGGTGTAGCGCACGACGGCGTCGGCGATGTCGGCGTTCACATGGAACGCGGCGGTGCCCGCCGGCCAGTACGCCGAGCCCTCCGATCCCGCTATGGTCCGCCACGGGAACGCGGCTCCCCGCAGGCCGAGTTGGGCGGCCCGTTCGCGCGCCGCGGGGAGGGTGTTCTGGCGCCAGCGCAGCGCCTCGGCGACGGCGCCCGGGGCGGTGTAGGTGAGCAGCGGCAGGACGAAGGTCTCGGTGTCCCAGAAGGCGTGGCCGTCGTATCCGGAGCCGGTCAGGCCCTTGGCGGGGATGGCGCGCTGTTCGGCGCGGGCGCCCGCCTGGAGCACGTGGAAGAGGGCGAAGCGGACGGCCTGCTGGATCTCCTCGTCGCCGTCCACCTCGACGTCGGCGCGTGCCCAGAAGTCGTCGAGGTAGGCGCGCTGTTCGTCGACGAGCCGGCGCCAGCCGCTGTGCCGGGCGGCGGCGAGGGCCGCGTCGACCTGGTCGCGCAGGGCGGGCAGGGAGCGGTTGCCGGACCAGCCGTAGGAGACGACCTTCTCCAGGCGCAGGGTGTGGCCCGGCTCCAGCACGGAGGTGACGGTGAGGCGGGCGAGGTCGTCGCTGCTCTCGCCGCTCAGGGTGGTCCTGTCGGGGCCGCTGACCGCGTGGTCCGCGGCCGCCGCGACCCGCAGGGCGCTGTGCCGGGTTCGGTGCACGAGCCGCAGCCGGCCTCCCGCCGCGAAGTGTTCCTCCGGCTCCAGCGGCGACTCCAGGGCGATCGCCGCGCGCGGATCGCCTTCGCGTCCGGGCAGTTGCTCGTTGGCGACGAGCTCCGACTGGACGACCACTCTGATCCGGCTGTCGACGGGCTCCACCTCGTAGGCGACGGCCGCGATCGCCCGCTGGGTGAAGGAGACGAGCCGGGTGGAGCGCACCCGGACCGTGGAGCCGGCCGGTGAGGTCCACTCGCAGGTGCGGGTGAGGAGCCCGGTGCGCAGGTCGAGGACGCGTTCGTGGGAGCGCAGCCGTCCATAACGCAGGTCGAACGGTTCGTCGTCGACGAGCAGCCGGATGAGCTTGCCGTTGGTGACGTTGATGACGGTCTGCCCGGACTCCGGATAGCCGTAGCCCGCCTCGGCGTAGGGCAGAGGGTGTGTTTCGTGGACGCCGCCCAGGTAGGTGCCGGGAAGGCCGTGGGGTTCGCCCTCGTCGAGGTTGCCGCGCCAGCCGATGTGGCCGTTGGCGAGGGCGAACACGGACTCGCTCTGCGGCAGCAGCCCGAGGTGCAGCTCGCTCTCGCGCAGGCTCCAGGGTTCGACTCCGTACGAGGAATGAGTGATCACGCGCGCTCCCCCAGTTCGTCGAGATCCTGTACGACGATGTCGGCGCCGTGGGCGCGCAGGGCGGCGCTCTGGCCCACGCGGTCCACGCCGACGACGTACCCGAAGTGGCCCGAGCGGCCCGCGTCCATGCCGGCCAGCGCGTCCTCGAAGACGGCCGCCTCGGACGGCTCGACGCCGAGGTCCTTGGCCGCGGCGAGGAAGGTGTCGGGGCGCGGCTTGCCCGGGAGCCGCCGTTCGGCGGCGACGACGCCGTCGATGCGTACGTCGAAGAGTGCCTCCGCCCCCACCGAGCGCAGGACGTCCCGGCAGTTGGCGCTGGAGGAGACGACCGCGGTCCGCAGGCCGTGCGCCCGGACCGCCTCGATGTAGCGCAGCGTGCCGTCGTAGGCCTCGACCCCGTCGTTGCGGATCATGTCGAGAAGCAGGTCGTTCTTGCGGTTGCCGAGTCCGTGGACGGTGGCCCGGTCCGGCGGGTCGTCGGGGGTTCCGTCGGGGAGTTCGACGCCGCGTGAGGCGAGGAAGGACCGTACGCCGTCGGCTCGGGGCAGGCCGTCCACGTACGCGGCGTAGTCGGCGTCGTCGAAGGGACGGAATCCGTCGCCGTCGCGTCCTCTCAGGAAGTCGTCGAACGTCCGCTTCCAGGCGGCCGCGTGGACCACCGCGGTTCTGGTGATGACCCCGTCGAGGTCGAAGAGGCAGGCCAGGATCTGTTTCGGCAGGCCGAGCTCAGTCATACGAGGAGTCTGCCCCCGGGAACCGTCTCCACCGGGTGGCGAGCGCCACATCACCGCCCTGGCTCAGGAACCGTCGCCGCCGTTCCCGGCCCTTCCCCGCCCTTCCCGGCCTTCGGCCCGTCCGGTACGGGACTTCCCCCGCGCCCCGCGTCGCCGATACTGGAGGGCATGGAGACCGCTGCCCCCGCGTCCTTGTCCGGACTCGTATGACCGAGGTGTGTCCGTCCTTCGACGACCTGGTGGAACGGGCCGCCGCGCTCGTACGGCCCGGCCGGCGCGCCCTTCTCGGGATCGCCGGCAGTCCGGGGGCGGGCAAGACGACGCTAGCCGAGCGACTGGTCAGGCGGCTCGACGAGGTCGGGCCCTTCCGTGTCGCGCACGTGCCGATGGACGGGTTCCATCTCGCGGACGCCGAGCTGGACCGGCTGGGGCGCAGGGACCGGAAGGGGGCTCCGGACACGTTCGACGCGGCGGGGTACGCGGCGCTGCTGCGCAGACTGCGCGAGGACGAGGAGGAGCTCGTCTACGCGCCGGGTTTCGAGCGGGTCCTCGAACAGCCCCTGGCGGGAGCCCTCGCGGTTCCCCGGGCCGCGCGTCTGATCGTCACCGAGGGGAACTACCTGCTGCTGCGCGAGGAAGCGTGGGCGCGGGCCCGGGCGCAGCTGGACGAGGTGTGGTTCTGCGAGCTCGACGAGGCCGACCGTATCCGGCGGCTGGTCGCGCGCCACGAGGAGTTCGGGAAGGACCACGACACGGCGGTGGCGTGGGTGCTCGGAACGGATCAGCGTAACGCCGAGCTGGTCGCCGCGACCCGGGACCGCGCCGACCTCGTCGTCGGACCGGCGGTCGTCGGGACTGCCCTCGGCGGGACGGCTGTCGGCCGTGCACGGGAACGGCAGGTATAGGGGGCCGGGGCGGAGGGAGCGAGCGTCACCGCGCCGGCCGCCCCGGCCGTCTCAGGGGGCCGCCGTCCTGGATTCCAGGTCGGCCCGGGTGTCGTTGCCGTAGACGCCGGACTCGTCGCCCCGGATGCCGTACCAGAGCTGGAAGCGGGCGACGGCGGCCGTGAGCGCGGCGTCGTAGGTGCCGCTGGCGCTGCCGTGGTCGTACACGTTCGGGACACGGAGCAGGCGTTGCTGAAGAGCGGTCACCTCGGGGCCGCTGTCACCCTCCCGGAGCGTGCCGGCACCGTCCGGATCGGAGGCCCCGTCCGCTGCCCGGTCGGCCGGTGCGGTCGAGGAGTGTTCTCCTGTCGCCCCGGACGCGTCACCCGGGGCCCCGCCCGGCACCAGGAGGGCGAGGGCGAAGCCGGTCAGGCCCGCCGCCGTGATGGCGAGCGTGATCGCGGCCCGGCGCAGGCCCGCGCCACGGGCCGGGCCGTGGGCGCCTCCGGGCCTCTTCTCGTGCGGGCGTCCGCCCCCGGGAGATGTCCCCTCGGCCGGGTCGGCCCCGTACACCTGCGGAGTGTCGGCCGTGTAGTCCTCGCCTCCCGGGACCGGGGGCAGTTCCTCGGTCTCGTCCTCCTCCACCAGGACGGGCAGGAGCCGTACGGGGGGTGTCGGCTCGTAGACCGGACCGAAGTCGTCGTCCGCGTCGGTCATCCCCTCCTTCTCGCGCACCTGCCGGAGCAGCTCCGCCAGGGACTCCGAGCGGCGGCTGCGCTCGACGTGCGTGGGTTCGATCACGGAGCGCCCGGTGGACCTCCCGCGTTCGGGCCGTGTCGGCACACTGCTCTCCTTCCGTCCACGCGGTCTCCCGCCGTCCCTGTGCAGTGATACGCGAGCGCGGGCCGGGACGTTCACCGCCCCCGCTCCTCGGTGATCACCAACGGGTCACCCTTGCCATGGACGGGTGAACTCGGCTGCTCTCGGACGCCGTTGACGTCGCGGGTAGCGCACGCTTCCTCGCGCGGACGCCGGACTCCCTGCCTTGGCCAATCCATGAACCGAGTTGGCGGAAGGTTGACCAGTTCCCTGGAGATCACTGACGGACGCGTCCATAGGGTCGGCCGCATGCCCCCACAACCTCCCATCCCTCCGGCGTTGCCGGTCCTGCCGTACCGGAAGCCCACGCGCGACCGGGACTACTGGGTCTTCGACGACGTGCTGCCCGATCCTGATGCCGTACGAGCCCGGTGCGTCGGAAGGGACGACTGGGCCAAGGGCCATCCGTACACCTCGGAGAGCTGGCCGGGCCTGCGGACGATGCCGGGGCTGGAGCAGGACGAACTGGCGGGTGTGGAGCGGCTGGTGAGGAAGGCCACCGGCGCCCGGGAGCTGTGGCAGCAGTCGACCCCGTCGGGCGCCACGCTCAACCACAACTGCGTCCAGGTCGTCGGCAAGGACGAGGGCGAGCCCCGCCCGCACACGGATTCCCGCGCCCTGTGCCGTTACGCGGCGGTGCTCTATCTGAACCCGAACGCCCCCAAGGACTGCGGAACGGCCTTCTTCCGGCAGTCCCTGCCCGGGGGTCGGCTCGGCGGCAACGTCGTCGTCGCGCCGCACAACAATCTGGTCGAGGCCCTCGGCACGCGGTTCGTCCCGCCGGACTCCTTCGTCGAGGACATCCGCGTCCCGCACCGCTACAACCGGCTGCTCCTCTACAACGCCAACCTGATGCACAGCGCCACCGGCTACTGCGGGACCACCATGGAGGACAAGCGGATGACCGCCGTCTTCTTCTGGATGGCGTGACCAGGACAGCCCCTCGTCAATTACCAGGCGAAAACCAGACATTCTTCGACGACAGAGGGATTACATCCGCGCCAAGTTCTGGTGGCCGGGAAGTGTGCTCGTCATGATGGGCGCATGACCTTGGCCTCCAGAGCCATGACGCGACTGGCCGGCTGGCCGGACCTCGCGGAGTCCCTGCCGAGCTGCGGCACGGGACGCGCACTGTGCGCCGCGCAGTGCGAGATCGTCCACTTCCATTCCGAACACGATGTCGACCTGCATCTCACCGACCGGGCCATCCGGCGCTTCGAGGACCAGCTCAGGACCTCGACGGCGATCCGCATGGTGCCCGGTTCCCGCTGGGTGACCATCCATCTCGAAGTCGACTCGGACATCGATCTCCTGCTGACCCTGGTGAGCGTCGCCCTGCAGGCCCATCGGAACGGGCACATGGCGGGCGACGACATATTCTCGACGGCCTGCAACGACCGCTGACCGCGGCGCCGACAGGAGGACAGCGAGCCTCGGCACTCGTGCGGGAACGAGTGCCGAGGCTCTTCTCACCGCGTCGTCCGGGGGCGATGACGCGGCGGGCCGGGGGCGGGCGCCCGTCGCACGCCTACGGCGGGCGGCGCACGGCCGCCCGAGGCCGTCCCGGGAGTGAGTGGTCGAAGAACACCGGACCCCTCGGTCAGGAGGGCCACGGCTCGACCACATAGTCGATCACCACTTATGCACTGTCAACTTCACTCTCTGCGCGCGGAGTTCACCTGTGAGCGCGCAACAGCCGCATGAGGAACCCCGCACTCCCAGGAGCGATCCGCACCGATCCCGGAGCTGATTCCGGGTGCGGATCCCGGAGCGGATCCCGTGCGCGTTTCCGGCCGGGACGCTCAGGAAATCCCGGCCGGGACGGTCAGGGAACTCAGCCCCTTGCCCTGAGGGCACCGAGTGCCACCACCTCGACTTCGATGCCGGCTCCCTGGCGCGCGGTCCAGGAGATCGAGTCGGCCTTCGCGCGAGACCGAGCGCGGACCGGCCGCCGACACCCTTCTTCACGAAAGGTACGGAGTTTCATTTGAAAGGTACGGAGTACTTTACGAGGTGGCACTCAGTGCCATAGCCTGTGGTCGTGCACGGCGATCCGCGCACATCAGATTCCGGCCGAGCGCAGGGAGATGACAGCGTGTATTACCCAGGAATCGCCCTTCACCCGGGCCTGAACGCCTCGACGGACGTGCTCGACGCGGGATCCGTGGAGCGCCTCGACACCGCTTCGGCGCAACGCGCCGGGGACGTGCTGCTCTTCCAGCGGTGCCACTGGTGCGCCACCGCCATGTACAACCGCCTTCTCTGTCCCGTGTGTGCGGGCAGCGACCTGCGGACGGAGGCGAGCGCGGGCACGGGCGTCGTGCGCCACTCCACGGTGATCCACCGCAACACCCCGGCCGCCCGCAATGTCTCCCTGATCGAGATGGCGGAGGGCTTCACGGTCCGGGGCCGGGTCATGGGTTCGCCCGCCACCATCCACAGCGGCGACCGGGTCCAGCTCTCCACCGCCCAGGACCCGGTGCGCCGGCAGCCGGTGTTCCAGCTCATCGACGGCCCGTACAGCGCCTGGAGCTGAAGAACCCACCCAGCGACGGCAGGACCCGGAGCCTGCCCCCAGCGGTGTTCCACTTCGGCGCGCCCGCCGAGGCCAAGGCCGGGTACCGCCGCGTGGAGCTGTACGTCCCCGGCGACCACCGCGACGTCCTCGCCGCTCACCTCGACGCATGCCGTGAGCGCCAATCCGCCGAGACCCTGCTGCGTCTGCCGACCGGGGCGTGGACGACGCAGGCCCTGGCCGCGTTCGCACGGCTGGAGGTGGCCGACGCGATGGACGAGGAGCGGGGCGTCGGCGTGGCGGAACCGGCGCGGGCCGTCGGCGCCCTCGAGCCGAACCTGGCCACCCTGCTGCGCTACCTCACCATGCTCGGCGTGGTGCGCGAGGACCGCGACGGTTTCCGGCTCACGGACACCGGCGGGCTGCTGCGCGCTGCGCCTTCCGGGCGGGCGACTTCGCGGACGTACCCGCGGGCGGCGACGTCTACGTCCTGTCCCGCGTCCTGCACGACTGGGACGACGACCGCTGCCGCGAGATCCTGCGCCACTGCGCCCGCGCGATGCACGAGAGCGCCGATCTGCTCGTCGTCGAACGGGTCCTGCCCGCCGACGGCTCGGCCTCGCCGGCCACGGCCTGGGACCTGCACATGATGTGCAACGTCGGCGGTCGCGAACGGCGCGCCGACCACTACGCCCGGCTCTTCGCCGACGCGGGCCTCACCCTGGTGGGCCGGACGCCGCTGCCCTGGACGGCAGCGTGCTGCACGCCCGCAGGACCGGGCCGGCGCACACGGCGCCCGGGTTCCAGGTGTACCGACCCGCGGGGTTGTCGACGCGGCTGAACGAACCGGCGTACGAGGCCGGTTCGTTCAGCCGCCGGGCGACGGCCGTCAGCTGTAAGTGATGTCGGACGTCGCGTACTTGCAGTAGGTGCTGTCGGGGCCGCTGCCGTTCGTGGTCGGCTCCGCCCCGGTGTTGTTGCCTATGTACTTCTGGCAGGGGACGATCTTCTTGCTGCTGTCCCCGACGATCTTGATGGACTTCAGGGTCGCACTGTCGCCGTAGTTGGTGTTGATGCCGACGAGCTTGCTTCCCTTGTAGGTCGCCTCGATGCCGTTGAGATTGATCGTCCGTTTGTACTGCGTCTTGCAGTTGCCGCAGGACCGGACGAACGTGCCGAAGGTCTGCACCGCGAAGTTCGACACGTTCAGCGTTCCGGCGCCGTTGAACTGGAACACCTTGTCGCTGGCCGCCTTCGCGCCACCGCCGCTGACGGTGTAGACGTTGGACGACGAGGAGCCGAGGAACGTCGCCGCGTCCTCGCCGACGTCCTCCCACCAGACGTTCTGGAGTGTGCAACTGCCCAGGCAGTGGATGCCGTCGGCGGCGGGCGCGCCGATGATGACGTTCTTCAGGACAGTGCCCGCCGCCAGTTCCAGGATCGGCCCCTGGTCCTCGTCCTGGCTGTCCGAGCCCAGGTCACCGGTGCCGTAGAGACGCTTCATCCCGTAGTCCTTGGTACCGGAGACCGAGATGGTGGAGGAGACGGCCTGGCTGCCGGTCGCGGTGGGCCAGGTGGCGGCGCTCGCCGGTGTCAGGGCGCCGTCGGCCATCACCATGGCGGCCGAGAGGCCGAGCGCGGCGAGGGTGCCGGTGAGGGCGCGCCGCCTGGCGCGCGGACGTGCTGATGACGTCATGTCCGGATGCCTTCTTCCTGTGGGGGTGGTGGAGTTCGTCAGAGCTTTCCGGTGCCCGCGCCGGACGTCACCGAGGCGACGACGGTCGAGGCCGGCTCGGCGGTGTAGCTGTAGGGCGGCTTCGTGAACGTGCCGACCTGCGAGATCTCGGTCGCGGCTCCGCCGAGATCGTTGCCGGTGAGGTTGGCGTAGCCGTCCACGTCGCTGTCGCGGTTCGTGGTGACGGCGACGGCCGTGCTCCGGAACACGTTGTTCTCCACGAGCATCTGGGCGCCCATGCGGGAGTGCACCGCGGTGTCGGCGCCGACGACGTAGTTGTCGTAGACGTGCCCGGTGCCGAAGCGCAGGCTGGGGATACGGGAGTTGACGTTGTTGAACCAGTTGTGGTGGTACGTCACCCGCAAGTGCCCGGTGTCTTCACTGGCGTTGCTGTCACTGTGGCCGACGAGCGAGCCCTTGTAGTGGTCCTTGAAGGTGTTCCAGGAGACGGTGACGTAGTCGGAGGCGTGGGTGATGTCGAGCAGGCCGTCGTAGTAGTCCTTGTCGTGGTCGCGGTCGGACGAGAAGGCGTTGTGGTCGATCCACACCTTCGTCGAGGCCTGCACGGTGATCCCGTCGGCGGGCGCGACCGGCTTGCTGATGTTCAGGTTGCGGACGACGACGTTGGTGACCTTCTTCAGGCGCAGTCCGCCGCCGGTGAACCCGGACGCCGAACCGACGCCCAGGACCGTGGTGTTGGAGCCGATGTCGACCTGACCGCTGAGCGAGATCAGGCCGCTGACCTTCACGACCTTGGCCGTGTCACCGGTGACGGCGGTCTTGAAGGCGGCGAGTGTCGTGACGGTGACGGCGGTCGCGCCGCCGCCACCGGTGGTCCCGGCACCGAAGCCGACCGGCGCGGTCTCGGCGGCTCCGGCCGGCTGCGGCAGTACGAGTGCCGTGGCGACCGCCAGGGTGGCGGCCCCGGCCGTCAGCAGGGCCAGGCGGGGGCGCTTGCGTGGGGGGAGCGTACGCATGCGGGTGTGTCCCTTCAGAGGCGACTCTGGACATGTACACGGATGCCGTACCTGTATCTGAACAGCGCAGAGTGTGTGACATGACGTTCATGGACCCGAAGCGAGCTGGATAAGACGACTTGCCCTGGTGGTGCGGCTCGGAGATCTGATGTCTCGTATACGAGATGTCACACACGGGCCACGCTGCTGAACGGGAACGTAAACGGTAAGCGCTTTCTAGTCAACGCTTCCGGCAGCACTCATCCGGCCAACTCCCGTAACAGCCGCGAACCCACGCCACTGTGGAAGGTGGGGCGGGCATGCGAAAGGGAGGGCGCCCTCGGCGCCCTCCCGGGATACGGCACACGGCTCGAAAGCCGTCCTCACGACGGACTACGTCACTGGGACAGGGTGATACGGATGCCGACCGTGCCGCTCTCGCCGCGGCGCAGGCGGCTGCCGAACAGGGTGAGACGGCCCGTCACGCCGTACTTGCGGGCGATGAGCTTCCGGTAGCGGGCCGTCTCCGCCGCGTCGACGATCTCGGCCGTGCCGGGGACCGGCTCCCCCGTCGGCCTGCCGCGCACGTCGCACGGACCGACCAGGACATCGGCACGGTTGCGGATGCGCTTCACCTTCCAGCTGTCCGCGACGGTCCAGGCGCCCAGCGCCGTCCCGTCCCGCACCACCCACACGGGTGTGGCGACCCCCGTGCCGTTCTTGCGATAGCTGGTGATCAGCAGGTACTTGCCCGATCCCAGCGCGTCCAGCGAGGCCTCGTCCATGGCGGAAGTGTATGCGGGACGGTCCACGGCCCCCTCGGCGCCGGAGCCGTCCGGGTCAGGACAGCTCGCCGTCGTAGTCCGGCAGCTTGAACGTGCGCTCCGCGTGGCCGCCGGCCAGGTCGGTGGTGTTGTTGCCGATGTTGGCGATGATCGTGTAGCCGCGGGACTCGATCTCCGCGCGCTTGCCGGTCTTGTAGGCGCCGACCTCACCGAACAGGTCCGGCAGATCCCGCACGTAGAGTCCGTCCACCGGGTAGCCGACGCACTTCAGGTTCCACTTCGTCTCACTGGCGATGATGCCCGGACGCGCGGTCACGAAGAACACGGCCACGCCCCGGGAGTGCGCGTAGCGGGCGAGTGCGAGCGAGGCCTCGACCGCCGGGGTGGGCAGCTCGTACCAGGGGTGGAAGTCGGTCTCCAGCGCGGTGTTGTCGATGTCGAAGACGACCGCGAGCTTCCGGCCGCCGGCGTTCGCGGTGCGCTGCTCGACGTACGGCACCGCCTGGTCGATGACGGCCTGGACGTCGTTCTGCCAGGTGGCGTAGTCGACACCGGCCGCCGCGGAGGCACTGGCGACCGTCCGGGCCGGGGCCGCGACGGCGGACCCGGCCGCGGTGGCCGTCCCCCCGATCCCGAGCGCCACGACCGCCGACACCACGCCCATCCTGCGCACCACACCGCGTCCCGTCATGCCTGTCCCCTTTTCGCATCTGTCCGTCGGAGTGCGTGAGTTGGTCGAACCCACGCATCGAGACGGCGACGGTGCCTGCGACCGTCGCCGTGGCGGAAATGATCCTGGCAGCCCGTGTACGGAGGGGGAAGAGGTAGTTACCGATCGGTAGAGATCGTGCTTCGCGCTCTTCGGGGTACCCGCCGTGCAGTGGCACGCGTCCGCGACCCGTGTGAGCCTGGGCTCGCGGCTGGCACCAGTGGAAAGAGGCTGCTCTGATGCAAGGACCGAACATCGTCATCGTCGGCGCGGGTTTCGCCGGAGTCGAGGCCGCCAGAAGCCTGGAACGGACGCTCACCCCCGGCGAGGCCAGGGTCACCCTGATCAGCCCCACCGACTATCAGCTCTATCTGCCGCTGCTGCCCCATGTCGCCGCCGGTGTCGTCACACCTCAGTCCGTCGCGCCCTCGCTGCGCCGGATCCTGCACCGCACCGCGCTGGTGCCGGGCGGAGTGATCGGTGTCGACCCGGAAGCCAAGGTGTGCGTGGTCCGGAAGATCACCGGAGACCTCGTCGATCTGCGCTACGACTACCTGGTGCTCACTCCGGGAAGCGTGACCCGCACCTTCGACATCCCCGGGCTGGCGGAGGAGGCGCGCGGGATGAAGACGCTCGCCCAGGCCGTGTATCTGCGCGATCACGTGATCGCGCAGCTCGACCTGGCGGCGGCCACGTCGGACTACGACGAGCAGGCCGCGCGGCTCCAGTTCGTGGTGGTCGGCGGCGGGTACGCGGGCACCGAGACGGCGGCCTGTCTCCAGCGCCTGACCACCGCGGCGGCACGGCGCTACCACCCCCGTATCGACCCCGGTCTCATCAAGTGGCATCTGATCGACGTCGCCCCGAAGCTGCTGCCCGAACTGGGGGACAAACTGGGCGCGAGCGCGCTGCGGATGCTCAGCGAACGCGGCGTACGGATCTCGCTGGGCACCTCCGTCGCCTCCGTCACCAAGGACGAGATCACCCTCACCGACGGGCGGGTGCTGCCCTCGCGGACGCTGGTGTGGACCGCGGGCGTCGCGGCGAGTCCGCTGGTCGACTCACTGGGCGCGGAGACGGTGCGCGGACGGCTCGTCACCGAGCCCGACTTCAGGGTGCCGGGAATCGACGGGGTGTTCGCGCTGGGCGACGCGGCGGCGGTGCCCGACCTGGCCAAGGGCGACGGCTCCGCCTGCCCGCCGACCGCCCAGCACGCGGCCCGGCAGGGCCGGCACGCGGCCAAGGTCCTCGCGGCGAAGCTGCGCGGCGAGCCCACCCTGCCGTACCGGCACAAGGACCTCGGTCTGGTCGTCGACCTCGGCGGCCACGACGCCGTGTCCAAACCGCTCGGCATCGGCCTCAAGGGCGCGCCCGCGCAGCTCGTGGCCCGCGGATACCACCTGTACGCCCTGCGCACGGGCGCCGCCCGGTTCCGTACGGGTGCCAACTGGCTGCTCAACGCCGTCGCGGGAGACGACTTCGTCCGCACCGGCTTCCTCGCGGACCGCAAGGGAACCCTGCGGGACTTCGAACGGACGGATGTGTATCTGAGCCGGGCCGAGGTGGCCGCCCGGACCCGCACGGGCGTCTAGGGTCTGCCGTTTGGGCCATGCGGCGGGACGCGGGGCAGGGGCACCGCGCCTCGGCGCCACTTGATCCAAACGGCAGACCCTAGGACCCCGACGCCCGTCCTGCTGTCGGACAGGGTCCGGCCCTCTCCTCGGACAGGGCCCGTTCCTCCCGTCGGACGGCGTCGCGCTCCGGTCGTCCCAGCACCCCTCGGAGTGCGGCGACTTCGGCGGCTCGAAGCCCGGGCCGGCGTCAGGAGCGCCCCCGCGCGCTTCTGACGCCGGCCCGTTCCCGACACGAACCGGCCACCTGTGCGAGAGCTCCGAAAGGCGGTGAACGCGCGGGCCGGGGCGCACGTATGAGGGGAGGGCCCTCGACCGGGGCCCTCGGCGGCGGGGCCGCCGCTCCGTACGGTTTCGGGAGCCCACGCATGAGGCACGCACGACGACGGATCGTCCAACGGGGGGCGCGCCTGGCGGCCGTCGGCGGGCTGCTCTGCGGGGGGTTCATGGTGACACGCGCCATGGCCAGCGAACCCTCCGGCGCGTCGGGCACCACGGCGAGTTCGGCGCAGGTCGCGGCGGACACGGGTGCCGGACTCGTGTCCCGGCTGGGTACCTCGCGGACGGCCGGCAACTGGATAGCCGCCGACGGGCGTCCCGTCGTCGCGGTCACCGACGCGGACGCCGCGGACGCGGTGAAGCGGGCGGGTGCTCGACCGAAGGTCGTGACGCACAGCATGCAGGACCTCAAGTCCGCGACACAGACGCTCGGTTCGGCACCCCGCGTGCCGGGCACGGCGTGGGCGGTGGACTACACGAAGAACGAGGTGGTGGTGCAGGCCGACAGTACGGTCTCCGCCACCGACTGGTCGCGCATGACGAAACTGGCCGACGGCATCGGCGACTCGGTGCGGATGCAGCGGACCCAGGGCACGTTCACCACGCGGGTGAACGGCGCGCAGGCGATCTTCTCGACCGGCGGGCGCTGCTCGGCGGGGTTCAACGTGACCAACGGGCAGAGCGAGTTCATCCTCACGGCCGGACACTGCGGCCCCGCCGGATCGGTCTGGTTCTCCGACAACACGGGCAAGCAGCAGGTGGGCAGCACGGTCACCACGGCGTTCCCCGGCAGTGACTTCTCACTGATCCAGTACGACAACGGGCAGCAGACCTCGGCCGGGAACAACGTCGTGTCCATCGGCGGCGGCAACGGCGTACGGATCACCGGCGCCGCCGATCCGGCGGTGGGCCAGCGGGTCTTCCGCAGCGGCAGCACCAGCGGGCTGCGCGACGGCAAGGTGACCGCGCTCAACGCGACGGTCAACTACCCCGAGGGCACGGTCACCGGGCTGGTCGAGACGACGGTGTGCGCCGAACCCGGCGACAGCGGCGGCCCGTTGTTCTCCGAAGGCATCGCGCTCGGGGTGACCTCGGGCGGCAACGGGGACTGCAAGACCGGCGGTACGACGTTCTTCCAGCCCGTCACCAAGGCGCTGACGGCGCTGGGAGTGACGCTCGCGGGTCTGCCCGCGCAGGGCGCCGGTGGCGCGGCCCAGCCGTCCCTCGCCCCGTCGGCTTCGGCGATGGCCTCGCAGGGAGGGGCGCCGGGCGCGGCGGCTCCGGGCGCGGTCGAGGCGGTGGGTGAGACGGGGACGGCCGAGACGTTCGTCTCCGAGCTCACCGACCCGAACAATGTCGGGCCTGGTCTGCTCGTCATCGGGGGAAGCGTCATCGCGTTCGTGGCGACCCGGTTCATCCGCACCGAGCAGGACCGCAACGCCTACCGGCGGCAGTATTCACAGAGCTGGGGCTGAGCGGGCCGACGGAGGCCGCTGCCGAGGATTCGAGGTGAGGGCTCCCCGGGAACGGGGAGCCCTGCCGGACGTGGAGGGTCAGGCGGCCCGGGTGGCCGAGGACGACGGAGCGGCCTTCGCCCACTCCAGGACGAGGCGCTGGTACTCGCGCCGCTCGTCCATGTTCAGCGACCCACCCGCCCGGAACCAGAGAGCCCGGATCTCCTCGTTGACTTCGGCAGCGGATCGCTGAGTGTCGTTGTCAAGAGTGGTGCACATGGCGTGAAGCATACGGCCCTTGACGTGAAGATGATGTGAGTAAAGACCCACGGGGCGACATACCGGACCGTGAAGCTCGTCACTCACGTGCCGGGCTTGCGGCCGTACACGTAGACGTCGTCACCGTTCTTGAGCAGTGACCAGTACTTCTTGGCCGTCGTCGGGGTCATGTTGACGCAGCCGTGCGAGCCGGGCGGGTTCCACATGCTGAGGCCCACCGAGTGGAAGGCCTGACCGCCGTCGAAGAACTGGCTGTAGGGCATGGCCACGTTGTAGATGCTCGAGACGTGGTCGATGTCACGCCAGTAGACCTTCTTCAGGCCGGTGCGGGTCTCGTAGCCGTCCCTGCCCGTGCGGACCGGGACCGGTCCGTAGACCAGGCGGCTGCCGTCCTGGATCCAGCTGAGCTGGAGCGTGAGGTTGACGCAGGCGATTCGGCCCTTGTTCACCGGACACTTGCCGTCCCGGTTGGGATTGCTCCCCACGGCCTTCTGCTTGTTCATGAGGTCCATCACGCCCCAGGTGACAGGACCCGCGTACCCGATGTTCGGGGTGATGCCGTGCTTGTTCTGGAAGGCCTGGATCGCCTTGCAGTCGGTGGTGGACTGCCGGCCGTCGACGGGCCGGCCGAGGAACTTCTCCACCTGCTTCTGGTACGGGCCGGCGGCCGTCGTGCAGCTCGCGGCCTGGGCTGGCGTCGCGCCCAGCGCGAGGGTGAGCGGTGCCACCAGTCCGGTGAGTCCGAGCGCGACAGCTCCCCGCCTGCGTGTGTCCCCCATGGCGGACCTTCCTGTTGTGTCCATCGTGTTGTCTGCCTGCTAGACCGCCCTAGAGGGTATTGCGTTGTACGGCCGGTAAGACAGGCACGAAACAGTGACATTCCTCGCTGTGACGGCTCCGGTCCCCCGGCGGCGCGCCATCGCCCCGGGTCCGCCGGACGCCGCCCGCCGGGCCCGGCTGCGCGTCCGCTCCGGACCGGTCCGCTTTCCGCGAAGTGGACCGCTTGTTCGACGGGCGTTGCTTCTAGGCTGCCGTCATGCACCCCGCGCTCTCCGACGACCTCGACCGTCTCCCCGAACTCCTGCAGGCCGCCCGGGACTTCGCCGTCCATGAGGTGAACGGCCTCGACGGCCGTCCCGTCGCCCGGCTCGGCAAGGCGCCCGCCCCCGACCCCCTTCCGGGCCGTGGCGCCGGTGCCGAGGGCGCCCTGGCCCGGTTCGCCGGACGCTGGGCACCCGGGTTCTCCGGCTCGGCGGGCCCGCGTTACCTCGGATTCGTCACCGGCGGCGCGACGCCCGCCTCGCTCACCGGGGACTGGCTGACCAGCGCCTACGACCAGAACGTCTCGGGAGCCGCCGGATCCTTCGCGAGCGCGCTGGAGCACGAGACGCTGGGATGGCTGCGTGAGCTGTTCGGGCTCGGCGAGGAGCACCACGGGGCGTTCGTGAGCGGCGCGACGGTCTCGAACACGGTCGGGCTCGCGATCGCGCGGGAGTGGCTCGGCGAGCGCCGGGGCGTGTCGGTCGCGCACGACGGAGCCGGCGCGCTCGGTCCGGTGGACGTGCTGTCGGGCCGCCCCCATTCAAGCGTCACCAAGGCCCTGTCGATCCTCGGCCTCGGCCGGAACAGCCTGCGTCGGGTGCCGGTGCTGCCCGGCAACCGCGAGGCCGTGGACGTCGAGCGCCTCGATGCCGCGCTCACCGCGCTCGACGGGCGTCCGGCCGTCGTCGTGGCGAACGCCGGGACCGTCGACACGGTCGACTTCGACGATCTGCGGGCCATCGCCGCGCTCAGGGAACGCCATGACTTCTGGCTGCACGTCGACGCGGCGTTCGGCGGATTCGCCGCGCTGTCGCCCGCGTACTCCTCGCTGGTGGCGGGCCTGGACGACGCCGATTCCGTCTGTGTCGACCTGCACAAGTGGCTCAACGTCCCCTACGACGCGGCCGTCCAGTTCACCCGTCGTCAGGACCTCCAGGTCCGGGTCTTCCACAACGCCTCGCCCTATCTGGGACTCCCCGGCGCCGACCCGGACTTCCTGCACCTGACGCCGGAGAACTCGCGCCGGCTGCGCGCGCTCCCGGCCTGGTTCTCGCTGGCGGCCTACGGGCGCGAGGGGCATCGCGAGATCGTCGAGCGGAACGTCGCGCTCGCCCGGCGGCTGGGCGAGCGGATCGCCCGTACTCCGGGACTGCGGCTGCTCGCGCCGGTGCGGCTGAACGTCGTGTGCTTCACCCTCGCCGACGACCCGACCGAGCGGCGGGTGCGCGCGCTGGCCGACACCGTCGCCGCCTCGGGCGAGGCGTTCGTGACACCGACGTGCTACGACGGCACCCACGGGCTGAGGGCCGCGTTCAGCAACTGGCGTACGTCCGAGGCGGACACGGACCGGGTGTTCGCGGCCGTCGCGCGTCATCGCACGGAACCACGCCTTTGACGGCCGACGGCACATGGCCACCGGGCGGTCGTCGGTCCTCGCGTCAGGCGGGCTGCCACAGCTCGACGCGGTTCCCTTCCGGGTCGGTGACCCAGCCGAACCGGCCGACGCCGTCCATGTCCTGGGTCTCCTCCGCCACGTCCGCTCCCCGGGCACGCAGTTGCGCGAGCATCGCGTCCAGGTCGCGGACGCGGAAGTTGAGCATGGTCCGCTGGCCGGGGGACCCGAAGTAGGCGGTTCCGGACTCGAAGGTCGCGAACACGGTCGGCCCGGCTTCCGGGCGCCACAGGCCGTTCTCGTCGGCGTCCAGGCCCAGGCAGTCGCGGTACCACGCGCTCAGGGCCGCCGGGTCGCCGGCGCGCAGGAAGTATCCGCCGATTCCAAGCACACGTTCCATGGGGCCATCCTGTCAGCAGGGGCCCCGGACGGACCGGCACCACACCTGGAGCCGGCTTCAGCTTGCCTCTTCGCCCTCGCCCTCGCCCCCGATCGCCTGCCGGAACCTCTTGTTGACTCCCAGCAGGCCGCCGTCGACACACAGGGTCGTCCCGGTGATCCAGGACGCGTCGCGGGAGGCGAGGAAGGCGACGGCGGCCGCGATGTCCTCCGGTTCGCCGACCCGGCCGAGCGGGTACAACTGCCGGGCCGCCGAGGCCAGAGCGTCCTCGCGGCCTTCCCAGGCCGTGGTACGGACCGTTCCCGGCGCCACCAGGTTGACGCGGACACCCCGGTCGGCGGCGTGGCCGGCCAGCGTGCGGGTGAGCGACATCAGTCCCGCCTTGGCCGCGCTGTAGGCGTGGTTGCCGAAGTCCTGGATGCCGTTGACGGAGCCGATGGTGACGATGGCCCCGCGGCCGGAGGCGACCAGGTGCGGGAGCGCCGCGCGGGCGCAGCGGTAGGCGCCGGTGAGGGTGATGTCGAGATCACGGGCCCATGACTCGTCGCTCTCGTCCTCGAAGAGCGGGGCGTCGGGGCTGCACCGGTAGGCGTTGTTGACCAGGACGTCGAGCGAGCCGAAGGCGTCCACGGCGTACGCCACGGCGGCCTCGACCTGGGCCCGCTGCCCCACGTCGCAGGTGAACGCCTCGGCCCGCGAGCCGAGTTCACGCAGTGCGGCGGCGGTCTTCTCGGCCTCGGCCGGGTCCACGTCGGTGACGAGGACCTGAGCGCCCTCCGCGGCCAGGCGGTGGGCGGTCGCCGCGCCGATGCCGCGGGCCGCGCCCGTGATCAGAACCCCGTGTCCCTCGAAGCGCCTCATCGCAGTCATGGCTGGGAAGGTACCTCCATGATCGTGACAGCGACAGAGGACGGTCCGGACCCGCCGTCCGTCAGCGGTAGCCCGTCGCGTCCGCCGGTTTCCCCTTGTCCTGCACTTCGACCATGTAGCGCCAGGCGTCCGGTCGGCTGCCGTCCCGGTCGGTGAAGCCGTACACCCGGGCGAGCTGCCCGCTGGAGAGGGACTGCCCGTTCCAGCGCGCCCGTTCGGGATCGGCGGCCAGGGCGGCGACCGCGCGCCCCACGTAGCAGGGCGTCTCGGAGATGGCGAAGTGCGGCACGTTCACCTCGGCGTCGTGCCAGTTCTCCTCGGTCACGCCGAAGGCTTCGAGCATCATCTCCGAGCGCAGCCAGCCGGGGGTGAGCGCCACGGCGGTGGCGCCGCGCGGGCCCAGTTCGTGCCCGAGGGCGAACGCCATGCGCAGGACGGCGGACTTGGCGATGTCGTAGAAGAAGGAGACCCGGTAGGTGTCCCGGTTGTACTCCGCGGTGCCGTCGGTCATCTCGACGACCAGGCCGCCCGGGGTGCGCAGCAGCAGGGGCAGCGCGTGGTGGCTGGTGATCGCGTGGGTCTCGATGGCGAGCCGGAGCATCCTGCGTCCGTTGTCGAGGTCGTGCTCCCAGACGGGCGCGTCCCACTCGAAGAGCTTCTCGGCGCCCCAGATGTCGTTGACCAGGATGTCGAGACGGTCCTGTTCGTCCGCGATCCGGGTGACGAGCTCGGCCACCTCGGCCGGGACGAGGTGGTCGGTGGGGACCGCGATGCCGCGTCCGCCCGCCGCGGTGACCAGGTCCGCGGTGTCCTCGATGGTCTCCGGGCGGTCGTACTCCGAACGCTGTTCACGTGTGCTGCGGCCGGTCACGTAGACGGTGGCACCGGCCGCGCCCAGTTCGACGGCGATTCCGCGGCCCGCACCCCGGGTCGCGCCCGCCACCAGCGCGACCTTGTCCCGCAGCGTGCCTTCCAACGGCCCTGACATGTCCGACCTCCGTGCTCGTGGCCTCCACGGGCGCTCACCCGTGTGTCCCTACGAGCGTCTCTCGGAAGCCGGACATCTTCTGTCAGGTATCCGTGTGGCGGCTTCGCCGTGTCGCCGCGCGGCGGAGACGGACGTCCGGCCCGCGCGGCGGCGGGGCGTCAGTGGCCGCGTGCGATCCAGGCCTCCAGGTGCGGAGCCTCCGCTCCGATCGTGGTCGACTCGCCGTGGCCCGTCCGTACGACCGTGTCGGCGGGCAGGGTGAGCAGCCGGTCGCGGATGGATTCGACGATCGTCGGGAAGTGGGAGTAGGACCGGCCGGTCGCCCCCGGGCCGCCCTGGAAGAGGGTGTCGCCGGAGAACAGCGTGCGAAGGCCCGGGTCGTAGAGGCAGACCGCGCCGGGGGCGTGGCCCGGGGTGTGGAGCACGGTCAGATCGGTGCCCGCGGCCTCGATCACCTGCCCGTCCTGGAGCCAGGCGTCGGGCAGGCGGTCCGGGTGGGTGAGCTTCCACAGCGGCAGGTCGTCGGGGTGGAGCCAGATGGTGGCTCCGGTGCGCTCCGCCAGGGCGGGAGCGGCGTCGATGTGGTCGTTGTGGGCGTGGGTGCACACGATCCCGCGCAGGCGGCGGTCGCCCACCGCCTTCGCGATGGCGTCGGCGTCGTGGGCGGCGTCGATCACGACGGCCTCGTGGTCGTCGCCCACGATCCAGACGTTGTTGTCGACCTCCCAGGTGCCGCCGTCGAGTTCGAACGTGCCCGAGGTGACGAGGTGTTCGATGCGCGCGGCCATCAGAAGGTCACCACCGAGCGCAGCACGTCGCCGTGGTGCATCCGCTCGAAGGCGGCCTCGATGCCGTCCAGGGCGATCGTCTCGCTCACGAACGCGCCCAGGTCCAGGCGTCCTTGGAGGTGCAGGTCGATCAGCATCGGGAAGTCGCGGGAGGGCAGACAGTCGCCGTACCAGGACGACTTGAGGGCGCCGCCGCGGCCGAAGACGTCGATCAGGGGGAGTTCGAGCTTCATGTCGGGGGTGGGCACGCCGACGAGGACGACGGTACCGGCGAGGTCGCGGGCGTAGAACGCCTGCTTGTACGTCTCGGGGCGGCCCACGGCCTCGATGACGACGTCGGCGCCGAACCCGCCGGTGAGTTCACGGATCGCCTCGACGGGGTCGGTCGTCTGGGAGTTGACGGTGTGCGTCGCGCCGAGCTTCTCGGCGGTCGTGAGCTTGCGGTCGTCGATGTCCACGGCGATGATCTTCGCCGCGCCCGCGAGCCGGGATCCCGCGATCGCCGCGTCGCCGACGCCGCCGCAGCCGATCACGGCGACGGTGTCGCCCCGTCCGACGTTGCCCGTGTTGATGGCGGCCCCGATGCCGGCCATGACTCCGCAGCCGAGCAGTCCGGCGACCGCCGGGGAGACGGCCGGGTCGACCTTGGTGCACTGTCCGGACGCGACCAGCGTCTTCTCTGCGAAGGCGCCGATTCCGAGCGCCGGGGACAGCTCGGTGCCGTCCTTCAGCGTCATCTTCTGCTTCGCGTTGTGGGTGTCGAAGCAGTACCAGGGGCGTCCGCGCAGACAGGCACGGCACTGTCCGCACACCGCGCGCCAGTTGAGGACGACGAAGTCGCCGGGTGCCACGTCCGTGACACCGGCGCCGACCGACTCCACGATTCCGGCCGCCTCGTGGCCGAGCAGGAACGGGAAGTCGTCGTTGATACCGCCCTGCTTGTAGTGCAGGTCCGTGTGGCAGACCCCGCAGGCCTGGATCTTCACCACGGCCTCGCCCGGCCCCGGATCCGGCACGACGATGGTCTCGACGCGCACCGGCTCGTTCTTGCCCGGTGCGATCACGCCCCGTACTTCCTGCGCCATGTGAGTGAGCCCTTCCCTGAGTCGACGTTCCGTCAACCGACCCTACGGGGTGACGGGCCGGTAGAAGGCCAGGTGGCCGCCGCGGCCACGGTCCCGGTGCGGCGAACGGCCGACCCCTGGCGGACGGCGGCGCCCCGCGCCCCGCCGTGCCGGAGGCGGAGAACACGGCCGGGACCACGGACGAGGGCGGGGAGAGGCGCGTCACCAGCACTCCCAGATACCCCCGGGGGTACCTCTGCTACCGTGGAGACATACCCCCGGGGGTAATTTTCGCAGAGCCGCGAAGCCTGTCGGGCTTCACGCGGGAGAGGAGTGCTGCCGTGTTCTTCGTCGACACCATCGAGGTGGCGGGCCTGGGCAACCGGAGCTATCTGGCCGGCGGCCCGCGCACCGCCGTCGCCGTCGATCCGCCCAGGGACATCGAGCGGGTGATCACGGCGGCGGCCCGGCGGGGCGTGCGGATCACCCACGTCGTCGAGACGCATCTGCACAACGACTACGTGAGCGGCGGCCTGGAGCTGGCCCGGCTCACCGGGGCCGCCTACCTGGTCCCGGCCGGTGCCCGGGTCGCGTTCGAGCGGGTCCCCGTGGCCGACGGCGACACCGTGCGGGTGGACACCGGGCTGACACTGGAGGCGCTGGCCACGCCCGGGCACACCCCGCACCACACCTCGTACGTGCTCCAGGAGAACGGGCAGGCCGTCGCGGCCTTCACCGGCGGATCGCTGCTCATCGGCACGGTCGGCCGGCCCGATCTGGTGGAGCCGCGGCTGACCGGGGAGCTGGCCCGCGCCCAGCACGCCTCGGCGCACCGGCTCGCGGCCGCACTGCCCGACGACACCGCCGTCCTGCCCACCCACGGCTTCGGCAGCTTCTGTTCCGCCGGAACCGCCGATGGCGACGCGACCACGATCGGGCGCGAGCGCGCCGACAACGAGGCCCTGGTCAAGGACGTCGACTCGTTCGTCGCGGATCTGCTGGCCGGACTCGACGACGTGCCCGCGTACTACGCCCACATGGGCCCCGCCAACGCCGGGGGCCCGGCCCCCGTCGATCTGACCCCGCCCGCGCTCGCGGACGCCGCGGAGATCTCCGCGCGGCTCGCGGCCGGCGAATGGGTCGTGGACCTGCGCGGCCGGCTCGCGTTCGCCGCAGGGCATGTCGCCGGAGCGGTCAACTTCGAGGCGGACGGCCAGCTGGCCGTCTATCTGGCCTGGCTGCTGCCCTGGGGCAGGCCGGTCACCCTGCTCGCCGACTCCCCGGAACAACTCGCCCACGCACAGCGCGAATTGGCACAGGTCGGCGTGGACCGTCCGGCTGCGGCGGCGATCGGCTCGCCGGCCGACTGGCTGCGCGAGGGGGAACGACCGCGCACCTTCCGGCGCGCCGGCTTCGCCGAACTGGCCGAGGCGTACGCCTCCCCCGGACGGCCCGTGATCCTGGACGTCCGGCGCGACTCCGAACGCGCCGGGGGGCATGTCGCGGGGTCGGTGCACGTCCCGGTGCACCAGGTACGCGACCGGCTCGGGGAGATACCCGCCGGGACCGTCTGGGTGCACTGCGCCGGAGGCATGCGGGCCGCCGTGGCCGCCTCGCTGCTCGACGCGGCGGGCCGGGACGTCGTGGCCGTCGACGACTCCTTCGCCGCCGCGGCCGCCTCCGGCCTGCCCATGACGCCGAGCGCCCCCTCCACTCCCTTCACCTCGACCTCCGCCCCCTCCGCCTTCGGCACGGCCTGTCGCGCGTCCGAGGACCCCGCGGCGTGAGCGTCCTGATCCTCGCCCTCGCCGCCGGAGCCGTGACCGGGCTCGCGCTCGGCGCGCTGGGCGGCGGTGGCAGCGTGCTGACCGTGCCCGCCCTGATCTACCTGCTCGGATTCACTCCCTCGGCGGCCACCACCGCGAGTCTGGTCATCGTCACCCTCACCTCGGTGACCGCGCTGTCGGCGCACGCCCGGGAGGGCACCGTCCGCTGGCGTACCGGAGCGCTGTTCGCGGCGGCCGGGCTGATCCCCGCGGCACTGGGCGGGGCGCTCTCCGGACAGCTTCCGCCCACCGTGCTGACCGGCGCGTTCTCACTGATCGCGGGCTTCGCGGCGTTGCGGATGCTCCGGCCTCCGGCCGGTGGGGCGGGGGCCGTGCCCGCGGGGACCGGCCGGATCACCGGGACGGGCGCCGGCCTCGGCGTGGTGACCGGGGTACTGGGGGTGGGCGGCGGCTTTCTCGCCGTACCGGCCCTCGTGAACGTCGTGGGTCTGCGGATGCGGGCCGCCGTCGGCACCAGTCTGCTGGTGATCACGGCGAACTCGCTCGCGGCGCTGCTCGCCCGCGCGGGCACGGCGCAGAGCCTCGACTGGGCGGTCGTCGCCCCGTTCGCCGGGGCCGCCGTCCTCGGCGCGTGGGACGGGAAGCGACTGGCGGCCCGGGTGTCCGGCGGCACGCTTCGGCGGATCTTCGCCTGGGCCCTGCTGACCGTGGCCGCGCTGATGCTCCTGGACGTCGCACTGTGAGGCTCAGGCCGGGGACGCTGTGAGGCTCAGGCCAGCGACAGGAAGAGCTTCTCCAGCCGGGCCCTCATCCGGTCACCGGTCTCACCGTTCTTCGCGCCCTTCTCGACGTCGGTCAGACACTGCTGGAGCCCGGTGGCGATGATCGCGAAGCCGGCCCGGTCCAGGGCGCGGGAGGCCGCGGCGAGCTGGGTGACCACGTCCTCGCAGTCGCGTCCCTCCTCGATCATCCGGATCACTCCGGAGATCTGTCCCTGCGCCCGGCGCAGCCGGTTCAGCACCGACTTCAGCTCGTCACCCGCGAGTTCCAGTTCCACGAACACTCCTCCATCCATACCCCTAGGGGTATGGTACTCCGCCCTGCGGGGCACCTACGAAGAGCAAGGATGACACTCCGCATGAACACCCCCGTCTCCCTCGACGTCGACCAGGCCCACGGACGCCTCGGCGAGCTGACCGTCATCGACGTCCGCACCCCCGGCGAATACGCCTCCGGCCATCTGCCGGGCGCCCTGAACGTCCCCCTGGACCGGCTCCGCCGTGCGCTGCCCGTGCTCGGGAACGCCCGGACCGAACTGCTCGTGGTCTGCGCCTCCGGCAACCGCTCGGCGAACGCCTGCACCCTGCTGGCCGAGCACGGCGTGCCGGCGGCCACCCTCACCGGCGGCACCAGTGCCTGGGCGGAGCGCGGCCATGAGCTGCACCGCCCGGCCACCGCGACGCGGGCCGCCTGGTCCATGGAACGCCAGGTCCGGTTCACCGCCGGCACCGTCGTCCTCACCGGCCTTGGCCTCGGACTCCTGCACCCAGCCTGGCAGTTGCTCTCCGCAGGTGTCGCGGGCGGTCTGGTCCTCTCGGCGCTCACGAACACCTGCGGCATGGCCGCGCTGCTCTCGAGACTCCCGCACAACCGGCCCCGCCCGGCGGACCTCGACGCCACCCTCGCGGCCCTCGGGGAGCGCGTGTCCTGAAGTCCGCGCGGATCCGGGGCAGTCGGGGCCGGTCCGCCCGGGCCGCCGACGTAGCCTGAGTGCTCCGTCCACATCCCCGCGAGGAGCGCCGTGAGCCTGACCGAGGCCGAGCCCGAGGTGCCCGCGTGGCGTCTGCTGTCCGGGTACGTACGACCGCACCGCCGGGCGCTGTTCGGGGGCGCGCTGCTGGCGCTCGCGACCGGGGCCACCGGTCTGCTGCTGCCGCTGGTGGCGCGCGGGCTCATCGACGACCTGTCGCACGACCGGCCCATCGGACGGGCCCTGTTCGGCATGGCGGCCCTCGTGGTGACCAACGCGGCGGTGGGAGCGCTGGGTTCGTACGTTCTGCGGCGCACCGCGGAGTCGGTGGTGCTCGGCGCGCGCCGCGCCCTGTCGTCGTATCTGCTGCGGCTGCGCATACCCGCCGTGGACCGCAGCGAGCCCGGCGACCTGATGGCACGCATCACCTCCGACACGACCCTGCTGCGCGAGGTCACGACGGATTCGCTGGTCGGCCTCGGCACCGGCGGCCTCACCCTCGTCGCGACGGTGGTGATGATGGGCCTGGTCGACGTGGTGCTCCTCGGCGTCACGCTGGGCGTGGTGCTGTGCGCGGGTTCGGTGCTCGCCCTGATCGTGCCGCGCATCAACCGGGCGAGCAGACGGGCGCAGGACGCCGTCGGGGTGATGGGGGCCTCGCTGGAGCGGACCCTCGGCGCGCTGCGGACGATCAAGGCGTCGGGCGCCGAGCACCGCGAGGAGCGGAGCGTCCACGAGGCCGCCGAGGAGTCCTGGCGGCAGAGCGTGCGGGCGGCCAGATGGTCGGCGGCCGCCGGCAACACGGCCGGTCTGGCGATGCAGGTCGCCTTCATCACGGTCCTCGCCGTGGGCGGCGCCCGGGTCGCGACCGGCGCCATCGACGTCGGCACACTGGTCGCCTTCCTGCTGTACGTGTTCTACCTGATGTCACCGATCCAGCAGGTGGTCGGCGCGGTCACGCAGTACCAGACGGGTGCCGCCGCGCTCGCCCGCATCCAGGAGGCCCTGCGGCTGCCCGCCGAGCCTGCCGCCCCGCCCGCGCCCCTGCCGACGCCGGACGCGGAGCCGGCGACGCTCGCCTTCGAGGACGTCCGCTTCCGGTACGGCGACGACCTGCCGTACGTCCACCACGGCGTGACGTTCACCGTCCCGGCCCGGGGCCTGACCGCGTTCGTCGGCCCTTCCGGAGCCGGCAAGACCACCGTGTTCTCGCTCATCGAGCGGTTCTACGAGCCCGAGGCGGGCGTCATCAGTGTGGACGGCCGCGCGCTGGAGGAGTGGGAGCTGCCCCGGCTCCGTTCCGCCATCGGCTACGTCGAGCAGGACGCGCCGGTGCTGTCCGGCTCGCTGCGCGACAATCTCCTGCTCGGCAATCCGGAGGCCGAGGAGGGCGAGCTGTCACGGGTGCTGAAGACGACCCGCCTCGACGGCCTCGTGTCCCGGCTGCCGAACGGTCTGGACACCCTCGTCGGGCATCGCGGCACCAAGCTGTCCGGCGGCGAGCGCCAGCGCGTCGCCATCGCCCGGGCCCTGTTGCGCCGCCCCCGGCTGCTGCTCCTCGACGAGGCCACCTCGCAGCTCGACGCGGTCAACGAGGCCGCGCTGCGCGACACGGTCGCCGACGTGGCCCGTACGACCACGGTTCTGGTGGTCGCGCACCGGCTGTCCACGGTCACGACGGCCGACCGTATCGTCGTGATGGACGCGGGCCGCGTCCGTGCCGTGGGCACCCACCGCGAACTCGTCGCGGCGGATGAGCTCTACGCCGAACTGGCCGCCACCCAGTTCCTCGCGACCACGGGATGACCCCGGCACGTCAGCCGAACCACAGCCCGGCGCCCGGACCGCGCCCCGGCACCCAGCCTCGGAACGACCCCGGCACGGTGACCACACCCCGGTGTCCGGACGGCACCCCCTCCACCGCGCCCGGCGAAGAAGCCCGTGGCGGTTCCTTGGCGACGGCCCGGCTCTCCTCTATGGTGATGCCTTCCTTCCGCCCCGGGGCGGTCGTCCGCACGCCGCCACCCCCGACCGGGCGGCGAGGCACGTCCCACCCGGATACGCAGGCGACTGATCATGGTCAACAACCGACACCCGGCCGGGCAGGCCGCCCCCGGAACCATCTTCGCGGCCCCCGTCGGCCTGGAGGTGATCTCGCTCGCCGCGCTGCGCGCCCGGACCCGTGCCCACGGCACCGATCTCGGCGCGCCGCAGCGTCCCGCCTTCCACCAGGTGCTCACGCTGACCTCCGGCACACTGCGCCAGAGCGTGGACTTCACCGCCCATGACGTCGAGCGGGACACCTGGCTGTGGACACGCCCCGGGCAGGTCCTGCAGTGGGGGGATCTCACGGGGGTCGAGGGGACGCTGATCGCCTTCGAGCGGGACTTCCCGGGCGCGGCCACCGTCCGCGCGGCCCGGCTCGACGACCCGCACGCCCGCGTGCTGCGTACCCCCGAAGGCGAGGTCGCCACCTCGTTGCGGGTGGCGACCGAGCATCTGGTGCACGAGTTCCGGGCACCCGGGCGGCTGCCGCGCGACGCGCGAGGCGCCGTACTGCGTCATCTGCTGGACGTGCTGATCCTGCGCCTGGCCCATCTGGAGGGATCGGACACGCCTCCCACCGGACCCGGCGAAACCTTTCTTCGCTTCCGTGCGACCGTCGAGCGGGACTTCGCGCGCACCCGGCGGGTGGACGACTACGCCCTCACCCTCGGCTACTCGGCCCGCACGCTGTCCCGGGCCGCCCTCGAATCGGCGGGCATCGGCGCCAAGGAGTTCATCGACCGCAGGGTGATCCTGGAGGCCAAGCGGCTGCTCGCCCACACCGACCTGGCCGCCGCCCGCATCGCCGCGCAGCTCGGCTTCTCCAGCGCCACGAACTTCGCCAAGTACTTCCACCAGCGTGCCGGGCAGGCTCCCATCGCGTTCCGTACGGCGGTACGCGGACAGGGCGCGGGCATCCCCTCGGCACGGGGCGGAGGGGATGCCGCCGCTGTCGACGCCGGCCAGGGCCGGTCAGGGCCTGTCAGGCTCTAGCCCTTGATGCCCGGGAGCAGTCCGGTGACGGGCGCGGCGAGGTCGGTGATCTGGTGCAACTGGTTCAGGTCGTTCAGACCCGCGAGCTGGGCGGAGGGCCGCGGAAGCCCGTCCTGCTGCCCGGCGGGGATGTCGCTCGTCGCGAGCGAGTCGAGCGTGGCGATGGGGTTCGCCTTCCCGGCGTCGTGAGCCTCGGAGCCCGCGGCCGTCGCCATCGGCGCGGCAAGTCCCGTGACGCCGACGGCGAGACCAACGGCGGCGACGATACGTCGTGTTGAGATCATGCAATCAGCAACGGCGCCGGCCCCGGAGCGGACACGGCCCGGGGTGCGCGCTCACCCGAGAGGCGCATCGGGTCCCTTGCGTTTGCCGTGGGCCCCGAGGCGGAGGACGCTCGATACTGAGGCGCTTCACGGCCGGCTCGTGGCCGGTCCACGCCTTCCTGAGGAGGTCACCCATGGGCACAGCGGCAGCCCCCGCCTTCGACACCGAGGCGCTGCGCCGGGGCATTGAAGGACACAGTGCGGCAGATCTGCTGTCGCTCTACGCCGACGACGCGGAACTGCGCATCGTCGACCGCAACACCCAGCCCAGCCACCCGATGGTCAAACACGGTCGCGCCGAGATCGCCGAGATGCTCAACGACGTCTACAGCCGGGACATGACGCACAAGATGGACCAGTGCGTCCTCCAGGGCGACCACGTCGCCTACACCGAGACCTGCGTGTACGCGGACGGGGTACGGGTGATGAGCACGTCGATGATGTCGTTGCGCGACGGCAAGATCATCGAGCAGACACTGGTACAGGCATGGGACGAGTAGGGAGGAACTGGCCGAAGGTCCAGGTCACATCTCGTCTGACCTGGACCTTCTCCGCGGGCGCGGCGATGGGGAGTTCACACCCGGACCGGTCTCGACGGCGGCACGCGGTCTCAGCGGCGGGTCTGCGGGTGTCCGCCTCCCTGCTGGACTCGATCCTGCGGACCGCGCGTTCGTATCCGCGTCCCCCGGCGGCTCGTACCGCCCGAAGGCTTCGCATCCGGCCCCGGTGAGTGCCGCGGCCGCCGCGCGCCGGCTCCGAGCGGGACCGAGCCGCCGTCAGAGCTGGGGCGCGACCGCTCGGGCGACGGGCTCCACCGCCCGCAGGAGCATCGGGGAGGCCCGGTCCACGAGGTCGTGCAGGACGTCCGAATAGGCCGTGTCGCCCCCGAGTTCGCCCAGGAGGCGGTGGGCCCGGTCACGGAAGACGCCGATGTCCTCCTCGTAGCGGCGCAGCACGTCCGGTGCGAGAAGGAGGCCGGTGAGCGCCTCTCGGGCATCGGTCGAGTGGCGTGCGGCTGCGTGCAGTTCCAGGACGTCGCCCGCGCGATCCCGTCCGGCGCTCTCCACCGCGCACGCCAGCAGATAGGTCACCGTGCCGTTCGCGAGGTCTTCGTTGCGGCCGGTCAGGATGTCCTGCTGATCGTTGAAGAGCTGCCACAGAACGCCGAGGACGTTGCCGAACTCCCGCCAGAGCTCGACTCGTTCGTCCGGGCGGTCGGCCAGCAGCGCGGCCATGGCCGTGACCATGCTGAACGGGGCGCCGGACTTCCCGAGGTAGGCCGTGACCACGGCGTCGCGGGTGGCCGCGTCCGCGTCCGCGCGCAGGTCCCTCAACTGCCCCTCGGTCGCGGTGATCCAGCACCTCACGACCTCGGCCGACAGCGGCCCGCGCGCCTTCTCGGGGATCCGCGGCGACTGAACGACGAGCAGGGGAAGCGGAATTCCGCTGATGACCGTGGCGAGCAGCGCCTCGCTCTCGCCGAGACCGCCGGCGGCGAAGACGGCCTGGCCGTCGGCGAGGTCGTCCAGGTAGCACGCGGAGGTCCACCACAGTTCGTGGACGACGGCCAGCGGAACGGCCGGTCCGGGCGCCCCCGTCTCCACGGCGTGGACGATCACCGGCAGCACGGACAGGGGGTAGGCGAAGGTCCGGTGTTCCAGGAGTTCGGCGACCGCGGCCCGGACGGACACGGCCGACGGTCCCAGCATGTCGAGCGCGGACGCGCGCTCCGCCTCGATGCCCGCGGACATCTCCCGATGCAGATCCATGTACGACTTCGCCCGCACGCAGTCCACCCCCACCACTGAATTGTTCGAGCGCTGATTCGATCATTCGCCATGATGGCGAGCCAGAGCAACTTTCCGCCATGGCCGGTTCCTTGAGAGCCCTTCCCGCCGGTGAAGCGGCGGGGGCCACGAACCTCGCCATACTGGATCTCGTGCGAGTAGCGATCCTGACCGCGGGTTCACGGGGCGACGTGGCCCCGTTCACCGGACTCGGACGCGGACTGGTGCGGGCCGGGCACGACGTGACCCTGGTGACGCACGGATGCTTCGCGGGCCTGGTGCCGGGTTCGGGGGTGGGGTTCCACGCGCTGCCCGTCGATCCGCGGGCCGAACTGGAGTCCGGGCCAGGGCGGCGGCTCCACCGGAGTGCCACGGGCGCCGGGAAGATCATCAGGCTGGCGGGAATCGCCCGGTCGCTCGTCGGGCGGCTGACCGACGACATGATCGCGGCCGCCCGCTCCAGCGACGTCCTCCTGCTGTCCGGTTCGCTGGGACCGCTCGGGTACGCCGTCGCGGAGGGGCTGGGCCTGCCCAGCATGGGAGTGCATCTCCAGCCGCTGGCACCGACAAGGGAGTTCGCGCCCCCGGTGGCCGGCGCCGGCTCCTGGGGGCCCACGGTCAACCGGGCGGCCGGGTACGGGGTGAACCTGGCCGTCGAACGGGTCTACGCGGAGACTGTGCGGAACCTGCGCGAGGGATTCGGCCTGCCGCCCATGGGCCCCCTCGCCGTCCGTCGCGCCCGCGAACGGCGGGCCTGGCCGGTGCACCACGGGTTCAGCCCTCTGGTGGTTCCCCGGCCACGGGACTGGAGACGCGGGCTCGACGTCTGCGGCTACTGGTGGCCCTACGACGGCCAGGACGCCCGGCTCCCCTCCGCGCTGGAGGACTTCCTGGACGCGGGCCCCGCTCCCGTCTTCGTGGGCCTGGGCAGCGCGACCGTCCCCGATCCCGGACGGCTGAGCGGCGAGATCGTACGTGCTCTGCGGGCCGCCGGGCTGCGCGGGGTGATCCAGCGGGGGTGGGGCGAGCTGTGCGCCACCGGTGACGACATGTTCACCGTCGGGGAGGTGCCCCACTCGATCCTGTTTCCCCGGACGGCGGCGGTGGTGCATCACGCCGGGGCCGGCACGACCGCGGCGGGGCTGCGGGCCGGGGTGCCTGCGGTGCCCGTGCCGGTCCAGTTCGACGAGGGCTTCTGGGCGGCGCGGCTCGTCGCGCTCGGGGTCGCGCCCGGCACCCTGTCGCCACGCGGGCTGCGCGCGGAGCGGCTGGCGCCGGCCCTGGTCCGGGCGACCACGGATCCCGCGTTCCGGCGACGCGCGCGGAACCTGGCGGAACGCCTTCGCGCGGAGGACGGGGTGGCCCCGGTCGCGGAGGCCCTGACCCGGCTCGAACACTTCGGACACCCATGACGGCTCCTTGGCTCCGGCAGCTCCGGTAACTCCCACGGCTCCCACGGCTCCCACGGCTCCCACGGCTCCCACGGCTCCGGAAACGCCGGCTGCTCGCCGACGGCACCAGCGAGGGCGAACCCTTTTGCCGCCCTTGACCGCGTCCTGCTAGTGCCGCGGCAGGCAACGTTTGCCCGTCAAGGAGCGGCGTCATGGGGGTCCCCCCTGCTCGAGCGAAGCCGAGAGTTTGGGGGAGCGTGCTCTCGGTGTGCCGGCCGGAAGTCCTCGTACTGGATGTACTCGGGCTTTCGGCCAGTGCGGCGAGTGGGGGTCCCCCCTGCTCGAAGAGCTTGGGGGAGCGTGCCGGGCGCCGCGACGGGGCGAACGTTGTCTGTCGCGGCACTAGGTACTCGTGATCCCGTCCGCGCCCCAGCCGGCAGGGCGCAGGATCCCGAGCAGTTGGCGAACCAGCTCCTCCACCACCTCATCCAGGGTCGCGTCCACCCAGCCGGCGTTCCAGTCGTGCAGCAGGCCGTTCACGCTGCCGATGAAGGCGGTGGCGGCCAGCCGGTAGTCACGCGGCGCCGCCTCCCCCCGGGCGATGGCACCCGCCGCCTCGCCGCAGATGAACTCCACCCAGCGGGCCCGGCGGGCGAGCCGCTGTTCCTCCAGCCGCGCGCTCACGCCGATGATCTCCACGAAGGTGATACGGATGCGGCGCGGATCGCTCGTCACGTTCGCCGCGTAGGCGCGGAAGAGAGCGGTGGCACGCTCGGCGAGCGGCAGGTCACCGGCTTCGGCGAGCGCGGCCAGAGCGGCCTGCTCGGCCCAGTCGTTGACCTGTAGATGCAGCGCCGCCAGTACGTCTTCGAGGCTGCGGAAAGCCTCGTAGAACTGGCGCGTGGACAGTCCCGCCGCCTCGCTGAGGGCCGCCACGGTCGTGGACCGGTACCCGGGCCCGGCGCCGAAGAGCTGGAGCCCGGCGTCGAGAAAACGACGGCGGCGCTCCGCCTGCCGCTCCTCCGCCGTCCTGCCGCCGTAGCGGCCGGTGGGCTGTCTGAGCCTGCCCGCCACGTGTTCCTCCCCAGCGCCCGTCACGAACCGGTGTTCCCCCCCTTCCGCGATTTTCTCGTGCACCGACCCTTGTGAAGAGGCTCCCCCAGTCCTTACTTTCCAGTAAGTGAACTTTGAAAGCAGGCATGTTCAGATTCTCGCCTGTCACGCACGTCGCGCACGCACAGCACGCTCCTGGTCCACCGTGCCGTCACCCGCACTCCCCCACTAGACAGGGACCCTCCATGTCCGTCCTCAGAGCCAGACACCTCTGTTCACTCGCCGCGGCCCTCACGCTCACCCTCGGCGGCACGGCGACCGCCGCTTCCGCCGTCGGCGCGCAGGCCTCCGCCACCGATCTGCGGGAGGTGATGTTCGTCGGCAACAACTGGGAAGGCACCTCGGACGTCATCAAGTCCTCCGGCGACTTCGCGAAGATCGGCCGGATCAACGTCATCCCGGACAAGGCCGAACGGCTCGCGGCGATCAACGCCGATCCCATCAAATGGGCCTACTTCATGGGCATCCGGAACGGCGTCGGCGAGGGACACGACCAGTTCGTCGACGACATGTACTCGACGCCGGACGGCCGGTCGGTGGTGGTCTCGCGCCCGAGTTTCGCCGATGTCGTCTCGATCGACCTCGCCACCGGGCGGATCAACTGGCGTTTCGCCGTGTCGGGTTACCGCTCGGACCACATGGCCGTGTCGCCCGACGGCACCCGGGTCGCGGTCTCGGCCTCCACCGCGAACACCGTGCACGTGCTCGACATCACGACCGGCAGGCAGCTCGGCTCGTTCGCGACCGGCGACAAACCGCACGAGAACATCTTCACCCACGACGGCAAGTACATCTGGAACATGGCCATCGGTGACGTCACCACCGCACTGGACGACCCCTGGCTGGACTGGACGAAGGGCGACCGGAAGATCACGGTCGTCGACGCGGCCACGTTCAAGCAGGTCAAGGTGATCGACATGCGCCAGCGCCTGGACGCCATCGGCCTCAGGGACTTCTCCGACGCCGTCCGCCCGGCCGTCTTCTCGCCGGACGAGTCCAGGCTGTACTTCCAGGTGTCGTTCTTCAACGGCTTCCTGGAGTACGACGTGGCCACCGACAAGATCACCCGGGTGAAGACCCTCCCGAAGAACCCCGCCACCAGCAGCGACCGCACGACCTGGGTCAACGACTCGCGCCACCACGGCATTTCGATGAACCCCTCGGGTACCAGGCTGTGCGTCGCGGGGACGATGGACGACTACGCGACGGTCGTCGACCGCGCGACCCTTCAGGAAGGACCGCTGGTCCCCGCCGCCAAGCCGTACTGGGCGACCGTGAGCGGTGACGGCAAGGACTGTGTCGTCTCCGAGAGCGGCGCCGACCAGGTCACCGCCATCGACTTCGAGACCGGGCTGAAGACGGTGTCGGTACCGGTCGGCGACCACCCCCAGCGGGTCCGGCTCGGCCATGTGGAAGCGAACTGGACCGGCCAGGGCGGCAGCTGATGGTCGTTCAGCCGAACCGCGCGGCGGCCCAGGCGGCGAGTTCGGTCCGGGCCCCGTTCAGCAGGGCGGCGGACGGGGCGCTCGCCCCGTTCGTGACCAGCGCGTAGTGCACGGTTCCCGAGCCGGACGCGGTGAGCAGGAGACGGCGACTACCGGTGCCGCCCGGCTCGGGAGCCACGGCGACGGGCGTGGCCGAGGTGTAGGCGGGCGGGGAGACCAGCGCTCCGAGATCGGACACCACCGTCGTGGCCGAGGAGGGGAACGAGGCCGGCAGATGGAGTTCCGTCGGGGCGGACCCGCCGTCGGAGCGCCAGACGAGCAGGCCGTACTGGCCCGTTCCCACCAGCTGGGAGACCTGCGGAAGGGTCGAGGGGACCGGGTTCCAGGTCAGGGTGGTGGAGCCGTCGCGGGAGCGGTCCTCGTAGGTGAAGGCGAGGGCGGAACCCGCGGTGGCGCCGGGATAGAGGCGGTCGAGGAGCCGGGCGTCCTGGCGCAGCACGGCCGTGCCCGAGTCGTCGAGACGCACGGCGGAGAGGTCCTCGTCGTTCCAGGCGTCGGCCGAGGTCAGGACCTTGTCGGGGTTGTCGTTCATCAGCTCGTGGTGCCGGCCGCTGTAGATGTCCCACTGCCACTGGGTACCCGACAGGACCGGTCCGGACGAGGCCGCTCCCGACCACCAGCCGGACCCGGAGAGCCGGGAGTCGAGGGCCTGGTACATCGCCTTGTCGACGGTCGGGGCCTTGTCCGAGACCGTTCCGGAGAGCGGGTGGCCGAACTCGGAGACGAGGGCGGCCGTCCCGGCGGCGGTGGCCCGGTTCCGTACGGTGCCGAAGTCGCCGGTGTACTGGCCGTCTCCCGCCTTGCCCCACATGAGGATGCCCGAGATGGCCTTCTGGTCGTAGAAGTGGGTGTTGAACACATAGCGCGGGCCGAGGGTGCCCGCGTCGAGCAGTCCGCCCTCCTGCTTCTGGGAGGTGATGTTGGCGTTCCAGAAGAGGTTGGGTTCCACGAAGGCGGGCTTGTCCTGCCAGCCGGCCGCGTCCATGCGGGCCCGGAACTTCCCGTAGAACGGCCAGAGCAGGTCGCGTTCCCAGGTGCGGCTGGTCTGGCCCGAGTCGTAACTGCCCGCGTAGGGCTCGTTGTACGGGTCGAAGCCGGCGACGCCCGTGAACTCGGCCGTGGTGAGGTGCTGCCGGACGTACGTCATGGTGGCCTGGGCCGTGGTGAGGAAGGCGTCCTGGAGTCCGTAGGAGTTGTGCCAGAAGTCGTACTGTGCGGCCTTGACGGCGTTGTTCTGGGTGATGTTCTGGCCCCAGAAGAGGCAGAGGCCGCAGGACTCCTGCGGGTAACCGCCCGCGGTCACGGCCCACTTGGGGGCGCCGTCACCCGAGTACCAGCTTCCCTGGTTGAAGAGGTGGCGGGAGTAGAGGTCCTGGTGGAAGTCGGGGAAGACACGGATTCCCGCGTCGAGGAAGGCTCGCATCTGGTCGGTGACCGCAGCGAGATAGGCGTTGTCGACCTGGCCGCGGACCGGTTCGGCGTGCGCCCAGGAGAGCAGGAAGCGCACGGAGTTGCCGCCGCCGAGGGCGCGCAGCGCCGTGGCGGACTTCGCCGCGTCGGCGACCGAGGCGAAGGGCAGTCCGCCGTTCTCCTCCAGCTTGGTCTCGCCGGAGACGTTGTAGCCGCGCAGGACGACCTCGCGGCCCAGGCCGTCGGTGAAGCGGCCGTTCACGACCGTGAGGGTGGCGGCGGCCGACTGGTCGAACCAGAGGGAGTCGGGGAGTCCGTCCGCGGCGGCGGGCCCGGTGCCCGCCGCCGTGAGGAGACCGGTGAGGAGTACGAGGACGCCGAGCAGACGCGCACGTAACTTCGTCATGTCCACAACAGTCCCGCCGGCACCAGGAGCCGTCAACACCTCTGACTCATGAGTAAGTTTCTCGTTTCACCCGCCTGGGCGCACAGGGCCGAGAGCACGGCCGGCCCGCTCACCCTCCGATCCTGCGCGTCAGGTTCAGCAGATACTCCTTGCGGTCCAGCGGGTTCAGATCGGTCCGGGGACGGTCCGGGATCGCGCCCCGCGCCACGGGCGCGTAGTGGTCGAAGGAGCATTCCAGCTCGCCCTCTCCGCGTGTCGGCCCCGGGAGCTGCTGCTCCAGCTCATGCGCCCGCACCACCGGGAGGACCCCCTCCAGCACACACGAGGACCCCTGGATCCGGGTGGTCCGGGGCACCGCCCGCTGCCGGGCCAGCAGGGGCAGCACGGCGCCGAGCGTGTCCGCGGGCACCTCCAGACGGAACGCGTTCATCGGCTCGTACACCTGGGTCCCGGCCGCGCGCAGTGCGGCCGTCAGCACCAGCGGGGTCAGGCCCCTGAAGTCGGCACCCGTGCTGGACATGCTCTTGTCGAATCCCTGGTGGGCATGGCTCTGACGCGGTGAATAGCCCGAGTGCGTCATCGTGACGGCGCAGTCGGTGACCTGCCAGCCGTGCAGCCCCTGTCCCAGCGTCTCCTCGACGGTGTCCTCGACCGCTTTGAAGAACGCGTACGGCATCGATCCGAGCTCGACCTCCAGCCGGAACGCCACACCGGATCCGACCGGTGCCGGGTCGACCCGCAGTCCGACGGTCGCGAGGAAGGGGTTCGGGTCCTTCTTGTTGAACTCGACCGACGCGCCGGTGCCCAGGAGCCGTTCGACACAGAGCGGGGTCGTCTCGCGGAACAGGACGTCGATGCCGAACTCGTCGGCCAGGGTCGCCTGGAGGACCTCCTTCTGGACCTCGCCGTAGAGCGACACGGAGATCTCCCCGCGCAGTTCGTCGTGCCGGAGACCGATCAGCGGGTCCTGTTCGGCGAGTTGGGTGAGCGCCGTGTGCAGCGCGCCCCTGTCGGCCGGACGGCCGGGCGAGACGACGGTCTCCAGGGTCGGCGGAGCGAAGTGGTGTTCGCCCGCCGGCGAGCGTGGCGGTTCACCGATGGTGTCGCCGATCCGGACCGCTCCGAGCCCCCACAGCTTGCCGATGCGCCCCGCGGTCACGCTCGCCTCACGGACCGCCGAGCCCTGGTCGAAGACGCTGATCGCGGTGACCTTCCCCTCCTCACCGTCGCGCAGGGTCAGCCGGTCACGGGTCCGCAGGGTGCCCGAGAACATCCGCGCGTACGCGATCTTCTCCCCGGCCGCTCCCCGCTCGACCTTGAAGACGGTGCCCGACAGCGGCCCGTCCGCGTCCGCCTTCGCCGTGGGCAGCAGCTCCCGGATCCCGGCGATCAGTTCGGTGACGCCCGCGCCCGTCATGGCCGATCCGAAGAACACGGGGTGCACCAGGGCCTGCCCCGTCTGCCGGACCAGTGCCCCGCGCAGACGCTCGTCCGACAGGCCGTCCTCGACGTACGCGGCCAGCAGTTCCTCGTCGTGCCCGGCCAGCGGGTCGAGGAGACGCGGCCGCAGCCGGTCGGCGGGGTGGGGGGCGAAGTACGCGGCCCGCGTGCCGAGTCCGCCGGGCTCGCCCATCGGGACGATCGCCGGGGTGAGGCGTTCGGAGATCCTGTCCAGGATCTCCTCGTACCGGGCCCCGCGGCGGTCGATCTTGTTCACGAAGATCAGCGTGGGAATGCGCAGCCGCTGGAGCGTCCGCATCAGCACGCGTGTCTGCGCCTGTACGCCCTCCACGGCCGAGACGACGAGGACGACGCCGTCGAGCACGCCGAGCACCCGTTCCACCTCGGCGATGAAGTCCGGGTGACCGGGGGTGTCGATCAGATTGACGGTGAGGTCGTCGATCGCGAAGGAGACGACGGCGGATTTGATCGTGATGCCGCGCTGCCGCTCCAGCGCGAGGAAGTCGGTCCGGGTGCTCCCGTCGTCGACGCTGCCGATCTCGTCGATGACCCCGACCGTGTGCAGCAGCCGCTCGGTCAGGCTCGTCTTACCGGCGTCTACGTGCGCCAGGATTCCCAGGTTGAGCATATGCACCGGGTGTCATGTCCTTTGAGATGAGAGTGATTCCTTCCTGGGTGGACATGAACGGTGCGCGCATGTGCTGCTCCTCATCGGTCCCGGTGAACACGTTCCCGTCAGTGCAGCAGGTGGCCACCCGCGACGGCAACGCATTAACGCTCAACGAAACCTCGTCGCGGGGCGGATCCTTGGAGGTGACCGGATCCTGGTCCTTCGAGGTGACCGGATCCCCGGGCGGGCCCGGCCCCGCGGCGAGAGGAGCGGACGATGCGTGACATCCTCCCCGCGCTGTACGAGTGGTACGCGGCCGGATCGCCCTTCGGGCTGGCCACGGTGGTGGCGGTCGACCGCAGCGCGCCCCGCGATCCGGGCGCGGCCATGGCGGTCGGCCCGGGTGACGAGATCGTGGGCAGTGTGTCCGGCGGCTGTGTCGAGGGCGCGGTCTTCGAGCTGGCCCGGGAGGTGATCGCCTCGGGCGAGGCCCGCCTGGAGACGTTCGGCTACAGCGACGAGGACGCCTTCGCCGTGGGGCTCACCTGCGGCGGAGAGATCACCCTGCTGGTCCGGCGGGTGTCGGCCGCCGACGATCCGGCCTTCGCGGCGGTGGCCGAGTCGGTGGCGGCGGGCCGCCCGGTGACGCTGGCGACGGTGCTGGACGGCCCGGCGCCACGGGGGGCGACGCTGGCCGTCCGGCCTGACGAGACCCCGGCCGGGAGCGGGACCCCCGGCTCAACGACCTCCACCGGCCCGGACGGCGCGCCCGGCTCGGTGGGCCCGGACGGCGCCGCCTCCGCCCCACCCGGGCCGACGGACCCGGACACCGGGACCGTCGGGTCGCTCGGGTCCGGGGGGCTGGATGTCGCCGTCGCCGCCGACGCGCGGGGGGAGCTGGCCCAGGGGGCGACGGGGCGTCGGCACTACGGGCCGCACGGTGAGCGGCGCGAGGACGCCGTCACCGTTTTTCTGCACTCCTTCGCACCGCCTCCGCGCATGCTGGTCTTCGGCGCGATCGACTACGCAGCCGCCGTGGCCCGCATCGGAGCCTTCCTCGGCTACCGGGTCACGGCGTGCGACGCCCGTCCGGTGTTCGCCACGCCCGAGCGCTTCCCGGCGGGTGTGGAGGTCGTCGTGGACTGGCCGCACCACTACCTGAGCGGCACGACGACCGACGCGCGCACGGTGATCTGCGTCCTGACCCACGACCCCAAGTTCGACGTGCCCCTGCTGGAGGAGGCGCTGCGCCGCCCGGCCGCGTACATCGGGGCGATGGGCAGCCGTCGCACCCACGACGACCGCCTGGAACGGCTGCGCGCGGCCGGCGTGCCGGAGCACGAGCTGTCCCGGCTGCGCTCCCCCGTCGGCCTCGACCTCGGAGCCCGTACACCGGAGGAGGTGGCCGTGTCCGTCGCCGCGGAGATCATCGCGCTGCGCTGGGGCGGCAGCGGGCTGCCCCTGACAGCCAGGGGCGGGGCGATCCATCCGCGGTGAGCCGCGCCGGGCGACCCGCGTCCAGCGGCCCGTGGCCCGTGGCCCGTGGCCCGTGGCCCGTGGCCCGTGGCCCGTGGCCCGTGGCCCGTGGCCCGTGGCCCGTGGCCACGGGATCAGCCGCTGCGCGGAGGCAGCCGGTGCAGGGTCACCTCGGTGAGCCGGCCGTCGTCAGTCACCGTCGCGGTCATGTACGTGCAGTACGGCTCGCGGCGGCGGTCGGTCGGTGAGCCGGGGTTGAGCAGGCGCAGGCCGGTGGGCGCGGTGCTGTCCCAGGGAATGTGGCTGTGGCCGAAGACCAGCACGTCGAGGTCGGGGAAACGCCGCGCGCAGCGCTGTTCGCGCTGTTGCGCGGAGCCGGTCTCGTGGACGACACCGAAGCGCAGGCCGCCGAGCTCGGCGCGGACGGTCTCGGGGAGGCGGGCCCGCAGACCGGGGCCGTCGTTGTTGCCGTACACGCCGATGACCCGCCGGGAACGGGCCTCCAGCAGGTCGAGGGTGGCGGTGTCCACCCAGTCGCCCGCGTGGATCACGACGTCGGCCGACGGGAGTTCGGCGAGCAGCGCGGCGGGGAGTTCCCTGGCCCGCTTCGGAAGGTGGGTGTCGGACATGAGCAGCAGACGCACGGCCTCACCTCCTCAGTCGAGCGAGATCTCGCTCCAGACCTGCTTCCCGCCGCTCACCGGCACCGTGCCCCAGGCCGCCGACGTCGCCTCGACGAGCAGGATGCCACGGCCTCCGGTGGCCTCCCAGCCGATGCTGGTGGGCTTGATCGGCGTACGGGGCGAGTTGTCGGCGACCGCGATGCGCAGGCGGTGGTTGATGAGGGTGAGGTCGAGCCTGACCTTGCCGTCGGTGTGCACCAGGGCGTTGGTGACGAGCTCCGAGACGATCAGCAGGGCGGTGTCCGTGTACTTGCCGACGCCCCAGCTCCGCAGGGCGCGCCGGGTGTAGCGGCGGGCGTGCCGGACCGCCTCGGGGACCCGCCAGACGGTCCAGCTCTCGCGGAGCGGCAGTACCTCCATGCCGTCGTACCGCATCAGCAGGAGGGCCACGTCGTCGCTGCGGTTGGCGCCCGTGAGCAGTTCGTCGGCGACCAGACCGAGGTGGGCGGGGTCGGAGCCGGCCAGCCCCTCGGCGAGACGTTTGAGGCCGTCCTCGATGTCGACCTCGACGGACTCGACCAGACCGTCGGTGGTCAGCGCGACGATGGTGCCGGGCCGGAGCCGCAGCGGGCTCATGGGGAAGTCGGTCTGGCGGATGACGCCGAGCGGCGGTCCCGTCTCCGAGTCGGGGACCTCGGTACGGCCGTCCGGGTGACGCAGCACGGGCGGGATGTGTCCGGCGCGCACATACCAGGCGGACCCCTCCTCCATGTCGACGTCGACATAGCAGCAGGTGGCGAAGAGGTCGGTCTCCAGATCGAGCAGGAGCCGGTTGGCGTGCGAGACCACCACGTCCGGCGGGTGGCCCTCGACGGCGTAGGCGCGCAGGGCGGTGCGCATCTGGCCCATGAGGGTCGCGGCCGAGGCGTTGTGTCCCTGGACGTCGCCAATGACGAGGGCGACGTGGTTGTCGGGCAGCGGGATGACGTCGTACCAGTCGCCGCCGACGTCCAGGCCGGAGGTGGTCGGCAGATAGCGGGCGACGGCGACCGCGCCGGGCAGCCGGGGCAGCCGTCGTGGGAGCAGGGTCCGCTGGAGCATGCCGATCAGTTCGTGCTCGGCGTCGAAGGCGTGGGCGCGTACCAGGGCCTGCCCGGCGAGACCCGCGGACGCGGTGAGCAGGGCCCGCTCCTCGGGGCCGAACTCGTGCGGGGCGTCCCAGCCGATCAGGCAGGCGCCCGCCATGCGGCCGCCCGCGGGCAGCGGCAGGACGGCGAGGCCGCCGGGGCCGACCTCGGCGAGCGCGGATTCCAGGTCCGCGCCCGCGGGCCAGATGGCGGGCCGCCCCTCGTTGAGGGCCGCCGCGAGCGTGGGCATGGCCCGGACGGGCGCGTCGGGCCACTCCGAGCGCCATTCACTGCGCCACAGCTCCGGCCAGAACTCCGGCTGAGGCGGGTCCAGAAGCGTGACGACGAGACGGTCGCCCTCCAGCTCGGCAACGGCGATCCGGTCGGCCTGGAGGGGTTTGCGCAGGGCGGCGACGACGGCCTGGCCGACATCGCGGACGGTGCCGGCGGTGGCCAGCGCGGCCGCGAGACGCTGGACGCGGCCCACGTCGCTCAGGCCGGAACGCAGCTTGGAGGCGTCGGAGACGATGCCCACGAGCCGTGCGGGGCGGCCCTCGGCGGAGGGCAGCAGCCGGGCGCGCAGCCGCAGCCACTTGTGTCCGCCGGACGGCTGGTGGATGCGGAACTCCAGCTCGCGTTCACCGATCGACATGTGGTCCGGTTCGACCGCGGACATCAGGGCCGGGAGGTCCTCCGGCACGGCCATGGACAGCAGGGTCTCGACCTTGCCGTCGAAGGTGGTGGGGGACAGTCCGAACAGGTCGAGCACCTCGCGGTCGACCTCGACGTGCCCGGTGTCCATGGCGAGGCTGAACGCGTTGGCGGGCAGGTCCGCCGCGTTGTCCGGCGGCGGCGCGGGCGGGCAGACCACGGCATCGGCGAGCAGCCCGAGGCAGGCCCGGTCCTCGGGGCCGAAGCCGTCGGGGCTCTCACTGGCGGCGACCAGGCAGCCGTTGTCCCCCAGGGGCAGCACGGCCAGTGAGAAGTCCTGGGAGGCCAGTCGCCGGGCGTCGGCGCAGCGCCCGAGCTCCTCGGGTCCGAGCCAGCACGGCAGTCCCGAGCGCAGGGCCTCGGCGGCCGGGGAGCCGCCGGACAGGGGGTAGCTGTCGCGGAGCCCGTACAGCGTCCTGGGCACCCCCGCGGACTCGGCCAGCTGCAGTTCACCGCCGCTCACACTCGGTGAGTACACGGCGGCCACGGTCGCACCGGTGAAGACGAGTGCCTGTTCCAGCAGGCGGTGCAGCCGTTCGCGTGGGTCGAGATCCGCGGTGAGCGTCTTCAGGGCAAGTTCGGCACGCGACCTTCTCGTTCCGCGTTCCGCAGCACCCTCACTGACCACGCCGTCATTACAGCGCTTCCCGGGCTCGGGCGCAGCCCCTGTGACCGTTCCGAACGCGCCGGGCCTGCGGCGGAGCCCATACGGGACGGCCGATCCGACGAAAGCGGATCCGTCGTGGTTCATGTCGTTCGCACCGTGCTCTCATGACGAAGGTGACGGTTCGCGTCCCGGCCGGGCGGGACAGCGGCTCGCCGGGCCGCGGGGGCGGGCCGGCTCGCCGTGCGGGATCGACCTCCAGGGAGGAGCCTTGTCCCCTGGAGGTGCGGAGTCGTGGACGGCCCCGCGAGGAGGTGGTCGCCGTGTCCGACGGGCAGGAGGCCGCGCAGGCGCCGGCGGGCCGGCCGGCCCCGGTGGGACGTCCGCTGCTGTCGCTGACGCTGGCCGCGATGCTGGACGACGTGGACGCCCACTCGGGAGCCCTCTATCTACTGTCCTCCCACGAGCCGGTGCTGGAGATGGCGGTGTCCGCCGGGCTGCCACGGGCCTTCGCCGCGCCGTGGGAACGCGTGGGGCTGAACGCGCCGATCCCGGTCGCCGAGGCGGTACGGGAGCGGCGGCTGATCTGGGTGGGCGGCGAGCACGAGATGGCCCGCAGGTACCCCCGGATCGCGGTGGTGCTCCCGTATCCCTTCGCTCTCGTCGCGCTTCCGGTGGCGACGCCCGCCACGGTGTACGGCGCCGTCTACGTGACCTGGCCCGGCTCGCATCCGCCGGACCTCTCCGACCGGGAGCGTGATCGCCTCACCGCGGCCTGCCACCGGCTCGCGCTGCGTCTGGAGCGTGCCGCCGCGGAGAACCGGCCGCTGCACCCCGAGCCGGACCTGCTCACGCCGTCGGCGGAGGCGCCCGGCGGCACGCTCGGTTCGGTGGAGGCCACGCGGATGGTGGGGCGGCTGCCGTACGGGCTGTGCTCGCTGGATCTGCACGGGCGGGTCGGCTTCGCCAACGCGGCGACGGCCGAGCTGCTCGGGGTGCCCGTCAGCCGTCTCCTGGGCACCCAGCTGTGGGCGGCCGTGCCCTGGCTGAACGACCCCGTCTACGAGGACCGCTACCGGGCGGCGCTGATCAGCCAGCACGTGACCTCCTTCGTCGCCCTGCGTCCGCCGGGCGACTGGCTCTCCTTCCGCCTGTATCCGAGTACGAGCGGGCTGAGCGTGCGGATCTCGCGGGCCCGCCCGGTGTCCGAGATGACGCGGGCGGGCCCGCAGCGGCGCGACGGCAGCCCCCGCCTGGTGACGATCTCCCATGTGCTGAGCCTGGCGAGCGCGCTGACGGAGGCGGCGGGCGTGCAGGACGTGGTGCAGCTGGTGGCGGACGAGATCTCGCCGGCCGTCGGCAGCCAGTCCCTGGTCGTCCTCGCCAGCCGGGCGGGGCGCATGCACGTCCTCGGGCATCGCGGTTATCCGGACGCGCACATCGTGGAGCGCTTCAACGGGCTGCCGCTGAGCGAGCAGACCCCGGGCACCCAGGCGCTGAACACCGGTGTGCCCGCGTTCTTCGACTCGCGCGAGCAGCTGGAGCGGCTGTATCCGTCGCGGAACGCCACGCCCGACGGCATGGGCGCGTGGGCGTATCTGCCGCTGGTGGCCTCCGGACGGCCGGTGGGCACCTGCGTCCTCGGGTACGCGCAGTCCCACCACTTCGCGCCCGACGAGCGGGCGGTGCTGACCAGTCTGAGCGGTCTCATCGCCCAAGCGCTGGAGCGTGCCCTGCTCTACGACGCGAAACTCCAGCTCGCACAGGGCCTTCAGGCCGCGCTGCTGCCGTCCTCGCTCCCGCCGCTGGCCTCGGTCGAGGCGGCGGCACGCTATCTGCCGGCGACCCAGGGCATGGACATCGGCGGGGACTTCTACGACCTGGTGTCCTCGCACGGCCGGGCGGCGGCGGTGATCGGGGACGTGCAGGGGCACAACGTGACGGCGGCGGGGCTGATGGGGCAGATCCGTACCGCGGTCCGCGCGTACACGGCGGTCGGCCAGGCGCCGGAGGAGGTGATGGGGAGCACCAACCGGCTGCTCATCGACCTGGGCGCCGAGCTGTTCGCCAGTTGTCTGTATCTGCGCCTGGACCCGGCGCGCGGGGTCGCCGTGATGGCCAGGGCGGGGCATCCGCCGCCGCTGCTGCTCCGGCCGGACGGCAAGGTGAAGGTGCTCGACCTGGCCGGCGGGCCGCTGCTGGGGATCGACCCCCACGCCGTCTATCCGACGACCGCGGTGCCGCTCGTCCCGGGATCGGTGCTCGCCCTGTACACCGACGGTCTGATCGAATCCCCCGGTGTCGACATCGAGGACGCGCTCGCCGACCTCGCGCGACGGCTCGCCGCGAGCGGGCACCAGCCCCTGGACGAGCTGGCCGACACTCTGCTCCAGCAGGGCGAGGAGAGCACGCAGGAGCGGCCCGACGACGTCGCCCTGCTTCTGCTGCGGGTACGGCCGCATGGTGGGAACGGCGCCGTATGAGGAGCGGTCCGACCCTCCCGCCGGAGGGCCGGACCTGTCCACTGTCGACCGGAATTCCCTGTTCCGTTGGCCGGTCAGTGGTTCTTGATCGCCGGACTCACCGGCTTCGGGGGCGGACACGAGGCCCGATCCGTCACCGGCGGCCGACTACTGGGGTGGCGGTACCGGACTAGTGGTGCTTGCGGGACCGGTGGTGCGTCCCGTTCTGGCCGGTACCCGCGCCCGCCGCGTCACTGGCGCTCGCGCTCGGGTCCACCGCGCCACCGGCACCCGCGTCAGCTGCACCCGGGTCCACCGCACTCGCACTCGGGTCCACGGCGTCACCGCCGGCGCCCGCGTCAGCTGCACCCGGATCCGCCGCGCTCGCGCTCGGGTCCACCGCGCCGGCACCGGCGTCACCGGCACCCGCGTCGCCCGCACCCGCACCCGCGTCACCGGCGCCCAGTGTCGCGCCGGTCGCCGCCAGGGCGGTGGTGACGGGCTGGAAGAAGGTCTCGCCGCCGGCCGTGCAGTCACCGCTGCCGCCGGAGGTCAGGCCGACCGCGCCGCCGTCCTGGGTGAACAGGGAACCGCCGCTGTCGCCCGGCTCGGCGCACACATCGGTCTGGATGAGGCCCGTGACGGTGCCCTCCGGGTAGTTCACGGTGGCGTTGAGACCGGTCACGTTGCCGTCGTGCAGACCCGTGGTGCTGCCCATCCGGAAGACCTGCTGGCCCACGGCGGCCTCGACGGCCTGGCTGATCTGGACGCTCTGCCCGTTGCCGACGTTGACGGCGCTGTTCGCCTGCGTGGCCGGGTCGTCGTACTTGACGAGGGAGAAGTCGCCGTCTCCGGGGAAGGTGGCCTGGTCGACGGTGGCGATGGGCGCACCGTTCGCCGCGTCCGACCACTCGGCGGCGGCGACACCGCAGTGGCCCGCGGTGAGGAAGGCGGGGGTTCCGTCGCCCGCGGTGACGTTGAAGCCCAGCGAACAGCGCGCGTTGCCGCCGAAGATGGCGTCACCGCCGTCGACGAAGGTCTTCAGGGTTCCCGCGGACTTCGAGAGGGTCGCGACGCCGGAACCGAGGCCCTTGACGGTCGACTCGACCGTGTTCCACTTGTCGCCCGTGACGGTGGAGTCCGCGGTCACCCGGATCTCGTTGGTCTTCGGGTCGACGGACCACGCCGTGCCCGGGATCGTCGCGTCGGCCTTGAGGGTCTTGGCGGCGGTCTGCAGCGCGGCGGTGCTGTTCTGCACCTGGTGGGCCACCGCGCCGGCCTTCTCGATCTGGTTGACGACGTTGCTGTTGTTACCGACGACATTGATGACGAGCTGCTTCTGCTGCGCGTCGTAGTACGAGCCGGCGAACGTGTCACCCAGTTGGGAGGCCAGCATGGACGCGACGTCCGAGACGTCGTTCGCCGCGAAGGTTCTGGGAGTGGCGGCATCCCCGTTCGACTGCGACGCGTTGGCGTTGGGCAGCAGCAGAGCCGCTGCTCCGAGCGCCGCGACGCCGCCAACCGCGATGGCGGCCTTGCGCTTGGGTATCCGTTTGTGACTCAACTCTTGACCTCCTGGGGACGGGGTCGATGCCGCGTCCGGCAGCTGACTAGGGGGCGCCTGCTTGCCCGTTGATACGCGTGTGTCACCCGGGGCGTTCAACTGCCATTGCAAATTGCGGGAGTTGACTTCGCCAAAGGTGTCGATTGCGGAGACAACCAGGGCATTTCCTCTACTGGAAGGACGGCGGGACGGGCAGGACCGGCACAGGCGGGACCGCCGAGGCCGGGGGAACCGGAGAGAGCGGACAGCGCCGCCGAGGAGGACAGCCGCATCCAGGGCGGCACGGAAAGTGACCGGTCGACGACGTTCCGTCGACGAGCGGCGGCGGAATCCCGGGTTCAGGGAATCTGCACAGCCCATGCTCACCGAGGTCACCGCGGACCGGGGATCTGCACAGTCGCGCGCCCCCCCGCGCGCCGATGGGCCGGGACTGTCCGATTCCGCGCGGGAGTGGCAAGGGTCAGTGTGGATCGATGCCGCGCAGCATGTGAAGAAGTGGCCGCAGAGGCGTGTGCACCCGTGCACGGTTCACCGCCCATGGAGCACAAGTTCCCAGGTGAGAGCCCTGGTTGATTGGAAGCGCGCCCCGCGGCCGTGCTTTGATCCGTTGCACCGCGGAGGTCGCAGCACAGCTCCCGGCAACGGGAGCCGCACCCCTGCGGTGGCGGCCGTCGTCTGTCCCCCAGAGGGGGCCGCTCTCCCCCTTGTGAATATCCATATGAAGGGAAGTTCCATCATGAACTCCACCCCCCGTGTCGAGACCGCCGAGATCTCCGACGCCGACCTCGACAACGTCTCCGGTGGCCTCGCGCTGAACGCCGTCGGCACCGTCACCGGCCTGGTGGACGGCGTTGCCCCGGTTTCCGGCATCGTCGGCACGGCCATCGGCACCGTCGAGGGTGTGACCGGCCTGAACACCGCCCCGGTCACCGGCCTGGTCGCCGGTCTCTGATCGCGTTTCACGCCGCCGAGTCCCGGAACCGCCCCACCGGTTCCGGGACTCTCGGATGCCGTGAGCCTCTCGAACAGGTGAGAAGAGTCCCGTGCAGTTCCGCCAACAGGCCCTCGCCAAGCTGCGCTCCCCCGAAGAGCTCGACCTTCCGGTGCGCTTCGCCCGCCCCCAGGGCCGGCTCGCCCTGTCCGTGACGGTCCTCGCCATGGCCGCGGCCTCCGTCTGGGCCGTGACCGGCACCGTCACCTCCACCGTCGCAGCGCCCGCCGTCCTCACCCACGCGCAGGGCAGTTACATCCTGCAGAGCCCGGTCGCCGGGCAGGTCACGGCGGTCCTCGCGAAGGAGGGTGAACGGCTCCCCGCGAACGCCCCCGTACTGAAGGTGCGTACGGCGCAGGGGGAGACGGCCGTCGTCCGTACGGTCGCCTCGGGCCGTGTCACCGCCCTGGCCGCCGCCATCGGCGCGATCATCTCGACCGGCGCGAACGTCGCCGCCGTGGAGAAGGCCGCCCACGCCGACGACCCCCTGTACGCGACGGTGTACGTCTCCGCCGCGAGCGCGGCCGCCGTTCCCGCCGACGCCGCCGTCGACCTCACCGTCCAGTCGGTGCCCGCCCAGCGGTACGGAGTGCTGCGCGGCCATGTGAAGGCGGTGGGCCGCAGCGCGCAGACCAGGCAGCAGATCGCCGCCTACCTGGGCGACGCCCAACTGGGCGAGCAGTTCAGTGAGAAGGGCAGGCCGGTCGCCGTGCTGGTCCGCCTCGACCGGTCGTCCGCCACCCGCAGCGGCCTGAAGTGGTCGTCCGCGGACGGGCCGCCCTACGCGCTCACTTCCATGACCCTGGCCACGGCCTCGGTACGGCTGGCCGGTCAGCGCCCCGTCGACTGGCTCCTGCCGTGAGCGCCGCACCGGACACCCGCGGCAGGCGGCGCGCCGCCCCGCCCCGGCGCAGCGTGCCCAGGACCCGGGTCAGGAGCGTCCGCACCCCCACCGTCCTCCAGATGGAGGCCGTGGAGTGCGGTGCGGCGTCCCTGGCCATGGTGCTCGGCCACCACGGCCGGCACGTCCCGCTCGAAGAGCTGCGTATCGCCTGCGGTGTCTCGCGGGACGGTTCGCGCGCGAGCAACCTGCTGAAGGCGGCACGCGGTTACGGTCTGACGGCCAAGGGCATGCAGATGGACACGGCCGCTCTCGCCGAGGTGCGGGGGCCCGCGATCCTGTTCTGGGAGTTCAACCACTATGTCGTCTACAACGGCATGGGGCGCCGTCTCGGACGCCGGGGCGTGCACATCAACGACCCGGGCAAGGGCCGTCGTTTCGTGCCGATGGAGGACTTCGACACCAGCTTCACCGGAGTCGTCCTGGTCATGGAGCCGGGCCCCGGGTTCCGCAGGGGCGGCCGCAGGCCGGGGGTGCTGGGTGCCATGCCGGCCCGGCTGCGCGGCACTTCGGGCACGATGCCCGCCGCGGTGCTGGCGAGTCTGCTGCTGGTGGCGGTCGGCGCGGCCGTGCCCGCGCTCAGCCGGACGTTCATCGACCAGTATCTGATCGGCGGTCAGAGTTCGCTGCTCGGGGTGCTGTTCGCGGCGATGGGTGTCTCGGTGCTGCTGACGGTGGTGCTGACCTGGCTGCAGCAGGCGAATCTGCTGCGTGGCCGCATCATCTCCTCGACGCTCTCCAGCGCACGGTTCCTGCGTCATCTGCTGCGGCTGCCGGTCACCTTCTTCTCCCAGCGCAGCCCGGCCGATCTGGTGCAGCGGCTCCAGTCGAACGACGCGGTGGCCGAGACCCTCGCGCGCGATCTCGCCGCGGCGGGTGTGGACGCGGTCGTCGTCGTCCTGTACGCCGTGCTGCTCTACACCTACGACCCGCAGCTGACGGCTGTCGGCATCGGTGTCGCGCTGCTCAACGTGGTGGCGATGCGAGTGGTGATCCGGCTGCGCGCGACCCGCACCGCCAAGCTCCGCGCCGACACCGCCCGGCTGACCAACACCTCTTACACCGGGCTCCAGTTGATCGAGACGATGAAGGCCACCGGCGGCGAGGACGGCTACTTCCGCAAGTGGGCGGGACAGCACGCCACCACGCTGGAGGAGCAGCAGCGCCTCGGTGTGCCGAGCGCCTGGCTGGGGGTGGTCGCCCCGACGCTGGCGATGATCAACAGCGCGCTGATCCTGTGGATCGGCGGCCTGCGGGCGGTCGAGGGACATGTCTCCGTGGGTCTGCTGGTCGCCTTCCAGGCGCTGGTCACCCGGTTCACCGCGCCGATCACCCGGCTCAACGGTGTCGCCGGCCGGATCCAGGACTTCGCGGCCGACGTGGCCCGGCTCAAGGACGTGGAGGACTTCCGCGCCGATCCGCTCTACGCCCGCCCGGACACCGGCGGGTCCACCCGGCGTCTGCGGGGCCATGTGGAGCTGGAGAACATCACGTTCGGCTACAGCCCGCTCGACGAACCGCTGCTCACCGGATTCTCGCTGACGGTCGGGCCGGGTCAGCAGGTCGCCCTGGTCGGCGGCTCGGGCAGCGGCAAGTCGACGGTGTCCCGGCTCATCTCGGGCCTGTACACGCCGTGGGAGGGCACGATCCGCATCGACGGCCGGCGCCTGGAGGACATCCCGCGCCAAGCGCTCGCGTCGTCCGTGTCCTTCGTCGACCAGGACGTGTTCCTCTTCGAGGGGACGGTCCGCGACAACGTGGCGCTGTGGGACCCGTCGATCCCCGACGACGCCGTGGCCGCGGCTCTGAAGGACGCGGCGCTGTACGACGTCGTCACCCGCCGTCCCGGCGGGATCCACAGCCGCGTCGAGCAGGACGGGCGGAACTTCTCCGGCGGTCAGCGGCAACGCCTGGAGATCGCGCGGGCGTTGGTGCGCAGGCCCAGCATCCTCGTACTCGACGAGGTGACCAGCGCCCTGGACGCGGAGACGGAGCAGACCGTCATGGACAACCTGCGCCGGCGCGGCTGCGCCTGCGTGGTGATCGCCCACCGCCTCAGCACCGTACGGGACAGCGACGAGATCGTCGTGCTCGAACACGGCTCGATCGTGGAACGCGGGCGGCACGAGGCACTGGTGGCGGCCGAAGGCCCTTACGCCGGTCTGGTCAGGGAGCGTTGAGATGAGCACGGTCCACGAAGGCGTCCACGAGCAGGACATGGTGCTCGGCGCGCTCGGCGGCATGGGCACCCATGTCGGCTGCGCGGGAGTGAGCCGTCTCGATCTGGAGGGTCCGCAGGTCCTGTGGCTGGTGGCCGCGGGAGCCATGGACCTGTTCGCGGTCGACGCGGCGCAGCAGGGTCACTGGCATCACCTCGGCCGGCTCGAAGCGGGCTCCCTGCTGCTCGGTCCGGTGACGGGCCCTCAGCACACCCTGGTGGGACGGCCGTTGCGCGGCTGCGAGCTGCGCCGGATCGGGTTGCGCGAGCTGCACCGGCCGGCCGACACGGCTACCTGGTCGTACGACGCGTACGGCAACCCGCAGTTCGTGCCCCCGGCGTCGAGCCCGCTGGAGCACGCCCTCGCGCTCGGCGTGGGACGCGGTCTCTCCATCCTCTTCCAGGCGTCGACGGCCGGGGAGTACACCGCCGCTCCCACCGACGACGACGTGTTCTGGATGCGGGTCCCGCCGGGGAGCGTGCAGTACGGCTCGCTGTACGGGGCCGAGGCGGCGGCCGATCTGCTGATGGACTCCGGTGTCTGGCAGGGCATGGTCGACCAGCAGTACCGGCTGCTGTCCACGCTCGACCGCTGGATCGAGGAGCTGGAGGCCGGTCACGAGGACCGTGCGGCGGCGGGCATCAAGGCCGGTGAGGACGTCCGTGACCGGGCCGACCGGGCGCTGCTCGCCTCGATCGGCAGAGCGTCGGCGAAGCGCCCGACCGCGGCCGAGGCGGACGCCACCTACGCGGCCTGCGAACTGGTCGCCCGCGCAGCCGGGATCACCCTGGCCGCGCGGACGGGCGGCGGCGCGGAGAGCGAACGGCTCGACCCCGTCGAACGGATCGCGCTCGCCTCACGGCTCCGCGCCCGTTCCGTGCGGCTGGACGGGCGCTGGTGGCGTGACGACATCGGCCCCCTGGTCGGCAGCCGGGCGGTGTCCGGTGCGCCGGTCGCGCTGCTGTGGCGGCGCGGCGGCTATGTCGCCGTGCAGCCGTCGTCCGGGCGGGAGACGCCGGTCGAGAAGGCCAACGCCTCGGAGTTCGAGCCGCGGGCCGTGATGTTCTACCGCCCGCTGCCCGAGCACGGGCTCGGCCCGCTGCGGCTGCTGCGGTTCTGTCTGGCGGGCACGGGCGGGGATCTGCGCAACCTCGCGATCAGCGCTCTGGTGACCGTGGCGATCGGCGCGCTGGTGCCGATCGCGACCGGCCGGGTGCTCGGCGAGTACGTCCCGAGGGCCGAGCACGGCCTGATCGTGCAGGTCTGTCTCGCGCTGATGGTCACGAGCGTCGTCTCGGCGGCGTTCACGCTGTTGCAGAACCTCACGCTGCTGCGGATGGAGGGCCGGATCGAGGCGAGTCTCCAACCAGCCGTGTGGGACCGGCTGTTGAGGCTGCCCACGTCGTTCTTCGCGGCCCGCTCGACCGGTGAGCTCGCGAGTGCCGCGCTGGGCGTGAGCGCGATCCGCCGTCTGCTCGCCGGTGTGGGCCCCACGCTCGCGCAGGCGGGCACGGTCGGCGCGATGAACCTGGGTCTGCTGCTCTGGTACAGCGTGCCGATGGCGCTGGCCGCGATCGGCATGCTCGTGGTCGTCGCGGCCGTGTTCCTGGGTCTCGGTCTGTGGCAGGTGCGCGGGCAGCGACGGCTGGTGGTCCTGGGCAACAAGCTCAACAACCAGGCGTTCCAGACCCTGCGCGGGCTGCCCAAGCTGCGGGTCGCGGGGGCCGAGAACTACGCGTACGCGACCTGGGCGGGCGAGTTCGCGCGCAGCCGTGAACTCCAGCAGCGGGTCGGCCGCGTCAAGAACCTGACGACGGTGATGGGCGCGGTGTATCTGCCGTTGTGCTCCCTGCTGATGTTCATGCTCCTGGCGGGCCCGGCGCGGGGCTCGCTGTCGGCCGCGGCCTTCCTCACCTTCAACACGTCGGTGACGATGCTGCTGACGTCGGTCACCCAGATCACCGGCGCGCTGGTCTCCGCGGCGGCCGCGCTGCCGATGTTCGAGGAGATCAGGCCGGTGCTCGACGCGACGCCCGAGGTGCGCGGGGCGAGCACGCGTCCCGGTGTGCTGTCCGGTTCGGTCGAGGCGCGGCGGCTGTCGTTCCGGTACGCCGACGACGGTCCGCTCGTCCTGGACGACGTGTCGTTCTCCGTCCGGCCGGGCGAGTTCGTGGCGATCGTCGGCCCGAGCGGCTGCGGCAAGTCCACTCTGCTGCGGCTGCTGATCGGCTTCGACCGGCCGGTGTCGGGCAGTGTGCTGTACGACGGCCAGGATCTGGGGGCCCTCGACCAGTCCGCCGTACGACGTCAGTGCGGTGTCGTGCTCCAGCACGCGCAGCCCTTCACCGGGTCGATCCTGGACTGCATCTGCGGCACCGAGCCGTACACGCCGGAGGAGGCGATGGAGGCGGCGGAGATGGCGGGCCTGGCCGAGGACATCGCGCGGATGCCGATGGGGCTGCACACGCTCGTCTCGGGCAGCGGCGCGATCTCGGGCGGTCAGCGCCAACGCCTCATGATCGCGCAGGCGTTGATACGGCGGCCTCGCATCCTCTACTTCGACGAGGCGACCAGCGCGCTGGACAACGCGACGCAGCGCACGGTGATCGAGAGCACCAAGGCGCTCAACGCGACCCGGGTGGTGATCGCGCACCGGCTGTCGACGGTGCTGGACGCGGACCGTGTCATCGTGATGGAGAACGGCCGGGTCGCCCAGCAGGGCCCGCCCGCGCAGTTGCTGGCGGACACGGGCGGACGGCTGCACGAGCTGGTGCGGCGGCAGCTGGCCTGAGCGGTCAGTCCGCCCCCGGCACCGGGGCGCCGGAGGGGACACCCGCCTCGACGTAGTCCTCGTAGATCTCCTTCCAGGCCGGAACCCCGCCGGCGTGCGGGCCCTCGGTCGGTTCACCGCGCGCCACCCGGTCGAGGGCGGCGAGGCACACCTCCCAGCCGGCTCCGTTGCGGGCGGCCGTGTCCCGCTCGGCGAGCACGTCGGTGAGCGTGAAGCGGGTGCGCCCGCCGTCGAGGGCTTCGAGGCCGAAGCGCAGTTCGTCACCGCCCCACTCGAAGGAGAGGTGACGGGGCGGGTCGACGGCGAGGACGCGGCCGGTCGACCCGGGCATGTTCGGATCGCCGCTGAAGGTGATCGTGCCGCCGGGGCGCAGTTCCATCTCGGCGCGGGAGGGGAACCACGCGGCCAGTTCGTCGGCGTCGGTCACGAACCGCCAGACGCGGTCGACGGGGTGGTCATAGGTGCGGCTGAAGCGGACGGCAGGGCGGCCGTCGTCCAGGGTGAGGTACGTCCCGGTGCGTGCGGTGGCTTCGGCGGACATGGTGTCTCAGTCCTTCGGTGAGGAAGCTTCCTGTGGGGGTGCCACGCCGTTCGGTTGCCGTCGGCCGGGCGGGAACGGCTCTTCTCGCTGGTCCGACGGCCCTCCCGCCACGTCGTCCAGGCGGCGGCCGAGGGCGTCCAGGCTCTCGTTCCACAGTCTGCACCCGTCGTCCACGTGTGACTGGGTGCCGGCCCGGTCACTCCTCAGGCCGAGGGGCCGCCGTCGGCGGGGAGACGGCGGCCCCTCACCCGTCGCCGACGGCGGGCCGGCGGCCCCTCACCCGTCGCCGACGGCGGGCCGGCGCGGCGGCCCCGCGTGTCTCCCGGACCGGCTCGCCCTCCCCCGGACGGGCCGGTACACGACCAGGGCCCGGTACTCCTTCTCCAGCCTCAACCCGGTGGCGCCGGAAAGCGGTTCACCGTCGAAGGCCAGGATGTCCGCTCCGGCGATACCGTCCAGCTCCAGCCAGGGAACCCGCTCGGCTTCGTAGACCCGTGAGTGCTCCAGGGTCCCGAGGGCCGCGGCGGCGACGGTGCGGGTGCGGGCGAGACGGCGTCCCGCGTCGACCAGGCGCACATCGAGCAGATCGTCGTCCAGGCGCGGCCGGAAGGCGGGGACGAGTCCCTCCGGCACGAAGCGGCCGTTGCCCGCGAGGAGCAGCCACAGGCGACGGGGCCGGCCGTTGACGTTCAGTTCGACCGGGCGGGCGGCGCCGAGCACCCGGGCCAGGGCGAGCGCCGTCGTCGGCGCGGTGGGCCGGCGGCGCTCCAACCGCTCGCGCAGCCGCGCGAGTTCGGGGTACGGGCCGATGCTGAACTCGTTGAGGAACCAGGTGTCCTCTCCCGCCCCCGAGCGGGCGACGCCGATGTCCACCGACACCCCCTCGCCACGGGCCACCGCGCCGGCGGTGTCCTCGAGGTCCCGGACACCCACGTCCAGCGCGAAGCGGTTGGCGGTGCCACCGGGGAACACGGCCAGCGCCAGCCCCCGTTCGGCCGCCGCGCGGGCGGCGACGCCCGCCACGGCGTCGCCCCCGCAGACACCGAGCGCGCCGCCGATCTCCGCCGCCCGGTCGGCCGCCGCGGCGAGCAGCTCCGCGAGGTCGTCGCCGGGGCCTCGCTCGATCACCTCGGCCCCGGGCAGCAGGGCGCGCAGCCGCCGGGCGTGCGGCGGCGGCGCTCCGGCACCGGCCTGGTCGTCGACGATGACGACCAGTCCCTTGCCCAGAGGCAGGGCGGGCGCCCGCGCGGCGGGCCGTTCCCGCTCCGGTACGACGGGGCGCGGCGGCCACCAGCGGCAGGTGAGGGCGGCCGCGCCCGCGCCGATGGCCACGCCGGCGAGGACGTCTCCCGGGTAGTGGACCCCTACGTAGACACGCGAGAAGGCGACGGCTGCGGCCACGGGCGCGACCAGGAGGCCGTAGCGCGTGGACTCCAGGGCGACGGCGGTGGCGAAGGCCGCGGCGGAGGCGGAGTGCCCCGAGGGGAAGGACGTGGTGTGCGGCTGACGGGTCAGGTGCCGGATCGCGGGGACGCCCTCCAGCAGAGGGCGGGGGCGGCGGGCGCTCCACTTCACCAGCGTGTTGACGGTGAACGAGGCCAGCGCCAGCGAGCCGAGGCCCCGCAGCGCCGCCCGGCGCCCGGCCGGCCCGCCGGCGAGGCCGATCCCGGCGGCCGTGCCGAGCCACAGGCGGCCGTGGTTGGCGGCGTGGCTGAGCCGCCGCAGCGCCGGATCGGCCCCGGGCACCCGCGCGGTGGCCACCCGCGTGAACAGCCGCTGGTCCCATTCGAGGAGTGCACCCATGCTCCACCGCTACGCCGCCTCGGCCGTGCCGGCATCCCGGGTGACCCGGAACGGTGACGGGCATGGGCCGTTGGGCGCACGGACCGCCCCGGCGTGGTACGGGCGTACGGCACGGGCGCGGGAACGGCCGGCGTCCGCCGCGGCACCCTCGCACCCACGCACCCTCGCGCCCTCCAGGGAGATACGCCCGTACCGTGGTGACGCGGTGGCGCACGCGGACATGCCGAAGGCCGGTCGACGGCCCCACTCCGTCTGACCGGCCCTCGGTGCGAAATCACATGGCGCCTCGTGACGGTGCCCGCACTCCCCAGCTACGGATACCGGTCCATGTCCACGACGGCCACGCGATCCCGGTCTCTCAGAACGCGAAGACCGTCATCCCGTAGGAGGTCTTCACGCACTCGTTGGCGAAGGTGTGCTCGTACGAGACGCGCTTGCCCTGCCAGACGCCGGCCACCGTGACGACCACGGGGTCGTACTGCCTGGTACAGAAGACATCGTTCCTCGGCGTCAACGCGTCGAGATCACCCTTGACCCCCCGTAGTTCGGCGCAGGCGTCGGCCGCGGCGGGATGGGTCCCGGAGGCCGTCGGGGCGCAGTTCAAAGTGACCGCGCGCTCCGGCGTCGCGACGGAGGCGGTCTGGCCATGGCCCGTGGTGAGCACCAGGGCGGAGGGGGCGTAGAGCCCGGACGGGGCTGCGTGGGCGGACCCGACGAGGGGGCCGCAGACGGCGGTGGCCGTCAGGGTGAGAGTCGCTGCCCAACGCGCGGTGTTCGGCATTGTGTGCATCCTTCCGCTCGATCGAATGCGATACCGGCTCGGTCGGTGCCGGTTCGGCGAGCGCGAGTCTGCCGAGTTCGCACAGGAAACACACATCGACCCCACACGTTTCAGTAACTTTGAGTATTGAATCAGTGGCGCGAAGTTACAGAATTCGAACGGATGAAGCCCGGAACTGAGCGCCCGACGACAACCACCGACAGCCACCTGGCCGGAAAGACACGGCTCAGCAATAGGCCTGAAACATTCCACTTGAACCGTCATGCCGCCTCGACTTCTGCTGTCGGCGGACTTCTCCGGCTTCCCTTGCGCTTCGATCGCGAGAGAGTAATCGTGATTACATGATTACATCGGAGCAACGCGAGAAGCTGCGCGGCTGGTTCGCCGGCCGCCTGCCCGACGATCTCTTCGAGAGCCTCACGGAGGTGACGGCCGACCGTGAGGAGATCACCGTCGTCGGCCGCATCCCCGAGCCGCGGCTCGCCGAAGGCGCCTCGGACGCCGAGAAGGAGTCGGCGCTCCGGGCCCGTATCCAGGAATTCCGCGAGCGCACCCGCGAGGACCGCATGGAGGTGGCCCGTGACGCGGAGCACCGCTTCCGCAAGAAGGTCTCCTGGGGTGTGGAGTGCGGCACCGAGCGCGCCCTGTTCACGCATGTCGCCGCGCCCGTCATGACCCGGCTGCGCCAGCCCGAACGCGAGGTCCTCGACACGCTCGTCGCGGCCGGGGTCGCCCGCAGCCGCAGTGACGCCCTGGCCTGGTGCGTCCGCCTGGTGCAGCGCCACACCGACGACTGGCTGGGCGAACTGCGCGACTCGCTGGAGCAGGTGCAACGGGTCCGCTCACAGGGCCCGGACACCGGGGCGGAGGACGATCCCGGCGACGAGGAGTGACCGGGCGGGCGGCACCTCGGCGACACCGCTCCGGGGGTTGACCCCGCGGTGAGGGCGAGGGCCGTCCTGATCCGCCCGGAGCCTCGGTCGCAAATCGTCCGGCTCCGCCGCTGAGCCTCAGTCGCGGATCGTCCGGGCGATGTCCAGGGTGAGCCGCTGCCAGGGGTCGCGGGGGTCGCGGTCGGTCAGCTCGTGCACCCGGCGCAGGCGGTAGCGCAGGGACTGCGGATGAAGGTGCAGGGCCCGCGCGGCGGCGTTCGCCGAGCCCGAGTCGATGTACGCCGTGAGGGCGTCCAGCAGATGCCGCCGGGCGGCCTCGGCGAGCGGCCCGAGCACCAGGCGCGCGATGTGGTCGGGCGCGGCGGCCGGGCGCCCGGCGAGCAGGGCGAGCACCTGCGCGTCGGCGTCGGTGAGCACCTGCCCGGACCGATGGGCGTGGGCCGGGGCGGTGTCGAGCGCGTCGGCGGCGAGCCGGTGCGCCAGGGCGATCCGGTCCAGGCTCTCGCCGGTGATGACGCACCCGCGCCAGGACCGTTCGCCCATCACCTCCCCGACCCGCTCGGACGCCGCGAGCGGCAGCAGCAGGACGGCGCGTGAGCCCCGTACCGTCGCCAGGGACGTCACCTCGCCCCCGGGAGGGGCCAGCGCGTCCAGCAGGGCCGTCGCCGTCTCGTGGGCGAGATCCGGCCGGTCCGCGGCGGCCGGCTCCGCCGCCAGCAGGCAGTACGGATCCGGGAGCTGGATGCCCAGTCTGGCGGAGCGGTCGGAGAGCGCGCCCACCGAGGCGTGCCGTCCGGCGATGAGGTCGTCGAACAGCAGCCGCAGCGCCCGGCTCCGGTCGCCGGCCAGGTCCTCGCTGGTGGCGGCGTAGGCGGTGGCCATCTCCTCGGAGAGCGTGTCCAGGGTGGCGAGCAGCATGCGGGCGAGCGCGAAGGCGTCGGCGGCGGCGAGCCGGGGCGCGCGGGCGGCGACCTCGTCCGTGAGGACGGTGCCCGCGACCCGGTAGGCGCGCAGCACCGCCTGCACCGGGCGCCCGTCCGCCGCGCGGGCCGAGGCGATGCCCCGGAAACGCCGGAGATCGGCCGGTCCCAGCGTGCCGTCGGTGGCCCACAGGTGGAGCAGCCGCTCCAGGCCCCAGGCCGCGATGGCCCGTACCTCGGGCAGCCGGCTGTCGTCGAGCGCCGCGTACACCGGGACCTGTTCGTGGACCGCCGCGACGATCGCCTCCACGACACGCGGGTCGGCGACCATTTCCTGCCGGACGCGTTCCCGGTCCTCGGACGGCTTGTTTGTCACAAGGTGATGATCCCAGCCGCACGTTGTGCGCACCACGGTGGACGGGACTTGTCACAGTCGCCAGGATCATCGTCGTACAGCGCGGTCTTGGGGACGAGAGGCGGGACGTACGGATGGCGAAGCACTGGGCCGACTTCCAGTACGAGATCTATCTGAACGGGATGACGGGCGCCGTGCCGCGGCTGCCCACCGATCTGACGCGGCTGGAGGAGCTGACCGAGCAGCGGCTCGGCCCCGGTCCGGTCGGCTATGTGGCGGGCAGCGCGGGCGACGGCAGCACGGCGCGCGCCAATCGTGCGGCGCTGGCCCGGCGCCGGATCGTGCCGCGCATGCTGCGTGACGTCCACGAACGCGACCTGTCCGTCGAGGTGCTGGGGCGCCCGTTGCCCGCGCCGCTGGCGCTCGCGCCGATCGGCGTGCTGTCGATCATGCATCCGGACGCCGAGTGCGCCGCCGCACGGGCCGCCGCCGCGCAGGGCGTGCCCTACATCCTGTCCTCCGCCTCCAGCACGCCGATGGAGCAGGTCGCCGAGGCCATGGGCGACGGCGAGCGCTGGTTCCAGCTCTACTGGGCGAAGGACCGCGAGGTCACCCGCAGCTTCCTGGACCGGGCGAAGGCGGCCGGGTTCACCGCGCTGTTCGTCACGCTCGACACCCCGCTGCTGGCGTGGCGCCCGCGCGACCTCGACCAGGCGTACCTGCCGTTCCTGCACGGCGTGGGCACCGCCAACTACTTCTCCGACCCGGCGTTCCGGGCGGGTCTGGCCAAGCCGGTGCACGAGGACCCGAACGCGGCCGTCATGCACTTCGTGAGCATGTTCGCGGACCCCGGCAAGACCTGGCCGGACCTGGCCTTCCTGCGGGAGAACTGGGACGGGCCGATCGTCCTCAAGGGCATCCTGCACCCGGACGACGCCCGGCAGGCCGCCGAGGCGGGGATGGACGGCGTGGTGGTCTCCAACCACGGCGGCCGGCAGGTGGCGGGGTCCGTCGCGGCCGCCGACGCGCTGCCCCGCGTGGCGGCGGCGGTGGGCGACCGGCTCACCGTGCTCTTCGACAGCGGCATCCGCACCGGCGACGACATCTTCAAGGCACTCGCCCTCGGGGCACGGGCGGTGCTCGTCGGACGTCCCTACGCCTACGGTCTCGGCCTCGACGGGCAGCCGGGCGTCGAACACGTCGTCCGCTGTCTGCTCGCCGAGTTCGATCTCACCCTCGCCCTGTCCGGACACGCCCGTCCCGCCTCCCTCGGCCCCGAGGACCTCATCGAGGAGACCGCATGACCGTCACCAAGAACGTGCTCGCCGTCGTCTCCGCGCACGTCGGCGGCCGTACGGCGGGAGCGGCGCTCGCCACCCTCTTCCCGGGGCAGGTCCGTGTCACCGTCGTGGAGACCACGGACGAGGACCCCGCCGCGCTGCGCGAGGCGCATGTCGTCGTCACCGGCCTCGGCCCCGTGACCGCCGGACACATCGCCGCCGCACCGGACCTGGAGCTGATCCAGTGCGCGAGCCACGGCTTCGACTACGTCGATCTGGACGCGGCGCGCGAGCGGGGCATACCCGTGTGCAACATCGGTTCCAGCGGCGCCGAGAAGCAGAACGTGGCCGAGCAGACCTTCGCCCTCATGCTCGCCCTGGCCAAGCAACTGGTGCCCGCCCACACCGCGTTGACCGAGGCGGACTGGGCACTGCCCCGGCTCCAGCAGTCGATCACGGAGCTGTCCGGCAAGACGCTCGGGATCGTGGGACTCGGCCACATCGGCGAGGAGGTCGCGCGGCGGGCCGTCGCGTTCGACATGAGCGTCGTGTACGCCGGGCCCACGCGCGCGTCCGCCGAGACGGAGGCCCGGCTCGGCGCCCGCCATGTCGAACTGGAGGAACTGCTGCGCGTGTCGGACTACGTCAGCCTGCACGCGCCGCTCACCGACGCGACCCGTCATCTCCTGAACGCCGAACGGCTCGCGCTGCTCAAGCCGACCGCGTTCGTCGTCAACACCTCGCGTGGCGCCCTGATCGACCAGGACGCCCTCGCGGACGCGCTGCACGCGGGCACCCTCGCCGGAGCGGGCCTCGACGTCTTCGACCCCGAACCGCCCACCCCGGCCCTGCGGTTGCTCAAGGCGCCGAACGTGGTGCTCTCCCCGCACGTCGCCGGCGTCACCCGCGAGACCCTCGTACGGATCGCACTGGCCGCGGTCCAGAACGCCGCGGACTTCGTGACGGGCAAACCGCCCCAGGACGTCGTCTCGTAGCCCGGGCGACGGGCGACGGGCGACGGGCGACGGGCGACGGGCGACGGCGGATCGGAGCCCTGCCTGATCGGCGCCCCGCTCAAGGACGTACGGTCCGTCGGCGTCTTCCGGGACGCCGGCGGGCCAGAGGCTTTCAGGTGCCGCAGCCACCGGCATCGACCGCCGCACCCTCCAGCGCATCGAGGCCGGCACCAGCGACCCTCGCTACGGCGACCTCCTGCGGATCGCCGCAGTCCTGGATCAGCGGGTCTCCGTCCTCGTCGACTGACGACACGACGAGACCCCGCCCATCCGCCACGGGGGGAAGCAGACGAGCGGGGCCGACAATGGGGTCTACCAGGTGTAGGCATGGCCGTCCGGGGTGACCCTGAGGGTGAACTCCTCCAGCGGAGGACGGCCGGCGGAGAGCCAGCGCCCGAGGGCCTCCTCCGCGGCATCCCACAGGGCGACCGGGCCGTCCTGCCGCACGGTCCACCGGTCGCCCTCTTCGTAGACAGCAGCCCACGCACCGGTGTCGACGTCGACCAGGACGTGCTCGTGGCGCCCGTTCTGCTCCAGCGTCAGGCTCTGCGCGTACGGAACGGCGTCCTGGACGACGAACCGGGCCGTCCAGTCGTTCAGGACGTCGACGCCAAGGACGGCCTCCCGCTCTTTGCCCACGCTGAGATCAGGCAGTAGCCCGAGCGGCGGTGCCAGGTGCGGCCGGGCGAGCATGAAGCTGACCTGACCGCTGAGCAGCGACCCGCTCGCCGTCCCGTCGTCGTGCACCGTCAGCCGGGCCAGGCTGGAGGACGCCAGCCATCCGCCGACAGTGGCCAGGATCAGCCCGCCGGGTCGCGTCTGCTCGATCCATGCCTGAGGAACGGTGCGGACCCCGCACGTCGCGATCACCCGGTCGTACGGGGACTTCGCAACGTGGCCCAGCAGACCGTCTCCCGTGACGAGTGTGGGGTACAAGCCGAGTCGACCGAGGGCCGTTTGCGCATGGGCAGCCACGTCCTCGTCGTACTCGACCGACGTGACGCAGTCCTCGCCGAGACGCCGGCAGAGCACGCCGGTGGAGTAACCGGTCCCCGTGCCGATCTCCAGCACGCGCATCCCGTCCTCGACTTGGAGCTCTTCGAGCATGCGGAGCACGAGGGAGGGCAACGTGCTGGAACTGGTGGGCGAGCGCATGATCTCGCCGCAGATGTCGGCCGGAACGATGGTGCCGGCGATCTGGGTGACCAGCGACTCGTCTTCGTAGCAGGCGTCGAGCCACCTGGGGTCGTCCTCCAGGATCGGCGCCCAGGCCGAGGGAGAGCCGCTGACCCGGCGGAAGAATCCGCCCCGCAGGAACTCGTGCCGCGGGACCGCCGCGGCGGCTTGCTTCCACGGCGCGGTGCGCAGACTGCCGTTCGCGGTCAGTGTGCTGACGAGCTGCTGGAGCAGTGCCTGATCGCTCACGTCGTCCTCTCCAAAAGGTCTGCCAGGGCTGCGCGCATCGGCAGACCCGTCTCGGACTCCAGCCAGTACCACTGGCCGGACGGGTTGCACTCCAGGAACCACCATCGCTGCTCGCGGTCGACGGCAAAGTCGAAAGCGCCGAAGACGAGCCCGAAGTGGCGCAGATAGCTGTGCAGCGCCTGTTCGATGCCCGGTGGCGGCTGGACGACGGTGTAGGTGAGGTGGCTGTAGTCAGTGCGCCAGTCGAGCAGATCGGAGTCGATCCGCACGCAGAAGACGCGGTCACCGATGACGGTCACCCGGACGTCGCCGGTCTTGGGCACGCGCTGTTGGAACAGGTGAGCCGTCCCTGCCACGTCGTCGTCGACCTCGTCGACCGAGACTTCGGCGACCTTCACGACGGACGACGCCCCGTCGACGAGGTAGACCGGATTGTGGAGCGGCTTGTAGATGACCGGCGTGTGCCGCTTGATGAAGGCCCGGGCGGCATCGGGGCTCGAAGTGATGAGCGTGGGCGGTACGTCGAAGCCGGCCGCGACGGCGGCGGCCAGCCCGGCGGACTTGAACTCCGCGTCGCCGATGCGGTGCGGGTGGTTGACGTACAGACAGCCGGGCAGGGAGGCCAGCACTCCCCCGAGTCCGTACCGCGCCTGGGTGACGGCGAACCGGGCGTCTTGCTCGTCGAGATGCGGGAAGGCGAACCCGGAGGGGCGCCGGTAGTACAGGGATCGGATGCCTGCGAGGTCGGCGGTCCGGGACGGGGTGCTGATGGTCCCCTGGATGCCGTGAGCGGTGATCTCAGCCTCCACCGACAGTGCCCCGGGGAAGTCCCCGGAGTCGAGCCGCACGACCGGGACACCTCGGTCGTGCAGCTCGGTGATCACCACGTCGGCGGTGGGGTCGTACAGGGCGGTGACGACCAGCACCGGACGCGGATCGGTCACTGGTCGGAGTCGCTCCCGCTGTCGCTGTCCTGCGTCGAACCGTTGCCGTCGGGGCTGGTCCCCGTGGACGGGGAGGTCCCCGTGCTGGTGCCGTGGCCGGGCATCTCCATGACCCGCCCGCTGCCGTCGAAGAATCGGGCGGTCTGGGTGGCAGGGTCCAGGTCGGCGTGCGCGTAGGCCGGCGCCATCGTCGGGTACGGTGCCATGCGCTGTACGCCCCACGGGGTCGGAGTGACGCTGCCGGACGGAACCGGCGACGAGGCCGGGAGGCGGTCGGAGTGGACGAACACTGTTGCTCCTCTGTCTGAAGCGAGTTGATGGCGAGACCCGGCCCGTCGGCGTCTTCCGGGACGCCGACGGGCCGGGCGAATGTGGGTGCGGCCCTGACCCGAACGGCCGCCATAGGGCCCCGTACGCCGGGGCGGGCGGCCGAACTAGCGGCGGGGGCGCGGCGCGTCGACGCAGCCGGCGTGCACGCGGGCGGTGATCGCGCCACCTGAGTTGCTGACCTGGTCCAGCGGTACGGCGTCGTCGGGACGACGGATCGCACGGTCGCAGGCGACGCACATGACCTGGCCCGTCAGACTCTCGAAGTGGTCGCACAGCGCGATAAGGGAGCGCGCCAGCTTCCGCGCGTACGCCACGTCACCGCCGAGGCCCATCGCGGGCCGGGCCCGGAGCTTGCCCCGGGCCTCACCGACGCACGCGAGCGCGCAGTAGCGGGGGATGTCGTCACGATGCAGTCGGCCTGCCAGCTCCTCGACCTCCGGGATCAGCCCAGTCATGTACCCGCGCAAGGTCTCCGTCAGCGCTGGCCCTTCGAGTCCGGCGGGCAGGTCCTCCGAGGGCGGCAGCAGCGCGGCGATCGTCTGCCGCATCCCGGCCACGTCCACGACGGCACCGCGTCGGGTCTCGGTGTTCACCGGCCGACTCCCGTCCGGCGGTGGAGAGGACAGGCGCAGTCCGGGAACAGCGTCCCCAGGGCCACCGGGTCGGGCTGGTAGTCGTACGGCACGACGACCACGGCGCGCGGCCGGGTCACAACTCCTGTACGGCTGACGGTGCAGACGCTGAGCGTCATCTTCGCGAAGGCTTCGCGTCCGTCCTCCGACGCTCTGCTCTCTGTCATGTCGACGCTCCCTCACAGGTTTGAGCGTTGGCCACGCACCCGGGACCGGTCGCTCGGTCGCCGGGGTGCGATGTCTATGCATCGAGAGTCGTCTTCCGCGGTTAGCTCCGGGATGACCGGCGGGGGTTACCGAGGCGGTAATACACTCGTTCCCGGTTCGGAAAAGGTCACCGCAGCGCATACGATCACCCCGGAAGTCGGCCCGATGGATGCCACCACCCCCGGCCCGCTCGACCCTGACCTCCTCGATCGAGATGACGTCAGGCGAGCTCTGGCAGAACACGACTTCGCAGCAGCCTTCGCCCTGATCAAGAAGTGGGGCGGACTGTCTCAGAACCGGATCGCCGTCGCCTGCCAGCTCACCCCCGGCAAGGTCTCCACGATCATCAGCGGACAGCAGCACGTCACCAGCTTCGACGTCATCTGCCGCATCGCCGACGGATTACGCATCCCCGGGCGCATGGTCGGCTTGGCCGACCGCCCGTGGGAGACCCGTCCTCAACCCGACCCGCCTCCACCGGCCTCACGGTCTTCCGACGGCGCATCCTGGCGCCCCTCAGCGACCGTTCACCAGGCCGCTGACCTGACCAGGAGTGACCTCGTGATGGACCGCCGCACGGCAGCGCGCACAGTCGCCGGCACCGCCATCTCCGGCGCCACCCTCCTCGACTCCCTGGAAGCCTGGCTCCAACCCCCTCCAGCCGCGGACCCAACCGTCAGGCGCGGCAGGATCGGACGCCGGGAGGTCCAGGAACTCGAAGCCACGGCGCAGGCGTTCCGCGCCTGGGACCACAGATACGGTGGCGGCCTGCGCCGAAAGGCCGTCGTCGGCCAGCTGAACGAGGTGGCCGGCCACCTCGACGAGCACCAGGCGCCCCCTGTCGAGCAGGCCCTGTTCCGGGTGATGGCGCAACTCGGCGGCGTCGCGGCCACCATGGCCTGGGATTCCGGACTTCACAAGCAGGCCCAGAACTACTATCTGCTCGCGCTCCGCGCCGCGCACGCGGGCGGTGACGCATGCTTCGGTGCCAACGTGCTGGCCGGAATGGCCCGGCAAATGCTGTACACCGACAGGCCACAGGACGCTCTCGAACTCATCCGCCTGGCGCAGAAGGGCGCACGCGCCTCGGCCTGTCCCCGCGTCCGGGCCATGCTGCACACCCGCGAGGCTTGGGCCTACGCAGCCATGGGCCGGACCGCCGCCTTCGAACGGGCGACCCAGGAGGCAGCCGAAGTCCTCGCTGATTCGCCGGGCGCCGAAGAGCCCTACTGGATCGCCTACTTCAACGAGGCGGAGCTCGCCGGGGTCACCGGCGGCAGGCTCCTCGACATGGCCCGGCACAACCCCCACGAGCACGCTGAGGCTGCCGCCGCGAGCATCCGCAACGCTCTCACAACCCGCGGCTCGGAAGCAGGCCGCAGTCACGCCCTGGACCTCATCGGGCTGGCTGAGTGCCACTTCCTGGTGGGCGACGTGACTGGGGCGGTCGAGCAGACCCACAGGGCCGTCGACGCGGCGGCAGACACCCAGTCGGGCCGGGTCCGCACGCAACTCGGCCAGCTCTACCCGTACACAGTGGGTCGATCGACCTCAAGTGCGGTCAGCGAAGCGCGGGCCAGACTCCGCGAAGTCCTCTCCGTCTGAAGGGAACACAGTGGCCACGATCGCCGTGACCGGGCACATGGATCTCACCGAGGACAGTGTGCCTCTGGTGCGGGACGCCCTGCGAGAACTGCTGAAGCCGTACGCGGCGTCCGGCGACCTGGTCGGCCTCTCGTGCATCGCAAAGGGCGCCGATTCAATCTTCGCCGAGGTCGTCCTGGAGCTCGGGGGCAGCCTGGCTGTGGTCGTCCCGTCCGCGGACTACCGCGAGAGCAAGGTGAAGCCCGACCACGCCGAGACCTTCGACCGGCTCACCGCGGCCGCCGACCAGATCAACGTCCTCGACCATGACACGGCCAACAGGGCCGCGTACGAGGACGCGAACCGCACGCTCCTCGGGCGCGCGGATCATCTCGTTGCCGTCTGGAGCGGCGAACCGCCGAGCGGCAAGGGCGGAGGTACGGCAGACACCGTCCTTGAGGCCCGTGCGGCCGGTCTGCCTGTCGATGTCGTCTGGCCGGAGGGCGCCGCCCGGAGGATCTGACACAGCAGAGCCGCCCGCAACTCCCCCGTGGCGGGCGGCCCGTGTCTGGTGTCCAGAGATCAAGTTCGGTACCGGTACACAGCGCTCTTGGCCGCTGAGCTACACCGGTCAAAGCCGGCGGCGGGATTCGAACCCGCGTCTCCCGATTTACAGTCGAAGTAACCGGTACCTTCGCACCTGGACGCGTCTACCGTAGCCACACAACCGCCGCCGGGCACGGGGTTTTTACGGCAGCGGCCATCCGACCGTACTCAGGGCCGCTCGGTCCGCCAGCGCTGGATGTCGGAGTAGTCGCGGACCTTGACCACGATGTCGGCTCCGGGGTCCGTGGACGCGGGTGCGACGGCCAGTCCGTCGCGCCCGCGTGACAGCAACTCGCCCTCGTCGGTGAGGTCGTAGCGCATGTCCTCGCGCCGCTTCTCGTCCTCGCCGGCACAGCGGCCGAGGAGCAGGACACCGTCGTCGGCCCGTGCGTCGAGGCAGAGCCCGGTGCTCGCGACGCTGCGCAGCAGTCCGTCCCGCTCGTACACCCATTGCTGGGTCCAGGCGGACGAGCACACGTCCAGCGTGGCCTCGGCGCCTTCCACGGCCCTGGCGTCCCGCAGGCCGAGGCACAGGTCGGCGTCCACGTTGCGCAGCCGGGTCCGCTCACCCTTGGACGCCACTTCGGCCTCGGTGGACGGCGTGGACATCACGGGCGGGACCTGAGAACCCTGGGCCGGTGACAGCGTCCGGCTGCTGCTCGCTCCGATGGCGGCGGCGGAGTCGGTGCCGCCCTCCTCGTTCGGCCACAGACTGACCGCGAGGACGGTCGCCACCAGTGCGGCCGACAGACCGGCCCCGGTGACCAGGGCCTGCTGGGACACCTCGGCCGGCCTGGCGGCCCGTCGCCCCTTCGACGCGAACAAGGGCTGCGGACGACGGCGCCCGCCGCCCGCCGGGTTCGCACCGCCTTCGGCGCGCCCCTCCCCTCCACGGCGTCCGCCCGTGCCGGCTCGCCCTCGGACCGCCGGGGTCTCGCCGCTCTCCGCGCGACCACGGCCCGCCGGGATCTCGTCGCTCTCCGCGCGACGCGCGTCGTCTCCGGAGCGCGTGTCCTTCCCGGTCCGCTCGGCTCCCGCCGGGCGTCCGTCGTCCGGGAGACGTCCGTCCTTCCCGGAGCTCTCAGCGCCGCGCTGCCGCCTGCCCCGGAACCGGGAGACGCTGCGCGGGCGCAGTCCCTGCCGCCCGCGTGCCCGGCGGGAGTCGTAGTAGCGGCGGGCGCCCCAGCCGAGCACGGACTCGGCGATCAGAAGCCCCAACCCGCCCTCGAAATGGCTGAGTTGTGCTGCCGCGTACCGGCAGTAGGAGCACTCCGACAGATGCTCCTGTACATCCGGCAGCAGGGCTCCGCCGCGCCGGATCGGCGCGTCGAGGAGCCGGTTGTGGAAACCGCATTCCCTGGTCGGGGCGAATTCCAGATGTGCCCGCAGACAGGCCTGGCGGAATTGCTCGCGGGCCTGCTCCCAGGCGGCGACCGCGATGGGCTCCTCCATGCCCAGAAGACCGGCCGGCACGGACAGCGACTCGGCCTCCACCTCGGTGTGCCACAACAGGCATCGGGCGACGCCCGGAAGACCGAGGAAAGCGTGTTCGGCGAGTTTGCGGTTCTCCGCCGTCATGGACTTCGCCGCGCGCATTCCGCGTCCGCCCGCGGGTTTTTTCAAGGCCGGCAGGGCTTCCGACATCCGGTCGTCCGCGGCCCAGGTCCGGACCGTGTCCCGCACCGTGACGAGGAGTCGGGGCCGCAGCGCGAGAGCCTGCTCGCCCTCCCCGAGGCCGTCGAGGACGTGACGGAAGGAGGCCTCGGTGACCATGGAGGCGACCTGCGAGGACGTGGCGAGGCAGATCACCGCGTAGTCGTACGCCGGGCGCCAGTGCCGGGCTGTCAGCAGGGCGACGGGACGGGTGGTGTCGGCCTCCTCCCCGTCTCTCAGCACGGCGGCGAGGTCCTCGTCGGACTCGCCGAAATATCCGCCGGGCGGACGGTCGGGCAGCGGCGGGTGGGGGGTGCGCACGGGAGCGGGTTCCTTCCGAGGTGCAAGGGGCACACAGGTCGTGCTTGCCCGTCGAAAAGGAGTCCCGATTGGTGTGGACCTTTTGACGGAGCGCCGGGAGAACGGCCGGGGACGAAGGCCGTGCGGCGACCGTCGTTCAGGGAGCTTCTCGAGCTCGTCGACAGCCGGGAATGGCGAACAGCGATTCAGACCCGGCCCTTGACCAAGCGCGGGAGGCTCACCCTCGCACAACACACTCGTCACCAACAAGGCGCACGAGCCAGATCAGCCTTATTGAAAACATGTCAAAAGCGATCGACGACTTGGGGGCCGTCCGGCTTTCGGCATTTCATGCGCCCCGTGTGAACCGTGCGCACACACCGGCTTCTCACGCACGCTCCCCGCGCACACGACCCCGCGGTCCACTGGGACCGGCCCTTCTCGAAGGCCCCGCGCGGGACGGCGGGCGTTCCCACGCGAAACCGGCCGCCGACCCCGCTCCTCCCGCCCTCGGTCGGCGGCCCCGGGGCCATTTCAGGGGACCTTGCATTCGCGCCGCATTACGGCAAACAACCATGAATAAGCGGATTCTGACGGAGGGATACGGACTCACGGATCCGGCCGATGCCGGCCCGGCGCTCACTTCCGTCCCGCGAGCCGCACCGGCCGCGAGGGCGCGGCGCGCGGGCCGTCCGCTGCGAATGGCTTTCCGGACCCTCCGCGTTCGAGGGTGCTCGAGTCGCCCAGCCACTAGTCTGGAACCCGGACGACGCGCTTGTTCACTGTGAGTGTGCGCACAAGGGAAAGTGGCGACGATGAGCCCGGTCCACCCTCTCGACGAGGCCGCCACCGCACAGGCGGTCATCGACGGGAACGGCACCCTGATCCACTGGAGCGAGGGCGCCCGCCGACTCCTCGGCTATTCCCCCGAGGAGGTCGAGGGCCGCCCGGCGGCGGATCTCCTGGCCCCCGGGAGCACGGGTCCGCTCCCGGAGCCCGGCGACGACCGCCGTTACGGAGTACTCGCCCTGCGCCACCACGACGGCCGGGTCCTGCCCGTGTGGCTGCTTGCCCATCGCCTGGAGCGGGGCGGAGGCTGGCTGGTGCTCACCCCGCTGGAAGGCCAGGAGCCCCGCACCCTGGAGGACCCGCTCGTCCGCGCCGTCCTCGCGCAGGCTCCCTGCGCCATAGCCGTCTACGACGAACGGCTGCGGCTGTACGGCCTCAACGACGCGATGTGCGAGGTCGTCGGTCTGCCGGAGGACCGCATCCGGGGCCTGCGGGTCTCCGAGATCGGCTCCCGGCGGGCCGGCGAGCAGCTGGAGCGCGAGATGGCCGAGGTCCTGGCCTCCGGCCGCCCGCGTGCCGTGGCGACGTACGCGCGCGCAGACGGCGAGGACCGGCCGCAGCACTGGCTCGCGCGGATCGCCCCGCTCACCGACACCCATGGACGTGTGATCGGCGTGTCCGTGGCCGCGCACGACTTCACCGAGCAGTACCAGGCCCGCGAGCGGCTCCAGCTGGTCAACGAGGCGAGCATGCGCATCGGCACCACCCTCGACGTCACCCGGACGGCCCAGGAGCTGGCCGACGTCTGCGTACCCGCCCTCGCCGACTTCGTCAGCGTCGATCTGCTGGACCCCCCGGAGAACGGAGGCGAGTACGACGTCGAACCGCCGGCCGCCCCGGTCACGCTCCGCCGCGCCGCCCACCGGTCGGTGAACGAGGGCAGCCCGGAGGCCGTCCTCGAACCCGGTGACGCCGACGTCTATCCCGTGTCCTCGCCGCAGGCCGACTCTCTGATCGCGGGCCGGCCCCTCGTCGCGCCGAACACGAGCGGCACGCTGGAGGAGTGGCTGAGCTCGGACGGACCGCGCGGCAGACACGTCCGGGAGCACGGCGTCCACGCCACCATGTCGGTGCCCGTCCGCGCCCGGGGCCGGACCCTCGGGGTCGTCGTCCTCAGCCGGTTCCGGCGGCGCGACCCCTTCACCGCCGACGACGTGCTGCTCGCCGAGGAGGTCACGGCCAGGGCCGCCGTCTGCATCGACAACGCCCGTCGCTTCTCCCGCGAGCGGCAGACCGCGCTGGCCCTCCAGCGCAGCCTCCTGCCCCAGTCCCTTCCCCGGACGGCGGCCCTGGAGATGGCGTCGCGCTATCTGCCCGCGGCGCGTGCCGGGGTCGGCGGCGACTGGTTCGACGTGATCCCGCTGTCAGGGATGCGGGTCGCCATGGTCGTCGGCGATGTCATCGGCAACGGCATCCAGGCCTCGGCGACCATGGGCCGGCTGCGCACCGCCGTCCGCACCCTCGCCGACATCGATCTGGCCCCGGACGAGCTGCTCACGCACCTCGACGACCTCGTCGTACGGCTGTCCGCCGAGGCCGGGGCCGAGGAGACCACCGGAGAGGTGGGCGCCACCTGCGTCTACGCGGTGTACGACCCGGTCTCCCGGCGCTGCACGCTCGCCAGCGCGGGCCATCCGCCGCCCCTCGTCCTGCCGCCGGACGGACCGCCCCGGCAGATCGACGTGCCGCCCGGTCCGGCGCTGGGCCTGGGCGGGCTGCCCTTCGAGTCGGTCGAGCTCGAACTGCCCGAGGGCACGGTGCTCGCGCTGTACACCGACGGCCTGCTGGAGAGCCGCGACCGGGACGTCGACGCCGGCCTCCGGCTGTTCTGCCGGGCCCTGGAGGAGTCGTCGCGGCATCTGGAGGGGGCGGCCCACGCGATCCTCCGGGCGCTGCTTCCCGCGGGCGGCGCGCCGGACGACGTGGCGCTGCTGCTCGCCCGTACCCAGGGCCTCGCCGCGTCCGACGTGGCGACCTGGGACATCCCCGCCGACCCCGCCCTCGTCGCGCCGATCCGCAAGCAGGTCGCCGATCAGCTGGAGATCTGGGGCCTGACCGTGGCCACCTTCACGGCCGAGCTGGTGGTCAGCGAACTGGTCACCAACGCCATCCGCTACGGCGAACCGCCCATTCGGCTGCGGCTCATCCACGACGCCGAGACCCTGATCTGCGAGGTCTCGGACAGCAGCCACACCGCGCCGCATCTGCGCCGGGCGAAGACCTTCGACGAGGGTGGACGCGGGCTGCTCCTGGTAGCCCAGCTCACCCAGCGCTGGGGCAGCCGGCACACCCCGGAGGGCAAGACCATCTGGGCGGAGCTGTCCCTCCTCGGCGAGGAGTGAGTACCCCACCGGGACGGAGCCGGAGCGGGACCGCGGCACGAGGGAGGGCGTTCAGGGGCGGGGGCGCGGTGTCTGATGTGATGAGGGTGCCGCCATCACCGCCCGGAGGACACCATCCTGTACAGCCCGCTCGTCCAAGGTCTCCCCGGCGCGGCCGGCACCCGGTTCGCCGGAGCGTTCTCCGCCGGTCCCGGCACCCTCGCCGAGGCCTTCTCCGCCGGTCGGGGCGCCCACGTCATCACGCCGCACGCCGGCGGTACCGCCATCCCTGTCGCCGCACCGCTGGCCGCCGCCCTCGGCAGCCCGCTCGCCGAGGCGCTGTCCGTCGTCCTGCTCGCGGCCGTCCTCGTCTGCGCGGTCGTACGGCCTTTCAACTGGCCGGAGGCGGTCGTGGCCGTGCCCGCCGCGGGGCTGGTCCTGGCCACCGGGGCGATCTCCTGGGACCACGTCCGCGCCGAGGCCGCCCATCTGGGTCCGGTGATCGGCTTCCTCGCGGCGGTCCTCGTCCTGGCCAAGTTCTGCGACGACGAGGGGCTCTTCCAGGCGTGCGGCGCCTGGATGGCCCGCTGGGCCGCGGGGCAGCCGGGCCGGCTGCTGACCGCGGTGTTCGCGCTCGCCTCGGCGATCACGGCGGTGCTCAGCCTGGACGCCACCATCGTGCTGCTGACCCCCGTCGTGTTCGCGACGGCGGCGCGGATGGGGGCCCGCCCGAAACCGCATGTGTACGCGTGCACCCACCTGTCGAACACCGCCTCGCTGCTCCTTCCGGTCTCCAACCTCACCAACCTCCTCGCGTTCGCCGCCAGCGGTCTGAGCTTCACCCGGTTCGCCGCCCTGATGGTGCTGCCCTGGCTGGTCGCGATCGGCGCCGAGTACCTGGTCTTCCGGCGCTTCTTCGCCCGTGACCTCGCGGCGGGCGCGTTCCCCCGGCCGGCGGAGGAGTCACCGGACCTGCCGCTGTTCGCCCTGATCACCGTCGGCTGCACCCTGGCCGGTTTCGTCCTGGCCTCGGCCGTCGGCGTCGACCCGGCCTGGTCCGCCGCCGCGGGGGCGCTCGTCCTGGCCGGGCGGGCTCTCCTCCGCCGCCGCACCACCCCGCTCACCGTGGTGCGCGCCGCCGCGCCGTCCTTCCTCGCCTTCGTCCTCGCGCTCGGCATCGTCGTCCGCGCGGTCGTCGACAACGGTCTGGCCGACGCCCTCGACGACCTCCTCCCGGAGGGCGGATCACTGGCGGCGCTGCTCGGCACCGCCGCGATCGCCGCCGTCCTGGCCAACCTGATCAACAACCTGCCCGCGGTCCTCGTTCTGCTGCCACTGGCCGCCGGCTCGGGCGCGGGCGCGGTGCTGGCCGTCCTGCTCGGCGTCAACATCGGGCCCAATCTGACGTACGCGGGTTCCCTCGCGACGCTGCTGTGGCGACGTATCGTGCATCAGCACGAACACGGCGTCGACCTCAAGGAGTTCACCCGGCTGGGCGTGATCGCCGTACCCGCGGCGCTGGTGCCCGCCGTCCTGGCGCTGTGGGGCTCGCTCCACGTCATCGGAGGCTGATGGGCATGCGGGTGGTCGTCTGGCTGGTCGAGGGAACATGGCCCGCGTGCGTGGACGCCGTGCGCACGCACGCCCCCGGGGCCACGGACGTGGTGCTGCTGCATGTCACGGACCCCGCCGTGCCCGGTCTCGCGCACGGCGCCTTCGCGGGGCTTCTCGGACGCGGACGCGCCGAGCCCGATCCCGGCGACCTCCTGGAGACCCTCGGCACGGTCTCCGGGGCCGAGCTCCTCGACGCGGCGGCCCGGCGGCTCGGGGGCCCGGCGACACGTCTGGAGCGCACCGGCCGGGTGGAGCGGGAGGTCGTGGCGGCGGCCGAGGACGCCGGTCTGCTCGTCCTGGCCCGCGACGGCGACCGCAGCCGGCTCGGCCCGCACAGCCTGGGACCGGCCGGACGCTTCGTCGTCGACCACGCTCCCTGCCCGGTGCTGCTCGTGTGGCCCGAACCGGCCCCGGACGTCACGACGTTGCCTCCTCCGCCCCCGCATCCGCCGCACCACCCGGACCATCCGCGCCATCCCGATCACCCGCACCACCCTCATCCCTGAGAAGCTGCGCCCGGTGCTGAATCTGTGGCCTCTGGGTCATGAGCCCGGCGAGCTACCGAGCCGCTCCGCGATCGTCCTCAGCGCCGGCGCCCTCGGCACCTTCCCGGCGGACACCACCGGACAGGCGTCGCCGGTCTGCGGCTCCGTCAGGGCCGCCGCTGCAGGAGAACGTAGCCGTCCTGGTCCGCGACGGTCCGGTAGCGGCCGTTGTTCCGGGCCTCGGACAGCAGCCTGCGGTCGTCGTCGGGTGAGATCGGCCAGCCCTGCGGTCGCGCGCTGTCGTCGATGATCCACTCCGGGTCGGGACGGCTGACCCCCAGGCCGAACACGCTGACCAGGGTGCGGTTGGTGAGCTGCGGGACCAGCCGGTTGGAGGCGGCGACGGTGGCGCCGTCCGGGATGCGGTCCATCAGCCGCCGGGCGGTCGCGAGCCGGGGGTCGGTGTGCCAGGTGGCCGGCTGCGTCAACTGCCACAGCGGGAACTGGGGCAGCAGGAGCACGGTGACGGCCGCGCTCGCCGCCAGCGCGTACCGCACCGGGCCGGGCCGGGTCAGCGCGTCGACGAAGGCGGCGAACAGCACCGGCATCAGGACCGCGCTGTAGTGGTAGCCGGTTCCCCAGTAGGCCTGGTTGTCCGACGCGAAGCGCCACAGGAGCGTCGGCACGGCCGCCCACAGGAGCGGGGAGCGCACGGCCAGGAACCCGGTCACGGACAGCAGGGCCAGCACCGTCAGCGCCTTGGTGTCCGGGGTGACCAGTCCCACCGTGTAGTGGAGGAACAACTCGCCGACGCCCGGCGTGGCGGACCCCGCGCCGGGCACGCTGGAGGTGTAGGCGAACGTGCCACCGGGGTTGAACTCCGGTATCACGACCAGCATCTCCAGGAAGGACCCGAGCACTCCGGCCAGGAACAGGGCACCCCCCGTCCGGCGGTGGTCGTGATCGCCGGTGCGCGCGATCAGCAGACCCACGACTGCGACGGTCAGCCCGAGATCCTCCTTCACCAGCAGCAGCGGAAGCGCCCACAGGGCCGCGGCACGCGCCCGGCCACGGCCCACCGCCGTCAGGGAGAACGCCAGCAGCGGCACGGCGAAGCACACCTCGTGGAAATCGAATCCGACCGCCTGTGCGACACCCCAGGAGGCGCCGTGGCCGAGACCGACCACCAGCGCCGCCCGTCGGCCGCGTACCTCCTCGGCCCACCTGGCCAGGGGTATCACCGCCACCGCGAACAACGCGGCCTGCGCCACCAGCAGAGTCACCGGCGTCGGCCAGACCCGGTACAGCGGTGCCAGCAGGGCCAGCACGGGCGAGAAGTGGTCGCCGAGCAGCGGGAACCCCGGCCCTTTGAGCTCGGCCACCGGCAGGTGCCCGTGCGCGTAGGACCGTACCGCCTGCTCGAAGATCCCCAGGTCGTAACCGGTGGTCAGCATCCGCTGGTGCAGCCGCACGGACAGCGCCGTGTACGTCACGAAGCACACCAGGGCGAGAGTCAGCGCGGTCGCCCAGCCGGGGGCACCCCCCGACGGCCGGGCCGTTCCGGCGACGGGCCCGGCCGCGTCGTCGCGGGACGGGCGGGACGGGGAGAGGAGCGCGGGCAGGCGGGTCGGCATGTCGGGGCCTTTCGTCCGGCGGATCACCGATGCGGTGCTCGCCGCGCGGGTGGGGCCGCACGGCGAGCACCTTTGTGGGGGCCCGGACACCGTGCCGGAGAGCAGCTGACCGGGGCCTGACCGAACCTGACGAAGCGATCAGGGAGCCGCCGGAAGCCTGTGCCAGGCTGGTGGGGTGAGGATTCTGGTGGTGGAGGACGAGCGCGAACTGGCGGAGACGCTGCGCCTCGGGCTGACGGCCGAGGGCTATCGCGTGGACGTGGCCCATGACGGCCGCGAGGGCCTGTGGAAGGCCCGCACGGGTGACTACGCGGCCGTCGTGCTCGACCTCATGCTGCCGCTGCTCAACGGCTACCGGGTCTGCGCGGCGCTGCGCCGCGAGGGCATCACCACCCCCGTGCTGGTGCTCACCGCGAAGGACGGCGACTGGGACCAGGCCGAGGCCCTCGACACCGGCGCCGACGACTACGTCACCAAGCCGTTCACCTACCTGGTCCTGGTCGCACGGCTGCGCGCGCTCATCCGCCGGGCGCGGGGAGCGGCCTCCCCGCTGCTGGCGGTGGGCGACCTGGTGCTGGACGTGGCGGCCAGAACCTGCCTCAGGTCGGGCGTCGCCGTCCCGCTCACGCCCCGGGAGTTCGGAGTCGCCGAGGTGCTCGCGCGGCGGCCGGGCGAAGCGGTCACGAAGTCGGAGATCCTGCACCACGCCTGGCCGGACGAGGCCGAGGACCTCAACCTGGTCGAGGTCCGGGTCAGCGCCCTGCGCCGGAAGATCGACACGGCCTTCGGACGGCAGTCCCTCCTGACGGTGCGCGGGGTGGGCTACCGGTTGGTCGACGACCGCGGAGAGACGAGGGAAGGCGCCGTTCAGGAGCCCCCGGCCGGGCGGAACTCCGGTGACTGACGTCCCGAACGGGCGGGATCCGAGCAGGCGTCGCGCCCTGGTACCCGTGTTCCCGCCCGGCACACTCCGCCGGCTTCAGCGCGCCCGCCTGCTCCCACGCTCGGTACGGGTTCTCCGCTCGCTGCGGGTTCTCCCACGCTCGGTGCGGGCGCGTTCCGCGTTCGCCGCCGCCTTCGCCGCGGCCGTGCTCTTCACCTCCGGGGCCCTGCTGATGCGGCATCAGCTGTACGACGAGCGGCTGCGTGCCAATTCGTCGGTGGCCCAGGAGCAGGTCGACACCCTGCTCAGCGCTACCGCCCACTCGTCCATCAGCGGCCCCTGGGGAGCGCCGTACGAAATCGTCGCCGACGACGGCGTGCTCCTGGCGTCCAGTCCCGAGCTGGAGCCGTACGAGAAGGACGGCCACGCGTTCCTCCCGGGCCCGGGGCGGGGCGGGAGCCTGCCCCTGTACACCAGACGCCGGTTCACGTTCCCCGCCGTGGCCGAGCCGGCGGCCCGCTCGCTGTCCGGACAGACCCTGACCACCGTCGATGGGACGGTGCCCGCCTCCTATCTGCCCGGCGAGACGCAGGGGCGCGGGGTGGCGGCCGGCGCCCGGGTCCGGGTGTACGTCCTGATCGTCCCGGACGATGCCGAGCGAGCGGTCGGCGAACTCGACCGGGAACTCGTCGTGGCCGTTCCCCTCGCGACCGCGCTGGTGGCCGGGGTGGCCTGGCTGGCCACGCGGCGGGCGCTGCGGCCGGTCGAGGCGATCAGGGCGCGTACCGCCTCGGTGACCGCGACGGACCCCCGCGAACGGGTGGAGGTACCCGACACCGCCGACGAGGTGGCGGAACTGGCACTGACCATCAACGCCACCCTGCAGCGGTTGGAGGAGGCGGCCACGGCACAGCGCCGGTTCGTGGCGGACGCCGCGCACGAACTGCGCAGCCCGCTCGCCACCCTGCTCGCGGGGCTGGAGGTGGCCACCGCCTACCCCGACAGGGCCGACTGGCCCGCCGTGGTGTCCGCGGCCGGCCGGCAGACGCAGCGGCTGAGCGGTCTGACGGAGGAACTGCTCCTGCTGGCCCGGCTGGACGCAGGCGCTCCGTCGGCCCCCGCCGAACGGTTCGGCCTGGCGGCGCTGATGGGCCGGCTCGTGGAGGAGTACGCGGAACGCGCCGGGGGTTCCCCGAAGGTGGATCTCCTCGTCGCCGCGCCGGGTACGGCGACGACGGTGTTCGCGGCACCCGGTGACCTCGAACGGATCCTCCGGAACCTGCTCGACAACGCCCTGCGCCACGCCGTCGACCGCGTGCTGCTGACCGTGGCCCGGGACTCGGCCGCACCCGGGTCGGTGCTGTGCACCGTCCGCGACGACGGGCCCGGCGTCGCGGAAGCCGACAGCGAACGGATATTTGAGCGGTTCACCCGCCTGGACGAGTCCCGCACCCGTACGGACGGCGGCACCGGCCTCGGCCTCGCCATAGCCCGCGACCTGGCGGCCCGGCACGGCGGCCTGCTCGTGCTGGCGGTGCAGCCGAAGGGTTCGGGGGCGTGCTTCGTCCTCCGCCTGCCCGCGGGAGACCCGCTCCCAGACCTCGTGACCTGTGAAAAGACGATGTGACGCAGGCACTGAGGACGCCCGTCGGGCGGACGCCCGGCCGTGTCGCGTGCCGCCTCGGGACGAACCGCTCACGCGCGGTGGTGGGCGAGTCCCCGGACGGGGTAACCGCCCGGTGTGGGACACGAGCGGTACGCCGAGAGGGGACGGTCGTATGGCGGTCACGGACAGGAGCGGGCTCGGCCGGTTCGAGCAGGACGGCTTCGTGGTGCGGCGCGGGCTGTTCGCCCCGGACGAGATCGACACGCTGTGCGCGGAGTTCGCGGCGCTGCACGAGGCCGGCCCCGTCCCCGGGCACTTCGAACCCCGGTCCCCGAGGACCGGCGGCACGGAGTTCGGCGGCGTCGGAACCGGCGCCCCGGCCGACCCGCTGCACGTCTTCCCCCGCTTCATGCACCCGCACCGCGTCAACGCCCTGTCGCTGCGTCTGCTGCTCGACCCGCGGGTGCGGGACGTCCTCGAGATCCTGCTGGGGGAAGAGGTGCTGGCCGCCCAGAGCATGTTCTACTTCAAGCCGCCCGGAGCCCGCGGCCAGGCGTTGCACCAGGACAACTTCTATCTGCGCGTCGAGCCCGGCACCTGTGTGGCCGCGTGGACCGCCTGCGATGTCATCGACCGTGAGAACGGCGGCCTGGAGGTCGTGCCGGGCACGCATCGGATGAACCTGTTCTGCCCGCACGAGGCGGACCCGGCGCTGTCCTTCGCCCGCGAGTACGTACCGCCGCCCGCCGGTCTGACCGCCGTGCCCGTCGACATGGAACCGGGGGACGTCCTGTTCTTCAACGGCAGCCTGGTCCACGGCTCCGGCCCCAACCGCAGCCGTGACCGTTTCCGCCGGTCCTTCATCGGCCACTACGTCGGCCGCTCCACCCGGCGCATCGGCGGCTTCTACCGCACGCTGACGATGGACGGTGAAGCCGTGACCCTGCCCGAGAACGAGGGCGCGGGCCCGTGCGGGACGGGCTGGACGGCGGCCGGTCCGCACTGAACGCCGGAACAGCCTACCGGCGGCGCCCTCGGCCGAGGCGGCCACTTGACGAAGCCGGGCATGCGCGATTTGATCCTCTGAGTGCCGTGGTGCGACCCGGTACGCAGAGGTGCGCCCAGCCGGTAACGGACCAGGTTCAAGTCCGGCCAAAGTCGCCAGGATCGCTCGAAGCGTCCGAGGCGGGGACGCATTCGCGATTGGTGGAGCGGACATGCCCCCCGTCAAACGTGTTCTCCGCGCCGGAGTTCCGGTCACGGTCCTCGCAGGTCTTCTGACGCTCGCGGGCTGCGACGCGGGCACGGACACGAGCGCCTCGGCCAAACCGACGCCCCGGCCCGGCCGGACAGCGACTTCCGTCGAACTCCCCCCGCTCCACTCGGGGTTCGACTACCAGATCGGCGGCGCCTACCCCCCGGCCGCCGACGTCCGCATCGTCAGCCGCGACCGCTCGTCCTCCCCCGCCGGGGGCCTGTACAACATCTGCTACGTCAACGCCTTCCAGGCCCAGCCCGAGGAGCGCGGGCAGTGGCCCTCCGACCTGCTGCTGCGCGACGCGGACGGCAAGGTCGTCGTCGACCAGGACTGGAACGAGGCGCTGCTGGACATCCGGACGCCGGACAAGCGCCGACGGGTGGCCGCGCGGGTCGAGAAGTGGATCGACGACTGCGCCGACAAGGGATTCGACGCCGTCGAGCCCGACAACTACGACAGCTACACCCGCTCGCGGAAACTGCTGAGCGCGGAGGACGCCACCGCGTTCATCACCCTGCTCTCGCGGCACGCGCACGCCCGGCATCTGGCGATCGGGCAGAAGAACACCGCCGAACTGGCGGGAGTCAGATCGCGGACCGGGCTCGACTTCGCGGTGGCGGAGGAGTGCGGCGAGTACGACGAGTGCGGCGAGTACGCGAAGGCCTTCCACGACCGGGTGGTGGTCGTCGAGTACACCGACAGCGGTCTGCGCAAGGCCCGTTCGGCCTTCGGCGACCGGCTGAGCATCGTGCGCCGGGACGTGAAGGTCTCGACACCCGGCAGCGCGGACTACGTCCGCGAAACGCGCTGACGGGAGGCCGGGATGACACGCGTGATCGCGCGGCGCCGGCTGCTCCTGGGCGCGGCCGCCGCCGGGGCACTGGCAGGCTGCGGCGGCCCCTCGGACGGCGTCGGCACCGACGGCAGGGTGACCGTCGAACTGTGGCACGGCCAGAACGACACGGCCAGGAAGGCCGTGGAGTCGCTGGTGGCCGAGTTCAACCGCACGCATCCACGCATCCGCGTGGACAGTTCGGGCGGCGGGGTGGTGGCCGACGCCATGCTCCAGAAGGTGACGGCGGCGCTCGCCGCCGGCTCGTACCCCGACATCGCCTACATCTTCGGCTCGGACCTGGCGAGCGTCGCCCGCAGTCCCCGGGTCGTCGACCTCACGTCCGCGCTGCACGGGGGCACCCCGCCGTGGAAGTCCTTCTGGGCGCCGGTACGGGACGCGGTCACCGTCAACGGCAGGGTGCGCGCCGCCCCGGCGGTGCTCGACTCGCTGGCCGTCGTCTACAACAAGAAGCTGTTCCGCGAGGCCGGGGTCCCCTTCCCGAAGGCGGGGTGGAGCTGGGACGAGTTCACCGACACCGCGCGCAGACTCACCGACTCCGGACGCGGGACATTCGGCACGGGCTGGCCGGGCACGGGCGACGAGGACACGGTCTGGCGGCTGTGGCCGATGATCTGGGACCTCGGCGGCGAGGTGATCGCCGCCGACGGCGGGAGGGTCGGCTTCGCCGGGCAGGGCGCCCAGGCTCTGTCGACCCTCGCCCGACTGGCCCACGACAAAAGCGTCTACGTCGACCCGAAGCCCGGCAGCGAGCAGATGTACCAGGTGTTCCTGAGCGGCCGGATGGCGATGGTGGCGACGGGACCCTGGCAGCTTCCGGACGTCATCACCGCCAAGGTCGACTACGGCGTCGTCCCGCTCCCGACGTACAGCGGCAGGCCCGTCACCATCTCCGGGCCGGACACCTGGACCGTCTTCGACAACGGTTCCGCCCGTTCCCGGGCGGCCGTCGAGTTCGTGCGCTGGATGATCCGGCCGGGCCAGGACGCGCGCTGGGACATCGCGGCGGGCAGTCTCCCGCTCGGCTCGGCCACCGCCCGGCGTCCGGAGTGGCGCGAACACGCGCGGACGACCACCGGGCTCGACGTGTTCACCGACACGCTGAACTCCGCCCGGGTCCGGCCCGTGCACGCCGCCTATCCGCAGATCTCCCAGGCCCTCGGTGAGGCGATCGTCTCGGTCCTGCTCGGCAAGGACTCCCCCGCCCACGCCGTCCGCCGGTGCGCCGACACGGCCGACGCGGCCCTGCTCATCCCCCGGTGACCTCGACTCGTCCCCCGGTGAACCCGACTTCAGACGTTCCCAGCCGGCTTCCGGCTGAAGGAGGCCGTCATGTCCACCCTTCCCCGTGCCATCACCGTCGTTCCGGGCCCCGCGGTGACCCCGGCCGCCGCACGGCGCGCCGCCCGCCGCCGCGGCCGTCGGGAGACCGCCACCGCCTGGGCCTTCATCAGCCCGGCGGTCGTCGTGATCCTCGGTCTGAGCATCGTGCCCGTCGTCTGGTCGCTGCTGCTCTCCTTCCGGGCCGACGACCTGGTCACCCCGGGCCGCTGGGTCGGCCTCGACAACTACCGGGCCCTGGCCCATGACCCCAACTTCCGTACGGCCGTGGGCAATACACTGCTGTACGCCGCCCTCTACGTGCCGCTCAGCCTGTTCGGCGGGCTGATGCTGGCCCTGGCGCTGAACCGCCGTATCCGGTTCATCGGCCTCTACCGCACGCTCGTCTTCGTTCCGTTCGTGGTCTCGGCGACCGCGCAGGGCGTGCTGTTCTCGTTCATCCTCGATCCCGAGTTCGGTGTCGCGAACTCCCTGCTGCACAAGCTCGGGCTGTCCCCGCAGGGCTTTCTCACCGACCCCGACCAGGCGATCTATCTGCTGGTGCTGATCTCGCTGTGGAGCGGTGTCGGATTCTGCGTCGTCGTCTATCTGGCCGCGCTGCAGGACGTGCCGCCCGAACTCGTGGAAGCCGCGCGGATCGACGGGGCGGGCCGCGGGCGGGTGCTGCGCCACATCGTCCTGCCGACCCTGACCCCGGTCACCGTGTTCCTGCTGCTGTGGCAGCTGATCACGGCACTCCAGGTCTTCGACCTGATCTATGTGACGACGAAGGGCGGCCCCCTCGGCTCGACCGGCGTGGTCGTCTACTTCGTCTGGCAGCAGGCGTTCCAGACGTTCACGGCGGGCTACGGGGCCGCCGCGGCGTACGTCCTCGCGGTCGCCCTGCTGGTGGCGGGCGGGGCACTGCGTCTTCTGCGACGCCGGCAGGAACGTACCGAAGGAGCGGTCCGATGAGTTCACCCGCGACCTCCCGCAGGCCGAGCACGTGGCATCTGCTGCTGGCGCCGCTGACCCTGTGCTTCGCGCTGCCGCTGGTGTGGCTGGTGCTCAGCTCGGTGATGTCCGACGTCGAGATCAACCGGTTCCCGCCCGCGCTGTGGCCGAAGGGGATCGACCTGGGCGGCTACCGGTATGTGCTCGGGAACGCGATGTTCCCGCGCTGGTTCGCCAATTCGCTGATCGTCGCGGTCGCGGCCGTCCTGTCGAACCTGCTGCTGGGAGCACTCGGCGGCTACGCCTTCGCGCGGATGCGGTTCGCCGGATCACGGACCCTGCTCGCTCTGATGCTCGCGACGATGGTGATCCCCTTCCAGCTCACGATGATCCCGACCTTCCTGGTGATGAAGGAGCTGGGTCTCATCGACACGCTCGGCGCGCTGATCGTGCCCTCGCTCGTCACCCCGTTCGCGGTCTTCCTGTTCCGGCAGTTCTTCCTCGCGCTGCCCAGGGAGATGGAGGAGGCGGCCTGGATCGACGGGTGTTCGCGGCTGCGGGTGCTGTTCTCGATCGTGCTGCCGCTGGCCCGGCCCGCGCTGGCCACGGTCGCGGTGCTGACCTTCCTGAGCACCTGGAACGACTTGTCCTGGCCGCTCATCGCGATCAACCACGACACGCGGTACACCTTGCAGCTCGGTCTGACGACGTTCCAGGGACAGCACCACACGCGGTGGTCGGCGGTGATGGCGGGCAACGTGATCACCGTGCTGCCCGTCCTGGTGGCGTTCCTGCTCGCGCAGAAGACCTTTGTCCAGTCGCTCACTTCGAGCGGCCTGAAGGGCTAGGCCACCATGAAATCCTTCGATCTCCTCGTCGTCGGCGACGCCAATCCGGATGTCGTCCTCGGCCCGTTGCGCGGCCCCCTGGAGTTCGGACAGCGCGAACAGCTCGTCGAGCACGCCGGGTTGGTGCTCGGCGGCTCCGCCGCGATCATGGCGTGCGGGGCGGCGCGGCTCGGGCTGCGGGTCGCGTTCGCGGGCCGGGTGGGCGACGATCCCGCGGGTGCCTTCGTGCGTGAGGCGCTCGCCGGGCGCGGTGTCGACGTGGGCCTCCTGGTCACCGACCCGGTCCGGCCCACGCCGCTCACGGCCGTCGTCATGGCCGGGGACGGGGACCGGGCCATCCTGACGGCGCCGGGCTGTCTCACCGAGACCGGTCCCGAGGACGTGCCGCGGGACCTGATAGCGACCTCCCGGCATGTGCACGCGGCCTCGTTCTTCCTGATGCCCCGTCTGGCCCGGTCCCTGGCCTCGGTGTTCGGCCTGGCCCGGGAGACCGGCGCGACGACGTCGCTCGACACGAACGACGACCCGGCCGGACGCTGGGACCACCAACTCCTCGATCCCGTACTGGAGTTCACCGATTTCCTGTTGCCCAACGCGGCCGAGGCGTCGGCGCTGTCCGGGGAAGCCGATCCGGTCGCCGCTGCCGCCGTCCTGGCCGGCCGGGGGCCGACGGTCGTGGTCAAGGACGGCGCGAACGGCGCCCTCGCCGACACCGGGACGCGGCTGGCACACGCACCGGCCACGGCCGTCGACCCCGTGGACACCGTCGGCGCGGGCGACAGCTTCGACGCCGGGTTCGTCGCCGCGACCCTGCACGGCCTCGACCTGCGCTCCGCGCTCACCGTGGCCGCGGCCTGCGGTTCGCTGTCGACCCGAGCACACGGTGGCACCGCGGCACAGCCCACCTGGGACGAGGCCCTCGCCGCGGCCCGCGCGCACCTCCCGGACCTCCGGGACCTCCCAGCCCTCCCCGACCCCTCGGCGTCTCGAACCGGCCGCTGAGCGCCGGCGCCCCCGATACCGCCGGGCACCCGGCCATCCCACCGAATCCCCGCACCCGCGAGACCAGGAGCCGTTCATGAACGACGTCACCGCCCCGAAGATCGCCTTCATCGGAGCCGGGAGCGTGGTGTTCACCCAGGGACTGCTGGCCGACCTGTTCAGGTTCCCCGAACTCGCGCACGCGCACATCGCGTTGCACGACATCGACCCGGAGCGGCTCGACACCGCCGAGGGCGCCGCCCGGTACATCGCCGGCGTACGCGGCGTCGAGCCCGCGATCACCGCGCACCCCGACCGACGGGCGGCCCTGGAGGACGCCGACTTCGTCATCAACATCATCCAGGTCGGCATGGACCGCGCGACCCGCACCGACTTCACCGTGCCCGCCCGCTACGGACTGCGCCAGACCATCGGCGACACCCTCGGCATCGGAGGCATCTTCCGGGCCCTGCGCACCTTCCCGGTGCTCCGCGCACTCGCCTCCGACATGGCCGAACTCTGCCCGGACGCCCTGCTGTTGAACTACACCAACCCCATGGCCATGAACGTCCTCTACCTGAGCCGCATCGCGCCGAAGCTGCGCGTCACCGGCCTGTGCCACTCGGTGCACTGGACGATGCACGACCTCGCCCAGCTCGTCGGGGTCCCCTTCGAGGAGGTCACCCACCTGGCCGCCGGGGTCAACCACCAGGCGTGGGTACTGCGTTTCGAGCGCGCGGGCCAGGACCTCTACCCGCTCCTCGACGAGGCCATCGCCAAGGACCCCGGGCTGCTGCGCCGGGTCCGCGTGGACATGTACCGCCGCCTCGGCCACTACCCCACCGAGACGAGCGAACACTCCTCGGAGTACGTGCCGTGGTACCTCCACCACGACAGCGAGATCGAGCGGCTCAGGCTGCCGGTGGGCGCCTATCTGGACATCATCGAGGAGAACGCCGCGAGCTACCGGCGCACCCGTGAGGCCCTCGCCTGCGGAGTGCCCCTCCCCGTCGAGGGCACCTTGGAGTACGCCCCGCAGATCATCCACAGCACACTCACCGGCACCCCCCGCACGATCTACGGCAATGTGCCCAACCGCGGCCTGATCGACAACCTTCCGGCGGACTGCGTCGTCGAAGTCCCGTGCCTGACCGACGCGTTGGGGGTGCAGCCGACCCGTGTCGGCGCGCTGCCCCCGCAGTGCGCCGCGCTGAACAGCGCGTACGTCTCCGTCACCGACCTGGTGGTCCGCGCCGCCACCGACGACGAGCCGCGGCACATCCGGCACGCCGCGATGGCCGACCCCGCGACGGCCGCCGCTCTCCCCGTCGAGCGCATCTGGGACCTGTGCGACGACCTCGTACGGGCTCACGGTGATCTCCTCCAGCCCGGGCTGAGGGCGCTGCTGGGCCACTGAGCGGGGGGCGATGTCCGTTCACCGTCACCCTTAGGGGGTGAGGCCGGGCGGGGCCGGGTGCCGCAGGCTCGGTGGTGAGTGGCTGCGGTCGCAGCCCGTGCAACGGAGGTCTCGCCATGGCAACCACCCAGCATCACACCCGCTCCAAGGCCACGATGACAACCGCGAGCGGCCTGATGATCTTCGCCTCGGTGATGCTGTTCGTCTCCGGCGTCCTGGACATCCTGCGGGGCGTCATGGCCGTCGCCGAGGACGACGTCTTCGTCACCGGCCAGAACTACGTCTTCAAGTTCGACCTGACGAGCTGGGGCTGGATCCACCTGGCGCTCGGCGCGATCGCCGTGGTCGTGAGCCTCGGCCTGTTCACGGCGGCCACCTGGGCCCGGGTGATCGGCGTCGGCATCGCCGCACTGCTGATCATCGCCAACTTCCTCGACATCCCGTACTACCCCGTCTGGTCGCTGACGCTGATCGCCCTGTACGGATTCGTCATCTGGGCGCTCTGCGTGGCCCGCCCGGACACGGACACCGTCTAGGTGTATTGACCCGCAGCGTTGTTCACACGGCTGATGGGTGGCTGGCCTCCGAGGGCGGTGTGGCAGCGATGGTAGTTGTAGCCGTGGAGGAAGTCGTCCAGGGCGGCCGTGCGTTCGTCGTTGCTGGTGTAGGGCCGCAGGTAGGCCCATTCGTCGAGCAGGGTGCGGTTGAAGCGTTCGACCTTGCCGTTGGTCTGCGGCCGGTAGGCGCGCGTCAGCTTTCCGGTCGCGCCGATCTCGGCGAGGGCCTGTTTCCAGGCCAGGCCCTTGCGGTAGGCCCAGGCGTTGTCGGTGAGCACGCGTTCGATGCGGGTGATGCCGTGCGTGTGGAAGAACGCAGCCGCGCGGGTGAGGAAGCCCGCGCAGGTGGCGACCTTCTCGTCCGGGTGGATCTCGCTGTAGGCGAGGCGACTGTGGTCGTCGACGGCGGAGTGGACGTAGTCGAAGCCCATGCTGCTGCGGGTGGCGCGGCCGGCCTGGCGTCCGAGGACTTTGTGGCCGCCGCCGTCGGGGATCCGACCGAGCTTCTTGACGTCGATGTGGATCAGTTCGCCGGGCCGGTCGCGTTCGTAGCGGCGGATGACCTGGCCGGTGGGCCGGTCCAGGTGGGCCAGGCGGTTCAGGCCGTGGCGGGTCAGGATCCGGTGGATGGTCGAGGCGGGCAGGCCCAGGATCGGGCCGAGCCGTGCGGGACCGAGTTTGCGGGCCTGCCGCAGTTGGCAGACCCGGGCCTCCAGGGCCGCAGGTGTGCGATGCGGTGTCGTCCGGGGCCGGCTGGAGCGGTCGGCGAGGCCCGGTTCGCCCTCGTCCCGCCAGCGGCGGACCCACTTGTGGGCCGTGGCTCGGGAGACGCCCATCTCGGCCGCCACATGAGCGACCGGGCGGCCCGCGCAGACACGTTCGACCAGCAGCCGCCTGCCATGAACGGTCAGCCGGGCATTACGGTGGGACACGAAGACCTCCGTGCGGTGCAGTCCTAGACAGCTCCACCACATCGGAGGTCTTCGCCATGTTCAAGACCCGCCAGTGTCAACAACGCTCGTGATCAATACACCTAGGGCGTGTCCGGTCGATCACGGCGCAGACGCGGCGGCGACGCCGGAACCGGCCCGGACCACCTGACCGGGCCGGGCCGGCTCCCGGTGCGACGGTCCGCGGCTCACAGGATGTGCAGGTCGCGGGCCCGTCGTACGGCCTCGCCCCGGCGGGTCGCGGCGAGCTTGCGGTAGACGCTCTTGAGGTGGGTCTTGACCGTGTTGACCGACAGATGCAGATCGGCCGCGATCTCGTCCCTCGACATCATCTGCGCCAGCCGTTCCAGCACCTCCTGTTCGCGCTCACTGAGCGGTTCGATCACCGGTTCGATCACGGATTCCTGACCCGTCCGCAGGCCCGGCCCGGTACCCCGGACCGCGGCCGCCTCCGGGAGCCACTCATGGCCCTGGGCCAGCGCGGGCCGGTGCCGCACGAAGGCCCGTATCCACGGGCCGGCCTCCAGGAACGGCCGTCTCAGACGCTCCGGTCTGGCCGTCCGCAGGGCCCGCGCCACCAGTCGCTGGGCGGTGGAGTCGTCGCCCAGCGCGTCCGCGGTCTGCGCCCGCGCGAGCAGCACCCGGACGGCGATGCCGGGCCCCTCGTCCACCTCGGCGGAGAGTGCGTCGAGCAGGGCGCGCGCCGCCTCCCGGTCACCGGTGGCGAGCCGGGCACGGGCGGCGGCCGCCGTGGCCTCCGGCCCGGTCGCCCGCTCCTCCACGAGCACCTCCGCCGCGGCGAGCGGTTCGCCCAGCGCCAGGTACGCGGTCGACATGGCCAGCGCGGCCCGGTCGCTGACCCACGGTGAGGGTTCGACCCCGTGCGGCGGGCGCTTGAGCTCCTCCAGGACGCGCAACGCCTCCTTCGGATGCCCCTTGGCCAGCAGTATCCGGGAGCGCAGCAACGCCAGGCCCGCCGTCGCGACGGGATCGTGCGAGGCCGTACCGGATGCGGTCGCCTGGTCCAGATGGGTCTGCGCCGCCGCCAGATCGTCACGCTCCTCGGCGACCGCAGCGAGGACGAGCTGGGCGACGCCCGTCCGGTCGGCGGGCGGCAGCCCGGAGCGCTCCGCCTCGGCGACCGCCGCCCGCGCGTGCGACTCCGCCCGGCTCGGCCGGCCGCACAGGAGGTCGATCAGGGCGAGCCGGCTGAGGGATTCGTGCCGGGGGTACGCGGTGGACGGCCCGTCATCGACCTGCACGGCGGCGGACAGCGAGAGCCGGGCCGCGTCGAGCCGTCCCGCCCAGAGCTGCGCCGAGCCCAGGTCGGTGAGCATCAGGGCGGGCAGTTCCGGGTGCCGTTCCAGCCGCTCGGCCGGAAGGGACAGCTCCGCCGCCGTCATGTCCTCGGCCGCCGCCTGCGCCGCCTCGGCCGAGCCGGTCAGCCGGGCGGCGAACACCCGCAGCAGCGCGTGGCTCAGCCTCAGGGCCGCCGTGCCGGCCTCGTCGCCGGCCAGGTTCTCCCCTGCCCGGCGCAGGTAGTCGAGGCCCCGGTCGACGTCGTGACGGACGAGTTCACGGGCGGCGCGCACCAGACACGCGGCCGGGCCGGCCGCGTCCGGGGGCATGGCGGCGAACAGTCCGTCGAGGCGCTCGGCGTCGAGTCCCGTCAGCAGTTCGCCGATGGCCAGCTCGTCGACGAACCGGTCGGCCGCGAGCTCCCATTCACCCGCCCCCGCCGCGTGCGGCAGGGCCTCCGCCAGCAGGCCCGACTCGCTCAGCCAGCGGGCGGCCCGCCGGTGCAGCTCCGGCTCCATGCCCGGGAGTCTGACCCGCAGGTGGACCCGCAGGATCTCCGCGAACAAGGGGTGCAGCCGGTACCACGAGTGGCCGATGGCCTCGACGAAGGCGTTGGCGTGCTGGAGGCCGGCCAGGATGGGATCCGCGTCGTCCCGGCCCGTCAGTGCGTTGGCGAGATCCGGGTGGATCTGATCGAGGAGGCTCGAACGCAGGAGCAGGTCCTGGGTCTCCTCCGTCTGCGCTTCGAGGACCTCGGCCAGCAGGAAGTCCGCGAGCGTGCTCTGGCCCGCCTCGAAGTTCTTGATGAACGTGTCCGGGTCGTCGACGTGCTGTGCCGCGAGGATGCACAGGCGCAGTCCGGCCGCCCAGCCTCCGGTCCACTCCGTCAGCGATCGGGCGCCGTCCTCCGACAGCCGGATGTCGTGACGGTTCAGCAGCGCGGCCGTCTCTCCCGGGACGAAGGCCAGGTCGGCGCCCCGGACCTCGGCGACCTCTCCGGCGGCACGGTAGCGGTGCAGCGGAAGCTGTGGCTCCGTACGGCTGACGACGACCAGGCGCAGGCCACCACCCGCGTGGCGCAGGACGAACTGGAGCTCGTCGGCGACCTCGGCCGAGGCGCCCACCCGGTCGAACTCGTCGAGCACCAGGATCACGGGATCCGCGCGTTCGCTCAGCCAGGCAGCCAGCCGGGTCAGCAGGGAGTGGTCGACGTCGCCGGGGCTCGACGGGCTGCCGATGTCGTCCGGGACGTCCGCTCCGTGCCGCCGCAGGGATTCCAGGACGTACGTCCAGAAGATGCCGGGGCCGGTGTCCTCGGGCTCCACGGTCAGCCAGGCCACGTCGTCCGGACGGTCCATCGTGGAGATCCAGTGGGCGACCAGGAGCGTCTTCCCCGCTCCCGCGGGCCCGTTGACCAGGGTGAGGGGGCCTCGCACACCCTCGGCGAGGCGTCCGACCAGCCGCGGCCTGCGGACGAAGGTCTCCGTCAGGTCGGGGACGGTGAACCGGACGGCGAGCAGAGGGTCGCCGCCCGGGGTCAGCAGCCCGGCCATGAGGTCCTGCCTCCGCGATGTCTCGGCAGCGGCGACGCGTCCGATCCGATGTGGTCCGGGTCCACGGCTCCCTCCCCGGTGTAACCCCCGCACACTGATCGTCACCCGCTGTCCCAAATGTCGCAAGGCAGGCTCCGGTCCCCCGCCGCGGGTGAGGTGCGGGGCGTCCGTCCCGGGTGCCATGGGAGCGGATTCCCCGGATGGCGCGAAGGCCGAGGTCCGGGTGCCATGGAGGTGCCGTGGATGTGCGGCCGGGCCGGACGCCCTGTCCGGCACGGCGGCGTCGCGGGCGGAATCGATGAGGTGGTCACCGGTGAAACACTGGCGCGCTCTTGCCGTGCTCGGGACGGCCCAGTTCCTGATGGTCCTGGACACCTCCGTCATGAACGTGTCCATCAGCCAGCTCGTGGAGGACTTCGACACCGACGTCACCGCCATCCAGGCCGTCATCACGCTCTACGCGCTGGTCATGGCCGCGTTCATGGCCACCGGCGGGCGGCTCGGCGACATCCTCGGACGCCGTCGGCTCTTCCTCGTCGGACTCGTCGTCTACGGCGTGGGCTCGGCCCTGACCGCGGTGGCTCCCACCCTGTGGATGCTCGCTCTCGGCTGGTCGGTCATCGAGGGGCTCGGAGCCGCCCTGGTGCTGCCGGCCATGGCGGCCCTCGTGGCGGAGTCCTACAGCGGAAAGGACCGGGCCGTCGCCTACGGTGTCATCGGCGGGCTCGCCGGTGCGGGCATCGCGGTCGGACCGCTGCTGGGCGGATGGGTGACGACGTACCTCACCTGGCGTCTGGTCTTCGCGGGCGAGGTCGTGGTCGTCGTCGCGATGCTCTGCTTCCGCCGGGCGATCCCCGACAGGCCCCGGCCCGAGCCCCGCCCCCGGCTGGACGGCGTGGGCGCCTTCCTGTCGGCGGCCGGACTGGGACTGGGCGTGCTGGGTGTTCTCCAGAGCGGCACCTGGGGATGGGTGCAGCCCCGCAACCCGCCCTTCACCGTCCTCGGCTTCGCTCCGACCCTGTTCGTCGTCGCCGCCGGGGTGCTCGTCCTGGCCGTCTTCGCCAAGTGGGAGCGCCGCAGGGAGGCGCACGGCACCGACCCGCTGATCCATCTGTCGCTGCTGCACCGGCTGCCCCTGCGCTCCGGCCTGCTGACGCTGGTCAGCCAGAACCTCATCCTGCTGGGGCTGTTCTTCGCCATCCCGTTGTATCTCCAGGTGGTGCAGGGATTCGACGCGTTCCAGACGGGACTGCGGCTGCTCCCGGTGTCCGTCACGATGCTGCTGGCGTCCGTACTGGCCTCCAGACTGGGGCGGGTGATGGGGCCACGCCGGGTGGTGAGACTGGCCCTGCTGACGCTGCTCGGAGCCATCACGTGGCTGCTGGCCAGCATCGAACCGGACATCGACGACGCCCAGTTCGCCGGGGCCATGGCCCTGCTGGGCGTCGGCATGGGCCTGCTCGCCTCGCAGCTCGGCAACGTGGTGCAGTCCAGCGTCGGGGAGGAGGAGCGCAGCGAGGTCGGCGGACTCCAGTTCACCGCCCAGAATCTGGGTTCCGCCCTCGGTACCGCGCTGATCGGATCGATCCTCGTCGGTGCCCTGGCGCAGGCCTTCACCAACCAGGTGGCGAAGAACCCGGCGGTGTCGCAGGAGGCACGCAGTCAGACGAGCATCGCGCTGGAGGCCGGCATCAGTTTCGTCCCCACCGACCAGGTGCGTTCGGCGGCCGAACAGGCGGGGCTGCCGCCGGCCGAGGTCGATGCCGTCACGGACTCCTACGCGACGGCGCAGCTCAACGGTCTGAAGGCGGCGATCCTCGCGGCCGGCGGCATCACGCTCGCGAGTTTCCTGGTCACGACGCACCTGCCGACCGGACGGGCGGGCCGGGGGAAGGAACCCGGGACGAGCAGCCCGACCGTCCCCGTCGAACCGGCGTGAACGCGCGAGGCTCGAACCGGCGAACCCGAGACGCTCGAACGGCGCGAACCCGGGGCGTGTGAACCGGCGTGAGCGCGCACGGCGGCTCCCCGGCCCCGATTCACCTTCTGCGGGTGAGGGCGGGCGGGGCTCGATGCCGGATGATCGTGGGGAAGGGTGCCGTCCGCCCACCCCAGGCCGCCCGCCGGGGGGAGCCCCGTATGCAGTACGAGATCCGCGTCGAGGGACATCTGTCGGAGACGCTTTCCGAGGCGTTCCCGGAGATGGACCACGTGCTGATCTCCGGCCAGACCATCCTGTTCGGCCCGGTCGTCGACGAGGCACACCTGTACGGACTGCTGGCCCGCTGCCGGTCGCTCGGCCTGCGGGTCGTGGAGATGCGCCAACTGCCCGGGTGACCACGAGGATCACCCGCCGGGGGTGAGCCGCCAAAACCCGGCGCACGGGAGCGTGGATGCCGGGAATCCACCCACCGTCCCGTCGGCGGCCCGGAACCGGTCCGCTCGACCGCGTGAGGAGGAACCATGACGGAATCGCATGGTCCGGCACCGCACACCGGACCCGAACCCGGGCCCGGGGGCCAGGCCTACGCGCCCCCGGGGGACCCCGCGGTCATGCTGGACCGCGTCGGCGCCTCCTGGACCTGGCTCCTCGGCTCGGCCGTCGCGACGCTGATCCCCGGCGTCCTGATCCTGGTCTGGCCGGACGAGACCCTGCACGTCCTCGCGGTTCTCCTGGGCCTCTACCTGCTGGTGATCGGCCTGTTCCGGTTCGTGTCCGTCTTCGGCCACCGGGAGCAGGGCAACCGGTTCGCCACGCTGCTGATCTCGGTGCTCTACGTACTGGCCGGCGTCCTGTGCCTGCGGAACCCGCTGCAGACCATCGCCGCGCTCTCCCTGATCCTCGGCATCGTCTGGCTCGTGTCCGGCGTGCTGACCGCGTACACCGCCCTCGCGGCCAAGGACCTGCCGCACCGTGGCTTCGTCCTGTGCGCGGCGGCGATCGGCATCATCGCGGGCATCGTCGTACTGGCCCTGCCGACCGAGTCGGCCCGCGCCCTGACCCGGCTGCTCGGTCTGTGGATGGTGCTGATCGGTCTGGTCGAACTGGCCGTGGCCTTCGCCTGGCGGGCCGCGCTGCGCCGGGCGGTCTCCGCCGGGCCGCGCGACCCGGCCTCCCCGTACTGAGGAGAGGCCGGAACGGAGGACCGAGCACGCCCGGCCGTACGCACACCGCCGCCCGCGATCCCTTGAGTCGTGCGGAAGGCCGGGCATACTCGTGGCTCCCCTGCCAGGGCGCCGGCCGGATCACCCGGCCGGCGCCTCGACGCGTACCCGAATCGGTGGGCCGCCCGATGAGCAGGCTCGTACGGAGCGGACGTAACAAAGGGCATGCCGACATCTCTGGCCAGCAGGCACGACGAGCGCGTGCCGGTGAACGGCGCGGTGGCACCGCGCGCACTCCTCGGGCGGCTGCGGCGGCACAGACGGGCCGTGTTCGTCGTCGCCGTGGCCCTGTTGCTGCTCCAGATGGCCGTCGCCATGGTCAGTACGGCCGTCGAGCAGACCCCGACGATCGACGAGCCCGTGTACGTGGGCACCGCGACGGTCTACGTCCAACGGCACGACCTGCGGTACAACCCCGAGCATCCGCCACTGGGCAAGCTGATCATCGGAACGGGTCTGCTGTTCGCGCACCCGCACCTCGACCCCGCGTTCAAGGGTGACCAGACCGAGCTCGGGCGGCATGTGCTGTACGAGTCCGGCAACGATCCCTGGCGGGTGATGCTGTGGGCGCGGTTGCCGGTGATCGTCCTGACGCTGCTGTTCGGTCTGGTCGTCCTCGCGTTCGCCCGTGAACTCGCGGGCAGGAGAGGCGCGTTGGTGGCCCTCGCCCTCTACGCCTTCTCGCCCGACGTGATCGCGCACGGCTCGCTGGCCACGCTCGACGTTCCGGCGTCGGGTTTCCTGCTGACCTCGGTGTGGCTGGTGTGGCGGGCCAGGCGACGGCCGTTCCTGTACCTGCCGCTCTCGGCCGTGGCGCTCGGCGCGACGGTGGCGACCAAGATGAGCATGCTGCCGGCCGTTCCGCTGGTGCTGCTCCTCGCGGTCGTGTCCGTGTGGCACGCGGGCACCACCGGCCGCGGCACGGCACCGGTCGGCGGCCCACGGGCGAAGGCCCGGCTGCTCGGACGCGCCGCCGCGGCCGCCGCCGGGATGGCCGTGGTGGCCGTCGCCGTGGTGTGGGTGACGTATCTGGCCGTCGATCCCCGGCTGCGCTGGACGGCGCCCGCGGATCTCCCGGCCGTGCACGGACTGCGCGCGCTGCTCGTCGACCACCTGCCCGTGCCGCGACCGTACCGGGACGGTATGCGGGTCCAGTTCGGCTTCGAGAGCGCGACCTGGCAGGGCTTCCTCTTCGGCCGGCTCTACCGGGGTTCCCTCTGGTACTACCTGCCGGCGGCGCTGCTGGTGAAGACGCCGCTCGGTATGACGGCGCTCTGGACGGCCGGTTCGCTCACCCTCCTGGCCGTACGCAGGCTGCGCCCCGCGGCCCCGTACCTCCTGGTCCCCCCGGCACTGCTGCTGGCCTCGGCGATGACCGGCTCCCGCGATCTCGGTGTGCGCTACGCCCTGTTCATGCCGGTGTTCCTCGCGGTCGCGGCGGGCTGCGCCGTGGTCCCGCGCGGGCCGGGACGGGCGGGGGCCGAGCAGCGGTCCTGGCCGGGGTGGGCAGGCGCACTGCGGAGGCGCCGGCCGGGACCGGCCGGAACCGGACAACGACCCTGGCCGGGACGGGCGGGGATGGTGACGGCGGCGCTGGTCCTGTTCGTCGGCGTCAGTTCGCTGCTGACGTACCCGTACTACCTGCCGTACTCGAACGAGGCGTTCGGCGGCCCGGGGAAGACCTATCTGCGCCTGCACGACTCGAACGTCGACTGGGGCCAGGACCTCGGCCGCCTCGCCGACCGGCTGAAGGGGCACTACCCCCACGAGAAGGTGTGGCTCGTCTACAAGGGCGCCGGGGTGCCGTCCGCCTACGGCATCGACGCGACCGACCCCCGTACGGTGCCCGCGGCCCGGGTGCACGGACTGCTCGTCGTCTCCGACACCGCGATCGACAAGGCCGATGCCCGCCTGAAGGTGCTGCTGGCCCCGAGCGGACGGGTCGAGGAGATCGGCCACTCGATCACCGTGTTCCGGAGGCCGTGACCCGCCGCCGTTCGCGGGCGGCAGGCCGGCGACCAGCGCGCCGCCTCCGCGGGACGCTCGACGGCCGTCGAGCCTGCCTACGCCCGCTCCAGGACGTAGGCGCTGCGGGAGTCGGGGTCGCCGAAGAAGAAGTACAACAGCAACCGCTTCTTGTCGTTCCGCCGCAACTCGAAGGTCCAGGTATAGGTCTCGGGTGCCGGCTCGGGCCCGGCCGACGCGCCGAGGCTCTCATCGGGACCGGGGGTGCGCGTGGCCGATGCCGTACGTGAGGTGAGCGTCAGCCGGACATGCTGACCGTCGTTCCACCCGCTGCGCTCGTCCGTCAGCTCCCACACCCCCGTCCCCGACACCCGCCACCTGTCGTCGAAGTCGAACTCCTGCCCGTCCAGGAGGCGGATGACGGCAGTTCCGTCAGCACGGAGGGTGACTTCCGTGCTGTCGACGCAGCGCCACGAATCCACGATCTCCGCCCGCTTCGCGTCATGCACCGCGGGCACGTCGTCGTACATGTGCGGATTGCATCCCACCAGGACGAACAGGCCGGCCACGAGGACCGCGACGCGCCGTACCACCGGGCCAAGCGGGTCGGTCCTCACCATCCGGTCCTCCGAGGCGGCGCCACAAACGACTGCGGTTCGACCGGGGTGTCGATCACGCGCCCGCCATCCTGCCAGCGTAATTGAACATGTTCAACTCCTTCTCCGGGCCGCGCACTTCACCAGTCCTCCGCAGCCCGTGCGCAGCGCGGAGCGCCGCGAACCGAGCGGGCCGCAGGGCCCTGAGCACCAACCCGCTGACCAGCGCTTATGATCTCGGGCATGCGTCATGCCCTGCCCCGCCTCGCCTGCGTTCTGCCGCTGCTCGGAGTGCTCGCGAGCTGCGGGACCCCCCAGACAACACAGACAACACAGACAACACAGCCCGTCCCGAATCGTCCGACGGCGAGCACCGACCCTTCGGCGGGGCAGCATCGCACCGAGTACGCGGCCATGCGCACGGAACTGCTCCAGGCGGTGGCGGAGGCGAAAGTGCCCGGTTCCATGGCAGGTCAGGGAATGGAGAATGCGACCGGCAACCTCTGCATGATCTCTCTCGACGACTTCGTGCCGACGAAGAGCGCTCCCCGTTCCCGTGAGAACGTGACCACGGCTTTGCGGGCGCGTGGCTGGAAGCAGGTCCAGGCAGGGGGCACCGACGAAAGCCGGCTCACCCGTGGCACCTGGGCGGTCTTCGTCACCCGCACCGGCGGACCGGGTCTCGTCATCGAGGGCGAGCCCATGCACGAACTTCGGATCACCGCCGACTGCGAGGGAAACGCCTGACGGGGCGGCCCGGTGAAAGCATCGGTTTCCGTCGGCCACGGCTCGGAACCGGTTCGGAACCGGAGCGGGCCCGGAGCGGGCTCACGCCCCGGGCACCAGCAGGTCCAGCACTCGTTCCCAGGGGAAATCCCCTTGCCCGCCGCCCTGTTGGCCGTCGCCGGCGTACGGGTCGCCGAAGCGGACACCCATTCCGCGCAGTCGCTCGACGCTGGCCCGGTAGGCGGGGTGTGACGCCAACGCCTCGTTCACGCAGGGCAGTACGGCGATCGGGACGCCGAGTCCGTAGGCCTCGCACAGGGTTCCGAGGGCGAGGGTGTCGGAAATGCCGGCCGCCCACTTGTTGACGGTGTTGAAGGTGGCCGGGGCGAGGGCCACCGCGTCCGGGGCGGGGAAGGGGCGCGGGTCGCCCGGGGCCCGCCAGGCGGAACGGATCGGACGGCCGGTCCGTTCCTCGACGGCCGCCGCGTCGATGAAGCCGAGGCCCTGGGGCGTGGCGATGACACCGACCTCCCAGCCCCGCTCCCGCGCCGCGGTGATCAACGTACCGACGCCCTCGGCGACGCCCGCCGCGCAGACGACCACGTAGAGGAAGGGTTTCTCGCTGGGTTCGCTCACGTTCGCACCCTAGTGAAGATCCCGGCCTGCCGGTGGAGAGGGAGCGTCGCGGGGACTTCCCCCGCCGGGGAGGCGCCTTCCGCTCCGCCGGGGCACGTCGTCGACGCAGACCTCGGCCCAGGACACCCTTCCGGAAGCCTTCCGAAAACCGGTTGCGCGGCGGCGTCCGGCGGCCCGAACATCTGCCCATGTCCACGAACGAAGCCTTCCTGCCGCCGACCTCCGCCACCGTCCGTCCGGTGCGGGTCCAGCAGCAGCCCGGCCGACCGCGGAGGCCCGAGCTTCCCCGGTCGTGACCGCCGCTCTCGTCGCGGGGCTTCTCGCGGGCTACGGCATCGCCATGCCCGTCGGAGCGGTCGCGACCTACCTCGTCTCCCTCACCGCTCGTACGTCCCTGCGGATCGGCGCCTCGGCCGCGCTGGGCGTCGCGACGGCCGACGGGCTCTACGCCCTCGTCGCCGCGCTCGGGGGTACGGCGCTCGCCGCCGGACTCCAGCCGGTGATGCTCCCGCTCGGCCGGGCCTCCGCGCTGGTGCTCGCCGCGCTGGCGGTCCACGGCGCGATCGGCGCGGTCCGCCGCTACCGCGAGCGCCGGCTCGCCGAGCGGACCGGGCAGGACCCCCCGCACCCCGTCCGCGCCTACCTGTCCCTGCTGGGGATCACCCTGCTGAACCCCACCACGGTCGTCTACTTCGCCGCGCTGGTGCTCGCCAACCGCACGGCCGAGGCGGTGAGTCCGCTGGAGCAGGGGGTGTTCGTACTCGCCGCGTTCGCCGCGTCCGCGAGCTGGCAGCTCCTGATCGCCGGGGGCGGCGCCCTGCTCGGCCGGACGCTGACGGGCCACCGGGGACGGCTGGTGACGGGGCTCGCGTCGAGCTGCGTGATCATGCTGCTGGCCGTGCGTGTACTGGTGGCCCCGTCATGAGGGCCCGGGCCCCGGCCGGTGTGCGGCCCGGCCGGTGTGCCCCCGGTACACCCCACCGGGGGATCGGCCCGGCACGGGGAGCGACGCGGGCCGCAGTACGGAAGATTCGCGTCCACGCTGGTGTTGAATCGTGCCGAGACACGACCAGTCCGACGCGACGATGGGACGGAAGTCATGCCACTTGAGGGCGAGTACGAGCCCAGCCCCACGCAGTGGGTCCGGGACCAGGTGGAGTTGTACGAGAGTTCCGGTGGGACCAAGGGAACGACCCTGATGGACACCGGCCTGCCCGTCATCATCCTCACGACACGCGGTGCCAGGAGCGGCAAGATCCGCAAGACCCCGCTGATGCGCGTCGAGCACGATGGACGGTACGCCGTGGTCGCCTCGCTCGGCGGTGCTCCCAAGCACCCGGTCTGGTACCACAACGTCGTATCCGACCCCCGCGTCGAGCTCCAGGACGGACCCGAGCGCAAGGAGTTCACGGCCCGGGAGATCACCGGCGAGGAGAAGGACCGTTGGTGGGAGCGCGCGATCGCCGCGTATCCCCCGTACGCCGACTACCAGAAGAAGACCGACCGGGTGATCCCCGTCTTCGTGCTGGAGCCGGCCGCCTGACTCCGGCACACCGCCGGGACCACGTAGGGGCCGGCTGACGCACCGGCCGGCACACCGCGGGACCCCTCGACGGGCCACCCGGATTTTCCGGCGTGCCGGTGCGCATGAACCGAAGGACGTCGGGCACCCGAACATCAGGCCCCGCCGCGCTCCCCCGTCGCGGCGGGGCTTCTCCTCGTGGCGGGGTCGCGTGCGGAGGCGGGGGCTCCCGTCGGCACGTCTCGCGTCGGGACCCCCTCGCTCGTCCCGCCCTCGCCGCGGCGCGCGGCCGCTCGCGCCGCTCCGGCGTCGGTCACGTCGAGGAAGATCTGGTCGGCCTCGGGGAAGGTGTGGGCGACCGAGCGCTTGATACGGACGGCGACCTCCTCGACCTCCTCGCTGTCGAGCCCGGGGACCAGGTCGATCCTGGCGGCCACCAGGGTCGAGTCGAGGCCGAGCTCCATGGTCAGCAGCGCCTCGACGCTGTCGATCTCGGGCTGTGCCTTCAGCAGTTCACGGATCCGGCCGCTCTGCTCCTCGTCGACCGCCCGTCCGATGAGCTGCTCGCGGGCGTCGCTGCCGAGCCAGAAGGCGATGCACACGAGCAGCAGTCCGATGGCGAAGGAGGCGCAGGCCTCCCACACGACCTGGCCCGTGATCATGTGGAGCACCATGCCGACGATCGCGAGGCTCACCCCCAGTACCGCGGTGCCGTCCTCGGCGACGACCGTCCGCAGGGCCGGGTCGCGCATGCCGTCGCCGCCCTTGCCGCGGATCTGGAAGAGGGCGCGCAGAAGCGAGGCGCCTTCCGCGAGCAGGGCCACGACGAGCACCGCGATCCCGGTCATATAACCGCCGAAGGACTCCTCGGCGCCGTTGCGGAGCGCCTCGAAGCCCTGGAAGAAGGAGAAGCAGCCGCCCATGACGAAGATGCCGACGGCCGCGAGCAGTGACCAGAAGAACCGCTCCTTGCCGTAACCGAACGGATGCTTCCGGTCGGCGGGCCGCCTGCTGCGGCGCAGCGCCGCCAGCAGGAACACCTCGTTCAGGCTGTCCGCCACGGAGTGCGCGGCCTCCGAGAGGAGCGCGGGCGATCCCGAGACCAGGCCGCCCACCGCCTTGGCCACGGCGATCACCAGGTTGGCGCCCAGCGCCACGATGACGGTGATCCTGGTCCTGCCGTCCGAACCGTCCTCCTTCCGCCGCTGCCGTGTCGCCGGGGCGCGATCCGCCCCCTCCGCCGGTTCCGTCGTCTCTTCACCACTCACACCGGCCGGTTTCCCCCGGGGCTCCACCTCACACGGGGACGGCGGGGACAATCGGACCGAGGGGTACGAGGCGGCGCATAGGGCACTCGCACCCGGTGGGAGTAGGTCCGCGCAGGTCGGCGGGCCTCGGAAACGGAGAAGGAGTCCCGGTGTCCAAGAAGCCCAAGAAGCTCAAACTGCCCCTGGCGTACAAGCCGATCGGATTCGTCCTGAGCTGGGCCGGAGGCGCTGTCGCCGGACTCGCCTTCCAGAAGACCTGGATGGCGATACGCCATGAGGAGGACGCTCCCGACGCCCTGGACAGGGACCGCAGCTGGGGCGAGGTCCTGCTCGCCGCCGCCCTCCAGGGCGCGATCTTCGCCGTCGTCCGCAGCGCGGTGGACCGCTCGGGCGCCAAGGCCATCGAACGGTCCACGGGCGTCTGGCCCTCCCCCACCAAGTCCGGCCGCGACTGAACGGCACGCACGGGGCACGAGCGTCCGGCGATCTCAGTCGGTCACCAGCCACGCGCCGTCGCGCATGAGGTCGCGGCCGGAGAGTTCGTCGGCCTCGCGCCAGGCCTGCACACGCACCGGGGTGACGCTGAAGTACTGATAGTGGGTGCTGAGTCCGCGCGGGTCGAAACCGGTGCGGGCCGCGAACGTGTCGCCGGTCCCCTCCGGCAGCTCGCCGGCCTCCAGTGTCCGGACGGTGCCTTCGATCATCACCACGTCACGTGTCGGCCCGAGGCCGAGCCGTACCGTACCGGTCGCGCGCAGGTTGCGGCCCGTGGGACTGGCGGCGGGGGTGGCCAGCAGGACGGTCGTCCCGTCCAAGAGGTAGGACAGCGGTACCAGATACGGCGCTCCCCCGGCGCTGTCGGCGGTGGACACCCAGACGTCGACGTCGGTCTCCAGCCGGTCGAGCGTGTCCTGCTTGCGTTGCTTGCGGGTGCGGGTGGGCGGGCGGGTTCATCTGCGGACGGCCTCCTGGTCGACGGCGTACGGGCGGCGCACCCGCCCGGGGCGGGCAGGTCGCTCCGCACGGATGACGGTGGAGCGGGCCTCAGTGTGACGGGCCGGGTCCGTTCGGCGCGGGTCCTGCGGCGGACCCTCCCGCGGTGATCTCCGCGAGCCGGGCCGCGGCGGCGCCGAGCAGCAGGTCGAGCGCCGTCGGATAGGCGCTGCGCCGCATGTCGTGCACGAGATGGCGGGCCGTCGCCGCGATGTTCGGGTGGCTGTCGGCGGGCAGCCGGGCGTACGTCGCCCGCCACACGGCGGCCTCGGCCTCGCGGGTGGCCGGGGGAAGGGCGAGGCTCGCGGCGTCCAGGGCCGCGAACGCGAGGGCCTGGTCGACGAAGGCGTGGTAGATCCGTACGGCCTCGGGGTCGGGGAATCCGGCGCCGCGGAGCACCCCGAGGATCGTCTCCACCGCCTGGATCTCGTGGGCGCGGCCGGTCACCCGGTAGGAGCTGAGCACGGCGGCCTGCGGATGGGCGAGGGACCCGGCGTGCACCCGCAGGCCGAGTTCCCTGAGGTCGGCCCGCCACTCCCCCGTGGGGTGCCAGACGCGCAGGGTGCGGCCGATGAGCTCGTCGGCGATGGCGAGCAGCAGGTCGTCGGTGTCGCGGAAGTACCGGTACAGGGCGCTGGGGTCGGCGCCGAGGGCGAGGCCGAGGCGGCGGACGGTGAGCGCGTCGGCGCCGTGCTCCTTGAGCAGCCGCAGGGCGGTTTCGACGATCAGTTCCTCGGAGAGGACGACGCCGGTCTTGGTGGGGCGTCTGCGCCGCCGGGCGGCGGGCGGGACGACGCGGTCGTTCGTGGACGTCATGGGTCTCCCTCCGGTGCGGGCACCTTATGACAACACCGTTGACCTGTTAAGGCCCCGGGCAGTTTCATTTCCGGTCATCGGGCCGGAATCAGGCCCCGGGTGCGATCGGAGCAGGCCATGACGCAGAAGCCGTACGGTGTGGATCCCCCGTCCTTGCGCAAGACCCTCGGCCTGCTGGACGGTGTCGCCATCGCCGCCTCCAGCACGGCGGCGACCACCAGCATCGGGATCGGCCTCGGAGTGACGGCGGGGGTGGTCGGGCTGCATCTGCCCGCGATCATGCTGCTGGCCTTCGTGCCGATCCTCGGGATCGCGGGTGCCTTCTCCCGGCTGAACCGGGTCGAGCCGAACGCGGGCAACGGCTACGTGTGGGTGGGCCGTTCGCTCAGTCCCTGGCTGGGTTTCCTGGTCGGCTGGGTGAGCATCGTGGCCACGGTGGCGTTCCTCGCGTACACCACGGCGGTGACCGGTTCGGCGATGATCCAGCTCGCCGGCCAGGCGGGCCTGCACACGGTGGCGGGGCTGACGCTCGATCCGGGCTCGACCGCCCAGACCACGGCCGTGGGCGTCGTCGTCCTCGTCGCCGTCACGTTCACCGCGGTGACCGGTGTCAGAACCGCGGCGCGGCTCCAGACCGGGCTGCTGGTCTTCGAGTACGTCGTCCTGCTGGCCTTTTGCGGGTACGGCATCGTGAGCGGTCCGCACCCCTTCAGCCTGAGCTGGTTCGACCCGTTCCAGATCCCGTCGGCGACGGCGCTGGCGCAGGGCCTGCTGCTGTCGGTGTTCTGTTACTGGGGCTTCGAGGCGGCGTTCACCGTGAACGAGGAGGTGCGCGATCCGCGCGACGCCTCGCGGGCCGGGACCATCACGCTGGTGACGATGCTGGGGCTGTTCCTGCTCGGTTCGGTGGCCTTCCAGCGGGTGCTGTCCGAGGACGAACTGGCCGGGCACGGCGCCGAGGGACTGGCCTTCCTCGGGAACCGGCTCGCCGACCAGCCGCTGGCCGCGCTGCCCCTGGTGGCGCTGATGTTCTCCGCGGTCGCCTCGCTGCAGGCCGGGGTGATCCCGACGGCGCGCGGGATGTTCGCGATGAGCCGGGACCGTACGCTCGGACCCGTGTGGTCCAGGGTCAGTGCCCGGTACGGGACTCCGGCGACCGGCACGCTGCTCATCGGCGCGATGGCCGTGGCGGTGGCGACGCTCTCGCTGGTGATTCCCCGCCTCGCCGACATGATCATGGCGACGGTCAACGCCGTAGGGATCGTCGTGGCGCTGTCGTACGCGCTCATCGCCCTCGCGGCGGCCGCCCGGTTCCGCGGGCTGCTGCGCGAGAACCTGTGGGACGGGATACGCGCGGTCGTCCTGCCCGCCCTGAGCGCCGTGGCGCTGCTCTGCCTCGGCGGCTATCTCGCCTGGTCCTTCTACGACTCGGCCGATCATTTCGAGGTCAGCGCGGACAACGGCTGGTTCCTGCTGCTCACCCCGACCCTGATGATCGTCTCGGGCTTCGTGGTCGGGGCGTGGGCCAAGTGGGGCCGCAAGTCCGCGTACTTCACCACCGGACGGGGAACCGACGCCGACGCGCCGCAGCTCCTGGCCACCCCCAACTGACCTTCCGGCGACCCGAAAAGGGAAACGGAACAAGGAAACGGAATCATGCACGCTGACCTTCTCTTCACCGGCGGCCCGGTGTTCACCCCCGAGGGCCGCACCGCGACCGCGGTGGCCGTCACCGGCGAGCGGATCACCGCCGTCGGGAACGCCGAGGTCCATGATCTGGCGGGACCGGGCACCGAGGTCGTCGACCTGGCCGGGCGGCTGCTGCTGCCCGGGTTCCAGGACGCGCACGTCCACCCGGTCCCGGCGGGCCTGGAACTCGCCCAGTGCGATCTCACCGGCGCGAAGACGGCCGAGGACACCGTCGCCGCCGTCCGCGCGTACGCGGACGCGCACCCCGAACGGGAGTGGATCACGGGCGGCGGCTGGTCCATGGAGGCCTTCGCGGGCGGTACGCCCACCAAGGAGCTCCTGGACGCGGTCGTACCCGACCGGCCGGTGTATCTGCCGAACCGGGACCATCACGGCGCCTGGGTCAACAGCCGCGCCCTCGAACTCGCCGGCGTCACCCGGGACACGCCCGACCCCGCCGACGGACGCTTCGAGCGGGACGCCTCGGGTGAGCCCACCGGCATGCTTCAGGAAGGGGCCATGCAGTCGGTCGGCCGGCTGACTCCTCCGGCCACGTCGGCGGACCGGCTCGCCGCGCTGCTGCACGCCCAGCGCCGTCTGCACTCCCTGGGCATCACCGCCTGGCAGGACGCGATCGTCGGCACCTTCCTCGGCATGGAGGATCCGTCGGAGGCGTACATGGCGGCGGCCCGTGACGGTTCGCTGACCGCGCGGGTGGTCGGTGCCCTGTGGTGGGACCGGGAGCGCGGCGCCGAGCAGATCCCCGAACTCGTGGAGCGCCGGGCCGCGTTGCGGCACGGCAGGTTCCGGGCCGGCAGCGTCAAACTGATGCTGGACGGGGTCGCCGAGAACGGCACCGCCGCGCTGCTCGACCCCTACCTCGACAAGTGCGGCTGCGCCACGGCGAACCGGGGCAAGAGCTTCATCGACCCGGACCGTCTGCCCGCGTACGTCGCCGAGTTGGACGCGCTCGGGTTCCAGTGCCACTTCCACGCGCTCGGCGACGGCGCCGTACGCCATGCCCTGGACGCCGTGGAGGCGGCGCGCAGGGCGAACGGGCCGAGCGACACCCGTCCGCACCTGGCGCACCTCCAGGTCGTGCACCCCGACGACGTTCCGCGCTTCGCCGCGCTCGGCGCCACCGCGAACATCCAGCCGTTGTGGGCCGCCCACGAACCGCAGATGGACGAGCTGACGATCCCCTTCCTGGGGCCCGAACGGGCCTCCTGGCAGTACCCGTTCGGGTCGCTGCTGCGCTCCGGCGCTCGGCTGGCGGCGGGCAGCGACTGGCCGGTCAGCAGCCCCGACCCGCTCCAGGGCATCCATGTCGCGGTCAACCGGGTGAGCCCGGACGAGCCGGGTCCGGTGTTCCTGCCGGCCGAACGCATCGATCTGACCGCCGCGTTGACGGCGTACACCGCGGGAACGGCGTACGTGAACCACCTCGACGACACCGGGAGCGTACGGGCGGGTGCCCTCGCGGATCTCGTCGTCCTGGACCGCGACCCGTTCGCGGGACCGCCGGAAGCGCTCAAGGAGACCGGAGTCGCGCTCACCTACGTCGGAGGGAAGCGCGTGTACACCGCGCCGGACGCCTGAGCCGCACTGCCTTCCGGCTTCGCTGAGCCGCACGGCCCTTCCGGCTTCTCTGCCGCCGCCGTCACTTCTTGGACAGTCGTCCAGCTATAGTGGACACCTGTCCAAGAAGTGACGAGACGGATCGGAGTCCGCCCGCGATGGAAACGGCCGCGAGCGTGCTGGTGGGCCTGGTGGCCGCGCTGCACGCGTACATCCTGGTGCTGGAGATGTTCCTGTGGGAGAAGAAGCCGGGGCGGGGGCTCCACGGCTTCGACGCGCCGATGGCACGGGCGACCGCGCCGCTCGCCGCGAACCAGGGCCTGTACAACGGATTCCTGGCCGCGGGTCTGGTGTGGGGGCTGATCGCGGCGGACCCGACCGGGCATGACGCGCAGGTCTTCTTCCTGTGCTGTGTCGTGGTCGCGGGTGTGTACGGATCGGTCACCGCGAACCGCCGCATCCTCTTCGCCCAGGCGCTGCCGGGGGCGCTCGCCCTGGCCGCCGTCCTGCTCGCCGGATGACGCCCGACGACCCGCGCGCCGCCCGGACCCGCGCGAAGCTGCGGCAGGCGCTGCTGGAGGAGTGCGCCGAACACCCGCTGGAGGAGACCGGTGTCGCCGCGCTGGTGCGGCGGGCCGGGGTCGGCCGGGCGACCTTCTATGTGCACTACGCCGATCTGGAGGCCCTGGCGGTCGACGCGTGCGCCGATGTCGTACGGGAGGCCGTGGAGGCGCTGCACGCCTGGCGCGGCCGGCCCGACCCGGTGTCCGCGCCCCCCGCGCTGCGGGCCTTCTTCACCGGACTCGCCCCGCACGCCGGTCTCTACTGCGCGCTGCTGAGTCCGGGCGGCGGCGGCCCGCTGGGCCTCGTGCTCCACCGCGACCTGCGGGCCCGCAGCCTGGCCGAGCGCACCCTCGCCGGCGCGCCGGACGCCCCCCTCGTCGCCTCCGCGGTGGCCGCCACCTTCGCGGGCGTCCTCGGGGACTGGCTGCACGGCCTGCTGGAGGGCACCCCGGACAGCGTCGCGGACGAGGTCTGGCAGCTCCTGGTCGCCCTGCACACGAGCAGGTGACGCGCCGGGCCGGGCGGCGGACCGCCCGGCAGCTCACCGGCAGCCGAAGCGCGAGGTCGTCGCCGGCCACGCCTCCACCCCGTGCGAGGTCCTGACGTACGCCGTGGACCGGTCCGGCGTCAGCCAGAGCCTCCGGTCGCCGTAGCGGTAGCCGGTGTCACGCGCGTCGGCGGGCATGCGGACGTCCGGGTCGTAGGCGGCGGTGAGGGCCTCGGGCGGGAGGACCCCGCGCGGATCGCGCGCGTACTGACGGCCGTACCGGCCCAGGTCGAGGAAGTGCGCGCTCTGCCAGTCGCAGTGCTCGGCACCGGCCGTGCTGGACACCTTGGTGGTCGGCACGCGGTGGCCGTCCCGGTCCGTCCAGATCTCGTACCCGTGCGCCTTCGTCCAGCTCGCGGGGAACTCGGAAGGGTCGCAGGACGCGCTGGTCTCCGGGCCCCAACCCGGGCGCCGCGGCTGGTCCTTGGCGACGACGACGGCGACCTTGGTGCGGCCCGCGACGTCGTACGAGAACAGGACGCGATCCCCTTCGGTACGCTCCACCCGGTAGCCCCGATCGGGCAGTTCGGGCTGGTAGATGTCGAAGTACGCCTCCAGCCCCTCCTCGGGGGTCGAACCGCCGTCGCCCTTGCTCCACGCGTCACCCGCGTCGCCCGCCCGGATCGCGCCCTCGCACTCCAGCGCCCGGCCCGCCGCGCCCGAACTCTCCTGCGCATCCCCGTCGTCCTCCACCGTGTACGGCAGGTCCAGCGGCCCGGTGTACGGGGTGGCGGGGACCCTGCCGGTCACCACCAGCGTGTCGTGCCCGTCCCCGCCGCACCCCGCCGCCGCGAGCCCCACCAGCACCACCGCGGCCACGATCCCGCTGCGCGTCCTCACCACTGTTCCTCCACCCGTCGTCGGTGCTCCTACGACGCACGGGTGCGGACGTTCGTTCGCCGGCCGGCGCGGGTGATCGCCCGGGGGACGGCGCATGGCCTCACGCGGACGGTCCCGCGGGGGTCAGCGCGCGGTCTGGAAGGTCCGGCGGTAGGTCTGGGGCGAGACGCCGATCGTCGCCTGGAGGTGCTGGCGCAGCGAGGCGCCCGTCGCGAAGCCGACCTCGCCCGCGATCCGGTCCACCGGCAGATCGCTGGCCTCCAGCAGATGGCGGGCCCGGGAGAGGCGCTGCTGGATGAGCCAGCGGCCGGGGCTGAGACCCACCTCGTCGTTGAAGCGGCGGGCGAAGGTGCGCAGGCTCATTCCGGCGTGGGCGGCGAGATCGGTCAGGGTCAGCGGGTCGCCGAGGCGCGCGAGTGCCCAGTCGCGGGTGGCGGCGGTGCTCGCCGTCGAGGGTTCCGGGACGGGCTGTTCGATGAACTGGGCCTGGCCGCCCTCGCGCAGCGGCGGGACCACACAGCGCCGGGCCACCCTGTTGGCCAGTTCGCTGCCGTGGTCGCGGCGGACGATGTGCAGGCAGATGTCGATGCCGGACGCCGCTCCGGCCGAGGTGAGGATGTCGCCGTCGTCCACGAAGAGGACGTCCGGGTCCAGGTCGACCCGCGGGAACAGGCGCCGGAACTCGTCGGCCACATGCCAGTGCGTGGTCGCCGGACGCCCGTCCAGCAGACCGGCGGCGGCCAGCACGAACGCGCCCGTGCAGATGGAGACGATGCGCGTGCCCGGACGGATGCACGCGAGGGCGGCGGCGACCTCGTCGGAACGGCCGACGGGGAGGGCGGCCGGGGTGACGGCGGCGATCACCACCGTGTCCGCCGTCCGCAGGACCTCGGGACCGTGCTCGACGGTGATGGAGAAGTCGGCGTCGGTACGGACCGGACCTCCGTCGACGGTGCAGGTCACCACCTCGTAGCGGCCGTCCGCCGCGCCGAGGATACGGCTGGGCATCCCCAGCTCGAAGGGATAGACCCCGTCGAGCGCCAGGACCACGACGCGCTCCACGCGCCGCCCCGGCTCCCCTCGTTCCCGGCACCACGCCCGGTCCGCTTGTTCCGCTTGCTCCGTCTTCCGCATGGCACGATCTTATCGAAGGTTGGCAATCATGCCATTTTCTGTCGCGGCGTCCCCGGGCAGGCTGGTTCACCATGAGCACTGTGAACACCATGCGAGCCATCAGCCAGACCGTCCTCGGCGGTCCCGAAGTTCTTGAGGAAGTGACCCTGGAGCGGCCCTCGCCGCGACCGAACGAGATCCTGGTCCGGGTACGGGCCGCGGGCGTCAACCCGACCGACTGGAAGCACCGCGAGAACGGCGGGTTCCTCGGCGAGCCGCCCTTCGTCCTCGGCTGGGACGTCTCCGGCGTGGTCGAGGCGACCGGGATCGGCGTCGCCCTCTTCCAGCCCGGGGACGAGGTCTTCGGCATGCTGCCCTACCCCTTCGGCCACGGCTCGCACGCCGAGTACGTGACCGGCCCGGCCCGCGCCTTCACCCGCAAGCCGTCGGTGATCGACCACACGCAGGCCGCGGCCCTCCCGCTGGTCTCCCTGACCGCCTGGCAGGCACTGACCGAGCGGGCCGGCGTGCGGCCGGGCCAGCGGGTGCTGATCCACGCGGCGGCCGGAGGGGTCGGCCATGTGGCCGTCCAGATCGCGAAGTCCCTCGGCGCGTACGTGATCGGCACCGCGAGCGCGGGCAAGCACGACTTCCTGCGGTCCATCGGCGTGGACGAGTCGGTCGACTACACCAGCGTCGACTTCTCCGAGGCCGTGCGCGACGTCGATGTCGTCCTGGACACCATCGGCGGCGACACGGGACTGCGCTCGCTGCGTGTCCTGCGCCCCGGAGGCGTGGTCGTCTCCATCCTGCCGGTCGGCTCCGACGCGTTCTACGAGGAGGCCGAGCGGCTCGGGGTCCGGGCGGTGCGGATGCTCGTCGACGCCGACCAGACGGGCATGAGGGCGGTCGCGGATCTCGTGGAGAAGGGCGCGCTGCGCGCCACCGTCGCCGAGACCTTCCCGCTCGCCGACGCCGCCAAGGCACACGCCCTGGGCGACACGGGCCGGACCACGGGGAAGCTGGTCCTGGTGGTCGACTGACGGCCGCGCGACCGGGTGGGCGGGACAGCGGTGGCCGGGCGCAGCGGTCAACTCGCCGCGCACAGCGAAGACATATGTCAATCGAACATGCTGGAATTCACCTCAACGAGGGTAACTTGCAGAGCAGGAAACGGTTTTACATCGAACCGGCGCCCTGGTCGTGTCCAGTGATCGCTTGACGAGTCGTCGCCCCCGGCCTCCGGTGAGCCCGCTCTCGAGCCATCGGGAGCAGGCCCACAGCCGGCTGGAGGTGATGTCCGCGTGGCGAGCGACTTCGCACCGTGCACCAGTCATCTGCGGATCCACCATGCCCACGGTCATGTGGTGCTGGAACTGCACGGGGAGATCGACCTGCTCGCCTCGACGGAGATCACCCCCCTCCTGGACGCGGCAACCTCGGACCCCGCACCGCAGGTCGTGATCGACCTGCGGTGCGTCGAGTTCTTCGACTGCTCGGGGCTGCGGCTGCTGTACCGCGCCAGACGCCGCGTCCTCGACCGGGGCGGCCGGCTGCACCTGGTCTGCGCCCATCCGCTGACGCTCCGCATGTTCCGGCTGACGGGGCTCTCGAAGATCCTGCCGCCCGCGGCCTCGCTGGAGGAGGCACTGAACCGGCCGGAGGCCGTATCGGACCTGTCCTGAGGGCCCGGCGGACCGGTCAGCAGCTCAGCAGCGGGGAGTGCTCCAGGTGGTGATCCACACGTCGCTGACACGATCGCGCGTGGTCCACGGACCGGCCGGGACTTTCGGCCGGGACCCAGGAGCGGTCTGCGAGGATGGCTCCATGGACGTGCGGAGCAGGAACCACGTATGGGTGACCGGCCGGACGGGCGGCCCCGTCGTGGTCCTCGCGCACGGGTTCGGGTGCGACCAGAACATGTGGCGACTGGTGGTACCGCTGCTGGAGCGCGATTTCACGGTGGTGCTTTTCGACCACGTGGGGGCAGGACGCTCCGACCTGGCATCATGGAACGAGCGGCGCTACTCCACGATCCACGGCTATGCCGAGGACGTACTGGAGATCTGTCACGAGCTCGCGCTGGGTCCCGTGACGTTCGTCGGACACTCGGTGAGCGCCATGATGGGTGTCGTGGCCTCCGCGCGGGAGCCCGATGCGTTCAGCGGTCTGCTGCTTCTCGCCCCCTCTCCCAGCTTCATCGACGACCCGGCAACCGGCTATCGCGGCGGGTTCAGCGCCGAAGACATAGAGGAGCTTCTGGAGTCGCTGGACGCGAACTATCTGGGCTGGTCGCGTGCCATGGCCCCGGTGATCACGGGCAATCCCGAGCGTCCGGAACTGGGTGAGGAGCTGGCCAACAGCTTCTGCCGCACCGATCCGGACATCGCCCGGGTCTTCGCCCGGGTCACGTTCTTGTCCGACCACCGCGATTCCCTTGCCCATGTGCGGGTTCCGACCCTCGTGGCGCAGTGCTCCAAGGACGCGCTCGCCCCTCCGGAGGTGGGGGCGTTCGTGCAGGCACGGATTCCCGGCAGCAGGCTGATCACGCTGAACGCCACCGGGCACTGTCCGCAGCTCGCCGCCCCGGAGGAGACAGCTGCCGCGATCTCCGCCTTCGCCGGAGCCGACCGCTGATGCGCAGAACCGACCACGGCGGGAGGAGCGAGGGTCCTGCCCCGGACGCTCGGCCCGGTGCCGACCAGGCCACGTTCTCCGCGTTACTGGAGGACAGCGCGGAGGATTTGTACGAGCACGCACCGTGCGGGTACCTGTCCACGACCCTCGACGGCCGCATCGCGAAAATCAACCAGACTCTGCTGAACTGGCTCGGATACGAAAACAGCGACCTGGTGGGCCGGAAGGACTTCGCCGATCTGCTCACCGTCGGAGGCCGGCTCTACCACGAAACCCATTTCGGCCCACTGCTGCGTATGCAGGGCGAGATCAGCGGCATCGCCCTGGAACTCAAAACCGCCGGGGGCGGCCGGCTCCCGGTTCTGGTGACCTCTGTCATCCGCAGCGGCAGTGACGGACAGCCGCTGCTGATCCGCACGACAGTCTTCGACGCCCGGGACCGGCGCACGTACGAGTCCGAACTCTTGCGCGCCCGTCAGGAATCGGACCGGGAACGTGAACGCCTGAAGCGACTGAACGCCACCCTGCAGAAGACGCTGCTGCCTCCCACCCTGGTGGACGTGCCCGGACTGGACGTCGCCGCGTACTACCATGTCGCCTCCGCCGACGAGGTGGGCGGCGACTTCTACGACTTGTTCCCCCTGGACTCCGGCACCTGGGGATTCTTCCTGGGCGACGTCTGCGGCAAGGGCGCGGCCGCCGCGGCCGTCACCTCTCTGGCGCGCTACACACTGCGGGCGGCCGCCGTGTACGACCCGGATCCCGCGGCGGTGCTCGCCAATCTCAATACTGTCTTGAATCACGAGTACAACGGCGACGACCCACGCTTTTGCACCGTCATCTTCGGCCTGCTCACCCCGGACGGGGACGAGGGCGGCTTCCAGGTCACCCTGGCCAGCGGCGGCCACCCGCCGGCCCTGCTGATGCGCTCCGACGGCCACGCCTACTGTCTGCCGACCCCCGGCGGCCAACTCGTCGGCGTCCTGCCCGACGCCCACATCGCCACCACCTCCATCCGCCTCGACCCCGGCGACACGCTGTTCCTGTACACCGACGGTCTCACCGAAGCCCACTCCGCCGGCGCCGCCGACGGCCGCTACGGCGACGAAGCGCTGCTGGAGTTCGCCCAGGAGCTGGCACCCACCACCGCCCGCGACGCCGTGGCCGCGATCCGGGACCTGCTCGACACCTTCGGCACCGGCGTGGACGACGACACCGCGGTCCTGGCCTTCAACGTGCCCCGGCACAGCGGTGAAGCGCAGACGTGACCCACGAACCGGGCGTCCGCACCCGCACCACACCGGCGGGCCCGGTGGCCGGAGCCGGCCGGCGCCCTGGACCGCCGCAGCGCACCTGACACCGCAGACCGCTCCCTGGCTTCGTCCTGAATGAACGCGGTGCGGCGCCCGAACAGCGAAGAAGGTGCGTGAGAACAACATCTTCCGCGCCACCCGGGGTACATGTCGTGACAATAGGGAACGAAGGTGAATAGACATGGATTCGTCCGGCAAGGACTCGGGACCGCCGAGCACCCACCCCATAGCCACCGCTGTCCCTTTGAACGGAGGCAACTCCTGCATCGCCGCAGCGCGCCATCGCGCGGCGGACTTCCTCACCCATGCCCAGGCAGATCAGAACGTCGTCGTCTCCGCCCGTGTGATGGACCTGACCCAGCTGGTGGTCAGCGAGCTGGTCACCAATGCCCGTAAATACGCGCCAGGCCCCATCCTCATGGAATTGCGCATCGAGGAGACCACGGTTGAGGTGACCGTGCGCGACTGCGGCCGCGCCCAGCCGATCGTCTTCGACGTCGATCCCCTCCGGATCGGTCAGCACGGCCTGGAGATCGTCAGAGCCGTCACCCGGAAGTTCCAGGTCCAGGCAGAACCGTCCGGCAAACGCGTCACGGCGCACATCGCCCTGGGAGACGACTCAGAACCTGGGCCAGGATGAGCCTGGGCCCCAAGGCATTCGGGCTGGTGCCGGAAAAGACCGAGCACGCCTCCGCCACCGGTCGGATCAACCGCGTCAACTCCTGGGCAGAAGGGTCCCGAGCGGGCCGAGGTCGAGATTGAGATCCTCCGGGCGCACTCCGTGCTGCTCGCAGAGTTCCGTCATCCGCTGGTCGAGGAGCATGAGCGTGGTCCCGATCTCATCGACCTGCTCGTCACTGAGGTCACCCTGCTCGACACGGCGGATCGCCTGGCGCTCCATCAACTGTCTGAGGAGCTCGACCACGGTGAGTACCAGGGCGACCAGGTCGCGCCCCATCCGGTCGGAGTCCAGGTCGAGCCGGGAGCCGCTCACAGGGGGCCGCCGTCCGCCCAGGGAGCCGGGACACGCTCGTTGACGGACGACAGCAGGGCATGGAGGGACAGCCGCACCAGGGGGACGTCGGCGATGGCGATGACCAGATCCCCGCTGATCACCACGCCGGTCGCCAGGACGCGGTCCAGCAGATCCACGAGCGGAACACCGATAGGGCCGCTCAGGGGCCCGGGGGCGTCCCAGGGCACCACGTCGTGCGTCACGGTCTACACCTCGCCGACAAAGGAATAGGGCACCCATGGCCCGGACAGCTCGATTTCCGCCCCGGTGCGTTCCCGCAGCGTCTGTGTCAGCAGGGCCAGTTCGCCGGCGCGGTGTTCGGCCACCAGGTAGGTCGCGTTGAGGACCTGGACCCGGCGTTCCCCGGCGGGCTGGACGTGCGGTCGCAACGTGCGGGAGGCGGTGGCGAGGCCCCGGACTTCGGTGTCCACCTCTTCTGCGGTCCTCAGTGCCTCGTCCTGGATCCGCTCGCGGCGCTCCTGTGCGCCTCGTTTTCGATTCAGGTAGGCGAGGCCGGCCCCAGGCTCCGGGCGTGACCGCTCGGTCGGCGTCACGCGCCGGGGCGCCGTCTGCACCGTGTCGTCTCGCGGGCAGGGCGGCGCGTAGACCTTCACACCCCATTCGGCATGGCGTGCGATGCGCTTGAGCGCGGCATCGAACCGATCCGCCTCTTTGGCGAGTGCCTCTCGCGCCCTGTCCTCACCGTGGTACAGGGTGGCCATCGGCAGGGGGACCGTCGGGCAGCAGGCCGCGACGGCGGCGACGACGTCGTGGTGGGCGCGTGCGTACCGTTCCAGTTCCCGCTGGTCGGACAGGCGCGCCTGCCAGACTTCGTCCGTGAAGTCGCTTGCCCGGACGGACTGGACGATGGCCGTCAGTGCCCCCAGAGGCAGTGAACTCACGGGCGCCTCGTCGGTGACACCCGGCAGCCCGACCACGACCGAGGGGTCCGGTTTCCGGCAGACAGCGAACACGTAGATGGTGTCGCCCGAAAGCTCGGGCCCGCGCTCCGTCATGTGCCTCGGTTCTCCTTGTTCCTCGCCGACTCGGGACGTTGCCGTGGGCCTTCTCTCGGGCTATTTCTCCGCGCCCTCGGATTCGAGCGACTTCTCCGGCGTCTTGGATTCGAGTACTTCCAGCCGTTCGCGCAATTCACGGTTCTCGTCCCGCAAGGCGTCGCGTGAAGCTCGCGAACTGAGCGCGGGATCGTTTTCCCACCAGTCGATGCCCGCCTTTTTCGCGGTGTCCACGGACGCCACGAACAAGCGGAGCCGAATGGTGAGCAGTTCGATGTCGAGAAGATCGATCTTGATGTCCCCGGCGATCACGATGCCCTTGTCCAGAACGCGTTCGAGGATGTCGGCCAGGTTGGTGGTCTGAGGGCCGGAGACGGGGTACGAGCCCTGCCGGACGTCGACGTCACTCACGGCTTCGCCTCTGTCCTCGCTTCTTCTTGGGAGTCTTCTTCTTGGGAGCTTCTTCCTCTTCCTCTGCTTCCTCTGCCTCGTCTTCGTCTTCGTCTTCCGCGCCCTCCGTTCCCTCCTCGTCCTCGTATGTGTCCTCGGCCTCGTCGTCGGCCCCGTCTTCGTCTTCGTACGCGTCCTCTTCGTCTTCGTCCTCGTACGCGTCCTCCGCCCCCTCTTCTCCCTCGCCGTCGCCTGCGGAGTCGGCGCCTTCCTCGGCACCGTCCTCGGGCTCCTCGCCCTCCCGCTCCTCCTGCTCGGCCTCTTCCTGTTCGACGGCGTCATCGTGGGACACGACGACTTCTCCGTCACGGATTTCGCCGCGCCAGCCTTCGGGTTCCTCGTTGGTGAGGGTCACGTATCGCTGGAAGTTCTTGAAGTCCAGTCGCATGCGGCGCCCTTGCGCCCGCCAGAGGTTGCCCGTCTTCTCGAAGAACCCGGACGGGTAGTACTCCACTACCAGAACGATGCGAGTCAGGGTAGGCGCCAGCTCGTGGAAGCTGACCGCGCCCCGGGTGGTGCCCTTCGCTCCTTCGGAGGTCCACACGATGCGGTCGTCAGGAATCTGTTCCTGGACGGTCGCCTTGAAGCTGCGCGACGAAGGGCCGACTTTGACCTTCCAGTCGCTCCCGCCCTCATCGTCCTTGGAGACGTCGCGAACACCCTTGGCGAAGCTGCTGAATTTGTCGTACTGCGTCCAGTAGTCATAGGTGTCCCGGAGCGGCACTCCGACATCGAGAACCTCGATGATGTTCATGACCTTGCCGCCGCTGGCCTTCCGCTTCCCTTTACCGCCCCCGAAAGCGCTCTTGGCCTTCTCCACGACGTTGTCCTTGACACCCTTGGCCTTCTCCGAAACGAAGGCCTTCAGCGGTGAGTCGCCCTGGAGGATGCGGGACCCGATCGCAGGAAGCGAGCCACTCTCGGCCGAATCACTGAGCTGCCCGGCGACGTCCGTCAGTTTGTCGCCGGCCTTCTCGGCAAGGTTCTCCACCTGCGCGGACACGAACTTGGACAGCTCCTCACGGAGCTTGTCCATGCCCGACGTACCCTCTGCCGACCCGTCCGTTTCCTTCTCGGCCATGGCCGCCTACCTCCCACGACCGGCGCGCTTGGACGCTGCCCGCTTCGATGACGTCGTCTTCGAGGCAGCGGACTTCTTGGCCGGAGCCGTCTTCTTGGCTGTGGTCTTCTTGGCCGGAGCAGTCTTCTTCGCCGCGGACTTCTTCGCTGCGGTCTTCTTGGCCGGAGCGGTCTTCTTCGCCGCGGACTTCTTGGCTGCGGTCTTCTTGGCCGGAGCAGTCTTCTTGGCCGCGGTCTTCTTCGTCGGAGCCGTCTTCTTCGCCGCCGCCCTGCCGGAAGTGGCCTTCTTCGCCGGCGCGGCCTTCTTCGCCGCCCGGGGCTTCTGTCCGCCGGCGGGGGCGGCCTTCTTGCGTGCGGCGGGCTCGGGTGCCTTGCGGGACCGATCCGGCCGGGAAGCGCGGCGCCTCCGCGGCTTCGCCTCCGGCTCTTCTTCCGGTTCCTCCTCCGGTTCTTCCTCTTCCTCCTCCTCTTCCTCCTCTTCCTCGTATTCGTCCTCCGGCTCTCCCTCTTCCTCCTCTTCCTCGGGCTGGTCCTCTTCGTACTCGCCCTCGGGCTCCTCCTCTTCCTCGTATTCGTCCTCCTCGTACTCCGCGTCCTCCTCCGGCGGGTACTCCTCCTCGTACTCCTCCCCTTCGTCCGGCTTCTCCAGGAGTCGGGCCGTACGCTCACTGAGGCTGCCCGCAAGCGTGCTCATGCCCCGGTCGGCGGCGGCCGTCATCGCCTTGCGGCCCGCCTCCAGCACTTCCCCTCGCAACTGCTCCTGCAACTCGGCGACCTGTGGGATCTCCCCCAGTCTCCGCATCCCTTCGGCGGCAAGCTGGCGAGGCTCAAGGCCGAAGCGCCGGCCCGCGATATAGGTCGCAATGGACAAGGCCATCCGGCCCTTCTTGGTGCGGCCCAGCACATAGCCGCCCACTACCGCAGCCGCGAGAGCCACCTTGTCCTTGTCATCCATGATCTCGTCACCTTCGATCGCTCGGCGTGGAACAGGTCTGTGCGGCGTGCAGCCGGTCGAGCAGCCGTTCCTCTTCTCGTTCGAACTCCTCCAGGCCGATGTCTCCGTCCTCAAGCTCCTGGTTCAGCAGGGCCAGTTGGGCACGGAGCACCCCTGGGTCGTGCAACTCCCGTTCGGCGGCGTCGTTGAGCTTCTCCGCCACCCAGACAACGCCGCGGACCGGCGCGATGGGGAGGGTGAGCAGTCCGGTGATCAGTCCCATCTCAGACTCCAGCGGTTCGGACGGGAGTGCCTTCGGCGGAGACGAAGCTGTAGCAGGGCAGCGGACCCGTAAGCCGCAGCTCCACCCGGTCGCGATGTGTGTGGGCGAAACGCTCTGCCACGCTTCGGAACGCGTCACTGTCGCCGCGATCGACGAGGAACGACGCGTTGAGCACGCATCCCTGGACTTCGGGACCCGAGACCACCGCACGGGCCCTGGGCGTCAGTTCGCGCAGAATGCGCCGCCCGGCTTCGGCGGCCCTGCCCTCCAGAGCGGCCGAGACGGCCTCCCCCAGGCGCAGGCTCGCTTCATATCCGGGCCGTCGGCGCACTTCGTCCCGCAGCCGGCGAACATTCATGTCCTGCGTCAGAAGGCTGGCCAGCGCGTCCTTGGCCGGGAGCGCCTTGACGTTGACCTCGACCCCGTCGGAGAGGTGTTCCAGGGCAGCCATGTGCTCCGACTCGCGGGCCTTCAACTGACCACGCACCGCTTCCTCGTCGGATGCGACCACACCGAACCGCATCGGCAGCACCGACCCCTGCTCCGACAGGCGCAACAGCAGATCCTGGTGAGCGAGCAGATCGCGCCGTCGGGCGCGGAGCTTGGGAGGAGCCTCACTGACGACAGCGGCGACCCGCCCCTGCCGAATCACCCGCAGTTCGGCAGCCGGGTCGCCCACACCCGTTGCGTCCACCGGCAGCGGCCGGCCCGCCCGGATGATCGCGTAGACGTACACACCATCGCCGGTCACGGCTCACGCCTCCACAGGTCGTCGTCGACTGCTGCCGCCCCGGGCCGGAGCACGCCGCTTCCTCGGCCGCTCCTGCCGCTCTTCCTCGTCCTCGTCGTGCTCGTCGGAGTCGTCGTCACCGCTGCCGATCACCTTGCGAACGGTGTCCCCCACGGTTTCCGCGGCCTTGCGAACCTTGCGTTTGCCGATGGACTTGGCGGCGCCACCGCTGAGCAGCTCGGGGATGGTGGTGCTGCCGGAGTCCCGCTCCAGGTCCAGCCGGTTGCACGCCTCCGCGAAGCGCAGGTACGTGTCGACACTCGCCACCACGATGCGCGCATCTATCTTGAGGATCTCGATGCCGACCAGGGACACCCGGACGAACACGTCGATCACCATGCCCCGGTCGAGGATGAGTTCGAGCACGTCGTACAACGTGCCGGCGCGCGGCGGGCACGCCACTACCTCATCGGAGTAGGTGGTCGCGGGCATGGGGGATCCTTCCGGTCGTCGGGCAAACCTGAGTCACTGGTCACTCATCGGCGGACCCCCGCCGATAACGGCGGACCCTGCGGTACCCCATGAGTTCGCCGTCCTGGTCGATCCGCACCTCGTACGAAGCGAGAAGGCTCGTCGTGTCCGGAATCCGCGGCAGCTCAAGGACGTCCACGACGACACACCAGCCGTCGTCCTCACGCCCCACCGCTGATACACCCTCCGTGGGATGACCGATCAGACCCTCCAGGGCCCGGCAGGCAGCACGCGCGGCATGTTCCGCTCCACGCACGGAGGGTGTGCGTCGAGCGGTGGTCGTCGAGGACTTCCTGGGGCGCGGCCGACGCTCTTCTGCCATGAGTTCAAGTCTGGGCCGTATCCGGTTCGACGCACCTTGAGTGGGCCAGTCGAGCGTCCGTGCCCGGCCCCGCGATCGCCAGAGAAGGGCATGAGGCGGTCGCTGAAGTAATTCGTCCCCGCGTTCCCCCTGATAACACCCTCAAACTCGGAACTCGGCCACAGAATTACCGCCAATCCGAGTTCCGTAAAAAAACCTAAGGTCCGCAGGAATGCAGATCATCGGGCAGGGCACAAGGTGGATCGGAGGTTGATAACTATGGTTCCTGTTCTTCTCGTTCTCCTGCTCGCCCTGATCCTCTTCGGTGCCGGTTTCGCACTCAAGGCCCTGTGGTGGATCGCCGTCATCGTGCTGATCGTGTGGGTCCTCGGCTTCGTGATCCGCCCCGCGGCAAGCGGCGGCAAGCGAGGCCGCTGGTACCGCTGGTAGGCATGCGTGCCACAACCCACGGATCCGGGTGGGCCCCGACGTCAAGGCGTCGGGGCCCACCCGCGCTTCGCCGCCCGGGTGCACGGTGGCGAATACAGATGAGGTGTTTCTTCGCTACGAATGTGTGGCATCCGGGATTCAGGGCACCCGACGTTCCGAGGAATCGTCACCGAATTCAGATGACGCTGTACGACTCCGCGGTTTTTCTGCGGACCGGCGAACAATTTCGCCGAGAGCCTCGCGCCTATCGGTCCTGCGGCGCGTCGAACAGAGCGCTGACGGACTCACCGTTGTGAATGCGCCGCACCGCCTCGGCGAGCGCCGGGGCGATGGACAGGACGGTCAGCTTCTCCGTGTACTCCTCGCTCGGTATCGGCACCGTGTTCGTGCAGACGATCTCCAGCACGTCGGGCTGCTCACTGAGCCGCTTGAGCGCCCCCGCCGCGAACAGCCCGTGGGTACAGGCGACACGGATCGACCGCGGACCCAACTCGCGCAGCCTGTCGAGGAGTTCGAGGACGGTACTGCCCTTGGCTATCTCGTCGTCCAGCACGATGACATCGCGCTCGGCGATCTCACCGATGACGGAGCTGATGCTCACCCGGTCGTCGGCGAACCGCTGCTTGGCGCCGGCGGCCACCTGGGCGCCGATCAGCCGCGCGAACGCGGCGGCCTCCTTCGCGTTGCCGAGATCGGGCGAGACCACCGTCGTACGCGACAGGTCGTTGGCCCGGAAGTGCGCCGCCAGCTCACGCAGGGCGTGCAGATGGTCGACCGGCACCGAGAAGAAACCGTGCACCTGCGGGGAGTGCAGGGTCATGGCGAGGACGCGGCTCGCGCCGGCCGCCACCAGCAGATCCGCCACGAGCCGGCCGCCCAGGGAGATCCGGGGCATGTCCTTCTTGTCCGAACGCGCGTACGAATAGTGCGGCATGACGACGGTGATCCGCCCGGCGGAGGCACCGCGCGCGGCGTCGCACATCATCAGCAGTTCGACCAGGTGTTCCTGCACCGGAGTGACGAGGGGCTGCACCAGGAAGACATCACGCTCGCGGCAGTTGGCCTGGAGCTGGACCTCCAGGCAGTCATTGGCGAACCGGCTGACGCGGGTCGGGCTGAGGGGCACACCGAGGTGTGCGCAGAGCTCGTCGGCGAGCTCTGGATGGGCACTACCGCTGAACACGGCGATGTCACGCACGACCGCTCCTCGCATGATCGAACCGGGTTGCGTCGCCGGGCGCAAGATCGGCCCGGAGTGCGTACCTCATGCTACTGGGCGTCTTTCGGGCCTACGACCGGGGATTTCCGGTTGCGGGCGGGGCCGCGGGGCGCCGGGCCGGTCACGGGCGTACCGGGCGACGGGCCGTACCGGAGCGTCACGCCCCGGACGGCGTACACCCCGGCGCGTCGGGCACGGCGGCCGGGGACCGGCGCCCCGGCCGCCCCATCACCCTCTCCTCCGACTTCTCGCTTCCGTCTCCCGTCTTCCGCCGGACGGCACCGCGGGCTCACGGCAGCGGAATTCGCACGCCAACCCGGCGGTCTGCCAAGGGGCTTGGGGGGTATCCGGACTGTTGAAAGGAGGACCGTCGACATGACGACGTCCATCAAACGCATGCCCGGCTGGGCGAAGGTGGTCTCCGCCTTCGTGCTGGTGCTCGTGGTGCTCTTCGCCGGGCTGCGGCTGGCCGTTCTGCCGGGACTGCGCGATGTGTTCGGCACGGAGACCCACGACAATTCGGGCCCCACGCTGCTCAAGTCCATCCAGGACATGAGCCGTTACGACGCGGCGTCGGGCAACTTCCAGGTGGTCGTGGACCTGGAGAAGGACGCGAAGTACCTGCCCGACGCGATCCGAGGCACCCGCACGCTGTACGTGGGAGCCGGCACCGTCGACGCCTATGTCGATCTCGGGCGCATCGACCAGAAGGACGTGACGGTCAACGACGACCGCACGTCGGCCACGCTCCGTCTGCCGCACGCGGCACTGGGCAAACCCGCCCTCGACCCCGACCACTCCTACGCCGTCTCGAAACAGCGCGGTCTCCTCGACCGGCTCGGTGACGTCTTCTCGGACAACCCGAACGACGAGCGGGCCGTCCAGCGGCTCGCTGCCCAGCACATCGGCAAGGCCGCGAAGGACAGCCGCCTCACCGCACGGGCCGAGGAGAACACCACCAGCATGCTGGAGGGCCTGCTGCGCTCTCTCGGCTTCACGGACGTGACGGTCACCTACGGGGCCTGAGTCCGGACGGTGCCGTCGGCGCCGGGGCGAGCACACAGCCGCACCCGGCGCCCCGGCGTCCGTCACCCATGAAGTCCCCGGGCTGCCCCGTAGCGGCGACCGGACACCATCCTGCTCGCTTGTCGCAAAGTCTCCCCTGCCCCGAGATCCCGGGCATTGTCGGCCCTGTCGGGGGTAAGCGGGCTGCACCACAGGGCAGTTGAAAAGGGGAGGGTCTCATGGTCCGCACCGCGTTGCGCGCTCGTGCCGCCAAGGCCGTGGCCGGCCGGCGGAAACCGGCGCCAAAGTCGGGATCGGACCGGGGGAAGCCGGCGTCGAAGGCCGGAGGGGGCAGGCCGGCGTCCAAGGCCGAGCGCGGCGGCAAGGCATCGAAGGCCGAGCGGGGGAAGCCGGAGAGGTCGCGCTGGCTGCTCGGCCGAAAGAGGCCGACGCCCGCACCCGCGCCGGAGACCCGGGCTCTGGCGCTGCCCTTCCGGCTGCTGGCCATGCTGGTCGCGTTCGCGGCCATGGTGGCGTTCGCCGTCGCGCTGGCCAGGCTGACCCTGGAGCCCTCACCGGCGTCCACGGCGCTGATCCACGACAACCTTCACCCCGGGCGCTCCCTGCGGGCCTATCTCGACCAGCCGGAGCTGCGCGACGCCGTCAAGCAGATCGGCGGGAACCTCTTGCTCGGGGTGCCCTTCGGAGTGCTGCTGCCGGTGGTGTTCCCGAAGACCCGCGGAATCCTGCGCGTCCTCGCGCTCACCGCGGCGGTCATGCTCCTGGTCGAGCTCGTTCAGGGAGCCCTCATCACCGGACGCTCCTTCGACATCGACGACGTCATCCTCAACACGACCGGGGCGCTGGTGGGTTACCTCCTTCTGGGCCGACGGCTCGGCCGGGCGGTGCACCCCAGGAAACGTCTTCGCGCCTGAGGCATCACCTCAACCACTGGTACGGACCAGAGTATTGACACCCCGTTACCTCACTCCTTAAATCAAGAGGCGAAGCATGGACCCCCCACCTCAGTCGGCGCACCCTCCCCCCCCCGGGTGACCGTACGGAAATGAGAGTCATGGACTCCCCACGTCTGCTCCGCAGATGCCTCTTCGCCGCGCTGTCCGCCGCGCTCGTCGCCTCCGCCTCGGCCGTCGTCGCCCCCGCGCACGCGGGCCCGGCGGCGGCCACCGCGACGGTCACGTTCCAGGACACGTTCGACGGTGCGGCCGGTTCGGCCGTCGACTCCTCCAAGTGGCAGCTGGAGACCGGCGACAACGTCAACAACCACGAGCGGCAGTACTACACCTCGGGCAACAAGAACGCCGCGCTGGACGGCCAGGGCCATCTGGTGATCACCGCCCGCAAGGAGAATCCGGCCAACTACCAGTGCTGGTACGGCACATGCCAGTACACGTCGGCCCGGATGAACACCTCCGGGAAGTTCACCACGGCCTACGGTCATGTCGAGGCGCGGATGAAAATCCCGCGCGGGCAGGGCATGTGGCCGGCGTTCTGGATGCTCGGCAGCGACATCGGGCAGGTCGGCTGGCCGAACTCCGGTGAGATCGACGTCATGGAGAACGTCGGCTTCGAGCCGTCCACCGTGCACGGCACGATCCACGGCCCCGGGTACTCCGGATCCGCAGGCATCGGCGCCGGGTACACCCTCCCGAACGGCCAGGCCTTCGCGGACGCCTTCCACACCTTCGCGGTCGACTGGGCGCCGGACTCGATCACCTGGTCGGTGGACGGGACCGTATACCAGCGGCGCACACCGGCCGATCTGGGCGGCAACACCTGGGTGTTCAACAAGCCGTTCTTCCTGATCCTGAACCTCGCGGTCGGCGGATACTGGCCCGGGGACCCCGACGGCTCCACCTCCTTCCCGCAGCAACTCGTCGTCGACGAGGTGAAGGTGACCACGAGCGACAGCCCGGGCGGCACCAGCGGTCCGATCAAGGGCCTCGCGGGCAAGTGCGTGGACGTGGCGGCCGCCAACTCGGCCAACGGGACGCCCGTACAGCTCTACGACTGCAACGGGACGGGCGCCCAGCAGTGGACGGTGTCCACGGACGGCACGATCCGCGCGCTCGGCAAGTGCCTGGACGTCACCGGCAACGGGACGGCGGACGGCTCGACGGTCCAGCTCTGGGACTGCGCCGGCGGACCCAACCAGAAGTGGACGGTCACCGCGGCCCACGACATCGTGAACCCGCAGGCGAACAAGTGCCTGGATGTCACGGGCAACAACTCGGCCAACAGCACCCGCCTGCAGATCTGGACCTGCACGGGTGGCGCCAACCAGAAGTGGACGGTGGGCTGACACCGCTCGAACCGACTGCCAACCGGTCGAGACGGAGCAGTTCCCGTCCTTGCTGTTGCTGACCAGCCCCCGGCGGCCGTCCGGCCACCGGGGGTTTCCGACCGGCGTGAGGGTCCGGGAGAACCGCCTGATCTCGCCGACCCGCAAGAGTTCGCCTGACGTCCGAGGGCATCTATGGGCTGTTCACTTCCCTTGTCGGTTCTCTCCGGCCTGTGCCCGGCTGCCTCCGGGGGCGCAATGGCCCACTGATCCTGGACCACTCGGCCCCGCACCGTCACGCCCAGCAGCGGAACAATGCAGGTGAAGGCATGAAGTCGCCGGGTGCCCTCCGCATCCGCCACGGAACAAGGCCGAAGCAGGTGAATGGCGATGATGTTCTGGTACGACCACGACGTCAGCGGCTGGGGCTGGTTCGCGATGTCTACCGGCATGATCCTTTTCTGGGCGCTGATCATCACAGTCGCCGTGTTGCTCTTCCGCACCCTCAACCGGCCCCAAGAACACACCCACGCCCCGGCCACGCCCGCGCCCTCGGCCGAGGACATCCTCCGCGAGCGGCTGGCCCGCGGGGAGATCGACGAGGACGACTACCAGCGCCGCCTGAACGCACTGCGCGCCGGATCTGTCACCGAACACTGAAGCCCGTTGAACGCACCGGTCAGGACCCGGCCCTCCGCCGTGATCCGGCTCGGCTACGGCCCTGAGGGCCCGGCGAGCCCACGGCGGCTGGTGGCCGAGCTCGATGTCCATTGCCCCGGACACCTCGGACAGGAAGGAGAGATCGCATGAAAGTCTCGGAGGTGATGACTGCTCCTCCGGTGTGCGTGGCGCCTCACGTCTCCCTGGCCGAAGTCATCGGACAGATGGCCGAGTACGCCGTCGGGTCGGTCCTCGTGGTCGAGGACGGAGTGCTGCACGGCATCGTCACCGACCGCGACCTCGCCTTGCGCGGCCTGGGTGGAGGCCTGGGCACCGGGGCCCGGGTGGACGCGGTCATGTCGCCACGCGTCATCACGGTCGAAGCCGCCGACGACCTCCAGGTGGCCTACGGGACGTTCCGTCGCACGGGGGTACGCCGGCTCGCGGTCCTCGAGGCGGACCGGGTGGTGGGCGTACTGGCGATCGACGACCTGTTTCTCGACGTCTTCCGCAGGCTCGGCGACCTGCTCGGCCCGCTCGCCGGGAGCGTCCTGCGAGAGCCTCCGGCGCCACCTTCACAGGCCGGATGAGCTGCGCATCCCGGCCGTCTCCAGCCTCCGTCGGGCCGTCAGCCGTATCCGCCGGACATTGCTGCACCGTCGCCTCACCACCGAACTCACCTTCGGCAACGGCGAGACCTCCTCGGCTACCGGAAGGCGGCGTGGACCGACGCCCGCCTTGCTCAGCCGCAGGAGTCCGACAGCGACCCGGCCTCGGGTCACTCCTTCTCCTTACGAACGATCACGACCGGGCAGGTCGCGTGCTGGGACACGTGCTGGCTGACGGACCCGAGCAGGGCGCTCGCGAACCCGCCCCTGCCCCGGCTGCCGACGACCAGAACCTCGGCGCCTTCGGCGGCCCGCAGGAGCACGTCGGCGGTATTGCCGTGCACCACACGGGTCCGGACCGAGTCGGCCGCGTCCGGGCCGAGGACTTCGGCCATCTCGGTCCGGATCCGCTGCCCGGCCTCCTCCTCGTCGACATCCATGTCCACAGCGGGCCCCGACCAGCCGTACAGGCCCGGCAGCTCCCACACCGCGACCGCTTCCACGGTGGCACCGACCAGGCCCGCGTGGCGCACGGCCCAGAGCAGGGCCTCGTACGAGGACGGCGACCCGTCGACACCCACCACCACTCGACGCTCGGAGACATCCCTGTCCATGTGTCTCGCCTCTCCCTGGCAGGTGGTCGCCCACCTGGCCGGTCCGCCCCTGGTCTCCACGCTGCGGGCCCCGTCCCCTGACCGCCAGAGATGCGCATCCGACGGGATGACGGAGGTCGGCGCGCCCGCGGCGCCCGGTCAGCACCCGCCTCAGTCCGGCTCCATGTAGGGGCGGCGGAAAACCGGCGCCTGACCGGTGCCCCACGGGCGCGCGGCGGTGACTGCCCGGGCGACCGCGGACTCCGGCGCGCCGCTGGTGTCGATCGGCACGGCCTCGCTCCACGGCGGTTCGCCGGCCGCCATGGCGGTGGCGACGTCCGGGCCGGCGTCGGACACTCCGGCCGTACGTGTGCTCAGGCGGGCGGCCGAGACGTCGCCCGGCACCTTGCAATGGAGGGCCACCAGGTCAGCGCTGGTGCGTTCGGCCACGCGCAGAGCCGCTTCGCGCTGCGCGGCATCGGTCCAGGTGGCGTCCAGGACGACGGACTCCCCGGAAGACAGCATCGCGGTCGAGCAGGGCTGTGTACGTCCTGTCGATCCGGCCCGCGAGCCTCACGGGCCGCCGAATCACCGCGGCCGATCGGTAGACGGCGACGGTTCGGACAGAGGACGGGGCCGGCCGGCCCCGAGGCTGACGCGCGTACGCGCCGAACGAACTCGGTGAACGCCTCTGGTGCTCGATTTCAGCAGGAGCAGTCGAGAAGCGGTGCTCCTGCGCTCACTCCCGGTCACTGGATGTCAGCCTCGGAGATCCTCCGCGGGCGGCTCGGGCGTGCACCTACGGTGCGGTCACGTGGCAGGACGGTCATTTCCGGTCTTGTCGCCCAGCCGACAACCAAGGGGAGCGCTATGGCGAGTGTGGAAGTGTCGCTGAAGGAAATGATGACCGAGGCCGAGGGAGCACTGGGGGCGGCCGTCGTCGACTACACCAGTGGCATGGCGCTGGGAACACTGGGAGGGGGCAAGGATCTGGACATGACGATCGCCGCTGCCGGCAATACGGATGTCGTCCGCGCGAAAGTGCGCGCCATGGAGCAGCTGGGTCTCAAGAGCCAGATCGAGGACATCCTGATCACCCTCGGAAAGCAGTACCACCTCATTCGACCGGCCGCCGGGCGCAGCGGCAACGGCCTGTTCCTCTACCTCGTGCTCGACAGGGCGCGTTCGAACCTGGCGATGGCCCGCCACCACCTCAGGCGCGTCGAGGAGCAGCTGGAGATCTAGGCCGCTCGGAGCCCTGGGCTTACGTGTGTCCACGATATGAAGACTTCTTCAAGTCGCCATATCGGAATGATCTCAACAAAGGATGCGCGTGGCCATGGAACGGGCGAGAAGTACCGGTACCGGCGGACACATCCTGCGGCGGCGCCCTTCCGGGCGTCGCCGCACCGCTGCGAGCATCTGCCCGGCGGCGAGCCGGCCGGCTCGCCGCCGGTAGCCGATCTAAATGAACCGGCGATGTGTGCGACAGTGCCCGGGCTGCGGCGCGATGGGCACCTTCAGCCAGTACGGGCTCCTGCCACGTCACCGGCTGATCCGCTTGCGTCGCAGAGGGCGGAACAGGCAGCCTGAACGCGCAGCAGCGACTTGCGGGCAACGGCACAGGCCCGGGAATCAGCGGGCCGGGACGGCATGCGCTGTGGGACGGGCCATGCTCCCGTGCACTTCGCCGCCTGACAACGCCCGTCCGGTCGCATGCTCCGTGCAGCCGGCTACCCCGGGAGCTCCGTGCGCTCCCACCACTCGTAGACGGGCAACTGGCCCTGCTCGGTCTCCTGCTGACGCGTCGTGGCCCGGAAGTGCTCGTACCCTCCACGGAACGGCACTTTGATGTCGAGGTCGAACACCGGAACCGAAACGATCCGCTCAGGAAGATCGTCAGGACCCCCCTCAAGAACTGCTTTTGTCGCGTCGGTCATGACCAGATCTTCTCTGCCCTGCCTGACCGCCCCCCACGACGCGCCGAGGCGCGCTCCGGCCGTTCGCGTGGCGGACGACGCCGGCCGACTTCCCGCCATGGGACCGGGTGTATGCGTTCCGTGCCGCATGAGGCGCTTCCAGGCAGCCGCTGCTCTTTGCCGCACGCGTCGGCCGGGAAGAGGCACTCCAGCGCCCGCCGGCGCAGGCGGGACAGCACGGCCCGGCCGAGTTCTCGTCGTGCCGCCCGACACCGCACGCCCGGCACCGCACGTCCGGGACGGCCGTGGAATAGTGGAGAGACGGGAATCGCCCTTCCGGGAATGGCCGGTCGGCCTGAAGGGAGGCGGGGCCGATGTCCGTACGCGAACTCGACACGACGACCGTGAAAGCCCTGGTCGAAGACGCCGCAGCGGCCCCCTCCATGCACAACGCGCAGCCGTGGAGACTCCGGTTTCGGCGCGCTGACAGCAGCTTCCGGTTGTACGCGGATCTCGAACGCGCCATGCCGCACGCGGACCCCACCACCCGCTGTCTTCACCTGGGTTGCGCCGCTGCCTTGTTGAACCTGCGCGTCGCCGCCACTCATGCGGGCTGGGCACCGGTCACCGAGCTGCTGCCCGACCCCGCCGACACACGCCTGCTCGCGGTGGTACGGCTCGCCGACCCTGCCCTTGCGGTCAATGACTTCGTGGAAGACCTCGCGCCGCTGTATCCGGCGGTCCACCGTCGCCACACCAGCCGTCAGCCTTTCACCGACGAGGCGATACCGCAGGCCGTCAAGGACGCTCTGTGCGCCGCCGCCCTCCTGGAGGGCGGACATCTGGTCTTCCCCGGCGCATGGCACGTGGAGACACTGCTGGACCTGGTGCACGACGCCGAGGGCCGCGACGCCATGGACTCCGCCGCCTCCGAGGAGCTGAGGCAATGGACCCGTACAGGCACGGGAGCGGCTGAAGCGGCGAGCGACGGGGTACCGGAGAACGCCTTCGGCCCTCGCGAACGCTCTGGCAGGGCGCCCGTGCGTGACTTCGCCGGCAGGCACCCCGTTCCCGGCCGCGCGGCCGCCGCGTTCGAGAACGCGCCCCAGCTCGCCGTACTGGGCACCGCGGACGACGAGCCGAAGGACTGGCTGCTGGCAGGCCAGGCCATGGAACGCGTTCTGCTCCAGGCCACGCTTGACGGGCTCGCCACCTCGCTCACCTCCCAGGCCCTCGAATGGCCCGAACTCCGCTGGGCCGCGCGCGACCCGCAGTCGGCGACGGGATTCATCCAGATGGTGCTCAGGATCGGATACGGCCCGGCAGGCCCTGGCACACCGCGCCGCCCCGTGCACGAGATACTCGACATCGAGTGAGCCCTCTCCTGAGCCCTGGTGGCGGCCCCCGTCGGACGGAGAGGCCGCCAGGGCCGTCCGGCGTCACCTCACCCGCCCCGGACCCGGCGACGGAATACGGTCCCGGGGGCGGGTGGCGGCCGAGCGGCGCGACTTCAGTCGTGCGGGACCAGCACGACCGGCTGGGGCATGTGGTGGAGCAACGCGTGGGCCACCGGACCGGTGTGGGCGCCGACGGCGGTACGCCGCCGACGACGGCCCACCACCAGTAGTCCGGCCCCGCCTGCCGCGCGTACGAGGACGTGGGCGGCGCGGCCCTCGTGGAGGTTCGCGTGGACGACCACGCCGGGGTACTTCGCGCGCCAGGGTTCGAGCAGTTCCGCGAGCGCGCGCTCCGCCGCCTCCCGGATCCGCGCACGCTCCTCGACGCCCGGGACGCCTCTGGTGAGCGGCACGTGCCAGGCGTACGCGGCGCGCAGCGGCGCCGCACGGAGTTCGGCCGCGCGGAACGCGTGGTCGAGGACGGCGTCGCAGGGCGCGCCGACATCGACGGCGACGGCCACGTCCCGGTGGGGGGTGTCGGTCGACGCCTTTCCAGAAGCGTCGGGGAGGTGTTCGTCCGCCGCCGTCCCGCCCGCCCGTACGAGGACGACGGGCCGGTCGACGTGAGCCACGGTGGCCATGGCGACCGACCCCGAGAGGAACCCCCCGACACCGCTCGTCCCCTGGCTTCCGATGACCAGCAGCTCAGCGTTCTCCGCCTCGGCGAGGAGCGCGGGACCTGGCCGGCTGCGCACCTGCTCGGCGGCGATGTACAGCCCCGGATAGCGCTCGTGCAGCACGTCGACGGCCCCACGCAGCATCCGCCGCGCGTGGTACTGCGGTGCCCGGATCTCGGGCAGGTCCGCGGCGGTGCCGTCGTCGGGCAGGCCCTCCCAGGCGTGCACCAGACGGAGCGGCAGTCCGCGGCGAAGGGCTTCCCTGGCCGCCCAGTCGGCTGCGGCGAGGCTCTTCTCCGAACCGTCCAGGCCGGCTACGACTGGCCTTGTCATGACCGTCGCCTCCTTCGTCCGTCGGCGCTGTCGCGAGCCCTTCGAGAACGGGCCCGCACTCTCGGGTGCTCCTCTAGAAATGGGGTACGACGGCGACGGGGCAGCCGACGTGGTGGATCGCGGCATGGGTGACGGGGCCGGTGCGGGGGCCGAGCGGGCGTTCGGCGAGGCGGTGGCCGACGACGAGAAGACTCGCTCCGGTCGCGGCCCTCACGAGCGCCGTCGAAGGCTTGTCGTCCACCACCGTCTCCAGGACCTCCACGTCGGGGTACTTGTCGCGCCACACCTGGAGCACGGCCTTCAGGAAACCCAGCCACTCCTCGCCCTGCCAGGACTCCTCGGCCATGCCGACGTCACCGGATCCCAGGCCGACCGGGCCGGCGGCGTGCCAGGCGTGCACGGCCCGAAGGCGTGCGTGCCGGAGCCGGGCGGCCTCGAAGGCGAACTCGACGACCTCGTCACAGGCGTCATCGAGGTCCACGGCCAGCACGACGTCCCTGTGGCCGGTATCCGTCGAGGGGCTTCCGTCGTGTGCCGGCACATGTTCGTCGGCCGCCTGCTCGTCCGCCCGGACGAGGACGACGGGGCGCGTCGCCTTCGCGACCACGCCGAGTGCCACGGAACCCACGAGGAACCCGGTGAATCCGCTCAGTCCTCGTGAGCCCAGGACCATCAGGTCGGCCTGGTCCGCCGCCTTCAGCAGAGCGGCGGTGGCGGGGCCTTCCGTCTGCTCGTCGGTCAGGCGGACGTCGGGGCACTCGGCGCGGACGCGTTCCTCCGCCCGACGCAGCGAACTCCGGGCCAGATGCCGCTGGGCGGCGCCGACGATCTCGCCTTCCTCCCGACGGGGGTGCCGGTCCCAGGCGTGCACCAGGTGCAGCGGTCGGTCCCGCCGCTCGGCCTCGCGGGCCGCCCATACGGCGGCGGCCAGACTCTCGGCGGATCCGTCGACTCCTACGACCACGGGCGAAAGCATGTCGGCACCTCCAGAACTCGGTCTGTCGTCCGGTACCAGCGTCGCGCCGCGGCCCATGCGGGGACAGAGGCTGCCCGGGCCCCTCCGGGGGCCGTCCGGCCCCTTTGTGTGAAGCGCGCCGCAGGTCCGGAAGAGGGAGATGGCACGTCTGGCCGGGTTGAACGCATACCGCTCGATCCGGCAGCCGGATGCTGATCGGTGGCGAGGCTTTCGGGCGAGCCGTCGAGGCCGGCGGTGATGGCGGGCTTGGATGTGCGGTGGCGGCTGAAGCCGCGTTCCCGGGACTCCGCTTCGGTGCCTCGTGGCCATCGGCCGGCGCGGCCGGCCCGGTTCGCTGCCCACGCGCCGCACCACCTCACGACGGACAGCTTCAGGCGCGCCCACGGGCCTCCGCTGGGCCGATCGGCCCAGCGGAGGGGACCGACAGCACCTGCCACTCCGCTCCGCACGGTCGGACCCTGGAGATGTACCCAGCCCCGCGCCCATCGAAGGAGACCGGCGTCATGGTTCGTTACGTGTACGACTTCGCAGAGGGCGGCCGTGAGCTCGCCGATCTGCTCGGCGGCAAGGGCGCGAACCTGGCCGAGATGACCCGGCTGAGGCTGCCGGTCCCGCCGGGCTTCACCGTGACCACCGAGGCTTGCCGAGCTTTCCTCGCGGCCGGCACCGCGCCGGACACCCTGGCCGACGAGATCTCCGAACACCTCGCCACCCTGGAACAGGCCGCGGGACGACAGCTGGGTCGGCCCGACGACCCGCTGCTGCTGTCCGTCCGCTCCGGGGGGCGTTTTTCCATGCCCGGCATGATGGAGACGATCCTCGACGTCGGCCTCAACGACGCCTCCGTGCTCGGCTTGGCGAAGGTCTCCGGGAACGAACGCTTCGCCTGGGACTCCTACCGCCGCCTGGTGCAGATGTTCGGCAGCACCGTCATGTGCGTCGACAGCTCTCTGTTCGAGAACGCCATGGCCGACCTCAAGCGCTCGCGCGGAGCGGCGAACGACCTGGGGCTGAACGCTGCGGACCTGGCCGAGCTGGTCAGGACGTACAAGGATCTGATCCGCAGGGAGACCGGCGAGGACTTCCCGCAGTCACCGGCCGAGCAGTTGCGCCGCGCGGTGCTCGCCGTCTTCGAGTCATGGAGAGGCGAGCGCGCCCGGCTGTACCGCCGCCGCGAGCACATCCCCGACGATCTGGGCACTGCGGTCAATGTGCAGACCATGGTCTTCGGCAATCTCGGTTCCGACTCCGGCAGCGGCGTCGCCTTCACCCGCGACCCGGCCACAGGACGGCCCGGACTGTACGGCGACTACCTTGCGAACGCGCAGGGCGAGGATGTCGTCGCCGGCATCCGCAACACCGTTCCGCTGACCGCTCTCGAGGAGCTGGACCCGGTCTCGTACGGGCAACTGCGCGGTCACATGGAAACTCTGGAAACGCATTACCGGGATCTGTGCGACATCGAGTTCACCATCGAGCGGGGCCGGCTGTGGATGTTGCAGACCCGGGTGGGCAAGCGCACCGCCGAGGCCGCGTTCGCCATCGCGGCCGAGCTGGTCGACGAGAAGCTGATCACCCCTGACGAGGGCCTGGCCCGGGTCGACGGGGACGGCCTGGCCCGGCTGATGTTCCCCCGGTTCGACATCTCGGCCGTCGGCGAGGCACTCGCGCACGGACTGCCCGCCTCACCGGGTGCGGCGGTGGGCGCGGCGGTGTTCGACTCGGCCGAAGCGGTCCGTCGAGCCGCCTCGGGCGAGAAGGTCGTCCTCGTACGTCAGGAGACCACCCCGGACGACCTGCCGGGCATGATCGCCGCCCAGGCGGTGCTGACCAGCCGCGGCGGCAAGACCAGCCACGCCGCCGTGGTCGCCCGTGGCATGGGCACGGTGTGCGTGTGCGGTGCCGAGGAACTCACCGTCGACTCCTCGGGACGTCGCTTCACCGTGGGCGACACCGTCGTCGAGGAGGGCACGGTCGTGTCCGTCGACGGCTCCGAGGGCGCCGTGTACCTGGGTGCCGCTCCTCTCGTCGACTCCGTGGTGATGCGCTACTTCGAGACGGGCGAGCGGTCCGACGGGCTGGTCGAGGCCGTGGCCCGGGCCATGGAACGGGCAGACGGGGTCCGGCGGCTGGAGGTGCGGGCGAACGCCGACACCCCGGAGGACGCCGCGCGCGCCCGCCGGTTCGGCGCACAGGGTGTCGGGCTGTGCCGCACCGAGCACATGTTCCTCGGCGAACGCCGCAAGCTGGTCGAGGCAATGATCCTGGCGCGCGACGAGAACGAGCGTGAGAAGGCGCTGGGCGCCTTGCTGCCGCTCCAGCGGCAGGACTTCATCGGCATCCTGAAGGCGATGGACGGCCTGCCGGTCACCATCCGGCTCATCGACCCGCCTCTCCACGAGTTCCTGCCCGACCGCACCGACCTCGCCGTGCGCATCGCCACCGCCGAGGCCCAGGGCACCACACCCGCCCGGCACGACACCGAACTCCTCGACGCGGTCAACCGCATGCACGAGGAGAACCCGATGCTCGGGCTGCGCGGTGTCCGTCTGGGTCTGGTCGTCCCGGGACTGGTCGCCATGCAGGTGCGGGCGATCGCCGAGGCGGTCGTGGAACGGACCAGGGCCGGGGACTCCCCCCAGGCGGAGATCATGGTCCCGCTGGTCGGCGCGGTCGAGGAACTGCGCATCGAGCGGGCCGAGGTGGAACGCGTCCTGGCCGAGGTCTCCGAGGAGTCGGGCATCCCCGTGCACTGCCCGGTCGGCACCATGATCGAACTGCCCCGGGCCGCACTCACCGCCGGCCGGATCGCCGAGGAAGCCGAGTTCTTCTCCTTCGGCACCAACGACCTCACCCAGACCACCTGGGGCTTCTCCCGCGACGACGTCGAGGCGGCCTTCTTCTCCGCCTATCTCGACAAGGGCATCTTCGCCGCCTCGCCCTTCGAGACCCTCGACCGCGACGGTGTGGGCCGGCTGGTCCGGATCGCCGTCGACGAGGGCCGCGCCGCGCGACCCGACCTGAAGATCGGCGTGTGCGGCGAGCACGGCGGGGACCCCGACTCCGTGCACTTCTTCCACACGACCGGCCTGGACTACGTCTCCTGCTCGCCGTTCCGCGTCCCGGTCGCGCGGCTGGAGGCCGGACGAGCCGCGCTCCCCGAGCCGGGAGCAAGCGACAGCAGGTGACCGGCGAGCGCCCTGAAGGCGGTCGGTCGTCGGAGCGATCTCCCAGACCCGCCTGATCCGGCGCACGGCGGCCCGGTCCGCGGATCCCCGGTACGACGGTTCCGGATACCCCCACTGGGCCGCTCGTCCCGGCGCGCCGCCACCGTCGCCCACGCCTGGACAGCGGAGGAACCGATGTCGCCGCCCGCGATCACCGTGCATCCGGAGCAGCGGATCGCACAGCCGGGCGGGGTGTCACGGAGTCGAACACCTTCCGGTCGTGGACGAGGAGCATCGACTGGTCGGCATCTCCTCGCGACCTGCTTCCGGTCTTCCTGCGCACGAACGACGAGATCCGCAGACAGGCCGCGACGAGGTGCCGGCCCCCATCCGCCGTCGGCCGGATCCCGGCGTGGCGGATCTCGGTCCGCGACGGCAGGACCACGCGGAAAGGAGCCCTGCGACACGGCGGAGCCCTTCCGCTCCTGTTCCGGGGAACGCATCGGGCGGACGGTGTGATGGATCGTCAACAGGGCTACTGTCCACGTCCTTTCGGGGCCGGTCGGCCCCGCGAAGGGACCATCGGGGCCTGGGGCGGAACACCGCTGACGAGAGACGCTGCCGGTGTGAGCGGTACCGGCCGCCGTCCCCGCGGTGCCGCTCCCTCCCCGCACCGCCCACCGTGCGGTGCCGCCCCTTTTCGACGACGGAGGCTCGCCCCCATGACCCGCCACCACGACCGCATCGCGACCACCGACCCCGCCGCCGCGCCGTCCGACATCGCCATCGCGGTGGACCGCCTGGTGACGAACGGGCTCAAGGCACTCACCGACTACGAGGCGCTCGATCAGGAACAGGTCGACCACATCGTGAAGAAGGCCTCGGTCGCCGCGCTGGACCAGCACACGAAGCTCGCGCGGCTCGCAGTGGAGGAGACCGGGCGCGGCGTCTTCGAGGACAAGGCGGCCAAGAACATGTTCGCCTGTGAGTACGTCACGCACAGCATGGGCCCGATGAAGACCGTCGGCGTCATCGCCCGCGACGACATCGACGACATGACCGAGGTGGCCGAGCCCGTCGGCGTCGTGTGTGCGATCACCCCTGTCACCAACCCGACCTCCACCACCGTCTTCAAGGCGCTCATCGCTCTGAAGACCCGCAACCCGGTCGTGTTCGCCTTCCATCCCTCCGCCCAGCGGTGCAGCGCCGAGGCGGCCCGCATCGTGCGCGACGCGGCGATCGCCGCGGGTGCGCCGGATGACTGCGTGCAGTGGATCGAGACCCCGTCCGTGGAGGCGACCGGCGCCCTGATGCGGCACCCGGGTGTGTCGCTGATCCTCGCCACCGGCGGCAACGCCATGGTCAAGGCCGCCTATTCGGCCGGCAAGCCCGCTCTCGGCGTGGGCGCCGGCAATGTCCCCGCCTATGTCCACCGGAGCGCGGATCTGCGCCGGGCCGTCAACGACCTGGTGCTGTCCAAGTCGTTCGACAACGGCATGATCTGCGCCTCCGAACAGGCCGTCATCCTGGACGAGGAGATCCACGACGCGGTGCTGGACGAATTCCGCGTCCTGCACGCCCACTTGGCCACCGCCGAGGAGAAGGCGAAGCTGGAGGCCTTCCTGTTCCCGGTCGGCGCCGCGGGCGCCGGCTGCGAGCCCAAGGTGAACTCCGCTGCCGTCGGGCAGAGCCCGGTGTGGATCGCCGAGCAGGCGGGCTTCACCGTGCCCGCCGACACCTCTCTCATCCTGGTCGAGGCGGCCCGGGTCGGCCCGGACGAGCCGCTCACCCGCGAGAAGCTCTGCCCGGTCCTCGCCGTCCTGCGCGCCGGCTCCCAGCAGCAGGGATTCGACCTGGCCGCCGACATGGTCGCCTTCCACGGCCAGGGCCACAGCGCCGTCATCCACACCCAGGACCTCGCGCTGGCGGAGTCGTACGGAAAGCGCATGAAGACCGTGCGGATCATCGTCAACGCCCCGTCCTCGCAAGGTGCCATCGGCGGCATCTACAACAGTCTGCTGCCGTCGCTGACGCTGGGCTGCGGTTCCTGGGGCAGTACGTCGGTGTCCAACAACGTCTCCGCCGCCCAGTTGCTGAACATCAAGCGCGTCTCCATGCGTCGCAACAACCTGCAGTGGTTCAAGGTCCCGCCGAAGATCTACTTCGAGCCGGGGGCCATCCGCTACCTCGCCTCCATGCCGGACGTCCACCGCGTCACCGTCGTCACCGACGCGACCATGACCCGCCTCGGCCTCGTCGACCGGGTCGAGCGCGTGCTGCGGCGACGCCGCGAGCCGGTCACCATCCAGGTCATCGACAACGTCGAACCCGAGCCGAGCATCGACTCCGTCCGGCGCGGCGCCCGCCTCATGGGCGACTTCCGCCCGGACACCATCATCGCCCTCGGCGGCGGCTCCCCCATGGACGCGGCCAAGGTGATGTGGCTGCTGTACGAACAGCAGGCCGAGGGCAGGGACGTCGACTTCGCCGACATGCGGCACAAGTTCTCCGACATCCGCAAGCGCGCCTTCCGCTTCCCCGTCCTCGGCAAGCTCGCCCGCCTGGTGTGCGTCCCCACCACCTCCGGCACCGGCGCCGAAGTGACCCCGTTCGCCGTTATCTCCGACCCCGTCACCGGCAAGAAGTACCCGCTGGCCGACTACGCGCTCACCCCCAGCGTGGCCGTCATCGACCCGCTCCTCACCACCGCGCTGCCCCGGGCACTGGCCGCCGACAGCGGTTTCGACGCCCTCACCCACGCCATCGAGTCGTATGTCTCCGTCTACGCCAACGACTTCACCGACGGCCTCGCCCTGCACGCGATTCGGATGATCTTCGACAACATCGAGGCGGCGGTGAACGACCGCGCGGCGCGGCCGGAGGCCCAGGAGAAGATGCACAACGCGGGGACCATCGCCGGTATGGCGTTCGGCAACGCCTTCCTCGGCATCGTCCACGCGATGTCCCACACGCTCGGCGCCACCTTCCACGTCGCGCACGGCCGCACCAACGCCGTACTGCTGCCGCACGTCATCCGCTACAACGGGACCATTCCCACGAAGCTCACCGGCTGGCCCAAGTACGAGAGCTACCGCGCCCCCGAACGCTTCCAGGACATCGCCCGCACCCTCGGGCTGCCCGCCGCCACCCCGGCCGAGGGCGTCGAAGCGCTCGCCTCGGCGGTGGAGCGACTGCGCGAGGCAGTGGGCATCGAACCGACCTTCCAGTCCCTCGGCGTCGACGAGCACGCCTTTCTCGACGCCCTGCCCCAGCAGGCCCTCAACGCCTACGAGGACCAGTGCGCGCCCGCCAACCCCCGGATGCCGATGCTCGACGACATGGCGGAGCTGATGCGTGCGGCCTATTACGGCCACGGCGTGGAGACCGGCGGCACCGTTCCGGCGAACTGAGACGGCCTGACCGAACCCGCCCCTTCCTGCCCGTCACCTCGCCTTCCAGGAGGATCCATGCTGTCCGCGGAATCCGCCGCCCTCGTACGGGCCACCCTGCCCGCCGTGGCCGGAGCACTCGACGAGATCACCGCCCGCTTCTACGCCACGATGTTTCACGACCGGCCCGAACTCGTCGACGGGATGTTCAACCGGGGCAACCAGGCCAGCGGCGCCCAACGCCGGGCCCTGGCCGGCTCGATCGCCGGATTCGCCGGCGCGCTGTTGGAGAACCCCGGCACGCGGCCGGACGCGCTGCTGTCCCGGATCGCCCACAAGCACGCCGCTGTCGGCGTCACCGACGACCAGTACACGATCGTGCACAAGTACCTGTTCGGCGCGATAGCGGAGGTCCTCGGCGACGCGGTCACCCCGGAGGTGGCAGCCGCCTGGGACGAGGTCTACTGGCTGATGGCCGGAGCCCTGATCGCCCGGGAAGCCCTCCTCTATCAGAACGTGGACGTACGGCCAGGCGACATCTGGCGGCCCTGGACGGTCGTCGAACGCCGTGCCGAGACCCCCGACGTCGTGTCCTTCCTGCTCCGCCCGGCCGACGGCGGACGCACGCCGCGGGCCCGCGCCGGCCAGTACGTGAGCGTCCGTGTGCGCATGGCCGACGGCGTTCACCAACTGCGCCAGTACAGCCTCTCCTCGGACCCGGGCGGAAAGCTGAGGCGGATCACCGTGAAGCGGGTGACGGGTGACGCCGACGGGCCGGACGGCGAGGTCTCCGCCCTGCTGCACGACCGCGTCCATGAGGGGGACGAGCTGCTGCTGTCCGCACCGTTCGGCGATGTCTTCCTCGACGACCCGGTGGATGCCACCACCCCCGTCGTGCTCGTCTCGGCCGGAATCGGCTGCGCCCCCATGACCGGCATCCTGGCCCATCTGGCCGCCCTCCGCTCGATCCGCCCGGTACTGGTCCTGCACGCCGACCGCTCCCCCGCCGACCACCCCCTGCGGGCCGAGACACACGACCTCGTCGGGCAACTGCCGGGCGCCCGGGCCGTCTTCTGGTACGAGCGCCCCGGACCGGAGGAACCGGACGCCCGCACCGGCCTCATGGACCTGAGCAGCACCGAACTCCCCGACAACGCAACGGTGTTCCTGTGCGGTCCGCTGCCCTTCATGCGAGACGTACGCGGACAGCTGCTCGGCGCCGGGGTTCCCGCGCGACGCATCCGCTACGAGGTCTTCGGACCCGACCTGTGGCTGCCCGGCACCACGGCCTGAACCGTCACATCTTCTGACGCCCGACGGAAGGACCCCCATGACCACCGACACAACCCAGGAGACCCCCCTGGTTCGGCTGCGCTCCGACGGCGCCGTGGACGAGGAGACCCTGGCCTACGCCCGTACGAAGATCGACGCGGTCGTGGGCAGGCCGGGCCTGCCCGTCGTCACCGGCGAGGTGCACATCGTGCGAGCGGCCGCCCACCACGCGGGCCGGCCGTGGTCGGCCACGGCCGACCTGCGCGTCGGCGGCCGTCAGGTCGTGGCGGCGGCCGAGGAGGCGACCGGCACGGAGGTCGTCGACCGGCTCCAGGACCGGCTGCGCCGCCAGACCGACAAGGCCGCCCAAGCCTGGGACAACGGGCACCGGACGACGGCCCCGCCGTGGCGCGGTGCCACGGAGCGACCGTCGGCCGCCGCGGGACCCGGCAGCGTGGCGGAGGACTCCCCCACGGCGTGATCCCGCAGTCACGACAGGCCCGGTCGGTCACAGTCCTCCGACCGGGCCTGTCCGCCGCCTGCGGACGATTCGCCGCTGCCGGCTTCGAGGGCCGTCCGGACCGGCGAGGTGACCAACGGCCCACAGACACAAGACCTGGCGGCAGGAAACCGTGGGAGGCGCGGTATCCCGATCGGCCGGCGAGAACGAGGAGTTGTGTGATGGCGAAGGCATATCTGGTGGGCAGCGGGATCGCGGCCCTGGCCGCGGCGACGTTCCTGATCCGCGACGGCGGTTTCGAAGGCTGCGACATTCACCTCTTCGAGGAACAACGGTCGCTCGGCGGCAGCCTGGACGCGGGCGGCACTCCGGAGGCCGGCTACACCATGCGCGGCGGGCGCATGTTCGAGGCCGAGTTCCGCTGCACCTACGACCTGCTGTCCGGCATCCCCAGCCTCGACGACCCCGCCGTCTCGGTGACCGAGGAGATCCTGGCCGGACACGAGGACTTCGCCTGGGACGACATCGCCCGGCTCGTCGACGGGGACGGCAAGATCGTCGACACGACCTCGATGGGATTCTCCGAACGTGACCGGCTGGAGCTGGTCCGCTGCCTGGCCACCCCCGAAGCGCACCTGGACGGCAAGCGGATCACCGACTGCTTCGGCGAGCACTTCTTCACCACCGCCTTCTGGTTCATGTGGTGCACCACGTTCGCCTTCCAGCCCTGGCACAGCGCGATCGAGTTCCGCCGCTATCTGAGGCGTTTCGTCCACCTGTTCTCCGAGTTCGCCTCCATGTCGGGCATCCACCGGACCCGCTACAACCAGTACGACTCCATCGTCCGGCCCCTGACCGCCTGGCTCCAGGAGCGCGGTGTCACCGTGCACACCGGCTGTCACGTCACCGACCTCGGCTTCATCCCGGGCATCAGGAGCGGCACGGTCGAGACCATCCACCTGAACCGACGCGGCCACGACGAAAAGGTCACCGTCGCACCCGAGGACCTGGTCCTCGTCACCAACGGATCCATGACCGACGCCTCCAGTCTCGGCTCCCACACCTCCGCGCCCCCGCCGGCTCCGCACCGCTCGGACGCCTGGCTGCTGTGGCACCGGCTGGCCCGCGGCCGCGACGACTTCGGCAACCCCGACGCCTTCGACAAGCACGTCAAGGAGTCCCGCTGGGAGTCGTTCACGGTCACCACCAAAGACCCCGCCTTCCTGAAGGCACTCGAGGAGTTCAGTGGCCGGCCGACCGGCAAAGGTGGACTGATGACCTTCACCGGGTCCAACTGGCTGCTCACCATCGTCGCCAACCGCCAGCCCGTCTACCGCGACCAGCCGGAGGACGTCGGGGTCTGGTGGGGCTACGGCCTGTTCCCCGGCCGCGCGGGCAACCAGACGCCCAAGCCGATGACCATGTGCACGGGCCGCGAGATCCTCGAAGAGGTCCTGCACCACCTTCCGTTCGACGAGCGGACGGCGGCCCGGATCCGGGAGACCTCCACCGTCGTGCCCTGTGTGATGCCGTACATCACCAGTCAGTTCCTGGCCCGCCGCCGCGACGACCGGCCCCGAGTGGTCCCGGACGGAGCGGTCAACCTCGCCTTCATCGGGCAGTTCGCCGAGGTGCCCGACGACGTCGTCTTCACCGTCGAGTACTCCGTACGCACCGCCTGGACGGCGGTGGCGCAGCTCCTGAAGCTGGACAAGCATCCGCCGCGGGTCCACAAGGGCCATCACGACCCCCACGTACTGGCGGCGGCGCTGGAGACCATGCACCGCCGATAGGGCACCGAGGTCCGAGGGCTGTTCGACCCACGACGGGGACCACCGGCACCTGTGCGAACGGTGCGGGCCGGCCGGCGGGCGGCGGTCATCCCTGGGGCACGACGACCACCGGGCAGTGCGCCCGGCGCAAGAGCGTGTGGGCGACCGGACCCGGGCGCGGACCGAGCACGCTCGTACGGCGGTGCGCGCCGATGACGACCACGGCAGCCTCCCGGGTCGCTGCCAGCAGTTCGGCGGCGGGAGCGGCGCGGACCGTGTGGGTCTCCACCGTGACGTCGGAGTGCCGGTCCCGCAGCTCGGTGAGGGCGTAACGGGGTACGGCCTCCTCCAGGGCCTCTCTGACCGGCCGTTCCTGGCCCGGACTGCGCGTCGGCACGAGTGAGCGAAGTCCGGGAGTGATGTGCCGGCGGCTCCAGGAATGCAGGACACGGAGCCTCGCACCGCGCCGCTCGGCCTCCTGGAAGGCGTACGCCGCTGCCCGCGTGTCCGTGTCGTCCGCCAGTCCGAGCAGCACGTCCTGCCCGTCGTCGCACGGGTGGTCCCCGCGGACGACCAGGAGAGGTCCTCGCGCGAGCGCGGCCAGCCTCAGACTCACGGAACCCAAGGCAGAACCGGTCAACGCTCCCAAGCCGCGTGTTCCCACGACGGTAAGGGCCGCGGCTGCGCTCTCGCGTGCCAGCGAGCGCACAGCCCCTCCCTCCGCCGCGACGGTCTCCACCAGCAGTCCGGGGTACCGCGCGTGGGTGCGCGACACGGCAGAGCTCAGGACCGGTGCGGCCTCGTCGCGATCGGAAACCGCGTACAGCATGCGCAAGCCGGTGCCGTGCCGTACGGCCTCGGCCGCGGCCCGGTCCAGCGCCCTTACGGAGATCGGAGAACCGTCCACTCCGACGACTATGTGATGCGAGGTCATGACGTACCCGCCCCTTCCTTGAACAACCGTTCGACGGAAGCGACGCTCGACGAGCGCACCGGCCTCCTGGAACGACGCTCCTCGCGGGCCAACGCCTCGGGCAGCAGCCGGGAGAACCTGAGGAGACACCGAACAGCCCATGTTTCAAGGGCCGTTCGGTCCGGAAATGGAACCGAGGCGATGTGGCCATGACCCACACAACACCTGACTCGGTCGCCCCCGCCCGGACTGACCGAGCAGCGCCGTGCCGCCCTCCTGGCCGTCGCCTCGCACTGCACCGTCCACAACAGCCTGCATCGGCCTCCCTCGATCGACATCCACCTGGAGCCCTGACGGAGCCCGCCCGCCGCGCGACCCACCAGGCGCCGTCCATGGCGCCGCTGGTGCAGACACAGGACTCAACCACCTTGGTCTGACGTCGAGTTGTGGCCGGGCGGCCCTACGGTGGTACCTGGCCGGCCCATGTCCCGGCGCCCTCCTGGCTGTCACCGTCGAACGTGTAACCACAACGACGAGGAGGTGCGGACCGATGGCCCGGGGAGAGCACACGAGGAAATGGCTCTGGCGGTGGAAGAAGAATCCACTGCGGCGACGCGACGACATCGTGGAAGCCTGGATCGTGCTGGCCGTGTGGGGGATCGTCGCGGTGGGCGGCGCGGCTGCCGGGCTGGTGACGGCCCTCGCCGGGGATGAGATGTTCGCTCGGCAGCGAGCCGAGCGACAGCCCGTCGGAGCCGTGCTCCTGAACGACGTACCACGCACCGTCACCGCGTTGGGCACGACCACCGACCACCGGCTTGCCTCGGTACGCTGGACGACACCCAGCGGTTCCGCCCGCACCGGCCTGACCCAGGTGAGCACCGGCCTCAAGGCCGGAGCCGAGATCACCGTCTGGCAGGATCGACAAGGCCGGCTCGCCCTCGCTCCGCCCAGTTCCTCGGCGGCAGCCGTCGAGTCCGGCTTCCTGGGTGCCACCGCGGCCCTCGCCCTCGCAGGCATCGTCTTCGGCGCCGGCGCTGCGGTGCGGCACCGATTGGACAGGCGTCGTATCGACGGATGGGACGACGAATGGGACCTTGTGGGACCACGATGGAGTCACAGAACAGGCTGAACACGCAAGGCTTTCGAAGCTCCAGGTCACATGGCGGCCTGGAGCTTTCCACGTGCTCAGAGGATCGACCGCCCCGACGTCCTCGGCGATCACAACGCCCGTATCAGACCCATCGGCACGCGAGCAATCCGTGTGCGGTCGTCTGACTCGGGACCAGTTGTGGTGCCTGATGCCATGTCGGCGCCGCATCCCCGCTCCTAAGGTGCCGCAACGCCTCAGCACGCCCGGCGCCCGGTGATGCGCGACGGTCGACAGCACGCCGGACACTCGATGAAGGAGCCGCCGATGCCACGTTCCTCAGCCCAAGTTCGCCTCTGGAGCCGATGGGGCCGCGCCCTGCCCCGTCTCCTCACCGTCGTCGCCCTTGTCCTGGGCGCCGCGCTGACCGGTCCCGCCCCCGCCCACGCAGCCGTCGTACTCACCCGCGTCGGCGATTTCGGCTCCAATCCCGGCGCGTTGAACATGTACGTGTACCGGCCGGCCACCCTGCCCGCGAACCCGCCCGTGGTCGTCGCGCTGCACGGGTGCACCCAGAGCGCCCAGGTCTACGCGGACAACTCCGGTCTGCCCCAACTCGCGGACCGGGACAAGTTCCTGCTCGTGCTCGCGGAGACGACCTCCTCGAACAACCCCAACAAATGCTTCAACTGGTTCCAGCCGGGCGACAACCGGCGCGATCAGGGGGAAGCCCTCTCCATCCGGCAGATGGTGAGCAACGTCGTCTCCACGTACGGAGTCGACTCACGGCGTGTCTACGTCACCGGCCTGTCCGCGGGCGGCGCCATGACCGCGGTCATGCTCGCCACCTACCCCGACGTCTTCTCGGCCGGCGCCGTCGTCGCGGGGCTGCCCTACAACTGCACGAAGGACAACAGCCCCTACGGGTGCATGAACCCCGGGGTCGACCTCAGCCCGGGCGACTGGGCCCAGCGGGTGCGCGACGCCCATCCGTCGTACACCGGCCCGTGGCCTCGCACGGCCATCTGGTACGGCGACCAGGACACGACCGTCGCTCCGGTCAACGCCGGTGAACTGCGCGACCAGTGGACGGCGTTGCACGGGCTGTCCCAGACCCCCACCCGCACCACCACCATCGGGCCCGACTCCACCCGGCACGACGAGTACCTGGCCGCGGACGGCACGGTCGCCGTCGAGGTCGACCGGGTTCCCGGCGTCGGTCACGGTACCCCGGTCGACCCGGGCACCGGCGCCCAGCAGTGCGGGAGCACGGGCGCCCCGTACTTCCTGGGTTCGATCTGCTCCAGCCACTGGATCGCCGCGTTCTTCGGCCTCGACGGCTCCGGGACGGGAACGGGTCCCCTGCCCGCGCCGACCGGGCTGGCGGCGACCGGAGCCACCGACACGAGCATCAGTCTGAGCTGGAACGCCGTCAGCGGCGCCACGGACTACGTCGTCCATCGCGACGGCACCCCGGTCGGAACACCGAGCGGCACGTCGTACACGGACACCGGGTTGCGGGCGGGCACCTCGCACACGTACGCGGTGGCCGCCCGGGACTCCGGCGGCACGGCGGGATCCGGGTCGGGGACGATCACCGCGAACACCACCGGCGGCACCGCCGCCTGCTGGACGGGCAGCAACTACAGCCACGTCCAGGCGGGACGGGCCACCACGAGCGGTGGCTACACCTACGCCAAGGGCTCCGGCCAGAACATGGGTCTGTACAACACCTTCGTCACGCACACCCTGAAGGAATCACCCACCGGCTACTACACCGTCGCCGACGGCGGCTGCCCCTGACCGGGCCCCGCATCTCCGGTTCGGCGAGGTGACCAGGCCCGCCATGGTGGCCGAGGACCCTGTCGGGGCCGCCACCATGGTGGGCCAGCACATGTTCCGAGCAGCCATCACGCCCCTGGCCTCCGGTGCGTCCACCCCTCACCACGCGACCGTCCCGCGCCCGGCCGAGGCGGACCGGGTGACGCTCGCGGTCGATGTATCCGGGCGCGTGCGAGGTGATCGTCGACGGGGTCACGGTGTCGACGTCGAGGATTCCCCTGCGCCGCTCCTCCGGGAACAGCGCGCTGACCGTGCCCCAGACGGCACGGGTGCGCTCCGTCGGGCCGGTCAGGAAGGACGCGTCTCCCTCGTAGGGCGTGTAGTCGGCCCGGATGAAGTCACAGCACCGGCCGGGGCGCCGAACACCCTCGTCCGAGGGGCCGTTCGGCCCACCCCGCGATGACGGAGGTCAGGAAGACAGCTCCACCCCGTACTGCGTGCGGCCACCGACGAGCTCCCGGCCTGTGACCAGTTCGGACGCGATCCGGATGAAGACCTCGCGGGGAGAGGGCACCCAGGAACGGGGTCCTGTCCGGGTCAGGCGATCATGCTCGGCGGGATCGCTCACCACCAGGGCGTGGCCCGTCACGACGACGCTCCAGCCCGAGTGCGCGGTCGCGTCCACCGCGTCGGCTTCGAACGCCACCACGACGCCGTCGATGGTGAGGGCCAGTTCCGAGTCCGCCGACGTCCGCAGGACGACGGCGGAGTCCGCGTCGAGACAGAAATTGACCGGCAGGACCGCGGGCAGGGCGTCTCGGGTGTGGACGACCCTGCCGATGGGCGCGTCACCGAGCCGGGCCAGGCATTCCTGCCGGCCGAGTTCACGAAATCCGTCGTTGGGATTCATCAGCGGACTCAACTCTCACGCGGTACAGCGCTTCGGCCACAAGCAACGCTTCCACCTGTGGCGGGACGGACAATCGAGGCCAAGGCTGATCGGCCTTGCCGGTCTCCGGAGAACGAAGAAGGTCGTTCCTTCCTGCGGTCTGCGCGCGTGCCTGGATCACCGCACCGCGATCCGGCGCCCGTGGATCCGGTCCTGTTCGACGCGTACCCACAGGTCGCGCGCTTCGCCGCCGGCCCAGGGACGGCTGTAGGCGAGGGCGTCGAACCGGCGCCTGACGTCCGGGTCGGTCACGGCCCGGGCGCTGCCCTGGACGAGTACGCTCCAGCCCTGGCTGAGGGCCTCGTCGACGTGATCGACCTGGAAAGCGACGTTCGATCCGATCGCTGCCGCGATCGTCGAACCCGGTGCGGTCCTGAAGGCGATCGCGCCATCGATGACGCTGTAGTTGACGGGAAGGATGACAAGGCCGCCGCCCTCAGCAGCGAGGGCGAGCCTTCCGACGCCGTGCGTCGACAGTCGCGCAAGGCAGTCCTCCGGGCCGAGTTCGATCAGTTCGGAGTGGCCGGCGGCCTGGCCGAGGCCGGGCGGCAGGTCCGATTCGCCGCCGTACAGGGCGGCGACGCTGGTGTCGAGGGCGTCCGCGAGCCGGATCAGGACGCTGGTTCCGGGTCTCGCCGTGGACTGTTCCTCCAGGTACTGGAGGTAGCCGGCGGCCGTGCCCACGAGGGCGGCCGTGTCTTCCCGGGTCAGGCCGAGTTCCTCGCGTCGCGCGACGATACGCCGTCCGATGTCGCCCGGTGCAGCCGCGGCCGAAGCCGCCGTGCGGACCGTCCACCGGCGTGTCTCGCTGGCGTCCGCTGTCGCGTACCGCGTTGCCCAGGGCGTGCCCTCGTCCTGCGACGTCGCGCCTGGCGTGCCCCTTCGTGTCTGTTCGGACATGGCCTTCGCTTCCTTCCGTCAGGGCGTCCTGACCGTCAGTGCGTCGTGCTGCGGCTCGCCGAGGACCACCTTGAGGGCGCCCGTGTCGGCGGCCCGTGCGAAGACGTCGTACGCCTCCTCCATGTCGTCGAGCGGGAAGGTGTGGGTGACGAGGGAGGCGGCAGGGAGCCGGCCCGCGGCCATCATGCGCAGCAGCATGGGGGTGGAACGGGTGTCGACCAGGCCGGTGGTGATCGTCACGTTCTTGATCCACAGGCTTTCGAGGTGCAGGGTCGCGGGCTTGCCGTGCACGCCGACGTTGGCGACGTGCCCGCCGGGCCGCACCATGCGCGTGCACATCTCGAAGCTCTCCGGGACACCGACCGCCTCGACGACGGCGTCGGCTCCGAGCCTGTCGGTGAGATCGGAGACGAGCTGCTCGGCCTCCTCGCCCGCTGTGGCGACAGCGTCGGCACCGAGACGCTTGGCGGCGTCGAGACGGGCCTGAGCGAGGTCCACGGCAATGATCTTCTCGGGCGAGAAGAGGCGCGCCGTCGCGATCGCGGCGAGCCCGATGGGCCCCGTTCCCACGACGACGACGGTGTCTCCGGGTCGTACCCGCCCGTTGAGCACGCCGACCTCGTAGGCGGTGGGGAAGATGTCGGCCAGCAGGACCGCGTCCTTGCTGTCCACGGTTCCTGGCAGGAGATGTGTGGACAGGTCGGCGTGCGGGACGCGGACGTACTCGGCCTGTGTACCGTTGATCAGGTGGCCGAGGATCCAGCCACCGTCGGCGCGGCACTGACCGTACGCGCCTTCCCGGCAGAAGCGGCAACGGCCGCACGCCGTGATGCAGGAGACCAGGACCCGATCGCCCGGCCGGACCGTACGCACGTCGCTGCCGACCTCGACGATCTCACCGACGGCCTCGTGGCCGAGCACCGTGCCAGGTGTCACTTCCGGCACGTCTCCCTTGAGGATGTGCAGGTCGGTGCCGCAGATGGTGACGGTGTCGACCCGGACGACGGCGTCGGTGGCTTCCTGGATACCGGGATCCGCCACGCTCTCCCACGCGGACTTTCCCGGGCCGTGGAACACGAGTGCCTTCATGACAGTCCCCTTCAAGTCGAGACTTGACGTGGTAACTCCAGCCTGACCGGGGCGGATGCTGCGCGCATGGGCCGGTCGGTCCCCACCGCGGGACCGGGCGGCCCCTGCCGGCTCGCACGCGCTGCGACCCCCTTGCCCTGTCGGGGCGTATCGAGGAGGTGCGGTGCCATGCACCGAGCACAGGGTGCGAGGGAGTGTGCCGACTGCGCCAGGACCGGCGCACTCCACCCGCGCTCTTGGAAACGGACCGCGTCCTGCCATGAGGGGCCCGGGGTACCTGACCCCCGGGGCCCTCATGGGCCTCCCCGGCCCGGGCACTCATTCGTGCGGGACGACCGCGACCGGGGCGGTGGAGTGGTGCAGCACCGCCTGGGTCACCGGTCCGATGTGAGTGCCGACCGGAGTCTGCCGGTGACGGCGACCGACCACGACCAGTTCCGCGTCCCGTGAAGCGTCCACGAGGTGGGGACCCGCACCGCCCACCACGGCCTGCTCGTGGACCTGAACGCAGGGGAACTTCTCACGCCAGGGATGCAGTACGTCGGTCAGGCGCCGCTGTGCCTCGGCGAGCAGTTCCCCTTCGGCCACCGCGTCGGTGGCTCCGCTGTAGCCGTAGTAGGCCGGCAGACTCCAGCCATGGACGACGCGCAGGTCCGCCGTCCTGCGAGCCGCCGCCTGGAAGGCGAATTCGATCACGGAGGCGTCCGCGTGCTCCAGGTCGAGGCCAAGGACCACGTGCCGGCTTTCGGGCACGTCCCCGGAACCTTCTGCCGCGCGTACGAAGACGATCGGCGTGCGGGTCCTCGCCACCACGGCCTGCCCGACGGAACCCGTCAGGAAACCGGCGACTCCGCTCAGCCCCCTGGACCCGAGGACCAGCAGTTCGGCCTCCTCGGCCATGGCCAGCAGCACGGGGACAGGCTGCTCCGCGACGCGCTCGGCGCTGACCGACAGGCCCGGATGAATCGCGGCCAGCCGGTCCGCGGTCTCGTGCGGCAGACGTTCGGCCCACTCGCGCTGCGGATCGTCCTGCGGCGCCGGAACGGCGACGCCGGCCAGCGGGGCGTAGATGTAGGGGTGCCACTGCCAGGCGTGCACGACACGCAGGTGCGCGTCCGTGCGCAGGGCTTCACGAGCCGCCCAGTCGGCCGCTGCGAGACTCTCGGGCGAACCGTCCAGACCGACGACGATGCTGTGCGACATGGGATGGCCTCCTTGATGGATACGTGATCAGTTTTGTGTTCGCCCGGCTGTGGGAGGAGGGGCCGCTGGTCCCGGAACGGGACCAACTGGCCTACATGGAGAGGGACTTCACGGCCCCGGTCGGGCGGTGTACGCCGACCGGCAGTGGGTGGACCGGCCGGTGTCCGCCGATCGGCAGTTGGCGGATCGGCCGGCTTCGAGACGGGCGGCCGGGACGCGGAACGGCGAACAGGAGACGTAGTCGAGGCCGATGTCGTGGAAGAAGTGGATGGAGTCGGGGTCGCCGCCGTGTTCGCCGCAGACGCCGATCTTCAGGCCGGGACGGGCGGCGCGGCCCTCCTCGACGGCGATGCGCACCAGACGTCCGACGCCGTCCCGGTCGAGGGTCTCGAACGGCGAGGCGGCGAAGACGCCCTGGGCCGGACAGGACGGGAAGAAGAATGTGTCGGCTCGTCGCGGAACGGGTCCAGGCCGTCCTGGTCAGGTCGTCGGTGCCGAAGGAGAAGAAGCCGGCGGCCTCGGCGATCGCCCGTACCGGCATCTCGACCGAACGACGGCACGACAGACGAGTTCGCACACGTAGTGGTACCGCGTCAGGTCCTTCACCGTCCGGGGTGTTCAGACGTGCGGGGCGTTCAAGCGTGCGGGACGACGGCGACGGAACAGTCGGCGTGATGCAGCACCGCGTGGGCGACCGGACCGAGGTAGGTGCCGAAGCGGGTCTCCCGCTCCCTGCGTCCCACCACGATCAGGGCGGCGCCCACGGAGGCTCGGACGAGCTCACCGGCCGCGCGGCCGTCCACCACGGTCTCGGCGACGGGAACCTCGGGGAACTTCTCGCACCAGGGGCGCAGGGTGGCGACGACGGCGTTCTCGTGCTCGGCCAGCAGCTCCGGGCCGCTCACTCGTACAAGCGGGTCCGTGGCAGAGGAATGCGGGGCGCTGAAGGCGTGGAGGACGTGCAGCGCGGCACCACGGAGCCGGGCGGCGGCGAAGGCGAACGCGATCAGCTCCTCGCACGGCCGGTCGGTGTCGAGGCCGAGCAGCACGTCACGGTACGGGACCTGCGGTATCTCGTCCGGGGAGATCCCGTCGGGTGCCGCGAAGTGCTCGTCACAGGTGCCGACGCCGGCCCGCACCAGGACCACAGGGACCGGTGACCTGGAGACGACCCGCTGAGAGATCGAACCCAGCAGGTATCCAGTCACTCCACTGAGCCCGCGGGACCCGAGAACCAACAACGCGGCCTCATCGGCCGCGGCGAGCAGAGCGGTCACCGGCGCCTCCGCGACGGACCGGCCGAGGACCCGCAGACCCGGGTGCGCCGCACGCAGTCCGTCCGAGACCCCTGTCAGCAGGTTCTCGGCCCAGGACCGCCGGGACACGTCGTCCGGCACGGACGGGGCCGGCCGCGGTTGCCACTGCCACGCGTGCACCAGGCAGAGTGCCGTGCCCCGGCGCAGGGCTTCGCGGGCTGCCCAGTGCGCGGCGGCCAGACTCTCCGGGGACCCGTCGATCCCCGCTGCGACCGGTCGAAGCATGATCCGCACCTCCGGCGTCGTGCGCTCGGCGGAGAGCCCACAGGCCTCGCGGTGGTCGCCGTCGCCTGCGGAATCCCTTCTGCCGTCGAGCCTGGTACGGGTCGGGACCCGCGCGCAGGGGCCGGGCAGTACCTCCCTCTGGGTCGATCGGCCCTGGCCGATGCCATGCGGCCCGCCGCGGGGGCCGGGTGGCCCATGGCGGCGGGCGGGACACGGGCAGAGATTGGGGGTGGAAGAGTCCCGTGCCAGGAAGAGGCAGGATCATGAACACTTCCACCACCACATCCACCACGCTGCGGGCGCTGCCCACCGAGCACCGGGAACGGCTGATGCAGGTGGCCCGCGAGGTGTCGTTCCCCGCAGGCGCCTGCCTGTTCGAGGAAGGCCGGCTCGCGGACCGGTTCTGGATCATCCGGACCGGCACGGTGGCCCTCGACCTACGAGTGCCGGGCCGCCGGGCGGCCGTCATCGAAATGCTCGGGCACAACGAACTCGTCGGCTGGTCCTGGCTGTTCCACCCGCACACCTGGCATCTGGGCGCCAAGGCGGCCAGCCCGGTGCGGGCCTACGAGTTCGACGCGGAGGCCGTCAGGGCGATGTGCCGGGCCGATCCAGGGTTCGGCAGCGCCGTGACCCGGTGGACCGGCGAGATCGTCGCCCACCGGCTCCAGTCGACCCGGACGCGGCTGCTGGACCTGTACGCCCCCTACGGCAGCGGCGACCCCCGCTGACCGACGTTTCCGGAACCGATCGAGGAGTCACCGTGCACGGCAGTCCGCACATCGTGAGCGACGTGATGACCCACACCGTCGCCGCCATCGGCCGCGGGGCCGGTTTCAAGGAGATCGTGCAGCTGATGGAGCAGTGGCAGGTCAGTGCCCTGCCCGTCGTCGAGGGCGAGAGCCGGGTGATCGGAGTCGTCTCCGAGGCCGATCTGCTGCCCAAGGAGGAGTTCCGCGACGGCGACCCCGACCGCGAGACGCAACTGCGGCGGCTGAAGGATCTCGCCAAGGCCGGCGGACTGACCGCGGAGGAGCTGATGACGTCTCCGGCGATCACCGTGCGCGCGAACGCGCCCCTGGCGCAGGCGGCCCGCATCATGGCGCACGCGAAGGTCAAGCGGCTGCCCGTCGTCGACGAGACCGGCGGCCTCGAGGGCGTCGTCAGCCGCGGCGACCTCCTCAAGGTGTTCCTGCGCGGTGACGAGGACATCGCCGAGGAGGTGCGCCGGGAGATCGTGTCCTACCTCTTCCACGGGTCACCCTCCCCGGTCCGCGTCCAGGTGCGCGGCGGTGTCGTCACCCTCACCGGGCGTGTCCGCGACACTGCGCTGGTGCCGGTGGCCGCCCGTCTGGTGCGGGCCGTCGAAGGAGTGGTGGACGTCGGCTTCGACCTCACAGGCCCGGAGCACAGCCGGGAGCGGTGAAACGGCCACGAGTGCAGTGCCGAGTAGATCCTTCCGGGGCCCGCTCAGCCATCGTGCGACGGCACCCCGCTCAGGGCCGGCTGAGCCCCCGAAGGATCGACGCGGTCCGGGCCAGGCTCGGACGGGGCCGGTCGGCCCTGGTGCATCCGGGCCGAAAGGTGATGATCGGCGTCAGCGGCTCCGGGTGCCTGATCAGTTCGCCGAGCAGGCCGTGACCACTGGGCAACGCTCCGATCCGTGCCCGCTGTACGTCGTCGATGCCCACGGTCAGGAATTCGGAGAGCTTCCGATCGGCACCGATCACTCCCAGCGCCCCGTACTCGGCGTCCACCAGCACGCCGGCGGCCTCGACGATGCTGCGCAGGACCTGGGCAGATCCAGCTCCCGGCCGACCGACAGTACCGCCTCCAGCAAGCTGTGCAGCCGGTCTCTGGTGCCCCTGACCGCGTCGATGCGCACCTGCAGCTCGCCCAGCAGCTCATCGAGTCGCAGCTTCGGAAGGTGCTGCTCCGAGCGTTCGCGCGTATCCCTGCTCATCAGATCCTCCGGCCGGCACAGGAGACAGGGGCTCCCGCCGCCGCCCGAACCGTCCGATCAACACATCGCATCACCCCGCCTGGCGACGGCCCTCACCGGACGTCCCCCACCCACGAGTTGGGCAGAACCACGTCGTGACCGGTCGAAGTTCGCCCGGCCACGACGATTCACGGGTTGTTCGCGGGTTGTTCGCGGGTTGGGAGTCAGCTTTTCGGGACGCTTGTCGCCAGCACAGCGCGGATGCCGGCCGCCCATGCCTCGATCCGCTCGAAGTCACGGAAGTCGCCGCCCTTGCCGGAGGAGACGATCTTCCGGGCGATGAATCCCCTCGCCCCCTCTTGGAGGCATCCTCCGAACGTGACGTGTTCCGTCACGTCGAGCCGGTCCATCGCTCGTTTCACGGCGGGCACGGGCGGGATGTCCCGTTCCGAGGCCGACGCGTCGAGCGGGCCGCTGCTGAAGAACCACAACGGCAGCCCGACCAGCGCGCGGCGGTGCCGCCGCACGAAGCGACGGGCGTCCTTGTGCCAGCGCCCCGCGTACAGGCCGCCGCCGACCACAACGGCGTCGTACGGCTCGAGGCTCGTCACGGAGCCGGCGGGCAGAGCCTCGGCGGACATCCCCTCCTTGCGCAGGATCTCGGCCACTCTCTCCGCGATTCGCGCCGTGGATCCGTTGGTCGTCCCATAGGCGACCAGAACGTTGCTCGGCATGGTGGTACGCCTCCTCTCACAGTTTGCGCAGCCAGTCATCGGCGACTCCGTGCACGGCCGGCTCGCCGGGGCGCAGGTGTGCGTCGTCGAAGCGATAGGCGAGTTGGTCGACGACGCCGACGGCCCCGTCGACGCGACGGCTCATGGCGACCGCGATCTCCGCCTCGCTCCGGCGTTCCACGTGACCGTCGAGCGTGATCACCCCCTCGTGGACGGTGACCGCCACGGTCTGCGGTGCCAGCCACAGCGACCGCACCAGAACCTCGTCGATCACCTCGGAGCGGATCTCCCGGTCCGGACGCAGGAAGACCTGAAGCAGGTCGCGGCGGGTCACGATGCCGACGAGCCGGTCCTCCTCGTCCACCACCGGCAGCCGCTCCACCCGGTTCCGCGCCATGGTCCGGGCGGCCTCGGCGATGGTGTTCTCCGCGTACACGGTCACGGGCGGTACGGACATCAGCTGTCCGGCCGTACGGGCCCGCGCCTTGGCCGCCTGTCGCCGGGCGGCGCGGGTCCGCATGACGAGCCGGAAGCGGGGCTTCGGCTCGTACGGGTCGGGGGTCTGTGCCTGCCGCGCGAGGAGGTCGGACTCGGAGATCACCCCGATGACCTTCTCGTCGTCGTCGACGACCGGCAGGCCGCTGATGCGGTGGCCCGCGAGCAGCCGTGCCACCTCCTTGAACGGGGCTCCGTACGGTGCCCGGACGACGTCCGTCGTCATTACGGATCCGACCTTGTTGTTCTTCATGGTTGTTCCTCCTCAGCGCAGTCGGCGCAGGTAGGGGTCCTGTGCGCGGCGCGGCAGCAGGCGGACGCGTGCGTCGAGCACACTGACCGCGCCGGGGGTCGCGAGGACGGGGTTGAAGTCGGCCTCCGCGAGCTGCGGGAGATCGCTCGCCATGCGGGACAGGCGCAGGAGCACCTGTTCCAGACCTTCGAGGTCCACCGGTCCGCCGCCGTGCGTGCCGAAGAGCAGCGGTGCGCAGCGTGGCGAGGTGATCAGGTCGTGGACGTCGTGGTCGGTCAGAGGAGCGAGACGGGCCGCGTGGTCGGCCAGCACCTCCGTCGCCGTACCGCCGAGACCGAACAGCACGAGGGGTCCGAAGACCTCGTCCTGGACGACCCCGGCGAACAGTTCGGTGCCGCGCGCGGCGAGCGGCTGGACGACCGCTCCGGTCATGAGTCCGGCGAACCGGGTCTCGAAGTCCCGGAAGGCGGCACGTACTTGGGCGTCGCCCTGGAGGTCGAGGTGCACGGCGTGCTGTTCGCTCTTGTGGAGCAGACCGGGCCAGTGGGCCTTCATGACGACACGGCCGTCGGGTCCGCGCAGCCGTTCGGCGGCGATGACGGCGTCGTCCTCGGTCTCGGCCCAGGCCCAGTCCAGTTGCGGAACCCCGTAGCAGGCGAGCAGTTCGGCGCAGGTACGGGGGTCGAGCCAGCCGCCGTCCGGGTGCTCCGCGAGGAAGTCCGCGACGACCGTCCGGGCGCGTCCGGTGTCGATGTCCGCGAGGTCGGGGACGGTTCCGGCGGGCCGGCTCAGCCAGGCCGCACGGTGGGCGGCGTGCGCCAACGCCCTTGCCACCGCGCCGGGTTCGGAGTACGACGGGACGGTGCCGCCGTCCGCGGTGGGCAGCAGTTCGACCGGCAGGGCCTGCTCCAGTCGTACGACGGCGACAGGACGTTCCCGTCGTGCGGGCCCGGCGGTGAGCGCCCGGACCAGGTCGTCGCCGGTCGCCGCGGCGACGGCGGTGGGGACAAGGGCCACCAGGACCGCGTCGATCCCGGCGTGCCGGGCGACCCGCTCCACGCATTCCCTGAGCTGCTCCTCGCTGACGGCGGCGGTGGCATCGACGGGGTTGCCCACGGCAGCGCCGTCCGGAAGCACACCGAGCAGGTCGTCCCTCAGCTCGGGTGTCAGGACCGGAAGGGAGAGTCCGGCCTCCGCGCAGGCGTCGGCGGCGAGGACGCCCGCGCCGCCCGCGTTGGTGACGATCGCGACGCGGCTGCCGGAGGGCAACGGCTGAGCGTGCAACAGGGCCGCGGTTTCCAGGAGTTCGCCTACCGAACGGGTGGCGGTGATGCCGGCCTGGGTGAACAGGGCCTGCCTGGTCATGGTGCGGGTGGCGGCGGCCGCGGTGTGCGAGGCGGCGGCGCGGCGGCCCGCGTCGGTGCGGCCCGCGTCGACGGTGAGGACGGGCATACGGCGGGTCACGCGGCGGGCGGTGCGGGAGAAGGCGCGGGGGTTGCCGAACGACTCCAGGTGCAGCAGGGCGAGGTCGGTGCGCCCGTCGCTCTCCCACCACTGGAGCATGTCGTTGCCGCTGACGTCGTACTTGTCGCCCAGCGAGGCGAAGGAGGAGACGCCGATGCCGAGCCGGGACAGTCCGTCGAGCAGGGCGATGCCGACACCGCCCGACTGCACGGCGATCCCCGCCGTCCCGGGGCGCGGGTGGCCGGCGGCGAAGGTGGCGTCGAGGACGAGTTCCGGGTCGGTGTTGGAGACACCGAGGCAGTTCGGCCCGACGAGCCGCATGCCGTACGTGCGGCACGCGTCCAGCAGTGCCTTGCCCTGGTCCGCGTCCAGCCCGGCCGTCACCACCAGCAGTGCCCGTACTCCGGCCTTGCCGCATTCCTCGGCGGTGGCGGGCACGGCGGAGGCCGGGATCGCGAGCACCGCGAGGTCGGGGACGCGGGGCAGGGCGCTGACCGAGGGGTAGGACGGCACACCGAGGATCGAGTTCACGCCGGGGTTCACGGCGAACAGCCGACGTTTGAAGCCGCCCGCGTGCAGGTGGTGCAGGAGGGCCCGGCCCACCGATCCGGACCGGCGTCCCGCGCCGATCACCGCCACGACGTCGGGACGCAGCAGCGGCTCCAGGCTCGCCACGTCGGCACCCCGGCCGCGTGTCTCGACGGCCCCGAGGTAGGCGCCGTCCTCGGCCAGCTCGATCGTGCAGCGCACTTCGGGGCCCTCGAAGTGCCGGGACGTGCGCAGACCGAGGTCGGCGAAGAGCCGCAGCACCTCGTGGTTCTCGGACAGCGCGTCGGCGGTGAAGGCGCGGATGCCCTCCGCGCGGGCGGCGGAGACCAGGTGCTCGACGAGCAGGGTGCCGACGCCCCGGTGGTGCAGCCCGTCGGCGACCGCGATGGAGATCTCGGCCGTGCCCGCTCCGTCACCGGTCTCGTACTCGGCGAGACCGATGACCTGACCCAGTGTCTCGGCGAGCAGCGCCCGGTAGCCGGGCCGCGGCGGGGCGCAGGCCCTGTCGGCGGCCATCTCGGCGGAGCGATGGCTCGCGGAGAAGAACCGGAGGCGGAGGTTGTCCGGGGACATCTCCTCGTACAGACCGTGCAGTTGCTCGTGGTCACCCGGCAGCACGGAGCGTATGCACACCGTGGTGCCGTCCTGAAGCAGCGCGTGCACCGGGGGGCGGTCGTCGTCCGTCATCACGGGCCTCCTCGAAACCTGTCGGCACTTCGAGCATCCAGCGATCCGGGGTCGCGTCCCAGGGGCTGACCGGGTGCACCGCATGGGCCGGTCGGCCCCGGTCCCGGCCTCCCCCGGCTCCCTCCGATTCCCTGAGGGTGGTGACGTCCACCCCGGACGGCAGCCGCTCGATCGGGGACGGCCGCCCTGGCCGCCGGGCGCCACCCTGTTCAATCTGCGGGTGGCGGTGACGCACCTCGGCTGGAAACCGGTCACGCGACTGCTCCCGGACCCCCATGACCCCGGGCTGCTCGCCTCCGTCCGGATAACGCAGCAGGCCGGCTCTCGTGCGCTGCACGCCGCTGAGCTGTACGAGGCGATCTGGCGCCGGCACAGCAGTCGGTTCCCCTTCAGCGACGAGGCAGTGCCCGGCAGCGTCATGAACGACCTGATGGAAGCCGCTCGACTCGAGGGCTCCACGATGACCGTGACCGCACCACGCGAGGCGGAGCGACTGCTGCGGATCACCGCCGAGGCGGAGCACCGCAACCACTCCGACCCGTACCGCAGCGCCGAAAGCCGCCGCTGGACAGCCCGGGACGAAGCCGCTGACACCGGCATTCCGACCGCCGCCCTCGGACCGCAGGACGCCTTCGGACAACTGCCCATGCGCGACTTCTCCGCGCAGCGGTCGATGGAGCGTTTGCCCTCCCGACCGTTCGAGCGCACTCCTGCCTTGGTCGCGTTGGCCACGGGGCACGACCGGCGCTCCGACTGGCTGCGCGCCGGGCAGTCGCTCCAGCATGTGCTGCTGGTCGCGACCGCGCACGGTGTGCGGGCCTCGCTGCTCCACCAGGCTCTGGAGTGGCCGGACCTGCGCGACGAACTGCGCAGCCCGACAGCGCCGTTCGACCACGTCCAGATGCTCATTCGGCTCGGCTACGGCCCGGAGGTCCCTGCTGCTCCTCGCCGCTCGCCGCCGATGTTCCTGGACCTCGACGGCGCAACATGTCACGGCGATTCGCTTCCCCGAAGCTCGTCGACCCGTGCGGATTCTCTCAGCGCTCCGCCGACGACCGAACCGACCGGCGTCTGCCCAAAGGGGCTTGCGGGTGGTCGACGACCGAACTCGGCATCGGGACAGGACTCGTAAGTCACCCACCCACCGTTCCCGTGAGACCCCACCGGCAGTCCGGTGGCGGGGCCCGCGACGGCCGGCCCTGCGGCAGGGCCGGCCGAAGCCACCGCTCGCAGGCGCGTTGAGCAGCACGCCGACAGGGTTACCAGGAGCGGCGGGAAGGGGGCGGGAGCGTCGACCGGCGCCGCCGCTCCCGCGCGTCAGGGCCGGTGTGCGGTTATACCGTGGCGGAACAGGTCCAACCGTCCGGCCGAGGAGACCGAATGATCGACAGTCCGGCACACATCGTCGAGGCGGCGTTTCGGTACTACAGGTCGCAGGACCGCGACGCGGCCCTCCCTCTCTACGCCGATGGTTTCTCGTTCACCAGTCCGCAGGACGACCACATCGACAAGGCGACCTTCTTCGAGAGGTGCTTCCCGACTGCCGGCCGGTTCAAGGAGCAGCGGTTGCTTCACGTCACCCCCGCGAACGAGGAGCTCGTCTTCGCGTACTACGAGTACGAGCTCGGTACGGGCGACAGGCACCGAAACGTCGAGGCGATCACCGTTCGGGACGGACTCATCCAGGAGGTGGAGGTCTTCTTCGGAGGCAAGGCATGAGCAGGCCCGGGCCCGAAGGAGGCGTCGGTGGCGGCCCAGGACCGGCACACGCGAGCTGGACAAGCATCCGCCGCAGGTCTAACAAGGTCCACCACGACCCCCACGTGCTGGCGGCGACTCTGGAGACCATGCACGTGCGGGAGCCCTGTCAGCGGACGACGTCGAAGACGTTCTTCTGCAGACCGTTGGCGTAGACCTCGTGCTCGACGAGCTTCAGCTTCTGGGTGTCCTTGTCCGTGGCGCTGAAGAGCCGCTTGCCCGCTCCGAGCAGGAGCGGAAAGACGAGCAGGTGGTAACGGTCGATCAGGCCGGCGTCCGAGAGGGCCTGGTTCAGGGAGGCGCTGCCGTGGACGATGATCGGGCCGCCGTCGGTCTCCTTCAGCGCGGCGACGTCGTCGAGCGAGCGCAGGATCGTCGTCTCGCCCCAGTTCGACACCAGGTTGTCCTCAGTGAGGGTGGTGGAGACGACGTACTTCGGCATCACCTTGTAGCCGGCGAAGTCCTCCATGTCGGGCCACACCGGGCTGAACGCCTCGTAGCTGGTCCGGCCCATCAGCATGGCGGTGGCTTCCTGCTGTTCCCGGCCCTTGATCTCGAATGCCTCGGGGAGGAACTCGATGTCCTTGAAGGTCCACCCGGAGTTCCGGTAGCCGGGCTCGCCGCCCGGGGCCTCCACGACGCCGTCGAGCGAGATGAAAGCGGTGCTGATCAGGGTACGCATCTACGGTTCCTCGGTGTCTCGTGTCCGGTTCTCGGCAGATTCAGTCGGTGCACGCTTCGGCCGCACTCGCGGCTGAGGCGCACCAACCATGATGTCTGACTGCGGATCACGGAAAAACTCATCGGCCGTCAGGGACCATGGGACCCCGGCTTCCCGAGAGAGGCCCGGATCAGGTCACGATACGGCGTCCTGTGAGGGCATACGGTTCGACGCGCACCCACATGTCGCGCCTGCCACCGGCCCACGGCGCGCTGTATGCCCGCTCCGCGAGCCGACGCTCTTCATCGCTGTCCGTCACCTCGCGCGCATAACCGCGCGCCAGCACGCTCCAGCCCTGACTGAAGACGTCGTCGACACGGTCGATCTCGAACGCGACCAGGGAGCCGCAGGCCAGCGCCGGTGTGGCGCCGCGGGCGGTTCTGAAGACGATGGTGTCATCGACGACGCTGTAGTTGACCGGCACGATCGCCGGCCCGAGCTCTGTGGAAACCGCGACCCTTCCTACACCATGCGTCGAGAGCAGCTCCCTGCACTCGGCCCTGCTCAGCTCGGTGAATTCGGGAGCACGCCCGGCCTGTTCACGACCGGGTGGCACATCGGTGTCGCCGCCGGTGAGCTCCGAGACCGTGGTCTGCAGTGCCGCCGCCAGCGTGAGCAGTGCGCCTCGGCCGGGCGCGGCGTCAGGGTGCCGTTCCAGGTGCGTCACATAGCTGGGGGCCATGCCCGCTCGGGCGGCCGTCTCCTCCGTCGTCAGTCCGAGTCGGGAGCGGCGTGCGGCGAGTCGGCGGCCCAGGTCACCCGAGGGCAGGCCCTTCGTCCCGTTCACCTGCGTCTGTTCGGTCACGACTCGTCACGTCCTCTCGTCAGGCCGCCGGAACGGCAACCTCCTCGTGCGACGGCTCGCCGAGCAGGTGTGCCTGTCCCGTTTCGAGTACCGAAATCGCCCGATATGACTATCTTGCCCTAATAATCGCCCGGCCCGCTTGGGCCATCCGACCCTTTCGCTCGGCGAACGACCCTTGCCGACCGACGACGACCGGAAGCTTCACGGGTCTCTCCTCCTCGGGTGGGTCAGCCGTGGGGGACGACGGCGACGGGAGCCGTGGAGTGGTGCAGGACGGAGTGGGTGACGTGTCCGATGTGGGCGCCGAGGGGGCTGCGCCGGATGCGCCGGCCCACGACGACGAGCGAGGCCTCGCGCGAAGCGCCCACGACGTGGACGGCCGCGCTGCCGTAGCGCGACACCTCGACGACCTCCACGTCCGGGAACTTCTTCCGCCAGGGGAGCAGCACCTCGGTCACGGCCTGGGACGCGCTCAGGGCGAGTGCCTCGTGCAGCGCCGGGTTGGCGGGCGTGCCGTACGCGTAGTAGGGCGGCGGGGTCCAGCCGTGGACGACCCGCAGGGACGTCGCACGGAGCTCGGCGGCGGCGAAGGCGAACGCGATCAGCGTCTCGTCCGGGTGCTCGACGTCGAGTCCGAGGACCACGGGCCGGAACGGCGTCGCGGCGGACGGAACACCCGCCGGGTCCAGCTCGTGCTCGTCGGCGGCCGTCTCCAGCGCGCGGACCAGTACGACAGGGGTGTCCGTGTGCCCGACGGCGGACAGGCCGACCGAGCCGACCATGAAGCCGCCGATCCCGCCGAGGCCGCGCGAGCCCAGCACCAGCAGTTCGGCACTCTTCGCAGCCCCGGCCAGTGCGTCACCCGGGTGACCGGCGAGCTGCTCCGTGCACACCTCGACGCCGGGGTGGCGCAGCCGGACCCCCTCGGCCGCTTCCCGGGGAATCCGCTCGGTCCAGTGCTGCTGGGTCTCGGCGCCCAGGAGCGGGGCCTGGGCCATGGGCTCCGGCACCGGCTCCCAGACGTGCACGATCTTCAGCGGCAGGCCGCGCAACTCCGCCTCGCGAGCAGCCCATTCTGCGGCGGCACGGCTCTCCTGCGAGCCGTCGAGACCTACGGTGATGGTGCGGAGCATGATCTCCACCTCCTGGGGTGAGAGTTCGGGTGAGGGTTCGGATTCCGGAGTCGTCTTCGAACGGTTCCTCGTGCGGCCAGGGGCCGCACCTGGCACTCGGCTGTCAGTGGGCGGACAGACCGCGGGCCCTGAACTGACCCCGGACGCGTTCGGTCAGGGCGGGGTCGGGAACGGGGTTGTCCCGCAAGGGGAAGGGGATGCCCAGCGCTTCGTACTTGGGGGCGCCCAGTTTGTGGAAGGGCAGGACGTCCACGCGGTCGACGTTCCCGAGGCCGGAGAGGAAGCGGGCGAGTCCGTCGACGGTCTCGGGATCGTCGGTCCGGCCGGGGACGAGGACGTAGCGGATCCATACCGGGACGCCGAGACGGTCCAGCCGGGTGGCGAAGTTGAGCGTGGGGGCGAGTTCGCCACCGGTGAGCCGGCGGTAGGCGGTGACGTCGAAGGACTTGATGTCGAGCAGCACCAGGTCGGTGTCGGCGAGGAGTTGGTCGGTGGCGCGGGCGCCGAGGAAGCCGGAGGTGTCCAGGGCGGTGTGCAGCCCGGCTTCCTTGCAGCGGTGCAGCAGGGCTGCGGTGAAGGCGGACTGGAGGAGCGGCTCGCCACCCGTGACGGTCACGCCTCCCCCGGCGGTGGTGACGAACGGCCGGTACTTCTCGATCTCCGCCATCACCTCGTCGACGGTGACCTCCCGCCCGTCCCGCATGTGCCAGGTGTCGGGGTTGGCACAGTAGAGGCAGCGCAGCGGGCAGCCGTTGACGAAGAGGACGAACCGGGTCCCGGGACCGTCCACGCCGGTGGACAGGTCCCAGGAGTGGATCCGGCCCGTCGTCATCGTCCTCACAGCGTTCCGTGGAAGGTGCGGCTGATCACGTCGAGCTGCTGTTCCCGGGTCAGGCGGACGAAGTTGACGGCGTAGCCGGACACCCGGATGGTCAACTCCGGGTACTTCTCAGGGTGTTCCATCGCGTCCTCCAGGGTGGCCCGGTCCAGGACGTTGACGTTCATGTGGAAGCCGCCGGAGGCCGTGTACGCGTCGAGGATGCCGACCAGATGGCCGACGCGCTCGACGGGCACGTGTCCCAGGCCCTCCGGGGTGATCGTCGTCGTCAGCGAGATGCCGTCGCGGGCGTGCTCGTAGGGCAGTTTGGCGACGGAGAGCGCGGAGGCGGCCACCCCGTGCCGGTCGCGGCCGTTCATCGGGTTGGCACCGGGGGCGAAGGGCTGTCCCGCGCGGCGGCCGTCGGGTGTGTTGCCGGTGTGCTTCCCGTAGACGACGTTCGAGGTGATCGTCAGCACCGACTGGGTGTGTTCGGCGTCCCGGTAGGTGGGGTGCTCGCGCACCTTCGTCATGAAGGTGTCCACCAGGCCGACGGCGATGGCGTCCGCCCGGTCGTCGTTGTTCCCGTACGCCGGGTAGTCGCCCTCGATCTCGTAGTCCACGGCGAGCCCGTTCTCGTCCCGGATCACCTTGACCCGGGCGTACTTGGCGGCGGACAGGCTGTCGGTCGCGACGGAGAGGCCGGCGATGCCGCACGCCATGAAGCGATGCACGGGATAGTCGTGGAGCGCCATCTCGACGCGCTCGTAGGCGTACTTGTCGTGCATGTAGTGGATGACGTTGAGCGCGTTGACGTAGGTCTCCGCCAGCCAGTCCAGCATCCCGTCGTACGCCTTCGACAGCTCCTCGTACTCCAGATACTCGCCGGTCAGGGGCGGCGTCTCGGGGGCGATCCGCTCGCCGCTGATCTCGTCCCGGCCACCGTTGATCGCGTAGAGCAGGGCCTTGGCGAGGTTGACGCGGGCTCCGAAGAACTGCATCTGCCTGCCGACGGCCATCGCCGAGACACAGCAGGCGATCGCGGTGTCGTCGCCGGTGCGGGGCCGCATCAGTTCGTCGGACTCGTACTGGACGGCACTGGTGTCGATGGAGATCTTGGCGCAGAACTCCTTGAAGCCGGACGGGAGTCGGGGCGACCACAGCACGGTGAGGTTGGGTTCGGGGGCCGGACCCAGGTTGTAGAGGGTCTGCAGGAAGCGGAAGGAGGTGCGGGTCACGAGCGGGCGGCCGTCCTCGCCGATGCCGCCGATGGATTCCGTGACCCACGTCGGGTCACCGGAGAACAGGGCGTCGTACTCGGGGGTGCGCAGGAACCGTACGATGCGCAGCTTGATCACGAAGTCGTCGATCAGTTCCTGGGCGAGGGTCTCGTCGAGGACGCCCGCGGCCAGGTCGCGCTGGAGGTAGACGTCCAGGAAGGTCGAGGTGCGGCCCAGCGACATCGCCGCGCCGTTCTGTTCCTTCACGGCGGCGAGATAGCCCAGGTAGAGCCACTGCATGGCCTCGTGGGCAGTGGCGGCGGGGCGGGAGACGTCGCAGCCGTACGTCGCGGCCATCCGGGTCAGCTCATCCAACGCCTTGATCTGCTCGGCGAGTTCCTCGCGGTCGCGGATGATGTGCTCGGTCGACGGCGCGGCGTCGAGTCCGGCGCGTTCCGCGCGCTTGGCGGCGACGAGCCGGGTCGTTCCGTACAGCGCCACGCGCCGGTAGTCGCCGATGATCCGGCCGCGGCCGTACGCGTCGGGCAGACCCGTGATGATGCCGGCCTTGCGGGCGGCGCGCATCGCGGGGGTGTACGCGTCGAAGACGCCGTCGTTGTGGGTCTTGCGGTAGGTCCCGAAGACGCGGGTGACGAACTCGTCGGGCTCGTAGCCGTACGCCTTCAGTCCGCTCTCGACCATCCGCAGACCACCGTTGGGCATGATGGCGCGCTTCAGCGGCGCGTCGGTCTGCAGGCCGACGATCAACTCCCGCTCGCGGTCGATGTATCCGGGCGCGTGCGAGGTGATCGTCGACGGGGTCGCGGTGTCGACGTCGAGGATTCCCCTGCGCCGCTCCTCCGGGAACAGCGCGCTGACCGTGCCCCAGACGGCACGGGTGCGCTCCGTCGGGCCGGTCAGGAAGGACGCGTCTCCCTCGTAGGGCGTGTAGTTGGCCTGGATGAAGTCACGCACGTCGACGCGCTCGCGCCACGCCGTGCCGGCGAAGCCCTGCCATGCCGCACCCGTCCGGCCCCCAGTCGTCGCCGTCGTGGTCATCGCCGGTCTCCCCTCACGCTGCTCGGAATGTCCTGCACTGTCGATACTTGTCGTTCGGGGTGGCCGGGACGAGGGCCGGACAGCACAGGCCTCGGCGCCGAACGCCCCCGCCCGAGGGGCCGTTCGGCCCACCCCGCGATGACGGAGGTCAGGAAGACCGCTCCAGCCCGCTTCCCCGGCCCGGGCACTCATTCGTGCGGGACGACCGCGGCCGGTGCCGCGGAGTGGTGCAGCACCGCCGGAAAGTGCCGGATGGTGATCAGTCGTGCGGGACGACAGCGACGGGGGCGGCGGAGTGGTGCAGCACGGCGTGCGTGACAGGACCGATGTGAGCGCCGAGCACGGCACGGCGGACTCGGCGGCCCACGACGACGAGCGAGGCCTCACGGGAAGCGTCCAACAGGTGCTGGGCCGCCCTTCCGGACACGGTGTCCCCGATGATCTCCACGGACGGGTACTTCTCGCGCCAGGGGCGCAGGACCTCCGTCACGGCGTCGGCCTCCTGCGCGGCGAGCGCGGCGTTCATCTCCAGGTCCGAAGGCAGGCCGTACGCGATGTAGGGCGGCTCGTTCCAGGCGTGCACCACGCGCAGGGTCGCGGCGCGGAGGAACGCGGCCTCGAAGGCGAAGCCGATCAGGGCGTCGTGGGGGCCGGTGCTGTCGAGGCCGAGGACGACAGGCTTGAAGGGTGCCGCGGCGGACGGGACGCCCGGGGAAACCGGCAGGTGCTCGTCCGCGGCCTGCTCTCCGGCGCGTACGCATACGACGGGCCGTCCGGCGTGCGCGACGACGGCCAGGCCGGCCGAGCCGACCATGAAGCCGCCCGTGCCGTCGAGTCCTCGGCTGCCGAGTACGAGGACCTCGGCGTCGTCGGCGGCCTCGCGCAGCACCTCGGCGGGCCGCCCGTCGAGCTGCTCCGTGACGACGTCGACACCCGGGTGACGTACGCGTAGGCCTTCGGCCGCTTCGCGCGGGATCGCCCCCGAGCCTTCGGCCGGGGGCACCCCCGTCTCGCTTCCCCCGCTCCGGTGCCGACGGGTCCCGGCGCCCGGCAACGGCGCCTGGGCCATGTGGGCCGGGACCGGTTCCCGTACGTGGACCAGCTTCAACCGCAGTCCGCGCAGCCGCGCCTCACGGGCGGCCCATTCGGCGGCGGCGAGGCTCTCCAGGGAGCCGTCGAGGCCTGCGCCGACAGTGCGGGGCATGACGTCCACCTCCTGAATCGGGGGTCCGATCCAAGCGTCGCGTCCGATGGGCTCGTTGTGCAGGGGCCGCAGGTCCCTGGTAGGGGCCGATCGGCCCTGGCCTGGGCCGATCGGCCCCTGACGGGGACCGGACGGGCTGACGCCCGGTAGCCCGTACGGCCCGACTGGGAGTGCCACCTCACCGTGGAGCGGCGGAAATGGAGGCAGGCGGCGCGGAGCATCCGGGCTCGTGGGTACTGCGGGCCGTCGTCCATGGCCTGATTCGCCCGTCCGTGACGCCGAGAGGCGCCCGCGCACGGCCTGTCAGATAGTGGACCGCGCCGGAACCTCCTTGATTGGACGCTCATGGACCGCTATCCCCCCATCGCCAACCACGGTCTGGTGGGCGACCTGCAGACCGCCGCCCTGGTGTCCTCCGAGGGCGTGGTGAACTGGTTCTGCTCGCCGAGGTTCGACTCGCCGAGTGTCTTCGCCTCGCTGCTCGATCACGACCGCGGCGGGTATTTCCGGCTTGCGCCGGAGCACTCGGACGTCACGTGCAAACAGCTCTACTACCCGGACACCGGTGTGCTGGTCACGAGGTTCATGTCGCCGGAGGGCGTCGGCGAGGTCATCGACTGGATGCCCGCGAACACCAGCCGGACCCCCACCGACCGGCACAGCCTGACGCGGGTGATTCGCGTGGTGCGCGGCACCGTGCGGTTCCTGCTGGAGTGCAGGCCGCGGTTCGACTACGGCCGGGCCGACCACGAACTGGATCTACGGGCCCAGGAGGCGGTGTTCCGGGGGCCCGGGATCGCGGGACACCTGCAGACGTCCTTTCCGCTGGCACGGGACGGGCACGACGTGAAAGGCGCGGTCACGCTCGGCGTCGGGGAGTCGGCCGTCGCCGTGTTCACGACGTGCGCCGTCGACGGCGAGGCGCCGCCTCCGCTCACGGTCGACGGCGTGACGGATTCGCTGTGGCGTGAGGTGGACTTCTGGCAGAAGTGGCTGCACACCTCCCACTACCGGGGGCGCTGGGCCGAGATGGTGAACCGCTCCGCCATCACGCTCAAACTTCTGACCTACCACCCGACGGGTGCGCCGGTCGCCGCCGCCACCATGGGTCTGCCGGAGCAGGTCGGCGGTGAGCGCAACTGGGACTACCGGTATTCGTGGGTGAGGGACGGGTCCCTCTCCGTGCGCGCCCTGCTCGACCTCGGCTTCGCCGAGGAGGCGTCGGCGTTCACCAAGTGGCTGGGCGAGCGGATGCGCGACCGGGCGGACCTTCCCGGCGAGCGGCTGCAGATCATGTACCGGGTGGACGGGGACCCGCACCTGACCGAGGAGATCCTCGACCACTGGGAGGGGTACCGGGGATCAAGGCCCGTACGCGCCGGCAACGCCGCCGCGGACCAGCTGCAGCTCGACATCTACGGTGAGGCCATCTACGCGATGGCCGAGGGCATGGATGTCAGCGAGGAACTGGGCTTCCACGGCTGGAAGGGGCTCGCCCGGACGCTGGACTGGCTGTCCGACAACTGGGACCGTCCGGACGAAGGTGTCTGGGAGACGCGCGGAGGCCGCAGCGACTTCACGTTCAGCCGGGTGATGTGCTGGGTCGCCTTCGACCGGGGCCTGCGCCTGGCCACGGAACTCAGCCGGCCCGCCGACATCCCGCGCTGGCGCAACGCCCGCGACAGCATCCTCGAACAGGTGATGGACAAGGGCTGGAGCCAGACCGAGCAGGCCCTGGTGCAGCACTACGGCGGAGACGTCCTGGACGCCTCCCTCCTGTTGATCCCGCGTGTCGGGTTTCTCGCCGCGAAGAGCCCCGGCTGGCTCTCCACCCTGGACGCCATGGAGCGCAAGCTCGTCTCGGACAGTCTCGTGTACCGGTACGACCCGGCCGCCTCCCCCGACGGTCTCCGCGGCTCGGAGGGGACCTTCAGCCTCTGCACCTACCTCTACGTCGACGCCCTCGCCCGCGCCGGGCGGATCAGTCCGGCCCGCTACACCTTCGAGAAGATGCATACCTACGCCAACCATGTCGGCCTGTTCGCCGAGGAGATCGGCCCGAGTGGCGAGCAACTCGGCAACTTCCCGCAGGCGTTCACCCATCTGTCGCTCATCATGGCGGCATCGACCCTGGACGAGGCCATCAACCGGCAGCGGCAACGTGGCTGAGCCGGAACTCGGGCAACCGGGTCCGGACGCGCAGAACCCTGACGGCCGCCCGCAGAGCCGAGCCGCCTTCGACGCCCTGTACGCGCGACTGCGGCAGCAGGCGGACACCGCCGGACCCCCGGCCTCCGCAGGCGGCCGCGGGGCGCTGTCCACCATCACACCGGCGCGGGTCCTCGCCGCGGCGGCCGAGGTCCTCTCCGGCCTGACGGTCTCCTTGTCGTCCCCGATCGAGACCGGCGTGGCTCCCGACAATCCGCACCCGGCCGGCCACCGGCTCACCAGCGGCCCCGAGACCGAACCCGCGGACAGAGGGCTGCACTTCGCCACCGACCACTTCGCCATGAACGTTCACGGCGACGCGGACAGCCACCTCGACGCTCTGTGTCACGTCGTCTTCGACGGCACGCTGTACGGCGGCGTCCCGGCGAGCACCGTGACGGCGGAGGGCGCCACGGCTCTGTCCGTCGAACTGGTTCGCAACGGAATCGTCGGCCGTGGTGTCCTGCTCGACATCCCGCGGCTGCGGGGCGTGCCGTGGCTGGAGCCCGGCGACCACGTCACCGCCGACGACCTCACAGCCGCCGAGGCCGCCCAGGGCGTGCGGGTCGGGACCGGGGACATCCTCCTCGTGCGGGTCGGCCACCGCCGCCGGCGTGAGGAGGGAGGACCATGGGACGCCTCGCGCAGCCGGGCCGGCCTGCACCCGGCCGCCATGGAATTCCTGGCTGAGCGCCGGGTCGCCGTACTGGGCAGCGACGGGAACAACGACACGGCTCCCAGCCTCACCGAGGGCGTGGACTTCCCCGTGCACGTCCTGGGCATCCACGCCCTCGGGCTGCACTTCATGGACTACCTGCGGTTCGAGGACCTGGTGCCGCTCTGCGAGGAGGCCGACCGCTGGTCGTTCCTCTGCGTCGTCGCACCCCTGCGGCTCCCCGCGGCCACCGGCTCACCCGTCAACCCGATCGCCGTCCTCTGACCCACGCATGACCACGAACGACCCGCGAACGGCCCACGAACCGGCTGGTCCCGGCCTGCCCGCACCCATCCCCCCATGATCCGAGGCACCCCCCATGACAGGAACCGAGCACTACGACGTCATCGTCATCGGCACCGGAGCAGGCGGCGGCACTCTCGCCCACCGCCTCGCTCCCTCCGGCAAGCGTGTCCTGATCCTCGAACGCGGCGGATACCTGCCGCGCGAGCGGGACAACTGGGAGTCCACCGCGGTCTTCGTCAAGGGCAAATACCGCGCGCCGGAATTCTGGTACGACAAGCACGGTGAGAAGTTCCCGCCCGAGGTGAACTACTACGTGGGCGGCAACACCAAGTTCTACGGCGCCGCGCTGTTCCGTCTGCGCCCCGAGGATTTCGGCGAGTTGCGTCACCATGGCGGCATCTCCCCGGCCTGGCCGCTCCGTTACGAGGATCTGGAGCCCTACTACACCCAGGCCGAACACCTGTACCTGGTGCACGGCCGGCACGGCGAGGACCCGGGTGAGGGGCCGGTCAGTGCCCAGTACGCGTATCCGCCCGTGCAGCACGAGCCACGGATCCAGCAGCTCAGCGACGACCTGGAGAAGCAGGGTCTGCACCCCTTCCACCTGCCGATCGGCGTCAACCTCACCCAGGACGACCACGGGGGCGCGGCCCACGGAAGCGTGTGCATCCGCTGCAACCGGGTCGACGGTTTCCCGTGCCTGGTGCAGGGCAAGGCCGACGCCCAGGTCATCTGTGTCGACCCGGCCCTGGAGCACGACAACGTCACCATGGTCACCGGGGCGAACGTTCGCAAGCTGGAGACCGGGCCGACCGGCCGCAGCGTCGACAAGGTGATCGCCGAACTCGCCGACGGGACGGTCGCGCAGTACTCCGCCGACATCGTGGTGGTGGCCTGTGGCGCCGTCAACTCCGCAGCCCTGCTGTTGCGTTCGGCCAACGACAGCCATCCGGACGGTCTCGCCAACAGCTCCGGCGTGGTGGGCCGCCACTACATGCGGCACAACAACCTCGCGCTGATGGCGGTGTCGAAGGAGCCCAACGACACCCAGTTCCAGAAGACCCTCGCCCTGAACGACTGGTATCTGGGCGCGGACGACTGGGACTATCCGCTGGGCGGAATCCAGATGCTCGGCAAGTCGGACTCCGACCAGATCCGGGGCGAGGCACCGCGGTGGGCGGGCATGGCCTCGCCGGATCTTCCCTTCGAGGTGCTGGCCCATCACGCGGTGGACTTCTGGCTCTGCGGTGAGGATCTTCCTCACCCCGACAACCGGGTCACGCTCGACGCCGACGGTGACATCCACCTCGCCCTGGACGAGAAGAACAACACCGAAGGGCTGGCGCGCCTTCAGCACAAACTCCAGAAGATGCTCGGCCACCTGGGCATGCACCCCCACCACCTGCTGCCGCACAGCCTCTACCTGCACAAGGGCATGCCGATCGGCGCCACCGCCCACCAGGCGGGCACCGTACGCTTCGGCACGGACCCGCGGTCTTCGGCCCTCGATGTCGACTGCAAGGCCCACGATCTCGACAACCTCTACGTCGTCGACACCGGCTTCTTCCCGAGCATCGGCGCGGTGAACCCGTCGCTGACCGCCATCGCCAACGCCCTTCGGGTCGGCGACCACATCGCGGAACGCCTGAGCTGAGCGAGGAACGCCCCGGGGCCGTCCTACGGGCCGGGCTCGCCGGGCGGGGAGAGATCGGGGGGCGCGTCCTGGCGGCTCCGTCCCCCGATGCCCTGGGGGTCGGCCGTCCGTGCGTCGGCGCGGCGGGGTGCGTCGGCGAACTCTCTCTCGACCGCGTCGTCGAGGAGGCCGAGTTCGGCGCGGAGAGCGGGCCCGCAAGTGTCCGGCAGCGCCGCGAGGAGACCTTCGAGGAGGGCCCGGAGCCGTCGGCAGACCTGGACGGAGGTCGCGCCGTAGTCGCGGATCTCGGTGACGGCGAGCTCCAGGTAGTTCTCCCAGGGCCGGCCGGGCACCACGACGCGTGCCCGGCCGCGCTCGTCGGCGAGCACGTAGTGACCGCGGGTTCCGGCACGTCCGACGGCGTGCAGGAACGCCTCGATGTGGTTCAGCACCTGGATGGCCGTGGTGGGGTCGTTGACCGCGGGCGACAGGGCGCGGATGGCGATGTCGACCAGGATGCGCAGGGCGAAGGCCGGGTCCTGCTCGATGGTCCGCTCCGCACCGAGGGCGAGGAGGCCGGTCACCAGGCGCGGGTCGGGCGCGGGCGCACCGCCGTGGATCTCGACGACGGTGCCGCTGGGCGGGACGAAGTCACCGACCGACGCGGCCAGCACGAACACGCAGTCGTGCCGCGCCGCGAGCGAGACCATGCCGGGTGCGTCGAACGCCTGGATGACACCGCCGCGTTCCGACCGGATGCGGGCCACCGGGCCGGCCGCCGGTGGGACCCCGTCGGACGCCGCGGTGCTCCGTACATGGGCCGCCATGCGGTCGAGGACCTGTTCGCCCAGGCGTCCCACGATGTCGGCGATGGCCACCGGCCGCAGGTTGTGGGTGAAGCGGTTGAGGTAGATCAGCAGGAGCAGGAGGCTCACGGACACGGCGATACCGGCCAGGGTCACACCGAGGTTGGGCACGGAGTTGGTCTCGATGCTCCGCAGCAGTGTGTAGGCGAACGCGAAGGTGCCGGTGAAGGTGGCCAGCACGGCCTTCTGCAACCGGTCGCGGTACCAGAGCCGCATGTAGCGCGGTGAGAGGGTGCCGGTGGCCTGCTGGATGACGAGGACCCCGATGGTGACGACGAACCCGAGCAGCGCGATCATCGCGCCGACCACGGAGCTGAGGACACTGCTCGCCGTCGACGCGGAGTAGTCCCAGGTCTTCGGCAGCCAGGACGCGCCGTCCACGGCGGCCGTCGCCTGGGCGAGGGCGACGCCGAGCACGAGCCCGAAGAGGGGGACGATCCACAGACTCGCCTTGGCGTACTGCCGCAGCCGAAAGCGGGTGGCCCAGGAGGTCATACGGAGCCCATCAGTACTGCGGTGTCGCCCGGCCGAGGTGTGATCGTCTGCGCGCCGGTGACCGGGGCCAACTGGCCGTCGGCCCGGACCACGAACAGGATGTCGTGGTCCGAAGGGACCGGCTGGGATCCGGGCTGGACGAGGAAGCGGGCGCCCTGCTCGTAGCGGGCCGCCAGGCGGTGCCGGACGAGCGGGTGGCCGAAGAGGATGTCGCCGCCGGTGTACGGGGCGACCACGCCGTGACTGTCCCTCGGTGGCCCCACCCGGTAGACGGGCCCTTGCACGTTGTCCTTGATGACGACGGAGGCCAGGGCGTTGAAATCGTCGTCGTCGGTGAGCAGGAACACCGCCGTCACGCCTTCCAGCCGGGCCCGGGGATTGGTCGCGGTCGCCAGCATCTCCCCGTGCGCGAGCTCGATTCCGGCCGCGGCGATCCGCTCGCGTTCCTCGTCCAGTCCGGCCCACATCAGGACGTCGAGTCCGGCAGTCTCCAGAGCCTGCCCCAGGCCGATGACCCAGGGGGCTCCGCCCACCAGGAGCGGCCGTGTCCGCGCCGATCGGACGACGCCGAGCTTCCGGGCCACGGGCGCGGCGGTCAGGGCGTAGAGCAGGACCGTCCCCACGATCACGAGGAAGGTGATCGGAAGGATCTTGGACGCGCCGGGCAACCCCTTCGCCACGAGGGTGGCGGAGAAGGCGGACGCGGTCGAGGCCGCGACGATGCCGCGCGGTGCCATCCACCCGATGAAGCCCCATTCGCCCACCGTCAGGTCGGAACCACGGGCGGAGGCGTACGCGATGAGCGGCCGGACCAGGAGGACGAGCACGGCGATCAGGATCAGCGAGGGGACGAGCACGGGCACCACGGAGTCGGGGGTGACCGCGGAGGAGATGGAGATGAACAGCAGGCCGATGATCATCTGGACGAGTGTTTCGAGGAAGGGCCGGCGAGCCGGCATGTCCATCCCCCGCAGGTTGGTGATGGCGAGTCCGGTGAAGATGGCGGCGATGAGGCCGGTGTCGTCGCGGACGATGTCACAGCCCGCGGAGACGAGGATCACCGTCGCCAACTGGGCGAGGGTGCCGAGCGTTTCACCGAGCCGCAGTTTGTTCAGGGTCAGCCAGAGGATGACGGTGCCCACCGCACCGCCCACGAGACCGACTCCCACGCTGAGCAGGAACTGTCCGATCTGGTAGCCCCGGCCGAGGTCGACCCGGTGGGAGGTCGCGACGGCGTGGAAGACGACCGCTCCGAGGATGGCGCCGATCGGGTCGGTCAGCGTTCCTTCCCAGATCAGGATGCGCCGCAGCCTGTCCGTCGGCCGGACGTACTCGAGCAGCGGGCCGACGACGGTGGGACCGGACACGACGAGGATCATGCCGATCATCGCGGCACCCCGCAGCGGGATGCCGAACAGGGCCGGTCCGATGGCGGCGACGGCGAGGAAAGTGACCAGGATGCCGATGACAAGCAGCCGCACGACGGTCGAGCGAGTACGGCCGGTGAGGTTGCGCAGGTTCAGCCCGAGACCCGCGTCGTAGAGGATCACGGCGACGGACAGCGAGACCAGCGCGGGGAAGTCCGGGCCGATGAGGCGCCCGGGATGGATGACGTCGGTCAGGGCGCCCGCCGTGAAGCCGACGGGCAGGAGGATGATCAGCGCGGGGACGCGCAGCTTGTTCGCCAGGATCTGCGAGCCCGTGGCGAGGGCGACGGTCAGGGCGATGCCCAGGAGGATGTCCTCGTCGGTCATGGCGGTCGTCCTCCTTCCACCGCTCGGGGCCGCGGGATTTCAAGCATGTCCAGAAGCCCCTGCGCCCCGCCTGCAGGGGTTCTTGAAATCCGATGGCGCCCGACTCGACGCCGACGAGGGTTGCCTTCAAGGCATCCGCCGAGCACGCCGTACCCGGACCGGCCGTAGGGATGAGGCAGTCACGTCGAGGTCCAATCCACTACACCTGCGTACGGCACGCACCGCCGCGAAGCCGTCCGGGTGACCCGGGACGTCCGCGCCGTCGCCGGGCAGGCACGTCGACGGCCAGGACGACGGCGCCGCCGCCGACCACGACGGTGACGACGGTGACGACGACGCGAATCACCCGAACGAATGGCCACGGTCTTTCACGAGCACGGTTTGCCGACTGCCAGGGAACCAGTGTGTTTGTCTGGGCGGCCGCATCAGCTGCGTCGCAGTGCGATCCGATGGATGAGGACAGATGAGCCAGCTGGACTTGGCGCGGCTGCAGTTCGCGATGACGTCGATCTACCACTTCCTGTTCGTCCCGGTGACCATCGGACTGAGCCTGCTGACGGCCCTGCTCCAGACCGCCTGGTACCGAGGAGGGCAGGTCGCGTACCTGCGGCTGACACGGTTCTTCGGGACCCTGCTGGTGATCAACGTCGCCGTCGGCGTGGTGACCGGTCTGGTCCAGGAGTTCCAGTTCGGTATGGACTGGTCGGGCTACTCCCGCACGGTCGGTGACGTGTTCGGAGCGCCCCTGGCGATGGAAGGCCTCGCCGCGTTCTTCCTGGAGTCGACGTTCCTCGGCCTGTGGATCTTCGGCTGGGACAAACTGTCCAAGCGCGTCCACCTGGCGACCATCTGGGCGGTGGCGGCCGGCAGCGCGCTGTCGGCGCTGTTCATCATGGCCGCGAACTCGTGGATGCAGCACCCGGTCGGCTACAAGACCGACCCGTCCACCGGCCGCCCGCAGCTCGACGACGTCTGGGCCCTGTTCACCAACCCCGTCTTCCTCCGCGGCTACCTGCACGTACTGCTGGCCGCGCTGGTCACCGGCTCGATGGTCATGCTCTCCGTGTCCGCCTGGCATCTGCGCAAGGTCCTCCGCGACGGCAAGGGCGGCGACAAGGGCGGCGCCGAGGACAAGGGCACCCAGGTCCGGGCCGAGGTCCAGGACGGGGGCGCCCCGGACGCCGCGAAGGAGGCGGTCTCGGGGTTCCGGCTGTCAGCGCGCCTGTCGCTGTTCATCCTCGTGCCGGCCCTGATGTTCAACATGCTCGTCGGCAGCGAACTCGGCGTGACCGAGGGCAAGTACCAGCCGATGAAGATCGCGGCGGCCGAGGCGCAGTGGGAGACCTGCCAGCCCTGCTCCTTCTCCCTCTTCCAGATCGGTGGGGGCAACGACGACCAGACCCCCACGAAGATCCTGGAGATCCCGCACCTGCTCTCCCTGCTGGCCACCAACCACTGGAACGGCAAGGTCCTCGGCCTCAACGAGGTCAACAGCCAGTACCAGCAGGCCTACGGTCCGGGCGACTACGTACCCAACGTCTTCATCCAGTACTGGGCGATGCGCGTCATGGCCTACCTCGCCTCGCTGGCCCTCCTCCTCGGAGTGTGGGGCCTGTGGCTGCTGTGGCGCGAACAGCTCACGCGCTCACGCTGGTTCCTGACCGCGGCGGTGTGGGCCGTGGTGCTGCCGTTCCTCATCAACACGTCCGGCTGGCTCCTCACCGAGAACGGACGCCAGCCCTGGATCGTGCAAGGCATCCAGTTGACGAAGAACGGGGTCTCCTCCTCCGTCGGCACCACCGAGGTCGCCATCAGCATCGTGGCCTTCTTCCTCCTCTACGCCGCGATGGCCGTGATCGCCGCCGTGCTGATGACACGCCACACGCGCAAGGGCACCGGCCCCCTGCACCAGGACGACCAGCCCGCACCCGAGATGACCTACTGAGGTCCCGAGCCGCCGGAAGGCCCGCGATGGCATTCACCACCCTCTGGTTCATCCTCGTCACCGTACTGTGGACGGGTTTCTTCGTTCTGGAGGGCTTCGACCTCGGGGTCGGCATGCTCCACGGACTGCTCTCCCGCGACGAATCGCGCCGCCAGGCCGTACTGCACACCATCGGACCGGTATGGGACGGCAACGAGGTCTGGCTGGTCACCGCCGGCGCCGCGATGTTCGCCGCCTTCCCGGGCTGGTACGCCACCCTGTTCTCCGGCTTCTACCTCGCGCTGGTACTCCTTCTGGCCGGGCTCATCGTCCGCGGCATCGCCATCGAGTACCGCGGCCGCGTCGACACCGCGCGATGGCGACGGAACTGGACCGTCCTGCTGACCGCGAGCAGCGTGACCGTGCCCCTGGTGCTCGGCATCGCCCTCGGTGGCCTGCTGCACGGCGTGCCCATCGGCCACGACCAGGAGTACACGGGCACCTTCGCCGACCTGTTCACCGGCTACGGCGTCTTCACCGGGATCACTCTCACCGTGCTCTGCCTCCTGCACGGCGCGACCTTCCTCTCGCTGAAGACCAGCGGGGACATCCGCGAGAGGGCCCGCCGACTGGCCCGGCTCACCGTCCTGCCCGCCGGTCTGGTGGTCCTCGCCTACGTCTTCTGGACGCGCTCCCTCGCGAGCGGCGGCGTCCTCCTCAACCTCGCCGAACTCGCCACCGTCGTGGCCGTCGCCGCCGCGGCCTGGCTGATCAGCAGCGGCCACGACGGCTGGGCGTTCTGTGCCACCGCTTTCGCGATCGCCGGAACCGTGGCGTCGCTCTTCACCGAGCTCTATCCCAGGGTCATGGTCTCCAGCACGGGAAGCGCCTACGACCTGACCGTCCACAACACCGCTTCCGGCCCCTACGCGCTCAAGGTCATGACCGTGGTCGCCCTCGTCCTGCTCCCCGTCGTCCTCTGCTACCAGGGCTGGACCTACCACGTCTTCCGGCAGCGGATCTCCTCCGACCGGTTCCCCGCCGCCGGAGGGCCTGCCACGGCGCCGACGGCCCTACCTGAAGGATGACGGCGACCCCGGGCGCCCACGGGAGCCCAGGAGGCGGGGTCAGGCCCGGCCGAGCCCGCGCTGGGCCGTTGGAGGGGCATCTCCGCCCGAATGGGCGGGTGGGGCGACCCCTCGGCCCGCGTACGAACCGAGGGCCGAGGAATGTTGTGCCCGGTGCCGAAGTTCGGCGGGCGACGGGAGAAGGCAGTGACCTCAGGCGTGGACATCAAAGGGCAGCTCGCGGCGCTGCCGTTGCTGCGGGGCCAGAAGGCCCTGGTGACCGGGGCCAACTCCGGTATCGGACTGGCGACGGCGGTCGCGCTCGGCCGGGCGGGCGCCGACGTCGTCGTCAACTACGTCGCCGGACAGGAGGCCGCGGAGGACGTGGTCCGGCAGATCCAGGGTTTCGGCGTGCGGGCCTTCGCCCACGAGGCGGACGTGTCCGACGAGGGTCAGGTCGTCGGCATGTTCGCCCGCATGCTGGAGGAGTTCGGCACGATCGACATCCTGGTGGCCAACGCCGGCCTGCAACGGGACGCGTCCGTGACGGAGATGACCCTCGCGCAGTGGCACAAGGTCATCGACGTGAACCTCACCGGCCAGTTCCTGTGTGCCAGGGAGGCGACGAAGGAGTTCCTGCGGCGCGGAGTCGTGCCGGAGATCTCCCGCTCCGCCGGAAAGATCATCTGCATGAGTTCCGTGCACCAGATCATCCCGTGGTCCGGTCACCTGAACTACGCCGCGTCCAAGGGTGGCGTCCTCATGCTCATGCAGACGCTGGCCCAGGAACTCGGCCCGCACGGAATCCGGGTCAACGCCGTCGCGCCCGGCGCCATCAAGACCCCGATCAACCGCAGCGCCTGGGAGACCCCCGAGGCCGAGGCGGATCTGCTCACGCTGATCCCCTACCGACGGGTCGGCGAGCCCGAGGACATCGCCGCCGCCGTGACGGTCCTGACCTCCGACCTCATGGACTACGTGGTCGGCACAACCCTGTTCGTCGACGGCGGGATGACCCTCTTCCCCGGCTTCGCCACCGGCGGCTGACCACACCGTAGAAGACCGCGTGACCCCGCGCCGGGCCGGAGCCCGGCGCGGCACCGCGCCGCGGTTCGGGGCCCGAACCGCGTCAGCCGGGATGCCAGGTGAGTTTGTCGCCGCCCACCCAGCGGACCACGTCGGGGTCGTCCAGATCGTGGACCGTGATGCCGTACGCGGCCGCGTACTCCAGGACGTCCGTGATCGCCTTCGCCTCTCCCACCATCTCGCCGTCGATCTCCATGATCCGGAACGGCGGCGTGCCCGGCTGCACCCCGAGCACCAAGATCCGCGGGTGGGAGATGTAAGGGCTCGCGCTTTCGGTCATGACTAGAGCGTAAAGCGATTCCCGCTGTTCCCGCTGGTCAGCGGTGGAGCCCCTGGAGCGTCCGGCCCGTGCCGCCCGGCAGGGGCGCGGCAGCGGACATCGACGCGTTCGCCCGGTCGGGTGACGTATCCCGCCCCGCACGTCCGGAAACCCGGCACCACCCGCGCACCGGACGTCCGCCGTGCGGTCCGCCGACGGCCGGGCAACGCTGGGGAGAGCGTGCGGCGGCCGTCGCGACCGCAGGGAGGAGTGCCGATGGACCCCGTCGAGGCCCTGGACCGGATCGCGTTCCTGCTGGAGCGGAGTCTGGCGCCCACCTATCGCGTACGGGCCTTTCGTACCGCGCAGGGCCTGCTCGCCGGGCTGCCGGCCGACGAGGTCCGCGAGCGCGCGGCGACCGGGACACTGGAATCGCTCAAGGGCATCGGCCCGAAGACCGCGAAGGTGGTGCGGGAGGCACTGGCCGGCGAGGTGCCGGGCTACCTGGAGAAGGTGGAGCGGGAGGCCACCGGGCCGCTCGCCGAGGGCGGTGCGGGGCTGCGGGAACTGCTGCGCGGGGACTGCCATCTGCACTCCGACTGGTCCGACGGCGGCAGCCCGATCGAGGAGATGGGGCGCACCGCGGCACGGCTCGGCCACGCGTGGGCGGTGCTCACGGACCACTCGCCCCGGCTGACCGTGGCGAACGGCCTGTCGCCGGAGCGGCTGCGCGGGCAACTGGCCGTCGTCGCCGCCCTCAACGAACGCTGGGCGCCCTTCCGGCTGCTCACCGGCATCGAGTGCGACATCCTCGACGACGGATCGCTCGACCAGGAGCCGGAGTTGCTGGAGCTGCTGGACGTGGTGGTCGTGTCCGTGCACTCCAAGCTGCGGATGGAAGCGGGGCCGATGACCCGCCGTATGGTCGCCGCCGTGCGCAATCCGCACGCGGACATCCTCGGCCACTGCACGGGCCGGCTGATCGCGGGCCGCGGCCGCCCCGAGTCCGGGTTCGACGCGGAAGCCGTCTTCGCGGCCTGCGCGGAGACCGGCACGGCCGTCGAGATCAACAGCCGTCCGGAACGCCTCGATCCGCCGCGCCGGCTGCTGCGCCAGGCGGTCGAGGCGGGTGTCCTGTTCTCCCTGGACACCGACGCGCACGCTCCCGGACAGCTGGACTGGCAGATCTACGGGTGCGCGCGGGCCGAGGAGTGCGGGGTGCCGCCGGAGCGGGTCGTCACCACATGGACGCTGGAGGACCTGCTCACCTGGGCCCGGACCCGTGAGACACCGTGACACAGGTCACCGCTGACGGCCCCGTTCCGGGGAACACCCACAGGTAGTCACCCGTTGAACAAACCGTGGGTGCGGATGGGACAGTGTCCCCGGGCCTCACCTCTGCCCGCAGGGACGATCGTCCGGCTGAAGCCCTGCGGAGCCTTTCGCCGCGAGGCGACCGCCGTCCGTGCCCCCACAGACGACCCCGACCGAGATTCCCCCGTCCGGTCGGGGTCTTTCCATCGCCGACGCCGGCCGTTCGCCGCAACGGCCGTGTCCGCTTGACTTCGAGTCCGCTCGAATTCGTAGCGTGCGAGGCATGAGCACTGCACAGCACAAGATCGGTTCGGGATTCGGTGCCCGGAGCACCGCGGACGACGTCCTGCGGGACATCGACCTTTCCGGCAAGCTCGCGATCGTCACGGGCGGCTACTCGGGCCTCGGCCTGGAGACGACCCGGGCGCTGGCCGAGGCGGGCGCCCACGTCGTGGTCCCGGCACGGCGCCCGGCGACCGCGCGCGAGGCGCTGGCGGACATCGACGGCGCAGAGACCGGCGAACTGGATCTCGGCGACCTGGAGAGCGTGCGCGCCTTCGCCGAACGGTTCCTCGCCTCGGGCCGCGCCATCGACATCGTCATCGACAGCGCCGGCATCATGGCCTGCCCGGAGACGCGGGTCGGCCCCGGCTGGGAGGCGCAGTTCGCGACCAATCACCTCGGTCACTTCGCGCTGGTCAACCGGCTGTGGCCGGCGATCGCGCCGGGCGGCGCGCGGGTCGTCTCCGTGTCCTCCGCGGGCCACCACTACTCCGGTATCCGCTGGGACGACGTGCACTGGCGGACCGGCTACGACAAGTGGGAGGCCTACGGGCAGGCGAAGACGGCGAACGTCCTGTTCGCCGTGGAACTCGACCGACGAGGACGGGACTTCGGCGTACGGGCCTTCTCGCTGCACCCCGGCGGCATCCTCACCCCGCTCCAACGGCACCTGCCCAAACAGGAGATGGTCGACCGCGGCTGGATCGACGAGAACGGCACGCCGCTGAACCCCGAGGGCTTCAAGACGCCCCGGCAGGGAGCGGCCACTCAGGTGTGGGCCGCGACCTCACCGCAGCTGGCCGGCCTGGGCGGGGTGTACTGCGAGGACTGCGACATCGCCGAGCCGGCTCCGGCGGACGGCACCCGGACCGGGGTGAGCGCCTACGCGACGGACCCCGAACAGGCCGCCCGGCTGTGGGAGTTGTCGGCCGAGCTGACCGGGGTGAACGCCTTCGGCTGAGCCACGCGGGCATCAGCCGCATCAGGAGCCTGACATGAACTCCCGGAGATCTGCGGTGAGTCGCTCGCGGTGCGTGGCGAACAGGCCGTGACCGGCGTTCTCGTAGACCTTGAACGTGCTGTCGGGCAGCAGTTCCGCGGCCCGGCGGCCGGTCAGGTCCAGCGGCGCCGACGCGTCGTGCGTCCCGTGCACGACGAGGGCGGGCAGGTCGAGCTTCGCGAGCTCGGGTGCGACGTCCAGGGTGACGACGAGGTCGCCGAGGGCGGCCCCGGCCCGCGCGGTCGCGCCGTGGCAGCGGTCGATCATGGATCGCACGTAGGCCTCGGAGAGGTCGTTGCCGGGGAGGCCGAGGGCGAAGAACGCGTGGGCGCCGTCCTCGAAGAACGCGGCCCGGTCGTGGCGGAACACCTTGTTGCCCGCCTCGACGAGTGCCGGGTCGACCCCCTCGGGATGGTTCACGGACCGCACGGGGCCCGGTGCCATACCGGCGACCAGCGCCACTCCCGCCACCCGCTCGGCCCCGTGCCGGGTCAGAGCGCGGACGATCTCGGCGGTCCCGACGGAGTGCCCGACCAGGGTGACCTCCCGCAGATCGAGGTGCCGGAGCAGCCCGTCGACGTCGTCGGCGAGGCTGTCGAGGTCGAATCCTCCCCAGACGTCCTCGGACCGGCCGTGCCCGCGCCGGTCGAACCCGACGCACCGGTAGCCGGCGTCCGCGAGCGGCAGCGTCTGGTACTCCCACATCTCCGTACCGAAGTAGGAGCTGTTGACGAAGACGGCCACCTGGCCGGTGGCGGGGCCGTAGTCGACGAAGTGCAGCCGGGCACCGTCGACGGGGCTCGCGAAGTACGGCATGGGTCCTCCCGGGATCCGGTGGTACGAGGGCGGTCGGTGTGCCCTTCATGCTTCCGGGAGGCGGCGACGGGGTCGATTACCCCGGAGGTCATGCGAACGCGGTCGCCTGCGGAGGGAATCAGTGCGGTGCCCGTTCCTCCAGGGCCGTGCGCCAGGCGGGGGACGGTCCGGCCGGCGCGGGTTCCGCGCGCCGGCCGCCGCGGGCGAAGAAGTCGGCCAGCGGGAGGATCGCGGCGCCGACCGTGACGGCGTCGGGGCCGAGGCGCCCGAGGTCCACGGTGACGTGCTGAGCGGGATAACGCAGGGCGTACGACGAGGCGTACCGGCGGACGGCGGGCAGGAAGCGGGAGCCGAGCTGGAGGCCGGCCCAGCCGCCGATGAGGATGCGTTCGGGCTGGAAGAGGTTGATCAGGTCGGAGAGACCGGCGCCCAGGTACTCGGCGGTCTCCTCCAGGACGGCGAGTGCGATGCGGTCGGGCTCGGTGCCCTCGGGCGGGTAGGCGGCGGCGAGCATCGCGGTGAGCGCGGTCTCCTCGTCCGTGCCCTCCGGGGGCCGCCCGCCCTCCTCGCGCCAGCGGTCCAGCAGCGCTTCGGCGCCCGCGTACGCCTCCAGGCAGCCGAGGGCGCCGCAGCGGCAGCGGCGGCCCCTGACCCGGACGGTCAGATGCCCCCACTCGACGGACCGGCCGTTCTCGACGTCCTCGGTGACGAGAGAGGCGCCCACGCCGGAGCCGAAGAGCACGACCACCGCGTTGCGGGCTCCGCGTCCGGCCCCGAACCACATCTCGGCCTGGCCCAGGGTTCGGGCGCCGTTGTCCGCGAAGTACGGCACGGTGTCGGGGAGTTCGCAGGCGGAGCGGAGCAGGGACTCCAGCGGGACGGCGTCCCAGCCGATGGTCTGGCCGTGCACGACCGCGCCACGCTCGGGGGTGCGGGCGACGATGCCGGGCACCCCTATGCCGACGCCGAGGAGCTGTTCGGGGGCGATGTCCGCCTCGGCCAGGACCTCGGCGATGCCGTCGCGGATGTGGCCGACGATGACGTCGACGTCGTACTCCTGGCCCCTGAGCGGCCGGTCGGCCTCGTAGCCCTGGCGTTGCAACGGACGTTCGGTGCGGGCGAGTTCGGTGAGAGTCAGGTCGAACAGCTCGATGCGGACGCGGGTTTCACCGACGTCGACGCCGATCATGTGACCGCTTCCGGGCACCACGCGCAGCAGGGTGCGGGGCCGGCCGCCGTCGGAGTCGACGCTTCCGGCCTCCTCGACGAGGCCGTCGGCCACGAGTTCGGCGACCACGTTGCTGATGGATCCGGAACTCAGCCCGGTCGCCGGACCGAGCTCGTAGCGGCTCATCGGCCCGTCGAAATACAACCGTTGTAGTACGGCGGTGCGATTGCCCCGTCGCAGGTCACGCACTGTCCGTCCGTTCCGCCCCGCCATGTGAAGTCCCTTCCGGCCTGCCCGAACTGCAAGATACCCCTGTGCGATCCCTTGACGCGACTTTCTTCCGGGTCTTAACTCACGTCCTAAATTAAGCCATGAGGATCGTTCGGGAAGTGAACCCGGGCGTCCCTCATGCGCTCCCTCCGGGAAAGGGACAGAAGCAGCCATGCGCAGAATCCGAGCCGCGGCCGCCGGTGCGGTCACCATCACCCTGCTGACCGCCGCGACCGCCTGTGGCGGCGGCTCGTCGAGCGGCGGGTCCAACGCCTCGCCGAAGACACTCACGTACTGGGCGTCCAACCAGGGCGCCAGCATCGAGATCGACAAGAAGACGCTCGCCCCCGAACTGGCCAAGTTCGAGAAGCAGACCGGCATCAAGGTGAAGCTGGAGGTCGTGCCCTGGTCCGACCTGCTGAACCGGATCCTCACCGCCACCACCTCGGGCCAGGGCCCGGACGTGCTCAACATAGGCAACACCTGGAGCGCCTCGCTCCAGGCCACCGGAGCGCTGCTGCCCTGGGACGCGAAGAACTTCGCCAAGATCGGCGGCAAGGACCGCTTCGTCGACTCCGCGCTCGGCTCGACGGGCGCCGAGGGCAAGGACCCCGCCGCGGTGCCGCTGTACTCGATGGCGTACGCGCTCTACTACAACAAGCAGATGTTCGCCGACGCCGGGATCGCGAACCCTCCGGCCACCTGGGACGAGCTGGTCGCCGACGGCAAGAAGATCTCCAAGGGCGGCAAGTGGGGCCTCGGCGCCGAGGGGTCGAACGCCTCGGAGAACATCCACCACGCCTTCGTCTTCGCCAAGCAGCACGGCGCGGACTTCTTCACCGCCGACGGCAAGGCCGACTTCACCAACGACGGGGTCGTCGCCGCGGTCAAGCAGTACGTCGACCTGATGGCGAAGGACAAGATCATCGCCCCGGGCAACGCCGAGTACGCCCAGAACCAGTCGGTGAGCGACTTCGCCAAGGGCAAGAACGCGATGCTGCTGTGGCAGTCCGCGGCCGCCAACCTCAAGTCGCAGGGCATGGCCGACGACGCGTACGGCATCGCCCCGGTACCGGTGCAGTCCGGCACCCCGGGCACGGGCACCAACGTCAACTCGATGGTCGCCGGCATCAACCTCGCGGTGTTCAAGAACACCAAGAACCTCGACGGCGCCACGAAGTTCGTGAAGTTCCTGACCAGCGACGCCGAGCAGAAGATCCTCAACGGCGCCTACACCTCGATCCCGCCGGTCAAGACCGCCCAGACGGACACCGCGTTCAACTCCCCCTCGAACGCGGTTCTCAAGGACACCCTGGCCAAGAGTGCCGCCGCGCTGCCGCAGGTCGCCGACGAGTCCCAGTTCGAGACCGCGGTCGGTACGGCCATCAAGGGTCTGTTCGCCGACGCCGCCGGCGGCCGCGCGGTGACCACCGCGTCGGTGAAGGCGGCGCTCGAGAAGGCCCAGCAGCAGATGCCGAAGAAGTGAGTGCGGACACCGTCATGACCACCACGACCGCCGCTTCCGCCGAACCCGGCGAGCGGACGGTGCGCAAGAGCTCCCCCGGTGCGGCGCGAGGCCCGCGCCGCACCGGGCGGATCAAGCGCATCGGACTCCCCTACCTTCTGTTGCTGCCCGCGCTGGTGCTCGAACTCCTGGTGCACCTGGTGCCGATGGTGATCGGCATCGTGATGAGCTTCAAGGAGCTCACGCAGTTCTACATCCGCGACTGGGGTACGGCGCCCTGGGCCGGCTTCGACAACTACTCGGTGTCGGTGCACTTCGACGAACCCGTCGGCGAGGCGCTGCTGCACTCCTTCTTCGTCACCATCGGCTTCACGCTGCTCTCGGTCGGCCTGTGCTGGCTGATCGGCACGGCGGCCGCGATCTACATGCAGGACACCTTCCGGGGGCGCGGCATTCTGCGGGCCCTGTTCCTGGTGCCGTACGCACTGCCCGTCTACGCGGCCGTGATCACCTGGGTGTTCATGTTCCAGCACGACAACGGCCTGGTGAACCACGTCCTGCACGACCAGCTCCACCTCACCGACAAGCCCTCGTTCTGGCTGATCGGCGACAACAGCTTCTACGCCCTGCTCACCGTGTCCGTGTGGAAGGGCTGGCCGTTCGCCTTCCTGATCGTCATGGCGGGCCTGCAGAACATCCCGGGCGAGCTGTACGAGGCCGCCGCTCTCGACGGGGCCGGTCTGTGGCAGCAGCTTCGCCGCATCACGCTGCCGTCGCTGCGGCCGGTCAACCAGGTGCTGGTGCTGGTGCTGTTCCTGTGGACGTTCAACGACTTCAACACGCCGTTCGTCCTGTTCGGCAAGACGGCCCCGGAGGCGGCGGACCTCATCTCGGTCCACATCTACCAGGCGTCCTTCGTGACGTGGAACTTCGGCACCGGCTCGGCGATGTCCGTGCTGCTGCTGCTCTTCCTGCTCGTCGTGACAGGCGTCTACCTCCTGCTGACCTCCCGGGGAAGGAAGACGGCCGATGTCTAGCACCTCCACCGCCCACCGCTCGCCGATGGCTCCCCCGCGGTCCTTCCTGTGGTCCCGGCGGATCTTCCTCACCCTGCTCACCGGCTTCGTCCTGGTGCCCGTCTACGTCATGGTCTCCAGCTCGCTGAAGCCGCTCGCGGACGTCTCGGGGAAGTTCCGCTGGCTGCCGAGCGGACTGACGATACGGCCGTACATCGACATCTGGTCGACGGTGCCGCTGGCGAAGTACTTCGTGAACTCGCTGATCGTGGCCGGGGCGGCCACGGGCTGCTCGGTCGTGATCGCCGTCTTCTCCGCCTACGCCGTCAGCCGTTACAGCTTCCGCGGCAAGCGCGTGTTCACGGTCACCGTGCTGTCCACCCAGATGTTCCCCGGCATCCTGTTCCTGCTGCCGCTGTTCCTGCTCTACGTCAACATCGGCAACGCCACCGGGATCGCGCTGTTCGGCTCGCGCGGGGGTCTGATCCTCACGTATCTGACCTTCTCGCTGCCGTTCTCGATCTGGATGCTGATCGGGTACTTCGACTCGGTGCCCCGCGATCTCGACGAGGCGGCGCTGGTGGACGGCTGCGGGCCGCTCGGGGCGCTCTTCCGTGTCGTCGTTCCCGCGGCGATCCCGGGCATCGTCGCGGTCGCCGTCTACGCCTTCATGACCGCCTGGGGCGAGGTGCTGTTCGCGTCGGTGATGACCAACGACGACACCCGCACGCTCGCCGTCGGCCTCCAGGGCTACTCCACGCTCAACGACGTGTACTGGAACCAGATCATGGCCGCCTCGCTGGTCGTCAGCGTCCCCGTGGTGGCCGGCTTCCTGCTGCTCCAGCGCTATCTCGTCGCCGGCCTCACGGCGGGAGCCGTCAAGTGACCGGCCCCGCCGAGGACATCGACACCATTGACGACGAAGGGACTTCAGTGACCATCGACCTTGCCGCCCTCCCCGAGGACTTCTTGTGGGGCACGGCCACGTCGGCCTATCAGATCGAGGGTGCCGTCGCCGAGGACGGCCGCTCCGCCTCCATCTGGGACACGTTCTCGCACACTCCCGGCAAGATCGACAACGGGGACGACGGGGACGTCGCCTGCGATCACTACCACCGCTGGCGCGAGGACATCGGCATCATGCGCGGGCTCGGCACCAACGCCTACCGGCTGTCCGTCGCCTGGCCCCGCGTGATGCCGGACGGCGACGGCGCGGTCAACGCCAAGGGGCTCGACTACTACGACGCGCTGATCGACGGCCTGCTGGAGGCGGGCATCACGCCCTCGGTCACGCTCTACCACTGGGACCTGCCGCAGGTGCTCCAGGACCGGGGCGGCTGGCCGGCCCGGGACACCGCGCACCACCTCGCCGCCTACGCGTCGGCCGTGGCGGAGCGGCTCGGCGACCGCGTCCAGCACTGGACCACCCTCAACGAGCCGCTGTGCTCGGCCTGGATCGGCCACCTGGAGGGGCGGATGGCCCCGGGCCTGACCGACCTCACGGCCGCCGTCCGCGCCTCGTACCACCTCCTGCTCGGCCACGGGCTCGCCACGCAGGCGATCCGCGCGGCCGTGCCCGGCGCGCAGATCGGCATCGTCAACAACCTGGGCAGCATCGAGGCCGCCACCGACCGCCCGGAGGACATCGCGGCGGCGAAGCGGCAGGACGGGCACACCAACCGCTGGTGGCTCGACCCGGTGCACGGCCGCGGCTTCCCCGCCGACATGGTCGAGGTGTACGGGGTCGAACTCCCGGAGGTCGCGGGCGACCTGGAGACGATGGCCGCGCCGCTGGACTGGCTGGGGCTGAACTACTACTTCCCGTCCAGCGTGGTCGACGACCCGACCGGGCCTGCCCCGTACGCCCGCCAGGTCCGTCGGCCCGGCGTGCCCGTCACGGGCATGGACTGGGAGGTCGGGGCCGCCGGTATCGAGAGTCTGCTGCTGCGCCTGACGAACGAGTACGGCGCCCGCAAGCTGTACGTCACGGAGAACGGCTCCGCCTATCCCGACGTCGTGCGCCCCGACGGTACCGTCGACGACCCGGAGCGCACCGCGTACCTCGAACAGCACCTGGCGGCCTGCGCCTCGGCGGCCCGCAAGGGCGTTCCGCTGGCCGGCTACTTCGCCTGGTCGCTGCTGGACAACTTCGAGTGGGCGTACGGCTACGACAAGCGGTTCGGACTGGTACACGTCGACTACAAGACGCAGGTACGGACGGTGAAGGGCAGCGGTCACCGCTACGCGGAGATCGTCCGCGAGCACCGCGGGGGCGCGAGCAAGGCGGCCTGAGCCACGGCCGGCCGCCGAGCGCGCGGGCGGCTCCGGGGCCTGCCGTCCGGCCCCGGGGTCCCGCCGCGTGATCCGAGCGGCAGGGGCTAGCAACCGTGATCGGCCGGGGTGTTCGCGCCCCGGCCGATCTCGTCGAGGGCGGCCGTGAACTGCGGGGCCACCGTCGCGCGCACCCAGGCGACCCGTTCGTCGCCGGAGGCGCGGGGGACGGTCTCGATGAGCATGATCAGATAGAGGTAACTGCGGTACAGGGCCAGGCGCTGCCGCGTCGCTCCGTCGAACTCGACCACTCCCCCGCCCTCTTGATAACCCGTCAGGAAATCGGTGTCCTGGCGGATGTCCCCGAGCAGGGCCAGGGAGACGAAGTCGGCGAGCGGGTCGCCCCAGAGCATGCGCTCGCCGTCGATCAGACCGCCGATGCGCGGGCCCGCCTCCGCCCGTTCGACCAGGATGTTCCCTCGCCACAGGTCGAAGTGGACGAGGCGGGGGACGGTGACCTCGCCCAGGGCGTCGAAGGCGGTCCGCGCGGTACGGGCCACCTCGCCGGCGGGACGCGGCAGCCAGGCACGGTAGCGGCGGGCGTCGTCCAGGAGCGCTTCGTACATCCCGGTGAAGGCGGTCCGCCAGTCGGGGGCAAGCGGGCCGAGCGCACCGGAGGGATAGCCGAAGCCCGGGCCGGTCACCCCGTGCAGCCGGGCCACCATGCCCCCCAACTCCCGCCGCAACGGCCTGCGTTCGCCGTCGGTCAGGTCTCCCCAGGGCTCGCCCGGACAGTGCGTCATGAGCAGGTGGCCGTCGTGGTGATCTCCGACCGCCCGGGGCGCAGGTACGCCGGCGGTGGCAGCCCAACGGTAGAACTCCGCTTCGGAGACAAGGAGTTGCCGCTCGTACGCCAGAGCGGGGGCGGTGTCCGGCGGAGGCACCTTCAGGACGTAGCGGGTGCCGTCGGTGAGCCGCAACTCCTCGACCGCGTTGTACGTGCCGCCGGACAGAATCCGGCGCTCGGCCAGGCTCCCGGCCCGCAGTCCCGCCCTGTCGAGAGCCCGCCGCGCCCGCTCCCAGCCGTCCATGCCTACCCCCTGGCCGTCTCTCCTGCCGACCCACTCTGCCACCTGGTCACGGAGCCGCACACGCGATCCGTCCGAACGCGGGCCGCGGCCACCCGTGCCGAATCGGCGACCGGCGCCTATGCGCCGGGCGTCCTCGCCGCCAGGGTGTCGCCCTCCGCCGTACCGGCGCCCCGAGGAGCGCCGAAGCGGGCGAGGCAGTGGCAGACCTTCTTCAGGTCCTGGAGGTCGTGGCGGCCGGTGCGGGCGGCGTCTCCGATGATGCGCGGGTCGAGCCGGCCGTCCTCGGCGATGCGGGCGCCCAGTTCGACGTATTCGGGTCCGCGGAAGTCGGGGTGCAGGCGCAACTCCTCGACTCCGAGCCGGTATCCGGGGTGCCAGGCCAGGGGGCAGGGCAGACGGCGGGCCGCGGTCTCGACGGGCGTGCCGCGGTACGAGGCGTCGAGGACCAGCGCCTCCACGTCCCGGGCCGGCACGACCTGTCCGTGCACCTGCGCCTCGATGTAGTCGTCGAGGGCGTCCCGGTCGTCCGCCTCGGCCAAGGCGATGAGGGACATCCCGGCGGCGACGCCGAACGCGGACGGTTCGGCCGCGCTGTCGGGGTAGCAGAAGGTGGTACGGCGCAGTGTCTCGCCGGTCAGGCGGAAGTGCGAGGAGCCGAACCGGGGTGCCGCGCCGACGAGTTGGCGGCGGAAGTCGAGCCCTCCGTAGACCGGGCGCTCCTCGGCGGGCGCGGTGTCGTAGGCCCCGCCGAAGATCCGGCTCTCCCAGCGCCACCGGTCGCCGCCGGGGTGCGCGGTCAGGCCGCCGTTGCTCGTGCCCGTGACGAACTGCGAGCGGTACACGCCGTCCCGGGCCAGTGCCTCCAGGATCGGGACCCCGCGCACGAGCCGGTCCGGATGGAAGTTGAGGGTCAGCCGCACCGTGGGATCCAGGGCTGGGCCGGAGGACCGTGCCGCGACATGGCGCAGGGCCAGTTCCTGTGGCGTGCACCGGTTCCGTGCCGTGCGGCCCTCCGCGAAATCCATTGGCTCCCCCTCATGGAGCTAGGTATCTTCGGTCAAAACCTAGTACCCCTAGGTTTGACTGTCGGCACCCAGGAGGACTCCCCCATGAGATCACTCACCGAGCGGAACATCCGCGACTCGTTCGTCAACTGCTCCCGAGGTGAGGCCGAACGGCTCGCGACGCCGCGCCGTCTCGACGAACTCCCTTGGGACGACCTGGACTTCCTCGGATGGCGAGATCCCGGCGCGCCGGATCGCGGCTACCTCGTCACCGAGCGGGAAGGGGGTCTCGTCGGCGTCTGCCTGCGTCTTCCCTCCTCCCGGCGCGGGCTCCTGCACCGCAGCATGTGCTCGCTGTGCCTGACGACGCACCCGGGCAGCGGGGTCTCGCTGATGACGGCCCGCAAGGCGGGCGCGGCGGGCCGCGAGGGCAATTCGGTGGGCGTCTACATCTGCGCCGACCTGGCCTGTTCGCTCTATGTGCGCGGGAAGAAGTCCCTGGAGTCGGGCAGCCGCTTCGAGGAGACCCTCACGACGGAGCAGCAGATCGCCAGGACGGTCGGCAATCTGTCGGCCTTCCTGGCGAAGCTGCACGGCTGATCCCGCCGCACCGGCCTCGCTCCCGCGGGTGCCCGGGGATCGTCCCCGTCCCGCCGGAGGGGGCGGGGGCCGTCCCGGACGCGTCAGGCGGCGGCAGGCGTCCAGTGCGGGTCCCGGCCCAGGAAGGCGAGCAGCGCCTCGGCCCGGCCGGCCTCCGCCGGGACCTCGCGCGCGGCGGCGAACACGCCGAACGCGTCGCGCAGGTGGTCGGCCAGCCGGTCCGCCGCGAGCCGGATGCCGCCGGCCAGGGCGTCGTCGAGGGGGGACGCCTGGCCGGTCGCCACGGCGATGTCCCAGGCGTGCACGCCCGCGTCCATGGCGGCCGCGGCGGCCGCGACACGGAACGGCAGCGGCCCGAGCGGCGTCGCCACCTCCTCCGCGTCGGGGGACAGCCCCGCGTAGACGTCGGCGACGCCCACGAGGACCTTGTCGAGCTCCGCCGTCACGTCGGCCTCCAGAGCGTCCTCGGGATGGAAGGCGTCCTGCTCGGGCCACCCGGTGCCGGTGACCGCCGCGCCGTACGCCTGCTGGTCGAGCCGGGCGTGGTTGAGCACCTGGGCCACCGTCCACTCGCCGCACGGCGTCGGCGCCGACCGGGCGCTCTCCGGCACACCGGCGACCACGGCGCGCAGCCGGTCGTACGACAGCGTCAGCAGTTCGATGCCCTCGACGTCGCTCATTGCGCTCATTCGGTGCCTCCTGATGCGGTCCGACCCGGTTGGTGCCTTCAATCTAGGACCCTTTGCGGACAGGTACGGTCCGCAATCGGCACGTTCGGTACCCGTGTTAAACGGGAAGGCCCGAAGGATGCAAGAGGCACGCGGTGAGTGGACGACATCCGTCGCGAAGATCGTGGAGCGGCGCCGGGAGCCGGTGGTCGTCCAGACACTTCGTTCGACGGCCGCCGCGACGATCGCGTACGTGGTGGCCATCCATCTCAGCCCCGAGCCCGCGCCGCTGACCGCGCCCCTGACCGCGCTGCTGGTCGTACAGGTCACCCTGTACTCGACGATCACCACCGCGATCCGGCGGGTGAACTCCGTGGTGGTGGGCGTCGTCATCGCCATCGGCTTCAGCAGCCTGGTGGGCCTGACCTGGTGGAGTCTGGGCCTGATCATCCTCGCCTCGCTGGCGGTGGGCCATCTGGTCCGGGTCAGCGAGTTCGTGCCCGAGGTGGCGATCAGCGCCATGCTGGTCCTCGGTGTCACCCGGGTGGGCAGCACCGCGTGGGCCCGCGTGCTGGAGACACTGATCGGGGCGGTGGTGGGTCTCGCCTGCAACCTCGTGCTCGCGCCCCCCGTGTGGGTGGGCGTGGCCGGTGAGCAGATCGAGGACCTGGCACGCCGGATGCGGCAGCTCATGCTGCGGGTCGGCGAGGGCGCCGTGGCGCACACCCCCTTCCATGTGGCGGCCGAGCGGCTGCACGAGGCCCGCCGGCTCGACAACGACATCGCCGTGGTGGACGCGGCCCTGCGGCAGGCCGAGGACAGCCTGAAGCTCAACCCGCGGGTGCGCGAGGGGCTGCTGCACCGGGTCGTGCTGCGTACCGGCCTGGACACCCTGGAGATCTGCACCGTGGTCCTGCGGGTCATCGCGCGCAGCCTCACCGACCTGGCCAAGGAGCGCGAACCCAGGCCCCTGTTCGAACCGCAGGCCGGAGCCGTCCTGCGGGAGCTGCTGTCCGAGGTCGCCGACGCGATCGTCAGTTTCGCGGTCCTGGTGACCAGCGACGTCACCCAGAACGCCGCGTCCGCCGAGGAGCGGCTCAGCGCGGAGCTCGCCACCGCCGCCGCGACCCGCGACAAACTGGCCCAGTTGTTCCTCGAAGAGGTCCGGCGCGACCCGAGCCAGTGGCAGCTTCACGGCTCCGTGCTGACCGAGGTCACCCGCATCCTCGACGAGCTGGACACCGAGCACCGCACCCGCCGCCTGTTCGAGGAGCTGGACCGCTGCACCCGCGAGCAGCGCGAGCGCCGGCCGCGCCTGACCCGGCTGCGACGCCGGCTGCGTCTGCCGCGTCGGAACCGGAACCGTTCCTCAGTCTCCGGGCGTTCTAGGTGAGGAGTTGCGTGAGAGGAAATGGCACGAAGCCGTGGCGGTGGGCCGCACGGCGGCGGCAGGAGAACGAGGGGGCGGGCGGATGACCGAGGACACCGTGCGGATCGACGGGAACGCACTGCGGCTGCCGGGCGGGGTGCAGGTGCGGTTCATACGGACGCTGCGCCTGCCCGAGACGGGCACGCACGCGTTGCCGCCGGGGCTGGGCGAGTTCCCCGTCCGGCGCGTCGAGGACTACGGGGACCGGGTACCCGCCGAGTGGCGGGCGCGCGGCGGCGTGATGCTGCCCGTATATCTGCGCGAGGCCATGTGGCTGAGTTTCGCCGGGACGGCGGAGCCGGCGGCGTTGCAGGTGGGTGTCGGCAAGGTGTGCGCGGTGTCCGGCAAGCCGTGGACCTCCCGGCTCACCCGTGACCCGCAGAACTATGTCGTGCTCCCCCGGCAACCGTGGCTCGACGGCATCAACTCCGGCAAGGGGACGGTCCGCCAGTTCGTGGCCGTGCCGCTGGGGCTGGGCGCGACGGTCGAGGGCCAGGTCACCGGCGAGGAGGTCTGGGGCGGTGTCCAGCTCCAGTCGTTCCCGCTGGAAGCCGGGGAGCTGGCGGCGTGGCGGGAGGCGGAGCGCCGCCGGGCGGAGGAGAGCCTGCGCATGCCCCGGACGCTGGGCGCGGCCATGCCGATGATGGCCGCGCCGCCCGCGCCGGGCGCCGCTCCCGCAGCCGGGCGTCCCGGGGGTGCCCCGCGTGCGCGCAGCGCCCCGGCGATGGGTCTCGGCGTCGGCGGTTCGATGCGCCAGGAGGTCTACCGCGACGACCGGCCGCTGAAGGCCTGGGCGAAGGAGCCGGCCGGACGCGTGTTCGTCCACCTCGTGACACCGCCGGAGTGGCGCCGCATCACCGGCGAGGCGCCGCCGCCGTCCCCGGTGGACCGGGCCGCGTACACCCGCGCGGGGCTTCCCTGGTTCGACTACTACGACCAGGACGCCACCGATCTGGCGCCCACGGACGAGCTCGGTTCGGTGCAGCCGGTCGGCGACTGGCTGGGTGACGACCACGAGCCCTGGCAGCAGCCCTCGCCCCATCAGGTGCAGCCGCTCGGTGACGCGCCGGGCAAGCCCGTGGAGGACGGCGACTGGTAGTTCGCGGCGTTGCGCGGGGCGCAACGCGCAGGGCCGTTCTTGCACGTCCGGGGTGTCGCACGCCAAGGTGGCCGTTCCGGCCGAGGCAACCGACACCCCGAGGTGCAGGCATGAGCAGTGGTGCAGGGCCGTCGCACGGCGCGGGCGGCGGCTGGACCAGACGGCGTTTCGTCGGCGCTCTGACGGGGGCCGCCGCGATCGCGGCGGCCCCGGCATGCGCGGCGCCCCGGGCGGACCCCGCCGAGACGGCGCCGGTCCCGAAGGCGCCGCCGCCCGGTCCCTCGGCGTCGGCGGCTGCATCCGCCCCCGTGTCCCCGGCTCCCTCCTCCGGCCCGCGTCCGCTGTTCCTGGGCACCTACACCTCGGGCGACGGCGGCGGAAAGGGGATCGGTGTCGCCGCGTACGACGCGGCGACCGGCGCGGTCACCGGCGGCGGCGTGGTGACGGGCGTCGACAACCCGTCCTTCCTCGCGGCGCATCCGGACGGCCGGACGCTGTACGCGGTCGACGAGCAGACGGCGGGCGCGGTGACGGCCGTCCGTCTCCCGGGGAACGAGGTGCTCGGCAGCCGCTCCACCGGGGGCTCGGGCCCCTGTCATCTGTCGGTGCATCCGAGCGGCCGCTGGCTGCTGAGCGCGAACTACGCCTCGGGCAGCGTCGCGGTGCATCCCATCGAGGCGTCCGGCGCGCTCGGCGAGCGCACCGATCTGGTCACGCACACGTCCCCGGCTCCCGGTCCCGGCCAACAGGGCCCGCACGCGCACCAGTTCATCACGGCTCCGGACGGCGGGCACCTGCTCGCCGTCGACCTGGGCACCGACACGGTGTACAGCTACCGTCTCGACGACACCCGGGGCACGCTCACCGAGGTCTCCCGGGCGCGGACGAGGCCGGGCGCGGGGCCGCGCCATCTCACGTTCCACCCCGGCGGCGGATACGCCTATCTCGCCAACGAGGCCGACAACACGGTGACGGTCTGCGGCTACGACCCCGCGGCCGGCCGCCTCTCGGTGGGTGAACCCCAGTCCACGGGCACGGGAAGCGGGACGAGTTACCCGGCCCAGCTCCTGGTGACGCCGAACGGCTCGTTCGCGTTTCTCGCCAACCGGGGCCACAACAGCCTGACGCGGTACGCGATCGAGGCGGACGGCGCCCGGCTGCGGCTGCTGGACACGGTGCCCGTGGACGGCGACTTCCCGCGTCACATCGCGTTCTCGCCCGACGGACGGCTGCTGTTCGCGGCGAACCAGCGGTCGAGCACGGTCACGGTGTTCCGGGTCGACCAGGAGAGCGGTGAACTCCGGCGCGCGGGTGAGCCGTTCGCCTCACCCCTCGCGGTCTGTGCGCTGCCGCTGTAGGGGACGGGGGCAGGAGGCGAGGCTCGCCTGGGTGAGCAGGACGTGCATGCGCTCCGTGAGCTGGGAGACGTCGTCGGCGGGTGCGTGGAACGGCAGGCGCACATCGCCGTTCCCGCGCGCGCGTTCGACGCGCAGAGTGAGTCCGTGGCGGTCGACCGCGAGGGGCTGGACGCGCACGGCGCCCTGCAGACTGTCCGGTTCGACGAGGCGGGTGAGCCGCTCGACGGCGTCCGGGTGGGCGTCGGCGAGATGGGTGAGGAGCTGGGCCTCGGCGAGGGCCAGCGGATCGGGCCGGGCCTCGGCCAGTTCGTCCAGGTCGATCACCACCGTCCCGCCGGGCCGGCGCAGCACGGCCCGGGTGGTGCGGAAGGAGAGCTGTCCGTCCTCGGGGACGAACCAGCCGGCGAGCCAGAGCCGGGCCCGGACCCGGTTCCGTACGGGAACCGGTGCGACATCGGCGAACTCCAGGACGGCGGACGGTTCTCCGCGCGGGGAGCAGATGGCCGCGGCGAGCAGCGCGCTGTCCTCGGGCACCCGCAGGAGCACCCGGCCCTCCGCGGTGACGGAGTGCGAGCCGAAGAACTCCTCCCGGCCGCCCTCGGCGCTCACCGCGCAGGACCAGGCCGCGGCGAGCACCGAACGGGCGTGCTCCGCCGCGGCGGGCGCGGCCGTCCAGGTGTCACGGTCACCCATCAGCTTCCTCCTTAGGTAAGGCTTGCCTAACCTATCGAAGATCGGGGCGTACGCCAACCACGCCTCGTCGGCCGAACGGCCGGCCGTGGATCCACGCCCGCCGAAAGAGGCGTCGCGGTCACCGGGCCGACCGGGTCTCAGGGCGTGATCGCGCCGAGCAGCGCCCGCGCGCACAGGTCCCGCACCTGCTCACGCGTCAGGTCCGCGCCCCGGAGCCATTCGAGGCACACGGCCGTGGTGAAGGCCAGCCACCCGCGGACGGCGATCCGCAGTTCGGGACGGTCCTCGCAGGACCGGCAGAGCTCGGGATCCGCGGCGAGGGCCGAGAGGATCTGCGCCTCCTGCGCGGCCAGCGCCTGCTGGTAGACCCTGCGCACCGCCTGGTCACCGGCCGCGTCGGCACGGTGGAAGGCACGGAACCCGTGCGCGTGCTCCTCCACGTACCCGAGGAAGGTGTCCAGACCCGCGCCGAGCTGCTCACGCACCGGGACACCGGGCACCGCCGCGGTCATCCGCAGCATCCGCCCGCTCTCGCGCTCGACCACGGCGGCGAAGAAGTCCCGCTTCGTCGGGAAGTAGTGGTACAGGAGTCCGCGCGAGACTCCCGCGATCTCGGCGACCTGCTCGATCCAGACGTCGTCGTACGGGCTCTCCGAGAACAGGCGGGCGCCGACCGACAGCAACTGTTCCCGGCGCTCCTCGGTACTGAGCCGGCGGCGCCCGCGCTCCCCCTGCTTCCCCGTCATGCCCGCACCTTACTTGACGCCGGTTCAACAACGGGATCAGACTGAACACCGCTATTGAACTCGCGTACAACAGACTCAACCTGCCCGAGTCACAAGGGAGATGGCGTCATGGCGGAGACGAAGGAGGCGGCACGGCCCAGGGGGTTCCGCAGCGCGGAACTGGGCTGGCCGGAGCTGCACCGCATCCCGCACCCGCCGCGCCGCGTCCCCCTGGTCGGCGATGTGCTCGGCGCCGGCGTCCGTTCCCCGCTCCAGGACTCCATGAAGTTCGGGAAGCGGCTCGGACCGATCTTCCGGCGCCGGGCCTTCCGCAACGAGATCGTCTTCGTCTGGGGCGCGGACCTCGCCGCCGAACTCGCCGACGAGACGCGGTTCGCGAAACACGTGGGCCTGGGAGTCGCCAACCTCCGTCCCGTCGCCGGCGACGGACTGTTCACCGCCTACAACCACGAGCCCAACTGGCAGCTCGCGCACGACGTCCTCGCCCCCGGTTTCAGCCGCGAGGCCATGGAGGGCTACCACCCGATGATGCTGGCCGTGACCGAGCGGCTGACGGACCACTGGGACCGGGAGCAGGCCGCGGGCCGCGCGGTGGACGTGCCCGGCGACATGACGAAGCTGACCCTGGAGACGATCGCCAGGACCGGCTTCGGCCATGACTTCGCCTCCTTCGAGCGCTCCCGCCCGCACCCCTTCGTGAACGCGATGGTGGGCACGCTGACCTACGCGCAGCGCCTCAACGTCGTCCCGGTGCCGCTGGCACCGCTCCTGTTGCGGGGCGCCTCCCGGCGCAACGCGGCCGACATGGCCTACCTCAACCGGACGGTCGACGCCGTGGTCGCCTCCCGCCGGGCCGGCGGCGAGGGCGACCTGCTCGACCGCATGCTGGACACGGCACACCCCGAGACCGGGGAGCGGCTCACCCCCGAGAACATCCGCCGCCAGGTCATCACCTTCCTGATCGCCGGGCACGAGACCACCTCGGGCGCCCTGTCCTTCGCCCTGCACTACCTCTCCCGGCACCCGGAGGCCGCCGCCCGCGCGCGTGCCGAGGTCGAACGCGTCTGGGGCGGCACGGACCGGCCGGGCTACGAGCAGGTCGCCAAGCTCCGCTACGTCCGCCGGGTCCTCGACGAGTCGCTGCGCCTGTGGCCGACGGCCCCGGCGTTCGCGCGCGAGGCCCGCAACGACACCCTGCTCGGCGGTATCCACCCGATGCGGCGGGGGGCGTGGGCGCTGGTCCTGACCGCGATGCTGCACCGCGACCCGCAGGTGTGGGGCGCCGACGCGGAGAAGTTCGACCCGGACCGCTTCGACGCGAAGGCGGTACGGGCCCGGCCCGCGCACACCTTCAAGCCGTTCGGCACCGGGGCGCGCGCCTGTATCGGCCGCCAGTTCGCGCTGCACGAGGCGACCCTGGTCCTCGGACTGCTGCTGCGCCGCTACGACCTGCGGTCCGACCCCGGCTACCGGCTGCGGGTGGCCGAGCGGCTGACCCTGATGCCGGAGGGGCTGCGCCTGCACCTCGAACGGCGCGCGCCGGTGGTGCCGGGGCGGGCGGCGACCCTGGCCGGCGCGGCCGAGTGAGGCGCGCGCTCCCGGCCCGGGGGTCCGTCCCGACTCCCGGCCCGGGGGGGGGTGCGTCCCAGCTCCCGGCCCGGGGGTGCGTCCGGGCTCCCGGCCGGGGAGGTCCCCCTGCGCGGAAACTCCCCTCAGCTGTGAGCGGTCCAGTGGCCGGGGCGGCCGACCGATTCCGGGAGCCGGGTGCCGGCGCTGCCGCGGGCCGCGTCGAGCTGCGGCTGGGTGAGGAAGAGGACACCGGTCAGATCGGCGTCGGTGAGGTCGGCGTCCCGGAGGTCTGCGCCGATCAGATCGGCGCCGCGCAGATCCGCCCCGGTCAGATCGGCGGCGATGAGCAGCGCCCCGCGCAGGCTCACACCGCGCAGGTCGGCGCCCTTGAGGCGGGCGCCCATCAGATCCGCACCGCGCCGGTCCTTCTTCCTGGCCCCGCCGGCGCTCGCGCGCATGAGTTCGCTGGCCCGCAGGAGCAGTTCGCCGGCCTTCTGCCGGTGCGGGCCCACATCCAGCGCGGCCAGTTCCTCCGGGGTCTGCCGGCTGAGGCGCTCGGTCGCGGAGATCAGGCGCCGGATGTCGTCGTGCACCGGACGCGCCGCGGGGAGCGTCAAGGCCTCGCCCAGGTACCGGAGCAGTTCGTGGAGGTGGCGCACGACGGGGAACACGTCGAACATCTGCCGGGCGCGCTCCTCGGACCCCGAGCGCCAGTCCTCGCCGCCGAAGATCACCTGGGAGACGTGCTGCCCGGCGCCGAAGCAGTCGTAGACCGTGCAGCCCGTGAAGCCCGTCCGCCGCAGCCGGGTGTGGATGCCGCACCGGGAGTCGCTCCGCAGATTCGGGCAGGGCTCGCCCGCGCCCTTGTCGATCGCGAAGTCGGCCGAGCGGGCGAAGGGCAGGGCGACGCAGCACAGCCCGAAACACCGGTCGCAGTCGGCTCGCAGTTCGGATCGTGGGTCGGGGGAGGTGCTGCCGTACTCGTGCATGATCTCCAGCCTACTCAGCCCGGACGTACCCTGAACCGAGCCGACTTGACGTCCCCGACCCCGCGCCGGGTGTTCCTCGCCCTCCCCGTCCGGATGTTCCGCGGCGGCACCGGGTATCGAGACCGCCATGGACTCCACAGCGCTCCCCGGCCTCCCCGCCCCTCCCCCGATGGGCGCGAGCGCCCTGCCCGCCGGGACGTACGACGGCTCGCTGGTGCTGGTCACCGGTGGCGGTACCGGACTCGGGTGGGCGATCGCGGCGGAGTTCGCCCGGCTGGGCGCCGATCTTCTGATCGTCAGCCGCCGTGAGCGGCATCTGGCCCCCGCCCGTGCGGAGTTGGCGAAGCTGGGCACCCGGGTCAGGTCCGCGGTCTGTGACATCCGGGATCCGAAGCGCGTCTGCGAGGTGTTCGACGGATGCGCGCTGCCCGACGTACTGGTCAACAACGCGGCCGCCAACTTCCCCGTCCCCACCGAGGACATGTCTCCGAACGCCTGGCAGGCGGTCGTCGACATCACCCTCACGGGAACGTTTCTGATGACCCGTGAGTTCGGGCGACGGCATCTGGCCGCGGGCACGCCCGGGTCGGTCATCGACGTCGGCGCGTCCTACGCCTGGACCGGCGGCCCCGGTTTCGCGCACAGCGCGGCGGCCAAGGCCGGCGTGGAGAGCCTCGTGCGGACCCTGGCCGTCGAGTGGGGACCGTACGGCATCCAGGTCAACGGTCTGGTACCGGGGCTGATGCCGCACGAGGACATGACGGAGGACATCCGCGAGAACCTGGCCCGGGCCGCGGACGCCGAGGGCGACCGTGACGGCCGGGACGGGGACAGCCACGCTCGGGACGGGGTGTCCGACGCGCTCGGCCGGCGGCAGCCGGCCCTCCGTGTCGGCGCACCCCGTGAACTCGGCTGGGCCGCCACCTTCCTCGCGTCTCCCTACGCCCGCTTCATCACCGGTCACACCCTGGTGGTCGACGGCGCCAACTGGCAGCGCAGGGATCTGGTCACCCCGCCGGTCACGCCGGTGCGGGACCAGCTGGGGCGTGGTCCCTTCACCGGCTGACCGTCACTCCCCCGGCTTCGCCCCACCGAGATCGAGACGGGCGAGCCGTTCGGGGTCGGCCAGGATGTACATCGCGACGATCCTGCCGTCGGCGACGGTGACACCCATGACCGACTGCGGCCGGCCGTCCACGATCGCGACGACACCCGCCTCCCCGTTGACCCGGACGAGCCGCGAACTCGCCGCGAACCGGCGGAAGGCCAGCGCCTGCCCCGCCACCGCCTCGGCGCCGCGCACCAGCTTGGACACGGTCACACCGCCGACCAGCGCGCCCGCGTCGGCGCGCAGCACGACATCGGGATCGAGGACGGCGACGAGCGCCTCGAAGTCCCCGTCGCGTGACGCCGCGAGGAAGGCGTCAAGGACCTCCCGCTGCCGGATGACGTCCCGCTCGGGCTCGGGAGCGGCTCCCTTGACGCGACGGCGTGCCCGGCTGGCGAGCTGACGGGTCGCGGCCGGGTTCCGGCCCACCACGGGCGCGATGTCGTCGAAGGGCACCGCGAACATGTCGTGCAGCACGAACGCGAGCCGCTCGGCGGGCTCCAGGGTCTCCAGGACGACCAGGAGGGCGAGCCCGACCGAGTCGGCCAGCAGCACCTCCTGTTCGGGGTCGATCCGGTCCAGGGTGCTGACGACCGGGTCGGGGACGAAGGTGCCGGAGGGTTCGAGCGGGTCCTCGCGGCGCGCGGCGCGGGAGCGCAGCATGTCCAGGCACACCCGGCCGGTCACGGTGGTCAGCCAGCCGCCCAGGTTCCTGATCTCGTCCGGGTCGGTGCGGCCGAGCTTCAGCCACGTCTCCTGGACGGCATCCTCCGCCTCGCTCAGCGATCCCAGCATCCGGTAGGCCACCGCCCGCAGCCGGCCCCGGTGCTCCTCGAACCTGTCCGCGAGAAGTTCACTGTCGTGCATCGGTCCCCCTGCCTGTCTCGTCGTACACAACAGTGACCGATCAAAACACGTGGGTCACTTGCCCTCGAAGCGGGGCGCGCGGTGGGCGCCCTTGGCCGCGTACCCCTCTCCCGCGTCGTCGGAGGTGAGGGTGAGCGCGGCCGACAGGGCGGTGCGGTCGAGAGCGGCGGTCAGCGGGGCCTCGGCGTAGGCGTCGATGTCGTGCTTGACGGCCTGCACGGCGAGCGGCGCGTTCGCCGCGATCTCCGCGGCGACGGCTCGGGCCGTCTCGTCCAACGCGGCTTCTTCCGTGACGAGTTGGACGAGGTGCAGGCGTTCGGCCGTCGTCGCGTCCAGCCGTCTGCCGGTCAGTGCGAGGAACTTCGCCCACCCGGCGCCCGCCTCGCGGGCGATCCGCAGGTCCCCGCCGGCGTCCACGGCGATCCCCAACTGCGCCTCGGGCAGGGCGAACACGGCGTCGTGGGAGGCGATCCTGATGTCCGCCATCAGCGCGAGCTCGAACCCGAAGCCGAGGCAGTAGCCCTGGACGGCCGCGACGACGGGCTGCGGCAGCCGCGCGAAGGCCGCGAAGCGCTCATGGGCCCAGCGGATGCCCTCGTAATAGGCGCGGGCGCGCTCGGCACCCGAGCGGCCCGTGATCGCGCCGCCGGGGGCACTCACGTCGATCCCCGCGCAGAAGGCGCGCCCCTCGGCCCGCAGGAGCACCGCCCGGACCGACGGGTCGAAGCGGATCCGGTCGGCGACCAGGCCGAGTTGGCGCGTGGACTCCCAGCTCCACGCGTTGAGTTTCGCCGGCCTGCACAGGGTGAGGACGCCGATCCCGTCCTCGACGTCGAGGCGGAGCCGTTCCTCGCCCACCGGGATGTCCGTGCGGGTGGTGTCGATCATGCCTACCCCCTCAGGATTCTGACAGTCCGTCAGAATCCTAGAGGAGGTCGGGCGGCTCAGACGTCGTCGCGCGTGAGCGCCAGCAGCCGGTCCAGGACGCGCGGGCCGCCGGCCCGTACTCCGTCGTGCTCGAACTCGTCGGTCACCCAGGTGCGCAGACCCCGGACGGCGCGGGCGGTGCGCAGGGAGTGGCCGGTGTCGACGTACATGTCGTCGTGGTAGACCGCCGCCGCGACCGGTACCTCGTTCACGGCGAGGCGGGCCGGGTCGTACAGCGGCGCCCAGTCGGTCCGGGCGGCCAGTTCCTCGGCGGTGTCGCGCAGCGGGCGCAGCGCGGGGTCGTTCTCGAACATCCAGGGGTGCACGGACTCGCCGGTGAACAGCAGCGGCCCGTCGTCCGCGAGGGTCTTGGCCGCGTCGAACTGGGGGAACTCGGCGCGCACCCGCTCGGCGGACCAGGCGGTGGGGCGGCCGCCCTGGGCGTAGCAGGCCTCGTGGACGAGCGCGTACAGGGGGTGGCCCGCGTACGACAGAAGCGCCTGGACCTCCTCCTGGAAGGCGTCGGAGAGAGCGGGGCCCTGCGGGGTGCGGACGAAGGCGTCCTCCAGGAGGTAGTGCAGGCGGTGGCTGCCGTCGCTGCCGCCGAGGAGGATGCCGAGCGACTGGAAGGCCTCGGCGGTCAGGCGGTAGCCGCCGCTCAGCACCGGCTCGTGCTGGAGCAGGTACTCCGCGATGCGGCGGGCGCGCTCGACGTCCTGCGGGTAGCGCGCGTAGTGCGCGGCGACCTTGCGCTCGATACGCGGGTAGGCGGCGCGGTAGACGTCGTCGGCGTGCCCGTCGAGGGAGGGCAGGCCGCCGGTGATCACGGCCGCACTCAGGCCCTCGGGGGCGCTGGAGAGGTAGCGCACGGTGCAGAAGCCGCCGAAGCTCTGGCCGAGGACCGTCCAGGGCGCTCCGCCGGTGAGTCCGGGCCGGATGGCCTCGCAGTCCCGGACGATGGAGTCGGCGCGGAAGAGCGCGAGGTAATCGGCCTGCTCGCGGGGGCCGCCGCGCAGCGGCAGCGTCTGCCGGTTGGCGGGCGTGGAGTGCCCGGTGCCGCGCTGGTCGAGCAGCAGGACACGGAAGTCCTTCAGGGCCCGGTCGAGCCAGGCCTGACGGCCGACGAAACGATTCGCCCCAAAACCGGGGCCGCCCTGGAGGTAGACCATCCACGGCAGATTCTGGTGCGCCTTGTCGCTCGCGACGACCTCGCGGGCGAACAGTTCGATGGTCTCGCCCGCCGGTCGGTCGTGGTCGAGAGGCACGGTGAAGCGGTGGTCGGTGAGGACGACACCGGGCTGGCGGTAGCTGACGGTCAACAGGTCTCCCGAGACGTACGGATTCCAGGCTGCATCCCAGTTGAGCACATGTCGCCCGGGCTCCGCGGCCGGGGATCGGGAAAATGAACTGAACAGTGACTCAGCAGTCCGGTGACGGGGAACTGAACCGCTGATCAGCGCGCCGCCAGGCTGGAGTGGCGCACCACCAGTTCCGGCTGGAGCACGACCCGGCGGTGCTCGTGCGGCGCGGACGTGGCCTCCGCGTCGATCTCCTCCAGGAGCAGCTCGGCCGCGAGGGCGCCCATGGTCACGGCCGGCTGGCGCACGGAGGTGAGCGGGACGGCGGCGGCGGCCGCGAACTCGATGTCGTCGTAGCCGACGATCGCGAGGTCGTCGGGCACACCGACGCCGGCCGCGTACATGGCCTGCAGGACACCGAGGGCGAGCAGGTCGTTGGCGCAGAAGACGGCGGTGGGCCGCTCGGCGAGGCCGAGGAGCCGGGCGCCCGCGTCGCGCCCCGCGGCCACGTCGAGGCGCTCGGTGGGCAGCTCGCGCAGGTTCTCCGGGCCGAGGCCCGCCTCGCGCAGGGCGTGCAGAGCGCCCGTACGGCGGTCCCTCACCTGGCTGAGTCCGGGCGGTCCGCTGACGTACGCGATCGAGCGGTGTCCGGCGTCCACGAGGTGCCGGACGGCCAGCGCGCCGCCCGCCACGTCGTCGACCGAGACCGAGCACTCGGTGGTGCCCTCGGCGACCCGGTCGACCAGGACGAAGGGGATGCCGTTGCGGCGGAAGGCCTCGATGTTGCGTCCGCTCGCGTCGGACGGCGTCAGCAGCACCCCGCGCACCCGCTGCTCGGCGAAGAGCGACAGGTAGTCGGCCTCCTCGCTCGGGGACTGGGCGCTGTTGCAGACCATCACCCCGAGTCCGGCCTCCCGCGCGGCGCGCTCGGCGCCCCGGGCGACGTCCACGAAGAACGGGTTGCCCATGTCGAGGACGAGGAGCCCCATGATCCGGCTGCGCCCGGCCCGGAGCTGGCGAGCGGACTCGCTGCGTACATAGCCGAGCCGGTCGATGGCGGACAGGACGCGTGCCCTCGTCTCGGAGGCCACCGAGTCGGGGCGGTTGATCACGTTCGAGACCGTGCCGACGGAGACTCCGGCGGCACGGGCGACGTCCTTGATACCCACCGACTGGGCCATCAGGCGGGAACCTCCGGGAGAAGAGCGAGTAGCGGCGGGCAGACCCTCACATTACCCGCGAGCGGGCCGCGGACAGCGGTCATGAGGGCAGCCGGAAATCGATGACGTGCAGGGCCGAGGGCGTGGTCCCACTGGACTTCTCCTGGTACATCACGGACAGCGTTCCGTCCTGTGGGACGCGTGTCTCGTCGATGACGACCTCGCCGAAGGCGTTCAGGCCGGCGCCGTCGAACAGGAGTTTCCAGTCGGTGTGCCCGGAGGCCTTCGAGGCGGCCGCGATCCGCCCGAACGGCAGGATCGCGTAGGCGTTGTCGTACCGGTCCAGGACCAGTCTGGTGCGCTGGCTGGAGTTCAGGGCGATCGGGATCTCGGTCTTGGTCCAGCCGCCCGAGGAGTTCTTGCGCAGGTGGAAGGCCCGGCCGTTGGCGGTGCGGTCCGTCACGTAGTTGGTGGTGCACTGGCCGAAGCGTCCGGGCACATAGCTGATGATCGCGTGCGGCAGCCCTGCCGAGTCGGTGGCCTGGCTCTCCTGGTTCATCAGGGAGTGGTCAGGGTCGAGGGAGTCGACGACGAGTCCGGCGTCGGTGACGGCGACGGTGCCCGAGGTTCCGGTGGTGCCGACGAGAGTGCCCGCGTCGTTGCGCCAACTGCGGCCCCGGTCGGTGGAATAGACATAGCCGGTGTCGTGGTTGGTGATGCCGCCGGCGTTGCACATCACGGCGGCGTTCTGCTCGCGCCAGGTGAAGAAGGAGTGCAGCCGGCCGTTCACGTCGTAGTCGATCCCGTGCAGGTACATGTTGCGGGCGGTGCTCGATCCGTGCGCGCCGGCGTAGGTCCCGGTGGAGGCGGACCATTCGCCGAGTGCGGTCCAGGACGAACCGTCGTACTCCGCGAGGGCGTTGCGTCCGTTCCCGGAGACGCCGACGCGGTAGCTGAGCTGGAGGCGGCCCTCCGGTGTCGCGACGAACTGCGGATAGGTGAACTGCGTGGTGAGCGCGAGGCCGTCCAGGGAGGTCTGGACGGCCCCGAGGACGGCCGAGGTCCAGGCCGTCGAGGCGGGACTGTCGAGCAGCCCGGCCACCGATTTGACGTAGAAGAAGCCGTCGCTGTGCGAGTCCATGTTCAGGTGCAGCCGGCCGTCGGTCCGGGAGACTCCCATGGAGATGACGTTGTGGGAGTCGTCGCTCTTGAGCTTGTGGCCGAGCGTGATCTTGGACCAGGTGGTGGCGCCGAGCGCGCGGCGGGCGACGACCGCGCTGCGGTCGGCGGTGTACCAGGCCGCGTACTGGTAGCCGCGGTAGGTCAACAGGCCGTTCTTCTGGAACGAGTTGTTGTTGACCAGCCCGTCGTAGGAGACGAAGTAGACGGCCTGGGAGTCGAGTCGGGAAGTGCCGGACTGGGTGACGGAGGGGCCGGGAACGGCCGCTCGCGCCGTCTGCGCGGTGAGGACGGGGCCTGCCACGGCGCCCAGCAGGGCCGTCGTCAGTACGGTGCGTCGTCTCATGTACGGGCTCCTCGATCGGACTGCGGGCGGGTGGATCGGGGCTGTTCGAGCAAGTCGGGCAGGCTGTTCCGGGCGAGGGGGAACACCTCGCCCGTTTCATGCGGGGTGGAACACCTCGGCCGATCACGCGAGGTGGAACACCTCGGTGAGGGGTCTCATGGCCTCGTCGGGTCTGGCGCCGTCCAGCGCGGTGAAGAACGGCGCCATCTCCGTCTGCCAGCGGGCATTGACGTCGGTGGCTTCCATGGCGGCCTGCGCGGCCGCGAAGTCCTCGGTCTCCAGGTAGCCGACCAGCAGGCCGTCCTCGCGCAGGAAGAGCGAGTAGTTGTGCCATCCGGTGGCCGAGAGGGCGTCGAGCATCTCGGGCCACACGGCGGCGTGCCGCTCGCGGTACTCGTCGAGGCGGTCCGCACGGACCTTCAGCAGGAAGCACACACGTTGCATCGATGACCCTCCGGGGCCTGCGAGCCGGACCGGACGGACCGTCACGACGCCGGAGCGTGAGGACGTCGGCGGACCGGCGGTCGGACCGTCAGAAGTTGAACTGGTCGATGTTCTTCGCGTCGAAGACGGTCGGCTTGCCGAGGCTGATCACGCCGTCCTTGCCGATGGTGAAAGAGCCCATGTCGCCGGCCTTGAAGGTCTCGCCCTCCTTGCCGGTGATCTGCCCCGAGGACAGCGCCACGGCCGTACGGGCGGCCAGCTCGCCGAGCTTGGCCGGGTCCCACAGCTCGAAGCCCTCGACGGTGCCGTTCTTGACGTACTTGCGCATGTCGTTGGGGGTACCGAGGCCGGTCAGCTTGACCTTGCCCTTGTACTTGGAGCCGGACAGGTACTGGGCGGCCGCCTTGATGCCGACGGTGGTCGGGGAGATGATCCCGGCGAGCTTGGGGTGCTCCTGGAGCAGGCCCTGGGTCTGCTGGAAGGACTGCTGGGCCTCGTCGTTGCCGTAGGCGACCTTGACCAGCTTCATGTCCTTGTACTTGGGGTCCTTCAGCTCCTCCTTCATGAAGTCGATCCAGGTGTTCTGGTTCGTCGCGGTCTGCCCGGCGGACAGGATCGCGATCTCGCCCTTGTAGCCGATCTGCTCCGCGAGCAGCTGCACCTCGGTGCGGCCCAGGTCCTCGGCGCTCGCCTGCGAGACGAAGGCGTTGCGGCAGTCGGCCTTGGTGTCGGAGTCGTAGGTGACGACCTTGATCTTGTTCGTCATGGCCTGCTTGAGCGCGGTGCACAGGGCGCCCGGGTCCTGCGCGGAGACCGCCATCGCGTCGACCTGCTGCTGGGTGAGCGTGTTGACGTAACTCACCTGGCCGCTGGTGTCGGTGGCGCTGTTGGTGCCGACCTCCTTGTACTTCGAGCCCAGTTCGGTCAGCGCCTTCTCGCCGCCCTTGTCCGCGGAGGTGAAGTACGGGTTGTTGACCGCCTTGGGCAGGAAGCCGACCGTGAGCCCCTTCTTGGTGGCCGCGTTCGGGTCGGCCTTGGCACCCGCGGCGGCGTTGGAGCCGCCCGAGTCCTTGACGTCGTTCTTGGTGGTGCCACCGCACGCGGTGACGGCCAGGGCGAGGGAGGTGACGGCGGCGAGCGCCGCGCAGGTGCGGCGGATCGATGACTTGCGCATGGGTGAGGGTTCCTTTACGAGGGTGAGCGGAGCGGGGTTACGGAATCGGAGTCGGGGCGGCGGCTCTGCGGCCCGCCCTCGCCACGGAGATCTGGCGCCCGACCCGGGGGCCGAGCACGGAGACGACGAGCAGAACGCCGGTGACGACGATCTGCGACTGCGCGGAGACGTTGAGGAGGCTCATCACGTTCTGCAGCGAGCCGAGCAGGAAGACTCCCGCTACGGCGCCGCCGAGCGTGCCCCTGCCGCCGTCGAAGTCGATACCGCCGAGCAGGACGGCGGCCACGACGGACAGTTCGAGCCCGGTGGCGTTGTCGTATCGGGCGCTGGCGTAGTGCAGGGCCCAGAACACGCCGGTCAGGGAGGCCAGGAAGCCGGTCGCGACGAACAGCAGCAGCTTCTGCCGCTTGACCCGGATGCCGGCGAACCGGGCGGCCTCCTCGTTGGCGCCGATCGCGAACGCGGAGCGGCCGAAGGGGGTGGCGTGCAGCACGACCACGGCGACGGCGAGCAGCACCAGGAACAGCGGGAGGGCCTGCGGGACGAAGGTGTCCCCGATGCGTCCGGCCGCGAAGTCCTGGTACTGGGTGGGGAAGTCGGTGACCGCGTCGGAGCCGAGGACGATCTGCGCGATGCCCCGGTAGGCGGCGAGCGTGCCAATGGTGACGGCGAGCGAGGGCAGTCCGAGCCGGGTCACGAGCAGGCCGTTGACGAGCCCGCACACCACGCCGAGCACCAGACAGAGCGGGATGATCGTCTCGATGGCCATGCCCTGGTTCCACAGGGCGCCCATCACCGAGCCGGAGAGCCCGGCCGTGGAGGCGACGGACAGGTCGATCTCGCCGGCCACCACGAGCAGGGTCATGGGCAGGGCGATCAGCGCGATCGGCAGGGTGTTGCCGATCAGGAACGACAGGTTGAGGGCGTTGCCGAAGCCGTCCACGAATGAGAAGGAGAAGAGCAGCAGGACGATGAGGAGGGCGCCGACGACCGTGTCCCAGCGGACGGCGCGCGCGAGAGCGGAGTCAGCCATGGCGGGCGTTCCTCTTCTTCAGTGCGGAGGCCACGCGCAGCGCGACGATCCGGTCGACCGCGATGGCGAGGATGAGCAGGACGCCGTTGATGGCGAGCACCCAGACGGAGCTGACGCCGAGGGCGGGCAGGACGCTGTTGATGGAGGTGAGCAGCAGGGCGCCGAGCGCGGCTCCGTAGACGCTGCCGGAGCCCCCGGTGAAGACGACACCGCCGACCACGACCGCGCTGACGACGGTGAGTTCGTAGCCGTTGCCCGTGCCGGAGTCGACGTTGCCGAACCGGGCGAGATAGAGGGCGCCGGCGAGTCCGGCGAGTCCGCCGCAGACGACGTACGCGGTGAGGATGCGCCCCCGGACCGGGATGCCGGCGAGCCTCGCGGCCTCCGGGTTCGAGCCGAGCGCGTAGAGCTCGCGGCCGCTGCCGAAGTGCTTGAGGTAGTACGCGGCGACCACCAGGACGGCCAGGGCGATCAGGGCGAGATACGGGACCGCCGAGATGCCGCCGGAGCCGAAGTCGACGAAGCCGCCGGGAAGATCGGCCGCCGTGATCTGACGGGAGCCGACCCAGATGGAGTCGATGCCGCGGATGATGTAGAGGGTGCCGAGGGTGACGACGAGGGCGGGCACCTGGCCGAGGCTGACGAGCAGGCCGTTGACCAGTCCGCAGCCGACGCCGAGCAGCACCGCGAGCGACACCGCGACGACGGGGTTGCCGCCGCCCTGCAGACAGGTTCCGGCGGCGAAGGCGCTGATGCCGAGGGTCGAGCCGACCGACAGGTCGACGTTGCGGGTGATGACGACCAGGGACTGGCCGGTGGCGACCAGAACGAGGATGGTCGCGTTCAGCAGCAGGTCCTTGACGCCCTGCTCGGACAGGAACTCGCTGTTGCCCGTCTGGGTGATGGCGATCATCACCAGGAAGACGGCCAGGATGGCGAGTTCGCGCATCTTGAAGACGCGGTCCACCAGCCGGGCGCCGCTCGACCTGGGCACCTCGGTGGCGGGGGCGGGCGTGGGCGCGGTCACCGTCATGCGGCGGCCCTCCGGGGGATGATCGGGGTCATTCGGGCAGCCCTCTCGATGGCTGTCATGCGGCGGCCCTCCCGGTGGCGGCGGCCATCACGGATTCCTCGGTGGCTTCGGAGCGGGGGATCTCGGCGGTGATCCGGCCCTCGTGCATCACGAGCACGCGGTCGGCCATGCCGAGGATCTCGGGCAGATCGGAGGAGATCATCAGGACGGCCACCCCGTCGGCGGCCAACTCGCTGAGCAGGCGGTGCACTTCGGCCTTGGTGCCGACGTCGATGCCACGGGTGGGCTCGTCGACGATCAGCACCTTGGGACCGGTGGCCAGCCACTTGGCGAGGACGACCTTCTGCTGGTTGCCGCCGGAGAGCGTGGCGACGGTGTCGGCGATCCGGGCGTACTTGACCTGGAGCCTGACCGCCCAGTCGAGGGAGCGGCTGCGCTCGGCGCCGCGGTCCATCAGGCCCGCCCTGACCGTCGTGCGCAACCCGGTCAGGCCGATGTTGCGCTCGATGGACATGTTCATCACCAGGCCCTGGGCGCGCCGGTCCTCGGGGACGAGGGCGAGTCCGGCGGCCATGGCGGTGGAGGGGGCGCCGTTCGTCAGCGCGCGGCCGTCGACCTCCACCTCCCCGGCGTCCCAGCGGTCCACGCCGAACACGGAGCGCGCGACCTCGGTGCGGCCCGCGCCGACGAGGCCGGCGAGTCCGACGATCTCGCCGCGCCGGACGTCGAAGGAGACATCGGTGAAGACGCCTTCCCGGGTCAATCGGCGGACGCTCAGGGCGACTTCGCCCGCCTCGACGTCCTGCTTGGGGTAGAGCTCGTCGAGGTCACGGCCGACCATCCGGCGCACCAGGTCGTCCTCCGTCATGCCCTCCAGCGGCTCGCTGGAGATCAGGGCTCCGTCGCGCAGGGTCGTGACGCGCCCGCAGATCTGGAAGATCTCCTCCAGCCGGTGCGAGATGAACAGCACCGCGGAGCCCTGCTCGCGCAGCGCCCGGACCACGCCGAACAGGCGGGCCACCTCGCTGCTGGTGAGGGCGGCGGTCGGCTCGTCCATGATCAGGACGCGGGCGTCGAAGGAGAGCGCCTTGGCGATCTCGACGATCTGCTGGTCGGCGATGGACAGTCCGCGCGCCGGGCGCTCGGGGTCGAGTTCGACGCCGAGGCGCTTCATGAGGGCCGCGGTCGCCGCGCGGGTGGCCTTGTGGTCGATGCGGCCGAGGGCCCGTCGGGGCTGACGGCCCATGAAGATGTTCTCGGCGATGGAGAGGTCGGGGAAGAGCGTGGGCTCCTGGTAGATCACCGCGATGCCCGCGTCGCGGGCGTCGGCGGGGCCGTGGAAGACGGTGGGTTCGCCGTCCAGCAGTACCTGGCCGGCCTCCGGTCGGTGCACGCCGGCGAGCGTCTTGATGAGGGTCGACTTGCCCGCGCCGTTCTCTCCGGCGAGCGCGTGCACCTCGCCGGGGAACAGTTCCAGGGACACGTCCCGCAGGGCGCGCACGGCGCCGAAGGACTTCGAGATGTCCTTCAGCGCCAGCACCGGGGTCGGTCCCGTGTCGGACGGGTGGGTCATGAGGGGCTCCTCGACGACGCCGGCGGGACGGCCCCCACAGCGTCGTGAAAGGTTTCAATTGGGTTGCCGGGACGTTAGGCATGCGACCCAGGTCACGTCAATGGGTTCGTGTCGAAATTCTTCGACTGCCTTGTGTCACAACAGGGTCACGGCAATCGCTCCACGCCGGAGGGGTTGACAGCCCTTCGGGGTGCTCATAGCTTCAGCTTCTGAATCGTTTCAGAGGATGCGTTCAGAAGTCCGCTGAACAGCACGGGCGGACGTCCCGCGGAGCGTCCTTCGGGAAGCGTCCCGGGACACCGCCTCGAACGGTTCAGGAAGCCGTCGGACAAGCCGTCCCCTTCGAAGTCGTAGGAGTCCCGAAGTGACCGAGTTCGCCGCGGTGAAGGCCGCTCTCAAGACCCAGGCCGTCGAGACGCCGTCGTGGGCGTACGGGAACTCGGGGACCCGGTTCAAGGTGTTCGCGCAACCGGGCGTGCCCCGGACCCCCCAGGAGAAGCTGGACGACGCCGCCAAGGTGCACGAGTTCACCGGCGCGGCCCCGACCGTCGCCCTGCACATCCCCTGGGACAGGACCGACGACTACGCGGCGCTCGCCAAGCACGCCGAGGAGCGCGGCCTGAAGCTCGGCGCGATCAACTCCAACACCTTCCAGGACGACGACTACCGGCTCGGCTCCGTCTGCCACCCGGACGCGGCGGTGCGCCGCAAGGCCGTCGGCCACCTGCTCGAATGCGTCGACATCATGGACGCCACGGGTTCGAAGGACCTGAAGCTGTGGTTCGCCGACGGGACGAACTACCCGGGCCAGGACGACCTCCGCGCACGCCAGGACCGGCTGGCGGAGGCTCTGGCGCAGGTCTACGCGCGGCTCGGCGACCACCAGCGGATGCTGCTGGAGTACAAGTTCTTCGAGCCCGCCTTCTACGCGACGGACGTCCCCGACTGGGGCACCGCGTACGCGCACTGCCTCAAGCTCGGCCCCAAGGCGCAGGTCGTGGTCGACACGGGGCACCACGCCCCCGGCACCAACATCGAGTTCATCGTCGCCACGCTGCTGCGCGAGAACAAGCTCGGCGCCTTCGACTTCAACTCCCGCTTCTACGCCGACGACGACCTGATGGTGGGCGCCGCCGACCCCTTCCAGCTCTTCCGGATCATGTACGAGGTGATCCGCGGCGGCGGCTTCACCCCGGACGTCGCCTTCATGCTCGACCAGTGCCACAACATCGAGGCGAAGATCCCGGCGATCATCCGGTCCGTGATGAACGTGCAGGAGGCCACGGCCAAGGCGCTCCTCGTCGACGGTGCCGCGCTCGCCGAGGCTCAGCGGACCGGTGACGTGCTGGCCGCGAACGCGGTGCTGATGGACGCGTACAACACGGACGTACGTCCGCTGCTCGCCGAGGTCCGCTCGGAGCTGGGGCTCGACCCCGACCCGGTGGCCGCGTACCGCCGCTCCGGGTGGGCGGAGCGGATAGCCGCCGAGCGGGTCGGGGGGACCCAGGCGGGGTGGGGGGCCTAGGGCGTGTCCGCAAAGTCGCGTCGTCCGCCCGGAGGGCGGGCCCGGCGGCGTCATGGGGGTCCCCCCTCCTCGAGCGAAGCCGAGAGCTCGGGGGAGCGTGCTCTCGGCGTGCCGGGCGAAGGCCCTCGTACTGGACGTACTTGGGTCTTCGCCCGGTGCGGCGAGTGGGGGTGCCCCCTGCTCGAAGAGCTTGGGGGAGCGTGCCAGGCGTCGCCGGGCAGGCGCGACTTTGCGGACACGACCTAGCCCCTTGCGCAGGGGGCCGCTTCCCGAGGGCGGGTTCCTCGGCGGGACGGCCCGCCGCGCCGCGTCTGCCCCACTCGGTGGTCCGCGGGCCGCGGGAATCGTCGTGGCCGGTCGCGCAGTTCCCCGCGCCCCTGACGGGGCACTGCCCGTCCCTCCTCTTCCGCACGAGCCCGCGCCGCGTCTGCCCCACGGCAATGGTTCCGCGGACCGCGGGTCGTCCTGGGCTGATCGCGCAGTTCCCCGCGCCCCTGAGGGGGCGCTCCTGCTCGGGTTCGTCCCCATTGCACCCACACCCTCTCCTTAAGGACCTGGAACATGGCACCCCATCCCGAAGCCGCCGCTCTGCTGGCCCGGTCGCACCGGCTCGGCGCCGATCCCCGCAACACCAACTACGCGGGCGGCAACGCCTCCGCGAAGGGCACCGACACCGACCCCGTGACCGGCGGTGACGTGGAGCTGATGTGGGTGAAGGGGTCCGGCGGCGACCTCGGCACCCTCACCGAGTCCGGACTCGCGGTACTGCGCCTCGACCGGCTGCGCGCGATGACCGAGGTGTACCCGGGCGTCGACCGCGAGGACGAGATGGTGGCCGCGTTCGACTACTGCCTGCACGGCAAGGGCGGAGCCGCGCCATCGATCGACACAGCGATGCACGGGCTCGTCGACGCCCCGCACGTCGACCATCTGCACCCCGACTCGGGGATCGCGCTCGCCTGCGCGGCCGACGGGGAGAAGCTGACCGCCGAGTGCTTCGGCGACCGTGTGGTGTGGGTTCCGTGGCGCCGGCCCGGCTTCCAGCTCGGGCTGGACATCGCGGCGGTCAAGGAGGCCAACCCGGGGGCCGTCGGCTGTGTCCTGGGCGGCCACGGCATCACCGCGTGGGGTGCCACCGCCGAGGAGTGCGAGCGCAACTCGCTGCACATCATCCGCACCGCCGAGGCCTTCCTCGCCGACCGGGGAAAGGCGGAGCCGTTCGGGCCCGTCGTCGAGGGGTACGAGGCGCTCGACGCGCGGGACCGCCGTGAGCGGGCCGCCGCGCTCGCGCCGCACATCCGGGCCATCGCTTCCCAGGACCGCCCGCAGGTCGGCCACTTCACGGACTCCGAAGAGGTGCTCGACTTCCTCGCCCGCGCCGAGCACCCACGGCTCGCGGCCCTCGGGACCTCGTGCCCGGACCACTTCCTGCGCACCAAGGTCAGGCCGCTCGTGCTCGACCTTCCGCCGGGCGCCTCCCTCGACGAAGCGGTCTCCCGGCTCGCCGAGCTGCACGCCGAGTACCGCGTGGAGTACGCCGCCTACTACGAGCGGCACGCGCTGCCCGACTCCCCCGCGATGCGCGGCGCGGACCCGGCGATCGTGCTGGTCCCCGGGGTCGGCATGTTCTCCTTCGGCAAGGACAAGCAGACGGCACGGGTGGCGGGCGAGTTCTACGTCAACGCGATCAACGTGATGCGCGGTGCCGAGGCCGTCTCGGCGTACGCGCCCATCGAGGAGTCGGAGAAGTTCCGCATCGAGTACTGGGCCCTTGAGGAGGCCAAGCTCCAGCGGATGCCGAAGCCCAAGCCGCTCGCCACCCGCGTCGCCCTGGTGACGGGCGCGGGCAGCGGCATCGGCAGGGCCATCGCCGAGCGGCTGGTGGCCGAAGGGGCGTGCGTGGTGGTCGCCGACCTGAACGCCGAGGGCGCCGAGCGGGTCGCCGCCGAACTGGGCGGTCCCGACAGGGCCGTCGCCGTCGGCGTGGACGTCACCTCCGAGGAGCGGATCGCCGAGGCCTTCGAGGCCGCGGTGCTGGCCTTCGGCGGTGTCGACCTGGTGGTGAACAACGCGGGCATCTCCATCTCCAAGCCGCTCCTGGAGACCACCGCGAAGGACTGGGACCTCCAGCACGACATCATGGCGCGCGGCTCCTTCCTCGTCTCGCGCGAGGCGGCCCGGGTCATGATCGCGCAGAAGCTGGGCGGCGACATCGTCTACATCGCCTCCAAGAACGCGGTCTTCGCCGGCCCGAACAACATCGCCTACTCCGCGACGAAGGCCGACCAGGCCCACCAAGTACGGCTCTTGGCAGCCGAGTTGGGCGCGCACGGCATCCGGGTCAACGGTGTCAACCCGGACGGTGTCGTGCGCGGCTCGGGCATCTTCGCGGGCGGCTGGGGTGCGCAGCGGGCGGCCACGTACGGCATCGAGGAGGAGAAGCTCGGCGAGTTCTACGCCCAGCGGACCATCCTCAAGCGGGAGGTGCTGCCGGAGCATGTCGCGGCCGCCGTGTTCGCCCTGACGGGCGGGGACCTGACGCACACCACGGGGCTCCACATCCCGGTCGACGCCGGCGTCGCCGCCGCTTTCCTGCGATGACGTCGATGAACGCCCCGCACACCTCCGCACCGCGCGCCGCCGCGCGCACCGCCCCGGCGCGTGCCTACGCCGCCGTCGACCTCGGCGCGTCCAGCGGGCGCGTCATGGTCGGCCGCGTCGGCCCGGACACACTCGAACTGACCGAGGCGCATCGCTTCCCGAACCGGCCCGTCCGCGTCCCCGAGGGGCTGCGCTGGGACATCCTCGGGCTGTACGCGGGTGTCCTCGACGGACTGCGCGCGGCCGGGCGGGTCGACTCCGTCGGCATCGACAGCTGGGCGGTGGACTACGGCCTGCTGGACGCCGACGGAGCACTGCTCGGCAACCCGGTGCACTACCGCGACGCCCGCACCGAGGGAGTCGCGGAGAAGGTGTGGGCGAGCGTGCCCGCCGCCGAACTGTACGCGGCCACGGGGCTCCAGTACGCGCCCTTCAACACCCTGTACCAGCTCACGGCGGCCCGCTCCTCCGCCCAACTCGCTTCGGCGAAGCACCTGTTGCTCGTACCCGACCTGCTGGCGTACTGGCTCACGGGTGAGATGGGCACCGAGCTCACCAACGCCTCCACCACACAGTTGATCGATCCGAGGACCCGCGACTGGTCGTACGGCCTGGCGGAACGACTCGGCATCGACCTGCGGCTGTTCCCGCCGCTGCGCCGTCCCGGCGACCCGGCCGGGACCCTGCTGCCGCGCGTGCTGGAGGAGACCGGAACGGCCGGCCCGGTGCCGGTGACGACGGTCGGTTCGCACGACACGGCCTCGGCGGTGGCCGCCGTTCCCGCGACCGGGGAGCGGTTCGCCTACATCTGCACCGGCACCTGGTCCCTGGCGGGCCTGGAGCTGGACGCCCCCGTCCTCACCGAGGCGAGCCGTGCCGCCAACTTCACCAACGAACTGGGCCTGGACGGCACGGTCCGCTATCTGCGCAACATCATGGGCCTGTGGCTTCTCCAGGAGTGCGTACGGGAGTGGGGCGACCCCGATCTGGGTGAACTCCTCGCGGCCGCCGCCCAGGTGGCGCCGCTGCGGTCCGTCGTGGACGCGGGCGACGCGGCGTTCCTCGCGCCGGGCCGGATGCCGTCGCGGATCGCGGACGCCTGCCGGGCCTCGGGGCAGCCGGTGCCCGAGTCCCGCGCCGAGATCACCCGCTGCATCCTCGACTCCCTCGCGCTCGCGCACCGCCGGGCGATCGAGCAGGCGCAGTCCCTCGCCGGACATCCGGTCGACGTCGTGCACATCGTCGGCGGCGGCACCCGCAACGAGCTGCTGTGCCGGCTCACCGCCGACGCCTGCGGGCTGCCGGTCGTGGCGGGCCCGGCGGAGGCGGCCGCGCTCGGCAACGTCCTCGTCCAGGCGCGGGCACACGGACAGGTCGGCGACCGTGCCGAGATGCGCGAGCTGGTGGCGCGCACCCAGCCGCTGCGCCGCTACGAGCCACGGGGCGACACGGCGGCCTGGCGCGCGGCCGAGGCGAGGCTCGGCACACCGTGAGGCACCGAGGGTGAAACGCCCATGAAGCGGACACCGCCGCGTACCCTGCAACCGTCCACGACCGACCCCGAGGAGCCGCGATGCGCGTCGCCCTGTTCCTGACCTGTGTCAACGACACGCTGTATCCGGACACCGGCCGCGCCGTCGTGGACCTGCTGACCCGGCTGGGTGTCGACGTCGATTTCCCGATGGGGCAGACCTGTTGCGGCCAGGCGCACTACAACACCGGCTACCGCCATGAGGCCGAGCCGCTCGCCCGGCGTTTCGCCGAGGTGTTCGGGGAGTACGAGGCGATCGTGACGCCGTCCGGGTCGTGCGGGGCGATGGTGCGGGAGCTGTATCCGCGGATGGGCGAACGGGCCCGCGCGGAAGGACGCGGCGACACCCTGGCCAGGACACTGGCCCCGGTCGTGCCGAGGACGTACGAGCTCACCGAGTTCCTGGTCGACGTCCTCGGTGTGACGGACGTCGGCGCGTACTACCCGCACACCGTGACCTATCACCCCACCTGTCACGGGCTGCGCGGTCTGGGGCTCGGCGACCGGCCGCTCCGACTGCTCAGGGCTGTCAGGGGACTTGAGCTGCGGGAGCTGCCCGGCGCCGAGGAGTGCTGCGGCTTCGGCGGCACCTTCGCCCTCAAGAACTCCGACGTCTCCGCGGCGATGGGCGCCGACAAGGTGCGCAACGCCGAGTCGACGGGCGCCGAGGTGCTGTGCGCCGCGGACAACTCGTGTCTGATGCACATCGGCGGCACGATGGGCCGCCTGAGGACGGGGATGCGGCCCGTGCACATCGCGGAGATCCTGGCGAGCACGGAAGCGGGCACGGAAACAGGCAAAGGCGCGGGCAAGGACGCGGGCCCGGAAGTCGGCGAGAACACGAGGACGACAGAGGAGCCGAGCGCATGAGCGGAACGTTCGTGGGCATGCCGGCCTTCCCGAAGGCGGCGCACGAGGCCGTCAACAACCCGACCCTGCGCGGCAATCTGCGCCACGCCACCCACACCATCCGCACCAAGCGCGCCAAGGCCGTCGCCGAGGTCTCCGACTGGGCGGAACTGCGCGAGGCCGGCAAGCGGATCAAGGATCACACGCTCCGCCATCTCGACGGCTATCTGGTGCGGTTGGAGGAGTCGGTGACCGCGGCCGGTGGAGTCGTGCACTGGGCCGCCGACGCCGAGGAGGCCAACCGGATCGTCACGGAACTGGTGAAGGCGACCGGCGAGCGCGAGGTCGTCAAGGTCAAGTCGATGGCCACGCAGGAGATCGGGCTCAACGAGGCGCTGGAGGCCGCGGGCATCCACGCGTACGAGACCGATCTCGCCGAACTCATCGTGCAGTTGGGCAAGGACCGGCCGTCGCACATCCTCGTCCCGGCGATCCACCGCAACCGCGGCGAGATCCGTGACATCTTCGTCCGCGAGATGGGTGCCTGGGGCCGGGCGGCACCCGAGGGACTCACCGACACGCCCGCCGAACTGGCCGAGGCGGCGCGCCTGCATCTGCGCGAGAAGTTCCTGCGCGCCAAAGTCGGCGTCTCCGGCGCCAACTTCATGGTCGCCGAGACCGGCACCCTGGTCGTCGTGGAGTCGGAGGGCAACGGCCGGATGTGCCTGACGCTCCCCGAGACCCTGATCTCGGTCGTCGGCATCGAGAAGATCGTTCCGACCTGGCGGGACCTGGAGGTGTTCCTCCAGACCCTGCCGCGCTCCTCGACGGCCGAGCGCATGAACCCGTACACCTCGATGTGGACGGGCACGACGGACGGGGACGGCCCGCGGGCCTTCCATCTGGTCCTGCTGGACAACGGCCGCACCGACACGCTCGCCGACGAGGTCGGACGCCAGGCGCTGCGCTGCATCCGCTGCTCGGCGTGTCTCAACGTCTGCCCGGTGTACGAGCGGGCGGGCGGCCACGCCTACGGCTCGGTCTACCCCGGCCCGATCGGCGCGATCCTCAGTCCGCAGCTCCGGGGCACCGCGAGCGAGATCGACGCCTCCCTGCCGTACGCCTCCTCGCTGTGCGGCGCCTGCTACGACGTCTGTCCGGTCGCGATCGACATCCCGGAAGTCCTCGTCCACCTGCGGGAACGGATCGCGCAGGGCGGGCGGGCGACCCGGGACGGCAACACGGTCGTACTGAAGCCGGCCAAGGGACACGCCGCCGAGCGGGCGGCGATGCGGGCGGCGCGCTGGGCGTTCAGTCACCCCGGCGCGCTGGGCGCCGGGCAGCGGCTGGCGTCCCGGACCCGCCGCTTCCACCCGCGGACCCTGCCGGGCCCCGGCCGGGCGTGGAGCGGGACCCGTGATCTGCCCGCGGTCCCGGCGGAGTCGTTCCGCGAGTGGTGGCAGCGTACGCGCGGCGGAAAGGACACGACGAAGTGAGCAGCAGGGATCTGATCCTCGGCCGGGTGCGGCGGGCCCTCGCGGACGTCCCCCGGGACGACACTCCCCCCGTACCTGAACAGCCTGGGAAGGACCTCCGGTACGAGCAGGCCGTCGACCGGAGATATCTGCGCGAGCACGGTTCGCGGAGCCTCTCGGAGACGGTGGACCTGCTCGCGGAGAACCTCGCGGACTACCGGGCGATCGTGCACCGCGCCACCGAGGACGAACTGCCCTACGTCGTAAAGCGGTTGCTCGCCGCACGCGGATCCCGGTCCGTGCTCGTGCCGCCCGGGCTCCCACCCGCGTGGATGTCGGCGGCGGATCCGACTCAGGTCCACGACCGTGCCGTGAGCACGCCCCGTGAACTCGACGAGGTGGAGAGCGTGGTGACCGGCTGCGCCCTCGCCGTCGCCGAGACCGGCACGATCGTCCTCGACGGCGGCGCGGACCAGGGCCGCCGCCGGATCACCCTGATCCCAGACCACCACATCTGTGTCGTCCGGGTCCCCGACCAGGTGGTGGCCTCCGTCCCCCAGGCCATGGAACGCCTGGACCCGACACGCCCATTGACCTGGATCTCGGGCCCGTCCGCCACCAGTGACATCGAACTGGACCGGGTGGAGGGGGTGCACGGTCCGCGCACGCTGGAGGTGGTGCTGGTCGGGGAAGCGTGACGGACGAGCCGCGCCGGGGGGGCGGCGAACCCCGCGCGACCTCCTTTCGTATCACCGGGATCATGGGGCTGACCAGGCACTCCGTCGGGCCGTTCAGGTTGTGTTCAGGCTCGTCGTGACTCCTGGCAAGTCCTGCTCCGGAAGCGTCCAAGCCATGGCAAAGACCCCTGTGGCAGGGACTGCCGGGCGTGTCATCGTGCGGCGCATGAGCACCGAGCACCTCAACCTCACCCGCCCCTCTCCAGCCGTCCCGCCCGCCGCCGTCCTGGCGAGCAAGGTCCCGGAAGTCACGTTGTACTTCTGGGTGATCAAGGTGCTGACCACCGGAATGGGTGAGACCGCCTCCGACTTCCTGGCCCAGCGGCTCGGGCCCGTGCCCGCCGTGGGGCTCGGCGGGCTGGCTCTCGCGGCCTCGCTGGCGCTCCAGTTCGCCGTACGCCGTTACGTGGCCTGGGTCTACTGGACGGCGATCGTCATGGTCAGCGTGTTCGGCACGATGGCCGCGGATGTCCTCCACGTCGGCCTCGGCGTTCCGTACGTGATCTCCACGCCGCTCTTCCTGGCCGCGCTGGGCGCCGTGTTCGCCGTCTGGTACGGCAGCGAGCGCACGCTCTCCATCCACAGCATCCGCACCCGCCGCCGCGAGGTCTTCTACTGGGCCACCGTTCTCGCCACCTTCGCGCTCGGCACCGCGGCCGGGGACCTCTCCGCCACCGTCGGCCTCGGCTACCTGGGCTCGGCCGTCCTGTACGCGGTCGCCATCGCGGTCCCGGCGATCGCGCACCGCCGGGGCTCCTTGAACGCGGTCGCCGCCTTCTGGACCGCGTACGTCATCACGCGCCCGCTCGGGGCGTCGGTCGCCGACTGGATGGCACTCGGCCACGCGCGCGGCGGTCTCGCGCTCGGCCTCGGCCCGGTCACCGCCGCCTGGACCGTCGCGATCGTCGGCCTCGTCGCCTACCTGGCCCTGTCCCGGCGCGATGTCCAGGACGACTCGGTGGGCGCGGTCCCGACCGTCTGACCCGACAAGACACACAGGACTGCGCGCCGCACTCTCCTCCCTCCCCGTCGCGCGAGCCCGGTCGCATACGCGGCACCCGAACGGTGTCGCGCGACCGGGCCCGCCGCATCCATGGCGTCACCTCTCCCGCCCGGAACCGGAAGCGTCCACGAAGCCACCCGTGGCCCCATGAGTACCTCGAGAAGAACGTCCTGCTGGCGTCGCTGAGGAGAGATTCCCGATCGTCGGTGGGCGGGAGCGAAGTCGGTTCGCTCAGCGCCAGGATGATCGGACGCAGCATTGCGCCAGCCTCTGCTGCGTTGTCTGTGCTGTGCTTCTCCATGGCTCCCGCAGCACGGGCAAGTAGATCGGCAAGTTGGACCGATGCAGAGTCGTGAGAGCCTTCCCACGGCTTCAGTCAGCCACCAACCACCACGCCCGCGGATCAACAGTGAGTCAGCTTCACCCGTCGCTGTCCTTCTTCCAGACCACCACTTGGACTTCGGTCTTTCCTCCCGCACCTCGCACCCACATCAACCCTCACCACGCGTTTGTCACATGACCAGGCGGCCGGAGCCCACGGATCCGCCCGGCCCGCAACACCCGTGAGCACGCCTGTTCCCCGGCCGCGTCCACGCCGCTCTCCCGCCCTTCCTTCTCCTTCACGCAGCCAGGGGCAAAGCGGTCGCAATGGGGATGTCAGAGCCCCGACCACGGCCTCACGGAGGAGGTGACCTGCACGGATTCCGTGATGTGGGCAATCCTCGCGCAAGAGAAGTCGTAAGAGATCTCGCAGGAGATGTGGCAAGAGTTGGGGCAAGAGATGGTGCCGCGAGGCGTACCTGCGGTGCGGTTCGAACGGCAACTCCGCCGGGCCGTGGCATCGGTGTACTGCTCTGATCGACGTCCGGGACGAACTCAGCCAGGTCCGCGCGGATCTGGGGACGCTCTTCCCGCATGTGCGGTGATCGACCGAACCGCTGGATAGAGGGGAGATACGCGAGAACCCCTGGCGGAAGTCATCCCGCTCCTCCCTCGGGCTGGGATCCCGAGGATGCGGCGGATCTCGCCCGACTGCTGTCGAGGCAGCGCGAACGCGCGGCGCTGATTGTCACCCGCGCGTACTGGAGCGGCCGCGCTCCGGGCGGTGTCTCAGTCCCGGGGCGCGACTCAAGCTCACGAGTGCAGGACGGTCGACGCCACCAGTCGGACACCGCCCGAGTCCCGTGCCCATCCCGCGACATCCGATGCAGGACCCGATCACCCACAAGCAAGTCGCGGTCGGGGAAGCCGGCGGGTGCGGCCGTTCCATTCCCCGCGGACCAGCGCATGCGCTCCTCGGATTGCGCAGGCGGTAGGCCACAGATCCCTTGCTGCGCAGTCCCACCGCAGCGCCGTCCGCCACGGTCCTGCCCCTCGATGGTCAAGCGGACGAACCACAGGATGGTCCTCCCCCATGGTCAAGCCCTCCGCCGGCTCATCTCTGCGCTTCCACGCGCGAGCCCGACTACGCAACTCTGCCGCACAGCCAACCGCAGGCTGGAACGAATGCCACCACAGCACGTCGACAACATCCGCAAACGACTACGCAGCTTTCCCTTCCCGGTGCGCACTGCGCAGGCAGGCTGCGCAAACACGCTGCGCAACAAGAAGGCGGCTGCAACTGCGCAACGGTCTGCGCAGTGCGGTGTCTGATCCTGTTCACGGCTCGACGTCATCTGCGCGCCATGGAGAACGACTTACCCACGCAGAGGCTCCTGACCGCACGGCGCCAGGTTCAAGACCAGCTGGTTCTGTGCTTGCGGTGGTACCAGATCCACCGCAACTACGGGAGGCTCAATTGCCCTCACCTGAAGACGTCCGCATCACGCTCTACATCGTAGACACGACCACCCCGACCACGGAATCGACCACCAGGTGCATCACATTCCGGTACCTCCCCGACCACGGTTTCCCACCCCCGACCACAGCCCCCACCACAGCAGGTCAACGCCCTGCCGGACCCCTCGATGTCCACGAGAAATGGAGCGTTTTCCAACCTCATACTGATGCGTGGTGAAGGACGAGGACGGCCTTCACCACGTTGGTGATGCGGTTGGTGCTGCAGCGGAGCTTCCGCAGGAGGCGCCAGCCCTTGAGGGTGGCCATGGCCCGCTCGCCGAGGCAGCGGATCTTGGCGTGGGTGGTGTTGTGGCGGCGTTTCCATCGCTTGAGGCGGCGGCCCCGGAACGGGACTCGGACGGTTCCGCCGGCGCCTTGATACGCCTTGTCTGCCCAGCACTTGAGTCCGGCATCGGCGAGGGCTTCGATGATGCCGTGCTGTCGTGCGGCGGTCAGGTCGTGAGTCGAGCCGGGCAGCGCCGGTGAGGCCCAGAGCAGCCGTCCGAACGGATCAGTGAGGACCTGGACGTTCATGCCGTGGCGTTTGTGTTTCCCGGAGTAGTACGGGTGTCGGCGGCGATGCGGTCGATCGGGAGCAGGGTGCCGTCGAGGATGACGAACGCCTTCGCCCGGATCGTCCTCATCGCCTCGGCCAGGGACGGGGCGAGGGCGGACAGGGCCTCGACGGCTTCACGTATGTAGCGGTAGACGGTCGCGATCCCGATGCCGAACCCGGCGGCGAGCTGGGCGTAGGTGTCACCGCATCGCAAGTGGGCCAGGGCGAGCAGGGCCTGACGTGCCGCGGGAAGGCGCCGCCAGCGTGTCCCGATCTCCTGCCGCCTGGCTGCGAGTTGCCCGGTCAGGAACCGCAAGGTGCGGCTGGACAGATCAATCGAGGACGGGTAGACAAGCACGCGAAGCTCCTGGCAGACACGGGTGATCTTGGTCGAGAACCCGTCTACCAGGAGCTTCGTCGTTGCGCAGGACCGTCCAACTCCCGGTCAGCAACGCCAGCTTGGAAAAGGCTCACTGAAATGGCGCGCGAACTCCCCGTGCTGGCGCAATACAGAAGCGACAGCGACTGCTGATTCCCCACTCAGCGACTCCAACCACGATCTGACCTTCTTTTGTGCGGACCACTGGTCCCACGCGGCATCCCAAATACACATGGTATCTGTAGCATCCTCAAGAAGATCCCAATGACGTCGCTTCGAAGCATAGGAGGCGACCTCACAGAGCCACATCACTACTGCTGCGGCTTCGCTGAACTGCACTCTTCGAATGCCATCTCCATCAACGTGGCTAGCCAATGCACGTAGGATAACGTGAGCTTAAGGCACGTCCCGCGCCAGGGCTCGACCGGCTTGGCTCGCGTCAAGTTGAATCAACACCTCGACGTACAGGGCATAGTCCTCAGTGTGATCCGTGAGGTGAGCAAGAAGGGTGTCAGTAGCATTCTTGTCGCCCTTATTTGCAGCCTCGATCAACGAGGTAGCATGGGTTATCGGATCCACCGACTCCTCGGCAAACTCTCCCGCTATCAGGGACATTAGATCAAGAATGCTCTGAGGCCGCAGCATGGGTTCTTGATTGGTCGTTCGCTTTACTATGTTGCGCCAAGGACCGGGGTCCGGGGGAAGCAACGGCAGATTGGCCCTCGACTCTTGCCCAGTGAGAGCCCAAGCGATCACCCTGCCGATGCTGTAGATATCGCCAGCAAAGGTGGCCCCTACACCAGCACCTCAACACCCGGAGCTATGGAACCCGGCGCCCTCCCGAGACGACACTCGGGTCCTCGTTCTGCTCAGCCTCAGCCCGCAGCACGAAAACGGTCCACCGACTCCGGCGGCGGACCGTCACGAAACTTCGAGGCTAAACGAATGGGTGAATACGTGCCCGGGCGGATCGCAGCGGCGAAAATGCCGTCAAGCCCACCCATTGTCAGAGTTACATTGGACTTCCCTCGAGCCCACGGTCGTGCAGACCTTGAGCCAGACCGGGGTTTGCTCCGTAATGTTACCGGTTTTCCAAGTCGTACAATAGTTAGAAGCGTGACCGGCAGTGCTGACGGAGCGAATGAGATTTCCGGTGTCTCGATTGTACAGCCACGCCGTTATGGCATACCCATCGGCGTTCAGGTCGCAGGCTTTCAGCGCGTCACCGGGCAGACTCCCGTCCGGATCCGCCTTAAACCACCCGTACCCGTCAGTGGCGCAGACATCGCATGGCTTAATATGGACGGTAAGATCTGCACTTGCTTGCGCCGGAGTCGCGGCAAACACCACCATCCCCCCAGTCGCTATCGCCGCCATTACTGCACGCTTCGCGAAACGAGGCATCCGCATGAGTTTCCCCCTATTGATCCAATTGACAGCTGGAGAGTAGCGCGGGACCGCCAACGGCACAAGGGGTAATTGTTCCCTGCGTGAGTGAACTGTTGGGGGACGCACGGCAGTTGTCGCAGCGCCGCTGGGACCTGACGTTCCAGCGGCCGGACAAGCGGGCCGTCGAGCAGGATGCCGAAGCGGTCCGCGTCTGGCGGGAGGACGGGAGGAGACGTGGCCGACGATCCGCGCGCGAGCGAAGGCCGAGGGCGGCGAGGCGCTCTTCGCTGACCAGGTCGGCATCCGCTCCGACCAGGTAACCGGCCGCACCAGGGGAGCCAAGGGGTGCACCCGATACGTGCTGGCTGGCATGGCTTGCTCTCGTCGCCGGGACAGATAGCGTGGCTGAGCCAGCGGGGGTGCAGCGAGACACACGCGCGCCGGGTCGGTCAGCGCACCCACCATCGTGGCTGACTGTCGTCGGCTGAGGTTCGTGCTACCACCATGAAGGGAGGCGTGGGTATTGAGCCTTTTCCAAGCTGGCGTTGCTGACCGGGAGTTGGACGGTCCTGCGCAACGACGAAGCTCCTGGTAGACGGGTTCTCGACCAAGATCACCCGTGTCTGCCAGGAGCTTCGCGTGCTTGTCTACCCGTCCTCGATTGATCTGTCCAGCCGCACCTTGCGGTTCCTGACCGGGCAACTCGCAGCCAGGCGGCAGGAGATCGGGACACGCTGGCGGCGCCTTCCCGCGGCACGTCAGGCCCTGCTCGCCCTGGCCCACTTGCGATGCGGTGACACCTACGCCCAGCTCGCCGCCGGGTTCGGCATCGGGATCGCGACCGTCTACCGCTACATACGTGAAGCCGTCGAGGCCCTGTCCGCCCTCGCCCCGTCCCTGGCCGAGGCGATGAGGACGATCCGGGCGAAGGCGTTCGCCATCCTCGACGGCACCCTGCTCCCGATCGACCGCATCGCCGCCGACACCCGTACTACTCCGGGAAACACAAACGCCACGGCATGAACGTCCAGGTCCTCACTGATCCGTTCGGACGGCTGCTCTGGGCCTCACCGGCGCTGCCCGGCTCGACTCACGACCTGACCGCCGCACGACAGCACGGCATCATCGAAGCCCTCGCCGATGCCGGACTCAAGTGCTGGGCAGACAAGGCGTATCAAGGCGCCGGCGGAACCGTCCGAGTCCCGTTCCGGGGCCGCCGCCTCAAGCGATGGAAACGCCGCCACAACACCACCCACGCCAAGATCCGCTGCCTCGGCGAGCGGGCCATGGCCACCCTCAAGGGCTGGCGCCTCCTGCGGAAGCTCCGCTGCAGCACCAACCGCATCACCAACGTGGTGAAGGCCGTCCTCGTCCTTCACCACGCATCAGTATGAGGTTGGAAAACGCTCATTGCCGCCACTCCCGGCCTTGATGCGGGCGAGCGGTACCGGCTGACGCGGTCGGCCTACACCCACTGCTACGGATCACGCCATGAGTTGGAGATTCTCGCGCCGCGCTCCGTTGTTCGCCCGGCTGAGGAATGCAGTCGGGCAGTGCGAATGATGCGCGATGCCGTGAGCGCGGGGGCGCGTCTTGACAGCGATGAGCTCGAGGAACTGACACGCAGGTACCTGGACCTGCGTTTGGAGACCGGGTCTGCCGCACGATCGGGTGGCATCTTGACCGGCTTGCCCTGTGGAGCGGGTGGGAAGGATGCCGCAGCGGGCGGGGTTATGACTGCCAAGTAGCCACGACTGCCAGCAGGGCGGGTGTTTAGAAGGCGCTTTGCCCGTACGTCCGCAATCGGGCCCTGAACTGGGCAATTACCCGCGCCGACGAGGGCTTGCCACCCGGCTTCGACACGTATTCGACACGGCCCGGACTACTCGTAGATGGTCGCCGCTCGCAAAGCCCGTGCGAAGAACCTCCAGTCACCGCTGGCCGGCAACTCGCGGCCGGTGTTGCTGTACCAGCCGCCCGCGTCGTCGATCCATGCCGCCAATGCCTTCAGGAAGCTCGGAAGGTCGGGGTTCTCCCATGAGCTTCCGTCCTCGCCATGGCTGCGATGCAGGGAACGAACGAAGGCTGCCAGGTCTTCTCTGTTGTCGACGTGCTCAGGAGAAGTAGTCACGCCTGGACCCTACTTGGCACGCTGGCGCCGGAGCCTGGTGAGCACCGCCTTGTAAGTTCGATCGCGGTGCGGTTCGGCGTGCCGGAACGGGGCCTGCTGGTCGCTCGCGGATCCGGCTACAGCCACCGCCGTGCGCCATCGTTCGCCGTCGTTGATGTCAGTTGGTGATGTCAGACCGACGGACGGACGGTCTATGCGCTGACGGCCAACTCTCGGGCTCGTTGCCGCGCTTGAGATCTCAGTTCCTTGAGGCGGCCATGGAACGCGTTGTGGCGGTTCTGGTCGAGGTTCAGCGGCAGGTCGAGTTGAGAGATGAGCTCCGACTCCAAGGTCCACGGTTCGTCGTGCTCGATCCAGCACACTCGAGCGTTCTCCGCCATCCACTGACTGAGTGCGGCTTCCCCGGCCTTGCCGAAGGTCATGCGCGTCCCGCTCCTGCCCACTCGACGCAGCTCGATCCCGAGTAGGCAACCGAGCGTGAGGCGAAGCGTGGATCCGGCCGCGTTGCCTCGGTAGTGATACCGCACGCGCTTGCGCAGGTTCTGCGTGCTGGTCCGGTTCGCCATGTATCGCGGAGCTATACCGACGTAGAGCAGGCTCCCGGCATCGAGGTCTGCACAGGGAGCTTGTTCGAAGTACCACCCGTAGACCCCGGCCGCCGCCGGCACCGGGCTGGGACGCAACAAGACCTCCTGGGCCGACCACAGCCGATCCGGTGCGGTGAGAGCGGTATGAGCCACGAAGCCTCCAAGGTCGAAGAGCTGCCGGTCGCAGGCTACTGGCTGAGCGTGTCGGTCCTATTGACCTTGAATGCGTGATGTCGTCATGGTGGCTGGTGCCGGAGTCCGGTGCCGGTGAGGCAGCCGTCGAGCACGTCGTGGCGGTACTGGAGCTGGCGTAAGCCGCGCCGGACAGCGGTGATCAGGTCCTCAGGGTCGGCGAAGACACGGTTGGCCACGGTGGTGCGTCGCAGGACGGACCAGATGCCCTCGACCGGGTTGAGGTCGGGTGCATAGGGCGGGAGTTGGTAGACGGTGAGCCAGTCGCGGTCGGCGATGCAGCGGCGCATCCCGGCCGCCAGGTGGGTGTTCAAGTTGTCCCAGACCAGCACGATCGGGCCGCCGAGCTGCTGGTGCGCGGTCTGGATCAGGTCGCGGTAGTCCTTCCAGGAGAAGCTCTTGCGCCCGTCGGGCCGGGCGTCCGGGCAGGTCCGGTAGATCAGCCGGGGCCGTTCGCCGGGTTTGTAGCAGGCCAGGGCGGCCACCGATAAGCGGCGGCGCGAGCGGCCCCGGACGCGGACCACGGGGGTGTGGCCGCGGCGGGACCAGGTGCGGGTGGTCGGCGGCGTCATCGAGAATCCGGCTTCGTCCTCGAAGACGAGCCAGGCGTCGAGCACCGCCACGGTCCTTCCACCTGGGGCCAGGTCTCCTTCACCCAGCCGGCCACCAGGTCCTCGTCCCGCTCGATCGCACGCCGGGCAGGAACCTGGCAGGTCCAGCCGTGCCGCTTGAGCAGGGCGGCTACTCCCTGCACGGTGTAGCTCTTGTGGAAGCGGCGCCCGATCAGCGTCTTGATCCGTGACAGGGTCCAGGTCTGGTCCGGCCAGCCGTGTGCCACCGGTCCCTTGGCCAGCTCACGCTCCAGCACGGCGAACAGTTCATCGCTGAGCAGCGACAACGATGCCGGACCCTTTGAGGCCGTCCCGCGACCAGGTCTTGCGCCAACGCTGTACCGACCGGACGCTGACCCGCAGGTCGTGAGCGATGACGTTGTTCTCGTCACCCTGTCTGAACCGCTCGGCCGCCTCCAAGCGCAACTTCTCGCGAAAGGACCGCCGTTCGTCGGTCAGCCCGCCCCCTTGTGCGTACCTCATGCAGTCGGCATACCGCAGGGATCAGGAGACCTCAGCCCCTACGACACCACGCTTTGAAGGTCCTTACGTTGTTGTTGGGTCGATTCCGCTCACTCGTAGGATCGGAAGGCCCTGGGGCACTGGGTGTGGCTGTCAAGGTCATGCCGCACGTGTGGCTTCTACTGATTGGCCGCCCGGTGCCCCGCGACGACTCGGCCACTGATTGGGATGCGCGCGAAGATCGCTTGGTAAGGACACGTTGGCGAGGTCGTCTGTTGGGACCAGTACAGGAACGACTTCGGAGGTGGCCGTGCCCGAACTGTGGGCCGGAACGGACGCGGGCAAAGCCGAGCATCACTGCACGGTGATCGACACCAGCGGGAAGCGGAGGCTCTCGAGGCGGGTCGCCAACGACGAGAACGCACTGCTCCAGCTGATCGCAGATGTTCTCGCGTTGAGTGAGGGCGAGCCAGTGACCTGGGCGATCGACCTCAACGCCGGCGGGGCCGCGCTGATGATCGCCCTGCTCACCGACAACGGGCAGAGAGTCCTCTACATCCCTGGCCGCACCGTCCACCACGCCTCCGGGTCCTACCGGGGCGACGGGAAGACGGACGCGAAGGACGCCTTCGTCATCGCGGACCAGGCCCGCATGCGCCGGGACCTCCAGAGCATGCACCGTGGTGACGACATCGCCGTCGACCTGCGCATCCTCACGTCGCGCCGCCTGGACCTGGCCGCCGACCGCACGAGGGCGATCAACCGGCTGCGGGCCCAGATGCTGGAGTACTTCCCGGCCTTGGAGCGGGCCTTCGACTACAGCACTTCCAAGGGATCTCTGGTGCTGCTGACCGGCTACCAGACTCCCGGCGCTCTGCGCCGGATCGGCAGGAACCGGCTCGCGGTCTGGCTGAAAAACCGCAAGGTCCGCAACTTCACCCTCGTCGCGGCCACCGCGGTCGAGGCCGCCGAAGCCCAGCACACTGCCGTTCCCGGGGAGAAGCTGGCCGCCGCCGTGGTGGCCAAGCTGGCCAGGGAGGTGATGGCCCTCGATGAGGAGATCGCTGAGACCGACGCCCTGATCGAGGGCCGGTTTCGCGACCACCCACACGCCGGGGTCATCCTGAGCATGCCCGGCATCGGCCCCGTCCTCGGCGCCGAGTTCATCGCCCACACCGGCGGCGACATGAGCATCTACGGCACCTCCGACCGGCTCGCCGGCGTCGCAGGCCTGGCCCCCGTCCCGAAGGACTCGGGGCGGATCAGCGGCAACATGCGGCGGCCACGGCGTTACTGCCGGCGGCTGCTGCGGGTCTTCTACATGTCCTCTATGGTCGCTGCCCGATGCTGCCCCACCTCGAAGGCCTTCTACGAACGCAAGAAGGCCGAGGGGAAGAACCACAAACAGGCCATCATCGCGCTCGCACGCCGTCGCCTGAACGTCCTGTGGGCACTCATACGCGACGGCCGAACCTTCGAAATCACCGCACCACAGAGCCCCATCCCACTGGGCTGACACACTCACAGCAAGTCACCAACCCAGCTTGACAACCTCATTGGGAATCAGTAGTCACCGAGACTGGAGCCCAAACGGTGGGGCAGGTCAAGATGTCACCCGATCGTGCGACAGACCCCACCGCAAGGCACCTGGCACGCGGCGACTCATCGCGTCTCCCCCGACAGGGCGGCTCTCAGTATTCGGCGCCGCCCTCGACAAGTCGCCTCAGCGAGGGAAGCAGGGCGTCGATGTCCTGCCCGGTGCGGAAGGCGACGACCGTGGTGCCGGCTCCGCCCGTCGGCGAGCCGCCCGTCGGGAAGAGCGCGAGCACGTCACGCATCGCCTCGTCCACCTCGCCGACCGGATCCGTGGTCTCCCCGCGGAGCCAGCGGCGGAGCACGTGGTTGTGGGCCGCGACCACCGCGGCCGACATGAGTTCGGCCCTGAGTGACGCCGACTTGGCCTCGTCGCCCATCCAGTCCCCGATGAACTCACGGAACAGCCGCTGGTAGCGCGCCACACTGGCGATCTCGCGGTCGCGGAGGGCGGCCACCTTGCTGGTGAGCACGTACCGCCGGCGCGCGAGATCGCCTTCGTCGAGGTAGTGCAGCAGAACCAGGCGGACCGCGTCGGAGACGGCGACCAGGGCGGTGCTGTGACTCGAGGTCGCCAGCCTGTCCCTGATCAGGTCGAGGAGCCGGTCGTGGTCGGGGAAGATCACGTCTTCCTTGGACCGGTAGTGCCGGAAGAACGTCGTGCGTCCCAGTCCGGCGCGTTCGGCGATGTCGTCGACGGTCGTCTGCTCGTATCCGCGCTCGTCGAAGAGCGCGAAGGCGGAGTCTGCGAGTCGGGACCGCGCGGATGGCTTGCTCATGATCGCCCATCTTTCCCCGTCTCGGCCTTCGGAGGCCACTTGCCTTCCTGAATGGTACTGCGTACCGTCGATCAGAGATTGAGTACCGAGGAGGTGCAGTGTGAGTTCCGTGGCCCGTGCCGGGCGACCTGCCGGTACAGCCGCTCCACGGCGACTCGGCGCCGACGGAGCGGACACCGGCAACGTCCTGCCGCCGATGCGTGACGCGCTGAAACCGCGCGCCACGGGCGGCGAGGTCTCCCACGGCCCGCGCGACACCTGGGGTGTCCACGTCCCCCTCGAAACCTTCTGACGAACGGGAAACATCACGCGTCATGAACGACATCGACATCCACACCACCGCGGGCAAGCTCGCGGATCTGCAGCGCCGCATCCAGGAAGCGACGCACGCCGGCTCGGAGCGCGCCGTCGAGAAGCAGCACGCCAAGGGCAAGTTGACGGCTCGTGAGCGCATCGAACTGCTGATGGACGACGCTTCCTTCGTCGAGTTCGACGAGTTCGCGCGGCACCGCTCGACCGACTTCGGCCTGGAGCACAACCGCCCCTACGGCGACGGTGTGGTCACCGGCTACGGCACCGTCGACGGCCGGCCGGTCGCGGTGTTCTCCCAGGACTTCACCGTGTTCGGCGGCGCGCTCGGCGAGGTCTTCGGCCAGAAGATCATGAAGGTGATGGACTTCGCGCTCAAGACCGGCTGCCCGGTCATCGGCATCAACGACTCCGGCGGCGCCCGGATCCAGGAGGGCGTCAGCGCGCTGGGCATGTACGGCGAGATCTTCCGCCGCAACACCCACGCCTCCGGCGTCATCCCGCAGATCAGCCTGGTCGTCGGCCCCTGCGCGGGCGGCGCGGTCTACTCCCCGGCCATCACCGACTTCACCGTCATGGTCGACCAGACCTCGCACATGTTCATCACCGGCCCCGACGTCATCAAGACGGTCACCGGCGAGGACGTCGGCTTCGAGGAACTGGGCGGCGCCCGCACCCACAACGCCGTCTCCGGCGTGGCCCACCACATGGCCGGCGACGAAAAAGACGCCATCGAGTACGTCAAGCAGCTGCTGTCCTACCTGCCGTCCAACAACCTCAGCGAACCCCCGGTGTTCCCCGAGGAGGCCGACCTCGCCCTCACCGACGAGGACCGCGAGCTCGATGCCATCGTGCCGGACAGCGCGAACCAGCCCTACGACATGCACACCGTCATCGAACACGTCCTGGACGACGCCGAGTTCTTCGAGACCCAGGCACTGTTCGCCCCCAACATCCTCACCGGCTTCGGCCGCGTCGAGGGCCACCCGGTGGGCATCGTCGCCAACCAGCCGATGCAGTTCGCCGGCTGCCTGGACATCGACGCCAGCGAGAAGGCCGCCCGCTTCGTGCGCACCTGCGACGCCTTCAACGTGCCCGTGCTGACCTTCGTGGACGTGCCCGGCTTCCTGCCCGGCGTCGACCAGGAACACACCGGCATCATCCGCCGCGGCGCCAAACTGATCTACGCCTACGCCGAGGCCACCGTCCCGCTGATCACCATCATCACCCGCAAGGCCTTCGGCGGCGCCTACGACGTCATGGGCTCCAAACACCTGGGCGCCGACCTCAACCTCGCCTGGCCCACCGCCCAGATCGCCGTCATGGGCGCCCAGGGCGCCGTCAACATCCTGCACCGCCGCACCATCGCCGCCGCCGAGGACCAGGACACCACCCGCGCCCGCCTCATCCAGGAATACGAGGACACCCTCCTCAACCCCTACACCGCGGCCGAACGCGGCTACATCGACGCCGTCATCATGCCCTCCCAGACCCGCGCCCACCTCGTCCGCGGCCTGCGCCAGCTCCACACCAAACGCGCATCACTGCCCCCCAAGAAGCACGGAAACATCCCGCTGTGACGGCCACGACGAGTTCCGCCGTGGACGGCGCCCCCGCCACGGCGGCCACACCCGGATCGAGCCCGCGGCTGGTGATCAAGGCCGGCGCTCCCTCGCCCGAGGAGCTGGCCGCCCTGGTCGCGGCCCTGGCGGTCAGCCGCCCGGCGGCCGCCGCCCCCGTCGCCCGCCGCCCCGACGGCTGGGCCTCACCGGAGCATCGACTGCGCACTCCGCATCCCCCCGGACCCGACGGCTGGCGAGCCTCGGCGCGTCATCGCTGATCATCCGAACGGAGACACCATGAACACCCCGCATCAGCACGACCAGAACACCCTGGAGCCCGCATGCTGAGGAAGATCCTCATCGCCAACCGTGGCGAAATCGCTGTCCGCGTGGCCCGAGCATGTCGGGATGCCGGGATCGCGAGCGTTGCCGTGTATGCGGAACCGGACCGGGACGCTCTGCATGTCCGTGCGGCGGACGAGGCGTTCGCGCTGGGCGGTGACACTCCGGCCTCCAGTTACCTGGACTTCGCCAAGGTGCTGCAGGCCGCCAAGGACTCGGGCGCGGATGCCGTCCATCCGGGTTACGGCTTTCTCTCGGAGAACGCGGACTTCGCCCAGGCCGTCCTCGACGCCGGGCTGATCTGGATCGGCCCGCCGCCGCAGGCGATCCGGGACCTGGGTGACAAGGTCGCCGCCCGGCACATCGCGCAGCGCGCGGGCGCGCCGCTGGTGGCCGGTACCCCGGACCCGGTGGCGGGTGCGGAGGAGGTGGTGGCGTTCGCCGAGGAGCACGGTCTGCCGATCGCGATCAAGGCCGCCTTCGGTGGTGGCGGGCGTGGTCTGAAGGTGGCCCGGACGCTGCAGGAGGTGCCGGAGCTGTACGAGTCGGCGGTGCGTGAGGCGGTCGCGGCCTTCGGGCGCGGTGAGTGCTTCGTGGAGCGCTACCTCGACAAGCCCCGCCATGTGGAGACGCAGTGTCTGGCCGACAGTCACGGCAACGTGGTCGTGGTCTCCACCCGTGACTGTTCGCTGCAGCGCCGCCACCAGAAGCTGGTCGAGGAGGCCCCCGCGCCGTTCCTGTCGGATGCGCAGGTGGCCGAGCTGTACGCGTCGTCCAAGGCGATCCTGAAGGAGGCCGGCTACGTCGGCGCCGGCACGGTGGAGTTCCTGGTCGGCATGGACGGCACGATCTCCTTCCTGGAGGTCAACACCCGTCTGCAGGTCGAGCACCCGGTCACCGAGGAGGTCGCCGGCATCGACCTGGTCCGGGAGATGTTCCGCATCGCCGACGGCGAGGAACTGGGCTACGGCGATCCCGAACTGCGCGGGCACTCCATCGAGTTCCGTATCAACGGCGAGGACCCGGGCCGGGGCTTCCTGCCCGCCCCCGGCACCGTCACCGCCTTCGCCGCGCCGTCCGGCCCCGGGGTGCGTCTGGACGCGGGCGTGGAGTCCGGCTCCGTGATCGGCCCGGCCTGGGACTCACTGCTCGCCAAGCTGATCGTCACCGGCGCCACCCGCAAGCAGGCCCTGCAGCGGGCCGCCCGCGCGCTGGCCGAGTTCCAGATCGAGGGCATGGCGACCGCGATCCCCTTCCACCGCGCGGTGGTCACCGACCCCGCCTTCGCCCCCGAGCTGACCGGCTCCAGCGACCCGTTCACCGTCCACACCCGGTGGATCGAGACCGAGTTCGTCAACGAGATCAAGCCGTTCACCGCCCCGGCCGACACCGAGAGCGACGACGAGCCCGGCCGCGAGACGGTGGTCGTCGAGGTCGGCGGCAAGCGCCTGGAGGTCTCGCTGCCCGTCTCGCTGGGCATGTCGCTGGCCCGCACCGGTCTGGCCGCCGGCGCCAAGCCCAAGCGCCGGGCCGCCAAGAAGTCCGGCCCGGCCGCCTCCGGCGACACCCTCGCCTCCCCGATGCAGGGCACCATCGTCAAGGTGGCCGTCGAGGAGGGCCAGGAGGTCAAGGAAGGCGACCTGATCGTCGTCCTGGAAGCCATGAAGATGGAACAGCCCCTGAACGCGCACCGCTCCGGCACCGTCAAGGGCCTCAGCGCACAGGTCGGCGCCTCCGTCACCTCCGGCGCCCCCATCTGCGAGATCAAGGACTGACGAATCCGCGGATCTGACGGCTCCGCGAGTCCGACGACTCCGTGGATCTGACGAATCCATGCACCTGCCGAACGCTTCCGCCCGCCCGGAGACCGGGCGGGCGGAGGATATCGGCGAGATGAGAGGTGCCGCGAGCGTCGGCGATCCGCGCCGTGGTCGTACCATCGCGGCTCAGCGCACGCGCCCCCGTGGCTTCAGCGCGACCGGGGGAAGTTCCGGGGCGGACAGCGGCGCGCCGTCGTACCCCTTCACCTCACCGAAGCGTGCACCCTTGGCCCAGTCCTCGCGGGCCTGTTCGATGTCGGCCTGGGTGCGCCCGATGAAGTTCCACCACATGATCAGCTCCTCCTCGAACGGCTCGCCGCCCAGGAGCATGAGGCCCGCGTCCGTCGTGGCGCGCAGCGGAAGTTCCGTACGGCCGCAGCCGAGGTAGAGCATGGAGCCCGGGACCACCGGCACGCCGTCGACCCGGGCCTCGCCGGACATCACGAGGACGGCGTACTCGAAGTCGGGCTCCAGCGGCAGGCGGACGTCCGCGCCGCTCGCGAGGGCCAGGTCGGCGCCGACGATCGGCGTGTACGTCGTACCGGGCGAGGCCGTGCCGTCGAGCGTGCCCAGCAGGAGTGTGGCCCGCAGGCCGGGGGCGGTGACGACGGGCAGCTCGGCGTGGTGCTCGAAGTGCGGGTCGGTGTGGCGGTGGCTGTCCGGCAGTGCGACCCAGAGCTGCGCGCCGTGCAGCAGACGGGAGTGCGCGCGGGGGCTCTCCTCGGAATGGCTGATGGCGCGGCCCGAGGTCATGAGGCCGAGTTCGCGCGGGCGGATCGTCTGGAGGCTGCCCGTGGAGTCGCGGTGCAGCACCTCGCCCTCGTGCAGCCAGCTGACGGTCTGCAGGCCCATGTGCGGGTGCGGCGGGACCTGCATGCCGGGCTCGTCGGCGATGTCGTCGGGCCCGTAGTGATCGACGAAGCACCACGCGCCGACCATGCGCCGACCCAGATTGGGCAGCAGACGGCGGACCTCGGTCGACTCGCCGAGCTTGACCCGGCGGGGGCTGAGGAGTTCGCGCACCGGCTCGGCCACCACAAACCCGCGGCCGCCGCAGGCGGCGGGAACCGCCTCCCGATCAAGATTGCTCATGGCCCACAACCTAGACCCGTCGGGGGCCGCTCGTCAGGCCATCGATACGCCCATCGAGGGGCACTTGGCTCAGAACCGGCGCGGCGCCCCGGGAGTCCGGCCACCGGGTCCGTACGCCACGACCGGGCCGTTCGGGGGTCGAAGACGAGGTTCGTACATATAGTAGCCATGGACATAATAGCCATGTACTGTTTCTTGCATGAGTACAGCGAAGTCGGTCTCCGAGAACGCGACCCCCGGTTTCCTCGTCTGGCGCCTGTCGATGAAGTGGCGCGTCGCCGTGGACCGGGCGGTGGGCCCGCTGGGCCTGACGCACGCGCAGTACTCGCTGATCGCGTCGCTGTACAGCCTCAACCGGGGCGGGCGGCGGCCCAGTCAGCGCGAGCTCGCCGACCACACCGGACTCGAACCGCTCTACGTCTCGAAGCTGGCCCGCGCCCTGGAGACGGCCGGCCGACTCGACCGCACCCGGGATCCGGCGGACCCCCGGGCGGTACGGCTGACCCTCACCGACGACGGGCGCGAGATCGCCCTCCACGCCATCACCGTGGTCCAGGGCCTTCTGGAGCAGCTTCTCGAACCACTGGGCGGCCTCGGCGGCGAACGCACGCGGGCGTTCAGCCGCGAGCTGGCCGCCCTGCTCGACGTACCGCTCGATCCGCACACCGGAGCCGGGCCGCGTTCCGGCGTGGCTCCACCGTTCTCCGAAGAGTTCTCACCCGAGGAGTAGTCATGACCACCTCTGTTCCCCCTGTCAACGGCCAGGTCATCGGCCTCGCCCACTACGCGGGCCGGGCCGCCCTGGAGCGGGTACTGACCCGCAGCGGCACCACCTTCGAGCAGTCGGTGGCCCTGCGGGCCGCGTCCGACAACGGCGGGACCGTCGAGCGGGCGCGGGTCGTGGACCGGCTCACCGGCGGCCTGAAGATCGAGGAGTCGGCGGCCCGGCGGACCGTCGAGGAACTGACGGCACTGGGGCTCTTGGAGGAGCAGGCGCCCGGACAGGTGTCCCTGACGGACGGCGGCCGGGAGCTGTTCGCGTCGATCCGCAGCGCGGGCGACGCCATCGCGGCCCGGGTGTACGCCGGTATCCCGGCCGAGGACCTGGCCACCGCCGGGCGTGTACTGGCCCTCGTGACGGAGCGGGCCAACGCGGAACTCGCCGACGCGTAACGGCCGGACCACTGCCGGGAATCCCGGAGCCGCCACCTCGGACCCCCACAAGCTCGTGGAATATTCAACCAACTGGCACGGTTGTGGCCCGTCGAAGGAGGTCAGTGGTGGACACGACGTACTACGACCACGGGACGGCCGCGGAGCGCTGGGAGCGGGCGCGGATGTTCTTCGAGGCCAAGGACTACTCCGCGGCGGCACGCGTGCTGGACGGACTGGTCGAGGAGGTGCCGGAGCAGACAGGACCCCGGCTGCTGCTGGCGCGTTCCTACTACCACTCGGCCCAACTGCGCCGCGCCGAAGCCGAGTTGCGCACCCTCGTGGAGCTCGATCCGGTCGAGCACTACGCCCGGCTGATGCTGGGGCGCACACTCCAGCGCCTCGGCCGCCCCGACGAGGCCGCGTCGCACCTGCGGATCGCGTCCGCGCTCGGAGGCGACTTCGGACAAGCCTGATCCGGATCGGATCCGGATCGGATCCGGATCCGATCCGGCCCGGCGGTCGCGGGTGCGGGGTTCCACGTGGGAAGGCCGGTCGCCTCGGTGACCGGCCTTCCCGCGTGCCGTGCGGGCGGACGGCCGGGACGGCACGCCCTTCCGCGTGCCGCGCGGGAGGACGGACGAGCGCTCGGGCGAGCAGCCGGGCCGGCACGTGACCGGAGCCACACGAGGAAAGTCGCGGGGCTCCCCCCGTGCCGCCTCGATCACCTCGGTCCGGCTTGGCATCCTGGCGCGATGGCATCCGAACGAGACCGCAGCGCCCCGCGCATCACCCTGAGCGACATGGTCGAGGAACTCCTCGGCCACGAGGGTCCGTTGCCGATCGTCGCGGCCGGTGACCCCGTATTGCGCCGGGGCACGGAGCCGTTCGACGGGCAGCTTGACCCGGCGCTGCTGGCCCGGTTCGTGGCCGCCCTGCGCGCAACGATGCACGCGGCGCCGGGGGTCGGTCTCGCCGCGCCGCAGGTCGGCGTGCCGCTGCGGATCGCCGTCATCGAGGACCCGGCGCCGGTCTCGGACGAGGTGCGCCTCGTCCGCGGGCGGGAGCCGCAGCCGTTCCGGGTGCTGGTCAATCCCACGTACGAGGGGATCGGTCCGGGCCGGGCGGCGTTCTTCGAGGGCTGTCTGAGCGTGCCGGGCTGGCAGGCCGTGGTGGCCCGGCACACCGAGGTGCGGCTGACGGCGCTCGACGAACACGGGCGAGCGGTCGACGAGGTGTTCGGCGGCTGGCCCGCACGCATCGTCCAGCACGAGACGGACCACTTGGACGGCACGCTCTACCTCGACCGCGCGGAGCTGCGCTCGCTGTCCTCGAACCAGGCGGCGGCGGAACTCTGGTCCCAGCCGACGCCGGAGCGGGCGGCCGACGTTCTGGGCTTCACCCTGCCGGACTGATGCCGGCCCGGCCCCGGCGGCTCCGGGCATCACGGCCGGTCCGCGGGGTCCGGGCCCAGCCATCGGCTCCACGTCCGGCTTCGGACGTCACCATCAGACCGTCGCTTCATCTGCCGAGCTGACGGCCGGATTCCCCCGCCAGACGCTCGCCACCGCACCGCACCGCCCCCATCGGTGCCGCGCCGGGCCTCCCGGCGGAAAATCGCAGGCGCCCCGGTTCCGGCTCGGCTAGCCTGCGGGCATGTCTACGCCCCGCGTCTCTTAGCTCCAGGACCCGCTTCCACGCCACCCGTGTGTCCTTGAGCCGATTGACTTCTGGAGCGTTTTCCCATGATCACCGTTCGCGGTGTCGATGTGCGCGTCGGCGCGCGTCTGCTGCTTTCCGGCATCTCCTTCACCGTCTCCCCCGGCGACCGCATCGGCCTGGTCGGCCGTAACGGTTCCGGCAAGACCACCCTCCTGAGCACCCTCGCGGGGCTGCGGCGTCCCGCCGCCGGTTCCGTCTCCCGTACCGGGGCGGTCGGTCACCTCGCCCAGGACCCGGCCGCGGCGGACCCCGCGGTCACGGTGACCGCGCGGATCCTGTCGGCCCGGGGCCTCGACCGTGCCGTACGAGCCCTGCGGGCGGCCGAGACCGCGATGGCCGACGGATCCGACCGTGCGATGAACGCCTACGCGCGCGCCGAGGCCGAGTTCCAGGCGCGCGGCGGGTACGCGGCCGAGGCCGAGGCGGCCCGGGTCGCCGCCGGACTCGGTCTGCCGGCCCGGGTGATGGACCAGCCCATCGGCACCCTGTCCGGCGGGCAGCGACGACGGGTCGAACTCGCCCGCATCCTGTTCGCGGACGACGGCACCCTGCTCCTCGACGAGCCGACGAACCATCTGGACGCCGACTCGATCGCCTGGCTGCGCGGGTTCCTGGCGAGCCGTCAGACAGGGCTCGTTCTCATCAGTCACGACACCTCCCTGCTGGCCGACGTGGTCAACCGCGTCTTCCACCTGGACCCGCACCGCGCCACGCTCGACGTCCACAACACCGGCTGGGCGACCTACCTCACCCGGCGCGACGCCGACGAGCGACGCCGGACCCGGGAGCGCGCCAACGCCGAACGCAAGGCGGCGGCGCTGCACGCGCAGGCCGACAAGATGCGCGCGCACGTGGCGACGGCCGTGGCCGCCAGGAACATGGACCGCCGCGCCGACCGCCTGCTCGCCGGACTGGAACCGGTCCGGCGGGCGGAGAAGGTCGCCAGGATCCGGCTGCCCGAACCGGCCCCGTGCGGACGCGTGCCACTCGGCGCGGTCGCGCTGACCAAGTCGTACGGCGATCTGCGCGTCCTCGACGGCGTCGACCTCGCCGTCGACCGGGGCAGCCGGCTGGTGATCCTCGGCCCGAACGGCTCGGGCAAGACCACACTGCTGCGGCTGCTCGCCGGGCACGAGAGCCCGGACAGCGGACGGGTTGTACGCGGACACGGGCTGCGTCTCGGCTACTTCGCGCAGGAGCACGACACGCTGGACCCCGCCGGAACGGTCCGGGACCATCTCGCCGCCGCCGCGCCGCACCTCGGCGACGGGGAGGTACGGGGGGTGCTCGGCTCGTTCCTGTTCACGGGCGACGACGCCGGCAAGCGGGTCGGTGTCCTCTCCGGCGGAGAGAAGACCAGGCTCGCCCTGGCGGGGCTCGTCCACTCGGGCGCGAACGTGCTCCTCCTGGACGAGCCCACCAACAACCTGGACCCCGCCTCCCGCGCCGAGGTCCTGGCGGCGGTGGCCACGTGTCCGGGCGCGCTCGTCATGGTCACCCACGACGAGGGAGCCATCGACGCCCTGCGCCCGGACCGGGTGCTGCTGCTCCCGGACGCGAACGAGGACCTGTGGAGCGAGGAGTACCGGGAACTGGTGTCCCTGGCCTGACGCGCCGGCCGTACGGCGGCACACGGGCGGCACGCCGCACGGCGCGGCCGCCCGTGTGCCACGCCCGGCTCACGCGTCCCGGTACGCCTCCAGGAGCCTCAGCCAGACCTCGCTGACCGTCGGGTAGGACGGGACGGCGTGCCACAGGCGCTCGACCGGGACCTGGCCGACGACGGCGATGGTCGCGGAGTGGATGAGTTCGCCGACGCCGGGGCCGACCAGGGTGAGACCGAGGACGATCTCGCGGTCGAGGTCGACGACCATGCGGGCCCTGCCCCGGTAGCCGTCCGCGTACAGTCCGGCACCGGCCACCGAGGCCATGTCGACGTCCACGGCCCGGACCCGGTGACCGGCCTGCTCCGCCTCGGCCAGGGAGAGGCCCACGGCCGCGGCCTCCGGGTCGGTGAAGACGCACTGCGGGACGGACGCGTGGTCGGCGGTGGCGGAGTGCGCGCCCCAGGGGTCCGTCTCCAGCAGGGGCACTCCCGCGGCACGGGCGGCGATGGCGGCACCCGCGATCCGGGCCTGGTACTTGCCCTGATGGGTGAGCAGCGCGCGGTGGTTGACGTCGCCGACCGCGTACAGCCATGCGCTGCCGATGACCCGGAGACTGTCGTCGACCTCGATCCATTCACCCGGCTCCAGGCCGACGGTGTCGAGGCCGATGTCGTCGGTGCGGGGCGCGCGGCCGGTCGCGAAGAGGATCTCGTCGGCCTCGATGCGGTCGCCGGTGTCCGTGAGGGCGACCACCGTCGAACCCTCGCGCGAGACGGCGGTCACCGAGGTACCGGTGCGCACGTCCGCGCCCGCCTCGGTCAGTGCCTCGGCGACCAGTTCCCCGGCGAAGGGCTCCATGCGGGGCAGCAGGCCCTTGCCGCGGACCAGAAGGGTGACCTGGGAGCCGAGCGCCTGCCAGGCCGTGGCCATCTCGGCGGCGACGACACCGCCGCCCACCACGATCAGCCGTCCGGGCACGGCGTGCGCGCTGGTGGCCTCGCGGCTCGTCCATGGTTTGACCTGGGCTAGGCCCGGCAGGTCGGGGAGCTGGGCGCGGGTGCCGGTGCAGACCGCGACCGCGTGGCGGGCGGTCAGCACACGGCGTTCGCCGTCGGGTCCGTCGACCGTCACGGTACGCGGTCCGGCGAGCCGGCCGTGTCCGCGGTGGAAGTCGGCTCCGATGCCGTCCAGCCAGGAGAGCTGGCCGTCGTCCTTCCAGTCGGAGGTGAACCAGTCGCGGTGGGCGAGCACCGCGGAGGCGTCGAGGGGGCCTTGTACGGCGGCGGCGAGGCCGGGTACGCGGCGGGCGTCCGCGCGGGCGATCACCGGGCGCAGGAGGGCCTTGCTGGGCATGCACGCCCAGTACGAGCACTCGCCGCCGACCAGTTCGCTCTCCACGACCGCGGTGGAGAGGCCGGCTGCGCGTGCGCGGTCGGCGACGTTCTCCCCCACGGGTCCGGCACCGAGCACCACGACGTCGTACGCGATGGATTCCGTTTCCGTCATGGGGCCAGTCTGGTTGCTGGTGTGCGCCGTGGCCACACGGGTACGGCCCCGGAATAGGCCCCAGGTGGGTTGCGTTGTGCTGACCGGCATGACCCGGACGTGAGGAAGAGGGAAATGGAATGAGCAGCACCGTTGAGCTCACCAAGGAGAACTTCGACCAGACGGTCACGGACAACGGGTTCGTCCTGATCGACTTCTGGGCCGAGTGGTGCGGGCCGTGCCGTCAGTTCGCCCCGGTCTACGAGAAGGCCGCCGAGGCCAACCCCGACCTGGTCTTCGCCAAGGTCGACACGGAGGCGCAGCCGGAGCTCGCGGCCGCGTTCGACATCCAGTCCATCCCGACCCTGATGATCGTGCGCGACCAGGTCGCCATCTTCGCCCGGCCCGGGGCGCTGCCCGCCCCGGCCCTGGACGACGCCATCGGGTGGGCCCGGAAGATGGACATGGACGAGGTGCGCAGGTCGGTCGCTGCCCAGCAGGCCGAGAACGCCGGGCAGGCCGGGGACACCGAGTAGGCAGGCCCCCGGTGGGCCGGGGACCGGGTGCGATGGCCGGGACCGGGTGCGTGCGCCCGGCCGCAGCCCCCTCGGTCTCCTCGGCCCTAGAAGGGATAACCCGCCACGTCCCCGCGCACCGTCGTCCATCGCAGGTCGGTGAAGGCGTCCAGGTTGGCCTCGCCGCCGAAGCGGGCGCCGGTGCCGGAGGCGGCGGTTCCGCCGAAGGGCGCGACGGCCTCGTCGTTGACGGTCTGGTCGTTGATGTGGGCGATGCCCGTCGGGATGCGCTCGGCGAGGTCCAGGCCGCGTGCGGTGTCCCGGGTGACGATGCCCAGGGAGAGGCCGTACGGTCCGGCGGAGGCCAGGGCCGCCGCCTCGTCGAGGGTGGTGAAGGAGCGGACCGGCGCGACCGGGCCGAAGACCTCCTCCGCGTATGCCGGGGTCGTGTCGTCGACTCCGGCGAGCACGGTGGGCCGGTAGAAGAGCCGGTCGTACGTGCCGCCCGCCGCGAGCTTCGCGCCGTTCGCCGTACTGGACTCCACCAGGCCGTGGATCTTGGCGAGTTGGGCGTCGTCGATGATCGGTCCGAGGTGGACCTGTTCGCGGTGCGGGTCGCCGACGGCCAGCGAGTCGGCCTTCGCGGCGAGCCGTTCGACGTACTCCTCGTAGAGCGAGGCGTGGACCAGGTGGCGGCCGGTCGTCATGCAGATCTGGCCCTGGTGGAAGAACGAGCCCCAGGCCGCCGTGGAGATGACCGCTTCGATGTCGGCGTCCGCCAGGACGACCAGGGCGGAGTTCCCGCCCAACTCCAGGTGCGCGCGCTTGAGATGACGTCCCGCCGCCTCACCGACCGCGCGTCCCGCGGCGGTCGAGCCGGTGAAGGAGATGACCGGGACCAGGGGGTCGGCGACCAGGGCACGGCCGGTCTCGGGGCCGCCGGGAAGGACCTGGAGCAGCCCGTCCGGCAGCCCCGCCTCGGCGAAGACGGCTCCGAGCGCGAGGCCGCCGCACACGGCCGTGCGCGGGTCCGGCTTCAGGACGACGCCGTTGCCGAGCGCGAGCGCCGGAGCCACCGAGCGGATCGAGAGGATCAGCGGTGCGTTGAAGGGCGCGATCACGCCCACGACGCCTGCCGGGACGCGGCGCGTGTACGACAGGCGCGGCGCCTCCGAGGGCAGGATCTGGCCCGTCGGGCGCGAGGCGAGTGCGGCCGCCTCGTAGCACTCCTGGGCGGCGACGTGCAGCTCGAAGTCCGCCTTGCCCGGGATGGAGCCGGACTCCCGCACGATCCAGTCGCGCAGCTCGTCGGCGTGCGCCGCGAAGAGGTCGCCCGCACGGCGCAGGACGGCGGCGCGGACGAAGTGCGGGGCCCTGGCCCACTCGGTCTGGGCGGCGCGGGCGGTCCGCGCGGCCGTCGCGACGTCCTCGGCGCCGGCGAGCGTGACGGCGGCGAGGCTCTCGCCGGTGGCGGGTTCGGTGACGGTGTGCTCATCGCCCGAGAGCGGGCGGGACTGCCAGGTCGTGGGGTCGAGCAGGGGCATATCGGCTCTCCGATCGTTCACTGATCACCGGCGGGACTCGGCGGGCCCGTACGGCTCGGGCCGAGCGGAAGTCCCGTGTAGTTCGCGGCCAGTTCGGCGGCGGCGGAACGGGATGCCGTGATCCGGCGCAGTCGCGCGAGCTGCATCCGGTCGTCGAAGGCATCCCCATTTGGTTGAGCGTGCAACATCGTAGTCATGTCGTACGAGAAGCGCGTGGCCTGCCACACACGTTCGAGAGCTATCTGCGAGTACCGGTCCAGGAGTTCCGTCGATCCCGTGCGGTGCAGCGCGGCGAACGCGCGCGCCAGGACCCGTACGTCCGCCACCGCGAGGTTGAGCCCCTTGGCGCCGGTCGGCGGCACGATGTGGGCGGCGTCCCCGGCCAGGAACAGCCGTCCGTGGCGCATCGGCTCGTGGACCCAACTGCGCATGGGAGTGACCGACTTGGCGGTGACGGGACCACGTTCGAGCCGCCAGTCCCTGTCGACCGCGAAGCGCGCGGCCAGTTCGTCCCAGACGCGCTCGTCGGGCCAGTCGTCGGCGTCGGTCCCGTTCGGGACCTGGAGGTACAGCCGGGACACCGACGGGGAGCGCATGCTGTGCAGGGCGAAGCCGGTGGCGCCCCGGGCGTAGACCAACTCCTCGCAGGAGGGCGGCACATCGGCGAGGATGCCGAGCCAGGAGTACGGGTAGTCGTGCGCGTACGTGCGGCCCGTACCGGCCGGGAACGCGGCGCGCGCGACGCCGTGGCCGCCGTCGCAGCCCACCACCCAGTCGCAGCGCAGCGTCCGCTCGCGCCCCTCCCGCACGAACCGCACGACGGGCGAGGCGCTCTCCGGCCCCTCCACGGCGAGCGCCTCCGCCTCGAACAACAGGGGTGGCCCGTCCACGAGCTGGAGAGCGACAAGATCCTTCACGATCTCCGTCTGGGCGTAGATCGTGACGGTCCGGCCGCCCGTGAGCCCGGGGAAGTCGAGGTGATGGCGCTCGCCCTCGAAGCGCAGCTCGATCCCGTGGTGGACCAGACCCTCGGCGTCCAGCCGCTCGCCCGCTCCGCACGCGCGCAGGGCGTCGACCGTGCCCTGCTCCAGCATGCCGGCCCGCTGGCGCCGCTCGACGTACGCGCGCGTCCTGCTCTCCAGGACGACACAGTCGATCCCCGTCCGGTGCAGCAGCCGGGCCAGCAGAAGTCCCGCCGGGCCCGCGCCGATGACGCCGACCGTGGTCCGCATGACGCGCCTCCGGTGTCCGATGCCGCCGGGGCCGGGCTCCGGCGCGGGGACCGGCCCCGTCGCGCACGGGCCCGGGCGAACAGGCTCGGTGCCACGAGACGGCGGACCTGCCTGCTGCGGCACCAGCCTCTCTCAGCTCGACGCGCGGTGCACCACTCGTGCGCCCAGCACCTCGTGCGTCTCCGGTTCGGCGCCCGGTTCGCGGACCGCGCGGTCGACCAGTTCGGCGAGGTCGCGGCCGGAGGGCAGGTCGAGGTGCACGGTGCTCAGCCGGGGCCGGAGCAGCCGGCCGAGCATGAGGTCGTCGGCGCCGACGACGGCGGTCTCGTCCGGCACGGCGACGCCCTCGTCCTGAAGGGCGCGCATGAGGAGCATCGCGTACTCGTCGTTGTACCCGAAGACGGCGTCGAGGCCGAGGGAACGCCAGCGCGCCGCGAGGCGGGCAGCGGCCTCCTCCTCGTAGGCCAGCGGCAGCTCGGTGACCGTCGCCTCCGTGCCGCTCACGGCCCGCCGGACACCGTCGAGGCGGGGCCTGGAGAAGATCTCCAGGCCGCTCTCCTCGGGCATCACGACGCCGATGCGGCGGCGGCCGCCGGACAGCAGATGGACACCCGCACAGTGGCCGACCCGGTCGTGGTTCATGAGCAGGGCGTGGGCTCCCTCGACCCGTTCGGGGCCCAGGGTGACCACGGCGCGGGCTCCGGCCCGCTTGAGGACCGCCACACCCGGCGGGCCCAGGCCGCTGCCGGGCACCAGGACGGCGACCGGGCGCAGCTCGGCCCAGGCGCGGGCGGCCTCGTCGCCGTGCAGCCCGACGCTGCCGTACTGCACGACGGTGTAGTCGAGCCGGCCGAGCGCGGACTGGAGTTCGGCGAAGAACTGGTGGTAGAGCGGGCCCACGGGGGCGGTCGGGGCGGGCATCAGGACCATGCGGCTGTGTCCGGCGCGCAGACTGCGGGCGGCCGCGTGCGGAACGTACCCGAGTTCCTCCGCGGCCTCGCGGACCCGGCGCCGGGTGGGGTCGCTGATCCGGACGGCGCTGGTGTTGTTCAGGACGTACGAGACGGTCGCGCGCGAGACACCGGCGAGGCGTGCCACGTCGGCACTGGTCGGTACGGGTCGTCGTGCGGGCGCCGGCTGGACGGCGGGCTGCTTCGGTATCTGCACCATGACGCGACGCATCCTTGCAGAGGGCCCGGACACCGCCTCGCGCCGGGGCACCCGATCGCCCCCCCATTTTACGGAACTCCCGCCTCCGTAAAGGAGGTTGACTGCCCAGTACCGCCGCGCCGACCCAGAGGTTACCGTTCGGTAGACGATCGCTTCGGAGGTGACCGGGATGACTCCCGACCGTGCCCCAGGACTGACGGAGAGCGCACGTGCGCTGGCCGCGGGCGAGGTGAGTTCGCGCGAGCTGGTCGAGCGGGCGCTCGCCCGGATCGAGGCGGCCCGGTCCACGGTGAACGCCTTCCGGCTGGTGCGCGCCGAGACCGCGCTCGCGGAGGCCGACGCGGCGGACGCGGAGCTCGCCGCGGGCGGGCGGAGGCCGCTGCTCGGAGTGCCGGTCGCGGTCAAGGACGACATGGACGTGGCGGGCCAGCCGACCGCGTTCGGCTGCCCGGGGGAGTTCCCGCCGGTGTCCGAGGACGGCGAGGCGGTCCGCCGGCTGCGTCTGGCCGGGGCCGTCGTGGTCGGCAAGACCAACACCTGCGAGCTGGGCCAGTGGCCGTTCACCGAGGGCCCCGCCTTCGGCGCGACCCGCAATCCCTGGCACCACGGGCACACTCCGGGCGGCTCGTCCGGGGGCTCCGCGGCCGCCGTGGCCGCCGGCCTGGTGCCCGCGGCGCTGGGCTCGGACGGGGCGGGCTCCGTGCGCATCCCGGCAGCCTGGACCCATCTGGTCGGCATCAAACCGCAGCGCGGCCGGATCTCGACCTGGCCGCGCCCGGAGTCCTTCCACGGCATCACGGTCAACGGCACGCTCGCCCGCACGGTCGCGGACGCGGCCCTGCTGCTGGACGCGGCGAGCGGCAGCCACGCGGGCGATCTGCACCGGCCCGCCGCGCTGCGCGTCCACGACGCCGTGGGCCGCGACCCGGGCCGGCTGCGTATCGCGCTGTCCCTGAAACCGCCCTTCACCGCGCTGCCCGCGCGGCTCGACCCCGCCGTACGGGCGAAGGTCCTCGCCCTCGCGGAGCGGCTCGCCGCGCTCGGGCACACGGTGGAGGAGGCCGATCCGCGCTACGGGCAGATCGGGCTCACCTTCATCCCGCGCGCCACGGCCGGCATCGCGGAACACGTGCGCGACGTGCCGTTCCCCGAGCTGCTCGACCGGCGCACCCACGGCGCGGCACGCCTCGGCCGGCTGCTCGGCGGCGCGCCGCTGCGGGCGGCCCGCCGGGCCGAGGCCACGCTGCAACGGCGCGTCGGCGCGCTGTTCGACACCTACGACGTGGTGCTCGCGCCGACGACCGCCGCTCCCCCGCCGCCCGTCGGCGCGATGCTCGGACTGAGCGGTCTGCGCACCGACCGCGCCATGATCGCGGCCTGTCCCTACGCCTGGCCGTGGAACATCCTCGGCTGGCCCGGCGTCAACGTCCCCGCGGGCTTCGTCGGCGAAGGCCTCCCGGTCGGCGCGCAGTTGCTCGGCCCGGCGGACAGCGAGCCACTGCTGGTGTCGCTGGCCGCGCAACTGGAGGCGGACCTGCGCTGGCACGAATCGTGGCCTCCGTACGAAGCCGTCGCGGACTCCCCGGCCGCATAGGCGAGTTCCGGCTCTACCCTGTGCCCATGGACGATGCCTCGATGGTCGGTTTGATGGGACGGGTCACCGGCACGGTCGGACCCGGGCTCGTCGGCGAGGTGATCGTCAAGGTGCGCGGCGGCGCCGAGCACTTCCTCGCGTACCCGGCCGCGCCGCAGGACCGTATCGAGCGGGGCACGGTGGTGATGGTGGTGGAGTACCTGCCGCCGCGCACGGTGTACGTCTCGGCCGCGTACGACGGCTGAGAGCGCTCCGCTGCGGCCCGCGGCGGCACCGGTGACCCCGCGGAGTCTGTCGAACGGCGCCCGAACGGTCAGCGAACTCGCTTCTTCCGTACGACAGTTGAGCTGCTCTCGTCCCAGGTGAGAACCGTATGCGTCAAGAACGCAACAAGGATTCGCGCACCTCTGTATTCCCGTGTCGGCGAGGAGCACACTCCCGTTCGTTCGGTGCCGAAAGGGCACCATCAAAAGGGGGCGTATGCCGATGGTTGTCGGCGTCGTGGCGGGGGCGGTTGTCCTCGCACTGGTCTTCATCGTTGTGGTCTTCAAGCTCATGTGGCGTGTCGCGGAGCCCAACGAAGCGCTGATCATCTCCGGTTCGAAGCATCGGACCGAAGGTCTCGAGGAAGGCATGGGATTCCGCATCGTGACGGGGCGCGGCACGCTGGTACTCCCCGGTGTGCAGGCGGTGCGGAAGATCTCGCTCGACCTCAACGAGACCGAGCTGCACGTGGACTGCGTGACCACCCAGGGCATTCCGCTGAAGGTGCGGGGCGTGGTCATCTTCAAGGTGGGCGACGACTTCGTGTCGATCGCCAACGCGGGGCGTCGTTTCCTCGACCAGCAGAAGATGATGGCCGAGCGGGTGCACAACGTGTTCGCCGGTCATCTGCGGTCCATCGTCGGCGGGTTGACCGTCGAGGACATGATCCGCGACCGGGAGAAGCTGACCGGTCAGACCCGGGCCGCTTGCGGCACGGAGATGGAGAAGCTCGGTCTGATCGTCGACTCGCTGCAGATCCACGAGATCGAGGACCCGACCGGATACATCAAGAACCTCGCGATGCCGCACGCCGCCGCCGTGCAGCGGGACGCGCGCATCGCGCAGGCGGAGGCGAACCGTCTCGCCACCGAGGCCGAGCAGAAGGCCGCGGCCCGGATGTCGGAGGCGACCCGGGACAGCGAGATCCAGCAGGCCGGTTACCAGGCCGAGCGGGACAAGGCGGCGGCGACGGCCCAGATGGCCGGCCCACTCGCAGCGGCCGCCGCTCAGCAGGATGTCGTCGTCCAGGAGACACGCGTCGCCGAACTGGAGGCGCACCGCCGCGAGCAGCAGCTCCAGGCGGACGTCCGCAAGCCGGCGGACGCCCGGGCGTACGAGATCCGGGCACGGGCCGAGGCCGAGCGTGACGCGCGGATCTCGGCGGCGCAGGCCAAGGCCAGGGAGACCGAACTCGCCGCCGCGGCGGAGGCGACCCGGGTCAAGACGGCCGCCAACGCCGAGGCCGAGGCGACCAAGGCTCGGGGTGCGGCCGCCGCGACGGCGACCCGTGCCACCGGTGAGGCCGAGGCCGCGGCCTCGCAGGCCAAGGGCCTCGCGGCGGCCGAGGCGACCCGGGCCCAGGGTCTGGCGGAGGCGGAGGCCATCCAGGCCCGCGCCGCCGCGCTCGCCGAGAACCAGGAAGCGGTCGTCGCGCAGCAACTCGCCGAAAACTGGCCGGAGATCGTCCAGGCGGGCGCGAGCGCGTTCGGCAACGTGGATCACATGGTGCTGCTCAACGGCGCCGACGGCATGTCGGACCTGTTCGCCAAGGCGCTCACCATGGGCGGTACCGGCCTGGGCCTGGCACGCCAGTTGCTCGCCTCGATGAACCCGGAGGGAAGCCCGGCCAAGCACTCGACGGCGGAACTCAACGGGGTCGCGGCTCCGGTCAGCGAGAAGGTGCCCGTGGAGAAGGACGAGGGGTGAGGCCGGCGCGCTGAGGCGCACAGGCACCAGCGGTTCCGGTCAGTAGGGTCCGGGCGTACGGGAGTTGGGCCACAGCCCCCGTACGCCCGGCGCCGTTCCACCGGCGCGCCGGGCGCCGTACGGCAGGAGACGTGCGGGGAGTCGGCCCACGCCCTCCGGTGTGCGCGGAGCCGTCCGGCTCCGGACCCGCCCGCCGCGACCTGGCACGCACGTTCTACGGTGGCCCGCGTGACTGCCTTTACCGATGACACCGAAGAAGACGTCCCCGGCCGCTACGGCCCCTCCGCGACCGCCGAGGCCGAGCCCCGCGAGGTCGGCCCCGTGAAGACCGAGTACTCCCCCGCCCACGACGGCGACCCCGATCCCGGTGAGATCGTCTGGACGTGGGTGCCCTTCGAGGAGAACGACGGCCGGGGCAAGGACCGCCCGGTGCTGGTCGTGGCCCGGGAGGCCGCGGGCACGCTGCTCGCCGTCCAGCTCTCCAGCAAGGCGCACGTCGGCGACCGGGAGTGGGTGGCGATCGGCAGCGGTCCGTGGGACCGGACCGGGCGGGACTCCTGGGTGAACGTGGACCGCGTGCTGCGACTGCACGAGGACGGGATGCGGCGGGAGGCGTGCGCGCTGGACCGGATGCGTTTCAATTCCGTGGTCCACCGGCTGCGGGAGCGGTACGGCTGGCGCTGAACCCCGCCCCTTGCCGGCGACACGGGACACCGGGCGCCGGGGCTCCCACTCCGCCGGATGCGGGGTTCCGCCGGGTGCCGGGGCGGCGCCTCCGCCGGATGCTGGGGTTCCGTCTCCGCGGGGCGCGGAGGCGCGGGCCGCGAACTCCGGGGGACGCCGAGCGAGCAGGCCCGGCCGACCGGGCGGCACGGGCCGCCGGGCGGTGGCGAGGCTCGGGCCCTCGGGCCGGGGTGCCGGGCAGGGGGCAGCCGCACAGCCGTCGCGGGCACCGGGCTCAGGCCCTCAACCTGGGGGCTGGGGCCCCGGGGCGGGGGTGAAGGCGGGCCCTCACGCTCCCAGGAGCTCGGATGCGAACACCCGGTCGAACGCCTGGCGTGTGGTCCGGCCCGGTGTGCGGTCCAGGATGCCGAACACCACCTGGTCGAAGTACCCCTCCAGGCGGCCTCCGGTCAGCACTCCGCGGAAGGCCCGCGCCACCTGCTCGGGGTCGTTCCGGAAGACCCCGCAGCCCCATGCTCCGAGGACCAGGCGGCGGTAGCCGTGGGCGGCGGCCGTCTCCAGGACACGCTCGGCACGGATCGCCAGCGCGCCCGGCAGGTCGGCCGCCCGCCCCGGGGCGGTCCGCAGGACGACTCCGGCGTTCGGGGCCGCCGCGGTCAGGAAACCGGCCGGGAACGGCTCGTCGAGGAGCCGGCCGCGGTCGTCCCGGAACACCGGTACGCCGGGTGAGTGAATGACACGGTCCGTGTAGAACGCGTCACGGTGGGCGCGGTGATGGTCGTAGAAACCCCGGGCCCGCAGCAGACAGGTGTACAGCGCGGAGGCGCGGCACAGGGCCTCTTCCTGGGCCTGCGCGCCGTTCAGATAGCCGCCGCCGGGATTGCGCGCCGAGGAGAAGTTCAGCACGGCGACCGGGTCCCCACCCCCGGAGACCAGCCGGCGGGCCGCCTCCAGACTGCTCTCGCCGGTGACCTCGAACGAGGTCACGACCGGCGTCACCGACGGTATCTCCACCGGTTCCGGTCCGTGCAGCAGTGTCCCGGCCCGTGCCGCCTCGACCGCGGCGGCGACGGACACCGCGTCCCCTGAGGGACCGCGGTAGCCGCCGGCCGCCACGATCTCCTCGGTCTCCCGGGCGATCGCACGCAGGCGCGCGCTCATGGCGCCACCCCCGTACGCGCCACGGGCGCGGCCTGCTTACGCTCCCCCGTCGTGCCCATGAACGCATCGTGAGCGATGCTGGTCGTGCGGCGCAACAGAGTTTCGCGGCCCCGCACAAGAGTGCTTCCCAGTCCCCAAAGAAATGATTTGCACCCTTGTGCGAACCGCCGAGAGGGTCTTGGGTGGAACGGTCATTGTCGGTCCGGCCCACCAGACTCCGGGCCGGCGGCATGGTGGAATCTCAGGAGGATCCCGACATGTCCGATTCGGTGAGTGACTGTACGGAGCGACGACGCTCCCATGTCACCGAGGCCGAGGTGGAGGCACTGGTCCGTGGCATCTGCTTCAAGACCGGTCCGCCCCGCCTCCTCGGTGTCGAGGTGGAATGGCTCGTCCACGAGCTGCGCGGGCCCCGGCTCCGCGTAGCACCCGAAAGACTCGAAGCGGCCTATGCGGCGCTGCGGACCCTGCCCCTGCGTTCGGCGCTCACCGTCGAACCCGGTGGACAGCTGGAGCTCAGCTCCGCCCCCGCCGGCTCCCTGATGGAGTGCGTGGGATCCGTCTCGGCCGACCTGGACGCCGTACGCGCCACCTTGCGCGAGGCGGGCCTCGGCCTCAGCGGTTTCGGCCAGGATCCCTGGAACCCCCCGAGCCGCTATCTCCATGAGCCCAGGTACGACGCCATGGAGCGGTATCTCGACCGCGCGGGTCCCGAGGGCCGCGCCATGATGTGCACGTCGGCATCGGTCCAGGTGTGCGTGGACGCCGGGTACGAGGAGCCGGGCCCACTCGGGCACGGGCGCCGCTGGTGGCTGGCCCATCAGCTCGGCGCGGTCCTGGTGGCCGCGTTCGCCCACTCGCCGATGGCCCGCGGACGGCACACGGGCTGGCGGTCCACCCGCCAGTCGCTGTGGGCGTCGATGGACCCCGGACGCACCGACGCACCGCCCCTGGACGGCGATCCCCGTGCGGCCTGGGCACGGCGTGTGCTGGACGCGCCGGTGATGTGCGTACGGGCGCCCGAGGGTCCCTGGGAGGTCCCGGAGGCGCTCAGTTTCCGGGACTGGACGCGGTCCGCCGCGCCACCGGACCGGGCGGACCTCGCCTACCACATGACCACGCTGTTCCCACCGGTCCGGCCGCGCGGTCATCTGGAGCTCCGCATGATCGACGCGCAGCCGGGCGAGGACGGCTGGATCGTGCCGCTCGCGGTGACGGCGGCGCTGTTCGACGACCCGGACGCCGCCGAGGTCGCCTACCGGACCGTCAAGCCGCTCGCGGAGCGCGCCGGTCCGGCACCGGCGCCGCGCAACCCGCTGTGGCAGGACGCGGCGCGGTTCGGCCTCGCCGATCCGGAGCTGCGCGAGGCCGCGGCGGTCTGCTTCGCGGCCGCGTACGAGGCACTGCCCCGGCTCGGTGCCACCACCGAAGTGCTCGACGCGGTGGCCGAGTTCACCGACCGCTACGTGGCCCGGGGCCGCTGCCCCGCCGACGACCTGGTCGGCGCGGCCGCCTCACACCACGACGGCCGGTCCGGGCGGCGCCCCGCCGCCCGCCCACAGGGTCTGTCCGACGGGAAGGACATGAACACATGACCGGCACGACCGCTTCCGACACGACCGCTCCCGGTCCGCGCACGGATCCGGATTCGCTCCGGCAGCGCGCGCTGGACGCGCTCACCACCGCCCGCGACCGCACCGCCCTGCTCACCTCCTGCGTGGAGGACCCCGATCTGACCGCGCAGCACTCGCCGTTGATGTCCCCGCTCGTCTGGGACCTCGCGCACATCGGCAACCAGGAGGAACTGTGGCTGCTGCGGGCGGTCGCCGGGCGTGAGGCGATGCGGCCCGAGATAGACGGGCTCTACGACGCGTTCGAGCACGCACGCTCCGAACGGCCCTCGCTGCCGCTGCTGCCGCCCGCCGAAGCCCGTACGTACGCGGCCGAGGTGCGCGGCCGGGCTCTGGACGTCCTGGAGAGCGCCTCGTTCGAGGGCACCCGGCTGACCGAGTCGGGCTTCGCGTTCGGCATGATCGCGCAGCACGAACAGCAGCACGACGAGACCATGCTGATCACCCATCAGCTCCGCCGGGGGCCCGTCGCCCTCACGGCACCCGACCCCGAGCCCGCCGCGCCGTTCAACGGGCCCGCCGAAGTCCTGGTGCCCGGGGGCCCGTTCGTGATGGGCACCTCCACCGAACCGTGGGCGCTCGACAACGAGCGCCCCGCGCACCGGCGCACGGTCCCGTCGTTCTTCATCGACACCACTCCGGTCACCAACGCCGCCTACCAGGCCTTCATCGAGGACGGCGGCTACGGCGAGGAGCGCTGGTGGACTCCCGCGGGCTGGGACCACATCCGCGCGCACGGCATCGAGGCGCCGCTGTTCTGGCGGCGCGAGGGCGGGCAGTGGCTGCGGCGCCGTTTCGGGGTGACGGAGGCCGTGCCGCCACAGGAGCCGGTGCTGCACGTGTGCTGGTACGAGGCCGACGCGTACGCGCGCTGGGCGGGGCGGCGGCTGCCCACCGAGTCCGAGTGGGAGAAGGCGGCCCGTCACGACCCGGTGTCCGGCCGCTCCAGGCGCTACCCGTGGGGCGACGAGGACCCCTCGCCGGTCCACGCCAATCTGGGCCAGCGCCATCTGCGCCCGGCCCCGGCGGGCAGCTATCCGGCGGGCGCCTCGCCGCTCGGCGTACGGCAGTTGATCGGCGATGTGTGGGAGTGGACGTCGAGCGATCTGGAGCCCTACCCCGGGTTCGTCGCGTTCCCCTACCGGGAGTACTCGGAGGTGTTCTTCGGCCCTGAGTACAAGGTGCTGCGCGGCGGTTCGTTCGCGGTGGACAAGGTGGCCTGCCGGGGCACGTTCCGCAACTGGGACTATCCGATCCGGCGGCAGATCTTCTGCGGGTTCCGCACGGCTCGCGACGAGGACGTCTGATGTGCCGTCATCTGGCGTTCCTGGGAGGCGAGGAGAGGCTCGGCGCGCTCCTCGTGACACCGGAGCACAGCCTGTACCGGCAGTCGTGGGCGCCCCGGCTCCAGCGCTATGGGACCGTCAACGCCGATGGTTTCGGGGTGGGTTGGTACGCCGAGGGGGACCCGGCACCGGCCCGCTACCGGCGCGCCGGTCCGATCTGGGGCGACCAGTCGTTCGCGGACCTGGCCCGGGTGATCGGGACGCGGGCGCTGCTCGCCGCGGTGCGGGACGCGACCGTGGCGGGCGCGGACGGGGAGGCCGCGGCGGCGCCGTACACCGCGGGCCCCTGGCTGTTCAGCCACAACGGCGCCGTCCGCGGCTGGCCCGACACGCTCGCCCCGCTCGTGGCGGGCCTGCCTCCGGCCGAGTTGCTGTCGCTGGAGGCCCGGTGCGACTCGGCGTTCGTGTGGGCCCTGGTCCTGCGCCGGCTGCTCGCCGGCGACGAGGAGGGCCAGGCGCTGGCCGACACCGTCCTGGAGGTCGCCGAGGCGGCCCCCGGGTCCCGGCTCAACCTGCTGCTCACCAACGGCGAGACGATCACCGCGACCGCCTGGGGCGACACCCTCTGGTACCTGACCGAGACCGGCCGCCGCACTGTCGTGGCCTCCGAGCCGTACGACGACGACCCGCTGTGGCGGGAGGTCCCCGACCACACCCTTCTCACCGCGAACCGCACCGAGGTGCTGCTCACCCCGCTCAAGGACATGAGCGACGACATGGCATCCGCACAGCACAAGGAGCCCCGTACGTGAGTCCGTTCCTGTTGACCCGCACCCTTCCCGAGGACGCCACGGACGCGGCACTGCGCGCCGATGTCCTGCTCGGCCTCGGTCACCTGCCCAAGACCCTGCCGCCGAAGTGGTTCTACGACGCCCACGGCAGCGCGTTGTTCGAGAAGATCACCGAACTCCCCGAGTACTACCCGACGCGCGCGGAACGCGAGATCCTGCTGACGCGGGCCGCCGAGATCGCCGCGGCGAGCGGTGCGCGCACGCTCGTCGAGCTGGGTTCGGGATCTTCGGAGAAGACCCGCCATCTGCTCGACGCGATGCCGGACCTGCACACGTACGTGCCCGTGGACGTCAGCGAGAGCGCGCTCACCCAGGCCGGTCACGCGCTGATCGCCGAGCGGCCCGGCCTGAACGTCCACGCGATGATCGCCGACTTCACCGGCGGCCTCACGCTCCCGGACACCCCCGGGCCGCGGCTCGTGGCCTTCCTCGGCGGCACGATCGGCAATCTGCTCCCCGCCGAGCGCGCGACGTTCCTGGCGTCCGTACGGTCACTGCTGTCGCCCGGCGACACCCTGCTGCTCGGCACCGACCTGGTCAAGGACGCGTCGGTGCTCGTCACCGCCTACGACGACGCGGCCGGGGTCACGGCGGCGTTCAACAAGAACGTGCTGAGCGTCGTCAACCGCGAACTCGGTGCCGACTTCGACCTCGACGCGTTCGATCACGTGGCGCTCTGGGACCCCGAGAACGAGTGGATCGAGATGCGGCTGCGGTCGCGCGTCACGCAGACCGTGAAGGTCCCGGCACTGGATCTGGCGGTCCACCTCACGGAAGACGAGGAGATCCGCACCGAGATCTCGGCGAAGTTCCGCCAGGACGGTGTCCGCGGTGAACTGGCCACGGCGGGCTTCGCTCTGTCCCACTGGTGGACGGACGCGGAGGGCCGGTTCGCGCTGTCGCTGAGCGAGGCGGTGGAGAACTCGCCGTAAGGCCGCGCCTTCCCGGAACGGAACCGGCTCCCACGTCGACCACGGCCGGGCCCGGATCCCCGGTCGGCAGGTCCCGGGGGACCGCCCGGCCCAGGCCGCACAACGGGGCCGGGGCCGCCGGCCCCGGCCCGGGCCCGGGCCCGGGCCACAACTCGTCTTCCGACCATGAACCGGCCGCCCGTTCCGACCTGCCCAGCCTCGACGGAATCGCTGTTCGGGTCGTGATCGGTATGCTCGCGCCCATGCCCGCGTCCTCCGGCCGGCCGGTCTCGTGCCCGGGCCCGGGCACAAGCCCGGAACGACGTCGACGGATGAGCGAGAAGACAGTGTTCGAGTACGAGAAGGACGGCGCGGCCATCTACCGCGAGTCCTTTGCCACCATCCGCGCGGAAGCGGATCTCGCGGCCCTGCCCGCCGATGTCAGCCAGGTCGCGGTCCGGATGATCCACGCGTGCGGCATGGTGGACCTCGTCCGCGACCTCGCCTACACGCCCCACGTGGTGGCCCGCGCCCGCGAAGCCCTGCGTTCGGGCGCGCCCGTCCTGTGTGACGTCTCCATGGTCGCGAGCGGGATCACGCGCAAACGGCTGCCCGCGGACAACGACGTGATCTGTACGCTCTCCGACCCGTCGGTGCCGGACCTGGCGGCGGAACTGGGCACCACGCGCAGCGCGGCCGCCCTGGAGCTGTGGCGCGACCGCCTGGACGGCGCCGTGGTGGCCGTCGGCAACGCTCCCACCGCGCTGTTCCGCCTCTTGGAGATGATCGAGGAGGGCGCGCCGCGCCCCGCCGCGGTCATCGGCGTGCCCGTCGGCTTCGTCGGCGCCGCCGAGTCGAAGCAGGCTCTGAACGAACACCCCTCCGGCCTCGACCACTTGGTCGTACGGGGCCGCCGCGGCGGCAGCGCCATCGCAGCCGCCGCGATCAACGCGATCGCGAGCGAGGTGGAGTGACCGAGAGGTCCAGGCGCCGTCGAGGTCACCTTGCCACTGACGGCTTGGAGGTCTGGGCAACTGCTCCGTCGGGAGGCACTTGGACAGGACCAGGACCCTGAGCTGTTGCGGTCCTCACCTGCTGCGACGGCTCATGGGTGTCCGAGCACGTCCGCTGCCGTTCGTCTGCGTCGTCACGCAGTTACTATCCACAGCATGTCCTGGATACGACGTCGTGCGCGCAAAGCCCAGCAGTCTGAAGAGCGCCTGTCCGACCTCGAGTTCCTAGCCCTCGTGAAGGCGAGCCTCGAGGAGTACGCGCCGGGTGTCACGCGGGGCGCCGAACTCAAGGGCAATTCGCTGAGCAGCCCGAACGGCTGGGCGGTGGGCGTGGCTCCGCCCCACCACGGGGGCGGCCGCCACTACGACCTCGTCGCCCTGCCCGACGTAAGCCTCCAGCCGGACGTCCCTTGCTTCACAGACTGTGTCGTGGCGATGTCCGGCGATCTCCGCAAGGCGGCCGACGTGTGGGTGCAGACGGCGGGCGCGTGCATGCTCGAGCTCCTCGACCCACGCTCACGCTTCGCGGGCCACGCGGGACCCGATCACGAGCGCGGCGTTCCGGGCCGGCACTCGATCATCTCCGGCACGGTCGCCTTCGGGCTCGACGGCGCCGAGAACCGGCGCTTGCAGACTGCGCTGCTTGACGCGAACGTGCTGCACCGCATCGCGGACACCTTCACCGCAGACCTGGAATCGCCGTACTTCAACGGGGTCAAGGTCTTCTACGGCGGCCGGCCCGGCGCGATGCAGACCGAGATCCGGGTCAACGGGGAACGCCACGAAACCGCCTCGGCCGCCATGGCGGCGCTGAACCTTCCCGAGCCAAAGGTGTTCACAGCCGTTCGCCACTACGCGCTGGTCTCCCCGCTCGAAACGTAAGCCGTGTTGTCGTCGCGGGTCAGCCATTTTCCAGCGGCTCAGCAGTCGGCACAGCACAGCGGGCCCAGCTCACCGACCTCGGCGCCAGAACCACGTCCATGTCGGTGACCGTTGCAGGTTCAGCCCTGCATGAACAACCGAATACGCAGGTGGGGCAGCCGCTTGCACGGCACAGGAATCGCGGCCGGCGAGCAGCCTTCACCTCGCTGCCGCAGCCTTGTCAGGTCCGTCGTGGGTCGTCATCGCCAAGGGACGGGTCCTGCTCTTCCTCGGCCGGCCAACCGCTGACGTTCGCTGTTGCCCGGTGCGGTTCGGGCTTGTTGGTGTCAGCCAGTGGTGTCAGGAGTCGGGTTGCCCGTAGCTTGGGTCCGCCGAGGACCTGAAGCACGCCGCCGAGCACGATGAGAATCATGGCTACGCCGGCGAGGTCCGAGCCCACCGCGTAGGACCATCCGACCAGTCTCGGCAGTCCGTCCAGGACAAAAGCGGAACCCATCAGGACGAAGCCCCAACCGGCCTTCCGGGGATCGCTGTGATGCGCTCCCAGCCGACCGTTCAAGGTCAACGCCCCCAGGAACGCCATCAAGCACCCGCAGGCCAGCACGATCAACGAAGTCATGGCACCCCTCCGTCGGGGAGAATACCCCGCCGGTGCCGGAGTCCCTGCGGGGCCCGTGAGCGGTCTCGAAGACCGTCGTGGCAGCGATGTCACCGTCCCATTGGGCACGGTTGGGACACGGCATCGGGGCTCTTGCTTCAGCTGGGGTGGATGCAGCCGGCCGGATGAATGAGACGGCCCGGTCCGGGACGCAGGACAGGAAGAAGTGAAGGGCCGGGTCTCCGACCTGCGGCCGTGCGATCGACCCACGCTGCGACCTGCGGCTTGACTGGCGACGGTTGCCAGCGTTGGTCGTCGTCGAGCACCCTCCGACGACCCCGAGACGGCCGGCGGGCGTTCAACGCGTTGCCGGCTTGAGGGCCTCTTGCCGCCAGAGCCCCGCTCAGGGCCTGGCCGGCGGATCTTGCCGGGCTCTCCCTGAACACAGCCGGTGCTGTGGCACTTGACGGTGCTTCCGATCAATTGAGTCGACACCCGTTCCGAGCTGCGGGAAACTCCCCTGATGCTTCAACGAACCGACACGCCTCCCTCGTGGGACGAGCGTACGCAGCTGGCCACCTTCCTGGACTACGCCCGTGACACCGCGCGAGCCAAGTGTGAGGGCGTGTCCGCCGAAGACGCCCGCAAGGCCCCACTCCCGAGTTCACCGCTGATGACGTTGTGCGGCCTGATCAGCCATCTGCGGTGGGTCGAGTACCACTGGTTCCAAGTGATGTTCCTGGGCGAGGAACCTGCGGGACCGCTCACCGAGGCGACCGACGACGATCCCGACCCTGAGATGCGGACAGCAGTCGACATCCCGCTGCCCCAGCTTCTCGCCGAGTACGAGGAGCAGAGTGCCCGCTACCGTCGCCTGGTGTCCGACCACGAGCTGAACTCAACGGCCAAGCGTCCCATCAGCGACGGCCGCCACGTCGATCTCCGCTGGGTGATCCTCCACCTCATCGAGGAGACGTCCCGCCACAACGGCCACCTCGACGTCGTGCGTGAGCTCGTCGACGGGCGGACCGGCGTCTGAGACCTGTCGTGCGGGTCACGAGCGGAGCCTGATCGAGGCGAGGGTGACGGTGCCGTGGAACACATAGGCGCGCTTGTCGAACCTGGTGGCCACGGCGCGGGAGTTCTTTGAGCGCCAAGACGGTCCGTTCGACTTCGTTCCTGCGCTTGCAGATCGTCTTGTCGAAGCCGGCGGGCCGTCCGCCCTTGCTGCCGCGGCGTTTGCGGTTGGCCTGCTGGTTCTTCGGCTCGGGGATGGTGCGCTTGATCTGCCGTCTGCGCAGGCAACGGCGGTTGCGGCGGGAGGAGTACGCCTAATCGGCATGTGGGTTGGCCGGTTGGGCCGGTCGGCAGGGCCGCGTACGGTTTCAAACAGTGGTGCTACGCAGGCCAGTTGTCCAAATAACGTGCCGATCAGGTACCAGCCAGCGAATGGGGAACGGGTGGACGACGAAGGGCGCCGTCCTGATTCAGCGGACATCGGGATGGCCGGATGCGGATGGCTCCTGATCGTGGCCGTCATCGCCATGCCCGGACTCATCCTGAACGACGGACCACTGACCGTGTACCTGGTCGTTGTCGGCGGGGTGATCGGGTTTCTTCGGGCGCGCAAGAGGCTCCTCCGCTGACGGGATTCTCCATCGGCGAACCTCTGCAGTTGCCACGACCGACCGCTGACTGAGCCGCCCTGGGCAAGCCGGATGTTCCGGTCCGTCCGGGGCGGTTCGCTTCGTCCCCACGCCTCCCGACGGCTGCGACTCAACCGGCTCGTGGACCTCGAGTTCGATTGGAACCAGTGCGAGCGCAATGCGCCGAGCGGCGTGCGCATCCTGGACCGGCAGCGAGCGCGGGACGTCGTCCGTCGCCCCGCGCCATCCGGCCGTCATCTCCCGGGGGTGCAGAGATTTTCCACTCCCGGGGTGTACGGGGCGACTTCATTCAGTTCCTTGACCGGCGAAGCCATTACCGCATGAACAAGACTTGACCGGACTCAGGCGCAGGGCGGTGATCTCAGCGATCCGTGGAGGTCAGCCGGGATCCGGGAGCGTGCCGCCTCGGTGGAGCCGTGCTGTGATCCAGGCGGCGGCCGCCTCCGGGGCGGGCACGATCGGGACCCCGGGCGGCACCGGTGGTCTGCGGACCACGACCACGGGCAGTCCCGCCTCACGGGCCGCGGTCAGTTTCGGCGCGGTGGCCTGTCCGCCGCTGTCCTTCGTCACCACGACGTCGATGGCGTGGCGCCGGAGCAGTTCCCGTTCTCCCCCGAGTGTGAAGGGGCCCCGGTCGAGCAGCACCTCCATACGGGCCGGAGCCGGAGCCTGCGGCGCGTCCACGGAGCGTACGAGGAACCACAGGTCCTCCAGAGCCGCGAAGGCCGCAAGACCCAGCCGGCCCGTGGTGAGGAACACCCTGCGGCCCAGTGAGGGCAGGAGTCCGGCGGCCTCCTCCAAGGACCCTGTCTCGTGCCAGACGTCGCCCGCGACCGGCACCCAGCCGGGGCGCCGCAGGACGAGCAGGGGAACACCGGTGGCGGCCGCCGCCGCGGCCGCGTTGGAACTGATGGTTCCGGCGAACGGATGCGTGGCGTCGACGACCGCGTCCACCGCGTGCTCGCCCAGCCACCGCGCCAGCCCTTCCGCACCGCCGAAGCCGCCGATGCGCACCTCGCCGGGCGGCAGCCTGGGCGCTCCCACGCGTCCGGCCAGCGAGCTCGTCACCCTGAGGCCGGCAGGCGTCCCCGGCGCCAGACTCTCGGCGAGACGTCGGGCCTCGGTCGTACCACCCAGGATCAGTACGTGCACGACGTCCGGTTCCCTTCCGCGGGGTGAGGCGTGGGCAGCGCGGCCGCGGGGCGGTCGCAGGGCCCAACCCAAGCACACCGCGGCCCGAGGCCGGATCCGCCCCCGGTGGTCGCGCGGACGCGGGAGAGACCGACGTGATCGGTCACGGCGTACGGGCCCGGCCGGCCCCCGGAGCCGACCCCGGACACCGCCCACGCCGTACGGTCCCCGCCGGTCCCGGACGCCCCCGCATCACCCGGGACACCCCGCCGTCTCGCGGAGCGCCACCCGGTGGGGCACCGTGGAATCACGCCTGGCACTCCCGCCACGGCGGAGAGGAGCAGCCGCATGTCCGAGCACACCTACCGGGTCACCGAGATCGTCGGGACCTCCCACGAAGGCGTCGACCAGGCCATTCGCAATGGGGTCACCCGGGCCTCGCAGACCCTGCGCAACCTCGACTGGTTCGAGGTAACGCAGGTCAGGGGCCAGATCGAGAACGGGCGGATCGAGCACTACCAGGTCGGTCTGAAGCTCGGTTTCCGGCTGGAGGACGCCGACTGACCCGACCCGCGTCCCACGGGTCCACCGGACCCGCCGAGACCCTCAGGTCCGCCCCTCCCGCTCCTGCGCGTCCTTCAGTGCCGCCGACGCGGCGGCCCACCGTGCCCGTACGACCGTGAAGCCGGCCCGCTCCGCCTCCTCGCACACGAACTCGTCGTCGTCGACGAGGACGCGGACCTCCCGGTCACGGGCCAGCCGGCGAAGGATCTCCAGCTTGGTGCGGCGGGCGGGCCTGCGGTCGTCGTTGCGCCGCATCCAGATGCGCCCCTCCGGCAGGCCGTGCTCCGCCAGCCACTCCACGGTCGCCCGCCGGCACCGCTCGGGACGGCCGGTCAGATAGACCACCTCGCACTCCCGCGCGCTGCTCAGCGCGAGCTCGACGCCCTCCGCGAGCGGCGGATCCTCGGACGCCGCCGCGAAGAACCCTGCCCAGTCCCGCGGCGAGCGCTCCAGGAACCGCTGCCGGTGCGCGGTGTCCGCGAGGGTGCCGTCGAGGTCGAACACGGCGAGTGGTCTGCTGCTCTGATCCTTCACGCGGACCAGCCTAGACAGCGACTCCGACAACGAGCCGGCCACAACACCCCGCCCCGGGAGCGCGAAGCGGCGTGAACACGCTCAACTTCCGTCTCTCCAAGCCCTGTTCACACCACCGGGCAAGCCCTTACCGTAATGCCTCGCACAGCATGTCGCACAGCATTCGGTATCTCGAACCGAGTCGGTTCCGTCGACGTCCCGAGCCGGACGGCGTGACCGGCTTCCGCCTGCCGACGGCGTCCGCGTACACACCACCGAGCCACCGGGCCCTCGGCCCGGGTGTGTCGCGGCGCCTCGCACGAACACCGAGGAGACCGGCATGAACGACAGGCCCCTTCAGCCCTCCCGGCGGGTCGCCCTCGGGGCTATGGCCGGCCTCACCGCCGCTTTCGCCCTCGGCGCCCCGGCCCGCGCCGCGGCCGGGACCGCCTACGTGATGGGGTACTTCACCGAGTCCCCGAACGGCGACGGAGCGGACTACGGCCTGCATCTGGCCGTCAGCGCCGACTCGCTGCAGTGGACACCGCTGAACCAGAACAAGCCCGTCGTCACCCCGTCCGGCGGCACCGGCGGTCTGCGCGATCCGTTCGTCCTGCGCAGACAGGACGACACGTTCGTGGTGCTCGCCACCGACCTCAAGGGCACCGACTGGAGTCTGCAGAGCCAGTACATCCATGTCTGGGACTCCGCCGATCTGCGGTCCTTCAGCGGCTACCGGCGCCTGAAACTGCACGACATGGCCACCCACAGCTGGGCACCCGAGGCCTACTGGGACGCGGGGCGGGGGCAGTACGGGATCATCTACTCCGCGGTCGACTCCAGCGGCCACAACGTCATCATGGTCAACTACACGTCCGACTTCGTCACGGCGTCGGCCCCACAGGTCTTCTTCGACCCCGGCTACGACGTGATCGACGGTGACCTGGCCGTGGGCGTCGGCGGAGTGAACTACCTCTATTTCAAGAAGGACCAGACGCTGGTGGGCGCCAGGTCGACGTCCCTGAACCCCGGCAGCTTCACCGTGTTCAGCACACCGGTCGCCCACGGCGGCACCGAGGCCCCGATCCTCGTCAGGTCCCAGTCGACCGGAACTTGGTTCCTCTGGGGAGACACCTACACGCCCAACGGGGTCTTCTACGCCTGGCAGTCGGCCGACCTCGCGAGCGGCACCTGGACGGCGGTCGACCAGCGGCTCTACACACAGCCGCTGAACTCCAAGCACGCGAGCATCCAGCCGATCACCACGACGGAGTACGACAGCCTCCTCGCCAAGTGGGGTGCCCCCGCCTGGAACCGGCTCAAGTCCTACAACTATCCGGCGCGTTACGTCCGGCACTCCAACTACGTAGGCCGGATCGACGAGTACCCCTTCGACCCGTACACGGACTCGCAGTGGACGCTCGTTCCCGGACTCGCCGACACGGCGGGCGTCTCGTTCCGCTCGGTCAACTACCCGACGCGCTACCTGCGCCACAGCAACTACCAGATGACGCTCGACGTCGACGACGGGACCACGACGTTCGCCCAGGACGCCACGTTCCACCGGACCGCGGGCCTGGCCGACACCTCGTGGTCGTCGTTCCGCTCCCACAACAACCCGAGCCGTTACCTCAGGCACGCAAACTATGTGCTGCGCATCGATCCGATCTCCACCTCCACCGACAAGGCCGACGCCACCTTCTCGGTCGGTTCTTGACGTCCCTTCGTCCCCTGGAGACACCCCCGATGTCCCCTCTCCGCAGACTTCTCGCCGGTGCCGCCGCGGCAGCCGCCGCGCTCGGCGGACTCACCGCGGCCGCGTCCCCCGCCACGGCCGCCGACTCCGGCACCTTCAGCGTGCTCAGCTACAACGTCGCCGGGCTGCCCGAAGGCATCTCCAGCGCGCCGACACCCCGCCAGGCCGCGACCACGGCGATCGGCGGACTCGTCGCCCCCTACGACATCGTCCACGTCGAGGAGGACTTCAACTACCACGCGGCGCTGTACGCGTCCGACACCGCGCACGCCTACCGCACCCCCACCAGCGGCGGCGCGGGCATCGGCAGCGGTCTCAACACCCTCTCGAAGATCTCGTACGACACCGACGACTTCGAGCGGGTCGGCTGGAACTCCTGTCAGATCGACTCCGGCGACTGCCTCACGCCCAAGGGCTTCACGTTCATGCGGGAGCGCCTGGCCGAGGGTGTCTACGTCGACTTCTACAACGTGCACACCAACGCGGGCACCAATGACGGCGATCTCGCCTCCCGCGCCGACAATCTCAACCAGCTCACCGCCTTCATCGGCTCCCATTCCCCGGGCAACGCCGTCGTCGTCATGGGCGACACGAACACCCGCTACACCCGCTCCGGCGACACCATCGCGGAGTTCGCCGCCGCCAACGGGCTGGCGGACGCCTGGGTCCAGCTCGTCCGCGGCGGCACCCCGCCGGCCAAGGGAAGCGACGCCCTCGTCTGCGACCAGAGCGGCACCACCGTGCCCGACACCTGCGAGGTCGTCGACAAGATCCTCTACCGTGGCAGCAAGCTCGTCACGCTCGACGCCACGAACTACCACAACGAGCACACACGCTTCCTGACCTCCGACGGCCTGATGCTCTCCGACCACGACCCGATCACCGCGTCGTTCACCTGGTCACGCAACAGCGGCTTCCAGCTCAGCGACCAGTTCGGCGGGCCGCACGGCGACTACTTCAACGACATCGCCCGGGTGCCGGCCGGCGCCCGCGCGTCCGTCGTGTCCCTCGGCAGCGGCGCACGGATCGACCGGATGGGACTGACACTGAGCGACGGCACCACACTCACCCACGGCGGCACGGGCGGTACCAGCGCCTCGCTGACCCTCGGCAGCGGCGAGTACGTCACTTCCGTGCAGCTCTGCGAGGGAGTGAAGGACAGTCATACCCGCATATTCTCGGTGAAGTTCACCACCAGCCTCGGCCGCACCCTGTCCGGAGGCACGACGACGTCGGACTGCGTGACCCGCACCGCGCCGAGCGGCCGGCAGATCGCCGGCTTCCACGGCCGCGCCGGGGACGAGGTCGACAAGATCGGCTTCATCTACACCCAGCGCTGACCGGACGGCAGGCACCAGATCGTTCCCGCCGGGTTCCCGGACCCGGCGGGAACCCGGTGCCACCGGCCGCCGGCCATCCGAATCACCCCGTCGCCCGGGCACCCTGTCACGCCGTCACCCGGGCACCCCGTCACCCGGTCAGGAAGCGTCCGACAGCCAGGGCCTGACCCTTCTGCGTGCCTCGTGCAGACGGGACTTGAGCGTGCCGAGCGGAACGCCGACGCGCTCGGCTGCCTCCGCGTACTCGAGTTGGCAGATGTCCCGGTAGACCAACGGCTCCACCAGATGCGGGTGTTCGCGCTCCAGGCGCTCCAGCGCCTCCAGGAGGTCGACCCGGGAACCCGCGATGACACTGGTCGTCCGCGGATCGACGTACCGGGCCGCGTCGATGGCCTCCGGCCGCTCGGCGGCACGCCGCTTCAGCTCGCGGTACTTCTGTCGGGCGCAGTTGGCGACGACCGTGTGCAGCCAGGTGCCGAACCGGCTGCGCCCCTCGAACGCCGTGATGTTCCGGGCGACTTGGAGCAGGACGTCCTGGGCCGCCTCCTCGGCGTCCTCGCGGCAGGGCAGAAAGCGCCCGCAGCGCCGCACGACCTCGGGCCGGACCTGCCGCAACAGGACGTCGAGTGCCGCCCGGTCCCCGGCCGCCGCCCGCAGCGCGAGCTCCTCGGTCTCCGCCGCCTCGCCCACCTGGCGCTCCCCTCGGTGCCGGTCAGAGGCCAGGCATGATAGTCGTATGCACCCGCTGGAGCGGATCGGCCGTTACCGCCTCGAACGGCGCCTGGGCGCCGGTGGTTTCGGCGTGGTCTGGCTCGCCCGTGACGACGTTCTCGACGCGGCCGTCGCGGTCAAGGTTCTCACCGAGAACTGGGTCGACCGCCTGGACGTCCGGGAGCGCTTCCTCACCGAGGCGCGACTGTTGCGCAAGGCCGACTCCAGCCGGGTCGTACAGGTCTACGACATCGGTGAACTCCCTGACGGCAGGCCCTACTTCGTCATGGAGTACGCCGACGGGGGCACCCTCGCCGAGCGGATCGAGGCCGGTCCGCTGCCGGTCGCCGAGGCGTTGCGCCTGACGGCGCTCGCGGCGCGGGGCGCTGCCGCGCTGCACGCGGCCGGGATCGTGCACCGCGACATCAAGCCCTCCAACGTGCTGCTGCGCACCACGCCCGGCGGAGCCGACCGGGTGCTGCTGGCCGATCTCGGGCTCGCCAAGAGCCTGGCCCAGGCCTCCGGACTCACCCTCGCGGCGGGCTCGGCCGGCTACACCCCGCCCGAGCAGGTCCGGCCCGGATCCGGGATCGACGCGCGGGCCGACGTGTACAGCCTGGGTGCCCTCGGCCACCACCTCGTCACCGGTTCGGTTCCGGGCCCGCCCGGCAAGGTCGAACGCCCCGACCGGCTCCGTACGGGCCTCGGTCCGGACGTCGGACGGGCACTGCTGCGCGCCATGGAACCGGACCGGGAGCGGCGCTGGCCGAGCGCCGCCGTCTTCGCGGCGGAGCTCGAACGGCTGGCCGGGGAGGTCGCGGCCGGAGGTGCCCCCGCGTCCCGGCGAAGCCGGCGCACCACGCTCTTCGCGCTGGCCGGTGCCGCCGTGGCCTGCGCCGCCGGCGTCACCGCCGTACTGCTGACGAACGGGTCCGCGGCGAGCACCCTCGCGGTCGAGGACAGCACGGGCCGGATCACGGTGGAGGTGCCGGCAGGCTGGGGCGGGCAGGTACGCGACTCCGGGTGGAATCCGCGGTCGCTGGGTCTCGAGGACGGCACGGAACCCGGCCTCGTCGTCGCGAACCGCCTGGCGCGCTGGCCGGACCTCCGCGCCGGCGTCGACGGAGCCTTCGTCGGACTCAGCGCACGCGGCGACGTGACCGGCGAGGTCCGCGCCATCGCGCACCCGGGATGCCACTACGCCGGAAGCCACGCCTATTCCGGCGCGCGCTGGCACGGGCTGATACGGACCTGGGACGGCTGTCCCGGCAAGGACGGCCGTCTCACCGAGGCCGCGCTGACCTCGCCGGGCGGCGGGCAGCCCCAGGTGTACGTCCAGATCCGCCAGGAGAGCGGCGACGACGACACGGCCGACGGCGTCATAGCCTCCGTACGCCTCAAGGCCTGATCATGGGCAGACGGTCCCGCCGGAACCCGTCGGCGATCCCGCGAACTTTTCGGTCCCCGGACGCATCCAAGAGGAGTGAAGGGGCGCGACGCGCCCCGCACAGGTGCGATGGCCTCGTACGGAGATTCGCAAGGAGTGGTGACATGTCGACCTTCCCGCGCACGGTGGCGGCCCCGGACCGGCCCGGCACGGTGTCCGCGCACCGCGTTTCACCCACAGCCCGGAGGGTGGCGCTGCTCGCGGGTGCCGCCCTGCTGAGCCTGCTGACCGCCTGCAACAACGGCTCCCCGCAGAGTTCCCCGAAGACGCTTCCCGGTACGGCCGGACCCGCTTCCGGCGACACGAGCACGAAGGCGGGTTCCACCGCGGCGGCCAGCCCGGCCACGAGTTCCCCGTCGAAGAAGGCGGGAACCGGGACGGGGAGCGGGTCCGCCTCGGCCACGGCCACCTCGGGGAGCGCCGGTGGCGGCGGGCGGTGCCACACCTCGGAGCTGCGCGCCTCCGTCGGCCGCAACGACCCCGGAGCGGGGCAGGAGAACTTCCCGATCGTCCTGACGAACAAGTCCGGGCGCACCTGCACGGTGCGCGGCTACCCCGGCGCGGCCTTCGTCGACGCCTCCGGCAAGCAGCTCGGACCCGACCCCCAGCGGTCCCCGGGCACGCCGACGACGGTCGCGCTCGCGCCCGGGCACAGCGCGTGGTCGGGCCTGACCTTCTCCAACCCGGAGATCAGCGGGGCGGACACGGCGACTCCCGCCTCGCTGATCGTCACGCCGCCCGACGAGCTGGACTCGCTCACGGTGGCGTGGACGCAGGGCACGGTGCCCGTGTCCGGCAACGCGTCATCGGTCCGCCTGACCGTCCTCAGCCCCGGGACCGCCCCCTGACCGTAGCCCCACGACGGCCGTGCCGAGGCCGGTGACTTCGCCGGCGGCGGCATCTGCGCCGGCGAGGCGACCGGCACGGCGTCCTCCTGACGGCCCGAGGGCAGGCTGCCGCCGGAGCCCGTCACGTCATCGGCGGCCGCCCTCACCCCCGCCGCCGAACGATCCGAAGCCCCCGGAACCGGAGCCCGTGCCGTATCCGCCGTCCCGGGGCGAGCCGCCCGGACCGTCCCCCGGGCAGAGGGCGGACGCGGAGGCGCAGGTGCTGTCGGACGGCTCCGCGGACGGAGTGGCCTGTGACGGGGTCGCGGCCGTCGCGGTGGGCGTCCGGGGACTGACGGGTGCCGTCGCGGACGTGGAGGGCCTGCCGGTGGCGGAGCCCTTCGCGTCACCCTTCGTGGAGTCCCAGTTGACGACCTCCAGCTGGAGCGAGGGCGAGGAGGTGTCGAGCGTCCAGCGCTGGATCGGTTCGTCCTTGCGGAGTTTGAGGACGAGGTCGGACTCCCCCTCGGCCGACGCGGGAACGAGGGCCAGGTCCTGGTTCCAGCGCGGCACGAGCATGCCCTGGAGGGTGAAGTCGTAGCGGATGTTCTTGCCGCCGGGCTGCGACGCGCCTGTACAGGGGGCCAGTTGGACGGAGTAGGCGAGGTGGGAGTCGAGACACAGGTTCGGGTGGGCCGCGTCGCGCAGCAGCCCGTCCGCCACGTACGACCACTCCGTCGCCGACTCCGAGGAGCACGGGACGAGCCGGGCCTCGGCACCGCTCGCGGGCGTCGTTCCGGCGAAACCGACGCACCGGTCGGTCGCGGCGTTGCGCAGTCGGCCGCGCACGGTCCCGTCCTTCTTCTCTCCGTTCCGGGCCCACGACGGGTTCGTTTCCCGGCTCGGTGCCGCCGACGTGCGGCCGCCGTCGGTCGTGTCGTGCCGGCCGTCCGGGTCCGCGTCGGACGCCCACAGGACCAGCGGAACCGCGACGAGTGCGCTGAGGGTCAGCACGGCGACGGCGACGTTGCGGCGGCCGGGCGCGCGCCGGGCCGCCTTGCGCCCCGCGGCCCGGCGGGAGGCGCGGGTTCCGTCGCCGGTACGGGTCGCGCCCCGGCGGCGGGAGGCGCGCCTGCCTTCGCCGGGTCCGGGGGCGTCCTGTCCGGACGGGGTCGCCGACCGCGGGGTGGCCCTCTCGTGGGCCGTGGGCGGGGTGTCGCTGTACCGAAGGGCGTCCGGCGGGGTTCGCGGAGGAAGGCCCGGAGGGCGTACGTCGTCGGCGTCGGGCTGGAACTCGACGATCTCGGCGGTCCCGGCGGCCGGGCCGCCGGTGGCACCCGTGGCTCCGCCGGTGAAGGCCGGGCCGCTTCCGGCGCCGGTCGTTCCATCCGCGTAGAACTGGCCGGTACCGTCGCCCTCCTGTTCCTGGACCGCCTCCGTGGCCGCCGCGGCCCGCGCCTGCCGGGAGGCCAGATAGGCGCGCGCGCCCCAGCCGAGCACCGCCTCGGCGAGCGGGACGGCGAGTTCGCCGTTGAACCGGCTCAACTGGTCGGCCGCGTACCGGCAGTGGCCGCATTCGTCCATGTGGTTCCGCAGGTCGGGGTCGAGGTCGCTACCGCCGCGGCGGAAGGAGACGTCGAGCATGCGGTGGTAGCGGCGGCACTCCTGACTGGGGGCGAGTTCGTGGTGGATCTCCAGACAGCCCTGGCGCAGGCGTTCTCTGGCCCGCTCCAGTTCGGTGACCGCGTCCTCGGGGAAGATCCCCAACAGGGCCGCGGGTACCTCCGGTTGTTCGGCCTCCACCTCTCCGTGCCACAACAGGCAGCGGGCCGGCTCGGGCAGCCGCTGGAACGCGCGGGAGATGAGCCGCCTGTCCTCCGGCGGAAGCAGTCGGGCCGCCGCACGGTCCACGCGGTCCTCCCGGTCCGCTTCGGCCAGAAGTTCCGGAGCGAGCAGTTCACGCCGCTGGTCCATGAGCCACTCGGCCGCTATGCGGCGGACGGTGACGAGCAGTTGGGGTCGCCATGCGGCGCTCGGCCCGGCCTGGTGCAGCGAATCCCCGAACATCCGCGTGAATGAGGCGGTGGTGAGCATTCCCGCGGGCCGTACGCCGCCGGTGCACAGCCGCGCGTAAGAGAACACCGCCTCCCAGTGCCGGTCCAGGAGTTCCCCGACGGGATAGTTCCCGGGCGCGCCACCCTGCCTCTTCAGCTCGGCAGCGAGCCGTTCATCCGACACCTCGAACAAGCGGTCGGGGTCAGACGAATGAGACAGCGTTCCGTCATTCACGTCCGCTTTCCTTCCAAAGGCAGCACAGCAATTGTCCATACCAATGGGTATGTGGACCGCCCGTCGGAACCGGAGGGCCTACCCAGGGGGTGACGTCGCGAACGACCGCCCCTGACAGCCCTTTCGGGCGAGGGGAAGCGGGCGCGCCGCACGCGTGCAGAACGAACCCAATATTGTCTGCACGCCGACAACGCCCACCTTTGCACAGGGCGGCGAGCGGGAACAAGCGATCCCGGATTTTCACTTAATGCGGCAGGGCCGCGAATATTGACCAAATGTCAGCGAGCTCGCGCCAAAAGAAATTCGGAAACCCGGCAGCCCGACCTTCCGTCCCGAAGTCTCCACAATGGGAGCGCTCTCATGCGCTCATCCGAGCACCTTTCCGCACGGAATTCCTGGTCCGCCCGGTGCCGGCCGTCGTGGGCACGCCGGGCCACGGCGACGAGCGCCCTGCGACGGCCGGCCCGGTCGCGGTGCCCGGGGCGTCGCCGGCTCGGGGGCGGTCGGCGCCGCGGCGGCTCGTACGCGTCAGTGACCGCTGATCGCCCGGGGTGTGTACGGCTGTTCCAGCTCCTCGGTCTCCTTGTCCGAGAGCTCCAGGTCGAGCGCGGCGACCGCGTCCTCGATGTGCGCCGCCCTGCCGGCGCCGACGATGGGCGCGGTCACGGTGGGGCGCGTCAGCAGCCAGGCGAGCGCGACCGTGGCGCGCGGCACCCCGCGCCCGGCGGCGACGCGCGCGACCGCGTCGACGATCCCGCGGTCGCCGTCCTGGTACAGGTTCCGGCCGAACCGGTCGCCTCGGCTGCGTTCGGTGGACGTGTCCCAGTCACGGGTGAGGCGGCCTCGGGCCAGCGGGCTCCACGGCAGGACGCCGACACCCTGGTCGGCGCAGAGCGGCAGCATCTCGCGCTCCTCCTCGCGGTAGAGGAGGTTGTAGTGGTTCTGCATGGACACGAATCTGGTCCAGCCGTGCAGCGTGGCCGTGTACTGGGCCTTGGAGAACTCCCACGCGTACATCGAACTCGCCCCGAGGTAACGGACCTTGCCCGCCTTGACCACGTCGTGCAGCGCCTCCATCGTCTCCTCGACGGGGGTGTGGCGGTCGAATCGGTGGATCTGGTAGAGGTCGATGTAGTCGGTGCCGAGGCGGCGCAGACTGTTGTCGATCTCCGTCATGATCGCCTTGCGGGACAGGCCACGGCCGTTGGGGCCCTCGTGCATCGCGCCGTTGACCTTGCTGGCGATGACGATCTCGTCGCGGCGCGCGAACTCGCCGAGCGCCCGTCCGACGATCTCCTCACTGGTGCCGTCCGAGTACACGTTCGCCGTGTCGAAGAAGGTGATCCCGGCCTCCAGCGCCTGGCGGATCAAGGGGCGCGAGGCCTCCTCGTCGAGGGTCCACTCGTGGACGCCCCGGTCGGGCAGGCCGAAGCTCATGCAGCCAAGGCAGATCCGGGAGACGTCCAGACCCGTCGAACCGAGCTTCACGTACCGCATGCTCACTCCTGCTCTCGCTGCCGGTGGGGGTGGGGCGGGGAGATCCGAGGACACATCCCTGCCCGCCGGGGACGCCCGACAGCCCTACTCCACGGGTGCTTCCACATCGTCGTACACCCGCGCCGACGCGATCAGGCCATCGCCGCCCCGGGTGCAGACCGCGAGGCCCGGCTGCGGCGGCAGAGCGGCGCCGCCCCAGCGGTCGACGACGTACTCGAAGGCGGTGCGGGTGCCGTCCTCGGTCACGGTGCACAGGGTGAGCGGGATGCCGCCGCACGCGGAGAAGAAGGCGTCATGGAGCTCGGTCAGCTCCTTGGTCCCCGTGTACCGGCGCGCGTCGGCGGCCGGCCCCCGGAAGGACCCGTCCGGCGCGAACGCGGCGACGACGGCCGCGGTGTCCCCCGCGCCGAGGGCGGCCAGGTAGGCGCCCACCACGTCGGAGACGCGCGCCGACGGATCGGGCGGCGTCATGGGGCGGCGCACGACGTGCCGGCCGAGCAGCGGCAGCCGGGAGTGGTGGACCCGCACCGGCAGCGCGGAGGCGAGGTCCACCACGGCGGCCACGGGCAGCCCGACGCGCTCGCCCTCCGCGCCCTCCAGATGGACGACCCACTCCCCCACGGCCCGCCGCTCGCCGAACGTGGTGGCGACCTCCTCGATCTCCGCCTTCCGTTCCGCCCTCCAGGTGTCCTGCACGGCCAGCCAGGCCGCCAGGACGGCGACACCGCTGATCCGGCCGGCCTCCGGGTCGTCGAGGGCGACGGGTACGGTGGCCGTCGCCGGGTCGCGCAGGGCGTCGGCGAGCTCGGCGGCGCCGAGCCGGTCGACGAGGTCGGGGATCTGCGGGATCCAGACCATGGGGACTCCTGGGCCGTGCGGAGTGGTCGACTTCGATCGTGTGCCCGCACCGGCCCCGGCGCGACCCCAGCGGGCGGGAGAACCCGTCCGCACGGCGTCGCCGGAGCACCCGCTCAGCGCTCTGTCCGAATCCCGCCGGACGCGAGGCCGCGCAGGGCGCACTGTTGAGGGTGAACACGCCGTGAGAACTCGGAAAGGACCGACCGATGACGGTCTACACGACCATGGACAGCCCGCTCGGCCGACTGCTGCTGGTGGGTGAGGAGTCGGCCACCGCCAAGGGCGGCACCGCGCTCGCCGCGCTGTCCGTGCCGGACCAGAAGTACGGCGCGGTCGTCCAGACCGGCTGGCAGGAGGACGCGGACGCCTTCCGGGAGATCGTCTCCCAGCTGAGCTCGTACTTCGACGGCCGGCTGACCGCCTTCGACATCGAGTACGTGACGAGCGGCAGCGACTTCCAGCGGCGCGTCTGGAAGGCCCTGGAGACCATCCCGTACGGCACCACGGTCAGCTACGGGGAGGTCACCGCGCGGATCGGCGCGTCCAGGGCCGCGGTCCGTGCCGTCGGTACGGCGATCGGGGCGAACCCGCTGCTGATCGTCCGCCCCTGTCACCGCGTGATCGGCGCGAGCGGGGCGCTCACCGGCTACGCCGGGGGCCTGGAGCGCAAGCGACAGCTCCTGGACCTGGAGGACGTGCCGTCCTGACCGGCGCGGGCGCGTCCGTGCCCGCCGTCATGACCGGCGTAGGCGGGTCCCCGCCGGGCGTCCGGTCGGACGGCCTTCCGGGTCCCACCCGTCGCGCCCGGGTAGCGGGACCGGGCACGGCCTAGAATCGTGGGGTTTGCCCTGCCCCTGCCCCTGCCCTCTGCCCCGACGGCCGGGCCGCGGCCCACCGGACCGCGCCCCGGGCCGCCCCCAGGAGTCCCGCCGATGCCCAGCCCCGACGGCCGCCCCCACGACTCGTACGTCCGCGTCCGCGGCGCCCGGGAGCACAATCTGCGGGGTGTCGACGTCGACATCCCGCGGGACCTCCTCGTGGTGTTCACCGGGGTGTCGGGCTCCGGGAAGTCGTCGCTGGCCTTCGGCACGATCTACGCGGAGGCGCAGCGGCGGTACTTCGAGTCGGTCGCCCCCTACGCCCGGCGGCTGATCCATCAGGTGGGGGCACCGAAGGTCGGGGAGATCACGGGGCTGCCGCCGGCGGTGTCCCTCCAGCAGCGCAGGTCGGCGCCGACCTCCCGGTCCTCCGTGGGCACGGTCACCAATCTGTCCAACTCGCTGCGGATGCTGTTCTCGCGCGCGGGCCGGTATCCGGCGGGCGCCGAGCGACTCGACTCGGACGCGTTCTCGCCGAACACGGCCGCGGGGGCGTGCCCCGAGTGCCATGGCCTCGGCCGGGTCCACCGTACGACGGAGGAGTTGCTGGTCCCCGATCCGGAGCTGTCGATCCGCGAGGGCGCGATCGCCGCCTGGCCGGGGGCCTGGCAGGGCAAGAACCTGCGGGACATCCTCGACACGCTCGGCCACGACGTGGACCGGCCCTGGCGCGAACTGCCCGCCGAGGAGCGGGAGTGGATCCTGTTCACGGACGAGCAGCCGGTGGTCACCGTGCATCCGGTGCGCGAGGCCGAACGGATCCAACGCCCCTACCAGGGCACGTACATGAGCGCCCGGCGCTATGTCATGAAGACCTTCTCCGACACGAAGAGCGCCACCCTGCGGGCCAAGGCGGAGCGATTCCTCGCCGCCGCCCCCTGCCCGGTGTGCGGCGGCGGCAGGCTGCGGCCCGAGGCGCTGGCGGTGACGTTCGCGGGGCGCACCATCGCCGAGCTGGCCGCGCTGCCGCTGGTCGATCTCGCGAAGTCCCTCACGGCCGACTCCGAGACCGCCCGCGTCCTGACCGAGGACCTCGCCTCCCGTATCGCGCCCGTCATGGAGCTCGGACTCGGCTACCTCAGCCTCGACCGGGCCACCCCCACCCTCTCGGCGGGGGAACTGCAACGGCTGCGCCTGGCGACGCAGTTGCGCTCCGGGCTGTTCGGTGTGGTGTACGTCCTCGACGAGCCGTCCGCCGGGCTGCACCCGGCGGACACGGAGGCTCTGCTCACCGTGCTGGAGCGGCTGAAGGCGGCGGGCAACTCGGTGTTCGTCGTGGAGCACCACTTCGATGTCGTGCGCGGCGCGGACTGGCTGGTCGACGTGGGCCCGCGGGCCGGCGAGCACGGCGGACGGGTCCTGCACAGCGGACCGGTCGCCGCGCTGGAGGGTGTGCCGGAGTCCGCGACGGCACGCTTCCTCTTCGACCGCTCCCCCGCACCGGCGCGCCCGGTGCGCACGCCCCGGGGAGGGGTGTCGGTCGGTCCGGTGACCCGGCACAATCTGCGCGGGGTCACCGCCGAGTTCCCGCTCGGTGTGTTCACCGCGGTCACCGGGGTCTCCGGCTCCGGGAAGTCCACACTGATCGGCGAGTTGACCGAGGACCTGGCGGGCGTCGGACGGCTGGTCGGTGTCGACCAGAGACCCATCGGCCGTACGCCCCGCTCCAATCTCGCCACCTACACCGGGCTGTTCGACGTCGTGCGCAAGGTGTTCGCCGGGACGAAGGAGGCCACGGCGCGCGGCTACGGCGCGGGACGGTTCTCCTTCAACGTGGCCGGAGGGCGCTGCGAGACCTGTCAGGGCGAGGGCTTCGTCAGTGTGGAGCTGCTGTTCCTGCCCAGCACCTACGCCCCGTGCCCGGACTGCGGCGGCGCGCGCTACAACCCCGAGACCCTCGAAGTGACGTACCGGGGACGGAACATCGCGCAGGTCCTGGATCTCACGGTCGAGGCGGCGGCGCGGTTCTTCGCCGACACGGACGCCCCGGCCGTCACGCGCAGCCTCGGCACCCTGCTCGACGTGGGCCTCGGCTACGTGCGGCTCGGCCAGCCCGCCACGGAGCTGTCGGGCGGCGAGGCCCAGCGCATCAAGCTGGCGAGCGAGTTGCAGCGGATCCGCCGGGGGCACACCTTCTATCTCCTCGACGAGCCGACGACGGGACTGCATCCTGCCGATGTCGAGGTGCTGACGGGCCAGTTGCACGGGCTCGTGGACGCCGGTCACACCGTCGTGGTGGTGGAGCACGACATGACGGTGGTGGCGGGCGCCGACTGGGTCATCGACCTGGGCCCGGGCGGGGGTGACGAGGGGGGCCGGATCGTGGCCGCCGGTCCACCCGAGCGGGTGGCCGCGGCGACCGGCCGGACGGCGCCCTACCTCGCCCGAGCACTCGGCGGGCGCCGCTAGGGCCTGATCGACCCGTACCGCGAGGCCCCAAATTTCCCTCGACACAAGGGAGTTGGGGCGACACCATGGTGTCGGAAAAGGGCTGGGCAGGGGGGAGCGGGGCAGTGGGCATGGGGTACGAGAGACTGCCTCGCGAGTACCGGTTGAAGCGGTCCCGGATGCGTCTGCTCCTCTGGGTGATCGCGACGGGCACGGTGAGCGTGGCGCTGACCCTGCTGAACGCGGACGATCTGCCCACCTCCTTCACGTACCCCTTCCTCGTCGCGTGGGTGGCGCTCATGGGCTGGCTCTTCCGCGCCACCCTGCGCTGTTCCACCACGGCGGACCTCAAGGCGATCCATGTACGCGCCATGTTCAGGCGGCGCCGGCTGGCCTGGGAGGACATCCAGGACATCAGGGCCGAGCTGAATCCTGGCGCGGCGTTGCATGAGAACGCACCCGATGTGCAGGTCTATGCCTTCGGCCGGGACGGCAAGAAGGTGCTGCTGCCCTTCCTCGACGAACTGCACGTGAACGTGGAGCGCGAGGTCGCGGTACTGCTGGAGGCCTGGGAGGAACTCCGCGGCGAGGACTGGGCGCCCGTCCCCGAGGCCGCCGCCCGCGTCGACCGGCACAACGCCCGCCGCGGCGCGATGCTGAACGGCTTCGCCATCTCGATGATGGCATTCGTCCCGCTGACGGTGCTGATGCTGCTGCCGCTCTTCGTGGACATGCCCGGCTGGCTGGGGTCGGTGCTGCAGCCGCTCGTGGTGCTGGGGCTCGGCCTGCCGCTGGTCTTCGCGCTGACCGCGATCACCACGTACCGCCGTCGGATGCGGGACGGCTGAGCCACGCGCTCCCCAGCGCGGCACCGATGCCCTCCGGTGGCCTCGTTCCGCCCCGCCCGTGTGCTCGGGCGGCTCCGGTGGCGGAACCCCTGGATCTCAGGGGCCCGCCCCCGGAACACGAACCCGCTCTCAGAGATGCGCCCCGGGGCCTGAGCCGGGAGCGCCCGCTGAGGCCTGTGCCGCCTCGGCCAGGGACCGGCGGTCGGGGTGGCTGCCCGCCGGGAACGGGGGCCGCAGGCTCACCTCGGCCACCAGGCCGCGCGCCGACACCACGCGCCACAGCGAGGCGAGCAGCGAGTCCTCGCCGACGAACGCGGGCGCGGTGCTCGCCGCCCCGTCGGCGAACCGGTACCGGATCCGCACCGGCTGGACCGGCACTCCGGCGTCGAGCGCGGCCTGGAACAGGGCCCTGCGGTAGCGGCCGTGGGCCCGGCCGCACCAGGTGCTGCCCTCGGGGAACGCGGCGACGGCCGAGCCGCCGCGCAGGGTCGCGGCGATCCGCTCCACCGTGCCGGGCAGGGCGCGCAGCCGGTCACGGTCGATGAAGAGCGTGCCGCCGCGGGCCGCCAGCGCGCCCGCCACGGGCCAGTCGCGCACCTCGGTCTTGGCGACCATCCGTGCCGGGCGGACGGCGGCCAGCAGCGGGATGTCCAGCCACGAGATGTGGTTGGACACGATCAGCGTCCCGCCGACGGGCCGGGCGGTTCCGGTGATCCGCGTGCGGACCCCGGCCGTGTGCACCACGGCCAGGCACCAGCGGCGGATCCACCTCTGGCGCGACTGGTCCCGCAACAGGCCGATCAGCGGGATCAGGGCGACCCCGAGGACGACCACGGCCAGCAGCGTGGCCAGCCGCAGGGCGGCGCGGGGCACGCCCGTCCAGGGCCGCGCGGACTCCACGCAGTCGCGCGGCGAGCAGGGTGCGGTGGGCAGCCAGGCACTGGCTGCCCGGACGGGACCGGCGGCCGGCCGCCGCGGCGCGGGGACGGGACCGGTGGCCGGCGGCGGCGCGAGTGCCGGACCGACGGCCGGCCGCGGCGCGGGGACGGTACCGGTGGCCGGCCGCGGCGCCGGGGCGGTTCCGGGGAGCAGCGCCGCTCCCTGCCCTCCGCCGAACCGGGGACGGCGGAGGGCGGTGAGACGCGGCGCTCCGGTGCGGGCCGTGTTCATCAGGCGGGGACGAGCGAGAGGAAGTGGCGGAGGTAGCGCGGGTTGACCCGGCTCATCGACAGCAGCACGTACATGTCGGCGACCCCGAAGTCCGTGTCGTGCGCGGGCTCGCCGCACACCCAGGCACCGAGGCGCAGATAGCCGCGCAGCAGCGGGGGCAGTTCGGTGCGCGCGGGCCGGGTGACGCCCTTCGCGCTCCAGGGCAGCAGCGGGCGGACCCGGAACTCCTCGGGCGCGAGGTGCTTGGCCACCACCCGGTCCCAGGTGCCCGCGGCGAGGGCGCCACCGTCGGCGAGCGGTATGGAGCAGCAGCCGGCGAGCCATTCGTGGCCGCCGTCGATCATGTAGCGGGCTATCCCGGCCCAGATCAGGCCGATGACCGCGCCGTCGCGGTGGTCGGGGTGGACGCAGGAGCGGCCGACCTCGACCAGCCCGGAGCGGATTCCGGCCAGCGGTCCGAGGTCGAACTCGCTCTCCGAGTAGAGCCGTCCGGCGATCGCGGCGCGCTCGGGCGGCAGCAGCCGGTAGGTGCCGACGACCTGGTCCGTCTCCGTGTCGCGGACCAGCAGGTGGTCGCAGTACGCGTCGAAGGCATCGATGTCGAGGCCGGGCTGCGGGGTGTTCAGGAGGGCGCCCATCTCCCCGGCGAAGACGTCGTGGCGCAGGCGCTGCGCGGCCCGGACATCGGCCTCGTCGCGGGCCAGGGTGACGGTGTAGCGGGTGGGGGCGACGGGCTGGGGCGGGCTGTCGAGGGTGGAAACGCCGGTCATGGCACTCTCCTGGTCACGGGCCGGTTCGGCGGAGGGGGTACCCCCTGCTCGAACGGAATTGAGAGCTTGGGGGAGGCAGGCCGGATCCGAACGGTCTGCGCGCTCCTGTTCTTCCGACGCCGGTTGGCGTACGCGTGACCACTGCCAGGAGGGCGGATGTGAGGATGTTGAATGACAGGGGTGCCCCGGAAAAGCGAGACGGGACCGGGTATGAGCACCACACCCGGTCCCGCCCGTCCGCACCGTACGGCGAACGACTTTGTGCCTAACGCTTGCCCGCCTTGCGGGTGGCGCGCAGCCACTCCTTGTTCATGCCGGTGATGGAGAACAGCGGGATGCCCTTCGGGCAGGCGGTGGCGCACTCCCCGGTGAGGGTGCACCCGCCGAAGCCCTCCTCGTCCATCTGCCCCACCATGTCGAGCACCCGGGTCTCCCGCTCGGGGGCGCCCTGCGGCAGCACGTTCAGGTGGTTGATCTTGGCCGAGGTGAACAGCATCGCGGCGCCGTTCGGGCAGGCCGCCACGCAGGCACCGCAGCCGATGCACTCCGCGTGCTCGAAGGCGAAGTCGGCGTCGGGCTTGGGGACGGGAGTGGCGTGCGCCTCGGGCGCGGCGCCGGTCGGGGCGGTGATGTAGCCGCCGGCCTGGATGATCCGGTCGAAGGCGGAGCGGTCGACGACGAGGTCCTTGACGACCGGGAAGGCAGCGGCCCGCCACGGCTCGACGTCGATCGTGTCGCCGTCGCGGAAGGAGCGCATGTGGAGCTGGCAGGTGGTGGTGCGCTCGGGTCCGTGGGCGTCGCCGTTGATGACCAGGCTGCACGCGCCGCAGATGCCCTCGCGGCAGTCGTGGTCGAAGGCGACGGGGTCGTCGCCCGCGAGGATGAGGTCCTCGTTGAGGGTGTCGAGCATCTCCAGGAAGGACATGTCGGACGAGATGCCGTCCACCTCGTACGTGGACATCGCTCCGTCGGCGTCGGCGTTCTTCTGCCGCCAGACGCGCAGGGTGAGCTTCATGCGTAGCTCCGCTGGGTGGGGTGGACGTACTCGAAGACCAGGTCTTCCTTGTGCAGGACGGGCGCGGCGCCGGTCTCGGTGAACTCCCAGGCGGCCGCGTACGAGAACTCCTCGTCCCGGCGGGCCGCCTCGCCGTCGGGGGTCTGGGACTCCTCGCGGAAGTGGCCGCCGCAGGACTCGGCGCGGTGCAGCGCGTCGAGGCACATCAGCTCGGCGAGTTCCAGGTAGTCGACGATCCGGTTGGCCTTCTCCAGCGACTGGTTGAACTCCTCGCCGGTGCCGGGCACCTTGATGCGCCGCCAGAACTCCTCGCGGATCTGGGGGATGCGCTCCAGGGCCTTGCGCAGGCCGCTCTCCGTGCGGGCCATCCCGCAGAACTCCCACATGAGTTCGCCGAGTTCGCGGTGGAAGGAGTCGGGGGTGCGGTCGCCGTCGACGGCGAGCAGGAGCCGCAGCCGGTCCTCGGTGTCGGCCAGCACCTCCTGGACGGCGGGGTGTTCGTCGTTCAGCTCGTCGTCGGTGGAGCGGTGCGGGTTGCGGGCGAGGTAGTCGTTGATGGTCGACGGCAGGACGAAGTAGCCGTCGGCGAGTCCCTGCATGAGGGCGGAGGCGCCGAGCCGGTTCGCGCCGTGGTCGGAGAAGTTGGCCTCGCCGATGGCGAACAGGCCGGGGACGGTGGTCTGGAGGTCGTAGTCGACCCACAGTCCGCCCATCGTGTAGTGCACGGCGGGGTAGATCCGCATGGGCACGGTGTACGGGTCCTCGGCGGTGATCCGGGCGTACATGTCGAAGAGGTTGCCGTACTTCTCCTCGACCGCCTTTCGGCCCATCCGCCGGACGGCGTCCGCGAAGTCGAGGTAGACGCCCTGGCCGCCGGGGCCCACTCCCCTGCCCTCGTCGCAGACGTTCTTGGCGGCGCGGGAGGCGATGTCGCGGGGCACGAGGTTGCCGAAGGAGGGGTAGATGCGCTCCAGGTAGTAGTCGCGCTCGTCCTCGGGGATCTCGTTCGGCGGGCGGGTGTCGCCGTGCGCCTTGGGGACCCAGATACGGCCGTCGTTGCGCAGCGACTCGCTCATCAGCGTGAGCTTGGACTGGTGGTCGCCGGTGCGCGGGATGCAGGTGGGGTGGATCTGGGTGAAGCACGGGTTGGCGAAGTACGCGCCGCGCCGGTGGGCCCGCCAGATCGCGGTGGCGTTGGAGTTCATGGCGTTCGTCGAGAGGTAGAAGACGTTGCCGTAGCCGCCGCTCGCCAGGACGACGGCGTCCGCGAAGTAGGTGTCGATCCGGCCGCTGACCAGGTCGCGGGCGACGATGCCACGGGCCTTCCCGTCGACCACGATCAGGTCCAGCATCTCGGTGCGCGGGTGCATCTCGATGTTGCCGGCGGCGATCTGCCGGGACAGCGCCTGGTAGGCGCCGAGCAGGAGCTGCTGGCCGGTCTGGCCGCGGGCGTAGAAGGTGCGGGAGACCTGGACGCCGCCGAAGGAGCGGGTGTCGAGCAGGCCACCGTACTCGCGCGCGAACGGCACCCCCTGGGCGACGCACTGGTCGATGATCTCGACCGAGATCTGCGCCAGGCGGCGGACGTTGGACTCGCGCGCCCTGAAGTCGCCACCCTTGACGGTGTCGTAGAAGAGCCGGTGCACGGAGTCGCCGTCGTTGCGGTAGTTCTTCGCGGCGTTGATGCCGCCCTGCGCGGCGATCGAGTGGGCCCGGCGCGGGGAGTCCTGATAGCAGAACTGGACGACGTGGTAGCCCTGTTCGGCGAGGGTGGCGCCCGCGGAGCCGCCCGCGAGGCCGGTGCCGACGACGATCACGGTGTGCTTGCGGCGGTTGGCCGGGTTGACCAGCTTGGCCTCGAACCGGCGCCTGTCCCAGCGCTCTTCGACCGGGCCGGCCGGCGCCTTGGTGTCGGCGACCGGCTCCCCGGTCGTGAAGTGGGCGTATTCAGCGGTCATTTCAGCTCACCACTCCGGTCATGACGCCCACGGGTACGGCGATGAAGCCCGCCGTGAGCAGCAGCGCGAGGACGTCGGCGACGGTCTTCAGGGCTCGGTCGCGGGTGCGGCTGCCTGCCCCGAGGGTCTGGGCGGCGCTCCAGAAGCCGTGCCGGATGTGCAGGCCGAGCGCGAGCATCGCGACGATGTAGATGACATTGCCGTACCAGGTGGAGAAGGTGTCCACGACGTTCTGGTAGGGGTGGCCCTCCTGGAATCCGCCGGAGTGCACGGTGCCGGTGGTCAGGTCGAGGAGGTGCCAGACGATGAACAGGCCGAGGATGATCCCGCCCCAGCGCATCGTGCGGGTGGCGTAGCTCGCGCCGCGCTTCCTGTGCACGTACTTGCTCGGCCGGGCCCGGATGTCACGGCGGCTGAGCTGGTACGCGGACGTGGCGTGCGCGACCACGGCGACGACCAGCACCACGCGGACGAGCCACAGGGTCCACTCGTAGTGCATGAAGGGTTCGCCGACGGTGCGCAGCCAGTGGGCGTAGTGGTTGAACTCGCCCGCGCCGAAGTAGATCTTCAGGTTCCCGATCATGTGGGCGACCAGGTAGAGCAGCATGATCAGGCCGCTGACGGCCATCACGGTCTTCTTGCCGACGGAGCTGTCCCACACGGTGCGTGCCATGGACGGCCGTCGGTCCGTCCGCGTTGCCAGAGCCATGGGAAGAGACGGTAGGCCGCGGTGAACCGATCGGTCCAAGACATGAAGCGGCTGGTTTCCATAGACCTGAGCTATCGTCGAAGGGTGCAGTTCCACCAGCTCCAGTACTTCGTGGCCGTCGCGGAGACCCGGCACTTCACCCGGGCCGCCGAACTGGTGCATGTCGCGCAGCCCTCGCTGTCGCAGCAGATCAAGTCGCTGGAGCGGGAGTTGGGGGCCGATCTGTTCCTGCGGGCGCGCGGGAACATCACGCTGACCGACGCGGGCGAGGCGCTGCTGCCGCTCGCCCGGCGCATCCTCGCCGACGCGGACACGGCCCGGCACGAGGTGCAGGAGCTGGCGCAGCTGCGCAGCGGCCGGGTGCGGCTCGGCGCGACCCCGAGTCTGTGCACCGGTCTGCTTCCCGACGTGCTGCGCGCCTTCCACGACCGCTATCCGGGCATCCGGCTGCTGATCGAGGAGGGCGGCTCACACGATCTCGTACGGGAACTCGCGCGCGGCGCCCTCGACCTCGCCCTGGTCGTCCTGCCGCTGCCCACCCCGTCCCCCGCGCTGACCACGGTGGAGCTGCTGCGCGAGGACCTGGTGGTGGTGTCGTCACCGGAGGCCCCGGCGCCCGGCGGTGGCGGCGGCCGGGGCACGGTGCGGGTCGCCGATCTGGAAGGCGAGCGTCTTGTGATGTTCCGGCACGGCTACGACCTGCGGGAACTGACCGTCGCCGCTTGTCGCGCCGAGGGCTTCGAGCCCGACTTCGCGGTCGAGGGCGGCGAGATGGACGCGGTGCTCGGCTTCGTCCGGGCGGGCCTCGGCGTGGCCGTCGTACCGCGCATGGTGGCCGCGCGGTCCGGGCCGGGGCTGCGGGTGACACCGTTGGCCCCGCCCGGACTCGAGCGGACCATCGCGCTGGCGCACCGCAGCGATGTGGCACCGCCCCGGGCGGCCCGGGAACTCCAGCGGATGCTGCTGGAACGCTGACGGCGGGCCGCCCCGGGCTCACCAGGTCGGGATGAGGCCGCCGTCGATGACGAAGTCGCTGCCGGTGATGTTGCGCGCGCGGTCCCCGGCGAGGAAGAGGACGAGGTCGGCCACCTCCGACGGCTCGGAGAAGCGGCCGGTGACGCTCTGGCCGGAAGCCTGGGCGACCACGTCGTCAGGGGTGAGCCCGGCGGCGGCCGAGACCGTGGCGGCCACTCCCCCGCCACCGAGCCACAGGTCGGTCTTCACCGGACCGGGGCTCACCGTGTTGACGCGGATGCCCTTCGGGCCGACCTCCTTGGACAGTGCCTTGGAGAACGCGACCAGGGCGGCCTTGCCCGCGCTGTAGTCGATGACCAGGGGGTCGGGCAGCGTGGCGTTCACCGAGGCGATCGTCACGACCGAGCCCTCACCGGCGGCCAGCATCGACGGCAGGGCCGCACGGGTGACCCGTACGGCCGCGAGCAGGTTCAGGTCGACGGTGCGCCGCCAGTCCTCCTCGGTGACCGACAGGAAGCCACCGGTGCGGGCGGGGGCCGTACCCACGTTGTTGACCAGGACGTCGACGCGCCCGCCCGCCGCCTCGACGAGCCTTCCGGCGGCCTCGGGTTCGGCGAGGTCGACCGGCACCCAGGTCACGTTCCCCTTCCCGGCCAGGGCGTCGAGGCCCGCCGAGGTGCCGCGGGAGCCGGCGATCACCGTCGCGCCCGCGCCGGCAAGCGCCTCCGTGACCGCGAGTCCGATGCCCTTGCTGGCTCCGGTGACGACGGCCGTCCTGCCCTGAAGTTCGGTGCTCATCCGTCTCAGCTCCATCGGTAAGAGGTACCTCCTGCCAGTGAGGCACAGGGACGGCCGAAGGCGCGAGGCGTCCCGTGGGCCGCCGCGGCCCGGTGAGGGCGGAGGACGGCGACGGACCCGGGACGCGGTGCCGTCCCGTGTTCCGGCGCCTCCGCGCGGCGCGTCCCCGTTCCCGGAGGCCGCGCCGCGCGGAGGCGCTCAGCCGACCGCGTCGACCAGCGCCAGCTCGTGCAGCCGCTCCGGTGGCCCCGGACGGGCGTAGTACCAGCCCTGGGCCGTGTCACAGCCCAGTATCCGCAGCTGTTCGGCCTGCGCGCCGGTCTCCACGCCCTCGACCGTGACCGCCAGGTCGAGACTGTGGGCGAGGGAGACGATGCCCTCGACGATCTTCAGGTCGACCGGATCCGCCGGGAACTGCTGCATCCCCTGGGTGAAGGACCGGTCCAGCTTGAGGATGCTGACCGGCAGACGACGGAGGTTGGCCAGGTTCGAGTAGCCGGTGCCGAAGTCGTCGAGCGCGATGTCGACGCCCATCTCGGCGAGCCTGCGCAACGGCTTGAGCAGATCGTCGTCCGCGCCGATCAGCGCGGACTCGGTGACCTCCAGGCACAGCGCCCGGGCGTCGAGACCCTCACGCTCCAGGATGTCGACCGTGTCCTGGACCAGGCCGGGATGGGTCAGCTGGCACGGCGAGAGATTGACGTTGACACGCAGCGGGCCGGCGGCGGAGTGCCGTTCCTGCCAGGTGCGGGCCTGGCGCACCGACTGCTCCAGGACCCAGCGGCCGAGCGGCACGATCAGTCCGGTGTGCTCGGCGAGGGGGATGAAGCGGTCGGGTCCGAGGACGCCGTGCTGCGGGTGCAGCCAGCGCACCAGCGCCTCCGCGCCCCGCACACTGCCGTCGCCGAGGTGCACCAGCGGCTGGTACTCGATGAAGAACTCGCCCCGGTCCAGGGCGGCCGGGAGCGCGGTGGTGAGCCCGTTGCGGGTGATGGCGCGGGCGTCGGCCTCGGGGTCCGCCAGCTCGAAGCGGTTGCCGCCCGCGGACTTGGCCCGGTACATCGTGATGTCGGCGCTGCGCAGCACCTCGGCGGCGCCGCGCTCCCCGGCGGGGCCCTCGACGACGCCGACGCTGCCCCGCACGGTCAGGTCACGGCCGTCGACGCTGATCGGGGTGACGAGCGCGTTCATGATGCGTCCGGCCAGTTCGTCGACCTCGCGCTCGGTGTCCGGGCCGGTGGTGAGGGCCACGAACTCGTCGCCGCCCAGCCGGGCGACCATCTCGCCGGGGGCCGTCGCGCAGGACTGGAGGCGGTCGGCGACCTCGACGAGCAGCCGGTCGCCGGCCGCGTGCCCGAGGCTGTCGTTGATGGTCTTGAAGCCGTCGAGGTCGAGGTAGCAGAGCCCGAAGCGCTGTCCCTCCCCCGCGGCCAGCGCCTTCTCCAGACGCTCGAAGAACAGGGTCCGGTTGGGCAGTCCGGTCAGCGCGTCGTGGGTGGCCTCGTAGCGCAGCCGCAGATTGAGCAGCCGCCGCTCGGTGGTGTCCTCCATCAGCGCGAGCTGGTACTGGGGTGCGCCGTCCGCGTCACGCAGGAGTGAGACCGTCAGGTTGGTCCACAGGGCGGTGCCGTCGGGGCGGTAGAACGCCTTCTCGACGTGGTAGTGCTCGCGTTCACCGCGCACCAGCTCCTCGTACAGCCGCCACACCTGAGGACCGTCCTCGGCGTGCGTCCATTCGAAGACCCGGCGCCCCCGCATGGTCTGCTCCGAGCCGCCGAACATGCGCAGCAGGGCTCCGTTGACCTGGAGGATGTTGCCTTCGAGGTCGGCGATGCCGATGCCTATGGCCGCGCCCTCGAACACCGCGCGGAAGCGGGCCTCACTGTCGTGCAGCGCCTCGGCGACGGCACTGCGCGCGGTCAACGCCGCCTGTGAGATGGCCTGTTGTTCGGCGAGGGTCCGCTCCCTAAGCGCCTCGGCGTACCCGGCGGCGATGGCGTGCTGGAGCCGTGCGGAGCGGGTGCGCAGCGCTTCCTTGGGCCCGTCCTCGCCGCAGTAGAGCACCAGGTAGGCGTCGACGCAGTCGAGGGCCCGGCTGAGAGCCTCGGGGTCGGTGCAGTGTGCGGCGACGAGTGCGGCGCCGACGGCGCGTCCCTCGGCCGCCTCGAAGGTCCTGGCCCGCAGGGCCTCGCTCAGCCGCCTCGCGAGCGGCAGCAGTTGTTCCTCGAACTCCGGCCGGGTCAGCGAGGTGGAGGTGACGGGGAAGACCGCCCGGCTCCAGATCGTCGCGAAACGGCGCAGTCTGTCCTCCGGCCCGTCCGGCTCGGCGCTCACGCCGTGCGTCCCACGCCGCCGAACCCGGAGAAGGAATAGGGATCCTCGTCCTCGGATGCCGTGTCGGGCCGCCAGTCCGGCATCAGCACCAGTCCGGGTTCCACCATGTCGTACCCCTCGAAGAACCGCGCGATCTCCTCGCGCGTGCGCATGATCAGCGGGTTGCGGATGTCCTTGTACACGTCGACCGTGCCCTCGGCCTGCTCCCGTGAGAGCGGAATGCCCTCGAACGAGGCATGCGTGACGACGAGCATGCTTCCCGGCGCGAGGACGTCGCGCAGTTCGGCCACCGCCCGGTACGGGTCGTCCGCGTCTTCCACGAAGTGAAGTATGGCAACGAGAAGCAGCGCGACCGGCCGGTTCAGGTCGATCAGCCGCTGAACCGGGTGACTCGCCAGGATTTCCTGGGGCTTGAGGAGGTCCGCGGCGACGACGTCCGCGTCCTCGTTGTCCCGCAGCACGGCCTGGCTGTGTGCGACGGCAACCGGGTCGTGGTCGACGTAGACGACCCGCGCGCCGGGGCGGGCGGCCTGGGCGATCTCGTGGACGTTGCCGAACGTGGGGATGCCGGAACCGATGTCGAGGAACTGGTCGATGCCCTCGCCGGCCGCGTAGCGGACCGCCCGGCGCATGAACGCCCGGTTCGCCTGCATGACCTTGGGGAGGCCCGGCATGAACTCCATCGCCTTGCGCGCCGCTTCCCGGTCGACCTCGAAGTTGTGCGAACCGCCCAGGTAGTAGTCGTATATCCGGGACACGCTCGGCACTGAGATGTCAATGCTGCGAGGGGCCCAGGCGGGACGCTCCATCTATCTCTCCAAGGCGTAGGCGACGGCACGGACGATCCGGTGTTCGAGCAGAGGCTACTGATCGCCCGCCAAAGGAGCGAGTCAAACCGGAAATTGACCGTCCGTTCCCGGTCACTGCCTCAGGCACGTGCCGAATTGGCATCTGCGAACGTATACCGCGAACGCCACTCACCGCCCCCGCGAAATCGTTCCGAAGCATTCCAAAAAGCTCGGCGGGGTCACGAAGCGTGGCCAAGTCCCCTGCCGGGCCGCGGCGTTCTTTCACATCCGGGCCGCCGACCGGATCTTTCACGTTCCGGCGACGGCCGGAATGCTTCGCCCGCGCCGGGGAGCACAAGGGTCCGCCCCCTCCGGTGGAGGGGGCGGACCCTGGGCGGCGCGTTTCGTTCGGGCGAGCCGGTCAACCGTGGGGTGTTGACGCCCTACTCGGCCGCGCCGACCGGCTTTCCGTCGGGCGAGACGGCGTACCAGGTGCCGCCCACTCCCTGACCGTTGGTTTCACCGGGAGCACTGTCACCGGAGAAGGTGTAGATCGGCCAGCAGTTGACCGTCATCTGCTTCACGCCGTCGGGGCGCGTGAAGGGCATCAGGCCCTTCTTCTTGACGCCCTTGGTGTCGTCCTCGGAGACCGGGGCGACCGCGGGCCACTTCTCCAGGCAGGCGCCGGCACAGGCCGACTTCGAGACGGGCCAGGCCTGGTCCTTCATGAAGCGGTAGACGGTCATACCGTTCTTGTCGACGACGATGTCGCCGAGCTTCGGGTCCTTGCGGACCGACAGACCGGGGAGGGAGGCCAGGGTGGCCTTCTTGCCGTCGGGCGCCGAGGCGAACCAAGTTCCGCCCACGTTCTGGCCGTTGGTGTCACCGGCCTTGGTGTCCTTGGCGTACCGGTACATGGGCCAGCCGCCTATGGTCAGCTGCTTCGTGCCGTCGGTCCGGGTGACCTCGCCGAGCAGTGCCTTGTCCACACCCGTGGCGGCTTCGGCGCCCTCGGCGGGCACGGGCGGCCAGGCGGTCGCGCAGGCACCGTCACAACTCGACTTCGGCGGCTCGGCGGTGTCCTTGTCGAAGCGGTAAAGGGTGAATCCGGAGCCGTCGGTCAGCACCTTGCCGAGCTTGACGCTCTCGGCCACGGCCAGCGCACCCGCGGCCTCCGGCTTCGCGGCCGCGCTCTCCTTGGAATCGGCTCCGTAGCCGTTGCCGGCATCGGCACCGGCGGTGGTGCTGGTCCCGTAACCGCCCGCCGCCGAGGTGGCACCCACGTTCTGGGCACCCGTCGAAGTGCCATTTTCCTGACCACACGCCGTCGTGAGCGCCAGCACGGCCGCAGCTGACGCTACGAGTGAGGCGCTCCGCCAGGAGGTCTTCATTGGTAACTCCCGCTGTTCGCATAAGTGTTGCAGCGCCCTGCAGCGCCGCGCATGGCCCTAGGTACGGGCGGGAGGTGCAGGAGTGTTCAAACGGGCCTCAAATTTCTTTCGGAAGACTGTGCGGCGGTCGACGTGGATAGCTCACACGTTCGATAGATGCCCATGATTCCCGGCCATGCGCGTCAAGGCACCGGGGGCCGGAGGTACCCAATTCGTGGCCAATCCAGGACACTTCGGCGTGACCCGGCCCCTCGCGCCCCATGATCTTGGTCGTGCACGCACCCCAGCGGAATCGATCCGCCCTCGTCATACGGGTACTGGCGCTGACGGCGCTCACCTGGCTCCTCGTCGGCGCGCCGAGCGGAACGGCCACGGCCGACGCCTGCGCGTACGCCTCGACGGGCCCGGACGGCGACGGGATCACCGCGGTGGCCGTGGCGGGCGACGGGGCGGTCGCCGTCGTCGGCCACACCGTCAGGTGTCCGGTCCCGACCCCCGCCCCGACCCCGCCCTGCCCGCCGACGCCCACGCCGACCCCGCCGGTCCCCGAGCCCCCTCCGCCGCCGAAGCCCAAGCCGACACCGAAGCCGGCCCCACCGCCTCCGCCCACCCACGCTCCGAAGCCCGCACCTCCACCGCCTCCGCCCCCACCGCCGCCTCCACCGGCACCGAGGCCGAAACCCGTGCCGCCGCGGCCCGCTCCGGTCGTGGCACCGAGACCCACGCCGAAACCCGCACCGACACCGAGCGCGCGTCCCGCTCCGGCGCCGGTCGGTTATCCGGCGTACCGCACCCCGCCGCACAAGCACGCGCCCCGCGGCGGTCCGTCACTGGTCTCGTTCACCCTGCTCATCACCGCGCCCGCGGTGCTCGCCGTCGCCGCGCTGCGCCCGCGCTGACCCCTGGAGGCACACTTTGTCGGATTGGCTTGTTCTCACCCTCGCGATGGCGGCCGCGTGCCTGGTGGTCCTCGCCGTGACCCTCGTACGCCATCGCAGGGCCCGTGAGGACGAGGACCCCACCGAGACTCCGGACGTCATCGAGTACATGACGATGATGATCGGCGTGGTGTACGCCATCGTCCTCGGACTGGCCATCGCCGGTGTCTGGGAGGCCCGCGGCGGCGCCCAGAACCAGGTGCAGAGCGAGGCGCAGGCCCTGCACGAGATCTCCGAACGGGTCCGGGTCTACCCGCCCGACGTCCGCGACCGGATCCGCGGTGACGTCGACGCGTACGTCCACTACGTGGTCACCACCGAGTGGAAGGCCATGGCCGAGCAGGGCCGGGTGACCCCGGAGGGCGGCCGGCTCCTCGACCGGGTCCGGCACGACGTCACCGACTACCAGCCGAAGTCGGACTTCGAGGCGCAGGCCTACCAGCCGCTCCTCGACCAGGTGACGGCGGCCGACACCGCGCGCAGCGCCCGCGCCGACTCCACGGGGGCGACCATGCCGGGGGTGGTGTGGTTCGGGCTGATCACCGGCGCCGTGGTCACGGTCGGGATGATCTTCGCGCTCCAGATCCGGCGCACCGCCCGGGAACTGATCCTGGCCGGACTGTTCTCCGCCCTGATCGCGTTCCTGCTGTTCCTGATCTGGGACTTCGACGCGCCCTACAGCCGCGGGATCACGGCGTCGACGGAGCCCTTCACGGCGCTGTTCCCACAACTCCCCGGGTGACGCGCCCCCTGGGGACCTTCCGTGGAAGGGGGGCGGGCGCCACGCCGTGCGCGTCCCCCGTCCGCACGCACGCCATCCCTCGAACGGCCCATGCAATTGCCCCGTTCGCGCTACTGGGATCGCGCCCCTGTTCGCCCTTTCCTACCGTTCCGATCATCGAGGTGCATTTCTGGCGCAGGCGGAAAAGGTCCGCAGCAAGGCTCCTCGGGGACCTGGAGGCTCACCATGCGCGCGATACGCGTCGCTTCGGCCGCACTGCTGGGCATGACCGCTCTGACCTTCGCCGCACCCGTCGCGTCCGCCGGCGACGGGGACCACGGACTCACCCCGATCACCCCGTTCGCCTTCAGCGTGCAGCCCTCGACCGTCGCCGCCGGTGGCCAGGTGTCGCTGCTCCTGAAGCGGGACGGCGGGTGCAGGGGAACCGCCACGGTCACCTCCGGGGTCTTCGACACCGTCACCATCCCGCCGGGGCAGTCCTCGGCCACCGCCATGGTCGACTGGGACGCCAGACCCGGGGCCGTGTACGACGTGACGTTCTCGTGCGGCGGAGCGAGCGGCAGCACCGGTCTCACGATCACCGGCGGCCGGTCGCCGGTCACTCCGACCCCGGTGCCCCTCCAGCGGGGCGTCCGGGCCGGCGTCGGCGGCAGTGTCGGCGGCTTCGACCTGAAGCAGATCGGGATGGGCACCGCGCTCATCGCCGGTTCCGTCGGCGCCGCCTGGTACCTGTCCCGCCGGCGCACCCCCTCCGACGAGACCTGACGAAACGGCACAGCCCTTCACCCCGGACCCGGTCGGGCGGGTCCGGAGCGAAAGGCTGTCATGTGCGGCGGACGGCCGGCCTCCGGGGGCGGGACCGGCCGCTCGCCGGCGGAACGGTCAGATGTGCCGCTCCGACCTGCGCCGCATCCAGAACACCCCGCCGCCGACGACCGTCGCGGCCACCAGACCGCCGCCGATCGCCATGTCGGTGGGCGTGGCACCGGTGGTGCTGCTGCCGCCGAGGCCGCCGCGCACACCGCCGATGACGGTGAAGGCGGCCGGGCGGGTCAGCGGGCCCGTCCCGTCGCAGTTGACGGTGATGTCGTACGAGCCGGGAGCGGCGTCCTGGTTGATGGTGGCCGTACCGCTGGACGACTCGTTGCGGCTGCCCAGGAGCGGCGAGAGTCTCGCCTGGCGGAAAGCGGGAGAGGTCATCGTGCCTCCCCTCGGGCACCCGTCGACGGTCACGGTGAGCTGGCCGCCACGGGCGATGACGCTGGGCATCGCGACAATGTTGCTGGGCGTGTTCCACGCCGCGGCCATCGGGGCGGCGAGCCCCACGGCGGCGACCGCGGCGGCGGACACCGCCAGGGCACGAGTAGTACGCATGTGATCCTCCGCGGGGGCGCCCCGGGAACCGTCCCCGGTGGATCGGCGAGAAAGCGCCTCCCAGTCAGACCCTCAGATGCCGTGCACGCGGCCGCATTTCGGGAATGGTCCGTCCTGGTGAGAGGACACGCCGAAGGAATTCCACACAATCGGATATTGCCGCAGGTCACGGACTGTCAGAAAATTCCTGGTCACGGCAACTCGGATGGCGCACGAGGCTTTCCTTCGGCCACCCGTTCGCCCGCGCCCCGTCGCCGGGCGGCCTTGCTGCCATTAGCGTGCTCATATGCGCGGATGACGAGGCGACGGCCGCGTCGAGAGGGGATTGCGAATGTCTGCGTCCGAGTTGGCCGAAGAGGAGGAGCGGCAGAGGAAGCGCGCTCCTTGGGGCGTCATAGCGCTTGTTCTGCTGACCGGCCTCGCACTCATTCGGAACGGTTCCGGCGAGTTCGACGTGGGCCCCCCGCAACCGGCCTCGGCGGCCGCGGCGGACAGCCGCACACCGGGCGGCACGTTCTCGAAGGCGCCCGACGCGCTGCCGTACTCCGTGGCCGACCGGGTGCGGATCCCGGCCATCCGCGTCGACGCCCCGGTGATGCCGGTGGGCCTGGACGTGGACGGCTGGGTCGACGCGCCACCGCCCGACGACGCGAATCTCGCCGGATGGTTCACCGGAGCGGTCTCGCCCGGAGAGAAGGGCACGGCCGTGATCGTGGGCCATGTCGACAACATGCGTGGCCCCGCCGTCTTCTACGGGCTCGGGGCGCTCAAGAAGGGGAACAAGGTCGAGGTCCTGCGCAAGGACGGGAAGACCGCGGTGTTCGAGATCTACGGCATCGAGGTCTTCGCGAAGAGCAATTTCCCCGGCGACCGTGTGTACAACAGCAAGGGAACCCCCGAATTGCGCGTCATCACGTGCGGCGGCGGCTTCTCCAAGCAGCACGGATACGACGGGAACGTGGTCGTTTTCGCGCGCCTTTCCGAGGTGCGCTGAGCGTTCCCGGACCGGGCGTGCGAAAAGCCGGTCGGCGAGGCGTTCCGCCTCCCGCCGGCCGGCCCGGCCGAAAGCCCCGCGACACACGGTGCGCGGGGCCCTTTTCGGTTCTAGGCGTACTTACGGCGCGGCACCGTCATGTGGTAGCCGGCGTCCAGCAGGCGCGGGAGGTAGGTGCGCAGCGCCTGCACGCTCTGTGAGCGGTCGCCGCCCGCGTCGTGCGAGAGGACGACGACACCCGGGGCGGCCTCCTTCTGGACCGTGCCGACGATCGCGCGGGTCCCCGGCCTCGCCCAGTCGTTCGTGTCGATCGTCCAGGACATCGGCTCCATGCCGAGTTCGGCCCCGATCTGGTAGGCCGCCCGGTTCCACTCCCCGTACGGCGCGCGGAACCAGGACGGCGGCTCACCACAGGCCTCGTCGATGACCTCGCTGGTGCGCTCCATCTCGGAGCGGATCGCGGAGCGCGAGAGCTTGGTGAGCAGCGGATGGCTCCACGTGTGATTGCCGACGAGGTGACCGTCGTCGGCCATCTCGCCCAACAGGTCCTTGTTGTCGGCGGCCATCAGCCCGCACACGAAGAACATGGCGTGCACGTCGTACTCGCGCAGGGTCCGCAGGATCTCGGGGGTGTACTTCGGGTCGGGGCCGTCGTCGAAGGTCAGCACCATGGAGCGGCCGCGCCCGGACACGCGGATGAAGGGCTCGTGCCGGACGAGGGTCCGCAGCTGCGTGCCGTGCGGCGGGGCACCGTACCCGGCGAGGGGCTGGAGGCGGTAGGCGGAGGGCTTGAGGGCCCGGTTCGCCTGCGGACCGGAGAGCGGCAGACCACGTGCCGGCTCCGCGGCCTGGCCGGCGGTCAGGACACGGGCCGTGCCCGCCGCTCCGGCCGCCCCCAGGACGGCGGCGCCGGCGATCAACGCCCGGCGCCGGGTAATCAGCTGATCCTTTTTCATGACCAATCAGTCACCCGGCGGAGGGCTCGCCACGCCGGGCAACACCCGTAGGGCCGCGTGAATGCACCCGCCTGGAGCATTCAGCGGCGGCGCACCAGCGGGAACGGCAGCGTCTCACGGATCGTCAGGCCGGTCAGGAACATGACCAGCCGGTCGACTCCGATGCCGAGCCCGCCGGTGGGCGGCATGGCGTACTCCAGCGCGTCCAGGAAGTCCTCGTCGAGCTCCATCGCCTCGGGGTCTCCCCCGGCGGCCAGCAGGGACTGCTCGGTGAGCCGGCGGCGCTGCTCGACAGGGTCGGTCAACTCCGAGTAGGCGGTGCCCAGTTCCGTGCCGAACGCGACGAGGTCCCAGCGTTCCGCGAGCCGCGGGTCGGTGCGGTGCTGCCGGGTGAGGGGGGAGACGTCGGTCGGGAAGTCCTTGTAGAACGTGGGGAGCCCGGTCTTCTCCTCGACGAGACGTTCGTACATCTCCAGGACGACGTCACCGCGTCCGTCGTCCGCCGTGTACGGCACGCCCGCGCGGTCGCACAGCCGCAGCAGCCTCTCCAGGCTCGTGTCGGCGTCGATCTCGTCCCCCAGCGCCTCGGAGACCGCTCCGTACACCGTCTTGACGGGCCAGTTCCCGGAGATGTCGTACTCGACACCGTCCTTGCGGGCGACCGGTGTGCCGAACGCGGCGGTGGCGGCGCCCTGGATCAGCTCGCGGACGAGGTCGAGCATCACGTCGTAGTCGGCGAAGGCCTGGTACGCCTCCAGCATCGTGAACTCGGGGTTGTGCTTGTAGGAGACACCCTCGTTGCGGAAGGTGCGGCCCATCTCGAACACCTTCTCCATGCCGCCGACGCACAGCCGTTTGAGGTAGAGCTCGGGCGCGATGCGCAGATAGAGGTTCAGGTCGTAGGCGTTGATGTGGGTGGTGAAGGGCCGGGCGTTGGCTCCGCCGTGGATCTGCTGGAGCATCGGGGTCTCGACCTCCAGGTAGCCGCGGTCGAGCAGCCCCTGGCGCAGCGCCTGGACGGCGGTGGAGCGGGCGCGGACGACGTCGCGGGCCGCGGGGCTGGACACCAGGTCGAGATAGCGGCGGCGGACCTTCGCCTCGGGGTCGGCGAGGCCCTTGCGCTTGTCGGGCAGCGGGTGCAGGCATTTGGCGGTGAGCCGCCAGGAGGTGACGAAGACCGTCGGCTCGCCGGAGTCGCTGGCGCCCGCGAGACCGTCGGCGCTGATGTGGTCGCCGATGTCGATCACCCGCCGGAAGCGGTCGAGCGCGGCGCCCGACTCCTTGCGGGTGAGGGCGATCTGGAGGTCCCCCGACCAGTCGCGCAGCACGGCGAAGAGGAGGCCGCCGAAGTCGCGTACGAGCATCACGCGTCCGGCGACGGTCACGTCCTCGCCGCCGCGGACGTCGGCCAGGACATGGGTGCGCGGCGGGATGCCGACCGGGTAGGGGTCGGTGCCCTCGGCGCGCAGCCGGTCGAGTTTGCGGTACCGCACGCGGACCTGGTCGGGCAGCCCGGTGGTGGGATCCTCGCTCGCGGCCCCGCCGTCCGCGTCGAGGCCGAGGGCCGCCAGCGACGGCAGTCCCGCGGTCGTCGCGGGTGCGGGTCCGCCCTTCGGATGCCCCTTGCCCCACAGACTGCGCAGCGAGGGCACGGAGACGAAGCCCTCGGCGATGGCGGAGGCCATGCCGATGCGGGCGAGGGCGCCGGTGTCGCCGTAGCAGATGAAGCGCGGGTACCACTCCGGGTGGTACTTGGCGTTGGAGCGGTACAGGGCTTCCAGCTGCCACCAGCGGGAGAAGAACAGCAGCAGTCTGCGCCAGAGTCTGAGCACCGGGCCGGCGCCGATGCGGGCGCCCTCCTCGAACACGGAGCGGAACACGGCGAAGTTGAGGGAGATGCGCCGGACCCCGAACTTGCCGGCGGCCGCGCACACCTCCGCGACCATGAACTCCATGACGCCGTTGGGCGCGCTGCGGTCGCGGCGCATGAGGTCGAGGGAGATGCCGTCGCGGCCCCAGGGCACGAAGGAGAGCAGCGCGAGGAGCTTGCCGTCGGACCCCATCGCCTCGACGAGCAGACAGTCGCCGTCCTCGGGGTCGCCGAGCCGGTCGAGGGCCATCGAGAAGCCGCGCTCGGTCTCGGTGTCGCGCCAGGCGTCCGCCCGGCTGACGATCTCCTCCATCTCGCTGTCGGTCAGGGTGGAGTGCCGGCGGACCCGGCAGGTGGCGCCGGTGCGTTTGACGCGGTTGACGGCCTGCCGGGTGACGCGCATGTCGCGGCCGGAGAGGTCGAAGCCGGCGACGTGCAGGATCGCCTCGTCGCCGAGCTGGAGGGCACCGAGCCCGGAGCGCGCGAACGCCTTGGCGCCCTCCTCGGACGCGCCCATCGCGGCGGGGGCCCAGGCGTAGCGGCGGGCGATGTCCAGCCAGGCGGCGATCGCGTGCGGCCAGGCCTCCCGGTCGCCGACGGGGTCACCGCTGGCGAGGCACACTCCGGCCTCGACGCGGTAGGTGACGGCCGCCTTGCCGCTGGGCGAGAAGACGACGGCCTTGTCGCGGCGGGTGGCGAAGTAGCCGAGGGAGTCGCCGCCTCCGTACACCTGGAGCAGGGCGCGGATCCGGGACTCCTCGTCGCCGTGCAGGGCCGCGACCAGGCGCTGGGAGCGGAAGAGCGTGGCGGCCGCGTTGAGCAGGGCCAGAGCGCCGAACAGGCCGAGCACGAAGAACAGCCAGCGCGGCGGACGGCCGTCGAACGAGCGCCCGGAGACGAGTCCGCCGCAGACCCGGTTCGCGGCCCACAGCAGCCGCTGGCCCTCCGCCAGAGTGCCGGGGAACAGTTCGACCAGGCCCCAGCCGAGCAGGATCGCCACGACGAGCCCGGCGGCCAGGACGAGCAGGGCCCGTCGTACGGCGGCGCGCCGCGAGTCGGCGTAGAACTCCCGGCGGGCCACGATCAGCAGGGCGAGCAGGAGTCCGCAGACGATCAGCGAGGGGATCGAGGCGGCGTACAGGCCGGCGGCGATCCCGAGGATGTCGGTCAGGACGAGCAGGCCGAGGTAGACGACCACGAGCCACCAGGCGATCTTCTTGCGGGCGGCCGTCGCGGCGGCGAGCAGGAAGAGGAAGACGGCGTACGCGAGGTTGGCGCTGACCGGGATGACCAGAAGGTCGAGGAAGCGCACGACCGGGCGCAGCAGTGCGCGCAGCGGGGGTATGAAGGCGAGCAGGGTGCAGAGCAGACCGATGGCGACGAAGAAGGCCGCGAAGCCCTCGGGCACCTTGCTGAGGAAGCCGGTCCCGGGCGGCCGTGCCGGGCCGCTGGCGGTCTTCGGTGGGCGGGCCTCCACGGTGGCACTCATGGATCCGACTGTAGGAAGAGCGGCGGCGCCCCGCCCGTCGAGCGGATCTCGGCGGCGCCCCCGGGGCAGGCGGATCCGCGGGTTCCGATAGCCTCGCAGCCGTGACGGAAGAGCAGCACGCGCATCGGTTCGAGCGCGGGACGGACGGTCCCAAGGTCATCGTCGTCGGTGTGGACGGCTCCGACTCCTCGTTGCGCGCCGCGGCGTACGCCGGTGGTCTGGCGCGGCGGCAGCGGGCGCTGCTGGCGGTGGTCTACGTCAAGCCGGTGATGGCGGCGGGAGCGGCGCTCGGGGTGCCGGTCGCGGAGACGACGGACGAGATCGCCGAGGATCTGGTGCAGTACATCCGCGACGCCGCCGAGCGGGTGAAGGACATATTCGATGTGCGCTGGGAGTTCCACACGTTCCGCGGCGACCCCTACAACGGCCTGGTCACCGCCGCGGACGAGCTGAAGGCGGACGCCGTGGTGGTCGGGGCCTCCGAGCAGTCCGGGCACCGGATCGTCGGTTCGGTGGCGGTCCGGCTGGTGAAGGCGGGCCGCTGGCCGGTCACGGTCGTGCCGTAGGCGGTGCGGCGGTAGTGCCGTGGGGCGGTCGCCGTGGAGGTGCCGTGCCGGTCGGTGCGGTCCCGCGTCATTCGGCCATGACGAGGCCGGACCGGCCCGCGCCCCTGCCGAGGACGACGTCGCGGATCCGGTCGCGTACGGCGCCGACGGTGGCGCCCCGCTCCAGTGCCGCGTCCAGGTCGACGACCCGGCCGGCGTCGAGGTCGAAGGCCAGCGGGACGAACTCGGCCTTCGTCACCTCCCATCGCTGTGAGCGCCGCGCGGGCGGGGAGAAGGTGAAGCGGCCGAGGGTGCTCTCGTTGCCGCGCGGGTCCTGGACGCCCCGGTCGTTGTACATCTCGCCGGCGATCTGGTCGCCCGTGCCGTAGACGACCCAGGTGCCGTTGACCTTCTCGTACGCCTGCGGGACGTGGGAGCGGGTGCCGAGGATCAGGTCGATGTCGGGCCGGCCGCCGGTGCGGGAGGCGGTGAGCTGTCTGCTCAGCCGCAGTTGGCGCTCGTCCGGCCCGTCCTGCCATTCGGTTCCCCAGTCGAGGGAGACGACGACCACGTCGGCACCGGCTCTCCGGGCGGCCCGGGCGTCCGCGACGATCCGGGCGGGGTCGGTCAGGCCGACCGCCCAGGGCTGTCCCTGCGGCAGCGGATGCCCGTCGGTGTCGTCGGTGTACGCGAGATGCGCGACGCGGGCGCCGCCCGCCCGCATCAGGGTGACGGCGCTCGCCTCCCGCTCTCCGCGGGCCGATCCCGCGTGCCGCACGCCCGCCCGGTCCAGCGCGTCCAGGGTGCGCCGGACGCCGTCGGCGCCGTCGTCCAGCGTGTGGCTGGAGGCGGTGGAACAGGAGTCGTACCCCGTGGCGGCGAGCCCCCCGGCCACCTGGGGAGGGGTCTTGAAGACGTACGAGCCGGCGGGGTCGCCTTCGGTGTCGTGCACGGTCCGCATGTGACAGATCGCCAGGTCGGCCCGGGAGACGAGGGGTTGGACGCCGGCGAGCATGGGCCGGAAGTCGTATCCGGTGCCTCCCGCGTCGGAGCCGGCCCGTTCGAGGACCGAGCTGTCCGGCAGGACGTCGCCGGCGGCGACGAGGGTGAAGCCGCGGGCGGCGGGGGGTCCGGGCCGCCCGCCGGGGTGCCGCGCGGCCGTTTCGTGGGCCTGACTGGTCACCGCGGCCGCGATGAGGGCGGCCGCGAGGGCCAGCTGGATCTGTCGCGCGCGTGTGATCATGCCGGGCCCCATGCGGTCGCATTTCCCTACTAATGGATATGCATCCACGTATACGGGTCGCCCGCGGTCAAGGAGACACCACCGCGGCTCACCCGTTCGGCGTCACCGGGCATGCCCCCCCGGGGCGAACGGCGGCACGAACGCGGCAGTCCCGGAATCCACGGCTCCACCTCGGCCGACCGTTCGGCGCACCGTTCGCCGACCGCTTCGACCGCCCACCGCACAACCGTGTCCCCGGTCTGTCCGCGCGGGGCCCGGGGCGCTGGCATACACGCCATGACGGCCGGAACCACCACCATCGCCCCCAGGACGACCGCCGAGCACGAGCTGGCCGCGCTGCAACGCGAGCACGGCCGCCCCCTCTTCGCCCTGCTGCTGCGCCTGTCCGACGGCGACCGCCAGCGCGCCGAGGACCTGGTGCAGGAGACGTTCGTCCGGGCCTGGCAGCATCCCGAGGCCCTGCGCGCCGACGACTTCGACTCCGTACGGCCCTGGCTGCTGACCGTGGGACGGAGGCTGGCCATCGACGCGCGGCGGGCCCGGCAGGCACGGCCTCCGGAGGTCGGTGACGCGATCCTCGACAACGCGCGGGTCTGCGCCGATCACGCCGAACGCTCGGCGGCGACACTCGATGTGCGAGAGGCTGTGAAGACACTCACTCCCGAACACCGTGAAGTCCTGGTGCTGGTGTACTTCCAGGGGGCCAGTGTGGCGGAGGCCGCCGCGGCGCTCGGGATTCCGCCCGGTACGGTGAAGTCCCGCGCGTACTACGCGCTGCGCGCCCTGCGCCGGGTTCTTCCGGGATACGCGGCCGACCTGCGGTGAAACCGAAGGCTTAGTCAAACCTCCGTAAAGCGCCTTGCCGAGGACCATGGTTGAGCAATCAGCTTGCCTCATCCGTTTTCCGGACTGGGGCCCGGGGTCGGGCGACGCGCACGCACCGGAGGAAGGCAGGAAGGGATGCTGCACAGAGGGCAAGAGAGCACGGACGGCACCGGTGGGGGCGAACTCACCGTCCCCATGGCCTGGTTGTACGCCGAGTACATCGCCGACGAACTGCTGCGGACGGGCGACCTGATGCCGCCCACCTCCTTCGAGTTCCGCGCCGGGCGCGACGCCCTCGCGCTGACGATCTTCCTGTCCGACAGCGGCGGCGAACTCTCCGGGATCCGGGTCATCACCCAGTTGGAGACCTGGCTTTCGCTCACGGCGTACGACCAGCCCTGGCACACCTGGGTGCGCGAGCACCTGGCGCTGCGCGCGGCCGAGTCCACCGGATGCGCCGGGCCCGATCCCGATCTGGAGCTGGCGTCCGCGGCCTGGCGGTGGCTGGAGGAGACGGAACTGCTCGCTCCGGACCTGGACGCGGTGCCCGGCGGCGGCTCCGTGCCTGGTGAGGACGACGGTCCCAAGGTCTGGACGGCGGCCTGGCGGCTGGGGCTGCCGCTCGGGCATCTGGCCATCCACCTCTTCTGAGGGCGGTCGCGACCGCACCGGAATCACTTCCGGTGGCGGCCGCGACCGCGCCGGGAACAATTCTCCGGCGCTCGCACCAATCCGCGAGCGCCCCGGCTCCGAACGTCTTGACCCCGATTCCTGACGAGTCTTGAGTGATTCGACGGTCTGATGCGTACCCGTGGGCAACAGCAACACCACTCACAGTCCGCACCAACGCCACGAGGATTCGGTATTCGGTATGAGGTCCCTGGAACGGCATCGCGACGTCGGCGCCTATGCGCTCGGCGTGCTCGGCGAGGCGGAAGCCTTCCGCTTCGAGGACCACCTCGTGGAGTGCGCTCAGTGCACGGCGTTCGTCAGCGAGTACCGCCCCGCCACACGGCAGTTGATGCTGTACCGGCGGTCGACGCCGCGCAGCGTCCACCCTTTCGCCGCCCCCGGGCCGCGGCTCCTGGACCGGCTGCTCGGCGAGGTGGCCACCCGCAACCGGGCCCGGCGCCGGCGCCTCCTGTTCGCCCTGGCCGCCTCCGTGGTCCTCGCGACGGGCGGACCCGCGCTCGCGCTCGTCGTCGGCCAGGACTCCCCCTCGGGCCCGCCCGTCGCGGCCGGCCCCCCGTCGAGCCGGATGGCCAGGACCGACGCCGAGACCGGCGTCTGGGCCCAGGTGACGACCCGCGAGCGGCTCTGGGGCAGCGACATCGAGGTCCAGGTCAAGGACGTCAAGGGTCCCCGCTCCTGCGAGCTCGTCGCCATCGGCAAGGACGGCTCGGAGCAGTCGGTGACGAGTTGGATGGAGCCCGCGGACCACGAGGCCCCTCTCACGATGCAGGGCGGCTCGTCGATGCGGACCGACGAGATCCGCAAGTTCGAGGTGCGCACGGCGGACGGCGACCACCTCGTGACGCTCAACTCCCCCTGAGCAAAACCCGTTTCACCGCCCGGGACACCGAGGGACCACCCGCACGGTCCGTCTACTTGAGCAGCCGGGACATCCGCCGGTCCGCCAGCGGCTTGCCGCCCGTCTGGCAGGTCGGGCAGTACTGCAGCGAGGAATCGCTGAAGGAGACCTCGCGGACGGTGTCACCGCACACAGGACAGTGCTCCCCCGTCCGCCCGTGCACGCGCAGACCGCTCTTCTTCTCCGGCTTCAACCGTCCGGCGGCCGGCCCGTGGGAGCGCTCCACCGCCTCGGCGAGCGTGCCGCGCAGCGCCTCGTACAGCCGCCCCGTCTCCTCGGGGGTCAGGGAGGAGGCGATCTTGAAGGGGGACATCCGGGCGGCGTGCAGGATCTCGTCGCTGTAGGCGTTGCCCACGCCCGCGATCAGGCTCTGGTCGCGGAGCGCGCCCTTGAGCCGGCGCCGCTCGCCCTGGAGCAGCCCGGCGAACCGCTTCTCGTCGAAGTCGTCGGCGAGCGGGTCCGGGCCGAGCCGGGCCACGCCGGGAATCCGCTCCGGGTCCTCGACGACGTACACGGCGAGCCGCTTCCGGGTGCCCGCCTCGGTGAGGTCGAAGCCCTCGCCGGTCTCCAGCGCGACACGCAGCGCGAGCGGCCCCTTGCCGGGCCGGGGCGGGCCGTCGGGGAGCGTGTCCTTCCAGTGCAGCCGGCCCGCACGGGCCAGATGCGTGACGAGGTGCGGGCCGTCCGTGCCGATGTCCAGGAACTTGCCGAACCGGCGGACGGCCGTGACCTCGCGCCCCTCCAGGGCGGAGACGGGAGGGTCGTACGTCTTCAGGACGCTGACGGCGACGGGCAGCACGCGCACGACGCGGCGGCCGACGAGACGCTCGGCCAGGAAACCCTTGAGCGCTTCGACCTCGGGCAGTTCCGGCATGTGTCCAGGGTGCCATCCGGCGCCGACGACGCCAGGGACCGGACGACGCCGGGCGTCAGGTGCGCTCCCGGACCATGAACTCGCACCACACGACCTTGCCGCCACCGCGCGCCTCGACACCCCACACGTCGGTGAGGCGGTCGACGAGCAGCAGTCCGCGGCCCGAGACACCGGACTCGCCCGCCTCGCGGCGGCGCGGCAGCGCGCTGGAGGAGTCCTCGACCTCGACGCGCAGTCTTCGTTCGGATCCGGCCAGGACCCGCAGGGTGACGATGGCCGCGCCCTCGGTGTGCATGAGGGCGTTGGTGATCAGTTCGTCGGCGACCAGCTCGATCTCGTCGGCCCGGTCCCGGGCTCCCCACGCGCGGACGGCGGCCCGGATCATGTGGCGGGCCTCGCTGAGTGCCTCCGGGTCGCCGGGCGCCACATGCTGCTGGAGGCGTCCGCCCGAACGCTGGTCGATCAGACCGTGGCGGCGCAGGAGCAGCAGTGCGACGTCGTCGTCGCCGCCGCGGTCCTCGGCCATGTCGATGAGCCGGTCGGCGAGGTCGCTGACGTCCTCCGGGCCGCTGCGGATGAGTTCGCCGAGGATGCGCATGCCGTCGTCGAGGTCGACACCCGGCTCCTCGACGAGTCCGTCGGTGCACAGCAGCAGGGTGTGGCCGGGGTCGAGCTCGATGGTGGAGACCGGGTATTCGAGGCGTCCGAACTCGGCGGACAGGCCGAGCGGCAGGCCGCCTTCGAGGGGCAGCCGCCGGCAGGTCCGGTCGGTGGAGCGGACGAGCGGGTCGATGTGGCCGGCCCGGACGAGCTGGGTCACTCCGGTGGACAGGTCGATCTCGGCGTACAGGCAGGTCGCGAAGCGGTCGGTGTCGAGTTCGTGGAGGAAGACCGAGGCACGGGCCATCACGGTGGCCGGGGTGTGGCCCTCGGCGGCGTAGGCGCGCAGGACGATGCGGAGCTGGCCCATGACGGCGGCGGCGTGCGTGTCGTGGCCCTGGACGTCGCCGATGACGGCGCCGACGCGTCCGCCGGGCAGCGGGATCAGGTCGTACCAGTCGCCGCCGATGTCGCGGCCGAGCGAGGCGGAACGGTAGCGGACGGCGATGTCGGCGCCGCTCACGCTGGGGATGGAGCGCGGCAGCATGGCCTGCTGGAGGCCCTGGGCGAGGTCCTTCTCCTGCTCGAAGAACATGGCCCGCTGGAGGCTCTGGGCGATGCTGCTGCCGAGCGCGACGAGGACGTTGCGCTCGTCCTCCGAGAACCCGTGCCGGTCGTTGTAGAGCAGGCCGATCGCGCCGATGGGGCGGGCCTGCACGATGAGCGGCAGATAGGCGGCCGAGGTGATCTTCAGGCCGGTGATGTTCGGCCACAGGAGCGGGTACGACTCGGCGAACTCCTCGGGCGACTCGATGAAGTGCGGCGCGAGGGTCCGTACGACCTCGTTCATCGGGTACTGCGCGTCCAGGCGCGTGACCCGGGTGCCGGGGACGTAGCTGTGCTCGGGGCCGGTGGCGACCATGCGGATGCGGCCGGACTCCACCAGGCCCATGACCAGGCTGGCCGCCCCGAGGTGGGTGAGGCCGTGGGTGTCCTGGAGCACGTCGATGACGTCCTGCACGGTGACGGCGTGGGCCAGCGCGGCCGTGGTGAGCTGGACGACGCTGGTCTGCTGGCGCCGTACCTCGTTCTGGGCGGCCTGTTCACGGCGTGCCGCGCTCTCGTCGAGCTCGGCCGTGGCGTCACGGACGATGCCGATGATGCGGCGCGGCCGGCCGTTGTCGTCGCGGCGGATGTAGCCCTGGGTGTGGGTCCAGCGCACGGCTCCGTCGCGGCGGCGGATACGGAAGTAGGCGCCGTAGTTCTCGCTGCCGTCCTTGAGGGCGTGGGAGACCATCGTGTCGAGCCGCCGCGACTCGGCCGGCGGGACACGGATGCCCAGGGTGGCGGGCTGCCCGTCGTATTCGTCCGGGCGCATGTCGAAGATCTCGTGGGCCTGGGCGTCCATCTGCATCAGACCGGTGTCCAGGTCCCAGTCGAAGCTGCCCATGCGGTTGAGCGCCAGGATCGGATCCGGGTGGGCGGGCCAGTCGTCCGGGAGTGACAGGGCGCTCGCTCCCCGATCAACCATGGGGCCACCATGCCAGTATTTGCCCGATTGTTCGACTTCTGGGGGGCCTGGTTCCAGGCCCCCCGGACGCGAGGGTGTTCACCTGCCGGGAGTGTCGGCCGAGACGTCGAAGACGCTGTCCGGACCGGTCGGCCCGTCGGGGATCAGCCCGCCGTCGGGTGCCTCGGGGCTGTCCGGGTCGGTGTCCTCGGTGGGGGTGCCCGGCTCGTCGGACGGTTCCCGCGGTGCCGGGGGCTCCGGTGAGCCGGAGCGGCCGGGGTCGGCCGGGCCGGTCGGCGGAGCCGTGGCGTCGTCCGAGGGGGCCGCGGTGGTCGCGGGCGCCGTCGTCGGCGCCGCAGTGACGGTGGCCGAGGGGCAGCGCGAGGGCTCGGCGCTCGGGCGCGCGGAGCGGCCCGGCCCGGCCACGTCCATGGCGGCGCCGTCCGTCGGCACCGCGGTGGGCGCGGTGCCCGGCCCGGTGCTCTCGTCCGGGGTGCCCTCCCCGGTCCCCGGTGTCGGCGTCACCGTCACCGTCGCGGTCGGCGTGGGGCAGTCGGACGCGGAGGCGTCGGGGGACGGGCTCCGGCCGCCCGGCGAGGTGCCGGCGGAGGGCTCGTGCGCGGTGGCGGAGTCGTGCGGCAGCGGGTCCGGGTTCTCGGGCGGCGGTACGGCGTGGTCATGCCGGTGGCCCTCGTACCCGACCGGCCGCTCGATCCAGGTGTGGTCGGCGACGTCGACGATCGTGATGTCGGTGATGACGGCGGGCGCCGGCGTCACCGTCACGACCTGGGCGGGCCGGTACCCGCTCCAGGGCCTGCCCCGGGTGTCCGGGTTCCCGTCGGCCTCGGTGGGCCGGCCCAGCGGGTTGCCGCAGGCGCAGCGGACCCGGGGTACGCCCCGGTCGTCGACGAGGACGGCCGTGCCGGCCTGGAGGACGGCCTGGAAGCCGGTGGCCTGCCCCGCGGCGAATCCGTGGTCCGTGACGCCGGTGTCGGCGCGGAGCACGACCGGGGTGAGCCGGCGCAGATAGTCCGGGACGGACTCCGGGGAGATCCCGGAGAGTTCGGCGAAGACGCGGGCCCTGGCCCGGTCGGCGGCGAGGAACCTGATCTGCCGGGCGACATCGCAGCTGCCGGCGTTGCGGGTGCCGCCGTACAGGCCCGGGGTGGCGCCCGAGACGGTGCGCGCCCCCCGGGTGCCGGTGGGCGACGGTTGCGGCGTTCGGGTGACGGGCGGCGGGGGCGCGGGGGCGGTGTCGGTGGGCGCCGTGAAGGGGTCGGGCCCCTGGACCGCGAGGGGCTGGAGGAGCACCTCGCCGCCGGTGGATCCGTTCGGCGCCGTGCCCCCGCCGCCACAGCCCGCGACGACAAGGAGTGCCGCCGCGAGCGCGCAGGTCGTGACAAAGGTCCTGGTGGGTATGTGCACCACGTCTCTCCCGTCCGTCCCGGGCAGTTGGTGCCTCATTGTCTGCGTCACTCTCTTGGCGCACGCAAGCGGAAATCGGTCACCCAGCGTCACAATGGAGGGGAGAGGAGCACCCGCCATGGAGTGGTTCGTCGCACCCGACTACTGGCTGAGCCGGCTGGTGTTCCAGCGGGGGCTGGCCGTGCTGTATCTGGTCGCGTTCCTGGGCGCGGCCCTGCAGTTCCGTGCGCTGACCGGGGAGCGCGGGATGCTGCCGGTACCCCGCTTCGTGCGGCACGTCGCGTTCCGGGACGCGCCGAGTGTCTTCCACTGGCGCTACTCGGACCGCTTCTTCGCCGCCTGGTGCTGGACGGGCTGCGCGGTGTCGGCGGCGCTGGCCGCCGGGCTCGACGGGTATCTGCCGCTCTGGGGGGCGATGCTGCTGTGGCTCGTCCCGTGGGCCCTGTACCTGTCGGTCGTCAACGTCGGCCAGACCTGGTACTCGTTCGGCTGGGAGTCGCTGCTGCTGGAGGTGGGCTTCCTCGCGGTGTTCCTCGGCAACGACGAGGTGGCGCCACCGGTCGTCGTGCTGTTCCTCATGCGCTGGGTGCTGTTCCGGGTGGAGTTCGGCGCGGGGCTGATCAAGATGCGGGGCGACGCCTGCTGGCGGAACCTGACCTGCCTCTACTACCACCACGAGACCCAGCCGATGCCGGGTCCGCTGAGCTGGTTCTTCCACCATCTGCCCAGGCCGTTCCACCGGATCGAGGTGGCCGCGAACCACTTCACCCAACTCGTTCTCCCCGTGCTGCTGTTCACTCCGCAGCCGGTCGCGACGGCGGCGGCCTCGCTGATGATCCTGACCCAGTTGTGGCTGGTCCTCTCCGGCAACTTCGCCTGGCTGAACTGGACGACGATCGTGCTCGCCCTGAGCGTGACCGAACTGCCCACCACCGCGCCGCATGTCGCCGCCCCGCCGCTCTGGTACGAGGTGGTCGTGCTGGTGGTGGCCGCCGCTCTGCTGGCCCTCGGCTACCGTCCGGCACGCAATATGGTCTCCCGGCGCCAGGTCATGAACCGCTCCTTCGACCCGCTCCACCTGGTGAACACCTACGGGGCGTTCGGCAGCGTCAGCCGGGTGCGTCACGAGGTGATCGTCGAGGGCACCGCGGACGAGGTGCCGCGCGAGGACGCGGACTGGCGGGAGTACGAGTTCAAGGGCAAGCCCGGCGATCCGCGGTACTGGCCGCGCCAGTTCGCTCCGTACCATCTGCGGCTCGACTGGCTGATGTGGTTCGTGGCGCTCTCTCCCGGCTACGCCGGCACCTGGTTCTCGGCTCTCGTGGAGCGGCTGCTGGAGAACGACCGTGACACCCTGCGACTCCTCCGCCGCTCCCCGTTCCCCGCCGACGCCCCGCCCCGCTACATTCGCGCCCGCCTCTTCCGCTACCGGTACACGACGTGGCACGAGCTCCGCGAGACGGGCGCGTGCTGGCACCGCACCTACGTGCGCGACTTCCTCCCGCCGACCCGACTGGAGGGCGCCGCCGAGCGACGGGTTCCGTACTAGCCGTCTGGTTCCGCGGCGATCGGTGATCATAGGCGGTGAGTGAGCCGGTGGCCGGCGCGCCGGAGGCCGCGATCCGAACTGTGCGTGAGCGATGGAGTGGGTCATGGGAGTGGCGGGAATCGTCGAAGGGCTTTGGAAGGCCGGGGAGATGCCGCTCCGCGACGGGCTGTACCGGCCGGACGACACGGGCGTGGAGCTCCATGTCGAGGGTCCGGGGGCTTACCACCCGGATGCCGGGCAGCCGATTCCCTTCCGTGTCGGAGGACCGATCGATGTGGCCCGGGCTCTTCAGGAACACGGCGTCGACGGGGTGGACACGTGCTTCGAGAACCCGCTGCCGAACGGATCGGGGTGGATGTCCGGTGGGGGTGGCGGGACGGGCAACATCGGTTATCTCGCCCGTCTGGACACCGACCGCTCGTTGCGGTGGATCGCCGTGATGTTCCTCTCCAACCCGTTCGTCGAAGTGCGCTACGAGGGCATGAGCGCCGCCTTCACCAACGACTGGGGGAACCGGCTGGTGCTCGACCTCGGCGGCGCTGCCCTTGGCTGACGCCGCCGACGGACCGGGATCAGGCGCGGTGGACGCGGGTCTCCCGTTCGGGCACGGGTGCGGTGGCGGGGAGCAGGCCCTCCGTGCGCAGTTCGCGCCAGAAGTCCGCGGGTACCGGCGCCGCGAACCGCTCGGCGCAGTCACGGACCTCGGCTGCCGAGCGGGCCCCGGCCAGGACGCTCGCCACCGCCGGGTGGGCGGTCGGGAAGGCCAGGGCGGCGGCGCGCAGGCTGGTGCCGTGGCGTCCCGCGATCTCCTTCAGGCGCAGGGCACGGTCGAGCAACTCGTCGGGCGCCACGGCGTAGTTGTACGTCGCTCCCGGGCGCGGGTCCGCCAGCAGGCCGGAGTTGAAGGTGCCGCCGATGACGACGGAGGTGCCGCGGTCCTGGGCGGCGGGCAGCAGTCCGGTGAGCGCGCCGTGGTCCAGGAGGGTGTAGCGGCCCGCGCACAGCACCACGTCGACGTCCGTCTCGCGGACGAACCGGGTGAGCATCTCCGTCTGGTTCATGCCCGCGCCGATCGCGCCGACCACACCCTGCGAGCGCAGTTCCTCCAGCGCGGGGTAGCCCTCGCGGAAGGCCTGCTCGGCATGGTCGTCGGGGTCGTGGAGGTAGACGATATCCACGCGGTCCAGGCCGAGCCGTTCGAGGCTGGCGTCCAGGCTCCGTCGTACGCCGTCGGCGCTGAAGTCCCATACGCGGCGGTGTGTGGCGGGCACCGCGAAGCCGTCGGCCAGATCGTCGCCGCCCGCGTCCACGGGCTCCAGGAGGCGGCCCACCTTGGTCGAGACGGTGTACTCGGCGCGGGGCCGGTCGCGCAAGGCCGCGCCCAGGCGCCGTTCGGAGAGGCCGAGGCCGTAGTGCGGGGCGGTGTCGAAGTAGCGGATGCCACTCGTCCAGGCGGCGTCGACCGCGTCGTACGCCTGCTCGTCGGTGACCTCGGTGTACAGGTTGCCGATACCGGCGGCGCCGAAGGACAGCGCGCTGACGGGGAAGCCGTCGGCGCCGAGGGAGTTCACCGGACCGCCTGGCGCGGCCGCAGGCCCTGCATCCCGCCGTCCACCGCGAGGGCGGTGCCGGTGGTGGAGCCGGACAGCGGGCTCGCCAAGTAGGCGATGGCGCCCGCGACTTCCGGTGCCGACACCAGACGGCCGGTGGGCTGGCGGGCCTCCAGCGCGGCGCGCTCGGCGGCCGGGTCGGCAGCGGCGTCCAGGAGCCGGCCGACCCAAGGGGTGTCCACCGTGCCCGGGTTGACGCAGTTGACGCGGATGCCTTCGTCGACGTGGTCGGCCGCCATGGCCAGGGTCAGAGCGAGGACGGCACCCTTGGACGCCGAGTACAGCGCCCGCTGGGGCAGTCCCGCCGTGGCCGCGACCGAGCAGGTGTTCACGATGGCCGCGTGCGCGGACTCCCGCAGGTGGGGAAGTGCGGCGCGGGTCGTCCGCACGACGCCGAGGAGATTGACGTCCAGGACCCGGTGCCATTCCACGTCGTCGTTGTCCTCGACGGTGCCGCGGGCGCCGACGCCCGCGTTGTTGACCAGGATGTCGAGCCCGCCCAGGTCCGTGACCGCGGCGGCGACGGCTGCCCGCAGGGAGGCGTCGTCGGTGACGTCGGCGCGGTAGCCGGTCAGGGGCTTCTCGACGGCCGACGGATCGAGGTCCAGGACGGCGACCCGGGCGCCGCGGGCCGCGAGGAGACCGGCGGCCGCCCGGCCGATCCCCGAAGCACCCCCGGTCACCAGTGCCTTGAGTCCGTCGAAGTCCTGAGAGTCCGTCATACGGCTTTTCCCTTCGGGTCGTCGGCGGTCCGCCGGGCGAGGTCGGCGGTCCAGAAGGTGCCGCCGGGATAGGTGAACTCCGTGACGGACTCGGGCCGCATCGCGGCGGAGAAGCCCGGCGCGGTGGGCGCGGTGTAGTGACCGTCGCGGATCACCACCGGCTCGGTGAAGTGCTCGTGCAGATGGCCGACGTACTCGATGACGCGGTCCTCGGTGGTGCCGGACAGGGCGACGAAGTCGAACATCGCGAGGTGCTGGACGAGTTCGCACAGGCCCACACCTCCGGCGTGCGGGCAGACCGGGACTCCGAACTTGGCGGCGAGGAGCAGGATGGCGAGGTTCTCGTTGACTCCACCGACCCGGGCGGCGTCGATCTGGAGGATGTCGAGGGAACCCGCCTGGAGCAGCTGCTTGAAGACGACGCGGTTGTGGGCGTGTTCGCCGGTGGCGACCTTGACGGGGGCCACCGCCGCGCGCACGGCGGCATGGCCGAGGATGTCGTCGGGACTGGTCGGCTCCTCTATCCAGTAGGGCCCGCACTCGGCGAGCGCCTTGGTCCAGGTGATCGCCTCGTCCACGTTCCAGCGCTGGTTGGCGTCGACGGCGATACGGATGTCCGGGCCCACCGCGGCACGGGCGGCGCGGCAGCGGCGCAGGTCGTCCTCCAGGTCCGCGCCCACCTTCAGCTTGATCTGCCGGAAGCCCCCGGCGACGGCCTCGACGGCCAGGCGGGTCAGCTTCTCGTCGCTGTAGCCGAGCCAGCCGGGTGAGGTGGTGTAGGCGGGGAAACCGTGTGCGCGCAGGGCCGCGGAGCGCTCCTCGGCGCCTTCCCTGCCCCGGCGCAGCAGTTCCAGCGCTTCCTCGGGGGTCAGCGCGTCCGTGATGTAGCGGAAGTCGACCTGGCCGACGAGCCATTCGGGATCGGCCTCCGCGAGCAGTTGCCACAGCGGCCGGTGCGCGCGTCGTGCGGCCAGATCCCACACGGCGTTGACGACGGCGCCGATCGCCATGTGCATCACGCCCTTCTCGGGTCCGAGCCAGCGCAGTTGGCTGTCGCCGACCAGGTCCCGGGAGAGGGAGCCTGGATCGGCGCACAGCTCGTCGAGGGACCGTCCGAGGACGTGTCCTCGCAGCGCGTCGATCGCGGCGACCTGTACGTCGTTGCCCCGCCCGATGGTGAAGGCGAAGCCGTGCCCCTCGGCTCCGTCGGAGGCGTCGGTGCGCAGCACGACGTACGCGGCCGAGTAGTCGGGGTCCGGGTTCATCGCGTCCGAGCCGTCGAACGCGCGCGAGGTGGGGAAGCGGATGTCGTGGGTGTCGACCGCGACGACGCGGGCGGAGGTCGGGGGCACGGCGGGCCTTTCCGTCGGCGGCGGGGGTCCATGGCCGGGTGCGGAGGAATGCTCGGTCCTGAGGATCTCCCCCGGTACCCGTCCGCGTACAGCGTCGGACGCGCTTCGGCCCGAAGGCCGGGGGCCCGGACCCTCGACGCGGCGCCCGGACTGCGGGCAGAGTGCTCCCGTAACTACTCACCAGTACGAAACGAGTGAGGAGCACCCGTGACCACCTGGCCCGGCCGGACGGCCACCGAGATCGCCGCAGCCGTACGCGAGAAGAGGGTCACCCCCCGCGAGGTGGTGGCCGAACACCTCGCGCGGATCGAACGCCTCGACGGGCGCGTCGGCGCCTTCCGTACGGTCCGCGCCGGGGCCGCCCTCGCGGAGGCCGACGAGCTGGCCACCAGGGATCTGGGCCGGCTCCCCCTGGCGGGTGTGCCGGTGGCGGTGAAGGACAACCTCGCGGTGCGCGGCGAGCAGACCCGCAACGGTTCCGCCGCGACCCCGGACACGCCCGCCGACGAGGATCACGTCACCGTGGCCCGGCTGCGGGCGGCGGGCGCCGTCGTGGTGGGCCTGACGAACGTGCCCGAACTCTGCGTCTTCGGCACCACGGAGGGCGTGTACGGCAATGCCCGCAACCCCTGGGACCTGTCCCGCACGGCGGGCGGCTCCTCGGGCGGCAGCGCCGCGGCGGTCGCCGCCGCGATGGTGCCGATCGCGCTCGGCAACGACGGCATGGGCTCGCTGCGCATCCCCGCCGCCAACTGCGGTCTGGTCACCCTGAAGCCGGGCCACGGGGTGATCCCCGCCGGGATCGGTCACGGCGACTGGTTCGGCATGTCGGAGAACGGCCCGCTGGCCACGACGGTCGAGGACGCGCGGCTGGTGTTCGCCCTGCTCGCGGACATGGAGCCGGCCCCGCCCGCGGAGCCCGCCACCCGCAGGATCGCCGTCTCGGTGCGCAGCCCGCTGGCCGGAATCCACGTCACGCGGCCGTATACGAACGCGGCCCGGGAGGCCGCCGCCCTGCTGGCCGAGGCGGGTCACCGGGTGCGGACCGCGAACCCGCCGTACCCGCTCTGGCTGAGCACGACCTCGCTCGCGCACTGGACGGCGGGCACCGCCGTGGACGCCGAGGACCTCGACCCGCGCAGGCTGGCCCGGCGCACCCGCGTGCACGCCGCGGTCGGCCGCCGCTTCGTGACGGGTGTGCGCAAGGGGGAACGCCGCGAGCAGCTGCGCGGGCGCCTGGCGGCGTTCTTCGCGGAGTACGACGTGCTGCTCACCCCGGCGCTCGCCCGGCGCAGTCCCTCCTCCGTCGACTGGCACAAGCGGGGCTGGCTGCGCAACGTCCTGGCCAACACCAACTACTCGCCGATGACCCCGCCGTGGAACCTCACCGGCTGGCCCGCGATGTCGGTTCCGTTCGGAAGGCTGCCGGGCGGCGCCCCCTGTGCCGTCCAGCTCGTCGGCCTGCCCGGCTCCGAGGCGGCTCTGCTCGATGTGGCCGGGCAGCTCGAGGTGCTGCACCCGTGGCGGCGTACGGCTCCGCTCGGCTAGAAGTGGGGTGTCCGGCCGGAGGCCGTTGTCGCCGGGCCGGAAGGTGGTGCCGTCCGGCCCGGAGGCGTTGGCGTCTGGCCGGGAGGTGGCGTCACATGCCGAAGCCGCGGCCGGTCGTCGGCCGCGGCTTCTCCTGTTCGGCATGCGCGCGGGTCCGGCACTCCCGTGCCGTGCCCGGTCGCGCCGGCTCCTGGCGTCGGTCAGTCGACGCTGGGCAGGATGTGGGGCTCGGCGAGGTCGTCCTCGTAGCCCGCGAGGCGGATCGGGGCGGACCTGGCCCACACGTCCAGGCTTCCGAGCTTGGTGTCGGACCCACCGCCGAGGTGCTCCCTGCGTTCCTTGGGGCCCTGATCGAGATTCGTCTTCTCTGGTGTCACCGCGCACTCCTTATGTGTCGGGTCACCCTCGGGACGTTAGGGCCCGGTGCTCTCGGGTCGCCTGACGGCCGCTCGGGTATGAGTCGAAGCAGTTAGGGACGCGGTGGCGCCGGTAACTCGTGTGAGAGCAGGCCGTGGTGACCGGCTTGTCCCGGGACGGACCGTGGGTGTGGGTGGACCCCAGTAAGTCTGTCCGTCGGCTACAGCCTAACCAAATGAGCGGGCCCCCGCTCTATGGGGCTGAAAACGTGAGGTTACTGTCACACGTCATCCAGAGCCCATCAGGCCACGATCTGCGGCGATTTGAAGCATGATGCCCTCTTCGCGACCACCCATTCGGCTCAATATCGCCCCTGGACGGGGGCGTCGGGGCACGTCGCGGGCACGCGTGAGTCAGCATCGGCCGACGAACGCCGCGCGCATCCGGCTCGAAGGCGCCACGCAGTTCAGTTCCCGTTGGCCGGTTCGCAAGGAGGCCATGCTGTGCTGTCGCACGGCAACGGCCTTTCTCGCGGGAGGACTGACGCATGGAGCTGCGCAGCGTCGAGGAGCTGATGAACCTGCTGCACGCCTGCCGGGGCGTCCACGACATCCCCGAACTCACCCGCTCCCGGCTTCATCCGGGCGGGGGAACACCCGCGGGCGACCCCGTCGATCTGCACGACCACGCCCTGCAGACCGCCGCGCTGCTGCGCCGGGGCCACCCCAGCGACAAGGAACTCCAGGTCGCGGGCCTGGTGCACGACATCGGGCATCTGCTCAGGCCGGGCGACGACGCCGGGCACGCCGGCCTGGCCGCCGACGCGGTACGGCCGCTCCTCGGCGAGCGCGTCTCCGGTCTCGTCCGGCTGCACGTCGCGGCGGGACGCTATCTGGCGGCCGCCTCGCCGGGCCCCGGGCCGTCCCCGCGCAACACGTTCGCCCCGGACGCCGCGGGCGGCGCGATGCCCCGGCACGAGGCGGCCGCGTTCGAGCACGACCCGCTGGCCGAGGACGCGGTGACCCTGCGGCAGGCGGACGACGCCGGCAAGGTCCCCGGCCTGTACGCCGGGGAACTGGAGGACTGGCGCACCCTGCTGGAGCTGGTGGCGGAACGTTCCGCGCGGCTGGGAGCCACGGACTGACAGGTGTGCCGGCGCGCGGCCCGCGCCCGCCGCGCCCGGCCGTCGGCAGCGGCCGCCGCCGGGGCCTGTCGGCTGACGGCCCGTCATGAGACGGTACGCGGATGACGTCACCGTACGGTCTGGAGGGCAGGGCCGCCATCGTCACCGGCGCCTCACGCGGCATCGGTCTCGCCGTCGCCGAGGCGCTCGCCGCGTCGGGGGTGCGCGTGTGCGTGAGCGCGCGGGACCCGGACGCGGTGCGGCGCGCGGCCGGACAGGTCGGCGGCATCGGGCTCGCCGGTTCCGTCACCGACGGAGCGCATCTGACGGAACTGACCGCGGTGACCCTGCGAGCCTTCGGACGCCTGGACATCGTGGTCAACAACGCGGCGACCAACCAGCCCTACGGCCCGCTCATGGACGCCGACCCCGATCGCTGGCGCGACGCGTTCGCCGTGAACGTCGAGGCACCGCTGCGACTGGTGCAGTGCGCCTGGCGGGCCTGGATGGGCGAGCACGGCGGGACCGTGGTCAATGTCTGCACGGAGGGCGCCGGACACGTCGGCCCCCAGGTCGGCGCGTACGGCACCAGCAAGGCCGCCCTGCTCCATCTGACCGGGCAGCTGGCCGGCGAGCTGGCCCCGAAGGTGCGGGTCAACTCGGTCTCCCCCGGCCTCGTCCGTACCCAGATGGCTCGCTTCGTCTGGGAGGACTCCGAGGACGAACTGGGCGCCGGGCTCCCGCTCGGCCGCATCGGACAGCCCGAGGACGTCGCCCGCGCCGTGACCTGGCTGGCCTCCGACGCGGCCGGGTGGATCACCGGTGCCGATCTGCTGGTCGACGGGGGGACGCGGGTGAGAGCGGCCTACCCGGGCTCCCCCGCCCACGACGTCCACGAACGGCTGCGCGCGCGGACCCCCGACGGGCGAGGGTCCGCGCCGTAACCGGCGGTCCTACCACTTGCCGGGCGCGTAGTCCTTCAGGAAGACGCCGTACAGGTCCTCGCCCAGCTCGCCGCGGACGATCGGGTCGTACACGCGGGCCGCGCCGTCGACGAGGTCGAGCGGGGCGTGGAAGCCCTCGTCGGCCAGGCGCAGCTTGTCGTAGTGCGGGCGCTCGTCGGTGATCCAGCCGGTGTCGACCGAGGTCATCAGGATGCCGTCGGTCTGGAACATCTCCTGGGCGCTGGTGCGGGTCACCATGTTCATGGCGGCCTTCGCGGCGTTCGTGTTCGGGTGGCCCGCACCCTTGTAGCCGCGGCCGAACACGCCCTCCATCGCGGAGACGTTGACGACGTAGGCGCGCCCCGCGGCGGCCGCGCGGGCGGCTTCGGCCATCTGCGGCCGCAGCTTGCTGATCAGGATGAACGGCGCCGTGTAGTTGCAGAGCTGGGTCTCGAGCAGCTCGACCGGGGAGATCTGCTCGATGGTCTGCACCCAGGTGTTGCTGTCGACGACGTCGGGGAGCAGACCGCCCGCGTCGATGGCGGTGCCCTCGCGGTGGCGGACCACACTGGCGTTGCCGGCGACCAGGGCGAGGTCGGCCACCTTCTGCGCGTCGAGACCGGAGACGCCGACGGGCAGCGCGGTCAGTCCGTCGACCGCTCCGGAGTTGAAGGCGCCGATGATCTCGCGGGCGGGCAGTTCACCGGCCGGCAGCGGTGCGCTCTCGCCCTCGACGAGCGCGGCGTAGGCGGACGGCAGCCGGCGCACGGTCTGCGTGGCGTTGTTGATCAGGATGTCGAGCGGGCCCTGCTCAGCGACGCGTTCGGCCAGGGCCACGGCCTGGGCCGGGTCGCGCAGGTCGATGCCGACGACCTCCAGGCGGTGGATCCAGTCCGCCGAGTCGTCCATGGCCTTGAAGCGGCGGACCGCGTCGTTCGGGAAGCGCGTGGTGATCGTGGTGTGCGCGCCGTCACGCAGCAGGCGCAGCGCGATGTACATGCCGATCTTGGCACGGCCGCCGGTGAGCAGCGCCCGCTTGCCGGTGAGGTCGGTGCGGGCGTCGCGGCGGGAGCGGTTCAGGGCGGCGCAGTCCTGGCAGAGCTGGTGGTAGAAGTAGTCGACCTCGATGTACCGCGTCTTGCAGGTGTAGCAGGAGCGCGGGCGCTGGAGTATCCCCGCGATCCTGCCCTCCTCCGTCACCGACGACGGCAGGATGCCCTCGGTCTCGTCGTCGATGCGCTGGGCGGAGCCGGTCGCGGTGGACTCGGTGACCTGCTTGTCGTGGGCCGTCTTGGCGGCGCGGCGCTCCTGGCGGCGGCGCTGCTTCACGGTCCGGTAGACGCCGGCGGTGGCGCGGCGCACGGCGATGGCGTCGGGGTGGTCGACGTCGATCTTCTCGAGTTCGTCGAGCACGCCGAGACAGACGGCCAGCCGCTCGGGGTCGATGCCGGGACCGAACGCGATGTCCGCCACATCTGTCGTGTCCACGGCGGGGGTCGCCCGGCCGTCCTCTGTCACCGTCATCGCTGCTGCCGTTCCTCGGGTTGTGCGCCGCGTTCGAAACCGCGCTCGCTTTCGAAGGCGGAATTTTACGGACCAATCGCGCGCGGCACCAAACCCGTTGTGATCATGGCGTGCAGGCGGTGATCAGTACGCGCACCTCCTCGGCCAGGGAACGGGCCAGCAGATCGAGGTCGGGAACGGCCTCGGCGTCGGCCACCAGCCCGTAGTGGACCTTGCCCCGGTAGGTCGAGACGGCCACCGCGAGGGCCTGGCCACGGGCCAACGGGGCGAACGGATAGACCTCGGTGAGCGGGCAGCCGCCGAGCTTCAGCCCGAGGCTGGGCAGCGGCACGCTGGTGACGAGGATGTCGAACAGCAGGCGTGCGGCCTGGCCCACGACCGGGCCGCCGAGCCGGTGCCCGAGCGGGGGCACGTGGTCGGCGAGCAGCGCGACGGCTCCCGCGCCCCTGTTGGGTCCGGCGTCCTTGTTCCGGTCCATCGCCGTCCGTACGGCACGCAGCCGGCCGAGCGGGTCCGGGTCGTCGACGGGAAGCCGTATCAGATAGCCCGAGAGCCGGTTGCCCTGCGGCTGCGCGGTGCGCGGCCGGCGCCGGGAGACGGGGATCAGGGCGCGCGGGGAGACGCCCTCGCTGCCGTCGCCGCGCTCGTCGAGCCAGCGGCGCAGGGCGCCCGCGACGACGGCGATCAGGACGTCGTTGACGGTGCCGCCGACGGTCTTGCGGACGATGTGCACGTCGTCGAGGTCGATGACCACCCCGGCGGTGCGCCGGGTGCCGGTGGGCGACGAGGTGAGGGCGGGCGAGGACTGCGCACCGAGTGTGGCGCGGGCCACCGAGGTCCCGATGTCGAGGGCGCGGCCCACGTCCGAGAGGGTGCCGCGGACCAGACCCGGCAGCTTGCGGACGTCCGGGAAGAGCCCCCGGGGCGGCTCGGCGGGACGCGGGCGGGGTTCCGGCAGGTCCATCGGGTCCATGATGGCGGCGGCCAGCATCAGCGCCCTGAGCCCGTCGGCGAGCGCGTGATGGAATTTGAAGAGCACCGCGAAGGACGTGCCGTCCTCGCCGGGCAGCACGTGCGCCTCCCAGGGGGGACGGCCGCGCTCCAGCGGACGTTCCATGAGCCGGCCGGCCTCGGAGTGGAAGTCGGCGGCCGGCTTGTGCAGCAGGACGTGGTCCAGCGGCTCGAAGTCGGGCGCGGGCTCGCGGGCCGCGCCGCCGAAGGCGAGGGGTGCGGTGGGCTGCCACACGTCGCGGATGCGCATGCGCAGCCCCGGGACCGCGGCGGCGCGGGCCGCGAGCAGGTCCGCCGCGTGGGCGCCGGCGGTGGGCGAGTGCGCGGCGAAGACACCCAGGGCTCCGAGGTGCATCGGGTGCCGGTCGGACTCGATGTTCCAGAACGCCAGGTCGAGTGGTGCGAGGAGGTCGGAGATCAAGGGCTTGCTCTCGCGTCGACGACGGGTGAACTTGCAGTCAAACCCGGACTGGTGATTACGGTCAAGTACGATCAAGTTACGCACAGTTAACAGCGGATTAAGTCCCGCCCCTCGGACGAGGGGCGGGACCGGCCCGCCTCAGGACGGGTGGGACGTCATTTCAGGACCGGAGGTGCCGCCGAGGCGGCCGTTCCCCACTCGGACGGCTCCGGACCGACCGTGAAGCCGAGGGACCGGATGCTCTTCAGCGTGCCGGTCGTCAGGTACGTACGACCGTACGACGAGCCGTCGAGGCGGGCCGACCGGATGTACCGGTCGGTGTCCGAGGCGCCCGGCGCCGTGACCGTCAGGGCGCCGCGCGGGTAGTAGCGCCGGTCGAGGGTGAGGTCGACCCGCTCGAAGACGGGCGTGGACAGACCCCAGGTGTCGTAGCCGGGCTGCACCGGGAAGATCCCGATGGACGACAGGACGTTCCAGGCGGACATCGTGCCGAGGTCGTCGTTGCCTGTCATGCCGGTCGGCGCGTCGGTGAACAGGGTCAGCGCCGCGTGCACGACGTCGGTCGTCTTCCAGGGCTGCCCGGTGGACAGGTAGGTGTACGGGGCGATCAGGTCGGGCTCGTTCTGCGGGTTGTACTTGTCGGCGTTGTAGTAGGCGTACGGGCCGTTGACCCAGACCTCGCGGGCGGTCTTCGCGGGGTCCTTCAGCAACTGCCCGTAGGCGAAGAACGCGTCGAGCCGGTCGTTGGCGGCCTGCTTGCCGCCGATCAGGTCGACCATGCCCGGCAGGTCCTGCGGCACGAGCCACTGATACTGCCAGGACGTGCCCTCGTGGAATCCGACGCTCTGGGCCGGGTCGGCGGGTCCGGTGAAGGCCCCGGAGGCGTCCCTGGCGCGGAAGAAGCCGGTCGACGGATCGTGGATCGCGCGGTAGTTCTGGGAGCGCGCCAGGTAGCGCGCCGCGTCCTCGTCATGGCCCAGGTCCCGTGCCATCGCACCGAGCACCGCGTCCGACAGGGCGTACTCCAGGGTCGTGGAGGCGCCGTGGTCGTAGTCCGAGTCGCCGGGCTTGGCGTGCGGGCGGCCCTTGACGTAGGGGGCGAAGCCGTTCGCGATGTACTCCCTGTTGGCCTCGCGGCCCACCGCCGGCGAGTCGGCGGGCGGCACACCGTCGGCGTTCTTCTTCAGCGCGCGGTACACCCGCTCCTCGTACCCCTTGAGCAGGCCCTGCTGGTAGGCGTTGGTGAGGAACGGGGTGACCGGGTCGCCGGTCATGATGTTCGTCTCGACCGTGCCGTAGCCCCACTTGGGCAGCCAGCCGCTCTCCTCGTCGATCCTGAGGACGGAGATCGCCATGTCCCGCGCCTCGCGCGGCGCCAGCAGGGCGAGCAGCTGCGACTGGGTGCGGTAGGTGTCCCACAGCGACCAGTTCTGGTAGTACGTGAAACCCTTGGCCCGGTGGATCCGCTGGTCCCAGCCGGTGTAGCGGCCGTCGGCGTCACTGCCGATGTTGGGCGCGAGGAACGAACGGTAGAGCGACGAGTAGAAGGTGCGGCGCAGGGTGTCGGCGCCGCCCTCGGCCCGGACGTCGTCGAGCCGCTCCTCCCAGGCGCGGCGGGCGGCCGCGCGGACCGTGTCGAAGGAACGGCCGCCCTCCGAACGGAGGTTGACGGCCGCACCGCGGGCGTCCACGTACGACAGCGCGGTGGTCGCCTCGACCGTGCGGTCCCCGGTGGTGTCGAAGCGCACGAAGGCCCCGGTGCGCCCGGTCGTGCCGGCCGTCTCCTTGGAGCCCTCGGTGACGGTGTCGCCGTTCCAGGTGCCCGAGGTGGTGAACGGCCGGTCGAAGCGGGTGATCGTGTACACCGTGTACGGCCCGGTCCCCTGGCAGAAGCCGCTGCCGGTGATCGCCGTGCGGACGGTCCGGTCGTCCAGGATCTCGACCTTGGTCGCGGCCGTCCGGTGCAGCGACTGGCCCGCGTTCAGCAGCACGTTGGCCTTGCCGGTGGCCGGGAAGGTGTAGCGCTGCACGCCGGTGCGCGCGGTGGCCGTCAGCTCGGCCCCGATCCCGGACTTCAGGTCCGCCCGGTAGAAGCCGGGGTGCGCCTCCTCGGTGTCGTGGCCGAACTCCGCCGCGTACTGCGCGTCGTCCGTCCGGGTGATGTCCCCCGTCGTGGGCAGGACGGGCAGGTCGCCGCCGAGGCCGCAGCCGACACCCGAGAGGTGGACGAGGGAGAAGCCGCGGATGTGGTTCTGGGAGTGGTCGTAGCCGGTGTTGTGGCCGGTGTCCGGGGAGAACTGCACCATGCCGAAGGGCACGGCGGCGCCGGGATAGGTGTTGCCCTCGTTCTGGGTGCCGATGAACGGATTGACCAGGTCGGTGAGTTGGCCGTCGCGCGGCTCGGCGGCCTGTGCGGTGGGCAGGGCGAACAGCGCGGAGGCTGTCACCAGTCCCGCCGTGCACAGGCGCAGGCGCCGGGTCCATCTCATGCGGGAGACCTCCGGTTGGTGATCGACATCGTTGTCCTCATGCATGGTCGGGGCGGGGGACCCGCTTTCCGGGCAACCGGAGGGATCCGGCGTGACGCGTCGCGTCGGGGCGCGGCGCATCCTGGACCGCCCCGCACGATGACATCGTTGTCAGGGTTGTACAACGTTGTCATCGACGGCAGTTGGCATGACAGCACGGGATTCCGCGGCCCGTCCAGGGACATGACAAGCGGGGTCCGACAACGGCCGGAAGTCGCCGTGGACCGGGCGCGCGGTGCGGCGCACGCTGTCCCGGGACCGTCCGTCCGTCCGCCCGCAAGGGCCCCGAGACGTCGTGCGGCCTCGCGGGGGCCATGCTCGGGCTCCTGAGGCCCGTGCGGCCTCTCGCGAGGTCCGTGAAGCCGGTCAGGGCACGTGCTGGCCCTTGCCCAGGGCGATCACGCCGGCCTTGGAGACCGTGTAGAGGTCGGAGTCGCGCTCCGGGTTGACGCCGATCGTCGCGCCCGGCGGTACCTCGACGTTCTTGTCGAGCACCGCGCCGCGCACCACGGCGCCCCGCCCGACCTTGACGTTGTCGTGCAGGACCGATCCCTGCACCACCGCTCCGGGATCGACGACCACACCCGGCGACAGCACCGACCGCGTCACCTGCCCGCGGATCAGGCACCCCGCGCTGATGATGGACTCGCTGGCGATGCCGCCGGCGTTGAAACGCGCCGGCGAGAGCTGCCCCGAGCTGGTGTAGAGGGGCCAGCTCCGGTTGAACAGATTGAACGCGGGACGCTCGGCGATCAGGTCCATGTGGGCGTCGTAGTAGGCGTCGAGGGTGCCCACGTCGCGCCAGTAGCCCTGGTCGCGGGTGGTCTCGCCGGGTACGTGGTTGTCGCTGAAGTCGTAGAGCTGTGCCTCGCCCCGGCCGGTGAGCGCGGGCAGGATCGAACCGCCCATGTCGTGCACGGAGCTGTCGTCCTCGGCGTCCCGCTGGAGCGCCTCGATCAAGGCCTTGGTGGTGAAGATGTAGTTGCCCATCGAGGCGAAGACGCACCCGGGGTCGTCCGCGAGGCCCGGCGGGTCGGCGGGCTTCTCCAGGAAGCCCCGCACGCTCTGGCCGTCGGAACCGGGGGTGATGACGCCGAAGGACGACGACTCCGAGCGCGGCACCCGTATTCCGGCCACCGTCACCCCCGCGCCGCCCTCGATGTGCTGGGCGAGCATCTGCCGGGGATCCATCCGGTAGACGTGGTCGGCGCCGAACACCGCGACGTACTCGGGCTGTTCGTCGTGGATCAGGTTGAGCGACTGGAGGATCGCGTCCGCGCTGCCGAGATACCAGCGGGGCCCGAGCCGCTGCTGGGCCGGTACCGGGGTCACATAGTTGCCGAGCAGGCTCGACATCCGCCAGGTGGTGGTGATGTGCCGGTCCAGCGAGTGCGACTTGTACTGCGTGAGCACGCAGATGCGCAGGATGTCGGCGTTGACGAGATTGGAGAGGACGAAGTCCACGAGGCGGTACGTACCGCCGAAGGTCACCGCCGGTTTCGCCCGGTCCGCGGTGAGCGGCATCAGCCGCTTGCCCTCACCGCCCGCCAGTACGATCCCCAGCACCGAAGGCCCACCGCGCCGCATGCCGCCGCCCCTCTACGCTTACGCCCGATCGGGCCGCGCCCGGCCGTCCGGACCCGCCCCGCGTTCCTGAAGTTCGCCTGTCCGAACGGTTACCCCGCTTTGAGGACTTCCTCGTACAACCGGACGGTCCTGCGGGCCACCGCGTCCCAGCCGAACTCGTCCACCGCGCGCCGCCGTCCGGCCTCACCCATCCGCCGGGCCGTGCCGGGGTCGGCGAGCACGGAGTCCAGAGCCGCCGCGAGTCCCGCCTCGAAGTCGTCCTGGAGCGGCACGAGAAGGCCCGTCTCGCCGTGCTCGACCACCTCGGGAATGCCGCCGACCCGCGAGGCCACCACCGCCGTCCCGCAGGCCATCGCCTCCAGATTGACGATGCCGAGCGGCTCGTACACCGAAGGACACGCGAACACGGCCGCGTGGGTGAGGAGTTGGATGACATCGGGCCGCGGCAGCATCTGCGGGATCCAGTGCACGCCGTCCCGCACGGCGCTCAACTCCCGGTACAGATCGCGGAACTCACGGTCGATCTCCGGGGTGTCGGGGGCGCCCGCGCACAGCACCACCTGGGCGGCCGGGTCGATGTCCCGTACCGCGCGCAGCAGATGGGGCACACCCTTCTGCCGGGTGATACGGCCGACGAACAGGACGTACGGGCGAGCGGTGTCCAGGCCGATCCGCTCCAGGACGTCGGTGCCGCGGTCGGGCCGGTAGAGGGCGGTGTCGATGCCGTTGTGCACGACGCGCACCCTCGCCGGGTCCAGGCCCGGGTAACAGCCGAGGATGTCGTCGCGCATGGCACCGGAGACCGCGATCACGGCGTCGGCGGCCTCGATGGCGGTGCGCTCGGCCCAGCTGGAGAGGGCGTAGCCGCCGCCGAGCTGCTCGGCCTTCCAGGGGCGCAGCGGTTCGAGGGAGTGGGCGGTCATCACGTGCGGAATGCCGTGCAGGAGCTTTCCGAAGTGTCCCGCGAGGTTGGCGTACCAGGTGTGGGAGTGGACGAGATCGCGGCCTTCGAGCGCGGCGGCGATGGAGAGGTCCACGGAGAAGGTGCGCAGGGCGTCGTTGGCGCCGTCGAGCGCGGACCAGGGCCGGTGACGGACGACTCCGCCGGTGCCGCCCTCGCCCCAGCAGTGCACGTCGAGTTCGGTGAGGGCGCGTAACTCCCTTGCGAGGAACTCGACATGGACGCCCGCACCGCCGTAGACGTCCGGCGGAAACTCCCGGGTCAGCAGTCCCACGCGCACACAGAACTCCCGTCCTAGCCGGCTGGTGCCCCTCATGGTCACTCAGTTGAAGCCGATACGGAAGACCGCGAGACGCACGCCCGCGCCGGGTCCCGCCGGGCCGCCCGCGTCAGGTCCGACCGGGCCGCCCGCGCCGGAGCCGGCCTGCCGGCCCGTGTCAGGTCCGGCCGGGCGCGGAGCGCGGTGGGCGCTCGAAGCAGCAGTCCCCGCAGACTCCGCCGCCGGGCACCCGGTAGTACAGACAGCAGCTGCGGCGGCGCAGCTTCTCCGGGTCGAGGGTGCCGGAGAGGTCGGGGTGCGCGAAGAGCCCGCCGGCCAGCGTCCTCGCCCGCTCGCCCACGTCCGGGCGTCCGTGTGCGCGTGCCCAGCGGTCCAGCTGGCGGACGGTCCCGGCCAGGGCCGAGCCCGCGTTGCCCCACAGCAGGGCCGGTGAGACGCGATGGCGTGAGCGCAGGGCCGCGCTCAGCGGTACGAGGAGCCCGGCGCGCACGACCGCGTCGAGATCGGCCACGGGCCGGAAGCGGACCTCGCGCAGCCAGAGGTCGTCGGGAGCACTGGCGTCCGGGTCCCAGCTCAGCAGTTCCGGATCGAGGTCGGGCACCCGGCCGCAGAGCGCGGCCGCGCCGAGGGCGATGGACCAGAAGCGGGCCGCGAGACCCTGCTGCGCCACCGAGACCGCGACCCGCGGTTCGGGCGCCCGGATACTCTGCGCGACTTTCCGGACGCGAAAAGTTACCGGATCTCCGTAAACCTCCCCGCCCGTTCCGGATCGCGGGTCCGTCCAGGCGCTCGCGAGGGTGGGCAGGGTGCCGCGCGGCGGTACGCCGGTGCGTAGTACGAAGAATCCGCCGAGCGCGTCGAGCGCCTTGAGTTCGGGGTCGAGGTCCACGAAGAGCAGTAGTACCAAGCCCCCTAGGGGTAACCACCAGTGGATCGGGCCGTGGTGTCGCCCACCCTGGGGAGGACACCGGGCGATTCGTACTCCATCGGCAGTAGGACCCAATGACTGCTCAGGGACGACGACGAGAACTAAATCGCACGGCATCGTTGTTTGCATGGAAGCCGACCGTTCGTCGCGCCGGGCCGCAGCTCCGCGCCGTTCGCAGAGGAGGGACTCATGAGTGCCCTCGCTTTGTCCGTGGTGCTCTCGTTCGTCTCAGCCGTCGCGTACGCGGGCGGCGCGATCATCCAGGAGCGGGTCGCGGTGACCTCTCCCGGCCAGACCTACGCTCCGTTGCGCAGGCCGGGCTGGTGGGCGGCCGTCGCGCTGACCGGCCTGGGCGGGCTGCTGCACGTGGTCGCCCTCGCCTTCGGCCCGCTGAGCCTCGTACAGCCGCTCGGCGCGCTGACCATCGTCTTCGCGCTTCCGATGGCGGCCCTGTTCGTCGGCCGCAGGGCGGGAGCCGCCGCCTGGCGCGGCGCGATCATGGCCACCGTGGGTCTCGCGGGCCTGCTGTCCCTGGTCGGCGCGTCCGACGCGCAGTCCCTGAGCCATGCCCAGCGCCTGGCGCTGGGCATGGTGTCGGGCGGCGCGGTCGCGGCCCTGATGGTGGCGGGGCGCGCGGCGCACCGGCACCCGGCCGTGCGCAGTGTGCTGCTGGCGGTCGCGGCGGGCATCGCCTTCAGCATGTCCTCCGTGTTCACCAAGACCGTCGCGGTCGACTGGTCGCGGCACGTGTCGCTCGCCGACATGTCGAGCCTCGCGGCCATCGGTGCCTTCGCGACGGCCGGCATGCTGATCTCGCAGGCCTCCTACCGAGGTGCGGGCCTGGAGGCGCCGCTGGCCACGCTGACGGTGGTGAACCCGGTCGTGGCTGCCGCGGTCGGCATCACGATGTTCGGCGAGACCTTCCGGTACGGCACCGTCGGCACCGTGCTCGCCCTGGGCTGCGGTGTCGTCGCGGCGGGCGGTCTGATCCTGCTCACCATCGAGCGGATCGGCAGCGGCGAGCGAACCGCGCCCTCCGTCCGGGAGCCCGCAACTGTCCCAGAACCCGCAGCCGTCATGGAACGCGCGGCCGTCATGGAGTCCGTGACCGTTCCGCAGCCCGTAGCCGTCCCGCAGCCCGCGGCCGTGCCGGAGGCGGACGCGGACGCCGGGCAGCGGGCCGACGCGCCGCACGCGCCCACCTCCGTCCCGGCTCCGGTGGCCCTCACGGCCGCGTCCGGGCCGCGGCTCCCCGGGCCGGCCGTATCGCGGCCGCGCCTCGCGGAGCCCGCGGTCCCGGCCGTCGGCGGCCTCGGCGCTCTCACGGCCGCCGAGGCGGCCGTGGCGGAACTGCTGGCCGGCCTGCCCGAACCCACCGATTCCCCCGAGGGCGCGGACGGGTTCGTACCGGCTGCGCAGCCGGGTGCCGGAAGGCAGCCGGGTGCCGGGAGCGTGGCACACGCACACGCCGCGCGGGCGGATGCCGGAAGCGTGCCGCAGGCTGCGGGGGCGGGCGGCGACGGCGTGTTCCCTGCTGCTCTGCGGCCCGCGGGGGCGGGCGCGCTCGTACCGGCTCCGGGCAAGGCCGCCGTGCCGACGATGGAGGTCGTCGCGGCGGGTCACCCGGAGGCCCGGGACGAGGTGCCCTACCTGACCGTCATGTTCGGTGTGCCGTACGTGCCGATCCCGTTCGTCAGCCACCACCGCACCCGAGTCAGATCCTGACGCCTCCGGCCCGGAGATACGCCAACGGGTCGATGTCCGAACCGAAGCCGGGCCCGGTCCGCACCTCGAAGTGCAGATGCGGGCCCGTGCTGTTGCCCGTGGACCCCGAGCGGCCGATGCGCTGCCCGGCCACCACGCCCTGCCCGCTCTTCACGGAGATCGCCGAGAGGTGGCCGTACTGCGTGTAGCGGCCGTCGGCGTGCCGGATCACCACCTGGTAGCCGAACGATCCGCCCCAGCCCGAGCTGACCACATGCCCGGCGGCGACCGCCGCGACGGAGGTGCCGGTCGGCACGGGGAAGTCAACGCCCGTGTGGTAGCCCTTCGACCAGTGGGAACCGGTGGCGTGGTAGGCCGTGCCGGTCGCCGCGTGCACCGGGGCGACGAGCCCGTGCGTCCCGGACCTGACGGGGGTCGTCGTGTGCGGGGACGTCCTGTCGGCCGAGGTCTTCTTCGCGGGCGCCTTCTTCGCGGGTGTCCCGGTGTGCGTCTTCGACGGGCTCTTCGCCGGAGCGGGCCGGGTGTGCGCGGGGGCCTGGGTCCTGCCGCTCAGGGTGAGCCGCTGGCCCGGCAGGATCAGGTCCGGGTCGGAGCCGACGGTCGTACGGTTCGCGGCGTACAGCCCCTCCCAGCCGCCCTGGACGTGCCGGGAGCCGGCGATGCCCGAGAGCGTGTCGCCGTGCACGACGGTGTACATCTCGGCGGTCCCCGCCTGCGACTGCGGCGTGGTCTGCGGCTTCACGTCCCGCACCGACCGCTGCTTCGCCGTCCGCGGCGCGGTCCCCGCCGGGCTGATGTCGGGGGCCGCGCCCCCTCGGGTCAGCCCCGCACGGACCGAGCACACCGGCCACGCGCCGGGCCCCTGCCCCTTCAGCACCTTCTCGGCCACGGCTATCTGCTGGTCCTTCGTGGCCCGGTCCGCGCGCCGGGCGAATGCCTTGCCGCCGTACGCCTCCCAGGTGGACTGGGTGAACTGCAGTCCGCCGAAATAGCCGTTGCCGGTGTTGATGCTCCAGTTGCCGCTGGACTCGCAGGCGGCCACCTTGTTCCAGGTCCCGACGTCGGCCGCGTGGGCCACTCCGGCCCCGACCAGCGGGAGCGCGATCCCGGCACCGCCCGCCGTGACGGTGAGTGAGGCGCGGTTGATCCTGTTCGGCTGATACCGGCGGTGCCGGCCGCGTACGGCCATGAGGGAGCCCCCCTAGACATGCGTCAGGAGCGGCAAAAGTAAGCGCTGGGAACAGGCCGGGACAAGGCGGCAACCGGTCGCTCCGAGAAGGCGGTTGACCGGATCCCGGGCCGTCGTCGGACAGGACGCCCTCGGCACGGTGGGTGATCTGGCCGACGCCGTACGGGGGTCCATTGCCCACCGCTCCTCGGCCCGCCGACCTCGGGTTCCTGCGTACGGCGACGGGTGTCCGGCCCGTTCATCGGACCTGGCCGCGCGGAAGCGGGCACCGCGCCCGCGCGGCCGGACACGCCCGCCGCCCGCGGCCCATGCCGCGCGTACTGTCCGAAATCCGCCCTCGCGATGCCGGGATGTTCCCCTGCGGAGGCACCTACGACACGTCAGGATGGCCTGGGGCAATACTGGCCAGCAGCACGGACGAGCACGCCCGCCAGCACCGGTGCCGGGATGTTTCCCGTAGCGGCCAACGGACTTACCGCACTTCTTAGGAGCCAACCAAATGAGCACTTCAGCCCAGATCGGCGTCACGGGTCTCGCGGTCATGGGGCGCAACCTCGCCCGCAACTTCGCGCGCAACGGGTACGCGGTCGCCGTGCACAACCGCACCGTGGCGAAGACGAACGCGCTGGTGGAGGAGTTCGGCCACGAGGGCACGTTCGTGGCGGCCGAGACAGCGAAGGAGTTCGTGGCGGCGCTGGAGCGGCCCCGACGCCTGGTGATCATGGTGAAGGCGGGCGAGCCGACGGACGCGGTGATCCAGGAGTTCGCCCCGCTCCTGGAGCCCGGCGACATGATCATCGATGGGGGCAACGCGCATTTCGCGGACACCCGGCGCCGTGAGCGCGCGCTGCGCGAGCAGGGCATCCACTTCGTCGGCACGGGCGTGTCCGGTGGCGAGGAGGGCGCGCTGAACGGGCCGAGCATCATGCCGGGCGGCTCGGTCGAGTCGTACGCCTCGCTCGGCCCGATGCTGGAGAAGATCTCCGCGAAGGCCTCGGACGGGTCGCCGTGCGTCACGCATGTGGGTCCGGACGGCGCCGGGCACTTCGTGAAGATGGTCCACAACGGCATCGAGTACGCCGACATGCAGCTCATCGGCGAGGCCTACCAACTGCTCCGCGACGTCGCCGGGTACTCCCCCGCGCAGATCGCCGACATCTTCCGCACGTGGAACACCGGCCGGCTCGACTCGTATCTGATCGAGATCACCGCCGAGGTGCTGTCGCACGTGGACGCGGCGACGGGCAAGCCGTTCGTGGACGTGGTCCAGGACCGGGCCGAGCAGAAGGGCACGGGCCGCTGGACCGTGCAGATCGCGCTGGACCTGGGCGTGCCGGTGTCGGGTATCGCCGAGGCGGTCTTCGCCCGCTCGCTCTCCGGGCACGCCGGCCTGCGCGAGGCCTCGCGCGGACTCGCCGGTCCGACGGCTCAGCGACTCGACGAGTCCGAGGCGGCGGCCTTCGCGGACCGGGTCGAGCAGGCCCTGTACGCGTCGAAGATCGTCTCGTACACGCAGGGGTTCCACGAGATCACCGCGGGCAGCGACGAGTACGACTGGAACATCGACCTCGGTTCCGTCGCCTCGATCTGGCGCGGCGGCTGCATCATCCGGGCGGCCTTCCTCGACCGTATCCGCGCCGCCTACGACACCCGCCCCGACCTGCCGAGCCTGTTGTCGGACGCGACGTTCGCCCAGGAGATCGCGGCGGCCCAGGACGACTGGCGCGAGGTCCTCGTCGCCGCGACCCGCCAGGGCGTGCCCACGCCCGGCTTCTCGGCGGCCCTCGCGTACTACGACGCCCTGCGCGCCGAGCGCCTGCCGGCCGCTCTCACCCAGGGGCAGCGGGACTTCTTCGGAGCGCACACCTACCGCCGGACGGACCGCGAGGGGTCGTTCCACACGCTGTGGGGCGGCGACCGGTCGGAGGTCGAGGCGTAGCGGTCGCCCCGCAGGCTGTCACCGGGCGCCCCGGACACGCCGCTTGGCCGAAGCCGTCACGTTCCCGGAACGGGATGCGTGACGGCTTCGGCGCACTCAACGTGCCTGCGTGCCTGCGTGCCTGCGTGCGGCTAGCTGCGCTGAGCGGCGAAGAGTTCCAGGTGCGCGCAGTTGGGGCAGCGGAAGGCGTCTATCTGCCAACGCGGTCGGCCCATCAGTCTGGCGCCGCCCAGTGGGCCCCGCTGAAGAGCGCCCTCCACCCACCGCGCGAACCCGCGAGCGCCCTGCCCGGAATCCTCGACGAAGCCCGGCTCCAGCCCCACAACACCGCACTGCGTGCACCGTATGTCGTTCACGCGCGGGAGTGTATTGACATCACTCAAGACCCCGGTGACCGGGGGGCCGGTCGGCCCGCTGGGGGTGTCAGGTCAGCGGTCCCGGCCGGGGCTGGGGTTCCGGTACCGGATCGGGGCCCGGCGGCTTCGGGATCGGGGACGGGGAGGGTACGGGATCGGGCCCATCCGGGTTCGGTACCGGGGTGGGGCCGGGTTTCGGCACGGGGGGCGGTCCGGGTTTCGGCCCCGGCGCGGGGTCGGGGCCGCCCGGAATCGGCACCGGGTCCGGGAAGGGGGACGGCCCCGGGGGCTCGGGGCTCGGTCCGGGCGTGGGTGCCGGCGGCACGGGGTCGGGATACGGCTGCGTCATGGCGGTCCTCCAGCCAGTCGGTACGTCGGCCCTCTGGACTTGTCTCCCGCGTACCCAGCGCCCGAGCCCCCACTCACCCCGTCGCGCGGGGAAGGCCGCCTGGACGGCTCAAGCCGGGGCGCGCCGACGGGGACGGACGTCGGTGGACGACCGAGGCCGCCCCGCGCCGACAACGTGAACGCCGGTGGGCGGCCAAGACCGCCCCACGCCGATGAAGCGAACGCCGGGGGATGATCGAGGCCGCCCGCCGGACGACGGCCGCTGGCCAACCTCCCCGAGCGCGCGGTCGACACCCGGCATGCCGGCGCCTCGATCCGCGCCGCCCTCTTCCCTACCCGGCCGCGTGCACCCGGCGGGCCGCGTCCGCCGCGGCGGCGAGTCCGGGGCGGGGGCTCGACAGCACCGGCACCGAGGTGGTGGCGAGTCCCTCGGCCGTGGTCATGGACGCCTGGGCCAGGACGATCACGTCGGCGTCGGTGACCGCGTCGGCGGCGACCGCCACCGCGCGGGCGCAGCCGTCCGTGTCACCGGCCTCGAACAGTGCCCACGCGTCGTCGACCAGGGCCGTACGGGCCTCGACGGGACGGCCGGCGCGGCGCGCCTCCTCCTCGACCAGGGCGACGGTCGGCTCCAGGGTGCTCGCCACCGTCGCCAGGACGACGACCCGGGAGCCCGTGGCGACCGCGGCGGCGGCCATCGGGCGGTCCACGCGGAGCACGGGCACCCCGGCGTCGGTCCGTTCGGCGACCGCGCCGATGGTCGAGCAGGTGCACAGGACGACCCGGGCACCGTCGGCGACGGCGCCGGCCAACAGCGCACGTACGTCGTCGGCCACCGCTTCGGGCCCTTCGCGCCGAGCCCTCGCGAGCAGTTCCTCGTCGACGAGGTGGCGCAGTTCCAGGCCCGGATGGTCCGCGTCGCGCAGCGCGTCGAAGACGGGGACGTGCGTCGCCGATGTGTGCAGCAGGGCGAGCGGCCCATACCCGGGCGGGAACGGTGCCGGCACGGGGGTGCCGTCCGGGGCCTGGGCCTGGGCCTGGGTCTGGGCCTGGGTCTGGGCCTGGGTCTGGGTCTGGGCCTGAACCATCAGAAGCGTCCCGGATGCGCCCCGAGCCACTCCATCGCGGCCGTCAGCAGTTCCGGGGCGGCCGCCGGAGCCTCCTCGGGGTGCCGCTCCGCCCACTTCACGACGTAAGGGCAGAGCGGCGCGACGACGACGCCCTCGCGCGCGGCGATGCCGTACAGCTCGCGGGCGAGGGAGCCGGCGATGCCCTGACCCTCGTGCTCCGGTTCCACGATGGTGTGCACCGGAACGAGGGCCCGCGCGGGCTCCTCCAGGACGAAGTACTCGATGTGGCCGACCACTTGGCCGTCGGCGAACGCCTCAAGGCGGCCGGCCGGCCGGTCGTCGCGGATCTCGATGTCGCTCACGGGCACTCCTCGGGTCCTGGGTCCTCGGGTCCTGCGATACCGCCGCGCCGTCGCTCAGACGGTGACGGCCTGCGGGCTGCGCTGCTGGTCCGAGCCCGGTACCGGCTCGGACGGGTCGGCGCCGAGGGACACGATGCGGTTGTCGCGGTCCACGTGCACGACGCTCGGCCGCAGCGCCCGCGCCTCGGCGTCGGTGACCTGAGCGTAACTGATGATGATCACCAGGTCACCGGGGTGCACGAGATGGGCAGCCGCTCCGTTGATCCCGACGACACCGGACCCGCGCTCCCCCTCGATGACGTACGTCTCCAGGCGGGCGCCGTTGGTGATGTCGACGATGTGGACGAGCTCGCCGGGCAGCAGATCGGCGGCGTCGAGCAGATCGGCGTCGATGGTGACGGATCCGACGTAGTGCAGGTCGGCCTGGGTGACCGTGGCACGGTGGATCTTGGACTTGAACATGGTGCGCAGCATCCAGAGCTCCCAGAATTCGGCTCCCTGCCTGCTTTATGCAGGTCAAGGGCTGTTTACTCAGCCTACAGCGACTCCCTCCACGGCTGACGCCCGCGACTCATCATGGGAGTGACGCTGACCGGTTGCTGAGTTGACTGACAGGTCGCCAGTGAATGACGAATACCCCTCCATGATCTTCCGCTTCACCCACGACCCACAAGCGCGACCAGAGTACGGACGGACGCCCCGAACTGCACCGAGATCCCCATCACGTCCCGTTGCGGCAAGAGAAGAGAGCAAGATCCTTGCTGTGGACCCTCGCACAGACGAGACCTGGCAGGCTGCGTCCGGCTGCTTCACCACCGACGCGTACGCCCTGTGTGCCGTCCCGGCGAACGGGCACGCCACCGCGGAGGGCACGGTGACGGTCTGGGACCCTCGGACGGGGGCCGTCGTGGCCGGGACGACCGGGCACGAAACGGCGGCCAACGCGCTGACGGCCGTGGGCTTTGGCGGTCGCGTGCTGCTGGCGTCCGCAGGCACCGACCGCACCGCGCGGCTGTGGGACCCGTCAGCCGGCGCAACCGCGGAGGAGATACCTGTACGCCATCCCGCGTACGCTCCGACTTGGACGGCCGACCGCCTTGCAGTGGGCCTGGAGCAGGGAGTGCCGGCATAGTCCCTGGCCGGACTTCGGCCGCGGACGCAGCTCTGCGCCCCTCGGCGCCCGGTCAGATCCCTCGCAACCGTCAGGAAGCCTTCGCCGGACGGTGTCCCGGCAGCCCAAAGCTGGCCGCGTCACGCCGATGGCTGTTCTCTCGTGACCTGATGGCCGACATCTACAGCTACTGGCAGACCTCCGACCCGGCCGTTTCGGCCGCCGTTCTCATGGCTCCGCGTCCTCCTTCGTATCGCTCCATCACCTCACGCACCGAGCGCGATAGAAGGACCTGCCTGACCTCCCCCTGCCTTGCGATGTTCCATCAGCGTGCGCGGGGGCGGCGGGAGACCACCTGGGGGAGACTGCCGGCCTTCCAGTAGCCGTCGAGGATGGTGAGGAGTCGTTCGGGGTCGTCGAAGACCTCGGAGGCCCGGTCGCCGAATTCCGCCAGGAGCGGGTCGCTCTCGACCATTTTGCGTTCGGCCGCGGTGAAGGACGATGAGTACGCGTGGCAGTTGCCGCACCACAGGTAGTTGAACCATGACGGTTCGGTCCGGCCGTAATTCTCGTGGTGGTAGTCCCGCATCGCGACTTGGCCGCAGATCGGGCAGGTCCGTTCGGTCAGGGGCAGGTGCAATTGGGCGCCGAGTGTCTCGCGGTGTTGTTGGTCGTAACGGCGGATCATGGATCGGCCTTTCAGAGGTGGCTGGGTACAACGGTCGTGGAGTCGGCCGAGAGAGGATCCGCTCCCTCGGCCGACCCGGCTGCCGCGGGACCACCGACTCGGCCATATACGAAGAACCGTGCGGGACTGATGCTGAGCGGATGCCGACTTACCTGACATCTCGTCAGGCGAGTTGGGATCAGCAGCACACGGTCCGCCCGGAGTCGGTTCGCCCCCTGCCCGTAGACGAGTGCGAGCTTGGAGCGGGACCGAGAGATGGACTCACTCGGTGTCGCCGCGGTGAGCAGGCGTGCTGGGGCCATCCCAAGCGTCGGTATCACCTGGGCTCAGGGCCATGGTCGAGAAGAGAAGGCGCGGACCGGCACTCTCGGTAGCGTGACCATCTGCTGCATGGAGTGTCCATGTGTCTGGCTGGTCCGACGGCTTCCGACGGAAAGTGATGAGGCTGCAATGAGTGAACTGACGAAGCCCGAGGTCGACGTTCCAGAGGGTGACGCTCCTACCGAGCTGGCCATCCGGGACCTGGTCGTCGGTGACGGGGTCGAGGTCAAGCCGGGCATGGTGGTCAGGGTCCACTATGTCGGGGTGACTTTCGAGTCCGGGAAGGAGTTCGATGCCTCCTGGGACCGGGACCAGCCGTTCAAGTTCACCCTGGGCAGCGGCAAGGTCATCAAGGGCTGGGACCGGGGAGTGAGGGGGATGAAGGTCGGCGGTCGGCGCGAGATCATCGTGCCCCCGCGTCTCGGATACGGCAATCAGTCGCCCTCGCCGTTGATCCCGCCGGGCTCGACCCTGGTCTTCGTGGTGGACCTGCTGGACTCGTATTCCAGCACAACCGGGTGGAGCAAGGCCTAGTGCCCCTGGCCGCTCCTCCCCTACGACGTGCTGCGTCGTCCGCGTCGTCGAGGGAAAGAACGGGGCCGTAGGGGGTCTGGGCAGGCGGGTCCCAGAACGCCTCCTTGAGGACGTCGACCTCGCACTCCTCGCCGGTGTCCGGATCGGTGACGCGGAACCGGCCGCTGAGCGGATCGGTCTGGACGTGCGTGGTCCGCCATCCGCGCGCGCTGGGGCCTGCTGTGAGTCCAGGGTCTTGTGGCCACCGCCGTCAGGGATTTGCGCGGCGCTTTGAGTGAGGAGGTACAAATCATGCAGACCCGGCGGCATGGCTGACGCCGCGTGGCCGGTGCGCGGCGCCCTCTCAGCACCGCAGGACCAGGAGCCGCTGCCAGAAGCCCCCTAATCGGCAGGCGCCATATCAGGGGGCATGGAGAGGGGACAGAGATCACGGGCGCAGGGCGAGCAGCAGCCACCTGGCCACTGCGTGGGTGCAGCCTCGCCTGCGGGACCACTGGGGTGTCGTCCTGGGACTCGTCGTCAAGGCGAGCCACCAGGGCACACGCCCGGCGGTCCGCCCACCCCTCACCGGGGTGGGCGGACCGCCGTGTACGGCGCCCGGGACTCAGCCCAGCTGGGTCGGAACCGGGCGGTTCCGATCGAGTGAGGCGACGCCGCCCGGGGTGAGGGCCTCGGTGAAGAGCTGAACGTCGGCAACCTTGCCGTCGGTGTACTCCCCGTAGGTGCCCTTGTAGAGGCGACGCCCGATCTGCAACGGTCCCGTCGCGTTCCAGACCGTCCCGCCGTAGGCGGCGGTATCCGCCAGGTCACCATTCACGTAGAGGCGCAGTTGCTGCGTGTCGGCGTCGAAGACGCCCACCAGGTGGAACCATGCGTTGATCTTCGGGCTCTGCGCCCCCGCGGTCGGCCCGTAAGCGCTGGTGAACTCGCCCCCGGTGTCGTCCGCGTGGGCGTGACCGAAGGCGAAGGCGTGCGCGCCACTGGAGTAGTACAGCTGGAGGCCGTTGGCGCTGGTGCCGGACTGCGAGACGAAGGTGGAGTTCGCGGTCAGGCTGCTCAGGTTGGCCCAGGCCGAGACGGTGTAGCTGCGGCTGGTGTCGAGCACGGGGCCCGAGGTGGCCGCGTAGCCGGTGCTGCCGTTGAGAGCGAGCGCGCTGCCTCGTGCGGCATCGGCGGTCACGGTGGCGCCGCTGTTGAAGGTGAGGCCGTTGGCCGGGCGGACGTTGTCCGCCGCGCCGTCCAGCTTCCACCAGTCGGCGGGCCGGTGGACGTGCCCGATGCTCACCGGGGCGGTGAACTGTGCCAGTCCGCCTTCGGCCGCGACACCCGGGTACTCGATCATCCGGCCCGACCTGGAGGCGGCGTACAGCGCGGGGAAGCCGGTGCCCTGCACGTCGCCCGGAGAGGCGGCGGTCGGGTAGTCCTGCTCGCCGATGCCGACCGGAAGCACTGGCTGGGCGGCGGGCAGCACATTGCCGTTGGCTGCGGCCCACTTCTGGTCGGCGATGTTCTTGCAGTCCCAGATGACGACCTGGGTACGCGGGTTGCGGTTACTGGAGGGGTCAGCCAGGCAGCGGCCGGACTGCGGGTTCTTGAGCGTGCCCGGGTAGGGGCCGGGGACCCATTCCTGGGAGCCGGTGTTGTTGCACTGGTAGAGCTGTACCAGGGTGCCGTTGTCGGTGTCGCCCTTCACGACGTCCAGGCACTTGCCCAGCGCGTGCACGGTGTGGTCGGTGCCGAGGGAAAAATTCTGGGCGTCGCTGCCGTTACAGGTGTACATCTGCGCCGGGGTTCCGTTGGCGGTGCGGGAGCCGGCGATGTCCAGGCACAGGTTCTTGTTGTTGGTGTCGAGTACGCCGGAGACCAGCGGAGCGTGCCGCGGAGCGGTCAGCTTGGCGGTCGGGACGCCTGCGGCGAAGGTCAGCGGGAAGCTGCTGATCGCGCCGGTGGTGTTGTCGCGGGCCCACAGGGTCGGGACGCTGCCGACGGTGCCGGGGGCGAGCAGCGTGGTGTCGGACCAGTCGCCCGTGCCGATCTTCACGCCCTGGCCGAGGTTGCAGCCGGCCTGGAAGGTGCCGGGGTAGTACCAGAGTTCGCCCTTGTCCACGGTGATCAGGTCGGGAACGTCCGCGAACTGGGCCAGTTTGCCGGGCGCCAGGATCTGCGTGACGTTGTTCCAGGTGCCGTCCGAGCCCTTCGCGGGGCAGGAGTCGGAGTTGCGGATCGGAACGACGTTCTGGGTCAGGGTGAAGTGCCCGGCTGTTCCGCCGGGGGTGACCGCGTCGTTGGCGTAGAGGTACAGCTCGTGGGTCGTCTTGTCGAAGGCGAACAGGTCGTCCACGTTGGTGCCGGTCGCGGTGCCACGGTGAGCGACGAGGTAGTTGTCCCATCCGGTGCCGTCAGGGCTCTGGGCCTCGGTCGACACCGTGGTGGGCGGGGCGGCCGGATCGGCGTTGCCGCGGACCAGGACCAGGTCCCCGTCGGTGGTGGGTGCGGCCAGGTCGGGGACGGCGTCGCCGTCGAGGTCACCGGCGATGACCTTGGTCTTCGAGTTCCAGGGGGCGAAGAAGCTGTACTGCCCCACAGTGCCCTGGGTGTTGCCCGCGTTGTCGACCGCCCGGACGTAGAGCGTGTGCGCGCCCCACTGGGCGGCGCTCAGTACGAGCGGGACCTCCGCAGTGGCGGTGCCGCCACTCCCGGCGACGGCGTCCACCTTGGCGGCGCCGCTGCCGGGGATGTTGGCGTCCAACGAGTACTCGAACCGGTCGATGCCGCTGCTGACGCAGCTGCCCCGGGTGCAGCCGGTGGGCGTGGGGTCGTTCGCGGTCACCTTGATCTTGACGCCCTCGTCGCCGGCGTGACCGGTGGGCGCCTTGTCGGCGCCGAGCGGCGGGAAGACCGTGGAGTCGGTGAAGGAGGGAACGCTCGGCGCGCTGAGGTCGATCTTGAAGTAGCAGTTCGGCGACCAGCCGCTCATCAGCGTGTCGTCGTCGGCCCTGACGTGCCAGCCGTACTGGTGCCCGTCCGCCACCTTGAAGCCGATGTTGACCCGGGTGGTGCCACCGTCGCTGACCCAGCCGCTGACCGGCTTGCTCTTGCCGGTGGAGCTGCCGTCGTCGTCCGCGGTCTTGGTGTCCCACACCTCGTACCGGGCGCGCAGGTTGACCCCGCTCATGTCGGTGTTCAGGTGCGCGTTCAGCGTGATGTCGGAGGTGTCGCCGGCGAGCCCGGACTCGCCGATCCAGCCGTCGGCCGCGCCGTCGCAGCCGTTGCTCGCGGGATTGATGGTGGCCGGTGTGGTGCCCAGACGGTCCGGCTCCGAGGGCGCGATGTCGAACACCGTGGTCAGGTACGGGTTGGTCGCGAACCGCACGAAGTCGTAGTTGCTGGATGACTTGGACTCGTTGCCCCACAGACCGAAGGTCCAGCTGTCGTCCTTGCCCGCCAGCTTCTTGATCTGGCCCGTGACGTCGAAGTTGACGTCGTGGTCGCCGCAGTGCTGGCTCATGTTGGAGCTCTTGACCTTCTGCGTACCACCGATGTAGCCGTCGCCGGCGAGCTTCGGCTGGTGGTCCCAGTCGGTGTTCTTGCTGATTCCCGACACCGTCGCGAGGCGCACGCCCGTCTCGTTGTCGCAGTCGAAGGAGGCGCCGTAGGTCGATGTGAGGTGTACGACGGACTTGGAGATCACCATCGACTTGGTGAGGTTGCCGGTATTGAGCTCGTAGTACGCGCGGTTGAGGCCGAAGCATTCCCGCCAGTGCTCGTAGCCGACCCCCTCGCCATTGTCCTGTGCGTCGTCGTACGGGCTCTGGGAGGGGCAGCCCTCCTTGACCGTGACGAAGTGGCTCTTCTTGCTCGTGATCGGGCTCGTGTACGGGTCGATGTAGAGCGGCCAGACCGTGTCCTTGCCGCCGAGCAGGTTCGCATCCGGGGTGAGGGTGAGCGCGCCCGATTCGCTGGTCACGCCGATCGGCTTCACCTGTGCGCCGCTGCCCGGCTGTTCCGCGGTCGAGGCGGTCTCACCCGTGGCACCGTCCGCCACCGGGGCGTCCCCAGCGCGGGCGGAGCCTCGGACCCCCTTCTTCGGAGCCGCGGCGGGGACCTGTGCGCTGGACGAGTCCCACATCATCGGGGTGGGTGAGCTGAACAGTGCGGCGCCGTCCGACGCGGTGGCGGTCACCTGACCGTCCCGGTCGGCGCTCACGGCCATGCCCTCGCTCGTCCCGGTGGTCAGCCGGAGTGAGGCGAGAGCGGGGTCGGCGGCGGCCTTGGCGTCATGGATGATCAGGACCTCGTGGAAGCCACCCTGGTCGGTGGTTCTCACCTTGAGGTCCACTCCCGGCAGCACGTCGCTGTACTGGGCACTGTCACCGCTGACGACCGGGGCCGGCAGGCGGAACGGGAGGGTGTACGACAACCGGTGCCCGGCCTCGTCGACGAGGGTGGCCAGCGGCCCGTCGCCGCCGCCGGAGAGGGTCAGCGCCGACGGGGTGGCTTTGGTGGAGAACGTGCCATCGGGGTTCCGGGCCAGACCGGCGTCGACGTCTGCCCATTCACCATCCTTGCGGACGCGGGCAGGTTGCAGGTGGGTGGTGAGGGTGAAAGTGCCGTCCGCGTTGGCGACGGTCTCCGAGGTCTCAGTGGTCAACTGGTCGACGGTGAGCGACTGTCCGGTCCTGGCTGCCTCGGCGCTGGCGGTCGCCAGCGGCGAACTGTCCGTGCCGTCGGCGGCCGCCGACGGGGGCGGGCCTGCCGCCGAGACCGGGCCGACTGCGCCGAGCAGCAGGCCGGTGACGGCCGCTGACAGCGCCAGACGGCGTGTCAGATTACGCGCCGGATGACTCCGGACGCGGATGAACTCCCCCATGAATCGCCCTTTCGAGGAGCGTGGGCGACGCCCCCCGGCGCGCCGCTGTGGTCCTTCTCACAGGGCGCGTCCCCCCGAGGGCCGTCGCGTGTCGGAATTGCGGTGATTCTTCGCATCGCACCCTGCTGTGAAGCTCCCATGAGGGGCCTGTGTGAGGGCTGTGATCAATGCGACCGGTGAGAAAGGGTATTGCTGCACGCATGGCATGGCAATACGGTTCCAATCTGACCAGATAGGCCGTCAGTTGACCACTGCAATACGGCTTCTGGACTTCTTCTCATGGGGGATCACACATGCGCGCAAGACCGCGCGGAATCCAAGGTGCCCAAAAACGGGCCTGGTTGAGGCGGGCGACCCTCTGGGTCGCCACGACCGCCGCCTTCTCACTGGCCGTTCAGCCGGCCGTCGCCGACGTCGTGGTCGGCGGCTACCAGTACAAGGACGAGGTCTGGGCGGCTGATCCGCTGCCCGAGCAGCCGCAGGTCCCGGGACATCCCGCGGACAGCTCAGGCCTCGAGGAACCCACCCCGCCGCCCGGCGCCCACAAGCTCGCCCATCACGAGGTGAGGGCCCCGAAGTGGCCCGTCGGCGGCACCACGACCGTCGACCTCGGCCAGGCGCCCCCGGTACGCAGCCGCGTCGCGGCCGCAGCGGGTGGCAAGGTGAAGGCCGCCTCGCTGCCCGTCTCGTTGTCGCCAGCCGCACCGTCGGCGATCGGTGGACGCGCCCGCGCACTCGTCGGCCGGAGCGCGCCGGTGGAGCCGGCCCGTGCGATCCGGGTGCGACTTGCTGACCGGGGAAAGGCGAAGAAGGCCGGTGTCGACGGTCTACTGGTCGGCCTGTCGCGCGCCGACCACCGCTCAGGCGCCGGCGGCGTCTCCGTCTCGGTGGACTACGGCGCCGTCGAGCAGGCGTACGGCGGTGGCTGGGCGTCCCGGCTGCGCCTGGTGGCCATGCCGGCCTGCGCCCTGACGACTCCTCGGATCGCGTCCTGCCGTAGCCGCACGCCACTGGAGTCGGTCAACGATCCGCGGGCGCGGAAGATCACCGGCACCGTCGCCGTGCCCACTGGAACCGCCACCAAGCCGAACGGCCATCTCGCCGTTCCCTCCGCCCGTACCTCCCGTACCTCCCTGGCCTCCTCGGGCGTGGCGGTCGCGGCGGTGGCGGGCGGCAGCGGTTCGCAGGGCGACTTCGGCGCCACCTCGCTGTCCGCCTCGGGCGCCTGGTCCTCCTCGGCCTCGGGCGCCTTCACGTACAACTACCCGATCACAGTGCCACCCTCCCTCGGCGGTGAGGCACCCAACGTCGGCCTGTCCTACGACTCCCAGTCGGTCGACGGCGAGACCTCGGCCCGCAACTCCCAGTCCTCCTGGGTCGGCGACGGCTGGTCCTACAGCCCCGGGTTCATCGAACGCTCCTACAAGAGCTGCAAGGACCAGGGCATCAAGGACTCCGGTGACGAGTGCTGGGGCGGCTGGAACGCCACCATCCAGCTGGGCACCCACAACGGCCGGCTGGTCCGTGACTCGGACGGCGAGTACCACCTCCAGGCCGACGACGGCACCCGGATCCAGCGGCTCACCGGAGCGACCAACGGCCTTTGGGACGGCGAGTACTTCAAGGTCACCACGACCGACGGCACCGCCTACTACCTGGGCCTGAACCACGCCCCCGGCACCACCGACGACAGCGCCACCGACAGCGCCTGGGGCGTGCCGGTCTACCACCCCAAGTCGGGTGATCCCTGCCACGACGCGGACAAGGGCGACGACTCGCAGTGCGACAAGCCGGTCGGCTACCGGTTCAACCTGGACTTCGTCGTCGACCCGCACGGCAACGTGCAGCGCTACGACTGGGCGACCGAGTCCAACTACTACAACATGGGCTACGGCCAGGTCGCCGAGGACGACAAGGGCGGCAAGATCACCAAGTACGTCCGCGGCGGTCACCTCACCCAGATCTCGTACGGCTACCAGCTCGCCGACGCCAGGGCGGGCCGAGATCCGGCCGCCAAGGTGGTCTTCCGCACCGCGCAGCGCTGCACCACCTCCGACACGGTCTGCAAGGCGGACAACCTCTCCTCCAAAACCGCGAAGGACTGGCCGGACACCCCGTACGACCTGCACTGTGAGTCCGACTGGAAGAGCAAGGTCAAGGACGACGACACCGACGGCGTCTGCCTGATCAGCGGCCCGACCTTCTGGTCCACGTACCGGCTCAAGGGTGTCGACACCTCGGTCCGCACCGCCTCCGGCTGGCAGGACGTCGACAGCTACGACCTCAAGCACGTGTTCTCGGACGCGGGCGGCACCTACGACCCGGTCACCGGCAACACCCAGGACCCCAAGAGCACCGGCTCGCTGCAGTCGGTGATGTGGCTGTCGTCCATCGTCCACACCGGCAAGGACACCTCGGCCGGCGGTGACAAGCCCATCGCCCTCGACCCGGTCACCTTCGCCGGCATCGAGATGGACAACCGAGTGGACGGACTGACCCCGGCCGCCCCGCCGCTGTTCCACCCGCGGATCTCCAGCGTGCAGACCGAGACCGGCGAGTCGGTCGCGGTCACCTACCGCGCGCCGGAGTGCTCGCGGGAGAAGAAGGACATGCCGGACTCGGCCGACAGCAACACGATGGCCTGCTTCCCGGTGTTCTGGAACACCCCGGGCGGCATGGAGCCCATCAAGGACTGGTTCCACAAGACGCTCGTCGCGCAGGTCACCGACAGCGACCGCACCAAGGCGGGCTCCTCGGCCAAGGTCACCAACTACACCTACAGCGGTGGCGCGGCCTGGCACCGGGACGACTCGGACCTGACCGACGACAAGCACCGGACGTGGAACGACTTCCGGGGCTTCCGCACCGTCACCACCACCACCGGCGCGGCACCGGACCCCATCACCCAGAACACCGTCTCCTACCTCCAGGGTATGGACGGCGACTACAAGTCCGACGGGTCCAGGCGCAGCGTCAAGGTCAAGAACGCCCTGGACGAGGAGATCACCGACAGCCCCTGGCTGGCAGGTACCCCCTACCAGGCTCTGGCCTACACCAAGGCCGGTGGCACCGTCGTGGGCCGCACCCTCACCACCCCGCCCACATCCAAGGTCACCGCCTCCCGGGACCGCACGGCATGGACGTCCGAGGACCCCAAGCCTGACAAGCTCTCCACCCTGCCGGACATGACGGCACGTCAGATATCGGCGACCTCGTCCCGCACGATGGGCCTGCTCTCCGACGGCACCTGGCGGACCACCCGCACCAGCACGACCTTCGACGACAAGGGGCGGATCTGGAAGGTCGACGACGAGGGCGACGTCTCCAAGCCCAAGCAGGAGACCTGCACCACCACGACCTACGCCGACGCGCCCGCCGACAACCCGATGATGCTGGTCTACCCCAAGGAGACCATCAGCGTCGCCGGATCCTGCGGCACCGCACCCGGCAAGGACACGGCCCTCTCCGACAAGCGGATCTTCTACGACGGGGACGGTTCGGTCGACAAGGTCGGCACCCTGGGCAAGCTCGGCCAGAACGGTGACTCGCTCGGCCTGGTGACCGCGACCCAGTCGGTCACGTCGTACGACGCTAGCGGTGACCCGAAGTACCAGACGCTCGGCGGCATGTCGTACGACAAGTACGGCCGGGTCGCAAGCAGCACCGACGCGGCGGGCAACACGACGACCACGTCGTACGAGCCCACCTCGGGCATCCTGCCGACCACCCTGTCCACGACGAACCCGCTGAAGTGGACGTCCACCAGCACGGTCTCACCGGGCCGCGGCTCGGTCACCCACGCGGTGGACGCCAACAAGCAGGTCACCGACGCGACCTACGACGCGCTCGGGCGACGGGAGAAGGTCTGGTCCCCCGGCCGGGACAAGGACAGTGAGAGCCCGGACCGGACGTACAGCTACGACGTCCATGGCGCGGGCGACAACCCCACCCCGTCCTCGGTCACCACCAAGGGCCTGCGTGAGGACGGCTCCTACAGCACCTCCGTCACCATCTACGACGGCACGCTGCAGCCCCGCCAGACCCAGTCGACCCCGGCAGACAACTCGGCCGGACGGCTCATCTCCTCGACCTACTACGACTCGCACGGCTGGGCCGTCTCCGCCATCGCGGCGTACTCCGACGCGGATCACGCCCCAGGCAGCACGATGTGGACGGAGACCAACCGCACCGGCCCTTCGGTGACACGCACGTCGTACGACGGGCAGGGCAGGCCGGTCACCAACACGATGGTCTCCTTCGCCAGCACCCTGTTCCAGTCCTCGACGGACTACCGGGGCGTCGACCGGGTCGACAGCACGCCGCCGCAGGGCGGCAAGGCCACCTCGACCTACACCGACGCCCTCGGCCGGACCACCTCCACGGTGGTGCGCGACGCCACACCGGACCGCAAGCTCGCCGGTGGCGGCAAACTGGCCTCGGGCACCTCGCTGGTCTCCGCCGGTGTCCGACTGGCCATGCAGGCCGACGGCAACCTGGTGCTGACCGCGTTGGCCGGCGACAAGGTGCTGTGGTCGTCCGACACGGCCGGCAAGCCGGGCGCGTACGCCGTCATGCAGACCGACGGCAACTTCGCGGTCATGGACGCCACCGGCAAGACCGCCCTGTGGTCCAGTAAGACGTCGGGCCACACCGGCGGCTACCTGAAGGTGCAGTCCGACGACAACGTCGCGGTGTACGACGCGTCGAACACCGTGCTCTGGTCGACCGGGACCGCCGACAAGGCTGCGGCCGCGGACATCACCACCCGCTACACCTACACGCCCGCGGGACAGGTCGACACCGTCAAGGATTCGGTGGGCAACGCATGGTCCTACGACTACGACCTGCAGGGCCGCGTGGTCTCCCGGACCGACCCGGGCACCGGCACGTCCACCTCGCACTATGACGCGCTCGGGCGGCTGGACCGCACGACCGACGCCCGCAAACAAACCTTGTCGTTCACTCACGACCTGCTGGGCCGCCGGAAGGCCGAGTACTCGGGCGACGGCACGACGGATCCGTCCAAGCTGCTGGCTGAGTGGACCTACGACGAGCTCGGCAAAGGCCTGCCCGTTACGTCCACCCGTTACGTCGGCGGCAAGAACGGCAGTGCCTACGTCCAGAAGATCGATTCGTACAACGCGGTCGGGCAGCCGGCCAGCACCTCGACCGTGATCCCGGCCACCGAGGGCGCGCTGGCGGGCACCTACACCGCCAAGGCTTCCTACACCGAGACCGTCGGTCTGACGGCGGCGACCACGTACGGCGCCGACGGAGGCCTTCCCGCCGAGACCGTCGGCTACGGCTACAACCTCGAAGGCGGCCTGGTCAGCATGGGCTCGCCCAGCCGACCGTACGTCGCCACGGTCAACTACAGCCCGCTCGGGGAGGTACTCCAGACCACCGTCGGCACCCCGTCGAAGCAGCTGCGCACCGCGCAGACCTACGACCAGGCGACGGGCAGGCTCGCCACCAACCGGGTCACCCTGCAGACCAACACCGCCAACCCGATCTCCGACACCACCTACGGCTACGACCAGGCCGGCAACATCACCGCGGTCTCCGACATCCACTCAAGCGGCGGCGCGGACCGGACCGCCGACACCCAGTGCTTCACCTACGACGCACAGGACCGGCTGACCACGGCCTGGACGGACACCAAGGGCCTCACCAAGCCCATCGCGGGCCAGCTCGCCCGGTGCGCCACCTCGTCCCCGTCCTCAGCGACCATCGGCGGACCGGCCCCGTACTGGACCGACTGGCAGTTCAACCAGCTCGGTGACCGCACCCAGCAGGTCGCGCACGATGTGACCGGCGACGCGGCCAAGGACACCACCCAGACGCTCGCCTACCCGGGCGCCGGCACGGCTCCCGCCAAGCGGCCCAACGCGGTGTCCACCGTCACCACCCGCAACCCCGCCACCGGCACCTCCGTGCTGACCCCGGAGTACGACGACGCGGGCAACACGAAGACCCGGACCACCACCGGAGCCCGCCCGGGCAGTCAGGGGATCGAGTACAACGAGGAGGGTCTGACCTCCGCCACCACCACCGACGGCAAGAAGACGGGCTACCTCTACGACGCCGACGGCCAGTTGCTGATCCAGCGCGGGCCGGGCAACAACACGCTCTACCTCTTCGGCGGCATCGAACAACTCAGCCTCGACACCACCACCAAAGCCGTCACCGGACTGCGCTACTACTGCGCCCCTGACGGCACGGTGACGGTCCGCTCCAGCAAGGGCGGCATCAGTTACCAGCCGACCACCCCGCAGGGAACCGCCCAACTCCAGGTGGACGGCGGCACCCTGGCCATCACGCGGCGCGCCTTCGACCCCTACGGCAACCCGCGCGGTCCCGCGCCCACCGGATGGGCCGACAACCACGGCTACCTGGGCAAGCCGGCCGACGCCACCTCCGGCCTGAACCTCCTCGGAGTACGCAACTACGACCCGGTCACCGGCCGCTTCCTGTCGGTCGACCCGCTCTTCGAGAGCGGCGACCCGAACCAGATGGGCGGCTATGGCTACGGGGCCGACAACCCCGTTTCCGGTAGCGACCCCAACGGCCTGTCCTGGTTCTCCGGTTGGGGCAGCTCGATCGGCGGCTTCTTCTGCGGTGTGGGCGACAGTTTCGTCGGAGACCCGTGGCAGTGGAGTGTCAACAAGCTCTCCGACGGCTGGAACGGGTTCGCCGGCGTCGCCAACGGCGACAACCAGTTGTTCAACAGCTGGACGGGCTACTCGAACGAGACCCCGATCCAGCTCGGCCACACCGGTTACGTCGACGACCACCCGCTGGCCAACCTCTTCGGCGTCGACACCGGGTCGAAATCGTATGTCGCCGGTCAGTGGACCGGCGTGGTCGGCACGCTCGCCGTCGACGGCTACGGCGCCTACAAGCTGGTCAGTGGTGGAGTCAAGGCCGTCAAGGCGGTCAGGCTCGCGATGGCGGACGGCGAGGACCTCGTCGGAGCGGTCAAGAGGCTGCTCTCGGGAGACCTTCCCACCACCACTCCGGCCGACCCCGCGCCCACGACGCCCAAGAACAGTGACGCACCGTCAACGCCGAAAGCGGGCACGGGCAAGGGCGGCAAGGAACCGGGAGGCAGTGGCAAGTCCCCCGCCCGGAGCGGGAACGAGCCGAGTCCGGAGCCCGAGCAAGGCAACGCCTATCGCAGCAAGCCCGACAAGAAGCCGGACTACTACCCGCAGGGGACGGTGGTGAGCCTCGGCAGGCTCAAGCAGTATCTGTCCCGGGCCGGTTACCGCTCCGAGTGGGACAAGTACGATGTCGTCCACAAAGAGAAGATCATCGATCTCAACACCGGTCGTCTGGCCGAGGGAAACAGCCCACACTCCTTGGGACCCTCGCCCAAGTACAGCGACCGCCCCCATCTTGGCCGGAACGGTCTGCCGATCATCGAGATCTCGAACTTGGGCCTGCGAAACATGAAGGAGGCCGTGGTGACGTTCTTCCACGAGACCTACCACCAGAACCGCATGGCCAACTTCGGGGACACCGGAACCGAGAAAAATGCCGAGGCGTTCGGCCAGATGATGTGGCGCAAGATATCAAGAGGCCGATGATGCCTTGACCAGCCGGTCGGCCCGGCGCCATATCGGTCGTCCCGGCATATCGTCCGTCTGCCGCGGTGGGAGGCTGTCCCGCTGCGGCAGACCGGGTCCCCCGTATACCTCAGAAAGGTCTCCTGAATGCTCCGCCCCTACGACGAACACCATCGTGAGGCGCTCTTCGCGCAACTGCACCTTCCGGTGACGGAGCGGACCTGCCCGGTCTGCGGCCATGTCGGGCTGCGCAACTATCACCACGAGGAGTACGGCCGGACCGATCCGTCATGGATCAACTACCTGTGGTGCGGCAATTGCCACGCCTACTCGTCGTCGTTCACGAACGCCCGCCGCGAGATGGTCGAAAACGACCCTCTCCTCGCGGAATACGGCGACCGGATCTCTGAGGTCTTCAACGACCCCGAACGACTCCTCAAGATCCTCGACGGCTACTGGAAAGCCGGCAGCCTCCCCCAAGTGGTCTCCCGGCGCCCCCGCGGACGCTGACGGCTGGCGGCGATCCTTTCCTGGTGGTGCTGCCCGACGCTCCGCACCCGCCGGGACGCGCATGCTGTGCGTGCCGGCGGGAGCGAAGCTCGGCGAGCGTGAGGTGCCGGCCGCGATGCTGGAGGCCGATGCCAAACCGGTGCGTGAGCTCCGGGTGGACCGGTCCCGATGAAGCGGGCATGGTTTCAAACCTGCTGGGGCAGGTCCGGGTCGTCCCCGACGTTATTGCCCATCCGCCGAGTTCCCGGAAGGGGTAATGATGTTGGAGGACAACCCCGAGTTGGCGGAGGTCGTGCGAGAACTCGTCGAGGTCTTTCCCGACGGGGTGGACGACGATGACTACCACCCCCTCCTGGTGATCCTTTCCGACGTGCTGTCGGAGAGGAATCTGGGAGTGGCCGTGCACGCGGCCTTCGGCCTGGATCCACATGTCGCCCGAAACGAGGCGGCCGATGCCCGCACAGGCAACAAGCCTTCACGACGAGGGATCGAGGACCTGCGAAGCCGCATGACGGCAAAGGGCTGGTCCATCGTCGAAGACGAGAACTGACGTGACAATGTGCCGAGCAGTCCAGCACCGAGGTGACCCGGACGGGCGCCGCGCCGAACGCGGCCACGCGGCTTCGCCGCGGCGCCCGGCGCCTCACCCGAGAAGCGACATGACCTACTACGCGGATTTCTCGCTCTACGACTTCATCGAATACGAAGAGCCCGAGGGCCTCACCATCGGCTGGCTGGAGGACGGCTTCGACTACAACATCGACGAGGTTTCCGAGGAAGACCTCGCGGACATCATCGATCTCGGTTCACTACGACAGCGCAGGAGCCAGGGCTGGCACTCGTGCACGCTGTGCCAGGAGTACACCGAACACTCGGTGACCTCCGCGCGGGCGAATGTCGACTACCGCCTCGGCCACGCCGAGATCAGGGCCGTCTCGGACGACGGAGCGCTCTACGTCGCCCCGAACCTGATCATCCACTACATCGTCGACCACCTCTACGGACCGCCTGTCGAGTTCATCGATGCCGTGCGGTCCGAGGTCCGAAGGCGCTGGCCCGACGGGAAATGGCGTAGTGCCACCGGAGGCCGGCTCAGCAGCTGCTCCACGAGACCTGCCGTCAGAAACGCACGCGGTTTCTCGGCGACACGGGAACCGAGGAGACGCCGAGGTACTTCGGTCGGACGATGTGGCGCGAGATCTCCGGCAGCGGCTGACACCTGGCCGGACCGCCACGTGACTCCGCGTCAGTGCGCTGAATCGCCGCCGGGTCGGCCGCGGTGGGATCACCTCCCACCGCGGCCGACCCGCTCGACGGCCGCCCCGAATTTTCCAGAGAGGTCCCGGTCCCATGCCCCGCCCCTACGACCAGCAGCATCGTGAGGCGCTCGGCGCCCAACTGCACCTTCCCGTGGCCGAGCGCACCTGTCCGACCTGCGGCCATGTCACCATGCGCCTGTACTTCCGCGAGAAGCTGGGCCGGACCGAACCCGCGTGGATCACCTACCTCTGGTGCGGCAACTGCCACGCCTACTCGTCGTCCTTCGTCGGCGCCGGCCGCAAGATGGTGGAGAGCGACCCTCTCCTCGACGAATACGGCGACCGCGTCCCAGAGATCTTCCGCGACCCCGAGCGCCTGCTCAAGATTCTCGACGGCTACTGGAAGGCCGGCGACCTCCCCCAGGTGATCTCCCGGCGCCCTCGCGGACGCTGACGGCAATCCCTTCCTGGCGGTCCTGTCCGATGCTCCGCACGCGCCGGGATGCCGATGCTGTGAGTGCTGACGGGTGCGAAGCTCGGTGAGCGCGAGGTACCCACCGCGATGCTGGAGGTCGATGCCGATCTGATGCGCGAGCGACCGGCCTCCTGCTGATCAGCGACAAGGGCTCTGCCTCAAAGGGCTTCAAGCTGTCACTGTCCGAACAGGGCATCACGCTGCTGCGCCCGTCGGGGAAGAAGGAGATCCTGCGGCCGGACGAGCCGATGCTCAGCATCCGCCATCTGTTCGAGTCGGTCAGCGACACCCTCAAAGGCCGATTAGACCGAGAACAACACGACGGGCACGCCGTAGAGAGCGTCGCCGTCCGCGTTATCCAGCGCATGCCGGCCCCGGCCGCCGTGAGAACGCCACCTCGGCTCTGAACTCCTGTATCGGTCCCGATGAAGCGGCGCCCCGCGGCGAGCGAGATCGCCGAGATGCTCGCCCGGTACGTCGCCCGCACCCGTATCCAACTGGGCGGCCCACGGCCACCGGCAGTCCAGGAGAGCCCGGCTGAGCCCGTGCCGCTCACACCACCGCCCGCAGTCACCGGCGGAGCACCCCCCGCACTGCGCCTCCCGCGCTTCGGCGCCGCCCGCCGCGAAGCCGAAACCCGGGTGGTGCGGCTGCGGGAACCCCTGCCGCACAGCAAACGCCTGGCCCTGATCGGCGCCTACCACTACAGCGGCCGCGCCACGACCACGATGGTGCTCGGGTTCCTGCTCGCCACGGTGCGCCGCGAACCGGTCCTGGCCCTCGACGGATCCGCCTCCGAAGGAGCGCTGGACACCTTCCTCACCCACCGCAACCCGGCCGTCGTACGCGACCTGGCGGCACTGCCGCCCCCACCGTCGTAGGAGAAGATCCGCGCCCGAACCACCCGCCTGCCGTTCGCCGCGGCCCTCGGCAATCGATGGCGCCGTCTTCTTTCTCTCTCCGTAGCCCTGCGCCAAGCGCTCGATCGCGCCATTCTGCATGCCGTAACTGGCCTCTTCACGCTACTTGCCGAGAGCGTCCTTGAACCGAATCGTGTACGGGTGCAGGCAGCGGGTCGGCCTGGAACATCCGCATTCCTTGAAGAGCGGCCCGATCCCACGATCGAGCTGTCGAGCCACGTATCAACCCTTCCAGGCAGGGCGCAGGGCGCGGCAGCAGGTCCCTGCCGCGATGCAGCTCAGCAAGCCGGACACCGTCCGGCCTGAAGCTGACCATTTGCTGACCCGAGGTCAGAAATCAGGTCTCTGACCTGGGGAAACGCTCAGACGCTAGATCTTGGACTTGACCATGGTGCGCAGCATGAGGCAACTCCGGAAGGTCAGCTCCCTGCCCACTTGGTGCAGGTCAAGGGCGGTTCTCAGCCTACAACGGCTCTCTCTGCGGCCAACGCGCGTCCGTCGTCGAGGGACTTGCGCCGACCGCTCACCGAGCCGGCTCACGGTTCGCCCGTCGGGTCCGGAGGTCTCCGCACGAGTCGTCGACTTCGTCCGCGGCCGAGAGGCGTGACCAGGCTAGGGACCGGCGCCCCGAGCCGCACCGAGATTCGCGTCACTCACGGCCGGGCGGGAGGACTCCCGGACGAGGCAGCGTGCGCCAAGCTCGACGTAGTCGCCGCGACCGGGCGGCCGGCTCACGAAAGGGGAGCCCCATGGCTCTGGACCGCCTGGCACTGGAGTTCGCGGTCGAGATCAACAACCACGACTGGTCGGACACCCCGTACCGGGCGGACCGGGCCGGGCACCGGCGGAGCACCGATCGGCGCCAGCGAGGTCCTACCCGCGAGCAGGCGAACAAGGTCCGTGCCAACGCCATGCTCGTCGTCGCGCAGGTGCTCGGTCACAAGGATCCCGACTTCGACCTGCACAAGTTCGCGGAAGCCTGCGGCGTGGAGGGCTTCAGCGCTGAGCAGGTCCGCGCCGGCCGGCGGATCAGCCTTGCGGGCCGGTACGCGACCCCGGGCGCCTGGGACCCCATGTGGGCGCCCGGCGAGGGACTGTCCTCGCCGACGAAGACGTGGACGGGCTCTGGTCACCAGGGCCCGTCTCACCCCATGGGACGCGCGGGATGTCGGGCGGTCAGACCCTCAGTCCGTCACGACCAGAGTCGGTGGACGTTTCCGTCGTTGCGCTCGTGCGTGTAGACGGAGCTTCCGTCTCTCTGGTGCACGTCGCGCCAGAAGGCGACGGTGTTGTGACAGCTATGGACCGCGACGTCGTCCGGCGCGCCTGCCCAGTTGCAGCCCGGCTCCAGGCACTTGTTGTCCGGCTTGTGGGTCCAGTGAACGTCCGAGTCGGCGTGAGCCGCCACGCTCGTGGCCAGCACGAGGAGCGGTGCGAGCGTCATCGCTCCTACGGTTTGAGCAATGCGCTTGACACGCATGCCTGTTCCCCCTGTTTTCCCTTTCGGTCGATTGCGTTTCTGGACTCCCCCGGAATCCGGAAACACGGACGTCGACTCCGGTCGACGCCCCACGCAACCGTATGCAGTCGGCCAGCGCCGAGCAGTGTACAAAGGGGCCAGGGAAGCGTCCCGCTGTCATCTCACCGACGTGACCTGCGACTTGGGACGCCGCGTGTCGACGCCCCTGGGACGCGACGCATGTGCGCCGATCCACCGAGGGAGTCCGAGAACTGCGACCCCAGCGCCGACCCGGTGATCTGCGTCGAGCCCCGGCACGGCGGGCGCTCCCGCTCGCCGGCCCGGCCGTTCGCCTCGATGACCTCGCATGATGGGGCCAGGTTCGGCAGTTTGTGGTGATCCACATCACGAAGGTGAAGGAATGGTGTATTTGATCTTGCAATCCTACTCTTGCTGCTATGTCGGCAGTCGCCGGATGCCCCTTCACTCCCGGAAAGCGTCATGCGTAGAACTCTCCTGGCCGGACCCGCCGCCGTCATCGCCCTCCTGACCTCTGCATGTGGGCCCGCGATGGGAGGCGGGGCGTCGGGGGACGCGAAGGGCGGCGCGAGGCCGACCGCGTCGGCGCCCTCGTCCTCGATACCCGAAGCCACCGCCACCGCAGCAACCGCCGGCGCCACCGCCGAGGCAACAGCCGCGGCCGACGCGCCTCGGCCGCGCACCGAACTCGCGCTGCTCGACTCGATCTCCGGGACCAGGGGCGGGCACACGGTGGCATACCACCGCGCCGTTCTGTGCCCGCCGAGCGATGCCGACTGCACGAGCACCGTGCCGCCGGAAGGAACCGGTTACCTGTACCCGGTGGACGACCCGGAAGTGAAGAAATTGCAACTGCGGCCCCTGGCCGAGGGCTTCTCCGCCTGGTACTGGCTGGAGCCCTCCGACAAGCGGATGTCCATCACCCCGGCCGGCCTCGCGGGGGCCGACGACCACGGCGGCTTGGGATGGGACGACGACTTGACCCAGCGTCCGTTCGTCCGCGTCACGATCGACGAAAGCGGCTCGATCTCCGCCGTCGAGGGCATCGACCTCCACCTGTCCTAGGGTCCGAAGTCCGAGCGATGGGTGGTGGATCGACGACGGCACGGCGTCGGGACGGCGGCCGTCTGGGAGGATGTGGCCATGTCCGACCAGTGGAGCGACTCGGAGGCGTTTCGGCTCTTCGAGGACGAGACCGCGGCCCCGGGGCGGGGCCTCGAGTCGCAGTCGGCCGTGGCGCCGCCCCCGAAGTCAGGTGGTGAAGACCTCCAGCCCGGGTGGGTTGCCTGCCGGGACTGCCGCGCCGCGTACGACTTGAGCAACCCGGACGAGGTGAAGTGGCACACCGAGTCCGTGAACTGCGGGCAGTCGTGCCGGTGCATCGGGCGTCCACGGTGCTACACGTGCCGCGGTTCGTTCTGCTGCTGCGCCGAGCACTGAACGGCGGCCGCTGTCCGGGCGGGGCAATGAAGTCCGCGGCGAGGCGACAGGCTCGGGTGAGGCCCCGCCGCCGTCCCCGTCCAGCCGCCGCAGGGACACTGGAACACTGGACCGCGTGCCCACACTGTTCTCGCCACCCGCTGTCACGCCCGTCCGGCTGGCGCGGCCGCCCGTCCTGGAGAGCTGGGACGCGACCGGACACCCGAGTCAACAGCGTCTGCGCGCCCACCTGGACTCCGTCACGGCCCTGGTCGGTCCCGCTGCCGCCGCGGACGCCACCCGCCTGGCCCTGGCGCTCGACGTGGGTCTCGGCGACCACATCGTGCTCACCCGCGGCGGTCACGACCTCGACAACTATCTCTTCCCCCTGGCGCGCACATTCGGGGCCGGCCGCTTCGACGCCGTCTTCGCCCGCAAACGCCATGCCGCCTCCTCCACGATCGCCATCGGACCGGCCGCGCCGGCGGACCCCGGCCGCGCCGCCATGCCACCCCTGCTTTCCGTACGCACCAGCGTGTCCGCCACCTCGCCCGCGTGGAAGGAGACCATCCATCAGGCATGCCGGGCGGCACAGCCGGAGCCGTATCCGGACGGGCCGCTGCACCTCGTGCTCTGCTTCCGTCTGTCCGCCAGACGCAACTGGTCGACTCTCTGGAAGCCCGCGATCGACGCTCTGGGGCCGCTGCTCGGCATACCGGATCCGGGCCGCCCCTACAGGCCCGCCGACGATCGCATCGTCGATCTCGCCCTGCATCGCAACGTCGACGACTCGCTGAACCACGATGTGGTGATGACCATTTGGTGCCGCCCCGTCCCACCGCCCGGCGTGGAACCCGTACGAGGTGGAGGGCCCGACGTGCACACCGAGGGTGACAGCGTCCGCTCCAACTGATCATGCATGGGCGGTGTGGCTCCCAGTGAGCAACTCACCCGGGTGCCGCACTGTCCTGGGCCGGGCTGCCGACAAAGCGAGGCTCCGGTGCGGAGCTCTGGCCCATGGCCGGCTGCGCCGCGTGCCGTGGCCGTACGAGGCCCGTAAGACGCCCGGCACGCACCCTTCCCGGCCACTTCAAGATCGACACATGGAATTTCCCGTGTCCACCACCCGAAGGGAAAGTGCGCCTCGATTCGGACATGCCGCACCAGAGAAAGTTCCTCATTCACCTATTGGCGTTTCGATGATGTGTGAGGGGAGTGAACGAGACGCCACCATCAAGGAATTGCCCCGAATCCCGGCACCTCTTCCGGCGTCCACGGTTGACCGAATCAATGCGCCCGTACACCGTCCCACTGGTTCAACATTGACCAGCCAGTAACAACAGGGCTACCTTTCAACGCGTTTCGAGCAGGCTCAATAGACCGATGTTCCCGGGTTTCCGCAGGTCCCGCTGGAATCCGACGCGCCGCCATCGTTGTCGTACCGCATCCCCCACCATGCAGTCTCAGCTTGATTCGGAGAATCATGACGTCTGCTGTGCGTTCCGAGGACATGATCATCGGCATCACCCCGTTCGGCGAACCCGACGCCCGGCTCGCCGCGGCGGTGTGCCGGGCCGGCGGGCTCGGCGTTCTCGACCTGGGCGACGGGGACCGAAGATCCCGTGACGCGCTGGAACGCCTGCACCGCCTGGCACCGGGCCCGTTCGGGGTGCGGATCGGCGCCCGCTGCCGGCTGGACCCCGCCGACCTCGCGCCGGGGACCGGTGACGCCGGTCGGCCGGACACGGTGGTCCTCGCGGTCGACGCGCCGTGGCAGGCCGGCGACCTGACCGCCGACCACCGTGTGCTGGTCGAGGTCACGGACCTCGACGGGGCGCGGGCCGCGGTGCTCGCCGGGGCGTACGGGCTGATCGCCCGCGGCAGCGAATGCGGCGGCCGGGTCGGGGAGTTGAGCACCTTCGTCCTGCTCCAGCGGCTGCTCGCCGCGCCCGACGTGCCGCTCCCGGTCTGGGCCTGTGGCGGAATCGGCCCCCGGACGGCGGCGGCAGCGATGGCCGGCGGGGCGGCCGGGGTGGTGCTGGACAGCCAGCTCGCGCTGCTGGCCGAGTCCTCCCTGCCGGAGGCTGCCGCGGCCCAACTGCGGCCCCTGGACGGTTCGGAGACGACGGTGCTGGCGGGTCACCGGGTGCTGCTCCGGCGGGGCCCGGACGCGCCGCGCATCGCCGGGACCGACCCGGAGACGGTGGCGGCGGCACTGGGCGCACAGGATCCTCGTACCCAGTTGCTGCCGGTGGGTCAGGACGGCTTCCTCGCCGCCCGGTTCGCGCGGCGCTGGGGGGATGTACGTGGGACGGTGCGCGCTCTGACGGACGCGGTGCGCGACGTCGTACGCGACGACACGGCCGCCGGGGCACTGGGCACGGGCTCCCCGATGAGCCGGGCACTCGGCACCCGGCTGCCCGTCGCGCAGGGACCGATGACCCGGGTCAGCGACCGCGCCGAGTTCGCGGCGGCGGTCGCCGAGGACGGCGCGCTGCCGTTTCTGGCGCTGGCGCTGGCGGACGGCGCGCGCACCCGGGCGATGCTGACCGAGACCCGGGCCGCCATGGCCGGGCGGCCCTGGGGCGTCGGCGTGCTCGGCTTCGCGCCGGAGGAGGTGCGTGCCGCCCAGTTGGAGGCGGTACGGGAGCTGCGGCCGACGCACGCCGTCATCGCGGGCGGGCGGCCTTCCCAGGCACAGGCGCTGGAGCGGGACGGGATCCGCACCTTCCTGCACGTGCCCTCGCCGGGGCTGTTACGGCAGTTCCTGGAGGCCGGGGCCCGCCGGTTCGTGTTCGAGGGTTCCGAGTGCGGCGGGCACGTCGGTCCGCGCGGCAGTTTCCCGCTCTGGGAGGCGCAACTCGCGGTCCTGGAGGACTTCCTGGACGACGCGGCCGACAAGAGCGGCAGGAACGGCAGGAATGACACGGGCGGTAAGGGCGGCGGCGAGGATGCGGGCGACGGGTACGGCGGGAACACCGCGGAGGCGCTGGAGGTGTTCTTCGCCGGAGGTGTCCACGACGAGCGCTCGGCGGCGATGGTCGCCGCGCTCGCGGCCCCGCTGACCTCGCGCGGGGCCGCCGTCGGGGTCCTCATGGGCACCGCGTACCTGTTCACCGAGGAGGCGGTCGCGCGCGGCGCGATCCAGCCGCTCTTCCAGCGCCAGGTGCGGGCCGCCGAGCGGACCACACTCCTGGAGACCGCCCCCGGCCACGCCACCCGCTGCCTGCCGAGCTCGTTCACCGACGGGTACCGCGAGCACGAGGGTCGGCTGCGGTCCGCGGGCGCGGCCGACCGGCGGATCTGGGAGGAACTGGAGCAGCTCAACATCGGGCGGCTGCGCCTCGCGAGCAAGGGCGTGGAACGGGACGGCAGCGGGGCGCTCAGGTCTGTCGGCGAGGCGCGCCAGCTCACCGACGGCATGTTCATGGCCGGGGAGGTGGCCGTGCTGCGCTCGGCCACCACCACCGTCGCGGCGCTGCACGAGTCGGTGACCTCCGGGGCCGCCGGCTTCCTCACGCGGCGGGCGGCGGGGCTGCGCGACCGGCTGGGCGAGCGGCCGGGCGGGTCCGGGACCCGGGAGCCGGTGGTGCCCCCTCCGTTGGACATCGCGGTCGTCGGGATGGCCTGTATGTTCCCGCAGGCGCCCGACCTCCCCACCTTCTGGGCGAACGTCGTCGGCGGCCGGGACGCGGTCGGTGAGGTCCCGCCCGAGCGCTGGGACCCGGCCGTGCACTACGGGCAGGGCGACGACGGAGCCGCCCCCTCCGGCGGTGCCGTCCCCTCCAAGTGGGGCGGCTTCCTGCCCCGTATCCCCTTCGACCCGCTGCGCTACGGCATCCCGCCGGCGTCGCTCGGCAGCATCGAGCCGGTCCAGCTGCTGTCCCTGGAGGCCGCCCGGCGCGCCCTGGAGGACGCCGGATACGGCGACGGAGGACGGGAGTTCGACCGTTCCCGTACCTCGGTGGTGTTCGGCGCGGAGGCGGGCAGCGACCTGTCCAACGCGGCCACGCTGCGCGCCGTGCTCCCGTCGTACCACGGGCGCGTCCCCGAAGGCCTCGACGGCCAGTTGCCCCGGCTGACCGAGGACTCCTTCCCCGGCATGCTCGCCAATGTGATCTCCGGCCGGATCGCCAACCGGCTGGACCTCGGCGGCGCCAACTTCACCGTCGACGCCGCCTGCGCCTCCTCGTTGGCCGCGGTGGACGTGGCCTGCAAGGAACTCACCGGCGGCACCAGCGATGTGGTGCTGTGCGGCGGCGCCGACCTGCACAACGGCATCAACGACTACGTCCTGTTCTCCTCGGTGCACGCGCTCTCCCCCACCGGGCGCTCCCGCTCCTTCGACGGCTCGGCGGACGGCATCGCACTCGGCGAGGGCGTCGCCTGCGTCGTCCTGAAGCGGCTCGCGGACGCCGAACGGGACGGCGACCGGATCTACGGAGTGATCAAGGGCCTCGGCAGTTCCAGCGACGGCCGCTCCCTGGGCCTGACCGCGCCCCGCCCCGAGGGGCAGCGCTCGGCGCTGGAGCGGGCCTACCGCAACGCGGGTGTCTCACCGGCGGACGTCGGTCTCGTCGAGGCGCACGGCACCGGGACCGTGGTCGGCGACCGCACCGAACTGACCGTCCTGGGCGAGGTGTTCGGCAAGGCAGGGGCCAAGCCGGGGAGCTGTGTGCTCGGTTCGGTCAAGTCGCAGATAGGACACACCAAGTGTGCCGCCGGGCTGGCCGGGTTGATCAAGGCGACCCTGGCGCTGTACACCGGCGTCCGGCCGCCCACCTTGCATCTGGAGCACCCCAACGCCGCCTGGGACGAGGAGAGCAGCCCGTTCGTCTTCCATGCCCGGGCCCGGCCCTGGGCGGCTCCGGCCCCGCAACGGCTCGCCGGTGTCAGTGCGTTCGGCTTCGGTGGCACCAACTTCCATGTGGTGCTCGGCGCGTACGCGGACGGCGCGGCACCCGCGCAGGCGCTGGACGAATGGCCCGCCGAACTGTTCGTGTTCCGGGGCCGGGACACGGCGGCGGCACACCGGGCCGTCAAGGAGTTGCTCGGGGCCGCCGAGGCCGACGGCCGGCCGTGGCGGCTGCGCGACCTGGCCCTGAGCGCGGCCCGCCGGGCCGATGTCTGTCCGGATCCGGCGCGGGTGGCGGTCGTGGCTGCGGACGTGGACGAACTGACCGGGCGGCTGCGCCAGGCGCTGGCCGGGGAACACGATCCCGCGCACGGCGTCCATCTCGCCCAAGGCCCGGCCGAGGGCAAGGTCGCCTTTCTCTTTCCCGGTCAGGGCAGCCAGCGCCCCGGAATGCTCGCCGACCTGTTCGTCGCCTTCCCCGAGCTGCGCCACTATCTCGAACTCGGCGCCGACCACGCCGGCCGGCTGTACCCGCCCGCCGCCTTCGACGACGGCGCACGCGAGCGGCAGCGGGCGGCGCTCACCGACACCCGGGCCGCACAGCCCGCGCTCGGCATCACCGGACTCGCCGCCCACGCCCTGCTCACCACGGCCGGGGTGCGGCCCGACATGGCCGCCGGGCACAGTTACGGCGAACTGGTCGCCCTGAGCGCGGCGGGCGCCCTGAGCCCCGAGACGCTGCTCGCGCTCAGCTCCGAACGGGCGGCGGCCATCCTCGCGGCCGCCGGGGCGGACCGCGGAGCGGACCCGGGGACCATGGCCGCGGTCACGGCCGGCGCGGCGGAGGTCGTGGGAGCCCTTCGGGCTGTGGAGGCCCCGGCCGCCGTGGTCGTCGCCAACCGCAACTCGCCCCGCCAGACGGTGATATCCGGCCCGGCCGACGACGTCACGGACGCCGTGCGTCTGCTGCGCGAGGCCGGGTACGACGCCCGGCGCATCCCCGTGGCCTGCGCCTTCCACAGCCCTCTGGTGGCCGGTGCGGGCGCCCGGTTCGCCGAGGCGCTCGCGGCCCGTCCGGTGCGCGCGCCGGAGTTCCCGGTGTGGGCCAACCGCACCGCGACGCCGTACGCCGCCGACCCCGACGCGGTACGGGCCGGACTCGCCGCGCAGATCGGCGCCCCGGTCGGGTTCGTCGAGCAGATCGAGGCGATGTACGAGGCGGGCGCGCGGATCTTCGTCGAGGCCGGCCCCGGATCCGTGCTGACCGGGCTGGTCGGACAGATCCTCGGCGACCGGCCGCACCGGACGGCCGCCTGTGAGCCGCGCCCGGACAGCGGCCTGCGCGGCTGGCTGGACGCCCTGGCCCGACTGGCCGTCGCCGGGCTGCCGGTGCGCACCGGCTGGCTGCTGCGGGGCCGCGACGCCGTCGACGCGGTGCGCACGCCGGTGCCGAAGCGGCCCGGCTGGACGGTCGACGGACAGTTGGTACGCACCGCCGCCGGAGACCTCCTTCCCGGTGCGCTCGCACCGGCCCGACGAGTCGTGGAGACGACTGTGCCGACGAACCCCCCGCACGCGGTCCCGTCCGACCGGGACGGCCGCCACGGCATGCACGGCAGCAACGACAGCAACGACAGCAACGACATGTACTACCAGGACCGCCAGGACGCCCAGGACGCGCTGATCACCGAATTCCTGCGCACCAGCCGCGAGATGGTCGCCGCCCAGCGTGACGTGCTGATGACCTACCTCGGAGCGGTGGCCGGGGAACGGACGGCCGCGCCACCCGCGCCCGTCGCCCCGCCGTCACCGCGGGACACGACGGCCGCCGCGCCCCAGGCGGAGCCGCCGATGTCACCACCACTCCGGGCCACGGAGTCGCCGGCCGACCAGGCATCCCCCACCGGGTCGGCGCCGGTTCAGGACGTCGACGTCCAGCAGGTGGTCCTGGAGATCATCAGCGAGCGGACCGGCTATCCCCTCGACATGATCGAGCCCGATCTCGACCTGGAGGCCGACCTCAGCATCGACTCCATCAAGCGGGCCGAGATAGCCGGCGAACTGGCCCGGCGCCTCGGCGCCGGGGACGGCGCCGACCTCACCGGTCTCGACGACGCCGAGTTGGAGGATCTCGCGAAGGCACGGACGGCCGCCGCGGTGACCGACTGGCTGACCGCGCGGCTCTCCGGCCCCGCCGAGCCGACCACGCCTCCCGCCGAGGACGCCGGGGCGATCCCGGCGGCCGACACGGCCGAGACCTCTGCGGCTGCCGAGCCGGCTGAGGCGTCCGGGACAATCGAGGCACCGGAGGTGTCCGGGACGGTCGAGACCGTGCGCGCGGCGACCAGCGAAGCTGTGAACGGCCAAGCGGTGAACGGCGATGCGGTGAACGCCGCGACGGTGAGCGGCGAGGCGCCCAAGCGGTACCTGCTGCGGCCGGTGCCCCTCGGGCAGGAGGATGGAGCCGCGGATCCGGCGGCCGTACTGTCCGGGACGCGGTGGGCCGTCCTCGGCGACGCCCCCGAGATCGGCGCCCGGCTCACCTCGTACGGCGCCGACGTCGTCGTACGCGACCGGGAGCATCTGCTCACCCCGGAAGACGGCCGGGTGGACGGGGTCCTTTACCTCGTCACGGGTGGCGCGCCGGTGCTTCCGGACGCGTTCCCCGTCCTGAAGGCCGCCCTCGCCCTGGAACCGCGCCGGCTGCTGGCCCTGCGGGCCGTGGGCGGGGACACGCCGGACACGGCGGCCGCGGGGCTGCGCGGCCTCTTCCGCACCGTGGCGCGCGAGTACCCGGCGACGGTCGCGCGGACGGTGGAGGTGGTGACCACGTCGGCCGTCACGGACACGCTGACCGCCGCGGACGCGCTGCTGCTCGCGGACGCGCTGGTCGACGAGCTGTGCGCGTCCGACCTCGCCCCGGTCGTCCTGCGCCGGCCGGAGGGCCGGTTCGGCCTGGAGCTCGTCGAGTCACCGCTGGGGATCCTCGGCGGCACCGGCGCGGGCCCGGCCGGTGCCGGTGCGGCCGAAGCCGCCGCGCTCGGCCTGGACCGGGACGCGGTGGTCCTGCTGGCAGGCGGGGCACGCGGCATCACCGCGCAGTGCGCCGCGGCCATCGCCGCCGCCGGCCGGTGCCGGCTCGAACTGCTCGGCAGGACGCCCGCGCCGGACGGCCCGGAGGACCCGGACACGGCCGCCGCCCGTACCCCGGCCGAACTGCGCACGGCCCTCGCCGCCCGCGGCGGGACGAGACCGGCGGCGATCAACCAGGCCGCCGAACTCCTCCTCGCCCAGCGGGAGATCACCGCGACGCTGGCGGAGCTCAGGGCGCTCGGAAGCGAAGTCCGCTACCGCTGCGTCGACTTCCGGGAGCCGGAGGCGGTGCTCCAGGCGGTGAAGGACATCCACGCCGAGCACGGCCGCCTCGACGGGGTCGTCTACGCGGCCGGGGTGATCGAGGACCGGATCATCGCCGAGAAGACCCCCGAGTCCTTCCAGCGGGTCTACGGCACGAAGGCGACCGGCGCCGACGCCCTGCTCACCGCACTGGAGGAACTGCCCGACGGACCGGCGTTCAGTGTGCTGTTCGGCAGCATCTCCGGCGTCCTCGGCAACCGGGGCCAGGCGGACTACGCGGCGGCCAACGACGCGCTCCAGACCCTCGGCTCGGCCTGGGCCGCCCGCACCGGGCACCGGGCGCTGACCGTGCACTGGGGACCCTGGGCGCCCGCCGCCCGGCACGGCGGCATGGTCGGACCGGAGCTGGCCCGCGCCTACGGCCGCCGGGGCATCGGCCTGATCGACCCCGAGGAGGGCACCGCGGCCCTGCTGCGTGAACTCGCCTGGGGCGACCCGTCGGTCACCGCCGTCGTCTACACCGCCTCGGGCTGGTGAGGGGTCCGGTGACGGATCCCTCGGCGGGTTCGGTGACGGATCCCGGGGCGAGTCCGGTGACGCACCGGGCGAAGGATTCCGTGACGGGCCAGGAGCAGGATCGGACGGCGGGTGCGGCGGGAGAGCCGGTGACGCGGCGACAGGTTCCGGTCGCCATCGTCGGCATGGCGGTGCTGATGCCGGGGGCCCGGGATCTGGAGGCGTACTGGCTCAACCTGCGGGACGGCGTGGACGCGATCGGAGAGGTGCCGCAAGGGCGTTGGGACGCCGGGTACTACCGCCCCGGCACCGCGTCCGCACCGGCCGTCGCCGACCAGGTGTACTGCCGCCGGGGCGGGTTCGTGGACGCGCTGGCCGAGGTGGAGGTGACCCGGTTCGGGATCATGCCGAACTCGGTGGCCGGCACCGAGCCCGACCAGCTCATCGCGCTGCACGTGGCCGCCGCGGCCCTCGCGGACGCGGGCGGCCCGGACCGGCTTCCCGACCGGCGGCGCGTCGGCGTCGTTCTCGGCCGGGGCGGCTACCTCACCCCGGGCCTGGTCCGGCTCGACCAGCGGGTGCGCACGGCCGGGCAACTGGTGCGCACCCTGGGCGAGCTGTTACCGGAGCTGACGGACAGTCAATTGCGCCGTGTACGAACGGCGTTCACCGACCGTCTCGGCCCCGACAGCCCCGAGTCGGCGATCGGCCTGGTGCCCAACCTGGCCGCCTCCCGGGTGGCCAACCGGCTCGACCTGCGCGGCCCCGCCTACACCGTGGACGCCGCCTGCGCCTCCTCGCTGGTCGCGGTCGACCAGGCGGTGAGCGAACTCTCCTCGGAGCGCTGCGACCTGATGCTCGCCGGAGGCGTCCACCACTGCCACGACATCACCCTGTGGAGCGTCTTCTCCCAACTGCGCGCCCTCTCCCCCAGCGAGCGCATCCGCCCCTTCCACCGGGACGCCGACGGCCTCCTCGTCGGCGAGGGCACCGGGGTCGTCGTACTGAAGCGGCTGGCCGACGCCCGGCGCGACGGCGACCGGATCTACGCGGTGATCCGGGGCACCGGGGTGGCGAGCGACGGCCGGGCCGCCGGCCTGGTCAACCCCGATCCCGGCGGTCAGGCGAATGCCGTGCGGCAGGCATGGCTCGCCGCCGGACTCGACCCGGCCGCGCCCGGCTCGGTCGGCCTGCTGGAGGCACACGGCACCGCGACCCCGGCCGGCGACGCGGCCGAACTGGCCACGCTCAGAGCGGTGTTCGGCCCGGCCGAAAGATCCGGCGGAGAGCGCGCGGTGATCGGCTCGGTGAAGTCGATGATCGGGCACACCATGCCCGCCGCCGGGGTGGCCGGACTGGTCAAGGCCGCCCTCGCGGTGCACCACGCGACGCTGCTGCCGACCCTGCACTGCGACGACCCGCATCCGGCACTGGCCGCGACCCGCTTCCGTACGCTGGAGAAGGCCGTCCCCTGGGAGATCTCGCCCGGCCACCCGGTGCGCCGGGCCGCCGTGAACGCCTTCGGTTTCGGCGGGATCAACGCCCACGTGGTGCTGGAGGAGGCACCGGCGCCCGTCACGACGGCGCCCGCTCCGGCAACCGGGCGCCCGGCCGTGCGGGTCGCCGAGCCCGAGCGGGTCCTGCTGCTCGCCGCGGACGGTCCGGAACCGCTCGCCGCCCTGCTGGACACCGACGACGCCGCGGTACGCGCCGCCGGACTCGACCCCGCTCTTCCCCATCCGGCCGCGGGCCGGGCCCGGCTGGGCATCGTCGACCCGACCGCGAAACGGCTGGCCCTGGCCCGCCGGGCGGTCGGCCGGGGCCGCGCCTGGCACGGCCGGGGCGACGTCTGGTTCCGGCCCGGCCCCCTGCTCGGTCCCGGGCACGGCAAGCTCGTCTTCGTCTTCCCCGGTCTGGAGAGCGAGTTCTCCGCGCGCGTCGACGACGTGGCCGCGCACTTCGGACTGCCCCAGGCGGCGCACGAGGGCGACCCCGTCGGCGACGTGGGCCGGCACGGCCTCGGTGTGGTGGCCGTCGGACGCCTGCTCGACGCGGCGCTGCGTCGCCTGGGTGTCGTGCCGGACGCGGTCGCCGGGCACAGCGTCGGCGAGTGGACCGCGATGACGGTGGCCGGGCTGTACTCCGGGGACGAGGTCGACGCCTTCATGGCGGGCTTCGATCCGGACACGGTGACGGTGCCGGGTCTCGCGTTCGGTGCCGTCGGCGCGCCCGCGGAGCGTGTACTGGCCGCCCTGGAAGAGGAGTTCGCGGGCGCCGGCCTGGTGCTCTCCCATGACAACGCGCCGGGCCAGTCGATGGTGTGCGGGCCGGACGGCGCAGTCGAGGACTTCGTCCGGTCGTTCCGGGCCCGCGGTGTGCTCGGCCAGGTACTGCCGTTCCGGTCCGGCTTCCACACGCCGATGCTGGCGCCCTACCTCGGGCCGATCAGACAGGCGGCGCGGCGGTTCCGGCTGCATCCGGCGACCGTCCCGGTGTGGTCGGGGACGACCGCGGCGCCGTTCCCCGAACGGGAGGCGGAGGTACGCGATCTGTTCGTCCGGCACCTGCTGGAACCCGTGCGCTTCCGGCAGTTGACCGAGGCCCTGTACGCGGCGGGGCACCGGGCCTTCGTCCAGGTGGGCCCCGGGCAGCTCGGGTCGCTCGTGGGCGACACCCTCGGCGACCGCGACCATCTGACCGTGGCCGCCAACTCCCCCCGACACACCGGCCTCGCCCAGTTGCGCCGGGTGGCGGCCGCGCTGTGGACGGCGGGGGCAGCCGTCGCCCCCGCCCTGCCCACCGGGCCCCGTACGGAGACCACTTCAGGAGCCGGATCCGGATCCGCCGACGGCGGCGCGCTGTCTTCGCGGCCCCCCGTGCGACTCGACCTGGACGGCGCGCTGATCTCGCTGGACGGCCCGGAACTGGCTGAGCTGCGCGCCGAGTTGGGAGCGGCCGTCCCCGCTCCGGGCACCCCCGCCCGGTACGCGCCGGGTGCGCTGCGTGGGCTCACCGACCGGTTCCCCGGCGCCGCCGAACTGGACGCCCTGCTGCGGGAAACCGCGGACACAGCGGCAGCGCTCATCACCGCGCGGCCCGCCCGCCGGCCGGCCGCCACCGCCACGCCTCCTCCCCCCGACCCCGCCGCTGTCCCCGTGCCCGTGCCCGTCTCTGCCCCCGTCTCCGTTCCGGCTTCCAGACCCCTCGCCGAGACGCGAACGGCGGTCGGCGACGCGACGACGGGCACCCTCGTACGAACCTCCGTCGTCCGCGTCTCCCCGGAGACCATGCCGTACCTGCTCGACCACTGCTTCTTCCCCCAGCGGGCCGGCTGGCCGGACATGGCCGACCGCTGGCCGGTCGTCCCGGCGACCACGATCGTGCACCACCTGATGGACGCGGCCCGGCGGGCGGCGCCGGGCAAGGTGCCGGTCGCCGTGCACGGCGCCCGGTTCGAGGAGTGGCTGACGGCCACCCCCGCCGTCGACGTACAGGTCACGGTCGAGCCGGTGGCACCGGACCGCCTGGCCGTGTCCTTCGGTCCCCGGGCCCGCGCCACCGTCGAACTCGCCACCGGCTACCCGGCCCCGCCGCCCGCCCGTTGGCGGACCGACCTCGCGAGCGAACGCGCGCCCCTCCACACCGCGGCGCAACTGTACGGCGAGCGCTGGATGTTCCACGGCCCGGCGTTCCAGGGAGTCACCGAACTCACCGCGCTCGGCGAGCGGCACATCCGCGGGATCATCACCACCCCGACGGCGCCCGGCGCCCTGCTGGACAACGTCGGCCAGATCCTCGGCTACTGGATCATGGCGACCCGCTCCGAGCGGACCGTCGTGTTCCCGGTCGGGATGCGGGAGATGCGCTTCCACGGCCCGCACCCTGCCCCGGGGACGAAGGTGGCGTGTCTGGTGCGGATCACCTCGCTCACCGACACCGTGCTGGAGGCCGACGTACAGCTCTCGGTGGCGGGTGCGGTGTGGGCGGAGTTGCGCGGCTGGCAGGACCGCAGGTTCGACAACGATCCGCACACCCGGCCGGTGGAGCGCTTCCCCGGGCGCAACACCCTGTCCGAGGCCCGTCCGGGCGGCTGGTCACTGGTGCACGAACGGTGGCCGGATCTGGCGTCGCGCGACCTGATCATGCGCAACTCGCTGGGCGGACAGGAGCGTTCGGAGTACGCCGGGCACGCGCCGCGCGGCCGGCGGCAGTGGTTGCTGGGCCGGATCGCGGTCAAGGACGCCGTACGGCAATGGTTGTGGGACCACGGCGAGGGCCCGGTGTTTCCCGCGGAGCTGCGGGTGCGCAACGACAGCATGGGCCGCCCGTACGTCACCGGGGTGCACGGCCGGGAACTGCCCCCGCTGGACGTCTCCCTCGCCCACCGCGCCGAGGCGGGCGTGGCGATCGTACGGCCGCACACGCCCGCTCCCGGTCCTGGCATCGACATCGAGGAGGTCACGGCCCGCGACCCGCAGGCGATGGCGACGGCGCTCGGCGCGGACGAACTGCGGCTGCTGCGCACGCTGTGTGCCACCGGCGGCGGTACCGGTACCGCTACCCATACCGCTACCGAGGCACTGTGGTTCACCCGGTTCTGGGCCGCCAAGGAGGCGGTCGCCAAGGCGGAGGGCACCGGCTTCGGCGGCCGGCCGCGCGACTTCGCCGTGCTGGAGGCGGCACCGGCCGGGGACGAGCTGATCGTCTCCGGACGCCTGGAACGCGCCTACGCGGTGCGGTGCGCGCCCGCCGCGAACCCGCCCGGACTGACCGAACGGACCTATGTCGTGGCCTGGACCACAGAACCGATCGGACTGACGGGACACCCCCACGAGGAGGAGTACGCCCCATGAAAGCCACCCCCCACCCCGCGGACGCCGCCCCACGCCCCGCCGACGCGGACCTGGTCCTCGCCGACATCGCCGGACTGCTCGCCCGGCTCCTGGAGGACGAGTACGGCCTCGACGACGTCGAGATCGGCATGGCGACCACGTTCAACCGCGATCTGGAACTGGAGAGCATCGACCTGGTGACGCTGTCGGGGCTGCTGGAGGAGCGGTACGGCGGGCGGGTCAACTTCGCCGAGTTCCTGGCCGGGATGGAGTTCGACGAGATCATCGGGCTCACCGTGGGGCAGCTCGTCGCCTACGTCGTGACCAGCCTGAAGGCGGCGGAGGCGAGCTGACGCATGGCGATGGTCGACACCGGTGGACTCCGGTTGCACGTACAGCGGATCGGCCCCCGGGACGGCCGGGCGGCCACCGCGACCGCGGTACTGGTCCACGGTCTGCTCACCGACAGCCTGGCCAGCTACTACTTCACCGTGGCGCCCGCCTTCGCGGCGGCCGGCCTCGACGTCGTCATGTACGACCTGCGGGGCCACGGCCGCAGCGAACGCCCGCCCGACGGCTACACCCTGGACCACAACATCGACGACCTCCGGGCGCTGCTGGACCGGCTGGCGGTGACCGGACCGGTGCACCTGGTCGGCAACTCCTACGGCGGGACGATCGCCTTCGGCTTCGCGGCCCGCCACCCGGAGCGTGTGGCCAGCGTGTCCCTGATCGAGTCCGAACCGGCCACCGCCGCCTGGGCGTCGAAGCTCGGCGGCATCCTCGACCGGGTGGTGGCCCAACTGGCGCACAACGAGCTCGATGCCCTCGCGTGGATCACGGCGAACCGTGGCCACAACACGGCCCGGCTGGCCCGGGGCGCGGCCCGGCTCGCCCGGGACACCACCCTCGGACAGGACATCCCGGCCAGCCGCGTCCTGACGGACGATCAGATCGCCGCGATGCGCCGTCCCGTGCTCGGCGTGTACGGGGGTGACTCCGACCTCGCCGAACTCGCGCCCTGGTTGGGGTCGTTGCTGCCGGACTGCCGGACGGTGGTGATCCCGGGGCACGAGCACTCGGTTCTGGTGGAGGCGGCCGGGACCGTGGGCGGTCACATCCTGGCTCTGATCCAGGGGACTTCGGCGGCCTTGATGCAGGGGACTTCGGCGGCCCGGAGCGTGGGGGCCGAGGCCCGGTGAGCGGATTCCTGTTCGTGGTACCGCCGTTGGTCGGGCACATCAACCCGGCCGTCGGGGTCGCCGACCTGCTGCTCGCGCGCGGGCACCGGGTGGCGTGGGCCTGCGCCGACCCCGGTCTCGTGGGACGCCTCGCGGGTGACCGGGCCCCGGTGTTCCCGTGCGCCGGGCCGGTACCGGGGGTGGGCGAGGCGCGGCGGCCTCCCGACCTGCGGGGGCCGGAGGCGCTGAAGTTCCTGTGGGAGCGGTATCTGCTGCCGCTGGCCGAGGCCATGGCGCCGGGGGTGCGGGCGGCGGTCGAGACGTTCCGTCCGGACGTGGTCGTCGCCGACCAGCAGGCGTTCTCGGGTGGACTGGTCGCCGAGCGGGCGGGGCTGCCGTGGGCCACGTCGGCGACCACCTCGGCCGAGTTCGCCGACCCGCTGGCCGGGCTGCCGAGGGTCACGGAGTGGCTGGCGGAGCGCCTGGCGGGCCTGCGCGGGTCCGTCGGGGATCCGGCGGGCGACACCGATCCGCGGTTCTCGCCGCATCTGGTGCTGGCGTTCAGCACGGTGGAGCTGGCCGGTCCGCCGGCCGCCGCGCGGGGCGGCCCGATCCGCTGGGTCGGCCCCTCGATCACGGCCAGACCGGTCACGGCCGGCTTCCCCTGGGACTGGCTCGACCCCGGCCGGGCCACGGTGCTGGTGACTCTGGGCACCGCGAACGCGGACGCCGGCGGGCGCTTCCTCGCCGTCTGCCGGGAGGCCCTGCGCGCACGGGCCGACCGGGTGCAGGGGGTCGTCGTCGACCCGGGGAACACCCTGGGCGCGGACGCCGCCTCGCCACGGGGCGACATCCCGTCCCCGGACGGCAGCGGTGCTCCGTACGGCACCAGGGCTCCGTACGACGATCAACCCTCGCCCGGCCACCACGACAAGGACCTGCTGGTCCTGCCCGCTGTACCCCAACTCGCCCTCCTCGAAAGGGTCGACGCCGTGGTCTGCCATGCCGGTCACAACACCGTGTGCGAGGCGCTGTGGCACGGGGTTCCGCTCGTGGTGGCGCCCATCCGCGACGACCAGCCGGTGGTGGCCGGGCAGGTGGTGGACGCGGGGGCGGGCGTCCGGGTCAGGTTCGGCCGGGTGACCGCCGCCAAGCTGGGCGCCGCGCTCGACGCCGTACTGCACGAACCCGGGCACCGCGCGGCCGCCGAGCGGATCGGTACCGCGTTCCGCGCCGCCGGCGGTGCAACGGCGGCGGCTGACAGCCTCGAACAACTCGCCTGGGAGTACCGATGAGTGATCAGACGGATCGACCGACCGGGCAAGCCGCAAAGCAGCCGCCCGGGCAGGACGCCGCCGGCGAACCGGCGGGACAGGACTCCAGGGAACCGGCCGGACAGGCCCCCGAGCAGCCGGCCGGTCAGGACGTCAGGGAACCGGTCAGGGAGCCCAGCCGTGCCGAGCGGGTGGCCGGGCTGCGCCCCGGCTACCTGGCCGATCTGGCCGAGGGCACGGGCCGCTTCTTCGAGCCGCCGCGCACCACCTGCCCCTGGTGCGGCTCCGGTCTGCTGACCACCCGTCTGCGCACCACCGACCTGCTCCAGCACAAGCCGGGCCGGTTCGTCCTCGACCGGTGCGACGCCTGCGGGCACGTCTTCCAGAACCCCCGGCTGAGCGAGGCCGGGCTGGAGTTCTACTACCGCGACTTCTACGACGGGCTCGGCGAGAAGAGACTCGGCGACACCTTCGGCGGCCGCGCCGGGATGTACCGCGACCGCGCCGAGTCGATACTGCCGTACGACTCCGTCCCGAAGACCTGGCTCGACGTGGGCACCGGGCACGGCCACTTCTGCGCGACCGCCCGAGAGGTGCTGCCCGGCACGGCGTTCGACGGTCTCGACTTCACGGACGGCGTCGAACTCGCCGCCCGCGAGGGCCGGGTGGAGCACGGCTACCGCGGCGCATTCCCCGACCTGGCACCGGAACTCGCCGCCCGCTACGACGTGGTGAGCATGTTCCACTACCTGGAGCACAGCACCGACCCCGACCGTGAACTGAGGGCCGCGTGGCAGGCGGTGCGGCCCGGCGGCCATCTGCTCATCGAGGTCCCTGACCCCGAGAGCCGCTACGCCCGACTGCTGGGCCGCTGGTGGCTGCCCTGGCTCCAGCCGCAGCACCTGCACTTCGTGCCGGTCGCCAATCTGCGCCACCGACTGGCGGATCTGGGGTTCACGGTGGTGGCGCAGCAGCATGCCGAGCCGCACGATCCGGTGGACCTGCTCGCCGCCGTCTGGCTGGCGCTGGACCACGCCGTTCCGCGCGAGGACGCGCCCTGGCTGCCGAGGCCGCCGGGCGCGCTGCGGCGGGCCGGACGTACGGCCCTGCTCGTCGCGGGGATCCCTGCCCTGGTCCTGGCCACGCTGCTGGACCGGTTCGCGGTCCGCCCGCTCGCGCACCGGCTCGGCGTGTCCAACGCCTACCGCCTGGTGGCCCGCCGGGACTGACCCGTGTACGGCTCCGAAAGCCGTGGGCGGACAGGCGGGGAGTCGGTCATCACGCGCCCGGAACCCGGCGTGGACCCGCTGAGCAAGCCGTCCCCGGGCTCCCCACTGTGACCGTCGGCGCGCGGTCGCCGACCCGGCGGGGCGGTGTTCACCTGCGTACTTGCGCTGACGAGAGCCACGTCGGATCCGTTCCGGTGGGGCTCCCGTACGCCTGGACACGCCAAGACGGAAACTACTTGCCAGATTGGAAAGTAGATGCCAGTCTGGCATGTGTAAGCGCACCCGTCGCACGGAAGCTGGAGAACCCATGAGCACCTCAGGAGCGACGGGGCCCGGCGCCGAGTCCGCCGCCGCGGCACTGCGCGCCGCGCGGGCCGCCGAGAACGCGGCACGGGAGTCGGCGCGGTCGGTGCCGGCCTGGTATCCCGCCGCCCACGGCCTGCTGCTCGCCGCGGCCATGAGCGGCTTCGGCCTGGCGTCGGTGTGGCCCCGGTGGCAGGGCTGGATCCTCGCGGCCGCGCTGCTCTGCGCGGGCGCCTTCCTCGTGGTGACCTGGAGGGTGCAGCGCGCCTCGGGAGTCGCGCCGTGGTTCGCCCGGCGCGAGCGCGGGACCGCGTGGCACGCGTGGGTCCTGCCCTTGATCCCCTTCGCCGCGGGCCTGGCGGGGGCCCTCCTCTTCGGTGGCGCCGGAGCGTTCACCGGATTCGGCGTGGTGGCCGGCGCGGTCTCCTGGATGCAGGCCTACCATGCGCGTGCCGGCGCCCGGGAGGCGTCGTGACCAGCGCGGGTCCGCCCGGCCTGGACAAGGAGATCCACCACCCCACCCGGCTGACGGTGGCCGCGTTCCTCTCCGGTTGCGCCGAGGCCGAGTTCAGCACGGTGCGCGACTACTGCGGGGTCACCGATTCCGCACTGAGCAAGACGGTCGCCGCACTGGAGAAGGCCGGCTACGTGAACGTCCGCAAGGGCTACTTCGGCAAGCGGCCCCGCACCTGGCTCGCCCTCACCCCTACCGGCCGCACGGCGCTCACCGCACACCTGACCGCCCTGGAAACACTGACCGAAGCCGCCCGCCGAGCCGGAGCCGAGACGCAGAACACCGGTGGCGCCGACGGGGAGCGGACATAGAAATACCGCTGGGCGCCTGACGGGGCACAGGCCGGCCGGCGTCCACGCCTCGACGTACCCACACCCCGGCGTGCCCACAGCCGACCGCGCACAAGACCGTCAGGGACGGTCCGGCCCCAAGGCGTCGCGGACTGCGGCCAGGATGGCCTCGGTGTCGGCTCCCAGCGCGCGGGCGGAGGAGATGAAGTCGCGTGCGAGGGTCGTGAGTTGGGAGGCGTCGGGGCGGGACGGGCCGGCCGGGGGTGCCGCGACCCGGGAGCCCGCCCCGCGGCGGGTGCGGATCAGCTCGGCGGCCTCCAGCTCACGGTAGGCGCGGGCCACGGTGCCCGGTGCGAGGCCGAGGTCCGTGGCCAGCTGGCGCACGGTCGGCAGCCGGTCGCCCTCGGCCAGCCGGCCGGTGAGGATCAGCGCGCCGAGCTGGGCGCGGATCTGCGCGTACGGCGGCACCTGGCTGGTGGTGTCGACGCGGACGACGGGCTCATGCATGGTCGGGTGACTCCTCCGCCGCGTGGTCGTTGACGGCCCGGGGTGCCACCAAGGTGACCAGGGACCAGACGACGGTGAACAGGTTCAGCAGGGCCAGCGGGTAGAACACCCAGAAGGTGAGCGCGCCCATCGCACCGGGGCAGCCCGTCTCCGTCAGCGAGACGGAGAGCATCAGCACGGCGTACAGCTGCTGGCTCGACACCAGCAGGCCCCAGGCCCCGGTCACCGCCCACGCGCGGTCGCGACGCTGCTGCTCCATGCCCGGTCCGTGGGCGATGCGGCGCAGGGCCCACACGCAGGTGGGAGTGGCTATGGCGAGTGCGCCGAAGATCGGAAGGCTGTAGTACAGGCCGGGCCAGGGGCCCAGGGACGCCCGCATCCCGTTGCAGGTGACGGCGACGACCTTCCCCGTGGTGAAGATGCGGTCGGAGTCCACGGAGGCCGTGACGGCCGCGATCGCCAGTAGCACGGTGAGCGAGAGCCCCTGAAGGGCGATCAGGGGGCCCATGCGCGGTGGCACATGGTCTCTGACCAGGCGCGGGGCGAGACTCGCGGTGCGTACCGCATCCTGGGGGACCAGGGTCAGCGCATCGGCGAGAAGGACGCCTGCCACCGCGCACAGGCCGAAGGCCGTGATGCAGAACACGACGCGCTGCTCGAACTCGATGTCCCCCAGTGTGGACAGCCCCTGTGCGGCGATGATGCCGATGGCCAGGCCGGACCAGCGGGCGTAGTGGTCCGCGTGATCGAGGAAGCGACTCTGGAGCGGGGCGTCGTCGAGCATGGAGAGATCTCCTCGGATCATCTTGTACCAAGCGGCGAGTACAAGATGCCGTAGAAGAAATCTTGTGTCAAACATGCGATACAAGATGAGGCGGAGAGCGGCAGGCCGGGGGAAGGACTCGCGCGCAGAAAACCCGACACGGGCGTGCGTCGCCCGGTCGAGCGCGCACGCTGCGCCACGGAGCCGCGCTCCTCGACCGGCTGAGGCACCGGATCGACGACGGGACCGCGCGGGCGGCGCTGAGGGCGCCGGGGGCTCCCCCGCCGAGCGGCGGAGGTGCGCGGGACCGCACGTCCGCTCCGTCTCGTGGTCTCACGCGGCGGTGGCGTCGGCCTCCATCGTCATGCGGGCCACGTGGAGCGCCAGGTAGGAGACCTCGTCCTCGCTCAGACGCCGTCCCAGACGCAGCTCGACGATCGTCGCCAGCTGCTGCGCGGTGCGGGTCGCCTCGGGGTAGTACTGGCGAATGCCCTTCCCGATCGTGGACTCGTGGCCCGTGAGCTGCCGGTGCTGCTGGATCCGTACGAAGAGGTAGCGCACGTGGGTGATGAACCGCGCCACGCTCATGGCCTCGTGGGAGACGTCGATCCCGTACCGCTCCCGTATGACGGCGAGCATCTGCTGGATGACCCCGGTCATCGTGTACGTGAAGGACAGGTCGCCCGAGACGAAGCCCGCGTTGACCAGGTGCAGCGCGAGCGGGGTCGCCTCGGAGGCATCCAGTCGCGGGCTCACGTGCTCGTTGACGGCCTGGAGCAGAAGCTGCGCCTGGGCGTACTCGGTGGCGTACAGGGTCTGCACCTCGGCGCGCAGCGGGTACTCGATGACGATGCCCCGCGCGGCCCGGTCCAGCGCGCCGGCGATGTGGTCGGCGACGGCGATGGCGAGAGTGGGGCGGGTGGACTCGCGCCCCTCGATGCCGACATCGCCGAGGGCGGTCACGACGGCCTCCAGGACCTCCTCGCTGATGAGGGCGAGGGCCTCGGCCAGATGGTGGGGATCGGCGGCGGGGCCGGAGCCGCGGTCGTCGGCCGGGACGAAGACACGCTCGATCAGCGCGGGGTCGACGGGCTTGCCCTGGTGGGAGCTGAAGCCGATGCCGCGCCCGGTGAGGATGACCGGCTGGTCCTTCTCGTCGCTCGCGAGGACCACGTTGTTGTTCAGGACACGCAGAGCCTTCACCGTCGGCCCTCCTTTCCGTCCGTTTTCCATCCTCTCCCGAACCGGTCCGGCGCGTGCACGCGTCCCCTCTCGGGGAGCGTGCACGCGCCGGACCGGATCAGTGGCGGATGATCACCGCCGCACGGTCACCACAGGGGCGCCCGCGGTGACGTCCTGCCCTGTGTGCGGCTCGACCGAGGCCATGTCCGCGGTGTTGAGGACGGTCATCAGGGTGACGGTCGAATACCCCGCGGCGCGCACGGCGCCGAGGTCGACCTCGGCGAGCAGGTCGCCTGTGGAGACCTTCCGGCCCGCCTCGACGCGTACGTCGAAGCCCTTCCCGTTCATCTTCACCGTGTCGATGCCGATGTGGACGAGCACCTCGGTGCCGTCGGTGGTGCGGATGCCGAAGGCGTGTCCTGTTCCGGCGACGGTGATCAGCTCGCCGTCGACCGGGGCGACGACGTGGCCGTCGGCCGGTTCGATGCCCACGCCCTCGCCGAGCGCGCGGGAGGCGAAGACCGGGTCCTCGACCTCGCCGAGGCCGATCACACGGCCCGCGACGGGCGCCGCGAGTTCGAGGCCCTTGCGGGCGGCGGGAACGTCGGCCGCGACGGAGCCCGCGGAAGCCGAACCACTGGTGGCGGCGGGCGCGGCGCCGACGGCGACGAGCTCACGCTCCTCGGCCGGCACGGTCTGGGCGGGGACGGCGACCTCGCCCTTGGCGGCGGCCTCGGCCGCGTCGCGCTCGTCGTTGACCTGGGCGCGCTCCTCCTTGGTGCGGTAGTCGGAGAAGTACACGAGCGCCATCGAGGTGAAGAAGGCCGCCGAGATCGCGATGATGTACTTGATCATCGGGTCGAAGACCGGGATGGTCAGCAGGGAGGTGAAGGCGAAGGCCTTGGTGTCCACGCCGCCCAGGATGCCCACGATCAGGCCGCCCACGAGGCACCCGGCGAGCATGCGCGGGTAGATCCTCTTGAAGCGCAGGTGGATGCCGTACAGCGACGGCTCGGAGATTCCGCCGAGCAGACCCGCGGCCAGGGCGCCGGTGGCGGTCTGGCGCATGTCCTTCTCACGGTGACGGATCGACAGCAGCAGGACACCGGCGGTCGCGCCGAAGCAGGCGAAGTTCCACGCGCCCATGGGGCCCTGGATGAAGTCGTACCCGAGGGTGTTGATGTTCACGAGCATGAGCGCGTTCAGCGGCCAGTGCAGACCCAGCGGCACCAGGAAGGGGTACAGCAGCGGGATGACGATGGCGAAGACGATCGGGGCGTTGCCGTTCAGCCAGGACAGACCCGTGCCGAGGCCGTTGCCGGCCCAGATCCCCATGGGACCGATGAGGAAGGCGGTCATCGGGATCATGATCAGCATGCTGAAGAACGGTACGAAGACCATCTGCACGTTCTCGGGGAAGACGCGCTTCAGGCCCTTGTAGACCAGGGCGAGCAGGGCGACCATCAGCAGCGGTACGAACACCTGGCCGCCGTAGTCGTTGAGCTGCATCGGCAGCCCGAAGACGTGCGCCACGGACTCCGAGGTGCCCAGGGTCGCGTTGGTCGTGGTGGTGACGCCGGGGGTCTTGGACCCGATCATGCCCGTGAAGTTCGGGGTCATCACCGCGGCCATCACCGTGGCGCCCACCCACGGGTCGATCTTCAGCTTCTTGGCCGCGTTGTAGGCGACCATGATCGGCAGGAAGTACAGCACCGAGCGCCACATCGAGTCGACGAAGACCCAGGTCGCGGACTTGTCCGCGGACCGGAAGTCGACGATGCCGAAGGCGTCGAGCATGGAGGCGATCGCGATGATCAGCGAGGCGCCGAGCAGCACGCCCAGGAGCGGGCGGAACGAGTCCGAGAGGTACTCGAAGAAGTTGTCGAGCCAGGCGAAGCGGCCGCGGCCCTTGGCGCGGATCTCGGCCTTGACCTCGGCGTCGGACTGCGGGCGGGGCGTGCCGCCGCCGCTCATCGACGGCAGGTTCATGATGTCGGAGTAGACGCCCGCGACGGCTCCGCCGATCACGATCTGGAAGCGGTCGCCGGACTGCGGCACGGTGCCCATGACGCCGTCGAGGGCGTCGAGCGCGGCCTGGTCGGCCTTGCCACCGTCATGGAGCTGGAAGCGCAGCCGCGTCGCGCAGTGCGTGAGGCTCTCGATGTTCTCGGGGCCGCCGACGCCGCGGAGGATCTTCTCCGCCAGCATTTCGGATGTTGGTGTGTTCATGCTGCGTCACTGCATCCCTGGTTGTCGCGATCCTGCATCGGTCCGCGATCTCTCACGCCCGGACCGTGGCAACAAAAAAGGCCCGGGTCGCGCACGAGGCGCCACCCAGGCCTTGCCTCCCTCGGACCGGACGCCGGTGGCGTCCGTAGGGAGTAACAATCCTGCGATCGAGATCGATCGGAAATGACTATAGCAGCGCGGCGAGGCTCCGATGTGTTCGTGACCATCACCACGCGACCACACGGTGGGCACTCGGCGCCGGGCAGCGCCGGAGCATTCTGCGACCTTCCGGCCCGGCGCCCGGCCCAGGGGCAGCACCCGCGCGCACGCGGGCGAGGAGCAGACCGCCGGCCGCCGGCCGCCGCAGGGACACGCCCCCTCCAGTCGGCCGCACACGGCGGCAGCCACCCCCCTCCGATCAATTGAAACCGTTCAATGTTCGAGCACGCGAACCAGCCGATTCGCCTGATGACACGAATAAGCATGGCCGATTTCCGGAAAATACCGCCGCACTTGTTGACCATCACCTCCCCCGCCCCTACCTTCACCGCCGTGAAACGATTCACAACTCCTAGGTGAGGGGCCCCAGTTGATCAGCAGGAGGAACATCCTGGCCGGCGCGGCCGGCGCGGCGGGTGTCGTCGCGGCAACGGCCGCCGGAGCGGGACCGGCCTCGGCCGCGCCCTCGTCGGCACCCGCGCGGCGCGGACCGCGCGCCCGGCGCGCAGCCCCGCGCGTCACCGCTCCGACCGTCGAGTACGTCGAGCACCCCCTGGGGCTCGACACACAGCACCCCCGGCTGAGCTGGCCGATGGTCTCGGACGAGCCGGGGACCCGGCAGAGCGCATACCGGATCCGGGTCGCCTCCAGCGTGGCGGGCCTGTCCTCTCCCGACGTCTGGGACAGCGGGAAGGTGGCGTCCGAACAGTCCGTCCTCGTCCCGTACGCCGGTCCTCGGCTCGCCCCGCGCACGCGCTACTTCTGGTCCGTGCGGGTCTGGGACGCCGACGGCGCGGCCTCCGGCTGGAGCGCGCCGTCCTGGTGGGAGACCGGTCTCATGGACACGCCCTGGTCGGCGCAGTGGGTCTCGGCTCCCCCCGCCCTCACGGACGCGCCCTCCCTCGAAGGCAGCGCCTGGATCTGGTTCCCCGAGGGGGATCCGGCGAGCAGCGCTCCGGCGGCCACCCGGTGGTTCCGGCGGGTCGTCGAACTCCCCGACGACGTCACGGCCGCGCGGATCGCCATCAGCGCTGACAACGTTTTCTCGCTCTCGGTCAACGGCACCGAGGTGACCCGCACCGACCTGGCGACCGAGTACGAGGACTGGCGCCGTCCGGCCGTCGTCGACGTCCTCGGACGGCTGCGTCCCGGACGGAACGTCCTCGCGGTCGAGGCGGCCAACGCGACGGTGGGGCCCGCCGGTCTGGTCGCCGTTCTCGCCGTGAGCACCGCCTCCGGTGAGCGGCGGACCGTCACCGACGCGTCCTGGAGGACCACGGACACGAAGCCCTCCGGCGACTGGCGCGGCGACGGCTTCGACGACAGCGGCTGGCCCGCGGCGCGAGTGGCCGCCGCGTGGGGCGCGGGCCCCTGGGGCAGGGTCGTTCCGGCGCGCTTCGCCGCGAACCAGCTGCGCCACGAGTTCACGCTGCCCGGCAGGCGGGTGGCCCGCGCGCGCCTGTACGCCACGGCTCTCGGCCTGTACGAGACCCACCTCAACGGCCACCGGGTGGGCCGCGACCAGCTCGCCCCCGGCTGGACCGACTACCGCGAACGCGTCCAGTACCAGACCTACGACGTCACCTCCCTCCTGCGGCCCGGGGCCAATGCCCTCGGCGCCTTCGTGGCACCGGGCTGGTACGCCGGGAACGTCGGCATGTTCGGACCCCACCAGTACGGTGAACGCCCCGCGCTGCTGGCGCAGTTGGAGATCGAGTACGCGGACGGGACGAGTGAGCGTGTCACGTCGGGCACCGACTGGCGGGCCGCGGCCGGACCGATCGTCGCGGCCGACCTGCTGAGCGGTGAGACGTACGACGCGCGCGGGGAGACCGACGGCTGGACCTCACCCGGTTTCGACGACCGGACCTGGCTCGCCGTCCGTGCCGCGGGCGAGGGCGCGCCCCGCCGGATCGTCGCGCAGCTCGACGGCCCGGTGCGCGTGGCCGGTGAGCGGCCGGCCGAGAAGGTGACCGAACCGGCCCCGGGCGTGTACGTCTTCGACCTGGGCCAGAACATGGTCGGCTCGGTCCGGCTGCGCGTCTCGGGCGAGGCCGGGACGACCGTGCGGATGCGTCACGCCGAGGTCCTGAACCCGGACGGCACCCTCTACACCGCGAACCTGCGCTCGGCGGCGGCGACCGACACGTACACCCTCAAGGGCGGCGGCGAGGAGACGTACGAACCGCGCTTCACCTTCCACGGGTTCCGTTATGTCGAGGTCATCGGGTTCCCCGGCACTCCCTCCGCCGCGGCCGTGACGGGCCGCGTCATGCATACGTCGGCACCCTTCACCCTCGACTTCGAGACCGACGTCCCGATGCTCAACCAGTTGCACAGCAACATCACTTGGGGCCAGCGGGGCAACTTCCTCTCCGTCCCGACGGACACGCCCGCCCGCGACGAGCGGCTGGGCTGGACCGGTGACATCAACGTCTTCGCCCCCACGGCCGCCTACACGATGGAGTCGGCGCGCTTCCTGGCCAAGTGGCTCGTGGACCTGCGCGACGGCCAGACCGCCGAGGGCGCGTTCACGGACGTGGCGCCCATGGTCGGGACGGTCGGCAACGGAGTCGCGGGCTGGGGCGACGCGGGGGTCACCGTCCCCTGGTCGCTGTACGAGGCCTACGGGGACCGGCAGGTCCTGGCCGACGCCTGGCCGTCCGTCCAGGCGTGGCTGGGCTACCTGGAGCGCCACAGCCACGGCCTGCTGCGGCCCGCGGACGGGTACGGCGACTGGCTGAACGTCTCGGACGAGACGCCCAAGGACGTCGTCGCCACCGCGTACTTCGCGCACAGCGCCGACCTCGCGGCCCGGATGGCCACGGTGCTCGGCGAGGACGCCGCGCCCTGGGCCGGTCTCTTCGAGCGCGTCCGCGAGGCGTTCCGGAACGCCTATGTCGGCGCGGACGGGAGGGTGAGGGGCGACACGCAGACGGCGTACGTGCTCGCCCTGTCGATGAACCTGGTTCCGGACGCCCTGCGCACGGCGGCGGCCGGGCGCCTCGTCGACCTGATCCGCGCGAAGGACTGGCATCTGTCGACGGGCTTCCTCGGCACACCCCGGCTGCTGCCCGTCCTCACGGACACCGGTCACACCGATGTCGCCTACCGGCTGCTCCTGCAGCGCTCCTTCCCGAGCTGGGGCTATCAGATCGACAAGGGCTCCACCACGATGTGGGAACGCTGGGACTCCGTCCGGCCCGACGGCAGCTTCCAGACCCCGGACATGAACTCCTTCAACCACTACGCCTACGGCTCGGTGGGTGAGTGGATGTACGCCAACATCGCCGGCATCTCCCCGGGCCGGCCCGGCTACCGGGAGACCGTCGTCCGCCCCCGTCCGGGCGGCGGCGTCACCTCCGCGCGGGCCACGTTCACCTCCCTGTACGGCCCGGTCTCCACCCGGTGGCGGCAGCGCTCCGACGGCTTCGACCTCACCTGCGCCGTGCCCGCCAACACCACGGCCGAGGTGTGGATCCCCGCGAGCGGCCCGGACACGGTCTCGCACACCGGCGCGGCCTTCCTGCGCACGGAGGACGGCTGTTCGGTGTACCGCGTGGGCTCCGGCAGCCACCGGTTCACCACCTGACCGGAGCCCCGGGGGGCCGGGGGATCAGGTGGCCACGGCGTTCGCGTCGCCCGTTCGTCCCTAGGGCGTCGCGTCCGCCGTGGCCGGGATCCGCGGCTCGTCGTGCCTGCCGGTCCTGAACTGTGTCCGGTACAGCTCCGCGTAGCGCCCGTCCGCCGCGAGCAGGGCCTCATGGGTGCCCCGCTCGACGATCCGGCCAGCCTCGACGACCAGGATCAGGTCGGCGGCCCGTACCGTCGACAGCCGGTGCGCGATCACGACGGCGGTGCGCCCCTCCAGTGCCTCGGTGAGCGCCTCCTGGACGGCCGCCTCCGAGGTGTTGTCGAGATGGGCGGTGGCCTCGTCCAGGATGACGACCCGCTGGCGGGCGAGCAGCAGCCGGGCGATGGTCATGCGCTGGCGCTCGCCGCCGGAGAGCCGGTAACCGCGCTCGCCGACCACGGTGTCGAGGCCGTCGGGCAGCGACCGTACGAGCTCCTCGAGACGGGCCCGGCGCAGCACGTCCCACAGCTCGTCCTCGGTCGCGGCCGGCCGGGCGAGGAGCAGGTTCTCGCGGACCGAGTCGTGGAAGAGGTGCCCGTCCTGGGTGACCATGCCGAGGGTCGCGCGCATCGACGCGGCGCTGAGCTCGCGGACGTCGACCCCGCCGATGCGTACGGTGCCGGCGTCGGTGTCGTACAGCCGCGGCAGCAGTTGCGCGATGGTCGACTTGCCGGCGCCCGAGGAGCCGACGAGCGCGACGGTCTGGCCGGGTTCGGCGCGGAAGGAGATGCCGTGCAGGACCTCGTCGCCGCCCCGGGTGTCGAGGGCGGCGACCTCCTCCAGGGAGGCGAGGGAGACCTTGTCGGCGGACGGGTAGGCGAAGCGGACGTCCTCGAACTCGACGGCCGCGGGCTCGTCCGGGAGCGTGCGGGGCTCCGGCTTCTCCTCGATGAGCGGCTTCAGGTCGAGCACCTCGAAGACGCGCTCGAAGCTGACCAGGGCGCTCATGACCTCGACGCGCGCCCCGGCCAGCGAGGTGAGCGGCGCGTACAGACGGGTGAGCAGCAGTGCCAGTGAGACGACGGCACCCGGCTCCAGGGTGCCCTGCAGGGCGAACCAGCCGCCGAGCCCGTAGACGAGGGCGAGCGCCAGAGCGGACACCAGGGTCAGGGCGGTGATGAAGGCGGACTGGGCCATCGCCGTACGCACCCCGATGTCCCGCACCCGCCGGGCCCGCGCCGCGAACTCGGCGGACTCCTCCCCGGGCCGCCCGAAGAGCTTGACGAGGGTGGCGCCGGGCGCGGAGAAGCGTTCGGTCATCCGGGTGCCCATGGCGGCGTTGAGGTCCGCTGCCTCCCGCTGGAGCTTGGCCATGCGGCTGCCCATCCGGCGGGCGGGGAGCACGAACACCGGCAGCAGGACCAGCGCGAGCAGGGTGATCTGCCAGGACAGGGTGAGCATCACGACCAGGGTGAGCAGCAGGGTCACCAGATTGCCGACGACGCCGGACAAGGTGTTGCTGAAGGCGCGCTGGGCGCCGATCACGTCGTTGTTGAGTCGACTGACGAGCGCGCCCGTACGTGTACGTGTGAAGAACGCGACCGGCATGCGCTGCACATGATCGAAGACAGCCGTCCGCAGATCGAGGATGAGTCCCTCGCCGAGCCTCGACGAGAGCCAGCGGCCCAGAATCCCGAACGCCGCCTCGGCGAGCGCGATGACGGCGATGAGCACGGAAAGACGGATGACGGTGCTCTCGTCCCCGTGGGCCACGATGGTGTCCACGACGTGCCCCGCGAGCACCGGCGTCGCGACGGCCAGCAGCGCGGTCACCACACTGAGGAGGACGAACTGCGCGATACGACGGCGGTGCGGGCGGGCGAAGGCGGCGATGCGGCGCAGGGTCGCACGGTCGAAGGGACGACGCTCCTGTTGGGCGTTCATGACACTGTGCAACTGTGTCCAGGCTGTGGTCTCCATACTCATAAGAGAGACAGTAGGACCTCAAGCTTTGTTGAGGTCAACGGATCCGGGCGGGCCCACTCGCTCGGGTGGGCCCCCGCGGACGCCGAGGGTGGCTCCGCGGACGCCGAGGGCGGCACCGCGCTCGGGACCAGGGCGGACACCGCGGTGGACACCGTGCGGAGCGCCGTGCGGGGTACCGGAATCGGTGCCGCGGTGGGCGTCGAGGTGAACACCAGGGTCGGCACCGGGCACCCGGGGGCCACCCCTCCCGCGGCTTGCCCGGCACGTCAGCCGCCGTCCCCGCGCCCGCAACCTCACGTTGGTGCGGCAGGGAAAACCTCTCCGGATGTGACAGCCGTACGACTTCCCCGGGCGCTGCCCCGGCTCCCCCGCCGCCTCACCCTGCGGCCTGCCGTCCGGCCGGTCCTGTGCCTGCTCCCGCTCGCGCTGGTCCTCGTGGTGGCCGTGCGCCACCGGTCCGTGCTCGTCGAGGGTTTCGGCCATCTGCGGTCGGCCGAGTGGCCCTGGCTCGTCGCCGCGGCCGCCGCGACCTGTCTGACCTGGGTGGCCGCGGCCGTGACCCGGCAGGGCGCGGTCATGGAACGGCTGCCCGCCCGCCGGCTGCTCGCCACGCAGTTCGCCGCGGGCGCCGCGAACCACCTGCTGCCGACGGGGCTGGGCGCCGGGGCGGTCAATCTGCGGTTCATGACGGTGTGCGGGGTGCCGCTCGCCCGCTCCTCGGCCGCGCTCGCGCTGTATCTGCTGGCCGAGGCGGTCGCCCGGCTGGCCCTGCTGCTCGGCCTGCTGATCGCGTTCCCCGGTGCGATCCGGGTCGACGGTCTGATACCGGAGGGTGCGATCGGACCGCTGCTGCTCGGCGTCGTCGTGGCCCTGTGCGCCGCGCTGGCGGTGCTCGTTCTCGTACGACGGCTGCGCACGGCCGTCCTCTCCTTCCTGCGCACCGCTTTCGGGGAGGCCCGCTCGGTGCACACCCGGCCCTCGCGCGCCTTCGCCCTGTGGGGCGGCTCGCTCGCGTTCCCGCTGCTCCAGGCCGCCGGGCTGGCCTCGGTGGGACGGGCGCTGGGCCTCCCGGTGTCACCCACGCACATGATGATCGCCTACCTGGCGGCGACGATCGCGGTCGCGATGGTGCCGACACCCGGGGGGCTCGGTTCGGTGGAGGCCGCGCTGGTCGTGACCCTGGTCGCGGCGGGCGGCCCGGTGGCCGTGGCGACCGCGGTGGTGCTGGCGTACCGGATCATCACGGTGTGGGTGCCGCTGCTGCCGGGGGCGCTCACGCTCGGGGCGCTGGTCCGCTGGAAGGTGATCTGACGCCAGGGGACGAGAGCCTTTCCGCCTCCTGGGCCGTGCGGTGCGCCGCGTGCTGTGATACCGAGGAGTAACCACGGCGTGCGGTGTGGCGCGCCGGCCGCCGAAAGGGGACGGCGCGATGCCGGTCCGTAGCGAACGTCAGGGTCACGTCACCACCGTCGTCCTCTCCCGGCCCGCGGCCCGCAACGCGGTGGACGGGCCGACCGCCGCCGAACTCGCGGACGCCTTCCGCAAGTTCGAGGCCGACGAGACGGCGCGCGTCGCCGTGCTCTGGGGCGAGGGCGGCACGTTCTGCGCGGGCGCGGACCTCAAGGCCGTCGGCACCGAGCGGGGGAACGAGGTCGCCGAGGACGGTGACGGGCCGATGGGTCCCACCCGGCTGCGCCTGACCAAGCCGGTGATCGCGGCGGTCGCGGGGCACGCCGTGGCCGGCGGTCTGGAGCTGGCGCTCTGGTGCGACCTGCGGGTGGCCGAGGAGGACGCCGTCTTCGGGGTGTTCTGCCGCCGCTGGGGCGTGCCGCTGATCGACGGGGGCACGGTACGGCTGCCGCGGCTCATCGGCATGAGCCGTGCGATGGACATGATCCTCACCGGCCGTCCGGTCGGCGCCCGGGAGGCGTACGAGATGGGGCTCGCCAACCGTCTCGTCCCGGCCGGCCGGGCCCGCGCCGAGGCCGAGCGGCTGGCCGCCGAGATCGCCGGCTTCCCGCAGTCCTGTCTGCGCAGTGACCGGGCCTCGGTCCTCGACCAGGAGGGCCTGATCGAGAAGGAGGCCATGCGGACCGAACTCCGTCACGGCATGGGCGTACTGGAGGAGAGCATGGAGGGCGCGGCCCGTTTCGCGTCCGGCGCGGGGCGGCACGGCACGTTCGACGAACTGTGACACCCGGTGGGGCGCCGGTGCGGGCGCCGGTGCGTCGGACTCTGCAGCCGGGGCGGAGCCCTGCTCTGTCGTGGGCGGCCGGGCGGTCGGCCGAGGTGGGACCGCAGGGTGTCAAGGGCGGCCCCTCGCAGGGCTGGTGACGGAGGGGCAGCCGGATGCGGCAGGATGAGCGGTCTCCCCGGGCGAAGACGAACAGACGTCCGGGCATGATCGCGCGTTCCCGGATTCGAGCAGGTGGCAAGTGACTACACAGCACATTCGGCCCGCGGGCCCTCACCCCGGTCACGGTCCCCGAGGAGGTCACCGATGAAGCGCTCCGTCACCCTGGACGACCTGATGATCGCCGGAATAGCCGTGGCGGCCGGGCTGCTGACGGCGTTCCTGCTGCGGATGCTGCTGCGCTGGCTGGGCAAGCACGCCGAGCGCACCCGCTGGAGCGGCGACGACGTCATGGTCGACGCCCTGCGCACCGTCGTACCGTGGTCGGCGGTGGCCGGAGGCATCGCCGCCGCGGCCGCGGTGCTTCCGCTGACCGCGCCGGTCGGCCGCACCGTCAACCGGTCGCTGACCGTGCTGCTCATCCTCGTCACGACGGTCACCGCGGCCCGGCTGATCACCGGCCTGGTCCGGTCGGTGACGCAGTCCCGCTCGGGCGTCGCCGGTTCGGCCACCATCTTCGTCAACATCACCCGGGTCGTGGTGCTGGCGATCGGCTTCCTGATCGTCCTCCAGACCCTGGGGATCTCGATCGCTCCCCTGCTGACGGCCCTGGGCGTGGGCGGTCTGGCCGTCGCCCTCGCGCTCCAGGACACCCTCGCCAACCTCTTCGCGGGCGTGCACATCCTCGCCTCGAAGACGATCCAGCCGGGCGACTACATCCGGCTGAGCAGCGGGGAGGAGGGGTACGTCGTCGACATCAACTGGCGCAACACCACCGTCCGTCAGCTCTCCAACAACCTGGTCATCATCCCCAACGCCCAGCTCTCGGGCACCAACATGACCAACTTCACCCGGCCCGAGCAGCAGATGACACTCCTGGTGCAGGTCGGCGTCGGCTACGACAGCGACCTCGACCACGTCGAGCGGGTCACGAACGAGGTCGTCGCCGAGGTGATGACCGGGATCGACGGCGCCGTCCCGGAACACGAACCCGCCGTGCGTTTCCACACCTTCGGCGACTCGCGCATCGGTCTCACCGTGATCCTGGCCGTGGGCGAGTTCAGTGACCAGTACCGGATCAAGCACGAGTTCATCAAGGCCCTGCACAAGCGCTACCGGGACGAGGGCATCCGGATTCCGTCGCCCGCCCGCACGGTCGCGCTCCAGTCCGGCGGGACGGGCTTCCTGGAGACCGCCATACCGCATCAGCGCGAGGCTGCCTCGAAGCGGCCCTGAGACGGGGCCGGGGGCCGGGCGGAGACTTCCGCCCGGCCCCCGGCCGTTCGCCCGCCCGGTCAGAGCGTGGCGGTCGAGTCCGGGTAGTGGCCGGGCACGCGGTTGCGCGGCGCGACCAGGCTCGACACGACCGGGGTGACCGTCCAGTCCGGGTGGTTCGGCATGCGCGGTGTCTTCGTCCCGTACAGCCAGTCGTTCAGGAAGCCCGACTGGTCCTGTCCGGAGATCTCGGTGGCGACCGCGACGTAGTCGGCGGTGGTCGCCGCGCGGTTGCGGTACCGATCGAGGAACGTGCGCTCGATGCGGTTGAAGACGTCCTCGCCGACGAGCTCGCGCAGCGCGTACAGGACCAGGACTCCGCCCAGGTAGCGCTGGTTGTCGAACAGGTTGACGGCGTTCGGCGCGGCGACGGGCCCCGAGGACTGACGCCACTGGTCGCCCCTGGCGTACGTGTCCTTCATCCGGGCTTCCATGGTGATCAGACCGAGCGAGTCGGCCCAGCCGCGCTCGTAGCGGTAGAGCAGCCCGTAGAAGTCCGCGTGGCCCTCGTTCAGCCACAGGTCGGCCCAGTTGGCGGGGCTGACGCTGTTGCCGAAGTAGGAGTGCACCAGCTCGTGCATCATGTGCGAGCCGATCTTCTTCTCCTCCTGGAGCAGGAAGTTCGGCTTGTAGAGCGTCAGGGTCTGGGTCTCCAGGCCCGTGAAGTCGAAGGCGTTCGCGGCGTCGGAGTTGCAGGGCAGCAGCCCGTACGTCTCGAACGGGTAGGCACCGAGGCGCTGTTCCAGCCATTCCACGAGGCCCGGGGTGAGCGCGAGCGCCGGCTCCAGCGCGGCGGCGCGCGCCGTCGGGACGACGTCCCGCAGCCCCAGCCCGTGCGGGCCCTGCCGTTCCTTGACGACGTAGTCGCCGACGGTGATCTGCACCAGCTCGGTGGCTATCGGGTCGGCCGAACGGTACGTGTACGCGGTCCGGTCGCCGTCGAGCTGCTCCGTGCCGGTCAGCGAGCCGTTCGCGACACCGCGCAGGGTGTTCGGCACGGTGATGCGGAAGCTGAAGTCCGCCTTGTCCGTCGGGTGGTCGTTGCACGGGAAGACCGTGTGCGCCGCGTTGGGCTGGGGGCAGATGGCGAAGCCGTCGGGGGTGGGAACCCAGGCGGTGTACGCCAGCGTCCTGGCCGGGTCGGCGCCGTACTCGACACAGACCGCGACGGCGCAGGACTTCGGCAGGATCCGCACCGGAGTGATCCGCAGCTTCTCGTCCACCTGCTCGAAGCCGGCGGCCACGCCTCCGACCTTCACCGCGCGCACGTCCAGGCCGAGCGCGTCGAGCGAGAAGCGCGAGAGGTCCTGGGTCGCCTTGATCCTCAGGGTCGCCTTGGCGTCGACCAGGCGGGTCGTGGCGTCGTACGAGAAGTCGAGGTGGTACGCCTCGACGCGGTAGCCGTCGTTGCCGAGGGCCGGGTAGACGGAGTCACCGAGGGTCTCCGCGCCCGGGGTGCCCTGGTCCGGCCTTAAGGCCTGGGGCCGCGCCGAGGCGGTGGGGGCGGCGGCGAGCGCGGCCGCCGTACCGAGCAGCGCGGCCGCGGGGGCCGTCACTCTGGTGCGATATCTCATGGTTCGCTTTCGTTCGGGCGGCAGAAGGCAAAAGGTCCGCCGCAAGATCAATTACCGATCACACACCAGTACGCACGGGCGGGCCGTCCGGTTGCCTTCGAACGCCGATTCCCGCGTTCACTTCACACCGGGCGTTCACAGTCGCGGTACGCGGGAGGGGGTGGATGCCCGTGGTCGTCGTGCCGGCGGACCCGGCCGGGTGCGGACGGCGGATTTCCACCACGCCCGGCCCGACGCGGGACGGACCGCTGTCGAGCCGGGGGCGCTCACGAGATATCTTGATGTCGAGCAATGTTGCAGACGTGGAGCGGAGCACCCGGTGACTGACTCGACCATCATTTACACGCACACTGACGAGGCCCCGGCCCTGGCGACGTATTCGTTCCTGCCGGTGGTCCAGGCGTACGCCTCTCAGGCGGGTGTCACTGTGGAGACCCGTGACATCTCGCTTGCCGGGCGCATCATCGCCCTCTTCCCGGAGTTCCTCCAGGAGGACCAGCGCATCGCGGACGCCCTGTCCGAGCTCGGTGAGCTGGCGAAGACGCCCGGCGCGAACATCATCAAGCTGCCGAACATCTCGGCGTCGATCCCCCAGCTCAAGGCCGCCGTCGCCGAGCTTCAGGCTCAGGGCTACGCGCTTCCGGACTACCCGGACGACCCGAAGTCGGACGAGGAGCGCGACATCCGCGCCCGGTACGACAAGGTCAAGGGCAGCGCCGTGAACCCGGTGCTGCGCGAGGGCAACTCCGACCGCCGCGCCCCCGCGTCGGTCAAGAACTACGCCAAGGCCCACCCGCACCGCATGGGCGCGTGGTCGCCCGAGTCGAAGACGAACGTCGCCACCATGGGCGTCGACGACTTCCGCTCCACCGAGAAGTCCGTGGTGATCTCCGAGGCCGGCGCGCTGCGCATCGAGCTGGTCGGCGACGACGGTTCCACCACCGTGCTCCGCGAGTCCGTGCCCGTGCAGGCCGGCGAGGTCGTGGACGCGTCCGTCATGCACGTCGCGCCGCTGCGCGAGTTCCTCACCGAGCAGATCGCCCGCGCCAAGGCCGAGGGCGTCCTGTTCTCGGTGCACCTCAAGGCCACGATGATGAAGGTCTCCGACCCGATCGTCTTCGGTCACGTCGTGCGCGCCTTCTTCCCGAAGACGTTCGCGGCGCACGGCGAGACGCTCGCCGCCGCCGGTCTGACCCCGAACGACGGTCTCGGCGGCATCTACAAGGGCCTGGAGGCCCTCCCCGAGGGTGCCGAGATCAAGGCGTCCTTCGACGCCGAGCTCGCCGAGGGCCCGACCCTCGCGATGGTCGACTCCGACAAGGGCATCACCAACCTGCACGTGCCGTCCGACGTCATCGTCGACGCCTCGATGCCGGCCATGATTCGTACCTCCGGCCACATGTGGGGCCCGGACGGCCAGGAGGCCGACACCCTCGCGGTCCTGCCGGACTCCTCCTACTCCGGCGTCTACCAGGCCGTGATCGAGGACTGCCGCGCCAACGGCGCCTACGACCCGTCGACCATGGGCTCCGTCCCGAACGTCGGCCTCATGGCGCAGAAGGCCGAGGAGTACGGCAGCCACGACAAGACCTTCGAGATCCCGGTCACCGGCACGGTCCGCCTCGTCGACGCGGCCGGCGACGCGGTGCTGGAGCAGGCGGTCTCCGCCGGCGACATCTTCCGCGCCTGCCAGACCAAGGACGCGCCGATCAGGGACTGGGTGAAGCTCGCCGTCACCCGCGCCCGCGCCACCGGCGACCCGGCCGTGTTCTGGCTGGACGAGACCCGCGCCCACGACGCCAACCTGATCGCCAAGGTCGACGAGTACCTGACGGAGCACGACACCGAGGGTCTGGACATCCGCGTCCTGGCCCCGGTCGAGGCCACCAAGCTGTCGGTGGAGCGCATCCGCCGCGGCGAGGACACCATCTCGGTCACCGGCAACGTGCTGCGTGACTACCTGACCGACCTGTTCCCGATCCTGGAGCTGGGCACCAGCGCCAAGATGCTGTCGGTCGTCCCGCTGATGGCGGGCGGCGGCCTGTTCGAGACGGGCGCCGGCGGCTCCGCGCCGAAGCACGTCCAGCAGCTCGTCAAGGAGGACTACCTGCGCTGGGACTCCCTCGGCGAGTTCTTCGCCCTCGTACCGTCCCTCGAGCAGTTCGCGAAGACCACCGGCAACGCCCGCGCCCAGGTCCTCGCCGACACCCTCGACCGCGCCACGGCGACCTTCCTCGAAGAGGACAAGTCCCCGACCCGTCGCGTCGGCGGCATCGACAACCGCGGCAGCCACTTCTACCTGTCCCTGTACTGGGCGCAGGAGCTGGCGCGCCAGAGCGACGACGCGGACCTCGCCAAGGCGTTCGCCCAGCTCGCCGAGACGCTGGCCGCGCAGGAGCAGACGATCGTCGGCGAGCTGAACGCGGTCCAGGGCAACCCGGCCGACATCGGCGGCTACTACCAGCCCGACCCCGCCAAGGCCGCGAAGATCATGCGCCCGTCCGCCACCTGGAACGAGACGCTGGCGAACCTCGCCTGATCCACGCGTCACCCACGCACCACCTCGCGGGCTCGGCTCCGCACCCGCCGCCCCGGCCGGATCCTCCGGCCGGGGCGGCGGCGTGAGGTCTCCCGGCGCGTCACGGTGACGGAGAAGGCCACCTGGGCGATCACCGGTGGCGGGCCGGAACGCCCGTTCATAGCTTCGGCCCATGACCAGACAACAGATGGCCTACCTCGCGTGCACGGCTGTGGTCGTGGCATCGGGAGTGGGCGCAGCCCTGCCCGCCGACCACCCCTCAGTGCACCTGGTACGCCAGGGTGAATCCATCCAGAAGGCCGTGAACTCGGCACGAGCGGGCGACACCGTCGTCGTCGCCCCCGGCACCTATCACGAGAGCGTCACCATCACGGTGCGGGACGTGACCCTGCGCGGCGCTAGCGCCAGGTCCACCGTCATCGTGCCGAACACCGCCGCCACCGACGCCTGCGCCAAGGCGGGCAACGGCATCTGTGTGACCGGGACCGACAGCAAGCGCCTGCGCGACGTCACCGTCGCCTCATTGACCGTCAGGGGCTTCTCCAAGCAGGGTCTGTGGGCCTCCGGGACCGACGGGCTGACGGTGCGCGGGGTGACCGCCGAGAAGAACGGCCAGTGGGGTCTCGCCGAGGAGAGGTCCGTCCGGACCAGGTTCGTCCGCAACACCGCCAAGGACAACGGCGACGCCGGCCTGTTCCTCTCCAACACGGTCACCACCGAGGAGGGAGCCCGCGACACGCAGGGAACGGTGGTCGCCCACAACCTGCTGAGCGGCAACCGGATCGGCATCACGGTGCGGCGGCTGCGGAACCTGACCGTCGCCCGCAACGAGGCCACCGGCAACTGCACCGCGGTGTTCGTCGTGGGCGACGAGAACAAGCCGCGCGTCGGGAACCTGTCCGTCCGCGGGAACTACATCCACGCCAACAACAAGTCCTGCCCCAAGACCCCGCGGCTGCCCGCCCTCCAGGGCTCGGGAATCGTCCTCACCGGCGCCGAGGACACCCGCGTGACGCACAACCGGGTCGAGGACAACGTGGGCACCTCCCCGCTGTCGGGCGGCATCGTGCTGTTCAAGAGCTTCGTGGGCGCGCTCAGCGAGCGCAACGAGGTGCGCGACAACGTGGTCCTGCGCAACGGTCCCTCCGACCTCGCCAACCGCGACACCACCGGCAAGGGCAACACGTTCCGGAGCAACACCTGCAAGGTCTCCGAGCCCGCCGGAATGTGCTGAGTGGGGCACGACACAGAAACGAGGCACGAATGACAACTGTGGATCAGAGTCCCCCGCCGTCCATGCAGCTGCGGGAACTCGTCTTCGGAGCGGCCCGCGCCGCCGCCGTACGCGCCGCGGCGCGGCTGGGTGTGGCGGACGCCCTGGACGACACGCCCATGAGTGCGGAGGACCTGGCCGCCGCGGTGAAGACCCAGCCGGGGACCCTGCGCCGGCTGCTGCGCGCCCTGTCCTGCCAGGGCGTCTTCGCGGAGCGCCCGGACGGCACGTTCGAGCACACGCGGATGTCCCGGCTGCTGCGCGAGGACGCCCCGGACAGCCTGCGCTACATCGCCCTGTGGTGCACCGAGCCGTGGACGTGGAACGTCTGGCCGAAGCTCGACGAGGCGGTCCGCTCCGGCCGCAACGTCTTCGAGGAGGTGTACGACAAGGAGTTCTTCGAGTACCTCAACGAAGACGCCCCCGAGTCCGCGCACGTCTTCAACCGGGCCATGACGACGTCCAGTTCGCAGTCCGCCCAGGACGTCGCGAAGCTGCTCGACCTGCGGGGCGTGAAGTCGGTCGCCGACATCGGAGGCGGCCAGGGTCACGTCGTGGCCAGTCTGCTGGAGAAGCACCCCGGGATGCACGGCACCCTGCTCGACCTGCCGGGCGTGGTGGAGAACGCCGACCCGCGCCTGCGGAACGGCGGGGCGCTGTCCGACCGGGTGCGGATCGTGGCCGGGGACTGCCGCGAGGCCATCCCGGTCCAGGCGGACGTGTACATCATCAAGAACATCCTGGAGTGGGACGACGAGAGCACCCGCAGGGCGCTCGCGAACGTCCGTGCGGCCGCCCGGCCCGGCGCCCGCGTCGTCGTCATCGAGAACCTCGTGGACGACACCCCGTCGATGCGGTTCACGACGGCCATGGACCTGCTGCTGCTCCTCAACGTCGGCGGTGCCAAGCACACCCGGCAGAGCATGGTCGACCGGCTCACGGCGGCGGGCCTGGTCATCGGCGAGATCCGCCCGGTGAACCCCTATCTGCACGCCTTCGAGTGCACCGTCCCGGGCTGACCGGGCGACGCACGGAGGAAAACCCGAGGCCGCCGGTTCCGCTTCGTCGCGGAGCCGGCGGCCTCGGGTTGTGTCACGGTGCCGATCAGGAGGCGGTGTCGCGCTCCCAGCGGTAGAAGCAGCGCGCCATGGCGTCCTTGGGGCTGCGCCAGGTCTGCGGGTCGTACGCGCTGACGTACGCCGACAGTTCCTCGCTGACGCTCCGGAACTCGGGGTGCCCGGCCACCTTGGCGATGGCGGGCCCCGGGTCCCGTTCGGATTCGATGAGGTGCAGGTACACGTCACCGAACTGGAAGAGGCTGCGCCGGTTGACCCCGATGAGGTGCGGGAGCTCACCCCGGTCGGAGGCGGCGAACACGTCGGAGATCGCCGGAGCCGAGTCGGGCGCCATACGGGCGACGATCAGGGCGTGGTGCATCGGGTGTCCTTCCTGTGCCGGTTCGGTGGTCAGCGGGGCATGGCCGCGGGGCTGCGGCGCTCACGGGCGACCTGCTCGATCCGGTCCCGGATGAGGGCCATCTGCGTGACGGAGTTGCGGTTGATGTTGTCCGTCATCCAGGCGTCGTCGACGGGGGCGTCGGGCTTCATCGCGAAGTCCTGCACCCAGCGCATGTGCGTACCGGCCGGGGTCTCCTCGTACTCCCACCGGATGTTCATGTGCGCGAACGGTCCCGTCTCGACGCGGCGCGCCCGGACGGTCCGCCCGGCACGGTCGACGGTTCTCTGCGAGACCCAGCTCCACACCTTGCCGTTGTCGTCCGGGTGCATGGTGAGGCGGAAGGTGGTCGTGTCGCCGTCCCGGGTCAGGATCTCGAGGGACGCGTACTCGCTGAAGAGCCGCGGCCAGTTCTCGATGTCGTTCGTGATGTCCCACACGAGGTCGAGGGGGGCGTCGATGACGACGCTGTTGTCGGTGTGTCCAGCCACTTCAGGCTCCAGCCTTGAGGGTGTCGTTGATGAGAGCGAGGAACGCCCGCGGGGTCTTGCATCGCTCCGCGTCGGGGGGCAGGGGCCGGCTGTACCGGTTCTCCAGTTCGCCGACGATGCCGAGCAGGGCGAGCGAGTCGAGTCCGAGGGTGCCGAACGGCGCGTCGAGGGACTGCGCGAGTTCGTGGGGGTCGACGGTGATCCCGGCGGCCTTCTTCATGAGGGCGGCCAGTTCGTCGACGGTCACTTCGGTGGTGATCATGTGGTTGTTCTCCTCACGTGCGGCCCGGGCTACCGGGCGTGGTCGCCGCCGCGCCGTACGACCAGGGCCGAGTTGGACCCCATGAGTCCCCTGCTGAGGACCAGGGCCGTGCGCAGTTCGGCGGGTCGGGCGTTCGACGTCACCAGGTCGAGGTCGTGGCAGATGTCGAACACGTTGGGGGTGGGAGGGATCTGGCCGTGCTCCATCGCGAGGACCGCGGCCGCGGTGTCCAGCAGGGGTGCCCCGCAGTAGGCCCGTCCGATTCCCGTCTTGGGCGCCGTGACGGGTACCCGGGTGCCGTGCGCCCCCAGGGCGTCGGCGATGGCCAGGGCTTCGGCGCGGTCCGCGGCCGGGACGCCGAGAGCGTCGGCGAAGACGACGTCGATCTCCTCCGGGGCGATGCCGGCCTCGGCGAGGGCGCCCCGGATCGCGTGGGCGAGTCCTTCGCGGGACCGCTCCCACTGGGAGGCCCCGGTGAACGTGGCCGCGTGCCCGGCCACCAGGGCCCGGACCTCCGCTCCCCGCTCGCGCGCACGCCGCTCGTCCTCCACGACGAGCATGGCGCCGCCTTCCGCGGGCACGAAGCCGCAGGCTCCCTCGGTGAAGGGACGGTAGGCGCGAGCGGGGTCCTCGACGGTACTGAGCTCGGGGTAGCCGAGCTGGCAGACCATCGAGTACGGGGCGAGCGGCGCCTCCGCGGCGCCGACGACCATCACGCCCGTGCCGCGCCGTACACCACGGGCGGCGTGCGCGATGGCGTCCAGTCCCCCGGCCTCGTCGCTCGCGACGACTCCGCACGGCCCCTTGAATCCGCCGCGGATGGAGATCTGGCCGGTGCTGGCCGCGTAGAACCAGGCGATGGACTGGTAGGGGCCGACGAACTTGGAGCCCTGGCCCCACAGTTTCTGCAGTTCACGCTGGCCGAACTCGCCGCCGCCCGATCCGGCGGCGGTGACCACGCCGATGTCGTAGGCGTCCTCGGGGCCGACCGCTCCGAGGCCCGCGTCGTCGATGGCGAGGACGGTCGCGGCCATCGCGAAGTGGCTGAAGCGGTCGGTCTGGACGAGGAAACGCTCCTCGATGAGGTCCGCGGCGTCGAAGGCCCGGACCTCACCCGCGACGCGCAGCGGCAGGTGTCCGCATCCCTCGCGGGTGATCCGGTCCAGGAAGCCGAGGCCTTCCCTGACGGACTTCCAGTAGGCGTCGGCGCGCAGTCCGTTGGGCGCGATGACACCGATGCCGGTGACGGCCGCGTGCCCGGGGCGCTGAGTGCTCATCGTGTCCTCCCAGCCGGCCCGGTCAGGAGCACCGCGGACTGGAATCCGCCGAACCCGCTGCCGACGGAGAGCACATTCCTGAGCTTCCGCGGGCGTGCGGTGCGCGGCACGTAGTCCAGGTCGCACTCGGGGTCGGGGGTTTCGTAGTTCGCCGTGGGCGGCACCACCTGGTGCTTCAGGGCGAGGACGCAGGCGACGACCTCGATCGCGCCGATCGCGCCCAGCGAGTGGCCCACCATGGACTTGATGGAGCTCATCGGTGTCCGGTGGGCGTGTTCGCCCAGGGACCGTTTGACCGCGGCGGTCTCGTGCCGGTCGTTCTGCCGGGTGCCGGAGCCGTGCGCGTTGACATAGTCGATGAGGGTGGGGTCGAGGCGGGCCTGGTCGAGCGTGCTGTCGATGGCCCGGGACATCTCCAGGCCCTCGCTGGTCAGACCGGTCATGTGGTAGGCGTTGCCGTAGGTGGCGTAGCCGCCGATCTCGCAGTAGATGTGCGCGCCGCGCGCCCTGGCGTGCTCGTACTCCTCCAGGACCAGTACGGCCGCGCCCTCGCCCATGACGAAGCCGTTGCGGTTGGCGTCGAAGGGCCGGGAGGCGTGCGCGGCGTCGTCGTTGTCGGGCGACGTGGCCTTGATGGCGTCGAAGCAGGCCATCGTGATCGGGGATATCGGCGAGTCGGACGCCCCGGCTATCAGGACGTCGGCCTGGCCTTCCTCGATGGTGTGGAAGGCGTATCCGACGGCGTCGAGCCCGGAGGTGCAGCCGGTGGAGACTGTCTGCACCGGTCCCTGCGCCCCGAACTGTTCGGCGACGACCGAGGCGAGGGTGCTGGGCGCGAACGCGAGGTGCAGTTTCGGGTCGGCCGCCCGGTGGTCCACGTCCCACCGCCGGCCCCGCTCGCTGACCTGGACGTAGTCGTGTTCCAGGCGGGTGGTGCCGCCGACGGCGCTGCCCAGGGAGACTCCGACGCGCCAGGGGTCTTCCTGGTCCGTGTCGAGGCCGGAGTCGCGGACGGCCTCTCCGGCCGCGACCACGGCGAACTGGATGTACCGGTCGGTGTGTTCGACCAGATCGGGGTCCAGGCCGTGCGCGAGCGGGTCGAAGTCGCATTCGGCGGCTATGCGCGAGCGCAGGCCCACCGGGTCGAAGAGCGTTATGCCACGGGTCGCGGTGCGGCCGCCTTCGAGGAGGTCCCAGAACGCCTTTGTCCCGGTGCCTCCCGGAGCGACCACACCGATGCCGGTGACGGCCACCCGGCGGGTCACTTTATGGCCCCGCTTCGTTCGGACGGCTGTCCGTGGTCCGGCGCGGACAGGTTGGGTACGGCGGTCATGAACTCGGGGCTCGGCACGGTGTCGTCGGTGGCCTCCGTGTCGACATGGCCGAGGCTCGGTCGCGGGGCGAGCGGGCCGAGGTGGAAGACCATGCGGGCCTCCTCGTCGCCGACGTTGCGGAAGCGGTGCCGCATGTCGATCGGGATCAGCAGGCCCTGGTCGGGCCTGAGCGCGAACGCCTCACCGTCCAGGTCCACCTCGAGGGCGCCGCTGACCACGTACACGAACTCCTCGGAGTACGGGTGGTAGTGCTCGCCGATGCGCTCGCCGGGCTGGATGATCGCCAGGCCCATGAAGCCGCTGGTGGACCCCGCCGTGGCGGGCGTGAGCAGGGCCCGGATGTCTCCTCCGCGCCTGCGGTTGGGTTCCGTCTCGCTCAGGTCCACGATGCGTGGATGGTGCTTGATCATGCTTGAACCTCCGGGTGTGGCGAGGACGTCTGATGACGTCCGGGTACGCGGGCTGCGGTGGTCCGTCAGGAGGGCCCCGAGCTCCGGTCGGTGACGGGCAGCATGTCGGCGTGCGACAGGAGGCGGTTGATGTTGCGTTCCGTCTCCAGGGAGCCTTCGACGCCGATCGCGGGGCCGTCGAGGAGGCGCTCCAGTTCGGCGGCCTTCTTGGCGCCCTTGAGGCCCAGGGAGGCGACGGGGTCGAGGTCGAGGTCGCCGGTGATGTCGATGAGCCGCACCACGATGTCGTCGCGCTGGAAGACGGTGCTGCTGTACACCGGGCTCGCCGGGTCGTCGGCCGCGGCCTCGTCCTGGTGGGCGAGCAGCCGGGCCAGTTCCATTCCGCAGCCCTTGCGGGCCGGGTAGAACAGGGCGTGCCGGGTGACCTTCGCGGGTTCCTCGCGGCCGGAGACCACGTGGTGCACGGCGGGGAGCGCCGCACGGGTGAAGAAGACCCGCGCCGAGTCGGGGTCGCTCAGGTCCCGGTCCTGCTCCAGGTAGGGATTGATGGCCTCCTCGACCGCCCGCACCTCGGGCTGGCGCGACACGTGGCGCAGTGCCGCGAGGAGGTCGCCCTCTACCTCCACGGCCCGCACGACGCGGTTGCCGTGCATGAACAGCGAGGTGCGGCGCAGCCGGGTGGTGTCGTCTACCTGGGCCTGGGGCGACTCGTACCCGGCCAGGATCTCCGCGACCTTCGACTCGGATCCGGGCTTGACGGTGAAGGTGAGGGCGTGGCGCGCGACTCCGTTGCCCTCGCGGGCCTCGACCTGCAGGGCCGACCTGGCCGGCTCCGGGGCGAGCGGCTCTGTGGGGCTGGTCTCGCGGAGGATGCTGTAGCGCATCGACCGGGTGTCCCGGACGCAGCTGTGCATGGGCCGGACGGTTTCGACGTGCTCCTCGCTGTTCACCCAGGCGAGGAAGGGCGGGGCGCTCTCCCACTCGCTGGTGATGAGCCACTGCGAGGGGTTCTCGATCGACTGGCAGAGCTGGTCACTGATGTGACCGGGGACCGAGGCGACCTGGTTGCGCATGAGTTCGTAGGCGTCGAGGAACTGCTGCTGGGCGCCTTCGTACAGGTCGAGCAGCAGGATCACCCGAAGCTTCGAGCCGTCGAAGGCCGACTGCGCGATACGTGCCGAGTTGGGCATTGCGGCACACCTCTCCTTTTCGTCACGGAAGTCAGGAACGACCGCGGTATCCGAAACGCCGGGGCCGCCATGAGCTGATCGTTGCCGCGTGTCCGGTACTCCGCGAGCCCCGCGGGTCAGGCGAGTGAACCGCGCGCCATCCGGGTGCCCCTGCCGTGCGAACCGGCCCGCACCGGGCATGGAATCTGCATCCCATCCCTGACTCGCGTCCCAGGCGGCGCTGGAGGCAATCGATGAACCGATTCGAAGAGGCCGGCGAGAACGGTCTCCATACGCCCGTCCTCATCGTGGGCGGCTCGCTGGTGGGCCTCTCGACCTCGCTGTTCCTGGGGCGCCTCGGGGTGCCGCACATCCTGGTCGAGCGTCACGCGGGTACGTCGATGCACCCGCGGGGGCGCGGCAACAACGTGCGCACCATGGAGATCTTCCGGGTGGCCGGGGTGCAGCGGCGCATCGAGGAGGCGGCGTCGGTCCTCGCCGACAACCACGGCATCCTCCAGACTCCGACCCTGGTGGGCGACGCCGGGGAGTGGCTGTTCAAGGAGATCGACCCCGGCGGCGGGCTGGCCCGCTTCAGCCCGGGAGCGTGGTGCCTGTGCAGCCAGAACGACCTCGAACCGGTGCTGCTGAAGAGTGCCCGGGAACTGGGCGGCGACCTGCGGTTCTCGACGGAGCTGATGTCGTTCGAGCAGGACTCCGAAGGAGTGACGGCGAAGGTCAAGAGCCGGGAGACCGGCGAGCACACGACGATCCGCGCGGACTATCTCGTCGCGGCGGACGGTCCGCGCAGCCCCATCCGCGACACGCTGCGCATCGGCAGGACCGGGCCGGGCGACCTGTTCCACAACGTGAGCCTCACGTTCACCTCGCGGGGCCTCGCGGAGGTGGTCGGCGACCGCCGGTTCATCGTCTGCTATCTGACCGATCCGGCGGCCGACGGTGCTCTGCTGCCCGTCGACAACAAGGAGCACTGGGTCTTCCACGCTCCCTGGCACCCCGAACACGGGGAAACGCTGGAGGAGTTCACCGACGAGCGCTGTGTGGAGCACATCCGGCGGGCCGTCGGCGTGCCGGATCTCGACGTGGAGATCACCGGCCGTGCGGCCTGGCACGCGGCCGAGCGGGTCGCCGAACGGTACGCGCAGGGACGGGTGTTCCTCGCCGGTGACTCGGCCCACGAGATGTCCCCGACCGGGGCGTTCGGCTCCAACACCGGTATCCAGGACGCCCACAACCTCGCCTGGAAGCTGTCCGCCGTGCTGGCCGGGTGGGCCGGCCCGGGGCTGCTGAAGTCCTACGACGCCGAGCGCCGGCCGGTCGCGGAGGCGACGAGCGCGCGCGCCTCGTCGCGTTCGGTGGAGCACAGCCACCCCGGCTACACCCCCGAGCCCGGAGCGGGCGGGCAGGGCGGGCAGGGCGGCCCCGGCGGCAGGAAGGGCGGGATCCTCAATGTGGCGCTCGCCTACCGCTACCCGAGGGGCGCGGTCCTGGGTGCCGATCCGGCAGCTCCCGTCGTGCCCGAGGGCGTACGGCTGACGGGCGAGCCGGGGAGCAGGGCGCCGCACATGTGGCTGACCCGCGCGGGCGCCCGGATCTCCACGCTCGATCTGTACGAGCGTTCCATGGTGCTGCTGAGCTCGGCGGAGGGCGCCGGCGGCTGGCACGCGGCGGCGAAGGACACGGCCCGGCAGCTCTCCGTCCCCCTCGACTCGTACCGGATCGGCGGCGGGCCCGAGGCGGACCTGGTCCCCGCGGGCGACATCACCTGGGCGGAGGCCCACGGTGTCGGGGCGGACGGCGCGGTGCTGGTCCGCCCCGACGGCTTCGTCGCCTGGCGGTCCGAGGGACCGTCCAAGGACCCCCGGACGACCCTGCGGAAGGCTCTGGTGGCCCTGCTGGACCAGGTCTGACCTGCCCCTTCCGGGCCGTCCGGGGACATCGCCCGGCGCGTCGGCCGGCAGCCGTCCCCACGGTGCACGGAAAACAGCCGGAGGCCGTATCGGAATTCCGATACGGCCTCCGGCCACGACTTCAACAGTCGGGACGACAGGATTTGAACCTGCGACCCCTTGACCCCCAGAAATGCGGCTTACCCCTTTTACCCACATACGCAACACGAAGTCAGGGTGCATGACGTGCGTTGACGTGTGTGCCGTTCAAGTGCGCGGACACCGTGCGGTCCCCAACTGGTCCCCAGAGCACAGACACCAAGGCGGCGACGTGGACGTCCCGGGTGATGGGTGTCGCTTCGGCGATTCCGAACGCGTGGAAGAGTTTATCCGCCAGCACCGACGCTGTCTGCACGATTCCGGTGCCGCCGTCAGCGAGGTCGTCCAGCAGTGCTGCTGCCTGACTATCGGCGTAGGCGCAGAACTGTGTGCTGAGTGCCACTCGCCAGCCGCTGGCGGGACTGACGTCGTCGATACGGAACGGCATCAGCGGGCGCATGTTCGGCGTGGGCGGGATCCGGACGTGCGTACCGCGGACTTCGATGCATCGGCCGCGCGCCGGCTGCACGCGCTCACCGAGGAGTTCCTGGCCCGGCGCCGAGGGTCAGTCGGCGGCGTAGGCCCGCAGGAAGGTGTCGACGGCAGCCTCGGCCAGCGCGCGCATCTCGGCCATGGTCACTTTGCGGGTGCCCAGCCGGGAGCGGGTCTCGAGCGGGCCGGTGATGAGGGCGAGCAGTTGCTCGGCCGCCAGGGCGGGGTCACAGGGGCGCAGGTGCCCGGAGAGGGTGAGCCGGGCGAGCCGGTCGGCCATCGCCTCGGCGATGCGCACGGACGTACAGCCCTGGACCACCGTGATGAGGTCGGGGAAACGGGCCACCTGGGCGTAGGTCAGCCAGCGCAAGGAGCGGGAGCGGCGGTCGCAACAGGAGCGGACGAGTTGGTAGGCGACGCCGTCGAGCGTCACCCGCAGGTCGTCCCCGGGTGTGCGCATGCGGTCCAGGACGGCGATGTTGCCGTCCATGACGGCGTGCGCGGCGGCCGTGAGGGTGGCCCTGAAGAGGGTCTCCTTGTCGGTGAAGTGGTTGTAGACCGTCGGCTTGGCCACACCCGCCCGCTCGGCGATCTCCTGCACCAGCGCCTGGACATAGCCGTGCTCGGCGAAGACGTCGAAGGCCGCGTCGAGGATGGCCTGCCGCTTGTCGATGCGCCCGCGCGGGGCCGTCCGTGCTGCCGTTGCCGCTGCTGATGCCATGCGCCCAGCGTATCCGGCGAGGGCCGGAACTGTACCAACTGTTTCAGTCTCCTGAACCAGCATGTTTCTATCCCGATGAGATTGGTAAATTGAACTCGCCGGTTCATTATTGAACCCGCAGGTTCAGTTGCAGCGACTCCGTCGGGAGACGAGATGACCACCCCTCAGGAAGACAAACTCGACCCGGCCTTACGGCGGTTGATCGGCGTGATCCTCATCGGCGGGATCATGGGCATCCTCGACGGCTCCATGACCGCCGTGGCCGTAGACACTCTCTCCACCCGCTTCGACGCCTCACTGAGCACCACCGGCTGGGTCTCGACCGGCTATCTGCTGGCGCTCACCGTCACCATCCCCGTCACCGCGTGGGCCGTGGAGCGGGTCGGCGGCAGGCGGCTGTGGCTGTCCGGCCTGGTGCTCTTCATGGCCGGCTCGATCGCCTCGGGGCTCGCCTGGGACATCGACAGCCTGATCCTCTTCCGCGTCGTGCAGGGCGTCGGCGCCGGGATCCTCGATCCGCTGATGCTCACGCTGCTCGCCCGTGCGGCCGGCCCCACGCAGGTCGGACGAGTGATGGGCGTGATGGGCATCGTCGGCTCCACCGGGCCCGTGCTCGGGCCGATCGTCGGCGGGGTCATCCTGCAAGGCCTCGACTGGCGATGGATGTTCTTCGTCAACGTGCCGATCGTGGTCGTCGCCTTCGTCCTGGCCCGGCGTACCCTGCCGGCCGAATCGCCGGAGGCTCGCGGTACCGTCGACCGGCTCGACATCCTGGGCGTCGCGCTGATCGGCCCCGGCGTCGCCTCCGGTGTGCTCGCGCTGTCGGAGGTGGCCCAGCGCGGCTCCTTCGCCACCTGGCAGGTGCTGCTGCCGCTGGCCCTCGCCGTCGCCCTGCTCGCAGGGTACGCCGCTCACGCGCTGCGCGCCCGCCGGACGCCGCCGCTGATCGACCTGCGGCTGTTCACCCGGCGCAGCTTCACCGCGAGCGTCGTCGCGGCGGCCGTGCTGGGGCTCGCCACCTTCGCGAGCATCTTCGTGATCCCGCTCTACTACCAACAGGTGCGCGGCTACGGCGTGTTCGAGTCCGGGCTGCGGCTGGCGCCCTTCGGCGTGGGCTCCGCGCTGGTAATGCCGCTCGCCGGGCGACTGTCCGACCGGTGGGGCTCGCGCAACCTGGCCCTCACCGGCGCGGCCGTCGCGCTGCTCAGCTCGCTGGCGTTCAGCCGTTTCGACGCGCAGACCGGCGAACTCTGGCCGCTGCTGGCCGCGTTCACCCTGGGCATCGGCACCGGTTCGGCCGGGGCGCCGGTGATCGGATCGGTCTACCGGACACTGCCCGGACATCTCGTCCCGCAGGGCAGCTCCGTGCTCTACATGCTGAACCAGTTGGGCGCGTCGATCGGCATCGCGGTGGTCGCGCTGCTGATGCAGAACGCCGGTGACGATCCCCGGTCCGGTTTCCACCTCGCCTACCTCGCCGTGGCGGTGGGACTGCTCGTCATGCTCGTCGCCAGTCTGTTCATCCCCGGACGCGTCGTCGCGACCGCGGAGCAGCCGGCCGTGGAGCCGGAGGCGGAGGCGGAACGGCCCGCCGTGCGCGCCGGGTCCCAGGAGAACGTCAACTGATCTTGGAGGAACGGAAGTCGTGAAAGAGGTGATGGCCTTGTCCGAGCAGTGGATCGACATCCTGCTGGCTCCGGAGCGCGACCGGCTGACCGTGGCGGAGGTCTGTCGCCGCCACGGCATCTCCCGCAAGACGTTCTACGTCTACCTCGCCCGTTTCCGCACCGAGGGAGCCGACGGGCTCGCACCGCGCTCACGGCGGCCCAAGAACTCCCCGGCCCGTACGGCGGGTGAGATCGAGTCGCTCGTCGTGCAGATCCGCGACGCGCAGCCGCGGTGGGGAGCCCGCCGCATCCACAACGAACTGGTGCGGCGCGCCGTGGTCGGTGTACCGGCCGTGTCCACCGTGCACGCCATCCTGCGCCGGCGCGGGCGGCTGCCCGAGAAGGTGACCGGCTGAGGAACACACGGTGGGCGGGGCATCCCCAGGGACGCCCCGCCCCCCGTCGTACGGTCGTCCGCTACCAGGTCACCGGCAGCCGGGCCACCCCGAAGACCAGAGCGTCGTCGCGGTACTCGACGGCGTCGAAGTCCACGGCGAGACGCAGTCCGGGCAGGCGGCGCAGCAGGGCCGGCAGCGCGATCTGCAGTTCCAGTCGGGCGAGTTGCTGCCCGATGCACTGGTGGGCGCCGAACCCGAACGCCAGATGGGCCACCGTCTTGCGCCGCACGTCGAGCCGGCCGGGCTCGTCGGCCACCAAGCCGGTGTCGTGGTGGGCGGCGAGTGTCGAGAGCAGGACCCGCTCCCCCGCCTTGACCGGCCGCCCCCCGAGTTCGAGGTCGCTGTCGGCCTGGCGGACCAGGGGCGGGGCCACCGCCAGCAGCCGCAGCAGTTCCTCGACGGCACCGGTCGCGGCGCTCTCGTCGTCGCGGACGACGGCGAGCTGATCGGGGTCCCGCAGCAGCGCCAGCGTGCTCAGCCCGATCATGCTGGACACGGTCTCGTGGCCGGCGACCAGGATGCTGTTGCCCATGCCGATCAGCTCGTCGTCGCTGAGCTCGCCGCCGTGCCTGCGGATCAGGTCACCGAGGATGTCGTCACCGGGCTCGGCGCGCTGACGGCGTACCAGGTCCCCCATGTAGGCGGCCATCGCGGCGAAGTTCTCCAACTGGGTCTGGAGCGAGTTGGCGACGTCGGTACCGATGGCACTGCGACGCTGGATGCCGTCACGGTCCTCGACGGGGACACCGAGCAGTTCGCAGATGACGAGCAGCGGCACCGGCCCCGCGAACCTCTCGATCAGGTCGGCGCCGGGACCGGCCTGTTCGAGGGCGTCGAGGCGGTCGTCGACGACACGCCGGATCGCGGGTGCCAGGGAGCGCACCCGTTTGACGGTGAACGCCCCGGAGAGCATGCGCCGGTAGTGGGTGTGCTCGTCGCCGTCGTAGTTGAGCAGGATGCCGGGCTGGTTCATCACGGTGCGCGGGCCGGTGCGGTCGAAGGCGAAACCGGCCTCGTAGCGCGGGTCGGCGAGCACCTGACGCACCTCGTCGGGCCGGGTCACCAGCACGGCGTCGAACTCCCCCAGTTGCGGGTTGGACGTGCGTACCCGCGGCAGTTCGGGGTCGTCGCGCAATCGTTCGAGCACCGGGTGGGGACGGAACGGGCAGCGGTCGGGACGCCGGTTGTGGGGCATGGGCGCGGCGGCGGTCATGACTCTCCTGTCAACGAGGGGAAGGCACGGTTTCAAAAGCGGTGAGCAGGGCTCGCGCGGTGCGGACGCGGCCGGGGCTGTTCCATCCCACGACGCCGACGAGCCGGCCCTCGGCCTTGACATGGGCGACGAACGCGCGGTCCGGGACGGAGCCCTCGACGACCCGCACCACGGCCCCGACAGGCACCGACCCGTGGACCTGGATCCGTGTCCCGAACTGATCGGACCAGACGTACGGCATGGGCCGGTAGGCGTCGCCGACGGCACCGAGGATCTGGGCTGCCACGAACAGACCCTGTTCGGTGGCGTTCGTACGGTTCTCCAGACGCACCCCGCGCGCGCCGCCCGCACCGCCGGAGCCGAAGCGGGCGACATCGCCGACCGCGTACACGTCGGTGGCCGCGCGGCAGCGGGCGTCGCAGACCACGCCGTCGTCGAGGGCGAGCGCGCTGTCGGCCAGCCAGTCCGTGGCGGGCCGTTGGCCGACCGCGACCACGACGACGTCGGCGCTCAGCACCGTGCCGGGCCCGGTGCGCACGCCGACGACCCGGCCTGCATCTCCGACCAGGCCGGTCACCACGGTCGAGGTGAGCAGACGCACGCCGTGCTCGACGTGCAACCGGGCGATTTCCGCGCCGAGTTGCGGGCCGAGCAGGCGCAGCATGGGCCCGGCGGCCGGCTCCACCACGGTCACCTCGCGCCCCAGGCCGCGGGCGGTGGCCGCGATCTCGCAGCCCAGCACCCCAGCGCCGACGACCACGACCTGGCGGGCGGTCAGCAGGTCGGCGCGCAGCCGTTCGCTGTCACCGAGGGTCCGCAGGGTGTGCACCCCGGCAAGGTCCGAACCGCCCGGCAGATGCTTGGCCTGCAGGCCGGTGGCCACCACGAGGGTGCGGTAGCCGAGTACCTGGCCGTCGCGCAGGGTGACGCGGTGTCCCGGTACGTCGAGGGCGACTGCGGCAGTGCCCAGACGCGCGTCGACGTCCAGCGCGTCGAGCTCGGCCGGGGTGCGCAGCCGAGCGCGCTCGGCCGGCCAGCGGCCGTCGAGGATGTGCTTGGACAACGACGGTCGGTCGTAGGGGAGTTCCGGTTCGGCGTCGACGAGGGCGAGCGAACCGGTGAACCCGCGCCGGCGCAGGCCCTCCGCCACCGTGAGACCGCCCGCCGACGCGCCGACGATCACCACGTCCGTGGTCACGACGGTGTCCGCACCACGCGGATGACCGCGGCGGGGCACAGCAGTGCCGCCTCGTGGGCGATGTCGTGGGCCGCGGCGGACGGCCTGGGGTCGAGGAGGACGACGACACCGTCCTCCTCCCGCTGGTCGAAGATCTCCGGGGCGGCGACGACGCAGTGCCCGGCGGCCACGCACCGGTCCTCGTCGACCGCGATCTCCAGCCCGCCGCTCGCGTGGGACGCGTTCATCGCAGCTCCTCGATGATCTCGGCGAACGCCTCCATCTCCGGCTCCAGCACGCTGAAGTAGCTCAGCCCGTACCTCTCACGCCGCTCCAGCAGCTGCTCGGCGCACTCCTTGGGCGAGCCGATCAGGAAGGAGGGCAGCTCGGCGAGCCGGCCGGCGTCGAGGTCCAGTTCGTTCTGCCACACGTCGGTGACCGCGCCGGACGCCGTCGAGGGCAACACGCGGTGGATGGGAACGTTCAACTCCACGTCCCGGGCACGTTCGCCGAGCAGGGTATGTACGTCCGCGATCCGCCGGGTGATCTCCTCGGGGCCGCCCAGGCGCAGTCCGTCGCCGTCGCGTACCGGCGCGGTGCCGGTGAAGCCGACGATGTCGGCATGCTCCGCGGCCAGGCGCAGCACGCGCGGGCCGCGCCCGGCGATGAGGATCGGAGGACCTTTCGGCTGGGCCGGCGGCGGAACCGTCTGCGGGTCGGCGAGGACCTTGCGCAGTTCCCGCACGGTGCGTTCGAGGTGGTCGACGCGTTCGCCGGCCGGAATCCAGGGCAGGCCCGCCCGGTCGAACTGCGCCTTGTCGTAGCCCGCTCCGAGGCCGATCTCGACCCGGCCGCCCGCGTAGTGGTCGAGGGTCGCGATGTCCCGGGCCAGGACCGTCGGCCGGTAGAAGACGGTGTTGAGCACGAGGGTGCCGATCCTGATGCGCTCGGTGGCCTCGGCGACCAGGGCGAGCGTCGCCAGCGGTGCGGGCATGCCGAGGTGGTCGGAGACGGAGACGACGTCGTAGCCGAGGCTCTCCGCCCGGCGCGCCTTGGCCACCCACTCGGCCCGGGTGGCGGGGGTGAACACGACGAGGCCGAACCGCAGGGGCCGGTTGTGCGGGCTGGTCACGGGTGAACCCTTCTGTCGAAAGCCATGGGCGCGGGTCAGCGCTGGTAGGGGCGGACGGCGCGGGCGGTGCGCAGGGCCTCGCCCCACCACACCAGACGGCTGAGCAGCGTCTTGGCCGCCACCTCGCTGTCCTCGGCGTCCCTGGGGGCGTCCCCGTCGAACCGGTTCCACACCTGGTGGAAGATCAACTGCTCGCGCAGCGGCACGGCGTGCAGCTCGGTGAAGACGTGGCGCAGGTGGGAGACGGCCCACAGGCCGCCGCTCATGCCGCCGTAGGAGACGAAGCCGACCGGTTTGGCCGCCCATTCGTCGAAGATCCAGTCGATGGCGTTCTTCAGGGCGGCGGGAATGGTGTTGTTGTACTCGGGTGTGACGACGACGAACGCGTCGGCGCGTCCGAGCCGGTCGGCCAGCCGATGCCGCAGGATCGCGGTCGCCTCGTCGGGCGCCTCACCGGGGGTCGCCTTCTCCAGCGGCAGGGGGAAGTCGACGAGGTCGACCAACTCCACGGTGAGGTCGCCGCGTTGCTCCGCCTGGCCGGCGAACCAGCGGGCGACAGTGGGCCCGAACCGGCCGTCACGGACGCTGCCGATGATGACGGCGACGTGCAACGGCGGCGCGGTGGACGGTTGTTCACTCATGACGGGACTCCCTTGGCGGATCGGCTGCGCAAGCCGGTGAGTGAGACGAGCACGCCCACCGCTCCGGCGAGCGCGATGGCGAGCAGCGCGGGCCGGTGGCCGGTGGCGTGGGTGAGCAGGGCGGCGACCAGCGGCAGCATCAGGACACCGCCGAGTTGGACGCCGGTCTGGTAGACGGGCACGGCCGCGGCGCGCGCCTCGGGGGTGAGGCCGTGAGTGGCCTGGAGGTTCAGCGCGGCGAACGACAGCACGAACGCGGCGCCCACCAGCAGCAGCGTCGGCAGCACCCCCACGGCGTACGACCGCGGCAACGGGCGCAGCAGGAGCAGCAGCTGTCCGGCGAGGGCGGCGACGGCCCCGGCGGCGATGGAGCCCGCGGTGCCGAACCGGGCGGTCAGGCGTCCGGCGAACGGGACGGCGACCGCGAGCGGGACGCAGGCGGGCAGCAGGGCCAGCGCCAGTTGCCAGGGACGCCAGCCGAACCGGTCCGCCGCGTGGAAGGTGACCAGGAGCAGCAGGGCGACGTAGGTGCCATTGAGCGTCGCCGCGCCGAGCGTGGAGCGGACCAGGGCGCCGTCGCGCAGGACGTGCGGGTCGAACCGGGGCGGGCCGCGGCGCTCGGTGCGCGGGACGACCTTCAGGCCCCAGCCGAGCAGGCCGAGGGCGACGGGGGCGGGGAAGAGGAACGTCCAGTGCCAGCTCACGGGGGTGAGCAGGCCGGACAGCAGGAGGCCGAGGGTGAAGCCGGCGGCGCCGAACAGCGAGTAGACCGACACCGCCCGGCGCAGCGGCGGTCCGTCGGGGAAGGTGGCGGCGATCAGTGCGAGGCCCGCGGGCGCGGTGAGCGCGGCGCAGCCGCCCTTGACCAGGCGTGCGGCGATCAGGACCCACAAGGACTCGCTCAGCCCGCCCACCACCGAGGCGGCGGCGAAGACGAGCAGGGCGGCGAGATAGCAGCGGCGCAGCCCCCAGCGGGCCGTGAGCCGCGGACCGAGCAGCAGGACTGCCGCGAAGCCGGCCGCGAAGCCGGTCAGCAGCCACTGCGCGGCCCAGATCGACAACTCCAGGTCGGCGGCGATCGACGGCAGGGCGACGAGCACCACGGACACCTCGATCGCGTCGAGGACCATGTTGCCGGAGAGCACGAACAGCAGCCGCTTGTCGCCCGGGGCGACGGGCGGGGACGCGAGGAGCGGCTCAGCCATGGACGGGCGCCCCGGCCGGTGCGGCCTCGGCGGCGGCCCGTTCGGCGAGCAGGACGGGCAGCCGCTCGCTGATCAGTTCGATGTTGCGGACCACGAGATCGTCCGGCATGCCCGCGATGCTCGCCCAGAAGATCAGGTGCCGCACGGGCAGACCGCGGATCCGCTCGTGGATGCGGGTGGCGGCGTCCTCCGGTGTGAGGATCTCCAGCAGGGACCAGGAGCCGTCCGCGGCCGGCGGCTGGGGGAAGTCCTCGGCCTTGAGCAGCGGCGGGCCTGGCAGGTCGGTGCCCTCCAGCGAGCCCTGCTGGTAGGTGTTCATCTGGTGGGCGAGGTGCGGGGCGACGCGCGGCCAGGCGGCCTCGGGGTCGTCGGCCAGGATGACGGGAAGCAGGTCCGACACCCGGGCGAGTTCCGGGTCGTGACCGCCCTCGATCAGGCCCTCGCGGTAGGGGCCGTACATCTGGTGGTTGATGTGCAGCAGCCCGATGCCGAGCCGGCCCGCGATGCGGGCGCCGCGCGGTCCGTAGAAGCCGCCCCACAGCGGTACCGGCGACTGCAGCGGTCCCGGGGTGATCCCGCCCTCCTCCCACAGCCGGCGCACCTCGCGGATGTTGGTCTCGACCTGGCGGAAGCGGCGGCCGTAGTCGGCGTCGAACAGGCGGTACTCGGGGATCCGGTAGCCGGCGCCGAAGCCGACCTCCAGGCGGCCGCCGCTGATGAGGTCGACGAGCGCGGCGTCCTCGGCGAGCTGGGCCGGCTTGTGCAGGTTGGGCAGCACGACGGCGGTACCGATGCGGACACGCCGGGTGCGGGCGGCCGCGGCCGCCGCGAAGGTCAGGGGCTGCGACAGATAGCCGTCCTCGAAGAGATGGTGCTCGGTGAACCACACGCCGCCCGCGCCCCGCCGGTCGGCCTCCTCGCAGTACTCCAGCGAGCGGGCGTAGTGGTCGGCCCACGGCCGGTGCCACGCTTGGGGGTTGCGCAGGTCGAAGAGAAGTCCGACGTCCATCGTCAGGTCTCCGTTCGCAACAGGGGCGGGCGTACGGGCTCGGTGCGTCCGGCGGCGGGCAGGCGGCCCAGAGGCGTGGTGAACACCCGGGCCACGAGGGAGCGCAGATCGCCGGGCACGCCCGGGTCGTCCACCAGGTCATGGGAGCGGGGGTACGGCGCGGTCGTCATCGGTGGTCGGATCCTTCCGTGGGCGGGCCGGGCGGTCAGCCGAGCAGCGTGCCGCCGCTGGCGTCGATGAAGGCGCCGGTGATCCAGCGGGCCTCGGAGGACGCCAGGAACGTCACCACGTCCGCCACGTCCACGGCCTCGCCGACCCTCTTGAACGCCGACAGCTGCGCCATCTGCTCCACCGCCTCGGGGATGTCGAACAGCGGGCTGCCGTTGTCGGTGATGCCGGGCGCCACGCTGTTGACGGTGATGCCGCGCGGCGCGAGGTGCCGGGCGAAGTGCAGCGAGAGCTGCTCGATCGCGCCCTTGGTCATGGCGTAGGCGACCTGGTCGGGGCTGGCGAACCGGGTGAGGCCGGAGGAGATGTTGATGATCCGGCCGCCTTCGCGCAGCAGTGGCAGCGCGCGCTGCACGACGAAGAAGGGTGCCTTGGCGTTGACCGCGAAGAGCCGGTCGAACTCCTCGGGGGTGACGTCCTCCGGCTGCACGCCGGCCGGGGTGGTGACGCCCGCGTTGTTGACCACGATGTCCAGCGCGGCCTCGCCGGTGCGCTCCTTCAGCCCCTGCTCGACGCCGAGGAACAGTTCGTGCACGTCCCCGGGGACGCCGAGTTCGGCGCGGACGGCGAAGGCGCGGCCGCCGTCGCCCTCGATCGACTCGACCGTCTCCCGTGCCGCGTCCTCACCGGTGGCGTAGTGGACGGCGACCAGCGCGCCCTCCTCGGCGAGACGGCGGGCGACGGCGCGGCCGATGCCCCGGCTGGAACCGGTCACCAGCGCCGTCCTGTGCGTGAGCCTGCTCATGGTGGAACTCCTGTCCTTCGGTGTCGTCTCGGGCGCGGGAAGCGGGGGCGGCGGGGCGAGGCCGCTGATCCGTCGGGCCAGGTGACGGCGCACCGGCCCCAACTCAACTAGATCGGCGAAGAGTTGACGCAAAGGCTCTACCTCCAGCCCGCCGAGCAGCAGGTACGACTGGGCCTGGATGTCGGTCAGGGTGCGGGTGCCGGCCGGACGCCGGATCCGGTCGTAGGTGTCGAGGTCACGGGAGGCGAGCCGGGCACCCAGTTCGGCCGCGTCCTGCAGGCCGAGGTTGAGGGCCTGTCCGCCCACGGGCATCTGGACGTGGGCGGCGTCGCCGGCGAGCAGTACCCGGCCCCGGCGATAGCGGGTGGCCTGGCGCCGGGTGTCGTCGAAGGCGTTCAGCCACAGCGGCTCGCCGTGGCCGATGTCCTCGCCGGTCACCTCCGCCCAGGCGGCGACGACCTCGTCGTAGCCCGGTGCTTCCGCGCGCGGTACGGGGGCGGTGCCGAAGACGTGCACCATGACGCGGGTGCTGCCGTCGGGCCAGCGGTGCGCGGTGGCAAGGCCGCGCGGGTGGCGTTCGAAGCGACGGTCGGGGATGTCGAGTCCGCGGACATCCGCTCGCAGCATCTCGCGCCGGGCGTCGCCGCCCGCGAATTCGAAGGGTGTCAGGTGGCGGACGGTGCTGTCGCCGCCGTCGCAACCGACGACATAGGCGCAGGTCAGCTGCTCATGGTCGCCGTCGGTGCCGACGGTCTCGACGAGCACGTCGGTGCCGCGGTCGCGCAGGGCGACCAGGCGCCTGCCGCGCCGCAGGTCCGCGCCGAGTGCCACGGCCCGTTCCCGCAGCACCGCTTCGAGCCGGGTCTGCGGGCACTTCCACTGGCCGGCGTGGCGGTGTGCGGGATCGGCCGCACGCAGGTCCAGGCGCAGGCCGCCGAAGTGGCCGGGGCCGCCGTCCGGGAGCGCGCCGAGCCGGTCGAGGATGCCGCGCTCTTCGAGCAGATCCATGGTGCGGGTGTGCAGGGTGGAGGCCCGTGACTCGGTCATCGGTTCGGTGCGCTGCTCCAGCACCACGGTCGGCACACCCCGCGTCCGCAGGTCGCCGGCGAGGAGCAGTCCGACGGGGCCCGCTCCGACGACGGCCACGGTCCTGGTCAACGGCGGGCTTCCGCGTACCGCTTGGCGTGGTCCAGGGTGGCCCGGCTGTTGGCACCGAGCGCGTCGCGGACGAACGTGCGGGCCTCGGGGACGTCGGCGTCGGGTCCGAGGACCTTGGTGATGTTGTCCGGCTGGAGGACGACGGTGTGCTGGGAGGTGGCGGTGACGGTTCCGTCCTCGTCGGTGCGGAACTCCCAGTACCCGGTGTGCAGGGACATCAGGGCGGGCAGCGTGGTCTGCTTGTAGGCGATGCGGTGGTGCGGGAAGCACACCCGCACGGACTCCGTGGTGTGCGTGGATCCGTCCACGGCCCGAGTGTCCATGCGCAGCACCTGAAGGCCCGGGGTGTCTTCGGTGAGGTCGACCGTGCTGACGTGCGGCAGCCGCTCGGTCCAGCGGTCGGCCTCGTTGACGAAGTCGTAGAGGTCCTTGGCGGAGCCGTCGACCTGGACGGAGTCCTCGAAGGAAAGGGTCAGCTCCGCGGTGCGGGTGGCCTCCTCCAGGCCGGCCTTCACCCCGGGCAGTTCCTCACGGCTGTTGCGGTCCACGGCCTCGTCGATCCAGGCCAGTCCCTCGGGGTCGTCGTCGACGGCCCGGTAGGAGTGCAGCAGCCGCAGACGGGTCTCCCGCTCGCCGCGCGGTTCGGCGATCCAGGTGCCGCTCATCTCGGCGACCGGCGGGGCGGAGACCTCCTGGCGGAAGGTGATGCGCAGCGCCTCGGGGTCCAGGTCGCGCCGGGAGGTCCAGTTCTTGGCCTCGCCGTTGGCGGTCGCCCAGATCCGGATGCGCTCCTGGCCGCCCTCCCTCTCCAGGTACTCGACGTACACCGAGGGCGGGAAGAGGCGCGGCCAGTTCTCCACCTCGGCGAGCAGCCGGTAGACATCGGCGGCCGGGGCGTGCACGGTGATCGCGTGCTCGACCTCGCGGACGGTCATCGTGAACTCTCTTTCGTCGCAGGGGTGGTGGGGCCGGTCAGAAGTTCCCGAGGCCGCCGCAGACGTTGAGGGCCTGCGCGGTGATGGAGGCGGCGGTGTCGGAGGCCAGGTAGCCGACGAGTCCGGCCACTTCCTCGGGGGTGGAGTAGCGGCCGAGCGGGATCTTGGCCTGGAACTTCTCGCGGATGGCGTCCTCTGTGGTGTCGTAGGCGGCGGCGTACCCGGCGCGCACCCGCTGGGCCATCGGTGTCTCGACGTAGCCGGGGCAGACGGCGTTGACGGTGATGCCGGTGGGGGCGAGTTCGTTGCCGAGGGCCTTGGTGAAGCCGACCACGCCGTGCTTGGAGGCCGAGTAGGGGGCACCCAGCACGACGCCCTGCTTGCCTGCGGTGGAGGCGATGTTGATGATCCGGCCGCGCTTCTTGTGGCGCATGCCGCCGGAGTTGAGGACCTCGCGGGTCACCAGGAACACGCTGGTGAGGTTGGTGGCGAGGACGTCGTCCCACAGGTCGTCGGCGATGTCCGCGGTGACTCCGCCGCCGCTGCGGCCGGCGTTGTTGACGAGGATGTCGATCGGGCCGTACCGGGTCACCGCGGCCCGTACCACTGCGGCGATCTGCTCCTGGGAGCGCACGTCGCCGGTGGTGCCGTCGACGTCGAGGCCGTCGTTCTGGAGGGACTTGACGGTCTCGGTGACCGCCGTCGCGTCCCGGGCGAACAGGAAGACCCGGTGGCCCTGCTCGGCCAGCAGCCGCGCCGAGGCGAGGCCGATGCCACTGGTGGCGCCCGTGACCAGGGCGACCCTGCTGTTCTCGGTCATGCGTTCGCGTCCTTTCGGAGCGGCCGGCGTCACGGCCGGACGGCGTCGGCGGCCGACAGATGGGTGTTGACGAGGTCGATGAGCACACGCGGGGTGCGGGCGTTGTCGAAGGCCTCCTCGTCGAGGCTGATGCCGTATCTGCGCTCGATGCGCCCGGCGGTCTCCAGCAGGGCGAGCGACTCGTAGCCGAGGTCCTGGAAGTCGGAGTCGGCGATGTCGCCGTCGAGGTCGACGCCGTCGTCGGCGCCGGCGGCCTCGAGGAGGATCGTCCGAAGGTCGGACAGGGTGAATTCCGTGTCGGCCATGTCGGGCCTTTCGTCAGGGAGTGGGGGCGTCGGCGGCCCGTACGACGAGGGCGGAGTTGAATCCGCCGTGGCCGCGAGCGAGGACGAGGGCGCCGCGCAGCCGGGCCGGGCGGGGGGCGCCGGTCACCAGGTCGATGTCGTAGGCGGCCGACGGAACGGAGCCGGTGGTCGGTGGGATCACGCCGTCGCGGATCGACAGCAGCGCGGCGGCCAGGTCGAGCGGGGCGGCACCGGAGTAGAGCCGGCCCGTCGTCGTCTTCGGCGCGGTGACCGGCACACCGCGGACACCGAACACCTTGGTGATGGCCTCGGCCTCGGTCCGGTCCAGTTCGGGCACGGCGGCGGCGTCGGCGAAGACCACGTCGATGTCGCCGGGATCCAGCCGGGCGTCGCCGAGGGCGAGTTCGATGGCGTGCTGGAGGGTGGGGGTGCGGTCGCTGCCGGGGCGCGGGTCGACGGTGGAGGCGTGGCCGGCGATCTCGCCGTACACCCGGGTCGCACCACGTGCGCGGGCGTGTTCCTCGGCCTCCAGGACGAGCAGCGCACCGCCCTCGCCGGGTACGTGGCCCGCGGCACGGTCGTCGAAGGGCAGATAGGCGTGCTCGGGGTCGGCGGCGGTGCTGAGCCGGCCGCTGGTCAGCTGTGCCACCCAGCCCCAGGGGCAGATCGAGGCGTCGACCGCGCCGGACACCACCACCGAGGTGCCCTTGCGGATCTGCCGGCGCGCCTGGGCGAGGGCGTCGAGGCCGCCTGCCTGGTCGCTGACGATGACGCTGCTGGGGCCGCGCAGTCCGCCGCGGATCGAGATCTGTCCGCTGTTGACGGCATAGAACCAGGCGAACGACTGGTAGGCGCTGACGTGCTGGCCCCCCTTGCTCCACAGCGCCCGCAGCTCGTTCTGGCCGAACTCGAAGCCGCCGGAGTGGCTCGCGGTGATCACACCGACGTCGTAGTCCGGCAGGTCGGCCGGGACGACGCCGGCGTCCGCGAACGCCCAGTCGGCGGCGACCAGCGCGAGCCGGGTCATGCGGTCGGTCTGCGGCAGCAGCCGGCCGGGCAGGTGTGCGGCGGCGTCGAAGCCGGTGATCTCGCCGGCCAGCCGGGAGGGGTACGGCGTCGGGTCGAAGCGGGTGATCCGGCGGATCGCCCTCCGTCCGGCGAGCGTGGCCGCCCAGTACTCCTCGACACCGAGTCCGGTGGGCGCGATCACGCCGAGGCCGGTGACGAGCGTGCGCCGGCTCATCGGTGCGTCCGCTCGGGGTCGGTCAGCACGATCGCGCTCTGGAACCCGCCGAAGCCGCTGCCCACCGACAGGACGGAGTCCGTGAGCTGGTCCCGGGCGGTCAGCGGGACGTAGTCCAGGTCGCACTCGGGGTCGCGCGCGTGCAGGTTCGCGGTCGGCGGGACGACGTCGTGGACCATGGCGAGAACGGAGGCGGCGATCTCGATCGAACCGATGGCGCCCAGCGAGTGCCCGACCATCGACTTGATGGAGCTGACCGGGGTGCGGTAGGCGTGGTCGCCGAGGCTGCGCTTGAACGCGGCGGTCTCGTGCCGGTCGTTCTGCTTGGTGCCGGACCCGTGCGCGTTGATGTAGTCGATGTCCTGCGGGTTCAGCCGGGCCTCGTCGAGCGCGACCCGGATCGCCTCCGCCATCTCCTTGCCGTCGGGGCGCAGGCCCGTCATGTGGAAGGCGTTGGAGCGGGTGGCGAACCCGGCGACCTCGGCATAGATCCGCGCGCCGCGCGCCCGGGCCCGCTCCAGTTCCTCCAGGACGAACACCGCGGACCCCTCTCCCAGGACGAAGCCGTTGCGGCTGGCGTCGAAGGGGCGCGAGGCGTGTTCGGGGTCGTCGTTGCGCGGGGTCGTCGCCTTGATCGCGTCGAAGCAGGCGACGGTGATGGGTGAGATGGGCGCGTCGGTGGCGCCCGCGACCATCACGTCCACCGTGCCCTCGCGCACCAGATCGGCGGCGTAGCCGACGGCGTCCAGGCCCGAGGTGCAGCCGGTCGAGACGACCGTGGCCGGGCCCTCTGCGCCGACCGCCCACGCGACCTCCGTCGCGAAGGAGCTCGGCACCATGTAGTTGTACAGATGCGGTACGGCGTAGGTGTGGTCCACCAGGTCCAGGCGACCGCCGTCGGAGACCGTGCGGTATTCCTGGTCCAGGCCCATGGTGGCACCGACCGCGCTGCCGATGGTGACGCCGGTGCGGCGGGGGTCGATCGCCTCGAAGGCCAGGCCGCTGTCCGCGACGGCCTCGCGGGCGGTGATGACGGCGAACTGCGCGGCCCGGTCCATGCGCCGGATCTCCTGCGGGGTGAGGCCGGACAGTTCGGGGTCGAAGTCGACCTCGGCGGCCACCTGTGAGCGGAACGGCGCGGGATCGAAGAAGGAGATACGGCGGGTGGCGGTGCGGCCGTCGGTGAGCAGGTCCCAGAACGCCTTGGCGCCCTGCCCGCCCGGCGCGGTGACTCCGACGCCGGTGATGACCACGCGCCTGGGGGACGTGCCGGCCATCAGGCCCTCCACTCGTAGAAGCGACGGGCCATGGCGTCCGCGGGCGAGCGCCAGGTCGCCGGATCGTAGGCCTCGATGTGCGGCTTGAGGTCCTCGCTGATCGCGACGAACCGCGGGTCGGACTTGGCCCCCTCGATGCGTCCGGCCCCGTCGTCGGCGTCGAAGTCCTGCAGGTGGAAGTAGAGCCCCCGGTATGCGAAGAGCTGCCGGCGCCGGGTGCCCATGCGGCCGGGCATGGCGGTTCGGTCGAAGGCGTCGAAGAGCCCGGCGACGTGTTCGGCCGAGGCGGGCGCCATCCTGGCCACGATCAGTGTGCTATGCATCGTTCTCCTTCTGTCTCTTGGTGGCGGTGCCGGCTCAGCGGGCCGGACCGAACCAGCGCTCCAGCGCCGTCCGCAGGTCGTGGTGGCTGCCGGGCGCGGCCCAGGCGAGGTGCCCGTCGGGCCGCACCAGCGCGGCCGAGGTGGTGCTCAGGGGGCTGTCGTCGGGGATCCCGTGCGCGGTGGCGGTGACGATGTCGACGCGGTCCCTCCAGCCGTCGGCACGACGGCGGAGCGTGGCGTTGCCGGCGAGGTCCAGCAGCACCCCCCGTCCGAAGCGCAGCAGTTCGGTGCTGGTGGTACGCCGGGCCCCGCGGTCCAGGGTCAGTTCGGGCAGTCGGGCGCCCAGCAGCGGGTGCGGGCCGCCGCCGACGTCGTAGCGGATGTCGAGACCGCTGACCCGGCCGGCGAGGTGGCGGGCCACCTCGGTGTGGTCCAGGAGTTCGGTGAGGATCTCCCGGACGGGGCTCACCTCCTCGCCGCCGAGGATGAGCAGGCTCTGCGCGCGGGTGTTGGCCAGCAGCCGGCGGCCGACGGGGTGGCGCTCCTCGTGGTAGGTGTCCAGCAGGCCTTCGGGTGCCGTGCCCCGCGCCACGGCGGCCAGTTTCCAGCCGAGGTTGACGGAGTCCTGGACGGAGGTGTTCATGCCCTGCCCGCCGGCCGGGAGGTGGACGTGGGCGGCGTCCCCCGTGAGCAGGACGCGTCCGCGCCGGTAGCGCGTCACCTGGCGGGCGGCGTCGGTGAAGGCGCTGACCCACACCGGTTCGGCGGTGGAGATGTCGGTGTCGGTCAGCCGCTTGAAGACGTCCGCGACCTCGCTGAACTCCGGTGGCGCGGTGCGCCGGACGGGGGGTGTGCCGCGTTCGGCGGCGATGATGCGGGTGATGTCGTCGGGCAGGTGGGCGACCATCACCAGGCCTCCCGCGAACGGGTCGGCGGTCATCTTGGGCGGGAGGTCCACCCCGCGCACGTCGGCGAGGTACAGCTCGGTCGTCGCGGGCGTGCCGGGGAAGTCGAAGCCGGCGAGCCCGCGTACCGTGCTGCGGCCGCCGTCGGCGCCGACGACGTACCGTGCCCGCAGGGCGTGTTCGGCTCCCTCGACGCCGACGTCCACGCCGTCGGCGTCCTCGGTGAGCCCGGTGACCTCCTGGCCGCGCCGGATCTCGGCGCCCAGCTCGCGTGCCCAGGACTCGAGCACGGCCTCGGTTCGGGACTGCGGGACGGTGCGGGCGGCGCCGTGCGCGGCGCCGAGGACGGTGAGGTCGAGCGGCAGTCCGCCGAAGTGGCCGGCGGCGCTGGTCTCGATGTCTCCGAAGCGGGGCAGCAGGCCGCGCTGGTCGAAGAGCTCCATCGTGCGGATGGTGAACCCGATGCCGCGGGACTCGCCGGTGCGGTGGGCCAGGCGGTCGAGGACGAGGACGTCGACGCCGGCCAGGCGCAGTTCTCCGGCCAGCATGAGTCCGGCGGGTCCGGCACCGACGACGATGACGGAGGCGTCCATGCGTGTCTCCCCTCGGAGGTGGGCGGTGCGGCGGGCGATCGGAGGTGGGCCGTGCCGGGTGCGGGCTGGGCGCCACCGGGTGCGCTTGGCGGTGACGCGTCACCGGGCGCGACACGGAGGTGATGCGTCACCGGGCCGGTTCAGAGGTAGGCCGTGTTGGGCTCCAGGCCGCACAGGGACCTGCCGTACAGCTCGACGTTGACGCCGGGTGTGATCATGGCGTGCAGGGAGGCCGCGTGGAGGTCCCGCTGGATCCGGGTGATCGGCACGTCCCGGTGGATCGACGAACCGCCGCTCGCCGCCGCGAGGATGTCGACCGCGGCCTTGCACTGGCGGGCGATCCAGCCGATCTGCACCCGGGAGGAGACCCGCTCCTCGGTGGTCCACGGCTCGTCCCGGCCGGTCTTCGCGGCGATGAGGCCGGTGAAGCGGCGGGCGCGCAGTTCGGCGTCCTCGATGAGCAGTGCCGCCTCGCCGACCTGGAGGTGGGTGAGCGGTGCCTCGCGCTGGCTGGGGTAGTCGGTGTACGTCAACGGGCGGCCCGGGAGCCGTTCGAGGAAACTCGCCAGCGCGTACCTCGCCGCGCCGATGAGCTGGCCGCTCTGGATCGCGTTGGTGGTGACGAGGACAGGCACCCGGTAGTGCGGCTTGGGGCCGTTGATCCGTGACTTGGAGACGTTCTGGTAGAAGTCGACGCCGGTGATCACGCGGTGCTCGGGGACGAAGAGGTCCTCGGCGACGGTGGTGACGCTGCCGGAGCCCTGGAGTCCGATGGTGTGCCAGTCGTCCTCGATCCGCAGATCGGCGACCGGGGTGAGGCAGAAGAGGGGAACGGGCTCGGCGGCCGGGTCCTCGGGCAGGGCCACGTTGATCTTCCACTGGCTGTGCAGGACCCCGCTGTTGAACCGCCAGGTGCCGTTGAGGACGTAACCGCCCTTGGTTCGCCGGGCGGTACCGGTGGCCGCGGTGGTGCCGCTGACGCGGACGTGGGGGTCGGCGAACACCTCGTCGAGCGCCTCGTCGGGCCACAGGGCGGTCATCCAGCCCAGCGCGGCGTAGACGGAGAGGCAGAAGGCGACGGAGCTGTTGCCTTTGCCGATCTCGGCGAGCACGTCCACGAAGGTGCGGGCGTCCGACTCGTGTCCGCCGTACTGCGCGGGGACCTGCATGCGCAGCAGGCCGGAGTCCTCGATCGCCGTGACGACGTCCTGCGGCAGCCGCCGGTGCTCGTCGATCCACAACGCCCGTGAGCGCAGCAGGGGTACCAGCTTGGCGGCGGCGTCGACGAGTTCGTCGCGGGTCGGTGCGGTGGGATGCGGCATCAGGTCCTCCGGCGGTGGCGGCTTCGGGTCAGGGACACGGCACGCCCCGCTATTCGCTTTCGAGATTGGCGGCGATGCGGACCAGAACGTCATTGGCGGCCAGGAATTCATCCTCGGAAATTCCGGAGAGCGACTGTACGGCGTGCGCGTTGACGAGTGTTTCCGCGCGTTCGTGCGCCGCGTTTCCCGGTTCGGTGAGTGTGACGGTTTCCCCGGTCACCAGGACCCAGCCCCGTTCCACGAATTCATCGACGACGAGCTGATAGGAAGTTCCGCCGTCCACCGCCAGAAATGGGGCGAACGCGGCGTCGATGTCGGTCACTTTGTCGACGCCGATACTGATGGCGTGCAGCACCTGCCACTGCCGCCGGTCAAGTTTCTCCTCGGCGAGGGCCCGGCCGGTCGCCTCGTCGAAGAGTCGGTGCAGATGCAGGAGCCAGTAGCCGAGACGCTTCGTCGTGTTCTTCTGCAGCACGGTGATTCACCTCATCCCGTCACGGACGGTATTTTGCGGACGAGACCCTCGTGGTGCGGAAGGACCCAGTACAGGTTCAGTTCAATACGGGAGAAGAGCCACCGGCCCTCCTCGCGCACGTAGGTGTCGCTGAACTTGCCAGCCACCATCGCACTCTCGTCGTCGAAGACGACCCTCTCCTCGAAGAAGCTGACCCCGGTAGCCCCGTCGCCGGAAACCTGCACGTCATGGCCGTGCACGAACTGTTTGACGAGCAGTCGCGAGCCGGGCTTGTCCTGCTGGATGAGGCCGGGCAGCGAGGAGAAGTACTCCTGGATCGCGGGCCGTCCGGCGGCCTGGCCGAGGTGCTGGTAGTCGAGGTGCGCGTCGGCGGAGAACAATTCTCCGACCCGGTCCCAGTGCCCGTCGTTGATGCGGCGCGGCAACTCGGCGCGCAGGCTGTGCAGTTCTCGTACGTCTTCGAGCGCCTGCACTCGCTCGACGAGTGATTTCACGAGATCCGCGAGTTCCGTCTGCTGCGGCATGGACGAAGAGGCCCTTTCCGTCAGGGGGAATCGGCTGGACTGTGCTGCCATTCGACCTTGGCAGCTTCGTGTATTCCGGTACAAGGGGAGCCGGAGGAACCTACGGTCGGACCGTAGGGTTCCTTGTGGTGGTATTGCGGTCCCGCGGGAATGCGAACGCGCCGCCCTCCGGCAGGAGGACGGCGCGTCATGGTGCGGTTCGACGGTTACGAGGGTGGGACCCCGAGCGCGGAATGCAGTTCCCGCCGGCCGGAGACACCGAGTTTCCGGTAGACGCTCGACAGGTGGAACTCCACCGTGCGCACAGCGAGGAAGAGGGTTTCCGCGATCTGACGGTTGCTGTATCCGGCGCGGGCCAGTTCGCTGATGCGCAGTTCCTGACCGGTCAGGTCGGGCAGGTCGCGGCGTTCCAGGGCGGCCCTCAACCGGTCGCGCCACAGGCCGTTGCGGCTGTCCCGGGCGACCGCGCACGCCGCTTCCAGCCGTGCGCGGGCCCCGGTGGGATCGCCGCGTTCGACCTGTAGGACGGCGAGGTCGTGGAGGGCGTGGACGAGCTCACCGCGCGCATGCGCCAGGCCCAGGAGTTCCACCGCCTCCTCCAGCAGGGCCACCGAGGAGTCGTCCCGGCCGACGACGGCCACGGCGTGCAGGGCGAGACCGATGCCGCGGGGGGCGCCCCAGGTGCGTGCCGCGGTCAGCTCGTCGGTGGCCAGCGCGAGCGCCAGGTCGTGGCGCCGGGTGGCGAGCGCGGCGAAGGCGGCCCGTGAACGCCAGGGAACGACGGCCGGGTTGGACACGCTCTGTGCGATCAGGACGCGTCCGCAGTAGATGAAGTCGTCGAGCGCCGGCTGGAACCGGCCGGTCGCCATGTGCAGCGCTCCGCGGGCGTTCAGGACGTACGCCACGTCGGGCAGGTTCGGGTCGAGCCGGCCTGCCAGTTCGTGCGCGAGGAGCACCTTGTGGGCAGCGCCCGTGTCACCTTCGAGGACGTGGGCCTCGACCAGCCAGGCGGCGGCGAGCCGGGTAAGGGCCTTCGGCAGACCCCGGGCCAGGGCCTCGCGGAGCAGGGCCGCGGACTTGACGCCGTCGCCCGCCAGCAGGCTGACGCGCGCCCGCATCAGTGTCAGCAGTTGCTCGTGCCGCGGGGAGCCCAGCCAACGGGCGTCCATGGCCAGCTGGCGGCACTCGGAGTGGGCGGAGACCAGGTCTCCGGTGTACAGCAGGGTCAGGATCGCCAGCCACATGCAGTACGGGTGGCCGCGTTTTTCCCGGGTGCCCAGGATCGTCTCGACCTGCTCGTGGACGAGGGCGCGGCGTACCCCCAGGTTGGCCAGTTCGAGGCTGTGCAGCGACAGGCAGACCTCGTCGGGCGGTATCCGCTCGTCGTCTTCCGCGTCCAGGCGTCCGGGGATGTGGACGGCGGAACCCTCCCGGAAGGGCCCCGTACCGCTCCCCGGCCGGCCGGTCGCATGTGCCGTCTCGGTCATCATCTTCCCCTCGGCTCGGCATGGTGGAGGTCCGCCGGGGCCGTGTCAGTCCGTATCGGAATGCTGATGGAGCGCTGATGCGACGGGGCCGGGACGCCCGGGCCTCGCCGGGGTGCGGGCGGGGCCGGGGTCGCGATGGACAGTGGCGCGCGGGGCGATCACCGGCTCGTGGGGGGTCCCGCCGGGCTCACGTCCGGACGGCGTTGTCCGGGGCACCTGGTCGGGCTCGGGGTGGGCTCGGGTAGGGCACAGCATCGGAGAGGACAGGCTCTCGGCAAGACCGATTCGACCGTACACGGCGAACATTGCTGCTATGTCAAATGAATGTTCGACCGTCATCCTGGGCGCCGGAATGCCCGGCCCTTGGCCCGGACGCCAGCTGTTGAAACGTGAAGGTCGCCACAGGGGGACCGGAAACGGACGCCCTAATTCCGCACCTCAAGAAGAAAGGGCGAACCGCTCCGTAAAAGCGTCACCGATGTCGCCGTACAGCCGTCGTCGACGTACTCGCACGCATGTCACCGATGTGTCCGAATAAGCGTCACCGGTGTGCGCGAATAACTGTCACCGATGTATCTGAATACACGTCACTCACGTCTCCGAACAATGTCACCGATGTACCGGAACAAACGTCACCGATGTTCCCGAACAAATCCGCCGGTATTCCGTCACGCCGGCCCGGTGCCAGCCGCGACGAGTCCCGCGACCGGCGCCACATGGCGGCGGCTGATCAGCCAGCGGCCGGCCTCCAGCTCGAAGTCGTCCTCCACCAGCCCGACCACGGTCCAGTCCGCCGGACGGTGCCGCCCGTCAGCCGTGCGGGTGGCGCTCCAGTGCCACACCGTGGCGTAAGCCTGCAGGTGAGGCATGCCGTCGGTCCACTCGATCAGCGTCTGCCCCAGGACATGCGCGACCGTGGGCTCACGCCGGAAGGCCCGACCGGCGGACATGAAGGTCGCGAACTCGTCCCGCCCGTGGAAGCGCTGGATCGGGCCGGGCATCACGTCGTACTCGATCAGCGCGTCCTTGGTGAAAACGTCCACGAGCTGCTCGTACCGGCCCGTGTCCACCAGCCGGAAGAACTTGTAAAAGGTCCGGTAGATCTCCCGCTCCGCCTCGATGGTGGCCAGGATATCGTCGTTCGGGGAGGCCATGGCTTTCCTTTCCGGCCGCTGGTCGGTTTTCCGTTCATGATGCCACGGACTTTCCCACCCACCGAAACAGGCCATTGACGGCCCTTGCCGCACCTGGTTACGGTACGCCCGTTATCGGGTTTCACCACGGCCCGGTCCGCACAGGGGGAGGAAAGCAGCCATGCACGTCGCGCTTTCCTCCGTTCGTGCCACCGCGTTCGACGCTGTGCCCACCCCGGCCGAGACCTTGCTGTCGTCGCGCCGCCACATCGATCTGCAGCGTGTGAACAGCGCGGTGTGTCCCACCGCCTGAATTCCGTAACTGTCCGGCGTCGGCGCGACAACGCCCCCGGCGGGCCGCTCCCCCACACGGCTCCCAGGACCCTCGCCCGCCGCGCGCCTTCCCCGCCCTTCCCCGGCTCGATTTCCGCAGGAGACACCACCCGTGAACAAGGATCGCCCGAGTCCGTCCCGCTCGGCCTCGTCGCTCGCCCTGATGCTCACCCTCGTCGCGACCTCGAGCGCCTGTGGGGGCGCCGCCTCGGGCAGTTCGGACGCGGACAACGGCTCACCCGTGTCCGGCGGCACGCTGTCCTTCGCCGTCGCCACCGACGCCGGATGCCTCGACCCGCAGCAGGTCGGCAGCAGCGACACCCTCTACGCGCTGCGCCAGACCGTCGACTCCCTCACCGACCAGGATCCCTCCTCGGGCCGCATCGTGCCGTGGCTGGCCCGTAGTTGGGAGGTGGGAGACGGCGCCAAGTCCTTCACCTTCCATCTGCGCTCCGGGACGACGTTCAGCGACGGCAAACCCGTCGACGCCGAGGCGGTCAAGAAGAACTTCGACGCGATCGGAAAGCTGGGCGGCCTCGCGATCCTGGCGCAGGGCTACCTCAACGGCTACCGCGGTACGCAGGTCGTCGACGAACTGACCGCCAAGGTCACCTTCGACCAGCCCAACGCCCAGTTCCTCCAGGCCACGTCCACTCCGGGGCTCGGCCTGGTCTCCCCCGCCGACATCGCACGCACCCCCGCACAGCGCTGCGCCGACGGCGTGCACGGCTCCGGTCCCTTCACCGTCGCCGCGTACCGGCAGAACGAGTCCCTCACGCTGAAGAAGCGCAAGGGGTACAGGTGGGGCTCAACCGCCTGGAAGAAGAAGGGCGAGGCCTACCTCGACGCCGTGAAGTTCACCGTGGTCGCCGAGTCCGGAGTACGGGCCGGCAGCCTCGGCTCCGGACAGGTCGACGCGATCGGCGGGGTGCGCCGCCAGGACGAGGGCGTGCTGCGCCGCGGAGACGCCCGCGTCGTGCGGCGGGCCAACCCCGGCGTGGTGTTCAACCTCGGCTTCAACAACGCGCGTCCACTCACCCGCGACGCCCGCGTACGGCAGGCGGCGCAGGCCGCGATCAACCGCGCGGAGATCGCCTCGGCCGTCTTCCCCGGCGGCACCCGGCCCGCCGCCAGCGTCCTGTCCCGCACCACCCCCGGCTACACCGACCTGTCCGAGGAACTCGCCTTCGACCGGAAGAAGGCCACGTCCCTGTTGGCCGAGGCCGGTTGGACCAAGGGCAAGGACGGGATCCACCGCAAGGGCGGGACGAAACTGAGCCTGACCGTGGTGACCTTCAGCAACGCCGGCGCCTACCAGTCCGCGCTCGAGCTCGTCCAGCAGCAGCTCAAGGACGTCGGCATCGAGCTGGTGATCAAGCAGCTCCAGGTCACCCAGTTCCCCCAGACCCTGAACACCGGAGACTACGACGCCCTCTGGGGCGGCGACCTCACCCGGGCCGACCCCGACGCGCTACGGACCCTCTACTCGACACACCAGGTCAACTCCTACCGCCTGCCCGCGGGCGAACTCGACACCGTCCTCGACCGGCAGGCGGCCACCACCGACACCGCCGGGCGAGACGAACTGGTCGCCCGTGCCCAGCAGTTGGTCGTACAAAACGCATACGTCCTGCCCATCGTGGATCAGGAGGCACTGTTCGGCGTCTCCGAACGCGTCCACGACCTGACTCCCGGGGCATCGGGCGGCGTACGGCTGCACGACACCTGGAAGAGCTGACGGCCGACTGCGGCGAGTGCGAGGGACGATGATGCGACGGTATGTGCTGTGGCGGCTCGTGCAGGCGGCCGGTGTGCTGTGGGCGGCCTACACGCTGGCCTTCCTGCTGCTCGACCTCCTGCCGGGCGACCCGGTCGCCGCGATGGCCGGCGCCGGGCTGAACTCCACCCAGGTCACCCCCGAGCGGCTGGCCGAGCTGCGCGCGGAGTACGGCTTCGACCGGCCGCTCCTCGTGCGGTACGCGGCCTCTCTCGGGCAGGCCCTGCACGGAGAGTTGGGCGATTCCGTCGCCACCGGGCGTCCGGTGGCCGACACCATCGCCGACGCGCTGCCCGCGACACTGCAACTGACCGCCGTCGCCCTGCCGCTGGCCGTTCTGCTCGGCGGCACACTGGCGCTGGCGGCGACCGCCACCCGGCGGCGCTGGCTGCGGCAACTGCTGCTGTCGCTCCCGGCGGTCGGCATCTCCCTGCCCGCCTTCTGGGTCGGTCTGATGCTCGTCCAGCTGTTCTCCTTCCGCCTGCGGCTCTTCCCGGCGTTCGGCGACGACACGGCCGCCGGGCTGGTGTTGCCCGCGGTGACGCTGGCGCTGCCGGCCTCGGTGCTGGTGGCACAGGTACTGTCCAAGAGCCTGCTCGCCGTGCTCGACGAGCCGTACGTGCAGACCGCGCGGGCCAAGGGAGCGGGCCGTGCCCGGGTGCAGCTGCGGCACGCCCTGCGCAACGCCTCGCTGCCCGCCCTCACCGTGGTCGGCCTTCTCGCCGGGCAGCTGACGGCCAACGCCGTCGTCGTGGAGAACGTCTTCTCCCGCAACGGCCTCGGGCGGATCACCACGCAGGCGGTGACCGTGCAGGACATTCCGGTGGTGCAGGGCGTGGTGGTGTTCGGCGCGCTGGTCTTCGTCCTCATCAACTTCCTGGTCGACCTGGCGTATCCGCTGCTCGACCACCGCATCGTGACATCCGGCCGAAGGAGCCCCGCGTGACCGAGGCGCTGACCACCGACCCGCAGGCCGGAACGGATCTCCCGGGCCCCGCGACCCCGGCATCGCCCGCGGTCCCCCGCCGCACCCGTGGCCGTCTGCTGCGCTTCCTGCTGCGCCGCCCCGGTCTCGTCCTCTCGCTGCTGCTCGTGGCCGCCGTCCTGCTCGCCGCGTTCTGGCCCGGCCTGTTCACCGACCGCGACCCGCTGCGGGGCACCGCCACCGAGATCCTCCGACCACCGGGCGCGCGACACTGGTTCGGCACCGACCAGCTGGGCCGCGACATGTACGCGCGGGTGGTGCACGGCGCGGCGCTGTCGCTCAAGGCCACCCTGATCGCCGTGGCCGTGGCCTTCCTGGTGGGCGGCGGCCTCGGACTCGTGGCGGGTTTCGCGGGCGGCTGGATCGAGGCCGCCTTGATGCGGCTCGTGGACGTCCTCCTCGCCGTCCCCGGCCTGTTCCTGTCGCTGGCGGTGCTGACCGCGCTCGGCCGGGGCACGGTCCACGTGGCACTCGCCGTCGGTCTCGCCGGCATCGCGGGCTTCGCTCGGGTCATGCGGGCCGAAGTGCTGAGGGTGCGGCACACCGCGTACGTGGAGGCGGCCCGCCTGTCCGGCTCCCGCTGGTACGCCGTCCTGGGCCGGCACGTCCTGCCCAACGCGGTGGGACCCGTGCTGGTCCTGGCGACCCTCGACCTGGGCACAGCCGTGCTGTCGGTGTCGGCCCTGAGCTTCCTCGGCTTCGGTGCACCGCCCCCTGTCCCCGAGTGGGGCACGCTGATCGCCGACGGCCGCGACTACCTGGCCGACGCCTGGTGGGTGGCGACGCTCGCGGGCCTGACCGTCGCGGCCCTCGTCCTCGCGGTCAACCGCATCTCCCGCGCGCTGGACGGCGAATGGGCGGCCCAGCGATGACACCGACCCCGCTGCTGTCCCTGCGCGGCCTGCACGTCTCCTACTCCACCCGGAGCGGCCCCGTGCACGCCGTACGCGGCGTCGACCTCGACATCGCGCCGGGCGAGATCGTCGCCCTCGTCGGGGAGTCCGGGTCCGGCAAGAGCACCACCGCGCACGCGGTCACCGGTCTGCTGCCTCCCGGCGGCAGGATCGACGCCGGCCAGATCCTGTTCTCGGGACAGGATCTCGCCACCCTGTCCGAGAAGAAACTGCGGGCCGTCCGCGGAACCCGCATCGGACTGGTCCCGCAGGACCCGGCCGTCTCCCTCAACCCGGTCCAGCGCATCGGCCCCCAGGTCGCCGAGGTCCTGCGCATCCACCGCCTGGCCACCCGGCGCGCCGCGCGCGAGCGGACCCTGGAACTGCTCGCCCGAGCCGGGCTGCCCGACCCGCACACCCAGGCCGACCGCTACCCGCACGAGCTGTCCGGTGGGATGCGGCAGCGCGCGCTGATCGCCGTCGCCCTGGCGGGTGAACCACGGCTGATCATCGCCGACGAGCCCACCAGCGCCCTGGACGTCACCGTGCAGAAAGGCATCCTCGACCACCTCCAGACGCTCGCCCGCACGTCCGGCACCGCCGTCCTGCTCGTCACCCACGATCTGGGCGTCGCCGCCGACCGGGCGGCCCGGATCGCCGTCATGTCCGAGGGCGTGATCGTCGAATGCGCACCGGTCGCCCGCCTGTTCGACGCCCCGAACGCCCCCTACACGCGCCATCTCCTACACAGCGCACCGCGGTTGGACGCCCCGCCGATCGCCCCGCCGCCAGCCCGCGACCGACCCCCGATCCTGGAGGCCGAGCACCTCACCAAGGACTTCCCGCTCCCCCGCTCAGCGGGCGGCGAGCGCACCCTGCGCGCGGTCGACGACGTCGGCATCACCGTGCATCGCGGCGAGACGGTCGCCCTGGTCGGCGAGTCAGGCTCCGGCAAGTCCACGACGGCCCGGCTGATCCTGCGTCTGACGCCCCCGACCGCGGGCCGGATCCTCCTGGACGGCGAGGACCTCACCGACGCCCGGGGCGCCCGGCTGCGTACGCTGCGCCGCCGCGTCCAGTTCGTGTACCAGAACCCCTACGGCTCCCTGGACCCGCGTCTGACGGTCGGTGACATCGTCGGTGAACCCCTGCGCGCCTTCCGGGTGGGCGACAGGGCCGGTCGGGCGGCCCGCGTGGCCGGGCTGTTGGACCGGGTGGCGCTGCCCGCGTCGGCGCTGCGGCGCAGGCCCGCCGAACTGTCCGGCGGCCAGCGTCAGCGGGTGGCGATCGCCCGCGCGCTGGCGCTCTCGCCGGACCTGGTGGTGTGCGACGAGCCGGTCTCGGCCCTCGACGTCTCGGTCCAGGCACAGATACTGCGGCTGCTCGCGCAACTGCAGGCCGACACCGGCGTGGCGTACCTGTTCGTCTCGCACGACCTGGCCGTCGTACGGCAGATCGCGCACCATGTGGTGGTCATGCGGGCCGGACGGGTGGTGGAGAGCGCCCCGGCCGACGACCTGTTCCGCGCGCCCGCCCACCCCTACACGCGCGGCCTGCTGGCCGCGGTACCGGGCCGGGAGCGGGCCGGGTGACGCACATCCTGGTCGCGGAGCAGCGCGGCCGTCCGACTGCACGCGCTCCCTCAGACGGGCGGCCGGTTCCGCAGAGCCGTGTCGGCCACCTGCTGCGGGTTGTCACAGGTGGTACCGCCGACTGCTTGGACGGCGATGCTGTTCTCTACGGTCATGATGTAGCGAGCGAGCAGTCCGGGATCGGTGTCTGGGGGCAGGTCGCCTTCGTCGACGGCTTGCCGGAACCGGTCGCGGAGGTGGCAGGCGCCCTGTCCGCCGACCCCGATTCCGACGCCCGCCTGTTCACCGGCCCACGCGGCGGACGCATCTCCACCGCCGTCCTGCGCGACGCCACCCACTGGGCCGACGTGGTCACCAAGCTCGGCCACGAGCACCTGCGCCGCCACGACCTCCGGCACACCGGACTGACCTGGTTCGCCGACGCCGGAGTCCAAGTACACGTCCTCCGCAGGATCGCCGGCCACGGGTCACCGACCACCACCCAGCGCCACCTACACCCAGGCGTACACAAGATCACGGCCGCCGGGGCGGCGCTCTCCGCACACTTCAGCGTGCTGCGCGCACCACGCTCGCCACCGATCCCGATCGTCGTGACCCGCTGACCCCGGTCAAGTACGCCGGTCCCCAACCGGTCCCCAAAAAATGGTCAAGGGCCGGTTTCGGATACCTCCGAAACCGGCCCTCACCTGCGACTGTCTCCAGTCGGGACGACAGGATTTGAACCTGCGACCCCTTGACCCCCAGTCAAGTGCGCTACCAAGCTGCGCCACGTCCCGATGCGTCTTACGCGCGGTGTCCCGCGTGTTCGCGCATCCGAACCCTACCGCACGTCGGTGGATGACCGCGCACGCATTGTCATCGTCGCAGCGCAGGCGGGGTCTCCGTATGCGGGCGGAGTCGCCGTAGGGGGCGGGATGGGGCGCCCTGCGAGACGGGAGGGATCGCCGTCAGGCCGGATCGTCCAAGTCGGCCGCGGCCGCCCGGAGTGCGTCGGCCAGCCGGGCGGCGGGCTCCGGCAGGGGGTGCGGAAGGCGGGCGAGGACGAGGCGGCGCCGCTCCTCGGGGCCGCCCCGCACGGACAGGATCCGTACACCGGCCGGCGCCGCGGGGGCCAGCGAGGCGGGAACGGTGGTCAGACCGCAGCCCGCGGCCACCAGGTGCAGTTTGGCCAGCCAGTCACGGGCGGTGTGGGTGATCACAGGACGCTCGTCCAGTCCCGGCCAGACGCCCATCAGCCGCTCGTCGCCGACGGACGAACCGGCGATCCAGCGCTGCCCCCGCAACTCGGCGATGTCGACGGAGTCGGCGGCGGCGAGCGGATGGGTGGCCGGCACCGCGAGCCGCAGACTGCGTTCGCCGAGCGTCCGCACGGTCAGTGCGGGCGACTCGCCGTCCAGGGGGCGGAAGGGCGGCGCCGAGGCGAGCAGGGCCATGTCCAGGGTGCCGGCCCGCAGCGCACGGACCAGCGCGGGGGTGCTGCCCTCCCGGGTGGTCACGGTGATCGCCGGGTGGCTGCGGCGCAGTGCGGCGACGGCACGGGGCAGCAGGACGGCGCCCGCGCTCGCGAACCAGCCGAGACGGACGGTCCCGGCCTCGGCGGGCAGCCCGGCGAGTTCCCGTGCCGTCGCGTCGATCTGGTCGAGAACCGTCACGGCCCGGCGCAGTACGACGTGTCCGGCCGCGGTCAGCCGCACGCCGTCCCTGCGCCGCTCCAACAGCGGTGCCCGTGCGGCCCGTTCGAGCGAGGCGATCTGCCGGGACACGGCGGACTGGGTGTAGCCGAGCGCGCCGGCCGCCGCGGTGAGCGTGCCCCGCTCGGCCACCTCACGGAAGACGCGCAGGGCGACCAGCGATACGTCGGTGAAGTCCATGACGATGACGCATACCAGACCTGAGCAGGTTTCGTTGGACGCATGCCCGAGGTGTTCCTAGCGTGGTGGGCATGACCAACGCACGCATCGCTCTTGTCACCGGAGCCAATCAGGGGCTCGGCTTCGCGCTCGTCGAAGGGCTCGCCGCCCGGATGGCCCGCGACGACCTGGTCCTGCTCACCGGACGCGACGCCCACCGGGTCGCCGACGCCGTCGCGCGGGTCGACGCGTCCGCGGCCACCGTGAGCCGGGTCGAGGGCCGCGTCCTCGACGTCACCGACGCGCGGGCCGTTCGGGAACTGGCGGCCGAACTCGGCGCGCGCCACGGCGGGGTGGACATCGTGGTGTCCAACGCGAGCGCCATGCTGACGCCGGACCGGTCGCAGTCCGAGCAGGCCGACGCCTTCATCGATGTCGCCAACGGGGGCGCGCACGCGGTGCTGCGCTCCTTCGGCCCCGTACTGCGCCCCGGTGGGCGGCTGGTCGTCGTGGCCAGTTCGCTGGGCACGCTGGGTCATCTCGACTCCCGGCTGCATGCGCTGTTCGACGGCTCCTCGCTCGACGAGGTGGAGGCGGCGGTCGAGTCCTGGCGGGCCGCCGTGCACGCGGGCACCGAGCGGGAACTCGGCTGGCCCCAGTGGATCAACGTACCGTCCAAGGTGGCCCAGGTCGCCGCCGTGCGGGCGGTCGCGGCCGAGCGCCGGGACGCCGACCTGGCGCGCGGCACCCTGGTCGCGGCCGTCTGCCCGGGGCTCGTGGACACCCCGCTGTCACGCCCGTGGTTCACCGACTTCAGCCAGGCACAGACCCCGGCGCAGGCCGCCGTCGCGATCCTCGATCTGCTGCTGCGCGAGAAGGCCGATCCGGCGCAGTACGGCGAACTGGTGCGGTTCGGGGAGGTGCTGCCGTGGCACGCGGGCCGGCCGCCGCGCCACCAGGAGAGGCTTCTCAACTCCTAGGAACCGTGCGGGAACCGGCCGGTGGTGGGCGACGCCGGGAACGCGTCACCCACCACCGGGCCACCAGTCAGGCGTTGGGGTCGAACGCGATGCCGGCCGGCTTGGCCTTGGACAGGTGGGAGTTGAAGTTGCCGTCCTTGAGGCCGAACGAGGCGCTGCCGAAGTCGTAGGCGCTCAGCTTGTCGCGCAGTCCGGCGGGGTAGCCGTTCCAGCCGACCAGGGTCGGGAACTGCCAGGTGTGGTGGTGGTTCTCCGGCGGCTCGTCGTTGGTGTTCGCGGGCCGGAAGCAGTGCGTGCCGATGCCGTCCTTGTGGTAGACGACCTTGGGGTGTGTTCCGTCCCAGCGGATCTGGTCCCGGGTGTAGATGTTGAAGTTGCCGTGGGCCGACGTGGAGACGTACTTGGCCTCGTTGTCCTGGACCCACACCACGACGTGCTCCCAGTCGTTGCGGTGCCCGCCGAGGCCGCTGCCGACGACGGCCTGGTCCTTCTCCATGTAGAGGCCGTAGATGATGGCGCACCAGCCGTTGTTGCACTTCTCGCGGGAGTACCCGTTGGTGTTGTCCAGGTCCCAGGAGTCGCGACAGTGGCCGTTCAGGGCCCCGGAGGGGTTGAGGCCGGGGTTGATCGTGCCGTCCGGGCCGATGGCGGGCGTGGGGTAGCAGCCGTCGGTGTCGTAGTCGAAGGCCGGCTGGAACGTCGACTCCAGCGCGTCCGCGTTCCCGGGCAAGGCCGTGGGCGGGTCGGCGAGGGCACTGCCCGCGAAGGCGACGACCAGCGCGACGGCACTGCCGAGGACGAACGAGACCCTGCGGGTCCGCGAGCTTCTTGTCACTGCTTCCTCCAGATCGACCGCGGCGTGGGGGCAGGGCAGACCAGGCGGTCGTCTTGGCATGCCCAGATCAGCCTTCCGGGCAGGCGCGAAAAACACCAGAGGTCGCGGGTGTCAGAGCGATGAAGGATCTACCAATGGGGAGGGTGGGGCGGCCTGTTGGAGGTCACCCGACTCCTTTTGGCCTCAACTTCCTTTATCCGCTGCCTGGTTGCCACCGGGGAACAGGAGCATCGTCTGCCCGGTGGTCCATTGGCGAGCTTCCGCGTCCAGCGCGACGGACCAAGAGGCGGGCAGGCGTGCCGCTTCGCGAACGGCGCCCGGACGGGGCCGAGTCGACGGACCCGGCCCCGTCGCCCTCAGGAGTCCTCGCTCCGCGGCTCCCACCCCTCGTACGCGGCCGTCAGCAGTCCCAGAACTCCGCTCGCGGTGACCTCGCGGGGGTTGGGGTACGACTCCGCGGCGACCTGGGTCGCCGCGCGGGCCAAGTCGGCTTCCCTCAGGCCGATTTCGGCCAGCGTACGGGGAGCGCCGAGGCCTCCCGCGAGGTCCCGGAGGGCCCGGGGGACGTCGTCGGTGTCCATGGCCCGCGCCAGGACGGCGACCGCTTCCGGCGCGGCGGCCGCGTTGTGGGCGAGGGTGTACGGGAGGAGCACGGTGTGGGTCTCGGCGTGCGGCAGGCCGAAGGTGCCGCCGAGGACGTGGGCCAGCTTGTGGTGCAGCCCCATGGTCGTCGCGCCGAGGCAGGAACCGCAGAGCCAGGCGCCGTAGAGGGCCTGGGCGCGGGCCTGTGGATCGGCGGGGTCCGCGGCCACGCCGGGAAGGGCGCCGGCCATCGCCCGTACGCCCTCCTCCGCCATCAGGGAGACCAGCGGGGAGGCGTCGGGGGCGTACAGCGCCTCGACCGCGTGCGCGAGGGCGTTGACACCGCTGGTCACCGAGAGCGGGACCGGGAGGCCGAGGGTGAGATCGGGGTCGTAGACGACGCAGCGCGGCTGTACGCGGGGGTCGCGTCCGGTGCGTTTGACCCCCTGCTCGGTCAGGCCCCACACGGACGTCATCTCGGAGCCCGAGTAGGTGGAGGGCACGGCGATCAGCGGCAGGCCGGTACGCAGCGCGATCGCCTTGCCGAGGCCGATCGCGGATCCGCCGCCGACGGCGACACACCCGTCGGCGCCCGCCGCCCGCGCCACCTCGACGGCCTCGTCGGCGACCTCCACGGGTACGTGCATCCGGGCGCCGGCGTGCACCCCCGCGCAGCTGTCGCCGAGCGCGTCCGCCACCGCGTGCGCGGCGTCGGCGCCCCGGCCGCCGCACACCACGAGGACCCGGTGCAGCGCGAGCCGCGCGGCCTCTTTCGGTGTCGCGGTCACCGAGGCGCCGGGCCGGAAGACGACCCGGGCGGGCCGGGTCTCGTAGGTGAAGTCGAGCGGTGTGGTCATCGGGCCTCCGTCGCGAGTACCCCGGCCGTCGGACCAGGGAGAAATCGAACCCCGGCGGAGCCAGGCGGGGAAGGATCATCCACCGACAGGACGGATCGCCATTCACCACCCAAAGTCCGCACGCGGTCACAATCTGCTGCGGTAGCTTGTGGACTGTGACCACTCACGCGAAGCGTGCGTTCAAGTACCGCTTCTATCCGACGGACGCGCAGGCGGCGGAGCTGTCGCGCACCTTCGGATGCGTTCGCAAGGTCTACAACCTGGCACTCGAAGCCCGTACCGCCGCGTGATACCAGCGACGGGAGAGGGTCAACTACAACGCGACCTCGGCGATGCTCACCCGGTGGAAGAAGACCGAAGAACTCACCTACCTCACCGAAGTCTCCTCGGTGCCCCTGCAACAGTGCCTGCGGCACCTTCAAGCGGCGTTCACGAGCTTCTTCGAGGGACGGGCGAAGTACCCCCGGTTCAAGTCGCGCAAGAAGTCCCGCCGCTCCGCCGAATACACCAGCTCGGCATTTCGCTACCGTGACGGCCGGCTCACGCTCGCCAAGATGAGCGAGCCCCTGGACATCGTGTGGTCGAGGCCGCTCCCCGACGGCGCGACGCCGTCCACGGTGACCGTGTCCCAGGACGCGGCCGGACGCTGGTTCGTGTCGCTGCTCTGCGACGACACGATCCCCCCGGCACCGGCTACCACCAGGGCGGTCGGAATCGACGCGGGGATAACCTCCCTGGTGACCCTGTCCACCGGGGAGAAGATCACCAACCCCCGGCACGAACGCCGTGACCGCGCCCGCCTCGCCAAGGCCCAGCGGGAACTGTCCCGCAAGACGAAGGACTCCGCCAACCGGGAGAAGGCGCGCCGCAAGGTCGCCAAGGTCCACGCCCGGATCGCCGACCGGCGCCGCGACCACCTGCACAAGCTGACCACTCGTCTCGTCCGTGAGAACCAAACGGTCGTGATCGAGGACCTCACCGTCCGCAACATGGTCAAGAACCACGGGCTCGCCCGCGCAATCTCGGACGCTGCCTGGCGTGAGCTGAGGACGATGCTGGAGTACAAGTGCGCCTGGTACGGGCGCGAACTCGTTACGATCGACCGCTGGTTCCCCAGCTCGAAACTGTGTGGGGCCTGCGGCACGATCCGGGTGAAGCTGCCGCTGAACGTCCGTGAGTGGACGTGCGAGTGCGGCACGGTGCACGACCGCGACGCGAACGCGGCGAAGAACATTCTCGCGGCCGGGTCGGCCGTGTCTGCCTGTGGAGGCGGTGTAAGACCTCAACGGGAGTCCTCCCGGACGGGGCAGTCGTCGATGAAGCAGGAAATCCAGCGGGCGACCGTTGGAATCCCCCGCCCTTAAGCGGGGGAAGAAGGCCAATCCGGCTCCAGGACGAGGTCGAAGCGGGCGTGGCGGAAGGGGTTCGCGACACCGAACTCCCGTGCCAGGGAAGGGTCGTCGGTCTCGGCGAAGTCCTGGACGAGACTCCGCTTCACGGCGAAGACGGCGTCCGAGTCCAGATAGGGGCTGCCCGCCACGAAGATGTGCGTGGTGACGGGGGCGTGGCCCTCGGCCGAGGCGATGAAGTGGATGTGGGCGGGGCGCCAGGAGTGACGGCCGGTGGCCCCGAGCAGGGCGCCGACCGGGCCGTCGGTGGGGATCGGGTACGGACTCGGTACACAGGTGCGGAACCGGAAGCGGCCCTCGGCGTCCGTGGTGAAGAGCCCGCGGCCGTTGCCGGGTGGCTGCACGTCCGGCCGCTGGACGTCGTAGAAGCCCTGGTCGTCCGCCTGCCACACGTCGAGGACGGCGCCCGGCAGCGGCGTGCCGTCCCGGGACCGCACCCGGCCGCTGACCACGCACGGCTCGCCGGTGCCCACCAGGTCGATGGCCGCGCCGAGTTCCCGTGCGGGCGAGCGCGTCATGTGGAAGGGTCCGAGCACCGTCGACTCCGTCGCACCCGGGTCGCCGTGGCCGTTCAGGGTCTCCACCAGCGTGGAGACGCCGAGCACGTCCGACAGGAGGATGAACTCCTGCCGGGTGTCCGTGCACATGTGTCCGGTCGCCGTGAGGAAGGCCATGGCGCTCTCCCATTCCGCGGTCGTCGGCCGGCTCTCGCGGACGAAGGCGTGCAGATGGCGGGTGAGCGCGCCGAGCAGCTCACGCAGCCTCGGATCGGCCGTGCCCGCGAAACTGTCGACGACAGCGTCGGTGATCCAAGTGGTGCGTTCCCTGGCCATGCCGCTCCCGTGGTCCAGCCGGTCGTCGTCCTGCCGAGCGCGCCCAGGCTACGAGACCACCGCCCCGGGCGGACGAACCTCGGCGCCGTGTCCGCGGCCACCGGGCCACCGGGCCACCGGGCCACCGGGCCACCGGGCCACCGGGCCGAAACACCGTGACCGACGGCGAGGTACGCGCGATGACCCTTTCCGTGGGGCATCGTTGACCTGGAGGATCACGCCCGCACCGGACGCACGGAAAGTATGATCAAGCAATGTCTGACTTGACCGAAACCACGCCCGGCTGGCTGTCCCGTGACGAACTGGAATCGGCCCGCGCCCGCATGCCGATCCTGTACGTCGAGGCTGTACCGGTGCGCGTCGACGACAACGGCGAAGTCACCCACATCGGGCTCCTGCTCGGCATCGGTCCGGACGGAACGGTCACCCGCTCCCTCGTCTCCGGCCGGGTGCTGCACCACGAGCGGGTCCGGGACGCCCTGCTGCGCAATCTGGAGAAGGACCTCGGCCCGGTGGCCCTGCCCCGGATCCCGGCCTCCCTGCAGCCCTTCACCGTCGCGGAGTACTTCCCGACCCTGGGCGTCACACCGTTCCACGACCCGCGCCAGCACGCCGTGTCCCTGGCGTACATCGTGCCGGTCACCGGCGACTGCCGCCCCCGGCAGGACGCGCTGGACCTGGTCTGGTTCAGTCCGGAGGAGGCCGCGTCCCCCGTGGTCACGGACGACATGCCGGGCGGTCACGGCGTTCTGCTGCGGCAGGCGCTGGCGTACGTCGGACGTATCGCCTGACGCGGGGCGCCGGCGCCCCGCGGGCATCGGGGACGGGTGTGATCCCGTCTGGAGCGGCGGCCTGGCCGTCGACCTGCCCGCCGCCGGACGGCCCGCGACCGGCCACGACACGCCGGGGCTGGTCCGGGCGGGCGACAGGTCACCGCCCCTTCAGCGGCCGCTCCACACCGGGCTGCGCTTCTCCGCGAACGCGGTGGCGCCCTCGCGCGCGTCCTCGGAGACGAACACCGGCGCGATGATCCGCTCCTGCTCCTCCCAGCCCTCGGCGAGCGTCCAGTCCGCGCTGGAGCGGGCGATCCGCTTCGTGGCCGCGACGGCCAGGGGTCCGGCCGCCGCCACCCGCGCGGCCAGCTCCAGCGCGCCCTCCAGCGCCTTGCCCTCGGGCACCAGGCGGTTGACGAGGCCGATTTCCGCGCCACGCTGCGCGGTGATCGGATCGCCGGTGAGCAGCATCTCCATGGCGATCGCGTACGGGATACGGCGCGGCAGCAGCAGTGCGCCGCCGGCGGCCGCCACCAGGGAGCGGGTCACCTCCGGGACGCCGAACCTGGCCGTGTCGCCGGCGACCACCAGGTCGCAGGCCAGCACGAGCTCGAACCCTCCGGCCAGCGCCCAGCCCTCGACGGCGCCGATGAGCGGCTTCTTCGGCGGGGTGACGGTGATGCCGGCCAGCCCCCGGCCCTCGATCGCCGGGCTCTCGCCCCTGAGGAAGGCCTTGAGGTCCATCCCGGCCGAGAACGTCCCGCCGGCTCCGGTCAGGACGCCGACCCGGAGGTCGTCGGAGGCGTCCAGCTCGTCGACGGCGTCCGCGACGGCACGGGCGACGGCCAGGTTCAGGGCGTTCTTCGCCTGCGGCCGGTTGATGGTGATGATCTGCACGCCGTCACGGCGTTCGACCAGGACTTCGTCCGACATGTCGTTCTCCTTGTGGTGCGGTCGTACCGGCTCGATCGCTCGGACGACGCGGTGTTCAGCCGGTCGGCGGCGCGGAGCGCAGGATGCCGACCAGGAATGTGTCGCAGAAGAGGTCCGCGATCTCGCGCGGCGGGAGTCCGGCGTCCTTCTTCAGCCACACGTACGAGTAGTTGAACATTCCGAGGATTCCCTTCAGCGCCACGGACTCGGGCATCGCCTTGAAGTCCCCCGCGTCGATGCCCGCGTTGAGCGTGCGCTGCCACACCTGCTCGTACTGCTTGCGCAGATCGAGCACCGACTCCATGAGCGGGCCCGTGAGCGCGGTGAAGTCCCGGTAGTGCACGGTCCATTCGAGGACGTGGTCGGCGATGTTCTCCATCAGCGTCCGGGCCAGTTCCCTGAAGCGCTCCTCGGGGTCCTCGACGCGCTTCTCGATGTCGAGCGCGATCTCGACCATGACACGCAGCTGGGAGGCGCTGATCTCGAAGAGCAGGGCTTCCTTGTTCCCGATGTGGTGGTACAGCGCACCTCTCTGGAGCCCGACCGCCGCCTCGAGTTGGGCCATCCCGGTGCCGTGGTAGCCGTGTTCGGCGAACAGCTCCGCCGCGGCATGCAGGATCCGAGCTTTCTGAGGTGACTTGGGGGCCATTGACCTGCCATTCTCGAGAAGGGTGCCGGGGGAGGTAGAGACTACCGAGGGTCGTCGCACGCGCTCGCGCGCGCCGGTGGCCCGCGCTGTCAGCCCTCTTCCGGGGCGTCCGGCCGGCCGAGATACGCCGGGTTGGCCACGAGCAGTTTGTCCCGCACCGTCCCGACGACGGCTTCCACGACGCGGGGGTTCACAGGTGTCACGGCGCCGGAGCGCAGGGCTTCGGCGAGGTCCCGCTCCGTCGCGAACCCGAGGCCGTCCAGCCGCCCGCGGTGCCGCTCGGTGACCTCGGCCGAGAGCAGGAGCTCCCGGCGGGCGATCCGCAGGGCGTTGGCCGCGACCCTGGCGAGGTAGCGGCCGCTGCCCTGCGAACCGAGCTCACCGCGCGCGAGGGTGCGCTCGACCACGGCGAGCAGGTGGTCGGCGTCCGGGGCGTCGTGGGGCGCGGCGCCCGTGCCGACCGTTTCGGACTCCGCCGCGTCCACAGCGGTCAGTACGTCCTCGGCCTTCTCGGTCCGCGTCAGCCCGAGCGCGAGCAGCAGGTCGAACTCCGCTTCGCACACCCTGCGGCCGATCACGGCGTGTTCGAGCGAATCCTGTTCGCCTTCGAGGTGTACGGCGGCCTGCTGACGGCAGATCAGCACCCAGCGCAGTGTGCTGTAGACCTCCCACCAGTGCAGCTGTGCGTCGGTCGGACGCCAGCCCGCCACCTCCTCGTACCCGTCGAGGAGCTGTGCGCGGGTGCCGAACCCGCCGACCGGCAGCGCCGAACCGAAGCGCCAGGCCTTCACGCACAGCCAGCCGAGATCCTCGACCGGGTCCCCGCGGTGGACGAGTTCCCAGTCGAGGACGGCCCGGATGCCCTCGGGGCCGACGATGGCGTTGCCGTTGCGCAGGTCTCCGTGGACGACGGTGTCGGCGACGGAGGGCACGGGGTGGTCCTCCAGCCAGCGGATACCGAGTTCGACCGACGGCCGGGGCGTGTCCCAGCGTTCGGCCAGGGCGCGCAGCGCGGCGATCGGATCCTGCCGGGCGAGCCCGCCGAGGGTGTCGGGGGCCATCGTGTGGATGCGCGCGGCGACGGCGCCGAACTGTGCCGCGAGTGTCTCCCTCGCCCCGGCGTACGCGTCGTCGCGCAGCAGGCGGCGGGGGATCACCTCGCCCTCCACGTGGCTCATCACGATGTAGGGGTTGCCGCCGAGCGAGGCCCCGCTGTCCACCAGTTCCGGGACCGGTACCCCGGCCGCGGCGGCCGCGGCCATGACCTTGGCCTCCAGGTCCATCGTCTCGGCGCCGGCCTGGCCCGACAGGTCGCGCCGAAGGACCAGGTCGCGGGAACTGCCCGCGACCTCGGCGGTGAAGCACATGGTCTGCCGGCTGGCGCCGCCGGGCAGGGCGCTGGGGACGGTGGCCGTCACCGGCGCGCCCCAGACGGCGCTCAGGCGTGCCTCGATCTCTTCCTGGTCAGTCATCGAGGTCTCCCTGGAGCCAGGGGGCGCGGGAGGGGTCGGCCAGCAGTCGTCGTGCGACGACCATCCGGTGGACCTCGTCCGGGCCGTCGTAGATACGGGCGAAGCGCGCCTCGCGGTACATGCCTTCGAGCGGTGTGTCGTCGGTGACGCCGAGTGCCCCGTGGACCTGGATCGCCCGGTCGATGACGTTGTGGAGCATCTGGGCGGCCCAGAACTTGACGATGCTGATCTGGATGCGGGCCTGTCCGTCGCGGTCGAACTGCTTCGCCGCGTCCAGGACCATCAGCCGCGCCGCGTGGATCTCGGCCGCGGACTCCGCGACGTAACGCTGGATCTCGCCCTTCTGCGAGAGCAGCGAGCCGTGGGCGTAGCGCGTGTTGGCGCGTTCGACCATGAGCTCGAAGGCGCGCTGCGCCTGGCCGAGCCAGCGCATGGCGTGGAAGATCCGGCCGGGGCCGAGGCGGATCTGGCCGACGGCGAATCCGCCGCCGCGCTCGCCGAGCAGGTTCTCGTAGGGGACGCGGACCCCGGTGAGGCGGATCTCGCAGTGGTCTCCCCTGGTGGAGCCCATGGTCTTGAGTACCCGGACGACCTCGAAGCCGGGCGTGCCGGCGGGCACGACGATCGCGGACAGGGCCTGGTGGGCCTTGACGTCGTCCGGCTCGGTGCGGGCGTAGACCGTGGTGAACGCCGCGTCGGAGCCGCCGGTGGTGAACCACTTGTGGGCGTCGATGACCCATTCGTCGCCGTCGAGCCGGGCGGTGGCCTGGATGAGCGTCGGGTCCGATCCGGCGACCTCCGGCTCGGTCATTCCGGTGCTCGGGGTGATGTCACCGGCCACCAGCGGAAGCAGCCAGCGCCGCTTCTGCTCCTCGCTCGCGAAGCGGTGCAGCATGATCGCGTCCTGCATCGACAGCGTGCCCGCCGCGAGCTGTCCGTACTTGGAGCGGCCGATGATCTCGTTGACCAGCGCGAACTCGTAGAACGGGAGACCGCCGCCGCCGATCTCGGCGGGGTGGCCCAGCGCCCACAGGCCCTTTTCCTTGGCGCTCGCCTGCAGGCGCTTGAGCGCGACGGCGGCGGTGTCGCCACCGGCGTCCAGGGCCCGTTCGGCGGGGATGACCTCACCGTCGACGAACTCCCGCATGGCGGCGCGAAGTTGTGATCCTGACATACTCATGGGCTTCATTCCTGACAGCAGCGGACGGGCAGGGCGGTGCGTCGTTCACTTGGGGGGGAGGCGGACACCTCCGTCGATCCGGATCACTTCACCGTTCATGTAGCTGTTGGAGAGCAACTCCCAAGCGAGGCTGGCGAATTCGTCGGCCTGGCCGAGTCGGCGCGGGAAGACGACGTCCTTGGCGAGCTTGGCCTTGAACTCGGCTGGGTTCGGGACCGTGTCGTAGATCGGTGTCTCGATGAGTCCGGGTGCGATGGTGTTGACCCGGACGCCGACGACACCGAGGTCACGGGCGAGCGGGAGGGTGAGTCCGACGACGCCGCCCTTGGAGGCGCTGTAGGCGACCTGGCCGATCTGGCCGTCGAACGCGGCGACCGAGGTCGTGTTGACGATCGAGCCGCGCGCCCCGTCGGCGTCGGGCTCGTTGCGGGACATCGCGGTCGCGGCGAGGCGCACGACGTTGAAGGTGCCGATCAGGTTGACCTCGACGACCTTGCGGAAGGCGTCGAGGTCGTGGGCCGAGCCGTATTCGCCGTCCTTGCCGACGGTGCGGGCGAGGCTCGGGATGCCCGCGCAGTTGACGACGACGCGCAGCGGGGCGTCGGTCACGGCTGCGTCGACGGCGGCGATGACCTGCTCGGGGTCGGTGACGTTCGCGGCGATGAACCGGCCGCCGATGTCGTTGGCGACCCGCTTGCCGCCGACCTCGTCGAGGTCGAGGACGGTCACCTTGAGGCCCTTGGCGGCGAGGAGGCGGCTGGTGGCCTCTCCGAGGCCGGAGCCTCCGCCGGTGACGATCGCCGAGCTGCCTGCCAGTTCCATCGTTGACTCCTTGGTTCGTGTGCGGTGCGGGGTGCGGCCGGGCTCGTGCCGGGCCGGTGTCCGGTCAGGGTTTGCGGACGAACGCGGCGATCGCCGCCTGTGCCTCGGGAGAGGCGATCACCGCGACCTGGTTGTCGATCTCGGCTTCGAGTGCCTCGGCGAGAGTGGTCCGCCAGGCGTTGTTGAGCAGTGACTTGGTGCCGGCCAGCGCCGAGGGCGACAGCTTGCGAAGGCGGCCGGTGAGGGCGTCCACCTCTGCGGTCAGTTCCTCCGGCGGCGCCACGGAGGTGATCATTCCCCAGTCCAGTGCGGTGGCCGCGTCCAACGAGTCGCCGAGGAAGGCCAGTTGGCGTGCTCTGCGCTCCCCCACGAGGCGGGGCAGCAGCCAGCTGCCGCCGCTGTCCAGGGACAGTCCGCGCCGGATGAACAGCTGGAGGAAGCGGGACCGGTCACTGGCCACCACGAAGTCGCAGGCCAGGGCGAGGTTGACGCCCGCGCCCGCGGCGATCCCGTCGACCATGGCGATCGTGGGGAACGGGGCTTCGTGGAGGGCGAGGACACAGCGGTTGGAGACCCTGATCCGGTCGGGCAGTGCGTCGAGGTCGTCGAGCAGTCCCTCGACGTCCGACCCGCCGCAGAACGCCCCTTCGGCTCCGGTGACCACCACCGCGCGGGTGGCGGGATCGGCCGACAGCTCGGCGAGCAGCGCCTCCAGCGCGCTCCACATCGTGTCGGTCATGGCGTTGAGCTTGCCGGGCCGGTTCAGGGTGATCGTGGCGACGCCGTCCCGCGTCACGCAGTCGACGCTCATCGGCGGGCCCGCTTGTCGGGTGCGTCGATGGACCGGCCGATGATCTCCTTCATGATCTCGTTGGTCCCGGCGTAGATGGTCTGCACCCGTGCGTCCAGGAAGGCCCTGGCGACCGGGTACTCCTCCATGAAGCCGTAGCCGCCGTGCAGTTGGAGACAGCGGTTGACCACGTCCTGCTGGAGTTCGGTCGTCCACCACTTGGCCTTGGCGGCGTCCTCGGCGTCCAGCACCCCGTCCAGATGACGGCGGACGAGGTAGTCCACGTAGACCTGGGCGACCTCGGTGGCGGTGAGCATCTCGGCCAGCTCGAACTTGGTGTTCTGGAAGGAGGAAAGCCGCTGTCCGAAGGCCTCCCGCTCCCGGCAGTAGTCCATCGTCCAGTCCAGGACGGCACGGGCGCCGGTGATCGCGGAGACCGACAGCGCCAGTCGCTCCTGGGCCAGGTTCGCCATCAGGGTGGGAAAGCCCGTCCCCGGCTCGCCGAGCAGGTTCGCGGCCGGCACCCGGGCGTCGTCGAAGAACAGCTCCGCGGTGTCCTGGCTGCGCAGTCCGATCTTCTTCAGATGGCGTCCCCGGGTGAAGCCGGGGGTGCCGTTCTCCACGACGATCAGGCTGAGGCCGCGGTGGCGCTCCTCGGGGTCGGTCTTGGCTGCCAGGACGACCAGGTCGCAGTTGAGGCCGTTGGTGACGAAGGTCTTGGAACCGTTGACGACGTAGTGGTCACCGTCGCGGATCGCGGTCGTACGGACGGAGGCCAGGTCGGATCCGGCGCCGGGCTCGGTCATCGAGATCGCGCCCATGATCTCGCCGGTGACGAAGCCCGGCAGCCAGCGGGCCCGCTGCTCCTCGTTGGTCGCGCCGAGCAGGTAGGGCAGCACGATGTCGTTGTGGAGCGTGATGCACATGCCCGAGCCGATGACGTTGGCCCGTTGCAGCTCCTCGGAGATGATCACGTTGTAGCGGAAGTCGTCGACACCCAGGCCGCCGTACTCCTCCGGTACGGCCATGCCCAGGAAGCCCTGGGCTCCGGCGGCCAGGAACATGGACTTGTCGACGCGGCCGGCCGCCTCCCACTTCTCGTGGTTCGGGACGATCTCGGCCTTGACGAAGGCCCGGAAACTGCTGCGGAAGTCCTCGTGGGTGTCGTCGAACAGATCACGGTGCACAGCCATCGCGTGCCTCCTCTCTCATCGTGCGGTCCATCCGCCGTCGACCGCGAGGGTCTGTCCGGTGATGAAGCTTCCGCCGGGGCCGGCGAGAAGCAGCAGTGCTCCGTCGAGCTCTTCGGGCCGCCCGGGGCGGCCCATGGGGGTGTTGCGCCTGATCCAGCGGCTCGCCGACTCGTCGGCCAGCATCTCGGCGGTCAGTTCGCTGGGGAACCAGCCCGGCGCGATGGCGTTGACGCGTACCCCGGAAGGGGCCCATTCGGCGGCCAGATGCCGGGTGAGGCTGATGACGGCCCCCTTGGCGGCGCCGTAGGCCGACTGGGGGACGGGGGCCGAGGCGACGAGCCCGAGGACGGAGGCGATGTTGACGATCGCCCCGCCGCCGCGCTCCGTCATGGACTTCGCGGCGAGCACGCTGAGCTGGAACAGCGCGGTCACGTCGATGTCGAGGGTCTTGCGGAACGAGGCGACCGGCTGCTCCAATGCGGGCAGCGCGTCGGCCCATCCGGCGTTGTTGACCAGGATGTCCACGCCGCCGAGCTGCTCGGCGCGGGCGATCAGGGCCGCGCAGTCGTCCTCGTCGGTGATGTCGCACCGGTGGGCCACGATCCGGTCGTCCTCGGCGGCCAGCGACTCCAGGAGGTCGGTGCGGCGGGCCGCCGCGACCACGGTCGCCCCGGCCGCGGCCAGGGTCAGGGCGAACCGGCGTCCGAGTCCGCTGGAGGCCCCGGTCACCACGGCGACCTTGCCGCTCAGGTCGATGACGTGGGCCCCCGGGGTCACGACAGCCTCTCGATGACCGTGGCGTTGGCCATGCCGCCGCCCTCGCACATGGTCTGGAGGCCGAACCGGCCGCCGGTGCGCTCCAGTTCGTGCAGCATGGTGACCATCAGCTTGGCGCCGGAGGCACCGAGGGGGTGGCCCAGCGAGATGCCGCCGCCGTTGACGTTGACCTTGGCCGGGTCGGCGCCCAGTTCGCGCTGCCAGGCGAGGACGACCGAGGCGAAGGCCTCGTTGACCTCGAAGAGGTCGATGTCGTCCAGGCTCATGCCGGACCGCGCGAGGACCCGCTGGGTCGCCGGGATCGGGCCGGTCAGCATCTCCACCGGGTCCGAGCCGGTCACGGCCATGTGGCGGATGACCGCGCGCGGGCGCAGACCCAGCTCGCGGGCTTTCTCCGCACTCATGATCAGGACGGCGGCGGCGCCGTCGACGATCTGTGAGGAGTTGCCGGCGGTCACGCGCCCCTCGGGGACGAAGGAGGGCTTGAGGCCGGCCAGTGCCTCGGCCGAGGTGTCGCGGATGCACTCGTCGGCCAGCAGGGTGTCGCCGGGCTCGGTGATCTCGCCGGTCTCGCGGTCGCGCACCCTGCGCTGCACCGGGACGATCTCCCGGTCGAAGCGGCCTTCGTCGCGGGCGGCGGCGGCGCGCCGGTGGCTCTGCAGACCGTAGGCGTCCAGTTCCTCGCGGGTCAGCTTCCAGCGGTCGACGACCAGTTCCGCGGAGATGCCCTGCGGAACGAGACCGCTGGCTCCGTACGCCTCGCGGTCGGCGTAGCGCTGGTGCGCGGCCTCGCCGTAGACGGCGCGGATGTCGCCGCCGGGGGCGTTGGAGAACATCGGCACGGTGGACATGCACTCCAGGCCGGCCGCGACGACCACGTCGCAGGTCCCGGCCATGATCGCCTGGGCGGCGAAGTGGACGGCCTGCTGGGAGGAGCCGCACTGCCGGTCGATGGTCGTGGCGGGCACGGTCTCGGGCCAGCCGGCGGCCAGGACGGCGGTCCGGCCGACGTTGGTGCTCTGGGGACCGTTCTGGGTGACGCAGCCCATGATCACGTCATCGATGACGGCGGGGTCGATGCCGCTGCGCTCCTGGAGCGCGATCAGGGTCTGCGCGGCGAGCTCCGCGGGGTGCCAGCCGGACAGGGAGCCGTGACGCTTGCCCGAGGCGGTGCGGACCGCCTCGACGATTACTGCTTCGGGCATGGGAGACCTTTTCGGGGACGACCGGGACACGCGGGGTGTGCGGTCGGTGGGGTACGGGGCTGACGGCGCCGGCGGTCACGGGTGACGGGGCTGATGGCGGCGGTCACGGGTGACGGGGGTCAGGCGGACGGGGCGAAGCCGCGCTCGGCCATCCAGCCGGTGATGACGCCGATGGCTTCGGCCAGCTGGGGACGCTGGTCCGCTCCGGCGTAGTAGTGCGTGGCGCCCTTGACGACGTGCAGGGTCTTGTCCGGGTGGCCGACCGCGTCGAAGAGACGCCGGGTGTGGCTCGGGGTGCACGCGTCGTCGGCGCTGTTGCCGATCACCAGGGCCGGGATGCGCAGGTCGGCGGCGCACTTCACGCCGTCGCCGTTGGCGTCGTCGTAGCTCCACTGGGAGAGCCAGCCGCGCAGCGTGTTGAACCGCGCCAGGCCGACCGGGCCGTTGTTGACGACCTCGGGGTCGCCCAGGTAGCAGCGGCCCGGGGCGCGGTCGCTGGGGTCGACGGCGGGGTCGAGCCAGCGCGGGTCGGCCATCGTGCCGTGCACCACGAAGCCGCGCTCTTCCAACTCGCGTCCGGATTCACGCAGTTCGGCGAGCTGCGTCTTGACCCAGGCGGTGATCCTGCGGTTGCGGGCGATCTGCGCGGCCCGGTAGCGCTCGACGAACTCCGCGGTGTACGGCGGCTGGTTCGGGTTCTTCGGGTCGTACAGGTCGAGTTCGGGGTCGCGGACGTCGGGGTCGGTCTCGTCCAGGACGGAGGCGTCCAGCCATTCCGTCATGGTGCCGTGCCTGCTGACGTGGGCCGCGAGCAGCATGATGCCGTCGGCCGGGGTCAGGTCGCAGCGGGTCAGGTCCGGGCCGTCGCCGGCCGGGGTGGCCGTGACGGTCGGGTTCTGCGCCTGCTGCTGGTAGTACAGCGACAGCGAGCCGCCACCGCTCCAGCCGGCCAGCACGACCTTGGCGTAGCCGAGGCGCTCGCGGGCGTCGCGGACACAGGCGCCGAGGTCCTGGACCACCTTCTCCATGATCAGGGCGTTGTCGACGCCCCGGTAGCGGCTGCCGCAGTAGATGACGTGGTGGCCGGCGCGGGCCAGGCCGTTCATCATCGGGAGGTAGGCGCCGCCGCCGATCGGGTGCATGAACACGATGACGGTGTCGGACTCGACCTCCTTCGGCTTCAGGAGGTAGCTCTCCAGGGCGACCATCTCGCTCGGTCCGCCGTAGGTGTCGCGGTAGGCCGAGGTGTCCTCGAACATCACCAGGTAGGGGATGCGGTCGTAGGCGTGCTTCTTGGCTTCCGTGCTCATATCTGGATCTCCGGGTCTGCGGGGCCCGCTTCGGCCGCCGCGGTGAGGACCGCCTCGCTGGGCACCAGCCGCCGCCGGGTGTCGACGGCGATGATCTTCCATTCGACCCGGGTGTCCCGGTCGAAGCGGCGCCGGGAGCGTTCACGGGCCTTTTCCGGGGCCCCGTGGTGCGTGCCCTGCGGGGCGTGCGAGATGAGTCCGGGCGGCAGGTCGACCCCGAAGACGTTGCCTCCGTGGAAGAAGGCGATCTCGTCGAAGTCGACGTTGCGGTGGTACCACGGGTAGCGCTCGGTCCCCGGCACGCTCTCGGCGGCCCTGGGCAGGAAGTTCATCACGTACACGCCGGTGGCCTGCATGAACAGGTGCACGGTGGGCGGCAGGTGCACGCTCTCGGAGGTGATCACGTTGTAGTCGTCGATGTTGAAGGTGAAGGGGAAGTTGTCGCCCCGCCAGCCTTCGGCGTCGCACGGGTCGTGCGGGTAGAAGATCGAGGTCTGCTGACCGGAGTGGTACAGCCGCACCTCGTACTCGTCGCGTCCGTCGTCCTCGACCACGGCCGCCTCGGGGACCACGACGAGCGCGCTGTCGAACGGGAAGTGCCGGCCGAGGACGCCCGCCGGCGGGACGCGGAACTCGTCCACCGCCTCGACGACCAGGACACAGCTGCCGCCCTCGTCGGGGACCTGGCGGTAGGTGGTCGCCTTGGGGAGGTAGACGTAGTCGCCGGGCCGGTAGGCGAGCGAGCCGAACTCGGTGACGAAGGTTCCGGTGCCCTGGTGCACGAAGTGCAGTTCGTCGCCGTCGACGTTGCGTACGTAGAACGGCATGGGCTCGGCGCGCATGCTCAGCGAGATCCGGCAGTCGGCGTTGCTGAACATCAGCAGCGGTGCGCCGCTCGGGTCGTCCTTGTCGGCGGGGGTCAGCGCGTTCGCGGCGATGTCGACGCCGGTGAGCGGTCCCACGCTGCGGTACCGGGTGGGGTCATGACGTCGGTAGAGGTGCGCCGTGCGGCCCTCGAACCCGCCACGGCCGAGCTCGTCGTCCTTGAGACCTTCGAGGTCCGCGTGGATCCTGCGGGGCGTCGTGCCTTTCCGCAGGTGGGTGAATGACTCCACTTACCGCTCCCGTCTTGGTCCGGGGCGCCGGATGTTCTGGCATCCGGCGCCTCGGAACCGATCTCCCGTACCGACTGATCGGTACAGTAATCTGGTCAGGTGTTCCCGTCAATGGTGTGCTGGGTCACCGCCGGCCGCGCCTCGGGCGGATACGGACCGGCTTTTCGTCAATGGCCGGAGGCCGCCAGGCGCGCGTTCAGCGGGCCCGGGTCGACATATTCCTCGATCCGTCGAATGTGCCGGTCGTCGCAGAAGACCCGGAGCATGGCGGGCATACGAATTCCCTCGCACCGGCCGCCGAGTTCGACGACGTGCTGCTGTACGAATCCGTCGTCCAGAACCGTCCGCCGCACGTTCGCATAACGCAGCGGGCCGGCCTTGGCGGCGAGCCAGGAGAGCAGCCGCAGGCTTTCCTCGCGCGTCTGCTCGACGTCGTCGTAGTTGTGCCAGACGGCCACGTCCGGGCTGTACAGCGCGTCCAGTTCCGCGAGGTCCCCACGGGAGACCGCGGCGAAGAACCGGTCGGCGAGGGCGGAGACGCCCGCGCTCATGCCTGCTCGCCCTCCGGCTCGCCGGTGGGGCCGTAGTTGAGGGCCAGACCGGGGCGCGGCCAGTCCACCTTGACGAGCTGTCCGGTGCTGGCCATGGTGATGTAGGCGGTCCGCAGGCCCTCGCCGCCCCAGCAGATGTTGGTCAGGCCCGGGTCGTTGTCGACGTCGATGTCGACGAACTCCACCAGTTCGCCCTCCGGGCTGACCACGGAGATGCCGGTGTGGACCATCGACGCCACGCAGAGGTTGCCGTCGGCCTCGATGCCGAGCCCGTCGAAGTTGGTGTAGTCGGGCGCGGTGTAGAGGAAGTTGCCGCCGCCGGAGCCGCCCATGGACAGACCGCCCTTGATCTCGCCCGGAGCGGTGATCTCCCACCACCACACACGCGCGGTGAAGGTCTCGTTGACGTACAGCCGCGTGCCGTCGGGCGAGAGGCCGATGCCGTTCGGGCCGTCCATCCCTCCGGTGAGCAGCTTGATCGAGGTCCCGTCGGCGGTCGCGTAGAAGAGCCGGCCCTTGTCGCCCGTGACGCCGTCGCTCTTGCCGTAGTCGGTGAAGTAGAAGCCGCCGTGGGCGTCGAAGACCAGGTCGCTGGCGCTGCGCAGCTGCTGCCCGTCGCACTCGGTGTAGAGCGTCTCCACGGAACCGTCCGTGAGGTCGACCGCCTGGACGCTGCCGGTGACGTAGTCCGGGGCTATGCCGACGGCCCAGGTGAAGCCGGCGACCTCGAAGCCCATCATGCCGCCGTTGTTGGTGACGTAGACCCGGCCGTCGGGGCCCAGGGCCGCGCCGTTGGGGCCGCCGCCCAGCTCGGCCACCACCGAGGTGGTGCCGTCCGGGGTGACCCGGGTCAGCTTTCCGCCGAGGACCTCGACGACGAGCACGTCACCGTTCGGGAGCGCGACGGGCCCCTCGGGGAACTTCAGTCCGGTGGCGAGAGTGGTGACATTCATTTGCTTTCCCTTTCGCGGGATGTTCTGTCCAGCCGATGTCGTCTCTTTTTTCCGTCGGGCCTTCAGCTCAGTGCCAGGCCCGGCCGCGGCCATTCCACCTTCAGCAGTTTTCCGGTGCTGGATGCGGTGATGAACGCGGTGCTCAGATGCTTTCCTCCCCAGCAGATATTGGTGATTCCGGGGTCGTCGCCGACATTGATGTCGACGAATTCCACGAGATGGCCCTTCGGGCTCACCACGGAGATGCCCGCGTGGATCATCGACGCCACGCAGACGTTCCCCCCGGCCTCGACGCCGAGCGAGTCGAAGTTCGTGTAGTCCGGCGCCGTGTACAGGAAGTTGCCGCCGCCGGAACCGGCCAGCGACAGCCCGCCCTTGATGACTCCGGGGGCCGTGACCTCCCACCACCAGACCCGCGCGGTGTAGGTCTCGGAGACGTAGAGCCGCTTGCCGTCCGGCGAGAGCCCGATGCCGTTGGGGCCGTCCATCCCGTCGGCCGCCTTGCGGATCGACGTGCCGTCGGCGGTGGCGTAGAAGAGCCGCCCCCGGTCGACGGTGGTCGTGCCGGTCTTGCCGTAGTCGGTGAAGTAGAAGCCGCCGTGGGCGTCGAAGACCAGGTCGTTCGGGCCGCGCAGCCGCTGCCCGTCGGCCTCGGTGTAGAGCGTGCGCACCGACCCGTCGGCGAGGTCGACCACCTGGATGCTGCCGGTGACGTAACCGGCGGGTGTGCCGCCGGCGAAGGTGAAGCCGCCGACCTCGAAGCCGTTCAGGCCACCGTTGTTGGTGACGTAGACCCGGCCGTCGGGGCCCAGGGCCGCGCCGTTGGGACCGCCGCCCAGCTCGGCCACCACCGAGGTGGTGCCGTCCGGGGTGACCCGGGTCAGCGTCCCGCGCAGTACCTCGACGACGAGCACGTCGCCGTTCGGGAGCGCGACGGGCCCCTCGGGGAACCTCAGCCCGGTCGCGAGGACGGTCACCTTCGGCTTCCGCCGTCGGGCCGGCCGGCCGGCGGCCGCCGCCACGGCCGCCGGGCCGAGCACCGCGGCGCCCGAGGCGCCCGCGGTCACCGCTGTCATCCGTCCGATCAGCGACCGGCGCGAGAGGGCTCCGCGCGCCGGCGGTATGTCCTGACCGGGCTCCGCGGACTCTCCGGTTCGTTCCATGCCAGCCGTCCTTTCGGTGAATTTCCTGGTGAACGTGTCACTGGTTCCGCCGCCCGGCCGAGGGCGCTCCCCCGGGCCGCTCCCGGACCAGTGGTCACTCGCGGCGGAGGCGACTCCCCCGGCACGGGGTACGAAGGTCACTCCCCGGTGGCGAACCGGTCCCGCAGGTCGTTCTTGCGGATCTTGCCGCTGACCGTCTTCGGCAGGTTGTCCGCGAAGAACACGGCGCGCGGCTGCTTGTACGAGGCGAGCCGGCTCCGGCACTGCGCCACGATGTCGTCCTCCGAGACCTCCTGGCCCTCCCTGCGGACCACCACGGCGGCCACCTTCTCGCCCCAGACCGGGTCCGGAAGGCCGATCACCGCGGCCTCGGCGACCGCCGGGTGCTCGTAGAGGGCGTTCTCGACCTCGCTGGAGTAGACGTTCTCGCCACCGGAGATGATCATGTCCTTGGCCCGGTCGACGATGTAGAGGAAGCCCTCCTCGTCCTTGCGGGCGAGGTCACCGGTGTGGAACCAGCCGCCGGCCCAGGCTTCCTCGGTCGCCTTGGGACTGCCGTGGTACCCGACGGTGACCTGGTCGCCCTGGACGACGATCTCGCCCACCTCGCCGACCTCGCAGTCCTCGCCGTCGGGCCGCACGACGCGCACGTCCACCAGGGCCATCGGCTTGCCGACCGCGTCGAGCAGGTGCTCCTCGCCGTTGGCGGCCCGGATGTGGGCCTCCTTGTCGAGGGTCAGCATGTTCCCGGCCAGCTCGGTCATGCCCATACCCGCGTACACGATCGGGCCGAACCGCTCGATCGTCCGCCGCAGCACGTCGACGGGGATCTTGGAGGCGCCGTAGCCCATCCACTCCAGACTGCTGAGGTCGTACTCGTCGATCTTGGGGTGGGCGAGCAGCATCGACATCATCGTCGGGGCGAAGCCGCCACTGGTGACCCGGTGCTCCTGGACGAGCCGCATCCACTGCTCCGGGTCCCATCCGGACATCATCAGCACGGAGCCGCCGTTGAACTGGTGCATCGGCGTGAGGTAGCCGGCGACGTGGCACAGCGGCATCGCGTTCAGATAGCTGGTGTCCGGCGTGGGCTCGTAGGCGAGCACCGACTGGATCAGCGCGGTGTTGATGTTGCGGTGGGTGAGCTGGGCGCCCTTGGGGAATCCGGTGGTGCCGCTGGTGTAGAGCAGCCAGGCGACCTCGTCGTCGTCGACCCGCACCTCGGGCTCGGTCGGCCGCCCCTCGGCGACGAGGTCCTCGTAACTGCGCGCGTCCGGCCGGGACTCGCCGATCACGATGAAGTGCTCGACCGTCTCCAGATCACCGCGGTGCTCTTCGAGCGCCTCCAGGTAGCGCTGCTCGACCAGGACGACCCGGGCACCGGAGTTGTTGAGGATCCACACCCATTCCTTCGGGTGCAGACGGTAGTTGAGCATGGTCAGCGTCATGCCCACGGCGGGGACGCCGTAGTAGGCCTCGACGTACTCGGGGTTGTTCTCGGACAGGATCGCGATCCGGTCGCCCCGCGAGGCGATGCCGAGGAGCGCGTTCGCGAGGCGCATCGCCCGCTCGTACAGCTCGGCATAGGTGCGGGAGCCCGAACCGTCCGCCATGACGAGCGCGTTCTTGTCCGGTGTCCGCATCGCGTTGCGACGCAGCACGTCACTGATCAGCATGGCGTTCTTCCTCCTGTGCGGTCGATGACCGAGCCGGCGGTGCGGTCCTGGCACACGACCACGCGCCTCTCGACGAATCCGGTGATCTGCTGGTGGGTGTAGCCCGCCGCGCGCAGCACGTCGGCGGAGTCCCGGCCCGGGGCGGCGGGGGGACGCGGTGCCGCGGTCCGGGTGCGGCTGAAGCGGGGGGCGGCGGCGGGATGCACCACCCCCTCGATGTCCAGGAACGTGCCGCGCGCACGGTTGTGCGGGTGGCCGGCGACCTCGTCGAGCGAGAGGACCGGGGTGACGCAGGCGTCGACATCCTCGAACACCGCCATCCATTCGGCACGTGACCTGGCGGCGAACGCCTCCGCGATGCACTCCTTCATCGCATCCCAGCGCCCGGGGTCCAGCCGGCTTCCGGCCGTCCTCGGGTCGTCGGCGACGCCGAGCGTCTCCAGGAGGCGGTCGAAGAAGTGCCGCTCGGCGGCTCCGACGGCCACGTACTCCCCGTCGGCACAGCGGTAGGTGCCGTAGAAAGGCGCACCCGAGTCGAGCGTGTTGGTGCCGCGTTCCGTGTTCCAGGTGCCGGCGGCCCGCATCCCGAGCATCGTCGACAGCAGCACGGCCGCCCCGTCGACGATGCCCGCGTCCACGACCTGCCCGGCGCCCGACAGGCGGGCCTCCAGCAGCGCGCAGACGATCCCGTAGGCCAGCAGCATCCCGCCGCCGCCCTCGCCGACCAGGTTCACCGGCGGTACCGGCGGCTGCCCGGCGAGACCGACGGGGTGCAGCGCTCCCGCGACCGAGATGAAGTTGATGTCGTGGCCGGCACGGCCCGAGAGCGGGCCCTGCTGCCCCCAGCCGGTCATCCGCCCGTACACCAGGCGCGGGTTGCGGGCCCGGCACTCGTCCGGCCCGATGCCGAGCCGTTCGGCGACGCCCGGACGGAAGCCTTCGACCATCGCGTCGGCGGTCCCGGCGAGACGGAGCACGATCTCCGCGCCCTCGGGGGACTTCAGGTCCACGGCCACGGAGAGGCGGCTGCGCTCGGGGATCCGGAACCGTGGGTCGTCCATCCCGGGCGACTGCTCAATGGCGTCCACCCGGTCGACCCGGATCACCTCGGCGCCCATGTCCGCCAGCAGCATCGCGGCGAACGGAGCGGGGCCGACCCCGGCGATCTCCACCACCCGAACCCCGTCGAGAGGCCCGCTCATGACCACCTCCAGTCGTCGTACCTCGTTGTACCGTCCGGTCGGTACAGGCATGTAAGCACAGCGCCCTCCGGTTCGTACAGACCTGAATCACTACTGCCGCGGGAGGCGCCTCACGGCTTCGTCCCGAGTGGGACGTGGCGGATGAATCCGCTGGTCCACGGCCCGTACGGACATCGGAACGGCTGCGGACAGCGCGTCGGACCAGGCCCTCGCCCCCCCGTTCGGACGGCATGCCGGAGCAGGCCCCGGCACCCCTGGGGGCGGTACACCGGAGCAGGCCCCGGCGCTCTCCCGGGGCGCGCCGGACGCGACCGCCCACCGTCGGACGGTCGCGCCCGGTGGGTACCGCTCCCGCGCGCCCCGCCGGCCCGGGGAACGACGCGCGTTCCCGGTCGCTCCTCGGACTACTGGTCGGCCTTGTGCCGGCTCAGGGACGCCCGCGCGGACAGCACGTGCGCCGTCATGACCGACTGCGCCCACATCCCGTCCCGGGCGGTGAGCGCGTCGACCAGCTCACGGTGCTGGCGCAGACTGCGCTCCATCTCCTCCGGGGAGTAGTTGTGGAACGTGTGCCGCACGAGGGAGATCTCGATGACGCCGGACAGGATCCCGGGGAGCAGCGCGTTGCCGGCCGCCCGGTGCAGCGTGCGGTGGAAGCGCATGTTGAGCTCGGTGATGCGGTCGTCGGCGTCGTCGCCCCCGACGCGCGCCGCCTCGTCCATGGCGTCGCACAGCGCGCGCAGTTCCTCGCGCTCGGCCTCCGAGGCGTCGCGCTCCGCCGCACGTCGCGCGGCGTAACCCTCCAGCAGCGCCCGCAGGCTGAAGACGTCGTCGAGATCGGCGGCGTCGAATCCGGTGACCTGCGCGCCGCGGTTGGGGTGCAGGGTGATGAGCCCGTCGGCCTCCAGCCGGCGCAGCGCCTCGCGTACGGGAGTGCGGCTCACCTCGTAGGTGGTCGCGATGTTCTCCTCACGCAGCCACGCGCCGGACGGGTGGGATCCGGTCAGGATGCTCCTGCGCAGGTCCTCGTAGACCCTCACCGACGGCTTCGTCATCGTTTCCGCTCCTGGTACGGCGCCATGAACCAGGGCGCGACCGGGCACCGCCGCCCGACCGTCCCGCAGGGTCATCGCGCGGGCGCGGGAAACCGTCCGGCACGCAGCAGCTGTCCCGGCAGCGGCCTGCCGAGGACCTCCGTGATCCACGCTGCGGTGGACAACAGCGCGTCGAGATCGATGCCGGTGTCCACGCCCTGCCCTTCGAGCAGGTAGACGAGGTCCTCGGTGGCGATGTTACCGGTCGCCTTCGGCGCGAAGGGGCAGCCGCCGATGCCCGCTACGGAACTGTCCAGGACCGACACGCCGGCTTCCACGCCCGCGTAGGCGTTGGCGTAGCCGGTGTTGCGCGTGTTGTGCAGATGCAGGCCGAGCGGGATGCCGAGCCCCGCCGCGCCGGTGAGCAGCCGGGTCACCTGCCGGGGAACCCCGACGCCGATGGTGTCGGCGAAGACGAGTTCGTCGGCGCCGGTGGCGGCGACCCGTTCGGCGATGGCCAGCACCCGGCCGGGATCGACGGCTCCCTCGAACGGGCAGCCGAACGACGCGGCCAGCGTGACGCTGGCCCGGCGGCCGTCCGCGTGGGCCGCCGCGACGATGTCGGCCGCCTCCGCGATCGACTGCTCGACGGTGCGGCCCTGGTTGCGCTCGTTGAAGGTCTCGGTGACGCAGAAGGCCATACGGGCCTCCACGCACCGGGTCTCCGCCAGTCGCGTGTACCCGCGCTTGTTGAGTACCAGCGCCGCGAGACCGACGCCGTCGGCGGGTTCCACCGCGGCGCAGACCTCTTCCGCCCCGGCCATCTGCGGCACGCGGGCGGGGTTGACGAAGCTGGCGATCTCGATGCGGCCGATGCCGGTGGCGGACAGCCGGTCGACGAAGTCGGCGCGCTGTCGCGGGCTCAGGTGTTCGGGTTCGTTCTGGAGTCCGTCACGCGGACCCACTTCACAGATTCTGACGCTCACGGGGTGTCTCCTCTCGTTGCCCGGGAACCGCGGCCGGACCGCTAGATGACGCCCTGCTCGTGCAGGAGGGCGCGGGCCGCGGTGTCGAGGCCGAGGATTCCGCCGTACACCTCGTCGTTGTGCTGCCCCAGTTCCGGGCCGAGCGTCTGCACCGCGCCGGGAGTCCCCGACAGCCTGGGGGCGACGTTCTGCATCGGGAACGAGCCCAGCTTGTCGTGCATCAGCCGGACGATCGTCTTCCTGGCCTCGAAGTGCGGGTCGGCGAACATGTCCTGCGCGGTGTAGGTCAGTCCGGCCGGCACTCCGCTCTCGTGCAGCAGGTCGAGCAGCGCTTCGGAGTCCTGCTCCTGGGTCCACTCGGCCACCAGCTTGTCGAGCTCGGCCTGGTGCTCACCGCGGGCGGCGTGCGTCCCGAACCGCTCGTCGGTCTGCCACTGCGGCTTGCCCATCAGCTCGGCCAGCCGGTTGAACACCGTGTCCCGGTTGGCGGCGATGAGGACGGCCGAGCCGTCACGGGTCGGATAAACGTTGCTGGGCGAGACGCCCGGCAGCACCGACCCGGTGCGCTCGCGCCGCGATCCGCCGATCTCCCATTCCGGCAGGATCGACTCCATCATCGCCAGTACGGCCTCGTAGATCGCGGAATCGACGACCTGACCCCGCCCGGTGTGCTCACGGGAGAACAGGGCCATCACGGTGCCGAGCGCGGCGAACGTGCCGGCGAGCGAGTCGCCGATCGAGATGCCCGTGCGGCTGGGTGCGCGGTCGGGCTCCCCTGTGATGTGGCGCAGGCCGCCCATCGCCTCGCCGATGGAACCGAATCCGGCGCGCCGGGAGTAGGGACCGTCCTGGCCGTACCCGGTGACCCGGGTGACCACGAGCCGGGGGTTGAGCTCGGCGAGTTCCGCGGGTCCGAGCCCCCATCGCTCCAGGGTGCCCGGCCGGAAGTTCTCGATGAACACGTCGGCCGTCGCGAGCAGGTCCCGCAGCAACTGCTGCCCTTCGGGCCTGCGGAGGTCGCAGGTGATCGACTTCTTGTTGCGGGCGATGATCGGCCAGGTCAGGGAGAGGCCCTGCGGGAGGTTGCTCCCCCACTGGCGCATCGGGTCGCCGTTGCCGGGATCCTCGGCCTTGATCACTTCGGCCCCGAAGTCGCCGAGGAGTTGTCCGCAGAACGGTCCCGCGATGAGCGAGCCCGTCTCGACGACCCGTACCCCCGCCAATGGCCCTTGGGCAGCCGCCTGCCGGCGGTCGCTCTGCTGGTCGTCAGCCATGGGATGTCCACCTCTCGCCCACATCACGCACATCGAGCAACCGTCGCCGACTTGTACACAACTTCGGTTTGCCGATCGAGGCCTCGTTGCCTCTATGCAGGCACCATAACCGCACCTCGCCCGAATAGACACGACTGATTGTGTGCAATCTCGCGAGCTGGACACCGGATCGGGGTGCCAGGGACCACCGGCGGGCCGAAGGCCGGGAACACCGGCGCCCGCACGGAGGAGATCCGCCTCGGGGGGCAAGGGGGGACCGGAGGCATACGGCGGCGGACCCGGACGGGAGGATCCCGCGCACCGGGGCAGCCGAGGCGGCACACCGTCAGAAATGAGTCCAGGCGGCGCCCGGCGCGGTCCGGACGCGCCCTGCGCCTGGCGTCCGACCCTTGGCGTACCGGGCTTCCGGCGTACGGCACCCAGCGCCTGGCATCCCGCGTCCCGCGTCGGCCGGGTACGGCTGCTCAACGGGAGTCGGACGCGCCCTTCATCGGCCGGTACGGCTCAACGGGATCCGGACCCGGACCTCGTCGGCGCTCAGATCCGCGCGTCCCCGACCGGGAAGGGCACAGCGCAGGGCCGCAGGACCATGAGCGGATCCTCCAAGGCCGCCACCATGGCGAACGGGAACCGGTCGAGCTCGAGGCAGAGTGCGACGTCATCGGGATGGACGCCCTGGCGCACACCCGTCGCCAGCTCTTCGGCGGCGCGGGACCCGCCGGCACGGCGGAGGAACCCGGCCGCGTCGGTACCGGCCCCGGCCGCCCTGCCGGCGATGTACTGAGCGCACGCCAGATCCTCATCGGCGCGGCCGTCCTCGCCGGTGACCACGAACGTGACGCCGTCGCACCGGCGGGCCCGCAGGATCCGCGCGGTCGCCTCCGCCACCACGAAGCCGGCGCACAGCACCAGTGACGCGTCCTTGACCGCGAGGGCGCCGACCGTCCCCGCCGTGGTCTTCTGCACGACGGTCCGTCCGCCGAGGTCGACGGACCGCAGCAGACCCGGCGAGTTGACGAGGTCGAAGCCGGGGGCGGGCGGACCGTCCTTGAGCGCCACCCAGTCCGGGTGACGGGCCTTGAGCGCCAGGGCCTCGGCGAGCGACTCCGCGAGAACGATCTTTTCCGCCCCGCGGCCGAAGGCCCAGGCGGCCACCGTGCAGGCACGCATGACGTCGACCACGACCGCCACGGACGGGGTTTCGGCCAGTTCGGCGATGCCGAGGAAGCGAGCGTCCATCGCGTCATGATCGCGCAGACCCGGCCCGAAGCACCGGGAGAGTGACCTGCGTCACATCGATGACCCTGGGGGTCGAGTCCCGGGCTCGATGGGCGGCAGCCGGCCGCATCCGGCGACAGCCACGCCCCCCGGAGCAGGGGACAGCCGTATCCCGGAACAACGGAAAGGCCGTTCCCGCATCGGCGGAAACGGCCTGCGACCTGCGTTTCAGCAAGTCGGGACGACAGGATTTGAACCTGCGACCCCTTGACCCCCAGTCAAGTGCGCTACCAAGCTGCGCCACGTCCCGGTGCCTTCACCCGCGGTGACCCGCGTGATCGTGCGAACAGAACTTTACCCCACGCCGGGGGCTGCTCCGCAGGGGGAGCGGGCGCGCGACAATCGGCGTATGACCGGGACATCTGAGACGCGGCGGGCCGGCGGACGCGACCGGGACGCCGAGGGACGGGCGCGGAACGCCCGGCCCCGTGACGGACTGGGGCGCCCGCTGCCGTACGGCGCGGCCGGTGTCGAACGAGCGCCGGAGGGCGTCGTGCGCCGACCCGAGGACACGGTCACCGAGGCGCAGGCGCTGCTGGACGCGGGCAGGCCGTTCCACGCGCACGAGGTCTTCGAGGACGCCTGGAAGTCCGGGCCCGCGGACGAGCGCGGGCTCTGGCGGGGACTGGCCCAGCTCGCCGTGGGGCTCACCCACGCGGCCAGAGGCAACGTGACGGGTGGCGCACGGCTGCTGCGGCGCGGGGCCGGAGGGGTCCAGGAGTGGACGTCGGCGACCGGACGGCCGCGGCCCCACGGCCTGGACCTCGCGGACATCACCGGCTGGGCAAGGGAGTTGGCGGCCGTCGTGGAACGCGACGGCCGACCGGTCGACCCGGCACGGGTGTCGCCACGGCTGCGCGGCCGGGCCGCCTGACGAAGGCGCGCCCCGCCCATGGGTGCCGGGGTCCGGCCGGTGCGTCCACTGTCAGTGGCGTGGGGCAGACTCTCGGTGTGCGAAAGATTCATGTCATCGGCATCGGAGCGGGCGACCCCGATCAACTCACGCTTCAGGCGGTCAAGGCGCTGAGGAGCACGGACGTGTTCTTCATCCTGGACAAGGGCGAGGTGAAGTCGGACCTCGTCCAGTTGCGCCGCGACATCCTCGACGCGCACATACCCGAGGGGGCGTACCGCCTGGTCGAGGCCCGCGACCCGGACCGGGACCGGACGGCGGGCGGCTCGGCGTACTCGCCGGCCGTCGGGGACTGGCGCAGCGCCCGCGCCGCGATCTACGAACAGCTCATCGCCGAGGAACTGGGCGAGGACGAGAGCGGCGCGTTCCTGGTGTGGGGCGATCCCGCTCTGTACGACAGCACGCTCGGCATCCTGGAGGAGATCCTGGACCGGGGCGCGGTGGCGTTCTCGTACGACGTGGTGCCCGGGATCAGCAGTGTCTCGGCGCTCGTCGCCCGGCACCGCACGGGGCTGAACCGGGTCGCCCGGCCGGTGCAGATCACCACCGGGCGGCGCCTCGCCGAGGGCTTCCCGGAGGGGGTGGACGACGTGGTCGTGATGCTCGACGCCCATCAGACGTTCCGGCAGTACACGGACGAGGACATCGACATCTACTGGGGCGCGTACATCGGCACGCCCGACGAGATCCTCGCCTCCGGTCCGATCGCCGAGGCGGCTCCCCGTATCGAGCGGTTGCGCGCCGAGGCCCGGGAGCGCAAGGGATGGATCATGGACACCTATCTGCTGCGCAGGAACCCGGGAGGGTAGAGCGTCCGGCCGGCCCGTACACCGGGCGGGTCGCCCCGCATGCACGGGGAGCCCACCGGTGTGAGGGTGGCGATTGTGACGATCACGGAGGATGCGGCGCCACCCGCGGCGGGGGCGCCCGGACCGCCGGTGCTGGACAACCGCCGCCGCAACATCGTCTTCGCGACGATCGTGCTGGGCATGCTGCTCGCCGCGCTCGACCAGACGATCGTGGGCACCGCGCTGCCGACGATCGTGTCGGACCTGGGCGGCGCCGCGCACATGTCGTGGGTGGTGACCGCGTATCTGCTGGCCGAGACCGTGGCGACCGTGCTGGTCGGCAAGTTCGGCGACCTGTTCGGCCGCAAGGTGGTCTTCCAGGTGTCGGCGATCATCTTCATCACGGGTTCCTTCCTGTGCGGGCTCGCCACGAACATGACGCTGCTGATCGCCTGGCGGGCGTTGCAGGGCATCGGCGCGGGCGGTCTGATGGTGACGTCCATGGCGCTGATCGCGGACGTCATCCCGCTGCGCGAGCGGGGCAAGTACCAGGGCGCGATCGGTGCCGTGTTCGGTGTGGCCACGGTCATCGGGCCGCTGCTCGGCGGACTGTTCACGGACCATCTGTCGTGGCGGTGGGCGTTCTACATCAACGTGCCCCTCGCGATCGTCGTGGTGATCGCGGCGGCCCGCACCATCCCCGTGGTGAAGTCGGTGACCCGGCCGGTCATCGACTATCTGGGCATCGCGCTGGTCGCGGTCGGCGCCAGCGCCCTGATCCTGGCGACGAGTTGGGGCGGCAACGAGTACGCCTGGACGTCACCGGCCATCATCGGCCTCTTCGTCGGCGGCGTGGTCGCGCTCGGCCTGTTCTGCCTGGTGGAGACGCGTGCGCCCGAACCCATGCTGCCGATGCGGCTGTTCTCCAACCCGGTCTTCACGGTCTGCTCGATCCTCAGCTTCATCGTGGGGTTCGCGATGCTCGGCGCGATGACGTTCCTGCCGACGTATCTGCAGTACGTCGACGGGGACTCGGCCACGATCTCCGGCGTGCGCACCCTGCCGATGGTCCTGGGGCTGCTCATCGCGTCCGTCTTCAGCGGCAACGTGGTCAGCAAGACCGGGCAGTACCGGATCTTCCCCATCGTCGGCTCCCTGGTGATGGCGGTCGGGCTGTATCTGATGTCGCGGATGGGACCGGGCACCGGAGCCTGGCTGGAGTCCCTGTACATGTTCGTGCTCGGCACCGGCATCGGGCTGTGCATGCAGGTGCTGACGATCGCCGTGCAGAACACCGTCGAGTACACCGACCTCGGCACCGCGACGTCCGGGGTCACCTTCTTCCGTACGCTGGGGAGTTCGTTCGGGACGGCCGTCTTCGGCACGATCTACACCAACGCGCTCAAGCCCAACCTGGCCGACGGGGTCAGGGCGGCCGCCGAGACGGGCGCGGCCGGACCGGCCGTCATCGCCAGGGCGGCGCAGAGCCCGGAAGGACTGCACAGACTTCCGCCCGAGGCAGCCGCGCCCATCGTCGACGCGTACGCCGACACCATCCACACGGTGTTCCTGTGGACGGTCCCGGTCGCACTCCTCGGGTTCGTCGTGTCGCTCTTCCTCAAGCAGGTGGAACTGCGCGACAGCGCGCGCATGGGGTCGACGGACATGGGCGAGGGTTTCGCGTCACCGTCCACCGCGGACTCCCAGCGGCTGCTGGAGTTCTCCGTCGCGAAGATCATCGGCACCACGGAGATGGACACCGCGCGCCGGATCGTCTTCGAGTCCGACACCCGGCTGGACGTGGCGGGTGCCTGGGCCGTGATGCAGGTGGAGCTGTTCACCCGGATGGTGGGCCACGCCAACCTCGCGCTGATCGCCGCCCGGCGCCATCTGCCTCCCGAGGTGCTCGTCCCGGTCTTCCAGCGCATGGTCGACGAGGGCTATCTGACCCGGCACGGCTCGCTGTTCTCGCACACCGCGGCGGGCGAGCGCGAGGCGCGGGTGATCAGCGAGGCCTGGGGCCGATGGCTCGCCGGGCGCGTCGAGCAGGACATCGGCCGCCCGTCCGGCACGGAACTGCGCGCCGCCGTCGACACCATCGCCAAGCGTCTGCTGGTCGAGGACCTGACGCAGGGTCTGCCGGGCCGCACACCGGAACTGACCTCGGCCACCAGAAGCTGACCGGACCGACCGGACCCGCGAGGCGGGCTCAGCGGAGCAGCAGCTGCACTCCGCCCACCACCGTCGCCCCGATCACCAGGCGTTCGAAGAGCAGTTGGTTGATGCGCTTCACCGCCCACTTCCCGACGAACGCCCCCGGCACCACGAACACGGCCAGGGCCGCGTCCAGCAGCAGCGAACGGCCGTTGATCAGACCGAGGCCCGCGCTGAACGGCAGCTTGGAGACGTTGACGATCAGGAAGAAGAAGGCGGAGGTGCCGAGGAAGCCGAGCTTGCGGAAGCCCGCCGAGAGGAGGTACATCGACATGACCGGGCCGCCCGCGTTCGCGACCATGGTGGTGAAGCCGCCGAGGACACCGTAGGAACGCGCCTTGACGCGGCCCGCGCGGGTCACGACCGCGTCGGGTTCCTCGTCCTGGACGGCGGCCCGGCGGCGCCACAGCGTGATCCCGGTCATCAGCAGAAGGGTCGCGCCGATCGAGGCCCGTACGACCCCGTCGTCGGCCCACACCAGGAACAGCGTGCCGAGGACGACACCGGCGGCGACCGCCGGGAAGAGCCGCCACAGCGTCGGCCAGTGGGCGTGGCGCCGGTAGGTGGCGACGGCGAGCACGTCGCCGACGATCAGCAGGGGCAGCAGGACGCCCGTCGAGGCGCGGGCGGGCAGTACGGCGGCGAAGACCGCCAGGCTGACCGTGTTGGCGCCGCTGACAGCGGTCTTGGAGAAGCCGACGAGCAGAGCCGCGGCGGCGAGAGCGGCGAACTCCCCCGTGGATATGTGCCAGAGCGTCATCGTGTTCATGCGGGGATCGATGCTATGCCCACGGTGCTCGTGCAGGTGACGGGGGTCCCGCCGGGCTCTTTTCGGGTCACTGGTGTGCCGGGGCCGCCGGCCGCTGTACCGGCGCCCCGGAACCGGCCGGGCGCAAGCGCGCGAGGACGTACGGCGACCCGTGACGCCCCTCGCGCACAAAACCTACGGCCGGGTGCGGGGCGTCAGTGGCGCTCCACCAGGACCGCGGTGCCCTGCCCGACGCCGACGCACATCGTGGCCAGGCCACGCTCGGCGCCCGTGCGGCGCATGCGGTGCAGCAGGGTGGTGAGGATGCGGGCTCCCGAGGCGCCGAGCGGGTGGCCGAGGGCGATGGCGCCGCCGGTCGGGTTGACGAGGTCCTGGTCGATGCCGAGGGCGTCCACGCAGGCGAGGGCCTGGGCGGCGAACGCCTCATTGAACTCGGCCTCCTGGATGTCGGCGACGCTCCAGCCGGCGCGTCCGAGCGCCTTGCGGGTCGCGGGTACCGGGCCGATGCCCATGACGTCGGGATCGACGCCGGCCGAGGCTCCCGCGACATACCGTCCGAGCGATTCGAGTCCCAGCTCGTTCAGGACCTCCTCGCTGACGAGCAGCACACCCGCGGCGCCGTCGTTCATCGGCGAGGCGTTGCCCGCGGTGACCGTGCCGCCGGCGCGGAACACCGGCTTGAGTCGGGCCAGTTTGTCGAGCGAGGTGTCCTCCCGCACGCATTCGTCGCTGTCGACGACCACACCGTCGGGTCGCTCGACGGTAAGCAGCTCGGCGTCGAAGTACCCGTTCTTGCGGGCGTCCGCGGCACGCTGGTGGCTGCGGAGCGCGAACGCGTCCTGCCGCTCGCGCGAGACGCCGTACCGCGCGGCGACCTCCTCCGCGGTCTCCCCCATGGACAGGACTCCGTGCAGGTCCTTCATCGCCGGATTGACCAGCCGCCAGCCGAGCCGGGTGTCGACGGTCTCGATGCGGTGCGGCAGTGCCTCGTCCGGGCGGGGCAGCACGAAGGGGGCACGGCTCATCGACTCGGAGCCTCCGGCGAGCACGATGTCGGCCTCGCCGGAGGCGATGGCGCGGGCCGCCGTCGTGACGGCTTCGAGGCCGGAGGCGCAGAGCCGGTTGACGGTGGCGCCGGGCACGCTGTCGGGCAGTCCGGCGAGCAGCGCGGCCATCCGGGCGACATTGCGGTTGTCCTCGCCGGCCTGGTTGGCGGCGCCCCAGTAGACGTCGTCGACGCGGGCCGGATCCAGTGTGGGCACCTCGGCGACCAGAGCGCGGATGACGCCCGCGGCGAGGTCGTCGGGCCGTACGGAGGACAGGGCACCGCGCAGCTTGCCGATGGGCGTGCGGCGAGCGGCCGCGAAGTGGACGGGACGCACGACAGGACTCCTGACGGACACCGGCGGACGGGCACCGGACGTTGATGAGCACAACCATTAATTAGCACTGCTAGTTTTGGACTATATCCCCGTGGCGGATCCTTGGGAAGATCCGCCCTGCCGCCGGTATCCGCCCGTCCGCCCCGAACGCCCGACCCCGTGCGGGATCGTTCCGCGGTCGTGGCGGCCAGGGCGGTGGCCGGGGATCGACGGCCGCCCGCTCCGCCCCTCGCCTGGATGGCAGACTGCTCGCGCACCCCGCCGAACCCAGGCCGCGAGGGTGAACAGACCCAGGAAAGCGGGGAGTTGTCGTATGACGGGGACGGAGTCCACCGCGGACGGGATCGACACCAGCAGGCCGCATCCGGCACGGGTGTACGACTGGTATCTGGGCGGCAAGGACAACTATCCGGTCGACGAGCGGCTCGGACGGCAGATCACGGCGCGTGATCCCGGAGCCAAGCGGGCCGCGCGCAGCAACCGCTGGTTCATGCAACGGGCCACCCGGCACCTCGTCCGCACGGCGGGAATCCGCCAGTTCCTGGACATCGGCACCGGCATACCCACCGAGCCCAACCTCCACCAGATCGCCCAGAGTTCCGCTCCGGACGCACGGGTGGTGTACGTCGACAACGACCCGATCGTCCTAGCCCACGCCGAGGCGCTGCTGCGCGGCACTCCGGAGGGCATGACGGAGTACGTCCAGGCGGACGTGCGCGAGCCGCTGAAGATCCTCGACGAGGCTGCACGCGTGCTCGACCTCGACCGTCCCGTGGCCCTGTCGCTGATCGCGCTGATGCACTTCATCGCCGACGACGGCGGCGCGTACGAGCTGGTCGGGACCCTGGTCGACGCGCTGGCGCCGGGAAGCTACCTGTCGCTGTCCGCGATGACCGCCGACTTCGAGCCGGAGGAGGTCCGGCAGGGCATCGAGGCGTACGCGCGCGGCGGTGTCACCCTGGTGGGCCGCTCGCACGCCGGCGTCAGCCGCTTCTTCGAGGGACTGGACCTGGTCGAGCCCGGTGTCGTCTCGGTGAAGGACTGGCGTCCCGGGCTCGCGGAGGACGAGACCCCGATCGGCGACGAGCCGGTGTCCCTGTACGGCGGGGTCGGCCTGAAGCGCTAGGGAGCGCGGGGGCGAAGAGTCCGGGGCCGGGTCCTTGGACCTGCCGGCCAGGGCGGTCCGGCCCCCGGCCGGGGACGGTCGGCCCCTGCCCCCGTGCGCGCCGGGAGGGCAGGCTGGGAAGCCGTCCGAGCAGGAAGCGAGATGGCGAGATGACCCTCATCGTCGGGCAGGTGATGACCAGCGAGGTCGTCGGCGCGCATCGGAAGATGTCCTTCAAGGACGTGGCCCGGCTGCTGGACCGGTACCGGATCAGCGGGCTGCCGGTCGTGGACGACGACGACAAGGTGGTGGGCGTGATCTCGGAGACGGATCTGCTGCGCCTGCAGGCTGCCCGGTCCGGCCGGGAGCGGCGCCGGCGTCTGCCGTCGCTGCGCCGCGCGCTGCCGTGGTCGCCCCGTCCGGAGCGGACCGCGCGCCACGTGCCGGCCGCCGGCGCCGGGCCCGTCCGCGCCACGACCGTGGAACAGCTGATGTCGACGCCCGCGATCACCGTGCATCCGGAGCAGCGCGTGGCCGATGCCGCCCGGGTCATGGAGCGTCATCACGTCGAGCGGCTTCCGGTGGTGGACGAGGAGGACCGGCTGATCGGGATCGCGACCCGGCGCGACCTGCTGCGGGTCTTCCTGCGGACGGACGAGGAGATCCGCCGGGAGGTCGCCGACGAGGTGCTGGGGCGCGCGCTGTCGCTGCCGCCGCACTCCGTGGCCGTCTCGGTCGGCGACGGAGTGGTGACGCTGGAGGGGCGGCTGGAGCACCGCGACGAGATCTTCGAGGCCGTCCGGCTGACGTGGCGGGTCGACGGTGTCGTCGGGGTCATGAACCGTCTGGCCTTCCGCGCCGACGACACCCACCCGGCCGTGCGGCATCCCGCGCAGCGGATCGACCACGAGCGGCCGCCCGGGCGCTGAGGGACGCGCGGGCGGTCGGCGGACGGACGGCCCCCCGGGAACCCGCTCGTCACCGGCGGCGCCCGCCCGGTCGGCGTTGCCGGTGAACCCCCTTGGGAACAACAGGTGTCGAGTCCGGGGCGGCAAGGGCCGGGGACCACGAGCCCGTGTGCGTCCGGATCCGGCGACCGTCCTCCTGATCACCGCGGCGGGCCGCCCACGCCGTCTTGCGAACCCTTCGCGGCTATTCCTCCCCTTCTCCCCCGAAGCCGTCGACGCGATCCGCACAGGTGCCCGACCACGGGCACGGGCGGTCGGGCATCATGGCTTCGACGGGTGGTAAGTGAGGGGAACTCATATGGACCAGAGCGCACACCTTCCGGAGGAGCCGCCGGCCCCGCAGTTCCGGTTGGACGCCCTGCTGGAGGACCTCCAGGAGCAGGTGCAGCGTGTGCGCGGCACCCAGAACCGGGTGCACACGCTGCTCGAAGCGGTGCTCGCGATCGGCAGCGATCTCGATCTCGACGTGGTCCTGCAGCAGATCGTGGAATCCGCGGTGCAGCTCGTCGACTGCCGCTACGGGGCGCTCGGCGTCCTCGGTGACGAGGGCGGCATCAAGCAGTTCATCACCGTGGGCATCGACGAGGAGACCATCGCCCGCATCGGCCACTACCCCCGGGGAGAAGGCATCCTCGGCCTGCTGATCCGCGAGCCGCACGCACTGCGGCTGCCCGTGCTGAGCGACCACCCGGACTCCGTCGGCTTCCCGCCCGGCCACCCCCCGATGACCACGTTCCTCGGCACCCCCGTGCAGGTCCGCGACAAGATCTTCGGCAACCTGTATCTCACCGAGAAGCACGGCGGGGCCGAGTTCGACGCCGAGGACGAGGCGGTGCTGCGCACACTCGGTGCGGCGGCCGGTGTGGCCATCGACAACGCCCGGCTGTACGACGACGCCCGGCGCCGTGAGCGCTGGCTGGCCGCGAGCAGCGATCTGACCCGCACCCTGCTGTCGGGCGCCGATCCGGTCGAGGTCCTGCACACGTTCACCGCGACGGTCCGGGAGCTGTCCGACGCGGATCTGGTGACCCTGGCGGTGCCGGTGACCGGCACCACGGACCTGGTCATCGAGTCCGCCGAGGGACACGACGCCGAACTGGTACGGGGGTTGGCCCTGCCGGACGGGACGAGTCTGGCAGCCAAGGTGTTCGCCTCCGGCGAGCGAATCGTCAGTGCGTCGCTCAGCGAGGACCCGCGCACCGGGACGGGCAGCGCGTCGGTCCTCGACCTCGGCCCGGCGTTCGTGATTCCGCTCGGCACCCCGGAGCGGGTGCGGGGCGTTCTCCAGGTCGCGAACCGGCAGGGCGGCACCGTGTTCCCCGACGCCACCATCGAGATGATCGCCGGGTTCGCGGGTCACGCCGCGCTGGCCCTGGAGATCGCCGAGCACCGCCGCGACGCGGAACAGCTCCTCGTCCTCAACGACCGTGACCGCATCGCGCGCGACCTGCACGACCTGGCCATCCAGCGGCTCTTCGCCGGCGGGCTCAGCCTCCAGTCGGTTCTCAACCGCCTCGCCGACCGGCCCGACGTGGCCGAACGCGTCCAGCGGGTGGTGGACGATCTCGACGACACGATCAAGGTCGTACGCTCCACGATCTACGCCCTGCGGGAGAGCGACCGGTCCGGCGCCACCGCCGGTCTGCGCACCCGGCTCGTCACCGAGGTGGGCCGCGCGGCCGAGACACTGGGCTTCGCCCCCGCCCTGCGCATGAGCGGTCTGCTCGACACCGACGTGCCCGACGAGCAGCGGGAACACGTGGTCGCGGTGCTGCGCGAGGCCCTGTCCAACGTGGCCCGGCACGCCCGGGCCACCGCCGTGGAGGTCACCGCCGAGGCCACCGCCACGACACTGCGGCTGCGGGTGGCGGACGACGGCCGCGGCATCGGCCCCGGCGACACCCGCCGCAGTGGTCTCGGCAACATCGGCACCCGCGCCGAGCAGCTGGGCGGCCGTTGCACCCTGACGGCCAACGAGCCGAGCGGCACCGTCCTGGAGTGGACGGTGCCGCTGCACCACGACGCCCCCGCCTGACCCGCGTCGCCCCGGTCCGGCCCGCGTTCAGCGCTGGTCGGCCGAGGCGGGGCTGTCGTCGATGAAGCCGCCGGACTGATGGCGCCACAGCTTCGCGTAGGCGCCTTCCGACGCGAGCAGTTCCCGATGGGTGCCCTGTTCGACGATCTTCCCTCGGTCGAGGACGACGAGCCGGTCCATGGTGGCGACCGTGCTGAGCCGGTGCGCCACCACCAGCGCCGTCCGCCTCTCCATGAGCCGCCACAGCGCCGACTGGACGAGGATCTCGCTCTCGGAGTCCAGGGCGCTGGTCGCCTCGTCGAGCAGCAGGATCGGCGCGTCACGCAGGATCGCGCGGGCGAGGGCGACCCGCTGGCGCTGGCCGCCCGACAGTTTGATGCCACGCTCTCCGACCATGGTCGCGAAACCGTCCGGCAGCGCGTCGGCGAACTCCGTGACGTGTGCCGCCTCGGCCGCGCGGCGGATCTCCTCCTCGGTCGCGTCCGGACGGGCGAAGGCGATGTTGTCCCGCAGCGAGCGGTGGAACATCGCCGGGTCCTGCGGCACGTACGCGATCAGGCTGCGCAGGTCGGCCTGACGCAGCTTGCTGATGTCCTGGCCTCCGATCAGGATGCGGCCGCCCTCGATGTCCGTCATCCGCAGCAGCAGCCGGGTGAGCGTGGTCTTGCCGCCGCCCGACCTGCCGACCAGACCGATCTTCGCTCCGCTGGGAACGGCCAGTTCGAGGCCGGTGAACAGCGGCTCGGCGCCGCCGTGGGTGAAGGTCACCTGTTCGAAGCGGACATCGGCGTCACCGGCCCGCAGAGGCTCCGGAACGACCGGGTCGAGCACGGTCGGCGGTGACATCAGCAGTTCGGTGAACTGGGCGGCCTCCGTCATCGAGCTCTCCAGACGCCGGTAGATCTGGTTGAACTCGAACATGATCCGGGTCGCGTTCGCGTAGTACGTGAAGGCGACGACCACCGCCTCCACGCCGTGCCCTCCCCCGCCGAGCGTGATCGCGAGCAGCAGGCCGAGCGCGTTGGTCAGGACGGACATCGGCGCGACGAACGTGTCGATGCGCAGGTTGCCGTAGTCCCACGACCGCAGGGTCAGCCGCCGCGACAGCGCGACCCGGGAGCGGTGCTCCGCCGCCTCGCGCTCCTCGGCGGCGAAGGCCCGCACGGTGTCCATGTTCATCAGACTGTCGGCGACATGGCCCGAGACCCGGGCGATCGCCTCCTCACGCTCGTCGACGAGTGCCTGACGGCGGCGGATGAGCGGCACCGCGCACACCCCGGTCACGGCGATCATCACCAGAAGTCCGACGACGAGCAGCGGTTCGTAGCGCCACAGCACCACCGATCCGAAGAGGAGCGGCACGAGGCTGCCCACGACCTGGAACGTCATCGTGTCGACGAACTCCTCGAAGCGGGAGGCGAAGCTCAGCACCCGCTTGGTCAGCGAGCCGGCGAAGTTGTCGTGGAAGAACGAGGCGTCCTTGGCGAACAGTTCGTCCATGCCGATCACGTACAGCTGCTCGATGCCGAGAGCGTCCAGCCGGTTCAGGCAGTGCAGACCGAGGCGCCAGAACGCTTCCGCGAGGAGCAGGACGCCGCCGAAGGCGAGGACGTACGGCAGGGCGTCACCGGCGGAGACACCGCTGTCGCCCTCGGCGATACGGCCGACGAGTTTCGCGACGATGAGCGGCGCGACGTAGCTGATGCCGATGTTGCCCAGCGCCGGCAGCAGCATGCCCGGCACGGTCAGCCGCCGGAGCCTGCGAAGCTCCCTTCCGTAGTAGCGAAGTGCGAGGAGGACCGGGCCCTTGCCCGGTAAGGCCTTGCGCGATTCAGGAGATGCCATCACAGCCCTGTGTCGTCGTACGGCTGCCCGCCGCGCCGTCCGTGGTTCACTCCACCCCGGTTCCCCAAGGCGTCGATGTCCGGATATGGGCAGGCAAGAAGTTACATAATCCCGCGACGATGGCCACACGGTCCAAGGGTTTTTCCCGGCCACCGGCCCGTCCCGGACAGCCGTACGCCCTCGACCGGAGGGGAGCCGGCGAACGCGGGCAACCGGGTGTGGCCTTGTCCGACCTCGTACGACCTCGCACGACGGTGGCCGGGTACGACAAGGCCGCTTCCTCTGTGATGAGGGGGCCGCCGTCTCCATGACGCCATCTCAATTTGGCGCGACCAGTGTGGAGTTCCTGCTCGCTCGAAGTAGATCCGGTTTACCGTGTGCGCCATACTCCAGGCGTGACTACGCCGATCGGTCCCGTGATCATCTTCGATGACGAGTTCCACATGTACGTCCTCAAGGACCGAGCGTTCGCTGAGGCATGGTGGGAGATGCCTGATGAGTACGCTTGCGGATTCGACGCTCTGGCCAGGCCGTTGCGCATGACAGGTGAGCCTCGTACGGTCACCCTCGAACTCGCGAGTGACGAACCGGCCGAGGCTGACCTGCGTCGCTTGGTCGCCGACCATTACCGACGGTTTCTGCACGGGCAGACTCCACCCACAGCATCCGACCTCGCAGCGTTCGTGGGCGCGCTGCCTGTCGAGGGCTGACGGGAATCCACACGTCCAGTACCGTGCGTTCGATGATCCGACGGTGACGGCCCAGGCAGGCCGAGGACTCGATGCCACCGTCCAGACCCTCTGCCGCGGCGGAAGCCGCCTCATGGGTCATGTCCGCCGGAGTGGTGTACCGACGGCCGCTCGGTGATCTCGGTTCGTCACTCCGGTCCGCACCCGCCGTGACAGCGAGAGCGGCGGCAGCGGCCCGAAGCGCGGCACGAGCACCGCAGCACCCGGGCCGACGCGTCCGCGCCCCTGCCCGCATCACACCACTGATCACCACCCAGGGCTACCTACACCCGGACGCACACAAGATCACGGCCGTCGGAGCGGCGTTTTCCGCACACTTCAGCGTGCTCCGCGCACCACGCTCGCTGCCGAGCCCGATCGTCGTGACCCGCCGACCCCGGTCAAGCACGCCGGTCCCCGACCGGTCCCCAAAAATGATCAAAGGCCGGTCTCGGATATCTCCGAAACCGGCCCTCTTTCACGACTGTCTCCAGTCGGGACGACAGGATTTGAACCTGCGACCCCTTGACCCCCAGTCAAGTGCGCTACCAAGCTGCGCCACGTCCCGATACCCGTCTGACCTGGGATTTCCCCTGGCTGGACGCGCACGGAAACAATACCGCACTCACACCGGTGGTCGCGCACCCGTTTTGTGCGGGCCGGACGGCCGAACGGCGTGTTCGAGCGGTACCGGGGTGCCGTTCGGTGACCGGGACACGGGGCCGTCGACCCGTACCAGGTCGCGTACCGCGGGCACCGAGAGCAGGGCCGCGCAGACGACGAGGGACATGACGCCCGCCACGAGCAGGACGTTGTCTGCGCCGAGGGCCGCGGCGGCGGGCCCCGCGAGCGCCTGGCCGACGGGCATCATCGCCAGGGAGCCCGCGACGTCGTAGGCGTGGATGCGGTTGAGGACGTCGGGGGCGACCTGTGTCTGCACACTGGTCGCCCACATCACGCCCCAGAACGAGGTACCCGCTCCGGCGATCATCGCGCACGCCGAGACGGCCGCCACGCCGAACCCCGCCCCTACGGACGCGGGGAAGCAGGCGAAGGCCAGGAGGGCGAGGGAACCGGCGCGCAGCATGCGGCGCGGACGCAGGCGCAGGGCGACGAGCCCGCCGACGACCGTGCCCGCGCCGAGGGCGGAGTTGATCAGGCCGTAGGCGCGCGGGCCGTGCGCGCGCACCATCTCGGTGGCCACCAGGGGGACGGTCGGGCCCCAGACGGAAATCATGTAGACGCACCAGATGACGATGACGGCCCACATCCACGTACGGGATCTGAACTCCCGCCATCCTTCGGCGAGGTCGGCCCTGAAGCCGCCGCCGTGGGTCCTGCTCGCGGGGGCGGCCGCGGGCAGGCGGAGCAGCAGCAGGCACAGGGCGCTCAGCGCGTAGGTTCCGGCGTGGGCCACGAAGACCCCTCCGGCGGAGGCGAACGCGACCAGCAGACCCGCCAGGGCGGGGCCGGCGAGCTGGGCGGCGGACTCGGCGATCCGGATGGCGCCGTTGGCTCCCTGGATGTCGGAGGCCAGCCGCGGAACGGTGCTGGCGACGCCGGGCTGGAAGACGGCGCCGGCCACGCCGTTGACCGCGCCGATCACACAGACCTGCCAGAGGACCACATGGCCGGCGAAGAAGAGGGCGGCGGCGATCGACTGGGCGACGAGCCGTACGAGGTCGGCGCCGATCATCAGTCTGCGGGTGCTGAACCGGTCGGCGATCACTCCGCCGAACACGACCAGGGCGGCGAAGGGTGCGGCGGAGGCTGCCATGGCGAGGCCGACGGCGCCGACTCCGTACCCGTACCGCAGCAGTCCCGCGGCGAGCGCCACCGGGAGCATGGTCTCCCCGAGCCGGGCGAGGGCCCGCGCGACGAAGAACAGGGCGAAGTCCCGCGACCAGACGGGCCGGGGCCGCCGGTCGTCGAGGAGGCCGGCCCCGGACCGGACCGAGCCCGACGCTCCGGACCGCTTCCCGTCCTGTGGCTCCCTGTCCCGTGGCTCCCCGTCCGATGACGTCATGGCCATCCCGCTCGCGCCCCTCCCCCTGGCCCGACGGCTCCCCCACGAAGCCGCCCGTCCCGCACTTCGTTGCCGCTTGCGGATCGCGTCCGTCGGCGGATCACTCCCGATTCGGATCATGCCACGGGGCACCGCCGGCGCAGAGGCCGTTTCAGTCGGCGGACGGCAGGCCCAACTCGGGGTGGGCGTCGATGAGTCGGGGCGGGGCCGCCTGACGCCACGAGTCGGCGAGGATGGCGTGGAGTTCACCGTCGTCCTCCAGGGCGGCGAGCCGGGCCCGGACCCAGGCGAAGCCGGCCTCGTGGTCGGCGACCCAGAACTTCCCCGGCTCGGCCAGGACCAGTTCGTCGCGCTCCTCCTTCGGACAGCGCACGGCGATGGAGGTCTCCGCCTCGGGCAGGGTGGCGAACATCTTTCCCGCGACCCGGAACGTGGGCATGCCCCAGGCGATCTTCTCCGTCGTGTCCGGCAGGGAAAGGGCGATACGGCGTACGTCGTCTGCATCCGGCATGAGACGCACGGTAGTCAATGCCACTGACATCGACGCGGTGAAGCACGACGTCAGCGGTGGAACGGGCGGCGCCACCGGGAACCGGTGGTCCCGCTCCACGAGGTGACGGGCCGGTGCCCCCCGACGCGGCTCAGAACCCGTCAGGTGCCGTCGGCGAGCGCCTCCAGCCGCTTGTAGAAGATGGTCGTCGGGTGGAGTTCGCCCGACGGCGTCGCCGCGTAGTCGGGTATCGCCCCGATCCGGGTCCAGCCCGCCGACAGGTACAGCGACTCGGCGGGGCTTCCGGTCTCGGTGTCGAGATGGAGCAGGGTGATGCCCTCGGCCACCGCCGCCGTCTCCGCGGTCGCCAGGAGCGTCCGGCCCACGCCCTGTCCGCGTCCGTCCCGGTGGACCATCAGCTTGACGAGTTCGGCGCGATGGCGGCTGTTGGGCTTGCCCGGGAAGGCGAGGGCGACGGTGCCGAGCAGCCGGCCGCCGACGTGGGCCACCCAGACCGCGTGGTGCCCGGCCGAGACCGCGTCCGCGCGCTCGCGCCACCAGGCGACGGCCTCCGCGCGGCCGAGCGGGGCGAGGAATCCGACCGAGGCGCCGCCGTCCACGGTGTCGGTGAGCAGGCCCGCCAACTCATCGGCTTCCTCGTGGAGTTCGGCCGCGGTGAGGCGTGCGACGGTGATCACGGCAGCACCACCGCCAGCGCGTACCGCACGTCCTCGGGGCCGGGGCAGCGAAAGCGCGTCGGCCCCCAGACACGCAGCCGGAGGCAGTCACCGGCGCCGAGGCGGTGCTCGGTGTCCTGCGCGGTCACGTCGAGCCGTCCGTCGAGGACCCAGATGTGCTGCTCCAGGCCGGGCACGGGAGGCCTGTCGTACGCGATGTCCGCGCCGGCCGTGAGCCGTCCCTCGACCAGTTCGCCGCGCAGTCCCGAGTGCGGTGGCGACACCGAGCGCCGGACGAATCCGGAGGCCTGGTCCGTCCAGACCGTCTGGTCGGCGGCGCGGACCAGGAGCGCCGATTCCCGTTCGACCTCGCTGAGCAGGTGCGACATGGTCCGCCCGTACACATGGCAGAGGCGGTTCAGGAGGGAGGCCGTGGGGCTGATCTCGGCACGCTCCGCGCGGGAGAGGGTCGATCTGCTGATCCCGCTGCGCTCCGCCAGCTCGCCCAGGGTCCAGCCCCGTTCGGCCCTCAGCTCGGCCAGTCGCGCTCCGAGCCGGACGTCGACGGCGACATCGTCCTCGTTTCCCATATTCGGGATGCTATCCCATATTCGGGAATCGGCGACAGGGTCAGTCGACCGTCGCGGCTCGCGCCAGCGCCTCCAGGACGGGACGGATCAGCGGATGGCCCTCGGCGCCACGGCGTACGGCGGCGAAGACGCGGCGGGTGGGGGCGACCCCGTCCACGGGGCGCACGACGACGCCCGTGAGCTCCATGCCGCGCAGGGCGGAGCGGGGGACGAGGGCCACGCCCGCGTCGGCGGAGGCCAGGGCGACGACGGCGCGGAAGTCGTCGGAGGAGTGTTCGAGCCGCGGCTGGAACCCGGCGTTCTCGCAGGCCAGGACGACCACGTCGTGGCAGGGATTGCCGGGGTACGGGCCTATCCAGGGGTCCTTGGCCAGCTCGGCGAGGGGCACCTCCTCGGCGTCGGCCAGCCGGTGGGTGACGGGGACGACCGCGTCGAAGGGTTCGGCGTAGAGCGGGACGTGCGTCAGGCGCGGGTCGTCGGCGTCCGGGGCGCCGCGGTACTCGACGGCCACCGCGATGTCGACCTGCCGGTCGAGCACCATCGGCAGGCTGGCGTCGCCCTCGGCGTCCTGGACACGGACGAGGATGCCGGGCGAGGTGACGGCTAGGCGGGCCAGGGCGGGGGCCACGACCAGGCCGATGCCGGTCGCGAAGGAGGCCACGGTGACCGTGCCGGCGGAGCCCGAGCTGTACGCCGCCAACTCGGCCTCGGCGCGCTCCAGTTGAGCCAGCACGGCGTTGGTGTGGCCGAGCAGGATCTCGCCGGCGGGGGTCAGCCGTACGCCCTTGGCGCCGCGCTCGACGAGCCGGTGGCCCGTCTCCTGCTCCAGGGCGGTCAGCTGCTGCGAGACCGCCGAGGGCGTGAGATACAGCGCGGCGGCCGCCGCCGTCACCGTGCGGTGGTCGGCCACCGCACGGAGGATGTGGAGCCGCCGCGCTTCGATCATGCGACCGATTCTCTCAGGTCACACGCCTTTTCCGGCCATCGGACCGGGGTGCGCCCCGGACGCGAGGGGCGCGGACGCCGTCAGGCGTCGAGTTCGGCCCGCGCCGCCACGAAGGCGTCCACGGCCCGGTTCACGTCCTCGGTGGAGTGCCCCGCGGACAGCTGTACGCGGATACGGGCCTTGTCCTGCGGGACGACCGGGTAAGAGAAGCCGATCACGTACACGCCACGCTCCAGGAGCAGCTCCGCCATCCGGCCGGCGACGGAGGCGTCACCGATCATGACGGGGGCGATCGCGTGGTCGCCGGGGAGGATGTCGAAGCCCTCCTCGGTCATCCGGGAGCGGAACAGCGCGGTGTTCTCCGCGAGCCGGACGCGCAGGTCGTCGGCGGACTCCAGCAGGTCGAGGACCTTCAGGGAGGCCGCGGCGATCACCGGGGCGAGCGTGTTCGAGAAGAGGTACGGGCGGGAACGCTGGCGCAGCAGGGCGACGATCTCGGCGCGGGCGGCGACATAACCTCCCGAGGCACCGCCGAGGGCCTTGCCCAGGGTGCCGGTGATGATGTCGACGCGGTCCATGACCCCGTGCAGCTCGGGGGTGCCGCGGCCGCCGGGGCCGACGAAGCCCACGGCGTGCGAGTCGTCGACCATGACCATCGCGTCGTAGCGGTCGGCGAGGTCGCAGATCTCCTTCAGGGGGGCGACATAGCCGTCCATCGAGAAGACGCCGTCGGTGACGATCAGGCGGCGGCGCGCGTCGGAGGCCTCCTTGAGCTGGGCCTCCAGGTCGGCCATGTCACGGTTGGCGTACCGGAAGCGGCGCGCCTTGGACAGCCGGATGCCGTCGATGATCGAGGCGTGGTTGAGGGCGTCGGAGATGACCGCGTCCTCGGCGCCGAGGAGGGTCTCGAAGACACCACCGTTGGCGTCGAAGCAGGAGGAGTAGAGGATCGTGTCCTCCTGGCCGAGGAACGCGGACAGCCGCGCCTCCAGCTCCTTGTGCACCTCCTGCGTACCGCAGATGAAGCGCACGGAGGCCATGCCGTAGCCCCAGCGGTCGAGCGCTTCGTGGGCGGCGGCGACGACCTCGGGGTGGTCGGCCAGGCCGAGGTAGTTGTTCGCGCAGAAGTTGAGGACCTCACCGGGGCGGCCGCCCGAGGTGACACTGACGGTCGCGGACTGCGGGGTGCCGATGACCCGCTCGGGCTTGTGCAGCCCGGCGGCGCGGATCTCGTCGAGGGTGGTGCGGAGGTCGTCGCGCACGGAGTCGAACATCATCAGTTCCTTAGAGTCCTCAGAGGGTCCAGTCGAGAATGACCTTGCCGCCACGGCCGCCGGCCGCGTCGTCGAACGCTTCCTCGTAGTCCCGGAATCCGTAACGGCCGGTGATCACGGGCATCAGGTCGAGGCCGCTCTCCAGGAGGACCGACATCGAGTACCACGTCTCGAACATCTCGCGGCCGTAGATGCCCTTGATCGTGATCATGGAGGTGACGATCCGGGACCAGTCGACCGGGAACTCCTCGGACGGCAGGCCCAGCATCGCGATCCGACCGCCGTGGGTCATGTTGGCGATCATCTCGCGCATGGCCTCGGGGCGGCCGGACATCTCCAGGCCGATGTCGAAGCCCTCGCGCAGACCGAGCGTGCGCTGTCCGTCGGCGATGGTCGAGCCCGCGACGTTGAGGGCGAGGCTGACACCGATCTTGCGGGCCAGTTCCAGGCGCTCCTCGCTGACGTCGGTGATGACGACGTTGCGGGCGCCCGCGTGGCGGGCCACGGCGGCGGCCATCAGGCCGATCGGCCCGGCGCCGGTGATCAGGACGTCCTCGCCGACCAGCGGGAAGGACAGCGCGGTGTGGACGGCGTTGCCGAACGGGTCGAAGATCGCGGCGACGTCGAGGTCGACCGGGACACGGTGGACCCACACGTTGGTGGCGGGCAGCACGACGTACTCGGCGAACGCGCCGTCACGGCCGACGCCCAGGCCGACGGTGGCACGGCAGAGGTGACGGCGTCCGGCGAGACAATTGCGGCACTTGCCGCAGACCAGGTGGCCCTCTCCGCTGACGCGGTCGCCGACGTTGATGTCGCTGACGTCGCGGCCGGTCTCGACGACCTCGCCGACGAACTCGTGGCCGAGCACGAGGGGCGTGCTGATGGTCTGCTGCGCCCAGCCGTCCCAGTTGCGGATGTGCAGGTCGGTGCCGCAGATCCCGGTCCTGAGAACCTTGATCAGTACGTCACCGGGGCCCGCCTGCGGCTCCGGGACGTCCTTGAGCCAGAGTCCGGGCTCCGCCTTCTCCTTGACCAGCGCCTTCACTCGTGCGGCTCCTGTGCGTGAGGTCCCGGGAAAGGGCACGCCGAAGCGGACCCGCACCGGGGAGAGGGGTGAATTCACCCAGGAATCTGCCGTACGACGGCACCCTGGGTCCATCGAGGATTTCTTAAGCGCGGCCCCAGCTTTCCTTCACGCCCGCGTTCTCCCGGCCCGTCCCGGGGCCGGTCGCCCGGCCGCCGGAGCGGACCGGTGCGGCGAGGAGGCGTCGTGGGGGACGGTGACATCAGGCATGACTACGTGGACATGCGTCACCCCCGTTCCATGGGGGCTCATCACATACATCAGGGATGGGTCCCGGCATACGTCACAGGATGGGTCCCGGGCTGCCGACAAGGCCGGACCCGCGCCCCGGCGCGTCGTCAGATCCCGTGAACCTCGTCCCGCCGTTCGAGCTGCCCGGCCAGCTCGGCCGCCATCGCCTTGATCGTCTCCAGGCCCGCCCTTCCCCAGGGGCGCGGCTCGATGTCCACGACACAGATGGTGCCGAGGGCGATGCCGCTGCGGTCGAGCAGCGGGGCTCCGAGGTAGGAGCGGACACCGAACTCGTCGACGACCGGGTTTCCGGCGAAGCGCGGGTAGTCGCAGACGTCCTCCAGGACGAGCGCCTTGCGGCGCACCACCACATGAGGGCAGAAGCCGTGGTCCCGGGCCATGTAGCGGCCCAGTTCGAGCTCGTTCCCGTCCACACCGGCCATGAGCCGGGCGCCCCTGGCGCCGCCGTCCGGGGTGTGCAGGCCCGCGAAGAACTGCTGTCGCTCGTCGATGAAGTTGACCATCGAGTACGGCGCCGCGGCGACCCGCGCGAGATGGTCCGCGAAGGCGTCGAAGGCGGGCTCGGAGCGCTCCCCGAGGCCCAGTCTGCGCAGCCGTCGCACCCGGGCCGGGGCGTCCTTGTCCTGCGGTGTCAGCAGCAGGCGACCGGCCGGCCGGGGCGGGTCGTGACTCATGTACGGGCTCCATGGCTCGGGGTGTGGGCGGGCGCGTGGGCCAGGAGGTGCCGGACCAGGGTGAGCAGGGTCTGCACCCCGGAGCTGGAGATCCGGGCGTCGCAGCAGACGACGGGGATCTCGGGGTCGAGGTCGATGGCCGCGCGCACCTCGGCCGGGTCGTAGCGGTACGAGCCGTCGAACTCGTTGACCGCGACGATGAACGCGAGACCGCGCTGTTCGAAGAAGTCGACGGCCGCGAAGCAGTCCTCCAGGCGCCGGGTGTCGGCGAGGATCACCGCCCCGAGCGCGCCGTCGGAGAGCTCGTCCCACATGAACCAGAACCGCTCCTGCCCGGGTGTGCCGAACAGATAGAGCACATGTTCCGGATCCAGGGTTATGCGGCCGAAGTCCATCGCGACGGTCGTCTCGACCTTGTTCTCGATCCCGTCGAGCCGGTCGGTCGAGGCGCTGACCGTGGTCAGCAGCTCCTCCGTACTGAGCGGCGCGATCTCGCTCACCGCGCCGACGAACGTCGTCTTGCCGACCCCGAACCCTCCCGCCACCAAGATCTTCAGCGCGGTGGGGAACAGGTCAGAGCTGCCGTCGTAATCCATCGAGCACTGCCTCCAGAAGGGACCGGTCAGTGGGGTTGTGGTGGAACTGAGGGGGCTTGGTGGTCAGCGCCCCGCAGTCGACGAGGTCCGACAGCAGCACCTTGGTGACCGCCGCCGGCAGCTTCAGATGGGCGGCGACCTCCGCGACCGAGACGGGTGCCCGGCAGCGTTCGAGCGCCTGGCAGTGCTCGGGGCCGAGGTAGCCGAGGGGTGTGGCTCCGGTGGCCATGACCTGGGAGAGGAGGTCGAGCGCGGTGCTCGGCCGGGTCCGGCCGTCGCTGACGGTGTAGGGGCGCACCAGGCGTCCCGCCGCGTCATCGAGCCAGGGCCCGTCGCCGGCCGCGGCCACGCTCAAGACCTCATCGCGGAGGGTTCCACGGCGTGCTGCCGGGGCGCGGTGACCAGATAGGGGCGGACGCTCTTGACGAGCATCGCCATCTCGTAGCCGAGAACGGCCGCGTCGGCCTCGCGGCCCGCGAGCACGGCGAGACAGGTGCCGGAGCCGGCCGTGGAGACGAACAGCAGGGTCGAGTCGAGTTCGACCACGACCTGGCGCACCTCGCCGCCGTCCCCGAACCGCACACCCGCACTGCGTCCGAGGGCGTAAAGACCGCAGGCGAGCGCCGCCATGTGGTCGGCGCTGTCCGGGTCGAGGCCGTGGACCGACTTCACGAGCCCGTCGCTGGAGAGCAGTACCGCGCTCGTGGTGTGGGGTACGCGCTGGACAAGGCCGCTCATCAGCCAGTCGAGATCGGATACGTGACCGGTCGGCGCATCGCTCGCCATGGGGGATCGACTCCTTGAGGTACGAAGGTCTGAGGGAGCGGTGGGAGTGGGTGCTGTGGGGGTGGTCATCCGGCCGGTGCGCTCCCGTCGTGCCGGGTGGTGCGGTCGTGGCCGGACGCGAGGTCGTGGGCTCCTTGCGGTGCCGGCGCGTGCGTCGCGCGCGCCCTGCCCGGGTGGGCCGCCGGTGTGCCGTCCTCCAGGGGTACGTCCAGGGGGTCGCGGCCGTCGGCGGTGGTGCCCGGGGGCAGGTCCCCGCGGGCCCGGCCCGCGCTGTCCCCGGCCGGTTCCTCCAGGCGCGCCCGGTCCGGGAAGACGGCCGGGGCGGCCGGCCACGTCGGCGACGGGATCCGGGACGGTTCCGGCCGTTCCCGGCCCGCCGGCTCCACGTGGGCGGCCTCCGCGAGCCCGATCCCGCGCTGGAACGCCGCCATGAGGCCCGGGTCGTGCCCGACGAGGTGGTCCGTGTCCGGGCGGGGCGCCTGCCCTTCGCGCAGTTGCGGAGCGAGGTGCTCCTGGGCGCGCCGCTTGGGCAGGCTGGGCTTGCCCATGGTGCCGCGGACGACGCCGGTGCGCGGTGTGGGCGGCGCGGCCGCGCTCTCCGCGGCGGTGAGCCTGTCCTCGGGACGGATGCCGGGTACGGCCTCGGCCGGATTGGGCCGTTCCGTACGGGCGCCGCGCACCGGGAGCGGCTTGGCACCGCGCCCACCGGCCGGCGCGTCCGCGCCACGCGGAGGTGTCCGGTCCCCTCGTACGGGCTCGGGCAAGGACCCGGGTGACGGCTCACGTGACAACTCACGTGACGGCTCACGTGACGACTGCCGTGGCGCCACGGGGGTCGCCGGGCGGCCGGCGGGAAGCACCGGGACCTGTGCCGGCGGCGTGTGCGCGGACCCCGGGCCGAGGGCCGGCCGGTGCCCCCCGTTCGTCCCGTTCGGCGGCGCCTGTACCGCGCCCGCGTCCTCGACGGCGTCCGGCGCCGGGCCCAACAAGCCCTGCGGGACCACGAGTACGGCCTGGACACCGCCGTAGATGTTGTTCTGGAGCCGTACGTGGATGCCGTGCCGGCGGGCGAGCTGCGAGACCACGAACAGGCCGATGCGCCCGTCCTGGAGCAGGCCGGCGACATTGACCTGGTCGGGGTCGGCGAGCAGGGCGTTCATCCGGTCCTGTTCGGCCGCCTGCATGCCGAGTCCGCGGTCCTCCACCTCGATGGCCAGTCCCGAGGTGACGAGGTCGACGCGCAGCAGCACCTGGGTGTGCGGGGCGGAGAACAGGGTGGCGTTCTCGACGAGTTCGGCGAGCAGGTGGATGACGTCGGCGACCGCGTGGCCGCGCAGGGTGCCGTCGATCGGGGGCACCAGCTTGACCCGCGAGTACTGCTCGACCTCGGCGATCGCGGAGCGCAGCACCTCGGTCATGGAGACGGGGTTGCTCCACTGCCGACGCGAGACGGCACCGCCGAGCACGGCCAGGTTCTCGGCGTGACGCCGGATGCGGGTGGCCAGGTGGTCGACGTGGAAGAGCCCTTTGAGGAGGTCCGGGTCCTCGATCTCGTTCTCCAGCTCGTCGAGAATGGAGATCTCGCGGTGCACGAGGGACTGAAGGCGCCGGGCCAGATTGACGAACACCTCGACCTTCTGGTCGTCGCCCGTCCGGCTGGAGAGCTGCGCGGCCTGCACGACGGCCGCGACGGCGCCCTCGTGGGCACGGGAGAGGTCGGCGGCGAGCAGCTCGAAGTCGTCGGCGTCCGCGGGCGGGCGGCGGCGCTTCCTGCGCGCGGGCGGGTCCTCGCCGCGGCGCAGTCCCTCGACGACGTCGCGCAGTTCGGTCTCGGTGCGGGCGCTCGTGCGGCGCAGGGCTCCTATGCGCTCCCGTACGGACGCGGCGGCGCGGTCGGCGGCCACGGCGGCGATCAGAATGCCGGCCAGGGCCACACCGGCCGCTCCGGCGAGGACGGCCCACAGGACGGGGCCGGGGCGGGCGCCGGTGGAGCGGACGGTGAACAGGACGGCGGCGCACGCGCTCAACGCCACGGCGGTCGGCGGCAGGACCGCGAGGCGCAGCAGCTGGGGCCGCAGGTGCGTCTCGGGCGGCGCGAGGGTGGCGCGGGCGGCCGGTCGGCCGTGCCGACCGCCCTCACGGCGGTCTGCGCGTGCGGCCGGTGCGCGAAGGTGAGACATCGGCGTCCTCGTACTGGATGCGTCGGGGGCGTGGAGCTCCCGCGGTTCCGCGACTCGGGCGTGCCCCCATCGCGGTGCCGGTCGAGAGAGCCTCAAAAATCGGCCCTGCGTCGCCCGTCGGCAACTGACAGTAGTCGCCAACACATCAGGTGCGGTGGGCTGTTGACAAAGTCCCCTGGGTAGCGTCCCGCTCTGGTATGAGGCATCGCACGGCTGACCGATAACCCCGTCGGACACACGTTCGCGCCGGGCTCCTGATCCGATCAGAGCTGGTCAGAAGCGGTCGCAAGCAAACAGCGAGGGCCGGGGAGCATGGCGCTCCCCGGCCCTCGCCGCAGATCGGTGGATCAGCCCGCGGACACCGTTTCGGGCTCTCCGGTGCCTTCTGCCGAGCCGTCGGCGATGTCACCCGGTGTATCGGCGACGGTCTCCTCGACGACCGGCCAGCCGCCCTTCGGCGCACGCGCCACACCGCGCCACCACGGCTCGGAGGGGACGGTCTCGGCGGTCGGCTCGAAGGGCTCTCCGGGACGGGGCAGCGCGACACGCGCCCCGGCCGCACGTGCGGCGGCCAGCGTGCCCTCGCCCGGGTCGCTCCAGGCGTGGGTGGAGAGGTTGAACGTCCCCCAGTGGATCGGCAGCATCACTCCGGAGGGCTGTCCGCCCTGGAGGTCCAGGTGAGAGCGCATCCCCTCCTGGGGCGTCATGTGAATATCGGGCCAGAAGTCACTGTATGCACCGATTTGGATCATCGTGGCGTCGAACGGGCCGTGGGCGGCGCCGATGTCCTTGAAGCCCTGGAAGTAGCCGGTGTCGCCGCTGTGGTAGATCCGGTGCTCGTCGCCCTCGGCGACCCAGGAGGCCCAGAGGGTGTGCTGGGTGTTGCGCAGGCCGCGCCCGCAGAAATGGCGCGCCGGCGTCGCCGTCAGGGTGATCCCGCCGACCCTGGTCGACTCGTGCCAGTCCAGCTCGCGGATCCGGTCGGCCGGGACGCCCCAGTGCTCCAGATGGGCACCGACACCGAGCGGCACGGCGAACACCGTGTCCGTGCCGCCCAGCGCCTTGATCGTGGGCATGTCCAGGTGGTCGTAGTGGTCGTGCGAGATCACCACGACGTCGACCGGGCCGAGCGCGGCGAGCGGCAGGGGAACCGGGTGCAGCCGCTTGGGGCCGGCGAAGGCGAACGGGGAACAGCGCTCTCCCCAGACCGGGTCGAACAGCACGCGGTGGCCGTCGATCTCTGCGAGGACGCTGGAGTGCCCCATCCAGGTGAGCCGCAGCCCGGTCGCGGCGGGCCTGGCCAGGTCGGCGAGCGTCGTCGCGTGCACCGGCACGGTCCCGACCGGGGAGCGGTGGGCGCGCTCCTCACTGCGGAAGTAGACCTTCGCGAACTCCACCATCGAGCCGTCGGGGCGGGTTCGGGCGGTCTCCGGGTTCTGGAAGACCCCGTCGGCGAAGTTCGGCGAATTGCGGATGCGGCGCATGCGCGCACCAGCCGGATCCGCGCCGAAGGCGGCGGGCCGCAGCGCGCGGAGCCCGGAGCTCAGGGTACGGAAACCGGTCACGGATACCTCCAGATGGAGTCGGTCAGGCTTTCATTATGGTCGTCGCCTCTGACAGCGCCGGGTCACCCCGGTCACAACGCGTCGTCCGTGACCCCGGGTCCGTATCTGCTCAACCCCGCCGCACCCCCGCTTCTTCCGCTCCGGCGGGGTCTTTCCCGGCGCCGCCGTGCCCCCGGTGCCGGCCCGGCCCCTCGCACGCGGTCGTCGCGGTGTCTCCCGGCGCCGTCGACCCCGTGCGTTGACATGACCCGGCACTCGTTTCGATACTGACTCACGATTCAGTAGACAGGTCCTCGTACCCATGACGCGAGGACCACGCCGACCCGTCCACGTCTGGAGACACCGTGTCCGACCTCCCCGCCGAAGCGGCCACGGCCGAGGGCGCCCCGTACGCCGTACGGAGCCTGTGATGGGTGAGACGCTCACCGGCGGCGAAGCCCTCGTCCGGGCCCTGTCCGCACACGCCGTGACCCGGGCCTTCGGCATTCCCGGCACGCACAACCTGGAGATCTACCGCCATCTGTCCGCGTACGGCGTCCGGCACGTCCTGACGCGCCACGAACAGGGCGCCGGATACGCCGCCGACGGCTACGCGCGCGCGACCGGGCGTCCCGGTGTCGTGATCACCACGAGCGGACCCGCCCTGCTGAACGCGGCGGCGGCCGTCGGCCAGGCCTACTCGGACAGCGTGCCGCTGCTCGTCGTCTCCCCCGGGATGCCCCTGCGCCACCCCCGGCTCGCGACCGGCCTGCTGCACGAGACGCGCAGTCAGACGGAGGCCCTTCGGGGCGTGGCCGCGTTCAGCCACCGCGTGTCCTCGGTCGCCGAGATCGACGCGGCGGTGGCCCGCGCCTTCACCCTGTTCCGTACCGGCCGGCCGCGCCCCGCGCACATCGAGATCCCCCTCGATCTGCTGGAGGCCGCCGAGGAGACCGGCCCCGTACGCGTCACCCCTCCCGTCGTTCCGCTCGCCCCGGCGCCCCTCGCCGTGGAGCGGGCCGCCGGGGCGCTGCGCGAGGCCCGCCGTCCGGCGCTCGTGCTCGGCGGCGGAGCGCGCGGGGCGGCCGTCCCGGGCCTGGCCCTCGCCGAGAGGCTCGGCGCTCCCGTCCTGACCACGGCCAACGGCAAGGGGATCGTCCCGGAGACCCATCCGCTGGCCGTCGGCGTGTCGCTGCACAGCCCCGCGGTCCGGAACTGGCTCGCGGAACGCGACGCCGTGCTCGCCGTGGGCACCGAGCTCGCCGAGTCCGACTTCTGGTCCGCGCCGCCCGCCCTGAACGGCGCGCTGATCCGCGTGGATTTGGACCCGGACCAGATGTACGCGGGGCTCGCCGCGGACTTCGCCGTCGTCGGCGACGCGCGGCTCTCCCTGACGGCCCTGCTCGCCGCAGTCGAGCGATCCGGCGGCGACGACGGGCACGCGCGCGTGCCCGTCGAGGACCCCGTCCGGCGGGCGGCGGCCCTGCGGGCCGCGCGGAACGCCGAGACCGCCGGACGCGACGCCCGCTGGATCCCCTACCTGCGCGCCGTCCGTTCCGTACTCGCCGACGACGCCGTGATCACCTCGGACAGCGCCCGGTGCTGCTACTACGGAGCACTCCCCCACCTCCCGCTCGGCCCCGCGGGCCGCTATCTTCACCCGACCGGCTACGGCACGCTCGGCTACGCTCTGCCCGCGGCGATCGGAGCCAAGGCGGCGTGCCCCGGCCGCGAGGTCGTGGCACTCAGCGGCGACGGCGGCCTCCAGTTCACCGTGCAGGAACTGGCGACCGCGGTACAGCTCAGCCTCCCGCTGCCCGTCGTGGTGTTCGACAACGGCGGCTACGGGGAGATCCGCGACGAGATGGCCGCCCGGGGCGACACCCCCACGGCCGTCGACCTCGCTCCGGTCGACCTGCCCGCCCTGGCCCGCGCCTACGGAGGGCAGGGCACGCACGCATACGGCCCGGACGAGCTGAGCACCGCGCTCGCCGAGGCGCTGCGCACCCCCGGCCCCACCCTGATCGCCGTCCCCGAGGAGACCCCATGACCGCCGCCCCCCTGATGATGCTCACCTGGACGGACCATGTCACCGGCCGTCAGGGATTCCTCGTCGTCGACCGGCTCGTGCGGGGTGTCTCCAGCGGCGGTCTGCGGATGCGGCCCGGCTGCACGCTGGAGGAGGTCTCCGGGCTCGCCCGCGGCATGACCATGAAAGAGGCCCTGCACTACAACCCGGAGGGCCGGTACATCCCGCTGGGCGGCGCCAAGGGCGGGATCGACTGCGATCCCCAGGACCCGGCGGCGTACGGCCTGCTGGTGCGCTATCTGCGCGCCATGCGTCCCTACATCGAGGCCTTCTGGACCACCGGTGAGGATCTCGGGCTCAGCCAGGACCTGGTCGACCGGGCCGCCGCGGAGGCCGGCCTCGTCTCGTCCATCCAGGCCGTGTACCCGCTGCTCGACGACGAGGCGGCGGCCCGGAAGCGGCTCGCGGACGCCTTCGCGGTCGAGGTGGACGGCATCGGTCTCGACGAACTGGTCGGCGGCTGCGGTGTCGCCGAGTCGGTGCTCGCCGCGCTGGACCGGGCCGGGACACCGTACGCGGGCACACGGGTCGCCGTGCAGGGGCTCGGCACCATGGGCGGGGCCACCGCGCGCTTCCTCGCGCGCGCGGGACTCCGGATCGTGGCCGTCGCCGACATCAAGGGAACCATCGCCAACCCGGACGGCCTCGACGTCGAGGCACTGCTCGCGGCACGGGACGCGTACGGAACGGTCGACCGCGCGGTACTGCGCCCGGCCGACCGCGAACTCCCCGGTGACGCCTGGCTGTCCGCCGATGTCGAGGTCCTGGTGCCCGCCGCGGTCTCGTACGCGATCGACACGGCGAACCAGCGGAGGATCAAGGCCCGTTGGATCGTCGAGGCGGCCAACATGCCCGTCCTGGCGGACGCGGAGCGGTCGCTCGCCGCGCGCGGAATCACCGTCCTGCCCGACGTCGTGGTCAACTCCGGTACGAACGCATGGTGGTGGTGGACCCTGTTCGGCGACATCGGCGCCGACGCGGACGAGGCGTTCGCCCACACCCGGCGCTCCATGCGCGCCCTGATCGACCGGACGCTCGCGCGCGCGGAGGCCGACGGCACGACCCCGCGGGCCGCCGCCCACGCCATCGTCACCGACCGGCTGCCGGTCATCGCGGAGCGGTTCGGCTGGTACCGCTGAGGAACGCGGCGCCGGGCCGGGGGCGGCGATTCCCTGCCGGGAGGAGAGCTCGTCGGCCGACGGCGGGCGGGGCCGGCCGGAGCCGGCCCGGGCCGCCTCCGCTCCTGTCGGGGCTTCCGCCGAAAGGGCTGTGTAGACACCTCACGTTGCTATGCCGTCAAGCCGCGGCGGTCAGCTCCGTGGGGAAGGCGGTCTGTTCATCGAACAACTCGTGGTCCTGGAGGCAGTGGTAGAGCTGGCCGAGCATGCGGTTGAAGAGGTTTCTCTGCGCGGCCGCGTGCCAGTCTCCGGTCTCGCGACGGCGCCGGTAGTGGGCGTTGGCTCCGGCCGATGGCCGCAGGGAAGCGAAGGCCCAGAGGTAGCCGGCGTGGTTGAGGCGGTCGTTCTTCACCCAGCGTCGGGTGATGCTGGACTTCTTGCCGGACGCGCGGGTGATGGGCGAGGCACCGGCGTATGCCTTCAAGCCTCGGGCGTCGGCGAAGCGGGTGTGGTCGTCCCCGATCTCAGCCAGGATCCGGGCGGCCAACTGAATGCCGAGCCCGGGGAAGCTCAGCAGCACTTCGGCGTCCGGGTGTCGGGGGAACGCCTCTTCGACCGCTGCGGCGAGGTCGTCGGCGGCGGTGCAGGCGGCTTCCAGCTGGACCAGGAGGGCGAGCATCTGCTTGCCGAGCGCGTCCTCGACCAGGAGCGGCTGGTGGGCCCAGTCGGCGCGGAAGATCTCGCGGAGGCGGTCGGCCTCAGCCTCGATGCCGCGTTTGCGGCCGGCCCGCTTGAGCGCAGCCTGGATCTGCGCGCGGCTTAGCTTGACGGCCCTTGTGGGCGTCGGGGCGGTCTTGAGGACCTCGCGTGCCTCGGGCCGGCACAGACCATTGGTCCAGGTGGCGAAGGCGTCCAGGGCGGCCGGATAGTACTCGCGCAGCAGGGAGCGGAGCTGGTTGGAGATCTGCTGCCGGTTCCAGGTCGCATCCTGCTGGGCTCGGGCGAGGACTGCGATGGCGCGGCCCAGGTCGCTGTCGTCGGGCAGCGGCCGGTGGGCGTGTATGTCGGTGCGCAGGATGTTCGCCAGGACCAGAGCGTCACCGGGGTCGGACTTCTTGCGGGAGACGCTGTGCCGGTCACGGTAGCGGGCGGCGGCCATCGGGTTGATCGCGAACACTTTCCGCTTGCCCGTCCGCAGCACTGCCACCAGCAGGCCCCGGGACGTCTCGATGGCCACCGGGATCGGGTTCTCCTCGGTGTCGCCGTATTCGGCGAGCAGGTCCAGCAGCAGCTGGTAGCCGGCCGCGTCGTCGGTGATGTGCCGCTTGGCCAATAATTCGCCAGTCTCGTTGACGAGGGCGACGTCGTGAGTCCGTTCTGCCCAGTCGATGCCACAGTAAATCAAGGGTCCTCCCCTTCCGATAGGTAGGCATTTGCGCTGGTCACGAGCGCAAGCGGGCCACGCAGCGACCTAATCCCAGGACTCAGCACAGAGGCTGGTCCGCCACCTCACTAGCCGTTCGTGACACCAGCGCACCCCGCGGGCCTCGGTCTATGCAGGAGCTCAAGCGGCTCGGGCATCACAAGAAGTCACCGTGGAATGGGCTCGCACCACCAACACCAACGAGTGATCAATCAGTGAGATGTCGGCAGTGGCGGCGGGCGCGAAGACGCCGAGCGTTATCGATCTGCGCTGAGGCATCAGAGGCCAGGCAGGCATGAGACATCCGCCCGACGTCCACGCGACCGCCACCACCACCACAACACCAGGACCGCCCGCCGGTCTACACAGAGGCCTTCTCGAGCCAGGGTTGCCGAAGGCATCGCGATCCTGCTCGAACAGACTGAAGGAAGAGACCTCCTACAGCACTGCCGTTAGCAAGGGATTAGGGTTGCCGCGTGGCGAGAGTCCGGTTGAGCGTGGCGGAGCGGCGTGAGGAGTTGTTGCGGGCCGCCGTGGAACAGATCGAGGCGCGAGGCGTCGCGGCGGTACGGATCGCCGACGTGGCCTCGACCCTCGGCGTGAGCAACGCGCTGGTGCTGTACCACTTCTCGACGAAGGAGAAGCTGGTCGCCGCCGCGTTCACCTACGCCGCCGAGGACGACCTCGCCCATCTGCGCAAGCTGCTCGGCCGCCGTACGACGGCGCTGCGACGCCTTCGGGCCGCCGTGCGCTGGTACGCCCCGACGGGGCAGGCCAAGGGCTGGCGCCTGTGGATCGAGGGCTGGGCGGTCGCCCTGCGGGAGCCCGCGCTGCGCGAGGTCACCCGTGATCTCGACCGGCAGTGGAAGGCCGCGATGACCGAGGTGATCGCGGAGGGCGTGGCCGCCGGCGAGTTCCACTGCCCGGACCCCACGAGCGCGGCCCTCAGGCTCACGGCGCTGCTGGACGGACTGGCGGTCCAGATGACGGCGTACTCCGGAGCGGTGTCACGGGCGCGGACCCAGGAATGGGCGGACGAGGCACTCGCCCGCGAACTTGGCCTGGAACGCGAGGCGTTGATGGCGGCGGTCCGCTAGGGCCTGGTCCCCGGTCCCGGCCCCGTACCGCGCTTCGCCCACTCCCCGGCGTGGACCGCCGTGCGGGCGGTCGTCCCGGATCCCGCCGGGAGCGACCGGTACTCCTGATCCGCACCCCGCCCGGGGCGCCGCGGCCAACGGGACCGGGCCGGGCCGGTCGGGCGCCGGTGTACCGGTCCCGACCGGCCCGGCCGGCCCTGCCGACCGGGCCGGTGCCGTCTCAGGCGACCGACTCGATGCGCATCTTGATGTCGTCCGGGGAGAGGGCGCCCTTGGCCGCGACGTGATCGCCCGAGGACTCCCCGCGCAGCCGCCGTCCGATCCACGGGACGAGGTACTCGCGCGCCCACTGGATGTTGTCGCGGCGCATCTCCAGCGTGCCGCGCGGCGGGAGGGGCGGCCAGGGCTGGTCCGGGTCGGCCGGGACCTCCAGGCCGAGTACCTGTCCGGCACGGAGCGCCACCCGGGTGTGCCCCTCGGGAGAGAGGTGCAGCCGGTCGCCGTCCCAGGCCCGGCGGTCCTGGATCGTCTTCAGGGACCAGAGGTCGAGGACGGGACAGCCGTAGCGGTCCGCGATGGCACGCACATGTCCGTTGTAGGTGGCGATCTTGCCGCGCAGGTGCTTGAGCACGGGGACGCCACGCGTGTCGAAGCCGGTGGTCACCATGACGGTGCCGACGGCGGAGGTGAGGTCGATGATCGCGCGCTCGAAGCGTTCCGCGACCTCGTCGGGGTCGGTGCCGGGGCGGATGATGTCGTTGCCGCCGGCGCAGAACGACACCAGGTCCGGGCCGAGTTCCTTGGCCCTCTGGAGCTGGGACTCGACGATCTGGTCGAGCAGTTTGCCGCGCACGGCGAGGTTGGTGTAGCCGAAATCGCCTTCGGGCCTGCGGTCCGCGAGAAGTACCGCGAACCGGTCCGCCCAGCCGACGAACGCTCCGTCGGGCCCAGGGTCGCCGACGCCCTCGGTGAAGCTGTCCCCCACCGCCACGTACGACCCGATCACTGATCTGTTGTCACTCTTCGAATCGTCTGCCACATGGAGCATGATTCACCTTTTGATGTGAGCTACGCGACCGTAGGGAAGGGTTGACGGCCGGTGAGATAAGCCACTCGCCAAGCATTGGTCAACTCTGGAATAGGGCTCGCGTCAAGGATGTTGAAGCAGCGATCGCCCAGAGGCCGTTGCCGCGGGCACACCGAAGGCCGGACCCAGGGGATCGTGGGGTCCGGCCTTCGGAGATCTTCCTGCCGTCAGGAGCAGGAGGCGGGGGGGTCAGCCCACGGCGACACCGTGCGAGCGCAGGTACGCGACCGGGTCGATGTCGGAGCCGTAGTCCGGCGTGGTGCGGATCTCGAAGTGCAGGTGCGGTCCGGTCACGTTGCCCGTGGCGCCGGAGAGACCTATCTGCTGCCCCTCGGTCACGGTCTGCCCCGCCGAGACGGACAGCGACGACATGTGGGCGTACTGGGAGTACTTGCCGTCGGCGTGCTGGATGACGACCTGGTTGCCGTAGGCGCCGCCCCAGCCCGCGGAGACGACCGTGCCCGCGGCGATGGACTTGAGCGTGGTGCCGGTCGGGATCACGAAGTCCACGCCCGTGTGGTAACCGCTGGACCACATGCTGCCCGCCACCTTGTAACCCGTGCCGACGGAGCTGCTCGCGACCGGCAGGGTGTAGCCGGAAGAAGTGCCGGTGGAAGGGGTGGTGGAAGGGGTGGTGGAAGGGGTGGTGGAAGCGGTGTCGGAGGGGGCCGGGTCGGCGGCCGGGGTCGCCTGAGCGGGCTTCGCCGAGGTGGTCGTCCGGGTGGCCGAGTGCGTGGCCGAGTGGGCGGCGGCCTTCTTGCCGAGCGACAGCTTCAGACCCGGGTGGATCAGCGACGGGTCGCCGCCGATGGAGGAGCGGTTGTCGGCGTAGATCTTCTTCCAGCCGCCGCTGACGTTCTGCTCGTCGGCGATCTTCGAGAGGTAGTCGCCGGACCTCACCGCGTACGTCTTCGTCCCGGCGGCCTTGGCGGCCTTCTTCGCGGGAGCGGCGGTCGCGGCCTTCTCGACATGGTGCGCGACGGCGGTGGCCGGGGTCGCGGCGTGGGCGCCGGTGGCTCCCATCAGGGGCAGCGCGAGTGCGGCGCCACCGGTTCCGGCCACGGCGATCGAGCGGGTGAAACGCAAGGACTTGGGACGGCGGTGCTTACCCTTCGCGGGCATGACGAATTCCTCTCCGGCGCCTGCGGGGTGAGCTGTCGGGTGCGGGCTGGAGATGCCCGGCCACGCTGCTGCGCGGCTGTACCCCTAGCCTGTTCCGGAAAAGAACCGGATCAGGCGCGGAACCTGTGGGTCCCCCGCTCCTGCCGTGTACGGGTGAGTGTGCGGATTCCGGGCGGCGGCAGGATTGGGCGTCCGTCCGGATTGAGGCAGAACGTAAGCGACATGAGAGCGCGTCGACAACTATGTGCGGTTTCTGTGCGCTCGCCGTTCTTGATCCATGCGGAAACCGCCGTCACCCTCCGTGGAGTGACGATCTTCCCGACCTCTCAACCCACCTGAAAATCCAGGCAGGTTGAGTAATGAGGACGGCAACGCATCGTCACGAATATGACGCTCCTCACGCGACTCGCCCCAGGATGCCCTATTCCAGGGCCAGTTGCCATGAAGGTGCTTATTCGGACAGAACAGACAGATGCTGCACGGACGGATATCCGGCACATCCGGACCCCCGCTCGGAATGGCACACAAAACGACGCTCGCGAATGCCTCGTATCGCGTCAATTGCCCCACGGGGCCGATGCGGCCAGAGGCGCGCGGCCGATCCATCACAAGAATCGAATGCATATTCGACATCAGATGTCGCGATGTGCCGCTTCCAGGGCGTTCCGTCCGGAAGGCATCGGCTGTGGACAACTCATTGCCCGAGGAACCCATGTCGTATCGTCGGGAGCGCGAGCCGGTACAACTGCCGACGAGCGGCGCCGAGTCCAGCACGGCGACGCCGGCGGCCGAATGGGAGGAGCCCCCGTGACGCAGCAGGTCCCGTCGACCGAGCCCGAGCTCGGCGGAGTGCGCAACTTCCGCGACGTGGGCGGACTGCCCACCGCGGACGGCCGGCGAGTGCGTTATGGGCACCTGTTCCGCAGCGGCCACCTCGCCCACGCCACGGAGGAGGACGCCGCGTTCCTCGCCTCTCTGGGTCTCCACACGATCTTCGACTTCCGTAATGCCGCGGACCAGAGACTGGAGGGCCCGGACGTCGAACTGCCGGGCGTGCGGAACGTGAACCTCCCGCTGAGCGACCCGGCGGACGGCAGCGAGTTCTGGAAGATGGTCCGCGACGGCGATCTCGACCAGCTGCGCGCGATCCTCGGCGACGGCAAGGGCGAGAACCGGATGATCAACTCCTACCGCACGATCATCAAGGAGCGCACGGCCGAGCACTCCCAGGTGCTGCACGCCCTGGCCGACGACAGCGTGCCCGCGCTGATGCACTGCGCGGCGGGCAAGGACCGTGCCGGGCTGTCCGTCGCGGTCACCCTGCTCGCCCTCGGTGTCGAGCGCGAGGCGATCGTGGCCGACTACCTGGAGTCGAACGCCACGCACCGCCGTTACAAGGTGCACCGCAACGGCTCCTCGGCCGGTGCCTACTCCCCCGAGGTGATGGAACTGCTCAGCCCGCTGTTCGACGCGCGCGCCGCGTACCTGACAGCCGCCTTCGAGACGATCGAGGAGACCTGGGGCAGCGTCGAGGTCTATCTGGAGCAGGGCCTGGGACTGACGCCGGAGCTGCGGGAGCGCCTGCGCGGGCGGCTCCTGGACTGAGCCGCCCGCCGGGACCGGGCTCCCTACTGGTTCTGCGCACCCAGCGTGAAGAGCAGGTAGATGAAGGCCGCGAACAGGTGGCCGACGGCGACATAGATGATCAGCCGCACCCACAGGGCGCGCGGGAACCTGTCCTCCATGGAGCGGCGGCGTTCTGTGGGTTCGGTCATGACGTCTCTCCCGAGGTGGGGTGGCCCGTCGCCGGGCCGAGGCACAGCGCGGCGACGGGGCTCTGCAGCAGGGTGTGTACGAAGAGGAGCTCGGCTCCGTCGCGCTCGACGGCGGCGATGCGGTGCGGGGTCAGCGAGTCGAAGTGGGCGCTGTCCCCCGGCGCGAGGACGTACGCGGTGTCCCCGAGGCGCAGACTGAGCCGCCCCCGGAGCACGTACAGCCACTCCTCGCCCGGGTGGACGCGCACGATGTCGCCCTGCGAACCGTAGGGGACGTGCACGCGCAGTGCCTGCATGCCGCGGCCCGCGGAGCCCGCCTGCCAGTAGGTCCAGCCCCCGGCCGGGGCCGGTTCCATGTCGGCGGCCCGTACGATCGCGTCACGGTCGGGGACCGCCTCGCCGAGCAGTTCCGAGACCGTCGTACCGTAGACACGGGCCAGCGTGAGCAGCATCGGCAACGAGGGCTGGCGCTGCCCGGTCTCCAGCCGGGAGAGATGGGCGGGCGAGAGTCCGGCCGCGCGGGCGGCTGCCTCCAGCGTGAGGGAGGCGCTGCGGCGCAGGGCGCGGAGCCGGGGCGCCACGGCGTGCAGCTCGGCGGACGGCTCGTCGGCCGCCCCTGTGTCGGCAGGGCTCATAGGACCATTGAGCCAAACAATTACCTCTGGGGCAATTTTCTTGCCCCAGAGGCAAAGAGCCCGGCCGCACCCACACCGCCTCCACGGCGACCGCCGGTGCAGCCGGGTCTCAGCGGTTCGCCACCGCCTGCTTCACCAGCGTCTTCCCGAAGTCCCACATCAGCCCGCCGCCGTTGTGCGCGTCCTCCATCACCGCGGTGAAGGCCTCCACGAACCGGTCGACATCCCGCTCGTCGATGACCAGCGGCGGGATCAGCTTGATCACCTCAAGGTGGTCGCCGGAGACCTGGGTGAGGATGTGGTGCCGCTGGAGCAGCGGCACGACGACCATCTGCGCGAACAGACCCTTGCGCGCGGCCTGCAGCATGCTCCAGCGGCCGCGCAGCTTGAGCGACGCGGGCCGGCCGAACTCGATGCCGATCATCAGACCCCGCCCGCGCACCTCGCTGAGCAGCTCGTAGCGGTCGACCAGGGCTGCCAGCCGGGACTTCAGGAGTTCCCCGGTGATCCGTGCGTGGGCGACGATCTGCTCGTTCTCCATCACGGAGAGCACCGCGAGCCCCGCCGCCATGGCCTGTGCGTTGGAACCGAAGCTCGCCGAGTGCACGAGGACCCGGTCCATGGAGGAGTAGACCTTCTTGAAGATCCAGTCCTTTCCGAGGGTCGCGCCGACCGGCACGTAGCCGCCGGAGAGCGCCTTGGCGACACACACCAGGTCCGGTTCGACGCCCTCCTCCTGCTGGTAGGCGTAGAAGTCCCCGGTCCGGCCGAGGCCGGTCTGCACCTCGTCCGCGATGAGCAGTGCCTTGTGCCGGTGCAGCAGTTCCTGGGCGGCTCGCAGGTATCCGGGCGGGGACTCGTGGACGCCCTTCCCCTGGATCGGCTCCACGATGAGCGCGGCGACGTCGCCCTTCTTCAACTCCCTTGCCAGGGCGTCCAGATCACCGAGCGGGACGGCCGTGTCGGGCAGCAGCGGTGCGAAGCCGTCGCGGAAGCCGTCCTCGCCGTTCACGGACAGGGAGCCGGTGGTCAGCCCGTGGAAGGCGTGCGCGCAGTACAGGATCCGCGGTCGGCCGGTGGCGTACCGGGCGAACTTCAGCGCGGTCTCGACCGCCTCCGTACCGCTGTTGCCGAAGAACACCCGGTCCAGGTGCGGGCTGTGGGTGAGCAGCCGCTCCGCGAGCAGGCCCGGCAGCGGCTGGCAGTCGAAGCGGGTGAGGTCGGCGAGCGAGGCGTCCAGGACGTCGTGCAACGCCTGCCGGACGACGGGGTGATGGCGGCCGAGGCCCATCACCCCGAACCCGGCGAGCATGTCCAGGTAGTCGTTGCCGTCGGCGTCCCAGAAGTGCGCGCCCTCGGCCCGCTCGTAGACCTTGTCGAAGCCGATGGTGTGCAGCATGCGCGGGAGCTGGTGGTTCAGGTACTTCGTGTGCAGTTCGTAGCGCTCGGCTCCGCGCTCGGCGAGGAGCGCTCCGAGGTCGAACTCCCCCTTCTGGGCAGGGTCGGTCATTCCTGTTTCTCCTTGGACGACTCTTCCTCGGCCGGCCGGTCGGCGGGCTCGATCGGCTCGTACGCGGCCTTGGCCCGCTCGTCCCTGATGGCCAGCCCGGCGCTGATCCGTCCGGCGATCTCCACGGGCGTGAGCCCGATGTCGGCGAGCACCTCGGACCGCTTGGCGTGCGCGAGGAACTGCTCGGGGATGCCGAACCGTCTTACGGGCACGTCGACTTCGGCGTCCCCGAGGGCCAGCGAGACGGCGGCGCCGACTCCCGAGGCCCTGCTGTTGTCCTCGACGACGGCGACGAGCCGGTGTTCGGCGGCGAGGTGGGGCAGCGCCGGGTCGACGGGCTTGACCCAGCGCGGGTCGACGACGGTGCAGCCGATGCCGCGGGCCTGAAGCAGGTCGGCGGTCTGGAGACAGACCTGGGCCATGACGCCGACCGCGACGAGCAGGACCTCCGGGCGCTCGCCCCGGTGCAGGACGTCGAGCCCGCCCACATGGTCCACCGCGGGGATCACCGGACCGACGGACTCCTTCGGGAAGCGGATCAGGGTCGGCGCGTCGTCCACGGCGACCGCCTCCCGGAGCTGGGCCTTCAACTGGTCGGCGTCGCGCGGAGCGGCGATCCTGAGGCCGGGCACGACCTGGAGGATCGACATGTCCCACATGCCGTTGTGCGAGGCGCCGTCGACGCCGGTGACCCCGGCCCGGTCGAGGACGAAGGTCACACCGCAGCGGTGCAGCGCGACGTCCATGAGGAGTTGATCGAAGGCCCGGTTGAGGAAGGTCGCGTACACGGCGACGACGGGATGCAGACCGCCGGTCGCGAGTCCGGCCGCGGACACCGTGGCGTGCTGCTCGGCGATGCCGACGTCCCACACCCGGTCGGGGAACCGCTCGGCGAACTTCCCGAGCCCGACCGGATGCAGCATGGCCGCCGTGATGGCCACGACGTCCGCCCGCTCCTCACCGATCCTGACGATCTCCTCGCCGAACACGGAGGTCCAGGAGGGGCCGTTGGACGGGGCGAGGGGCTCGCAGGTGAGCGGGTCCATCACGCCGACCGTGTGGAAGTGGTCCTCCTCGTGCGCGAGCGCGGGTTCGTAGCCGCGCCCCTTCTCCGTCAGGCAGTGGACGAGGACGGGTCCGTGGAAGCGTTTGGCCCGGCGCAGCGCGGACTCGACGGCCCCCACGTCGTGACCGTCGATCGGGCCGACGTACTTGAGCCCGAGGTCCTCGAACATGCCCTGCGGCGCGAAGGCGTCCTTGAAGCCCTTCTTGGCGCCGTGCAGCGACTCGTAGATCGTGTTGCCGACGAGGGGGGTGCGCAGCAGGACGCTCTTGCCCCAGGCGAGAACCTGCTCGTAGCTGTCGGTCGTCCGCAGGGTCGCGAGGTGGTTCGCGAGGCCGCCGATGGTCGGCGCGTACGAGCGTTCGTTGTCGTTGACGACGATGATCAGCGGCCGGTCCTTGGCAGCGGCGATGTTGTTCAGCGCCTCCCACGCCATGCCGCCGGTCAGCGCGCCGTCGCCGATGACCGCGACGACGTGGCCCTTCTCGCCCTGCACCTGGCGGGCCTTGGCGAGCCCGTCGGCCCAGCCGAGTGCGGTCGAGGCGTGGCTGTTCTCGATGACGTCGTGCTCGGACTCCTCGCGCGAGGGATAGCCGGACAGGCCGCCCTTGCTGCGCAACTTGGAGAAGTCCTGACGCCCTGTCAGCAGTTTGTGTACGTAGCTCTGATGGCCGGTGTCCCACAGGATGCGGTCGAAGGGCGACTCGAAGACCCGGTGGAGGGCGATGGACAGCTCCACCACTCCCAGGTTGGGTCCGAGGTGACCGCCGGTCCTGGCGACCGCGTGCACCAGGAACTCCCTCACCTCTTCGGCCAGTTCACCGATTTCCGCCTCGGACAGCGCCTTCAGGTCGCGTGGTCCCCGGATGTTCTCCAGAATCGTCACGTCGGGCCCCCTCTCGGTCCGTGCTGATCAGCTCACGGTGACGGCCGGTTCCCCGGACGCGACGCCGTCGTTCTCCATCTGCTCGGCGATCTTCATCGCCTCGTCGATGAGCGTCTCGACGATCTTCGACTCGGGGACGGTCTTGATGACCTCGCCCTTGACGAAGATCTGCCCCTTGCCGTTCCCGGAGGCGACCCCCAGGTCCGCCTCCCGTGCCTCGCCGGGACCGTTGACGACGCAGCCCATGACGGCGACGCGCAGCGGGACCTCCATGCCCTCCAGGCCGGCCGTGACCTCGTCGGCCAGCTTGTACACGTCGACCTGGGCCCGCCCGCAGGATGGGCAGGAGACGATCTCCAGCCGTCGCTGCCGCAGTCCGAGCGACTCCAGGATCTGGATGCCGACCTTGCACTCCTCGGCGGGCGGCGCGCTCAGCGAGACCCGGATGGTGTCGCCGATGCCCTCGGAGAGCAGCGCCCCGAACGCCACGGCCGACTTGATGGTCCCCTGGAACGCCGGACCCGCCTCGGTCACCCCGAGGTGCAGCGGGTAGTCGCACTGGGCGGCCAGCTGCCGGTAGGCGTTGACCATGACCACCGGGTCGTTGTGCTTCACCGAGATCTTGATGTCCCGGAACCCGTGCTCCTCGAAGAGCGACGCCTCCCACAGCGCCGACTCCACGAGCGCCTCGGGCGTCGCCTTGCCGTACTTCTCCAGCAGCCGCCGGTCGAGGGAGCCGGCGTTCACCCCGATACGGATCGGGATCCCGGCGTCCTTCGCGGCCCGCGCGATCTCCTTCACCTTGTCGTCGAACTGCTTGATGTTGCCGGGGTTCACCCGCACCGCCGCGCAGCCGGCGTCGATGGCCGCGAACACGTACTTCGGCTGGAAGTGGATGTCCGCGATCACCGGGATCTGCGACTTCTCGGCGATGGTCGCGAGCGCGTCCGCGTCGTCCTGCGTGGGGCAGGCGACACGGACGATCTGGCAGCCGGACGCGGTCAGTTCGGCGATCTGCTGGAGTGTGGCGCCGATGTCCGAGGTACGGGTCGTGGTCATCGACTGGACGGACACGGGCGCCCCGCCGCCGACCGCCACCGGTCCGACCTGGATCCGCCGCGTCGCACGGCGCTCCGCGATCGGCCGGAGCGGTACCTCTGGGAGGCCCAGGGAAACGGCGGTCATGACGTCACCCGCGGCTTTCCGTGAAGGTCTCGCGGGCGGCCCGGATGGATTCCTTGAGGGAGCCCATGGTGGCCAGGACCGCCGTCGGCTCGTAGCCGCAGTGCGCCATGCAGTTGGCGCACCGGTCGTCCTTGCCGCGGCCGTAGGAGTCCCAGTCGGTCTCCTCCAGGAGCTGCTTGTACGTCTGCACGTAGCCGTCGCTCATCAGGTAGCAGGGCTTCTGCCAGCCGAAGAGCGAGTAGCTCGGGATCGCCCACGCGGTGCACGGGAAATCGACCTTGCCCTCCAGGAAGTCCAGGAAGAGCGGGCTCTGGTTGAGCCTCCAGCGGCGCCGGTTGCCGCCCGCGAAGGCCTTCTTGAACAGCTCCCGGGTCTGCTGGACGCCGAGGAAGTGCTCCTGGTCGGGGGCCTTCTCGTAGGCGTAGGCGGGCGAGAGCATCATCTCGTCGACCTTCAGGTCGTCGTTGAGGTAGTTCAGCACCTCGATGATGGTCTGCGGGGTGTCGGTGTTGAAGAAGGTCGAGTTCGTGGTGACGCGGAATCCGCGCCGCTTGGCCTCCTTGATCGCCTCGACGGCCTCGTCGAAGACACCTTCCTTCGCGACGGACTCGTCGTGCCGCTCGCGCAGCCCGTCGATGTGGACGGCCCAGGCGAAGTACGGCGAGGGCTTGAACTTGTCCATCTTCTTGCGCAGCAGCATCGCGTTGGTGCAGAGGAAGACGAACTTCTTCTTCGCCACCAACTGCCGCACGATCTCGTCGATCTGAGGGTGCATCAGCGGCTCACCGCCGGCGATGGACACCATCGGCGCACCGGATTCGAGGACCGCGCCCACCGCCTGGGCGACCGGCATGCGCTGCTTGAGCACACCGGCGGGGTGCTGGATCTTGCCGCAGCCCTCGCACGCGAGGTTGCACGCGAAGAGCGGTTCCAGCTCGACGAGCAGGGCGAACTTGTCCCGCTTCCTTAGCTTCTGTTCAAACAGGTATGCAGCGACCTTCATGGACTGCCGAAGCGGCATGGCCATACGGCTCACCTCCGAGGGAGCGACAAAGAACGGTGCCATTCGAAAAAAGCGGGAAGAACGGAACGAAGAACGCGGAAGGCTGATATTCCACCGCGAAACGTGCCGATTCGGACGAGTTCATGTTCTGGAGCATCCACGACCACCCGGACGGCCGCAACGGGACGGGTTCCCGAGCGGACCGCGCCGAGCAGCGTGGCCGCCGACTCCATGTCGACGGCGATGGCTCCGGTCGCGAGCAGACCGGAGCGCTCGTGACCGCGGACCACGTGATCGGAGCCGGTGAGCGGCCCCGTGTGGACGGTGCGGCCCGGCACGGCGCGGGCGAGTTCCTTGACCAGCAGATCGGTGCCCACACACGGCGTGGTGCCGCCCGGGTCGCGGGTCTCCTCGGCGACGACCAGGTCACCGGGGTGCATGCCCGGGGCGAGCCCCGCGCAGAAGCCGGTGGCGAGCACGGCCGCCGTGGCCAGCACCGGGTCGGACAGCACCCGGGTGACCGACCGGTCGGCGGCCCTGGGTCCCATGCCGGTACGCAGCACGGTGACCGGCCCGCCGGCACCGCTCCGGTCGCCACTGCGCAGGGCGAGGTGCTCGATGCCGAGCGCGCAGGCGATCAGAAGCGGGGCCGGGGCGGGCGTCCTGTCCATATCAGCCCCCCTCGGCCGCGGAGAAGGGCTCTCCGTGGACGTAGCGACCGAGCGCGGTGAGCGGGAAGACGTGGCGGTAGAGGTGGTAGTTGATCGAGAAGTCCCACGGGAAGCCGGTCCCCGTGAAGTACGGCTCGTCCCAGGTGCCGTCGGGCAGCTGCGTCTCCGCGAGCCAGACCACCCCGCGCTCGGTGGCCTTGGAGTCGTGCTCCCCCGCGGCGAGCAGGGCGAGCAGGGCCCAGCCGGTCTGCGAGGCGGTCGAGGCGCCGCGTCCGCTCCATCCGGCGATGTCGTCGTAGGAGCGCAGGTCCTCGCCCCAGCCTCCGTCCTCGTTCTGCACGGACTCCAGCCAGGCCACCGCCCGGCGGATCGCCGGGTGCGAGCCGGGCAGCCCGGCGGCCGCGAGCGCCGGGACCACGGACCCTGTTCCGTAGACGTAGTTGACGCCCCAGCGCCCGAACCAGGAGCCGTTCGGCTCCTGATGGGAGAGCAGCCACTCGATGCCCCGGCGGGTACGCGGGTCATGGGTGAGCCCCTCGACCGCCAGCATCTCCACCACGTGCGCCGTCACGTCCGCGGAGGGCGGGTCGATCACCTCCCCGAAGTCGCAGAACGGCAGCCGGTTGGGGAAGGCACTGGTGTTGTCGACGTCGAACGCGCCCCAGCCGCCGTCCTTGGACTGCATGCCGAGATTCCAGCGGACCCCGCGTCCGATGGCGTTCTCGACGCGGTCCGGGTCGTGATGCCGGACGCGGCGCAGCGCGAGGACGACCTCCGCGGTGTCGTCGATGTCGGGGTAGTTGTCGTTGTGGAACTCGAACGCCCACCCGCCCGGCGGCAGTTGGGGCCGCTTGACCGACCAGTCGCCGGGCCGGACGATCTCCTCCCCGAGCATCCAGTCCACGGCCTTGACGAGCTGCGGGTGGTCGGCGGGCACTCCCGCGTCGGCCAGCGCGATGGTGGCCAGACAGGTGTCCCACACCGGCGACTGACACGCCTCGATCATCCGCGCGCCGTCGTCGCGCCACACGGCGAAACGGTTTAGCGAGGCCAGTCCCTCACGCATCACCGGGTGTTCGAGGTCGTAGCCGAGCAGATGCAGCGCGATGACCGAGTAGACCGCGGGCGGCTGGATTCCTCCCCAGCAGCCGTCGTTCTCCTGGCGCTCGATGATCCAGCGGCCCGCCGCGTTCATCGCCGCTCTGCGCAGGGCGCGCGGCGCGACCCTGCGGTACTGGTGCAGCGCCTTGTCCAGACGCTGGAAGGCGCCGTCCCAACTGGTCACGGGGGCGAGCGGTCCGACCGGGTTGGGGTTGCGCGCGTCGGTGTGCAGTTCGTCCAGCGGGAACGGCGCCGGCCGCACCGGACGCGTCGCCGAGACGACGGTGAGCGGCACGATGGTCTGCCGCGCCCAGCACCCGAAGTCGTAGATGTTCAGCGGCATCCACTTCGGGAAGTAGATGAGCTCCGGCGGGAGTTCGGGCAGGTCGTCCCACTTCCACCAGCCGAAGAGGGCGAGCCAGATCCGGGTGAAGACACGGGCCGCGGCGATGCCGCCGCGCTCGCGGATCCACCCGGCCGCCTTCGCCATGTGCGCCTCGTCCGGGGCGTCCCCGGCCAGCCGCAGGGCGACGTACGCCTCGATGGTGGTGGAGAGCTCGCCCGGACCGCCGTAGAACGAGGCCCACGTGCCGTCCTCGCGCTGCTCGCCGCGGATGAACAGCGCCGCGCCGCGGGTGGTCGGCTCGTCGCGGATTCCCAGGAACTGACGGAGCAGCAGGTCCTCGGCGTCCATGGTGACGTTCGTCTCGAGGTCGCCCTTCCACCAGCCCTGGGCGTCCTGCCGCGCGAGCAGGAAGTCCGTGGCGCGCTCCACGGCACGCGTGGCGGCGTCTCGGGTCTCGACTGTCCCGGCCGCCTCGGGAGTGGTCTGATACTGGGTTTCGCTGGCCGAGGCAGCGCGGGGCGGCAGGGCCCCGGTGCTTCCGTCGGTCGTCGCTGTCATGGCTTCCCCTTCGTGCAGTGGTGTGTCTCTGCTGTGGGTCCGCCGTCGGCCGGTGCGTTCGTTCGGATGGATATCCCCCCGCTCGAACGAGGTTCGAAGCTTGGGGAAGGCACCGGCCGGCGACTACGCGAGGTTTATTCGACCGATAACGATCATCTCTTCCGCACGACGACGAAGTCGGCCAGCGCCACGAGCTGGGCGCGTACATGCTCGGGCATCGGTACGGCGTCCAGCGCCTCGATGGCGATGGCGTGCTGGCGGCGCGCCTCCTGGGCGGTCCACTCGCGGCCGCCCGCCTCCTCGATGAGCGCGGCGCGCACGGCGAACTCCTCCTCGGAGAAGTTCTCGAAGTCGCTGGCCTTGGCGTCCTCGGCGAGCAGCTCGCCGAGGCGCTCGGAGGCGGGGCCGCTCGCCGCGAGCGCGGCCACGACCGGCAGGGACTTCTTGCGCTGGCGCAGATCGCTCCAGGTCTGCTTTCCGGTGGCCTCCGGGTCGCCCCAGATGCCGAGGAGGTCGTCGACGGCCTGGAAGGCCAGGCCGAGGTGGTAGCCGTAGCGCTCCAGCGTGTCGGCGGTGAGGTCGTCGGCGCCGCCGAGGACCGCGCCGATGGAACAGGCGCAGGCCAGCAGGGCACCGGTCTTGTTGCCCTCCATCTCCAGGCACTCCTCGACGCTGACGCGGTCGCGGTGCTCGTAGGAGATGTCCTGGGCCTGGCCGTCGATCAGGGCCCGGGTGGCGGTGGTCAGGCGCCGGGTGGCCCGGCCGGCCTCGACGGTGCCGAGCTCCAGCAGGACCTCGTTGGCCAGCGCGAACAGGGCGTCGCCGACCAGGATCGCCTGGGCGGGGCCGTGCACCTTCCAGACCGTGTCGCGGTGGCGGCGCTGTTCGTCGCCGTCCATCAGGTCGTCGTGCAGCAGCGAGAAGTTGTGGACCAGCTCGACGGCGACCGCGCCGGGGACGCCCACCTCGGGGTCCGCGCCGGCGGCCTGCGCGGAGAGCACGGCGAGCGCGGGGCGCACCGCCTTGCCGCCGTCGCCGTCCGCGGGATTGCCCTCGGCGTCGATCCAGCCGAAGTGGTAGGCGGCGACGGTGTCCATGGGCGGCGCCAGCCGGTCGACAGCCGCCTTGAGCACCGGTGTGGCCAGGGTCCGGCCGCGCTCCAGGAGCGCGGTCACGTCCACCGCGTCGGCAGCCGTTTCGGCCGGGGGCACAGTGGGCACAATCTCTCCTCTTGTTACGGAACCGGGGGTGCGGGGGCCTGCCATGCTCCGGTCGAGCGTCATGCCGCCTCCTCGAAGAGTCCGAGGAGGTGGTCGCGGGGCCGGCCCAGGGCGCCCAGCGCGGCCTCCGCCGCACCGACTCCACTGCGAACCGCACTCTCCATGGTCGCGGGCCACCCTGTGGCGGTCCACGCTCCGGCCAGGTACAGGCCGGGGGCCTTGGTACGGGCACCGGGCCGCAGCCGCCCGACGCCCGGGGCGGGAGCGAACGTCGCGGTGCGCTCCCGGGTCACGAAGAAGTCCTTCACCCCGGCGCCGCGCGCACCGGGCAGCAACCGCTCCAGCTCCGGCAGATACCGCTCCCGGAGCACGGCGACGGGCTCGTCGATCTCGTCCTGGGCGGCCGACTGCGACAGCGCCAGGTACTGCCCCTCCCGGAGTCCGGACGCCTCGGTGCGGTCGAAGACCCACTGCACCGGGGAACCCAGGGCCGCGAAGAACGGCGCGGTGAGGACCTTGCGGTCGTAGACGACGTGGACGTTGAGGATCGGCGCGGTGCCGATGTCCAGAAGCCGCTCGGGGGCGTCGAGCGCTCCCTCGGGCAGAAGGTCGTGGGCCTCGCGCTGGGGTACGGCGAGGACAACGGTGTCGGCCTCGATGCGCTCGCCGGGAACCTGAACGCTCCAACGGCCGTTCTCGTAAGGGGAGACGGAGGTGACGCGTGTACGGGTCTCGGTACGTACGCCCGCGGAGTCGAGCGCCTTGCGGGCCAGGGTGTCATGCAGTTCGCCCAGCGGGACGCGCGCCCAGCCGATGTCGGCCGCGCCCGGGTCGGACAGCAGACCCGTCTTGAACACCATCGCGGCGAGCCCGAGCGAGGAGTCCTGGGCCACCGCGTTGAGGGTGGCGACCCCCACGAGGTCCCACAGTGCTTCGACGGCACGTCGCGACTGACCGTGCCCGGCGAGCCAGTCGCCGAAGTTCTGCGCGTCGAGTGCCGGATCCTTGAGGTCCAGCCCCTTGAGCGCGAGCGCGGCACGGCCGACCTTGGCACGCTCGGCGAGCGAGAGGTGCTGATAGGTCGCGAGGCTGCGCGCGAGGTGCAGCGGTACGGGCAGCGCGCCGCGGCCGATTCTGCCGAGCCGTCGTCCCGGCGGTGCCTCCGCGTCGAGAACGGGCACGTCGAGACGATCCTGCACAGGCGCGAGCGCGGTCCCGTCGACGCGGTCGAGGAACCAGCGGTAGGCGGTGCAGCAGCGCAGGAAGACATGCTGTCCGTTGTCCACGGTGAGTTCGCCGCGCTGGAAGGAGAACGCGAGACCGCCGAGGCGTGGCCGCCCTTCGAGCAGCGTCACCCGGAGCCCGGCGTCGGCCAGCGCGAGCGCGGCGGTGATCCCGGCGAGTCCTCCGCCGATCACCACGGCAGCGGTCCGGCCGGAGTCGTCCGTGGCCTCGACCTCGCTCATGACGCACCCTCCCCTGCGGCCGCGCCGGGGTGGTTGAACGCTCCACGGCAGGCCGTTGCACTCAGGGACGCCACCCGGCTCCGGAGGGTTGCCTGCCGCTTTTCGCCGACCGCGTCACCGCGGCCCATGGTGTCCATCAGACACGCCTCCGGACCGTACGGCGGGAGACGTGCCGGGCGTCGAGGCCGGAGAGGCCGCGCACGGCGACGTACGCCTTCTCGCGTCCCGGCAGGGACACCCGGCCGCGCAGCACGGCCTCCGGCTCGCGCTCGATGCGGTCGAGAAGACGCCGGTAGATGCCCGCCATGGCCGCGACGCAGGCGCCGCTGCGCCGGTCCAGCATGGGCAGCAGCCGGTAACCCTCCGCGAAGAGGGCACGGGCCCGCCGCACCTCGAAGTGCACGAGACCCGCGAAGTCCGAGCCCGGCGGTGGAGTCGGCCCGGCGAACCCGGCCGAGCAGCCGAACTTGGCCAGGTCGTCGGCGGGCAGATACGTGCGCCCGCCCTCGGCGTCCTCGCGGACGTCCCGCAGGATGTTCGTGAGCTGGAGCGCGAGCCCGAGCGTGTCGGCGTACTCCGGCGCGCGCTCCGCACCACGCGCCCCCGGTTCGGTGCCGAAGACCCCGAGCGAGAGCCGCCCGATCGCTCCGGCCACGCACCGGCAGTAGACCTTCAGGTCGTCCCAGGTCTCGTACGTCTCACCGCGTACGTCCATCAGCACGCCGTCGATGAGCTCGTCCAGGCCCCCGAGGGGCACCGGGAAGTACCCGGCGGTGTGGCTGAGGGCGACCGCGACCGGGTCGGTGTCGTCCTCGGCGACGTCGCCCGCCCGGACGCGGGCGAGCAGCGCCCGGGTCTCCTCCAGGCGCGCAGCCTTCACGTCCAGCGCCAGCGTGCCGTCGCCGATGTCGTCGACGCGCCGGGAGAACGCGTAGAGCGCCGACATCGCGCGGCGCTTGGACGTCGGCAGAAGCCTGATGCCGTACGCGAAATTACGGGCCTGCTGACCGGTCACCGCCTCGCAGTAGCTGTACGCGGCGAGTACCGGTGCGGACACGTGCTGTTCCGACTCCACGGTCCGGATCACCCCTCTCCTCGCAGAGTCACTCCCACCTCGCGCAGCAGCTGGAGCTTGCCGGGCTTGGGCGGGCCGGGAAGTACGTCGTATTCGGCGGCGGCGATCGCGCCGATCGCCGCCTTCCCCCCCGCGACGAACCCCGCGAGCAGCAGTTTCAGCCTGCCGTGGACGCTACCCACGAGGGGGGTGCCTTCATTCAGGAGGTTCGAGGCGCGTTCTGCTTCGTATGCAACCAGTGCTCGCACCGATGCGCCTGCTGTGGGGACGGCGAGATCCGCTTCGACGACGTGAAAGCGCTTCATGTCCTCGGCGGGCAGGTAGACGCGGTCGCGGCCGAGGTCCTCGGCCACGTCCTGGAGGTGCTCGACGATCTGGAGCGCCGTGCACACCGCGTCGGAGCGGCGGATCCGCTCGGGCGTGGACGTTCCGGTGACGGAGAGGACCAGACGGCCGACGGGGTTCGCGGACAGTTCGCAGTAGGCGAGCAGATCGTCGTAGGTCTCGTACCGCTTGACGAGCTGGTCCTGGCGGTTGGCCGCGATCAGGCCGAGGAAGGGCTCGGGGGTCAGACGCGCGCGGCGGACCGTGGGCTGCAGCCTGCGCAGCAGGGGGTGGCTCGGGGTCGAGTCGAACACGCGGTGAAGATCGGCTTCGAGTGCGTCGAGCAGGACCAGACGGTCGTCGGCGTCCGCGGCCGGCACGCCGAGGAGGCGGGCGTCGGCGCCGCCGGGGGCGAGATCGCCGTCACCGATGTCGTCCACGAGGCGGGCGAAGCCGTAGACGGCCATCAGGTCGTCGCGCCAGACCCTGGGCAGGAAGAACGGGGCCACGGGGAAGTTCTCGTCCGCGGCTTTGTCGAGGGTGCCGCGCTCCGGATCGCCGGTGCGGACCGTCCCGGCTTGGGTCACCGCTCGCCGCCCGGCGCGAGGACGGCACACGCATCGCGGAGCTGGAGAGTCACCGTAGCCATTGCCGTCACATCTCCCGTTCTACACTGCCGACCCAACACTGCCCATTTCGGACACGCCGCCCGAAGATCCGCTCGGCGTGACGGTGCCAGGTGTCGCGTATTATCGCCCTACTTGACGCGTTTCAGCACCGGTACAGCTTACGTTGTACAACGCGGCACACTCCGCCGGGGTGTCCTGCACATCACAACAACACACCGATTGGCGTCAAGATTCCTCGCGCCGACGGGAGTTGGCGTTTCCTTTGCAGACGCAGGGCCCCGCCGGAGAGTTCCGGCGGGGCCCGGGTCCTGTCGTGGGCGAATCGGGCTACTTGCCCGTGAACTTCTCGTACTCCTTGAGGACGTCCGCGGTCGGGCCGTCCATGCGCAGCTCGCCGCGCTCCAGCCACAGCACGCGGTCGCAGGTGTCGCGGATCGACTTGTTGTTGTGGCTGACCAGGAACACCGTGCCCGCGCTCTTGCGCAGCTCACGGATGCGCGCCTCGGACCGCTTCTGGAAGGAGCGGTCACCGGTCGCGAGGGCCTCGTCGATCATCAGCACGTCGTGGTCCTTGGCCGCCGCGATCGAGAAGCGCAGCCGGGCCGCCATGCCGGAGGAGTACGTCCGCATCGGCAGGGTGATGAAGTCGCCCTTCTCGTTGATGCCCGAGAAGTCGACGATCTCCTGGTAACGCTCCCTGACCTCATCACGGGACATGCCCATGGCGAGACCGCCCAGGATGACGTTCCGCTCGCCGGTCAGGTCGTTCATCAGGGCCGCGTTCACGCCGAGCAGCGAGGGCTGGCCGTCGGTGAAGACCTTGCCCTTCTCCGCGGGAAGCAGACCGGCGATGGCCCGCAGCAGCGTGGACTTGCCGGAGCCGTTCGAACCGATCAGGCCGATGGCCTCGCCCCGGTACGCGGTGAAGGAGACACCCTTGACGGCGTGCACCTTGCGGACACCGCGCTCCTCGCCGCGCTTGATGATGCGGCTGAGGGCGGACGTGGCGCTGCCCTTGCCTGTCTTGGCGCCGTTCACGCGGTAGACGATGTGCAGTTCGTCCGCGATGACGGTCGGGATGTGCGACCTCTTTTCGAGCTCAGCCACGGCCGTACCTCTCTTCAGCCTTCCAGAAGTAGACGAACCCGCCGACGGCGGTGACCACGGCCCAGAAGACGGCGATGGCCCACACGTGCGGCGGCAGGTTGGAGGAGCCGTAGCCGTCGATGAGCGCGAAGCGCATCAGGTCCATGTAGACGGCGGCCGGGTTCGCCTGGAGCGCGCGGGCGATCCATTCGGGGCGGCCGGCCAGCATGGTGCTGATGGAGAACATGACACCGGAGGCGTACATCCAGGTGCGCAGGAGGAACGGCATGAGCTGGGCGAGGTCGGGGGTCTTCGCGCCCATCCGCGCCACGATCAGGGCGAGGCCGGTGTTGAACAGGAATTGGAGGATCAGTACCGGGACGATCAGCAGCCAGGACAGGCCCGGGTAGCTGCCGAAGCCGATCACCACGATGAACAGCACGACCATCGAGAAGAGCAGCTGCTGGAGCTGCTGGAGGGCGAACGAGACCGGCAGCGAGGCACGCGGGAAGTGCAGCGCGCGCACCAGTCCCAGGTTGCCCGAGATCGCCCGGACACCCGCCATGATCGAGCTCTGCGTGAAGGTGAAGACGAAGACGCCGGTCACCAGGAACGGGATGTACACGTCGTGCGACATACCGCGGTCGGCCTTCAGGATCAGCCCGAAGATCAGGTAGTACACGAACGCGTTGAGCAGCGGCGTCACCACCTGCCAGAGCTGGCCCAGTTTGGCCTGGCTGTACTGGGAGGTGAGCTTCGCCTGCGAGAAGGCGAGGATGAAGTGCCGCCGGCCCCACAGCTGACGCACGTACTGGCCCAGCCCGGGCCGGGCGCCGCTGACCGCGAGGCCGTACTTGGCGGCCAGTTCGGCCGCGGAAAGCCCGTCATCGGGCGACGGCCGGTCGCTCACCGCGACTCCGCCGTCATGCGTGGTCTCACTCACAAGGGGAACTTTCGTCTTCAAGATGCGCACAGCCGGTTGGGACGTGGGCATGAGCCGGGAACCGGGTAGGGCCCGGGTGCTCTCAGGGTCGAGCTTGTCAGATGACCGGGGGCCGGCCCAGCCGGGTCAGCCGCCACACCGTGCGCCACCTCATGGGACGCCTCGGTCCGCACGGACTCCTCCAGCCTTCCCTGAATCCGCCGAACCAGGCCCGCAGAGCGGCCCGCGAGGGGCGGCGCAGCAGCGTCAGGAGCATCCAGACGCCGAGGTAGACCGGGACGAGGGGGGCGGGAAGGTTTCGGCGCGCGAGCCAGACGCGGTTGCGGGCCACCATCCGGTGGTACACCGCGTGCCGCGAGGGGGCGGTCGTCGGGTGGTACAGCACCATGTCGGAGCGGTAGTCGATCATCCAGCCGGCGTCGAGGGCCCGCCAGGCCAGGTCGGTCTCCTCATGGGCGTAGAAGAACGCGTCCGGGAGTCCGCCGACCTCGGCGAGGACCTTCGTACGGACCGCGTTGGCGCCGCCGAGGAACGTGGTGACGCGCGAGGAGCGCATCGGGTCGGCGGCGCGCAGCCGCGGCACGTGGCGGCGCTGGGTCTCACCGGACTCGGGGTCGGCGATCCGGAAGCTGATGATGCCGAGCTCCGGGTCGTCGGCGAAGGCCCGGCGGCACAGTTCGGCCGTGTCGTGGTGGGCCAGCAGGCCGTCGTCGTCCAGGAAGAGGAGGACGTCCACGTCGGTGCCGCCGGGGCCGAAGGCCTCGATGCCGACGTTGCGGCCGCCGGGGATGCCGAGGTTCTCGGGCAGCTCGACGGTCCGGACCCCCGCGGGGACGTCCGGGACGGGTGAGCCGTTGCCGACCACGACCACCTCGACGCGGTCGCCGTCCTGCTTGGCGACGGAGTCGAGCAGGGCCCTGAGCTCGTCGGGGCGGTTGCCCATGGTGATGATCACCGCGCCGACCTTCGCCGTACTCACTTGAGCCTGCTCGAAGCGAGGATGGACACCAGGTGCAGCACGGTCTGCAGGAGCGCGATGCCGGCGAGCACGGCGGTGCCCAGCCGGGTGAAGAACAGGTCGCCCCTGATCTGGTCCGCGACGGCGAGGAGCAGGATCAGCAGGGACGCCTCGATGCCGAGGATCAGCCGGTGGAACTTGAGCGCCGCGGCGGCCCTGCGGGCCAGCGCCACGCCCGAGGAGCGGGGCTCGGCGGCGGACTCCTGGACCGGCGGCAGCCCGCCCTGGTGGCGGGCGACGCCGACGAGGTCGGTCTCCGCCTTGATCAGGATCGCGCCGAGGGCGGCCAGCGTGCCGAGGAAGGCCCACAGCCAGTCGATACGTCCGTCTCCCCACAGATCCGCGGCGCGCAGGCCGAGGCCGACGAGGACGGCCGCGTCGGTGAGATAGGCGCCGACGCGGTCGAGATAGACCCCGCCGAGCGAGTACTGCTTCTTCCAGCGCGCGATCTCGCCGTCGACGCAGTCGAGCAGCAGATAGAGCTGGACCATCACCACGCCCAGCACCGCGCCCGTGATCCCCGGCACCAGCAGGGCGGGGGCCGCGAGCACGCCGCAGAGGGTCATCAGGTACGTGAGCTGGTTGGGCGTGATCCTGGTGTTCACCAGGTAGCGGTCGCAGCGCAGCGAGATCTCTCGCATGTACAGGCGTCCCGCCCAGTGCTCACCGCTGCGCCGGTCCTTCACCCCCGGGGGGTGAACGACGGGGCGGAGTTCAGCTACCGATGGCCTTGGCATAGTCGGAGTAGATGTCCTTGATCTGGTGGGTGTTCAGGTCGAGATGTTCGAGGATCGTGTAGCGGCCGGGCCGGGTCTGCGGAGCGAACTCCACGACCTGGACGAACTCGTCCACGGTGAAGCCGATCTCCTCGGGCAGCACCGGCAGTCCGTGCCGGCGCAGCACCTCGGCCATGAACACGGCGTCGTCGTGGGCGCCGCGCAGATACATCGCGAAGGCCGCGCCCAGGCCGCACTGCTCGCCGTGGCTCGCGGCGCGCTTGGGGAAGAGGAGGTCGAAGGCGTGGTTGATCTCGTGGCAGGAGCCGGAGGCGGGCCGGGAGTCGCCCGAGATCGACATCGCGATGCCGGTGAGGACGAGCGCCTCGGCGAGGACCTGGAGGAAGCTGTTGTCGCCGACACCCCCGGGGTGCCTGAGCACGGCCTCGCCCGCCTGGCGCGCCATGGCGGCGGCCAGTCCGTCGATCTTCTCGCCCTTGACGCGGTTGGACAGTTCCCAGTCCGCGATCGCGTTGATGTTGGAGACGGCGTCCCCGATGCCCGCCCGGACGAACCGGACCGGCGCGTCGCGGATGACGTCGAGGTCGATGACCACGGCGATCGGGTTCGGCACGCCGTAGGAGCCGCGGCCCGCGTCGTTGTCGAGGGTGGCGACCGGCGAGCACAGGCCGTCGTGCGCGAGGTTGGTGGGCACGGCGACCAGCGGCAGCCCGACCCGCGCGGCGGCGAACTTGGCACAGTCGATGATCTTGCCGCCGCCCAGGCCCACGACGGCGTCGTAGTGCCCGGCCCTTATGGCGCCGGCCAGCTTGATCGCGTCGTCGAGCGTGCCGCCGCCGACCTCGTACCAGGTGGCACCGGGCAGGGCCGGGGCGATCCGGTCGCGCAGCCGGGCGCCCGAGCCGTTGCTGACCGCGATGGCCAGCTTGCCCGAGTGCGAGATGCGCTCGTCACTGAGCACGCTCGCCAGGTCGTCCAGGGCACCGGGACGGATGTCGACGACGACCGGCGAGGGGATGAGCCTCGTCAGTACTGGCACGCGATCTCACGTCCCTTGGCGAGGTCGTCGTGGTTGTCGATCTCGACCCACTTGACCTCCCCGATCGGCGCGACGTCGATCCGGAAGCCGCGGTTGACGAGCTCCTGGTAGCCGTGCTCGTAGAACTGCTGCGGGTCGGTCTCCCACACCGTCTTCAGGGCGTCGGCCAGCTCGGCGGCGGCGGCGCCCTCGATGAGGGTCACACCGATGTACTCGCCGGTGGCCTCGGACGGCTCCATGAGCTTGGTGATCTTCTGGACTCCCTTGTCGGGGTCCACGACGACCTTCATCTCCTCGTCGGCGAGCTTCTTCACCGTGTCCAGGGCGAGGATGATCCTCTTGCCCTCGCCGCGGGCGGCGAGCAGCGTCCGCTCGACGGAGACCGGGTGCACGGTGTCGCCGTTGGCGAGGATCACGCCGTCCTTGAGGGCGTCACGTCCGCACCACAGGGAGTAGGCGTTGTTCCACTCCTCGGCCTTGTCGTTGTCGATGAGGGTGATCTTGAGGCCGTACTTCTCCTCGAGAGCGGCCTTGCGGTCGTAGACGGCTTCCTTGCGGTAGCCGACGATGATGCCGACCTCGGTCAGTCCGATCTCGGCGAAGTTGCCGAGGGTCAGGTCCAGGACCGTGATGGAGTCCTCTATGCCCGCGGGGCCAACCGGCACGAGAGCCTTGGGGAGGCTGTCGGTGTAGGGGCGCAGACGCCTTCCGGCGCCGGCCGCCAGCACGAGGCCGATCATGCGGGTTCTCCTTCATCGTGTACGGCGGGCGCCCCGGAGGACACCCAGAAGCGGATGCTCTCGACGAGCACCAGCAGTGCCACGGCCACGGCGAGTGCCGTGAGCGCGACCTTGAACTGTGCGGCGGTGAGCAGCGCGGCCAGGACGGTGACCAGCAGCGTCCTGCCTTCGTGCCCGCCGATCGCCCGCACCAGCCAGTGCGGGGGGGCTCCGGCGTCTCCGCGAATGCGGTACACCGTGTCGTAGTGATGGTAGGCGACGGCGGCCACCAGGCCGAAAGCTGCCGGAAGCGCTCCGTTCACGTCGGCGTTGACCGCCAGCGCCAGAACGGTGAGGTACTCGGCCGCGCGGAAGAACGGCGGGACCAGCCAGTCGAGGGCGCCCTTGAGGGGCCTGAGCAGGGCTGCGGGCGACAGCAGGACGTACACGACGGCGCCCAGGACGGGGAGCCAGCTGCCGTACGGGGCGAGTGCGGCGGATGTCACGACGACCGCTCCGGCGACGAAGGCGACCACGGCCGGGGCGATGCGCGGGAGGCGGCCCGCGAAACGGGTCAGGTACTCGGCGAGCGCGCCGGAGTCGGTGAGGTCCGCCAGCGCCCGGGCGGCGCGGTCCGTGCGGCGCGCCTTGCGGGTGAGCGAGCGCAGGACCCGGCCCGCCGTGGTGTAGGTGGCCGCGAAGGCGCAGCCGACGAGCAGCGCGTAGAAGGTGATACGGGGGGTCGTCAGCGCCGTGAGGACGGCGATCATCGCCCATCGTTCGCCGATGGGCAGGACTATCATCCGGCGCACCCAGACCGTCCAGCCGACGCTGTCGAGCTTGTCCGAGAGGGCCGCGGTGGGGCTGGTGTTGGCCGTGGCGTCGTGGTTCGCCTCGTTGAAGGAGAAGTCCACGACGTGCCGGCAGGTCTGGAGGATCATCGCGCCGAGGGCGAGCGCCCACACGTCGTCGCCGCCGCGGGCCGCGCCGAGCGCGAGTCCCGCGTAGTAGGCGTACTCCTTGGCGCGGTCGAAGGTCGCGTCCAGCCAGGCGCCGAGCGTGGAGTACTGCAGGGAGTAGCGGGCGAGCTGTCCGTCCGTGCAGTCCAGGACGAAGGAGAACATCAGCAGCAGACCGGCCACGACGAAGCCGGCGCGGGTGCCGGTGGCGGCGCAGCCCGCGGCGATCAGCGCGGTGATCAGCGAGGCGGTGGTGACCTGGTTCGGGGTCAGACCGCGGCGGGCGCACCAGCGGGCGATGTAGCGCGAGTACGGGCTGATGCAGTACGTGGTGAAGAAGCCGTCGCGGGCCTTGACGGCGCTGCGCAGCCGTACGGCCTCGTCGTCGACGGCCAGGACGGCCTGCCGGACGCCGTTGCGCTCCTGCGGGTCGGCGGGGACCGCGGCGACGAGGGTGCCGAGCTCCGGGCGGTACACGGAGAGGTCGTCCGCTTCGAGTGCCTCGCCGAGGCGCTCGACGAGGTTCTCGGGGGCCACGGCGGCGTTGCCGGCGGCCACGCTCTCCCGGGTCACGGCGCGGGTCAGGGCCCGCCGGGCCTCGGGCTGCACGGAGACGGCGCCGGGTATGGCGGAGGCCGCGAAGCGGGGGTCGGTCAGGCCGAGACGCAGGGCGTGCACATGCCCGACGAAGCGGGCGTCCACGACGGCGACCCGCTCGTTCGCCGGCACGGCGGCGAGCAGGGTCTCGGTCTCGCCCGCGTCGGACGCGGGACGCACATCGAAGCCGAGCGACCGCAGATCGCCCTCGAGCGACGATCCGGGGACCGGCTGGCCGGTGAGGATGGCGGTCGGCAGCGAACTCACTCCCTGGGTGCCGGCGCGACCTGGCGCCGGCGTGTGCGTGATGGGATGGCGCCCCCGGCATGGCGGCGGCCCCGGCGGCATGTCGGCAGAGGCTATCGGATGAACGGAAGCGGCCGTTCACCGCCTGTTCACGGCCCGATCAACCGATTTTGTCCGACGGGCGCCGCGATCATCATCAGGGATCGCGGGCCCGGGTCACAAGCGCGGCTTCGCGGACCGGCGCATTCCCGGCATGACGTACGGCACCCGGCCTCGCCGAAACCGGGGCGCCCCGGACACGGCGCCGGACCGGCATAGGGTGGTCGTCCATGACATGGCTGATCACAGGCGGGGCCGGATACATCGGGGCACACGTGGCGCGGGCGATGGCGGAGGCCGGGGAGCGCGTCGTCGCCCTCGACGACCTGTCGACCGGGACACCGAAACGGCTTCCGGAGAACATCCCCCTCGTCCAGGGGTCGTCGCTGGACGGTGATCTGCTCAAGCGGGTCCTGTCGGAGCACGGGATCACGGGTGTGGTGCACCTCGCCGCCCGCAAGCAGGTCGGCGAATCCGTGGCCGAGCCGACGCGCTACTACCAGGAGAACGTGGGCGGCCTCGCGACGCTTCTGGACGCGGTGGCCGGGGCGGGCGTCGAGCGGTTCGTGTTCTCCTCCTCGGCGGCCGTCTACGGCAACCCCGATGTGGACCTCATCACGGAGGGCACCCCGTGTGCCCCGATGAGCCCCTACGGCGAGACGAAGCTCGCGGGCGAGTGGCTGGTGCGTGCGGCGGGCCGGGCGCACGGTATCGCCACGGTGTGCCTGCGCTACTTCAACGTGGCGGGCGCGGGGGCGCCGGAGCTCGCCGACACCGGGATCTTCAACATCGTCCCGATGCTGTTCGACCGCCTCACCCGCGGCGAGGCCCCGCGGATCTTCGGCGACGACTACCCGACGCCGGACGGCACCTGCGTACGCGACTACATCCATGTCGCCGACCTCGCCGAGGCACATCTCGCGGCGGCCCGGCGGCTGACGGACGGGGCGAGCGGTGATCTGACGGTGAACATCGGCCGGGGCGAGGGTGTCTCCGTGCGGGAGCTCGTGGCGCTCGTCGCCGAGGTCACCGGGAACCCCGCGCGGCCCCTCGTCGAACCGCGCCGCCCCGGCGACGCCCCCCGCGCGGTCGCCTCGGCCGCTCTGGCCGCCGACGAGCTGGGCTGGAGCGCGCGCCGAGGGGTCCGCGAGATGGTGGAGTCGGCCTGGCGGGGCTGGCTGCTGCACCACCCGGAGATCACCGGCGCATGACCGCGTCAGCGCTCTGACCTGCGGATCGTTTCCGCAGGTCAGAGCATATGACAACGGTGTTCAGTGCCGCGTTGCCCGATACCCCCCGCCCGTAGTTGACTGTCACGACCGAGCGGAAAACAGGAGGCGGCTTCCATGGGGGCTGGGCACGACCACGGGCACGCGCACGGCGCTCCCCCGGCCGGTACGGCGACGGCCGCGTACCGCGGGAGGCTGCGTGTCGCGCTGGCGATCACCCTCACCGTCATGGTCGTCGAGATCTTCGGCGGTGTCCTCGCCGATTCGCTCGCGCTCGTCGCGGACGCGGCGCACATGGCGACGGACGCGCTGGGTCTCGGCATGGCCCTGCTCGCGATCCACTTCGCGGCCCGCCCGCCGAGCGAGAAACGCACGTTCGGCTACGCGCGGGCCGAGATCCTCGCCGCGCTCGCCAACTGTCTGCTGCTGCTCGTCGTCGGCGGTTATGTGTTCGTCGAGGCGGTCCAGCGCTTCATCACGCCCGCGGACACCCACGGCGGACTGACGATCGCGTTCGGCGTGTTCGGCCTGGTCGCCAACACGGTCTCGCTGACGCTGCTGATGCGCGGGCAGAAGGACAGCCTGAACGTACGGGGCGCCTTCCTGGAGGTCGCGGCGGACGCGCTGGGCTCGGTGGCGGTCATCGTCGCCGCCGTGGTGATCATGACCACCGGCTGGCAGGCGGCGGACCCGATCGCCTCGATCGCCATCGCGCTGATGATCGTCCCGCGCACCTGGAAGCTGCTCCAGGAGACGCTCGACGTGCTCCTGGAGGCTGCGCCCAAGGGGGTCGACATGGCGGACGTACGTGCCCACATCCTGGCCCTCGACGGTGTCGAGGACATCCACGACCTGCACGCCTGGACCATCACCTCCGGCATGCCGGTGCTCTCCGCGCACGTGGTCGTCAGCTCCGACGTCCTGAACGCGATCGGCCACGAGAAGATGCTGCACGAGCTCCAGGGCTGTCTGGGTGTCCACTTCGATGTCGAGCACTGCACGTTCCAGCTGGAGCCGAGCGGCCACGCCGAGCACGAGGCGAAGCTCTGCCACTGACGCGCGGCCGGCCCCGCGGCGCCCTTCGCGGGACAGGGCGGGCACCGGGACATCCGCGGGCGGCGCCCGACGGGCACCGCCTGCGTGGCCGGGCGCCGAAGGAGGTGCCGTCCGAACATCCGACGGCTCTCGTCCTCGACGATTCCGTGCCGGTGGCACCGGGCACGATCAGGTGTCCGACGGTATTCGGCGTCCGGCGCCCGGGGCCGTGTGTCCCGCCAGGGGACCCCGGGGCGGGACATGCGGAGAGTCGCGAAGTGCCGGGAGTGCCGGTTTCGTACGGCAGACTTGGTGCTGGAAAACCGATGCGAAGGATGGGTATGCCGATCACACCTGCCACCGCGACGCACAGTTCGTCGAACGGCACCGCTGAAGCGATCTTGCTGGAACTGGTCGACGAGGACGGCAACACGATCGGTACGGCGGAGAAGCTCGCGGCCCATCAGGCCCCGGGACAGCTGCACCGGGCGTTCTCGGTGTTCCTCTTCGACGAACAGGGCCGGCTGCTGCTCCAGCAGCGCGCGCTCGGCAAGTACCACTCCCCCGGCGTCTGGTCGAACACCTGCTGCGGCCACCCCTACCCGGGCGAGGCACCCTTCGCGGCGGCGGCCCGGCGGACGTACGAGGAGCTCGGGGTCTCACCGACGCTGCTGGCCGAGGCGGGCACGGTCCGCTACAACCACCCGGACCCGGACTCGGGCCTGGTGGAGCAGGAGTACAACCATCTGTTCGTCGGAATGGTGCAGTCGGCGCTGCGGCCCGACCCGGAGGAGGTCGGTTCGACGGCCTTCGTGACCGCCGTCGAGCTGGCGGAGCGGCACGCGAAGGACCCCTTCTCGGCGTGGTTCATGACGGTGCTGGACGCGGCCCGTCCGGCGATGCGGGAGCTGACGGGTCCGTCCGCGGGCTGGTAGCCGGACGCTCAGACGCTCGGAGCGAGCGGCAGGGCGGCCCAGATCACCTTGCCGCCGCCCGCGGTGTACTCGACGTCGCACCCTCCGCCGTACTCCCTGGTCACCTCGCGCACCAGCAGCAGACCCCGGCCTCCGGTCTGGCCGTGGTCGGCCTCCAGAGCGGTCGGACGGTAGGGGTGGTCGTCCTCGACGGACACCCGCACCCAGTCGGCGCCGACCGCGACCTCCACCGCGAGCATCGGCGACAGAAGTGCCGCGTGCTTGACGGCGTTCGTGACCAGTTCGGAGACGATCAACAGCAGTCCCTGAACGACATCGTCCGAGACCGGCACCCCCTGGCGGGCCAGCAGATCACGGACGGCGTGCCGTGCCTGCGGCACCGAGGCGTCGACCGCGGCGGCGGTGAACCGCCACACGCCCTCGTACGGCAGCGGTCCGGGCGATCTGACGTCGGGAGTCGCAACTCCGCCTTCGGGGCTAGGGTCGGACCCCCGCCCGAGGTTGTCCATCGTCCGGTCGCCACCCTTGCGCTCGATTGTCACCACACGTCGAGTGTTGGTAATGCGCCGGTCCGTACCGGTTGACTGAACAGAAGTCAGCAGTTATCGCCGATTTTTGATCACGAATGCACGATAAAGCCAGCCCTATGACAACCCTTGCCGCTTTCGTGCCGCCTTCCGAAACTCTTCGGGTTGTACGGGTTTGTCCCGGGACTGACACGATTCGTTCCCCGCGACTCCGTCGCCCGCACGGCGGTCCGCGACCATGATCGGAGTGCGGCCGGTCGCTCCGGATAGCATCCGGCGTATGGAGCCGCAGCTGTTGCACCACGTCGGCGACGGGGTCGCCACCGTCGTCATCCACCACCCTGCCAAGCGGAACGCCATGACGACGCCGATGTGGCGAGCGCTGCCGCCGCTGCTGAACACGCTGAGCACCCGCGCCGACGTGCACGCGCTCGTGCTCACCGGCGAGGGCGGCACCTTCTGCGCCGGGGCCGACATCTCGACACTGCGGGAGTCGCCGGACGAGGCCCAGGGCCTCGCCGTCCTCGCCGAGGAGGCGCTCGCCGCGTTCCCGAAGCCGACTCTCGCCGCGATCCGCGGCTACTGCGTGGGCGGCGGGTCCCAGCTCGCGGCCGCCTGCGATCTGCGGTTCGCGCAGGAGGGCTCGCTGTTCGGGGTGACTCCGGCGAAGCTCGGCATCGTCTATCCGGCCTCCTCCACGCGGAGACTGGCGGCCCTGGTGGGGCCCTCCGCCGCCAAGTACCTGCTCTTCTCGGGCGAGTTGATCGACACCGAGCGCGCGCTGCGCACCGGTCTCGTGGACGAGGTGCTGCCCGAGGGCGAACTCGACAAGCGGGTCGCGGAGTTCACCCGCGTCCTGGCCGCGCGTTCCCTCATGACGCAGGCGGCCGCGAAGGAGTTCGTGAACGGGCGCACGGACCGTGACGCCCACTGGACGCGGCAGGCGCGCGCCGGCGGCGACACCGCGGAGGGGGTCGCCGCCTTCCTCGAACGCAGGCAGCCGCACTTCACGTGGGCTCCCTGAGGGCTCGCCGGGCTCTTTGGGCAGCGCCTCGGGCGGTAGCGGGAGTCCCCCGCGGCTACGTCAGGAGGAAACGGCTCTTGCTCCGGAACTCCTCGACGAGGTGAGCGGGTGCCTTGTCCGGGGACCCGGCGTCGTAGGGCGGCTCCGGGTCGTACTCGGTCAGCAGCTGGACGGCCTGGGCGTGTTCGTCCCCGGCGATCCGGCCGAGCAGGGTGAGGCCCATGTCGATGCCGGAGGAGACACCGGCCGAGGTCACGTACCGGCCGTCGAACACCACCCGCTCCCCCGTGGGTTCGGCACCGAACCGTTCGAGCTGGTCGAGGGCCAGCCAGTGGGAGGTGGCCCGGCGGCCCTCCAGGAGCCCTGCCGCGGCGAGCAGCAGGGACCCGGTGCACACCGAGGTCGTCCAGAGGCTGGTGGCATCGGCCGCCCGCAGCCAGTCGAGCAGGACCTGGTTGTCCATCTGGGCACTCTGGCCGGGCCCTCCCGGTACGACCACGATGTCCGGGTGCGGAACCTCCGCGAGGCTCTTGTCCGCGGTCAGCGCGAGCCGGCCGGTGTCGGAGCGGACCGGGCCGGGACGCTCGGCGACGAACACGGTGTCCGCTTCCGGCAGCCGGCCGAGCGTCTCGTACGGGCCCACGGCGTCCAGGGCGGTGAAGCGGTCGTAGAGGACGATGGCGATCTGCATCGGGGGGTCCTTTCGGCGAAGGGGTGTGCTGCGGGTGCGTGGGTGCCGGCGGCATCAGGGAGCCGTCCGGCACACACGGGGAGCTGAGGGATGTGCCGCGGGCTTGCGGGGTGCCAACAGGGTCAGGGAGCCGCCCGGTACATGGGGCGCGGCGAGGAGTGGGGCAGGGCCGGGGAACGGGGCAGGGCGTACCGAGGGCGGGGTGTCGGCCCGCGCGGGGTGGCGGGGACGTCAGCCGGTGGGAGCCGGCCGGAAGCGGCGCCGGTACTCGGCGGGTGCCGAGCCGAGGAACTTCACGAAGGCGCGGCGCATGGCTTCGGGCGTGCCGTAGCCGCAGGCCCGGGAGACCTCCTCGATGCCGTCCGTGGTGTCCTCCAGGAGACGGCGGGCGTGTTCGAGCCGTACCCGCTCGACGTAGCGGCCGGGCGTCGTGCCCGTCTCCGTCCGGAAGGCACGGGCGAAGTGGCGGGGCGAGAGACGGGCGCGGACCGCGAGCGACTCGACGCTCAGGTCGTCGCCCGGATGCTCGGAGATCCAGTGCTGGACCTCGCGCAGCGGTTCGCGTTGCGCCGTCTGGGCGGCGAGCTGGGCGCTGAACTGGGCCTGGTTGCCCGGCCGCCGGAGGAAGACGACGAGATGGCGGGCGACGGTGAGGGCGGCGTCACGGTCCAGGTCCTCCTCCACGAGCGCGAGGGCCAGGTCGATTCCGGAGGTGACGCCCGCCGAGGTGGACACGTTCCCGTCGCGTACGTAGATGGGGTCGGGATCGACCGTGACCGCCGGGTGGTCGCGGGCGAGGCTGTCGCAGTAGGCCCAGTGGGTCGTCGCGCGACGACCGTCGAGCAGGCCCGCCGCCGCGAGCAGGGCGGCGCCCGTACACACCGAGACCAGGCGCTCGGCGCGCGGGCCGTGGGCGCGCAGCCAGCCGATCAGACGGGGATCCGGGCGCCGGGTTCCGCTGCCGCCGGGAACCAGCAGGGTGTGCGGGGCCGCCGTGTCGGCGAGCGCCTGGTCCGGGACCAGGACGAGGCCGCTGGAGGAGCGGACCGGGGAGCCGTCCAGGGAGGCCGTGCGGATGCGGTACGAGCCGCCGCGGTAGGTCTCGGCGCCCGCGAACACCTCCAGGGGGCCGGTGACATCGAGGCTCTGCACGCCGTCGAAGAGGACGATCAGGACCGTTCGCATGTCTCGATTCTCGACCGGTGGGCACATGGCCGCAATGACGAAGGTCCCACCTTTCCTGCCATAGCGGGGCCGGGAGTTCACGACATACCAACCAGTCGGTAATCTGCGCGGTATGACCCCTCCACTGCCGGAGCGCGCCGGCCGGCGCTGCCACAACGTCCTCAATCCGCTGCACTCGACGCACTACTTCTCGCCCGATCTGGGCCGTGAGCTGGCCGCGGTCGGCATCGGGAACGAGCGGACCGCTTACTTCGCGGTGCGGGCCGCCGCGATGGGCGCGGTCGGCACGGGCACGGTGACGGCGACGTTCTTCAACTTCCGGCACGAACTGGTCGCCGAGCACGTGCCCGCGGTGTGGCGGGCCGCCTCTCCGGAGACGGTGCTCGCGGCACGTCTGCGCGCCGTGGACGCGACGCTCAGGCGGCTGCTCGGCGAGGACGTCATCGCGTCCGAGCAGGTGGCCGAGGCGGCGAAGCTCGCCCTGCGCGCGGCCGAGGCCTGCACCCGTGCCTTCCGCCCGCTGTACGCCGCTCACGCGGACCTGCCCGTGCCCGAGGCGCCGCACCTGGCGCTCTGGCACGCGGCCACCCTGCTGCGCGAGCACCGGGGCGACGGTCACCTCGCGGCGCTGCTCGACGCGGAGCTCGACCCGGTGGAGGCCCTGGTGAGTCACACCGCGACCGGCAAGGGCATGGCGCCCCGGTGGGTGCTCGGCACACGCGGCTGGTCCCGGCAGGACTGGGAGGCGGCGTCGGGGCGGCTGCGGGAGCGCGGGCTGCTCGACGCGGACGGCGAGCTGACGCCGGCCGGTACGGAGCTGCGCCGGGACATCGAGGCCCGGACGGACCGCCTCGACCGGGCTCCCTACGAGCACCTGGGCGCCGCCGGGGTCGAACGGCTCACCGAGATCGCGAAGGGTCTGCTGATGACCGCCTTCGCCGCCGGCGCGTTCCCGGAGGGGATGACCGGCAAGGGCTGAAGGGCCGGGCCGGAGCGGGTGTGCCGGGCGCGGACCGGGTCCGGACACGGCGCGCGGTCCCCTCGAGTGCCTCCCTGAGCCCCCGATGTCGGTGTCACCTGCCACAATTGCCGCGCAACCTCAGTGGAGAAGGCGGTACGGGATCGTGACGACACCCCTCGTAGGGTCCATCGAAGGCAGGATCGCCGAAGAACTCGGCGTACGGGAGCGGCAGGTCAAGGCCGCCGTCGACTTGCTCGACGGCGGCTCGACGGTGCCCTTCATCGCCCGCTACCGCAAGGAAGCGACCGAGATGCTCGACGATGCGCAGCTGCGCACCCTCGAGGAGCGGCTGCGCTATCTGCGGGAGCTGGAGGACCGGCGGGCCGCGATCCTCGACTCGGTACGCGAGCAGGGCAAGCTCGGCGCCGAGCTGGAAGCGCAGATCAGGGCCGCCGAGACCAAGGCTCGTCTCGAGGACATCTATCTGCCGTTCAAGCCCAAGCGGCGTACCAAGGCGCAGATCGCGCGCGAGGCGGGTCTCGAACCGCTGGCCGAGGGCCTGCTCGGCGACCCGTCGGTCGACCCGATCGCCGCGGCGGCGGCCTTCGTCGACGCCGACAAGGGCGTCGCCGACCCGCAGGCCGCCCTGGACGGCGCCCGGGCGATCCTCACCGAGCGGTTCTCCGAGGACGCCGACCTGATCGGCGAGCTGCGCGAGCGCATGTGGGTGCGCGGACGGCTCGCCGCCAAGGTGCGCGAGGGCAAGGAGGAGGCGGGCGCCAAGTTCGCCGACTACTTCGACTTCGCCGAGCCCTTCAAGGCGCTGCCCTCGCACCGGATCCTCGCCATGCTGCGCGGCGAGAAGGAGGATGTCCTCGATCTCGTCCTGGAGCCGGAGGAGGCCACCGAGGGGCCTTCCTCGTACGAGGGGATCGTCGCCCACCGCTTCGGGATCGCCGACCGCGGCCGTCCCGGCGACAAGTGGCTGACGGACACCGCCCGCTGGGCCTGGCGCACGCGCATCCTCGTGCACCTCGGCATCGACATGCGCCTGCGGCTGCGCACCGCCGCCGAGGACGAGGCGGTGAACGTCTTCGCGGCGAACCTGCGGGACCTGCTGCTCGCCGCCCCGGCGGGCACGCGCGCGACGCTGGGCCTGGACCCCGGTTTCCGTACGGGCGTGAAGGTCGCCGTCGTCGACGCGACCGGCAAGGTCGTCGCCACGGACGTGATCTACCCGCACGTCCCGGCCAACAAGTGGGACGAGGCCGTCGCCAAGCTCGCCCGGCTCGCCAAGGAGCACGCGGTCGATCTGATCGCGATCGGCAACGGCACGGCCTCCCGCGAGACCGACAAGCTCGCCGGTGAGCTGATCACGAAGCACCCGGAGCTGAAGCTCACCAAGGTCATGGTGTCCGAGGCGGGCGCGTCGGTGTACTCCGCGTCCGCGTTCGCCTCGCAGGAGCTGCCCGACATGGACGTGTCGCTGCGCGGCGCCGTCTCCATCGCGCGCCGGCTCCAGGACCCGCTGGCCGAGCTGGTGAAGATCGACCCGAAGTCGATCGGCGTCGGGCAGTACCAGCACGACCTGTCCGAGGTGAAGCTGTCCCGCTCGCTGGACGCGGTGGTCGAGGACTGTGTGAACGGCGTGGGCGTGGACGTGAACACCGCTTCCGCCCCGCTGCTGGCCCGGGTCTCCGGCATCACCTCCGGCCTCGCGGAGAACATCGTGTCGCACCGCGACGCCAACGGACCCTTCACCTCCCGTACGGCCCTCAAGGGCGTGGCCCGGCTCGGTCCCAAGGCCTACGAGCAGTGCGCGGGCTTCCTGCGGATCCGGGGCGGGAGCGACCCGCTGGACGCGTCCAGCGTGCACCCCGAGGCGTACCCCGTGGTGCGGCGGATGGTGAAGACGGTGGGCAGCGAGGTCGCGTCCCTGGTCGGCAACACGGGTGTGCTGCGCTCGCTGAAGCCTGCCGACTTCGTCGACGAGAAGTTCGGTCTGCCGACCGTCACGGACATCCTGAGGGAGCTGGAGAAGCCGGGGCGCGACCCGCGGCCCGCCTTCAAGACGGCCACCTTCAAGGACGGTGTGGAGAAGATCTCCGACCTGTCCTCCGGGATGGTCCTGGAGGGGGTCGTCACGAACGTCGCGGCCTTCGGGGCGTTCATCGACATCGGCGTCCACCAGGACGGCCTGGCGCACGTCTCCGCGCTGTCGAAGACGTTCGTGAAGGACCCGCGGGACGTCGTGAAGCCCGGCGACATCGTCAAGGTGAAGGTCCTGGACATCGACATCCCGCGCAAGCGGATCTCGCTGACGCTCCGGCTGGACGACGAGGCGGCGGCTCCGGAGGCCGAGGGCGGCGGCGGCCGGTCCCAGCGGGGCGGACGGCCGCCCCAGCAGCGCGGCCAGCAGCCGCGTGGTCAGCAGCAGCGCCAGGGCCGCGGCGGCGGTGCGGGGGGCGGTGCCGGGGGCGGTTCCCGGCAGGCCCCGCCGCCGGCGAACAGCGCCATGGCCGACGCCCTGCGGCGCGCGGGCCTGACCGGCCCCGAGCGGGGACGGAGCTGACACGCGGAAGGGGGCGGCCACCGTTCGGTGGCCGCCCCCTTCCGTTTCCGGCCCGGGGGCTCAGCTTCCCTTGCGGCCCGAGGTCAGCTCCGCTTCCGGCTCGAAGACTCGGCTTCCGCTTCCGGCCCGGGGGCTCAGTGCTCCGTCACCTTGCCGTCCGCCACCTCCAGGCGGCGCGTCGTACGGACCGCGTCCAGCATGCGGCGGTCGTGGGTGACCAGCAGGAGCGTGCCCTCGTAGGAGTCCAGGGCCGATTCCAGCTGCTCGATGGCCGGCAGGTCGAGGTGGTTCGTCGGCTCGTCCAGGACGAGCAGGTTGACGCCCCGGCCCTGGAGGAGTGCCAGCGCCGAGCGCGTGCGTTCACCCGGGGACAGCGTGGCCGCCGGGCGCAGGACGTGGTCCGCCTTCAGGCCGAACTTGGCCAGCAGGGTGCGGACTTCGGCGGGCTCCGTGTCGGGGACTGCCGCGCCGAACGCGTCCATCAGTGACTCGGGACCGTGGAAGAGCTTGCGGGCCTGGTCCACCTCGCCGACGACCACACCGGAGCCGAGCGTGGCGTGGCCGGCGGACAGCGGCACCCGGCCGAGCAGCGCGCCCAGCAGGGTGGACTTGCCCGCGCCGTTCGCGCCGGTGACGGCCACCCGGTCCGCCCAGTCGATCTGGAGGGTCGCCGGACCGAAGGTGAAGTCCCCGCGCCGCACCTCGGCGTCGCGCAGGGTGGCGACCACCGCGCCCGATCGCGGGGCCGCCGCGATCTCCATCCGCAGCTCCCACTCCTTGCGGGGCTCCTCGACGACGTCCAGCCGCTCGATCATGCGCTGGGTCTGCCGGGCCTTCGCGGCCTGCTTCTCGCTGGCCTCGCTGCGGAACTTGCGGCCGATCTTGTCGTTGTCGTTGTTCGCCTTGCGCCGCGCGTTCTTGACGCCCTTGTCCATCCAGCCGCGCTGCATCTGGGCCCGGCCTTCGAGGGCGGAGCGCTTGTCGGCGTACTCCTCGAAGTCGTCGCGGGCGTGCCGGCGGGCGGTGTCGCGCTCTTCGAGATACGCCTCGTAGCCACCGCCGTACAGCGTGATCTGCTGCTGGACCAGGTCGAGTTCGAGGACCTTGGTGACCGTGCGGGTGAGGAACTCGCGGTCGTGGCTGACGACGACGGTCCCGGCGCGCAGGCCGGAGACGAAGCGCTCCAGGCGCTCCAGACCGTCCAGGTCGAGGTCGTTGGTGGGCTCGTCGAGGAGGAAGACGTCGTAGCGGGAGAGCAGCAGGGAGGCGAGTCCGGCCCGGGCCGCCTGGCCTCCGGACAGGGACGTCATCAGCTGGTCGAGACCGACGCCGAGCCCCAGCGAGTCGGCGACCTCCTCGGCACGTTCGTCCAGGTCGGCGCCGCCGAGGTCGAGCCAGCGCTCCAGACTCGTCGAGTACGCGTCGTCCGCGCCGGGCGCTCCGTCGACGAGCGCCTGTGTCGCCGCGTCCATCACCCGCTGCGCCTCGTCGACGCCCGTCCGGCGCGCGAGGAAGTCCCGTACGGTCTCGCCCTCCCGGCGCTCCGGCTCCTGGGGCAGGTGCCCGACGGTCGCGGAGGGCGGGGAGAGCCGCAGCTCACCCTGTTCCGGGGCGAGGAGGCCGGCGAGCAGCCGCAGCAGCGTGGACTTGCCCGCGCCGTTGGCGCCGACGAGTCCGATCACGTCGCCGGGCGCGACGACGAGGTCGAGTCCGGCGAAGAGCGCGCGGTCGCCGTGTCCGGCGGTGAGATTCTTGGCGACGAGAGTGGCAGTCATCAGGGAGCCGATTTTAACGGCCCGCCGCGGCCCCCCTCACCGCCGATCTCCACGGCCCCCGGGTCCGGGGCCACCGGTCACCGTCCGGCCCGGTCGGGGGCCGCAGACGGGCCACAGGTTCCGCCGGCACGCTCCAGAACGCGGCGGCGGGAACGCGGGCCACCGTCGAGCAGGGAGTTCAGCGTGGCGCGATACCCGGGACCGTGGAAGCGGAACGGCCCCATGCCGTGGTAGCCGTTGCGTTCCAGATCGGCCCGTGCGCCGGTCTGCCAGGCGAAGTCCCGCCAGACGTAGTCGTCGCCGTCCTGCTCGATGACCGCGGTGACGGCACCGCATTCGACGGTCTCGCACTCGGGACAGCCGTAGATGACGTACCTGCCCCCGTCGAGCGGGGCGTCCGCCTCCAGGAGCAGGTTGCGCACCTGCGCGGTGAAGATCGCGGGCGGTACGTCGGAGGCGAGCGGGGAGACCGCGTCGAGGCCGGAGAGCCGGCACAGCAGCGGGAGTCCGTCGACGATGAAGTCGACGAGGTCCCGGCGTACTGGGTGGTCACCGCCCGTGAGGACTCCACCGGCACGCATCGCCGGGGCCAGGCCGAAGGTGGCGTACTCGGAGGACATGCTGTGAGTATCCCCTCGCGGAGAGTGACGCGACCACTGCATGGCATGCTCCGCTAACGTCCCGGCATGGAGAAGCCCGGGAACGGTGATGTGATCGTGGTCGGCGGCGGGGTCGTCGGCCTGACGACGGCCCTGGTGCTGGCCGAGGCCGGCAGGCGGGTCCGGGTGTGGGCACGGGAGCCCGCCGAGCGGACCACCTCGGCCGTTGCGGGGGCTCTGTGGTGGCCGTACCGCATCGCGCCGAAGGCGCTCGCCCGCACGTGGGCCCTCGTGTCCCTCTCCGTGTACGAGGAGCTGGCGGCACGGCCCGAGGAGAGTGGCGTACGCCTGGTCGAGGGGGTCATGGGCGAGACGCGGCTGGACGAGCTGGGGTCGTGGGCGGCCCGGGTACCCGGACTGCGCGCGGCGACGGCCGAGGAGTATCCGGGCACCGCGCTGCGGGCGCGGCTGCCGTTGATCGACATGCCCGTGCATCTGCGCCATCTGCGGGAGCGGTTCCTGCGGGCGGGCGGGACGGTCGAGGAACGGACGGTGACGGACCTCTCCGAGCCGGACGCGCCGGTCGTCGTGAACTGCGCGGGCCTCGGCGCCCGCGAACTCGTGCCCGACCCGGCCGTACGGCCCGTGCGCGGGCAGCTCGTGATCGTCGAGAATCCTGGCATCCGTGAGTGGCTCGTCTCGACCGACCCGGCGGCCGGGACGACGACGTACGTCTTCCCGCAGCCGGACCGGGTGATCCTCGGCGGCACCACGGACGAGGACGACTGGTCCCGGGTTCCCGACCCGGAGGTGGCGGCGCGGATCGTCGAGCGGTGCGCGGCGCTGCGTCCCGAGGTCGCCGGAGCCCGTGTGCTCGGTCACCGGGTGGGGCTGCGGCCGGTGCGCGAAACCGTCCGGCTGGAACGCGAGGTCCGGCCGGACGGACAAGTGCTGGTGCACAACTACGGGCACGGGGGCGCCGGGGTCACCGTGGCGTGGGGATGCGCGCGGGAGGCGGCCGGACTCGTCGGTCCGGCCGCCTCCGTCTGAACTCCCTCCGCGGCGGGCCGGAGGTCTTCGGGCCGAAGGGTCGTCGGGCCGGCCGATCAGCGGGCCCGAGGACCAGAAGGTCAGAGGGTCAGAGGGTGAGGGGTGAGGGGTGAGGGGTCAGTGTTCCTCCCCCGGGACTCGGTGCGCGGGGCGCGGGGCGCGTACGCCGTCGAGGACGGACGCGGCCGGTGCCGCCGCGGAGCCCGCCGTCGCCCGCTCGAACGCGTCCGCGCCGCCCACCAGGGGCACTCGGGCCGAGGTGCGGGACAGGTCGAGAGTGAGGGTCGGTGTACTGGCGGGAGGGTCGATGAGGTCCTTGTCGGTGCCCGCGACGATCAGCGCGAGCCGGTGCCCCTTCGGGACCACGTGGTCCGTGGCCGCCAGGTCCAGCGTGATGGTGTACGCCTTCCCCGGGGTGAGCGGAACGCCTCGGTCCGAGGCGTAGTTGCCGAGGTCGGCCCAGCCGCGGCTGAGGACCGTCTGGCCGACGTCGGTCCTGGCCGCCTCGGTCACCTTGTAGCAGGAGCTGTCGCCGGCCGTGCTCGCGCCCCAGCAGGTGCGGTCGGTAAGGGTGTCGATGCCCTCGCCCGAGCCCGTGTAGTCGCGGATGGTGTCCGGGCCGAGGTCGACGAGGACCGCCGAGAGGTGGGCCGTCGAGGTGGTGGGTGTGGCGGTGACGGTCACCTTGGACGAGCCCGAGAGCCGCAGGTCGCGGGTGAGCGGGCCGGTGGTGAAACCGGCCTTGTCGGCGGTCGGCCGGTCGATGTTGGCGGCCCAGTCGGTCTCGCTCCGCCCTGGGTCGTCGGTGAAGGTCTCGGTGCCGGATGCGCGGCCGAGCCCGAGGGTGCCGACACCCGGCTGCGCGCCCGTACCCGGTCGCAGGGTCGTGGCACCGGTGGTGCGGGGCGGCCAGACGGCGGAGGTCGTCCACTGGTCGGGGTGGCGTTCGATGTCGGCCATGGGCTCGTGGTCGATGCCGTTGTCGTAGCCGAGGAGTTCGTGGTCGAACCAGCGGTGCAGGGTGTCCACCCAGGCGGAGCGGCGGAAGTCGAAGGGGTCGACATGGCCGGTCTGGGAGAGCCAGATCTTGCGCTCGACCCCGTTCCTCGCGAGGGCGTCCCACCACTGGCCGAAGTTCTTGGTGCGGACGTTGAGGTCCTGCATGCCGTGGACGAGGAAGACGCTGGCCCTCACCTTCGAGGCGTCCTTGACGTAGTCGCGCTCGGTCCACAGTGATGTCCAGTCGCCGGTGCGCGGCGCCTCGTCGACCAGCTTCCGCTGCACGCCCGCGCACTTGGCGCGGGCGTCGGGGCTGTCGACGTAACCGGACAGCCAGTCGGGGCCGGAGTCGTAGAGCGGGGCGCCCTTGGCGAAGTAGTAGTCGTACCAGGAGGAGATGGCGCTGATCGGCACGACGGTCTTCAGGCCCTTCACGCCGGTGGCGGCGACACCGTTGGCGATGGTGCCGTCCCAGCTCTTGCCGATCATCCCGGTCCTGCCGTTGGTCCAGGTGGCTCTGGCCGTGGCGGTGCCGGTGCGCGTGGTGTAGCCCTTGGCCCGGCCGTTCAGCCAGTCGATCACCGCCTTGGCGGACTGGATGTCGGAGCGGCCGCCCACGTCGACGCAGCCGTCGGAGCGGTCGGTGCCGGCGAGGTCGACGCCGACGAATCCGTAGCCGCGCGGCACGAAGTAGTTGTCGTAGAACAGCGGCATCTGCACGACGTGGCCGTTCGCGTCGTACGTCTTCTTCTGGCTCTCGTTGCCGCGCCCGCAGCAGGAGTAGTACGGGCTGGCGTCCATGATCACGGGGATCTTGTGCCTCTGGCGGGCGAGTTCGCGGGGCCGGACGATGTCGACGGCGACGCGGTCGTGCCGTCCGTCGCTGTCGCCGTCGAGGCCGGTGTCGACCCAGACGGACTCACGGATCGCGTTCTCGTACGAGTAGACCGGGGCGCTCTCTCTCGGGGCGCCGTGTGCGGCGACCGGGACGAGTAAGGCGGCCATCAGGGCGGCGACGGCCGCCGTCGCGAGCGATCTCCAGGTCATGAAGCGCATGCGGCTCAGTGGTATCGGCATGCGCGGAACGTACCCCGGTCGACTCCTGTGCGACAGAGGGTCGGTGACAGGCCATCGGGGCCGGGTGACTCATGTCGGCCGAATGGCGATCGTGTGACAGGGGTGGCCGTGGACATGACCGGGGCCCCAGGGACTGAATAGGCTCCGGACCGACTTCATGCCCCCACGACTTGGAGCTTGACGTGCACCGCAGACTCATCGCCCCGGGCGCCCTCGCCGCCTCCCTGCTGCTGGCGATCCCGGCATCGGCGGCAAGTTACACACCGGGAACGCCGGGCATCGGCGACGCCTACTACCCGGCCTACGGCAACGGCGGATACGACGTCTCGCACTACGACCTGAGGCTCACGTACCAGCCGGGGACGGACGAACTGGAGGGCACGGCCACTCTCCTGGCGACCACCACGCAGGACCTGTCCCGGTTCGATCTGGACTTTCTGCTCGATGTCGGCGAGGTCCGGATCAACGGCGTGAAGGCGTCGTTCGCGGCCTCCGGTGAGCACGAGCTGCAGATCACCCCGGCGAAGCCGCTCGCCAAGGGCACGTCCGTCACGGTCGTCGTCCGCTACAGCGGAGTGCCGTCCACGAAGAGCGCGTACGGCTTCTCGACCTGGCACCGCACCCCGGACGGGGCGGTCGCGGCGGACGAGCCCGAGTCGGCCTGGTGGTGGTACCCGAGCAACGACCACCCGCTCGACAAGGCGACCTACGACGTGTCGGTGGCCGTGCCCGACGGCACCCAGGCCATCTCCAACGGCACGCTCCAGTCGACGAGTTCGCGGCTCGGCTGGACCCGCTACAACTGGCGGTCCAACAAGCCGCAGGCCACGTATCTGACCACGCTCGCGGTCGGGAAGTTCGACATCACGACCGGCACCTCCGAGGGCGGCGTCCCGGTGGTCAACGCCTACAGCAAGGATCTCGGCGACAACGACGGGGCCGCGCGCGCCAGCGTCGAGCGCACGGGCGAGCTGGTCGACTGGCTGAGCGGCTACTTCGGGCCGTATCCCTTCAGCAGCGCCGGCGGCTACGTCCCCAACACCACCACCGGATACGCGCTGGAGACCCAGACCCGGGTGTACTACAGCCCCCGGCAGTTCGCGAACGGCTCCAACACCTCTGTGGTCGTGCACGAGTTGGCACACCAGTGGTACGGCGACGACGTGTCGCTGAAGGGCTGGAAGGACATCTGGATCAACGAGGGCTTCGCGCGCTACGCGCAGTGGCTGTGGTCGGAGCACGAGGGCGAGGGCACGACACAGGAACTCGCGGACTACGTGTACGCCTCGCATCCCGCGGACGACGCCTTCTGGACGGTGGCTCCCGGCGACCCGGGACCCGACAACCAGTTCGACATCGCGGTCTACGACCGGGGCGCGCTGGCGGTGCAGGCGCTGCGCAACGAGGTCGGGGACGACGCCTTCTTCGCCATCCTGAAGGGGTGGCCGAAGGAGCACGCGTACGGGAACGCGTCGGTCGCCGACTTCCGGGAGTACGCCGAGCAGGTGTCCGGTACCTCGCTCGCGGCGCTCTTCGACACCTGGCTGTTCCAGCCGTCGAAGCCGGCGGCGCCCGCGGCGCGGAGCGCGGGCGTGGCCTCGGCCGCCGCGGCGAAGGGCGCCGTCGTCCCGCCGAAGTCGTGGAAGAAGATCGCCGCGACGGACACGGTCCACTCGGGCTGAGGCACGCTCCCACAGGCTGCGGCACGGGTCCGCGTCCCCCGCCGAATCGGGGCGCGGACCTGTCGCACGCCCACAGTGCCCGGCCAAGGCCGCGGCCGTGCTGGAGAACATCATCGGCGGCCCGGCCGTCGCCGGCGGCTGTCCTTCAGGAGCGCGCCGGTTCGGCCTCCCGGCGGTCGAACTCCGCGACCTGGCCGAGGAGTTCCGCGCGGCTGATGGCGTCCGCCCGGGTCGCGGGCACCGTGCAGGCGTAGGCGCCGGCCAGCGCGCCGTACAGGGCGCAGCGCCCGAGGGGTTCGCCGGCCAGACGGCCGTAGAGGAAGCCCGCGGCGAAGGAGTCCCCGGCGCCGTTCGAGTCGACGACCGGCGTGCGGGGCGGGATCGCCGGGATGTGGGTCACTTCGTCGTCGGCCAGCATGTACGCGCCCTCGGCACCGGCGGTGGCGACGACCACCTCGGCCCGGCCCCGCTCCACGATCTTCCGCATGGTGGCCTCGGGGTCGGCGAGGGCGGTCGTGGAGACGAACACGATGTCGGCGGCGTAGGCGAAGGCCTCGTGGTACGGGTTCTCGCCGTCCCAGTTGTGCAGGTCGGTCGAGACGGTCACCCCGGCCTCCCGCAGGACCGGCAGGGCGAAGGCGCACGGGTAGGTGATGGAGACGTGGGCGTGCCGGCTCGCCGCGGCCAGGTCCCGTACCGTCTTCTCGGGCAGCCGGTCCGCCTCGCTCGACCGGCTGTCGTCGTACAGGGACAGCCTGCGCCCGTCGGGGCCGACGAGATTGACCGCGCGCTTGGTGCCCGCGGGCTGGGGGACCTCGGTGAGCGCGATGCCCCGGTCGCGGTGCAGGGCTCGCACGAGGTCGCCCTCGGGGTCGTCGCCGAGCAGGTCGAGGTGGTGCGTGCGCAGGCCGAGTGCGTGCAGGCCCAGTGCGACGAAGTCGCCGGTCTGCCCGGCGCGGGTCTCGATGCCTGGACGGATCATGTAGCTGTCGGCGTAGGGCAACGGCAGTTCGGGGACGTGGACGATGGTGTCCACACCGGCACCGCCCAGGACGAGGACGTCGGTCTCGCGGCTCATGGCTCTCCCTCTCGGACGCGAGCAGCGAGTCAACCAGGCCCCCGACGATCACCGCAAGGAATTGCAGAAACTTCCGCAACCCGCTTCCACGAGCCCCGTCGGCTCCGGGACCGGGATCTGTCCCCCGTCACCCGCCCGCATCCCGGCGCCGGTCAGCCACCGTGGTCGTACACAGTCACCGCCAGGCCGCGACGCACGAGCCGTTCGGTGACCAGCGGTTCCACACGCGCCCACCGGCCGCCGGCCAGGCCGCACCCGATACGCGGCATGTGCACGGAGGCCCCGAGCTCGACCGCCTTGTCGGCCAGCAGTCCGAGTGAGGCGTCGATGGCCTCGTAACGCACGGGCACGCCCTTGCTGCCGGTGCGTATCCCCCGCTGGCCCACCAGGTTCGCCACCCACACGTACGGCTCGACCTGGACGAACTGGGCCGCGCCCAGGCCGAAGTCGTTGCCCGCGCGGTCGCGGTGCCAGGCGCGGTACGCGGCCTCGGGTTCCGGCCAGCGGCGGGAGAGCGCCAGCACGAAGCCCTTCCCCCAGCCCCCTATGTCGTTGCAGACGTGGGCGATCAGCTTGACGCCCTTGACCGACGGAACGGTGGCATCACCCCGGACGTACATGATCTCCGACATGACATCACCGTAGAGGCCGCCACTGACAGTGGTGATCAGCGCAGCACGGCCGCCAGCAGGTCGGTGCCCAGCGCTGTCAGATCGGACAGGTTCAGGGTGTACCGGACGTAACGACCCTGCCGCCGGGTCGTGAGCAGGCCCGCGCGGCGCAGGACGGCGAGGTGGCGGGAGATCTCCGGGGGTGTGAGTTCCCAGGCATGGGCGAGCTCGCGGGTGGTGTGCGGACCGCGGGCCAGGGTACGCAGCAGCCGCAGCCGTACCGGATGCGCCAGTGCCTCCAGCCGTAGGGAGACCGTTTCCAGCGACACCGGCTCCGACGGGATCGGCTCGGCCACGGGGTACTGCACCACCGGCTGCCACCCGGGCGCGTGGACCGCCACCAGATGTGGACGGCCGAAGACACTGGGGATGAAGGTGACCCCGGCGCCGTGGGCGGCGGTCGCCTTGTCCTGCAGCTTGTCCACGACGATGCAGTCACCGTCCGGGGACAGGGTGACCGCGCCGGAGACCGATGCGAGTGCCGCCCCGATGCCCTGGCGCTTCAGCAGGTCGTTCTTCACGCGCAGGTCGGTGGCCAGTCGCACGGCGACGTTCGTCCAGGCGGCGTCGAAGAAGGCCTCGCCGCACTGTTCGAGAGTGTGGCGCACCCGGGCCCGCACGGCGGCCGGGTCCGCGAGCAGCCGTTCCGCGAAAGCCTCCTGCCGCGCGCCGCGGGCCTGGGCCAGGTCCAGGGCCCGCTCCCGCGCGGTCGCGTCGGTGAGCGGCGACGGCGCGCCGAAGTGGACCCGGCTGCTGCCGCACGTGGTGACGAGTGCGGCGGTCACGTACCTTTCGTCGTCGATCCGGTCCACGTCGTCCAACTCCTCGGCGAGGGTGGACCGAGGGCGGGCGGGGACCAGGAAGTCGGCCTGTGAGGAACGCCAGAGGAAGTCCGCCTCCCGCAACCGCTCGGCCAACTCCGGCCGCAGCCCGGCCCAGACGTCCCCGGCCCAGTCGGCGAGCTGCGGATGATGGCCGGGTTGGGCCAGCACGTGCAGCATCGCGGTCAGCTCGGCCAGCGGGGAGGCGGCGAACCGCAGTTGCCCGGACGGCGGGCCACTGATATCGATCCTCAACGTCACCCCCTCATCATCACCGACCGAACGGCCGGCGATGTCGTCGGTTGACGGTGTCCGTCAACCGACGTGGCCGGCACGGTGGTTGAACGCACCGTTGGCGCCATGCCAACCACCACCGCAATCCGGCCCCGCGCCCTCGTCCGTGCCTCCGGAGGCTCCCGCTATGCCGTCGCCCTGGCCGTGGACGCACTCGGCACCGGCCTGCTGCGGCCCTTTCTGCTGCTCTACGGGGTGACGGTGCTAAGGCTGTCCGCACCGGTCACCGGCATCGCCATGACGGTCGGCGTCCTCGTGGGTCTGGTGTGCATGCCCGCGGTGGGCCGATGGCTGGACCGGGGCGCACGCAGCACGGTCGTGGCGGCATCGATGCTGGTGCGGGTGCTGGGCGTCGCGCTGCTGCTGGCCACCCCGGCGGGGCACGCCGGGCTGTTCGCGACGGCGGCGCTCTTCCTCGGCATCGGCAACCAGGCATGGCCGGCCGCCCACGCGGCTCTCGTGGCCACGGTCGCCCACGGCCGGGAACGCGACGCCGCCCTCGCGGGAGGCCGCGCCCTGCGCAACGCCGGCCTGGGCGTGGGCGCGCTCCTCGCCACCGTATGTCTGGCGGGCGGCACCACCGCGTTGCGGGCGCTGGCGGCCGTCACCGGGCTCGCGTATCTCACCGCGGCGGCCTTGGCCTGGTCGGTCCACCTGCGCGCGCGTCCGGCCACCGCCCCGGCCGAGGACAGGGACGACGGGCCCGCACCCCGGATGCGGTCGCTGCTGGCCGCCAACGTGGTCTACGTCTTCTGCCTCAACCTCCCCGAAATCGCGCTCCCCCTGGTCCTGGTGACACAGTTGCACGCGTCCCCGGTGTGGTCGGCCGCCGTCTTCGTGGCCAACACGGTGCTGGTGGTCACCCTGCAGGTTCCGGTCACCGTCCTGATGTTCCGCTTCTCCCGGCGGGCCGTACTGGTAATCGCCGGCGTGGTGCTCACCGCGTCCTACCTCGGCTTCCTCGCGGCCGCCTCCCTCGGACACGGCTGGGGTGCCCCGGCCGTCGCCGCGGTGTCCGTGGTCTGCACGATCGGCGAGATCATCTATGCCGGCAGCGCCACGGCGCTCGTCACCGACCTCGCCCCTGCCCATGCCCTGGGACGCGCCCTCGCCCGCTTCCAGCTCTCCACGGGCTTCGGCCTCGCCGTCTCCCCGGCGGTCATCACCTCTCTCGCACCCCACGGCCCGGCCGCCCTCTGGGGCAGCCTCGCCGCAGCGACGCTCGTCTCCGCCTCCGCCGTCGCCACCGAGAAGGACCGGGGAACGCGGCTCGGTCGCAGCCACCGGGGTCGAGCGGACTCGTGAGCCGGGTGGGCGTCACGTCGGCGCCGTCCCGGCAACCGCGGTCATGACCGCTTCCGGCACGGTCGGCTCGGAGGACCACGCGGACCGCGGGCCGCGACCCGCGTCGCTCCGGACAGAAGCTTTCACAACACTGGTGGGACAGCAATACTGTTGCACCGCGCCGTCACCCGTCACCATGGGCGCGCGCCGCACGACGCGAGAGGCGAGGACCTGCCATGACGACGGACACCGAGGAGCCTGCGCTCACGGTCGACGAACTGGCCGCGCGGGCGGGCGTGACGGTCCGCACGGTCCGCTTCTACAGCGCCAGGGGCCTGCTGCCGCCGCCCGTCATCGGCCCCCGCCGGGTGGGCCACTACAGCCAGGAGCATCTGGCCCGGCTCGCGCTCATCGAGGAGTTGCAGCACCAGGGCATGACACTGGCCGCGATCGAGCGGCATCTGACACAGTTGCCGCCCGGTCTGAGCGCGCACGACCTCGCCATCCACCGTGCCGTGGTGGCCTCCTGGGCGCCCGACGCGATGGAGGACGTCACCCGGGAGGAACTGGACCGGCGGGCCGGGCGGCCGCTTCGTGACGCGGACCTGGAGCGGCTCGCCGCTATGGGCGTCGTCGAAGGGACGGGGGACCCGGTCCGGCTGGACCCCGGGCTGCTGAAGCTCGGCCTGGAGCTCCTGGACGTACCGATCGCGGACGAGACGATCCTCGCCGCGCGGACCGTCCTGCTGGAGCACTCGCGCGCGGCGGCCCACGCGCTGTCCGGCCTGCTGCGCAACGCCGTGGGCGAACAGGAGTCCGTGGCGGCCGTGAAGTCGCTGTCGGCGCACATGCAGCCGCTGGTGGTGCAGGCACTGCTGACCGCGTTCCAGCGTTCCCTGAAGGACGAGTTGCGGGAATGGCTCAAGGAGTCCTGATCCGAGGCGGGCTCTCCCGCCGGGGGCCGGGGTCCGGCCGGGCCCGCCCGACGGTACCGGCGCTCACAAGTAGGCCGATCCGCCTGCCACGTTGAGGGTCTGGCCGGTGAGGAAGCCGCTGCCCTCGTCGACCACGTACAGGAGGGTCGAGACGAGGTCGCACGGCTGCTGGGTGCGCGGGACGGCCTGCTGGAGGAGGACACGCTCGAAACCGCCGTCCGCGCCCACGGTCCGTTCGGCGGTGGCGGTCCGCACCATGCTCGGCGCTATCGCGTTGACGGTGATGCCGTACGGTCCGAGCGCGGACGCCAGCGTCCGGGTGAGGCCGATCAGTCCGGCCTTCGAGGAGACGTACGCGACCATCGTGGGCGGTGCCGTGAGCACGGCCGCGGACGTGATGTTCACGATCCGGCCCCAGCCCGCCGCCTTCAGATGCGGCAGTACGGCACGGGCCATCAGGAACGGCGCCTCCAGGTTGACGCGCATGACCCGCCGCCACTCCTCGGGCGTGGTGTCCTCGAAGGCCGACTCCGGGTACACACCGGCGTTGTTGACCAGCACGTGCAGGGTGCCGAACCGCTCGATGACGAGGTCGAGCGCCGACGCGATCTGCGCCTCGTCGGTCACGTCGGCGATCAACTCCACATAGTCCGGCACGCGTTCGGCCGTCCCGGGCTGCGGGACCAGGTCGAGGCCCGCGACCCGGTAGCCGCGCCCGGCGAGCGCGACGGCGAATTCCTGTCCGAGGCCCTGCGCCGCTCCGGTCACCAGGGCGGTACGTGTCTGCATGCGCCGAGTGTGGCCAGCCGTCCGGAACCCGGCAAGAGCACATTCCACTCGCCGGAACGGCCCTGTTGCCGCGGGCGTTCGCCGGGCCCACGCTGCGGGGCGACCCGCCCAGCGTCAGCCGTACGTACGGGAGCCGTGCCCGATGGCCAAGACCGAGCATGCCGTGGACGACGCCGAGCACGCCCGCGAACAGGACGGCGGGCGACGGTGGTCGGCCAGGCTGTCGCGCCGGCTGGTGCGCGACGAGCTGGGGGTGCTCGTCGTGCTCGCACTCCTGGTCGCGGCGATCGGTGTCCCCTACCCGGACTTCCTCGCCGCCGACAACCTGCTCACCACCGCGCACAACTCCGTCTACATCTCGCTGATGGCCTGCGGGATGGTCTTCGCGCTGGCCATGCGGGAGGTCGATCTGTCGGTGGGCGGCACCTACGCGTTGTGCCTGGTCGTCGGAGCGCTGCTGGTGCGCGACGGTACGCCGCCCTGGCTGGCGGTCCCCGTGATGCTGGCCGCCGGCGTCGCCCTCGGCGTCTTCAACGCGCTGGTCACCACACTGCTCGCGCTGCCCTCGTTCATCGTGACGCTCGGCACGCTGATGCTCTACCGCGGTGTCGGACTCGCGCTCGCCGACGGGAAGCAGATCACCGATCTGCCGCTCGGCGACTCCTTCTTCACCCTGGCGGGCGGTGACGCGGCGGGGGTGCCGTTCGCGCTGTGGGTCCTGCTCGGCGTGGTCGTCGTCCTGACGGTCGTGCTGACCCGGACGCGTTACGGGGCACGGGTGCGGGCGATCGGATCCAACCCCGAGGCCGCCGAGTTCAGCGGGATCCCGGTGGTCCGCACCCGGGTGCAGGCGCTCGCCCTGTCCGGACTGACCACGGCCTGCGCGGCGGCACTCGCGCTCGCGTTCTACGGGGCCGGCGACCCGACGCTCGGCCAGGGCTACGAACTGCAGGCCATCGCCGCCTGCATCATCGGCGGTACTCCGCTGGCCGGCGGGCGCGGTTCGGTGGTCGGCGCGGTCGCCGGGGCGATGATCCTGGCCGTGGTGGCCTCCGGACTCGTCTTCTTCGAAGTACCCATCAACTGGACGTCGTTCGCGACCGGCGGCGTGATCCTCGTCGCGGTCGCGGCGGACAGCACGCTGCGCAGAACCGGCCGCCGCCGACGCTGAGGTCCCGAGCGCAGTACCCCCGTACCCGTCCGGAGGTTCCCCTTCCGGACTTCAGAGCCCGTCCGGATCCGCCTGGAGGCCGTGATGCACCCCCGATCGCGTACGTTGCTCGCCGTGCCCGCCGCGCTGGCCCTGCTCGCCGCCGCGGGATGCGGCTCCGGCAGCGGCTCCGACGGCAGCGGCGGCCGCCTCGACATGGGCATCGCCGTGGCCAACATCAGCCTGAACTTCGCCCACGAGATGGTCCTCGGCGCCCAGAGCGCCGCGAGCCACCAAGGCGGCGTGAACTTCAAGGCCGTCGGGCCGCCCAACACGGACGGACCCGCCGAGGTGCAGCTCTTCCAGAACCTGACCGCCCGGGCCAAGGACGGCATCGTCCTGGAGAACCTCGACCCGCCGATCTTCACCCGCCCCGCCGCCCGGGCCGTCGACCAGGGCATCCCGATCGTCGCCCTGGACACCTCGCCGACCGACGGCAGCAAGATCGGCTTCTACGTGGGCAACGACAACTACGCGCTGGGCGAGTTGATGGCGACGGAGGCTCTCGAACGGCTGGGCAAGGATCCCACGGGCCAGATCGTGATCGGCGTGCCCAACCCCGGAACGCCGGTGCTGGACAACCGGGCGAAGGGCATCGCGGACACCTTCAGGAAGCAGGCCCCCGGCATCGAGATCCTCGGCCCGTTCCAGACGTACAGCGATCCGGGGCAGAACTACAGCGCCTGGTCGGCGCAGGTCAACGCGCACCCGAAGGCGCTCGCCTTCCTCGGTGTCGGCGACGCCGACAGCTACAACCTCGCGAAGATCAAGAAGGCCGAGCACGGCGGCTGGCTCACCGCGGGCTTCGACGTCGACCCGAAGACCCTCGAAGCGGTCAAGGACGGCTCGAACTTCGTCACCATCGACCCCCAGCACTTCCTCAAGGGCTATCTGTCCACGTCGATGCTGATCGAAGCCGTACGCGACCACGACGGCGAACTCCCCGAGGGCTGGTTCCTGTCCCCCGGCGGAGTGGTCGACCGGTCCGACGTGGACGAGATCATCGCGCGCCAGAAGTCCGCGCAGGCCGCCTACGACTGGTACAAGCCGACCATCGACAAACTGCTGGACGATCAGAAGGCCCAGCTGAAACCACTGAAGGACGCGCGCTGACATGGGGGACGGCGAACTGCTGACGGCGTACGGCCTGGTCAAGTCCTACGGCGGGGTCAGAGCCCTGGACGGCGTGGGCATCAGCCTGCGCGGCGGCGAGGTGCACGCGCTGGTCGGCGAGAACGGCGCCGGCAAGTCGACGCTGGTGGGCGTCCTGTCCGGCACCTCGACACCGGACGAGGGCACGGTACGCGCGGCGCGCGAGACGCGCTCGGGCGGAATCGCCGTCGTGTCACAGGAGTTGAGCCTCTTCCCCGACCTCACCGTCCGCGAGAACCTCTACCCCCGCCTTCCCCCGCGCCGGTTCGGCCTGCTCGACCGGCGCGCGATGGACCGCGCGGCCCGGCCGGTGCTCGCCGAACTCGGCCTCGACATCGACCCCGGCACACCGCTCGCCGAACTCAGCCTGGCCGACGGGCAATTGACCGAGATCGCCCGAGCACTGCTGCGACGTCCCCAGGTGCTGGTGCTCGACGAACCGACCTCCGCGCTGCCCGCCGCCGCGGTGGACCGCCTGGAACACGTACTGCGCGCGCTGACGGCACGGGGCATCGCCGTCCTGTACGTCACCCACTTCCTGGAGGAGGTCATGCGCTTCGCGCAGCGCGTCACGGTGCTGCGGGACGGACGGGTCGCGCTGGCCGGGGTCCACCGGGCCGACGTCGACGTGCCGGAACTGGTGACGGCCATGCTCGGTGGCGCCCCGCCGGGGCCCGTACGGCGTACACGCGTGGCCGGGAACGGGCCCCCGCCGGTGGTGTTGTCCGGGGTGAGCGTGCCGGGGCGGCTCACCGACGTCACGTTCACCGTCCGGGACGGCGAGGTGGTGGGGGTGGCCGGGCTCCAGGGAGCGGGCCATCTGACCGCGCTGGAGGTGGTGTGCGGCCGTACGGCGATCTCCGCCGGGCGCGTCGATGTGGGCGGGCGGGGGCTGCCGCGGTCCCTGCGGGCGGCGGTGCGCGCGGGCGTGGCCTTCGTACCCGGCGACCGCAAGCGCTACGGGCTGATGACCGGGCGTACGGTCTGGGAGAACGTCACCGCGGTGAGCCGGCTGAGCCTGGGGCGCGGCGGAATGCTGCCCTCGCGCGCCCGGCTGATCCGGAGCACGTCGGCTCTGACCGACCGGTTGCGGCTGCGGGGCGCCCCGGACGACATCGTGGCCCGGCTGTCCGGCGGCAACCAGCAGAAGGTCGTCTTCGCCAAGTGGCTCGCCATCGAGCCGCGGATCGTCGTCCTCGACGATCCGACCCGGGGTGTGGACATCGGCGTACGCGCCGAAATGCACCGGATCATCGGCGAGTTGGCGGCGTCGGGGGCGGCCGTGCTGACGGCCTCCACCGACCCGGCGGAACTGGCCGAGCTGTGCGACCGGGTGCTGGTGTTCGTCCGGGGGCGGCTCGTGGGCGAGGTGCACGGCGGACAGCTCACGGAACACGCGCTGGCGGTGGCGATGCAGTCGGGGGTGACGCGGACCGCGCGGCATTGAGGGCGGTCCGCGCGGCGCCGGGCACGGTCCGCGCGGGGCGGCGCCGTGCCGGCTGACCGGGACGCCGGGCCGTACGACCGGTGAGCGCCCGCCGGACGCGGCGCCGGGCCGGTCACGCGGACAGGGCGCACGAGCGCCGCGAGGGCGTCGTCGCGACCCACGCCGTCACCGGCCACGACGACGGGGCGGGCCGCTCGGCCCAGCAGGACGGCGGCACGGTCCAGACCGACGGCCGGGCCGGCGCGGGGCACGGGCGTGCGCCGCGGGACCTCGACCTCGGTGTCCTCCGCGAGCAGGTCCATCGGCACGGACAGGAACACCGGTCCGGCGGGCGGCCGTACCGCGAGAGCGAAAGCCCGGCGCACCGCGAGCGGCAGGTCGCGGGCGTGCTGGACGTCGATGGCCGCCTTGACGGCGGGGCGGGCCAGCCCGACGAGGTCGCCCGACAGCATCGGGTCCTGCTGGAGGTGGCGGCGGTCCTGCTGGCCCGCCATCACCACCAGCGGGGTGCGGGAGCGGCGGGCGTTGAGCAGGCCGATGAGCCCGTTGGCGAGTCCTGCGGCGATGTGCAGGCTGACGAAGGCCGGACGCCGGGTCGCGCGGGCGTAGCCGTCGGCCATGGAGACGACGGCGCCCTCGTGGACGCCGAGGACGTACTCCGGTGCGTCCTCGGCCTCCGTGAGGGCGGCCAGGAAGGGCAGTTCGGTGGTACCGGGGTTGCCGAAGACACGGTCCACGCCCTCGCCGCGCAGGATGTCCAGCAGGGCGAGGGCGGGGCGGCGGCCCATGGGGGCTCCTCGGCGTCGGCGGGTACCGGTTCGCCGGTCAGCGTCCGGTGCCCGCCCCCGTGGAGCAAGTCCCTCGTACCACTCAGCGACACGTCGCCTCGGGGCGGGTGCCCGGGACGACGTGTGCCGGGCGACGTGTGCTCTGATGTGCCGCGGGCCGTGGCGCGGCGTGTCCCCAGGTCCCGTGTGTGCCGGGGTGCGGACTGGGCCGGGGTGCGACCCAGTCCGCACGGATCAGGCCGCGTCGGTGAAACGCTCGCCCTTCTCCGCCTTCTCGACGAGCAGCGCCGGCGGGAGGAAACGGTCGCCGTAGCGCTCGGCGAGCTCGCGCGCGCGGGCGACGAACGCGGCCGGTCCGGTACCGGTCCCGCCCTCGTAGCCGTTGATGTACTGCAGGACACCGCCGGTCCAGCCGGGGAAGCCGATGCCGAGGATGGAGCCGATGTTGGCGTCGGCGACGGAGGTCAGGACGCCTTCCTCCAGGAGCCGGACGGTGTCCAGCGCCTCGGAGAAGAGCATGCGCTCCTTCATGTCCTCGAAGGGGATCTCGTACCCCGGCTTGGTGAAGTGCTCGCGCAGACCGGGCCAGAGAAGACCGCGCCCGCCGTCCTCGCCGTACTCGTAGAAGCCCGCTCCGCCGCTGCGTCCGGGGCGCCCGAACTCGTCCACCATGCGGTCGATGACGGCCTCGGCCGGGTGGGTCTCCCAGGTGCCGCCCGCCTCCTCGACGGCCTGCTTCGACTCCTTGCGGATCTTGCGCGGCAGGGTGAGCGTCAGCTCGTCCATGAGGGAGAGGACCTTGGCCGGGTAGCCGGCCTGGGCCGCGGCCTGCTCGACGGAGGCGGGCTCGATGCCCTCGCCGACCATCGCCACGCCCTCGTTGATGAAGTGCCCGATGACGCGGGAGGTGAAGAAGCCCCGCGAGTCGTTGACGACGATCGGGGTCTTCTTGATCTGGCGGACCAGGTCGAAGGCGCGGGCCAGTGCCTCGTCGCCGGTGCGCTCGCCCTTGATGATCTCCACCAGCGGCATCTTGTCGACGGGCGAGAAGAAGTGCAGCCCGATGTAGTCCTCCTGCCGCTCGACGCCTTCGGCGAGGGCGGTGATCGGCAGGGTGGAGGTGTTGGAGCAGAGCAGCGCGTCGGGCTCGACGATGTTCTGGATCTCCTGGAACACCTTGTGCTTGAGCGCGGTGTCCTCGAAGACCGCCTCGATGACGGCGTCGCAGCCCGCGAGGTCGTTCGGGTCGGCGGTGGGCGTGATCCGGGCGAGCAGCGCGTCGGCCTTCTCCTGGGTCGTACGCCCCCGCGAGACCGCCTTGGCGCAGAGCTTCTCGGAGTACGCCTTGCCCTTGGCCGCCGCGTCGGCCGAGACGTCCTTGAGGACGACGTCGATGCCCGCGAGGGCGCAGGAGTAGGCGATGCCCGCGCCCATCATCCCGGCGCCGAGGACGGCGACCTTGCGGACCGGGCGCGGCTCGATGCCCTGGGGCCGGTTGGCGCCGGAGTTGACGGCCTGGAGGTCGAAGAAGAACGCCTGGATCATGTTCTTCGAGGTCTGGCCCGCGGCCAGCTCGACGAAGTAGCGGGCCTCGATGACCTGAGCCGTCTCGAAGTCGACCTGGGAGCCCTCGACGGCGGCCGCGAGGATGTTGCGGGGGGCCGGGTAGGGGGCGCCGTTGGTCTGCTTGCGCAGGCTGGCGGGGAAGGCGGGCAGGTTGGCCGCGAACTTCGGGTTCGACGGGGTGCCGCCGGGGATGCGGTAGCCGGGCTTGTCCCAGGGCTGCTGCGACTCGGGGTTGGCGTCGATGAAGGCGCGGGCCTTGGCGAGCAGTTCCTCGGGGGTGGCGGCCACCTCGTGGACGAGGCCGTTGTCCCGGGCGCGCGTCGCGTTGTACTGCGTGCCCTGGAGGAGGACCTTCAGCAGGGCGTCGGCGATGCCCAGCAGGCGCACGGTGCGGACGACTCCGCCGCCTCCGGGGAGCAGGCCGAGGGTGACCTCGGGGCAGCCGATCTTGGTGCCGGAGGTGTCGAGGGCGACCCGGTGGTGGCAGGCGAGGGCGAGCTCGAAGCCGCCGCCCAGCGCCGCGCCGTTGATGGCGGCGACGACCGGCTTGCCCAGGGTCTCGATGCGGCGCAGGTTCCGCTTGATGGCGAGGCCGCCGTCGAAGAGGTCCTGGGCGGTCTCGGGGGTGACCCGGATGAGGTCGCGCAGGTCGCCGCCCGCGAAGAAGGTCTTCTTGGCGGAGGTGAAGATGACGCCCCGGATCGAGTCCTTCTCGGCCTCCAGGCGGTCGGTGACCGCGGCGAGGGAGGCGCGGAACGCCTGGTTCATGGTGTTGGCGGACTGGTTGGGATCGTCCAGGACGAGGGTGACGACACCGGTCTCGTCCTGTTCCCAGCGGATGGTGGTGGGCTCAGTGCTCATCAGGGGATGCTCCGTAGATCCTTGATCCGTTGGGAAGGTCAGACGCGCTCGACGATCGTGGCGATGCCCATTCCGCCGCCCACGCACAGGGTGGCGAGGCCGTACCGCTTGTCCTGGCGCTCCAGTTCGTCGACGAGGGTGCCGAGGATCATCGCGCCGGTGGCGCCGAGGGGGTGGCCCAGCGCGATGGCGCCGCCGTTGACGTTGACCTTGTCCAGCGACAGGCCCATGTCCTTCACGAAGCGCAGGACGACGGCCGCGAAGGCCTCGTTGATCTCGACGAGGTCGATGTCGTCGATGGTCAGGCCGGCCTTGGCGAGCGCCTTGCGGGCGGCGGGAGCGGGGCCGGTGAGCATGATGGTCGGCTCGGAGCCGGACACGGCGGCGGAGACGATCCGCGCGCGCGGGGTCAGGCCGTAGCGCTCGCCGACCTCCTTGGAGCCGATGGCGACCAGCGAGGCGCCGTCGACGATGCCGGAGGAGTTGCCCGCGTGGTGGACGTGGTCGATCTTCTCGACCCAGTGGTACTTCTGCAGCGCGACCGCGTCGAAGCCGCCCAGCTCACCGATGTCGGCGAACGACGGCTTCAGCTTCGCCAGCGAGTCGGCGGTGGTGCCGGGGCGCAGGAACTCGTCGTGGTCGAGGACCGTGAGACCGCTGCGGTCCTTGACGGGGACGACGGACTTCTCGAAGCGGCCGTCCTTCACGGCCGCGGCGGCACGCTCCTGGGAGAGGGCCGCGTACTCGTCGACGTCGCGGCGGGAGAAGCCCTCGATGGTGGCGATGAGGTCGGCGCCGATGCCCTGCGGCACGAAGTTGGTGGCCAGGTTGGTCATCGGGTCGGCGAACCACGCGCCGCCGTCCGAGGCCATCGGCACGCGCGACATCGACTCGACGCCGCCCGCCAGGACGAGGTCCTCCCAACCCGAACGGATCTTCATCGCGGCCAGGTTGACCGCTTCCAGGCCCGAGGCACAGAAGCGGTTCTCCTGGACGCCGGCCACCGTGTCGGGCAGCCCGGCGGCGATCGCGGAGATACGGGCGATGTCGGAGCCCTGGTCGCCGACCGGGCCCACGACACCGAGGACGATGTCGTCGATGGCAGCCGGGTCGAGGCCCGGGAAGCGTCGCTGCACCTCGTGGATGAGCCCGACGACGAGGTCGATGGGCTTGGTTCCGTGCAGGGAGCCGTTCTGCTTGCCGCGTCCGCGCGGGGTGCGGATCGCGTCGTACACGTACGCTTCGGTGCTCACTGGTAAGCCTTTCGGGGAGGGTTAGCCGAGCAGGGAGCGGCCGATGATCTCCTTCATGATCTCGGTCGTCCCGCCGTAGATGGTCTGGATGCGTCCGTCGGTGAAGGCCCGTGCGACCCGGTACTCCGTCATGTAGCCGTAGCCGCCGTGCAGTTGCAGGCACCGGTCGGCGACCCGCTTCTGCAGTTCGGTGGCCCACCACTTCGCCATGGAGGCGTGCACCGCGTCGAGTTCGCCGTCGGAGTGGTCGACGATGCAGCGGTCGAGGAAGGTGCGGGTGACGGCGCACTCGGTGGCCATCTCGGCTATCTCGAAGCGGATGTGCTGGAGTTTCGCGAGCGGCCGCCCGAACGCCTCGCGTTCCTTCACGTACCCGGTGGTGATCTCCAGCAGGTGTTCGGCCCCGGCGATGGCGGCGACGGCGATGCCCATGCGCTCCTGCGCGAGGTTCGTCATCAGGTGGACGAACGCGCCGTTCGGCTCGCCGAGGAGGTTCTCCTTGGGCACACGCACGTCGTTGAAGAACAACTCGGCGGTGTCCTGCGACTTCTGGCCGATCTTGTCGAGGTTGCGGCCGCGTTCGAAGCCTTCCGCGCCCCGCTCGACGACGAGCAGCGACAGCCCGCGCGCACCGCCCTCGGGGGTGGTCTTCGCTACCACGATCACCAGGTCGGCGAGGATGCCGTTGGAGATGAAGGTCTTGGAGCCGTTGAGCAGGAAGTGGTCGCCCTTGTCCTCCGCGCGGGTGGTGATGCCCTGGAGGTCGGAGCCGGCGCCGGGCTCGGTCATCGCGATCGCCGTGATGATCGAGCCGTCGCAGAAGCCGGGCAGCCAGCGCCGCTTCTGCTCCTCGGTGGCGAGGTCCGTCAGATACGGACCGATGATGTCGTTGTGCAGTCCGAGGGCCAGACCGGCCGCTCCCGCGCGCGTGAACTCCTCGGCGAGCACGGCGCTGTAGCGGAAGTCGGTGTTCCCACCGCCTCCGTACTCCTCGGGCACGGCGAGTCCGAGCAGTCCCTGCTTCCCGGCCGCCCGCCAGGCCTCGCGGGAGACGATGCCGTCCTTCTCCCACTGCTCGTAGTGGGGCAGCACCTCCTTGGCGAGGAAGGTGCGCACGGTCTCGCGGAACGCGTCGTGCTCGGCGGTGAAGATCTGCCGCTTCATGCGGGAAGCACCTTCCTGGAGTGCGTACGGAAACCTTCGTGGAGGCCGGTGCCGGGGCTCGCGCAGGCGCGAGCGGGCGCCGGGCCCCGGCCGGGAGCCGGCGGCCGGCGCGATCCCATCAGCCGCCGTCCTTGGTCAGCCCGGGTACGTCCCAGTCACGGGCCACGTCCGCCGTGCCCGCGCCCGGCAGGGCCGGTCCGCCGCGGACCGAGGTGGGGGTGGCCGAGAAGCGCGGGGCGGGGGCGGGCTGGGTGATGCCTTCGTGGTCCACGAACGTGCCCCGGGCGGCGAGATGCGGATGTCCGGGCGCCTCGCGCAGGGACAGGACCGGTGCCACGCACGCGTCGGTGTCCTCGAAGACGGCGGTCCACTCGTCTCTCGTACGGGCCCTGAAGCGGTCGGCGACCGCCGTGCGCAGTTCCTCCCAGCGCGCCGGGTCCTTGTGGGCGGGACCGAGTTCGGGGATGCCGAGCAGGTCGACGAACTGGTCGTAGAACCGCTGCTCCAGGGGGCCGACGGCCATGTGCCGGCCGTCGGCGGTCTCGTAGGTGCCGTAGTAGGGGCACCCGCCGTCCAGGAGGTTGGCGGCGCGCCGGTCCTGCCAGCCGCCCGCGGCGATCATGCCGTGGATCATCGTCGAGAGGTGCGCGGTGCCGTCGACGATGGCGGCGTCCACGATCTGGCCGGTGCCGGTCGCCCGCGCGTGGTGCAGGGCGGCGAGGAGGCCGACGACGAGGTAGAGCGAGCCGCCCGCGTAGTCGCCGAGGAGGTTCGCGGGGACCGCCGGTGGCCTGTCCGGGTCGCCGATCATCCCGAGGGTGCCGGTGAGCGCGATGTAGGCGATGTCGTGCCCGGCACGCTGGGCGAGCGGGCCTTCCTGGCCCCATCCCGTCATCCGGCCGTAGACGAGCCCCGGGTTGCGGGCACGGCAGTCCTCGGGGCCCACGCCGAGCCGCTCGGCCACGCCGGGGCGGTAGCCCTCGATCAGGATGTCGGCCCGTTCGGCCAGGTCGAGGACGCGGGACGCGCCGTCCTCGGCCTTGAGGTCGATGATCACGGACCGCTTGTTGCGGTTGGTGATGTCGTGGGCCGGGTCGACCCCGAGCCCGGGGCCGCCGGGCCGGTCCACCCGGACGACGTCCGCTCCGAGGTCGGCCAGCAGCATGGCGGCGAACGGGCCGGGACCGATGCCCGCCAGCTCGACCACGCGCACCCCGGCGAGGGGACCGTGCCCCGGCGTTCCTGCCGCTGTCATCAAGCCCCCAGCACTGTGACACCACTGATGTGACATCAGTGATGTTAAGAACGTGTTCCACTCCGGGCAAGCCCTTGGCGAGCAAGCGCTTAGTTAAATTCCGGGATCGGGAGCGGCTCCGGCTCCGGGACAGGACCGGGACCGGTGTCGCCGTCCCCGTCGGCCCGGGCATCGCGATCAGCGCCCGTCCAGCTCCGCGATCAGCCTTTTGGGTGCTATGACGCGGTAGCTCTCCTCGATCCAGTCGCACAGCAGCTCCGCCGCCGGGGCCCCCTGCTCCTCCAGGGGCACGCGCACCCAGCCGGCCTTGCCCAGGCCGTATCCGGCGGGCTGCGCACCCGGCGAGGTGAGCGCGTGGGCGTGCGCCGCCTCGTCCTTGAGCTTGACCGTGACGCCGAGCGGGTAACTGCCGTCGTCGAGACCGAGGAAGACGAAGACCTTCTTGTTGACCTTCGCGACCGTCTCGCCCCAGGGGAACTCCTCCGACGCACCGGGCAGGCCGAGCGCGAACCCACGCACCTTCTGCCACTTTTTCAGCGCGTTTTTCGACACGGTCACGGCTGCCTCCGGCCTGTTCGTGCGACCTCGTCGTCCGACTGTTCGTACCTCACGCTAGCCTCAGCCACCGACAACGGCGCTTCGCGCACGACGTGGCGCGGACCGCACGTTCGAACGCAGCCCACAGGGGTGGAGGGTGTCATGAGCAGGGTGAACGAGCCGGACCGCGCGTACGACATCGTGCTCTTCGGAGCCACGGGGTTCGTCGGGGAGCTCACCGCGGAATATCTGGCCGCTCACGCGCCCGAGGGACTGCGGTGGGCGATCGCCGGACGCAGTGCCGAGAAACTGGAACGGCTGCGGGAGCGGCTCGGCGGCGCGCCCGGTGTGCTGCGGGCGGATGTGACGGACCCGGACTCGGTGGGCGAACTCGCCCGGCAGGCGCGCGTGGTGGCCTCGACCGTGGGGCCGTACATCACCTACGGGGAGGAGCTGGTGGCCGCCTGCGCGGACGCCGGCACCGACTACCTGGACCTGACCGGCGAGCCCGAGTTCGTGGACCTGATGTACGTGCGGCACGACGCACGCGCGCGGGAGACGGGCGCGCGACTCGTGCACGCCTGCGGCTTCGACTCGATCCCGCACGACCTGGGTGTCTACTTCACCGTGCGGCAGCTCCCGGAGGACGTGCCGCTGAGGGTGGAGGGATTCGTCCGCTCCCAGGCGATGTTCTCGGGCGGCACGTTCGCCTCGGCACTCAACCAGTTCGCCCGCGGCCGGCACATGCTCGCCGCGGCGCGGGAGCGCAGGCACCACGAACCGCGCCTGATGGGCCGGCGGGTCGAGGCCCCGCTGGGAGCGCCGCGGTTCGCCCCGGAGGTCGGGGCGTGGGCCCTGCCGCTGCCCACGATCGACGCCCAGGTGGTGCAGCGCTCGGCTCGGGCCCTGGCGCGGTACGGGCCGGACTTCCGCTACCGCCACTACGCGGCCGTCGAACGGCTGCCCATCGCTCTCGGCGGAGTCGCCGGGGTGAGCGCGCTCTTCGCCGCCGCCCAGCTTCCGCCGGCGCGCCGCTGGCTGTCCGACCGGCTCAAGCCCGGCGAGGGGCCGAGCGCCGCACGCCGTGCCAAGAGCTGGTTCTCGGTGCGGTTCGTGGGCGAGGGCGGCGGCCGGCGTGTGTTCACCGAGGTGTCGGGAGGCGACCCCGGCTACGGGGAGACCGCGAAGATGCTCGCCGAGTCCGCCCTGTCCCTGGCCCTCGACGAGCTGCCGAAGACGTCCGGTCAGGTCACGCCCGTGGTGGCGATGGGCGACGCGCTGCTGGAACGGCTCGTCGCGGCGGGGATCACCTTCCGGGTGGCGGCGGTGCGCTAGCCGCTGACGTCCGCCTGGCGCGTTCGTGAGGGTCGCTCGATCCTCACGACGCCCAGACGATCACCGTGTAGATCATCCCGGCCGTCCAGGCCAGGCCGGCCGGAACGGCGAGGGCCAGCGCGGCCGTCACCGCCCGCCCGACGGGCCGCGGGGGTTCGGCGGAGGGCTTCGGGGCCTGATGTGTCGTCATGCGGATCAGCCTGCCGGTCGCGGCGCGGCCGTACATCCGTACGGGTACTCAGAATCCGTACTCACGTGCGCCGGTGGGCCGACGGGTGGGCGGAGTCAGGAAGTCGCCTGCTGGAGTGCCCGCCGGCACAGGGAGTCCGCCCGGCGGGTGGACTCCGGCAGGCGGTACTTCGGGGTGAGCGCGAGGGTGTGGGCGCAGGCGTTGCCGAGGTCCACACGGTGGCCGACGGACACGAACACGGGCTTGATCCCGTCCTGGGTGCGCACGGCGCGGCCCACCTCCTCGGTGCCCGCGAGCAGCGGTGAGGCGCTGCCGCGCCGGGCGCCCGGCTCCTCGTAGGAGAAGGTGAACGGGTTCTTGGCGACCCCGATCGTGGGGAGTCCGGTGAGGACGCCGAGGTGACTGGCGAGGCCGAAACGGCGCGGGTGGGCGCGTCCGTATCCGTCGCAGACGACCAGTCCGGGCGGGCAGGGCAGGGCCTCCAGCGCGGCCAGGACGGTCGGGATCTCGCGGAAGGCGAGCAGTCCGGGGACGTACGGGAAGGAGACCCGGCCCACGGCGGTGGCCTCCGCCACGACGTCGAGGGTCGCCGCGTCGAGGACGACGGCCGCCGCGACCACCACGTCCCGCTCGTCGTCATAGGCGACGTCGACGCCCGTCACCCGGCCGGTGCCGGGCGGCGGGCCCGGCTCGTCGAGCACCACGCGCTCGCGCAACTCGTCCTGCACGGCGCGGGCTTGTTCCTCGGTGGCGGGCCAGCCCGCGGGAATCCTCACGGTCGTCATGATGCGGACGAGCCTAATGACTGATCGACATTCACGGCGACGGGGTCCGCGGCCCTCCTCTCGGCGGGCCCGCGGACGAGCCGGCCGGGGCCGACTCAAGCCGTTCCGGCTGGGCCTGAACCAGCCCGGCAGCTCTACGGGCCCGCCTGAAGACACCTGCGAGTGCGCGCGCTCCGACAGGCCGGCCGGTCCCGATCACCCGCCGTCGACGCGCTCGGCGAGGATGCGCTGGACGGCGTCCGGGTCGTCGGGCGTGATCGTGGGACGTACACGGTGTCCGACATCTATCACCAGCACCGTGTTCTTACGGGGCCGCCGCGCATCGAGGTTCCACCAGTGGACGAGGTCTCCCGAGCCCCAGATGCGCCACTTCCGCACCGCGTTCGCGCCGGTCACGGGAAGCCGGCTGACGCCTCTGATCGAGGTGTAGGGGATCCACTTCGTCCCCCACGGGTAGTAGCGCCGGATGGCGAGGCCCCGCTCGTCGCAGCGGATCCCGCCGTCGTCATAGGGCGTCGCGCTCTCGTGACTCAAGCGCATCTCCCGGTGCTCACAGCGGGCCGATCGCCCGCTCCTGTCCCCGCGCCGGCGGATCGGCGTCCCGGTCGCGGGCCGATGTGGACGGACACGTCACGGGACCTCTGGCGCGAGGACGAAGATTCCGGCGACCTTCTCGTCGGAGTCGAACGCGACCCGGGCCTTCATGTCACCGGCCTCGTAGTTCAGGGGGATGTCGACGACGGTGTGGTCGCCGACGCGCCGGACGAACGGCTCGCCCTCCGCGAAGCCCTCGAACGCGCCGACGAGTCCGGCGACCGTGGCCAGGCCGTCGGCCCGGACCTTGTCGGTGAAGGCCTCCAGGACCTGCGCGTTGAACGACGGCCGGGCGTCGTCCATGCGGTCTTCGAGGACGGCCGTGACGATGGTGAGGGCGCGTTCCGCGGCGTCGGTCATGCGCACTGTCTTGTCCATGGGTTCTCCGGTTCGGGGGTCGATGGGCTTGCCGAACCGCTGGAAGGCGGCCTGGCGGGTGACTCCGAGCAGGTCCCCGATCTCCTGCCAGGTGTGACCGGCGTCGCGTGACTGCTGGACGCACAGCTTGAGCACCTGTTCGCCCAGGGCATCGATGCCCCGGGCGCGTCCGACCAGGTCGAGGTAGGCGGGAGGGGTCACCGGGCTGCCCAGAGAGGCGGCCAGGGCCGATGCCTGCTCGGCGAGCCGGGCGCATACGGCCGTGAGGGACGGCGAAGAATCGGTCACATGTAAAGGATGCCTTTACGCGATCGAGCGCGTCAAGGATTCCTTTACACCTTCGCCCGCGGGAGTGCCGGCCGTGCCGGGGACGGGGCGTGCCGGGCACCCGCGTTCGCGCCGGGTCCGGGCCCGGGCGGCGTGCATCGTGCGCGTATCGCGTCGCCGAGTTCATCGCGACGAAGACGACACCCGGTCTCAAGCGGTACCGCGAGCCGCCCGGTGGAGCGTCACCGCCCACCCGCGGCCGAGCGTCCGCCGGAGCTGTTCCTCGTCCAGAACCGAGCACCCCGAGCTGTGCGCCCCCGCGGTCGACGTCGAGGTCGAACTTCCTTGCGAGCAAAGGCATTTGATACTGACGGGCGATTCCTATACTGACCGAATGATCACTGTTCCGCTCAGCGCGCTCGAAGTGGCCATGGTCCAGACGGGCACCCGGGCCGCAGACACACTGCGCGACACCGCCGCGTTCGCCCGGCGCATCGAGGATCTCGGATATCTGCGTCTCTGGTACGCCGAACACCATCACTCTCCGGCCATCGGAGCGTTCCCGCCCGTCGTTCTGACCGCCCACGCAGCCGCGTTGACGTCGTCCATACGGCTCGGCTCCGGGGGTGTCCTCGCCCCCAACCACGCCCCGATCATGCTGGCCGAGCAGTTCGGCACGCTGTCCGCGCTGCACGAGGGCCGGATCGACCTGGGCATCGGCCGTGGCCCGGGAACCTTCGACGAGTCCACGGCGCGGGCCCTGCGCCGTGGGGCCGGGCCGACGACCGACGACGAGTACCGCGACGATGTCTCCTCGACGCTGCGCCACTTGGTGGACGAGGTCGCGCTCGGTCCGCTCCCGGAACCGTGGCTGCTGGCTTCGAGCACAGCCGGCGCCGCGCTCGCCGGGGAGCTCGGACTGCCGATCGCCTTCGCCCATCACATTCGCCCGGACAACACCCTGGCCGCGCTCAGCCACTACCGCGGGTGTTTCTCCCCCTCCCGCTGGTGCGCGCGCCCGCGCGTGCTGGTCTGCGTGGAGACGGTGTGCGCCGAGACGGAGAAGGAGGCTTCCTGGCTCGCCGGCCCCATGGACGTCGTCAAGGCCGGACTCCTCAAGGGGCGAGGCGACATCCCCTTCCCCACACCCGCGGAAGCAGCGGCTCACTCCTTCACCGCGGAAGAGGCGCAGGCGCTGGCGGGCTTCCGTGCGCACCAGGCACACGGCGCACCCGAGACGGTCGCCCGGCATCTGACGGATCTGGTCGACCTGACGGGCGCGGACGAGCTCATGCTGGTGACGCCCGTCTACGCGTTGGTCGACCGATTGAGGTCGTACGAACTCGTCAGGCAACACGTCACGATGCCGACGGCACCCTAGGACATGATCGCCCAGTGGGTGGACGCGGGCGGACAGCACATCTGCGGGGCAGATCAGGACTGGGTGGCTCGACCCGGGTTCTGGACACCGCCTTCTGGTTCAACGACCTCGTGGAGACCACCTCCGAGGGGGAGTTCGTCCGGCAGTTCCTCGTGACCGCGAGTGAGCCGACGAAGGTCGAGACGGCCGAGTTCACCCTCCGGCACGGCCTGTGCGCACCCGCGCCGAGCTCGGAGAACTTGCTGATGCTCGACTTCGCCGAGGGGTGGACGACCACGGGTGACCTGGCCGAACGCCCCTCGCGGGAAACGGCCGTGAACACGGCGCGCCGGGGCTGATCGTCGCCGCCCGCTCGCGGTGCACATGCCCCAACGGCACGGCACGGGACGGGAGAAGACCGCAAGAGACGGCACGGGACGGCTCAGCCCTCCAGCCGCGCGACCCGTCCCTTCTCGCCGGAGGCCCAGCAGCCCAGGTCCGGGGTGCAGTCCACGGTGTCGTACGAGCCGGTGTCGAGGGTGCGCCAGGTGCGGCCGCCGTCGGTGGTCAGGTCGGTGCCGGTGGGGCCGACCGCGAGGGCGGCGGTGCGGCTGTGCGGAAGCCAGGTGACGCCGGAGCGGTAGGCGGGCGGGGGCAGGTCCGCGGTGGCCCAGTTACGGCCGCCGTCGGGGGTGAGCGCCGCGGCCCTCGGCGAGGCCTGGTCGGCGCGGTAGTCGCCGCCCACCGCGAGTCCGTGGACGCGGTCACGGAAGGCGAGGGCGAAGACACCGCGCGCCGGGTCGCCCGCGGGGACCGGGGTGTCGGTGGCGGTCCAGGTCAGTCCGCGGTCCGCGGAGTGCAGCACACGCGCGCGTGCGCCCCCTCCCGTGGCCAGCCACACATCGCGGGGCCCCGAACCGACCAGACACTGACCGCTCGCGGCGAAGCCCGCCTCGCCGTCCAGCGCGGCGGGCATCCCATCGCTCGGCAGCACCTTCCAGGAGCGGCCGCCGTCGCCGGTCGAGAGGATGCGGAACCTGCCGTCCACCGGGTCGCTCATCGCCAGGCCGTGGCGCCGGTCGAGGAAGGTGAGGCAGTCGTAGAAGGCCTTGGCGTCGGTGTTGCGGAAGGACTCGGTCCAGGTGGCGCCGCCGTCCTCGGTCCGGTAGAGGCGGGAGGCCTCGCCCTCGCCGATGGCCAGGACCACCGCACGCCGCGCGTCGAACGCCTCGATGTCGCGGAACTCCAGGTCCGCCGCCCCGGGCGGTGACACGTTCCGCCAGAGCGTGCCGCCGTCGGTGGTGCGCAGCACGGTGCCCTTCGAACCGGCCACCCACGCGGTGTCCCTGCTGACGGCCGACAGTCCGCGGAGCCGGACGTCCACGCCACTGTTCTTGAGCGCCCAGTGCGGGGTCCGTGCCGTGTCGTGCGCCTGTGCCGGCGCCGCCACCGCCGGTGCCGCCACCACGAGCGCCGCGGCGAGTGCGGCCACCGCCGGTCCCATGCCTGTTGTTCGCCTCGTGCGTCTCGTCTTCCCCAAGGCCCTCATGGCGGGGGAAGCTAGTGCACTCCCCCGATCGCGTCCAGATGGCCTCCGACGGGAACCTCGGGCGCCGCCCGGGTGTCCTCTTCGGTGTCGGGTGAGTGCGGAACGGAAAGGATCACCCGGATCGGAGAAAGTGGATCTCTCGGTGCAACACCTCGGTGACAGAGGTCACTCGGGTCAGAGGTGCACGCGCCGGGTCATTCTTCCGTCTCTTCAATTGACCGGCTTCATCCGCCCGGAGTTCGTCCAGCCGTCACAAGGGAGCAAGGCGTTGTCCACCGTCATCGAGCAGCCCGTAGAGGCCCGCCTCGTCGCCGCCGCGCCGCGGATGCCGAGCATTCCGGCCACGCTCCACTACGACCGGACCGACCCGTTCGCCGTCCGCATGACCTTCCCGGCCCCCGCCACGCTCGAAGGCATCGAGGTCTGCTGGACCTTCGCCCGCGAACTGCTCGTGTCGGGCCTAGAGGACCCGGTGGGGCACGGCGACGTGCGGGTGCGGCCGTACGGCTTCGACCGCACCGTGCTGGAGTTCCACGCTCCCGAGGGCACCGCCGTGGTCCATGTGCGCTCGGGTGAGGTGCGGAACTTCCTCCAGCAGACCACCGAGCTGGTGCCGGTCGGTCTGGAGCACCTCCAGGTGGACCTGGACCACGATCTGGAGGAGCTCATGCGGGGCACCTGCTGAAGCGGCGCGGGTGCGGTCAGCCGGCGCGGCCCATCAGGGCGTTGAGGCCGGCGTAGTCGAACCCGCCGATCAGGGTCTCGCAGGTCCCCTTGCCCAGCAGCTCCCGCGCGGCGCGCCGGACCAGGGCGTGCGCGGCCGCCGCGATGCTCGACCCCGCGCTGATCCGGGCCACGCCGAGTGCGGCCAGCTCGTCCACGGACGGCGCACCGGGGCCCACCAGGATGTTCACCGGGCCTTCGATGCCCTCGACGAGCGCCTTCACGGTCGCCGGATCGACGGTTCCGGGCACGAAGACGCCGTCGGCGCCCGCGGCCAGGAAGGCGGCAGCCCTCTCCAGGGTCTCCTCCACCCCGCCCGCGCCGCGCAGGAACGTGTCGACGCGGGCGTTGACGAACAGGGGCACCTCCGCCGCGTCGGCGGCCGCGCGGACCGCCGCGATGCGCTCCGCCTGCTCCGCCCGCGGACGCAGCGGGCCGGCTCCCTCCCCGTAGAGGGCGTCCTCGATGTTCACGCCCACCGCGCCCGCCGCGAGCACCGCGCGGACGGTGTCCCCCACTCCCTGGGCGTCGGACGCGTACCCGCTCTCGATGTCCGCGCTGACCGGTACCCGGACCACGGCGGCGATCCGCGCGACGGCCGCGAGCGAGTCGTCCCTGTCCAGCCGGTCGCCGTCCGCCGCGCCCAGGGCCCAGGCGAGGCCCGCGCTGGTCGTCGCCACCGCCGCGGCGCCTTCCTCCTCGACGATCCGCGCGCTCACCGCGTCCCAGGCGTTCGCCAGGACGAGGGGGCGGCCGGGCACGTGCAGGGCGCGGAAGGCGAGGGCGGAGTCGCGGAGTCGCTCGGTACGGGTCATGGGGCAACCCAAGCACGGCCGGTACGGGGGGAGCTGGCAGGAAACCGACATGTACGTGAGGGCGCGCCGCCGTCCTGGGACCTCCCGCCGAAAGGCACTAGGCCTCCGGATCCCGTCGCCGGGCGGCACGCCCGAACGGGTTCCCGCCGCGGGGACGCGCCTCAACGGGTCCCCTCGCGGGGCGTCCGGCCGCCTATCGACGGGGACCCCTTGCCGGGCGGCACGACGCCCCGGGAACCAGCGCTCCCCGGGGCACGCCGCGGCCGCGCCGGCTCAGTTCGCCGTGGTGGTCGCCGTGGCCGCCTTGGCGGAAGCCGTCGCGGCCGCCACGACCACCGCCGTACGGACGTCCTGGATGACCTTCCTCAGGGCGGGAGCCGCCGCTCCGCCGCGTTCGGTGAGCTCGTCGATGCGGGCCCTGTGAAGCGCCCGTTCCTTGGGCGAGGCGAAGGTGCGGAGCTCGGCCGCGGTGGCCAGGGCAACGAGGGCCGCGTCGCGGTCACCGACGTCGGCGACGGGCACCGGTCCCTCCAGCACCTCGCGCGCCTGTCCGCGCAGGGCCTCCACCTCGGGCACCCGGTCCAGCTCGTACTCGACGGACGGGAAGATCCCGAGCACCCGCTTGCGCTCCGCGCGCAGATATCCGTCGGCGGCGAGCTGGGCGCGGACGGCGTCCAGGGTGACCCGGGCCCGTGAGGTGACCCACGGCTTCCACCCGCGGGGCCGGGACTCCGACACGAGTTCCAGGAGTCCGTCGAGAACAACGTCCCCGGTCCGGGAGTCGGCGTCGACGGGGGTGACGATGCCGTCGTCGTCGACGAGGAGCCCGCGCTGGGCGAGTTCGGTGAGGGCGCCGGCGCGCACCAGGTGGTGGAGGTGGGTGGACCCGGTGATGCTCCGTTTCGTGGTGTCCCACGCCAGGAGGTAGAGCCGGGCGGGCAACGAGAGCGGGCCGTTCGGCACGAGGTCTCCTCGGTTCGTCGGTGGGGCGCGTTAATCCTTTGACAGCCCTCAGGACCGCCCCTACGGTGTTTAGCGGTTCTGTTGCCGTCGAATGGAGAAGGACGTTGCTCGTCTGAGGTCTGAGACACCGCGTCACACCCGTCTGGTCCTGTCGGACCCGTGTGTGCGCAGCGTGCGACCTCGGCGTTCGAGCCGTCCTTGGGTGCGGAGCCTTCTTCTCGCTCTCCTCCGAACTGGATCGTCGTCGCCTCGCGGTGTCCCGTACGCGTACCCCCGACCGCATCCAGCAATCGCGAGGCCCTCATGTCAACGTTCCCCACCTCCATCACCTGCTCCTCCCTGTCCTTCGCCTGGCCCGACGGCACCGATGTCTTCGACGGTCTCCAGGTCGCCTTCGGACCGGGCGTCACCGGACTCGTCGGCGTCAACGGATCCGGTAAATCAACCCTGTTGAAGCTGATCGCCGGAGAACTCACCCCGGCCGACGGCTCCGTCCGGGTCGCGGGCGAGGTCGGCCATCTGCCGCAGAACGTCACCCTCGACACCGCGCTGCGGGTCGACGAGGCACTCGGCATCCGCGCGGTCCGCGCCGCCCTGCACGCGATCGAGGCGGGTGACGCGTCCGAGGAGCACTTCGACGTCGTCGGCGACGACTGGGACGTCGAGGAGCGGGCCCGCGCGACCCTCGGCGAACTCGGTCTCGGACACATCGACCTCGACCGCACGGTCGGTGAGGTGTCCGGTGGCGAGTCGGTGCTGCTGCGGCTGGCCGCGCTCCTGCTGCGCCGGCCCGACGTCCTCCTGCTCGACGAACCCACCAACAACCTCGACCTGTACGCGCGACGACGGCTGTACGCGGCCGTGGAGGCCTGGTCCGGGGTCATGGTCGTGGTCAGCCACGACCGCGAACTCCTCGACCTGGCCGACCAGATCGCCGATCTGCACTCCGGCGAGGTCAGCTGGTACGGCGGGAACTTCTCCGCGTACGAGGAGACGCTCGCCGCCGAACAGGAGGCGGCGGAGCGCATGGTGCGCGTCGCCGAGTCCGATCTGAAGAAGCAGAAGCGCGAACTGATCGACGCTCAGGTCAAGTTGGCCCGGCGCAGGCGGTACGGGCAGAAGATGGCCGAGCAGAAGCGCGAGCCGAAGATCGTCATGGGCGCGCGCAAGCGGTCGGCCCAGGAGTCCGCGGGCAAGCACCGGCTCCTGCACGAGGGCAGGCTCAGCGAGGCGAAGGAGCGTCTCGACGAGGCGGTGGAGGCCGTACGCGACGACGATCTGATCCGGATCGACCTGCCGTACACGGCCGTACCGCCGGGGCGCACCGTCCTCACCCTCGACCGCCTGGAGCTGCAGCACGGCTCGCGGGTGAACGGCGTGTTCGATCTTCGCGGACCCGAACGCGTCGCGCTCATCGGGCGCAACGGAGCGGGCAAGACGACACTCCTGCGCACGATCGCCGGGGAGCTGGACCCCGTGTCCGGCGAGGCGCGCGCCCATGTGCCCCTGCGTTTCCTGCCGCAGCGGCTCGACGTCCTGGACGACGATCTGAGCGTGGTCGAGAACGTGGCCCGCTACGCGCCGGCCGCCACCGCCAACCGGATCCGGGCCCGTCTCGCCCGCTTCCTGTTCAAGGGGGCGAAGGCCGACCAGCAGGCGGCGACGCTCTCCGGCGGCGAACGCTTCCGCGCGGCGCTCGCGGCCCTGATGCTGGCCGACCCCGCCCCGCAGCTCCTGTTGCTCGACGAGCCGACGAACAACCTCGACATGGCGAGCGTCCGCCGGCTCACCACGGCCCTGGAGTCGTACGAAGGGACCCTGATCGTCGCCAGCCACGACATGCCGTTCCTGGAGTCGATCGGCATCACGCGACGACTGCTGCTGGAAGGAGGAGAACTGAAAGAAATCGCTCCGGAAACTGTCGGGTATTTCTCATAGTGCGGGGAGCGGGGGCGGCTTAGGGTCTGTCGTCTGGATCAGGTTGCAGGGTGCGGGCGGCGCCCTGTCGGCGGAGGTGAGCGGGGGCTGGTGTGTGCGGCTGCAAGGCGGAGGAGGGAGTCGACGCGGAGCGTCGGCGAGTGACGACAACGCCGCAGACGTGCGCACCAGCCCCCGCGTCTGCGACATGATCCGGACGACAGACCCTAGCGTCGGGGGTGGGCGGTGTGCCCGGTGTCGGGCCGGGGGCTTTTGCGCGCGCGAGCCGCGCTGCATGATGTTGCGCCGACACCCCCAGCCGATTCGGAGACCCGCCCGTGCCCAGTCAGAAAGTGCTCGTACGCAGGCCCAGCCCCCGCCTCGCCGAGGGGCTGGTGACGCACGTGGAACGCACGGCGGTGGATGTCGATATCGCGGTCGAGCAGTGGGAGGCGTACACCGAGGCACTGCGTACGCACGGCTGGGAGACCGTGGAGGTGGACCCGGCCGAGGACTGTCCGGACTCGGTGTTCGTCGAGGACGCCGTCGTCGTCTTCCGCAACGTCGCCCTCATCGCCCGCCCGGGCGCCGAGTCCCGCCGCGCCGAGACCCCGGGGGTGGAGGAGGCCGTGGCGCGCCTCGGCTGCTCGGTGAACTGGATCTGGGATCCGGGCACCCTCGACGGGGGCGACGTCCTGAAGGTGGGCGACACCATCTATGTGGGCCGCGGCGGCCGGACGAACGCGGCCGGGGTCCAGCAGTTGCGCGCGGTCTTCGAACCGCTCGGGGCGCGGGTCGTCGCCGTTCCCGTCAGCAAGGTGCTGCATCTGAAGTCGGCGGTCACCGCGCTGCCGGACGGGACGGTGATCGGGCACGAGCCGCTCGTGGACACCCCCTCGCTCTTCCCGCGCTTCCTGGCGGTGCCGGAGGAGTCCGGGGCGCACGTGGTGCTCCTGGGCGGAGGCAAGCTGCTGATGGCGTCGTCCGCCCCGAAGACCGCCGAGCTGCTCGCCGGCCTGGGCCACGAACCGGTCGTGGTGGACATCGGCGAGTTCGAGAAACTCGAGGGCTGTGTGACATGCCTCTCGGTGCGGCTCCGGGAGCTGTACGTCTGACCGAGTGAGCCAACCATCGGTACGGCCCCGGGCCCTCGACGCCCCCGGACCCCTCCGGGATGCGCCGGGAAGCGGGGTGCCCGCGCCTGTAACACCGCTGATCAGAGACCTTTACAGGCTTCTTAACCTACGGAGTCGTAACCTACGGAGACGTAGCCTACGATGCCGTAGGTTTGGTTTTCCGCTCGTTGTCCCGTCCCTCCCTGGAGCACCCGTGACGATCACTTCCCCCGACCTCGGCAGCCCGGCAGCAGCCTGGACCGATGCTCGTCTGCTGTACGCGCTGGAGGAAGTCGTCGAGACCGAGCTGAACCGTCACCTGAAGGTGGCCAAGGACTGGATGCCGCACGAGTACGTGCCCTTCAGCGACGCCCGCAACTTCCCCGGGCTCTTCGAGGACGGCGAGGCCTGGGACAAGGAGCAGTCCAAGGTCACCGAGATCGGCCGCATCGCGCTCGTCGTCAACCTGCTCACCGAGGACAACCTCCCGAGCTACCACCACGAGATCGCTTCCCTCTTCGGCCGTGACGGCGCCTGGGGCACCTGGGTGCACCGCTGGACGGCGGAGGAGGGCCGGCACGGCATCGTGATGCGCGACTACCTGCTCGCCTCGCGCGCGGTGGACCCGGACAAGCTCGAAGCGTTCCGGATGCAGCACATGAGCGAGGGCTTCGAGTCGGACAACCGCCACTCGATGCTGCACTCGGTCGCGTACGTCGCGTTCCAGGAGCTGGCGACCCGCGTCTCGCACCGCAACACCGGTCACCAGTCGGGCGACCCGGTCTGCGACCGCATGCTGGCGCGCATCGCGACCGACGAGAACCTGCACATGGTCTTCTACCGCAACCTCCTGAAGGCGTCGTTCGAGCTCGCCCCCGACCTGACCATGCAGGCCTGCCGCGACGTCGTCGTCAACTTCCGGATGCCCGGTCACGGCATGCCCGGCTTCGAGCGCATGGCCGCGCAGATGGCCATCGGCGAGATCTACAACATGCGCATCCACCACGACGACGTGCTCCAGCCGGTGCTGCGTCACCTCAAGGTCCTGGAGATCGGCGGCCTCGGTCCCGAGGGCCTCAAGGCGCAGGAGGAGCTCGGCTACTTCATGGGCGGCCTCGACGCCGAGGCCTCGAAGTTCGACGAGAAGCTCGCCGCCCGCAAGGCGCGGATGGCGGCCCGCGCCACGGCGTAGCCCCTTCCGCGAGTACGGCCGCCCCGGCCTTCGGGGCGCCGCTCTCCCCGGCGCGCCCACGGGCGCCCCGGGACCCGATCTCCGAGCCCCCGCGCGGCCGACGCCGCGCGGGGGCTCGTGTCACTCCAGGGCGCGTCGCAGGCCGAGACGCTCCTTCTCGGAGAGTCCGCCCCACACGCCGAAACGCTCGTCGTTGCTCAGCGCGTAGTCGAGGCACGCGGGACGCATCTCGCACATCCCGCAGATGCGCTTCGCCTCGCGCACCGAGCTGCCCGGATCGGGAAAGAAGAAGTCCGCCCCCGTCTGCGCGCACAACGCCTGCTCCTGCCAGGCGATGTCGGACGGGGTGATGGTTACCGAGTACATGGTCAAGAGCGTGCCCGACGGCGAAAAACGTTCGATCAACGCAGGATCAACGCGACGTACCAAGGCTCCCGGCGGCCTCGATGATGGCCCCGCGGGGAGGCCTCGGGCACGGCGGCGCGCGGGAGAACACGGCGACGATACGAAGCGCTGCGGACACCTTAAGTGACGGGCGCCGCCGATCCGGGCGGTTTGCTCGTCTCCACGGCGATTGTCAGTGGGCGGTGGAAGACTCGGCACCAAAGGCAACGGGACCCCTCAAAGGAGGGCAATCATGCTCACCACCCGCTTCGTCAACGGCTCCCCGAACTGGCTGGATGTCGCTACGGCCGACATCGAGGGTGCGATCGCCTTCTACGGAGGCCTCTTCGGCTGGCAGTTCCGGTCGGCGGGGCCCGACGCCGGTGGCTACGGCTTCTTCCAGGTCGACGGCAAGACCGTGGCCGGGGCCATGCAGATCACCGCCGAGCAGGGCCCGCCGTCCTGGAACGTCTACTTCCGGACCACGGACGCCGAGGCCACCGCCAAGGCGGTCGAGCACGCCAAGGGCACGGTGCTCATGCCTCCCATGGACGTGATGGGCGAGGGGCACGTGGCGATGTTCGCCGATCAGGCGGGCGTGACCTTCGGCGTCTGGCAGCCCGGCCGGACCGAGGGCCTGGGCCTGGCCGGCGACCCGGGTTCCCTGTGCTGGGTCGAGCTCTGCACCCCGGACATCGCTGCGGCCGCCGCGTTCTACGACTCGGTCTTCGGGTGGAACACTTCGGCGGCCGAGTTCCCGGGCGGGACCTACACCTGTGTCAACCCCGCGGGAACCGAGGAGGAGGGCATGTTCGGCGGCCTCGTCCCGCTCGCCGACGACCCGGTCGAGGCGAGGACCGGCGCGTACTGGCTGCCGTACATCGAGGTCCCCGACACGGACGCCGTGGTCGCCAAGGCCCAGGAACTCGGCGGTACGGTCCGTATGCCCGCCACGGACATGGAGGGCGTCGGCCGCATCGCCAAGCTCGCCGATCCGTACGGGGCACGCCTCGCGGTGATCAGGAGCGCACCGCAGCAGAGCTGACGCCTCCGGCCGGCGGACCTGCTCGGGGCCGAAGCCCTTCAGCCCCGTGCCGAGGGTGCTTCGGTCCCAGGGCTTGTCTGACAATTCGCGTCGTCGCCCGAAGGGCGGCCGTGCGGCGTCATGGGGGTCCCCCTGCTCGAAGAGCTTGGGGGAACGCGCATGGCGTCGCCAGGCAGACGGGAATTGCCAGACAAGCCCTAGGCCGAGGCGCGTCGTACCACCGTCGTCGGCAGGACCACTCCGGAGGCCTCGGGCGCCGTGTCCTCGGCCCCCGCCCCGCCCTCCAGACCGCGGATCAGCAGCCGGGCCATCAACCGGCCCATCTCCTCTATTTCCTGACGCACCGTCGTCAGGGGCGGATCCGTCTGTTCGGCGATCGGCAGCATGTCGTCGAAGCCGATCACGGCCACGTCGTCGGGCACCCGTCGCCCGTGCTCACGCAGCACGCGCAGCGCGCCGAGCGCCGACAGGTCGTTCCCCACGAACACCGCGTCCAGGTCGGGGCGGCGCTCCAGCAGTTCCCGCATCGCGCGTTCGCCGCCGGCGGGGGTGAAGTCGCCCTGCGCGACGAGCGCCGGATCGGCGTCGGCCATGACGTCCCGGAAGCCGTCGAGCCGGTCGACCGCGGACGTCTGGTCGAGGGCACCGGTGATGTGGGCGATGCGCGTCCGCCCGAGTCCGATCAGGTGGCGAACGGCCTGGCGGGCTCCGCCGCGGTTGTCGCAGTCGACGTAGACGGCTTCGCGGACGCCGTCGCCCCAGCCGGGCCGTCCGCCGAACACGGTCGGCACACCCGCGCCGTGGATCAGGCCCGGCAGCGGGTCGTCGAGGTGCAGCGAGAAGACGAGCGCGCCGTCGACGTGGCCGCCGGCGAGGTAGCGGGCGACGCGGGCGTGGTCGTCGCGGCCTTCCGTGAGCAGCAGGACGAGCTGGGAGTCGTTGGCTGTCAGTTCCTTGCTGATGCCGCGGAGCTGGAGCGCGAAGAAGGGGTCGGCGAAGACCCTGGTCTCCGGCTCGGCGATCACGACGGCGACCGCGTCGTGGCGCCGGGTGACGAGGCTGCGGGCGGCCTGGTTCGGAACGTACCCGAGTTCCTCGACGGCCCGGCGCACGCGCTCGACGAGCGGTTCACGGACCCCGTCCCCACCGTTCACGACCCGTGACACGGTGGCCCGGGAGACCCCGGCCCGCGCTGCCACGGCCTCCAGCGTGGGGCGCGACACTGTCTCGGTCACCTCAGGGCACCTCCTCGGCGGATGCGGATCAGGATAGCCGCGTGGCCGCTCGCTCTGTGGAAGTGCTCCCCGATCACCGAGAACGGCTCGAACCGATCCCGCCGAAGGGCGCCTCGGCGGTGAGAGTGCCGGCCCGTTCCCTGACCCGGCGCGGGAGTCGGGGCCCCGGACGATCGGCTGCCCGCCGGGTCCGCCCCACGGCCGTCCACGCGCGGGCCGATGGCGCGGGCGCCCGGACGGGATTCGCGTGCGCAGCGGCCGAAGTCGCCCCGCCGTCAAGGGAGTCGACGCCGTCCGGCCCGGACGGGAGAGGGTCCCGAACAGCCGGGCGCGGCCGCCCGGACGGGGGCCGCCCGGGGAATCACTTGTCCTGCGGCGCGGCGTCCTCGTGCTTCGCGCGGCTCGGCTGCACCCGCTTGGGCTCGCCCGGCATCTTCGGGTACTCGGGCGGGTAGGGGAGGTCGCCGAGGCCGTGGTCGTGCTCGTCGCGGTCGGCGAGTTCCAGCAGTGCCTCCAGGGAGAAGGCGTGATCGTCCATGTCGGCGTGCACATCGCCGAGTTCGGCGAAGCGCCCCGGCATGGTCGCCAGGTCGAAGTCCCGGGGCCTGGCGTCCTGCACCTCGTCCCAGCGCAGCGGCGCGGAGACCGGGGCGTGCGGGCGGGGCCGTACGGAATAGGCGGAGGCCATGGTGCGGTCGCGAGCGGCCTGGTTGTAGTCCACGAAGATCTTCTCGTCTCGCTCCTCCTTCCACCAGGCGGTGGTGACCTGATCGGGCATACGGCGTTCGAGCTCGCGCCCGACGGCGATGGCGGCCCGGCGCACCTGGGTGAAGGTCCAGCGCGGCTGGACCGGCACGAAGACATGCAGTCCGCGGCCCCCGGAGGTCTTGGGCCAGCCCCGCAGACCGCCGTACTCGTGCAGGACCTCGCGCAGTTCGTGGGCGGCGCGTACCGCGTCCGCGTAGTCCGTGCCGGGCTGCGGGTCCAGGTCGATGCGCAGTTCGTCGGGGCGGTCGACGTCGTCACGGCGGACCGGCCACGGATGGAAGGTGAGCGTGCCGAACTGCGCGGCCCACAGCACGGCGGCGGGCTCGGTGGGGCACATCTCGTCGGCGCTGCGGCCACTGGGGAAGGTGATGCGGGCGGTCGGGATCCAGTCGGGCATGTTCTTGGGCGCCCGCTTCTGGAAGAAGGACTCGCCGGTCACCCCGTCCGGGTAGCGCTCCAGCGTGGTGGGACGGTCACGGAGGGCACGCAGGATGCCGTCGCCGACCGCGAGGTAGTACTGGGCGAGGTCCAGCTTCGTGAACCCGCGCTCCGGGAAGAAGATCTTGTCCGGGCTGGACAGACGAACACTCCTGCCGGCCGCTTCGAGTTCCACCGCATCGCCCATGCGAGCCACGGTAGGCGCAGCCCACGGGCCCCGCACACCGGGCGGACGCCCGCGCGGAATCGACGAGCGGTGGACGCTCGGGTGAAGATGCCGATCGGGCGTCCTGCCACATTTCGCACATGCGCCGGTCGTGCGGGTGCGTGGCAGAGGATCCGGGCGGGTGTCGATGGTCGGCATGACCCTGCGCAAGCCCGGCCGGCGCTCCCGGCCGCTCTGCGCGGTCCGGGAGTACACCGGGCGTAGAGCCCTAGCGCATCGCGCGCATGCGGGTGATCTCGCTGGTCTGCTGGGCCACCACGTCGTCGGCCATCTCCTCGATCAGCAGGTTGTGGCCCTGCGCCTTGACGTCGGTGGCCATGGTGATGGCTCCCTCGTGGTGAGTGATCATCAGGGTGAGGAAGAGGGCGTCGAAGTCCGCGCCGCGAGCCGCGCGCAACTCCTTCAACTGGGCCTCGGTCGCCATTCCCGGCATCCCGGTGTGCTGGTGGCCCCCGGCGTCCCCGGTCTCCGTCTCGCCGTGTGTCTTCAGCCAGCCCCGCATGGCCTCGATCTCGGGGCCTTGGGCCGCGGAGATGCGCAGGGCGAGGCGTTCGAGGTCCCCCGACCGGGCGCGGTCCGGGACAAGCCCGGTCATCTCCAGGGCCTGGGTGTGATGCTGGATCATCATCCGGGCGTACGACACGTCGGCCGAGTTGGGGGTGTCGTCATCGGCGCGCTGCGCGGCCGCCTCGCCGGCGGAGAGCGTGCGGTTCTCCTCGCCCGGCGCGCCGGGGACGATCACCGAAGGTCCGCCGCCGGTAGCGGACCTGTTGTCGGTGTCCGTGTCCGCGTCACAGCCGGCGAGGGCGAGCACGAGCAGCGCGGCAGCGAGGGGCGCCCGGCTTCTGAACACAACGACCTCCTGGTACGGGGGAGTTGACGAACCTGACTGACACTCATGGATCTTCGCATCGATCACCGGCGAGATTCATGACGAAGGCATTACCCCTCTTTGATCTGTGCATGATGAAGACGATACTTCGGAGGACCGTGAACCGTTCCCCCGTGAACGGCGAAATGGAGGTTGCAGTGACCCTGTTAAACCATCCCCGAACGCGGCACAGACGGCTGGGTGTCGTCGCGGCCTGTGCCGGACTCCTCGCGGCACTCCTGACGGCCGTCCCCGCGGCCGCCACCCCCGACCCCGGGGACGGCCCGGCCGCGGAACGCCAGGTGTCGCAGGAGGCGCGGGCCCGGGCGGCTGAGGCGATCGCCGACGGCGAGATACCCGGACAGGACGAGATCGTCCACTCCGACAACATCGAACACCTCGCCAACATCCCCAAGGACGCGCTGCCGGGCATCAACTCGGACCTGGCCTTCCAGGGCCGGTACGCCTTCGCCGGCAACTACGACGGCTTCCGCATCTTCGACATCGCCGACCCCAGCGCGCCGAAGACCGTCGCGCAGGTGCTCTGCCCGGGCTCGCAGAACGACATCTCCGTCTCCGGTGACCTGCTGTTCCTCTCCACCGACTCCTCGCGCAGCGACAGCAGTTGCAACAGCACCACGCAGCCCGTGACCGAGAAGTCCTCCTGGGAGGGCATGAAGATCTTCGACATCAGCGACAAGAGGAACCCGAAGTACGTCGCCGCCGTCGAGACCGCCTGCGGCTCGCACACCCACACCCTGGTGCCCGAGCGCAGGAACGTCTACGTATACGTCTCCTCGTATTCGCCGAACGCCACCTACCCGGACTGCCAGCCCCCGCACGACGGCATCTCCGTCATCAAGGTGCCGCGCAAGGCCCCCGAGCGGGCGGCGGTCGTGAACTTCCCGGTGCTCTTCCCGGGCGAGGGCCCGGACGGCGGCGGCAACCCGGGCTCGCCCACCAACCCGGGCGTGTCCAAGACCACCGGCTGCCACGACATCACCGTGCTGCCGGAGAAGGACCTGGCCGCCGGTGCCTGCATGGGTGACGGCATCCTGTTCTCCATCGAGGACCCGGCGAACCCGAGGGTCATCGACCGGGTCCAGGACAACGTCAACTTCGCGTTCTGGCACTCGGCGACCTTCAACCAGAAGGCGAACAAGGTCGTCTTCACCGACGAGCTGGGTGGCGGCGGCGCGGCCACCTGCAACGCCGAGATCGGCCCGGACCGCGGCGCGGACGGCATCTACGACATCGTCGGCAAGGGCGACAAGCGCAAGCTGGTCTTCCGCAGCTACTACAAGATCCCACGCCACCAGGCGGCCACCGAGAACTGCGTCGCCCACAACGGCTCGCTGATCCCGGTCAAGGGCAAGGACCTGATGGTCCAGGCCTGGTACCAGGGCGGCGTCTCGGTCTGGGACTTCACCGACTCCTCGAACCCGAAGGAGATCGCCTACTTCGAGCGCGGACCGCTGTCCACCACCGGACTGGTCGTCGGCGGTGCCTGGTCGGCGTACTACTACAACGGCCACATCTACTCGAACGACATCACCAAGGGCTTCGACGTGCTGAAGATCAGCGACCGGCGCACGGACCCCGCCAAGCGGGTGCGGCTGGACGAGCTGAACGTCCAGACCCAGCCGGACTACTTCGGCTGACCCCGGCCGGCCGTCCCGTCGCAAGGAAGCGGGACAGGTCCGTCCCGGGGGTCCCGTCGGACGCCTCGGCCTCCGGCGGGACCCCCGGCTCCCGGTCCGGCCCCGCGGCGGCTCCGTCTCACACCCGTCTCACAGCCCGGCCGCGAAACGGCCGCAAAACCGCAGGACAGCCGCATCCCGCAGGACGGAAGACGCAACAGGCGGACACCATGGACGGCTCTTAGAGTCGAAGTATGGATCTGCCGGTGATGCCCCCCGTGAAGCCGATGCTCGCCAAGTCGGTGGCGAAGATCCCGCCGGACATGCATTACGAGGCGAAGTGGGACGGGTTCCGGGCCGTCCTGTTCCGCGACGGCGACGAGACGGAGATCGGCAGCCGCACCGGCAAGCCGCTGACCAGGTATTTTCCGGAGCTCGTCGAGGCGCTGCGGGAGCGGTTGCCGGAGCGCTGTGTGATGGACGGGGAGATCGTGATCGCCAGGGACGGGCGGCTCGACTTCGACGCGCTCTCGGAGCGGATCCACCCGGCGGACTCACGGGTGCGCATGCTGGCCGAGAAGACCCCCGCCTCCTTCGTGGCCTTCGACATGCTGGCACTGGCCGACGCCTCGCTGCTCGACGTGCCGCTGAACGAGCGGCGCGCGCTGCTGGTGAAGACGTTGTCCGGGGTGACGGCGCCGGTGCACGTGGCGTCGGCGACCACGGACCGCGAGGTGGCGCAGCGGTGGTTCGAGCAGTACGAGGGGGCGGGGCTCGACGGGGTCATGGCGAAACCGCTCACGCTGCCGTATCTGCGGGACGAGCGTGCCATGTACAAGATCAAGCACGAGCGGACGGCGGACGTCGTCGTCGCGGGGTACCGCTTCCACAAGAGCGGACCGGTCGTCGGGTCGCTGCTGCTCGGCCTGTACGACACGGAGGGCACGCTCCAGCACGTGGGCGTGAGCGCCGCGTTCACCATGAAGCGGCGGGCGGAACTGGTGGAAGAGCTGGAGCCCTTGCGGCTGGAGGACGCGGCCGGGCATCCGTGGGCGGCCTGGGCGCGGGAGTCGGCGCACGAGACGGCCCGGCTGCCGGGGGCGCCCAGCAGATGGTCGGCGAAGAAGGACCTGTCCTGGATCCCGGTCCGGCCCGAGCGGGTGGCCGAGGTGGCCTACGACCACATGGAGAACGGCGTACGGTTCCGCCACACGGCCCGCTTCCGCCGATGGCGCCCCGACCGTACCGCCGAGAGCTGCACGTACGGACAACTGGAGGAGCCGGTCGGCTACGACCTGGCGGAGATCCTGGGGCCGCGGAGCTGACGCACCGCGCACGGAGCCGCTTCCTCCGCGACCCTCTTCGACCCTGCACGGATCGTCCCGCTGAGCCGATCAACTCAGTCGCCGCGCGCAATCAGAAACGATCGGGTATGGCCACCGATGAACTGATGGACGCACAATCGATGGCACGGGACAGGTGGCACGGTGGGCATACGAGAGTCGGTTCGGACACGGCGTGGCGCATGGACGGCGGGACTGCTGGCCGTCACGGTGACGGGCTCCCTGATGACGGGCTGCACCTCGGGCGGCGGAGCGGCCGACGACAGCCGTTCCCCGAGCCAGAGCCCGAGCGACAGCGGGACAGGCGTCCCGAACGCCGGCCCGGTACTCGCCGTGAAGATCGACAACGCGCCCGACGCCCGTCCCCAGACGGGGCTCGACGCGGCGGACGTGGTCTACGCGGAGCAGGTCGAGGGCGGTCTGAGCCGGCTGATGGCGGTCTTCGCGAGCACCCTGCCCGACAGCGTCGGGCCCGTGCGCAGTGCCCGCGAGTCGGATCTCGAACTGCTGGGACAGTTCCACGAGCCGACGCTCGCCTTCTCCGGGGCCCAGCACAAGCTGCTGCCGCTGATCGACGACGCTCCGCTGGATCCCGAGCCGGCGGGGAAGGTGCCCGACGCCTGGTACCGGGGCACGGGCAAGGCCGCGCCGCACAATCTGTATCTGCGCCCGCGGCGGCTGATGGACTCCGCGCCCGGCGACGCCGCGCTGACCACGGGTTTCCGTTTCGGCGCGGCACCCAAGGGCGGCACCCCCGAGGCCTCCCGCACGGTCCGCTTCCCGTCGGCCCGCTTCACCTTCACCTGGTCCGCCGACCGCCGGCGCTGGCTGGTGGCGATGGACGGCACGCCGACGGTGACGACCGACGGCACCTCGGTGGCTCCGGCGACGGTGGTCATCCAGTACGTGAAGGTGCGCGCGTCGAGGTACCACGACTTCCTCGGCAACAACACTCCGTTCACGGAGTCGGTGGGCTCGGGCACGGCCCGGGTACTGCGCGACGGCCGCGCCTTCGACGCGAACTGGACGCGTCCCGAAGCGGCCGACGGCACGCGGTTCACCAGTCCGGACGGCACGCCGATGAACTTCGCCCCGGGGCAGGTGTGGGTGGTCCTCGCCAAGGCGTGAGCCCCGGGCACCCGGGCGTGGGCACCCACGGGCGGACGGGCCGACCGAGCCGCCGGTTCGGCCCTCGGTTCGGCCCCCGCTCGGGCGGACGCCGGCCCTCAGTGCTGCGCGCGGATGGGTTCCCCGGGGTTGCGGAGCCCCTCGGCGGCGTCCGAGACGCGTTGGATGAGGTCGAAGAAGAGATCCTGCTCCTCGGCGGAGAGGGGAGCCAGGAAGACCTGGTTCATGCGCGCGGTGCGCACGGTCAGCTTCCGGTGCACGCGCAGCCCCTCGTCCGTGAGGCGCAGCAGGAAACGCCGTCCGTCCTGCGGGTCGCGCACCTTGTCCAGCAGCGCGCGGCGCCCGAGCCGGCTGATGACCTCGGCGATCGTGGACCGGTCGAGTCCCACCCGCTCCCCCACCGTGCGCTGGTCGAGGCCCGGCTCGGCGACCAGCGCGTTCAGGACCGCGAACTGGGGCGAGGTGATCTCCTCGGAGACCATCGTGTTCCACAGCAGGTAGTGCGCCTGCTGGAGTCGCCGGGCCAGGTGCCCGGGGTGGGTGGAGAGGTCCACCGCGGCCATGTGCGCTCCTCGGGTCCGGTACGCGCCGGTGACAGTGCCGCACCGGGGTGGCGTGCGTCGATGCCCCGCGCCCCGTCGGCGCTCCGCGTTCATCGATGCTCTGAATTCGTTGGTGCACTGAACGATACCTGCCCTTCCTGGCGACTGTCCCGTCCCTGTCGACCTTGCCGACCCTTCGCATCACTGCGCCTATCCGAAGCCTTGACGGACCGAAGCCCGGATGGCAGCGTGTTGAGCACCTCGCAGAATTACTCAGTGCCCTGACTAATTTGGCGCCGGACACTCGGGAGAGATGAGGCTTCACGGATGGACAAGGTGGTCGCCACGGCACTGGAGGCGGTGGCCGATGTACCGGACGGCGCGACCCTCGCGGTCGGCGGATTCGGCCTCAGTGGCGTTCCGAACGTGCTGATCGAGGCGCTCCACGAGCGCGGCGCCCAGGGGCTCGGGGTCGTCTCCAACAACTGCGGGGCCATGGACTCCGGCCTCGCGACCCTGCTCTCCGCCGGACGCATCGCCCGGGTCACCGGCTCGTACATCGGCGCGAACAAGGAGTTCGCCCGGCAGTACCTGGCCGGCGAGCTGGAGGTCGAGATGATCCCGCAGGGCACGCTGGCCGAGCGGCTGCGCGCGGGCGGTGCCGGCATCCCCGCCTTCTACACGCCCGCCGGGGTCGGCACCCAGGTCGCCGACGGCGGACTGCCGTGGCGGTACGACGGCCACGGCGGCGTCACGCTGGCCTCCCCGCCGAAGGAGGTGCGCGAGTTCGACGGCACCGCGTACGTACTGGAGCGAGGCATCCGCACCGACTTCGCGCTGGTACGGGCCGCGAAGGGCGACCGGCACGGCAACCTCGTCTTCAACAAGTCCTCCCGGAACTTCAACCCGCTCGCCGCGATGGCCGGCAGGGTGACGATCGCCGAGGTCGAGGAGCTCGTGGAGCCGGGCGGGATCGATCCGGACGCCGTGCACCTGCCCGGCATCTTCGTGCAGCGCGTCGTCGCCCTGACCCGCGAGCAGGCGGACGCCAAGATGATCGAGAAGCGGACGGTCTCGGCGTCCGCGGCGGACGGGACGGTGAGCGAGTGATGGCCTGGAGCAGGGAAGAGATGGCGGCTCGCGCCGCGCGTGAACTGAAGGACGGCCAGTACGTCAACCTCGGCATCGGCCTGCCGACCCTGATCCCCAACCACCTCCCCGCCGGCGTCGAGGTGATCCTGGAGTCGGAGAACGGCATTCTGGGCACCGGCCCCTACCCCGCCGAGGACCAGGTCGACCCCGACCTCATCAACGCCGGCAAGGAGACCGTCACGGTCCTGCCGGGTGCCTCGTACTTCGACTCCGCGCTGTCCTTCGGGATGATCCGCGGCGGGCACATCGACGTCGCGGTGCTGGGCGCGATGCAGGTGTCGGCCGGCGGCGACCTCGCCAACTGGGCCGTCCCCGGCAAGATGATCACCGGCATCGGCGGGGCGATGGACCTCGTCCACGGGGCCCGGACGGTCATCGTCGTGATGACACACACCGCCAAGGACGGCTCGCCCAAGATCCTCCGTGAGTGCGAGCTGCCGCTCACCGGGAAGGCGTGCGTCAACCGCGTCATCACCGACCTGGGCGTCCTCGACGTCACACCCGCCGGGCTGCTGCTGGTCGAGACCGCTCCGGGTGTCACGGCCGGTGAGATCGCGGCGAAGACCGCCGCCGAGGTCGTCGTCGCTGAGGGGATCCGGTCATGAAGGACGTCTACATCGTCGACGCCGTCCGGACGCCCTTCGGCAAGTACGGCGGCTCACTGGCCGCCGTCCGCCCGGACGACCTGGCGGCCCACACCGTCCGCGAACTCCTCGCCCGGACCCCGGACCTGGACCCGGCGCGGATCGACGACGTGTACTTCGGCAACGCCAACGGCGCGGGCGAGGAGAACCGGAACGTGGGCCGGATGGCCGCCCTCCTGGCCGGACTGCCCACCTCGGTGCCGGGCGTGACCGTCAACCGGCTGTGTGCCTCCGGCCTCGAAGCCGTCATCCAGGCGGCCCGCGCCATCGCGCTCGGCGACGCCTCCATCGCCCTGGCCGGTGGCGTCGAGTCGATGACCCGCGCGCCCTACGTCCTGCCCAAGAGCGAGCGGCCGTTCCCGGCCGGGCACACCGAGCTGTACTCCACCACACTCGGCTGGCGCATGGTCAACCCGCGGATGGACCCGCGGTGGACCATCCCCCTCGGCGAGTCCGCCGAACTCATCGCCGACAAGCACGGGATCACCCGCGAGCGGCAGGACGAGTTCGCCCTCGCCGGCCACCAAAAGGCGGCCCGGGCCCAGGCGGAGGGCCTGTTCGACGCCGAGATCACTCCCCTGTCCCTGCCCGGCCGCAAGGATGGTCCGGTCGTGTTCGGCGCCGACGAGTGCGTCCGCGCCGACGCGTCTCTCGACGCCATGGCCCGGCTCAAGCCGTCCTTCCGCGCGGAAGGGGGCACGGTGACCGCGGCCAACGCCTCACCCCTGAACGACGGGGCCGCCGCCCTGCTGCTGACCGACGCGGAAGGGCTTCGGGCCACCGGCCGCGAACCCCTCGCCCGGGTGTCCGCGACGGGTGTGTCCGCGACCGACCCGCAGTACTTCGGACTCGCCCCCGTCGAGGCGGTGAACCGCGCTCTGGCCAAGGCGGGCAAGGGATTTGACGACCTGTCGGTGCTGGAGCTCAACGAGGCCTTCGCCGCGCAGGTCCTCGGCTGCCTCGCCGAGTGGCCCGAGTTCGACCCCGCGATCCTCAACCCGCAGGGCGGCGCCATCGCGCTCGGCCACCCCCTCGGCGCCTCCGGTGCCCGGCTCGCCGGAACCGTCGCCCACCAACTCGCCCGCAAGGGCACCGGAGTTGGAGTTGCCACCCTCTGCATCGGCGTGGGCCAAGGCCTCGCCCTCGTCCTCGAACGCTAGGAAGTCGGCCATGGCTCTCACTCAGTCGGACATCGACGCCGAGATCAAGGATCACCAGGACACGTACGACAAGGCGGTCGCCGGCGGCGCGCCCGTGCGCCACCACCCCGCGCGCGACTACGCCCCGTACCGCAGCTCGCGGCTGCGCCACCCCGAGCAGCCGCTGGTCGCCGTGAGCGGCGGCGACCCGGAGACGGTCGAGCTGTCCGGCCCGGTCTTCGGCGTCACCGACATCACCGAGATCGACAACGACCTCACCCTCCAGCACCGGGGCGAGCCGATCGGCGAGCGGATCACCGTCTCGGGCCGGCTGCTGGACCGCGAGGGACGACCGGTGCGCGGCCAGCTCATCGAGATCTGGCAGGCCAACGCCGCGGGACGGTACGCCCACCTGCGCGAGCAGCACCCGGCCCCGCTCGACCCCAACTTCACCGGCGTGGGACGGACCCTGACGGACGATCAGGGACAGTACGCGTTCACCACGGTCAGACCGGGACCGTACCCCTGGGGCAATCACACCAACGCCTGGCGGCCCGCGCACATCCACTTCTCCGTCTTCGGCAACGCGTTCACCCAGCGACTGGTGACCCAGATGTACTTCCCGGGCGACCCCCTGTTCCCCTACGACCCGATCCTGCGGTCCGTGACGGACCCGGCGGCCCGCGACCGGCTGATCGCCGCGTACAACCACGATCTCTCGCGGCCCGAGTTCTCCATGGGCTACGAGTGGGACATCGTCCTCGACGGTCCCTCCGCCACCTGGATCGAGGAAGGCCGATGAGCATGACCGAGCGGCTGCTCCCCACCCCCGCGCACACCATCGGCCCCTTCTACGGCCACGCGCTGCCGTTCCCGGGCGGGGGCGACATCGCTCCTTCGGGCCACCCCGACACGATCACCCTGCACGGCCACGTGCTCGACGGGGCGGGCGCGCCGGTCCCCGACGCCCTGCTCGACTTCTGGCAGGCCGCGCCCGACGGCTCGCTCGCCGGCGCCCCCGGCTCGCTGCGCCGCGACCCGTCCACGGGCGGCTTCCTCGGCCGCAACGGCGTCGACTTCACCGGCTTCGGCCGGGTCGCCACCGACGCCGACGGCCGCTACGCGCTGCGCACGCTGCCGCCGGGAAACACCGGGCTGCCGTACATCGGGGTGTGCGTGTTCGCGCGGGGTCTGACGCACCATCTGTTCACCCGCGCCTATCTGGCCGACGGCGGCGATCCGCTGCTCGACGCGCTGCCGGACGAGCGGCGCGCCACGCTGATCGCGGCCGAGGGCGCGATGCGGACGTACCGTTTCGACATCCGCCTTCAGGGCGAAGGCGAGACGGTCTTCCTGGAGTTCCAGTGACACCTGCCGACCCCGTCGCGGACGACACCGGTCTGCTCGCTCCCGGCCGGGCGGGCTCCCCGGCGTCCACCGCGACGAGCGACACCGCGTATCTGCGGGCCCTGCTCGACGCGGAGACCGCGCTGACCCGGGCCCAGGCGTCCCTGGGCCTGGCCCCGGCCGGGGCAGCGACGGCGGTGACCCACGCGGCCGCCACCGCGGACTTCGACCTCGCCTCGATCGCGCTCCGCGCCCGGAGCGGCGGCAATCCGGTGATCCCGCTGGTCACGGACCTGACGGCCGCCGTCGCCGCCGAGTTCGGCCCGTACGTCCACCGGGGCGCGACGAGCCAGGACATCCTGGACTCGGCCACCATGCTCGTCGCGGCCCGCACCCTGGACCTGGTCCTGGACGACCTGGAACGGACCGGGCACCACCTCGCCCGGCTCGCGGCGCGGCACCGGGACACCGTCCTGCCCGGCCGCACGCTCACCCAGCACGCGGTGCCGACGACCTTCGGGCTGAAGGCGGCGGGGTGGCGGTCCCTGGTGCTCGACGCCCGGGACCGGCTGGCCGTCGTACGGACCTCGCTGCCCGCCCAACTGGGCGGCGCGGCAGGCACCTTGGCCGCCTTCACCGCCTTCGGCGCGGACGACACCCGGGCCCTGACCGCCGCGTACGCACGCGAACTGGGCCTCGCCGAGCCCGCGTTGCCCTGGCACACGCTGCGCACACCGATCGCGGACCTGGCCGGAGCGCTGGCGTTCACGGCCGGCGCGCTCGGTAAGACGGCCGTCGACGTGCTGACTCTCTCCCGCACGGAGATCGCCGAGCTGGCCGAGGGATCCGGCGGCGGTTCGTCCGCGATGCCGCACAAGGCGAACCCGGTGCGGGCCACCCTCGTGGCCGCGGCCGCCCGGCGCGCCCCCCTGCTTGCGGCCACCCTGTACGGGGCGCTGCCCGCCGAGGACGAGCGGCCGGCCGGGGCCTGGCACGCCGAGTGGGAGCCGCTGCGCGATCTGCTGCGGCTGGTCGGCGGGGCGGCCCGTGACACGGCCGAACTGACCGCGGATCTCCGGGTGAACGCCGATGCCATGCGCGAACACCTGGGCCTCACCCACGGGTTGGTCGTCTCCGAACGACTGGCCGCCGAACTCGCCCCGGTGCTCGGCCGGGCGCGCGCCAAGGAGCTGCTGACGCGAGCCGCCGGGCGGGCCGTCGGTGAGCGGCGGCCCCTCGCGGACGTGCTCGGCGAGGAGCCCTGCCTCAAGGACCTCCCGGGCGTCGACCTGGCGGAGCTCACCGACCCGACCCACTACACGGGCTCCGCCGGAGTCCTCACCGACCGTGCTCTGGAGCGACCTTGACCGCGAATCCGCTCACCCACCGCGCCGAGGGATCCGTCACCGCTCCCCCGCTGCTCCTCGGGCCCTCGCTCGGGACGTCGTACGCCCTGTGGGACAAGATCGCGCCCGAACTGTCCGCCACCCACCGGGTGGTGCGCTGGAACCTTCCCGGGCACGGCGGTTCACCCGCCGATCCGATCGGTCCGGGAGCGACGGTCGCCGATCTGGCCGCGCTCGTCCTGGAGTTGGCCGACTCACTGGGCATCGGGCGTTTCGCGTACGCCGGTGTGTCGCTGGGCGGCGCGGTGGGGCTGCACCTGGCGGTCCACCATCCCGAACGGCTCTCGTCCCTCGCGGTCATCTGCTCCTCGGCCCACTTCAACGGGTCCAAGCCGTGGGAGGAACGGGCCGAACTGGTACGCCGCGAGGGCCTCGGACCCGTCGCGGCGACCGCCGACGCCCGATGGTTCACCGCCGGTTTCACCGTGCCGGAGCTGGTCCAGGACCACCGCGACGCCGACCCGGAGGCGTACGCCGCCTGTTGTGACGCCCTGGCCGCGTTCGACATCCGCGACCGGCTGGCGTCGGTCACCGTACCGACGCTGCTGATCGCCGGGCGCGAGGACCCCGCGACGCCGCCCGCGCATCTGCGGGAGATCGCGGACGCGGTGCCGGGTGCGGCGCTCGTGGAGATCCCGGGCGCCTCGCACCTGGCGCCCGCACAGTGCCCGGAGGCCGTGCTGACGGCTCTGCGGGCGCACTTCTCCGGGGGCGCCCGGCGCGGCATGGAGGTACGCCGTCAGGTCCTCGGTGACGAGCACGTGGACCGCGCGCAGGCGCGCCAGAGCCCGTTCACGGCCCGGTTCCAGGACTTCATCGCGCGCTACGCCTGGGGCGAGATCTGGACCGACACGACGCTGACGCGCCGCGAGCGCAGCATGATCACGCTGACCGCGCTGGTGGCGCACGGCCACTACGACGAGCTGGCGATGCATGTCCGCGCGGCACGGCGCAACGGGCTCTCCCCCGAGGAGATCGGCGCGGTGCTGCTGCAGACGGCGGTCTACTGCGGTGTCCCGGCCGCCAACTCGGCGTTCGCGGTGGCCCAGCGGGTGCTCGCGGAGGAGGCCTCGGAGGAGGAGGACGACGCCTCCCCGTCGGACTCGTCGGACTGACACCGGTCAGGGGCACGCGCGGACTGGACCCGGCCAGCGTCACCTGCGGACCGGCCTCGGCCAGAGGGCACCCTCAAACCAACCCCGCCAGGGACCCACAGACCGGCCCGGGCCGGGGCACCCGCGGGCTACCCAGGTCAGGGGGCACCCGCGGACCGGCCCCCGCCAGGGGGGCACCCTCAGACCAACCCCGCCGGGGACCCACAGATCGGCCCCGGCCCGGGGCACCCGCGGACCGGGGCCGGCCACGGACACCCGTCGGCTGTCACCTGACCGTGCGCCGCAGGCGGCGACCGCCGACCGCGCGCCGCCGCGGCGGCTGACGGCGGCCGGCGGTTCGTCACAGACCCGTCAGCGCCGCCTCCGCCTTCGCCACCAGGCCGTCCGCTCCGCAGGTGCGCGCCAGGGTCAGACCCTTGTTCAGTTCCATCACCGAGCGGGACGCGATGCCGTACTCGATGCGGGCGGCCGCGTGTTCGTACTGGCAGGGCGAGGCTTCCAGGTAGGTGACCGCCTGGGCTGCCAGCCGGACCGCGCGCTGACCGGTTTCGAGGGCGGCGGCGCACCGCAGTGCCTCGCCGATCGCGGTGTCGGTGCCGAACCGTTCGGCCTGGCGTCGGGCGTCACCGGCCAGGGCGGCGGCGCGTGACGGGTCCTCGTTGGCGAGTGCCTTCGCGAGGTCGACGGCCCAGGGTGCGAGCACCGTGTTGTGGTGGCCGCGGGCGGCGGCGGCCTTCTCCGCCGCCTCCAGTTCGTTGATGCCCTCCTTGGTGCGGCCGACGGCGAGCAGCAGCCGGCCGCGCACCGAGCGGGTGTCGGGAAGGACGATCGTGGAGGGGTACGGGGGCGCGAAGCCGTAGCGCTCGGCGATCTCCGCCGCCTGCTGGACGTGCCCGCGGGCCAGCAGGGTGTCGATGAGCCCGCAGGTCGCCGACCAGTACAGGGGCAGTCCGCGTCCGACCCGCTCCGCGAGGCGCAGCGATTCGCGCTGGTAGTGCTCCGCGTCGGCGAGGCGGCCCCGCCTGCGATGGGCGAGGCCGAGGTAGGCGTTGGCCAGGGAGAGGTGACCGCCGCTCCAGCCCGCCTTCACATAGGCGTGCAGGGCCTCGCTGAACAGGCTCTCGGCGCGGTCCAGCCGGTCCGTGTAGGCGTACGCGCTGCCCAGCATCAGCAGGAGTTCGACGCCCCACTCGGTGTCGGTCCAGGCGAGTCCCGGCGCGAGGCGGCCGTTGACGAGGGCCCGGTCGCAGAGTTCCACGACCTCCTCGGCGTTCTCGCCGCGGGTCATCGCGTCGAAGCCGCGCAGTATGAGCAGGGCGCGCTCGGAGTTGTCGCGCCCCGTGCAGGTCGTGACGAGTTCGGCGAGACCGCTGGAGTGTCCGGCGCGCTCCTCGCCGGCGTGGATGCCCTCCCACATGTAGTGCACGGCCTGGAGCCGCATCCGGGCGGCCCCCGGTTCCAGCCGCTCGACCTCGGCGTCGACCGTGCGGACGGCCTCGTCCAACTGGTTGTTGTGGAGCAGTGCCTGGGAGAGCCGGAAGACGGCGTCGACCCGTGCCGTGTCCTCGAGTCCGGGCCGTTCGAGCGCGGCCCGGAGGTGACCGATGGTCGTGGACGGCGCGGTCAGGAGCGTGGCGCAGCCCAGTTCGTAGAGCACCTGTGCGTGGACCTCGGGCAGCGGTGGTTCCTTGAGCGCCCGCTCCAGGCAGCGCCGGGCCGCGTCCGGGGCGCCGACGGCGAGGTGCTCGCGGGCGGCTTCGCGCATCTGCTCGACGAGTTCGGGATCGTCGTCCGGATGCACTTCGAGGAGATGGCGGGAGGCCGCCGCCGCACCGCGTCCGGACTCGGTGACCGCCCAGGCCGCCTGACCGTGCATCGCCGTGCGCAGGGCGTCCGGGATCGAGCGGTACACCGCTGTGGCGATCAGCGGGTGCACGAACTCCAGCTCGCCGTCCGGCGGTTGGCCGCCCGCGGATCCGGCGGTGGTCAGGATGCGGGCGGCACCCAGCAGTTCGGCGCAGCGGGAGGCCTCCTCGTCCGGCATTCCGGCGAGTTGGGCGGCGAGGTCGAGGGAGATCCCGGTGCCGAGAATGGCTGCCGCCCAGGCGAACCGGGTGGCGTCGATACCGAGTCCTTCGAGGCGGGCGACGAGTCCGCGGCCGCGGGCCGAGCGGTTCAGGTCGCGCAGTTCGGCGGCCGAGCCCTCGACCGGCTCCAGTTCGCTGTCCTGGACCTTGGCGAGCAGTTCGACGGTCTCGTACGGGTTGCCGCCGGTGACCGCCCACACCTCGCGGCAGAAGGGCGCGTCGGCGTGTTCGCCGAGGGTGGCGCGGGTGAGGCCCTCGGTGGCGGCCGGGGTCAGCGCTGTCAGGGTGGAGACCGGACGGCCCGCGGCGGCCACGGCGTCGAGCAGCCGGGCGCTCTCTCCGCTGACCCCGCCGGGCCTGCGGGCCACCACGACGAGTACGGACAGGTCGTCCAGCCGCTCGGCGAACGCGGCGAGCCAGCGCAGGGTCTCCTGGTCGGCCCAGTGCGCGTCGTCGATGAGCAGCACGAGCGGCCAGTCCCGCTTCGCGAGGCGTCGTACCGCGGCGACCAGACCGTCGCACACGCCTTGCGGGTCGGGCTGCCGGTCGCCGGGTTCGGCTATGCCGAGGGCGGGTCCCGCGATGTCGTACCAGTCCCCCAGGTATTCGCGCGCCTCTTCCGGGAGCAGCGAGACGAGGGCCGGCTGGAGCAACTGCCGTACGACATTGAAGGGGACGGACGTGACGGTCTCGCCGCCGCGCGCCGACCACACGGCACAGCCGTTGCTCTCCGCGATCCTGCGCACCTCGGCGAGGAGTGCGGTCTTGCCGAGACCCGCCTCTCCGCTGAGCACCAGCAGGGTGCCCGAGGTCGAGGAGTCCGCACGCAGTGCGGTGATCGCCCCTTCGAGAGTGGCGACTTCCTCTTCGCGCTCCCACAGGGAAGCCGAGGCGACCGCTCCGGGTCGTCCCTCCGTCATCCCGCTACCTCCCCAGGTCACCCAAACGACTTAACTGCAACGAGCCTAGCCTCCTGGAAGCCACGGCGGAGGCGGGACCTGGCACGAGTTGCCGAGGCGGGTGACGGCGATGTCGCGGAGGCGACGCCACCGGAAACCGGGTAGCGCCGAAGGGAAGTGACGGACAGTCAACCGCTGGGAAAATGAAGGTAATTTCCCTCCCTCGTTCGCCGCGCCGGACCGCGCACGGCGAACTCCCGAGCTTCCCGGGAAGGACCGGCACGAGCGCCCCCGCGCGCGGCTGTGACCTGCGCGCCCTCCGCTCCCGCGCTCCCGCGGAGGTGTGCGCGCGGGTGCCGCGGACGTCTCGTCGGGCCCTTCGAGTCCGGCCGGCGCCCCGCACCCCCGGCTGCCGCCCCCATCTCCCGGGGGTGACGGCCGGCCCGGGCGGCACGTGAGGCGCGCGCGTCCTTGGCACTGGCGTTCTTCATCCGTCCGGTGGGCCACTTCCGTCGGCATGACCGCGTCAGCTCCCGAGCGGGCTTCGGGGAACCCTCTCATCCGCCTTTCACCCTGTGCTCATACGGTGGCCCCATGACGCAGGCGACTCCCCCCGGCTGGTATCCCGACCCCGGGCAGACAAATGACGCTCCCGCCACCGAACGCTGGTGGGACGGTAGGACATGGACGGACCAGGTCCGCCCGGTCGGCTCGGCGGCCGCATGGGGTCCCCCGGCACACCCGGCGGGGGCCGGGCCCTATCCGGCGTACGCCCCGAGCGGCCCGCGGCGCGGGCTGCGCACGGGCATAGCGGTCGCGGCGGCGGTCGCCGTCCTCGCCGGTATCTGCGGGGGCGTGTACGCGCTGACCAGAGATGACGGACGCGGCGGCAGCGCGGCGTCCCGCGGCCCCGCCGGGTCGGACGGCCAGGGCGGACCGCAGGGGCCGGGCGGCGGCCAGGAAGGCGGCCCGAACGGAGCGCCCGGCGGCTCCGGCGGGCAGACTCCGGCGCCCGGCGAGTCGGGGCAGCCGGAGACCGACCCCGGGTACGCCACGGACGTCTACAACGGCATCAGCATCCCGGTGCCGGACGGCTGGGCCGGCCAGAGCGGCGCGGGGACCGCAGCGGTGTCCACCAAGGACACGTACAAATGCCCCGGCGACACCTCGCAGAACTGTCAGCGCGGCGGCGCCTACTCGGCCCCGGCGAAGGCGCAGAAGCTGAAGTCCACGACGGCGGAGGCGGCGGCCAAGGAGGACATCTCCAAGAACGCCACCGAGTCGTACGGCAAGGGCTACGGCTCGATCACCTCTCACACCCAGCTCGCCTCGAAGGCCGTCACGGTGGCCGGCGAGAAGGGCTATCTGGTGCGCTGGAAGGTCGTGACGAGCAAGGGCGACGACGGATACGTCGAATCGCTCGTGTTCCCGTCCCCCGCCGACCCCGCCTCGCTGGTCGTCGTCCGCTTCGGCGTCGACATCAGCTCCAAGGCCCCCCAGCAGTCGATCATCGACACGATCACCAAGGGCATCAAGGTGGCGGCCGGAACCGGAGGAAACGGCCAGAACGTCTGAGACCCGCCAAAACCGGGTACGCCCGTCCCGGCACCGGGACACCGCGGACATGGATCGGCCGGGTGGAGCACCCCTCCGCTCAAGGGGAACCCCACCCGGCCGGGGGGTGCGCGCCGCCCCCGTCCCCACGGTGCGGCGCGATACAGGCCGACGTCCGGTCATCCCACGGACAGCGGCCTGAGATTCAGGTGAGACCCAGCGTCGGCAGCACGACGGCCTCCACGAACCGTGTGAGATACGCCGCGTCCGCGTACTGGCCGTCCAGAAGGGGCCGCACCCTCAGGACGCCGAGCATCTGGGCCGGGATGAACTCCAGCGCCGGGTGACCGGCGTCGACCTCGCCGCGCTCGACACCGCGGCTGATCATCTGTCGCAGCTCGGCGACCTCGGGCTCGACGAGCGCGTCGCGCAGCGCCTGCTGGAGCTCCTTGTCCTGCATCACGGCATTGCCGAGGCCCTGCAACAGCTGCGTGTTGTCCCGGGCCGACCATTCACCCGCGGCCCCGGCCGCGGCGCGGAGGTCGCCGGCGAGCGATCCGGTGTCGATCCCCGTGAACCGGGGACAGCGGTTGTTGCGCAGCGCGGCGGCCACGAACTGGGGCTTGGACTTCCACTGCCGGTAGAGCGTCGACTTGCTGCACCGGGTGCTGGAGGCCACTCCCTCCATCGTGAGCGCCTCGTACCCGCATTCCCTGATCTGTTCGAGCACGGCGTCGTAGAACTCCTGCTCACGCTCGGGCGTGATTTTGGAGCGGCGCGAGGCGACGACCGTCTCCGGTCCGTCCGCGGCCTGCGACGTCATGAGGCTTCTCCTCGCTCGATCCGGGCGATGCCGGTGCGGTCTTGCGCTCAGTGTAATCGATACGCGAGGGTACCGGTACGCATCCGTATCGGTACTCCTGCGTATCGGTACATGCTCGTATCGGTACACTGCCGTATCGGTACACTGCCGTATCGATGAGCCTCGGACAGGACCCACTCCTCCCGCACAGGGAAGGCCGAGTGGATCCTGTCCTGGGCTCACCGCGCACTTCACGACATCAAGCCGTCAGCAAGGGGGCCGGGGGATGGATTCCCGAACCGAGCCTGCGGATTCCGCATCCGAGTCCACGTCAGAACCAGAGCCGCCCGACGCGGTGACACCATCGGCCGCGTCATACGACGCGGCCGCCCGCACGCGCCCTCACGCGCACGTCCGTCCGGACACACGCCCCGGCGGCACCACGGCACGCCCGCCGCTTCTGCGGGAGCTGCTGCTCGTCGTCGGGCTCTTCGTCGTCTACAAGGCCGGCCGCCTGCTGGCCACCGGCCGCACCGACAAGGCCTTCGCCGACGCGCACAGCGTCTGGGGCTGGGAGCGGTCCCTGCGTCTGCCGGACGAGGGCTCCGTACAGACCGCGCTGCTGCACAGCGACACCCTCGTGCACCTCGCGAACACCTATTACGCGACCGTCCACTTCCCGGCCACCGCCGCCTTCCTGGTCTGGCTGTACCTGCGGCGCCCCGCGCACTACGTGTGGGCCCGCCGGATCCTCGCCCTGGTCACCGCGGCCGCCCTGGCCGGGCACCTCGCCTTCCCGCTCGCGCCGCCGCGGCTGCTCGCCGGGACGGGCCTCGTCGACACGGGCCAGGTGTACGGGCCCACCGTGTACGGCGCGCACCCGGCGGCCGACGCCCTGGCGAACCAGTTCGCGGCGATGCCGTCGCTGCATTTCGGCTGGGCGCTGATGGTCGCGATCGGCCTGATCACCGCGACCCGGTCGCGGCTGCGCGCGCTGTGGCTGCTGCATCCCCTGCTCACCCTGCTGGTGATCGTCGGCACCGCGAACCACTACTGGCTCGACGCGATCGTGGCGACCGTGCTGCTCTGCGTCGCCCTCGCCGTGGTCCACCCGCCGCACCGGACGGCGACGGCCCCGAAACGGCACCTCGGCCACGAGCCCGCCGCGATCCCCGTACGCGATCTGCCCGAACTCGTGGGAGCGGGGCGATGAACCCGACACTCGTCGCCGTCGTCCTGTCCCTGTTCTCCGCCGTCGCCTACGCCGCCGCCGCCGTCGCGCAGGAGCGGCTCGCCGCCCGGTCGGCCGGCTCGGGCACGCTGCGCCTGCTGGCCCAGGGCGCCTGGTGGTGGTCGGTCACGCTGAACGCCTCGGCCGCGCTGCTGCACGTGGCGGCCCTCAAGTACGGAACCCTCACCCTGGTCCAGCCGCTCGGGGCGCTCACCCTCGTGGCCGCCGTGCCGCTGGGCGCACGGGTCGCCGGACGGCGCGTCAGCGCGGTCGAGTGGCGCGGCACGGCACTCACCCTGACCGGCCTCGCCGCGCTGCTCGTCACGGCGTCCGGGGCCGCGCCGGACGAGGTGCTGAGCCTGCCGCAGGCGCTCGCCGTCGCGGGAACGACCGCCGCGGTCATCGGCGCGCTGGCGCGTGGTGCCCGGCCGGGGCTGCGGCACGCGACGGCCGCCGGGTTCGCCTCGGGCGTGGCCTCCGCCCTCACCCAGACCGTGACCGTCGCCGCGACGGACCGTTCGGACTCGCCGCTCAGCGCGCAGGTGGTCGTGGTGGCACTGCTCGTGGCGGCCTTCGCGGCGGGCGGGCTGCTGCTGTCGCAGACCGCCTATCAGGGCGGACTCGGCGCCCCGCTGGCCGTCGTGACGCTCGCCAACCCGCTGGCCGCGGCGGCGATCGGACTGTCCCTGCTCGGTGAGCGTCTCCAGGGCGGCGCGGCGGGCCTGCTGCTCGCGCTCGCGGGGGCGTCGGTCGCCGCGTGGGGCGTGGTGACGCTCTCGCGTTCGGCGCCCGAGCCCGCCGCGACGGCGGACGCCCGCCTGGACGGCCTGGCGGACGACGACCACCCGGTCGCCGCGGTGCTGGCGCTGGAGCCCAACGGCGCGGCGTACGAACCCTCGTTGGTGCCCCGGCAGACCGGCTCGGGCCATCTGACGTCCCTTTAGCGGGGCGTCGCCGCGGGAGACCGCGGTCCGTGCGACGGGCGGGACATGCCGGAAGGGCGGCCGCGGAGAGATCCGCGGCCGCCCTTCCGTTACTGCCGTGACCTGTCAGCCCAGTCCGCGGGAGTCCTGCTTGAGCGCCGTGTCGACGGTCAGCGCCGTCGCGACGACGAGGCTCAGCAGCGGCTCGGGGAGCTGGAAGTGGATCTGCAGGACATAGTTGTCCGCGGTCGTGAACATCGTCTTGGCGAGGCCTTCCCAGGTCTTCGTGATCCGGGCCACCTCTTTCTCCGACTCGTCGACGATCGCGAAGTTCCAGGCACGCCAGTTCTCCGCCTTGATCGCGCCGACCTGCCGGCCGTCCACGTTGATCGCGAAGTTGATCTTGCCGATCATGTTCTTCTGGACGATCTCACCGACGGTGGAACCGTCCGGACGCGTCACGATCACGCGGGACTTGAATATCTTCGCCGGCCGGGTCAGCAGCAACTGCGGCTGGCCGTGGGCGTCGCGGATCTCCAGCCGGTGGGTGAGGAACTGGTCGAGGCTGGAGACGAGCCGCAGGATCTTCCGCAGCACACCCTGACCGACCTCGGTGACCGAACCGACCGGGTTGCCCTGCTGGTCCATGACCTTGTACTCGTTGGTCAGCTCGATCAGCTTGGCCTTCTGGTTCACCACCAGGACCGGCTCGGTGAACAGCGTGCCGCCGCCGACACCACTCGGGGCCGCCACCCCGGCCTGCTGCTGCACCTGACGCTGGACGCGCGGGTCCGGCGCGGTGGCCTGCTGAGGGAAGGGCTGCTGGGGCGGCGGGCCCTGGTGCGGCACCTGCTGTCCGGCGGGGGCCTCCTGGTCGGTCCACTGCGAGCCGTCCCAGTAACGCTGCGTCTGGGACTTCCCGTTCGGGTCCGGGTACCAACCTGCAGGAGTGTTCGATTGCGTGGTCACCGGGGCACCCTACCGTGGCCTGACCGAAAAACAACGGTCAGTTGTGGACCCGTCAGACGGTGATGAGAGCGGGGTCGCTCACACCGGGCCGGCCATTCTCGACATGTCCGGCGAATCGCCGCAGAAAGCCCGCCTGGCCGTCGGCGACGACGCTCAGGTCGTACCAGCACTCGCTCGCCCGCAGGTCCACCGTGTGCTTCACGGTCGCACCCGCCCGGACCCGGAAGACCTGGGACGGTCCGCCGTAGCCGTTCGTGAGCCTGAGCGTCGTCGTGGACGCGCCCTTGTTCACGAAGGTGAGCTCGACGTCGCAGCCGGTGTGACGGGCCGCTATCTCCGGTCCCGCCGTCCCGTTGGAGCCCTTGAAGGTGCGCAGGAAGCCGTTCGGACCGTGCACCGTGAGGTCGTACGAGCCACCGGAATAGGCCGAGTTCCAGGTGTCCGAGATGGTCTTGCCCGCTGCCGTGGTGTACGTCCAGGGGCCGTCGGCGCGGTTGCCGGAGGTGACGAGGAAGGCCGCGCCCGCCTTGGGACCGGAGCCGAAGGTCAGCGTGAACCTACCGGCCGCGGTGTCCGCCGAACCGTCCACGAGAGGGGCGTACTTGAGCGGGCGGGTCGGGCGCGAGCCGCGCTCCTGCCGGGGCAGGGCGGGGTTCGCGGGAGGGGTCGGCACGTAGTCCGGGTGGCGGTCGCCGTCCGGCGGCCGGTAGCCGTCGGTGCGGGGCAGCGTGACCGGCCCGGTGTCCTTCTGCGCGAAGTCGAAGGCGGCCGTGAGGTCGCCGCAGACGGCGCGCCGCCAGGGCGAGATGTTGGGCTCGCGCACCCCGAACCGGGCCTCCATGAACCGGATGATCGAGGTGTGGTCGAGCGTTTCGGAGCAGACGTAACCGCCCTTGCTCCAGGGCGAGACGACGAGCATCGGCACCCGCTGCCCCAGTCCGTAGGGTCCGGCCGCACGGCTCGCGTCGCCCGCGTACAGGTCCGGGCCGACGTCGACCGTGGACTTGCCCTGCGCCGCGGACTGCGGCGGGAAGGGCGGCACCAGGTGGTCGAAGAAGCCGTCGTTCTCGTCGTACGTGACGAACAGGGCCGTCCTGCTCCACACCTCGGGGTCGGAGGTGAGCGCGTCCAGCACCTGGGAGATGTACCAGGCGCCGTAGTTGGCGGGCCAGTTGGGGTGCTCGGTGAACGCCTCGGGAGCGGCGATCCAGGAGATCTGCGGCAGCTTGCCGCCCTGCACGTCGGCCCTGAGCCCGTCGAAGAACCCCTCGCCCTTGCGGGCGTCGGTTCCGGTGCGGGCCTTGTCGTACAGCGGGTCGCCCGGCTGCGCGTTGCGGTACTGGTCGAAGTACAGCAGTGAGTTGTCGCCGTAGTTGCCCCGGTAGGCGTCGGGGATCCAGCCCCAGGAGCCGTTGGCGTCCAGCCCGTCGCCGATGTCCTGGTACACCTTCCAGGAGATCCCCGCCGCTTCCAGCCGCTCCGGGTACGTGGTCCAGCGGTACCCCGCCTCGTCGTTGCCGAGGACCGGGCCGCCGCCCTTGCCGTCGTTGCCCGTGTAACCGGTCCACATGTAGTAGCGGTTGGGGTCCGTCGAGCCGATGAACGAGCAGTGGTACGCGTCGCAGACGGTGAACGAGTCGGCCAGCGCGTAGTGGAACGGGATGTCCTCACGCGTCAGATACGCCATCGTCGTGGCCGACTTGGCGGGCACCCACTTGTCGTACCTGCCCTTGTTGAACGCGGCGTGCCCGTCGCTCCAGCCGTGCGGGAGGTCCTTGATGAACGCGAGACCGAGGTCGTCCAGCTCCGGGCGGAAGGGGAGCACGTCCTTGGTGCCGTCCGACTGGTACCAGACCGGCTTGGTGCCGGCCGGGCTCGCCGGACGCGGGTCGCCGAAGCCGCGGACGCCTCGCATCGAGCCGAAGTAGTGGTCGAACGAACGGTTCTCCTGCATCAGGACGACGATGTGCTCGACATCCTCGATCGTGCCCGAGCGTCGATGCGCCGGCACGGCGGCCGCGCGCTGGACACTGCTGGAGAGCGCGGTGAACGCCGCTGTAACACCGGCGAGTTGGAAGAATCGGCGCCGATTCACTTGAGGCATGAGTGGGTGACCTCTTGTCCTGACGGGCCCATGGGCCGGAGGTTGACGGAAGGTGCGCGAAGGAAGCTTTCCAAGCGCACCGAACGTCAGGAAAGGGCACCCTGTCCCTCGTGTGAAGGTCGGCGGTACACGAGACGAACGGTTCCGGACAGGCCCTAAGCTCCGGCCGCGAACAGGGAGAGCACGCCGACCCCGACACCGGCGACGGTCAGCGCGATGGCCAGCGCCACGCCGAGGAACACCAGAAAACAGCCGAGTTCCCGCTGAGCCGTCCGGTCGCCGGGCAGCGCGACCGTGGCCCCTTCCGGGTCCTCGGGGAGATACGAGACGGCGAGGATGTCGCCGGGCATGGTGGTGTTCGGTGCGGAGTCCTCGAACCGGAACTGCCGGCCGTCGTGGGTGACGTACTCGAAGAGGTAGTAGCGCCGCATCGAGGTGGCGTACCCCCCGCCCGAGCGCCGCACGGTTTCGACCCGTATGCATCTGCCCTCGGTGCGCAGCCCGTGCTGTTGCGCCCGTGTCCGCCGACGGACCTTCCTGACCGCCATCACGCCCGCGGCGACCGGGGCGATCACGATGACGGACACGAGCGCGACAAAGACAAGGACGACGAAGATCATTCCAAGTTTCCTTTCCAGCATGGGGTACTGAGGGCACGTCAGAGAACGCGCATCCGAGGGAAGCCGGGCGCTCCACCGGAACGCCGCACCGGCCAGGGCGGGTTCACCCGCCCGGCGACAACGCGCCCGGGGCTCGGCCGACCGGCCCGGAGACCACCACCCGCCTCTGCCGCGAGAGCGGGTCACATGGAGCCCCTGCACGTCAAGACGGACGCCGGGCCACTCGCGTTCCATCGGAACCACCGCAGAGTCGACGGATGTCACACCGCCTGAGACGGGTCATGGCGAGAGCACATGCAGACCGGCCAGTGAACAACGTGTCCTGATGCTTCATCAGCTCACGGTGCGAAGCGAAGTGTCCCGCCCCGGCCTACGGCGGCTTCCGTCATTCCGGGGATCCGGCAACGGGGTAGGGGACGAAGGTGCTGGTGTTCTGGTCGATCCGCAGGGGGCGTCCGAGGGGCGGTGCCGCGCGCTGGGGGCAGTCGAGGCGTTCGCAGACGCGGCAGCCCATGCCGATGGGGGTGGCGGCGGAGGTGCTGGTGAGGTCGAGCCCGTCGGAGTAGACGAGCCGGTGGGCGTGGCGGATCTCGCAGCCGAGGCCGATGGCGAAGGTCTTGCCGGGTTCGCCCCAGCCGCCGCGGTGCCGGGTGATGGCCCGCGCGGTCCACAAGTAGCGCTGCCCGTCGGGCATTTCGGCGATCTGGACGTGGATGCGGCCGGGGGCGGCGAACGCCTCGTAGACGTTCCACAGGGGGCAGGTGCCGCCGGCCCGGGAGAAGTGGAAGCCGGTGGCGGACTGGCGCTTGGACAGGTTGCCGGCGCGGTCGACGCGCACGAAGGAGAAGGGGACGCCACGCAGGCGGGGGCGCTGGAGGGTGGACAGGCGGTGGCAGACGGTTTCGTAGCCGAGGCCGTAGTGGTCGGTGAGGCGTTCGATGTCGTAGCGCGCTTCCTCGGCCGCGGCGTGGAAGGTGGTGTACGGCAGGATCAGCGCGGCGGCGAAGTAGTTGGCGATGCCGATGCGGCCCAGGGCATGGGCGGGTGAGCCCCCGGGGAAGTCCTCCGCCGCCTGGCGTTCGAGTTCATCGGCGTATTCGAGCAGGGCGAGCTGGGTGGCCATGCGGAAGGCACGCTGCCCCGGGCGCATTCGGGCTGCCAGGTGCAGGGTGCGGGTCGCCTCGTCGTAGTGGTGGAGGCGGTCGCCGGTCTCGGTGGCCAGACGCACACCGTGGGTGCCGGCCAGTCTCACCGTGAGGGCGCCGACGACTTCGCCCGGCCGGATGCCGATCTCCCCGGCGAGCTGTTCGGCGGCGAGGTCGGTGTCGTGGAGGTAGTTCTGGCGGCGGTAGAAGAAGTCCCGGATCTCCTCATGGGGTGAGCGGGGCATGGCGTCCTCGCCGTCGCGGCCGTCCACGGTTCCGCTGAGCCGCTCGGTCAGGAGCTGGTTGCGGCGGCCCAGATCCAGCAGGACGTTCGCCACCGCGGGCATCCGCGAGGCCAGTTCGGCGAGGTCGTTCGGGGACACCCTGGCTTCGGTGACCTCCCCCGCCAGCCTCCCGCGCGAACTTGCCGATCACGCACAACCCCGCGGTACGGGCCCGCGGCGCCGCCGTCACGGACGCCGACACCCGCCGGTCCCAGCCCTACGGCGAGCGCGCGGCGGCCCAGCGGGCCCACCTCGGTCTCCCGCTGCTGCCGACCACCACCATCGGCTCCTTCCCGCAGACCACCGAACTGCGCACCGCTCGCGCCGACCTGCGCACCGGCCGCATCGACACGGCCGGTTACGAGGAGCGCGTCAAGGCCGAGATCCAGGAGGTCATCTCCTTCCAGGAGAAGACCGGTCTCGACGTCCTCGTGCACGGCGAGGCCGAACGCAACGACATGGTCCAGTACTTCGCCGAGCAGCTCACCGGGTACCTCGCCACGCAGCACGGCTGGGTGCAGTCCTACAGCCCCCGCTACGTCCGCCCGCCGATCCTGGCCGGCGACATCACGCGGCCCGAACCGATGACGGTGCGCTGGACGACGTACGCCCAGTCCCTGACCGATCGGCCGGTCAAGGGCATGCTCACCGGTCCGGTCACCATGCTCGCCTGGTCCTTCGTCCGCGACGACCAGCCCCTCGGCGACACCGCCCGCCAGGCCGCCCTCGCCCTGCGGGACGAGGTGAACGACCTGGAGGCGGCGGGCAGTTCGGTGATCCAGGTCGACGAGCCGGCCCTGCGCGAGACCCTTCCCCTGCGCACCGCCGGCCGGCCTACCTGGCGTGGGCCACGGAGGCGTTCCGGCTCAGCACCAGCGGGGTGCGCCCGGACACGCAGATCCACACGCACATGTGCTACGCCGAGTTCGGGGACATCGTCCAGGCCATCGACGACCTGGACGCCGACGTCATCAGCCTGGAGGCCGCCCGCTCCCACATGCAGGTGGCCCGCGAACTCGCCTCGCACGGCTACCCGCGCGAGGCGGGACCCGGCGTGTACGACATCCACTCCCCACGCGTCCCCAGCACGCAGGAGGCCGCCGAACTGCTGCGGGCCGGACTGAAGGCCATCCCCGCCGAACGGCTGTGGGTGAACCCCGACTGCGGTCTGAAGACCCGCGGCTGGCCCGAGACCCGAGCCTCCCTGGAGAACCTGGTCGCCGCCGCCCACGCGGTGCGCGGCGAACTGCCCGTCTCCTGACCCGTACCTTCGAGCGGCCGGGGCGCCACGCGCGCCCTGGCCCCCGGCGGGCGGCTGAACCACGGGAGCGGTCCCGGTCGAGTCGTCCATGGGCCTCTGCGGGCGAAAGGGCTCCCGCAAGTCACGTCCTCGCGGGAGCCCTTCTCCTTGCCGCCTGCCACGTGAAGGTTGAGAAGACGATCACGAGCAGGACGTCTGTGGGTGCCCATGGCCTCACGGCGCGAGCAGCAGGCTGTCGCCGCGTTCCTTGGCGACGGCATAACGCCGGGCCACGTCCTGCCAGTCGACGACCGCCCACATGGCCTCGATGAAGTCGACCTTCTGGTTCTTGTACTGAAGGTAGAAGGCGTGCTCCCAGGGGTCGAAGACCAGGATCGGCGTCGAGCCCTGGCCGACGTTGCCCTGGTGGTCGTAGACCTGCTCGACGATCAGGCGGCCGCTGAGCGGCTCGTAGGCGAGGACGCCCCAGCCGGAGCCCTGGGTGGTGGCGGCGGCCTTGGTGAGCTGGGTCCTGAAGCCGGCGAACGAGCCGAAGGACTCGGTGACGGCGTCCGCGAGGTCGCCGACACCGTCCGCCGCGAGGGGCTCGCCACCGCCGTCGCCGGTCATGTTGTGCCAGTAGATGCTGTGCAGGATGTGTCCGGAGAGGTGGAAGGCCAGGTTCTTCTCCAGGCCGTTGATCGAGCCCCACTGCTCCTTGTCCCGCGCCTCCGCGAGCTGCTCCAGGGTGTCGTTCGCGCCCTTGACGTACGCCGCGTGGTGCTTGTCGTGGTGCAGCTCGACGATCTGCGGGTTGATGACCGGTTCGAGCGCCGCGTAGTCGTACGGAAGCTCCGGGAGCGTGTACACCGCCATGTCCAACATCCTTCGACTTCGTTATTGCCAATAGTATGCAGTTGCATGCTGATGGCAAGAGGGAGCCACGCCGATCATGCTTCGGGACTTTCACCGTGCGGCCGGGACGCCAGGAGGCACCTGCGACCCGGTCCCGGGCACGACGAACGGGCCCCGCGTTGCCGATCCGGAACTTGGACCGCACGGAGGGCACAGCAGTCGGCGGAGTGCGGCGCCTCACCCCCGGGGGTTTCAGGCGGCCGGACCTCGACGGCGTCGCAGCAGTGCCGCTATCGCGCAGTGCAGGCATCCACCATCCGGTTCCACGATCGTCGCCACGGGGCCGGGGCGCGACGCATCGGGCGCGGCAGCCGCCGTGTCCGCCCGTTCACGGCAGCTGTCCTCCGTGGCCGCGACCAGCGACTCCAGGTCCCGCAGGAGCTCCTCGGTCCGCTTCACCTGTTCCCCGAGCACCCGCACGCGGGCGCTCTGGCCGCCGATCCGCCGTCGGCCGGCGATCAGTTGCTCGTATTCCCGTACGGTGAGGGCGACCGCTTCGCGGCCACCGAGCGTGATGTGACGGGGCTGGGGATGTCTGCCCACTCGGGCCTCCGCTCCTCGCCTCTGCGGTTCAGTCCCGTCGGTCGGTTCTGTGACCGTCGGAGGGCTCACGTCCGTGCCCAGGTGGTGTCGGTGTCCGTAAACGCGAGAGGCCCCCCGGATGCTTCCGAAGGGCCCTCTTGTGTCCTGAAGGGTTCAGTTCGCGGCCGGAACCGCTCGCCCGGAGGCGACCGCCGCGGGCTTCGGGTTCAGCAGACGCTCGGCCAACTCTCCGAAGACGAGGCCGAATCCGCCCCACAGGACGGTCTGGATGGCCAGCGCGGAGAGCCTGAAGCGCCACAGCAGGGTGGCCGGGAATTCCCCCGGCACCTCGTTGATCACGGGCAGGAACTCGTAGGCCAGACCGATCACCACAGCGAAGGCGGCCAGCGCGACCACGGTGGCGTACCAGGTGCCCAGGCCGGGTGCGAGGCGCTTGCCGAGGATGGTGGCGCCGACCGCCAGGAGCACGCTGAGAACCATCATCAGGAAGTACAGGGTGGTCCGCTTGCCGATGGTGTCGGGGTCGCCGACCGACGGCGGGTTGGCCGGGTACTTCAGGAACGGCACGACGTACACGGCGAGCAGCGCGGTCCCGGACAGCAGGAGCGCGGTCGCGCGGGCGCTGAAGCGGCCCACGCGGCCGAGCGCGAAGCAGTAGGCGAGCGCGGCGATTCCGCCGAAGGCGACGCCGTAGATCAGGACGCCGGTGGCAAGACCGGCGGTGGACTGGAGGCTGCGGGAGACGAGTTCGACCTCGTGCCCGTGCTCGTGGGCGTGCGCCTCCTCGAAGCCGATCGCGCTGTCGACGGTCGGTTCACCGAGCAAGTAGGCGACGACCAGGGCGAGTACACCTGCCGCGAGGCCGGCGAGCATGCCTCGCACGAGCAGGTTTCTTACCGTTGCGGAGTTCATGAGTGTGTGTCGTCTCTCGCGTCAGTGGCAGGGGAAACCGAGCAGGTGGCGGGCGTCGTGCACCCACTCGTGGACGTTCTCGCCGGAGACGACGGAGGTGGCGCCCTGTTCGGCGCCGACGAAGTACAGCAGGACCAGCATCAGGATGCCGAAGAAGGCCGCCCAGGGGACGATCGCACCGATCGGCAGTTTGGCGGGAAGAGCGGGGGTGGTGGCTGTCGGCGGAGCGACGGTCTGCGCCATGGCAGGACCTCCTCGGGAGTTCGCGTCCCATCTCGGTGGTGCACAGGATGACGCCTACGGGTCTGACTCACGGGCGCCCAGCATGGCTGGAGCGTCTCGTTCACAGTGGCGCGACCGTGCCGGATTTCCACCGGCTTCCGTCTTGACGTCATCAATATCGGACCCGACCGTACCGCGTGGCGCGTACCTGGCCAAGACCGCACCACCTGGCGTGATCTACCCCTCACACCAGGCGGCCGGTCCATTGAGGGCCGTGCGTCAGCGGTGGCGGAGGGGGCTGCCCTCTCAGCAGGGTCGCGCTCCGCGTACGCGTCTCGCTCAACCCTCCGAACAGGCGCTCTACATCGGTCCTTCCGTGAGGCGGGAGCGGTGTTGCGCCCCCGTGAAGTCCTTCCCGACGATGACGCCACGACCCAGACACGGGAGCCGAACGCCATGCCTCACACGACAGCCTTCGCCAGGAACCAGTGGTACAGCTAGCGCACCTTTCTGACCTGCGCTTATGCGGGCCGATGAGGCTGTGACCTGCTAGGACGGGTTGCAGAGGCGAGCGGAGGCAGTCAGAGGAAATCACTCTGATTCGACCCCGGTTCGACCCGGGTAGCTCGGAGGCAGTCAGAGGCAACGCCCTCTGTAACTGACCTTTGAGAGACTCGAGTTGACCGGCGTTGATCACGAGTGCACGGCTCTGGCGGTGCTCTGTTTCGACCTCGGTCGAGCTGCGATGGGGACGCCTGCCTCCCGCTCGGGGCCAGGCATGCGGGGTCTTCAGGATGGCCGTCCTGAAGACCTCGCCGGCGCCGATGGAGGTCGGTTCGGACACCACCCGTGGTTTTAGCGGGCCTGGGTGGCGTCCACGTCTTTGCGAGACGACCCCACCGTGTCAGACAGCACCCACCAGCCACTCCCCCAACGACAGCTCACCCACCTCCGCGGCCCCCTGGGCCTTTCCCGACTGTCCTCGGCTGCGGCCGATCTGATCCTGCTCGGCGACCTCACCGGCCGCTACGCGAGCGGCAGTTACACCAGGCTCGACTCCAGCGGCCGGGCCGTTGTCCTGCGCGCCGATCGCCAGGGCGCAGCCGAACACGGGCACCGGATCACCGCGGCCATCGCCTGCCACGTAGCCCGCGTCGGCGGCACCGGCGACCAGCTGACCCAACTGCTGCTGCACCCTGAGCACGAGGGCAGACGGCACGCCCGGCACATCGCCTTGCGCTCCGGGCAGTCGCGCGCTCTGGACTACATCCGCCGGGTCTGGGACAGCGCCTCCGAAGCGGTCAGCACCACCAGGGCGTTGGAGTCGCGACACGACGCGTACGAAATTCTCGCCGCGCTACGCGACCGCATCGAGACCACGCCCTGGCGCGGGGAGCGGGGACGGACCGCGCTGCGGGTGCTGCGGGCACACCTGAACTTCGCCGAGATCGCGGGCGGTCCGCTGCATCACGCCAGTGAGCGGCAGACCGCGGAGCAAGCCGGGATCTCCCGGACGACGCTGCGCGTCGTCTACGAGACGGTCCTCAAACCGGGGGGGCTGGCTGCGCCGGCTGCGGGTGGGCCACGGCCGGGAGGGCTCGACCTGGTATCTCGACAACGGCAGCACCCCCAGTCACGGAGCCCCCACTTCGCTGTCTCGTTTCCGGACCACTCAGTTCCCCCCGACCCGGCACTTGAGGAGTGGACCACCCCTGAGACGGCCACGACGGCCGACATCGACTCCACCGTCCTCGCCCGTCTGATGGGCCACGACGCCTTCGCCCACCACGGCCTCGGCAGCGCCGCCCTCATGATCATCAGCGCTCTGCACCAGCGACCCGATCAGACAGTTGGTGAGCTCGCCGGTACGTCCTCGGTCTCCCGCGCGACCACCTACCGGACCCTGCGACACCTCGCCGAGCACGGTCTCGTGCACGACACCGGGGAGACCTGGGCTCTCGCGCCCCGGGCTCTGGAGGGCCTCGGTAACAGCCTTCCCGAGGCTGATACCTGCCCGGCCCTGGAGCCAGCACACGGCTGGGACACCGTGGCAGAGCAATACGGCACCACGGGTCTCGCCACCCAGCGCAAGGCCCTGCACGCGGCCCAACGCGCGGCGTACCGGGAGACGTTGAACCGGCTTGCAGAGCACCGCAGCAGAGCCGTGGTGATCGTCCGCGACGGCCGCCAGGTCCTGGTCCCCACGCCACGCCCCGACGAAGTCTCGTCCGCGTGGCACACCTCCTACGGGCACGTCCTCGATCCGGTCACCGGCCGCGCCGCTCCCGACTGGCGGATCGCCACCGATGGACGGCTGATCCTCATCACCCCTGCCGACCAGCGCAGTTACGACGAGCTGGCCGCTGCCCATGCCGAAGCCCTCAGCGAATGGGAGTCCGCAGCATGAACCCAACCCCTCCAACCCCGGCCAGTCACAGCGATGAGGTCACCGCCCAAGCGCTTCGCGAGCAGTACGAGTCCGGTGCCACGGTCGACGAACTCGTCACCGCCAGCGGCCTGTCGCACGGCACGGTCCTCAACCGGCTGCACGACGCCGGAACCGCGATGCGCACCTCCTGGCAGACACGCCGGATGCGCGAGGACCCCCAAATGCGCCAACGTCTCGCGACCCATCTTCGTGCGCTGTACGACGAGCACGGCGCGACTCTCGCCGAACTCGCAGCAACTGCCGGAGAGACGAGGCGTGGTGCCCGAAGTCTGCTGATCGAGGCAGGCGGCACCGTGCGCACCACGCAGCAGACACTGCGGATGCGCTCGGCAGCGCAGGCCGCTGAGCGGCAGAAGCTCGCGCTGTCCCTGCGGGCGAAGTACGAGGCCGGGGCCACGGTCCCGAAACTCGCCCAGGAGTGCAACTACTCCGCCGGCACGGTCTACCGGCTCTTGCACCAGGCGGGCACCCGCATGCGGGCCCAGCACCGCCACGGTCCCGCCGGCCAGGCGAGGAAGCGGTCATGAGCGCCCCAACCCGCAATGGCGTCTTCGGCGGTGCCGGTCCGATCGTCACCCCGCCCTTCCACGATCCGGGCTGCAGTTGCGCACCGAGGGCACCCCCTCATCCGCATGCAGCCATGCCCCATCAGGTGTCGACGTCGTCGACAACCCGCCCAGAGACAACGCACCTTCCAGTTTTCAGGAGATCAAGCACACGTGAACGAGAACACCCGTCACAAGAACCTGGCCGCGGCCACAGAGCATGTCTGGGACGCGTTCGTCATCGTCGTCGGCATGCTCAAGGGCGGCACCGGCAAGACCACCTCCGCCTGGTTCATCGCCCTCTACTACGCCGTCGTCCTCGGACTGCCCACCCTGCTGCTGGACTCGGACGCCACCAGCCAGTCCGCCTACGCCTGGTTCAAAGTCGCCCAGGCCGCAGGCTTCGAGATCCCGGCCAACCTGGTGGTCGAGCGGTACCCGTTCGACGACATCGCCGAGTACATCCGTGAGAAGCGCGCCGAGTTCGGTGCGATCGTGGTCGACGCCGGCGGCGGCAGCGCGAAGCTGTTCCACGAGGCTGTTACCGAGGCGAACCTGCTGCTCGTGCCCGTCGCCCCCACCAAGATCGAGCGCCGCAAGCTGGTGACCACCTTCGACGAGGCCGAGCGCGCCGCCGCCCGCAACCAGCGCAACGTCACCGCCCACGTGGTGATGGTCAAGGCCGACGACCGCACCAGTCTGCCCAGCCGAGCGAAGGACAAGCTCCTGGAGCCCAGCGAGGGCGAGGACATCGGCCCGGACCGGGACGAGCCGTTTCCGCTCGCCGAGACCGTCATCCACTCGTGGGTGCACTACATGTTCGCCCCCCACCCCAGCACCCAGATCATCCTCAACACCCGCCACACCAGCCGGAGCCAGCTGAACTACGCCGTCCCCGAAGCCCTCCAGCTCCAGCACCGCATCCGCCGCTACAACGCCGACACCGGTATCCAGCACGGCGACATCGTCGCTCTCGCCGTGGACGCCTTCCTGCGCGCCAAGGGCTACCCACCCGAACTCACCAGTCCAAACGCCGAAACGACCTGATCAGTCGGCTAGACCAACTCTTCTTACAGGCTGAGTGACGAAACGACAGAGTTTGCTTGAGGCCGAGCGATGCATCCGCGACCAAACCCGTGCCGACGACGGCTACGAGCAGTCAGCGACGGGTGCGGTGCTGTTGCCGGATGGCTTCCTCCAGGGCAATGCGGATACCGAGGTTGAGTTCGCTGGTGTGTGCCCAGGCGGTGAGGAGTTCGGCGATGCGGTACAGAGTGACGTTGGTGCGCTGGGAAACTTCTGTCAGGACGGTCCGGGCTTGATCCGCTCGCAGGCGCCCGAGCGCCATGACGACACCCGTAGCCTGATCGATGACCGCGTGGACGGCCCACGCGTGCCGCGGCCGACCCGCTTGCTTCTGTACCGCCGCCGCCTCATCGGCAGCTGCAGAATCCTCGGCGCCCCAAGTCGCGGTAGCGGCCAGCGAGCGATCGGTATCACCAGGGTGAGACCGATGTCGGTCCTGGCTTGGGGCCAGCGGCTCACTCGCCAACGGTCGCCCCCGTTTCGGTCTAGGTCGCTGGGTCACTGTTCCAGCGCCTCTTTTGCGTGCACGAGCGCAACTGCGCGTGATGAGCCGGGACACTTGCTATGAGAGATACCGAATCGGTCAGTTATGCGGCTCTGCGTCATGTCCTCGAAGAGGCGCAGGTAGAAAGTGGCCCGCTCCCGGTCGGGTAGTTGCCGCGGCTTCGTGGCCGGCTCGCGGTCGACGTCGAAGGAGGAGGCGGGCGTGCCCAGGGTGTCGCCAATGCGGTACCCGTCGTCGCCTACGGTCGGTTCGACGTCCAGCGAGAGAGTGTCGTAGCTCTCCAACGCTTCCAGGCCCGCCGTCACTTCTTCCTCCGTGAGGCGGTGCGGGCGGCGATGCCGACGGGGGCGGTGTCGGGGTGCTCGGTGAGCTTGCAGCATGCGACACGTGCTTGGTGGCGCAGCTCTTCTATCCGGCGGGGCACCCGAACAGCCCACGTCCGGTCCCGGGAGTGCCGCTTCACCCCTCCGCTGACAGTCGGGATCGCACAACTTTCCGAAGGCACCCTGATGGGGGCTGGGTCGATGGACTTGACCAGGCCGAGCACAGCTACCTGCCGAAGTTCGTCGACGTCTTCGCCGCGGTCGCGGAAGCGGCTGGCGATCCGGTGCGCCATGGGCAGCCGCCTACACAACAGCTCAGAGCGCACCGCCTCACACTCGAGTCCCTCGCCCAGGTCCATAGCCGCGCGAAGAGCGCGGCAGCACCGGCCGGGCTGGTTTGGGAATGACGCCTCGAAGCGATCGGGGCCTCGCCAGACGCGGGGGGTGGGGCTTTGTCGGCGATATCGGCGGGCCGTCATGTCGGACACCATGCTAAATCACCCTTGAACGGTTTGCTCAGGTTCGTGCCGGTACCACTTCGGAACCGGCTCGAACGGATGGCCGGAGGTTCGCCGCGCGGTCACGCCTGGCCCGCCGAGGAAAGTCGCAACAAGCGCTCCACAGCCTGCGTCTCCGATCCGACGCACGAACCCCCGAGTACCCCGGCTCTCACCTGCAAACACCGCAAAGGTGCGCCGCCTGTCCGTCGTCGACGACTGGTCGCCCTCCCCGACCGGAGCCGACGACCTCACCACCCCGAGCAGCAGGCCCTGACCACTCATTACACCAGCAAGGTCTCATTTCGACTCTCACCGAAACGGTCTGCAGTGATCGTGGTGGGCAGTGCGGGCTGGCGCGGGTGGGGTGGTCTGTAGAAGGCCATTGTTGTCGACTGCGTGCGGTAGTGAGATGGCATGGATGCGGCGTTGCAGGCGGCGCCTGAACGGATGACGCTGGTCAACCAGAGCACAGCAGCGCTCACTGCCCCCTGATATCGATCCATCAGGCGGACAGTGCCGGACATCGACATCCTCGGGCGGAGCGAGCGCATCGATGCAGCCGGGCTGACCGCTGACCGGCAGTCCGTAGGTTCCCCACAGATCCGATACGGGGGGCAGCGTTCTGTCCCAGCACGCGTTCTCTCCTACCTGCCCGATCCTGCTGCCACCTTCGCCCGGTGTCTACTGTGATGACCTGGGGGTGGCCTCTGCTTTTGGCGCTTCGGATCGTCGTTCAACGCCATGAGCTGGGGTACACGGCGGGACATGGCGAAATCAGGATGGAAAGAACAAAAAGATGTCGATGTGCCGACACCTGAGGAGGCCGGACCCGGACCCGAGGTGGAGGAGCGGGCGCCGGACACGCCGACGGAGCTGCCCCGGCGGGCGTGGGGCAAGGTGTTCACCGGGAGCCTGCGGGAGTTCAAGAAGGACGAGCTGACCGACCGGGCGGCGGCACTGACGTACTACGGCGTGCTCGCCTTGTTCCCCGCCCTGCTGGTCCTGGTCTCCCTGCTGGGCATCACCGGCAGGTCGACCACGGACAAGGTGCTGAACAATCTCAGACAGCTCGCTCCCGGCCCGGCCCGCGACATCATCACCCGCGCTGTGGAGCAGCTGCAGGGCAACGCAGGCACCGGCAGCATCGTGGCGATCGTCGCTCTGGTGGTGGCGGTGTGGTCGGCCTCCGGCTATGTCGCGGCGTTCATCCGTGCCGCGAACGCCATCTACGACATGCCGGAGGGACGTCCGGTGTGGAAGATCCTGCCGGTGCGTGTCGGGGTGACGGTTGTCCTGATGGTTTTGGCCGTGGTCAGTGCGCTGATCGTGGTCTTCACCGGTGGCGTGGCCCGCCAGGTGGGCACGGCGCTGGGGGTCGGGGACACCGCGCTGACGGTGTGGTCGATCGCCAAGTGGCCGGTCCTGGTCGTGCTGGTCACTGTGATGATCGCGATCCTGTACTGGGCGAGCCCGAACGCGAAGGTGAAGGGCTTCAAGTGGATCACTCCGGGCAGTTTCCTGGCCCTGGTGATCTGGATGATCGCCTCCGCCGGATTCGCGTTCTACGTGGCCAACTTCGCGTCGTACAACAAGACCTACGGCACCATGGCGGGCGTCATCGTCTTCCTGGTGTGGCTGTGGATCAGCAACCTGGCCATCCTCCTCGGCCTGGAGTTCGATGCCGAGGCGGTACGCCAGCGAGCCATCGCCGGCGGGCTCCCGCCCGGGACCGAGCCCTACACCCAGCCCCGCGACACCCGGAAATGGGACGAGGACGACCTACGCCGCCTCGACGAAGGAGAAGAATGACTGTTGAATGCTGGGCGATACGTATCGCATCATCTGGGATATCCGCATCTCATGAGCGCTCCATGATCGCCGAACTCGACGAACGCGAGCGGCGCATCATCCCCATGCGGTTCATCGACGAACTTGCCCAGGCCCAGATCGGCGAACCTCGGCGCCTCCCGACTGTGCGTCTCCCGCCTGCTCAACCGCACCGTCACCAAACTGCGCGAAGGCATGCTCACCCCCAACAAACCACACCCGCCCACAGCGAACCGGCGGCGTTCGCCACCCCTCGCACGTTGGCGAACAGCGCCGGTTCTACAGCATCGAGACGGTGGCCGTCGGCTGGCTCTGCCGGACGGCGGGTGGGTCAGCGGCGGCAGCCCACGCCGGAGGCGCAGTAGGCAGGCGACGCGAACTGGTCCTCCATCCGTTTGGAGTTGGCCTTACGGCCGAAAGAACTGCCGACCAGTCGCGCACGCGCCCGAGGACAGCGACGCCGTGGGCTCATCCCCTGTATCGGCTTCGATCACGCTGCCCTGGTAGCCAAGCACATGCCCTCCTGGCACCGTGATCTGCAGGCCCACTCACAATGAACAGCGGGCTGACGCTCTCCGGCGCGAGAGCGGGAACGGGTCTGGCCAGCTCGAATCACGAAGTACGGCCGCGAGTTCATCCGCCGACGTGGATGCCTGGGCGGCGGTCGGGGTCGGGTTCGTTGCTGCGGATGATTTCGCGGGTGACGGGAGCGGTGTCGCCGCGGCCCAGGAGGAAGTAACGGAACATGTGCAGCAAGGGACTTCCTTCGGCCCAGGCGAAGTAGCAGTGCGGCTGAACCCCGGTGGCGTTGCGCAGGGCGAGCAGGATCGCCGCAATGGCGTTCGGAGCGGCCGGGGCCTCGGCCCGCAGGATTCGGTGACCGTCCACCTCGACGCCCCGGACGCTGAGGGTCTCGCTGAAGTCGGACGGATCGACCACGTCGATCTCCAGGAACAGCACGTCGGCAAGGCCGGGCACGGGGTTGGTGCCGCGCTGCTCCCGCTCTTTATGGGCGTACTCGGCGCTGTCGCCGGTCTGTCGTCGGTTGGCGATGATGTTGATGGCGTTGTCGTGCGCGAGGGTGTCGGTGATGAACCTGCGGGCTTCGTCGTCGAACACGAGCCGGTCGGCGCGCAGTTCGGTGGTGCGTGAGACCCGGGAGATCAGCGACACGGCGATGATGCCGGCGATGAACATGCCCGAGATGGTGATGCCGTCAGGCTTGTCGACGATGTTGGCCATCAGCGCGTAGAACAAGACGGCGGTGAGGAGCGCGAATCCTGTACCGGCCACGCGCCGGCGACTGCGGACGACCGAAACCGTGACGGCGAACGCTCCTGAGACCATCATGGCCAGGATGCCGGTGGCGTAGGCGCCGGCCTGCGCGTCGACATCGGCGCCGAACGCGATGGTGATGATGATGCACAGAGCGGTGTAGACGATGACGACGGGGCGCACGGCGCGTCCCCATTCCGGGGCCATGCCGTAGTCGGGCAGATATCTGGGGACAATGTTGATCAGCCCTGCCATCGCGGACGCGCCGGCGAACCACAGGATCAGTATGGTGCTGATGTCGTAGGCGGTGCCGAACACTTCGCCGACCTTCTCGTGCGCCAGCCAGGCCAGCGCCCGGCCGTTCGCTTGGCCGCCGGACTCGAACTCCTTGTGCGGGATGAGGACAGTGGTCACGAAACTCGCGGCCAGCAGGTAGACGCTCATGACGAGCGCGGCGGTGGTCAACAGCCGCCTGGTGTTGCGGATCCGTGACTGCTTCTGCTGCTCGGGATCGCGGCCTTCCGCGGATATGAGAGGCATCATGCTCACGCCCGTCTCGAAACCGGAAAGGCCCAGCACCAGCAGGGGAAACGCCAGGAGTGCGGGCCCTGCCAGATCTCCGAGACCGCCTCCGCCGTCGCCGAGGGCGTCCGTCCACGCCGAGAACGCGCCCGGCGTGGTGAAGACATCCACCAGGCCAACGGCGATGACCGCAGCGTTGAGCGCCAGGAAGGCCACGACCAGGGGGATGGCCACCTTGACCGCTTCGCTGAACCCGAGCAGGAACACCCCGCCGAGTACCACCAGCAACGCCACGGTGAGAGCGACCTCGTGGCCGTGCAGCGCATGCGGGAAATAGGGGTTCTCCACCACATGCACGGAAGCGTCCGCCGTTGACAACGTGATCGTGATGATCCACGAAGTGGCGACGAAACCGAGCAGGACCAGGACGAACAACTTGCCCCACCAGAACGGCAGCAGATCCTCCAGCATCGCCACCGACCCTGCTCCGTGGGGGCTCTCACGCGTCACCCGCCGGTACATCGGCAGCATCCCCACCAGGGTCAGCGCCACGATCAACAGCGTCGCCAAGGGCGAGACCGCTCCTGCCGCGAGGGCGGCGATCGCCGGGACGTAGGCCAGGCTGGAGAAGTAGTCGACCCCGGTCAGGCACATCACCTTCCACCAGGCGTGCTGCTCGGTGTGTCCCCCGCCTGCCGCTGGTCCGATCGGTTGCACCCGGTGATGCAGCAGCCATTGCGCAAAGCGTCCGGTCGGCTGGGCCCGTAGAGCGGGACTTTCCACCTCTGCCGGTATGACCGGTTCGTTCGCGACCTTCATGTCCCCCATCAGTCCTTCCAGTTCGTGCCCTCGGCGCACCCGTCCCAGTTCACAGCACGGACAGGCGAGCAACGAGTATGCGGCCCCACCGGAGGTGTCACGACCACCGGGGCAACATTGCCGACCGTGGTGATGGCGCCCTTGTTCCCCGCAGCCAGCTCGCTACCCGCCCGGTCGGGCAGTGCCAGCAACAGCGGAAACAGCGTGATGGCCGAAGGGTTGGGCGCAGGGAGACACGTCAACGATGGTTGGCGGGTGATCGCCGCCAGGGGGCGCAGTCCGTCAAGGGCACCGAGACCGTCTCCAAGGCCAGTCACGGCTTCGGCACGGGGAAGAAGGATCAAACGGACGCAACAGAAACAGAGCACGTAGGCTACAAGCCGAACTCACAAGGACCCCGTCCACTTGGACCGGCCAGCCTTCGCGCTTCTTCGTGGGCGACCAGGAGCTGCGACTCTGCTCACGCTGCGTCGGTGACCGCCTCCTCGCCACGGCGAAATACTGGAGAAGGACACTGGCGGGCTGCCGATCCTGCCGGAGCTGTACAGGAATTGCGACGCGGACAAGCCCGCGGCCGCCGCACTCGTCCGCTTCTTCACCACCGACGTAGCCACGACCTCAGCAGCTCCGAGAAGGCGCCCCAGCTCCTCATGGGGTGGACGAAGGAAGGCATGGCCGCGCACGGCACGGCCGGTACTGGGCAGAAGATGGTCAGCGGCGGGGGTGACCCTGCTCGGGGTCGTCGTCGGGAGTGCTCCACCCTTCGCCGCGCTGTGCGGGATTAGCCAAGACTCGGCGGGCCTGTTCGGCCCCCGGCCCGGGGGTGGATACCTTGCGCTGGGCAGCACGCCGACCTCCGACGACAAACGCCGCGATGAGGACGGCGACCACAGCGACACCCGCCGCCGTTAGCCAAAGAGCACCGGCGGAGGAAACGGCCAACATGGTTTGCGCTTCGTCGATCATGAGTGCCGTGTACCCCGAATCGCCATAAACCATCCCATCAATGACACTTCAATGCCCCTGCCCTCAGGAACCGACCAGAGCCTTGTTGACGGCGCCAAGGAAATCGTCGAGATCCTTCGGCGTCCGCGACGTGACCAGGGTGTAGCCGTTCGCGCTGTCGCTCACGACAGCTTCGTCGACCCAGGCCTTGGCACCTGCGTTGCGGGCGTCGGTACGCACTGAGGGATAGGAGGTCAGCGTCTTGCCGTTCAAGACGTCGGCTTCCACCAGTGCCCAGGGTCCGTGGCAGATCGCAGCGATCGGGCGACCCGACGCCGCAAACGCCCTGATCGTCTCGAGGACCTTGGGCTGCAGGCGGAGTTGGTCGGCGTTGATCGTGCCGCCAGGGACCAGCAGCAGCTGGTGTGCGCCAGGATCGAGTGTCTCGAGCGTGGTGGTGGGCTCCACCGTCTCGCCGGGGTCCCGGTCGCCCACCAGTGTCTGGATGGGGTCTGGGGTCACGGCTGCGATGGTGACGTCCGCGCCGTCCTCCCGTAGTCGGCGGACCGGTACCAGCAACTCGTCCTGCTCGACTCCGTAGTTGGTGACGAGTACCAACACCCGGTGACCGTTGAGCGGCTTGTCGGACATGATCGTGCGCCTTTCCCGTGTCCCGAAGTCCGCGTGGCGTGGCTCAGTTGTCGCGCGCCACATCGCTCATGGCGTCCTGACGCTCCTGGAACCCGGCCTGCGCCTGTAGGGGTGTCCGCGGAGCGCGATCGCGCGTGGGGAGGCGCTCGTGTGAGGGCCGTGACGAGCTGATCCGGTCGCTACCCATCCACACCGCCCCTGCTGTCGATGTCACCGGTCAATGGCCTGCTTGGCGGCTTGCTTCTCGGTGGTGGCGCCGGCCGTGGCGAGGGCCCCGCCCGCGGTCTCCAAGTGCGCCCGCACGAACCACTGGAACTGCTCCAGGTCACGCAGTTGCTCGATCAGGAGGTCTTCGGTGGCCGGGTCGATGTCCCCCACTGTCTTGATCGCGGCGCGCAGATCCTCGATCACTCCGGTGTACACGAGGTCGAGCGCGCCAAGATGGGCGATGGCGTCGGCACGGCCCACGCTGTAGTCCTTCCAGGAGCGCTCTTCGACCAGCGCGCCCGGAGTGCCGTGGGCGACGCCCCCCAGGGCAGCGAGACGCTCGGCGACGTCATCGGCCATGTCGCGGACACGGTCGACCTGCGGGTCGAGCATTTCGTGCACGGAGATGAAGTGCGGGCCCACCACATTCCAGTGCACATGCTTGAGCGTCAGGTGGAGATCATTGAGGGCGTGCAGGCGCTGCTGCAGCACCTCGATGAGCGAGCCGGCGTCCTGCACCGTGAGGCCCGGGACGGTGTAGCGGGGGGTAGCTTCGGAAGGCATGGCTATCTCTCCTGATCTCATACGGTTTGCCCCCTCCTGGTACCCGTGATGGGAGGACACAACCACACTGGCCGCGCTCAGCCTCACGAACTGCGCGTCTCCCAATGCCCGGCGTCAAGCAGTCGCACGAGGTCCAGTGGTGTGGGACCGCTCTGACGGGCGGACACCGTGCGGCAGGCGAGGAGGTCCGCGAGGCCACCGGGGGCCCGCCCGCGCAGGCGGGCGGCGGTCTGCACGGGGTGCTGGTCGGTGCGGGCGATGCGATGGCCCGCCGCGGACAGCCGGACTGCGAGGTCACGGTCTTCGCCGGTGGGCAGGGGGGCGAAGCCGCCCACCCGCAGGTAGACCGCAGCGGACACGCCCAGGTTCGCACCGTGAACGTGCGGGTGCTCCCACTCCCTCTGTGCGTCGCTGAGCCGACGGGTGCGGAAGTAGCCGGCGTCGTGCCGGGCCACGAGGAGGGCGTTGGCCGCGGTCGGTGCGAGGCGGATGGTGCCCAGGACGGCGTCGTAGCCTCGCCGCGCCCAGGTGGCCTGGTGGGTGAGCCATGCTGCGGGCACGGTGGTGTCGGCATCCGTCATGGCAAGCCACACCTCCGGGCCGGCGTCTGCCAGCAGCTCCAGCGCGTGCTCGATGCCGGCAGCCCGCGCAGCTCCGACACTGCGGCTACGGGTCTTCACGACGTGGGCTCCCCCGCGGGTGGCCAGAGTCGCTGTGGCGTCCGTGCAGGCGTCCGCTGCCACCACGATCACGACGGGCGTCGGCGCCGCTTGCGCGGCGGCCGCGTGCAGACTGCGCAGACAGGCAGCGATGCGGTGTTCTTCGTTGTGCGCGGGGACGACGACGGCCAAAGCTGAGGGCGTCACGCGAGACCCTCCGCGCGGGCAGGAGAGAGCACCGGGCCCGGACCTGGACTGTGTTCGTGGACGGTGAGGGTGAAGTCGGGATCGTCGTAGCGGGCCAGTCGGATCAGGCCCGTCAGGGTGTCGAGGTGGTCGGCGACGTCGCGGCCCGTGCAGGTGTGCTCGGCCACCGGGTGGTTCCAGTGCACCGTGACCAGATGGCCGGCCTCCCTCAAAATCTCCATGCTCTGGTGGAGCAGTCGTGTACGGGTGCTGCTGTCGAAGTAGTAGAGGAGTTCCGACAGCACGACCAGGTCGAAGGAGTCCTCGGGCCACTGGTCGGGCACCGTCATCCGCCGCACCGTGACGTGGTCCAAGCCGGTGGTGCGCCGAGCGGTGGCTTCGACGGCCGAGGCGACGCGGTCGGTGGAGAGCAGGTGGTCGCATCGGGCGGCAAGGAGTTCGGTCAGCACGCCTATCGAGCAGCCGGGCTCGAAGGCCTGCAGGTAGCGGGGGCGGGGCAGAGCCGCGACGGTCAGGGTGTACTTGCGGCGGTCGTACCACCGCTCTCCGAGGTGCCAGGGGTCGGCGGCGTGGGCGTACTGGCTGTCGAAGTAGCTTGCGGGGGTGTTCACCGGATCACCGTCTCGAAGGTGCGGGTGTGGTGGGCGATCTCCTGCGCCGGCAGCACCGGCGCGGTGCCGGAGCCGCGTGGCTCCAGTTGGCTGGTGAACCGTGCCAGGGCTGCCTTCTTGCGGTCGATCGCGGCTTCGGACAGAGGGAGAACAGAGGCCCGGTGCCATGGCACGCGGGGGTCGCTGGGTCGGGCCCAGTGCCACATCCACACCGGGTAGGACCACACCGGCGTGGAGCGGTTGCGGCCGGCGCGCTTGGCGGCTCGACCGGCGGCCTCGTGGTCGCTGTGCAGGTCGCCCTCCCACGGCGCCACGCACACGGCGGCCCCGACGGTATCGAGAAGTTCGCCGATCACGGCTTGCGCGTGGTGCTCGTGCTCGTTGAGGGCCGTATCGGGCAGACCGGCATGCACAGGGGCAGGCAGATCGCCGAGCTCGCCCAGCGCTGCGGTCAGTTCGCTGCGGCGCCGGGCAGCCAGCTGCGCCTGGGCCGACGGCGTCGCGGGACCGTGGGAGGCTTCCCCGTCGCTCAAGCACACCGTGTGGACCGCCGCACCGGCATGGAGAAGGGCGGCGATGGTGCCGCCGAATCCCAAGACCTCGTCGTCGGGGTGGGCAGCCACCACGACGACGGGACCTGTCGGGAGGACCAGGTGTGGCAGGTGGTCTGGCAGTAGCGCCTGCTGCCACTCGGCCTCGTCGGTGCCCTGCGCGTCAATCGCTGCGGCGGCGGCCTGCCTCGCAGCGCCAGCGGTCTGTGGCGTGCTCATCGTGCCGCCTCTGCCGGGCCCGTGGTCGCCAGGCGGCCGAGTTCGGCCAGATTCGCCTCGGCATGGTGCTGGCGCACGTAGACCGTCAAATCTGCCACGGCGCGGGCGTGCCGTTCGTCGTGACACAACGGCCCGGCACCCGTGGCACGCCCTACATGGTCCACGACCTCGGTGCACACCTTTTCGGCCAGGGCCCGCACGCGCAGGCTGCGCACCCGTGCTTCCTCGCGTTTGTCGAGGGGGTCGGCGTCGATGTCCTGGCCCGCTTGGTGCAGCACGGTGTCGGCCGTGTGCAACAGAAGGTCGACCGCTCCGAGGTGAGCTGCTGCGTGCTCGTTCAACCGCCCTGCCACAGCTCGCTCGTACAGCGGCGCAGCAACGGCGTGGGCCCCGCCGAGCCAGCATGCCGCCACGCCGATTCCCCCGTGCTGGAAACCGGGCCGCGTCAAATAGCCCTCCACCCCACCGACGGCTCGCGCGGGCACGTCCGTGAACGACATGTCCAGGCTGTCGCTGCCGGCCATACCGATCGCCGGCCACGTCCCCTCCACCGGCGCCGCGCCCGGGTGCTCGAGTGCGACGGCGAACATACGGTAGCCGTCATCGGCGTCTGCGGTGACCAGCGCATGGGTACAGGTGCGGGCACCGGAGCAGTAGGGCTTGACGCCGGTGACCCTCCATCCCTGGTCCGTGCGTGTCGCGTGCACGCCAGGGCCCGGTGGGCGTGCGGCCCAGACTCCCCACCGCTCCCCTGCAGCGGGCAGGGGATGGTCCAGTTCGTGCAGGATAGCCGCAGCGTCCAGGTGCCCCTCGGCGAGCCGTGCCAGGGACAGGTCTTGCCGTCCCAGAGCGGTGAGGGCAGCAAGACGGCGCGCCGTCGACCGGCCCGGCAGCGGCACGCCAGGGGCGTCGCGCTTGACGAAGTCGGCGAACAGGTCCGCAGTACGCCGCTCCGGGGTACGGAGGTGGTCAGTCACACGGACCTCCTGCATACATCGTCGTCGAGGGCGCCAGCAGGCGTCTGAGTATCCGCAGGCTCATCCTCAAAACACGCAACACGGCTGATTCAGCAGCTGCGGCGCACAGCTCGGACCTGGCTGCGCAGGCCCTGTACCCGGCGATTGGCGCCACATCGCTGTGGCGCCGGTGTCGCTCACGTCACCGGTGATGGTTCCTTCGCCTCGGACGCGCCCGGGTTCGACGTCAATGGCGAACGCTTCAAGAGTGCCCCGGTGATCCGCTACCTGCGACCGCGCAGCTACCTCGCCAGTCAGTCCTGGGTGCCAGTCGGCATCACGCAGTCGAACATGCGATGCCGCCCGACCTGTCGATTCCCGCAACTCTTGTCACGGCCCGTTGGAACTCTGACGGTGCTCGTTCTCGCGCACCACGTGGGTATGGCGGCCGATGTCGGTGACGCGGTCCGCGAGGTCGGGATGAGCCGGACGCGGGTGAGGACCTGCCTCGGACAGGGGGCCATGAAGCTGGGCCGGGTCGCTGTGCCCGAGTGCGGTGTGGAGAGCCGCAAGTGCGTTCGTCGCGGTGGTGGGAAGATCCGGCAGGGCGGTAATGGTCCCGGCGAGCTGGCGCAGCGTGGCGGCGCGGTTGTAGGCCCAGGACGTTACGGAACGGTCCGCGGCGCGCTGGTCGCGGGTGGTATGCACGCGCTGTTCCTTGGTGGTGCCGCTTCACCGGGGCGCAAGCGCAGGTAGCGGCGCTCGGCCGGCCGCTGCGGTGCGGCGGCTGATGGACGCGCTCGGCGGACGGCGCGGACAAGGGTCCGCAGCTCCGGATCGGGAGCACTCGCCGTCGCGGAGTGGGTCTCCAACGGTGTGTGCAAGCAGCTGGTCGACCAGCCCCGCCCGTCCAAGGAGTGGATTGAGCACGATGAGGCCGAGGACCGGCCCGACTCCTCCTTCCCCTCCGGCCACACCCCGGCTGTCGTGGCCTTCAGCGCCGCCGTCACCCCACGTTGCCGCTGGCCGGCGCCCTGATCGGCCTTTCCAGCGCCTGGCTCACCCGTCATTTTCCCCGCTGCTGCGGCATTGGCGGTAGCAGCCACGCACCAACCCCGCAGCGCATACCTGTTCGTGGCAGATCGCTTTTCTCCTGAACTCCACGGTTTGGGGTACTCGCCAACTCATCGGACGGCCGGGGCACCGTGGCGTGACCGGACCGACAGGAACGAAACAGAACAGGAGGTGATCGCGTGTCGAGTACACAACCGCGCGGCTTCGGGCCGGGCCGAGAGACGCACGACGTGGGACACGAGCCGGTGGGTGAGCTGGTGCAGCAGGCCTCGCAGCAGCTGACCGAGCTGGTGCGCGGCGAGATGAAGCTGGCGCAGGCGGAGATGACGGAGAAGGGCAAGCGCTACGGCAAGAGCGGGTCGCTGTTCGGCGGTGCCTCACTGGTCGGCTTCCTGATGCTCCAGGCACTGGTGGCCACCGTGATCGCAGCGATGGCCCTGCTGCTGCCGGTGTGGGCCGCGGCCCTGATCGTCACCGCCGTTCTCGGTGTGATCGCCGCGGTCCTGGCCCTCAGCGGCAAGAAGCAGATCGGCAAGGCCGCCCCACCGACACCCCAGAGCACGATCGAGAACGTCAAGGCCGACGTGGCAGAGATCAAGAGGAGCGCACACCGATGACCCACACGCCTGCCGACCCGCAGAGCGCCCCCAGCCCCGAACAGCTCCGCGAGCAGGTCGAGCGGACCCGCCACGAGCTCGGGCAGACCGTCCAGGCCCTCGCCGACAAGACCGACGTCAAGGCCCGCGCCCAGCAGAAGGCCGGCAAGCTGAAGGAGCAGGCCGTCGTCAAAGCCGATGCGCTCAAGGCCCAGGCTGTGAAGGCCACCTCCCAGGTCCAGGACATGCTGCCCGACTCGGTCAAGGACAAGGCCGCCCAGGCTGCGGGGCAGGTCCGCGCCACGGCAGCTCGGGCCGGACGGGTGTGGGAGGAGAAGGCGCCCGCACCTCTGCGGCAGAAGACGGCACAGTCCGCGCAGCTGGCGCGGGACAACCGAACCGTGCTGCTGGTCGCTGCCGCCGCGGGCGTCACCGTGCTGTGGCTGGCCGGCCGCCGCAAGAAGGGCTGAGCAGATGAAAGCCTCGAAGATCGCCTACAAACCGGTCGGGCTCGCCTTGGGCGCTGTCAGCGGCCTGATCGCCGGGGCCGCTTTCAAACAGGCATGGAAGGTACTCGGTCACGACAAAGACGCCCCCGACGCCACCGACGAGAACCGCACGTGGAGCGAGGTTCTCCTGGCGGCGACGCTCCAGGGCGCCATCTTCGCTGCGGTCAAGGCCGCCGTCGACCGCGCCGGCGCCGCCACTACGCGCAGCCTGACCGGAACCTGGCCCGGCTGACAAACAGCGTGGGGGCCGGCAGGACGCGGAGTCCGGCCCCCACGCCAGCACTGCAACCCAAGCAAGACCGACACCACCTTCCGGACCGGCAACAGAGTGGCCTGACAGCGGACCGACGTCGAGGCCCGTCACGTTGCCGAACCCGGTGGCGATGACCTCCCTTTCGACCGACATCGGCTGGGATCTGGACCAGCTGTTCCTGCAGTACGCCCCGTCCCCGCAAACCGGCACGGCATGGAGGACCGGCGGGACCGCTATGTCACGTTTTGCGCACACGTGACGGGACACTCGGCGCTTGTGCTGTCCGCGCACGCGGCGCTCAGTCCGCATCGCGAGGAGAGCCACCACACAACGTGCAACGACGAGAGGTCCCGCAATGGCGAAGACATCGAGGCAGCCTGCAGACGAAGCAGGATCGCGCAAATCCGAGGGAGAGCGTCAGCTGCGCTGGGGCCCGTCCGTGGACGACGAGTCACAGCAACCGAACCCCAGCGCCCACCGCAGCTTCCACCCCGACAAGTACGCCCCGGAGCCCGACAAGCCCCGCAAGGTGCCTACGAAGGCAGAGAAAGCGGCATCGGGAGTGGGCACACCCTCAGACAGCTTGACCGCGAGTGGCGAAGACCGAGGAAAGTCCGAAGGCATGCACGACACCGGACGCCGCGGAGAATCCCGCCGCCCCAGCGGCACAAAGGACGCCTCCGCCTACACCGGCGTCAACCCCGACGATTCCCCCGCCGGAGACGGAAGCCGCTGAGGGAGGATGCGAACGGACGCCGACCAGGTAGGTCAACCAGCACGGCAAGTACGCGGGCTGACTCGGGCTCCCCACCCGGGAGCCCAACGGCGGTGACGCCGGGCTTGCTGCGTCGGCTGCGAACAGTCCTGCCCTCCGTCGGCCGAGTTCCGTTCCGTGAAGGGTTTCGATCCGCGGCTCGTCGAACAGCACCCATGCAGCCACCCTCGTGGTCGAACGAGCGCACACAGGTCGGGCACCGTGCTTAGAAATCGCCTGCGCTTGAGGGTAGTGCGGGGAGAGGACCAGCCCGGTGGCCGGCTGGCCGGGCGCGGACGGAGCGTCGGAAAGCCTGGGTACACGCACCTGCGGTCGTCCATGTCCCCAGGCGGCTGCAGGAAGCGCGGATCCATCTCGCCAAGGCCACCGAGGAGCTCCGCAGCCGGCTCGGCCGCACCCCCACAGTCAGGGAACTCTCCCAGCTGATGTGCCTCAGCGAGGAGGAAGTCAACGAAGCACGCCTCGCCTCCAACGGCTACGGCTCAGCCTCCCTCGACGCGACCATCGGCTCCAGCGACGACGGTGAAGCCGCGCTGGCCGACTTCATCGGCATCGACGACAACGCCCTCGAACTCGTCGAGGACTTCAACGCCCTGGCCCCCATGATCGCCGAACTCGACAACCGCGAACGGCGCATCATCCCCATGCGCTTCGTCGACGAATGCACCCAGGCCCAGATCGGCGAACACCTCGGCATCTCCCAGATGCACGTCTCCCGCCTGCTCAACCGCACCCTCACCAAACTCCGCGAAGGCATGCTCACCACCGACTGACCCCGGCTTTCCGCACGCACCGACGGCGTGTCCTTCCCTCACAGGGTGGGACACGCCACCGAGGCATCTGGGCCAGGCCACAGTGCCGACGGCTGACAGGCCGCCGGCGATGGTGGCGGCCAGGAGAAGGCCTCCCTCCGGAGGCTCGATGGCCGCCGAGGGCGCTCCCCCGCGGCCCTCGGAAGCTGATTCCCGCTGGGCCTGCTGGTCAACACCCGCAGCGCTCATGACGTCCACCTTGGAGGCCCGATCAGCTCTTCGTTCCAGCGACGCCTGGACCTACCGGCACGACTGGCATGTTCAGCGTCCACCCCAGCATCAGCCCAGGCGCTCGCCGTCTCTTCCGCCCGACGCCTTCAACGCCCTCTCGCACGACGCGGGGCGACTTTCGGGCGTACTGCGCCGCCGTCATACCTGCCTGGGGGCATTCGCACGGAATGCACGGACAGCAGTCGCTCCGTGTCCTGTCGGTGCACGATGCCCCCAGCTCAAGGAAGGAGGGCCTGGGAGAGCGTGGGGTAGCAAGGGATGATCGTGTCGAGGCCGACGATTTCGACGACTCGCTGCACCGGCGCTGTCAGGGCCGCCATCCGGATCCAGCCGCCGGCCGACGTGGCGTCGCGGCGCGCGGCGGCCAGGGCGCTGATGGCGCTGGAGTCCATGAAGGTGACCGCACTGAAGTCGAGGACCAGCTGGACCGGGCCGTTGCCGTCTATCTGAAGGGCCTCGGCCAGGAGGCCGACGTTGTCTGCATCGATCTCGCCGCTCAGGACCAGGACACGGATGTCCGCGGTGATGCTCCGGTGGATCGACAAGCGGCCGGACTGCTCAGCTGTCTCATGCATGTCTGCCACGTGTTTTTCAAAATCCTCTGCGGTAACAGGCCAGCGCCTCCATACGGAAGCCCCGAAGCACCACATCCTACGGGCGCTGCACCCACGTGGCCGTGCCACAAGTAACGTGCCGACCTGGCATACGCAGTGCCTGTAGGGGTAACCGGCAGGGCGACGGAAGCGGGCGGAAATGGACGAATCACCTAGGAACGGCGACGGTGAACGGCCCGACGCTGCCCCACCGCTGGAAGCCTCGTTCGCCTTGGACAGCGACGCCTCCCGCATCGCCCAGGCCCGCCACCTCGCAGCCGCCTTCCTGACGAAGGTACGCGACGACTACGGCATCCCGGTGGCAAGCCCCGCGGTGGAGATCGTCCAGCTGATCGTCAGCGAACTCGTCACGAACGCCCGCAAGTACGCCCCCGGACCGGCCCTTCTGCACCTGCGGATCACCGGCCCCGTCCTGCAGGTCGAACTCTGGGACAGCAACCCCGTCCTGCCGGCCGCCAAGGACCCGGATCCCGAACGCATCGGCCAGCACGGCCTGGAGATCGTCACAGCCCTCGCCCGCACCGTCACCGTGGAGCAGACGCCCGGCGGCAAGCGCATCACCGCCGACGTCCTCCTCAGCACCGCCGCCGCGTAGCCGAACCGGGTTCTCACCCCTGCCGTTCAAAAGACAGGCACACCGCAGCACGCAGCTCAGCACGCGCCCGCGCGCCCGGACACGGGCCAGGTCCTGACGGCCGGCTGCCTTCTGGTCGTTCCCGCTGCTCTGACACGGTGATCTGGGTCTCTGAACGGTCCTGCGCAGGGGTGCTTCCGGCACGTTCGGGGCAGAGAATGCCAAGAACTGGTGACCAGCCAGGGAGCAACTGCGAAGGCGCGGCGGTAGCCCACGCCGACGAATCGGATCCAGCTGCTCAGGACTCGCTGGAGGAACACGTGGAGGAACGTGTCGAAGGACTCGTGGAGGAACTGCAGGGCGAGAATGCCCAGCTTCACGAAGCGATGCGCTCGCACGCCGTGGTCGACCAGGCCATCGGAGTCGTCCTCGTCATAGGACAGCTGACACCAGAACAGGGATGGGACGTCCTGCGTGAGATCTCCCAGCGGACGAACATCAAGCTCCGCCACGTGTCGGAACTGATCATAGGCTGGGCCCGCACAGGGAAACTCTGCACCGACGTCCGCACGGAGCTGGAGCGGCAGCTCGCACAGTACACACAGCCCCCGCAAAACGAGGCATGAGACGTGCCAGCAGCCTGGAAGCGCCAGAAGAGACCATTCGCGGACCGGTCACAAGGAGCGTTCACCGAAAGCATCACAATCCCAACTCCAAGCAAATGTCGGCCATTTGCAATCATTCGTTGCAACCATAGGGCTACTGGTGTGACTCTTGGTGATGGATGCAAAGTCTGCTCCGTTCACGGCCGAAGTACTTTGTCCTAGACCGCGCTTGGGTAGAGACCATGTCCGAGGAGTTTGCGAAGGTCGGAGCAGTCAGTCAGCCGCGCTACGAGCAGATCGTTGCCGAGTTGCGGAGTGCGGCCGAACAGCTGACGCAGGCCCAGTTCACGATCGGGGACCGAGCCCTGGAGATCGAGCCGATAGGTCCCCGCAGCGGCCCGGTCGCGGACACCGCCTGGCCGGTGGAGCAGTCCCTGACCCGGCTGGCCAAGGACATCGGCCTGCCGGTGACAGCAGTCAGGCAGGCCCGTTGGACGGCATCGCGCTGGCCGGCCGACCGACGCCGGAAAGCGGATCGTTCACGGTCCACCAGCTGCTGGCCCGCATCAACGACGACGCGGAGCGCTTCGCCTCGATCGACAATCTCCCTGACGGCAAGACCCACTGGACCCTGGACGACGCCAGGCGCCGGAGCACCTCAATGACATCCCGCAGACCGCGCGTTCTGCCCACCAGCATCCCGTGCACTTCCACCTTCCGGCCTTCATGCTTCACGGGCGGATGCACGATTACGGAACGTTCCTTCATGCGCAAAGCCCCGACTTCGCTCCTCGGATGAACGCGGTCCGAGGGCCGACGCGCGCCCCGGGCTCGAGCCCTCGCCCTCTTCCTGTACGAGGGCTTGACGGAGCGGATGACCGGGTCTTGGGTGAAGGATCAGGCATATATGCAGGGGCGCTGTATGAACCAGATCCTGCGATCCCCAGGAGCGGTCGCCTGCTCCCGGCTGCCGCGGTATCCACCTCATTGGAGGACTGCCCGGAGGACGGCCGTACCTCCAGGAACCATGCCTCCAGCACGCCAAATCCAGCCATACATTCCTCTTCCCGATGAGGATGTGTGGGGTCCGGGAGGCAGGGCACCCGGCTTTCTGAGAAAGCGTCACCGAATTCGATGACCTCTGTACGACTCCGCAGTTCGACTGCGGGGCTGCAAAGAATCTCAACAAGGGAGCCGTTCTTTATGAGTGACAACATCTGGGGCTACCAGGCGGCCACCGGCCACATCGCGGGCACCGACCTGACCGGGTACAAGGTCGAGGCGACCGACGGCAGTATCGGGAAGGTCGACAAGCACTCGGACGACGTCAACTCCGCCTACCTCGTCGTCGACACCGGCGTATGGATCTTCGGCAAGCATGTCCTGCTGCCGGCTGGAACCGTGAAGACGGTCGACCAGGCCGAACGCAAGATCTACGTCGCCCTCACCAAGGACCAGATCAAGGACTCCCCCGAGTTCGACAAGGACAAGCACGTCGGCGACGCCGGCTACCACGAGCAGGTCGGCGGCTACTACCAGACCCACCGAGGTTTCTGACCTCAGCACCAGCCCACAGGTGGGGCCGACCGGAGCGTCTCCGGTCGGCCCCACTTCTCGTAAGTTGTTGCGGAACGGCTCGCCCGCCTGAGCCGGCCAGGTCGCGGGACTGGCTGCACTGTCGCCTGGTTGCGAGCACGGTCCCGCATCCAGCGCGAGCCTCCGCCCGGGTGGCGATGACCAAAGCCGGGAGTCGCGCCCCACTGAGTACCCCATATGCGCAATTGATGCATAACGGGCACACGGGTAGGGCATTCCTTCCTGTCCCGGAGACATGGGAGCCGGGAGGGACCGCAACCGTCACTCGGAGGGCTGGGTACAGCGGAAGGCGGAGGCGACAGCAGCGAGACGCAGCCGCTCCAGTACGACGGACTGACGGTCGGCGCGCTCCAGCAGTACGTCCAGGTGTTCAGGGAAGAGCCGCCCGTCGGTCTCCGCCAGGGCTCGCAAGCTGCGCCAGCAGGCCGCCTTGCCCTGGACACTCAGCAGCATGGATTCCAGTTCCAGGACGTCGCTGAGGGGGGAGCGGGAAAAGAGATGGCCGTTGGGCTTGGCGCGGCCCGCCTTTTCGGCCAGCCAGCCGAAGGCGACTTTCGTGTAGGCGGTCGGCACCACGAGGTCGGCCATGATCTGCGTCAGCGAATCACGGTCCTGCTCGACCTCATGGGCCAATTCGGCCAGCATGGTGCCCTGTTCCCGGTATTGCTGAGTCTGTGCGGCCCGCCGGAAGAGTTCCAGGCCGGCGGTCGCGCCGGAGAGGTGGTCGTTGAGGTAGATCGCCAGAAGGTCGGCGACACCCGAGGATTTCTTCGGGGACCCTCGGAAGGTTCCCGACTCGTCGCTGGTGGCGGCGGCGCGCATTTCTCGGCCCACTGAGATGGTGAGTTCGGTCCAACTGTGCTCGAACTGGGCGAGCCCTTCGCGTTCGAGGGTGTCGGTGACATCCGTGAAGTCGACGCCGACACGCTCCAGCGCCTCGAAATGGGCTGTCGCGCCGGCGTAGACATCGGCGGCTGGCCGGCGGGCGGGCAGAGCGCCGTGGTCGGCGAACGCCGCCAGAGTGGCGCCGGGCATGGTGTTCACGGTGCCCGCAATGACGAGTTCGCTGACGTACATCGTGTCGGGGCAGGCAGGGTTCTTGACCCCGGTGGATGCCCACAGAGGCCGCTGCCGGCGGGCGCCGGCCACGACGAGGGCCTGCCAGCGGGACCCGTCGGTCAACTGCTGGTACGCCTGGTGCGCGAGCCGGGCGTTGGCGATCGCGGCCTTGCCCTTGAGCGCCTGGGCCTCGGGGGTATCGAGGGCGTCGAGGCGACGGTCGACCTCGGTGTCGACGCGGGAGACGAAGAACGAGGCGACGGAGTGGATGTCCGCCAGGTCCCGTCCGGCGGCCTTGGCCCGCTCCAGTCCGGTCAGGTAGGCGTCCATCACCGCGCGATAGCGCTCCAGGGAGAAGACCAGCGTGACGTTGACGCTGATGCCCTCGGCAATGACGCGGGTGACCGCGGCCAAGCCCTCGCTGGTGGCCGGGATCTTGACGAGAAGGTTCGGCCGGTCGACGGTCTCCCACAACTTCCGTGCCTGGTCGATCGTGGCGTCGGTGTCCCGCGCCAGCCGGGGGTCGACCTCGATGGAGACCCGCCCGTCGCTCCCGCCGGTCTGCAGGTAGACCGGGCCGAGCGCCTGGCAGGCTGCCCGTACGTCGTCGGAGGTCAGGGCGAGGACGGCATCGTCCACGCTCACACCCTCACGTGCCAGCCGGCGCAGTTGCTCGCTGTAACGGTCCCCCCTGGACAGCGCGGAGGCGAAGATCGTGGGATTCGTCGTGACCCCTACGACATGCTTGTCCGCGATCAGCTCCTTCAGCTCACCCCGGGCCAGCAGCTCACGGGACAGGTCGTCCAGCCAGACCGACACTCCGGCAGCGGACAGTTCGGCGAGCGGATCGGACGCGGTGGAAAAGGTCATGCCAGGCCTCCAGAAGGTAGGGCACACCGGTCGGCACGCCCGTCCGGCGTGCCGACCCTGAGAGTGGGCGGTGCGGGCGGGACTCCTCCTGTCGGCGATAGGTCACACGGATCGCTTCGATGACGCGGGCTGCGCACCATCGGCCGGGGCACTGGTCTGTCCCATGGAGACGGTGAATCCGCTCACGCTTCCCGGGACTCCCCGGCGTAGCGCTCCTGTGCGGGCCTGGGAAACGAGGCGGCGGTAGTCCAGGTCCGCCAAGTCCGTGGCCCGCACGGGCAACGGGCTTCCGTCCAGCCTCTCGAGCAGAGCGGCATGGGCGTCACCGTTGGCAGCCTCATGCTGGGGAGTGATTCCTCGCGGCAGCCAGGAGATCAGCAGAATCCTGTTCCGACGTGCTCCGTCCGCCGTTGCGAAGGCCAGGTCGTGGACGACGAGTCTGGGCTCGTGCGCGGGCAGGGCCGACAGGAGCTCGTCGTGCGTCAGATTGCCTTGGCGTTCGACGACGCAGGTATCCAGGGCGTCACTCAGCCGGCAGATCACCGTGTTGACTTCTCGCTTCCCCTTGAGCTCCCAAAGTGCGCTGATACACCTGTCGTCCACGGCTATGCGCCTGCTCATGGCGCTCTCTCCCTCCGCCCCAGATACATAGGTCGATGACGGTTTCGTGGCAGGAGCGTGCCCTGAGCTGGCTGTCGCCGGGGCCGACCCTGCGCCGGAGGTGTTGTGGGCTTCGGCTTCTCAAGCCCGGCCACTGGTCGCCCTGCCTCCCGCCGTGGCCCTGGATGTGCTGCCCGGTGCCGCCGCGGCGACGCGCTCCACGGTTCGGGCAAGGCGGGGCAGCATGCTCCGGTGCCGCAGCTGGATCAGGAGATCGAGGGGTGCTGCGTGCAGAACTCCTCCCGGTCCGCGCAGCGGGTGCTCATCCACGAGGACCAGGGCCTGTCCGCCCCAGGGGCGTACCTCAATGGCGATGCGCGCGGTACCCAGGCGCCCGCTGTCGACCTCGAGCTCCAGCCAGCGGGGCGGTTCCACCCGGCGGACCACCGTCCGCCCTTCGAGCGTCCATGGCCCCAGGTCCACGCGATACGCCAGCGCCGCGTCGACCTGCGGCCACCGAGTGTCCAGTGGCCAGGACGCGGAGGTCCCCACGACCCAGTCGGCGTAGAGCTCGGGATCCTCCAGAACCGCCCAGACGGCGTCAGGGGGCTGCTCGATCACTTGGTGTCGAATCGCCACGACAAACCCCTGAAATAGTGACGGATAGGTCAATATCGACGAGTACCCTTCCGTCCCGGCATCATGCGCAGCAGTCCCTGGGGCTCGCGGACGCACCTGGGCACGGCCCCCGTCTTCGACACCGCCAACGCAAATCAAAGAATCCCTCCCCCCGGACACGGCGTCGACATGGTGGCTGACAACCCTGGACCGCATGGAACGGTCGACAGTCGCGGATACGGCAATCCGAGTTCTCCAACGCGGAATCCGCTCACTCCCACTGGGTGAGGCGCGCGAACTGCGCGGCCGTCCGCTGGGCCACCCTGTCCATCCCCTTCTGATACAGGTACCCATCGGTTGCTGGCTGTCGGTTTGGCCGGGGCCGCCCCGGCAGCGGTCGCGGGCTGGGCCGACTGGGCGGACCTGCCGCCCGGTCAGGCCCGGGCCGGACTGGCTCATGCGATCTCGAACGTGGCCGCGGTGGCGTTCTACGCCGCATCCCCGACCGCGCGGCTCCGCCGTCACTCGACGAAGGGCAGGCTGTGGTCGTTGGGCGGCTTGACTGCCGTCGCTGTGAGCGGTGCGCTGGGCGGCCACGTGGCTTATGGGCAGGCCGTAGGGGCGAATCCCGCTGCATAGGCAGACCGTGTCAGCCGACGCCTCGTCTCCGATCCCGGCCGCCCTTGACCCACTCCGCGATCAGCCGGACGTACACGGCCATGACGACCACACCGGCGACGACTCGTTCCCTCGGGGAGCATCCGAAGCCTCGTTTGCCTCACGGGCGTACGGGGACCCGTGGCAAAGGATGGGGACGCCCGCAGACGACGTCCCGCCATCGGAGGAAACCATGATCATCCTCGGAGTCATTCTGCTCGTTGTCGGCCTCGTCGCGGGCATTGGAATCCTTTGGACCATCGGGGTCATTCTGGTCGCGATCGGAATTGTGCTGTGGGTTCTGGGAACGATGGGACGCGAGGTCGGCGGACGACGGCACTACTGGTAGTGACCGCTCCGGTCCGGACATTCGCCTGACCATCAACGGCAATGATTCGTGGCCGATACCCCGGCTGGGCGGAACGCATCGCAGTCTTTCGGCGCGGCCCAGGGTTGCTGCGGATCCGGCAGTGCTGGATCAACGTCTTCAGCTCCTGGGCAAAAGGGTTCTCAGCGGGCCGAGGTCCAGATGGAGATCTTCCAGACGCACTCCGTGCTGCTCGCAGAGTTCCGCCATCCGCTGGCCGAGCAACATCAGCCGCCGTCCTCAGGGGCTCGTCCTGGATCCGCTCGCGGCGCTCCTGCGCGCCCCGCTTGCGATTCAGCCAGGTGAGGTCGGCTCCAGCCGCTGGGCGGGAGCGCTCAGCCGGAGTGACCTGCCGGATCGGCGTGTGCGCCGCGTCGTCCAGCGGGCAGGGCAGCGCGTAGACCTCCACACCCTATTCGGCATGGTGCGCAATGCGCTTGGTCGGCGAGGTTGGTGGTCTGAGGGCCGGAGACGGGGTACGAGCCCTGCCGGACGTCCAGTCACTCACGGCGTCGCCTCTGTCCTCGCTTCTTCTTGGGAGCTTCTTCCTCTTCCTCTTCCTCGGCCTCTGCCTCGTCTTCGTCTTCGGCCCCCTCTTCGCCCTCCGTTCCCTCCTCGTCCTCGTCCTCGTATGTGTCCTCGGCCCCGTCGCCGGCCCCGTCCTCGTCTTCGTATACGCCCTCTTCGTCTTCGTCCTCGTACGCGCCCTCCGCCCCCTCTTCTCCCTCGCCGTCGCCTGCGGAGTCGGTGCCTTCCTCGGCATCGCCTTCGCTCTCACCCTCGGGCTCTTCGCCCTCCGACTGCTCCTGCTCGGCCTCTTCCTCTTCGACGGCGTCATCGTGGGACACGACGACTTCTCCGTCACGGATTTCGCCGCGCCAGCCCTCGGGTTCTTCATTGGTGAGGGTCACGTATCGCTGGAAGTTCTTGAAGTCCAGCCGCAGGCGGCGCCCTTGCACACGCCAGAGGTTGCCCGTCTTCTCGAAAAATCCGGACGGGTAGTACTCCACCACGAGGACGACTCGGGTCAGGGTGGGCGCCAGCTCGTGGAAGCTGACCGCGCCGCGAGTGCTCCCCTTGGCTCCCTTCGAGGTCCACACGATGCGGTCGTCAGGAATCTGTTCCTGGACGGTCGCCTTGAAGCTGCGCGACGAAGGGCCGACTTTGACCTTCCAGTCGCTCCCGCCCTCATCGTCCTTGGAGACGTCGCGAACACCCTTGGCGAAGCTGCTGAATTTGTCGTACTGCGTCCAGTAGTCATAGGTGTCCCGGAGCGGCACTCCGACATCGAGAACCTCGATGATGTTCATGACCTTGCCGCCGCTGGCCTTCCGCTTCCCTTTACCGCCCCCGAAAGCGCTCTTGGCCTTCTCCACGACGTTGTCCTTGACACCCTTGGCCTTCTCCGAAACGAAGGCCTTCAGCGGTGAGTCGCCCTGGAGGATGCGGGACCCGATCGCAGGAAGCGAGCCACTCTCGGCCGAATCACTGAGCTGCCCGGCGACGTCCGTCAGTTTGTCGCCGGCCTTCTCGGCAAGGTTCTCCACCTGCGCGGACACGAACTTGGACAGCTCCTCACGGAGCTTGTCCATGCCCGACGTACCCTCTGCCGACCCGTCCGTTTCCTTCTCGGCCATGGCCGCCTACCTCCCACGACCGGCGCGCTTGGACGCTGCCCGCTTCGATGACGTCGTCTTCGAGGCAGCGGACTTCTTGGCCGGAGCCGTCTTCTTTGCCGCGGTCTTCCTCGCCGCGGACTTCTTGGCCGGAGCTGTCTTCTTCGCCGCCGACTTCTTCGCCGTCCTGCTGGCTGCGGTCTTCTTGCTGGCCGCCGTCTTCTTCGCCGGCGCAGTCTTCTTGGCCGCCCGGGGCTTCTCTCCGCCGGAGGGAGCAGCCTTCTTGCGTGCCGCAGGTGCGGGTGCCTTGCGGGACCGGTCGGGTCGCGAACCGCGGCCCTCCCTCGGCTTCGCTTCCGGTTCCTCTTCCTCTTCTGGTTCTTCTTCCTCTTCTGGTCCCTCTTCGGGTTCCTCCTCGCCCTCGTCCTCGTATTCGGCTTCCGGCTGTTCCTCCTCCTCTTCCTCCTCGGTCTGATCCTCTTCGTACTCGCCCTCTGGCTCTTCCTCCTCCTCGTACTCCGCGTCCTCGTCCTGCGGCGCGTACTCCTCCTCGTCCTCCTCCCCTTCGTCCGGCTTCTCCAGGAGTCGGGCCGTACGCTCGCTGAGGCTGCCGGCAAGGGTGCTCATGCCCCGGTCGGCGGCGGCCGTCATCGCCTTGCGGCCCGCCTCCAGCACTTCCCCTCGCAACTGCTCCTGCAACTCGGCGATCTGCGGGATCTCCCCCAGTCTGCGCATCCCTTCGGCGGCGAGCTGGCGAGGTTCAAGGCCGAAGCGCCGGCCCGCCAAATAGGTCGCAATGGACAGAGCGAGTCGGCCCTTCTTGGTACGGCCCAGCGCATAGCCGCCCACTACCGCAGCCGCGAGAGCCACCTTTTCCTTGTCATCCATGATCTCGTCACCTTCGATCGCTCGGCGTGGAACAGGTCTGCGCGGCGTGCAGCCGGTCGAGCAGCCGTTCCTCTTCTCGTTCGAACTCCTCCAGGCCGATGTCTCCGTCCTCAAGCTCCCGGTTCAGCAGGGCCAGTTGGGCACGGAGCACCCCTGGGTCGTGCAACTCCCGTTCGGCGGCGTCGTTGAGCTTCTCCGCCACCCAGACAACGCCGCGGACCGGCGCGATGGGGAGGGTGAGCAGTCCGGTGATCAGTCCCATCTCAGACTCCAGCGGTTCGGACGGGAGTGCCTTCGGCGGAGACGAAGCTGTAGCAGGGCAGCGGACCCGTAAGCCGCAGCTCCACCCGGTCGCGATGTGTGTGGGCGAAGCGCTCTGCCACGCTTCACCTCCGCGGGATGGCCGATCAGACCCTCCAGGGCCCGGCAGGCAGCACGCGCGGCATGTTCCGCTCCACGCACGGACGGTGTGCGTCGAGCGGTGGTCGTCGAGGACTTCCTGGGGCGCGGCCGACGCTCTTCTGCCATGAGTTCAAGTCTGGGCCGTATCCGGTTCGACGCATCTTGAGCGGCCAATCTGGCGTTCGTTCCCGGCATCATGGTTGTCTGCGCTGGCGTCGGCTCGGCGGGCCAGGACCGCGCTGGGCGAGGCTCGCACTCACAGAGGTGCCGACGCATACCGGCGGGATCTTCCACGCCGGGCGGCCCTCGATCCCGTCGCAAACGGCATTCGCGGCACGGATAAACGCCGTCACATACCCGGACGCCGACCAGACCGCCAACGCAATGCCACGGTGCCCGGCCCCGAGCGGAAGGGAGCGGACACGGGTGTGGTCGGTTGCCTTCTTACTGGGCGCGGTGCGGTTTGTGGTGGGCGACCTGTAGGCGTACCTCGGTGGGTAGCGGAGGGGAGCCGGTGGACCGGCTGGCGGTGCGGAGCGGGCCTGCGAAGAGTGCATCGAGGACGACGCCAGGTTCCCCCTGAGGTGTGAGAGCGAGCATGACGCGAGCGCGGGGCTGGGCAGGGCCGCCAGTGATGCGTACGGCCGCCTCCTCAACCCCCGGCAAGGCGCCCGCTTCAGCGGTGATCGCGTCGCTCAGCGCCCGGTCGCGCAGTTCGACGCCTTCCTGCGGGGGTGTACCGCCGACGGGCAGCGTCCCTGGGCGGCCTCGGCGTAGTTGGGCGAGCAGCCACCACAGGGCGAGCAGGGCGACGAGGGCGAGGACGGCGATGACCGCGGGCCACCACCACCATCCCTGGCTGCTCCAGCGGGCCCGGTCGGCGGCACCGAGCAGGACGTCGTTCGGGGTGGTCAGGGGCCAGCCGACTGGCGGGACCAGATCGTGTCGCCGGTAGATGTCGAGCCCGGCGAAGAGGATCAGCAGACCGCCGCAGAGCAGTATCAGTCCTGCGAGGGCCAGCAGACTGCGGTTGAGTGCGGGGCGCGGCGTCATGGTGTGGGCTCCGGTGCTGGGTTTCTCTGTCAGTCGGTGTGTCGCCGCACCCGTATGCCGGTGCGGGGAGGGCTGGCGAGGGCGAGCCGGTCGCGCTCCTCGTCAAGGACGGCGGTGAGATCGTCTTTCACCTGCTGGAGGTCACGGAAGCGGACGTCCGCGCGGGCTTTGACGTGGTGGCGGCGCACCCGGATGTGAGCCTTGCCGACTCCGGGTACCTGCATGGCGGCGTCGCGCAGCAGGTCGGCAGCGCCGTCGCGGTCCAGAGAGGCTCGCAGTCCGGGCGCGGGAGAGCGCATCGGCAGCCAGTGACGCAGGCCGGGGGTGAGCGCCAGGACGATCAACCAGAGACCGACGGCGGCGGCCACGGCGGCTCCCGTGAGCATCCACACGTCGTCCACGGGGCGGGTGGCCAGTTCGTCGGCCAGGCGCCGTCGCCAGGCTGCCGCAGGGCGTCCCGCCCGTACAGCGACCACATCCACCAGCGCCGCGCCCGCCGCCACGAGAACGAACGAGGCGACCACCGCGGCTGGAAGGCGGCGCGCGGACCACGGGCGGTGCATCCGGTGCCTGCCGCCGTCCTCACCGGCCGTCAGATTCGGTGGGGGTGCGTCGTGTTCGGGCAGACTGGGCTCCGCCGGCTCCCGCGGTTCCTCGGACGTCTTCGTCAGCGGCACTGTGGCACGGTGCGCGGCGTTGCGGGCGGGAGGGCTCGGGTCGGGTGTCATTCCGGCCTCCTTCATGCGTGGCGGGCCCGGCGCCCCGGGCCATGGCGGCTCACCGGACCCGTCCCCGGTTCACGCCGACGGCGGTCACCAGCCGCCGGACCGTGAGGATGACCTCTCCCACCTCCAGGCCGGTCAGCTGAGCCACCCGCTCGGCGACGTCGACCTGGATCCGTTCGCAGACATGGGGGAGGTCGGTGGGGTAGGGCAGGTCCATGGACAGGTGCAGGCGCACCGATCCGGCACGGATGGCGGCGGATACGCTGGGTGGCGCCGGTCGGCTCCGGTCGGGCGGTATGGCGGCACGCCGGGACTGGGCCGTGCGTGCGGCCTGGGCGGCGACACGGGCGACCACCCTGTCCGGGATGACGGTGGCGCCCCGCACTGCCGGGGGCGGCAGGCCGGCGACCTGTGCCGGGGGACCAGACGCATCGCCGAGGGATAGGGATCCGACTCGGGTAGTAGTCACCGCTGCCTCCGCGTACGGAGGTCGAGGTCACCCTGCAAGGCGAGGCCGCCGATCAGCCCCGCTGTACCCAGGACCAGAACCAGCAGGAATGCCCAGAAGCCGCCGAAGTAGCCGGCGAAGCCCAGGGCCATGCCAGCCGCGAGACCCGTCGTTGCTGCGTTCATCATGCACTCACCCGTCTCGCGAGCGCGATCGTCCGTATGATCACCCGCCCATGCACTAGGCATGGCCGTGGGTCACGGCCGTCGATCACCTCACGCGGCCCTCGTCCGATTCGGTCTCTTCCTCGTCGTCCGGGAGGTGGACGTCGTCGACGGCGATGTTCACCTCGACGACCTCCAGTCCCGTCATCCGTTCCACGGCGCTGATTACGTTGGTGCGCACCTCGCCGGCGACGTCGACGATGGAGGCGCCGTACTCGACGACGACGTCCAGGTCGACGGCGGCCTGGCGTTCGCCGACCTCGACCTTCACCCCGCGCGTGGCTCCGCCTCCGCTCCCGCCGGGGACGCGTTCGCGCACGGCGCCGAAGGCGCGGGCCATCCCCGCTCCCAGGCCGTGGATGCCCAGTACCTCACGGGCGGCCGTGCCCGCGATCTTGGCCACCACGCTGTCCGCGATGGTGGTCTTCCCTCGAGTCTCGGCCGGAGCTCCGGGCCCGGTGCGGCCCTTGAGCGGGCTGACGCCTGTGTCAGGCCGGCTGCCTCCGCCGACGCTGGTGATGTTGTCTGTCATGGTGGTCGCCTCGATCAGTGTGGGACACCTGAGTGGCGCCCATCGAAGTCTTGTGGTGTCGTGCACCCGGCGGTGTCCCTATCGCCGCTCTTCGGGCGCCACGTACAAACGCAGCCGTGCCCGCCCCGCTTCGGGGCTTTCCCTGCCGACGCGCCCCTGTTCCTGGGACCGCGTCATCGCGGCGCCGACTTCGGAACTGTCGGAGCGTGCAGACTCGGTGTCGGAATTCTCTTTGCCGCCGCGGGCGATGCCCGAAGCGGTGGTGTTGTCGTAGGGCGAAAGGCACTTTCGGTGGCATCGATGACGGTCCGGGAGTCGGTGCTGGCCCCTCCGCCCTGGTCAGGCTGGTTGACGACCTGCTGCCAGCCTCGATCTTCGTCCCACGCGATGCCGTAGTGCTCGTAGAGGCGGTGTTCCTCGTCCACCGAGAGGAAGCCCCCGGCATCGACGTCGACTTTGGAGGCGTCTTTGACGGTGGCCTTGGCGTAGGGAACCTCGAGGTGGTCATCCACCAAGGTGGCCTCGTGCGTGGGACCAAAGACTCACTGGTACCGAAGAGCCCGATCATGACGCTGACCCACTCGGGCTCGCCGGTCACATCGTCGAGGAAGACATGCTTGATGTCGCCGATCTGGTCTCTGTCGACGTCGTACACCGGGTGGTCCGACACAGTGGCAATCTGCCCTTGGGTGATCATCTTGGCCTCCTGCCCCTGGCCCTCTTTCGCGTAACCCGCAGAAAGACATAAAAACCTGCCTATATGAACTAATTGCTCTTATCGGACACGTTTGTGCAGGTCCACTACAGCCCCCCGGGACGACGCCGCAGCAGGCCTGTCGAAGCGAGGTACTGATGCCTGATGTCGGTACCGGGCAGGGCACGCCGCCCGGGACGCTGGTCCGCCATGACGGACAAACCTGAGGTCGGCCACCGTCAGGCGGCCGCCCCCGACACCAAGGACCACGTCCTGGAGAGCGTCGAGGAACATCACGTAGTGCTGTGGATGCTCTCCGAGCTGAAGGGTCTCGATGCGACGGACGAACGGTTCGACGCCAAGATGACTGTCCTCATGGAGAACGTCCGCCACCACGTCGAGGAAGAGGAGCAGGAATGGTTCCCCGACGTACGCAAGACCATGGGCCGCACCGGCTCACCGAACTGGGCGAACAGATGGAATCGGCCAAGAAGGAGGCTCCGAGCGAGCCCCTCGCCGTTCCCAGCGCCGAACGGTAGGCCGTACCGGCACCTCAAGGAGCCTGGGGGTTCGATCCGGGACTCGGCGGAAGGGGCCGCAGCCGCTTCGTGGATCGAAGGCCGCCGAGCCGGCGGTGCATCAACGCGACCATCCCCCACGACATCGGCACTGATTGGATCCCCCGCAAATGCGCATCATTCCTCGTGGCGCCGGACCGCGTGGAGCAGATCGCACTGATCGAGCCGCTGGCCACCGTGGCGCCCAGCGCCGGTACTCCCGTACTCGTGTCCACGAAGTCGGGAGAGGTGCAAGCCTTCCGACTTCTCGGCAAGGGAGGCACCTTCCCTGTTGACCAGGTAGTGCGGGACGCGTCCGTGGACGAGTTCGACGGTCCGGTACTGCCCGGTGGAGTCGCCATTCCCGACCAACTGCGCCTGGACGAGCGGGCGGTGGCCTTCGTGAAGGTGCTCTTCGACGCGGGGCAAGCCAGCGGCCACTATTTGTCACGCCTCGTGGATTCTCGTCCAGGCCAGGTTGCGGATGTCGGTGCGCAACCTCACTCCGTGGCCGAGCCTGCGTACCGACATCCGCAACCGGGCCTGGAATTGGGTGGACGAACAGGTCAAGGTCTGCCACGGCGGCCCCAACACCCTTGTCACCAGCCGCAAGTCGGACGACCTGAAGGCGTTCTGCGAGGCCCTGGTGCACGAGTTCGGTCGCGCGACCACCTGAACGCGGGACCGATGGGACGTACGTTCGCCCCTGTCCTGGGCCATATGGCCTGCCCGGGACGGGGGCTCTCGCCGTCACTGGCGAGGGAGCAGGTAACCCGAACCCGGCCATCCAGGGCAGCTTGCGTCATTCCCGGTCCGCGAAGACGCTGGTGTCCAGGCGGTCGAGGAGGTCGGCGGGATCTTGGTACACCGCGTGGGCGCCCGCCGACACCAGATCCGTCCGCGGGATGCCGCCGGACAGAACCGCCAGGGGTGTCACACCGTCCCGCACTGCGGCCTTCATGTCCCAGACCGTGTCGCCGACAAACACCGCTCCTTCGCTCGGTACTCCGGCGAGCTTTCTGGCCTGCTCGACAGGGTCGGGGGCGGGTTTGCCCTCGGCGACGTCGTCAGCGCTGGCCGCCCCGAGGATGACGTCGTCCGCGTCGATGGCACGGCGGAGCGCGGAGAGTTCCGCGCCGCTCGCCGAGGTCGCCAGGACGATCTCCCAGCCCCGGCCGGCGAGGGTGCGCAGCAGTTCGCCGGCCGCGTCCAGTGGCGGCAACCGGTCGAAGTACGTTGCGTAGAGCGCGTGGTGGGCCGCGACCAATTGTTCGTCGTCCCCGGGGTCGCGGTCCTTGCCGAGCAGGTGCTCGATCAGGTCGTCGCTGCCAAGGCCCACGGCCCGGTGGATGTCACGCATGGGGACGCGGTGGCCGGCCTGGTGGAAGGCCTCCCACCAGGTGACGACATGCAGGTGGTTGGTGTCGACGAGTGTTCCGTCGACATCGAAGATGGCGGCGCGCTTCGTGGTCATCGCGGGTGTCCTCGCCCTCTCACAGTTCGCGCAGGGCGGGAAGCAGCTTCCGCTCGGCCCATTCCAGGTACGGCTCCTGGTGGTCACCGCCGATCTGGATGAGCGCGACCTCGGTGAACCCCGCTTCGACGAAGGACCGTACCGCGTCGACGACGGAGTCCACGTCGTCTCCGCACGGAATGGACTCGGCCACGTCCTCGGGACGTACGAACTGGGTCGCGCCGGCGAATCCTTCGGGGCCGGGCAGTTCGGCGTTGACCGGCCATCCGCCGCCGAACCAGCGGAACTGGTCATGGGCGCGGGCGATGGCCGCGTCCCGGTCCGTGTCGTAACAGATGGGCAGCTGGCCCACCTTGGGCTTGCCGGCGCCGCCGTGCCGGTCGAACGCGGAGATCAGGTCGGCCTTGGGTTCGGTGGCGATCAGCAAGTCGGCGAGGTGTCCGGCGACTTCGCACGAGCGCTCACCGGAGACGGCGACTCCGATCGGCGGGGGCGTGTCGGGCAGATCCCACAGTCGGGCGTTCTCGACGTCGAAGTGGGCGCCGTGGTGGTTGACGCTCCCGCCCGCGAAGAGCGAGCGGATGATCTCCACGGCCTCTTCGAGCATCTCCAGCCGGACGTGTGCGGCGGGCCATCCGCCGCCCACCACATGCTCGTTGAGGTTCTCGCCGGAGCCGAGACCCAGGCGGAAGCGTCCCTGGGAAAGCAGTTGCAGGGTGGCGGCCTTCTGGGCGACGACCGCGGGGTGGTAGCGGGTGGTCGGGCACGTCACGTACGTCATCAGGGGAATACGCTCGGTGGCCTGCGCGGCGGCGCCGAGAACACTCCAGGCGTACGGTGCGTGTCCCTGGGAGTCCAGCCAGGGGAAGTAGTGGTCGGACGTGACGGAGAAGTCGAAGCCGGCGCGCTCGGCTCCAGCCACATGGCCGACGAGCTCACGCGGACCGGCCTGTTCCGTCATCATCGTGTACCCGATCCGCACCATGTCGCTCTCCTCCTCGTGCCCGGCGCAGCTGGGGCGGCCAGGGGTCGTCTCCTGCCGGGTCGACGGACCGGAACCCACGTGGGGCCGGTACCGCGCGGGCGTCTGCCGCGCGACCGCCGCCTCTCCTTACGGCTGCGTCATCAGTCGCAGGTCGACCTCCTTCTCCTGGTCTCCCGACGCCGTCCCCTGCTCCTGGACCGCGAACGAGCCGCTCAGGGCCTCAAGGAGCCTGTCCAGGGCGACGTAGCCGCCCTGCAACGTGGCGCTGATCGATCCCTCCAGCGGGGTGGGGCCGGTCGGTATGCGTTCCTCGGTCGGGTCGAAGTCCGCGCTCCACACGGGAGGGCGGTCGCCCGGCTGCTCGTGAGGGATGTCGTCGGCGGGCCGGTCGGTCGGGAACGCCGTCCGCAGAACGCCGAACACGGTGGCGACGTCCTCCTTGAACCCTCCAGTGAGAGACACGGTGACCATGGGATCGCTCTCCTTTCCGCTGGGGTACGACTGTGTACTTCGGTCCTAGCCGCGGGCGGGCGACTGTGCCGGGCGGGAACGGCGAGGACGGCGCTATACGAGGCCAGCGCTGGTCCGTGCAGCGCGGCTCCCACTGTCGCGATGGCGCCGACGCGGGGCAGCCTCCCCGTGACGGCGCCGAGGGCGGCCGCACCGGCAGCGGGTCGTACGCGCTGAGCAGTGGGTCGGATCCGGTCAGCTGGCCATAGACGGGCCGTTCGCCGGCCCACGTGCGCACACCCATCACCTGTCCTTTTCGCGTAGCTGGAATCCGCGGGCGCCCCTCCCAGCGTGACGTGTCTCGGCCCCCGCGGCGCGCGGAGATGCGTCAGGCGGACGGTTCGTCGGGCACGGGATGCTCCGGATGTGGACTGCCGGACTGCGGGGCACCCCTCCGCCCGGTGCCGGCCTCGTCCGTAGCGGGAACCTCCGGATCCAGGCCCTCCAGCTCGGCCCGCTCGACGAAGGTCGACTGCATCTCCCCGCCCACTACGTCCCAAGGGGCCTCATCGGCTGCGGCCTGTTGATCGGGCAGGTCCCTCGGTATCGGCTTCGGTGTCGGCCCTCCGCCTTTCCCAGGGCCTTCCGGGCGGCGATCGTTCACGGCGTTCTCGCTTCCTCGCGTCCTCGCTTGACGCGCAAGTACCCCTCCGGCCGACGTTGATTCCGGGGGTCGCCGTGCGACTCCCGTGGCTGGTCAGCGGTCGCGGAGGACGTTACCCGCGTTGCCGTCGCGTTGGTTTGGGCGTTTGTTCGAGCTGGCGGAGGGGTGGCCGCGATGTCGATGGGTTCGAGTTCGGGGCCGAATGACCCGCCAACCCCTGCAAGGTTGGAAGGCTTGTCGTCGTGTTCACTCTGCCAAGTTCTCGGGTCGGCAGATCGTGTGCAGTTCCTTCGGGGCCCTGGTGCCGTACAACACCAGGGCTCCTCGACGCGTTCCACGAAGAGGTGCAATGACAGCAGACGACGCGTTCGGCCGACTCGACGATGACGACTACCCCACCCGCATACACGATGGGCCGGGCCGCTGAACTCCTGGCACCACCCAGGGCTTCCTCCGCGCCCTCGGCGACGCCCGCCTGATCACCCCGCTGCGCTCCGCGAGCGGCCACCGCCGCTACTCCCGCTACCAACTGCGCATCGCCGCCCGCGCCCGGGAACTCGTCGACAACGGCACCCCGATCGAAGCCGCCTGCCGCATCGTCGTCCTCGAAGATCAACTCGAAGAAGCCCAGCGCATCAACGACGAACACCGCCGCGCCGCCGAAGCAACGAAGCCGACGGAGCGCCCGTCAGGGCGCCGGGAGCCGACGGCAAGAAGCCGCGTCGGAACCCCTCCGTGGGTACTCCGGCCTTCAGGCCGGGGAGGAAACGGACTCCTGCGGAGCAGGGCACATTGGGCTGGGATTCACCGTCAGGGCGAGCATTCAAGTACCGCTTCCATCCGCCCGATACGCACTACTCTCGATGCCAGCCCCGCATCGCGTAGTTCGCCTCCAGGGACTGGTCTGCTGCGGCAGGAAGGCTGGTGTCCGCCGGTCGCTGCGGGTGCAACTGGACTTGATCGGGCACTGGCCGCAGTTCTCCATTTCGTTCTTCAACCGCCTGCTGGTCATCTGACGCAGCGCCGCACCGCAGCTGGGTTCCTGCTTCACAGCGCTGCGCGGGCACAGGTTCGGACAGCGGTCGGCCGGCGCGCCTACGTCCGGTGTTCCAGGGTGCTCAGTCGGTCGCTGGACCGGCCGGCTGGGCAGTGCGGCGCTGGGCCCGGATCGCTTCCTCCAGGGCGATGCGGATACCAAGGTTGAGTTCGCCGCAGGACACCCAGGCGGTGAGGAGTCCGGCGATGCGGAGCAGCGTGACGCCAGTGCGCTGGGAGACTTCCGTCAGTACGGTCCGCGCCTGGTTGGCGGGCAGGCGTCCGAGTGCCATCACAATGCCCACTGCCTGCTCTCTTACCGTGTTCGCGCCGGGGTTTTGCGGCATGCTCGGTCGCTCTTGCGGCGCCCCCGCCTCATGTGTGGTGGCTGCGGTGCGCGGGATGGTCGTGGTGGTCGACTGCTCGGAGTCCGGGTCACCCTTTCGGTCGTGGCCGGAGGCCAACAGCTCCCGCATCCGACTCGCCTCCTCGTTGATCTGGGCCGATAGCCGGGCTCCTGCCGTGCGCTGAGCGGATCGCCCGAGCATGGCGAGAACGGCTGCCAGGGTTCGCCGTGTGGGGGATCTGCATGGCCGGAGGAAATCGCAGCAGGCGGGGTGATCCCCTGCTCGGCGTGCGCCTCCGGTCCGAAGCACTGATTCGCGTATGCCCCGCCGTCACGTCAGCAAACATCGGCCGCCAGAGGGCCCACGGCGTCTCTGGGTTCCCCTGGCGGGCTCGGGATCCAAGGCCAAGTTCGTTCAACACGCTTAACTGACAGAGAAGTTGCTCGCGCTTCATCAGGGGCGGCAATCGGCCGGTTCGGGGCCCTGCGACTCTCAGTGGCAAGCCAGGGCCGCCCTCGCCGGATAAGCGTTGCTCCGCAGCGTCAGCAGCGGCCAGGACGCCCAGGGTCGCGAGGACAACCACGACGACCAGGAGCACAAGGGCCACGGAGGCGGGCGTGGGGTAGTGCCACAGGACGAGGGCCAGGGCGCCGGCCGCGATGACGACGACCGTGGTCAGGGGCCTGTGCCTGCGCAGCCACTGTCCGACGGCACCTGGCTTCAGTCCCGTTTGGGCGAGGGCGTGTCCGGCAGTCCGGGTGCTTCGGACGGCGGCTGTGCGCACGGCGGCTGCACCGCGGCCATGTCCGTACAGATACCCGGCGATCACGGTGAGCAGGGCGGTGAGGAGCACGGTGAGAATGGTTTGCCGGAGGAACCTCACCAGGGTGTCGTAGAGGGCTGCTGCTGCGTCCTGCGACTGGGCTGCCGGAGGCACCGCGTCCAGACAGATCTGGCGGATCATGGCGAGTGCGATGAGCAGCACGCACATCATGGCGCCGATACCGATGCCTGCGGCCATCAGCGCAAGCCGGTGTGAGGGCGCCGCCCAGATGCCCAGCCCGGCGAGCACAATCACCGCCCAGGGCAACCACGGGGCGACGACGCTGAGCCAGCGGGCAGCATCACGGGCCTCACTCAGATGGTCGTTGTGCACCAGCACGATCGACTTGTCCGCCCCGGGAATGTCTTCCGCCCCGACAAGGGTCACGCCGATCAGCTGCTTCTGAAGTTCCTCGATGACAGCGCCGACGTTCAGCGTGATGGTGTCGCCCTTGACCTCGACCGCTCCGCCTGCCTCCCCTGTGAGGACGTTCGTCGTGGCGGTGTGCGCGCCGCGGTGGACGCTGTTCCACGCCTTGGCAAAAGCATCGCTCGTCACCACTTTGGCGACTGTGTAGCGCACGCCGGCCCTCAGCCCGCCCTCGAGCTCTTCATCCAGCGACCTGGCCGCGTCGACCAGGAAACGGGGCGCATTCTGGTCGGCCAGAGTGTCAGCGAGGGTGTCGGTGATCTTGCGAACGTCAATCTTGTGGACCAGACCATCGGTAGCACGCTCGATGATCAGGTCCTGGACAGCGGGGTCTCGGGCGAGGGGTGAGACCGTCTGCTCATACCGATCTATGTCGGTGACCTCGGAATTTACCCAGGTGGCGACGACGCTGATGGGCGCCATCAGAACAGCCAAGAGGAGGAGCAGGGACGCTCCGCAAAGGCGCAGGCGACGGCTTCGCACCCCCAGAGGGCGCTGCAGCCGCTCGTCCTCCGCTCGTTCGACATGGCCCGAAGGGCCGTGCAGCTTGTGCCTGCCATGCTCTGGCGGGCCCGGGGCGGCAGACGAGTCCACGGCGAACTCCCTCCGCGCGCAGTCCTCGGCGCACCACGGCGGTATGCGCCCTGAGGGGCGGATACCGCAACCGGCCAGCCCCTGTAACCTCCATCGTCGTTCATCGACCACAAGCACGCAGCCTGTCCAGGAGCTCCCCGTACCTTCGCCCCCCCTGGTCATGGCCCGCTGCCGAACACTGCCCCATCTGCTCCCGAAGATCGGAGCGGGCACGGTCCGGCTACAGCCGGCCCGCGCAATCACCTGCCGATGATCCCGTCACCTGCCGCAGCGTCTGCTGCCGACAGGCAGGAACGGTCACAGCCATTCACGCTCCGCTCCCTCAGATCACCCGTCCCAGGACGGGCGGAACGCCCCGGACAGAGGTCGGTCGCAAGGTCACAGGAACCTCCGAAGACGGCCGCCTGTCGTCGCGGATCCCCCAGCGGATTCGCAGGCGCCGAAACCAGCGCAGATGGGCGAAGGCGCGCTCCACAACCCAGCGTTCTACACAGCACGGAGCGACAAAGGCGCTACAGGAAATCTACAACGCTGAGGACCGCGCCCACGCCGAGAAGGCGATCAAGGCCTTCGTCCGCACCTACGGGACGCGGTGACCAGACCTCGCGAAAAATCATCGACGACCGAGACAAGGCCGGCGCTCTACGCCTTCCCTGGCGCGATGCAACTCGTCGCCATGGGGATCGAAGCGCTCAAATTCCAGCCCTCGCCGCCCCGCACCAGCGCACGGCGCCCGGCCCTTTGAGCCGCAGGCACCGGGCAGAACAGCGACGGCCGGACACAGCCCGGAGGCACTGACTTGGTCGCTCCCGACTGAAAAGCCCAGGCCGGGGCACTCGGGCTGGGCGGCACCAATGGACGCCGCTCCCCCAAAGGAAAGAGAAACCCGTGTACATAGGCCTGGGTACCGTCGTTCTCATCATCGTCATCATCGCTGTCGTCATGCTGCTGCGCCGCCGCTGACCCACGCTCGGCACCTGTAGGTGATCTCAAACGACATCCGCCGGACCTCTGCCATGCTGGTGGAGTTGAGCGTGGCCGCGGGGGTCGCGGTCACTCAAGTCGCGGGCCGGTCTGCGGTGTCGAGGCAGTCGGCGCACTCCTGGGTGCGCACGTACGAGCAGTCGGGTCTCGCGGGGGCTGGGGGCGTCGTCGGCGTCGGTTTCGGTTGCGCAACCACCCTCCTGCTCGACGGACCGGCTCGCCGAGTACATAAGACCGTGTCCTACGTGGTGAGGCGGACGAGTCGTTTGTAACAGCAGAGTGCGGCGGCGAGGCCGAGAAAGGCCAGGTAGTTGCGGGGATTGCGTTCGTAGCGAGGGCTCAAGCGTCGGTAGCCGGATAGCCAGGACATCGTCCGCTCGATGACCCAGCGGCGTCGCCCTAATCGCTCGCTGGACTCGATCCCTTTGCGGGCGATGCGCACGCCGATGCGCTTCCATCTGAGCCATCTGCGCAGGTCGGCTCGGTCGTAAGCTTTGTCGGCGTGGAGGCGCTGGGGCTTGAAATGGCGGCCGTTGTGAGGGTCGTGTCTCGTTTGGTGACCCTCGATCATGGGTTTGAGCCCTTCGCTGTCATGGGTGTTGCCGGCCGAGATGCCGACGAGGAGGGGCAGTCCGTTCGCGTCCGACAGAACGTGCATCTTGGAACCCGGCTTGCCCCGGTCCACAGGGCTCTGACCTGTATGTTCGCCCCTTTTTTAGCCCGGACGTGGGCGGTGTCGAGGACGACACGGGTGACGTCGATGAGGCCGGCGTCGTCGAGCCGGTGCAGCACGGCCTCGTGCAGACGTCCCCAGACACCGGCTCTCGACCAGATCAGGAATCTTCGATGCGCGGTCGACTTCGATATGCCGAAGCAGGGCGGCAGGGCCCGCCAGGCGCAGCCGCTGACCAGGACGTAGATGATGGCCGCGAACAGCGTCTCATCAGGCGTGTCCTGCGTTCCGCCGCCCTGCGGCCGCGCCTTCGAAGGTGGGATCAGCGGCTTCGCGATCTCCCACAGGCCGTCCGGAACAATCCAACTCCACGTACCCCGCCCCATGCACAGACCAACGTCCGCCTCACCACGTAGGACACGGTCTAAGACCGTGTCCTACGTGGTCAGCTTGAGGAGTCGCTTGTAGCAGCAGATGGCCGCGGCGAGTCCGAGAAAGGCCAGGTAGTTGCGAGGATGGCGCTCGTAGCGAGGGCTGAGTCTGCGGTAGCCCGACAGCCAGGACATGGTCCGTTCGATTACCCACCTTCGGCGACCGAGCCGTTCGCTGGACTCGACTCCCTTGCGTGCGATGCGGACGCCAATGTGCTTGCCCCACAACCATTTTCGCAGGTGAGGGATGTCGTAGGCCTTGTCGGCATGTAGGCGTTGCGGCTTGAAGTAGCGGCCGTTGTGGGGGTCGTGTCTCGTTTGGTGACCCGTGATCATGGGCTTCAATGCTTGGCTGTCGTGGGTGTTCGCTGCCGAGAGGCCGACGAGGAGGGGCAGTCCGTTTGCGTCCGACAGGACGTGCATCTTGGAACCCGGCTTGCCCCGGTCCACGGGGCTCGGACCTGTGAGTTCGCCCCTTTTTTAGCCCGGACGTGGGCGGAGTCGAGGACGGCGCGGGACAGGTCGAGCAGGTCCGCGTCGTCGAGGCGGTGCAGGATCGCTTCGTGCAGCCTGCCCCACACGCCGGCTCTGGACCAGATCAGGAAGCGGCGGTGCGCGGTCGACTTCGACACGCCGAAACAGGGCGGCAGGGCCCGCCAGGCGCAACCGCTGACCAGCACGTAGATGATGGCCGCGAACAGCGTCTCATCAGGTGTGTCCTGTGTTCCGCCGCCCTGCGGCCGTACCCTCGACGGCGGAATCAGCGGCTCCGCGATCTCCCACAGTCCGTCCGGAACAATCCAACTCCACGTACTCCGCCCCATACATGAGACAACGAGCCGTCACCACATAGGACACGGTCTAAGAAGTCATCTCATTTGGTGAGTCGGCGATAGCAGATGAGGGTGCAGGCGATGGCGGCGAAGGCGAGGAAGTGTTCGGCTTTGCGCTCGTAGCGGCGGTGGAGTCTGCGGCAGCCGGCGAGCCAGGCGACGGACAACTCTTACGGCGGAAGGAAGGGCGGGAGGCCGAGCCGTCGGCCTGCGTGATTGACGCGCAGAGCGTGAAGACCTCCACCAGCGTGCTCGCCTCCGGCCAGGGCATCGATGCCGGGAAGAAGATCGTCGGGCGGAAGCGGAGCATCGTCACCGACACCATCGGCCTTCTCCTCGCTGTGCTGGTGACCGCGGCGAGCGTGCAGGACTCCATCGCCGGCACCCAGCTCCTGGACCGGGTCGCCGCCGAACATCCCCGCGTCCGCAAAGTGTGGGTCGACGGCGGCTACCGCCAGCACCTCGTCGAGCACGCAGCCACCCTCGGCATCGACATGGAAATCACTCAACGCAGGCCCGGGACCAGGGGATTCACACCGATCCCCAAGCGGTGGGTGGTTGAGCGGATCTACGGCTGGCTTATGCTCCACCGCCGCCTGGCCCGCGACTACGAATGCCTGCCCGTCCGCTCCGAAGCCATGATCCACATCGCCATGACCGACCTCATGGCCCGCCGTCTCACCGGCGAGAACGCCATCTCCTGGCGCGACCCGACACCGCAGACCAAACACCAGATTCCGGGATGAAACAACGGGAGAAACGACCTCTTACGACGGATCGGGACCCCACCGATCCGGCCCGACCCCGTGCCAGTCGATGACCGGAGACTCGATCACCTCGGCCGGCTCCATTTCCAGCCCCACCCGGCGCAGGAACTCCACCAGGTCCCGCACCGAGTACGCCAGCCCGAGGATCTCCCCATCCACCCGGACCCGCCGGCCCCCGGTCGGGGACGGCGGAGAGACGACCACACGAAACCCAGGCATGAGCTCATGATCAGCCAGCCTCCCGGCCGCCGCATCTCACCCGCCGTGATCGCCGCGGTGGCGGCCGGGGCGATCCTCCCCTGATCGCCGACACGATGGTCCCCGAAGCGTTTGACGACGCCCATCCGGCCATCGGACTGATCACGGTCAGCGACTTCCTCGTCTCCTTCGCCCTCTCCCACGCCTGACCCCTGGGTGGGGAGCGGGAGAAGCACACCGCGGTGCTCTGCTGCCGCCTGATATCGGTCCGGCAAGGCAGACAGTGCCGGACGTACTCGGGCGGAGCGAGCGGCCGGACCGACCAGTGCCCGGCAGTCCGCCGGCTGAGGTCTCGGTTGCGTGTCGCTGACCCGGTGCAAGCCCTGGCATTCAGGCACCCGGAGTGAAGAGGCAGAACGGATGGCCGTACGGGTCCCGAAGAACCCGCACCTCCTTCTGCGGCTGGTATTCCTGCAGCGTCGCACCCAGAGCGTCGCCGATCAGCGCCGCCAGAGTGCTTTCCCCTTCGGTCCGTGGAGCAGTGTCCGCCCTCAGGGCCAGCACACCGTCCTCCAACGAGTGCGGCAGCATGAGGCTTCCAGTGCCCTCCGGCCGCCGCGGATCGTCCATCCGTACGAATACCCGGCTCAGGATGCGCAAGGCCCTGTTCTCTGCCCCGACCCGCGCACCCCGGCGCTGTCCGCTCCCTGAAAAAAGGGCGGCTCCCCCAGCACACGTGGCCGAACCGAGGGAACCTACAGTCGGCCAGTCCCTTAAAGGTGAAGGCCACCTGACCGGCCTGCGCCCTGAGTGCCCCTTCTTCACAAGCGAAAACAGCAGGGCCTGAAAAATCCTGGCCTACCAGCGATATGCAACCGGGTGTGCACCCGACGCCCGGGGATACCTGCCGCTCATGAAACTGATAGCGGATGTCCGCAAAGCAGATCGGCGGCTGACACAGCGGCCGGCCGTGTCCCGCCCGGCATCGGCCGGCTGCTGTCCGCGGTGAACTCGTGGCGGCTGCGGGCGGTCGCCGACCTCCCAGCCCGCCCGGCCTCCCTCACAGACACCGGAAGCCAAGTCCACGAAGACGCACTTCAGCAGTACAGGCCAGTAGACGGCGAAACTCCTCACGGCGGCCCTGGAAGAGCAGGCCGGGATACTCCTGCGCTCTGTGCCGCAGATCCGGCCCTTGAACCGGACATGCGACGGACGCCCGACTGCCAACTCCTGGTGCTCACCGTTGGCTTACGGATTCACGGAACCTCGTCTCCAAGGTTTCGCGAACCCGCCCGCCGGGTTTGAAATCGCCGACGCGGAACACACGGTTCTCCTGACAGAGACTTTATTTCACCAGCTAGGAGACACACATCATGGGCATCATCGCCTGGATACTCATCGGTCTGCTCGCCGGCATCATCGCCAAGGCGCTCATGCCCGGCAAGGACCCGGGCGGCATCATCATCACGATGCTCATCGGCATCGCGGGAGGCCTCCTCGGCGGCTGGCTCGGCAAGGTCATCTTCGGCGTCGACTCCATCGACGGCTTCTTCGACCTCTCCACCTGGATCGCCGCCATCGTCGGCTCCCTCATCCTCCTGGCCCTGTACCGGGTCATCACCGGAAACCGCCGCCACGCCTGACCCCGCCTCCGCTCCCCGGCGAAACCGCTCCGTCCTCCCATTCACGGGAGGACGGAGCCGCCCCTTTTGGTCAGAAACCTAGCGGTCTGATCCGGGCCACAGCCCGTCCCGGCGTCGTCACCCATTGGACTAACCGGCCTGAGCAAACCTCTACCGCCGGATTTAACGACCTACCGGTAGCACGGGCATCACCAGCCGCCACATGTTCTGGTCGCAGCCGAACCCCTGCGCCAACAGCACAACCGGTCCATCAGCACGGCCAGTGACGGAGACGTTGTTCCGACGGATATCCATACCGCCAGTTTCCCATCACCCTCATGAGCCTCAACAGCAGCCGCTCCCGATCGCCGGTCAAAGCAACTGCCTGGGACGGGTCTCGACCACATCCGCCAGCACAGTCCGGAAGTTCATCGCTCTCGTCCAGCACGCCGGCATCCCGGCAGCGTCGGATTGCCCGGGCTTCTCTCGCCTCAGGCGGGCGCTGCTGGAAGACGGCCGCTGTGACGGCGGGTGCGGGTGCTCCCGTCAGGGTTGGCCGTACGGAAATCTGCCGGGCCAGTTCGGCGCACATCACGGAAGAGGGGCGGGGGAGGACTACTGGACTGTGCGGCACGGCGTGAATTGCCGTCAGCGGTGGGGATGCCCCTGCTCCGGGTCGTCGTCGGGAGTGCTCCAGCCGTCGCCGCGGCGTGCGGGGTCCACGAGGTCACGACGCGCTTGTGCGGCCTGGGATGGATTGATTGAACGGCGCCGGGCAGAACGCCGGGTACCGATGAAAAACGCGACGACCAGGATGACGACGACAGTGATGCCCGCCGCCATCAGCCACAGTGCGCCGCTATAGGAAGCGGCAGCCAGCACGGTCTCCTTTCCGGTGTCCATGGACGCCGGGTACCCCCTCGACGCCAAAATCCCCGCCGTCCTCACGCCAGGCGGCGGATGTTTCTACGAGACCGGGCCTTTTACGGCACGGCAGAAATGTCCCCGCTGAGGAACATCAGGCGTCGACGGCCGTCCGCGCTGCCCCACACGCATCATCTGGCGGGCGCTCAGCCTGTTCTGCAGCGCAGCGGCATGAACATGCCGCAAGCCTATGAAGGTCGACAGGCGTGGTGCAGTCAAGAGGCACGAACACCGTAGTACAGGTGTCACATAAGGAGCCTCACAAATGTCCTGAGCAGCGCAACGACGACAGTCCTCTACGGCAGACCCAGGCGGACCGTGGGCCGTCAATCTCGCCGTGGCCCGCCGGTACCCCACCCGCGAAGGCCATCTCCACGGTACGAATCGCCTCGCCGGCATCGGCTCGGTGCGCGTCCTCGGGGCTCCTGGACCACAGCGCCTTCACCTGGCTGCCGGAACGCTACGGATCTCCGTCCGCCTCCGATCCACCACGCGCACAAAGGTGAAACCGCGAAGTGGCGTACGTCGAGTTTGAGACCACGGAATGTGTCAACGCGATCTGTATGGTCCATTCGACACGAGAGACAGAACGCAAATATGCGGCGCCGCCGGGAAACGACATCTCATGGCTGCCCGAGCTGACGGAAGTGGACCGGGTCACCTCGCTCGCAGAACATGCGACGCAGGAGCTGGATGCCGTCTACTACGACACCGAGGACCTGCGACTGGCACGCACCAGGGCGTCCCTGCGGCGCCGAAGGGGCGGCACCGACGCCGGCTGGCACCTGAAGCTGCCCCTGGAGGGAGACACCCGGGAGGAGATCCGGCTCCCCCTGTCATCAGAAGAGGTCCCGGAGGACCTGCGGGCCCTGGCTCTCTCGCGCACCCGCGGCGCAGAGCTGCGGCCGGTCATGCGGATCCGCTCCACCCGATCCCTGCGCCATCTTCTCGACGCCGGGGGTGACGCCCTGGCCGAGCTGAGTACGGATGCGGTGCGCGCCGACTCGCTGCTGGACGAGGACGCGCACACGAAGTGGACGGAGATGGAGGTCGAACTCGCCGACGACGGTGATCCTGCGCTCCTGGACGCCATCGAAAAGGTACTCCGGAAGAACGGTGTCGACCGCGCGCAGGGCCCCTCGAAAGTCGTCCGTGCCCTGTCCGCGACGACGCCCCTCCTCGAAGGCACGGAGGATGCGCGCGCCGGGGCCGCCCCAGGGCCGGCCGGCGATCACGTGCTCACGTACGTTCGCCGGTTGGTGGACGCCCTCACGGACCTCGACCCCGCTGTGCGTCGCGACCTGCCCGACGCCGTGCACCGGATGCGCACCACGGCCCGCCGTCTGCGCAGTTGCCTGCGCTCCTACCGATCCGTCCTCGACCGTGAGGTCACCGATCCCGTTCGGCGGGATCTGAGGTGGCTCGGCGCCGAGCTCGGTGTGGAGCGCGACCATGAGGTGCTCCGGGAGCGGCTGGCCTCCGGCGTGCGGGAACTTCCCGGTGAACTGGTCCTGGGCCCGGTTGGCGCACGGCTGCAGGCCTGGGACGCGGCGCGGCAGGCCGAGGGCCGTCGACGCACCCTGGACGCGCTCGCCGCGCCCCGCTACCTGAACCTGCTTGAGCAGTTGAACAGGTTGGCCGAGGCGCCGCCGCTGCGCGCGAAGGCGGCTGGAAAACCGGAGAAGGTCCTGGCCAAGGCGCTTGGGAAGGAGTACGGGCGACTTGGCCAGCGAATGGACCGTGCGCTCGAAACGCCGTCCGGACCGGAACGTGATGCCCGGATCCACCACGCCCGCAAGGCCGCCAAGAGGCTTCGCTATGCCGCGGAGGCGGCCCGCCCCGCCCTGGGCAAGCCTGTTCGACGCCTCGGCAAGCGCGTCAAGGTCGTACAGCAGGTGAGCGGTGCCCAGCACGACAGTGTCGTGGCCCGTGACACCCTGCGCGGTCTTGCGATCGCCGCGCACGCGGCGGGGGAACCCGGCTTCACCTGGGGCCTGCTGCACGGTCAGGAGAGGACCGCGGCGGGGGTTCGGGAACGGCAGCTCCCCGAGGCGTGGGCTCGTGCCCGGGCGGCAGCCCGGCGCAAGGGTCTCGGCCTCTGATCGCGCACCGATGCGCGGCGAGAGCCGGCCATCCACCCGTCATGCTCGGTCCGCGGCGGCGAGCACCGCGGCGGCCATGGGGTTGTCGAGGGCCGCGTGTACCAGGCCGTCCGCCAGCAAAGGCACCTCGCGACGGGTCACGAGGCCGGCCAGCTTCTCCGGCGCGGCGGGGAGTCCGAGCCGTCGGGCGCCGTCCAGGGCCTTGCGATCCACGTACGGATGGAACTCCGGCCAGATGGCCTGTACTCCGCGGAGGAAGATGTCGGTCCCCGTCGGACCGATGCCCGGAAAGCGCTGCAGGGCTTTGGCGGGGTCGGATTCCTCGCGCAGCCGCCGCAGATCACCGTCGTACTGGTCGAGCAGCAGTTCCGCTCCCTCACCGAGCATGGTGGAGGTGCGCTCGTCATAGCGCCGGTATCCGCCTTTGCCGAGCGCGTCGACACGTTCCTGCCAGGTCGCCCGCGCCATCGACCGGCTGTCGCGCATCCCGGCTTCGAACAGTGCTCTGGCTGCCGAGACCGCGATGTCCGCCTTGATACGGGCACTGAGCAAATTCGCCAGCACGAGCATCCGGTAGAGCGAAGCCGGGGTGTCACGCAACCGGATTCCGGCCTGCGCCGCGTAGGTCCTTTCTTGCCGCTTTAGTAGAGCGCTCACCACTTTCGTGTCGTTTTTCCTGTCGCTGGCGCGGGTATTGCGTTGAGTGGACAGCTCAGGGCGCGTCGTGGCCACGCTGATCACCGCCTCCGCAAATTTCTGGTACTTCTGTGCGGCCTGTTGTGAGAAGCGGCTGGCTGGTTGCGGGGCGTGCGGGTGCCCGTCGGGGTCCGTTCGATGTGGCCTCGCATGCTCGGGCGTGGGCCTTCGGGGAGATCGCCCGATCCGGGCTCACGGTCGAGGAAACGCGGCTCGCGGCTGGAGCCCCCGCTCGCGCCGCGCACGACATCGGCCGGCGCTGGGCCGGCCTCCCCAGGCGGGGCGGGACGGTGGCCCTTCGGATTCCTTATCGGTTGTGGCCGTTCCCGTGTCCGTTCGGGTGCAGGACGACCTTGATCCAGCCCTCGTCACGGGCGTCGAAGTGCTCGTAGGCGGCGGGGGCCTCGTCCAGACGGAGTTCGTGGGAGACCACGAAGCTCGGCGTTGCCTTCCCACCGGCGATCAGATCCCGCAGCGCCCGGTTGTACCTCTTCACGGGCGCCTGCCCGGTGCCCATGTGCTGGCCCTTGAACCACATCATGCCGAAGTCGATCGGGACCTTGCCCCGCGCCTCCAGCTCCCCCTGGGCCTCCGCGCCGCCGGGGTCCTCGGGCAGGAACACGCCCACCACGCCGATATGGCCCGTGAACCTGACCGAGTCGATCAGTCCGTTGAGCGTGAGGCTGGCGTCCTCATGTCCCTCGGGGTCGTGTGCCTGGTAGCCGACGCACTCACAGCCGTTGTCGGCCCCCAGGCCGAGGGTGGCCTCCTTGACGACCTCCGCCGGATTCTGCTCGGCGGTGTTGATCGCGATGGCCCCGATCTCCTCAGCCTTGCGCAGCCGGTCGGGCTGGTGGTCAGCTACCCACACGCGGCCGGCGCCCTTGAGGAGGGCGGAGTAGGCCGCCATCAGCCCGACGGGACCGGCCCCGAAGACGATCGTCTGGTCGCCCGGTTTGACGTGGGCCATCTCAGTGGCGTGATAGCCGGTGGGGAAGATGTCGGCGAGCATCACATAGTCGGTCTGCCGCTCGGCGGCGTCCTCACCCAGACGCAGCGCGTTGAAGTCGCCGTAGGGCACGCGCAGCAGTTCCGCCTGGCCTCCCTGGTAGGGGCCCATTTCGGCGAATCCGTAGGCGGCTCCGGCGAGGGCCGGTTCCGGCTGCATGGTCAGGCAGTAGCTGGTCAGACCCTGCTCGCACTGCTTGCAGAAGCCGCAGGCGATGTTGAAAGGCAGGACCACATATTCGCCGACCTGGACCTTGCGGACGGCCGGGCCGACCTCCACGACCTGACCCATGTTCTCGTGTCCCAGGGTGCGGCCGGCCTCGAACGAGGTGCGGCCCTCGTACATGTGCAGGTCCGAACCGCAGATGTTGGTGGTGGTGATCTTGACGATGATGTCGCAAGGATGCTCGATCTTCGCGTCCGGTACGTCCTTCACCGTGACCGTTCGCGGACCTTCATATACCGCTGCTTTCATGATGCTTCCTTAGGCGCCGCGGCATGACCGCAGCACTGCGGTGATGGAGAGGATGCGAAGCCTGACGCCCGCGGTTGATACGACGGGGCCCGTGGCTCCGGTCTCTGAAAGCCGTTCACCGGCTCGGTAACGCCCGGACCACCAGGCGGAGGCTCGGTGCTCCGGCGGCGTACCGTCCGAGTCCCCGCCTGCCCCCACGCAAAACAGCCGCGCACCGACGGATCAGCGGAATCTTCGGACTTGCCGATCACCCGCCGTCGTCGTGGCCGGGCCCGTGATCGGCAAGTCCGCGCCGCCCGGTTCTGTGGATCGCCCCGGTGCCGCTCCTGCTCTGTGAGCGACCGCGACTCGTCACCACGACGGCCTCTACGCGTCATCGGCGGGTGCTCCATCACCCTGCGCTGATGCTCAAGATCACAGCCGGCCTGCCCGGCCCTCGGTGGGCGAGGCCGGGCCGCCGGGAGTCGGGGTGGTGCGGTGGGCCGGGCCGGTGGATCCCTTGGCCGTTCAGGGCAGCGGTGTTCCACCTGTGGCGTTGACGATTTCCGCGGTGATGTAGCTGGCGTGTCGATCGGACCGAACGCCTCCTCGGCGGTCACAGCCGCGACCCGGGCGGGGTCGGCCATGTCGGTGGGCACGGCGAGGGCACGGCCTCCCCTTTCCTCGACATCGGCAGCCCCGGCGGGGACATCCCAGACGCACCGGCCGGTCACGACGTCGGCGAGTTGCCGCTCGACGACCTGGGCGGTCGCCGCCGCGCCGTAGGTGTATCCGAGTCCTGTGGCGCCGCCGCCGCTGACCTGGACCACGATCATCGTGGTCGAGTCCCAGGGCAGCGTGCCGTCCCCCTCCGGGGTGTAGGTAGGTACCCCGTGTAGACGGCGGTCTCGACCCGGTCCACGAACGGTTCGCCGTCGACGGCGGTGTGCAGCAACTCACCGTCTCCAGCGGCGCCCAAGGGGTGGTCGGCGGCGATCGGGACCATCACTCCTCCGGCTTGTCCTGGCGCTGCTTGCCGCCGGGGAGCATTTCCTGCACCTTCGCCTTCAGCCCCTGCCGGATCATGCCGGTCCGGTCGCTGTCGCCCTTGATGACGGCGGAGGCCGCGGCCTCGATCTGGTCGAGGCCGGCGTGCGGCGGGATCGGCGGTACGGCGGGGTCGGTGCGGAAGTCGATGACGAACGGCCGGTCGGCGCCGAGCGCCCGCCGCCAGGCGTCCTCCACGTCTTCCGGCTTCTCCACCCGTAGCCCGCCGAGGCCGATCGAGCGGGCGAAGTCGGCGTACGGAACGTCCGGAAGCGCCTGCGAGGGCAGGAACTGCGGGGCGCCGGACATGGCGCGCATCTCCCAGGTGACCTGGTTGAGATCCTGGTTGTTGAGGACGGCGATGATCAGCCGCGGGTCCTCCCACTCGGGCCAGTACTTGGCGGCGGTGATGAGTTCGGCCATGCCGTTCATCTGCATGGCTCCGTCGCCCACGATCGCCAGCGCCGGACGCTCGGGATGGGCGAACTTCGCGCCGATGACGTACGGAACCCCCGGCCCCATGGTCGCGAGGGTGCCGGACAGGGAACCACGCATGGCGCCGCGCATCCGCAGGTGCCGTGCGTACCAGTTGGCGGCGGAGCCGGAGTCGGCGGCCAGGATCACGTCGTCCGGCAGGAGTGCGTCGAGCGCGTGCACCACGTACTCGGGGTTGATGGGGTCCGCGTCCACGGCCGCACGCCGCTCCATGACCTCCCACCAGCGGGCCACGTCCTTCTCGATCTTCTTGCGCCACTTGCCGTGCTGCTTCCGCTTCAGCTGCGGCAGCAGGGCCTTGAGCGTCTGCTTCGCGTCACCGACGAGGTTGACCTCGAAGGGGTAGCGCAGCCCGATCATGAACGGGTCGATGTCGATCTGCACGGCACGGGCCTGGCCGAACTCGGGCAGGAACTGCGTGTACGGGAAACTGGAGCCGATGACGAGCAGGGTGTCGCAGTCCTGCATCAACTCGTAGGAAGGACGGGTGCCGAGCAGCCCGATCGATCCGGTCACATACGGCAGATCGTCCGGCAGCGCGTCCTTACCGAGCAGAGCCTTGGCCACCCCGGCACCGAGCACGTCGGCGATCTCCTCCACCTCGGCCCTGGCACTGCGCGCGCCCTGACCGATCAGGATCGCGACCTTCTCGCCCGCGTCCAGCACCTCGACGGCGCGGGCGAGGTCCGACGTGGCCGGGACCGGCGCGGAGTGCGTCAGTCCGAGGCTGGACGGCACCATCTTGAAGGCGTGGGTCGGCTCCGAGTAGGGCAACTCCTGTACGTCGGCGGGGATGATCACTGCTGTCACGGTGCGCTTGGCGTATGCGGTGCGCATGGCCCGGTCGATGACGTTGGGCAGTTGCTCGGGGACGGTCACCATCTCGCAGTACTCGGAAGCGACGTCTTTGTAGAGGCTGAGGAGGTCGACCTCCTGCTGGTAACTGCCGCCCATGGCACTGCGGTTGGTCTGTCCGACGATGGCGACGACCGGAACGTGGTCGAGCTTCGCGTCGTAGAGACCGTTGAGGAGATGGATCGCGCCAGGGCCCGAAGTCGCCGCGCAGACGCCGACTTTGCCGGAGAACTTGGCGTAGCCGACGGCCTCGAACGCGGACATCTCCTCGTGCCTCGACTGGACGAACTTCGGCTTGTTGTCGGATCGGCCCCAGGCCGCGAGAAGGCCGTTGATGCCGTCGCCGGCGTAGGCGAAGACGTGGTCGACGTCCCAATCGCGGAGCCGCCGGAGAACGTAGTCGGACACCTTGATGGACACAGGATTTCCTCTCATCGCGCTGATGGCCGGCTGCGGAACCAGCAGGTCGCGGCCGCTGCCGCTCCAAGGGCGGAGGCTGCGGCGCCCGCGGCCAGCAGGCGGCCGTCACGGGCAGAGCCCTCGGGCCGGTCGGCGAGCTTCTCGGGGTGGTCGGCGGGCAGGTGTTGTCCGTCCATGGCAAGTGCGAGTGCCTCGGCCAGATGCAGGGCGCGCCTGCCGGTGTCGTCCTGTTCGATCTGGGTACGGCAGATGAAGCCGTCCGCGAGGACCAGTGCGCCGGGGGCGGTGTCCCGTACGGCGGGCAGCACCCCTTGCTCCGCCACCGTCATGGACAGGTCGTCATGGCCCTGTTCGAAGCCGAAGTTGCCGGCCAGACCGCAGCAGCCTGCGTCCAGGACGCTCGCGTCGATCCCGGCGCGCCGCATCAGTTCACGGTCGGCGTCGTCCTTCGTCACCGCGTGCTGGTGGCAGTGGGTCTGCACGGTGGCCGCCCGGGTGAGGGACGGGGGCTGCCAGTCTTCGGGTGCGTGGTTGAGGAGTTGCTCGGCGAACGTCCTGAACCGCGCGTCCAGGTGCCGCACATTCTGGTCGTCGGGCATCAACTCGGGGGCATCTGCGCGAAAGACGGCCGTGCAGGACGGTTCAAGCCCGACGACGGGTGTGCCGGCCTCCAGCCATGGCCACATGACGTCGAGCATGCGATGCAACGCCCTCTCAGCGGTGCCGCGTTGACCGGTGGAGATCCAGGTGAGGCCGCAGCACACGGCGCGGATCGGAATGGTGATGTGGAATCCGGCGTCCTCCAGGACCCGGACCGCGGACTTCCCGACGTTGGGGTGGAAGGAGTTGCTGAACGTGTCCTACGATCGCTGAGGGTGTCGGCCAGCGCGCTCATGCCTCGGTCGGCTGCGGCGCTTATAGCCTTGCGGCCCGCTTCCAGCACTTCCCCGCGCAACTGCTCCTGCAACTCGGCGATCTGCCGAACCTCCCCCAACCTGCGCATTCCCTCGGCGGCGAGCTGGCGAGGTTCGAGACCGAATCGCCAGCCAGCCAGATAGGTCGCAATGGACAGGGCCATCCGGCCCTTCTTGGTGCGGCCCAGCACATAGCCGCCCACTACAGCGGCCGCGAGAACCGGGTCGCGCAGCCGCGTCCGTGCGTTCGGGACACATCGCCGCGCGGGACGGTGACCGTTTCGAGACGAACTCGACCCCGATCAGCACAAAGTGGTCCGCTCACAGGCATGCCGCCTCCCTGCGTGGGTGTTCGCCCGAACGCCGTTCACCCCGGGCAGTTGGGCGCCCCGCGAGTCAGTTGACGCTCTGATGCGCCAACAACTCGCTTGCGATGGCGTCCTCTTGCTGCTCGTACTGGGCGAGTGCCAGGCCAAGCCCGAAGAAGGTGGGGGCCCATTCGCCGATGTAGATTCCCCAGCGGTCGGCCCGGGCGATGTCGACGCCGGGTTCTATCTTCAAGGAGCCTGCCCAGGCGACCACGGTGAGGCCTATGGACGCCATGGCGGCCAGGTACGCATGTTCGCTGCGGATACCCATGTCATGCATCTTCTTGATGATCACGATGCGCTCCGTTCACTAGTCCTTTGACGGACTACCCGGACCACCTCGCCCTATTCACACCATTAGTCATAAATATTCACTTGTGCGTAGTTCAGGAGTCGGCACACTGCGAGTTCGTCGCGACGCTCTCACAACTCGATAACCGGCAGTTCGACCGACCTCGTCCAAGCCCACCCGATGCACCCATGATCAGCGAACGTTTCGGACGCCACAGGCTGGGAGCGGGCCGCCTGAAGGCGCACCGAATCGGGCCTTCCGTCCGGTCGGGTGTCGGCGGTACACCCGACTCGGCGAGCTCTGCCACCGAAGGGATGCCCGCCTGCTACGCGCACGTCTTCATGCCAACGCCTCCGACCTCTCAGTCCGGGGGGACTCTGCCGGTCAACGGTGTCAGCACGCAGCGCCTGGATGCCGGACCGGCTCCGGCGAAAGGGCCTGCCCTCTCGGAGGTGGGTCCTTTCAGCGGAGCCGGTCCGTGCTTCAGCGCTTGCCGTGCTTGCCGTGCATGGAGTCCTTGGCGTCGTCCAGGACTTCCTTCGCCTCGCCCTCCGCCTGGTCCATCTTCCCCTCGGCTTTCATCCGGTCGTTGCCGGTGGCCTTACCGACCGTTTCCTTCATCTTGCCCTTGGCCTTGTCCATGCCGCCCTTGCCAGCCATGTCCTGCTCCTTGCATAGGAAAATCAGTGACAGTGACAAACTAGAACGGAAATACGTATATCGCTCGGCAGGCGTTGCGATCACAGCCGACTGTGCGGATCCGCCCCCGCCGTCTTATGGCGGCGGGTCCGGGACCAGCTTGTGCCTGCCGGCCGCGGCGCCGGATCCACCGCTGCGAGCGTCCAGAGGGCCACCCAACGCGGTCACGCCTCGAGGGACGAGCGTTGTCGCTGTTCGTTCTCGCGCGTTTCGTGCGTGTGGCGGCCGATGTCGGTGACGCGGTCGGCCAGGGCCGGGTGATCGGCGCGCAGGTGTGGGCCTGCATCGGAGAGGGGGCCAAGGAGTTGGGCCGGGTCGCTGTCGCCGAGGGCGGCGTGGAGAGCGGTGATGGCGCTCGTCGCGGTGTCGGGTAGGTCTGTCAGGGCGGTGATGGTCCCGGCGAGCTGGCGGAGTGCGGCGGCGTGGTCGTGGGCCCAGGCAGCTACGGAACGGTCTGCGGCGCGCCGGCCGCGGGTGGCCTGCACCCGCTGTTCCTTGGTGGCGCCCGCTTCACCGGGGCGCACGCGCAGGTAGCGGCGTTCGGCGGCCTGGCGGCTGGAGACGCCGAGCGGATGGGCCAGATCGGCCCAGCTCGCGCCCGCCTGCCGCGCCGCTTCGATCAGTCCCGGCTCCCAGCCGGCCAGCTGCTCACGAACCTGCCGCAGGAGGAGCAGCGCCGCGAGGGCGCCCTGGGGATCGTCGGGGGTGGCGGTCCTTGCGGACTGTGCGGTCTGCAAGGCCTGCGCGAGGGCCTCGAGCGCCGTGGCCGTCACCGCGAACGAGGCCGGCGCCGGAAGTTTGTCGCTCACTCTCCCCTCCCCTTCACCATCGTCATCCCCTGGATGACGTTTCACTTGTCGTCGTTTGGATGACATGTTACAACGGTGTCAGGTGAAGCGCATTGGCAGCAACTGCCTGAACTCATCTGGAGGTGTATCCCGTGTTGATGCGCACTGACCCGTTCCGGGAACTCGACCGCCTGGCCCAACATCTGATGGGTCCGGGAACGTGGTCCCGTCCCTCCGCCATGCCGATGGACGCCTACCGAGACGGCGACCAGTACGTCATCGCCTTCGACCTGCCGGGCATCGACCCCGACGCCCTCGACATCGACGTCGAGCGGAACATGCTCACCGTGAAGGCGGAGCGACGCCCCCTGCCGCGGTCCGAGAGCACCCAGACGGAACTGTCCGAACGGCCTCTGGGTGTCTTCTCCCGCCAGGTCGTCCTGGCCGACACCCTGGACACCGAGCACATCGCCGCGGACTACGAGGCCGGCGTCCTGACGCTGCGCATCCCGATCGCCGAGCGAGCCAGGCCCCGCAAGATCAGCGTCCGCAGCACCGGCGACCGCAAGGAACTCGACAACTGATCTGCCGGTCGCCCGTCCGCCGCCGACCCCAGGACGGTTCACGCACCATCCCGCCTGGGCCCCGGCGGCACCGGCCCCCTCACTCCACGCAGGACAACCGACGCCCGCGAAGAACAGGGTTCACACGGAACAGCCGCTCTCCCGCAGAAGGCGGCTACGCAAGGAAAGCCGAAGCCCTCATGACTCTTCTCTCTCCCCCACGCCCCCTCCCCCAACAGCAACCGTCACCTTCGACCAGCTGCTGGAAAAGGTGCGCTACGACGGCGCCTACCCCACCCGCCGCCACGCAGAAGGCGTCGTACGCCGAGTACTCGAAGCCCTCGGCCGCCAGTTGACAGGCACCGAGCGGATGGAACTCGCCGCTCGCCTCCCTCAGGAAGCGGCCTGCCACTTCTCCTCGCAGCCCACCACGAGCAGTCCGCTGACCGGCTGGGGCTTCGTGAAGGACCTCGCTGAGCGAACCGGCAGCACCCCGGCGACGACCCGTTGGGACACCGGATCGGTCCTCGGCGCCGTGGGTCGCATCGCCGGTGACGACCTGACCACCCGGATCATCGGACAGCTCCCCGACGGCTACGCCCTGCTGTTCGGACGTGCCCAGCTCATCCGGGCCGCCTGACCGTCCGATGCCGGCACCCAGAACGCAGCGCACATGTCCGCGGTGCGCTGCGTCGTGACCACAGTTGCCACTGTTCGGCCGCAGGGGGGAGCACTTCGAACCCCAGACATGCACTCTCTTGGTCGCTGTGCCGCCGCGGGCTGATGACGTAGCCCCTCTGTTCATCCGTCGCGAAAGCGGAGCCGGCACCGGCAGCGCAAATCCCGGCAGCCGACGGGCTGCCGGGATCAGAAGTGCTCAGCGCTTAGAGGCAATGCCGTTGCGTTACGGGTCTGGGTCGGGTGGGTCCGCTGGTTGCTGGGTCTTCGCAGGGCTGGCGGAGCAGGAATCGCGTGGTCACGCGGTCATGGGGTAACGGATCTATCAGGAGATCCCGGAAGGGCCGTTGACTGGAAGGACTGTCACGTGGAACGCGCCGACTGGCTGCTCACCTCGGCTCAGCGGGGGAATCCGGCGTCGCGGGTGGACCGCCGTCATGCCGACGGTGCGGCGTGGTCCACGGGCAACGACGTCCGCCCCCTGGTGCACGGGGCGGTGTACTTCGCCGAGCTGCTCGCGGCCGTGCGGGCGCAGCGGGCCGGCGACATGTTGATGTTCACGGACTGGCGGGGTGACCCTGACGAGCTGCTGGACGGTCCGGAGAGCGCTATCGGCGATGTGTTGTGCGACGCCGCACGCCGCGGTGTCGTCGTCAAGGGGCTGGTGTGGCGCTCGCACCTGGATCGGTTCCAGTTCAGCGAACAGGAGAACTACCACCTGGGGGAGGAGATCGAGGAGGCGGGAGGCGAGTGCCTGCTCGACATGCGGGTGCGGCCGGGCGGCTCGCACCATCAAAAGTTCGTGGTACTGCGCCACCCGGGTCGGCCCGAGCGGGACGTCGCCTTCGTCGGCGGGATCGATCTGTGCCACAGCCGTCGGGACGACGCCGCTCATCAGGGTGACCCGCTGGCGCAACCCATCGCCGACGCCTACGGTTCCCGTCCGCCCTGGCACGACATCCAGCTGGCGGTGCGCGGGCCCGCCGTCGGCGATGTCGAGGCCACGTTCCGTGAGCGGTGGACGGACCCGGCTCCGCTCAGCCGCAGCCCGCGCAGCCGGCTGCGGGCGGCACTCCGGGACGAGGACACGCGGGCGGATCCGCTCCCGGTGCAGCAACCCGACCCGGGCCCGCGCGGTTCCCACACGGTCCAGATCCTGCGCACCTACCCGAACCGCCTCAGGGGCTATCCGTTCGCTCCCGACGGTGAACGCAGCATCGCCCGCGCCTACACGAAGTCCCTGCGGCGGGCACGCCGGCTGATCTACCTAGAGGACCAGTACTTGTGGTCGGAGAGTGCCGTCCAGCCATTCGCCCAGGCTCTCGCGGATCATCCGGGACTGCGGATGATCGCCGTCCTGCCGCCACTGCCGGACCAGGAGGGGCGGATCAGCACACCGATGAACCTGCTGGGCCGGATCCGCGCCCTGGAAGTCCTGCGACGGGCCGGCGGCGACCGGGTGGCCGTCTACAGCCTGGAGAATCACGCCGGGACACCCGTGTACGTCCATGCCAAGGTCTGTGTCATCGACGATGCCTGGGCCTCGGTCGGGTCCGACAACGTCAACCGGCGCTCCTGGACGCACGATTCGGAACTCAGCTGCGCTGTCCTCGACGAGACCCGTGACTCCCGTGAACCGATGGACCCCGGCGGCCTGGGTGACGGCGCCCGCGTCTTCGCGCGCGAGCTGCGGTTGTCGTTGAATCTCGAACACCTTGACCGCGACGGGGACGGGGAAGCGGCTGCACTCTGCGAACCGGGCCACGCCTTTGCGGCCTACGCCGACTCGGCCGCCGCTCTGGACGCGTGGCACGACGACGGCCGCCACGGTCCGCGACCGTCGGGACGGCTGCGCACCTACCACCCGCCGCGCCTGTCCCGCATCACGCGCGCCCTGACCGACCCGCTCTACCGGGTCATCGCCGATCCCGACGGCCGACCGCGCTCCCTGCGTCGGCACGGTGCCTACTGACGGTGTCCCGGACGGGTGAGGTGACCCCAATGCCGCGAGGGCAAGTCCACGTTCTTGCTGGTACTGCCGTTCGAACTCGGCAGGTGAAAGGTAGTTGAGAGGACGCTTTCTCCTGTTGTTTCATCCCGGATTGCCTGGTTGGGGTTGGTTCAGGTGCCGCGCCAGCTCGGGGTGGATTCCGCGGTCAGGCGTCGTGCCATCGACGCCTGAGCCACAGCACGGCAGCACGGTCCCCGGTTCCGGTCCCTGGGGTATCGAGGTCTGGCACGGGAGTCAGCAGCCGCCTCGGGAGGCCGGTGTGGCAACACACTCCACATGATGAGGTCATCGGGAAGATATCGCCGAAGCCCACCCTGCGAGAACCAGCAGGTCAGACATAGTTTATGGGCACCGAGGAGCCGCTTCCATTCGTCCGGAGTGTCAAACGAGCGTCCCGTCCGCGACGGGTCGGTTTCTGCTCGACTGGTGTCTACGGCAACTCCGCACCCCAAAGGCAGAAGGAAGCGACAGATGCGCGGAAGCACCGGTCGGTCATTACTTTCCGGCTGCGGCGGAAGGGGGTCATGCAGCCGGTCAGTCGACAGGCGGCTCGGACAGGCGTAGCCGGTGTGTTCGGAAGTGTCCTCGCGCCGTGGCATCCCACAGACTGTCTCGAGAATGACAATACGGACTCGGAGGGTTCACGTCTTGGTGGGAACCCTCGGGGCGCATGGGGCTCCTTTGCCTGTGCCCAGGGGAGCGGAGAGGTCTCCGCAATGGGCGGTGATCGGGGTTGCTCCATTTTTACGGGCGCGATTCAGTCCCTGGCGGCGCGGTCCTGTTGATCAACGGGCTGTGGAACTGGGGTTGGTGGCTGTTGATGTGTCTGGGTGGATGGTGAAGACCCGGTCGAGACCGATGATGGACAGGATGCGGGCGGTGTTGGCGGGGACCGCAGCCAGGGCCATGCCGCCGCCCAGTTCGGTGGCCAGGTTGCGGGCGGCCAACAGAGTGGTGATGCCGCTGGAGTCGCAGAATTCCAGGCCGGCCAGATCCAGGATCAGCAGTTGCCCGCCGGTCAGGGTGAGACTGTCGAGGGTCTTGCGGAGATCTGGGGCGCTCTCGTAGTCGAGGTCACCGGTGATCTCCAGTACGGGACCGGTGGCGGTGTCTCGGGAGGTGATCGTCAGCGGGCTCATCTCAGGTCTTCACTCGCGGGGGTGGGCAGCGGAGCGGGCACGCCGAGGGCGAGCAGCGCGGTGTCGTCGTCGAGTCCGTCACCGAACCCGGTGAGGAGCCCGGTCAGGGCGGTGATCAGGGCCTGCGGTCCCGCAGCGGGCTGGGCGGTGGTGAAGGCGCGCAGGGCGTCCTCGCCGTACAGCTCGCGATCGGGCCCGGTGCGGGCCTCGGTCAGGCCGTCGGTGTAGAGCAGCAGGGTGTCGCCGGGAAAGAGCTGGGCGCGCGCGGTTTCGAACTGTGCGCCGGGCAGGACGCCGACGAGCATGCCGCCGGGGGTGGGCAGATAGTCCACGGTGCCATCCGCGTGCTGGATCAGTGCGGAGGGGTGGCCGCCGGAGGCCAGGTGCACGCTGACGTGGTCGTCGGCGGGGTTGAGGACGCCGAATATGGCGGTGCAGTAGCGGGTGTCGCCGCTGGTGTACCGCTCGTGCAGCACCGTGTTCAGGGTGCTCAGGACGGTGACGGGGTCGGGGTCGTGCAGGGCGGCGGCCCGCAGCGTGTAACGGGTCAGTGAGGTGACCGCGGCAGCCTGGGGGCCTTTGCCGCAGACGTCGCCGAGGAAGAACGCCCACCGGTCCGTGTCGAGGGGGAACAGGTCGTAGAAGTCTCCGCCGAGCAGGTCCGGGGAGGCGGTGTGGTAGTAGGAGGCGGCTTCCAGGCCCGGCACCTTGGGCAGCTCGGCGGGCAGCAGGTTCTGCTGGAGGACGGCGAGGGCTTCCTGAAGCCGTTCGCGGTCGACCTCCGCCTGCCGGCGTGCTTCCTCCGCCGCCTGGCGGCCGCGCAGCAGCTCGGTCTCATAGGCGCGACGGTCGCGGGCGTCGAAGACGGTGGTGCGGATCAGCAGCGGCTCGCCGTCGTCGCTGGTCTTCACCTTCGATGTGACCAGCACCGGCATCCGCTGCTTCCCGGCGGCTTTGATGTCCAGGGCGATGCCGCTGACCTCGCCCTTCATCTGCAACAACGGGGCGAAGTGCGTCTCGTGGTAGATCTTCCCGCCGACCGTGAGCAGATCGGCGAACCGCATCCGGCCCACCACCTCGGTCCCGGACAGGCCGAGCCAGTCAAGCAACGTGGTGTTGATCTTCGCGATGGTGCCGTCCATCAGTGTCGACAGGTAGCCGCACGGCGCCTGCTCGTACAGCTCCTCGGCACTGTCCTCCAGCAGCGAGATGAACGCCGCGTCCGTGGCACCCACGTCCGGCTCCTCACCCGGGTCATGGCCGGTGCGGCACATCATCCGGCAGCACCGATGAAGTCGGTAATCGCTTGAGCGGTGGCCTGCGGTGCGCTCAGCTGCGGGCAGTGCCCCGTCGCCTCCAGCGTGACCAGACGGCTGCCGGGGATCGCCTGATTGACGTAGGCGCCGACCTCGCGCGGGGCGATCACGTCCTGACTGCACTCCAGCACCAGCGTCGGCACCGCGACCGTCTTGAGGTCGGCGCGGCTGTCGGACAGGAACGTCGCGCGGGCGAAGACCCGGGCCATGTCCGGGTCGGTCGCGCAGAACGAGGCGGTCAGCTCCTGGCCCAGTTCCGGCCGGTCCGCGTTGCCCATGATCACCGGGGCCATGGCGGCGGACCAGCCCAGATAGTTCGACTCCAGTGACTCCAGCAGCTCATCGATGTCGTCCGCGCTGAACCCGCCCCGATATCCGTCCTCGTCGATGTAGCGGGGCGAGGGAGCCACCATCACCAGGTGGGAGAACCACTGCGGCGCCTTCGCCGCCGCGAGTACCCCGACCATGGCACTGACCGAATGCCCCACGAAGATCACGTCCCGCAGGTCCAGCTCCTCGCAGACCTCCAGCACATCAAGGGCATAGCCCTCCAACGAACTGTAGCGACGCTCGCTCCAGGCCGAAGGGTCCGACCGGCCGGAGCCCACGTAGTCGAACAGCACCACCCGGAAGTCCACGGCCAGCGCGGGGACCACCAGACGCCACATGTTCTGGTCACAGCCGAACCCGTGCGCCAGCAGGAGCACCGGCCCGTCCACACGGCCGGTGACGGTGACGTTGTTCCTGCGACGAATATCCATGCTCATCAGTTTCCCATTACTCGGGGCGAGCGAGCCGAAGCGACTGCCCCGGCCCGAACCTGCACCGGAGCCAATAGCGGGGGCGCCGGTCCGGCTGCGAGAGGAGTGGTCGTCCGTAGGTGCAGGATTCATTCCGAACCTTCCTTGATAGGCGCGTATCAAGGAATTCCCGCAGCGCAAGAACAGTGCGGGAACAACAAGAACGGGCCGAATGGAATGCGAAAGAAAATCTGGCCTGCAGTGAATCTGGTACATATGCAGGCGATGAAAAAAGTGGCATCATATGGACGCGAAATCCAGGGCTTCAGACGGGTGCAGCTTTGGGGACCCATCGCCCGCAGGCATTATCCAAGGACGCGGGCACTACGGTAAATGCCCGCAGCGGGGTGCGCGCACCCCGAAAGGTGCGGGCCCCCGCTGCAGAGTGCGCGTCGGCGTCAGACGGGAACGATGTTCTCAGCCGTCGGGCCCTTCTGGCTCGGCGCGATGTCGAAGGTGACCTTCTGACCTTCGAGCAATTCACGGAAGCCCTGGGAGGCGATGTTCGAGAAGTGGGCGAACACGTCGGCGCCTCCGCCGTCCTGTTCGATGAATCCGAAACCCTTCGCCGCGTTGAACCACTTCACGGTGCCAGACGCCATGTCATATCTCCTTTGGGCAGTACGCCGGGACCCGTAATGTGCGGATACCGGGTCGCCGCGATGACACCCTCCCGGAATGACCGGAAATACAAAAACGCTTCCACCGGCTGAAAGTACCGTTGGAGGCGCTTGAAGTTTGGGAACCAAGACTGCAACTGAGATCGACAGTAGCATGCCATACTGGCCTGCGTGTGTTACAGAATTCCATTCTGCTCGCTGCGGTAAAAACACTCTCGGCACGGGGCGTTAAACCCTCACCTCGCTGTCGTAGCTATTAGTCCGCAGCTGACCTCGATTCTTCACGAGTGGCGTGAACTCGGCCCGATCGAGGTGCGCCCGTAATGATCTCTGGCCTTCGAGGCGGGCCTTCGCGTGACGCTGCGGGTGCGCCGGCTTCCACGGGCCCGGGGCGCTACTGGTCGTCCTCCTTCCTGGTCTTCGTCGGGGCGGTATTTTGGCGCCGCCAGGTGGCAGCCGGGAGATGGAGAGGCGGGTCCGGGCGGTGGTGAACGCGGTGGCCCAGGGCCAGGTGGACTCGATCCGCAGCCATCGGCCGCGGGCGGGTTTCGTCAGGCAGGCGGGTGGTAGAGCCGGAAGCGCATGGTGTCCGGCTCGGCGGCGGCGAGGTGATCGACGTCGTGGAGGGCGACGAGGCGGTCAGCTTCGCGAACTGCCGCCTTGAGGGCTGCACCCGACGGCGGGCCTTCGCCACCTGCCCCAGCGTCGTCTCGTCGAGTGCGGCCAGGGTCCGGCGGGCGATGGAGTCCGAGGCGGGCGGACCGAACAACGGCCGGTGACGGAGCTGGAGCCGCTCGGCCTCCAGCAGGTTCGTCGCCCCAGCGTGATCGACACCGCGAGCTGCACCAGCAGCGCGGGCCGGTTCCGCTGGCCGGGCCTGCCCACCGACACCCTCGCCAACGCCTCGGCCAGCCCGACCCCGTCCGCACACCGCCGCAGCGGTGCCTCCCCGGCGTGTCCGACCAGTCCCTTGCTGTCGGCCCGCACGGCCGGCCGCCGGTTCCACCCTGTACGGTCAGTCACCAGAATAATGGCTTGATCTTCTGCCCGATACGTCCTCAACAAACGCATCCTTGCAGGTAAACGGAACCTTTCTACTGTCGGGGCGTCAGCCCGTCAATTCCGGTGAATAGCCGGGGCCGACGCAGACGCCGCCCGTCCGAACGCCCTGCCGCCGGACAGAACGACCCACGCGTCACGCGCCGACATGTGTGTGCGGGGTCCGCCGGAACCTGGACGCACCGTCTCAGGACACGGGCGGACCGGACGGTCCGGCCGTCCGGCGGTGTTCGGCGTTGATGCGCTGGGCTTCTTCGAGTTGGTCTTCGAGGATGATGATGCGGCAGGCGGCGTCGATGGGGGTGCCGTTGTCGACGAGTTCGCGGGCGCGGGCGGCGATGCGCAGTTGGTAGCGGGAGTAGCGTCGATGGCCGCCCGCTGAGCGCAGCGGGGTGATGAGGCGGGCTTCGCCGAGGGCGCGCAGGAAGCCCTGGGTGGTGCCGAGCAACGCGGCGGCCCGGCCCATGGTGTAGGCGGGGTAGTCGTCGTCATCGAGCCGGCCGAACGAGTCGTCTGCTGTCACTTGCACCTCTCATGGAACGCGTGGAGGGGCCCCGGCGCTATTCGCGCCAGGGCCCCGAAGGAACTGCTACACCATCTGCCGGCCCTGATACTGCGCCGACCTACTGTTTCCGCAGACCCGACCAAGATTGCTGTCGGGGACGCGGGGATCGCGGTTGCTCGACCGGAGACCACCTCACTATCGATGTCCTGCGGTACCCGGGCTCAGCCATTCCGCCCGGGCGATCCTGATGGCGCTCGGCCCCTCCGTTCTTTCCCTCTGGGATCAACTAACTGCCGGTACTGCTCTACCGCGTACTGCTGGTGATGCGACCTGCTCGGTGACCTGTCACAGCGTCACTCTTCGGCAGCCAGCCCCGTCGCCCGTCCTGCGTCTGCTCTGGCTTAGAACCCCACTGCCGAACCTCCCGGTGCGCGCGCCCGCAGCCGACGCCTTCACCGAGGAACCACTCACATACCTTCACTGCTGGATACCGCTAACTGCACTAACGGGTACTGCAACTTCAACTGCGGTCCTGCTCACGGCGGCCCCTGATCACTGCGAGCCACCCGGTCCGGTCGTCAGCCCCGTCGCCGTCCTGCAACAACCCTGGCTCCGAAACTCCACCACCGCACCGCCCTGCACGCTGCAACTACCTCTATCACTGCCTGGCAGTTCATGTCTGCCAGGCCCTGCTGATCTCTGCTACGAGAGAAACCATAGCCAGACGATCTCCCAATGTCTACTCCAGCCAGCATAGATTTTTGTGCGTTCGGCGGGGAGGTAAGCGACCTCGACGGCGACGGAGGCTGGCACCCGTCACTGCCAGGGCGAGAGGGCGAAAGGTCCGGGGCAATGTGTAGCGGGCAGAAGAGTTCGTCGCGTGATCCAAAAACCCTGGGACCCCAACGAAGAGCGTCAACACCACAACCGCCCGCTCACCCGCTGGCCGGCGAGGACCTCGGTATGCGGGCTTGGTGTGTCGCACGGACAAGGCGTACGGCCGCCGAGTCCGGGGCGGACGTTGGCATCCGTTCAGGGGCTCTGTGGTGCAATGACACTGCCCGGCACCGGGCCCTGGCGCCGCCCCCTCGGCCCACTCGGCAGGGGGCACTGCGCTGGCGGGCAGTAAAGAGCGAGGAGTCACCGTGACCGTATGCGGGCCTGGCGAAGAAGGCAGGCCGACCACTCGTCTTCCTGACAGCGACGGCAGCCGGGGCGGGGCGATGACCTTGGCGGGGACGCTGGCGGCGGCGGAGGCCGCGGCGCCCGTGGAGTCGCTCGACGTGGTCGCGCGCATGCTCAAAGAGCGACTCGGAGCCGCGGCGGTGTCGTTCCTGATCACCGACTTCAGCGGCGGCTCGGTTGTACGGCTGGGGGCGGCGGGCAGCGTCGAGACCGACGAGCCCGCGCGGCGCATCACGTTGCGGGGCACCCTGTACGACGACGTGATCCGCACCCAGCGGCCGAGTGTGGAGGACAAGGGCGAGGGCGGTCTGGTGCGGCTCGTCGCCCCGGTGACCAACCGCGGGGACGCCATCGGGCTCCTGGAACTGTTCTTGCCCGTCGCGCCTGACGCGGAGGTGATGCAAGAGGTCAGCGAGACCGCGCACGCCCTGGCGTACATCGTCATCGCGAACCGGTCCTTCACCGACGTGTACCAGTGGGGCCGCCGCACCGCCCCGCTGAGCCTGGCCGCCGAGATCCAGCACAGGCTGCTCCCGGCATCACTGGCATGTGAGGCGGCCCAGTTCGCGGTCGCCGGGGCACTGGAGCCGGCCGATCACGTCGGGGGTGACACCTTCGACTACGTGATCGACCGGGACACGGTCCAGCTCTCCGTCACCGACGCCATGGGCCACGATGTCGATGCCGCTCTGCTCGCAACTCTCCTGGTGGGCGCCCTGCGCCGGGCACGGCGGGCCGGCGCCGGCCTCGCCGAACAGGGCGATCAGGCCGATCAGGCCGTGCGCGAGCACGGCCGCCACGGCTACGTCACCGGGCAGCTCCTGCGCATCAGCCTGCTCGACGGCACCGCCGAGTTCATCAACGCCGGGCACCCCTGGCCACTGAGGATGCGGGACGGGCAGGTGCGGGAGATCACTCCGAAGATCGATATGCCGTTCGGCTTCCACGCACCGCACAGCTACCGGGTCCAGTTGCTGGACCTGCGGCCGGGCGACCGGCTGGTGATGCTGACCGACGGCATGCTGGAGCGCAACGCCAACAGCCTTGATCTGCCGGACCTGATCGTCCGCACCCGCGCGCTGCATCCCCGCGAGGCCGCCCGCACTCTCATCGCCGCGGTCGTCGAGGCCAACCACGGTCACCTGCAGGACGACGCGACCGTCATGTGCCTCGACTGGCACGGCATCGGCCACTCCCATCGGGACGCCGACACCGGCGCCAACCTCGCCGACGCCTCCGCCCCGTCGCCAACGGGGCGGACCACTCCCGGGCGATGACCTTGGGAGTGTTCCGCTCCCCCGCTTCGGGCGGCCCTTGGACCGCGGTGCGGAGGAGCGGACGGCTTTCGCGCGCGGCGCGATGCCTCGACGGCCGCCCTGCCCGTCGCGGCCCGGCACGCGGCAACGTGCGTGACCAGCGGCCCTGGCCAAAACGTTGTCGCGGTCAGTAGACGGCCAGGGAGATGGCGATGTAGTGCGCCGTGAAGGCCGCCACGGTCAGAGCGTGGAACACCTCGTGGAAGCCGAACCAGCGCGGTGAGGGATCGGGGCGCTGGAGGGCGTAGACAACCGCGCCCGCGCTGTAAAGAAGACCGCCGGCCACGACCAGGGTGAGTACGGCCGCTCCGCCGGCGTGCAGGAAGTCGGGCAGGTAGCGCACCGGTGCCCACCCCAGCGCCAGGTAGCACGGGGTGTACAGCCAGCGCGGAGCTCCCACCCACAGGACCCGGAAGGCGATGCCGACCAGTGCGCCCGCCCACACGATCCACAGCAGCACGGACCGCTGGCCCGGCGGGAGAAGGAGCACCGCAAGGGGCGTGCAGGTGCCGGCGATGATCAGGAAGATGTTGGCGTGGTCGAGACGCCGCAGGACCGCCTCGCCGCGCGGCCCCCAGGTGCCGCGGTGGTAGATGGCGCTCGTTGCGAACAGCAGCCAGGCGGTGACCGAGTACACGGCGCAGGCCACGGCTGCCTGCGGGGTGCGGGCCAGACAGATGAGCACGATGCCCGCGATCAGTGCGGCGGGGACCATCCCGGCATGCAGCCAGCCACGCAGCCTCGGCTTGATCGGTTCGGCCAGATGGGCCGCCCGCTCCACCAGCGCGGCAACCGAGTGCCCGCTCTCCCCACCTTGTGATCCGCAAGGCAGCCCGTCTTCATGGTCTTCTCCACGCGCTGCGGCGGCGTACGTGTATTCGGCTTCAGCGGCGTCGTGCGACACGGCTTCTCGTCCTCCCTCGGACTCCTGGGCATCACCGGTGATCATGCAGCCATGCTAAAAGACCTCGCCCAGACAGTTTTCTGCAAGGCCGGTCTCGAAACAGCCAGGCCGCGTCGCCGGAAATGGGTCACTGGGTCACTTCGCCGCCGTGTGAACTCCGGCCCGTTGCTGCTGCCGCCCATTGGGCTCGAAGCGGAATAGATCAGCTGCTCATGGGAACGATCAGAGCTCCCGAGCGGGTATCTCCGCTCCCTGCGCGCAAGGATCGCCGATGCTTCCTGAGGTCCGCCCCCACCTGTCCGGCCCCCTCGCCGACCAGTTGGAACACCAACTGGGTCTGGTTCCGCAACGGGAAGCCGGCGATCTCGATGTGCAGCGCGTCGCCGGCATCGCCGTCGTCGCGGCCGCCCACTCCGATGGGTATGCGGCCACCGGTCACCTCCTGGGGCTGCTGGCCGCGCTGCCTGCCCCCACCAAGGCAGGAGAACGCTTCTGGTCGGAGCTGTGGAGGTCTTCGGGCACCGCGTACCTGCTGCCTGCCAACATCAAGGCTGCGGTACTGCGTTCCCTGGCGGGAGAAGGAATCGTGCTGGCCCGACAGATCCTGTCGGCTGTCGATGAGATGACCCCGCCCCAGCGCGTCGCAGCCGGGGAGGTGATCGGTCAGGCCCTCGCCGAGTCCGACCATTTTCCCGACCTCAAGACACAGGTCATCGGAGAACTATGGCTCCGGGACCTCGAACTCACCGCCTGGCGCGTCCTGCACGCAGACCGCAGGTCCGACGATCCGACAGGACGCAAAGCATTCCTCGATGCCTGGAGCAAGGTCTGAGCTTCAGCGCTTGCTTGTCGCAATGGGTGAACAGTTCCAGCAGTGCCCGGACGGGCACGTGTGCGTCTGCAGGATGGCGGAGGGTGCCGTCCAGGCAGAGGATGTAGCGCGTGCGCCGTCCGGCGCGCTCCCGGCGCAGGTAGCCGGCCTGTTCAAGATCGTGACGATGTTCTGGGCGGTCCGCCCGGTGACGTGGCAAGCCGCGGCGATGTAGCGAAGGCGGGCGGCAAGGGCGCGGGCGATGACGATCAGCACACGGTCGTGGTTGGTGAGGAAGCTCCACTTCCCGGTCTGTTCGTTCACCATCTGCTCCGTTCTTCGATGTTGCCCAGCTGTGAACACCGCAGGGAATTCGGTTTCATCACCATCAGTGGCAGGCCGTGAGTGTCGACCACTCGACCGCCGTGGCGGCCGTTGATCCCTTTTTGCCAGGGTCGGAGCCGTGAGAGTCTTCTCACGGTCGAAGCCGCTTTGCCTGCCTGCGAGGCACTGCCCGTGGCCACCACCCTGGCTCCTTTGCCCAGCTGGCGGCGGATCCGTCCGGTCAGCACCTCCCGCACACCGGGGGAACCTCAGGGTGGCCAGTAAATATAATCGACCCATGTCGAAGCCTGACGAGCTGCTCGTTGACGTCGCCGCCCTGGTGGAGTCCGGGCAGAGCAACCAGATGTCCCTGACCGTGGTCACCGGTGGTGCTGTCATCACCGGCCGACTTGCTCCCGAAGCAGTGTGGCGGCAGAGGGTGTCGGACGTGCTGACGGATTCCGCCCGCCTGGGAGAATTCTCAGCCGTCTTCGACACCCCCGCGAAGAACGGGCCGCCCACGCATCTGCACTTCCATGTCGCCCGGATCCTGCAGGGCACGGTGGGGATCCCGGAGACGGGCGGGATGTACCGCGTGGCGATCGCCGACGTCGGCGCCTGGACCGTGGGCGACTTCAGCTATTCCGACCACTGAGCAACCACTGCGACGGGAACCCGTTGCAAGCAGTGTGGGCCCGGCCGGCGCATGCCGGCCGGGCCCACACTGCTGTTCAGGTGTCGGCTTCGTGCCTGTTTCCCTCGGTCAGACGGACACGGGAGTGCCGAGCATCGCGGAAGCGTGCTGGAGCGGGCTGAGGATGCGTACGGGTGCGGCCTCGGGGAGGGTACGGCAGGTGAAGCCGAGCTGCGTCATGGCCCGGAGGACTTCGCCGGCGCTGAAATCACGTCGGTCCTGGCGGGTGATGACCTGGCCGACCTGCTTGACGGGGTAGTGGCGGCGGCCGATGATCACGGATTCGCCGGTACCCAGTTCGGGCTTGATGCCCTTCATCGATTCCAGCACGCCGCTCTTGGTGAGCTCGAAGGGGAAGCGGGCGATGACACAGCGCATGTGACCTCACAGAGAGAAGCGGGAGAACGGTCCGGCCAGGGTGAGACGGTTCAGCGGGAGAGGGCGAGGACGCCCAGAGCGCTGCCTTGCCCGTCGACCACCGGCAGGGCACCGAGCCGGCGGGAGCGCATCGCGTGCTCGGCTTCGGCCGTCGTGGCCACGGATGTAGTGAACGACCCGTGGTCGCCGAGGATCTCGCGCAGGCGGACGCGGTCCGTGTAGGCGGAGCTGTCGCGGACGGCGGTGAGTTCGGTCCGGGTGACCAGGCCGGCGCGCTGGCCGTCCTGGTCACATACGACCAGCCGACCCGTGCGCGCGGCGGCCATGACCGACAGCGCCACCTCGACACTCATGTCGTCGCAGACCTGCGGTCCGGCCGCGTCCATGACCTCAGCCACCGTCTTGTGCCCGAGGTTGGCGCTCGCCGGGCGGGGCTGCATCTGAACCAGCGTCACAAGGTGCCTCCTGCAGAGATGGGTAGCTTCCTGATCACGAAGGTTCTAGGCCGCCGTGCCGAAGACGGTCTGGCGTACGGGCGCGCGCCGGGTCGTCGAAGAGGGGCGACGCCGGCCTCGCGAGGTGCTGCGCTTGGAGCGTTCGGCCACCGGTGCGGTGATGACGACCGGGATGCCGGACGGGGTCTGGGCGCCGGTGATCCGGTGCAGGGCCTCGTCGCCCGAGCGGATCTGGGTGGTCTGCGGCCGGATTCCGGCGTCCGACATGAGGCGCACCATGCCGCGACGCTGGCTCGGTGTGACCAGGGTGACGACACTGCCGGACTCGCCGGCTCGGGCCGTACGGCCTCCGCGGTGGAGGTAGTCCTTGTGGTCGGTCGGCGGATCGACGTTCACGACGAGGTCGAGGTTGTCGACGTGGATGCCGCGCGCCGCGACATTGGTCGCCACCAGCACACTGACGTGCCCCGTCTTGAACTGCGCCAGCGTGCGAGTGCGCTGCGGCTGCGACTTGCCGCCGTGCAGCGCGGCGGCCCGAACCCCACTGTTGAGGAGGTCCTGGGTCAGCCGGTCGACGGCATGCTTGGTGTCCAGGAACATGATCACCCGGCCCTCGCGGGCGGCGATCTCCGTCGTGGCAGCGTGCTTGTCGGCGCCGTGGACGTGCAGGACGTGGTGCTCCATCGTCGTGACCGCACCGGCCGACGGGTCGACCGAATGCACGACGGGGTCCGTCAGATAGCGGCGCACCAGCAGATCGACGTTGCGGTCCAAGGTGGCGGAGAACAGCATCCGCTGCCCCTCCGGACGCACCTGGTCGAGCAGCGCGGTGACCTGCGGCATGAAACCCATGTCGGCCATCTGGTCGGCCTCGTCCAGCACCGTGATGCCCACCTGGTTCAGCCGGCAGTCGCCCCGGTCGATGAGGTCCTTGAGCCGCCCCGGAGTCGCCACCACGACCTCAGCCCCGCCTCGCAGCGCGCCGGCCTGCCTGCCGATCGACATCCCGCCCACCACCGTGGCCAGCCGCAGCCTGACGGACCGGGCATACGGAGTGAGCGCGTCGGTCACCTGCTGCGCCAGCTCACGCGTCGGTACGAGGATCAGCCCCAGCGGCTGGCGGGGCTCAGCACGCTGTCCCGCGGTACGGGCCAGCAGAGCGAGACCGAAAGCGAGGGTCTTGCCGGAACCGGTGCGCCCGCGGCCCAGGACGTCACGGCCCGCCAGGGAGTTCGGCAGTGTCGCGCCCTGGATCGGGAACGGCGCGCTCACACCCTGCCTGCCGAGTTCGGCCAGCAGCTGCTCGGGCATGGAGAGATCGGCGAAGCTCTCCACGGCGGGCAGCGCGGGGGTGATCGTCGTGGGGAGCGCGAATTCACCCTGCACGGGGGCGGGCCGACGGCCGTAACTTCCGGAACGGGCAGGACCGCCGGAACGGCGCGGTGCCGGCGAGCCGAAGCGGCTGCCGCCCCTTCCTGCGTCGGCACTGCCATTACGGGCGCGGGGCGAGCGGTCGTTCGTACGTGTGCGGTTCATGCGGAACCTTCCTCGATGCGGCACATATCAAGGAATTCCCGCAAGCGGTGAGCAGCACGGAATTACAAGTATGGACCGATGTCAAAGCAAATCCGGCCGACGGAAATCCGCGGCGGGCGTAAATGCTGAAATAGGTGACGCAGAGAGGACGTAAAGCCCCGGGCGCCGAGGTGCGGTGTGGCTCTTCAGGATGCGCCTGCATCCTGGAGGAGGAGCCGCGTGTGGTGAGACCGCGGATTTCTCCGAGCCGTCCCGCAGGTGAAACCACTGCGGGAAAATGCGTGTAGCTGGGGCCCGCACCCCGAGGGATGCGGGCCCCAGCTACAAAGTGCGCGTCAGCGTCAGGCCGGAACGATGTTCTCGGCCGTCGGGCCCTTCTGGCCCTGCGCGATGTCGAAGGTCACCTTCTGGCCTTCCTGAAGCTCACGGAAGCCCTGGGCGGCAATGTTCGAGAAGTGGGCGAACACGTCAGCGCCGCCACCGTCCTGCTCGATGAAGCCGAAACCCTTGTCCGCGTTGAACCACTTCACGGTACCAGCAGCCATGTCATATCTCCTTTGGGGCAGTACACCGGCGTCCGCACTGTGCGAACACCGTGTCGCCGCGATGATTACCCCGCCGGAAAATGACCGGAAATACAAAAGCGCTCTCCTCGACAGAAGCCGGGTGGGAGCACTTGAAGTTCGGGAACCACAACTGCAACTGAGATGGACAGTAGCACGCCGCAACGGCCCGCGTCGGTTAAGTAATTCTACTCCGCTCATTGTGGCAAAAACTCTCACTACACGGTCCGGCAAACTCTCACCTCACGAGCACAGATATTGACCCACTCGCAGTGCAACGTTCCAGAAAAGCGGAGTCGCCAGCCGCAACCAGGGTTGTCGGGGCGCTTTTGCTCCAGCTGTAGATCGTGATCTTGCTGGTTGGGCCGGTGTGGAGACAGGTGCGGCCTCCGTTGATCATCGTGAGTTGTGTGGACTTACGAAGAGGCGGTGGCCGCAGGTCACAACATAGATCCCGCGCGTTGGCGCGAGGCATTCGATGGCCTGTTGGGGCGGATCGCGGTCCGGTTTAAGCGGGTTGAACCCCGGCGCCGGGTCGGGCGGCTGGTGCTCGGGCTGCTGTCGGACCTGCCGCGGAAGAACTGCTGGACGATCGCGGAGTGGGCTGGAAAGGCCAGCCCGCACGGCATGCAACACCTGCTGTGCCGGGCAGCCTGGGACGCCGACGCCGTCCGTGACGACATGCGCGAATACGTGGTCGAGCACCTCCACGACGACGCCGCGGTGCTGGTCGTCGACGAGACCGGGGACGTGAAGAAGGGGACGCACACTGTCGGTGTCCAGCGCCAGTACACCGGTACGGCCGGGAGGATCGAGAACTCCCAGGTCGCGGTCTACCTCGTTTACGCGGGCGCCCGGGGGCACGCGGCGGTGGACCGAGAACTGTCCATCCCGCGTTCGTGGACGTGCGACCCAGATCGCTGCCGGGCAGCGGGGCTTGGCGAGGACACCATTTTCGCGACCAAGCCAGAACTGGCCCGGGTGATGATCGAACGGTTCCTGAACGCCGGACACCGCATCGGCTGGGTCACGGGGGACGAGGTCTACGGCGGCAATCCGAAACCGCGGGCGGCGCTGGAGGAACGCGGCATCGGCTACGTCCTCGCGGTGGCCTGCTCGGCTGAAGTGCCGACCGGCGCGGGCACGTTCCGTGCTGATGCCCTGGTGAAGAAGGTGCCCAGGCGGGCCTGGCAGAAGCTCTCGGCCGGACGCGGTGCGAAGGGGCAGCGGTTCTACGACTGGGCCGTCATCGACCTTACCGAAGCGGCACCGGGCCACCACCAGCTGTTGATCCGCCGCAACCGCACCACCGGCGTGCTCGCCTACTACCGCTGCCACTGCACCACGCCGACATCCCTGGCCACCCTGGCCACCCTGGCCACCCTGGTCAAGGTCGCAGGTTCCAGATGGCGGGTGGAGGAGACCTTCCAAAGCGAGAAAGGGCTGGCCGGGCTCGATGAGCACCAGGTCCGCCGCTACCCCTCCTGGCTCCGATGGGTCACCCTCGCCATGCTCGCCCATGCCTTTCTCGCCGTTGTCCGTGCCGACGAACACACCCGCCGTCCGGGACCGGATGACCTGCTCCCGCTGACCTGTAACGAGATCCAGCGCCTGTTCATCACTGTTGCTGTCCGCCCCGGTCACGGCCCCGCTCACCGGCTCAGCTGGTCCACCTGGCGACGCCGCCACCAGTCACGATCACGAGCCAGTCATTACCGGCGACAAGCCGCATCACAGACGTGAAGATCACGGTCTACGGCTCAGCTATCAGCAGCTCCAGTCCTTGTCGAGATCGAGCTGCTCACGACGCTGGGTGAAGGAGAACCAGTTGCCGGAATCATCGCGGAAGATGGCCTCAGTCCCGTACGGCCGCTCCTGCGGTGCCTGCAGAAACTCCACACCGCGCGCCTTCATCGCCTGGTAATCGGCATGGATGTCGTCGGTGGCGAATACACCCGCCCCCAGCACACCCTTGGCGATCAGCTTCTTCAACTCTTCGGCGGACTCTGGATCGAGCGCAGGTGGCCCTGGGACCATCAGTGTGATCTCAAGATCCGGCTGGTCCTTGGCGCCGACGGTGAGCCAGCGCATCCCCGCCTCGCCCATCGTCATGTCGGTACGAATCTCGAGCCCCAGTTGCTCGGTGTAGAACGCCTTGGCCCGCTCGTGGTCGAGGACCCAGACGTTGGCGATGGACAATCCCTTGATCACGGCTGACTCCCTGTGCTCGACGGGGCGCTGCTCCCCCATGCCCTGCAGCCCACCGTAGTTACCGCTGCCTCACCCGGCTTCTCCAGAATTGCGCTCTTCGGCGCTGCGCTTCAGCAGTCCCTTGAAACTCCCGTGCCAGAGCAGCGCATAGCACCCGGGGATCAGCACCGACCCCTGCCCGACGTGCCGGGCACGGTACTCACTCGGCGTGAGGCCGGTGTGCTTCTTGAAGCTGGAGGAGAAAGTTCCCAGGCTGGTGAAGCCGACCAGCGTGCAGATCTCGGTGACCGACAGGTCGGCAGTGCGCAGCAGCTCCTCCGCGCGCTCGATGCGGCGGTGGCTCAGATACTGCCCGGGTGTCTGCCCGTACGCGGCCCGGAAGACGCGGACGAAGTGGTAGCGCGAGTACCCAGCGTGCGCGGCGACCATGTCCAGGTCTATGGGCTCGGCCCAATCACGGTCCATGGCGTCCTTGGCGAGACGTAGCCGCCGCAACTGCGAGAGCTGGGCATCGTGCGTCAAGGCCGGAGTGGTGCTCACGCCTCGATGGTGACACACAGACCGCCTCGAACGGGTCGATCCCTCGCGCCGGCCACCGGCACCACGTCTGACGACTGTTCACGGCGTTCGCCGTCCGCCCCGTGGACAATCTGGCCCGCCGACTCGGCTGGTCCAACTGGCAACGTCGCCATCAGGATCGTCCCCGGGTCAACCCTTACCGCTGAACAGCTCTGAAGTAGAAATCAAGATCACGATCTACAGCTGGAGCATTTGGCGTGTGCGGCTGTCCACAGGATCGCATTGAACAGCGGCCAAGAGCAGCCACCAACATGGGCGGACCTGCGCTGATCGCCGCGTCCGGAGCAGTGGTCGAGCGTTCGATCCGGTGAGGGGACGCCACCGTGGATCGTGTCGGGCAAACTGCGCCCTCCGGAAGTGCCGTGCGCTCAAAGCTCGGCTTCACCCGGACATGGCAGCTGACAGCGGGCTGAAACTTTGGTGTTCGTTCGCCGTCTGCCTGACGGGCGCCAGTCGGCCGGCGGCCGTGTGCCTCGCGTGACGTGGCCCCCGTACCGGCCGCATCGAGCACTCCCCCGCAGGCAGGACCCGGAAGCATGAAACCCGGGTATCGAAGCTGCCCGCCAGGGACGCACCGGGCCTGTCGGCCTCTACGGGAGTCGAGGCGGGCCCGGCGCTCAGGAACGCCGCAGGCTCGCTCTGCTGCGGGAAGCAGCCTCAACCACCACACCCGAACGGTGCAGGCGCGTCCCCGTGGCCGCACCCGCAGCACGAGGGGGTGCAGTGATTGAGGGCGGACGAGGAAGGCATGGCCGGCCGTGGCTGGCACCCGAGGCAGCTCCTCGAGAGGCCTCAACTCAGCTGGCGGGCGCACAGATGGGCTCAGGAGCGATGGGCGGACATCAGCACCGGCACGCGGCGAGGGCAGGGCTGCCACCGGGACGCGCGGCACCTCTCCCCCCGCTGCCCTCCCGATGAGGCCTCCTGCTTGCGGCACCGGCGATGGCCGAAGATCTTGTCGCAGGGGTCGAGTCGGGTGGATCGTCAACCGGGACGGATTCTTTCGCGACGTCCATTTCACCCGACGGCTGTTACTGCCCGCTCGAAGAGCGCTGACGCTGCTCGCTCTCGCGTCTCTCGTGGGCGTGGCGGTCGATGTCGGTGACGCGGTCCGCGAGGTCGGGATGAGCAGGCCGCAGGTGGGGGCCTGTATCGGAGAGAGGGCCGAGGAGTTGGGAGGGGTCACTGTCACCAAGTGCGGTGTGGAGGGACCTGATCGCGTCCGTTGCGGTGGCGGGAAGGTCCGGCAAGGCAGTAATGGTCCCGGCGAGCTGGCGCAGCGCGGCGGCGTGGTCGTGAGCCCAAGCAGCTACGGAGCGGTTCGCGGCGCGCCGGCCGCGGGTGGCCTGCACACGCTGTTCCTTGGTGGCACCCGCTTCACCGGGACGCACACGCAGGTAGCGCCGCTCGGCGGCCTGGCGGCTGGAGACGCCGAGGGGGTGGGCCAGGTCGGCCCAACTGGCACCGGCTTCCCGGGCCGTCTCGATCAGCCCGGGCTCCCAGCCGGCCAGTTGTTCACGTACCTCGCGCAGGAGCAGCAGGGCCGCTATGGCCTGCTCAGGATCGTCGGTGGAGGCGTTCTCCTCGGTTCGCGCAGTCCGCATGGCCTGGGCGATGGCCTGCAGCGCGGTGGCCGTTGCCGCGAAGGAAGCCGGTGCCGGGACGGGGTCGTCACTCATCGTCTTCTCCTTCGCAGGTTGTGGCCCACCACTCGATGCGTCGTCGTTCGGATGACTCATGAGTTGTCGTCGTTCGGATGACATGCTACAACGGTGTCAGGTGAAGCGCACAGCAACTGCTGAACTCATCTGGAGGTGTATCCCGTGTTGATGCGCACCGACCCGTTCCGTGAACTCGACCGGCTGGCCCAGCACCTGATGGGTCCGGGAACATGGTCCCGCCCTTCCGCGATGCCGATGGACGCCTACCGAGACGGCGACCAGTACGTCATCGCCTTCGACCTGCCGGGTATCGACCCCGACGCCCTCGACATCGACGTCGAGCGGAACATGCTCACCGTGAAGGCGGAACGCCGGCCCCTGCCGCGGTCCGAGAGCGCCCAGACGGAACTCTCCGAACGGCCTCTTGGTGCCTTCTCCCGCCAGCTCGTCCTGGCCGACACCCTCGACACCGAACGCATCTCCGCCGACTACGAGGCCGGCGTCCTGACGCTGCGCATCCCGATCGCGGAGCGGGCCAAGCCCCGCAAGATCAGCGTCAACAGCACCGGCAACCGCAAGGAACTCGACAGCTGATCCGGTGAACGTGCCCCATCCACCGGGGCCCGGGCGGTCTGCCTGCAATCCCGCCTGGGCCCCGGCGGCACTGACTCTCCACTCCACGCCGGACAACCGGCCCCGCGAAGAACACGGTTCACGCGGAACAGCCGGTCCACCGCAGGAAGACGGTCACGCAAGGAAAGTCGACACGCCTCATGACTCTTCTCTCTCCCCCCGCGCCCCCTGCCCCGACGGCAACCGTCACCTTCGAGCACATGCTGGAGGAGGTGCGCTACGAAGGCGCCTACCCCACCCGCGCCCAGACAGAATGCGTCGTACGCCGCGTCCTCGAAGGCCTCGGCCGCCAGCTGACAGACATCGAGCGGACGGAACTCGCCGCTCGTCTCCCCCAGGAAGCCGCCCACGCCTTCGCTTCGCAGATCCCTGCGGGTGAGGCCCTGACGGGCTGGGGCTTCGTGAAGGACCTCGCTGAGCGAACCGGGGGTACGCCGGCGACGACCCGCTGGGACGTCGGATCAGTCCTGGGCGTCGTCGCCCGCCTCGCCGGAGACGACCTGACCACCCGGATCATCGGACAGCTCCCCGACGGCTACGCCCTGCTGTTCGGACGTGCCCAGCTCGTCCGGGCCTCCTGACTCCCCAGCCCGGGACCGGCAGCAAAGATCCCGGCAGCCAACGGGCTGCCGGGATCAGGGGTGCTGAGCGCCTACTTGGGCCGGACGGCGTCCTTGGCCTTCTCCTTGGCCGCACGCAGGTCGCCCTTGGACTCCTCGACGCGCCCCTCAGCCTTCAGCGACTCGTTACCCACCGCACCGCCGACGACCTTCTTGACCTTGCCCTCGACCTGCTCGCCCTTGGCCTGAGCCTTCTCGTCCGCAGCCACAACCACTCACCCCTGCCTCAATCGGAACTCACGTATGCCCTCCGTGTCACCCCGGATCGCATCCTCAAACCAGCTCGATGACCGCCACGCTTTCGCAGCCGTGGACCGTCTAAGGAATACATAAGATCCATAGGAATGGAGATCGATCCGCAGGGCACACGACGGTCCGGAGGTTGATAACTATGGTTCCTATTCTTCTTGTTCTACTGCTCGCCCTGATCCTCTTCGGTGCCGGTTTCGCACTGAAGGCGCTCTGGTGGATCGCCGTGATCGTCCTGATCGTGTGGGTCCTCGGCTTCGTGATCCGCCCGACAGCAAGCGGCGGCAAGCGCGGCCGCTGGTACCGCTGGTAGACGGCCTGATCAGCACATCATCATGGGTGGGGCCCGACGCTTCGGCGTCGGGCCCCACCCATGTCCTGTCCCAGTGACCGAAGGATGAAAAGGCTAGTTCTTCCGGTTCGGGGTAGCTAGAGGCCATGGCCGGAGGCGGCCGTGACGTCAGGAACCATGGCCCTCCAGCACGACGCCTCCGGCTGTCCGCTCTTTCCGCAGGGCGTATGAATAGGCGCAAGAAGCCGGGAACCCGAATCTCTGAGGGAACGTCACCAATGACGCTCAATCTCGGCAAGTCTGCAGTTCAACTGCGGGTGGCAAAGCATTCTTTGATGAGGCAGCCGTACTTTATGAGTGACAACATCTGGGGCTGCCAGCTGGCCACCGGCTAGACCGCGGGCACCGACCTGATCGGATACAAGGTCGAGGCCGCCGACGGTGACGTCGGCAAGGTCGACAAGCACTCGGACGACATCGACTCCTCCCACCTCGTCACCGGCGTGTGGATCTTCGGCAAGCACGTTCTGCTGCCGGCCGGAACCTTCAGCAAGTCGACCAACAAGCGGAGGTCTACGTCGCGCTCACCCAAAACGAGATCAAGGACTCCCCAGTTCGACAACGTCGGCTACCACGAGCAAGTCGGCAGCTACTACCAGAACCAGCTCAGCATCTGACGTCAGCACCCGTGCGCATGCGAAGGGGGCGGCAGGCGCGGGAAGTCCAGGGGTCCAGGCTCCTCAGGCTGCGGCCGTTGGATCCGCAGGCGGGGAGGCGCGGCGGTGTTCGTCGTTGATGCGCTGGGCTTCTTCGAGTTGGTCTTCGAGGATGATGATGCGGCAGGCGGCGTCGATGGGGGTGCCGTTGTCGACGAGTTCGCGGGCGCGGGCGGCGATGCGCAGTTGGTAGCGGGAGTAGCGTCGATGGCCGCCCGCTGAGCGCAGCGGGGTGATGAGGCGGGCTTCGCCGAGGGCGCGGAGAAAGCCCTGGGTGGTGCCGAGCAACGCGGCGGCCCGGCCCATGGTGTAGGCGGGGTAGTCGTCGTCATCGAGCCGGCCGAACGAGTCGTCTGCTGTCACTTGCACCTCTCATGGAACGCGTGGAGGGGCCCCGGCGCTATTCGCGCCAGGGCCCCGAAGGAACTGCTACACCATCTGCCGGCCCTGATACTGCGCCGACCTACTGTTTCCGCAGACCCGACCAAGATTGCTGTCGGGGACGCGGGGATCGCGGTTGCTCGACCGGAGACCACCTCACTATCGATGTCCTGCGGTACCCGGGCTCAGCCATTCCGCCCGGGCGATCCTGATGGCGCTCGGCCCCTCCGTTCTTTCCCTCTGGGATCAACTCACTGCCGGTACTGCTCTACCGCGTACTGCTGGTGATGCGACCTGCTCGGTGACCTGAGGAAGCGTCACTCTCCGGCAGCCAGCCCCGTCGCCCGTCCTGCGTCTGCTCTGGCTTAGAACCCCACTGCCGAACCTCCCGGTGCGCGCGCCCGCAGCCGACGCCTTCACCGAGGAACCACTCACATACCTTCACTGCTGGATACCGCTAACTGCACTAACGGGTACTGCAACTTCAACTGCGGTCCTGCTCACGGCGGCCCCTGATCACTGCGAGCCACCCGGTCCGGTCGTCAGCCCCGTCGCCGTCCTGCAACAACCCTGGCTCCGAAACTCCACCACCGCACCGCCCTGCACATTCCAACTACATGTACTGCTACCTGGCAGTTCATGTCTGCCGGGCCCTGCTGATCTCGGCTACGAGAGAAACCATAGCCAGACGATCTCCCAATGTCTACTACAGCCAGCATAGATTTTCGCGTGTCTTGCGGAGAGTTAGTCGGCCTCGAACAACGACGGTGGAAGGCCCCGGCCGGGTTGGCAGGCTGCGCGACAGGGCACAAGCGCAGCGCACACACCGGACATTGGACTCCACAGGGGCTTGGGGGAACTGATAGTCACGATGAGCGCAGGACGCCGCCGACACCGTGGTCCTGGTCGTCTCCGAACTCGTCACCAACGCCCTGCGCCACGGCGGCGGCGCCTACACCCTGGACCTGGTCGCGCCCCGGACAGCATCGAGGTGGCCGTGCACGACCACTGCTCCCAGGCGCCCCGCATGCGCATCCCCGCTCTGAACAGCGCCGGAGGCTTCGGCCGGCTCATGGTCAACCGCCTCGCCCACGTCACCGCCGTCACCCGCCACCCGTTGGGGAGCAAGACCGTGAGCGTCCTCCTGCCGCGCTAGTGATCCGGCGTAAGCGTCGGGCGGCGCTCCTGGCCGTTGCTGGGGAAGGTGACCGCAGTGGCAAAGTCCTGACGTCGCGTTGCCCGTCGTGCCGGCACCAGGGGCTCGCCGGGACGGCATCTCGGCGAGGGCGGCCGGCCCTACGTCGAAACCCCGGATGCCGAATGGGTTAACCTCGCTTCCGCTTTGACTCCTGAGGCCGGATGGCCGAGCAGCAGATGCACTGCGGAATTGCCTGGCATGGATGCCTCAACTGCGGGTACGCCGTCTCTGGTCGCTCAGGAGCAGGCGGCGTATGAGGATGGATCACGCAGGAGGGGACGAGCATGACAGTGACCGAGACGGCAGGGGCGCGGACCGTTGTGCTGCCGGAGATCAGTGACCCGTCGCAGGTCGCTCCGAAGGACGCCCGCGAGCTGTCGAGGCTGTTCTTCGACCAGCTCGCCGTCCTGGAAGAGGGCACCCCCGAGTACCAGTACGCGCGCAACACCCTCATCGAAATGAACATCACCCTCGTCCAGTTCGCGGCCTCGCGTTTCCGCAGCCGCGGCCAGGACGAGATGGAGGACATCGTCCAGGTCGGCACCATCGGCCTCATCAAGGCCATCGACCGCTTCGAGCTGTCCCGCGAGGTCGAGTTCACCTCCTTCGCCGTCCCCTACATCGTCGGCGAGATCAAGCGCTTCTTCCGCGACACCACGTGGGCCGTCCACGTCCCCCGCCGCCTGCAGGAAGCACGCGTGGCGCTCGCCAAGGCCACCGAGGAGCTCCGCGGCCGGCTCGGCCGCATGCCCACCACACGGGAACTGTCCGAGCTGATGTCCCTGTCGGAGAGGGACGTCATCGAGGCCCGGAAGGCCGCGAACGGCTACACCTCGGCCTCCCTCGACGCCGCCATCACCTCCAGCGAAGACGGTGAGGCCGCCCTCGCCGACTTCATCGGCGTGGACGACACCGCCCTCGAACTCGTCGAGGACTTCAACGCTCTCGCCCCTCTGATCTCCCAGCTCGACGACCGTGAACGCCGCATCATCCACATGCGGTTCGTCGACGAGCTCACCCAGGCCCAGATCGGCGAACACCTCGGCGTCTCCCAGATGCACGTCTCCCGCCTCCTCAACCGCACCCTCGCCAAGCTGCGGACAGGCATGCTCGCCACCAACTGACCATCCCAGAGTCTCCGCCGGTGTTCAGCATGAGCAGCAGCGGGTCGTGCTTGGCGGCTGCCTCCTGCACTCCTAGGATGATCCGGCCCGCGTGGGGGGGGGTGGTGGCGATCTGGCCACTGACGAAGCCGATGGTGCTCGACCGCTTCAGCCGCGGGCCACGGGCCAGTCCGTTGGGCGTACCCCAGTTGCCGGGCCGTCTCCAGAACGCGCTGCCGGGTCTCGGTGTTGACGCGCTTGCCCTCGACCTCGTTGAGGATGTGGGAGACGGTCGTGACCGAGACTCCGGCGGCTGCCGCCACGTCCTTTACCCCGATCCGCCTGCCCAAGTGGTGCCCAATCGTTTCGGCAAGTGAGTACGGGATGAGACCACGCCCCGGTGGAGGCCTTTGTCGACGGTTCGTTACGGATTCGTGGCCAGCGGGTTCAGGAACGTCAGCGCGGAGGCGTCCTCTTCGATCAGCCGAACGAGGGCGGCGTTGAAAGGGCCGCCGTACGGGGCGTTCAGGTGCGCCTGGAAGGCGTCCTCGTCCCGGTACACCTCGAAGATCCAGAAGGCGCGCGGGGCGGCTGCCTTGGTGTAGACGTCGAAGGCGAGGTTGCCTTCTTCCTCGCGCACCTTCAGGGTGTAGTCGCCGATCAGACGGGCGACCTCGTCCTGTGCTCCCTCGCGGGCGGTGAACTCGGCGAGCAGGGTTTTCTTCACGGTCTCGTGTCCTTGTCAGTCGTGGGCATCACTTGTGTGCGGAGTCGAGGTGCCAGACGACGGCCTTGTCCAGCTTCACCGGGCCGTTCTCGGCCTTCAGCGCGGTCCGGACACCGGGGAAGGTGCTGCTGAAGTCCACGGCGCCGGAGTGGGTGCGGTCGACGTACACAGCTCCTGAGTCGTGATGTCGTAGCCGATGACGGTCTCCTCGCCATTCGCGCCGGTGCGCACCTTCAGGCCGAAGCGTTCGGCGTCCTTGAGGGAGAGGGTCGCCTCGATGTCGAGAGCCTTGCCCTGCGCCGCGGGGCCGATCAGGGTCTTGGAGGCACTCTTGACGGTGACGCCGGACGCGGTCACCGCGTGCGGCTGCCACAGGGACCACACCCTGTTCACGGGCCGGCTGGTCAACAGGATGCTGCCGTCGACCGTACGCAAGGCCATCTCCCCGAGGATGCTCTGCGCGCCGCGCCAAGGTGACGTGGGGATGACCCCGCTGTAGTCCCAGTTGTTCATCCAGCCGATCATGTACCGCTTGCCGCCCGGCGCGTTCTCCCAGGACATCGCCGTGTAGTAGTCCTTGCCGTAGTTGGCCCAGTCGGCGCGCTGCACGACGGACTTCGCGGCCGTGTCGGTGGCGGTGAACCGGTCGGCGAGGAGGTGGCCCCAGCCGGCGGTGTTCATGTCGACGATCTGGATCTGCGCCTCCTTGCCGGCGTAGGAGTGCATGTCGAAGGAGGCCCGGTCCAGGTCTCGCTGTTGGAACTGGTGGCGCTGCGGACGACCTTGCCGTCGACGATCAAGTTGACGGACGTCTCCTGGGAGACGAGCTGGGCCTGGGTGCCCGAGAGCGTGCCGGGATACACGTCCAGAGCTCATGGTGTCTCCTGTGCTGTGGCCGTCCACTGGGCGGAGCCTGCGGCTCGTGCGTGGACCGACCGAAACGTGACGCCCTGGTCGGCGTCGTCGTCCACGCGGCCGAACCAGGGGTGTCATCGTTGACTTGTGTCATCGTTGACATCAAGTGGCCCGATGATGTGCGGAATCCGGCAGACGCGTCAAGGGTTGGGGCGGAACTGCCCGGCGCGGCCCGCCCGCCCGTCAGGCGCCGCCGGCGGCCGCAAGCTGCGCCAACTGGTTCCGCCACGGCGGATTGGGACCGGCGACCGAGCAGGTCAGGGCCGCGACCCGGGTGCCGAACCGGCAGGCTTCCGCGACCTCGTCGAGACCGAGATCGGCCAGCCGGCCACCGAGGAGTCCGCGGGCGCCGAGGTGGTGCAGCAGGCCGGCGGTGAAGGAGTCCCCCGCGCCGACCGTGTCGACGACCCGCGTGGCCACCGCGGGCACCCGCAGCCGTTCGCCGTCGAGCGAGGCCAGGGCGCCGTCGGCGCCGAGCGTGATCACGACGAGCCGTACCCCCGCCGCATGCCAGATGTCGCACGCCTGCTCAGGCGGAGTGCCCGGCAGGAGGAGTTCCAGGTCGTCCTCGCTCAGCCGCAGGATGTCGGCGAGAGCGCACCAATGCGCCAGCCGGGCGCGGTAGACCTCGGGGCGCACCAGCAGCGGCCGGACGTTGGGATCGATGCTGATGGTGGCCCGCGGAGCAGCAGCCGCCAGGAACTCCTCCACCGCCGCTCCGCCGGGCTCACGGACCAGCGCCAGCGACCCGGTGTGCACACAGGCTGTTTCGGACAGATCCACCCTTGCCAGTTCCCCTGGAGTCCACTGCCAGTCGGCCGTGTTCTGCGCGTGGAACGAGAACGCGGCCTGCCCGGTGGCGTCCAGCTCCGCCACGGCCAGCGTGCTGGGCTCGGCGGCGGCGACGGCGTACGACAGGTCGACGCCGGACGCCTCCAGGTGGGCGCGGAACAGGTGGCCGAACACATCGCCGGACAGGCGTGCGAGGAAGCGGGCCGGCGTGTCCAGCCGGGCCAGGGCCACCGCCGTATTCGCAGGTCCGCCGCCAGGCAGCACCCGCAGGGCGAGCTCGTTCGAGGCGTTTGCCGGTTCGGCGAAGGCGTCCGCGACGCACTCTCCCAGAACGGTGATCTGACGCGGGCTCATGGACTGCTCTCTCTCGGAAAGGCTCGGGAAGACCGGGCAAAGGGGCGGTGCGGCGACACAGCCACTGACCGGCCGCGCGGGGCCGGCGACTGGGGACGTTGCCAATTTGTGACGAGTGGAAGGCATTGACGTTGCCGGGATCCGGAGTCCATCATCCTGGCCAGGCAGTGTCAACGATGACATAAGTCAACGATGACACCCCGGGCGACACGCTCTGATCCCAACCCCCGTGCCGCCCGCTATTCCACAGGAGTCGATCATGTCTCGCACCACTCGCCTGTCCTCGTCCCTCCTCCGAGCCGCCGCGGTCACGGGCGTCGCGGCACTCACCCTGACGGCCTGCGGGTCCGGCTCCGGTTCGGGCTCCACGAGCTCGGGCAAGGTGAAAGTCGGTCTGATCACCAAGACCGACACCAACCCGTTCTTCGTGAAGATGAAGGAGGGCGCGGAGAGGGCCGCCAAGGAGAACGGTGCCCAACTGTCCACCGCCGCAGGCAAGTTCGACGGGGACAACGCCGGTCAGGTCACCGCCATCGAGAACATGGTCGCCGCCGGGGTGAAGGGCATCCTGATCACCCCGAGCGACTCCAAGGCGATCGTGCCCGCGATCCAGAAGGCCCGTGCCAAGGGTGTTCTGGTCATCGCGCTGGACACGCCGACCGAGCCGGAGAGCGCGGTCGACGCTCTCTTCGCCACCGACAACCTCAAGGCCGGCCAGCTGATCGGCGAGTACGCCAAGGCCGCCATGAAGGGCAAGACGGCGAAGATAGCCGCCCTCGACCTGGCGCCGGGCGTCTCCGTCGGCGTCCAGCGGCACAACGGTTTCCTGAAGGGCTTCGGCGCCACCGACAAGGACGTCGTGTGCGCCCAGGACACCGGTGGCGACCAGGCCAAGGGCCAGACCGCGATGGAGAACTGCCTGCAGAAGTCACCCGACATCAACGTCGTCTACACCATCAACGAACCGGCGGCCCTGGGCGCTTACACCGCGCTGAAGGCCAAGGGCCGGGAGAAGGACGTCCTGATCGTCTCTGTCGACGGCGGCTGCACCGGCACCCAGGCCGTCAAGGACGGCAAGATCGCCGCGACTTCGCAGCAGTACCCGCTGAAGATGGCCTCCGAGGGCGTCAAGGCAGTCGTGACGTACGCCAAGGACGGCAAGAAGGCATCCGGTTACACCGACACCGGCGTCACGCTGATCACCGACAAGGCGCAGGACGGGGTCACGTCGAAGGACGCCGCCTACGGCCTGGAGAACTGCTGGGGCTAAATCCCCCAGGGAATGTCGCCACCTTCCCGTCGTCCGCCCGAAGCAGGCGGGAAGGTGACGACAGCCCCAGGACCGTACGACACCGCCACTTCCCTCAGCGGGGCGGTCGGCCCACCTCCCCGACCAGGGACGGCCGCCCCCTTGTCCCGTCGGCGGGGCTTCTGCCCTCGTCCTCCGACAAGGACATCTGTCTTCCGACAAGGACTTCGCATGACAGCCACGACAACGCCCTACTCGGAGCTCAAAGCACCGACCACAGCCCGCAGACTGCTCACGGCGCCGACCACCGGACCCCTGGCCGCCCTCCTCCTGGCCTGCGCCTTCTTCTCCTTCTCGACCGACCAGTTCCTGACCGGCGGGAACTTCTCGCTGATCGTGCAGCAGGTCATGGTTGTGGGCACCCTCGCCATCGGGCAGACCCTGATCATCCTCACGGCGGGGATCGACCTGTCGTGCGGGGCCGTGATGGCGTTCGGCAGCATCGTGATCGCCAAGATGGCCGCCGAGGGCTCCCTGCCCCCGCTCCTCGCCATCGCCCTGGGCCTGGTGGTCTGCGGCGGGTTCGGTCTGCTCGACGGGTTGCTGGTGCAGAAGATCCCGCTGCCGCCGTTCATCGTCACCCTTGGCATGCTCAACGTGGCGTTCGCGCTGACCCACATCTACTCCGCGGAGCAGACGGTCACCAACCTGCCCGGCCCGCTGACGGCCCTCGGCGAGACCTTCCCGCTCGGCCACACCGACATCACCTACGGCTCCCTGGTCACCATCGCCCTGTTCCTCCTCCTCGCCTACACGCTGAGCAGCACCGGCTGGGGACGGCACGTCTACGCCCTGGGCAACAGCGCCGAGGCCGCCCGGCTCAACGGCATCCGCACCTCCCGCCTGACCATCGGCATCTACACCGTGGCCGGCCTGCTGTACGGCATCGCCGCCCTGCTACTCATCTCCCGCACCGGAGTCGGCGACCCGCAGGCCGGGCAGACCGACAACCTCGACAGCATCACCGCCGTGGTCCTCGGCGGCACCAGCCTCTTCGGCGGACGCGGCTCGGTCCTGGGCACCTTCATCGGCGTCCTCATCGTCGGCGTGTTCCGCAACGGCCTCCAGCTGATGGGCGTCGCCTCCATCTACCAGACCCTGATCACCGGAGTCCTGGTGATCCTCGCGGTGACCGTCGACCAGCTCTCCCGGAAGAAGGCCTGATGACCGTCACCTCCTCCCCCACGCCCGTGCTGCAGGCCCGTGGTCTGGTCAAGCGGTACGGCCAGGTCACCGCCATCGACGGCGCCGACTTCGACCTGCTCCCCGGTGAGGTCCTCGCCGTCATCGGCGACAACGGCGCCGGCAAGACCAGCCTGATCAAGGCCCTCACCGGCGCGGTGACCCCCGATGCGGGCGAGATACGACTCAACGGCGAGCCCATCGCCTTCTCCGGCCCGCAGAGCGCACGCGCCCACGGCATCGAGACGGTCTATCAGGACCTCGCCGTGGCCGCCTCCATGGACATCGCCTCGAACATGTTCCTCGGGCGCGAGCTGCGCCGCCCCGGCGTCCTCGGCAGTGTCTTCCGCATGCTGGACAAGAAGCGCATGCGCCAGGAGGCCGCCGAGCACATGGCCGACCTGAAGATCGGCCTGCGCTCGCTGACGCAGTCGGTGGAGACGCTCTCCGGCGGACAGCGGCAGGCCGTCGCGGTCGCCCGTTCCGTCGCCTGGGCCCGCTCCGTCGTCGTCATGGACGAACCCACCGCAGCCCTCGGCGTCAAGGAGTCCGGCCAGGTCCTCGACCTCATCCGCCGGGTCCGCGACAAGGGCATGCCGGTCGTCCTGATCAGTCACAACATGCCCCACGTCTTCGAGATCGCAGACCGGATCCACGTCCACCGCCTCGGCCGGCGCGCTGCCGTGATCAAGCCCTCCGACTACTCCATGGCCGAGGTCGTCGCCATCATGACCGGCGCCCTCACAGTCGACGAAACCGGAGATACTGTCGTAGCGGATTCGGAGGCCGCGAAGGCCGCCGGAGTCCGGGCCACCTGACAGCACTACCAGCTCTCGCATCTTCCGGCCGAGGCCGCGGCCGGAAGCGAGAGCCCTCAGGAGACGGTTTCCTCCATGGCAGCGAACCGCCGCCCCACCCTGGCCGACGTCGCCCGAGAAGTCGGCGTCAGCGCCAAGACGGTCTCCCGAGTCCTCAACGAGGACGGACCCGCCTCCGCGCAGACCAGGGAACAGGTACTCGCCGCAGTGGCCAAGCTCGGCTTCCAGCCGAACCTCATGGCCCGCAACATCCGCATCGGCGGCCCGGACACCACCATCGGCCTGGTCATTCCCGACCTCGCCAACCCCTTCTTCGGAGCCGTGGCCCGCGCCATCGAGGACACCGTCCGCGAACGCGGACTGACCCTCCTCATGGGCTCCTCCGCGGACGACCCCGAGCGCGAACGCGCCCTGACGGACAAGTTCCTCGCCCGCCGCGTCAGCATCCTGATCGTCGTACCGTCCGTCGGCGCCGACCACTCCCACCTCAAGTCCCACCGTACGGCGGGGCTGCCCGTGATCTTCCTGGACCGACCCGGAGTCGGCCTCGCCACCGACAGCATCGTCAGTTCCAACCGGGCCGGCGCCCACGACGGCGTCGCCCACCTCATCGCCCAGGGACACCGGCGCGTCGGCTTCGTCGGCGACCTGCCCGTGAAGCTGTACACCCGCCGTGAACGTCTGGCCGGCTACCGCTCGGCACTCCAGGAAGCCGACATCCCCGACGACCGCTCGCTCCTCGCCAACGCCCACAACCAGCAAGGAGCCGAGGCCGCGACCGCCCAACTCCTCGGCCTGGCCGATCCCCCCACCGCCCTGTTCGCCGGCAACAACATCATGGCACTGGGCGTCGTCGCCGAACTGGCCCGCAGCAAGCGCAAGGACGTCGCCGTCGTCGCCTTCGACGACGTCTCGCTCGCCGAGGTACTCGAGCCGGCCCTGACCGTCGTCGCCCAGGACGCGGAAGAACTCGGCAGGGCGGCCGCGACCACCGCGCTGACCCGACTCGACGGCGACCGCACCCGCGCCCGCACCATCACCGTCCCCACCCACCTGGTCGTCCGAGGCTCGGGCGAACTCCCTGTCGCTGCGTTGCAGGAACCGTGACCTGGAGTTGGCACCGAACTGCACGGCCAGGCAGGCTGTCGAGATCGGCCGGCCGGCATTGCCGCTCTTCGGTATGGCGGTGAACCCGCAGGTGGCACTCCCCTGACCGCGTCGGGAGAGCACCGCCACGCCACAGGCCGCGGCACGGCCGTCCTCGGTGCTCTCCACGCGAGCGAAGGTGATCCTCCCTTCGCTGTTCCTGTCCGCGGGCCAGGCACGTTCTCTCCGCGCAAGCAGAACGGTGGCAGCACGATGATCTCGTTGCCATACACCTCTACCAACGGTGGGAGCCTCAACCGACCTGCCCGGCCTCCACTCCCTGTGCCCCTCGTAGATGGCATACCTCCATCGGAACAGACGCCGACGTGAGAAGGTTCCTGGGCCGTTTTCAGTACGGGCCGTTTCTCCCGCACCGCAGTCTGGTGGCAGCCCAGTGATCCAAGTGTCACGCAGCACCCTGATCGCCTGCTGCCGCTCCGCCGCCCACCCCAGCAGCGTCGGGCAGGATGGCGCCGTGGCAGCCCCTTCCGATTCCCTGCGTCCTGCCAACGTCCCGAATTCGGCGCCCAGCCACTCACAGAGGCCACATGCGGCGGCTTCCCCCGCTATGAGCCAAGACATCCGTGCAGGTCAGAACAGTTCGAACTACCATTGGCGGCAACGCTGTTGAGCTCACGCGCAGCGGATTCACGCCGTTGGCCCAAAGTCCTAAATCCGAACGCCCGATGAAGCGTTTCCGCAGGTCAGGACACGGCTAAGGTGGGGCGGGTGGGACTCGAACCCACGGCCGACGGATTATGAGTCCGCTGCTCTGCGCTACGACGAATTCGCTCCCCGCTGACTTCCCAGTCCCAGCCATAGGGCTGGTACCCACCGCCCGAAACCAACCGGGCCACTCCTGGGCTGAGTCACCACCCGACAGCAGCCCCGTTTACGCAAGCCCAAGCAGGCATCCCGCGTGTGTCACCGCGTGACGAACGGCTGGTCGATGACCGTCTCCGCGCGTCCTTCAGGCCATCAATCTGCTCGCGATTCCTACCCCCAACCCTTCGCGCTACCTGCCCGACCTGCGACAACACACTGGGTGGACGAGCATCGCAACTGCCACCGGGGAGGGCACTCACACATCAGCCCGCTGACGTGGCATTTCATCGGACATCTTCCGTGAGACGGAAGTCGTATTGCGGCCCAGTGATGTCCGCCCGAACGATGCCACCACCATCAGAGACGGGAGCCGGCCCCCATGCCGCACATCACCGCTTTCGCCAGGAACCAGTGGTACGTCGTCGCCTACACCTACGAGATCGGACGCGAGCTCGTCGGACGGACCGTCCTCGGTGAGTCGCTGGTGCTCTACCGCACCGAGGAGGACGGGGCGGCCGTCGCGCTGTCCGACCGGTGTGTGCACCGGCGATTCCCGCTCTCGGAGAGCCGGCTCGACGGTGACCGGATCGTGTGCGGCTACCACGGGTTCACCTACGACACGACCGGCGCGTGTGTGTACGTGCCGGGGCAGAAGCGGATACCGCGCACCGCCCGGGTCGCCTCCTACCCTGTCGTCGAGCAGGACCTGTTCGTCTGGGTCTGGATCGGCGACCCCGCGCTCGCCGACCCGGGATCCGTGCCGCGCGCACCGCACATGGACTCGCCCGACTGGACGACGGTCAGCGGTATGGAGCCCATCGACGCGGACTACGGACTCCTCGTCGACAACCTCCTCGACCTCTCGCACGAGACGTATCTGCACGGCGGCTACATCGGCACGCCCGAGGTCGCCGAGACGCCGATCGCCACCGAGGTGGACGAGGAGGCCGGGATCGTGCGCGTCTCCCGGCGCATGGCCGACGCCGAGTGTCCGCCCTTCTACGCGCGGTCGACCGGCGTCGAGGGGCGCATCACCCGCTGGCAGGACATCGAGTACCACACGCCCTGCCTCTATCTGCTGCACAGCAGGATCGCGCCGGCCGGTGTGCTGCCGGAGGCGGACGGCAGTGACCCGAACGCCTTCCACACCGAGATCACGTACGCCATCACGCCGTCCGGCGCGGGCAAGGTGTACGACTTCTGGGCGGTCTCACGTGACTTCGCCCGTTCGGACGACGAAGTCAGCACCTTCATGCGGGACTTGAACCACACCGTCGTGATGCAGGACGTCGACGCGCTCAACCTCCTCCAGCGGACCCTCGCCTCGGAGCCCACCGGTTACCAGGAGCTGAGCATCGGCATCGACACCGGCGGTCTCGCGGCCCGGCGCATCCTGGCCCGCCTGGTCGAGGAGGGCGACAAGCCGGTGGAGAGGGTACGGTGACCGGCCTTGCCGGGGACAGCTCGTACGAGGCCGAACTCATCGTCGTACGGCGGGAGTTCGTTTCCGACGGCGTACTCGCCCTGAGTCTGCGGCATCCGCTCGGCGCGGAACTCCCGCGCTGGGAGCCCGGGGCCCACATCGATGTCCGGCTCGGGCCGGACATCGAGCGGCAGTACTCCCTGTGCGGGGATCCGGCGGACCGCGGGACGTGGCGGATCGCGGTGCTGCTCGAACCGGACGGGCGCGGCGGATCGGCCTATGTGCACGGGCGGTTGGGCGAGGGCGACACGGTCCGTGTCCGGGGTCCGCGCAATCACTTCGCCCTCGCGCCCGCTCCGCGCTACCGCTTCGTGGCGGGCGGCATCGGCATCACCCCGATCCTGCCGATGCTCGCCGCGGCCGAGGCGGCGGGCGCCGAGTGGACCCTGCTGTACGGCGGACGGACCCGCGGCTCCATGGCGTTCACCGAGGAACTGGGGCGGTACGGGGACCGGGTCACCCTCGCTCCCCAGGACGAGACCGGACCGCTCGATCTGCCCTCCGTGCTCGGCGGGCTCCCCGGGGACACCCTCGTCTACTGCTGCGGTCCCGGGCCGCTGCTCGACGCGATCGAGGAGTGCTGTCCGGCCGGCCGGCTGCACATCGAGCGGTTCCGGCCGAAGGACCGGGAGACGGCCGGGGAGGCGAACGGGGAGGAGGAGTTCGAGGTCGTCCTGGAACGGTCCGGGCGGACGGTCACCGTCGCTCCCGGTGTCTCCGTCCTCGACACCGTGCGCGCCGCCGGTGTCGAGGTGCTCTACTCCTGCACCGAGGGCACGTGCGGGACCTGCGAGACGGAGGTGCTCGAAGGGACCCCGGACCACCGGGACTCGGTGCTCACGGACGAGGAGCGGGAGGCGGGCGGAACCATGCTCATCTGCGTGTCCCGCTGCCTCGGGAGACGGCTCGTACTGGACCTGTGACCGCCAGATCCCGCTCGATCCGGGCGACCGTGTCCAGCAGGTGGGGAAGCAGGTCGCGGCGGACCGATTCGAGGCTGTTGCGGCTGGCGTGGACGGGGATGTTCGCGGCCGCCACCACGGTGCCGTCCCGGTCCCGCACCGGGGCGGCGACCGAGCGGAGTCCCTCCTCCAACTCCTGGTCGACGATGGCATATCCCTGGCGCCGCACCCGGGCCAGCTCGGCTCTCAGCAGGTCCGGCGAGACGATGGTGCGCGCGGTCAGGGCTCGCAGATCGGCCCGCTCCAGCCGGGCGTCGATCTCGTCGTCCGTGAGGTGCGCGAGGATCACCCGGCCCACGGAGGTGGCATGGGCCGGGAAGCGGGTGCCGACGGTGATCGTCGCCGTCATGATCCGCCGGGTCGGGACCCGCGCCACGTACACGATGTCGTCGCCGTCGAGGACACAGAGCGAGCTCGACTCCCCCACTTGTTCCGCGAGTTGCTTCAGATGGGGCTGGGCGATCTCCGGGAGGGTGAAGCCGGAGAGATAGGCGTAGCCGAGTTCCAGCACGCGCGGGGTGAGCCGGAAGACCCGGCCGTCCGTGTGGACGTATCCGAGATCGACCAGGGTCAGCAGGAAGCGGCGTGCCGCCGCGCGGGTCAGGTCGCAGCCGCGCGCGACCTCACTGAGTGTCAGTTCGGGCCGGTCGGCGCCGAATACGCGGATCACGGCGAGTCCGCGTTCGAAGGACCGGACGAAATGGGGCGCTCGGTCTGCTGCAGGCATCGTCGCCTCCAGAGGGACACACGGAGTGCTCTCGCACGGAACGGGAGCACACTTCGATAACTGTCAACAATATTGTCAGCCAAGGCCATTGACCCGGCACGGACAGGGTTCTACCTTCGCGCTGAGCACCATTGTGCGGTGTGCGCACGCCCTGTCGGAACACTCTCGTCTGCACAGGAGGAGCCATGCGTCGTCTGCTCGCCGGTATCGCGGTCGGAGCCTTGCTGGTCACCGCGTCGGCCTGCGGTTCGTCCGACGGCGGTGGCGCCTCGGACAAGAACTCTTCGTCCGGCGGCACCACCACCGTCAAGCTGGGGATCATCCCCATCGTCGATGTCGCCCCCGTCTACCTGGGCCAGAAGAAGGGCTTCTACAAGAAGCGCGGACTGACCCTGTCGATGACCGCCGCGCAGGGCGGAGCCGCGATCGTCCCGGGGGTCGTCTCGGGCCAGTTCCAGTTCGGGTTCTCCAACGTGACCTCGCTGATGATCGCCCAGTCCAACAGCGTTCCCGTGAAGGCCATCGCGAACGGTGTCGCCTCGACGGGCGTGGCGGGCGCGGACTTCGGCGCCATCACGGTCAAGAAGGGCAGCGCCATCACGTCGCCGAAGGACCTGGAGGGCAAGAAGGTCGCCGTCAACACGCTGAAGAACATCAACGAGACGGCCGTACGCGAGTCGGTGCGCAAGGCGGGCGGTGATCCGTCCAAGGTGAAGTTCGTCGAGCTCGCCTTCGACCAGATGCCCGCGGCCCTCGACAGCGGCCAGATCGACGCCGCGATGGTGGTCGAGCCCGCGCTCGCCACCGTCAAGAGCCAGGGCGCGACCGAGATCGCCTCCTCCCTGGTCGACGTGGCGAAGAACCTCACCGTCGCCATGTACTTCACCTCGAACCAGTACATGCAGCAGCACCCCGACGTGGTGAAGAAGTTCCAGGAGGCCACCGCGGAGTCCCTCGCGTACGCCGACGCGCACCCGGACGAGGTCCGGCAGATCGTCACCACGTACACGAAGATCCCCGCGGCCGTGCTGGCCAAGGTGACCCTGCCCAAGTGGCCGGCCGAGGAGAACCGGGCCTCGATCGAGGCACTGGAGAAGCTCGGCGAGCGGGACGGCCTCTTCAAGTCGGCGCCCGACCTGGACAAGCTGCTGCCGTGACACGGAAGCGAGTGCGCGGCGGCGGCTCCGCCGGACGGGCCGTGAACGCCGCACTGGGCGCGGCCGGGCTCGCGGCCTTCCTCGCCCTCGGCGAGGCGGTGCCGCGGCTCGGCATCGTCAAGGAGCGGTACTTCCCGCCGACCAGCCGGATCGCGCGCGCCCTCGGTGACCAGATCACCGAGGGCACCTTCTGGACGGACCTCGGCGACACGCTCACGGGCTGGGCGCTGGGCCTGGCGATCGCGGTCGGCGCGGGGATCGTGGTGGGGGTGGTCGTCTCGGTCGTGCCGTATCTGCGCGAGACGACCGCCTCGACGATCGAGTTCCTGCGGCCCATCCCCTCCGTGGCCCTGATCCCGCTCGCCGTCCTGCTCTACGGGACCGAGCTGAGGTCGGTGCTCCTGCTGGTCGTCTACGCGTCCTTCTGGCAGGTCCTCGTCCAGGTCATGTACGGCGTGCGGGACGTGGACCCGGTGGCGGAGGAGACGGCGCGCTCGTACGGGCTCGGCACCTGGGCCCGGGTCCGTCATGTGCTGTGGCCGACCGCGCTGCCGTACGTCATGACGGGGGTCCGGCTCGCCGCGGCCGTCGCGCTCATCCTCACGGTGACCGCCGAACTCGTCATCGGGGCACCGGGGTTGGGCGCGCGCATCGCGGTCGCCCAGACCTCGCAGGCGGTGCCCGAGATGTACGCGCTGATCGTGGTCACGGGTCTGCTCGGGCTGCTCATCAACGTCGGTGCCCGGTCGGTGGAGCGGTACGCGCTGGCCTGGCACCAGTCGGTGCGCGGGGAGGTGACGGTGTGACGGGCATCCCGCCCGGACCGACGAGGCCGAACCGGTGGGGAGCTCTCCCGCTGCGGGTGCTGTTCGTCGTGGCGCTCCCCGCGCTGCTGTTCGCCCTCTGGTGGCTCGCGTCGGACGGCAGCACCAATGTCTACTGGCCGCCGCTGCGCACGATCCTGAAGACCTTCCCCGACGTCTGGACGCGTGACCGGCTCCGCGCCGACCTGGTGCCCAGCCTGCTGCGGCTGCTGGCCGGGTACGCGGCGGCGGCCGTGGTGGGAGTCGGTGTCGGCACGGTCATCGGCTCGTACCGGAAGGTGCGGGCGGTGTGCGAGCCGGTGCTGGAGTTCCTGCGGGCGGTGCCTCCGCCCGTCCTCGTTCCGGTCATCATGCTGTTCGCGGGCATCGGGGACACGATGAAGATCGTCGTGATCGCCAGCGGCTGTGTGTGGCCGATCCTGCTCAACACGATCGAGGGGGTGCGCGCCGTCGACTCCGTGATGTCCGAGACGGCCCGCTCGTACGGCATCACGGGTCCGGCCCGGATACGGTCCGTCGTCCTGCCGTCCGCGAGCCCGCAGATCTTCGCGGGCCTGCGCCAGGCGCTGTCCATCGGCATCATCCTGATGGTCATCAGCGAGATGTTCGCGGCGAGCAACGGACTCGGCTTCACCATCGTGCAGTTCCAGCGCGGCTTCGCGATCCCCGACATGTGGACCGGGATCCTCGTCCTCGGCCTGCTCGGCTTTCTCCTCTCGGTCGTCTTCCAGTTGGTCGAGCGCCGGGTCCTCGGCTGGTACCACGGTCTGCGCGACTCCTCCAGGCGGTCCTCGTGACGCTCGCGAAAGGACGGTCCATGCACGCGTCTTTGGTCGTATCCGGCCTGCGGAAGGTCTACGAGGGGTCGGGTCGCCGGGTGGAGGCGGTCCGCGATCTCACCTTCACGGTGGACGCGGGTGAACTCGTCTGCCTGGTCGGGCCGTCGGGCTGCGGCAAGACCACCCTGCTGAAGTGCATGGGCGGCCTGCTGACACCGACGTCGGGCGAGGTGCTGCTCGGCGGCCGGCGGGTGAGCGGCCCGCCGCCGGGCATGGCGTTCGTGTTCCAGGAGTACGGGCGCAGCCTGTTCCCCTGGATGAGGGTCGGCGAGAACGTCGAACTCCCGCTGCGGCAGAAGAACCTGGGCAGGGCGCGGCGCCGGGAACTGGTCGCCGACGCGCTGGAGTCCGTGGGCCTGGCCGATGCCGCGGGGGCCTATCCGTGGCAGCTGTCCGGGGGGATGCAGCAGCGGGTCGCCATCGCGCGGGCCCTGGCGTACGAGCCCGAAGTCCTGCTCATGGACGAGCCGTTCGCGGCCGTCGACGCGCAGACCCGCGCCGATCTGGAGGATCTGGTGCGCCGGCTGTGGCGGCAGCGCGGGATCACCGTCCTGTTCGTGACCCACGACATCGACGAGGCCGTCTATCTGGGCGAGCGGGTCCTGGTCCTCTCGGCCTCCCCCACCGTCGTGCAGGAGCAGTTGAAGGTCGATCTTCCCGAGGACCGCGACCAGTTGCGTACACGGGTCTCCCCGCGCTTCGCCGAGTTGCGGACCCATGTGTACGAGCAGATCCAGGTGGCGAAGCGCGGGGAGCCGGTCATGAAGAGGGATGAGCCCAGGGATTCACCCCCGCCGAACTGAACCGGCCTGCGGGGACCGCGCTGTGCGGTGCGGGCCGCTCAGGCGCGCAGCCAGACCGCCGTGTCCGGCGGAAGGAGCCCGTCGGCCGTCAGCGGGTCGCTGTGGAGCAGGAGCCGGGAGTGCTCGGGGAGCCCGACCGGGCCGTCGGTCAGATTGACCACGCAGAGCAGACCGTCCGCGCGGGTGAAGGCGAGGACGCCCTCCGGTGCGGGCAGCCAGCCGAACACGCCGTCCCCGAAGCCCGGTTCGCCGCGACGGACGCGGAGCGCGGCACGGTAGAGGCTCAGCATGGACCGGGGGTCGTCCGCCTGGCGGTCTGCGGCGTACGCGGGCCAGTCGGCGGGCTGCGGCAGCCAGGGCTCACCGCCGAAGCCGGCGTACGGCTCGGCGGCCGTCCAGGGCAGCGGGACCCGGCAGCCGTCGCGGCCCGGGTCCGTGCCCCCGGAGCGCGAATGCATCGGGTCCTGGATCCTGTCGAGCGGCAACTCCACCTCGGGCAGCCCGAGTTCCTCGCCCTGGTACAGGTAAACGGAGCCGGGCAGGGCGAGCGAGAGCAGTGCCGCTGCGCGAGCCCGGCGGGTGCCGAGAGCCAGGTCGGTGGGGGTGCCGAAGGCCTTGGCGGTGAAGTCGAACCCGGTCTCCGTACGGCCGTAGCGGGTGACCGTGCGGGTCACGTCGTGGTTGCACAGCACCCAGGTGGCCGGCGCTCCGACGGGGGCGTGTTCGGCGAGGGTCTCGTCGATGGAGGTCCGCAGCCGTCCGGCGTCCCAGGGGCAGGACAGGAACGAGAAGTTGAAGGCGGTGTGCAGTTCGTCGGGGCGCAGATAGCGGGCGAAGCGTTCGGAGTCGGGGAGCCAGACCTCGCCGACGAAGACGGCGTCGTAGGAGTCGGCGACCGCCCGCCAGGAACGGTAGATGTCGTGGAGTTCGTCGCGGTCGACGTACGGGTTCGGGTCGCGGCCCTCGACGAAGTCGGGCAGGTCCGGGTCCTTGGCCAGCAGCGCGGCCGAGTCGATGCGTACACCCGCCACTCCCCGCTCGAACCAGAAGCGCAGGATCTCCTCGTGCTCCCGGCGGACGGCCGGGTGCGCCCAGTTGAGGTCGGGCTGCTCGGGGGTGAACAGGTGGAGGTACCAGTCGCCGTCGGGCAGCCGGGTCCACACCGGTTCGGTGGAGCCCGCGAACTGGGACGGCCAGTCGTTGGGCGGGAGTTCGCCGTGCTCGCCGCGTCCGGGGCGGAAGTGGAACAGGTCGCGCTCCGGGCCGCCCGCCAGCGCCGCCCGGAACCAGGGGTGCTGGTCCGAGACGTGGTTCGGCACGATGTCGACGAGCGTGCGGATGCCCAGCTCGCGGGCCTCGGCGATGAGTTTCTCGGCCTCGGCGAGGGTCCCGAAGGCCGGGTCGACCGTGCGGTAGTCGGCCACGTCGTAGCCGCCGTCGGCCATGGGCGAGAGATACCAGGGGTTGAACCACAGGGCGTCCACACCGAGTTCGGCGAGGTAGGGGAGTCTGGCGCGGACGCCCGCGAGGTCGCCGGTGCCGTCGCCGTCGCCGTCCGCGAAGCTGCGGACGTACACCTGGTAGATGACGGCGGAACGCCACCACGCGGACTGATTTCGGGCAGGGCGGGGCTGTCCCACGGTGCGTTGCCTTTCGTTCGAGGAGGTCGGTGAGGGCGTCAGCCCTTGGTGCTGCCCGCGCTGATGCCGGCGATGATGTGCCGCTGGAACACCAGGAACATCACGACCATGGGGATGCTGGCGATCACCATCGCGGCGATGAGCACGGTGAGCTGGATGTTCTGCGACAGCTGGACGAGCGCCACGCTGATGGGCTGCTTGTCGGTGTCGGAGAAGACCATCAGCGGCCAGAGGAAGTCCTGCCAGACGGCGACCAGGGCGAAGATCGACACGACTCCGAGGACGGGCCGGGACATCGGCAGCACGATCGACCACAGGGTGCGCAGCCGTCCGGCGCCGTCGATCTCGGCGGCCTCCAGGACGTCGCGCGGGATCTGGTCGAAGAAGCGCTTGAGGAGATAGAGGTTGAAGGCGTTGGCGACGGCGGGCAGCCAGATGCCCAGCGGTGAGTTGAGCAGGCTGGTGTGCAGGACGGGCAGGTCGGCGACGGTCAGGTACTTGGGGACCACCAGGGCCTGCGCGGGGACCATCAGGGTGGCGAGGATGCCGCCGAGGATCACCTTGCCGAAGGCGGGCTTCAGTTTGGACAGGGCGTAGGCGGCGGCCGTGCAGAAGACGAGCTGGAGCAGCCAGGCGCCCGTCGCCTGGACGACGGTGTTCCACAGGTGGGTGGGCAGGTCCATCAGGTCCCAGGCGTCGGTGTAACCGCCGAGGTGCCACTGCTGCGGCAGCAGGGTGGGCGGGGTGCGCGTGACCTCGTCCGGCGACTTCATGGCGCCGGTGACCATCCAGTAGACGGGGAAGAGGAAGGCCAGCGCGAAGAGCAGGACGACGCCGCCGAAGACGGTCCAGTAGAGGGCTCTGCCGCGCGGGCGGGCCAGGGTGAGCGGAGAGATCAGGGTGCGGGTGCTCACGCGTCCTCCCCTTCGGAGCGGGTCAGCCGCAGGTAGAGGGCGGAGAAGGCGCTGAGCAGGACGAGCAGCATGACGCTCAGCGCGCAGGCTCCGCCGAAGTCGTTGTAGAGGAAGGCGTACTTGTAGATCAGGTAGAGAACGGTGACGGTCTTGTCCTCGGGACCGCCGCCGGTGATCACGAACGGTTCGGTGAACACCTGCATGGTGGCGATGATCTGAAGCAGCATCAGCATGAGGATGATGAAGCGCGTCTGAGGGATCGTCACGTGGCGGATGCGCTGGAGCAGGTTCGCGCCGTCCAGTTCGGCCGCCTCGTACAGCTCGCCGGGGATGCTCTGGAGGGCGGCGAGGTAGATGAGGACGGTGCCTCCGAGGTTGGCCCAGGTGGCGACGATCACCAGCGAGACGAGCGCGGTGTCGGCGCCGTTGGACCAGTTCGAGGTCGGCAGGTGCAGCGCGCGCAGCGTCTCGTTGGCGAGGCCGGCTCCGGGGTCGTAGAACCACTTCCACAGCAGGGCACTGACCACCGGCGGGATCATCACCGGCAGGTAGACCACGACTCTGAAGAACGCCTTCGCGTGCCGCAGTTCATTGAGGACCAGCGCCATCACGAAGGGGACGGCGAAGCCGATGAGCAGGGCGAGGACGGTGAAGGTGAGGGTGTTGCGCCAGGCGGCGGTGAACTCCGGGTCGTGGAAGACCCGGGTGAAGTTGGCGGTGCCGACCCACTCGCCGCCGCTGCCCGGGGTGTACTTCTGGAAGGCGATCACGACAGCGCGGATCGCCGGGTACCAGGAGAACAGGGCGAAGCAGAGCAGGCCGCCGGCCAGGAAGGCGTAGGCGCGGAACTGGTCGGCCAGGCGCCGGCGCGATGGTCCCCCGGTCCGGCGCCCGGCCGACCGCGGCGCCTCCGGCACGCCGAGGGCGGCCGGAGGGAGCACTGCGGGGGGCTTCGATGCGGTCTTCATGAACGGTGTCAGCCTCGGGCCAGAATGGAGTCGATCTTGCCGGAGGCGTCCTTGAGGAGCTGGTCGACGTCGGCGTCCTTCTTGGTGAGGACCGAGGACACGGCGGCGTCGAGGACGGAGTAGATCTGCTGGGCCTGCGGGGGCTCGATCTTCATCTGGAGGCTCTGGTTGCCGTCGAGGAAGGCCTGGTAGTTCTCCACGGGCACGTTGGCGTTGGCCTTCTTGACCTGCTGGTCCTTGTCGTCGGCGGCGCCGGTGAACAGGCGCGGCTCGGGCAGGCCGACGGGCGCGTTGTTCTGCTTGGCGCGGGCGTAGTCGCCGAGGAAGCCCTTTCCGGGGGTCAGGAACATGTGGTCGAGCCACTTGAGGCCGGCCTTGATCTGGGCCGGGGTGTCCTTCTTGTTGAACATGTAGCCGTCGCCGCCGATGAGCGTGCCCTTGCCGCCGGGCATCGGGGCCAGGGCGAGGTCGTTGTAGTTGCCGCCCTTCTCCTTGACGAGGATCGGGATGTTGTCGGGCGCGGAGAGGTACATGCCGAGCTTTCCGGAGCCCATCATCTGCTGGACGTCGTTGATGACCAGCAGCTGCTTGCTGCCCATGGAGTTGTCGCTCCAGCGCATGTCCTTCAGGTTCTGCAGGACCGCCTTGCCCTCGGGGGTGTCGACGGTCGCCGACTTGCCGTCCTCGGCGACGACGTTCCCGCCCTGCGAGTAGAGCTCGGCGGTGAAGTGCCAGCCGCCCTGGTTCTGGGCGCTGTAGTCGGCGTAACCGACCGTGCCCTTGCCGAGCGCGGCGATCTTCTTGGCGTCGGCGCGCAGCTCCTCCCAGGTGGCCGGGGGCTTGTCGGGGTCGAGGCCGGCCTTCTTGAAGAGCGCCTTGTTGTAGATGAGGCCCATCGAGTAGCCGGTACGCGGGATGCCGTAGATCTTGCCGTCGACCGTGTAGATGTCGCGCAGTTGCTGCTGGATGGTGCTGTAGCTCTTGAGGTCCTTGACGTAACTCGTGATGTCGGCGGCCTGGTTGACGTCGACGACGTGCTTGGCGTCGGTGAAGTACGTGTAGAACACGTCCTCCATCTGGCCGCCGGCCAGCTTGGCGTCGAAGGTCTTGGGGTCCTGACACGGGAACGCGTCGTGCATGGCGACGTCGATGCCCGGGTTGGCCTTCTCGAACGCCTTGGTGTCGGCGTCGAAGAACGAGCGGTCGACCTTGGCGCTCTTCGGCGGCTCGCAGTTGACGGTGATGCGGGTCTTTCCGTTGGCCGCATCGTCGTCGCCGCTCGAACCGCACGCGGTGGCGGTGAGCGCGACAGAGGACGCCATGAGCATGACGAAGCTACGGCGGAACCCGGTACTTCTCATTGGTGGACCCCTTCGGGCTGGAGCGAGGAAGGCCCACGGCGGGCGTGCCGCCGTGTTCTGGCGCCGCACACTCAAGCACCGACAACATCCGTCCGCAAGATGTCGCGCAGAATCTGTAATTATTTGACAGCGATTGGGGGTCTGCGTTGCAGGTGGTTGCGTACCGGAGTCACCGACCCCGGTACGGCGGCCCGGCCGCGCCTCTCAGCGGCGCGGTGCCTGCGCGGTCGACCCGCGCACCACCAGCTCCGGCTCGAACAGCAGCTCCTCGGCGGTCACGCTGCTGCCGCCGATCTGCGCGTTCAGCAGTTCCACCGCGGCACGCCCCATGGCCTCGATGGGCTGGCGGACCGTGGTCAGCGGGGGTTCGGTGCAGTTCATGAACGCCGAGTCGTCGTACCCGACGACGGAGATCTCGCCGGGGACACCGAGCCCCTTGCGGCGGGCCGCCCGTACCGCGCCGAGCGCGAGCGGGTCGCTGGCGCAGATGATGCCGGTGACCCCCTGGTCGAGCAGCCTCGTGGCCGCGGCCTGACCGCCCTCCAGCGAGAACATCGCCCGTGCCACGTACGCGTCCGGCAGGTCCGGCGCGAGGGCGCGCGCCGCCGCGAGCTTGCGGCCCGAGGGCATGTGGTCGCCGGGGCCGAGGACGAGTCCGATCCGCTCGTGGCCGAGCGAGTCGAGATGACGCCACGCCTGCTCGACGGCGACGGCGTCGTCGCAGGAGACGCACGGGAAGCCGAGGTGCTCGATGGCCGCGTTGACCAGCACCACCGGAATATTGCGGTCCGCGAGCTGGCGGTAGTGGTCGTGCGGCGCGTCGGCCTGCGCGTACAGACCGCCGGCGAACACCACCCCGGAGACCTGCTGCTGGAGCAGGAGTTCCACGTAGTCGGCCTCGGAGACCCCGCCCTTGGTCTGCGTGCACAGCACCGGGGTGAGGCCGAGCTGGGCGAGCGCTCCGCCGATCACCTCGGCGAAGGCCGGGAAGATCGGGTTCTGGAGCTCGGGCAGAACGAGCCCGACGAGCCGCGCGCGTTCGCCGCGCAGCTGGGTCGGCCGCTCGTAGCCGAGGACGTCCAGGGCGGACAGGACCGCCTGCCGAGTGGAGTCGGAGACACCCGGCTTGCCGTTGAGCACCCGGCTGACCGTGGCCTCGCTGACCCCGACCTTCTTCGCCACCTGAGCAAGTCGTCGCGTCATGAGCGCAAGAATAGCGCAAGAAATGCAAGTTGCTTGCGTAAAAGTTCGACCGGTTCCTGTCCGTGGGAACGAGAACGACGGCTCCGCACCCCGGCGCCACACCCGCGGCGGCGGACCCTCAGGGCGCCGCCCACAGTCCGCGGACATGGCCCAGGTGGCGTGTCATCACCGCGTGCACGGCGCGCTCGTCGCGTTCCAGGAGGGCGTCGAGGAGTTCCAGATGCTCGCGGGCCGAGGCCTCCAGACGGCCCGCCCGGACCAGGGCGTCGAGTCCGTACAGGCGTGAGCGCTTGCGCAGGTCTCCGACCACCTCGACCAGATGGGAGTTGCCCGCGAGGGCCAGCAGGCCCAGGTGGAAGCGGATGTCTGCCTCCACGTAGGCGATGAGGTCGCCGGCGGCGGCAGCCGTCACGATCTCCCGGGCGGCCGGACGCAGCGCCTCCAGCGAGACGGCGTCCGTCGTGGTGGCCAGCCGCACGACGGTGGGGATCTCGATGAGCGAGCGGATGTGGGTGTACTCGTCGAGCTGCTTCTCGGAGACCTCGGTGACCCGGAATCCCTTGTTGGGGACCGTGTCGACCAGGCCTTCCTTGGCCAGGTCGAGCATGGCCTCGCGGACCGGCGTCGCCGAGACGCCGAAACGGGCGGCCAGCGTCGGCGCCGAGTACACCTCGCCGGGCCGCAGCTCGCCCGCGATCAGTGCCGCGCGCAACGCGTCGGCCACGCGCTCGCGGTAGCTGCTCCGCCTGCCGCCCAGCGTGGGCAGGTCGGGAGCGGCTGAGGGTGCGCTGCTGCGCTGGGCGGCCATCGGGGTCTCCTCGTACGGGCCGGCGCGCCGTCGTCCTGCCTCACCGGTCATGTGCCATGTCACGTCCTACTCGGAGCTCCAGTATCTACGCCCCGGCGCGAAGCCGCTCACAGGACGAACCCGGCCGGGAACGGGTCCGAGGGGTCTAGCAGGTACTGGGCGGTGCCCGTGATCCAGGCGCGCCCTGTGAAGCTGGGCAGCACGGCGGGCGTTCCGGCGACCTCGGTGGTGCCGAGCAGCCGGCCGGTGAACCGCGTCCCGATGAAGGACTCGTTCACGAACTCGGTGTGCAGCGGGAGTTCACCACGGGCGTGCAGCTGGGCCATGCGTGCGCTGGTGCCCGTACCGCAGGGCGAGCGGTCGAACCAGCCTGGGTGGATGGCCATCGCGTGCCGCGAGAAGCGGGCCGTCGCCCCGGGGGCGTACAGGTGGACGTGGTGACAGCCGCGGATGGACGGGTCCTCGGGGTGCACGGGCTCGCCCTCGGCGTTGACGGCGTCCATGAGCGCGAGCCCCGCCGCGAGGATCTCGTCCTTGCGGGACCGGTCGAAGGGCAGGCCGAACTGTTCCAGCGGCAGGATCGCGTAGAAGTTCCCGCCGTAGGCCAGGTCGTACGTCACCGTGCGCCCGTCGGCGAGCGTGGCCTCGCGGTCGAGGCCGACGGCGAAGGACGGCACGTTCCTGAGCGTGACCTCCTTGGCCGCGCCGTCCTCCACGGCGACCTCGGCGACGACGAGACCCGCGGGGGTGTCGAGGCGGATCGTGGTGACGGGCTCGACGACCTCGACCATGCCCGTCTCCACCAGCACGGTCGCCACACCGATCGTGCCGTGTCCGCACATCGGCAGATAGCCCGACACCTCGATGTAGATCACGCCGTAGTCGCAGTCCGGGCGGGTGGACGGCTGGAGGACGGCCCCGCTCATCGCCGCGTGGCCGCGCGGTTCGTTCATCAGGAGCTGTTTGATGTCGTCGCGGTGCTGACGGAAGTACAGCCGCCGCTCGTTCATGGTCGCGCCCGGCACCGTGCCGATCCCGCCGGTGATCACCCGGGTCGGCATGCCCTCGGTGTGCGAGTCGACGGCGTGCAGGACGAGTTTGCTGCGCATGGGACTCCTGAGTGGTGTCGGCGGGGCGGCTGGGCGGTGGAGGCGAGGGCCTTGCCGGCTCAGGCGAGACCGGCGGCGACGGCCCGCTCCGTGGCCAGGCGCACGGCGGCCTCCTGCTCGGGCAGCAGCGGGACGCGGGGCGGCCGGACCGGACCGCCGTGCCGGCCGACGATGTCCATGGACAGCTTGATGGCCTGGACGAACTCGACCTGGGAGTCCCAGCGCAGCAGCGGGTGGAGCTGCCGGTAGAGCTTGCCCGCCGTGTCGAGGTCACCGGCCACGGCCGCGCGGTAGAGCTCGACGCTCGCCCGGGGCAGCGCGTTCGGGTAGCCGGCCACCCAGCCCTTGGCCCCGGCCACGGCGAGTTCCAGCAGGACGTCGTCGGCGCCGATCAACAGATCCAGTTCCGGGGCGAGTTCGGCGATGCGGTAGGCGCGGCGCACATCACCGGAGAACTCCTTGACCGCCTGGACGAAACCCTCGGCGTGCAGCTTCGCGAGGAGTTCGGGAACCAGGTCGACCTTGGTGTCGATCGGGTTGTTGTACGCGACGACCGGGATGCCCGCCCCGGAGACCTCCTCGTAGTGGGCGAGGACCGAACGGCCGTCCGCGCGATAGGCGTTGGGCGGCAGCAGCATCACGGCGCCGCAGCCCGCGTCCCTGGCCTGCTCGGCCCAGCGGCGTGCCTCCGCGGAGCCGTACGCGGCGACGCCGGGCATCACCCGGGACCCGCCGACCGCGGCGACGGCGGTCTCGACGACCTTGGCGCGCTCCTCGGGTGTGAGCACCTGGTACTCACCGAGCGAACCGTTCGGTACGACGCCGTCGCAGCCGTTCTCGACGAGCCAGGCACAGTGTTCGGCGTACCGGCCGTGGTCGACGCCGAGGTCGTCGTTCAGCGGGAGCGCGGTGGCGACGAGGACACCACGCCAGGGGCGTCGGCTGTCGGGGGTGACGGTCATGAGGTGCTCATCCCTCTCCATAGGGTGTGACATTTCACTGTCGGTCGAGGCGCGGTGAGGTGAGGCCGGGTTCCGGGGGCGAGCCCGCGGCGGGTGACCGGCCGTCGCCGTCCGAACCGGCTCGGGCGAGTACGCCGAGCGGTACCGGGCGGGCCAACAGCCTTCGTGCGGGCGTCTGTTCGCAGCCGAGGAGTCCGGCGACGGCGGGTTCGCAGATCCGGCCCTGGCACCATCCCATTCCGGCGCGGGTCAACAGCTTGACCGTCCGTACGTCACCCGCGCCGAGGTCGGCGGCGGCCTCGCGGACGCGGCCGGCGGTGACCTCCTCGCAGCGGCACACGACGGTGTCGTCGGTGACCTGGTCCGTCCAGTGGGCGGGCGGCGCGTACAGGGCGTCGAGGGCGGCGGAGAACGAGCGCGCCCTCGCCCGGACCCTGACGGCCCGGGCGGCCGAGCGCGGATCGGGGCCGGTGCCGCGCAGCCGGGCCGCCACCGACCGGCCCGCGAGGTGCCCCTCGGCCAGGGAGAGCACGGCACCGCCGATCCCCGTGATCTCGCCGGCGGCCCAGACACCGGGCACGTCGGTGCGCTGCTCGTCGTCCACGTCGACCTTCGTACCGTCGATACGGCAGCCGAGCGCTTCGGCGAGATCGGTGTGCGGGACCATCCCGTGGCCGACGGCGAGCGTGTCGCACGGGATGCGGCGCCCGGTTCCGGGCCGTACGCGCCCGTCGGGGCCGAGCGCGGCGACGGTGACGGCTTCGATCCGGGCCTCGCCATGGGCTTCCACGACGGTGTGCAGCGGGATGAACGGGACGCGGTGGCGCAGGAGGCCGGCCGCGTACAGGACCGCCTCGGCGACCTTGCCCGGTTCGGCCGCCAGCGCCCCGGCACCGCGCGGCAGCCTTCTCGGATCGAGGGACTCCACGAGCGCGGCGACCTCGGCCCCGGCGGCGGCCAGTCCGGTCGCCACGGGCAGCAGCAGCGGCCCGCTTCCCGCGACGACGACTCTCGCGCCCGGCACGACGAGACCGCCCTTGAGCATGGCCTGGGCCCCGCCCGCGGTCACCACTCCGGGCAGGGTCCAGCCGGGGAAGGGCAGCACCTTCTCGTATCCACCGGTGGCCAGGAGCACGGCGTCGGCACGGACACCGACGGAGCGCTCCTGGAGCCGGCCGACGAGGGCGTGGACGGTGAATCCCGGTCGGGAGCCGGTGCTCGCCCCGGTCCTTTCGACCAGCCAGACATGATGATCCGTCAGGTATTCGACCGTGCCCGCTTCCAGGTGTCCGGCGAGCCCCTGTTCCAGCCGTCGCCATGTGCGCCACCGATGGTGCAGCGCGCGGGGCCGCCGGGCGCCCAGGCCGCTCGCGGGCCGGCGGTAGAACTGTCCGCCCGCCGCCGTGGCCGAGTCGATCAGCGTCACGTGGATGCCGCGTGCCGCCGCGGCCAGGGAGGCGGCGAGACCGGCCGGGCCCGCGCCGATCACCGCGAGGCGGTGGGCTCCGTCAGTCATCGTGGCCGGTGCCTTCCTGTGTGCGGATCGTGTCGCCGGGCGCCAACGTGACCAGACAAGCCCGTTGGTTGGAGCGGCCGTTGACGGTGACGAGGCAGTCGAAGCAGACGCCGATGCCGCAGAAGACCCCGCGGGGCCGGCCCGCGTCACGGGTGCTGCGCCACGAGGTGACGCCTTCGGCCCACAGCGCGGCGGCGACGGTCCGGCCGGGCAGCACGTCGACCTCCCGGCCGTCCAGGGTGACGGTGAAGGCGGGGCCGGGTTCGGCCCGTACGAGGTCCAGGGGGTTCACACTGCGTCCTCGGAAAAGGGGGTTCACACGGCCTCCTCGGGAAAACGGTCGGGCCGGAACGGCGTGAGGTCGAGGCCGGGTGCCTCGCCCGCCAGGACCCGCGCGACGAGCTGCCCGGTCCCGGTCGACAGCCCGATGCCGGCCCCTTCGTGACCGCAGGCGTGGAAGAGACCGGGGGCCCGGGGGTCGGGGCCGATGGCGGGCAGATGGTCGGGCAGGTAGGGCCGGAATCCGAGGTAGGTCCGCAGGGCGCGCACCTGCGAGAGGAACGGGAAGAGCCGAATGGCACCGGCGGCCAGTTCCCGTACCACCGGCAGCGAGAACGACCGGTCGAAGCCGACCCGTTCCCGGCTCGCGCCGATCAGGATCGGACCGGCGGCCGTCCCCTCCACGACCGGCGAGGTCTGCAGAGCGGCCGAGTCACTGGCGACGTCGGCGACGTAGTCCGCGGCGTACACCTTGTGGCGCACCCGGCGCGGCAGGGGCTCGGTGACGAGGACGAATCCCCGGCGGGGCAGGACGGGGAGCGTGACGCCCGCGAGCGAGGCCACCTCCGCACCCCAGGTGCCGGCCGCGTTGACGACGGCGGGCGCGTGCACATCGCCCCGGCCGGTACGCACTCCGCGGACCGAGCCGTCCCTCGCGCGCAGTACCTCGGTCACGGTGCGCCCGGTCAGCAGCCGCGCCCCCGATGCCCGGAGGAGATGCGCGGCCGCGAGGGCGGGCATCACCTGGGTGTCCTGGGGATAGCGCACGGCGCCCGCGAGCCCCGGGGCCAAGTACGGCTCCAGATCGTGCAGTTGATCGGCCGCGACCGGTTCGGCCAGTACACCGGCCGTTCGCTGACCCGCCGCGAACGTCTCCAGCGCGGCCAGGCCCTCGGGCGTGGACGCCACGACGACGCCTCCCTTGGCCTCGTACTCGATCGCCTTCGCGTGTTCCTCGGCGAGGTCGGCCCACAGACGCCCGGAGAGCAGGGCGAGGTCCAGTTCGGGTCCGGGTTCCTTGTCGGAGACGAGCAGATTCCCCTCACCCGCGCCGGTCGTGCCGCCGGCCACCGGGCCACGGTCCACCACGGCGACGTCGAGGCCCTCGCGAGCCGCGTACAAGGCACAGGCGGCGCCCACCATTCCGGCTCCGACGATCACGACATCGCAGGTAACAGGCTGACTCACATCAGTACTATGTCACATAGCGCTGCATTCGGCCCGGAGTCCGGCACGAGGAGCGGGCCCCATCCGAGGGGCGGGAGCGGGGCAGGAGCGCGCTGCGGCTCCACCCGGGCACGACTGGCATCACTCGACACCGCCTGGCGCCACTTGGCATCGCTCGGCATCGACTCACCCCGCTCGACATCACCCGGTCCCGCTCAACGCCACGTACGCCACGTGACGGCACTTGGCGCCACCTGACACCATCCGGCGCCACTCGGCGCCACCACAGACCCCCACCTGGCACACAGGCACCCGTGGCACCATCACGCCCCAAGCAATCCTCTCCATGTTTCCGCAGGCCAGAGGCGCAATCCTCAGAGTGGCCCGACATGGGGAGCCGTTCACGCTTGCGCATGGCGCCATAGTGGTGCCACGATGTCGTCATGGACCTCACTCCGTATGTCGACACCTTGCGCCAAGAACTCGCGGTGGCCGCCGAGGCCGGCGGGGAAGAAGCCCGTCAGCTGGCCGAGCGCCTCACCGCTCCGCTGGAGTCGGCGACGCGTCTGACCATGCTCAACGTGCTCTCCGCCGCGATGGACGAGATCACCCGCGAGCTCGCTCCCGGCTCGGTCGACGTACGGCTGCGGGGACTGGACCCCGACTTCGTGGTGACACCGCCGCCTTCCTACGGTGACACCACGGAAGCGGCGGAGGCGCCCGTCGAACCGTTCAGGGCACCGCTGCCGGCCGACGGCGACGAAGGCGGCACCGCCCGCGTCAATCTGCGCCTGCCCGCCCATCTCAAGGCACGCGCCGAGGAGGCCGCGAGCCATGAGGGCCTGTCGGTCAACGCGTGGCTCGTGCGGGCCGTGTCGGCGGCGGTCGACGGCGGAACCCGGCCGCGCGCGACGGGCAGGAACCGCACCATCGGACAGAGCTTCACGGGCTGGGTGCGCTAGCCGCGTCCGCGCCCGCACCACTTCACCCACACACCACGTCCCACCTGCGGGGACGACTCGAGGACCCACGAGGACGGTACAACCATGCCTTCTTTCGACACCCCTGAACCCATCTCGGTCACCGCCGACGTGACCGCCGGTGCCATCCGCCTCACCGCCACGGACCGTCCCGACACGGTCGTCGAGGTGCGGCCCCTCGACCCGAAGAAGGACAGGGACGTACGGGCCGCCGAGCAGACCGAGGTCGTGTACGCGGGCGGCGCCCTGACGGTCAGGACGAAGCAGCGCCATCTGATCGGCTCCAGCGGCGCCGTCGATGTGACGGTCGGCCTGCCCACGGGCTCCCGGCTCGACATGACCTGTTCCTGGACCCAGGTGCTAGCCGAGGGCCGGTTCGGCGAGGTCCGCGTGAAGACCTCGGCCGGAGACGTGCGCCTCGACACCACCGGCCCGCTGAACCTGACGGCGTCGCACGGCCTGATCACCGTGGACCGCGTCGAGGGCATGGCCGAGATCACCAGCAGCACCGGCAACGTGCGCGTCGGCACGGTCACCGGACCCGCCGTCCTGAAGAACGCGCACGGCACCACGACCGTCGGCACCGTGACCGGCGAGCTGCGGGCGAGCGGCACCAACGGTGGCATCGACATCGCGCGCGCCGGGGCGTCGGTCACCGGCACCACGACCAACGGGCACCTTCGTGTCGCCGAAGTGGTGGGCGGTGAGATCCAGTTGGAGACCTCCAACGGCTCCATCGAGGTCGGCGTCCGGCGGGGCGTAGCCGCGTGGCTCGACGTGAGTTCCAACCGTGGCCAGGTACGCAACATGCTCGCCTCGTCCGAGGCCCCGGAGGAGACCGAGGGCACGGTCACGGTCCACGCGCGGACCAACTGGGGCAACATCGACATCCTGCGCGCCAAGTCCTGAACTCCCCGGCCCTGGCCCCGGCCCCGCCCCTTTCCCCCTCCAGCGCCTGATTTCACCCGGCCTCCGAACGGAGAGCTCCATGCCTTCTTCTGTCATGCCCATGCCTATCCCCAACCCCGGGCGAGACGGCGGTCCGCAGCCGCCCGCCGCCGTCTCCGCGGTCGGTCTGCGCAAGTCGTACGGCGACAAGACCGTGCTCGACGGCATCGATCTGCGTATCCCGGCCGGTTCCGTCTTCGCGCTGCTCGGACCGAACGGCGCCGGAAAGACCACCACCGTGCAGATCCTGTCCACGCTCGTCGCCGCCGACGGCGGGCAGGCCCAGGTCGCGGGCCACGACATCGCCGCCTCACCCGACGGTGTCCGCGCCGCGATCGGTGTCACCGGGCAGTTCTCCGCGCTCGACGATCTGCTCACCGCCGAGGAGAACCTGCTCCTCATGGCCGACCTGTTGCGTCTCGGCAGGCGTGAAGGACGTTTCCGTGCCAAGGAGTTGCTCCAGCGCTTCGACATCGCGGACGTCGCCGGCAAGCGGGCCGCGACCTTCTCCGGCGGCATGCGGCGCCGGCTCGACCTCGCCATGACTCTGGTCGGCGACCCCCAGGTGATCTTCCTGGACGAGCCCACGACCGGTCTCGATCCGCGCAGCCGCCGCACGATGTGGGACACGGTGCGCTCCCTGGTCGCGGGCGGCACCACCGTGTTCCTCACCACCCAATACCTTGAAGAGGCCGACCAGTTGGCCGACCGGATCGCCGTGCTCGACGGCGGCCGGATCGTCGCCGAGGGCACCGCCGGCGAACTCAAGGCGCAGATCCCCGGCAGCCACGTACGGCTGCGTTTCACCCGGCCCGGCGAGTACGAGCGCGCGGCCGAGGCATTCCCCGGCGCGGCCCGCGACGACGAGGACCTCGCGCTGCGCGTGGCGGGCGACGGCGGGCTCGACGCGCTGCGTGCCCTGCTCGACCGGCTGGACACCGCCGGTGTCAGGGCCGCCGACCTCTCCGTGCACACCCCCGACCTGGACGACGTGTTCCTCGCCCTGACCGGCGACGGCGCCACCAGGACCGGCACCGGCACCCCGCTTCACGTCAAGGAGACCCTGCGATGAGCACCCTCACCTACGCCGTGCACGACTCGATGACGATGCTGCGGCGCAACCTCAAGCACGCGATCCGCTATCCGAGCGTGTCGCTCGGCGCCGCCATGATGCCGATCCTGATGCTGCTGCTGTTCGTGTACGCCTTCGGCGACTCGATCGGCGCCGGAATGGGCGGCGGCCGGGACGCCTACCTGGAATACCTGACGCCCGGCATCATCATCATGGGCGTGGCGGCCGGGGCGATGTCGACCTCGATCGCGGTCTGCTCGGACATGACGGAAGGCATCATCAACCGCTTCCGCACCATGAACATCACTCGTTCGTCGTTCATGACGGGCCATGTCGTCGGCAGCGTCCTCCAGACGATGGTGAGCATGATCCTGGTCGTGGGCTTCGCCCTCGCCATCGGCTTCCGTTCGGACGCGAGCCCCCTCGAATGGCTCGCGGCCGCCGGTCTCCTCGCGGCCGTCGCGTTCGCGGTGACGTGGCTGTCGGCGGCGCTCGGCCTGATCTCCAAGACCGTCGAGTCCGCGAGCAACAAACCGCTGCTGGTCCAGTTCCTGCCGTTCCTCGGCTCCGCCTTCGTGCCGGCCGACTCGATGTCCCCGGGCCTTCGCTGGTTCGCGGAGAACCAGCCCTTCACGCCGATGACCGAGACGCTGCGCGGTCTGCTCTCCGGCTCGGCGATCGGCGACAACGGCTGGATCTCGCTGGCCTGGTGCGCCGGGATCAGCCTGGTCGGCTACGTCTGGTCGCGCTCGCTGTTCAACAGCACGACCAAGCGCTGAGAACCCGCCTTTCGACCTGCCGGTGAGGGGCGGCCGGATCCGTGCGCGGCGGATCCGGCCGCCCCTCACCGGCGTCAACCAGGAGACCTGCGAGGGCAGTTCATCGGCCCGGTCAGATCCGGCTCTCGGTGGCCGTGTCCGCGGACAGCCGCTGGGCCGCGTAGATCGGGATCACGGAGAGCAGGACGAGCACGGCCGCCACGACGTTCACGACCGGGGCCTGCTGGGGCCGGGTCATGTTGTTGAAGATCCAGATCGGCAGGGTCTCGATGCCGGGCCCGGCCGTGAACGTCGTCACGACGATCTCGTCGAAGGACAGCGCGAAGGCGAGCAGTCCGCCGGCCAGCAGCGCCGAACGCACCAGCGGGAAGGTCACGTCCACGAAGGCCCTGAAGGTGTCCGCGCCCAGGTCCATCGCGGCCTCCTCGTACGTGCCGGACGTACGGCGCAGTCGCGCGACCACGTTGTTGAAGACGACGACGATGCAGAAGGTCGCGTGACCGACGATCACGGTGAACATGCCGAGTCCGACGCCGAGCGGTTCGAGCACCGTGCTGAACGCCGAGTTGAGGGCGATGCCCGTGACGATGCCGGGCAGCGCGATCGGCAGGACGACCACGAAGGAGATCGCGTCCCGGCCGAAGAAGCGGTGCCGGGCGACCGCGAAGGCGATCAGCGTGCCCAGGACCAGCGCGATGGCCGTGGCCCCGAGGCCCGCCTTGACCGAGACCCACAGCGCCGAGCGGGCCCCCTCGTTCTCCCAGGCGACCGACCACCAGTGGAAGGTGAGCCCGGACGGCGGCCAGCTCGCGCTGCGGTCCCGGTTGAAGGAGTTGACGAGAACGAGCGCGAGGGGCACGTAGATGAACGCGAAGCCGAGCCCGGCGGCGGCGCGCAGCGCGATACGCGCGGGACGGGAGAGTTGCACAGCGGGCTCCTCAGAGACTGCTCAGGGCGCCCGTGCGGCGCATCGCGAGGAGGTACACCACGATGACGACGACGGGGACCGTGCCGAGCGCGGCGGCCATGGGCAGGTTCAGTTCGATGTTGGAGTAGACGACGTTGCCGATGAGCTGGGTCTTGCCGCCGACGATCTGCACGGTGATGTAGTCGCCGAGACTGAGCGAGAAGGTGAAGACCGAGCCGGCGGCCACGGACGGCAGGACCATCGGCAGCACCACCGACCGGAAGGTGCGGGCGGCCCCGGCGCCCAGGTCCGCCGACGCGTCGAGCAGGTTGGCGGGGAGCTGCTCCAGCGCGGTGTGGATCGGCAGGATCATGTACGGCAGCCAGAGGTAGGTGAGCGCGATGATCGCCGCGACCGGGCCGTACCCGGGTCCGCTCAGTCCGAGGGGCTCCAACACCCAGTCGGCGAGGCCGCCTTGGGAGAGGATCAGCCGCCAGGCGTACACCTTGACGAGGTAACTGGCCCACAGCGGCGTGAGGATGGCGACGACGAGCAGCGGGCGCCGGGCGGGCTTGGCGATGCGCGCGGTGTAGAAGGCGACCGGGAAGGCGATCACCGCGCACAGGACGGTCACCGCGAGGGCGACGCCGATGCTGCGCAGGATCACCTGCCGGTACACGGGCAGGGTGAACAGCTGGTGGAAGTTGTCGGCCGACCAGACCTTCACGACCTCGGAGGTGAAGGAGTTCGTCGTCCAGAACGCCGAGACGAACAGCACGGCCAGCGAGCCGAGATAGAGCACCGCCAGCCAGAGCAGGGGTGCGGTCAGCAGCAGGGACAGCCGCAGCCGGGGGCGCCGGTGCAGGGTCCCGGCGAGCCGCCGGACGGGGGAGCGTCCGGCGGCCTGCGCGGTGGTGGTCATCGTTCGGTCAGCCCTTGATCTCGGTCCAGGCCTGGACCCACTTCGCGTACGGGACGCACTTGACGTCGGTGCGGCCGTCGAGGCACTGCTCGATGGGCGTGTTCCAGAACGCGATGTTCTTCCAGTAGCTCTCGTCCGTGGCGTGGAAGGTGTCGCAGAAGGACTTGTCGCTGGTGTACCCGCACGCCCGGGCGTTGGCGGGCGCCTCACCGAAGTACTCGGCGACCTGGGCGTTCACCTTCGGCGAGATGATCCAGTCCATCCACTTGTAGGCGCAGTTGGGGTGCTTGGCCTTGGCGGAGACCATCCAGGTGTCGGACCAGCCCGTGGAACCCTCCTTGGGCACGACGGCCTTGATCTCGGCGCCCTCGCCGGCCGCGAGGTTGGCGATGACCTGCCAGGTGGTGCCGACCACGGAGTCGCCGCTCTTGAAGGCGGAGATCTCCTTGAGGTAGTCGCTCCAGTACTCCCCCACGTTCGCGTTCTGCTTCTTCAGCAGGGCGACGGACGCGTCGAACTGCTTCTGGTCGAGGGCGTAGGGGTCCTTGATCTTCAGCTCGGGCCTGGCCGACTTCAGATAGAGCGCCGCGTCGGCGATGTAGATCGGCGAGTCGTAGGCGGTGACGTGGCCCTTGTTCGCCGAGGCGTCGTCGAAGACCGCCGACCAGGAGGTGGGGGCGGGGGTGACCTTCTGGGTGTTGTACATCAGGAGGTTGGCGCCCCGGCCGTGCGGGATGCCGTACATCTGGCCGTCGACGGAGTTCCAGGCGCCCTTCTTCAGGCCGCTGAAGACGTCCTTGTAGTTCGGTACGAGGCCGGTGTTGACCGGGGCCGCGTCGCCCGAGGCGATGAGGCGCAGGGAGGCGTCTCCGGATGCGGAGACCGCGTCGTACTGCCCGGTCTTCATCAGCTTGACCATCTCGTCGGAGCTGGCGGCCACCTTGGAGTTGACCTGGCAGCCGGTCTGCTTCTCGAAGTCGCCGACCCAGTCGACCTCGGGGTCGTTGGAACCGTCCTCGACATAGCCGGCCCAGGCGATCAGGTTGACCTGGCCCTCGGTCTTGCCGAGCTTGGACTGCGCCTTGAGGTCGGGCGGGTTGAAGCCGGTGGACGCGGAGGAGCCCGTACCGGACGATCCGCAGGCGGTGGCCGCGAGGAGCACCGCGACAGCGGCGGCGGCCTTGAGGGTTGGGGTGAGGCGCACGGCGTACTCCATACGTGACGGGGGACTGAGCGTGGAAGTCAGCTGGGGTCGGGGACCTGGAAGGTGTGGCGGCGGTGCCACTGGAGCCGGACCCGGGTGCCGCGCAGGGCGGCGACGTCCTCGGAGGAGGTCTCCAGGTTCTGCTGGAGCGCGGTGAGGCGGCCGCCCGCGTCGAGGTCCACCAGGAAACGGGTGGCGTCGCCCAGATAGACGACCTCGGCGACGGTTCCGGTGGCCGTGGAGTGCTCCGGCTCCGCGGCCGTGCCGGTCTCGGCCGGCTCCTTGAGGACCCGGATCTTCTCCGGCCGGATGCTGTACGTGCCCGGGGCGCCGACGACCTGCTGCGCCGACTGGCCGTCGAGCAGGTTGGAGGTGCCGACGAAGCCCGCGACGAACGCGGTGGCGGGGCGTTCGTAGATCTCGGCGGGGGTGCCGACCTGTTCGATGCGGCCCTGGTTGAAGACGGCGACGCGGTCGCTCATCGTCAGGGCCTCCTCCTGGTCGTGGGTGACGAACACGAAGGTGATGCCGACCTCACGCTGGATCGCCTTGAGTTCGACCTGCATCTGCTCGCGCAGCTTGAGGTCGAGGGCGCCGAGGGGTTCGTCGAGCAGCAGGACACGGGGGCGGCCGACCAGTGCCCTGGCGAGGGCGACGCGCTGGCGCTGGCCCCCCGAGAGCTGGGCGGGGCGGCGCCTGCCGAACCCTTCCAGGCGTACGTCGGCGAGCGCCTTGCGGGCCCGGACCAGGCGCTCCGCCTTGGGCACCTTGCGGACCTTGAGGCCGTAGGCGACGTTCTCCTCGACGGTCATGTGCGGGAACAGGGCGTAGTCCTGGAAGACGGTGTGGACGTCCCGTTCGAAGGGGGCGAGGCCCGTGACCTCCTGGCCTGCCAGTTCGATCCGGCCCTCGGTCGGGCTCTCGAATCCGGCGATCATCCGCAGCACGGTCGTCTTGCCCGAGCCGGACGGACCGAGCATCGAGAAGAACTCGCCGTCGGCTATCTCCAGATCGACTCCGGACACGGCGGTCGTGTCACCGAACGCCTTTCGCAGGCCCTGGAGCCGGATCGCCTTTGCCTCCATGGGCGGGGAACCTTTCTGGTGCAGAGGTACGTTTGCAACACTGACCGGAAAGATATGAAGTCATAGTTCAAACTTCAAGACCCCTTTAGAGTAAAGGTTGAGTCAACGCACAAGGTGGTGACCGTGAAGCAACACAGGGGCGACGGCGTCCGCAGAGCCGTCTTCACTCCCGTGGACAACCGCGCGCGCGTCGAGACGGTCGCGCACCGGATCGGCGACGCCATCGAGCTCGGGCTGCTCGCCGACGGCGAGCAGCTGCCGGGAGAGATGGAGCTGGCCGGACAGCTCGGTGTGTCCACGGTCACCCTGCGCGAGGCCCTGATGGCCCTGCGCCAGCAGGGACTGGTCACCACGCGGCGCGGGCGCGGTGGCGGCAGCTTCGTGTCGCTGCCCGAAGTGCCGGGCGAGGAACGGCTGTTGGCCAGGCTCGCCGAATGGAGCACCGAGGAACTGCGGGACCTGGGCGACCACTGGGCGGCCGTGTCCGGAGCGGCTGCCCGGCTCGCGGCGCAGCGCACGGAACCCGACGACCTCAAGGCACTGTGGCGCACCCTGGACGACCTGGCGTCCGCCGAGGACGCCGCCGCCCGCAGCCGCGTCTACGGCCGCTTCCACGTCGAGCTCGCCGCGGCGGCGCAGTCCGCCCGGCTGACCCGCGAACAGGTCGTGCTGCAGACGGAAGTGGGCGCGCTGCTGTGCCTCGTGCTCGGGGACGACGAATATCGTGAAGAAGTCGCAGACCGTCACCGCTCCGTAATCTCGGCCGTGCAAGATGGGGCCCACGATGCGGCCAGAGCACTGGCCGAGCGGTGCGTGGTGGACTCGACGGCGCGGCTCATCACTCTGCGCCTCTCGATGCCGCGTGCCGCTTCAGGCAGGCGTCCCCTGGAGGGCACCCATGAGCAGGAGCCCCGGCGGGGCCGGCGCGACGGCGACGCTTGACGCTCCCGAGGCGGCCGTGGCCGCGCGGGTCCGCGGCACTCTGGAGGCCGTCTTCGACGCGGTCGCCGAGACCCGGGACCAGACGGCCGCGCTGCTCACCCGCCTCGCCGCCGAGGGCCGCCGCCCCGCGACGGTGCATCTGGCGGCCCTGCGCCCTGGACTGCACCTGCGGCTCACCCGCCAGGAGTTGGTGTCGGGCGCCGGTTTCGTGGCGGCGCCGGGGCTGCTCGGTGACGTACCGGCGTGGCTGGAATGGTGGCAGCAGGACTCCGACGGTGGCGTACGGCCGCTGCTGCTCGACCTCGATCCGGCGCGCTCCGCGTACTCGGACTACACGCACTGGGACTGGTTCGCCCTCCCCCGCGACACGGGGCGGCGCGCGGTCGCCGGGCCCTACGTCGACTACCTCTGCTCCGACGAGTACAGCCTGACCCTGTCCGCGCCGGTCCACGTGGAGGGCCGGTTCGTGGGGGTCGCCGCGGCCGACGTGTATCTGCGGCACTTCGAGGCCGCGGTCGTCCCGCTCCTGCAACGGCTGCCCGGGGCGTCCTACCTGGTGAACGCGCGGGGCCGGGTGGCCGCGTCCGCGGACCCCGCCCATCTGGCCGGATCTCTCACCAGGGGACCGGACTTCGCGGCCGTGCTGGCGGCGGCTCGGAGCACGCGCCACGGGGACCTGCGGCTCGTGCCCTGCGACAGCGTGCCCCTCGTCCTCGTGACGCCGGCCGGCTGAACGGACACCGCCCCGAGCCACCCACGTGCCCTGCACGTGCGCCGTCCGGGCGAGTCGCACCGGCGCGGACGCGCTGCGACTACGCGCGTCACACCGCGCGAAGCTCCGCCGTGCCGTTGCGCGTCCTGCGTGCTCTGCGCGGTCCGCCGGTGACCGGCCTGACCGCCTCGCGCAGCACCAGGGTCATCCGCGAATAGCCCATGCCCTGAAGGGCCTTGGGGGTCTCGTCGACGATCCGGCAGTCCGTGCTGCCCCAGCGGGGATCGGGGTGGACCAGCGGGCGCACGGCTCCGTCGTGCTCGACCCCGCGCGGGCCGACCGCCTCGATCCAGTGCGGCAGGCCGTGCCGATAGGCGGCGTCCATGATCGGGTCCTGCGCGATGTCCCGGCGGATCGCCTGGAGTCCGCGGTCCTGCCCGTTGCGCTCCACCGCCGCGGCGAAGTGCGCGAGCATCGGCAGACACCAACTCGACTCGTGCTCACCGAGAATCGATCCCGCGTCCGGATGAAACAGGACGAAGCGCAGGAAGTTGTCGCCCGGCATGGCTGTCGGGTGTGCGCCGACGCCGTCGAAAAGTGTCTCGAAGGCGACGTTGGACAGCACGACGTCCCAGCGGTCGTCGAAGACGAAGGAGGGGAAAGGCACGGCCTCGAGGAGCGTGGCGTAGTCCTGGAGGTACGCCTGCGCTTCGAGACTCTCGGGGACAGGTCGCGGCTGGGACCGCTGCCTTCCTGCCTGGTACGCCATCGGGAGGTCACCCCTCTTGCCTCTGCGGCCTTCACGCGGCGCCCCGATCCTGCTGCCCCGGGGACAGGCGTGTCAACTATCGTGGCATTTAGCGCTTGTTGACGGCTGAATCTCGCCACAGTTGTGGCGAGACCTGGATGTGAGTTCGAGCGAGCGGCTAGGCTCCGGTTGGCCCCCGGCCTTGCCGTCGGGATGGTTCCTGACCCTCGTGTCCGCATGGTTCCCGAACTTCGTGAGAGCCACCTGAGAGAGACGTAGGAGATCTGTCGGTGACGGATGGCTTCGAGGTTCCGTGCGCCACGGCGACGGTTCTGCTGCAGGCCGTCGTGGCCAGGGTCACCGCACTCGCCGACCGGCTCGGCGTGCCGCACGCCGAAGTCTTCGACATCCGGCGACTGTCGGCCGAGTCCGGTGTCCCCGAACCCGTGGCGAAGGCCATGCTGAGCGGCCGCCCCGCCGGCGAACCCGACCTTCAGGCACGCTTCCTGCAACGCCTCGACCTGCTGCGCCGCACCCGGCTCAAGCCCAACGGCCGCCGCTACACGCAGCAGGAGATAGCGGATGGCGCCGGTATGTCGCGCCAGCAGGCGGGCGCCCTCATCAACGGCGACCGGCGCCCCACCATGGAGCACTGCGACGCGATCCAGCGCTTCTTCCGGGTGCACGCCGGATTCCTCACGGCCGAGGACTCCGAAGCGCTCGTGGGCGCCCTCCAGCGGTCGGAACAGGAACTCCTGCAACGGCTCGCCGACCGCGAACGCGCCGCGGTCTCCGTCGCCCACGATCCGCTCGAACGGCTGCTCCTGGACCACGGCGTCCGCGGAATCGCCTGGCGGGCCGCGCAGTTGCCCACCGACCAGCACCGGGACAAGGTCGCGGAATGGCTGGACATGCTCCTGGAGAGCGTCAAACGGCCAGAGTCGTGAGCCTGGGGAGATCAGTGGGCATCGGAAGGGAAATGCGCCGCCTGTGCGGCGAGCTGGTCTCGGAGCTCTCGCTCCCCGCGCCGGCGGCCCCCGCCGACCTCTACACCGCGTTGTGCGGCGCGATGAGCCGACGCCGCGGCCGTCCCGTCCAGTTCCGTACGGCCGCGTTCCCGCCCGGCACCGCCAGCGGACTGTGGCTCGACATGGCCGAGCAGGACCTGGTCGTCATCGAGGAACGCACGGCGCCCGACCACCAGTTGGTCATCCTCGGCCACGAGCTGTGGCACATGAAGGCCGGACACTGCAGCCATCACGTCGACGGCGCGGCCGTCGCGGCGCGCTTACTCGGCGACGGGGCCGACCTCCAGGCCACCGTCCTGAAAGTGGCGGCGCGCACCCGCTTCGACCTCGCCGACGAACAGGAGGCCGAGAGCTTCGGCCTTCTGCTCGCCAGCAAGTGCCGTACCTGGCTGGCCGGTTCCTCACTGCGCGGCCCGGTGCAACGGCACGGTCTGGCCGGCCGCATCGAGGCCTCCCTGGGCTGTCGCGGGCCGCGAGGCTGAAGGTCCCGGGCGCATGGACGGATCGAGCTACTACATCCCGGCCGTCGCCATGGGCGCGGCGATCGCGTTCAAAGGGCCCTCACTGCTGCGCGGCTGGCGCGACCCGCTGCTGCGTTCCGTCGGCGTACTCCTCGCCCTCGCGGGCCTGGTGTTCCTCTTCGCGGCCCCGCCGACCATCGCCGCGGTCAACGACGTCACCGGGATACCCAACGTCTCGGCCCCCCTCGTCTACTGCCTGCTGAGCGCCTACAGCGCCTCGTGCCTGGTGCTGATCATCAACTGGCGCGGCGGACCGCCCGAGGTGACCCGGCGGCTCTCCCTCCGCTGGACCCTCGGGTACACCGTGGTCGGCGTGGCACTGATCGTCCTGTTCGCCCTCGGGGACGCCTCCGTCGAACGGCTGCGCGACCTCGACACGTACTACGCCAACACCCCCTTCATCCGCGAGATGATCGTCCTGTATCTCGCGTCGCTCACGGTCGCCGGTGTCGCGATGAACATCATGTGCTGGCGCTGGGCGGTCCAGGTCCGCGGCCGGCTGCGCGCCGGGCTGGTGATCATCGCCTTCGGGTCGCTGTGCAACATCCCTTACTCCGCGGCCAAGTTCACCGCGGTGGTCGCCCGCTGGAACGACACGGACCTGGACGGCCTCAGCACCAATGTGGCCCCCCTGCTCGCCTCCGCCGGGGCCCAGATCACCGCCGTCGGCTTCTGCCTCCCCCTCGCCTGGCACCGTATCGAGGACAGCTGGAACACCTGGTCGACCTACCGCCGGCTCGGCCCGTTGTGGCGCGAACTGAAGCCGGTCTCCGTACCGGAGGACCGCGCGGTGCGGATGTCCTGGTGGTCGCCCGCCGAACTCCAGGTCACCCAGCGGGAGTCCGACATCCACGACGGCATGCTGAGCCTCTACCCCTACTTCGACTCCGAGGTGCGCTCCCGGGCGTACGGAGCCGCGGTCGCGGCGGGCTCCTCCGCCGCCGAGGCGCATGCCGAGGCGGACGCGGCGATGGTGACCGTGGCGGTGCGGGCCAGGGCCGCGGACCCGGAGGGCCGTGTCATCAGCTCGGCCGAGACGGCGGAAGCGCCGCCCGCGACCGGGTCCACGTTCGCGCACACCGACGGCCGGCGCGACCTCGTGCGCATGTCGAACGCGCTGCGCCACTCGCCGGTCGTCGCGGCCGTCCGCGGCCGGACGGCGACCGGGCCCGAGCACGACACCCGCGAACGAACCGGCTGACCCCGTCCACGGTCCCTCGTCCGGCCCTCAGGTCGCGCTGCGTTCGCTCGCCTCGCGCAGGTCCCGCTCCACCTCGCGGTTGCGGACGGTGTCCGGCTGCCCCGCCGCCGTACCCGGGCGCCCGGCACGCAGCAGCTCCCGCCAGTGCTCGCGGCTCCAGTCGGCCGGACCGGTGGTGGCCGTGAACTCCTCGACCAGGGCGAGGAAGCGCGCCGGATCGCTGTGGAAGGGGAAGTGGCCCGCTCCCTCGAAGATCTCCAGGCGGCTGCCCGGCATGGCCGCGTGCGCTCCGTGGGCGTGCCGCACCGGTACCACGCTGTCCCGGTCCCCCCAGAGCAGCATGGTGGGCATGCCCTCGGTGAGATAGCAGCGGTCGAGCATGGTGACCGCCTGGCCGCGCCAGTCGACCACGGCCCGCAGGGTCCGGATGAACGCGCTGCGGGAGGTCGCGTCGGGCAGCGCGTCCACGAGGTTCAGCAACGACGGGGCGTCCTGGGCCAGATCGGCGTCGAGCAGACGCATCAGACGCAGGAACAGGCCCACGTTCAGCCGCATGCCGGGCAGCCGCAGCGTGGAGAGCAGCAGATGGGCTCCGGGCAGCGACACGGCACGCAGGACGGGGTTGACCTCGCCGCCGACACCGCCCGCGCTGACCAGGATCAGCCGCTCGGTGCGCTCGGGGAACTGGTAGGCGAACTGCATCGCCACTCCCCCGCCCAGCGAATGCCCGACCAGGGTGGCGGACTCGATGTCGAGCGTGGCGAGCAGATCGCGTACGCCGTTGGCGTAGGCGGCCACCGAGTAGTCGGCGCGCGGTTTGTCGGACGCGCCGTGGCCGAGCAGGTCGGGCGCGATCACGGTGTGCGTTCGGGCGAGGTCGGGGATCAGTTCCGCCCAGGTCGCCGAGGAGTCGCCTATGCCGTGGATCAGGACGAGCGCCGGGCCCTGCCCCGCCATCCGGTAGGCGCGCCGGTAGCCGTGCACGAGGCGGTGCCGCAGACGCAGTTCTCCGTCACCGACCGAACGCAGCCGCGCGGTGCGCCGCGGCTGCCGGGGCTGTACGTCGACCACGGGCGAACCTCCCGTTCCCAGGCCGCCGCGAAGGCGGCTCCCGAACCGCCTGACGGCGGCTTGCGAGGCCGTCCGGTGGGCGGCCCCTGCTCTCCCCTCCAGCGTAGGGGCCCTGTTCCACCAGGGATTTCCGTGAGGTTTCGCCTCCGCTAAGCGGGCGAACCTCCAGGGACCGAAACCGGATTGTCAGTGGCGGACGGCAAGCTGGGTTCAGGACCAGTGTCACGACAAGTCGACCAGGGAGAGCCGTCCGATGCCGACCGCCGTACTGACCGACCACGAACGCGCCGCCGTGCAGGCCTACCTCCGCCTCCTCCAGACGGTACGAGCGGCTTTCGACGGCCCGCCGGACGGAAGCCGGCCACCCATGGTCCCGCCCGCCGTGCTCGCCGAGACGGAACGGGCCCTGAAGGCGGCGGGCCTCGCGGGCAACGAGGACGCGTTCTTCGAACTGCTGCACGCCTGGTGCCCGGAACCGGGCTGACCGCGCGCAGTCGGCGCCGGGACCGCGCCGGGGTGGCGACGTACGGTCAGGCGCCGGACCCCGGCACCGGGCCCGGCCCGGTGTGCGGGACCGTGACCGCCGTCGCGACCAGGCCGCCCCGGACCGTCCAGCGGCCGGTGAAGGTCTGGACGACAAGGCCGTCCACCACAGGTCCCGGGACGAGGAGTTGGGCCCTCAGGTCTCCCGAGAGCCCGTCCGTGACGGGCGCCCTGTCTAGGAAGATCCGGTCGAGGGAGATCCGGTCGAGGGAGATCCGGTCGAGGGAGATGTCGATGTCCGCCTCGGAGAAGTCGAGCCACTTGCCGGTGAGCGGGAACCACGCCTTGTAGACCGACTCCTTGGCGCTGAACAGCAGCCGGTCCCAGTGGACGGCGGGTACCCGGGCGCCGAACCGGTTCAGACGGTCCGACTCACCGGGCAGGGCGACAACGTCCAGGACGTCGTCGGGGAGTGCCAGATGGGGTTCGGCGTCGATGCCGAGGGAGGCGAGATCGCCGGCGCGGGCGAGCGCGGCCGCGCCGTAGCCCTCGCAGTGGGTCATGCTGCCGATGACGCCCTCCGGCCACTGCGGGGCCCCGCGCTCGCCCGGCAGCACGGGCCCCGGGGCCACACCCAGCTTCTCCATGGCACGCCGGGCACAGACGCGCACGGTGGCGAACTCGCGGCGCCGCTTGCCCACGGCCCGGGTCAGGACCGCCAGTTCCTCGGGGTACAGACTCGCGTCCCCGGCCGGATCGTCACCGTGGCTCTCCACGACCACCACCGACTCCGGAAGCAGCTCCTCCATCACCGGCTTTGACCTCCATCGGCAGAATGCGGCGCAGCGTGCCCGGCGGACCCGGTCGCGTACGCCATTCTCGCGGATAACCCACCGACACCTCTTCGAACCGGACACCCTCGTGCCAGGTGGTCCGGGGGATGTGCAGATGTCCGTAGACCATGGTCTCGACACGGAACCTGCGGTGCCAGTCGGCGGTCGCCGCCGTGCCGCACCACATGGCGAACTCGGGGTGCCACAGGACGTCCATCGGGTGACGGTCCAGGGGATAGTGGTTGACCGGGATGACCGGCAGCCCCTCGGGAACCGCGGCGAGTCTGCGCCCGGTCTCGGCCACCCGGGCCCGGCACCACTCCTCACGGCTCGGATACGGGTCCGGGTGCAGCAGGTACTCGTCCGTGCACACGATGCCGGTCCCCTGGGCGTACGCGAGCCCCTCCGCCTTGGTGGCACAGCCCTGCGGCAGGAAGGAGTAGTCGTAGAGCAGGAAGAGCGGCGCGACGACGGCGGGGCCGCCCGGCCCGTTCCAGACGGGGTAGGGGTCCTCGGGGGTGATGACGCCCAACTCCCGGCACAGGGCGACCAGATGCTCGTAGCGGGCCACTCCGCGGAGCTGGACCGGATCCTTGGGATGGGTCCACAGCTCATGGTTGCCCGGCACCCAGACGACCTTGCGGAAGCGGTCGGCGAGCGTCCGGAGGGTCCACCGGATGTCTTCGACGATCTCCCCGATGTCACCGGCCACCAGGAGCCAGTCCTGGTCCGTCTCGGGACGCATGTTCTCGACCAGGGCGCGGTTCTCGGCGTAGCCGATGTGCAGGTCGCTGATGGCCAGCAGGTTTCCGGCATCGCCGTCTGTCGGCCGCACGCGACACCCCCGTAGAAAGCGAATGCCAACACAACAGCACACGCTCCCGCCGACGGACAAGGAGGCCCGGTCGGGCAGGCAGCCGAATCCGTAACATCCCTGTAGCAGCATCAGGGTCCCGCGACCCATATGATCGCCCCAACACCACCGCTCGAATCTGCTTTGGCGTGCGACGGCTCGGTGTACCTCCCCTACCCCTGGCCGGGCCCGGCCCGCTCCGCCGTGCCCGCAAACCCTGAATGGTGGCTTGCATGGGCTCTCGCGTACGCGTCTGGCTCAACCGCACGTACGCGGAGAACGTGTTCTTCATGGACCAGCTGCGAAATAATCCGCAGCACCGCGCGGTCGAGATCCACGCCACCCACGGCGACGCCGACTCGCCCGTCCTGGCCGCCGCCGACACCGCCGAGCCGGAGCCCGAGGGCCTGTCGCCGCGTGCCTACGTCGAGTACGCCCTCGACATGTGCGCACGCCGTTCCATCGACGTGTTCGTGCCGGTCCTGCACCAGGACGCGATCGTGGCGCAGCGCGCCGAGTTCGCGGCGCTCGGTACGGCGCTGCTGGCCCCGCCCGCGGAGGCGGTCGCGGTCTTCCACGACAAGGTCGTCGCGTACCAGGCCGTGGAGGCCGTGGGTATTCCCGTTCCCCCGTGGTGGCGGGTGCGTACGGCGGAGGAACTGGTCGCGGCGGTCGAGGAGTTGGAGGCCGCGGGCGAGCGGGCCTGCTTCAAGCCGGCCGCGGGCGCGGGCGGGGTGGGCTTCCGGGTGATCACCCGTTCCCCGTTCTCGCTCATGCACCTCAACGGCTTCCCGAGCGCGTACGTGCCTCTGGACCTGGTGGTGGAGGCGCTGCACACGGCCGAGGAGCCCGTCGACTGGCTGGTGATGCCGCACCTCGGACAGCCGGAGGTGTCGGTGGACTGCCTCACCGGGCCGGACGGCCGGGTCCGTATGGCCATCGGGCGCACGAAGAACGGCCGGCGCCGCGGATTCACACTCGACGACGCGTGGACCGGGCCCGCCCGACTGCTCGCCGAGGCGTTCGGGCTGCACTATCTGTCCAACATCCAGTTCCGCATGTACGGCGACGAGCCGGTGCTGATGGACGTGAACACGCGTCCGGCGGGCGGACTGCACCAGATCGCCCAGTGCGGGGTCAACGCCCCTTGGGCCGCTGTGCAGTTGGCGCTGGGCGAGGAGTCGGGCGAACTGATTCCGCCGTTCCTCGGACCGGACTACACGGTGGTCGCGGGGCCGCGTCCGGTGCGTCCGGTGTCGCTGCCCGCGCAGCGGACCGACTCGGGCGCGCCCACCCTGCCCGCGATGCCGGCGCAGGCCATGGAGCCGGTGTCCGCGCAGTCCGCCCCGGTCGAGGCGACGGCGTCCGCCGTTCCCGCCCAGGCCACCACGGCCGCCACGGCCGCGATCGCGCCTGCCTAGGGTCGGCACCCACAGCCCCCGGCCCCCCATCCCCTTTACCGGTCTGGACCAATTCCCGCGCAGTGTCTTGACAGCGGGATTGGTCCATACCAACTTGGTTGCGCACCTCTCTGCACTCCCGAACACCCCCATATCCCCAGGGAGATCGCGTGCGCATGACCATGCTCAGACGTTCCAGACATCGTTTCCTCGCCCTGCTGGGCACGGCCGCGCTGGCCCTCGCCGGCGCGGTCGCCCTTCCGGGTACGGCCGAGGCGGCCAACATCCTGTCCAACCCCGGATTCGAGACGGGCAGCCTCTCCCCCTGGTCCTGCTCCGGCAACCTGGGGTCGGTCGTCTCCAGCCCCGTGCACGGTGGCTCCAAAGCCCTCGCGGGGGCGGCGAGTTCGAGCGACACCGCGCAGTGCACCCAGACCGTCTCGGTCCAGCCGAACACGACGTACAGCCTCTCCGGCTGGGTGCGCGGCAGCTACGTCTACCTCGGTGTGGACGGCGGTGCCTCGACCTGGACGACGTCCCCGTCGGCGTACAGCCAGCTCACCGTGTCCTTCACCACCGGCGCCTCGCAGACCAGCGCCAAGATCTACCTCCACGGCTGGTACGCGCAGGGCACCTACTACGCCGACGACGTCAGCCTCGACGGTCCCGGCGGTGGCGGCGGCAGCGACACCCAGGCGCCGACCACGCCCACCGGCCTGAAGTCCACGGGCAAGACGTCCTCCAGCGTGTCCCTGTCGTGGAGCGCGTCGAGCGACAACGTCGGCGTCACGGCGTACGACATCTACAGCGGCTCCAACAAGGTGCTCAATGTGTCGGGCACGAGCGGCACGGTCAGCGGGCTGTCGGCGAGCACCGCGTACTCGTTCACCGTCAAGGCGCGTGACGCGGCCGGGAACACCTCCGCGGCCTCCAACTCCGTGAGCGTCACCACGGACGCGGGCGGTGGGGGCGGCACCGGCTTCAAGCAGGCCGCTCCCTATCTGTACGAGGGCTGGGGCGATCCCCCGAACCCGACCACGGTGATGAGCGCGACCGGGATCAAGTGGTTCACGATGGCGTTCGTGCTCGACTCCGGTGGCTGCAACCCGGCCTGGGACGGCAGCCGTGCGCTGACCGGCGGTGTCGACCAGACGGCGATCAACCAGATCCGTTCCGCGGGCGGTGACATCGTCCCGTCGTTCGGCGGCTGGCAGGGCAGCAAGCTCGGTGCCAACTGCTCCTCGGCGAGCGCGCTCGCCGGCGCTCTGCAGAAGGTGATCGACGCCTACGGCCTCAAGGCCATCGACATGGACATCGAGAACACCGACGAGTTCGAGAACGAGGCCGTCCAGGCGAAGATCCTGACCGCACTGAAGACCGTCAAGGCCAACAACCCCGGCCTGAAGACGATCGTCACCTTCGGCACCTCGACGACCGGCCCGACCTACTACGGCAACCGGCTCATCGAGCAGGCACAGTCCCTGAACGCGAACATCGACGTCTTCACCATCATGCCGTTCGACTTCGGCGGCGGCTCCGACATGTACGGCAACACGGTCAACGCCACCGAGGGGCTGAAGACCAAGCTGAAGTCGGCCTTCGGCTGGGACGACGCCACGGCCTACTCCCACATCGGCATCTCCGGCATGAACGGTCTGTCCGACCAGCAGGAGAACACGACCCCGGCGATCTGGACCTCGATCCGTGACTGGGCCAACTCCCATCACATCGCCCGGCTCGCCTACTGGTCGGTCAACCGCGACCGGTCCTGCCCCGGGGGCGGTGTGGTGAGCAACTGCTCCGGCATCAGCCAGAGCACCTGGCAGTTCACGTCGATCACGGCCGGCTTCACGGGCTGACGACGACGGGACAACGGAAACGCGGTGGGCCGCCCGGGACATCCGGGCGGCCCATCTCGTCCTGCTCGTAGGCCAGTTGTCGGCCGTCAGCGACAGCCGTCAGCCATCAGCCGTCAGCCGTCAGCCGTCGGACTCCGACGACGGGAGGTAGGCGCCCGGCACGTCCTGCGGCGCGAAGATCCGGTGCTCACCGGGGTACGGCTTGGTCCACCCGTGCGTCTGGTACCAGGTGAGGTGGTTCATCTGCGCGGGGTTGGCGAAGTCGGGAACGGCGTCGGGCCCGGTCAGCCGCTGGTGCGACTTCCAGGTGTCCCACTTCGCCGCCAGTGCCCGCTTGTCCGCCGGAACCTTCGCCGAGGGCACCGGCGCCGCGGCGGGGTCCTGCGGCGCGGGGGTGTCCAGGCCGCAGGAGGGCGGGGTCTTGAGTCCGTCGGTCAGCGAGGTCCGGTTGGGCAGCGCGGTGAACGGCGTGTAGTCCGCGTTCCGGGTGAACGCCGCGCTCATCGGGGTGGCGGCGCTGTCCTTCTGGTTCATCGGGTGGACCCCGAGGATCTGCTCGATGGTCCGGATCAGCGTGATCTGCGAGTAGTAGTGGCTGTCGACGACGCCGCGCCGGGCCCAGGGGCTGATGATCTGGATCGGGGCGCGGTGGCCGTCCACATGGTCGAGACCGGCCTGCGAGTCGTCCTCGACGACGAAGATCGCCGAGTCCTTCCAGTACTTGCTGTGCGAGATCTCCTCGACGATCCGGCCGGTCGCGAGGTCGTTGTCCGCGACCTGTGCGGCCGCGTTCGCGGGACCGCCGGTGTGGTCGCTGGAGAGCCAGAACATGTTCAGGTTCGCCGGCCCGTTCTTCTCGAAGTCACGCTTCCAGATCTCCTCCCGGTAAATGTCCGGGACGCTGGTGTCGAACTTCGGGAAGCCGTGCACGGAAACGTCGTTGAGCGACGGGATCGGCGAGGACGAGTTCAGCGTGTACGCGGTGTCCTGCCCGGTCGACGCCATGTTCTTGGAGTCGCAGTACAGGTTCTGCCAGCTCGCGTCCGCCGGTTTGGCCAGGAACTGCTGGAACTCGCCGAAGTCCCGGGCCGACTTCCCCGTCGCCTGCGTCCCGGTCCACAGGAACCCGGTCCGCTGGTGGCCGAGTGCGTCGTCCTCGGTGTCGTAACTGCGCTGGTACTCACCGGCGGAGGACTCGGTGTACTCCGGATCGTCCGCCTGCATGAGCCAGTTGTGGCCCTCGGCGGAGTTCGTGCCGATGTCGTACGTGTTGTCGTACAGACCGAACTGCCGGGCCAGGGCGTGCTGGTTGGGCGTCACGTTCTCGCCGAACTGCGCCAACGACGGGTCGCCGTTGCCTTCCGGGACATCCCCGAAGACCTGGTCGTAGGTCCGGTTCTCCTTGACGAGCAGGAAGACGTGCTTGATCGTCGAGGGTTCGCCGAGCCGCAGCGGGACGGGCACCGGCTTCGCGTGGCTCCTGCCCTTGGACCGGGCGACCGAGCCGCGGGTCCAGCCGTTCTGCCGGAAGACCTTGGCCGTCTGGGCCCTGATCACGCTGTCGTCCGGCAGCGTGAACCGCTGGACGCTCGACGTCGTGTCGTGGGTGCCGTGCCCGGCGGCGGTGGTGGGCCGACGGGCATCGGTGCCACGGGTGTTGGAGACCACCACGTCCTTGCCGACGGCGGCGATCTCGGCGGGGAAGTAGTCCGTCGGGAGCAGGCCGATGTATCGGACCGGATCCTGCGGGGACCGGTACCGGTAGACGGCCACGGCGTTGGCGCGGCCGAGTGTCACCAGCAGACGGCCGTCGTCGGTGAGCGTCACCGCGTCGGGCTCGTAGCCGACCGACGCCTCCGGCCACGGCTGGGTCGCGATGGTCTGGACGACCTTGTTCTTGGCGGTGTCGATGACGGACACGTCGTTGGTGGCGGTGTTGGTGACGAACAGCGCCCTGCCCTTGGCGTACAGGGCGGTCGGGTGCAGACCGACGGGGATGCTCGCGACGGCCGCGGCCGGGTCCGCCAGGTCGATGACGCTGACGGTGCCGGTGGTGGTGGCAGCCGTGACCGGGTCGGCCGGAACCTGGGTGTTGTAGGAGTTGAGCGTGGTGTCGCCGGCCTGCGCCGGACGCCCGCCCTCGTTGCTCACGTAGAGCTTGGTGCCCACCTCGGCCATGTCACGAGGGGCGTTGCCCACGTTCCAGCTCTGCCGGACGGTCCCGGTCGCCGCGTCGATCGCGACCACCCGGTTCTGTCCGTTGACCGCGGAGTACACGGTGGAGCCGTCGGACGAGAACACCGCCGCGCCGACCAGCGCGTGCCTGGGCCCGTCCGCCGCGACCGGGACGAACACCGGGGCGGTGACGCCGCCGTCCGGGTTCACGGTGAACCGGGTGTAGCCGTCGGTCTGGCCCAGCCAGAGCTGCGAACCATCGGGCGAGTACGTGGGGCCTTCCTGGCCCACGCTGTTGCCGCTGATGCGCGGCACCGACGACGCGGCGCTGCTGACGAGCTGCTGCACCTTCCAATTCTTCAGGTCGACGATCGACAGGGCGCTCCCGCCGTCGGTGACCGAGGCCGCGAGGTGCGTGCCGTCCGGGCTGACCGAGGACGACATGATCTTCCCGTTGTTCACGACGAGCCGGTCGCCGTACGGGGCGATGTACTGGTCGCTGGAGACGACCTGACCCCGGTCGGTGACCTGGCCGACCTGGTCCGTGCCGAACTGACGCGTCTGGGCGAATGCGGCCCCGGCGGCGACGAGGGCGAGGACGGTGGTGCCCGCCGTCACCAGAGGTATCCGTCTGCCGGTGTGTCTGCCGAGAAGGCCCTTGCGCCCCTTCTCGTCACTCCGGCGGCGGCGCGTTACCTGCATGGAGTCATCCCTTCGAGGTGGCGAGCAGGTCGACGTTGCCGTCGAACTGCCACAGCGGGTTCGGTTCGTCCCCGGTCGGTGTGCGGACGAGGAAGTAGCCGTTCACCTCCTTCGGTCCGTCGCCGTCGGCCATGTATCGGCCGTCCGGGGTGACATCGAGCTGGTAGACGGCCGTCCCCACGGCGTCGACGCCGGGAAGATGCCAGGAGATGACACAGCGCCAGTCGTTGCCCGGCCCCTCGGCCGCGACCTTGACACTGCCCTTGTCGCAGCTCGCCGTGACCTTCAGCTGAGCCTCCGTGACGGCGGGGCGGTTGAGCTGAGCGGTCTGGAGCCGGTAGAGGTGGGCGAACGCCGTGGCGGCCGAGCGCTGCACCTTGTCCTGCTCGATCCCGGAGCCCGTGGCCCCCGTGGCGGCGCCGACGACCGCGACCGTCACGGCGGCCAGCGCGACGAGCGGCAGGACTCCGGCGATGACCGCGCCGCGGCCCGAGCCGTCGTGCGCCACGTCGGTGAAGTCGCGCCGCATGAAGAGCACGTAGGCCAGCGCGGTCGCGGCCACGGCCCACAGCAGGCTGACCACGATGCCGATGAGGAGCGGGCCGGGCTGTGCGGGGCTGGTGAACAGACCGTTCCAGGCGATGAAGGCGTAACCGGGCAGCGCGAGGCGCACGGCGACGGGGAGCGGCATCATCTGGGCGAGCTGCATCGCGAGCGCGACGAGCGCGGGCAGCAGGAGCCCCATCGGGGACCGTCCCAGAGTGATGGACCCGAGCAGGCCGATCGCGGCGAGGGCCAGGGTCGGGGCGAGGACGCAGACCCAGGCGAGCAGGACCTCGCCGGCGGCGTCCGCCGGTGTCAGGAGGTGTCCGTCGAGGCCGACCAGCGGCTGGTCGCCCACCGCCACGAGGCCGCCGGCCGAGCTGGAGGCGACCAGTCCGGCCACGAGCAGCAGGATGACGGTGAGACCGGCCAGTGCCTTCGCCACGAAGATCCGGCGCGGCGATCTGACCGCCACGAGCAGATGACGCCAGGTGCCGAGCCGGTCCTCGGAGGCGAACACGTCGCCGGCCACGACCGAGGTCAGCAGGGGGAGCGCCCAGGTTCCCGCGAAGCCGAGCATCACCAGCGCTCCGGCCCACCCCGTGGCGTGCATCCAGCGGCCGAAGAGGGTGTCGACGGGGAGCGTGCTCTGCCGGCTCACCGCGGCGACGAAGAGGGCCGGCACGATCCAGCAGGCGAGGAGCAGCAGCCGGATCCGCCACTGCGAGACGAGTTTGACCAGCTCGAAGCGGTACACACGCGCGACCGGGACACGGGGGGAGGCGGCGACCGCCTCCTCCGGGCTCTGTGCTCCGAGGTCACCGTCCTCGGCGACGGTCGCTGTCATCTGCCGGTCTCCTTCTGCTCGGTGAGGGCGAGGAACGCGGCTTCGAGAGGCGACACCACGGGGGCGAGCTCGCGCAGCGCGATGCCCGCGCGCACGAGCCCCACGACCAGTTCGTCGACGGCGGGAACCAGCGCGCGCACGACGAGCGCCTCGGCGTCCTGCCGGGGTGCGGCGTCGTCGACGACACGGATCCCGGCCGTGCCGAGGGCCAGCAGACGGGCGGCCCCGGGGTCGGAGGTGAGGACCCGGTAGTCGAGTTCACGGTTCTCGGAGGCCAGCTTGCCCAGCGGGCCGGTGAAGACGACCCGTCCGGTCGCGAGGATGGTGGCTTCGGAGCACAGTGCCTGGAGGTCGTCCATGCGGTGGCTGGAGAGAACCACCGCGGTTCCGTTCGCCGCGAGCCGGTTGAGGACACCGTGCACATGGCGCTTGCCCGCCGGGTCGAGGCCGTTGGACGGTTCGTCGAGCACCAGCAGCCGGGGCTCGGTGAGCAGGGCGGCGGCCAGGCCGAGCCGCTGACGCATGCCGAGGGAGTAGCCGCGGGCCGGGTCGTCGGCGACATCGGTGAGCCCGACCTGATCGAGCACGTCGTCGACCCCGGCCGCCCGCGCGCCCCGGCCGCGGAGTGCGGCCAGGGCGGCGAGGTTCTGACGGGCGGTGAGCGAAGGGTAGAGGCCGGGCCCGTCCACGAAGCCGGCGACACCGTCGGGGGCGGCGAGCGCCCGCCGCAGGGGGGTGCCAAGGATCTCCAGGCGGCCTTCGTCCGCGACGGCCAGGCCCAGCAGGAGACCGAGCAGGGTCGTCTTGCCGGCGCCGTTCGGTCCGACCAGGCCGTGGATCCGGCCCCGTGCCACATCCAGATCGACGCCGTCGAGTGCGACGACGTCGCCGAAGCACTTGGTGATCCCGCGAGCCCGGACGGCGAGGGGTCTGTCCATGAGTCCCTTGAGTCCCTTCCTTCGAAGCACTCGAAGCACTCAGGGACCTTAGGGACGCTACACAACGCGGGTACGGACAGAGGGTTGAACACGCAGGAAACGGATCGTCAAGGCGTCGGCAAGTCCGGTGCGCAAAGCGGGTGTCATCGAGACGGACCCGGCAACGCCCGCGGGCGTTGCCCACCGCGCTCGCTGCTCCTTCGCGGCCGTACGGCCCTCTCCGTCGGTCCCTACGTCAGGTAGGCCAGGCCCGGGTGTACGGCCGTGTAGCCGTCGAGCAGTGCGTGCGCCACGTTCACGGAGTCGACGAGCGGGTGCAGGGCGAAGGCCTTGACCGCGGTCGTACGGGAACCCGACTCGGCCGCGGAGAGCACCTCCCGCTCCACCGCCTTGACCGCGCACACCAGACCGGTGGCGTGGCCCGGCAACGGGTCGACGGTGACGGGGTGCGCGCCGTTGGCGTCCACCAGACACGGAACCTCGATGACGGCCTCGGCGTCGAGGACGCTCAGCGTGCCGCGGTTGCGGACGTTGAGGATCAGGGTCGTCCGTTCGTCGCGGGCGATGGCCCGCATCAGCGCGAGCGCCACCTTCTCGTAGCCGCCGGAGAGGTCGTCGTCCTCGCGTTCCCCGGCACCGGCGGCGTCCCGGTTCTCGGCCATGTACGTCGCCTCGCGCTCCGCCCGGGTGCGGTCCCAGGCGGTCAGGGCCGCCGCGTCGGGGCGCCTCATCTCCTCGTAGAAACCGGCCTGTTGGTCGCGCAGGAACGCGCCGCGTGTCTTCTCGGCCCGCTGGTAGGCGCGGACGGTCTCCCGGTTGAAGTAGTAGTAGTGCAGGTATTCGTTGGGGACCGCGCCGAGGGACTGGAGCCACTGCGGGCCGAAGAGCCGGCCCTCCTCGAAGGAGCCGAGCAGGTCGGGGTCGGCCAGCAGACGCGGGAGTTCGTCGCGGCCGGCGACGCGCAGACCGCGCACCCAGCCGAGGTGGTTGAGCCCGACGTAGTCGATCCACGCCTCGCCCGGGTGCGCGCCGAGGACCCTGGCGATCCGGCGACCGAGGCCGACCGGGGAGTCGCAGATGCCGATCACGCGGTCGCCGAGGTGGCGGGACATGGCTTCGGTGACCAGTCCGGCCGGGTTGGTGAAGTTGATGACCCAGGCGTCGGGCGCGAGCCGGGCCACCCGTCGCGCGATGTCCACGGCGACGGGCACGGTGCGCAGGCCGTACGCGATGCCGCCGGCGCCGACCGTCTCCTGGCCGAGGACGCCCTGGGCCAGAGCGACCCGTTCGTCCGCCGCCCGGCCCTCCAGACCCCCGACGCGGATCGCGGAGAAGACGAAGTCGGCGCCGCGCAGGGCCTCGTCGAGGTCGGTGGTGACGGTCACCTCCGGTGCGTCCGGGTCCCCGGCCGCCTGCTCGGCGAGGACGCGGGCCACGGCGGAGAGCCGTCCCGCGTCCAGGTCGTGCAGCACGACCCGGGTGACGCGGCCCTCGGCCCGGTCCCCGAGGAGTGCCCCGTACACGAGCGGGACACGGAATCCGCCGCCGCCCAGAATGGTCAGCCTCACGCAAGTACCACCTTCGCAGTTCGTGCGGGGACGCAGGCCGCACGGCGAGGGAGCACGCCACGACCGCCTGTTTCACCCACGTCTTCCAGGAGTCAGCGTGCCACCGCGTCCACGGGCTCGTCCGTCACCGCCACGTCGAGTCCTCGTCCCGCGGACCCGCCCCCTCGCACGCGACGGGCAGCGGCGAGGGTGGACCCGCCGACCACTGGGCGCCATCGAGTCGACCCCGGGGCTTCAGGACGGTTTCATCCGGGGGCCCTGGGACCGCGCCATTCTCCAACGCGTGAACGACGGAAGATCGGCCGGGCACGATGGCGCGGGATCGTACGACAACGGTGGCACGGCGAGACCCCACCGCCGGGCGTACGACGGCGACCGCGCGACCGATGCGGCCACCGCCGCCCTCGCGTCGAACGCGCCTTCCCCGTCCCGTCGTTCATGACCCTCTGACCTAGGGACCACACGACCATGACCGAGCAGCAACTGCCCGCCTGGGCCGATCCGTCCGTCTCCCCCGCCGCGCTGGACCCGCAGGGCATGTCGCGGCGCGGGCTGCTGCGCGGCGCGGGCCTGTTCGGGGCGGCCTTCGCGGTCGGCTCGCTCGCCGCGCCCGCGGCGGCGTCCCAGAGAGGCTACGGCGGCAGTGACCCGGGCCTCGCCTATCTCGTGGGCGACCATCACATCCACTCCGTCTACAGCCACGACGCGAAGTACACGTTCTCCCAGCTCGCCCGCGCCGGGGCCGAGTACGGTCTCGACTGGATGGTCTTCAACGAGCACTCCAACTTCGGGCACGCCTCCTACGGCGCCCGGTCGGAGCACCAGGAGATCCTGAAGGCGCGCGCCGCGAACCCGCGCCAGCTGATCTTCCAGGGTCTGGAGTGGTACATTCCGGCCGCCGAGCACGCCACCGTCTTCGCCGCCCCCGGACCGCACGAGGTGGACCTGCTCACCCAGTTCGAACTCGCCTACGACGGAAAGCTGTTGGGCTACACGGCGGGTTCGCCGACCAGCCCCGACACTGCCCGCAACGAGGCGCACGCGGTCAAGGCCGTCCAGTGGCTGGCCGAGCGGCGCCGCACCGGATACGTCGACGACGTGCTGGTCCTCGCCAACCACCCGTTGCGCCTGGGCATCGACTCCCCGCACGAGATGCGCAACTGGCGCGACGCGGCCCCCGAGATCATGATCGGCATGGAGGGCGCGCCCGGCGCCCAGGGCGGTGGCATCCCCGGCTGGGTGGGCTCGGGCCAACAGCGCGGCGAGTACGTCAACAAGCCCTCGGAGAACTCCTTCGCCGGTTACCCGGAGGACGCGTACGTCCTGTACGGCGGGTTCGACTGGATGACGGCCACGGTCGGCGGCATGTGGGACGCGATGCTCGCCGAGGGCCGACTGTTCACCATCACCACCAACTCCGATGTGCACCGCGTCGTCTTCGATACCTGGAAGAACGGCGACTGGGCGCCCGGACAGAACTTCGACAACACCGGGCACGTCCCCGACCCGGTGAACACCGACACTCCGCAGCCGGGCGGCGACTTCTGGCCCGGTCAGTTCAGCCGCACCCATGTCGGCGTGACCCGCTACGGCTACCGCTCGGTGATGGCGGGCCTGCGCGCGGGCCGGGTCTGGCTGGACCACGGCCATCTGCTGGACGGACTCGACGTCCGCCTGAAGCGGGACCACGACCACGGGGCGGGCGTCACCCTGGGCGGCCGGATCCGCGTCCGCAAGGGCGACCGGCTCACCCTGTCGGTCACCGTGACGACGGCCTCACGCCCCAACGCCCATGGAATCCTGCCGGAGTTGGCGCATGTCGACGTGATCCGCGGCGCGGTGCGCGGCCCGGCGGCCGACCGCGATGTCTGGCGGGCCCCCGACACCAAGGTCGTCCGGACCGTGGACGTGAGCGGCCGCAAGGGGACGTACACCCTGCGCATTCCGCTGACCGCCGGGGACGAGTCCTTCTACGTCCGGCTGCGCGGCAGCGACGGCAACAGGAACGGCGCCGGATACCTCGGTGCGGCGGTCGACCCGCACGGCCCGATTCCGCACGTGCCCGGAAACGGTGACCCGTGGGTCGACACATGGTTCTATTCCAACCCGGTGTTCGTCGATGTGGAAGGCTGCTGATGAAGCGTCACTTAATGTCCACTGTCTGCCTGTTGGGGGCTTTCACGGTCGGCGTGAGTACGTCGGCCGCGGTAGCCGGCGAACCCGTGTGGACCGAGACCGGCACTTCGTACGTCGACTCGCTGAGCGGTGGACAGGGGCTGGCGAGCCGTGCGGACGGCTCGCTGCTGCACCGCGGGCTCGCCTCCATTCCGCTCGTCCTGCGCATCAAGGGCTGGAACCATGTGGGTGACCCGGACATCGCCCAGGGTTCCGTGTTCGACGCCTACCAGGGGCCCGACACGGCGACGTCGAAGATGTTCGCCGTCACCACACCCACGGGCAAGCGGTTCGAGTACGTCCACCGGCTCGACCCCGGCGAGAAGCTGAACAACTCCTTCGCGACCGTGTCGCCCGACGGCCAGTGGCTGGTGTCCGGCGAGTGGGGCGACCAGAACCGGCTCCAGGTCTTCCCCGCCCCGCTGCTCAACCCGTCGACCCCGCCCACCGGCGGCGCCCTGCCGGGGGCCGGCCAGATCACCCTCGACAAGCCCGTCCGCGACATCCAGGGCTGCGACTTCGTCGACGGCACCCGGCTGCTCTGCGCCTCGGACGACAGCTCGCGCGCGCTCTTCCCCGAGGACCGGCCGCTGCTCCAGGTCGACCTGGAGCGGAAGGTGGACGGTCAGCCGGTCACGGGACACGTCACCAGCCTCTTCGCCCTGCCGCAGCGCAGCCTGTGCACGGACGGGACGTACGAGGCCGAGGGCGTCGACTACGACACGGCGAGCGGGACGCTGCGCGCCGAGGTGGTCCAGCCCGGCACGTGCAGCGTCGCGACCTCCGTGTACGCGTACCGGTTCAGGTAGGAGTCCGATGCGAAGGGGCCTGGAGCACCGCCGGGCCCCGAGTCCCGCTCGTGGAACCGCGACTGGCTCCGCAGGACGGCGGCGGGCTTCCCGCCGCCGTCGATCCCCACCGTGCCGTCGACGGCGATCCGCACTCCGCCCGGCACGTCCTGACCCATACGGCATGCTGGGTCCGTACGTCCGGACCGCCCCGGCCGGGGCCAGGCCCCAGGGAGCCCGTCATCGCAGGTCGGCAGCGCGCCGCAGAACACCTGCGAGGCCCCGTCCGCATCGACGCCGAGGAGCCCCGCATGCGCGGCCTGCACACGCTGCCGCGACGGATCGCGGACACCGAACTGAACTCATGACCGCCCTGTCCGCTCCCGGCCGCCTCCTCGCCGTACTCGCCGCCTTCGACCACGGGCACACGGCGCTGTCCCTGACGGACATCAGCCGCCGGGCCGGCCTCAGCCTCACGACCGCCCACCGGCTGGTGGCCGCGCTCGCCGAGTGGGGCGCGCTGGAGCGGGACACGGACGGGCTCTACCACGTCGGCCTGCGCCTCTGGGAGGTCGCGGCGCTCGCTCCGCGCGGGCTCGCGCTGCGGCAGATCGCCCTGCCGTATCTGGAGGACCTGTACGAAGCGACGCACGAGAACGTCCAGTTGGCGGTCCGCGACGGCGTCGAGGTCGTCTACATCGAGTGGATCGCCGGGCGTTCGTCGGTCGGTGTACGCATCCAGGTGGGCGCCCGCTGGCCGCTGCACGCGACGGGTGTCGGGCTCGCGCTGCTCGCGCACGCGCAGCCCGCGGTCCAGGACGCCTACTGCGCCGGGCCGTTGGCCGCCTACACGGCGTACACCATCACCGATCCGGCCCGCCTGCGCCGCGCTCTGGCCGAAGTGCGCCGGACGGGCGTGGCGGTGAGCAGCCGTCAGGTGACCGAGGACGCCCTGTCGGTGGCCGCGCCGGTGCGCGGCACGGACGGCACCGTCGTCGCGGCCGTGTCGCTCGTCGTGCCCCAGGCCGACGCACAGGTACCGGCGTTGATCCCGGCGGTACGCCTGGCGGCCCGCGGAATCTCCCGGGCCCTCGGCTGGCGACCGACGGCCCGGACGGAGCCACACGTCTGACGCGGGCGCGGGCAAGGCCGCGGGCCCGCCCTGACCACCCCACCCCGGCGGCAGGAGCGAAACCGAGGCGGTCCAGCACCCGTCGCCGATGGCGGGACCGGCCCGCTTCAACCGGCCCGGCGCCGTTGCCGTCCCGCGACCGGGCGACCGCGACTCCGCCGGGCCGACCACGCGTGCCCTGCCTCAGTCAGGCAGCGCGGCCAGCAAACGGCGGTCCCGGGGTGAATGGCTCCGGTCGAGGCGAGTGTCCAGGAGGCGCCGGGCGGCCTCGGAGCGGCCCGCCGCGACCAGGGCGTACAGCAGTGTCTCCTCGACGACCTCGCGTTGGGCCGCACTGCCGCCGACGCGGCGGACAACCGGCAGCAGCGCGTCCAGACCCCGGGCGGCTTCGTGGAATCGCTCCTCGACGAGGGCGGCGAGGGCCTCGCACAGGGGGACGACGACCTCGCGCTGCACCGGGTCGGCGCCGGCGGCGTGGTCGCGCAGCCGGCGCAGGGCCGCGAGATCACCGGCGGCGGTGAGCGCGACGGCGGCGTGCAGCGCGGTGAAGGCGGTCGCGGGCCGCTCCACGATGTCGCGGGCGACGCTGTCGAGGACGTCCGCCACCGGCACCCGCCCCCGCCAGCTGTCGCTGAGCCGGGCCCGCCACAGCAGCGACCCCGAGTCGACCAGGGCGCGTACACCGGTCACCCGGCCGGGCGCGAGCTGGGCGAACCAGCGTCTGCGGACGGCGGCGGGATCGTCCAGGGCCAGTTCGTGCAAGGCGATGTGCCAGGAGAAGTGGGCCCGGTGGACGGCGCCCCGTCCGTGCCCGGACACCCAGGCGTCCAGCCAGTCGCGGCCGAACTCGTGGGCCCCTGACTCGTAATGGACGTGGGCGAGGGCGTGCACGGCGTGTCCGGAGGCGGGCTCGGCGGCCAGCGCGCGCCCGGCCAGTTCGGCCGCCTCGTCGTGGCGGCCCTGGTCCTGGCGCAGGAAGGCGAGGAGCGAGGTGGGGAACCAGTGGCCGTCGTAGGCGGGCGAGGCGCGCTCGACCAGGTTCAACGCGTAGGCGCTGTCGATGTCGTTGATGCCGGAGAAGGCGATGGTGGGCACGGCCGCGGCGAGCGCCAGCGCGTCGGCGGGATAGGCGGCCAGGTGGCCCAGCAGGGCGCGCGCGGCGGTGTCCGGGCCGTCGCCGTGCACGCGGTGGGTCACCACGTCGACGAAGGAGCGTTCCCGCGGATCTGCCCGTTCCCGCGCGCAGCGCCGCGCGTCGGCCAGTGCCCGCGGCACGTCGACGTCGGCGCCGCACTCGTGGCCGAGCAGGGCGAGGGCCGCGTGCCCGAGCGCGAAGCCGGGGTCGAGGGCGACGGCGCGCGCGAAGGCGTCCTCGGCGCCGGCCCTGACCTTGAGGACCCGGTCGAGGCCGGTGCGGTGGGCGGCGGCCGCCTCGGCGTGGGTGGACAGCGGGAGCCCGTGCGCGTCGAGGGGCCGACGGCGGGCGGGGCGGCGCCGGGGAGCCAGTGGCGCGAGTACCTGCTCGGCCAACTCCGCGGCCTGGACGCGGATCTCGGGGATCGCGGTGGTCTCCCACAGTTCACCGCGGCGCGGAGCGCCGAGGGTGAACACCGCGAGCTGGGCCCTGCCCCCGGCGTCGAGGAGCCGGCCGTCGCGGGTCGCGACGCCCAGGCCGAGCGGGCCGGGAACGGCGGCACCCGTGTCGAACAGCGAGCGCCACAGGGGGTCTTCGGGGCGCGGCCCCGGTCCGGTGCAGTCGATCACCCAACCAGCCGTGACGCGCCGCCCGTTGGAGAGGGTGAGCAGCTCGGAGCCGTCCGGCCGGGGGACGGCGTCGGCGATCCCGCCGGTGTGCACACGCAGGCGCCGGGCCGTGCGGGCGCGGTCCAGCGACTCGGCCGTCGCCGGTGCCATCCGGTGCCGGTGGGTGTTCCAGAGCGCGCCCTCGCTCCGCAGGAAGGCGGCGCGTTCCTCGGGTGTGAGACTGCGCCACAGGCGCGCGGTGTGCGGGCGCAGGCTGTCGAGCGCGGGGCGCCAGTCGCCGTGGGCGCGCACGGCGCGGCCTATGTGGCGGTAGACGGCCCGGCGCAGCGTGCGCAGGGTCGGCGCGTCGAGCCCTTCGGGCGCGGCCATCGCCGGTGCGGGGCTCAGCGCGTGCGGCTGTGGCAGCAGACCGGTCCGGGAGAGGGCGTGCACGGTGCGTCCGGGACGGTCGAGGCTGAGCGCGAGGTCGACCGCCGTGAGTCCGGTGCCCACGAGCAGGACGTCGTCGCTCACGCCCTCCCGCGCGCGGACGGCCGGTTCGGCGAGCGGTCCGTCGAGGGCGCCGGGCGCCCAGGGCGAGCCGATGAACCGTTCGGAGGTACGGAGCCGTGGCGGGGCCCAGGCACCCGTCGTGGCGGCCGGTCCCGTGGCGAGGACCACGCTGTCGGCCGCCAGGCTGTGCCCGTCGGCGAGCCGGAGCTCCAGGCCCCCGTCCGGGTCGGGGGCGCAGGCCTCGGCCCTGGTCCGCAGCCGGTGCACGGCGACCGTGCCGTGGGCGTGCACGATCGCCCGGGCCAGGGTGTCGGCGAGATAGGCGCCGTACCGGTAGCGGGTGGCGAAGTCGGTTCCTCTGACGGTGGGTTCGCCGTGCCGGCACAGCCATCGGGTGAAGTGGCCGGGGTCGTCGGGATAGCAGCTCATTCCGCCTGCGGGCACGTTCAGCCGGTGCCGGGGATCGGCGGTGGCGTAGGCGCTGCCCCGCCCGGCTTCGGGGGCGGGGTCGACCAGGAAGAGGTCGAGCGGGGTACGTCGGCGGGTCGCCGTCTCGCACAGCTGGACGGCGGTGAGGGTGCCGGCGGCGCCCACTCCGACGATGGCCACGGCGTGCCGCTCACGGGCTGGGTTCACGGATGCCTCCGGCGTGGGTTGTCGCGGGTCCGGCAAGCGGGACTTCTCCTTCACTCCTGTGTCGCGGAGTCCAGAAAGGGCTCCCGAGAGAACTCCCGGAAGAGGATCTCATGGAGAACTCAGCGATCGGGCAGGGCTCTTCATACTCTGTTCACAATTCGGAGTGGCCCGGCAACCGCGGATTCAGGCCGTCCCTCCGCACGTCTTCACGGGAATCTCAGGCTGGGGCAGCCGGATTCAAAGAATCAACCCAGGAAAGTCCCGCAGGATGCACCCGCAGTGGTGGTGAGCGAGAGAACCGAGGAAAGGCGTTCCGTGGGCGTCCCTGAGATATCGAACCGGCCCGAGTCCGCACCGCGGGACCCGGGGCGGGTACGCCGGCGTCCGGGACGTCCGGCCTGGTCACGGCGCGGAATTCTCGCGGCCTTCGGTGCCGCCGTGCCGGCCCTCGCGCTGAGCGGGTGTGGCGGTCCGGCGGGCGCCACCGACGGGAAGGACGCGACGGCGACCGGTGCCACCGGGGCCGGGGTGAAGGCGAAGACGCAGGTGAAGACGCCGACGGTCACCGTCTCCCCCGCCGACGGCACGAAGAGGGCCGGCTTCACCGCTCCGGTCGTGGTCTCCGTGGCGGACGGCACGCTGTCGTCGGTCGAGGTCTCCGGCAACGACGGTTCCACTCTGGCCGGATCCTTCGACGACGACCGTACGCGCTGGACCTCCTCCAGGAATCCGTACTCGGGCACCAAATACACGGTCACGGCGAAAGCGGCGGGTGCCGCGGAGCACACCGCGACGTTCGTCACGAAGTCCCCGGGCGAGACGTTCGCCGGCTATTTCACGCCCGAGGCGAATTCGACGTCCGGCGTCGGCATGCCCGTGTCGATCAACTTCACCCAGGCGGTGACGGACCGGGCCGCCGTGGAAAAGGCCATCACGGTGACGGCGGAGCCCGCGGTCGAGGTGGTCGGTCACTGGTTCGGGAACACCCGGCTCGACTTCCGTCCCGCGCGGTACTGGGCGGCGGGCACGAAGATCACGCTGAGCCTGCGCCTCAAGGACGTCGAGGGCACGGACGGCGTCTACGGCGTCCAGTCCAAGGACGTCACCTTCCACATCGGCCGCCGCCAGGTGAGCACCGTCGACCTCGCGAAGAAGACCATGACGGTCGAACGGGACGGGAGCACCCTCACCGACTACCCGGTCAGCGGCGGCGCCGCGGACCACACCACGTGGTCCGGGATCATGGTGATCAGCGAGCGGTTCAAGGAGACCCGGATGGAGTCCTCGACGGTCGGGCTCGGCGACGAGTACGACATCGCGGACGTGCCCCACGCCCAGCGCCTGACCACCTCGGGCACCTTCATCCACGGCAACTACTGGGCCGCGGCCTCGGTCTTCGGCGGCAGCAACACCAGCCACGGCTGCGTCGGCCTCCATGACACGAAGGGCGCGAACGACAGCTCCGTGCCGGGCTACCGGTTCTACGAGAGCTCGATGCTCGGCGACGTGGTGGTCGTCGAGAACTCGGGCGAGCGGACCGTCGAAGCGTCGAACGGCCTGAACGGCTGGAACCTGTCATGGGCCGACTGGAAGGCCGGCAGCGCTCTTTGAGGGCCGCACCCGATGGACGGACTTCAACTGCCCTTCGTGGCAGGTCCATCGGGCCTTATGCCTTCCTTCACGGCGTGAACTCCCTTACGGCGAAAGGACTTTCTCGGCTTCACCTCTTGACGACTGGAGTGACAGAGAGCACATTGGCCGCGCAGCTTTTTTGAGAGCGCTCTCAACAGTCATGGGAGCGCTCCCTCCCCCACCCGCGCACCCCACACTCCGTACGCGAAGAGGCACCCATGAGTGAAACTTCCGGCACACCCAGACGCGGCTCCGTCCGGCGCGTGCTCATCGCCGTGCTCGGCACGCTGAGCCTGGCGGCGGCCGCCGCGACCGCGGCCACCCTCCCCGCCAACGCGTCCGCTCCCACTCCCCCCACCGGCTGGTCCCAGGTCTTCGTCGACGACTTCACCGGGACCGCCGGGAGCGGTGTCAACACCACCAACTGGCAGTACACGACGGGCACCAGCTACCCCGGCGGGCCGGCCAACTTCGGTACCGGCGAGGTCGAGACGATGACCTCCAGCACCAGCAACGTGGCCCTGGACGGCAGCGGCAACCTGCTCATCACCCCGCGCCGTGACGCCTCGGGCAACTGGACCTCGGGCCGCATCGAGACCAAGCGCACCGACTTCCAGCCCGCCGCCGGGGGCAAGCTGCGCATCGAGTCACGGCTGCAGATGCCGAACGTGACCGGCGCCGCCGCCAAGGGCTACTGGCCCGCCTTCTGGGCGCTGGGCGCGCCCTACCGCGGCAACTACCAGAACTGGCCGGGCGTCGGCGAACTGGACATCATGGAGAACGTCCAGGGCCTCAACACCGAGTGGGCCACGATGCACTGCGGCACCAGCCCGGGCGGCCCGTGCAACGAGACCAGCGGCATCGGCAACAACACGCCCTGTACCGGGACGACCTGCCAGGCCGGCTTCCACACCTACGCGATGGAGTGGGACAGGTCGACGAGCCCCGAGGAGGTCCGCTTCTACCTCGACGGCGTCAACTTCCACACGGTGAAGGCGAACCAGGTCGACGCGACCACCTGGGCGAACGCCACGAACCACGGCTACTTCATCATCCTGAACGTCGCGATGGGCGGCGGCTTCCCCGGCGCCTTCGGCGGCGGCCCCGACAGCGGCACGGAGCCCGGTCACCCGCTCGTCGTCGACTACGTCCAGGTGCTCCAGTCGGCCGGCGGCGGTGGCGGCACCACTCCGCCGCCCACCGGCAACCGTGACGCCTACAGCGCCATCCAGGCCGAGTCGTACGACAGCCAGAGCGGCGTCGTCAGCGAGACCACCACGGACACCGGCGGCGGCCAGGACATCGGCACGATCGCGAACGGCGACTACGCGGTCTACAAGGGTGTCAACTTCGGCTCCTCGGCGGCCACCCAGTTCCACGGCCGGGTCGCGAGCGGCGCGGCGGGCGGCGTCAGCGGCCTGATCGAGGTGCGCCTCGACAGCCGTACGAGCACACCGGTCGCCAGCTTCGCGCTGGCCAACACCGGCGGCTGGCAGTCCTGGAGGACCGTGCCCGCGAACATGAGCTCCGTGACCGGAACCCACGACGTCTATCTGACCTTCACCAGCGGCCAGCCCGCGGACTTCGTGAACGTCAACTGGTTCGACTTCGGTCACTGACCATAGACCGGCAGGCGGACCGACGGGCAGTCACCCGTAACCACCCGTAGTCACCCATAGAACAGCCCGGCCGAGCGGGGCGGACCCACCAGGTCCGTCCCGCTCAGCGCAGTTCGGTCCGGAAGGCCACCGGGGTCGCCCCGGTGTGCTGATGGAAGAACTTCGAGAAGTTGGCCGCGTCGGGGAAGCCGACGGCGGCCCCGATGCGCCCGATCGGCATGTCCGTGTGGGCCAGGAGCCGTTTGGCCTCCAGGACGACCCGCTTGTCGATGAACCCCTTGGGCGTCTCGCCGGTGGCGGCCCGCACCGCGCGCACCAGGGTCCGGCGCGAGTACCCGAGGGCGTCGGCGTACGCGCTGACGCTGTGGTTGACGGCGAAGTCCTTCTCGACCGCGTCCCGGAAACGGGTGAACGTGGTGTCCGTGTGCTCGTGGGCCGCCTCGGCGGAACTCGCCGCGAGGTGGGCGAGGCGCAGCAGGAACGCGGTGAGCGAGTGCCGCAGCACCGCGGTGTGCAGGCTGAGCGGCAGCGTGGTCGTGTCGACGTACTCGCGCTCCAGCTGGGTCAGCGCGTGTTCCAGTGCGGCCAGCCGGGCGGCGTCGGGACGCAGCAGCGGGGGCAGGTCGTAGCGGTAGAGGCCGGTCGCCTCGACGGTCGCGCGGGGCAGGAATCCGGGCTGCATGGTCAGGACGGTGCCGCGGTACGGGTCGGTACTGGAGAAGCGGTGCACCTGTCCGGGCCTGATCCACAGGATGTCACCCGCGCGGGCCTCGTACTCCGCGAAGTCGATCATGTGCCGCACCGGCCCCTCGTGGAAGAGCATCACGACGTGGAAGTCGATGCGGTGCACGCGTTCCAGCGGGGCGTCCGCGTGCCAGGTGCGCCCGGCCCCCATCGCGCCGACCTGCATGCCCACGCCGGACAGGCTCAGATCGGCCGGAAACGGAAAGGTCCTGATCCCGTCCCGGCCGCCCGTACCGCCGGTGCCGCCTTGGGTGGTTCTGTCGTTCATGTCCTTCTCGCGTCGGCTCGCCACGGCTCCACGTGTCCCATTTTCACCGAAGGCTGACACGCGGGCACCTTCCCCAGCAAAAGTCTGACTTTTAGGTTTGAACGCACAGACCGCGTTGCAGCCCATGTCGTAAGGACTTCTTGAAGATGAGTACGCAGAGCTCCGACGGCTTCACCTGGACCGGGCTCGACCGCCGAGCCGTCGACACCGCCCGCCTTCTGGCCGCCGACGCCGTGCAGAAGGTCGGCAACGGTCACCCCGGAACCGCGATGAGCCTGGCCCCGGCGGCGTACACGCTCTTTCAGAAGGTGATGCGTCACGACCCGGCCGACCCGGAGTGGACCGGCCGCGACCGCTTCGTCCTGTCCCCCGGCCACACCTCGCTGACCCTCTACACCCAGCTCTTCCTGTCAGGTTATGAACTCGGCCTCGACGATCTGAAGGCGTTCCGCACCCACGGGTCCAAGACGCCCGGCCACCCCGAGTACGGACACACCGCGGGCGTGGAGACCACGACCGGTCCGCTCGGCCAGGGTGCCGCCAACGCGGTGGGCATGGCGATGGCCGCCCGCTACGAGCGCGGTCTGTTCGACCCGGAGGCCCCCGAGGGCGAGTCCCCGTTCGACCACACCATCTGGGCGATCGTCTCCGACGGCGACCTGGAGGAGGGCATCTCGGCGGAGGCCTCCTCGCTCGCCGGCCACCAGAAGCTCGGCAACCTCGTCTTCCTCTACGACGACAACCACATCTCCATCGAGGGCGACACGGCGACGGCCTTCTCCGAGGACGTGCTGAAGCGCTACGAGTCGTACGGCTGGCACGTGCAGCGCATCGAGCCCGCCCCCGACGGCGACATCGACGTGCGCGCCCTGTACACGGCGCTCAAGGACGCGCAGGCCGAGACAGGACGCCCGTCCATCATCGCGATGCGCACGGTCATCGCCTGGCCCGCCCCGAACGCGCGGAACACCGAGGCCTCGCACGGCTCGGCGCTGGGCGCCGAGGAGATCGCCGCCACCAAGCGGATCCTGGGCTTCGACCCGGAACAGGCCTTCCAGGTCGACGCCGACGTGCTGGCCCACGCCCGCCAGGCCCTGGACCGGGGCGCCGAGGCGCACGCCGACTGGGACAAGCGGATCGGCGCGTGGCGCACCGAGCGGCCCGAGAACGCGAAGCTCTTCGACCGGATCGTCGCCGGACAGCTTCCCGAGGGCTGGGAGAGCGCGCTGCCGGTGTTCGAGGAGGGCAAGAGTGTCGCCACCCGCGCCGCCTCCGGCACGGTCCTCCAGGCGCTCGGCGCGGTGCTCCCCGAACTGTGGGGCGGCTCCGCCGACCTGGCCGGCTCGAACAACACCACCATCGACAAGGCGTCCTCGTTCCTGCCGAAGGGCAACCCGCTGCCGGAGGCCGACCCGTACGGCCGCACGATCCACTTCGGCATCCGCGAGCACTCCATGGCCGCCGAGATGAACGGCATCGCGCTGCACGGCAACACCCGTATCTACGGCGGCACCTTCCTGGTGTTCTCCGACTACATGCGCAACGCCGTCCGGCTGTCCGCGCTGATGCAGCTCCCGGTGACGTACGTGTGGACGCACGACTCGATCGGCCTCGGCGAGGACGGTCCCACCCACCAGCCGGTCGAGCACCTCGCCTCGCTGCGCGCCATCCCCGGCCTGAACATCGTCCGCCCGGCCGACGCCAACGAGACCGCGATCGTCTGGGCCGAGATCCTCAAACGGCACGCCACGAACCCGGCCCCGCACGGTCTGGCCCTCACCCGTCAGGGCGTGCCGACCTACCCGGCCGACGCCGACGCGGCGCGCGGCGGTTACGTCCTGCAGGACTCCTCCACCGGGACCCCGGACCTCATCCTCATAGCGACCGGCTCCGAGGTGCGGCTCGCCGTCGCGGCGCGCGAGCTCCTGGAGGCCGAGGGGGTCGGCACCCGCGTGGTGTCGATGCCGTCCGTCGAGTGGTTCGAGGAGCAGTCCCCCGAGTACCGGGCCCGTGTCCTTCCGCCGTCCGTGAAGGCCCGCGTTGCGGTCGAGGCCGGAATCGGCCTGACCTGGTACCGGTACGTCGGTGACGCCGGACGCATTGTCTCGCTGGAGCACTTCGGCGCCTCGGCCGACGCCGGGACGCTGTTCGCCGAGTTCGGCTTCACCCCCGAGAACGTCGCCGCCACCGCGCGGGCCGTGCTCGATTCGACGACTGGCCCTGCCGCCCTGCGCGGTTGATCCGTTCACACGAAGGAAGATGATCACTGTGACCGAAACGACCGCGACCGCGGCACCTCTTGAGCTCCTCTCCGGCGAAGGCGTCTCCATCTGGCTCGACGACCTCTCCCGCAAGCGCATCGAGTCCGGCAACCTGGCCGAACTCGTCGCCACGCGGCACGTGGTGGGCGTGACCACCAACCCGTCCATCTTCCAGGCCGCCATCGGCTCCGGCGAGGGGTACGAGCAGCAGCTCGCCGACCTCGCCGTACGCGGGGTGACGGTCGACGAGGCCGTCCGCATGATGACGACCGCGGACGTGCGCGCCGCCGCGGACATCCTGCGCCCGGTGTCCGAGGCGACCGAGGGCCGTGACGGCCGGGTCTCCATCGAGGTCGACCCCCGGCTGGCGCACAACACCGCCGCGACCGTCGCCGAGGCCCGCCAGCTCTCCTGGCTGGTCGACCGCCCGAACGTGATGATCAAGATCCCGGCGACGAAGGCCGGGCTCCCGGCGATCACCGAGGTCATCGGCCTCGGCATCAGCGTCAACGTCACGCTGATCTTCTCGCTGGAGCGCTACCGCGAGGTCATGGACGCCTACCTCGCCGGCCTGGAGCGGGCGAAGGCCGCGGGCATCGACCTCGCCGGCATCCACTCCGTCGCCTCCTTCTTCGTCTCCCGCGTCGACAGCGAGATCGACAAGCGGCTCGCGAAGAACGGCACGGACGACGCCCTCGCGCTCAAGGGCAGGGCGGCGCTCGCCAACGCCCGTCTGGCCTACGAGGCGTACGAGACGGTGTTCGGCACCGCCGACGGCACGGCGGAGGGCGACGCCCGCTGGACGGCGCTCGCCGCCTCCGGCGCGCAGAAGCAGCGTCCGCTGTGGGCCTCCACCGGCGTCAAGGACCCCGCGTACAAGGACACCCTGTACGTCGACGAACTGGTGGCGCCCGGCACGGTCAACACCATGCCGGAGGGCACGCTGAACGCCACCGCCGACCACGGCGACATCCACGGCGACACGGTGACCGGCGACTACGACCGGGCCCGCGCCGACCTGGCCGCGGTCGAGGCGCTCGGCATCTCCTACGACGAGGTCGTCGGACAGCTGGAGGACGAGGGCGTCGCGAAGTTCGAGGCGGCCTGGGAGGACCTTCTCGACGCCGTGGCGGCCTCCCTGCGGGGTAAGGGAGTTGAAGGGGAATGACCAAGGGTGAGGCGCTTTCCGGCAGCGAGCCGCAGGATGCGGCCACCGCGTCGCAGGGATCCGGTGACGCGGCCGTGGAACAGGGCGGCCTGACGCCCGAGGCCCTCGCGGACGCGCTGGGCGTCCCGGCGGCCGAGGCTCTCGCCGAGGCGCTCGGCGTCCCGGCGGCCGACTGGGACAACCCGCTGCGCGACCCGCGCGACCGCCGGCTCCCCCGGATCGCGGGCCCCTCCGGTCTGGTCATCTTCGGCGTCACCGGCGACCTGTCCCGCAAGAAGCTGATGCCGGCCGTGTACGACCTCGCCAACCGGGGTCTGCTGCCGCCGGGCTTCTCGCTCCTCGGGTTCGCCCGCCGTGAGTGGGCGGACCAGGACTTCGCCCAGGTGGTGCACGACTCGGTGCGCGAGCACGCGCGGACCGAGTTCCGCGAGGAGGTCTGGCAGCAGCTCGCCGAGGGCATGCGGTTCGTCCCCGGCGACTTCGACGACGACACGGCGTTCAAGCAGCTGCGCGCGGCCGTCGACGAGCTGGACGCCTCCCGGGGCACCAGCGGCAACTACGCGTTCTACCTCTCCGTACCGCCGAAGTTCTTCCCGAAGGTGGTCCAGCAGCTCAAGAAGCACGGGCTGGCGAGCGCTCCCGAGGGGTCCTGGCGGCGCGCGGTCATCGAGAAGCCGTTCGGCCACGACCTGGTGAGCGCCCGCGAGCTGAACCGGATCGTGCACGAGGTGTTCGACCCGGACCAGGTGTTCCGGATCGACCACTACCTCGGCAAGGAGACCGTCCAGAACATCCTGGCGCTCCGCTTCGCCAACCAGATGTACGAGCCCGTCTGGAACCGGTCGTACGTCGACCACGTCCAGATCACGATGGCCGAGGACATCGGTATCGGCGGCCGGGCCGGCTACTACGACGGCATCGGCTCCGCCCGGGACGTGATCCAGAATCACCTGCTCCAGCTCATGGCGCTGACCGCCATGGAGGAACCCGCCGCCTTCGACGCCGAGTCGCTGCTCGCCGAGAAGCTCAAGGTCCTCAGGGCCGTGAAGCTGCCCCAGAACCTGGGCGAGCACACCGTGCGCGGCCAGTACGCGGCGAGCTGGCAGGGCGGCGAGAGGGTGCGCGGCTACCTCCAGGAGGACGGCATCGACCCCCGGTCGACGACCGACACCTACGCGGCCGTCAAGCTCCAGGTGGACAACCGCCGTTGGGCGGGCGTCCCGTTCTACCTCAGGACCGGCAAGCGTCTCGGCCGGCGCGTCACGGAGATCGCGGTGGTCTTCCAGCGCGCCCCGCACTCCCCGTTCGACTCCACGGCCACCGAGGAACTCGGCGCCAACGCGATCGTCATCCGCGTCCAGCCCGACGAGGGCATGACCGTGCGCTTCGGATCGAAGGTGCCGGGTACGTCCATGGAGATCCGGGACGTCACCATGGACTTCGCGTACGGCGAGTCGTTCACCGAGTCCAGCCCGGAGGCGTACGAACGGCTGATCCTGGATGTCCTGCTCGGCGACGCCAATCTCTTCCCCCGTCACCAGGAGGTGGAAGAGTCCTGGAAGATCCTCGACCCGATCGAGGGGTACTGGGAGAGCCACGGCACGCCCGCGCAGTACCCCTCGGGCAGCTGGGGTCCGGAGGAAGCCGACGAGATGCTCGCACGAGACGGACGGAGCTGGCGCAGGCCATGAAGATCGACCTGACCGACACCACGGCAAGCAAGATCAACAAGGCACTCGTACGGGGGCGCCGGGCCATCGGCACCCCCGCCGTGGGCATGGTCCTGACGATGGTCATCGTCACCGACGAGGAGAACGCGTACGACTCCATCAAGGCGGCCGAGGAGGCCTCCCGCGAGCACCCCTCGCGCACCCTGGTCGTCATCAAGCGCGTCGCCCGCACCCCGCGCGACCGCACCAACTCCCGTCTGGACGCCGAGGTGCGCGTCGGCTCCGACGCGGGCACCGGCGAGACGGTCGTCCTGCGGACGTACGGCGAGGTCTCGGACCACGCCGACTCGGTGGTCCTGCCGCTGCTGCTGCCGGACGCCCCCGTCGTCGTCTGGTGGCCGGTGGACGCGCCCGAGATCCCGGTCAAGGACCCGCTGGGCGCCCTCGCCCAGCGCAGGATCACCGACATGTACGCCGTCGAGACACCGCTCCAGGCGCTGGACGCCCGCGCCGCCTCGTACGCGCCGGGCGACACCGACCTGGCGTGGACCCGGCTCACCCCCTGGCGCTCCATGCTGGCGGCGGCCCTCGACCAGGCCCGTACGAAGGTGATCTCGGCGACCGTCGAGAGCGAGGCGCAGAACCCGAGCGCCGAACTGCTGGCCCGCTGGCTGGAGGCCCGCCTCCAGGTCAGGACCGAGCGTGTCGAGACCGCGGGCCCCGTGGTGACCGCCGTCCGGCTGGGCACGGAGAACGGCGAGATCGTCATCGACCGCCCCGAGGGCCCGCTCGCGACCCTGTCCCTGCCCGGTCAGCCTTCCCGCACCCTGGCGCTCAAGGTGCGCACCACCTCCCAGTTGATCGCCGAGGAACTGCGCCGCCTCGACGCGGACGAGATGTACGCCATCGCCCTGCGCGGCGAGGCCCCCAAGGAGAGCCCTCGTGTCTGACTACCCCAAGCCCACCCGGCGTCCTGAGTGGGTGGCCCTGGAGGACCACCGCGCGACCGCGCTGCTCCACCCGCGGCTGCGTGCCCTGTTCGCCGCCGACCCCGCGCGCGCCGAGCGCTATGTCGTCCAGGTCGGCGACCTGCGCATCGACTACTCCAAGCACCTGATCACCGACGAGACCCTGGCCCTGCTCCAGGAACTCGCCGTGGCCACGGACGTGTTCGGGCTGCGGGACGCGATGTTCCGGGGCGAGAAGATCAACGTGACCGAGGACCGGGCGGTGCTGCACACGGCGCTGCGGGCGCCGCGGGACGCGGTGGTCGAGGTCGACGGGGAGAACGTCGTGCCGGCCGTGCACGCGGTCCTGGACAAGATGGCGGACTTCGCCGGGCGGGTCCGCTCCGGTGAGTGGACCGGGCACACCGGCAGGCGCATCAAGAACGTCGTCAACATCGGCATCGGCGGCTCCGACCTGGGTCCGGCGATGGCCTACGAGGTGCTGCGCTCGTTCACCGACCGCTCGCTGAGCGTGCGGTTCGTGTCCAACGTGGACGGCGCGGACCTGCACGAGGCCGTGCGGGACCTGGACCCGGCCGAGACGCTGTTCGTCATCGCCTCGAAGACGTTCACCACGATCGAGACGATCACCAACGCCACCTCGGCGCGTGACTGGCTCCTGACCGGTCTGAAGGCCGGTCAGGAGGCGGTGGCGAAGCACTTCGTGGCGCTGTCGACGAACGCGGAGAAGGTGTCGGACTTCGGCATCGACACGGCGAACATGTTCGAGTTCTGGGACTGGGTCGGCGGGCGGTACTCGTACGACTCGGCGATCGGTCTGTCGCTGATGATCGCGATCGGTCCGGAGCGGTTCCGCGAGATGCTCGACGGGTTCCACCTGGTCGACGAGCACTTCCGCACGGCCCCGGCGGAGGCCAACGTGCCGTTGCTGCTGGGTCTGTTGGGGGTCTGGTACGGCAACTTCCACGACGCGCAGTCGCACGCCGTGCTGCCGTACTCGCACTACCTGTCGAAGTTCACGGCCTATCTCCAGCAGCTCGACATGGAGTCCAACGGCAAGTCGGTGGACCGTGACGGCAATCCGGTGGAGTGGCAGACGGGACCGGTGGTGTGGGGCACGCCCGGCACCAACGGCCAGCACGCCTACTACCAGTTGATCCACCAGGGCACGAAGCTGATCCCCGCCGACTTCATCGGCTTCGCCAACCCGGTCGGTGAACTGAGCGACGAACTCGCGGCCCAGCACGACCTGCTGATGGCGAACTTCTTCGCGCAGACGCAGGCGCTGGCCTTCGGCAAGACCCCGGACGAGGTCCGCGCCGAGGGCGTGCCCGAGGAACTGGTGCCGCACAAGACGTTCGAGGGCAACCACCCCACCACCACGATCCTCGCCGCCGAACTGACCCCCTCGGTCCTGGGCCAGCTCATCGCCCTCTACGAGCACAAGGTGTTCGTCCAGGGCGCGATCTGGAACATCGACTCCTTCGACCAGTGGGGCGTCGAACTCGGCAAGGTGCTCGCCAAGCGCGTCGAGCCCGCCCTCACCGAAGGCGCCGACGTGCCCGGTCTCGACCCCTCCACGGCCGCTCTCGTGGCCGCTTACCGCAACCTCCGAAAGTAGAGAACTGACAATGCAGCTCGGACTCATCGGTCTCGGCAAGATGGGCGGCAACATGCGCGAGCGGATACGCCGCGCGGGACACACCGTCATCGGCTACGACCGCAATCCGGACCTCGCCGACGTGCACAGCCTCGCCGAACTCGTCGGCAAGCTCGAAGGGCCCCGCGTGGTCTGGGTGATGGTGCCGGCGGGCGCTCCCACCCAGTCCGTCATCGATGAACTCGGCGGCCTGCTGGAGGCCGGCGACACCGTCGTGGACGGCGGCAACTCCCGCTGGACGGACGACGAGAAGCACGCCGAGGAGCTGGCGGCCAAGGGCATCGGCTTCGTCGACGCCGGTGTCTCGGGCGGTGTGTGGGGCCTGGAGAACGGCTACGCGCTGATGGTCGGCGGCGACGCCGAGAACATCGAGAAGGTGCGGCCGGTCTTCGACGCGCTCAAGCCGGAGGGCGACTTCGGCTTCGTTCACGCCGGCAAGGTGGGCGCGGGCCACTTCTCCAAGATGGTCCACAACGGCATCGAGTACGCCATGATGCAGGCGTACGCCGAGGGCTGGGAGCTCCTGGAGAAGGTCGACTCGGTCACCGACGTACGAGAGGTGTTCCGCTCTTGGCAGGAGGGCACGGTCATCCGTTCCTGGCTGCTCGACCTCGCGGTCAACGCCCTGGACGGCGACGAGCACCTGGACAAGCTGCGCGGCCACGCGGAGGACTCGGGCGAGGGCCGCTGGACCGTCGAGGCGGCCATCGACAACGCCGTTCCGCTGCCCGCCATCACGGCGTCCCTCTTCGCCCGCTTCGCGTCCCGCCAGGACGACTCGCCGCAGATGAAGATGATCGCGGCGCTGCGCAACCAGTTCGGCGGCCACGCCGTCGAGTCGGCGAAGTAGGAGGGACCATGGGCGATCTCATCCTGGTCCGCCACGGGGAGACCGAGTGGACGCTGACGGGACAGCACACCAGCTGGACCGACCTTCCGCTCACCCGGCACGGCGAGGAGCAGGCCGAGTCCCTCGCGCCGTTCTTCGCCGGGCGGTCCTTCGCCCAGGTCCTCACCAGTCCCCTCGGCCGCGCGGTCCGGACAGCCGAGCTCGCGGGTCTGTCCGGCGCGCGGACCGACCCCGATCTGCACGAGTGGGACTACGGCGGCTACGAGGGAATCACCACCATCGCCATCCACCGGGCCCGGCCCGGCTGGGTGCTGTGGGACGACGGGGTGCCGCCCGGCCCGGACGGCCACCCCGGCGAATCGCCTCGCGAGGTGGGCGTGCGAGCCGACCGGGTGCTCTCCCGGGTGGACGCCGCGCTCTGCAACCACCCCGGTGACGTGGTGCTGGTGGCGCACGCGCACTTCCTGCGGGTGCTCACGGCCCGGCGGCTGGGGCTGCCGCCCGAGTCGGGGCGGCTGTTCCAGCTCTCGACCGGGACCGTCAGCAGGCTCTCCACCGAGCACGGCGATCCCGTGATCGCCGCCTGGAATCAACCGGGAACTTCCGTCACGGTCCACTAGTTTCCACGGTGCCGCTGTAGAAACCGAAGAGTCCTCCGGTCCGCCCGCTCGGGCGGACCGGGCTCTTGACCACCTATGGAGTTCTCATGGCCCTGTGGGACCGCATCAAGGAGTCCGCGTCGACGATGCAGACCCAGCTCGTGGCGAAGAAGAACGATCTCAAGAGCGGCGCCTTCCGCGACGCGAGCATGGCGATGTGCGCCCTGGTCGCGGCGGCGGACGGCACGATCGACCCGTCCGAGCGGCAGCGCGTGGCCCAGCTCATCGCCACGAACGAGGTCCTCCAGAACTTCGACGCCACGGACCTGCAGCGCCGTTTCGACGACAACCTGAACAAGCTGACGGCCGACTTCGCCTTCGGCAAGGTCAGCGTTCTGCAGGAGATCGCCAAGGCGAAGAAGAAGCCCGCCGAGGCGCGCGCGGTCATCCAGATCGGCATCGTCATCGGCGGCGCCGACGGCGACTTCGACAAGACCGAGCAGGCCGTCGTGCGTGAGGCGTGCTTCACGCTGGACCTGCCGCCGCACGAGTTCGACCTCTAGGGCTTGTCCTCCGGGCCCGGTCGGCTCAGCGCCCCGGCCGCCCCTCCGCGCGCTGCGCGGCGAGGCGCACCGGGGCGTTCTGCGCTCCGTACCCCCGGTATCCGCCGTCCCGCTGGACGAGTTCGAAGAAGACACGGCCGACGGTCCGCGTGTAGCAGTGCCGGAACTCCCCTTCCCCGTCGCGGTCGTAGAGAATGCCGAACTCGCGGTACACCGCCAGCTCCTCGTCGCCGAGCCCGTACCGGGCGGCCAGGTCGTCGTAGTAGTTGGCGGGTACCGCCAGCAGCAGGCCGCCGGCCGCGCGAAAGCGCCGGGCGGCCTGGATCACGTCATGGGTGGCGAGGGCGATGTGCTGGGGACGGGCGCCGTCGTCCGTGGGCGCGGGGCCGACGCCGAGGGCGATCCGGACGCTTCCGTCGTCGTTGGTGACCGCGCGGCTGCGGTGCAGGCCGTAGGGGTCGGCGACGTCGACGCTCTCCTGGGCGCCCAGTCCGAGGACGGCGCGGTGGAACAGGGCGGCCTCGTCGAACTGGTGCCAGGGCTGGGTGAGCGCCAGATGGTCGATCCGGGTCACGCAGGAGGCGCCCGGCTCCCCCTCGGCGGGTTCGTCGTGGGGCACCCGTTCCACAGGCTCGAAGTCGTCCGTCCAGATCGGGAGTTCGCCGCGGGCGGGGGAAGTTCCGCCCTCCGCCGGCGCCGAGGGCCGGGGAGAGGCGCAGAAGAAGAGTTCGGTGCCGTCGGGCGCGGCGACCGCGTCGAGGGGCGCGTCCTCCAGGGCGCGGCGGCGCGGCAGGACGGGAGCGAGGAGGGATTCGGCGCGCCGGGCCGCGGCAGCGGGGTCGGGCGACTCCAGGCCGATCGCGGCGAGAGCGGTGCCGCCGTGCCGGGCGGCCGGTCCGGTGTTGACGAGGACGCGGGCCTCGCCCTGTTCCCAGAGGTCGACGGGCTTGCTGCGGTGCCGGGACGTACGGGCGAAACCGAGGGCGCCGAGGAGCGTGGCGACGGGGACGACATCGGGTGTGACGAGTTCGGCGAAGGCGACGCCGGTCGGCACGACGGGAGCGGGCGGTGCCGCGAGCCCGGCCGCCTCGCGCAGCAGGGGCCGGACCGTCTCCTGGAGGACGAGCAGGGAACGGCGGGCGTCGACGGCGGTCGGACCGGCCTCGGCCTGCCGGAAGACGTCGTTGAAGACCTCTAGGGACAGGGGCCCGTCGTAACCGGCGCGCAGGACGTGGGCGAGCAGTCCCGCGAGGTCGAAGCCGCCCTGGCCGGGAAAGCAGCGGTAGTGACGGCTCCACTGGAGCACGTCCATCGCCATCAGCGGGGCGTCGGCCAGCTGCAGGAAGAAGATCTTGTCCCCGGGGATGTCCTCGATCCCCTTGGGGTCCGATCCGCGGGCGAGGATGTGGAAGCTGTCCAGGCAGGTGCCGAGAGCGGGGTGTCCGGCCGCCTCGACGATGCTCCAGGCGTGGTCGTACGTGCTCACGTGCCGGCCCCAGGCGAGCGCCTCGTACGCGACCTTGACGCCGAAGTCCTCGGCGAGGACGGCCAGCCGGCGCAGTTGCTCCGCCGCGAGCGCGTCGTCGTCCACGGCGTGCGGCGAGACGCTGGAGCACACCAGCACGGTGTCGGCACCGAGGCGGCGCATGAGCTCGAACTTGTGGCGTGCCCGGCGCAGAGAGCGGGTGAACTCCTCCTCCGCGACGGCCTCGATGTCGCGCATCGGCTGGTAGAGGTCGATGCGCAGGCCGAGGTCGGCGGTGCGGGCCCGGATCTCCTCGGGGGTGAGGGGGCTGGCGAGCAGGTCGTTCTCGAAGATCTCCACTCCGTCGAAGCCCGCCCGGGCGGCGGCGGTGAGCTTCTCGGTCAGGGAGCCGCTGAGGGACACGGTGGCGATGGACGTACGCATGGCGGTGCTCCTTCGGTCTGTTCGTCCAGGACGTGTCCGGTCGGACAGGTCCCAGTGCCTCCCCCGCGCGACGCCCTCAGTTCCGGGCACCCGCGGCGCCGGCCAGCTCGGCGATGTCCGCGAGCATCCGTGCCGTGTCGGGCTCGCGCCCCGTGAACAGCCGGAAGGCGTCCGCGGCCTGGAAGGCGGCCATTCCGGCGCCGTCGAGCGTGGCGCAGGCCGCCGCGCGGGCGGTGCGCAGCAGTTCGGTCTCCAGCGGCCGGTAGACCACTTCGGCCACCCACAGTCCAGGGCGCAGCAGCGCGGCGGGGAAGGGGAGGCCCGGGTGCGCGGCCATGCCGGTGGGGGTGGCGTGCACGACGCCGTCGGCGCCGGCGAGCAGGGGCGCGAGTGTGTCCGGTGCCGCCGCGGCGGCCCGGCCCTCGCCGAAGTGGCCGTTCAGCGCGGTGGCGAGGGAGCCGGCGCGGTCGGGCACGGCGTCGACGACGGTGACGTGTCCCGCGCCCAGGGTGAGCACGGCGTGGGCGACGGCCGCCCCCGCGCCGCCCGCGCCGAGCTGGACGACCCGTTCCAGAGGGACGTCGGGCAGTCCGCGCGCGAAGGAGGCCGCGAAACCGGTGACGTCCGTGTTGTGTCCCGTCGCGCGGCCGTCCTCGAAGACGACGGTGTTGACCGCGCCGAGTGCGGCGGCCTGCGGAGCGAGATCGTCGAGATGCGGGATGACGAGCTGTTTGCAGGGGTGCGTGATGTTCAGCCCGTCGAAGCCGACGTCGCGTGCGGCCCGTACGAGATCGCCGACGGCCTCCGGCGGAACGCCGAGGGTGTCGATGTCGATCAGCCGGTACAGACAGCGCAGCCCCTGCCGGTCGGCCTCCCGCTGGTGCAGGGCGGGGCTGAGGGAGGGGCCGATTCCGGAGCCGATGAGGCCGATGAGGTACGAGGTCTGGGACACGGCGGGCCTCCGGAGGCGTGGGGTCGGCGGGTAAGCGGTGACCGACCGGCCGACACTAATGTACGAACTGGTTCGTTAGTCATATCAAGCCGCCTCCCCGAAGGGAAGAGCCGCCCCGGCGAAGGCACGCGGGGACGCCCTCGCGATCTCCCCCGGGCCCGCCCTGCTTCTAGAATCGCGGACACCGACCGTCTCGCCCGAAGGAACCCGATGACCAGCGTCGAAGAACCGGCACGACCTGGCGGGCGCATCCGCGACGCCGCCCGCACCAAGGCCGAGATTCTCGACGTGGCGACCCAGGAGTTCTCCCGCGCCGGTTTCGCGGGTGCCCGGGTCGACGAGATCGCCGCCCGCACCAGCACCACGAAGCGGATGATCTACTACTACTTCGGCGGCAAGGAGCAGCTCTTCACGGCGGTCCTGGAGCGCGCCTACTCGGTGATCCGGCAGGCCGAACAGGAGCTGGACGTCGAGCACCTGGACCCGGTCGCGGCCATCCGCCGGCTCGCCGAGCTGACCTTCGACCACCATGAGGCGCACCCCGACTTCATCCGCCTGGTGAGCATCGAGAACATCCACGAGGCCGAACACATCGCGGACTCCGAGGCGCTGGGCAGGATCGGCTCGCCCGCGCTCGACGTGATCCGCCGGATCCTGGCGACCGGGAGGAAGTCGGGCCTGTTCACCGCCGACGTCGACGCCGTGGACCTGCACGCGATGATCAGCGCCTTCTGCTTCTTCCGCGTCTCCAACCGGCATACGTTCGGCGCCCTGTTCGGCCGCGACCTGACCGCCCCCGACCAGCGGGAGCACTACCGCTCGATGCTCGGCGACATGGTCATCGCCTATCTGACCGCGGACCGCGCGGCGGACTGAGCACGGGAACATCCTTCGGCGCGACCCCTTGACACCCGGGTGACCTGGGCGCAGCATCCGTAGCCATCCACTACTAACTATCCAGTGGGTTAATTAACCACGGGGCCGGGGACCGGCCACCGTCACACCGCCGTCCGGGCTCTCTCCGGCACGGCGGTGGTGCCGCGGTCCGCCCCTCGGGGTCACGGCACCGGCCCCGCGCCCCGCCGCACTCCCGTCCCCGGAGTCACCCGAAGGAGCAAGCCGTGTCCGAACCCGCAGCCCCCCTCGACGCGCCAGCCGGCCAGCCCAGGAAGGCCGCCATGGCCGCCTGGATCGGCAGCGCCCTGGAGTACTACGACTTCTTCATCTACGGCAGCGCCGCGGCCCTCATCTTCCCGAAGGTCTTCTTCGACGAGTCCGACCCGGCCACCGCGACCCTCCAGTCGCTCGCCACCTTCGGCGTCGCCTACGCGGCCCGCCCGGTCGGTGCACTCTTCCTCGGCCACTTCGGCGACCGGCTCGGCCGCAAGAAGATCATGGTCTTCACGCTGATCCTCATGGGGCTGTCGACGTTCCTCATCGGCTGTCTGCCGACCCGCGCCCAGGTCGGCGGCATCGCCCCGGTCCTGCTCGTCCTGTGCCGCGTCCTTCAGGGCATCTCCGCGGCCGGCGAACAGGCCGGAGCCAACTCGATGACGCTGGAGCACGCACCGCCGGAACGGCGCGGCTTCTTCACCAGTTTCACCCTCAGCGGCACCCAGGGCGGCCAGCTCATCGCGACCCTGGTCTTCCTGGCGGTCGCCACGATGCCCGAGGACCAACTGCTCTCCTGGGGCTGGCGCGTGCCCTTCTGGGCGAGCGTCGCCGTCGCCGGGGTCGGCTATGTCATCCGCCGCACGCTCCAGGAGACTCCGGCCTTCACCCGGCAGGCGGAGACCGAAGGAGTCGTCGGACTGCCCCTCGCCGTGCTGTTCCGCGAGCACTGGGCGGACGTGCTGCGCGTGGTCGCGGGTGCGCTCATCGCCTCGGTCAGCACGATCTTCACGGTGTGGGCGCTGGCCTACGGCACCAGTGACGCGGTCGGCCTCTCCCGGACACAGATGTTGTGGGTCGGCGCGCTGGCCAACCTGGTGGCCCTCGGCGCGATTCCCGCCTGGGCCACGCTCTCCGACCGCATCGGCCGCCGCCCGGTGTACCTGATCGGCGCAGCGGGCAGCGCGGGCCTGATGTTCGCCTACCTGTGGGCCATCTCCACCGGCTCCTACCCCCTGGTCCTGCTCTTCGGCATCCTCGCCTTCGGCGTCGTCTACAGCGCCGCGAACGGTGTCTGGCCCTCCTTCTACGGAGAGATGTTCTCCACGCGCGTCCGGCTCTCCGGCACGGCGATAGGCACCCAGATCGGCTTCGCCGTGGCCGGGTTCGCCGTCACCTTCGCCGCGCAGATCGCCGGTCCCGACGGCGACGACTGGTCCTCGGTCGCGCTGTTCACCGCGGCGCTGTGCGTGCCGCCGGTGCTCGCCGTGCTCACCGCCCGCGAGACCCACAAGGTGCCGACCGAGCGGCTCGGCGGGGACGCGGCGGGCGACGCGGTTCGGCGTGAGGCCGTGACCGCCTGACCAGCGGCCTCACTCGAAACGAGCCGCACCCATCGCTGATCGGATCCCCTTCCACGCCTCGCCGGGGTTCTGAGCGGTGACGGAGCCGAAGCCCTTTGAGGACCTCCGAAGAGCGGAGGTCCTCAAAGCCGGGCGGTTACTGCGGACGGAGGCTCGACCCCCGGGTCTGGCCGCCGGAGGCCGGCTTGAGCTGGACCCAGCCGGCGGTGCTGGGTACGCCCTCCTCATTGAGGAGGAAGAGCATGTAGTAGCCGGGCGGGGCGGCATTGGCGGACGGGGGTGCCTGCAGTTCGAGGAAGCTGCCGCTGCGGCTCTTGATCCGCAGGTCGAGGTGGCGCTGGCTGGTGTTGACCGAGTGGGTCGCGGTGGTCGGTGCCAGCAGGACTGCGCGGGTGACGTCGGCGGCGGTGTTGCTGCTCACCGTGATCTTCTCGTTGTATCCGACGGACGGGTTGAACACGGTGCCGAGGTGGGGGCGGCTGCCCTGCTGGAGGTAGGCCGGCTCGTAGATCTCGATACTGCCGTTCATGTCGTCGCTGACGTCGGGGTCGTTGGCGAGCTGCTGGAGCTCGTCACCGGTGACCATCACCCGGCCGTCCGGAAGCACCACGGCGTTGGAGTGGTAGCCGCGCGGCAGCCGCTGGGCCGGGCCGAGCTTCCAGTTGCCGTTCTCGTCGCGCAGTTCGATCTGGCGGTACTTCAGATCCGCGTTGGGGTTGTACGGGCCGTTGCCGTAGTCGCGGATGTCGAAGGCGCCGTTGACGGTCATCAGGGTCGCGTCCGGCATGAGCAGGGTGTCGTCCTGGGTACGGCCGAAGGCTCTCGCCTTCTCCTTGCTCCACTGGCCGCCGACCAGCTGATAGGTGTTCGGGTCGTCCCGGTCCCCGCCGAGCACCAGCACCGAGTCCGGGCCCTTGAAGCCGGCGGGTAGCGGCACGGCGGACCCGTAGTTGCGCGGCATGTTGTCCGGGCGGGGTGCCAGGTCCGTCCGGGTCTCGGCGGCGGGGTCGAACTTCCACTGCTGGTCGGGGTTCCGGCCCAGGCCGTAGATCTTGCCGTCACGCAGCGAGAAGAGGTGCGGGTAGTCACGCTTGAACGGGGCGTCGGCCTTGAACAGTTCCGGCGCCCAGCCCTCCGGCTTGTCCGTCTTGGCCGTGGGCACGGGCTTGTTCAGGGCGGGGAAGCGCTCGACGATCGAGGTGGGGGTGCCCCAGCCGAGCTCCGACTGGCCGGACATGATCAGCTGCCGCCCGTCCGCGCCGGTCACCACCGACGGGTACCACCGGCCGACCACCATGTCCTGGTTCTGGTACCACTTCTCCTCCCACGGGTCGAAGACGAGGGAGAGCTTGGCGCCGGAACCGCCGTTGCCGCCGAGGTTGCCGCCGAAGACGCCGAGCATTCCGTTGGGCAGGAAGGAATGACCGGCACAGAAGAACGGCGCGGGCCGGGGCTGGTTGAGCCCGTCCGGCATGTTGATCACGGGCGGCGTGACTTTGGTGAACGAGCCCGGGCCGGTGCCCTTGGCCGGATCCCACAGGTACGCGCGGCCCGCGTTCTCCTTGCCGATGGTGTCGGTCGGGGCGGGTTCCTTCTGAGGGTTGCTCTCGATGCGCTCGAAGGAGAACAGCAGCACCTTGCCGGTGGGCAGCATGGCGATGTGCGCGGCGAAGTCCGGCGACTGGAAGTACTCCCGGAACCGGCCGGAATCCATCGCGTCGAAGTCCGCGTTGACCTTGGCCTGGGAAGCCCCGAGCGCCTTGAGTCGCTCGGTGCGGGTGGACTGCGGGTACTCGCCGACGGCCTTGATGGCCTTCCTGGTCATGGCGTGTTCCTCGGCGTGTTCCTTGCCGATGACTTTCGCCTCGTCCGGGTCGGCCTGCGCCCGGCCGGCCGGGTGGCCGTCACCGCCGGACTCGTGGGCGACGGCCGGGCCGGAGGACAGCACGGCGAGTGTCAGCGCGGAGACGGCACACGCGGAGATCGCCGCGGACCGCATCCTTCTGGACGACGGCCCGGGCAGGTTCCTACGGGACATGGGACTCCTTGCGAGAGAGGCAGGGCGCGCAGCGGTGGCGTCGCGGCCGCGCCGTGTCACCGACCCGATGACGAGCACATGACGTGAGCACATGACGCGAGCACATGACTACTCACAGTGTTCATGCCCTGATCGTCCGCTGTCGCGCGATGCCGGGCGGGCGGGTGATCTTCCGGCGGCCGAACGAGTCAGAACCCGTGCAGGACTGGGATTTTGCGTCACGGCGCATGCCTGCCGACGGGCCCGTCCGGCGACACCCCCACGCCTTCGTCGATCACATGACGTAGCGTCTCGATTACTGTGATCATTTCATGGCATATGCGTCTGTCAAGGAGAAAACGTGAGAGAAGAGCCCAAACTTCGCGAGAGTGACGACATCCAGGGCGATGTGATCGCGGGCTTCAAGAAGGACCGTATGACACTGCTCTTCCTCAAGTTCGAGGACCCCGCGCGGGCTCGTACCTGGGTGAAGCGGCTCGCATCCCAGATCTCCACCACCAGGCAGGTGGCCACCTTCAACGCGGCGTTCCGCATGGCCAGGCAGGCCACCGGCGGCGACGACCCGAAGGCGCTGAAGGCCACCTGGACGAACGTCAGCTTCACCTACGAGGGCCTCAAGGTCCTCATCGGCGGCAAGGACCCCCTGCCCTCGGTACGGAAGGGCGGCACTCTGGAGGCGTTCAAGGAGGGGTCCCACAAGCGCTCGCTGGGCGACACCGGCGACAGCTCACCCGAGAACTGGCTGTTCGGGGACGGCAAGGGCCAGACCGTGCACGCCGTGATCACCGTCGCCTCCGACACCGCCGACGGGCTCCAGGACGCGTTGACCGCCCAGCGCGAGGCAGCCGCGCAGGCCAAGATCGTGATCGTCTTCCAGCAGAACGGCGCCACGCTGCCGGGCACCCGCCGCGGAAAGGAACACTTCGGTTTCAAGGACGGGGTCAGCGAGCCGGGAGTGATCGGTTTCGACGAGCCCGACCCGGAGCGGCCGGAGTACGTCAAGGACCACCCGGGCACCCGGCTGATCCCGCCCGGTGAGTTCGTCGTCGGGCACGACCGGGTCGGCGGGATTCCGTACGACGAGATGCCGGAGTGGGCCGACAACGGCAGCTTCCAGGTGGTGCGCCGGCTCGCTCAGGACGTCCCGGGCTGGTGGGCGCAGGTCGCCGCGCAGCTGAAGGTTCTGAGGAAGGCCAAAGTGGTGCCGGACGAGGCGACCGCCGAATGGCTGGCCGCCCGGCTGGTGGGCCGTTGGCGCTCGGGCACTCCCGTCGCCAAGTGTCCGCACGCCGACACGCCCGACAACGCCCTCGCGAGCCAGGACAACGACTTCGGCTACCGCAACGACCCGGAGGGGTTCACCACCCCGCTCTTCTCGCACCTGCGCAAGACCAATCCCCGGGACGGCCTGCAGGAGAAGCCCGGCGCGGGCCCGCTCCCCGAGAAGCCGGTCATGGACCGACGCCGGATCATCCGCCGCGGCACCCCCTACGGTGCGCCCTTCGACCCTGCCTCGGACGGCCCTGGCGGCCCCGACCACCCGCGCGGGCTGGTCTTCGTCTGCTACCAGTCCGACCTCGTCGAGCAGTTCGAGTTCATCCAGAAGATGTGGATCGACAACGTCGACTTCCCGCCGAACCGCCCCGCGAAGCCCGGCCCCGACCCGATGGTCGGCCTCACCGGCAAGGTCAACTTCGAGAGCCCCGACGCGACGACCGAGCTGAGCTTCCATCAGTTCGTCACCACCGAGGGCTCGGTCTACGCCTTCGTCCCCTCGCTCACCACACTGCGACTGCTGGGCGACGGCCGCCTCACCGACAAGCTCCCGGAGACCGTCCGGCCGACCGACGCCTTCCTCCCGATTCCCGACCGCCAGCGGGACAACGGCAAGAGCTGGTACTGGGCCTACGGGACCGGTGGCGACGGACCGGTCTGCCGCACCATCTCCATCGCCGACGGCGACGAGCACAAGGACGTCGTCGAGCGCTCCGACCGGCCCCTGGCCACCTGGCCGTGCTACATCGGCGTGTCGAAGGTGGACGCGATCCTGCCGGTGCCGGACGAGCAGCGCGTCAACGGCCGGAGCCGGTACTGGCTGTTCCACACCGTTGAAGGCCGCCAGGTCTACCGGCTGATCTCGATCGCGGACGGAGCGGAGTCCGGACTCGACCCCGAGGCGGCAGGCTCCGTCGACCGGCCCGACCGGCCGATCTCGGCCTGGGCCTCGTTCAACGGAATCGAGCAGGTGGACGCTTTCCTGCCGGTGCCCGACATGCAGCGCCAGAACGGGAAGAGCCACTACTGGCTCTTCCACTCCTCCCTGGGGCAGCAGGTCTACCGGCTGATCTCGATCGCCGACGGCTCCGCGCACACCGACGTCATCGAGCGCGGCGACCGTTCGCTCGGTCTGTGGCAGTCGCTGGCCGGCGTCTCCCGCGTGGACGAGTTCCTCGCCGTGCCGGACATGCAGCGCATCAACGGGCTGAGCCTGTTCTGGGTGTTCCACCAGCAGAAATACCGGATCATCTGCATCGCCGACGGCCACGGGCACAACGACCAGGTTGCGGTCGAGGACCGCTCGATCACGCTGTGGAAGTCCCTGACCGGCTGAGGCCCGCCGGTGGTGCGGGCGTCCCGGATGACCGGGCCGTCCGGACAGCGGGCCACTCCCGGGACGGGGCCTGTCCAGCCCGAAGACCGTGCGTCTGCGGCACCCTTGGGTCGTGGTTCCGCGCACCCCGGCCGGATTCAGGGACGGCCGGGGTGCGCGGAACCCTCGTCGACCGCGGCCGCCGGAGCACCGGGCATGCCGTCCGGCGGGCCGACTCAGTGCGTCACGGCCTGGGCGCCGGGGAACGTCTCAGCGCCCGGGAATCCCGTAGGCCCGCTCCACGCGCAGCCGCAGGACGAGCCGGCCGTCGCGGACCATGGCGGCACGGTATTCGTCCCAGTCGGGGTGTTCGCCGAGGACGTCCCGGTAGACCCGGATGAGCTCCTCGACCGTCTCGTCGTGGGGATCCCCGGCGACGGGCGTCAGCTCGGCCGTGCCCTCGACGACCGTGTACGCCCACCGGTCCGCGCTGGTCACGTGGTACGAGGCCCGCGGGTCCCGGCGCAGATTGCGGGTCTTGGCGCGGTCGTCGGTGAGCGAGACGCGGATGACCCCCTCGTCGGGGTAATAGAAGTGGCTGACGTTCGACAACTGGGGCCGGCCGTCCTTCTTGAGGGTGACGAGCACCCCGCCCTTGTACTCGGAGAGCAGCTTCAGCAATGCGTCCTGCGCCGTGTCCGGCGTCGCGCTCTTGGTCGCTTCCTCAGTCATATCAGGGTCAACGCTCCGGATCCGGTACGTCATTCCGGGCCGGCGGTCTTCCCCCGCCCCCCTCGTCATCCCACCGTGCGGCCAGTCTCGTAGACAGTGTCTACTTCCACCTGGTAGACAGTGTCTATGAGCGAGCTGGAAACCACCACCGGACTGCGGACGCGCCTGATCGACGTCGGAGTCGATCTCGTGACCGCGGAGGGCGCGCAGGCGCTGACGCTGCGGGAGATCGCCCGCCGGGCGGGGGTCTCGCACGGCGCCCCGCGCCGCTACTTCCCGACCCACCTGGAGCTGCTGTCCGCCATCGCGCGCCGCGGCTTCACCGACCTCCAGGCCCGGACGACGGAGGCTGATGGTGACGGCGGGGGCGACCCCCGTGCCCGGCTCACGACCCTGGCGAAGACCTACCTGGACTTCGCGCTGTCCCAGCGTGGCATGTACGAATTGATGTTCCGTCACGATCTCCTGGAAAGCAACGAGTTGGGGCTCCGCGAGACGAGCCTGCCGCTGTTCGGGACGCTGGTCGACCTTGTCGGCCGGGTGCGTCCGGAGGCCGACGCCCGCATCCTCGCGGGTGCCCTGTGGGCGAACCTGCACGGCATCGCCCAGTTGTGGGGCTGGGGAAGCCTGAAACTCACCACGGGCGCCCACGACTTCGTACCCCTCCTGCACGCGGCACTCGACGCGCACCTCGGACCGGAGGAGCGGTGAACGTGCCCGGTTCGCAGTCCGCCGCCCGCCGCACCACCCCGGCGAACGCGCACCGCCGGATCACCCTCGCGAGCAGCGTCGTCGGCGCCGTGATCGTCGCCCTCGACGGCACGGTCCTCACCGTCGCGCAGCCCGCGCTCCAGGACGACCTGCACGCCTCGTTCGCGCAGGTCCAGTGGACCAGCACCGGGTATCTCATCGCGGTGGCGGGCCTGCTGGTGTTCGCGGGACGCCTCGGCGACCGTTACGGGCACCAACGGATCTTCGCCCTCGGCATCCTGGGCTTCGGGGCGGCGTCCGCCGGAATCGGTCTCGCGCCCGGGATCGGCTGGGTGATCGCGCTGCGGGTCGCCCAGGGTGTCTTCGGCGCGCTGCTGCAACCGGCCACGCTCGGCATGCTGCGCGCCGCGTACCCGCCCGACCGGCTCGGGACGCCCATCGCGCTGCGGGCGAGCGCCATCGGGATCGCCGCGGCCGCGGGTCCGCTGCTCGGCGGCGCGCTGGTCGGCCACTTCGGATGGCGGTCCGTCTTCTTCCTCAACGTGCCGCCCGCGCTGGCGATGGGCGCGGCCGCGCTCGGTGTCCGGGCGCCCGCCGATCCGGAGAGGAGAGCGGTCCGCCCGCCGGCGGCCGACGGCCTCGACGCGCCGGGAGCCTGCCTGCTCACCGTCGCACTGGTCGCCCTGGTGCACACCCTGGTCGCCGTACCCGAAACCGGCTGGACTGCGGCGAGGGTGGCCGGAGCTGCCCTGGTGGCCGCCGCCGGCACCGCGTTCGTACGCCGGCAGCGCCGGGCCGCGAACCCCTTGGTGCCGCCGGAGATCCTCGGCTCGGCGACCATCGGCGCGGCGCTCGGCATCCTGGTGACCGTGTCCGCCTCGCTGCTCGGCACCCTGTTCGTCGCCAGCTACTTCCTCCAGCGCACCCTGGGTCTCGACCCGCAGGAGACCGGCCTGCGGGCGCTGCCCGCCGGAGTGATGATGGTGCTCGGGGCTCCCCTCGCCGCCGTCCTCATGCGCAGGATCGGCCCGCGGCGGACCGCCGTGGCCGGAGCGCTCGTCCTCACGCTCGGCGTCCTGCTCCTGGGCCGGCTCGGACCGGCGTCCACCGCCCTGCCCGTCGCCTGCGGCTTCCTGCTGCTGGGTGCCGGTTTCGTGACGGTGATGGTGACGACGACGGCGGTCGCCGTGCGGCACGCCCCCGCGGCGTCGGCCGGCGTGGCGGGCGGACTGCAGCAGACGGCGATGAACATCGGACCCACGCTGGGGATCGCGGTGGCGGCCACGCTGATGTCTCTGACGCCCGGCGCCGCCGTCGGCGCCCCGCTGACCGCGCTCGCGCTCTTCTCCTCGGCGGGAACCCTGCTCGCCCTGAGGCTTCCGGGGCACAAGGACACCGTGGGGGCCGTCCGGGCAAGCCCGCGCGGCGCGCCACCAGCCCGTTTGGGACGATGAGGGACACGAGCCGCGGTCCGCGAAGGAGAGCCATGGGACATCTGCGACAGGAAGTCGAGCCGGGATCCGTCGGCCTCGATCCCGAGGCTCTGGACCGGCTCGACCGGCACTTCGCCGCTCTGGTCGACGACGGCAGGCTCCCCGGCTTCCTGGTCGCCGTCTCCCGGCACGGGCAGGTCGCCCACCTCACCACGTACGGCCGGCGCGACCGTGCGGCGGAACTCCCGGTGGAGAGCGACACCTTGTGGCGGATCTACTCCATGACCAAGCCGGTCACCTCGGTCGCCGCGCTCATGCTGCTCGAAGAGGGCCGCCTCGGACTCGACGACCCGGTGGCCGGCTTCCTTCCCGCCTTCGCCGAACCACGGGTGTACGTCGGCGGGTCCGGACCGGACACGACGACCCGGCCTGCCCGACAGCCGATCCTGATCCGCCACCTGCTCACCCACACCGCGGGCCTGACCTTCGGCTTCTACCACGCGCACCCCGTCGACGGGCTCTACCGGGACGCGGGTGTGGAGTCCTCGGTGGCTCCGGACGCCGACCTGGCCGAGACCTGTGAGGTGTACGCCGGGCTGCCGCTCCAGTTCGAGCCGGGCACACAGTGGAACTACTCGGTGGCCACCAATGTCCTCGGCCGTGTCATCGAGGTGGTGTCCGGCCAGGACCTCGACGTCTTCCTCCACCGGCGCGTCCTCGGGCCGCTCGGGATGACCGACGCCGGCTTCCAGGTCACGGACGAACAGGCGGGCAGACTGGCCGAGTTGTACGGCGAGGACGACGACGGGGAACTCACCCCGATCGCCGGTCTCCCGCTGCGCGGCCGGCCCCGCTTCCTGTCCGGCAGCGGGGGGATGGTCGCCACGGCCCACGACTACCACCGCTTCATGGAGATGCTCCGGCGCCGCGGCGAACTCGACGGAACCCGTCTGCTGCGCCCCGGGACCGTGGACCTGATGGCGGCCAACCAGCTGCCCGGCAACGCCGACCGGTGCTCCTTCGGCAGCCCGGTCCACCAGGAACCCGGCAACGCCGGCCTCGGTTTCGGCCTGGGCCTCTCGGTCGTGGTGGACCCGGCCGTCACCCGGGCGCCTGCCGCCGAGGGCGCGTTCGGCTGGAGCGGGGTGGCCACCACGACCTTCTGGGTCGACCCGCGGCGCGACCTGACCGTGCAGTTCCTGAGCCAACTGCGCCCGAAGGGTTCACACTCGGTCTTCCCCGACCTCAAGCGGCTGGTGCACGAGGCGGTACGGCCCTGATCACCGCGGAGTCGTCCGGCGGGAGCGGTCCGGGGCCCTGATCCGGACCGCCCCGGGACCGCACGCCCGTCTTCCGTCATTCCTCTTCCGTCGTCCCGCTTCCGCCGGCCTCTTCGGTCATTCCTCGGTGACGACCGTCTTCGCCGACCCGGCGAAGATCGCCTTGGCCCACTCCTCGCCGTCCAGGTGGGGCAGGTAGTGGTCGAGGCGTTCCCGCTTGGTCAGCAGGTAGGTGAGGTTGTCCTCGCACGGCGGTATCAGGAGCGGCACCTGCTCGGCGACCTTGATGCCGTGGCGCAGCAGCGACTCACGCTTGCGCGGGTTGTTCGACAGGAGCCGCACGGACCGTACACCGAGGTCGTGCAGCATCTCCGCCGCCACCCGGTAGTCGCGGGCGTCCACCGGCAGGCCGAGGGCGACGTTCGCCTCGACGGTGTCGAGCCCCTCCGACTGGAGCTTCATCGCCTTGAGCTTGGCGAGCAGGCCGATGCCCCGGCCCTCGTGGCCGCGCAGGTAGACGAGGACGCCGCGGCCCTCGGCCGCGATGGCCTGCAGCGAGGCGGTGAGCTGGGGGCCGCACTCGCAGTGCTGCGATCCGAAGGAGTCGCCGGTGAGGCATTCGGAATGCAGCCGGGTCAGTACGTCCCCCTTTCCAAGGGTGTCCAAGTCGCCGTACACGAGGACGACTTGTTCCTCGCCGCGGTCGTGGTCGAGGTAGCCGACGGCGTGGAAATCGCCGTACACGGTGGGCAGCGGGGCAATCACGACTCGTTCGACACCTGTGAGGTGGGCATTCCCGCCGAGTACGCCAAAGTTATCTGTCATGATCTGGTTCCTAAGCAGAGTCGAAAGGGCCGTGAAAGATGAGTAGTTCGGGAACGCGCGTGATGGAGTCCGGTGTGCTGTCACTGGACACCACGGAGGATGTCCGCGAGCGGGGGGCCGGTGTCGCCCGCCAGGTCGCCGTCCTTCCCGTCGGGAGTCTCGAACAGCACGGCGCCTACCTGCCCCTGACGACCGACACACTGGTGGCGTGCGCCATCGCGCGGGAGATCGCGGCCGCCTATCCGGTGCATCTTCTTCCTCCGGTGACCATCTCGTGCTCGCACGAGCACGCGGCCTGGCCGGGTACCGTCAGCATTTCCGCCGTCACGCTGTACGCCGTCGTCCGGGACATCGCCGCTTCGTTGCGGCGATCGGGCGTCGACACCCTGGTCGTGGTCAACGGGCACGGGGGGAATTACGTTCTGGGCAATGTGGTCCAGGAATCCGCGGGCACCGGTACGCGCATGGCGCTTTTCCCCGCCATGGAGGACTGGGAAGGCACGTGTGAACGGGCCGGTGTGCAGACGTCGTTGCTCACGGATATGCACGCGGGAGAAATCGAGACCTCCATTCTCCTGCACGCCCATCCGGAATGCGTCAAAGACGGTTATGAGACCTCCGATTTCGTGGCCGACGACCGTCGGCATCTGCTCACTCTCGGCATGTCGGGCTATACCGAGTCCGGGGTCATCGGCCGTCCCTCGATGGCCGGCGCCGAGAAGGGGAAGGAACTCCTCGCCGGGCTGACCGAAGCCTTCGGGGCGTACTTCTCCTTGGTGACGTCCGAGACGCTGCACTGATCAGGCCCTCCCGCGCTCTCCTCCCGGGGGCGCCGGAGCGCGGCTCCCCACCGGACGACCAGGACCACGGCGCCGGGCAGGCTCGCCGCGAGGCTGAGCACGCCGTAGATCACCGCGACGGTCAGACCCGTGCCGGCGCCGAGCCCGGCGGCGCCGAACGCCCAGGCGGTGGCGCCCTCGCGGGGGCCCCAGCCGCCGACGTTCAGCGGCAGCCCCATGGCCAGCAGGGCCAGCAGGGCCAGCGGCGTCAGCCGGGCGACGGACGCGCCGGATCCGGCGGCCCGGGCCGCGAGCACGAACATCGCCAGATGACCGGCGAGCACCAGGACCGACGCGAGCGTCACGCCGGGCCAGCTGCGCCGGGCCAGCAGGGCACCCCGGGCCTCGACGAGTGCGCCGCGGACGGCTCCGTACCGTCCGGCGGCGGAAGAGGTCCGACGCCTGCGGACGACGCCGAAGGTCACCGCGCCGCACACCGAGACGAGCGCGAGGACCAGCGCGGCCTCGCGGGCCTGCGCGAGCACGGGTGACGGCTGGGTGAGCAGCACCACCGCTCCGACGGCCACCAGCACGGCCTGTCCCGCGGTGCGTTCCAGCACCACCGAGCGCACGCCCCGGCCGATGTCGCCGGCGCTCTGCCCGTGCCGTACCGCCCGGTGCACGTCGCCGAGGACCCCGCCGGGCAGCGCGGCGTTCAGGAACAGCGCGCGGTAGTAGTCCGCGACGGCCGCGCCCAGCGGGAGTTCGATGCGCAGCTCGCGCGCGACCAGGCACCACCGCCAGGCGCTGAACACCGTGGTGAGCAGCCCGATCGCCATCGCCACCGTCAGGGTGGTCCCGTCGATGCGCCGCAGCCCGTCCACGAACACCCCGGTACCCAGCCGCCAGAACAGCACTCCGAGGATGAGGACGCCGGCCGCGGCGCCGAAGTGCTTGCGCACCCGTCCGGACACGCGCCGGGCCCGGGGGGTTTCCTCGGCCGCCGGGCTCCCGGAGCCCTCGGCCGGGAGGGACCCCGGTCCCGTGCCCGTGGGGTCCGGCGCCCGTGAGGCGCCGGACTCCGCGGGGATGTTCAGGGGCGGGCCGTCGAGGTCCGGGGTCGCGGCCGCCGGGGCGGCGACCGGTCCCAGTGTCTCCAGGCCCGCGCTCACGCCGCACCCCCGACCGGGTGGGGCAGCGCCAGCACATCGCTGTGGTGGACGACGACCCGCAGCTCGCCCGCGGCGCACGCCGCCAGGCGCGACTCCAGATACGTCTCCGCCCGTCCGGCCAGCTCGGGGCGCTCCTCCACCGCCGCGGCGACCCAGCCGCGCAGCCACTCCGCGGTGAGGTCGGCCTCGTCACGGCCGAGCCGCCACGGGCTCGGATGCACCCGTACGGTCGCGCCGTAGCGGGCGAACGCCTCGCAGGCTTCGGTGACGGCGTCCGGGCCGAGCAGGTCGCCGCGCCGCTGGTGGGTGTTGAACGCCTCGGTGATCTCGGCGTCCAGCGGGTCGGCCGGGGTGATGTCGACCCGGCCGGCGACGGACAGCGTCAGCAGGGCGGGCACGCCCGCGCCGGCGCAGGCCGCCGCGAGCCGGTCGATCTCCTCGGCGGTGAGCACGTCGAGCAGCGCCGACGCGGTCACCAGGGAGGCGCCGGCCAGGGCGTCCGCCGTCAGCCGCCCGATGTCACCGCGCTGGGTGGTGACGCCGACGTGGCTGCCGTCGGCCGCCGCCTTGGGCGCCCCGACGGTGGCGAAGTGCAGCAGGTACGGGTCCCGGTCGTGCAGGATCCAGTGCTGGGCGCCGTCGAGCCGGGGTGCCAGCCAGCGGCCCATGGAGCCTGTGCCGCAGCCGAGGTCGTGGATGGCCAGGCCGCCGCGCACGGGCCGGTTGGCCAGCCGGATGCGCAGCGGGTCGAGGAGGTCGACCGCCCGCGCGGCGGCGTCGGCGGGCTCGCGCAGCTGGAGCCACTGGGGGGCGTAGCGCACCTCTTCGGCGTCAGGGTCCCCGACTCGCTGACCGGGCACGCCCGTCCTCACCTTCTCCTCGGGGATGCCGGAGTCCGGCCCGCTCGCGGGGGTCGTCGCGGTACTCACGCCGCCCTCCGGGGTTCCTGGGGCAGCCGGCCGAGCACACCGGCCAGGCTGCGCGCGGTGGTGGCCCAGCCGTCGAGCGCGGCACGGCGTCCGCGGGCGGCGGCCTTCAGCCGGCGCCGCACGTCGGCCTCGCCGAACCAGCCGCGCAGCTCGGCGGCGAGGGCCGCCGGGTCCTCCGGGGGTACGAGGATGCCGGGCACACCGCCGTCGGGGGCGCGTCCGACGGCCTCGGGCACACCGCCGACGTCCGTGGCGAGCACGGGGATGCCGCGGGCCAGGGCCTCGGTGACGGCCATGCCGTACGTCTCCGCGTACGAGGTGAGGACCATGAGGTCGGCCGCGGCGTAGCTGGCGTCGAGTTCGGCGCCGGCCTGGGGTCCGGCGAGGTGCAGCCGGTCGCCGAGGCCGTGCTGGGCGATCAGGGCGCGCAGATGGTCGACGTAGGCCGGGTCCTGGGCCAGACCGCCGACGCAGACGCAGCTCCAGGGCAGGTCGGTGACGGTGGCGAGGGCCTCGATGAGCCGGTGCTGGCCCTTGCGCGGGGTCACCGCGGCCACGCACAGCAGCCGCGAGACACCGTCGGTGCCGGAGGCGAGCGGTGCGATGTCGGCGCCGGGCGCGGCGGCGTGGACCCGGTCGGGGGCGAGGCCGTGGTGGGCGACGAGCCGGCGGACGGCCCATTCGCTGGTGGCGACGACGGCGGACACGGCCCGCAGGGTCGTACGTTCCAGGGCGTCCAGCTCGGCGGCCACGGCGGGCTCGAGTCCCGTCTCGTCGCCGAGCGGCAGGTGGACGAGGACGACGAGACGCAGCCGGTCGGCCTCGGGAGCGACGATCTCGGGGACTCCGCAGGCGACGATCCCGTCGAGGAGGACGACCGTGCCGTCGGGCAGGTCCGCCAGGGTCCGGGTGAGTTCCGTACGGGCGGCGGCACCGGGGCGGGGCCACTCGCCGGCGACGATGTGCCGCTCGACCTGCCAGCCGAAGCCGGGCAGGTCGAGGCAGAGCCGGCGGTCGTAGGCGTTGCCTCCGCTCGGCGTGGCCGGGTCGTCGACGCCGCCCGGCATCACGAAGTGCACGGTGCGCAGGGACATGGGGATGATCTCGGCGTTCTTGAGAGCCGCGTTCTGCACGGGCACGTAGTTCAGGGCGCCGGGTCCGGGGGCCGTGGCGGCACGCCCGGACGGCACGGATGCCTTGTCGAGGGTCACGTCGGTCACAGGGCACGCTCGTAACTCGCCCAGGCGATGTGCGACTCGTGGAGGGTGACGGTGATGCCGGTGAGGCCCTGGGCGCCCGCGCCCAGGGCTCCGGCGTGCACGCGGTCGGCGAGCCGGTCGGCGATGACCTTCGCCAGGAACTCGGTCGAGGTGTTGGTGTCCTTGAAGTCCGGCTCGCTGTCGAGGTTGCGGTAGTTCAACTCGCTCACGACGGCGCCGAGCTCCTGCGTGGCCAGTCCGATGTCGACGACGATGTTGTCGTCGTCCAGCTCGGGGCGACGGAAGGTGGCGTCCACCAGGAACGTCGCCCCGTGGAGGCGCTGCGCGGGTCCGAAGACCTCGCCACGGAAGCTGTGGGCGATCATCAGGTGATCGCGGACGGTGATGCTGAACAACGGACGACCCTCCAGGTGCGGTGCGTCTGATCCCCTGCCGGGATCACGTCGTGTAGTACGGCTGTCCGGTTCACCTTGTTCAGCCGCGTGTCGCCCTTTCTTCGGAGTCCGTAGAGGTCAGGCCGGTTCTCGTCGGCTCAAACCTCTTCGTAGGCGACTCGGTGGCACAGGGCGGGTATCGATCCGGAGGCCAGTTTCCCCATCACGTCCGGGAGTTCTCCGAAGGAGCACTCGCCGGTGATCAGGGCGTCGAAGGCCGGTTCGGCGAGAAGTTCGAGGGCGAGCGCCAGACGGTCCGCGTACGTCCTTCCGGCCCGGCCGGAGGGGGAAACGGAACCCACCTGGCTGCTGCGCAGGGTCAGCCGGCGGGAGTGGAAGGCCTCGCCGAGCGGCAGGGCGATCCGGCGGTCCCCGTACCAGCTCAGCTCGATGACGGTCCCCTCGTGGGCGAGCAGGCCGAGGGAGAGGTTGAGTCCGGCCTCGGTGGCGCTGGCGTGCACGACGAGGTCGAGTTCGCCCTCGGCCTCCTCGGGGAGCGCGAAATCGACGCCGAGCGCGCGGGCGACGGCACCGCGTGCCGGGTCGGCGTCGACGAGCTGGACGCGTACCCCGGGGAAGCGGGCGAGCAGCGCGGCGACCGAGCAGCCGACCATGCCGCCGCCGACCACGGCGATCCGGTCGCCGATGAGCGGGGCGGCGTCCCACAGGGCGTTCACCGCGGTCTCGACGGTGCCGGCGAGGATGGCGCGGGAGGCGGGCACCGACTCGGGTACGACGGTCACGGCGCTCACCGGCACGACGTACCGCGTCTGGTGCGGGTAGAGGCAGAAGACCGTCCGCCCGAGCAGATGCGCGGGTCCTTCCTCCACTTGGCCGACGCTCAGATAGCCGTATTTCACGGGTGCGGGGAAATCGCCGTCCTGGAACGGCGCGCGCATCGAGGCGTGCTGGTTCTCCGGGACTCCCCCGCGGAACACCAGGGTCTCGGTGCCCCTGCTGACTCCGGAGTAGAGCGTACGGACGAGTACCTCGCCCTGCGCGGGCGCGTTGAGGGTGACGTCACGGATCTCGCCGTGGCCCGGAGATGCGAGCCAGAAGGCGCGAGCTGTGAGTTCCATGAGCGTCCCCCTGAACGATTCCGCAGATCTTCACGTACGGAGCAGTGACAAGTCGCGCACACGGTACGCGGCGTTGATCGAATCTGTCATTCGGCCGGAGGATCTGCGGTGGCCCTGAACAACATGTACGGCGCAAGGCTTCCCCAGCAGGAGACCACGGTGGGAGCCGGCGTGCAGCTCCTGGTCCTGGCCCTGCTGGGCACGGCGATCGGGATGGGGCCCGCGGGCTGGCTGACCGGCCTGGTGTTCGCGTTCGCCACCTGGGCGGTGCTCACCCGCGCTCTGCGGCGCACCCAGCCCCGCTCCTTCGGACCCGCCAACCGGGTCACGCTCGGCCGCGCGATCCTGGTGGGCGGAGTCACCGCGCTGGTCGCGGACTCCTTCGAGAGCTCGCCGCCGGTCAGCCTGCTGGTCGGTCTGACGGCGGTCGCGCTGATCCTCGACGGCGTCGACGGCAAGGTGGCCCGGCGGACCGGCACGTCCTCGGCCCTGGGCGCCCGCTTCGACATGGAGGTGGACGCGTTCCTGATCCTCGTGCTGAGCGTGTACGTCGGGATGTCGCTCGGTCCGTGGGTGCTGCTGATCGGCACGATGCGGTACGCGTTCGTCGCCGCCGCCCGGGTGATGCCGTGGCTGAACGGCGAGCTGCCGCCGAGCATGGCGCGCAAGACGGTGGCGGCCCTCCAGGGCGTCATCCTGCTGGTCGCGGGCTCCGGACTCCTGCCGTACGACGCGGAGATGGCCGCCGTGCTGACCGCGCTCGCGCTGCTCGTGTGGTCGTTCGGCCGCGACATCGCGTGGCTGTGGCGGCAGGGTGGCCGCGGGCCCGCGGAACGGAGCCTGCAGCCCCGGGAGAACGAGCGCCCGCGGGAACTGGTCACCGCGGGCTCGGCTCCCGTGGGTTCCGAGGGCTGATCACCGAACGGCACGGGCCCGAGGAGGAGTTGACCGGGATCCCGTGAGACCGGGAGGCCGGGCGCGCCCGGGAAAAGCGGACGTACGCACGACATTCACGATCTGTCATGGCCGGGAACGAACATCGTCTGACTAGACTACGGACCCTCGTGCACGTGATCGCGCCACGCGCGGGCAAGGCCGTTCCCGAAGGGTTTCGACGCTTGATAGCCATCGAAGATGTCAGCAAGCGATACGCCGACGGCACGGTGGCCGTCGATCGCCTGTCCCTCCAGATACCGGATCACTCCATCACCGTTCTCGTCGGACCTTCGGGCTGCGGCAAGACCACCACGCTCCGCATGATCAACCGCATGATCGAGCCGAGCAGCGGCACGATCCGGGTCGACGGCGAGGACATCCGCACCCGGCCGGTCAACACCCTGCGCCGCTCCATGGGTTACGTCATCCAGAACGCCGGCCTCTTCCAGCACCGGACGATCGTCGACAACATCGCCACGGTGCCCCGGCTGCTCGGCTGGTCCAAGCAGCGCGCCCGGGAGCGCGCCGCGGAACTGATGGAACGGGTCGGCCTCGATCCGGCCATGGCCCGCCGCTATCCGTACCAGCTCTCCGGCGGTCAGCAGCAACGGGTCGGCGTCGCCCGCGCGTTGGCGGCCGACCCGCCCATCCTGCTCATGGACGAGCCGTTCTCAGCGGTCGACCCGGTCGTACGCCGGGGACTCCAGGAGGAGTTGCTGCGCATCCAGGGTGAACTGGGCAAGGCCATCGTGTTCGTCACCCACGACATGGACGAGGCGATCACCATCGGCGACCGCATCGCCGTGCTGCGCACCGGCGGCAAGCTCGCCCAGTTCGCGGCCCCCGACGAGATCCTCTCGGCGCCGGCCGACCCGTTCGTCGAGCAGTTCCTCGGCGCGGACCGGGGCATCCGCGGTCTGTCGTTCCTCTCCACCCGCGATCTCGGACTCGACCGTTCCCGGGTCTTCCCCGTCGGCTCCGACTGGCGGGAGATCGCCGGACGCGCCCCGGAAGGGACGCCCGTGCTGGTGACGGACGCCGACGACAGGCCGCTCGGCTGGGCCGACCCCGGCACCTGGGGCGGAGACGTCGCGGACCTCGAACCGTACGGCCCGAGCTTCGAGGTGGGCCGCGACTCGCTGCGGGTCGCGCTGGACCGTGCCGTGCTGTCGCCGACCGGACAGGCCGTCGGCGTCGACGGTTCCGGGAAGGTCCTCGGGGTCGCCGGGCAGGAGACGGTCGCCGCGGCGATCCGGTCGGCCCGGAAGCGCCGGGCGGCGGACGCCCCGCAGGAGACGGCGAAGGCCGCGCGATGAACGGGTTCTTCCACATTCCGAGCGCCATCCAGCACAGCTATGCCGGCCTGATCGTCCTCCATCTGGAGGAGGCGCTCGTCCCCGTGCTGGCCGGGTTGCTGCTGGCCGTGCCGATCGGACTGCTGTGCGTCCACTACGACTGGCTCTACGCGCCGGTGCTGTGGACCTCGACGGTGCTCTACGCGATCCCCTCCATCGCCTTCTTCGTGGTGCTCATCGACTACACCGGGCTGAGCCTGCTGACCGTGATGATCCCGCTGTGCCTGTACAGCCTCGTCGTGCTCGTCCCGGCGGTGGTCGACGGGGTCCGCTCGGTCCCCGAGGAGACGAACGCCGCCGCCTCGGCCATGGGCATCGGTGTCGTGCGCCGCTACTTCCAGGTCCAACTGCCCATCGCCGTACCGGCGATCATGGCGGGGCTGCGTGTGGCCGTCGCCTCGAGCATCAGCCTGGTGAGCGTCGGCGCGCTGATCGGCAACCAAGGGGCGTTCGGGAATCTGCTGACCTACGCGCAGTTGTACGGTCTCCCCCGGCTCGCCGTGACCGCGGTGGTCACCATCGCCGTCATCGCGGTCGTGATCGACGCCCTGCTCGTCCTGCTGCGGCGGGTCCTCACCCCCTGGCAGCCGCCGTCCGGCGGTGCCGCCGGGCGCTCCGGGGCCGCGACCGCAAACGCCGGTGCCGGCACCGCGGAGGGCGCCTCGTGAACGTGCTGAACTTCATGCAGGCCTTCTTCAGCGACGGCTCCCACTGGCACGGCTACGACGGCATCCCGCAGCGGGTGTGGGAGCACGTCCAGTACACGGCCGCGGCCCTCGCGATCGCCTCGGCCATCGGTCTGCCGATCGGCCTGGTCACCGGGCACACCGGGCGCGGCGGCAACGCCCTGGCCTTCGTGTCCGCCGGGGCGCGCGCGCTGCCGACCTTCGGGCTCCTGGTCCTGATGTTCGTCTGGTTGGGCCTCGGCATCGTGCCGGTGATGATCCCGCTCGTGGTACTGGCGATCCCGCCGGTCCTCATCACCACCTACGAGGCGGTCCGCACCGTGGATCCCTCCCCCGTCGACGCCGCCCGCGGCATGGGCATGCCCGAGTCACGGATCCTCTTCCAGGTCGAGGTCCCGGCGGCGCTGCCACTGATCCTCAGCGGGCTGCGCTCGGCGACGGTCCAGATCGTCTCGACGGCCACGATCGCGGCCTACGTGTCCCTCGGCGGGGTCGGCCGCTACATCCTGGACGGCCTGTACCAGCACAACTACGAGAAGGTGGCCGGCGGAGCCGCCCTCACGGCCGTCCTCGCACTGCTCGTCCTCGTGCTGTTCTGGACCGTGGGCCGGGTGGCGGTCTCACCCGGCGTACGCAGGCGCCGCGCCGCGTAGCGACACCACCCGGTAGCGGTACCACCGCAACGGGGACGGCCTTGGGGCCGTCCCCGTCCTCGTCCTCGCCCTCGTCCCGGCAGGCCTGGACGGCTTTCGGGCCGTCCGCGTCCCGGCCGGAACCTGCGGGCGGCACGTGCCCTCGCTCAGGGACGCTCTCCCGGAGTGTGCGCTGCTCTCTCGGCCCTGGCCAGGGCGTGTTCGAGGACGACGAGCAGGGCGTCGCGTACGGACCCCCGGTCGCGGGCGTCGAACACGGTCAGCGGCACGTGGTCGGCGACGTCGAGGGCCCACCGTACGTCGTTCAGATCGTGTTCGACCCGGCCGTCGAAGGCGTTGACGGCCACCGCGAAGGGGATGTCCCGGTGCTCGAAGTAGTCGACGGCCGCGTAGCAGTCGTCGAGCCGCCGGGTGTCGACGATGACGAGTCCGCCGAGCGCGCCCTCGACGAGGTCGTCCCACATGAACCCGAACCGTTCCTGGCCGGGGGTCCCGAACAGGTAGAGCTTCAGGGTCGGATCGAGGGTGACGCAGCCGAAGTCCATGGCGACGGTCGTCGTCACCTTCTCCGGGGTGTGGGAGAGGTCGTCGACACCGGCGGCGACCGAGGTGATGGACGCCTCGGTGGTCAGCGGCTCGATCTCCGAAATGGCCCCCACCGTCGTGGTCTTGCCCACGCCGAAGCCGCCCGCGATCACCATCTTGACCGGCAGCGGCGGCCGGGGACGCCCGTCGTCATCCCTCACGGATCGAGCCCCGGGAATCGGGGACAGCTCGGAGACCATCGATCACCCTTCGCAGAACAGTGACATCGCGGTTGGAGCGGGCCTGCGGCGCGTACAGGGCCAGTTGACCGTCGGCGCGCAGGTCGTCGGCGAGAACCCGGACCACATTCAAGTGCATCCGGAGCCTCGCCGCGATCTCCGCGAGCGACTGCGGCTCACGGCAGACCATGATGATGTCGCGGTGCTGGTCGAAGACGAAGCGGTCCAGCGTCGCCAGTCCCACATCCGTGGCCACCACCTGTGTCTCGATCGGGATCGGCGGTACGAGACTGTCGCCGCCGGCGATCCGTCCCGCGGTCAGCAGGAACGGCCGGACGACCGAGGCGGGGCGCTCCACTCCCCGTTCGGCGCCGCCGCCGGCCAATGGCTCGCCGGACGTCATCACGTCCTCCCCCTTCACCTGTGCGCGCGTCACCGGTCATGTGACGCGCCGTCGGACATCAGCCGGCCGGTGCGACGCCCACGGTTCTCTTCAGCTCCATCACCAGTTGCGGACTCAGCACCGCACCGGCCCGGTTGGCGAAGAGGGTCATCTCGTAGGCGATGTTGCCGAGTTTCGCCTCCTTCGAGGTGACCACGCCGAGCACCGCTCCGGCGCCGAGCGCGGACACCAGCACGTGCCCTTCCTCCAGGTCGATGATGACCTTGTTGAGGCTGCCGAGGCCGTAGTTGCCGGAGGCCCCCATGGCGAGGCTGGTGATTCCGGAGACGATCGCCGCGAGCCGCTCGGAGTCGGCCTGGCCGCGCAGTTGGGACACCGCGATGAGCAGCCCGTCGGAGGAGACACCGATCACGTCCACGACCCCGGCCGTCTCGGTGGCGAATCGGTTGAGCAGCCAGTTGAAGTCGGCAGCGGCGGCCTTCACGTCCGCCGCGGGTTCCGCTGTCGGGGACTCGGGCCCGCCTGTCCACATCGTCACGTGCTCATGCCTTCCGGGGAAGAGGGTCTTCTGTTCTGGGTGTCGGTCCCGGCGGGACCGCCGGTTCTGCCGCCCGGCCGGGTCACCGCGGTCGTGTGGCCCTCGGTCGCGCTCTCGCGTTCGGCCCGCAGCACGGCGGCCTCGAACTCGTCGAGTTCGGAGCGCGCGGCCTCGGCGTCCGTGGGCTGCCAGGAGGGCGGCCTGCGATGGGTGGGTGGTTCGGTGGGTCTGGGCAGCCGGCTCGCGGCGGTGCCGGCCGACAGGGTCGCCCCGCGCACCCTGCGGCGCAGCGGACCGGTATCGCCGGACCGCGCCGGGCCGGTGGGTGCCGGGTCGGCTGCGGTGCCGGGCCGGGCACCGCCGTGCGTCGTCGCGCGCTCGGCGCCGGTGTCCGCCGCCTCCGAACGGCGGGCGTGGTTGGGGGCTCGGCGCCACGGGGCCGCGAGGGCACCCTGCGGGGCAGGCCCGCGGGTCCGGCCGGCGCCTCGAGCCGCGCCTTGCGCGGCTCACCGGGGCCGGGGCGGCGCGCGGCCGGCTGCATCCGCGGGGCCCGTACGGCGGCGGAGGCCTGGTCACCGGGCACGAGGTGGACCGCGGGCACCGCCACGGTGGCGGTGACACCGCCACCCGGGGTACGGGACAGGGCGACCTCGATGCCCCAGCGCCGGGACAGGCCGCCGACCACGAACAGACCGAGCACCTCCGTCGGCGCCAGGTCGAGGCGCTCGCGCCGGATCAGCCGGGCGTTCTCCTGCGCCAGCCGCTCGGGGCTCATGCCGAGTCCGTGGTCGATGATCTCGACGAGGGCTCCGCCCCCTTGGTGCCGGGGCCGCAGGACGACCTCGACGCCGCTGGTCGCCGGGGAGAACATCACGGCGTTCTCCAGGAGTTCGGCGAGCATGAGGGTCAGATCGCCGACGATGTCGGGGACGACGGTGACATCGCCCTCGGCGTGCGGAGTCACCCGCTGGAAGCCCTCGATCTGGCCGAGCGAGGCACGGACGATGTTGCTGAGCCGCATCGGTTCGGTGTTGAGACCGGTCTCGCTGATCCCGGCGAGCAACATGAGACTGTCGGCGTTGCGCTGGAGACGGACGGCGATGTGGTCGATGCGGTAGAGCCGGTCCAGCACCTCGGGGTCGGTCTCGCCGCGCTCCACCGAGTCGATCAGGGCGAGTTGACGGGCCGTCAGATTGCTGACCCGGCGGCCGACGTTGCCGAACATCTCGGCGATGTTGCGCCGGCTGACGACCTGGCGTTCCAGCAGCGCGCTCGCGGTCACCTGAACCTGGTTGAAGGCTTCGGCCAGTTCACCGATCTCGTCGCGCACCAGCACGGGAACGGCCTCCAGCCGCGGCGGGCTCGCGTCGTCGGCGTCGTCGTCCGCGACGCGGGCGAGCTCGCTCCCCGCGGCACCGGCCACATGCTGGGCCGCCGCCGTGAGGGTCCTTACGGTCCGCACCACGGAACGCCGGGTCAGCACGGAGAACAGCAGCCACGCCGCGAAGGCGGCCAGGATGCCGGCGATCAGCCAGACCACCCGCCACCAGGCGGTGTTCGACGCGGACTGGGCGTTCCCCGCGATCCCGCCGATCAGCGACTGGACGATCTTCAGCCGGTTCTCGGCCTGCCGCTCATAGGTGGGACCGGCACGCAGCGCCTCGTCGAGCGCGGCCCGCAGCTGTGTCGCGTTCTCGGCGACCAGCGCTCCGGTGTCGACCTGGAGCGCGGCCCAGTGCTGGGTGATGACGCTCTGGTACGGGCTGTGCTCGATCTCGGCGAGGTCGCTGCCCTGTTCCGTGCCGGCGAACCGGGTGAACCGCTCGGCCTGGTAGGTGTACTGGTCGTAGTCGCCGACGGCGCCGGTGAACTCGATGAGCGCGTTGGAGTCACGGGTGCGGGCGGCGAAGACGCTGGTCTCGAAGGACGCGTGGGCGGTGTCGGCGCGCAGCAGCGCGTCGAGCAGATTGCCCGCGGACGCGGAGGACTCGCTGCCCGACCGGCCGAGACCGAGGCCGTCGATGAGCCCCTCGATCACCGATCCGTACGCGGGGTCGATGTTGTCGGCGGGGATCGGCCCCTGCTCGACGGTCTTGCGGAGGCTGTCCAGGCCTTCGAGCTCCTTCAGCGCCTGGGCCTCGCCGTCGGGCAGCCGGTCGCCGTAGGCGGCCCGGACCGCTTCGATGCGGGTGCCGACCTGCGCCTGCGCGGCCAGGTAGGCGGTGGTGTCCGGCGCGCTCTTCCCCGAGGGCGCGGCCTCGTAGCGCAGCGAGACCAGGAGGGCCTGCCGGTGCTCGGTCTGCACGGCGTCGATGAGTTTCGTCACCTGCGTGCTGTCGCGGACGAGTTGGGCGGTGTCGGCGGCGGACCGGGCCCGGCCGATCTCGCCGGACACGACATAGGCGAGCATCACGGAGATGACGGCGAGCGGCACGATCACCAGAACGTTGAGTTTCCGGCGGAAGGGCCAGCGGTCCAGCAGAGACGGTGTCCGGCCGGTCCCGAGGACATCGGACGGCTGCCCCGAGGCGGCTTTTCTGTGCGCGGGCACCCAACCTCCTTGACTTCATTCCCCGTTGGAAGCCTCGTAGCAGGCCGCCTGCATGGATCAAATGGTCACGAGCAGCGCGATCGGGCCGACAAGTGGAAGGGGGCCCTCGACGCGGCCAACACTAGCGGCTGCCGTCAGAGTACGGCCATGATCAACCGAAAAGTGGCACGCGAAGACGCCTGGTTCGCTCCTGTTTCGGTCACGTTGCGCCTACGGGCTGAAGCTGTACGGTCCCCATCAGTGATCTATTCGTGTCTTGACGGTACTCGAGGCGGCTCGATTGGATCGTCAGGACCTTCACACGTGCCCACCAGCCACCAACGCCCCACCGATTGCCAAGTCTGGATGACCAAGTGACCATCGCCAGAAGCACTCGAACCTCCGCAACCTCCGCTGTTTCCCTGCTGGTTGTGGCCGCTGCCGCGCTGACGGGCTGCGGCTCCTCCAACGACACGGACGGCAAGGACCCTTTGAAGGGTGACGCCGCCAAGGCCGGTACGGTCGTTGTCGGTTCCAACAACTTTCCCGAGAGCATCCTGCTCGCCGACATCTACGGCGAGGCCCTCAAGTCCAAGGGCATCAAGGTCAGTTACAAGCTGAACATCGGCAGCCGTGAGACCACGTACGGTCTGATCAAGAACGGTACGATCACGGTCCTTCCGGAGTACAACGGCGCGCTGCTCGCCTACCTGGACGCCAAGGCCGCTCCGACGTCCGTCGACGAGACCAGCCAGGCCATCTCGGCCAAGCTCGACCCCAAGCTCTCGCTGCTGATCCCGTCCCAGGCCCAGGACAAGGACGCGATCGCCCTGAACGAGGCGACGGCCAAGAAGTACAACCTCACGGACAAGTCGACCATCAGCGACCTCGCCGACGTGGCGAAGGACCTGGTCGTCGGCGGCTCGCCCGAGTTCCAGACCCGGCAGCAGGGCCTGAAGGGCCTGAAGTCCGTATACGGTCTCGATTTCAAGAGTTTCAAGGCACTGGACGCGGGCGGCCCGCTGACCGTGGCGGCACTGAAGGGGAACAGCATCCAGGCCGCGGACATCTTCACGACGGACCCCGGAATCAGCAAGAACAAGTTCGTCGTGCTCCAGGATCCCAAGAATCTCTTCGGGTTCGAGAATGTCACTCCCCTGACCTACAAGAGCGCTCTGCCCGCGGCCGGAGTCTCGGTTCTCAACGACGTCTCGGCGAAGCTCGACACCGAGACCCTGGTGAAGCTCAACAGCGACGTGCAGGACGGCAGCAAGGACCCGCTGGACGTGGCCAAGAACTGGCTGGCCTCGGCGGGACTGAGCTGACGTCGGCACCGGCACCGGCAGCCGGACGAGTGCCCAGGGCCGGGAGGCCGTCCTCCCGGCCCGCCTCCTGACGGCGACGGCGTACGGCTGAGGAGTGAACGTCCGTCATGCTCGAGCGCACGGCCGACACGGCCACCGGTGCCCCGGTCGCCGACCGCCCGGCCACCGGGAGCACGCCGCCGGGTGTCGTCCTCGACGGCCGGGGCCTCGACGCCGCCACGGTGGCCCGGATCGCCGACGGGGCGACGCCGCTCTCCCTGTGCCCGAAGGCACTTGAGGCGATGGAACGCACGCGCCGGGCGGCCCACCGGCTGGCCGCCGAGGGTGCCCGCGTCTACGGACGCAGCACCGGCGTGGGAGCGCACCGGGGGCTCGCCGTCGAGGAACACGACGGCGCGGGCCACGATCTGCGGCTGCTGCTGAGCCACGCGGGCGGTGTGGGCGAAGCCCTGCCGGCCCGCCGGGTCCGCGCGATGATGGTGGTCCGCGCGAATCAACTCCTGGTCGGTGGTTCGGGGCTGGGCCCCGAGATCGCCGCGGCCGTAGCGCAGGCACTGCGAGCGGGGGTCCATCCCCGGGTGCTCGAGTACGGGTCCGTCGGCACCGGTGACCTGACCGCGCTGGCCCGGCTGGGACTCGCGCTCTTCGGCCACGACACCTGGACACGGGACCTGGCGGTTTCGGAGAGCCTTGTCTCCCCTGACCCGTTTCCCGAGATGTTGCTGCCCGAGAAGAGGCTCGCCGAGAGGTCGCTGCCCGAGGGGTTGCCGGCCGAGGAGCCGCTGCCCGGGAGACCGTCGGCCGAGCACCCGTTCCCCGAGCGCCTTCCCCTGCAACGCGGGGACGCGCTGGCCCTGTTGAGCAGCAACGCCCTCACCCTCGGGGAGTCCGCCCTCGCCTGGCACGACCTCGGGGTCCCGCTGCGTGCCGCGCACCTCGTGGCCGCGCTGGCCCTGCACGCGGTGGACGGCTCCCTCGAACCGTACGCACCGGAGGTCCACGAAGCCCACGCGCATCCGGCGATCGCGCAGGTGGCGGCACGCGTCCGGTGGCTGCTCGGCGCGACGACCGGTAGGGACACAGGTGTACCGGGGCTGCCGGACAGAGTGCCGTCACGGGTGCAGGACCCCTTCGGCTTCCGGTGCTTCCCGCAGGCTCACGGCCCCGCGATGGAGGCGTGGTCCGGCCTGAACCGGGTGCTGTCCATCGACCTCAACTCCGCCGCCGAGAACCCCCTCATCGGCTGGGACGACATCACGGACGGTCCCGTCGCCCGGCATCACGGCGGCTTCTTCACCGCGCCGCTCACTCTCGCGCTCGACCAGCTCGCCCTCGCCGTGCTCGGCACGGCCCGGCTCTCGGCGGCCCGGCTGTCCGCCCTGGGCCGCCCCGAACTGACCGGACTGCGCTCCTACTTGGCCGACGCCTCCTCGGCCGGGTCCGGGATGATGATCCTGGAGTACAGCGCCGCCTCGGCCCTCGCCGAGATACAGGCGTGCGCCACTCCGGCCTCGCTCGGGCATGTCGTGCTGTCCCAGGGCATGGAGGAGGCGGCGACCTTCGCGCCCCAGGCCGCCCGCAAGGCGCTGCGGGCGGCGCAGGCGTACCGGCTGGTCCTGGCCTGCGAACTCGTCGCCGCCGTACGGGCGTTGCGGCTGCGGGGCGCTCCGCCCGCGCCCGGCACTCCGGCGGGCCGCGCCTACGCACGCGCGGCGGCGGCACTGGACCCGGACATGCGGGACCGTCCCCTCACCGACGACGTGACCGTGGCCGCGGCCCTGCTGGACGGATTCGCCGAACTCACGGGCGACGCGTGGGAGACCGTACGGCTGGGCTAGAGTCGGCGCCGGTCCCCGGCCGGACGTTCTGCCGTGGGTGGGCTGTGCGTTGGGGGATGACGGCACCATGCGGTACGAGCACGTGGAACTCTCCGGGTACGAGATCCAGGAGGTCCTCGGCCGGGGCGGCTTCGCCACGGTCTACCGGGCGCGCCAGGTGGCGGTGGGCCGGGAAGTCGCGCTGAAGGTCGACAGCAGGGTGCTGGCCTCGGACCGCGACCGGCAGCGCTTCCTGCGCGAGGTCACGGCCGCGGGCCGGTTGTCCGGACATCCGCACGTGGTCCCGGTCTACGACGCGGGCGTCCTCGGCGACGACCGTCCGTACATGGTCATGGAGTTGTGTCCGGGCGGCTCGCTCGGCGAGCGCCTGCACCGCCATGGACCGCTCGCCGTCAAGGAGGCCCGGGACATCGGGCTCGGCATCGCCGACGCCCTGGCCGCGGCGCACGCCGCCGGGGTGCTGCACCGTGACATCAAGCCGGGCAACATCATGGTCAACCGGTACGGCGCCGCCGCCCTCACCGACTTCGGACTGGCCGCCATGCCCAGGCCCGGCCGGGACCTGTCGGTGACGCGCGAGGCGCTGACCCCGGCGTACGCGCCGCCCGAGGCCTTCCATCTGGCCGAACCCACGACGACGGGCGACGTCTACTCGCTCGCCGCGACGCTCTACGCCCTCCTGCGGGGCCGCCCGCCGCACCACCCCGACGACGGCACCCAGCTCAGCCTCGCGGAGCTCATCGTCCGGCACACCTGGCCCTACGCCGACCTGCCGGGAGTGCCGAGCGCCCTCAACGCGGTGCTCAGACAGGCCCTGGAGACGGATCCGGCCTCCCGGATGCCGGACGCGTCATCCTTGCGGGACGCCCTGGCCGCCGTCGACGTCGACAGCGCCGTACAGGGTGGGTTCGGGCCGGTACCCCGTACGGCCACCACCCGTCCCACCCATCGGGACACGCCCTCCACGTCCTACACCCTTCCCCCACCGCCCTCGGACCCGCGGGCTCCGGGCCCGGCGCGGCCGGACGGCCGGCCCGGCAGGGCGGGCGGGAACGGCGGGCCTCAGGCCGACGGTGGCCGGACGGAGGACGGCCACGGCCGGCCCGCCGCCGGTGGAGAGGCGAGCACGGTGACCGAACCGGCGACTCGTGGGTCCTCACGGTGGCGTCCCGGCCTGATCGGCGTGGTGGCGGCCGTGGTCTCGGTGAGTCTGTCCGTCACCTGGGTGGTCAACGAGTACGGGTCGCCGGGCGGCCCCGGCTCCTCCGCGGGCGGATCCCCGCCCCCCAGCACCTCGGGCAAGGCCTCCCCGGGCGCCGGCGCGGCCTTCGGCGGCGTGCGGACCACCCGGAGCGGCTGCGCGGCCGCCGGCGTCGAAGGAGTGGGCGGCCGCTGTGTCACGACCCCCGAGTGCTGGAGCGGCATCACCGACATCTCGGGAACGATCACCGTCACCAGCGCAGACTGTCACGTCGCGCACGTGTGGCAGACCTTCGCCATCGCCCCGCTGCCCAAGGACGGGATGACGTACAACGCGAGGGATCTCGTCAAGCATCCCGACGTCAGAGCGCTGTGTTCGCAGCAGGTCATGCGTGACTCCCTGACGTCCACGAGCCGTTCGGACGGCACCCGCTGGAACGTGGACGTCCTGCCGCCGACCGCCCCCCAGTGGGCCGAGGGGCTACGGGTGTTCCGCTGCGTCGCCGCGGCGATCACGGACGACGGCGAGACCACCGGCAGCCACTTCGGCACGAGCGGCTGACCCTCGCGCGGACCTGAACGGGCCTCGCCAGGCCGGGGATTCAGGCCACCGGGCGGTCTCTCCCGGCCCGACTCAGCAGCCACTGCCAGCGCCCGCGCTCCGTCACACAGGTCGCGGCGGCCAGCACGGTGACCGGGACCGCCGCCCAGGCGGGCCAGGCGAGCCACGAGAACACCACCGCCGCGACCAGTTGAAGCAGCACCAGCAGCACGGTCACCCAACCCGGCACCGGCACGAGGACGTTGGACTTGTCACCCGGGGTGGCGAAGACCGTCGGCAGACCGATGAGCACCACCACGGAAGCCACGGCGAGCAGCCACGAACGGTCGGACAGCACCCAGGGGGTGGCCACCCAGGCCACGATCTCCGTCGCGAAGCGAAGAACGGACGGCAGACGGTCGTCGGGTCGCCCCGACGCGGTCGCTCCGTTGGCGATATCGGTCACCGCGGAACGATCCCACGCCGGACTCCGGATCACCAGCGGCCTACGGCTCCACCCCGCCGCCATCGTGTTCGCCCCCGGGGCTGCCGCAGAGGAAGGCTCGACGGCTGTTTCCCTCCCGTGAATGATGTCGGTGCGGAAACCAGGTGTCCGGATGGGGAGCTCTCGGCTCACCTCGCGGCGGACGCGATGTTGCCGCCCGTGATGCCCTTCGGGTTCAGGTGGGCGATGTGGCCGCTCTCGGTGCCGGCGGAGGGGTCGATGACGCAGTCGATGAGCGCCGGGCCGCCGGAGGCCAGTGCCTCGGTGAGGGCCGCGGTGACCTCGGCCGGTGTGGTCGCTCGGTAGCCCTTGCCGCCGAACGCCTCGATCATCCGGTCGTGGCGGGCCGCGGGCATCAGGGTGGTCGGAGAGGGCGCGTCGCCGAGGGGATTGACGTCGTCGCCGCGGTACACACCGCCGTTGTTCATGACGACCGTGACGACCGGCAGCCCGTACCGGCAGATCGTCTCCAGCTCCATGCCGCTGAACCCGAAGGCGCTGTCGCCCTCCACGGCGATGACCGGGGCACCACTCTCGACGGCGGCGGCGATCGCGTAGCCCATGCCGATGCCCATGACACCCCAGGTGCCGCTGTCGAGACGGTGCCGCGGTACGTGCATGTCGATGACGTTGCGCGCGATGTCCAGCGCGTTCGCGCCCTCGTTGACGATGTACGTCTCCGGGCGCTCGCGCACGACGTCGCGTACGGCCTTCAGGGCGCCCATGAACTGCATGGGGTGCGGATCCGCCTTCAGCCGCTCCGCCATCTTCGCGACGTTCTGCGCCGACCGCGCGCCCAGTTCCGCGCGCCAGGCGGCGGGGGCCGCGATCCGGCCGGGCTTGGCGCGCTCGGCGATCGCTTCCAGCACCGACTCGATGTCGCCGACGAGCGGGGCCGCGATGGGCTGGTTGCTGTCCATCTCCCTGGCCTCGATGTCGACGTGGATGAACCGGGCGGCGGGGTTCCACTGCGGTGCCCGGCCGTGGTTCAGCAGCCAGTTGAGGCGAGCGCCGACGAGCATCACGACATCGGCCTTCTTCAGGGCCAGCGAACGGGCGGTGGCCGCCGACTGCGGGTGGTCGTCGGGCAGCAGGCCCTTGGCCATCGACATCGGGATGAACGGGATGCCGGTGGACTCCACGAACTCGCGTATGCGTTCGTCGGCCTGCGCGTACGCGGCGCCCTTGCCGAGCACGAGCAGCGGCCGTTCGGCGCCCGCGAGCAGCTCGACGGCCCGGTCCACCGCCTCGGGCCCCGGGAGCTGGCGCGGCGCGGGGTCGACGAGGCGGCTCAGTGTCCTCGCGCCCGCCTCCGCGTGCATCACGGAGCCGAGGACCGCGGCGGGGATGTCGAGATACACACCGCCCGGACGCCCCGAGACCGCGGTGCGCAGGGCGCGGGCGATGCCCCGGCCGATGTCCTCCGCACGGCTCACCCGGTAGGCGGCCTTGCAGAACGGCTGCGCGGCGGCGAGCTGGTCCATCTCCTCGTAGTCGCCCTGCCTGAGGTCGACCAGGTGCCGTTCGCTGGAGCCGGAGATCTGCACCATGGGGAAGCAGTTGGTGGTGGCGTTGGCCAGGGCGACCAGACCGTTGAGGAATCCCGGCGCGGACACGGTCAGACAGATGCCGGGCTTCTTGGTGAGAAAGCCGGCGGCCGCCGCGGCGTGACCCGCGTTGCTCTCGTGCCGGAAGCCGATGTAGCGGATGCCCCGCGCCTGCGCGAGGCGGGCGAGGTCGGTGATCGGGATGCCGACGACGCCGTAGACGGTGTCGACGTCGTTCATCCTCAGCGCGTCGACGACCAGGTGATACCCGTCGGTGAGCTCGGTCTGCGCGTCGGCGTTCGCCGCGGTCTCCGGTGTCGAGGGAGCGGTCATGGTCCGAGGTCCTCCTTGGCAGGTCCGGTCGGTACGGCTGCTCCTCCCACCATCGTCAACGCGCCCGCCCGCGTCCAAGACCCATCGGCGACCAGCCGATAAACAGCGTCTATCAAGGGCAGGTGGGGGGCCTCCAACTCGGTTGCCGGGAGCGGCTGTCGGCCATGAGCCCGGCGTATACGGCGTACGGGTCCGCGCGCCGGGCCGGTTCGGCGGGTCTGGCAGGTCTGCGGGTCTGGTGGGTCAGTAGGTCTGGCAGGTCGGTGGGTCTGGCGGGGCTCAGCGCACCCGGTGCTCGTGCGGCAGGGGCTGTCCGAAGACCTCGTCCAGCGCGAGGCCGGTGGCCGCGTTCACGAAGGCGCGCGCGGCGACCGAACCGGGGGTCCCCGCGTGGATCGCCACCGAGACCTGGGCGCCCGCCTCCGGGTCGACCAGGGGCAGCGCGCGCGTCCTGCCGATCACCGGCATGGCGCGCAGCCAGGTGTGCGGAACGATGCTGGCCCATGTGCCGCCGCCGACATGCGCGTAGAGCGCGGCGATGGAGTCCGTCTCCACCTGGGGTGTCACCACACATCCCTTCTCCGCGAAGACATCGTCGATGAGCCGGCGGATGCGCATGTCGGGCGTCAGCAGCGCGAGCGGAAGCTGGGCCGCCTCCGCCCATGTCATGGTGCTGGTCTGGGACATGAGCTGGTCGTCGGCGACCAGGAGCATGTACCTCTCCTGGTACAGGGGGACGACCTGAAGGCCTTCCCGGTCGCCGGGATCGAAGTGGGCGATGGCCACGTCGAGCTCGAAGTCCCTTATCTGGCGGTGGAGTTCGTTCGTCGACAGACGGGAGCGGACCTGGACCTTGGCGAGCGGGTGCGCCGCGCAGAAGGCGGCCACGGGCATCGCCAGAGTCGTCGAGGCCGTGGGGTCCGTCCCGAGGCGGAGGGTCCCGGTGATGCCCGACTGCACGGCGGCCACCTCGGCCTTGAACGCGTCCTGTTCGGCGAGGATCCGCTTGGCCCACACGACGAGCCGTTCCCCCTCGGGAGTGAGGCCCTGGTAGGTGTGCCCGCGGTTGATGAGCGTGACGTTCAACTCCCGCTCCAGTTTGGCGATGGCCGCCGACAGCGCGGGCTGCGAGACGTAGCAGGTCTCCGCGGCCCGCGCGAAGTGCCGCTCCCTGGCGACCGCGACGAAGTACTCCAACTGCCGGAACAGCATGCACGCCCCCCTTCCGCTTCCTGCCTCCTGCCTCCTGCCTCCTGCCTCCTGCGGCCCTTCGTTCAGCGCATGAGCCGCACCGCCGCGATCACCAGCGGATGCAGGCCGTCGGCTCCGGCGTCGGCGTACGCGAGGAGCCGGGAACGCATGCGTGGGTCCCAGAAGCGGCCGATGTGACCCGCGATGGCCTCGGCGGCCGACTCCTGCGGCAGGTGACCGAGGTTCGCGGCGATGTCGTTCGCCATCCGGCGCTCGGGAGGCACGGTCGCCGTCATCTCAGTCCACCACCGTGAGTACGTCGTCGGCGGCCGACTGCGGCGTCTCGTCCCCAGCGCGTACGGACCGCTCGCCCCGAGCCCGCCGCGGCGTCCCGTCGCCGTGCCCGAGCGGATGGGCGAGCCCGACCTGGACCGCGGTCACCTTGTACTCGGGGCAGTTGGTCGCCCAGTCCGAGTTCTCGGTGGTCACCACGTTGGCGCCGGTCACCGGATGGTGGAACGTGGTGTAGACGACGCCGGCCGGCATCCGGTCGGAGATCTCCGCCCGCAGTGTCGTCCGCCCGACCCGGCTGGCCAGTGTCACCAGCGCTCCGTCGGTGATGCCGCGGACCTCGGCGTCGTGCGGGTGCAGCTCCAGGATGTCCTCGGGATGCCAGGCGACGTTGCCGGTACGGCGGGTCTGCGCGCCGACGTTGTACTGGCTGAGGATGCGCCCGGTGGTAAGCACCAGCGGGAAGCGCCGGGTGCTGCGCTCGTTGGTCGGCACGTAGGCGGTGACGACGAACCGGCCCTTGCCGCGCACGAATTCGTCGACGTGCATGACCGGTGTCCCCTCGGGTGCGGAGGCGTTGCACGGCCACTGCACGCTGCCCAGTTTGTCGAGCAGGTCGAAGGACACTCCCGTGAAGGTCGGCGTGACCGCGGCGATCTCGTCCATGATCCGGCCCGGATGGTCGTACGCCATCGGGTAGCCCATGGCGGTGGCGATCTCGCACACGATCTGCCACTCGTGCCTGCCCGTCCTCGGCTTCATCACCGCGCGCACCCGGTTGATCCGGCGCTCGGCGTTGGTGAACGTGCCGTCCTTCTCCAGGAAGGACGCGCCGGGCAGGAAGACATGCGCGAACCTGGCCGTCTCGTTCAGGAACAGATCCTGCACGACGACGAGTTCCATCGCTTCGAGGGCGGCGGTGACGTGCTGGAGGTTGGGGTCGGACTGCGCGATGTCCTCGCCGTGCACGAACAGGCCGCGGAAGGTCCCGTCGATCGCGGCGTCGAACATGTTGGGGATGCGCAGCCCGGGTTCGGCGAGGAGCGTGCCGCCCCACAGGTTCTCGAACACCTCGCGGACGGCGTCGTCGGACACATGGCGGTAGCCGGGAAGTTCGTGCGGGAAGGAGCCCATGTCGCAGGAGCCCTGGACGTTGTTCTGGCCGCGCAGAGGGTTGACCCCGACGCCGTCGCGGCCGATGTTGCCGCACGCCATCGCGAGGTTGGCCATTCCCATGACCATGGTCGAACCCTGGCTGTGCTCGGTGACGCCGAGCCCGTAGTAGATCGCGCCGTTGGGTGCTGTCGCGTACAGGCGTGCGGCGGCACGCAGTCGGCCTGCGGGGACGCCGCTGATCTCCTCGGTGGCCTCCGGGCTGTTCTCGGGCCGGGCGACGAACTCCGCCCAGGCGTCGAACCCTTCGCACCGGGTGTCCACGAAGGACCGGTCGACCAGCCCCTCGGTGACGACCACATGGGCCATGGCGTTGACGACGGCGACATTGGTGCTGGGCCTGAGCTGGAGGTGGTACGCGGCCTCGATGTGCGGTGAGCGCACCAGGTCGATGCGGCGGGGGTCGACGACGATCAACTGTGCGCCCTCGCGCAGGCGTCGTTTCATGCGGGAGGCGAACACCGGGTGTCCGTCGGTGGGGTTGGCCCCGATCACCATGATGACGTCGGCCTCCGCCACGGAGCGGAAGTCCTGGGTTCCGGCCGATTCGCCGAAGGTCTGCTTGAGTCCGTATCCGGTCGGGGAGTGGCAGACGCGGGCGCAGGTGTCCACGTTGTTGTTGCCGAACGCGGCGCGGACCATCTTCTGGACGACGTACACCTCCTCGTTGGTGCACCGCGACGAGGAGATCGCGCCGATCGAACCCGACCCGTGCCGGCGCTGGATGTCCCGCATCCGCCGGGCGACCGTGCCGATGGCCTCGTCCCACTCGACCTCGCGCCAGGGGTCGGTGATCCTTTCGCGGACCATGGGCTTGAACACCCGGTCGGGGTGGGTGGCGTAGCCGAAGGCGAAGCGGCCCTTCACACAGGAGTGGCCCTCGTTGGCGCCGCCGTCCTTGTACGGCACCATGCGGACGAGTTCGTCGCCGCGCAGCTCGGCCTTGAAGGAGCAGCCGACACCGCAGTAGGCGCAGGTGGTGACCACCGACCGGGTCGGCATGCCGAGTTCGACCACCGACTTCTCCTGGAGCGTGGAGGTCGGGCAGGCCTGGACGCAGGCCCCGCAGGAGACGCACTCGGAGTCCATGAACGTCTCCGCGGCGCCGGGCGAGACCTTGGAGTCGAAGCCGCGTCCCTCGATGGTGAGCGCGAAGGTGCCCTGGACCTCGCCGCAGGCGCGCACGCAGCGGGAGCAGGCGATGCACTTGGCGGGGTCGAAGTCGAAGTACGGGTTGGAGGTGTCCTTCTCGGCGTCGAGGTGGTTCTCGCCCTCGTAGCCGTACCGCACCTGCCGCAGACCCACCACGCCCGCCATGTCCTGGAGTTCGCAGTCGCCGTTGGCGGGGCAGGTGAGACAGTCGAGCGGATGGTCGGAGATGTACAACTCCATGACGCCTTGGCGGAGCTTCTCCACCTTCGGTGTCTGGGTCCGCACCGTCATCCCGTCCGCCACCGGAGTGGTGCAGGAGGCCGGGGTGCCGCGCCGGCCGTCGATCTCCACCACGCACAGCCGGCAGGAGCCGAACGGCTCCAGGCTGTCGGTGGCGCACAGTTTGGGTATGTCGACTCCGGCGAGCGCGGCGGCGCGCATCACCGAGGTGCCCTCGGGGACGGTCACCGCCAGCCCGTCGATCTCCACCACCACCGTGGCCTCGCCGGGCCGTTCCGGGGTTCCGAAGTCGGGTTCCTTGAGCAGTGTCATGACGTGGCCTCCCTCCTCGCGCCGCTCGGCGGGCGGGAGTTGGTCTCCCGGCCGGCCTCACGGGCGAGGAAGTCGTCAGGGAAGTGGGTGAGGGCGCTCCGTACGGGCATCGGTGTCAGCCCGCCCATCGCGCACAGCGAGCCGTCGGTCATCAGGTCGCACAGGTCTTCCAGGAGCGCCAGGTTCTCGTCCGGGTGCCGGCCGGCCACGATCTTGTCGATGACCTCGACGCCGCGTACCGAACCGACCCTGCACGGTGTGCACTTGCCGCAGGACTCCGCGGCGCAGAACTCCATCGCGAAACGGGCCCGGGCGGCCATGTCGACGGTGTCGTCGAAGACGACGACACCTCCGTGGCCGACCATCGCGCCTGCCTCCGCGAAGGCCTCGTAGTCCATCGGCAGATCGAGCATCGACGTCGGCAGATAGGCGCCGAGCGGTCCGCCGACCTGCACCGTGCGCACCGGACGCCCGGAGAACGTGCCTCCGCCGTAGTCCTCGACCAGTTCGCGCAGCGTGACGCCGAACGCGGTCTCGACGATGCCGCCGTGCGCGATGTTGCCGCCGAGCTGGAAGACCTGGGTGCCGCGCGAGCGTTCGACACCGAGTTCCTCGTAGGCCCGCGCGCCGTCCGCGAGCACGACGGGGACGGTCGCGAGGGTGAGCACGTTGTTCACCACGGTCGGTCTGCCGAACAGGCCCTCGATCGCCGGGATCGGGGGTTTGGCGCGGACCATGCCGCGCTTGCCCTCCAGGCTCTCCAGCATGGAGGTCTCCTCGCCGCAGATGTACGCGCCGCCGCCGACGCGGACGTGCAGCTCGAAGTCGAGCGCGGAGCCGAGAATGCCCCTGCCGAGCCAGCCGTGTTCCTGTGCGATGCCGATGGCGGCCCGCATGGTGGCCACCGCGTCCGGGTATTCCGAGCGGATGTAGAGGTAGCCCTCGCTCGCGCCGACCGCGTACGCGGCGATGGTCATGCCTTCGATGAGCATGAACGGGTCGCCCTCCATGACCATCCGGTCGGCGAAGGTGCCGCTGTCGCCCTCGTCGGCGTTGCAGCAGACGAACTTCAGCTCGTCCGCGCAGTCGAGGACGGTCTTCCATTTGACGCCTGCCGGGAAGCCCGCGCCTCCGCGGCCGCGCAGGCCGGACGCGGTGATCTCGGCGACCACGTCCGCGGGCGGGCGTTCCAGCGCGGCGCGCAGCCCGGCGAGGCCACCGTGCGCCATGTAGTCGTCCGTGGACAGCGGGTCGGTGACACCGACCCGGGCGAAGGTGACCCGGTTCTGCCGGGCCAGCCAGGGGAGTCGGTCCACGACACCGAGCCGCAGCGGATGGTCGGCGCCGTCGAGCATGCCGGAGGCGAGCAGGTCCTCGACGTCGGCCGGGGCCACGGGTCCGTATCCGACGCGTCCGTGCGGGGTCACCACCTCGACGAGGGGTTCCAGCCAGAGCATGCCGCGTGATCCGTTGCGTACGACGTCGAGGGCGAAGTCGCCTCGTACGGCGGCCTGTCGCAGGGCGTCCGCGATGTCGTCCGCGCCGACGGACCGGGCCGCCGAGTCGCGGGGTACGTAGACGGTGGCCGTGGGGTGCGTCCTGTCGTCGGCCTCGTGGCTCACGACGGGAATGCCGGCCTCGCCCCTCATGACGAGACCTCCCCGTTCAGCATCGATCCCAGCCGGGCAGGTGCGACGCGGCCGTACAGCCGGCCGTTCACCTCGACCGACGGGCCCAGGGCGCAGTTGCCGAGGCAGAAGACCTGCTCGACGGTGACGGCGCCGTCCGCGCTCGTCTCCCCGAGGGCCAGTCCGGCCTCACGGACGTAGGTCACCAGGCCGTCGGCGCCGAGCGCCTGGCAGGCCTCGGCCCGGCAGATGCGCACGGCGGTGCGTCCGGCCGGTTCCGCGCGGAAGTCGTGATAGAAGGTCACCACTCCGTGGACGTCCGCCCGGGAGAGGTTGAACTCGTCGGCGAGCACGGGAATCGCCTCCTTGGGCACACACCCCAACTCGGCCTGTACGGCATGCAGTACGGGCAGGAGCGCGCCGCGCTGATCCCGGTGAACGGCCGCCGCCGTCCGGACCACGCTCTCGACCGTCACGTCACTCACGCTTGCCGTCATGATCGCTCCGCCTTCCGTCGTGCGGGTCCCCGGCGATGCGTGCGGGAGACTTGAACACTACCCCATACAGGCTTCTGTATACAGAACTCAATCCGAATCAACCCTCTTGCTCCGAGAGGCAATTGACCGCGCGGGGTGACAGCGACGGGCACCGCGGCCGGCGGACGACACCCGCCGAGGAGCACCCCGCACACGGACGTCACCTCGCTCGCGGGCGCCACCGGCCGCCGGCGGCACCCCGGCCGACCTGGGATCACCTCCCGGCAACCCCCCATCCTGCATACGAAAACCTGTATGCTGACGCAGCCGTCGGCGACCCTCTCGGCGGCCACCTCTTGGCAGAGCCGTCGGCCCCGCGGGGGCCGGTGGCGGAACGGGGCTCCCATGCGCGAGGCACTCACGGCCGCCGCGGCCCGGCGCGTCACCCGCCCGGCACCACTGCGGCAAGCGGTGTACGACGCCCTGACCGAGCTGATCGTCAGTGGCTCCCTCAAGCCCGGCCAGCATCTCGTCGAGGCCGAGCTCGCCGAGCACCTCGGGGTCAGCCGCCAGCCCGTGCGGGAGGCGCTCCAGCGGCTCCAGACCGACGGCTGGGTCGACCTGCGCCCCGCCCAGGGAGCATTCGTCCACTCCCCCACCGAAGAAGAGGCCGCCCAACTCCTCGGTGTCCGCGCGGTTCTGGAGACCTACTCGGCCCAACTCGCCGCCCAGCAGGCGAAACCCGAGGACGTCGAGCGACTCTGGGCGTTGCACCAGGAGGGTGTCGACGCGCTCGCCGCGAGCGACACCGAGCGGCTGGTCGCGGCCAACACCGCGCTGCACACCTTCATCACCTCGATCGCCGACAACGCCGTCCTGGCCGAACTGATAGCGGGTGTGAGCCAGAAGGTGCGCTGGTACTACACGCCGATCGCGCGGCCCCGCGGCAAGGAGGCCTGGAACGAACACGCCCAGTTGATCCGGGCCATCGCCAAGGGCGACTCCGACCGCGCCGGCGAGGTCATGCGCAAGCACACCGAGCGCACCACCGGCTTCTATCGCAAGCAGCTCGCCGCCGGAGCGAACCAGGACTGACCGAGGGGTCCCTCGTACGGGACTCATCACCCACGCCGCCCGCCGGCTCACGCCGCGGGAGCCGGCCGGAGGTCTTCGCCCCCGGGCCGGATGGCGTCGGCGCCGGACCGGAGGTCGCCGCCGCCGGGCCGGAGTGCATCGGCGGCCGGCGGGAAGGTGTCGGCGCCGTAGCCAGGTCCGGGCGGCGCACCCTCGACGGCGGCCCTCAGTTCCAGCAGCCACGGCCGCACGCCGCCCATCAGGACGTCGAGCCCTCCACCGTCCCGTCCGAGCATCACGTCGGCGGGAACGAGCACCGGATCCGCGCACAGGGTGGAGGTGGCACTGCCGCTGGGTCCTGCTCCGGCGGGCCGGGCCGGGACGAACAGATCCGCGGCCTGCGCCGGAACGACCCACAACGTCAGACCGTGCCGCCCCGCGAGCGGTCGCGAGGACCAGAGGTAGCTGTCGGCCTCACCCGCCGCGACCACCTGCCGCTTACGGCCCCGCAGGGCGACCACGTCCGCGAAACGGACGGCACCCGATCGGGACCCCCCGAACTCCCTCCCGTACGGCTCGCCCTCCCCCGGCTCGCCCTCCCCCGGCTCGCCGGATCCGTCCTCGGACAGGGCGAGGCCGACGAGGTGCCGTCCGGCGGCGATCTCCTCCCGCACCCAGGAGCCACCACAGGACTCGATGGCGGCGACCGCGGCGAAATGGGACGTGAGCACGGCAGCGGTCGCCGGGCAGACACGGGCGGTCCGCGCGACCACGTCGACGGCCTCGGGCAGCCCGAGCCCACCGCCTCCGGACTCCGGGGCGACGGTGAGACCGAGGAGCCCGGCACGGCCCAACGCCGACACGGCGTCCCGGGGGAACCTGCCTTCCCTGGAAGCCAGTTCGGCTGCGGGCGCGACGACTTCGGCCAGGACGACCGAGAGAGAAGTGCGATAGGACACGGGACGCCCCCTCCTCGCGAACAGCTTCCCCGAGACTGCATACAGTATGCAGCCAGTCGTCGGAGCGCACCAGGGAGTTGCGGGGACGAATCCCGGAGGACTGCTCTCTCGCCGCCGGACGACGACCGGACACCCGGCGGCGAGCGCGCGGCGACCGGCGACCGGCGACGAGAGAACAGCGCGGCTCAGACGCGCGGGTCGATCTCCCTCAGCAGCCCGGTCGTGACGTCGAAGACGAAGCCGCGGACGTCGTCGGTATGGGGAAGGAACGGTGACGTACGGACCCGCTGCATCGACTGCCGTACGTCCTGGTCGACATCACGGAACGCCTCGACCGCCCAGGCCGGCCGCTGCCCGACCTCCATCTCCAGCTCGTGCCGGAACTCCTCGGTGATGCTCTGCAAGCCGCAGCCCGTGTGATGGATGAGTATGACGCTGCGGGTCCCGAGGGCACGCTGACTGATCGTCAGGGAACGGATGGCGTCGTCGGTGACGACACCGCCCGCGTTGCGCACGGTATGGCAGTCGCCCAACTGGAGTCCGAGCGCGGCATGAAGGTCGATCCGGGCGTCCATACAGGCCACGACGGCGACACGCTGGACCGGGCGTGCATCCATGCCCGGGTCCACGAACCCGGCCGCGTACGCACGGTTGGCCGTCACGAGCCGGTCTATGACCGTCCCGCCGCCCGGAAGACGGTCGGCGGACGGGGCGAGACGGGGTGCTGGAGTCGACATGCTGGGCTACCTCACTCCGGTCGGTATCGAAAAGACCACTCATCAGCCGTGAACACGGACGTGAACGCCCGAGGACGCCCGAGAACGAGCGCCCGGCCGCGGACTCGCGACCACAGGCTCACGGACGCACGGTCGCGACCACGGGAGAACCCCGCGGACCCGGCCGCATCGATGAGCATTCCCAGACGCCGCCCCATCAGGCACGTACCGCGGATCAAGGCGGCGAGGCCCGAGCGAATCACGGGTGAGTGCTTGAGCGCATAGTCCATACGGTATGGAGTGTTCGGTATTCTCGAGCCGGGGTCGCTACCTGTCCAGAGCCTCGGCACCGACCGCATCCGACCGTGACCGCGGCCGTGACAGGAGTCGTGACAGGGGTCCGGGGTGGAGGTCACCGCCCGGACCGGCCGGTACGCGCCGGCTCGTGGACAGCGCCCAGCCGATGGCGGCGACCGCGGTCAGCGCGAGGGCGGCCGGCATCAGCGTGGTGTGCGACCCTGCACTGTCGGCCGTCCGGGCGACCGGGTTGGGCACGCCGAGCCGGTCGAGCAGCCAGCCGACCGCCGCCGTGGCGGTCAGCAGCGCGCCGCCCACCCGGAGCGCGGGCTGTACCCGCAGCCGCGCGACGACCAGCAGCGCGGGCAGGGCCATGCAGACCAGCAGGAGCTGGACCAGTTCGATGCCCAGGTTGAAACCGAAGAGGCTGAACACCAGCTGTCCGGTGGACAGATGCATCTCGGCGAGCACGAACGAGAACGCCATGCCGTGGCCGAGGCCGAAGACGCCCGCCACCAGCGCTTCCCGGCCCGGGAACAGTGGACGGATCGCGTGGACGGCACCGACGAGGATGCTTGCGGCGATGAAGGCCTCGACCGGTCGGCCGGGGATCTCCAGGCGTCCGAGGGCGGTGGCGGCCAGGGCGACGGAGTGACCGACGGTGAAGGCGATCGTGATGCGGCCGACGCGCCCGAGCGCGGCACGGGCGCCGACCAGGCCGTGCCAGCGTCGCCCGGTGGCCCGCAGCGGTGCGGGCAGGAGCAGGATGAGCAGGAACAACAGGTGGTCGGTGCCGGTGAGAATGTGCTCGCCGCCGAGTTCGGTCATGGCGACAAAGCCGCGCCAGGTACTGCCGTTCCCGAGGTCGACAGTCAGGGGCGGGACCTTCATGTGCCGGATGTCGAGACCGACCGTGCCGACCTGGGTGGCTCCTCCGCCGTCGACCCGGCCGGCGGCCCAGTCCTGTCGTACCGTCACCAGCGTCACATGGGTGACTACCTGATGGACGATCACGTCGTAGTCCAGGGTGAAGTGCCGCACGTCCCCGCCGTTCGGAGGGGTGAGCACCGCTTCGGCGACCAGCTCGCGGTAGGGGCCGGTGGAGGTCTGCTCGGTGCGGCTGAGACTCAGCGCGCCGATACCGACCTGCCAGGCCTTCCCCTGGAGGGTGGTCGGGCGGATGTGCCGGCCGAGGTAGGCACGGACGGCCGTCGCCCTGGCGGGCAGGGCGGCCGGTTCGATGCCGGCCAGATCGATCCCGCTCGCCCGGGAGAAGTCGTCGACGGGCAGTTCCAGGCGCGCGGTGACCGATGCCTTGTACACGTCGAGCTGGACCACCGAGTGCGGCATCGGGTGCGCGGCGGCCGGCGACGCCCCGAGCAGGAGCGCCGCCGGTACCGCGATCGCGATCCCGGCCACCAGGCGTAGTGCTGTGGTCAGCCAGTTCCGCGATCGGGTCATGAGAAGGTGAACTCGCTTCCGTAGTCGCGGGTGTGGTCCCGGTACACCGTGTGGTAGTGGATCTGGTCCCGGAAGACGACGCCGCCCTGGCAGACGAACTCGATCCAGACGCCGGGGCCGTCGATCCGCACGTAGTCGCCCTGGGCGTCCAGGCCGGTGCCGCCGGAGTAGCCGACGTAGGTCTGGTTCAGCTCGTGCTCGTACGTCTTCATGAGCCGCTGCGCGGTGGCGTCGTCCACGTTGGCGACCCAGGGGTGGATCGCCTTCAGGACGAGTTGCTTCTGCTTGGGTGTGAGCGAGCTGACCGGGATGCCTTCCTTGGTCTCAGGGAACTTCCCGTCCTTGCCCGGGCCGAGGAGCACGTCGCTGAACGACTCGGACAGCTTGGCCTTCGCCGACTGTTCCGTGTTCAGGCTGCCGGTCAGGGCGAGCAGGCCGTTCCGCTGCTTCGCCAGAGGCGTGTACGTGGTGCCGTCGTCCGCGGTCCATGTGCTCGGCTCGACCCCGATGAAGAACGGGCTGCCGCTCACCGGCTTGCCGTCCCGGTAGGTGAGGTTCACGGCGAGGTGGTGGCCGCCGAAGTGCAGCTGCCAGGCACCGTCCGCCGAGGGCGTGCCCAGGAACGCCATGAAATAGACACCGCTGCCGTACCCGAACGCGCCACCTCCACCGCCAGGACCGCCGGGACCACCGGACGGCGGGGTGCCTGTCGGAGCGTCGGTGGCCGACGGAGCGTCGGTGGGCGACGAGCTCGGGTCCGCGGAGGCGGACGGGTCCGTCGAGGCCGTACTGGACGCGCTGCCCGTAGGCGCGGAGCCGGAGCCGGAGTTCTGCGCCGCGTCGAGTACGTCGTCGGCCTTGACGACCTGCGTGATCTGGTCGTACCCGGTGCCCTTGCCGCTGCCCGTGGCCAGCTTCAACACCTTCATGGCCGCGGCCAGTTGAGTGTCCGTCAGCGAACCGAGCTGGATGCCGGGCCGGCAGGACGAACCGCACGGAAGGTTCGACCAAGCCGTCGCGTTCGCCTCGGAGAAGTCCAGCAGCACCTCCGACTGCTGGTCGGCGTCCAGCGTGTTCAGGAACGCGTTGGCGGCGCTGACCACGGCTTTCGCACCGGTGGCATGCTGGTCGACCGGGCGCTTGGCACCTTCGGCCGAATTACCGGCCTGCACGTCCGTCGAGGCATTTGCCACGGCAAAACCGCCGCCGACCAGCAAAATTGCGGCGACGGCGCCACCTATACCTCGCCAAGTCCGCTGCGTGCGAACTCGCCGGGTTCTTTCTCTGCTCACGAACCACTCCTTTGAACCTGGAATGACGTCCCGGCCGCACGGGCAGCACCCATCGGCCGACTTCGAGATCACCATGTCCGTACGAATACTGGACAATTGCCCACGCCTGTAGGCCGCTTGGCAGCGGTTGAGGGCAGGAGCGAGACGCGCAAGGGGCATCTGTTCACCCCTGCACGATTGTTGACAACATTATCAACGCTCTCACTGAAATCTCAACGCACCATCAGATTGACGGGAGATTCTTGAGCCACACACAGAACGGCGCGAATTCACGGAATTTGCTTATGTATTTGACAGGCTGCTCTTATCGCGCAAATAGATTTCCCTGTTATGCGGGACAATTCCTGCCCAGGATCCGATCCCGCCGAGCCGAGTCGCGCTACCGCCCCCGGTGAAACGGGCGCGCCGCCCTGCCCTGGGGTCAGGGCAGGGCGGCGCGTCCGCGGGGAGGTCAGCTGTTGGCGTTGAGGACGGGGTAGTAGCCGCTGGCGTGGCCGGTGGCGGTGGGGTGGTACGACTCCCAGCTCGGGGAGATCACCAGGGAGTGCAGCCAGTCGTCGCTGGAGCACAGTTCGTGGCCGCCGAAGGTGGTGCGGACGTCTCCGAAGACGAAGCCGTGGGCGGCGGCGCGGGCGGCGATGACACTGTCGAGGGCGTCCGCAGCCTCGTCGATCTTGCTGTGCTTGGTGCTGCTGAGGCCGACGCAGAAGACGTTGAGCGTATACATGCGCGGGTAGCCGAGAACGACCACCTTGGCATTGGGTGCCTTGACACGGATGGCGTCGTAGGTGGCGTCGAGGCGGGCGGGGAGCGTGTTCCGGGCGTAGCTCTCGGCCTGGTTCACCCGGTTGACGCAGTCGGTGTCGGAGCCGGTCACACAGGTGGTCATGACGTCCGAGAAGCCGGCGTCGTTGCCACCGATGGTGAGGGAGACGAGCCCGGTGGCGGAGTTCAGCGGGCCGAGCTGACCGTTCGTCACATCGGTGGTGACCGCGCCTGAGCAGGAGGTGTCGGCGAACGAGGACGGTGTGTGGGCGTTTTTCCACAGATAGGGGTAGGCGCTGAGACTGCGGTGGCAGCCTCCACTCGAACTGTCGTAGTTTCCTGCGCCGTTGCCTGCCGAGTACGAATCCCCCAGCGCGACATAGGCCGGCCCGGCAGCATGTGCCGGACCGGTCAGCGCCAGGCTGAACATCATCGCGAGGCCGAACGTTGCAAGGGCTGACAGCAGTTTGACGCGTCTCACGAGACCTCCCTGAGCGGGAAAGCTGGCCCTCATTTGGTACAACAGGCAACCACCCAAAGGAAGTGTTCATGTCAAAACTGTTTCCAGGGTTAACGTCACGTTTCACGGCAGGGAGGCACGGGAAGCCGCCCGGCTGATCACACCGGGGTGCGGTACGACCGGGACACGGCCCGGCCGGGAGACGGCTCCGCCGGAATGGTTCGCGCTCGCGGCCGGCCACGGCGACGCCGCCGGAAGAGGGGAACCCGACCCGCGCCCCGGAGTCCTCCCACGTGGCTCCGGCAGTCGTATGGTTCGGGGTGATTTATGGTGAATCAAGGAGTATGCCCCTACCGGAGGTGCAATGATGCGCGCCGCGGCAGCGACCGTCTCTCTGGCTGTCAGCGTGGCGCTCATCGTCGCGACATCGGCTTGTGACCAGGGCGGGTCGGAGTCACCGAAGACCCACTACGGCGACTGCGAGATCTCGGGACGTTACGGGGAGTTTCACCTGTCGCCCAAGACGGCGGGCGCCCTCACGGTCAAAACGACCCTGCCCGCACCCGGCTGGTGGAACGGCGACACGCCGGACTCCATCAAGAGCGGCTACGAGTACTGCATGGCCGCCAACATCGCGTACCGGTCCGGACTCGACCGGGTGAAGGTGGAGAACGCTCCCTTCCCGGTCGTCGTGTCCGGAAAGACCAAGAACTTCGACCTGGCCCTGGCGCAGATCACGATCACCCCGGAACGGAGCAAGGTCGCCGAGTTCTCCCCGCCCTACCTCTCCTCGACCCTGGGAGTGCTGATCAGGGACGGCGAGAAGATCAACGAGGACAACATCCGTGACGTCCGCATCGGAGTGGCCGAGGGCACCACGGGCGAGGAGTTCGTCAAGAAGCGCCTCAAGCCGACCAAGCCCATCACGTCCTTCCCCAACGACCCGGACATGGTCACGGCACTGGAGGAGGGACGGATCGACGCGGTCGTCCACGACACGACGATCCTGCTGGCCTATCCCCAGAAACGGGAGGGCAAGGTGCGCCTCGTGGGCCAGTACAGGACCGACCAGGGTTACGGCGCCCTGTACCCGAAGGGGTCGGTCAACAAGGACGAGCTGGACCGGATCATCAAGCAGCTGATCGACGACGGGACGCTCACCAAACTGTCGGCCGTCTATCTCGGGGCCGCTTTCGGACAGGACCCGGCCAAGATCCCGTACTTCACGGTCAACGACGGCTCCTGAACGCTCCGGACGTGCGCATACCCCGGGCCGGCGGTCCGGTTTCCGTCCCTCCGTCCCGCCTCACAGGTCCGCCATCAGGAGACCGCTCAGGTCCCCTACGGCTCCGGCGTCGAGCGCCTGCTCAGCCCAGATGATCTTGCCTCGGTCGGTGTACCGGGTCCCCCAGCGGCGGGACATCTGCGCGACGAGGAACAGACCACGGCCCCCCTCGTCGGTGAAGGCCGCGCGGCGCAGGTGCGGGGAGGTGCTGGTGCCGTCGGCGACCTCGCAGATCAGGCTGTCGCGGTCGCGCAGCAGCCGCAGACTGATGGGGCTTCCTCCGTACCGGATGGCGTTCGTCACCAGTTCGCTGAGGATCAGCTCGGTCGTGAAGACGGCCTCGCCGAGGCCCCAGGACTCCAGCCTGCGGGTGGCCTCGGCGCGGATCCGGGGGACGGCCGCGGGGTCGTCGGGCACCTCCCACTCCGCGACCTGCTCCGGGTCGAGCAGCCGGGTGCGTGCGACCAGCAGGGCGACATCGTCACTCGACCTGGTGCGCAGCATCGCGTCGAGCACCGCCCGGCAGGTTTCGTCCGGGGTGTCGCCGTCCGTCTCCGCGAGCGCCTCCCTCAGCATGCCGAGCCCGACGTCGATGTCGCGGCCGCGGGCCTCGACCAGGCCGTCGGTGTAAAGGACGAGCTGGCTGTCGGCGGCCAGCCGGAGTACGGCCGTCTCGACCGGCAGGCCTCCTCCCACGCCGAGTGGCGGGGCGACGGGGATGTCGGGGAAGGTCACGGAGCCGTCGGGCGAGACCAGCGCCGGACCGGGATGGCCGGCGCGGGCGAGAACACACCGCCCGGTGACCGGATCGTAGACCGCGTACAGGCAGGTGGCACCGGTGACGGCCTCGGTGTTGCCCTCTGCCGCCGCGTCCTGGTCGATCCGGGTGATCAGGTCGTCCAGGTGCGCGAGAAGCTCGTCCGGGGGCAGGTCCAGGGCGGCGAAGTTGTGCACCGCGGTCCTCAGGCGACCCATCGTCGCGGCGGCGTGCAGACCGTGTCCGACGACGTCGCCGACCACCAGGGCCACCCGGGCGCCCGGCAGCGGGATGACGTCGTACCAGTCGCCGCCCACCCCCGCCTGGGCGGGCAGGTAACGGTGCCCGACCTCCAGGGCGGACAGCTCGGGGAGGATGCCGGGCAGCAGGCTGCGCTGGAGGGTGACGGCCGTGGTGTGCTCACGGGTGTAGCGGCGCGCGTTGTCGATGCACACGGCCGCCCGGGCGGCGAGTTCCTCGGCGGGGGACAGGTCGTCCGACTCGAAGGGCTCCTGCTCCGAACGCCAGAACTCCACGACCCCCAGCAATTGGCCGCGGGCCCGGAGCGGTACCGAGATCATGGAGTGGATACCGAATTCGATGACCTTCTGGGCCCGCACCGGGTCCTGGGCCCGCCATCCGTCGGCCAGGGCGAGGTGCTCCACCAGGACCGGCCGGCCGGTGGCCATCCCGATCGCCACGGGGTTGCCGGGCACGTAGCGCATGAGCGTCCCGACAGAAAGAAGGGGCGCGTCCTCCCGGATGCCCGCGGCCGCGATACGGCGTATTTCCATGTTCGCCCCCGTCGGCTCACCGCCTTGGAGCACCGGCTCCAACAGCTCGACGGTGGCGAAGTCGGCGAAGCGGGGGACCGCCACCTCGGTCAGCTCCTCGGTGGTGCGCTTGATGTCGAGGGTGGTACCGATCCGCGTGCTGGCCTCGTAGAGCAGTTGCAGGCGTCCGCCCGCCACGTCCGCCCGGCCCGCGAGGGCGCGCAGCTCCGTGGTGTCCCGCAGGGTGGCCACGGAGCCCCCCTTCGCGCCCACCAGCCGCACGTTGACCGCGAGCAGGGTGTCCCCGGCCAGGAAGACCTTGTCCGTGGCCGCCCGGCCCGATCCCAGCAGTGCGGCCAGGGCCGGGCTCAGCCCGAGCCCGGTGACCGGCTTGCCCTCGACCTCCGGCGGCAGTGCCAGCAGCCGGCGCGCCTCGTCGTTGACCAGCAGCAGCCTTCCGTCACCGTCCAGAATGATCACGCCTTCACGGACCGCGTGCAGCACCGCGTCGTGGTGCTCGTACATGCGGGTCATCTCCACCGGCCCCAGGCCCCGGGTCTGGCGCCGCAGACGCCCGCTGACCAGTGCCGACCCACCCGCGGCCAGCAGCAGCGCGACACCGCCGGAGACGAAGATCACCGGCAGTTGGCGCTGCACCACACTGGTCACCTTGTCGACCGTGACCCCCACGGTGACGAGGCCGACCGCGTTCCCCTTCTCGTCGAAGACGGCCACCGTCGAGTCGACCGCCTTCCCCAGACTGCTGTCGAACGTGGTCTGGTGGGGCTCGCCTCCGAGCGCCTGGCCGTAGGAGGTGGAGACGTGCTTCCCGATCTGGTCCGGGTCCGGGTGGGTCCACCGGAAGCCGTAGGGGCTCAGGCACACGACGTAGTCGACGCCGGTCTTCTTGCGCACCACCTCGGCATGAGGCTGGAGTTCCGCCGTCGGGTCGTCGCTCTTCATCGCGTCCGCGGTGCCCGGGGCGTTCGCGAACGACTCGGCCGCGACCAGTGACCGGTCGCCGGCTTCCTGGATCGCCCGGTTGCGGTCCTGGATGACGAGCACCACCACGGCCGTGGCGATGAGCAGCAGGACGACCACCAGTTGCAGCAGGAAGACCTGACCGGCGACGCTGCGCGGTTTCCGAAACGGCAGCAGACGTCGGCCGCGCGAATGGCGACGGGCTTCCGAGCCGGCTTCCGGCGTCCCGGCCTTCGGCGGAACGCGGTCGCCCCGTCCTGGGACTTTTCGCCCGAGTTTGCCCATTTTCTCAGTATCAGTGACCTGCCCGGAGGGCGCGGCTCAGGACAGGCCGATCCCGGGTTCCCGGGCGAAGCGGCCGACCGGGTCCGGCCCGCCGTTCGACGGCGATGACGCCGTCGAGGACGCCCGCGGCCTCCATGCACGGGCGCCGGACCAAAGCGCCCCCGCGCCGCACCTGAACCATCGCGGTGCGTGAGGGGCAACCGCCGAGGACCGGATGCGCGGCACCCTGGAGGAGGAAGTGGTGACGGCGGGAGTGGACGCGTGATGCGAACCAGCGACGAGATGCGTCACTCGACGGTCGCCTGGATCCCGCCCGCGGAGCTGTGGCCGCCGATCCAGGACATCCGCCGGGAATACGATCCGCAGATCCACCGCTGGCCGCCGCATGTCAATGTGCTTTTCCCCTTCGTGCCCGAGTCCGACTTCGATCGGGCCGCCTCGCTGCTCACCGCGGCGACGGCCGAGATACCTGTCTTCACCGCCCGGCTGGACGGGGTGCGGACCTTCCGGCACAGGGCGTACTCCACCGTGTGGCTCGATCCGGCAGCGGCCGGCAAGGCACCTTGGGCGGACCTGTACCACGTACTGCGGCAGCGGTTCCCGCTCCGCCACGGGCCCGCCAAGGACTTCACTCCACATCTGTCCCTGGGCCGGACCCGGGATCCGCGGCGAGTCGGCGCCGACTGCGCCACCCGGCTCGACGCCATGACGGCGACAGTCTGGGAACTCGTCCTGCTCTCGCGCAGGGGTCACGGGCCGATGCAGCCACGGGCCACGATCGCCCTGCGCACGGGCGAGGTCCGCCGGCTGCCCGCACCCGGCCCCGAAGCGCCCGGCCCGGAGGACACGGCATGGCTCGGCGAGATCTCCGACAGGTGAGGCCGCGGCCGGGCGGCCCGATGACGAGACCGGCGGCCTGACGGCGGGCCGGGCACCGGTCACGCCGGCCCCCTCGCCTCCCTGTCGCCGTACGGCCCGCGCCGATCGGCGGGAGCGGATCGATCACGCACCATCCGGCCGTCGAGCTGAGCTTTCGCGACGCACGCGCAACGCGTGAAACCCGCCACAATCCACCCCTCAAAACGGACTAATGCGCAAAAATGCTTCTTTGGGGCTGATGGCCCATCTGGCAGCCAGACCCAGATTCAACGACCAGCGGCATGGGAGAAGCGTTTGATCACCGCACGCAAGCGACGCATCGGGCTGATGGCTACGGCCGGCGCACTCGCACTCACGGCGCTGGGCGGTACCAGCTACGCCGCCACCAACGACTCCGGGGCTCAGCCGGAAACGCAGGCACAGGCGAATCAGGCGGACACCCAGGACGTTTCCGACGCCCGAATAAAGATCACGCCAAGCCAAGCCCACGGCCTCGGGATCAACGACCCCGTGAACGTCACCGTCACCGACGGCAGACTCACCAAGGTGACCATGACCGCCGTCGCGACCGGCACCGAGGTTCCGGGCACCCTGTCCGCGGACGGCACGTCCTGGAAGCCGAACGGCCCGCTGAAGCAGGCCACCCGCTATCAGGTCGCCGCGGAGGCCGAGGACGCGAAGGGCCGTTCCGCCACCGAGAACGCCGCGATCTCCACGGTCTCCCCGGCCAACGACTTCCTCGGGCACCTCTCCCCCGAGAACGGCTCGACCGTCGGTGTGGGCATGCCGGTGAGCTTCAACTTCGACAAGGCGATCGGCGACAAGGCCGCCGTGGCGTCGAAGATCCAGGTCAGCTCCAGCAGCGGCGAGCAGGTCGTCGGTCACTGGCTCAACAGCAGCCGACTGGACTTCCGCCCCGAGCACTACTGGAAGCCCGGCTCCACCGTCACCGTCAGGATGAGCCTCGACGGCGTCCAGGAGACGGTCACGTTCAAGATCGGCCGGAGCCAGATCAGCACCGTCGACGCCAAGACGAAGCAGATGTCCGTCGTACGGGACGGCAAGACGATCAAGACCATCCCGATCTCGTCCGGCAGCGCCGAGCACCCGACGTACAACGGCCGGATGGTCATCTCCGAGAAGTACCGGCAGATCCACATGAACGGTGCGACCGTCGGCCTCACGGAGAAGAACGGCAAGCCCTCGTACGACATCAAGGCCGTACCGCACGCCATGCGCCTGACCGCCTCGGGCACGTTCATCCACGGCAACTACTGGGGCGGCGACTCGGTCTTCGGCAAGGTCAACACCAGCCACGGCTGCGTGGGCCTGAAGGACGTCAGGAACGCCGGCGACGGCAAGCAGCCCGCCGCGTGGTTCTTCGACAACTCGATGACCGGTGACGTCGTGATCGTCAAGAACTCCGCCGACAAGGCCACGGTGTCCCCGGACAACGGCCTCAGCGACTGGAACATGCCGTGGAGCGAGTGGGTCTCGGGCAGCGCATCGAACTGACGCCGCGCCGCTCACGCACCCGAACCTGAATCCTTCCGCCAGGCGGCGGCCGGCACATCACCGGCCGCCGCCCGCGGTGCCGAGGACGCCCGGACGGCCCTCACCCCGGGGAGTCCTCGAGCCAGGAAAACGCAACGAGGACCTCGACCTGACGGCCGTGGTCCTCGTTCGTGTATTGCTACAGAGAGTGTCCGAGGGGGGACTTGAACCCCCACGCCCGATAAAGGGCACTAGCACCTCAAGCTAGCGCGTCTGCCATTCCGCCACCCGGACAAGGTGTCTGCCGCCTGGCCGGGGGTGCTCCCCGCGGCGACATGGATAACAATACCAAGCTTTCGGAGTGCCTTTCACCTGCATATCCGGGCCCCGGAGCGGGTCCACGGAGCCAGGTGAGGGTGCGCCTACAGTCGCACCATGGGTGACTGGATGACTACCGGGGGTCTGCGGGAAGGGCGGCGGCCGAGAACGCTGTCGCCGTTGCGGGAACACCTGCGGGACACGTTCTGGTTCGCGCCCACCGCGGCCATGCTGCTGGTCTTCGTGGTGTGGGCGGCGGCGACCGCGGCCGACACCGCGATCGTCGGCTCGCTGCACGACGCGCGCGACTACGACACCCTCGACGATCTGCTGCGTCTGGCCGACGACGCGAAGGCCGTGGTGACCGTGGTCAGCTCGGCGATGATGACGTTCATCGGTGTGGTCTTCAGCATCTCGCTGGTCGCCGTGCAGATGGCGAGCGGGCAGTTCAGCCCGCGCGTGGTGCGGATCTTCGTACGGAGCCGGATCACCAAGGCCACCTTCGCCGTGTTCCTGGCCACGTTCCTGCTGTCGCTCCTCGTGCTGACCTCGTACGAGGGGCAGGCCGACGCGCGGTACGTGACCTCGATCCCGCTGATCCAGTCGGTTCTGACGCTGGCGATGCTGGGGCTGAGCCTGCTGCTCTTCGTGCTGTACGTGAACCAGACCCTGCGGCTCATGCGCATCAGCCATGTCATCGACCACATCACCCACGAGGCGTTCAAGGTCGTCGCGCACATGCCCGTCGCCCGATCGACCGGCGAGGAGGACGCGCTCGGGCCCGAGACCGCCCAGGTCGCCCACCACGGACGGGCCGGCGTTCTGCGGGACGTGAACATCGCCCGGCTGGTGCGGGCGGCCCGGCGGGAAGGTGTCGTACTGAGGCTGATCCCCCGGATCGGGGACTTCGTCGTACCGGGCACACCGCTGTTCGCCGTGCACGGAGGTCCCGCCCCCGCGGGCCGGCGGCCCCTGAGCCACACCGTGTCGGTCGGGGTGGAGCGCACCTTCCATCAGGACTTCGCGTTCGGGATGCGCCAGCTGGCCGACATCGGGCTGCGGGCGCTGTCGGCCGCGGTGAACGACCCGACCACGGCCGTGCAGGCGATCGACCGCATCGTCCAGTTCCTGGCCGCCGTCGCCGGCCGGCCCCTCGACGCGGCGCTCCACCGGGACCGGCACGGGAACGTACGGCTGGTGCAGTCCGTGCCGGGCTGGACGGAGCTGGTCGATCTGGGGTTCACGGAGATCCGCGGCTGTGCGGTGGGTGCTCCGCAGGTCACCCGGCGCATCGTCGCCGGACTCGACGATCTCGCCGCGATCGCTCCCGCGGACCGCCGTGAACCCCTGCTCCGGCACCGCGCCCTGCTCGTCGAGGCCGTGGAGCGCTCGGTCGCCGAGCCTTCGGACCGCGCCTTCGCGCTACGACCGGACCGGCAGGGCATCGGGTAGCCGCCCCGGCGCACCGAACCGCGCGCGGACGGCACCCCGGCGCGGACGCCGCCCCGCTCACCTCCAGGACCACCCGACCGACGGATTCACCCCGTCATCCGATCCCCCGGTCACCCGGTCACCCGGCCGAGCTCACGGCATCAAGTGGTACTCCGGGAAGTTCCCCGGCAGCCGCTCCCCCGCCGGGCCCCGGGTCACCGCTCGCACCAGGAGTTCCCCGCCCACGAACGCGCCGCGCCATGAGGCGCCGAAGCCGCCGAAGAGTTCGTCGCGGTCGCCACGGGAGCGGGGCCTGCCGTGACCGACCTTGAACGCGCGGATCTGGGGGGCCAGCCGGGTGTACGTCGCCTCGTCGTCCGTGGACAGCGTGGCGACCAGCGCGCCGTTCGACGCGTTCATCGCCGCGAGCAGTTCGGCCTCGGTGTCGACCAGGACGATGGTGTCGACCGGTCCGAAGGGTTCCGCGTGATGCAGCGGAGAGGAGGGCGGCGGGTTGAGGAGCGTGACGGGCTGGACGTACGCCGCCGTGTCCTGGCCGGGCAGGAAGCGGGCGTCGGACGGCCTGCCGCGGTGGAGCGGGACGGCACCCCGGTCGATGGCCTCGGTGACCTGGTCCTTCAGCTCCTTGGCCTTGGCCGCGTTGATGAGCGGGCCGAAGTCCAGCGAGGGGTGGGGGTCGTCGGGGTGCTCGACGGCGAGCGGGTGGCCGGTGCGCAGGGTGTGGACGGCCGGGAGGTACGCGGCGAGGAAGTCGTCGAACAGCGCGCGCTGGACGACGAAGCGCGGGTAGGCGGTGCAGCGCTGCTTCCCGTAGTCGAAGAGCTTGGGGACGACCGCCGTCAGCACGTCCCAGTCACTGAAGTTCCAGACGCCCCAGGTGTTGAGCCCCTCCTGTTCGAGGACATGGCGCTTGCCGAGGTCGGCGACGGTGGTGGCCACCGCCGCGCCGGTGTCCCGGCCGCCGACGAAGGAGACGCAGCCGATCTCGGGCGCGCGCACGAGCGCCTCCGACAGCTCACGCCCGCTGCCGCTGACCAGGGTGAGGGGGATGCCCTCGCGCACGGCGAGCGCGCAGGCCAGCGTCAGGCACGCGACACCGCCGTCGGTCGGGGCCTTGGCGATGACCGCGTTGCCCGCCAGTGCCTGCACCAGCATCGCGTGGACGAGAACGCTCATCGGGTAGTTCCAGCTCGCGATGTTGGAGACGGGCCCGTCGAGCGGGGTCCGGCCCTCCAGCATGGGCTCGATGCCGTCGACGTACCAGCGCACTCCGTCGATCGCGCGGTCCACGTCTGCCTGGGCCAGCCGCCAGGGCTTGCCGATCTCCCAGACCAGCAGGAGGGCGAGCAGTTCACGGTGTTCGGTGAGGGCGTCGAGGGTCGCCGCCACGCGGGCCCGGCGTTCGGCGAGGGGCACATGGCGCCAGGCGCGGTGCCGGTCGAGCGAGGCGCGGACGGCCGCCTGGGCGGTGGCGCCGTCGAGCCGTGGCGGTCCCGCGATGGGGCCGCCGTCGACGGGGCTGGTGGCGGGCAGCGCACGGCCGTCCGCCTGCCAGCCGGAGTTCCAGAGGTTGAGCACCCGGTCGTCGCGGAACGCCTCGGGGGCGACGGCGAGGGACCGCCGCCAGGCGTCGGTCCAGGACGTGCCGGACTTGAGGACGAGGGGGGCGGGAGCGAGGGGGCCGCGATGGAGCGGTGTGGGGTTGGGAGGTGTGGGGTCGTGGGTTGTCATGGGTGTCTCCGCTCTCGGTGCACAGTCGGGGGCGGGGGCCCGGATCCGGCCGGAACGGCAGGCCGCGCGGGCCGGCGCGAACAGTCGTCGCGTACGCCAGGGAAGGTAGTGAGGTCCGACGGTTTCCGACAGTCACCTCACGTCAACTATGAGTGACGTCACTCGGGGTCGCTCGCTCCGCCAGCCGCGCCAGGACCAGTCGTGCCGTGTCGGTCGGGGTGTCGCCGACCTGCACCCCTGCCGCCTCCAGGGCCTTCTTCTTGGCCTGGGCGGTACCCGAGGAACCCGAGACGATGGCCCCGGCGTGCCCCATGGTCCGGCCCTCGGGGGCGGTGAATCCGGCGATGTAACCGACGACGGGCTTGGTGACGTGATCGCGTACGTACGCCGCCGCCCGCTCCTCGGCGTCGCCGCCGATCTCCCCGATGAGCACGATCAGCTCGGTGTCGGGGTCCTTCTCGAAGGCCGCGAGGCAGTCGATGTGCGAGGTGCCGACGACGGGGTCCCCGCCGATGCCCACGCAGGTGGAGAAGCCGATGTCCCTGAGTTCGTGCATGAGTTGGTAGGTGAGGGTGCCGGACTTGGAGACCAGGCCGATGCTCCCGGGCCCGGTGATGTCGGCGGGGACGATGCCCGCGTTCGACCGTCCGGGGGATATGAGGCCGGGGCAGTTGGGGCCGATGACACGGGTGCCCCGGGCGGCGGCGTGCGCGCAGAAGGCGACGGAGTCGTGGACGGGGATGCCCTCGGTGATGACGACGGCGAGCCCGATCCCCGCGTCGGCGGCCTCCAGCACGGCCGCACGGGCGAAGGCGGGCGGCACGAACACCACGCTCACATCGGCTCCCGTCGCCTCGATCCCCTCGCGCACCGACCCGAAGACGGGGACGGTCCGCGGGGTGCTTCCCCGGCCCTCGGGGCCAGGAACGTCGAACGCCACGGCGAGGCCGGCCTTGCGCGGATTGACGCCGCCGACGACGTTAGTGCCGGCGGCGAGCATGCGCCGGGTGTGCCGCATGCCCTCGGCGCCGGTCATGCCCTGGACGAGGATCCTGGACTCCTCGGTGAGAAAGACGGCCATGTCCCGCTCCTTCAGCTGATGTGGGCCAGTCGGGCGGCGAGGCGGGCGGCGTCGTCCATGGTGGCGGCCTGGTGCACCAGGGGGTGCGCCCGCTCCGCGAGGACGGCGCGGCCCCGGGCCGCGTTGTTGCCGTCGAGCCGGACCACGAGCGGTTTGGTCGGCCGTACGGCGTCCAGCGCCCGCACGATGCCGTCGGCGACGGCGTCGCAGGCGGTGATGCCGCCGAAGACGTTGACGAGGACGGACCTGACGCCGGGGTCGGACAGGACGACGGACAGCCCGTCGGACATGATCCGCGCGGAGGCCCCGCCGCCGATGTCGAGGAAGTTGGCGGGGCGGGCGCCACTGCCGGCGACGACGTCGAGCGTCGACATGACGAGGCCCGCGCCGTTGCCGATGACACCGACCTCGCCGTCCAGCTTCACGTAGTTGAGTCCCTTGGCGGCGGCCGCGGCCTCCAGCGGGTCGTCGTGCGAGGTCTCCTGTCCGTCCCAACGCGCCTGGCGGTAGCGGGCGTTGCCGTCGAGCGTGACCTTGCCGTCCAGGGCCATGAGCTGACCCTGGGCGGTGCGGACGAGGGGGTTCACCTCGACGAGGAGGGCGTCCTCACGGATGAGCACCTGCCAGAGCCGGACGAGGACGTCGGCGGAGCGCGGTGGCAGTCCGGCCGCCCGGACGATCTCGGCGGCCTTCTGAGGGGTGACGCCCTCCGCCGGGTCCACGGGGACGCGCGCCACCGCCTCCGGCCGGAGCGCGGCCACCTCCTCGATCTCGGTGCCGCCCTCGGCGGAGGCGATCGCGAGGAAGCGTCCGGCGGCCCGGTCGAGGACGTACGAGACGTAGAACTCGCTCTCGATGTCGACGGGTTGGGCCAGCATCACCGTGCGGACCGGGTGACCCTTGATGTTCATGCCGAGGATCTCGCGCGCCGTGCGTTCGGCTGCGTCCGGGTCCTCGGCGAGCCGTACTCCGCCCGCCTTGCCGCGCCCGCCCGTCCTGACCTGGGCCTTGACGACGACCCGGCCGCCGAGCCCGCGGGCGATGTCGCGGGCCCGGCCGGGCGAGTCGGTGACCTCGGCGCGCGGCACCAGGATGCCGTGTTCTTCGAAGAGTTGCCGCGCCTGATGTTCGTACAGGTCCACGTTTCGGCTCCTGTCCTGAAAGTGGTGCACGACCCCTGGACATCACCCATCGGATGCGGGATAACACTCTTCATACAGTATTCGTCGACTGTATGCAATGTACCGAACCTGGCCCACCCACCGCCGCACCGCAGCGGCTCAAGGCAACGGACAAGTGAGGTGACCTGTGACGACCAAGGCTCTCGAAGGCATCCGGGTCCTGGACATGACGCACGTTCAGTCCGGCCCCTCGGCGACCCAGTTGATGGCATGGCTCGGCGCCGACGTGGTCAAACTCGAGGCGCCGAGCGGTGACATCACCCGCGCCCAGCTGCGGGACATCCCGGACGCCGACTCCCTCTACTTCACCATGCTCAACAGCAACAAGCGCAGCATCACCCTCAACACCAAGACCGAGCGCGGCAAACAGCTTCTGACCGAGCTGATCCGCCGCTCCGATGTCATGGTGGAGAACTTCGGCCCCGGCGCGATCGACCGCATGGGCTTCACCTGGGACCGCATCCGCGAGATCAACCCGCGGATCGTCTACGCCTCCATCAAGGGTTTCGGGGACGGCCCGTACACCGACTTCAAGGCGTACGAGGTGGTCGCGCAGGCCATGGGCGGTTCCATGGCCACCACCGGATTCGAGGACGGCCCGCCGATGGCCACCGGCGCCCAGATCGGCGATTCGGGCACCGGCGTCCACGCCGTCGCCGCCGTCCTCGCGGCCCTCCTCCAGCGCACCCGCACCGGACGCGGGCAGCGCGTCAACGTGGCCATGCAGCACGCCGTCCTCAACCTCTGCCGGGTCAAGCTGCGCGACCAGCAGCGCCTGGCCCACGGGCCGCTCGCCGAGTACCCCAACGAGGACTTCGGCGACGAGGTCCCCCGCTCGGGCAACGCCTCCGGGGGCGGCCAGCCCGGCTGGGCCGTCAAGTGCGCGCCCGGCGGCCCCAACGACTACGTCTACGTCATCGTCCAGCCCGCCGGATGGAAACCCATCACCCGGCTGATCGGCCGGCCCGAGCTGGCCGAGGACCCCGGCTGGGCCACCCCGGGGGCCCGGCTGCCGAGGCTCGCCAAGATGTTCCAGCTCATCGAGGAATGGACCACGACATTGCCCAAATGGCAGGTGCTGGAGAAACTCAACGCCGAGAGCATCCCGTGCGGACCGATCCTGTCGACCAAGGAGATCATCGAGGACTCCTCGCTCGCCGCCAACGACATGGTCGTCGAGGTCGAACACCCCGAGCGCGGCTCCTACGTCACCGTCGGCAGCCCGCTCAAGCTCTCCGACTCCCCCGTCGACATCACCGCCTCTCCGCTGCTCGGTGAGCACAACGAGGAGATCTACATCGGCGAACTCGGCCTCGGCGACGAGGAATTGCGGCTTCTCAAGTCGGGCGGGGTGATCTGAGATGGCGGATCAGGACCGGGTGGCCCGGGTGCGGGCGCTCCTCGACGGCGTGCGGCGACAGGGACGCACCGCGCTGACGGCACCGGAGGGCAAGCAGATCGCCGACGCCTACGGGATCGCCGTGCCCGGCGAGGAGCTGGCCCGCGACGAGGACGAGGCGGTCACACACGCGGAACGCCTCGGCGGCCCCGTGGTGATGAAGATCGTCTCCCCCGACATCCTGCACAAGACCGACGCGGGCGGGGTGCTGGTCGGTGTCGAGGGAGGAGCCGAGGTACGGGCCGCCTTCCGGGCGATCGTCGAGAACGCCCGTGCGTACGACGCCCGCGCCCGGATCGACGGCGTCCAGGTGCAGGAGCTGATCCCTCCGGGGCAGGAGGTCATCGTCGGCGCGGTGACCGACCCGACGTTCGGAAAGGTCGTCGCCTTCGGGCTCGGCGGTGTGCTGGTCGAGGTGCTGGGGGACGTCACCTTCCGGCTGGCGCCGGTGGACTCGGACGAGGCGCTGTCGATGCTCGACTCGATCCGCTGCGCGCAGGTCCTGCACGGGGTGCGCGGCGGGCCCGCGGTGGACCGGTCGGCCCTCGCCGAGCAGATCCGCCAGGTCTCCGAACTCGTCACGGACTTCCCCGAGATCGCCGAGGTGGACCTCAACCCGGTGATCGCCGGCCCGCGGGGGGCGATCGCGGCGGACATCCGCGTGATTCTCGGCGCGGTCCCTCCGGCCGGCCGGCGCCGGTACACCCGGGACGAGATCCTCGCCTCCATGGACCGGCTGATGCGGCCGCGGTCGATCGCCGTGATCGGCGCCTCGGACGTCCCGGGCAAGATCGGCCACGCGGTGCTGCAGAACCTCGTCGACGGGGGCTTCGCGGGCGAGATCCACCCGGTGAACCCCAGGGCCGACGACATCCAGGGACGCAAGGCCTACGCGAGCGTCACGGACATCCCCGGCGAGGTGGACGTCGCGGTCTTCGCCGTCCCGGCCCGGGCGGTGGCCCGGGTCCTGGAGGAGGCGGGACGCAAGAACATCCCCAACGCGGTCCTGATCCCCTCCGGCTTCGCGGAGACCGGCGAACAGGCCCTCCAGGACGAGATCACGGCCATCGGCGAGCGGTACGGCATACGGCTGCTCGGCCCGAACATCTACGGCTACTACTCGACCTGGCAGGACGTGTGCGCCACGTTCTGCACGCCGTACGACGTGAAGGGCGGTGTCGCGCTCTCCTCGCAGTCCGGTGGGATCGGCATGGCCGTGCTGGGGTTCGCCCGGACCACGAAGACGGGGGTCTCGGCGATCGTGGGGCTCGGCAACAAGGCGGACCTGGACGAGGACGACCTGCTCACCTGGTTCGGCGAGGACCCGAACACCCGGTGCGTGGCAATGCACCTGGAGGACCTCAAGGACGGCCGCGCCTTCGTGGAGGCGGCCCGCGCCACCGTCCCGAAGAAGCCCGTCATCGTCCTCAAGGCCGGGCGGACCGCCGCCGGCGCGCGGGCCGCGGGCTCGCACACCGGGGCGCTCGCGGGCGACGACGCCGTGTACGACGACATCCTCAGGCAGGCCGGGGTCATCAGGGCTCCCGGGCTGATCGACATGCTGGAGTACGCGCGGGCCCTGCCGGTACTGCCCGCCCCCCGGGGCGACAACGTGGTGATCATCACCGGAGCGGGCGGCAGCGGCGTCCTGCTGTCGGACGCGGTCACCGACAACGGGCTGTCCCTGATGGAGATCCCGCCGGACCTCGACGCCTCCTTCCGGGAATTCATCCCGCCCTTCGGGGCCGCGGGCAACCCGGTGGACATCACGGGCGGCGAGCCGCCGTCGACGTACGAGGCGACGATCCGGCTCGGACTGGAGGACCCGCGCGTCCACGCGCTCGTCCTCGGCTACTGGCACACCGTCGTGACCCCTCCCATGGTCTTCGCCGAGCTCACCGCGCGCGTGGTGGCCGAGTTCCGCGAACGCGGCATCGAGAAGCCCGTGGTGGCGTCGCTCGCGGGCGACGTCGAGGTCGAGGAGGCGTGCCGGTACCTGTACGAGCGGGGGGTCGTGGCCTATCCGTACACGACCGAGATGCCGGTGGCCGTCCTCGGCGCGAAGTACCGCTGGGCGCGTGCGGCGGGGCTGTTGGGGGGTCGTTCATGACGTGAGGAGGCGCGGGGCCGGCCGACGGTGCGCGTCGGCCGCCCCGGGACCCGTGAGCGCACGAAAGGCATGTGGCAGGGGGCGCTGACCAGATCTTTCGACGCAAGGGGATCTCGATCGACATGACAACCACCGGCTACTCGACATCGGTGCCACATCGAGAGGTGCGGGACCGGAACGGACGCGTGTACCGCGTCGGTGAGACCGACATCGACATCATGGGCCGAAAACGCGCCTGGATGGTCTTCCTGCCCTGGGCGGGCATGATGGGCATCAGCTCCGCCGAGTACGCGTTCACGTCGGCGGAGGACACGCTGCACGAGGCTCATCTGTGGAGCAGCGGACACATCTTCTGGCTGATGGGCGTCTGGATCTTCTTCCAGGCGGCCGTGGCCTTCCCGGCCGGGCAACTGCGCGAGAGCGGCAGGCTCCCCGCCCGTACGGCGATGCTGCTGGGCGCGCTGGGCACGCTGCTCGGCTATGTGTCCCTGGCCTTCGCGCCGCATGTGGCGGTCGCCTATCTCGGCTTCGGCATGTGCAGCGGCATCGGAGCGGGTCTCGTCTACGCGACCTGCGTGAACATGGTCGGCAAGTGGTATCCGGAGCGCAAGGGCGGCAAGACGGGCTTCGTCAACGGCGGTTTCGCCTACGGGTCCGTACCCTTCGTCTTCCTGTTCACCTCGTACATGGACCTGGGCAACTACCGGGGCGTCCTGGTGGGTGTCGGTCTGCTCTGCTGCGCGGTGGTCGCGGCGGCCGGCTGGTTCTTCAAGGACCCGCCGAAGGGCTGGTGGCCGCCGGACGTGGACCCGCTGAAGGTGCCGGACGACCCGAAGGTCCGGCGGGCGCTGGAGAAGAACCCGCCGGCCGTGAAGCAGTACACCCCGAGGGAGGCCGCGCGTACCCCTGTTCTGTGGATGATGTGGTTCTGTCTGCTGTGCACGGCCGGGATCAACATCTTCGGCATCGCCTTCCAGGTCCCGTTCGGCAAGGACATGGGCTTCGCGGGCGGGATCGTGGCCACGGCGATGTCGCTGAAGGCCATCGTCAACGGCACCGGGCGCGGGATCATCGGCTGGATCTCCGATCGCGTCGGACGGCGCCACACGCTGATCATCGTGTGTCTGGTGCTGGGTTCCGCCCAGTTCGGTGTGCTGGTCTCCGGCCAGATGGGCAGCATGCCGTTCTTCCTCTTCTGTTCCATGGTCTCCGGCTTCGGCGGCGGCGCGATCTTCCCGCTGTTCGCGGCCATGACGGCGGACTACTTCGGCGAGAACAACAACGCCTCCAACTACGGGATGGTGTACAGCTCGAAGCTGATCTCGGGCCTCGTGGGCTCCGGCATGGGCGCGGTCGTCGTCGGCGCGTGGGACTACCACGGCGCCTTCGTGCTCGCCGGGTCCATCGGTCTGGCGTCCGCCGTACTGGCCCTGTTCCTCAAGTCACCGGACCGGCCCGAGTCCCGTGTCGTCCCCAATCCGCAGCCGCTCGGAGAGGAGATGGCGTCATGACGGCGGAACCCGTCGCGGCGAAGGACTCGCCGGACGATCCCGGCGCCCGGGGGCGCGCGTACCGGGAGATCACCGACGTCCGGGGCCGTGTCTACCGGGTCGGCGAGACCGACCGGGACATCCTCGGCCACTCGCGCGCGTTCATGGTCTACCTGCCCTGGGTCGCCATGATGGCCATCAGTGTCTTCGAGTACGCGTACGGCTCGGCCGAGGACACCCTGTCCCACGCCCACGGCTGGACGCAGAGCAACACCTTCTGGATCCTGAGCGTCTGGGTGTTCTTCCAGGCCGGCATCGCCTTCCCGGCCGGCTGGCTGCGGGAGAGGGGCGTCCTGACGGCACGCGGGGCCATGTATCTGGGCTCGGTCATGTGCGCGGCCGGCTTCCTCGCCCTGTCGCATCTGAGCAATGTCCTGCTGGCGATCCTGGGCTTCGGTGTCGTCGGCGGTCTCGGGTCCGGTCTGGTGTACGCGACCTGCATCAACATGGTCGGGAAGTGGTACCCCGAGCGTCGTGGAGCGCGGACGGGATTCGTCAACGGCGGATTCGCCTACGGCTCCCTGCCGTTCATCTTCATCTTCAACTACGGCTTCGACACGGCCAATTACCACCGTGTGCTGGATCTCATCGGCTGTTACGTGATGATCGTGGTGCTGACCGCCGCGTTCTTCTTCAAGGACCCGCCGAAGAACTGGTGGCCCGCGGACGTCGACCCGCCGGTCCACGGCGGTTCCGGCGAGGAGGCCGCGAGCCTGTCGAAGAACCCTCCCGCCGTGAAGCAGTACACCCCCAAGGAGGCCATCAGGACCGGCATGCTCCCGCTGATGTGGATCGCGCTGGTGATGACCGCCGGTGTGTCGATCTTCGGGATCTCCTTCCAGGTCGACTTCGCCAAGGAGGTGGGCTTCGGCCCGCTGGTGGCGGCCTCGTCGATGGGCGTGATGGCGGTCGTCAACGGCGTCGGCCGGGGTGTGGTGGGCTGGCTGTCCGACATCTGGGGGCGCAGACAGACCCTGGTCTTCGTCATCGTGGTCCTGGGACTCGCGCAGTTCGGCGTGATCTGGGCCGGCGACATCCACAGCGAGGCGCTCTTCCTGTTCTTCGCGTTCCTCTCCGGCTTCGGCGGCGGGGCCTTCTACCCGATGTTCGCGGCCCTGACCCCGGACTACTTCGGTGAGAACTACAACGCCACCAACTACGGGCTGGTGTACAGCGGAAAGCTGATCAGCGGTCTGTTCGGCGGCGGGCTCGGCTCGATGGTGGTCGCCGCCTGGGGCTACGACGGCGCCTACGCGATGGCCGGCGGCATCTCCATGGTGGCGGCCGCGGTCCCCCTGCTGCTGCGGCAGCCGGGGCGCAGCACCGCGGACAGCTCGGCGCCACAGCCGCAGCCGGTGGGCTGAGCACCCGCGGGCCCGGGTGGAAGCGGCTCTCCTCGCGGCACGGCGAGGAGAGCCGCTTCCGTGTACGGGGCCCGGCCCCCCGTCCCGGGCCCCGTCCCCCGTCCTCGGCTACCCGTTGCCCGAGAACGCCGCGTCGAACGATGCGGACGGCGGCTCGAAGTCGTAGGCCTTGAGGCGGGTCAGGGCCTCGGGCGCGCCCTGGAGCCGGTCCATGCCGGCGTCCTCCCACTCGACCGAGACGGGCCCGGCGTAGCCGATGGAGCGCAGCATGCGGAAGACGTCCTCCCAGGGGACGTCGCCGTGGCCCGCGGAGACGAAGTCCCAGCCGCGGCGCGGGTCTCCCCAGGGCAGGTGGGAGCCGAGCCGGCCGTTGCGTCCGTCGAGGCGTTTGCGGGCCTCCTTGCAGTCGACGTGGTAGATGCGGTCGCGGAAGTCGTAGAGGAATCCGACGGGGTCGAGGTCCTGCCAGACGAAGTGGGAGGGGTCGAAGTTGAGACCGAAGGCCGGCCGGTGGCCGACTGCCTCCAGGGCCTTGTGTGTTGTCCAGTAGTCGTAGGCGATCTCGCTCGGATGGACCTCGTGCGCGAACCGGACACCCTCGGCGTCGAAGACGTCGAGGACCGGGTTCCAGCGGGTGGCGAAGTCCTCGTAGCCGCGCTCGATCATCGCTTCGGGGACCGGCGGGAACATGGCGACGAGGTGCCAGATCGCGGAGCCGGTGAAGCCGACGACGGTGTCGACTCCGAGGGCGGCCGCCGCGCGGGCGGTGTCGGCGATCTCGGCGGCGGCCCGTCTCCGGACGCCTTCGGGTTCGCCGTCGCCCCAGACGCGGGCGGGCAGGATCGCCAGATGCCGTTCATCGATGATGGCGTCGCAGACGGCCTGGCCGACGAGATGGTTGGAGATCGCCAGGCACTTGAGGCCGTACTTGTCGAGAAGCGCGCGCCGGGACTCCACGTAGGCGGGATCCCCGAGCGCCTTGTCGACCTCGAAGTGGTCGCCCCAGCAGGCGAGTTCGAGTCCGTCGTAGCCGAAGTCGCGGGCGAGTCGGCAGACCTCTTCGAGCGGCAGGTCGGCCCACTGGCCGGTGAAGAGAGTGAATTCGCGCGGCATTTCGGGGCCTCCTCAGACCGCTACGGGGGTGTACGTGGAGTTCTTCCCGGCGCTCTCCTCGACCGCGGCGAGGACGCGCTGGACCTGGAGTCCGTCGGCGAAGGACGGTGCCGGGGGCCGCCCGTCCGCGATGGCCTGCACGAAGTCGCGGGCCTGGTGAGCGAAGGTGTGCTCGTAGCCGAGACCGTGTCCCGGCGGCCACCAGGCGTCGAGGTAGGGGTGGTCGGGTTCGGTGACGAGGATGCGCCGGAAACCCGCGTGGGCGGCCGGCTCGGTGTGGTCGTGGTACGCGAGTTCGTTGAGCCGCTCCAGGTCGAAGGCCAACGAGCCGCGCTCGCCGTTGAGTTCGATGCGCAGGGAGTTCTTGCGCCCGGCGGCGAAGCGGGAGGCCTCGAAGGAGGCGAGGGCTCCGGAGGCGAAGCGGGCGGTGAACAGGGCGGCGTCGTCGACGGTGACGGCGCCCGAAGGGGAGCCCGGTGCGGGCCCGGAGGCGGACAGTCCGCCGGACGCCCGTGCAGGCAGGGGCCGTCGGCGGACGAACGTCTCGGTGAGCGCGGAGACCCCGCCGAGCGGCTCGCCCGCCAGGTACTGCGCGAGGTCGACGATGTGGGCCCCGAGGTCGCCGAGGGCTCCGGAGCCCGCCTTCTCCTTGCGGAGCCTCCAGGTGAGCGGGAACTCCGGGTCGGTCAGCCAGTCCTGAAGGTACGTCACCCGCACGTGCCGCAGGGTTCCGAGGCGACCCTCGGCCACCATGGAGCGGGCGAGCGCCGCGGCGGGGAGGCGGCGGTAGTTGAAGCCCACCATGGAGATCTGGCCGTGTGCGGCGGCTTCGGCCGCGGCCGCCGCCATCGCCTCGGCCTCCTCGACGGTGTTCGCGAGCGGCTTCTCGCACAGCACGTGCTTGCCCGCGGCCAGCGCGGCGACGGCGATCTCGGCGTGGCTGTCGCCGGGGGTGCAGATGTCGACGACGTCGACGTCGTCCCGGGCGATCAGCGCACGCCAGTCGGTCTCGGCGGCTCCCCAGCCGTGCCGGCCGGCCATCGCACGCAGGGCCGGTTCGTCGCGGCCGCACACGGCGGCGAGGACCGGGCGGCGCGGCAGGTCGAAGACACGGCCCACGGTGCGCCAGCCCTGTGAGTGGGCGGCGCCCATGAACGCGTAACCGACCATGCCCACGCCCAAGGGCGGTTTCGCGGCCTCGTCGCCCTGGTCCGGCTGTCCCATACGGGGGTCCTCCTCGTCGTCGTGGCGCGGTGGGGATGGGGCCCGGTCCCGCGGGACCGGGCCCCGGTGTCGGCGGCGCGCATCACTTGAAGCCGGTGGCCATGTACTGCTGGACGTTGTCCTTGTCGACGACGGCCGAGTAGAGGGTGAGCGAGGCGGGGATCTCGAACTCGGCGAGCCCGCTGATTCCCTTGCCCTGGCCGAGGGTGCGGGCGAGGTCGATCGCGGACGCGGCCATGGTCGGCGGGTACAGGACGGTGGCCTTCAGGACGCTGTCGTCGGCGTCGATGGCCTGGAAGGCGGAGAGCGCTCCGGCCCCGCCGACCATGAGGAAGCCGTCGCGGCCGGCCTGCTCGATGGCCCGCAGCGCTCCTACGCCCTGGTCGTCGTCGTGGTTCCACAGCGCGTCGAACCTCGGCTGGGCCTGGAGGAGCTGGGACATCTTGGCCTGGCCGGTCTCGACGGTGAACTCGGCCGCCTGGCGGGCGACCTTCGTGATGTTCGGGTAGTTCTTCAGAGCGGCGTCGAAGCCCTGGGTGCGCTGTTTGGTGAGTTCCAGGTTGTCGAGCCCCGCGAGCTCGATGACCTTGGCGTTCTTCCTGCCCTTGAGTTTCTCGCCGATGTAGTGACCGGCGCTGAGGCCCATGCCGTAGTTGTCGCCGCCGATCCAGCACCGGTACGCCTGGGGCGAGTTGAAGACGCGGTCGAGGTTGATGACCGGGATGCCCGCGCGCATCGCCTTGAGACCTACCTGGGTCAGGGCCTTGCCGTCGGCCGGCAGCACGACCAGGACGTCGACCTTCTTGTTGATCAGGGTCTCGATCTGGCCGATCTGCGCGGCCGTGTCGTTGGAGCCCTCGGTGATCTCCAGGGTGACGTCCTTGTACGTCCCGGCCCGGCTCTTGGCGTTGTCGTTGATGGCGTTGAGCCAGCCGTGGTCGGCCTGGGGGCCGGCGAAGCCGATCGTGACGTGCTTGCCGGGCTTGCCGTCGGCGGCCGGCCCGGAGTTCGCGGCGGGGTTCGCGTCCTTGGTGTCGTTGCTGGTGCAGCCGGTGAGGAGGGCACCGGCCGAGACGGCGGCGGTCCCGAGGAGCAGTCCTCTGCGACTGGTCAGGCTCGTGGGTTCTGGCATGGCGGTGGACCCTTCCCGTGTCAGGTCGTGCTGGCTGTGCGCCGCTGGACCAGGACCGCGGCGACGATGATCGCGCCCTTGGCGATCTGCTGGACGTCGCTCTGGAGGTTGTTCAGCGCGAAGATGTCGGTGATCGTCGTGAAGATCAGTACGCCGAGCACCGAGCCGGTGATGGTGCCGCGGCCCCCGCTGAGCAGGGTGCCGCCGATGATCGCCGCCGCGATGGCGTCGAGCTCGTAGAGGTTGCCGTTGGTGTTCTGTCCGGAGCCGGACAGGATGACCAGCAGGAACGCGGCGATGCCGCAGCACAGTCCGGAGAGCAGATAGAGGTAGAGCCGCTGACGCCGTACGTCGATGCCGGCCAGCCGGGCCGCCTCCGCGTTGCCTCCGACAGCGACCGTGCGCCGGCCGAAGGTGGTGCGGTTCAGCACCAGCCAGCCGATGAGGGTGACGACGGCGAAGACGAGGACGAGCGGGGGAACGCCGAGGACGTAGGAGTCGCGTTCGCCGAGCTTCAGGACGCCGTCCACGGTGACGATCTGGGTCCGGCCGTCGGTGATCTGGAGGGCCAGGCCGCGGGCCGAGGCGAGCATGGCGAGCGTCGCGATGAAGGGGACCAGCCCGCCGTACGCGACGAGCAGTCCGTTGACCAGGCCGCAGCCCAGACCGACGAGCACCGCGGTGACGAGGATGCCCGTGAAGCCGTATTCCTGGGTCGCGACCGTGGTCGCCCAGACCGAGGAGAGCGCGACGATCGCGCCCACCGACAGATCGATGCCCCCGGAGGTGATGACGAAGGTCATGCCGACGGTCACGACGCCGATCACCGAGGCCTGGGTGAGGACGAGTTGGAGGTTGCGGGTGTCGAGGAATTCGTCGGGTCGGGTGACGCCGCCGATGACGACGAGGACCGCGAGGACGCCGAGGAGCGAGAGCGTGCGGACGTCTGCGTGGGCCACCACGGCTCGCCAAGCCGGGAGTTCACCCGTGACGGGCACCTTGCCGGTGCCGTCCCGGGGCGGGGACACGTGCTGCGTCATGACGCCGGACTCCCTTCACTGGCCACGGGGCCTCCTTCCAGCACGAGGTCGAGGACGCGGTGTTCGTCGAGGTCGTGGGCGGGCGCCGTGTGCACGACCCGCCCTTCGCGGAGCACCAGGACACGGTCGGCGAGCCCGAGCACCTCGGGGACCTCGCTGGAGACCAGCAGGACGGCCAGACCCTCGTCGGCGAGCCGGCGGATCACCGCGTACAGCTCGGCGCGCGCCCCGACGTCGACACCGCGTGTCGGCTCGTCGAGGAGCAGGACACGGCAGCCGCGCAGCAGCCAGCGCGCCAGCACGGCCTTCTGCTGGTTGCCGCCGGACAGGGTCCTGACCGGGAGGCCCGGATCGTCGGGGCGCAGGGAGAGTTCGCGGGTGGCCGCCCGGGCCGCCCCGCGCTCGGCCCGCCGGTCGATCCAGCCGCCGCGCGCGTAGCGGGACATCGAGGAGAGGGAGACGTTGCGGGTGACCGACTCCAGCATCAGCAGCGCCTGTGCCTTGCGCTCCTCGGGGGCCAGTCCGATCCCGGCGCGCACCGCGGCGCGTACGCTGCCGGTGCGCAGCGGCTTCCCGTTCACGCTGACCCGGCCGGTCGTCGGTCCCCGGGCCCCGTAGATCGTCTCCAGGATCTCGGAGCGGCCGGAACCCACCAGTCCGGCCAGACCGACGATTTCACCCGGGCGCACGTCGAGGTCGAGCGGGGCGAACTCTCCCTGGCGGGACAGTCCTTGGACCGAGAGCACCGGTTCGCCCGGTGGCCGTGCGCGGGGCCTGTCGGGGAAGACGTACTCGACGTTGCGCCCTGTCATGAGGGAGACCACTTCGCGCGTCGGGGTCGACCTGGCGGGCAGTCCGCCCGCGACCGCGCGCCCGTCCTTCAGGACCGTGACGCGGTCGCCGATGCGGCGGATCTCCTCCAGGCGGTGCGAGATGTAGACGACGGCAACGCCGTCCGCGGTGAGATCGCCGACGATCCGGAAGAGGTTGCCGACCTCGTCGGGGTCGAGGGCGGCGGACGGCTCGTCCATGACGATGAGCCGTACGTCGTGGGAGAGCGCCCGCGCCATGGAGACGATCTGCCGCTGGGCGGCGGAGAGTTCACCGACGAGCCGGGCCGGGTCGATCTCGGGATGTCCGAGCCGCTTGAACAGCAGGGCGGTCGCCGTCCTGGCGGCCCTGCCCCTGACGACGAACCCCGCGGTGGTGGGTTCGTGTCCGAGGTGGACGTTCTCGGCGACCGACAGCCCCTCCACCAGGTCGAGTTCCTGGTAGATGGTCGCGATACCCAGGCGCATGGCGGCGATCGGGGACCTGAGGGTGACGGGCTCACCGTGCCAGGCGATGGTGCCGGTGTCGGGCTGGTGGGCGCCGGAGAGGACCTTGATCAGCGTGGACTTCCCGGCGCCGTTCTGACCGAGCAGACAGTGCACCTCGCCGGCCTGGACGTCGAGGTCGACGCCGTCGAGGGCCCGGACTCCGGGGAACGACTTGGTGATGCCGGACATGGTGAGCAGCGGTGGTTCTGGTGCCATGACGGTTCCCTCGGACAGGCGTGCGGGCCGGTTGCCGGGTGGTGCGCGTACGGGCGGGGGGTTTCGGGTACGGGGGCGGGGGTCTCGGCTACGGGGCAGGGATTTCGGGTACGGCGGAGCGCGACCCGGCGCCGATGGTCCGATTCCCGGAGGTGGTCTACGCGGTCGAGAACAGGTGGTCGCTGATCAGCCGGGCCCCGCCGATGACTCCGGCGGTCGGGCCCAGTTCCCCGAGGACGATGGGCAGGTTGCCGGTCGCGAGGGGGAGCGACTGGCGGTAGACCTGGGTGCGGATCGCGGCGAGCAGGGTGTGGCCGAGCCCGGTCACCCCGCCGCCGATCACCACCAGGGCGGGATTGAAGAAGCTGACGAGGGCCGCGATGACCTGGCCGGTGCGGTTGCCGCCCTCGCGGATCAGATCGAGCGCGGTGGCGTCGCCCGCCGCGGCGGCCGCGGCCACGTCGACGGCGCTCAGCGTGCCGTTCGCCGCCAGTCGCGTGGCGAGTTCGGCCGAGCGGCCCTGCTGGGCCGCCTCCACGGCGTCGCGCGCGAGCGCGGCACCGCTGAAGTGGGCTTCCAGGCAGCCCCGGTTGCCGCAGGCACACGGACGCCCGTCGGGCACGGCCTGGATGTGCCCGATGTCGCCCGCGCTGCCCGTCGCACCACGGTGGACCTCTCCGCCGACGACGATGCCGCAGCCGATGCCGGTGCCGATCTTGACGCAGAGGAAGTCGCCCACGGAGCGGGCGACGCCCGCGTGCTGCTCCCCCATGGCCATCAGGTTCACGTCGTTGTCGACCATGACCGGACAGCCGAGTTCCTGGCTGAGCGCCTCGCGGACCGGGAAGCCGTCCCAGCCCGGCATGATCGGCGGGGCGACCGGGACACCCTCGGGGAAGCGGACGGGACCGGGAACGCCGATCCCCGCCCCGTCGAATCCCTCCGCGATCCCCGAAGCCCTCAACTTGGCCGCCATGGACAGCACTTGCTCCGACACCGCGACCGGGCCCTCGCGTACGTCCATGGGCTGGTTGATGTGTCCGAGGATCTCCAGCTCGGCGTTGGTGACAGCCACGTCGATCGAGGTGGCGCCGATGTCGACGCCCAGGAACCGCAGCGCCGGTGCGAGCCGGATGTTGTGGGAGCGGCGGCCGCCCCGCGAGGCGGCGAGTCCGTCGGCCACCACGAGGCCGGTCTCCAGCAGCCGGTCCACCTCGACGGCCAGTTTCGACCGGGAGAGGTCGATGCGATCGCCTAGCTGGGCACGAGAGTTGGGGCCGCCGTCACGCAACAGCCTTAGCAGCCGGGCCTGATGGGCGTTCGCGGGTCGCGCCGTCATACGTCTCACGAACCCCTCCCCGCCTCGGTCGGCACCTGCGTCGGTCAGGTTCCGGCCACCGTCACCGGTCGCGCTTTCGAGGGGAACGTAGCAGTGGCTGCCGGGAGTTGGAAGAAGTCGTGCACGGATTGCAGCACACTTTCTCCACTCGCAGGACAAAGGAGGACCGGCGGGCCGAGGACCGAGCCCTCCGGCGGGGCGGCCGCATACGATCTCCGCAGAACATCTGTCGCGGGGGGACGCATGAACAGGGCAGGGAACGAGGCGGGGCACACGTCGGTGGACGAACCGGCAAGGCCGCCGGCGGGCGGGGTGAGCGACGGGGCGGGGGATCCGGCGGCACACCGGACCGGGCACGCGGTGAGCGACGGGGCGGGGCGGCGGGTCAGCACGCTGGAGCTCTTCTTCGACCTCGTCTTCGTCTTCACCCTCACTCAGCTCACCGTGCTGCTCGCCTCCGACCTGTCCTTCGCGACGGCGGCCCGCGTCGCGCTGATCTTCATGGTGCTGTTCTGGATGTACGGCGCCTACGCGTATCTCACCAACCAGGTTCCGCCCGACCGGCCTTCACGGCGGATCCTGCTGTTGCTGGGCATGGGTGCGTTCCTGGTGTGCGCCCTGGCCGTCCCGAGCGCCTTCGACGACGGCGGCGTGGTCTTCGGCCTGGGCTTCCTGGCCGTCGTCCTCGTGCACAGCGCGCTCTACACCCGCAGCCACGGCCGCGACGTCATCTGGTACGCGGTGCCGAACTCGCTGGCCGCGCTGGCCGTCACGGCGGCGGGGCTGTTCGACGGACTGCGCGCCGACGGGCTGTGGCTGCTGGCGCTGGTCCTGCAGTTCGTCACGCCGTTCTTCGCCGAACACGGTCCGCGGCGCCGGGGCGGGCGCGAAGCCGCCGTGCTGCGCTCCCAGTTGGGGGCGCTCGACCCGGCCCACTTCGTCGAGCGGCACGGGCTGCTGCTCATCGTCGCGTTCGGCGAGTCCGTCATCGCGATCGGCATCGGGATCGGGAGCCGGCCGCTCACCGCGGATCTGTTCGTGGGCGCCTTCCTCGCGCTCGCGCTGGCCGGCGCCCTGTGGTGGACGTACTTCGTCCGCGACGAGCACGCGGCGGAGGCCGCGTTCACGGCGACGCCGCCGGACCGTCGCTGGCGCCTGGCGATGAACGCGTACTACTACGCCTTTCTGCCCATGCTGCTCGGCATCGCCTACTGCGCCACCGGGGTGAAGAAGGCGCTCGGCCATCTCGCCGAGCCGTCGCATACCGGTCCCGCGCTGACGCTGGCGGGCGGGGTCGCGCTGTTCCTCGCGGGGGACGTGGCGTTCCGCTCGGTGCTGCGGCTGTGGCCGGTGACGTTCCGCGCGGTCGCGGTACCCGTCGCGGGGGCCACGGCGCTGCTCGGCGTCCGGTTCTCGGCGGTCGTCGAACTGCTGGCGCTGGTGGCCGTGTTGGTGGTGATGCTCGGCGCGGAGGCACGCTGGTCGCCCTCCGGCACCGGCCCCCGCACGGTGACGGCGCCCGCCGCCTGACGGTGGGAGACGGCATCCGCCGACCGACCGGCGGAGCCGGCGGCGTCCGCCGTCCTGCTACTTCTCGCGGTCGTGGTACATCTGCCGCGTGTGCTCCGTGTGCGCCCGCATGACCGCGGTGGCCCGCTGTCCGTCGCGCTCCGCCATCGCGGCGATCAGTTCGCGGTGTTCGATCCAGGACTGCCGCCCGCGCTGCCGGGCCACCGGTGTGTAGTACCAGCGGACCCGGCGGTCGACCTGTGCGGCGAGCTCGGCGAGGACGGTGTTGCCGGCGAGTTCCATGACCTTGGCGTGCAGCCGCGCGTTCGTCGCGACCGCGGCGTCGACGTCGTCCTCGGCGACCGCCCGTTCGCCCTCGGTGCACAGGTCTTCGAGCGCGCTGATGGCGGCGGGATCCGCGTTGGCGGCGGCGAGCCGGGCCGCCTCGGCCTCCAGGAGCGTACGGACCGTGAGGAGCTGGTCGGCCTCCGCCTCGGTCGGCTCGTGCACGAACGCGCCCTGGGCGGGCCGCAGATCGACCCAGCCCTCGGTGCTCAGCCGCTGCAGAGCCTCCCGCACCGGCTGCCGGGAGACTCCGAGATGACCGGCGAGTTCGCTCTCGACCAGGTGCTGGCCCGGCTGGAGGGCGCGGGTGGTGATGAGTTCGAGCAGCGCCTCGTAGACGCGGTCACGGAGCGGGCCGGGCCGCTCGAGCTTGGGTACCGCTCCCTGAGGCAGGCCTGTCGACAACATCACGGTCCCTCCCTGGGCAGCGTCGTCGCCGCGATAGGAAAGTCGATTATCAATTGTCTTTCGCCTACAGTCTACGGCGCACAAACCCGTCACAGGCACGGGAGTTGGGCTTGTCACACCCGGGGAAGCAGGGGCCGTACGGACAGCTCGGGCCACCTCACGGACGACTCGGGCCGCCTCACGGACAGCCCGGGCCGCCTCACGGGCAGCGGACGACCTGCCCCGCGTAGGAGAGGTTGCCGCCGAAGCCGAACAGCAGGACCGGGTCGCCGGTGGAGATCTCTCCGCGCTCGACGAGCTTGGAGAAGGCGAGCGGGATGCTCGCGGCGGAGGTGTTCCCGGAGTCGACGACATCCCGCGCGACGACGGCGTTGACCGCGCCGATCTTCAGGGCGAGCGGCTCGATGATGCGCAGGTTGGCCTGATGCAGGACGACCCCGGCGAGATCCTCGGGCACGAGGCCGGCCCGCTCGCAGGCCTTGCGGGCGAGCGGCGGGAGCTGTGTGGTGGCCCAGCGGTAGACGCTCTGCCCCTCCTGCGCGAACCGCGAGGGGGTGCCCTCGATGCGCACCGCGTGCCCCATCTCGGGCACCGACCCCCAGAGCACCGGCCCGATGCCGGGCTCCTCGTCCGCGGGACAGGCCTCGACCACGGCGGCCCCCGCCCCGTCCCCGACGAGGACGCACGTGGTGCGGTCGGTCCAGTCCGCCACCTCGGTCATCTTGTCGGCACCGATGACGAGCGCCCGGGTCGCGGCACCGGCGCGCACGGTGTGGTCCGCGGTGGCGAGGGCGTGGGTGAACCCGGCGCAGACCACGTTGACGTCCATCGCGGCCGGCGAGGGGATACCGAGGCGGGCGGCGACGCGCGCGGCCATGTTCGGGGAGCGGTCGACGGCCGTGGAGGTGGCGACGAGGACGAGGTCGATGTCGCCGGGCGTCAGACCGGCGGAGGCGAGCGCCTTGGCGGCGGCGTGCGCGGCCAGCTCGTCGACCGGTTCGTCGGGCCCTGCGACATGGCGGGTCCGGATGCCGACACGGCTCCGGATCCACTCGTCACTGGTGTCGACCATGCCCGCCAGGTCCTCGTTGGTGAGTACCTTGGCGGGCTGATAATGACCGACGGCGGCGATCCGTGAGCCGTTCATGAGTGGTCCCCCTCGTGCTTCGTGTAGCGGGATCCACCAGTCTGATCAATGACTCACGAGTACGGCGGCAGGTGAAGCCACAGGATTGCGGCGCCAGGCTTGTCGGCTTCTGTCAGACCTTGGGACGTCCGAACACCTACCCCGAGAACAGTTGGGTGGCCTTCTGTACGAGCTCGTAGACGCCGTAGCACAGGGGCGCGCCCACCCACAGCCAGGCGAAGGCGGTCAGGGCTCGCCGGTCAGGCGGACTCGGGCTGCTGTCGTGCGACATCGGCGGCCTCCCTCGGTGCGGGGATGTGGTGGCGGGCGTCCACGGGGCGTACGAGCTCGTTGGCGACGAAGCCGACGGCGAGCAGCCCGATCATGATCAGGAACGACATTCCGTACAGGGACGAGCCGTGCCTGCCCGCCGCCTCCTGGTGGTCGGCGATCCGGTTCACGATCAGCGGTCCGAGGACGCCGGCGGTGGACCAGGCGGTGAGCAGCCTGCCGTGGATGGCGCCGACCTGGTAGGTGCCGAACAGGTCCTTCAGATACGCGGGGACCGTGGCGAAGCCTCCGCCGTAGAAGGAGAGGATCACCAGCGCGCTCAGGATGAACAGCGGTTTCGAGGAGTCTCCGAACCAGGCGATGAGCGCGTACATCAGGGCGCCGACCCCGAGGTAGACCCGGTAGATGTTCTTGCGTCCGATCAGGTCGGAGGTCGAGGACCAGCCGATCCGGCCGGCCATGTTGGCGGCGGAGAGCAGGGCGACGAACCCGGCGGCGGCGGAGACGGTGACCGGGGTGGAGGTGTCCGCGAAGAAGTCCGTGATCATCGGGGCGGCCTTCTCCAGGATGCCGATGCCGGCGGTGACGTTCATGCACAGGACGACCCACAGGCACCAGAACTGCGGGGTGCGGACGGCGTTGCGGGCCGAGACCTGGACTCCGTCGAGCGCGCTCGGAGCGGACGGGGACGGCTTCTCGCCGCGCGGCACGCGCACCAGCAGCACGCCGAGGCTCATGAACACGGCATACGTCAGCCCGTGCACGAGGAAGGCGACCGCGATCCCGGAGGAGTCGGAGCCGAACGACTTCAGCATCTGGGCGGACCAGGGCGAGGCGATCAGCGCGCCGCCGCCGAAGCCCATGATCGCGATGCCGGTGGCCATTCCGGGCCTGTCCGGGAACCACTTGATCAGGGTGGAGACGGGTGAGATGTAGCCGATGCCGAGGCCGGTGCCGCCGACGAAGCCGTAGCCGAGGACGATCAGCCAGTACTGCTCGGTGGCCGCGCCGAGCGCGGAGATGAGGAAGCCGGAGGAGAAGCAGACGAGGGCGACGGTCATGGCCCAGCGCGGACCGTTGCGCTCGACGAGGGTGCCGCCGAACGCGGCCGACAGGCCGAGCATCACGATGGCGAGCTGGAAGGGCAGGGCGCTCTGGGTTCCGCTGAGACCCAGCGCGGATTCGAGCGGCGGCTTGAAGACGCTCCAGGCGTAGGCCTGGCCTATGGAGAGATGGACCGACAGGGCGGCCGGCGGGACGAGCCAGCGGCTCCAACCGGGGGGTGCGACAGGAGGGCTCATGATCCGGGACGATAGAAAGCGGTCGCCCGGCTGTGAAGCGGCCCGACCAAAACCCGTCGACCGTATGCGATGAGCGGTATCCCTGACGCGACGAACGGTCACCCGACCGGGCACCGGCGGCCACCCGGGCCCGACCGGGCAGCGGTCACCCCACCGGCCCGCCCGCACCACCCCACCGGTCCACCCCTACCGCCCATCGGTCCGCCCGTACCGCCTCGCAGCCCGGCCGCATCGCCCCGGCGTTCCGCCCGCCTCGCCGGCCCGCCCGCGCCACCCCGGCTGCCCGCCCGCCTCGCTCCGCCGCTCCACCCGCGGCGGCGGCCACGGGGGCATCGGGTCCGGTCCGGCCCGGTCCGGCCCCTTGTCGCCCTCCATTCCATCCTGTAGACAATATTTCGTCGACAGAGTTCGGCAGTTCCTCGGTACCCTCGACCGAACGGAGCGCCACACAGTGAGAGTCGCAGTTCTCGGCGCCGGTGCGATCGGCGCCTACGTCGGCGCCGCTCTGCACCGCGCGGGCGCCGACGTGCATCTCGTCGCCCGTGGACCGCATCTCGCGGCCATGAGGCAGCACGGCGTCCAAGTCCTCAGTCCACGCGGTGACTTCACCGCGCACGCCCACGCCACCGACGACCCGGCCGAGATCGGTCCGGTCGACTACGTCTTCCTCGGTCTGAAGGCCAACTCGTACGCGGCGTGCGGGCCGCTGATCGAGCCCCTGCTGCACGACACCACGGCGGTCGTCGCCGCCCAGAACGGCATTCCCTGGTGGTACTTCCACCGGCACGGCGGACCCTGGGACGGCCACCGGGTGGAGAGCGTGGACCCGGGCGGCGCGGTCAGCACGGTGCTGGCCCCGGAACGGGCCGTCGGGTGCGTCGTGTACGCCGCGACCGAACTGGAGGGACCGGGCGTCGTCCGCCACCTCGAAGGCACCCGGTTCTCCCTCGGGGAACCGGACCGGTCCGTCTCGGCGCGCTCCCGGTCGTTCAGCGACGCCATGCGGGAGGGCGGGCTGAAATGCCCGGTCGAACCTGACCTGCGCAACGACATCTGGCTCAAGCTGCTCGGCAACATCTCCTTCAACCCGATCAGCGCGCTGGCCCGCGCCACGATGCGGCAGATGTGCCTGCACGGCGGGACCCGCAGGGTCATCGAGATCATGATGACCGAGACGCTCACCGTCGCGCAGGCCCTCGGCTGCGAGGTGGGGGTGTCCATCGAGCGGCGCCTCGCGGGTGCCGAGCGGGTCGGCGACCACCGCACCTCCACGCTCCAGGACCTGGAACGCGGCAAGCCGCTGGAACTCGACGTGCTGCTCGCGGCCGTCGTGGAACTGGCGGAGATCACCGGGGTGCCGGTCCCGACCCTGCGCACCGTGCACGCCATCTCGGATCTGCTCGCGCTGCGGACCGCGGCATGAGCGCGGAGCGGGCCGCCCGCCCGGCAAGGCACCCCGCGGCCCGCTCCGCGGGTGCAGGACAATGAGAACGTGAAGGTCGCCCTTACGGCACGCCCCCGGACGACCCGAACGCCAACCGGCGATCGCAACAGCCGATCCGGCCGGCCGCACGTACGGAAGCGGGACTGATCAGGACATGGGACGAGTCACGGAACGACGCAAGGTGATCCGCGTCCGGAACGGAGCCGTGAGCTCCCGCCCGGACACGCTCGTCGCGGAGGAGCCGCTGGAGATCCGGCTCAACGGAAAGCCCCTGGCGATCACCATGCGCACCCCGGGCGACGACTTCGCACTGGCCGCGGGCTTCCTGGTCAGCGAAGGGGTGCTGGGCCTGGCCGACGAGCTCCAGAACATCGTGTACTGCGCGGGAGCCACGGAGGACGGCTCCAACACGTACAACATCGTCGACGTGCGGACAGCGCCCGGTGTCGTCGTCCCCGACATCACGCTCGAACGCAATGTGTACACGACGTCCTCGTGCGGCCTGTGCGGCAAGGCGAGCCTGGACGCGGTCCGTACGACAGCCCGCTGGACCATCGACGACACGGCGGGCGGCACGACTCCCCCGGTGCGGCTGGAACCCGACCTGCTCGCGAGCCTCCCCGACCGGCTGCGCGCGGCCCAGCGGGTCTTCGACCGGACCGGGGGCCTGCACGCGGCGGCGCTGTTCACCGAGGACGGCGAGCTGGTCGACATCCGCGAGGACGTGGGCCGGCACAACGCGGTCGACAAGCTGGTCGGCCGCGCCCTGCAGAACGGCACGCTCCCGCTCGCCCGGACGGTCCTGCTGGTCTCCGGCCGGGCGTCCTTCGAGCTGGCGCAGAAGGCGGTGATGGCGGGTATCCCGATGCTGGCGGCCGTCTCCGCCCCGTCGTCCCTGGCCGTCGACCTGGCGGCGGAGACCGGCCTGACGCTGATCGGCTTCCTGCGCGGCGCCAACATGAACGTGTACGCGGGCGAGCACCGCGTCGCCCTGCGGGCCACGGCCGGCCAGGGCTGACCCCGGCTCCCCGCGACACGGCGGCGGGGCCCCGAACGGCGGGGAGCGCCCCCTGCGCCGGAGGGGGCCCCGCCTCGGCCCGGATCAGCACCGCCGGCGCCGTACGCGACGGGTTTCACCCGTACCCGGGGTTCACCGGACCGAGAAGCGCACCTCACCGGCGGTCACGACCGTGCCGAGGCGCGGGAAGTCCAGACGGACGGAGGCGTCGTGCTCGGAGGCGGTGAACGCGGCCATCGCGTCCTCGACGAAGACGAGGTCGTAGCCGAGATCCCCGGCGGCGCGAGCGGTCGACTCGACCCCGAGGTTGGTGGCGATTCCGCCGAACACCAGCGTGGAGACGCCGTGTTCGCGCAGACGCTCGTCGAGGCCGGTGCCCTGGAACCCGCCGATGGTCCGCTTCACGATCTCCAGGTCACCCTCCGCGACGAGTCCGGCGACCAGTCCGCTCCCGGGCGGCTGCTCCGCGACTCCGGACCGCTCGACCCGGATGAGCACGACAAGCGCGCCCGCCTTTCGGAAGGTTTCCGCCAACTCCTCGGCGGTGGCGAGAACTTCGGTCCCCTTGTGCGGCTCCAGGGGCAACGCCACGATGCGCTCCATCAGATCGACGAGCACGAGTGCGGTGCGCGCCGGGTCGAGGGCGAGGCGGGGTTCGGTTTCGGGTGCGGTCATGACGGAACGTTAGCCCGCATCAGCCGTCCGTACCGGAAATCCGGGTCGACAAGCCCGTGAACTGCTCCTCGCCGAGCGGACGCACAGGCACGCAAATTCTGGCGTGAACACGACCGGTACCTGCTCCTTGTGGGGTGCATGAGGGCCCAAGTAGCCTCTGCGGCGCGAACGTTGGACGTGGGATGTCCGGAGGATCCGGATTGCCCAGCCGCCGTACGAAGGGCAGGTCGCACCATGCCGTCACGCCTCGCCACCCGTCTGAGATCCGTCCTCGCAGCCCTCCCCGGACGCCGCTCCCGTACCCGTCCACGCCCCGCCCCCTCCGCCCGGCCGGGCCCCGGCCCGCGTACCCGCACCCGCACCGGACCCTTCTTGGGCGCCCAGCCCGGACCCCGTTCCCGGGCCCGCCTCACAGCCGCCCTGACCTCCGCCTTCAGCATCGCCGCCCTGGTCGTGCTCCCGGGCACGGCGCGGGCCGAACCAGCCGCCGCCGGAGGCGAGTTCGAGCAGCAGGTGCTGTTCAAGGCCTCCCAGGATCCGGGCTATGCCTGCTTCCGTATCCCCGCGGTCGTCCGGACGACCGCGGGGACGCTGCTGGCGTTCGCCGAGGGACGCGTCCTGAACTGCGGTGACGCGGCCGACATCGACATCGTCGTGAAGCGCTCCACCGACGGCGGCCGTACCTGGAGCCCGCTCCAGGTCGTCAACGAAGGGAACGGGGACACCCACGGCAACCCCACACCGATCGTGGACCGCGAGACCGGCCGGATCGTACTGGCGGAGACGTACAACACGGGCCGTACGGACAGCGCGAGCTGCTCGGTGCCCTGCGACCGCACCCCGCACCTCCAGTACAGCGACGACGACGGTCTGAGCTGGTCGCAGCCGCGCGATCTCAGCTCCGAGATCCTGCCCGCGAGCTGGAACTCCTGGTACGCCACCGGTCCAGTGCACGGCGTCCAGCTCACCCGCGGCCGGCACGCGGGACGGCTCGTGTTCGCCGTCAACACCGAGACCTGGGACGGCGGCCGGGTCACCGCCAACAACGCCGCTCTGATCACCAGTGACGACGGCGGCGACCACTGGGACATCGGGGCGAGCGACTCCTGGCCGATCGCGGCCGACGGCACCTTCCGGCAGAAGCCGTCCGAGATGACCCTCACCGAGCGCACCGACGGATCGCTCCTGGTCAGCGGCCGCGAGCAGGACGGGACCGACCTCGGCCACCGTACCCAGGCGGTCAGCCGGGACGGCGGCGACAGCTTCGTGTCCCCCTTCCGTGACGTCCCGGACCTCTACGCGCCCCAGGTACAGGGCTCGACGCTGCGCTTCGGGGACCGGATCCTGCTCTCCTGCCCCGCCGACCCGGACCGCCGCCGCACCATGACGGTCCGCTCCTCCTACGACGGCGGACGCACCTGGGACAGCGTGGACCGCGGGACGGTCGTCACCACCGACTGGTCCGGCTACTCCGACCTGGTGGGTGTCGACGGCGACACCGTGGGCCTGATGTACGAGGGCGGCGCGGTCGACGCCCGCGACGAGATCCGCTTCGCCCGCTTCACCGAGGACTGGCTCCGGCCGCGCCGGGGCCCCGACCCGACGACGGCCGACCTCGCTCCGCTCACCCGGCGGGCGGCGGTCCTCGGCGGCGCGAGCGAGACCGCGTGCGTGCTCGGGGGCGGGCTGGAGTTCGACGGCACCGACGACGCCGTACGACTGCCGTATCAGGACCGGCTGCCGCTGGGGACGAAGGACTTCACCGCGTCCCTGTGGTTCCGCTACACGGCCACCAGCGGTGAGCAGCCCCTGCTGTGGATGGGCGGGATCGGTACGAGCCAGCCCCAGGTGTGGCTGCGCGGGGAGCCCGCGTCCGGCCGGATCACCGGACTCATCACGACCAGGAACGGCGCGTCGCCCCCGGCCACGGCGTTCGTCCGCACCACGAGCTCCTTCAACGACGGCCAGTGGCACCATCTGGCGCTGCGCCGCGGCGGGGGGCAGCTCAGCCTGTTCATCGACGGGACGACCGTCAGTACGGCGGACGTTCCCGGATCGGTGAGCCGGAACTCGCCGTTCGGCGTGCACATCGGCCAACGGATGGACAGCCGGGCCTACTTCACCGGGGCGATCGACGAGGTGCGGGTCTACGACCGCGCGTTGAGCGATGAGGAACTGTCGGTGCCGCCCTCGCGGAAGGTGACCCGGGACACCGTCCTGTGGCTCCCCCTGGACCGGGTGAGCGGGGACCACCAGGCCCCTCACCCAGCCCCTGCCCACCCGCGGTCGGACAGGGGCTAGCGTCCCGTCGTCGCGACCGGGGAGAGCAGGGACCCGGAGGAGCGGGCCGAGCCGGTGGCGCGGCCCGCTCCTCCGGCCGTGCCACCGGTGCCCGTCGCTCCCCCGGTACCGGACGGCTCGTCCGGGCCGGGCCGGGCGCTCACCTCGGGATCACGGGCCCGGCGTTTGGCGATCACCGCGCACACCATGAGCTGCATCTGGTGGAAGAGCATCAGCGGGAGCACGGCGAGGGAGGCGTGCGCGCCGAACAGGACACCGGCCATGGGCAGGCCCGAGGCCAGCGACTTCTTGGACCCGGCGAACTGGATGGCGATCCGGTCCTCCCGGTTGAAGCGCAGAGCCTTCGCGCCGTACCAGGTCAGAAGGAGCATGACGCCGAGCAGCAGTGCCTCGACGACGAGGAGTCCCGCCAGCCGCACGGCGCTGACCTGGCTCCAGATGCCCTGCACCATGCCCTCGCTGAACGCGGTGTACACGACGAGCAGGATGGATCCGCGGTCGACGTAGCCGAGGACCTTCTTGTGGCGGGTGATGAAACCGCCGATCCACGGGCGCAGCAGTTGTCCGGCCATGAACGGCACCAGCAGTTGCAGCACGATCCTGACGACCGAGTCCGTGGAGAAGCCGCCGCCGCTGCTGCCGAGGAGGAGGGCGGCGAGCAGCGGGGTGATGACGATGCCCGCGAGCGACGAGAAGGAGCCCGCGCAGATGGCGGCGGGCACGTTGCCGCGGGCGATCGAGGTGAAGGCGATCGACGACTGGATGGTCGAGGGGACGAGCGTGAGGAAGAGGAGGCCGGTGTAGAGGTCGTGGGTCAGGAAGACCGGCTCCAGGCCGCGGGCGGCGAGGCCGAGCAGCGGGAACGCCACGAAGGTGCAGATCAGGACCGTACCGTGCAGCCGCCAGTGTTTGAGGCCGTCCATCGCCTCACGGGTGGACAGGCGTGCGCCGTACAGGAAGAAGAGGAAGGCGATGGCCGCCGTGGACGCGCCCGAGGCGACATCCGCCGCCCCGCCGCTCGCCGGGAACAGGGCGGCGAGACCGACGGTCCCGAGCAGCAGCAGGATGTAGGGGTCGACCGGCATCCAGCTCGGCCACTTCAGGCGTTTCACGGTGCTCCACTGCTCGGTTGCTCGGTTCGGTGCGGGTGATCGTCATCGGCGGATCGTGCCCTCTCCATCGTCCCCTTCCGGGGCGCGATCGGGAATCCGTCATACCGCTCTGACTGTCATCACGTATCGCGATAACGTGGAGCCGTGTACGACCCTTCCCAGCTGCGTACGTTCCTGGCGGTGGCCCAGACGCTGAGCTTCACCCAGGCCGCCAGGCGGCTGGGGGTGCGCCAGTCCACGGTCAGCCAGCACGTGCGCCGGCTGGAGGACGCCGCCGGACGTCAGTTCTTCTCCCGCGACACCCACTCCGTGGAGCTCACCGAGGACGGTGAGGCGATGCTCGGGTTCGCGCGGCGGATCCTGGAGGTGCAGGAACAGGCGACGGCGTTCTTCACGGGGACCCGGCTGCGGGGCCGGCTGCGCTTCGGCGCGTCCGAGGACTTCGTGCTGACCCGGCTGCCGGAGATCCTGGAGGGGTTCAGGACCGACCACCCCGAGGTGGACCTGGAGCTGACGGTCGAGTTGTCCGGCACCCTCCACGAACAGCTCGCCGCCGGGCATCTCGATCTGGTGCTGGCGAAGCGGCGGCCCGAGGACCCGCGCGGCGAGCTCGTCTGGCACGACCGTCTCGTGTGGATCGGCGCCCAGCGGCTTCGGCTCAACCCGGACCGCCCGGTCCCGCTGATCGTCTACCCGCCCCCGGGCATCACCCGCGCACTCGCCCTCGAAGCGCTGGAGCGCCAGGGCCGGCCGTGGCGCGTCGCCTGCACCAGCGGCAGCCTCAACGGTCTCATCGCGGCGGCCCGCGCGGGCCTCGGCGTGATGGCCCACTCGCGGGGGCTGGTGCCGCCCGGCCTGGTCCGGGTACCGGAGCGGGCGGGACTCCCGGAGCTCGGCGAGGTCGACTTCGTACTGGTGCACGGCCGGCGGCGGCCGTCCGCGCAGGACGCCGCGGACGCGCTCGCCACGGCGATCCTCGCGGGCGGGGACCGGCTGCATCGGGGGCAGCGGCACTAGGAGCACCGGTCGCCCGGCCCGCGCGGCCGGGTGGGCTCCGGCGTCGACGTGCGGCGTGCGGCGGAACCGAGCGTGCGGCAGGGCCTGTACGTGCCCCGCCCCCGGGAGGCTGGATCGCCCGGTTCCGGCGGCCCGGATCACTCGATCCCGGCTGTCCGACAGCCCGGAACCGGACATTCCGAATCGACGCTCCGTGACGCCGGATCCCCGTTCGCGGACGTAGCGATTCCGTGGAGATTACGGACTCGAAACCTACGGAACCGTAAGGGATTCTGTCCGACCCTTCCCCTTGTGCGGCATTTCCGTGGCTGACCTGTGCGGACGCCGCACCCGTCGGCGGTTCGATGCCCCTCCCGCCCGCTCGCGTGGTGGGGTAGCTTTCACGGCGCTGTGCGGAGGCCACGAGGAGCGGTATTGCGCGAGTTCACCAACCCCCCGTTGGCGTCGGCGCCGCCGGTGGGCGGCCTGGCCGACGCCGTGTTCGAGTATGCCCAGGTGGACCCGCTCCACGTCGCCCTCGGCCGCAAGGACGAGCAGGGACAGTGGCGCGACGTCACCTCGGCCGAGTTCCGGGACGAGGTCCTGGCGCTGGCCAAGGGCATGCTGTCCCAGGGCATCCGCTTCGGCGACCGGGTCGCCATCATGTGCCGCACCCGCTACGAGTGGACCCTGTTCGACTTCGCCCTGTGGACGATCGGCGCCCAGGTCGTGCCCATCTACCCCACCTCCTCGGCCGAGCAGGTCTTCTGGATGCTGCACGACGCGCAGGTGTCGGCGGTCATGGTGGAGCACGAGGACCACGCGATGACCATCGCCACGGTCGTCGACCGGCTGCCCCAGCTGCACAAGCTGTGGCAGCTCGACGTGGGCGCGGTGCACGAGCTGTACGAGGCGGGTGCGCACATCGACGACGAGGTGGTCCACCGGCACCGTCGCGCGGTCACCCCCGCGTCCGTCGCGACGATCATCTACACCTCCGGCACGACAGGACGTCCCAAGGGCTGTGTCATCTCGCACGCGAACTTCATGTTCGAGGCGGACACCGTCATCGAGCGCTGGGAACCCGTGTTCCACTCCAAGCGCGGCGACGAGGCGACCACCCTGCTGTTCCTGCCGCTCGCGCACGTCTTCGGGCGGATGGTGCAGATCGCCGCGTTCCGCGGGCGGGTCAAGTTCGGGCACCAGCCCCAGCTCAACGCGTCCGCGCTGCTGCCGGACCTCGCCGCCTTCCGGCCCACCTTCTTCCTGGCCGTGCCGTACATCTTCGAGAAGGTCTTCAACGCCGCGCGCCGCAAGGCCGAGAAGGAGGGCAGGTCCGCCCCCTTCGAGAAGGCCGTGGACATCGCCGTGCGCTACGCGGACGCCGTCGAGTCCAAGGCGTGGGGCACCGGTCCGGGCCCCTCGGCGAGCCTGCGCATGCAGCACCAGGTCTTCGACAAGCTCGTCTACTCCAAGGTGCGGGCCGCGATGGGCGGCCGGGTCAGGCACGCGATGTCGGGCGGTTCGGCGATGGACCGGCGGCTCGGGCTGTTCTTCGCGGGCGCGGGTGTCACCATCTACGAGGGGTACGGGCTCACCGAGTCCACGGCCGCCGCCACCGCCAACCCGCCCGAGCTCACCCGGTTCGGCACCGTCGGGCAGGCGATCCCCGGCACCACCGTGCACATCGCGGACGACGGCGAGATCTGGCTGAACGGCGGCAACGTGTTCCAGGGCTACCTGAACAACGACAAGGCCACCGACGCCACCCTGCACGACGGGTGGCTTGCCACCGGCGATCTCGGGTCCCTGGACGAGGACGGCTATCTCACGATCACCGGCCGCAAGAAGGAGATCCTGGTGACCTCCGGCGGCAAGAGCGTCTCGCCGGGCGTGCTGGAGGAGCGGGTGCGGGACCATCCGCTGGTCGCGCAGTGCATAGTGGTCGGAAACGACCGGCCCTACATCGCCGCGCTCGTCACCCTCGACTCCGAGGCCGTCGAGCACTGGCTCCACATGCGCGACAAGCCTCCGCTGTCCGCCGGCGATCTGGTGCGCGACCCGGATCTGGAGACCGAGGTGCGGCGCGCCGTGGTCGCCGCGAACACGCTGGTATCGCAGGCCGAGTCGATCCGCACGTTCCGGATACTGGCCAACCAGTTCACCGAGGAACACGGCCTGCTGACGCCGTCCCTGAAGCTGAAGCGCAAGGCGATCGAGAAGGCGTACTCGGCCGAGGTCGAGGCGCTCTACCGGACGTGACCCCGGGTGGACCGCGGGGCGGGCGCGCGGAGGCCCGCATCGGTCTCCGGCGCAAGCGTCGGCGTGATTGATCGGACTATTTCAGCCAATCTTCGATTCTCCGTGCCCGGAGCCCGGTCAGGAATGCATCACGGCCCGTGATCGTTGACCATACGAACACCACCCGACGACTGAAGGATCGAGAGCTCGTGAGCAAGGTCCCCCCGATCATCCTGAACAACGGCGTCGAGATGCCTCAGCTGGGCTTCGGTGTCTGGCAGGTGCCGGACGACGAGGCGGAGCGGGCGGTCGCCACCGCGCTGGAGTCCGGGTACCGCAGCATCGACACTGCGGCGATCTACGGCAACGAAGAGGGCACCGGCAAGGCCGTCAACGCCTCCGGCATCGCCCGCGAGGAGCTCTTCGTCACCACCAAGCTCTGGAACAGCGACCAGGGTTACGACTCCGCCCTGCGCGCCTTCGACACCTCGCTGGACAAGCTCGGCCTGGACTACGTCGACCTGTATCTGATCCACTGGCCGACGCCGTCCAAGGGCACGTACGTCGACACGTTCAAGGCCTTCGAGAAGATCTACGCCGACGGCCGCGCCAAGGCCATCGGCACCTCGAACTTCCTGCCGGAGCACCTGGCGAAGCTGATCGAGGAGACGTCCGTCATCCCGGCCGTCAACCAGATCGAGCTGCACCCGCACCTCCAGCAGCGCGCGGCCCGTGAGCTCCACGCCGAGCAGGGCATCGCGACCGAGGCCTGGTCGCCGCTCGGCCAGGGCAAGGGCCTCCTGGAGGTCCCGGCGATCATCGCCATCGCCCAGAAGCACGGCCGCACCCCGGCCCAGATCGTCCTGCGCTGGCACCTCCAGCTCGGCAACGTCGTGATTCCGAAGTCCGTGACCCCGTCCCGGATCAAGGAGAACATCGACGTCTTCGGCTTCTCCCTGGACACCGAGGACATCGCGGCGATCTCGGCACTGAACGAGGACCGCCGGCTGGGTCCCGACCCGGCCACGTTCGACATCGGCTGACCGGGCCCGACCGTTCCGGGGCCGACCGGCCCGACCGGCAGCACGCCGCCGGCCCGGATGCTCACCGCATCCGGGCCGGCGGCTTTTTCGTGCCCTTGGACCGGACCAATCCGGGGACAGGTATTGACGCGGTCATGCAAGCGGGGCCACTTTGTACGGCAACCCGGTAAGGAAAGTTTCCTAACAGAAGGGTCCCCCACAGTGCGCACTCGAACACTGACCCTGTCCGCGGCCGTCGGAGCGGCGCTGCTCGCCGTCGCCGCGCTCCCGGCCGGCGCCTCCGGCGCAGCCAACCCCCGCTCGGCGCAGGAGGGTTCGGTCAGCGCGGCCGCTCTCCTCGCCAAGGTGACGTCCTGCTCGCAGATATCGAGCGGCAAGTACAGGACCGACGAGGAGACTTCGGCCACCGTCCCCGTCTGTGGCAAGAACGGCGCCGTGTTCTGGAAGGCCGACATGGACATCGACTGCGACGGCCAGGTCACCGCCAAGTGCAACGGCTCCACCGACCCCTGGTTCCAGGACGACACGGCGTTCCACCAGTCCAACGGCCAGGCGCTGCGCGCCGACTCGCTGCCCTACGTCGTCGTGCCGAGCACCAGCAGCATCTGGAAGTACACGAGTTCGGGCATCAAGGGTGGCGGCGTGGTCGCCGTGATCTACAACGGCAAGGTCGAGTACGCGGTGGTCGGCGACACCGGTCCGACGCAGATCATCGGTGAGGCGTCGTACGCCACCGCGAGCGCGCTCGGTATCGACCCCGACCCGGAGACGGGCGGGACCGACTCGGGCGTGACGTACATCCTGTTCAAGAACTCGCAGGTGTCCCCCATCGAGAGCCACAGCGCGGCCGTGTCGCTCGGGGACTCGCTGGCCAGGCAGTTCCTGGCCAACAACTGAGGACCTGCCCGGTGGGACGCGCGGCGCCCCACCGGGCACGGCTCAGACGGGCTGGCCGATCGGGCGGACGACGACCGTGTTCACGTCGACGCCCGGCGGCTGCCCGACCGCCCAGACGATCGAGTCGGCGAGCTGGTCCGCCGTCAGGAGCTGCCCAGGCGGGAGGCTGCCGTAGCTGTCCCAGAACGGGGTCTCCACGCGGCCGGGCGAGACCAGCGTCACGCCCACGCCGTACTCGGTGACCTGGCGCCTGGTGTTCTCGGCGAGCCCGGTCACCGCCCACTTGGTCGCGCCGTAGATGTTGCCGGGCGTGTTCACATGCCCGGCGACACTGCCGATCAGGACGATGCGTCCGCGGGACTCCTTCAGCGCGTCGATGGACGCCCTGATGAGCAGCGCGGGCCCCAGGACATTGGTCAGCACCATCTCGGACCAGCCGGCGGGGTCGCCGTCCGCGACCGTGTCGTGGGTGGCGAACCCCGCGTTGGCGACGACGGTGTCGATCCGCCCGAACTCCTTGAGCGTCGCCTCGACCGCGGCCCTCACCTGGTCGTACTCCGCCGCGTGCCCGACGATCGTCAACAGCCCTTCCGGGCGGTCGAGTTCCTCGGCGAAGGCGTTCAGCCGCTCCTCTCCGCGACCGGTGACGGCCACCCGGTGCCCGGCGTCGAGCAGCCGGCGGGCGACCGCGGCTCCGATGCCGCTTCCGCCTCCGGTGATGAGCGCGACAGGCGAATCGGTCATGGCGTACCCCCAGGAGTGTCCGGCCCGGCGCGGGCCGACTGCGCTTCGGACTCCGGGAGTTCATCACTTGGAGCGCGCTCGATGTCAAGGTCCGCCGCCGCCCTCACGGCGGACGGCGGTCACCGGGACCGTGCCGGCCCGCCCCGACGGACACCGCCGAGGACTACTCCGGCTTGACCCCCACGTACACCGTCATCGCCGTCAGGATGAACACGTCCGAGCGGTGGTGCACGCTCGCCTTGTCGTCCGGGTCGAGGAGCCGGTCGAGCGCCGCGAGGTCCTCGGCGTCGAGCCCCTCGGCGAGACCCTCCCGCCTGCGGGTGAGAGCGGTGACGACGAAGGCGCGGGCCTCGTCCGAGACCGGGGCGGGAAGATCGAGCAGGAAGGTGCGGGTCGCCGTGTGGCGCAGCCCGACGGCGCTGAGCAGGGCGGGCCAGTCCTCCGTCTCCGCCACCGATCCGGGCAGCTCGGCCCGCATACGGGTGAACCACTCGTCGTGCACCGCGTCGATGCGGGCCTCCAGGCCGGGCCGGCCGATGCCGGTGTCGCGCGGGAGGAAACGCGTCGGCAGGCCGCCCTCCAGCAGGGCGAGGGTGCCGCCGGGGGCCAGGCTCCGGACGAAGCCGGTGAGGGCGGCCCGCTGGTCGCCGACATGGTGCAGCGACCTGCTGGCCCACAACAGGTCCGCGGGGTACTCCAGGTCACCGACGCCCTCGGAGAGTTCGGCCTCGATCGTGCTGAACCGGTCGGCGAAGCCGAGCCGCCCGGCACGGGCGCGGGCCTCCGTCAGCAGGGTCTCGGCGCCGTCCACGGCGACGACCCGCGCACCGGGGAACTTCTCGGCGAACAGGCCGGAGATGACTCCGGGGCCGCTGCCCGCGTCCACGATCAGCCGGGGGTCGGGCCGCTGCTCACGCAACCACTCGGCCGCCTGGCTGTACGCCGGGCTGAACAGCTCCGCCTCCTGCACCAGCATGGGCAGCATCTGGGAGAAGTCCATGTGGGTGTGGTCGTGGGAGCCGCCGTGCCCGTGGCTCTGCGCGGAGCCGTGGTGCGGGCCGTGATCGTGCGCCCCGCCCTGGTGGTGCGCGGGGCCGTGCCCGCTGCCGTGGTCGTGGTCGTGGTCCTGCGCCATGGGACAAGCCTCTCTCTCGGGATGAGGACAGCCTGCTCCGCCACTCCCGGAAACGGCCAGTCGTGTTGCTCTAACAGCAAAAAAGGGCGAGCGCCGCCGGAAGTCCGGAGGCGCGGCCACCGCCGCTTCCGGCGGTGCCCCATGCGCCAAAGCGGGCCGACGGGGACCGCTCGGCGGTGGGGTTCGCGGTCCGCCAGGGGCTGGGGAAGGGGAACTGGCCCCTGGCGGACCGCACGCGGTCAGCCGGTCACAGTGCCGGGTACGCGTTCTTCATGAGCTCCTGGAACTGCGCGGAGAACCAGTGCCCGGAGAGCGGGGCGTTCGGCAGCGCGCCGGAGAGGCTGTTCCCGTTGCGGGCGTTGCCCGTGTACGTCGGGTCGCACATCCGGTCGAAGCCCTTGCCCTCGTCGTTCGCGATCGCCGTGCTGGAGCCGTCGGACTCGCCCGGAGGCTTCATCCAGACATAGGCGTCGATGCCGGTCGCCGGTGCGGCCTGCGGCCGCTCGCCGAGGCCCGCGCCCGACTGGTTGCACCAGTTGCCGATGTGGATGCGGCGGTCGTAGCGCCCTCCGTCGACGTACGTGTCGACGCTGGTCGTCGCGCCGGGGCCGCTGGGCCGTGCGGTTCCGCCCCAGCCGTTCCTGGAGGTGTCGATCAGCATGCCGATGCCGGAGTTGAAGCCGACCGAGACGAGCTGGGTGCGGAAGGCCTGCGCGAAGGACAGCTCGTCGACATAGCGGTTCCAGTCCACCCACTTGGACTGGCGCACCGAGGTGCCGTTCACCGTGTCGTTGATGGTGAAGTTGTTCTCCTTGAGGGCGCTGTAGTTCGCCGTGTTGGTGATGAAGCCCGCCACGTCGTCGACCGTCGCGCCCTCGGCCGTCGCCGCCTGCTTGAAGATGGTGGCGGCGGGGGCGAAGTTGTCGTCCCAGCCGAGCCATCCGTGGTGGCCGGCGTCGAGGTAGTTGTAGACGTTCGGGATCGCGCCGAGCTTGGCGAGCGCGTAGCCGACGCCCTTCACGTAGTTGCCGTTGGCGAGCATCGTGTCGCACGCGGGCGTGGCGGTCGCGCGGCTGCCGGTGTTGGTGACGAGGTTCGGCAGCGAGTCGATCTCGATGGTCGTGACGATGCGCAGCGAGGCGTACTTGCTGTCGGAGAGGATCGCCGCGATCGGGTCGATGAACTGTGTCTTGTACTTGTCGATCTCCGTGGCGCCCAGTTCGCCGTTGGAGGCGAGAGCGGCGCAGTCACGTCCGGGAAGGTCGTAGACGACCAGTTGGACGACCTCTTCGCCGGTGCCCTTCTGGGCGAGCGCCGCGTCGAGGTGGGCGCGCAGGCCCATGCTGGTGGACGAGCCGTTGATCGCGGCGATGCGGTCGAGCCAGACGCCGGTGGGCTGGTTGGAGATCCGGCTGCCGCCGGTCTCGGCGGCGGCCTTCGCCGACCATTCCGGGTTCACGTACACCTTGGCGCCGGAGTACGGGTTGTCGACGCGGGTTCCGGTGCCGCCGCCTCCCCCGCCGCCTCCGCCGCCGCCTCCGTCATCGACGTTGCAGGTCACGCCGTCAAGCGTGAAGGTGGTGGGCAGGGCGTTGGTGCCGCTGTAGGAGCCGTTGAAGCCGAAGCTCACCGAACTCCCGCTCGCCAGTGTCCCGTTGTACGTCTCATTGGCCGCGGTCACGGCCGTCCCGCTCTGGGTGATCTTCGCGTTCCAGCCGGAAGTGACCTTCTGGTTCCCGGCGTACGACCACTTGACCGCCCAGGAGGACTTGGCGGCGCCGTTGTTGGTGACGGTGACGGCGGCGGTGAAGCCGGTGTCCCACTGGTTCTGCACCTTGTAGTCGACGGTGCAGGGGATGGCGGCGACGTCGGCGGGGACGGCCGCGGCGGCTCCGCCCGACCCCGCGGCGATCAGGGCGAGTGCCCCGAGAACGGCTGTTCTTGCACGGCTCATGTGCGGGTTCCTTATCCGTTGAGGGCGCGCAGGTGGTCGCGCAGCCCGATGCCGTAGGAGGTCGGAGTTCCGTCGTAGTTCGAGATCAGCGACGGACCCGAGGAACAGTCCCAGGTGTTCCAGGTCCAGCCGAGGTAGGAGAGCCCCCGGTCGTCGAACCACTTCATGACGGTGTCGACGAAGGAGTGGGAGCAGGTGTTCTCCCCGATCTCGCCTGCCACCAGGGGTACTTGGGCGGCGACCGGGGCGAGGGTCGAGTTCCAGCAGGTCTCGCTCGCGCAGGTGTTGAAGTTGTAGACGTGGTACGCGGCGACGAGATTGCCCGTGGGATCACTGGGTTTGTAGGTCAGCCACTGGCTCAGGTCGTTGGAGTACGCGAGACCGCCGGCCAGGATCAGGTTCTTGGCTCCGGTGCCGCGAACCGCGTCGACCAGGTCCTGCATTCCGGCGACCTCGTAGGAGATGCCGGGGCAGGTTCCGCCGTCACGCCAGCAGGTCCACGCCTGGGTGGTCGTGGAGGTCGCGCGGTCCGGGTAGGGCTCGTTGAACAGGTCGAACGCGACGGCCGGGTCGTCCTTGAAGGTGCTCGCGACCGAGGACCAGAAGGACGGGGTGTACTGCGCGTCGGGCATCGGTTTCTGGCAGGTGGCGTGCACGTCCGAGCAGCCCGCCGAGTTGCCGGTGTACTGACCGTACGTCCAGTGCAGTTCGACGAGCGGGGTCATGCCGTGCGCCTCGACCTTGGCCACCAGGTCCTTGACCGCGGCGATGTAGTTGGCGCCGGCGTACTCCGGTTTGATGTTGGACAGGCCGAGCCAGCACTCCTCGTTCAGCGGAATGCGGACCGTGTTGACCTTCCAGTCGGCGATCGCCTTGACGGAGGCGTCGTCGACGGGACCGTCGAAGAAGCCGTAGCCCTGGACGCACATGAACTCGCCGCCGGAGCGGTTGACGCCGAGCATCCTGCGGGTGGCTCCCGCGGAGTCGACCAGTTTGTTGCCCGAGACGTGCAGCTTCGGCGCCTCACCGCCGGCCGGCGGCGGGTCGGTCGGGGTCGGCGTGGGCGTCGGCTGGGCGTCCACGTTGCAGGTGGTGCCGTTGAGCTTGAAGGCCGTCGGCACCGCGTTGCTTCCCGACCAGGAGGCGAGGAACCCGGCGCTGACGCTCGCGCCGGTGGCCAGCGAGCCGTTCCAGCTCTCGTTGGACGCGGTCACCGTCGTACCGGACTGGGACCACTTGGCGTTCCAGCCCTGGGTGACCTTCTGACCGGCGGGAAAGTCGAAGCCGAGACTCCAACTGCTCAGCGCGGCCATGTTGTTGGTGATTTTCACGGCGCCCTGGAAGCCGGTGTCCCACTGGCCGGTGACCGAGTACTCCACCGTGCACGCGGGAGTTGCTCCCGAGGCCGTGACGACCGGCGCGACAGCCGTGCCCACGAGGGCGACGGCGGCGCCGATCACTAAGAGAGACAAACGCGGGGGGTGACGCATGAAGCGACTCCTTGCAGCTCTGGCGCGCCGTTACGGACGCGTCGACTGATGGAACCGCTCCCACTGGTGCGGATGAAGCTAGCGCCAAGTGCCCGCGTTGCCCAGAGGGGTTGCGCAGTTGATCTGTCGAATCATTTCGACTCTTCAAGCACCTTGACCCCTCACACCCCCATCTCCAATATGGGAGCGCTCCCACTGGTTCAAGGCTTGTTGCTCCTCCCCCCATTCTCCGAGCCGCAAGGAGGAACCAGCACCATGGATCCCAGCCCTCGATGGAGATGTCGTCGCAGCTCACGGCGACTGTGGACCGCTGTAGTGGCGGCTCTGGCCCTTCCGCTCGCGACTCTGGCAACCGGTACGACTCCCGCACACGCGGCCACGGTTCAGTGCAGCGTCGACTACAAGACCAACGACTGGGGCTCCGGCTTCACCGCAGATCTGACGATCACCAACCGGGGCACCGACGCCATCAACGGCTGGACCCTGACCTACGCCTACACGGGCAACCAGACCCTGACCAACGGCTGGAACGGCACCTGGTCCCAGTCCGGCAAGTCGGTCACCGTGAAGAACGCTTCCTGGAACGGGACGATCGGCGCCGGGACCGCCGTGACCACCGGCGCGCAGTTCACCTACAGCGGCACCAACACCGCCCCCGCGTCCTACGCCGTCAACGGCACCACCTGCGCCGGCGCACACCAGCCGCCGATCACCGTGCTGACCAGCCCCGCGGCGGGCGCCGTCTACACCCAGGGCGACGCCGTCCCGATGGCCGCGACCGCGGCGGCGGCCGACGGAGCGACCATCTCCAAGGTCGAGTTCTACGACGACACGACCCTGCTCGGCACCGACACCAGCTCGCCGTACACGCTGTCGGCGTCCGGGCTGGCCGTGGGCAGTCATTCCGTCCTCGCGAAGGCGTACGACAGCCTGGGCGCGTCGGCGGAGTCCGTACCGGCCGGCATCACGGTCGCCTCGGGACCGGCGATCGTCGCCTCGCCGACCCAACTCGGCGTCCAGCAGAGCAAGTCGGGAACGTTCACGGTCAAGCTCTCGACCCAGCCGAGCGCCAACGTGACGGTGGCGGTGGCCCGCACGGACGGGAACACCGGGCTGTCCGTCACCGGCGGTTCGAGTCTGACGTTCACCCCGTCCAACTGGAACACCGCCCAGACGGTGACGATCACCGCCGACGCCTCGGGCACCGGGTCCGCGACCTTCACGGCCTCGGCGACCGGTCAGGCCAAGGCCACGGTCACCGTGACGGAACTGGCCGCGTCGAAGGCGTACGACGCGCGCTTCCTGGACCTCTACGGCAAGATCACCAACCCGGCGAACGGCTACTTCTCCCCCGAGGGCATCCCGTACCACTCGGTGGAGACACTGATCGTCGAGGCGCCGGACCAGGGACACGAGACGACGTCGGAGGCGTACAGCTATCTGATCTGGCTCCAGGCCATGTACGGGAAGGTCACCGGCGACTGGTCGAAGTTCAACGCCGCGTGGACGACCATGGAGACGTACATGATCCCCACGCATGCCGACCAGCCGACGAACTCCTTCTACAACGCCTCCAAGCCGGCCACCTACGCGCCCGAGCTGGACACTCCGAACGAGTACCCGGCCAAGCTCGACACCGGTGTCTCGGTCGGTCCGGACCCGATCGCCTCCGAGCTGAAGAGCGCGTACGGCACGGACGACGTGTACGGCATGCACTGGCTCCAGGACGTGGACAACACCTACGGCTACGGCAACGAGCCCGGCAAGTGCGAGGCCGGTCCGACCGCCACGGGTCCGTCGTACATCAACACCTTCCAGCGCGGCGCGCAGGAGTCGGTGTGGGAGACGGTGCCGCAGCCGACCTGTGACGCCTTCAAGTACGGCGGGAAGAACGGCTACCTGGACCTCTTCACCGGGGACTCCTCGTACGCGAAGCAGTGGAAGTACACGGACGCCCCGGACGCAGACGCGCGCGCGGTGCAGGCCGCGTACTGGGCCGACGTGTGGGCCAAGGCCCAGGGCAAGAGCGCCGATGTGTCGGCGACCGTCGGCAAGGCCGCGAAGATGGGCGACTATCTGCGCTACGCCATGTACGACAAGTACTTCAAGAAAATAGGCAATTGCGTCGGCCCGTCGACCTGCGCCGCGGGTACCGGCAAGGACGCCTCGCACTACCTGCTCTCCTGGTACTACGCCTGGGGCGGCGCGAACGACACCTCGGCGGGCTGGGCCTGGCGCATCGGCTCCAGCCACACCCACGGCGGCTACCAGAACCCGCTGGCCGCCTACGCGCTCAGCAGCAACGCCGACCTGAAGCCCAAGTCGGCGACCGGCGCCTCGGACTGGGCCACCTCGCTGACCCGGCAACTGGAGTTCTACCGCTGGCTCCAGTCGAGCGAGGGCGCCATCGCGGGCGGCGCGACCAACAGCTGGGCCGGCCGCTACGCGACGCCCCCCACCGGGACGCCGACCTTCTACGGCATGTACTACGACCAGCAGCCGGTGTACCACGACCCGCCGTCCAACCAGTGGTTCGGCTTCCAGGCGTGGTCCATGGAGCGGGTCGCCGAGTACTACCAGCAGACGGGGAACGCGAGCGCCAAGGCGGTCCTCGACAAGTGGGTCACGTGGGCGCTGTCCAAGACCACGATCAACCCGGACGGCACCTACCAGATCCCCTCCACCCTCCAGTGGTCCGGCGCACCGGACACCTGGAACGCGTCGAGTCCCGGCGCCAACAGCGGACTTCACGTCACCGTCGCCGACTACACGAACGATGTCGGGGTGGCCGCCGCGTACGCCAAGACCCTGTCGTACTACGCCGCCAAGTCCGGCAACACCCAGGCGAAGACGACGGCCAAGGCGCTCCTGGACGGCATGTGGAACAACTACCAGGACGGGCTGGGCATCGCCGTCCCGGAGACCCGCGCCGACTACAACCGCTTCGGCGACAGCGTGTACGTGCCGAGCACCTTCACCGGCACGATGCCGAACGGCGACGCGGTCAACTCCTCCTCGACCTTCGCCTCGCTGCGGTCCTTCTACAAGAACGACCCGGCCTGGTCGAAGATCCAGAGCTATCTGGCGGGCGGCGCCGCGCCCTCCTTCACGTACCACCGGTTCTGGGCGCAGGCGGACATCGCCCTCGCCATGGGCTCGTACGCGGAGCTTCTCGAATAGTCCCCGCTGTGGCTCCGGGTACGCGGTCCTGTCCCTGACGGCAGGGCCACCGGCCGGGCGGTCCCTCACCGCACTGAGGGCCGCCCGGCCATCCATCTGTCCCTTCCCCACTCCTCCTGCGCACCGGAGAGGACTCCCCCGTGCGAAGAACACGCATCCTCACGGCCGTACTCGCCCTCGCCGCCGGGCTCTTGGCCGGCACCCCGCCCGCACTGGCCGCGAGCACCCCCACGACGACGGTCGCGGCCGACACGTACACCTGGAAGAACGCCCGTATCGACGGCGGCGGCTTCGTCCCCGGCATCGTCTTCAACCGCTCCGAGAAGAACCTCGCCTACGCCCGTACGGACATCGGCGGCGCCTACCGGTGGGCGCAGGCGACGAAGAGCTGGACGCCGCTGCTCGACTCGGTCGGCTGGAACGAGTGGGGCCACTCGGGAGTCGTCAGCCTCGCCTCCGACTCCGTCGCCCCGGACAAGGTGTACGCGGCGGTCGGCACGTACACCAACAGCTGGGACCCGACCAACGGGGCCGTGCTGCGTTCCGCCGACCGGGGCGCGAGCTGGCAGAAGACCGACCTGCCCTTCAAGCTGGGCGGCAACATGCCCGGACGTGGCATGGGTGAGCGGCTCGCCGTCGACCCCCGCAAGAACAGCGTGCTGTATCTCGGCGCGCCCAGCGGCAAGGGGCTGTGGCGGTCCACGGACTCCGGAGTGACCTGGTCACAGGTCACCGGCTTCCCCAACCCCGGCAACTACGTCCAGGACGCGACGGACACCAGCGGCTACGCCTCCGACAACCAGGGGATCGTCTGGGTCACCTTCGACGAGTCGACCGGCACCTCGGGCAGCGCCACGCAGACGATCTACGTGGGGGTCGCCGACAAGGACAACGCGGTCTACCGCTCGACGGACGGCGGTGCGACCTGGTCCAGGCTCGCCGGCCAGCCGACCGGTTACCTCGCCCACAAGGGGGTCCTCGACGCGGCGAACGGCTATCTCTATCTCGCCTACAGCGACAAGGGCGGCCCGTACGACGGCGGCAAGGGCCAGTTGTGGCGGTACGCGACCAAGACCGGGACCTGGACGGACATCAGCCCGGTGGCGGAGGCCGACACCTACTACGGCTTCAGCGGGCTGAGTGTCGACCGGCAGCACCCGGGCACCGTGATGGCTACGGCGTACAGCTCCTGGTGGCCGGACACCCAGATCTTCCGGTCCACGGACAGCGGCGGGACGTGGACCAAGGCGTGGGACTACACGTCGTACCCGAACCGCTCGAACCGCTACACGACGGACGTCTCGTCCGTGCCCTGGCTGACCTTCGGCGCGAACCCCTCGCCGCCCGAACAGACGCCCAAACTCGGCTGGATGACCGAGGGGCTGGAGATCGACCCGTTCGACTCCGCCCGGATGATGTACGGAACCGGCGCCACGATCTACGGCACCGAGAACCTCACCAACTGGGACACCGGAAGCCAGTTCACCGTCAAGCCCATGGTCCAGGGGCTGGAGGAGACGGCCGTCAACGACCTCGCCTCTCCCCCGTCGGGCGCTCCGCTGCTCAGCGCGCTCGGTGACATCGGCGGCTTCCGGCACACGGATCTCACCAAGGTCCCGTCGATGATGTACACCTCGCCGAACCTCACCACCACGACCAGCCTCGACTACGCCGAGGCCGGCCCGAACACCGTGGTGCGCGTCGGCAACCTCGACTCCGGGCCGCACATCGGCTTCTCGACGGACAACGGCGCCAACTGGTTCGCGGGCAGCGACCCTTCGGGCGTCACCGGCGGCGGAACGGTCGCCTCGGCCTCCGACGGCAGCCGCTTCGTGTGGAGTCCGGCGGGCACCGGGGTGCAGTACACCACCGGGTTCGGTACGTCGTGGTCCGCGTCGAGCGGTATCCCCGCGGGCGCTGTCGTCGAGTCGGACCGGGTCGACCCGAAGACCTTCTACGGCTTCAAGTCCGGCAAGTTCTACGTCAGTTCGGACGGCGGCGCGACCTTCACGGCGTCTTCGGCCGCCAATCTGCCCAGCGGGGACAGCGTGCGTTTCAAAGCGCTGCCCGGCGCCAAGGGCGATGTGTGGCTGGCGGGCGGCGCGAGCGACGGGGCGTACGGGCTGTGGCACTCGACGGACGGCGGCGCGACCTTCACCAGACTGTCAGGCGTCGACCAGGCCGACACGATCGGCTTCGGCAAGGCGGCGACGGGGGCCTCGTACCAGACGCTCTACACCAGCGCGAAGATCGGGGGCGTACGCGGGATCTTCCGCTCCACGGACAAGGGAGCGAGCTGGACGCGCATCAACGACGACGCCCACCAGTGGGGTTGGACCGGCGCGGCCATCACCGGGGACCCGCGGGTCTACGGACGCGTGTACGTCGCGACGAACGGGCGCGGGATCGTCTACGGCGACACCTCGGACGCCGGGGGTGGTGACGGGGGCGGCGGTACGGACCCGACACCCCCGTCGACGGGGGCCTGCACGGTGACGTACAGGATCACCAACCAGTGGCAGGGCGGCTTCCAGGCCGACGTGTCCCTCACCAACACCGGCTCCACCGCCTGGAGCGGCTGGAACCTGGGCTGGTCCTTCTCCGACGGCCAGAAGATCACGCAGCTGTGGAACGCCGACTACACCCAGTCGGGCGTGGCGGTGACGGCGAAGAACGTGGGCTGGAACGCGAACGTGGCACCGGGTTCGACGGTCGCCTTCGGCTTCACGGGGAGTTGGACGGGGGCGAACACGAAACCGGCAGTCTTCAAGCTGGGGGATCAGGCCTGTGCGGTGAGTTGAGCCCTTGGTCTGCCTCCGTCGGGGGTACCCGTCCGCCGGTCCCACCCGGCCGGACGGGTACCCCCGAGCGGCCCGTACTCCCGCGATGATCACAACTGCGTCACCTCCTTCACGTATGCATCACTCTTTCTTCACATCCCCCGATATCGTCACCCCACCACGAACCATCCCTGGGGGACCATGTCGCACAACAAGCCGCCGCACGAGTACGAGCGGCCGCCCGTGGCAGTCGGATCGGCGCCGGAGCCGGCGAGAGCCCGCAGGTCACGAAAGCGCCGTCTGCTGCCGGTGATCGCCGTCGCGGTCCTCCTCGGCGTCGGCGCCTGCGGCAATGACGGTGGCGACGACAAGAGCGGCACCACGAAGGTCGCGGCCGCCAAGGTGCGGCCCACCGTCACCGCGACGGTGACGGCGACCGCGACGGTGACCGCGGAGCCGGAACCGGCTCCGACCGTGACCGCGACGAAGACGGTCAAGGTGAAGGTCACCGTCACCGCGCGCGCCGCCTCGGGCAGCGGCTCCGGCGGCAGCGGAAGCAGCGGAAGCAGCGGCGGCGGAACCGGCGTCAGCACCTGCTCGATCAAGTCGAACGCCGGCAACTGCTATTCGGCGGGCCAGTACTGCCGCAACGGCGACCACGGCGCCGGCACGACCACCGCGAGCGGCACCAGGATCACCTGCGCGTACCGCTCCGGCGGATGGCGCTGGACCTACAGCTGACAGCCGCTCGACCGGACCGTGCGAAGCACCGGAGCCCGGACAGCAGCCGGCCCCGCACCGGGCATCACTCCGGGCGGGGCCTCAGCAGCATCCCCGACTTGCTCGGAACGGATGCCTGTGCGACCAGCGTAACCGGCGGCACCGACAAACAGCCCGGCACGCCTGTCGGGCCGCCCGAACGCCGGCGCCCGCCGGGCACCGTCGGCCAACCGGCGTCAGCCACAAGCGCAAGCATCACTCCTAGCAGTAGAGGACACGGAGCCCCATGACGCATCAACAGGTTCTCGCACGGTCCGTTCGCACACTCGGTGGCACCTGGGACGCCCAGCGGGCGGTCACCGCGCTCCGGGACGCCGGGGTCGGCGACGGGGACCGGATCCAGCAGGAGAAGCGGGCCCGGCAGGCACTCCGCGACCTCGCTACGGCCGGCCTCCTCGTGAAGACCGACCCGGACAGCGCCACGTACCGCCTCGCCGATCGGTAGACACCCGGCACCAGGGCCCCGCCCTGACGGCCGCGGGGCCGGCTCCGTCGTGCGCGAGACGGCGCGACGGACGGCCCGGGCGGGTCGAGGGCAGCCGCGAAACCTCCCGTGGGGAGCCGGGAGGAGCGGCGGGCCGGTCGGAACCGCGGTTCAGGCAGGACCCGTGCGGAGGCCGACGCCCGGGAGCTGTGGAACCCGCACGCCCAACGATGCACCACAATCGGCCACCCGGATAGACCATGGCCGGAAGTTGCTGCCGACCCGTCGCGAGCACGAGGGCCATCGGCGGCGACCGGACACGCGGCCCAGCTCGAGGCGGGCCGAAGGCAGGGCTCAGGGCGGGCCGAAGGCAGGGCTCAAGCCTGGTCGCGAAGCCGGACACTGGGCCGAGCACCGGGTTACAGGGGCGCCGCGCGCGGTACCGGAGACCGGCCCGCGTCACAGTCGGGCCGGGCTCCGGCACATACGAGCCTACAAGGCGCCGCCCCCGACAGCGGGCCCGCGCCAGCCGCGGTGGACCCGGCAGGCCCGGACCCCCGGCGGATACAGGTCGCGGCGGCTCCCCGACGGGTTCGGAGAGCCGCCGTGGCCTGTGCTCGGCGACAGGGACTCAGCGGCTCACGGCGTGTACACCGACGGTCGCGGGGCCGTCGCCATGCCGTTGCCGAGGAAGAAGCTCGGGTGCGGGGGCTGGTTGTACGCGGTGTTCTGCCAGGCCAGGGCTGTGCGGTACTGGGTGTCGTGGAGCAGGGTGGTGATCTTCGTGGTGGTCTCGTAGGGGGTGGAGTAGATCCTCAGGGCCGTGTTGTCCGTCGTGGGCCAGACGACTTCCTCGCGCCAGTCGCCGAGAATGTCGCCGGACAGGGACGGTGTCGCCTTGGTGCCGTTGTCGGAATGGACACCCGAGCCGGTCAGCAGGCGGGTGTCGGCGGACGTGCCGTACTTGTCGATGTGGGTGTCGTCGAGGAGTTCGCGGACGGTGTCCCCGTCCCACCAGGACAGGAAGTTGATGCTGCCCGGCTTGCGGGTGGCCACCACCGTGCCCTGCGGACCCCGGACCCCGTCGGCGCGGGAGGACCAGGACTCGGCCCCCGCGCTGCCCGCCCAGACATCCCCGGACACGCCCCGGCCGTTGTCGCCGTTGGCGGCCGTCGACCAGAGGATCGCGCCGGTCCTCGCGTCCGCCATCCACGAGGACGGCTTGGTGGAGTCCTCGTCGACCTTGAACTCCTCCAGACCGGCCCGGGAGGGGTCGAGATCACCGACGTGCAGGGCGTCGCCGTGGCCGTTCCCGGTGGTCCACAGTCCGGCGCCGTTGTCGTCGACGGCCATCGAGCCGTACACGATCTCGTCCTTGCCGTCGCCGTCGACATCGGCCACGGACAGCTGGTGGTTGCCCTGCCCGTCGTACCCCTTGCCGCTGTTGGTCGAGGAGTTGGTGTCGAAGGTCCACCGCCGGGCGAACGCACCGCCCCGCCAGTCCCAGGCCGCGACGACCGTACGCGTGTAGTAGCCGCGCGCCATGATCAGGGAGGGCCGGGAACCGTCCAAGTAGGCGGTGCCCGCCAGGAATCGGTCGACGCGGTTGCCGTAGGAGTCGCCCCAGGAGGAGACCGTGCCGCGCGCCGGGACATAGTCGACGGTGCCCATGGCCGCCCCGGTCTGACCGTTGAACATGGTCAGGTACTCGGGCCCGGAGAGGACGTATCCGCTGGAGTTGCGGTAGTCGGCGGAGGAACTGCCGATCACCGTGCCCCGGCCGTCCGTCGTGCCGTCCGCGGTCTTCATGGCCACCTCGGCCTTGCCGTCACCGTCGTAGTCGTACACCTGGAACTGTGTGTAGTGGGCGCCGGAGCGGATGTTCCGGCCCAGGTCGACGCGCCACAGGCGGGTGCCGTCGAGCTTGACTCCGTCGACGATCGTGTTGCCGGTGTAGCCGGACTGGGAGTTGTCCTTGGCGTTCGTCGGCTGCCACTTGAGGACGAGGTCGAGCGCGCCGTCGCCGTCGAGGTCGCCGACGGAGACGTCGTTGGCCTCGTAGGTGTACGCGACACCGTCGGGGGTGGTGCCGCCCGCGGGCGGGGTGATGGGAACGTCCTTGTAGCCCGCCCGGAACTGGACGGCGTGGACGGAGTCCGCCTGCTCCACGCCGTTCACGATCGCGCGGACCGTGTAGTCGGCCTGCGCGGGCGCGCCCGAGTGGAAGTAGTTCGTGGAGCCGCTGACCGGGGTGGAGTTGACCAGGGTCCCGGCACGGTAGACGTTGAACGACACGTCGTTCGGGTCGGTGCCGAGCCAGCGCCAGGTGACCAGGTTGCCGCTGTCGGTGTGGACGCTGACGACGCCCCGGTCGAGGGCTTCGACCTGTCGCGCCGTGGCCGCCCGGGCCGGAGCGGCGCCGAGGCCGGTGAGTCCGGCGGTGATGAGGGCCGCGGCCGCCAGGGCCGAGCCGATCGCACGTCTGCGGTGCTGCCGTTGCGGGTGCTGCACGGTGATTACCTCCTGGGAGGACAGACTGCTTCTGTCCTCCCAGTCGCCGCTGCGCGCAGGGGAGTTGCCGCCTCGCAGCAAGCGCTCTCTACGCGTATCTGCGGGCCAGCTCCGCGACCGTCTCGGCGATGCGGGCGCGCAGCTCGGGCGGCTCCAGGACCTCGACGGCCGTGCCGAGCCGCAGGAAGTCGTCGTGGGCCTGCTCCAGGGACTCGACGGGGACGGTGGCACACGTCCAACCCTGATTGTTCGTAAGCCCGTTGACCGCCATCGCCCGGCCGGCGAGACCGCTCAGGCCGGTTCCGGGCGCGATCCGCACGACCACCTCCGCCTGGTGCAGCCGCTCGTGGAAGTCCCGTTGGTACGCGGTCCAGTACTCGGCCAGATCGAATCCCTCGGGCCGGGTGAACTCCGCTTCCGAGGCGTGCAGTTCGAGGATCTGGTCCACCCGGTAGGTGCGTGGTCCCGGGCCCGCGACGACGTACCAGCGACCCGCCTTCAGGACGAGACCGTACGGTTCCAGGCGGCGGTCCACGTCGGTGGGTTCGCGCCAGCGGCGGTAGCGGATGTCGAGGACCCGGCCGTTCCAGACGGCGTCGGCGACCGCGGTGAGGTACGGGGTCTCGTCGGCGTCCGCGTACCAGCCCGGCGCGTCCAGGTGGAAGCGGCCGCTCACCCGGTCCGCGTGCTCGCGCAGTTCGTGCGGGAGGGCGGCACGCACCTTGAGCTGGGCCGCGGCGAGCACCGCGCCGAGTCCGAGTTCGGCTGCGGGCCCGGGTATCCCGGCCAGGAACAGGGCCTCGGCCTCCTCGGTGGTGAGGCCGGTGAGGCGGGTGCGGTAGCCGTCGAGGAGGCGGTAGCCGCCTTCGTGCCCCGCGTCGCCGTAGAGCGGGACGCCCGCCGCGCTCAGTGCCTCGACGTCCCGGTACACCGTCCGGACCGACACCTCCAGTTCCGCGGCGAGCTGGGCGGCGGTGAGTCTGCCCCGGGTCTGGAGCAGCAGCAGGATCGAGATGAGACGGCTGGACTTCACTGACACATGGTGTCAGTGAAGCGGGCCTAGCGTCCCTGCCATGGCTTCAGCTTCCTCCACGCCGTCCACCGCTCCAGCGGTGGTGCCGGCCTCAGTGCCCTCCGGGGCATCCGATGCGTCCGTGTCTTCCGGCGGTTCCGGTGATTCCGGGAGTTCGGGGAGTTCCGGGGCTTCCGCAAGCTCGGACGCGTCCCCGGCCCGTGCGGCCTTCAGGGAAAAGTTCCTGACCGTCCCGCCGCCCATCGAGATGGCGGGACGGCGGATCAAGCGGTACCACGTGACCGCGGACCCCGCCGGTATCGAACCGGAGGTCGAAAGGGCCGCCTACGCGATCCTGCCGCGGCTGCTTCCCGAGCCGGACGGCACACCGCCCGCCACGTTCGTCGTCCTGCACCGGGGCGCCGACGACGGCGCCTATCTCAACGCGTACAGCTGGGTGTGGGACAACGTCCTGCACTTCCGGGGCGCCGCCGCGGGCCAGCAGGTGCTGGGCTGCCCCGACCGCGACCCGGCGCACTTCGTCACCACGGACCTCCCCTGGATCGGCTGCGTCTGGGAGCTGCCGCCGGTCCTGCACGAGCGGGACGCCTGGGTGCGGCATCTGCTCGCCTCCGAAGTACCCGACCTGGCCGCCTACTTGGCCGACTCCCTGCCCGAAGGAACCACAGGAGACCGCGCATGAACGACGTCCGGGACAACGTGTCGGCCCTGAACGACTTCGACTTCCTCCACGGCGACTGGGACGTCGTCAACCGCCGTCGTACGGACTTTCTCGACCCGGAGAGCGACTGGGAGGAGTTCTCCGCGGTCAGCCGCTGCTGGAACCTGTTCCGCGGCGCCGCGAACATCGACGAGATCGACGTGCCGAGCCAGGGATGGACGGGCCTGACGCTGCGGCTCTTCGACGTGGAGACCGAGCGGTGGTCGCTGAACTGGTCGTCCAGCCGCAGCGGCCGGCTGTTCCCGCCTGTGCTCGGGCGGTTCGGACCGGACGGACGCGGCGAGTTCCACGGCGACGACACCCATGAAGGGAAGGACGTGCGGGTGCGGTACGTGTGGTCGGGGATCTCGGAGACGACGGCTCGCTGGGAACAGGCCTTCTCGGTGGACGGGGAGCACACCTGGCTGACGAACTGGACCATGGACTTCACCCGGAGGGAAACCCGCCTCTGACCCCGGGCCCGGTCCGCACGCGTTCAGTTCCTGCGGAAGGCCCGCAGGGTGAAGTCCGGTTCGCGGCGCGGGACATCGGGCCCCGGCAAGGTCTCGACGCGCTCGGCCAGTCGAGGTCCGCCGGCCGCGTAGAGCCGGCCGCTGCGGATGTACCGGGCCACACGCCGGGGGGTCCGGCCCTGGCCGTGGCCGCGGAAGAGGGCCGTGCCGCTCGGCACCAGGCCGTGCTCGGCGGCGTACGCCGTGACGCGTCCGGTCCCGTCCTCGGCGTGCCCGGCGGGACAGAGCGCGGTCAACGCGTCGATGTCGCTGCCGACATGGTGGGCCGCCGCCTTGTCGACGGTGGTCACGAACACACCGCCGGGGCGCAGGACGCGCGCGGCCTCGGCGATGACGGGGCCCGCGTCGTCCAGCAGATGGAGCAGCCAGACGGCGCACACCGCGTCGAACGAGCCTTCCGGGAAGGGGAGTCGGCGGCCGTCTGCGCGGACGACGGCTCCGGGGAGGCGCTCCGCCGCCCGGCGCGCCATGCCGTGGGCCGCGTCCGCCCCCGTCACCCGGAGCCCCGGCCGCCCGGCGGCGAGCCCGCTCGTCACGATGCCGGTGCCGCAGGCCACGTCGAGCAGGCCCCGGGCATGGTCGGGGACCAGGGCGAGCACGGCGGCCGCGGCAGCGGCGGCCCGCGGTTCGCCGCCGCGCGTCGCGTCGTAGCGGTCCGCTTCCTTGTCGTAGTCCAGCACGGAGGTCAGCTCGCCCCGTGTCCCGGCGCGAGTTCCTCCACCCTGCGGGCGAGATCGAAGTCGAGCACGGTGACGGCGCCGCCGACGCTGTGCGTGTTCACGGTGAGGGCGATCGTGTTGTAGCCGAGGGTGAGGTCGGAGTGGTGGCCGAGCTCCTCCTGCACCTGGGCGATGTGCACGACCATCGCGGTCGCCGCGAAGTGTGTGCCGAGCCGGTAGGTACGGGCGAGCCGGTCGCCGTCCAGCGACCAGCCGGGCAGCTCCACCAGCCGCTCCTCGATCTCCTTGGGCTCCAGCGGTTCGACGGCCATGGACGTGATCCCTTCGTACGGCGGGTGAGACGTGCGGGGCGGTGGGTCCGGGGTGGCGCAGGGGGGCGGACCGGCCCCGAAGCGCAGCGGAGGGGCCCTTCGCCCAGCGTGCCACAGCCGTCACCCCTCGGCAGGGCACACGGGGCGCGGCGGCTCGCCGCGACGGCCGGACGGGTGCCGGCCGGTCACCGCCCCGGGCGATCCTTCACGTGCCGCTCCTCGGCTACCGTCCTCATATGAGCCCTGTCCCGTCCGGTTCCGCCGCCGTCCCCCGTACCTCGACCGACGGCGGTGCCGGGCCGCTGCTGCGCGGCTGGCGGGAACAGCGCCGGGTGAGCCAACTGGAGCTGGCCCTGCGGGCGGGGTCCTCGGCCCGGCACATCAGTTTCATCGAGACGGGCCGTTCCCGCCCCAGCGAGGAGATGGTGCTGCGGCTCGCCGAGCACCTCGATGTGCCGGTGCGCGAGCGCAACGCGCTGCTGCTCGCGGCGGGTTACGCGCCGCGCTACGCGGAGACCCCGATCGACGACCCGTCGATGGACGCGCTGCGCGAGGGCATGGAGCGGCTGATCCAGGGCTACGAGCCGTATCCGGCGCTGGTGGTCGACGCGAGGTACGACGTTCTGGCCGCGAACCGCGGGGTCGCGCTGCTGCTGGACGGTGTCACGGACCGGCTCCTCGTGCCGCCGCTGAACGCGATGCGGCTGACCCTGCATCCGGAGGGCCTGGCGCCGCGCATCCGCAATCTGCGCACCTGGCGGGATCATCTGCTGGCCCAGATGGACCGGCAGATCGCGCTGCGCCGTTCGGAGCCGCTGCGCGCGCTGTACGAGGAGGTGGCGGCGTATCCGGTCCCGGACCGGGACGCGGAGGTGGACGACGAGCCGCTCGGTCCCGCGCCCCACTTCGCGCTCCCGATGCGGATCGAGCACGAGGGGCGGGTGCTGTCGTTCATCTCGTCCATCTCGACGTTCAACACCCCGATGGACGTGACGGTCGCGGAGCTGGCCATCGAGACGTTCCTCCCGGCGGACCCCGCGACGGGCAAGTACCTTCACGCGCTGCACGCGTGATGATCTGTCACCGCAGACGGAAGAGGCGTCGGTGACGGTGGTGCGGCATGGGTGACATGATGCCTACGGTGCGTCAGATCGTGCTGGCTGTCCGCATGTTGAGGCCAATCGATGATGGTTCCGCACGGACATGGCACACTGCACGCATACTTCGGCGCGTGGGGAGGTGTGGCGTGAGTGAGCGGCGGCCGGCACCCACGGTGGGGCAGGTGGTTCTGGGGCGACGGCTCCAGGAACTGCGCGAGGCCGCGGGCCTGAAACGGGAGGAAGCGGCGCGAGTCCTGCGGGTCGCGCCGGCGACCGTGCGGCGGATGGAGATGGCCGAGGTCGCCCTCAAGATCCCCTACGTGCAGGTTCTGCTGACGACGTACGGTGTCTCCGAGGACGAGACGGACACCTTCGTGGCACTGGCCGAGGAGGCGAACGAACCGGGCTGGTGGCAGCGGTACCACGACGTGCTGCCGGACTGGTTCAGCATGCACGTCAGCCTGGAGGGCGCGGCCCGGCTGATCCGCAGTTACGAACCGCACTTCGTGCCGGGGCTGTTGCAGACCGAGGAGTACGCGCGGGCCGTGCTGGAGGCCGGGACCGTCGGGCAGACGGGTACCGAGGCCATCGACCGGCATGTGGCGCTGCGTATGAAACGGCAGGCGCTGCTCACCCGCGAGAACCCTCCCCACCTCTGGGTGATCATGGACGAGACGGCGCTGCTGCGTCCGGTGAGCATCCGGGGCGAGGTCATGCGCGACCAGATGGACCGGCTCCTCGAATGGGTCGAGCTCGATCACGTCACGCTTCAGGTCGCGGAGTTCGCGGCCGGCCCGCACCCGGGGACGTACACGTCCTTCGCACTGTTCCGCTTCGCCGAGCGAGAGCTGCCGGACATCGTCTACAGCGAGTACGTGACCGGCGCCCTCTATCTCGACGCGCGCGAGGAGGTGGCCCTGCATCTGGAGGTGCTGGACCACATGTCGGCCCACTCCGCCTCCGCCGAACGCACCAAGGAGATCCTCCGGGAGTTCCGCGAGCGCTACTGAGCGGGCCCCGGACCCGGGGACCTGTCCCGGCCGTCTCCTCCGTCCCCTGCGCGGTCCTCGTCCACGATCTCCGCGTCTACCACGTCCGCGTCGTCCTGTGCCTGCTCGGTGGGCGGCTGGTCCTGCGGGGCCGGCCCCTGCTGGGCCTGGGCGTACATGGCCTGGCCCATCTGCTGGCTGACGGTGGCCAGTTTCTCGATGGCGCCGCGCAGAGCGGCGGTGTCGGTGGAGGAGTCCTCCAGAAGCTGTTTCAGTCCGGCGGCCGCCGAGGCGACCGCTTCCTTCGTGTCGGCGGGGATGCGTTCGTCGTTCTCGCGGACGAACTTCTCGGTCTGGTACACGAGTTGCTCGCCGTGATTGCGGGTCTCGGCCGCCTCCCGGTTGCGCCGGTCCTCCTCCGCGTACTGCTCGGCCTCGCGCACCAGGCGGTCGATGTCGTCCTTGGGCAGCGCGGAGCCGCCGGTCACGGTCATCTTCTGCTCGCGCCCGGTGGCCAGGTCCTTCGCGGAGACGTGGGTGATCCCGTTGGCGTCGATGTCGAAGGCGACCTCGATCTGCGGGACACCTCGCGGTGCGGGCGGCAGGCCGGTGAGGTCGAAGACGCCGAGCTTCTTGTTGTAGGCGGCGATCTCGCGTTCGCCCTGGTAGACCTGGATGCCGACCGAGGGCTGGTTGTCGGCGGCCGTGGTGAAGATCTCCGAACGCCGCGTGGGAATGGTGGTGTTGCGCTCGATGAGCGTGGTCATGATGCCGCCCTTGGTCTCGATGCCGAGAGACAGCGGGGTGACGTCGAGGAGCAGGACGTCCTTCACGTCTCCGCGGATCACACCGGCCTGGAGTCCGGCGCCGAGAGCCACGACCTCGTCCGGGTTGACGCCCTTGTGCGGGTCCTTGCCGGTGAGTTCCTTCACCAGGTCGGTGACGGCGGGCATCCGGGTGGAGCCGCCGACCAGGATGACGTGGTCGACGGCGGACAGTTTCACACCGGCGTCCTTGACGGCCTGGTGGAAGGGGGTCTTGCAGCGGTCGAGCAAGTCGGCCGTCAGTTCCTGGAACTGAGCACGCGTCAGTTTCTCGTCGAGGTGCAGGGGGCCTTGGGCGGTGGCGGTGATGTAGGGCAGGTTCACGGTGGTCTCGGTGGACGAGGACAGCTCGATCTTGGCCTTCTCGGCGCCCTCGCGCAGCCGTTGCAGAGCCATCTTGTCGTGTCCGAGATCGATGCCGTGCGCGGCCTTGAAGCGCTGGGCGAGGTGCTCGACGATCCGCTGGTCCCAGTCGTCACCGCCCAGCCGGGTGTCCCCGTTGGTCGCCTTGACCTCGATGACCCCGTCACCGATCTCCAGGAGCGAGACGTCGAAGGTGCCGCCGCCCAGGTCGAAGACGAGGACGGTCTGCTCCTCCCCACGGTCGAGCCCGTACGCCAGAGCGGCGGCGGTCGGCTCGTTGATGATCCGTAAGACCTTCAGCCCCGCGATCTCGCCCGCCTCCTTGGTGGCCTGGCGCTGCGCGTCGTCGAAGTAGGCGGGCACGGTGATGACGGCGTCCGTGACGTCCTGGCCCAGATAGGCCTCGGCGTCCCGCTTCAGTTTCTGCAGCACCCGCGCGGACAGCTCCTGGGCGCGGTAGCGGGTGCCGTCGATGCTGCCCTTCCCGGGAAACCGCCAGTTCACATCGCCCATGTACCGCTTCACGGACCGCGCGGTGCGCTCCACGTTCGTCACGGCCTGCCGTTTGGCGACCTCGCCGACCAGCACCTCGCCGTTCTTGGCGAAGGCCACCACCGAGGGTGTGGTGCGTGCTCCCTCGGCATTGGCGACGACCGTCGCCTCACCGCCCTCCAGGACGGCCACCACCGAGTTCGTCGTCCCCAGATCGATCCCGACCGCACGTGCCATGTCCGTCCCCTTCCGCCACGGCTCTGCCCGCCCCCAAGCACAAAACCTGTGTTCTCGCTTGTCAATGGCGCGGACGGCGTACGCGGGCGGACACGCCGATGCCGCGCCCCCGCGGGGAGGACGCGGCATCGGCGTACGAGCGTCAGGCGAGCTTCGCCGACAGCGTGATCGTCGTACCGGTCAGGGCCTGGCTGACCGGGCAGTTCTTCTTGGCGTCCTCGGCCGCCGCGACGAATCCGTCGTTGTCGAGGCCCGGCACCGTGCCCTCGACCGTGAGGTGGATGCCGGTGATGCCCTCGCCGGGCTGGAAGGTGACGTCGGCGTTGGTGAGGAGCTTGGTGGGCGGCGTCCCGGCACCCGCGAGGGCATGCGACAGCGCCATGGAGAAGCAGCTGGAGTGGGCGGCCGCGATCAGCTCCTCGGGGCTGGTTTTGCCGTTCGCGTCCTGGGCCCGCGACGCCCACGTCACCGGCTGCTGGCCGATGCCGGAGGAGTCGAAGGTGACGACGCCGTTGCCCTCGAGCAGGTTGCCTTCCCACACGGTGTGTGCGGTGCGCGTGGTTGCCACGATGATTCCTTTCGGGTGTGGTCCCGTTGCCGGGGTCCGTGTCTCCCATCCGATCACACCTGGGCCCGGAGCACCCCACGGTTCGGGCGGCGACCTGCCGGTGCGTGTCCGGGATTTCGTCGGACGGGGGGCCGCGGAGCCCGCCGGAGCACCGCGGCGGGGGCTCAGGTCACCCGGAAGACCGGCCCGCGCGCGGTGAAGGGGAGCCGTGCGGCGTGCGGCACCAGATAGGCGTGCTCGCGCCGCACCCGCAGCACGTCGCAGTATCCGTCCGTGATCACCAGGACGGGAGCGCCCGGCGGGAAGTCGTCGGCGCGGTGCAGCAGATCGACGCCCGGCTGGAGCACGGTGCCGCCGCGCCCGTGGACCCGTACGCGTCCGGCGATCTCCGTGACGGGCAGATAGCCCGCGTCGTGCGGGGCGGCGTCGCAGAACACGACACGGGCGGCCGGTACGTCGCGGGACCCGGCGTACGAGGCGATGGCGCCCAGCGCCTTGCCGAGCAGGGTGCGGTCCATGGAGGCGGAGGTGTCGAGTACGACGCCGAAGGTGCAGCGGGCGATCTCCTCGGGCGGGAACCAGCGGCCCGCGCGGGGGATGCCCGGGGTGGCCGCCTGCCGGCGGGAGGGACGCGCGTACGACCGCAGCGGCTCGGGCCGGGGCACGAACTCGTCGAACCACCGGGCGAGTCGGGCGTCCCAGGGCAGCGGCGGATGGCTGAGCGCGCGGATCTCCTCGACCAGACCACCGGGCAGGAAACCGCGCTCCTGCTGCTGGTGCAGATCGAGGCCCCGGGCCAGGCCGCGGCGGTAGAACTCGTCGAGGTCGACGTAGTCGCGCGCCGAGCCGAGCGGTCCGCCCAGGATGTCGCCCGTTCCCCTGCCGCGCAGCGTGGCGAGGCGGCGCATCCGGCGCAGATCGCCGGCGATCCGGTCGTACACCTCCTCGGCCGACAGGTCCTTCAGCTCCGGGTCGTACAGCAGCCCCTCGGGCATCGTGCCGACCTGCATCTCGCACAGCCAGCCGTTGATCACATAGTCGGCGGCCACGTTGAAGAGGTACGGGTCCCGGGCGCCGCAGCGGTCACCGTGGCGCAGGGCGGCGTGCAGCATCTCGTGGGCGAGGACGAACCGCCATTCCTCGTCGCTGAACGAGCACAGCGGGTTGATGTAGATCTCGGCCGCCTCGGTGTCCACGGCGGCGACGGAGATGTCGTGGGCGCGGGCGAGTTCGGCGTCGGCGACGAGGGTGATGCCCGCCGCGAGGCCGCCGAGCAGCGGGTAGGAGGAGACGAACCAACTCAGCGCCCGCTCCCAGGGCCGGAGCGGGGTGGGACCTTCGCTCATGGAGGCGCGTCTCCCGCCCGCCACGTCCATCGCGGCGGACATGGTGCCGATCAGCGCGTGCGCGAAGGCCACCTGCCAGTCGGCCGGAGCGCTGCCGAGCCAGGCGTTCCAGGACACGAGGGCCTGGTCCGGGTCGCCGCCCGCCGTGCCGCAGTGTTCGTACCGCGGCGGGATGCCGTCGCGGCGCCAGGCCGCGGCGAGCCGTTCCTCGTCGCCGCCGGGGTAGGAGTCCGGGAGGTCCTCGGGCGTCAGGCCCACCGAGAAGCCGAGCAGGAAGCGGTTCACCACCACGCAGCGGGCGGCGAGGTCGAAACGGTCCGGCTGCTCGCGTGTCCCGGCCGCGGCCGGGACATGGCCGAAGCCCAGATGGATGACGGCGTGCGCCATGGCCCAGGCCCAGGCGACGGGTTCGGCGCGACGGGTCGGGTTGACGTGCAGGGTCCCGTTGGAGTCGACGACCACCAGCCCGTCCCGGGGAGCCCGCGCGCACGTGTCCTCCCGGCAGACGCTGAAGCCGACGGCGCCCAGCGCCGGATTGGCCCGGACCAGCCGCAACCCCTCGGCGAACGCCTCGGCGGCGGGATCGGGCTTGGCCTTGGCCTTCGCCCCGGACTTGCGGGAACGGCTCACCGGCGCGCCTCCACCAGGCGCGGCATGTCCCGGGCGGCCTCCACCAGGAACCACGCGGGCAGGACCGGATTGCCGTCGGCGTCCGAGGCGATGACGCTCTGGGCGACCTCGACGGATATCTCGGCGAGCTGGATGAGCAGGGACTTGGCCCGGTACGCGGTCTGCCGGGCGTTCGCCGAGATGTGGTCCCGGCCGGCCGGGAGTTCCTTGACGAGACGGCCGCGGAAGGACTCCGCGAGGTAGTAGAGGAGATCGCGGTCCTCCGTACGGGAGGGCCAGCGGGCGTCACCCTTGAGGATGGCCTCGATGCCGAAGCGACTGCGCACGATCTTGACGTAACCGCAGAACGCGACGGCGTGCGCGGGCGTCAGCGTGCCGTGGGCGATCACCTTCAGGGTCTCCTCGTCGAGCGCGTCGCCGAAGGAGCCCAGCGCGTCGGAGAGCATGTGCCAGGAGCGCGGGGTGGAGAAGGGCTCCTCGGTCTTCGGCGGCTTGGACCACAGGTGGTCGGGGCGGTCGGTGAGGTGGTCGAGCACCCAGGGGTGGATGTCGTTCTTGGCGGCCCAGACGAGCCAGTCCTTCGGAGAGGCCTCCAGATGGACGTGGGTGAGCCGGTTGATCAGCGCCGAGGCGATCGGGCGGGCGAGCGCGTTGTCCGTCGCGCGGTTGCCCGCGCCGATCACGATGGAGCCCTTGGGCAGCTCGTAGTCGCCGATGCGGCGGTCCAGGATCAGCGAGTAGAAGGCCTTCTGCACATCGGGCGTCGCCGCGTTCAGCTCGTCCAGGAACAGGCAGTACGGCTCGTCGCGGGCGATGGCCTGCGGCGGGCAGAAGACGGAACGCCCGTCACGGATCTGCGGCACGCCGATCAGGTCCTCGGGCGCGAGCTGCGTACCCAGCAGGCTCACGCACTCCAGCCCGAGCGATTCGGCGAACTCCCTGACCAGGGAGGACTTTCCGATGCCGGGTGCGCCCCAGAGGAAGACCGGCCGCACGGTGGCGAGACCGAGAAGCAGCTCCGGGACACGGGAGGGCGTGACGGTGACGGCTGCCTGCACAGGCGAGCTCCTTGAAGGTGCGGGAGAGGGGTGAGAGACGAGCGATGTGTGAGGGACGCGCGCGAAAGCGCGGCGTGCGACGCCCACAGTGTGGGCGCGGCACGACGTCCGCCGCCTCCCATTTTTCCGGTGCCGGCGACCGGGCCGGCCGGTGAACAGGCCGGCCGTTCTCCGCCCCGCGGCGGAGCCGCCGCTCAGGCGGCCTGCTCGTCCGGGTGGGACGGCAGCGGTACTTGGGCGCCGTCGCACTCACGCAGCCAGCGCCGCAGCACGTCGTGCACCCGCTCCGCGCCGACGAGTCCGGTGTCCGGGCCGACGGGTTCCGTGGCCGCGCCGACGAGTCCGGTGTCCGGGCCGACGGGTTCCGTGGCCGCGCCGACGAGTCCGGTGTCCGGGCCGGTGGGGTCCCTGTCCGCGCCGGCCGGTGCGGACAGGGTGAGCGGAGAGAGCAGGAACGGGTGCCCCTGGGCTCCGCCGAGCCCGCCGTGCGAGCCGATCTGCTCCTCGAAGGCGAGGACTTCGCCCCCGACGGGGTCGTACCAGGAGTTGACCATGATGTCGGCGGTGTGCGGGAACGTGTGTGTGCGCCGCACCGCGTCAGCGGCACCGGGACCGAAGTCGGCCAGTGGGCCCGGGTGTTCGTCGTCGAGCCGGCCCACCGGCACCTCGGCGCCGTGCGCCCCGAGCACGAGGCCGCCGTGCTCCTCGCTGCGCACCAGGAGGAAGCCGATGCCCGGGTGGTTGGCGAGCGTGGACAGCAGCGCGGGGTGGCGCCGGTCGATCTCCTCCCGGCTCATCCGGTGCGCGACGTCGGGGAAGGAGACGAGACCGAGGTTGCCCGAGGCCAGGACCAGGGGTTCGGAGCGGCGCCCCGCCGGTCCGCGCCGCTCCTCGCGCTCCTCGACCGGTCTGCGCAGCGCGGCCCGGACGGCGGTCCGGGCCTCGGCACCGCTGTGGGTCCTGCGCGCCCCGCGGGGCACGGGCAGCCCGCAGCCGGCCCGGACCAGATTGCCGAGGCTGAGGCCGTACCTGGTCAGGAAGGTCTCGCCGGGGCTCTGGCCGTGGTCGGAGAGCACGACGATCCGGTACGGCCGGGGGGCGTGCTCGGCGACCTTCTCGATCAGCGCGAGCGACCGGTCGAGCCGCTCCAGGATCCTCTCGGCGTCCCGGCTCCGCGGCCCGGAGTGGTGCGCCACCTCGTCGTAGGCCACCAGGTCCGCGTAGACCGCGTTGCGCCCGGCGAGCATGTCGCCGATCACCGCGGCGACCACGACGTCCCGCTCGACGACGGTCGCGAAGGCGCGGACGAACGGGTACAGCCCGCCGCGTTTGACGCGGGGCCGTCGCCGCTGGAGGCGGGCCCGGGTGGACTGGCCCGTCTCCTTGAAGACCTCGGCCACGAACGACATCGCCGTACGGACGGCGTTGGCCGGGTCGGAGAAGTAGGCGAAGTAGCCGGCCCGCGAGCGGTTGTCCCGTCCCCTGCGCGCGGCGACGGACAGCACGAGGGCCAGCTCGTCGGCGCCGCCGCTGAAGAGGTTGCCCCGGCTCGCGCCGCCGGCGGTGAGCAGGCCGCCGTCGCGGGTGTGCGCGACGGCCCGTCGCTGGAGCTCGGCGGCGCTGGTCGGCCGGTTGCAGACCATGACCTCCTGGGTGTCCTTCTCGTACCAGCGGAAGGCGGGGACGTCGTGGTTGCTGCCGTGCAGGATGCCGAGCTGGCTGGCGCCGGTCTGGCTGGACCAGTCGGTTCTCCACGGCCTGAGCCGGTGGGTGGGGCGCTTCCCGTCGAGCCATCGGGCGGCCGTGGGCATCAGACCCTTGCCGATCGCCTCGCGCAGCACGCCGTGTCCGACGCCGTCGAGCTGGAGGAAGACCACGCCGGGAGTCGAGGGGCCGGGCCGCCCGGTGGCGCGTCTGCGGCGCCGGTCGGCGAGCCGGTAGAGGCGGCGCCGGTACGCGTCGTCGTCCCGTACGGCGAGGGCGGCACCGGTGGCCGAGGCGACGGCCGACATGACGGCGGCGACGACCACGGCGGTCTCGGGGGCCGCCTCGCCGTGCCCGGAGGGGTTGAGCCGCAGGGCGATCAGCAGCAGCGAACCGTTCAGGAAGAAGACGAGCAGGCCCAGCACCAGGGCGGGGACGAGGAGCAGGGCCCGCACGAGCAGGGGCCACACCAGCGCCGACAGGAGACCGAAGACGCCCGCGCCGGCCGCCGCGGTGACGGCGATCCGTGTCGCGCTGTCCCCGCTCTCCGACTGGAGCCGGAAGTCGGGCAGCGCACCGGCGAGGACGAGCATGGTGAGCGTGGACACGGCCCACACCGTGGTGCTGCGTCCCGCCGCGCTGGCGAGGCGCCGCCAACGTCCTTTGTCCACGCCCAGTCCACCTCACGTCCCGGCCCGCCCGGTCCGCGCGGCCTGCTCCCACCCTGTCACAACGGCCGGAGATCCCCAGAAGTCCCCACAAGCCGCGCGAAGTCCCTCAGGAGGCTTCCCCAGGTGCCTCTTTGCCGGGACTCACCGCGGGTGGGAGATCAACGGCCGTCGTAGCCCGCCGTCGGCATCGACAGACGGCGGTGGACCCTGGCCTTCATCTGGGCGTCGTACGACGGTTCGGCGGTGCCCACGGTCTCGACGCGGACACCGCGGCGCGCACACTCGGCGGTGAACTCCTCCACCGAGGCGAGCGCGCGCTCCAGCACCCGGCGGCTGGGCGCGACGAACAGGTCCACGAGACCGGCCTCGACATCCGCCCACAGGCTGCGGTGGTCCGGGCGCAGCCCGCGTACGAGAAGTTCCCGGGTGACGACGTAGCCGTGCTCGGCGGCCCAGCGGGCGCACATCGCGTGCTGGCTGCGGGAGTCGACGAGAAAGGGGTCCTCGTCGAGCTCTTCCAGAGGTGTCAGGCTCGCGATCGCCGTGACACGAAGCGACGGGGAGCACGGCACGGGGCCGCCGCGCTCGTGCGAGCGTTCGAGGGCGTGCGTGCCGGAGGCACCGCGTGCGTCTCCCATGGTGTCCCCCTCACCTCATGGTTTCGCCGCAGACCCTACTCCTGCCCGTAGGCTCGGGGGGAGTCGTGCGAAGGAGGCAAAGAGGTGCCGGTGGAGATCACCTGGTGGGGGCACGCCACCTGCACGCTGGAGGACTCCGGGACACGCGTGCTCACCGATCCCCTCTTCGCGCGCCGGCTCGCACACCTGCGGCGCAGGCGCGGGGCGCCGCCCCCTCCCCCGGCTGCGGTCGCCGACGTCGCGCTGGTCTCCCATCTGCACGCCGACCATCTGCATCTTCCCTCGCTGGCGCGACTGGCCCCGGGTACCCGGCTGCTCGTGCCGCGCGGTGCCCCGCGTTCGGTGCCCGGACTGCGCAAGCTGGACCATCTGCGGCTCACGGAGGTCGCGCCCGGTGACCGCACCCGCGTCGGTGACCTGGCCGTCCGCACGGTTCCGGCACGGCACGACGGACGCCGGCTGCCGATCGGACCGCACCGCTCCCCCGCCGTGGGGTACGTGATCGAGGGCGAGGCGAGGACGTACTTCGCCGGGGACACGGGGTTGTTCGCGTCGATGGCCGAGGAGGTCGGACCGGTCGACGTGGCCCTGCTGCCGGTGGGCGGCTGGGGCCCGTATCTCGGGGAGGGGCATCTCGACGCGGGGCGTGCCGCCGAGGCGCTCGCCGCGTTGCGTCCCCGCAGCGCTGTGCCGGTGCACTACGGCACGTTCTGGCCCATCGGGATGGATGCCGTGCGCCCCCATGAATTCCACGCGCCGGGTGAGGAGTTCGTGCGCCTGGCCGCCGAGCGCGCGCCCCAGGTGGCGGTGCATCTGCTGAGGCAGGGCGAGAGCGTGCGTCCGGAGGCCGCTCGGTGATGTCCTGGTCCGCCGGGGCGGTGGCTCCCCCGGCCCTTCAGTCGGTCAAGAGCGGCGCTCTTCTGTCGCTCAAGAGCACGACCCTCGTGCCGCTCAAGAGCACCGCACCGCTGGTGTTCCTGTCCGCCGCGGCGCCGACCGTCCCGCCGGAGTCCACTCAGCAGGCGATCGGCTATCCGTCGCTGTTCCTGCTGGTGCTGATCGGCGCTCTGGTGCCGGTGGTGCCGACGGGGGCGCTGGTGAGTTCGGCGGCGGTCGTGGCCTTCCACCAGACGTCACCCTTCGCACTGCTCATGGTGTTCCTGGTCTCCTCGGCCGCCGCGTTCCTCGGCGACATGTCGCTCTACTGGCTCGGTCGGCGCGGCATGGGCTCGAGGAACGGATCGCGCTGGCTGGAGGCGATCCGGGAACGCGCACCCGAGGACCGGCTCGCCCGGGCTCAGCAGAAGCTCGCCGACCACGGCATCGCCGTCCTCGTCCTGTCCCGCCTCGTACCGGCGGGCCGCATTCCGGTGATGCTGGCCTGCCTGATCGCGAAGATGCCGCTGCGGGTCTTCGCCCGCGGGGACATCCCGGCCTGCCTCGCCTGGGCGGCCACCTACCAGATCATCGGCATCCTCGGCGGCTCGCTCTTCCCCGAGCCGTGGCAGGGCGTGGTGGCGGCGGTGGCACTGACCGTGGCGATCAGCCTGGCGCCGGGTGTGTGGCGCAGGTTCCGCGGCACGAAACCCTCGTAGGACGGGGAAACACCGTCGCTCCAGCCCCCGGGAACCTCCCACAGCCAGATCCCACGGGTTCTCCCGGCCAGGCCCGCCCGCCCCCACGCCGCCCGCACCCGCCGCAGTGGTTCCAGCACCGGTTCGACCGAGAGCACGAAGGTGCCCTGGTGCATCGGGGCCATCCACCGCGCGCGCAGGTCGACGGCCGCCTGCACGGCCTCCTCCGGATCACAGTGCACGTCGCTCAGCCACCAGCGGGGGCCGTACGCGCCGATGGGCAGGAGGGCGAGGCCGATCCCCGGGTGGCGCTGCCCGATGCGGGTGAACCAGTGGCCGTATCCGGTGTCGCCCGCGAAGTAGACGCGCCGGCCCTCGGGTGCCGCGAGCACCCAGCCGCCCCACCGGGAGCGGCAGGTGTCGGTGAGGGTGCGCTTGGACCAGTGGTGGGCGGGGACGAAATCGAAGTGGACGCCGTCGAGTCGGGCCGCCTCCCACCAGTCGAGCTCGGTGATCCGGGTGAACCGGCTCCGCCTGAACCAGCGTCCGAGGCCCGCCGGTACGAACACCGGTGTGTCGCGCGGGAGTCGGCGCAGGGGCGGGGCCACAGGCGCCGCTCGCCGAGCGGGCGGGGTTCGGCGAGGGGCGCAGGAGGGAGGACGGCGGGGTGCCCGGGCGCCGGTGCGGCCGGGGGCGCGGGATCGCCTGTGGCCTGGGTCGTCGTGCTCGTGGTCGACTCGGACTGCTGCGTCATCGAGGAGACTCCCGTCGCTCGGCGTCGTCGCGGAGATCGCCGAAGGCCGACCCCACGAGGGTCAACGCGCTGTGCACATGCGGCAGTTCCAGTGGCGAGGGGGAGCTGAGCGCTTCCTCCCGCTCCTCGTCCGTGGAGCCGAGCAACGACCCGGTGCCGAGGCGGACCCGGAGGGCGGCGAGGTCGTCGCCGAAGCGGTGTCCGCCCGGCGCGGGCATGCCGAGCCGGGCGGACAGGTGGTCCTCCAGGTCCTGCGCGTCACCGACGCCGCGCGCGACGAGCGCGGATCGGAACGCGCCGAGGTCGACGTACAGGTGCCGGCCGGCCTGCGGGGGGCGCGCGACGGCCCCGGCGGCACCCACCGCGCGGTGGACGGCGTCGGCCACGCAGGCGTGCAGACGTACGGCGGCGGTGAGCCGTTCGGTGATCGCGGCGGGCTCGCCGAGCGCGTACGCGGCCGCGGCGGCGACCGGTTCGGCGACGCGCGCGCCGAGCACGGTGAGCACGTCGAGGACGCGGGAACGCAGGGACGCGCCCGCCGCGTTGTCGGGGAAGCGGGCGACGGCGGCCGGCCAGCCCTGCGGCAGGAAGGCACCCGCGAGGTCGGCGATCACGGAGACGTCGTCGGGGAGCATCTCGGCGGGGCTGAGCAGCACGGTGTCCCGCGGCTCGTGCAGGGTGTCGCGCCAGGTCTCGTCGCTGACGATGTGCAGTCCCTCGCCCGCCGCGGCCTCCACGGCCTCGTGCACCACCTCGGGGGGTGCGACGGTGGCGGTCGGGTCGTCGGCGACGGACAGCAGGAGCAGCCGCGGGTCGCCGCCCTCCGCACGGACCCTGCGGACGGTCTCCAGGAGGGCGTAGGGATCGGGGACGCCGCCGCACTCCGCGGGTGTCGCCACGTGGAACACGGATCTGCCCAGCAGGCGTGCCTGCGGCGCCCACCAGGCGGCACACGGACGGGGCACGAGGAGGTCACCGCCGAGCGCGCCGGTCAGGGCCAGCAGCAGCGCGGGGGCTCCGGGGGCGGCCGCCACCCGGTCGGGTGCGGCACGCAGTCCGCGCCGGGTCCAGTAGCCGCTGGCGGCGTCGAGGAGCACAGGGCCGCCCCCGCAGGGTTCGGCGGCGGAGCGGTTCGCGGCGGCGGCCAGCACGGAACGGAGTTCCGGGAGCACGGGCAGGCCCTGGTCGGGCAGGGGCGGACCGTACCGGAGCGGTCCGTGGCCTTTAGGGTCCGTCCGCCGCATACCTGCCTCCGCACCGTGGATGCCGCCGTTCCCTGTTCCGGAGCCCGCCCGCCGTACGTTCCGGGTGTCTTCGTCCTCTCGTACGGCTCACCGGGCGCCGCTCGCCGGCCTGCGGGGTGAACCGCTCAGCGCCCGGAGGCATGCCGTCCCGTGTGTCCTCTCGTGTGTGTCTGTCACATCGTCAGCCGTCGTGCCGTCCACCGCCACCGTGGCGTCCGCCTGTCACCTCCGCCGTCGGCGCAGTCTGTGCACCCGTTGCGCGGCCGCGCCCAGGGCCCCGGCGATCAGCAGTCCGCCGGCTACCAGGGCCGGCACGGAGTCGGTGAACACCCCGCCCTCGCCGGCGTGCACACCCCGCTGGATCGTGGGCGGCCGTTCACCCGCGCCGGTGTCTGAGCCGGTCCCGCTGTCGGGAACATGGGTCGCCGTGGCGCCGCGGGCCACGGCGTACGAGGCGGTCCACTGCTTCCCGTGGCCGCCCGGGGGCGCGGGACAGACCCCGCCGACGTTCCACCGTCCGTCGGCGCCCCCGGTGTCGGCGCCCCCGGTGTCGGGGCCCGCGCTGTCCGGTCCCACCGTGCCGGGAGCGGCGGTGCCGGAACCCAGGGCGTCCGGGCTCAGCGGTTCGGGAACCGTGTCGGGCCCCACCGTGTCGGGGCCCAGGTCGTCGGGGGCCACCGAATCCGGACCGACCGTGTCCGGGCCCGCCGAGTCCGCACCGCCCTGATCCGGGCCCACCGAGTCCGGGCCCACCGTGTCCGGGCTGTCGGTGTCGGGGATCAGAGAGTCGGGGACCACGGGGTCACCGGCGCCGGGAGCGGGGGCCTGGACGTCGGGCACGACGGTGGACCAGCCCCCGGGAACGGGGCTCACCGCTCCCGCCCGGGCTCCCGCAGGCGCGTCGGCGGAGTTCTTCGCGTCGGAGTTCGCCGCCGCGCCGGAACCGTTCGTATCGGGGCTCACCTCGTCGAAGCCGCGCCCGGACCCCTCCGTGGCGGAACCGGCGGCCGGATCGGGTTCGCCGGACCCGATGTGGGCGGTGCCGCTGTAGGAGGCGGCGCCCGCGGCGCTCGGGTCGGCGCCCTCGACGCGGTGAAGCTGGACCTTGCCCTCCTGGAAACCCTGGGAGCTGGCGTCGATGAAGTCGGGCAGGGTCCCCCCGATCGCGTCGCAGCTGACCGTGACGGTGACGGTGCCACCGGGTTCGACTGAGCCCGGACTGACCTCCGCGGCCGGATCCGCGGCCGCGCCCGACGCGGCGGCGCCCAGAGCGGCGCCGGCCAGGGCGGTGGCGTACAGGACACGGGCGGTACGGCGCATGAGCGGGGCTCCTTCGGCGGGCTGCGGTCCGAGAGCCACGGCCGTCGTGTCCCTCGGGCCCATCAGAGCCCGCCGCACCGCCGGGCGCGAACGGCCGGGCACCATTCGCGGGAAAGCGGGGCCCGAGCGGGTGACATCGCGGGCGGGCCGCGACCGTTCCCCCGTACCCACCGTGCGATCCCGCCCGCACCTCGACCCACCCCCACCCTGAGCCGTACGACACCCACGGCCGGGGCCCTCACCGCCCCCACGGCCGGGGCCCCGGCCGGATCGACTCGGACAGGTCCTAGGCCGCGTCGCGCATGATCTGGTCGCGCAGTCGCGTGCAGCAGCGGCTGATGAGGCGGGAGACATGCATCTGGGAGATGCCCAGTTCGTCGGCGATACGGCTCTGGGTCATGTCGCTGAAGAACCGCATGTAGAGGATGGCCCGTTCCCGCTCGGACAGGGCCTGGAGCCGGGGTTTGACGGCCTCGCGGTCGATGACGGTGTCGAGGGCCGGATCGGGCGAGCCGAGGGCGTCGCTGAGGGAGTAGCCGTCCTCGCTGCCCGGCAGTTCGGCGTCCAGGGAGAGCGCGGTGAAGCTCTCCAGGGCCTCCAGACCCGTGAGGACGTCCTCCTCGCTCATGCGGGCGTGCTCGGCCAGCTCGGCGACCGTCGGCCGGCGGCCCGGGATGGTCTGCGACAGGTCCTGGGCGGCGAACCGGACCCGGTTGCGCAGGTCCTGGACCCGGCGCGGCACGTGCAGGGTCCACATGTGGTCACGGAAGTGGCGCTTGATCTCGCCGGTGATCGTCGGCACCGCGTAACTCTCGAAGGCGTTGCCGAGTTCGGGGTCGTAACGGTCGACGGCCTTGACCAGTCCGAGCGCCGCGACCTGGCGCAGGTCCTCGGGGCTCTCGCCGCGGTTGCGGAAGCGGCCCGCGAGCCGTTCGGCCATCGGCAGCCAGGACTCGACGATCTCGGCACGGAGTGCGTCGCGCTGCTGTCCCGGGGGGAGGGCCGCGAGCCTGCGGAATGCCTCCCCGGTGTCGGGGGCGTCGTCGTGCGGATGGTGCGTCGCGCTCGCTTGAGTTCGCATGGTGCGTCGCAACTCCCTTGATGGTGCCATGTGATGGACAGTCATCGTGGGAACGCACCCGTACGCCGGACGAGTACACCCATGGCGCGGATAGCCGCTCCCACGGACGTGCCTCCTGTCCGAAGCACTGCAACTGCGTCTGCCCCGCGCCATGCGGGGCAAACACCCTCCGATTCTCCCTGACGCCGGCCCGCCCGTCCTCCCGGGGCCCCGGTTCCGGCTTCCCCGTGGTGGCACCCGGGGTCAGGGCAGGGTCAGGGCCGACGCCCGACCAGGCAGAGCAGTTTCGTCTGGACGTCCGCGCCGGGCGGTGGCTCCTCCGGGGCCGCGAAGAGTCCGCTCTTCTCCAGCTCCGCCGCGTGCGGCGTGACCTCCCGGACCGCGAAGGACAACAGGTCCTCGGGGAGTTGTTCGTCGGCGCCGATGGCGCGGGACAGGTCCCAGGTGTGGACCGTCAGATCGGTGACGAGCTGCGCGCAGTAGTCGTCCGCCGGCATGTCCCCGAAGGAGAGGTGGACCGTGCGGCCGAGCGCGCCCGGCTCGGCGAACACCGCTCGGGAGGCATCGGCCACGGCCTCCCAGGCGGCGACCGGGTCGGGACCGAGCAGGTCGCCGGCCAGGCTGTCGCCGACCGCGTCGACGGTGGAGCCGTCTCTGACCAGCGCGGGCACCCAGGCCTGCTCGGAGACGAGGTGACCCACGAGATCGCGCACGGTCCAGGCGGTGCAGGGCGTGGGTGCCTCCCACTGGTCGTCGTGGATCGCGTGGACCCGGCGGCCGAAGAGCTCCAGGGCCTCCGCCTGCCGGACCAGGACCGAATGCGGCTCGCTCATGCCGGCGGCACCCCCGCCGCTCCGCGTTCCCGGGCGCCGTCGCGGGTACGGCCCGCCGTGACGGGCCGCCGCGGGTGGCGGCGCAGGTACTCGCCCTCCAGCTGGGCCATACGCACGTTGTGGGTGTGCAGCGCGTCGTTCGAGCCGTGCAACAGCGTGTCGTGGCGGGTGCGGTGGATGGCCTCGAGCTCTTTCATGAGCTGCTGATCGTCCAGCCGGTCCGGGTCGACTCCGGTCATGGTGCTACCCCGCTCGTCGTGGCCGTCGGTGCGGTCCGGACGTCCACCCCGGGCAGACACTGCCCCGAGCGGCCTCCGGGAGGGAGCCGTGGGTCGAGACCCACTCCCTCCACTCTACGAACATCCGGGGTGCCGGGCCTCCCCGGGACAGGCCCGGCGTCCGGCGTCCCCGCACGGGCCCGCCCGCGTGAGGTCACCGCACCGGCCCGCCTACCGCTCGCGCTCCACGCGGCGCTCGTCCCACACGGGCTCCCGTGTCTCCCGTACCCGGCCGTCCGAGCCGAAGACCAGGTAGCGGTCGAAGGAGCGGGCGAACCAGCGGTCGTGGGTGACCGACAGGACCGTCCCCTCGTACGCCTCCAGGCCCTCCTGAAGTGCCTCCGCGGACTCCAGGTCGAGGTTGTCGGTCGGCTCGTCCAGCAGCAGGGCCGTCGAGCCCTCCAGTTCCAGGAGAAGGATCTGGAAACGTGCCTGCTGGCCGCCCGACAGCTTCTCGAAGCGCTGCTCGGCCTGCGCGGTCAGCTCGTAGCGGCGCAGCCGGGACATCGCCGCTCCGCGGTCCTGCGCGTGCTCGGTCCACAGGATGTCCAGGAGCGCGCGGCCCTCCAGTTCCGGGTGGGCGTGGGTCTGCGCGAAGTGGCCGGCGACCACGCGGGCGCCGAGCTTCCACTCACCGGTGTGCGCGACGTCGCCGCCCGCGAGGAGCCGCAGGAAGTGCGACTTCCCCGAGCCGTTGGAGCCGAGGACGGCGACGCGCTCGCCGTAGTAGATCTCCAGGTCGAAGGGCTTCATCAGGCCGGTGAGCTCAAGTCCCTTGCAGGTCACCGCCCGCACGCCGGTCCGCCCGCCGTGCAGCCGCATCTTGATGTCCTGCTCGCGCGGCGGCTCCGGAGGCGGCCCGGCCTCCTCGAACTTGCGCAGCCGGGTCTGCGCCGCCGCGTAGCGGGACGCCATCTCATGGCTGACGGCGGCCGCCTGACGGAGGTTCAGCACCAGCTTCTTGAGCTGCGCGTGCTTCTCGTCCCAGCGCCTGCGCAGTTCCTCGAAGCGCGCGAACCGCTCGCGCCTGGCCTCGTGATAGGTCGCGAATCCGGCACCGTGCACCCAGGCGTCCGCGCCGGCCGGGCCGGGCTCGACACTGATGATCTTCTGGGCGGCGCGGGAGAGGAGTTCGCGGTCGTGGGAGACGAACAGGACGGTCTTGCGGGTCTCCTTGAGCCGCTCCTCCAGCCAGCGCTTGCCGGGCACGTCGAGGTAGTTGTCCGGCTCGTCGAGGAGCAGCACCTCGTCGGTGCCCCGCAGCAGCGCCTCCAGCACCAGGCGCTTCTGCTCTCCTCCGGAGAGGGTCCTGACCAGGCGCCACTGGGCCTTCTCGTACGGGACGCCGAGGGCGGCCATCGTGCACATGTCCCAGAGGGTCTCGGCCTCGTACCCGCGGACCTCGGCCCAGTCGGACAGCGCCTGCGCGTAGCGGAGCTGTGACGCCTCGTCGTCGACGGTCATCATCGCGTGCTCGGCGGCGTCCACGGCCTTCGCCGCCTCGCGGATGCGGGGCGGGGCCACGGAGACGAGCAGCTCGCGCACGGTCGTCTCGTCGCGTACGGACCCCACGAACTGCCGCATCACGCCGAGCCCGCCGCCCACGTTGACGGTTCCTCCGTGGGGCTTGAGCTCTCCCGAGATCAGCCGCAGCAGCGTCGTCTTCCCGGCGCCGTTGGGCCCCACCAGGGCCACGACGGCGCCTTCCCCGACCCGGAACGACACATCGCCGAGCAGCGCCCTCCCGTCGGGAAGGTAGTACTCAAGGTGCGCGGCTTCGAGATGTCCCATGGGCAGGCATTCTCCGGGGAGCGGGGGTGCGGGGCAAACGCGTATGCGACGAAGGGCCGGGGGCGGGGGCGGGAACCGCCTGATCCGGGGTAGACGGAGCCGCATGACCACGACCCCGGATGTCGACCTGACCGCCCTCGTACCGGGCCGCCACGCCCTTCGGGACCGCCTGCTCGGCCTGGACTGCCGGCTCTTCGAGGCGGTCGCGGCACGGCACTGGCCGGGCGGCGACCCCGTGCTGCCGCGGCTGAGCCGGAGCGCGAACCACGGTGTCCTGTGGTTCGCGACGGCCGCTGCCGTGGCGGCGAGCCGCACCCCGCGGGCCCGCCGGGCCGCCGCGCGGGGTGTCGCCTCGCTCGCCCTCGCCTCCGCCACCATCAACACGCTCGGCAAGCGCTCGGTACGCCGTACCCGCCCCGTCCTGGACCCGGTCCCCGTCATCCGGCAGCTGAAGCGGCAGCCGATCACCACGTCGTTCCCCTCGGGGCACGCCGCCTCCGCCGCCGCCTTCGCCACGGGGGTGGCGCTGGAGTCCCGCGGCTGGGGCGCGGCCGTCGCACCGCTGGCCGCGGCGGTGGCACTGTCCCGCGTCTACACCGGCGTCCACTTCCCGAGCGATGTCCTGGCCGGTGCGGCCCTGGGTGTCGGCGCCGCGTACGCCGTGCGCGCGCTGGTGCCCACCCGCGACCAGTTGACCCCGCCCGGCCGTCCGCGCACCGACGCGCCCGCGCTGGCCGACGGTGAGGGCGAGGGCCTGGTCATGGTGGCCAACACGGGCTCGGGCACCTCGGAGCGGGTCGGCGCGCTGGCCGGCGCGCTGCCTAGGGCCGAGATCGTGGAGTGCGAGCCCTGTGACCTGCGGGAGGAGCTGGAGAAGGCGGCGGCCCGCGCCCGGGTGCTGGGCGTGTGCGGCGGCGACGGCACGGTGAACACCGCGGCCGAGGTCGCCCTGCGCCACGGGATCCCCCTCGCCGTGCTGCCGGGCGGCACGCTCAACCACTTCGCCCACGACCTCGGTGTGGAGGGCGAACGCGATCTGGTCCGCGCGCTCCAGGAGGGTGAGGCGGTCCAGGTGGACGTGGGCCGGTTCGCGTCGGGCGGCACGAACGGCATCTTCCTCAACACGTGCAGCCTGGGCATCTATCCGGAGCTGGTGCGCGAGCGGGAGAACTGGTCCAGGGTGATCGGCAGCTGGCCGGCGGGAGTGCTGGGCGCCCTGCGTGTGCTGCGCGCCGACCATCACCCGCTGCGGGCCGAACTCGGCGGCCGTACGCACCCGTTGTGGCTGCTGTTCGCCGGCAACGGCACGTACCACCGGATGGGCCTGGCACCCGCCCGCCGCTTCGACCTCGCGGACGGCCGCCTCGACGTACGGGTCGTGCACGGCGGCCGTCATCCCGCGGTGCGGCTGCTGGCCGCGGCCTTCGCGGGTCCCCTCACCCGCTCGCCCGCGCACGCGGCCGTAAGGGTGGGCCGCCTGCGCATCGAGGGCGTGGCTCCCGGCACGCTGCTGGCCTACGACGGTGAAGTCACCGAGGTGAGCGGCGAGGTGACCCTGGGCAAGAGCCGCGAGGCGCTGACCGTCTACCGCCCGTTTCCCGCGCACTGACCCGTTCCCGCGCGTCGCCCGCCCCCGCCGACCGGGCCCGTACGTCGTGCCCGTACGTCGTGCCCGTACGTCGTCCCCTCGCACCGTCCGTGCGCGCCCGCGCAGGCTGCCGCCGTTCCCAGTGTCCACATCGCAAGATGCAGGTCTCATCATTCGACATGACCGCGTACGGTGATGACATCGCCTCAGGGAGTGCGTACACCTCCACGAGGCCCGTACGAGAAGGGGATCGGTCATGTCGCAGTCGCAGGAGACCGCCGTCTACACCCACGGCCACCACGAGTCGGTGCTGCGCTCCCACACCTGGCGTACAGCCGCCAACTCGGCGGCCTACCTGCTCGACTCGCTGAAGCCGCACATGAAGATCCTCGACATCGGCTGCGGACCGGGCACCATCACCGCGGACCTGGCCGAACGGGTACCGGACGGCCACGTCACCGGCGTCGACCACGCGCCCGGCATCCTCGACCAGGCACGCCGGACGGCGGCCGAACGCGGCCTGGGCAACGTCGAGTTCGCCGTCGCCGACGTCCACGCGCTGGAGTACCCGGACGACACGTTCTGCGTGGTCCACGCCCACCAGGTGCTCCAGCACGTAGGCGATCCGGTGCAGGCGCTGCGCGAGATGCACCGGGTCACCAAGCCCGGCGGGCTCATCGCGGTCCGCGATGCGGACTACTCGTCCATGACCTGGTATCCGTCCACCCCGGGCATGGACGCGTGGCTGGACCTCTACCTGCGCGTCGCCCGCGCCAACGGGGGCGAGCCCGACGCCGGCCGCCGCCTCAAGTCCTGGGCGCTGACAGCCGGGATCCGGGACATCACGGCCACGTCGAGCACCTGGACCTTCGCCACCGAGGACGAGCGGGAGTGGTGGAGCGGGCTGTGGGCCGACCGCACGCTGGCCTCGGCGTACGCGGAGCGGGCGACGGAAGGGGGCCACGCGGACACGGGCGAACTGCGGGCGGTGTCGGACGCCTGGCGGCAGTGGGGACGGCAGGAGGACGGCTGGTTCTCCGTCCTGCACGGAGAAATTCTCTGCCGAAAGGAAGCCTGATTCCGCGGTATCGGGAAACCCGGAATGCAGGAGGTCTCACATTATGGTTCCCATTCTGCTCGTTCTGCTGCTCGCGCTGATTCTCTTCGGTGCCGGATTCGCGCTGAAGATTCTGTGGTGGATAGCACTGGTGGTCATTGTCCTGTGGCTGCTCGGATTCCTGGTGCGCGGCACGAGCGCTTCCGGAAGCCGGGGCCGCTGGTACAGGTGGTAGCCCTTCCCTCTTCGGGAAGACCTCGGGGAGGAACAGCTTGACGCGGCGCGGGGTCCAGGACGGTCCTGGACCCCGCGCCGCGCTCCGCGCCACTCAGCCCGTACAGCCCGTGAGGCCGGCGAACCCGGTGAGGCCCGTGGACCCCGTGAAGGAGTACGCCGCCCACGGCCCCGTCAGCTCCACCCGCATCCCCGGCTCCTCGCCCACACTTCCGTTCACCCGTTCCAGGAATTCCCCCGAGTCCGCGCGCGGCACCAGATAGGCCGCGTCAAGAATTTGGGAACCCTCTTCCGGATTCCGCGGGGTCAGCAGCCTGTTCTCCTCGGCGCACTCGGAAAGGGTGCCGTGCAGTCGGCGCGTGAATTCTCCGGACTTCCCGGAAAAATCGGCCTTTTCGGCATACACCTTCACGTCCCATTCCACGCGTCCGTCGAGCCGGTCGAGCGTCCGCTCGAAATCCTCCCTGCGTTCGTCCATCATCACGCGCACGCCGCTGTCGTCCCGGAGAACGGTGGCGAGCCGGAGCGGCAGCGGGCTGGTGACGGCGGTGAGCGCGTCGATGACGCCCTGGTGGGCGCGGGCCGTCGCCTCCAGCCAGTGGACGTCCTCCAGCCGGCGGCGCAGCGGCTCCGCGTCGAAATCCCGCTCCGGGACCGAGCCGACCACGGCGATCAGGCCGTCGTGGCGCAGCAGTCTGGGCGGGACGCCCCCGACCCCGGCCAGCTCGACCGACAACGCCGCCGGGAAGGGGCGGCAGATCGCGTAGACGTAGCGCAGAGCGCTCATGAGTCTCCTCCCGCGCTTCCCTCGCACCCCCGCGGCGTACTGACCATGGTGCCCTCCGGAGTCCGGTCGGCGCACCACGGCGACCCGCCGGTGCGGTCATCGCACCACGGCGTTTCTCCGGTCCCGGGACCGGTCGGCGCACCACGGCGTTTCTCCCGTCCCGGGACCCGTCAGCGCACCATGGCCGTCTCGACCAGCAGACGGCCCGCCGCCGCGATCGACTCGGCGTCGATGCCCGCGGCGTGGAGCTGCTCCTCGGGACTCGCGGAGCCCGGCATCGTACGGACGGCGAGGCGCACCAGACGGGGCACGGGCCGGCCGTCGGTGAAGGCGTCGAGGACGGCGTCTCCGAGGCCGCCCTCCTCACGATGGTCCTCCACCGTGACCAGGCAGCCGGTCTCCTCGGCGGCCTCGCGCAGGGTCGCGCGGTCCACGGGCTTGACCGAGTAGAGGTCGATCACACGGGCCTGGATGCCCTCGCGGTCGAGCGCCTCCGCGGCGGCCAGCGCCTCGTGGACGGTGACACCTGCGGCGACGAGCGTGAGCCGGTCGTCCGCGGAGGCGCGGAGCACCTTGCTGCCGCCGACCGGGAACTCCTCGGTGGCGCTGTAGATGACGGGGCTGTCACCGCGTGAGGTGCGCAGATAGCGGACGCCCTCCAGGCCCGCCATCGTGACGACGAGCTTCCCCGTCTGGTTGGCGTCGCACGGGTACAGCACGGTCGAGCCGTACACGGACCGGAACATCGCCAGGTCCTCCAGGCCCATCTGCGAGGGCCCGTCCTGGCCGATGGAGACGCCCGCGTGGGAGCCGACGAGGTTGATGCCGGCACCGCTGACGGCGGCCATGCGGACGAAGTCGTGGGCCCGGGTGAGGAAGGCCGCGAACGTCGAGGCGTACGGCACCCAGCCGCGCGTGGCCATGCCCACGGCGGTGGCGACCAGTTGCTGCTCGGCGATGTAGCACTCGAAGTAGCGCTCGGGGTGGCCCTTGGCGAAGAACTCGGCACGGGTCGAATCGCCGACCTCGCCGTCCAGGGCGACGACATCGCCGCGGGCGTCGCCGAGCGCGGCGAGTGCCTTTCCGAAGGCATCGCGGGTGGCGACCTCGTCCCCGGTCTCGTACCGCGGCAGGTCGAGGTGTCCGGACCGTACGGCGTGCAGCATCCGGGCGGCGGGCGGCTGCTGGACGACCACCCGGCGGTCGTGCACTCCACCGAGTTCGGCGATCGCCGCGTCGGCGTCCGGCAGCGGTTTGCCGTGCAGTCCCTCGCGGTCCTGGACCGATGTCACGCCCTTGCCCTTGAGGGTGCGGGCGAGGATGACGGTCGGCTGTCCACTCGTGGAGTCCGCCTCCGTGAAGGCCCGGTCGATCGCCTCCACGTCGTGTCCGTCGATCTCGACGGTGTGCCAGCCGAAGGCCGCGAACCGGCGAGCGTACGCGTCGAGGTCGTGTCCGTGCCGGGTCGGCCCGCGCTGGCCCAGGCGATTGACGTCGACGATCACGGTGAGGTTGTCGAGGTGCTCGTACCCCGCGTGCTCGGCGGCCTCCCACACGGAGCCCTCGGCGAGTTCGCTGTCACCGCACAGCACCCGGACGCGGTATCCGGTGCGGTCGAGCCGCTTTCCGGCGAGCGCGATGCCGACTCCGACGGGCAGCCCCTGGCCCAGCGATCCGGTGGCGGTCTCGACCCACGGGAGCCGCCGGGGCGTGGGATGCCCTTCGAGCCGGCTGCCCGCCTTGCGGAAGGTGAGCAGTTCGGCCTCGTTCAGGGCGCCTGCGGCCTTGTACGCGGAGTACAGGAGGGGTGAGGCGTGTCCCTTGGAGAGGACGAAGCGGTCGTTGCCGGGATGCTGGGGGCGTTCGAAGTCGTAGCGCGTGTGCTCGGCCAGCAGGACCGCCATCAGGTCGGCGGCGGACATGGACGACGTCGGGTGTCCCGAGCCCGCGGCGTCGGCGGCCCGGACGCTGTCGACGCGCAGTTGCTGGGCCAGGTCGATGAGCCGGCGTGTGTTCATGATGCTCCTTCCTACGTCTCCCCCGGGGCGGGTGGCTGGACAGCGGCTTTTGGACAGCTCGGTGCTCCGGCCCCCTCGTGAGCGCGGTGTGGGGCCGGTTTCCGCCCGCTGCACGGGCTTTCCGCGTCCCCCTGAGCCGGGGACCCAAACGCGGGCACGCCCGGTGTTTCACGCCACCGGCACCCCGGGCGGTTTCCTATCGCGCCCGGCGCAGCCACATCTCGGGGTCGTCGGAGGGACCCGGGCCCGTGGCCGCGCCGGGGACATCGGGCGTCCCGGACGGGATCGGCGGGTACATCAGGCCCATGCCGCCGGGCGGGGAGGCGGGCGCGTGGGCGCCGATGACCCGGCCGGGCGGGGTGAGCGCGTCCAGGTCCCCGGTGGCCGGCCGGGGCGCGGACGGCCGGGCCATGCCCCGCAGCGCGTACGCGACGGACCCGAGCCCCGCCGTGGCGACGAGGGCGGCGGCCCAGCCGGGCATCGCCGACGCGAGGGCCAGACCGAGGGCGAGGACCAGGGCGGCGCCCGCGTACAGCGCGGCGGCACCCGAGGCGGCGTACAGCGCCGCCGTCCGGCGCTTCTCGACGGCCTGCTCGCGCAGTTCGTCCCGGACGGTCTCGCGGGCCACCAGGGTGAGTTCGTCGACGAGTTCCTTGTCCAGATGATCCAGATGCTCTATGCGCTTCATCGTGCGCGGGTACCCGCGCGGCCGGACACATAACGCGAGCGCCCGGGCGCCGAGGGCGATCGTCCGAATCGATCTCCCCCGCCGTGCGCGCCCAACTAGGCTCGCCCTCATGGAGATTCTGGGAGCCACGCTGCGCGTCTGCGTCGACGACCTGGAGACTGCGGTCCCCTTCTACGAACGGCTCGCGGGCGGCAGAGCGCTCCGCTTCGAGCGCGGCGGTGTGTCGGTCGCCGCGGTCGGCTGTTTCCTGCTGATGAGCGGGCCCGAGTCCGAACTCGACGTGTTGCGCAAGGTCGCGGCGACGATCGCCGTCAAGGACGTCGAGGAGACCGGCCGGGTCCTCACCGGTCTCGGCGCCCGTGTCGTCGCGGGCCCGGTGGAGACACCCGCGGGCCGCAACCTCATCGCCGTACATCCCGACGGGTCGGTGTACGAGTACGCGGACCGCCACGGCTGACAGGTGCCCGCCCCGCAACGCGACGCGGCACGATGCGATGGGATGCGGCACGACGCGGCACGCCTCGGGTGCTCCACCCGGCGGTGGAGCACCCGAGGCGTGATCACGGTCACCGCTCCCGGAAGCGGTGACCGCGACAGGCTCAGGACGTGGACGGCGGCCGCATGCGGAAGTCGTGGCGCGCCGGCAGGGGCTCGTCGCTGAGCCGGGACCACAGCCGGTCGATGGTCTCCGCCCCCTCGCGCAGGTCGGCCACCTCGAAGCCCGCGTCGAAGATCGCCAGAGCATCCTCGCGGCGGCCCTCGGCGAGCAGCAGTTCGGCCTCGACGAGGCGGAACCGGCCACGGTCCCGGGTTCCGGGGTGCAGCCGCGCCCAGACGGCACGCGCCTGCGCGGGACGGCGGGCCTTCAGCAGCGCCTCGATGGCCTCGCGGCCGAGCGCGGCGGTCGCCGCGGTCCACCGCTGTCCGTCGTCGCGCCGCTCCCGGCACAGGTCGTCGAAGGCCTCGGCATAACGGTCCGCGGCACGCTCGTCGTTGTCCGCCTCCTGGTCGGCGACGGCGAGGCAGCGCAACAACGGCCACTGCGACGGGGCGAGTTCGAGCGCCCGCTCCCAGCTCCGCACGGCCTGCGCCACGTCTCCGGCATGCCACTGGGCGACTCCGAGGTGGTACTCGGCGGCCGGAGTGGCGGGTGCCGTCTCCAGCAGGTCGCGCCAGTGCGAGGCCACCAGTGTCTCGCCGGGCGGTCCGACCCGCCGGAGCTCGGGGAACGCGCCGGAGCTCAGCAGTTCCCGCCACGGCTCCTGGTCCTCGCCGAGCGTGCTCTCCTCGAAGGGCGTCCCGGGCAACTTGTGCGCGGCGCGCAGCACTTCGAGCGCGCCCCAGCCGGAACCGACGGCGAGGACCTCGCCGGGCGCGGTGTCGGCGTGCGGCAGCCAGGCGGCGTACGCGGCCTCGACCGCGTCCCGGGACAGGGCGCTCTCCAGACGGCCCTCGACCTCCGCCCGCGCGGCCTCCCAGTCGGCCCCGTGCGCCGGCTCAGGGCTCACGGACAGCGGCCCGTACGCCTCCAGCCAGGAGACGTCGCTCTCGGCCTCCAGCCTGACGTGTTCGAGCTGGGTGCGGGCGAGGCCGGCCTGGATCTCGCAGTACCCTCCGGTCCCCGGCTCGGTGAGCCACTCCTGCCAGCGCCGCCCGCCGGGCCCCGATCCCCAGACGAAGAGCTTGCGGCCGCGCAGGACATCGGTGGACGTCTGGACCAGCCCCTCGCCCGCCTCGTCGACCGCGGCGATCCAGCGGCGCCGCCCGTCGGGCACCTCGTAGAAGTAGTCGGCGGGGAAGGTGCTGTTCAGCGGGTACGTCCGGTCGGTCCCGTCGTACGCCGGCACGGGCACCCGGCGCAGCCGTCGCTCGTAGCCGAAGTGCCAGGCCTCCTCGGCAGGGGCGATCACCCTGCGCTCCTCGGGGACCGCGATGTTGGACCACCAGTACAGCGGGGCGGGCTTCTCGTGCGGGTTGCGGACGCGGACGCCGACGTACAGGAAGTCCGAGCCGTCCGGCAGCCACAGATCGACCTGGAAGGGGAGGTCACGCAGGCGTTCCCACTCCCACAGGCGCAGCATCTCGCCGCCGCCCGGGGCGGGGACGCGGGCCGCGTGGACGGGTGAGCAGGACAGGGTGGTGTGCCCGGTGGCTCCGATGTTCCACTCGATGCCGCCGGAGAACCAGGCGCCGTTGAGGGCGAAGCAGGCCGGCTGGAGCACCGGGTTGGTGTAGAGCAGTTCCGTCGCGGTGGGCTTGTGGAAGAGCGAGACGATGCGGCCGCCGTAGCCGGGCAGCACGGTGGCACGCAGCCGGTCGTTCTCGATCACTATCGTGTCGAGTCCGCGCGGCACCCGTTCTCGCTCGTACCCGTCCCGTATGCGCTCCGGCAGCACGCTGCGCAGCGGCTCGTACCCGATCTGCCGGGCCATGTCGCCCGGCAGGCCGGCACGGTCGCGGTCGTCGATACGGTGCATCTCGTCGAGGGTCCGCAGCGGCGGCAGCGGGTTGCTCGGGCCCAGTTCCGCGGCCGGGAGGGCCAGTACGTCACGTCGGATCGTCGTCACGATGACCATGGAACATGGTCATCGGCCTGCTGACCAGGGTGTCCGCTCATCAGAATCCGGTCAGGATTCCGCAAAGGCGTCAGCCGGGCTTGACCATCTCCGCGGTGATCGCCCACCGTTCGTGGTCCCGCCAGGCACCGTCGATGTGGATGAAGGCCGGCGAGAAGCCTTCGAGCCGGAAGCCGCAGGTCCGGGCGAGCGCGATCGACCCCGCGTTGCCGGGCTGCGCGTTGATCTCCAGCCGGTGCAGGCCCATCCGCCCGAACGCGTACCGCACGACGAGGCCGAGTGCCTCGGTCATCAGCCCGCGCCCCGCCGCGTGCGCGAAGGCGCCGTAGCCGAGGGCACCGCACAGGAAGCCGCCCCGGACGATGTTGTTGATGTTGATGAACCCGGCGATCCCCCCGCCGTCCCGCTCGCAGACGAGGAACCCGGCCTTGGTCGGATCCTCGATGAGCCGCCCCGCATAGGCGGCATAGGCGTCGACGTCGGCGGGCGGGAAGAGCCAGGGGCGGTGCAGGCTCCTGCTCTCCCTGGCCCGTGCGATGAACTCCGCGCCGTCCTCCAGGGTGAAGTGACGGATGCCCACACGGGGGCCCTCGGCGAGATGGCCGGCGTTCTCAGGCATCCGGTCACCCTACGCGAGCGCCGGTTCGGCGGCAGCTTCACACAGAGGTCAGCGCAGCGCGGGCTCCTCCAGTGTCAGTGTCCCGGCGTCCGCGTCGAGCTCGGCGCGGACGCCGAACGGCATCGTCGGCGTCCCCTCCGCGTGCCCGAACCCGAAGTGCTCGACGACCGGAACGCCGAGTGCGCCGAGCCGGTCGGCGAACACCGCGCGGAGTCGTTCGTAGGGTCCGCAGTCCACCCAGGAGCCGAGCGCGACCCCGGCCACTCCGTCGAGCCAGCCGCTGCGCAGCAGTTGCGTCAGGATCCGGTCCAGCCGGTAGGCCTCCTCGCCGATGTCCTCGATCAGGAGCAGCCCGCCCCGGGCGCCGGCGCGGGCGTGCGGTGTGCCGAGTTCCGCTGCCAGCAGACTGGCGCAGCCGCCGAGCGTGACCCCGCGGGCCTTCCCGGGCACGAGCGCGGCGGCCTCGCCGGAGGCGATGGTGCGCACCGACTCGGGTTCGAGGAGAGTCGTCCGCAGATGTTCCTGCGACCGCGTGTTCTTCAGGAAGTCGACGGCCGCCACCATCGGCCCGTGCAGGGTCGCGAGCCCCACCCGCGTGGCGAACGCCTCGTGCAGTGCGGTGATGTCGCTGAAGCCGACGAAGACCTTGGGACCCGCGGCCCGGATGGCGTCCCAGTCGAGCAGGTCGATCATGCGCTGAGCACCGTAGCCACCGCGGGCGCACAGGACCGCGGCCACGTCCGGGTCGCACCAGGCCGCCTGGAAGTCGGCGGCCCGGTCCGCGTCCGTCCCCGCCAGATAGGCGAACTCGGTGTGCCGGTCCAGGACATGAGGTGCCACCACAGGGTCCAGGCCCCAGCCGCGCAGGATGTCGAGGCCGGCTTCGAGCCGCTCCTCGGGGACGGGCCCGCTGGGCGCGACCACCGCGACCCTGGCCCCGGCGGCGAGCCTCGCGGGCCTGGTCAGTTCGGTGATCGGTGCGGTCGTTCGGGTCACTCGTGGTGCTCCAGTTGCTGATGGTTCATGTGTTGGTGGTCATGTGCTGATGCTCATGTGCCGGTGCTCATGTGCCGGGCGTTCACGTGCTGGGCGGTCATGTGCCGACGGTCATGTGCCGGTGTTCATGTGCTGCCGGTTCATGTGCTGTCCGGTTCATGTGCCGATGACTGTCGGTCGCCTCACTTGGACAGCTCCAGGGTGGGGATGCCGGACGGATTCAGTCCGAGGACCTGCGCGTACAGGGAGAGTTCGGACTCCAGGGCGCGCACCATCGTCTCGGCGCGCCGGAAACCGTGTCCCTCTCCCTCGAAGGCGATGTAGGCGTGCGGCACCCGGCGGCCCTGCTCCTCGACGCGGGCCAGGAAGCGTTCGCACTGCACGGGCGGGCAGACGGCGTCGTCGAGCCCCTGGAGCAGCAGGAAGGGCGCGGTGATCCCGTCGGCGTGCGTGGACGGCGACCGCTCCGTGTACCGGGCCGGCACCTCGGCGAGCGGACCGACCAGCGATTCCAGGTACTGCGACTCGAAGTCGTGGGTCTCGCCCGAGGCCCATTCGGTGAGGTCGATCACGGGATAGATGATCGTGCCGCAGGCGTAGACGTCGGTGGTGGCCAGCGAGGCGGCCGTGGTCCAGCCTCCCGCGCTGCCGCCGCGGATCGCGAGCCGCCGCCGGTCGGCGGTGCCCTCGTCGGCGAGCGCGAGCGCGACGGCCGCGCAGTCCTCGACGTCGACGACACCCCACTGCTCCCGCAGCAGGTTGCGGTACTCCCGGCCGTGGCCGGTCGATCCGCCGTAGTTGACCTCGGCCACTCCGATTCCGCGGGAGGTGAAGTAGGCGATCTCCAGGTCGAGCACGAGGGGCGACCTGCTGGTGGGGCCGCCGTGGACCCATACGACGTACGGCGGGAGTTCGTCGGTGCGGCCCACGTGGCCGGGGTGGTGCGGGGGGTAGATGTGCGCGTGGACCTCACGTCCGGCGGGGCCGGCGAAGGTGCGGATCTGGGGTTCCGGGTAGTACGCGGGGTCGACCGGGTCGTCGTGGGCGGCGCCGATCACCCGGGTCCGCCCGGTGCGGGCGTCCAGTTCGACGACCTCGTGGGCGCTGCGGGGGCTGGCTCCGACGGCGAGGACCCTGCTGCCGTGCACGGCGAGTGTCGACGCGAACTCGGTCCAGGGGCCGGCCGTGTCGACGAGTTCTCCGGTCTCGGGGTCCAGTATCCCGAGACCGGTGGCACCCCGTCCGTGCACGACGGCGACCAGGCCGCTGTCCAGCGGCGCGAACCACCGGAGTCCGATCTTCCACAGAGGGCCGCCGAACTCCTCCTCGCGCGGGCAGAGGGCGATCGCCCCGCCGTCCGCGCCGAGGCGGTGGAGGTTCCACCAGCCGCTGCGGTCACTGGCGTAGAGGAGCGTGCCGTCGGCCGCCCAGTCGGCCTGGACGACGGACTCCGCCGGGCCCCCCGCGACGGACCGCGGGGCGGACAGCGTGCCGTCCGCCGAGACGTCCGCGAGGATCACCTCGGTGCCGTCCCACGGCATCCGCGGATGGTCCCAGGCCAGCCAGACCGCCTGCCGGCCGTCCGGTGAGAGCCGGGGCCCGGTGACGAACCGGTGCCGCCCGTCGGACAGCTCGCGCACGGCGGCGCGGTCCTGCGCCGCCGATCCGTCCAGCGGCACCGCGACGACGGCCCGGCGCACATCGGTGGGTCCGTCGCCGGTGAACTCCTCCATGACGCACCAGACCTCGCCGCGCTCCGGCCGCAACTGCGGATCCACCCAGCGCAGTCCGCCTCCCACCGGCGAGAGGGGGGTCAACGGGCTCGGTTCGCTTCCGGGTTCGCAGCGGTAGAGGCGCTGGTCGGCGAAGTCTACGAAGACGATCAGCGGACCTTCGGGGCGCGTGATCCCGGTCCAGGGACTGCCGCCGTACTCGATGACCCGGCTGCGCACGTTCCAGGGGGCCGGAAGGACCGTCTCCTCGGTGCCGTCCGCCTTCCGCCGCACCAGCGTGCGCCGCCCGCCCTCGGCCGGCCGGGGCTCGGTCCACCAGGCCTCGTCGCCGACGAAACCGACGAACTCGGGATGGCCGTCGTGCGCGGCGGCCAGCCTCGCGTCGATCGGCGAGGGCCATGAACCGTATGGCGTGGTCTGCATCTCGTCCCCCTAGGCCGTACGCAGAAAGCGGTCGAGAACGCGGACACCGAAGTGGAGCGCCTCGACCGGGACGCGCTCGTCGACTCCGTGGAACAGCGCCTGGTAGTCGAAGCCCTCCGGGAGCTTGAGCGGCGCGAAGCCGTAGCCGGTGATGCCGAGACGGGAGAACTGCTTGGCGTCCGTGCCGCCCGACATGCAGTACGGCACGACATGGCCCTCGGGTGCGAACTCCTCGACAGCCGCGCGCATCCTCGCGTATGTCGGCGAGTCCAGCGGCGCCTGGAGGGCCACCTCGTGGTGGTGGAACTCCCACTCGACGTCCGGTCCGGTGAGCCGGTCCATGGTCGTGCGGAACTCGTCCTCGCCGCCGGGCAGATAGCGGCCGTCCACGTAGGCGACGGCCTCCCCCGGAATCACGTTGATCTTGTAACCGGCGCTCAGCATCGTCGGGTTGGCGCTTCCCCGGACGGTCGCCTCGACGAGCGCGGCGGCCGGACCGAGCTTGCCGAGGAGGGCGTCCACGTCGTCCAGGCCTTCGTCCAGGCCGTACAGGGCCGCGAGTTCGGTCAGGGCGGCCCGCACGGTCGGGGTGATGCGCAGCGGCCACTCGTGGGCGCCGATGCGGGTGACGGTGGCGGCGAGGCGGGTCACCGCGTTGCTCCGGTTCACCTTGGAGCCGTGTCCCGCACGTCCTCGCGCGGTGAGTTTGAGCCAGGCGGTGCCGCGCTCCCCCGCGGCGATCGGATAGAGCTGCCGTCCGCTGCCGTCGTGGAAGGTGAACGCCCCCGACTCGCTGACGCCCTCGGTGCAGCCCTCGAAGAGTCCGGGGTGCTCGTCGGCCAGGAAGCCCGAGCCGTCCTCGGCGCTCGCCTCCTCGTCGGCGGTGAAGGCGATGACCAGGTCACGGCGGGGCCGTACCCCTTCGCGCGCCCAGGACCGGACGACCGAGAGGATCATCGCGTCCATGTTCTTCATGTCGACCGCGCCGCGTCCCCAGACGACACCGTCACGGATCTCGCCGGAGAACGGGTGGACGCTCCAGTCCTCGGCCTGGACGGGCACCACGTCCAGATGACCGTGGACGAGCAGCGCGTCCGCGGACGGGTCGGTGCCCTCCAGCCGGGCCACGACGTTCGTCCGCCCCCTGGTGCGCTCCAGCAGTGTGGGCTCCAGGCCCGCTTCGGCCAGCCGCGCGGCGGCGTACTCGGCGGCCGGGCGTTCCTGGCAGTCCCCGCCGCCCCGGTTGGTCGTGTCGATCCGGATGAGGTCGGAGGTGAACCGGACGACCTCGTCGAGTGCCAGTTCGTCAGCCATACTGCTCCTCCACCGCGGCCGAGGCGATCGTGGTGACCGCCTTGAAGGTCCGGATCCCCTCGTACATCGTGTCGCTGGTGTACGCGATCTTCCGCTCGCCGACGCGGCCGACCCCCGGTACGACGGTGGCGGCCATGGCCAGATGCTCGGCGTCGAACTCCACGGCGATGGTGAACGGCCCGCCGGCGACCGGCTCGTACCGCACCGCCAGCGCGGCCGCCTCCTTGGCCGCGGCCCGGATGTCCGCGGCGGTCCTGGCCGGTGTGCGGCACACGGCCGCGTACCGCGAGACATGGTCCTTCACGGCGACCTTCAGCGCCCCGGGCGCGTACCCGAGGGCGTCCTCGCAAGCCACGTCGTCCCCGGTGACCAGCACGACCGGCACGCCGTACTCGGCGACGACGCGCGCGTTGAGCAGCCCCTCGCTGGCCCGTACGTCGTCGATCCAGACGCCGGTGATGGAGTTCGCCAGATAGGTGTGCGCGAGGACGCCCTCCATGCCCGCTCCCGCGTGGTAACCGACGAACGCGATGCCGTCCACGTCCCCGTGCTGCACGCCCTCGACCATGGACAGCGACTTGTGCCGTCCGGTGAGCATCTCCGCTCTCTCGTCGAGCCGCTCGAGCAGCAGGTTCCGCATGGTCCAGTGGGCTTCGTTGATCAGCACCTCGTCGGCGCCGCCGTCGAGGAAGCCCAGCACCGCGGCGTTCACGTCCGAGGTGAACAGCGCGCGGCACCGCTCCCACTGGGGAGTCCCCGGCAACACGTCGGCCGGCCAGGTCACACCCGTGGCGCCTTCCATGTCGGCGCTGATGAGGATCTTCATGCCGAAACCGTACGCGCTTCGGCCCGGACCCGGCAGAGCCTGTGGACAACTCTTCCCGGTCCGGGCCACCGGTGTCACCCGGGGCGTCCAGCCACCAGCCACCGCGACGGAAGGTCGATGAGGGCGCCGTCGGACGTGTGCTCGGTCGTGAAGAGCGGGAGTTCACCGCTCGCGAGGACGGTGAGGCCGGCCTGGCGCAGGTACTCGGGGACCGCGGCGTCCGCGACCTCGCCCGGGGCGATGCCGTGCCGGAACATCGGGGCCAGCTTGGCCGGAGGGCCGTCCGGGCTCTGCGCCAGGGCGCGCAGGATCGGACCGGCGGCCTGGGCGAGCTCGACCAGGAAGACCCGGCCCAGGTCGCCCGCGAGGGTGGCCAGGCCGTCCGCGAGGGGCTGCCGGTCGTCCGGCTCGGACTGGTGGAGCACACCGCGCATGTAGACGTTGGCGTCGCCGAGCTCCGCGTGCAGCGCCTCGGTCTCGGCCTTGTCCGCCGCGTCGAGCAGGCGGTACCGGGCCCGGCCCGCCGGATCGGCGGCGCGGGCGTGGTCGAGCGCCGCGGACACGAGGTCGGTGCCGACGACCTGCGGGAACCGGTCGGACAGGAAGCGGGTCTGGGTGCCGTTGCCGCAGCCGAGGTCCACCAGGGGCAGGTCGGGTGCCGTCAGGTACGGCTCGAAGTGGGCGAGGTGGACCGCGGCCGTGAGCGCGGGCTCGGCGTCCCACAGGACCCCGCCCTGTCCGCCGGGGGCCTCGCTCCAGAAGCCCTCCCAGGCCCCTCGGTACCGACTGCTCACGCTCATGCCCGCTCCCGGGGTCGCGACCGCGCCCGCCGGGACCCGGCGGGCCTGATCGGTCTATCGCGCCCTGCCTGCGGCGACAAGCCGCCGGCGCATTCCTTCACCTCTCATTCGAACCCCGTACGCCCTCGCGCGCCGGAGCCGCCCGGGCGTGCGGTGCGCCGCGCGGACGGATCAGCCGCGGGGAAGCGTCAGTTCGAACCACGCGGTCTTGCCCGCGCCGGTGCGGCTGGCGCCCCACTCGCGGGACAGCGCGCTGACGAGCCTGAGCCCGCGTCCGTACTCGTCTCCGGGCCCCGCGCTGAGCAGGACCGGGAGCGTGTGGTCGTCGTCGTCCACCTCGCAGAGCAGGGTGTCGCCGCGAACGAGCCGCAGCTCGATCCGGCGGCTCTGCGCGTGGCGTACGGCGTTGGTGACGAGCTCGCCGACCATCAGCTCGGCGTTGTCGGCGAGGCCCGCCAGGCCCCACTCGTGAAGCTGTTCGCGGACCACGGCGCGTGCTCTGCCGACCTCCACCGGGTCGAACGCCAGGTGCCATTCGGCGACGTCCTCGGGCGCGATCCCGTTGAGCCGGGCCATCAGCAGGGCGACGTCGTCCTTGCGCCCGCCGCGGGTGTTGAGCGCGCGGATGATGGTGTCGCAGGCGTGGTCCATGGAAGCGGCCGGGTGTGCGGCGGACTCGCAGAGGGTGGCCAGGCCGACACCGATGTCCTCGCCGCGGACCTCGACCAGCCCGTCGGTGCACATCACGAGCCGGTCGCCGGGCCGCACCCGCACGCGGACCGCTTCGAAGGGCACTCCGCCGACCCCGATGGGCGCTCCGGTCGGCAGGTCGAGCAGCTCGCTGCGGCCGTCCGCGGCGCGGACCAGGACCGGCGGGATATGGCCGGCGTTGGCGAGGTGCAGCAGGCCGGCGATCGGGTCGTAGACGGCGTACAGGCAGGTCGCGAGGTAGGTGTCGCCGAGGCGCTGGGCGAGGTCGTCCAGGTTGCGCAGGAGCTGGGCGGGCGGCAGGTCGAGGGCGGCCATGGTCTGTACGGCGGTGCGCAACTGGCCCATCATCGCGGCGGAGTTGAGACCGTGGCCCATGACGTCCCCGACGACCAGGGCGGTGCGCGAGCCGGGCAGCTTCACCGAGTCGAACCAGTCGCCGCCGACGCGTCCGAGGAGCGTTCCCGGCAGATAGCGGGTGGCGATGTCGCAGCCGGCCATGCGGGGTTCAATGGTCGGCAGCATGCTGTCCTGGAGGGTCTCGGCGACGCTCTCCTGATAGGTGTACATACGCGCGTTGTCCAGCACCAGGCCCGCGCGGGCGGCCAGTTCGGCGCCGGTGACCCGGTCCATGTCGTTGAACTCGACGCGCTCGGGGTGCCGCAGCAGGATCATGAACCCGAGCACCACGTTCCGGGCCTTGAGGGGCACGACCAGCATGGAGCGGTTGGTGATGAGCGGCCTGATGTCGCGCTTCTCGAACTGCGCGGCGATCATGTGCCCCATCTGCTCGCTGATGCGCGGCACCAGGACGGGCTCACCGGTGGTCATGCACTGGAAGAACGGGGTGTGCGCCGGGAAGGGCATGGCCTCGCCGACCGGCACGACGTCGTCCCAGCGGCCCGGCTCGTCCGTGTGCTCCAGGGCGACCCGGTGCCACATGGTGGTCGTGTCGGGCACGCCGTCGGGGAAGCCCTCACCGGCGACGACCTGCTCACGCAGATAGGTGCCCGCCACGTCCGTGAAGCGCGGCACGACGGCCCGGCTGACCTCCACGATGGTGCGCGACAGGTCGAGGGAGGTTCCGATGCGCCCGCTGACCTCGTTCAGGAATTCCAGGCGCTCCCGGACGGCGACGTACTCGAGGTCCTCTCCCTCGTCGTCCGTGAGGTCCCCCGGCAGGGGCGCTCCGCGGGCCTCGGCCCTGGCCGCCCGCTCGCGGCGCGCCTTGCGTTCCGCGCGCCTGGGCACGCCCCAGTCGGGGGTGACGGGCACTCGGTCGTTCTGGCTGAACTCCAGGACGGGATATCCCAGTTCCAGAACCTGCGAGACGATGCGGGCGCTGTCGCCGACGCTCATGCTGGGCAGGATGTCGGGGAGCCGGCGGGCCAGTTCCTCGGCGCCGGGGAAGTCGGTGTGCAGCGCGAAGCCTGGCGCGATGCGCTCGAAGGAGACGTCGTCGTCCTCGTGCCGCGTCGCGGCGGCGTCGGCGGCGAGCACGAGCAGCCGCTCCGGGCCGGGACCCACCAGCGGGTAGGCCCACCACAGGACGTCGATCCGCTCGGGACCGGCCGCGGTGAGCCGGGCGCGTCCGGCGGCGGGATACGAGAGATGCCCGTCCAGGGAGGACTCCAGGCCGGGCCCGAGTCCGTCGTACGTGGCACGGCTGCCGAAGGGGGTCGCGCCCGCGTCCTCGGGGAGCGCGCCGGAGACCGGGAGCAGGTCCACCGCCTGGCGGCCCAGAGCTTCTTCCCTGGGGACGCCGAACATTCGCCGCGCGCCGCTGCTCCAGTGTGAGACGAGCCCGTCGCGGTCCACGACCACCACGGCCAGCGGGATGCGACCGGCGTCCGCGTGGTCCGTCGCGCCGTTCCCGGCCCCAGGGCTCGGAGCTGTGCCGGCTTCGGTGCCATGGTCCATGGCCCAGGCCCTCTCTCCCCACGGCTCCGCAAGATCTGTGCCGCCTCCACTACCGTACGGCGGCGGTCCGTCGCGATGTGTGGCAACGCGGGAATTGACCTCGGCGGGGGCGGCTCCGGCGCGCGGCGCGCCTCCCGGGGCGCCTGTCGGGCCCGGTCCGCGCGTGCGTGCGCGTCAGTCCTCGTGGCCCACGTGCAGGTCGCGTTCCGTGCGGTCGCCTCCGGAGACCTGGAGCACGGTGGCCACGGGCGGATAGCCCGCCGCGATGACGGTGTACTCGCCCGACGACAGATCGATGAACCGGAACGTCCCGTCGGGGCCGGTGGTGAGGGTGTCGACCACGTTGCCCGCCGCGTCCAGCAGCGTCACGCGCGCGTCCTCCACGGGCCGTCCGCCGACCGCCCGGACGGTGCCGCGCAGCACGGCGCCACCGGCGAGTTCGACGTCCTGGCGGGTCTCCCGGGCCGCCTGGACGGTCACCGGGAGCGCGGCCGGGCGGAACGCGGGCGCGCCGGCGGCGAGGGTGTACTCGCCGGCCACCAGTTCCGTGATGACGTAGCCGCCCTCGCGTCCGCTGCGCGTGGTGGCGACCACCTCGCCGTGCGCGTTGGTGAGGGTGACCGCGGCCTCCCGCACGGGGGTGCCGTCGGCGGTCAGCACGCTGCCGGTGAGCCGTCCCGCGCCGCCCAGCACGACGTCGAGTTCCACCGGCCGTTCGCCGACCGTCACCGAGACGGCCTGCGGCTGGTGGCCCCCGGCGGCGGCGATCAGTACGTACGAGCCCTCCCCGGGCGTGGACAGCGCGTAGCGGCCGTCGTCCCCGCTGGCGCCCCGCCCGATCTGCTGTCCGCCGATGTCGATGAGGGTGAGCGCGGCGCGCGCCACGGCGGTGCCGTCGGGGTGCTGCACCGTGCCGCAGACGGGGATCCCGGCGGCGTACCCCGAACGGGCCCTCGGAACACGGTCGTTCGTCCGCGCGGATTCCGGGTCGGCGGTGGATGCGTTGTGGGTCACCAGCGGTTTCTCCTTGAGGAAGAAGGCGATGAGCAGGCCGAGGACGAGTACCGGCACGAGGTAGAGGAAGATCCGCGGCATGGCGTCCGCGTAGGCGCCGATGTACCGGTCGCGCAGGGCCGCGGGCATCGCGTGGACGAGCTGCGGGGTGATGGACTCGGGGTCCGGGGCCTTCTCGCCCGCGCGCGCGGGAAGGCGGTCGGCGAGCGCGTCGGCGAGCCGGCCGGCGAAGAGGGTGCCGAAGACGGCGGCCCCGACGCTGCCGCCGATCTGGCGGAAGTAGGTGTTGGCGCTGGTCGCGGTGCCGAGGTCGGCGGGGCGTACGGAGTTCTGCACGGCGACCACCAGCACCGGCATCACCATGCCGATACCGACGCCGAGGACCGCCATCCAGACGCTGTAGTGCAGCCGGGGGGTTCCGGCGTCGAGGCGGGAGAGCAGCCACATGCCGACGGCGGACAGGGCGCAGCCGAGGACCGGGAAGACCTTGTAGCGGCCGGTACGGCTGACGAGCTGCCCGGAGACGACGGAGGCGACGACGATGCCGCCCATCATCGGAAGCATCAGGAGTCCGGACTCCGTGGCGCCGGCGCCGTCCGCCATCTGCAGGAAGGTGGGGAGGTAGCCGACTGCCCCGAAGAGCGCGGCCCCGACGACCAGACCGACGAGCGCGGTGACGTTGAAGACGGGATCCCTGAACAGCCGCAGCGGGATGAGGGGGTCGACCGCGAAGCGTTCGACGACGAGGAAGAGCGCCGTCGTGACGACCGCCCCCGCCGCGAGGGCGAGGACGACCCGTGAGCTCCAGGCGTACTCGGTGCCGCCCCAACTGGTCAGCAGGACCAGGCAGGTCGAGGCGGTGGCGAGGAGCACCACTCCGAGGACGTCGACGCGTCCCCGGACGGCGGGCTTCGGCAGCTTCAGGACGACGGTGACGACGGCCAGGGTGAGCAGCCCGAAGGGCACGTTGACGTAGAAGCACCACCGCCAGGACAGTTGGTCGGTGAAGTAGCCGCCCAGCAGGGGGCCCGCGACCGAGGCGAGACCGAACGCGGCGCCGATCAGCCCCATGAACCGGCCCCGCTGCCGCGGCGGCACGATGTCCGCGATGATCGCCTGCACGCCGATCATGAGGCCTCCGGCGCCGACGCCCTGGACCGCGCGGAAGGCGATCAGCTGGTCCATGGTCCCCGCCCGTCCGGCGAGCGCGGAGCCGATGACGAAGACGGCGATGGCGAACTGGAAGACGCCCTTGCGGCCGTAGAGGTCGCCGAGCTTGCCGTAGACGGGGAGTCCGACGGTGGAGGTGAGCAGGTAGGCGGTGATCGCCCAGGACATCCTGTCGAGGCCGTGCAGTTCTCCGACGATCCTCGGGAGCGCGGTGGCCACGATCATCTGCTCGAGAGCGGCGAGGAGCAGGGCGGGGATCAGTCCGCAGAAGATCAGCCGCACCTGTCGCGGGGTCGGCCCGACGGGTTCGGCGGCCCTCGGAACGGGGTTTCGCGCGGGTGCGACGGCCGGTTCGTCCCGCACCTGAGTGATCCCGCCCACGTATCCGCTCCCCTCGTCACACCCGCCGCACAATTGCCGCCAATCGCGACAACTTCCGGCAAGCATGACGAGTTACGGCATATCACCGAGCGGGAGGGACTTCCACCCGAAACGGTGAGAGCACAACACGCTTTCGGGGACGGCCTCTTGACGGCCGCGGCCGTCAAGTCACCGTCCGGCGGCCGTACCTGGGCCTCCGGGAGCCGTGCGCGTCCCGGAGGGCGGGGTCACTTCTCGGTCTGCGTCGCCAGGTTGGCGAGCACGGCGTCGTAGATGCGGCCGAGGCCCTTGGGCGCGAAGGTCCGCTCGAAGAAGCCACCGATGCCGCCCGCGCCGTTCCAGACGCTGGTGACCACCACGCGCGACTTCCCCTCGCCGGCCGGGGTGACCCGCCAGGTGGTGACCATGGAGGAGTTGCGGTCCTTCTCGACGAGCTCGCCGTCGGTGGGCTCGCTCACCTCGAGCAGGCAGTCACGGACGCGCTTGCTGGTGGCCTGGAGCTTCCAGTGGACGAGGGTGCCCTCGCCGTCGCCGCCCTCGCGCACCTCGTACTCGCTGAAGTGCTCGGGCAGCAGCTTGGGCCGCGTGCCGTTGTAGTCGGCCAGGGCCTCGAACACCGCCTCCGCGTCCGCCGCGATGACCCGCTCCGTCGTCGCCTCGACCTGCGCCATGGCACTTCCTCCAGCACTTGGTTCCTCGGGGTGTGCGGCCAGCCAACCACCCGGCGCCCCGGCCCCCCAAATCGGGGTGCCCGTGGACGCGGGCGGCGCCGGCGGGGCGACACGGGAATCAGGTCGCACGATCAAGGGAACATGTGTTCTATTCTCTGTCCAGTGCTACCTAGGAGGCGCCATGCGCTGGGAGAACCTGACAGCGGACCCCGCCGGGGGCCCCGCCCTGGACGCCGCTCTGTTCGGCGCGGACGCGGTCACGACAAGGACGTTCGACTCGCCCGAGTTCAGAGGGATCACGTTCCACGAGGTCCGGGCACGCTCGATCGTGAACCGGGTGCCGGGGGCCTCCCGCATGCCGTTCGAGTGGACGGTCAACCCCTATCGGGGCTGCTCACACGCCTGTGTCTACTGTTTCGCCCGCAAGACGCACAGCTATCTGGACCTCGACACCGGACTCGGGTTCGACTCGCAGATCGTGGTGAAGGTCAACGCGCCGGAGCTGCTGCGCCGCCAGCTCGCCTCGAGCCGCTGGCACGGCGAGCACATCGCCATGGGCACCAACGTCGACTGCTACCAGCGCGCGGAGGGCCGCTACCGGCTCATGCCGGGCATCATCGCGGCCCTGCGCGACCACGCGAACCCCTTCTCGATCCTGACGAAGGGCACGCTCATCCTGCGCGACCTCGACCTGCTGAAGCAGGCGTCGGAGGTCACCGACGTCGGGATCTCGGTCTCCGTGGGTTTCACCGACACCGAGCTGTGGCGCACCGTGGAGCCGGGCACACCGGCCCCCGAGCGCCGCCTGGACGTCGTCCGCGCCCTGACGGACCACGGCATCGGCTGCGGCGTCCTCATGGCCCCCGTGATCCCCTTCCTCGGCGACCACCCCGCCCAGCTGCGCGCCACCGTCCAGGCCGTCGCGGCGTCCGGGGCCACCTCGGTGACCCCGCTGGTGCTGCATCTGCGGCCCGGCGCCCGGGAGTGGTTCATGGCCTGGCTGGAACACCACCACCCGCACCTCGTACGGCGCTACGAGCGGCTGTACGCGGAGGGCGCCTACGCCCCGAAGTGGTATCAGCGCCGGATCACCCGTCAGGTGCACGAGCTGGCACAGGAGTACGGCATCGGCCCCGCGCGCGCGGGCATGCCGCGCCGGATCACCCTTCCCGAGCCCACGGCCGCCCCGGCGCCCGCCGCCCCGACGTCCGCCGCGCCGGGACCGACGCAGCTGACGCTGCTCTGAAGGCCGATGACGACCCGTCACAACGGCTTGTCCCGCGCTTCCGCGAGACCGCCTCCCTGAAGGCCCGGGATGCGACTCGTGACGGCATCCGAGCGCATCCCGCGATCCAATCGGGTCGAGTCTCACCGGAACACGTTCTTCCAGGACCCCTGTCCGGCACGATACGGCGAAGGCCGTGGCGTGCACGGCTCAGAATCCTCCGTCCTGGGAGGCCTTGTGAAAAAACGCGCAGCCGCTCTGTGCGGGGCGGCCGTCGTGCTGGCCGGGATGATCACGTCGATCCCCGCCGAGGCGAGCACCGGCTCCGCCGCCGCACCGCGCACCGCCCGGACCGCGAAACCCGTCTGGAAGAAGTGCGGCACCAGCAACTATCCGACGCTCCAGTGCGCGTCCGTGAAGGTGCCGCTGGACCACACGAACCCCTACAGCGAGCGGATCACCCTCGCTCTGTCCCGCGTCCCGCACACCGCGAAGACGTACCAGGGGCCGCTGCTGGTGAACCCGGGCGGTCCCGGCGGCAGCGGACTGACGCTGGCCGGGTTCGTCGCCTCCGCGCTGCCCAAGGCCGTGGCGGCTCAGTACGACGTCATCGGCTTCGACCCGCGCGGTGTCGGCAGGAGCAAGCCCGCGATCGACTGCGAGCCGGGGCACTTCAAGCCCGTCCGCCCCGACACCGTGCCGAGCACCAGGGCCCTCGAGAAGGCCAACCTCGCCCGCGCCAGGACCTTCGCCGAGGCGTGCGGCACGAAGTACGCGAAGCTGCTGCCGTACCTCGACACGGTGAGCGCGGTCCGTGACATGGACGCGATCCGCGCGGCCCTGGGCGCCAAGAAGATCAACTACTTCGGCTACTCGTACGGCACCTACCTGGGAGCCGTGTACGCCAAGCTGTATCCGCAGCGGGTCCGCCGGCTGGTCCTCGACTCCATCGTCGACCCCACCGGGGTGTGGTACGACGACAACCTCAGCCAGGACTACGCCTTCAACGACCGCCACCTGGCGTTCCTGGCGTGGGTCGCCAAGAACGACGCGGCCTACAAGCTCGGCACCGACCCGGCCGAGGTCGAGGCCAAGTGGTACGCGATGCGCGCGGCGCTCGCCAAGGAACCCGCGCAGAAGAAGGTGGGCGCCTCCGAGCTGGAGGACACCTTCATCCCGGGCGGCTACTACAACGGCTACTGGCCCTACCTCGCCGAGGCGTTCGCTTCCTATGCGAACAGCAAGAACTCGGACGCGCTCGTGGAGGCGTACGAGAACTTCGGGGCCGTGGACGCCGCGGGCGACAACGGCTACAGCGTCTACACGGCGGTCCAGTGCCGTGACGCGTCCTGGCCGCGCGACTGGCGCCAGTGGCGCCGGGACAACTGGGCGGTGTACGGCAAGGCGCCGTTCATGGCCTGGAACAACGCCTGGTACAACGCGCCGTGCGCGTTCTGGCCCACCGGCTCGCTCCGGCCGGTGGACATCTCCAACCGCCGTCTGCCGCCGACGCTGCTCTTCCAGGCGACCGACGACGCGGCCACTCCCTACGAGGGAGGGGTGACCGTCCATCACCAGCTGCGCGGCTCCAGCCTGGTGGTCGAGCAGGGCGGAGGCAACCACGGCATCACGCTGAGCGGCAACGCCTGCCTGGACAAGTACCTGTCGGCCTATCTGGCCGGCGGCAAGGTGCCGCACGGCAGTGGCGAGGCCGACGCGGTGTGCGAGACGCTGCCCGATCCGAAGCCGCTGACCGCGAAGGCCGCGTCCTCCTCGTCACGGGGCGCGACGCTGCACGGACTCCTCGGCCGCCGAGGCTGAACCTCGCCCGCGCGGACGCCCGTCGGGGGCGGTGTCGGACCCATGGTCCACCATGGACCCATGGACGATCCGACACCCATCTCCGCCCCCGGCGGGCTGCAGGTCCGCGAGATGACGCTCGACGACTGTCCGCGCGTGGCGGAGATCCGGGTGCGCGGCTGGCAGGTCGCGTACAAGGGCCTGATACCGCAGCCGTACCTGGACGGACTCAGCGTGGCCGAGGACGCGGCGCGCCGGCGCCGCCACCTCGGACAGGGCGACGGCAGCGTCGTGAACCTGGTCGCGGAGCGCGACGGATCCGTGGTCGGCTGGGCCTGCCACGGACCGCACCGGGACAGCGAAGCGGGGCCCGGGGAAGTCGAGTTGTACGCCATCTACGTACACCCCGATGTGCTGGGCCAGGGGGTCGGCCAAGCCCTGCTGCGGGAGTCCGCGGACCGCTGCGCGGCGGCCGGGCACGAACGCATGCTGCTGTGGGTCCTCAAGGAGAACACCGCGGCCCGCCGCTTCTACGAAAGAGCCGGCTTCGGCCCCGACGGCGCCGAGGAGCCCTTCGAGGCGGCCGGGGTCGCGGTGCCCGAGGTGCGCTACGCCCGCGTACTGACCGGCGCCGGCCGGGACTGACGCAGGCGGGCCGGACCGCGTACGCCTGCACCGGTCCGCCCGGACCCAAACCCACGCCCAGACCCACGCACAGGCACAGGCACTGACAGGCGCGAACCCTAGACCCGGTCCTCGGGCAGCCGGGTCAGCGCGCGCACGGCCGTCTCCGCGAGCGCCGGATGGGCCAGCGCCTCGTTCAGGACCCTTCTGGCGCGGGCGTCACCCAGGACACCCAGACCTTCCGCGCACGCGAGGGCGACCTTGCGGTAGGGGTCGTGCGGGCGCAGCCTGCGCTCCAGGGTGGTGATCAGCGCGGGTACCGCCTCGGGCGCGCGCAGTTCGACCAGGAGCCGTACGGGCTGGAGCGCGTACGCGACCCGCAGCTCGTTGGTGGCGAGCGCCGCGGCGGCACGGGCCGTGCGCGGGTCGCCGAGCCGGGCCAGGGCATGGGCGGCGGACGCGCAGCGTTGCGGATCACGGTGGTTGAGCAGCAGGACGAGCGCTTCGAAGGCCCGCCGGTCCCCTGCCGTGCCGAGCCGGAAGGCGACCAACTCCCGTGCCCAGAGCGGCTGTCCGGGCTCGGTCAGCATCGCGGCCAGCACGTCGGGGTCCGCCGTCCGCGCCAGACGTTCGTAGGCCGCCGAGGCCGAGGCCCCGGCCTCGGCGCGTAGACGCTCCGTGAGTGATCGCAACGCTTCGTCCATGGGCCGAGCTTAGGCAGGCCCATGAGGTGCGGGGACGTACATCACAAAGTCGGGGACTGGCGTGCTCGTTACCGGCGGGTTAAGCTCAGACGAGCGAGTTACCCACTCGTGTCTCACCTCTCGGTGGCCTGGTGACGCAGCCACCGTGAGAGCAGTCGGTTCGGTACTTCAGGTACCTCAGTACGACATGGCTCCGGGACAGGGCCGGTCGGCTTTCACCGCCCATGGGCGCCCGTTCTCCGGCGCTCCGGGACGGCACCGGGCGTGTGCGCTCGTCAGCCCGGAAACACCCGCAACCTCCGCACGGTGTGCGCCTGTCGGCGTACCCGCGTGCGCTCCTCAGTCGTCACCACTTTCTGGAGTCCCGCGATGGCCACTCCCCTGTCCGACACCCCTCTGTCCCCGCTGAAGACCGTCGCCGTCGTCGGCCTCGGCACCATGGGCACCGGCATCGCCGAAGTCCTGACCCGGGCCGGCCGTGACGTGATCGGCATCGACATCAGCGAGGCCGCGGCCGCCCAGGCCGTGGCCACCCTCGAAGCCTCCACCGCCCGCGCCGTGCGACGCGAGCACATGAGCGACGCGGAGCGCACCGACGCCCTCGCCCGCTTCCGTACCTTCACCGACCTCGCGGCCGCCGCCGACGCCGACCTCGTCATCGAGGTGACCCCGGAGTCGTACGACATCAAGCAGCAGGTCTTCCGGGCGCTCGACGGCATCGTGCGCCGCGAGGCGATCCTCGCGACGGGCACCAACGCCCTGTCCGTGACGCGTCTGGCCGCCGACTCGGCCCACCCCGAGCGCGTGCTCGGCCTGCACTTCTTCAACCCGGCGCCCGCGATGAAGCTCGTCGAGGTCGTCTCCTCGGTGCTGACCGCGCCGACGGCCGTGGCCGCGGTCACCGACCTGGCGCTGGAACTCGGGAAGGAGCCCGTCGCGGTGGGCGACCGCCCCGGTTTCGTCGCCGACGGGCTGCTCTTCGGCTACCTCAACCAGGCGGCCGCGATGTACGAGGCGAAGTACGCCTCCCGCGAGGACATCGACGCGGCGATGAAGCTCGGCTGCGGACTGCCCATGGGCCCGCTCGCGCTGCTCGACCTGATCGGCGTGGACACCGCGCGGACCGTCCTGGAGGCGATGTACTCCGAGTCGCGCGACCGGCTGCACGCCCCCGCGCCCATCCTCAAGCAGCTCAGCGAGGCGGGCCTGACCGGTCGCAAGTCCGGTCGCGGCTTCTACTCGTACGAGGCCCCGGGCAGCGACGCCGTCGTGCGGGACGCGCTGACGCCGCTGGAGGGTGCCGTCCTGGCGGAGGGGTGTACGGTCCGTTCGGTGGGTGTGGCCGGCTCCGGCACCATGGCCTCCGGGATCGCCGAGGTCTTCGCCAAGGCCGGGTACGAGGTCGTCCTCGCCGCCCGTACGGAGGAGAAGGCACAGACCGCGAAGGCCCGTATCGGCAAGTCGCTCAACCGCTCTGTCGACAAGGGCCGGATGACGGCCGAGGCGGCGGCGCGGACCCTGGAGCTGATCACGCCGACCGGCAGCTACGACGACTTCGCCGACGTGGACCTGGCACTGGAGGCGGTCGCCGAGGACCTGGAGGTCAAGCAGCAGCTGTTCGGCACGTTCGACAAGGTCTGCAAGCCCGGCGCGATCCTCGCCACCACCACCTCCTCGCTGCCCGTCGTCGCCTGCGCCCGCGCCACCTCGCGCCCGCAGGACGTCATCGGCATGCACTTCTTCAACCCGGCCCCGGCGATGAAGCTCGTCGAGGTCGTGCGGACCGTGCTGACCGCGGACGACGTGCACGCCACGGTGCGCGAGGTCTGCGCCAAGATCCGCAAGCACCCGGTGGACTGCGGTGACCGGGCCGGCTTCATCGTGAACGCGCTGCTGTTCCCGTACCTGAACAACGCGATCAAGATGGTGCAGGAGCACTACGCCTCGCTGGACGACATCGACGCGGCGATGAAGCTGGGCGGCGGCTACCCGATGGGGCCCTTCGAGCTGCTCGACGTGGTCGGTCTCGATGTCTCGCTGGCCATCGAGAAGGTCCTGCACCGCGAGTTCCGGGACCCGGGACTCGCCCCCGCTCCGCTTCTGGAGCACCTGGTGGCCGCGGGCTGCCTCGGCCGCAAGACGGGCCGCGGCTTCCGCGAATATGCCCGCCGCTGAGCGTCCGGGCGACTGGTTCGCGGACGACGCCGACTGGGGCGGACTGCTGGGCCCCGCCGGACACCCCCCGCCCTTCCAGGGCGGGGGGATCCCCGGACATGCGCGCTCTCCTGCGCACATGCAGTACGTTCGGGGCATGCCCCAGCCCGCCAAGTCCTCACGTACACCAGCCACGCCCGACGCGCCGGAGAGCGCCGCGGGCAGTCGCGCGGCGGCCCAACGCCTCAAGATGCGCCGGGAACTGGCGGCCGCGGCCATGGAGCTGTTCGCCGCCAAGGGGTACGAGGCGACCACCGTCGACGAGATCGCGGCCCAGGCCGGAGTGGCCCGCCGTACGTTCTTCCGCCACTTCCGTTCCAAGGAAGAGGCGATCTTCCCCGATCACGACGACACCCTGATCCGGGCCGAGGCGGTACTGAACGCGGCGCCCCCGCACGAACATCCGCTCGACACCGTGTGCCGCGGCATCAAGGAAGTCATGAAGATGTACGCGGCCCAGCCGGAGATCTCCGTCTCCCGCTACAAGCTGACGCGCGAGGTGCCGACGCTGCGCGAGGCGGAGATCGCCTCGGTGGCCCGCTACGAGCGGCTCTTCACACGCTATCTGCTGGGCCATTTCGACGAGCACGCGCACGACGACGACGCCAACGACGATCCGCTGCTCGCCGAGGTCGCCGCGTCGGCCGTGGTCACGGCCCACAACCACGTCCTGCGGCGGTGGCTGCGGGCCGGCGGCCAGGGCGACGTGGAGTCCCAGCTGGACCACGCCTTCGCGATCGTCCGCAAGACCTTCGGCACCGGGATCGGCGCGGGACGGGAGACCGCGCCGCGACAGGCGCCGGCGTCGTCCTTCACCGAGGGGGACGTCCTGGTGACCGTCGCCCGTGTCGACGCACCGCTGGACCAGGTGATGCGCACCATCGAGCAGGCTCTCAAGGAACGGTCGTAGCGACCCGCCGTACACCGACGGCCCACTTTCTCCGACCACGCGCCGGACACGCTCACTTCGAGCGCGTCCGGCGTTTTTTGTGCCCTGTTTTGAGTGCTTTACACCCCGATTTGATCGATCATCGCTCACTTGTTACGTAAAGATTTCACCTGAGCGCAACTTCTGGCACTCCGTGCCTTGTCAGGTGACACGGCGTGCCATACGTTGAAGGAGTCCGGGCGGCCGGCGTGCAGAGACCATTCGTACGCCGGCTGTCCCCGCAAGCCCCATGGGCCTGCGCGCCCGGACGCCTGCGTCACAGGCAACCTCCCGCGCCAACCACAGCGCCGCCAGCACCACCTCCGCCGAACCGACGGCACACCCCTCAGCAGCACCGACGTAACCCTCAGCGTTCCCCCTCAGAACGCGCATCGCCGGAGGCAACACCGTGAAGGAAATCCTGGACGCGATTCAGTCGCAGACGGCCACGTCCGCCGACTTCGCCGCACTTCCGCTCCCCGACTCCTACCGCGCGATCACCGTGCACAAGGACGAGGCGGAGATGTTCGCCGGGCTCAGCAGCCGCGACAAGGACCCCCGCAAGTCGATCCACCTGGACGACGTGCCGGTGCCGGAACTCGGCCCGGGCGAGGCCCTGGTCGCCGTGATGGCCTCCTCCGTGAACTACAACTCGGTCTGGACCTCGATCTTCGAGCCGGTGTCGACCTTCAACTTCCTGGAGCGCTACGGGCGGCTCAGCGATCTCAGCAAGCGCCACGACCTGCCGTACCACATCATCGGTTCGGACCTCGCGGGCGTCGTCCTGCGCACCGGCCCGGGAGTCAACTCCTGGAAGCCCGGCGACGAGGTCGTCGCGCACTGTCTGTCCGTCGAGCTGGAGTCCTCCGACGGCCACAACGACACGATGCTCGACCCCGAGCAGCGCATCTGGGGCTTCGAGACCAACTTCGGCGGCCTCGCCGAGATCGCGCTCGTCAAGTCCAACCAGCTGATGCCCAAGCCGGACCACCTGAGCTGGGAGGAGGCCGCCGCCCCCGGGCTGGTGAACTCCACCGCCTACCGGCAGCTCGTCTCCCGCAACGGCGCCGGCATGAAGCAGGGCGACAACGTCCTGATCTGGGGCGCGAGCGGTGGACTCGGCTCGTACGCGACGCAGTTCGCGCTCGCCGGCGGTGCCAACCCGATCTGCGTCGTCTCCAGCGAGCAGAAGGCGGACATCTGCCGCTCGATGGGCGCCGAGGCGATCATCGACCGCAACGCCGAGGGCTACAAGTTCTGGAAGGACGAGCACACCCAGGACCCGAAGGAGTGGAAGCGCTTCGGCAAGCGCATCCGCGAGTTCACCGGCGGCGAGGACATCGACATCGTCTTCGAGCACCCGGGCCGCGAGACCTTCGGCGCCTCGGTCTACGTCACCCGCAAGGGCGGCACCATCACCACCTGCGCCTCGACCTCGGGCTACATGCACGAGTACGACAACCGCTACCTGTGGATGTCCCTGAAGCGGATCATCGGCTCGCACTTCGCCAACTACCGCGAGGCCTGGGAGGCCAACCGGCTCGTCGCCAAGGGCAAGATCCACCCGACGCTCTCCAAGGTCTACTCCCTGGAGGACACCGGGCAGGCCGCCTACGACGTGCACCGCAACCTCCACCAGGGCAAGGTCGGCGTGCTCGCGCTGGCGCCCGAGGAGGGCCTGGGCGTGCGCAACCAGGAGAAGCGCGCCCAGCACATCGACGCCATCAACCGCTTCCGGAACGTCTGAGGTCCATCCATGACAGAGCGTCAGACAGCCGACGGGCAGAGGGTGAAGGACCGGCCGTGGCTCATGCGGACGTACGCCGGCCACTCCACGGCCGAGGCGTCCAACGAGTTGTACCGGCGCAACCTCGCCAAGGGGCAGACAGGGCTCTCCGTGGCCTTCGACCTGCCGACACAGACGGGCTACGACCCCGACCACATCCTCGCCCGCGGCGAGGTCGGCCGGGTCGGCGTGCCGGTCTCCCACCTCGGTGACATGCGCCGGCTGTTCCAGGACATCCCCCTGGAGCAGATGAACACCTCGATGACGATCAACGCCACCGCCATGTGGCTGCTGGCGCTCTATCAGGTCGTCGCCGAGGAGCAGGGCGCCGACATCACCAAGCTCCAGGGGACGACCCAGAACGACATCGTGAAGGAGTACCTCTCGCGGGGGACGCACGTCTTCCCGCCGGTGCCCTCCCTCCGTCTCACGACGGACATGATCACGTACACGGTCAACCACATCCCCAAGTGGAACCCGATCAACATCTGCAGCTACCACCTGCAGGAGGCGGGCGCCACGCCGGTCCAGGAGATCGCGTACGCGATGTCCACCGCGATCGCCGTCCTGGACGCGGTGTTCGCGTCCGGGCAGATCGCCGAGGACCGCAAGGGCGAGGTCGTGGCCCGTATCTCCTTCTTCGTGAACGCGGGTGTCCGCTTCATCGAGGAGATGTGCAAGATGCGGGCGTTCGGGCGGATCTGGGACAAGATCACGCGTGAGCGGTACGGCATCGAGGACCCCAAGCAGCGGCGCTTCCGGTACGGCGTCCAGGTCAACTCCCTCGGTCTGACCGAGGCGCAGCCGGAGAACAACGTCCAGCGGATCGTGCTGGAGATGCTGGCCGTCACCCTGTCCAAGGACGCCCGCGCGCGTGCCGTCCAACTGCCCGCCTGGAACGAGGCGTTGGGCCTGCCCCGCCCGTGGGACCAGCAGTGGTCGCTGCGCATCCAGCAGGTGCTGGCGCACGAGAGCGACCTGCTGGAGTACGAGGACATCTTCGAGGGCTCGCACGTCATCGAGGCCAAGGTGGCGGCCCTCGTCGAGGAGTCGCTGGCCGAGATCGACCGGATCGAGGCGATGGGCGGCGCGATGGCCGCCGTCGAGTCGGGCTATCTGAAGTCGCAGCTCGTCTCCTCGCACGCCGAGCGCCGGGGCCGCATCGAGGGCGGCACCGACAAGATCGTCGGCGTCAACATCTTCCAGTCGACCGAGCCGAACCCGCTCACGGCCGACCTGGACGCGGCGATCATGACGGTCGACCCCGCGGTCGAGGCCCGGGTGATCTCCGCGCTGGGGACCTGGCGCGACACGCGCTACCAGCCGCCCTTCAACCACCCGCGCCCGTGCAAGGCGCTGGAACGGCTGAAGGAGGCCGCGAAGGGCACCGGCAACCTCATGGAGGCCACCCTGGAGTGCGCCCGCGCCGGTGTCACCACCGGCGAGTGGGCCGGGGCCCTGCGCGAGGTGTTCGGCGAGTTCCGCGCCCCGACCGGTGTCTCGTCGGCGCCCGTCGCGGTCACCGCCGAGGAGGGCACCGCGCTCGCCCTGGTGCGCCGCAAGGTGGAGCTGACCGCCAAGGACCTCGGCGCCGGCAACCTCCGGTTCCTGGTGGGCAAGCCGGGCCTGGACGGGCACTCCAACGGCGCCGAGCAGATCGCCGTGCGGGCCCGCGACGCCGGGTTCGAGGTGGTCTACCAGGGCATCCGGCTCACCCCGGAGCAGATCGTGGACGCGGCCGTGGCCGAGGACGTGCACGCCGTCGGCCTGTCCATCCTGTCCGGCTCGCACGCCCAGCTGGTGCCGGACGTCCTGGAGAAGATGCGCGCGGCCGGCGCGGGCGACATTCCGGTGATCGCGGGCGGGATCATCCCGAACGCCGACGCCGAACAGCTGCGGGCCGCGGGAGTGGCCGCGGTCTTCACACCGAAGGACTTCGACATCACCGGAATCATCGGCCGTATCGTCGACGAGATCCGGAAAGCGAACAAGCTCGACCCCCTGGAGGTCCCCGCATGACCACGCCCGTCAACCGTCTGCGTCCGCGACGTTCCTGCCTGGCGGTGCCGGGCAGCAACCCCCGCTTCCTGGAGAAGGCCCAGGGGCTCCCCGCGGACCAGGTCTTCCTGGACCTGGAGGACGCGTGCGCGCCGCTGGCCAAGCCCGACGCCCGGCACACCATCGTCAAGTTCCTCAACGAGGGTGACTGGACCGGCAAGACGCGGGTCGTGCGCGTCAACGACTGGACCACCGAGTGGACGTACCGCGATGTCGTCACGGTCGTCGAGGGCGCGGGCCAGAACCTCGACTGCATCATGCTGCCGAAGGTCCAGACGGCCCAGCAGGTCGTGGCGCTGGATCTGCTGCTGACGCAGATCGAGAAGACGATGGGCTTCGAGGTCGGCAAGATCGGCATCGAGGCGCAGATCGAGAACGCCCAGGGCCTGAACAACGTCAACGAGATCGCCACGGCCTCGCAGCGCGTGGAGACGATCATCTTCGGCCCGGCCGACTTCATGGCGTCGATCAACATGAAGTCGCTGGTCGTGGGTGAGCAGCCGCCCGGCTACCCGGCGGACGCCTACCACTACATCCTGATGAAGATCCTGATGGCCGCGCGCGCCAACAACCTCCAGGCGATCGACGGTCCCTACCTCCAGATCCGCAACATCGACGGCTACCGCGCGGTCGCCCAGCGCGCCGCCGCCCTCGGCTTCGACGGCAAGTGGGTGCTGCACCCGGGTCAGGTGGAGGCCTCCAACGAGATCTTCTCCCCCTCGCAGGAGGACTTCGACCACGCCGAGCTGATCCTGGACGCGTACGACTACTACACGTCCGAGGCGGGCGGCAAGAAGGGCTCCGCGATGCTCGGCGACGAGATGATCGACGAGGCCAGCCGCAAGATGGCGCTCGTCATCTCGGGCAAGGGCCGGGCCGCCGGCATGCAGCGCACCACCTCGTTCGAAGCCCCGGAGGCCTGAGCACCATGCAGTTCGGACGCACCTACGAAGAGTTCGAGGTCGGGGCGGTCTACAAGCACTGGCCCGGGAAGACGGTCACGGAGTACGACGACCACCTCTTCTGTCTGCTGACCATGAACCACCACCCCCTCCACATGGACAGCAACTATGCGGAGAAGACGACCGATTTCGGCAAGAACGTCGTCGTGGGCAACTACATCTACTCGCTGCTCCTCGGCATGTCCGTGCCGGACGTCTCGGGCAAGGCGATCGCCAACCTGGAGGTCGAGTCGCTGAAGCACGTGGCGCCGACCTTCCACGGCGACACGATCTACGGCGAGACCACGGTCCTCGACAAGACGCCCTCCCGGTCCAAGTCGGACCGCGGGATCGTCTACGTGGAGACCAAGGGCTACAAGCAGGACGGCACGCTGGTCTGCGTGTTCCGCCGCAAGGTGATGGTCCCCACCGAGACGTACATCAAGGAGCGCGGCGGCGAGCAGCCCGGCCGGCCCGAACTCACCGCCCCGGCGGAGAAGAAGACGGAGAAGTAGTCATGGCGCGACTCGCCCAGACCGCCGGTCTGACCGATGTCCAGCGGGAGATCCTCTCCACGGTCCGCGATTTCGTGGACAAGGAGATCATCCCGGTCGCCACCGAGCTGGAGCACCGCGACGAGTACCCGCAAGCGATCGTCGACGGCCTCAAGGAGCTGGGCCTCTTCGGGCTGATGATCCCCGAGGAGTACGGCGGTCTCGGCGAGTCCCTCCTCACGTACGCGCTGTGCGTCGAGGAGATCGCCCGTGGCTGGATGTCGGTCTCCGGCATCATCAACACCCACTTCATCGTGGCGTACATGCTCAAGCAGCACGGGACGCAGGAGCAGAAGGACTACTTCCTGCCCCGCATGGCGCTCGGTGAGACGCGCGGCGCCTTCTCGATGTCGGAGCCGGCGCTCGGCTCGGATGTGTCGGCGATCACATCCAAGGCGGTCAAGGACGGCGACGAGTACGTCCTGAACGGCCAGAAGATGTGGCTGACGAACGGTGGATCATCGAATCTGGTGGCCGTCCTCGTCCGGAGTGACGAAGGACACCCCGAGGGTACGGCGCCCCACAAGTCGATGACGACCTTCCTCGTGGAGAAGGAGCCCGGCTTCGGAGAGGTCCGTCCCGGCCTCACCATCCCCGGGAAGATCGACAAGATGGGTTACAAGGGGGTCGACACCACCGAACTCATCATGGACGGACTGCGCATTCCGGCCAATCGGGTCCTCGGCGGCACCACCGGCCGAGGGTTTTACCAAATGATGGACGGAGTCGAGGTCGGCCGCGTCAATGTCGCGGCTCGTGGCTGCGGCGTCGCACAGCGTGCATTTGAGCTCGGCGTCTCATATGCCCAGCAACGTCACACTTTCGGCAAAGCCATCGCCCAGCACCAGGCGATCCAGTTCAAGTTGGCCGAGATGGCTACCAAGGTCGAGGCCGCCCATGCAATGATGGTGAACGCGGCTCGCAAAAAGGACTCCGGGGAACGAAACGACCTCGAAGCAGGGATGGCGAAGTACCTCGCCTCCGAGTACTGCAAAGAGGTCGTGGAAGATGCTTTCCGGATCCACGGCGGCTACGGCTTCTCCAAGGAGTACGAGATCGAGCGCCTCTACCGTGAGGCACCGATGCTGCTGATCGGCGAGGGTACCGCCGAGATCCAGAAAATGATCATCGGGCGCCGACTGCTCGAAGAGTATCGACTCCAGGGCTAGATGTCCGGGTTCGGGGTGTTTTCTTCGCGAAGAAGATCACACCCCGTCAGCTCTCTTCAGCCGTCGACTCCGCATCTTGGCTTGCCCAGTTGCGGTCTGCGACCGGTACGATCGCGTGAAAGCCGCCGTCCCCCGTTCGAGCGCGGCATCATCCGCTACGAAGGTCATCCATGCCCCACAGCCAAACCTCTGCACCTCGCGGCCGGGTCCGCCTCGCGCGCGGAGCATCGCCGTGGCTTCTCCCGACCGTTGCCACCGCAGCACTCAGCCTGGCCCGTTCGCGCCGTTCCGGCGCGGCCAAGGCCGTGGCCGTACCCGCCACCGCGCTCGCGGCCGGGATGCTGTGGTTCTTCCGCGACCCCGAGCGTGAGATCACGCAGGGCCGGGTCATCTCGCCCGCCGACGGAGTGGTGCAGAGCATCATGCCGTGGAAGGACGGGCGCACCCGCGTCGCGATCTTCATGAGCCCGCTCAACGTCCACGTCAACCGCGCGCCACTCTCCGGCACGGTGACGTCGGTCGAGCACATCCCCGGTGGGTTCGTCCCGGCGTTCAACAAGGAGAGCGAGAACAACGAGCGCGTCGTCTGGCACTTCGACACCGAGCTCGGTGACATCGAGATGATCCAGATCGCCGGCGCCGTCGCCCGTCGCATCGTGCCCTACATCCCACAGGGGACGAAGGTCGAGCAGGGTGACCGGATCGGCCTGATCCGCTTCGGCTCTCGCGTGGACATCTACCTCCCCGAGGGTGTCGAGGTCGACGTGGAGGTCGGTCAGAAGACCGTGGCTGGGGTGACTCGAATTGACCGTGATTGATCCCGAGACACAGGCCGGCTGGGTGCCGGAGGCCGATGAGGTGGACGACGACGAGGAGATGCCTCTCTCGCTCCGCCTCTCGATAGCGGACACGCTGACGCTGGGCAACGCGACCTGCGGATTCATGGCGGTGTACTACACCACCACCGGCATCCTGATCCCGCACCTCACGGGCAGCGACGAGTCGGGCATGGCCCGTCACTCCGCCGCGACGGCCGTGATCCTCATGCTCTGCGCCGCGGTCTTCGACCTGTTCGACGGCCTGGTGGCCCGCAAGCTGCGCTCCTCCCCCATGGGCGCCGAGCTGGACAACCTGTCCGACCTGATCAGCTTCGGTCTCGCGCCGGCGTACTTCGTGCTGGTCTACGGCATGGTCGCGGACGACGCCTACCAGAAGGTGGCGGCGGTCGGAGCGATCGTGGTGCTCCTGGCCGTGGTGCTGAGGCTCGCGAGATTCTCCTGCGTCACGGTGAAGGACGGCACCTTCCAGGGCATGCCGAGCCCGTTCGGCGCGCTGACGGTGGTCTCGATCATCCTGCTGGAGCTGCCCTTCGTCGCCACGCTCATGGCGATCATGGGCACCGCGTGGCTGATGGTGAGCCGGGTCGAGTACCCCAAGCCGCGCGGCCGCCTCGCGGTGGCGATGCTCTCCTGGATCGTGCTCTCGATGGCGCTCCTGGCGGCCTGGGCGTTCGACGCCCCCGGCGGCCAGCTGCTCCTCCAGACCGGCTGCGCGCTGCAGCTGGTCATGGGCGCGGTGATCCCGCTGTTCGCCACGGCCCGCCGGGTGAACAACTTCCGGGGCAACCGACGTGAGGCGCGAGCCGCACAGCTCCCGTAACACCCCGTACGACACGGAAGGGCCCCGAACCACACGGTTCGGGGCCCTTCCGCTGTGCGGACCGACTGCGCTCCCGTGCGCCCCCGCGCGGGAGCGCAGTGGGTCATGCGCCGGGCGTGCGCCGGAATCAGGCGCCGGGTGTGTACCCCTGGGCGACGGACGAGGCCTCCGCCTCACGGACGACCTTCATCCCGCCCACGGCGTTCTTGTCGGGCTGGAGGATGACGCTCTCCTTCGACGACGCCGACTTCGGGTCGGTGAAGTCCTGGGGGATGCCGAAGCCCGGGTCGAACCCCTTGATGGTCAGGAGGGCCTTGTCGACGCCCTCGCGGGTGAGGTCCTTGGCCTCGCAGGCCTTCTTCAGCGCCTCGCCGAACGCCGACGCGGCCGTCCAGCCCGCCACCACGCCGTTGTCCAGGGAGTCCTTCGGATAGGCGGCCTTGTAGTCCGCGACCAGCTTCTTCGCCTTCGGCGTGTCCGCGCCGACCGGCAGCGAGGGGTTCGCGACGTAGTAGTTCGCCTCCAGCGCCGGGGCCGCCGCGGTGGCCAGGAGCTGCGGGGCGAACGCCGAGTTGTTGCCGATGATCGGCACATTGAACTTGCCCGCCGCCGCGACCCCGACGAGCGAGGCCGCCTGCCGCGGTCCCGCGCTGATCACGATGGCCTTCACCCCGGCCTTCTTCAGCGCGACGACCTGGCCGGTCATGTCGTTGTCCGTGGGTTTGATCTTCTGCTCGACGACCTTGAGACCCGCCTGCTTCGCCATGTACCGGGAGCCCGTCAGAGCGTTCTCTCCGTAGTCGCCCTCGAAGTACACATGGCCGATGCTGTCGCCCTTCTTCAGGCCCTTCTCCTTCATCAGGAAGTCGATCGCGTTGATCGTCTCGATGTCGTACGTGGAGCCGATGGGCCGGATGTACGGGCTGCCCAGCAGGGTGGCCGACCAGGCCTGCGGCAGGACCAGGGCCTTGTCCTGGCCGTCGATGCGCTGCTTGACGGCCGCGACGAACGGCGAGCCGATGAACTGGGTGAAGCCCAGCACCTTCGGTGCCAGCTCCGTGTAGCCGGAGACGGCCTTCTGCGGGTCGTAGCCGTGGTCGCGGACCGTCAGCGCCAGCTTGTAGCCGCAGACACCGCCGGCGGCGTTGGTCTGCTTCACGTAGAGCTGCTGGGCCTGGGTGACGCTCTTGCCGAGCGTCGCGTAGACACCGCTCATGTCGGTGAGCACTCCGAGGTTGATCGTCTTCCCGGAGATCCCCTCGCCGGTCTTCACCCCGCCGGCGGCCCCCTTGTCGCCGTCGTCGTCCTTGGCCTTGGAGCTGCATCCGGCCAGCACGAGCAGGGCGGCCAGCGCCCCCGCGGCCAGCCTCGCGGTGTGTGTCGTTCTCATTGTTCCTCCCCTGGAGTGGCCCCGGGACGGGGCGTTGCGCGAAGCCGGGCGGCCACCCTGACCAGACCGCCCGGAAGGAAAAGCACCACCGCCACGACAGCGGCGCCGTACAGGTACCGGGCCGCCTCACCCGGCGCGATCCCGCCCATGCCCGGGTCGGAGACCAGGGGGAGGGTGTCGCTGTAGCGGGTCAGCAGCTGGGGCAGCAGCGAGACGAACACGGCCCCGGCGACCGCCCCGGCCACCGAGCCGAGGCCGCCGATGACGATCATGGCCAGATAGTCGAGCGAGAGAGTGATCCCGAAGTAGTCGGGCACCGTGCGCTGGAAGACCAGGGCGAGCAGCACCCCGGCCAGGCCCGCGTACATCGAGGACAGGACGAAGACACCGGCGCGGTACCGGGCGACGGGCACGCCGATCACCCCGGCCGCGATCCGGTGGTCGCGGATCGCGTTCATCGCCCGGCCGGGCCGGCCACGCAGCACCCCTCGGGCGAACAGCCCGCAGCCGAGGAGCAGCAGCAGACCCACGTACCAGAGCTTCTCGGCCGAGCCGAAGGGCACGTTCGCGACGACCAGCTCGCGGTCGTCGAAGGTGAGCCCGAAGAGGCTGAGCGGCGGTACGTCGCGGCCGTTGAAGCCGCCCGTCAGATCCCGGGCGTTGAACAGGACGTGCTGTCCGATGAAGATCAGGGCGAGCGTGGCGATGCCGAGGTAGGCGCCGCGCAGCCGTCCCGCGATCGGACTGAACAGGCCTCCGGCGATCCCGGAGACGGCCACGGCGAGCACGGCCGCGAGCCAGGCGGGCAGTCCGAGCCCGGTCAGACCGTCGCCCCCGTCGGCGGCGAACACGCAGTACCCGTAGGCGCCGACCGCGAGGAAGAAGGCGTGCCCCATGGAGAGCTGTCCGGTCGCGCCGGTCAGGAGGTTCAGGCCGATGGCGCCGATCGCGGCGGCCATCGCGAACAGTCCGGACTGCAGCCAGAAGCGGTCGACGTAGAAGGGCAGCGCGAGCAGCAGGACGGCGCCGGCCGTCCCGGCGGCGGTCCGGACCGCGGGGAGCCGGATCGTGCGCCGGCGGGCGGGGCGGGAGGCGCTGCCCGCCTCGTCGTGGGTGAGGACCTCAGACACGGGCGAGCTCCTTCGTGCCGAACAGCCCGGCGGGCCGGATGAGCAGGATCGCGACCATGACCACGTAGGGCGCGAGGTCGCCGAGGCCGCGCCCGAGGAAGGTGAGGTCGCTCTGGTAGCCGGTGGCCAGGGACTCGGTGACGCCGACGAGGAGTCCGCCGACCAGCGCGCCGGTCGTCGAGTCGAGGCCGCCGAGGATCGCCGCGGGGAACGCCTTGAGCGCGGCCAGCGAGGTGGCGCGTTCGAGGCCGGGTGTCGGGAAGACGGTCAGGAACAGCGCGGCGACGGCCGCGAGGCCGCCGGCCACCGCCCAGGCCCCCAGCGACACCCGGCCGAGCCGGACCCCCATCAGGGCGGCGGTCTCCGGGCTCTCCGCGGCGGCGCGCATCGCCACGCCCCAGGACGTGTAGCGAAAGGCCAGCAGGAAGGCCGTGATGAGCAGGGCCGCCGCGACGAACGCGGCGATCCGGGTGTGGGCGATGGAGACGGGGCCGACGGTGAGGACGGCGTTGCCCCAGGGGTCGCCCAGCGCCAGCACGTCCGTACCGATCCGCCGGGTCAGCTCGGTGGTGAGCAGGATGTCGACGCCGATGGTGACGATGGCGAGGACGCTCTGGTCGGAGCCCCGGTAGCGGCGCATCACCAGGAACTCCACGGCGGCCCCCACCAGCGCGGCGCCCGCGACCCCGGCGAGCAGGGCGGGCCAGAAGCCGATGTCGTCGTGGAGGGTCGCGGTGACATAGCCGCCCGCGAGCAGCAGGGAGGCGTGCGCGAAGTTGACGACCTCGGTGGCCCGGAAGATGACGACGAAGCCCAGGGCGATGAGGGCGTAGACGGAGCCCATGGACAGGCCGTTGAGCAGGAGTTCGACGAAGGTGCTCATGACGCGGTCTCCTCTGGCTCGGCGCGCTCGCCCAGATAGGCACGCACCACCGCCGGATCGTTCTGTACGTCTGCGGGGGCGCCGTCGGCGATCCGGCGCCCGAAGTCGAGTACGGTCACCGCGTCCGCGAGCCGCATCACCACCCCCATGTCGTGTTCCACGAGCACGATCGAGATGCCGAGGCTGTCGCGGACCCCCGCGACGACCGCGGCGGTTCGGCGCCGTTCGTCGGCGGTCATGCCGGCGACGGGTTCGTCCAGGAGCAGGACCCGGGGCTCCATGCACAGGGCCCGGGCGAGTTCGGCGAGCTTCTGCTGCCCGTACGGGAGCGAACCGGCGGGCCGGCCGAGCTGTCCCTGAAGGCCCACGAACGCGGCGATCTCGCGGACGCGTTCGCGGTGGCGCCGGTCCTCGCGGGCCGCCGAGGGCAGCCGCAGCCCGGCGGCCAGGAATCCGGCGCGGGTCAGCCGGTGCCGGCCGAGCATCAGGCAGTCCTCGACCGTGGCGTGCGGGGGCAGGGCGAGGTTCTGGAAGATCCGGGCCACGCCGAGCCCGGCGATCTTGTGGGGCGGCAGGCCGGTGAGCTCGTGCTCCCCGAGGCGGACGCTTCCGGCGGCGGGCCGGCACACACCGGACAGCACGTTGAAGCAGGTGGACTTCCCGGCGCCGTTCGGGCCGATGAGGGCGTGCACGGTGCCCGGCCGCACGGTGAAGCTCACCGCGTCGAGCGCGGTCAGCCCGGCGAAGCGGACGGTCACGTCCCGGACGTCGAGCGACGGGATGCGAGAGGGCAGGGCCTCCGGAGCGGCCGGGTGGGCCGGCGCGGTTGCCGGAGCGGCCGTGCGGGCCGGCGCGTTGGCGCGTTCTTCCACGGTGGGTTCACCCCTTCCAGCGGGTCAGGGACGGAAGGCCGTCGGGCGTGGCCGCCCCGTCGGCCGCGGCGTCCTCGTCGACCACGCCGAGGTAGCGGCGGCGCACCTCGTCGGAGGCGGCGAGTTCGTCCGTGGGACCGGACAGGGTGACCTCGCCGACCTCCAGGACGTAGGCACGGGACGCGAGGCGCAGGGCGAGGGCGGCGTTCTGTTCGACGAGCAGGACGGAGGTGCCCTGTTCGTTGATCTCCCGCACGGTGTCGGCGATCCGCGCGGCCATCAGCGGAGCGAGCCCGAGGGAGGGCTCGTCGAGCAGCAGCACCCTGGGAGCGCCCATGAGCGCCCGGCCGACCGCGAGCATCTGCTGTTCCCCGCCGGACAGCAGCCCCGCCCGCTGGTCGGCGCGTTCGGCGAGGACGGGGAACAGCTCGTGCACCCGCCGCAGGGCGCGCGCCCTGCCGACGCGGCCGCCGGTGCCGCCGAGGGCTCCGGCGCGCAGATTGTCCGCGACCGTCATCCGGCTGAACACCCGCCGCCCTTCCGGGACCTGGGACACCCCGGCGGCCACCACCCGGTCCGGCGGCAGCCGGTCCAGCGGGCGTCCACCGAGAGTGACCGTGCCACCGGTGACCGCTCCCCCGTGGAAGGAGAGGGTCCGGCACACCGCCCGCAGCAGCGTCGTCTTGCCCGCGCCATTGCCGCCGAGGACCGTCACCACGGCTGCCTCGGGCACCTCCAACGACACATGACGCAGTGCGCGTACGGGGCCGTATCCGACCGACAGTTCCCGCACGAGCAGAGCGGAACCGCCCATGGCATCTCCCTTGTCCTCGCTCGGTGTGGCGCTCACCTCAGCACCGGCGGAGACCCCCGTCCACGGGCTGCGGCCGAAACGCGGCGGGAGCCCACCGGTGGCGCCCGCCCGTTGTGCACGCGCACAACACCGCGTGTCAGGGGCCTGTGCGACCCCGTGCACCGGTGGCATCCTCCGGCCATGGGAGGGCGCAGACCGCGGACCGGTCATGACTGGAAGCTGCTCGCGGAGTCGTGTACGGCTCTGCTGGAACGGCTGCCCGAGCTCGTCGACGAGCACGTCAGGCAGCTCACCGAGTACTCCCCCGTCTACGGACAGGTGCTGCCGTACGACCAGCAGTGGCGGGAGGCGGAGACCGCGATGCGCATCGGCATCAAGGCGATCTCCGCGCCGCGGGACTCACCGCGCCGCGATCTGGAGCACGCCGAGGAGGCGGGACGGCGGCGGGCCCACCAGGGGCTGCCGCTCGAACTCCTGGTGCACGCCTACCGTGCCGCGGGCTATCTGGTGTGGGACGCGCTGATGGAGAGCGCGGCGAGCCGGGAGCCCGAGCGGCTCACGGTGCTCATGCGGTGCGCCACGATGGTGTGGTCGGCCGTGGACGCGCAGGCCACGACCGCGTCGGAGTCCTACCTCGCCACGGAACGGGAGCTACGACGGCGCACGGACGAGCAGTTGCAGGCCCTGCTCGACGCGCTGCTTGAGGGTCAGGAGGCACCGGGGCTCGCGGCGCGGGCGGCGGCCGGGCTCGATCTGCCCGAACACGGACCGTATGCCGTCGTCGTGCTGCGGACGGAGCGCCACGACGGACGGGACGTCTGCGTCCGGCCGATGGTGGGCGCGGGGCTGCGGTTCATCTGGCGGATGCGGGCCGACTGCGAGATCGCGGTGGTTGCGCTCGACGCCGGACAGGGCCTGGACGGGGTGGCCCGGCTGCTGGACGGACGGCGCTCGGGTCCGGGCGGCATCAGTCCCGTGGTCTCGGGTCTGGGCGAGCTGGGGCGGGCCCGGCGGTGGGCCGAACTGGCGCTGCGCACCTGTCCGCCGGACGCGACCGGTGTCGTACGCCTGGATCAGCGGATGCCGACGGCGCTCGTCGTGAGCCAGCCGGAGCTGGCGGCCCGGCTGGTGTCCGAGGTGTTCGGCACGCTGCTCGAACTCGAACCCGGGGACCGGGCCGTGCTGATCGAGACGCTGGACATGTGGCTGGCCTGCGAGGGTTCCGCGGGACGCGCGGCCGGACGTCTGTACTGCCACCGGAACACCGTGTTCAACCGCCTGCGCCGACTGGAACAGCTCACCTCCCGCTCACTGGCCCGCCCCCGCGACCTGATCGAGATGACCCTGGCCCTGGACGCCTACCGGCTGGCGGGCGCCGCGCCGGTCACGGGGTCGGGGCCGGGGCCGGGGCCGGGGCCGGGACGGTGAACCGGGAGCGGCCGGTCCGCGGCACGGCCCACGACGCCGAGGAGGGCGAGGACGACGGCGGACCGTCCTCGGCCCACGACGCCGAGGAGGGTGAACACCTCGGGCGACGGGTCCGAGAACGGCGAACGCCTCGGGCGACGGGTCCGAGAACGGTGAACGCCTCGGGTGGCGGGTCCGCGCGGGCGGATCAGGCCTCAGGCCAGGCCGATCGGCCCTCAGACCAGGAAGTCCCGCCCGATGTTCTCCGCCACCCGCTCCAGGATCGGGCCGGCGTCGGCGATGCACCGCGCGATGTCGGGCTCGGCCTCGGTGAGGGGATAGGCCCGCCGGATGCCGGCCCTGCCGAGCGCCTCGGGCCGGAGCGCGAGGCGGCCGCAGACCGCGACGACCTCCTTGCCCCCTGCTCGCGCGGCCGCCGCGACCCCGGCGGGCGCCTTGCCGTGCAGGGTCTGCTCGTCCAGCGACCCCTCACCGGTGATCACCAGCGTGGCGCGCTCCAGCGCGGGCGCGAAGCCGAGCACGTCGAGCATCACCTCGATGCCGGGCCGGAAGCGTGCGCCCAGGACCAGGGCCCCGTATCCGACACCGCCCGCGGCACCGGCGCCGGGCGCGGTGGCGTACCCGGCGGCCTTCGGTCCGATCTCCTTCTCCAGGACACCCGCGAAATGGGCGAGGGCGCTGTCCAGCACCGCCACGTCGTCGGGACCGGCGCCCTTCTGGGGGCCGTAGACGGCGGGCGCGCCCGCCGGGCCGGTCAACGGGTTGTCCACGTCGCTGGCGAGGACGAGGTCGACCGAAGCGAGGCGGTCGTCGAGGCCGGACAGATCGGCGCTCTCCACATCGCCCAGCGCGGCGCCGCCGGGAGCCACCGGCTCACCCTCCGCGTCGAGGAAACGCGCGCCGAGCGCGGAGAGCATGCCCGCCCCGCCGTCCGTCGTCGCGCTGCCGCCCACGCCGAAGACGACGGTGTCGGCACCGGCGTCCAGCGCGGCCCGCAACAGTTCCCCGGTGCCGTACGTCGAGGACGAGAGCGGCGCGAAGACGCCCTTGGGCAGCCGCTGGAGCCCGCTCGCCTCGGCCATCTCCACGACCGCCGTCCGCCCGCGCAGCGCGAACGCGGCCGTCACCTCGTGGCCCAGCGGTCCGGCGACGCGTACCTCGCGGCGCTCGAATCCGGCCGCGACCGCCGCGTCGACGGTGCCGTCGCCGCCGTCGGCCACGGGCAGCGACTCGATCTCGGCGTGCGGCGCGACCCGGCGCAGTCCCGCGGTCACCCGCTCCGCGACCTGTACGGCCGTCAGAGATCCCTTGAACTTGTCCGCCGCGATGAGCACACGCGGGGTCCGATCCACAGCAGCGTCCGCCACCTTGCATTCCCCTTGCTTCCGGGCCTTGCACACGTCAAGGCAGTCGCGCCGCTGCGACCATAGCCGGAGCGGGCCCCCGCCGTCATGCCCCTGCCCAGCCCGCGAGGCCGGCCCTGGGCCGGCCCGGGACCGGCGGCCGTCGATCCGTCCGGCGTGGACGTCCGCGGGCCCGACGGCTCCCGGAACACCCGATTCCCTGCCTCCCCGGTGAGCACGGCCGCCCGGAATTGGGTAGACCGGAGCCATGACCCCTGTGGGCACCGACTTCGCCGACCGCGTCCTCGGGGGCTGGCTCGGCCGGATCGCGGGCAACATGCTCGGCAAGCCGGTCGAGCAGGGCGACCACTGGACGCGGGACCGGATCGACCGCTATCTGCGGCAGGCCGCCGCCCTGCCCCTGACCGACTATCTCCCCGGGCCCTCCGACGACGACGGGGGCGAGTTCGAGCTGCGGCCCGAGTGGCGCGACTGTGTGCGCGGCCGCATCCACGGCAGCTGCCGTGACGACGACGTGGACTACGCGATCCTCGGACTCGACCTGCTGGAGACGCACGGCTTCTCGTTCAGCACCGAGCAGGTCGGTGACCTGTGGCTGACGCGGCTTCCGTATCTCCAGACGTTCACGGCGGAGCGCGCCGCCTACCGCAACCTCGCCAAGGGTCTGAAACCGCCGGTGACGGCGACGTACGAGAACCCGTACCAGGAATGGATCGGGGCGCTGATCCGCGCGGACGTCTACGGCTGGACGTCGCCGGGCCAGCCGCAGCGCGCGGCCTCCCTGGCCCGCCGTGACGCCGTCCTGTCCCACACCGGCAACGGCGTGTACGGCGCGATGTGGGCGGCGGCGCTGATCTCCGCGGCCTTCACCGCCCCCTCCGTCCGGGACGCGCTGGACACGGCGCTCACCGTGATCCCCGCGAGCAGCCGCCTGTCCCGCACCGTGCGCCGGGTACTCGCGCTCCACGAGACCCGGATGACCTGGGAGGACACGCTCACCGCCGTGTCCGAGGAGACAGCGGGGATGGGCTGGATCCACACGGTCCCGAACGCGGCGGTGCTGACCGCCGGGCTGCTGTACGGCGACGGGGACTTCACCCGCACCATCACGCTGACGGTCCGCGGCGGCCTGGACACCGACTCGAACGGCGCGACCGCGGGCTCCGTCGCGGGCGTCCTGTGCGGTGCGGAGGCGATCCCCCCGCAGTGGAAGGACCCGCTGGAGGACACCGTCCGCAGCGCGGTGTTCGGCTTCGACGGGGTACGGATCAGCGAGCTCGCGTCACGCACGGTCGCGCTGGCCGAAGCCTGAGCCCCGGGCCGCTGCCCGCGAACGTACGGGTCTTCTCGCTACCCTTCGTGGGGTGACCACTTCGGACTTCGCCGCATATATCGCCGGCCTGCCCCGTGTCCTCGTCGGGGCCGCCGCCCTCCTCCGCGACGTCGAAGGGCGGGTACTGATCGTCGAACCGAACTACCGCGAGGGCTGGACCCTGCCCGGCGGAACGGTGGAGTCGGACGCCGGCGAGAGCCCTCGGCGGGGTGCGCGCCGCGAGACGGCCGAGGAGATCGGCCTCGACGTGGAGCTCGGACGGCTGCTGGCGGTCGACTGGGTCCTGGGGCCGGAGCGCCCGCCGATCGTGGCCTATCTGTACGACGGCGGGGTGCTCGGCGAGCGGGAACTCAAGGCGATCCGGCTCCAGGAGGAGGAGCTGCTGTCCTGGCGGCTGGTGCCGCGGGAGGAAGTGACCGCTCATCTGTCGGGCGCCTCGGGCCGTCGCGTCCTCGCCGCGCTCGACGTCCTGGCGGAGGGGTCGGGCACGGCGGAACTGGAGAACGGCCACCGGGTGGGCTGACCGCGAGTCCGCCCACCACCCGGCGAAGGACGCGGGTCAGCCGAGGATGCGGGCTTTCTGTGCATCGAACTCGGCCTCGGTGAGCACGCCCTGGGCCTTGAGGTCCCCGAGCTGCTTGAGCTGATCGATCTTGCTGGTCATCTCGTCGGCCGGAGCGGGGGGCGGAGGCGGGGGCGGCTGCTCCTGGTACTGCTGCTGGGCTTCCTGCTGTGCCCATCGTCCCTGCTGACGACGGGACACACGGCCCGAGACGGCGGTGGCCGTACCGGCCACGACGGCGGTGCGGGCGACCCCGCGGAGGAGACCTGGCACGGTGGTTTCCTTTCCGGCACGAGACATACGGAACGAGCCCGATAGGGATTCGATCCCCTGAGTGCGCCGAATTCGTACCGGCGCATCGGGCAGAACCATTGGAGCACCGAACGGATTCCCCCGCACCTCGATCACTCCCTCATCGGCTGCGATTTCCGACGATCTGCCGGTCTGTCATTCGCATGGCAAGCTGAAATGTGGGCCACCGGCCGTCGCCCGGTCAGTGGTGAGATCTACGCAGGAGGAGCTCGCAATGACTACGACGGGTATGCACCGGCAGGGAACCGCCGGCAGTTCGGGGGCGTGGGTGTCCGGCTGGACAGCCTTCGCCGGAGTCATGATGATCTTCGGAGGGGCGATGGCGATATTCCAGGGCATCGCCGCCATCGCCCAGGACGACGTGTTCGTCACCACCCGCAACTACGTCTACACCTTCAACCTCACGAGCTGGGGATGGATCCATCTCACCCTCGGCGTCCTGGTCGTCCTCGCCGGCGTCGCCGTGTTCCGCGGCATGCTGTGGGCCCGGATCATCGGCATCACCCTGGCGGGACTGTCCATGATCGCCAACTTCATGTGGCTGCCGCACTCCCCGGTGTGGGCCAGCGTCCTGATCGCCATCGACGCCTTCGTCATCTGGGCGCTGTGCGTCGGATCGGACCGGGACGCCCGTACCGCGTAGCCGCCCGCGATCTCCCCGGAGTCTCCGGCCGGCAGCGGCCCCGCACCTTCCTCGGTGCGGGGCCGCTGCCGGTCTCGTGCGTGTGCCGACTGTCTGTCCGGCGTGCTATCCGGCGTCCGTCTCCTCCAGCGCGGCCAGCACGGCCGGCACCGGGATGCGCCCGGAGGCGACCAGCTGGGCGCCGCCGCGCCGCAGCGCGGTGGCGAAGGGCGCCGCCCACACGTTCTCGTAGACCAGGATTCCGGCGGCGTTGCCGGGTTCCAACGCCTTCCCGGCCTCCTCGATGTCGTCCTCGCCCAGCAGACCGGAGGACACGCCCTCGAACACGGCGAGGTCGAGGGCTCCGTCGCCGTCGAAGTCGGCGACCTCCATGCCGACCACGGATCCGTCGGCGTCCTTTCTCACGAACAAAAGGTCGAGAATCCGAATGAGGCCGCGATCCACCAGATCGACCAGGATCGGAAGTCCCTCACCCGTCATTCGGTTACCGGGAAACTCCACGACGATATAGTCGATCGGTCCCATCTCGACGAATTCATCTTCGCTCACGGCTTCACCCCTGCACGGTCATGGTTTTCCCCTGCCCCTGGTCAATGCCATTGCAGCACCGGACGGGAGCCGCCGCATTTCGGTACGACGCCTTCTCCGGCCGCCGGGAACGGTGCCGTTCGGGCCGTTCGGGTGGTTCACGCGGTCAGCTGGTAGACGCTCTTGCCGACCAGCCACAGACCCAGGAAGAGGAACAGCGACACCAGCGCCTTGTCCTGGTGCCGCTCCATCCAGGCGCGCAGCTTCCCGAGCCGGACATGGGCCGTTCGCGGGGCGAACGTCGCGTAGAGCTCCATCGTCAGAAGGCTGGAAGTGGCCAGCAGGACGTAGCCCATCAGGGCCGCGTACGACGCGGCGTGACCGAGCTGGGCGTCCACGACGGTGGCGGCGCCGGCCGCGACCATCCCCCACGGCTGGAGCAGCAGCGCGAGCCCGGCCGCCGTCCAGGAGGAGATCTGTTCGGTCCGCGCCATGAAACCGGAGGACTTCGGCCGCTTGCCGATGTTGCGCCGGGTGCGTTCCGCGTAGAGGACGAGTCCGACACCGATGGCCAGTTTGGCGGCCAGCGCCGCCGTGGACGGCGCGGATCTCGGGGGCGGCGGCTCGCCGCCGGTCATGGCCAGCACGGCGGCGATGATGGCGACGAAGGAGGCCAGCCAGGTCAGGATGAAGGCGAGGCCCTTCCAGATCCCCTTGCGCGACGACAGCACCAGCACGAATCCCGTGACCGGCAGCGGGTCCAGGGCGATCGCCAGACCGATGAGCAGCAGGTCAAGGACCATGGCCGACCCCGCGTGGTCTCGCGTGGCCCGGAGCCGCGGTAGCGCGCATGCCCTCATGGTCACCTCCCCCGCGCACGTCCACAAATCCGGTGTCCCGCCCGCCACGACGAAGTCCGGCACCCTCCCCGTACGGCCCGACGACACCCTCCCCGTGCGGCGGGGCGGCGCAGTGGCTCCGTGCCCGGCCCGCACGGCATCCCGTCGCGGTCCTCCGGCCCGCGCTCGCCCGATCGGCCCAACTCGCCGGACACATGGCCCGGAGCTACCTTGGTGACCGGACCGGGCCCCTCCCACCACGACCCGTATGCCGGCGACCGACCGTACGCCGCCGAAGCCAGTGGTCGGCGAGCCGCCCGTCGCCGGCCCTCCGCACTTCCTCGACCAGAGCCTTCCTCCCGGGCATCGGCGCGGTGCATCCCCCGCCGAACCGCCACCGCCCGCACCGGCGCCGCGCGTGTCGGTGTACCACCTCGCGGAGCGTCTGCGATGACCCCCAAGCACCCGGCCGGCAGCCATCCCCCGCACCACACCCCGGCGGAGCGCGCCGCGCTCGGCAAGGCCGCCCGGTCCGCCGTGCCGCGCTCCAGCCACTCCGACTTCACCCCGGCGCCGAAGCGGCCCGACCCGGTGGACATCGTGGAGGCGCAGTCCGCGACCCGGGTGCCCGAGCTCGTACCGATCCGCTACGGCAGGATGACCGAGTCGCCGTTCCGTTTCTACCGCGGGGCCGCCGCCATCATGGCCGCGGACCTCGCCGGCACGCCCCGGTCCGGGATCAGGGCACAACTGTGCGGTGACGCGCATCTGTTGAACTTCCGGCTGCTGGCCTCCCCGGAGCGCCGCATGATGTTCGACATCAACGACTTCGACGAGACGCTGCCCGGCCCCTGGGAGTGGGACGTCAAGCGGCTGTCCGCCAGCTTCGTCATCGCGGGCCGGGCGAACGGCTTCAGCGGCAAGGAGCGCGCCGACATCGTCCGTACGACGGTGCGGTCGTACCGCGAGTGGATGAGGCGCTTCGCCGGGCTCGGCAATCTCCCCGTGTGGTACACGCATTTCGACGAGGACTGGGTACGGACCCATATCGCCGGGGAGCTGAGCGCGCGGAGCCGCGACCGCTGGAAGAGGACGACCGACAAGGCGCGCAGCCGGGACAGCCTCCAGGCGTTCAACAAGCTCACGCACATGGTCGACGGCCAGGCCCTGATCGCCGCGGACCCGCCGCTCGTCGTACCGCTGCAGGATCTGCTTCCCGACATGGAACGCGGCGCCCTGCAGAAGCAGCTCCGCGGGCTGATCGGGCGCTACGGCCGGAGTCTGAACTCGGACCGGCGGTTCCTGCTGGAGCAGTACCGGTTCGCCGACGTGGCCCGCAAGGTGGTCGGGGTCGGCAGCGTGGGCACCCGGTGCTGGATCATCCTCCTGCTCGGCCGGGACGGTTCGGATCCGCTGCTGCTCCAGGCCAAGGAGGCGGGCGAGTCGGTGCTGGCGCCCTACGCCGGCGCGAGCGAGTACCGGACCCAGGGCGAGCGGGTGGTCGCGGGCCAGCGGCTCATGCAGGCCACCAGTGACATCTTCCTGGGCTGGGAGCGGGCCGACGGCATCGACGGCCGCCGACGGGACTTCTACGTACGGCAGTTGAGGGACTGGAAGGGGATCGCCGAACCCGAGCTCATGGTGCCGTCCGGTATGCGCGCCTTCGGCGAGCTGTGCGGTGCCACGCTGGCCCGCGCGCACGCGAGGTCGGGCGACCGGATCGCCATCGCCTCCTATCTGGGCGGGGGCGACGTCTTCGACCGGGCGCTCGTGCCGTTCGCCGAGGCGTACGCGGACCAGAACGAGAAGGACCACCGGGCACTCGTCGACGCCGTCCGCTCGGGACGCGTCGAGGCCGAAGCCGCCTGACATGGAGGCCAGCATGGACCGCTATCCGCCCATCGCCGACCACGGCCTCGTCGGGGACCTCCAGACCGCGGCCCTGGTTTCGTCCCGGGGCGTCGTCGACTGGTTCGCGGCACCGCGCTTCGACTCCCCCAGTGTCTTCGCCGCGCTGCTGGACCACGACGGCGGCGGCTACCTCCGCCTCGCGCCCGATCACCCGGAGGGGACCTGGCGGCAGCTGTACTACCCGGACACGGCCGTCGTCGTGACCCGGTTCATGTCCCCGGACGGCGTGGGCGAGATCATCGATCACATGCCGGTCCTCACCGGTCCGACGCCGACCGACCGGCACAGTCTGGTGCGCATCGTCCGTTCGGTGCGCGGCACCGTGCACTTCGCCCTGGAGTGCCGGCCGCGGTTCGACTACGCGCGGGCGAGCCACGAACTCGAACTCACGCCCCGTACGGCGACGTTCAGGTCCCCGGTGGCGGCCGCCCATCTCCAGGGCAGCATCCCGCTCGAACGCGACGGTCAGGACGTCCGGGGCGGCATCACCCTGGAGAACGGCGAGTCGGCCGCCGTCGTGTTCACGGTGTGCGGTCCGGACGGCGAAGCCCCGCCGCCCCTCACGGTCGACCGGCTCACCGAGGACCTGTGGAGCAACGTCGACTTCTGGCAGAAGTGGGTCCGCACCTCGAACTACCGGGGCCGCTGGACGGAGATGGTGCACCGCTCCGCGATCACTCTCAAGCTCCTGACCTACGCCCCGACCGGAGCGCCGGTCGCCGCCGCCACCATGGGGCTGCCCGAGCAGATCGGCGGTGAGCGCAACTGGGACTACCGGTACACGTGGGTGCGGGACGGATCGCTGTCGGTGCGGGCGCTGCTCGACCTCGGTTTCGTGGAGGAGGCGACCCACTTCACCCGCTGGCTGGGCGACCGGCTGCAGGAGCGCGAAGGGCCGGACGACGAGCCCCTCCAGATCATGTACCGGGTCGACGGCGACCCGCATCTGACGGAGGAGATCCTGGAGCACTTCGAGGGCTACCGGGGCTCGTACCCGGTACGGGCCGGCAACGGAGCCGCCGGCCAGTTGCAGCTCGACATCTACGGCGAGGCCCTCTACGCGCTGGCCGAGGGCCGCGCGGTGGGCGAACAGGGCGGCTACCACGGCTGGAAGGCGCTGAGCGGCATCCTCGACTGGCTCGCGGACTCCTGGGACCGCCCGGACGAGGGCATCTGGGAGACCCGGGGCGGGCGCAAGGACTTCACCTACAGCCGCGTCATGTGCTGGGCCGCCTTCGACCGGGGCCTGAAGCTGGCCGCGGAGTTCAGCAGACCGGCCGACACCGTCCGCTGGACGAAGGCGCGGGACGAGATTCTCGAACAGGTCATGGCGCGCGGCTGGAGCGAGAAGCAGCAGGCGATCGTCCAGCACTACGACGGCGACGTCCTGGACGCCTCCCTGCTGCTGGCCCCCCGCGTCGGCTTCGTCTCCCCGCGCAGCCCCGGCTGGCTGAGCACGCTGGACGCCATGGAGCGCGTACTCGTCTCCGACAGTCTCGTCTACCGCTACGACCCGGGGGCCTCCCCGGACGGACTGCGCGGCTCCGAAGGGACGTTCAGCCTCTGCACGTTCCTGTACGTCGACGCGCTCGCCCGGGCTGGACGGCTCCCCCAGGCCCGCTACACCTTCGAGAAGATGCAGACGTACGCCAACCATGTCGGTCTGTTCGCCGAGGAGATCGGCCCCAGTGGGGAGCAGTTGGGCAACTTCCCGCAGGCCTTCACCCATCTGTCCCTCATCATGGCCGCGACGACGCTGGACGAGGCGCTCGACCGGCTGCGGCCCTGAACGGCGGGATGTCCGGGCCCTGCGGAAGCAGTTCCACGGTCACGAAGGACACCACGGCGGCGAGCACGACCACCGGGACCGTTCCCGAGTTGCCCACGAGAAGCACGACCAGAACCACGGAGCTGACCGGCAGCCTGAGCGCGGCGGCGGAAGCGGCGGCCATGCCGGCCGCCATGGCCGGCACGACACCGAACCCCGGGAGCGGTGCCAGCAGGGCGCCCGTCGCACCGCCGAGGAACAGCGAGGGGAACACCGGGCCGCCCCTCAGGCTGCCCAGGCACAGTGCGTACGCGATGGACTTGAGCAGAACCACGGCCACCAGACTGCCGGCCGACCAGGCGTGCGGGTGGGCGGCGAGCTGGGCGAGGGCGGTCTGGCCGGACAGGGCCACCTCGGCCGGCGAGCGCCCGGTGACGGCCGCGTAGAGCGCCGCGCAGCCGCCCGCGCCGAGCGCGCACAGCACCGTGGTCCGCAGCGTGTGCGCGGACACCGAGCGGGCCGCGTACCGGCCGGCCACGATGATCCAGTGGAGGCCGACCCCGATGACCAGCGCCATGAGCACCGACCAGACCACGTCCCCGATGTCGAGGGTCGAGGGCGCGGGCAGTCCGATCTCCAGGCTGCCGGTCTGCAGGCCGGTCCAGTCGCCGAAACCGGTGAACACGATGGCGCCGACTCCGCTGGAGAGCAGCGCGGGCAGCATCACCGCGAACAGTTGCGGCCCGCCCACGCCGGCGACCTCCATCAGCAGCACGGCGGCGACCAAGGGGCTGCCGAAGATCGCCGAGATCGCCGCGGCGGCGCCCGCGGCACCGAGCAGCGCCGTGCTCGCCGGGGTCGCGGGGACCCGTACGAGATCCCGGAAGAGCAGGGCCAGACCTCCGCCGAGGGCGATCAGCGGCGACTCCGGGCCGAGCACGGCTCCCAGCGGAAGGCCGGCCAGGGCGGCGAGCGCGACGCCCGGCAGAGCGGAGGCCGCCACACCGTCGGCGTGCAGGCCCGAGGCCGGGATGTGTCCGCCCCGGCCCGGAAGCCACGCCACGATCAGGCCCACCAGCACCCCGGCCAGGAGCATCGGGGGAAGCGGCCACCACCACGGCGGGTCCGACCACCCGAGATCGTGCGGCCACTGCTCCCACATCAGATGTTCCAGCTCGTGGAGGAGCACCAGGAACCAGAACGCGGCCAGCGAGACCGGGACACCGATCAGGGCGCAGAACACCAGCGCCCGCCGGTAGGCGGGCCGGGCCAGCATGCTCCTCAGCTGCTCGGCCTCCGTGGGCTGTTTGCCCGGCGGGGCCCCGGCCCCGGCGGACCGCTCACCCGGAGCGGGCCCGCTCTCCTCGGACTTCGGCTCGGTGATGGGTCATCTCCTACGTCCGCTCGGAGGAACACCGCCCTGGGACGGCCGTGGGCCGCTGCCGTCGGGGCGCGAGCGTACCCACGGGATCCGCCGTTCCCGCGCGGCCCGCGCGCCTGGCCGCGAAACCCTCCGGGTGGACGCGCGATCCGCACTCCCGTGGCCCGACGCGGGCCACGGACGTCACGTCTGCCGCGTCGCGTCGATCTCGGCGATCAGTGCCTCGATACGGGTCCTGATCTCGTCGCGGATGGGGCGGACGGACTCGACGCCCTTGCCGGCCGGGTCTTCGAGGGCCCAGTCGAGGTACTTCTTGCCGGGGAAGACCGGGCAGGCGTCGCCGCAGCCCATGGTGATGACGTAGTCGGATGCCTGGACGGCCTCGGTGGTGAGGATCTTCGGCTCGGCGTCGGCGATGTCGACGCCGGCTTCCTTCATGGCCTCGACGGCGGCGGGGTTGACCCGGTCGCCCGGGATCGATCCGGCGGAGCGGACCTCGATCCGGTCGCCCGCGAGGTGGTTCAGGAATCCGGCGGCCATCTGCGAGCGTCCGGCGTTGTGGACGCAGACGAAGAGCACGGAGGCGAGCGGGCTGGAGGACATCGGTTCTTCCCTCACAAGAAGGCGCGGGTCCCCGCCTGCGCGGGGATACAGGATCCAGGAATCACTCCACGCTGGTATCAGCCTGGAGTGATGTGAAACTATCAGCCCATGATGACGTCGGTCGACACTGACCTGATGCGGGTCCTGGCCGACCCGCTCCGGCTCCGGATCGTCACCCTGCTCGCCAGGGAAACGCTCTGCAGCACGCACCTGATCGAGGAGACGGGAGCCAGGCAGACCAACCTCTCCAACCATCTGAAGGTGCTGCGCGAGGCCGGAATCGTGGACACCGAGCCGTGCGGCCGCTTCACCTACTACCGGCTCAGGCCCGATGTCATCGCCTCCCTCGCGGGCCAGTTCGCCGACCTGGCGGAGACCGCGCGCGCCACCGTCGAGAACAACGTCAAGCGGTCCTGCCCCTGATCCCCGCCCACGCGGGACCCGCACGCAACAAGGAGTCCTGTTGACCGCCACCGAGGCCACCGAGCGCGACGGCGCCGCGGCATCCGCCACAACCCCCTCCGCTGTCACCACCCCCTCCGCTGTCGTCCCGGAGGCCGCCCCGGGTGCCACTCCACCCCAGGCGCCCCCGCTGATCGCCAAGGCGGCGGCCGAGCTGGTCGGCACCGCGGCCCTGGTCGCGATCGTGGTCGGCTCCGGTATCCAGGCCACCGGACTGACCAGGGACGTCGGCCTGCAACTGCTCGCCAACTCCACCGCCACCGTCTTCGGCCTCGGGGTCCTGATCCTTCTGCTGGGCCCGGTGTCCGGCGCGCACTTCAACCCGGCCGTCACCCTGGCCGAGTGGTGGACCTCCCGCCGCGGCGGCGCCGGAGTCCCCCTGCGTGATGCGGCCGCCTACATCCCCGCCCAGATCGTCGGTGCGATCGCGGGCGCCGTCCTGGCCGACGCCATGTTCGGTGAGCCGCTGGTCAAGTGGTCCACTCACGATCGCTCGGCGGGGCATCTGCTGTTGGGCGAGGTCGTCGCGACGGCCGGGCTGATCCTGCTGATCTTCGGGCTGGCCCGCACCGACCGGCTGCGCTTCGCCCCCGTCGCGGTCGCCTCGTACATCGGCGCCGCCTACTGGTTCACGTCGTCGACGTCCTTCGCCAACCCGGCGGTGACGATCGGCCGCGCCTTCACCGACACCTTCGCGGGCATCGCGCCCGGCTCGGTTCCGGGGTTCATCGGCATGCAGCTGATCGGCGCCGTGGTGGGACTGGCGCTGGTGGCGCTCATCTTCACGCCCGGCCGGAAAAAGGCCGAGCAGCCCGCCGGATGACGGTCACACTCGACTCGACGGTCAGGCCGGGCGCGGTGACGTTCCCCGTCTCCCGCGCCACGGTCAGGCCACGGCCGGGGCGATGACCAGCAGCCGGCCCATCGAGGCGAGCACGGACGGCTCGACCCGGTAGTAGACCCACGTGCCGCGCCGCTCCGAGGTGAGCAGGCCGGCCTCCTTGAGCTTCTTCAGGTGGTGGGAGACGGTCGGCTGGGAGACACCGACGTCGGAGATGTCGCACACGCAGGCCTCGCCGCCCTCGTGCGAGGCCACGGCGGAGAAGAGCCGCAGCCGCACCGGGTCGCCGAGGGCCTTGAACATCCGCGCGGCCGTCTCCGCCTCCTCGGCGGTGAACGGGCGCTCGGTGAGCGGCGGGCAGCACGGCTCCACGGCCTGGTCGGCGGGCTCCAGCAGCGGCAGCAGCTTCGTATTCGACATACATCTATGTTGACACACGTCGAACCAGCCTGGCCAGGACTGGACCGATCACCCGACCACTCCTCGGCGAGCGCATGAATTAGATGACTGTCTATGTTGACACTCATCGAATCAGGTGCCACGCTGATCTCGCAAGCCATCGACGGATGTCGAAATACCGAGGAGTCGAGCGTGAACGCGCCAGTCACCACCGATCTGCCCGTCGTCGTGATCGGAGCCGGCCCCGCCGGACTCGCCGCCGCTGCCCACCTGGTCGACCGTGGTCTCACCCCGCTGGTCCTGGAAGCCGGACCCCTCGCCGGTGCGGCCGTGCGTGAGTGGGCGCACGTCCGGCTGTTCTCCACCTGGGGCGAGGTCACCGACCCGGCCGCCGAGAAGCTGCTGGCCCCCACGGGATGGGCGAAGCCGGACTCGGCCACCTACCCGTCGGGCGGAGACTGGGCCGAGCAGTACCTCCAGCCGCTCGCCGACGTCCTCGGTGAGCGGGTGCGCTTCGGCGCCACCGTCACCGGCGTGTCCCGTTCGGGCCGGGACCGGATCGTGGACGCCGACCGCGAGGACCAGCCGTTCGTCGTCCATGTCACCCACGCCGACGGCCGTGAGGAGCGGCTGTTCGCCCGCGCGGTGATCGACGCGTCGGGCACCTGGACCACCCCTGGCCCGGCCGGCGGCAGCGGCCTCCCCGCCCTCGGTGAAAGGGCCGCGTCCGACCGGATCACCTACCGCGTGCCCGACCTCAAGGACCCGGCCGTCCGCGCCCGGTACGCGGGCAGGCGCACCGCGGTCATCGGCTCCGGCGCCTCCGCCTTCACCGCGCTCGCCCACCTGGCCGACCTCGCCAGGTCCGACGACGGCACCGGCGCCAAGGGCGTCTGGATCCTGCGCCGGGGCATCTCCGGCTCCACCTTCGGCGGCGGCGAAGCCGACCAGCTCCCCGCCCGCGGCGCCCTCGGCCTCGCCGCCAAGGCCGCCGTCGACGAAGGCCATGCCGACGCCGTCACCGGCTTCCGCACCGACGCCATCGAGCGCGCCACCGACGGCCGCCTGGTCCTCGTCGGCGAGGACGGCCGCCGCCTCGACCCGGTCGACGAGGTCATCGTCCTCACGGGCTTCCGCCCCGACCTGTCCTTCCTGTCCGAGCTCCGCCTCGGCCTCGACGAGCGCCTCCAGGCACCCACGGAACTGGCCCCGCTCATCGACCCCAACCAGCACTCCTGCGGCACCGTCTACCCGCACGGCGTCAACGAGCTGTCCCACCCGGAGAAGGACGTCTACCTCGTCGGCATGAAGTCCTACGGCCGCGCCCCCACGTTCCTGGCCATGACCGGCTACGAGCAGGTCCGCTCCATCGCCGCAGCGATCGCGGGCGACCAGGAGGCCGCCGAGCGGGTCGAGCTGACCCTGCCGGAGACCGGGGTCTGCGGCGGCGCCGGCCTCTTCGACGACCCCGCCGCCGCACAGGACAGCGACGGCGGAGGTTGCTGCGCGGCCCCGGCCACCCTCCAGATCGGCATCGGCGCCCCGGCCCCCTCCGGCGGCTGCTGACCCACCACCCCACCCATCACCAGCAGGAGGCTCGCCATGTCCCGCGTCCAGCTCGCCCTCCGCGTCCCCGACCTCGCCGCGTCCATCGCCTTCTACACCAAGCTCTTCGGCACCGAGCCCGCCAAACTCCGCGACGGCTACGCCAACTTCGCCGTCACCGAGCCCCCGCTCAAACTCGTCCTGATCGAAGGCGTCGCAGGTGAGGCAACGCGCATGGACCACCTCGGCGTCGAGGTCGAGACGACCGAGGCCGTACACGCGGCCACCGCCCGGCTGGCCGAGGCCGGGCTGGCCACCGTCGAGGAGAACGACACCACCTGCTGCTACGCCCTCCAGGACAAGGTCTGGGTCCACGGCCCGGGACAGGAACCCTGGGAGGTCTACGTCGTGAAGGCCGACGCCGACTCCCTGGCCAAGCAGCAGGGCGGCACCTGCTGCACCGGCCCGGGCGAGGACGCGCCGGACGAGTCGACGGCCTCATCGGCAAGCTGCTGCTGACGGTCGGCAACCAACGAGACGGTCCGGGTGGTACGTGCGGACGCGGGAGGCCATCTCACGCGGAAGCCACCACCTCGCCGGCCATGACCTGGGGAGGGTTGGGGAGCAGTGACGCAAGGTTGTCCCGTACGAAGTCCGCAGCCCTCGCGATCGATTCCTCGGCACCGGCCTGGTCCTGGAAGACGCTGGTCGAGACCATCACTCCGTCCCCGGCATCGATCCAGTAGTAGGCGACGAAGCCGGAGACCTGGCGCATGAGCGCCACGAACCCCTCGTTCACGAGACGTGCCGCCTCGGCCGAATCGGTCACCCCTTCGTACCGCCGGACTGCTGCGTACATTGCCAAGCTCCTCACGGCGTTCCGGGTTCGTCCTCTGCTGAGACGTCTTACCCCCGCGCCGGCCCGCCTGGCTCATGAGGCGTCCGGCAATCACCTGAAGGGCCGCCTCGGGTGGTCCGAACGGTGGCTGCCCGCAGCACGGAAGAGACTGTGAACGCGGCTCGATGCCCCATGTCAGAACAGCCATTCCATCGCGGCAAGGCTCTTGTCGACGTACTTGCCCTGTCCAGTCTCGATGCCGTGTGCGAGGTCCTCGAAGACACTGCACCTGGCATAGAACACGGCGCGCTCGCTGAGGGCCGCGAGGTCGTGGGCGTCGGTTCGACAGCTGCGGATGGCGGCGCGGGCAGCGGCGGGGCCGAGATCGCGGTGGAGCAGCCCGAAGTCGCAGGCCGGGTCGACGACGGCCGCATCGCTCCAGTCGATGATGCCGGTCACCGTCCATGTGGCCGGGTCGATGAGAACGTGTTCGATCCCCAGATCGTTGTGGGAGAACGTCGGGACGCATCCATCGTTCGGTGGTGCGGCGTCCAAGAACGCCTCGACGGACCGGCGGTGCGCCGCCGGTACCTGCCCGGCCACCGTCGCGTAGTTCTCCGCGGCCTCATGTCGCCACTCGGCCGGCGGCTGGTGGTCCTCGTCCACCAGACCGGCCAGCCGATCGATCGGAGCAGCATGCAGCGCTGAGAGCAGCTCGCCGAGCGTGGCGGCGATCGACGTGCCGTGGGCCGATCGCCGGTGCCGCGGCATGTCCAACAGTGGCACGCCGGGGAGCTTGCGGTAAGCCAGACATCCCTGCTCCGCGACCGTGAACGCCGGTTCGGGGACGGGCAGCGGCGAGATGTCGGCGACGGCGGCAAGCACGCGGGCCTCGTGGCACACCAGGGCGGCCCGCCGTGCCAGGTCGGGCTCTTTGCTGAAGCGTACGACCAGCTCGCCGTTGACCTCGTACGCCAGGTTGTCCAGGCCCCCGCCGAGCGGCACGACGGACTCGATCCGGCAGTCGGGCATGTGCGTGGCCACGACGCTGCGGACGTCTGCGACGCGGTCGCGGCTGCGACTGGTCATTCGCCGACCTTACCAATCGACCGCATGAGACCGGCGGTTCATCGGGTGGCCGCGCGGTCGCCGACCAGGGCCGCAGACGCGTAGCGGGTCGCACCCGCGTGTCCGCGTCGAGGGCGGCGGCCGCGGGGGTCTCGCAGGCCGGGTCGGTGCGGCCGCCACCGCCTGCCGGCCCGGTGGCCACGGACGGGTCCGTTCGCATGCGTTACGGCTTTCGGGTGCTCCTGCTGCGCGATCATGAGCCCCGGCGCGCCATTGCCCGTTTCGGCATATTCCGAACTAATCTCCCGGAATTGTAAAAGTCGATCTTCCCCAGATCGCACCCACTCACTCCATCGGAGATGACATGCGCAAGCTTCGCAACGTTGCCGTCCTGATCGCCGCGATCGGCAGCATCGGACTCGTGGGCGGCACGGCCCACGCCGGTGACCACGGCGACGGGTTCACCGTCAAGCAGCACTCCTCCTGCAAGTCGCACGACCTGAACGTGGACGTCCTCGGCCAGGTCGGCCTGCTCAACGGCCTGGGCGGCAACCTGCTGGGCGGCGAGGGCAACCCCGGTGCCCAGGTCACCGACATCGGCTCCAGCGCGGGCTGCAACAACAGCGCCTTCTGAAGTCCTGGCCGACGCGAAGTCACCGGCCGATAGCTGGTCCCGGCCCCGGGCCTCAGGCCCGGGGCCGGGACCATTTGCGTGCGCGGCAGGACTCCGAGGTGAGCTTGTTCCGCTTTGCAAGCGGCGGACAGTGGATGTGGATCCCGGCGAAGCAGCAGGACCCGCCGCATTGCCCGCGCCCGATATCCGGTCGCCCCGAGCAGTCGAGCCCCGTACCTTCATGTCCGTGAACAGGCCACTCGTCGCCATCCTCAGCGGGGCAGGCATCTCCACCGACTCCGGGATCCCGGACTACCGCGGTCCCAACGGGCTCTGGCGGAAGGATCCCGAGGCCGAGAAGCTCGTCACGTACGAGTACTACATGGGCGATCCCGAGATCAGGCGCCGGGCGTGGCAGATGCGGCGCGAGACGGGCGCGCTCCAGGCCGAGCCCAACGCCGCGCACCGGGCGGTGGCCGAGCTGGAGCGTTCCGGGGTGCCCGTGAGGGTCATCACGCAGAACGTCGACGGACTGCACCAGCTCGCCGGGATGCCCGCCCGCAAGGTCCTCGAACTGCACGGCACCGCACGGAGTTTCGTGTGCACCGGATGCCATGCGCGCGGGCCCATGGAGGACGCCCTCGCCCGGGTCGACGCCGGTGAGGACGATCCGGCCTGTCTCGAGTGCGGCGGGATCCTCAAACCGGCGACCGTCATGTTCGGTGAACGACTCGACCCCGTCGTCCTCGGCCAGGCCGCCGCCATCGCCAAGGCCTGCCAGGTGTTCATCGCCGTCGGCAGCAGCCTCCAGGTCCAGCCGGCGGCGGGCCTCGCGGGCGTGGCCGCCGACCACGGGGCCCGGCTCGTCGTCGTCAACGCGGAGCCGACCCCGTACGACGAACTCGCCGACGACGTCGTGCGCGAGCCCATCGGCACCGCGTTGCCGGAGCTGCTGCGCCGGCTCCGTACGGAGGACAGCGGGCAAGTGCGCTGACCTGAGGCGCTTGTCCGCGCGACCGTCCGGGAGATGGCTCCGCCCGCTAGGGCCTGATCCCGTCGCAGGTGAGGTGCAGGCGCCGCGGGCCGCGCAGGACGGCGTTCTGCCGGTACGGGGGCGGGTCCTCCAGCAGACGGGGGTTCTCCAGCCTCCTGGCCAGCTCCGCCAGGGCGAACTGCGTCTCCAGCCGGGCGAGCGGTGCGCCGAAGCAGCTGTGGATGCCGCTGCCCAGGCCGAGGTGCTGGATGTCGGGGCGGTCCGGGTCGAAGCGGTCCGGGTCCTCGAAGCGCCGGGGGTCGCGGTTGCCCGACGCCAGGACCAGCCACACGGAGGCGCCCTTGGGGATGGTGACCCCGCGGACCTCGATGTCGGCGAGGGTGGTGCGCTGCGGCACCAGTTGCACCGGCGGCTCGAACCGCAGCAGCTCCTCGACGATGGGCACGGCCAGCCGCGGATCGGCACGCAGCCGCTGGAGGACGTCGGGGTTGCGCAGCAGGGTGAGCATGCCGTTGGTGATCAGGTTGACCGTGGTCTCGTGCCCGGCGATCAGCAACAGCGCCGCCGTGCTGAGCAGTTCCATCGTGGTCATCGGACCGTCGTCGCCCTTGGCGGTCGCCAGCTGGGAGAGCATGTCCTCGCCGGGGTTCTTGCGGCGCTCCTCGATCAGGCCGGCCAGGTACATGCCCAGCTGCATCCGGGCGTCCTGTGCGCCCTTGTCCCGCTCGGCGGGATCGGCGTCCGGGGCGGGGTCCAGGTTCGCGGCGAGGGTGTCCGCCCAGACGTGGAAGCGTGTCTCGTCCTCGCGCGGCACCCCGAGCAGCCGGCAGATCACCGTCACCGGGAAGGGGTACGAGAACTGTTCCACCAGGTCGATCCGGTCCGGGTCCCCGATGCCGTCGATGAGGCCGGTGACGATGTCGTGGAGCTCTCCGCGCATCCCGTCGACCCGGTGCGGGGAGTGCGGCGGCCCGAAAGGGCGGTTCGTCATGCGGCGCAGCCGGTCGTGCTCCGGCGGGTCGAGCTTCAGGAAGCCCGGCGGCAGGGTGCTCTCCTCCGGGGGCGCCCCGGCCGGCGGTTCGGCCGCGTTCGAGGCCAGGTTGCGGGCGTCGGAACTGATCCGGGGATCGTGCAGAAGGCTGCGGATCTCGTAGTACGTGCTGATCACGTACGGCCCGTCGGCCTCGTGGTGGACCGGCGACTTCCGCAGCTCCTCGTAGATCGGGTACGGGTCGGCCCGGTTGGCGTAGTCCAGGATCTGGTGCAGCAGGGATTGCGTCATGGCGAGTCCTAGCGTCCTCGTGGCCGTGCGGGCCGTGCGGTCAGTGCGCCGGGGTGAACGTCATCCGGCGGTCGGCCGGCGAGTATCCGCTGAGGGTCACGGTGGGGCCGTGGGTGGGGACCGAGGGGTCGGGGAAGTCCGCGTCGAGCGGCCGCTGTCCCTCCGGGCGCCGGTCGACCGTCGCGAACGGCGGCGGGAACGGCGCGGTGGTCTCGATCAGCTCCTGGTAGAACGGCAGCCACCGGCCGTGGTCGAAGGCGACGGCGCCGATGACGCGCCCCTGGTACCCGTACACGCCGAGGAACCGGTGATCCGCCAGCGAGCCCTGGGAGACGAGGATCTCCGTCCCCATCGAAGGGATCCCGACGGACTTGATGTTGACCCCGAACTGCGAGGACCAGAACGCCGGCACCTCCATGTGGGGCAGGCGGTCGGTGCTCTCGCTGAGCATGTTGTGCGCCGCGATCCGGGCTTGCGACACGGCGTTGCCCCAGTGCTCCAGGGACAGGAACTGGTAGCCGAAGAGGGCGTGCGGGCTGCGGGCGACGTCGCCGGCTGCGTAGATGTCGTCGGTGACGATGCCGCGGATGTCGAAGGCGCGGCATCCGGCGTCACAGGCGATGCCTCGGGGACCCGCGCCGAGTCCGGACCCGGCGAGCCATTCGGTGTTGCGGAGGGCGCCGAGCGAGACGATCACGACGTCGGTCTCCACGGTGGAGCCGTCGGACAGCTGCGCGGAGCACACCCTTCCCGAGGCGTCGCCCTCCAGCGCGGTCACCATGACCCCGCACCGCAGGTCGACACCGTGCTCGCGATGCATCTCGGCCGCGACCGCGCCGACGACCCCGCCGAGCGCGCCGACCAGGGGCGCGGCGCCGCGTTCGGCGACGGTGACGGGCAGGCCGCGTTCGCGGCAGGCGGAGGCGATCTCCGAGCCGGTGAATCCGGCGCCGATGACCAGGACCCGCTCGGGGCCCGCGTCGAGCCGCCGCGCGAGGGCGGCGCTGTCGTCCCGGGTCCGCAGCACGAAGACGCCGTCGAGGTCCGCCTCGGCCTCGTTCGGCCACGGTCGCGCCCGGACGCCGGTGGCGATGAGCAGCCGGTCGTACGGCACCTCGTCGCCGTCGGCCAGCCGCACCCGCCGGGCGGCCATGTCCAGGCCGGTGGCCGCTCTGCCGAGCCGCCAGGTCGCGTCGAGGGCCCTGAGCCTGGGCAGGGCGGTACGTTCGGCGCCCGCCCTGCCCAGCAGCACCTGCTTGGACAGCGGGGGCCGGTCGTACGGTTCGCAGGACTCGTCGCCGATCAGGGTCAGTGACCCGGCGAAGCCCTTGTCCCGCAGGGTTTCGGCTGCCCTCAGGCCGGCCAGCGAGGCACCGACGACGACGATGCGGCCGTCACGCTTGAGCCGTTCCAGGGATCCGTCACCGACCACCGGACACCGCCTCGGCCGATACGTCCACGGCATCTGGTTCCACGACGTCTGGTTCCACGGCGTCGACGAGGATCGCCTGGACCGGGCAGGCCGCGGCGGCCTGGGCCAGCTTGTCGCGCTGTGCCGCGTCGGCCTCCGGGTCGTACAGCAGTACCTCCTCGCCGTGCATGGCGAAGATCTCGGGCGCGAGGAACGCGCACTGCGCGTACCCCTGACAGCGGTTCAGATCGACGGCAATCCTTACCACGGGATCGGTCCTCTCCACTGGCCCGTTCATCCCTCCTGCGCACCACTCTCGGTGGCCGGACGGGAGCCTGCGACGAGGGGCGGACCGTTCGGGTGAGCGGGGCTGCCCGGTCAGGCCGGGGCGGCGGGCCGTGCCGCGGCGGGAGGGCGGCCTCGCAGGATGTTCAGGCTGAGGAGCAGCGCCCAGGCCGGGAAGACCAGCTCGGACCAGGGCACGCTGCTTCCCGCCACGAGCAGCGTCAGGCCCGCCAGATAGCCGACGACGACGAGCGGGCGCGGGAGGGCGCCGAGCCGGCGGCCGATGGTCGAGGTCGCGATGATGAACACCGCGGCCATCCGCATGGCGTACGTGGTCAGCAGGGCGTAGGCGAAGTGGCTGCCGAAGGAAGGGCTCTGCCCGCTTTCGCCGAGCACGGTCCCGGCAGCCGCGGCGGCGGCGAACAGGGTGGCGACGAAGACCACGCCGCTGCCCAGGAACACGGTGGCGACGAACCGGTCCTCGGCCCGGCCGGCCTGCTCGCGCAGAGCGCCCATGAACCACAGGAACGCGATCCCGGCGAACGGCACCAGCTCCAGCGCCGTCCGGACGCCACCGCGCTGTCCGGCGTCGAGGGTCACCTCGTCCCCGCCGTCGGGCAGCGCGACGCGCACCAGCACGATCGCCGCGGCCATCAGGATCGCGAACGCCACCCCGGCCACCCCGGCGGCCCGGGCTGTCGCGAGGCTCTTGTACTTCCGCTCCATGGTCTCCCGCTCTCTGGCTGCTCTCCCTTCGTACAGACACCAGTGATCGGGCGGCTCACGCCACCGGGGTCACCCGGGAGGAAGACCGCGGTGCGCCATACAGGTCATGGCTTCCCCGTCGCCTCCACGGAGAGGTCGTTGTCGACGGTGTAGTAGGGGCGCAGGCCGGTACCACCGACGTCGGCCGTCGGGTAGACGACGATCTTCTTGCGGTCCGCCAGGTCGTCGAGAAGACGGCCGACACGCATCGAGGGCGCCTGGGCCGCGGGACGGACGAAGACGTCCCAGACGCCTCCCCCCGGCGGTGCCCCGGCAGCCAGCTCCGCGTAGTCGACGGTGAAGGAGAGGCTCCGTCCGTCGTCCCCGGCACGCGGCTCCACGGTGAGAGCGGTGGCGCCGGCACCCCGCAGACGCAGGCTCACGACGGCTCCCTCCTGGAGCGAGGCGCCGTACAGGCGTGTCCTGACCGTCATCGAGCGGACGCCGACGTCGATGCCTTCGGCCTCCGCGTGGACGTCGCGCAGCCAGGCGCGCACCGCGAGGTGGCCGTCCATGGTGACGTACGGGATCCGGACGGCGAGCGGGGACGGCCGAGGGCGACGGTCACCGTCGACGAGTGCGCGGAGATCGCGCAGACCGGCGCGCGGACGCTGCCGCTGGGATCCGGGTTCCTGGAGCAGGTAGACGTCCCAGCGGCCCTCCGTGAGAAGGGGCCGCGCGTTCAGGACGGCGCACTGGCGTTCGCCGGCGGGCTCGAAGTCGAGGACGTGGACCGTCTTTTCGGGCTGTCCCTTCTTCGGGCGCAGTCTCAGCAGCAGTTGCTGCCCTTCGGGCGACCCGGGTGGCAGGTCGAAGGTGATCCGGCCGTCGGCACCGATCACGCAGCCGACGTGCGGCTGCGTCTCCGTGTCCGTGCTCATCCCTGCCTCCTCAGGGTGCGCAGCACACCGTCTGCCGTGCCGTGGGCGGTGTCACGCAGGGCGAAGCCCTGGCTGACCAGGACGCGCCGCACGCCGGAGCGTTCCCGCAGGACCGGCCGGCCCGCTCTTCTCGCCGACACGGCCTCGGCGAACAGGCGTTCCGCCTGTGTGACGACGGGGCCCGGAGCGAATCGCCGCGCGTTCTTCCGGGCCGCACGGCCCGCGCGCAGGCGCCACTCGTCGTCGCGGACCAGTCCCCGCAGCGCCTCGCCCAGCCCGTCGCGGTCTCCGACCGGCACGAGTCGGCCGTCGACGCCGTCCTCGATGATTTCGCCCGGTCCGTGGGGACAGTCGGTGCTCACCACCGGCAGACCGCAGCTCATCGCCTCGATGATGGTCATGCCGAACGCCTCGTAGTCGGAGGCCGCCACCGCGATCGAGCCCTTGACCCACTCCGCCTCCATGGGGGTCACCGCACCCATCAGGAGGACGCTGTCGTACAGGCCGAGGTCCGCGATGAGGCGCCGCAGCCTCTCGTGCTCCTCACCCTTGCCGTAGATGCGCAACCGCCAGTCGGGATGTTCGGCGGCGACCAGCGCGAAGGCCTCGATGAGCAGGTCGTACCGTTTGACGGGGACCAGACGGCCGGCCGCGATGATCACCTTGGCGGCGCCGTCGGCAGGCGGCAGCACGGTTTCCGGCACGCTGTTCGGCAGTGCCGCCACCCGGACTCCGGGCATCCGCATCTTGCGCCGGTAGGCGGTGGCGTCCGCCTCGGTCACCGTGGTGAGCGTGTCGAGCCGGCGATAGGCCCGGCGCAGGGCGGAACGCAGCCGGGGCGGATGGCCGTCCAGGGTGAGGTGTTCCTGTCCGATGCGCGCGACGTGCCGCGGAGCCTGGAGCGCCAGATGCACGTTGAGCCCGGGCCTGGTCCCTATCACCACATCGGCGTCGGTCGCCGCGAGGCACTCGCCGATCCGTCGGTCGGTCAACTCGCTGTACTGCCGGTACCGGTACTCGGCGCGAGGAAACACCCGCGCCGGTCTCAGATGCGACGGGTGCTCCTTCTCCTGCCGCAGATCCACCAGCGACCTTAACGAGACTCTGGGATCCAGGGACAGAGTCGGCCGCTCGCGGTGCCGCAGCACGGAGACGATCTCCACCTCGTTCCGCGCGGCAAGCGCGCGGGCCAGATTGAAGGTGGTGGTGATCGTGCCCCCGATCCCGTAGGCGTTGTGGAGCAGAAAGGAGATCTTCATGGGGGTTCAGACAGCGTCAACTCCGGAAGGGTTGTCGTCTGTTATCAACCCGTACTGATCAATGGCCGTCGCGCACCGCCGCACGGACCGCTCCGCCGCACGGACCGCTCCGCCGACCGGGCGGCCGGGGCGCCCGGCGGCCCGGCCGGGATGTGGGAGCGGTCAGAAGAGCGCCGATCCGCTCTCGAAGTCCAGGAGTTGCCGCTTGCGGTCCAGGCCGCCGCCGTAGCCGGTGAGGCCGCCGCTCGCGCCGATCACGCGATGGCAGGGCACGATGATCCCGATCGGGTTCTTGCCGTTGGCGAGGCCGACCGCGCGGGAGGCGCCCATGTTGCCCAGCACTTCGGCGAGTTCGCCGTACGACCGGGTCTCGCCGTAGGGGATCCGCCGGAGCTGATCCCACACACTGCGCTGGAACGGCGTCCCGTTCGTGCGCAGTTCGACGGTGAACTCCTTCAACTCGCCCTCGAAGTAGGCGTTCAGTTGCTCCGTCACCTCGTCGAAGAGGGTGTCGTCGCGGTCGCCGAAGCTCTCCTGCGGCGGACGGTGGCGCTGACCGACCATGTGGAGACCGCACAGGACGCCGTCGTCGTCGACGACGAGCGTGAGGGGGTCGTAGGGACTGTCGATGACCGTGTGCCGTTTCACTGGGCGTCCTTGGTGCGTGAGGTGCGTGCAGTGCGTGAGGTGCCTGGAGCGCTCGGACTGCCCGGACTGCCCGGAGTGCGCGGAGTACGTGTGCGGGGCGCCGTCGCACGGGAGGCGGGCCTCGTGGCCTCCGGCGGGTGCGGGGCGCCGGCCTGCTCCGGCAGGAAGTTGATCGGGTGGCTGTCCGTCGCCCACAGGTACTGGACCGCGTAGGCCCTCCAGGGGCGCCAGGCCGCGGCACGGGCCGTCAGGGCGGCAGGGGTGGAGGGGAGCCCCAACTCCTGTGCGGCGCGCCTGATTCCGAGGTCGGTGGGGAGGAAGGCGTCCGGGTCGCCGAGGGCGCGCATCGCGATCACGTCGGCGGTCCAGGGGCCGAAGCCGGGCAGCGCCAGAAGTCTGGCCCGTGCCTGCTCCCAGTCGCTCTCCACTCCCAAATGCAGGGTGCCTTCGGCGAGTTGACCCACCAGCGTGACGAACGTGGTCCGCCGCGTGCGGGGCATCGCGAGCGACTCGGGGTCCAGTGCGGCGAGCGCCTCCGGCGAAGGGAAGAGGTGGGTGAGACCGCCTCCGGGGTCGTCGACCGGATCTCCGTACGCGGTGACCAGGCGGGCGGCGTGGGTCCGCGCGGCGGCCGTGGAGACCTGTTGCCCCAGCACCGCCCGTACGGCGAACTCGGCCTCGTCCACCGTACGCGGCACCCGGCGGCCGGGGGCCTTGTCGACCAGCGGCGCCAGCAGCGGATCCGTGCGCAGCTGGTCGTCGACCGCCACCGGATCGGCGTCCAGGTCCAGCAGGCGGCGGCAGCGGCTGATCGCGACGGACAGGTCCCGCAGGTCGCTGAGGGCCAGTCGGCACGCGATGTGGTCCGGCATCGGCGTCAGACCGGCGACACCGTGCCCGTACGGCAGCCGCAGCGTCCGCCGGTACGCGCCGTCGCGCCACTCCTCCACCCCGGGTACGGCGGTCGCCGCGAGGTGTCCGAAGAGGTTGTCGGGGTTGAGCGGGGCGCGGAAAGGGAGCCGGAGATTCAGCACGCCCGGCACGCTCGGGGTCCCGGCCACGGCTTCGGCCCGGTTCCTGGGCAGGCGGGCGCGCAGCTCGCTCGGGGACAGCGCGAAGACCTCACGGACCGTGTCGTTGAAGGTGCGGATGGAGGAGAAGCCGGCGGCGAAGGCGATCCCGGCCATGGGTAGCGGTGTCGTCTCGATGAGCAGCCGGGCCGTCTGGGCGCGCTGGGCGCGGGCGAGCGCGAGGGGTCCCGCGCCCAGCTCGGCCAGGAGCTGCCGTTCGATCTGGCGGGTGCTGTAGCCGAGCCGGGCGGCCAGGCCCGGTACCCCGTCGCGGTCGACGACCCCGTCGCCGATCAGCCGCATCGCCCGGGCGACCAGGTCGGCACGGTGGTTCCATTCGGGAGAACCGGGGCTGGTGTCCGGGCGGCAGCGCTTACAGGCCCGGAATCCGGCCTGCTGGCAGGCGGCGGCGCTCGGGTAGAAGGTCATGTTCCGGGGCTTCGGCGGCACGACCGGGCAACTCGGCCGGCAGTAGATCCTCGTCGTCGTCACCGCGGTGAAGAACCATCCGTCGAAACGCGCGTCCTTCGACTGGACGGCACGCACGCAGCGCTCCGTGTCCGTGTGCATCCCGTTCTGCATGCCTCAAGCATCGGGCACTCCGGAGGGCGGGGCTGGCGAGAATCCGACATCGACCTCGCCCGGCCGGTGACCCTCGGCCGCTCCCGGCCGGAATCGCGTCAGCGAGTCTCCTCGCCCTGCGCGACCTCGACCTCGTGGTGGAAGGCGATGACACCCGCCCCCGACGCGCCGGCCGAGACGGCGGCGCAGGCCGCGAGGAGGACGGCGATCCAGGCGGCGGCGCGAGGGCGGTACCGGGGGACGGAGAGCAGGGCGGCGACCCGCTGGGGGACGGGACCCGTGGTGGCCGCCGGGGCGAAGTCGGGGCGCCCGGTGCGGGCCTCGCCGACGGCCAGGGCGGCGCGGGCGATGGCCCGTGCGATCAGCCTCCGGTCCCCCACGGCGACGGCCGCGGCCTCGTCCGCGGCGCGCTCCGCCGCGAGCGCGACGGTGGCGCGGACCGTGCGCAGGCCCGGGTGGCAGTGGGCCGCGAGTTCGGCCACGACGAGGAAACGGTGGTGGCCGCCCGCGTTGTGGGCCCGCTCGTGGGCGAAGAGGGCCTCGCGCTCGTCGGCGCCGAGGCTGCGGAGCATCGCGGTGGTGACGACGATGCGGTGCGGCCGGCCGGGGAGCGCGTAGGCGTCGGGGTGCGGCGACTCGATGACGCACAGGTCGCCGGCGGCGGGACGGCGGTCGGCCTGGCTGCGCGCGGTGCGGAAGGCACGCAGCTGGCGCAGGGCCGAGCGGACGACGGTCCAGGCGCCGACGGTGAGCAGACCCGTCGCGGCGGCCGCCGCGGGCAGGACGACGAGGTCCGAGGCCGTGCGCAGCGGGTGGACGAGGTCGCCGAGGCCCGCGAACAGGGGCATCTTGAGCAGGCCCGTCAGGACGAGCGCGCCGAGCGAGGCCACGGAGGCCCCGGCCAGCACGACGAGCGCGAGGGTCACCGACCACAGCGCGGCGACCGGGGTGAGCCGGTCCAGGCAGCGGCGGGCCAGCGGTCCCAGCGCGAAGGGGACGAGCAGGGGGACCATCAGGAGAAGGATCATTCGTCGCCCGGTTCCGGGCGCGTGCCGAGATCCGGTTCCAGGAGATCCCGCAGGAGCCGCTCGTCGTCGGGGCTGAGCTGGGCGACGAAGCGGGCCAGCGCGGTCTCCCTGTCGTCGTCGCGGTCGAGCTCGGTGTGCATGCGGCGCGCGGTGAGGCCGTGCGGGTCCTGGACGGGGAAGTAGGCGTAGCCCCGGCCCAGCCGCTCGCGGCCGACGATGCCCTTCTCGTGCAGCCGGGACAGGATCGTCGTCACTGTCGTGCGGGCCAGACCGGAGTCCAGCTCGGTCTGCACGCGTCCGGGCGTGAGCGGCACCCCCGCGGCCCAGAGAGCCGCCATCACGCTGGCCTCCAGCTCGCCCGCCGGTCGGCGTTCGTCCTTGTCACTGCTCATCGGAACGATCCTCACCCCACCATCGTCTACAGTTCAGTAGACTGTCTACAGAATTGTAGTCAGCCGGGCGCGGGTTTCGACCGCGCCCGCCCCTTCCAGTATGAGAGGGTCCGCGATGATGGCCGCACCGATGTTCACAGCGTCCGACCTCGCCGTGAATATTCTCAGCGCGCAGTCCCTGCTCGCCGCCTTCGGCGTGCTGGGGGTGGGCGTGGTGATGTTCGCGGAGACCGGTCTGCTGATCGGCTTCTTCCTGCCCGGTGACTCACTGCTGTTCACAGCGGGACTGCTCTGTACAGGATCGGGGCACGACGGCGTGAAGCTGTCGCTCGCCCCGCTGCTGATCGCCGCGGCCGTGGGCGCGCTCGCCGGCGCCCAGACCGGCTATCTGATCGGACGGAAGGCGGGCGGTGCCCTGCTCGCCCGCGATTCCTCCCCCCGCCTGAAATCGGGCGCGCACCGCGCCGAGGAGCTCCTGGAGCGGTACGGCCACGCCAAGGCGATCGTGCTGGCCCGCTTCGTGCCCGTCGTGCGTACGGTGCTGAACCCGATGGCGGGCGCCCTGGGCGTGCCGCTGCGGACCTTCACCGTGTGGCAGGTGGCCGGCGGCCTCGTCTGGAGCATCGGCCTCACCCTCGGCGGGTACGCGCTGGGTTCCTCCATCCCGAACGTCGACCGCTATCTGCTCCCGATCATCGCGGTCATCGTCCTCGTGTCCCTGGCCCCGCTCGCCGCCGAGCTGTACCGCTCGCGCCGGCAGGGCGCGGCGGGCGGGGAGGCCCAGGGATGATCCTGGCGCTCGACGGCTCGTCGATCGACGGCTCCGCCTACCGGTATGTGACCGATCTCGCCGAGGACTCCCCCTCGTGGCTCGACGGTCTGGTGTCCTTCTGGTCCACGTACGGGCTCGGACTGTTCGCCGTGCTGATGCTGCTGGGCTGGTGGCGGGCGCGGCGCGAGAGCCCCAGGGCGGCCCTGGCCGCCCTCGCCGTGCCGGTCGTCGTGGTCGTGGCGTACGGCGTGGATCTCGGCCTGAAGCTGCTGGTGCGCGAGGACCGGCCCTGTCAGAGCCTGCGGGTGGCGACCCTGGAGGCGTGCCCGGCTCCCGGTGACTGGTCGTTCCCCAGCAATCACGCGGCGATCGCGGCCGCGGCGGGCGTCGCCCTGTTCTTCGTCTCGCGCCGCCTCGGCACCGTCGCGATCGTGGCCGCCGGGGTCATGGCCGTCTCCCGGGTGTGGGTGGGTGCGCACTATCCGCACGACATCGCGGCCGGTGTGCTCGTCGGCACACTCGTCGCGATGGCGATGACGACGGCTCTGCGCAGACTGCCCGATGTCTCGGGACACCCTCTCGTCGCGTCGCGGCTCGGAGCCCTGCTCCTCGCGCCCCGGCTCGTGAAGAGCGGGTGAGCGGCCCGTATGCCCCGGCGGATCCTGGTCGTCGAGGACGACCACGCCCTGCGTGACGTTCTGCGGCGCGGGCTGCGGGACGAGGGCTTCGACACCGTGTCGGCGCGGGACGGCGCGACCGCACTGCGGCTGGCCGGGGACGGCATCGACGCGGCCGTCCTGGACGTCGGTCTGCCCGACGCCGACGGACGGGACGTGTGCCAGGCGATCCGGGCCAACGGCTTCCTCGCCCCCGTGATCTTCCTGACGGCCCACCACCATCTCACCGACCGGCTGGCCGGCTTCGCGGCCGGAGGCGACGACTATCTGCCCAAGCCGTTCCATCTGACGGAGCTGGCGGCCCGGCTGCGGGCGGCCCTCAAGCGCGCCGGACCGGGTCCGGCGGACACCGCGGGCGACCTGGTACTGGACCCGGTCGCGCACAGCCTGACCGTACGGGGCCTTCGCGTCGCGCTGACCCCCACGGAGTTCCGCCTGCTGGCGGCGCTGATGGCGGCGTCCGGGGCGATCGTCGGCCGACGGGAGCTGATCAGGGCCGGCTGGCCGGAGGGAGCCCAGGTCAGCGACAACACGCTCGACCAGTATCTGACCCGGCTGCGCCGCAAGCTCCGGGACGGCGGCAGCAAGCTGACGGTCACGACCGCGCGGGGCATCGGACACCGCCTCTCATGAGGCCCGCTCCCCCACGCGCGCGGCTGGCCGGCGCGACGGATTCCCCAGCGGGAGGCGTGCCCGTGAGTACCACGTCCACCACCCGACGGCGGCGTCCTGGAACCCTGCGGGGCCGGCTCTCGCTGGTCGCGCTGACCACCGCCACCCTGCTGATGGTGATCCTCACGGTGGCGTTCAACACCGTCGTACGACAGCACCTGCGGCATCAGGCGGACGACGAACTGCGCACCCGGGGCACCGCGGTCGCCGCGACGGTCGACACCAGCGGCGCCCGGGTGCGTGTTCTGGAGACGCCGGGCGAGGAGCTGCTCGACGCGAACGTGTGGATCTACGCGGACGGCCGGCTCCTGGAGAAACCGCCCGTGGCCTCCGCCGCGGGCCCGCTCACCCGCGCGGCCGGCGCACTCGCCGCCCGGGGCGGGACGCGCTGCGTCACCGCCCGTGCCCACGACCCGGTCCGGCTGTGCGCGCGACCGGTGCCGGGGGGCAGGACCGGCGCGAGCGTCGTCACCGCCCTCGACCTGAACCCGTACCGCGCTTCGGCCGACACCCTGCTGTTCGCGTCGCTCGCGCTCGACGCCGCCATGCTCGCCTGCACCTATGTGCTGACACGCCTCGCGGTGGGGCGTGCCCTGCGTCCCGTGCGCGCCATGACCGACCAGGCCACGCAATGGAGCGCCGTGGCTTCCGAGGAACGATTCGGCAGCATCGACCGGCCCGACGAACTCGCCCGGCTGGGCGGGTCGCTGGACGCGCTCCTGGACCGCATCCGGGCCCTGCTGCGCCATGAGCGGCAGCTCACCCGGGAGCTGTCGCACGAGCTGCGCAATCCTCTGGCCCGGATCATCGCCGAGCTCGACTGGTGGCAGTCCCGGCCTCGGTCCGCCGAGGAGACCCGGGCCACGCAGGAGGCCCTGTCGGACGCCGCCCGGTCCATGCGCACGATCTGCGACACGCTGCTCGACGACGCCCGTGACAGCGCGTGCGCCGCACCGGGCACGAGCGAGGTCGTATCCGTACTGCGCCGGCTCGCGGCCCGTGCCGCCACGACCCGGCCGGAGGTGCGGATCACCGTCACCGGCCCTGGGACCGACCCGGTGGCCGGAGTGCCCGACGCCCTGCTGGAGCGCATCGTCAGTCCCCTGCTCGACAACGCTCTCCGGCACGCCCGCGCCCATGTCGAGATCCGGGCCGGCGCGCGGCCCGGCGGTGTCCGCGTGGAGGTCGTGGACGACGGACCCGGCGTACCCGCGTCGTTCGCGGCGCAGCTCTTCCAGCCCGGCCGCCGGGCCGATCCCGGGGACGGACACGGCGGGGCGGGCCTCGGTCTGCCGCTCGCACGACGCCTGGCCCGCTCCGCCGGCGGCGAGGTCCGCCACGAGGAGACGGGCGTCTCGGGCGCGACCTTCGTGGTCGGCCTTCCGTCGGGGTGAAGGGACGAGGTGAAGTGGTGGGATGAAGAGCCCGAGGGCCGCCGCCGGAACGTTCCGGCGGCGGCCCGTCCGCGGTCAGCCCGCTTGAACGGGGCGCCGGCCGGCGTCGGTGACATCGCGTCGGGTGATCGAGAGATGGACCACCAGACCGAGGATGACCGTCAGGAACAGCACGCTGGTGACGACGGTGCCGAAGCCCAGGCCGCCGTCGCCGGTCGGCTGCGAGAGGTAGTCGCCGATCGACGCGCCCAGCGGGCGGGTCAGGATGTAGGCGATCCAGAAGCTGAGCACGGCGTTCAGGCCGAGCGCGAAGTGCGCGACGGCGACGGCGGCGATCGCGAGGGCGAACAGCACCGCGGAGACCCGGTACCCGAGGGCCATGCGCTCGGCGACCAGGTCACCGGCCGCGGTGCCGAGCGCGAAGGTGAACAGCACCGCCAGCCAGTAGTAGGCCTCGCGGGAGAGCGTGTCGACGCTGTGGATGGACAGCGTCCCCTCACGGCGGTACCAGACGAGGAACGTCACGGCGAGGGCGACGGCGAACACGGCGGTACTGGTCTCCAGCGGCACGCCCAGGTTGTCGGTGAGGTTGTCGCTGATCAGCGTCCCCACGACGCTGATCAGCGCCACCGCGAGCCAGTACACGCCCGCCCGGTAGCTCTTCGTACGGAACTGGACCACCAGGACGGCCGCCAGCAGCCCGCTCATCAGCAGCGAGACACCGGTCAGGCCGAGGCCCAGCTTCTCGTTCAGGAGGTCGGCGGCGGTCTCGCCGACGGTCGTGCACAGCACCTTGATGATCCAGAAGTACGCGGTGACTTCGGGCACCTTGTTCCAGCGCGGGCGGTGCCCGGCGGGATCCGGGGATCCGGGGCGGCCGTACGCCTCGGGAGTCCCGGAGTTCTCTGTTGTCTCGTAGGTCATGGAGCCCGAGGGTGGCAGCGGAAGTCTGAACGGATCCTGACCGCCGTACGGCCCCGGGCCCGCACCTCGTTCACAGCACCCGGCGGCGGATCAGCACGCCCAGCGCCACCAGCCCCGGGAGCAGGGGAAGCCACACGGTGAGCAGTCGGTAGCCGAGCACCGTGGACGCCGCCGCCTCGCCGGGCGCCCCCGCGAACGTGAGGGCCAGCGCGAGGGCGGCGTCCAGGGAGCCGAGGCCGCCCGGGGTGGGCAGCAGGACGGCGGCGCTGCTCGCGGCGAGGTAGACGAGGGCCACCCGGGCCGGGGACAGCGACAGGCCGATGGCCTGGGCGACGGCGATGACCACGGTGGCGTGCAGCGCCGCGAAGGCGAGCGAGCCGCCCCACAGCGCGGCGGCCCGCGCGGGGACTTCGTGCACGGCGCGGACGTCCAGGAGCACACGGCGCAGCGCCCGCCGCAGCGGTCCGGCGAAGAGCGCCGCGGCGACGGCGGCCACGACGGCGCCGGCCGTCCAGGCGGCCACGGTCCAGGCGCTCGCCGTCAGCCGGGGAAGGCGAAGCGCGCCGGGACAGGCCAGGGCCAGTCCGCCGATCAGACAGCCGCGTACGACGGTTCCGGCACAGGCCTTGACCACGAGGGCGGTCGCGGAACGGGCGAAGGGCAGTCCGCACCGGGTCAGGAAGCGCAGATTGACGGCACCCGCGCCGAGGCCCGAGGGCAGTACGTGGTTGGCGGAGGCGGCCGCGAACTGCACCGCCACCAGTCGCCCGGCGGGCAGCGGCTCCGCCACCGCGCCCTGCTGGGCGAGGGCGGAGCACACCCAGGTCGCCAGGGTGGCGACGGCCGCCACCAGCAGCCAGCCCCGGTCGGCGTGCGCGAGCATGCCCGCTCCCGACTCGATCACCGGCCAGTGGCGGTGGGCGAGGAACCCGGCGGCCACCAGCACGAGCAGCGAGAGCACGGCGTGCCGGACCGTCCGCCCGTCCCGCGCGGACAGGCGCCGTCCGGCGGTCGTCCGCCCGCCGTCGGCCGGCGAGGGGGAGGACGGTCCGTTCGGGCCGCACACCGGCCCGGGCGGAGAGGTCCCCGGGCCGTCGGCCGCCGGCCCGGACCCGGCGAGGGACACGGGTGCGCCTCCGGGCGTTCCGCTCCCGGCCGGACCCGGCGGCGGGGCGCCCACCGGTTCGCCGCGGGAAGGCCGGCCGGCGCCGGCGGCGCCACCGGCGGCCGCCCGCGCCCTGTCCGCCGGTGAAGGCGTCTTCGGCGGAGGGGTCACGGCGTACGGCTCCCCGCGCCCGGAGAGACGTAGACGTCGACGTCACCCGCGCGGTGGGGTGACCAGGCGCGGGCGTATCCGGGCGGCGCGCCTCCCGGTGTCGTGACGACGGCGACCGGCATGTGCCGGACGGAACGCGCGATGGCCGCCGCGGTGGTGTTGGCGTTGTGTCCGCCGGTCGCCACGGAGGAACAGCCGGCGTAGAAGGCGATGGGCACGGACTGACGGCCGGCCAGCGCACAGGGCGGCCGCACCCCGAGCCTGTGCAGTTCCGCCGCCGTCACCGCCCAGCCGTGGTGGCTGTCGGCGGTGCGCCGCACCGTGGCCTGAAGCACCGCGAACTGCACGGCCAGATGCCCGGCGAGACCGAGGGCCACCAGTGTCACGATCACCGGCCGCCACCGGCCCCCGGAGGTGACCAGGTGGACGAGGGCGTCGGCGACGGGGATCGCGACGAGGGCGTAGAGGGGCAGCAGGAAGCGCGGGGCCGCGTATCCGATCATGAAGAGGTACGGGAACCCCGCTGTCGTGGCACAGGCCAGGAGCAGCAGGGTGGGTGCCGGGCGACGGGCCCTGACGGCGGTCACCAGGCCGAGGGCGGCGACCAGCGGCAGGACGAACCACCACGCCGTCACCGCGGGGTCCGGCATCCCGCCGGTGCAGGGCCGGCACAGCACGCGTCCGCCGAGGCTGCGCATCTGGTCGCCGACCGCGATGTTCCAGCCGAGGCCGCCCTGGATGCGCGAACCGTCGGCGAGCCGTTGCCCCGGGCCGCCGTAGCTCACGTACGCCTCGATGATCCACTCGGCCGCTCCGGCCGACAGGCCCGCGACGAGCGCGAGCAGCGGCCGGACCCGCCGCCACCGAGGGACCGCGACGGCGAGGACCAGGAGCGGCAGCGTCACCCAGACGGCGTCGGGGGGCCGCATCCACGCCATCAGCGCCGCGCTCAGCCCGGTCCCCCACAGCACCGCCCGGTCGCGGCCGCCCGCCCGGGCCCGCAGGAAGCAGCCGACGCAGACCAGGGCGCCGACCGCGACCCAGTAGTTGGGCATGGCCTGCGGGCCGTAGAAGAGGGTCACCCACAGCGTCGCGAACAGGGCGCCCGCCAGGGCGAGGACCCGCACCGGGAACAGTCCGCGCCACACGCGCAGGGCCACGAACAGGCCGAGTCCGGAGAGCAGGGCGAGGTAGATCCGCAACAGGGTGGTGGAGGACGACCAGGAGGCCACCGGCGCGACGAGCAGAGAGACCCCGCGGGCCCGTGGTGCGCTGAAGAACGCCGCCGGGGCGTGCGGGGAGACCTGGCTGACGTACACGGTCTCGTCCCAGCCGAGTCCCGTCCCGGGGTGCACGAGGATCAACTGGGCCAGGACGAAGGCGGCCGCGACCAGAGCGAGCGCGCCGGGACCACCGGGACGCCGGGACGCCCGGGCCGTCCTGCCCGGCGGTCCGGACCGCCGGGCGCCGATGAGCGGGACGTTCAGGGTCTTGGCCATCGTCCACCCTTCACCCTACACGCTGTAGGGTTTCCTCACCCTACAAGACATAGGGTGAGGCCGAGAGCCGGGAAATCATGGACAAACTACCGTTCACCGGAAGAAGGCGCCGAACGGGACAGGCGTGTGGGGAGGTACCCGGGGCGGCCTGCGCCCCCGCGCACCCCCGGGCGCACACCCCGGACCGGCCTCGTTACCGGCTTGGCTACGCGCTGTAAGGTGACGGGCATGGCTGGCACAGGTCCCCACGGAAGGGCGGAACGGCGCAGCGCGGGCGAACTGGAGAGCACGGTCCTCGCCGCCCTGTGGGCCACGGACGACGCGATGACGCCCGCCGAGATCCAGGCCGAGATCGGCGGCGGACTCGCCTACAACACGGTGCACACCATCCTCAGACGTCTGTACGACAAGGGTCTTGTGCTCCGGGACGTTGACGGCCGGCGCGGCGCGTACCGCCCCGCCAAGAACGCGGCCCAGCTGACCGCCGAGGCCATGCACGAGGCACTCGACCGCGGGCCCGACCCGATCGCGGCCCTCCGGCAGTTCGTGACCGGGCTCAGCCGCCAGGAGGAGGAAGCCCTGCGCGACCTCCTGGGAGGGAACGGGCCATGAGGATCGATGTCCACGTTCCGCTCGTGCCGACGCCGATCCCCACCCCTCCCCCGTGCACGGCACCGCCTCGCCGGGGCGAACCCGTCCGGCCCATGACACCGCCCGCCGATGACCTCGCCCACCCGGCAACACCTTCCCGCCGGTGATCCCACCGGGCTCCGGCACCTCCCTGTCCGCCGGAAGACCGGCCCCCGCTCGTCCGTCACGCCGGGTACCGTCGCGTCCATGACACCTTCCGAGACGGCTCGTCCCGGCTCCTCGCGCTCCGGGCGGGTGCGGTTCGCGACGTTCAACGTGCTGCACGGCCGGACGCTGGCGGACGGCAGACCCGTTTCCGTCCGGGCCGCGGGCGGCCCCGAGGTGCCGCTCGTGCGGGCCGTCGCGTCGCTGGACGCCGATGTGGTGGCGCTACAAGAGGTGGACCGGCTGCAGGAACGCTCCGGCGGAGTGGACCAGGCGTCCGCCGCGGCCGAGGGGTCCGGCGCGCCGCACTGGCGTTACGCGTCCGCGTTCCACGGCACGGCGAAGGCGGGCGGCGGCTGGGTCCCGGAACCGTCCGAACCGGGTCTGCGGGTGTACGGGCCGCGCGAGGCCGAGGCGGGTGACGGTGTCCCCTCGCACGGCGTCGCACTGCTGTCCCGGCTGCCCGTACGGCACTGGAGGGCCCTTCGGCTGGCCCCGGCGCCGGTCCCCATGCCGCTGCGGACACCCGGACGCCGTGGACTCACGCTGTCCAGGGACCAGCCGCGGGCCGCGCTGGCCGCCGTCCTGGAGGGAAGCCGCGGGCCGTTCACCGTGGTGGCTCTGCACCTGTCGTTCGTGCCCGGCTGGAACGTCCGTCAGTTGCTCGCCGTCCGCGCCTGGATCGCCGACCTGCCCGGGCCCCGCGTGCTTCTCGGCGACTTCAACCTGCCCGGCGCGCTTCCGAGGACGGTCCTCGGTCCGGCCGGGACGATCGGCGGCGGCCGGACCCGGTCCGCCGATACCCCGCCGGGGCCGCGCGGCTGGCGGGATCTGGCCCGTACGCCTACCTACCCCTCGCACCGCCCCATCGTCCAGCTCGACCATGTGCTGGCCACCGGCATCGAGGCGGGTGCGGCCGTCGGCGCGCACGCGCCGAGCACCCCCGTCTCGGACCACCGGCCGCTGGTGGTCGAACTGCCCCTTTGACCGGACCACGCACGCGCCTCAGCGATCCGCAGGCCCCGACGCCCCGCACGCCACCGCCACGCCGCATGCCTCAACACGCCGCATGCACCAACGGCCCGCACGAGCGACCTGGCGGGACGCCTGACCAGCGCAGGACCCGGCACCGCCCCGAGCCTGACTCGGGGGCCCGGTCCGCCGGACCCCGGTTCGCTCAGCCCGCGGCGCCCGGCGCCCGGCCCGTCATCCCAGCTGCCCGGCGAACGCGTCGTACGCGCGTTCGTCGAAGAGCACGAAGCGGATCTCCTCGACGTCGGTCTCGGCGGCCCGGACGGTCTCCACCGCGATGCGCGCCGCGTCGTCCATCGGCCAGCCGTAGATGCCCGCGGAGACGGCGGGGAAGGCGACCGTACGGGCTCCGAGCTCGTCGGCGACCCGCAGCGACTCCCGGTAGCAGGAGGCCAGCAGCTCCGACCGGTCGTCCTCCCGGGCGTAGCGGGGACCCACGGTGTGGATCACCCAGCGGGCGTCGAGGTCACCCGCGGTCGTGGCGACCGCCCGGCCGGTCGCCAGGCCCTTGCCGTAGTGACCGGCCCGCAGTTCGCGGCACGCGGCGAGAACGGCCGGGCCGCCGCGGCGGTGAATGGCTCCGTCGACGCCCCCGCCGCCGAGCAGCGAGGAGTTCGCCGCGTTGACGACGGCGTCGACGCTCTGCCGGGTGATGTCGCCCTGCACCAGCGTGATCGTGGTCATGACTCTCTCAGCCTCCTCCAGACGGCCTTCGCCGCGTTGTGCCCCGACATCCCGTGCACTCCGGGACCGGGCGGGGTGGCCGAGGAGCACAGGAAGACGGCGGGGTGCGGGGTGCTGTACGGGGACAGGGACAGTCTGGGGCGGAGCATGAGCTGGAGTCCGGAGGCTGCGCCGCAGGCGATGTCGCCGCCCACGTAGTTGGCGTTGCGGGCCGCGAGCAGGGGCGGTCCGGCGGTCGCGCGGGCCAGGACCCGGTCGCGGAAGCCCGGCGCGAACCGCTCCAGCTGGCGCTCGATCGCGTCCGTGAGGTCTCCGGTCCAGCCGTTCGGGACATGGCCGTAGGCCCAGAAGACCTGTTTGCCCTCGGGGGCGCGCGACGGGTCCACGACGCTCGGCTGCACCGTGATCAGGAACGGCGCGTCGGGCGCCCGGCCCTCGCGCGAGGCCGCCCGCAGCGCGGTGCCGATCTCCGCCCGGCTCGCCCCGACCTGGACGGTCCCGGCGACACGGGCCTGCTCGGCGGTCCAGGGCACGGGACCGTCCAGCGCGTAGTCGATCTTGAAGGCGCCCGCCCCGTACCGGTAGCCCTCGTAGTACCGCCCGAAACCCGCGATACGGGCCAGGGCCTTGGGCGAGGTGTCGAAGACGTAGGCCCGCGCGGGGGGCAGATCGTCCAGGCGCTTGACCTCGTAGTCGGTGTGGACGGTGCCGCCGAGATCCTTGAGATACGCGGTCAGCGCGTCCGAGATGGACTGGGAGCCGCCGCGTGCGACGGGCCACCCCCGGGCGTGCGCGGCCAGCGCGAAGACCAGGCCGACGGCGCCCGTGGCGATTCCCTCCAGCGGCGCGATGACGTGCGCCACCAGACCGGCGAACAGGGCTTTGGCCCGCTCGTCGCGGAAGCGGCGCATCAGCCAGGTCGACGGCGGCAGCCCGGCCAGACCGAAGCGGGCGAGGGTGACGGGGTCCCGGGGCAGCGCGGTCAGCGGCAGTGACATGAAGTCGTGCGCCAGGGTGTCCCACTTGCTCAGGAACGGGGCGACGAGCCTGCGGTACGCGCCCGCGTCACGCGGCCCGAAGGAGGCCGCCGTCTCGGCCACGGACCGCGCGAGCACCGCCGCCGAGCCGTCCGGGAACGGGTGCGCCATGGGGAGCTCGGCGTGCAGCCACTCCAGGCCGTAGCGCTCCAGGGGCATCGCACGGAAGGCGGGCGAGTTGACGCCGAGCGGATGCGCCGCCGCGCACGGATCGTGCCGGAAACCGGGCAGGGTCAGCTCTTCGGTGCGCGATCCCCCGCCCACCGTGTCGCGGGCCTCGAACACGGCCACGGAGAAGCCCCGGCGGGCCAGCTCCACGGCAGCCGTCAGTCCGTTCGGCCCCGCACCCACCACGACCGCATCGAGCATCGACGGCACCTTCGGACTCCTTTGTCAGCCGACGGCCACTGAGCATCAGGATATGCCGGAGGACTGACAGCCTTGACGGTACGGGGCGTTGGAGGGAATCACCCCGTACCGTACGACGGCCGCCGCACCGGATCCACGGCCCGCGCGGGCCGGGGATCTCCCGCTCAGGCGCCGACAGCCACCTGCTCGGACGGTGCCGCCAGCAGGGCGGTCACCCGGCGGGCCGTGGCCTCGTCCCGGGCCGCCGTGAACGGCAGCGCGTTGCCCCCGGTGACCCGGAACGGCTCGCCGCCGAGCGTCAGGTGGGCGCCGCCCGCCTCCTCGACCAGCAGGAGTCCCGCGGCGTGATCCCAAGCCGCCTCCCAGCTGAACGCGGTGGCGTCCAACTCGCCGCGGGCTATGGCCAGATACTCCAGGCCGGCTGAACCGCACGGACGCGGGACGACGCCCTCGACGCGCAGTCCGAGGAGCGCTCGCTTCTGCTCGTCCGTGGTGTAGTCCGGGTGGGAGGTCGCGATGTCGAGGTCACGGCCGGGCTCCGGCGAACCGCAGCGCAGCGGCACGCCGTCGAGCACGGCCCCGCGCCCCCGTACCGCGGTGGCGAACTCGTCGCGCGCGGGCGCGTACGTCCACGAGGCCCACACCACGCCGTCCAGCACGAGCGCGACCAGCGTGCAGAACCCGGAGTCGCCGTGCACGAACTGCCTGGTGCCGTCGACGGGGTCGACGATCCAGACGGGGGCCGTGCCCTGGATCGCCTCGTAGGTCGCCGGGTCGGCGTGCACCGCCTCCTCGCCGACGACGACCGAACCGGGCAGCAGCGCGGTGAGGGTCTCGGTGAGGTACCTCTCGGCCAGGCGGTCGGCGTCCGTCACGAGGTCGTGCGGGCCGGACTTCTGGTCGATCTCGTCCGCGGAGAGCTGCCGGAACCGGGGCATGATCTCGGTGGCGGCGGCCTTGCGGATGGCGTGTTCCACGTCGGACGCGCGGTGGGCGAGAAACTCGTCGATGGTTTCGATGTCTTCGATCATGGCTCCATGACAACACGCGCCACTGACAATCCTCACCCCTCCGGGGTACTCCGGGTGGAATCACCATGAATTCCCAGGGCTGACGATCACCGGTACCGACCCGGGATCCCGGCCTCGGGGAATGCCCGTTACGGGCGCGGGCGGCGGGACAGCCGTCGGTGGCGGGACAGCTATCGGTGGCGGGACAGGCGCCGGTGCCCCGACGGGCCTCAGCGGCCGACCGCGTACCCCTGCATCCCGCGCGCGTTGGCCCCCGCCGACAGGACGCCGGTCCCAGGATCGCGGGCCACCGCGCACAGCCGCCCCTCGGACCAGGCCTCGGCGACCGTGACGTCGTGGCCCCGGCGGCGCAGTTCCTCGACGACCCCCTCGTCCGTGCGGGACTCGACGGTGAGGCTGCCCGGACGCATACCGCGCGGATAGAACGAGCCCGGAAAGCTGTCGTTGTGCCAGTTCGGGGCGTCGATCGCGCCCTGGAGGTCGAGTCCGCCGCGCACCTGCGGGCGCAGCGCCACGGACAGGAAGAAGTGCGTCTGCCACTGGTCCTGCTGATCGCCGCCGGGGGTACCGAACGCCATGACGGGCACGCCGTAGCGCAGCGCCACGGAGGGCGTCAGCGTGGTGCGGGGCCGGCGGCCCGGGGCCAGGGAGTTGGGCAGTCCCTCCTCCAGCCAGGCCATCTGGAGCCGCGTGCCGAGCGGGAAGCCCAGTTCGGGGACGACCGGGTTGGACTGGAGCCAGCCGCCGCTGGGCGTGGCGGCGACCATGTTGCCCCAGCGGTCGACGACATCCAGGTGGCAGGTGTCGCCCCGGGTGCCTCCGTCGGGCGCCACTTCGGGTTCCGCGGCCGCGCGGCCCATGGTGGGCTCACCGGCGCCGGGCACCGCGAGCGCGTCGAAGCCGGACTCCTCGGCGGCCACCACGCGCGCGTGCCCGCTCAGCCGCGGCTCCCGGCCGCCCGGACTGCCGGGGCGCAGTTCGTACGACGCCTTGTCGCCGACGAGTGCCCGCCGGGCGGCGTTGTAGGGCTCCGACAGCAGGTCGCCGAGCGGTACCTCGGCCGCGTCGCCGTACCAGGCCTCCCGGTCGGCCATGGCGAGCTTGCAGCCCTCGACGAGCAGGTGGACGTACTCGGCGGAACCGTAGCGGGGCAGTTCGGGCGGGAGCAGTGCCAGTTGCTGGAGGAGGACCGGGCCCTGGCTCCAGGGGCCCGCCTTGCACAGGGTCCAGCCCCGCCAGTCGTACGTCGCCGGGGCCTCGTAGGTCGCGGACCAGCCGGCGAGGTCGGCCGCTGTCAGGGTGCCGGTGCGACGCTCACCGCTGGTGTCCATGGTGGGCCGCCGGGCCTGCCGGACCAGGGCCTCGGCGATGAAGCCGGAGCGCCACACCTCCCGTGCCGCGTCGATCTCGGCGACCCGGTCCCCGGCGCCGGAGACCTCGTCGAGCAGCCGTCGCCAGGTCGCGGCGAGAGCCGGATTGCGGAACAGCTCGCCGGGGCGCGGCGACCTGCCTCCCGGCAGATACACCTCGGCCGACGAGGTCCACTCCGCCTCGAACAGCGCGCGTACCGCCTCCACCGTCTCGCCGACGCGCTCCACCGGCGCGTGCCCGTCCTCGGCGTATCCGATGGCGTACTTCAGGACGTCGGCGAGCGGTTTGGTGCCGTGGTCGCGCAGCAGCAGCATCCAGGCGTCGAACGCGCCCGGCACGGCGGCCGCGAGCGGGCCCGTACCGGGTACGAGCTCCAGACCGAGGCTCCTGTAGTGGGCGACGGTCGCTCCGGCCGGCGCGACGCCCTGCCCGCAGAGCACCCGCACCGGGCCGTCGGCGGGGGCCAGGATGATCGGGACCTCACCCGCGGGCCCGTTGAGATGGGGTTCCACGACGTGCAGGACGAAACCGGCCGCGACGGCGGCGTCGTAGGCGTTGCCGCCGTCCTCCAGAACGGCCATCGCGGACTGCGAGGCGAGCCAGTGCGTGGAGGACACCATGCCGAAGGTGCCCTGGAGGGTCGGACGAGTCGTGAAAAGCATCTGCAACCTCGGTGTCTGTGTGCGCCGGTCGGCCCATCGAACATCAAAGTGGCCGTGGGGCCGTATTTCCATCCTCCGGCCCTGAGTACACGGCCCGGACGCCGGCACCGGACCTTGAGGGGGCATCAGGGCGTACGGGCTCCAGTGATGCCACGCAGGCCGCTGCCCGCATCCGCTCGGTCCGGACCCGCCCGTACCGTTACACCTGATGACGACCACCCACTGGAACTGATCCACCACCCGGCCGACTCCAGCCGGACCGGGGCTCATTGCGGTCCGTCCCGGTCAACGGACCGCGATCATTGCCCTGTTCCAGCGGGTGGCCGTTGTCAGCGAGACCTCGACTCGCCCATCGCCGGATCAGCCACCCACCGGCATCGCACGCCCGTCGGAACGGCGGCACGCGGTGCCCCGAACACACGACAGAAGATCATCATGAGCCGAGTTCCCACCTGCATACTCAGCAGCTTTCAGACACCCCGGATCTCACACGGCCACAACCCCGACCTGTTCGTGCAGATCGGTTCGCTGACCAAGCCGCTCACCGCGACCGTCCTGACCGCCTTGGCCGACGGCGGAGTCCTGAGCCTCGACGACCCGCTGGAGCTGTTCCTGCCGGTGCCCAGTGGCACGGGAATCACCCTGCGCCGGCTTGCCGAGCACACCTCGGGCCTTCCTCGACTGCCTCCCGGCATCAGCGGGCGCGATCCCTACGTGGCTTTCGACGCCGACGCCCTGGACTCGGTCGTACGGCGCCTCGACACCCTGGTCACGGCTCCCGCGGGGACGGCCGAGGAGTATTCCAACCTCGGATACGCGCTCCTGGGTGCCGCACTGGTATCGGCCACCCGAACCCCGTACGAGGAGTTGTTGCACCGTCACCTCCTCGATCCCCTGGGCATCGCCGACGTCGCCACCGATCCGCCGTCCGGCAGACGACTGTGCCGCAGGGGGCTGTTCGGCCGGTCTCGGCAGGAATGGACCATGGACGGCGCGATTCTTCCCGCCGGCGGGCTGTGGGCCACTCCCCGGGCCGCCGCCCGCCTCCTCACCGACCTGCTTGTCGACCGCAGGCTGGGTGAACCGGCGCCGGCCTGGCAGAAGGCGGGGAGCCTTCTGTGGCACAACGGCGCGACAGGCGGCGCGTCCGTTTTCGCGGGAGCCTCACCGCAGGGCTGGATTCTTGTTCACCGCCTGTCCGGTCGAAGTGCCGTGACGGACAAGCTGGCCCTGGACACGCTCAGGCACTTCATCGGGCCCCGAGCTTGACGCCGGGGGCGGGCATGGAACACTCCCGGCCGCCCGGCACAGAAGCCCGACGAGTGGACGGTCATGCTCGACGAAGGCCGGGGTCCGGAATGGGAACACCACGTCGGCCACTGCGCCTCCGCACTCCTGTCCGTCCTGACAGGAGAGGCCGAGACCGACTACTTCCCTGGACTCCCCCTGGAGAGCCACCGGTTCGACTCCAACGACGACATCCTCACGTAGCCCCGCACCGCCGGCACCCGCAGCCGCGCGCAGGCGGGACTCGAACCCCCGGCCGACGGATCATGAGTCCCTCAGGAATCTTGGCGGTCCTTGCCGATCAACGCTCATCCATGACGTTTCCACAGGTCAGATGAGCCTATCCATGTGAATTCTCCCTCTGCCCTTATCAGTCTGTTCCTGTCCTTGCGGCCTCAACTCGGTCTCGATGAGGCCCGGCAGGATCGCGCTGAATGGACAGAGAGAGGAGGGATGACTGCTCGGCGTGGGCGGGGCGCAACTGCTCGCAAGCGGCGGAAGGCGCGGCTGGCTCGGCCATGATCCACCGCGGCGTGCTGCCGGCCCTCCTGGCGACGTTCCGGCCGGCCGTGTGGCCCTATGCAACGGCGGCCCTGCTCCTCGGCGGCGTCGGAACGACGGGCCGGTGGTTGTGGCGCACGGACCGGATCGCGCATGCACGGGACCTCCGCCGACGACAGGACGAGGGAGCGAAAGCCGGTCGCCGGACCGTCGCCGAGGTGGACGTCATGATTGGCACGGAGTTCGAGGAACCGGTCGCGAGCTTGTGCCGCCGCGACGGGTGCACGGAGGTTCGGCGGGTGGGAGGTTCGCACGACAAGGGTGCTGATGTCCTCGGGCGTCATCCGGACGGCCGGGCCATGGTGATCCGAGCCAGCGGTACGCGCCGAGCAGCACAATCACTCGGCTGCCATCAGGCGACCAGTTGGTAGATGCTCCGGGCCATCAGGTACAGACCGAGGAGCAGTGAGAGCGTGACGATCAACTGCTCCTGGTGTCGCTCCAGCCAGCCGCGCAGGGCGTTCAACCGGGCGTTGGCGGCCGTGGGCGCCCAGACCGTGTACATCTCCATGATGATGAGGCTGAGCGTGGCCAGCAGGCAGTAGCCGGTCAGCGCGAGCCAGTCGGTGAGGGTGGAGAGGTCTGCGTCGACGGCGGTCGCGGCTCCGGCGCCGACCATGGCCCAGGGCTGCAGCAGCCATGCCAGGCCGGCTGCCGTGGTCGGGGAGGCGTTGTCGATCCGGGTGGTCCAGCGTGGAGGGCCGTGCGGGTGGGGCGGTCGGCGGTGCCGGTGCGCGCCGTACAGCACCATCGCGAGGCCGATGGCGAGTTTCGCGGCGATCGTCGCGGTCGAGGGCACGCTGTGACGGGCCGGAGGCTGACCGCCCGTCAGCAGCACCACACAGGCGATCACCGCGATCAGGTTGGCCAGCCACGACAGCAGGAACGCCAGACCCTGGCGAACGCCGCGCCGCGAGGAGAGCAGCAGGATGAAGGCGCTGTTGTGCAAAGGCCCCAGGGTGATGGCCGTACCGATCACGAGCAGGTCGAGGACCATCGGATCAGTCGCTCCTGAAGATCAGGACCGTCTACCGCCTGTGGACGGGCGGGCGGTCGGCAGAGTCAGGCAGCGCACTCGTGGCGCCGCATCCCGACCCTGCAGGGGGTGGCCCGGCCGGTCAAGCAGGCCACGCCTACGTCCTCGTATGCAGCAGGCCTGGAACTCGACCGCCACTGCGCCGAACTCCTCTTCCCGGTCCTGACCGAACGCGAGGAGAAGAACAGCGTCGCCATCGCCTCCGACGAGTCCTTCGGCGGCTGGACCAAGACTTTCACCGACCCCCGTCTCTGCGCGGCCATCGTCGACCGACTCGCCTTCAACGGCACCGTCATCGGAATCGGCACCGACTCCTACCGCCTCGCCGCACGAATCGGCCCGACCGGGAAGAAGCTGGCACACTGTCAGTCAAGAAGGCTGCGCCGACGCTCTGTCGCTCCAGCCATAAATCGTGATCTTGGTGCAGCTGTCAGTGGCCCTCTGAAGCAGACAACTGCGTGCGCTCAGAGGGACTGCATCCGCTGCAGGACCGCGAGCCAGGTTGCGGTCGTGATCAGTGGCGTCGGCGCCGGAAGGTGTTGTCCTCGATGGCCCCGCTGGTACGGGAGGGCCAAAGCGAACTGGTAATCCCTGCTGCGGAGAAACCCACCTCGCCAGGCTGGCACACGCGTCCGCCATCGGTCATGCAGGCTGCAGCGCGATTCGTAACCCCTGGGCATCATCTCCCCGGGACCGTCAGCAGGCGCGCGCCGGGATGCCGTCCTGGGCCGTTTCCAGTACGGGCAGTTTCCCGCACGCTGCGACAGGGCCGCAGATCCACACCCACACCCGGGGACGTTCCCGGCCGCATCAGCGCCGCCCACCACCCATCGGCAGCACGCCTCGCAGGCGACTCTTCGAAATACCCGCGGCCTCAACACGGCCCCAACCCCGCCCCCACGCCCCGGTTCAAGCCGTTGCCGCCGCCCAGCCGAACCAAGGTCCGTCCCATTCCCGCAGGTCAAGGCAGCATCAATTACGGCCGATGGAGACACCGTCGAACTCGCGAGCAGCGGATTCGATCCGTTGGACCAAAGTCCCCAATCCGAACGCCTGGTGAGCTGTTTCCACAGGTCGGAGACCTCCGTGGCGAGACGGGTGGGACTCGAACCCACGGCCGACGGATTGTGAGTCCTTCGAGGATCTTGGTGTCCTTGTCGATCGACGCGCGCTCACCAAGGTTCCCGAGGGCTTCGAGCCGATGAAGGGGACGAAGACGGGTGGACTACCGTTTCCCCGGGCCAAAGCAGGACGGCATCAGGATCGACAAGGGAACGAGCACAACGCCTACATGGAACACATCCCTACTCATTGAATGGCTGAAGTGGGAGAAATGGGACAGCCCCACCTGATGACGAACGACGTGGAGTTCCCGGACGTACGGATCAACGTAGTGGCGGCGTTGGAGTCCCTCGCTGACCAGAACTACCAACAGCGGGTCTGGCGGGACCGTATGCCCAGGGCGGACGAAAAGGTGGACAACTTCGACCTGGTCGTGCATGTGCTCTTCGACGACTCACGGGTCCTGGACGACCCGGAGCCGCCGGTCGGGGAGGTACTGGCGTCCGCGCGCGAGGTGCGCGCCGCCCGGGAACTGGCCGAGGTACTGGGGAGGCTCATCGACGAACTCGGCGACGTGGGCGACGAGGTCTATCTGGCGTCGCCCCGGTGGCCGGCCGTCGTGACGGCGGCGCGAAGCATGCTCGAGGAGATGCGCGCCGATCGCTGAGGGAAGTGATCCCCGAGGGGCCAGGCCACCGCACACGGCGGCCTGGCCCCTCGGGGGTCACCTCGGTGCGGCGGACCCCGTCTGCTGGTCTCCTGCATGTCCGGGCCCGTACAAGTGGTGGTCCGACATCAAGGGAGGGCGGCGCACAGGAAGTCCGTGCCGCTGTCGCTGAGCTGATCCCGCTGTTCACCCTCGCCCAGCGGGCCGAAGGCCCAGGGCACGGCCGAGACGACGCACCTTGCTCCGCAGGTATACGAGGTTGCCTCGGACGATGACGGTGTCGGGGTGGTCGGGGCCGAGGATCCTCGTGCGGTCGCCGGCCACCTGCTCCCCGAAATGGCTGTGGTTCGTTTCGAGTGAAGATCGCGATCGAGCGGTGAGTGCCGTACTCCCCCATACACCGACAGTCGTGATCAGCGACGTCGGCGCCGGAAGCTGTTCAGCGCGTGGTCCTCGTCGAGGAGGAGGTCCGTTGCCTCCGACGACCACCCTTGGCAGCTCGTCAAGACGATTCAGATGGAGGGCGACCACGCTGCACCGGCAACCGCGCAACCGGCGCATCCCGCTCGCTCCGTGCCGCCCGCCCGATCAGGAGTGCAGGGCTCGGAGCGGGCCGGCCGGCGTTCAGGACGCGGGCGTCCAGGCCGTGGTCCCCAGCGTGTTCTCCGGGCCGATGTCGAGGTAGTCCGCCAGCCGCAGGGTGACGGCGTCCTGTCCCTTCTGCGGTGCGACGCGCAGATACACGCCGTGCTGGGCCGCCATCCGCCAGTAGAGGGCCGCATGCGCGCTGTCGCCCGGGTGCAGCGTGAAGGGCTCGGGACCGGGGTCGGCGGGCGCCATGGGCACCTTGTCCGTCCCCATCACGCTGTGCACCCCGGTGATCGGGGCGCCCTCCTCGTCGAGGACCTGGGCGATGGCCGGGTAGCCGTTCACCCTGTACGACCGCTTGCCGCAGTCGGTAAGGGTCAGCGTCACGGCACGCAGGCCCATGGCCGCGTTGACGAGTCCGGTGTCGAGGCGCAGGCCGGACGGCGGACAGCCACGGCCCTGTTGCACCGGTACCGACTTCGAGGGCTCGGGCACTTCGATGACGAGGGGATCCTGACTGGAGGCCCGGTCCGGGACGTGTGTCCGCCCGGGGTCGCGCTCACGGTCGAGCTCGGCGGACAGGCCGCACCCACTGGTGGCCGTCGTGACCAGGCAGGCGAGGACGACCGGACGGACCCACCTCGCCCGGATGCCGGCGGCGCGGGAACGGTCACCGCGCGGGGGTACGGCGGCGGTGGAGGCACCGGCGCGCCTCGGACGCTCGGCGGCGGCTGCCGCGCCGACCCGTTTCGGTCTTGTCGCGATCACGGGCCGATCATGGCACGGAAGTCCGGCGGAGGGCGTCACCGCGTCCGCCCTCGCGCCGTCACCAGGCCCGACTCGTAGGCGAAGACGACGAGTTGGGCCCGGTCGCGGGCGGCCAGCTTCGTCATCGCGCGACTGATGTGGGTCTTGGCCGTCAGGGGGCTGATGACCATGTGTGCGGCGATCTCCTCGTTGCTCAGGCCACGCGCGGCGAGCGCCGTGACCTCGCGTTCGCGGCGGGTGAGGCCTTCGAGGCCCGGCGCCGTGGCCCGGTCGGGAGGCCTGGCCACGAACTCCCCGATGAGGGTGCGGGTCACCGCGGGCGACAGCAACGCCTCGCCGTGTGCGACGACTTCGATGGCCTGGAGCAGATCGGCGGGCTCGGTGTCCTTGAGCAGAAATCCGCTCGCCCCGGCCCGCAGCGCCTCGAAGACGTACTCGTCCAGGCCGTAGTTGGTGAGGATGACGACGCGTACCCCGGCGAGCGCCGGGTCGGCGGCGATACGACGGGTGGCCTCGATGCCCGTCATCACGGGCATCTGTACGTCGACCAGGGCGACATCCGGCAGCTCGGCGCGGACCAGGGCGAGCCCCTGTGCCCCGTCGGCCGCCTCGCCGACCACCTCGATGCCCTCCTCCGCGTCCAGCAGAGCGCGGAAACCGGCGCGCATCAGGGCCTGGTCGTCGACCAGGGCGACCCTGATCAGACGGCCTGCCCCGATCGGCGTGTCCGGGGCGCTCACCGAGCTTCCTCCGGTGTGTCCAGGGGGAGTTCGGCCCGGACCGAGAAGCCGCCCTCCGCGCGCGGGGCGGCCCGCAGGGTGCCGCCGAGGGCGGTGACGCGTTCACGCATGCCCGTGAGGCCGATGCCCGGGGTGGGCGGCCTGGACAGCCGGGCCATCCCGTCGTCGTGCACACCGATCGTCAATTCGCTTGAGGCATAGGCGATTTCGACCGTCACTTTGGCGGGGCCCGCATGCCGGGCGGCGTTCGTCAGGGCCTCCTGGACGATGCGGTAAGCGGCCCGGTCCACGGTCGCCGCGAGGGGACGCTCCTCTCCGGTCACCCGCAGATCGACGGCGAGCCCCGCGGCGCGGGCCTGCTCGACCAGCAGCGCCGGTGTACCGGTCGGCTCGTCGGTCCGCAACACCTCCAGTGTGGCGCGCAGTTCACGCATCGCCTCACCGCCGGCCTCCTGGATGGCGAGCAGTGCGGGCGGCACCTCCTCGCCCCGCTTGCGCGCCAGATGGACGGCGACTCCCGCCTGGAGCTTGACGATCGAGATGCTGTGGGTCAGCGAGTCGTGCAACTCCCTTGCGATGCGCAGTCGTTCCTCACCGGCACGGCGCAATGCCGCTTCCTCGCGGGTCCGTTCGGCCTCCAGGGCGCGCTGTTCGGTCTGGCGCAGATAGGCCCGCCAGTTGCGGTCGGCGAGGCCTGTGACCAGGGCGCACAGGAACCAGCCGGTTAGCAGCAGCGTCCGCTCCACCGCTTCCCTCGTCCCCGGCCCCGTCGCCACGAACCCGGCCAGGAACACGGCGCCCGCGAGGGCCGCGACGCCCCGGTGGCCGGCTCTGGCCGCCGTGTGCACCGCGCTCAGGACGGGAAGGGCGGACAGGGTGCCGGGGTGGGCGTGCACGACGTACCCCGTGGTGGTGGCCGTGGTGATCGCCAGTACGGCGCGCGGGGCATCGCGGTAGGCCGCCAGCGTCAGCGAACCGATGCCGATCAGGGTGTAGTCGAGGGGGGTGGTGCCGTCGCCGGACGCGGCCGCGGTCACCACGAGGGCGCCGACCACGACCGCGAGGGCCGCGTCGGCCGGACGCGTGCGGACGACCTGGTCGAACTGCATGTCCGGCACTCTATGCGGGCGTGCCGACCACCGCGTCAGCCCTTGGGACGGGTCTCCGGCTACTCCTGTCGGAGTAGCCGGCACCGGGCACCGCGCCCACGGCGGCAGCCCGGATCACCCTCGGCCGTACGACGCCCGCGACACCTCCTCCGGGCCATCGTTGACCGTGATCGCCGGTCACCCGGCAACCGCCCGGTCCACTCAGGAGGCACCCATGGCCATGTCCCTCTCCACTCCCTTCCGTTACACCACCCCGCCGCCACGGAAGTCCGCCACCGGCGCGACCGCCGACGCCTACGCCCAGCTCGCCTCGGACTTCGGCATGGAGCGTCCGGCCACCTTCGTCGTCCTCTCCTCCGAGCCCGAACTGCTCACCGCCACCTGGGCGTTGATGCGGGAGTCGCTGATCGCGGGTGAAGGCGACAGGACCGGGAAGGAACTCGCCGCGCTCGGGGTGTCGTTGGCCAACCGGTGCCCCTTCTGCGTGGACGCGCACACGATGCTGCTGCACGCCACCGGGGACCATTCCCTCGCCGAGGCGGTCGCGCGCGGGGAGACGCCCTCGGACGAGGAGCACGCACGCGTGCTGGCCTGGGGCCGGGCGAGCCGGACGCCGGGGGCACCGGAGTTGACGCCGTATCCGTTCGCCGCCGCGCACGCTCCGGCGTACATCGGCACCATGCTCACCTTCCACTTCATCAACCGGATCGCGTCGGCGCTGCTGACCGAGAACCTGCTTCCGGGCAACGCGCAGCGGTTCCGGGCGGTACGGAGTCTGGGTGGGCGATCGCTGGCGAGGACCGTGCGCCGCCGGCCCGTACCGGGTGCGGGTCTCACGCTGCTCGACGCCCCGGGTCCGGGTCCCGACTGGGCGCGGGACACCGCCGTCGGCCCCGCCTACGCCGCCCTGCGCGACGCCGCCGCCGCGGGCGGAGGACTGCTCGACGAGGCGGACCGTGCCCTCGTACGGGAAACGCTCCGGGGATGGGACGGCGCGCATCCGTCGCTCGCGTGGGAGGGCCTCCCGGACCGTTCGCGTCCCGGCGCGCGGCTGGCGCTGCTGGCCGCCCTCGCCCCGTACCGCATCACGGACGAGGACGTGACGGCCTGGCGCGAACCCGGTCATTCCGACCGCCACCTGGTGCGCCTCGTGGCCTACGGCGCGTTCGCGGCCGTCGACCGCGTCGAGCAGGCTCTCCCGGTCCGCACCTCGAAGCGGTAGCCGTGACCGCGATGAGGCGGAATGACGGAATACTTAGCGATCACTGAGGCGAACAAAACAGACATCCTGCTACAGCATCAGTCAATCGCCGCCAAGGTGAGTCGCTGTCATCACACGGGCATGACACCTGCCCGCCCTTCCGCACCACAGCGTCTCGTGTGACACTGGCGTCCCGTCCGCAGTGCGGACTCCTCCGCACCATCCCCCACGAGAAGTGCGCTTTGGGTTCTCTTCCTCTGCCGCTCGCGCTCGCCGCGCGCCTGTTGCCGGTCGCTCTGCTCGCCTCCGCGGGCTGGGCCCTGGCCGCGGGCCCGTCCGCAGCGACCCCCAACGCCGAGGATAAATCGACGCAAAAACAGACATCCGATGCATCGTCGGCTCCTTCGGCGTCGGCTGCCGTCAAGACGTTCACCGCCTCCCCCGCCCCCTGTGGCGGCATCCAGGTCGCCACGATCAAGTCCCTGGTCCCCGGCGCCAAGACGGCCGGCCAGGAGATCGCGTCGACCGACAAGGCGGTGCGCCGCACCTGCTCGTGGAACGCCCTGAAGGGCTTCGACTACCGCTGGCTCGACGTCTCGTACGAGATCAAGGAGTCGGACGCCGCGGCGGAGAAGGCCTACAAGGACCGTGTCGCCGACAAGAGCGGAGGCGGGGCGGTGCCGGGTGTCGGCGACTCCGCCTACTCCGTGGTCAACCTCAGCACCGAGGACAAGCAGGAGACCCGTGAGGGCGTGGTGATCGTCCGGGCGTCCAACGCTCTGGTGGTCGTCACCTACAACGGCAGCGACTTCGAGACCAAGAAGGCGCCCGCCACCGACGAGATCAACAAGGGTGCCATCAAGGCGGCCAAGGACGCGACGGCGGCCCTGAAGGGCGCCCAGAAGAGCTGAAGGACGGCCAGAAGACCTGACCGTCCTCCGGTCGCCGCGGTCAGACCGTGATCCTGTCCTTTCCGCGCAGCAGCATCAGAACCACGTACAGCACCATCGACGTGCCGAGGCCGACCGCCCATCCGTAGTCGGCGAGCGGTTCCAGCGCCGGGACGGGCCGCCCGTCGATCAGCGGGTGGAAGTCCGCGCCGCCGACGGCCAGGACGCCGCCGGTGACGAAGGCGGCCACGGCCCGCCAGTTCCAGCCGCCGTCGTACCAGTAGCGGCCGCCCGTGCGGTACAGGTCGGCGAGGTCGAGCTTGGTGCGGCGCAGGATCCAGTAGTCGGCGATGAGGATGCCGGCGACCGTCCCCAGCAGACCGCCGACCAGCCCGAGCCAGGTGAAGATGTAGCCCTGGGGGTCCGAGTACAGCTTCCACGGGAAGATCAGCACGCCCAGGACACAGGTGGCGAGCGCGCCGGTACGGAAGTTGATCTTCCGGGGTGCGATGTTGGAGAAGTCGAAGGCCGGGGAGACCAGGTTGGCCGCGATGTTCACGGACAGCGTCGCGACCAGCACGGTGACCAGCGCGAAGAGGATGCCGACGACGTTGTCCGTCTTGGCCGCCAGCTGGACCGGGTCCCAGATCGCCTTGCCGTACACGGCCTGCGAGCCCGAGGTGACCATGACGGACAGGAACGCGAAGAGCGTCATGGTGGTGGGAAGACCGAGGGCCTGTCCGACCGTCTGCGCCTTCTGGCTCTTTCCGTACCGGGTGAAGTCGGGGATGTTCAGCGACAGGGTCGACCAGAACCCGATCATGCCCATCAGCGAGGGCCAGAACAGCTTCCAGAAGTCACCGCCCCAGCCGAGCTTCGACGGCTGGTCGAGCAGCGGCCCGAAGCCGCCCGCCTTGTCGCTCATCCACCACAGCATCACGCCGGCACCGGCGAGCACGAACGGCGCGGCCCAGTTCTCGAACCGGCGGATCGTCTCCATTCCCCGGTAGATGATGGCGACTTGGAGCGCCCAGAAGATCGCGAACGACAACCACATGGTCCAGGCGTGGCCGCCGATCTCGGAGGCGTTGGCCCAGCCGTCGCCGAAGAGCTTGCCCGCGAGGAAGTAGATCGCCTCGCCGCCGATCCAGGTCTGGATGCCGAACCAGCCGCACGCCACCAACGCCCTTACGACAGCGGGGAGGTTGGCCCCGCGGACCCCGAAGGAGGCACGGGCGAAGACGGGGAAGGGAATGCCGTACTTCGGTCCCGCGTGCCCGGTGAGCAGCATCGGGACGAGCACGATCAGGTTGGCGAGGGCGATGGTGAGGACGGCCTGCTTCCAGTCCATGCCGACGGCTATCAAGCCCGAAGCCAGCGTCCAGGAAGCGGTGTTGTGGGCCATGCCGACCCACAGGGCCGAGAAGTTGTACGTGGTCCAGGTGCGCTTCTCGACCGGGACCGGCAGCAGGTCGTCGTTGGCGTAGGGGCCGGTGGGCACGGGAGCGTCGGGCGCGATCTCCACCCGGCCGTCGGGGAGCGTGACTTGTCCGGCGGGCGGGCCGCCCGGGGAGACGATTTCTGTCATGAGCAGGCCAATCAATGAGGAGTGACGGGAAAGGCCGTGCGGGGACGAACTCGGGGGGTGCGCGGGGAGCGCCCTGATCCCCTTCCCGGGACGGCGGGAAGGGGAGAATGAGGGGGTCGGCCTTCGGTTACTGCCCGTTGACGCCGGGGATGACCCGCGCTCCGTACGCGTCGATCGTGGCCTCCTGGGCGTCGTGCATGTCGTACACGGCGAACTGGTCGACGCCCAGCTCGCGCAGCGCGTTCAGCTTCTCGATGTGCCGCTCGGCCGTCCCGATCAGACAGAACCGGTCGACGATCTCGTCGGGCACGAACGCGGTGTCGGGGTTGTCGGCCCGTCCGTGGTGCGAGTAGTCGTAGCCCTCGCGGGCCTTGATGTACTCGGTGAGTTCGTCGGGAACCGCGGCCGAGTGCTCGCCGTACTTGGAGACCAGGTCGGCCACGTGGTTGCCCACCATGCCGCCGAACCAGCGGCACTGCTCACGTGCGTGGGCGAGCGCCTCGGGCGAGTCGTCCTCGGTGATGTACGCGGGCGCCGCCACACAGATCTTCACCTCGGCGGGGTCACGCCCGGCCTCGGCCGCCGCGTCCTTCACGGCCTTGACCATGTACTCGGTGAGGTAGAGGTCGGCGAGCTGGAGGATGAAGCCGTCGGCCTCCTCGCCGGTCATCTTCAGCGCCTTCGGCCCGTACGCGGCCATCCAGACCGGCAGTTCGGCACCCGGCCTGACCCACGGGAACTTGATGACGGTGCCGCCGAGATCGGCCTCGTCGCCCCGGCCGAGGGCACGGATGACCTTCATCGCACCGCTTATACGGGCGAGCGTGTTGGGCTTGCGTCCGGCGACGCGCATCGCCGAGTCGCCGCGCCCGATGCCGCACACCGTGCGGTTGCCGTACATGTCGTTGAGCGTCGCGAACGTGGAGGCGGTGACCTCCCAGGTGCGGGTGCCCGGGTTGGTGACCATCGGGCCGACCGTCAGCTTCTCGGTGTTGGCGAGGATCTGACTGTAGATCACGAAGGGTTCCTGCCACAGCACGGCCGAGTCGAAGGTCCAGCCGTACGTGAAGCCGTTGGCCTCGGCCCGCTTCATCAGGTCGATGACACGGGAGGCCGGGGGGTCTGTCTGCAGGACGAGTCCGAAGTCCATTGGCGCCACTCCTGGTCGCTCAGAGAAGGTACTGACAGGTGGAACGGGGGGTGTAGACGCCGTGGCCCGCACGCCCGGTGAACTCCCGGTCGGTGATGACCATTTCGCCGCGCGACAGCACGGTCTCGACCCGTCCGGTGACGCGCTTGCCCTCGTACGCCGAGTAGTCGACGTTCATGTGGTGGGTCTCGACCGACATGATCTGCTCGGCGTGCGGGTCGTAGATGACGACGTCGGCGTCGGCGCCGGGCGCGATGGTGCCCTTCTTCGGGTACAGGCCGAACATCCGGGCCGGGGTGGCGCAGGCGATCTCGATCCAGCGGCGCCGGGAGATGTGCCCGTCGACGACGGCCTGGTGGAGCAGGTCCATGCGGTTCTCGACGCCGGGAAGGCCGTTGGGGATCTTCGAGAAGTCGCCGCGGCCGAGCTCCTTCTGGCCGGTGAAGCAGAACGGGCAGTGGTCCGTCGACACCACCTGGAGGTCGTTGGTGCGCAGGCCGCGCCACAGGGCCGCCTGGTGCTCCTTGGGCCGAAGAGGCGTACTGCACACGTACTTCGCGCCCTCGAAGTCCGGTTCCGCCAGGTTGTCGGTCGACAGGAACAGGTACTGGGGGCAGGTCTCGCCGAAGACGTTCAGGCCCTCGTCGCGCGCGCGGGCGATCTCGGCGAGGGCTTCGGTGGCGGAGACGTGCACGACGTAGAGCGGGGCGCCGGCGACCTGGGCGAGCTTGATGGCGCGGTGGGTGGCCTCGGCCTCCAGCAGTGCCTTGCGTACTTCCCCGTGGAAACGCGGGTCGGTCTCGCCGCGGGCCAGCGCCTGTTCGACGAGCACGTCGATCGCGATGCCGTTCTCGGCGTGCATCATGATCAGGCCGCCGTTCTCGGCGGAGCGCTGCATGGCGCGCAGGATCTGGCCGTCGTCGCTGTAGAAGACGCCCGGGTAGGCCATGAACTGCTTGAAGGAGGTGACGCCCTCCTCGACCAGCAGGTCCATCTCCTTGAGCGTCTCCTGGTTCACGTCGGAGACGATCATGTGGAAGCCGTAGTCGATGGCGCAGTTGCCGTCCGCCTTGGCGTTCCACGCGTCGAGGCCCTCGCGCAGGGAGCGGCCGACGCTCTGGACGGCGAAGTCGATGATGGTGGTGGTACCGCCCCAGGCGGCGGCCCGGGTGCCGGTCTCGAAGGTGTCGGAGGCGAAGGTGCCGCCGAAGGGCAGTTCCATGTGGGTGTGGGCGTCGACGCCGCCCGGGATCACGTACTTGCCGGTGGCGTCTATGGCGCGCTCGGCCGTCCACGACTCGGCCGCGGGCGTGCCCGACGCGGCGAGGGCGGCGATCCGGCCGTCCTCGATCAGGACGTCGGCGTGGATCTCGTCGGACGCGGTGATGACGAGACCACCCCGGATGACGGTACGGCTCATGCTCCCTCTCCTTCCGGTCGGGCGTGCGCTGAGGGGGTTGTGAGGCTGTCAGGGACTGAGGTCGGCACTGTTTCCTCGCGAGGAAGCTCATGGGGCGGTTCGCGGGACGGCCCGTGCGGACCACCGCGCCGCGGGTCCGGCGGCCCGATGCCCGGACCCGCGGCACGGGGCGGCACTAGTGCCGCGGCAGGCAATGTTTGCCCGTCAAGGAGCGGCGCCCGGTGCGTGCTCTCGGTGTGCCGGCCGGAAGTCCTCGTACTGGATGTACTTGGGCTTTCGGCCGGTGCGGCGAGAGGGCGTGCCGGGAGTCGCGACGGGGCGAACGTTGCCTGTCGCGGCACTAGGGCGCGGTCAGCGGCCCGTAGGCACCCGGGGCGCGGTCGCGGTAGAACTGCCACCGGTCGCGGACCTCGCGGAGTCTGGCCATGTCCAGGTCGCGGACGACGAGTTCGCTCTCCTTGTCGCTCGCCACCTCGCCGACGAACTGGGCCTCGGGGTCCACGAAGTACGAGGTCCCGTAGAAGTCGTTGTCGCCGTACTCCTCCTGCCCGACCCGGTTGATGGCGCCCACGAAGTACTCGTTGGCCACGGCCGCGGCCGGCTGCTCCAGCTGCCAGAGGTAGCCGGACAGACCGCGTGAGGTGGCCGAGGGGTTGAAGACGATCTCGGCACCCGCGAGACCGAGAGCCCGCCAGCCTTCCGGGAAGTGCCGGTCGTAGCAGATGTAGACGCCGATCCGGCCCACGGCCGTGTCGAAGACGGGCCAGCCGGAGTTCCCGGGCCGGAAGTAGAACTTCTCCCAGAATCCGGGAACTTGGGGAATGTGGGTCTTGCGGTACTTGCCCAGGTAGGAGCCGTCGGCGTCGATCACGGCCGCCGTGTTGTACAGGACGCCGGGCTGCTCCTCCTCGTACATCGGCAGCACGAGGACGAGGCCCAGTTCCTTCGCCAGCGCCTGGAAGCGCCGCACGATCGGGCCCTCGGGGATCTGCTCGGCGTACGCGTAGAACTCCTTGTCCTGGACCTGGCAGAAGTACGGTCCGTAGAACAGCTCCTGGAAGCACAGGACCTGTGCGCCCTGCGCGGCCGCGTCGCGGGCCGCCTGCTCGTGGACCTGGATCATCGATTCCTTGTCGCCGGTCCATGCGGTCTGGAAGACGGCGGCGCGGATCACTCTGCTCATCGGGACCTCCGGTCGCTCGGTGTGCGAGGAGACTAGAAAGCCCCGGCCCCTTCTTTGAGTTGCACCGTGTCACGTCCGAAGTGCTGTGCCGTTCCACGGTGTCACCTCCGCGTTCTCCCGTGTTTCAGCCGAGTGGTCCTGTGTTTCACCGCTGTTGCCCGCCGGATCCTCACCGCTGTCACGGTCGGGTTCGGGTTCCCAGGGCTGTCGCCGCCGCTCGCGCCCTCATCGTTGCTGTGCGTCGTGCGCGAGCAGGGCGATGTGGACGGACGCGGCCTGTTCGAAGTCGTCGAGGTCGACGCCGAGGCGGGCCTGTATGGCCTCGAGACGGCGGTAGAGCGCGGGCCGGCTGACGTGGTGGAGCTGCGCCGTGCGCGACTTGTTGCGCCCGGTGGCGAGGTAGGTCCGCAGGACGGGCAGCAGCCGGGGATCCGCCCGCGGTCCGCACAGCAGCCCGTCGAGTTCGCGTTCCGCGAAGGACTGGACGTGCGGATCGTCCCGGAGCAGCCGAACGAGACCGCGCAGATGCACGTCACGCAGCCGGACCAGCGCGGGCCGGTCCTGGTCGGCGGGTGTGCCGGCGGCGGCCTCGGCGACGTGCAGGGCCTCCCGCAGTCCGACAGGCACGTCGTCCCAGGCGGTACGAGCTCCGGCGGCGGACACGACGGCGGGGACCCCGGTCTCGTCCCGCAGCCGCATGGCGAAGTGCTCGGCCAGCGCCTCCGCGTCCTGGTCGCGCGGGAGGCTGAGCAGCACGGCGGTGGCTCCGTCGGACAGTTCGGCGACGAGCCCCGGCAGTCCCAGCAGCCTGAGCACACGGCCGAGTTGGGCCGGATCGCCGTCGCGTACGACCAGCGGCACGAAGGTGCGGCGGTTCACGGGCAGTCCGGCGGCCCGCGCTCGCGGCAGGAGCTGGCGGGCCGGTACGACACCGCTCACCAGGTCGGTCAGCAGCCCCTGCGCGGACTCCTCCTCCCAGGAGTGGGCGGGGCCGCCGAGCATGCGGTGCAGGACCAGGGCCTCGGCGGCACGGTCGGCGAGCAGCCGCCCGGTCGCCGCGTCGCCCCGGTGGCCGCACAGCACCAGGCGGCCCCATCTCTCCCCCCGTCCGCCCAGTTCGGCGCGGATCCATCCGTCGCCCTCGATGCCGCCCGCCTGCCGGGCGATACGGTCCCAGTCGCGCAGGACGTCGTCGACGGCGGAGCGTTCACCGGCGGTGGCGAGCACCCGGTGGGCGAGGTTGGTGACGACGACGGGGCAGGCGGCGTGCACGGCGATCTCGTCGAGCATGCGCTGGAGCGGGGCGCCGGTGGTGATCAGCCCGGTCAGCGCGGTGCGTACGGACTCGGAGAGGCTCACGGCCGCGAACTTGTGCCGTACCAGCCGGGACTGGACCTCCTCCGTCAACTCGGCGAAGGGGAACGGGCGGTGGAGCACCACCATCGGCAGCCCGCAGCGTTCGGCGGCCCGGCGCATCACGTCCGGGGGCGCCGGGAAGGCCCGGCCGAGACCGAGGACGACGGCCGCGGCCTCGGCCCGGTGCAGCGAACGGATGTACTCGGCCTGGGCGTCGGGGTCACCCGCGAGCAGCACCCCGGTCGTGAGCACCATTTCGCCGCCGCTGAGCATGACGCCCACATCAGAGGCCTCGGCGACGTGCACCCAGCGGACGGACCGGTCGAGATGACCGGCGCCGGCCACCACCTCGGGCTCCCCGGCGAGCACCCGGTCCAGGGCGAGGACCTGGCGTACCGAAAGAGCGGGTTCCAGGGTGGCGGTCATGGCGGGGTTCCCCTTTGTCCGTGGCTCGGTTCGCCTCCGGAGCGCTGCGGGCGGCCTCGGGGACCCGACGCGTGCCCGGACCCCCGGGTCTTCGCGCGCCCGGCCTTCGAGACCACCGCCCCTTCGGCCCACCCGCCCTTGCTCATCCGTTACTGGGCCCGACTCAGAGCGCGTTCCAGGATCGACGCACCCTCCTCCGCCTCCGCGACGGTGAGGGAGAGCGGCGGGGCGATGCGCAGCACGCTGGTGTCGTGACCGCCGCCCTTGCCGATCAACAGGCCTTCCTCACGGGCCGCTTCGAGTACCGCCGCGGCCCCTTCGGGGTTCGCGCGGTCGGTACCGGGCCGCACCAGTTCGATGCCGATCATCAGTCCGCGCCCGCGCACCTCGCGGACACCGCCGAACTGCGCGGCGACCGCGCGGAGCCGTTCGATGAGCAGGCCGCCGACGCGCCGGGCGTTGCCCTGGAGGTCGTGTTCGAGGAGGTAGGTGAGATTCGCGAGCCCCGCCGCCATCGTGACCGGTGAACCGCCGAAGGTCGAGATGGAGTTGGAGTCGAGGCAGTTCATGATCTCGGCGCGGGCGACGACCCCGCCGATGGACATGCCGTTGCCGATGCCCTTGGCGAAGGTGAGCATGTCGGGCGGGCCGGAGGCCGCGTGGGCCTGCCAGCCCCAGAAGTGCTCGCCGGTGCGGCCCCAGCCGGTCTGTACCTCGTCGGCGATCCAGAGGACGCCGTGCTGCTGGAGCACGTCGCGGAAGGCCGCGTACAGGCCGTCGGGCGGTGTGGTGAAGCCGCCGACGCCCTGGATCGGTTCGGCGATCAGGGCGGCGGGCGGGCGGACATGGCCGAGCAGGTCCTTCAGGTCCTCGACGCAGGCGTCGGTGAACGCGGCGTCGTCGAGGTCGGCGTAGGGGCCGCGGGTGCGGACGCCGCCGTGCACGTACAGCGTCTGGAGCGGCGACAGGGAGGTGGGTGACCAGCCCTTGTTGCCGGTGATCCCGACCGCGCTGAACGACCGGCCGTGGTAGCTGTTGCGCATGGCGAGGATCTGGTTGCTCTGCCGGTATGCGGTGGCGAGCAGCAGGGCCGTGTCGTTCGCCTCGGTGCCGGAGGTGGTGAAGAAGACACGGGCGTCGGGGATCCCGGACAACTGGGCGACGCGCTCGGCGAGTTCGACCATCGGCCGGTTGAGGTAGAGCGTCGAGGAGTGGATGATCCGGCCGGCCTGCTCGCTGACGGCCTTCGTCACCTCGGGCAGGGCGTGCGCGGTCATCGTGGTGAGGATGCCGCCGAAGAAGTCGAGGTACTTGTTGCCGTCGGCGTCCCAGACGTGACGGCCCTCGCCGTGGGTGATCTCGATCGGGTCCTCGTAGTACAGGGCGAGCCACTCGGGCAGGACGGCCTGGTGGCGGGTGTACAGGTCGGTCATGGCTGCACCAGCCCTTCGTAGGCGTCGGGGCGCCGGTCGCGGTAGAACGCCCACTGTTGGCGTACTTCCTCGATGAGGCCGAAGTCCAGGTCGCGGACGATGAGTTCCTCGGCCTTGTCGCTCGCCCTCTCGCCGACGAACTGTCCGCGCGGGTCGACGAAGTACGAGGTTCCGTAGAAGTCGTTGTCGCCGTACTCCTCCTGCCCGATCCGGTTGATCGCGGCGATGAAGTACTCGTTGGCGACGGCCGCCGCGGGCTGCTCCAGCTGCCAGAGATAGGCGGAGAGGCCTCGGGAGGTGGCGGAGGGGTTGTACACGAGCTGGGCGCCGTTCAGACCGAGCTGCCGCCAGCCTTCGGGGAAGTGCCGGTCGTAGCAGATGTAGACGCCGATGCGGCCGACGGCCGTGTCGAAGACGGGCCAGCCGAGGTTGCCGGGCTTGAAGTAGTACTTCTCCCAGAACCCCTTCACCTGCGGGATGTGGTGCTTGCGGTACTTGCCGAGATAGGTGCCGTCGGAGTCGATCACGGCCGCGGTGTTGTAGTAGAACCCGGACTGCTCGACCTCGAACACGGGCACGACGATCACCATGCCGGTCTCGCGCGCGAGCTCCCGCATGCGGGTGACGGTGGGCCCGTCGGGAACCGGCTCCGCCCAGCCGTAGTGCTCCGGCTCCTGGACCTGGCAGAAGTAGGGGGCGTTGAAGACTTCCTGGAACCCGATGACCTTGGCACCCTGCCGGGCCGCCTCGCGGGCGTGCTCCACATGTTTGGCGACCATGGATTCGGTGTCGCCGGTCCAGGTGGCCTGAACCAGGGCGGCACGTACGACGTTGCCCATGAGCTGCTCCTTCGACGGGACGTCAGAGAGCCTCTACGCCCGTAGACAAAGGCTGTAGAGGCTCGAAAGTAAGCCCCCCGGACAGCCTTGCCAAGACCATCGTCGTTAACCCGCTGAGTCGATCACGTTTCTGACCCTCACGGGTGAGTGACGTGGCCGGTGGAGCCGGAGGTACGGCCGATCGGAGGACCGGGCGGAGGACCTGGCGGAAGGCCACGTGGAGCGACCCGGTCGGCCGAGTGGTGCGCCCTCGGCGCGCCCGCGGGACGGGCGTGGCGGAGGTGGCGGACGTGGCGGGCCTCAGCCCCGGACGGGCGTGACGGCCGCCGCTCCGGGGCGGCGGCCGTCACGCCGTGAAGCCGGCCACGCGCAGGGCGTGGACCAGGTCCCATTGACATTCGTCGGACACTCCCCGGGCCGCCCGCAGGAGGAGCGGTACGAGGCGCTGCGGGTCCGTCTCGGCGCTGCGGGCGGCCTCCTCCGGGGTCCGTACGCGGACGTACGCGTCGAGGAGAGCACTGATCTCGCGGCCGCGGCCCTCGTCGGCGAGGCCGAGGACGGCGGCCCCGATCTCCGGCGCGGGCCGGGTGACGCCCTGGCGCAGCATCTGCCTGCCGTCGGCGGTGCGGTCGGCGGCGGTGAGCGCGTCGGCGGCGGCGACCAGCCGGTCGGCGGGCAGCGAGGCCGCCTCCCAGAGCAGGGTGGCCCAGTCCGCGTCGAGGCCGGCGCGGTGCAGTTCGGCGGCGAGCAGGGGGAAGCGTGCGGGAGGCCAGTACGCCGCTTCGACGAGCACGGCGTGCGCCTCGCCGCTGCGGCCTTCGCTCCGCAGCCGCGTGAGCGTCGCGACGGCCTCGGCGGTGAGCCGCCGTGCGTCCTCGTCCGGCGGCTCCGCCCCGGTGCCCGCCCCCGGACGCGGGGGCGGGAACTCCTCGGCGGCTCCCGCGAAACGCGCGCCGCGGGGCGTACGCCCGCTCTGCACGGGCGGGGCGGGCAGCACGGGACCCGACTCCGGCACCACCGCCGGCGCGTCCGGCTCCGCCATCCCGGCGAAGCGCGCGCCCCCTCTGCGGCGACGCTTGGAGCGCTTCGCCGGATACTCGTCGGCGCCGGGCGGGGTCCTGTCATGCGTCGGAGCGGGCACGGCCACCCGGTCGTGGGCCCGCTGACCGCTCGACGGGGACTCTGCCGCCGGGGACCCGGGCTGCGCGCCATAGCCGGGCAAGTGGTTCGCGGGGGACAGGGGCTGCGCGTGGTGGCCCGGCAAGTGGTCCGCCGGGGACATGGGCTGGGCATGGTGGCCCGGCGAGTGGTCCGTGGGCCGGAGCCCGGGCTGCGCGTCGTAGCCCGGCGAATGGTCCGCCGCGGACAGGGACTGCGCGTGGTGACCCGGCGAGTAGTCCGCAGCCGGGGGCCGGGGCTGGGCGTCGTGGCCCGGCGAGTAGTCCGTCGGCGGGGACAGGGGCCACGCGTGGTGGCCCGGCATGTGCGCCGCGGGCCGGGACCGGGGCTGCGCGTCGTGGCCCGGTGCGTGGTTCGCCAGCGGGGACCTGGGTTCCGTCTCGCCGCCCGGCGCGCCCGTCTCCCGGCCGGGCCGGACACCTCCCGCTCCGGACGGATCCCCTGCGGGCAGGTCCCCGCCGAACCGGTTGCCTCCCGACGGGTGCCGTTCGTGCAGGTGCCCCTCCGACGGGTCCGCCCGGTTCTCCGGCTGCGGCGTCCACACGCCGCCCCCGGCGGCCGGAGCCGGGAAGCCCGGCGCGCTCCGCGCACGGGCACGCAGGGCGTGGCGGTCGACGTTGTCCATGCGGTGGCGCAGTTCGGCGCAGCGGGCGGTGGCCCGTTCGTGATCGTCCTGAGCCCAGGCGAGGTCCAGGCGGATCGCCTCGGTCTCTCCCCGGGAAACGGCCGAGGGGAGCCGTCCGCTCAGTTCGGCCTGGCGTTCGGCGGCGTAGCGCTGTTCGCGGAGCATGACGTCCAGGCGGTCGCCGAGGGCCTCCCGGGCGCCCGGACGGACGTCGTACGCGGCCAGCGAGGCCTCGTACAGCGTGTGGGCCCGTGCCGTCTCCTGGGCGGCGGCACGCTCGCCGTACTGTGCGAGGACGTCCTGGAGGAGCGCCTCGACGACATCCCAGGGCGGCACCTCCTGGCCTTCGAGGCACGCTCGCATGCCGTCGGGGTCGCGTTGCCAGAAGACTCCGCACCAGCCGCCGCTCCGGTCGAGCCGCTCCACAAGCCCGTTCAGATACCGCGCGAACTCCAGTATCTGTTCCGGGAGTTGTCCTACAGTCATCACTCAACTCCCCGCCCGACGTGAGCACTTCGACCCGACAGCGAACACCAGTCGTGTTACGGATCGACTACGGGGAGTTTTCGGCGGGAACGCAGAGCCTTCCGCGAGGGGCGCACGGAAGTACCCGGCGTACGCACGGGCGCGCGCCGGACGAGCCGATGGACGGGCAGATCGACGAGCGGATCGACGGGCAACCGGACGAGCATCCGGGCGAACCGAAGGCCGAGATCGCCCGCACTTCTCCCTCGTCCCGCCCGGCTCGTACGCACCGGAGCGCACCGGAGGAGGATCCACCACGCGCCCCGAAGAACGCCGATGGACGATCCACCCGCGCTCCGGAGCACGCCCAAGGACCGCCCACCGGCACTCCGGAACGCTCCGGAACGCTCCGGACGACGGTCCACGCACGCACTTCCGGGCCCGCCCCCGCCCGCCCGGCCACAGGCCGAAACGGCGGACCTCGGCGCGCTCTCAGATGCGGCACGCCTCCACCACCGCCGCGCGGGGCAGCACGAGCCGGATGAGGGCGGCGACGCCTTCGTCGTCGTTGCTGGGCAGCACGATGTCGGCGGCGCGCAGGGTGTCCTCGTGGGCGTTCGCGACGGCGGCGGCGAGCCCGGCCGCGCGCAGCATCGGGATGTCGTTGGGCATGTCACCGACGGCGGCGGTGTGCTCCAGCGGGAGCCCGCTCCGCTCGGCCAGCGTCCGCAGCGCCTCCCCCTTGTCGACGCCGGGGGCGGACAGTTCGAGGAAGTCGCCGGTGGACCGCGTGATCACCGCGCGGTCGCCTACGACCGAGGCGATCAAGGCGGCCAATTCGTCCACGAGCAGCATCGGATGGGCGGCGAGGATCTTGACGACCGGGTCCTCGCCCACCGGCGCGGACACGCCGTCCAGCGCCACGTGACGCCAGGTGTTCGGCACCAGTCGCACGAAGGCCGTCTCCAGGCGGAGCCCGGACACGGAGTCGACCCCCAGCGCGATCCCGGGCACCGTGTCACGGACCGCGCGCAGGATCCCCTCGGCGTCGCCGGGGCCGAATCCCCGGCAGTCCAGCAGCCGCCCCGACCCGGCGTCCACGGTCACCGCCCCGTTGCTGCACACCACGGGTCCGGTGAGCCCGTAGCGCCGGGCCAGGTCCAGGGTGTCGCGGACGGGCCGTCCGGTCACCCCCACCACGGCGATCTCGGCCCGCTCCGCCTCGGCGAGCGTGCTCAGGGTGCGTTGGCGGATGGCTCCGGCCGAATCGAGAAGGGTGCCGTCGAGATCGGTGCAGACGAGCCGCACGACCGTCCGCGCACGGCGTCCACGCCTCGCCGTGCGTTCTACGGGAATGGAAAGCCGCGCTTCGCCGAGCGTCGGCTGCTGCGAAGTGTCCACGCCGGAGCGGGAGTTGCTGTTCGACATGGCCGGAGGCTAGTGACTACGCGCGTAGACGACAAGGGAATAAGCAGTGAATTCAACAATTTCTCAGCACCGGCGGGAAGATCCGGACCGCGCGGCCCTCGACGAGCGAGGCCCCAGCCGCGAGGCCCGCCGGCCGTGAGGTGCCAGCCATGAGGTGCCAGCCGTCGAGGAACAGAGGTCGGACCTGAAGGCTTGGACTTCAGGCTCAGACCTCAACTCAGACCTCAGACCTAAGCTCAGATCTCGGACCCCAGACCCCAGACCCCAGACCTCAGTACAGCTCAGGCAAAAAGGCTGGTGTGACCGACCCTCGGGGTGCTCATACCGGTCGTTCGAGCTGTCCAAGGATCGCAGTTCATCGAGAAGGTCCGCGACGTCGCCGGACTGTATCTGGACCCGCCCGAGCGGGCCATCGTCCTCTGCGTGGACGAGAAGTCGCAGATCCAGGCGCTGGATCGGTCGGCACCTGTGCTGCCGAAGATGCCGGGCATGCCCGAGCGCCGCACCCACGACTACGGTCAACCCGACGCCAGCTGTTCCGCTATCTCCTTGATCCAACCAGCGGTCTTCGCCGGGTCATTGAGGGTGTCCGCCCACGTTTCCGGTTCCAGCTTGTGGTTGGCGGGGCCTGATTTGAGAGCGATGAGGAGGGCCCTCGCGGATTCCCTCATCTCGGCCGTTGTGCTGCCGCTGCCTCGGATGTCGGGACCCGCCGCCAAGGCATAGATCTCGCGCGCCATGGCCTGGCGTTCGCCCTTCGACACCTTCTGCCAGAACTTCAGGGCGTGCTTCAGCGATTCATTGCGGGATGCGGCCTCCGCCGGGGTCTCGCCCTCGGGCGCCCAGTGCTCAGGGTGACGGACCTCTTCGTAGCGCTTCGTGGCGGCGCGGAGCGCCTTGTACAGGGTGACGCCGAGAACGAGGCCGGCCCCGGCCCCGGCGAGGCCCCATCCGACCGGGTTGCTCGCCAGCCCGGCCGTTCCCGCCGCGACCGCCGTCACGACGCCGGCCGCGGCCTTGGTGGATTCGCCCAGCGCGCCGCCGACCGTCTCCTTGCCGATCTTGGTGAGCTGCTTCTTCTTCGCGTACTCCTGCACCGTGCTCAGCTTTTCCACGTCTCTCTCTGCGCGCTGGAGGCTCTCGGCGGCGTCACGGGCTTCACCCATCGCCTCCCAGGCGGCGTCGATGGCCTCGGAAACGAGCTCCAGCCGTCCCTCGCCCTCGTGGTCCCAGTAGGCATCCAGCGCGACGTACGCCTCCGCCGCGGCCCAGTCGGCCTGCTCCCGTGACTCGTTCAGCCGGGCCAGTGACCCCGCTTGGACGAGATGGGGATCTCCGAGCGCCTTCACCTTCTGGTACTTGCGGGCCGCTCCCCCGACTCGGAAGGCTGCCCGTATTCCCTTGATCGCGCCGACGGAGGCGCTGGCGATACCGCTCGCCTCGGACGCCACCGCGGCGTCCGCCGCCTTCTGGAGCTTGGTCACCTCCTTGGCGATTCCGGCGCTGTAGCTTGCCGAACCGGCGGCTCCGACGACCGCGTCGGTCCCCTTGGTCTTGGCCTTCTTCTTCGCCGTGTGGTGGCCGGCCCCGGTCTCGTGCTTCTTGGCGTCCTGCATGTTCTTGTAAGCGTCCATGCCATTGACCACGGTGCCGGCGACCTCCGTGAGGAGGTTCCCCGACGCGGCGGAGGTCCCCGAGGCGGCGGCGGAGTGCTTGAGACCCTCGTTGGCCGTGGCGGCGGCCTGCTGGGTGAAGCCCGCGTTGGTGGGGGTCTGGACGCCCTTGATGAAGGTGTCGATGGGCTCGAGATTCTTCTTGAACCTGTCCAGGAGCCCGGCGATCTGGTCGCGATAGTTCTTCTTCGCTCCGGCGGGCGCACCGCCGGCCTCCGGCGCCTTCCCCTTCCCCTTGTCCGCGCCCCTGGCACGCTGCACCGCCGCGGTCGTGGCCCGGTTGCCGGCGCTGGACTGCATCTGGAGGAAGGCGTGCTCCACCGAGTTTCCGGACGGACTCCCTCCCCGACGCTGCCGGGCCGACGTCGGGACGGCTGCAGACTGCCGTGTCGGGGTGCGGTGGACCGGGGTGCTCATGGACGTTACCTCTCCTGCTGCCGGAACCAGGCGAGGCGAAGATAGCCAGGTGCGGCCAACAGACGGGGTGCAGTGGGGAAACTCTTCGGGGATGCCGTGAAGCACGTTGCGGGAGAACCGGTCTCGCGGGAGTGACGGCGTCGGGTGTCGTACCGGTTCGGTCAGCGGAATACGTCGAGGCGCGCGCCGAGTTCGCCGGACCGGTGTTTTCGGCCCTGGAGCGTTTCGCGGACGTCGCGTCGAAGCAGGCGCAACCGTCGTACACATGGGACGACAGGGCCCCAGGGAACCGCTCGGAACGGGATCGCACCCCCGAGCCATCAGGAGGCCCTGCCCTCATGCGCGTACCGCCGGAGGATCACCCGCCCAGGAACCCCGTTCGACCCGCATGTTCCAAGATCGGTTGAGGTACGGCTTCTCAGGCCGCCGGCACCAGCGCGCACCGCACGACGATCTCGTCCATCGAGAGCCCGAGGGCCCGCGCCAGCGCGGCGACCGTGAAGAAGGCCGGGGTGGGCGCGCGCCCGGTCTCGATCTTGCGCAGGGTCTCCGCGGAGATTCCCGCCACCCCCGCGATGTCCGCCATGCTGCGGCCGGCGCGGGCTTCGCGCAGCAGCCGTCCGAGCCGCTCGCCGCGTTCGTGCTCTTCGGGGGTCAGTGGAGTTCGCACCATGACCCCATTCTAATACCGGTATAGTAATTGGCATGGTGGAACTGAAGACCGACACATCGATCGACGAGATGTACGCGGCCGGCCAGGTCGTGGGCAGGGCACTCACCGCGGTGCGCGAGGCCGCCGACGTGGGCGTCTCCCTGCTGGAGCTGGACGAGGTGGCGCACCAGGTCCTGCGCGACGCGGGCGCGACGTCGCCCTTCCTCGGCTATCACCCCTCCTTCGCGCCCACGCCCTTCCCCGCGGTCGTCTGCGCCTCCGTGAACGAGGCGATCGTGCACGGCATCCCGACGGGCTACCGGCTGCGCGACGGAGACCTGGTCTCCATCGACTTCGGCGCCGAACTGGGCGGCTGGGTGGGCGACTCGGCGATCAGCTTCATCGTGGGCAAGCCGCGCGCCGCCGACGCGCGGCTCGTGGAGACCGCGGAGCGGGCCCTGGCCGCGGGGATCGAGGCGGCCGTCGTGGGCAACCGCATCGGGGACATCGCGCACGCCATCGGCACGGTGTGCCGGGCGGCCGGGTACGGGATCCCGGACGGGTTCGGCGGCCACGGCATCGGGCGCCGGATGCACGAGGACCCGGGCGTCCCGAACGAGGGCCGCCCGGGACGCGGGCTGCCGCTGCGGCACGGCATGGTCCTCGCCATCGAGCCGATGCTCATCGGCGGCGGCACGGACGGTTACCACGCGGCCCCCGACGGCTGGACGCTGCGCACGAACGACGGCTCCCGTGCGGCGCACGCGGAGCACACGGTGGCCATCACGGACTCGGGTCCGCGCATCCTGACGGCGCGCTGACCGCTCGGGCCCCTGCCGGCCGCGGGGCGGGGGACGATTCCTGCCCCGCGGCACGAGTGCCGCGCACCGACGCCGGTCCCAGGGTTCAGGACCGCCGAGGCGTGGCGGCCGGACTCCGGGACGCGGGCCACGCGGACCCTGGCCACACGGACCCTAGGACGCGGGCCGCACGACCATGGCCGAGCCTCCGCCCCGCCGGACCTTCTCCGCCGCGGCCAGCCACGTACCGTTCGCGAGTCGCTGGACGCCCGTGGCCGCGCCGATCTCCGGGTTGACCTTGAAGGAGTGGCCGATGGCTTCGAGCCCGGCCCTCGACGGGCTGTCGTACAGGCCCGGTTCGAGCTCGGTCTGGGCGGCGTTGCGCTGGCTGGCGCGCGGCGCGGCGATCGCGTCGACCAGCGGCAGTCCGCGGTCGACGAACTCGGTCAGGGTCTGGAGCACGGTCGTGATGATGCTCGCGCCCCCGGGTGAACCGAGCGCCACGACAGGCCTGTTGTACCGGTCGAGGACGATGGTCGGCGAGATCGACGAGCGCGGCCGCTTGCCGGGACCGGGCAGATTGGGGTCGTGCACGGCCGGGTTGGCCGGTGCGAACGAGAAGTCCGTCAGTTCGTTGTTGAGGAGGAAGCCGCGCCCTGGGACGGTGATCCCGCTGCCGCCGGTCTGTTCGATGGTCAGGGTGTAGGCGACGACGTTGCCCCATTTGTCGGCCACCGTCAGATGGGTCGTGTTCTCGCCCTCGTACGTCGTCGGGGCGGCCGTACCGGCACTGCCGCAGGCTGCGGGACTGCTCGGGTCGCCCGGCGCGAGCGGGCTCGACAGCACCGCGTCGTCCTTGATGAGACAGGCCCGGCCGTCCGCGTACTTCTGCGAGAGAAGCCCCTTCGCCGGTACGTCCTCGAACGCCGGGTCGCCCACCCAGCGGCCCCGGTCGGCGAAGGCGATCCTGCTCGCCTCGATGAAGTGGTGCAGGTACTGCGTCTCGCTCGCCTTCGAAAGGTCCGTCCCCTCCAGGATGTTGAGCGCCTCGCCGACGGTGGTGCCGCCGGAGGAGGAGGGAGCGATCGAGTAGACGTTCAGACCGCGGTACGAAGTCCTGGTGGGCGCCTGGCGCTTCGCCCCGTAGGCCGCGAGGTCCCTCAGCGACAGCTTGCCGGGCCGGGCGTCGTAGCCGGACGCCGGGTCCACGGGCGGCTTGTTCACGGTGCCGACGATCTCCCGGCCGAGATCGCCGGTGTACAGCTCACGTGTGCCCTTCCTGCCCAACTCCTCGTACGTGCGGGCCAGATCGGGGTTCTTGAAGGTCGATCCGACGACCGGCAGCGAGCCGCCGGGCAGGAAGAGCTTCGCCGTGTCGGGGAAGTTCGCGAAGCGGGCCCGGTTCGACTCGGTCTGTGCGCGGAAGGTCGAGTCGACCGTGAACCCGGAGCGGGCGATGCGCTCGGCCGGCTCCAGGACGCTGCCCAGGCGTCTGCTGCCCCATGAGTCCAGAGCCGTCTGCCAGGTGGCGGGCGTGCCCGGTGTGCCCACGCTCAGCCCGCTGGTGACGGCGTCCGCGAAGGCGAGCGGCTTGCCGTTCTCCAGGAACAGCCCGGAGTCGGCGGTCAGGGGTGCCGTCTCGCGTCCGTCGATCGTGTGCACCGTACGGGACTTGGCGTCGTAGTAGACGAAGTAGCCGCCCCCGCCGATGCCGGACGAGTAGGGCTCGGTGACACCGAGGGCCGCCGCCGTGGCGACGGCCGCGTCGACGGCGTTGCCGCCCTTCTTCAGCACCTCGATGCCCGCGGCGGAGGCGTCGGCGTCCACACTCGACACGGCACCTCCGTACCCGACCGCGACGGGCACCTTCGCGACGGGCGTCCCCGCGGCCGTGCCCGCCGCCGGAGCCCCGGGCGGCGCCGCCGCACCCACCAATGCCGTCGCGGCCGAAACAGCCAGGACCGTCAGATTCCGTGCAAGAGGACGTCGCATCAATACCTCCAGTCAACAGCCGTCTGCGCAGCGTAACTTCACCACGGTGGCCACGTCAGGCCCCCTCGAACACGATTCCGTGGGCCCGCTAGCATGCGCGCACATGAATGACGACGTGCGCAACATCGTCCTCGGCGTCCTGGCCGCAGGCATCAGTGCCTCGCTCGGCTGGCTCGCCCGCACCTACCTGTGGAAGCGCAAGCTCCGCCGCAAGCAGGCGTTCTTCGGGCTGCCCGACAACTCCGAGTCGCTGCTCGTGGTGAACCGCGAGGCGGGCGGTCCCGAGCTCACGGTGGTGCGTCACGACGTGTTCGCGCTTCTCGAACTGTCCGCCCTGATCAAGGACTGTGGCGCGCACGCCCAGGTGATCGCGCACGACGCGACCCAGCAGGGCTTCGGCGAACGCACGGAGTTCTGCGTGGGCGGACCGGCGTCGAACCGGCGCATGGCCGCGCATCTGCAGTCCCTGCTGCCCGGCGTACAGGTCAACGTGGACTCCGGACGGGGGCCCGACCGGGGCGCCTTCCAGATCGACAGCGAGCGCTACCGCCTGGAGTCGGGCCAGGCCGAGTACGTCATCCTCGCCCGGCTGACCGCAGGCCAGAGCCGTGACGCGAGACCGGTCTTCCTCTTCTGCGGCCAGCGCGCGATCACCAACCAGGCCGCGAGCCGCTATCTCGCCCGCAACCACGCACGCCTCGCCCGCAAGCACGGCGGCAACAGCTTCGTCCTGCTCCTGAAGGTCGTGAACTCCCAGGCGTACGGCCCCGATGTCGTCGAGGTCGTCGCGGACGTCACCCGCGCGGCCCAGGCCCCGCTGCCGACGCCGCCGGCACTGGACCCGGCGCCGGACCCGGCATCGGATTCCGGCCAGGACGGGGAGGCCTCGCCGAAGCCGGCCACGCCCCGGGCACGCCGGCGTACGTGATGCCCGGTTCGCCGACGCGGGCGCTTTCCGGCCGTTCACGGCGGCCCACTCCGGCGAGGTTTGAACGGATGGAAATGAACACTTCAACAATCGTTACTCGCACGTAACTTACCGGCGGGTTACTTCGAGTAAGCCGTCGCGGTTACCGTCGGGTCACCTTGCACTGACCAAGTGAGGAGTGACCCGTTGGGAAACGGTCGCAACCCCCTGCGCACTTCCGCCGTCGGCGCCGTCTCGGCGACGCTGATCGCCGCCGCGGGCCTGGGCCTGGCACCCGCCGCCCAGGCCGCCGACAGCTCGGGCGGTGTCCGCTTCGTCGACATCTCCGGCGACGGCGGTACCACCCTCAAGGCCAACGTCGTCACCCCTGCGGGAGCGGACGCCACCCGCACCTATCCGCTCATCGTGCTGCCCACGAGCTGGGGCCTGCCGCAGGTCGAGTACCTCGCACAGGCCCAGAAGCTGGCGAACTCCGGCTATGTGGTCGTCAGTTACAACGTCCGCGGCTTCTGGCAGTCGGGCGGCGAGATCGACGTCGCCGGCCCCCGTGACACCGCCGACGTGTCCAAAGTGATCGACTGGGCTCTCGCCAACACCCCAGCCGACGCGAGGAAGGTGGGCGTGGCGGGCGTCTCGTACGGCGCCGGGATCAGCCTGCTGGCCGCCGCGCACGACAAGCGCATCAAGGCAGTCGCCGCCCTGAGCGGCTGGGCCGATCTGACCACGTCGATCTACTCCGGCCGCACCGAACACGTCCAGGCGGCCGCGCTGCTGGACGGAGTCGGGCACATCACGGGCCACCCCAGCGCCGAGACCCAGCAGGTGTTCAAGGACTTCTTCGGCTCGAATCTGTCGAAGGAGCAGGACCTGATCGACTGGGGGAAGAAACGTTCCCCCGAGACGCACGTCGACCAGCTCGACAAGAACGGCCCCGCCGTCTTCCTGGCCAACACCTGGGGCGACACGATCTTCTCGGCCAACCAGTACGCCAAGTTCTACGAGGAACTGACCGGGCCCAAGCGGCTGGAGTTCCGTCCCGGCGACCACGCCACCGCCGAGATGACCGGCCTGTTCGGGCTTCCCAACGACGTGTGGACCGACACCGGCCGCTGGTTCGACCACTATCTGGCGGGCAAGGACAACGGCATCGACCGCGAACAGCCGGTGCAGCTCAAGTCCCGTTCCACGGGCGGCTACGAGGGCTACCCGGACTGGAAGTCGGTCGGCGCGGCCTCGCGGAAGATCGCCCTGGAGGGCACCACCAGGATCCACACGAACGTCGACTCGGGCGCGGACGGCGGGGTCATCTTCCTGTCCAGCATCCTCGACCAGCTCACCCGGATCCCGCCGATGGCCTCGATCCCCCTGCTGCCCCGCTACTGGACCGCGGTGTGGCAGTCGGAGAAGTCCACGGGCGTCCAGCGCGTACGAGGCACCGTCAAACTCCACACCACGGTCACCGGCACCAAGGAGAGCGGCACGTTCATCGCCTATCTCTACGACGTGGGCCCGCTCGGCATCGGCAAGCTGGTCAGCAACGCGCCGTACACCTTCCACGGGCGGACGCCCGGCGAGCCGTTCGGCGTGGACCTGGACCTGTTCTCCACGGCCTACGACGTCCCGGCCGGACACCGTCTCGCCGTGGTCGTCGACACGGTCGACCCGCTGTACATCGAGCACAACCCGTCCGGCGCGCAGCTGACCTTCTCCTCGCCGGAGCACGACCCGTCCTACGTGTCGGTACCCCTGCGCGAGCAGTGATCTCCGGCTGGCGCCGGCCGGGCCTGGCCCTGTGAGCTGCTGCTCCCCCTACCGTGTCGGGGCCGTGGGGGGTACCCCACCCGGCAGCAGCGTCCCTGGTTCGGCCGGAGCCACGTCCACGGCCTCGGTCTCGGGACTGCGCCGCTCCCGCCCGTACGCCCGTGGGGCGGACCAGGAGAGCGGCACACACATCCCGATGCGGATCGGCGAGCTCGCCGTCACCACGGGGATGAACGGCAAATCGTAGTCGAGGATCGCCGCGATCAGCCTCCCGGGCCCGAGGAAGTCCTCGCGGGCGCGGAGCGCGGTCCTCTGCCGCGTGCCCGTCGCCGACGGGAGTCGCCGCCGGTGCGGGCATCGGCGGCGACTCCCGCACGGTGGCGCCCGGCGGGTCTCCCCCGGACGGCACGTGATCGCCGTGCGCCGGGCCGCCTTGCCTCCGGCGGCCAGGCGCACGGGCTCGTGCACCCACCGACGGGTTGGCGGGTTCGGGTACGGATTCCTTCGTGTCACGCGGCAGTTGAGGATCTTTCCGGCGGGCCGGTGATCAGGACCACCTCTCCTTGCCGAAGGCGAGGTCGTCGTCCTGCGGAACATACGGCTCCCCGAAGTGCGTGGTGACGTCGTACAGGTCGATCAAGGGATCGACGGCCGTGCCGGTCCAGCCCATGGTCGACTGTGGCCGGGCACCGCAAACTATCGACGCAAATCGGTACTTAACGGTCGACACGCACGTCGGGTCATTAGCCGTATTTGAGGCTGGATGAAGAACGGATCACGACACCGCGGGCGGTCACCGGAACGCTCCGCCGGGCCCTCGGGTCAGGCTTCCGTGGCCTCGGCGTACATCTGGGACAGCTCGGGAACGCCCTGCACGGCCCAGTCGAGGCCGGCCTCGACGACCGGGATCTCACGGCCCGAGGGGAGCCGGACGGCCGGACTGCCGCCGGGCCAGACGTGCCAGGAGGCACCCGGCACCGTGCGCACCACGACGGTGCCGAGATAGAGACCGGCGTCGTTCCCGAGCCAGGGCAGCGCCTCGGGGTCGTCGCGCCACAACGGCAGAAGCTGGTCCAGGGCCACCAACGAGTCCGGGGTGTCGTCGAGTTCGAGGCCGACGGCCGCCGCCTGGGAACGGAGCAGTTCGCACTCCGAGAACAGCTCGGCCACACCCACCGGGTCGTCCTCGAAAGCCCTGGCGAGGGGACGGTCCCGCCGCACCGGCTGCCGTTTGAGCAGCTTGTCCAAGAAGGGGATGTTCATGACCGGCCTCTCCGTGGGGTGCGATCGTCGAAGCTCCGCGTTCCCGGTATGTGAACAAAATGTAGCTCGCGGCATTTCATCACAGAATCAGGCAGATCATGACGCCCCGAGGAACACGCCTCGGGCCTCCACCGGTTTCCCGAGTCGTCCATGGAGAAGGATGCCCGCAATCGCGAGGCCGAATGCCTGTGCCGGCCGCCCGGCCCTCACCCCGCCGGGACGCGCCCTTCCTAGACGTCCAGGTCCACCACGACCGGCGCGTGGTCCGAGGCGCCCTTGCCCTTGCGCTCCTCGCGGTCCACGTAGGCGTCCTTGACCGCCGTCGAGAACGCCTCGTTGCCGTAGACGAGGTCGATGCGCATGCCGCGGTTCTTCGGGAAGCAGAGCTGGCGGTAGTCCCAGTACGTGTACGGGTGCTCGTACTTGAGCGGGCGCGGGACCACGTCCGTCAGGCCCTCCTCGCGCAGGGCGGCCAGTGCGGCACGCTCTGCCGGGGTGACATGGGTCAGGCCCTCGAACGCGGCCACGTCGTAGACGTCGTCGTCCGTGGGCGCCACGTTGTAGTCGCCCAGCACCGCGAAGGGGCGGCCGCCCGCCGCGTCGCCCGCCACCGCCGCTCCCAGGGCCTCGAACCACTGGAGCTTGTACGCGTAGTGAGCGTGGTCCACCTCGCGGCCGTTCGGCACGTACACCGACCAGACACGGACCGGGCCGCAGGTCGCGGAGACGGCCCGGGGTTCTTCCACGCCCTCGTACACGGGACCGCCGGGCAGGCCCCTGACCACGTCCTCCAGGCCGACTCGGGAGATCACCGCCACGCCGTTCCACCGTCCCGTGGCGTTCACGGCCGCCTCATATCCCAGCTCGCGCAGTTGTTCGACCGGGAACTGCTCGGCGGCGACCTTGGCCTCCTGGAGGCACAGCACGTCCGTGCCGCTGCTCTCCAGCCAGGCCAGCACCCTCGGGAGACGGGCGGTGATCGAGTTCACGTTCCAGGTGGCGATGCGCATGCCTCACAACCTACCGGGCGGGTACGACAACGGGTCCGCCGAAGACACTCCGTGCCGTCGGTTCACCACCGGGACGACACGGAGCGGCAAGGAGCGGCATGAAGCGGCACGGGTTCGGGTGCTGCCCGGTCGGGCGCTGCCGGATCAGACCTCCGCCGACGCTCCCGGCGTGAGCCGCAGGTGCTCGGAACCGCCGAGGGTGCCGATCTGGTGATCGTAGATCGGCCGGGCGAGGTCCGTGAGCAGGGCGTCGTGGATGTCGTACGCGCGTTGCGGCTTGACCTCGCGGACGTACTCGATGACCTCGGAGATCTTGTTCCACGGGGCCATCACGGGGAGCATCAGCGTCTCGACCGGCTGGTCGGGGACGGTCAGGGCGTCCCCGGGGTGGAAGACGCGGCCGCCGTCGACGAGATAGCCGACGTTGGTGATGCGCGGGATGTCCGGGTGGATCACGGCGTGCAGTTCGCCGTGCACCTGGACGTCGAAACCGGCGGCGGTGAAGGTGTCGCCGTGGCCGACGGTGTGCACCCGGCCGGGGAAGGCGGCGGAGACCTGCTCCGCCACCGACCGCAGCGTCCAGATCTCCGCCGCCGGGTTGGCCTCCATGCCGGCCCGAAGGCGGTCCTCGTTGAAGTGGTCGAGGTGCTCGTGCGTGACCAGGATCGCGTCCGCTCCGACGGCCGCGTCCTCCTCCGTGAAGGTCCCCGGGTCGATGACGAGCACACGCCCGTCCTTCTCGAGTCGAATGCAGGCATGCGACTTCTTCGTGAGCTTCATGGGTCCATCCTCCCCCTCTCGGCACCGGGGAGGGCTGCCGAGAGGGGTGCTCCCACTACCAGGCTCAAGATCACTCCTGGGGTGTGGTCTCCTCCCGGATGACCTGCTGCGCCACCTTGAAGGCGCTGTTGGCGGCCGGAACACCGCAGTACACGGCCGCCTGGAGCAGCACCTCCTTGATCTCCACCGGGGTGAGACCGTTGCGCAGGGCGGCGCGGGTGTGGACGGCCAGCTCGTCGAGATGGCCGCCCGCGACCAGGGCGGTCAGCGTCACACAGCTGCGCGAACGCCGGTCGAGTCCGGGCCGGTCCCAGATCTCGCCCCACGCGTACCGGGTGACGAACTCCTGGAAGTCCCCGGAGAACTCGTCCGCCGAGGCCAGCGCCCCGTCCACGTGCGCGTCCCCCAGCACCTCGCGGCGCACCTTGATCCCGACGTCGTAGGGATCCTGCCACCCCATGGGCTCGGGCTCGACGGGGGCCGGGGCGATCTCGGCGAAGGGCCCGACCGGTGGCGGAGCCGCCTGCACGGGGTATGCCGGCGCGGCCGGGACCGCCATCTGCCCGGTGGACGAGTCGAAGACGGGCAGCCAGGCGCTGGAGAAGTGCCGCACGAGCAGATCCGTGACGGCGGCGGGCTGCTCCACGGGAACCAGGTGCGAGGCACCGGGGACGACCGCGAGGCGGGCATCCGGTATTCCGGCGACCAGCGTGCGCGCCTCCGCCGGCCCGGTGACCTGGTCGTCGGAGCCGGCCAGGACGAGGGTGGGAACACCCACCATGCCCAGTTCGCCCCGCACGTCGAAGGCGGCGAGCGCCTCACAGGCCGCGATGTAGCAGCCGGGGTCGGTGGTGCGCACCATCTGCACGGCCCACTCGGTGATCGCGGGCTGGGCCGCCGCGAAACCGCTGGTGAACCAGCGTTCGGGCGCGGTGCGGGCGATCGGGTCCAGGCCGTTCGACCTCACGACCACCCCACGCTGACGGAACTCGTCGGCCGTACCGAAACGGGGCGAGGCCGCGATCAGCGCGAGGGAGGCCACGCGCTCGGGACGGCGCAGCGCCAGTTCGAGTCCGATGGCCCCGCCGAACGCGCAGCCCGCGTACCCGAAATGCTGGATGCCGAGCCGGTCGAGCGTGGCCAGCAGTCGCCCGGCGAGCTCGGCCACCGATCCGGCCGGATACGCGGGCGCTCCGCCGTGTCCCGGCAGATCGAACCGGAAGATCCGCCAACTCTTCGCGAGCTCCGGGACCTGCCTGTCCCACATGTGCCAGGTGGTGCCGAGCGAGGGTCCGAGTATGAGGACCGGAGCGTCTTCCGGGCCGTCGAGGCGGTACTGGAGGGCAGGGGTCTTCGTCTCACTCACCGCCCCACGCTAGCTTCCGGGCCCGTTCGGACGGAAATGGGGGCCGTTCGTCCACGGTGCCCCCACCAGGCCGCCACATGTGTACACACCATGGCAGGACCTCCGTCGATAGGCCCGCCGGACCGGAAAGAAGCCGGAAAGGGGCTGGACCGGACCGAACTGGATCACGAAAGACCGAATCAACTTCGGAAAGGAACAGCCAGGGACTGCTGGCAAACGGCTGACAACGGCTGGGAACGGACCGCCCAGGAACGGCTCGGCACGCGCAGAAACGCCTCGGGGCGCGCCTGTGCCCGTGTCGGTGTCCGGGGTCCGGCGGCCATGCCGGGCCCCGGTGACCGTGCCGGGGCCGCTGCGGGCCGGTGTCGGGACCGCTGCGGGCCGGTGTCGGGACCGACCCGCCGGTCCGGGGAATCTCGTGTGCGTCAGAGCTCGCCCGGTGCGCCGAGGCCCGTCAGGGCGCCGACCGGGTCGAGGTCCGGGGTGCCGCGGGGCCACCAGTCGTCATGGCCCGGCTCGGACTCGTAGGCGTACCACAGGCCGTTGCGGCCGAGGCGGAGCTGGGCGTGGCCGCGCGGGTGGGTGAGGTGGTTGCGCCAGGGGCGGAAGGCGGGGAAGTCGGCGGCCATCAGCAGCGGCCGGGCCCGGTCGAACCGGCCCGCCGGAGGGTCCCAGGGTTCCTCCAGCACGGCGAGCGCCTCGAATCCGCCCTGGCGCCAGGCGGCGACCGCCCGTGCCAGATCGACCGACGTACGGCCGGTCGCGGACGCGAGTGAGGAGTAGAGGGCGCGGGTGGCGGCCGTGAGCCCCGACCCGGGGCGGGCCGCCGCGATGCGCACCGCGTCCTGCCAGAGCGTCAGTTCCGCGACCGGATCGCGGCCCGAGGTGAGCAGCGCGTACGCGCGAGCGGCCGCGTCCGTGGCCAGCTGGTCCAGCGCGAAGGCGTCCGGGCCGCCCGGCACGCCCGGGTAGGCCGGCGGCTGTTCGGGATGCGCGGGCGGCGGCAGCGGAGCGGGCAGGGGCGGCAGCACGCGTCGTGCCAGGGCGTCACGGGCGCGTACGCCGGCCGGTTGTGCCGGTTCCCGGTCCTGGGCCGCGCGGGCCGCGCGGGTGGCGTTGCGCCGGGACAGCGCGTCGAGCAGCTCGCGCTCTCCGCGGCCGCGCAACAGGAACAGGACGAACGGGTCCTGGTCCAGCAGTCGCGCCGTCTGGTAGCAGAGTGCGGCCGCGTGCTTGCAGGGGTGGCCGAAGTCCGGGCAGCTGCAGTGCGGTTCGAGCTCGCCGGGGTCGGGAAGCAGTTCGACACCGCAGTCCGCGAGCGACTTGGGCATCTCCTTGTCGAGCAGCGCCGCGATGTGTCCGGGCCGCTCGGCGGCGGCGTCGAGAAAACGGTCCCAGTCGCCGTCGGTCAGCGTCCGCACCCTGACCTGGACGCGGTACGGCCGTGGCCGGCTCCCGTGCACATAGGCGAGCACCAGACCCGGTGTGACGGTGACGGCGTCGACGTGGCCGTGCCCGGCGTACGTCCGCCCGCGCGCCAGCCGCGCCGCGTCGAGCGCCCCTTCCTCCAACGCCGTGACCCACGCGTTGCCCCACCATGTCTCCGCGAACCGGCCGCCCTCCTCCCGGGCCCGCGCGGCGAAGGCGGGGAAGGTCCGGCGCATCTCACCGTCACGGCCCGGGGACGCCATGGAACGAGGGCGCCGTTCAGCGGGGACGGCCGCCTCCGGGTCTCGCGCCCCGGTGCTCGACGACGCGAAGGACTCGGTGAAGGGCTCGGGAGCGGGGGCCTCGGAGGTGAAGGGCTCAAGGCCGGAAGAGTCGGCGGTGACGGGCTCGGTGGCCGCCCGCGCCTCGCTCTCGGGCGCGGGGTTCGCGGCGTGCACGGCGTCCGTGAGGTGCTCGGGACGCACGGTGTCACCCGGGTGCACGGGCCGCGCGATCCGGCCGGGGTTCCGGTCGCGCGTCGCCTCGCCGGTGCCGTCGGCGGGGTGGGACGGCTGCCCGGGCCGGGCGGGGTCCGGCGGCTGCTCGCCGGTGTCGGCGGTGACGTCAGGGGGCAGCCGGAAGGCGTTCGCGAGCAGATCGCGAAGGTCCCGCTCCTGGGACGCCCGTTCCCTGGAGACGGAGTGCACGGGATTGCGCCGCCCCCGTGCACCGGCGCCGGATGTCCTGTCCGGCCGACGCCTCGGGCCGGCTCCCTTGCCGTCGGTGGTCCCCTCCCCGCTGCCGTCCGTCCCCTCGGACCGAAGCCGCCTCGCCTCGTCCCGCGCTGCACGCAGCGCCTCGCGCGCGATGTCGCCGGGGCGGGCGCCTCCCTGGGGCCGCGCATCGGAACGACCGGTCGTGGCGGGCTCCCCGGACGCCGGATGCCCTGTCGGTGTCCCGTCGGGGCTCTTCCCCGAGCCGGCCTCGGCGGCATCCTCGGACACCGGAAGCGGCGCGTCGCTCGCCGCCGCCCTTCGCAGAGCCTCGCGCGCCACGTCGCCCGGCCTCGCCCCCGGAGCGGACGCCCTCGCGGGTACCCCGGATGCCTGGGCCGCGGGGGCCACAGGGGCCACAGTGGACGTCACGGGTGACACAGACGGCACAGACGGCACAGACGGCACCGGCAGATCGGAGGGCGTGGACGACACGGACCTTGTGTCCGCCGCCGCCTCACGCTCAGCACCCGCACCCGCGCCCGCACCCGCACCCGCACCCGCACCCGCATGATCGTCGGCCGCCGCGGCCAGCCGTGCGGCGCGCAGTGCCCGACGGGCCTCGTCGGCGGGGCGGTCTCCGGTGACGGGACGGGGCAGACCCGGCCCGGCGCCCTCGGCCGGTTCGCCGGCCTCGGTCCCGGGCATGCAGGGCTCCTCCGCCTCGGTCCCGCTCATGACGGCCTCCGGAGCGAGACGAGGTCCGACAGCTCGCGGTCGGTGAGCTCCGTCAGGGACGCCTCGCCGGAGCCGAGGATCGCTTCGGCGAGGGCCCGCTTCGCTTCGAGCATCTCGGCGATCCGGTCCTCGACCGTGCCCTCGGTGATGAGCCGGTGCACCTGGACGGGCTGGGTCTGGCCGATGCGGTAGGCCCGGTCGGTGGCCTGCTCCTCGACGGCGGGGTTCCACCAGCGGTCGAAGTGGACGACATGGCCGGCGCGGGTGAGGTTCAGGCCGGTGCCGGCGGCCTTGAGCGACAGCACCAGGACGGGGGTCTCCCCGCTCTGGAAGCGGTCCACCATGTGCTCGCGGTCGGCGACCGGCGTTCCGCCGTGCAGGAGTTCGACCGGGACGGCGCGGGCGGTCAGATGGGCCGTGATGAGGCGGGCCATGCCGACGTACTGCGTGAAGACGATCGCCGAGCCGTCCTCGGCGAGCAGGGTGTCCAACAGTTCGTCGAGCAGGGCCAGTTTGCCCGAACGGGAGGGGGTCCCCTGTGCGGCCGCCCGCGCGTCCTCCTTCAGGAACAGGGCCGGGTGGTCGCAGATCTGTTTGAGGGAGGTCAGCAGCTTGAGGACCAGTCCCCGGCGGGCGATGCCGTCGGTGGTCTCGATCGCCAGCAGGGATTCGCGGACCACCGCCTCGTACAGGGAGGCCTGTTCGCGGGTGAGCGGGACGGGGTGGTCCGTCTCCGTCTTCGGCGGGAGTTCGGGGACGATGCCGGGGTCGGACTTCTTGCGGCGGAGCAGGAACGGGCGGATCAGCCGGGCGAGCCGGGCCACGGCCTCCTCGTCCTCGCCGTTCTCCACGGCGCGCGCGTGCCGGGCGCGGAAGGACTTGAGGGGGCCGAGCAGACCCGGGGTCGTCCAGTCCAGCAGAGCCCACAGTTCGGAGAGGTTGTTCTCCACGGGGGTGCCGGTGAGCGCGACGCGCGCGGGCGCCGGGATCGTCCGCAGGGCCTTCGCCGTCGCCGAGTACGGGTTCTTGACGTGCTGCGCCTCGTCCGCGACGACCATGCCCCAGCGCTGTTCGGCGAGGTGGGCGGCGGCCGAACGCATCGTGCCGTACGTGGTGAGGACGAAGCCGCCGTCGAGACCGTCGAGGGTGCGGTCGGGGCCGTGGAACCGGCGCACGGGGACGCCGGGCGCGAAACGGGTGATCTCCCGCTGCCAGTTGCCGAGGAGCGACGCGGGGCAGACCACCAGCGTCGGTTCGCTGCGGGCCCGCTTCAGGTGGAGCGCGATGAGTGTGACGGTCTTGCCGAGGCCCATGTCGTCGGCGAGGCAGCCGCCGAGGCCGAGGGAGGTCATGAGGTCCAGCCAGGCGAGCCCGCGGAGTTGGTAGTCCCGCAGGCGGGCGTCCAGGCCGGGCGGGGGCTCGACGGGGGTCACACCCGCCGTGAGGCGGTCGCGCAGGGTGGCGAGGGCCCCGACCGGGACCGCCTCGACGGTCTCCCCGTCGACCTCCGCGGTTCCGGTGAGCGCGACGGACAGGGCGTCCACCGGGTCGAGCAGGCCCAGTTCGCGCTTGCGGGCCTTGCGGACCAGGGCGGGGTCGACCAGGACCCACTGGTCGCGCAGCCGGACGACCGGCCGGTGGGCCTCGGCCAGCGCGTCCATCTCCGCCTCGCTGAGCGGATCTCCGCCGAGGGCCAACTGCCAGCGGAACTGGAGGAGTTCCTCGCTCTCGAAGAACCCGGTCCCGTCGGTCGCCGAACCGGGCGCGGGACGTACCACCGCGGCGGCGCTCAGGTCGTGCGCCAGGTCCCGGGGCCAGTGCACGGCGACACCGGCGGCGCCGAGCCGGGTCGCCACGACCCCGAGCAGGTCCGACAGCTCGTCCTCGGAGAGGGCGAGCACATCGGGCACGTCCTGTTCGGACAGTCGGTCGAGGGGTGGCCAGACCCGGGCGGCGCGACGGACGGCGAGGGCGGCGTCGACGCGGGCGCGGGGTCCGAACACCGTGTCGGCGTCCCCGGCCCACAGGGCGGCCGCGTCGACGACGAGGGTGGGGTCGGCGAGGCTGTGCACCTGGACGACGGCGGCGCCCGCGCGCCGCGCCCCCTCTCCGTCGTCGAAGAGCTGGTGGGCGGAGAGGTCCAGGCGCAGCGAGATCCGCACGCCCGCGTCCATGCCGGCGGCGACCTCGGCGGCCCAGTCGTGGGCGCCCGCGAGCCGCTGCGGCTCGCGGGCCGCGAAGGGTTTGCCGCAGGTGTAGGGCGCGGCGGGGGTGCGGGGCAGGGTGTCGGCGACCGCGTCCAGGAAGGACCGCACCAGGGCTTCCGGTTCGGGCAGGCGGACCGGTCCCCTGCCGGGCAGGGGGACGGCGTGTCCCTCGTACGGGAGGGCCGCGGCGACGGACCGCAGGTGGGCGATGTCGTCCGGGTTCAGGGGACCCGCGCGCCAGGCGTCGAAGCCGTCGGGGGTGAGCCCCGGCAGCAGGCGGCCGCGGGCGACGAGGCGCAGCGCGTGCAGCGCGGCGGCGCCCCAGCACACGGTGGCGGGATGGGCTCCGGGGTCGCGCCGCGCCCCGGCGAGCACGGGCAGGGCTTCGCCGACGGAGAGGATCAGGGCGGGGACGGTGCTCCTGCGGACGCCCGAGCCGTGCGGCCGTACGACCGTCAGTTCCGTGTGCTCGCGCGCGGACGTTCGCGTGCCGGGCGACGTCGCTCCGTCGGGGTGCTCCCCCGGCCGCGGGCCGTCCACGTCGTCGCCGGCGGGCAGGGGTTCGCCCCGCGGGTCCCAGAACGCGACGCGTCCTTCGCGGGGCAGCGGCGCGGGCAGGAAGACGGCGGCGAGCCGCACGGAGGGCGGTTGGTCGGCCGGCGGCCGCGTGAGGTCCCGCGGCCGGGGATCCGCCGCGGACGCGGAGGGTGCCCATGCCGAAGGCGCGCCCGCGGAAGGCACCCGCGCGGTCACCGCTTCCGCCGTGTCCCGCATACGCCCGGTCACCTCCCGCCCGTCGGTCGAATCAGTTGTCCTCGACTCTACGGGCGGGGTCTGACAACCGGCTCCCACGACCACGGCGGGCGGCGCCGGACCCGTCCGGGCCGGGACGCGCAGAACCGAGGCACGGGATCGTGAGCGGGACGGGCTACGGAATCGTGCGCGAGACGATGTACACCATGGGGTGGTCCGTCTGGGAACCGTTCACGACGATGTCCTGGGTGGGTGCGGGGTCCTTCTGCTTGTGCACGAGTCCCCACCAGGGGCCGGGGCCCGTGAAGTCCCACCCGACGACCTTCTGATTGCGGTCGCTGATGGTGATGTGGTCCTTCTTCAGGGCGGAACGGCTCGTGCCGACGCCCTTGAGGAAGGCGTCGAGACCCACCTGGGTGGTGCCGAACTGGACGTACAGCCGGCTGGTCTTCCAGTTGTTCGTCTCGTAGTACGCGACGTCGGTCGATTTTCCGGGGATGGGCACCTGGTAGAGGCGGCGCTGGACACGCGAGGGCCAGCCCGAGGTGAGGCCGGTCGCCGAGTACTTCTCCTCCTTGTCCTTGCCGCTGTTGCGGCTCTGGTCGGCGGAGATCACCAGGTAACCGGCCGGTACGCCGATGAGCAGCACGATGATCAGCAGCGTCAGCGCGCGGCGGCGGAACTTGTGGCGCGGGTCCTCGGGCGGCCGCCGGGGCTCGTCCGGGGATGTCGCCTGACGGGGGAGAGAGGCGGTCACCGCGACTCCTGCTGCGTCGTGCGGCGGGTCTCGGCGTAGCGCTCGTACCGCTCGTAGCGCTCCACGCGGCGCCGCTTGGCACGCCGGAAGCGGCGGGCGACGAGCCGCGCGAGGTCGGCGGCCCCGACCATGCCGGCCTCGGGGCCGAGCTGGGCGCGCGCGATCCGCGCCTCGGGGCGGTAGCCGCGGCCCGTGAGGTGCCGGCGGAAGGCGTCGCGGGCGGGTCCGATCAGCAGGTCGTCGGCCGCGCTCACACCGCCGCCGATGACGAAGCAGGAGGGGTCCAGGGCGGCGGCCAGATTGGCGATGCCGACGCCGAGCCACTGACCGATGTCCTGGAGGAGTTCGACGCACATGGCGTCGCCCTCGCGTGCCAGCTCGGTGATCATCGGGCCGGTGATGTCCCCGATGTTGCCCTTGACGTGCTCGATGATCCCGAAGGCCACCGGGGAGTCGGCGGCGGCGAGTTCACGGGCCTCGCGGACGAGTGCGTTGCCGGAGCTGTACTGCTCCCAGCAGCCGCGGTTGCCGCACGGGCAGCGGTGGCCGCCGGGCACGACCTGCATGTGGCCGAACTCTCCGGCGACCCCGAACTTGCCGCGCTTGACCTGGCCGTCCTCCAGGATCGCGCCCCCGATGCCGGTACCGAGCGTGATCATCACGAGGTGGTCCTCGCCGCGCCCGGCGCCGAAGCGCCACTCGGCCCAGGCGGCGGCGTTGGCGTCGTTGTCGACCAGGACCGGCACCGCGAGCCGCCCGGCGAGGCGGTCGCGCAGCGGCTCGTTGCGCCAGGACAGGTGGGGGGCGAACAGGATGCGGCTGCGCTCGGCGTCGACCCAGCCGGCCGCGCCGATGCCGACGGCGTGCACGTCGTGCCGGTCGGAGAGGTCCAGCACCAGCTCGACGATGGTGTCCTCGACGACCTTGGGGCTCTTGGACTTGTCCGGCGTCTCGGCGCGGACCTTCTCCAGGATGTTGCCGTCGGCGTCCACCACACCCGCCATCACCTTCGTGCCACCGATGTCGATGCCGACGGTGGGGACGCGGGGTGCCGTCAGATGGGAACGGCGCTCGCGTGTGCCCACGGTCCGCAGGACGGTGGCCCGCGCGGAGCCGATGGGGGTGCCCCCCGCGCGAGCGGAGCCGAGAGCTCGGGGCAGCGCGAGGTCGCGGTAGGTGCTCATCGCGCCGATTCTGCCTTACGCCGCACCGGGGCCGCACCGTGGAAGCGCGGTGACACATGTGACCTGTGGGCCTTCTGTGGCCTGACCCTGCCGGCCCGCGGGGCCGTCCGGGTCACGGCCCCGCGCCCCTCACAGGGCACGGTTCTCCAGCTCGTGCCGCAGGTCGTCCAGCTCGCTTCCGCCCGCCATCTGGCGCGTCAGCTCGTCCAGCGTGATCCCGTCCCGGGCGTAGCTGCCCGACATGGTGCCGCGCTTCAGCAGGACGAAACGATCACCCACGAGATAGGCGTGATGCGGATTGTGGGTGATGAACACAACACCCAGTCCGGCGTCTCGTGCGGCGGCCACATATTTGAGGACCACACCGGACTGCTTCACGCCGAGGGCGGCGGTGGGCTCGTCGAGCACGAGGACCTTGGCGCCGAAATGGACGGCGCGGGCGATGGCCACGCACTGGCGTTCGCCGCCGGAGAGGGTGCCGATCGGCTGGTCGACGTCGCGCAGGTCGATGCCCATCCGCAGGAGTTCCGCGTGGGTCGTGCGCCGCATGTGGTCGACGTCGAGGTGCTTGAACGGGCCGAAGCCCTTCCGCGGCTCGGAGCCGAGGAAGAAGTTCCGCCAGACCGGCATCAGCGGGACGACGGCGAGGTCCTGGTAGACGGTGGCGATACCGCGGTCCAGGGCCTGACGCGGGGACGACAGCCGGGTCTCCTCGCCCTCGACGCGCAGGATGCCCCCGTCGTGCTGATGACGACCCGCGATGATCTTGATGAGGGTGGACTTGCCCGCGCCGTTGTCGCCGAGCACACAGGTGATCTCGCCCGCGTGGACCTCCAGCGAGACACCTTCGAGGGCGCGGATGTTGCCGTAGTACTTGCTGACGTCGTCGAGCTCGACGAGCGCCGGACGCTCCACGGCGACGGGTTCCCCGGTCATGTCGCTCTCCGTCGTCACTTCGTCGCCTCCGCGCGCTTGCGGACCCAGTGGTTGAGCAGGGTCGCGAGGAGCAGCATCACGCCCAGGAAGAACTTGAACCAGTCCGGGTTCCATTCGGCGAAGACGATGCCCTTGCTGACCATTCCGAAGATCAGCGCACCCACGGCGGCGCCGATCGCGGAGCCGTAGCCGCCGGTGATCAGACAGCCGCCGATGACGGCCGCGATGATGTAGATCAGTTCGTTGCCGACGCCCTCGCCGGACTGCACGACGTCGAACGAGAACAGCAGATGCTGGCCGGAGATCCAGGCGCCGAAGGCGACGCCCATGTAGAGGCCGATCTTGGTCTTGTCGACCGGGACGCCGACCGCGCGGGCCGCCTCCTCGCCGCCGCCGACGGCGTAGATCCAGTTGCCGACGCGGGTGCGCAGCAGGATCCAGGTGGCCACGGCGACCAGGGCCAGCCACCACAGGATGGTGATCTTGAAGTCGACACCGCCGATGGTGATCGTCGAGGCGAAGACGTCCTTGGCGGAGGAGAAGCCCTCCATGTCGGAGATCGACTTGGTGGAGACCGTGCCGCTGATCAGCTTGGTGAAGCCGAGGTTCATGCCGGTCAGCATCAGGAAGGTGCCGAGCGTGATGATGAAGCTCGGCGGGTCGGTACGGGTCAGCATGACGCCGTTGAAGACGCCGATCGCGAGGGTGGCGAACAGCGAGACGAACACGCCGACCCAGACGTTCGCCGTCATCTGGTAGCTGAACATCGACGAGATCAGCGCGGAGCTGGTCACCATGACACCCGCGGAGAGGTCGAACTCACCGCCGATCATCAGCAGCGCGACCGGGACGGCCATGATGCCGATGGTCGAGGCCGCGTACAGGACGGTGCTGAGGCTCGCGGCCCGTACGAAGCTGTCCGCGAAGACCGCGAAGAAGAGGAAGACCGCGACGGCGCCGACCACGGAGCCCAGCTCGGGGCGGCTCAGCAGCTTGCGCAGCGGCGAGGTCTTCAGGAGGCGCTCGTCGGTCTCGGGGCCGGGCGCCGGCGCGGGTGCCGTGGCGGTCATCGGGTCCCCCGGTCCGCGTACCGCTGCAGTTCGGCGGCCTGGTCCTTGGTGATGATCTGCGGTCCGGTCAGGACGGGCTTGCCGCCGCCGAGGACGTCGGCGTTGTACCTGTAGAGCCAGAGCAGGTCCACGGCCTCGTAGCCCTGGAGCCAGGGCTGCTGGTCGACGGCGAAACCGAGGGTGCCGTCCTTGAGCTCGGCGGCGACCTTGGCGTTCAGGTCGAAGGTCTCGATCTCGGCCTTGCTGCCCGCGTCCTGCCTGGCCTTGACCGCGGTGTCCGCGAAGGGCGCGCCGAGCGTGACGACCGAGTCGATCGACGTGTCGGCCTGGAGCTTGGCGCCGATGGAGGACTGGACGTCGGGCATGTTGGTGCCGGTGACGTAGAGGTTCTCCACGGTCCCGTCGAACGTCTTCTTCATGCCCGCGCAGCGCTGCTCGTGCCCGACGTTGCCCTGCTCGTGCAGGACGCACAGGGCCTTCTTGCGGCCCCGCTTGTTCAGCTCGTCGCCGACGGCCTCACCGGCGATCGTCTCGTCCTGGCCGATGTGCGTGAGCGCGCCGAAGGCCTTGGACTCCGCGGAGCCGGAGTTCACCGTGATCACCGGGATGCCGGCCTTGCGGGCGCGCGCAACGGCGGCCTTCATGGCGTCGGGCTTGGCCAGCGTGACGATGATGCCGTCGACCTTCTTGTCGACGGCGGCGTCCACGAGCTGCGCCTGCTGCTGGGCCTCGTCGTCGTGCGAGTACAGGAAGTTGATGTTGTCCTTGACGGCGGCCTGCTTGGCGCCGTTCTGGACGATGTCCCAGAAGGTGTCGCCGTCTCCCGAGTGGGTGATCATCGCGAAGGTCCACCGGGGCGTGTTCACCGCGGCCCTGCCCTGGGCCGCCGCCGCCTTGCGGGCATCCTCGGCTCGCTTCCCCCCGGTGCTGCTGCATCCCGCGAGGGACACTGTCAGCGCCCCCGCCAGCGCGATGCCCACCCAGGTCCGTGTCCGTGCCACGAGGCCGTGCCCTTCTTGCCGTGCTCTTGGTGTGCCGGGCCGTGAGGACCGGCCCGGGGGCCCTCCCGCGGGCCCTTGAGGACCGGTTTCGTACCGGCCCAAACGGCCAAGTATCGATCATTGGGATCATCCGCCCAAATCACGGCTCCCGCGCACGGCAGAACGGGCCTCGACGACGCTCGACGGCCGTAGGGAAGTCAGACCGCCGGGTCAGGGGCGTACGAGGAGCTGGAACTCGAAGGAGTAACGCGAGGCGCGGTAGATGTGGGAGCCGAACTCGACGGCGCGACCGGTGTCGTCGAAGGTGGTGCGCTGCATGGTGAGCACGGGGGCTCCGACCGGCTCGTCGAGCCGCTCGCCCTCGTCCGCGCTGGCCGCGCGGGCGCCGACGGACTGACGGGCGCTGTGGAGGGTGATGCCGGCCCCGCGCATCAGCCGGTACAGGCCGGTGGCCTCCATGCGCTCGTTGTCGAGTTCCATCAGCTCGGGGGGCAGGAAGTTGCACAGGTACGCCATCGGCTCACCGTGCGCGAGACGCAGCCGTTCGACACGGTGGACCTCGCTGCCCTCGGTCACCCCGAGGGCGGCCGCGACCTCGGTGGACGCCGGTTCGACGGTGTTGACGACCACCTGGGTCGCGGGGCGCTGGCCGGCCGACTCCAGGTCGTCGTAGAGGCTGCTGAGTTCCAGAGGGCGCTTGACCTGGCTGTGCACGACCTGGGTGCCGACGCCTCGGCGCCGCACGAGCAACCCTTTGTCGACGAGGGACTGGATGGCCTGGCGGACCGTGGGGCGGGACAGACCGAGCCGCGCGGCGAGCTCGATCTCGTTGCCGAGCAGGCTTCCCGGGGTCAGCGCTCCGCGCTCGATGGCGGCCTCGAGCTGCTGCGACAGCTGGAAGTACAGCGGGACCGGACTGGTGCGGTCGACGCTGAGCTGGAGCGACACGGTCGGATCCACAACTGGTTTGGCCACGGATCGAGCGTAGCTCCGGGAGATGTTGACGGGAAGTTGTGAAGTTCGATTGTCCGGACAAACCATTGACAGCGCGACGGGTGGCCCCTCAGTTTGTTCCCATGCGCATCGGACTCATCGGAGCGGGCCGTATCGGCACATTTCATGCGGCCACTCTCAGCCGCCACCGTGAGGTCGGCGGCTCTCTCATCGTCACGGACGCGGATCCCGTACGGGCTCAGCGGCTGGCGGACCGGCTGGGCGCGACGGCGGCGCCTACCGTGAACGAGATCTTCACCTGGGGCGTGGACGCGGTGGTCATCACGGCCGCCACCTCGGCCCACGCCGAACTGATCGGCCGGGCGGCACGCTCCGGGCTCCCGGTCTTCTGCGAGAAGCCCATAGCGCTCGATCTGGCGGGGACGCTGGCCGCGCTCGCCGAGGTAGACGCCGCCGGAACGGTTCTGCAGATGGGATTCCAGCGCCGCTTCGACGTGGGCTACACGGCCGCCCGCGAGGCGGTGCGCTCGGGCCGGCTCGGCCGGCTGCACACCGTACGCGCGATGACGTCGGACCAGTCGCCGCCCCCGGCCGACTACCTCCCGCTCTCCGGAGGGCTCTACCGCGACTGCCTGATCCACGACTTCGACATGCTGCGCTGGGTCAGCGGCCGTGAGGTCGTCCAGGTGTACGCGACCGGCTCCGACGCCGGGCCCTCGATGTTCCGCGAGGCGAACGACATCGACACCGGGGCGGCCGTCCTCACCTTCGACGACGGCATGCTCGCGACGGCGACGGCCACCCGCATGAACGGCGCGGGCTACGACGTCCGCATGGAGCTCTCCGGCGAGCTGGACCAGATCGCCGTCGGCCTGGACGACCGTACGCCGATCGCCTCGACCGAACCTGCCGGACCGCCGCCCGCGGACAAACCGTGGACGGGCTTCCTGGAACGCTTCGGCCCCGCGTACGAGGCGGAGCTCGCCGCCTTCGTGGAGGTGGTCCGCGGCGAGCGCGCCAACCCCTGCGACGGCCGCGAGGCACTGGAGGCGCTGCGCATCGCCGAGGCCTGCGAGCTGTCGCGGCGCGAGCGACGCGCGGTCTCCCCGGCGGAGATCCCGGGCGGCAGGCTCTGAGCCAGGGCGCGCATCGCGCCCCACGGACCCCTTTCCTTGCCGAACCGGGCGCCTTCCGGCGGGAGTTTCACAACGGGGAGTGAGTGCGTCATCGTTGGCCGTCGAGGAGCCGGACCGCCGGGGTCTCGCGGTCGACCGCGAGCAGGCCGTCGCAGTGCTTGCACCTCAGGTGGTACGGCCGCACCAGGTTGGTCTGGATGCTGCCGGTCCCCGACTCCTTCGCCTCCGGGCAGTGATAGGCGAGGTGCAGTCGAACCCAGGGGTGGCTGGTGGGCGCGGCGGCCTTCCGGTCGTCCCGGGTGTCGGTGAAGGGCGCCCACCAGAAGTCGACCAGGGCGCGGACCGCGAGCCTGTCCCGGCCGGTCGTCGTGTCGAACCCGGCGATCCTGCCCGCGGTGCGGTGGCTCTGGAATCCACTGCGGCTGCCGGAGCACTGGGCCTGCTCGGCGCCGCGCTCGAACACCGTGGTCCGCCCGGTCCGCTCGCAGATGAAGCAGTCGAGGGTGAACTCCAGCCGGGAGCGCCAGTAGAGCTGGTGGCGGGTGTTCTCCAGGCCGGTCAGCTCCGCGGTGATCTCCGCCGTACGCAGCACGGGCAACGCTCCTCCCACGGCACCGGGCCGCTCACCAGCGCACCGGCATACGGCGCACACCTCGCATCAGCATGCCGGGCAGCCATCCGCTCGGCGGTCCGTCGAGCGCCAGGTCCGGGCACCGCTCCAGCAGGGAGCGGAGAGCCACATGGGCTTCGAGCCGGGCCAGCGGCGCGCCCAGACAGTAGTGGATGCCGTGACCGAAGGCGAGATGGCCGCGGGGCTCGCGCCGGAGGTCGAAGCGGTCGGGCGCGGGATAGCGCGCTGCGTCGCGGTCGGCCGCGGTGAGGCCTATCATCACCTCTTCCCCTGCCGCGATCGCCGTGCCGCCGATGTCGAGCGGCTCGGCGGCATAGCGGAAGGTCGCGTTCTCCACCGGCCCGTCGTGGCGCAGGGTCTCTTCGATGGTGCCGTCGAGGAGCGTCATGTCGGCCCGCAGGGCGGCGAGTTGGCCGGGATGGCCGAGCAGCGCCCGGACGGTGCCGGAGATCAGGTTGACCGTCGTCTCGTGTCCGGCCACGAGGAGCAGGAACGCCATACCGCGCAACTCCCCCGCCGAGAGCCGGTCACCGTCCTCGGTCGTGGTGCGGATGAGACCGCTGAGCAGATCGTCGGTGGGACCCGCGCACCGCTTGTCCTCGATGAGATCGCCCAGATAGTCGGCGAGTTGGACGAAGGCCTTCTGCTCACTCTCGGCGCTGGTGGGAGCCACCGTCTCCGTGGACAGCTCGCGGAACGCCGCCCGGTCCGGCTCCGGCACCCCGAGCAGCTCGCAGATGACGGTCAGCGGGAGCGGATAGGCGAAGGACTCGACGAGGTCGGCCCGCCCGCGCGGAAGCATCGCGTCGAGCAGCTCGTCGGTGATCTCCTGGATCCGCGGGCGCAGTGCCGCGACCCGCCGGCCGGTGAACTCGCCCGCGATCAGCGTCCGGAGCCGGGTGTGCTGCGGCGGGTCGGCGAGCAGCATGTGCCGGCCGATCAGTTCCTCTCCGTAGAACACGAACCCCGCCGTGTCCGGGTTCTTGGCCAGCCGCGGGTCGGCGAGCGCGGCGCGCGCCTCCTCGTACCCGACGACGAGCCAGGTCTCATGGGTCGCGTCCGGCGATGGCAGCCGCACCCGGTGCACAGGCCCTAGCTGTATTGATCACGAGCGTTGTTGACACTGGCGGGTCTTGAACATGGCGAAGACCTCCGATGTGGTGGAGCTGTCTAGGACTGCACCGCACGGAGGTCTTCGTGTCCCACCGTAATGCCCGGCTGACCGTTCATGGCAGGCGGCTGCTGGTCGAACGTGTCTGCGCGGGCCGCCCGGTCGCTCATGTGGCGGCCGAGATGGGCGTCTCCCGAGCCACGGCCCACAAGTGGGTCCGCCGCTGGCGGGACGAGGGCGAACCGGGCCTCGCCGACCGCTCCAGCCGGCCCCGGACGACACCGCATCGCACACCTGCGGCCCTGGAGGCCCGGGTCTGCCAACTGCGGCAGGCCCGCAAACTCGGTCCCGCACGGCTCGGCCCGATCCTGGGCCTGCCCGCCTCGACCATCCACCGGATTCTGACCCGCCACGGCCTGAACCGCCTGGCCCACCTGGACCGGCCCACCGGCCAGGTCATCCGCCGCTACGAACGCGACCGGCCCGGCGAACTGATCCACATCGACGTCAAGAAGCTCGGTCGGATCCCCGACGGCGGCGGCCACAAAGTCCTCGGACGCCAGGCCGGCCGCGCCACCCGCAGCAGCATGGGCTTCGACTACGTCCACTCCGCCGTCGACGACCACAGTCGCCTCGCCTACAGCGAGATCCACCCGGACGAGAAGGTCGCCACCTGCGCGGGCTTCCTCACCCGCGCGGCTGCGTTCTTCCACACGCACGGCATCACCCGCATCGAACGCGTGCTCACCGACAACGCCTGGGCCTACCGCAAGGGCCTGGCCTGGAAACAGGCCCTCGCCGAGATCGGCGCGACCGGAAAGCTGACGCGCGCCTACCGGCCGCAGACCAACGGCAAGGTCGAACGCTTCAACCGCACCCTGCTCGACGAATGGGCCTACCTGCGGCCCTACACCAGCAACGACGAACGCACGGCCGCCCTGGACGACTTCCTCCACGGCTACAACTACCATCGCTGCCACACCGCCCTCGGAGGCCAGCCACCCATCAGCCGTGTGAACAACGCTGCGGGTCAATACACCTAGCGCGCGTAACTCGGCGTAGACCGGATGCGGATCCTCGGTGAACCGCGCTCCGTACTCCCCCAGATCGATCACGACTCTCCCTCCCGTTAACCCGCCCAACGCACGAGCGCCCTCGCCAGTGCCCGTCCCCGCTCCTCGAACGCCAAAGGGGCTGGATCACGCACCACCCCCGGTCCAGCGGGCCCTGCAACCGGCTCTTCGCCCCCTCCGCCCCTACCCGTCCCAATACCTGGGGCTCCGCCCCGGACCCCGCTCCTCAAACGCCGGAGGGGCTGAAAATCACACCCGCGAGGAACGGCACCCAAGCCACCACGCACCCGTAGTGAACGGCCGAAACCACGACGCACCCGCAGTCGGCAACGCGCGGGAGGGGCCGTGCCGGTACATCGGATGCCCGTCGCTTACGCCCGGATCGAGCAGCGGCTCCCTACGAAACCCCCGTCTGATCCAACGGCGACGGGCGGATGTACCGGCACGGCCCCGACCCACCCACCGGACCGCGCCGCAAGGGCCAGCTCAACGAACCCACACAGCAAACGCCGGCGCAGCGAACCCGCACAACAAACGCCCGCCCAAGCCACCTACGCCCCCCACGGCAACCACGCCCGAACCCGGAACCCCCCACCCCCCAGCGCCCCGTGCTCAAGCCGCCCTCCCGCCAGCGTCGCCCGCTCCGTCAGCCCGATCAGCCCCTGCCCGGACCCCGGGACCTTCGGTACCGGACCCGGCGGCGCGGGGTTGGCGACGGTCACGGTCAGCCCGGCGCCGGCGGACCCCCGTACCGTCACCGTGACCTCCGCCCCCGGCGCGTGCTTGCGCGCGTTCGTCAGTCCCTCCTGCGCGATGCGGTACGCGGTGCGGCCCGCGGACGCGGGCACGGCTGCGGGGTCGACGACCCGGTTGTCGAGGACGATCTTCGCGCCGGCGGAGCGCGACTCGGCGACCAGCGCGTCGAGCGCCGCCAGCGTCGGCTGCGGCCGCCCCGCCTCGTCGGAGTCCCCGGCCCGCAGCACCCCGATGATCTCGCGCAGGTCCTGAAGGGCCTCGTGCGCGCTCTCCCGGATCACCCCCGCGGCCCTGGCGACCTCCTCCCGCGGCGCGTCGGGCCGGAACTCCAGTGCTCCCGCGTGCACGCTCAGCAGCGTGAGCCGGTGCGCGAGCACATCGTGCATCTCGCGCGCGATCGCCTCGCGCGCGAGCCGCTGCGCCTGCTCGGCCCGCAGCGCCGCCTCGGTCTCGGCCCTCCGCGCGCGGTCCCGCAGACTCAGCATGAGCTGGCGCTTGGACCGTACGACCATGCCCCAGCCGACCACCGCGGAGGTGAGCAGCGCGGTGACGGCGAGGGCGGCGAGGTACGGCAAATCGGGGTCGGGCCGCAGCCAGAAGAACCCCGGGAGCAGCACGAGCTGGACGCCCGCGACCCAGGCCACGTACCGGAAGGGCCGGTGCACGGCGAGGGTGAAGAGGGCCACGAGTCCCGCGCCGCCCGCCGTGTTCGAGACCAGGCCGACGGGGATCATGGCGATGGCCAGGCCCAGCGGCCAGCGCCGGCGCAGCCAGACCGCCGCACAGGCGAGCGCGCCGATGAGCTGGTCGGCGACGGCGAGCGCGTGCGGGACGTTCGGGTCGTCGGTGAGGGTGTTCGCGGCCGCGAGGCCGATGGCGACGGCCAGCAGGAAGCAGCCGAAGTCGACGACCCAGTCGCGCACGGTGCGCCGGGGCCGTCCGGAGGGTCCGGCGTGCTCGGCGTCGGGGTCGAGGTCCGCGGCCACGGCCGACGGCAGCAGCCAGCGCCGGGCGGTCAGGACCGGCGCTGGAACGTCACGCGGCTCGGGTGTCGGACTGTCACCACTCACGGTCGACAAATCTACGCAGCCGAACCCGCGGCCACCTCTCCGCGAGCCTCTCCGGCGACCGGAATCGGCACGCTTCAGACCTTCGTCCGACGGGGGAACGGCGCCCTGCGGCTTCGGTCGGACACGCCTCGCCCCGCGGCCGATGCGCATGGGGGGTCCGCGGGGCGAGGGTCGTCCCATGAAACAGGTGCTGGAGATGCGGTCTCGTCGCCCTCGTTCAGGGCGTCCCCGGTCTGGCCCAGGAGGCCACCGGCCGGCCGTACGGGCCGGGACTCGAGCCCGGGTGAACAGGGATCGGGCGTCCGGCGGCCTGGATCAGCAACCGAAGTTGATCAGCTTGAACGTGACGTAGTGGTCCGCGGTGTAGTAGTCCTCCAGGGTCTTCTTGCCGGTCACGATGCGACGGGCACCCCGTGTCGAGGAGCCGGGCGTCTTGACCGTGTACTCGTGGTAGTAGCCGGTGGACTGGGCGGGCAGCACGCCCTCCCTGTTCTGGAAGACGGCCCCGTCCTGCGAGTACGGGAAGGGGCCGCCCGAGTCGATCAGGTCCAGCGTGTCGTACGCCTGGGACGGCAGCGCGCCGTAACAGATGCTGCCGACGGAGGCCGCCGCCGCGTCGGCCGGAGCCACGGCGGTGCCGCCGATGAGCAGAGCGGACATGAGGGCCACGAGGGCGCCGATACGGGTGGTTCGTGGGGGGAATCTCATGAACCCAGGATGATGCGCGTAGATGACATGTCAATGTCAAGCGCGTTGATTTCTTTGGTGAACTCCGGGGAATTTTCTGGGAGTTGATGTGTCGCACGAGGGTCGGCTGTCGGCCTTCGTCGGAGGGCGGTCGGCTGTCGGCCTCGGCGGCCGGCTGTCGCCCCTCGGCGGACGAGGGCCCGCAGCCGGCCGCCCGCGCTCCTAGTAACTGCCGTACGTCGGCCGGCCTTCGCGCTCGTACGTGTTGATCGCGACGCCGGCACCGGTGATCGTCCCGCCGGTGCGGCGGAACGCGGTGGGGGCGGCGCCCTCGGCGAAGAGGCGGCGGCCCTCGCCGAGCAGCACGGGGAAGGTCATCAGATGCAGGGTGTCGATCAGACCGAGCGCGAGGAGGGACTGAGCGAGGACGGCGCTGCCGTGGATCTGGAGCTCGCCCTCGGTGCGCTCCTTGAGGGCGGTGACCTCTTTGCCGAGGTCGCCGGTGATCACGGTCGTGCCCTCCCAGGCGGGCTCGGTGATCGTCGAGGAGACGACGTACTTGGGCAGCGCGTTCAGCTTGGAGGCGATCGGGTCGGCCGGGTCGGTCATCTTCGGCCAGTAGCCCGCGAAGATCTCGTACGTACGCCTGCCCAGCAGGAACGCGTCGACGTGGGAGAAGTTGTCGACGACGAAGCGCCCGAAGTCGTCGTCGCCGAAGGGAACGCTCCAGCCGCCCTGGCCGAAGCCGCCGCTGGTGTCCTCCTCGGGACCGCCCGGCGCCTGGTGGACTCCGTCGATACTGACGAACGCGGTGAGGGTGAGCTTGCCCATGACGGTGCCTGCTTCCTTGCGGTGGGGTCTGCTGCCATCAGGACAGACCCCACCGGCGCCCGCAACTCATCGGTCCGCGACGAAAACGCCCTGCGTCCTTCCACCGGTCCCGCGCCCCGCACGGGGCTCGCACCCGGTTCCGGTCGACGGCGTGCCCCGTGCGGGCCGGGGATCACCCCGCGCTAGTCGAGAACATTCCGCCCGTCGGACCCTGCTTGTCGCCGCCCTGGGCCTTTCTCAGGGCGTTGGCGAGGCTCTCGATGGTGAGGGACTGAAGGATCACCCGTCCGTTGCCCTCCAGCGTGGCCAGCGACAGGCCCTCACCGCCGAAGACCGCGTTCATCAGACCCTGCCGGTTGAGCCCGCCGATGCGCTGGACGCCGTACTGGATGCCCTCCTCGAAAGCGACCACGCAGCCCGTGTCGACCTCGACGCGGCCTCCGAAGTCGGCCGGGTTCAGGTCGATGAAGTTGCCCGCGCCCGCGATGATCACCGTGCCGTGGCCGGTGAACTTCTCCAGGACGAATCCCTCGCCGCCGCTGCGCCCGGTCCGCCCGCCCTGGAAGGCGATGCCGAACTGCACGGTCGACTCCGCCGCCACGAAGGCGTCCTTCTCGGCGAACCACGCGCGCGTGCCGTCGAGCTCCAGGGCGCGCATCTCGCCGGGCAGCACGCCCGCGAAACCGACGGTGCCCTCGCCGCCCGTCGACGTGAAGTACTGGAACGCCAGCGACTCGCCCGCGAGGGCGCGCTGGCCTGCCTGCATGGCCGTGCCCACGGCCTGGCGCAGCATGCCGCCCATGCCGCCTCCGCCGCCCTGCTGCCCGCCCCCACCGCCGCCCGACGGTCCGGAGAGCCGCGTCTCCATGGTCACGTTGGTGGTCTTGAACAGGAACTTTCCCGCTTCGCAGTACACGGTCTGGCCGAGGCGCAGGTTGACGACCGCCATCTGCATGGCGTTGCCGACGATTTCTTGCTGAAGAGTCACGCCGTGAGAACGCGGGAAGCGGAGCAAAGAGTTCCGGTCAGCCGGGTGAGGTGTCGGCGTGTGCGCTCACTCCCGCCCCGGCCGGTGCCGAGTTCTCGTTGCTCCGGTTCTCGTTACAGCTTGCCGTTGCCCCTGACTCCGCAGAGGAGATCGGCACCGGAGCCGGCGGTTCTTGCCTGGCTCGGGTCATGTACCCGACACCCGAGATCGCTACGATGCGCCGGTGCCGCGCCCCAGGAGGCGCGGTCACGTTTCCGGAGGGGGATACCTGTGTTCGTGCTGTCCATCCTGCTGCTCATAGTTGCGGTAGTACTCCTTCTCGTCGGCCGCGGCCGCACTCCCGCGGGCCACTGGAAGCTCGGGGCGGCGCTCAGCGCCCTTGCGGGTGTGCTGGCAGGCACCTTCGCCTGCATCCATGTCGTGAGTGCCTACGAGGTCGGCGTGCCGGTCACCTTTGGCAAGCTCGGCACACCGCTGACCTCGGGCATGCACTTCAAGTCACCGTTCACCGACGTCACGTCCTTCTCGACCCGCCCGGTGGACCTCGACCTCAAGGACAAGGACGTGGTGGAGGTCCGCTCCTCGCAGGGTGGCGTGCTCTACGCGGACGTCACCATCAAGTGGGCCGTGGTGCCGGCCAAGGCGGTCGCGCTGTACCGGCTGGCGGGCAACGAGGAAGCCGTCGAGGAGCGGCTGGTGCTGCCGGACAGCCGCGAGATCATCCGCAACGTCTTCGCGAAGCACACCAGCGAGGAAGGTTACGCATCCGCCCGCGAGCAGATCAGCACGGAGATCGCCGACCTCGTCAACGAGCGACTGGCACCGCGCGGCATCGACGTCACTTCCGTCAACCTGCGCAATGTGAGGCCGTCGGAGAAGCTGCAGGACCAGATCGACAAGAAGATCCAGCAGGAGCAGGCCACCGAGCGGGCCACCGAGGCGGCGCGTACGGCCAAAGCGGAGGCGGAGCGCAAGCGGATCGAGGCGGAGGGCATCGCCAGTGCCAACAAGATCATCGAGCGGTCGCTGAGCGACAAGGTGCTGTACAACCAGTGCCTTGAGGCATACAAGGAAGCCGCGAAGGCCAACCCGGTGTACGCGGTGCCGTGCGGCACGGACTCGAACGGCACTCCGGTGATCGTGGACAACAGCAAGAACTGACACCACCCCGGGCAAGGATTGCCTCGTTCCGGGTGCGATGGGGGTCATCGGCCCCGCATGACCGGTGACAGCCTGGTCCACTCCCAGCGTGTCCGGCAGCTCCGGCCTTGGGGACCAACGGAACAGCCGGTATCGGCGCGGTTGATCTTGAGCGGTGAGAGGACCCCGGCGATGAGGGGATCGCCGAAGTCCGCTGAGCAATAGTCCCCGGGTTCCGCGTTCGTCCCCCAGGTCCTGGCACCACCGAGAGTGCCAGGACCTGGGCCTGTTACCTCGTCCCGGTGACCGAAGTACGTTCTGACTCGACCTCGCCCGTAGTGCGCACCGCACCGGCGAACCGCCCGCCGGATTCGCCAGCGACGTCCGCGCCTGGCTGCTGGTCCTCCTCGACGGTGACAGTCGCGCCAAACCTCGGCTACGTCCGCCCCCTGCTGGAGAACTGGGCGACGCCCCGTGGGCACCTGCGCGAAATCACCGTCGCCGACGTCACGGCCTCGACCTGCCCAACCCCAGGATCACCATCGCCGGACATGGCGCCGGCCCACTGCATCTCGCCCTGGTCTTCAACCTGTCCCACACCACCGCGAGCCGCTACGCGGCCATCGCCCGGAACCTGCTCGACGACCAGATCGAGCAGACCGCCAGGAACAAATGAGTCCCCTGCCAATCAGGCGTTCACGGCCTGCGTTCATCAATGCCCGGAGATCATCAGCGGGAGTGGGTTCGGGGTGGTCAGTTGCACTCGATCGGCCTCACAGCTGCGGTGGGACCGGCCGGCCGAGAAACGCGGCAAGGCGATCGATGGCCGGAGCGGTCTCCTCGACGGGTTGTGGCTCGGCGAATCGTCCCGTTCGGGACTGGGTGGAGAGCTGGGCCTGAGCGAAAGCCAGGGCCCGCTCGGCAACGTCTTCGGGCAGCCGGCCAGGGATTCGGGTGGCCTGGGCGAGGTCCCATCCGTGAGCGAGCAGATCGTACAGGCGGATCTGCAAGCGCTCGGCGCCCGTGGCACTCCCCAAGGGTCCGCGATAACTCCGCTCCAGCACCCCAGGGCCAGAGAAAGCTGCCAGCAGCGAAGCACTGGAGGACCGGTAGGCGCCGACCGGGTCGTCACCGAGGCGGTCCACTCCGCGTTCGGGCATCGGGCCGCCCTCGATCATGGCTGCGAACACCAGGTCCATGCCGACCAGGTGGGCCACCACCTCGCGCACGTTCCATTCCGTACACGGCGTCGGCTTCTTCCACTGCTCGGGGCGGACCTCGGCGAGCAGGTCGCCGACAGATTTGCATGCACATGCGAGATCTTCGACGAAAACGGTAGTCATCCAGGGAGACTACGGCGGCAACTGTCTGGCTGCCCAAGGGATTTGCATCGGTGCGAAGACGCCCTGCCGAATCGGGCGACCGCGCGATCGCTGAGAAGCTGCGTCTGAACCTGTCCGTGCTGCTCACGGCGTGATGCCGCAAGGGCCGGCACGATCCTGATGTATCCGGCGGCGGAGGTCGTGCAGGGCACGCTGAGCCAGGGCGTGAGCCTCGGTGACAATTCGGGCCCGGCTTAGGACAATTGGAGCAGCAGGCAGAGTCGTACCTAGTTGGGGGTGGATGCGATGGGCGGGTCGCGACGGGGCGGGAGCCGGGGCACAGGGTCGTCGGGGCGGGGCAGGCGGTTCGGAACAGGCGGGCGCACCCCTGCACCGAGGACATCCGGTGGCCGGGGTTCGAACGGCGGTGGTGGGGGAGGTGGCGGAGATCGGTCTCAGACCGACTCCGAGGCGGGTCCCAGCTGGAGCCTCAACGCCGCCAATCATTACAACAGCACGGCCCAGCACAGCACCCCTGCTCCGCGTCACGATGCCGGTACGTCCGCGCAGGACGCCAGTGCGGGGCCCTCCTCATCCGGCGCCCCGCAGGCGTCTCCCGCCTCGCCTCATGAGCATCCGGACGCGGGGCCTGCGGGCTACCACAAAGCGCCGCCGATCAAGGTGGATCACCATTCGGCCGACTGGACCGAGAAAGCGCCGCACGCGATCCCCGGCAAGGAACCGTCGGACACGTCGCAGCCGCACGGCGCGCCGGATGCCGCGTTCCCGCCTGGAACAGCCCACCTGCACCCAAATGCCGACAAAGATCCGATGGGTCCGAAGACACCTGACCACGCTGGGCAGTCTCCCTCTGCCGTCGGGCACACCGGTTCATCGGGAGGCTCGCCGACGACCCATGTGCCGTCTCCCCGCCCCGGCGCTTCCAGTCCTGCTCCTACACACGTCTCCAGGGGTGGTTCCGATGAAGGGGGAACTGCGTCCGGAAACGCCCCGGACGCCTCCGGGGCAGACGCGAGTACTGATGCGCAGGCGCCAGCCCCTATCCCTGTTCCTCCGCCCACCGACGGTGGGCAGATCCAGGGACCCGACGACTTCGTGGGCGAGATCCCCATCATCGGGGAGCCGAGGGGGGCGGATTCGCCGGCCGGGGAGGCGCACCAGGACACGGTCACCACCACGCCGTCGACGGGGCAGGGCGACGGGGCCGGACAGCTGCAACCACCTTCCGCTTCGGGCGGTTCGGGTCAGGAGGCTGGACAGCACCAGTCGTCCACCTCGGCTTCCGGTGACACCGGGCAACTGGGGCATCACATCGCCGGGGAGGGGTTTGGAGCCACCGCTTTCGACTTCGATGGAGGGTGTCCCGACGGCCCCGTGACGGGCACCGGCACGGACGGCGTTGGCCTTCCGGACGGAGACGCGGTGGCGAGCGGTTTCGACAGCTTCACCTCCATGGCCCCGCCCGAGATGATGACGTAGCCGGACAGGCCCGTGGCCCCTCAGGTCCACGGGCCCCGGATGGGATGGCGCTCAGGGAAGGTCCGTGACTCGACGTATCGGCCGATCTCCCTGACCTCATTCGGGCTGCCGATCCCGGAGAGTTCCACGTATGCCGTGGAGGAGGCCCCCGCCTCGTTGTAGCGCAGGCCGAGGGAGGCCGTATTGGTGAAGTAGGTACCGAACGTCCGCACGTAGCTGGGTGATTCGACGATCTGGTAGTACCAGATGAACTGGACCTTGCGCTTGATGAAGCCGGACTTCACGTCAACTCCGTACTCGTAGAAGTCCGCGCCGTTTGTCCGCGGCCTCACCAGCAGGAGGACGAGTGAGGCGAGGAAGAAGATCCACGAAACGAGAACAGGGAGCAGGATCAGACCGCCGCCCATGAGCCCGACACCTCCGCCGATCAGCGGCACGGCCAGCGTCAGGACGGCGGAGACCAGGAATCGCTTCGTGATCAGGATCAGAAGATGGCGCGCCTTGAGCCCGACCGAGAACCTGGGCTCTCCACGGTCCGCGACCCGGTGGGCGTCGGACTGGGACCGTAGTGTTGGCGGGCCTGGGGTGAGAGGCCTACCGGTCAGGGGCGGGCCCCCGGGTGCGGGAGAGGGCACGCGCGCGGCGGCACCGAGGGCGTCCTCACAGGCCCTCAGCCTGATCGCGGTATCGCGGAATTCGGCAATCACCGAGAGAACTCGACGATACGCCTCCGCTGCCCCATCCAGATCGGCATCAACCTGGAGAAGCCGACCGAGACGGTACGAGGCCTGGTGGTGCCGGGGATCGCTGTCCACGACGCGCCGGAACTGGACTTGAGCTTCGGCGTGCTTACCCGTATCGGTCAGGCAGATGCCGAGCGCATAGCGCGCGGCGACATCGTCGGGCTCACGTTGGAGAAGTTCCTGCAGCAGAGGAATCGCTTCCTCCGGCCGTCCCCGTTGATGGAGATCACTCGCTCGCTCGTACAGCGGCCTGTCCACCCCGTCAGCTGACGACGCCGTCATGCTGCCCCCTGGCTGTGCTGATTCCCCTACGTATCCATGCGCTCACGCAGGCAGCAGCATTGTGTCGTTCTGCCGGCTCGGTCAGAAGCCAAAGCGGGAAATTCCCGTCTGCAGATCAGCCCACAGGAAGGCCGAGAGTGCGTCCGGCGTAGTTCACGAAGCCCGCAGGCGCGAAGTCACGGCGTATGTGGCAGTCAACTGTCCTGGGGTGGCCGCATGGGCAGGGACGGTGTCCCCCGGCTGAGGCTGGTCGTGGCTGATGACAACCGCGATGCCGGGCCACGGTTGTACCGGGGGTGCGATGGTCCGCTGATGCCGTCGGTGAAGTCGACGGCGGCCCGATCACCGTCGCCGGGGTCGCCTCCCAGGCCGGGGTATCCCGCACCTTCCTCTACGACGACGCCCAGACAGATCTGCTGACCAGACCGCGGAACCTTGCCGGCGGACAGCCCGCCTCTGGCCGTCCCGCCCTGCCCGATAAAGAGCGCATCACCACCAAGTCCTGACACCTTCGCGGCCTGAACAGCAGTGAGAGCCGGACACATGACGGCAGGTATTGCGTGATGCGGTTCCGTGGACAAGCCGCTGCCCCTTGCCAGAGCCCGAGGCAGCCCTCCTCAGCATGACGAGGAGGGTCCAGGAGCCGCTTTGCTCAGCTGGGCAGCAGCACGGCGGGCCCCTCCACCGCGGGCCCGCAGCCTTCGGGCAGCCCCGCCACAACGAACTCGACGGCCTCCGCCGGAGTGAAAGCTTCCTGATGCGGGATACCTCCCTGACGCCACAGACAGATCACCCGCCAGCCACCTCCGCCCAGCGGGAAGAGGCTGGGGACGTCGTTCGAGAACGGGTAATGGGTGCATCGGCTGAACCCCAGGCTTCCATGACTGATCATCGGATAGAGCGCGCGGAGGGCCGGGGCCGCATACGCCGCTTCGACGATGTCATGGTCGATCAGCCGATCGGGGGCGTCGCGAGTGAGCTGCCACTTGAAGGCGACGGCCTCTCCTCGCTCGTGCGCCAACGCGAGCTCGTCGGCCTTGAAGGAGGGCCACCTCACCTGGAGCTCGCTGAGCTTCATTCCGGCTCGCCAGGCATGAGCCACCTCGACCATGGTCTCCAAGTCGGTGGTGCCGCCATGAGCCGCCTCTCCAACACCGGTCCACCAAATCCTGGTTGAGAAGCGCCGTTCCTCCTCCTGGAGAGTCGCGGTGAGGGGGCCACGCTCACCATCCACGCTCGCGACGATGAGCCTCCAGGGGTCCGTCGGCGACTCCGGGCCTTGCACACCTCCAAGGTCAATGCGCATGCCGTCGGCAGCACGCTGCAGAGCTGACACCAGATCTCCGCCAGCGGCTGCCACCTCCGGATAGAGCATCGGATCGGGCTGGACGGCAGTTGGTGGAGCTGGCCGGCGAGCAGCGCGGGAGGAGGAGACATCGTTCATAGGGACAATTCTCGCGGTATGCCCGGCGATCTCAACACTCTGCGCCCGGAGTTCCACCGGGAACCACCGCGCGTTCCGGTCCCCGAAGCAGTCAAGGCACTCCCCCTCCCCTTCACCGAAAGAACCGTATGGAGGATGTCGCCTGTGCTACCGGATCACGGCGACGCAACCATGATCAATCTCATCGATACTGGCTGCTCTGTCGGTCCCCGAGGCCGAGCTCATGACGTCCGGCGGCTTCGTCCTCTCCGAGCGGGAGAACGAAGCCGCCGGACCTGCCGGTCACTGGGGAAATATGCCGGACGGGCAGGTCTGGCACATCGAAGGCGCCGGAGCCCTGCCGACCTGGGAACCGATCTCTTTGCGTGTCAGAAGGGTGTGCGGTGAGTCGGGCTGGTCCCGCGACCGGCGAATTCGGTGTCCGTTCGCCGCCAGCGTCGGGCGTGTGCGACCGCTGGGATGGACGCATGACTTCTCAGGGAACCATGAACGGCAAGGTGGCACTCGTGACCGGTGGCAGCCGGGGCATCGGGGCCGCGACGGCGCTGCGCCTGGCCCAGGAGGGTGCGGACGTGGCCGTCACCTATGTGAGGGGCAAGGAGGCCGCGGAGGGTGTCGTACGGGGCGTCGAGGGGCTCGGACGCAGGGGACTCGCCCTGTGCGCGGACTCCTCGGACGCGGCGGAGGCCGGCGGGGTGGTGGACCGGGTCGTCGCGGAGTTCGGGCGGCTCGACGTACTCGTCAACAACGTGGGGGTGGGCGTTCTGGGACCGTTGGACTCCCTGTCCCCGGCGGAGGTCGACCGGGTGCTCGCCGTCAACGTCCGGGGGGTCTTTCTGGCCTCCCAGTCGGCCGCGTCGCACCTCGGGGACGGCGGGCGGATCATCACGATCGGCAGTTGCATGACACAGCGGGTCCCCGGCCCCGGGGGGACGCTCTACGCCACGGGCAAGTCCGCGCTGATCGGCCTCACCAAGGCGCTGGCGCGGGAACTGGGCGACCGCGGGATCACCGCCAACATCGTCCATCCCGGCCCCATCGACACGGACATGAACCCGGCGGACGGCCCGTACGCACCGGGCCAGACCGCGATGACCGCCCTCGGCCGCTTCGGCGCCGCCCATGAGGTCGCCTCGATGGTCGCGTATCTGGCGGGAAGCGAGGCGGGGTACGTGACGGGGGCGGAGTTCGCGGTGGACGGAGGCCACGCGGCGTGACGCGTCAGGCCGGCCCCCGGTACCCGGATCACCCGGATGATCACCTGGATCGCCTGGATCGCCTGGACAGGCGTCGTACCCGGCACAAGCCGATCATGGCCCGTGGGACGCACCGGCATCGGCACGTCCCACGGGACCATCGGGCCACGGCCCACGGCCCACGGCTCCGGACGACGGGGCCGGACGACTCAGCCGCCCAGTTCCTGGTGCCGTGCCGTCAGCCCTGACGCCCCGTCCTCCGTCAGGGAGCCGAAGAGGCGCAGTCGGGAGATGCCGCCGTCCGGGAAGATGTCCACGCGCGCGTGCGTGGCGACGGCGGGTGCCGCGAGGATGAAGCGGTGGTTGGTGTCGGGCTGGAGGCGGGTACGGGGCAGGATCTCCGTCCACTCCCCCGTGTCGCCTTCGTCGCCGTTCCGCACCGACACCGAGGCCCATCCGGCGCTGTTGCCCTTCAGATACGCCGTGTCGATCTCGACGGCGCGGATCTCGGAGCGGGCGACGAGCCGGTAGCGGATCCAGTCGTTGCCGTCGTCGCGTCGTCGGCGGGTCTCCCAGCCGTCGTCCATCTTGCGCGAGCGGCCGGGCTGGATGGTGTTGGTGGCCGGCGAGTAGAAGAGGTCGGAGGCGTCCTCGACCTGTCCGCCGTTCTCCAGGGCGACCACGTCGAACGTGCCGAGGGCGGACAGCCAGCGCGGGTCGGGCACGACCTCTCCGTACACCCGCAGTCGCGCGATGCCCCCGTCGGGGTGCTGGTTGACGCGCAGGTGCGTGAAGCGCTGTTCCACGGAGACGGCGAACCCGTTGGCCGCGTGACCGCCGACCGCGGTGCGCGGTACCAGGGTCGTCCACTTCACCTCGTCCGCGAGGAGTTCCCCGGGCGAGGGTGAACCGGGCACCGAGGCGCCCTCGACCGACACCGCCTGCGGATAGTTGCCGCGGAAGTGGGCCGTGTCGACGACGATCCCGCGGATCACCCCGGGGGCGCCGAGGCGCACCAGGGCCCAGTCGTGGTCCTCGGCGGTCGGCCACGGGTGCTCGGCCGAGACACCGCGGCGCCGCCGGGTCTCCCAGCCGTCCATGATCTTGCCCTTGTGACCGAAGTGCTCGGGGTCGAACTCGGCGGCCCCGGCCACGAGGAGGTTCTCGCGCTGGGCGAAGAACTCGTCGTTGGCGGCGACGACCCCCGCGCCGAGCCGCCGGTCCGCCAGGTCGGCGTACCGGGTGAAGGGGAGGTCGGCGGTGCGGTAGTCCGCGTACGGGTCGCCGCCTCGGTAGGGGTTCGCGTCTCCGGTGAAGGTGGCCGGAACGGTCGGGCGCTGCGCCGTCACGATGATCGATCTGCCTTTCGGGGGTCGGCCGTTGCAATTACGGGTGGCGGACGAGGAGTTGTCCGGTGGGTTCGGTGAACCTGCCCCCGGCGACGACGCGTTCGCCGCGCAGCCACGTCGACTTCACGACACCGCTGAGGGTCCTGCCCGCGTAGGCCGTCACCCGGTTGCGGTGCTGGAGCGCGGCGGGGTCGACGGTGAAGGTCTCGTCGGGGGCGAACACCGCGAAGTCGGCGTCGTGGCCGGCCGCGATGGCACCCTTGCGGTCGCCCAGGCCGGCCAGTCGTGCCGTGCGGGAGGACATCCAGCGGACCACGTCCTCCAGGTCGTGGCCGCGCCTGCGGGCCTCGGTCCACACGGCGGACAGGCTCAACTGGAGGCCGGAGATGCCGCCCCACGCGGTCGCGAAGTCGTCCGTCTTGAGATCGGCGGTCGACGGCGAGTGGTCGGTGACCACACAGTCGATGGTTCCGTCGGCGAGCGCCTGCCACAGCAGGTCCTGGTTGGCGGCCTCACGGATGGGCGGGCAGCACTTGAACTCGCTGGCGCCGTCCGGGACTTCCTCGGCGGTCAGGGTGAGGTAGTGCGGGCAGGTCTCCACGGTGATCCGGACGCCGTCCGCCTTGGCGGCGGCGATCAGCGGGAGCGCGTCGCTCGACGACAGGTGCAGCACATGCACCCGCGCGTCGAGGCGCGCGGCCTGCGCGATGAGGCTCTTGACCGCGCTGTCCTCGGCGTCCCGGGGGCGCGAGGCGAGGAAGTCGGCGTAACTGCGTCCGCCCTTCTGCGGGGCGGCGGCCAGGTGGAGCGGGTCCTCGGCGTGCACGATCAGCAGGCCGCCGAAGTCGGCGATCTCGGCGAGGGACCGGGCGAGTTGCTCCTGGTCCAGTTCGGGGAACTCCTCGACCCCGGACGGCGACAGGAACGCCTTGAACCCGAAGACACCGGCGTCGTGCAGGGGGCGCAGGTCCTCGACGTTGCCGGGCAGCGCGCCGCCCCAGAAGCCGACGTCGATGTGCGCCTTGGAGCGGGCGACGTCCTGCTTCGTACGGAGGTGGCCGACCGTGGTGGTCGGCGGGAGGGAGTTGAGCGGCATGTCGATCAGGGTGGTGATGCCGCCGGCGGCCGCGGCGCGGGTCGCGGTCCAGAAACCCTCCCACTCCGTACGGCCGGGGTCGTTCACATGGACGTGGGTGTCGACGAGTCCGGGCAGCAGGACGTCGTCGCCGACGTCCTCCGACCGGGCGCCGGGCGGCACCTCGGCGTCGTACGGCAGCACGGCCGTGATCTTTCCCCCGGCGACCGCGACCGAAGCGGCGCGCGTCCCCTCGGGAGTGATGACGCGCGTCGAGCGCAGCACCAGTTCGGCATCGGACACCCGGACCCCTCTCTCCGCCGCCGTTGACTCCCGTTGCCGCCGGGTCGCTTCCGCGTAACGGAATTCAACTTTCTGTTGAAGAAGTCTTCACTCCGGCCCCCGCTCCGTCAAGGGCTCATTTCTCCAGCGTCCCCCCGACCCGGCCGGCCTCAGCCCCCGATGCGCCCGATATGCCCGACCGCTCGATCTTCCGCATTGCGGAGTCATATTTCCGACAGACAGAATGTAGTCTCACCCTACCCGGCAGTGGATGCGCTGCCGGGTAGGCTGCGTCTCTGCCCGCCCGCCGCCGCCCCCTTCGAGAGTCTTCGGGTCACCCCGCTCGAAACCGCGCCCCGAAAGGACCGCCGCCGTGCCGCCGTCCAGCGCCAGCACCACCGACGCCAGATCGTCCGCTCCCAGTGGCGGCGTCCAGTCCCTCGAGCGCGCCTTCGATCTGCTGGAGCGCATGGCGGACGCCGGGGGCGAGGTCGGTCTGAGCGAGCTCTCCGCGAGCAGCGGGTTGCCGCTGCCCACCATTCACCGGCTGATGCGCACCCTCGTGGTCTGCGGATACGTACGACAGCAGACCAACCGCCGGTACGCGCTCGGTCCGCGGCTGATCCGCCTCGGCGAGTCCGCCTCCCGGCTGCTCGGCACCTGGGCCCGCCCCTATCTGGCGCGCCTGGTGGAGGAGACCGGCGAGACCGCGAACATGGCGCTGCTCGACGGGGACGAGATCGTGTACGTCGCCCAGGTGCCGTCCAAGCACTCGATGCGCATGTTCACCGAGGTGGGCCGCCGGGTGCTGCCGCACTCCACGGGCGTCGGCAAGGCACTGCTGGCCCACACTCCGGACGACGAGGTGCGGGCGCTGCTCGCCCGTACGGGAATGCCCGCCGCGACGGAGAAGACGATCACCACGCCGGACGGCTTCCTCGCCGCGCTGGACGAGGTGCGCCGCACCGGTTACGCGGTCGACGACAACGAGCAGGAGATCGGCGTCCGCTGCCTGGCCGTCTCCGTGCCCGACTCCCCGACCGCCGCCGCGATCTCGATCTCCGGCCCGGCCGGCCGGGTCACCGAGGCCGCCACCGAGAAGATCGTGCCGGTGCTCCAGCAGGTCGCGGCCGAACTGTCGGAGGCTCTGGCCAGCTCGGGACCGGGCGCCGGCTGACCCGGACCCCGGCCGTGTCCGCGGGGACGGGGCGGGAGGACGCGCGCCGTTCCTGCCCGGCTCGGTCCGCCCCGGACACCGCACACCACTCCCCTCCCGGCCGACCGACGGTGCCGGGCCTTCCGTACGGACGACGCCGACAGGACCTGGGAACCGCTGACCGCGGGACTCCCCTCCGAGGCGCCCGGCTCGGGCCACCCCCGGCACCGCGCACCGCTCCCCGCCCGGCTCAGTCCGCCCCCGACACCGCGACGGGCATCTCCAGGCGCCCGTCCGTCATCTCCCGCACCGCGTCCGCCTCGCCGAGGCGGGCGCGGTCGTGTGTCACGAGGACCGTCGCCGTGGCGCGCTCACGCGTGAGCCGCAGCAGCAGGTCGATCACCGCCGTACCGCGTTCGTGGTCGAGGGCGCTGGTCGGCTCGTCGACCAGGAGCACCGACGGCTCGTTGACCAGCGCTCGGGCGATGTTCACCCGCTGCCGCTGACCGCCGGACAACTGGTGGGGGCGCCGGTGGGCCAGGTCGCCGAGCCCGACCTCGGCGAGCAGCTCCCTCGCGCGCCGCGTCACTCGACGGCGCCCGTCCAGGTGGCCCATCACCTGGAGCTGTTCCAGCGCGGTCAGCGAGGGCAGCAGATTCGGCTGCTGGAACACGATGCCGATCTCGCGCCGCCGCAGGACGGCCCGCTCGGCGGAGGTCAGCGTCCCCATCTCCGTACCGCCGACGAGGACACGTCCGCGGTCCGGAGCGACCAGGGTCGCGGCGACCGCGAGGAGGCTGGACTTGCCGGATCCGGAGGGCCCCACGACGGCCGTCGTCGTTCCGGAGGGCACCAGGAGACCGACGCCGTCCAGAGCGGTCACACGGCCGTCGCCGTCGGGGTAGGTGAGGGTGATGTCGTCGAGGGTCAGGCTCATCGGGCAGTCTCCGGAGTTCTCATCGGGCGCTCGCCAGCGCGGTCAGCGGGTCGACGGCGGTGATCCGCCGGACGGACAGACCCGCGCCGAGCGCCCCGAGAGCGATCGTCACGGCGGCGGGTCCGAGCACGGCCTGTCCGGCCGGTGCGAACGGCACGCCGCCGCCCCGCACGAGCGCGCCGGCTCCGGCCGCGAGCCCGGTGCCGAGCAGCGTCCCCGCTGCGAGCAGGAACACCGCCTGGCCCAGCGCGTCGCGCAGCAGATACGGCGTGGAGGCGCCCAGCGCCTTCAGGACCGCGATGTCGGGCGCCCGCTGGATCGTCCAGACCGTGAAGAACGCCCCGGTGACGAGTGCCGAGATGACGAAGAGGAATCCGCGCATGAGCTGGAGCGAGCCGTTCTCGGCCCGGTAGGAACCGATGGCGGTGAGTGCGTCGCCCTGGGTCAAGGTCTTCGTGCCGGCGGCACGGTCTGCCGCTTGCAGATCGGCTCCGTCGGTACGCAGGGCGATCACGGTCGCCGGACCGGAGAGGTCGGTCCACACGACCGGGGTGTGGCTGTACGAGGCACGGCCGGCCACGGCCGCGACGGTCAGCTCGGTGCCGCCGAGTCCCACCCGGTCCCCGGGCGTCACGCCGAGCGCGGCGGCGGCCTTCTCGGACAGCACGGCACGGCCCGGGGCGACCCCTGCCGGGGCGATGCCCGACCCCGGCCGCACGGCGAAGGCGGACACCGCGGCCGTACGGTTCCCGGCGGCCGCGTTCAGGGTGCGGATGCCGATCGGCTCGGCCGAGGTGACGCCGGGTGTGCCGGACCAGGTCTCCCAGGCGCGGGACGGCATGCGCGCCCCGGTGAAGGACACCGGCTGGCCCGCGGCCGGCGCGGCGAAGGCCAGGTGGTCGGCGGGCAGCGCGGTGACCGCCGAGGTGTTCTCCTCGGCGAGCCCGGCGGTCAGCCCGGACAGCAGCCCCACGAGCAGGGTGATCAGTACGACGACGGCTCCCATCAGGGCGAACCGCCCCTTGGCGAACCGTAGGTCTCTCCATGCGACGAACATGCCTCGACCCTGCCGCCCGGACCCCGCCCGGGGCATCGCCCCGCGGCACGCTTCCCCCGGTCCGAAGGAGGGGCGCGCAGATCGCCGGGAGACGCACCGCGCGGGACCGAAGGAACGGCGGCGCACGGACTCGGGAGGAGAACCGCGCCGGCGAAGGGAGCAGCCCGCTTTCAACCTTTCGGTTGACCGGGTCCGGCACTGCCCCGCCTACCCTGGAACGACCATGGATGTCCCCCGCCGCTCCCCCGTCGTCGCCGTCCTGCGGCTGTGCCTGTACGTCCTGCTCGCGGGCCTTCTCCTGCTGGCCGCCGTCCGCAGCGGGGACACCGGGCACCCGGCGGCGGTCGTCGTGTCGGTCCTCGTGACGGGGGTGGTGCTCGCGGCGGGCGCGGTCTCCGCTGCGGTGCACCGCTCACGGCGTACGGCCGCGCTGTGGGTGGCCGCCCTCAGCGCGAGCTGGCTGGCTCTCGTCACGCTCTCACCGGACGGGCTGTGGGTGGCGTTCCCTCTCTACTTCCTGCAACTGCACCTGCTGCCGGTGCGCTGGAGCCTGCCCGCGGTGGCCCTGACGGCGGGGGCGGCCGTCGCGAGCTTCGTCGCGCACGGCGCGCCCCTGACGCCCGGCGCGTTCATCGGGCCGCTGCTCGGGGCGGGGGTCGCGGTCGCCACGGTCCTCGGGTACGAGGCGCTGTACCGGGAGAGCGAGCGGCGCCGCGAGCTGATCGAGGAACTCATCGCCGCCCGTGCCGAACTGGCCGAGGCCGAACGCGCCGCGGGCACGCTCGCCGAACGGGAACGGCTCGCCCGCGAGATCCACGACACGCTCGCCCAGGGCCTGTCCAGCATCCAGCTCCTGATGCGGGCCGCCCAGCGACTGCTGCCCGCGGACTCCCCCGCCGCACCGCACCTGGAGCAGGCCCGCGCGACCGCGCAGGACAACCTCGCCGAAGCCCGTCGCTTCGTCCGCGCGCTCACCCCTCCGGGTCTGGAACACGGTTCGCTCGCCGCCGCGCTGGAGCGGCTGTGCCGGTCGGCCGCCGTGGACACGCCGAAGGTCCGCTTCTCGGTGAGCGGCCCGCTGGCCGGGCTTCCGACTCCGTACGAGGTGGCCCTGCTGCGGATCGCGCAGTCGGCGCTCGGCAACGCGCTGCGCCACGCGCACGCGGATCGCGTGGAGATCACGCTGAGCTTCATGGACACCTCGGTCGCGCTGGACGTGGTGGACGACGGGGCCGGCTTCACCCCCGGCGGCGTACGGCCGGACGCGGACCGCACGGACCGGGACCACGCCGGTCCGGACGACGCCGTACGAGACCACGCCGGTCGAGACGACGCCGTACGAGACCACTCCGGCCGAGACCGGGACCGTGAGGACGGGGGCGCATCGGACGGGGGCTTCGGTCTCCCCGCGATGCGTTCGCGCGCGCGGTCGCTGGGCGGGACGTTCACCGTCGAGTCGGCTCCCGGGCAGGGCACTGCGGTGGCGGTCACGCTGCCGTTGCCCGTCACCGGGGAACGGCCGGGGACGGCCTCCGCCGACGCCGTCGGGCCCGAGCCCGCAGAGCCCGCCCGCGCCGCGGGGAAGCCCGCGCGGGCCGCGGGGAGCCAGGTATGACGGTCCGCCTGTTGCTCGCGGACGACCACCCCGTCGTCCGTGCCGGACTGCGCGCGGTGCTGTCCGCGGAGCCGGACTTCGAGATCGTCGCGGAGGCGCCGACTGCGGAGGCCGCGGTGGAGCGGGCCGGGGCCGGTGGTGTGGACGTCGTCCTCATGGACCTCCAGTTCGGCGCCGGGATGCACGGGGCAGAGGCCACGGCGGTCATCACGGCACGCCCCGGCGCACCCCGGGTCCTCGTCCTGACCACGTACGACACCGACGCGGACATCCTCGCCGCGGTCGAGGCGGGCGCCTCCGGCTACCTCCTCAAGGACGCTCCGCCCGAGGAGCTCTCCGCCGCCGTGCGCACCGCCGCGTCGGGTCACTCGGCGCTCGCCCCGAAGGTCGCCGACCGGCTCATGGACCGCATGCGTACTCCGGCCGCCGCCCTCAGCCGTCGCGAACTGGAGGTCCTCGAACTGGTCAAGGACGGCCTCTCGAACCAGCAGATCAGCAAGGAGCTGTTCCTGAGCCAGGCGACCGTGAAGTCCCATCTGGTGCACATCTACGCCAAGTTGGGTGTGGACTCCCGCACCTCGGCCGTGGCGGCGGCCACCGAGCGGGGTGTCATCCGCAGGGGGCGCTAGGAACACGCCCCAGGAGGTCCCGTCCGGACGGGACGGGAGGGCTGCCGCTCCGCGGGCACGGTCCCGTCCGTGGTCACCGCCAGGTTCGGCGCGGGGGTTCCCCGAAGAGTTCGACCGCGCTGCGGACGTCCGCGAGGCGGGTCGCGAGAGCGCTCACCGAGCCGATCGCGCCGGCGACCAGGAGGAGCGAGCGGCGCAGCCGGGGAACCTCCGGGACGCCTCCGGCGGCCATCGCGGCGAGGGACGCGAGCTCGTCCTCGGCGATGCCCCGGTCGGGGAACTCCACCGGATGCACGGCGAGTTCGCGGCGCAGCCGGGCGACGGCGGTACGCAACTCCGTCACCCTCGGATCCTCGTCGCTGCCCGTCACCGGTCTCTGCCCCAAGCTCCGCAGCACAGCTCTCCCCCTCGCGCGCCGTTATGCGTCGGTCCCGCTCATGTCGGCTCCCGTTCCCCGTGGCGGTGGTCGGGCGCCGGGGGACGCGGGCCAGTAAACGCCACCCGGTACGCCGGGCGCCACTGCGCGGACCGAAATTCAGCCCGGGGACACCGCGGTGACGGCCCGGGTTCCGGGGCACGCTCCGGCCTGGTCGGGTATGCAGGGGACATGACGGAGAACAAGGGCGAGGTGGTGGGGCTGGTACTGGCGGCCGGAGGCGGCCGGCGTCTCGGGGGCCGCCCCAAAGCACTGCTGCCCCACCGGGGGCGGCCCCTCGTCGAACACGCGGTGGGGGAGCTGCGCGCCGGCGGCTGCGCCCGCGTCCATGTCGTCCTCGGCGCCCGGGCCGATGCCGTACGGGATCAGGCCTCGCTGCCCGGGTGCGTCCTCGTGGACAACCCTCGCTGGGAGGAGGGCATGGGTTCCTCGCTGCGGGCCGGGCTCGACTCGCTGACGGACTCGGGGGCGCGGGCCGCGCTGGTGTCGCTGGTCGACCAGCCGGGGATCGGCCGGGAGGCGGTGGCCCGGGTGCTGGCCGCGTACACCGGCCCGCTGACGCTCGCCGCGGCGGCGTACGACCGCGAACGCGGCCATCCGGTGCTCTTCGGGGCGGGTCACTGGGCCGGGATCGCGGCGGCCGCCACCGGCGACCGGGGGGCGCGCGCCTATCTGAAGGCCCACGAGGAGGCGGTCACCCTCGTGGAGTGCGGGGATGTGGCGCGGGCGTACGACATCGACACGGAGGCCGACCTGGTCCACCTTGAGTGAACGGGGTGGCACCGAGCGCCACCTTCGGTCGACCTGGAGAATCTCGACATCAACAAACCATTGAACTTCCACCATGAGGAAATTAGTATCCACTGCTCAGAAGCGCCTCGCCGTGCCGAGGGCGCCCGGGATCGTCCGCACGCGCCACGGCACCGGGTGCCAGGCGCGGTGACGCCGTTCATGGTTCGCTCGTTCGACCGGCATGCGGCTCGCCCGCAGGCCCCGTACGCCGATCGTCGTGAACAGCTCGCCCGCACGCAGCTCGCTGAAGGAGTGACAGCTCATGTCCGCACCAGCGCCGTCCCCGCTGGCCATCGTCGACGCCGAGCCCCTGCCCCGGCAGGAGGAGGTCCTCACCGAAGCGGCCCTCGCCTTCGTGGCCGAGCTGCACCGGCGGTTCACGCCCCGGCGTGACGAGCTCCTCGCCCGCCGCGCGGAGCGGCGTGCCGAGATCGCCCGCACCTCCACGCTCGACTTCCTCCCGGAGACCGCCGCGATCCGCGCGGACGACTCCTGGAGGGTGGCCCCCGCTCCGGCCGCGCTGAACGACCGCCGGGTCGAGATCACCGGCCCCACCGACCGCAAGATGACCATCAACGCCCTCAACTCGGGCGCCCGCGTCTGGCTCGCGGACTTCGAGGACGCCTCCGCGCCCACCTGGGAGAACGTGGTCACCGGTCAGCTGAACCTGACCGACGCGTACGCCCGTCGCATCGACTTCACCGACCCGGCGTCCGGAAAGTCGTACGCCCTCAAGCCGGACGCCGAGCTCGCGACCGTCGTGATGCGGCCGCGCGGCTGGCATCTGAACGAGCGTCACCTCGTCGCCGCCGACGGCACGCCCGTGCCCGGCGCGCTGGTCGACTTCGGTCTGTACTTCTTCCACAACGCCCAGCGGCTGCTCGACCTCGGCAAGGGCCCGTACTTCTATCTGCCCAAGACCGAGTCCCACCTCGAAGCCCGCCTGTGGAACGACGTGTTCGTCTTCGCGCAGGACTACATCGGCGTCCCGCAGGGCACGGTCCGCGCGACCGTCCTGATCGAGACGATCACGGCCGCCTACGAGATGGACGAGATCCTCTACGAACTCCGCGACCACGCCTCCGGGTTGAACGCGGGCCGCTGGGACTACCTCTTCTCCATCGTCAAGAACTTCCGGGACGGCGGGACCAAGTTCGTCCTGCCGGACCGCAACGCGGTGACGATGACCGCCCCGTTCATGCGCGCGTACACCGAACTCCTCGTCCGCACCTGCCACAAGCGCGGCGCTCACGCGATCGGCGGCATGGCCGCGTTCATCCCCTCGCGGCGCGACGAGGAGGTCAACAAGGTCGCCTTCGAGAAGGTCAAGGCCGACAAGGACCGTGAGGCGGGCGACGGCTTCGACGGCTCGTGGGTGGCCCACCCCGACCTCGTGCCGATCGCGATGGCCTCCTTCGACGCCGTCCTCGGCGACCGGCCGAACCAGAAGGACCGGCTGCGCGAGGACGTGTCGGTCGCGGCCGGTGACCTCATCGCCGTCGACTCGCTCGACGCCCGGCCGACGTACGACGGTCTGGTCAACGCCGTTCAGGTCGGCATCCGTTACATCGAGGCCTGGCTGCGCGGCCTCGGCGCGGTCGCCATCTTCAATCTCATGGAGGACGCCGCCACCGCCGAGATCTCGCGCTCGCAGATCTGGCAGTGGATCAACGCGGGTGTCGTCTTCGAGCACGACGGCAGGACCGTGGCGGCCACCCCGGAGCTGGCCCGTGAGATCGCCGCGCGCGAACTCGCGGACATCCGCGCCGGGATCGGCGAGGAGGCCTTCGCCGCCGGCCGCTGGCAGCAGGCGCACGACCTGCTCCTGAAGGTCGCGCTGGACGAGGACTACGCGGACTTCCTCACCCTGCCCGCCTACGAGCAGCTGACCGGCTGACCCGGCTCAGTCCGCCGTACCCGCTCCGTCGGCCGTGCGGTCCGAGTGGCCCAGGGATCTTTCCGGGGCCACTCGGTCACGCACCAGGCGCTTGACCGCGGTCGGCTCGGGAAAGCCCTGCTCGCGGCGGTCCCAGATCACCTCGTCGTTGACCCGGACGACGAAGACACCGCCGGTGCCGGGCTTCAGGGACAGCTCGTCGAGCTCCGCCTCGAAGGTGGTGAGCAGTTCCTGGGCCAGCCAGGCCGCGCGGGGCAGCCAGCGGCACTGGGTGCAGTACTCGATCTGGACCCGCTGGACGTCCGTCATCCCAGATGCACCGACCAATCCTGTTCCGCCGACGGCTTGCCGTGCAGGTCCGGGACGCGTTTGAGCCAGTCCGGGCGGCCCCGCTGGGTCCGCTCCGCGCGGTCGGCGTCCTCGGCCGCAAGCTGTTCCCGGCTCGGGAAGTCCGTGGGGAGCCAGGCCGCCGAGGCGCGGACACGGGCGAGGAGGTAGCCGACGTACGCCTCGCGGACCGCGTCGGGGCTCGCGAAGCCCGGCTCGTCCATGAGCCAGGCGTCGGGCACCTGCGCCAGGATCGTGCGCAGCAGCTCCTCGGTGACCAGAGGGGCGAGTTCGGCGTCGGCCGCCCGGGTGTCCGGTCCGTGGCCGCCGAGCGCGTGGCTCCTGAAGTCGTACGACTTCTCCGGAGCCGAGGCGTCCCAGCGGTGGTGGAAGACGAGGGCGGCGCCGTGGTCGATCAGCCAGAGGCGGGGCGGCGCGATGCCGAAGGTGGGCCAGATCATCAGGTTCGAGCTGTGCACCGTACGGTCCACGTTGACCGTGAGGGCGTCCAGCCAGATCACCTTGCCCGCCTCCAGCGGGTCGACCGGGAACGTCCGCGCGGCCTCCGGGGTGAAGTCCTTCGCGCCCGGGAGGTAGTCCATGCCGAGGTTGAGCCCGGCACTGGCCCGGAGCAGGTCCTGGACCTCCTGATGGGGTTCGTGCGCGCCGGAGACCGGGTCGAAGTGGACGAGGACCAGTTCGGGGAAGCGCAGCCCGAGAGCCCGGGCCAGCTCACCCACGATGATCTCGGCGACCAGTGCCTTGTGGCCCTGGGCGGCCCCCGTGAACTTGACGACGTAGGTCCCGAAGTCGTCGGCCTCGACGAGTCCCGGCAGCGAGCCGCCCTCACGCAGGGGCGTGACGTAGCGGGTCACGCCGACCTCTCTCAGCATTTTCCCTGGTCACCTACCCCTTCAGCCTTACCCTACCCAGCAGTCCGTCAAGGGCGGTCCGGCCCTTGCTTCCGGCCTCCGGCATGAAGTGAGCATAGTAACCGAGGGTGATCGCGGGCGAGGAGTGCCCGAGCCACCGTGCCACGGTCATCACGGACTCTGCCCGCCGTCACGCGGTCCCTACCGCCAGTACGTTGCCCTCGCTGGCGTATCCGTCCGGGTGCGTGAACGGGCTGTCCGCCGATAAGTTGCCAGGTCCGTGTCCACGAACGGGGGCTACGGACGTGGGCACCGGCACTGGGGGCGCCGGCGCCCCACCCGGGAGCGCGGCCTGGTCGTGGCCCCGGCCTCAGAATCCGGCCAGCGGGTTCGGCAGGGGCACGTAGCGGGCGTCGGCGCCGTCCGCCCGGGTCCAGCGGAGCAGCAGGTTGGTCTTGCCCGGGACGGTGGGTGAGGAGAGCAGGGCCGCGATCTCGGGGAGGTCGTGGTCCGCGCCGCAGCGGTGGAGTTCGCGTCGTACGGCGGGCCAGGGGTCCGTGCCGGGGAACCGCTCGGCGAGGAGGGCGGCCAGCTCGGCGAGGTGGTTGACGATCAGGCAGTACACGAGCCGTTCCCAGCCGGCCGCGCGGGTCACCCCCGGCAGCAGTTTCACTCCCTCCGCGTCCCGGAACAGTGCCTGGACGGGCGTGCCGGCGGCGTCCACGGCGACCAGGGTGTTCTGCAGGTGGGCCTCGACGACGACTCCGTGGCGGGCGAACGCCTCCAGCACCGGGGGCACCACCTGGCGGAGGTAGGCGGCCCACCAGGCCGAGGGCTCGGTCAGCCGGTCGAGCGGGTTGCCGTCGAACCCCTCCACCAGGGCGGCGGCGAGCAGCGGGGTCGCGCCGGGGACGAGGTGGTCGCGCAGTCCGTCGCGGACCAGGACGGCGAGTTCCTCGAAGGCGAAGTCGGCGGTGCGGTAGCCGCGGTCGCTCAGCCAGGCGGCGGGCCCCGGCTGCGCCGCGAAGGCGGCGGCGGTCGCCGCGTCGGTGGCGCGCATCTTGAGCAGGTCGTGCTTCCACAGTCGGCGGATGTCGTTGGTGATGCGGACGTCGAGGCTGAACTTGACGAACAGGTCGTCCTCGGGGGCGTAGAGGGTGCGGACCGCGGCCGTCGGCCAGAACGGGCGGGCGGTGGGTCCGAGGCGCAGGAGCCGGCCGTCCGCGAAGGCGTCCCGGATCGCCCGGCCTGCGCCGGTCAGGGTCAACTGCCAGGGGTGGGCGGGCAGCAGCCGGTATCCGGCGGGGGCCCGGCCCAGGGTGTCGAGGGCCCTCGTGTCGCCCTCCTCGACGACCGTGTCCTCCCGCACGGCGAGCAGTTCCAGCGGGAAGCGGGTGTACGCCTCGGGTGCGTAGGGCAGCCAGCCGGTGACCGGGCCGCCACCGCGGGTCTTGGGTGCCGGGTGGTACGGGTGCCCCGTGATCAGGGACTGTTCGGAACGCAGATACGGGTCCTCGGGGGGCGTCGCCCCGGCGCGGGCGCGCAGGAGGGCGGCGACCACGTCCCGGCTGTCGGTCATCTCCGCGGGCAGCTCGGAGTTGGCCGCTCCGGTGGACCGGCGCAGTTCCTCGGCGGCGAAGGCGACCAGTTCCCGGTGGGTGAGCCGGTGCCAGGCTCCCCCGGTGTACACCTCGGGCTCGACGGGGCGCCGCGTCCCCCGCACGCGCAGCATCCGGCCATCGGCGCGGAGCCGGTGGACGCCCGGTTCCGGTGTGGGTTCCGCCAGCTCGCGAAGGAGACAATTGAGCAACGGCGCGGCGGCGTACGCGTCGGCGGCCTCGTCCATGTCGCCAGCGGTGAGCTGGGGAAACACGGTCGGCTTGAAGTCCACGCGATCCATCCGGTCCATTCGATTCATGCGGTGCACTGGTGATCAGTATGTCCGCCGCGGCGGACGATCACGACATAGTCCCCGTACCCGAGGAGCCCGCCTGTGCCCCGTCCCTCCACGCCCGACACCGAGACCACGTTCGCCGAGGAGCTGAGCGTCGTGCGTCCCGGACTGTCGGCACCGTACGCAGAGGCTCTGCCCGGTGCCCGGGCCGCCGTGCTGACCCGGCTGTGGCGCGCGCTGGCGTACGAGCCGCTGCCGTGGATCGCCCGCCGTGACACCGGCCGTGAGGGTCTCACGCTGAGCCTGACGGACGGCCGGCGGCTGCGCGGACCGCACGCCGACCCGTACGCCACCTCCGCCTACGTGACCGAAGTGCGGCTCGCCGGGCGGACGTACGACCGTCCGGAGCTGCTCGTCGACGCCCTCGGCGTACCGCACGGTCCCGCCTTCGCGGCCGAACTCGCGCACAGCGTCGCCTCCATGGCCCTGTCGCGGGCGGACCGGGCGGCGTCCTGGGGCACTCCCGAAGAGCCCGAGGCGAGCTGGGTGTGGGAACAACGGATCGTCGACGGGCACCCGTACCACCCCAACTGCCGTGCGCGGCCCGGGTTCTCGGTGGCCGAACAGCTCGCGTACGGGCCGGAGCACCGGCCGTCGGTGGAGTTGGGCCTGGTGGCGGTGGACGGCTGTCTCGTCACGGGCGAGTGGCCGAAGTGGCTGCGGGACGGGGAGCGGGTGCTGATCCCGGTGCACCCCTGGCAGACCGCTCATGTGCTGGACGCCCGGGTCCAGGAGGGCTTCGCCGCTCACCCGTTGATGTCGCTGAGGACCCTCGCGGTGCCGGGCGGGCCGCATGTGAAGACCGCGCTGAGCGCCCGGCTGACCTCGTCGGTGCGGGACATCTCGGTGTACTCGGTGGAAACGGCGGAGACGGTCTCGGCGTTCATGGAGGGGATACTGGCGGGCCTGGACGTTCCGCTGCACATCACCCGTACCCTCGGCGCGGCCTCCGCAGGCTTCCCCGATCTCGCGGCGGTGGTGCGGGAGTCACCGGACGGCTACGCGGACGCGGGCGAGAGGTGCGTGCCGGTGGCCGCCCTTCCGCTGACCTCGCTGCCCGAAAAGGCTTCCTGGCTGGCCGAGTTCACCCGTCTCGTCCTCACCACGGGGCTGCGGCTGCTGGAGTCGGGGGTGGCGCTGGAGGCGCACGGCCAGAACCTGCTCGTGATCCTCGACCGCGCGGGTTCCCCCGTCCGGCTCGTCTACCGCGACCTGGCCGACATCCGGGTGAGCCCGGCCCGGCTGGCCCGGCACGGCGTCCCGGTCCCGCGGCTGTCCGGGCGCATCGTGACGGACGACGAGACCACCCTGCGCCGCAAGCTCTTCGGTTCCCTCGTCGGCGGCGCCCTGGGCGCGACGGCGGGTTCGACGGCCGCGCTCCGCGAGGCGCTTGACAGCGTCGCGGCGGATCTCCCGCGCACCGCGGACCTTCCCGCGCTCCTCGGTGAACCGCTCCCCGCCAAAGCGCTCACCTTGATGCGGCTCTCCCCCGAGACCCCCGGTGACCTGTGGACACGGCTTCCCCGGCCACTCGCCGGAGCCGGTATGTGATGACGCGGGACACCTCTCGTTTTTACGAGCGGCACCTTTGATCAATAGGATCCGCCGATGATCACAAGACAACGGCTGGCGGCGGGCGTCTGCGCCCTGCTCGCCGCCCTGGCCGCCGGGATCGCCCACCCGGCCGGAGCGGTCGCCGACGAAACGACGGCGACCGCGCCCAAGGTCGAACTCCTGCTGGACGTCAGCGGTTCGATGCGGGCCCGGGACATCGACGGCGAGTCGCGGATGTCCGCGGCGAAGCAGGCGTTCAACGAAGTGCTCGACGCTACGCCGCAGGAGGTACAACTCGGCATCCGCACCCTCGGCGCCAACTACCCCGGGGACGACCGCAAGACCGGCTGCAAGGACACGGCCCAGCTCTACCCGGTGGGGACGCTGGACCGCACCGAGGCCAAGACCGCCGTCGCGACCCTCAGCCCGACCGGCTGGACCCCGATAGGCCCCGCCCTGCTCAAGGCGGCCGACGACCTCGACGGCGGTGAGGGCACCCGTCGCATCGTGCTGATCAGCGACGGCGAGGACACCTGCCAGCCGCTCGACCCGTGCCAGGTGGCCCGCGAGATCGCCGCCAAGGGCATCGGCCTGACGATCGACACCCTGGGGCTGGTCCCCAACGTCAAGGTGAGCAAGCAGCTGAGCTGCATCGCCGAGGCCACCGGGGGCACGTACACCTCGGTGGAGCACAAGGAGCAGCTCAGCGACCGCGTCAACCAGCTGGTGGACCGCGCCGCCGATCCGGTGGTGAAGCCGGTGGCGGTGCAGGGTGCCGACTCGTGCACCGGGGCGCCCGCCGTCAAGTCGGGTCTCTACACCGACCGCGAGGAGTTCGCGCAGCACCGCTGGTACCGCGTGGAGGTCGCGCCGGGCAAGGAGCTGCGTGCCTCGGTGAGCATCGCGGCCGACCGTCAGGTCAATCGCGACTACGGGGTGCTGCTGCGTGCCGTCACCGTGCACGGCCGGGAGATCGTGCGCGGCGAGTCGGCCGGGAACGGCCGCACGGACGTCGTCTCGACCGGCCTGCGCTACCCGAAGGCCGAGAGCGACGACGAGGACGCGCCCGCAGAGGTCGTGTGCCTGCAGGTGTCCAACTCCTTCTCGGCCGCGTCCGGCGTGAAGACCACGCCCGGTCTGCCGCTGGAACTGACGGTCGACGTCGTCGACGGCCCCGACCAGGCGAGTGACGTGGCCTCCTTCGGCCTCGGACGCGGCTGGTGGCTGCTCGGCGCCCTGGTGCTGACCGGCTTCCTCGCGGGTCTGCTGTGGGGCTGGATCTCTCGCTGGCGGTTCTCGGTCTGGAGGACCAACTGATGCGTATCCGACGTGTACTGAGCACCACCGCCCTCCTCGCGGGAGTCGCCGCGGCGCCCGCGCTGCTCGGCGCGGCCGCCTCCCCGGCCCTCGCCGACTCCTCGCCGTCCGCGAGCCCTTCGGGTGACGACTCCGCGCCCACCGAGGCCGGTACGTCCTTCCGCACGGCGACCGAGATCGAGCAGGGCGTGCAGGCCACCGCCGGCGCCTCCGCCGGTGACTACCTGTACTGGCAGTTCGCGGCGGACGCGGGGCAGCGCCCCACCGTGAAGGCGACGGTGAAGCTGCCCGAGGCGTCCAGGCGCGCCGGCGCCGAGACCTGGCAGATCGACGTGTACGACGGGCTGCGGCGCCGTCAGGCCTGCCAGTACGGGGCGCAGACCCGGACGGCGGGGGCGGACGCGTCCTCCGTGGAGCTGTCCTGCACCCTGCGCACGGTGCGCGCCTGGTCGGAGACCTGGGCCAACGACCCGCTGCCGGGCACCTACTACGTCCGGCTCACCGCCACCGGTCTCGGCGCGGCCGATCTGGGTCTGCCGATGAGCGCGCAGCTCCAGGTGGACTCCAAGGACATCGGCGGTTCGGCGGCGGTCGACGGCTCGCTCGCCAAGCCGTTGGTCCCGGGCATCGCCATCACGGCGGCGGAGAATCCCGAGGAGGACGGTTCCGACGACGCTTCCGGCTCCAAGACGGCGGTGCTGTCCTCGCTCCGGCCCGACGGCTCGGACTGGTGGTCCGACCGCTGGGTGTGGACCGCGATCGGCGGCATCCTCGCGGCCCTCGCCGGCATCTGGGGGTACTCGCTGACGCGGGGGCGCGGGCGCCCCTCGCGGATTCCTCCGGGCGCCTGACCCGCAGGCCGTCGACCGAGGCCCGCGCCGCTCCCTGACGGGGAGCGGCGCGGGCCTTCCTTCTGCGGTGCGGGGCAGGGCGGAGCCGCGCGACGGCGGGACATGGGGCAGGCGCCCGCCCCGGCAGCGTCACGCCCGGCGGAGCGCTTCGGCCAGGGGTCCGTCGCCCGTCACGTCGACGCTCCGCTCGCGCAGCGCGTCGAGCAGTGTCAGGGCTCCCCGGTTCATGGCCTCGCACGCGCGCGCGTCCGGCGCCAGACGGGCGTCCGGCTCCCGCGGGGCCGGCCCGTCGCCGTAGAGCGGCCCCTCCCCGGCACCGAGCCACACATGGAACAGGCCTTCGTCCAGGCGGACTTCGACCAGCCCTTCCCCCGCCCGGGCGGCGTCCAGCTGACGCAGCAGCGGCAGCGCGAACCAGTGGGCCCGTACGGCGTCGGTGGGCCGCGGCTCGCCCAGCGCGGGCGCGCCCCACTCCCCGAGCGCCTGGAGGACGGGCAGCAGATCCCTTCCGCGGGCGGTGAGTTCGTAGACGTAGGCGGCGCCCGGAGGCGGCAGACGCCGGCGGCCGGCCAGCCCGTCGCGCTCCATGTCCTTGAGCCGGGATGCGAGGACGTCGGTGCTGACGCCCGGCAGATCGGCGTGCAGATCGGTGTACCGGCGCGGTCCGCCGAGCAGTTCGCGGACGATCAGGAGGGTCCACCGGTCCCCGACCGCGTCGAGGGCGCGGGCGGCGGAACAGTACTGGTCGTAGCTTCGGCGCACTGGCATGTGAGGCAGTCTAGCTATCTTGTTGGACTTTCCAAGCTCATACTTGGTAAAACCAAGCAACACCACAACCGGAGGGCGCAGCGCATGGAGTTCCGGCAGTCGAGCAAGCTCAGCGAGGTCTGTTACGAGATCCGCGGCCCGGTGATCGAGCACGCCGACGCACTGGAGGCGGCGGGTCACAGCGTGCTGCGCCTGAACACCGGCAATCCCGCCCTCTTCGGTTTCGAGGCGCCGGAGGAGATCCTCCAGGACATGATCCGGATGCTGCCCCGGGCGCACGGCTACACCGACTCGCGCGGCATCCTGTCCGCCCGCCGAGCCGTCGCCCAGCGCTACCAGGACCGGGGCCTGGAGGTCGGCGTGGACGACGTCTTCCTCGGCAACGGCGTCTCGGAGCTGATCTCCATGGCCGTACAGGCCCTGGTCGAGGACGGTGACGAAGTCCTCATCCCCGCCCCGGACTTCCCGCTCTGGACCGCGGTCACGACGCTCGCCGGCGGCAAGGCCGTTCACTATCTCTGCGACGAACAGTCCGACTGGTACCCGGACCTGGACGACATGGCGGCGAAGATCACCGACCGGACCCGCGCGGTCGTCATCATCAACCCCAACAACCCGACGGGCGCGGTCTATCCGAAGGAGATCGTCGAGGGCATCCTCGATCTCGCGCGACGCCACGGCCTGATGGTGTTCGCCGACGAGATCTACGACCAGATCCTGTACGACGACGAAGTCCACCACTCGGCCGCGGCCCTCGCCCCCGACCTGGTCGTCCTCACCTTCTGCGGGCTGTCGAAGACCTACCGCGTCGCCGGCTTCCGTTCCGGCTGGCTGGTCGTCACGGGCCCCAAGCAGCACGCGAGCAGCTATCTGGAGGGGCTGACGATGCTGGCGTCCATGCGACTGTGCGCCAACGCCCCGGCGCAGTACGCCATCCAGGCCGCGCTCGGCGGCCGCCAGTCGATCCACGAGCTGACCGGGCCCGGCGGCCGGCTCCGCGAGCAGCGCGACCGCGCCTGGGAGAAGCTCAACGAGATCCCCGGGGTCTCGTGCGTGAAACCCAAGGGCGCGCTGTACGCGTTCCCGCGCATCGACCCGGCCGTGCATCCGATCCACGACGACGAGAAGTTCGTCCTGGACCTGCTGCTGCGCGAGAAGATCCAGGTCGTCCAGGGGACCGGCTTCAACTGGCCGCGCCCCGACCACTTCCGCATCCTCACGCTCCCGCACGCCGACGACCTGGACGCGGCGATCGGCCGGATCGGGCGGTTCCTGAGCGGGTACCGGCAGGAGAAGGGCTGAGGTCCCGGGTGGGCCGACCGGAGGATCCGTGCTGCGGTCCGGCCCGCCCGGTGTCACCGTACGAGGGACAACAGCTGACGCAGGGACGGAAGGGCACGGCGATGGGTGATCTGCTCCTCGTACGGCACGGTGAGACCGAATGGTCGATGTCCGGGCGGCACACGGGGTCGACCGATGTCCCGCTGACCGACAACGGTCGCGAGCAGGCGCGGCGGCTCCGTCCGCTGATCGCCCGGCACCACATCGCGGCCGCGTTCGTCAGCCCGATGCGCCGGGCGCGGGAGACGGCCGAGCTGGCCGGTATCGGCCGCGCACGCGTCGACGCGGACCTGCGCGAGTGGGACTACGGCGGGTACGAGGGGGTCACGACCGTCGAGATCCACCGGGAGCGGCCCGACTGGTTCCTGTTCACCGACGGTGTCTCCCCCGGGCCGCCCGAACACCCGGGGGAGAGCCCGGACGAGGTCGGGGCGCGCGCCGAGCGGGTGCTGGCCCGGATCGACGCGGCGCTCTCCGAGTCGGAGGGCAGCGTGGTCGTCGTCTCGCACGGCCACTTCCTGCGGGTGCTGACCGCGCGGCGGCTCGGTCTGAGCGCCCGGTCCGGCGCCCTCTTCCAGCTCGCCACCGGGACGATGAGCCGGCTCAGCACGGAGCACCGCCGGCATGTCGTGGCCGGCTGGAATGTCAGACCCGACGCGTACTGTTCCCATGACTTCCCCTCCTCGGCGGGAGAGGGAGCGGAGGAACACTGAGCCGCGGCCGGGCCGGAGCGCCGTGGCACCACCGGGTGGTGGAGGGAGCGCGCCGTGACACGACCGCCGACCGCCGCGCAGCGGCGCGTCATCGAGGCAGCCGACCCCGTGACCGGGCGCCTGAAGGGCACGGAGGCCCAGCTCGCCGCCCTGGTGAAGCGCGGGCTCGCCTTCCGCCATCCTCGTCCCCCGCGCGACCACTTCCTGACCCCGGCCGGGCACCGGCTGCGCGAGACGCCCGGCGCTTCGGACGATGCCGGCGCTCCGGAGCCGTCCGCCCCGGCGGCGTCGGGGGTGTTCGCGGCGCGGATCGGCGGCGAGGAGGGGCCCGAGGCGGGCCCCGCGCGGCTGAGAGAGGTGCGCGGCGCCTGGCAAGGGCTCCTGGAGCTGCGCCGGATGACTCGTCCGGACAGCGATACCGACCTTCCGTGCTCCTGGGAGCGTACGCATCTGGTGCAGGCCGCGGCGCTCGCGCTGGAGGCGGCCGGGCACCGGCCCGCCGGAGCGGAGGGCGGGGGCTACCGGGTACGGGCGACACCGCAGCCGGAGGCCGTCGCCGTGCACGAGCCGGACCCCGGGGCGCTGCGGGCCTGCGCGGCGGCCCTGGAGAAGGCGGGCTGGCAGGCCGGTGAGCACACGGAGCCGCGCACGGGCGCCCGGTACGTCCTGGCCTCACCCCGGCGGGCGTGAGACGCGCCGGGGGCACCGTTCAAGCCGTTGACGCCGTCGGAGTCATCGCGGTCGTCACAGTCGTCGTAGTCGTCGCAGTGATCGAGAGGACAGTCGTGGCAGAACCGTTTTCCGTCCCCGTGACCGTTCGCGGGTACGAGACCGATGTGCAGGGGCATCTCAACCAGAGCGTGTATCTCCAGTACGCCGAGCACGCCCGCTGGTCGCTGCTGCACGCGTCCGGGATCAGTCAGGCCGATCTGGCGGCCCGCGGGGTGGGCCCTGTCGTGCTGGAGACGACGATCCGCTACCGGCGTGAACTGCTCGCGGGCGACGACGTCGAGGTCACGTGCGCCTTCCTCTGGGGTACGGGCAAGAGCTTCCGCGTGGAGCAGACCATCGTCAAGGCGGACGGCACGGTGGCCGCCGAGATCACGGCGGTCGCCGGTCTGATGGACCTCACGGAACGCAGACTGCTGCCCGACGCCCGGAAGCACTTCGCGTCGATGGCCACCGACCCGGCCTTCTACGAGAACTGAGCCCCCGCACCTCTCTCCGGGCCCGACCCGCGAGCGCGGCAGCTCTCCGGTGACCCGACCGGCCTGAACCGACCGGACGGAACCGACCGGCCGGACCTAGGCGTCGAGCAACTCCGGCCGGTGCTCGGCGTCGTAGGCCGCGCGGGACTCGGCGATGGTGACGCGGTTCCGCTCGGCCCAGTCGGTCAGGGAGAGCAGCGTCGCGTGCAACTCCCGCGCCACTGGGGTCAGTTCGTACTCCACCTTCGGCGGCACCGTGGGGTGCACGGTGCGGGTGACGAGGCCGTCGCGTTCGAGATTGCGCAGGGTCAGCGTCAGCATCCGGCGGCTGATCCCCTCGATGCTGCGCTCCAGTTCCGTGAAGCGGATCGGACCGTGCGCGGCGGCCACGATGATCAGCACGCTCCATTTTCCCGCGACCCTGTCAAGAACCTCGCGGACCGGGCACGCCTGCGCGAGCACTGCCTGCGAGGTAACACCGGTGTTCCCCTGGGACATCGAAGTGCCTCCTTACGCCGGTCTCCATGGTCACTGACGATGTACCCCGTTACAAGTCGTGCACCAAGGGAGAACGTCCATGGATCCGACACCGTCCATGGAGAACACGGAGGTCACCGTCATGCTGCCCCGGACCGGACCGGCGAACCCGTCGACACCCCGAACACCTTCCCGGTGGGCCGCGCTCGCCGTCCTGTGCGCGGGCACGCTGATGACGATCCTGGACGGGAACATCGTCACCGTGGCCATGCCCGCGATCCAGGGGGACCTCGGCTTCTCCGCTCCCGGGCTCGCCTGGGTCGTGAACGCCTATCTGATCCCGTTCGGCGGACTGCTGCTGCTCGCGGGGAGGCTCGGCGACCTGGTGGGCCGCAGGCGGATGTTCACGGCCGGCCTCGCGGTGTTCACGGCGGCGTCCGTGCTGTGCGGGGTCGCCGACGGGCAGGGCACGCTGATCGCCGCCCGCGCCCTCCAGGGCGTCGGCGGGGCGATAACCTCGGCCGTCGTCCTCGGCATGCTGGTGGCGCTCTTCCCCGAGCCCCGCGAACAGGGCCGCGCCATCGCGGTGTTCAGCGCGGTCGGTGCCGCGGGCGGGGCGCTCGGCACCTTCCTCGGCGGTGCGCTGACGCAGACCCTCGGCTGGCACTGGATCTTTCTGATCAACCTGCCGATCGGCGTGTCGGCCTGGGTCGCCGCGCTCCGGATCCTCGCCCCCGACAAGGGGTCCGGCCTCGGCCGGGGCGCCGACTTCCCCGGCGCCGCGCTGGTCACCGGCGCCCTGATGCTGACCGTGTACACGATCGTCGGAGCCGGCGAGCGGGGCCTCGGCGGCACCCTCGCCCTCGGCGCGCTCGCCCTCGCCCTCTTCGCCGGGTTCACCGTCCGTCAGGCGCGGGCGGCCCGCCCCCTGCTGCGGCTGCGCCTGCTGCGCTCCCGGACCCTGGCGAGCGCGAACGGCGTACAGATCCTGATGATCGCCGGGATGTACGGCTTCCAGTACATCGGCGCCCTCTACCTCCAACGGGTGCTCGGCTACGGCGAGTTGCTCACCGGAACGGCGTTCCTGCCCGCACCGGTGGTCATCGGCGCGCTGATGCTGAGCCTGTCGGCGCGCACGGTCGCCCGCTTCGGCCCGTACCGCGTCCTGCTCGCCGGACTCGCCCTCATCACGGCCGGTCTGGCCCTGCTGGGCCGTGTCCCGACCGAGGGGGTGTACCTCACCGACGTGCTGCCCGCGCTCCTCCTGCTCTCCGCGGGGTTCGCGGCCGCGATGCCCGCGGTGACGGGACTCGCGATGTCGGGTGCCCGCGCCGAGGACGCGGGCCTGGCCTCCGGGCTCTTCAACACCACCCAGGTGGTGGGGGGTTCACTGGGTCTCGCCGTGCTGACGACACTGGCGGCGGGCCGCACCGAGCACCTGGCCGGTGCGGGCGAGGACGCCGTGGCGGCGACGGCGGACGGCTACCGGCTGGCGTTCACGGTGGCCACGGTCATCGCGGCGACGGCCCTGACGCTGACCGCCGCCCTCCTGCACCCCGGGCGGGACTCCTCGACCGTCTCGGCGGGGGAAGAACCTCCTCACGAGCCCTCTTCCGCCGATCCGGCGGCGTCGGGCGTACGGATCGGTACCGGCACCTGGTTGAAGCCGTAGTAGATCGCGAGCAGCCCGTGCGCCGCCAGCGTCAGCGGCGCCGAGACGAAGGACAGCGCGACCGTCGCCGGATAGGCGAGGGAGCCGAGGGCGAAGCGGACGCGGGTGCGCCGGGCGGCTTCCACATCGACGCGGCTGTCGAGAAGGCGCCCGGTGCGGGTGAGGTGCCACCACACCGCCTGGAACGCGAGGGCCATGGCCACCATGACCAAGCTGTAGACGGCGGCGGCGACATGGGACGCCTTGCCCTCGCGGAGATACTCCGCGAGCATCGCCGTCGGCCAGGGAATGGCGGCCACCACCATCAGCAGGAGCAGGTTCAGGAACATCAGAGTGCGGTCGACCCGGGCGACATAGCTGAACACCTGGTGATGGTTGATCCACATGATGCCGATCACCAGGAAGCTGACGACGTAGGCAGCGTAGGAGGGCCACTGCTCTCCGAGCGCGTGCCACAGTCCGCCGTCCTCACCGGCTTCGGGGACCTTGATCTCCAGGATCAGCAAGGTGATGGCGATGGCGAAGACGCCGTCGCTGAAGGCCTCCACGCGGCCCGACTCGTTCATGCCCGACTCTCCCCGTTGTGACCGCGTCCTCACGTGGTTTCCGCACATGGGTTCCGCGGGACCTGTGTGTCGTCCGTGCCGTTCGCGCGCTCCGACCGTAGCCCAGCGCAGTTCGACATTCGGCCCCGGAGCGTCAACTCGCCTTCCCCTGACGGGTATACGCCGCCCCCAATCTCTGGTAGGAAACTTTCCTAACAGTACGCCCAACACCACTCCCCCCATCGGAGGTACCGTGCACACCCCCCACATAGGCACGTCGCGGCGCACCCTGCTCACCCTGATCGGAGCCTCATTGGCGGCAGGCCCCCTCATCGCCACCCAGACCGCGACCGCTGCTCCGGTCGGCCTGGACGACCCGGCGAAGAAGGAGATCGCCATGAAGCTGGTCTCCAGCGCGGAGAACTCCTCGCTGGACTGGAAGGCGCAGTACAAGTACATCGAGGACATCGGTGACGGGCGCGGCTACACCGCCGGCATCATCGGCTTCTGCTCCGGCACCCACGACATGCTCGACCTCGTCGAGCTGTACACGCAGCGCAAGCCCGGCAACGTCCTGGCCAAGTACCTGCCCGCGCTGCGCGAGGTCGACGGCAGCGATTCCCACGAGGGCCTGGACCCCGGCTTCCCGGCCGACTGGCGCCGGGCCGCCCAGGACTCGGCGTTCCAGCAGGCCCAGAACGACGAGCGCGACCGCGTCTACTTCAACCCCGCCGTACGGCAGGGCAAGGCCGACGGCATCGGTGCCCTCGGCCAGTTCACGTACTACGACGCCATCGTGATGCACGGCGACGGCGGCGACAGCACCAGCTTCGGCAACATCCGTCGGCGCGCCCTGACCAGGGCCAGGCCGCCGGCCCAGGGCGGCGACGAGGTGACGTATCTCAACGCCTTCCTCGACGCACGCGTGTGGGCCATGAAACAGGAGGAGGCCCACTCCGACACCAGCCGCGTCGACACCGCACAGCGGGTCTTCGTCCGCAACCGGAACCTGAACCTCAACACACCGCTGGACTGGAAGGTCTACGGCGACAGCTACCACATCGGCTGACGGGCCCGACAGGGCGGAGGGCGCGGCACGTTCCTCGTGCCGCGCCCTCCACGCGCCCGTTCACCTCCGTAAGTCCGTCCGCTCCTCGGATCGTTCGCCCCTCGGGATCGTTCGGTCTTCTCAGTGGGCGGGTACCGCCTTGAGGTCCTCGCCCGCCTCCATGGGGTGGGTCACCTCTCCCGCGTTCTCGCGCCCTCTGCCGAGGTGGTTGAAGACGAGGTTGAGGACGACGGCCGCGAGGCAGCCCGTCGAGATACCGGAGTCGAGGACGATCCGTACGGTCTCCGGGAACGCGTGGTAGAACGCGGGCGCGGTGATCGGGATGATGCCGACCGCGAGGGAAACGGCCACGATCAGCACGTTGTTGTCCTTCTCCAGGCCCGCCCTGACCAGGGTCTGGATACCGCTGGCCGCGACCGAGCCGAAGAGGACGACACCCGCCCCGCCGAGCACCGGACGCGGGACGACGGCGATCAGCGACGCGGCCATCGGGCACAGCCCCATCAGCACCAGGAAGCCGCCGCCGGTGGCGACGACGTAACGGCTGCGGATCCTCGTCATCGCGACGAGGCCGATGTTCTGGGCGAAGGCGCTGCACATGAAGCCGTTGAAGAGCGGGCTCAGCGCCGAGCCGAGGGTGTCGGCCCGCAGTCCGGCCGCGATGGTCTTCTCATCGGCGGGGCGCTCGACGATCTCACCCAACGCCAGCATGTCGGCGGTCGATTCGGTCATCGAGACGACCATCACCACGCAGAGCGAGAGGATCGCGGCGAGCTGGAACTGCGGGGCGCCGAAGTGGAACGGCGTCGGGAAGCCGACCACGTCCGCGTCGGCCACCGGCCCGAAATCCGTGACGCCGAGGGGGATCGCGACGAGCGTGCCGATGACCAGGCCGAGCAGGACCGCGATCTGTTTGACGAAGCCGCGGGTGAACCGGCGCAGCAGCAGGACGATGACGAGCGTCGTCGCCGCGAGGCCCAGATAGGTCCGCGAACCGTAGTCGTCCGCCGCGGGGTTCGGGCCCTGCGCCCAGCCGAAGGCGACCGGCAGCAGCGAGACGCCGATGAGCGTGATCACGCTGCCGGTGACGACGGGCGGGAAGAAGCGGACGGCCTTGCTGAAGAAGGGGGCCGCGATGAATCCGAGGACGCCGGCGACGATGACCGCGCCGAAGATGATCGGCAGGGCGTCGCTCTTGTCCTTGGCGGAGGCGGCGACCGCCGTCATGGGTGCGACGCCGGCGAAGGTGACGCCGTTGACGAAGGGCAGCCGGGCTCCGATCTTCCAGAAGCCGATGGTCTGCAGGAAGGTGGCGAGCCCCGCGGTGAACAGGCAGGCGCCGGTGAGGAAGGTGAGTTCGGTGGCGGAGAGACCGACCGCCGCGCCGACGATCAGGGGTGGGGCGACGACTCCGGCGTACATGGCGGCCACGTGCTGCAGGCCGCTGGTCGCCATCTTCAGGGCGGGCAGTTTCTCGTCGACCGGGTGCTTCGACCGGCCGGTCGATCCAGTCCCTTCGGCTGATCCGGTTGCTCCAGTTGGTCGTGCATCGGTGCTGGGCTCGGGCTGGGCGGCCACGGCGGCTCCTCCGGTCGGGTACACGTCGCCGTCGACGTGGGTGTCAGGGAGGTGATGCGCGGTCGTGCGGGACCGGGACGATGCCCGTCGCGCGGACATGGTGTCCGGCGGCGGAGACCGTTCCGGGGCGCGCACGTCATGCACGCCCCGGCTACGGCCGCCATGGACCCCGCTCGGGTCCATGGCTACCGGCCGAGGGCCGTCCCCCTCTGCCGGAGTTCTGCGGTGATCAGGCCTGCACGGCGATCCGCGCCAGGCGCTGCGCCTCGTCCCGCGTCGAGCGGGCGATGGCGTCCTCGTCGACGGTGAGGAGTCGGCTGTCCTCGACGACCGGCTTTCCGTTGACGAGCGAGAGGGTGACCGGGGCGGCGGCGCCGAGGACGAGCGCCGTCACCGGGTCGGCGATCGAGGCGTGCGCCAGGGTGTCGAGTCTCCACAGCACGAGGTCGGCGAGCTTGCCGGCCTCCAGGGAGCCGATCTGGCTTGCCCGGCCCAGGACTTGGGCCCCTCCGTAGGTGCCGAGGCGCAGTGCCTGACGGGCGTTCAGGGCTGCCTCGCGGTGGGCGCCGAGCCGGTTGATGAGCAGGGCGTTGCGCAGCTCGGTGTGGAGTTCGCCGGACTCGTTCGACGCCGTGCCGTCGACGCCGAGACCGACCGGGACGCCGGCCGCCAGCATGTCGGGGACCCGGGCGATGCCCGCGGCCAGGCGGGCGTTGGAGGAGGGACAGTGGGCCACACCCGTCTTCGTACGGGCGAAGGCGGCGATGTCGGAATCGTTCATGTGGACGCAGTGCGCCATCCACACGTCCTCGCCGAGCCAGCCGGTCGACTCGAAGTAGTCGGTCGGGCCCATGCCGAACAGTTCCTTGCAGAACTGCTCCTCCTCCACGGTCTCCGAACCGTGCGTGTGCAGCCGTACCCCCTTGCGGCGGGCCAACTCGGCGCCCTGTCTCATGAGTTCGGTGGAGACAGAGAAGGGCGAGCAGGGCGCGACGGCGATCTGGGTCATGCTGTCGAAGGAGGCGTCGTGGTGCTCGTCGACGGTCGCCTCGGTGGCGGCCAGCGCCCCTTCGAGGGTCTCGACGGCGAAGTCCGGCGGCAGTCCGCCGTCCTTCTCGCTGCGGTCCATGGAGCCGCGGGCGAGGGTGAAGCGGACGCCGGTCTCGCGGGCGGCCCGGATGACGGCGCCGGACAGGTCGCCGGAGCCCTTGGGGAAGACGTAGTGGTGGTCCATGGCGGTGGTGACGCCGCCGCGGGCCATCATGGCGAGGGAGCCCTGGGCGGCCGCGTGGACCATGGGCTCGTCGATGCGGGCCCAGGTCGGGTAGAGCGCGACGAGCCAGTCGAAGAGGTTGTGGTCCGTGGCGAGGCCGCGGGTGATCCACTGATAGAAGTGGTGATGGGTGTTGACCAGGCCGGGGGTGGCCAGGTGGCCGGTGCCGTCGACACGGCGGACCACGTTCTCCAGGTTCTCGGGGGCCTTTCCGGAGCCCACCGACTCGATCGTGTTGCCGGCGACGACGATGTGCCCCGAGGCGTACTCGGTGTCGCCCGCGTCCACGGTCGCGATGGCGCAGTTCTCGATGACGATGCGCTGGACTGCCACTGCGGTTCCTCGTTCTTCCCGTCGGCGGACGGACCCGGGGGCCGAGCGGGGTGACGACCGGGTCCGTGGTGCTGTGGTTGCGCAGATGCCCCCGCTCTCCCCTGGGATGTGACGCCGGCGCCCGCGTCGGGGGTACAGCGGCAGTACCGCGGGGGCGGTCCGGGGGGACCGCCCGGTGCGGTCCTACAGGTTGGTGAGGTCCACCGGGATGCGCGGGTCGCGGCCGTCGCGCAGGACGGTGGCCTCGATGAGCCCGTACGGACGGTCGGCCGCGAGGTAGACCTCGTTGTCGTTCTCGAGGCCGAACGGTGTCAGGTCGACCAGGAAGTGGTGCTTGTTCGGGAGCGAGAAGCGGACCTCGTCGATCTCGTCCCGGTGGTCGATGATCCGCGCGCCCATCTCGTACAGGGTCTGCTGGAGCGAGAGGGAGTAGGTGTCCGCGAAGGCCTGGAGCATGTGCTTCCTGACCTCGTCGTAGGACTTGTCCCAGTCGGGCATCCGCTGCTCGTCGCCGTTCCAGCCGAAGCGCCAGCGGCTGGAGACCTGGGTGGCCAGGATGCGGTCGTGGGCCTCCTGGAGCGTCGTGTACCTGTCCTTGACGTAGCCCCAGAACTCGGAGTTCGTCGAGTTCATCACGACGAGGTCCTTCAGTCCCGAGACGACCTCCCACGCCTCACCGTCGAAGGTGATCTGGGTGACGCGTGTCTCCTGGCCCTTGCGGACGAAGGAGTGCCGGGCCTCGTCCGCGCCGGCGGCCCGGGACGCGGCGTCCGGGGCCTCGATGCGCTCCCAGGCGTACTCCTCGATACGGACGCGCGCCCGCTGGATCGGTTCCTGGCTGGTCACGAAGTGCCGGGCGAGATGGATGCCGAACTGCTCGGCGGACTCGATGCCGTGCTCCTTGGCGAAGGCGTACACCGTGTTCTTGGTGGTGTCCGTCGGCAGGACGTTCGCGTTGGAGCCGGAGAGGTGGACCTCGTCCATGTCGCCGCTCAGCGCGACGGACACGTTCAGGTCCTTGATGTGGTGCGTGGCGCCGTCGCGGGTGATCCTGACGACGCGGTTCTCGGCCTTGCCGTACTGGTTCTGCCCCAGGAGCACCGGGCGGCCCTGGCGGGAAGGTTCGGTCATGTCTGCTAGCTCCCTCGGTAAACGGAGTAGCCGAACGGGTTGAGCAGCAGCGGTACGTGGTAGTGCTCGCCCGGCCTGACGGCGAAGGTGATGGTCACCTCGGGGAAGAACGTCTCGCTGTCCCGATTCGCGGGGGCGTCCTGCTGCGCATCGGCTCGCTGTGTCGTTGTCGCCGGATCCTGCTCGAAGTACCGCTCGACCTCGCAGTCGAGCCGTACATGGGTCGTGCCCTCCGGCAGCGCCGGAAGGTCCTTGCACCGGCCGTCCGCGTCGGTCGCGGAACCGCCGAGCGCCCGCCAGTCGCCCTCGCGCCCCGCCCGGGCGGCGAGCCGCACCGCGACGCCCCGCGCGGGGCGGCCCACGCTGGTGTCCAGGATGTGGGTGGACACGGAGGCCGTGGTGTCGGTGCTCATGCCTCTTCTTCCTGTACGGGGTCCCTCACGAGACGGCCGAGCCGGATGCGGTTGATCTTTCCCAGTTCGACGCGGACGATCTCACGCTCCCGCCCGGCCGGGTTGCCGATCCGTTCCTTGAGCGCGTCGCGCATCTGCTCGCCGGTCCGGCCGGTGGCGCAGATGAGGAAGACGTGGCCGAACTTCTCCTGGTAGGCCAGGTTCAGTTCGAGCATCTCCTCCTTGAGCTCCGCGGAGGCACCGGCCATCCCGCGCTGCTCACGGGAGGAGGCCGGGTCGCCGGGCTTCGGCCGTCCGATGGGCGGGTGCCCCGCCATCGCCTCTGTCAGGTCGGCGACGGTGAGGCCCGCGGTGGCCGCGTCGCTCTCGGCGTACAGGTCCTCGGCGGTGGTGCAGGGACGGGCGGAGAGCAGCCGTTCGGCCCACGCCCGGGAGGCGCACACCTCGTGGAGGACGGCGAAGGCCGCGGACTCCTCAAGGGTGTTGAAGCGGGCGAGGCCGCCGGATGCCGTGCTCGACTCCATGGGAAGCCTCCGTGGCCGTGTGCTGGACGGGCTGCGGACAGCTAACGCCCTCGGCGAACCGTCGTCAACACTTTGTTGAAAACTTCGAGTTACGGGAGGTTACGAAAGCCGCCGCCCGGTCGTCCGGACGGCGGCGAGGCGGCGGCCGGTGACACCTGCCGCCCGAGGCGTGTTCGCGCCGGTCAGACGCCCTTCTCGCGATTCAGGTAGTTGTAGACGGTGAACCGGCTCACGCCGAGCGCGCCCGCCACGGTCTCCACACCGTGCCGCACGGAGAAGGCCCCGCGGGCTTCCAGTATGCGCACGATCTCCTGCTTGGCCTTGCGGTCGAGCTCCGCGAGCGGCTTGCCCCGCTTGCGCTCCAGGGCGGCCAGGATGTGGTCGAGCGAGTCGGCGAGCTGGGGCAGGCGCACGGCGACGACGTCCGCGCCCTCCCAGGACAGCACGACGTCGTCAACACCGGCCAGCTCGGGCGCCAGCATCTCGCCGCCCATGGCGTCGACCAGCGGCTTGACCGCCGCGACGAAGGGGTCGTCCGCGATTCCGGTCACTTATCGCCCTCCCCCGTCGCCCCGACGACGTTCACCTGGAGCGAGACCCGGGTGGCTCCCGCGTCCAGGACCTGGCGCAGCAGCACCTCGACGGCGGCGAGCACGGCGTCCGCCCCGCCCTCCGCCGTGTTGCCGAACGGCCCGACGTCCACGGCGTCCAGCTCGGCCGCCTCGATGACCTCACGGGCGACCAGGGCGTGCCGGGGCGCCTCGTCGAGATCGAAGGGCTCGGTCGTGAACTCCACTCTCAATCGCACGGGCTCAACCTACTGCGCGCCGCGGACACCCCGGCAAGCCCCTTGCGGCGGGAGCGGGTCACGGCCACGGCTTTCCGCCGGGACCCCCCTTGACAACCCTCGCGACCCGACGGCAATCTTCCATTGAGCAGAAACAAGTTTCCGCAATACGGAATCACTCGCGATGCGGAACCACTGCGGAAGAACCCTCGACATCCGGCCGGACCGACAGCACGGCCGCCGATACGGAAGGGAGCGCCGACCCCATGGGATTCGCGGACCAGCGCTTCAACGTCAATCTGTCGATCCTCTTCACGGAACTCCCGCTCCTGGAGCGCCCCGCGGCCGCCGCGGCGGCCGGCTTCACCGCGGTCGAGCTGTGGTGGCCCTGGGTCGACTCCCCCGCCCCCGGGCGGTCCGAGCTCGACGCCCTGAAAACGGCGATCGAGGCCGCCGGTGTCCGGCTGACAGGGCTGAACCTCTACGCCGGACGGCTGCCCGGTCCGGACCGGGGCGCCCTCTCCCTCCCCGGGGAGGAGTCCGCGAGGTTCCGGGCCAACATCGACGTGGCCGCCGACTTCGCCGGGTCGCTGGGCTGCACGGCGCTCAACGCCCTGTACGGCAACCGCGTCGACGGCGTGGACCCGGAGGAGCAGGACGCGCTCGCGCTGGAGAACCTGGTACTCGCGGCCCGGGCCGCCGACCGGATCGGCGCGGTCCTCCTCGTCGAGACCCTCAACGAGCGGGAGTCGCCGGACTATCCGCTGGTGAGCGCCGCGGCGGGCATCGCCGTCGTCGACAAGGTCAACGCGGCGACCGGCCTCGGCAACACCAGGTTCCTCATGGACCTCTACCACCTCGCCATGAACGGCGAGGACCTGCCGCGGGTGATCGCCGCCTACGCCGACCGGACCGGGCATGTGCAGATCGCCGACAGCCCCGGGCGCGGCGCACCGGGGACCGGCTCGCTCCCCCTCGAAGAGCTCCTAGACCAGCTCGCCGAGGCCGGATACGCCGGCTGGGTCGGCCTGGAGTACAAGCCGGGCGACCGGCCGAGCGCGCAGGCCTTCGACTGGCTGCCCGCCGTGGCCCGGGCCGCCCGCTGAGCGGCACCCCGATGAAGCAGCAGATTTCCCAGAGAGGCACCCTCATGAGCGACAACCTCCCCAAGGTGGCATGGATCGGGCTCGGCATCATGGGCTCGCCCATGTCGGAGAACCTGATCAAGGCCGGGTACGACGTCACCGGTTACACGCTGGAGCGGGACAAGCTGGAGCGCCTGGCCGCCGCGGGCGGCACCGCCGCCGGTTCGATCGCCGAGGCCGTGCGGGACGCCGACGTGGTGATCACGATGGTGCCCGCCTCCCCGCAGGTCGAGGCCATCGCGTACGGTCCCGACGGCATCCTGGAGAACGTGCGGCCCGGCACGCTGCTGATCGACATGTCCTCGATCACCCCGGGGACCTCGGTGGACCTCGCGAAGGCCGGCGCCGAGAAGGGTGTCCGCGTCCTGGACGCCCCGGTGTCCGGCGGCGAGGCCGGGGCGGTAGAGGCCGTGCTGTCGATCATGGTCGGCGGCGAACAGGGCGCCTTCGACGAGGCGGAGCCCCTCTTCGAGGCGCTCGGACGGACCATCGTGCTGTGCGGTCCGCACGGCTCGGGCCAGACCGTGAAGGCGGCCAACCAGCTGATCGTCGCCGTGAACATCCAGGCGTGCGCCGAGGCCGTGGTCTTCCTGGAGCGTTCCGGCGTGGACCTGAGGGCGGCGCTCGACGTCCTCGGCGGCGGCCTCGCGGGCTCCACCGTGCTGGCCCGCAAGAAGGACAACTTCCTGAACCGCGACTTCAAGCCCGGCTTCCGCGTCGACCTGCACCACAAGGACATGGGCATCGTCACCGACGCCGCCCGTACCGTGGGCGCCGTGCTGCCCGTGGGAGCCGTGGTCGCCCAACTCGTCGCCGGCCTGCGCGCGCAGGGCGACGGCGGCCTGGACCACTCCGCGCTGCTGCGCGCGGTCGAACGCCTCTCCGGCGCCCGGGTCTGAGCGGACACCTCGAACTTCCGGGCCGCGGCGGCGCCGACATCTGTCCTGTCGCGCCCGGGCGCCGCCGCGGCCCGGATCCGCGTCCGGAGAGATGAGCTCCCGGACCGCGTCACGAACGGCCCGGATGAGGGGTGGCCGCTTCGGACACGGTGCGGGCAGGGTGAGGACCGCGGCGGCGTGCGAGCCAGTGCGGTGGTGAAGGATCCGGTTCCCCTTCTCGACCTGAGGGAAGGGTGACGCCGGTCCGTCGCGGCCGCCGCGGTCCCAGCCACACCTCGGCTTCGGCCACACCTCGGCTCCGGCCACAGCGTGGCTTCGGCCAGGCCCCACAGACCCCGTCCGGCGGCGCGAACGTACTGTCGCGCCCAGCCTCGCGCCGTCGGACGGCACCAGCCCCGCGGCCCACCGGGAACCCGGCTCCGGGCGCCGGCTCCGGGTGCGGATCGCGGCCGCGGCCAGCAGCCTTGGACCATGGAGGCTGACGGCATGGAATTCCCCAGGATCGTGGTGCACACACCGGCACTGGACGGGTCGCGGCGGGTCACCGAGGGCGACCGGGTGCTCGGCATCGCGTACCACCTCGACGACGTGGTCGAGATCCTGCGCCAGGCGGACGTCGACCTCGACGCGATCGAGGTCGAGGAGAGCGACATCATCGAGTGGCAGGGCGGCGGCCCGGACGACTGGCCCGGCCTCTCGGAGCACACGGATCACACGGGACACACGGGGCGCGCGGAGGAATGAGGGCCGCGCGTCGTGGGCGCCGAACCACGCGTCGCGGACCCTGACCGGCACGGTGAAACGGGCGCCGGACGGGCTCCGTCCGTACGCAAGCGGGCGTAGGACGCCTACGGAACCCTCAAATCAACCTCTGAACACTGCTCCAGGGGCTTCACCTGCCGCCGGATAAGGCACATCCTCGGCACACGGGGCCCGCCGGCACGGGGGCGGCGGGTCCCGAACGGGGGGCACGGGGGTAGCACCATGAGCGGGAGCGCGGCGGTCGGGCCAAGGGCCTCGGACCGTCGCGCTGCTGCGTGTCCGAGGGGCCGCGGCGGGCGGCAGGAGCGCGGACTGCCCTGGGGCTCCACCGGGAACGGTTCCGGCTTCAGCGGCTGCGGGGGCGGCTGGGGGGCTTGAGGCGGCGCGCGGTGACCGCCCGCGGATTCTCCAGGAACGGCAGGACATGCCGCAGGAAGAGACCCGGGCGCTCGTTGTACGGCTCGTGGGCCGTGGGCAGCAGGACGCTCAACGTCCGTGCGGGAAGAGCGCGTTGGGCGCGGCGGCCGTCGAGGAACGCGGGGACGACGGGATCGCGGCTCCCCCACAGGAGCAGGATCGGCAGGTCGAGGGCGGCGGGGTCCGCGAGGCCGAAGTCCGGGTCGGCGAGGCCGCGCCAGAGCGCGCAGTGCACCGCCAGCCGCCGCTCGTCGTGCGGCAGCCGGCGCACACGGGCGTACGTCTCCCGCGCGCTCGGGGTGCCCAGTCGGCCCAGATAGGCACGGGCCAGCGGGACGACGAGCCGGCGGGCACGGGCGGGGCGGCCCATCACCTCGCGGCAGAACCAGCGGGTGAGCGCGCTGTGCCGGGTGAAGCCCGCCGGGTCGACCAGGATCAGCGCGGTGACCGACGCGGCACGGGGGCCCTCGGCCAGACGGCAGGCGACGTAACCGCCGACGCTGTTGCCGAGCACGGCGACCTCCCGCACACCCTGCTCCTCGCGGAGCGCGTCGATCACCCGCTCCGCGACCTCCACCAGGCCTTCGGGGGTGACCCGCCCGGGTTCCGGGGCGGTCGAGCCGCCGTACCCGGGCCAGTCCACGACGAACGTGCGGTACCGGTCGGCGAGGGCGGGCAGCACGGCGTCGAAGTCTCGGCCGTCCCCGGGGTTGGCGTGCAGGAGCAGCAGCGCGGGGGCGTCGGACGGGGCCGGGGCTCCCTCCGGCCGGGCGCCGGGGAGGGGGTCGAGCCGGCGTACGGCGATGTCGCCGAGGTGGGTGGGGACGGTCATCCGCATGGGGCGAGCATGCCGGACCCGCCCGCTCCTGGGAACAACGCGCCTGGGCGGCCCGCCACTTGGGACGGGCCGCACCTGCCGGGAGGGGCCGCACCGGTCGGGGCGGCCGCACCACTCGGGACGGACCGCACCGCTCCCCCGGGCGGGCCGTCCGGTCTGGGACGGGTTGTCCGGCCGGGAGGGGCCGCACCGCTTCTCCGGACGGGTTTTCCGGCCTGGGACGGGCCGTCCGGCCCGGAGGGGCCGTCCGGCCCGGTAACGAACGTCCGCGTCAGACCTTCAGTGTCCTGATCGCGGTGGGCGCGTGGCCCGGCTCGGTCGCGGTCTCCTCGAACTCGACCACGTTTCCGATGTCGTTCGTCCTGCTCATGGCGATGTTGGTGACGCGTTCCAGGATCACCTCGACGACGACGGGGACCTGGAACTCGGCGGCGAGCTTCCTGGCCCGTTCGAAGGCGGCGCCGAGTTCGCCCGGGTCGGTGACCCGGATCGCCTTGCAGCCGAGGCCCTCGACGACCTTGACGTGGTCGACGCCGTAGACGCCGAGCTCCGGGGAGTTGATGTTCTCAAACTCCAGGTTGACCTGGAAGTCGATGTCCAGACCGAGCTGTGCCTGCCGGATGAGGCCCAAGTAGGCGTTGTTCACCAGGACATGGACGTACGGGATCCTGTGCTGGGCCCCGACGGCCAGTTCCTCGATCATGAACTGGAAGTCGTAGTCGCCGGAGAGCGCGACGACCTGCGCGCCGGGGTCGGCCTTGGCGACGCCGAGCGCGGCCGGGATCGTCCAGCCGAGCGGGCCCGCCTGACCGCAGTTGATCCAGTGGCGCGGCCGGTAGACGTGCAGCATCTGGGCACCGGCGATCTGCGAGAGGCCGATGGTGGTGACGTACCGCGTCTCCGGGCCGAAGGCCTTGTTCATCTCCTCGTAGACGCGCTGCGGCTTGATCGGGATGTCGTCGAAGTGCGTCCGGCGCTGGAGGGTGGCCCGCTTCTCCTGCGCGGCGGCGGCCCACGCCGAGCGGTCGGGCAGCCGGCCGGCCGCCTTCGACTCCCGTGCCACCTCGACGAAGAGCTCCAGGGCGGCCCTGGCGTCGGAGGCGATGCCGAAGTCCGGGGCGAAGATCCGCCCGAGCTGGGTGGGCTCGATGTCGACGTGCACGAACTTCCGCCCGGCCGTGTAGACGTCCAGGTCGCCGGTGTGGCGGTTGGCCCAGCGGTTGCCGATGCCGAGGACGAAATCGGACTCCAGGAAGGTCGCGTTGCCGTAGCGGTGGGAGGTCTGGAGGCCCACCATGCCCGCGTTGAGCTCGTGGTCGTCGGGCAGCACGCCCCAGCCCATGAGCGTCGGGACGACCGGGATGCCCGTCAACTCGGCGAATTCGACGAGCAGTTCGGTGGCGTCGGCGTTGATGACCCCGCCGCCGGCCACGATCAGCGGGCGCTCGGAGGCGTTCAGCAGCCCGATCGCCTTCTCGATCTGGGCGCGGGTCGCGGCGGGCTTGTACGCCCGGAGCGGCTCGTACGTCTCGGGGTCGAACTCGATCTCGGTGAGCTGGACGTCGATGGGCAGGTCGATCAGGACGGGCCCGGGGCGCCCGGAGCGCATGAGGTGGAAGGCCTGCTGGAAGACGCCGGGAACCTGCGCGGCCTCCAGCACGGTGACCGCCATCTTCGTGACGGGCCCCGCGATCGAGGCGATGTCGACGGCCTGGAAGTCCTCCTTGTGGATCACCGCGGTCGGCGCCTGGCCGGTGATGCACAGGATCGGCACCGAGTCGCCGCTCGCGGAGTAGAGACCGGTGACCATGTCGGTTCCCGCGGGGCCCGAAGTGCCGACGCAGACACCGATGTTGCCCGGGTGCGTCCGGGTGTAGCCCTCGGCCATGTGCGAGGCGCCCTCGACATGCCGGGCCAGGGTGTGGCTGATCCCGCCGGACGCCTTGAGCGCCGCGTAGAAGGGGTTGATCGCCGCGCCCGGAACACCGAACGCGTCGGTCACGCCCTCGCGCTTGAGGATCTCGACTGCCGCGCGGGCAGCGGTCATACGAGCCATGGAGTACTCCTGCTTCGGCTGTCGGATTCGCGCTCCCGTCGCGCCCGCGGAGAGCTCGTTATTCCGTATTGTGGAAACTAACTTCTACTATCTGGAAGCAATGTAGGCGTCGGGACAGGGAGTGTCAACGGTGGGCGGTACGCCGTACCGGGCCGGCGCGCGTCGCGGCGTTTCGCTGCCGGACGCCGCCCGGCAGGAGGACGATGGACGCGCCGAAACCCGATGTGAGCTTCTGGAGCGGTCCATGGCCGAGAGCGTGCCGGTGCGGTGTCCGGCCTGCCGCCGCGAGCACCTGTACGCGGCCCCGTCCTACCCCTGTGTGTGCGGATCGCCCGTGACGGCCCCGCTCGACCGCCACGCGGAACCGGCCCCCGTCACCCACCGCGCGTGGGACGACGAATGGACCACGGTCCGGTGCGACGCCTGCGGCCGCGAGACCCAGTGGCCGCAGCCCGAGGTGGGCTGCCCCTGCGGAACGACGCTGCGGATCCCGCTGCGGGCGGCCGGCGCGACGCGACCCGCCCGCCCGCCGAACCCCACGGACCCCACCCCGGCCCACCCGGAGTCCCACGGCACGGACCCCACCCCGGCCCACCCGGAACCCCGCGGCGAGGGCGAGGATCCCGTCGCCTCCGGGGAACCGGAAGGGAAAACGGGGATCGATGCGCCCCGGGCCACCGTCCGGCCCCGGAAGCCCGGCCGGGATGCCGGGACCGCCACGTCCCGGGGCGGCGACCGGAACGGGGGCCAAGCCGAGGCCGACGCGTCACGGGACACCGCCGGGGGCGGGGACCAGGGCGCCGGGGCGGACGGCGGGCGGGGCTCCGGGGAGGGGGCGCGGGTGGGCCGGCCGACGTTCCGGCCGGTCACCATCCGCACCGCGCGCGACGCCGTCACCGCCGCCGCGCTGTATCTGGGCTGGCTCGGCTACCGCGACATCCGGCGCGCGGACCAGCGGCCCCCGTCCGGAATCGGGCTCGCCGCGCGCGGCATCCTCGCCCAGGTGGACCCCACCGTGCGGCCGGCCTCGCTGCGCGACGTGGAGTGTCTGTGGCTGACCGCCATGACGGAGTCGGCGGACTGCGTCTTCTTCTCCCTGGCCGGGTACGCCGAGGACGCCCGTGCCCGCGCCGACACCCTCGGCGTCCCCCTCTTCGTCCTGGACCTCACGGGCACGCCCCAGCCGGTGAACAGCCCGGCCGACGAACTCATCGCCGTCACGGACTGACCACCGGACGCGGGCACGGGCGGCACGGGTGGCACGGGTGGCACGCGCACGGCCGGGACAGCGGCACGAGCGCCCCGGGCGCCCACGCGGCGCGAGAGCGCTCCGGGCGCCTACTCGGCGTACGTCTCCCGCAGTTCGATCTTCCGTACCTTCCCCGAGACCGTCATCGGGAAGGTCTCCAGGATGCGCAGCCGGCTCGGGATCTTGTAGTGCGCCAGCCGGCCCTCGCAGAAGGCGCGCAGCTCGTCCAGGGTGAGGGGCTCGGCCGGATCGCGCGGGATGACACAGGCGAGCACTTCCTCGCCGTAGCGCTCATGGGGAATGCCGACCACCTGGACGTCGGCGATCTTCGGGTGGGCGTACAGGAACTCCTCGATCTCTCGCGGATAGATGTTCTCGCCGCCCCGGATGATCATGTCCTTGATGCGGCCGACGATCTCGACGTACCCGTCCTCGCGCATCATGGCCAGGTCGCCCGTGTGCATCCAGCGCCCCGCGTCGACGGCCTCGGCGGTCTTCTCCGGCTCGTTCCAGTAGCCGAGCATCACGCTGTAGCCGCGGGTGCACAGCTCCCCGGCCCTGCCGCGCGGCCGGGTCACCCCGTCCACGGGGTCGACGACCTTCACCTCCAGGTGCGGCAGGACCCGGCCGACCGTGCCCGTGCGGTGTTCCAGGTCGTCGTCCCGGCGGGTCTGGAGCGAGACGGGCGAGGTCTCCGTCATGCCGTAGCAGATGGACACCTCTTCCATGTGCATCTCGGCGACCACCCGTTTCATCACCTCGACCGGGCAGGGCGAGCCCGCCATGATGCCGGTGCGCAGGGTGGACAGGTCGTACGACGCGAAGTCGGGGAGGTTCAACTCCGCGATGAACATGGTGGGTACGCCGTAGAGCGAGGTGCACCGCTCCTGCTGGACGGCCGTCAGCGTGGCCGCCGGGTCGAACGACGGCGCGGGGATGACCATGCACGCGCCGTGCGAGGTGGCGGCCAGATTCCCCATCACCATGCCGAAGCAGTGGTAGAACGGCACGGGGATGCAGACCCGGTCCTGCTCGGAGTAGGCGATCGACTCACCCACGAAGTAGCCGTTGTTGAGGATGTTGTGGTGGGAGAGCGTGGCTCCCTTGGGGAAGCCCGTCGTGCCCGAGGTGTACTGGATGTTGATGGGGTCGTCGCAGGACAGCTCGCTCGCGCGGGCGTGGAAGTCCTCGTACAGGTCGGGGGTCCCGCGCCGCAGCAGCGCGTCCCAGCTCGGGTCGCCGAGATACACGGTCTCCCTCAACTGCGGGCACCTGCGGCGTACTTCCTCGACCATCGCCCGGTAGTCGCTGCTCTTGTGGCTGAGGGAGGCGAAGAGGAGCGAGATCCCGGCCTGGTTCAGGACGTACTCCACCTCGTGGGTGCGGTACGCCGGATTGATGTTCACCATGATCGCGCCGATGCGGGCGGTGGCGTACTGGACGAGCACCCACTCCGGGCAGTTGACCGCCCAGATGCCCACCCGGTCGCCCTTGGCGATTCCGGTCGCGAGCAGTGCGTACGCCAACTTGTCCACGTCGGCGCCGAATTGCGCGTAGGTCCAGCGCCGGCCCGAGGGCACGTCGACCAGCGCCTCCCGGTCCGGCCAGGCCGCGACGGCACGGTCGAGGTTGGCCCCGATGGTGTCGCCGAGCAGCGCCGTGCCGCCCGTCCCGTGCGCGTACGACAGTTCACTCACCGGAAGTCCTCCTCGCGGTACTCGGCGTCCGAGCCGGCGGCCGTGGCCTCGCGCAGCTCGATCCGGCGGATCTTGCCGGAGACGGTCTTGGGCAGCTCGCCGAACTCCAGGCGGCGGATGCGCTTGTACGGCGAGAGCACCGTGCGCGCGTGCTCGAAGAGGACCTTGGCGGTGTCGGGGCCGGGCTCGTACCCGGCCGCGAGGACGATGTACGCCTTCGGGACGGCCAGGCGCAGTTCGTCGGGGGCCGGGACCACGGCGGCCTCGGCGACCGCCTCGTGCTCCAGGAGCGCGCTCTCCAGCTCGAAGGGCGAGATCTTGTAGTCGGAGGCCTTGAACACGTCGTCCGCGCGGCCGACGTAGGTGATGTAACCGTCGGCGTCGCGCGAGCCGATGTCCCCGGTGCGGTAGTAGCCGCCCGCCATCGCCTCCGCCGTACGGTCGGGGTCGCCGTGATAGCCGGTCATCAGGCCCACGGGGTGCTCGGACAGGTCGAGGGAGATCTCGCCCTCCGAGGCACCGGGCGCGCCCGAGACCGGGTCGAGCAGCTCGACGCGGAAGCCGGGGCTGGGGCGGCCCATGGAGCCGGTCTTGAGCGGCTGGCCGGGGCCGTTGGACACCTGGACGGCGGTCTCCGTCTGCCCGAAGCCGTCCCGGACGGTGACGCCCCAGGCGCGCCTGACCTGCTCGATGACCTCGGGGTTCAGCGGCTCGCCCGCGGCGACGACCTCGCGCGGCGGGGTCCGCAGCAGGCTCAGATCGGCCTGGATGAGCATGCGCCACACGGTCGGCGGGGCGCAGAAGGTGGTGACGCCGGCCCGGTCCATCTCGGCCATCAGACGGCCCGCGTCGAAGCGCGTGTAGTTGTACAGGAAGACGGTCGCCTCCGCGTTCCACGGTGCGAAGAGATTCGACCAGGCGTGCTTGGCCCATCCGGGTGAGGAGATGTTCAGATGGACGTCCCCGGGCTTCAGCCCGATCCAGTACATGGTGGCCAGATGGCCGATGGGGTACGAGACGTGGGTGTGCTCCACCAGCTTGGGCCGCGCCGTGGTGCCCGAGGTGAAGTAGAGCATCAGGGGGTCGTCCGCGTGGGTGGGGCCGTCGGGCTCGAAGGCGGCGCCGGCGGCGGCCGTCTCCTCGTACGCCTGCCAGCCGGGGCGTGCGCCGCCGACCGCGATACGGGTGTAGTCGCCCGGCACCGCGTCGAACTTCGCGGTGTCCTCGGCCCGCGCGACGACGTGCCGTACCCGGCCGCGTCCGACCCGGTCGGCCAGGTCGGCGGGGCCGAGCAGCGGGGTGGCCGGGATGACGACGGCACGCAGTTTCATCGCGGCGAGGGCCGTCTCCCACAGCTCGACCTGGTTGCCGAGCATGACGAGGACGCGGTCCTCGGCCCCCACGCCCCGCTCGCGCAGCCAGTTGGCCACCCGGTTCGAGCGTTCGGACATCGTGGCGAAGGAGACCTCGACACGTTCCCCGTCCTCCTCCACGATGTGCAGGGCGGTGCGGTCGTTGTCGCGCGCGATGGCGTCGAACCAGTCGAGGGCCCAGTTGAAGAGCTCCGGGCGGGGCCAGCGGAAGCCCTCGTACGCCGTGGTGTAGTCCGCTCGGTGCTCCAGCAGGAAGTCCCGCGCGGCGCGGAACTCGTCCGCCCCGCCTGTCGTCGCCGTCATGTGTCCTCCTCGTTGCCGGACCGCCGCCTACCATCGTGTATTCCGTGATGCAGGTCTCACCACCCCCGAACGGGGGTAGGCCGCGACGAAGGGGAGAGCAGGTGGCAGCAGACACGGCCGAGTCGGTGGAAGTACGCGCCGCGCTGGTGCGGCTGCGCCGTGCCACGGGGCTGCCGGTGGCCTTCGGCGGCCTGGTCGACTCCGGCGGGCGGCTGGTGCGCATCAGCGAGCTGAGCGGTACGGCGACGCCCGCGCTGAGCGCGCTCGCGGTCTCGTCGGGCAACGGCCTGGGCGGCAAGGCGGTGGCCCTCGCCCGGCCCTGCGCGGTGAGCGACTATCCGGCCTCGCGGCAGATCAGCCACGAGTACGACAGGGCGGTGGCGACGGAGGGGCTGTGTTCCGTCCTCGCGGTTCCCGTGGTCGTACGGCGCCGGGTGCGCGGTGTGCTGTACGGCGCCCTGAGGACGGCCCAGCCGCTGGGTGACCGGACGCTGGAAGCGGCTGTCGCCGCGGCCCGGGACGTGGAACAGGCGCTGGTCGTCCGGGACGCGGCACGCGATCTGCTGGATGTCGTCCGCGCGCCCGGCCCGGCGACGGAAGCGACGAAGGACGCGGCCTGGGAGGAGGTGCGCGAGGCGCACGGGACACTGCGGGCGCTGGCGCCGCGGATCGCCGACCACCGGCTGCGGGCCGAACTGCTCTCCGTGTGCGGCCGGCTGGCCGACGCGGCGGCTCCGTCCGCGGGGGTGCCGTGGGATGTCGGACTGGCTCCGCGCGAGGTGGACGTCCTCGCCTGTGTCGCGGCGGGGGCGACCAACGCGGCCGCGGCCGAGCGGCTCGGGCTCCGTCCGGAGACCGTGAAGGGGTACCTGCGTTCGGCGATGCGCAGGCTCGGCGCGCACACTCGTCTGGAGGCGGTCGTCGCCGCGCGCCGGGCCGGGGTGCTGCCTTAGCGCGCCGCCCGCTTCGGCACCCTCCATTCAATCGTCCGGACCGTGAAATGACGTATGCGTACCATCTGTTATTTCCCTCACCACCCGGACTGTCCGAAATTCAAAGAGACGTTGCCTAATATTGGCCAGGACACGACACACGAGGGGAGCGGTGACCGTGCGAGGGGACTTCAGGGAACCTGCGAGACCGCGCCCCGACCTGGTCATCGGCCGGGACGAACTCTTCGCGGTGGCACGAGAGCAGCTGTCCGGCGGTGGCAGTGTCCTCGTGCACGGGCCGGCGGGAATAGGAAAATCGACCGTCCTGCGGGCACTGGCCGCCGAATACGCCGAATCGGCGCGGACCGTCTTGCGTTGCTCGGCCACCGAGTCCGAATCCCATCTCCCCTTCCTCGCGCTGGCCGACCTCCTCGGTCTGGTCGTCGACGAGATAGCCGACCGGCTGCCCGCCCCGCAGCGCACCGCCCTGGAGTCGGCGCTCACCGGACGCGGTGAGTCCACCCTCCAGCGCGACGGCCTGGCACTGCGGCTCGCGGTGCTGTCGGCGTTCCGCGCCCTCGCCGCGCGCGGGCCGGTGCTGATCGTCGCCGACGACCTCCAGTGGCTCGACCCGGCCAGTGCCGAACTCCTCGGCTTCGCCGCCCGCAGGCTGGGCGGCACACCGGTCCGCATGCTGTGCGCCGTCCGTACGGAGACCGAACCGCAGGCGCAGGACCACGACCGCTTTCTACGCGCGTCTGTCCCGGAGACCCTGGCCCTGCGGGTCGCCCCGCTGGCCCGCGCCCAGGTGGCCGAACTCCTCGGACAGCGCGGCTACACCGGGCTGCCCCGCTCCACCGTGCGCGACATCCACCGCACCAGCGGCGGCAATCCGCTCTTCGCGCTGGAGCTGGGCCGCGCCCTCGCCGAGTCCCCGACCCGGCCGAGTCCCGGCGAGCCGCTCCCCGTACCGACGTCACTGCGCGCGCTCGTCCTCAGCCGCCTGGACATGCTGTCCGCCGAGGCCCGCCGCACCCTGCTGGTGGTGAGCGCGGGAGCCCGTCCGACGCTGGCCCTGCTGCATGCCGCGGGCCGGGAGAACGCGGAGGCGGAGACGGCCTCGGCCGCCGCCCTCGGACTTCTCGCCACAGAACGCGAGACACCGGGCATCCGTTTCGCGCATCCCCTGGTCTCCGCCGCCCTGTACGCGGAGGCCGACGCGCAGGAGCGGCGCGCCGCGCACTCCGCCCTGTCCCGCGCGGCCTCCGATCCCATCGAGCGGGCCCGGCACCTCGCGCTGGCCACCACCGGCACGGACCCCGCGGTCGCCGCCCGGCTCGGCGAGGCCGCGGCCGTCGCCCGTGACCGCGGCGCCCCCTCCGTCGCCGTCGGGCTCGGACTGCTCGCCGCCCGGCACACACCGGCCGGCGCCCGGCCGGGCCCGGACGAACGGCGCCTCCAGGCGGCCGAGGACGCGCTGACCGCCGGGGAGACGGACCTCGCCCGGGACATCGCCCGCCAGGTGCTGTCACGAGCCACCGCCCCCGCCGAACGGGTCCGGGCCTGGATGGTCGTCGTCGACTCGGCCGGACAGGCCATGGCCGAGATCGACGCCGTCTTCCCCCAGGCGCTCGCCGACGCGGGCGACGACCCCGGCCTGGTCGCCCTCGTCCGCTACCAGCTCGCCTGGCGGGCCCTGTTGATGGACGGCGAGATGACCAAGGCCCGTGAGGAGGCCGCCCGGGCCGCGCGGCTCGCGGCGCGCGCCGGCGACCGGCGCACCGAACTCCTCGCACTCGGCTTCCAGGCGCAGATGGAGACCCTGATGGGGCACCCGGACGCGCCCTCGACCATCCAGCGGGCGATGCGCGAGCCGCAGGACCCGCGGGTCGCCTGCGACCACAACGGGGCCGGAGCCGCCCGCTTCCGCTGGCTCATCATGGGCGACCGCCTCGCCGAGGCCCGTACGGCCATCACCGCGCTGCTGCGCGAGGTGCAGCGGCGCGGCATGGTCGAGAGCGAACTGCACTTCCTGCGCGGCCTCGCCGAGACCGAACTGCGCTCCGGTCACTGCGGCCGCGCTCTCGACCTGGCCCGGGAGAGCCTTCGGCTGGCCCGCGACACCGGCATCGGCGAGGCCGCCACGGCCATGTTCACCTCGCTCGCCGAGGCGGCCGGCGGTGACGTGGGCCGGGCGCTCTCGCTCGCCCACGAGGCCGTGGACCGTGCCGAGGAGGACGGCGACCTGGTCTACCTCTCGCGCGCCCTGGGCGCCCTCGGGCACGCCCAGCTCGTCGCCGGGGACGCGTCGGCCGCGGTCCGCTCCCTGCGCCGGGTCCGCGAGCTGGAGGAGAGCCTCGGTGTCATCGACCCCGCCCGGGGCCGCTGGCACGGGGACCTCGCCGAGGCCCTGGTCAGGATCGGCGAGACCGCCGAGGCGCAGGACGTCATCGACGTGACCCGCAGGCGCGCGCTGCGGCTGGAACGTGAGAGCGTACTCGCCGTGCTCGACCGCGCCGAGGCGCTGGTGCGGGCCGCACGCGGCGAACAGGGGCCGGCGGAGCGTCAGTTGGCCTCCGCGCAGGACCGCCTCGGCAAGCTGGGCTACGGCCTGGAGGAGGCCCGCGCCGCCTACGCCCTCGCCGGGCTGCGTGCCCTCCCCCACGCTCCCGGATCCGCCCGGGCAGGGGGAACGCCCGGGCCGGGACCCACCTCCTACGACGAGGCGGCCCGTCTGTTCCGCCGGTGCCGTGCGCTGCCCTGGCTCCGGCAGGTCGAGACGGCGACCGCGCGCCCTCCGGCCGCGCCGCCCCTCGCCCCCGCGGCCCTCGACACCCTCGCGGCCACCGAGCGTCAGGTCGCCGCTCTGGTCATGGAGGGCGCCACCAACCGCGAGATCGCCGGGCGCCTGTTCATCAGCGTCAAGACCGTGGAGGCCACGCTCACCCGGGTGTACCGGAAGCTGGGGATACGGTCGCGGGTGGACATCGTGCGGCTGGCGGCGGAACGCAGGCCCGACTGACGCTCCCCCGGCCGACGGCCGTGAAGCGGTGCGGGCCGAAACGGTGACACGGACCGCGCGGGGAGCGGCCGGACCGGTGAGACTGCGGGCCGGAACGGTGACGCTCCGGCCGACACCGGTAGAGCTCCGGGCCAGGACGGTATGGCTGCTGGGTGACTCCTTCGGGTGAACGTGCGCCGGACGGGCGAGGCCCCCGGGCCGGGACCAACCGGACGGCGCCCTCGTCAAACACGGCCCGTGCCGTGCAAGGGTTTTCCCTCCCCCGTCTCCACTAGGGGGTTCCCTCATTGGGAGAGAGCGGTCACACCCCCTAGCGTGTGGGCATGCCGCTCGCTCGGGCCCTACGACACCCCATCCAGAGGCGTCGTGACTCCCCCACACACACCCGCGCGTCCCCCCACCGGCAACTTTCAAGGAGACCGATGTTCGGGCTCAACCGCGTCAAGAAGAGCGCCGCCCTGTGTGCGGCGACCGCCGCAGCCGCCGCGACCACGCTGCTCGGCTCCCCGTCCGCCGCAGCCGTTCCCCAGCCCATCGTCGGCGGCACGACGACCACGACGACCGCGTACCCGTTCATGATGCAGATCACCGACGCCAGGCAGAACCAGTTCTGCGGCGGCACCCTCGTCGCCGCCGACAAGGTCGTGACCGCCGCCCACTGCATGGCGGGCGAGACCACCAGCAGCATCCGGGTGGTGGGCGGGAGGACGTTCCTCAACGGCACGGACGGCACCGTCAGCAAGGTCAGCGACATCTGGATCAACCCCGACTACACGGACGCCACCGACGGCGACGACGTGGCCGTGCTGACCCTGTCCACGTCGATGCCGTACACCCCGGCACGGTACGTCTCCGGCTCGGACACCGGCCTGTACGCGGCCGGCACCACGGCCCGCATCGTCGGCTGGGGCACCACCTCGGAGAACGGCGCCTCCTCCAACCAGCTCCGCACCGCGACCGTCCCGACCGTGTCCGACTCCAGCTGCGCCGCCTCGTACGGCTCCACCTTCGTGGCATCCGACATGGTCTGCGCCGGCTACGCCGCCGGCGGCGTCGACACCTGCCAGGGCGACAGCGGCGGCCCGCTGCTCATCGGCGGGGTGCTGGCCGGCATCACCTCCTGGGGCGAGGGCTGCGCGGAGCCCGGCTACCCGGGGGTCTACACCCGCCTGACGACGTTCTCCAGCCTGGTGACGGAACAGGTCAACTCGTAGGAAACGATGATCTCCTGAGTACCCCTCAGGTAAAAGCCGAGGGGCGTTGCGAGCCTCCACGAGCGGTCCGCAACGCCCCTCATCCAAGAGCACGTGCCTCTGCACGTCCCTCTGCCTGCCGGCGGACGGCTTCCCCGCGACGCGCCCCGTCCGCCGGCATCTCACGGCAGCGCGACCGTGCCGAACCGGATGTCGTACCCCTCGCCGCCGTGCATCACGGTGAGCATCCGCTCCCCCTCCGCGGTGACCTCGTCCCGCTGCGCCCTGCTGAGCCGGCCGAAGGGTTCGACGACCAGCGCGCCCTCCTCCAGCTTCCACAGGCCGGACACGAATCCGTCGACGAGCAGGGTGCGGTACGCCTGATTGCCCCGCCAGGTACGCCCCTTGAGGTCCGCGGGGACGACGCGGGAGCGGTCGGCGTGGGACAGCAGCAGATTGTCGAACTCGGGCAGGAAGCGGGGCGGCGCGGGGGTGTCCGGGCCGGGCCGGGGCGCGTCGGGCAGGTCGAAGAGTTCCGCTCCGTTCTCGTCGCGGAACACCGTCAGACCGGGCCGGAGCCGCTCGAAGACCTCACGGAGCCGGGTCAGGCCGGCCCAGGTCTGCATGTCCTTGACCGAGGCGGGGCCGAAAGCGGCGAGATAGCGCAGCACGGTCGCGTCGGGCGCGGGGGCGGGTTCGGCGGGACGGCCCAGCCAGTGCTCGGCGGTGGTGAGGGCGACCTGGCCGCTGCGGCCCCACAGACCGCGCGGGGTGACCTGGACGAGGGGCAGGGTGCAGCGGGCCGCGATGGAGAGGGCGAACGGGTCGGCGTCCGGCCACTGGGCGAGCAGTGCCTCCCGGAGCTCCTTCATGGTGCGCGGTTCGGCCTCCACCAGCTCACGGCTGATCGCGGCGAGCCGGTCCAGGTCGACGCCGGCGAGCCCCTCGCGGAAGTGGACCAGCTCCCGGTCGCGGGCGGCCTGCACCAGCGGGCGCAGGGTGAGGGCGTCGTCGGCGGTGTGCGTGTGGATGGTGGAGCGCATGGTGACGATCCGGACGACCTCGCGTGCGTCCATGGCCGCCGACAGGTCCCCGGGCCGAAAGCCGTCCAGGCGGGCCGCGAGGGCGTAGTACGGGGGCTTCGTGTTCTGCGCCTGAAGGCCGAGGAGGTGCCCGACGGCGGCCGTCGCGGACATCGGGGTGCGGCGCAGCAGGAGCTGACGGTCGAGGGTCGCGCGGTTGAGGGCGCGGGTGCCGAGCACGGGGGCCGTCGCGGTCGTCTTCGTCATGACCGGCACGCTAACGCCGCTCGCGGACACCTTCTGTCCGCAACTCCCATCCGGTCCCGCCCGGCACCTCTCACCCGGCGCGTCCGGCAGGACTCACCCGGTCCCGTCCGGACGGCGGTACGCGGACCGTTTGCCCCGTATATCCTGCTCGGAGATCGCGCAGACGTACGTTCGACCCTGGAGGCAGCCGCGATGTCCGAGCGACGCGCCCGCCCCGCCTCGGAGAACCGGCGGGGCACGGGGGACACGGACGGCTCCACGGAGGCGAAGGGGCCCGGAGACTCCGGGGGCCCCGGGGGACGGAAGGGCGCGAAGGCCGCACGGAGATCTCTCTGGCGGCGGGCCCTGACCCCGCCGTCCGCGCCGCCCCCGCGGCCCGCGGCACCGCACGAAGCGCCTCCCGCGCCCGAGCCCGCCGAGGTAGCCAGCGTCGTCCAGTCCGCGCTGTACCGCGACGGGGTACGGGTGTCGGCGCCCGGGTCGCTGGCCGAGACCTTCCGTGAACTGCGCGAGCAGCCGGACGGCATGGCGTGGATCGGCCTGGCCCGTCCGACTGCGGCCGAACTCCATTCACTGGCGGCCGAGTTCGACCTGCATCCGCTGGCCGTCGAGGACGCGATGGAGGCGCACCAGCGTCCGAAGCTGGAGCGGTACGGGGAGACGCTCTTCGTCGTCCTGAGCGCCGCCCGCTATCTGGACGCGGCCGAGGAGGTCGACTTCGGCGAGCTGCACGTGTTCGTGGGGCCGGACTTCGTGATCACGGTCCGGCACGGCGCGGCACCGGACCTCTCGGCGGTGCGCAGGCGCATGGAGGGCAGCCCGGAACTGCTGAGGCTCGGCCCGGAGGCCGTCCTCTACGCGATCCTCGACTCCGTCGTCGACGGTTACGTCCCGGTGGTCTTCGGCGTCCAGAACGACATCGACGAGATCGAGACCGAGGTCTTCCGCGGCGACCCCGCGGTGTCCCGCCGCATCTACGAACTCTCCCGCGAGATGGTCGAGTTCCAGCGTGCCACCCGCCCGCTCGTCGGCATGCTGCACAGCCTGATGGCCGGCTTCGCCAAGTACCGCACGGACGAGGAGCTCCAGCGCTACCTGCGCGACGTCGCCGACCACGTCACGCACACCAGCGAGCGGGTCGACGGATTCCGCCAGGCCCTCACCGACATCCTCACCGTCAACGCGACCCTCGTCACCCAGCAACAGAACGCCGAGATGCGGGCGTTGGCGGAGGCAGGCTTCGAACAGAACGAGGAGATCAAGAAGATCTCGTCGTGGGCGGCGATCCTGTTCGCCCCGACTCTGGTCGGGACGATCTACGGAATGAACTTCGACCACATGCCGGAGTTGCACTGGGTACTTGGGTACCCCTTCGCGATCGTCCTGATGGCTGCCGTCTGTACCAGTTTGTACGTCATCTTCAAGCGGAAGGACTGGCTCTGAGCAACCGTCCCGGGAGGCACTCCCGTGAGTGGGCGCGGCTCGGATCGCAGGCTCCGTCGATGCTTCCAGGCCACTGGGGAGAATCCGGGGAGAATGAGCCGCGCTCCGACGCGCGCGGTCTCCTGCGATCGCGGGCGTTGACCCGCGGAAGCCTCTGGCCGCGTAGACGTCCGCTCCACACGACCCACGAAACGGGTGGGGAACCGGTGCCGCCGGAACACCGACCGCGCCTCGACCATCACCACCGGCGCGTCCCGGTCCGGGCCGTCGTCACCGGGGTGAGGAAGTGCGGTCCGAGCTGATCGCCGAACAGCCCGTGGGCATCGGTCATGGGGGCACGGCTCCTGTGTTCGGCGCACATCCGCGTACGAGGACCTCCCGCGCCGCCCACCCTGCGTCGGACGGACGCGGTCGCCGGGGTGGCGCGCCGGGGGGCGGCGTCGTGACGCGCACGGGTGAGGCCGGACCGGGCGAGGTCCGGCGAGGTCCGCTGAGACGGCCCTTCCGGGCGGGGGCGCGGGTACAGTGGCAGGCCCATCCGATTCATCCTCTCTCGGGCCCCTCGGCCGGACCTCTCCCGGCCTCTGCCGGAAGCGACGGATTCATGGCCCTGGTGGTGCAGGACCGCACGTTTCTCGATGTCCTCGGCGCCGAAGCACGGAAGGATCTGTTCCGGATCAGTGCCGAGCGGACCTTCCGGACGGACGAACATCTGCTGCTGGAGCAGGACGACAGCAGCCATGTGCTGGTGCTGCTGGCGGGGTGGGCCGTGGTGTCCACGGCGACCGACCGGTCCTCGGCCCGGCTGATCCTGGCGCTGCGCCGGCGCGGCGAACTCGTGGGCGAGATGGCCGCGTTGGGCGGGATCTCGCGCAGCGCCTCCGTCACCGCGCTCGGTCCGGTACGTGCCCTGGTGGTGCCCGGCGCCCGGTTCCGCGCGTTCGCCGGACGTGACCCGGAGGTGTCGGCGCTGCTCATGGCCCAGCTCGTCTCCCGGCTGCGCACCGCCGACGAGGAGCGGCGCACGCTCGCCTCCCTGACCGTCATGCAGCGGGTGGCCGGGCGGCTGCTGGAGCTGGGGGAACTCCAGCGGGCGGCCTCCGGTCCGGCGGGCACGCGGGACACGGACGGACCCGGGGACGAGTTCCCGGTGCTCGCGCAGTTCGCCCAGCACGATCTCGCGGACGCCGTGGGCGCCACCCGCGAGGCGGTCGCCAAGTCGCTGCGGCTGCTGCGGGCCGCCGGTGTCGTCCGGACCCGGCCCCGCCGCATCGAGCTGATCGACCACGACGCGCTGCGCCTGCTGGCGGCCGGCGGGAACATCGGGTTCCCGGCTCCCTGAGCGGTTTTTCGCACGACCGTCAGCCCCACTCCCCTCAGCGGATACCTCTGCTCAAAACCGTTTGAATATGCGTCTGTCAAGGGTTGCGCGGGGTTGTGTTGAAGTGCGGGACGCAGCGCGGAACAGCTTGCGAGGCGCGCGTTTTCGGCGCGCGATCCATGTGCTGCCACCGGATGTGTAAACGACCACATCGCGAGCCAGCGCGAGCCGCCATGCTGACGGTCGGTCACTGCACGACAGGGGGTGGGCAGATGGCTGACGGAGCCGTCTACAAGACCTTGATGAGCGTGGACACCCGGGGATCGGGCAGCTACCTCGACGGCGCGAAGCGACGGATGCGCGCACGGATCTACGACCTGGCCCACGCGTCCTTCGCGGCGGCAGGCGTGGCGAAGTCCATGCTCCACCTGGAGGACCGGGGGGACGGGTTCATCGCCGCCGTGGACGCGCGCATCCCGCCGGTCCGGCTGCTCGGCACCTGGCTGGCCGAGATGCACCAGCGGCAGCGGGCGGGGAACGAGGACCTGGCACGCCGGCTCGGGCTGCGCGTCGGACTGCACGTGGGTCCGGTGGAGCACGACGAGGAGGGGCTGTCGGGCCATGCGATGGACCTGGTCTGCCGACTGGCGGACTCGCCGGTGACGCGGACGGTACTGGAGCACTCGGGGCGCGATCTGGTCCTCGTGGTCTCCGACTCGCTGCACCACGAAGTGGTCCGGCACGGTGGGCGGTTCGTGGAGCCCTCCGCGTACCGCCCGGCCCGGGTCGCGCTGAAGGAGGGCCCGGTCACCGCGTGGTTCCACGTGCCGGGCGAGGCCCGGCCCCGGGTGCCGGGTGACGAAGGGTTCGACACGCTTCCCGTGGACGCGTCTTCGGGGGAGAACGGCGGTGGCGCGTCCACGGGAACCGAGGCGGAGGGCCGCCCACCGGGGAGGGACCCGGGGCATGCCGCCCCGGTCCCGGCCCCGGCCGGCCGATCCCCCGCCGACGGGGATCTCCGGGCGCCCGGGACGGAGGCGTGGCCGGTGGACACCGGTTCCGGTGCCCACTGGGACATCAAAGTGGAGGGCGGCACCAGCGTCGTCCAGGACCGCGCGACCTTCCAGGGACCGGTCCACTTCGGGGGCGGCGCGAACACGGCCGAGGAGGACTGGCCGACCGGCGGCAACAGGGCGCACGGAGGCCGAGTGGCGACGGACGGCACCACGCCCGACGACGGCCGACGGGCCGGCGACCGCAACGCCCCGAACGGCGGCCGGCGCACGGGGGACGGCAACGGCCATACGGGGGAGGCACGTTGAGTGACGACGGCGAGTACGGGGGCGCCGAGGGCTCCGGAGCCGACGGTGGGGGCGCGTCCCGCGGACCGGACCAGTGGCGGGCCGGGGACGAACCGGCGTGGCAGGACGGCGAACGGCGGCCCGGCCAGGGTTCCGGCAGGGACGCCGACGGGGAGGCGGGGCCGGACGGCGGCGGCCGGGATCGGGCGGACGAGGCGGAGCGCGGGGAGCGGCGGGACCGCCAGGAGGAGCGTTTCCGGGAAGCGACCCGGGACCCGCTGGCCGACTCGGGGGTGCCCGGTGAGGCACGCACGGCGGCCCGGGTCCAGCGGGCCGCGCAGGCCCGGTTCGAGATCCGGGGCAACAGCAGCGTCTTCGACCGGACCAACTTCGACCGCGCGCACTTCGGCGATGTGTACGTCGGCGCCCGGGACACGGCGGCGCCGGTCTTCGGGGACGTGCCCGAGGACGAACTGGACCGGCTGCGCCAGGTCTACCGGGCCCCGGCGGGCTACCCCACGCTGAAGCGAGTGCTGCGCGGGCGCCGGGTGCTGGTGCTGGGCGGGCCGCCCGGCACGGGCCGCCTCACCACCGGGCTCTGCCTGCTGGACGAGGTCACCACCGCCGTACGCGACATGGCGTCCGGCGCCGGGAACCCCGTACCGGAGGCGGCGGAGCCCGGCGGCCGGACGGGCACCGGAGTCCTCACCCGGGGCCGGGTCACCCGGCTCGCCCCGTCCGACCTGAGGCTGCTCTCCGCCGACCCGGACGCGGTGGCGGACGGTGTGCTGGACGGCGGCGGTCTGCTGGTCCAACTTCCCGAAAGCGCAGGGGACTTCACCGCACCGCAGGAGCTGCACCTGGACGCGCTCGCCGCGCGGCTCGCCGCGAAGGGGTCGTACGCGGTGCTGATCGTCTCCCCCGCCTCGCCCACCGGACATCTGCTGGGAGGGCGCTACGGGCTGGCTTGCCCGCCGGCGCCCGCCGGGGAACTGCTGGAGTGGCAGCTCGTACGGCACCTGGCGGACTGCCCGGACCCGGACGCGCTGGGCCGGGGCGAACAGATCCTCAAGCACCCGCTTTTCCTGGACGCGCTCGGCATCCTCCCGGAGGCGCTGCGGCCGTCCGAGACCGAGCTGGTCGCGGAACGGGTGGCCCGGCATGTGCGGGGCGAGCTGCGCCGGGACGAACTCCTGGACGCCTGCGGCCAGATCGCGCGCCGGCAGGCCCGCGAGTGGTTCACCGGGGCGGCCGACCCGCTGCCCCCGGCGCCCGAGCCCGGCCGGGCCGGGGCGGACGGGCCGGTGGACACCGCCGCGTCACGGGTGCGGGAGGCCTCGTTCCGGATCGCGCTCGCGGTGCTGGACGGGGAGGCGGTCAGCTCGGTGGCCGACGCAGCCGAACTTCTCGCCCAGCAGATCCTCACCGTACGGATGCCCGGACGGGCTCACGGGCGGCCGGTGTTCGCGGAGGACCTGGAGGGGCTGCTCGCCGCCTGCCGGGCCGAGGTGCGCACCGGCGAGGAGGAGTCGGTGGGCGGGGTGCCCGTACCGGTCCGCACAGTCGCCTACCGGGGCACGGCGCTGGCGGGCTCGGTGCTGGCCGAGGTCTGGCACCGGCATCACGCGGCCCGCGGTCCGGTGACACGCTGGCTGCGCGATCTGGCGGGCGACCCCCGGCCGCAGGTGTGGGTGCGCGCCGCTGTGGTGGCGGGCGAACTCGCCACCGCCGACCTCGGGTACGGCTTCGCGGGGCTGATCCGGCCGCTGTCGGTGGCCAAGGACACCCGGCGCCGCTTCTTCGCCGCGACCGCGCTGGCCCAGGCCGCCGGCCGCGAGCCGTACCGGTCGGCGGTGCGGGGCATGGTCGCGGACTGGGCGGACGCCCCGGTGCCGACGCTGCGCTGGACGGCGGCGCTGGCCCTCGGCTCCGGCCGGATCGTGGACGACACCCGGCAGACCATGGAGCTGCTGTGTGGCATCGGCGGCCGGGACGAGGGCGCCCACGCGCTCGTCGCCTCGTACGGCGCGACCCGGCTGGTGGCCGGCAGCCGGGCCGGGGAGGCGGCCACCGTGCTGCGCGAGTGGTCCGAGAACGGCTCCGCCGAGCAGCTGGACCTGGCGATGCTCTGTGCCGTACGGCTGTTCTGCGCGCGGACCGACGACATGTGGCAGGCGGAGGAGAGCGACGACCCCGGCGCGCCGCCTGCGGACGCCGCCACGTCCGTCCCGGCGTCCGTCAGCCGGGTGTGGGGGCCGGGCGGGGTGCGGCTCGCGGGCCGGATGCCGGAGCAGCCGGGCGGTGCCGGGCAGCGCGCCCGGACCGGGCAGGACGAACGACCGCCGGTGTCGCGCGCGTCGGTCGAGGTGACCGACGCGGAGCTGGCCCGGCGGGCGCACTGGCCGCTCGCGCTGGCGGTGGCCGTGGCGGTGGAGAGCGCGGCCGAGCCGCTGGCGGACCTGCTGTGGCGGTCGCTGGCGAACCGGCTGTCGCACGAGGCCGCGACGGAGGGCCTGGCGACCTGGCTGCGGGCCGCCGAGGCGGACGCCGTGGTACCCGGACGGACGGGCCGCACCTATGTGTTCGAGCAGGTGGCCGGGGAGGAGCCGGCCGACGGCACGGCCGGACGGCGCGGGGAGATCCTCCAGGCGCTGCTGTGGCTGCTGCCCCGGTTGATCCGCGACCGTCGGGACGCCGAACGGCTGCGCTGGCTGCTGCGGTTGATGGCGGACGCGCCGGAGGAACCGATGACCGCCGCCTTCGCCCGCCATGTGGTGGCCGCGATGGCGGCGACGGGACGCGGCCAGGGCGGCCGGGGGGAGGAGCAGAGGTGACGGCGGGACAGGAAGAGGAACTGGTCATCCCGGAGAACCTCGCCGGGCCGTTCCTGCGCGAACGGATCGTGCAGGGACGGGGGTTCAAGCACTGGGGCGCGCAGGTGGCCTCCGTGCTCTACTACCAGGACGGCGGGCACAGCGTGATCACCGCGCGGGGTGCCGACCACCGCGACCGGCTCAGCCGGTGGTCCCGGCCGAGCAGTGTCTGCGAGGTCGCCTGCGGGCGGCACACGACCTCGTTCGCGCTGAAGCTGCCCGCGCACGACTCGGCGACCTTCTTCGAGACCCGGGTGAAACTGCGCTGGGAGGTCATCGACTACCGGCTGGTCGTGGAGAAGCGCCTGTTCAGCGTCGAGAACGACCTCGGCCCCGAGATCGTGGACCGGCTCCAGGGCGTCACCACCCGGTACTCCGTGGACCAGGCGCACGAGGCCAACCAGGCCGTACGGCTGGACATCGAGGCGGGCCGCTGGGCCGCCCTCGGGCAAGAGGTGGGGCTGTGCACGAAGGTGTTCGTCGAGATCGGCACCGACCGCACGCAGATCGGCTTCGTCAGCCAGACCCGCAAGGACGAGGCGGAGGCCCAGCGGGTGACCGCCCGCTTCCGGGGGTTCGCGGCGATCGCGCACGGCACCGACGAAGAGAAGTGCGCCTATCTGATGGCGTCCGGCAGCACCGCCGAGGTCGGCCGGCTGATCAAGATGATGATGGAGAGCCAGGCCGAGGAGCAGCGCGCCAACCGCGAGTTCCTGGTCCGGATGGCGCATGAAGGGCGGGTCAACACCCCCGAACTGGACGCGTACATCCGCCGGATGGTGCTCCCCGGCCAGACGGCGGGGCAGCGCTCGCTCCCGGCACTCGAACCCCGTGCCGCGCTGCCGCCCGCGCCCGTCGCCCCGACCGCCGCGGCCGCGACCGCGGCGGCCCGGCAGGACTGGCCAGACACCCCGGCGGGCGGGGACACGGACGCGTACGACACCCCGGAGCGCGGGACGGCGCGGACCGCCGGGGCGCCACGCCAGGAGGAGGACGACTGGTGGGGCGAGCCGCAGGAGGCCGTCGAGTACGGGACCGGTCCGTCGGCGGCGCGGGACGGGTACGGCACGTCCGCGCACATCGACGGCCACGGTTACGAGTACACGTACGACGGATCCTCCTCCCCAGGTGCCGGGCGCGCGGAGTCCGGGGCGGGGTCCCCTGACCGGGTCGACGAGGACGACGACATCTGGGGCGGCCCGTCGGACGGGGACCCGGGCGGCCGGGGCGGCGGACGATGACGGCCACACCGGGCGCGCCGGCGACCGCCGTCACGGAGGCGCGGTACGTCGCCGAGCGGCTGCTCGGCACGGTCCGTGAGGACACCGGGCGGGCGGACGTCAAGGCGTCGGTGCTGCTGTCGGTGACCCTGGGTGTGCCGCCCCTGGTGGTCGGGGTGGGGCAGCGCCCGCCGGACCGGCCCTCCGTGCTGTGGCTGGTGCTGGTCGGGGCGGGGCTGCTGATGTGGCTGGCGGGGTCCGTTTCACTCGTTCGGGCGGTGCTGCCGCACAGCGGAACTGAGCGGGTGGGGCCCGGCATCACCTTCTTCGCCGACGTCGTCGCGGTGCACACGGCAGCCGGGCCGGGCGGCGTGGCCGAGGCGGTCGGCAGAGCGGGCGAGGACGTCACGGCCTGGCTGCTGGCCCAGGCCGTGGACCACAGCCACATCCTCGTCCGGAAGTACCGGTGCATCCGCTGGGGAGCGGGCTGCCTGGTATCGGGGGCGCTGTCGGCGACGGCCGGGCTGCTGCTCGGCTGATCCCGGCGCGCCCAGGGGGGGTGGACGGCGGCACAGGCCGCCGACACCGGGGCGCACGCGGGCCCGCACAGGACTCGCACGCCCGACATCTACGCCTATCAAGTGACAGTTGAGGGGGACGACATGGACGCACACGACACCGCACCGGTGCGCGGCGGCCCGGGACGTGCGGCACGGGGACGAGGGGGGCGTACGGCGTCCGACACCCGTACGACGTACGACGCCGGTACGACAACCACCGCGCACCGTATGACAGTTGACGCCCGTACCGCGTCCGGCACCCGCGCGGCGGCCGGGGCGCGCCGTACGGCACCCGCCAGACGTCGAGGGCTGCTCGGTGTCCGCCGGGCCGCCGCCGTGCTGGCACTGCTGCTGCTCGGGCAGACCGCGCTCGATCGAACGGCGCCGCCCGTGCCGCTCGCCCCGGCCGCGTCGAGCGCCACGGACGCCGTGGACCTGGCCGTGGCGGTGGACGAGTCGAGCAGTCTGAGCGCGACCGACGTGGAGCGGGAGCGGGACGCCGCCGGGCGGATCGCGGTCGGGGAGATCTCCCCGGCGTCACGGATGACCGTCCTGGGGTTCGCCAGCGCCGACAACGACGACCAGAGCCCGGTGGACGAGGTGTGCCCGACCACCGCGCTCGACGCGGTGGCCCGGGAGAAGATGGACGGCTGCATCGGCCGGCTGGCCCGGCGCGGCGCGGGACAGGGCACCGGGACCGACTTCCCGAACGCGATCCGGCAGGCCGTGACCCGGCTGAGAGAACACGGCGGCAGCCGCCCGCGCATCCTCTTCCTGCTCACCGACGGCAAGCTGGACGTGAGCGACAGCCCCTCCTACGGCACCGACAAGGAAAGCCGCGAGGAGAACGGCCGCCGCGAGCTGACCAAGGCGCTGGCCGAGGCTCGCGCCGCCAAGGTGCAGATCTGGCCGCTCGGCTTCGGCGACGACCTCGACATGGACGCGCTGCGGGACATGGCGAAAGGCGGCTACCGGGGCGGGTGCACCGACCTGGAGGCGGCCCGTCCCCGCGCGGACAGAGCGGCGGACTCCCAGACCCTGGGCGACGCCGTGCAGCGTGCCTTCGCCGGGGCCCGCTGCCTGGTCACCGACCCGCCGCGCAAGGACACCCCGCCGGCGGACATCTCCGTACCGCTGTCCCCGCTGGCGACGCTCGCCAACATCGTCGTCTCCAAGGGCGACCACGCGGTGCGGGCCACGTACTACGACCCGCGCGGCCGGAAGATCGAGCCCGGCAGCCGGTCCGACGGCTCGAAGTTCACGCTGGCCGGGTCCGGCGGCGAGGTGGAGTCGCTGCGCATCACCGACCCCCGGCCGGGCCGCTGGCAGGTCCGGCTCGACGCTCCGAAGGGCCACCGGGACCGGCTGGCCAGTGTCTCCGTGCAGTGGCGGGGTGCCGTGCGCTCCTCCATCGTGATGACGCCCGCCGCACCCCGGCCGGGCGAGAAGGCCCGCGTCGAACTGACCCTCCAGACCCGGGACGAGCAGGGCATCGGCGACCCGGCGGACCTGCGCCGGCTGCAGGTCTCCGGGCGGCTGACCGGCGACGGTTTCGAACCCCTGGACCTGGCGCTCTCCGACGACGGGGAGAACGGCGACAAGAAGGCCGGCGACGGCCGCTTCACCGGCACCGTGACGATCCCCCGGAGAGCGACCGGCGCGCTCAAGGCCGTCGGGGTGCTCGGTGCCGTCGGACTCACCGCCGACCACCGCCCGTTCCTGACCCGCACCGCCTCGGCCAACCCCGAGGTACGGGCCGGACTCCGCGTGGACGACGCCGAGGTGCACCCCGGCGGCAGCGTGCCGTTCCGGCTGCTGGCGTCCAACGACTCGGACCGGCCGCACACCCTGCGCCTCTCGCTGCGGGACACCGAGCCGGGCGCCGTCGCCCTCTCCCTCACCGAGGTCACGCTGGCCCCCGGTGACTCCGTGGACCGGGCCGGTCGGCTCACCGTCGGCGAAAAGCTGAACCCGCGCGAACTGAACGCGCGGATCGAGGTGTCGGACGCGGACGACTCCGCCCGGCCGCTCGACGCGAAGCTGGTGAAGGTGGACATCACGCCGGTGCCCTCCTGGCCGCAGCGGATCTGGGACGCGTGGTGGTGGGCGCTGGTGACCGGTGCCGTGCTACTGGCCGCACTGTTCGGCTGGTTCGTGTGGCACCGCGGGCAGGCGCGCGAGGACGTCTCGCCGGGCGGACTGCTGCTCCGGCTCACCGTGTCCGACGGCTCCGGGGAGCGGACGACCAGCGAGACGACGGTGCCCCGCAAGCGCGACCCCTGGTACCGGTTCGACGTGTCCGACCCGGACGGCCCCAGCCCTCGGCTGGACCCCCGCCCCACCGGCCGGTACGCCGTGCAGCGCGACCCGCGTACCGGGGTCCGGCTGCGCACCCCGGACGGGCGCGACCAGTCGTATCCGCTGGCCCGTGACATCCCGCTGGAGGGCCGGGTCCGGCTGCGGGTGGAACGCGGCGCGGGCGGCCGGTCCGCCGCCCGGCGGCCGGGACCGCGCCGGTGGCTCGCGGACCTGCTGCCCCGGCAGCGGAAGCCCGTCCTGGCGCCGTCCGACCGGAGGGAGACGGACGGCCTCGGAGGGCGGGACACGTACGGGAGTTCCTCGTACGGCGGTTCCTCGCGCGGGGGTTCCTCGTACGACGACGAATTCGACGAGGCCACCTGACACCGGACGACCGGGGCCGGGCCGCCCGCGAGGCGGCCCGGCCACCGGAACCGCACCACCAGCCCACGGCAGGTCCGCCCACGAGACCTGGGGTCCATCGAACGCCCGGTGCGCACGCATCGGACAGGGGGAAACGAAACGATGAAGATCTTCCAGCCGATGCTGTTCGTCGGCCTCGGCGGCACCGGCGGCCTGATCGGCGCCGAACTGGAGCGCCGGCTGCGCGCCGAACTCTGCGGTCCGGACGGCACCGCCCTCACCGGCAACGGCCGGCTGCCCTACGAGCTGCCCGGCTGCCTGCAGTTCGTGTACGCCGACTACAGCGAGGCGGAGCTGGGCCGGCTGCCGCACCTGAGCGCGGACACCGCGCTGCGGCAGGCCTACAGCCGCACCTCGCGCGCCACGCACGACCTGCTGCCCGCCGACTACGACAGTTCGCCCGAGGTGACCCGGATGCTGCGCGCGCTGCTGCGCGACGAGGTGTCCGACTGGCTGCCGCCGCACGGCGGCGAACCCAAGATCAACCCGCTGCGCAACGGCGCCGGCCAGCTGCCCACGGTGGGCCGCGCCGCGCTGTTCGCCACCCTCGCCAACGGTCCCGCGCCGGTGCTGACCCCGCTGCACCGGGCCATCGACGCGATCGCCGGGTCCGGCGGGGAACTCCAGGAGGTGGGCGGTGACACCATCAACGGCTGCGACGTGTTCGTGGCGTTCTCGGTGGCCGGCGGGACCGGCGCGGGCATCTTCCTGGACTACCTGCATCTGATCGGGCAGGCGTTCAAGGACAAGAAGTTCCGGGGCGCGCGGATCTATCCGCTGGTCGTCATGCCGTCGGTGTTCCCGGAGGCCAAGGGCGGCGGCCGGGAGGCCGAACTCAACGCCGCCCGCGCGGTGGTGGACCTGTCCCGGCTGGTGGACGAGCAGAACGCGCCGGACGCCGAGGCGGAACTGGGCGACGTGGACCTCCAGGAGTCGCTGCGCATCCGCTACCCGCAGACCCACCCGGTGTCGCTGCGGCCGGGCACCGTGCCCACCGCGTTCCTGTTCAGCCAGACGGCCGGCATCCGCCCCGACGACCTGCGCCGGTCCATCGTCTCCCTGGTGGTGTCCCTGGTCGGCACCGATCTGAACCTGGGCGAGGCCAAGGGCGGCGGGCGCGACGACGACTACCAGACGTTCGCCAGCAACTTCGTCAACGGCGACATCAGCCGCCGTACCCGGTCCGCCACCGGCATCGGCCGCAAGGGCATCTCCACCAGCCTGGTGGCGTCGATGACGGCGCCGCTGGACGAGCTGGCGGAGCTGGTCGCGGCCAAGATGCTGGCCCACGCGGTGACCGGGCTGACCGACGCCTCCTCCGCCGCCGTACCGCACGGGACGGCGCCACTGGTCCGGGAGATGTTCACCGCCGCCGGGCTGGGCGACCTGTGGCGGCGCGAGCCGCTGGAGGTGACCGAGCCGGACCCGCTGCCACGCGGCAGCGGCGAGATCGAGACCGCGCTGCGGGACCGGCTGGAACAGATGCGGCGGCTGTTGGCCGACCTGGAACGGCAGGTCGCGCACCGCATGCCGGTGCTGGTGGAGGGCTTCTCACCGCGCGCGGCGGCCGAGCAACTGCTGTTGAAGACCGACCTGTTCACGCTGGGCCGGGTGGTGTCGGGCGTGCCGGGCGAGACGAACGCGGTGGCCCGGCTCGGCTTCCTCGGCATGCTCGACAACCGCCGGCAGGACCCGGCGCGGCCCGCCGGGGTCGAGGTGCAGCCGCCGCCGGTGCCGAGGATCAAGGGCCGGGTGGTGGGGCCCCGGCTGCGCTGGGCGGACGACGAGGTGGCCGCCGCGCTGGAGGAACAGGACCGCTGGTACAAGTGGCGGGCCCGCACGGTCTGGCACCGCTCCTGGAGCGAGCACGAACCCCGCTGGCGGCAGGCCGCGAACCTGCTGCGCAACGAGGTGCACGCGGTCGGCGACGCGTTCCGCAAGCACGTGGACGACCAGCCGCGCGCGCACGCCGCGCAGGTCAAGGAGCTGTACGACGACCGCACCGGCGTCTCCTACCTGCTGCCCCCGCAGGGCAACCTGGGCCGCTTCTACCAGGCGCTGATGGAGCGTCTGGTGGAGAGCCACCAGCTCGGGTCCAACGGCGACGAGGCCGCGCTGCTGCACAAGCTGGTCGATGCCGAGCTGCGCCGCAGCGCCTTCGCGGCCGGCCGGCACTCCCCCGACGCGGCCGTGTCGGAGGTGAAGACCGCGTTCAAGCACCGGGTGCAGCGGCTGTTCTCCGAGCGTCCCGACGGACGGCAGGCCCGCGCGCTGCTGCCCAGGATGAGCACGCTGCTGGCCGCCGAGGCGGGCGACACCGAGGCGTCCCAGCAGGTCAGCACGCGGGCGCTGGAGCAGTTCCGGTACAAGCTGGCCGGGCTGCTGCCGGCCGCGTTCACCCCCGAGGGCAACGGGCGGCTGAAGGTGCTCATCACCTATCCGGGCTCGCGCCGGGTGACCGTGGACAACTACCTGGAGAAGCATCTGCGCCTGCCTCCGGACAGCCAGCGGACCATCGAGTACCGGGCTGTGGACACCGACTCGATCTCCGTGGTGCTGTTCCGCAGCGAGATGAGCCTCACCGAGGTGCCGGAGGCCCGCAAGGTGCTGCGCCAGTGGGCCAGGGCGCAGGAGACCCGCCGCGACGAGGACGTGCTGCGCTGGCGGCAGCGGCTCGGGTACCGCGACGACTGGCTGGCCAGCACGTCCGACGACCGGGCGCACATCCTGAACCGGCTGCTGTGCGCGCTGTGGAACGGCCAGATCGACTACCAGGGCGACCCGGCGTCCCCGCAGCGGCTGCGCATCCGGCTGCACGACGACGCCGACCAGGACGCGCTCGGCATCCAGCTGGCGCTCACCGACTACCAGGACGGCATCTCCAGCTGGGCCGGGCTGCTGCGGGCGTACGAGCGCTGGGCGCTGCTGGCGGAGGAGAACATCGTGCAGAGCTACTGCAAGGTGGTGATGAACACGCTGCCGCGCGGGCTGGGCACCTCCGGAAGCGAGCCCTCGGAGCTGTATCTGAAGCTGGTCCACGAGGTGGCGCCGCGTCAGCTGCGCCTGCTGGACGAGCGGGAGCGGCGCTACGGCGCACGGGTGACCGACTGGACGCGCCGGCTGCGCGAGTTCTGGGCGGAAACCCTCCCTGACGCGCTCGACCTGCCCTTCCCGGAGGGCGAGAACCGCGCCCACCCGACCCTGCGCGAACTGGAGGAATGGGTCCGCGAGAGCCGGAGCACGGGCGAGGACCCACGGCACCTGGAGGAGGGGGAACGGTGGGCCTCCGACCGGGCCTCGGGCGGGCCCCCGGCCCAGGCCTGGGACCGGTCCCGGGAGCAACTGCCCACCGAGCGTCCGCAGCGCCCCGGCCCGGCGGACGGCGGGCAGTCCGCCGATCCGTACGGTGCGGCACGCAGCGCCGCGCCCCGGCGCGCCGACGGCTGGGACGTGCCCGCGCACGGCAGGCCGGGTGCCGACGGCGCACCGGGGGCCGGCAGCCGGCCGGGAGGTGTGCCGTCCGCCCGGCCAGGTCCCGCGCCCGGTGCCCCGGCCGCCGGGGAGGTGCCCGCCGCCCGGCACGGCGGCGACGGGGACGCGCGGTGGCCGTCGGCGGCCCCGCACGACGAGCGGACCCGGCACTGGCCGGACACCCCGCCCCCGGCCGCCGCGGGCGGTCCTGCGGACCGCCCGCGCCAGGACGTGGGCCGGACCGCGCCGGCGGACCCGGGCCGGGTCCGACCGGTGCCGCCCGCCGGCCGGCCCACGGTGCGGCAGGCGCCGGCCGGGCGGCCCGCGCGGGCGCCGGAGTACCCGCCCTTCCCGCGCGCCGCCGAACCCGATCCGGGCTGGCCCGGCGCCGGTTCCGCCGCGCCGTGGGGCATCTCGGACGCGGACGGCGACGCCGACTGGCCCGACGAGGAGATCACGTCGGGCGGCGACGGCGACGACGCCCGCGAGAGCTGGGAGAAGCACGCGTGAGCGGCACGGGGAGCCCGGTCGTCGTACTCGACTTCCGGGGCGGCCGGGATGTGCCGGTGGACGGCGCCGATCTGCGCTGCCGGGTGGGCGCGCCGCTGCCGGACAGCGGCCGGGACGACGCCGGGGACCTGCGGTTCCTGGTGGTGGACGAGCCGGACGGGCTGACGGCGCACGCCGAGGCGTACGAACTGGTCGCGGCCGCACCGACGTTGGGCGCGGTGAGCCTGCTCTGCCTGGTCGTCGGCGACCTGGAGCGGCGGCGGTCCGCGAGCCCGCCGCCCTCGGACGCGCCGTACCGGACCGCGTCGTACCCGGACCCGGCACACCGGGACGCGTCGTACGCGGACGGCCGCCCGGTGGAGGGCGGGCGCAGGCTGCGGCTGGCGTCCGTGCTGCAGTCCTCCGGTACGGGGGTGCTGTGGGCACCCGATCCGCGGGCGGGGCACGATCCGCGTACCGCCGACCCGGCCGGGGAGACGGAGGCGGCGCTGGTCGCACTGACCGATCTGCTGCGGGTGCGGGAGATCTTCGACAAGGTGCTGTCCGAACTGCACGACGCCCCGGTGTCGGTGGCCACGCTGTCACTGCGGGTGCTGGAGCACGATCTGACACCGGACGCGCGGGACAGCGCGTGGACCGGCGCGCTGGCCCGGTTCGCCGGGGGCGAGGTGCCGGTCACCGGGCCGCCCGCCGCGCAGGAACTCCCTTCAGGGCTGGCCGAGTTGCTCGGTCCGGGTCCGGAACGCCCGGTGACGGCACTGCTGCGTCCGGGCGGCCCCACCGACGCCGCCCGCGCCGCCTGCGTACGGGCCGTGGACGACCTCGCCGGGGCGCTGGCCGAACTGAGCTCCGCACGGGCACTTCTGACTGGCCGCCAGATCGCGGACGGAGTGCCCTCGGCGATGGCACGGGCGGTGGACTCGCTGCGCCGGTACCGGGACGTGGTGGCCGGTGTGCTGCGGGACAGCGGCTCGCCCGGTGTCCCGCACGGCGACGCGCTGGCCCGGCTCGCCGACGGGGGCGTGGCGCTGCCGGAGGAGATGTGGGAACGCCGGTCGCGCGGCGGCGAGTCGGACGAGGGGCTGCAGCGCTGCACCGCGCGCTGGCTGACCTCGGGGCTGCCGCTGCGCGCGGTCGCGGCCCGGCTGACGGCGCTCGCTGAACGGGTCGCTCCGACGCCGTCCGCCGCCCGGCTGCGGGACCTGGAGCGGGCGTGCCCGGAGGAGTCGCTGGGGCGGATGTCGGCGGCGGTGCCGCTGTACTTCGGCCGCGCCCGCGCGGGGCAGCTGGTGCCGACGGCGCTGGCCGCCTTCGTCTCCGCGCTCGCGCCGTGGCCCGGCACGCTGCTCGCGCTGCTGCCCGCGGCGGTGTTCCTGCTCGGCGGCGCGCTGGCCGGCGCGGTCCGGCCGGGTCGGGCTGCGGGCGGCCGGGTGTACCGGGCGGACGCGGCCCGCGCCGTCGCGCTGTCGGCCGGCGCGGGTGCCGGGCTCGGTCTGACCCTGCCGGTGAGCGTCCCGCGCGAGCTGGTGCTCGGGGGTGTGCTGGCCGGTGTGCTCGGCGCGGCGCTGTGCGTCGGGGCCTGGTGGCGCCGGGGCGTGGCCGACTGGTGGGAGGCGACCGGCACCTCCGAACTCGGGCCGTGTCTGGCCCGGGCGGACGCCGTCCTGGCGGACGCGCTGCGCCGGCAGTGGTGGGCGGCCGAGGAGCGCACCCGCTGCGCGGACGGCGCCCGGACGCTCGCGGCCGTGCTGCGGGGCGCGGCCGTCGAGGCGGACGCGGGACACCCGGTGTCCGGCCCGCCCTGCACCTCCGGCGTGGGACCGGCCGGTCCGGACGGCTGGTCCGACCCCGGCTGGGACGAGTCGTCCTGGCCGGACGACCGGCCGGAGGCCCCCGGCGCCTGGCAGGGCCCGGCGCGGCCGGACGCGGCACAGGGGTACGCGTCAGGACCGTACGCGGCACCACCGAGCGCCTCACCGCCGTACGCGTCGGAGACGCACGCATCACAGCCGAACGAATCGCAGCAGTACGCGTCGGGCCCGGACCCGTCGGAGCCGGACTCGTCCTGGCCGGACGCCGACTGGCCCGACGACCCGCCGGCCGACGCGCCGGCCGGCGGCTGGGCCGAGCCCGCCGCCGCGCCCGGCGGCCGCCCTCGGCACGTGCCCCGGGTGGACCCGCCCTGGCTGCACCGGGGCGCGGGCGAGGGCGGCCCCGACCTGGTGCCGACCCTTGTCGCGGACCTGGCCGACGCGACGGTGGCCGCGCTGCGCGGTCACACCGGCTCCGACGGCGGCGCGGGCGGTGCCGCGCCTGCGGGCGGGGCGCCGACCACGCTGGAGGCCGCCGTGTCCCGGGCCATCGCGGCGGCCGGGCTGGGCCTGCGCGACAACGGGGTAGTGCCCGCCCCGCCCTACGCCCGGCAGGACCGGGTGCGGGGAGACGCCTCGGCGCTGCTGGGCATCGGGGCGCAGCGGGTCCGGGACGTGCTCAACACCGGTTCGGGGCAGGGCAGGCCGCTGCTGCTGTGCCCCCCGGCGCAGCTCTCGCTGCTCAGCCGGGACCCGGCCGAGGCGCGGTCCATCGCGTTCGCCCCGCAGGCCGTACGGCCCGTGGTGGAGGTGCGCACAGGCGGGCTCGGCCCCGACGCCGTGCCGGCCGCGATGGTGTGGACGGCGTCCGGCCGCTTCGCCGGCACGCTGCGGCTGGTCCCGCTGCGTGCCGGTGTGGTGGAGAACGTGCGCGTGCGCACCTGGGCCGACGACGGCCCCCTCCCCGGCCCGGACCGCGGCACGACCGGAACCGTCCCGGACCCCGGCGAGGAATGGGCGCAGCGGTGAACCGTACCCGTACGACGACGACCGACCGCGCCCCGGGCGCACGGACCAACACAGTGGGGAAGTCATGGTGAACGACCACCGGCCCGCACCGCACCCGGACCGGTTCGGGCCGGCGCCGGAGCCGTACGCGGCGGCCGGCCCCCGGCCGACCGCCCGTCAGGAGTCCGTCCACGACGCGGAGGGTGACCGCGCGGAGCGGGTGCGGCCCCGCGAGCACACCGGCCGGGAGACCGGCCCCGCCGCGTCCCGGGAGGCGGCCGTGGAGTTCTCGTTCGTCTCGCCGCAGGGCGTCGCGCACCGGGTGCGGGCCAGGTTCGGGCCGGACCGGCCGCGTCTGGTCCGGCCGCCCGCGCTGGCCCGGCCGGTCCGCTTCGAGGACGGCTGGCAGGGCTTCCAGGTCCGGCTGCCGCAGGAGGCGGGCGCGGACCGGGAGGCGTGCACCCTGCTCCGGGCGGAGATCACCGCCGCGCTGGCGCTGCACCGGGCGTACGCGGGCACCCGCTTCGCGGGTCTCTTCCCGACGCCGGTCGGTTACGACGTCAACACCTTGGCGCCGTTCGTGTTGTACGCCGTACCGCGCGGACGCCCGCTGTCCGGGCCGACCGAGCGGGTGTCGATGGGCGACCAGCGAGCCGTGGAGCGCGATCTGGTGCTGGCGGTACGGCTGATGGAGGCGGTCGGCCTGGTGCACCGGGGCATCGTGCCGGGCGCCGTCCGCTGGGACGCGCAGGGCGTGCAGGTGTGGGACCTGGGCTCGGTGGTGCGGGCCGGGCGTCCCCGGATGCCGTACGGCATCCCGCCGTACGCCTCGCCCGAGCAGCGGGCCGGGGTGGGCACGACGGAGGCGCGGGACGCGCTGTGGAGCGTGGCGCAGGTGATGTACCACCTGGTCACCGGCCGGCCGGGGAACGCCGACGGACCGCCCGCCGACCTCGCCGCGCAGCGGTCGGTGACGGAGACGCTGGGCCAGGTGTTCGCCCGGCACGCTCAGGACCGGCCGACGCCGGACGCGCTGCTGCGCACCCTGGTGCCTGAGGTCGCCGCCGAGGCGGCGGGCGTGCTGCTGCCGGATCCGCTGGAGCACCACCGGCGGGAGTTCGACGAGATCCGGCGCCGCAAGCACGCCTCCCTCGCCCCGCCGCCCCCGGCGCACACTCCGTACCTCCCGGAGCAGGAACACACCGGGGCCCCGGGCGGCTACGGCGCGGACGGGTCCCGGTACGGCGAGGCACCGCCGGCGCAGTTCACCGGCTACGAGTATCCGGCACGCGAGCGCGGCCGGCTGCGCACCTGGATCAGCGGAGGCCGTACCTCCGGCACGAACGAGCCCGGCGGGAGCCGGTCCGAAGGAGACACCCGCCGATGACCGTTCCGATGCCCCCGGGCGCCACCGCCCAGGAGATCCTCTGCCCGTACTGCCTGGAGATCATCTCCTACGACGAGCAGCGGTTGTTCGCTCGCAACGACAAGCAGCTGTTCGAGGAGCTGCACGTGGACCGGGGGATCAGTCCGCTGCGTCTCGCCGACACCCTCCGCTCCGCCTATCAGCGGTGCGGCAACTCCGAGGGCGAGCAAGCCCATTACATCCCGGTGCCGTACCTGACCAACGGCAGTCCGCTGACCGTGGCGATGGTCGGGGACTCGGCCACCGGCAAGACGCATCTGCTCACCCAGATGATCGCCGAGATCGCCGACGGCGGTCTGAAGCGGTACGGGCTGCAGATGCAGTCGGTGAACCCGCAGGACCACCAGACGTTCATGACCGAGCGGGTGGAGCGGCTGCGGTCCGGGACCATGCTGGAGCACACCCGCAGCGCCGGTGAGTTCGCCGCGTTCGTGGACGCGCTGCTGCTGAGCCGCCCGGACGGGCCGGCCCGGCCGGTGGCGTTCTTCGACCTGGCCGGTGAGGACCTGCGCCGCACGGACGCGCTGACCCGGTTCATGGTGGGCGTGGACGCGCTGATCTTCGTGGTGGACCCGCTGCGGGCGCTGCCGATGCCGTATCTGGACCCGTTGCGCGGCGACCTCGGCTACACCCGGGGCGGCGATCCGGCGTTCCAGACCGTGCTGGACCGGCTGCCGCGCGCGGGCGGGCAGTATCTCGGGGTGGCGGCGGCGGTGGTGATCAACAAGAGCGATCTGGTGCGGTTCGAACCGCCCGTGGACCGCTGGCTGGGCGAACCCCCGCCGGAACGGCGGATGGCCGAGCGGTTCATGGAGGAAAGCCGGGACGCGTACTCGTTCCTGCGCCACCACACCGGGCAGGCGTGGGTCGGTCCCTTCGACAGCGTGCTGCGCTGCACCCTGCACTTCGCCTCGGCCACCGGCAGCCACGACCACGAGGGCAGATTCCCGCACGGCACCCGGCCGTTGCGGGTGCTGGAGCCGCTGATCTCGGTGCTCGCCATGTGCGGGCTGCTCGACGACGGCACCGAGGACGGACCGGCGGCGGTGGGCTTGTGACACGTACGCAGCCCGGCCTACCCGGCGACACGGCCGCACCCGACGACCGGGTGCACCAGGTCGTGTTCCGCTGGGCCGGCAACCTCGGCCACCGGGGCGCGGGGATCGCCGCGGTCGCCTACTCCTGCCCCGAGCCCGAGGCACGCGCACTCGCCGACCGGCTCGGCCCCGTCCTCCGCGTCATGGGCGGCGAACAGCGCCCCAGCCTGGTCCGGCACATCATCCCCGGCGGCCGGGTCCTCCTCGTCCGCCGCACCCCGGGCTCCGACGCCCAAGGGCGCGACAGCACGGTGTGCCATGCGCTGCTGGGGCCGGCGAAGCTCCTGGTGCCGCTGTACTGCGTCAGCCTGGGCGCGGTTCCCTGGGCGGAGCAGGGCTGGGCCGACCGGGTGACGGGGCGGATCGAGCCGATGCCGCGCGAACGGCTCAACGCCCTGGCCAACCACATGCGGAACCACATGTGGGAGAACGTACGGCTGGTCCGGCGCCCGCTGCTCTGTCTGGTGGCCCAGTTCCTGCGCACTCCGGGGGCCCGGCTGTCGGCTCTCGTGGGCGAGCTGGACGAGTCCCTGGCCAAGGCGCACGCCCAGGACCGGGAGCACCGACCGGTGCCCCCCGTGCGGGAGTTGCCGGAGCCGGCACTCCTGGTGCTGTGGGGTCTGTGGTGGATCTTCGGCTCCTCGCTGGACCGGGGCTCGGGAAGCTGGCAGTTCGCCACCTTCGACACGATGGACGACCAGGCGTACCGGGTGGTGTTCGTCCCGGCCTGGCGTGTCTCGCCCACCGAGGACAGCCGTCTGCACCGGATCGACCTGCTGGACCCCGGCACGGACCCGGCCTCCGAACTCGCCGCCACCCTCGTGGACCACTACCTGGACTGGCGCGCCGTCAAGTACCACCGCCTGCTGGACACCGACCCGAACACGACCGACCTCAAGCTACGGCGCTTCCACGCCCGGCTCCGCGAAGTGTGGCCCGCCAGATACGAGGGCCCGGGAACCACGGACACGGGTTCCGTCCCGGTGATCTCCCCACCCCAGGCCCCGGAACGGGACCAGCAGCCCGCCCCGCCGCAACAGCCTTACATCCAGGACGAGTCGCATGCTCATCCGCCGGACCGGCACACCCCGGCCTCCGACGCGAGCTGGACCTCCCCACCGGAGCGGCGCCAACAGCTTCTCAAAAAAACGGAGTTGCCCCCTCCCCCGCACTCCCGCCCGACGACGGAGCCGGCGACAGCGCTACGGCAGTCGGGGAGTCTTACGGAGGAGGGGCAGGGCTCACTCGAAGCGACGGAAGCGCAGCGGTCCGGCACGGAGACTCTGTCGTCGGCGTCGTCGGACGGATCAACGTCTGCGGCGGCACAGGGGACGTACGCGTCCGGGCAGACCGTGGAGCCCAGGCAGCCAGGGCAGCACAGGCAGTCCGGACGGTCAGGGCAGGGGGCCCACTACGGATACCCGGAGTCACCGAACACCCCACCCCGGTACCCGCCACCGCCGAACCCGCCCCCCGGGTTCTCCCCGCGGGCGGACGCGCCCATCACCCACCACGCGACGAGCGCCGAAATGAGCTCCGCGACGGCCCCGGCGATGGGAGCGATCACCGACCGGCTGACGCCGGACCGCCAACGCGCCCTGGAGGAAGAGGCGTTGCCGGAGCTCTTCGACCAGCCGGTCGCGGGAAGATCGACGGTCTCGAAGCTCTGGGGGCACAGGGGCCGCCGGGCCCGCATGGAGACGTTCCAGATCCGGGCGCTGGCCAAGGACCTGATCCACGCGACGAACCCGGCGGAACGTGCCGCCGACCTCCGGCACAAGACTGAGGAGCGCCTGGCCCAGACCCACCACGAGGACCTCCTGTCCCTCCTCCGGGAACCCCTGCCCTACGCCGCCCAGAACATCGTCCTCGAACACCTCCCACCCGCCGTCCAGGCGGAGGAGTCGGCCCGCGACCTCCTCGCGAGCCTCCTGACGATCAACTTCCGGATCACAGCACCCCCCGACTCCCCGGACCCGTACCTGACCGACCTCCATACCCAACGCACCGCCCGCGTCATCCGCTGGTTCTTCAGCTGGCTCGTCGAACCCCGGACGACGAAGCCCCAGAGCCCCCAGCTCACCAGATACCTCAGCTCGATCGCCTCCTCCGACGACCCGGCCGACCACCGGATCCTGCAGGAACTCCTGATCTACGCGCAGGAGGACCGGATTCCGACATTGCCGAAGGAGACTTGGCTGGCAATCACCCGGGTGTTGTACGAGAAGGCACACCCGTAGGCGGACACAGGTCTGCCCCCGACCGAGATCGGGGGCAGACCCGCAAGAGGCTGCTGTCCGAGGGAGCCGAGGAACACGTCCCAGGCACCGGGCCGGACAGCGAGGCCGGGACGGCTGGCGTCCTTGTCCTTCCGCAGCGCACGCGATCAGACGGATACTTGGCTGTTCCGCCCTCAGGCCGCCCGTCGGCCGCCGCGTGATCGAGCAGGGTGGTCGCGATCCGTCGTACCTCCGGACCGGGGCGAGACTGAATCGCCGCGTCCGTCTCGGCCCGCGTGGTCCGCTGCACGGTGCGGCGGCCGGAGGGGGACTCCGCCGACGTGGCGACCTCCCCGTGAATGCGCGGAACGAGGACACAAAGGTCACGGTCTCCCCCGCCGCGGTACTGGGTCAGCTCGACCGCGTACACATCCGTCTGCCGCATCTGCCGGTTGAGGAACTCGACGATCGCCCGCAGCTCCAGCGGAATCCTGTCGGCAACGAACAGCAACCGCATCCGCCCGGCGGCCAACCGCTCCTCGACCGTCGACTCGACCAGAACTCGTCCGCGGAACGCTCGCCCAGAAGCTCCCCGCACACCTCCTCCAGTGGACGCCCGTCCTTGACGCAGGGGCGGGCCGTCCGCCGGCGAGCCGAAGTCCAGCACCCGCGGGTGGCGCGCGAGAAGTGCCTGGAACTCCGTCTCGGTCTCAAACCCGGCACGTTCCAGCGCCTGCAGTTCCTCGCCCAGGACGAGCACCGGCTGATCAGTCGTACTCCCCACTCTCACGATCCGGCTCCCGCAGCCAGCATGAGTTTCAGTCACATGCCGGAGCCGTGACGGGCGTTCGGAGACGCCTTCACAATCGCCTGATGGCGGTCGTCCGCTCGAGCCCGTACGTCGTCTTCGAGCGGGGCGACCGGCTCTGCGCGATCGCGGCGGGAGCGACGGCTCGTCGGTGGCCGGTTTCGTCGAACTAGGGTCTACAGAAGGCCTGTTGAGACATGCCGATCGGCGCCCCGCACACGCTGGACCCGAGTGCCGGACGAGCCACCCAGAGCGGCGCGATGACACCAAAGCGCCCGTAGGCGGACATCCGTCGACGGATCCGGCCCCAAATCTTGGGCACAAATTCCACACATCCCCCTCTTCATAACGGCCCTGATGGTCTAGATTGACCGTGCTTCAGCTGTTCGGACACGAGGCGACCAATAATGATCTATAGGTCCGGCGCCAGGAATGCCAGCATTGGCCTCCTCGACGCGGGACTTGGGGGTGGTCGGTTCCTGGAGCCGTGAAGGGGTTCGGGTGCGGGGAGCACCCGGGGTCTCGACGGGTTCCGGGGCACCTCGGAAGTGCGGCAGGAGCGCAAGTCCGCTGCCGCCAGGGCGAGTTGTTCAAATAGCCCTGAAAAAGCGGGAGTTCGTTGGACGGGAGGCAGTGCCTCCCGGGGGGATGAACAGCGCGGCGCGGGAGGCGGGGGCCTCCCGGGGGGAGGAACAGCGCGGCGCGGCGCGGGAGGCTGGGGTGCCTCCCGGAGCGAGGAACAGTGTTAGGCGAACACGTCGAACCACTGGAACCTGGGGGGTTCTGTGCGGCAAGGGGGACTAGTACGCCCGTTTCCGTCTGCGCGCGAGCGTCTGACGAACGGGGCGGTCAATCAGCCTGCGACCGACTGGGAGCAGCGGTACCGCCGTACCGTGATCACCAGCGACATGATCGCCACCGCCTTCGTGGTGGCGGCGATCGGCAACTTCTTCGGGGCCCGGGACGCGGCCAACTGGCACGAGAAGTGGGGCATCCTCGCGTTCGGCACCGAACTGCTGGTGCTGGGGGCATTAGCGGTGAGCCGGGCGTGGGCTCCGGCCGTGCTCGGTCAGGGCGCCGAGGAATTCCGCCGGTTAGGGCGCTCGCTGTTCGCGGCGACCGTCGTCCTGGCGCTCGGCGGGATCGCGCTCACCTCGCGCAACATCAAACTCTGGATCTTCGTCGCGATCCCCGCGATCGCGATCGTCACGATGACCGTGCGCTATCTGCTGCGCCTGTGGCTGCACAAACAGCGCAAGGAAGGACGGTGTCTGCGACCGGTGCTCGCCGCCGGGAGCCCGGCGACCCTGCGCGACCTGGTCACCCGGACCCGCAAGTTCCCGCACCTCGGCTGGCGGGTGGAGGCGGTGTGCACGACCGACGGTCACGGGCCCGACGGTGACGAGTTGGACGGAGTGCCGGTCGTCGGACGGCTGGCGGACGTCGCGGGCCACGTGCACCGCGACGGCTACCGGGTCGTCGCGGTCACCCCGGACCCGCACTGGTCACCGGACCGGCTCCAGCGGCTGGCCTGGAACCTGGAGGGCAGCGACGCCGAGATGGTCGTGGCCCCCGTGCTGATGGAGGTGGCCGGTCCACGGCTGCACGTCGACGCGGTGCTCGGGATCCCGCTGCTGCGGGTCAGCATGCCGACCTTCACCGGGGGCCGCCGCGCGGTCAAGGTGGTCGTCGACCGACTGGGCGCGGCCGTCCTGCTGCTGCTGTTCGCGCCGCTGATGGTGCTGGTGGGGCTGCTCGTGCTGCTCGACAGCCGGGGCGGGGCGTTCTACAGCCAGCGCCGGGTCGGCAAGAACGGCCGGGAGTTCACCATTCTCAAGTTCCGCACCATGGTCTCCGGGGCCCATGGTGCACGAGCCGAGCTGGCCGGCCTCGACGAGGGCGCCGGCCTGTTGTTCAAGGTCCGCCGGGACCCGCGGGTGACCCGGGTGGGAGCGGTGCTGCGCCGGTACTCGATCGACGAGCTCCCGCAGCTTTTCAACGTGCTGACCGGATCGATGTCACTCGTCGGTCCGCGGCCTCCGTTACCGGAGGAGTCCGCCGCGTACGGCCCGGACATCCGGCGGCGGCTGCTGGTCAAGCCGGGACTCACCGGCCTGTGGCAGATCAGCGGACGCAGCGACCTGTCGTGGGAGGAGGCGGTGCGGCTGGACCTGCGGTACGTGGAGGACTGGTCGCTCGCCCTGGACACAGTGATCTTGTGGAAGACGCTGCGTGCGGTGCTCTACGGGCAGGGGGCCTACTGATGCGCGCAGGGCGTCGTCGGGCAGACGCGTCTACGGCAGGCCGCAAGGGCCTGCCCGGGGGGAGGAACGGGTCATGAAGGTCAGCGTTTTCGGGCTCGGTTACGTGGGCTGTGTGTCGGCCGCGTGCCTGGCCGGCCAGGGCCACGAGGTCATCGGCGTGGACGTCAACCAGGTGAAGGTCGACCTGGTCAACGACGGCAAGGCCCCGGTGGTCGAGGAGGGGATCGGCGAGCTCGTCGCCGACGTCGTGGGAAGCGGGGCCTTACGCGCCACCACCGACGTCCGTGAGGCGATCGCGAACAGCGAGGTGTCGCTGATCTGTGTGGGCACGCCCTCGGAGCCCAACGGCAGCCTGTGCACCACGTACCTGGAGCGGGTGACCGAGGAGATCGGTGCCGCGCTGGCCGAGCGGGGCGGCCGGCACACCGTCGTGTTCCGCAGCACCATGCTCCCGGGCACCTGCCTGAACCTGCTGGTGCCGGTCCTGGAGAAGTACGTCGGCGGAACGGCCGGCGTGGACGTCGGGGTCGCGGTCAACCCGGAGTTCCTGCGCGAGGGCACGAGCGTGCGGGACTTCTTCGACCCGCCGAAGACCGTCATCGGCGAACTCGACGCGGCGAGCGGCGATGTGGTGGCGGCCCTGTACGAGGGACTGCCCGGCGAGGTGTTCCGGGTGCCGATCCCCGTGGCCGAGGCGATCAAGTACGCGGACAACGCGTTCCACGGCCTCAAGATCGGTTTCGCGAACGAGCTGGGCGCGGTGTGCCAGGCCCTCGGGGTGGACTCGCACCAGGTGATCGACGTGTTCCTGGCCGACCGCAAGCTGAACATCAGCCCCGCCTACCTGCGGCCCGGTTTCGCCTTCGGCGGCTCGTGCCTGCCCAAGGACCTGCGCAGCCTGGTCCACGCGGCGCAGCGGGCGGACGTCTCGGTGCCCATCCTCTCCCACGTGCTGCCCTCCAACTCCGACCATCTGCAGCGCGCGGTGGAGATGGTCGAGCGCACCGGCAAGCGCCGGGTCGGCCTGTTCGGACTGTCCTTCAAACCCGGCACCGACGACCTCCGCGAGAGCCCGCTCGTCGAGCTGGCGGAGAGGCTGTTCGGCAAGGGGTACGACCTGCGGATCCACGACGCCAACGTGAGCCTCTCCCGGCTGCTCGGCGCGAACCGCGAATACATCGAGACCCGGCTGCCGCACCTCGCGCAGCTGCTCGCGGACTCCGTCGACGAGGTGCTGGAACACGCGGAGGTGTGCCTGGTCGGAACCAGGGACCCGGCCGTGCTGTCGGCACTGCCCCACGGCGACGGCCCGATGATCGTCGATCTCATCCACCTTCCCGACGCCGACGCGCGCCGGACCGAACCGGGATACATGGGCCTTGCTTGGTGACACGACCAGCGGCGACCGGCATGACCGGCGCGCGCTGATCCTGGTGGAGAACCTGTCGGTGCCCTTCGACCGACGGGTGTGGCAGGAGTGCACGACGCTGCGCGACGCCGGCTGGACGGTGCACGTCATCTGTCCCCAGGGCAGCAAGCGGGACACGGAGCCGGAGGCGGAGATCGACGGGGTGCGGATCCACCGCTACCCGTTGCGCGCCGCCACCGGCGGACCGGCCGGCTATCTGCGGGAGTACGGATCGGCGTTGTGGCACACGATCAGGCTGGCCCGGAAGATCGGCCCGGTCGACGTGGTCCACGCCTGCAATCCGCCCGACCTGCTGTTCCTGCCCGCACGGTGGCTGAAGCGGCGCGGAGCGCGGTTCGTCTTCGACCAGCACGACCTGGTGCCCGAGCTGTACCTGTCCCGGTTCGGCCGCGGCAAGGACCTGCTCTACCGCGGCGTGTGCGCGCTGGAACGGATGACCTACCGGGCCGCGGACGTCGTGCTCGCCACGAACGAGAGCTACCGGGACGTCGCGGTGCGCCGCGGCGGCCGGCGGCCGGAGGACGTCTTCGTGGTGCGCAGCGCGCCCGACATCGACCGGTTCCACCCCGTACCGCCCGAGCCGGAGCTGAAGCGCGGCAAGCCCCATCTGCTGTGCTACCTCGGGGTCATGGGCCCGCAGGACGGCGTCGACTACGCCTTGCGGGCTCTGGCGAAACTGCGCGACGAGGTCGGGCGGACCGACTGGCACGCGGTGTTCGTCGGAGGCGGTGACACCTTCGAGGCGATGGTGGAGCTGTCCCGGCAGCTCGGGCTCTCGGAGCAGGTGCAGTTCACCGGACGCATCCCGGACGCGGACCTGGTGCGCTACCTGTCCACCGCGGACGTGTGCCTCTCCCCCGACCCGCACAACCCTCTCAACGACGTCTCGACCATGAACAAGGTCCTGGAGTACATGGTGATGGGCCGGCCGCTCGTCTCCTTCGACCTCCGGGAGGCGCGCGTCTCCGCCGGTGACGCCGCCGTCTACGCGCCCGCCAACGACGAGGCCGAGTTCGCGAGGCTCATCGCGCTGCTGCTGGACGATCCGGAGAAGCGCGCTCTGATGGGCAAGATCGGTCAGGAGCGGATCAGCGGCCCGCTCTCCTGGCGCAACTCCCAGGCGTCCCTGCTCGCCGCCTACGCCGCCGCCTGCCGCGACCACGCCCCGGCGTCGGCGGACGATCCGGACCGGGCACAGGGCGGAGGCCGCACCGTTGAACGATGACACGATACGCCTGGTCACGATCGGGCGGATCATCCGTCGGCGCTGGCGGCTCCTCACCGTCCTCGCCCTGGTGGGCGCGCTCGGCGGGTACGGCACGTCCTTGCTCTTCCCGCCGCGCTACACGACGTCGGCATCGGTACTGCTGCCGGGCGCCTGGGAGGAACGCGAGCTGCTGACCCAGGAGGAGATCGCGACCAGTTCGGTGGTGGTCGACCAGGCGGCCGCCGCGCTGCACTGGTCCGGGGTCAGCAACAGCGAGCTCCGGGACCGAGTGAGCGCCAAGACCACCGACGGGAACATCATCAAGATCTCGGGCACGGCGGAGACCCCGGAGCGCGCGCAGCAGCTCTCCGACCAGGTGGCCAAGCAGTTCGTCACGTTCGCCGCACGGATCGTGGACGACAACACCGACCCCGAGGCGGCGGCGCAGCGCGAGGCACTGCAGCAGACGGTGGTGCAGACCAGCCGTCGCATCACCGAGCTGGCCGACGCCGCCGATCCGGGGCAGACCGTGGAGAGCGTCCAGGCCCGCACCGAGCTCGAGAAGCTGCGTACCACGCTCCAGGAGGCCATCGGCAAGCTGGACCAGGCCGACCCCTCCGCCGGCAGGGCCAACATGGTCGTGATGGGGTCGGCCGCCCGGCCGACCGGCGAGGCACCGCCGACGAGGATCCAGCTCGTCGTCGCCGGGGCGCTGCTGTTCTTCCTGCTCGGGGTCGTCGGCCATCTCACCGCGGCCCGGATGAGCCGCCGGCTGCGCACCCAGCCGGAGATCGCCGCGGCGCTGGGCGCGGCGCTGCTGGGGACCGTCGACGTTCCCGGTGAGCGGTCCGCGCACCGGCCTGAGGGCCGTGGCCCGCGGGCCACGATCCGCCGGTTGCTGGGCGTCGACGTCCGCTGGGACATACCGGCCCCGCAGGCCTCCGGCGACGAGGTCAGCAGGCAGATCCGCTACCGGCGGGTGTGTACCCGTCTCCGGGACCGGCTGCCCGCTCCGCGGGGGCTGCTGGTCGTCGTCCCGGAAGGCGACGAGATCGCCCGCCGGGCCGCGGGTCAGCTCGTCGCGGAGGCGGAGGGCGATCCGGTGCTGCGGATGGTGGGGGTCTCCGTGTCCCATCCGCTGGTGCCGGACCGCGGCAGCGAGTCCGGTGTCCTGGTCGTGCTCAGCCCGGGCAGCTGGACCGCGGGGGAGCTCGCGGGCATCGCCGAGGCCTGTGCGGACGCCAAGCACGAGATCGTCGGCATCGTCCTCGCCGGCATGGTCCGGGCCCTTCCGGCGCGGTCCGCCGGCCGTCCCCGGAATACCTCCACGCCGGTGCTCGCGGTCGGCCACGACGCGAAGGGAAGTTCAGGGTGACGACGAGTACGACTGCGGAGTCGTCGGCCGCCGCTCCGCTGCTGGATCTGCAGGCGCTGGTGGTGGCGGTGCGCAGACGGCGCCGCTTCTGGTGCGCCGTGGGGCTGCTGGGGCTGCTCGTGGGCGCGGCGGTGGCGGTCCTGCTGCCGGCGCCGCCGACCGCTGAGACCAAGGTGCTGGTCGCGCATCAGGAGGACCAGCCGAACGACCCCGGAACGCTGATCCGCACCGACGTCGCGCTGCTCCAGACCACGCGGATCGCCGACAAGGCCCTGAAGTCCCTCCACTCTCCGGAGAAGCCGGAGGACTTCATGAAGGACTACACGGGGATCGGCCTGACCAACAACCTGCTGCAGATCACGGTGACCGGTGACAGCGACGCGGACGCGGAGGCCCGCGCCAAGGCGCTGGCCGACGCGTTCGTCGCGGACCATGTGAAGCGGATCCGGGCGGCCGCGGACGCCGAGGCCAAGGCCCTGCTCGACCAGCGCGACCGCCTGCAGGGCGAACTCGCCCAGGTCAACAAGGCGATCGGGGACGGATCGCCGCAGAGCGGGCCGACGGCGTCGGCGGACCTGGAGTCGCTCTTCGCCCGTCGGGCCGAACTCACCTCGCGGATCTCCGACTTCGGCCAGCGCGCCGCCGAGGCGCGCATCGGCACGCCGAAGCTCATCGCCGGCACACAGATCGTGGACGCCCCGAGCGCGGTACGGAACTCCCTGCCCAGGGCCGCCGCCACCAACGCCGCGGTCGGCCTCGTCCTCGGTCTCGTCCTCGGCCTCGCGGTGGCCGCGGTCGGTTCGGTGGTGGCCGACCGCCCCGTGCTGCGCCGGGAGATCGCGTCGAACCTCGGCGCCTCGGTCGTCGCGGAGCTGCCCCGCCGGTCGGTCCGGCCGTGGCGGCGCCGGCGGATCCGGCTGGCACGCGAACGGCTCACCACATCCCTGGCGCGCACCGCGCGCGCCTCCGCGGAGCCGGTGTCACTGCTCGAACTGGGCACCGCGCGCAGCACGAGCGTGCTCGCCCTGGACCTCGCCAGGGCGCTGGCGGCGGACGGGCCGGTGGTCGTCGTCGACGGTCTGCCCGGACTCCAACTCGCCAAGCGCCGCCCGAAGCCGGGAGACCCGACCGTGGTCAGCGGCGAAGGTGCCGCGTCCGTGCCGCATCAGGAACGCCGGGTCGGCGTCGGCTCGGTGGCGCCCGGCACGGCGTGGACCGACCTGCAGTACCTCGGCACGCGGACCGTGCTGGTCGTACGTGCCGGGCACGGCAGCGCCGCATGGCTGCACACCGTGGCACGGCAGCTCGCGGACCAGCGCATCGCGGTGATCGGCGTGGTGCTGATCGACCCCGATCCGCGTGACCGGACCGACGGCACCCTGTGGGACGGGCTGAACACCGCGCTGCGCGGCCAGGACGAGCGGTCGGCCCGGCAGGGCGGGACGGCCCGGCGGGCGGAGCGGCAGCCGATGTGGGCGGCACGCGTCCCGGACAGCGACCAGGAGGCACGGTAGGACATGTGTGGCATCGCGGGTACTTACCGATGGCCCGACGGGAAGGCCGTGGCCGACCGGCTCACCGAGACCCTGGCCCACCGGGGTCCGGACGGGGCCGGCCGCTACAGCCACCCCGTCGGTGACGGCGAGGTGCATCTCGGGCACCGCCGGCTGGCCATCATCGACCTGTCGGAGACCGGCGCCCAGCCGATGGTCTCGGGCGGCCTCGTCCTGACGTACAACGGCGAGCTGTACAACGCGCCCGAACTGCGTGCCGAGCTGGAGGCCTCCGGGGTGCGCTTTCGCGGTACCTCCGACACCGAGGTGCTGCTGGAGGCCTGGCGGCGCTGGGGCACGGACTGCCTGCCCCGGCTGCGCGGCATGTTCGCGTTCGGGATCTTCGACGAGCGGACCGGTGAACTGGTGCTCGCCCGGGACCAGCTCGGCATCAAGCCGCTGTTCCTGCTCCGGCGCGGCGGGGGCCTGGTGTTCGCCTCCGAGCTCAAGGCGCTGGCCGCCGTGAGCGGCGGGTCGCTGGAGGTGGACCACGCCGCGCTGGTGGCCTCGCTGCTGTACTACTGGGTGCCGGACTCGCGCTGCGCGTTCCGTGAGGCGGAGAAACTGCCGCCGGGGAGCTGGCTGAGGTTCCGGCCCGACGGCCGGGTGGAGCGCGGCCGGTACTGGAATCTGAAGGACGTCGCCGCCGAGGGCCAGGAGCGGGCCAGAAGCGGTGACCTGCCGGACATCGCCGCCGTCGTCGAGGAGTCGACCCGGCGCCACCTGCTCTCCGACGTCCCCGTGGCGACCTTCCTCTCCGGCGGTCTCGACTCCAGCTATCTGACCGCGCTGGCGGCCCGCGACCGGCCCGGGATCTCGGCCTACACGATCGGGTTCCGGGCCGAGGACGCCAAGTTCGAGGCGATGCCGGACGACCTGCGCTATGCCCGGCAGGTGGCCGAGCGGTTCGGCGTCGACCTGCACGAGATCGAGATCGCTCCGAACGTGCTCGACCTGCTGCCGCGGATGACGCACCACCTGGACGAGCCGATCGGCGACCCCGCCGCGATCAACACGTTCCTGATCTGCTCGGCCGCCCGGGAGGCCGGGGTCAAGGTGATGCTCTCGGGGATGGGTGCCGACGAGCTGTTCGCCGGCTATCGCAAGCACCTGGCCAACCTGATCGCGCTGCGCTACCAGCGGGTCCCGCGGCCCCTGCGGCGCGGCGTGTCCGCGGCCGTGGACCGGCTGCCGGTCGCCTCGGCCCGCCGGGGGTACCGCTCGGTGCGCTTCGCGAAGCGGTTCCTGTCCTTCGCCGATCTGCCGGAGGAGACCGCGTTCCGGCGCAGCTACACCATGTACGACCGGGCCGAGCTGCTGGCCCTGATCGATCCGGACCTGGCCGGGACGGTCGACGAGGTGCTGACCGAGCACGCGGATGTCTACGAGGACAACGACCTCGACGACTTCGTCAACCGTATGTGCCTGGGCGACTCCCGGATGTTCCTGCCGGGCCTGAACCTCGCCTACACGGACCGGTCGAGCATGGCCGCGTCGACGGAGGTACGGGTGCCGTACGTGGACGTCGAGGTGGTCAGGGCGGCGTTCGCCGTGCCCGGTGACCGCAAGATCGTCGGACGGCAGGGGAAGGCGGTCCTCAAGGAGGCGGCCGCCTCGGTCCTGCCCCGGGAGATCGTGTACCGGCCCAAGGGCCTGTTCAGCGCCCCGCTGCGCGCCTGGATGAGCAGGGATCTGGCACCGCTGGTGCGCGAGGTGGTGAACGACGGCGAGCTCGTCCGTTCGGGGCTCCTGCGCCGTGACGCGCTGGCGCGCATGGTCGCCGAGGACGCCGCCGGGCAGCGGGACTTCTCCAAGCATCTGTGGCATGTGCTGACCCTCGAGTACTGGTATCGCGGCGCGGTCTCCGGGTCCGGCCAGGACACTCGCTCGGCGGCCTAGAACACGGCTTAGAAACAAGGGGACTTCGGGTGAAGCAGGTTGTTCAGAACTACAAGAGCGGCGAGCTGGCGGTGCTCGACGTGCCGGTGCCGGAGTGCAAGCGGGGCGGTGTGCTGGTCCGCAGCGCCTACTCGCTGATCTCCACCGGGACCGAGCTGATGAAGGTGTCCGAGGCCGGCATGTCGATGCTGGGCAAGGCCCGCTCCCGGCCGGACCAGGTGGCCAAGGTCATGCAGAGCGTGGCCACCAACGGGGTGCCCGCCACCTACCGCAAGGTGATGGGCAAGCTGGACTCCTACACGCCGCTCGGCTACTCGCTGTGCGGGGTGGTCGAGCAGGTCGGCGCGGGGATCGACGACGTGAAGGTCGGCGACCTCGTGGCCTGCGCGGGCAACGAGCACGCGCTGCACGCCGAGCTGAACTGGGTACCGAAGAACCTCTACGCCCCGGTACCGGACGGCCTCGCGCCGCGGCACGCGGCCTTCGGCACCGTCGGGTCGATCGCGATGCAGGGCGTACGCCAGGGCGAGCCGCAGCTCGGCGAGGTGGCGCTGGTCATCGGCCTCGGGCTGATCGGGCAGCTGGTGGTGCAGCTCCTCGTCGCCGCGGGAGTCCGCGTCGTCGGGGCGGACCCCGATCCGACGCGCTGCGAGCTGGCCGAGCGCCTGGGTGCCGCGGCCTGCGGCGATCCCGCCTCCGCGGCCGTGGAAGCCGCCGTCGCCGAACTCACCGGCGGCCACGGCGTGGACCAGGTGTACCTGGCCGCCGGCGGCGGCAGCAACCAGCCCGTCGAGCTGGCCGCGCGGCTCTGCCGGGACCGCGGCCGGGTCGTCGACATCGGCAAGTGCCGTCTGGACCTGCCCTGGAACGCGTACTACGAGAAGGAACTCGACGTCCGTTTCTCCCGCAGCTACGGCCCCGGGCGCTACGACCCGGAGTACGAACTCGACGGCCGGGACTACCCGATCGGCTATGTGCGCTGGACCGAGCGCCGCAACCTGGCGTGCTTCCTCGATCTCGTCGCCCGCGGCCGCGTCGACGTGGAGCCCCTGGTCTCCCACGTCGCCGACTTCGACGACGCCGTCGAGACGTACCGGAGCCTGAAGGACGGCGAACTGAAGGCCGTGGCCGTGCTGTTCCGGTACCCCGGGCAGACGGCTGGGACCAAGTCCGAGGCCGAGGCCCCGGTGGTGGACGTGCCCGCGGTGCGACGCGGCGCCGGAGTCTCCGGACCGGCCAGGTCGGCCACGGCGCCGGTGCGGCTGGCGTTCGTCGGCGCGGGCAACTACGCGACGTCGATGCTGCTGCCGCACCTGACGCAGCGCGACGGGGTCGAGCTGTCGACGGTCGTCACGACGACGGCGCTGTCCGCGGCCAACGCGCAGCGGAAGTTCGGCTTCGCCGAGGCGACCACCGATCTCGACGCCGTGCTCGGCGACAAGTCCATCGACGCGGTGTTCGTGGTCACCCGGCACAGCTCGCACGCCGAACTGACCCGCAAGGCCCTGCTCGCCGGCAAGACCGTGTTCGTCGAGAAGCCCCTGGCGCTCACCGAGGACGAGCTGGCCGGTGTGCTCGCGGCGGTGGAGGAGTCCGGCAACGACCGGATCCAGGTGGGCTTCAACCGCCGGTTCGCGCCGCTGCTCCAGGAGGCCAAGAACCGGTTCGGCGCCCGGACCGGTCCGGCGAGCCTGCGCTATCTGGTCAACGCGGGCCGGCTGACCCAGGGGAGCTGGTACCTCCAGCAGGGCACCGAGGGCTCGCGGTTCGCGGGCGAGGGCGGACACTTCGTCGACACGGCGAGCTGGCTGCTCGACGCCGACCCGGTCTCGGTGTACGCGGTCGCCGCGTCCGGCAACGAGGATCTTCAGGTCGTCCTGCGCTACCCGGACGGGTCCACCGCCACCATCAGCTACGTCACCACCGGCGCGTCCGGCTTCCCCAAGGAGACGCTGGACCTGGTCGCGGACGGCAAGGTGCTGCGGCTCGACGACTTCGTGCGGGCCTCGCTGTATTCGGACGGCAGGGGCGGCCGCAAGCGGTGGGTCAGCTCGCGGCTGCCCAAGGCCCGGGACAAGGGCCAGTCCGCCGAACTGGCCGCGTTCGTCAAGGCCGTACGGACCGGCGGTCCCATGCCGGTGCCGCTGGAGTCGCTCGTCGCCACCACGGCGGCCACCCTCGCCGTGCGGACCGGCCTGGCCGGCGGCGCGCCGGTGACGTTGGCGAGCGCTCGATGACCATGAGCGCGGGCTGGTACCTGCGGCGGCTGTCCCGGATGGGGCCGCGGGAGATCGGCGGCCGGGCGGGCGACACGGTGCGCAGACGGCGGTGGCGGTCGGCGCCGCCGGACTGCCCGGACGTGACCGGCGCCCGGTTCACCGCGTCCCTGCCCGCGGGCACGGTCGACGCGGTGGCACCCGACGCCGCCAAGCGTCTCGTCGCCGAGGCGGACCGGCTGATGGCCGGGCACGCCGAGTTCTTCGGCGTCGGGCGCGACGACCTGGCCGACCCGGACTGGTGGTACGACCCGAAGACGGGACGCCGGGCGCCGGAGGGCTACGCCTTCGACGTGCCGTACCGCGACGAGGACCGGGCCGGGGACATCAAGCAGATCTGGGAGCCGTCCCGGCATCAGTACCTGACCGTGCTCGCCGCCGCCTACGCGGTCACCGGGGACGAGCGGTACGCCGAGCGGGTGGCCGGGCACCTGCGGTCGTGGTGGGCGGCCAACCCGCCGCTGCGCGGGGTGCACTGGACCAGCGGAATCGAGCTGGGCATCCGGCTGCTGTCCTGGGTGTGGGTCCGCCGGCTGCTCGACGGCTGGCCGGGCGCGGCCGCTCTGTTCGAGGACAACCCGGTGGCGCTGAACCAGATCTGGCACCACCAGCGCTGGCTGGCCGCCTTCCCCAGCCGCGGTTCCTCGGCGAACAACCACGTCATCGCCGAGACCGCCGGGCAGTTCGCCGCGGCCTGCGCGTTCGGGTGGTTCCCCTCCTCGGCGCGCTGGCGGGCCGACGCGCTGCGGTCGCTGGAGCGGCAGTTACGGAGCAACACTTTCCACTCCGGCCTCAACCGCGAGCTGGCCACCGAGTATCACGGGCTGGTGCTGGAACTCGGCCTGGCCGCGGTGGCCGAGGCCGACGCGGCGGGCGTACCGGTCCCCGTGACGGTCCGGCTGGTGCTGCTGCGGATGACCGACGCGCTCGCCGCCGTCGTGGACAGCCGGCTGCGGCCGCCGCGTCAGGGGGACGCGGACGACGGGCACGGTCTGGTCGTGGACGGCGCCGGCACCGACCGCTGGGGCTCGCTGCTGGCCACCGGGGACGCCGTGTTCGGCCGGCTCGCCTGGTGGCCGGTGGTGCCCGGCACCGATGTGCGGACCCCGTTGCTGGCCGCGCTCGTCCAGCCGTACTCGATGATCGAGAAGGCACCGGCCGTGTCCCGCCCGGCGGAGCGGCCGGCCCATTTCGCCGACGCGGGCATGACCATCCTGCGCGGTCCGGGAGAGATCTGGTGCCGCTGCGACGGTGGTCCGCACGGGTTCCTGTCGATCGCCGCGCACGCTCACGCGGACGCGCTGTCCGTGGAGGTCCGGCACGACGGGGTCGACGTGCTCGCGGACCCGGGGACGTACTGCTACCACGGACAGCCCGAGTGGCGGCGGTACTTCCGGTCGACGCTCGGCCACAACACCCTGGAGCTGGACGGCGGTGACCAGTCCGTCTCCGGCGGCCCGTTCCTGTGGACCCGGCACGCCCGCACCCGCGTCCTGGTCACGGACCCGTCCGGCGCCTCCGACGGCGGGGTGGCCCGCTGGTGCGCCGAGCACGACGGCTACCAGGGCTCCGCGCACCGCCGCCGGGTGGAACTGGCGGCCGCAAGCCGGGAGTTGACGATAGTCGACGAGGTGCGCGGCCCGCGCCGGGACGTGCGTCTGGCCTTCCACCTCGGCCCGGCGATCACGGCGGAGCTGGTGGGGAACCGGGCGCTGCTCAGCTGGACCCGGGACGGCGAGGACCGCTCCGCGGAGCTCGACCTGCCCGGGCGGCTGACCTGGCGGGCCCATCGCGGCGAGAGCGAGCCGCCGCTGGGCTGGTACTCCGCCGGCTTCGGGCGCAAAGAACCCGCCACCACGCTGGTCGGCACCGGCGTCGCCGAGGGCACGCAGGGGTTCACCACCGTACTCAGGTTCCACGGCTAGGGAGGAAGGACGCTTGGGGATCAACTGGCGGCACTGGGCGCTTCCGGCTGCGCTGCTGGCACTGGCCGTGCCGGCGGCGACCGGTTGCGACAGCTCGCACGACGCGCGGCTGAAGCCGACCGCCGGGCCGTCCACGTCCGTGGCCCGGGTGTGCGCCAAGCCCGCGTCCGGACCGGCGAAGGCGCCGGCGGGCGCGGTGACGGTCGACCCCTCGAAGGCGGGTGACCTGGCCGCGAAGACCAAGAGCAGCCCGCCGAACACCACGTTCTGGCTTCGGCCGGGCAAGCACAGGCTCGAGGCGGACCGGTTCGCCCAGGTCATCCCCAAGAAGGGGGACGTCTACCTCGGCGCGCCGGGCGCGGTGCTCGACGGCCGCAAGACCAACCAGTACGCGTTCGGCGGCACCGCCCGCGACGTGTCCATCCGCTACCTGACCGTGCAGGGGTTCGTCGCCCCGCGCGACGAGGGCGTGGTCAATCACGACTCGGCCGACGGGTGGGTGATCGAGCACGCGACGATCCAGCGCAACTCGGGCGCCGGGCTGATGGCCGGGGCACGGCAGCAGGTCCGCGCCAGCTGCCTGCGCGACAACGGTCAGTACGGCGTGAACGCCTACAAGGGCAACGGCCGGATCAGCGGCCTGGTGCTCGAGGGCAACGAGATCGTGGGCAACAACACGGACGACTGGGAGCGGAAGCGGTCGGGCTGCGGCTGCACCGGAGGCGTCAAGTTCTGGGCCGTCGACGGCGCCGACATACGCGGCAACTGGGTGCACGACAACCGCGGAACCGGGTTGTGGGCGGACACCAACAACAACGACTTCCTCATCGAGGACAACGTGCTCGAGGCCAACGACGGGGCCGCGCTGATCTACGAGACCAGCTACAACGCGGTCATCCGGAAGAACACGATCCGGCGGAACAACTGGGTCGAGGGCCGCAAGTACGCGGACCGCGGGGACAACTTCCCCTTCGCGACCGTCTACTTGTCCGAGTCCGGCGGCGAACCGCGGGTCCGGGCCCGCACGGACAGGATCGAGGTCTACCGGAACCTGCTGGAGAACAACTGGTCCGGGATCACCCTGTGGGAGAACGCCGACCGGTTCTGCAACAGCCCGGCCAACACCTCCTCCGGTGACTGCACGCTGCTGGTGAAGGACATCGACCGCTGCGCCCAGCCGGCGATCGCCACCCAACCGCTCTACGCCGACTGCCGGTGGAAGACCCAGCGGGTGGACATCCACAACAACCGCTTCGTGCTGGACATGTCCGTCGTCGGCTGCACGGTGAAGTGCGACCGCATGGCGGTGCTGGCCAACTACGGCACCTATCCGGACTGGTCGCCGTACCAGGGCGACCGGGTGGCGGAGGCGATCACCGGCAAGCAGCACAACCGCTGGCACGACAACATCTACGTCGGACCGTGGAAGTTCGTCGCCCACGACCCGAGCCGGGTCCTCGACTCCGGGCAGTGGCAGGGCACGCCGTACCGGCAGGACGCGGGCAGCGTCTTCCGCGCCCAGGACGGTGGTTGAGATGAGCGGGGACCACACGATGAGCGGGGACCGCACACCGAGGATCATCGGGACCGTCTGGGGGCTGCTGGTCCTCAACACGCTCGGGTCCGCCGGGGCGAAGACCATCGTCCCGCTGCCCCGCTCCCTCATCCAGATGGTCACCATGGGCGCGCTGGTCACCGCGTTCGCGCTGGCCCTCGCGGTCAATCTCCGGCTGCGCATCCGGACCAGCGCCTACCTGTTCCTGCTCACCCTGCTCCTGGTGATGAGCGTGATCTCCAGCATGCATCTGGAGTCCGGGTTCGGCGCCCTGTTCCGCTGCTTCCGGCTGGCCCTCTTCGTCGGCACCCTGTGGCTCGTCAGCCGCTGGTGGGACGGCGGCCAGACATTCGTCCGGCACCACATCCGGATGTACCTGGCGGTGCTCGCGACGGTGGTCGCCGGTCTGGTCGCCTCGCCGGGCGCCGCCCTGCCCGACCTCTACGGCGGACGGCTGGTCGGCGCGCTCTGGCCGCTCACCCCGCCCCAGATCGGACAGTACGCCGCGGTCATCATCGGGCTGACCGTGCTGCTCCTGCTGGGCCGTCGGACCGACCGGACCAGCGCTGCCGTGGTCATCGTGCCCTCCCTCGTCCTGCTCGCCCTGACCCACACCCGCACGGCCACGCTCGGCCTGCTCGTCGGGCTGGCGCTGGCGATCGGCTCGCTCATCCTCACCAGCGGCGCCGCCCGCCGGTTCTTCACCTGGGCGGTGACGATCGGCACGGTGGCCGCGGTCGGATTCGCCTCCGCGCTGCAGACGTGGTTCCTGCGCGGACAGAGCCAGGAGAACTTCTCCAGCCTCACCGGCCGGGCCAAGGTCTGGCACGCGCTGCTGGCGGAGCCCCGGTCGACCACGGAGTATCTGTTCGGCGCCGGTCTGGGCGACAAGTCGTTCGACGGGCTGCCCATCGACAACAGTTGGCTGGCCGTCTTCAACGAGCAGGGCGTGATCGGCGTCATCCTGGTGGCCGCGATCATCATCGTGCTGGGCGGCGTCGCGCTGCTGCGGCCGCCGTCGCTGTCGAGGGCCTGCGCGATCTTCCTGATCAGCTACTGCGCGATCGCTTCGTACACCGAGGCCGGACTCGGCGACGCCTCGCCGTATCTGCTGCACCTGGCCGTGGCCGCCTCGCTGCTGGCCACGCCCGCCCCGGCCACTCCCCTCCCGGCGCCCCGAGTGCCCCGGCGACACGTCCCTCGATGGGCCCAGAGATCGGAGGTGATCTGAGCATGCACGTCCTCGTGGTGCACAACCGCTACGCCTCGGCGCAGCCGAGCGGGGAGAACAAGGTCGTCGACCAGGAGGTGGCGCTGCTGCGCGAGGCCGGCCACCAGGTCGAGCTGTTCGAGCGGCGCAGCGACGACATCGCCGCCCGGTCGCTGCCGGGCAAGGTGGCGATACCGCTGCTGGTGCCGTGGAACCCGGCCGTCCGCTCGGAACTCGCCGCCAGGCTGCGCGCCGACCGGCCGGACGTGGTGCACGTCCACAACGTCTTCCCGCTCCTGTCGCCCGCGGTGCTGGCCGCCTGCGCCGACGCGGGCGTGCCCGCCGTCGCCACGCTGCACAACTACACCCAGGTCTGCCCGCCCGGCACGCTGCAACGGGACGGCCTGCCCTGCACCGAGTGCGTCGGCTCCTCGCCGCTGCCTGCCGTCCGGCACGGCTGCTACCGGGGCTCCCGGCTGGCGACGGTGCCGCTCGCGGTCAGCATGTCGGTCAACCGGCGTCGGTGGTGGACCGGCGTGGAGCGTTTCTTCTGCATCTCCGCGGCCCAGCGCGACGTCCTGGTGGGGGCCGGCATGCCGGCCGGACGGCTGGCCGTGAAGCACAACTTCGTTCCCGAACCGGGCGTCCGCCGGGAGGGCGACGGCGAGCATCTGCTCTATCTCGGCCGGCTCGCGGAGGCCAAGGGCGTACGGCTGCTCATGGCCGCGTGGGACGAGATCGGCGCCGGCGGCGGGGTGGGCGTGCCGCTCGTGGTCGCCGGTACGGGGCCGCTGGAGCGGGAGGTGGCCACCTGGGCGGCGGGCCGGGACGACGTGCGGTACGTCGGCCTGTTGGACCAGGCGGAGTGCCGGAAGGCCATCGCGCGGTCGGTCGCCGTGGTGGCTCCGTCCACCTGGCTGGAGGCGTTCGGCCTGGTGGTCGTGGAGGCGATGGCGGCGGGGGTCCCGGCCGTCGCCGCCGGTCACGGTGCCTTCGTCGAACTCGTCGAGGAGGGGGTGACGGGGCTGCTTCACGAGCCGGGTGAGGCCGCCTCGCTCGCGTCCTGTCTGCGCGGGATCACGGCGGGGACGGCCGGCAACCGGGAGATGGGGCGGGCGGCCCGGCGCCGTTACGAACAGGGCTTCAGCCCGGCCGTCGGGCTGGAGCGCCTGGTGGAGGAGTACCGGACCGCGATCGCGGGACGGTCGGCACATGCTCGCGGCGGGGACACCCGCGCGTTCAAGGGGGATGGGGAAAGTACATGACACGATGCCGACTCTGCGGCTCGCACGCGACGGCGAGCGTCGTCGATCTGGGGGCGACCCCGCCGTGCGAGAGCTTTCTCGCCGCGGACCAGCTCGACCGGCCGGAGCCCGCGTACCCGCTGCACCTGCGGGTGTGCACCGACTGCTGGCTCGCGCAGATACCTCCGCTGATCGAGCCGGAGGAGACGTTCACGGAGTACGCGTACTTCTCCTCCTACTCGACGTCCTGGGTGGAGCACGCGCGCACGTTCGTCGCCGACGCGGCCCAGCGGGTGGGTCTCGGCCCCGACGCCTTCGTGGTCGAGGTCGCGAGCAACGACGGGTACCTGCTGAAGCACGTGGTGGACCGCGGGATCCGCTGCCTCGGCGTCGAGCCCTCGGTGAACGTCGGCGCCGCGGCCCGGGAGGCGGGTGTGCCCACGCTCACGGCGTTCCTGGACCCGGACACCGGCGCGGCCGTCCGCGCCGAGCACGGCCCGGCGGACCTGGTCGTGGCCAACAACGTGTACGCGCACATCCCCGACGTGGTCGGGTTCACCCGGGGGCTGCGCGCCCTGGTCGCCGACGACGGCTGGGTCTCCATCGAGGTGCAGCACCTGCTGACCCTGATCGAGGAGAACCAGTACGACACGATCTACCACGAGCACTTCCAGTACTACACGGTCGCGTCCGCGATCCGGGCGCTGGCGAGCGGCGGACTCGCGCTGGTGGACGTCGAGTTGCTGCCCACGCACGGCGGCTCCATCCGGCTGTGGGCCCGGCCGGCCGAGGTGGCCGGCGAGCCGGGCGGGAAGGTGGCCGAGGTCCTCGACCGGGAGAAGGCCGCCGGGCTCCAGGACCTGTCCGGGTACACCGAGTTCTCCGGCCGGGTGGCCAAGGTGCGCCGGGATCTGCTGCGGTTCCTCATCGAGGCGGCCGAGCGCGGCGAGACGGTCGTCGGCTACGGAGCCCCGGGCAAGGGCAACACCCTGCTCAACCACTGCGGCATCCGGCCCGACCTGCTCGCCTACACGGTCGACCGCAACCCTTACAAGCACGGCAGGTTCACCCCGGGCACCCGCATCCCGATCCTGCCGCCCGAGCGCATCGCCGCCGACAAACCGGACTACGTGCTCGTCCTCCCGTGGAACCTGCGGGACGAGCTCGTCGAGCAGCTGTCCTTCGTCCACGACTGGGGCGGCCGGCTGGTCTTCCCCATTCCGGAACTGAGCATTGTCGAGGTCAAGGCATGAAGGTCGTACTGTTCTGCGGCGGTTACGGGATGCGTATGCGCAACGGAACCTCCGACGACGTGCCCAAGCCGATGGCGATGGTCGGCCCGCGGCCGCTGATCTGGCACGTCATGCGCTACTACGCGCACTTCGGGCACACGGAGTTCATCCTGTGCCTCGGGTACGGGGCGCACCACATCAAGAACTTCTTCCTCAACTACGAGGAGACGACGTCCAACGACTTCGTGCTGCGCGGCGGGCGGACCGAGCTGCTGTCCACCGACATCGCCGACTGGACGATCACCTTCGCGCAGACCGGCATCGAGTCACCGATCGGGGAGCGGCTGCGCCGGGTGCGGGATCACCTGGACGGCGACGAGATGTTCCTCGCCAACTACGCCGACGTGCTCACCGACGCCCCGCTGCCGGAGATGATCGACAAGTTCGCCCGGCGTGACGCCGGCGCGTCGATGATGGTGGTGCCGCCGCAGTCCTCGTTCCACTGCGTGGACCTGGGCGACGACGGCCTGGTGGGGGGCATCACCGCGGTGAGCGACATGCCGCTGTGGGAGAACGGCGGCTACTTCGTGCTCCGCCAGGAGGTCTTCGACCACATCCCGGAGAACGGGGACCTGGTCGCCGACGGCTGTGCCCAACTGGCCAAGCGCGGAAGGCTGGTGGCGCACCAGCACCGCGGCTTCTGGAAGCCGACCGACACGGTGAAGGAGCGGGCCGCGCTCGACGACGCCTACACCCGGGGCGAGCGCCCGTGGGCCGTGTGGGAACACGGTGGCACGACGGCGCGGGTGCCCGCGAGCCGGGCCGGCGTCACGGCGGGCACCGCGTGATCCGGCTCGGGACCGGGCGCCTGGAACGGATCGTCGCCGTGGGCGCGCACTGCGACGACATCGCCATCGGCGCCGGCGGCACTCTGCTGACGCTGTGCCACGCACGGCCGGGCATCCGCGTCGACGCGCTGGTGCTCACCGGCGGCGGCGGCGAGCGGGAGCAGGAGGAACGGGCCGCGCTCGCCGCCTTCTGCCCCGGCGCCGACCTGCGGCTGACCGTGCACAAGCTGCCGGACGGACGGCTGCCCGCGCACTGGGACGAGGCCAAGCGCGCGGTCGAGGAGCTGCGCGCGGGCACGGAGCCGGATCTCGTGCTCGCCCCGCGCACCGACGACGCGCACCAGGACCACCGCGGTCTGGCGAAGCTGATGACCACCGCGTTCCGCGACCACCTGGTGCTCGGCTACGAGATCGTCAAGTGGGACGGCGACCTCGGCCGGCCGTCGGCGTACCAGCCGCTGTCGCCGGAGATCGCCGAGGAGAAGGTGCGGCTGCTTCAGGAGCACTACCCCTCGCAGCGGCACCGGCCCTGGTACGACCGGGAGGCCTTCCTCGGGCTGGCCCGGATCCGCGGTATCGAAAGCAACGCGCGCTACGCCGAGGCGTTCGCCGTCACCAAACTCACTCTCGACCTGGGGGAATGAACCTTGCGCGTACTGCTGACCGGGCACCAGGGCTACCTGGGCACCGTCATGGCCCCTGTCCTCACGGCCGCCGGGCACGAGGTCGTCGGTCTTGACTCCGGCCTGTTCGCCGACTGCGTGCTGGGCCCGACGCCCGCCGACCCGCCGGGACCGCGGGTGGATCTGCGCGACGTCACGGCCGACCACGTGGCCGGGGTGGACGCCGTGATCCACCTGGCCGCGCTGTCCAACGACCCGCTGGGGTCGCTGGCGCCGGAACTCACCTACGACATCAACCACCACGCGTCCGTACGCCTGGCCCGGCTGGCCCGCGAGGCCGGGGTGCGGCGCTTCCTGTACGCGTCGACGTGCTCGGTCTACGGCGCCGCCGGCGGCGACGACCTGGTGGCCGAGGACGCCCCGCTGCGGCCGGTGACGCCGTACGCGGAGTCCAAGGTGCGGGTGGAGGACGACCTGCACGAGCTGGCCGACGGCGACTTCACCCCGGTGTACATGCGCAACGCCACCGCCTTCGGCTTCTCGCCCCGGCTGCGCGCCGACATCGTGCTGAACAACCTGGTGGGGCACGCCCTCCTGTCCGGCGAGGTGCTCGTGCTCTCCGACGGCACCCCCTGGCGTCCGCTGGTGCACGCCGCCGACATCGCACGGGCCTTCGCGGCCGCGCTGACCGCGCCCGGGGAAGCGGTGCACGACCGGGCCTTCAACATCGGCAGCGAGTTCAACAACGTCACGGTCGCCGAGATCGCCGACCAGGTCGCCGAGGCGGTGTCCGGCGCGAAGGTGGTGATCACCGGGGAGAACGGTGCCGATCCGCGGTCGTACCGGGTGGACTTCTCCCGGTTCCGCACGGCGATCCCCGGCTTCGACTGCGAGTGGACGGTGAAGCGGGGAGCCCTCGAACTCGCCGACGCCTACCGGGAACACGGGCTGACCCGGGAGAGCTTCGAGCAGCGCTTCACCCGGCTCGCCGTGCTGCGCGCCGCGTCCGACGCCGGCACCGTCGACGACACCCTGCGGTGGCGCCGATGACCGGGCTCGGCGAGGAGATGCACGCGCTGGTGGAGCGGATGTACCCGCTGTGCCGGAGCATCACCGGCGACGGGGTGCGCGCCACCCTGGACATCGTCGGCGAGCACATACCGCTCCAGGTGCACGAGGTGCCGACCGGGACCCAGGTGCTCGACTGGACGGTGCCGCAGGAGTGGAACATCCGGGACGCCTACATCGCCGACAGTTCCGGCAAGCGCGTCGTCGACTTCGCCGCGTCCAGCCTGCACGTGCTCGGCTACAGCGTGCCGGTGTCGGCGACCATGCCGCTGTCCGAGCTGCGCGGACACCTGCACACGCTGCCGGACCACCCGGCCTGGGTGCCGTACCGCACCAGCTACTACAAGCCGGAATGGGGGTTCTGCCTGGCCCAGGAGACCCTGGACGCGATGCCGGACGGCGAGTACGAGGTGCGCGTCGACTCCACGCTCGCCGACGGGCACCTCACCTACGCCGAGCACGTGGTCCCCGGTCAGGTGACCGACGAGGTGATCGTCTCCTGCCACGTCTGCCACCCGTCGCTGGCCAACGACAACCTGGCCGGCATCGCGGTGGCGACGTACCTGGCGCGCGCGCTGGCGGAGCAAAGCCCGTACTACACCTACCGGTTCATCTTCGCGCCCGGCACCGTCGGGGCGATCACCTGGCTGGCCCGCAACGCGGAGCGGGTGGACCGGGTCAAGCACGGGCTGGTGCTGGCCTGCGCGGGCGACTCGGGCCGACTGACGTACAAGCAGAGCAGGCGTGGGGACGCGGAGATCGACCGGGTGATGCGGCACGTGCTGGCATCCTCCGAACGTCCGCACCAGGTCAAGGAGTTCACCCCGTACGGGTACGACGAGCGGCAGTTCTGCTCGCCCGGGTTCGATCTCGGCGTGGGCTCGCTCAGCCGGACCCCGTACGCCGGCTACCCCGAGTACCACACCTCGGCGGACGACCTGGACTTCGTCTCCCCGGAGGCGATGGCGGACACGCTCGCCGTGTGCCGCGAGGCGTTCACCGTCCTGGACCGCAACCGGAGCTACGTCAACCTCAGCCCCTACGGCGAGCCGCAGCTCGGCCGCCGCGGGCTGTACGACTCGCTCGGCGGCCGCAGCGACGCCAAGCAGGCCCAGATGGCGATGCTCTGGGTGCTCAGCCTCTCCGACGGCGAGCACACCCTGCTGGACGTCGCCGAGCGCTCCGGGCTGCCGTTCGACACCGTCGCCGCCGCGGCCGACGCCCTGCACGGCGCCGAACTGATCAAGGCGTGACGCCGATGACCACCGAGGGGGAGAAGACGAGGGCACCGGCCGGGTCCGCCAAGCGGGCCCTCGTCGGCCGGCTGTCCTGGGGGCTGGCCGACCAGGCGGCCTCCAGCGTGAGCAACTTCGCGGTGGGCATCTATGTGGCCCGCTCTCTGGGGGTGACCGCGTTCGGCGTGTTCAGCCTCGCCTGGGTGACGTACGGCGTGGTGCTCAACGTCTCCCGCGGGCTGGCCACCGATCCGCTCACGGTGCGCTTCAGCGGCCCGCCCGGCGCGGCCTGGCGGGGGGCTGCGGGCCGCTCGACGGGCACCGCGCTCGGCGTCGGCGGCGCCCTCGGCGCGGTGTGTCTGGTGGCCGGGCTCGGACTCGGTGGCCGGGTCGGGCCCGCGTTCGCCGCCCTCGGTGTCATGCTGCCGGGGCTGCTGCTCCAGGACGCCTGGCGGTACTCGTTCTTCGCCGCGGGCACCGGGCGGAAGGCGTTCCTCAACGACGTCGTGTGGGGTGTCGCGCTCGTCCCGGCCATGGTGGTGGCCGCCCGCGTCGGCACCGTGGCCGCCTTCGTGTTCGCCTGGGGCGCGTCCGCCACGGTGGCCGCGGCCTACGGCTGCGTCCAGTCCGGCATCCGGCCCCGGATGGCCGGGGCGCGCGGGTGGCTGCGCGAGCAGCGCGATCTCGGCTACCGGTACCTGGTCGAGAACGTCAGCCTCAGTGGCGCGAGCCAGCTGCGGGCGTACGGGCTCGGCGTGATCGTCGGGGTCGGCGCGGTCGGCGCGGTGCGGGGCGCCGAGCTCCTGCTCGGCCCGTTCCTGGCCGTGCTCATGGGGCTTTCGCTGGTCACCGTCCCGGAGGCGGCACGGGTACTGCGCCAGGCCCCGCACCGACTGGGCAAATTCTGCCTGTTCCTCGGCGGGGGGCAGGCCGTCGGCGCGCTGCTCTGGGGCTCGGCGCTGCTGCTGGTGCCCGGCCGGCTCGGCGAGATGGTGCTCGGCGACGTCTGGCACTCCGCCTCCCAGCTCATCGTGCCGATCAGCCTCGGCGTCGCCGGCGCGGGCCTCGGCACCGGCGCGGCGGCCGGGCTGCGCGCGCTCGGCGCGGCCCGGCGCAGCCTGCGCTGCCAGTTGTTCGCCTCCGCCTGTTACGTCGGCGGCGGGCTCGGCGGCGCGGCCGCCGCCGGCACGGTCGGCTCGGCCTGGGGCGTCGCCGCCGCGACCGTCAGCGGCTCGGCCGTGTGGTGGCTGCAACTGCGGTCCGCCCTGCGCGAGCACGCTCAAGAACCGATCCGCGAAGTGAGGACGTCATGACCGCGCAACCCAGGCTGAGCATCGGCCTGCCCGTGTACAACGGCGAGGAGTACCTGGCCGAGTCGTTCGACGCCCTGCTCGGCCAGACCTACGAGGACTTCGAGCTGGTCGTCTCCGACAACGCCTCGACCGACGGGACCGAGGACATCTGCCGCAGGTACGCGGCGAAGGACTCGCGCATCCGGTACCTGCGGCTGCCCCGGAACATCGGCGCCACGCCGAACCACAACCACGTGCTCGCCGAGTCCCGCGGCGAGCTGTTCAAGTGGGCCTCGCACGACGACCTGTACGGCCGGGACCTGCTGCGGGTCTGCGTGGAGGCGCTGGACGAGCGGCCGGAGATGATCCTCGCGCACACCGGCCAGGCGGTCATCGACGGCGACGGCAAGGTGAAGGTCCCCTACGAGTACACGCTCGCCACCGACTCGCCGCACGCGCCGGAGCGCTTCCGCAGCCTGCTCTTCGAGCCCGGCGGCGACGACTTCTACGGGGTGTTCCGGGCCGACAGGCTGCGCCGGGTGAAGCCGATGGACAGCTACCACCACGCGGACCGCACCTACGTCGCCGAGATCACCCTGCACGGGCCCTTCCACCAGGTGCCGGAGCTGCTGTACTTCCGCCGCGACCATCCCACCCGCGCCGAGCGGGCGAACCCCTCCAAGCGCTCACGGTGCGTCAACCTGGACCCGCGCCGGGCGGGCCCGCTGCACCCGACACCCCGGCTGCTCGCCGAGTACGTCTGGGGCTTCGTCTCGGCGATCCGGCGGGCGCCGCTGTCCCCGGCCGACCGGCACGCCTGCTACCGCCACCTGGCCGCGTGGATGACCAGCCGGGTCCGGCCGGGCGCCGGCGAGCGGGTCGAGGACCGCGCCCCGGTCGACCCGGACCGGCTCGCCGTCTCCGTCGACGCCCTGGTCGCCGGCCGTGAGGGGCGGCGGCCGTGACGCCCGCGAAGGGCACTCCGGTGCGCGTCGGGGTGTTCGGCCTGCTCGGCTCCGGCAACCTCGGCAACGACGGGTCGCTGGAGGCCGTGCTCGGGTACCTGCGGGACAGGCACCCGGAGGCGGCCGTGGACGCGCTGTGCGGGGGGCCCGAGGCCGTCACGGCCCGGTACGGGATCCCCGCGACGCGGCTGCACTGGTACCGCGGCGAGTACAGGACCGCCTCGCGTGCGGGCGCGATCGTGGGGAAGGGCCTGGGCAAACTCGTCGACGTCTTCCGCACCGCCTCCTGGGTGCGCCGGCACGACGTGGTGATCGTCCCGGGCATGGGCGTCCTGGAGGCCACGCTGCCGCTGCGGCCGTGGGGCTTCCCGTACGCGCTGTTCCTGCTCTGCGCGAGCGGCCGGCTGCTGCGCACCCGGGTCGCGCTCGTCAGCGTCGGGGCCGCCGAGATCCGCAACCGGCCGACCCGGGCCCTGGTGCGCTGGTCGGGGCGGCTGGCCGCGTACCGGTCCTACCGGGACGCCCAGTCCCGTGACGCGATGCGGGCGATGGGCGTGGACACCGCGCGCGACAAGGTCTACCCGGACCTCGCGTTCTCCCTGCCCGCGCCGCGGGCGAGCGAGCCCTCGGGTGCGCCGGGCCCCGTCTGCGTCGGGGTCATGGACTTCCACGGCGGCAACGACGACCGCGCCCGCGCCGAGGAGATCCACAGCCGCTACCTCGCCGGGACGATCCGGTTCGTGCGGGCACTGGTCGAGGAGGGCAGACCGGTCCGGTTGCTCACCGGCGACACCTGCGACGCGTCGGTGGTCACCGCGATCCTCGACGCGGTGGACTCACCGCTGGTCACCGCCGCCGAACCGGCCTCGCTGGCCGACCTGATGAACGAGATGGCCGCCGCCGACACGGTGGTGGCGGTCCGGTACCACAACCTGATCTGCGCGCTGAAGACCGGCACACCGGCGCTCGCGCTCAGCTACGCCGCGAAGAGCGACGCGCTCATGGAGGGGATGGGTCTCGGCGCGTACTGCCACCCGGCGCGTGAGGTGGACGCCGACCGACTGCTCGAACAGTTCCGGGCGCTGGAGAAGCGATCGGCGGAACTGCGGCGGACCCTCGCCGAGCGCAACCAGGCCGCCGCCCGGCAACTGGACGACCAGTTCGACGAGTTGACCGCGACCCTGTTCCCGGCGACCGACCACCCCCACGCCCAGCGGGAGACCCGATGAAAGCGACCGAAGTACCGGCGATCGCCGGCGCGTACCTGTTCGAACCGACACCGTTCGCCGACGAGCGCGGCTTCTTCAGCCGTACCTTCGACGCCGACGTGGTCCGCTCGGTGGGCCTCGACCCGGACGCCTTCATCCAGGACAGCCTGTCCCGTTCGGTCCGGGGCGTGCTGCGCGGTCTGCACCTGCGCTCCGGCGCGGGCGAGGCCAAGCTGGTGCGGTGCTCGTACGGAAGGATCTTCGACGTCGTCGTGGATCTGCGGACGGACTCGCCGACGTACCGCAACGTGGCCACCTTCGAGCTGTCCGACGAGACGCAGGTCTCCCTGTACATCCCGGCGGGGTGCGCACACGGCTTCCAGTCGCTGACCGAGACCGCCGACACCTCCTACCGGATCGACCGCCCGCACGATCCGGCCGAGGACGTGACGATCGCCTTCGACGACCCGGAGCTCGCCATTCCCTGGCCGCTGCCGGTCACATCGATGTCCCAACGGGACCGGGAGGCACCAAGCCTCGCCGAGGTCCTGAAGCACGAAGAGAGTTGAGGTCCCCGTGGACACCGAAGAGCTTCACCTGCCCCTGTCGCGGACAGCCAACGAGCGGCTGCACGCCATGATCCCCGGGGGCGCGCACACCTATGCCAAGGGCGACGACCAGTACCCCGACAACCTGGCCCCGGTCATCAGTCACGGCAACGGTGCCCACGTGTGGGACGTCGACGGGAACCGCTACATCGAGTACGGCTCCGGCCTGCGGTCGGTCAGCCTCGGTCACGCGCACCCCCGTGTGGTCGAGGCGGTACGGCGGGAACTCGACCGCGGCTGCAACTTCGTCCGGCCGTCCATCGTGGAGGTCGCGGCCGCAGAACGTTTCCTGGCCACGGTGCCGACCGCCGAGATGGTGAAGTTCGCGAAGAACGGCTCCGACGCCACCACCGCCGCGGTGCGTCTCGCCCGGGCCGCCACCGGGCGTACGCGGGTGGCCATCTGCGCCGACCATCCGTTCTTCTCCGTCGACGACTGGTTCATCGGCACCACGCCGATGTCCGCGGGCATTCCGGCGGAGACCAACGAGCTCACCGTGACGTTCCCCTACGGGGACCTGGCCGCCACGGAGGAGCTGCTGAACCGGTACCCGGAGGACGTCGCCTGCCTGATCCTCGAACCCGCCGCCCAGACCGAGCCGCCGCCCGGGTACCTCGCCGGTCTGCGCGAGCTGGCCGACCGGTACGGCTGCGTCCTGGTCTTCGACGAGATGATCACCGGCCTGCGCTGGTCCGAGGCGGGCGCCCAGGGCCTGTACGGCGTCGTCCCCGACCTCTCCACGTTCGGCAAGGCGCTGGGCAACGGGTTCGCCGTCTCCGCGCTGGCCGGGCGCCGCGAGCTGATGGAGATGGGCGGGCTGCGTCACTCCGGCGAGCGGGTGTTCCTGCTGTCCACCACGCACGGCGCGGAGACACACTCCCTGGCGGCCTCGATGGCCGTGCTCACCACCTACGTCGAAGAGGGCATCACCGCGCGGCTGCACGCCCTCGGCGAGCGGCTCGCCGCCGGGGTCCGGGAGGCCGCGGCCACCATGGGCGTCGGCGACCACGTCGTCGTCCGGGGCCGGGCCAGCAACCTGGTCTTCGCCACCCTCGACGAGAAGGGGCAGCCGTCGCAGGAGTACCGCACCCTGTTCCTGCGCCGGCTCCTCGCGGGCGGGGTGCTGGCCCCGTCGTTCGTGGTGAGCAGCGCGCTCGACGAAGCCGACATCGACCGGACCGTCGACGTGGTGGCCCAGGCGTGCGCGGTGTACCGCAAGGCACTGGACGCCGGCGATCCGGGCCCCTGGCTGGCCGGACGACCGGTGAAGCCCGTGTTCCGCCGCCAGGTGTGACATGAGGTGAGGTGACATGGCGTCAGCGCACCTCCCGGCGACCGGTGCCGGCCGTCGGACCGGTCGTCCGGCCCGCCATCCGGTCGGCTCTCCGGTCCGTTGACGGATCGGCTCTCCGGTCCGCCGTGCGGCCGGCCGGCCGTTCCGTCGTCCCGTCGGTCCGGCGGTCCGCCATCGGGCCGGCCGGCCGGTCGGTCATCCGGTCCGCCGTCCGGTCGACCAGCCACGCGGCCGCCGGGACCACCGCCAGCGCGGTGCACCAGCCGCCGAGGGCGTCGGTCGGGTAGTGCGCGCCGAGTGCGACCTGCGCCCAGCCCATGGCGGCGCCGGCGGTCAGCGCCGCGCCCAGCATCAGTGCGGTGCCGGCGGTCCTGCCGAGGCCGAGCCGGCCGGTCGCGGTCAGCGCCAGCGCGAGGGCGAGCGCGGTGGCGAAGGCGGTGTGCCCGCTCGGGTAGGACAGGTTCCCGCCGCCGTGAATGGTGCGTCCCACCAGGGACTTGAGCAGCGTCGCCGCGACCACGGCCGCGGCGGCGCCGGTGGCGACGAGCGCCGCCGCGCGGGGGCGCCGAAGGAGCAGACAGCCCGCCATGAGGGTCACGACCAGTGCCGTCGCCCCCGCGGGCTCCCCCAGGAAGTCCAGCGCCAGGGCGACGTGCCGCCACGGCGAGCCCACGTCGTACGCCGCTGTCCCGATCCGCGCGTCCACCGGGCCGGGCTCGCTGTCGCCGGCGTACAGGACCCCGAGCGCGAGGACCGTCAACGCGGCGAGGACCGCGGTCAGCCCGAGCTGTAATCGGAGCGCCGGGGGGACCACGGCGGCTTCCGCTCGACGCCAACTCCCCACCACCGCACCCCCGTTGTGTCCGACTCGGCCCGTACGCGAGCCTTTGTCACCCTAACCAACAACGCGGCCGCGGCGCACGGCCGTCGAAGGCTCGGCGAGTCAACACTTGGCGAAGTCTCAAGTGTCCCGGCCGGACGGCTCGATGGTGACTTTGACGTGTTTCATCAACGGCTGGTCGCTCTGGACGCTGTAGTCGCCGATCGCGCAGAGCACGTTCATCTCCGGCATGTAGCCGGCCGCGCAGCCGCGGGGGATGTCGTACGGAACGGCCAGATAGCCGTCGAGACTGCGGTGGCTTCCGTCCTTGGCGGTGCTGACGATCTCGACCGGGGTGAACTCGGAGATGCCGCGTTCGCGCATGTCGTCCTCGTTCATGAAGACCAGTGTGCGCAGGTTCTTGATGCCCCGGTAGCGGTCGTTGTCCGAGTAGATCGTGGTGTTCCACTGGTCGTGGGACCGCATCGTGCCGAGCGCCAGGGTGCCGGGCTCGGGAATCACGTCGGGCAGGGGGGCCGCGGAGAACTCGGCCAGGCCCGACGGGGTGAGGAAGACCAGTTCGCGGGCGGGCTGCTTGATCCGGAACCCCAGCGGCAGGCGCACACGGCGGTTGCAGTCCTCGAACCCGTCCAGGACCCGGGCCATCGTGTCGCGGATGCGGTCGTAGTCCTCGATGTACCACTCCCACGGGGTGGCGCTGTCCGGGAGGGCGGCGCGCGCTATGCCGGCGATGATGGCCGGCTCGGACAGCAGGTGCTTCGAGGCGGGGCGCTTCATGCCGACGGACAGGTGCACCATGCTCATCGAGTCCTCGACCGAGGTGCTCTGGACGCCGCCGCGCTGGTGGTCCTTCTCGGTCCGGCCCAGGCACGGGAGGATGAGCGCCCGGCGGCCGTGCACGAGGTGGCTGCGGTTGAGCTTGGTGCTCACCTGGACGGTGAGATCGCAGTTGCGCAGGGCCGCGTAGGTGTACGGGGTGTCGGGCGCGGCGAGGGCGAAGTTGCCGCCCATGCCGACGAACACCTTCACGTCGCCGCGGTGCATGGCCCGGATGGTGGCCACGGTGTCCATGCCGTGCTCGCGGGGCGGGTCGATCCCGCAGACCTCGGCGAGCCGGTCCAGGAACTCCTCGTCCGGCCGGTGGTCGATGCCGCACGTCCGGTTGCCCTGGACGTTGCTGTGCCCGCGCACCGGTGACGGACCGGCGCCCTCGCGGCCCAGATTGCCGCGCAGCAGAAGGAGGTTGACGATCTCCCGCACGGTGTCGACGCCGTGTTCGTGCTGGCTGACACCGAGACACCAGCTGATGATGGAGCGGTCGGCGTCCCGGTACACGCGCGCCGCCTTGAGGATGCCGTCCCGGCTGACCCCGGACTGCAGCTCGATGGCGTCCCAGGGGGTGGCCTCGCACACCGCGCGGTACTTGTCGAAGTAGGCCGTATGACGGTCGATGAACTCCTGGTCCAGGGCTTTCGGATCCGTTCCGGACTGCTCCAGGATCGCCTTGGCCATGCCCCGCAGGAGCGCCATGTCCCCGCCGATGCGCGGCTGGAGGTTCAGGGTGCTGGTCCGGGTGGACTTGAGGACGGCCATGTCCGTGAAGTCGTGCGGAACGATGGTCCGGGTGGCGGCCGCCTCGACCAGGGGGTTGATGTGCACGATCTGGGCGCCGCGATGGTAGGCCTCGGCCAGGGCGGTGAGCATCCTGGGCGCGTTGGAGGCGGCGTTGACACCCAGGACGAACAGGGCGTCGGTGGTCTCCCAGTCCTTGAGGTCCGCGGTCCCCTTGCCGGTGCCGAGCGAGGCCGTCAGGGCCCGGCCGCTGGCCTCGTGGCACATGTTCGAGCAGTCGGGCAGGTTGTTCGTGCCCAGTTCGCGGGCCAGCAGCTGGTAGAGGAACGTGGCCTCGTTGCCCAGGCGGCCCGACGTGTAGAAGGAGGCCCGGCCGGGATCGTCGAGTTCGCGCAGGGTGCGGCCGGCGAGTTCGAACGCCTCGCGCCAGCTCACCGGCACGTAGTGGTCCGACTCCGGGTCGTAGGCCATCGGTTCGGTCAGCCGGCCCTGGTCCTCCAGGTCGTAGTCGCTCCAGCCGGACAGCTCGGTCACCGAGTGCGCGGCGAAGAACTCACGGCCGACCCGCTTGCCCGTCATCTCCCAGGTGACGTGCTTGATGCCGTTCTCGCAGATGTCCAGGTGCAGGCCCTTGGTGTCGTCGGGCCACGCGCATCCGGGACAGTCGAAGCCCGTGTTCTCGTGGTTCATGCGCATGATCGCGCGGGGGCCGTCCACGAGGGCGCGTTCGCGCACGAGGAACCGGCTCACGCTCTTGGCCGCACCCCAGCCGGCTGCCGGGTGATGGTACGGATGGAATTCCGGTTCGCCCCGCGGGTCGGGCCCGACATGGGGTACCCGGCCGTCCTGTCCGTTCTGGGATGCGTTCAAGAGTCTCACCGAGCTCAAGGTCTCACCGAGCTAGCACTGGGGTCGTCTTCCGTGGTTCGCGGCGTGCTTGCGGCGGCTCTTCTTCTTCCGGCGTCGCTTCGAGGACATGGGGACCTCCCTCACTCGCTCGCAGGACAGCACGAAGCGTCCTGAACTCCGGTGCCCCACGATTCCACACATCACATAGCGCCGCGATCCGACTCAACAGTGCACAGAAGTGCACAGATATGCTGAAAACACCCTGATGCACCCAGATCGCGCACACCGAGGAGTGGGCATGCCCAGCGAACCGGCACCGATCAGCGAGACCGCCCGGCAGGCACTGGAGCAGGAACTCGCCGACCTCCGCACCGAACGCGGAACGGTCGCGTCGACCCTGCGGGACTCGGACGCGGAGGTGGGCGACCACGCCGACGCCGCGGACGAGTTGCAGCGCGCGAACGATCTGCGACACCTGGACGACCGGATCTCGCGGATCACCACACGGCTCGCCCAGGCGGACACGGCGGGTCCGCCGCCCACGGACGAGGTCGGCGTGGGCAGCACGGTCACCGTCCGGTTCTCGGACGGCACCACGGACACCGTTCAGATCGGCGAGACCGCCGCGGTGCTGGACCGGACGCTCGTCACGGCCGACAGCCCGCTCGGACACGCTCTCCTCGGCCACCGGGCGGGAGACACCGTGGACTTCCAGGCACCCGAAGGACCCCGGAGCGTGGTCGTGGTCTCCCTGGGCCGCTAGCACCACAGCGGCCCAGGGAGACCCGCGCCCCGGAGTCCCCGGCGCGTTCCCCGCGGTGAATCGGTGAATTCAGTCCCCGTAACTGGAGGGCGGATAGGGTTCCCTGGTCCGCCGGGTGACATGGCCCGTGGGGATCCGGCCGGAGCCCACCTCCAGGTCGATCTCCACGCGCTCGCGCCGGTATTCGGCTTCGGGATCCTCCATGGGCCCGCCGAGCAGACCGGCTTCGCGCCGCTCACGGACCGTACGTGCGTGGAGTTCGTCGTCGTCGCTCCGCAGGGGCATTCCCCTGTTGTGGGCGTGCTCCGGATCGCCTTCGACAGCCCGGTTGGACTTGTGGTGCGTCATGCGCAGCCTCCTCAAACGACTACCCGGCGTCTCGCGCGCCCGGGTACGTCCCTCGGCCTCAGGAGTCCTCCGTCCCGTCCTTCGTCGTGCGTCGGTCAGTCGTGGCCTGTGTCGCCGGCGGGCACCGCGCTCCCCCGCTCCGCCTCCGCGCCGTCGCCCGAAGGCCCCTCGTCCGGGGCGCTGTTGCCCCCGGCACCCTTGCGCACGGTGCAGCGAACGGAGCCGTCCCGGTCGTCGGCGACGATCGTGTCGCCGGGTTCGGCCTCGCCGCCGAGCAGCAGCTCCGCGATGCCGTTGTCGAGCTCCGTCTGGATCGTGCGCCTCAACGGGCGGGCACCGAACTCCGGTTGATGGCCGTGGGCGACCAGCAGCTTCTTGGCCGCCTCGGTCACCTCCAGCTTCATGCCCTGCGCGCGCACCCGGCGTTCGCTCCGGCCGAGGAGATGCTCGACGATCTGCGCCAGATCGTCCTCCTTCAGGCCGTGGAAGATGATGATGTCGTCGATGCGGTTGAGGAACTCGGGCAGGAACCGGGTCCGCAGCTCGTCCATCAACGCGTCCTTGAGATCGGACACATCGCCCTTGTGGTCCAGGATGCGGTGCGCGCCGATGTTGGACGTCATGATGACGACGCAGTGCCGGAAGTCGACGGTGCGGCCCTGACCGTCCGTCAGGCGCCCGTCGTCGAGGATCTGGAGCAGCGTGTTGAAGACATCGGGGTGCGCCTTCTCCACCTCGTCGAACAGGACGACGCTGTACGGCTGTCTGCGGACCTTCTCGGTGAGCTGCCCCGCCTCGTCGTAACCGACGTATCCCGGAGGCGCCCCGACGAGACGGGCGACCGTGTGCTTCTCCTGGAACTCGCTCATGTCGAAGCGGACCATGCGGCTCTCGTCGCCGAAGAGCTGCTCGGCGAGGGTCTTGGCCAGTTCCGTCTTGCCCACGCCGGTGGGGCCGAGGAAGAGGAAGGAGCCCACGGGGCGGTTCGGATCGCCCATGCCGGCCCGGTTGCGGCGTACCGCCTGCGAGACGGCGGTGACCGCCTCGTCCTGGCCGACGATCCGGGAGTGCATCTCCTCCTCCAGCTTCAGGAGCTTCTCCTTCTCGCTGGCGGTGAGTTGGGACACCGGGATGCCGGTGCGGCGGGAGACGACGTCCGCGATGTCACGGGCGGTCACGGAGACGACACCGGCGCGCCGCTCCTCGATGCCGGCGAGCTCGCCCTCCGTCTCGGTGATCCGTCCCTTGAGCTGCCCCGCGCGCTCGAAGTCCTCGGCGGCCACGGCCTGATCGCGTTCACGGCGCAGCTTCGCGACGCGGTCCTCGCGTTCGGCGACCTCGGTCGAGCGGACGGCGCCGCGCAGCCGCACCCGGGCGCCCGCCTGGTCCATCACGTCGATCGCCTTGTCGGGCAGGAACCGGTCGCTGATGTAGCGGTCGGACAGTTCCGCCGCCGCGGCCAGGGCGCCGTCGGCGAAGCGGACCTGGTGGTGCGCCTCGTACGCGTCGCGCAGGCCCTCCAGGATCTGCACGGTCTCCTCGACCGTCGGCTCCGGCACCATCACCGGCTGGAAGCGGCGTTCGAGCGCGGCGTCCTTCTCGACGTACTTGCGGTACTCGTCGATGGTCGTCGCACCCACCACGTGCAGTTCCCCGCGGGCCAGAGCGGGTTTGAGCATGTTGCCCGCGTCCATGGAGCCCTCGCCCGTCGCGCCCGCGCCGACGACCGTGTGCAGTTCGTCGATGAAGAGAACGATCTCTCCCTCCGACGCCTGGACGTCCTCGATGACCTTCTTCAGCCGCTCCTCGAACTGTCCGCGGTACTGGGCTCCCGCCACCATGCCGGACATATCGAGGGAGACGACGCGCTTGCCCTTGAGGGTGTCCGGGACGTCACCGGAGACGATGCGCTGCGCGAGTCCTTCGACGATCGCGGTCTTGCCAACGCCCGGCTCACCGATCAGCACGGGGTTGTTCTTGGAGCGCCGCGAGAGGATCTCGATGGTCTGCTCGATCTGCTCGGCGCGTCCGACGACCGGGTCGAGCCGGCCGGCCTTCGCCTCTTCCGTCAGGTCCCGTCCGAACTCGTCGAGGGTCGTGGCGGGCTTGTCGGGCTCGGCGGGACGGCCTTCGGGACGGGCCGTCCGTTCCGTGAGACCCGCCAGCTTCTGCGCGTCCTGTCCGTCGGCCCGCAGGAGCTGGGCGGCACCGGTGTCGGCGTCCCCCAGCAGGGCGGCGAGGATGTGCTCGGGGCCGATGTAGGACACCCCGGCCGCCTGCGAGCGGGCGTACGCGGCGGCGAGGGTGCGTTTGGCCGCCGGGGTCAGCCCCGGCTCCGAGGACGGTTCGCTGCTCTCCCGGGGGAGGACCTCGGCCAGCTGCGCGGCGAGCGCGTCGGGGTCCAGCTCCGCGCGGGCCAGCAGGGAGCGGGCGGGTTCCACCTTCGTGGCGGCCCACAGCAGGTGCTCGGTGTCGAGATCCGACGTCCCGTCCTGCTGGGCCCGCCGTGCGGCCAGGTTCAGGAGTTCCTGCGAGGACTCCGTCAGCAGCCGTCCGATGGGCACGCGCTGCACCGCCGGAGGAGACGACGCGGGCGACATCCCGAAGAAGCGGTTCAGCAGTTCACCGAAGGGGTCGGACGAGCCGAAACCGTAGGACGACATCGACATGGACAGCTCCCGGTGCGGCAACGAGTCCTTCCACCATTTCGCGGCACCTATTGCTCCGCAACCGGAGCGGGCATCAGCGCCGTGAACATCCTGGCCTGCGGCTTTTCCTCGGAGAAGGGGGAACTCGCCGAGGGGGAGGGGGCGTTGGCGAACGCCGGAAAACGGACACGGCCCGGCCCGCGGACCCGCGCGGAAGGCCGCCCCGCCCGGGGAACGCCCGTGCCCCCGGCGGGATCAGCCCCCGCCCCTGCCCGCGTCCCTGTCCGAGTCCGCGCCCATGTCCATGTCCATGTTCGTGTCCAGGTTCGTGTCGGTGTTCGTGTCGGTCCACGGGTCGAGGGCCACCACGGCCTCGTCCGTGTGGACGAGGAACGTCAGGGTCTGCCGGAAGTACAGGTCGATGCCGATGGCGTCGTGGGCGGTGTAGCCGATGGCGAGATCGTCACCGAGGCGCAGTTCGTAGTCGCCGCCCCGGGTGGTGAGCAGGAAGGCCCCCTCCACGGCGGGGGCCCAGATCAGCCGGCCGTCGAGCAGCCGGCCGAGGTGGGCGGCGACGGGGTAGCCGTGGTCGGAGGTCTCGCTGACCGCCGTGTACGCCTCGGCGCCCAGCAGCAGCGCGTACGGGCCCTGCACACCGGCCAGCCGCAGGGTGCTCAGCGCGTGACTGACGGCGTCGGGGAAGTCGCGGGGCTCCACGGGAAGGCGGAGAACGGGGTTGGAGGTACGGGCGCGAAGACCGTCGACACCGGCCGCCGTGTAGCCGTTGAACACGGTCTGGTCCTCGGCGAACGCCATGGTGCGGGCCGCGTCCTTGACCGGCTGCCAGTCGGAGTCCTTGGCGCCCCGGTCCACGTCGTCGACGGCGTCACGGCTCACCCGGAACGGCACCGTCAGCTCGACCAGGGGCTGAACCCTGCGCAGCCGGGCCGCGACACCGGGTGACGGTCCGTCGATGCGGGACAGGTGGCCGGTACCCACGGCGGCGAGCGCGGGGCCCTCGGGGCCCGTGACGTCCACGACACGGCGGCCGGCGAGATTGCGCCGGAACGTGCGGCGCGCCTCGTCCTCGATCTCGTTCCACGCGGCGGGCGTGATGGGCGCGAGTTCCCGGTGCAGGTTGCCGGTCCCGGTGGCGGTGGCGGTGGCGGTGTCCGTGGCGGTGGTGGCGTCGGGTGCGGTCGTCATGTTCGGACTCCTTTGAGGCTGCCGATCCCCAGCGAGCCGGCCGCCACCGCGCGCTCGTCGGCGGCGGCCGGGTCCGCCGCGGGCTCGCCCTCCTCCCGCTCGCCGGGGGCGGCGGGGAGGTCGTCGAGAAAGCCGGCGGGCGGCACGTGGAAGAGGCATCCGGTGATCGCGGTCGAGAAGTCGAGGATGCGGTCGTGCGAGGCCCGGCCGTCTCCGAGGAACATGTTGCGCAGCATCTGCTCGGTCACCTCGGGGGTGCGGGCGTAGCCGATGAAGAAGGTGCCGAACTCGCCCTCGCCCAGGGTGCCGAACGGCATGTTCTCCCGCACGATCCTGCGTTCGCGGCCGTCCTCGCCGGTGATGGTGTTGAGCGCGACATGGGAGTCGGCCGGTTTGACGTCGTCGGGGAGTTCGGTGTTGGCGAGCTTCGTGCGCCCGATGACCCTCTCCTGCTCGTCCGACGGCAGCGCGTTCCATGTCCGCAGGTCGTGCAGGTACTTCTGGACGATCACGTAACTGCCGCCGGCGAAATCGGGGTCCTCGTCGCCGATGAGCACGGCGTCGGCGGCCGTCGGTCCTTCGGGGTTCTCGCTGCCGTCGACGAAGCCGAGCAGGTCGCGGTCGTCGAAGTACTTGAATCCATGGACCTCGTCGACCACCGTGACCGCGCCGTCCAGCCGTTCCACGATCAGCCGGGCCAGTTCGAAGCAGAGGTCCTCGCGGCGGGCCCGCAGGTGGAACAGGAGGTCTCCCCGCGTGGCCGGGGCCCGGTGGCGTCTGCCCGCCAACTCCACGAACGGGTGGAGCTCTTGGGGGCGGGGCCCGCTGAACAGCCGGTCCCAGGCCGCCGATCCGACGCCGACGACGCAGCCGAGTTCGCCGTCCGGTGCCCGGAAGGAGACGGAGCGGCGCAGTCCGGAGACGTCCTCCAGCAGACCGCGGACCGTGTCCTCGCATCCCGGCGTGACGGTGACCACGAGGAACACGGTGGCCCTGGCCGGTCGGGAGATCACAGCCTGTGGCTCGGCCAAGGGTCGTCCTCCTCAGGGGACGCGGAGATGTCCGTCGCGATGGGACGCGGAGGTGTCCCGTCGCGCACGGACCGGTCGGTACTTCCCCCATCCTGCTTCGTCATGGGACAAACCGCACCAGAACGGATCGCACCCGCGGCGGTGTCAGCCGCTCACGAGTCCGACGACGACATTGATGGCCGTCGCGAGAATGCTGGTGCCGAACACGTACGACAGGAGGCAGTGCCTCAGCACGATCGAGCGGATCCCCGGACTGGAGACGCTGGTGTCGGACACCTGGTAGGTCATCCCGAGGTTGTAGCTGAAGTAGAAGAAGTCGCGGTACGCCGGTGGGTCGTCCGTGTTGAAGTCGATGCCGCCGTTCGCCTCGTAGTACACGTAGGCGTAGCGGGTGGCGTACATCAGGTGCAGCGCGGCCCAGGCCAGGAAAACTCCGCACAGGGCGGTCACGGCCCCCGCGTGGCCCTGGTCGGACCGGCTGCCGCGCAGGAGCAGCAGCACGATGGCGCACAGCCCGCACAGGGCGACCGCGACCACCACGAGTTCGTCGGCCAGGGGGCGGAAGTCCTCGCGGCGCGCGTTGTCGCGGGTGGCCGTGGCCGTCATCGGCCACAGCACCGCCCAGCCCGCCAGGACGAAGGACAGTTCCGTCGCCGCGATCCCGACGAGCGAGCCCAGGAAGACGTCGTTCGAGAGCCCGACGGCCACGCCGACCACGGCACCGAGGATCACCGCGACGATCAGGCGCGGCACGGCGTCCAGGGGCAGGCTGGTTCTCATACGCCGCCACGGTATCCCCGGCGGCGCCGGCCGGCCCGGTGGAACCCGCGGCGGGCGGCGTCAGGACGGGGAACGGCGGCGGGTCAGACGGGGAACAGCAGACAGCTGCTGGTGGTGTGGGCGAGCAGCCGGCCGCCCGCGTCGAGGAGCTCCGCCTGGGCGAGGGCCGTACGGCGGCCGCTGTTGAGGACGGTGCCGACCGCGCGGATCCGGCCGGTGTCCACGGTGACCGGCCGCAGGAACTTCACGTTCAGGTCGAGCGAGGTGTAGCCGGTGCCCCGGGGCAGCACGGACTGCACCGCGCAGCCCGCGGCGGAGTCCAGCAGGGTGGCGTAGACGCCTCCGTGGACGCTTCCGATGGGGTTGTAGTGCTCCTCCCCCGCGACCAGGGAGAAGACCACCCGGCCGTGCTCGACCTCGTCGAGGGTCATGCCCACGGTCGCGGAGATCGGCGGCGCGGGGAGCCGTCCGGCCTGCATCTCGCGGAGGAATTCGAGGCCGCTGTACCGGGCGACGGCCGCCGCGCACACGGCCGGGTCCTCCCAGTCGTACGTACGAGACCTGCCCATGGTTCTCCCACTCTCCCGCTTCGGCCCTCTGACTCTGTTTTTCGAAGCCAGCCGGTACGACAGAAGCTAGCCAGCACCACACCTGGCTGTCAATCTCACAGTCAGCTTACGATGGGGCGCATGACGTGGCTCGACACCAGTACCGAGAACTGCACGGTCCAGCGGACCCTCGACCTGATCGGCGAGAAGTGGTCGATGCTGGTCCTGCGGGACGCGATGAACGGCGTACGGCGCTTCGACGACTTCCGGCGCCATGTCGGGCTCTCCGAGAGCGTGCTGGCGGACCGGCTGCGGAAGCTGGTCGCGGCCGGGATCCTGGACACCGTGCCGTACAGCGAGCCCGGCAGCCGCACCCGGTACGAGTACCGGCTCACCCGCAAGGGCTGGGAGCTGTGGCCCGCCATGATCGCCCTCAAGCAGTGGGGCGACCGGTACACGGCCGACCCCGAGGGGCCGCCGCTGGAGGTCGTGCACGCGGACTGCGGCGAGCAGGTGCGCGCGGCGGTCGTGTGCGGAGCCGGGCACGGCGAGCTGATCCCGCCGGAGGCGCGTACCCGCCCCGGCCCGTCGGCGCGGCGGGCGGATCCCGCCGCCCTCCCGGCCCCCGGGCGGGGAACGGGAGGAGGCGCGCGCCAGGAAACGGACCGGGACACAGGCCGCCTCGTGGCCCCGGAGCCCGGCTCGTGACAGCGTGACCCTGTGAGGGCTGTCCCGGCGGGTCGGACATGGACGTCCGCCGCACGGGCATCCGGTTCGCGTGAACGGCGCGGCGGTGCCCTCTCTGACGGCGACCGCGGTGCCGGACGGACCGACCGGTGGAGGAACGATGAGCACGGAGACGGGGCCGCCGGCCAGAGAACGATGGGCGGCGCGAGCTTCGCTGACGGCGGCGGCGCTCGCCGTGGCACTGCCGCTCGCCTTCGGGGGCGTACGCGGCTTCCTGCTCCTGCTCGCTGCCGCCGCCGCCATGGCCGTGGCGGCGGCGGCACTGTGGTGGATGCTGACCCGGCGGGGCCCGCTGCGCTGGATCGCCGGGCTGCTCGCCATCGTCCTCCCGCTCGCCGCCGTCGTGGTCCTCGCGCTGACCCTGCTGTGGACCCTGCTGCTGTCCCCCGTGCTGTGGATCATCGCCGTGTGGTGCGGCCGTTACGCGCTGCGCAGCGCCCGCGGCCGGGTCCGGCCCATGAAGGAGCACCGCACCCCGCCGCCGCGGAAGCCGTTCGTCCTGATGAACCCCCGCTCCGGCGGCGGCAAGGTGGAGCGGTTCGGACTCGTGGAGAAGGCCGAGCGGCTCGGCGCCCGCGTCGTGCTCCTCGACCCGGAGCAGCACCAGGACGTCACCGAACTGGCCCGGCAGGCGGTCGCCGACGGAGCGGATCTGCTGGGCGTCGCGGGCGGCGACGGGACGCAGGCGCTCGTCGCGGCCGTGGCCGCCGAACACGGGCTGCCGTTCCTCGTCGTCTCCGCCGGCACCCGCAACCACTTCGCCATGGACCTCGGCCTCGACCGCGACGACCCCGCCACCTGCCTGGACGCGCTGACGAACGGGGTCGAACTGCGGGTGGACCTCGGCTTCGCCGGGACGCACCCGTTCGTCAACAACGCCTCGTTCGGCGCGTACGCGGCGGTCGTCCAGGATCCCGCCTACCGGGACGACAAGATCGGCACGATCCTGGAACTCCTTCCGGATCTGCTCACCCGCCAGCGCGGACCCGAGCTGACCGCCCACGCCGCCGGCACGACCCTCGTGGCACCGCAGGCGGTGCTGGTGAGCAACAACCCCTACCGCACCGACGATCCGGCGGGTCTGGGACGGCGCGAGCGGCTGGACACGGGGCTGCTCGGCGTTCTCGGCGTCAAGGTGGACAGCGCGGTCGAGGCCGCCGCCCTGCTGCTCTCCCCCGCCCCGCAGGGCCTGTCCGTCCTCACGGCGCGCGAGGTGGTCGTGACGGCCGACAGCGCAGAACTGGAAGCCGGTGTCGACGGCGAGGCCATGGTCCTGCCCACGCCGGTGCGCTGCCGCGTCGAACCGGGCGTGCTGCGCGTACGCGTCCCGAAGAAGCGTCCGGGCGTGCCCACGGTCCAGCCCACCCTGGACTGGCGCCGGCTGATGGCCATGGCCCTGCTCGTGAGCCGCACGGCCGGTGTGCACCGCCCCGGCCACGGACCGGGGCGGGAACGACGACCGGAGGAACCGTCCGGCAAGCCGTGAGCACCGGGCGAGGGCGTCCCGCGGACCGACGGCAGCACGTTCCCGGACCGTCGTCGGCCTGCTCCACGGATCCTCGGCAGCATGTCCCGCGGTGGGTTCGTCTCCGGTCCCGGCCTTCCGGCGCCTACGATCACTGCGTGGTCCTCTTCGTCCTGGAACGCGTGTCCCGGCACTCCGTCGCCGAGAGCTGGCGGCGGCTGACCGACTGGCCCCGGCACGCGGACGTCGTCCCGCTAACCCGGGTCACCGTGCGCACCCCGGCGCCGACGCGGAAGGGCACGGTCTTCGTGGCACGGTCGGGGTTCGGGCGGCTCGCGTTCGACGACCCGATGGAGGTCGTCGCGTGGAGCCCGCCGGGCGACGGGGTCCCGGGAACGTGCCGGCTGGTCAAGCGCGGCACGTTCGTCACGGGCTGGGCCGAGTTCGAGGTGCACCCGGCGGACGGCGGCGGTTCACGGGTGGTCTGGCGGGAGGATCTGAGCGTGCGCGTCCTGCCCGCCCTCGCCGACCGCCCGCTGGGGTGGTCGGCGCGGTGGATGTTCGGGCGGGCGGTGGACGGGTTGCTGGGGCGGGGATGAGCCCCAGCCGTACGCCCGAGCGGCGACGACGGGAAGCATTCCCTTGCCGGTGCCGCCCACCACCATCCACTCGGTCGGCATCCGTCCAGGAGTCGGTCACTCGGGCATCCGGACCTCCGCCAGAACATCGTCCAGCAGGCCCCTCACATCACTTCCGCCCAATATCAACTGTCGATCCAGCAAAGTGTTGCCGGTCTCGCAGGAGGTCTCGCTCACCAGCGCACAACCGTGACAGGCCGATAGGTTGAGCTGCGAGGCTCCCTGTCTGTCGCTTTCGATGCAGACAGGGTCGTTGGAACAGAAATCCGCATCCTCAAGCGCCGCCACCAGAAGAGGGATCAGCTTGCCCGGGGTCCCCAGCCTGACGAGCCCGCCCAGCGTCCCCTGCGCATCCCCTGCGGCGGTGTAGATCAGAATCCCGGCTGTCTTGTCCGTCCGGTCGGTGTTGGCATAGATGCGCTCCTGCAACGCGGCGGACGCGTAGCCGCTCGCGAACGCCAATCGTCGGATGAGCAAGTGCGCCAATGTGTGCAGGGCCACGAATCTGGGCTCCGGCACATCGAGGCGACCGGCCAGTGGAGAGTCGGCCCTGCGCGCCTTGAGGATGCCGGCCCGTGCCTGTACACCTCTCTGCGCCTCCCAGGCGGCCAGTTTCGCCTCGTCGAACCGCAGGAAGATACCTTCTCCGAACAACTCAACGGCCGGATAGACCGGTCCGTACTTCTGGTTCACCCCCAGGTCGACCCCGATCAACGCCGCTTCCGCGTCGTGGCGCCGGAATCCCCGCAAGGCACGGACTTCCCGCACCCGACGCACCTGTCCGATTCCGCCGAGCCTGTTGATCAGGCTCGGCGGCCCCGGCACGCCTTCGAGGCTACGCCCGTCGACGACGAAGTCACTGCCGCTCCCGTCACGTCCTGCGTCGAGCTTCTTCAGGAACGCCGCCCACTCACCGTCCTTGAGGTCGAGCAACAAGTCATCGTTCGTGTTCTCCTCTCCCGCCGCGACCGCCAGGACAGCCTCCGGGGTCACGCCGAGATCCTGGGCGATCCACTGCGCCCCGGTCTCCGCCAAGGGACCGCCGTTGTCAGCCACGACCTTCGCGAACAAGAGGTGTCCACGGATCTTGTCGGCCGCTTCCACGGACGGCGGGCGTTCCTCCGGTATATCGAGCGCCGAAATGGTCTTGGCGATGTAATTGCCGGTGGCACCACGCTGCACCGCGACCAGTTCGCAGGGGCAGGGTTCCTGCACCGAACTCTTCGGCTCCCAGGGCTGCCGTCCCTCGCAGCGGATCCCGTCGCGCTTCAGCGCCCCCCTCGCCACCAGTTCCGCGAAGGAGCGTGCGTTGCCGCATCCGTAGCACTTGACCACCAGTGACGCGAGGCCTTCGCCGCGCTTGGCCAGCTTGTGGAACCTGAGCGCCTTGTAGTCACGACAGAACCGAACCGACTCGTTCCTACCGGCCGCGGGCCCCCGATGCGCCCACTTGAACCAGGGAATGTCCCGGATGTGGCTGCCCTTGTCGCAGACGGCGGTGTATCGCATCGGCACGAGCATGCCGCCGCAGTCGCAGGTGTTGCTCCACTTGCCCTTCTTCTTCCCGGTCAGCTTCGTGAGCCTGTCGCAGCGCTCGCAGAACCTCCATGCCGGAAAGCGCCAGTAGGGCAACGCGGGTGTTTCCTTGGCCGCGCGGCCCGCATGCGCCGGAGGTTGCCTCAGCTTTCCGGCTCCGAGCCTCGCCATGAGGCGCTCACAACTGATTTCCGGAGCGAATCTCGTGTCCCACCAGGACGTGTCCGGTGCGATCAGGGATTCCCCTCGGATGTCGACGATCGCACCCACGCCGAACGGCGAAATCGTCTCGGAGAGCCGCAGATCATGCTTGATCTTCTCCATCGAGCACCTCCTCCTGCGGTTCCTGCACCTCGACCGCGACGCTGGGCTCGACCGACCGCATCGAATCCGCGACGAGCCATCCGTCTCCGGGCTGTCCGAACCGCTTCAACAGAGCTGCCTGTTCCTTCTTCGTCCGCTGGTAGTACAGGGGCTCGCCCGAGTCCCGTGCCAAGGACGCCCGACGATCCCAGTCCTTCAGAAGGCTCCACACCGCGTGCCCGGTGTCGGTCGCCTCCGACCCGTCGGCACGGTGCACGTAGCCCAGGAATCGATCCACGATTCCTTCGACCGCCTTGCGAAGCCTGACGTCGTCCAGATCGAGCTGACCCGCGTCGTGATTCTGCGCGAGTGGAGTGAACGACTGCCTCAGCAGCGCGACCAGTGCACCGGCGAGGGACCTGTCGCGTGACGACAACGACCACGGGGTGACGCTCGTCGGCTCCACGCTGCGGTACAGAGCCTCGTGATAGCCGCGGAAGGTCTCGAAGTGGGACCGGTCGCGGGCACGGCTCGATCTGAACAGCGTGACGACGACCCCGTTGATGTCGCCGCGTCCGACCCGGCTGGTGGCCTGGATGTACTCGGCCGTGGTCTTCGGTTGACCCACCATCAGCATCAACGCAAGCCTCGGGATGTCGATGCCCACGGAGAGCATGTTCGAGGACAGCACGACATCGACGGCATCCGGTGACTCGTCTGCCCTGACACGCAGCGCGCGGAGATCGTTCGGCAGTTCCTCCGCTCCACGACGGCTCGTGAGTTCCAGGACCTTCCCGGCTCTGACCTGCCGAAGGGGGAAGTCGAATCGCTCCGCGCGAGGCTCGAGCCGGCCGTTGACGTCGTCGACGACCAACGTCCCGGTACGCCCGAGCTCACGAAGACTGTTGTGGTACATGACCAGTGTCCAGTAGGCGTCCCTCGGGACGGCAAAATCGGCCCGGGCGGCCAGCGCTTCCGGCATCTCGACCAGAGGAGTGGCCGCGGCGATGACCGCCGAAGGCTGCGAGACCGACTGGGGCATCAGACCAACGTAGAGACGGCCTTCCTCATGCTCCACAGGGCGGGAGAAGAAGGTCCGGTCGTCATCGAGTCCGGAGGGAGGATACAGGGCGACGTCCCGACCATAGAGCCCCTGTACCTGTTCCTCGGACGCGCGAATGGTGGCCGTCGACGCGACGATCTTGGGGCTGGACCCCGTTCGACCGAGCAGGAGCTGAATCACCGCGTCGAACACCGCCACGGTGGTTCCGAGCGGACCCGAAAGCAGATGCAGTTCGTCCTGGATGACCATGGACGGCTGCCTGCAATTGGTCCCAAGTCCCAGAAGCCGTCCCGCTTCGGGCCTGAACTGCAGACGCGCAAACTTGTCGACCGTCGCCAGAAGTATCGTCGGAGGTACCTCGTACAACACCTCGTCGACGACGGCGAGCGGAAGTTCCTCCGCGAAACTGCACGACGCGTCAACGCAATGGAGCACGACGTCGTTGCCCACCAGACGCATGCCGTAGTCCTGCGGCTTGTCGCTCCTGAGCGCCGGCACCATCGGTGTCAGACACCAGGGGCAACTTTCGACCTGGAACTCGTTCGCCTCCTCCGGACGTGCCGCCTTCTGCAGCCGTTTGAGGGCGTCCCGTGCGTCTCCACGTGTGCCGGGTGTGACCTCGTTGCCCACCCAGAGGCCGATCGAGAACGGCGCCATCCCCATCACGCGTTCGTCCGTGGCGCGCAGTTTCTCCATGGCGCAGACCAACGCGGCCGCGCGCTGGAACTGTTGGGCGGTCAGGAGTCGCAAGGTGTAACGAGTGATGACGGCGGTGCCTCCGCCGGCGAGGCCGTGGGTGAGCCTTCGCCGGAAGATCTCGATCGCGGCGAGCCCCAGGTACGCCTCGGTCTTGCCGCCGCCGGTCGGGAACCAAATGAGGTCCACGAGATTCCGGTCCTTGTGCTCGGCATCGACCGTGGACGCCAGCGAGACAAGGAGGAAGCCCAGTTGGAACGGGCGCCATTCCGGCTCCCGCACCTCGTCCTCGGGTTCTCCGCGATTGATCCCGGCCTGACGCATCTGGAGGCGCATGGCGGTCATTCCGAGCGAGAACGCCCTTCGGAGTTCGCGTCCCTCCGGCGCTCGGAGGAGATCCAAGCCCTCCCGCATCCTGTCGACCGCGTCCAGGGAACGCCTGGCGACTCGAACGGCCACGTCCTCGTCGTCGCCGAAGGACTTCGCTCGCTTCATCTGCTCGTCCGCCCACTCGGCGAAGGAACCGACGAAGGCGTCCAGGGACCGAAGCACAGCGTCGGGATCGGAGTCGATCTGCTCGAGGTGGGCCAACTCCAGAGACCTGGCCTCCGCCGTGCCTTTGGCGAATCCCGTGGTCTCGACGGAAGGAACCACGAAAGCGGGCACGGACTCAAGGAAGACCTCGGTGCAACGGTCGTCCGTGAAGCCCCACTCCGCGGCCATTCCGTGTCCGACCGCGTAGACCTTGCGCTTCCGATACCGCAGACGCAGCTCGGCGGCCTCTTCGTCGGAATCGAAGGAACGCGTCGTCTCATACTCCAAGATTTGTGCTCCCGCGGACGACGCAACCTTCAGTCGAACCTGAAACAGCGTAAGGGGCACGTCGAGTCGGTCGTCCCCGGTGGACTCCGCCAGGTTGCGAACATGCACGGTGACCAACGAGTTGTTTCCCAGGGCACGCCAGCGTGCTCCGACCTCGACCTTGGCACCGCCGACAACCACGGCCACAGGCGCGCCCCCTCGAGGGAGTCCGATGCCGTCCTCGAAGAATCGATCGCGCTGCCACCTCGGCGGACCGTCCCCGCCGACCAGGGCATACGTGCCGCACGAGAACTCGACGCCGACGGAGTCGCCGTCGGTGACGAAGGAGATGGCGACCGAGGACGGTTTCCAATCCTCGGCCAAGGGCACCTGGGCAGCGTGCTCCTCGACGTCACCCTCCGGAACGTCCGGCGGGATCTCCTCGTAGTCCGTGTCCTCGCCGCCGGAGTGGTCCGCCGACTCCTCGACGGGAAAGAGCATGCCGACGGCGTACTGCCGGTGGGGGAGGTTCCCCGTGACCTCCTCCTCTCCGCCCTCCGGCCCCGCATAGGACGCCCGGAGGTGTCGCAGGGCCTCCTTCTGAGCCGCGGTGAGGTTCACTTGCCAACCTGCTTTCGAAGAAGGTCCTGGAGTCGCTTCTTGTCGTCCTTGGAGGCGACCACGTGAAGCGTGACGCGGGCCCTCGTGATGGCCACGTAGAAGGCGGCCACTGAACGGTCGTCGTATTCCTGCGGCAGGTCGCAGACAATGACATGTTCCGCTTCCAGCCCTTTGGCGAAGCGCGGGTTCGTCACCAGGAATCCCGACTTACTCCTGAACGGTTCACCGTCCGCTGTGACGCTGATGATCCAGATGTCGTTCCGTCCGGCCCCGTTCGCAACCAGGTCCCGAGCCACGGCCTCGGCCTCGAAGACATCGGCCGGACCGACCGACCACCGCCACGCCACGCGTTCGCCGTTGACTATGGCCGGATCCCCGACATCCGCGCCCAGGTACTCCTGTACGACATGGACGATCGCCCGGGTGTTACGGACGTTGCGGTCCAAGTCGTACTGCAGCGCCTCCTGCTGTACGAGCTCGCAGACCTCCGGATCGAATTCGCCGTCGACACGGGCCTGGTTGTTGGGGTCGAGGAACATCCTCCATCGACCGCGTTCACGTCCACCACGGATGACCGAGTCGAGTGCGTCCATGCCTTCGGCGTTCATGAGGTCCTGTGCCTCGTCGACGAAGACGACGTCGTACCGCTTGTCACCGGACAGGTCGGCGAAGGGGAGGAGATCGATGTCCCTGCCCTCGATTCGCGGCCCGAAGAAGTCGACGAGTGCAGGCGAGTGGAAGGTGATGAGAACGGACTTCCCCTGCCCGGCCTCCTGCTTCGCGCCTTCCGCGAGCACCAGGGACTTCCCGGTTCCCGCGCCACCGAAGACGAGCATCCTCGGGTTACGGGACAGCGCCGCCAAGACCCGCGCCTGGCCGTCCGTCGCCAGGTTCTGCTCCTCTATCACCGCGCCCCGCTGCGCGTCGATCACCGGCATACGTGTGAACTCGCCGAAGAGCCGTGCCCGTAGAACCTCAGGGGTCGCGACCCTCGTTCCCCGAGGAGCGGTCCTGGCGGTACCGGCGACTGCTTGAAAGGCCTCTGTCAGTCCGGCGACGCTCATCCGGTCCTTGGCCCACCAATGACTCTCCTGCCACTCGACGGCTGCCGGAGGGGCTTCGATGTCAGGGGTCACAGCGACCGCCTCGGCCGCGAACCAACCGACCCTTTCCTCCTGAAGGATTCTGCGCAACGCGAACATGGCCGACTGCGCCTGGTCCATCGGTGACTCGCGCAACCTGTTCCAGTCGCCACGGCGGTCGATCGTGTACCAGATCCCGTTGTGCTTCCTGACGCCCCCGCCCTTGACCTCGACAAGAATCACGACGCCGCCCCAGAGCACGACGAAGTCGGCCTCCGCCTGCTGCTTGGTCTCGTGGCTGCGCAGTTTGACGGAGTGGAAGGCGACCGCGTCCTGAGGCCCTTCGACGGCTCTCAGGAGCCGGGCCACTCGCCGTTCGGCGTTGCTGGTGGCTGTCGCCTCGATGTCGGAGAGATCCGGGATGAGTATCACGCGCCCTGCTTTCGCCAGAGGTCCTCGTAGGCCTTGTATCCGAGGAAGTCATTCACCGCGCCGAAGTTGTCGGCGACGTCCACGATCAGGCACTCCGGCTTGCCACCGTTCTCGGGACCGCGCAGGCCACGGCCGGCCATCTGGATGTAGGCGTTGGGGCTGAACGTCGGCCTCGCGATGTACAAGGCCCGGACACCGGGGGCATCGAAGCCCTGGATCAGCAGGTCACAGTTCGTGAGGACTCTGATCTCACGGTCCTTGAACCTCTGGATCACCTCGCGACGCTCCTGCCGGCCGGTTTGACCGCTGACCGCGGCGGCCTCGACACCTCGATATCGAAGTGTCGCCGCGAGTACTTGCGCGGAGAGCACGCTGGGGGTGAAGACGAGGACGGGCCAATCAGGGTCCCGACGCAGGATGTGGTCGACGAGAATGCGCATGCGCGCCTGGTTCTGACCGATGCGTTCAAGAACCTGGGGTTCGAGTTTGCGCATGGATCGCACCTGAGCGAGCTCGCCCGGTTCCAACGTCACGTCCACACCAGACAGCACCTCGTGTTCAACCCGAGCGAGCACACCGATCTTCGACAGTTCGTCGTACGGGTTGCCGTCGAACGTCGACATTTTGTGCGTGCCGAAGCGAGCAACCAAGTCATCTGTCTGCCCGGAGTGGATATCAGGCCTGCCCTTGAACGGCGTCGCCGAGATGCCCACGAGAGGGCGTTTCCAATTACGGCCGTCCACCCCGAGCCACCGGAAGATCTTCGTGTACATCGTCGACCCGCCGGCTCGATGTGCCTCGTCGACGAAGACAGCGGTGGCGCGACTCAACCACTCGTACTCGGCCGAGTCGACCAGGACGTTGAGCTTCGCATCCGTGGCCACGACCACACTGAACTCGGTATCGGGCTCGTGAACGACATTCGAGTGCCAGAGTCTCCCTATCGTCAGGGGACGCTCGTCGCCGAGCCCACGCCAAACAGTGCTGAACGTCTGCACAGCCTGCTCGCAGAGTTCCTCCGACTGCGCGATCCACAGAACAGTTCCGCGCATCTCGCCCTCGATGAAGAGTCGCAGCACCGTTTCGGTCGCAACGCGGGTCTTCCCCGCTCCCGTCGGTAGTTCCACCATGCCCTTGCGATGGCGACCCTCCACCTCTCGGGTCGTCAGGACCTCTCGCAGTTGGCCACTGATGTCCTTCTGGAAGTCGTGAAGCGAGTTGAGCTTCACGGCGCCGGGCACGACGAACTCCTCGTCCTGGCGATGGGTTCGGCGCCCTGCGTACTTGGCTCCGAATCCCATCTTGCGGAGCCAAGCGATCGTCAACGCACCGCCCGCCCATGTCGTGGGAACGTCCGGGTACCCCTCGGCCCTGAACTCGGCAGCGAGGTGCTTGATGGAGTCACTTCCCCAGACGGTCAGGAAGAGCTCGCCGACGGACGTCGTCCGGTCCACCAGGCTCTGGCTCCTCAGCGCCTGCCAGAGTCCCTTCGGCAGGTTGTCCCGCAACGTGTCCTCGCCGAGCAGGATTTCGAGACGTTCGGCGTCGCTGGACGCTGCACGTGCCGACTGTCGTTGCTCCTCGAGTCGCTGTTCGATGCCGGCTTTGAGGACATCGCTCATCTCGGCGTTCGTGAGCTGGAGGCCGAACGCCTCGTTGAGAATGTTCAGGACACGCCGTTCGTCGAGGTCCGCGCGAACGACGAGTGTCAACCCATCGAGATGCCAGTCGAGCGACTTGTCCTCGACTCCGTCCTCCGTGGTCACACGCTTTGAAATGTGCACAGCCTTGGCCACTGACGCGTTCATGACCTTGTCGTCGACGAACATCGAACGGAGCCCGGTGTACACATCGATGACCCGCTCCCCCTCCTGCCGGCCGTCGACCAGCAACGAGAAGGAGAAGCTGTCCTCGAAGCGGCGACATCCGACCGCCTCGACCAGCAGCTCCACCTCGTCCGGAGCCGCCCACAGAAACGGCTTGTGCTTCTCACGGAGGAGTGCGCGCTCCTCTTCCGTCGTCGCCAGGTACACCGCGTCAGGCCGCTTCGCCTCGACGGCTCGACCCACTCGGGCGGGGATGAGCGGGGGACGAGCGCCGGGATAGCCGATCTCGCCTGAGGTGAGGACGAATGCCGTCAGTGTCGAATCCTTGATCGCCGGATTGACGAATTCTGCGTCGAGCGCCTCACGCAGCACCTCGGCCGGGACGTCCTTCAACACCTTCGGCAGTTCGAGCAGATCTTCGACGCGTCGCGGTCCCCGGAAGAGGGGCAACAGGGCCTCGAACGTGACGAGCGAAGCCGACACGACATCGCGAGGTCCTCGGTGGCCACGGGTCGAGTTGAGAAGACCCGCCCGTTCCACGGCCCACCGGACGGGGGAAATCACTCGGTATCTGTTGCCCGTGCCACTGTCTTCGCAAGTCCAGTAGCCGTCCTCCTCCAACGCGAGCAGTTGAACGGACCACGTCTCCCGAACGCTTGGGGGTGCCTGCGCTTCTCCCAACATCAGGAGCACCGAGAAGGGGCCGGGTCCGTCGTTGTTGTCGAACTCCACCCGCTCGATGGCGCGCTCACCGGGTCCGAGTCGTCTGTTGAGCTCGTCGAGGATGTATTCGCCGTACGCCTGGAAGTAGATCTCGTCGTCGACCGAGTAGGACTTCCGCGGAGCGTGGACAACTCCCGCCTCGTGGGCGAGTTGCACAACGCAGCGCGACCGGTCCAACGTCCGCTCGGGAATGCCGTCGCCGAGACCGTCGATGTCCAGTACCTGCTCGGGCGGCGCCCACCCACCGTCACGGGTCGGGACCGGGACACTGAAGCCTCCCGCCTTCCTGCCGGCGACAACCTTCTGCGCCTGGGTCACGGGTACTTCCTTGGCGGCCTCCCAGAACTTCGGGAGTTCGTCGTCTTCCGGTTCCGAGGACAGCTTGGCCATCCTGGTCTCGAAGACGGCCATCGGGTCGAGGTCCCGGAACCCCTTGTCGCCAAGCTTCTTCTCGACTCCGGGGAGCGCGAGGAAGTCCGGGCGGACGAAGCTCGCGCCCTCGACGTCGTCTCCGATGCCTCTGAGGAAGACGTGGTCACGGTCCTTGATGGAGCACATGCCGGCAGTCGTCGGAATGACCTTCGCGGAGTTGACGCCCTCGACCCTCGGGTTCTGTACGGCGAACTCGAGCGCCTGCGCGGCCGATCGAGCGTCGTTCCCGTCTGCCCACTCACGCAGCCACGACAGTGCTCCCCTTCTGGGGATCTGCTCCAAGGCTCTCAATTCGTCCCTGGACCGCCGGTCCATGTAATCCGAGTCGACGCTGTTGATGTACAGCTGTCGAAGACGCGTCACGCGCTGGCTGTTGGTGTAGCAGCGCCAATGTGGCACATCAGCCCTGGTGTTGGGCGACTTGATCCACTTCTCGTGATCCGCCTCGGACGCTCCGACTCCAAAGTCCAACGGGCGAAGGTCCAGAGCCATGCGCAGGGTGCCGGTCGCATCCGGCACCAGTGCCTTCTTGGCTCCGAGGTGCGGAACATGAGCGCAGAGAACGTCATCGCCCAGAGAGTGGGTCTCACGACCACGTGCCGGCATGTAGTCCAGGTGCGCGGCCGGATCGTCGCTGGAGGAGACCTTGGGCAACATGTCGACGAACATGTTCGAGAGAGCCACCAGGATCTCTCGGTTGTAGTCGTTCTCGAGCAGTGTGGTGCGATCGTCGTTCACGCTCCACGGCGCGTTGAAGAGCGCGGACGCGGAAGTCCTGTCCTGGAGCGGGAAGTACGACCAGAACTCGCCCAGCCTCAGTTGGGTGAGGCGCCCGGGCACGGCGACCGTGACCTTCACCTGGCCACGCGATACCGCCTCACCCACCTCCGTCCGAGCCTCGGGACTCGGGGTGTGCATCCGGTCCTCGACGTACCAGTCGTCATAGCTGCCCTCAGGACGCTCGATGCGGAATCGACCGTCGCCCAGGCGACGTGACACATGGCTCGTATCGAAGTCGTCGTCCGGCCCGATCACCCGGAGCCGGACCTCGCGAACCGCCTTGACGAAGAGGAGGAACTCGGAGCGGAACTCCTCGATCTCCTTCCTGAGGCTCTCCAGTTTGGAGGCATGCGGCAACCTGACGATCGTTGTCGCCCACTGAGCGAGTTCCGAAAGGATCGGATCCTTGTCGAACTCGGTCGCGGCGTCGATTCTCGTCACGGTCCTCAGGACCGGAAACCTTCTGGCCGTGGAACCGATCGATGCGATCGTCGCCTTGGTCCGGGCGGAGTTGAACTCGAAGGAGATCGATCGACTGAAGACCTGCGGAGCGTCGGTGACCGCGAGCACCGACTTGAACCCAAGTCCGAACCGCCCGATCTCGTCACCCCTCTTACCGCTGAGGTGCGCGTGAGCAATCGCCGTGAGGCCACTTCGAGAGAACGGACGACCGGCGTTCGCGCAGTACAGAGTCTGGTGGTTGAGATCAAGGACGATCTCAACCCGCCCGGCTCCCTCTTGGTCCTCCGGAGCCCCCGACATCGCGTCGGCAGCGTTCTGCACCAGTTCCAGAAGCGTGCGGTTGGAGTAACCACCGACCCGTATGGACTCCTCGTGGTTGGCGTGCTCCGTGATCAGGTTGGGATTCGCGCGATACGAATCGATCGCTCGCCCGAAGAGGTCGTCGACCTCACCAATCAGGCTCTCTTCCGGGACCCATTCGGCACGATTCATCAACACGGCAGCACCGCCGCAACTACAGACACCACAATGCACCTCTGCCAAACCTGCACTTACACGGCTCCTGAACTTCGATCGCCCATGCACCAACGAACCGTCACACCCGGCACTGCGTCGACCCGTCATAGTCTGTGGACGCAGCCACTGACAGTCCGGTTCTTCGAGACGTCGGGAGCACTCCTCGACGTGTGGGCGCCGGAGCCCCGAGCCGACGGTGCCCAGACCTTGTCGGTGTCCCTCGATGCGGAACGTTCCGCCACATGGCGACACCGGGGCCGCTCGACCGCCCACGGCAACCTCTTCGCCGGAAGCGGGCATCCACTCCGTCCCGGTACGAGGCCACGCACCCCCGTTGCGCCACGGCAGAGTCCATGACCGGCGCAGACCTCTCTGCCCGAGGACGCGTCGGACACACAAAGACCTTCACACGTCCCCCCCATTCGTGAAGCTCAAGCGTTCAACAAGACTTCGTCGCAGGGAAGACCCGTCACCGATTCGTGATCTGGAGGCTGCCTCCGCCATCTCGCAGGGCGAAGCGAACGCGAGCTCAAGTGGCCGACTTCCAGGCCGAACGCCCCAGCACGAAGACCGGGCCGACCACACGACCGGAGCCCCGGCAGCAACAAGCGACCTTTCCTTCACACCTTGCATCCGCGAAGCGATCTTCACAACTCGCAGAGTCGTGGTGTCGACAATGCTTCAGCAACTCGCCGCGAAACGGAAGTGTTCTTGCCGAATCCAGCTGCGGCAGCCTTGGCGCGAGCGGGCTTGAGTGCGCCTGGCGTGCGCCCTTGTGCACAAACCAGGCGTGTGGAATGTACGGGCGGGGATCCGCCCGTACATTCCACACGATCTTGCCCTGCGGACAGTCCCGCGTCGAAACGGGGACCCCGACGCTCAATTCCCTTACAGCAGCGGCGGTTCGGCCAACCGCGCCAGTTCCAGGGCCTGTTGCGGGAACCAGTCGCCCGCCTTCGGATCGGCCGCGGCGCGCTCGGGGTCCTCGGGCCCCGCGGTTCCGCGCAGGCAGAGGCCGTCCGACTCGCCGGGTGTCTTGATCCACAGCCGGGCGTCCTGGAGCGGGTCGCCGGTGCGCAGCGTGGGGCGGGCGCCGAGGCCGCGGTCCGGCGGGTTGCACCAGTCCTGCGCGTCCGTGTACTTGCCCGCCGGCGGGGTCCAGGGGCCGCGGCCGTTGCGGCTGGAGTCCGTGACGAAGTGCTTCATCCGGGACGGCGGGGTCGACACCTGCGCGTCGAGCCAGGCCTGCGCGTCGGCGCGCGGCCACCACTGGTTGGGGCACTGGGCCACGTCACCACCGCTGTCGGCGTAGGCCAGGCAGGACGAAATGAGCTTGCCGTACCAGGAGTTGGCGTCGTCGGTGTGGTAGTTCGAGGCGTTGGTGTAGAAGCCGGAGGCGCGTGCCACCCCGCCCTCGATCAGGCGCGGCACGATGGAGTTGACGGAGTGCCAGCCCGGGTGCCCGGTGTCGAGATAGACCTTCGTCCCGCGCAGTGGCTCCAGGGCATCGACCGCGTAGTTGACCTCCGCGTAGCGCGCGGTCGTCTTCGTGCCCTGCGCGTCGTCCTGGCCGCAGTCGGAGGGCAGCAGGGCGAGGGCGTCGGGTTCGAGGGTGACGATCGCGTCGCCGCGGCCGATCCCGCGGGCCACCGCGTCGATCCACGCCTGATACTCGGCGGTGTCCGCGGCGCCGCCCGCCGAGTAGTTGGAGCAGTCCCGGCCGGGAATGTCGTACAGCGCCAGCGCGGGAATCGCGCCGTCACGGCCCGCGTCGCGCACCACCGCGCGGACCTCCTTCTCCACCTCGGCCGGCGTCTGGTCACCGAACCACACGGCCTGCGGGGTGTTCACCATCGCCACGATGCCCGCCGCGTCGCGCAGCCGGCCGGCCCGGGCGAGGCCGAGGGCCTGCTGGTACGCCGCCGGGTTGGCGTCGGGGACGTACAGCGACGGTGCGCGGCCGGCGGCCTCGGCGGCGTGCGCCGGTGGTACGGCGAACAGGGCTGCCAGTCCGACGGACAGAGCGGCGAGCCAGGTGGGGGTGCGTCGTCTCATACGGGTTCACTCCGGGGTCGCAACGGTCACGAGGGACTTGCGGGAGCGCTCCCACAGGAGGTTCGCCGAGAGGCGCGCGTGCGTCAATACGGGGCGCAGAAGAACACGCCCGGAAACCGCGGAACGACCCGGAGGCGGGCCCTCAGGCCACCGACCCGATCCGGCGCACCGGATCCGAGGGTGTGTCGTGGTGGATGGGGGTGTGCGCCCCGGTGAGGGAGACCCCGCTCCCCCCGCGCCGGTCGGCCACGATCTCCGCCGCGATCGACAGGGCCGTCTCCTCGGGGGTCCGCGCCCCCAGGTCCAGGCCGATCGGCGACCTGAGGCGGGCCAGCTCGATCTCGGTGACGCCGACCTCGCGCAGCCTCTCGTTGCGGTCCAGGTGAGTACGGCGCGAGCCCATGGCGCCGACGTACGCCACCGGGAGCCGCAGCGCGAGCCGGAGCAGCGGGACGTCGAACTTGGCGTCGTGGGTGAGGACGCACAGGACGGTGCGGGAGTCGACCTCCGTGCGCTCCAGATAGCGGTGGGGCCATTCCACGACGATCTCGTCCGCCTCGGGGAAACGGGCCGCCGTCGCGAAGACCGGACGGGCGTCGCACACCGTCACCCGGTAGCCCAGGAACTTGCCCACGCGGACCAGCGCCGAGGCGAAGTCGATGGCGCCGAAGACGATCATGCGCGGGGGCGGGACCGAGGACTCCACCAGGACCGTGAGCGGCGCTCCACAACGAGAGCCCTGCTCTCCGATCTCCACGGTGGCGGTGCGGCCGGCGTCCAGCAGGGCCGCCGCCTCGCCCGCCACCGTACGGTCGAGCCCGGGATGGGCCCCGAAACCGCCCTCGTGGGAGCCGTCGGGACGTACGACGAGGGCGCGGCCCATCAGTTCGGCGGGCCCGCTCACGACGCGGGCGAGCGCCGCCGCCTCGCCGCGCGCCGCTCGGGCCAGGGCCGTCGCGAGCACCGTCCGTCGGGCGGTGTCGTGCGAGCGGACCGGGGTGACCAGGATGTCGATGACGCCGCCGCAGGTCAGGCCGACCGCGAAGGCGTCGTCGTCGCTGTAGCCGAAGCGTTCGAGGACGGTCCCGCCGTCCTCCAGCGCCTGTGTGCACAGGTCGTAGACCGCCCCTTCCACGCAACCGCCCGAGACCGAGCCGATCGCCGTGCCGTCGGAGTCGACGGCGAGCGCGGCGCCGGGCCTGCGGGGCGCGCTGCCGCCGACCGCCACCACGGTGGCGATGGCGAAGTCGCGGCCCTGCTCGACCCACCGGTGCAGTTCTTCGGCGATGTCCAGCATGTCTCGGTCTCCTTGGCAGCGGTTGCGTGGAAGGGGCTCGGCGTCAGCGGACGCCCAGCCAGCCCTCGATCGGGTGGAGCGCGAAGTAGACGAAGAAGACCGCCGTCAGACCCCACATGAAGGCCCCGATCTCCCGGACCCTGCCCTGGGCGGTCTTGACGGCGACGTAACTGATCACACCGGCCGCCACGCCCGCGGTGATCGAATAGGTGAACGGCATGATCACGACCGTCAGGAAGACCGGGACGGCGGTGGCGCGGTCGGCCCAGTCGACGTGGCGCGCGTTCGTCATCATCATGGCGCCGATGACCACCAGGGCCGCCGCCGCGATCTCGCCCGGGACGATCGCCGTGAGCGGGGTGAAGAACAGGCAGGCCGCGAAGAAGAGGCCGGTGACGACGGAGGAGAGGCCGGTACGGGCTCCTTCGCCGACGCCGGTCGCGGACTCGACGAAGACCGTCTGGCCGGACGCTCCGGCCACTCCGCCGACCGCTCCGCCCGCGCCGTCGATGAACAGCGCCTTCGACAGACCGGGCATCCGGCCCCGGTCGTCGGCCAGTCCGGCCTCGGTGCCGACGCCGATGATCGTGGCCATCGCGTCGAAGAACCCGGCGAGCACCAGAGTGAAGACGATCATGCCGACCGTCATGGCGCCGACGTGGCTCCAGCCGCCGAACTCGACCTTGCCGAAGAGCGAGAAGTCCGGCATCGAGACGGCGCTGCCGTGCAGTTCGGGGGCGCCGCCGGCCCACTGGCCGGGGTCGATGACACCGGTGGCGTCGAGGACGACGGAGACGGCCGTGCCGGAGACGATGCCGATGAGGATCGCGCCGGGGACACCGCGCGCCTGGAGAGCGAAGATCAGGAGCAGGGTCGCGGCGAAGAGCAGCACCGGCCAGCCGGCGAGTTCGCCGGTGGGGCCGAGGGTGAGGGGGGTCGCCTTGCCCTGGTGCACGAAGCCGGCCTTGACCAGGCCGATCAGCGCGATGAACAGGCCGATGCCCATGGTGATGGCGTGCTTGAGCGCCAACGGGATCGCGTTCATGATCATCTCGCGCAGCCCGGTGACGACCAGGAGCATGATGACCGCGCCGTACATCACGCACATGCCCATGGCCTGCGGCCAGGTCATCTGCGGGACGACCTGTGAGGAGAGCACCCCGGACACCGAGAGTCCGGCGGCGAGGGCGAGCGGCACCTTGCCGACGAATCCCATGAGAAGGGTGGTGAAGGCCGCCGCGAACGCGGTCGCGGTGATCAGCGCCTTCTGGCCGAGTGCGTCCCCCGCCACGTCCTTGCCGGACAGGATGAGGGGGTTGAGCAGCAGGATGTACGCCATCGCCATGAAGGTGGTGACGCCGCCGCGCACCTCACGCGCGATCGAACTGTCCCGCTGGGATATGTGGAAGTACCGGTCGAGCCAAGACCGTCCGGCCGGAACGCGGCTGCCCGCGCCCGCGTCCTGCGCGGTGGTCTTCGGCTCCAGTGACTGCTGGGTCATGTGGGCCTGCTCCCAAGGTTCAAAGGGGCACCCGGACAGCCGTCCTGACGGCTGGTCAGTCGCGTGCGCGGCTGCGGGATTTGGGAAGGTGCTTCGGCCGCACGACCCGGGGGACGGCCCGAGACGAACGTGAGAAACGAGAGGAACGGGAGGAACTCTGTTGCTGTACGCGTCTGTTGCTTGCTGCTTCCCTGCGGCTCCCGGTCCCCGCGAGCGGTGCGGTGACCGGGTGCTCCGGGCGGCGCGGCGAAGTGTGACGTTCCCGGCGCCGCCCGGAGAGATGTGTCCGGCGCCTACGCGGTTCCCGTGAGGTGTTCGGGGCGTACCGGCGTCCGGTCGAGCTCCAGACCCGTCGCGTTCCGGATCGCCGCGAGGACGGCCGGGGTGGACGACAGGGTCGGGGCCTCGCCGATGCCACGGAGCCCGTACGGGGCGTGGTCGTCGGCGAGTTCGAGCACGTCGACGGGGATGGTCGGCGTGTCGAGGATGGTGGGGATCAGGTAGTCCGTGAAGGAGGGGTTGCGCACCTTCGCGGTCTTCGGGTCGACGATGATCTCCTCCATGACCGCGATGCCCAGGCCCTGGGTGGTACCACCCTGGATCTGGCCGATGACGGACAGCGGGTTGAGCGCCTTGCCGACGTCCTGGGCGCAGGCCAGTTCGATGACCTTGACCAGCCCGAGTTCGGTGTCCACCTCGACGACGGCGCGGTGCGCGGCGAACGAGTACTGGACATGGCCGTTGCCCTGCCCGGTACGCAGGTCGAAGGCCTCGGTCGGCCGGTGCCGCCACTCGGCCTCGATCTCGACGGCCTCCGATTCGAGCACGTCGGCGAGATCGGCGAGGACCTCGCCGCCGTCGGTGACGACCTTGCCTCCCTCCAGGAGGAGTTCGGCCGTGCCCCACGCGGGGTGGTACGTACCGAACTTGCGGCGGCCGATCTCCAGGACCTTCTCGCGGACCAGCTCGCAGGAGTTCTTGACGGCGCCACCGGTGACGTACGTCTGACGCGAGGCGGACGTCGAACCGGCGCTGCCCACCCGGGTGTCGGCCGGCTGGATGGTCACCTGGGCGACGCCCAGTTCCGTACGGGCGATCTGCGCATGGACGGTGACGCCGCCCTGGCCGACCTCCGCCATCGCGGTGTGCACGGTGGCGACCGGCACACCGCCGACGACCTCCATGCGGACCCGGGCGGTCGAGTAGTCGTCGAAGCCCTCGGAGAAGCCGACGTTCTTGATGCCGACGGCGTACCCGATCCCGCGGACGACGCTCTCGCCGTGCGTGGTGTTGGACAGGCCGCCGGGCAGTTGCCGTACGTCGGCCTCCTCGCCCGCGGAGAGCCACTGCCGCTCCGGCGGCAGCGGCATCGCCTTGACCCGGCGCAGGAGTTCGGCGACCGGGGCCGGTGAGTCGACGCGCTGCCCGGTCGGCAGGAGCGAGCCCTGTTCCATCGCGTTGAGCTGGCGGAACGCGACCCGGTCCATGCCCACCTCGTCGGCGAGCTTGTCCATCTGGGCCTCGTACGCGAAGCACGCCTGCACTGCGCCGAAGCCGCGCATGGCTCCGCAGGGCGGGTTGTTGGTGTAGAGCGCGATGGCCTCGATGTCGACGTCGTCGACCACGTACGGGCCGACGCCGAGCGAGGAGGCGTTGCCGACGACCGCCGGGGAGGCCGACGCGTACGCGCCGCCGTCGAGCACGATCCGTGCCTTGATGTGCGTGAGCTTGCCGTCCTTGGTCGCCCCGTGCTCGTAGGTGAGCTTGGCGGGGTGGCGGTGGACGTGTCCGAAGAAGGACTCGAAACGGTTGTAGACGATCTTGACGGGCTTGCCGGTGCGCAGGGCCAGCAGGCAGGCGTGGATCTGCATCGACAGGTCCTCGCGGCCGCCGAACGCGCCGCCGACCCCGGAGAGGGTCATCCGGACCTTGTCCTCGGGCAGGCCGAGCACCGGGGCGATCTGGCGCAGGTCGGAGTGCAGCCACTGGGTGGCGATGTAGAGCTCGACGCCGCCGTCCTCACAGGGCACGGCGAGGCCGGACTCGGGGCCGAGGAAGGCCTGGTCCTGCATGCCGAAGGTGTACTCGCCCCTGACGACGAAGTCGGCCCTCCTCGCGGCCTCTTCGACGTCGCCGCGGACGATCGGCTGACGGTGCACGATGTTCGGGTGCGGGACGTGGCCGATGTGGTGGTCGTCGCGGCCCTCGTGGACGAGGACCGCGCCGGGCGCGGTCGCGGACGCCTCGTCCGTGATCACCGGCAGCTCGCGGTACTCCACCTTGATCTTGGCGGCGGCGCGGCGCGCGGTCTCGGGGTGGTCGGCGGCGACGATGGCGACCGGCTCGCCGTGGTGGCGTACCTTGCCGTGCGCGAGGACCGGGGTGTCCTGGATCTCCAGGCCGTAGTTCTTCACGTCGGTGGGCAGGTCGTCGTACGTCATGACGGCGTACACGCCGGGCTGTGCGATGGCCTCGGAGGTGTCGATGGACACGATCTCGGCGTGGGCGACCGTGGAGCGCAGGATCTGGCCCCACAGCATGTCCTCGTGCCACATGTCGGAGGAGTACGCGAACTCGCCGGTGACCTTGAGGGTGCCGTCCGGGCGGAGCGTGGACTCGCCGATGCCGCCCTTGGTCCGGGAGCCCTGCGTGATGTTCGTGGGTGTTCCGGTCGTTCCCATGATCAGACCGCCTCGGACTGCCGGGCGGCCGCGAGGCGGACCGCGTCCATGATCTTCTCGTAGCCGGTGCAGCGGCACAGGTTGCCCGAGAGTGCCTCGCGGATGTCCGCGTCGGTCGGGTTCGGGGTGCGCTCCAGCATCTCGTCCGCCGCGACCAGCAGACCCGGGGTGCAGAAGCCGCACTGGACGGCTCCGGCGTCGATGAACGCCTGCTGGACGGGCGAGAGTTCGGTGCCCTCGCCGGTGTGCGAGTCGTGCCCCTCGGCGGCCCAGCTCTGGGCCTCGTCGAGCGAAATGCCCGTCGCGTCGGCCGTGTCGCCGGCACCCGTCGTGCAACCGGCGTGCTCCGCTCGCTGCTTGGCGAAGTCGGCCAGCCCCTCGACGGTGACGACCTCCCTGCCCTCCACCTGGCCTGCGGCGACCAGACAGGAACACACGGGCACACCGTCCAGGCGGACGGTGCAGGAGCCGCACTCGCCCTGCTCGCAGGCGTTCTTGGAACCGGGCAGGCCGAGGCGCTCGCGCAGGACGTACAGGAGGCTCTCGCCCTCCCAGACGTCGTCGGCCTCCTGCCTGCGACCGTTGACCGTGAAGTTGACACGCATTACGCGACTCCCTCCGTGCGGGCGGCGGTGCCGCGGTAGGACTCCCAGGTCCAGGTGAGCGTGCGACGGGCCATGACACCGACCGCGTGGCGGCGGTAGCTCGCCGTGCCGCGGACGTCGTCGATCGGGTTGCAGGCGGCGGAGCACAGCACGGCGAACTGCTTGGCCACCGAAGGGGTGATGATCTTGCCGTTGTCCCAGAAGCCGCCCTCGTCGAGCGCCGCGTTCAGGAACTCCTCGGCGGTCTTCGCGCGGACCGGGGTCGGCGCGGCCGAGCCGATGCCGGTGCGGACCGTACGGGTCTCGGGGTGCAGGGCCAGGCCGAAGGCGCACACCGCGATCACCATGGCGTTGCGGGTGCCGACCTTGGAGAACTGCTGCGGCCCGTCCGCCTTCTTGATGTGGACGGCGCGGATCAGCTCGTCGGGCGCGAGCGCGTTGCGCTTCACGCCGGTGTAGAAGTCGTCGATCGGGATCAGCCGCGAACCGCGCACCGACTGGGCCTCGACCTCGGCACCCGCCGCGAGGAGGGCGGGGTGGGCGTCGCCGGCCGGGGAGGCGGTGCCGAGGTTGCCGCCGACGCCGCCGCGGTTGCGGATCTGCGGGGAGGCCACCGTGTGGGAGGCGAGAGCCAGCCCGGGAAGCTCACGGCGCAGGTTCTCCATGATCCGGGTGTACGGAACGGAGGCGCCCAGGCGCACGCTGCTCTCGCCGGCCTCCCACTCGCTCAGCTCGCCGATGCGGTTCAGGTCGAGGAGGTACTCGGGCCTGCGGTGATCGAAGTTGATCTCGACCATCACATCGGTGCCACCCGCAATCGGCACAGCGGTCGGGTGCTCGGCCTTGGCGGCGAGCGCCTCCTCCCAACTGGCGGGGCGAAGGAAGTCCATGAGTGGCTCTCTTCATTCGTGTCGTGGGTGTTGTGATCAAGCCAGATCGGGTGCGGCGTCCTCGGCTCGGTCATGAGGTCTCAACAGCGGAGTGGGGTCAGTACACAGCGGTGTCCGGCACCGGGGTCAGTCACCGAAACCATGAAGGAGTTCGCTGGCCAGCGCGCGCATCTTGTAGATTCATATGAACCGAGGCCATCGGCAACCTCTTCGTTTTCCTCCGGAAACAGTCGGCCGGTCCTCCGGAAACAATCGGTCGGTCCTCCGGAAACGGACGGCCCGGTCCTCCGGAAACAGGGACACGCCCCACGGAAACGGGGCACGGCCCTCCGGAACCGAAGGCCCAGGGGCGGTACCGCAGGTTTCCCGGAACCCACGGACAGCTCCGCGGAGCCCGGGAGGCCGACGGGCCCTCCATCGATCCATCGTAGATTTCGAGACAAAGAACGGCGGCGACGAGAATGCGGCTGCGCGCACTGCTGGACACGGACGCGCTGGGCCTGCGGCTGCTCGGCGGCGAGGACGAGCTGGACCGCACCGTACGCGGTGTGATGACCACCGACCTCAAGGACCCGAGCCGCTATCTGTCGGGCGGCGAACTGGTCCTGACCGGCCTCGCCTGGCGGCACGACGCCGAGGACTCCGAGCCGTTCGTCCGCATCCTCGCGAGCGCCGGGGTCGCGGCCCTGGCCGCGGGCGAGGCGGAGCTCGGCGACATCCCCGACGACCTGGTCGTGGCCTGCGCCCGGCACCGGCTGCCGCTGTTCGCCGTGAACGAGTCGGTCGCCTTCGCCACGATCACCGAGCACGTCGTGCGCCAGGTCTCGGGCGAGCGCGCCGGGGACCTGGCCGCCGTGGTCGAGCGGCACCGGCGGATGATGACCTCGGGCCCGGCGGGCGGCGGCCCCGACGTGGTCCTCGACCTCCTCGGCACCGACCTCGACCTGCGCGCCTGGGTCCTCTCGCCCGCCGGACGGCCCATCGCGGGCTCGAAGCTCGCGGGCGGCGCGCTGCCCGCGGGGACCCGCGCCGAGCTGGCCGCGGCGCATCTCACGGCGGTCCGCAGCGGGCGCCGGGGACCGCACCGGGTGACGGTGGGCCCGGCGATGTACTCGCTCTTCCCGGTCCGCTCCGCCGGGCGCGCCCCGGGCGCCCTCCGGGACGTCCGCGAGACGGTGCTCTCCGACTGGCTGCTCGCCGTCGAGGCGGACGCCGGGGACTGGCCCGATGAGCGGCTCGACCTGCTCCAGGGCGTCACCCAGCTCATCGCGGTGGAGCGGGACCGGCGGGACGCGGCGCGCACGGTGCGCCGACGGCTCGCGCAGGAAGTCCTGGAACTCGTCCAGACGGGGGCCGCGCCCGCCGAGATCGCGGCCCGGCTGCGGGTCGCGGCGCCGGTGCTGCTGCCGGGCCTCGGCGCGGCCCCGCACTGGCAGGTCGTGGTGGCACGCGTCGAGTGGGACGGCGGCGAGGTCGAGGGCGGCCCGGTCGCCCAGGCGCTGCTGGAGGAGATCCTCGTCGACCCGCTGTCGCCGGGGCCCGAGCTCTCCGACCGGATCGCCGTCGCCCATACGGGTGCGGAGGCGGTCGCGCTCGTGCCCCTTCCGGCGGTCTCCTCCGAGGAGGAGGGCTCCGACCCCGGTCTGCACGCCGACACGCTGCTGACGGCCGTACGGGAGCCGTTGTCGGCCGGTCTGGACGACGACGGCCGGCTCACCATCGGCGTCAGCGCGGCCGTGCACTCGGCCGAGGGGCTGCGCGGCGCCCTGGAGGAGGCACGGCACGCCCGCCGGGTCGCCGCGGCCCGCCCCGGACGGGTCTGCGCCGCCGGGCACCAGGAGCTGGCCTCGCACGTCCTGCTGCTGCCGTTCGTCCCGGACGACGTGCGCCGCGCCTTCACCGCCCGTCTGCTGGACCCGCTGCGCGAGTACGACGGCCGGCACCGGGCAGAGCTGATCCCGACCCTGGAGGCGTTCCTCGACTGCGACGGCTCCTGGACGCGCTGCGCGGCCCGTCTGCACCTCCACGTCAACACGCTGCGCTACCGCGTCGGCCGTATCGAGCAGTTGACGAGTCGTGATCTGTCGCGCCTGGAAGACAAGTTGGACTTCTTCCTGGCACTGCGGATGAGCTGACCCCAGGAGCCCCGGGCGACCCGGCACGGGATCGACGACTTTGTGAAATCCTTCACCTACCCTCTTGGCCGGGCCCGGTGATCCGTGCTGAGATGCCACCACTCAACAGCTCAATGGCGTGCTCGGGGAGGGCAACGTGGCGCATACCGCCATGTCTGGTACCGGAACCACTGCAGGGGACGATCCACTCCAGACCGCGGTATGGCGGCTGCGCTCGCGCGCCTGCTGGGCCGACGCGGCCGCGCTGATCCAGCCGCGCGCGGCGGGACCGGCGCTCCAGAGAGCGTCGCTCCTGGTCGAGCGCTGTCTCTACACCGAGCAGGGCTGGGCCGAGGCAGAGGACGCGCTGCGCACGGCCGAGGCCCTGGCACAGAGCGACGACGAGCGGGGCATGGCCGCCTGCGAGCGGGGCCAACTCGCCTACGCGGCCACCCTGCTGGGCGTGCGCGACCGGGCCGACGAGGCGCGTGCGGCGCTCGGCCGGGCCGCGGCGCTGCTCGCGCCGGGTGCGCCGGGCCGGGCGCTGCTGGACTTCCGGCGCGGACTGCTCGCCGAGAACCTCGCGCACGCGCCGCAGGCGGCCCGCGCCGCGTACCGGCGGGCGCACGCGGGCGCGACCGCCCAGAACGACGCGCTGCTGCTGTCCTTCACCTGGCGGCATCTCGCCGGACTCGCCTTGCGCGAAGGGGAGTTGGCGGAGGCCCGGCACGGCTTCGCCGAATCCCTGCGGATCCGGGAGGAGCTGGGGTACCTGGTCGGTACGGCGCCGGCGCTGGCGGCGCTCGCCGACACCGAGGCCGAGCCGGAGGCCTCGCGGCTGCGGGCGGAGGCGGGACGGCTGTTCCGGCTGCTCGGGGGCGTCCCCCTGTGGCTGGCGGACCAGTTGGCCCCGGAGCCGCCCGCCGCCACGGCCTGACCGTCGGGACCCACCTGAGCAAGTGACCCCGTCCGAAGGGGCGCCCGCCGGACTCCGGGCGGGCGCCCCTTCGACGTGACGGCACCCGACGGGACGCGCACCCGGGGCCCGGGCTCCGGGCCCGGTGCGCTCGGGCCACTGAAGCCGAAACGGAGCCGGCGGGCGAAGCGACGGACGGCGTCGGCGAAAGCGCCGGAGGCGGCGGAAGCGGCGACGGCGGGGTGCCGCGCCCTCGGCCGGTCAGTACGCGCCGGGGCCGGCGAGGTGCCGTGCTCGCGGCCCTGCTGCGGGTCGCGGCGCCGGGTCGGCAAGGTGCCGCGGCCGGTCAGGACGCGCCGGTGAAGTGCTCCCGTACCAGCGCCTGGACGACCGCCAGGTCCTCGGCGATCAACGCCTCCAGCAGCGCGGTGTGTTCGGCCGCGTCGGCCACCAGGTCGGCGCGGCCCCGGGAGACGGGACCGCCGACGAGCGGCCACTGGGCACGGCGGTGCAGATCGTCGGCGATGCGCACCAACTGCGCGTTGCCCGCGAGGGCGAGGACCGCACGGTGGAAGGACCGGTCGGACTCCGCGTAGGTCGCACGGCAGCCCGAGGAGGCGGCCCGCACGGTGGCCTCGGCGAGCGGGCGCAGCTCGGCCCAGCGGGCGGCGGGCACGGTACGCGCGAGCCGGAGCATCACCGGGACCTCGATCAGGCCCCGGATCTCGGCGAGTTCGGCCAGTTCCCGGGTGCCGCGCTCGATGACGCGGAAGCCCCGGTTGGGGACGACCTCGACGGCGCCTTCGAGGGCGAGTTGCTGCATGGCCTCCCGGACGGGTGTCGCCGACACCCCGAAGCGCTCGCCGAGCGCGGGCGCCGAGTACACCTCGCCGGGAGCGAGTTCACCCGCGACGAGCGCGGTACGCAGGGCGTCGACGATCTGCCCCCGGACGGAGGCGCGCTGCACGACGGGGCGGGCGGCCTCCGAACGGACAGCGGGGCGGGCCTCCTCGGCGTGCGTGGGGCGGGCGTTCGGCTCGCGTACGGCCGGACGGGTCTCCTCGGTGTGCGCGGGCCGCGCGCCTCCGGCATCCGCTCCCGGCCGGGCCCGGTCCGCGGGACCGGTGTTCTCCGGCCGTCCGGCGGGGCGCGTCTCGTCGGCGGGTGCGGGCCTGACGTTCCCGGGGTTCACGGCGGGACGGCTGTCGTCCGTACGTACGGCTGCGCGGGTGTCCTCGGTGCGCGGGTGCGGGATCGGGGTCTCGCTGTGCGTGTGCTCACCGCGGGCCGAGGCCAGGACCACGGGGTGAGCGCCGGCCGGCCCGGCACCGGGGCCGTCGCCCACGACGCCCGCGGGCACTCCCCTGACCCGTCCCGCGTCCGCGGACCCCGGCTGCTGCGGGAGCCGGAAGGCACCCCCGTGGATGTCCGGGACCCACGCCCCGGTGGAGCCGTGCGCACCGCGCGGACCGGTCTGCTCCACGGTTCCTCCTCCGGGTCGTCGGTACTGGGGTCAAGGCGTCGATTGTTACTGGCCCGTCAAGCACGATAGGCGCACACGGCCCCAGTTCAAACACCCGACCGGCAGGGTAAGGTAAGGCTTACCTGCTAACGATCGTGAAGCGATGGTTTCGCATGTCCACTCCCACGCTGTCGGCCGACGCCGCCACGACCGCCCCGGCGGCCACGACCGTTCCGGCCGGTCCTGGCACACCGGCCGCCGCCGTGTCGCCCTTCACCGACGCCTACGCACGGCTGAGCGAGGCCTTCCCCGGCCTGGGCGTCACCGAGCTGGAAGCGGGTGAAGCGGCCCCGCGGGGCCCGGGTTGGGCCGTCGCCGCCCGGCTCGCCGAGGGCGGGCCGGACCTCGACGCGTTTCTCGCCTGGGACGAGGCCCAGGTGCTCCGGGACCACGGCACGCGGGCACGGCCCGACGTGGTGGCCGGTTTCGGACTGCACCGCTACGCCTGGCCGGCCTGCCTGCTGATCACCGTTCCGTGGTTCCTCCGGCGCCGGGTGCCCCGCCTGCCTGTGGAGGACGTCACATTCCAGCGCGAGCAAGGCCGGATGGCCGTCCGGATCACCACGTTCGCCTGTCTGCCGGACGACCCGGCCGCCGCCCTGCCGGGTGCCCGGGTCGTGCCGGACGAGGAGGCGCTGCGCGCGGAGGTGCGCGCCGCGGTGGCCGAGCACCTGGAGCCAGTACTCGGCGGATTCGGGCCGCGCATGCGACGGCGCGGCCGGGCGCTGTGGGGCATGGCCACGGACGAGATCGTCGAGGGCCTCTGGTACGTCGCCGGTCTGCTCGGCGAGGAGCGGCGCGCGATGCGCGAGCTGGAGCTGCTGCTGCCGGACTCGACCCGGCCGTACGTCGGCTCGGCGGCCTTCCGCGAACTGACGGGTCCCGGCGGGGAGCCCCTGCCCACCCGCGACCGGGTGAGCTGCTGCCTCTTCTACACCGTGCGCCCCGAGGACACCTGCGGCACCTGTCCGCGCACCTGCGACACGGCCCGCGTCGCCAAGCTGACCACCGCCGACGCGAGTTGAGACGACCGGGGCGAGAGCGCGACCGTACGCCGCCCCGCGACCAGAACCGGTCTCACACCCCCGCACCCCCGGATCACCTGAGCACCTGAGCACCTGAGCACCTGAGCCTTGACGGCGGACGACGCCCGGCCGCGGATCACAGGTACTTCACACATTCCTCACTTGCCCCGGGAACTTTCCGCGGAACCATCCGTATGGGTAGTCTTATTCGTACTCAACTCCCGTCCCTCGCGCGGCAGTTCGAGCAGAAAGTCGCCCTGCGTACCTTCTTGCACTTCCTTGGCGGCCTCTTGCCCCGAAACCCCCTGAGGGCCGATGTGATTGGGCCACTATGGCGGGCGTTACGCCCTATCCCAATGCAAGGGACCCCCGATGAGACTGACCGACATATCGCTGAACTGGCTGCTTCCAGGCGCCGTTCTGCTCCTGGGCCTGCTGGCGGCGGTGGCGGTGCTCGCACGCGGCAAGCGGTCCGGGGACGGCGCGAGCAGCGACGACTCCTGGGAGCGGACCGAGGAGCGCCGCAGGCGTAAGGAGGCCGTCTACGGCACGGCCTCCTATGTCCTGCTGTTCTGCTGTGCCGCGGTCGCGGCGGCACTCTCCTTCCACGGCCTGGTCGGCTTCGGCGAGCAGAACCTCGGCCTCTCGGACGGCTGGGAGTACCTCGTCCCGTTCGGCCTGGACGGGGCGGCGATGTTCTGTTCCGTCCTCGCGGTGCGCGAGGCCAGCCACGGTGACGCGGCGCTCGGCTCCCGCATACTCGTGTGGACCTTCGCCGGTGCCGCGGCCTGGTTCAACTGGGTGCACGCGCCCCGGGGCGTGGACCACGCCGGCGCTCCGCAGTTCTTCGCGGGGATGTCCCTGTCGGCCGCCGTCCTGTTCGACCGGGCCCTGAAGCAGACCCGTCGGGCCGCCCTGCGCGAGCAGGGCCTGGTGCCGCGTCCACTGCCGCAGATCCGTATGGTCCGCTGGCTGCGTGCTCCCCGTGAGACGTACAGCGCGTGGTCGCTGATGCTCCTGGAGAACGTCCGGTCCCTGGACGAGGCCGTCGACGAGGTGCGCGAGGACCGGCGCCAGAAGGAGCAGAACCGACTGCGCCGCCGCAACGAGGAGCGGGTCGAGCGAGCGCACCTCAAGGCGCTCAGCCGTGGTCACCGCGGCTTCCCCGGCCGCGGCGCCGCCCGGGAACTGGAGACCACCGTGGAGCGGGCGCCCGCCGGGACCTCCACGGAGCCCGCCATATCCACCGCGGAGCAGCTGCCCGTACGATCGCGGCCCTCCCTCACCCCCGTCCGCAAGAGCGCTGAACCGATCACCGTCGACCTCACCACGGAGGACGACACGATGGCCCTGCCCCGGCTCGACTCCCTGGAGCGCAAGCTCAAGGACCTTGAACAGCAGTTCGGCTGAGCCGGACGAGGGCCCGGGCAGCCTGTCCGGCGCTCCGGACAGGCCCGGACACGACAACGGCGACGCGGTGTTCCTACACCGCGTCGCCGTTCAGTTCGAACCACACCGCCTTGCCCACCCCGTGCGACCGTACGCCCCACGCGTCCGCCAGGGACTGGACCAGGACGAGACCTCTGCCGTGCGTACCGTCGTCGGCGTTCGGTACGCACAGTCGGGGCCTGCGTCCCACGAAGTCCCGGACCTCCACGCGCAGTCCGCGCGGTCCGATCGTCGCGGTCAGGACGGCGTCGTCGTCCGTGTGGATCAGTGCGTTGGTGACGAGCTCACTGGTCAGGAGCTCAGCCGTCTCGGCCCTGCCCGGCTTCCCCCAGTGCCGTAAGTGCTCCCTCAGCGCCTTGCGCGCCTCGGGCACCGCCCGCAGATCCGCCTTGCCCAGCCGGCGCCGGAACTGCGCGCCGTCCGGTTCGTCCATCGCCCCGTCGGATGCTTCCTCCACTGGATCGGTGGAGTAGGCCCCCTTGGTCATGGGACCACCTCCTGGTGCCTGCCGCTTCATGACCCCCGCCTGCGTGCCGATGTCGGTTCCCCTCTGCTCGAACACGTTCACGGGATCCATGCCCTCATCGAGAACGTGACAGTCATGTCGAATCATGAACCAGCCCCCGTACGGGCGCGGGTGCGCGAGCCGCGCGCGGGGAAGTGAAGGGGTCGACAGAGCCGTCCGAGCACCGAGGAGCCGCCGTGCACGACGACCGTTCGCTGGTGGAGGCCCGTCTGGAGCGCGCGCTGCGGCAGTTCCTGCGCCCCGCGCAGTACGGGGACCGGGTGCCGCTCACGCTGTCCGCGTGGCACGCGCCGGGCGAGCCGGTGCCCGTCGGGCAGGCGCTCCAGGCCTCCTACGAGCCCTTCACGACCGGCACGGCCTGGGGAAAGCCCTGGTCGACGAGCTGGTTCCGCATCGAGGGCCGGGTGCCCGAGGAATGGGCGGGCCGCCTCGTGGAGGTGGTGATCGACCCCGGGTTCACCGGGGACGGGCCCGGTTTCCAGGCGGAGGGGCTGCTGTACGACACCGCCGGCGTCCCCCTCAAGGGCATCCACCCGCGCAACCGCCACCTGACGGTCGGGGCACCGGCGAGGGGAGGCGAGGCGGTGCGCCTGCTGCTGGAGGCGGCGGCGAACCCCGCCGTCCTGCACGGCTTCGAGCCCACCCCCCTGGGAGACGTGCTGACCGCCGGGGATGGGCCGATCTACCGATTCGCGGCTGCCGACCTCGCCGTACTGGACGAGGACGTGTGGCATCTGGTCCTCGACACCGAGGTCCTCTCGGAGCTGATGTACGAGCTGGATCCGCAGCGGCCGCGACGGCACGAGATCCTGCGCGCCCTGGAGAACATGCTCGACGCCCTCGATCTGCACGACGTGTCCGGCACGGCCGCGGCGGCACGGGCCGAGCTGACGGAGGTGCTGTCGCGGCCCGCGTCCGCCAGCGCGCACCGTGTCTCGGCGACCGGACACGCACACATCGACTCGGCGTGGCTGTGGCCGCTGCGCGAGACGGTCCGCAAGGCCTCCCGGACCTTCGCCAACGTCACCGCGCTGGCCCTCGACTACCCGGAGCTGGTCTTCTCCTGCTCCCAGGCCCAGCAGTACGCCTGGGTCAAGGAGCACCAGCCGCACATCTGGGAGCGCATCAAGAAGGCCGTGCAGGAGGGCAATTGGGCTCCCGTGGGGTCGATGTGGGTGGAGTCCGACGCCAACATGCCCGGCGGTGAGGCGCTGGCCCGGCAGATCGTGCACGGCAAGCGGTTCTTCCGGGAGGAACTGGGGGTCGAGACCGAGGAGATCTGGCTGCCGGACTCCTTCGGCTACACGGCCGCCTTCCCGCAACTGGCGAAGCTCGCCGGCGTCCGCTGGTTCCTCACCCAGAAGCTGAGCTGGAACCAGACCAACAAGATGCCCCACCACACCTTCTGGTGGGAGGGCATCGACGGCACCCGGGTCTTCACCCACTTCCCGCCTGTGGACACCTACAACTCCCAGTTCCACGGCAGTGAACTCGCCCACGCGGAACGCAACTTCGCGGAGAAGGGCCTCGCGACCCGCTCACTCGTCCCGTTCGGCTGGGGCGACGGCGGGGGCGGCCCGACCCGCGAAATGCTGGAGAAGGCACGCCGGTTGCGGTCCCTGGAGGGCTCGCCCACGGTCCGGATCGAGAAACCGGAGGCGTTCTTCGCCGCCGCCGAGGAAGAGTACGGGGCCCACGCGCCGGTGTGGTCCGGCGAGCTGTACCTGGAACTGCACCGGGCCACCTACACCACGCAGGCCAAGACCAAGCAGGGCAACCGCCGTTCCGAACACGCCCTGCGTGAAGCTGAGTTGTGGTGCGCGACGGCCGCCGTGCGCGATCCGTCGTACACCTACCCGTACGACGCCCTGGACCGGCTCTGGAAGACCGTGCTGCTGCACCAGTTCCACGACATCCTGCCCGGCTCATCGATCGCCTGGGTGCACCGGGAGGCACGCGAGACGTACGCGCGGGTGCTCGCGGAGCTGGAGGAGATCACCGCGGAGGCGGTACGGGCGCTGGGGTCCGGCTCGCCGGCGGTACTGAACGCCTCGCCCTACGAGCGGACCGAGGTGGTCGGGGACGCGCTGGTCACGGTGCCGGGGCTGGGCGGCGCCGCCGTGTCCACCGGGCCGGGACCCACCGTCCGGGCCGAACGCGACGACGCCGTCATCGTGCTGGAGAACGACCGGCTGCGGGTACGGATCGACGCCGACGGACTGCTGACCTCCGTACGGGACCTCGTACACGGCCGGGAGGTGCTGTGCGGTCCCGGCAATCTGCTCCAGCTCCACCCCGACCATCCCAACGCCTGGGACGCCTGGGACATCGACCGGCACTACCGGCGCACCCGCACGGACCTGACGTCCGCCGAGTCGGTGGAGCTGGTGGAGAGCGGGCCGCTGCGGGCGGCCGTGCGCGTCACCCGGGTCTTCGGCTCCTCCCGGATCACCCAGGAGATCCGGCTGGCGGCCGCGAGCCGCCGGCTGGACATCGTGACCGACGTCGACTGGCAGGAGTCGGAGAAGGTTCTCAAGGCCGCTTTCCCGCTCGACGTCCAGGCCGAACGGTCCGCCGCCGAGATCCAGTTCGGGCACGTCCACCGTCCCACCCACGCCAACACCGGCTGGGACGCGGCCCGTTTCGAGATCTGCGCCCACCGCTGGCTGCGGGTCGCGGAGGAGTCGTACGGCGTCGCGGTGCTCAACGACTCGACGTACGGCCACGACGTGACCCGTACCCCGCATGCCGAGGGCCTCGGCACCACCGTACGGCTGACCCTGCTGCGCGCTCCGCACAGCCCGGACCCCCGGACCGATCTCGGCACGCACCGGTTCACGTACGCGCTGCTGCCGGGGGTCGGCGTCGGGGACGCCGTGGCGGAAGGACTCGCGCTCAATCTGCCGCTGCGCCGGGCCGCGGTGCCGGCGCCCGAACCGCTGGTGAGCGTCGCCGGCCCGGCCGTCACCGTCGAGTCGGTCAAGCTCGCGGAGGACCGCAGCGGCGACGTGGTGGTGCGGCTGTACGAGTCACGGGGCGGACGGGCCCGTGCGAAGGTGACCGCCGGTTTCCCGGTCTCCCGGGCCGAGGTGACCGACCTGCTGGAACGCCCGCTGCGCGAGGCCCCGCCGGAGATCGAGCTGCGGCCGTTCCAGATCCTCACCCTGCGACTGCGGCCCGCCCGCTAGACCCACCCGCTCGTGCCACGGCACAGGGCAGGGCAGGGCAGGGCAGGACGACCCAGTGAAGTGGGAACCATCCCAGGCCTTCTGACCTCTCATCATGGGGAGTGCCTGGGATGCCGTCCTGGGTCGAGAAGCGGAGGAAACGGTGTCATCCCGGGACGATGTCGAGGAATTCGCGGCGATGCTGCGGCAGTTGAAGGCCCGCTCCGACCGCAGCTACGCCGCGCTGGCCCGTCACCTGAACATGAACGCCTCGACACTGCACCGGTACTGCGCGGGGGAAGCGGTGCCGCAGGGGTTCGCACCCATGGAGCGGTTCGCCGCGCTGTGCGGGGCGGCTCCGGCCCAGCGGGTCGAACTCCACCGGCTGTGGGTTCTCGCGGTGGCGGCCCGGCAACGGTCCCGGACAACTCCGGGGGTCGAGTCCGCCCCACCCGCCCCACCCGCTCCGTCCACTCCGTCCGCCGCGGAGTCGGCGTCGTCGAGCCCGTCGGCTTCGTCTAGCCCGTCGGCTTCGATGTCACCGTCCGTGAATCCGTCGCTTCCCGTGCCGGAAACGGTGTCGCCCGGCTCCTCGCCGGTCACCACCGAGGCCGCCCGGACGACCACGGAGACGGGACCCGAGCCCGCCGGAGCGCCGCGAAGGCCCTGGTACAGGCGCCGCGTCGCGGTCGCCGCGGCGGTGGTGACGGCGCTGTTCGCCACCCTGGGCAGTCTGTCCGCCCTGCCTTCCGGGCACGCCGCGACGGACGCCGGCGACCAGGTGTCCGGCGCGCCCACCGCGAAGGCGGCAGGCGAGCGGCGCGGCTCCGCGACACCGTCCGCGTCCCCCTCGGCCACGCACGGCCGGCCGTCCGGCTCCACGGCCCCGAGCGCGTCCGGCAGTCGCGGCACCTCACCGAGCCCGTCCACGAGCCCCTCCCCCACCGGCGTCTCCGCCGGGCCCCCGCTCACCTGGACCGTGAACTCCCACCGCTGGGCGGTTGGTTGCGGTCACACCTACGTCATCGACAAGTCGCCCGAACAGGTGCCACCGCCCCCGGCCCCGCAGGACGCCTCCCCGTGGGCGCAGACGCAGAACGCGGTGCACGGCGAAGAAACGATCGTGGACCTCACCGTGCAGGGGCGGTCCGACGCGGCCGTGGTCCTGGAGGCACTGCGGGTGCGCGTCGTCGGACGCTCGGCCCCGCTGAAGGGCACGGCCTACGCCACGGGCGGGGGGTGCGGCGGCAGTATGGGCGTCGGCTCGTTCGCCGTCGATCTGGACATGGACCGGCCCATCGCCCGCCCGATCGCGAGCGATGACGACGGAACGGGCTCCCGGACTCTGAGCATGCCCTTCCGGGTGTCCGTGAAGGACCCCCAGGTGCTGATGGTCGACGCCCTGACCGAGTCCTGCGACTGCCGCTGGTATCTGGAGCTCGACTGGTCCTCGCGGGGTCGCACCGGTACGGTCCGGATCGACGACCAAGGTGTCCCGTTCCGCACCAGCGGCATCAAGGGCCTGCCGCATTACTGGTACCGGGCGAACGGCTGGACCCTGACCACCACCGGCTGAACGAGACCTGCGGCTCACCCGACGAGGCTCTACGGGCGGGGCACGTTGCGCAGGTTGGAGCGGGCCAGCTGCACCATCCGGCCGACGCCGCCGTCCAGCACGATCTTCGACGCCGAGAGGGCGAAGCCCGTCACCATGTCCGCGCTGATCTTCGGCGGGATGGAGAGCGCGTTCGGGTCGGTGACGATGTCGACCAGGGCCGGGCCCTTGTGGCGGAAGGCGTCCTTGAGGGCACCGGCGAGGTGCTTCGGCTTCTCGACCCTGATGCCGAACGCCCCGCAGGCGCGGGCCACCGCGGCGAAGTCGGGGTTCTTGTTGGTGGTGCCGTAGGAGGGCAGCCCGGCGACCAGCATCTCCAACTCGACCATGCTGAGGGAGGAGTTGTTGAAGAGCACGACCTTCACCGGCAGGTCGTACTGCACGAGGGTGAGGAAGTCGCCCATCAGCATGGAGAATCCGCCGTCGCCGGACATCGACACGACCTGACGTCCCGGGTCGGTGAACTGGGCGCCGATCGCCATCGGCAGCGCGTTCGCCATCGATCCGTGCGAGAACGAACCGATCACCCGGCGGCTGCCGTTGGGCGAGATGTAACGGGCCGCCCAGACATTGCACATTCCGGTGTCGACCGTGAACACCGCGTTCTCGTCGGCGAGTTCGTCGAGCACCGAGGCGACGTACTCGGGGTGGATCGGGACGTGCCGGTCGACCTTGCGGGTGTACGCCTTGACGACCCCCTCAAGGGCGTCCGCGTGTTTCTTCAGCATTTTGTCGAGAAAGCGCCTATTGCCCTTGGGCCGCACCCGCGGGATCAGGCAGCGCAGCGTCTCCCGCACATCACCCCACACCGCCAGATCCAGCTTCGACCGGCGCCCCAGGTGCTCCGGCCGCACGTCGACCTGGACGATCTTGACGTCGTCGGGGAGGAAGGCGTTGTACGGGAAGTCGGTGCCCAGCAGGACGAGGAGGTCGCACTCGTGGGTCGCCTCGTAGGCCGCGCCATAGCCGAGGAGCCCGCTCATACCGACGTCGAACGGGTTGTCGTACTGGATCCATTCCTTGCCGCGCAGCGCGTGCCCGACCGGCGACTTGACCTTCTCGGCGAACTCCATGACCTCGGCGTGCGCGCCCGCCGTGCCGCTGCCGCAGAACAGGGTGACCTTCTCCGCCTCGTCGATCATCGCGACGAGCCTGTCGATCTCGGCGTCGCCCGGCCGGACGGTGGGCCGGGAGGTCACGAGGGCGGTCTCGACGGGTTTGTCCGGGGCGGGCTCGGACGCGATGTCTCCGGGCAGCGAGACCACGCTGACACCGGAGCGGCCCACCGCGTGCTGGATGGCGGTCTGGAGGAGCCGCGGCATCTGCTTCGGGCTGGAGATGAGTTCGCTGTAGTGACTGCACTCGCGGAAGAGCTGGTCCGGATGGGTCTCCTGGAAGTAGCCGAGGCCGATCTCGCTGGAGGGGATCTGCGAGGCCAGGGCCAGAACGGGGGCCATCGAGCGGTGCGCGTCGTACAGGCCGTTGATGAGGTGCAGGTTGCCCGGTCCGCAGGAGCCGGCGCAGGCCGCGAGCCTGCCGGTGATCTGGGCCTCGGCGCCCGCGGCGAAGGCGGCGGTCTCCTCGTGGCGGACCTGGATCCAGTCGATGGCCGCGTTGCGCCGGATCGCGTCCACGACCGGGTTGAGGCTGTCGCCCACGACTCCGTACAGCCGCTCGACGCCCGCGCGGACGAGGATGTCGACGAACTGCTCGGCGACGTTCTGCTTGGCCATGCCGCACACACCTCTTCGTGATCCTCGAAGCCTCGGGCACCCCGGGTTCCCCTCGTTCCCCGGATCGACCCTCGGTTCCATGAATTCACACCGTGCGCGGTTACGCCTCCCACACGGCGGCGGCCGTCCGGTCGTCGGCGTACCCCTTGACCCGCGCCGACGCGTCCGCGAGGAACGCGGCGAGACCGGGTGCCTCTCCCCGCGCCCACCGTGTCGTCAGGTACTCGGCCAGCTCGGGTTCGCCGCGCAGTGGCTCCGCGAGGCCGCCCGTGCACAGCAGCAGCGTGTCACCCGGACGGGCGACGGAGGCCCGGAACCGGAAGGGGGCGTGCGGGGGCCTGGCGGCGGGTTCGTACGGGCTCGGTGGCGTCGTGATGCCGAGGTCCATGGTGAGCCGGTCGCCCTCGGGAGTCTCGTGGGGCGGTGATCCGAAGCCGACGACGGCCTCCCCGGTCGTGTCGGCGACCCGCGGTTCGATGTCCTGCCACTCGCCGTCCCGCAGCCGGAACAGACCGCCCGCGCCGACACCGAAGAAGACCCGCGTACGGCACTCCGGATCGGCCGGCAGCAGCAGACAGCGCAGGCCCGCCGTGTACTCCTCGGGTTCGACGCCCTGCTCCGCCGCGCTCGCCCGCAGCCGGCCGAGGCTGCGGGCGACGAGCCGGTGCAGTCCCGACTTCAGCTCGCCTCGCCGGGCGGCCCTGATGTCGTCGGAGAGGCGTTCATGGCTGCGCCCGACGGCCTGCCCGATCCACCGGCACGCCTCCGCCGCGGCCCTGTGCGCGCCCGAGGTGGCACGCGCGCCGGTCGCCATCGCCACCAGGACGAGCGCCTGCTCGCCCGTTCCGAACCGGGCGGTGAGCAGCGCGTCCCGGCGCGGCTCGCCCCGGAAGCGGGCGGAGTCCCCGCGTACGGACACGGCCCGCAGTGTGCTCGTTCCGTACCGTGCGCCGTCCAGCACGGTGTCGGCGACCAGGTCACCGAGTTCGTCGGGTTCGGCGGACGGCAGCGCGGTCGGTTCGGGGTCGTAGGTGGGCGGGCCGGAGCCGACGTGGCCGGCGGGGGGCGGCGGTTCGACGACGGAGAGGACCGCCTCCCGGGGCTCGTCCGCGGTGTCCCCCGGTGCCGACTGGGGCGGTGGGGTCCGGAAGCCCCCGGTGGTGCTGGGCAGCGCGTCCGTTCCGGGTCCGGGGGCCGCCGCACCCGGGGGTACGGCGGGAGCCGACCCGGGTTTCGGCGGCACCTCCGACGGAGCCCTCGACGCGGGCACCCGCCCGGCGGGAGGCCCCGCGGACGTGTCGCTCCGGGTGTCCCGCGAGTCGTGCGGGCCGGGTTCCTGCGCGGTGAATCCCGGCGGTTTCGGGCCGGGCGGCAGGGCGGAGGGAGCGGCCGGTGCCGGACCGGAGGGTGGCGGGGCCGAGGGAGCGGCCGGTGCCCGGCCGGCGGGCGGGAGGTCCCAGGACGGGGGTTCCCAGACGGAGGGCTCCCAGGGAGTGGGCTCCCAGGCGGCGGGTTCCGGCGGGGCCGCCTGGCGGCCGGGCGGGCCCGTGTCCTCGCCGGGCCCCGGCACCGGGCCCCGCTCCCAGCGGCCCGGCCGGGACGCCGGCTCGGCGGTGGGCGTCCCGTCGGGCGGGTTCGCGCCACCCGGCCGGTCGGCGGAGGCCGAGGCGCCGTGACGTCGCCCCGGTCCGGTGGGAGGCTGCTGCGGCGGCGGGGGCGGCTGCGTCCCCGGCCCGGGGGACGAGGGCTCCGGCACGGTGGGAGGCCTTTCGGGACGCGGCGGACCGTCGAACCCGGGGGCGCCGGGCCGGCGGTCGGACCCGGGCCCCGGGACGGACGCCGCGTCCGGAGCGGACCTCGGATCCGAGGCGGACCTCGCGTCCGCCGACGCGGGCCTCCGTTCCGGCGCGGGCGGCACCTCCGAGGCGGGCCTCCGCGTCGGCGCGGGCGGCACCTCCGAGGTCGGCCACCGCTCCGACCGGGGCGGCACCTCCGAGGCGGGCCTTCGCGTCGGCGCGGGCGGCACCTCCGAAGCGGGCCTCCGTGTCGAGGTGGGCCGGACGTCGGAGAGGGGCTTCCGTTCCGGCGCGGACCGGGCGCCCGGCCCTGTTTCCGGGCCTGCGTCCAGTCCGTCCCCGAGCGTCCCCGACGCCGACGCGAACCGGTCGTCGAGGGAATCGGCCACGGCGGCGGGCCCCGTGTCCTCGGTGGAGTCGTCGTACAACTGCCGCCACCAGTCGTCCTCGTGACCGGTGGGCTTCTCCCCCTGCTGGCTCATGCTCCCGATTGTCCACCGAGACGGCCGGTTGAAAACGGGGCATCCGGAAAAACCGGCCAAGGTGCAGCCCGCCGAACGGCCCGCACGAGTGAACCGTCGAACAGGAATCCGCACTGGAACGCGCGAACACCTGACCGCCGAGCGGCCCCACCCCCCACGGGGGAACCGCCCGGCGGCGCCTGGGTGACCGGGCCCACGCACGCCGTGGCCGGCCGGGCCACGATCCGGACCACCGGGCCGCCGTCGACGTCCAGTTCGGCACCGGGTTCAGCCCCGGACACGGACGGACTCCTCAACCCCAGCTTCTCCAGGGCCGGTTCGCGCACGAACGCGAGCCGGGACAGCCCTCGGTCCGCGAGTCCGCACGTGCTTCCCGCAGGCCGGACCCAACCGGAGGATCACGGAAGCCGGTTGGCACCTCGATGACGTGAGCTTGTCAGAGGGGCGGGGGGTACGGCGATGATGTGCCGGGGCGGGTTTGCGCCGTGGCCGATATCCGCCACGGCTCTGCCGTCCGACCGGAACGCATCCACGGGAAGGGCATCGCCGCATGCTGGGAGCGATAGGTCTGGACGAGACCCACGAATCGGCGTACCGCGCGCTGGTGTCCGTGGGCGCGGCCGAGGTACCCGATCTCGCGCGCCGGCTCACGCTCGGCGAGTACGAGACGGAGCGCGCGCTGCGCCGGCTGGAGCTGCACGGCCTGGCCGCGCAGTCCTCGGCGCGGCCGGGCCGCTGGGTCGCCGCGCCACCCGGAGTCGCCCTCGGCGCGCTGCTCACCCAGCAGCGCCACGAACTGGAGAAGGCGGAGCTGGCGGCCGCGCTGCTGGCCGAGGAGTACCGGGGCGCGGCGGGCGAACCGGCCGTGCACGATCTGGTCGAGGTGGTGATCGGCGCCGTGGCGGTCTCACAGCGCTTCCTCCAGCTCCAGCTGGGCGCCTGCGACGAGGTGTGCGCGCTGGTCACCGGCACCCCGATGGTGGTCTCCGGCACGGACAACGACGCCGAGGAGCAGGCCGCGGGCCGGGGTGTCGGCTATCGCGTGGTCGTCGAGCGGTCCGTCCTCGACCAGCCCGGCGGGATCACCGAGCTGTCCGCCGCGCTCGGCCGCGACGAGCAGGTGCGGGTCGTGGACCGGGTGCCGACCAAACTGGTGATCGCCGACCGGACGCTCGCGATGGTGCCGCTCACCTCGCACACCGCGGAGCCGGCCGCGCTGGTCGTGCACGCGAGCGGACTCCTGGAGCTGCTGTCGGGGCTGTTCCAGTCGGTGTGGCGGGACGCGCTGCCGCTGCGGCTGGGCAGCCGGGGCGTACTGGAACAGGAACCGGACGGCCCCGACACCACGGACCTGGAGATCCTCTCCCTGCTCCTCGCGGGCCTGACCGACGCGAGCGTGGCCAAACAGCTCGACCTGGGCCTCAGGACGGTACAGCGCCGGGTGAAGCGCCTGATGGAGCTGACCGGCGTGACGACCCGGCTGCAACTGGGCTGGCACGCGTACGAGCGCGGCTGGGTGGCCCGGGGCTGACCTGCGCTCTCGCGTCCGCTCGGGCAGGCTGGGCAGATGGGAGTGTGGGAACTCCTGCTGGTCGGCGTGGTGATTCTGCTCGGCCTGGTCGGAGTGCTGGTGCCCGGTCTGCCGGGGTCGTGGCTCGTCTGGGCCGCGGTCCTGTGGTGGGCGCTGAGCTACCCGCAGACCCTGTCCTGGGCCGTCCTGGTGGCCTCGACCGCCGTCCTGCTGCTCGCCCAGGCCATCCGCTGGATGCTGCCACCGCGGCGGCTGCGCGAGAGCGGCGCCACCACCCGAATGGCGGTGTACGCGGGAGGCGGGTCCTTCCTCGGCTTCTTCCTGGTCCCGGTGATCGGCGCCGTGGCCGGTTTCATCGGCGGGATCTACCTCAGCGAGCGGCTGCGCCTGGGCGGGCACGGCCCGGCGAAGGCCTCGCTGCGGACCGCGATGCGGGCGGGCGGCTGGAGCGTGCTGACGGAGCTCCTCGCCTGCCAGCTGATCCTGGGGGCGTGGCTGGGGGCGGTCATCTGGGGCTGAGGGCCTTACCAGACGGATGCCGACGGGTCGAAACCGTCCGCGCCCACTAGCCTCAGGACACGACCAAGGCCCAGGTCGACCGAAGCGAAGCCGGAGACCTGGGCTTTGATCTTCCCCGGCCGCTCGGGGCCGTCGTGCCACTCACGCGCCAGACGGACCGCGGGAGCCGCTTCACCCTCTTGATCTGGCCGTCCACGTGGTCGGCGGTCCGGTGACCCGCCTCCACCCTGCCGGTCCCGCCCCGGCCGGAGCCGGGAGCGGGCCAGGCGGAGCGGCTGCTTCGTCAGCGGGCGCTCGTGGTGCGGATGTCGGTGACGTCGCCGAACACCGGCTCCAGCTTCACGACGAGGCTGGTCGTCACCGTCGGCGACTCCCCGCCGCCGAAGGTGTGGGTGACGGCGATCTCACGGCTGTTGGCGCCCTCGCTCACCGTCCACTGCACCGGGACGTTCTGGGCCCGCAGGACACCGTCCGCCTGGTTCGTCTTCTCCCACGCCTTCAGCTGCTTGGCGAAGGCGGGCGTCAGGTAGTGCGCGCGCAGCGCCGTGGACAGGGCGGCGTCCGGGCCGGCGGGGGCGTCCTTCGCGTCGACGTACGCACCGTAGAAGTCGGCGACCTGGGTCACCGAGTCACCGGTCCTGCCACTGACCGACCGCACCGCGGCGGACGCCTTCGCGGGGGCCTTCGCGGGGGCGATGCCCGTGGTGCGGATGTCGGTGATGCGGCCGGTGGGCTCCTGCTTCACGACGAGGTTGGTCGTCGTCGGCGACTCCCCGCCGCCGAAGGTCAGGGTGACGACGACCTCGAGGCCGTTGCCGCCCTCGCTCACCGTCCACTGCACCGGGACGTTCTGGGCCCGCAGGACACCGTCCACCTGGTTCGTCTTCTCCCACGCCTTCAGCTGCTTGGCGAAGGCGGGCGTCAGGTAGTGCGCGCGCAGCGCCTTGGTCAGTGCGGTGTCCGGGCCCGCGGCGTCGTCCTCCGCGTCGATGTACGCGCCGTAGAAGTCGGCGACCTGGGTCACCACGTCACCGTTGAAGCCACTGACCGTCCGCAGCGCGGCGGACGCCTTCGCGGAGGCCTTGACCGGGGCGGGGACGGCGGCCTGTGCCGCCACCTGCGTCGACACACCGAGCCCGACGGCCAGGACGAGACCGGCGGCGACGGCCGCACGGCGGCCCGGACGACGACGTGCGTGGGTGTTCCTGCTCATGTCGTGTCTTCCTTCTTGGTCAGTGGTCCATAGGGGTCGCTCCCGGCCCGCGCCGGCTCTCCCGCCGAACGCGCCCGCCGACGTCTCCCCGCACGTCGGGCACACGGTCACCCGGGCACACAGATGCCCGGTGCACAGGCGCAAAGCGGGAGTCGCCACCAGGCTGCTGCCGGGGCCCTCGATCCGCCCCGGCCGGTGCGACACCCACAGCTTCGAAGACACCGAGGACCCACCACAACCACCACCGCCCAACCCGCAACGGCGCAACCATCCCACCCGCCCTGAGCTGCGCGAACAGGCACCGCCTGGGATGCCGTCCTGGGATGCGGGGACGACCAGGTGCCGTCCCGGCCGACCCCTGGACCCGCCGAGACAGCACAGAACCGCGACCCCATCCATTGCGGCTCCCAGCCCTTCCCGCCGCGGCCACCGAACCGCCCACCGGCCCCGACGCAGCCACCGCCCGGACCGGGGACCGCAGGCCGGCGGGTGCCGGTGACGAGTGCTCTCACCTGGGCGTATACGATCCCCGGCCATGAAGCGTTCGATGATCGCGCTGGTCAGCGCAGGAGCAATCACGCTTGCCCTGAGCGGCTATGCCGTCGGGGCGACGCGGCACGACGGCACATTCGAGCAGTCGACCAGGTGCGAGCAGGCAAACCAGGAATTCGAGGCGCGGGCCGGCCAGTTCCGCAAGCAGCAGCAGCGGTTCGCCCGCGAGGGGAGCACCATACGACAGGACGAGATCGTCGCGGCACGGCTGAAGATCCTCACCTTGATCGTGGGACAGAATCCGACCTGCTTCGGAGCCGGGACTCGTGCTGCGGCGGCGTATCTCCTGCAACACCCGTCTCTGGGCCAGGAAGGCGCGGCCGCCTGTGAACTCGCCGGCATCCCTTCCAAGGACTGCACGATCTCGGTTGACTGATATGAGCGTCTGCCGTTCGAAGGCTCCTGGAGGCGCCCGGTGAACACTCTCGTCTTCCTGCTGCGGAGCGCGCTGGGCCTGGGTGGCGGTCTGGTGTTCGTGTGGGAGCTGAACCGCCAGGCCTCGGGACCGGGCTGGAGGAAGCCGCGAGTCCTCTCGGCGGCAGCCGCGGTGCTGCTCGCGGGGCTGCTCGTCGTCCAGTGACCGCCGGACGACGCGCCCCTCCCGTGCCCGTTCGGTCGGGAAGCAGCGGGAGTCACGGTCTCCGGCGGACAAGACAATGCTCACGAGAACGACCCCTGACCGATCTACCTGGTCAGGGGTCGTTCTCGTGAGGTGGTTGTGGGATGTGAACCCACGGTGACCTCGCTGGTACGGCGATTCGATCTGTATCAGACCGTCAGCAGGACAGGGAGTCGATGTAGATGTGCTGAGCGCTGTTGATCTTCATCCACATACTGGCCGCGCCGTTGCGGTTCGTCGTCTGGGTGCCGCCACCCCACCAGTGCCACTTGGTGACACAGTTCGCGGGGAACTTCACAGCGTCGGTGTCATAGAACTTCGAGTACTTGCTCGAACCCGACCATCCGTGTGGATCCAGCCAGATCCGGGCGTTGGGCACGTTGGCCACCCGGACCGGGTTGCCGTGGCAGGGGAGATTGTCCCCGTTCTCGTACGTGCCGTAGCTGTCGGCCCAACAGTTCGAGATCGACACGGAGTAGTCGGTGTTGTTGCTCACCTCACCACCGCATCCCGAAGTGTCGCAGGTGCCGGCCGAAGCAGGCGCGGACAGGAGCGCCAGGTTCAGCGCGGACGCGGCGAGGACTGCCGCGACAGCAAGACTCTTTCTCACATGCACTCCCAGGTGACAGAGCAGGAACTCGGTTACAGATAAAGGGCGTTGAACTTCGATCCCGGGCCGTACGGAGCCGTCGTCCAGGCGGTCGAGAGACCTGAAGGGCTTGTTCGGCGATGTACGGACGGCTCGTCCAGGGGGAGCTCTCGGGACGGTGCCCCGGATTCACCGCTTTCGGATCAGCCCGCCCACCGGGAGTCGAGCGCGATGGTCTGCAGCCGGTCGAGTGTGAGCGGGGGCTGCGGCCGCGTCACCGGTCCGCCCTCGATGGTGGAGTTCACTTCCTGGATGATGACCCGGCGGCCGTCGGGGTGGAGGGTGTCGACCAGCCACACCACGGCCGAGCCGCCCTTCTCGGATGCCCGCTTGGCCCGCTTCACCTGGGTGCCGTCGGCCAGGGTCAGTGCCTGGCACTCGATGTACTCGCCCTCGCAGCCCATGCGCCCGGCGAGGACGTCGCCCATGTCGTGCTGGGCGTTCACCCCGATCATGCTCTTTCCGTGGCCGTCGTCCCAGACCAGTGCGGCGTAGCCTTCCTGGCTCTGCTCGTCGGAGATCTTCCCGCCCTTGGGCAGCAGGGACTTCAGCACCCGGATCATCTGGCGGCCGGACAGCGACGCGCCCGAGTCGGAGAGGGCGGTGGACGGGGCCGAAGCGCTGATCCTGCCGCTGGCCATGCGCGGTTCGGCGGCGGACGCCTGCGCCGCCGCACCGAGTCCGAGGGCCAGGACGAGGCCGGCGGCGACGGCCACGCGGCGGCCCGGACGACGACGTGCGGGGGTGTTCCTGTTCATGGTGTGGCTTCCTTCTCCGGTCCGGACGCGGGTGTTCTCCGCGTCGCGAGACGGCGGGTGCTGTGGGGTGCCGAACGTCGCCCGGGCACAGAGAAGTCCCGGTGCGCAGGCGGAAGGTGGAGGGTGTCGTGGCGTTTGTGGGGCGGTCGTGCCGCCTCGGCCGGTGCGACACCCACAGCTTCCATGACGCCGGGGACCCCCGACAACAGCCGCCACACACTTGGGACGGTGGGACCATCCCACCCCTGTTGACCTGTGGAAACAGGGAGGCCCTGGGATGCCGTCCTGGGACGGACGGCACGCGCACGGCTACCCGTGAGCGGCACGGTTTCTCGTGGCCCTCACCCGGAACCGGGGCCGGAGCCCGGTCGGCTTCGCCATCAGGGTCCGCAGGTCGATCGCGTCGGCCAGCGCGCGCATGCCGGCGTCGTTGAAGTGCAGGTGGTCCCCGGGGTCGTAGGCGGGGAGGATCCGGCTCGGGCGGGACGGGTCGCGCACGGCGGCGTCGAAGTCCGCGACGACGTCGAAGATCCGGTGGGTGCGGATGGCGGTGTTGACCGCCTGCCGCACGGCTTCCCGGGCCGGGGTGTACGCGCCATGACCGGCGTACGGGGTGATCGTGCCGCCGATGACCCTGATGCCGCGGGCGTGGGCGCGGCGCACGATGAACCGGTAGGCGTCCTCCAGGACGCGTGGGTCCCTCTGCTCCGGGGTTCCCTTGATGTCGTTGATGCCCTCCAGCACGATCATCGTGCGGACGCCCGCGCGGGAGAAGACGTCGGTGTCCAGGCGGGTCAGGGCACTCGGGCCCCGGCCGTCGAGCAGAAGGCGGTTCCCGGAGATCCCCGCGTTGAGGACGCCGGGTCTGCGGTGCGCGGGAAGTCCGCGCAGCCGGGCGGCGAGCCGGTCGGGCCAGCGGTGGTTGGCGTCGGACGAGGAGCCGTCGCCGTCGGTGATCGAGTCGCCGAGCGCGACGACGCTGCCGGCGGCCGGGGCGCCGAGCACATCGACGCCGGTCACGTAGTACCAGCTGGAGACGGTGGCGGTGTAGGCCGCGCCGCTCTCCTGGGCGGTCCGATCGGCCCCGGGCGCGACGAAGTTGGCCTGGAGCGCGGAGCGGTGGTACGTCGCCGGGCCGGAATCGGCCGGGGTGTGCACCGAGACCAGCAGGTTGGCGTCGGCGGGGACGGCCAGGGCGACGGGATCGCTGACCAGGTCCCGGCCGGCGGGGACGGTGACCGACCTGGCTCCGGCGAAGGTGACCGCGCGCACGGAGCCCGCGACGGCCCGGGGGCTCCCCGGCTCGCCCGGTCGCTGCAACGCCAGCGTCACAGAACCGAGTTGGAGCGGTTCGGTGCCGAGCCGGTTGGACAGCCGGACACGCGCCGCCCGACCGCCGACGCTGGTGTGGACGACATTGCGGATCGAGGCACCGGGCAGCGCGGGCACCGTGCCGGAGGCCGCCGCCTCCCAGGTCCCCGTCCAGGTCCGGGCCGGTTTCGGAGCGCTCCGGCCGGGCGCGGACCGCGCTTCGGCGATCACCCCCGTCGAGGTGAGGACCAGGGCGGTCGCCAGGGGGACGAGGAGACGCCGGAACATGATCGCGCGGGACATGCGGCGATCGATTCCCCATCCACGCACCCCCGCATCACATCATCACACCGTCGGACGCACCCGAACGGGACTGTCCGAGACCGGCCGGGACCGAATCTCCCCACCGGCTCCCCTCACCGGCCCTCCTCCTTGAGCCCTAGGACCGGAACCCGATGCGCAGGGAGGCGGGGGCGTGTTTGGCTGCTGTCATGACCGAATTCAGTGAGGCCGAGCGCGCGTATCTGAGGTCGCAGCGGCTGGGACGGCTGGCCACCGTCGACCCTCTCGGGCAGCCCCAGGCCAACCCCGTCGGCTTCTTCCCCCAGGAGGACGGGACGATCCTGATCGGCGGCTACTCGATGGGCACCACGAAGAAATGGCGCAACCTCCAGAAGAACCCGAAGGTCGCCCTCGTCGTCGACGACATCGTCAGCCTCAAACCGTGGAAGGTGCGAGGCATCGACATCCGCGGAGAGGCGGAACTCCTCACCGGCGCGCATGACTTGGGGCCCCATTTCAGCGAGGAACTGATCCGGATCCATCCTCGGCGGATCCACAGTTGGGGCCTCGACGACTGAACGTCCACACGGACGTGCCGGGTCGGCGGACCGTCTACCGGTTCGGCTCGGCGCCCGCCGGGTACTCGCCCGCCGCCCTCAGATGTCCGACGGCGTACGAGCGCCAGGGCCGCCAGGTGTCCGGGGCGTCCACGTCGGGCGGTGCCACGTCCGGGTCGCCGAGGGCCCGGGTGCGGATGACGGCGGCGGTGCCCTCGCCCATTCCGGGCAGCGCGAGCAGCGCCGCCCGTGCCTCTTCCCGGTCCGCGCCCGGGTCGAGCCGCAGGGTGCCGTCGGCGAGGGCCGTGGTCAGCGCGCCGAGCGGGCCGCCGGGCTCCGCCTCCGCGAGGACGGCGGCCTCGGGGAAGAGATGGGTGAGCGTCTCGCACTCGGCGTCCAGCGCCTTGCCGTACCGCAGCACCAGTCGCTCGGCCTCCGCCTCTCCGACCAGTGCGCGTACCGCCAGTTCGTCCGGATCGGCGGCGCCCGGTGAGCGCAGGCCCGGCCGCGCCGCGACCAGCGGACCCAGCCGCGCGTCCGCTCCCAGCCTCTCGTCGACGGCGTAGGGATCGGCGTCGAGGTCGAACAGCCGCCGCAGCCGCTGTACGGCGGTGGTGAGGTCCCGGAGATCGGTGAGGTGCAGCCGGGCGTCGAGCCAGCCGCCGGGGTGGGCGGCGGCGCCGGGGCCGTGTGTTCCCGCGGTCCGGCCCGCCTCGTCGGCACGGGGGCGGCCCGCGGCGGCGCCCGGCCGCTCCTCGACGGCCACGATTCCCGTGCCGTACGGCAGCCGCAGCGTCCGGCGGTACGTACGACGGCCCCGACTGCCGTCGACAGCCTCGACACCCGGTACGGCCTCGGCGGCCAGCAGGTCGAAGACGGCGGTGGACCGGTAGGGACCCCGGTGGGCGAGCCGGAGCGGGACACCCCCGGCGGGGGTGGCCGCGCTCCGGGCGGTGGGACCGGTGCGCGGCGCCGCCGCACGCAACTGGCTCGGCGTCGACGCGTAGACCGTGCGGATCGTGTCGTTGAACTGACGGACACTGGCGAACCCCGCCGCGAAAGCGATGTGGGTGACGGGGAGTTCGGTGGTCTGGAGGAGGATCCGCGCGGTGTGCGCCCGCTGGGCCCTGGCCAGCGCGACCGGACCGGCGCCGACCTCGGCCGTGAGCTGCCGCTGGACCTGGCGGGTGCTGTAGCCGAGCCGTGCGGCGAGACCGGCCACGCCCTCACGGTCCACCACACCGTCGCCGATCAGGCGCATGGCGCGACCGACGACATCGGCCCGTGCGTTCCAGGCCGCGGAGCCCGGCACCGCGTCCGGGCGGCAGCGGCGGCAGGCCCGGAAACCCGAACCCTGCGCCGCGGCGGCCGTCGGGTAGAACCGCACGTTGCGCCGCTTCGGCGTCACCGCGGGACAGCTCGGCCGGCAGTAGATCCCCGTGGTCCGCACGGCGAAGAAGAACTCCCCGTCGAACCGGGCGTCCCGGCTCCGCACGGCCTCGTACCTGGTGTCCTCGTACCTGGTGTCCTCGTACCTGGTGTCCTCGTCGTTCACCCTTCCAGTGTGACCCGGCCCGAACGACAGAGCTGGCGGAAATCGGACACGGCACCCCAGCCGGGCGAGGCCCCGGGCCCGGCGGTGAACCGGGCCCGGCGCAACCTCGGCCTCTACCAGCGTCCGCGCTTGGCCTCCATCGCGGCGCGGCCCTCTGCGCCCTTGCGCTTCCAGTCGCGGCGGATCTCTGCACGTACCCGTGCGTCCGTCTTGGCGACGATCCGCTGGTTCTCGCGGAGCAGCTTGCGGTAGCTCTCCAGTCGTCGCTCCGGCAGCTCGCCGGAGTCGGCGGCCGCCAGCACCGCGCACCCGGGCTCGGCGACATGGGCGCAGTCCTGGAACCGGCAGTCGGCGGCGAACTCCTCGATCTCGGCGAACACCTGCCCGACCCCGGTGCCGGCGTCCCAGAGCCCGACGCCGCGCAGCCCCGGTGTGTCGATGAGGACACCGCCGCCCGGCAGCACGAGGAGGTTGCGGGTCGTCGTGGTGTGCCGTCCCTTTCCGTCCATGTCACGGGTGGCCTGCACGTCCATGACGTCCTCGCCCAGCAACGCGTTGGCCAGGGTCGACTTGCCCGCGCCGGACTGCCCGAGCAGCACTGCCGTACCGCCGGCGAGGACGGCTTCCAGGACGTCGAGCCCGGCCCCCGTCGAGGAGCTGACGGCGAGCACGGGAACCCCGGGCGCGGTGGTCTCCACGTCCTGGACGAGGTGCGCGAGTGTCGCCGCCTCCGGAACCAGGTCCGCCTTGGTGAGGACGACCACGGGCTGTGCGCCGGACTCCCAGGCCAGCGCGAGGAAGCGTTCGACGCGTCCCAGGTCCAGTTCGACGGCGAGCGAGACGGCCACGACGGCGTGGTCGACGTTGGCCGCGAGGATCTGCCCCTCGGACCGCTTGGAGGAGGTGGAACGCACGAAGGCCGTACGGCGGGGCAGATAGGCCCGTACGTAGCGCGGGTTGCCGGCCGGCTCGACGGCCACCCAGTCGCCGGTGCACACGACGCGCATCGGATCGTGCGGTGTCACGAAGGCCGTGTCGGCGCGGATGACGCCGTCGGCGGTGGCGACGTCGCACTGGCCGCGGTCGACCCGGATCACCCGTCCGGCGACGAGCCCTTCGGAGTCGTAGGGAGCGAACTCGTCCGCCCAGGCGTCGTCCCAGCCGTACGGAACGAGCGGGGAGAGGCCCAGGGTGGCGGACGGGGTCGGGAAAGCGGAGCTGGAAGTCAAGGGAGACCCTTCACAAGGGCGGCCCCGGCGACGCGCACTGCTGCGCGAAGAAGAAGGAAGGTCAGCCGGCGGCCACGGAGGTGGACTTGATGAACTTCTGGATGCGGGCAGCGCCCATCGCAACGACAGCCATCGGTCACACCTCCTGGAACTCTCTCGAAGCCAACGCCTCTACGCCGACGTGTGAACTGTATCCGGGGCCCCCTCGGGCCCGTCAATCGAATTAAGACCTCGGCCGGTCGGGCCCTCGGCCCAGGGGATGGACCGGCGGATTCGAGGGTCCGGCCGGAGGCCGGGGTGACCGGCAGCTCAGTGAGCCGTCGTGCGGCGTCCCCCGTTGAGCGACAGCTCAGTGAACCGTCGTGCAGCGTCCCCCGTTGAGCGTGAACGCGTCCGGGGTCGTGTTCCCGTCGTGCCAGGTGCCGAGGAAGCCGACGGCGAAGGATCCGCCCGCGGCGACCGACTTGTTGTAGTCGGCGGCGGTCGCGGTCACCCGGGAGCCGTCCTGGGCGACCGTGCCGTCCCACATCTGCGTGACCCGCTGCCCGTCGTCGAAGGTCCAGCCGATCTCCCAGGAGTCGAGGGCTTCGACGGACGTGACGGTGACACTGGCCTGGAAGCCGTCCGTCCACTGGTCGACGACGTCGTACTTCACCTGGCAGGACGCGGGGCCCTTCGTGGAGTCCGGGGGTGTCGTGGAGCCCTTGGAGCCCGAGGTTCCCTTGGTGGCGTGGGCCGGGGACGAGGACGTGCCCTGGGGTTCGGGGTCGGGCTTCGAGCTCGTTTCGGCGCCGGCGTCCACGGGTTCGGGCGAGACGAGTGTGCCCTCGCCGCGGGTGGTCGCCGACGGGGACGACACGCCCGAGTCGGCCACCGGCCGGCCCTCGGCCGAGCCGCCGCGCGCGGAGGCGGCGCCACCGTCCCCGGCGCCGAAAGGCATCAGGGAGACGGTGAGGGCGAGGCCGGAGACGATGACGGCGGCGACCAGCAGTCCGGTGCGGCCGATCCGGGGCGCGGTCTCCCTGATCTCGGCGATACCGGTGTCCGCGGCCGCGTCCGTACGACCGCCGGCCAGCCCCGCTTCGGCGGCGCGGCGCCTGCGTTCCAGATAGGCGAGGCCGCCCCAGCCGATCACCCCGCCCGCCAGCGCCGCGGGCAGTCCACCGCCGTGCAGCCGCAGACAGGCCGCGGCCTCGGCGCACTCCACGCACCGGGAGAGGTGCTGCGAGAGGTCCTCGGGCGTCTCGGCGGCCGGCGAACGGGTGACCGCGTCGAGAAGCCGGGCGTAGCTGCGGCAGTTGGCGTCCATCGGTGTGTCGAGGTGGTTGCGATGGCACCGGTCCCTGAACAGCGCCCGCACCTGGCCGAGTTCCTCGGCGGCCGCCACCGGGTCGAGACCGAGCCGCCGGGCCACCGCGGGCAGCGGGAGCGCCTCCACCTCGACCAGCCACAACAGGGCCGCGTCGGGTTCCTGAAGGTCCTTCAGGCCGCGCAGGGCGATCGGGCGGTGCAGCGGAGGCCCGGTGTAGCGGGCGGCCTTCTCGGAGTTGAGCCACAGCCTGAGGTCCGGGTCCAGCCGGTGCCCCTGGCCGTGTTCCTCCCAGGCGGCGGCGGTGGTCCGAACCGAGCTCAGCAGCAGGGGAATCCGGGGCAGCCCGGGGTTTCTGCGACCGGTGGTCTTCGTGCGGGCCGTGACCGAGCGTGCCTCATGGATGCCATGGGTGAACGCCTCGGTGGCCAACTGGCCGGCCGCGGCGGAGCCGGACGTGCACAGATCGGCGTACGACAGGACCGCGTCCCAGCACTCCGAGAACAGCGCGGCCTCGGCGGCGTCCTGGGGGGTAGGCAGGTCTGGCATGGGGGGCTCCTGCGTCCACTGCTTCCGAGTGCAACGGCACACAACACCCAACTCGCCTGTTTTCAGGGGGAGTTGGCGACCGTTTCGACAACGGGCCAGAGCCTTTCACGGGTTCGACACAACTGACAAGCGACGTAGTCACATCGTGCGGTCACGCGATCACAGAGGGACCCTGGAGCTCCGGTCGCCCCGAGTGTCGTACGGAACGGGGACCCGGCGGGACCGAACGCTTCAACTTTCACAGGACCCGCCACTCCGCCGCCCCACTCCGCCGCCCCCGACTCCACCGCCGCGCGGGTCGCGTGACCCGCCGCTCCCCCGCACCGGGCGCGCGGCGGCCCGGACGTCGGGACGACGTCCGGGCCGAGTGGGTACGGGCCGTGCGGGCCGCGTTCGGGGGCGCGGGTGACGCCCGGGCTGCGCTCGGGGCGCGATCATGCCTGGGCGGCCGGCTCCTTCGCGGGCAGGCTGTCCATGAAGGAGCTGACGGAGAAGACCGCGCGGCCGGGACCGGGCTCGCCGTATCCGGGCGGCGACTGCAGCCCGAAGTCGTCCATGGTGGCGCGGTAGGCCTCCAGCAGGCGGATGTGGTACTCCAGCGGCGCGCCCTGCGGGTTGGCCTTGCCGAGCGGCGTGGTCGGCTCCGGGCACCAGGTGGTGAAGCGGGGCGTGATGCCGTGCGACATGAAGAAGCGCAGGCCCTCGGTCGTCGAGGCGATGGCCTCGTCGACGGTCGTGAAGCCGAACGGCTCGGCCATCTCCACGCCCGCGACGAAGTTCGGGATCACGTTGCGCGCGCCGAAGATCTCGGCGGAGTCGAGGATGCGCCTGTGCCACTCGTCCCGGCCGACGTAGCGCTCCTTGCCGGGGCAGTACAGCTCGAACAGGCGGCGGTCCCACACCTCGTAGTTGGGGTGGTAGATCTGCACGCCGTAGTCCTTGAACCGCTGCACGTCGTCGCGCGGCAGGGCCTGGGCCACCACCTTGCCGATCCACCGTCCGGGGAACCGTTCCTCGATGGCCTTGGCGTAGTGCCCGTAGAAGTCGGCCTCGTCCCGTCCGGCCACCGTCTTGGTGATCGCGCCGCCGGTGAGCGTGTACGCCGTCGACGCCTTCGCGGTGTCGTACCGGTCGATGATCTCCAGGGCTTCGAGGACCTCCTCGACGTCCTTCACACCGGTGTAGGGGCGGCCCGCCGCCTTGTGCTGGCGCCAGTTGTGGTTGATGTCGCAGTACTGGCACTCCTCCTTGGCACCGAAGTACTGGCAGACCCGGAAGACGGTGAGGTAGATCAGGTAGCCCCACTGGATCGTCGGGGCCACCTCCATCACGGACTTTCCGTTGGAGAGGGTGTGCCGGTAGTACTCGGGCATCGGCGGCACGCCGACGTCGGAGATCCGCTTCCCGTCCAGGTACAGCCCGAGGACGCCCTCGTCGTCGGCGGCGACGCGGTACGGCGAGGCGGGATTGACGCGCACGGACACGACGGTGCGCCGCAGGTCGTACGGGCCGCCGGTGAGGATGATCTCCTCGGGCGGGCGCCTGAGCGCGGCCTCGCCGAGCTCGGGCAGGGTGCCGTGGTCGAAGGAGAAGATGAAGTACGACTTCGGCTTGACCTCGCCGCTCTCGTTGTCGCTGAGGGCGGACGCGTCGAAGGCCACGCCCCCGCGGAGCAGGTCCTCCTTGATGACGGCTTCCCGCGGTACGTGCGGGAACCGCTCCATCAGATCCTCGACCAGCGCGGTTCGGCTGCCCATCCCGTTCTCCTCGCTCCCGACCTGCTTCGTCTGTCGTGTTCGACTCCTCACGGTATGCCCCCGCCCGGACATCGGCCGTGCCGGGTCCCCCCGCGCCGCCCGAGGCCGCCGCGACGCCGGATCCCGTTTGCTCCGTCCGGGCGCCGCTGCGAGAGTCGTCGCCATGCCTGCCTTCGCCACGTACGACGGGACCGAGCTGAGGTTCGACACCTTCGGGGACGGTCCACCGTTGGTGTGTCTGCCCGGCGGACCGATGCAGGACTGCGCGTACCTCGGGAACCTGGGCGGGCTGTCCGCGCACCGGCGTCTGATCATGATGGATCCGCGCGGCACCGGCGGGTCGGCGATCCCGGCGGACCCCTCGTCGTACCGCTGCGACCGGCTGGTCGACGACGTCGAGGCCCTGCGCGGGCATCTCGGCCTCGACCGGATGGACCTGCTCGCGCACTCCGGCGGGACGAATCTGGCGGTGCTCTACGCTCAGCGCCACCCGGAGCGCGTCGCGCGCCTCGCGCTGATCACCCCGAGCGTCCACGCCGTCGGGGTCGAGATCACTCCCGAGGTCCGACGGACGACGGCGCTGCTGCGCCGGGACGAGCCGTGGTTCCCCGAGGCGTTCGCGGCGCTGGAGAGGATCGTCGCCGGACACGGGGACGCCGACGCGTTCCGTGCCATCGCCCCCTTCTGGTACGGCCGTTGGGACGCGGCCGCGCGGGCGCACCGGGACGCGGAGGACGAGCACAGGAACCACGAGGCCGCGGCCCGCTACTCCGACGGCGCCTACGCACCGGACGCCACCCGGGCGGCACTCGCCCGCCTGCCGTCCCCCGTGCTGGTGCTCGCCGGGGAGGCCGACCTGAACTCCCCGGTGCCCGCGACGGCCGAGGTCGCCGCCCTGTTCCCGCGCGCCGAGCTGGTCGTCCAGGCCGGGGCCGGGCACTTCCCGTGGCTCGACGATCCGGAGCGGTTCGTGGCGGCGACGGAGGCCTTCCTGGCCGGCCCCACCCGCTGACCGTCCGACCCACCCGCTGAAGCCCCGGCCACCCGCTGACAGCCGGGCCCCGCGGCCGAGGAAGGCTGCCGTCAGGCGGTCCGGTCCAGGTCCTCCCGGTCGACCCGGAATTCCGGCGCCTTCCCGGACAGCAGCCGTTCGGCCTCCTCCAGCACGGTCAGGCCGAGGCGGGCGACCTCGTTGCCCTGCGAACCGGCCAGGTGGGGTGTGATGAACGCGTTCGGGAGGTCGTGCAGCGGGGAGTCGGCGGGCAGCGGCTCGGGATCCGTGACGTCGAGGATCGCGCTGACGTGCTCGGCGCGCAGTGCCTCGATCAGGGCACCGTGGTCGACCAGGGAGCCGCGCGCGGTGTTGATGAGAACCGACCCGGCGGGCATCAGGGCGAGTTCGCGGCGGCCGATCAGATGCCATGTCTTTGGGGTCTGCGGGGCGTGGACCGTGACGATGTCGCTGCCGGCGAGCAGTTCGTCGAGCGGCAGCAGGGGGACACCGAGCGCGGCCGCCCCGGCCTCGTCGACGTAGGGATCGGAGAGGCTCACCGACAGGTCGAAGGGGCGGAGCAGTTCGATGAGGCGTCTGCCGATGCGGGAGGCGCCCACGATGCCGACGCGGCGGCCGAAGTTGCCGATGCCGGGCAGGATCTCGCCGTAGGGGAAGGCGCGTTCGGCGCGCAGGCGTTCCCGGTGGGCGAAGACGTCCTTGCCCGCGAGAAGGATCATGGCGAGCGTGTACTCGGCGACGGGCAGCGCGTTCGCGGCGGCGGCCGAGGAGACGACGATGCCGCGCTCCCACACCTCCGGTGTCGCGAAGCTCTTCACGGAACCGGCGGCGTGCAGTACGGCTCTGAGCTTCGGGGCCGCGTCGAGCGTGTCCGCGTCGAGCACGGGGCACCCCCAGCCGGTGATCAGGATCTCGGTCTCGGCGAGACGGGCCCGTGCCCGTGGCCCGGTGAAGTCGCCCGCCACCGAGGAGAGATCGATGTCCAGCAGCTCGCGCAGCCGCGCGAGCGTGTCCGGGGGGAAGATCCGTGTCACGTTCCCCGGGGTCATGGCGAACATCGCCACAGGCCGTCCGGAGGACAGCTCCGCCGGATGCCCGGAGGGCCCTGCCACTGGACGCTCGGACGGCATCACCACGGGACGCTCGGGCAAGGAAGTGGCCTTCCGGTTCGGTGACGCCGAGGACAGCAACCGCTTTCTACGGTAGACCGCGCCACGCGAGCGGGTCAACGGGCAGGTCTGCCACCTGGGCGGACCGGCAAGGTACGTTCCCCGGGTGGTCATCGCACGGGCCACGTTCAGCGACTTCCCGGGGAGGGACGACAGGGATGACCCTGACCAACTGGGCCGGCAACATCACGTACGCGGCCAAGGAGCTGCACCGGCCCCCCTCGCTCGACGCGCTGCGCGCGCTGGTCGCGGACAGCTCCCGCGTCCGGGTGCTGGGCAGCGGGCACTCGTTCAACGAGATCGCCGAGCCGGGCGCCGACGGTGTCCTCCTGTCGCTGACCGCGCTGCCGCCCACGGTGGACGTCGACACGACGGCCCGTACGGTGCGGGTCTCCGGCGGTGTCCGGTACGCCGAACTCGCCCGCCGGGTGCACGAGCACGGACTCGCGCTGCACAACATGGCCTCGCTTCCGCACATCTCGGTGGCGGGATCCGTCGCCACCGGCACCCATGGGTCCGGGGTCACGAACGGGTCTCTCGCCTCCGCCGTGCGCGAGGTCGAGCTGGTCACGGCGGACGGCTCCTCCCTGGTGATCGGCCGGGGCGAGGAGCGGTTCGGCGGCGCCGTCACCTCGCTGGGCGCGCTCGGTGTGGTCACCGCGCTCACCCTCGACCTGGAACCGGACTTCGAGGTGAGCCAGCACGTGTTCACCGAACTGCCGCTGGAGGGGCTGGACTTCGAGACGGTCGCGGCCTCCGCCTACAGCGTGAGCCTGTTCACCGACTGGGGCCGCCCCGGTTTCCGGCAGGTGTGGCTCAAACGGCGCACGGACCAGCCGTCGCCGGACTTCGGGTGGGCGGCTCCCGCGACCGAGGCCATGCATCCGGTGCCGGGCATGCCCGCCCGCAACTGCACCGAGCAGCTGGGGGTCCCGGGGCCCTGGCACGAGCGGCTGCCGCACTTCCGGGCCGAGTTCACCCCGAGCAGCGGGGCCGAGCTCCAGTCGGAGTATCTGCTGGCGCGCTCGGACGCGACGGCGGCGCTGCACGCGCTGGACGCGATCCGCGGGACGATCGCGCCGCTGCTCCAGATCTGTGAGGTGCGGACCGTGGCCGCCGACGACCAGTGGCTGAGTCCGGCCTACGGCCGGGACACCGTGGCGGTGCACTTCACCTGGGTCGAGGACACCGAGGCCGTCCTGCCGGTGGTACGCCTGGTCGAGCGGGCGCTGGAGCCGTTCGGGCCGCGGCCGCACTGGGGCAAGGTCTTCACGGTGCCGTCGGCGGTGCTGCGCGAACGGTCGCCGCGGCTGGCCGAGTTCAGGGCGCTGGCCGACGAACTCGACCCGGCGGGCACGTTCATCAACGCCTTCGTGCGGGACTTTCTCCACCCGGCCCTCTGACCTTCCCCGCCCCTTCCCCGCCCCTTCCTCCACCCCATTTCCTAACCCCTTGTCGAAAGTCTCCGACGGGCCATAGCCTGGCGCGGCACCGGGGCCGGGCAACCGGTGCACGGGAGGGGAGTCCCATGAAGCGCGGCACATCACGCGACATCCGCACCGCGAACCGGTACGAGGTGCTGCGCCAGATCATCGCCGAATCCCCGACCTCGCGGCAGGAGTTGGCGGCGGCGACCGGGCTCAGTCTGGCCACGGTCGCCACGCTCGTCGGTGAGCTGCTCGACCTCAGGATGCTGACCGAGGTCGGGTTCGAGGACTCGGCGGGCGGCCGTCCCCGGGGGCTGGTGGCGGTCAACGCGGCCGGGGGCGCCCTCATCGGTGTCGACATCGCGGAGACGTACGTCCGTGTCGAACTGTTCGACCTGGCCCTGAACGTGCTGGCCCGCGCCGACGAGGACATGCGACCCGGCGAGAGCCGCCCGGAACAGGTCGTCGGGCATGTCGCGGCCGCCGTCGGCTCGGTGGTCGCGCAGGCCGGGGTGGAGGGCGCCCGGGTCCTGGGCGTGGGCGTCAGCGTCCCGGGGCAGGTCGACCGCGACACCGGGATCGCGGAGTACGCGCCCAACTGGGACTGGCACGACGTGCCGTTGCTCGAACTGCTCGCGGAGCACATCGCCTACCCGCTGTACCTCGACAACCCGCTGCGCGCCTGCGCAGTCGCCGAGTTGTGGTTCGGCGCGGCCCGTGGCCGCGGTGACGCCGTCGTGGTCAATCTGGGCACGGGCGTGGGCGCCGGTCTCGCGCTCGGCGGCGGGCTGCACCGGGGGGTCAGCAACAGCGCCGGCGAGTGGGGCCACACCACCCTCGTGCTGGACGGCCGGCTGTGCCACTGCGGCAACCACGGCTGCGTGGAGACGTATGTCGGGGCTCCCGGAATCATGCTGAACCTGCGGGAGCTGAGCCCCAGGAGCGCTCTGCTGCACCCGGAGGACCAGACCGCCACGATCGACGCCCTCGCGTCGGGTGTCGCCGCGCAGGACCCGGTCGCCCTCAAGGTCGTGCGCGACACCGCCCGTTATCTCGGCGCCGGGATCTCCGACCTGGTCAATCTGCTCAACCCCGAAGTGGTCGTGCTGAGCAGTTGGGTCGCGGCCACGCTCGGGGAACCGCTGCTGCGCGAAGTGCGTGAGGCCGTCGCCCGGCACGCGCTGCGGCGTCCGCTCGCGGCCACGGAGATCGTCCTCTCCCCCATCCCCACGGACCCGGTCTGCCTGGGCGCCGCCACGTTCGCCCTCGAAGGCGCGCTCCAGTCGGTCGGTCAGCGGCCGGCCAGGCGGACCGCCCCCGCCAGGAGCCGTACAGCACCTCCGGCGTGAGCGCCGGAGGCGGCTCCAACGGTACGACCTGATCCAAGTACCGCAATATCGCGGCGAGTTGACCGGTCGCGGTCCGCCGCCCCGGTGGCACGGGACCCATGGCGTCCGGTATCCCGAACCCCCGGCAACGCTTCACGCCGACTTCGTCCAACCCCTTGCCGAAGCCTTAGCGGAAGGTTAACGTCCCGCACCGCACGGCCCGTTCGAGCCGCGGTCGCCCGCGGCCGGCATGCACAGCGCACTCAAACCGCCTACAAGACAAGGACGTCACCATGTCGGCATTGAGCAGCAACTGGGACCGTCGATCCGTACTGCGGGCCGCCGCCGGCCTCGCCGCCCTCGGGCCGCTGGCCGCCTGCGGCGGCAACAACGGGCGTTCCGGGGGCGGGGGTTCGCAGGAGCTGGTCCAGTACTTCCATGCCTACGGGGAGGCGGGCACCGAGCAGGCCGTCAAGAAGTACGCGAAGGCCTACGACAAGGCGCAGGTGACCACGCAGTGGATCACGGGCAGCGACTTCGAGAGCAAGCTGTTCGCCTCGCTGCTCACCGAGAACGCGCCCGACGTCTTCGAGTTCCACCCGCAGATCCAGCTGGTCAGGAGCGGCCAGGTGGCGGACCTGAGCGACATCGTGGGTCCGGTCAAGGACGACTTCAACCCGGCCGACATCGCCTCGCACACGGTCGACGGGAAGATCTACGGCGTCCGGATGATCGACGACCCCCAGTTCTTCTTCTACCGGCCCTCCCTGCTGGAGAAGGCCGGGGTCAAGGTACCGACCACGCTCGACGAACTCAGCGAGGCCGCGGCGAAGCTGACGACCGGCAAGGTCAAGGGCCTGTTCATCGGCAACGACCTGCACGCGGTCATCAACCCGATGATCTGGTCCGCGGGCGCCGACACCCTCGACGACAAGAACCAGATCGCCTACCACACCGAGGGGGTCAAGGAGGGGCTGACGGCGATGCGGAAGCTCTTCACCAGCGGCCACCTGCTCCTCGACGCCCCCGCCGACTACTGGGACCCGTCGGCGATCAACCAGGGCCTGTGCGCGATGCAGTTCTGCGGGATGTGGGCGATGCCGCAGATACAGAAGGCGCTCGGCGACGACATCGGGGTCTTCCCCTTCCCGAAGGTCACCGACGCGGGCAAACCGTCCGTCTACAACGGCGGCTGGTCGATGTTCGTCAACGCCAAGAGCAGACACGTCGACCTGGCCAAGGAGTACGTGAAGTGGCTCTGGATCGACCAGAAGAAGTACCAGGAGGACTGGTCGCTGTCGTACGGCTTCCACATCCCGCCGCGTTCCTCGCTCGCCGCCTCCGCCACCAAGCTCAAGTCCGGCCTGCCCGCCGAGGGAGTCGAACTCTTCGGCCAGTACGGGCACTTCGACAACATCGGCTGGACCCAGTCCATGATCACCGCGCTTGAGGACGTCTTCGCCAACTGCGTCCGCAAGGACGGCGATCCGGAGGCCGCGCTCGACAAGGCGGACGTGACCGTCAACCGCGAGCTGAAGAAGCTCTTCGGATAGACCGGCGGACGGACCCCGACATGTCGACCACCACGTCGCACGAAGTCCCGCGCTCCGCCCCGGCCGAGGCCACAACGGCCCGGCCCCGGCGGTTCCGGCGGGACGGCAGCACCGTCAACTTCTGGCTCTTCACCGGCCCCTTCCTCATCGGCCTGATCGTCTTCGTGTACGTGCCGATCGGCTGGAGTCTGTGGCTGAGCTTCTTCGAGGCACGCTTCACCGTCACCCCCGACACGTTCGTCGGCTTCGACAACTACCGGCAGATGCTGGAGAACGGCAACTTCACCGGCTCGCTCGTGACGTTCACCGTCTTCGCCGCCTTCATCGTGCCGCTGACCTGGGCGCTCTCCCTGGGCCTGGCGCTGATGGTGAACCGGCTGCGGTTCATGAGGGCGTTCTTCCGGTCGGTGTTCTTCCTGCCGACCGCGTGCAGCTACGTCGCCGCCTCGCTGATCTGGAAGATGTCCATCTTCAGCGGGGTCCGCTTCGGTCTGATGAACACCGTGCTCGGCTGGTTCGGGGTCGAGAACATCGCCTGGCTGGCCGACCCCGACCCGCCCTGGTACTGGCTGGTCATCGTGAGCGCGCGGCTCTGGCTCCAGGCCGGCTTCTACATGATCCTCTTCCTGGCCGCCCTGCAGAACATCCCGCCGGAGCTCTACGAGGCCGCCGCGATCGACGGTGCCGGTCCCGGCTGGCAGTCCTTCCGCCACATCACCCTGCCGCAACTGCGGGCCACCTCGACGGCCGTGATCCTGCTGCTCCTCGTGGCCGCCTACCAGGCCTTCGACGAGTTCTTCAACCTGCTGTCGAAGACCACCTGGGGCCGGCCGCCGCTCGTCGAGCTGTACTACACGGCGCTGGGCCAGGCGCAGGACTACGGAGCGGGCAGCGCGGGCGCGGTCATCCTCACCCTGCTGATCTGCATGGTGACCCTGCTCCAGGGCACGTTCATGGGATTCGGACGCGGGGAGAGGGCCGAATGACCGCCGTCGCACCGAACCGCGGAACCCACGCCGCCGCGCCGCGGAAGCACCGGCGGACCGGCCGGGGCGGGACCCTCGGCAGCACCGGCCTGTACATCGCCACCGGGGTCGCCGGTCTGCTCTTCCTGGTCCCCTTCTATCTGCTCGTGCGCAACGCCCTGTCCACCGACGCCGCCATCACCGGCGAGAACTGGCAGTTCTTCCCCACCGACCTCAAGTGGGGCAACATCGGCGAGCTGTTCGACGACCCCACCGTCCCCTTCGCCCGCTCCCTGTGGAACTCCGCCGTCGTCGGAGTGCTGCACACCCTGGGCACCCTGCTGGTCTGCTCGCTCGCCGGCTACGGCCTCGCGCGGATCCCGTACCGGCACGCCGACAAGGTCTTCTACGCGGTGCTGGTGACCCTGATGGTCCCCTCCGCCGTGACCTTCGTGCCGAGCTTCGTGCTCGTGTCGTCGCTCGGCTGGGTGGACAGTCTTCGCGGCCTCATCATTCCGGGGCTTTTCAGCGGTTTCACGTGCTTCCTCTTCCGGCAGTACTTCTTGGGGTTCCCGAAGGAGCTGGAGGAGGCGGCGCGCATGGACGGGCTCGGCTACTGGGGCGCGTACTGGCGCGTCGTCGTGCCCAACTCCCTCAACTTCTTCGCCGCGATCGCGACCATCACGTTCATCAGCGGCTGGAACGCCTTCCTGTGGCCGCTGGTCATCGGCCAGGACCCCGACGCCTGGACCGTCCAGGTCGCGCTGTCCTCGTACATGACGAACCAGACCGTCAACTTCCATCTGATCTTCATGGCCACGGCCATTTCCATCCTGCCCCTGGTGTTCGTGTTCCTCTTCCTCCAGCGCTGGCTGGTCCAGGGAATCGCGCAGACCGGCATCAAGGGCTGAACTAGGAGACGCATGTCTTTCCGCATCGCCGAAGGAGCACCCGCCTCTCCCCCGTCACCCACCGATCACGTCGAGGACGTCTCCCCCGGCGCCGGCGTCCTTCCGCCCCGCGCCTGGTACGCGGCCTCGGACGCCCGGTCCCTCTCCCTGAACGGCGGCTGGGACTTCCGCCTCTCGCCCACCGCCGACGCCGAGGACGACTCGTTCGCGGCCGAGGGGTACGAGCCCGCGGGCTGGGCCGAGGTGGAGGTCCCCGGCCACTGGGTGCTGCAAGGTCACGGATCGCCCATCTACACCAACCACCTCTACCCGTTCCCCGTCGACCCGCCGCGGGTACCGACCGAGAACCCGACCGGCGACCACCTGCGCCGCTTCGACCTGCCCTCGGACTGGCCCGCGGACGGTGGTGCGGTCCTGCGCTTCGACGGGGTCGAGTCCTGTGCCCGGGTCTGGCTGAACGGCACGGACCTCGGCGTGTTCAAGGGCTCGCGGCTGCCGCACGAGTTCGCCGTGGGCCATCTGCTGAAGCCGGGCGGCAACGTGCTCGCGGTCCGGGTGCACCAGTGGTCGGCGGGCTCCTATCTGGAGGACCAGGACCAGTGGTGGCTGCCGGGCGTCTTCCGCGATGTCACCCTCCTGCACCGCCCGCCGGGCAGCGTGCTCGACTTCTTCGTGCACGCCTCCTACGACCATCACCAGGGCCTGGGGACCCTGCGCGTCGACTCCGACGTCGACGGGCGGGTCCTCGTGCCCGCCCTGGACGTCGATGTCGCGACCGGGACACCGGTCACCGTCCCGGTGCTGCCCTGGACGGCCGAGACACCCCGGCTGTACGACGGCGAACTGGTCACCGAGGGCGAGCGCGTCCCCCTGCGCGTCGGATTCCGCACGGTCGAACTCAGCGACGGCCTGATCAAGGTGAACGGCAGGGCCCTCCTGTTCAAGGGCGTCAACCGGCACGAATGGCATCCGGAGAAGGGCCGCGCCCTCGACCCGGAGACCATGCTCGCCGACGTGCTGCTGATGAAGCGGCACAACATCAACGCCGTGCGCACCTCGCACTACCCGCCGCACCCCGCCTTCCTCGACCTGTGCGACACCTACGGCCTGTGGGTCATCGACGAGTGCGACCTGGAGACCCACGGTTTCACCGAACAGGCCTGGCGCGACAACCCCGTCGACGACCCCCGCTGGACACCCGCGCTGCTCGACCGGGCCGCGCGCATGGTCGAACGCGACAAGAACCATCCGTCGGTCGTCCTCTGGTCCCTCGGCAACGAGGCCGGTACCGGGCGCGGCCTGACCGCGATGGCCGAGTGGATCCGCGGCCGCGACCGTTCACGGCTCATCCACTACGAGGGCGACCACGACTGCCGCGACACGGACGTCTACTCACGCATGTACGCCGATCACGCCGAGGTCGAACGGATCGGCCGGCACCAGGACGGCGGCGGACCGACGCGACGCCGGCTTCCCTTCATCCTGTGCGAATACGGGCACGCCATGGGCAACGGCCCCGGCGGCATCGCCGACTACCAGCGCCTGTTCACCTCGTACGAGCGTCTCCAGGGCGGCTTCGTCTGGGAGTGGATCGACCACGGCATCCGGGACGGGCGTCACGGGTTCGCCTACGGAGGGGACTTCGGCGAGGAGCTGCACGACGGGAACTTCGTGTGCGACGGACTCGTCTTCCCGGACCGGACGCCGTCCCCCGGGCTCGTCGAGTACAAGAAGGTGATCGAGCCCGTCCGCATCGACGGCGGGGACTCCTTCTCCCCGCCCGGTGAGCGCCGGGAAACCGTCGCGGGCTGGGACGGCACCGTGCGCGTCACCAACGGGTACGACTTCGCGGACCTTTCCGGCCTGGCCTTCGAGTGGTCGTACCAAGTGGACGGCGAGACCGTCGAGTCGGGCCCGCTCGCGGTGCCCGCGCTGACACCGGGCCGGTCTGCCGACGTCAAACTCCCGGCACCGCCCGTGGATCCGCGCGGCGCCGGGGCACAGTGGACGGTCCGGGCCGTACTGGCCGAGGAGACGGCGTGGGGGCCGCGCGGCCATGTCGTCGCCTGGGCCCAACTGCCCGTGGCGGAGCCCGCGTCACCGGCCGTCGCGCCGTCCGCGGTTCCGGTCCCCGGTGAACGGGTGATCGTCCTCGGACCGGGCACCTTCGACAGCCGCACCGGTGCACTGCTGTCCCTCGGCGGGATCGAGGTCACCGGACCCCGACTCGACGTGTGGCGCGCCCCCACCGACAACGACAACGGCGCGCACTGGCAGCCGGACGCCCGGTACGGCCCGCTCTGGCGCGCGCTGGGCCTGCACCGGATGCGGCACCGTCTGGACGCGGTGGAGGCGGGCGACGACTCCCTGACCGTACGCACCCGGGTGGCGCCCGCGGCGCGGGACGTGGGCCTGCGCACGGTGTACCGCTGGACCTCCGACGGCACACGGCTGCGGCTGACCGTGTCCGTGGCGCCGGAGGGCCGGTGGGAACTGCCGCTGCCCCGGCTCGGCGTCCGGCTCGGCCTCCCGGGCTCCGCGGACCGGGTGACCTGGCTCGGCGGCGGCCCCGGAGAGGGATACCCGGACACCAGGGCGGCCGCCATGAACGGGCATTGGGAGTCGACGGTCGACGCGATGCAGACGCCCTACGTGCGCCCGCAGGAGAACGGCGCCCGGCCGGACGTCCGCCGGGCCGAGATCGGCGGACTGCGGATCGAGGGCGACCCGGCCTTCTGGTTCACCGCGCGCCGCTGGACGACCGAGGAGCTGGACGCGGCCGGCCATCTGACGGATCTGCGCCCCGGTGGCACGGTCTGGGTCAACCTCGATCACGGCCAGCAGGGCATCGGTTCCCAGTCGTGCGGTCCCGGCGCCCTTCCGCAGTACCAACTGTGGGCAGCCCCGGCGGAGTTCTCGTTCGTGTTCTCCGTGATCCAGGGCTGAGGCCCACGGCCCGGGCGTGGCCGGACGGCTCTTTCCGGCCGTCCGGCCGCACCCGTCAGTGGTCGGCGCAGCAGGGTGTCGGGTCAGGGACCTCGAAGGGCACCAGGGTGCCGCCGGCGGCCGGCATCGCCGCGAGGACGAGACGGCCGTCGCGCCACTCGGGGCGGACGTGGTCGCGGGTGACCAGCCTCGCCTCCATGGCGGCCCCTTCGGGCGAGCCGAGCACGGCGACCTGGTCCACCGCGGAGACCTCCAGCAGCCGTGCGACGGTCAGGGCACCGGTCAGGGCGTCGGCTCCCGGGTACAGGACGGCACGGCCGCCCGTGCGCGCCCTGTGTTCGGCGGCCGCGTGGGCGGCTCCGGCCGCGAGTTCGTCGGGCCCGTGCCGGTCGCCGCCGAAGGCGACACCCAGGAGGGTGCCGGTCCCGGCGTCAGGACCGGCACCCGGCCCACCGGCTTCTCCGCCCCCGTCGCCTTCCTGGGCCCCGGCCCCGGCACCGGAACCGGCGATGGTGCCGGTGCCGGGCCTGCCGGAGCCGTTCTCCGTGAGCCACCGCCAGGCCGCACGGGCGGTCCGCTCCGACGGCACGGCGAAGGACAGCGCCGTGTGCGGCCGCCGCCCGTCCCGTACGTGGTGCGTGCAGCCCACGACGTCGGCGTGCAGGCCGAGTTCCGCGGCGAGCGCGCGCACCAGATGGTCGGCCTCCCCCAGGGCTCCCGTATGACCGGTGTCGACTCCGACGACGTACAGCTCGCTCACGACGGGAGGACCCACACCGGGTTGGAGTAGAACCACAGGTCCTTCCACGGGTCCGCGTCGCCGAGGACGTCCACGGCGGGACCCGCCGGGTCGACCGAGGCGCCCCGCAGACCGACGGCGGAGCGGTTGCCGTCGGTGCCGCGCAGCCGGACGTACACCGGGCGGTCGACGGCGCCGAGGTCGTAGGTGAGCCGGACCGTGCCGGCCGACTTGTTCACCTCGTAGGACTTGGCGACCCGCGCGGTGGGGGCGGTGAACGTGTCCCGGTCGGAGGCAGCGCCCGTGACATCGCCCTGGACGACGTCGACGCGGGCCAACTTGGGTACGAAGCCGGCCCAGTTGGGGCCACCGGCCAGTCCGATGTCCACGGTCAGCGTGACCCGGGTGCCCTTGCGTACGTGCAGGGCGCCGCCGAGGGTGGCCCAGCGGCCGCCGCCGGAGATCCTCGCGTCGAGGCCGCTGATGAGCTGCCCGTGGTCGACCCAGACCCGGCCGGCGCGGATGCCGTCCATCACGGCCGCGTAGGAGAATCCGTCGGAGCCCACGTGCGTGCGGCTGTACTGGCCGGGCCAGTAGTCGCCCTGGGTGGTGTCGATCCTGCCGCCGTAGACCGGGTCGGTGTGCCTGCCGTTGGCGGTGAAGTCGCTGTCCGGTCCGCCGCGTACGGCGGTGTCCGTGTAGACCTGGTGGGAGTCGGAGTTGGCGGTGATCCACCAGGGCTTGCCCTCGGCGAGGAGGCTGTCCCACAGGCCGCCGACGGTGGCGGTCATCCAGTCGAAGCCGCCCCAGGTGCGGTAACTCTCCAGCGGGTACCCGGCGAAGGAGTTGGCGCTCGGGCTGTTGTCGTACAGACCGCGCGCGACACCCATGCCGTACGTCTTCTCGATACCGCCGCCCTGGTGGCCCGGCGCGCCCTCGAAACCGACGGCGATCTGGTGGGACGCGGGGGTCGCGTCGCGCCAGGCACGGATCTCGTGCGGGGAGTCGAGGCCCTTGCGGGCGGGGTGGTTGGCCAGCATCAGGATGTCCTTGACGCGGCGCCGCTGGACCTGCTCGGCAAGGAAGTCGAGGCCCGCGATGGCGAGCGCCTCGTTGGCGGGCGTCGAGTCGGAGGCACCCTTGAGGCTGCCGTCGTAGTCGGTCTCGAACTGCTTGAGGACCGCGACCTCGTTGCGGCCGGGGTGGACGAAGACGGTGCCGTGCTCGGCGGCCGGGATGTTCCATTCGAGGCCCTGGAAGACGAGGGTGTCCCCGTAGGCCTCCCGGGCCGCCTGGATGTCCGGGTTGACCTTGTCCACACCGATCTTGGCGTGGGTCTCGCTGCCGTGGTCGGTGATGACCATCCAGTCCAGGCCGTGCGCGGCGCCCTGCCGGACCTGGTCACGGACGCGGTACTTGCCGTCGCTGCTGTACTGGGTGTGGATGTGGTGGTCTCCGGCGAGCCACAGGAAGCCGTTCTTTCTCCGGCCGCCCGTGGAGGCGTACGCGGGGGTGGCGGCCCCCTGCGCGAGGACGCCGGCGGTGGCGAGGCCGGCGCCGAGCAGTCCCGCGCGGCGCAGCAGGGAGCGGCGCGACCGCTGCTCGGGGGTGAGGGCCTCGTCGGGCACGGCGGTGTCGAAGGCGGCGGGCAGCGTGGTGCCCGTGCCCTCGTGGCCGTGCGGGTGGTGATGGTGATGCCCGTGCTCGTGTCCGTGCGTGTGGCCCATGACCGCCTCCTGAATCCCGCCCCGCCCCTGCGGACGCGTCATGAGGAGGTTCGGGGCGGCGCATGAACGGCGGGCGGCCCCCTCGTGTTCATGGGGCGACCTGGAACGGTCAACTGGCTTTGCCTGTAAGCCTGTTGCTCCACACCCTGTCCGTTGCGTCATGAATTCCGCGGAGTCGGCGGCCATGCGGGACTAGGCTTCTGCCTGGGTTCCCCAGGAAATGTTCCGTGGCTAAAAGGTGGTCCTCATGGCTCGTGCCGGACTCACGACCGAGCGGGTCGTGCTGGCGGCGGCCGATCTCGCGGACGAGATCGGCTTCGAGAACGTCACGGTGGCCGCGCTGGCCCGGCAGTTCGGGGTGAAGGACGCGAGCATGTACGCGCATGTGAGGAACGTCCGGGAGCTGCGCGAGCGCATGGCGCTGCTCGCGTCCGGCGAGATGATCGACAGGATCGCCACCGCGGTGGCCGGACGGGCCGGAAAGGACGCCCTCGTCGCCTTCGCCGACGCCTATCGCGCCTACGCGCTGGAGCGGCCCGGCCGCTACCGGGCCACTCACACGCAGCCCGACCCGGCCCTGGTCGCGGAGCGGCCGGAGTACCGCCGCACGGCGGAGGTCACCGCCGAGGTCACCTGTGGAATGCTCCGCGCCTACGGTCTGTCCGAGCCCGATCTCACCGACGCAGTGCGCCTGTTGCGCAGCACGTTCCACGGTTACTGCGCCCTTGAGGCCATCGGCGGATTCGGCGCCCCGCGCTCCGTGGAGACGTCCTGGAGACACGCGCTGGACGCACTGCACGTGACCCTGGAGAACTGGCCGCGCGCCGAGGACGGGGCCTGAGCGGCGCCCCTCGCTCCGGGCCCACGAAACCGGCAGGGGAGACCAACTGTGCGACGACGCCAGCACGGCTTCCAGTGCGCGGCCCCGGCCCATCAGCCGGGTGAGGTGCTGGATCGCGCCCGCGCCGGGGGTGCTCCGATTCCCACTTCGGGCCGGCCCAGGAGGGCGTTCTCCCGGGAGGCGAAGCGCATGTCGCAGGCGAGGAGGAACTCACTTCCCGCCCCCCGGACACGGCCGCGCAGCTTGGCGATGGTGACGGCCGGGAGCAGGCTCGGTCTGCGGAACAGCATGCCCAGGGAGGCATCGCCGGGGCCTCCGGCCTTCGCGGCCTCGGCGGTGTACTCGGGGACCTTTCTGTTCCTGTCATCGCTCGGGGCCGTCCCTCTCGTGGACGCGGTGCAGGGAGTGAGCTTTTCGCACGTTCCGCCACGCTGTGCCGCCTCTGGCCGATTCTCCTGATGACCCCGGCTTCGCGGCGGCTTCAGCCACCCGCCGTGGCCACCTGCACGACATCTCCTCGCAGCACGGCACGGGAGCGCAGTCTCTCCGGCTCAGGGGGTGGAGATACGGCGGTGCACATCCTCCAGCAGGTTCAATATCGCCGTCCGGAAGATCTCGGCCCGGTGGTCGCCGAGGAAGTCCGTGTGGCCGAACACCTCCAGGATGACCAGGCCGTGCAGGTGCCCCCACGCGCTCAGGAAGAGAGCGGTCGCGGCGGGCGGCACGGCTGCTTCCGGGCTCTCCGCCGGCATGAGTTCCAGGTGGGCCCGGAGCGAGGGTGAGAGCGGGGGGACGTCGGCCGCGGCGAGCTGCGCAGGGGTGAATCCGCCGAACAACTCGCGCTGGAAGGCCGCGCCCATCCGGCGGACCGCCCGGGTGGTCGGGCCGTCGAGAGGGGCCGCGTAGTACCGCAACGGCGTTCCGTAGAGAAGCTGGAACCGCTCCGGGTTGTCGATCGCCCATCTGCGATAGCCCTCGGCCGCGACCACCGTGCCCGGCAGGACCGAACCGTCCGCCTGGGTCCCGCCGTTGTCGACGGCGGCCCGAACGGCGTCGGCCAAGTCGTCGTACGCCTTGGTGATGAGCGCCGTGACAAGGGCGTCCCGGCTCGGAAAGTAGTGGTAGAGCGCCTGCACGGTCATGCCCAGTCCCCGGGCGATCGCGCGCAGGGACAGCGCGTGCGGCCCGTGCTCGGCGAGGTGGCGCTCGGCGGCGTCCAGGATCTCCTGGACGGCGACCGCACGGCGCCGCTGGCGCAGCGAGGACGGCGGGGGTGGAACCGTCACGGATTCATGTGCGGGCATGAGGAAAATCTAACACTGCCAAATGTTTTTGCCGCCCGCTAACTTCGTTCGTGGCGCCAGTTCCCCCCTCCCCTGTCGAACTCCCCTCTCAAAGGAGAACGGTCATGTTTGACCGCTTGGCCGAACTGGCCATCCGCCGGGCCCGGTTGGTACTCGCCGTCGCCTTCGTTGCCGTGGTCCTCATGGGCGCCCTCGGCGTCGGCGTGTTCGGCAAGCTGAAAGGGGGCGGGTTCGACGACCCGGCCTCGCAGTCCAGCCGGGCCGAGAAGGTCATCGACGGGAAGTTCGGCGGGGAGACGAACCTGGTCCTGATGGTCCGTGCGGAGAAGGGCCGCATCGACACGTCGGCCGCCGAGCGGAGCGGCCGGGCCCTGGCGGCCGGCCTCAGGGCGGAGCGGAACCTGCGGAACGTGGTCTCGTACTGGGACTCGGACAGCCCGGCCCTCCGCTCCGGGGACGGCCGCGAAGCCCTGGTGCTCGCCCATGTGAAGGGTGACGACACCCAGCGGGAGAAGAACGCCAGGGCCCTCATCGACAAATACACCGGTCCTTACGCGGGCGGGCTCGGCGTACGGGCCGGGGGCGGCGCCGCGGTGAGCGACGACATGTCGACACAGGTGCCCAAGGACCTCGTGCTGGCCGAGGGAATCGCCGTACCGGTGACTCTCGTCCTGCTCCTGTTCGTCTTCGGCAGCGTGGTCGCGGCCCTGTTGCCGCTGGTCGTGGCGATCGTCGCCATCGCGGGTACGTTCGCCGAGCTGACCCTCCTCGGGGGCGCCACCGATGTCTCCGTCAACGCGACCAATCTGACCACGGCCCTGGGCCTCGGCCTCGGCATCGACTACGCCCTGCTGATGATCAGCCGGTTCCGGGAGCGGCTCGCGATCGGGGAGGCCGTGGACGACGCCGTACGGCACACCGTGCGCACCGCGGGCCGTACGATCGCGTTCTCCGCCGCGACGGTGGCCGTGGCGCTCGCCGCGCTCCTGGTGTTCCCGCAGTACTTCCTCCGGTCGTTCGGCTACGCGGGAATCGGTGTCGTCGCCATCGCGGCCGTCGGCACCCTGTTCGTGATGCCGGCGCTGTTCGTCACCCTGGGGCACCGGGTCAACAGCGGGCGGCTGCCGTGGGCGAAGCCGGGGCGCGTCGCCACCCGGGCGCCCCTGTGGGGACGACTGGCCCGCACCGTCATGCGGCGGCCCGCGCTCACCGCGCTGCCCGTGCTCGCGGTGCTGCTGCTGGCCGCGAGCCCGCTGCTCGGCATCAGCCTCGGCACGCCCGACGAACGCGTGCTGCCCGAGGACGCTCAGAGCCGCCAGGTCGCCACGGAGCTACGGGACAAGTTCGAGGGAAGTGACGACGCGGCCGTCCACGTCGTCATCGACCAGCCGGTGGACAAGGCCTCGCTGGACTCGTACGCGACCGAACTGTCCGCGCTCAAGGGCGTCCTCCGCGTCGAGGCGGGCCCGGGAACCTATGTCGACGGTCGGTCCACCGCGGCCGGCGACGCCGCCCTCAGCCGCCCCGACGCGCAGCGGATCAACGTGGTGAGCGACCTGGTACCGAAGTCGGACGCCGCCCAGAGCCTGGTCGAGAACGTGCGGGCGGTCGCACCGCCCGCCGGATCACAGCCCCTGGTCGGCGGAGTCGACGCAGCGCTGGTCGACTCCAAGCACTCCGTCGGCAGCCGGATCCCGCTCGCCCTGGGCCTGGTGGCGCTCACCACCTTCGCCCTGCTCTTCCTGTTCACCGGCAGCGTCGTGCAGCCACTGCGCGCGCTGGTCCTCAACGTCATCAGTCTGGGCGCGACCCTCGGCGTCGTGACCTGGATCTTCCAGGACGGCCATCTCGCCTCCCTGTTCGGCGTCACCGCGCAGCCGATGGAGACAGCGATGACCGTGCTGATGGTCTGCATCGCCTTCGGACTCTCCATGGACTACGAGGTGTTCGTCACCAGCCGGATCAAGGAACTCCACGACCAGGGCGAGGACACCGAGACCGCCGTCGGGGACGGCCTCGGCCACACGGGACGCATCGTCACCGCGGCGGCCTGTCTGCTCGCGGTGAGTTTCTTCGCCTTCGTCACCGCCGAGGTCAGCTTCATGCAGATGTTCGGCCTCGGCGCCGGACTGGCCATCCTCATCGACGCCGTCGCCGTACGCGGCGTCCTCGTCCCCGCCGCGATGCGCCTGCTCGGCCGCTCGGCCTGGTACGCGCCCGGCTTCCTGCGCAGCTTCCACGGACGGTTCGGTCTCAGCGAAGGCGGTCCCGCGCCCCGGCCCGCGGCTGCGTCGAAGCCACCGCGCCTGAAGAACTCGACGGAGGTCTGACCACGCGACCGCACCCCGGGGCGGCCACCGCTCGGCTAGAGCAACCCCAGATCGCCCAGTTCCTTGTGCAGGTCCGCGCGCGGGTTGGTGGGGTCCGGGTTCGGGGTGCGGCGGGCGGGAGACCCTCCGCCGTCGGATCGGGTGGGCGGCAGGGGGCGTGGGTGACGGTCGCGGAAGAGCCAGGCTCCGGCCAGGCCGCCGATCAGGCCGCCGAGGTGGCCGAGCCAGCTCACCCCGGGTGTCCCGGGTACCGCGACGGTGAGCATGTAGGCGAAGGATGCCGCCATGACGACACCGATCAGGGTGTCGATCAGGTGCCGGTCGAAGATCCCGCGGACCACGACGTAACCGAAGTAGCCGAAGATCAGGCCGCTCGCGCCCACCGTTTCCACATGGCCTCGTTCGAAGAACCACACCACGAGCCCGCTGGTCGTCGCCACCAGCAGGCTCAGTCCGAGAAAGCGGGCCACGCCTCGGTAGGCGGCGAGGAAGCCGAAGACGAACAGCGGGCCGGAGTTGCTCTCGATGTGCGCCCAGCTCCAGTGCAGGAAGGGCGCGCTGAGTATGTCGGGCAGCGTGCCGATGTCGCCCGACACCAGACCGTAGTCGCGCGAGAACGCGTAATCGTCGGCGTAGTTGGCCAGTTGCACCAGCCAGACGATCGCCAGGAAACCGAACATCACGAAGAACGCCTTCCGCGCCTCCGCGATCATCTGCTCCGCGTTCACCGGGCCGCTGTCCGCTCTGCCGCCCCGGCCCTCGTCCGGACCACCCATGACACACCCCCCTGCCCCGGCGGATCCGTTTCCGCCTCACTCCGAACTCTAGGGAACGGCGGTGACGTCGCCGCCGTTCAGGGGGGCGATTCCGCCGCTGCCGTCGAACCGGAAGCAGGCCGTTCCTCCGGCGGCCCAGGTCACCGTCACGTCGTACGCTCCGGACCCCGTGTCCTCGGGCGTCGTCACCCGCACGGACACCAGGTCCGTGAGCGGGAGCGGGTCCCGGTCGGCCGTGAGGCGGACGAGCGCGACGAAGAGGGACGGGCCGTCCTCGGTGACGCCCTCCCCCGTTCCCGACAGGCCGTGCACGGGCAGGAGTTCGGAGCGCGCGCCGTCGTGCGCGGCCCAGCCCGTGACCCGTACCGGCGTCCCGGGGTCCGCGCCCGACACCAGGTGGGCCCGGACCTCCACGGCCCCCCGCGCGACCACGACGCAGCCGGCCTCGACGCCCTCCGAGACGGTGTGCCGGGACGCCGCCCAGCCCTCACCGACGCCGAGCGGCACGATCCGCGTCCGGCCCGTGTCGGCACCGACGATCACGCTGTTGTCGTACGACGGGGAGGGCGCCGTCACCGTCGAGTAGGCGAGCCGCGTGTAGTAGGGGTCGTAGCGGACGTCCTCGCTGCCGTGGTTGTGGAGGCGGACCAGCCCGTCCGAACGTGTCGACTGGAGCAGCCAGTTGGGCGGTCCGACCGGGGTGACGGCGTCGACGCGTTCCGCCGGGCCCGGTTCCTCCGTGGCCGTCCAGACCTCGTGCTCCGGGGGCAGCAGCAGGGCGACGAAGGCCTTGCTCGCCCAGTACGGCGAGGCGGGGCCGGAATAGTGCTGGAGGAGCGCCTCGTCGGGCCCGTGCCAGCCGAGGGTGAGCAGTCCGGCGCCGTCCACCGCGCCCCGGTCGAGGAAGTAGCCGAGGGCGCCGGAGGCGAGGCGCCGGGTCTCGCCCGGTGACAGGGGCGTGCGGCCGGTGAGCGCGCCGAGCCACAGGGGGGCGGTGGCCGCGAAGCGGTAGGTGAGCGAGCGGCCTTGGAGCATCGGCGCGCCGTCACCGCCGAACAGGCGGGCGTAGTCGCCGAGATGGGCCTCCAGGCGGCCGGCGTACAGGTCGAGCAGCCGGGCGTCGTCCGCCAGCCAGGCGTGCAGCACCGGGTAGAGGTGCATCGCCCAGCCGTTGTAGTAGTCGAACTTGCGCCCGCGGCCGTCGGTGTACCAGCCGTCCCCGAGATACCACTGCTCGATGCGCTCCAGGCCGCGGTCGATCGCGGCGCGCGACGCCTCGGGCTCGTAGCCGATCTCCTGGAGGAAGCCGCCGACCGTCACCGGGAACAACTCCCAGTTGCAGGGCCAGGGTTCGGCTGTCAGCGCGTCACCGAGCCATGCGGCGGCCCGTTGCCGCACGCCGTCGTCCAGCCGGTCCCACAGCAGGGGCCGGGTCAGCCGCAGCGCCAGCGCGATCGAGGCGGCCTCGACGAGTGGCTGGCCGCGGTCCTCGACCCGGGGCCAGACGCCCGCCGTTCCGGCGGCCAGCCCCCGGGCGTACCGCTCCAGGACCTTCTCGTCACGGCGGAAGCCCGCCAGCAGCAGCGTACGGGCGTAGCCCTCCAGGCCGTCGGAGAGTCTGCCCGCGCTGCTCGTGCGGTCCCCGGGGAAGTGGTAGAGGGCCTGGTCGTCGGTGGCGTACGGGGCGACCGCGGCGAGCAGGGCATCGGCGGTCGCCTCCCAATGGGCGCGGGTGCGGCCGGTGTACGGGCTGAGAGAGCGGTCCTCGGCGGGTTCGACGGGCATCTCACGGGCTTCCTGTCCGGGCCGGGCCCGGCGTCTCGCGCGCCGGGTGTCCGGCGGGTGGCCGGGGTGGATACCTGGGGCGCCCCGGTTCCGGTCGGGACGCCCCAGGGGCTCATCCCACCCTCACCAGGGCCCTCGGCACCAGACGCAGGGCGAGGAGTTCGTCGCGGACCAGGGCCGCGTACACCGTGGCGCCGTGCACCGAGGTGTGGGTGTTGTCCCGCTTCTCGTTGTAGAGGTAGACCGCCTTGGAGCCCTCGACGCCCAGCGACTCGACGAGGGCCTTGGTCTTCGCCGTGAGGTCGATGAGCGGCACGTTCTCGGCGGCGGCGACCGAGCGCACGACGGCCGGGTGGTCCACGCCCAGGCCGTTCACCAGCAGCGCGGTGCCGTTGTCCAGGGTGCCGTCCGCGTTGAACCAGCGGCGGACGATCGGAGTGACGAGGACGGGGACGCCGCCCCGCGCGCGGACCCCCGCGACCAGCGTCTCGAGGTTCGCGCGGTAGGTCGCCTCGTCGGTCGTCTTGTCGTTGTGGGCGAGCTGGATGAGCACCAGGTCGCGTTCGCGGATCAGCGTCCGGACCGTCGGGAAGAGCGCCGGGTCGGCGAGGTAGGTGACCGTACTCTCCCCGGAATCGGCGTAGTTGGCGACCGAGAGGCCCTTCCTGAAGTACTGCGGCAGTTGCTGGCCCCAGCCGGAGTACGGGTCGCCGGGCTGGTCGCAGACGGTCGAGTCGCCGACCAGGAAGATCTGCCGGGTGCGCGTGCGGCCGTCCTCCCGCCGGTCTGGACCGTGTCCCCCGGGGAGGGCAGGGGTCACCCGGATGCCGGCGAGCGCGGGCGCCGGACCGCCGATGACCAGGTCCAGGCCGGGGGTGCCCGCGGGACCGGTCGGCTCGCCCTCGGGGGTGCGGACGTCGACGGTGAAGGCGCGCGCCACCGGCCGGCCCGCCTCGGTGGCGGTCTCGGGGAGCAGGGAGCGGCGGGTCTCGCCGCTGATGGACGTACTGGCCGCGGCGGGTCCGCCGAGCAGCACGCTGACGTCGTACGTGCCGGGCGGGACGTCGAAGTGGCAGGCGGTCGCCGTGCAGTTCTCCGTGCCCGGGCCTGGACGCCCCGCCTGGGCCCGGGCCGGGCCGGCCGACAGGGCACCGGCGGCGGCCACCGCCAACAGCGGCACGGCGATGGTGAGGCGTCTCATGGGCGGCTCCTCCGGCAGGACAACGGGACAGCGGGACAGCGGGACAGCGGAACGCGGAACGCCAAGGCGAGAAAGCAAGAAAGCGACAGGACGGTGCGGCAGGACGGTACCGCTCATGGGCAAGCGCTTTCTAGTGCGCGGCCGAATTTCATACGACTGCCAACTTCCCCTCGACGAAAGCCCTTTCGCGATGACGCTTCAACTGTCACCCTGCGAAACACCCGCACCTCCCCGCTCCCGAAGGAGGCACTCCCATGTCCGGATCCCTGAACAGGCCGGTCCGCCGCCGCGCCTTCGTACTCGGCGGCGCTGCCGCCGCCGGCACCGCGGCCCTCTCCGGGCCGCTCGCCACCGCCGCGTCCGCCGCGTCCTTCGGCTGGAGCGACGACGGCTCGAACTACGTCGTCGACACCGGCGCGAACCTCGTCTTCAAGGTGAGCAAGGCGAACGGAGACCTGACCTCGCTGGTCTACCGGGGCACCGAGTACCAGGGCTACGGCGGCAAGAACTCGCACGTCGAGTCCGGCCTCGGCAGCTCCACCGTGACGATCAAGCAGTCCGGTACGACGATCCTGATCTCCGTCGTCTACGGCACGCTCAAGCACTACTACGCGGCCCGCAGCGGTGAGAACAACATCTATCTGTGGACGAACAAGGCCGACACCTCCGTCAGCGCGACGCGCTACATCGTGCGGGTCAAGGCCGGTCTGTTCCTCAACGACGAGCCCGATTCCTACACTTACGCGCCGACCGTCATCGAGTCCGCGGACGTGTTCGTGAAGTCGGACGGGCAGACCCGCTCGAAGCACTACGCGAAGCGCCGTGTCATCGACTACTCCGCTATCGGCTGGACCACCGGAAGCGTCGGCCTGTACGTCGTCCGCTCCAACCACGAGAAGGCCTCGGGCGGCCCGTTCTACCGTTCCCTGCTGCGCCACCAGAGCACGGACGGCGGCGGCCTGTACGAGATCCTGTACTACGGCGAGAACCAGACCGAGGCCGAACGCTTCGGCCTCCAGGGCCCGTACGTCATCGCCTTCACGGACGGCGGCACCCCCTCCACGTCGCTGTACCCGGGCACGCTGACCACCGCGTGGGCGGACTCGCTCGGCATCTCCGGGTACGTCGCGGCGAGCGGCCGGGGCAAGGTCGCGGGCGTCGGCATCTCGGGCCGCGACACCGCGTACGCGTACACCGTCGGGCTCGCCAACTCGGCCGCCCAGTACTGGGGTTCGGCGCGGTCCTCGGACGGTTACTTCTCGATCGGGGGCGTCCTGCCGGGGACGTACACCCTCACGGTCCTCAAGGGCGAACTCGCCGTCCACACCACCTCGGTGACGGTCACGGCCGGTGGCACGACCACCCTGAACACCATCGCCATCGCCTCCTCGAACGACCCGGCCAACGCGACGGCGATCTGGCGGATCGGCACGTGGGACGGCACGCCCGCCGGGTTCAAGAACGCCGAGCTGATGACGTACGCGCATCCCTCCGACGTCCGGGCCGCCGCGTGGACCGGCAACGTGGTCATCGGCAGCGGCAGCGAGACCGCGTCCTTCCCGGCGTACATCTGGAAGGACGTCAACAGCGGCCTGCTCGTCTACTTCAGACTGACGGCAGCTCAGGCCGCCGCGGCGCACACCCTGCGGATCGGTGTGACCACCGCCTACGCGAACGGCCGGCCACAGGTCACGGTCAACAGCTGGGTGTCGTCGATCCCTTCGCCGCCCGCCCAGCCGAGCACCCGTTCGCTGACGGTCGGTTCGTACCGCGGCAACAACACCACGTTCACGTACAGCGTGCCCGCCGGCGCCTGGCTCGGCGACACCAGCCAGTACAACGTGCTGAAGATCGACGTGGTGAGCGGATCGGGGACGACGTCGTATCTCAGCGCCGGGACGTCGATCGACGCACTGGATCTGCTGGCCTGACGCCGGGAACGCAGGCCCCTTCCCGGAGGCGCGGGACGGCACCCTACACACCGGGTCGGGTTCGGAACCGGCAACGAGACGTCCGTGCCGCTGGACCGGCGCAGCGCGGCCCACGCACAGGAGCAGGAATCCGACCCCCGGAAGGCACCGGCCGAAGTACCCCTGAGGGACCAGCCGGGGGCCGGAGCCTGACCGTCACGCGACCGTGTGCTCAAGTCCCGCGCGTCCACTGCTGGTTGGTGCCTCCGTTGCAGGTGTACGTGATGAGCGGGGCGGAGTTGGCGGTGGAGGCACCGGACACGTCCAGGCACTCGCCGGACGCCCTGGCCTTGAGGAGCACGTAGCCGCCCGATGCCGTCACCGACCACTGCTGGGCGGTGGTGCCGGAGCAGTCCTCCTGGCTGACGCCGGTGCCGTTCTCGGTCAGGCACAGGGAACTGCCCCGGCCCATCAGCTCGTAGTAGCCGCTGCCGAGGGACTTGAACCAGAACTTCTGGTTGCCTCCGCCGTTGCAGGTGTACTGGGCGAGCGCGATCCCCTGCCACAGCGACTGGTTCGGGACGTCCGCGCACTTGCCGGAGTGACGGGCCGTCAGGGTCTCGTAGGTGGCGCTCGTCGCGCTGATGGTCCCGGCGGCCGCGTCGACACCGATCTCCGGCGACCAGGACAGGGACATCGTGGTGGACGTCGGGAAGGCGAGCGGCAGCCAGACGTACCGGGAGTCGTCGACCGTGCCGCCGAACGCGTTGCCCCAGCGGTCGCCCATGTAGAGGTAGGAGGTGCCCGAAGTCCCCTGGACGGGAAGGACGTACGCGGTCTGCGAGCCGTACGCCGTGGAGTCACCGACGTTCGTCATCGCGCTCCAGGGGCCGGCGAGCGAGGTGGCGGTGGCGTACTGCTGCTGGTTGGGACTCCAGCCGGTGGCGGCCGAGGTCAGCATGAAGTAGACGCCGCCCCGCTTGAACAGCGCGGGTGCCTCACGGTGTCCGCCGTGCCAGGGGTCGGCGACCAGGGCCGCGACGCCGGTGTAGTCGGCGGTGAGCCGGTAGATCTGGAGGTCGTAGTTCTCGCGGGCGGCGGAGACCATGTAGCCGGTTCCGTCGGTGTCGACGAAGGTCGTGATGTCACGGGACATGTACTGGCCGAGCGGCTGGAAGCTGCCCCGATAGGCATAGGCGCCGTCCACGGTGTCCGAGACGGCGACGGCGGCACGCGCCTCGCTGTAGTCGACGCCGTTCTCCTTGTGCATCCACATGACGAACGTGCCGTTGGACGCGTTGTACATGACCTTGGGCCGCTCGATGTAGGCCGTGCCCAGCTCGGCGGCACTCGACTGTGTCAGGACGTGGTTGCGGAACTCCCAGTTCTTCAGGTCGGTGGAGCGGTAGGCGTCGACGTACCGGAAGGTGTTGTCGGCGTTGCGGTTCTCGCCGAACCAGTAGTAGTAGCCGCCCACTTTGAGGACCCCGCCGCCGTGCGCGTGCACCGGGGCACCCGAAGTGTCCGTGAACTGCGTGCCGTTGGTGATGGTCTGGACAGCCGCCAGGGCGGGGGCGGCGGCGAGAAGTCCCCCGGCGAGGGCGAGACAGAGGGCGACGAGGAGGGCGTACAGGCGTCTCGGCGGGTGCCGATCGGCGCGGGTTGCGCGTGGGGCGGGTGTGGAGCGCGGGGCGGGGATGGTGCGGCTCATACGGCTCATGCGGTGACCGTCCGTCCGGTATGCCGAACATCATCTGCGATTACGAACATTGCCGTCGGAGAAAGTAAGCGCGTACTACGAAGAGGTCAACGGGACGGACGGGGCCGGTCCTCAGAACTGGGGCTCCTGGGCAGGCCGGGTGGGGCTCCGGGGCAGGCCGCCGGACCGGCGGCCCGACGCGAGACGGCACGCTCTGGCGTACGCCTGGACCAGTGGGCGCCGGTCGTCCGCGCGCCAGGCGAGCGCCAGTCTGCTCGGCGCGATGCCGTGTACCGGGCGGGTCACGACACCGCCCCGGGTGAGCAGCGGCGCGTTCCCCGCGGCGAGCAGGCAGACGCCCCGGCCGTCCACCAGGGCCTCGTACGTCTCGTCGGCGTTCGCGGCCTCGGCGCCGATCCTCGCCGGGTGCCCGAGGCGGTCGTCGAGCGCGAGCCAGTACGCGCGCAGCACTCCGGCGGACTCGGGGATGGCGATGAACGGTTCCTCGAGAAGGTCCGCGAAGTCGATCTCCTCGCGGTCCGCGAGGCGATGCGTGTCCGGCAGCGCGACATGACGGGGTTCCTCTGCCACCACCACCCACGCGAAGCGTTCCTCGTCCGGCATCGGCAGCCACACGAACGCCACGTCCACCGAACCGTCCGCGAGCCCGGCGCTGGAGTCCGCCCAGCTCACCTGCCGCAGTTCGATCCTGGCGTCCGGACACGCCTCGCCGAACCGGGATCTGATGGCCGGCAGCAGGCCGCCCCGCCCCGGGCTGGTGCTCATGCCGACGACCAGGGTCGCCCGTTGCTCGGCCTTGGCGCGTTCCAAGGCGTCGGCCGCGCCGGCCCACTCGGCGAGGACCCGGCGCGCATGAGGCAGCAGGGCTGCGCCCACGGCGGTCAACCGCACTCCCTGGTGGTCCCGTTCGAACAGCTCGGCACCCAATTGCCGTTCCAGCGCACGGATCTGCTTGCTGAGGGCCGGCTGGGAGACGAAGAGGCGCTCGGCGGCGCGCGTGAAGTGCAGCTCCTCCGCGACGGCGACGAAATAGCGCAGGTCCCGCCCGTGAACGTCCATGGCCATAACCATGAGTTATCACGAAGGGTCTTGGACGGGCGAGCGGGCGCGGGGCCAGGCTCGACTCATCGGAAGCAGGACAGCGGACGAAAAGACGACCAGGGAGTCGGACATGAGCAAGGTATGGCTGATCACGGGCGCGAGCAGCGGTTTCGGCCGGGCGTTCACCGAGGCGGCCGTCGGCCGGGGCGATGTCGTGGTGGCCACGGCCCGCAGGCCCGAGGCGCTGGCCGGTCTGGTGGCGGCTCACCCCGATCAGGTCGAGGCGCTCGCCCTCGACGTGACGGACCCGGCGGGCATCGACTCCGTCGTGGCCGATGTCGTCGAACGGCACGGGCGGATCGACGTGCTGGTCAACAACGCGGGCCGCACTCATGTGGGCGCCGCGGAGGAGACCACGGACGCGGAGCTGCGGTCCCTCTTCGAACTGCACTTCTTCGGGCCCGCCGCGCTGGTACGGGCCGTGCTGCCGCACATGCGGGAACGGCGCTCGGGGGCGATCGTCCAGATGAGCAGCATGGGCGGGCAGATGACGTACCCCGGGTTCGCGGCGTACTGCGCCACGAAGTTCGGTCTGGAAGGCTTCTCCGACGCGCTGGCGGCCGAGGTGGCGCCGCTCGGCATCAAGGTGCTGATCGTGGAGCCCGGCGCGTTCCGTACGAACCTGATGGGCGCGGCCGGGGCCAGCGAGGAGATCGCCGACTACGCGGACACGGTGGGCCCGACCCGGCAGGCCGTGGCCGCCGGTGACGGGGACCAGCCCGGCGACCCGGCGAAGGGTGTGGCCGCGGTCCTGGCCGCCCTCGCCGACGACCGCACTCCGCTGCGGCTGCCGCTCGGCGGAGACGGGGTGGACGCCGTCCTCGGTCACCTGGACGCGCAGCGCGCGGAGATCACCGCCTGGGAGAAGCTCGCGCGGGACACGGCCTTCGAAGCGTGAGACACCGGCGGTCGGGGCCCTGGTGACCGGGCGGCGGCCGGGGTCCGGTCACCAGGGGCCGGCGGTCCGACCCCGGCCGCCGGACGACGGTGGACCGTCGCTGATCAGGTCCTCGGTCCGGGCCGGTGATCGTGGCGGGGGCACGGTCGCGGAGACCGGCTTTCCCGTCGTATCGACTAGCGTCGTGACATGAACAGCGACTCCACCCCCGCCTTCGCCGGCGCGCTCTCCTCGGGCACGGTCGTGCTCGACGGAGGCATGTCCAACCAGCTCGAAGCGGCCGGGCACGATCTCGGCGACTCCCTGTGGTCGGCGCGACTGCTCGCGGACCGGCCCGAGGCGATCGTCGAGGCGCATCTCGCCTACTACGAGGCGGGCGCGGACGTGGCGATCACCTCCAGTTACCAGGCGACGTTCGAGGGCTTCGCCCGGCGTGGCGTCCCGCGCGAGCGGGGTGCCGAACTGCTCGGCCTGAGCGTCGGGTCGGCGCGCGAGGCCGCTCGGCGCGCGCACGCGAAGGGCGTCGCGCGGCCCCTGTGGGTCGCCGCGTCGGTCGGTCCGTACGGGGCGATGCTCGCGGACGGTTCGGAGTACCGGGGGCGGTACGGGCTGAGCGTCGCGGAACTGGAGCGGTTCCACCTGCCGCGCCTGGAGGTGCTGGCCGCCGCCGCGCCCGACGTGCTGGCGCTGGAGACGGTCCCGGACACGGACGAGGCGCGGGCACTGCTCCGGGCGGTGCGCGGGCTCGGCGTACCGGCGTGGCTGTCGTACAGCGTGGCCGGTGACCGTACACGGGCCGGACAGCCGCTGGAGGAGGCCTTCGCCCTGGCCGCCGAGGCGGACGAGGTCATCGCGGTCGGGGTCAACTGCTGTGCTCCCGCCGACGTCGACGCGGCCGTCGCCACGGCCGCGCGCGTGACCGGAAAGCCGGTCGTGGTCTACCCGAACAGCGGCGAGACCTGGGACGCGGCGGCCCGCGCCTGGACCGGGAGCTCCACGTTCACGGCCGCCCAGGTCGGCGGGTGGGAGCGGGCCGGGGCCCGGCTGATCGGCGGCTGCTGCCGGGTGGGCCCGGAGGCGATCACGGGGATCGCGTCGGCGCTGCGAGCCGCCTGAGCCCGCGCGCCGCTCAGGCCCCGCCCCCGGCCCGGAGCGGCTTCGGGCCGCGGGCCCGGGCCGCACCCCGGCTCGGAGCCACCCCGGCGTACCGGCCGGGGCCGGGGCGGGGTCAGCGCCGTCCCGGGCCGCCCGAGCGGCGGAAGCGTCGTACGGCCGCCAGCGGTGTCGTGATGCGCACGGGCTCGTCGATGCCGGGAGAAGCCGACGCGGACGCTCCGTCCACCGCCCCGGGCGGGCTGTCCGCGGTCTTGCCAGCGGTCTTGTCGGCAGTCCTGGCCGCGGGACTGCCCGAGGGCCTGTCGGCAGTCCCGGCGACGGGACTGCCCGGGAGCCCGTCGGCAGTCCCGGCGACGGGACTGCCCGGGAGCCCGTCGGCAGTCCCGGCGACGGTACGGGCGGCGGGACCGGGGTCCGCGCCTGCGACGGGCTGTCCGGCGGTTCCGAGTGGGGACGTGCCGGCGGCCCCGACCGTGGCTCTGCCGGTCTGCCTGCGGGTGGGACCGGTCGCGGGCCCGGCCGCGGCTCTGGCCGACTCGGCCTCCCACAGGGCGAGTTCGCGGTCGTGCGGGCCGTGCACGGTGTGCGGGGCACCGGCGCCGAAGACCCGGACCGGGTGCGAGGGGTCCCAGGCGGCCCACCCGGGGTCGCCGTCGGCCGCGAACCGCACCCACGCGCCGTGCATGGCGTCCGCCAGCTCCTGCGGAGCGCCCTCGCCCGCGAGTTTCGCCGCCTCCGGTACACCCGCGGTGTCGAAGACGAAGCCCAGTTCCAGGGCGTGACAGGCACCGAGGCCGGGCACGTTGGACGGCCAGGCGAACTCGTAGACGTGCGCCGGGGCCCGGCCGCCGGGGACGTCCGCGTCGAGGGACGCGGTCGGCGTGCCGCTCCGCGCGTCGGCGAGACGGTGCAGCGGTACCCGCAGGAGATGGTCGGTGATCATCTGGCCGACGAGATCGGCGGTGCCCGCCTCGGGGCGGAGGGCGCGGTAGCCGCGGGGCACCTCGTGGCCGCAGTGGCAGCGGGCCATCGCACCGGCCAGGGCGACCGGGCCGAGCCGGTCGACGCGTTCCAGGAGCCCGCCGGGCACGAGCCACAGCCGGTACTCCTCACGGGTCCAGCCGAGCAGGAGGCCGACGTCCGCAGCAGCGCCCTCGACAAGGGCCTGAAGCGGGTCCCGGGGCACGAGGTCGCCGTCCACGACGATGCCGAAGGCGGGTCCGCCGAGCACCGGGCTGCTGAGCCTGCCCACGTCGGCCTGGGTGCGCAGGAGCAGGTCGCGGTCGGCGGCGGCGAACGCCTCCGCCGTCGCGGGGATCTTCAGCCGCGTGGCCATCCTGCGCACCATGCGGCGTACCTTGTCGCGGTCGCTCGCCTCGGGCGGCCCGCTCTGGAGGACCGCCCGGTGGAACAGGCCCCGGGCGCGTGGGCTCGCGAGCAGCGCGCCGATGCTGATGGCCCCGGCGGACTCGCCGAAGACGGTCACCCGGCCGGGGTCTCCGCCGAACCGGGCGACGGACTCCCGCACCCATTCCAGCGCGGCGAGCTGGTCACGCAGGCCGGGGTTCGCGGGCGCGTCCGGGAAGAGGCCGAAGCCCTCCACGCCCAGGCGGTAGTTGACGGACACGAGGACCACACCGTCGCGGGCGAAGGCGTGCCCGTCGTACACCGGTATGGCCGAGGAACCGCGGGTCAGCGCGCCGCCGTGGATCCACACCATCACGGGGAGGCGGGCGGCGGGGTCCGGCGCCGGAGTCCACACGTTGAGATTGAGGCAGTCGTCGCCGGGGACGACGGGGTCGGCGAGGAGCCGGGCGAACGCTTCGGAGTACGGCGGCTTCGGCGGCGTCGGTCCGAAGGCGCCCGCGTCCCGGACCCCGTCCCAGGGCTCGGGCGGCTCGGGCGGGCGAAAGCGGCGGGCGCCGAAGGGCGGGGCCGCGTAGGGGATGCCCCGGAAGACCGCGATCCCGTTCTCGTACCGGCCGCGCACCGCTCCGTAAGGGGTGGAAACCACCGGGCCCCTCGTCTCCGCCACCGGATCAACCGAGTCCACCGAGTCCGCCGCCATCCGGGACCAGCTCCTCACCGTCGCGCGCTGTAGAGATCAGAGCACCACATCGCGTCCCGGTATTCCTGCGGAGGCCACCTGTCCGTGCCGTACCGCGGTACGGCACGGGCCGGTCCGCCGGCCGCGAGCGGCCCCGCGCCGGGGTCCGGCGCCGGGTCAGGCGCCGGGGTCCGAAGCGGCCGTGGCGGGCTGCCGTGCCGCCCAGAGGATGCCGCCGAGCAGGTGTCCGAGGAAGTCCGGATCCTGGTACGCCTCCGCGGCGTGGCCGAGCGCGGTGTAGAACACCCGGCCCGCGCCCTGTTCCCGGCACCACACCAGCGGGTGGTCTCCGCCCATTCCCCCGCCCTCGTAGGACGCTTCGTCGGCGGAGGCGAGCACGCGCACGCCGTCCGCTTCGCGCGGATTGGTCCGGAAGTCGTACCATTCGTCCGTGACATCCCAGACCGGTGGCAGGAGCCGGGTCGCGGGATGTCCGTGGTCCTCGACGACGACCCTGCCCGGCTGGAGGTCCGGGTGCCTCTCGAAGCGGGCGCCGAGCAGTTCTCCGTAGTGGGGCCAGTCGTACTCGGTGCAGGCGGCGGCGTGCACCCCGACGAAGCCGCCACCGCCCTCGACGTGGGCCGCCAGCCGGTCACGGCCCCGCGGCGTCAGCACCTCGCCGCTCGTCGACAGGAAGACGACGGCCGCGTACGGGTCGAGGGGGGCCTCGAAGACCTCGGGGTCCTCGGTGGCGTCGGCCTCGAAGCCGTGCGCGCGGCCGAGGGCGCGCACGGCGCCCACCGCGGCCGGGATCGAGTCGTGCCGGTAGCCGGTCGTACGGGTGTAGACGAGAACGCGGAAGACCATGCCCGGAGCCTAAGGGCGCGCGTTCGCCGGGCGCTGTCCGTTTCGTTCAAGACCGGCCGCCGGGGACCCTCCTACGGTGGCCGTATGACTCCACGATTCGATGTGATCGGGCTGGCCGTCTCCGACATGGCCGCCTCCCTCGCCTTCTACAGCCGTCTCGGGCTCGTGTTCCCCGCAGGCGCGGAGAACGAGCCGCACGTCGAGGCCGAGCTGCCCGGCGGGCTGCGCCTCGCGCTGGACACGGAGGACACCATCAGGTCGTTCCACGCCGGGTGGCGGCCTCCGAGCGGCGGCGGCAGGGTGTCGCTCGCCTTCCGCTGCGAGGACCCCGCCGAGGTCGACTCCGTGTACGAGGGCCTTGTCGGCGCGGGCCACCACGGCGAACTCAAGCCGTGGGACGCCTTCTGGGGCATGCGGTACGCCGTCGTGCACGACCCGGACGGCAACGGCGTCGACCTGTTCGCCCCGCTGCCGGGAGAGCCGGCGCCCGCGCAGTAGCGGGGCCTGTCACCGCTGACCGACCAGCTCACCGAGCGGCGCTCCCGCCAACTCCCTTACGTCTCGCGCCAGATGAGCCTGGTCGGCGAACCCGGCGCGCAGCGCGGTCTCCGCGAAGGGCACGCCGTCACGGGCGAGGGCGAGAGCCCGCTGAAGTCGCAGGACCCGGGCCAGGGTCTTGGGTCCGTACCCGAAGGCGGCGAGCGAGCGGCGGTGCAACCGCCGCGCCCCCAGGCCCAGTCGGTCCGCCGTCTCGGCGACCGGGCGTCCCGCGTCCAGGGCTGCCACCACTTCCCTGAGCAGCGGATCGGGGGGCTCGGCCCCGGCCGCCCGGCGCAGCGCGAGCTCTTCGAGCGCGGCCACGGGGTCGGCGGCCGCGTCGATCCGCGCGGTGAGGCGGCGCACCTCGGCGGCGGGCCACAGCTCGGTCAGCTCCACGCGCCGGTCCCGGAGTTCGTCGGCGGGCACGCCCAGGTAGGCGGGTGCCGTGCCGGGGTAGAAGCGGACGCCCGCCCAGCCGCCGGGCACGCCGTCCGGGATGTGGGGCCGTGTGTCGGGACCGGCGACGAGCAACCGCCCCCGGGTCCACAGCAGGTCCATGCAGCCGTCGGGGAGCACGGCGTCCCGGGCGGTGACGGAAGCGTGCCGGGCGGCCGCAGGATCGTCCCGGGCCGGGCCCTCGCCCTCGATCCCGCGGACGAACGCGGCCATCGCCTCCGCACCGGGCGCGGACGCACGCTCCGCCAGGCCCGCGCGCCCCGCCTCCGCACCCCGCGCGAACGCCGGCTCGCCGAGGTGGGCGGCCCCCGCCTCCGTGCCCGGCGTCAGGCGCGCGGGCGCCGCCTCGGCCCCGCCGTCAGGCGCGGGACCGTTCAGGACACGGCTCCAGAGCACCGCGCCAGGCAGCCGGGACGCCCGTTCCGCGTACATGCCCGCCAGGCTACGCCGGGCGGGCCCGGTGCTCCTGCGGGCTGACGCCGTAGACCCGCTTGAAGGCGCTGGAGAGCGCGAAGGCGCTGCCGTAGCCGACGTGGCGGGCGATCGTCTCCAGGGTGTCGTCGCTCTCGCGGAGCCTGTCGGCGGCGGCGGCGAGACGCCAGCCGGTCAGGTACGTCATCGGGGGTTCCCCGACGAGTTCACCGAAACGTCTGGCCAGCGCGGCACGGGAGACGCCGGTCTCGGCGGCGAGCCCCCCGACCGTCCAGGGGCGGGCCGGGTCGCCCTGGAGGAGCCGGAGCGCGCGGCCCACGACCGGGTCCGCGAGGGCCTGGTACCAGGCGGGTGCCGCGGCCTCGGGGCGGGAGAACCAGGCCCGCAGGGCGGTGATCATCAGCAGGTCGAGGAGCCGGTCCAGGACGACCTCCTGGCCGGGCTCGTCGCGCGTCATCTCCGCGGCGAGGATCGGGGTCAGCGGGCATTCCCACACGTCGGAGGGGAGCGCGAGCAGCGGCGGCAGGGCGTCGAGCAGCCGGCCGTTGACCTCGCCCCGCATCATGTACGTCCCGATCAGCAGCACCGTGGAGCCGTCGAGCCGGTCGCCCCAGCTGCGGACGCCGAGGTCCCAGTGGCCTTTCAGCGAGCGTCCGTCCGGGTAGGCGCACTCGCCGCCCGGCAGGATCACGGCCTGGGGCGGGGTGCCCGGGTCGTCGGCGCAGACGTACGGGTCGGGGCCGCGCGCGATGGCGAGGTCACCGGCCCGCAGCCGCAGCCCCTCGCCCCGGTCCGGTACGACCCGGGCGTCACCGCGGACCACCAGCATGATCGTCAGGGGGGCGCGGTCCTCGACGCGTACGCACCACGGCGGGTCGAAGCACGCTCGGATCATGAAGGCGCCCCGCGCGCGCGGACCCTCCAGCAGGCTCGCGAGGGGGTCCCCCCGCATGAGCGGGTCCGAGCGCGGCGGAGCGTCCATGCCGCCAGCGTAGACGGCGGCCCGGGCAGCCGTGGGGGACCGTGGACGACCGCTTATGGGAATGAGCTGTTCGCCGATGGTTCCCTGCCGGGGACGGCAGTTGACTGGGCCGCATGACAGAGAACACGCGGGACATGACAGTGCTGGTGACAGGCGCCACGGGGCGGACCGGGAGCCGGGTCGCGCGGGCCGCGCGGGCGGCGGGACTGACGGTCCGGGCCGCCTCGCGCGCCACGGGCTTCGACTGGGAGGACGCCTCGACGTGGGCCGGGGCGCTGAGCGGCGCCGACGCGGCCTACCTGGCGCACCCCACGGACGTCGGCTCGCCGGCGGCCACGAAAGCGGTCGGGGCCCTGGCCCGGGAGGCGGTGGGGCTCGGCGTGCGGCGGCTGGTGCTTCTGTCGTCGCGGGGCGAGGACCGGGCCCGGCCGACCGAGGAGGCGCTGGTGACGTCCGGCGCGGACTGGACGATCGTACGAGCGTCGTGGTTCTCGCAGAACTTCAGCGAGGGCCCGCTGGTCGAGGGGCTGTGCCATGGGGAGCTGGTCTTCCCCGCGGGCGAGGTGCGGGAGCCGTTCATCGACGTCCGGGACATCGCCGACGTCGTGGTGGCCGCGCTGACCGGGGGCGACCGGTACACCGGCCGGGAGCTCGAGATCACGGGGCCCCGGCTGCTGACCTTCCGGGAGGCGGTCGCGGAGATCTCGCGGGCCACGGGCGAGGAGCTGACGTACACACCCGTGACGGCGCGGCGGTACGGCGACACGCTGGCCGGTTTCGGAGTGCCGGCCGAGGAGGCCGGGTTCCTCGTCGAGCTCTTCGAGAGCCTCCTCGACGGCCGCAACTCCCACCTCTCGGACGGCGTCGGGGAGATCCTCGGCCGTGCGCCGCGGGACTTCACCGACTTCGCGCGGGAGGCAGCGGCGGCCGGAGTGTGGAAGGCCTGACGGTCCCTGCCCGGACTCACTCGCCCGGAGGGTGCTCCGTGCCGTTCTTCGGGGCGCGGTGGGTGTGGTGGGTGTTCTTGGCGTGGGTGCGCAGGCGGGACGTCACGTCCTCCGGGGGCAGGAAGCGCGACCAGCGTTCCGGGAACTCGGAGGGCATGTCGGGATCGTCGGGGTCGGCGTCGTAGGACCGGTGTGCGGCGGCGCGGGCCACGTACTCGGCGGCCTGGGCCTCGCGCAGCCGTTCGTTGGCGGCGCGGGCCGCGGCGGTGGCGGCGGCCGGCCAGACCCGGTCGATGGCGGCGTTGACGGCCGCGCCGACCAGGACGGCGAAGGCGGCGACGCCGATCCACAGCAGGACGGCCACCGGGGCGGCGAGGGAGCCGTAGATGGTGGGGCCCTCGATGGTGTTGGTCAGGTAGATGCGCAGCAGGAAGCTGCCGAGGACCCACATGGCGAGGGCGACCAGGGCGCCCGGCACGTCCTCGACCCACGGGGACCGGACGGGGACGGACACGTGGTAGAGGGTCGTCAGGAAGGCGACCGACAGGACGATGACGACCGGCCAGTACAGGACCTGGACGACGGTCGTCGACCACGGCACGACGTTCACCACGGCGTCCGGGCCCGCCACCATCAGCGGGAGCAGGACGGAGCCGATCAGCAGGGCCACGATGAACAGCAGGAAGGACATCACCCGGGTCTTCACGATGCCCCGGGTGCCGTCGAGCCCGTACATCACGGTGATGGTGTCGACGAAGACGTTGACCGCGCGCGAGCCCGACCACAGGGCGAACAGGAAGCCGAGGGAGATGATGTCGGGCCGGCCGCCCTTCATCACGTCGTGCAGGATCGGCTCCGCGATCTGGTGCACGCCCTTCTGCGTCAGCACCGTGCGGGACGCGTCCAGGATGTTGGACTCCAGGCTGGCGATGGTGTCGGCGCCGGTCCAGGCGTCCACGTATCCGAGCAGCCCGATCATGCTCAGCAGCAGCGGCGGCACGGACAGGAGCGTGAAGAAGGCGGCCTCGGCCGCCAGCCCCAGGATCCGGTACTCCATGCACGAGTTGACGGTGTCCTTGATCAGCAGCCAGGCGGTCCTGCGCTTGGAGACGTTCCTGTAGAGCGCGCGAGCGCGGTGGAATCGGCCGAGGCGGGGCCGTTCGGAGGTTTCTTTTGCCTGGTGCACGTCCTTACGGTAGCGGTATGCCAGCCAGCACCCACACCGTGACCAACCAGGCTCCGCCCCTGGTGGGATATGACGTATTCGCCGCCGACCGGGCCCTCGGCGAGGCGGTCGTCCGGCACCTCGATCCGGAGCTCCTCGAGGGGGCGCGCGAGGAACTGTCGGCACTCGGCAGGACGACGGGTTCCGCCCAGGTCCAGGAGTGGGGTGCGCTGGCCAACGAGAATCCGCCGAAGCTGCGCACGCACGACCGCTACGGCAACCGGATCGACGAGGTCGACTTCCACCCGTCCTGGCACCGCCTCCTCGGCAAGGGCGTGTCGGCGGGGCTGACGTCGGCCTGGACCCGCCCCGGCGGACACGTCAGGCGCGCGGCGGGCTTCGTGGTCTGGACGCAGGCCGAGGCGGGCAACGGCTGTCCGCTGTCGATGACCCACGCGGCGGTGCCCGCGCTGCGCACCGACCCGGCGCTCGCCGCCGAGTGGGAGCCGCGGCTGACGGCCACCGTCTACGACCAGGAGCTGCGGCCCGCCGCTCGGAAGGCCGGCGTGCTCTTCGGTATGGGCATGACCGAGAAGCAGGGCGGCAGCGACGTGCGCGCCAACACGACCGAGGCACGGCCGCTCGCCGAGGACGGGACGTACGCGCTGACCGGGCACAAGTGGTTCTGCTCGGCGCCGATGTCGGACGGCTTCCTGGTGCTGGCGCAGGCTCCGGGCGGGCTGACCTGCTTCCTGGTGCCGCGCGTCCTGGCGGACGGCACCCGGAACGTCTTCCGTATCCAGCGGCTCAAGGACAAGCTCGGCAACCGGTCCAACGCGTCGAGCGAGGTCGAGTTCGACGGAACGTGGGCGCGCCGGGTGGGCGAGGAGGGGCGCGGGGTCCGCACCATCATCGGGATGGTCGCGGCGACCCGACTGGACTGTGTGCTCGGCTCGGCCTCGCTGATGCGGCAGGCGGTCGCGCAGGCGATCCATCACTGCACCTACCGCGAGGCGTTCGGCGGCCGGCTCGTCGACAAGCCGCTGATGCGCAACGTGCTCGCCGATCTGGCGCTGGAGTCGGAGGCGGCGACGACTCTGGCGATGCGGCTCGCGGCGGCGTACGACGACGGGAGCGAGCAGGAGCGGGCGTTCCTGCGGCTCGCGGTGCCCGCCGCCAAGTACTGGGTGACCAAACGGTGTACGCCGGTCGCGGTGGAGGCGCTGGAGTGCCTGGGCGGCAACGGGTACGTCGAGGAGTCCGGAATGCCGCGGCTGTTGCGGGAGTCGCCGCTCAACTCCATCTGGGAGGGCGCGGGCAATGTGCAGGCGCTGGACGTCCTGCGCGCTCTGCAGCGGGAGCCGGGGGCTCTGGACGCGTATCTGCGGGAGGTGGGCCGGGCCCGCGGCGCCGACCACCGGCTGGACGGGGCCATCAAGAACCTGCTGACGGAACTCGCCGACCTGGACGGCATCGAGGCCCGTGCCCGCCGGCTGGTCGAGCGGATCGCGCTGGTGCTCCAGGGGTCGCTGCTCGTCCGGTACGCGCCTCCGGAGGTCGCCGACGCGTTCTGCGCCTCGCGTCTGGGCGGTGACTGGGGCACGGGGTTCGGCACGCTGCCGCACAGTCTGGATCTGGCCACGGTGGTGGAGCGGGCCCGGCCGGTGGCCTGAGGGAAGCGCTGAGGCGGGGGTGGTGCTGCGCCGACACGGCACCACCCCCGCCGCTCGCCCCGTTCAGGAGCTCGGACACCGCACGGGCGGCATCGCTGTCAGTTTCAAGGAACCTTGTGACCGTTGGCGAGAGTTGCAGACCGTTGCATTCCTTTGTGCACCTTGCGCGAAGACCCGGCGGACGCGGCCGAGAGCAGGCACGATGTGGGATGACGGCGGTGACGCGGCCCGTACGAGGTCCTGGTTTCGGGAGTGCTCTGTGAAGACCACATCGTTCAACCCAGCCCGGTTCGCACCGTCCGAGGCTGCGGAGCACCGCCGGCAGGCGTGGGCCGCTTCGGTCAAGGGCGAGCGTGGCGCATTCGCCCCGCGTCCGGTGATCGGTCGGTCCTGGCAAAGAGCGAAACGTTTCGGCATCAATCCCGAACAAGGAACGGACAGCACCCTTCTCCATTCCGACGAACTCGAACACCGGCGGACCTCCACCGCGCTCGCCGACGTGATGCCGACTCTTCACGGCGGCCTCGGGACGGTCGCCGACGCCTCCCTCCAGATCATGGTGGTCACCGACCCCGAGGGCCGGGTGCTGTGGCGCGAGGGGAACGCGGGCGTGCTGCGCCGGGCCGACACCATCTGCCTGGAGGAAGGCGCCGCCTGGAGCGAGGACACCACCGGCACCAACGCCATCGGAACCGCCCTGTCGGCGGACGCCCCCGTCCAGGTGCACTCCGCCGAGCACTTCGTGCGCACCCTGCACGACTGGACGTGCGCCGCCGCGCCCGTCCACGACCCGCGCGACGGACGGCTGCTCGGGATCATCGACGTGAGCGGCCCGGACAGCACCTTTCATCCCGCCACCCTCGCGCTGGTCGACACGGTGTCCAGACTGGCCGAAAGCGAACTGCGCACCGCGCATCTGACGGCCATCGAGCGGCTGCGCGCGGTGGCCGCGCCCCTGCTGTGCCGACTGGACGGTCCGGCGCTCGTGGTGGACTCCCACGGCTGGCTCGCCGCCGTCACCGGAATGCCGCCCGTGGACCGGGTCCCGCTGCCCGACTCCTTCGGCGCGGGCCACATCTGGCTGCCCTCCCTCGGCACGTGTGTCGCCGAACCGATGCCCGGCGGCTGGCTGCTGCGCGTCACCGGCGCCGGTGACCTGGGGAGCGCCGGGCGGGTGGTCCTCGACCTCGGCGAACCCCGGCGCCCGCACATCACCGTCTCGGGCACGGCGGGCAGCTGGTCCCAGGACCTGAGCCCGCGCCACGCCGAACTGCTCTACGTCCTCGCCGTGCACCGCCAGGGACGCAGCGCCGCGCAACTCGCGGTCGACCTCTTCGGCGACCCCACCCGCACGGTCACGGTCCGCGCCGAACTCTCCCGCGTACGCCGCCGGCTCATCGGGCTCCTCGACCACCGTCCGTACCGCTTCCGCGAGGAGGTGGAGGTCGAGGTCCTGCTGCCGGACGACCCCCGGGACCTGCTGCCGCACTCGACCGCGCCCGCGGTGCTCGGAGCACGCGCGACGGCCGGACCGGACCCCTCGTGAAGACGAGAAGGGGTGAAGCGGGCGTATTTCGTGGGCGTCTTCCGCGGTCTTCGACCTGGCCGGGGGGTCTCTGCCGTAGCATCCACTCCACAGGCCACCCCACCCGTCTCTCCGTCAACGCCCTCGGCGGGGGAGGCAGTTGGCCTATCCGGGAGGACGCATGAAGCAGCGCGGCAGACACCGTCGTCGACGAAGAGGACAGGCGCTGCGCGCCACGCTGACCGGAACCGCGCTCGCCCTCACCGCGGCCGCCACCCTGATCAGCACCTCGCAGGCCACCGGCGCCAACAGTCCGGGCGGCCTCACCCCGCTCCGCACCGGCGCCTCCTCGCAACTGAGCCTGCACGAGAACCTCGCCTCCCGGGACGCGCTCGACACGCTCAGCGGGAACATGGGCGGCAACGTGGGCGTCGACGGAGTCCTGCGCGACGCCGACCGCTCGATGCGGAACACCGCCGACTGCACGGCGGACGAGCGGGCCGCGCTCCCCGTCGAGCCCACGGCCACCCGCGCCTACTGCTGGGGCGACGACGACGCGCGGACCTCGGGATGGCAGCCGCGTTCCGTGACGACGTCCGGTGACGCCGACGACGACGGCACGTGGGACACGCACCGGGTGATCCTCGCCGGCTGGACCCACCGCGACGGCCGGGCGGCCGCGCCGGACCGGGACGAGGGACTGGCCCGGATCGCCGTCGTCGACGCGACGGATCCGGACGCCCTCCGCTACCGCTGGGTCCTGCTGGTCGCCCCACGGGCCGGCGGCAAGGACTTCACGGCGGTGCGCGCCGGCCTCGGCGGCATGGTCTGGTACCAGGACAAACTGATCGTCACCGCGGACCACGGCGAGGGCCTGCTCGTCTTCGACCTGCACCGGCTGCTGCGGACCGACGTGGACAGCGGCGCCGTGGGCCGGGTGGGCCACGGCTACTCGGCCGCCGGCTACCGGTACGTGCTCCCCGCCATCGGCTCGTACGACCTGGAGGGCGGCTCGTGCACCCGCGACCGTGACCACGCGGTCCCCTGTATCGGCTCGCTCTCCCTGGACCGTACGACCGCACCCGACAGCCTGGTCGCCGCGGAGGCCGCGGACGACCGTCCGGAGCGCACCCGCCTGTGGCGGTACGCGTTCAGCACCGCCGCGTACCGCACCGGACTGCTCGCCGACGCCCAGGGCCACGTGAACGCGGTCGAGGCCTACACGACCAAGGGATCCGGGATCTCCGGCGCCCTCTCGCACCGGTCCGCGGGCGACCACGAGGCCAGGTGGTACATCGGGCGGCCGTCCGACGGCCGCGCCGGGCACGGGTCCCTGTGGCGTCAGAGCGAAGACGGCGCCGAGGCGGCCACGTGCACCGCCGACCAGTCGCACGCCTGCTGGGACCTCGGCACCGGGTCGCTCTCCTACTGGCAGCAGACCGGCGAGCTGTGGAGTCTCACCGGCACGGCGGGCCACAGGGTGCTCTACGCGGTGCCGCTGTCGTCGGTCGACGGCTCGCTCGGATAGCGGAGCCGGCCGCCCGGGGACGGGCCGCTCGGACAGCGGGCCCGCCCGCGCCGCATAGCGGGCAGCCGGTCCGTGACGCCGGTCCGTGGACGGCTTTGGAGAGGCACCCGGTCGCGTGATTCCCTGGCGGTCATGAGCAGCATCAATGTGACCACCTGGTCCCTGGAGCAGACGGCCCCGGCCGACCTGCTCCCCGCGAGCGCGCCCGGCGGGGACCTGCGGATCGTCCGCGCCGAGGTCCCCTCGCCCGAGTTCAGCCGCTTCCTGTACGCCTCGGTCGGCGGGGACATCCTCTGGACGGACCGGCTCGCGTGGACGTACGCGCAGTGGCAGGAGGTCCTCGACCGGCCGGGCACGGAGACCTGGGTCGCCTACGACCGGGGGACCCCCGCGGGCTACGTCGAACTCGACGCCCAGGACGACGGCGTCGTGGAGATCGCCTACTTCGGACTCCTCCCCGCGTTCCGCGGCCGCCGGATCGGGGGCCACCTCCTCTCGTTCGGGACCGCACGCGCCTGGGACCTGGCCGAACGCTGGCCGGGACGGGCCGGTACGAAGCGCGTCTGGCTGCACACGTGCAGCAAGGACGGCGAGCACGCGATGGACAACTACCAGCGTCGCGGCTTCCGGCTCTTCGACACCAAGGTCGAGCAGGAGGAGGAGGCCGCCACACCGGGGCCCTGGCCGGGCGCGCACACCGTCTGACCCGCTTTGTACCGTGGTGACCACGACTCCCGGCCCTCCTCGCGGCACCGCGGGAGGGCCGGTCATGTGATCGACAACACCCACGTCTCAAGATTCGGGACAAGGATGTCCACATAATGGATGACGGTGGACTGCCCCGAGATCCCCGTGACACGCTTCCGTCATGTCTGGAACTGGAATTGCCTTGGTGAGTCGGCGGCACGTCGACCTCGGCCGCATGTCCAGCGCCATCTGTCCGGCGAGCTGATCAGCCCAGCAGCGCCGAACCCCCTCTTTTTTGCGACCCTTGCGCAGTGCTGCGCCCATTCTTCCGTATGCACCCGTATGCGCAGGTCAGAGCCGCAGTCAGACCTGCCCCGCAGTCTCGAAGGACGTAACAGCCATGGCCGCCACCCCTCAGGATCCCGTCGTCGCGCCCCGCCGCAAGGTGAGCCGTCACCGCGGCGAGGGCCAGTGGGCCGTAGGTCACTTCACCCCGCTCAACGGCAACGAGCAGTTCAAGAAGGACGACGACGGTCTCAATGTGCGGACACGCATTGAGACGATCTACTCGAAGCGGGGATTCGACTCGATCGACCCCAACGACCTGCGCGGCCGGATGCGTTGGTGGGGTCTGTACACCCAGCGCAAGCCCGGGATCGACGGCGGCAAGACCGCGATCCTGGAGCCGGAGGAGCTGGACGACAAGTTCTTCATGCTGCGGGTTCGGATCGACGGCGGCCGGCTGACCACCGAGCAGCTCCGTGTCATCGGCGAGATCTCGCAGGAGTTCGCGCGCGGCACCGCCGATCTCACCGACCGTCAGAACGTCCAGTACCACTGGATCCGTATCGAGGACGTCCCGGAGATCTGGGACCGCCTGGAGGCCGTCGGCCTGTCCACGACCGAGGCCTGCGGTGACACGCCCCGCGTCATCCTCGGCTCGCCCGTCGCCGGCATCGCCGAGGACGAGATCATCGACGGCACCCCGGCCATCGAGGAGATCCACCGCCGGGTCATCGGCAACAAGGACTTCTCCAACCTGCCCCGCAAGTTCAAGACCGCGATCTCCGGCTCGCCGCTGCTCGACGTGGCGCACGAGATCAACGACGTCGCCTTCGTCGGCGTGAACCACCCGGAGCACGGCCCCGGCTTCGACCTCTGGGTCGGCGGCGGTCTCTCCACCAACCCGAAGATCGGCCAGCGCCTGGGCGCCTGGGTGCCGCTCGACGAGGTGGCGGACGTCCACATCGGCGTCCTGTCGATCTTCCGTGACTACGGCTACCGGCGGCTGCGCAACCGCGCCCGTCTGAAGTTCCTGGTCGCCGACTGGGGTGTGGAGAAGTTCCGCCAGGTCCTGGAGGACGAGTACCTGAAGCGCAAGCTGGTCGACGGCCCCGCCCCCGACCAGCCCGTCGCCCGCTGGCGCGACCACGTCGGAGTGCACCGGCAGCAGGACGGCCGGTACTACGTCGGCTTCGCCCCGCGCGTCGGCCGCGTCGACGGCGCCACCCTGACGAAGATCGCCGAGCTGGCCGAGGCGCACGGCTCGGGCCGGCTGCGCACCACCGTCGAGCAGAAGATGATCGTGCTCGACGTGGAGGAGGCGCAGATCGACTCGCTCGTCGAGGGCCTGGAGGCTCTCGACCTGACCGCCCGCCCCTCCACCTTCCGGCGCGGCACGATGGCCTGCACCGGCATCGAGTACTGCAAGCTCGCGATCGTCGAGACCAAGGCGCGCGGCGCCTCCCTGATCGACGAACTCGAGCGCCGCATCCCCGAGTTCGACGAGCCCATCACCATCAACATCAACGGCTGCCCCAACGCCTGCGCCCGTATCCAGGTCGCGGACATCGGTCTCAAGGGCCAGCTGGTCCTCGCCGAGAACGGTGAGCAGGTCGAGGGATACCAGGTGCACCTGGGCGGCGCGCTCGGCCTGGAGGCCGGGTTCGGCCGCAAGGTCCGCGGCCTGAAGGTCACTTCGGACGAGCTGCCCGACTACATCGAGCGTGTCCTGAAGCGTTTCCAGGCGGAGCGCGAGGACGACGAGCGCTTCGCCGCCTGGGCCGCGCGTGCCTCCGAGGAGGCGCTGTCGTGAGCGAGCGTGCCGCACCGTTCTACTGCCCCTACTGCGGAGACGAAGACCTGCGACCCAGCGAAGAGGGCCACGGCGCGTGGGAATGCGCGGCGTGCAACCGAGCCTTCCAGCTGAAGTTCCTGGGACTGCTGTCCCGGGGCGTCCAGCGGGAAGAGCGTGGAGGGGCGGAGATATGACGGCCGTTCGGCAAGAGCGCACGGACGAGGACTTGAAGAGCCTGGCCGAGCGGGCGGGGCGCGACCTGGAGGACGCCTCCGCGCTGGAGATCCTCCGGTGGGCGGTGGACACCTTCGGCGGGAAGTTCTGCGTGACCTCCTCCATGGAGGACGCGGTCGTCGCCCATCTCGCCTCCCGCGCCCGGCCCGGTGTGGACGTGGTGTTCCTCGACACCGGCTACCACTTCCCCGAGACCATCGGCACCCGTGACGCGGTCGAGGCCGTGATGGACGTCAACGTCATCACCCTGACCCCGCGTCGGAGCGTTGCCGAGCAGGACGCCGAGCACGGGCCGAAGCTGCACGACCGCGACCCCGACCTGTGCTGCGCCCTGCGCAAGGTCAAGCCGCTCGAAGAGGGCCTGACCGCGTACGACGCCTGGGCGACCGGGCTGCGCCGCGACGAGTCCGAGACCCGGGCGAACACCCCGGTCGTCGGCTGGGACGAGAAGCGGCAGAAGGTCAAGATCTCGCCCATCGCCCGCTGGACGCAGGCGGACGTGGACGCGTACGCCGCCGAGCACGGGGTCCTCACCAACCCGCTGCTGATGGACGGTTACGCCTCCGTCGGCTGCGCGCCGTGCACCCGCCGGGTGCTGGAGGGCGAGGACGCGCGCGCCGGCCGCTGGGCGGGCCGCGCCAAGACCGAGTGCGGGCTGCACGGATGACGACGACCACGACGGACACCGCGCCCGGCGCGGCCCCCACGATTTCCCAGGAGCGGCAAGTGACGAGCGGAGCCACTGTCTGGCTCACGGGTCTGCCGAGTGCCGGCAAGACCACCATCGCCTACGAGCTGGCCGGCCGGCTCCGCGAGGAGGGCCACCGCGTCGAGGTCCTCGACGGCGACGAGATCCGCGAGTTCATCTCGGCGGGCCTCGGCTTCAGCCGCGAGGACCGGCACACCAACGTGCAGCGCATCGGCTTCCTGGCCGAACTGCTGGCCCGCAACGGCGTGAAGACGCTCGTCCCGGTCATCGCGCCGTACGCGGACAGCCGTGAGGCGGTGCGCGGGCGCCACCAGGAGAACGGGACGACGTACCTGGAGGTGCACGTGGCGACCCCGGTCGAGGTGTGCTCCGTACGCGATGTGAAGGGTCTGTACGCCAAGCAGGCCGCGGGCGAGCTCACGGGGCTCACCGGGGTCGACGACCCGTACGAGGCGCCCGAGTCGCCCGACCTGCGCATCGAGTCGCACACCCAGACCGTGCAGGAGTCCGCCGCCGCGCTGCACGCGCTGCTCACCGAGAAGGGTCTCGCATGACGACCGTCGCCAGTGTCTCCGAGGAGACCGAGAGCAGCCCGTACGCGCTGTCGCACCTGGACGCGCTGGAGTCGGAGGCCGTCCACATCTTCCGTGAGGTGGCGGGTGAGTTCGAGCGGCCGGTGATCCTGTTCTCCGGCGGCAAGGACTCGATCGTCATGCTGCATCTGGCGCTGAAGGCGTTCGCCCCGGCGGCGGTCCCCTTCACGCTGCTGCACGTGGACACCGGCCACAACTTCCCCGAGGTCCTCGAGTACCGCGACCGGACCGTGGAGCGGCACGGTCTGCGCCTGCACGTGGCCTCCGTGCAGGACTACATCGACCGCGGTGTGCTGCGTGAGCGTCCCGACGGGACGCGTAATCCGCTGCAGACGCTGCCGCTGACGGAGAAGATCCAGTCGGAGCGTTTCGACGCCGTGTTCGGCGGCGGGCGCCGGGACGAGGAGAAGGCCCGCGCCAAGGAGCGGGTGTTCTCGCTGCGGGACGAGTTCTCGCAGTGGGACCCGCGCCGCCAGCGCCCCGAGCTGTGGAACCTCTACAACGGCCGTCACGCGCCCGGTGAGCATGTGCGGGTGTTCCCGCTGTCGAACTGGACCGAGCTGGACGTGTGGCAGTACATCGCCCGTGAGGGCATCGAGCTGCCGGACATCTACTTCGCGCACGAGCGTGAGGTCTTCCAGCGCTCGAACATGTGGCTGACCGCCGGTGAGTGGGGCGGGCCGAAGGACGGCGAGACGGTCGAGAAGCGCCTCGTGCGCTACCGGACGGTGGGTGACATGTCCTGCACCGGCGCCGTCGACTCCGACGCGACCACGCTGGAGCAGGTGATCACCGAGATCGCCGCGTCCCGGCTCACCGAGCGGGGCGCGACCCGCGCCGACGACAAGATGTCCGAGGCCGCGATGGAAGACCGCAAGCGCGAGGGGTACTTCTAGACATGACCAGCACCACCGAACCCGCCGAGCCCCTGTCGGTCGAACAGCTGACGGCGACCACCCTGCTGCGTTTCGCGACCGCGGGCTCCGTCGACGACGGCAAGTCCACCCTGGTGGGACGCCTGCTGCACGACTCCAAGTCGATCCTGACCGACCAGCTGGAGGCCGTCGAGCACGCCTCGCGCAACCGCGGCCAGGACACCCCCGACCTGGCCCTGCTCACCGACGGCCTGCGCGCCGAGCGCGAACAGGGCATCACCATCGACGTCGCCTACCGCTACTTCGCCACCGCCCGGCGCCGGTTCATCCTGGCCGACACCCCCGGGCACGTGCAGTACACCCGCAACATGGTCACCGGCGCCTCCACCGCCGACCTGGCCGTCGTGCTCGTCGACGCCCGCAACGGCGTCATCGAGCAGACCCGCCGCCACGCCGCCGTCGCCGCCCTGCTGCGCGTCCCGCACGTGGTCCTGGCCGTCAACAAGATGGACCTCGTCGAGTACAAGGAGTCCGTCTTCGCGGCGATCGCCGAGGAGTTCACCGCCTACGCCTCCGAGCTGGGCGTCCCCGAGATCACCGCGATCCCGATCTCCGCGCTCGCCGGAGACAACGTGGTGGACGCGTCCGCCAACATGGACTGGTACGGCGGCCCCACCGTCCTGGAACACCTGGAGACCGTCCCGGTCAGCCACGACCTGGCGCACTGCCACGCCCGGCTGCCCGTCCAGTACGTGATCCGCCCGCAGACCGCCGAGCACCCCGACTACCGCGGCTACGCCGGCCAGATCGCGGCCGGTTCGTTCCGGGTCGGCGAGAGCGTCACCGTGCTGCCCTCCGGACGCACCACGAAGGTCGCCGGGATCGACCTGCTGGGCAAGCCGGTCGACATCGCCTGGACCCCGCAGTCGGTGACCCTCCTGCTGGAGGACGACATCGACATCTCGCGCGGTGACCTGCTCGTGCCGAGCAAGGACGCGCCGCCGACCACCCAGGACGTCGAGGCGACCGTCTGCCACGTCGCCGACGAACCGCTCACCGTCGGCCACCGGGTCCTGCTCAAGCACGGCACCCGCACGGTCAAGGCGATCGTCAAGGACATCCCCTCCCGGCTGACCCTGGACGACCTCTCGCTGCACCCGCACCCGGGCCGGCTGGTCGCCAACGACATCGGCCGCGTCAAGATCCGCACCGCCGAACCGCTGCCCCTGGACTCCTACGCCGACTCCCGCCGCACCGGCGCCTTCATCCTCATCGACCCCGCCGACGGCACCACCCTCACCGCGGGCATGATCGGCGAGTCCTTCGCGGCTCCGCAGCCGGTCAAGGACGAGTCCGACGACGACGGCTGGGACTTCTGACATGAACCCCGTCGACATCTACTCCACGTTCGCGAAGGAGGGCGGCCGCGTCGGCAGCGGCGCCCTCGGCAGCGGGCAGGGCGGAGTGGCGCGATGTGCGCGATGACGTACGCGCACTGCCTGCGCGCCCTCACTCCCCACCGCCTGCACAAACGAAGACCTGCCGACCTCCCGGCCACGACCTGAGAAAGGCGTGACCGCCGGGCCGACGAGAGGAAACCCTCCCGTGCCTGCCATCCGCTCCACGCGCACCAAGCTGCTGGGCCGCGGCATAGCCCTCGTCACCGCTCTCCCCCTGCTCGCGCTCGCCGCGTGCAGCTACGGCTCCGAGGCCAAGGACGACAACTCCGCGGCCAAGGTCGCCGTCGGCTCGAAGAAGATCGACGGACTCGACTCCGTGAAGATCGGCTACTTCGGCAACCTGACGCACGCCACCGCGCTGGTCGGCAACCAGAAGGGCTTCTTCCAGAAGGAGCTCGGCGCCACGGCCGCGAAGTACCAGATCTTCAACGCCGGGCCCTCGGAGATCGAGGCGCTCAACTCGGGCTCCATCGACATCGGCTGGATCGGTCCTTCGCCGTCCATCAACGGATTCACCAAGTCCGAGGGCAAGAGTCTGCGGATCATCGGCGGTTCGGCCTCGGGCGGCGTCAAGCTCGTGGTGAACCCCAAGACGATCAAGTCCCTGAAGGACGTCAAGGGCAAGAAGATCGCGACGCCGCAGCTCGGCAACACGCAGGACGTGGCGTTCCTCAACTGGGCCGCGGAGCAGGGCTGGAAGGTCGACGCGCAGAGCGGCAAGGGTGATGTGTCGGTCGTCCGCACCGACAACAAGATCACCCCGGACGCCTACAAGTCCGGCTCCATCGACGGCGCCTGGGTGCCGGAGCCGACCGCGTCCAAGCTGGTCGCCGAGGGCGGCAAGGTCCTGCTCGACGAGTCGGACCTGTGGCCCGACAAGAAGTTCGTGATCACGAACATCATCGTGTCGCAGAAGTTCCTCAAGGAGCACCCGAAGGTCGTCGAGGCGGTCCTCAAGGGCTCGGTCGAGACCAACAAGTGGATCAACGCCAACCCGGACGAGGCGAAGGCCTCGGCGAACAAGCAGCTCGAGGCCGACTCCGGCAAGGCGCTGCCGGCCGACGTCCTCGACCCGGCCTGGAAGTCCATCCAGATCACCGACGACCCGCTGGCCTCCACGCTGAACAGCGAGGCGGACCACGCGGTGAAGGCCGGTCTCCTGGACAAGCCGAACCTGACCGGCATCTACGACCTGGCGCTCCTGAACAAGGTCCTCGCCGCCGCCGGCGAGAGCACGGTCGACGACGCCGGTCTCGGCGTCAAGTAAGTCCGTATCCCGATGAGTTCTCAGGAGGTGACGACCATGGCAACGACACTCGCCAAGGCCGCCGACGGCGCCGACACGACGGAGTACGCCGCCCGCATCGAGCACGTCTCGAAGTCCTTCGCCGGACCCGCGGGACCCCAGCTCGTCCTCGACGACATCACCCTCGATGTCGCGCCGGGCGAGTTCGTCACCCTCCTGGGGGCCTCGGGGTGCGGCAAGTCCACACTGCTGAACCTGGTGGCGGGGCTGGACAAGCCCTCCACCGGCAGCATCACGACCAACGGGCGCCCGGCTCTGATGTTCCAGGAGCACGCCCTCTTCCCGTGGCTGACCGCGGGCAAGAACATCGAACTCGCCCTGAAACTGCGGGGAGTTCCGAAGGCCGAGCGGCGCGGGCGCGCCGAGGAGCTGCTCGAACTCGTCCGGCTGAAGGGCGCGTACGGCAAGCGGGTGCACGAGCTGTCCGGCGGTATGCGCCAGCGTGTGGCGCTCGCCCGGGCGCTCGCCCAGGACAGCCAGATCCTGCTGATGGACGAGCCGTTCGCGGCGCTGGACGCGATCACCCGGGACGTCCTGCACGACGAGCTGACGCGGATCTGGCGGGAGACGGGACTGTCCGTCCTCTTCGTCACGCACAACGTCCGCGAGGCCGTGCGGCTCGCCCAGCGCGTGGTCCTGCTGTCCTCCCGCCCGGGGCGCATCGCCCGCGAGTGGAGGGTGGACATCCCGCAGCCGCGCCGCATCGAGGACGCCCCCGTGGCGGAACTGTCCATCGAGATCACCGAAGAACTGCGTGGGGAGATCCGCCGTCATGGCCAGCACTGAGACGAAGTCGGACGCGGCCGTCAAGGACAACGACGGGCTGGGCGGTCTGGAGGCGGGCCTCGACGCGCTGGAGTCCTCCGTGGCCGGCCGCAGCTCCTTCGGCACGACGTTCCGGCAGAAGGTGCTCCCGCCGCTGGTCGCGTTCGTGATCGTCGTGGCGGCCTGGCAGGCGCTGATCACCTTCAAGATCGTCGACGACCCGACCAAGCTGCCCTCGCCGTCCGACGTCTGGAGCGAGGTCAAGAACGCCTGGCTCCAGGGCACACTGCTCGACTACATCTGGACCAGCGTCTCGCGCGGTCTGCTCGGCTTCCTGTTCGCCCTGGTGATCGGGACGCCGCTGGGCCTGCTGGTGGCCCGGGTGAAGTTCGTGCGCGCCGCGATCGGCCCGATGCTTTCGGGCCTGCAGTCCCTGCCCTCGGTGGCCTGGGTGCCGCCGGCGGTGATCTGGCTGGGTCTGAACAACTCGATGATGTACGCGGTGATCCTGCTCGGCGCCGTCCCGTCGATCGCCAACGGGCTGGTGTCGGGCGTGGACCAGGTGCCGCCGCTGTTCCTGCGGGCGGGCCGCACGATGGGCGCGACGGGCCTGCGCGGGACCTGGCACATCGTGATGCCGGCCGCGCTGCCCGGCTATCTGGCCGGTCTGAAGCAGGGCTGGGCGTTCTCCTGGCGCTCCCTGATGGCCGCGGAGATCATCGCCTCCTCCCCCGACCTCGGCGTGGGACTCGGCCAGTTGCTGGAGAACGGCCGCAACGCCAGCTCCATGCCGATGGTCTTCCTCGCCATCTTCCTCATCCTGTTCGTCGGCATCGCCATCGACCTGATCGTCTTCAGCCCGGTGGAGCGGTGGGTGCTGCGCAGCCGCGGACTCCTGGTGAAGGGCTGACCCCGTCATGAGCAGGCCGGAGCGTCCCGTCCTCGTCGTCATCGCCCACGGCAGCCGCGATCCGCGGCACGCCGCGACGGTGCATGCCCTGGTACGAAGGGTGCGCGCCCAGCGCCCCGGCCTGCGCGTGGAGACCGGCTTCCTGGACTTCAACATCCCTTCCGTGCAGGGGGTGCTGAACTCCCTGGCGGCCGAGGGCGTTCGCGATGTGGTGGCCCTGCCGCTGCTGCTGACCCGCGCCTTCCACGCCAAGTCGGACATCCCGGCGGTGCTGCGCCAGGCACCGTCGCGGCTGCGGATCCGGCAGGCGGAGGTGCTCGGCCCGTCCCCGCTGCTGACGGCCGCGCTCGAACGCCGGCTGTACGAGGCCGGGCTGACGCCCGCCGACAAGTCCCGGGCCGGGGTCGTACTGGCCTCGGCGGGGTCCACCGACCCGGAGGCGATCGCGGTGATCGCAGAAATCGCGCGGGAGTGGCGGCACACCGGTTGGTGCGCCGTGCGGCCCGCGTTCGCCTCCGCATCCCTTCCCCGCACCGAGGACGCCGTCCGTGAGCTGCGCGCCCTCGGCTGCGAACGCGTCGCCGTCGCGCCGTACGTCCTGGCCCCCGGCTTCCTGCCGGACCGCATCGCCCGGGGCGCCGCCGGGGCGGACGTACTCGCCGACGTCCTCGGTCCCGCGCCGGAGGTCGCGCGCCTCCTGCTGGACCGCTACGACGAGGCACGGATGCCGTCGCTGGCGGCGCTGGGAGCCTGACTCCCGGGTTCGGGGGCGGCCCGGTGTTCCGCCGGGATCAGTCGAAGGAGAGGCCGCCCGTCCGGGTCCGCTTGAGCTCGAAGAAGTCGGGGTGGGCGGCGAGGACACGGAAGCTGTCGAAGAGTTCGGCGGCCTTCTCACCACGCGGGACGGCCCGGAGTACGGGGCCGAACCACACCGTTCCGTCGACGTGGAGAGTGGGCGTTCCCACATAGGCGCCGGTGTCCGCCTCGGTTCCGGCGTCATGGCTGCGGCGCACCGCCTCGTCGTACGCGGAGTCGTGGGCCGCGTCGGCGAGGGCGGCCGGGAGTCCGAGCTCGGCGAGCGCCTCGGCGGTCACCGCGTCGAAGTCCTTGTTTCCCTGCTGGTGGATGCGGGTGCCGAGGGCGGTGTAGAGATCGCGCAGCACCTTCTCGCCGTGCGCCTCCGCCGCGGCCACCGTCACCCGTACCGGACCGATGGACCTGTCCACCAGATCCCGGTACCAGTCGGGGAGTTCGTTGCCGGTGTTGTGCAGATAAAGGCTCATGGCGTGGAACCGGAGGTCGAGCGGGCGGCTCCGCTCGACCTCCAGGATCCAGCGCGAGGTGATCCAGGCGAAGGGGCAGGCGGGGTCGAACCAGAAGTCGACCCGCGTGGGCGAAGTGGTCGTCATACCGTCGAGGCTAGTCACGCGGTGGCGCAGAATCCTGGCCCAATCCCGCACGGAAATCTTGGGCCAATTCTCCCGGCCCGGCCTGTCCGCCGGGTCGGCCCGTCCGTCAGGCCGGCGGTGCCCTCGTGGCGGCCGCGGAGCGCTTCCCCGCCGGGAACGCGGGGCCCCCGCCTCCTCAGGAACGCGGGGCCCGTACCTCCTCAGGATCCCGTGGCTCACGCCTCCTCGACGGACACGTCATCCTCGGCGGGATCGTACGGAGTGCCCTGGTGGAAGTAGAGGAGCCATTCGTTCCCGGACAGCCGCCACAGTGAACTCCGGTGCGCGCGGCGGCCGTTGTTGTCGGTGTCGAAGGTCAGGTGGACCAGGTCGGGGGCGAGCTGCACCCCCTTCATGCGCGAGGTCGTGATGCGGCCGCCGTCCTCCATCCCGGCGGCCAGCGACGCGACGGTCGAGGCGCGGTCCCAGATGCGGCCGGACGCGCCGAACTCGTGGAAGCCGGGGTGCAGCAGCGCGGCGACGAGGTCGGCCGAGCGGCGGACCGTCGGATCGAGCAGGCGCAGTTCGCTCTCGATGGCGGCCTCGACGGCGGCATTGCGCTCAAGCACCGGTCAGCTCCTCCAGTTTGACGACCGTGTTCCAGTTCCGGGTGGTGGCGAGGACGCCCTTGAGCAGTCTGGGCTTCGCCAGGGCCTCGGCGAGCTTGGAGCGGCCGAGGCCGTCGGGTGCGTAGAGGTAGAGGGCGCGGTCGCCGAGGCGGAACTCCTCGGGGAGGAAGGCCGCGGGCTCGACGGAGACGAAGCGCTCGGCGTCGACGGGCGCCGAGAAGTAGGTGACGTGCAGTTGCCTGCCCTCCAGCTCGGCGGCCGGGAACGGGCAGGCCTCCCTGACGGCCCGCAGGTAGGCGTGATCGCGGACGAGTACGCCGACGCCGAAGCCGAAGTGCTTCTCGATGGCCCCCGAGAGCTCCTCGGCGAGGGACTCCTCGTCTCCGCCGTCGCTCCTGAACACCGCGTTTCCGCTCTGGAGATAGGTACGGACGTCGCCGTACCCGAGTCCTTCCATCAGGGTGCGCAGCTCGGCCATCGGCACCTTTTTCGCGCCGCCCACGTTGATGCCGCGCAACAGCGCCGCGTACGTCGTCGTCATCCGAACACCATAGGCCGGGTGCCGCGCCCCCGAGGGTGGGCACGACGACCGTACCCGTGGGGCCGCCCGCCGGGCTTCCGGCAACAGGCCCGATCCCTGAGCGGCATCCCCGAGAAGTGCCGTTAGGTGTAAGGGGCTTCCGTCCTCCCCAGTGCGGAGGACCCGGGGTCCGCGGGGAGGAGCGGAAGGTCCGGCAGTTCACCGGACAGTACGAGGAGACGCGCTTATCGGGCCCATACCTTCATTACGAAAGGTGGCGGCAGGGGCTGTCACCGTGCTCAAGGGGGCAGGCCCGTCATGGGGAACGCAGACACACGGGTGCGCGGCATCGCCGCGCGAGCAGGCGGCTGGAGCGCCCGCCACCGATGGGCGGCCGTCGGAATCTGGGTGCTGTTCGTCGTCCTGGCGATGGGCCTCGGCTCCGCGGCGGGTCGCGTCGACGTCAAGGAGAGCGACCAGCTCAAGGGCGAGACGCACACCGCGGCCAAGATCATCGAGGACGCCGGCATCAAGGAGCCGGCCAGTGAGACGGTCCTGATCCAGGCGAAGGACGCGGGCACGAAGGCCACGGACGCCGAGTTCAGGAGCGCGGTCGCCGCGGTAGTCGAGGCGGTCGGCGCCACCGGCAAGGTCACGGACGTGACCTCCCCGTACGACACGAAGACGATCTCGAAGGACGGGCGCAGCGCGCTCGTCCAGTTCGACATGCGCGGCGACTCGGAGACGGCGGGCGACCGCGTCGAGCCCGTGCTGAACGCCGTCAAGGGCGTGCAGAAGGACCACGCCGAGCTGCGGATCGAGGAGATCGGCGGCGCGAGCATGATGAAGCAGTACGACGACGCGTTCGGCGACGACTTCCAGAAGGCCGAACTCTCCGCCGTCCCCGTGGCGCTGGGCATCCTGCTGATCGCCTTCGGCGCGCTGGTGGCGGCACTGCTGCCGGTGGCGCTCGCGGTCACCGCGATCATGGCGACGATGGGTCTGATGGGCATCGTCAGCCATCTGATGCCGATGAGCGACACGGCCAACTCCGTGATGCTGCTGGTGGGTCTGGCCGTCGGCGTCGACTACTGCCTGTTCTACCTGCGGCGTGAGCGCGAGGAGCGCGAGGCCGGACGTGACGCCGGTACGGCCCTGCGGATCGCCGCCGCGACCAGTGGCCGCGCCATCATCGTCTCCGGAGTCACCGTGTGCGTGGCGATGGCGGGCATGCTGTTCACCGGGCTCGCCGAGTTCGAGGCGATGGGCCTGGCCTCGCTGATGGTCGTCGCCGTCGCCATGGTCGGCTCGGTCACCGTGCTGCCCGCGCTGCTCTCCCTGCTCGGCGACCGCGTCGAGAAGGGCCGCCTTCCGTTCCTGCGCCGGGCCGAGCGGCGCGGTGCGGACGGCGGCCGGAACGGCCGCCGTCCGGCCGACGAGGGCAGCCGGTTCTGGAGCGCCGTCCTGCGCGTGGTGCTCGCCAAGCCCCTGGTCTCGCTGGTCGTCGCGACGGGCGCGCTGCTCGCCGTCGCCGCTCCGGCGCTCGGCATGAAGACGCAACAGCTCACCCTGGACAAGGAGTTCGGCAACTCGCTGGCGATCGTCGGCACCTACAACCGGGTCAACGAGGCCTTCCCCGGCGGCTCCGAGCCGGCCGAGGTGGTCGTCAGGGCGCGGGACATCAACGCCCCCGAGGTGAAGGCGGCGCTCGCCGACTTCCGTGCGACGGCGGTCAGTTCGGGTGCCTCGCGCGGTCCGGTCGACATCAAGGTGCACGCGGAGCACAACGTCGCGTTCGTCTTCGTCCCGCTGGTCGGCGGCTCCGACCAGGACAAGGCGGAGAAGAGCCTGGAGCTGCTGCGTGACAAGGTGCGCCCGCAGACGCTCGGCAAGGTCGACGGGCTGGAGGCGCCCATCACCGGTCAGGTGGCGGGGTCGCACGACTTCAACGACCAGCTGGTCGGCTCGGTGACCCCGGTGTTCGCCTTCGTGGTCGTGTTCGCCTTCCTCCTGATGCTGCTCTCGTTCCGCTCGCTGACGATCGCGATCACCTCGATCGTGCTCAACCTCCTCTCGGTGGCGGCCGCCTACGGCATCCTGGTCGCGGTCTTCCAGCACGGCTGGGGCGCGTCCCTGGTGGGCGCGGAGGGCGTCGGCGCGATCGTCGCCTGGCTGCCGCTGTTCCTCTTCGTGATCCTCTTCGGGCTCTCGATGGACTACCACGTGTTCGTGGTCTCCCGGATCCGTGAGGCCCGGCTGCGCGGCCGCAGCACCAAGGACGCGATCCGGCACGGGGTGGTCACCACGGCCGGTGTCGTCACCAGCGCCGCCGTCATCATGGTCGCCGTCTTCGCGATCTTCGGAACGCTGTCCATGCAGTCCATGAAGCAGATGGGCGTGGGCCTGGCGGCCGCGGTGCTCATCGACGCGACGATCATCCGGGGTGTCCTGCTCCCCGCGGTGATGGCGCTGCTCGGCGAGCGCAACTGGTACCTGCCGAAGTGGCTGAACCGGATGCCCGACCTCACGCACGACGAGGCCCCCGAGGCGGTCGCGCCGCCGGTGCTCCAGGGCGAGCGGGCCGGGGTCTAGGACCTGTCCCGGCCGGCATCGGCCACGGCCGACCACCGCCGCCGCCTCGGCTCCCGGCCGGCCAGTCGGCCGGCCGGGAGAACCGCACACCACCAGGGCCTGTCGGTCTCCTCCTCCCGGAGGGGCCGACAGACCCTTCGCCCGGTCCGGCCTGGGGGAATGCGAGACTGACCGACGGACGGCGCGCACCCGGAGCCGTCGTACGCGAGGGCCGCGCGGGCGGCATGCGAGCACACGGAGGCGAGCGATGGACGAGGCACGGGCGCGGGACGTACTGGCCGCGGCGAAGGTGCTGCCGGGACCGGTGCGGGACGCGTCGCTCCTCGCCCTCGGCGAGAACGCGGTGTTCGGCGCCGGTGACCTGGTCGTCAAGGTGGGGCGCGACGCCGAACTCCACGACCGGGCACGCCGGGAACTGGCCGTCGCCGCCTGGCTCGCCGAGTCGGGCGTCCCCGCGGTGCGGGCCGCCGAGCCGGAAGCGCTGCTGGTCGACGGACACCCCGTGACGGTGTGGCACCGGCTGCCCGACGCCGTCCGCCCCGCAGAACCGCGCGATCTGGCCGGGCTGCTGCGGGTGGTGCACGCGCTGCCCTCCCCCTCGTTCGCTCTGCCGCCCCGCGAACTCCTCGGCGGTGTGGAGCGCTGGCTGCGTCTGGCGGGCGACGCGATCGCCCCCGCGGACGCGGCGTACCTGCGGGAGCGGCGCGACGGCTTCGCCGAGGCGGCCGCCGCGCTCACCCCGCAGCTCCCGCCGGGCCCGATCCACGGCGACGCGCTGCCCCGCAACGTCCATGTCGGCCCGGAGGGGCCGGTCCTGGTCGACCTGGAGACCTTCGCCGCGGACCTGCGGGAGCACGACCTGGTGGTCATGGCCCTGTCCCGCGACCGCTACGGGCTCCCCGCCGAGGCCTACGACTCCTTCACCGAGACGTACGGCTGGGACGTCCGGGCGTGGGAGGGCTGCTCGGTGCTCCGGGGTGCCCGCGAGACCGCGAGCTGCGCCTGGGTCGCCCAGCACGCGCCGACGAACCCGAAGGCACTGGCCGAGTTCGAACGCCGGGTGGCGTCGCTGCGGGACGGCGACGAGACGGTGCGCTGGTACCCGTTCTGACCTGCCACCGGGGTGCCCGCCCAGGGCCGCCCTGAGGTCAGGTGCCCATTCGGGGCCGCCCGGAGCCAGGTGCCCACCCGGATGCCGGGTGCCCGCCTGCCCAGGGCCGCACGAGGGGCGCGCCCCGGCCCCCGGTCGGGTCAGACGTGTTCGTCCGCCAGGTCCCGCAGCGGCCAGGTCCCGTCCACCACCGCGTCCGTCTCACCCTTGCGGCGCAGGAAGGACTGGAAGTCCGCCGCCCATTCCGCGTACCACTCGATCTGGCGCCGGTGCAGCTCGACGGGACCGAGGGCCGCGACCTTGGGGTGGCGGCCGGCTATCGCGCAGGCGAGCCGGGCGGCGGCGAGGGCGTCGGCCGAGGCGTCGTGGGCGGAGTCGAGGACCACCCCGTACTCGGTGCAGACCGCCTCCAGGTTGCGCTTGCCCCGGCGGTAGCGGTCCACGGAGCGGTCGATCGTGTACGGGTCGATGACCGGTGCCGGGTCGATGCCGCCGAGCCGCTCGGCCAGCGACGGCAGTCCGTGTCTCCGCAGCTCGGCGGAGAGCAGCGTGAGGTCGAAGGCGGCGTTGTACGCGACGACCGGAACGCCGGTGCGCCAGTAGGTGACGAGGACTCCGGCGATGGCGTCGGCCACCTCGTCCGCGGGGCGGCCCTCGGCGGTCGCGCGCTCGTTGGTGATCCCGTGCACGGCCACCGCGTCGACCGGGATCTCCACGCCCGGATCGGCCAGCCATTCGCGGCGGCCCAGCGGCTCTCCGCCCTTGACCTCTATCACGGCGCCCGTGACGATGCGCGACTCGCGCGGATCGGTCCCGGTCGTCTCCAGGTCGAAGCCGATCAGCAGCTCCCGGTGCCAGCCCATGGGTGGCCCCCCTTCTTCGTGGTGCTTTCCCCCAGTGGTCTCCACGATCCCACGGGCCACTGACAATCCGGGGGCCGCGTTCCATCAGGCCGGAAGAAACGGGCTTTCAGGACACAGGTCGCGAGTCGGCCCAAGCCATCTCGAACTCCTCGCGATAGGTGGGGAAGAGTCCCTCCTCGCCGAACTCGTCCGGTTTGAGCACCCGGCTTCCGCCGCGCAGGACCAGGACCGGCGCCTCCATGCCCCGCGTCCGGCGCAGATAGGACTGCACGACCGCGATGCCGTCCGAGCCGTCCCCGTCGACGAGGTACGCGGTGAAGCGGGGCGTCTCGTCGTACACCTGGATCTCGAAGGCGTCCGGGTCGCGCAGCCGGGACCGCACCCGGCGCATGTGCAGGATGTTCATCTCGACCGACCGGCTGAGCTCGCCGCGTCTGATGCCGAGTTCGCGTTCGCGCCGCTTGACCGCGCTGGACGCGGGGTTCAGGAACAGCAGCCGTGTCCGGCAGCCGGACTCGGCGAGGCGGACCAGCCGGCGCCCGGAGAAGTTCTGCACCAGCAGGTTCAGGCCGATGCCGATCGCGTCGAGCCGGCGGGATCCGCCGAAGAGGTCCTCGGCGGGGAACTGGCGCAGCAGCCGCACGCGGTCGGAGTGCACCCCGACGACATCCGCGTAGCGGTCGCCCACGAGTTCCTCGACGGCGTCCACGGGCAGCCGGCGCGCGGAGGGCACATCGCTCCCGGCGCCCAGGATCTCCAGCAGCTTCGCCGCCGCCCGCTCGGCCTGGTTCAGGACGGCCTCGGACAGCGCCCGGTTGCGCGAGACGACGTTCCGGGTCACTTCCAGCTCGTCCAGGGCGAGTTCGACGTCCCTGCGCTCGTCGAAGTACGGCTCGAAGCACGGCCAGTGCTGCACCATCAGCTCGCGCAACTGGGGCAACGTGAGGAAACTCAGCACGTTGTCGTCCGCCGGATCGAGCAAGTACCCCTTGCGGCGGCTGACTTCGCGTACGGCGACGGCGCGCTGCACCCACTCCTGGCCGGCCGGACCGGCGGCGGCGACCACCCAGTCGTCGCCGTGGACGGGTTCGTAGACGGGCCGGAGAACAGCGGCCACGACCGCGCGCAGCCGCTGTTCGACCAGGTTCAGCCAGATGTAGGCGCGCCCGGCTCGCTGGGCGCGCGTACGCACCTCGCTCCAGGCGTCGGCGCCCCAGTCCAGTTCCGGTCCAATGGATCCCATTTCCATCGGCCGCGCCAGGGACACCGCGCCGGGCGGGACATCCGTGGAGTTCCCCTCGTGACCCTCGTCACCAGGAGGCAGCTCCAGCCCTCCCGAGCCCACCCGCGCACCGCCTTCCGCTCCCCCGAGCACTCCCCAGGGGCCAGGCCCCAATCAACGATCAAGGAAGGGTACTCCGGGAGCGGCGAGCGATGCAGCCCGATGCGCATGTCGTTTCCCAACTACCTTGGTTCGACATGCCCGTTCTGGTTCGCGAGCTCCGGAGGAGTGAGCGGATTCATAGCGGTCACGTCACGCGGGGCGATGGAGAATCCCTGCCAGTGGACCGGCATCGGCTGCTGGTCCTCGTCCCGGGCGACGTGGTGGAAACCCACGTTGACCCAGGCCACGGGGTGGGTGAGCGTCTGCCCGTCGACCCACTTGTCGACGGACTTTCCGTGCCCGGCACCGCAGTTGCGCAGGTTGTCGCTCGCGAACTGCTCGCACTTGTTGTACTCGGTGAAGTAGATGTCGTGCTTGGTGAAGGCACGGCCGAGGTACTTGGTGGTCGCGCCCGGGACGAACTCGTACGAGCGTGCGTGATTGTCCTTGTTCTTGCCGGAGTTGCTGACGATCCGCCACCAGCGCATGTTCTTGGCGTCGCCGGCGAGTTCCTTGCCGACCTTGGTGACCGTGGTCTTGTTGCTGGGGGCCTCCTGGCCCTGCGCGGGCGGGCTGACCACCGAGTCGTACTGCTCGACCTTCGCCTTGGACGAGCCGTCCAGGCCGAAGTTGAGCCGCCAGAAGACGTTGTGGCTGTGGCTCGTGGCGTAGTCCTTGGCGCCCTTGCCCAGCGGCCAGCCGCGGCCGTCGCCCGCGTCGTAGTCGAAGGGCGAGAGGCTGCCGGTGGCGCCGACGTTCATGTTGATGGTGCCGTCGTCCTGGAAGCGCCACTCGGTGATGTACTCGTACCAGCCGACCTTGTTGACGGTGTAGACGAGCAGGTCCTTGCCCTGCTTCTGGAAGACCTTGTTCCCGGTCTCGGACTCCATCCGGTAGGCGTGGCCGCGTGAACGGGTCGTGGTGCACAGGCCCTTGACGTTCGCGTGCTGCGGGTCCCAGGCGTCGGGGACCTTGACCGTCTTGATGGCGCCGCCGGGGCATTCGGCGGGGACCATGTCGACCAGACCCTGGCCGAAGCCCGCGCCGGTCAGGTCGCTGTACTCGACCGAGCCGTCGTCGTAGGGGACGTCGATCTGGGCGAGCTTGGCCGTGCTCAGGACCTTGATCGGCTGGGCCTCGCCGGGGGGCTGGTAGGAGATGTTCTCCAGGACGAGCCCGGCCTCGCTCTCGTAGTGCCAGCACATCCGCCAGGTGGTGCCGGTGGCGAGCTTCTGCTCGATCCGGTAGGCGGCGCTGCAGTCGGCGGCCGGGGCGGGAGCGGACCTGGGCTGGGCGACGGCCGGTCCCGCGGCCGTCGTCGCGCCGGCGGCCAGGGCGAGCGCCGAGAGGCCCACGGCGGCCCGGCTGCGGGCACGGCTGTTTCTGTTGACGCGCATGAAGAAATGACTCCTTGCGGAAAGCTGTGAAGGTGGGAAGGAAAGACGGGCGGCGCTCAGCCGAGCTTGCCGACCTTGCGGGCGCTCAGGTCGATCACCAGGTCACGGCTGTCGATCCAGGGCCCGTTCTTGACCTTCGGGAAGAGCCGCACGCACCGGTGCTCGCCACAGGCGCCGAGGGCGGCGGGGGCGCCGGAGGTCGCGCGGTAGACCATGCTGTTGAGCATCAGCTGGTCGGGCGAGGTGAGTTCCTTGCCGGTCGCGTCCTTGAAGTCGGCCTTCAGGCCGGCGCCGAGCGGATCGGCGATCAGCAGCTGGGCGGCCTCGGTCATCTCGTCGCGGCTGATCGGCGGCTGCACGCCGTGCTGGACGCCCGTCCGGTCGACCTTCCCGGTGTCGAGGTCGACGGTCTTGGTGACGAGCGTGTCGTCCTTGTAGTCGTAGAACGTGATGTCGGCGCGGCGCGGCGCGTTCGGGTTGTCCAGATCGGCCGTGTCGGGTTCGGCGAGGTCGACTCCGATGCGCTGTGGTCCGCGCGCGCCCTCGACGTTCTCGCTGGAGTCGAAGAGCGCCCGGTTCACCGCGATCCGCTCGGCGCGCCGCATCTCGTCGTCGGTCAGCGGGTCACGGCCCTTGCCCTTTTCACCCTCGGCCGGCGCCCGCTCGACGACGCCGGGCCGAACGGATCCGCCCTGCCCGTCCCGCGCCGCCTGCTGCGTGGTCCCGTCGGCCTGAAGGCCCCCGCCCGCTTCCTCGGCCCCCGCCGAGCCCGGAAGGGTGACTCCGATCATCACGGCCGTCCCGGCCACCGCGATGGCCGCACCCGCCACCACCTTGCCCAGATGGCGGTGCACTATCTTGCGCACATTTCCCCCTACTCCCCCTACATCCCCAGGAGTCGTTTGAGTCCCACTGGTTCGGCATACGAGATATGCCTGGTCGCGGGGTAAGAGGGATGTAAGTCATGTGAGGTTCCATCACTTTCGGGGAGACTCGGCTCGGACTCGCCCCCAGGGGCACGGCACTACTGGAAGAGTCATATCCATGCAGGTCTGGCCTGGTGAGGCGTATCCACTCGGTGCCACGTACGACGGCGCCGGCACCAATTTCGCGGTCTTCTCGGAGGCCGCCGACCGTATTGAGCTGTGCCTTCTGCACGACGACGGCTCGGAGACGGCCGTGGAACTGCGGGAGACCGACGCGTTCGTGCGCCACGCGTACCTGCCCGGCGTCATGCCCGGACAGCGGTACGGCTTCCGGGTGCACGGGCGGTACGCGCCCGAGCGCGGGCAGCGCGCCAACTCCGCGAAACTGCTGCTCGACCCGTACGCGCGTGCGATCGCGGGTTCCGTCAGCTGGGGCGAGGAGGTGTACGGCTATCCGTTCGGTTCACCCGACAAGCGCAACGACCTCGACTCGGCGCCGCACACCATGTCGTCGGTCGTGGTCAACCCGTACTTCGACTGGGGCGACGACCGGCGCCCCCGAACGGAGTACCACCACACGGTGATCTACGAGGCCCACGTGAAGGGCCTCACGATGCTGCATCCGGAGCTGCCGGACGAGCTGCGCGGCACGTACGCGGCGCTCGCACACCCGGCGATCATCGGACACCTGACGAAGCTGGGCGTCACGGCACTGGAGCTGATGCCCGTACACCAGTTCGTTAACGACCACCGGCTGGTCGACATGGGTCTCAACAACTACTGGGGCTACAACACGATCGGCTTCTTCGCCCCGCACAACGCCTACGCCTCCTGGGGCGACCGGGGACAGCAGGTCCTGGAGTTCAAGTCGGCCGTCCGGGCGCTGCACGAGGCCGGTATCGAGGTCATCCTCGACGTGGTCTACAACCACACGGCCGAGGGCAACCACCTGGGGCCGACGCTCTCCTTCAGGGGCCTCGACAACGCCTCGTACTACCGGCTGGCGGACGACCCCCGCTACTACATGGACACCACGGGCACCGGCAACTCGCTCCTGATGCGCTCCCCGCACGTGCTCCAGCTCATCATGGACTCGCTGCGCTACTGGGTCACCGAGATGCACGTGGACGGCTTCCGCTTCGACCTCGCGGCCACGCTGGCCCGGCAGTTCCACGAGGTGGACCGGCTGTCGTCGTTCTTCGACCTCGTCCAGCAGGACCCGGTGGTCTCCCAGGTGAAACTGATCGCCGAGCCCTGGGACGTCGGCGAGGGCGGCTATCAGGTGGGCAACTTCCCGCCCCTGTGGACGGAGTGGAACGGCAAGTACCGCGACACCGTGCGGGACCTGTGGCGCGGTGAGCCGCGCACGCTGGCCGAGTTCGCGTCCCGGCTGACCGGCTCCTCCGACCTCTACCAGGACGACGGACGCCGTCCGCTCGCCTCCATCAACTTCGTGACCTGTCACGACGGCTTCACCCTGAACGACCTCGTGTCGTACAACAACAAGCAGAACCAGGCCAACGGCGAGGACAACCGGGACGGCGAGAGCCACAACCGCTCCTGGAACTGCGGGGCCGAGGGCGAGACGGACGACCCGGACGTGCTGGCGCTGCGGGGCCGGCAGCGGCGCAACTTCATCGCCACCCTGATGCTCTCCCAGGGTGTGCCGATGCTCAGCCACGGCGACGAGTTCGCGCGCTCCCAGGGCGGCAACAACAACGCGTACTGCCAGGACAGCGAGCTGGCCTGGGTGCCGTGGCCCGAGGAGGACTGCGAGCTCCTCGACTTCACGCGCGCGATGGTGTGGCTGCGCCGGGACCATCCCGTCTTCCGGCGGCGGCGCTTCTTCCACGGGCGGCCCGTCCAGGGAACCCACGACGAGCTCTCCGACATCGCGTGGTTCACCCCGGAGGGCCAGGAGATGACCCAGCGCGACTGGGGTTCCGCCCAGGCCCGGGCGCTGTCCGTGTTCCTCAACGGCAACGCGATCTCCGAGCCGGGCGCGCGCGGGGAGCGCATCGCCGACGACTCCTTCCTGCTGATGTTCAACGCCTCCCCCAAGCCCCTGGAATTCGTCGTGCCGGTCGACCACGGCCGCCAGTGGCAGGTCGTCGTGGACACGTCCCTCCCGGAGGGAGTGGCCCCGGGTACGGGCGCGAAGGTCGCGGCCAGTGACCGGCTGACCCTGGTCGACCGGAGCATGACGGTGCTCCAGCGGCCCGCCTAGGACGGCCTCTTCCCCCGCCCCGCGCGCGTGGGTCCATGACGCGGACCCACGCGCGCGGGGCGGGGCCGTGCGTGCCCTTCCTCGGGCCGCGCTGACAGAAAGGCGGCCGGAGGGGTACGTAGATGCGCATGACCCCTGAGCGCCCCGAACCGGCGATCGCGGACTCGGTCGTCCCCGGCCCGGTCGTCCCCGTCGTGCCGACCGCCACCTACAGGCTCCAGCTCCAGCCGGAGTTCCCCTTCCGCCGCGCCGAGGCGGCCGTGCCCTATCTGGCCTCGCTCGGCGTCTCCCACCTGCACCTGTCCCCCGTCCTGGAGGCCGTCCCCGGCTCGACACACGGCTACGACGTGGTGGACCACACGCGCGTACGGGCCGAACTGGGCGGTGAGGAGGGGCTGCGTTCCCTGGCACGCACCGCGCGGGAGCACGGCCTCGGCCTCGTCGTGGACATCGTGCCGAACCACATGGCGATGGCCCCGCGCCACAACCACGCCCTGTGGGAGGTGCTGCGCGAGGGCCCCCAGTCTCCGTACGCCCGCTGGTTCGACATCGACTGGGACGCCCAGGGCGGCCGGCTGCTGCTGCCGGTGCTCGGGGACCGCCTCGGCGCCGAGATCGGCGAGCTGAAGGTCGACGGCGACATACTGCGCTACTACGACCACGTGTTCCCGCTGCGCGAGGGAACCGCGCAGCTGCCGATGCCCCAGCTCCTGGACGCCCAGTGGTACCGCCCCGCGTGGTGGCGGCTGGCCCGCACCGAGCTCAACTACCGGCGCTTCTTCAGCATCTCGGAGCTCATCGGGGTGCGCGTCGAGGACCCGGAGGTGTTCGCGGCGACCCACGTGAAGATCCTTCAGCTCGTCGCCGACGGCGTGATCGACGGACTGCGCGTGGACCACCCGGACGGACTGGCGGACCCGGACGCCTATCTGCGCCGGCTGCACGAGGCGACCGGCGGCCGCTGGACGGTGGTCGAGAAGATCCTCGCGGACGGCGAGCCGCTCCCACCCGCGTGGCCCGTGGCGGGCACCACCGGCTACGACGCGCTGCGGCACGTCGACGGCCTCTTCACGGACGAGGCGGGCGCGAGCCGGATGCTCGGCCGCTACCGGCGGTTCGCGGGCCCGCAGGCCGACCGGGGCGGCCACTGGGAGAGCACCGTGCGCCGGGCGGCGTACAAGGTGATCACGTACGAACTGGCCACGGAGGTCGAGCGCCTCACCCGCGAGGTGAGCGCGCTGTGCGCCGCCGCCCCCGACCCCGCCGCCCGCGACCACGCGCCCTGGGCCCTGGGCGCCGCGCTGCGGGAACTCCTGGTCCGGCTGGAGGTGTACCGGCCCTACCCGTCCACGGACGCGTCCCTGGTGGTCACCGAGCGGGCCGCCGCCGAGGCCAGGTCGGCGTTCCGGGTGCCCGAGGAGGCGCATGCCGTGGATTTCGTACGGGCCCTGCTGCTCGGCCGGGACGGCGACGGGCCGGGGGAGGCCGCCTTCCGGGCCCGGTTCGCGCAGACGTCGTCGGCGCTGCGCGCCAAGTCGGTGGAGGACACGGCGTTCTACCGCTATGTGCCGCTGCTGTCGGCGAACGAGGTGGGCGGCGATCCGGGCCGGCCCGCGGTGTCCCCGGACGACTTCCACGCCTACTGCGCGCGCGTGCAGCGCGACTGGCCCGCCACCGGAACCGTCCTGTCGACCCACGACACCAAACGCAGCGCGGACGTGCGCGCCGCCGTCTCGGTCCTCACCCAGTGCCCGGAGGCCTGGTCCGAGGTCCTGGCGGAAGCGGCCCAGGAGGGGCCGGGGATCCCCGACCCGCAGGTGGCGTGGGCCGCGTGGCAGACGGTGTTCGGGCTCGGCCCGGCCACCGCCGAGGAGGGGGCCGAGGTCCACACGGAGCGCGTCCGGGACGCCCTGCTGAAGCACATCAGGGAGGCCGGCACGCGCACCGCCTGGACCGAACGCGACCCCGCGTACGAGGACGCGGTGACGGCGTTCGTCGCCGACGGGCCGTGCGGGCCCCCAGGACGGCACGTGGCCGCCCTGCGGACCTCGCTGGGCCCGCACGTGCGGGCGAACGTCCTGGGGGCCGCCCTGGTCCATCTGACGATGCCCGGGGTGCCGGACGTGTACCAGGGCACCGAGGACGAGTACCGGGCGCTGGTGGACCCGGACAACCGGGAGGCGTTCACGCCGCGCGACCCGGCCGCGGAGAAGCCCGCGCTCACGGCCGCCGCGCTGCGGCTGCGCGCCCGGCGGCCCGATGTCTTCGGCGACGCGGCGACGTACGCGCCGCTGTGGGCCGAGGGGCCCGCCGCCGACCACTGTGTGGCGTTCGTGCGGTCGGGAGAGGTGATCACGGCCGTCACCCGGCTGTCGCTGGGGCTCGCCGAGGCCGGCGGCTGGCGGGACACTGTGCTCGCGCTCCCCGACGGGCGGTGGGCCGATGTGCTCCCCGGCTCCGCGCAGCGGGAGTTCACGGGGCACACGCGCGTGGAGGACCTCTTCGGAAGGTCACCCGTCGTGCTGCTGGAGCGCGTCAGCGCGGACACACCGGAAGGGTCCGGGGAGAACGGCTGACCAGACCCTCGGGGCGCGGCCGGGGCCCGGGGGCCCTGCGCAGGCCCGGCAGCACGGTGAGCAGGGCGAGCAGCCCGGCTTCCGCCGTGAGCCGGGCCAGCGGGGCGCCGAGGCAGTGCCGCGGTCCCGAGCCGTACGCGAGGTCGCCCGGGTCGGCGCGGAAGAGGTCGTAGCGGTCCGGGTCGGCGAACCGCGCCGGGTCGCGGCCCGCGGCGCCGAGCAGACACGCCACGGTGGCACCCTCGGGTATCGGGCCGATGGGTTCGAGCGCCCGGCGGGCCACGATCTGAAGCGGCGGGTCGCGGCGCAGCGACTCGGCCCAGGCGGCGCCCGCCAGCCCGGGGCGGGCACGGATCAGGTCGAGTCGGCCCGGATGGTCGAGGAGGTTGGCGAGGAACGACGCGAGGGCGCGCGCGGTCGTCTCGCCGGCCGCGCCCAGCACGATCCCGGCGAGCTCGGTCACGGTCCCGTCCGGCAGCGGCCGTCCGTCGAGGCGGGCCGTACACAGCGCGGACAGCAGATCGTCACCGGGGTGGGCGCGGCGGCGGACCAGGTGGGGGCGCAGGTAGGCGTCGAGTCCGGGGCGGTGACCGCCGAGGTGGTCGAGTCCTGTTCGGCACCAGGCGTGTACGCGCAGGGTGTCCTCGTACGGCAGTCCGAGCGCGGTGACGGCCGCGGCGGCGGGCAGCCACCGGCAGAACTCGGCTACCAGATCGGCCTCCTGACGGGACGCCAGTCGGCTCGCGAGGACGTAGGCGGTGCGCTCGACGCCCGCCCGGAGAGCGGCCGACACCTGGTTCCTCAGCGCCGCGGAAGCGATGGCCCGGTACGCGTCGTGCGTGCGGCGCTCCCCGTGCGCCGGTACCGGGCCGGGTGACGGCGCGACGAGCCGCGGGTCCGCGAGCGCGGCGCGCACATCGGCGTACCTGCTGATCAGCCAGGCGCCGAACGGCTCGTCGTGGACCAGGGGGAAGTTTCCGCGCAGGGTGCGGTAGAGCGGGTGGGGATCACGCTCGGTTCCCTGATCGAGCAGGCTCGCGGGTCCGCCCACGCACGCGGACCACCCGCGCGGCGGCGCGTACGGCCCGCACGGCCCGTCCGCCGAGCGAGTGGACGGGGCGAACGGGACCACCGACGCGTGAGCCGGCGCCGGGGCCGCGACCGGCGGGGGTTGCGCGATCGCGCCGGACCGCGGGGGTCGTGAACACGCACGGGCCGGGGACGGCCCACCGGCGGCCGGGGACGCCGGTGACCGGCTCGCACCCGACGGGAACGGCTCGGCGTCGGACGACGGGAAGGGCTCGGCGTCGGGCGGTGGAGGTGACGGGATCGGGGCCGGTGGGATCGTGGGAGTCGCCGGCTGGGCGCCTTCGCCGGGAAGGCCGTGTGGACACAGCACCGCGGGCCACCACCTCGGGTCTGCGCGCCGGACCCGCGCGCGGTTGTTCCGAGTCGACCACCGCCCGCCCCGGACCGCAGTTTCCGTACACCCGGACGAGTGAATCGTGTACGTCGTCCCGGCCCGCCCGCCCGTGGCGCGCGCGTACGCCGGCCGTCTCCTCCCGAGCGCCCGTTCCGGGGGTCCCGTCCGGTACGCCGCAGGCCTGCGGGACACCGTCCGCTCCGGCCGGGAAAGGCCGCGCACCTTCCACCGCCCCTTGCCGGCGGAAAATGCCACCTGGGCTCCCTCGCGGCCGCGCCGACGCGTCCTTGACAGTTCTCCGAGACCGTGGAGTACTGCCAAAAGCGACGCAGGGCGGACAAGTCGGGGGTGAGTCATCTGCCGGAGTTGCGCTACCCCAGTGTGACCGAAATCGTGTCGTCCGCCTGGGCGCTGACGGCCCGTCGGCCCGACCTGTGCGTCCTCAGACAAGTGGGCGCCTCCCGCGCGGGCAGACCCCTCCACCTGCTGTCCGTCGGTCATGCCCGGCACGCGGTGCTCGTCGTGGCGGGGGCCCACGCCAACGAGCCGACGGGCGGTTCGACGCTGCTGTCCCTGGCCGAACGTGTGCTGTACCGGCGGGAGTTGCGCAAGGACACCTCCTGGCACTTCCTGCTGTGCGCGGACCCCGACGGGGCGAGCCTTCATGTGACACCCGCGCCCCGGACGCTCCTCGACTACCACCTGGGCTTCTTCCGCCCGGCCGGACCCGAGCAGCCGGAGTGGTCGCCCTCCGTCCTGCCGCCCGACCGGCTGCCGCCGGAGACGCGGGCCCTGACCCGGGTCATCGACGAGGTGCGGCCCTATCTCCAGGTGACGCTGCACGGGACCGATCTGGGCGGCAGCTGGGTGCAGTTGACCAAGGACATCCCGGGCCTGGCGGAGCCGTTCGCCAAGTCGGCGGCGGAGCTGCGCATCCCGGTCGAGACGGCCGCCTCGGACGCCGCGGGCTGGCCCGCCTCCGGGCCCGGGGTGCATGTGATGCCGGCGCCGGGCTCGGACACGGCGTACCCGAGCATGCCGGACGACGCCCGGCACAGCACCTGGTACCACGCCCACCGGTACGGCGGTCTGACGGCCGTCGTGGAGGTGCCGATGTGGGCCAGCGACCTGGTGGACGACCCGGCGCCCCACCCAGCGCCCGCGGCGGCGATGCGACGCCTGGCCCAGCGGCTGGTGACGGACGCGGGTCAGGTGGAGGAGGTGCTCGGGCGGGCCCTGCCCCGGCTGCGGGGTCCCGACGGGCCGCTGCTGCGGGCCGCGAAGTGGGCGCTGGAACTGGTGCCGGGGCTGGCGGCGGACTGGTCGCTGCCACCCCCCGTGGACACGACGATGGCGTACGTGGGCAGCGTGGACGCGTTCGGCCGGCGGATCCCGCTGCGGGCCGCGTCGATGCTGCTGCGCGTCCTCCAGGAGGCCGACGACCGCGAGGCACCCCGCCTCGAACAGCTGGTCGCCGGCTGGAGCGACGCCTTCGCCGAACGCTTCCGGGCCCGCTGGGTGCCGCTGGAGAACCAGGTCGAGCACCAGGCCCGTACGGTGATGGCGGCCGCCCGCCACGCACGCGACGGCGCCGCCTGACTCAGCCCGGCAGGTCGAACACCGCGCCCGTCTCGGCTCCCATCACACAGGAGTTGGAGAACGCGCGCCTGTAGTCGACCCGGCGGCCGTCCCATTCGCCGTACGCCGACGCCGTCACCGGCGCGTAGAGCATCGGGCACATGGCACCGGCGCGGCTCGGGATGCGGCCGATGTCGCCCCCGGCGGCGGCGAGTTGCCCGCATGCCTTCGCGGCGTGGGCGTGGCCCTGGGGCGGGTCGCAGAGCAGCAGGACGCCTCCGGCGTCGTCGGCGCGGGCGTCGCCGCGGGTGACGGCCAGGCGGAGCCAGTTGCCGGGCAGGCCGTGCCCGGGTGTCGCGTGGGCGGCGGGGGCCGTGCCCGCCAGGAGGAGCGCGAGCGGGACGAGCAGGCCGGCGCGGATCGCTCGAAGGGTTGTCGTCATTCCCGGTGCATCGGCACCGTGGCCTGCGCGGTCCAGCCGGAGTCACCCGAACGGGAACGCGTCCCGGTGTGACGCCCGGCGAGTTCGAACGCGGCCAGCACGACCCGGGCCTGGTACTCGACCTGGCGCGCGACCGGGATCCAGCGTGCTCCGCAGCCGTCGCGGTACTCGGCGCACCACGCGTCGATCAGCCGGTCGAGCTCGGGCAGCGCGCCGCACGGGTCCTGGCCGGAGGCGGTGACGAGCTGGTGCAGCAGCCCGGCCGTGCGCAGCGCGACCCTGCGCCCGGCCAGGCGCAGGGCGGTGAGCCGGGCGGTGTCGAGCGAGGGCAGGGCGCGCCCGCCGGCGTCGCGCACGTCGGGGTCCCAGGAGTCGGCGAGTCCGGGTCCGACCAGTAAATAGTCGTCGACGGGCGCGAGCAGACGGGTCGCCTCCGGCGAGCTGCCGAGGCCGGGCCGCACCCGGGCCAGGATGTCCTCCAGGACCGCCGTGTCGTGCCGCAGGGTGTGGCTGACGGAGCGCAGCACCGCGTCGGGATCGGCGGGGCGCGCCCGGTCCTCGACGGCGCCGACGCCCCACATGGGTGCCTCGACGATCGCGGTGACCGTGCCGTGCGGCTGGGGGTGGAACCAGGTGGAGTCGACCGCGGCCTCCGTGATGGCGGCGGCCAGGTCTCCCCGGCGCGGCGGCGGGACGCGGTAGACGGCGGGGCCGAGCGCGGGCCAGTACAGGGTGTCGTAGGGGCCGAGTTCGCGCGGGATGCCGAGGCGGGCCGCGCTGTGCGCGACCCGCTGGGAGAGGCCGGGCAGATCGCGGGTCAGCTCGACGAAGGCGCCGCCGACGTCGACGCCGTGCAGGGAGCACTGGAGGAAGGGACGCAGCTCGTCCTGGAGGCCGAGCAGGACGCGGGTCTCGGGCAGGGCGGCGGCGTCCGGGCCCTCGGGCAGCCATTCCGGCTGTTCGAGGAAGCCGGGCCGGAAGAAGTGCCGGAAGTAGTGGCCGAGCACGTAAGGGCCCTGGAGCCAGGCCTCGTTGCGGCGGGAGCCGTCGGGGTCGAGGCAGAGCAGCAGGTTCCAGGTGGCGTCCGCGCCCTCGGTGAGGCGGGGATCGGCGAGGGCCCGTTCGGCCAGCCGCAGGACGGTCGCGCCGCCGACGGGTTCGTTGGCGTGCGGTCCGGCGACGACGAGAACCTGGCGGCTGCCGTGTCCGACGGACAGGAGCAGCATCGGTGTGCCCGCCCGCGAGGTGCCCACACGGCGCAGCCGGGCGTCGTCGGGGCGCCGGGCGGCGAGGGCGGCGGCGCGGACGCCGAGTTCGTCCACGGTCGGGTAGCGACGGAGTGGCGGCAGGGCACACCTCCACTCGAACGATGCCGTCGTTCACCTGATGTGCACGAAGTACACACAGTCAGTCACGAGTCCCGGGGGTACGTCAACACCACGGGAGCGAAAGGATGTTGCGGGGGCGGGCGGGTGAATCCGGGGCCGGGCCCGCTCTCCGGGCGCGCCAGGGCTCCTCGGCACTCCCGTGCGGCGCCGCGGTTCAGGCCGAGGCGAGGCGGAACAGCATGCGGCCGAAGCCGATCTGGTCGCCGGCCTTCACCACGGACGCGCCGATGACGCGCCGCCCGTTGACGGTCGTGCCGTTGGTCGAGCCGAGGTCGCGCAGCACCCAGACACCGTCCTGGCGGCGCAGTTCGGCGTGCACGCGGGACACCGTCTCGTGGTTGAGGCGCAGTCCGCTGGCCGGGTCGCGGCCGATGCGCAGCGGGTAGGCGTCCCTCGGGTCGGGCAGCTGGAGCTTGGGCAGCCGCTCGGCCTGCCAGGCCCGGCGCAGCCGGACCGTGAAGCCGGACACGGCCTCCACGGTGCCGAACACCCGCTTCGACCAGCGCCGCGCGGCGGGCCCGTCGCCGGGCAGGTCGGCGGTGAGCACGGCGAGTTCCTCGGAGCGGCGGGCGGACAGCACCAGCTCCATACGGCGGATGAACGTGTCGTGCGAAAGACGGCCGAGCGCGACACCGTCACGGAGGGACTTGAGCGCCCGGTCGCGCTCCGCGTCGGACAGCCGCGCGGGGTACGTGTGGAACTCGAAGGACGACGTCACGCTCGTGATTGTCGGCCAGTAACGACAGGGTGTCCAGAAGACCCGGAAACGGCTGGTGGGACCGCGTGCGGCCGTTCGCGCGACCAAAGGGCGACGAACACGCGGCAAAAGGGTGGATCCGAAAGCGAATTGATCTCCGGTGGAGCACCATGGACGGGCTGAGTCACTGCGAGCCGACAAGGGGGAAACGTCCATGCGATTCGAGGTGTGGGCACCACGGGCCGAGCGGATGACGCTCCATTGCGCCGGTGTCACGCGCGCGTTGGACCGTGATCCCGGGCGTGCCGGATGGTGGACGGGCGAGGCGGAGGCTGCGGAGGGGACCCGGTACGGGTTCGCGGTGGACGACGGGCCGGTCCTGCCCGATCCCCGTTCGCGCCGTCAGCCGGACGGCCCCGACGGACTGAGCGCCGTGGTCGACCCGGCGGGGTACGCGTGGCGCGCCGACTGGCCCGGACGCCCGCTGCCCGGCGCGGTCCTCTACGAACTGCACGTCGGGACGTACACCCCCGAGGGCACCCTGGACGCGGCGGCGGACCGGCTCGGACACCTCGCGGAACTGGGCGTCACACACGTCGAGTTGATGCCGCTGTGCCCGTTCCCCGGCCGGCACGGCTGGGGGTACGAGGGTGTCTCCCTGTGGGCGGTGCACGAGCCGTACGGCGGTCCCGAGGCGCTGAAGCGCTTCGTCGACCGGGCGCACGAACTCGGCCTGGGAGTCGTCCTGGACGTCGTGCACAACCATCTCGGCCCGTCCGGCAACCACCTGCCCGCCTTCGGGCCCTACTTCACGGACACCCATCAGACGCCCTGGGGCTCCGCGGTGAACCTCGACGCGCCCGGCTCGGACGAGGTGCGCGCGTATCTCGTGGGCAGTGCGCTGGCCTGGCTGCGCGACTACCGGCTCGACGGGCTGCGTCTCGACGCGGTGCACGCGCTGCGGGACACCCGGGCGGTGCACTTCCTGGAGGAGCTGTCGGCGGCCGTGGACGCGCTCGCCGGCGACCTGGGCCGGCCGCTGTTCCTGATCGCCGAATCGGATCTCAACGACCCGCGGCTCATCACCTCCCGCGAGGAGGGCGGCCTCGGGCTGCACGCCCAGTGGAACGACGACTTCCATCACGCGCTGCACACCACGCTGACCGGCGAGGCGCAGGGCTACTACGCGGACTTCGCGCACCCCCCGCTCACCGCGCTGTGCAAGACGCTGACGTCGGGCTTCTTCCACAACGGCACCTATTCCAGCTTCCGCGGGCGCCGTCACGGCCGGCCGCTCGACCGTGCGCGGGTCTCGGCGCAGCGGCTGCTCGGCTACACGCAGACCCACGACCAGATCGGCAACCGCGCCCAGGGGGACCGGCTGTCGGCGGCCCTCTCCCCCGGGCTGCTGGCCTGCGCCGCCGCACTGACGCTCACCGGGCCGTTCACGCCGATGCTCTTCATGGGCGAGGAGTGGGGTGCCACGACCCCCTGGCAGTTCTTCACCGACCACACCGACCCCGAGCTCGCCGAGGCCGTGCGGCGGGGCAGGCGGAGGGAGTTCGCGGCGCACGGCTGGGCCGAGGAGGACGTGCCGGATCCGCAGGACCCGGCGACCCGGGACCGCTCGTGTCTCGACTGGTCCGAACCCGAAAGGGCCCCGCACGCGCGCCTGCTGGCCTGGTACCGCGACCTGATCGCCCTGCGCCGGAGCCAGGCCGACCTGTCGGACCCCGACCTCGCGGCGGTCAGGGTCGCCCACGATCCGGGGGCCCGCTGGGTCGCCGTCCGGCGCGGGGACGTCCGGATCGCCGTGAACCTCGGCAAGGACCCGGCGGCGATTCCCCTCGGTATCCGCCGAGCGCGCGTCCTCGCGGCCTGGGACCCGGTCGAGACACCGGGCACGGACGGGGTGCTGAACGTGCCGGGCGAGTCGTGCGTGGTGCTGACCCAGACGTGAGGCCGTCCCGGACGGGCGTCCCTACGCCGTTTCGCGCGGGCGCCCTACGGCGTCTGGGGCGGGCGCCCCTACGGCGTCTCGTCCCGCAGGTCCCTACGGCGTCTCGTCCGGCGCGTCCCGCAGGTCCGTGACCCGCTCCAGCAGGATCGACTCCCAGGCGCGCGCCAACCGGGCTTCCGCGAGCGCAAGTTGTCCGGCGTCGCCGCCGCGGAGGCGATCGGCGAGCCGGATGACGGTGTCGCAGCGGGCGAGCCACAGGCCGCGCAGACAGGGCCGGGCGCCGTAACCGGCGAGGGTGGCGGCTCGTACGGCCGCGGGGGCGCCGACCGCGAGGGCCAGCCCCGCGATGTCCTCGGCCGGATCCCCGGTCACCGCGCCGGACCAGTCGAGGACGCCCCGTACCCGGCCGTCGGGGCTGACCACGAGGTGTTCGCCGAGGAGTCCGTGGTGCACGAGGACCGGGGCGCCGGTCTGCGCGCCGAGCTGCACGGCGGCGGGCGCTGCGAGCTGGTCGAAGCGGGCGGGGTCGAAGTCCTCCGCGGGAATCCGTTCGGCGGCCCGTACCGCGGCGGCCCGCAGGGCCTCCAGGGAGCGCTGCGGGGTCCGCGGCACCCCCAGCGTCTCGGCCTGCGGTACGGGGACGTCGCGCAGCCCGGTCAGCAGGTCGGCCAGGTCGGCCTCGCCGAGTGCCGAGACGGCCTGTTCCTCGCCCGGGACACCGGGCAGCTTCGTGTCCAGGGTGTAGGTCAGTCCGCTCGCCCACTCGCCCTGCGCCACACTCATGGGAACGGTGCCCCCGATGAACGGGCGGACCAGATCGCGCAGCCTCAGTTCACGGCGTTGCCGCAGGGAGGCCTCGCGGTCGAGGGCGAGCCGCAGCACATGGCGTCGGCCCACCCACCAGGTGTGCCCGCCCTGCTCGCGGACGGGCCGTACGTCCGGTCCCGGACCGGGCGCGGCGTCGTCGGAGAGCAGGGTGCGGACCAGCCGGCGGACGGTCTCGGGGGTCGGTACGGGGACCGGTGTCGGTGTCGCGTTCATGGTCGCGCCCTTGTCGTCCGGGAGCGGGGGCGGGGGCGAAGGGGTCGCCGCGCGGTGTGCGGGCGCATGTCAGTCGACGATCACCATCTCGCGGGATGTGTTGTTGAGCCGGCGTCCGCCGTCCTCGGTCACCGTGACGATGTCCTCGATACGGACCCCGAAACGGCCGGGCAGATAGATCCCCGGCTCCACGGAGAAACACATGCCGGGGACCAGGGGCTGTTCCTCGCCCTCGACCATGTACGGCGGTTCGTGGGTGGTGACGCCGATGCCGTGCCCGGTGCGGTGGATGAAGTACTCGCCGTACCCGGCGGCCTCGATGACGGCGCGCGCGGCGCGGTCGATGTCCTGGCAGGCGGCCCCGGGACGCACGGCGCGGAAGCCGGCCTCCTGCGCCTCGCGCACGATGTCGTGGACCTTGCGCTCCTCGTCGTCCGGTTCGCCGACGTGGACCGTGCGGGAGGTGTCGGAGCCGTAGCCGTCCTTGAGTCCGCCGAAGTCCAGGACCACCATGTCGCCGGCCTCGATCACCCGCTCGTCGGCCTCGTGGTGCGGGTTGGCGCCGTTGGGGCCCGAGGCGACGATGGTGAAGTCCACCTGGGAGTGTCCGAACCGGCGCAGCAGATCGGCGAGGTCCTTGGACACCTCCGACTCCCTGCGGTCCGCGAAGCGGACCTTGCGGATCTCCTCGAACGCCTCGTCCGCGGCGGCTCCGGCGGCCGCGAGCCGCTCCAGCTCGGCCGCGTCCTTGACGGCCCTGAGCATCGGCAGGACCTCCGTCAGGGCCGCGTAGCGGGTGTCGGGGAGCCGCTTCTGGAGGCCGAGCAGGTGCAGGGCCCAGCCGTTGTCGCTGATGCCGAAGCGGCCCGTGCCGTCCAGGAGGGGCGCGGCGGCCGCGTAGGGGTCCGTGCCGTCGGTCCAGGCGTGCAGGGTCAGCGCGGGGGCGCCGGCCGACTTGGCCGCGTCGGGCGCCTCCAGGGTGGGCACGACGAGGGCCGGGTCGTGTCCCGCCCGCAGCACCAGCAGGGTGAGCCGCTCCGTCTCCACCGGGCGGTACCCGGTCAGCCACACCAGGTCGGGCCCCGGCGCGACCAGGACGCCGTCGAGCCCGGCGTCGGCCGCGGCCTCGGCGGCGCGCCGCATACGGGCCTCGTAGTCGTCGGCGGTGAAGGGCTCGGGTGTGGCGGCGGTCATCCATGCCTCCGTGTGTGCGGAGTTCCCCAGGGGGCTACGGCAGCATCCTGCCCCTCCGGTGGGGCGTACGCGAGCCGGTCGTGCCCGCGCCCCCTCAGCCCTCCAGGGCGAGGCGGGCTCCCAGGAGCAGCAGGACGCCTCCGGAGACCTGCTCCAGGCGCCGGCGCACGCCCGTCCGGGACAGTACGGTCTTCATCCGGCCGACGAACCACACGTAGACGCCGTAGTACCCCACCTCGTAGACCGCCCAGAGCGCGGCGAGGCCGAGCATGGCGGGCAGGTGCGGGGCGCCCTCGGGCACGAACTGCGGCAGGAAGGACATCGCGAAGACGGCCGCCTTCGGGTTGGCGAGGTTGAGCAGCAACCCGCCCCGGTAGGACGCCCAGCCGCTCCTCTCCGCGCTCTCCCAGCCGCCGTCGGCGGCGCCCTTGGAACGGCGTGCCCGCCACAGCGTCTGTACGCCGAAGCCGACGAGCACCACGGCGCCGACGACCCGCATGACGCCGTACGCCATCTCGGAGGCGGCGAGCAGGGCGGTGAGGCCGAACGCGGCGACGGCGCCCCACAGGAAGACGCCCGTCTCGTTGCCGAGCACGGTCAGGAAACCGGACCGCCTGCTGCCCAGGGACCGTTTGATGATCAGCACGGTGCTCGGTCCGGGCGAGGCCGCGATGAGGGTGCAGGCGCCGAGGAAGGCGACGAGGGTGCTCAGCATGCGGCCATCATGGCGGGCCGCGAAGCCGTTGACCAGCATGTTTCTCCCGCCCCACCGGAGCAGGGTGTCGCGCCCGCGAGGCGGCTCCGGGCCTCCCGGGCAGGGGGACGGCTCCGGGCCTCCCGGGCGGTGAGGGCGGCTCCGGGCCTCAGGTCGCGGTGCCCGGGACGGCGGACAGCTGTCCGCGGCTGCCGTTCGCGTGGCGCACGCGCAGGGTGACCTCGACGCCCGGCGCCGCGTCCGCCACCGCGCGCGCGAGGTCGGCGGCCGAGGTGATCCCGGTCCCGTCGAGGGCGAGCAGGGTGTCGCCGCGCACCAGGCCCGCGCTGTAGCCGGGACCGGGGAGGTGCACTCCCACGACGAGCGCACCCGCGCCGCCGGGGGCGTCGACCGCCTCGACCCCGAGGGTCCCCCGTACGGACCGCTGCTCGGACTCCCCCGGCCGGACCGGTCCGCCGCCGGACTCCGCCGTGACCCCACCGGCCCGCGGCGCCCCGGAACGACCCGGCCTCGGCGCCCCCGTATCGCCCGGCTTCGGCGCTTCGGAGGCGGCGGAGGGCTGCCGTGGCTGCCCGGCCGCGCCGGTCTGCCTCTGAAGGTCCGCCGGCCTGCTCACGCCGATCACGGTCGCGCCCACCGCGCCGAGCCCCACACCGGACAGGACGAGGACCACTCCGGCGGACACCCCGGCCACCACGGTGATCAGACGCCTTCCACGACGCCGCGCCGCGTGCGGGCGCCGGGCTCCGCCGGACGGACGAGTGCTGCCGGACGGACGGGTGCCGCCGCCCGGATCCCCGCCGGGCATCGGCTTGGGACGCAGCGCGGTCTGTTCCATGGGTCGCCTCCGGCAGATGTTCTACGGACCGCCTTCGGCTGATGCTCTACCCCGCGCTCCGGCCCGCGACGATCCCCGAACGAGTGAGACTGCCGCCCCCGTCTCAGTCTCCGGCTCCGGCTCCGGCCCAGGAGGCGGCCAGACCCCTTGTCAGCGGCGGCTGTTACGTTCTGTGACATGAGCGATCACGCCCTGCGGCTCCTCCGCGAGACCCCGCGCCTGGCCGAACTGGCGGCCTTCCCCTTCGACTTCGACCTGGACCGCGCCGACCACTGCGAGGACGTCCGGCTCGCCTCGGGAGGCCCGCTGGAGCCGGTGGCGGGCGACGACACGGGTGGCACGTACTTCGTGTGCGCGGACGGCTCGGTGCTGTACGCCGACTCCGAGGGCCGTGCGGGGATCATCGGAAACAGCGTCGACGAGGCGCTGGAGACGGTGATCGGGCTGCCGGGCTGGCACGGCTGAGGGAGACGCTCACGGCAGAACCGGAGTCCGGCGGGACCGGGCGCGTCCCCGGCGGCTCGCTGAAGCACTGGCGCGGCACGAACCTCGGCGTGTTCATCGTCGACGAGCACCACGAGGTCGCCCGTGCGGCCGCCGCGGACCCGGGCCTCGCGGAGGAGGTCCGCGAGGTCACCGAGGCCGCGGCGGTCCTCCTGTCGGAACTCTCCGAGGCGGCCCGCCGCAGCGTCCGGCACTGACTCCCGCGCCCTGCGGATCCGTCAGAGCGGAACGGGCTGCGCCCGAAGGGCCATCGGCGGCGCGGGAACCTGGTCCGGCACGAAGCCGTGGGCGCGCCGGGCCAGGTCCGCCGCGCCGTAACGACGGCAGTCCTGGTGCCACTTCAGGATTCCGGCCAGCCAGTTCTCCAGCTCCGCCACATAGCCCCGCATGATCCCACGCGCCTCCTCCGAGAGCTTGAAGTCGTCGTACAGGAGGGGCAGTTCGTGGGCGGCGACGTGCTGGAACTGCTCCATGCGCCGGGTCATCAGGTCATGGACGACGCCGAGCGCGGTCGGGTAGTCGCAGCCGAAGAAGTTCTGCACGACGAGGATGCCGTTGTGGATCTCTCCCTCGTACTCGATCTCCTTCTGGTACGAGAAGACGTCGTTCAGGAGCATCGCGTAGTCCATGGCCGCGTTCTCCAGTGAACGGACGGGGCCGCTGCGGTAGACCTCCGGCGGGACCGTCCGGCCGTGTCCGAGTCGGCACAGGCTCATGGTGAGCTCGGAACCGAACGTCGCCCGGCGCATCTCCAGATAGTCGACCGGGTCCGGGACGCGGTTCTGCATCTGGTTGGACAGCTCCCACAGCCAGCTCTCCGTCATCACGTCCACCGCCGCGCGCAGGGTGCTCCGGGCGTCCGGGGTCATGTCCGCGGTGGTGCGCCGCCACAGGTCGATCAGCCCCCGCTCCATGCCGTTGACCGGGACGGGCACTTCATCGCCCTCGACGGGCATGCAGGCGGACAGGCGCGTCGTGGTCAGCCTGGCGGCGGCCAGGTCGCGGCGGTTGCCGAAGAGCAGCGGGTAGTAGTCGTCGCCGTAGGTGCCCCAGGCCAACCACTGCGAGCTGAGGTCGAGGGCCTCGGGTGTCGCGTCGGGGTGGATGCCCGCCGCGCAGAGCGGCAGGTCGTAGGCGATGAGTTTGTCCTCGTCCCAGACGCCCTCCTGGAGCATGCCCGTGGTGTGCATCCAGGTGACGAGGCGGTCCCGGGCACCCGCGAGGTGCGGGCTGAGGGTGACCTCGAAGGGCATGTGGAAGTCGGGCAGCACGGAGGGGCCGACCTTCTGGAACGGGACGTGGGTGTACGCGCGCAGCCGCTCCGCCCCGGCCGCGGAGAGCAGCGCCCCGACGTCCGCCGCGGATGTCCCGAACCCGCCCATGCCGAAGGGCCGCACCTCCTCGACGGCACCCTTGTTCATGTAGCGGCTGGAGCGCATGTGCCATTCGTGGCCGCCGGACTGCCAGTCCTGGAGGCCCTGCGTGTACGCGGCGACGGCGCCGACCTCCGCGAGGGTGAGCCCCTTTTCCACAGCCAGTGCGGGCACCTCGGTGAGCGCCGTGTGCTCGAACTGGTGGAGCCGTGAGGTGAGGATGTCGTTGACGGTCTCGGCGGCCTCCTGTGTCGTGCAGCCGAAGAACGTCTCCAGGACGAGGACGCCGTTGCTGAGTTCGCCCTCGTCCTCGACCTCCCGTTGGTAGGAGAACAGGTCGTTGCGCAGGTGGACGCCGTCGGAGAACGTCTCCATGAGGACGCGCAGCGGCCTCGACTCCGCGACGGACGCGGGCACTTCGGAGGTCGCGTACTCGACGAGCCCCGCCGACCAGGGGGCTCCGCCCACCTTGCGGCGCATCTCGATGTACTCGACGGGGTTGGAGATCCGCCCTTCGTTGATGTTGGACAGCTCCCACATCGACTCGTTGAGCAGATGCTCGGTGGAGACGGCGAAGCGTTTGCGCCACTCGGTGGACATCGAGGGCACGGTGCGCGCCCACAGGTCGGCGAGTCCCGCCTCGACGGGGTTCTCCGGCTCGGGGACGGGGGTCGACAGGTCGAGCGGCATGAAGAGGGGCAGGCGGTCCAGGTAGGCCCTGCCGCCGTCGCGGTCCTGGGTGCGCTTGAAGGTCTCCAGGAAGTGGTCGTCGAAGAAGAACACCCACACGTACCAGTCGGTGATGAGGGAGAGGGCCGGTCCGTCGCAGTCGGGGTGGGTGTAGGCGCACAACAGGCCGTAGTCGTGGGCGTCGAGGTCGGACTGCTCCCAGATACCCGAGCCTTCGAGCATGCCCATGTCGCGGGCCCACTCGACCGAGTGCGCCCGCGCCTCGTCCAGGTGCGGGTTCAGCCTGGCGGTGTACGGCATGTAGAAGTGAGGGAGTTCGAACGGCTGCGTCATGGCCGGGCCCTACCCAGGGCCCCGCGCGCACATCCGCAGGCCAGGACATGATCACACCATCGCGTGAACCGCGCCGAAAGCCGCACACGACGGCCTCTTCATCAGGTCGGGACCACCCCACCGCCTCGCAGTTTCCGCCCCTGCCGCTTCAGGTGACCGGACAGGCTTCGGGAGCCGGGCGCGTGGTCATCCGCGTCTCGCCTGGATCAGCGCGTGGGTTCCGCCGGTGCGCCAGCGGTCGTCCTCGGCGGCGTCGAGGGCCGCCTCGACGGCGGGGGTGAGCCCGACGACGACATCGGACTTGAGGGTCCGCAGCGCGGCCACCGCACCGGGGAAACGGGCGGTGGCGGCGGCGAACGGGGTGATGGCGGGGTAGAGCCGGTCGCCGATGAGCCGACGGTAGTTCAGGTCGCCCTTCAGAAGGGTCACGTCGGCCGCGGCGAACTCCCGCCGGAGGTCGTCGGGCAGATCGGCGTACGGCAGCGGGCCGCAGGCGAAGGGATGGGGCCGGACGGTGAGCCGGCCCTCGGACAGGGCCGCCCAGAGACGGTTCCCGGCCTCGCCGGCCGCTCCCTTCGCGGTGGTGAGCCGGCGCAGAGCGTCCAGCACGTCCGCCGCCGTGGCGTCGGAAACGTAGTACGGGTACGGCTTCACGTACAGGGCGGCCCGCCCGATCCGGCCGTGCCGGAGCAGGTGGTCGACGAGGAGGAGGTCGGGGATGAGTTCCCGGCCCGCGTTGTCCGCGACGAGACAGAGGGTGCCGCCGTCGAACAGGGACCGCAGCACGTCCGCGTCGTTCGCCACGAGCTGGGACTCGGCCGCCGTCGCGCCCCCGGTGCCGGCCAGGCTGAACCCGAGGTCGGCGCGGTTGCCCCACAGCGAGCCGTGCAGCAGTGCCTCCTCCTGCTCCCCGGCCGGCCGCCGTGCGAGGTCGTCCAGCGCGGCGAGTTCCTCGTCGGCCTCCGGGGTGTCGAGCTCGGCGAGCTTGAAGGGGCGGAAGGGGTCGATGCCCTGCCAGGGGCCGGGCGCGAAGTAACCGACGGCTTCGAGGAGCTTGCGGTAGAAGTAGCTCTCGGACCACAGGAACGGCAGGTCGAACCAGGACCGGCCGTAGTACTCCCGGCCACCCCAGGCGTCCCACCGGCCGCGGTCCGCCGCCGACTCCATGAGCGGTTCGACGACCCCCTCGGCGCAGTTCCTGAGCAGGGCGTCGAGCGCGTGGCGCTGTTCGGGACCGTACGGGAAGGCGTCCCGCACCTTCCGGATGAGCGCCGGATGCCGCTGCGCCAGCACGCTCCAGGGGAACGAGCCCCGCACCGAGCTCACGACCACCGGGGCGTCGTCGGGATCGGCGGCCGAGGGGGCGGGGGCGTCGGGATCGCGCATGCGGCTCACCGTACCCGCAGAACAGAAGGGGCCGTCCGACGCGGTGCGCGCCGAGCGGCCCCTCCCCCCGTAGAGCCCAGCGGTCGACTTCGAGCTGTCGGCCGTTGTGGGTGCCGCGCGGTCGTGTCCTCGATCCGGGGTGCGGCGTCCCCCGGCGGTCGCGCTGAACGATAGGCAGGCGGCCCGGTGGAGGGATAGCGGGAAAACCCTCGATCCGGCCGGTGTTCGGCCCTCGTCCGCCCGTGACGCGGCGAGGTGGTCCTGATTCGCGCGGATTGCGGATCCGGCTGAACACTCCGCGCTCCGGATCCGTATCCCCCCGTGCCCCGTGCGAGGAGTGCGTCCCGGCCGCGCGCGGTGGCGCGCCGCTTCGCCCACGCACCGAGGAGACGTTCCGGATGACCGCCTACCGCACCGCCACCGCGGCCGCTGTCGCCCTGGCGGCTCCGCTGCTGCTCACGACGTGGGCGGCGGGGACCGCGTCGGCGCACGGCGCGCCGACGTCCCCGGTCAGCCGGGTGTACGCGTGCTCGCCCGAGGGCGGCAGCCAGAATCAAACGGCGGCCTGCCGGGCGGCGATCGCCGCGAACGGCTCGCCCTTCACGGCGTGGGACAACCTGCGGGTGGGCGGGGTGGGCGGCCGGGACCGCTCGGTGATCCCGGACGGAAAGCTGTGCAGCGGCGGTCTGCCCGCCTACAAGGGCCTCGACCTGGCCCGCTCCGACTTCCCGGCCACGCGTCTGACGCCCGGTGCGGCCATGACCATGAAGTACAGCTCGACGATCGCGCACACGGGGACGTTCAAGCTCTATCTGACCAAGCAGGGCTACAGCCCGACGCGGTCGCTGAAATGGTCCGACCTGCCGGAGAAGCCGTTCGCCACGGTCACCGATCCCGCCCTGGTCGGCGGCGCCTACCGGATCAACGCGACGCTGCCGTCCGACCGCACCGGCCGCCAGATGCTGTTCACGATCTGGCAGAACTCCAGTACGACGGACACCTATTACTCGTGCTCGGACGTGGTGTTCTCCGGCGGGAGCGGGACGTCGAAGCCCGCCCGGACCGCCGGGACCTCGGGGACCGCCGGGAGTGGTTCCGCCGGCAAGAGCGCCAAGGAATCCCCCAAGGCGACACGGTCGGCATCCACGACACCCAGCCCCACGGCCCCGTCGCCGTCCGCCGACTCGCCTTCACCTGAGGCCGGTTCGGCGGCCGCGCAGGCGGGCACCGATCGGCTGGCGCCCGCCGCCGAGAGCACCACGGGAGGCGGCCCCGGGCTCCCCCTGGTCGCCGGAGGAGCCGGAGCGGCCCTGCTGCTCACTGCCGGCGTCGCGGTCGTGCTGCGACGCCGGCAGTGAACCGGGCTCCCGTGGAGGTCAGTTGACGAACACCGCCGGGCTGTCCGCCTGGCTGGTGTCGGTCACGGGGGCGTACTTCGCGGTGAAGAAACCGTTCGCGAAGCACAGCGACGAGCCGGAGAACTTGGTGAACTGCTGGCTGGTGAAGCTGAGGCTGTTGTCCGAGTTGTCCGTCGTTCCGGTGAGGCTCGCCGCCCGGTAGACGCAGGTCAGCGTGCCCAGCAGGGAGCGCAGCTTGACCGTGGTCTGGATGGTGGAGCCGGCGGCCGGGGTGACCGTGACGCTTCCGTCGGAGCCCACCGCAGTGCTGTAGGGCAGGTTGTCGACCGTGATGCTGGTGACGCCGAGGACGCCGACGACGTTGCTGCTGCACGAACTGGCGCCGAAGGTGTGGCCGGTGAGGGTTTCGGTGGCCGTGCCGGGGGACGCCGGGTTGTCGGCGGCGGTCGCGGTGAAGGTCGACGCGGAACAGGACACGCCGCTCGTTCCGGTGCTGCTGGAGTAGAGCGTGGCGTTGGTGCCGCTCGCCAGCGAGGCGGTGAGGACGTCGCCGACGGCGACGGGGGTTCCTCCGGCGCTGCCGGTGGTGAGCACCGCGATGTCGTCCGCGGAGGCGGGGACGACGGCGGACGCCGAGAGAGCTGCGACGGCGCCGGCGAGGGCGAGCAGGGATCGAGTACGCATGGGGGGGGTGCCTCTTCTCCGATGGGGGTGTGGGTGCCTGACCGTGCCGGGGCACGGGGGTGCGGGTCGAGAAGGTGGCGCGGGTGTGCGGGGTCGAACGGGCCGCGCGCGACGACGGGCCGGAATACCGGGACCCGCCCGCGGGAGTGGTGCGGTGATGGACCGCCGCCGGTCCGTGACGCCTTCTCCGTGCGTCACGGGCCGGCGGCGACAACCGGGCGACCGGTACGGCCCTCGGGGGAAGGTGACCGCGCCGGTGCCACGGGTTCGGGGACCGGCCGAGAGGCGTGCCTTTTCCGGCGTACGCGTCAGGGCCGTTCCGGAACACGCCATGACCGCCCCGCAGAGCGGGGTCCGGGAGGTGACGGGCGCGTCGGCTGACGGATCCGGCGCCACGGATCCGGGAAACAGGGAGAGTTGTAGACCTGATGAAGGGTCAACGTCAAGGCGTTGAAAGGAAGTTGGAGGTCAACGCAGCTCTCCGGCCGACGCGTGTTCACAGGTGAGGCACAACGGGCACGGTTTTCCCACACGTACCTTGACCGTGCGTGTAACCCCCGGTAACTTCCTCGAAGGCTACTGCCGCGTAACGAGAAAGCCCTTGCAACCGCCGGGAGGCGCGAGGAGGCGTACGCGGCAGCCGCTGTCCGCGCCAGGACAACGCGCCACTGAGCCCAACCCGCATCGATACCAGCATCGAACGTGCCCAGGGAGCAGACATGGCTTCGTCCTCGGACGCCACGGCGTCCAACGGTTCCACGCCCGAGACCCCGGAAAGCGGTTCAGCCGCCGGACAGGACCGACGCGGGCGGGTCCGGCTGCGCCGCGCCGCCGTGATGGCGATACCCGCCACCGCGGTCGCCGCGGGGCTGATGATCGCGACGGCGCAGGGTGCCCTCGGTGTCCAGTTCGCCATCTCCGGCATGCCGTTCACGGTCACCGCGACCGAGCTGAACGGTACCGGCTTCGAACAGTTCGGCGGCCTCGACAACATGGCCGAGGACAGCCCGAACGCCGGCGACACGGGCGGCCAGGTCCTCATCGTCACCTCGGCGATCAAGAACGCGACCCTGGACCACCTGTGCCAGAGCGTCGACCTGGGGGGCACGAACCTGCTCATCACGGCCGGCAGCGGGGCGGACAAGGTCCAGGCGACGAACCTGACCACCGACTCCACGGAACTGTCCGGCAACGCCTCCTTCAACAACATCGAGATCGGCAACGACGCCAGCACGCTCGACAAGGCCGGGGTCCAGGGCCCCAAGGGCGTGTTCAGCCAGCAGGCCGACACCGTGCGCATCGCGAACCTGCGCCAGACCAACTACGCGACGACGGCGGCGGTGTTCAAGCTCCCGGGCCTCAAGCTCCGCTTCAGCGACCAAGGCTGCTGATGAGCACCGAAGCGCGGACGGACGACTCCCGGGACCTGAGGGGCTCCTTCCGGCGGTGGCGCGCGAACCGCCCCTTCTGGGGCGGGCTGCTGCTCACCCTGGCGGGGGCGGAGATCCTGCTCACCGAGAAGGCGTCGCTGAAGGTCGTCCTGCACATCGGGATGCAGGGCCTCGCGGGCTACCTGCTGCCCACCGTGATGCTGCTGTGCGGCCTGCTGATCCTCTTCAACCCGGCCCAGCGCCTGTTCTACTCCCTGCTGGGCATCCTGCTGTCGCTCGGCACCTGGGTCACCTCCAACCTCGGCGGCTTCTTCATCGGCCTGCTCCTCGGGGCCGTCGGAAGCTGCCTCGCCTTCGGCTGGCTCCCCGATCAGAAACCGCGCAAACGGCTGCTGCGCCGCGAGCACGCCTGAGGCGGGCGGCCCGGCGTGATCCGGACCCTCACTGGCTTGCCCCGCACGCACAGGGAAGACGGAATTGCCTGTACGCGCAGGGAAGTTGACACCGTACGCACCCGGCCCCTGCGTATACGGACGACCCTGATCCGTCGCGTAGCGTGACGCGCCGTATGCGCATCGGAGTTCGACTGCCGGGAGGTTCCTGATGGGAAATCCACGTCCTTTGGTGATCGACGTGACCGGACGCGACATCCACGAGGAGGCCGCCCGGATCCGCGAGAGCGGGCCACTGGCCCGGGTGGAGCTTCCCGGGGGCGTCGAGGCCTGGGCGGTGAGCGGTCCCGAACTGCTGAAGCGGCTGCTCACCGACCCCCGGGTGTCCAAGGACGCGCGGCGGCACTGGCCCCTGCTGGCGAACGGCACGATCACGCCCGAGTGGCCGCTGTTCACCTGGGTGGCCGTGCAGAACATGTTCACCGCGTACGGCGGTGACCACCGGCGCCTGCGCACGCTGGTCTCCAAGGCGTTCACCGCCCGCCGGACGGCCGCGCTCCAGCCGCGCGTCGAGGAGATCACCCGGCAGCTTCTGGACCGTGTGGCGCAGGCCGGACACGGCTCCCAGATCGTCGACCTGCGCGAGGAGTTCTGCTATCCGCTGCCGATCCAGGTGATCAGCGAACTGTTCGGACTGCCCGAGGAGCGGGGCCCCGAGCTGCGCGAGCTGGTGGACCGCATCTTCGACACCTCCGCCGACCCGGGCGAGATGACGTCCGCCTACGGCCGGTTGTTCGTCGTCCTGGGCGAACTCGTCGCCGCCAAACGGGAGTCACCCGGCGACGACCTGACCTCAGGGCTCATCGCGGCCCGCGACGATCATCACGGCGGTGCGCTCAGCGAACAGGAACTGCTGGACACCCTGATCCTCATGGTCAGCGCCGGTCACGAGACGACGGTCAACCTCATCGACAACGCCGTGCACGCCCTGCTCACCCGTCCCGAGCAGCTCGCGCACGTCCGGGAGGGCCGCGCCGACTGGGACGACGTGGTCGAGGAGACCCTGCGGGCGGACGCGCCGGTCGCGAGTCTGCCGCTGCGGTACGCCGTCGAGGACATCGCCCTGTCCGAACTCGGCGGCCCCGAGGGGACCGTGATCGCCGAGGGCGAGGCGATCCTCGCGGCCTACGCCGCCGCCGGACGTGATCCCGAGCGCCACGGCAAGGACGCCGATCAGTTCGACGTCACCCGCGCCGACAAGGAACACCTCGCCTTCGGCCACGGTGTGCACCGCTGTCTGGGAGCGCCGCTGGGCCGCCTGGAGGCCCGGATCGCCCTTCCGGCCCTGTTCGGCCGCTTCCCGGACCTCCGGCTCGCCGTTCCGGAGGAGGAACTGAGGCCGGTCGGCTCCTTCATCTCCAACGGACACCGCTCACTGCCGGTCCGTCTTTCCTAGGGCGCTTTCCCAGGTCGGTTTTTCCTGGGTTCCGGGTTTCTGGGGTCAGGTTCCTTTCCGGGGCCGGGTTCCTGGGGTCGGGTTCCCAGGGCCCTGTGCCTGATGTCCGGCCTCACCGGGACCGGGTCATTCCCCGCGCCACCAGGCAGCCGCCCGCGCCCAGGCGCTCCGCGGGCGGCCGGCCTCCGGGGTCCAGGGCTCGAACGCGGGCGGCGGGAAGGGTTCGGACGGCGACCACTCCAGGCCGTCGACGCGTCCGTCCCCCAGCCGTCCGTTCCCGGGCGGTCCGTCCCCGGAGCGTCCGTTCCCGGAGCGTTCGACAGCCGGGGCTGGTGGGAAGCTCACCGGCAGGGCGGCGAGCGCACGGTGGAACGGGCCCGGACGCCACCGGAGGTCTTCCACGGGAACCGTCAGTTCGATGTCGGGGACCCGGTCCAGGAGTTTCTCCACCGCGACGGACGCGATCAGTCGCGCCGGACCCTGCGCGGGACACGTGTGCGGACCGGCGCTCCACGCCAAGTGCGCGCGGTTTCCAGTGCGCTGACGGTTCATCAGTGAAGGGTCCGTGTTCGCGGCTGCGAGGCTCACCACCAGCGGATCGCCCGCGCGCAGGGGCGTGCCCTCGTACACGACGTCGTACCGCGGATAGTGCACGGCGTAGTTCGCGATCGGCGGGTCGGTCCAGAGCACCTCGTCGAGGGCGTCCTCCACCGGCAGGGTCCCGCCGGACAGGTCGCCCGCGAAGCGGTCGTCGGACAGCAGCAGGCACAGGCCGTTCGCAATCAGGTTCTGCTGCGGTTCGGTGCCTGCCCCCATCAGCACGGCGAGGGTGTGGATCAGCTCCTCGTCGGTCAGCGCGGCCGGGTGTTCCATCAGCCAGGACGTCAGATCCGGGGCCGGTCGGCGCCGCTTCAGCGCGACCAGGTCGAGCAGAGTGGCGATGAGCAGTTCGTACGCCTTCTCCGCGTCCACCCCGTCGAACATCCCGGACATGCCCTCGACCAGCCGGACGCCGTGCCCGGTGGGGCAGCCGAAGAGATGGTTGAAGACGAGCAGGGGCAGGACCTGTGCGTACTCGCCGAGCAGATCCGCCGTGCCGAGCGGCGCGAACCGGTCGATGAGGGTGTCGGCGCTGCGTTCGGCATAGCCGCGCAGCGTGCCGGACTCGACGCGGGCGAGCGTGTCGGTGATGGCGCCCCGCAGCCGGGCGTGCTCCTCGCCGTCGGTGAACAGGGCACTGGGCCGGTACATCATCATCGGGAGGACCGGGCTGTCCGCCGGGACGGTGCCGTCGGCGAGATCCTTCCAGTGCCGCGGGTCCTTGGAGAAGGTCTCCGGGCTGCGCAGGACGTGCAGCGCGGCGTCGTACCCGGTGACAAGGGTGGCCCGGACGCCGGGGGCGAGTTCGACGGGCGCGGTGGGTCCCGACTCCCGCAGCAGTCGGTAGACCGCCGTCGGATCGGCCGCGAACTCCGGCCCGTACAGGGACTGACGGGCCGGGCAGCCGGGGGGAGGTACGGCGTTCACGCGTTCTCCAGTTCGCCGGTGCGGGCCAGCAGATGAGTGACGAGGGCGATCAGGGTCTCGGTGGCGGAGACCCGGTCGCGGGCGTCGCAGCGCAGCAGCGGGGTGGAGGGCAACAGGTCGAGGGCCTCGCGCACCTCGTCGAGGCCGTACGCGGGCCTGTTGTCGAAGTCGTTCAGGGCCACGGCGTAAGGGAGCCCCAGCTCCTCCAGCAGGCCCATGACTTCGAAGGACCGGTCCAGGTGGCGGGTGTCGGCGAGAACGAGCGCGCCGAGCGCTCCGCGTGTCAGGTCCCGCCAGAGTCCGGTGAAGCGCCGCTGCCCCGGGGCGCCGAACAGGTAGAGGACCAGGGTGTCGTTGAGGGTGACGCGGCCGAAGTCGAGGGCGACCGTCGTGGTGGTCTTGTCCCGGGATCCCGTCAAGTCGTCGACGAGGGAGCCGGCTTGCGTCATGACCTCCTCGGTGCGCAGCGGGCGTATCTCGGAGAGCGCGCCGACGAACGTGGTCTTGCCGACCGCGAAGTGGCCCACGACCAGCAGCTTCACGGCGGTCCGCACGCCCTCGGGCAGATACCCGGTCTCAGAGGCGGGAGCGCAGTCCATCGAGCACCTCCTTGAGGATGCGGGTGTCGTACGGCGGCCCGGCGGAGGGGATCGGCGCGCGGGTGACGAGGTGACCGCTGTCCATCAGGTCGGCGACCAGCACTTTGGTGACGCTGACGGGCAGTTCGAGATGGCCCGCCACCTCGGCCAGCGACAGGGCCCCGGGCCGGCACAGCTCCATCAGCCGCCGCGCCTCGGGGCTCAACCCGGTGAGCGGCGGGCCGACGGCGGCGATCAGCAGCGTGACGAGGTCGAGGGTGTTGCGTGAGGGCTGCGAGCGGCCGCCGGTGACGACGTACGACCGCACCAGCCGTTCCCCGGGACGACGTCCGGGCGGTGTCATGCCGGGCTGCCGGTGTCCTTGCGGGCGGGGCTGGTCAGCTCCTTGCCGAGCCGGTCGACCATCTTGTGCATGCGGTAGCTGACCGCCTCCATGTCGACGTTCTCGGTCGTGGACACCGCGAGGTGGGTGCCCTCGCCCGCGGCTACGAGGAACACGTATCCGTGCGCGAACTCGATCAGGGTCTGCCGCCAGGGCGTGTCCGGGCTGCCGCAGAACTCGGCGGTGCTGCGGCTGATCGACTGCACGCCGGACAGGCCGGCGGCCAGCCTCTCGGCGTCGTCCCGGCCGATGTCCGCGGAGTGGGCGCGGAGCATGCCGTCGGTGGACAGCAGGATCGCGTGCCGGGCTTCCGGCACCTTCAGGACCTCGTCGAGCATCCACCCCAGCTCGTTGGTCATGGGCGCGGTCATCCCTGTGTGCTCCCTTCGATCGAGTGGGGTGTTCCGTACGGGGTCTCGGGGGTCTCGGGGGCGTGCGGCGGCTGCGGGACGGCCGGGGTGCCGGTGGTGTCCTGCTCCGCGCGGCCGAAGCGGGTGCCGCGGGCGAACGCCCCCATGCGCCGGGCGTTCTCCTCGGCCGACCGTGCGCTGACGTCCTCGGCGGGCGCGGGGGGCACGGGGGCGGACTGTCCCGCGACGTCCGGCGGCCCCGGGACCCGGCGCCGCCGTTTCGGCAGGCCACCGGCCGTCGTCGTCTCGACGGGCTCGGCCGCCCGCCGGGTGGGAAGCACCGGCGGCGCGCCCGTCGGCCTTCCGGCCGTCGGTGAGGGCCCGGCCCACGGGGGCACCGCCACGGCCGGGGCCGGATGCGTGAGCAGCGTCGTGGGCAGGAAGACCACCGCTCGCACGCCGCCGTACGGGGACCGGGTGTCCACCGAGACGCTGAATCCGTACCGTGCGGCGAGTACGCCGATGACGGCGAAGCCGAACTGCGGAGGGTCGTCGAGCCGGGTCACGTCCACCAGGTCGCGGCCGGTCAGCAGCCCGGCCGCGCGCTCGACCGCCCCGCCGTCCATGCCGACACCGGCGTCGTCGACGACCACGCAGGCACCGTTGTGCGCCGACTGGACGGTGACCTCGACGGTGGTGTCGGGCTGTGAGTGGCGTGCCGCGTTGTCCAGCAGTTCGGCGACGGCGAGGACGACCGGTTCGACGGCGCGGCTCTCGACGGCGACGTCGACCTGTCCGTTGACGCGGACGCGCCGGTAGTCACGGACACGGGAGGTCGCGCCCCGCACCACCTCGATCAGCTCCGAGGTACCGCGCTGCCGTCCGGGCCAGGAGCCGCACAGGACGGCGATCGCCTGGGCGCGGCGGCCGAACTGGGCGTTGGTGTGGTCGATCTCGAGCAGGTCGCGCAGGACGTCGGGGTGATCGTGCCGGTCCTGCATCTCGGCGATGGACACCTGCTGCTCGTTGGCGAGGGCCTGGATCGAGCGCATCGACGCCTTGAGCGCGGTTTTCGCGGACCGGTCGGCCCGCGCCTGTGCGTGTCCCACCGCCTCCGAGAAGCGTTGGAGGACGCTGTCGAGGTGCTTCGCGAAGTCCGTGCCGGCCAGACGGGCGTCGAGCAGAGCGGTGGGCGGGGCACCCGGGGTGACGTGCTGGTGCGGGGTGTCCTCCAGGGTGGGCAGGCGGACCTCGGCCAGGTGGCGCAGCTCCTCGTCGCGGGCGCGCAGGTCCTCCGTGAGATCGTCGGTCCGCCGGCGCTGCCGCGAGCTGATCCCGCGCTGGCGCAGCAGCAGCACGGTGACGGCGAGCAGTCCGGCCGCCAGGCACCAGGACGCGGCCTCCGGTATCCGTTCGGTCATGGTCCTCAAGTCCTCTTATGCGGAAACGCACTGCTGGGGCACGAGCTGGAACAGTGAGGGATGTGGTGCGAGTTGGCGGGGCGCATGACGGTAGCCGCGCGTCGGCGTTCGCGCTTTCCCCTGCGCGCAAGGAAGTTGCCGCCATGCGCACCGGCTGTGTGCACTAGGCTGACACCGCGTAACTGCCCTCACCCGCACGGGAGTCGATGGTGGCCTTGCCCACGGGGAACTACCTGGTGGAAACCCGGTCGACGAGTGCGGTGGAATCGTCGGAGCGGACCGACTTCTGGAGCGAGCACATCGGGTCGTACCAGTCCCGGATGGGTTACCGGTACAGCCGCACCGACGACTTCCACGGCGAGACGGTCCGCCAGCGCACCGAGGCGTATCAGCTCGTCAGGTTCCGGTCGGACGAGATCGAGTACAGCAGGACCGCGGGGCAGATCCGTGAGGATCCCGACGGGGACTACCGGTTACTGCTGCCGCTGACCGGGCAGATCCTCCTGCGCCAGGACGGTCACGAGGCACGGCTGACGCCGGGGACGGGCACGATCGTCTCGTTCGGGTCGCCGTTCCAGTGTGTCCAGGACGCCGCCACGCAGGCGTTCGTCCTCACGATCCCGGCCCGCGAGCTGGACGGCCCACTGAGCCGCAAGTCGCCGCTGGCCACCGGCCTCGACCTGAGCAGGGGCCTCGGCCGTGTCGTCCGCTCGATGCTCGACGGTCTGTACGCCGAGCGCGACGACCTCACCGACGCCCAGTTCAACGCCGTGTCCGACCGGGTGGTGGAACTGCTGTGCATGCTCACCACCGGTGACGACCGCCCCGACGGCACCCGTCACCTGTCCGACGTGGAGACGGTGGTGCGCCGCCACGTCCGCGAGAACGCCGCCGACCCCGGCCTCACCGGTACGTCCATGGCCCGCGCCCTCGGCTGGTCGCTGCGCCAGATCCAGCTCGCCCTCCAGCACGCGGGCACCACCCCCCGCGACCTGATCCGCGAGGAGCGGCTGCGGCTGGTCCGCGAACGGCTCCGGTGCGGCGACTGCGAACGACTCACGATCACCGATCTGGCCTACGCCTCGGGGTTCTCGTCGGCGAGCGCGCTGAGCACCGCCTTCCGGCAGCGCTTCGGGGTGAGCCCGCGCGAGATGCGCAACCGTGTCCGCGGGACGTGACCGCGCACCCGGTGCCCTCCCCCGTACATCCACCCACCCACACCTGCCCTGACCGCCGCTTCCGCCGTCCCACGGACGATCACGTCCTGGGACAATCGGTACGGACGATCGGTACAGGACGGAATCCCGTTCCAGTACGGGATCCCGGTACACGACGGGCTGCTGCCCCGGGAGTGGAGATGGATCTGCGGCAGATGGAGGTCGTGGTCGCGGTGGCCGAGGAGGGCGGTTTCACCGCCGCGGCCCAGCGGCTGCACGTGGTGCAGTCCGCCGTGTCGAGCGCGGTCCTCGCTCTGGAACGGGAGCTGGGCACCCCTCTGTTCGACCGCACCACGCACCGGGTGGTCCTGACCCCGGCGGGCGAGGCCTTCGTCCCGGCGGCGCGCGCCGCTCTGCGGGCGGCGGAACAGGCGCGGGCGACCGTCGACCTGGTCCGGGGACAGCTGCGGGGCCGGATCACCATCGGCACGGCGCGGGGTGTCTGGGCCGACCTCCACCGGCCGCTGGCCGCGCTGCGGGCCGAGCACCCGGGCGTGGTGGTGCGGTTGCGGCAGGGGTCCATGACCGACATCCGGCACGGGCTGCGCGAGGGCAGCGTCGACCTGGCCGTGGTCGCACTCGACCGGCAGCGGCAGCGCGGCCTGGTGACCCGGCTGCTGTCGTACGAGGAGATGGTGCTGGTGTCCGCCCCGTCACGCCCGCTCGCCGGAGCCGGCCCGGACGGCACGGTCACCCTCGCCGAGGCGGCCCGGCTGCCGCTGGTGGACTTCGCGCCGGGCTGGGCGATCCGCCTCTGCGTGGACCGGGCGTTCCGTGCCGCCGGTGTGGAACGGGAGGCGGCCTTCGAGGTCGACGACATCGTGGCCGCGGCCGAACTCGTCCGCGACGACCTGGGCGTCTGCGTCATGCCCGCCTCGATCGCGGGACGGTTCCCGGGCCTCGGCACCCACGCGTTCGCCCGGCACGCCCCGCACTGGAAGATCATGATGGTGCACCCCCGTGGCGATCCCCCTCCCGCGGTCCGCGCGCTCCTGCGCCACCTGACCTGAGGACGGGCTCGACCGCGCGTGAGCCGCCGGCCCGGTCAGGTGGATGCCGCGGGACGGGTGGCCGGGCGGGTGGGCGGCTGGGGGGTCAGCCGGTCCAGGCCCCTGCGGTCGTAGTAGCGGGTCATCGCGAAGCCGAAGACGAGGGCGAGCACGGTGCCGACGGCGATCATGAGCCAGGCGCGGCCGAGCCCGGCGTCGGCCCGCGCGTCGAAGAAGAGGATGGCGCGCACCCCGTCGCTGAGCTGGCGCATGGGCTCGAAGACGGACAGGAACCGGTAGAAGCCGGGGACGGCCTGGAGCGGGACGGTGGCGCCCGAGGACGGCAGGCCCAGCACGATGAACACGAACATGGACACGAGCTGCCCGATCCCGCCGAACGCCGCGTTGATCGCCTGGACGCCCAGTCCGACGGCGAGGCTCGCGCAGTAGGAGTAGATCCACAGCAACGGCAGGTGAGTGGCGTCCATGCCCAGGATCGCGACGGTGGCCAGCATGACCAGGGAGACCGTGAGCACGGTGATCCCGGCGGTCATGGCCATCTTCAGGAGCAGGGTCTGGGTGCGGCTGATCGGCACGGTCGGACGGCGGGTGTGCCAGGGGCCGATCTCGTTGTCGGCGTAGCCGAGGGCCGTGTCGACACCGGTGCTGATGAGGTTGCCGCCGAGGAAGCCGGCCAGCACCAGGAGCAGGGTGTAGTAGAACGCGCTCAGCCCGAGGCCGCTGTGCGCGCCGATGGGGTGCCCGATGCGGGTGACGACCTGGACGGGGTCGGCGAGGAGCAGTCGTGTCGTGGCGTCCGCCTGCGCGGTCACCGGGGACGCCGTCAGCTGCTTGCCGATGGTCGTGGAGGTCTGCTGGGCGGCCGCCGTGGTGATCCGGCTCGCGAGGGACGAACCGAGGCTGCCCATACCGGGGTTGGTCAGCACCGTCATGGTGGGCCGGACCGTGGCGTTCGCCGTGGTCAGCGCGGTCAGCGAGTCGGTGAAGTTCCGGGGGACGACGAGAGCGCCGTAGATCTTGCCGGAGGCGAGTTCGTCCTGGGCCTGAGCGCGCGTGAGCCTGCGCCAGCGCACCGTGCCGGAGGTGTCGCTCGCGACGACGGCCGCGGTGACCTGGGTGCCCACGTTCTGCCGCTGCCCCGGAGGCGGTTTGCCGGTGTCCTCGTTGACCAGACCGATCGGCAGGTGACGCAGATGCCCGTTGGGGTTGACGATGCCGCCCATGTACAGCAGCGACAGCAGCAGCGCGAGCAGCCCCGTCAGCACGGTGGGCACCAGCCACAGCTTCGGGCGGCGCAGGAGCGTGGCGGCGCGCGCCTGGACGGGGGCGCCGGCGGGGGCGGCCGCGCCGGCGTCCGTACCGTCGCGGCCGCCGGGGCGGGTGACGGCACCGTCGTCCGCGCCCGCGGTGCCCGTGGGGTCCTCGGCGCCGTCGTCCGCGGGGTGATTGCTGTCGGCGTCCATGGTTCTCCGTAGGTTCCGGGGCGGCACGGGAGCGGCGATGGGCGCGCGGCCCCCGGGCCGGGGAGTCCAGGGCCGCGCGTCAGGCCAGGATCGGGGGTGCGCGTGTGCCTCGGACGGCGACTCGCCGACTCCCCGGGCACGGACGTCCGTCACCGGAGCCGGCCGGACTCACACCACCCGGCTCCACCGGGCCTCCGGCACCGGGGCCGGCACCTCCGTCACCACAGTCGACAGAGCGCCCGGAACCGGCGTCCACCGGGCATCCGGCACCAGGATCGACACCTCCGTCACCGGGGCCGGCAGAGCGCCCCGAACCGGCGTCCACAGGGCATCCGGCACCGGGGACGACGCCTCGACCACCGGGGTCCGCGGGGCATCCGGCACCGGGGTCGACACCTCGGCCGTGGCGCTCCCGCGCCGTCCCCCTCCCTTGCCGGACGCCGTGTCGCTCACCCGCTGGTCACTCTTCCACTCCCGGACACCGTGGCGTCACACCGGGCGGGCACGTTTCCCCCGTCCCCGTTGCTTCGCCTCGGATCCGTCCGTCCGTACCCGGGCGTGACGCGGAAGGACGACGTGCGCCGTGTCCCTGCCTCCGCTCGACAGCCTCCCCGCCACCACGCCCACAACGGCACCATCACCCACCCGCACCACCACCCCCGCGGCCGGCGACGTGTCCTGCCCCGCCCACCCCTCATCGGCGCACTCCCCGTCGAAGCAGTCGCCTCCCGCCACCTGCCCGCCGACAACCATCTGCTCCCCTCCCGCCGCCGCCCGCCTCACGTCCCTCTCGCACCTCACCCGCCTGGTGGTGACGCTGTTCCCCCTGCTGTTGATCGGGACGTGGGCGGCGCTGGACCGGAGCGCCGTGCTCGACGGGGTCGCCCGGCTGGGTGACGCCGATCCCTGGTGGCTGCTGGCCGGGTTCCTCTTCACTCTGCTGGGCTGGGTCGTCGCCGCGTGCGTCCGGCAGGGCGCCCTGCCGGAACGGCTGCCGCCCGGCCTGCTGCTGGCGTCGCAGTTGGCCGCCGGCGCCGCCAACCACGTGCTGCCGGCGAGCATCGGCGCCCACGCGGTCACCCTGCGCTTCCTGCGAGGCAGAGGCATACCCCTGGCTCGCGCGACCGCCTCGCTCGCCCTGTATTCGCTGGTCAAGCCGGTGGCGAGGATTCCGGTGCTCATCGTCTTCCTGATGGCCGTCGGAGACACCCTGCGGTTCGGCGCGCTCGCCCCGGACCGCTCGACGCTGCTGGCGGCGGCAGGAAGCGCGGCGCTCGGGCTCACGACCGTCTGCCTGCTCGTGACGACGGTCCGTCCGCTGCGCCGCCCGGCCGTCGACTTCGTTCGCACCGCGCTGACCGATGTACGGATCCTGCACACGCGGCCCAGCCGCGTGCTCGCCCTCTGGGGCGGTTCGGCCGTCGCCCCGGTGCTCCAGGGGAGCACGATCGCAGCGGTCGGCTTCGCGCTCGGGCTGCCGCTGTCGTGGGCTCAGGTGGTGTTCGCGCTGCTGATCGCGAGTACCGCCGTCGGCGCCGTACCCGCACCGGGCGGAATCGGCCCCGTGGACGCGGCCATGGTCTTCACGATGGTCTCGCTGGGCGCACCGACGGGCCTGTCGACGGCCACCGTCATCGGCTACCGCGTCCTGACGGTCTGGATCCCGCTGCTCCCGGGCACGCTCATCCTGTCGGCCCTGGTACACCGCAAGGTGCTGTGAACGGCGAAGGGACGGCACACGCGCCGGTCCTGACAGAGCAACAGCCGCCGCAGCCCGGTGCGGTGAGACAACTCATGGGCAGATCAAGCCACTTCGCGCGTTACTCGATTGCGCCTGCAACGCGCGAAACGAGAGGATGTTCGGCGCACCGAGAGGCGTGCGGGGCACACGGGAACCGTTCCGCACGCACGGACGTCACGACTATCGAACAAGTGAACTGTCGTGACATACACGGATGACCGACACGGGGGCGGGTGGATGAAGTTCGACATGGAGTCGTCGACCCTGGCGGATCTCGGCAGGAGCACGGTCGGTTCGACGGAGGACCTGGGCACGCTGATCCAGTGGCTGGTCCAGGCGGCGGAACCGCTGGAGGGGAAGTTCAACGGGTCGGGCAAGGCCGCGTTCGACTCCTTCAAGGCACACACGGACGAGATCACGAGCGCGTTGAACGGGTCGCTGGGCGCGATTCTGGGCGGCCAGGGCGGCATGGACACCGCGTTCGGCTCCGGCGATCTGGAGCAGGAGGACAACGCCCGTCAGAACATGGGCCAGTCCAACTTCGACGCCGCCCGCTTCGGCACTCGTTGAGCAGACACAGGGGGAACATGACGATGGGGCAGAACCAGGACAGGCGCTCGTACGACACCGGCGCCTCCACCGAGGTGCAGGGGAGCCTGCAGGGCGTCATCGGCCAGTTGGAGCGCGTCCTCGGCGACCGCGACCGCGCGGTGCAGGCCGCGATGGCCGACTTCACCGCCGACGGTGTCGCCGACGAGTACCACGGCAAGGAAGTCCGCTGGAACCGCGCCGCGAACGAGGTCCGCGACATCATCCGCCTCGTACGCACCACACTCGAACAGAACGACGGCACCGCCCAGTCGACCATGGCCAAGGCACGGGCGGCCGTCGACAACATCGGCTGACCGGCGTCGGAGTAAGCAGGAACGTTTCCACGGGGGTTTGGCATGTCGGGGTGGGACATCTCGTCGTCCGGCGTCGAGTTCGTGACCTCGCTGGTCGCGGACGCGATGGACGACGTGACCAAGGACGTCAAGGCGTACGGGACGGATGTGGAGAGCGCGGCCACCTCCGCCGGCACCGTCAGCGGACCGTACTGCGGAGCCGTTCCCACCGGTGCGATCGGCGCGGCGTTGGCCGTCTTCGTCGAGAAGACCGCGGGTGACGTCCTGTTCCTCGGCGCGCGGGCGGCGAAGTCGGTGAACGGGGCACGAGAGGCGACCGCGTACTACCTGGCCGGAGATCTTGAAATGGCCGGCCAGGCCGAGCACAAGGCGCTGGGCGCACCGAGGATCGATCTGCCGGGCCAGGACGGCAAGGGCAAGGACGGCGGCGACAAGTGATCGAGCCCTCGGCCATACCCCAGTTCACCGGCGACTTCGATCAGTTGGACAAGGACACGTCCGGTCTGCGCAGCGACGCCATCGGGATCCGCAACGGTGGCATGGACGTGCACTCCCGCTTCCAGATGCTGGAGGCCTTCTACACCGCGCCGGAGGCCGACGACCTGTTCGCCACCACACGGCCGGTGATGGACAAGGCCGACACCTTCGCCGCCCAGTTGGAGACGGTCGCGGACGCGCTGGACACGTACTCCGTCGAGGCCCGGCCGATCGCCGAGAAGCTCGCTCGGCTCAAGACGGACGCCTTCGCGTTCGTCGAGAGTGTCGAAGGCGACGACGACTGGACGTACGACGGGGACAAGATCCACCGTCACCAGGAGCTCATGGACGGTGTCGCCGCGGCCGAGAGCGCCTTCCGGGAGGCCGAGCGCCGGGCCGCCGGCAAGATCTCGGCCCTTGTCGGCGGCCCGGAGTTCGTGGTCGACGACGGCCACCACACCGTCGACAAGAAGACAGTGATGTACGGCTACGACCTGGACGTCCTCAAACACGCCGAGAAGACGCCCTGGGGCACTCCGGAAAGCGAGTCCCACCACGCGTGGGAGGTGGGCTACTGGGCCAAGAGCTTCGTCTGGGACGGGCTCGTCGTCGACAACATCTGGGGCGGCATCAAGGGACTCGGCACCCTGGTCGGCTGGAACGGCTCGGACGCGGCCGGGGACGCCTGGGGGCATCTGGGGGACGTCGTCAGCGGGATCGGCCAGTACACGGCCACCCCCTACGACGCGCTCATGGACTGGGCGATCGGCCCGGACAAGGAGAGCGCCACCGAGGTCCGGCAGAAAAAGGCCGCCAAGGACTTCGCCAAGTCTCTGGTCGCCTGGGACATGTGGAGCGAGAACCCGGCCCGTGCCGCGGCGACGGTCGTCTTCAACGGTCTCACCCTCGGCTCCGGCCCCCTGGCCGTCGCGTCCAAGGGCGGCGAGGCCGGCGCGGTCGCCAAGAGCGCCGGCGTGGCCGCCAAGGTCGGCCAGTACATCGACCCGGTCGTCATCGGCCTCAAAGCGACGGGCAAGGCGGTCGGCGCACTGCCCAAGCTCTCCGACCTCACCGCCGGAATCCGCGGCGGCATCGGCGCCTCGGCGGACGCCCAGCGGGTCCACAGTGTCATCGAACTCGGTGACGGCTCCAAAGTCGTGATCGAGGACGGCAGGTTCATCCCCGTCGACAGGCACGGCGACGTCATCGGGGACACACCACGCCGGGAAGCGTCCACGGACGCGCGGTCCACGCCGGAGGAGTCGCCCGCGCAGCCGCGGGAGCCCGCCACGGTCGGCGCATCCTCACACACGCCCGGGACCACGGCTCACGCGGGGGAAGCGTCCGGCGGCCGCGGAGCCACGCATCCCGTCGGTCCCCGGACCTCCGGGTCCGGCACCGGGCCGACCGGCAGCGGCCATGCCGGCACGGGAGCGGGTGCTCACGGAGGCGACGGCCTGGACGACCTGGGGCGGAGCGGCGACGACGCCATGGGCGACGGAACGGACGGTGTGAGCGGGCCGGACAGGGACACCCCCGGTCAGCACACGGACGTCGAACGCCCCGGCTTCATGCGTGAGGGACCCAATCCCTACGGGCCTCGCGGATCACTCTCACTGGAGCAGATCGAGAAGATCCAGGTCTACCGCGCCAACCACGAGCCCGGTTATCGGGATCAGTACTATCGCAAGGACGGCACCCGCAGGCTCCTGGAGCGTTACGACGAGAGCGGCTACACCCCACCGCAACTCACTCGGCCCTCCGAGAATGTGCCCTGGACGCGCGCCAAGGACGCGCCGGCGCCGCCCGCGCCGCACTTCCTCGACGACGACTTCATCTCCGTGAGGGCCGACTCCGTCACGTCCAAGGCCAGGCGCCATGCTCTGGAAATGGCCGCGCGTACGCGCCATCTCGCCATCAAGTGGGACAACCTCGTCTCGGACTGGAAGGCGGATACGGGCAAGGCTCACGAACTCCACGGCACGATCGATACGGCTGCGCAGTGGGGCGAGGCCCGAGGCGCGTACAAGGAATCCCACACCCTGATGGGAGAAAAGGCTGAGGACTTCGGTGAGGCGGCGGCCAGATATCACTACATGGCCGAGAGCCACCCGGGCTTCACTGATGAGCCCCTCCTCGGCCCGAAGAGTGGGAACGACCAGTTCGACCAGGTCTGGACGCATGAGGACGGCCGCGTGGTCGTCATCGAGGCCAAGAGCAGCCCCACCACCGAACTGGGCAGACGTACCCTTCCGAACGGTCGCCAGGTATCCCAGGGAAGCAGGGAATACTTCTACGACATCATCGATGCCATGGAGAAACGCGGCGAGTTCGATCTGGCGGAAACCCTCGACAAGGCGCTCAGCGAGGGGAAGCTAGAATACGTGGTCGTCAAGGGCGAGAAGAACGCGGGTACATACACCGGATACAAGTATCGCCGTTTCGACATCAGCAAGGGGACCCTTCCGTGACCGTACGAATCGACCGGCACGGACTGCCGTCAGGACCCGAGGCCGAGCAGTACGCGGAACGGCTCAGCCGTCACCTCGGCGGGAAGATCGATCGGCTCGAGGAGTCCGCGTCCACGATCGACGGAACGTTCAACACGTCGGTCCTGAACCTGCGAGCCCGCTGTGTCATCGACCCGCGGGCAGCGGCGGTGGAGACATGGGAGGCTGCGGTCGCGGCGATGCAGCTGGGTTCTGCGCTGTTTGTCGTGACCGGCGTGAGCGACGGCACCGTCGAGTGCCGCATCGACCGCAAGATGCGCAGCTTGCGTGCTGTCGGCCCCCTCTCCACCGCTGATGCGGGCACCTGGCTGCAGGCGTTCTGGCTGGCTGTCATCTGCCGCGAACAGGACCGTATGACGCAGCTCTGCGAGATTCCGCTGGAGCGCCTGCGCGCACCGGAGGGGCAGTACGACGAGTACGTCTACCACTGGGTCGACACACTGCAGACGTACTGGCTGCGGCGACCGGGACTGGTGGAGAAGCTCACCGCCGCGTTCGAGGCGTCGGATCCCGCGGTGGCGCGGATCGCTCCCCGGGATCTGCTGCAGGGAATCCTCTATCCGCCGATCAACCTCTTCTACCACTTCGTCCGCAGGGACGAGGAGGGCTTCGGCCCCGCTCTCGCCGAGGCACTCAAACTGCACCGCGCCTACTGGACCTTGAACGAGGAACGGTCGGCAGACATCGACGGCAGCATCGCCCTGGGGCCGCTGGCCCTTGCGTGCCTGGCCCGCGACGGGGGCATTCCCATCGAGGTCGAGTCCGACTATCTGCCCAAACACCTCCTCCAGCACGGATGGCTCGGCGAGTTCCCCACTTGAGAACCGTCCCCCTGAGAACCGGAACGGACAACGCATACCTGTGACAGCCCAGGACTACGACAGCCAATTGCTGGAGTCGGTGTCGGTTCGGCGTCGGCGGCTGAGGGATGCCGTCCTGTTCGGAACGCAGCGGCAACGGCGTTCGGTGGACGAGCGGTTGGGCAAGGCGTTCGCCGGGATCGTTGTCGCGGCGGTGCTGTGCGCCGGATGCGTGGGCTGGTCGTTCGTTTCGCACCGGGTCATCGGGAAAAGCCCGTACGGCACCTCTGTGCCCTCTTCCTCGCCTTCCGAGGCGCATTCGCCGTCTTCCACCCGATAACTCGATGATAGGTTCGAACGCGTGATATCTGCGGGGTCCCTGAGCCGTACGACGCCGAGCCGGACCGCTTTGAGCCGAGTCACCCTGGTCGGCGAACGCAGGCGGGTCGATCTCGTCCTCCCCTCCAGGGAACCGGTCGGGCTGCTCCTGCCCGACGTGATGCGACTGCTGGACGACCGGCCGTCGGCTCGCCCCGAGTCACGGCATCTGGTCACCCCCGACGGTTCCGCGCTGGCGCACGACAGCACGCTGGAATCGGCCGGGATTCCGGACGGGGCCATCCTGCGGCTCGTGCGCCTGGAGGACGCCCCTGCGGCACCCGTGGTGCACGACGTCACCGACGAGGCCGCCGACGATCCGCAGGTTCGGGCATGGCGGTGGAGCCCCGCGGCCCGACGCCTCGTCGCCGGAGTCGCGGCGGTCGGCTGGGCCACGGTGGCCGGCGCCCTGGCCCGACGGGAGTTCGCGCCGTTGGCCGTGGGCGGCACTCTGGTGGCCGTCGCCGTGGTGTGCTCACTCGCGGGGAGCCTTCTCGGCCGGGCCGCGCAACGGGGCCTGGCCACCACGCTCCTCGTCGCCGGGGGAACCCTCGGCGCGCTCGGGACATGGACCCTGGCCGACGCCCATGCCTGGTCCGGCTCGGTACGCCTGGCAGGCATGGCCTTCGCCCTCGTGGTGGCGCTGCTCCTACTGGGCTGGTTCGCACCGCTGGGCCGCGCCGGCCTCGTCGGTGCCGTCGCGGTGTTCGGCTGCGCCGTCTGCTGGCAGGCGGCGCTCGCGGTCCAGTCGGGCGCGGGTACAGCGGTGGAGCAGGCCCGTGCGGGCGCGCTGCTGAGCGTCGTCTCGGTCGTCGCCCTCGGCGTGCTGCCGCGACTCGCGCTCACGGCATCCGGTCTGTCCGGGCTGGACGACCGGCGCTCGAGCGGTATGTCCGTCAGCCGCCTGCAGGTTCGCACCGCCCTGACCGCGACTCATCGCGGTCTGGCTCTCGCCACGATCGTCCTGGCCGCCTCAGCCATGACCGCGGGGGTTCTCGTACTGCGGGCGCCTTCGGCATGGACCGTGTTGCTCGCCGTGGTGGCCGCGGCCGTTCTGGCGCTGCGGGCACGTGCCTTCCCGCTCGTCACCGAGGTCGTGGCACTGCTCGGAGCCGGTGCGGTGGTCACCGTTCGGCTCCTCAATGTCTGGCAGGAACACCGCGGTGCCGCGGGACCGATGGCCTCGCTCATCACTTTGGCTCTCGTGCCGCTGCTGGTGCTGACCGTGCAGCCTGCCGAGCATGTGCGGGTGCGGTTGCGGCGCTTCGGCGATGTGCTCGAGTCGGTGGGAGTCATCGCCCTGTTTCCGCTCCTCATCGGGGCGTTCGGTGTGTACGGGCGTCTGCTCGACACCTTCGCGTAGGGGTGGCTTCATGGCTCAGCGAGAGGACTGGCAGCAGGACGTACTACGGCAGTTGGGACAGTACGACGGCTCGGACGAAGCGGCGGGTCCCGCCCCCGAGCCGACCGGGCCCACGGCACGGCCTCGACCGACGCACTCGGCGCCGACGCCCCCCGAGGCCGCACGATCCACCGCCTCACCGGGTTCCGCCCAGGTCTCCGCGCCGTCGTCGGACCCCGCCGTTCGGACGCCCCGTGATCCCCGTCTTCCGCTGCACGCCCCGGAGTCCGTACCGACCGTCGACCCTCGCCTGGCACACGCCCTGGGCCGGCCCCAGCACGGCGATTCCGTGACCCGCCGGACCGGACGCGCACTCCGTGGTCTCGCCGCGTCAGCTTCCCGGGATGTCGCCGAAGAGACCCGTCTCGCACAGGAGTTGCAGCAGCCGGTCACCACCGGCCGAGTCATCGCCGTGACATCCATCCGGGGCGGGGTCGGCAAGTCGACCGTCTCCGCCCTGCTGGGCCGCACCTTCAACCACTACCGACACGACCCCGTCCTCACCCTGGAGGCCGACACCGCACTGGGCACCCTCCCCGTACGGATGGGCGCCGCATCGGTGCGCTGGACGTGCGCCGACATCGCTCGGATCCTCACCCCCGCGATGCAACTCACCGACGTCACGGGCTACTTGGTGCCTGTAGCCGATGGCGGATGGCTGCTCCCCGCAAGCCAGGGCCGCGTCGGCGCGCCGATGGACGTCCGCACATACCGCACGGTCACACTGGCCCTGCGGCGCTACTTCGCGGTGACGGTGGTGGACTGCGAGACGCTGCCGGGTGATGTGGCTCGTACGGCGATGGACACCGCCCATGCCCGGGTGGTGGTCGCCCCGATGACCGCGGAGGGCGTCAACGGCACCCGGCAGGTCCTGGACTGGCTGGCCCAGCTGCCGCACTCCGCCCTGGCCGGAACCGTCGTGGCACTGTCCGCGAACTCCCCCGACACCACTCTCGACGAGAAGACGGCCGCCACGCACCTGCGAGAGACGGGTGTATCCGTCGTACGGCTCCCCTACGACCGGCATCTGGCGCAGGGAGGCCCCATCCACACCTCCGTGCTGGGCCGGGCCACCCGGGACGCCGCCGTCCGCCTCGCGGCAGAGGCGATGCACCGCGCGGTGAGAGTGCGATGAGCAGACATCAGGCTTCAGGACCTGTTCGAGAAAGGGCCCGTCCGTGACCCAGCACCTCGTCCACCGGCCCGCGCGCTCCACCCGCCCCCTCACCCCGTCCCAGCCGCGGACCATCGAACCGCCGCCCAACCTGCCCGAGGGAAAGATCGGCAACGCGGCGACCGCATTGCTGCCGATGGCCGGCGTCATCAGCTCGGTCGTGATGATGACCGTCATCCGCAACAGCCAGTTCGCCGCGCTCGGGGCGATCCTCCTGGTCTTCGCCCTGGTCGGCGCGGCAGCGCTGTTCCTGTCCCAGAGAGGCAAGGCACAGCGCACCCGACGCACCCAGCGCGAGCGGTATCTCGAATACCTGGAGGAACTGCGCGACGAGCTCGGCTCCCTCGAGCTGGAGCAGCGTGGGCGGGCGCGGTTGCTCAACCCGCCGCACGAGGCCTTGTACGACCTCGTGCGCGATCCGGCCCGGTTGTGGGAGCGGCGCCGCCAGGACACCGACTTCCTGCAGGTACGGGTCGGAACGGGGAACGTGCCGGTACAGGAACTGGTGGTCGGGCAGAACAGCGCGGGCGGGGTCCTGGCTCCTCCGGACCCCTTCATGCTCAACGAGGCCCGCGCCCTGCGGGAGAGGTTCGCCGCGGCGACGGACTTCCCGCTCACCGTGCCTTTGGACCGGGCGGGAAACGTCAGCATCGTGGGGGACCGCCAAGGGGTGCTGCGGGTCGCCCACGCCCTGCTGATCCACACCGCGGTCGCACATGCGCCGGACGACGTGGCCCTCGCGCTCGCCGTACCTGCCGAGAGGCTGGCCGAGTGGGAGTGGGCCAAGTGGCTCCCCCACGTCCTGGATCCGTCCGAGCACGACGGTCCGGTCGCCGCCCGCCGGATCTCGCCGGATCTGGCCCAACTGGCCACGCTGTGCCGTCACGATCTGCGTCAGCGTGCCTCCTACGCGGCGGAGGTACGACGCGGGCTGTCGGACCGTGGCGCGCTGCGGATGACAGACCGGCTGCTGGTCGTCAGCGACGTGTACGGCGAGGCGGCAGCCGAACTGCACCGTCCTGACACGGCGGTTGAACTGTCGGACATGGGCGTGACCGTGCTGCACCTGCTGGAGCAGCGCGTGCACGAGCCGGATCAGGTGACGGTCCGCGTCACCGTCGACGACGGTCGGATCACCGTGGAGGACCTGCGCGACACGTCGCCGGCGGCACAGGGCTCATCGGACGCCATCAGCGTTGCGAGCGCGGCAGGGCTGGCCCGCATGCTGGCCCCGCTCAGGTTGTCGGCGGAGTCCGCGGCCGAGGGCACCCCCGTCTCCGGGCCCGTGGACTTCCCCGGCCTGCTGGGCATCGACGACCCCGCGGCGCTCGACATCGAGCGTCTGTGGGCACCGCGGAGCGAGCGAGCGTTCCTGCGTGTGCCCGTCGGCCTGACGGACCGCCATGATCCGGTGCTGCTGGACCTGAAGGAGTCCTCCGAGCTCGGCATGGGCCCACATGGTCTGTGCGTGGGCGCGACCGGCTCCGGCAAGAGCGAGTTGTTGCGCACCCTCGTCCTCGCGCTCACCGCGACCCACTCCCCCGAGGACCTGGCGCTCGTCCTGGTCGATTACAAGGGCGGCGCCACCTTCGCCCCCTTCACCGGCCTCCCGCACGTGGCCGGGGTGATCACGAACCTGGAGAACCAGGCCGGGCTCGTCGAACGTGTCCACAGCAGCCTCGCCGGCGAGGTCAAGCGCCGCCAGCAGGTACTCAAGGACGCCGGCGACATCGCCGACATCGGTCACTACGCCGTTCTGCGTGCCACCCGGCGCCCGGACCTCGAAGCACTGCCGCACCTGTTCGTCGTCATCGACGAGTTCGGCGAACTGATCACCGCCAAGCCGGACTTCATCGATCTGTTCCTGTCGATCGGCCGCATCGGCCGCTCGATCGGCGTCCATCTGCTGCTGTCCAGCCAGCGCATCGAAGGCGGCAAGCTCAAGGGGCTGGACACGTATCTGTCGTACCGCCTGGGCCTGCGTACCTTCTCCGCCGACGAGTCGCGCACCGTGCTCGACACCACGGACGCCTTCAACCTGCCGCCACTGCCGGGCTTCGGCTATCTGAAGGTCGACACCTCCACCTACGAACGCTTCAAGGCGGGGTACGTCTCCGGCGCTTACCGCAGCCCGAACCCGCACAACGAGAAGGACGACGAGCCGCTCGCGTCGCCGTATCCGACATACAACACGCTCGGCGCATCCCCTGCGGACGCAGCGGAGGAACACGCAGCCACCAGACGAGAGACCGGACCGACGGTGATGTCGGTCATGGTCGGCCAACTCGCCACCGCCGCCCCGCCGGTGCGCCGGATCTGGCTGCCGCCGTTGCCGGACGCCGTCACCCTCGCCACCGCCGTCGGCCCCCTCGAAGCCGGTCCGGAGGGCCTCCGGTTCGCGCACCGCAACGGCGCGATGCGCATTCCGCTGGGTATTCTGGACGACCCGGCCAAGCAGTGGCAACGGCCCTGGCTGCTGGACCTGACCGTCGCCGGCGGCCACACGGCCGTCATCGGCGGCCCGCAGTCCGGCAAGACCACCCTGCTGCGTACCCTCGCCCTCTCACTTGCCCTCACCCACACCCCGTACGACGTCGCCGTCTACGGCCTCGACCTGGTCGGCGGCGGCCTGTCCGCTCTCGCTGGCCTGCCACAGGTCGGCGGCATCGCGGGGCGCGCCGACCACGAGCGAGCCGCGCGTACCGTCGCCGAGGTACGCGCCATGCTCGCCGAGCGCGAGGAGCTCTTCCGCGCGTACGGTATCGACTCCGTCGACCATCTGCGCCACCTGCGCGCCCAGGGCAGGCTGCCGCAGCTCGGCTCGACCGACGTCGTGCTGCTGATCGACGGATTCGGCACGCTGCGCGACGAGTTCACCCATCTCGATGACGCCGTCGCCGACCTCCTCAAGCGCGGCGGCGGCTACGGCATCCACGTCGTCGCCGGAATGCTGCGCTGGAACGACGTCCGCATCGCCACCCAGTCGATGTTCGGCACGCGCGTCGAACTGCGGCTCAACGACCCGGCCGACTCGTCCATCGACCGCAAGCTGTCAGCGACGCTCGCACCCGATGTGCCGGGCCGAGTGCTGACCGACGGGAAACTGTTCGCGCAGGTCGCGCTGCCCCGCATCGACGACCGCCCCCGCACGGACGACCTCGCGGCCACCCTGGAGCGGACCGCCCGCACGATCCGTGCGGGCTGGCACGGCGACGTCGCCGCCCCCGTCCGGGTGCTTCCGGCGCGGCTTCCCGCGGCGAAACTCCCCTCACCGGCCACCGCGCCAGGGACGATTCCCATCGGCGTGGACCAGGACGCGCTCGCCCCGGTCCTCCTGGACCTGTTCGGGAGCGATCAGCACCTGCTGGTCCTGGGCGACAGCGAGTGCGGCAAGACCAACCTGCTGAAGCTGATCGTCCGGCAACTCGTGGCCCGGTACGGCGACGAGGAGCTGGTATTCGGTGTCTTCGACCCGCGCCGCAGCCTGCGCGGCGTCGTTCCGGAGCCGTACCGCGGCGGTTACGCCCACAACGCGAAGCTCGCCGCCGCCCTGGCCACGGGCATCGCGACCGAGCTGGAGAAGCGTCTGCCGGAGACCGCCGACCCCGACGCGATCGGTGCGGAGCCCTCGTTCACCGGACCGCGGATCGTGATCCTGATCGACGACTACGACGTCCTCACCACCGCCGGTCTGCAACCCCTCGCACCCTTCCTGCCGTACATCTCCTCCGCCCAGGACATCGGCCTCCACTTCGTCATGGCCCGCCGCACCGCCGGATCCTCCCGCGCCCTGCACGAACCGCTGCTGACCACCCTGCGCGAGACCGGCACCACCGCCCTCGTCATGACCGGTGACCGCTCCGAGGGCCAGCTCTTCCCCGGCCTGTACGCCTCCGCCCAGCCGCCCGGCCGCGGCACCCTCGTCCGCCGCGGCCACCACCGGCTCATCCAGACCGCCGTCACGGACGAAGCCGACGAAGATCCGGGATCCGCTCCATGACCAAGGACGTCATCGCCCTCACCCCGAAGATGCCGGACCTGCGCACCCTCCTCGCAGGTCTCTACGCCGGAGGCCCAGACCTCGGTGTGAGCACCCTGGCCGACAGCGCCGTCATCCAGCTCCACGCGCCCGACGGGCGCCCCCTCGTCTCCGTCGAGGCCCCCGTACTCATCCAGGTCCCCGGTGAAACCGCCCGTCTCCTCGGCGCCGGCCCCGGTCTCCCCGACAGCCCGGTGTGGTGGACCGAGGCCCGCGCCTCCACCACCGTCGCGGAAGGCGGCCTGCTGGCGGGCTCCTTCGCCGGACGTCTCGCCACCGTCCTGAACGGCTCGGTCTGGCCTCCGGAAGCCGCCTCGACCGACGTCGTCCCGCTCACCACGGACATCTCCGCCGTCCCCGTCCCCGCCACGGCGGCTCCGGCAGTGGACGTCCTCACCGACAACGCTGCCGTGGTCATCCAGGACCGCCCCTTCGTCACCATGACCAGCTGGCTCTCCGACGCCCTGCGCGGCGCGACGGCCGACGACCGCGCCCTGCAGATCGTCACCCCGTGCACCACCCGCCTGACCCAGCCCACCCGCATCGCGCTGACCGGCCATCCCAACCGCTGGGTCGTCCAAGACGCCGACCACGGCTTCTACGACGGCCTGTCCGGCGCCGTACTCCACTGGAAGGGCGGCATCTTCACCCCCGTTCTCGGGGAGAACGGCACGGCCTCCGTCGCGGAAGCCTTCACGACCACCGCCGGCACCGGCGAACGCCAGCTCGTCCTCTCCCTGCGTACCCGGCACCCCGCCGACGAGGATCTCGTCCTCGGCCGGGCGCTGGAAGCCGCTTGGCGCGCTCTCACCGGTGCCCCACCTGCCGGATGGAGCACCGCCGAACCCGTCAGCCTTCCCTGGTCGACGCGCCGGCTGACCGACCTCGCGCGCGATCGCGCACCCCGACCGACCTGGCTCATCGCCGTCGGCCATCCGGACCGCCCGGCCATCGCGACCGTCCGCGTCACCCGCACCCCCGCCGGCGTCGAGGAGGACATCATCCTCACTCTCGGCTACGGCGAGGACGAGACCCCGCCCCTGGACAGGATCGGACTTCTCGCCGAGACTCTCTGCGCCGAGCACGCCCTGGCCAGCATGCTGACGTCACTTCGCGCCGCCCGTCGCGATCTGACCGTTCCCCCACACTTCGAAGCCCCGCCCGTACCCCACACATTCACGCTGGGCCCCGGCGAGCTCAGGGCGGTCGGCCTCGCCCACGCCCTCAGCCCGCCCCTCGGCCCCACCCCTGTCCAGCTCGGCCCCGCCGCCGAACCCGCCCTGCACTACCCGATCGGCGACGGAACCTCGCCCGGGGCCTGGACCACCCTTCAGCACCTCACGGCCCACATCAGAGCCGCTCCGGGAACGGCACACTGACAGGTCCGGGCGACCTGGACCGTCGCCCCTCAGGGCCCTGGGAGGGTCAGCCCTCGTCCGGCGTCAGCCGCAGCGAGATGCTGTTGATGCAGTACCGCTGGTCCGTCGGCGTCGCATACCCCTCACCATCGAACACATGGCCGAGGTGCGACCCGCAGCGGGCGCACCGCACCTCCGTCCGCACCATTCCGTGCGAACGGTCCTGGATCAGCTCGACGGCGTCCGAGTCCTTCGGGTCGTAGAAGGACGGCCAGCCGCAGTGCGACTCGAACTTCTCCGTGGAGGTGAAGAGTTCGGCGCCGCAGGCGCGACAGGAGTAGACGCCCTTCTTCTTGGTGTCGGTGTACTCACCGGTGAAGGCGGGCTCGGTGCCCGCCTTGCGCAGCACCGTGTACTCGGCCGGGGTCAGCTCCGCGCGCCACTGCTCGTCCGGCTTTTCGATGTCGTACGACATGAAGCTCAACCCCTCACGTTCAAGGAGGCCCACTGAGGGGCCACGGTCACTCGGCCAGGCGGGCGAGGATCTCGGGTCCGAGATCCGTCACGTCGCCGGCGCCCATGGTGAGAACGAGATCACCGGGCTTCGTCATTCCCGCGACGGCGGACGGGACCTCGGCCTTGTCGTGGACCGGCGTCACCTCCGCGCCCGCGGTCCGCGCGGCCTGGATGATCAGCTCGCTGGTGATCCCGGGGATCGGGTCCTCGCGGGCCGGGTAGATGTCCAGGACGACCGAGGCGTCCGCCAGCGACAGGGCCTCGCCCATCTCCTTGCCCAGCTCCTGGGTGCGGGAGAACAGGTGCGGCTGGAAGACCACGAGGATGCGGCCCGAGGTGCCGGCGCGCATGGCCTCCAGGTCGGCGGTCATCTCGGTCGGGTGGTGCGCGTAGGAGTCGACGACCTGGACGCCGGCCGCCTCGCCCTTGAGCTGGAGGCGGCGCTTCACGCCGGTGTACGAGGCGAGCGCGGGGGCCAGCTCGGCGGCCGGGATGCCCAGGGCGACCCCCGCGGCCAGCGCCGCCACGGCGTTGTGCGCGTAGTGGCGGCCGGGGACCGAGACCGCGAAGGTCAGCTCGGCGCCGTCCAGCAGGACCGTCACCTCGCTCTTCAGGCCCTGCGGGACCACGGAGAGCACCCGGACGTCCGCGTCGGCGGACTCGCCGTACGTCACGACGCGCACCCCACGGCCGGTGACACGGCGGGTCAGCTCGCGGGCGCCCTCGTGGTCCGCCGAGATCACCAGCGTGCCGCCCTCGGTGACGCGGTCCACGAACGTCTCGAAGGACTCGTAGATCTCTTCCATCGACGCGTAGTTGGCGTGGTGGTCGAGTTCGACGTTGAGGATGATCGCGACCTCGGGCGCGTACTTGTGGAAGCTGCGGTCCGACTCGTCGGCCTCGGCGACGAAGATCTCGCCCTCGCCGTGCAGGGCGTTCGAACCGGGGGCGTCGAGGTCGCCGCCGATGGCGTACGACGGGGCGAGGCCGAGCGAGGACAGGGACACGGCCAGCATCGAGGTGGTGGTCGTCTTGCCGTGCGTGCCGGCGACCGCGATCGGGCGCAGGCCGTCCATCAGCCGGGCGAGGGCGTCCGAGCGGTGGACGACCGGGATGCCGAGCTCGGCCGCGCGGGCGAGCTCCGGGTTGTCCGCGCGGATCGCGGAGGAGACCACGACACAGGTGGCGTCGGGGGCGAGGCGGCCGGCCGCGTGCCCGATGTGGACCGTGGCGCCCAGCGCGCGCAGCGCCTCGGCGGTGGCGGACTCCTTCGCGTCGCTGCCCGCCACCTGGGCTCCACGCTGCGCGAGGATCTTCGCGATGCCCGACATCCCGGCGCCGCCGATGCCGATGAAGTGCGGTCGGTCCATCGCGGTAGGAAGGCCGGGTGCCATGCGTGTATCTCCCCAAGATCCGGTACGAAGGTGGGCGCGTTCTCCCGAGGGGAACGCGGGCCCAGCCTATTGGGTGCGACGGACAGCGCCTCACAAGGGACACCGGCGGACGGGCCCGGGCGCCCGGGGACTCGCGCCCGGGCCGCTCTCATGTCCCCGGAACCGGGAGCCCGCTCACGCCGGTCCCCGGCACCGGGAGCCGGCTCACGCCTTGCTGTGCGAGAACAGCTTCAGGACCGGCACGCCCACCTTGTGGCGGGCCCGGGAGGCCCAGTCGCGGTGGAAGAACTCCTCCACGTAGTGGGGGTCGGTCAGCACGATGACCTCGTCGGCCTCCACCTCGTCGACCAAGGTCTTCAGCGCGTCGAGGGGGTGGTCCTCGATGAGCCGGCCCTCGGCGGTGCTGCCGGAACCGCGCAGCGCCACCAGCGACACCTCCAGCGCCCGTTCGCCCTGGCTCGCGGCCTCCTCGCCCTCCGGCGTCTCGCCCTCGCGGGTCGCCTCGTCGAGCTCGCCCATCGCGACGTCGTCGATGGCCCGCAGCAGCCGGTCCGCCTGGTCGCCCCGGGGCTGGAGGAGCACGTGGAAGGCGACCGTCTCGTCACCGTGCAAGGTGGTGACGAACTCCACGTCGGCGGACGTCAGGGCCTTCTCGATCATCAATACGCTCGTGAACACGACAGGCGCCCTTCTCGTCCGTGGGCCGTCCCGGCCCCCTGCGGAAACCATCCTGCCCCGTGACAGCACGGGTACTGCGCGAATTAGTGTGCCCGGTCGAAGAGAAACGGAATCTACTGTTCCGACTGTCGGTCGGACCGACCGTACCGGCTGTACAGGAACCCGGCCTCTTCCAGCAGGGACACCAGTCCGAACTGCTGGGGAACCGGCACCGAGGGCCCTCCCGCGATCCGCTGGGCGTCACCCGCGGCGAGCATCGGGGCCAGCGTCAGACACATCTCGTCCAGGACACCGGCCGCGATCAGCTGGCCCAGCAGCCGCGGCCCGCCCTCGGTCAGCAGCCTGGTGTGCCCGAGGTCGCCCAGGGCCCGTACGGCACGCGCGGGATCGATCCCCATGCCGTCCCCGGCGATCACCACCCGCGCACCCGCCCGCTCGGCCTCGGCGACCCGGTCCGGTGCCGCCGCGGCACCGGTAAGCACCAGCGTGGGCACCAGGGGCGAGGTGAACAGCGGCAGCGAGAAGTCCAGGTCGAGGCTCGCCGTGACCACCGCGATCGCGGGCGCGGGGCCCTGCCCGGCGGCCTCCCGCAGCGCCGCGAAGGCCTCACGCGCGCGGGCCGGCCGGTAGCCCTCCTGCCGCACCGTCTCCGCGCCGACGACCACGACGTCCGCGAGCCCCCGGAGCACACCGAAGATCCTCATGTCGGTGGCGTTCGAGATGGGCTGCGAGCGCCCGTCGTGCTGGGCGGCGCCGTCGAGCGTGGAGACCATGTTGGCCCGGAGCCAGGGCCACCGGACCTCGGGATAGGCGTACGCCTCCGCCAGTTCCCCGAGCTCCCACTCGCGTTCCGTCGCATCCGCTTCCAAGGCCTTGCCAGAAGCCTCGGCTGCTGTTTCGTAGGTCACAGGGAACAGGCGTCGCATGACGTGCAGTCTGGCACGGCGCATAGAGTGGGGAACCGTGTCGTCCACCTCCACCGCCTCCGCGATCGACCCGATAGCCGAAGCGGCCCCGCTGTCCCTGTGCGCCCGCGAGCCGCACGTCGCCGCCGACCGGCTCGTCGCCGAGATGGTGCCGCCGCCGCGCTTCGACTCGGTCCGCTTCGCCACGTACATCCCGGACCCGAACCAGCCCAGCCAGATCGAGGCCGTGGGCATCCTGGAGGCCTTCGCCGGGGGTCTCGGCGGGGCGCACGCCGTGGGTACGCCCAAGCGGAGGCTGTTCGGCCGCGGCAAGGCCCCGAAGACGCCGGCCGGTCCCCGGGGTGTCTACCTGGACGGCGGTTACGGCGTCGGCAAGACCCACCTCCTGGCCTCGCTGTGGCACGCGACCCCGGCGGAGCCCGCACTCAAGGCGTTCGGCACCTTCGTCGAGCTGACCAACCTGGTCGGCGCGCTCGGCTTCCAGAAGACCGTGCAGACCCTCTCCGGGCACCGCCTCCTGTGCATCGACGAGTTCGAACTCGACGACCCGGGCGACACCGTCCTCGTCTCCACCCTGCTCGGCAAGCTGGTCGACGCGGGCGTGGCGCTCGCCGCCACCTCGAACACGCTTCCGGGCAAGCTCGGCGAGGGCCGGTTCGCCTCCGCCGACTTCCTGCGGGAGATCCAGGGCCTGTCCGCGCGTTTCCGCTCGCTGCGCATCGACGGCGAGGACTACCGCCACCGCGGGCTGCCCGAGGCGCCCGCCCCGTTCTCCGACGAGCAGGTCACCAAGGCCGCGTACGCCACCGACGGCGCGTCCCTCGACGACTTCCCGCACCTGCTCGGCCATCTCGCCCGCGTCCACCCCAGCCGGTACGGCGCCCTGACGGACGGGATCAAGGCGGTCTGCCTCACCGACGTCCAGCCCGTCCCGGACCAGTCGACGGCACTGCGGCTCGTCGTGCTCGCCGACCGGCTGTACGACCGCGAGGTACCGGTCCTCGCCTCCGGAATGCCCTTCGACCGGCTGTTCAGCGAGGAGATGCTGAACGGCGGCTACCGCAAGAAGTACTTCCGCGCGATCTCACGGCTGACCGCGCTCGCCCGCGACGCGAAGGGGCTCGTGGAGGGCGACGGATCCTAGGATCCGCCCTCCTTGCACATCCTCCCCGCGAAGAGCGGGGCGGCACCAACCGCACCCACCCTCCACGGGGCCCGGTTCCAGGCACTCCACCGAACGCCCTTCCCGGCGCCCCGCCCGCCCTCTTCCCCGCGGGCGGGCCCGCCAAAGACCGCGCCCCCGCGACGTAAAGTGGAAATATCAGGTAAATCGGGCGGCCCGGAAGGTGGTCCTGATGATCCAGGAACTCATCGCGGCGATCGCGGTGACCGCTTCCGCCGGTGTGGTCTACGTCGCGGCCGGTGCGAGGGTCGTCAAGCAGTACGAACGCGGCGTCGTCCTCCGCCTCGGGCGGCTCGCGGGGGAGGTCCGCCCCCCTGGCTTCACCATGGTCGTGCCGTTCGTGGACCGGCTGCGCAAGGTCAACATGCAGATCGTGACCCTGTCCGTGCCGGCCCAGGAGGGCATCACGCGGGACAACGTGACGGTCCGGGTGGACGCGGTCGTCTACTTCCGGGTGGTGGACGCGGCCGACGCGGTCATCAAGGTCGAGGACTACCGCTTCGCGGTCTCCCAGATGGCGCAGACCTCGCTGCGCTCGATCATCGGCAAGAGCGACCTGGACGACCTGCTGTCCAACCGCGAACTGCTCAACCAGGGGATGGAGTTGATGATCGACAGCCCGGCGATCGGCTGGGGCGTGCAGATCGACCGGGTCGAGATCAAGGACGTGTCGCTGCCCGAGACGATGAAACGGTCCATGGCCCGCCAGGCCGAGGCCGACCGTGAACGCAGGGCCCGGATCATCAACGCGGACGCGGAACTTCAGGCGTCCAAGAAGCTGGCGCAGGCCGCCGAGGTGATGTCGGAACAGCCTGCCGCGCTCCAACTGCGGCTGCTCCAGACGGTGGTGGCCGTCGCGGCCGAGAAGAACTCCACCCTCGTCCTGCCCTTCCCGGTCGAACTGCTGCGCTTCCTGGAACGAGCCCAGTCGGGACAGCCACCGGTGGTGACGGAGTCGCAGCGGGAGCGGCAGCCGAAAGCGCCGACCGCCGAGGAGCGGCAGCCGGCGGTCGAGCCCGTCGAGCCTCCCGCCCCGCCGGAGCGGATCAACGGAGTGCCGGAGGCTCTCGGCCTTCCGGAGGCGTTCGCGGACACGGACGGGCTCGGCATCCCGGACACGTTCGGCATCCTGGGTGAGCCCAGGGTGCCCGTGGAGCCGGAGGGACCCGAGGATTCGGGGAATCCCGACGAGTACGGGAACGACGCGGACCGGTCCACGACCGCGGCAGAACGCGCGGAGCCGGAGACACCCGCGGGGTAGCCCCGCGCGGACGAGGGGGAGTTCGGCCTCGGGTCGCGCTCCCGAGGTGCACGGTGGCGCGTTCCCCTTCCGGCTCGCCCCTACCCAACTGGTGGCCCTGTCTGTGTCCGGGGCGGAGACCGAACAGGTGGCCGGGCTGGTACGCCGCTGCCGCGACCAGGGGATCCGGGCCGAACTCGCCGCCCCGGACGAGGGCAGCCTGGGTGCCCGGGTGCGTGCCGCCCGCCTGGTCCCCCACCAGGCGGCGATCGGTCCCCGGGAGGCGGCCGCCGGTCTGATCGCCCTGCGCCTGCGCGACGGGCGCCGTCTCGACCCCCGGCCGGCCGACGAGGTCCTGCACCGCGCCGGGCGGCGGATCGCATCGCGCGGCGTCGATCTGCTCGACGGGACCGGCCGGGGACGTCGGTGCGCCGCTCCTCATAAGGTGGAGGCATGAGCGACGACCACTGCGCGACCGGCGGAGACGGGCCGGGCCTGGACTCCCGCGAAGCCCTCGACCCGGCGGCGGAGCAGGCCGGGCCGCCGTACGCGGAGTGCGTGCTGTGCCGTGAACCGACCGAGTACCCGGAGTCGTACAGGGGGATCACGCTGTGCCCCGTCTGCGCCTGGCAGGAGGCACAGCGCACCGCGTGTTCGGGCTGACCGGCGCGGGCACCGGCCGGACGGGCGGAACCGGACCGTCCGTCCGGAACGGATCTTCCGCCTGGCAGACTGGGGGCGTGAGCAGCGACGACCCGACCCCCGCCGACGACAGCCCGTTCCGTGACGAGCCCACCGTGCGCGACCAGGCACGGCAGTTCGTGCTGCCGCTGGTCGTGCACATCGAGAAGGCCGCTCCCCCGGCGCGCACCGACGCGCTGGAGACCGCGGCCCGGGCCGTGCTGACCATCCTGAGCGACGAGCGGTCGCTCGGGGACGGCATCTGGGCGCAGGCGATGCGGGACTGGCAGGACGCCCGGATCCGCAAGGTCGTGCGGCGGGCGCGCGGAGCCGAGTGGCGGCGGGCCGGGGCTCTGCCCGGCATCACCGTGACCGGGCGGTCCGCGGAGGTACGGGTTTTCCCGCCGGTACCGCTGGACGGCTGGCCCAAGGACCTGGCACGGCTCCAGGTGTCCGGTACGGATCTCGAGGATCCGGAACCCCCGGCACCGGTCGATCCGGCGGCGCCCGTGCTGTGGCTGAACCCGGAACTCGACATGTCGGCCGGCAAGACGATGGCGCAGACGGGTCATGGCGCCCAGCTGGCCTGGTGGGAGCTGTCGGAGAAGGAGCGGATCGCCTGGCGCGAGGCGGGCTTCGCCCTCTCGGTGCGCACGGCCGATCCGGCCCGCTGGAGTGAACTCAGCGCTTCCGAGCTGCCGTTGGTCCGTGACGCGGGGTTCACGGAGATCGCTCCCGGACTGACGGTCGCCGTCGAGGGGCACGACCGCGTCGGCGCCCTGCCGAAAAGCGTTCCGGATGCGGCGGTCTGACGGCGGTCCCTACTTCGCCAGCGTGGTGGCGAGTTCCGCCGTGACGCGGACGAGTTCGGTGTCCGGCTCGGCGAGCAGGTGCTGGAGGGTGCCTCTGTGGGCGCGCACGGCCTGGCGGGCTTCGCGCTCCCAGCCCACCCAGTTCTCCCGGCGGTTGAGGAGTTTGGGGTAGGCGGCGGCCGTGCGTTCCCACTGCCGGGCGTCCGCGATGTCCCTCAGAAGCTGGATTATCTGAACGCGGCAGGTGACCTGGGGGAGTTCGGCGAGTTCCCAGAGGAAGGGGACGGTGGCGGCCGTCGCCTGCTCCACGACGAATCCGTACTGGCAGATTCGTTCCCTCAGGTCCTGGAGTGCCGCCCTGGCCGTTGCCGCGTCACCCCAGGCGACGGTGTCGAGGAGGAAGGGGATGGCTTCCGCCGACCCCTTGGAGTCCTTGATCTCGTCCCACGGCACGCGTTCCAGATTCCCGAGTGGTGTTGCCATTTCCGCTCCCTCCGAAGGCGTCGGACAGTGACAGGTGCGCGGGCGGGCCGAGGGCCCGTCCCGGACGATCACGCTCCCGGGGGAGCGGCTGAGCCGACGTCAGTACACGCCCCTGGTAACGAGGTTGACGCCACGGCTATTATCCACGCTGTCAGCGTCTTCGTGCAATTGCACGAGAAATTGCATGAAGCCGGAGAGAGTTTTGGGCCACGTGAGGTCCGGCCGGAGCCCGCGACCGGGTGGCCGGGCGGACACACCCCTGGTGGAACGTCAGCAAGGAGAGTGCGTTGGTGCCATCAGTGCCGAACGGAGTGCGGGCGAGCTCGCTGGGCGCCTCCTGGATCAAGAGCAGGCACAGCAATGCCGAAGGCAACTGCGTCGAGGTGGCCGACCTCGGCGACGGAGGTATCGCGGTACGCAACTCCCGCGACCCCGACGGTCCGGCCCTCGTCTACACCCCCGCGGAAGTGGCCGCGTTCCTGGCCGGCGCGAAGGACGGGGAGTTCGACCACCTGCTCTGATCCAGGCGTCCGGTGCTCCGAACTCCGTTGAAACGGAACGATGATTGTCCACTTCTGTCTCCCCCTGCGGCAGAGTCCGGGGCAGTGCGATAATTTTGGCTGTCTTCTGCCGGTCGAATGGGAGTCAGGATGTCCGTCGAGTCACCCCGCGTCTCCCGCCTCGAACCGTATCTGAGCCGGGAGGAGCCCGCCCCTACTCTGCTGAAGATGCTGGTCGGCGTTCAGCTGGCCGGCGCCCGCGAGGACGCGGGACTGTCCCAGGAACAGGCGGCGCGTTCCCTGGGGTTCAGCGCGGCGAAGCTGTCGCGCATAGAGGCGGGCAAGGGCCGTCGGCCGCCGACGGAGGGCGACGTCCGCGCGCTGCTCGACCTGTACGGGACCGAGGACTACCAGGTGTCGGTCCTGCTCAGACTGCTCAAGCGCGCGGGCGAGCCGGGGTGGTGGCAGCGCTACGACAAGCGGCTGATGCCCGAGTGGTTCGACCGGCTGGTCGGACTCCAGGAGGCGGCCACCATCATCCGCACCTTCGAGATCCAGTACGTTCCGGGCCTGTTGCAGACCCCCGACTACACACGGGCCGTGGTGGAACGCGGGCTGCCGACGGCGCCCGCCGCCGAGGTGCAGCGCCGGGTGGAGTTGCGCATGCGCCGGCGGGAACTGCTGAACCGGGAGGACGCCCCTCAGCTGTGGGCCGTCGTCGACGAGTCCGTCCTGCTGCGCGTTCTGGGCAGCCGTGAGGTGATGCGCGCTCAACTGGAGCACCTCATCGAGATGGCACAGCGCCCCCATGTGGTCGTGCAGATCGTGCCGTTGGACGTCACCAACGCCTCGGCTCCGGCGATCCCCGTCACCTATCTGCGCTTCGGTGGCGTCGAACTGCCCGACATCGTCTACCTGGAGCACATCAGGAGCGCAAACTTCCTGGAGGACCGCGACGAGACGGAGGAGTACCGGGTGGTACTGGACCGGCTCGCCGACGAGGCCCTCAGCCCGCGCGCGTCCCTGGCGCTGCTGCGCAGCACGGTGGAGCAGCGCTACAACGCCTCGCACTGACGGGCCGTCACACCCGGCCCGGGCCGTTGCCGGCGGGTCCCGCCGGGCAGGTCCCGCCGCGCACACGCGAGCGGGTCCCGCCGCAGGCGCCGGGAGGTCGGAAGTGGTCCGGAACTAGCGGACCCGGCCGACCCCGCCGAACTCGATCCACTCCTGCGTGAGCTGGCGCGGCACGACGTCGGTGTCCGGGCGCCAGGTGGACACCTCGACCAGTCCGGGTTCGAGGATGTCCATGCCGTCGAAGAACTCCTCCACGTCCTTCTCCTGGCGGACCCGGCCCCAGTGCCCCTGCGTCGCGGTGTCCATGAAGCCGGTGACGAAGTCGCGGACCTCGGCTTCCTCGCTGACCAGTTGGCACATCACCATGAAGCTGCCGGGCGCCAGCCGTTCGGCGACGCGGCGGATCACGGGGAGCGGCCCGTCGGTCTCGCTGTCCGGGATGCAGTGGAACACCGAGTTGAACAGCACGGCCACCGGCTGCGAGAGATCGATCAGCCGCCGGGTGTCGGAGTGGGAGAAGATCTCCTCCGTCTGCCGCAGGTCGGCGTGTATGACGGCGGTCCGCTCGTTCTGGTCCAGCAGGGCCCGGCCGTGCACCAGCACCATCGGATCGCTGTCGACGTAGACCACCCGGGAGGTCTCGTCGACCGTCTGGGCGACCTGGTGCACGTTGTTCTGGGTGGGCAGGCCGGATCCGTGATCGAGGAACTGCCTGATCCCGTAGCCGTCCGCCAGCGTCCGGACCACCCGCTGGAGGAAGCGCCGGTTGTTCAGGGCGAGCGCGCGCGTGCTGGGTACGACCTTGTCCAGCTCTTCGCAGGCCGCCCGGTCGGCGGCGTAGTTGTCCTTGCCGCCGAGGTAGTGGTCGTACATGCGCGCGGCCGTGGGCACCGTGGCATCGATCGACGTGGTCAGCTGCTCGCCAGGCTGCATCGTTCCCCCAGATCAGTGTCGGCCGGCCTGACCGGCCCGACCGGCAATACATCTTAGGGAAACGGAAGTTGGCGTTACCAGCCCCCGAACGAAGGACGCGGGAGGGCTTTCAGGCCAATTGACGCCCTCTCGTTCACCGTTGTGGCCCGAAATGACCGATCGGCAGGGACCGGCGCCGGGCGTGAACCCGCGCGGGGCGGTCGTCCGCTGCCCATCCGCGTGACGCCGGGCCGCCGGGCGTGAACCCGCGAAACCTCAAATGTTGCTCTGAACGTCCGCCCCGGGGGGTTCGGTCCCGGCCCCCGGGGCCATGACCTGGTCACGCCGGTGCACCGGCCGTCGTGGGGAGCGACGTAGGGGCGGGGCACGGCCGAGGCCGTGACGGAGGAGGGGACATGAGGGAGCCGGGGCGGCTGGGTACGGGCATCGGGTGGAGGCCGGAGATCGCCGAGGCCGTGGAGAACATGGCCGGCATCGACTGGGTCGAGGCCGTGGCGGAGAACGTGTGCCCCGGTCATCTCCCCGAGTCGCTGCTGCGGCTGCGCGAGCGGGGGATCACGGTGGTGCCGCACGGCGTCTCCCTGGGCCTCGGCGGCGCCGACCGGCCCGACGAGGCGCGGCTCACCGCACTCGCGGAACGCGCCGAGGCGCTGGGCTCGCCCCTCGTCACGGAACACATCGCGTTCGTCCGGGCAGGCGGCCCGCTCACCGCGTCGCCACTGCTGGAGGCCGGGCACCTGCTGCCCGTTCCCCGCACCCGGGACGCGCTGCACGTCCTGTGCGAGAACGTCCGCGCCGCTCAGGCCGCGCTGCCCGTCCCGCTCGCCGTGGAGAACATCGCCGCGCTGATCTCCTGGCCCGGCGAGGAGATGACCGAGGGCCAGTTCCTGTACGACCTGGTCGACCGCACCGGTGTCCGGCTGCTCATCGACGTGGCCAACCTCCACACCAACCACGTCAACCGCGGCGAGGACCCCGCCAAGGCGCTCGACGAACTGCCCGTCGAGGCGATCGCCTACGTCCACGTCGCCGGAGGCTTCGAGCGTGACGGCGTATGGCACGACAGCCACGCCCATCCCGTCGCGCGGCCCGTGCTCGACATCCTCGCCGACCTCGCGTCCCGGGTGACCCCGCCGGGGGTCCTCCTCGAACGCGACGAGAACTTCCCCGGACCGGCCGAACTGGAGCGGGAGCTGACCTCGATCCGGGGAACGCTGGAGACGGCGAAGGCAGCGACCCGGGGAACGCGGGAGACCGCGAAGGCCGCGGCCCGGGCGGCGGAGCGGGGTACGGCGGCCCTGGTGGGCTGCCGGGCCGCCTCCCCGGCCGCCGGGGAGGCGGGGGCGGAAACGGAGCCGACGCGGAGTCCGGACACCTCGCCGACCGCTCCCGCGATCACCACGACGGCGTCCCGGACCCCGGGTGACGCCGAGGCCGCACCGGACGGACCGGGTTCACGCGCGGGCACCGACGACGCCCGTCGTCAGCGGGTGGCGCTGGCGCAGGCCGCCCTGCTGTCCGCGCTCGTCGCCGGGACCCCCGCCCCCGAGGGCTTCGACCGCGTCCGCCTCGGGGTGCAGGCGCGCGCCCTCGCCGCCAAGCGGGCGGACGTCGTGGCGAAGGTGGCCCCGGAGCTGCCGGAGATCCTGGCCGACACCTACCGGCCGGCGTTCCTCGCGTACGCGCAGCGGCGTCCGATGACCGGGGGCTACCGCCGGGACGCCCTGGACTTCGCCGAACACCTGCTGCTCACGGGACTCCCGGAGGACGCGGACACGCGGCGGCTGCGCGACTGGTGGCTGGAACGATCGGGTCCGGCCCCGCTGTCCGGGCGTCCCGCGGCCCGGCTGGCCCGGGCCACCCGCCGGGTGCTGCTCCGGCGCTGAGCGGGCGTGCCGGGCGGGTTCCCGCCGACGCGCGGCCGCGCGCCACCGGCCACGGCGCGCCGCCTGGACCGGGCACCCCGACACACCTCACCCGCGGAGTGTGCCCGGAGTAACACCTCCGCTTGTGAAGGTCATGTGTGCACCCCGTTTCGGTCGCTTCGGGGTGTTCTGGCATACGCGCGAACCGCCACAACCGATACCTTCTCCCCTCAGCCCGATCCGTTCTTCGTGTACGGCAGTTGGCGTAGAGCCCCCCGTAGCATGCCAACCCGCACCCGAAGCGCATTAGCGTGCGGTGCCGCAACAGGAGGCACCATGCGATCCGACAACCGCACCGGACTCGTCAGTGGAACAGGGCTCATCGTCGCCGCGCTGCTGGCGACCCTCGTCGCGCTGGCCTTTCCGATCTGGTCGTACGCGGACCGTGCCGGCACCGGCCTGGACACCCTGAACTCCCAGACCGTGCCGACCCCCTACGGTCCGCTGTCGGCCCTGGACCGGGAGTTCGTCACCAGGGTCCGGCTGGCCGGTCTGTGGGAGCTGCCCGCCGGCCAGCAGGCCCAGGAGCGCGGCACCACCCAGGCCGTACGGACGGCCGGACAGCACCTCATCGAGGGGCACACGTTCCTCGACGCCCGTGTCCGCAGCGTCGCCGCGCGGCTCAGCCTGGAACTGCCCAGCCAGCCCAATCCGCAGCAGCGTCAGTGGCTGTCCACGCTCAGCGCGGCGCACGGCACGCGGTACGACCAGGATTTCGCGAACATCCTGCGCGCGGCGCACGGCAAGGTGTTCGCCATGGTCGCCCAGGTCCGCGCGAACACCCGGAACTCGCTCGTACGGGATCTCGCCGACGACGCGAACACCACCGTGCTCGACCACATCAAGGTCCTGGAAGCGACCGGATACGTGGACTTCGACGCGCTCGCCGAGGACGCGGCCACCGCGAGCCCGCCGCCGCTCACCCGCTCCCCCGCACCGCCCGGCCCGGTCCCGTCCCCGTCGTCACCCCTCCCGGTGACCCCGTCCTCGGGCTACCCGCTCCCTCCGGCCGCCACCCGCCCCAACCCCTCCCCGACCTCCTGAACGACCGGCGCCGTCCGCCGACGCCACCGAATGGTGTCCGAGCTCGAACTCGACTCCGTCGGGTACCACCAGGCCCTCAAGAGCGGCCCGACTCATACGAGTTGAGCACGTGGGGGCACCGATTCGCCGAGGTCCGCGACAAACGGAACGTCACATACCGGGAACGGCTCCGTCCCACATCGTGAGTGGAGCATGGTGCCCACCGGCCACATCGCATAGAAAAACGCCATGTTCTGGGTCCTTCTCCTGTTCCTCGCCTGGCTGGCGGCCGGCGTCTCCTGCACCCGGCTGTGTCTGGCCGCGGTCCACGCCGCGTCCCTCGACGTCGACGCCGCGCGCGGGCACGACCTCACGCTGTACGAGGCCGCGTTCCTGTCCGGCGGACCGGTCCGGGTGGCCGACCTGACCCTGGTGTCGATGGCCCGCCAGCGTCGCCTGCTGCTCGCGCACACCGGCTGGGCCACGGTCGTCGACCCGCGCGGTCGCGACGACATGGAGCGCTCGGTCATCAGGGCGATCGGAGCCGAGGGCCAGTCCCGGATAGCACCCCTGCGGGCGGCCACCGCCGCCGCCGACTCGGTACGCCGTCTCGCGGACCGCCTGGTCGCGGCCGGCCTCGCCGTCCCCGACGGGGCCCGCACCGACGTCGCGGGTGCCGTCCGCCAGGTCCGGGCCGCCGCGGCCGCGGTCCTCGCGCTGGGCGTGGTGGCCCTGCTGCTGCCGGGCCAGGCCCCGGGCAGCGACGTCCCGGTGGCCGTCTGGTTCCTGCTCCCGCTCATCCTGACGCTGAGCTGTCTCGCCATAGCCCGGATCGAGGTGCACCCCTGCACCCGCTGGGCCTCCCCGGCCGGACAGCGGCTGCTCGGCACCCTGGCCAGGCACTCCGACGCGTCCGGCGACGACCGTACGTACCTCACCTCCGTCGCCGTACGCGGCATCCGCGCGATCGGCGAGCCGGAACTGCGCGCGGCCCTGACACACCGCGACCGCGAGACCTCCTGACGGGAGGGGGCTCACCAGCGCTGTCCGGCCCTGCCCGCGGACAGGGCCGGGTCCGCGGGCCCGGGGGGGGCTGGAAGGTGCTCCAGGGGGCGCATCGGGGTCATTGGCGCCGACACCGGCGGGCGGTGCTTTACTTCGCCGGCCGCCGCCCGAAGCATCCCTTCTGTCGCTGCCGTGCGCCGAAGGGATTCGCGATGAGAGCTGCCGTCCTCCACGGAACCGCGGGGTCCCTGCTGCTGACCGGCCTCGTCGCCGCTCCGGCGGGAGGCGCGCCGGCCTGGCCGAGCCCGTTCGTTTCCGCCGAGACGCGCGGCACCGCCGTCGCCGCCCAGCGCGCCGCCGCCGCGGGCATCCGCTTCGGCAGGTGTCCCAAGGAGGAGCATCTGCCGTCCGGCCTCCGGTGCGGCACGGTCACGGTGCCCCTCGACTACGCGCTCCCCGACGGCAAGCGGATCAGACTGACCGTCAGCCGGGTGAAGGCCACCGGCAAGGATCCGCACAACGCGAGGCACAAGGTGCCGCGCCAGGGCGCTCTCGTGTACAACCCCGGCGGCCCCGGCGCCTCCGGCGTGTACTTCCCGCTGATCGGCATGCTGCCCGCGTGGAAGCGGATCGGAGGCGCGTACGACCTCGTCGGCTACGCCCCGCGCGGCGTAGACCGGTCGGCGCCGCTGTCCTGCCGGGACCCCGAGCACCCACCGAAGCCGCTCCTCCAGGCCCCGGCGGTCCCCTCGGAGTCGTTCAAGAAGGCGCGGATCGCGGAGGCGAAGGCGTACGCCCGCGGCTGCGCCCGGCGTTCGGGCTCCGCCCTGCGCCACTACACCTCGCTCAACAACGCCCGTGACCTGGACGTGCTGCGGGCCGCGCTCGGCGAGCGGAAGCTGACGTTCATGGGGGCCTCCTACGGGACCTACTTCGGTGCCCTGTACGCGACGCTGTTCCCCTCGCACGTACGCCGTATGGTCTTCGACTCGGCGGTGAACCCCGACCCCGAGAAGATCTGGTACGGCAACAACCTCGACCAGTCGGCCGCGTTCGAGATCCGCTGGGCCGACTTCCGCGCGTGGATGGCCCGGCACGACAAGGTGTACAAGCTGGGCCGCACGTCCGAGGAGGTGCGGCGCTCCTACGAGAAGGCGCGGGCCCGGCTCGCCGCCTCCCCGGCGGGCGGCACGGTGGGACCAGCCCAGCTTCAGGGCGCGTTCCTCCAGGCCGGGTACTTCGACGACTACTGGCCGCAGCGCGCGCTGGCGCTGTCCGCCTATCTGAAGGGTGACCCGAAGCCGCTGATCCAGCTGGCAGGACCGCACCCGGAGGCCGCCGCCGAGCAGGAGAACGGCAACGCGGTCTACACGGCCGTGGAGTGCAACGACGCGCCCTGGCCGACCGACTGGCGCACCTGGGACCGCGACAACACCCGTCTCGCGCGGGCCGCCCCGTTCGAGACCTGGGACAACGTGTGGATGAACCTGCCGTGCGCGTACTGGTCCGCGCCCCGGCAGAAGCCGCTCGACGTCCGGACGCTGCCCGGGGAGCTGCCGCCGACGCTGATCCTCGCCGCCGAGCGGGACGCGGCGACGCCGTACGAGGGTGCCAAGGAGTTGCAGCGACGGCTGTGGGGCTCGGTGCTGGTGACCGAGAACGGTGCCGGCACCCATGGGATCGCGGGCGGCCCCAACACCTGCGTCAACGGCTATCTGGACGCCTATCTGCTGGAGGGCCGGCTCCCCGGGCGGAACGCGGGGTGCGCACCGCACCGGGAACCGGTGGCCCGGGCACACTGACCGGCTCCGGAGAAGCCGCAGGCGGGCGTCCCCCGGAGGGGCGCCCGCCTGCTCACGGGACCGTCGGACCGAACCCGGCCGGGACGGTCAGGCGAGGCCCGCGACCAGTTCGGCGACGTCCTTGCGGCGGCCGGTGTAGAACGGGACCTCTTCGCGGACGTGCATCCGGGCCTCGGAGGCGCGCAGGTGGCGCATGAGGTCGACGATGCGGTAGAGCTCGTCGGCCTCGAAGGCGAGGAGCCACTCGTAGTCGCCGAGCGAGAACGAGGCGACCGTGTTCGCGCGGACGTCGGGGTACCCGCGGGCCATCTTGCCGTGGTCGGCGAGCATCCGGCGGCGGTCCTCGTCGGGCAGCAGGTACCAGTCGTAGGAGCGCACGAAGGGGTAGACGCTGATGTAGTCGCGGGGCGTCTCGTCGGCGAGGAACGCCGGGATGTGCGAGCGGTTGAACTCGGCGGGCCGGTGCAGCGCCATGTTCGACCAGACCGGCTCCAGGGCGCGGCCCAGCTTCGTACGGCGGAAGAGGTTGTACGCCTCCTGGAGCTGGTCACTGGTCTCGGCGTGCCACCAGATCATGACGTCGGCGTCGGCGCGCAGTCCCGAGACGTCGTAGGTGCCGCGGACGGTGACGTCCTTGGCGGCGAGCTGGTCGAACAGCTCCTGGACCTCGTCGGCGTAACCGGCCCGGTCCTCGGGGAGCACGTCCTTCAGCTTGAAGACCGACCACAGGGTGTAGCGGATGACCTCGTTCAGGTCCTTGGCCAGCTTGCCCTTGTTCGGGATCCTGGCGGCCTCGGTGGTGGGGGCGTCGTCACTCATGGGGCTATTCTCCCGCGCCGCCGTGCAGGCTCTGCACCGGGTCGGCCCGCAGCGCCTCGAGAGCGCCGCCGTCGCCGCCGAGCCGGTCGACGGCGGCGTACGCGGACGCGATGCAGGCGGGGATGCCGACCCCGTCGTACGCCGCACCGCACACCGCGAGGCCCGGCAGCTTTGCGACGTGCTCGCGGACGCGGGCGACGCGCGCGTGGTGGCCGACCGGGTACTGGGGCAGGCCGTCGTCCCAGCGGGTCACCCGGGTCTCCACCGGCTCGGCGTCCAGCCCGGTCGCCTCCCGCAGGTCGTGGCGGGACACCTCGACGAGGTCGGCGTCGGGCCTGCCGAGCACCTCCGTCTCGCCGTACCGCCCGACGGAGGTGCGCAGGACCAGCAGGCCGGGGTCCTGGTCGGCGATCCAGCCCCACTTGCGGGAGGCGAAGGTGGACGCCTTGATGGTGTGCCCGTCCACCGGCGGCACCAGGAAGCCGCTTCCTTCGGGGAGGGTGACGCCCTCGCTGCGGTAGGCGAGGGTCACCAGGGCCATCGACGCGTATTCCACGGCGGCCAGCTCGGCCGCCGCGGCCGGGACCTCGGCCCGCAGCAGCGCGGAGGCGGCCGGGGCGGGCAGCGCCAGGACCACCGCGTCGGCGTGCAGGACACGGTCCCCGGCGACGACGCGCCAGGCGGCGCGGGCGGGCTCACCGGCCCCGGCCGCCGTGGTCCTGCGCAGCTCGGTCACCGGCGTCCCGGTGAGGATCTCGCCCCCGCGTGCCGTCACCGACTCCGCGACGGCGAGCGGCAGCCGGCCCACCCCGCCGTCGATGCCCATGAACACGGGGCCGGTCTGCCCGGCGGCGGCCGCCTTGGCCTGGATCTCGCGGACGGCCTCGGTGAGGGAGGTGTGCGTGCGGGCGGCGGCGTAGAGCTGGGGGACGGCCAGGCGCAGCGAGATGCGGTAGGCGTCGCCCGCGTACACGCCGCCGAGGAGGGGTTCCACGAGGCGGTCGACGACCTCGCGGCCGAGGCGCGCCGCCACGTACTCGCCGACGGCGATGTCCTCGCCCACCTCGGTGCGGGGCAGGTCGGCATCCCGCTCGATGCGGCGCAGGCCCTCTTCGGAGAGGACGTCCGCGACGGCGGACGCGCTGCCGGGGACGCCCATGACGTGGCCCTTGGGCATGGGGCGCAGGGTGCCGCGGGTCCACAGGGAGGCCGTCGCGGTGGCGGGCGGCTGGAGGCGGTCGCCCAGTCCCGCCTCGCGGGCGAGGTCCACGGCCTCCGGGCGGCGCGCCAGCATCGACTCGGCACCGAGGTCGACGCGTGCGCCCGCGATCTCGCCGGCCAGCAGCTTGCCGCCCAGGCGGTCGGAGGCCTCCAGGACGGTGACGCGCGCGCCCCGCCCGAGCAGGCGGTGGGCGGCTGCCAGCCCCGCGATCCCTCCGCCGACCACCACGACGTGTCCCGAACCCGGAGAAGTGTCCTCTTCGCGCATGGCTCCACCTTCTCAGACACCACCGGTGCCCTCCGTCGGGGAGTCCGGTGTCCGGCGCGAGCCCTGACCGTGACCGCATCGGAACCGAAGTCGTCCAACGTCCCGGGCCGCTGCGGCGTCGAAGAAGCGTCAGTCGTCACCACCTTGGGGGTAGACCGCATGCTCACACACAGCTCCGGACGTCCGGACCGGCCCGTGCCACCCGTCTCGTCCGTCTCACCCGGCTCACCCGCTTCACCAGGACGCACCGCCCGCCCGGCCCGGGTCCTCGCCGGGATGTTCCTCGTCACCGCGCTCGCGCTGTCGGGATGCGGCGCCGCCGATGACGCGGCCACCAGCAGCAGCGACAAGGGGTACGCGCAGGACGCCGGAGACGCGAAGGCCGGCCCCGCGGAGCGGGCGGACTCGGGTGCGGCCGGCAGCGGCAGCTCGGGCGGACGCAAGGCCGCCCCGCCCAAGGTGACGGTGAACCGCATCATCCGCACCGCTTCCCTGACCGTCGAGGTCAAGGAGGTGGCCAAGGCCCTGGACGACGCCCGGGCCACGGCCGAGAACGCCGGCGGCTACGTCGGCAACGAGACCACCACGCGTGACGGCAGGGGTCACGAGCGCACCCGCGTCGTCCTGCGGGTGCCCACCGAGCGCTACGACCAGGTGCTCGCCGACCTGGAGGGCGCCGGCAAGGTCGTCGAGCGGACGGCCAAGGCACAGGACGTCACCGATCAGGTCGTGGACGTGGAGAGCCGGGTCAAGTCGCAGCGCGCCAGCGTGGCCCGCGTCCGGGAACTGATGGACAAGGCGACCAAACTCAGTGATGTGGTGACGCTGGAAGGGGAGTTGAGCAGCCGGCAGGCCGACCTGGAATCGCTGCTCGCCCAGCAGGCTTCGCTGAAGGACCGCACGAGCCTGGCCACGATCACCCTCTCGCTGTCCGAGACCCCGGTGAAGAAGGCCGGGAAGAAGGACGAGGACCCGGGCTTCGTGGACGCGCTCCAGGGCGGCTGGGACGTGCTGGTCACCATGGTGCGCTGGCTGGCCCTGGCGATCGGGGCGCTGCTCCCCTTCGCGGTGGTCCTCGGCCTGATCGCCCTGGTGTGGATGCGTTTCGTGCGTCCCCGGCTGCCCCGCCGCCCGGCCCCGGCGGTGGCTCCGGGTCCGGCGGTGGCTCCGGGTCCGGCCCCGAGTGCCGCCGCGCGGGCGTCGGCGGTCCCGGTTCCGGCTTCCCGCCCGGCTCCCGGCCCGGCTCCGGTGGGCGAGGCCGCGCCGAAGGCCGCCCCGCCCGCCCGCGGCGCGGCCGCGGAAGGCGAGAAGGACTGAAGTGCCGGGCCCCCGTAGCGTGTTCGTATGAGCATGAGCGATACGAACGGTGCGGGCGGCGGGCTTGGCGCCCGGGAACGACTGGTCGTGATCGGGGGTGACGCGGCGGGGATGTCCGCCGCGTCACAGGCCCGCCGGCTGCGCGGTCCGGACGAGCTGGAGATCGTGGCGTTCGAGCGGGGCCACTTCACGTCGTACTCGGCGTGCGGCATCCCGTACTGGGTGGGCGGCGACGTCCCGGACCGCGACCGGCTGATCGCGCGGACCCCCGAGGAACACCGTGAGCGCTCCATCGACCTGCGGATGCGTACGGAGGTCACCGGGATCGACGTCGCGGGCGCCCGGGTGCGCTCCCGGGACCTCGGCACCGGGGCCGAGGAGTGGACGTCGTACGACCGGCTCGTCATCGCGACCGGCGCGCGTCCGGTCCGCCCCGACCTGCCGGGCTCCGACGCGCCGGGCGTGCACGGCGTGCAGACCCTGGACGACGGGCAGGCCCTGCTCGACTCGCTGGCGGCGACAAAGGGCCGCCGTGCCGTGGTCGTCGGCGCGGGCTACATCGGCGTGGAGATGGCCGAGGCGCTCATCAACCGCGGGTACGAGGTGACGGTGGTCAACCGCGGCAAGGAGCCCATGTCCACGCTCGACCCGGACATGGGCCGCCTGGTGCACACCGCCATGGAGGGCCTCGGGATCACCATGGTCGACGACGCCGAGGTCACCGCGTTCCTCACCGGCGCCGAAGGGCGGGTCGGCGCGGTCGTCACCAAGGACGCCACGTACCCGGCGGACGTGGTGGTGCTCGGTATCGGCGTGCGCCCCGAGACGACGCTCGCCCGCGCGGCGGGGCTGCCGCTCGGCGACCACGGCGGGCTGCTCACCGACCTGGCGATGCGCGTGCGCGGGCACGAGAACATCTGGGCGGGCGGCGACTGCGTCGAGGTGCTCGACCTGGTATCGGGACGCGAGCGGCACATCGCGCTGGGCACCCACGCGAACAAGCACGGGCAGGTCATCGGCTCCAACGTGGCCGGCGGATACGCCACGTTCCCCGGTGTCGTCGGCACCGCGGTGAGCAAGGTCTGTGATCTGGAGATCGCCCGCACCGGACTGCGCGAGAAGGACGCGCGCCGGGCGGGCCTGCGGTTCGAGACCGTCACCATCGAGTCGACCAGCCGCGCGGGCTACTACCCGGACGCCGCCCTCATGACGGTGAAGATGCTCGCGGAGCACCGTACGGGACGGCTGCTCGGCGTGCAGATCGTCGGCCGGGAGGGCGCGGCGAAGCGGGTGGACATCGCGGCGGTGGCGCTGACCGCGGGCATGACGGTGGAACAGATGACGATGCTGGACCTCGGCTACGCGCCGCCGTTCTCGCCCGTCTGGGACCCCGTCCTGGTGGCGGCCCGCAAGGCTGTGGCGAAGGTGCGCCGGGCGGGCCCGTGACGGGAACCGGGGCGTGTCCGCACGGTCTCGCCCGCCCGGCGGACGCCCGGCACTCGCTTCCCGGCGCGGCGCCCGGGACGCCCTGGGCGGCGCGCCCCCGCCCCGCCCGGACGGTCCGCCCGGCGGACGCCAGCCCGCGCGACGGCTACGCGGACTCGTTCCCGGCCGTGCCGTTGATCCGGTCGATCGTCTGCCGGGCCTGCTCGGCGGGCGGCCGGGGCGGCAGCGAGGAGACCGAGCCGGCCGAGGAGACCGAGCCCGCGGTGACCGCGGGCGCGGTCTGGGCCGGCTTCGCGTGTGCCGCCGGCCGGGAGGACCGCAGCCGATGGCTGACGGCCTCGTCCAGGGTCACGGGCCGCTGCAACCGGGCCGCGAGCCGGCCGGCCTCCTGGCCGAGCGCGGCGACGTCCTCCCAGGGGAGGTGCAGCACCAGGGCGATTTCCGCCTCGCCGTCGGGCAGAGCGTGCATCGGAGGAGTAACTCGGTCGCTCATGGCCTTGGTCCTCACGTCTTCACGTCGTCGCGTCGTCGTACCCGCGCCACGCCGCCGGAGCGACGCGGGGGGCTGAGGAGACATACGGCCGCAGGGGCACATGTGTTCAGTGGGTCCGGCGGGAAACCGTGCCGGCGGCCGGGCCGGCCGAGGACGGGAGAGCCCGGATTCACCCCGCCCAGCGGGGGCAGTAGTCCTTCGTGGTCATTCCCGTCCATGACGTGAACCCGGTGCGGCGCACGCCCTATGTGACGTACGCGCTGATCGCTGCCAATGTGCTCGTGTTCCTCTACACCCCCGGTCTCTCCGGATCGGTGGCGGGCGACAGCGCCCTGTCGCAGCTGTGTCATCTGCGCGCGTTCATGGACCACTACGCCGCCGTGCCGCAGGAACTGATCCATCATCGGATCCCCCGACTGGTGCCGACCGGGGAAGTCGGCGGCGGGCCGCACGGACCGGGCTGTCTGCTGGGCCCGCGGGGCTACGACAAGTCGCCGCCGCTGTCGGTGCTCACGGCGATGTTCCTGCACGGGAGCTGGCTGCACCTGCTGGGCAACATGCTCTTCCTGCTGATCTTCGGCAACAACATCGAGGACCGGCTCGGGCATGTGCGCTTCACGCTGTTCTACGTGGCGTGCGGTTTCGCGGCGGCGTACGGCTTCGCACTGGTCAACGAGGACTCGGGCGATCCGCTGATCGGCGCCTCGGGGGCGATCGCCGGGGTCCTCGGCGCGTATCTGGTGCTGTATCCGAGAGCCAGGGTCTGGGTCCTGGTCCCGTTCCTGGTGTTCCTGCCGCTCCGGCTGCCCGCGTGGCTCGTGCTGGGCTTCTGGTTCGCGCTCCAGGCCGCGTACTCGTCCGGCGCCGCCGTGCCCGCGGCCGGCACCGTGGCGTACGCGGCGCACGTCGTCGGCTTCCTGGCCGGCATGCTCCTGGCCTGGCCGCTGCGTCCGGGCACCCCGCCACCGCCCGAACCGCGCCGCCTGCTGTTCGGCAGACAGGCGCGGCACAGCTGGTGAGCCCGCGGGTACGGGAGCCGAGCTAGCGGGCCGTCTGCGTGTGGACGTACTCCACCAGGCGGCTCAGCGCGTCCGGGTCCATGCTCGGCATGACACCGTGCCCGAGGTTGAAGACGTGGCCCTCCAGGCCGGCGGCGGCGTCGAGCACCTCGCGGGTCTTCGTCTCGACGGCCTCGGTGGACGCGAACAGGACCGCGGGGTCGAGGTTGCCCTGGAGCGCCTTGCCGGGGCCGACGCGACGGGCGGCCTCGTCGAGCGGGACACGCCAGTCGACGCCGACGACGTCCGCGCCCGCCTCGCCCATCAGGCCGAGCAGTTCACCGGTGCCGACGCCGAAGTGGATGCGCGGCACGCCGTACGAGGCGACGGCGTCGAAGACCTTGGTGGAGGCGGGCATCACCGAGCGGCGGTAGTCCGCGGGGGCCAGGGCGCCGACCCAGGAGTCGAAGAGCTGGACGGCGCTCGCCCCGGCCTCGATCTGCACCTTCAGGAAGGCGGAGGTGATCTCGGCGAGACGGTCGAGCAGGTCGGCCCACAGCTGTGGGTCGCTGTACATCAGCGCCTTGGTGTGCTCGTGGTTCTTGGACGGGCCGCCCTCCACGAGGTAACTCGCGAGGGTGAAAGGCGCGCCCGCGAAGCCGATGAGGGGGGTCTCGCCGAGTTCGGCCGTCAGGAGCCCGATCGCCTCGGTGACGTACCAGACGTCCTCGGGGGTCAGATCGCGCAGCTGGGCCAGGTCGGCACGGGTGCGGATCGGGTTCTGGACGACCGGGCCGACGCCCGGCTTGATGTCCAGGTCGACGCCGATGGCCTTCAGCGGGACCACGATGTCGCTGAAGTAGATCGCGGCGTCCACGTGGTGCCGGCGGACCGGCTGGAGCGTGATCTCGGCGACCAGCTCGGGCCTCATGCAGGACTCCAGCATGGGGATGCCCTCGCGCACCTTGAGGTACTCGGGCAGTGAGCGACCGGCCTGCCGCATGAACCACACGGGTGTGTGTGGCACGGGCTCGCGCCTGCACGCCTTGAGGAAGGCGGACTCGTACGTGGCTGTCGGCTGCTGCCCGGCGGGGCTGTGGTTGGCGCTCACGACGGAAAGTCTCCCACGGCTCGCGGACACCCCCGTCCCGGGCTCCGGTGCGCCCGCCGCCCCTCCGGACGGCGCGCTCGCGCGACGGCGTGCGCCCGGCGTGATCCGGACAGGGGTCCCACGCACGGGTGTCTCTCCCTGCGCGCGGGCTCCGTTCCCCTTAATCTTCCCGGCATGGCTGCGGCTCAGGGACGACTGTCGGACGGCGCTGGCGGAATGGACGACGCGAGGGAGGAGAAGGAGGGGGACAGGAATGCGGCGGAGACGGCCCCGTTGCCCTTCCGGGCGGCCGTCGACGCACTGCGGGCCGCCCGGCTGCGGCCGGACATCGAGATCGACCCGACGCGACCACCGCAACGCCTGGCTCCGTACGCGTACGCGCTGGAGGCCGCGGTCGTCGCCGACGACGAGGATCTGGCCGACGGCCGCCTCGTCCTGCTGCACGACCCGGCAGGGCACGACGCCTGGCAGGGCTCCTTCCGTCTGGTGACCCTGGTCCGCGCGGAGCTGGAGCCGGAGATGGCCGCCGACCCGCTGCTCCCCGAGGTCTGCTGGTCATGGCTGACCGGCGCGCTCCAGGCCCGAGGTCTCTCGTACGGCGAGCCGAGCGGCACCGTGACCCGCGCGAGCTCGCACTACTTCGGCGGGCTCGCGGAGCGCCCGGCCGCCTCGCAGATCGAGATCCGCGCGTCCTGGACACCCCGGGAGGGCCTCGGCGGCGTACCGGACACCGCCGCGCACCTCGCCGGCTGGTGCGACCTGCTGTGCCAGATCGCCGGACTGCCGCCGGTGACTCCGGGTGACGCCTCGGTGGTCACCCTGCCGCAGCGCCGGGGACCACAGTCCCGCTGACCCCGCCGAGGGCGCGCGCCGACGCGCGCGCCCTTTCCGTTTCCTTACCGGCCGCGTGTCGATACGACCACTTTCGGCCGCGTATCGACGAGGAACGACGCGGAACGACTCGGTTCGATCTTCGGATGATCGATCGCGCGTCCGAATTGCGCGGATTGTTACTCACCCCATCGTGATCATTCCCTAAAGGTCGACGGGTTTGGTGCCGAAGACGTCTGTGACCTTGAAAGCACGGTTCGTCCTGGCTCGCCCCCCAGAGCCGGTCCCGTCCCGCACCCCAGGAGGCCTGGTGTCCGTTCTCCTCGAGCAGCCCGCAAGCCTGGTCGCCTACCGCCCGAACAAGCCGACCGCCATGGTGGTCGTGGCAGACCCCCGGGTCCGTTCCACCGTCACCCGCCATCTGTGGGCGCTCGGAGTGCGCGACGTCATCGAGGCGTCGTCCGTCGCGGAGGCCCGTCCCCGAATCGGCAACCCGCGTGACATCTGCGTCGCCGACGTCCACCTGCCGGACGGTTCCGGCCTCACCCTCCTTTCCGAAACCCGAGCCGCGGGCTGGCCCAACGGCCTCGCCCTCTCCGCAGCCGACGACATCGGCGCCGTACGCAACGCCCTCGCGGGCGGCGTCAAGGGCTACGTCGTCACCGGCACCCGCACGAACGTCGGGCTCCCCACCCGGCCCGGCGCCGCGCCCATCGGCTCGGCCGCCGCCCGTATGCACCGCCGCCCCCCGGGTGCCCCGAGCCACCCGGGCGGCTACCGCGAACTGTCCGGCCGAGAGGTCGAGGTCCTGCGTCTGGTCGCGGAGGGCCAGTCGAACAAGGCCATCGGCGTCTCCATGGGCCTGTCCGCACTGACCGTCAAGAGCCACCTCGCCCGCATCGCGCGCAAGCTCGGCACGGGCGACCGCGCCGGAATGGTCGCGGTGGCCCTGCGGACCGGAATCATCCACTGACCCCTCCCCCACCCTCCTCCCCGCATCCCGACCCGACACCGAACGGCCCCCTGGTCGCCCCCCGGCCCGTGAACCGCGTGTTGCGCTCACCTGACTGGTTTACGACCATCCGATGCCCGTCGACGGAACGTTCCGTCGACGGGCGTCGTCCATCCACGGATACCCTTGACAGGTGACCGACGCCCAAGAGACCGCAGCAGACAGCTCACTGCGAACCACCGGAGGCGGCCCTCCGGACGACGTCGAATCGGCGCCGACCCCGTTGCTCGAGCCCCGAGAAGGCATTCCGCCGGTGATCGCCGACGAGACCTCGCTCGCCGGGGTGATCGCCGCGTTCGCCGCCGGCTCCGGCCCGGTGGCCGTCGACGCGGAACGCGCTTCCGGGTACCGGTACGGCCAGCGGGCCTATCTGGTGCAACTGCGCCGCGAGGGCGCCGGCAGCGCTCTCATCGACCCCGTCGCCTGTCCCGACCTGTCCGGCCTCGGTGAGGCCGTCTCCGGGGCGGAATGGGTCCTGCACGCCGCCACCCAGGACCTGCCCTGCCTCCGCGGAATAGGCATGATCCCCACCACCCTCTTCGACACCGAGCTGGCCGGACGCCTGGCCGGGTTCCCCCGGGTGGGCCTCGGAGCCATGGTGGAGAGCGTCCTCGGCTTCGTCCTGGAGAAGGGGCACTCCGCTGTCGACTGGTCGACACGCCCGCTGCCCGAGCCCTGGCTGCGCTACGCCGCGCTCGACGTGGAACTGCTGGTCGACCTGCGCGACGCCCTGGAGAAGGAGCTCGACCGGCAGGGCAAGCTGGAGTGGGCCCGGCAGGAGTTCGACGCCATCGCCCAGGCCGAGCCCGCGCCCCCGCGCAAGGACCCCTGGCGCCGTACGTCCGGGATGCACAAGGTGCGCCGCCGCCGGCAGATGGCCGTCGTCCGGGAGCTGTGGGAGACCCGGGACCGCATCGCGCAGCGCCGGGACATCTCGCCGGGCAAGGTGCTCGGGGACGCCGCGATCGTCGAAGCGGCGCTGGCCGTGCCCGCCAACCTGCACGCCCTGGCCGCCCTGAACGGCTTCGGGCACCGCATGGGCCGGCGCCAGCTGGAGCAGTGGCAGGCCGCGGTCGACCGCGCGAAGGCGCTGCCGGACGCCGAGCTGCCGCAGCCCGGCCAGCCGGTGACCGGGCCTCCCCCGCCGCGGGCCTGGGCCGACAAGGACCCGGCCGCCGCCGCCCGGCTCTCCGCCGCGCGGGCCGCCGTGTCGGCGCTGGCCGAGCGGCTGAACATGCCGCAGGAGAACCTGATCACCCCGGACACCGTGCGGCGCGTGTGCTGGGAGCCGCCCAGGACACCGGACACGGAGTCGGTGGGCGCGGCGCTCACCGCCTGCGGGGCACGGCCCTGGCAGGTGGAGCTGGTCACGCCGGAACTGGTGACGGCGCTGTCCGTGAAGACCGCCTAGGACGTCCGGACCCGGGACGCCATGGCCCGCCAGGAACGCCACGCCCGGGGCGGACCGGACCCGAGACGGACCGGAGACCGGAGTCCCTCCACGCGGCGGCGGGCCCGGCGTACGGGCCGCACGCCTTGGGCGTATCGGCGTACCCGGCGTACGGCCACCCGTTTGGCGTAGGGCCGTGCCGGGCGTAGGACCATGCCGGGCGCGCGCTCGTGTGCGTCGTGCGCCGCCCGTACGCCTTATGCGCGCCGGACGTCCCGCGCGCTCCGGTTGCTCCGTATGCCGGAAACACTCCGCACGCCCGGCATGCCCGTCGTGCCCCACCGTGTGCGCCGCCCGGGGCGTGTGCCGGCTCTCCCGGTGCACGCCGGACGGGTCCTCGGAGGGGAATCGGCCCGTCGAACGGGCGACGAGATCACGCCAAGATCCCGGGGTGTCCGAGTGCGGCCGTCTCCTGGGCGTCCGAACCTGGTGGAGCGGCGTGACGGCAGGCCGGACGGCCGCGGACGGACCGTCCGCCACGAGGACCGCCGGGGCGGACCCCGGGCGGCGATCCGGTGGCGGCCGCCCGCGCTCGAGCGGCCGGGCCGGAACACGCAGGCCTTCCGGATGTGACCTTCGCCGCTCCCGCCCGCGGGACTGGGCAGGTTGGTTACTCGTAAGTAGCATGGGTGCTGAGCGCGCGCTCAGGCGTGTGTCGCGCAGCAGTGCCATCCCGCATCTGGAGGAGAGCCATCGTGCCTCGTACCGTCAGGGACGTCGTCTTCGTAGACGGCGTCCGCACCCCGTTCGGCAAGGCGGGCCCGAAGGGCATCTACCACGAGACCCGCGCCGACGACCTCGTCGTGAAGGCCATCCGGGAGCTGCTGCGCCGCAACCCCGGTCTTGACCCCAAGAAGATCGACGAGGTCGCCATCGCCGCGACCACGCAGATCGGTGACCAGGGTCTGACCCTGGGCCGCACGGCCGGCATCCTCGCCGGGCTCCCCCAGTCGGTCCCCGGCTACTCCATCGACCGCATGTGCGCGGGCGCGCTGACCGCCGTCACCGCCACCGCGGGCTCCATCGGCTTCGGCGCGTACGACGTCGTCATCGCCGGCGGTGTCGAGCACATGGGCCGTCACCCCATGGGCGAGGGCGTGGACCCGAACCCGCGGTTCGTCAGCGAGAAGCTGGTCGACGAGTCCGCCCTGTTCATGGGCATGACCGCCGAGAACCTGCACGACCGCTACCCGACCATCACCAAGCAGCGCGCCGACGAGTACGCCGTGCGCTCGCAGGAGAAGGCCGCCAAGGCGTACGCCAACGGCAAGATCCAGCAGGACCTGGTGCCGATCTCGGTGCGCAACACCAACGCGGAGATCGGTGAGACGGGCTGGGGCCTGGTCACCGCCGACGAGCCGATGCGTCCGGGCACCACGCTGGAGAACCTGTCCGGCCTGAAGACCCCGTTCCGCGTCCACGGCCGGGTCACCGCCGGTAACGCCGCCGGTCTGAACGACGGTGCGACCGCGTCGATCCTCGCCTCCGAGGACTTCGCCCGCGAGAACGGCCTCCCGGTCAAGATGCGCCTGGTCTCGTACGCCTTCGCGGGCGTCGAGCCGGAGGTCATGGGCTACGGCCCGATCCCGGCCACCGAGAAGGCCCTCGCCCAGGCCGGTCTGTCGATCGAGGACATCAACCTCTTCGAGATCAACGAGGCCTTCGCCGTCCAGGTGCTCGCCTTCCTGGAGCACTACGGCATCGCCGACGACGACGCGCGCGTCAACCAGTACGGCGGCGCCATCGCGTACGGCCACCCCCTCGCCTCCTCCGGCGTCCGTCTGATGACGCAGCTGGCCCGCCAGTTCGAGGAGCAGCCGGAGGTCCGTTACGGCCTCACCACCATGTGCGTCGGCTTCGGCATGGGCGCCACGGTGATCTGGGAGAACCCGCACCACAAGGACGCCGGAGGCGACAAGTGACCACCGCTGAACTCCTGAAGGGCGCAGCCGAGCTGTTCCCCGACGAGGTAGTGACGTCCGCGAACGTACGCCACCTCGACCTGCCGTTCGGTGCCGGGCGCTTCGCGCTCATCACCCTCGACAACGGCTTCGACCACACCAAGCCGACCACCTTCGGCCCTCAGTCGCTGGCGAACCTGAACGCCGCCATCGACCAGGTCGAGAAGGAGGCCGCGGCCGGCGAGATCGTCGGTATCGGTGTCACCGGCAAGCCGTTCATCTTCGCGGTCGGCGCCGACCTCAAGGGTGTCGAGCTGCTGAAGAAGCACGAGGACGCGCTCGCCATCGGCAAGGGCGGCCACGAGGTCTTCAAGCGTCTGTCGGGCCTCGCGGTCCCGACCTTCGCCTACTACAACGGCGCGGCGATGGGCGGTGGCGTCGAGGTCGGTCTGCACTGCTCGTACCGGACCGTCTCCGCGGCCCTGCCGGCGTTCTCGCTGCCCGAGGTCTTCCTCGGTCTGGTCCCCGGCTGGGGCGGCTGCACGATCCTGCCGAACCTGATCGGCGCGGACAAGGCCGTCTCGGTGATCATCGAGAACTCGCTCAACCAGAACAAGCAGCTCAAGGGCGGTCAGGTCTACGACCTCGGCATCGCCGACGCGCTCTTCGAGGGTGCGGACTTCCTGGAGCAGTCGCTGCTGTGGACGGCCTCCGTCCTCAAGGGCGAGATCGCCGTCGAGCGACCGGAGATCGACCGCGGCGAGGCCTGGGACCAGGCCGTCGCGCGTGGCCGGTTCATCGCCGACAGCAAGGTGCACGGGGCCGCCCCGGCCGCCTACCGCGCGCTGGACATCATCGCCGCGGCCAAGGACGGCGACCTGCAGAAGGGCTACGACGCCGAGGACGTGGCGCTCGCCGACCTGATCATGGGTGGCGAACTGCGCTCCGGCATCTACGCGTTCAACCTGGTCCAGAAGCGCGGCAAGCGTCCGGCGGGTGCGCCGGACAAGTCGCTCGCGCGTCCGGTCACCAAGGTGGGCGTCGTCGGCGCGGGCCTGATGGCCAGCCAGCTCGCCCTCCTCTTCCTGCGCCGCCTGGAGGTCCCGGTCGTCCTCACGGACATCGACCAGGAGCGCGTCGACAAGGGTGTGGGCTACGTCCACGCCGAGATCGACAAGCTGCTGCTCAAGGGCCGCGTCAACCGGGACAAGGCCAACCGCCTGAAGGCCCTGGTCTCCGGTGTGCTGGACAAGGCCGAGGGCTTCTCCGACGCCGACTTCGTCATCGAGGCCGTCTTCGAGGAGATCGGCGTCAAGCAGCAGGTGTTCGCCGAGGTCGAGGCGGTCGCCCCGGCGCACGCGATCTTCGCCACCAACACCTCCTCGCTGTCGGTCACCGAGATGGCGTCGAAGCTGAAGAACCCCGAGCGGGTCGTGGGCTTCCACTTCTTCAACCCGGTCGCGATCCTCCCGCTCCTGGAGATCGTGCGCGGCGAGCAGACGGACGACGCCTCGCTGGCCACGGCGTTCGCCGTCGCCAAGAAGCTGAAGAAGACCGCGGTTCTCACCAAGGACGCCCCGGCGTTCGTCGTGAACCGCATCCTGACCCGCTTCATGGGCGAGATCCAGAACGTCATCGACGAGGGCACCTCGGTCGAGGTCGCCGAGAAGGCCATCGAGCCGCTCGGCCTGCCGATGTCCCCGCTGGTCCTCCTCGAACTGGTCGGCCCCGCGATCGGCCTGCACGTCTCGGAGACCCTCAACCGGGCCTTCCCGGACCGCTTCACGGTCTCCCCGAACCTCGCGGCCGTCGTCAAGGCGGGCAAGCGCGGCTTCTACGTCTACGACTCCGGCAAGCCGGAGCTGGACCCCGAGGTCGCGGCTCTCCTCAAGCAGGGCGACGTCGTCCTGACGGAGGAGCAGGTACGGGGCCGGGTCCTCGACGCGGTGGCCCAGGAGATCGGCCTCATGCTCGACGAGGGCGTCGTCGCCGAGGCCCAGGACATCGACCTCTGCCTGATCACCGGTGCGGGCTGGCCCTTCCACCTGGGCGGCATCACGCCGTACCTGGACCGCGAGGGTGTCTCGGAGCGCGTGACCGGGAAGCGTTTCCTGGACGCGGGCGTGGCGTCGGTTCCGGCGTAACGGCCTGACGTAAGCAGGAAGAGGGCCCCCGCCGTTCGGCGGGGGCCCTCTTCCTGTTCTCGTCCTGTTGTCGCGAACGCACCCGTTCGGGTCGCCCGCGAGGAGGATCCGGAACGGGCCGACGGCAGGCCGCGTCGATCCACCTCGTCTGCTCGGTCTCCGGCGACGACAGCGCGCCGACCGGGCCCGCGGGCGCGAGCGCGGCCGCGGGCACCTCACCGAGGGCGTCGATGGCCTCGGACACCCGCCGGCAGTTGCCTCCACCGCGGTGCACGAAGAAGTCCACCGGCCGATACCTGAACAGGTGACGGCCGGACCCTTGTTCGTGTGAACGGCGTCAGACCGCCCGCCAGGCCTCCAGGGCGATCCCCGACTCGTCCTTGCGCCGGGTGACGCGGAGTTCTCCGGTTCCCGGGGAGAGCGTCGCGGCGACCACCCGGCCCTCCTCGTCCTCCGTCAGCGACAGCAGGGCGTCGGCGGGGAGTTCGGGCCCCGACTCCGTCCACCACGCGCCCGCCGACTCGTCCTCGGTCGGATAGGCGGCGAAGGCCACCCGGCCGCTCGCCGCGCGTTGGGCGAGCAACGTGCAGTCGTGGCCGTCGAGTTCACAGCGGATGACACGGACGGGACCCGGGCCGGCCGAGGCCAGCAGGGGCACGGGCCTGGTGCCGGGACGCCAGACACACACATCGCCCGAGTCGTCGGTGAAGAAGAGCGTGGTGGAGCCGGCGGAGGTCGCGAGCGCCTGGAGGGTGTCCGGGCGGACCGGTGCCTCCAGAGCCTCGTCCAGGGCGGGTACCGCGCCCGGCTCCTCCTGGGTCCAGTGCAGAACACCGCCCGTCACCGCCGCGTACAGCTCGACCCGGCCGGACATCCCGGTCACGGCCGCCAGGTCACCCCGTACGTCATGTCCCTTGAGGTCGCGCCAGGGCCCCCAGCCGCCCTTCTCCTTCTGGGCGATCATGCTGACCCCGCCGCCCTTGTTGCGCACGAAGACATGGGCGCGCCCCTGAGCGTCGACCGCGACGGCGGGGTTGCCCGTCCGGTCCCCGGTGCGGTCGGGGTGACCGATCGGGTTCCAGTCGAGGGCGGCGAGGTCCGGCCGGAAGTGGGTCGAGTGGACGAGACCCGACTCGCCCCTGACCGTGGGGCGCCAGGAGACCAGATGGGTGTAGCGGTCCGGTCCCTGCCCCAGGGCCAGTACGGAGTGCAGGCGTTGTTCGCCCCCCACTGTGCGGGCGGAGCCCCACGGGCCGCCGGGTCCGTGCTCCGCCCGGCAGCGGACGGTGGCCTCCGACAGCAGGTACACACTGAGCCTGCCGTCGCGACCGCGTATGAGCCAGTCGACGTTCACCGGTTCACCTTAATCGGGGGCGGCCCGCCCGGTGATCCGGGGGATGCCTCCCGCCGGGTCGAACGCCCCGCGCCCGTCAGCCGTTCGCCGGCACTTGGCGCCGCGCGGCAGCCCGGCGCGGAAGCCGTTCGTGGCCGAGGCCGTGTCCGTCATGACGCGCGGCCGGGGCGGTGGTCCCCCTCTGGCAGGGTGAAGCCATGACGACTCTGCTCATCGTGGACGGTGCCAATGTGGTCGGATCCGTGCCCGACGGCTGGTGGCGCGACCGGCGCGCAGCGGCCGTGCGGCTCCGGGACCGGCTGGCCGGCCTTGCGGAGGCCGGGGTGCCCGGTCATCCCGGTCCGCTGGACATCGTCCTCGTCGTGGAGGGCGTCGCCCGGGGAGTGGCCCCGGTTCCCGGCGTCCGGGTGGACGAGGCCCCGGGCAACGGTGACGACCGGATCGTGGAGCTCGTCGCCTCGGCACCCGGCCGCCCCCGCCTGGTCGTCACGGCCGACCGCGAACTGCGGCGGCGGGTGGGCGAACTGGGCGCGAAGGTCACGGGTCCCCGGACCGTGCACCGGGCGCCCGAGGACTGACCGGCTCCCCCCGGACCCCGCACCGCCATGTACCGGGCCGCGCGCGTTCCGGTGGACGCGGGACGTACGGGGCCCCGTGCCCGCCCGCCGGAACACGGGAGGCACGGGGCCGGTACGGACATCGCCGAGTGGTTACCCGGCCGCGCCGCCGGGCGGGTTGGTGGCCTCGCCCAGCGTCGTCTCCTCGTGCCGGCCGAGGCGGCTGTGCGAGCGCCCGTAGAGGAAGTAGACGACGATGCCGATCACCATCCAGATCACGAACCGCAGCCAGGTCTCCGCGGGCAGGTTCAGCATCAGCCACAGCGTCGCGAGGACCGACAGGATCGGCACCCACGGCACCCACGGGGTGCGGAAGGAGCGGGGCAGGTCGGGGCGGGTGTGGCGGAGCACGACGACGCCGACGGCGACCACGATGAAGGCGAAGAGCGTGCCGATGTTGACCAGTTCGGCCAGCTCGCTGAGGCTGGTGAAGCCCGCGAGGATCGCGATGATCACACCGAGCAGGATGGTCGGCCGGTGCGGGGTGCGGAACTTCGGGTGCACGCGGGAGAAGAAGCGCGGCAGCAGTCCGTCACGGCTCATCGCGAAGAAGACACGGGTCTGGCCGAGCAGCAGGATCATGCAGACCGTGGTCAGCCCGACGGCGGCGCCGAAGCTGATGAAGCCCGCGTACCAGGGGTGCCCGGTGGCCTTGAACGCGTCGGCGAGCGGAGCGTCGACGGACAGCTTGCTGTAGTGCTGCATGCCTGTGACCACGATCGACACGAGGACGTAGAGCGTGGTGCAGATGATGAGCGAGCCGAGGATGCCGCGCGGCATGTCCCGCTGCGGGTTCTTCGTCTCCTCGGCGGCCGTGGCGACCACGTCGAAGCCGATGAAGGCGAAGAACACGACGGAGGCCGCGGTGAAGATGCCCATCACGCCGAAGTTGGTCGGCGCCCAGCCGAACATCAGCTGGATCAGCGGCGACTTGATGCCACTGCCCGCCTCCACGGCCTGCGCCTTGGGGATGAAGGGCGAGTAGTTCTTGCCCTCGATGAAGAAGGCGCCCGCGATGATCACGACCAGGACGACGGTGACCTTGATCGCGACGACCAGCGTGGTGATCCGGGCGGAGAGCTTCACGCCGATGACGAGGATGGCGGTGAGCACCAGCACCAGCGCCGAGGCGAGAATGTCGAAGCCGAACCCGGTGGCCCCCTCGCGACCGCTGAGCGACTCGGGCATGTGCCAGCCCGCGTTGTCCATCAGCGAGCGCACGTAGCCCGACCAGCCGACGGCCACCACCGCCGTGCCGAGCGCGAACTCCAGGACCAGGTCCCAGCCGATGATCCAGGCGGGCAGCTCGCCGAGCGACGCGTAGGAGAACGTGTACGCCGACCCCGCGACCGGGACCGTGGACGCGAACTCCGCGTAGCAGAGGGCGGCCAGCGCGCACGCGACACCCGCGGCGACGAAGGCCAGCGAGACGCCCGGCCCCGCGTTCTCCTTGGCCACCTTGCCGGTGAGGACGAAGATGCCGGTGCCGATGATGACACCGACACCGAAGACGGTGAGGTCCAGGGCGGACAGCGACTTCTTGAGCGCGTGCTCCGGTTCCTCGGTGTCCAAGATCGATTGTTCGACCCTTTTCGTCCTGAAGAGGGTGTTGCTCACGGACGTACCTCCCACGCTTGTCGTCCTCGACATGATCGAGAGGGCAGGTAGCACGTATGCCCCGACGCGGCGCGGATCACGCAGATGGGCCGGTTTCACCACCCGTACAGGGTGGTGAAACCGGCCCATCGGCCGTGCGGGGATGCGTCAGTCGCGCGCGGGCTGTACGGCGTCCACGGCCTGCACGGCGCTGCTCTCGAAACGGCCGTCGAGCTTGGCGACGAGACCGGTGACCTGCCGGGCGATGTCCGGCGCGGTCAGCCCGATCTCGGCCATGACCTCGGCGCGGGAGGCGTGGTCGAGGAAGCGCGGCGGGATGCCGAAGTCGCGCAGCGGGATGTCGACGCCCGCGTCGCGCAGCGCCTGCGCGATCGCCGAGCCGACACCGCCGACCCGGGAGTTGTCCTCGACGGTGACGACCACGCGGTGCTGCTCGGCGAGCGGCGCCATGGCCTCGTCCACCGGCTTGACCCAGCGCGGGTCCACGACGGTGGTGGAGATGCCCTGGCGGTCCAGCAGAGCGGCGATCTCCAGGCACATCGGGGCGAGCGCGCCGACGGAGACCAGCAGCACGTCGGGGGCGTCGGTGCCGGGCTCCCGCAGGACGTCCATGCCGCCGATCCGGCCCACGGCGGGGACGGCCGGGCCGACCGCGCCCTTGGAGAAGCGCACCACGGTGGGCGCGTCCTTCACCTCGACGGCCTCGCGCAGCTGGGCACGCACCTGGTCGGCGTCGCGCGGCGCCGCGAGCCTGAGACCCGGGACGACCTGGAGGATGGACATGTCCCACATGCCGTTGTGCGAGGCGCCGTCGGTGCCGGTGACACCGGCGCGGTCCAGGACGAAGGTGACACCGCACTTGTGCAGGGCCACGTCCATCAGGACCTGGTCGAAGGCGCGGTTCAGGAAGGTCGCGTAGACGGCGAAGACGGGGTGCAGTCCGCCGGTGGCGAGGCCGGCCGCGGAGACGGCGGCGTGCTGCTCGGCGATACCGACGTCGTAGACCCGCTTGGGGAACGCCTTGGCGAACCGGTCGAGGCCGACCGGCTGGAGCATCGCGGCGGTGATCGCGACGATGTCCTCGCGCTCCTTGCCGAGCGCCACCATCTCCTCGCCGAAGACGGAGGTCCAGTCGGCGCCGGAGGAGGCGATCGGCAGGCCCGTGTCCGGGTGGATCTTGCCGACGGCGTGGAAGCGGTCGGCCTCGTCCTGGAGGGCCGGCTGGTAGCCGCGGCCCTTCTCGGTGAGGCAGTGCACGATGACCGGGCCGCCGAAGCGCTTCGCGCGGGCGAGCGCCGACTCCAGGGCCTCGATGTCGTGGCCGTCGATCGGGCCGACGTACTTCAGACCGAGGTCCTCGAACATGCCCTGCGGGGCGATGAAGTCCTTCAGGCCCTTCTTCGCGCCGTGCAGGGTCTCGTAGAGCGGCTTGCCGACGACCGGCGTGCGCTCCAGGAGGTCCTTGCCGCGGGCCAGGAAGCGCTCGTAGCCGTCCGTGGTGCGCAGGGTCGCCAGATGGTTCGCGAGGCCGCCGATGGTCGGCGCGTACGAGCGCTCGTTGTCGTTGACGACGATGATCAGCGGGCGGTCCTTGGCGTCGGCGATGTTGTTCAGCGCCTCCCAGGCCATACCGCCGGTGAGCGCGCCGTCACCGATGACGGCGACCACGTGGTCGTTCCTGCCGAGAACCTCGTTCGCCTTCGCCAGTCCGTCGGCCCAGCCGAGGACCGTGGAGGCGTGCGAGTTCTCGATGACGTCGTGCTCGGACTCGGCCTGCGCGGGGTAGCCCGACAGGCCGCCCTTCATCTTCAGCCGGGAGAAGTCCTGGCGGCCTGTGAGCAGCTTGTGGACGTAGGACTGGTGGCCCGTGTCCCACAGCACTCTGTCCTTCGGTGACTCGAAGACGCGGTGCAGGGCGATGGTCAGCTCCACGACACCGAGGTTGGGGCCGAGGTGGCCGCCGGTCTTGGAGACCGCGTCGACGAGGAAGGTCCGGATCTCCTCGGCCAGCTGGTCGAGCTGCTCCAGGGTCAGCCGGTCCAGATCGCGCGGTCCCGTGATGCGGGTCAGCAGCGCCACCCGTGCCTCCTTGCAGTGATCGAGCTGTTGCCGGGTTCGTCGAGTCTAATGTTCCGCCTTTTCGGGCGCGGGCCGGGTCTGGCGATCTACGCCACACGAACGGCCCAACCGGACGGGAACACGTGTTCCCGTCCGGACGTGACTGTGCCCGGCGCCGCCATTGGCGCCGGGCACAGGCCTGGGTGGGTGGGAACCCTACGCGCGACCCGCGGTCTTCTGGGTCTTGCGGGTGACGGCGTCGATGACGACCGTGGCGAGCAGAACGCCACCGGTGATCATGTACTGGACCGGCGAGGCGATGCCCTGCAGGGCCAGACCGTACTGGATCGAGACGATCACCAGAACACCCAGCAGGGCGTTCCAGGTGCGGCCACGGCCACCGAAGAGGCTGGTGCCACCGATGACGGCCGCCGCGATGGCGTTCATCAGGAGGTCACCGGCGCCCGCGCCCTGGTTGGCGGAGGCGATCTTCGAGGCGATGAACAGACCGCCGATGGCGGCGAAGGTGCCGGAGATCGAGAAGACCGCGATGCGGATCAGCTCGACGTTGATACCGGCACGACGGGAGGCCTCGACGCTGCCACCGAGCGCGAAGATCTTCCGGCCGAAGGTGGTACGGCGCAGCACGAAGTCCGTGACCAGCAGGACCGCGAGGAAGATCACAACGGCGAGCGGCAGACCCTTGTACTGGTTGTACATGATCGCCACGCCGAAGCTGAGGATACCCAGCAGCACCGTGCGCGCGATGGTCTCGCCCAGCGGGCGGGACGGCACACCGGCCGCCTCGCGGCGCTTGTTGCCGAGGTAGGAGCTGACGAAGAACCCGGCGGTCACGACGACCGCGAGCACGTAGGCGGCGGCGACATCAGTGAAGTAGTAGCTGGTCAGCTTGGCGACGACGCCCTCGCTGTCCAGGTTGATGGTGCCGTTGCTGCCGAGGATCTGGAGCATCAAGCCGTTCCAGAACAGCAGACCCGCCAGGGTGACGGCGAAGGCCGGCACACCGATGCGCGCGAAGACGAAGCCCTGGATCGCGCCGGCGACCGTGCCGGTGAGGATGGCCAGGACGAACGCCAGCCACTCGTTCATGCCGTGCGTGACGCTGAGCACGGCGAACGTGGCGCCGGCCAGACCGGAGAGCGAACCGACCGACAGGTCGATCTCACCGAGCAGCAGCACGAAGACGATGCCGACCGCGATCATGCCCGTGCCGACCATGGCGACGGAGATGTCGGAGATGTTGCCCGCGGTGAGGAAGTTCGAGTTCAGGCTCGCGAAGATCGCCCAGATGACGATCAGGCCGATGACGACCGGGATGGAACCCAGGTCACCGGACTTCATCTTGCGCTTGAACTCGCCGACGTAACCGGCGAAGCCCTGCTCGCGGACGAGCAGGCGCGGGTCGACGGCGGTGACCGCGTGGGCGGCCGCCTCGGGGTTCTCCACGATGTGGTCCCCGGTCTCAGAAGTCTTGTCGATGCTCACTTCTGAGCCTCCCCGCTGCGCGCCGCACGACGGGTCACGGCGTTCTCCGTGGCACCCGTAATGGCGGAAATGATCTCTTCCTGGGAGGTCGACTTGACCTCGAAGATGCCGTTGTTGCGTCCGAGACGCAGAACGGCGACCTTGTCGGCCACGGCCTTCACGTCAGCCATGTTGTGGCTGATGAGGATCACCGCGTGGCCCCGCTCGCGCAGACGCTCGACCAGGTCGAGAACCTGGGCGGTCTGCTCGACGCCGAGGGCCGCGGTGGGCTCGTCGAGGATGACGAGCTTGGGCTCACCGAGCATCGAACGTGCGATCGCCACGGTCTGGCGCTGACCGCCGGAGAGCGAGGCGATCGGGATGCGGACGCTGGGGATGCGGATCGACAGCGTGTTCAGCAGCTCGCGGGAGCGGCGCTCCATCTCGACCTCGTCCAGGACACCGCGCTTCTTGAGCTCGCGTCCCAGGTAGAGGTTTCCCACGACGTCGATGTTGTCGCAGAGCGCGAGGTCCTGGTAGACCGTCGCGATGCCCAGGTTCTGGGCGTCGTGCGGGCGGTTGATCTGAACGCCCTTGCCGTCCCACTCGATGGAGCCCTCATCGATGGGGTGCACGCCGGCGATCGTCTTGACCAGCGTGGACTTTCCGGCGCCGTTGTCGCCCACCAGGGCGACCACTTCACCGGCGTGGACCTCAAGCTCTACATCGGTGAGCGCCTGGACGGCACCGAATCGCTTGGAGACCCCGCGCAACGCCAGAACAGGCGTAGCGGACACGTGAACCATCTCCTTCGCCGCCTGACCCGGCGGGAGGTTGTGCAGAATTTTGCGGTGGGGGTTCCGTCCGGTGCCCCGCTTAGCTTGCGGGGCTGTTGGATGCGGGGCACCGGAGGAGCTTTGGATCACACGAGCCACGTACGGGAATTCAGTATCGAATTCCCGTACGCGTTTGGCTACTCGCGGTTGTTTACTGCAGGCCGGCCTTCTTGCAGGCCGCGGCGTACGCCGGGGTGCAGATGTCGTTGACCGTGTACAGGCCGTCCTTGACGACGGTGTCCTTGATGTTTTCCTTCGTCAGCGAGGTGACGGGGACCAGCAGGGACGGGATCTGCTTGTCGGTCGGGCTGTCGACCTTGTCCTTGGCGACGGTGTCGAGCGCCTTGCCCTGGGCGAGCGCGACGGCCAGCTCGGCGGCCGCGTCGGCCTCCGGGGCGTACGGCTTGTAGACGCTCATGAACTGCTCACCAGCGAGGATGCGCTGCACACCGGCGAGCTCGGCGTCCTGGCCCGTGACGGGGACCTTGATGCCGGCGGCCTTCAGCGCGGTGATGATACCGCCGGCCATGCCGTCGTTCGCGGAGTAGACACCGACGATGTTCTTCTTGCCGAGAGCCGAGATCGCCGCCTCCATGTTGGCGTTGGCGTTCTCCGGCTTCCACTCCTTGGTGTCGTACTCCTTGCCGACGTTCACCTTGCCGTCGAGCACCTCGTGGGCGCCGGCCTTGAACTGAGCGGCGTTCGGGTCGGTGACCGAACCGTTCATCATGACGATCTTGCCGGACTTGGCCTTGGAGCCGAGCGCGTTGAGGAGCGCCTCACCCTGCGTCTTGCCGACAGTCTTGTTGTCGAACGAGGTGTAGGCCGAGATCGGGCCCTGCGCGAGGCGGTCGTAGGCCACGACCGGGATGCCGGCGTCCTTGGCCTTCTGGACCGAGCTCTTGATCGCGGCGGCGTCCACAGCGTCAACGATCAGCACGTCCACCTTGTTGGTGATCATCGTGTCGACCTGCTGGTTCTGGGTGCTCGCGTCCTGCTTGGCGTTGGCGTAGACGACCTCGCCCTTGCCGTTCGTGAGCTCCTGGACCTTCTTCTCGATCAGCGGCTTGTCGAACTTCTCGTAGCGAGCCGTCTGGTTCTCCGGAAGGAGCAGACCGACCTTGATCGCGTCGCCCTTCTTCGCGGAGCTGGCGGAGCTGTCGCTCCCGCCACCGGACTCCTTGGCGCTGCCACAAGCGGCGAGAGAGACAGCCATTGCACCAGCGGCAACGGCAACAGCGGCACGACGCATCTGCGTGTTCATTCTTAAACCTCCCTGACGAGGCCGCGTCGTTGCGGCCGAGGTGGACTGGAGTCAACTCGGCCACACGTGCGACGTCAAGAAGTAAATACTTAACGAGATGGCAACGGTGCCATGCGTTCTCTAAGTGAAGGCAGGAGTACCGGTCGACAGAGAACCGTCCAAAAGGGTCGAATCACCCATCTCGCTGAGTGCGAGAGCGAGCGCGCCGAGTACCTCCGCACGGCCCCCAAGTGCGCCTGGCAACACCGAGAGTTGACGTGCGGCGCTGGGGATCGCATAGCGGCCGACAGACTCCCTGATGGGCCCGAGAACGAGCTCGCCGGCCTCGGCGAGATCGCCGCCGAGGACCACCCGACTCGGGTTCAGCAAATTGCAGAGATTCGCGACTCCACTGCCGATGTGACGGCCGACGTCGGCGATCACCCGACGGCAGCCCGGATCTCCCTCCCGCGCCAGCCTGACCACGCCCTCCATCGTCAGATCGGTACCATGACTGGACTGGAGGAGCGGCAGCACATAGCGCGCCGCCGCGAAGGTCTCCAGACAGCCGCGGTTGCCGCAACGGCAGACGGGGCCGGATTCATCAAGTGTAATATGCCCGATTTCTCCCGCTGTGCCACCCGGACCGCGGTAGATCTTGCCCTCTATGACCAGCCCCGCGCCGACGCCGCTGGCGACCTTGATGTACGCGAGATCCCGGACCCCGCGACCGCTGCCCCAGACCATCTCGCCGAGCGCGCCCAGATTGGCGTCGTTGTCCACGTAGACAGGCACGCCGAGCCGCCCCCGCAGCTCCTCGGCGGGCCTCGCGCCGGTCCAGCCGGGCAGGATCGAGGTGGACCCCAGGGTGCCCGATTCCACGTCGATGGGGCCCGGTACACCGAGGCCCACGCCCGCGATTTTGGAACGGTCGACCCCCGTTGCTGCAATCAGGCGGCTGACCAGTTCCTCGGCCCGGTCGAAGCCCTGCGCGGCGGAGGCGTCCACATCCAGCGGCTCGGACTCCTCGGCCAGCACCTGATGGGCCAGATTTCCGACAGCGACGCGCAAATGGGTGTGCCCGAAATCTACGCCGATCACGATCCCGGCGTCCCCGCTCAAGGACACGCTGCGCGCCCTGCGGCCGCCCGCCGAAGTGGGTGTGACCTCGACCGTCCCGCCGTCCTTGAGTTCACGAACGATATTGGAAACGGTCGCGGCCGACAGGCCCGTCGCCCTCGCGATCTCCGCCTGCGTGAGCGAGCCGGCCAGGCGCACCGCTCGCACGACGCGCTCCAGATTGGCTCGGTGCAGCGACGACTGCGACCCCGGAGTCTCCATCGACTCATCCACTCCTGCCCATAGCCGGGCGGCCCCGATGCCGCCCGTGTGATCTGGGTCACGTCAACGGGACCCCGGTCACTTACAAGTTGTGAACTCCAAGCTCCGCTGAACGGGTTACCGCAGTCAAGTCCTTGACGAAAATCAGGGTCGCCCAGTCATGTTCGACTCCTGGCCTCACCCGGACACACATGCGCCACCCCCGGGACGGGAGTGGCGCATGTGACGGAAGGGGCGATTCGTTACTTGAGAGTCGCCGAAGTGAGACCTGCCTGGACCTGACGCTGGAAGGACAGGTAGACGATCAGCATCGGGACCATGGCGATCGTCACGCCGGCGAACAGCACGGGCAGGTCGGTGGCGTACCCCTGCTGCTGCTGGAGCTGGATGAGTCCCTGGGTCAGGACGTAGCGCTCCGGGTCCGAACTGGTCTGCGGCTGCATCAGCACCGAGGGCAGGATGTACTGGTTCCACTGGCCGAGCACATTGAAGATGCCGACGCTGAGCAGTCCGGGCTTGGCCATGGGCAGCATGACCTGGAAGAACGCCCGGGTGTGCGAGGCCCCGTCGAGCACCGCCGCCTCGAAGACCGCCGTGGGCAGCGTCCTGAAGAAGGCGTGCATGAAGAACACCGTGAACGGCAGCGAGTAGGCCACGTACACCAGGACCAGGCCTTGGTAGGTGTTCAGCATGTCGAGGCGCTTGACCATGAAGAACAGCGGCACCAGGGCCAGGAAGACGGGGAACATGGCCCCGCCGACGAAGAAGTAGTACACGAGCCGGTTGCCCGGGAACTCGTAGCGGGCCAGTACGTAGGCCGCCATCGCGCCGAGCAGCATGGTCAGCGGGACCGAGAACACCAGGACGATCAGAGTGTTGGCGAAATAGTCGCCGATGCCCTTGTTCCAGGCCCGGCTGAAGACGTCGAGCTGCCAGTTCGAGGGCCAGCCGAGGGCCGAACCGCCGATCTGCGCGTCGGTCTTGAAGGAACTCAGGACCAGCCAGAGCAGCGGCAGGATGATCAGGATCGCCCACAGGGCCAGGAACCCGTGCGAGAAGACGTTGAGGGCCATGCCCTCGGTGCGCTTGTCGCCGGGCCGTGGCGGGGCCTTCCTGGCGGTTCGCTGCGGGGGTACTCCGGCGCCGTCGACCTTCGCCGGCTCCGTGATGGGTGCGCTCATAGTCGTGTCTCCCGCTCAGAACTCGATGCGCTCGCGGCGGGTGGCGCGCAGCGTGACCACGGACAGGATCAGGGTGAGAAGGAGCATGACGACGCCCATGGCGCAGGCGTAGCCGCTCTTTCCGTAGTAGAGGAAGTTGCGCATCATGACGTTCGCCATGACCTCGCTGTGGTGGTCGGGCCCGCCGCCGTAGCCGGTGCCCTGGGTCGTGGTCGAGACGAGGACGAACATGTCCATCGCGATGATGCCGAGATAGACCCAGGCGGTCTGCACCGTGTCCCACAGCAGGGGCAGGGTGACCCGGAAGAAGGTGTGGGTGCGGCTCGCGCCGTCCAGCAGCGCGGCCTCGTAGATGTCCCGCGGGATGGACTGCATGGCGGCGGAGAACAGCACCAGATAGAAGCCGACGCCGTGCCAGACGACGACCGCCATCAGGCACCAGAGCACCAGGTTGGGCTCGTTCATCCACTCGACGGGACTGTTCGCGTCGACGAGGCCGAGCTTGATCAGCAGGCCGTTGAGCAGGCCGCCGCTGTCGCTGCGGTAGAGGGCCCCGAAGAGCACCGCGACGATCGCGAGCGACAGCACCTGCGGGAAGAAGTACACGATCTTGTAGAAGCCGGAGCCGGCGACGCCCTGTACGCCACCGGCGCCACCCCGCCCGCCCGCGTTCACCATGAAGGCGAAGAAGAGGGCGAGCAGGATGGTGATCACCGGGATGAACACCAGGAACAGGATGTTGTGCCAGATCGCCTGGAGGAATACGTCGTCCTGGAACAACGCCTTGTAATTGTCCAGGCCGACGAAACCGAACGTCTGCGACTGGCCGCTCCAGTCGGTGAAGGAGTAGCCGATGGTCTGTATGTAAGGCCAGATCACGAAGATCAGATACAGCGCCAAAGGTGCGAGGAGAAACCCCGCGACGAACCGGTACTGCCCTTTTCGCATGGCATCCTGCCCTGGTGTTCCGGATGTGCGCGGCCCGGGTGTTCCGGGCGTGCGTGACCCCGATGTTCCGGGTTTTACGTGATCAGTCGCGGTGGTTCTTCTTGGACTCCGGGTCCTTGGCCGCCTTGTCGACCGCCGCCTGGGCCCGCTTGAGCCATTCCTTCGGCTGAATACGCTTGGACATCAGCTCGTTGGACGCGGTCTCGATGGCCGTACCCATCTCGCTGTACCAGTTGGGGTACAGGTAGTTGAACGTATTGTCGCCCGCGGCCTTCGACGCGTCGACGGTGGACTGTGTACCGGGACGCAGCTCCACGCCGTCGGACACACCGTCCTTGAGGATGGTGAGCGAGTTGGCCTTCTGCGCGAAGAGCGTCGACCACTCCTTGGAGAGCATGGAGCGCATGAACTCCTTGGCCTCGGGCAGGTTCGCGGCCTTCGCCGGGATGATGAACGGCTCGCCCGAGCCGGCCCGGATCGCCTCGAACGGCAGCTTGCTGTCGGGCAGCAGGGGCATCGGCATGAACTTCATGTCGAAGTCGGCCGGGGTCTGCTTCAGCTGCTCGTTCTCCAGCCAGGAGCCACAGGTGATGAAGGCGGCCTTGTACTGGTTCCACCGGGTCTGCGACTCGGTGTGGGTGAGGCCGTTGGTGCCGGGCAGCAAGTAGCCCTTTTCCACGATCTCGTAGATCGCCTCGACGGCCGCCTGGGCGGCGTCGGACCCGACGAACGCCTTGGGGTCGAGATTGTCGATCGCCTTCATGGCGTCCAGACCGCCCTTCTTGGCGATCAGGTCCATGATGGCGACGTTGATGTAGTACGGGTACTTGCCCTGGTGGGCGAGGCCGCCGATGCCCTGCGACTTGGCGTCCTTGCAGATGGCGAGGAAGTCGTCCCAGGTCTTGGGCACCTCCCAGCCCTTCTCCTTGAAGAGCTTGCCGGAGTACCACAACCCCCACACCGTGTAGATGTAGTTGAGGGACACGACCTTGCCGCCCTGCAGGCCCGGGTCGAGCGTGCCGGGGATCAGGGTGTCGCGGACCTTCTTGGTCGGGTCGTCGATGGACGGGGCGTCGAGGACCGCCGCCAGGTCGAGGAGTTGGCCGCTCTTGTAGAGCACGTCCAGCTTGATCTGCTGGGCGCCCGAGTCGTCGACGATGTCCGGCGGGTTGCCGCCGTTGAAGCGCGGCTGGAGCTTGCCGGTGATCTCCTGGGTACCGGTGTGGGCGCTCTTGCTGCCCCACTTCTTGTCGAAGGCCGCTTCCCACGCCTTGGCGTACTCGTCGCCGTAGCCGCCCTTGAAGACGACGACGTCGAGCTTGCCGCCGCCCTTCTTCACGCCGAAGGGGTTGTCCTTGCTGGTCTTGCCGGTGCCCTTGTCGCCCGACTTGTCCTCGTCGCCCCCGCCGCTCGCACACGCGGACAGGAAGCTCATCGTCGGGACGGTGATCAGACCGAGTGCGGCCGACCTCTTGATGAGGTCACGGCGGCCGACACCCTCGGGGCTGTTGTTCTCGGCGGAAGTGGATCCCATGCTCAAGTCCTCGCCTTCTCCAGGACTCAGGCGGTGAACCGGATCCTCCCCGGCACCGCGGTTAGGTCAAGCTGGGGTCGTGCATGAGGGATTCACCGGGACGAACCGGCATTACGTGTATGGACCACGCTCCGCCGTCCCGCGAAATTCCCCCCTGGGTCCTGCCTGTCCAGAGCCAGTCGATCGACTGGCCGGACGCGACAGGTATAGTCCACTTCCCGCCAACGGAGCAAGATCGAATGCAGGTTTGGCCGTCGGTCTTTTCCGAGTTGAGACCTCACGGAAATATGGGGCACCCCAGGACCACCCCGGCGAAGATCCACAGGACGCCGGCCTCCCGCATTGAACGCAATGCACGGTTCGTCACACACATTCACCCCGGATGCCGCACCCAACACCCTTGACATCACTGTCAACTTGACGCCCAAATGGTCCTTGCGCATCGAATTTGACAACGTTGTCCACGTGCAGGGAGGGTGCTCGCGCATGCAGCACAGCGCTCGGTACAGACAGAGTTCCACGCGGCGGACCGGATGGCGTTCCCCGGCGGCGCTGGGGGTGGCGGCCCTCGCCCTGTTAGCGGCCTCCCAGGGCGTCGCGGTCGCCCTGCCCGCCCAAGCGGCCAAGCCCGACCGGGAGTTCAGCTCCTCGTTCGAATCGGGTGATCCGGCCCCGGACTGGCTCAACACGGTGGACACCGCTCCCGACGGGACGAAGCGGTCCTCGGGGGTCGACGGCGGCTACAGCACCGGCATCCCCGGCAACGTGACCGATCACGTCACCGACGTGCGGGCCAGCGGCGAGAACACCGGCGCGGGCGAGGTCAAGGAGAACCTCGCCGACGGTGAGCCGAGCAGCAAGTGGCTGACCTTCGAGCCCACCGGCTGGGCGGAGTTCGACCTGGACGCGCCGGTCAGGACGGTCACGTACGCGCTCACATCCGCAAACGACCACGACGAACGCGACCCTCGGGACTGGACCTTCCAGGGCTCCGCCGACGGCAAGGACTGGAAGACCCTCGACACCCGCTCCGGCGAATCCTTCGGCGAGCGGTTCCAGACGAAGTCGTACGACATCGAGAGCCCCGTCGAGTACCAGCACTTCCGGCTCGACGTCACGAAGAACAACGGCGGCGACATCCTCCAGATCGCCGACGTCCAGTTCTCGACGGGCCGGAGCGACGACCCGACGCCCAAGGACATGCTCTCGCTCGTGGACCGGGGGCCGAGCGGCTCGCCGACCGCGAAGGCGGGCGCGGGCTTCACGGGCAAGCGGGCCCTGCGCTACGCCGGCACCCACAAGGGCGACGGCCGGGCGTACTCGTACAACAAGGTGTTCGACGTGAACGTCGCCGTCGGGCGTGACACCGAGCTGTCGTACCGGATCTTCCCCTCGATGGCGGACGGCGACCGGGACTACGACGCCACGAACGCGGCCGTGGACCTGGTCTTCACCGACGGCACCTCGCTGAGCGGTCTCAACGCCGTGGACCAGCACGGATTCACGCTGACGCCGCAGGGCCAGGGCGCCGCCAAGGTGCTCTACGTCAACCAGTGGAACAACGTGACCTCGCGGATCGGTTCCGTCGCGGCCGGGAAGACCGTCGACCGGATCGTCCTCGCGTACGACTCCCCCAAGGGTCCCGCGAAGTTCCGCGGCTGGCTGGACGACGTCGCGCTGAGGACGGCCGCTCCGCGGAAGCCCGCGGCCCATCTGGCCGACTACGCGCTCACGACCCGCGGAACCAACTCCAGCGGCGGATTCTCGCGCGGGAACAACTTCCCGGCGACGGCCGTACCGCATGGCTTCAACTTCTGGACGCCGGTGACCAACGCGGGCTCCTTGAGCTGGCTGTACGACTACGCCCGCGCCAACAACGCGGACAACCTGCCCACCATCCAGGCGTTCAGCGCGAGCCACGAGCCGAGCCCCTGGATGGGCGACCGGCAGACCTTCCAGGTGATGCCGTCGGCCGCCTCCGGCACCCCGGACACCGGCCGCACCGCCCGTGAACTGGCCTTCAGGCACGAGAACGAGACCGCGCGGCCGTACTACTACGGCGTCACCTTCGAGAACGGTCTCAAGGCGGAGCTCGCCCCGACCGATCACGCCGCCGCCCTGCGCTTCACCTATCCGGGCGACGACGCCAGCGTGATCTTCGACAACGTCACCGAGCAGGCGGGCCTGACACTGGACACGTCGGCGGGCGTGGTCACCGGCTACTCGGACGTGAAGTCCGGCCTGTCGACCGGCGCCACCCGGCTCTTCGTGTACGGGGTCTTCGACGCGCCCGTGACCGAGGGCTCCTCCAGCGGCGTCAAGGGCTATCTGAAGTTCAAGCCCGGCTCCGACCACACCGTCACCCTGCGGCTGGCCACCTCGCTCATCAGCCTCGACCAGGCCAAGGACAACCTGAGCCAGGAGATCCCGGACGGCACGTCGTTCGACGCGGTCAAGAAGGGGGCCCGCAAGCAGTGGGACCGGCTCCTGGGCAAGATCGAGGTGCAGGGCGCCACACCGGACCAGCTGACCACGCTGTACTCCAGCATGTACCGGCTCTACCTGTACCCGAACTCCGGCTTCGAGAAGGTGGGTACGAAGTACCAGTACGCCTCGCCGTTCTCCCCGATGCCGGGCCCGGACACCCCGACCCACACCGGGGCGAAGATCGTCGACGGCAAGGTGTACGTCAACAACGGCTTCTGGGACACCTACCGGACGACCTGGCCCGCCTACTCGCTCCTGACACCCGGTCAGGCCGGTGAGATGGTCGACGGGTTCGTGCAGCAGTACAAGGACGGCGGCTGGACCTCACGCTGGTCCTCGCCCGGCTACGCGGACCTGATGACCGGCACCTCGTCCGACGTGGCGTTCGCGGACGCGTACGTCAAGGGCGTCGGCTTCGACGCCAAGTCCGCGTACGAGGCGGCCCTGAAGAACGCGACGGTCGTCCCGCCGACGTCCGGAGTGGGCCGCAAGGGGATGACCACCTCACCCTTCCTCGGCTACACGAGCACCTCCACGGGCGAGGGCCTGTCGTGGGCCATGGAGGGCTACGTCAACGACTACGGCATCGCCGAGATGGGCAAGGCGCTCTACAGGAAGACCGGCGAGAAGCGCTACAAGGAGGAGTCCGACTACTTCCTCAACCGCTCCCGGGACTACGTGAACCTCTTCGACTCCAAGGCCGGCTTCTTCCAGGGCCGGGGTGCCAAGGGCGACTGGCGGGTCGACTCCGCGAAGTACGACCCGCGCGTGTGGGGTTACGACTACACGGAGACCGACGGCTGGGGATACGCGTTCACCGCGCCGCAGGACTCGCGCGGTCTCGCCAACCTGTACGGCGGCCGCGGCGCGCTCGGGGACAAGCTCGACACGTACTTCTCCACGCCCGAGACGGCCTCGTCGGACATCGTGGGCTCCTACGGCGGTGTCATCCATGAGATGACCGAGGCCCGGGACGTGCGCATGGGCCAGTACGGGCACTCCAACCAGGTGGCCCATCACGTGAACTACATGTACGACGCGGCCGGGCAGCCCTGGAAGGCGCAGAAGAACATCCGCGAGGTCCTCTCGCGTCTCTACACCGGCAGCGAGATCGGACAGGGCTACCACGGCGACGAGGACAACGGCGAGCAGTCGGCCTGGTTCCTCTTCTCCTCGCTCGGCTTCTACCCGCTGGTGATGGGCAGCGGCGAGTACGCCATCGGCTCCCCGCTGTTCACCAAGGTGACGGTCCACCTGGAGAACGGCCACGACCTGGTCATCAAGGCCCCGCGCAACAGCACGAAGAACGTGTACGTGCAGGGCGTCCGGTTCAACGGCAAGCGGTGGAACTCGACCTCGCTCCCCCACTCGCTGATCAGCCGTGGCGGAGTGCTGGAGTTCGACATGGGCTCCGAACCGTCCTCGTGGGGCACCGGCAAGGACGCGGCACCGGTGTCGGTCACCGAGGACGACAAGGTGCCCTCGCCCCGGGCGGACACGCTCAAGGGGGACGGCGCCCTGTTCGACAACACCTCGGCGACGGACGCCTCCGTCACCTCGGTGGACCTGCCGGTCGGCTCCGGTACCGAGGGAGTCCAGTACACGCTGACCTCCGCGGACCGCACGAAGGCGCCGAGCGGGTGGACGCTCCAGGGTTCCTCGGACGGGACGGCATGGACGGACCTCGACAAGCGCTCCGGTGAGTCCTTCCCCTGGGACAGACAGACCCGGGCGTTCACGGTCGCGGCCCCGGGCTCGTACGCCCACTACCGTCTCGTCCTCGACGGCGAGTCGACCCTCGCGGAGGTGGAACTGCTGGCCTGAGCCACACCCGACGGAAAGGGGGCGGGCCCGGAGGAGACTCCGGGCCCGCCCCGCGTTCGTGTACGGGTCAGCTCACTGACTCACCGGCTCACCGCGAGGGTGAAGACGTGCAGGTCCGCGTTGTCCGGGAGTTTGACGCTCTTGATCGTCCTCCCCTCCGGTGCCGTGAAGGGCTTGGTGGCGAAGACGTAGGTGGCCACCGGGTCCTTGCCGGCTCCGGCGACGTTGCGGTAGGCGGTCCTCGCGACGGTCTCGTTGCCGTACTGGACGGTTCCGCCCCCGCCGCCCACGGTCCAGTCGGTGAAGGACAGGTCGACGGAGTCGGTGCCGCCGTCGGTGTAGGTGACGGTCGCCGTGGTCCGCTGGTTGCCGTTCACGGCGCTGCCGACGAAGGACAACCGGCTCGCCGGGTCGCTCAGTTCGATGGTCTGCGAGGTGGCCGAGGCGTTGTCGGGACGGCCGGACGGGGACTTCGGCCAGGTGAAGGCGAGACCGTCCACCGTCCCCTGGCCACCCGAGGTCAGGCCCGCGTCGGCGAGGGCCTGACGGGAGTAGCTCCAGCCGCCGCCGTCGTAGTCGGCCTCGGCGTGATCACCGCTGTCGTCCGAGACACCGGTGTTGTCGTAGGCCGCGAGGAGGGATCCCGGGGCCGCGACGGTGAGCGCCACCGGCTGCGCGTACGACGTGTCGGCGGAGGTCACGGTCACCTTGACGTCGTAGAACCCCTGCTCGGCGTCGTCGGCGGCGGTGAGGGCGATCCGCTGGGCACCGTCGCTCACCGTGCCCTCGGCCGGGGTCGCCGTCACTCCCGCGGGCACGTCCACGTGGAAGCGGACCTCGGGCCCGGCGCCGCCGCCGAGGGCCAGGGCGCGGATGTCGAGCGCGGTGCTGCCGCCGGGCGCGAGCGTCGCCGCGGTCGGCCCGACACCGATCTGGTACGGCTGCTCACCCGTGCGGAAGGAGGGCGGCGCGGCCGCCTCGGCGCTTCCCCAGCTCTTGTCGGGTGTCGCGGACAGCGTGTAGTCGAGCGTGCCGCCCTCACGGACGAAGGAGGCCGGCAGCCAGGGGCGTTCGCTGCTGCGGCCGTCGACGCGCAGCGACTGGACGTACGGGGCGTCCGCGGCCGCGCCCCGGGCCCGGATCTCGATGTCGGCGCCACCCGGACGCTCGATCTCGATCCTCGGGAACAGCGGTGAGGCCAGGGTGAGTTCGGCGCGGGAGGGCACCTGGGGGTACATGCCGAGTGCGGAGAAGACGTACCAGGACGACATCTCACCGAGGTCGTCGTTGCCGGGGATGCCGCCGGGCTGTGTCGACCACAGCTTGCTCATCGCCGCGCGGACGGTCTCCTGCGTCTTGTAGGGCGCGCCCGCGTAGTCGTACAGGTAGGGCACGTTGACCGACGGCTCGTTGTCCAGCTCGGACTTCGCACCGCCGCTGCCGCTGAACGCCCAGCTCCCGTCCGCGTTGTGGAAGAACGTGTCGAGACGGTCGAGGGCCTTGGCGCGCCCGCCCATGGCGGCGAAGAGGCCCGCCGGGTCGTGCTGCACCATCCAGGTGTACTGGGCCGCGGTCCCCTCCACGAAACCGTTGCCGGTGGCCGGGGTGAAGCCGGTGACCCAACTCCCGTCGGCCTTGCGGTTGGCGATGTAGCCGCCGCCGGGGTCGGCCGCGATGTTGAAGTTGTTCTGCCACCACTGGGAACGCTCGGCGAAGTCGGCCGCGGTCTTCTTCTCCCCCGCCGCCCTGGCCAGTTGGGAGATCGCGAAGTCCGCGCCGGACATCTCCAGGGTCTCGGCGGCACCGCCCCAGGCGTTGGACACGGACGGCATGTAGTGGCGTTCGAGGTACTTGTCGAGCGAGGGGCGCTGGCCGGCCGAGAGCACCGGTTTGCCCGCCGGTGAGAGGTCCCCTTCGGTCGGTACGGTCGCCGCCTTCACCAGGGAGCCGAGTGCGCCGCGCAGGTCGAAGTCCGTGCCGCCGAAGGCGCGGATGCCCGCGAGGGCGGGCGCCGACGGATCGCCGTTCATGACGTGCGTGCCGCTCGCGCCGTGCAGCCAGCGGTCCCAGACTCCCCCGTTCTGCCGGGCGAGTTCGAGGAGCGACTGCGCGATGTCGGAGCCGGTGTCCGGGTCGAGCAGGGTCAGCAGCTGGACCTGGGAGCGGTAGACGTCCCAGCCGGAGAAGGTGCCGTACTGCGCCTCGTGGCCCCGGCCGACGGTGTGCACCTTGCCGTCGGGGCCCCGGTATCTGCGGTCGGCGTCACTGATGACGTTCGGGTGCAGGAGGGAGTGGTAGAGCGCGGTGTAGAAGGTGGTGCGGTCGGTGTCGGTGCCGCCGCCCACCGCGATCGCACCGAGTTGTTCGCGCCAGGCGCGGTGGGCGGCGCGCTGGACGGAGGCGAAGGAGCGGGACGGCGGGTTCTCGTCGTCCAGGTTGGCGGCGGCGCCCTCCTGACTGACGTAGGAGATACCGACCTTGACGTTCACCGGGTCGGCGCCCGGCTCGAACTCCACATAGCCGCCCGCCCCCTTGCCCGCGAGAGGCCGGCCGCCCTGCGCGAAGCCCCCGGTGCCGCCGCTCGCCTCGGTGGCACCCGGGCTCAGCCGGTCGTCCTGCCAGGTGCCGGTGGTCTTGAAGGCGCGGTCGAAGCGGGCGGTGAAGTACAGGGTGTAGTAGGAGCGTTGGCCCTCGGGGTCGAGGTAGCCGCAGAAGTTGCCGGAGGTGACGGAGCCGGAGACGGTCCTGGTCGCCGGGTCGATCCGCACCGTCGAATCCGTCGACCCAACCTCGGAGTTGGCGGTGCGGATCAGCATCGAGGCGGGCTTGTCGGCGGGGAAGGTGAAGCGGCCCGAGCCGGTGCGCGCGGTCGCCGCGAGGTCGGCGGTCACTCCGGAGGCGAGCCCCACCTTGTAGTGGCCGGGCTCGGCCAGTTCGTCGGAGTGCGCGAACCCCGCGGCGTAGACGGCGTCCTTCGTGTCGGTCGCCGGGGACGAGGTGACCTCACCGGCGTACGGGAAGAACGGGATGTCGCCGCTGCCGCCCGCGCAGCCCGTTCCGGACATGTGGGTGAGGCTGAAGCCCCGGACGCGCGTGGCGTCGTACTGGTAGCCGCCGGGCGCGGCGGTGCGGGTGGCGTCCCCGCGGGTGTTCTCCGGGCTCCAGGAGAGCATGCCGAAGGGCGTGACGGCGCCGGGGAAGACGTTGCCGCCGTTCCTGGTGCCGATGAGCGGGTCGACGTACGCGGTGGGGTCCTGGACGAATGCCGGTGGCCCCGACGGAGGCGCGGCGAGCGCCGGGGTGGCACCGGCGACCGTCAGGGCGACGGCCAGCAGTAACGATGACGGACGGAAACGCATGACGCGGCCCCTCCTCCTTCGGACGGGTCGCGCACCACAGGTCGCACAAGCCGCAGGGACAGTAACGTGCGCCACGGGTACCACGGAAGACCGCCTGCGCCGCCGGAGACGCGCCCGGCACCTCCTCCGACGGCGTCACGGACAGCACGCCGGACGGGTCGCGCCTTCCGGGGCCACCGGTGACCTGCCCGGGCCGGTGAGCGGTACTCCGCCTCCCGCCCGTCCCCGGCCGCCGACGCGTCCTGCGCCCGCCCCCCGAGGGGCGCGAACGCGCCGAGGTGGGCCGTCAACATGCTTGACATCGTTGTCCGTTGAGGCGATAGAGTCGTGAGCAGACCGTTCGACAACGTTGTCGCGCACTCCGGTCGCCACAAGCCGCACCATCCCGGGCAGGGCCTCCCCCGCCGCGTCCGGGCTCGCGGACCGGGTGGGTCCGAACCCACCCACCCGGTCCGCCCCGAGCGTCGCCTGTTCAGCCGACCCGACAGGGAAGGGCCGTTGCCGGATCACCACCCGAGCCCTGGACGACATAGCCGAACGTGGTGCTGCCGCCCGGACTGAGTGAGCCGTTCCAGTCGGCGTTGTGCACCATCACGTCCTGACCGCTGTAGGTCGCGTTGCCGTTCCACAGACTGGCGACCGACTGCCCGCCCGGCAGCGTCCAGTCGACCATCCAGCCGAGCATCGGGACCGTGCCGGTGTTGGTGACCGTCACCTCGGACTGGTAACCGCCGGGCCAGCTGCCGGTGGTGCGCCGGGTCGCCGAGCAGGCGCCGGGCGGGGGTTCGGTCGGGTTGCCCGGATCGTGGATGCCGGTGACCTCGCCGTTGCCGCCGTCGAAGACGACGTCGGAGCAGGAGTAGAACGTCTCCGCGCTGTCCGAGCGCTGCCAGACCATGTAGACGATGTGGCGGCCGGTCTTGCCCGCCGGCAGCTTGCCGCTCCAGGAGTAGTTGGCCTCGACCGTGCCCGGGGTCCCGTTGAGCGGCGGGTGGTCGACGGTGAGGAACGGCTGGTCCTCCATGGCGTCCCAGGTGAGGGTCCTGGTCGGGTCGAAGCCGTCCTTGGTGACGTAGACGTAGAACCAGCCGGGGTGCGCGGCCCAGGCGTTGTACGCGAAGTCGACGGTCGCGCCCGCGGTCAGGTGGGTCAACGGCCAGTCGGAGCGCGGCAGGTCGAAGCCCGAGAAGTTGGGGTTGCCGCCGCTGCACAGCGAGCCGTCGGGGACGAAGCCGCGGGTGCGTCCCGCCCCGTCCGAGCGCAGCACCGAGAACCAGTTGTAGAACGGCGTGGTCCCGCTGACCTGTTGCGCCGCCTTGCAGGCCGGGTTCACGGGCTTGATCTCACCGGTGTCGGTCAGCCCGTCCTGCCAGCACAGGAAGGTGCGGCTGCCGGGCTTCATGGGGGTGCCGTGCGCCTCCGCCCGGCCGCCGGTCATGACGATCAGGGCGAGGGCCGGGAGCACGGCCAGCAGGGCGAGGAGGACCAGGAAGGGGGACGGGCGGCGGCCGGGGAGCAGTGACCGGGAGAGCGGCCGTCGCGTTCCGGCAGAGCGTGGACCGGGCGTACGCGGGCCGGGCGAACGCAGCCTCGCCAGGCGCGAGCTTGTTAAGTGCATGACAATCCATCCCTTCGTGAGGCCGTGCGGGATCGGAGCGAGGTGGGAGCGGCCCGGGGGCGGGTTCCGGTCCACCCCATGGGAGCGCTCCCACCTCACTCGGAAAGTAGCGCGCACAGGGACCCCTGTAAACGCCTGACGCATCGCGCGCACCCGCCGGGGCCGTCGTCCCGTTTCCGCGGCCGGGCCCACGGGACGCGGACGGCACCGACCCGTCGTGGACCACCGGAACACGGCGACCGAGACGGAACGGTCACTGACGTGCCGGCAAGGACCCCCAGACGCACCGCACTTGGGCGATCGTGGCCCGGCACCCGGACGCAATCCATTGTTCCGTCCGAGCACCACCCCTGCCCTGGAAGGGAGTTCGGGGCGACGGCGAAGGGCCGCACCCCCGTCAACCGGGGATGCGGCCCTCGACTCCTGCGGAGCTGCCCTACAACTGCTTCACCGGACCGCTCAGTTGCGGATCAGGTTGCGCAGCACGTACTGCATGATGCCGCCGTTGCGGTAGTAGTCCGCCTCGCCGGGGGTGTCGATGCGGACGACCGCGTCGAACTCGACGCCGGTGTCGGTGGTGACCTTCACCGTGCGCGGGGTGGTGCCGTTGTTGAGCTCCTCGACACCGGTGAAGGAGAAGGTCTCCTCGCCGGTCAGACCGAGGGACTCGGCGGTCGCGCCCTCCGGGAACTGGAGCGGCAGGACGCCCATGCCGATGAGGTTCGAGCGGTGGATGCGCTCGTACGACTCGGCGATGACGGCCTTGACGCCGAGGAGCGCGGTGCCCTTGGCGGCCCAGTCGCGGGACGAGCCGGAGCCGTACTCCTTGCCCGCCAGGATGACCAGCGGGATGCCCTGGTCGATGTAGTTGCGCGAGGCGTCGTAGATGAAGGAGACGGGGGCGCCGTCCTGCGTGAAGTCGCGGGTGTAGCCGCCCTCGGTGCCCGGCGCGATCTGGTTGCGCAGGCGGATGTTGGCGAACGTACCGCGGATCATGACCTCGTGGTTGCCGCGGCGCGAGCCGTAGCTGTTGAAGTCACGACGCTCGACACCGTGCTCCGTGAGGTACTTGCCTCCGGGGGTGTCGGCCTTGATCGCACCGGCCGGGGAGATGTGGTCGGTGGTGACCGAGTCGCCGAGCTTGGCGAGGACGCGCGCGCCGGCGATGTCCGAGACCGGGGTGGTCTCCATCGTCATGCCCTCGAAGTAAGGGGGCTTCCGGACGTACGTCGACTGCGGGTCCCACTCGAAGGTGTTGCCCTCGGGGATCGGCAGCGCCTGCCACTGGGCGTCGCCCGCGAAGACGTCCTGGTAGGACTTGTTGAACATGTCCTCGCCGATGGCGTTCGCCACGACGTCGTTGACCTCGGCCTCGGAGGGCCAGATGTCGGCCAGGTAGACCGGCTTGCCCTCGGTGTCGGTGCCGAGCGCGTCGCGGGTGATGTCCACCTTCATGGAGCCCGCGAGGGCGTAGGCGACGACCAGCGGCGGGGAGGCCAGGTAGTTCATCTTGACGTCGGGGTTGATACGGCCCTCGAAGTTCCGGTTGCCGGAGAGGACCGAGGTGACCGCGAGGTCGTGGTCGTTGACGGCCTTGGAGACCTCGTCCGGCAGCGGGCCGGAGTTGCCGATGCAGGTGGTGCAGCCGTAACCGACCAGGTTGAAGCCGACCTTGTCGAGGTAGGGGGTGAGCCCCGCCTTGTCGAAGTAGTCGGTGACGACCTTGGAGCCCGGGGCGAGCGTGGTCTTGACCCACGGCTTGCGGGTCAGGCCCTTCTCCACGGCCTTCTTCGCGACGAGCGCGGCGGCGACCATGACGTACGGGTTCGAGGTGTTGGTGCAGGAGGTGATGGCCGCGACCGTCACCGCACCGTGGTCGATCTCGTAGGTCGAGCCGTCGGGGGCCGTGACCGTGACCGGGTTGGAGGGCACGCCATTGCTGGCGGCCGGGGAGTCGGAGGCCGGGAAGGACTCCTTGCCCGCCTCGTCGTCGTCGGCGACGTAGTTGCGCACGTCGCTCTTGAACTGCTCGGCGGCGTTCGCGAGGACGATGCGGTCCTGCGGGCGCTTCGGGCCGGCGATGGAGGGGACGACCGTGGAGAGGTCGAGCTCCAGCTTCTCGGAGAAGTCGGGCTCGGCGGCCGGGTCGAGCCAGAGGCCCTGCTCCTTGGCGTACGCCTCGACGAGCGCGAGCTGCTGCTCGGAGCGGCCGGTGAGCTTGAGGTACTTGATGGTCTCGCCGTCGATCGGGAAGATCGCGGCGGTGGAGCCGAACTCCGGCGACATGTTGCCGATGGTGGCGCGGTTGGCCAGCGACGTGGCGGCCACACCCTCGCCGTAGAACTCGACGAACTTGCCGACGACACCGTGCTTGCGCAGCATCTCGGTGATGGTCAGCACGAGGTCGGTGGCGGTAGTGCCGGGGGTGAGCTCACCGGTCAGCTTGAAGCCGACGACGCGCGGGATGAGCATGGAGACCGGCTGGCCGAGCATCGCGGCCTCGGCCTCGATGCCGCCGACGCCCCAGCCGAGCACGCCCAGGCCGTTGACCATGGTGGTGTGCGAGTCCGTACCGACCAGGGTGTCGGGGTAGGCCTGCCCGCCTCGGACCATGACGGTGCGCGCGAGGTGCTCGATGTTCACCTGGTGGACGATGCCGGTGCCCGGCGGGACGACCTTGAAGTCGTCGAACGCGGTCTGGCCCCAGCGCAGGAACTGGTAGCGCTCCTTGTTGCGGCCGTACTCCAGCTCGACGTTCTGGCCGAAGGCTTCCTTCGTGCCGAACTTGTCGGCGATGACGGAGTGGTCGATGACCAGCTCGGCCGGGGAGAGCGGGTTGACCTTGGCCGGGTCGCCGCCGAGCTCCTTGACGGCCTCGCGCATGGTGGCGAGGTCGACGACGCAGGGCACGCCGGTGAAGTCCTGCATGATCACGCGGGCGGGCGTGAACTGGATCTCCTGGCTGGGCTGGGCCTGCGAGTCCCAGTTGCCGATGGACCGGATGTGGTCGGCGGTGATGTTCGCGCCGTCCTCCGTGCGGAGCAGGTTCTCCAGCAGCACCTTCAGGCTGTACGGAAGGCGAGCCGAGCCTTCCACCTTGTCCAGCCGGAAGATCTCGTACGACTCGTCGCCCACCTGCAGCGTGCTGCGGGCGTCGAAGCTGTTCGCCGACACGACAGTCTCCTTCATTGATGTGCGCGTTCCCACCGCATCCTGCCGCCACGACGTCATGGCCGATCCGCTAAGGTAAGGCTAAGTTAGGTAGCCCTTACCGTTGGACCGATGACGGCGTGCTGCTGCGGTACGCCTCGGCAGATATCTCGATGTCGAGATAACTCTAGTGCATGGGGGCGGACAGGTCATGTCCGCACGCCCGCATGTCCGGGCCGTTCCGCATGTCCCGCCACGGGAAGAATGCCCGCATCACCCGGCATCGGCCGGGCGTGACGTCCCGGACCGGCGGCTCTCCCGGACCGGCCTCATCCCTGGACGCCGCACGCAACCAGTGCATGGCGACCAAGAGGGGCGGCCGCAGACTCGACGGAACCCGAGGACCCGGAGAAGGGCAACACGGCCCCTCGGGAGGGAAGCTGACACACCGAAGCCGAGGGCAGGCACATCGGGGCCGTTTCGGGGTACCCGGTGTGCGCCGGGAACGTCCCGGCGTGACCGACACAGGGGGGCACCATGCCGCTCACCTTCCGCAAGAGCTTCCGCATCCTTCCCGGACTGCGGCTCAACATCAACCGCAAGTCGTGGTCCATCACCTCGGGCGGAAAGAACGGCCCCAGGCGCACACACAGCAGCACCGGACGCCGGACGACGTCGATGGACCTGCCGGGGCCGTTCGGATGGCGCAAGACCACACGCAAGGCAAAGTGACCCAAGGGCGACAAAAGGCCTAGGTCCGACGAACCGTCACGGAAGCGTTTCTTCACGGCATCCACCGACGGCGACAGGAGCCCGCGGAGCCGGCCGGCACCCCGCGGGCGCCGTCGCCGCGCCGGTGCGCGGCACCCGAACTGCCCCTCGAACACCGCCTGGTGACCCCTGTCACTCGGAAGGCCACGTTCCACTTTTGTTTATCTCACATCCGATATACGGTCGCGCCATGGCAGACGACTACCTCGTACGTATCGGCAAGCTCATCCGTGACGCCCGGCAACACCGGGGCTGGACACAGTCGCAGCTCGCCGAGGCACTCGGCACGAGTCAGAGCGCCGTCAATCGCATCGAGCGCGGCAACCAGAACATCAGCCTTGAGATGATCGCCCGGATCGGCGAGGCCCTGGACAGTGAGATCGTCTCGCTCGGATATGCGGGTCCGATGCATCTGCGGGTCGTCGGCGGCCGCCGTCTGTCCGGCTCCATCGACGTCAAGACCAGCAAGAACGCCTGTGTCGCCCTGCTGTGCGCGACGCTCCTGAACAAGGGGCGCACGGTGCTGCGCCGGGTGGCCCGGATCGAAGAGGTCTACCGCCTGCTGGAGGTCCTCAACTCGATCGGCGTCCGCACCCGGTGGATCAATGGCGGGGTCGATCTGGAGATCGTGCCGCCGAGCGAGCTCGACATGGAGTCGATCGACGCCGAGGCCGCCATTCGCACGCGGTCCATCATCATGTTCCTCGGCCCGCTGCTGCACCGCCTGGAGGCCTTCAAGCTGCCGTACGCGGGCGGTTGCGACCTCGGCACCCGCACCATCGAGCCGCACATGATCGCGCTGCGCCGGTTCGGTCTGGACATCGCCGCGACCGAGGGGCTCTACCACGCCCGCGTCGACCGGTCCGTGACGCCCGGTCGGCCGATCGTGCTGACCGAGCGCGGGGACACGGTCACCGAGAACGCGCTGCTCGCCGCCGCCCGCCACGACGGTGTCACGGTCATCCGCAACGCCTCCTCCAACTACATGGTCCAGGATCTGTGCTTCTTCCTGGAGGCGCTGGGCGTACGGGTGGAGGGCATCGGCACCACGACGCTCACCGTGCACGGTGTGCCGAACATCGACGTCGACGTGGACTACTCGCCCTCCGAGGACCCGGTCGAGGCGATGAGCCTGCTCGCCGCCGCCGTGGTCACCGAGTCCGAGCTGACGGTGTGCCGGGTGCCGATCGAGTTCCTGGAGATCGAGCTCGCGGTCCTGGAGGAGATGGGCCTCGACCACGACCGCACGCCCGAGTACTTCGCGGACAACGGCCGTACGCGGCTGATCGACCTGACCGTGCGGCCCTCCAAGCTGGAGGCGCCCATCGACAAGATCCACCCGATGCCGTTCCCGGGCCTGAACATCGACAACGTCCCGTTCTTCGCGGCCATCGCGGCCACCGCGCAGGGCCAGACGCTGATCCACGACTGGGTCTACGACAACCGGGCGATCTATCTGACCGACCTCAACCGCCTCGGCGGCCGCCTGCAGTTGCTCGACCCGCACCGGGTGCTCGTCGAGGGCCCGACCCGCTGGCGCGCCGCCGAGATGATGTGCCCGCCCGCGCTGCGGCCCGCCGTGGTCGTCCTGCTCGCGATGATGGCGGCCGACGGCACCTCGGTGCTGCGGAACGTGTACGTCATCAACCGCGGTTACGAGGACCTCGCCGAGCGTCTGAACTCGATCGGCGCGCAGATCGAGATCTTCCGGGACATCTGAGCCCACGTCGCGAGGAGCTGCCGCGCCCGCGCCTCTGCCGACCCGGCGCCCTGCCGGACCCGCTCGCCCGCGGGTCCGGCAGGGCGCTGCGGCGTCTCCGGGACTTCTCCGCGTCCGGGCGGGGTCCGTGCCGAGTGCGGTCCGGCCCGCGTCGGCCGCTCTCCGGCCGGCTGTCGCGGGGTGCTGTGGCGGACTGCGCCGGCCGGTCTCAGGCGGGCTGTCGCACGGCGCGCTCCCGGTCCGCGTCGCGCATGCGGCCGTACGCGTAGACGCAGCCGGCCAGGGCGAGGTCGGAGAGCAGCATGAAGCCGATGGCGTAGGAGCCCTTGGCGCTGTAGACGGCGCCCATGACGAGGGGCGGGACGAAGCCGCCGAGTCCGCCGGTCGCGCCGACGATTCCGGTGACACTGCCGACCTGCGGCGGCGGGGTGACCCGCGCGACCATCGCGAAGACGCTGCCGCTGGAGGTGCCGAGACCGGCCGCCATCACGAGCAGGAAGACCGTTCCGCCCGGGACGAGGTGGGGTTCGAACGCCTGGCACACCGCCATGGCCCCCACGACGCCGAGCGCCCAGGAGGTGACGACGGCGGGGTGGACGCGGTCGGAGAGCCAGCCGCCGATCGGGCGGAAGATCACGGTGACGAGCGCGAAACCGGCCGCGCGTGTACCGGCGTCGGTGGGCGACAGGTCGTACCAGGTCTTGAGGTAGGTGGGCAGGTAGACGCCGAACGCGACGATGCCGCCGAACCCGATCGCGTACAGGGCCGCGAGCTCCCAGGTGACCCGCAGGTGCCCGGCGTCGGCCAGTCGCTTCCCCAGCGACGTGGTGGGGACCACACGGTCGGGACGGTCGGAGAGGAGGAAGTACTCCACGACGGCCATGACGGCCAGGGCGATGGCCAGCACCACGAACGGCAGGTTCTCGCCGTGCTTGTAGATGCGGGGGGTGAAGTAGCCGGAGAGGGCCACGCCGCCCATGCCCGCGCCGAACACGCCGATGGCGAAGCCGCGGCGCGCGGGCGGGAACCAGGAGTTGACGAGGGGGACGCCGATGGCGAAGGTCGTGCCGCCCAGGCCGAGGAAGAAGCCGACGACGAGGAGGCCCGCGTAGGAGTCCTTCACGACGATGAGCAGCAGGACGGGCACGATGGTCAGCGCGGTGACGAGAGGGAACATGAGCTTCGCGCCGAAGCGGTCGGTGAGCGCGCCGACGGGTACCCGGCCGAGCGAGCCGACGAGCACGGGGACGGCGACCATCAGCGACTGCTCGAACGAGCTCAGCGAGAGCTTGACGCCCAGCCCGGTGGCGAGCGGTGAGATGAGGTTCCACGCCCAGAACGCGAGGGCGAACCCGATCGTGGCGACCACGAGGTTGCGGTAGGCGGCGCCGGGCACCGCGGTGCTCTGGGCTGTCCGAGGGGTCCGGGTGGTCACTCCACTCGCTCCCATCCGGGCCGCTCGGAACGGGTGCCGAGCTGACCGCGTTCGCGGCTGCGGTACACGATGTAGGGGCGGAAGAGGTACTGCACGGGGGCGCTGAACATGTGGATCAGCCGGGTGTAGGGGACGAGGGCGATGAGCGCGCACCCGATGACGATGTGGACCTGGTAGGTGACCGGCACGCCGTCCATCCGCGCGTAGTCCGGACGCAGGGTGAAGACACTGCGCAGCCACGGGGCGATGGTGGTGCGGTAGTCGTACCCGTGGCCTCCCGCGTGCGTGAGCTTGGCGATCATGCCCATCAGGATGGCGGCGAGCAGGACGACGTACATGAGCTTGTCGTTGCGGGTGGTGGCGAGGAAGACCGGCCCGTTGGTGCGGCGGCGGTAGATCAGCAGCGCGATGCCGGCGACGGTGGCGAGGCCCGCGAGTGTGCCGGTCCACAGGGAGAGGTGGTGGTACGTGGACTCGCTCACCCCGAGTGCGCTGGTCCAGGAGTCCGGGACGAACAGCCCGACGAGATGACCGGCGAGGACGAAGAGGATGCCGTAGTGGAACATCGGGGAGGCGATCCGCAGCAGTCTGGACTCGTAGAGCTGCGAGGAGCGGGTGGTCCAGCCGAACTTGTCGTAGCGGTAGCGCCAGATGATCCCGCCGACGAGCAGGACGATCGTGATGTACGGCATGGCGGTCCACAGGATGCTGTCGGCGAGGCTCATCGGGGGACGACCTCCAGCAGCGGTGTGCCGAACGGTGCGAGCCCCACGTCCTCGCGCGGCGGTCCGTTGCGTGCCATGGCCTGGGCGGCTGCGCGGTCGCGGGGGGAGGCTCCGGGGAGGGTGGCGACGAGCGCCCGCAGCACGCCGGCCCAGGGCGAGGCGGCCTCGGTGAGGGCGAAGCGCAGCAGTTCCAGCGCCGGGCGGTGGTCGCGCAGGAGGGTGTCGGTGCCGGTGAGGGCGGAGAACTCGCAGACGGCCGGCAGGAAGTCGGGGAGTTCCCCGGTGTCCGCGTACTCCCATCCGTGCTCCCGGTAGATCTCCTTGAAGCGCACCAGGGACCGGCCGCGGCGTCGGGTGTCGCCGTCGGTCCACCAGGTGAGGTAGAGGCAGCGGCGGCCGGAGAAGTCGAACGTCCGGACGTAGTCCTGCCGGAGCCGGTCGGGGTCCGTGCTGCCCGCGTGGTCGAGGAACGTGTGCAACTCCCCTCTTCCCGAGCCGGGTTGTTCCTCCAGAGCCGCGCGCAGGACGCCCAGACCGGCGTGGAACTCGTCGTCGGGGTAGACCAGGCAGCGGGCGGCCGCAGCGTGGACGACGGCGTGCGGGGTGGTCATCTCTCCTCCTCGTCGTCGTTCTCGGGTGGGTGCGGGTCGGTGCCGGGTGTTCCCGGCTTTCCCGGGAACAGTCCGGCGGGGTGGCCCCGGCCGTCCCAGTTGAGGAGGTTGACGCGGCTGCGGCCGGTGTCGGCGGGCGCGTCGGCGGTCTGGCGGTCGCGCAGGACGTGGAAGTTCTCCACGGACACCGGCGGTGTCCCGCCGGACCCTTCGCCGTAGGGGCCGGAGCCGCCCATGCCGGGCCCGCCCTCGTAGTCGAGGCTGCACTCGTCGGGCAGGACGGACTCCTCCAGGCGTCGCGCGTCGCCGACGGCGGCGGTGGGGATCACGTACCGCTCCTCGTACTTGGCGAGGGCCAGCAGCCGGTACATCGCGTACATCTCCTCCCCGGACATGCCCACCGACCGGGCGGCCGCCTCGTCGACCGGGGTCGGTCCCGAGGAGCCGCCGGCGAGCAGCCCGGGACGCATCGCGCTGCGCATGGCGGCGAGCTTCTCCAGCGAGGCGCGTACGGGAGCGGTGTCGCCGGCGGTGAACAGCTCGGCGAGGTATTCCAGGGGGATGCGCAGGGTGTCGATCGCGCCGAAGAGGTTGCCGGCGTCCTCGCCGTCGAAGCCGGTCTCGGTGAGTGCGTCGACGACCGGGGAGAGCGGCGGGATGTACCAGACCATCGGCATGGTGCGGTACTCCGGATGGAGCGGCAGCGCCACCCTGTGCTTGCTGATGAGGGCGTGGACGGGTGAGCGGCGGGCGGCGTCGATCCAGTCCTGGGCGATGCCGGCGCGTTCGGCCTCCCGGCGTACGACGGGGTCCTCGGGGTCGAGGAACACGCCGAGCTGGGCCTCGTACAGGTCGGTGTCGTCGGGGGCGGAGGCCGCTTCCAGGACCTTGTCGGCGTCGTAGAGCATGACGCCGAGGTAGCGCAGCCGTCCGACGCAGGTCTCGGAACAGACGGTGGGCAGGCCGACTTCGAGGCGCGGATAGCACAGCGTGCACTTCTCGGCCTTGCCGGTGCGGTGGTTGAAGTAGACCTTCTTGTACGGGCAGCCGCTGACGCACATGCGCCAGCCCCGGCACTGGTCCTGGTCGACCAGGACGATGCCGTCCTCCTGCCGCTTGTACATCGCGCCGGACGGGCACGAGGCGACGCAGGACGGATTCAGGCAGTGTTCGCAGATCCGTGGCAGATAGAACATGAAGGTCTGCTCGAACGTGAACCGGACCTTCTCCGAGGCCTGTTCACGGACCTTGGCCACCATCGGGTCGAGTGCGCCGTGTTCATTCACGCCACCGAGGTTGTCGTCCCAGTTGGCGCTCCACTCGATCTTCATGGGCTTGCCGCTGAGGAGCGAGCGGGGCTGCGCCACGGGGATGTCGTCACCGAGGGGGGCGTCGATGAGGTTGGCGTACTCGTACGTCCACGGCTCGTAGTAGTCGCTGATGGCGGGGAGTCTGGGGTTGGAGAAGATGTGGGCGAGTTTCGAGAAGCGGCCGCCGCCCTTCAGCTTCAGCCGTCCGCGCTTGTTGAGCTCCCAGCCGCCCTTCCACGTCTCCTGGTCCTCGTATCGGCGCGGATATCCCTGTCCGGGGCGGGTCTCGACGTTGTTGAACCACACGTACTCCACGCCGCCGCGGTTGGTCCACGCCTGTTTGCAGGTGACGGAGCAGGTGTGGCAGCCGATGCACTTGTCGAGGTTCATGACCATCGCGATCTGTGCCATGACGCGCATGTCAGTACTCCACGGGTTCGGTGCGGCGCCGGATGACCGTGATCTCGTCGCGCTGGTTGCCCGTCGGTCCCAGGTAGTTGAACGCCCAGCTCAACTGGGCGTATCCGCCGATGAGATGGGTCGGTTTGAGCAACAGCCGGGTGAGGGAGTTGTGGGTCCCGCCGCGCTTGCCCGTCGTCTGTGTCCTGGGGGTGGCGATGACGCGGTCCTGCGCGTGGTGCATGTACACCGTCCCCCGCGGCATGCGGTGGCTGACGACCGCGCGGGCCGCGACGACGCCGTTGCGGTTGACCGCCTCGATCCAGTCGTTGTCGCGTACGCCGATGGTCTCGGCGTCCTGCGGGGACATCCAGATGTTCTGGCCGCCGCGGGAGAGCGACAGCATCAGCAGGTTGTCCTGGTACTCGGAGTGGATGGACCACTTGCTGTGCGGGGTGAGGTACCGGACGGTCACCTCCGCCTGGCCGTCGTCGCCGGTGGCGATCCGGTCTCCGAAGAGCCGCCGCATGTCCAGCGGCGGCCGGTAGACGGGCAGCGCCTCGCCGAGTTCGTGGATCCAGTCGTGGTCGAGGAAGAAGTGCTGGCGTCCGGTGAGGGTGTGCCACGGCTTGGCGTGCTCGGTGTTGAGGGTGAAGGCGGTGTAGCGGCGCCCGCCCGCCTCGCTGCCCGACCACTCCGGGGAGGTGATGACCGGCACGGGTGCCGCCTGGGTGTCGGCGTAGGTGATGCGCTTGCCCTCGTGCTCGGCGGCGAGGTGGGCCATCGGTTGTCCGGTGCGGCGCTCCAGGGTGTGGAAGCCCTGGGTGGCGAGGTGACCGTTGGTGGTGCCGGACAGGGCGAGGATCGTGTTCGCCGCCTTGACGGCGGTGTCGAGAAGCGGCCGTCCCACCGCCGGCCCGGACATACGGATGCCGTGCCGGTCGGCGAGCAGCCGCACCTCCTCGGCCACGTCGAAGGTGATGCCCTTCACGGGCAGGCCGAGCTTCTCCGCCAGGGGGCCGAGAGTGGCCATCTTCTCGCCGATGGCGCCGTAGTCCCGCTCCACGACGGTCAGTTGGGGCATGGTCCTCCCCGGTACGGGCTCGCACTCTCCGCGGCGCCAGTCCAGCGCGACGCCCCCGGGCTGTGCGGTCTCGCCCGGGGTGTCGTGCTGGAGGGCGGTGGCGACGAGGTCGCGGCGCACGCCGAGGTGTCCCGCCGCCATCGCGGAGAAGGACTGGGCGAGGGCGTGGAAGGCGGCGAAGTCGGTACGGGCCTGCCACGGCGGGTCGACGGCCGGGGTGAAGGAGTGCACGTAGGGGTGCATGTCCGTGCTGGACAGGTCGTGCTTCTCGTACCAGGTGGCGGCCGGCAGGACGATGTCCGACATGAGGGTGGAGGACGTCATGCGGAAGTCCAGCGACAGCAGCAGGTCGAGCTTTCCCTCGGGTGCCTTCTCGTGCCAGCGCACATCGCGCGGACGTTCCTCGGGGGCGGCCTCCTGGGCGCCGAGCGAGGAGGTGGTGCCGAGCAGGTGCTTCTGGAAGTACTCGGCGCCCTTCGCCGACGAGCCCAGCAGGTTGGCTCGCCAGAGTGTGACGATCCGCGGCCAGTTGGCGGGGGCGTCGGGGTCCTCTCCGGCGAACCCCAGCCTCCCTTCACGGAGTTGTCTCACCGCGTACACGGCCGGGTCCTCGTCGCCCGCCTCGTCGCACAGGTCGAGCGGGTTGCGGTCGAACGTGGGGTAGGAGGGCATCCACCCCGAACGGGTCGCCTGGGCCAGGCAGTCGGCGGCCGTCATCCCGGCGAAGGCCCCGCTGCCGAGCGGGGAGGCGAGGGTGTCGGCGCGGTAGTGGTCGTAGCGCCACTGATCGGTGTTGAGGAACCAGTAAGCGGTGCCGATCGCCTGCCGCGGCGGACGCGACCAGTCGGACGCGGCGGCGAGGGTGGCCCAGCCGGTCGCCGGGCGGCACTTCTCCTGGCCGACGTAGTGCGCCCAGCCGCCGCCGTTGCGTCCCTGGCAGCCGGTGAGCTGGAGCAGGGCGAGGAAGGCCCGGTAGATCGTCTCGGAGTGGAACCAGTGGTTCGTGCCGGCGCCCATGAGGATCATGCAGCGGCCCCGGGACCGCTCGGCGGTGTCCGCGAACTCCCGTGCGGTACGGACGACCGCCGCGGCCGGGACGGAGGTGTGGACCTCCTGCCAGGCGGGGGTGCCGGGGACGGAGGCGTCGTCGTAGCCCCCCGGCCAGGTGCCGGGCAGTCCGGCGCGGCCGACACCGTACTGGGCGAGCAGCAGATCGTAGACGGTCGTCACCAGGTGGCCGCCGACGGCCACGGCGGGGACGCCGCCGGCGCGGACCGCCCCGCTGCCCTGGCCGTGCGGCCCGCCGTCGGTGTCGAAACGGGGCAGCAGCACCTCGGTCGGGACGGCTCCGTCCCTCCCGTACAGGGAGAGCCGGGGTTCGAGGTCGCCCAGCTCCAGATTCCACCGGCCCTGGCCGGACTCGGTCCAGCGGAAGCCCAGCGACCCGCCGGGAACCTCCGGCCGGCCGGTCCTGTCGTCGAGGACGACGGTTTTCCAGTCCGCGCCCTCCGCGCTGTCCCCGAGGTCGGAGGCGCGCAGGAACTTGTCCGGGACGTGCCGGCCGTCGCGCTCCCGCAGGGTGACGAGGAACGGCAGGTCGGTGAACCGCCGGACGTAGTCCGTGAAGAACGGCACCTGCCGGTCGACGAAGAACTCCTTGAGCACGACGTGCCCCATCGCGAGGGCGAGCGCTCCGTCGGTTCCGGGGTGGGGGTGCAGCCACTCGTCGGCGAACTTCGTGTTGTCGGCGTAGTCCGGGGAGACGACGACGACCTTCTGCCCGCGGTAGCGCGCCTCGGCCATCCAGTGCGCGTCCGGGGTACGGGTCACCGGAACGTTGGTGCCCCACATCATCAGATACGCCGCGTCCCACCAGTCCCCCGACTCGGGGACGTCCGTCTGGTCCCCGAAGACCTGCGGGGAGGCGACCGGCAGATCGGCGTACCAGTCGTAGAACGACAGCATGGGAGCGCCGATGAGCGAGTGGAACCGGGCCCCGGCGGCGTGCGAGACCATGGACATCGCGGGGATCGGCGAGAAGCCGGCGATGCGGTCGGGGCCGTACGCCTTGATGGTGTGGACGTGCGCGGCGGCGGCCATCTCCACGGCCTCGTCCCAGCTCGCCCGCACCAGACCGCCCTTGCCGCGGGCCCGCTGGTAGCGCCCGCGCCGCTCGGGATCGGCCTGGATGTCGGCCCACGCGGTGACCGGGTCCCCGGTGCGCGCCTTCGCCTCCCGGTACATCTCCAGGAGCACGCCGCGGACGTACGGGTAGCGCACCCGTGTCGGCGAGTACGTGTACCAGGAGAACGCCGCCCCGCGCGGACAGCCCCGCGGCTCGTACTCCGGGCGGTCCGGGCCGACGCTCGGGTAGTCCGTCTCCTGGGTCTCCCAGGTGATGATGCCGTCCTTGACGTACACCTTCCACCGGCAGGAACCGGTGCAGTTGACCCCGTGGGTGGAACGCACGACCTTGTCGTGACTCCACCGGTCCCGGTAGAAGACGTCCCCGCTCCGGCCGCCCTCCTTGGAGAGGGTGCGCAGATCGGCGGAGGTCTCACCCCGCCGGAAGAACCGCCCCGTACGCAGCAGCAGGTCACTGGCCCCGCCGTCCATCCCTCCAGCGCCTCGGCCCTTCGTCGCGGGCACGGATGCTCCTCTCGGTCGGCTTCACCTCAGGGCACCACCGATGGACGGGGGGACGCATGTGTGGGGGCCCGAAAGGGTGAGGGACGGGGGCCGGCCCGTCCGCTAGCCGTCGGTGTCGGTGTCCGTCGCGGCCAGCACCGTCACCCGTGTACGGGTGGGATCCAGTACCGCGAAAGCCTCGTCCGCCGTGTCGTGGTGGAACCAGTCCGTGAACGCCATGAAGCGCAGCCAACGGTGGTCGAGGGCTTGCCCCACCGCTTCCGGGAACGGAACGTCGGCGGGCAGACCCAGCAGCGCGTACAGACTTTTCCAGGCGTACAGGCGGGCGTACGCGCCGCCTTGCGGCCTGCCGTTCACCCCACCGTCGTACGCCGCCGCGAACAGTGTGTCGAGCACATCGTCGGGCGTCGTCCGGCAGGCCACGGCTCCGCCCCGGTGCGCGCCCTCGCCCACCATGCAGTCCAGCGGCAGTTCCTTGACGAAGGAGATGTTGAAGTCGTCCGGGTCCAGCGGGCGCGGCAGCGTGAAGAAGCGCACCTCCGGTTCACGGGCCCATCCGCCGGCGGTGAACGGCTCCGCTGCGGCCCGCGCACGCGTGCCGTCGGGTGTCTGCCCGGCCGTGTGTCCCGCCGCCGCACCGCCGTCGGTCGGGGAAATCTCCGGGAATCGCGACCGGAGCTGGTCAGGGGTCTTGACGGAGCCGAGGCCCCGGACGCGGACGGTGAAACGGTGTTCGACGTCGAGCCGCGTCCTGGGCAGCACGGCCAGCGGGTGCCCCAGCTCTTGCAGTCGCTCCGCGTACGCGTCGAGGGCGGGCCGGCCGCGTCCGGCGCCGATCAGGGCCAGCTCCCCGAGGAGGCAGGCGCGCACGTCCGCCGAAGGATCCTCGGCGTCGTCCGGCAGCTCCTCTAACAGGGGTGCCAGGTCGCGCAGTTGCTGGGCCTTGGCCAGCTTCGCGGCCACCGATCGCCGTAGCCGGTCTCCTTCCCGCCGGCCCACGGGGGCGGTCGGCAGCAGCCGGCCCACCAGGTCCACGGCGAACCTCGCGCAGTCCCGGGACCGCGTCTCGGCGAGAACGTCGGCGACGCGTCCGATGGTCCGCACGGCCGCGGCGGATGCCGCGGAGCCGTCATCGGACGCCTCACGGCACAGCCGCTCCGCCGCCTCGTACAGCTCCTCGGGGCGCGCCCCGGCCCGAAGCTTGAGCTCTGCCGTGCCGGACAGGTCCCCGAGGGGGCGACGGGAAGCGTCGTCACCGGGCGTTGCCTGGTTGTCGTTCACGCCCGAAGCCTATGAGCGGGCACCAAGCAACTTTGCCGAGGCGTACGTGCGTTGAGTGAGGCCGTGCGACGGGGGACGAACGTGGGACACCGGCCGACGGATCGGCGCGTTCTGGATCTGGAGAAGGATCCGACGCCCGGGGATCCGGACCGGGTGCGGCACCTGGCGAAGATCCGCGACGGCAACATCCACACGGCCTATCCCGTGTGAGCCGCCGAGGGGCCGCCGGTTCGCACGGTCGGCGGCCCCTCCTCGCGCCCGTTCAGCCCTGCGCGACGGTGATGTCCTGCTTCCGGGTGGCGTGGATCGTGGGCAGGGGGAGGCCGGTGGCGCTGATGTCGAACACCGTGGCCTCGACGCGCGCCGGTCCCGGTACGAGGATTTCGGGCGCTCTCTTCTCCGAGTTGCTCCAGCGGTGCTCCGCGCCGTCGCAGACCGCCGAGGAGCCGCCGATGGGGCGGCTGACCAAGGGATCGCCCTGGGACACCGTGGAGGACACGAACACGGGCCCGGCGGCGCCCGTGCAGCGGTAGCTGCCGGAGACGGTGATGGTGCCGTCGGCCGCGACCGTGCCGGTCGGGTCGACGGTCACCTCGTCGGAGGGGGCGGACCGGGCGACGGCGGACGGGGCGAGAAGCAGGAGCAGCGCGGCACCGGCGGCCGCGCCGACGGCCTGGCGGAACAACATGGGATACCTCCGGGAGCAGGGACCTGGACAGGGCGCTCAACAGGTACCGGTCCGAGGCGCCGAGGGCGGTGATCATCACCCCTTTGGTGGCGAGTTGGCACCGTCCGTCCTGGGGACGTCCGAGAGTTGTCCTCGTGTTGTCACGCTTCTCGTCCGGGTGTTCCGATCGGTTCGCCGCGCGCGCATGGTCTGTACATGCGAGGGCGACGACAGCGCCGCCGACACTCTTCGCATCCCACGTGGAGGTGCACCATGTGCTCACACCGGTCTTCGTGCCCGTCCGCGGACGCCGCCGCCCCGCACATCGTCTCCGCCCATCCCGAGCAGGGCTGGAACCTGCTGTGCAACGGCGCGATCGTCTTCGACGACAGCGGCGAACTGCTCCCCGACGGCAGCGTGATCGCTCCGCACCGGGTGTTCGCCGGCCGGCTGGCCGTCGCGGCCTGATCCCCGCTCGCCGCCTCGCCTCGCCTCGCGGTCCTACGCCAGTACGGCGAACCCGTCGAGTTCGACCAGCGCCTGTTCGTCCCACAGGCGCACCGCGCCGACGACGGCCATCGCGGGGTAGTCGCGGCCCGCCAACCGGCGCCAGACACGGCCCAGTTCGGCAGCGTGGGCACGGTAGTCGGCTACGTCCGTCGCGTAGACCGTGACCCGGGCGAGGTCCGCGGGAGCGCCGCCCGCCGCGCGCAGCGCGGTCAGCAGATTGGCCAGCGCCCTCTCGAACTGCTGGGGCAGGGTCTCCCCCACCACCTTTCCGTCCACGTCCAGCGCGGTCTGTCCGGCCAGGAAGACGACCCGGGAGCCGGTGGCGACCACGGCGTGGGAGAACCCGGCCGCCGGGGAGAGCTCGGGCGGATTCACGCGCTCGGCGGTCACCTGGACATCCTTCCGTCGGCACGCTCGGCCGTTCGGTACAACTCCTTGGCGATGATGGCCCGTTGGACCTCGCTGGCGCCCTCGTAGATGCGCGGCGCGCGCACCTCGCGGTAGAGGTGTTCGAGGAGATGCCCTCGGCGCAGGGCGCGGGCGCCGTGCAGCTGGACGGCCGCGTCGACGACGTACTGGGCCGTCTCCGTCGCGAGCAGTTTCGCCATCGCCGCCCGCCGGGGTACGTCCGTGGACCCCTCGTCGTACGCCGCCGCGGCCGCGTACACCATCAGGCGGGCGGCCTCGGTGCGCAGCGCCATCTCGGCGACCTGGTGGGCCACGGTCTGGAGGTCCTTCAGCGGGCCGCCGAACGCCTCGCGCCGCGCCGTGTGCGCGAGGGCCGCGGCCAGCGCGGCCTGCGCCATGCCGACGGCGAAGGCGCCCACGCTCGGCCGGAAGAGGTTGAGGGTGTTCATGGCGACCCGGAACCCGTGGCCGGGTTCGCCGAGGACGTCGTCGGCCGTGACGGGCACGGCGTCGAAGGCGAGGGCGCCGATGGGGTGCGGGGAGAGCATGTCGAGCGGGGTGCCGGTGAGGCCGGGGCGGTCGGCGGGGACGAGGAAGGCGGTGACACCGCGGGCTCCGGCGTCGGGCGTGGTCCGCGCGAAGACGGTGTAGAGGTCGGCCTCGGGGGCGTTGGAGATCCAGCACTTCTCGCCGATGAGCCGCCAGCCGCCCGTGCCGTCCGCGTCCGCCCGGAGTGCCAGCGCGGCCGCGTCCGAACCCGCGCCGGGCTCGCTCAGGGCGAAGGCCGCCACGGCGGAGCCGTCAGTGACCCGGGGCAGCCAGTGCGCGCGCTGGGCCGCGGTGCCGTACGCGTGGACGGGATGGGCGCCGAGCCCCTGGAGGGCCAGTGCCGTCTCGGCCTCGGTGCAGACCTGGGCCAGGGACTCGCGCATGAGGCAGAGGTCGAGGGCGCCGGAGGTGAACAGGCGGGAGAGCAGGCCGAGCCGGCCCAGTTCGGCGACGAGCGGCCGGTTGACGTGGCCCGGTTCACCCTTGTCGGCCAGGGGGCGCAGTTGCTCCGCGGCCAGCGCGCGCAGCTCTGCACACCAGGCGGTCTGCCCCGGATCGAGCGAGAATGCGGTCATTGCCCGTCCCCTCTCCCCATCGGACGCCACCCACGTTATCGCGAACCGTTGACTGTCGTCACCAACACGATACGCTCCTTGTGCGAGCCCACCACGACGCCCACCGAGGCAGCCCGTCAAGGCAAGGGGGCGAGACGCCATGGACCTTGTGGATCCCCTGGATCCCGCAGACACTCCGGGGCCGGCACGTTCGGCCCACGTCGACACCTTCGCGCGCGACCACCTCCCGCCCCCCGGCCAGTGGCCCGAACTCCGCTTCGACCTGCCCGAGCTGCGCTACCCCGACCGGCTCAACTGCGCCGTCGAGCTCCTCGCGGACACCGGCCCCGAACGCCCGGTGTTCCGTACGCCGTCCGGCGCGCCCTGGACCTACGGACAGCTCCGCGCCCGGGTCGACCGGATCGCCCATGTGCTGACCGGCGAGCTGGGTGTCGTTCCGGGCAACCGGGTGCTGCTGCGCGGTCCGACCACACCGTGGCTGGCGGCGTGCTGGCTGGCGGTGCTGAAGGCGGGCGCGGTCGCCGTCACGGTGCTCGCTCAGCAGCGGCCGCACGAACTGGGCACGATGTGCTCGATCGCCCGGGTGACCCACGCCCTGTGCGACGTCCGCTCGGTCGACGACCTGGTCAAGGCGGAGGTTCCCGGACTGCGGGTCACCACGTACGGCGGTGACGCGCCCGGCGATCTGCTGCTGCGGATCACCGGCGCCCCTGGCGAGCCCTTCGCCGCGGTGGACACGGCCGCCGACGACGTGGCACTGATCGCGTTCACCTCGGGCACCACCGGCCGGCCCAAGGGCTGTATGCACTTCCACCGTGATGTGCTGGCGATCGCGGACACGTTCGCGAAGCATGTGCTGCGGCCGCGCGAGGACGATGTCTTCGCGGGCAGTCCTCCCCTGGGTTTCACGTTCGGGCTCGGCGGTCTCGTGGTCTTCCCGCTGCGCGCCGGCGCCTGCTCCCTGCTGCTCGAACAGGCGGGCCCCCGACAGCTGTTGCCCGCGATCGCCGAGCACCGGGTCTCCGTGCTGTTCACCGCGCCGACCGCCTACCGGGCGATGCTGGCGGAACTGGCGGAACCGGCGGAGGCGGACGGGCACGACATCGGGTCGCTGCGGCGCTGTGTGTCCGCCGGCGAGAACCTTCCCGCCGCGACCTGGCGGGACTGGCAGGAGCGCACCGGACTCGGCATCATCAACGGCATCGGCGCCACCGAGCTGCTGCACATCTTCATCTCCGCCGCCGACGGCGACATCCGCCCCGGCACGACGGGCGTACCCGTGCCGGGCTGGCACGCGCGCGTGGTCGACGCCGACGGGACGCCCGTGCCGGACGGCGAGCCCGGACTGCTCGCCGTACGCGGCCCGGTCGGTTGCCGGTATCTGGCCGACCCCCGGCAGCGGGAGTACGTACGCGGCGGCTGGAACATCACCGGTGACACCTACGTGCGCGACCCCGACGGCTACTTCCGCTATGTGGCCCGCGCCGACGACATGATCATCTCGGCGGGGTACAACATCGCGGGCCCCGAGGTCGAGGACACGCTGCTGCGGCACCCGGACGTCCTGGAGACGGCCGTCGTCGGGCAGTCCGACGAGGCGCGCGGGCAGATCGTGGTGGCCTACGCCGTGCTCAAGGAGGGCGCCCGCCGGGACGCCGAAACGCTGCGCACCTTCCTCAAGTCCGAGCTGGCTCCGTACAAATGCCCGCGCGAGATCATCTTCCTGGACGCCCTGCCACGGACCGCCACGGGCAAGCTCCAGCGGTTCAGGCTGCGGGAGGAAGGCCGTTCCGACGGCGCTACCGGCATCCCTCCGGGCTCCGTGCCCGGGGAGCCGGCCTCCGCTGCCGGGGCGTCGGCCTCCGCTGCCGGGGACGACTTGTCCGCGGACGGCGATCCCAAGTGATCTTCGCGCACTAGAGTGATCAACGTGTCAGAGCACCACGCCCCCCGGTCCCTCATCGTCACTTTCTACGGCGCCTACGGCCGTTTCACGCCCGGCCCGGTGCCGGTGGCCGAGTTGATCCGGCTCCTCGCCGCGGTCGGCGTGGACGCGCCCTCGGTGCGCTCGTCGGTGTCCCGGCTCAAGCGCCGCGGGCTGCTGGAGCCGGCGCGCACCGCGGCGGGCGCGGCCGGGTACGCGTTGTCGCCGGACGCACGACAGTTGCTCGACGACGGTGACCGCAGGGTGTACGCGACGACACCTCCCGAGGACGGCGGCTGGGTGCTCGCCGTGTTCTCCGTGCCCGAGTCGGAGCGGCAGAAACGGCACGTCCTGCGCTCGCGGCTGGCCGGTCTCGGCTTCGGCACGGCCGCCCCCGGTGTGTGGATCGCCCCGGCGCGGCTGTACGAGGAGACCCGGCACACCCTGGAACGGCTGCGGCTCGACGGGTACGTGGAGCTGTTCCGGGGCGAGCATCTGGGGTTCGCCGCGACGGCCGACGCGGTGGCGCGCTGGTGGGACCTGACCGCGATCGCCAAGGAGCACGAGGCGTTCCTCGGCCGGCACGCGCGGGTGCTGCACACCTGGGAGGAGCGGACGGACACCCCGCCCGAGGAGGCGTACCGCGACTACCTGCTCGCCCTCGACTCCTGGCGTCATCTCCCCTACACCGACCCGGGGTTGCCCGCGGCCCTGCTCCCCGAGGGCTGGCCCGGGGCCCGCTCGGCCACCGTCTTCCGGGCACTCCACGAGCGACTGCGGGACGCGGGCGCGGAGTTCGCCGGGGTGCCTCCGTGGCCGGGGCACCCCGACACGCTCACGTACCCAGGGTGAGCCGGGGTTTGGGGGCGTCGGTGCGGCCGGTCTGGGGGCGGCGGCTGCCCGCGCGGTAGGGCATCGGCCAGTCGGCGCCCGGCCCTTCGTAGCCTTGCTCGGCCGCCGCGTGCAGCGTCCAGTTCGGGTCGTACAGGTGCGGCCTGGCGAGCGCGCACAGGTCGGTACGCCCGGCCAGGATCAGGGAGTTGACGTCGTCCCAGGACGAGATCGCGCCGACGGCGACGACCGGGATCCCCGTCTCGTGACGGATCCGGTCCGCGTACGGCGTCTGGTAGGAGCGGCCGTACTCGGGGCGCTCGTCCGCCACCACCTGGCCGGTCGACACGTCCACCGCGTCGGCGCCGTGCGCGGCGAAGGCCCGTGCGATCGCCACCGCGTCGTCCCCGGTGGTGCCGCCCTCGGCCCAGTCCGTGGCGGAGATGCGTACGGTCATCGGCCGTTCCGCGGGCCACACCGCCCGCACCGCGTCGAACACTTCGAGCGGGAAGCGCAGCCGCTTCTCCAGCGATCCGCCGTACGCGTCGGTCCGCAGGTTGGTCAGCGGGGAGAGGAAGCCGGAGAGCAGGTAGCCGTGGGCGCAGTGCAGTTCGAGGAGGTCGAAACCGCAGCGGGCCGCGCGGCAGGCGGCCGCGGTGAACTGCTCGCGCAGATCGGTGAGCTGGGCGCGCGACAGCTGGCGCGGGGTCTGGCTGTCCGGCTTGTACGGGAGCGGGGAGGCGGCCACGAGCGGCCAGTTGCCGTCCGGCAGGGGTTCGTCGATGCCCTCCCACATCAGCCGCGTGGAGCCCTTGCGGCCCGCGTGGCCGAGCTGGAGGCCGATCGCCGTGCCCGGTGCCTGACGGTGCGTGAAATCCACGATCCGCCGCCACGAGTCGGCCTGCCGGGCGGTGTAGATGCCTGCGCAGCCGGGCGTGATGCGGCCCTCCGCGCTGACGCACACCATCTCCGTCATGACCAGTCCCGCGCCGCCCAGGGCCCGCGCGCCGAGGTGGACGAGATGGAAGTCGCCCGGGACGCCGTCCACGGCCGAGTACATGTCCATCGGCGAGACGACGACCCGGTTGCGCAGGGTCAGGCCGCGCAGCCGGAACGGGGTGAACATCGGCGGGGTGCCGGGCGGACAGCGGAACTCACGCTCGACCGCGGCCACGAAGCGCGGATCGCGCAGCCGCAGGTTGTCGTGCGTGACGCGGCGGCTGCGGGTGAGGAGGTTGAACGCGAACTGCCGGGTGGGCTGGCCGAGATAGCGGCCGAGGTTCTCGAACCAGTCGAGGCTGGCGCGGGCGGCCCGCTGGGTGGAGGCGACGACCGGGCGCCGCTCCTCCTCGTAGGCCGCCAACGCCTCTTCCAGTGAGGGCTGTTCCTCCAGACAGGCGGTCAGCGCGAGCGCGTCCTCGACGGCGAGCTTCGTACCGGAGCCGATGGAGAAGTGCGCGGTGTGCGCCGCGTCGCCGAGCAGGACCAGATTGCCGTGCGACCAGCGGTCGTTGACGATCGTGCGGAAGGTCGTCCACGTCGACTTGTTGGCGCGCAGCGGGCGTCCGCCGAGCGCGTCCGCGAAGATCTTGCCGCACCGCTCGATGGACTCCTGCTCGTCGAGGTCCGCGAACCCCGAGGCGCGCCACACCTCTTCGCGCATCTCGACGATGACGGTGGAGGCGCCGGCCGAGTACGGGTAGCCGTGGAGCTGCATCACGCCGTGTTCGGTCTCGGCGATCTCGAAGCGGAAGGCGTCGAAGGCGAAGTCGGCGGCGAGCCAGACGTAGCGGCAGCGGTGCTCCTCGACGGACGGGCGGAACCACTCCGCGTGGGCCGCGCGCGTGAGGCTGTGCACACCGTCGGCGGCGACGACGAGGTCGTAGGCCGCCATGAGTTCGTCCACGGGCGGGGCTTCGGCCGAGAAGCGCAGGTCGACGCCGAGCGAGCGGCAGCGTTCGTGCAGGATCTCCAGGAGCCGGCGCCGTCCGAGCGCCGCGAAGCCGTGGCCGCCGGAGGTGTGCCGCACTCCGCGGTGCACGATGTCGATGTCGTCCCAGCGGACGAACTCGGCCTGGAGCGCCGCGTACACGACCGGGTCGGCGTGCTCGATGCCGCCGAGGGTCTCGTCGGACAGGACGACGCCGAAGCCGAAGGTGTCGTCGGGCGCGTTGCGTTCCCAGACGGTGATCTCGCGGTCCGGGTCCAGGCGTTTGAGGAGGGCCGCGGCGTAGAGTCCGCCGGGGCCACCGCCGATCACCGCGACCCGCCTCGCACCGGCCTTCACGCGCATCCCGGACTCACCTCCCCTGCCACTTCGGGGCCCGCTTCTCGGTGAAGGCGGCGTGGAACTCGGTGTAGTCCTCGCCGTTCATCAGCAGGGCCTGGGTCGCGGCGTCCAGTTCGACGGCGGCCGCGAGCGGCATGTCCAGCTCGGCGGTGAGCAGCGCCTTCGTCTGGGCGTACGCCAGGGCCGGGCCGTCGGCGAGACGGCGGGCCAGCGCCTGGGCGCCCTCGTCGGCGTACCCCTCGTCGGTGAGTTCGCTGATCAGCCCGATGCGTTCGGCCTCGGGCGCCCGCACCGGTTCGCCCAGCATCAGCAGCCGGGTCGCGTGTCCGAGCCCGACCACACGGGGCAGCAGATAGGCCGCGCCCATGTCGCCGCCGGACAGCCCGACCCGGGTGAAGAGGAAGGCGAAGCGGGCGCTCGGGTCGGCCACCCGGAAGTCCGCGGCCAGCGCCAGCACGGCTCCGGCGCCCGCCGCCACCCCGTGCACCGCGGCGATCACCGGGAACGGGCATTCCCGTACGGCCCTGACGACCTGCCCGGTCATCCGGTTGAAGTCGAGGAGCTGGGCGGTGTCCATGGAGAGGGTCGCGCCGATGATCTCGTCGACGTCGCCGCCGGAACAGAATCCGCGGCCCTCGCCCGCGAGCACCAGGGCGCGCACGGACCGCTCGCGGGACAGCTCGGCGAGCAGGTCGCGCAGGTCGGCGTAGGCACCGAAGGTGAGCGCGTTGAGTTTCTCGGGGCGGGCCAGGGTGACCGTGGCGACGCCGTCGGTGAGCTCGTACCTCAGATGCTGCCAGTCGGCGGTGCGGCCGGCGGAGCCGGTGAAGGGACTCATGGCGGGCGGCCTCCTAGGGCGGGGGCGACGCGATACGGCTGTCCCACCAAGTTATCACTCATTCGTGACTGTCGTCATGAGCACGCGATAAAGCAGGTTGGCTACGAGTCGCGAAGGGCAGGCCGCGTACCGCGACGAAGCGGCCACAGGTAGTGAACGGGGAGCCGCGAGGGGACCGTGGTCCGTCACCGCGTCACGGATTGTCGATAGCCGTGTAACAGCGGGGCCGGAGACGGGAGGGGGACCGTTTGTCCGGGTACACAGTCCGTATCGGACCGAACGTCCCGAAAAAAGGCCTTGTCCTCTCCGGAACGCATCGGCCGATGCCCCTGGACAGTCCGCCGAGCGCGTTCACCCGATGGCGCCGTACCATTCCTTAGGTTGTAAGCAGGACAGCCTGCTCCACGAACGGACCCGCCTTGCACGACACCCCAGCACCCGCCTCCTGGCGCATCGCGCTGCCGCACACCGTCGCGGCCGTGCCGGTAGCCCGCGCCCTGGTCCGCACGGCACTCGCGGAACGGGAGCACGCGGCCGACAGTGACACCGCCGAGCTGCTCACCGCGGAGCTGGTCGCCAACGCGGTCGAGCACACCGCGGGCGACGGACCGATAGAGCTGGTCGTGGAACTGATGCCGACCGGCTGCCGGGTCGAGGTGCACGACCCGGACCCGGAGCCGCCCCTCGATCTGACGCTGCCGCACCCGCCCGGCGAGCCGGACCCCTGGCAGGAGCACGGGCGCGGTCTGCTGCTGCTCCGCGCCCTCAGCTCGGCCTGCGGGCACCGCCCCACCGACTCGGGCAAGGCGGTCTGGTTCAGGCTGCCCGTGATTCCCGCCCAGCGGCAGCCGGCGCTGTAGCGGCCCGCACGGGACACGCGCGTCACCCGCAGAGACGTACGGACATACGGGCCTGCCGACTACAGGCCCAGGGGTCTACGGGCCTACGGGCCCACGGGCCTACGGGCCCACGGGGAGATCAGGCCAGGGTGGCGACCATGATCGCCTTGATGGTGTGCAGCCGGTTCTCGGCCTGGTCGAAGACGACGGAATGCGCCGACTCGAAGACCTCGTCGGTGACCTCCAGCGAGTCGAGTCCGTACACCTCGTACAGCTCGCGGCCGACCCGGGTGCCGAGGTCGTGGAAGGCCGGCAGGCAGTGCAGGAACCTGACGTCCGGGTTCCCGGTGGCGCGCAGTACGTCCATGGTCACGGCGTACGGGGCCAGGGCGCCGATGCGCTCGGCCCACACCTCCTTGGGCTCCCCCATGGAGACCCAGACGTCGGTGGCCACGAAGTCGGCGCCCCGCACGCCCTCGCCCACCCGTTCGGTGAGGGTGACGCTGCCGCCGCTCTTCGCGGCGAGTTCGCGGGCCTTCGCGACGATCTCGTCGTCCGGCCAGTAGGCCCGGGGGGCCACTATCCGCACATCCATGCCGAGCAGCGCGCCGGTGATCACATACGAGTTGCCCATGTTGAAACGGGCGTCACCCATGTAGGCGAAGACGATCTCATCGACCGACTTGGCGCAGTGCTCGGTCATGGTGAGGACGTCGGCCAGCATCTGGGTGGGGTGCCATGCGTCGGTGAGACCGTTGTAGACCGGCACTCCGGCGTGGGCGGCCAGTTCCTCCACCGCGGACTGACTGTCGCCGCGGTACTCGATCGCGTCGAACATGCGGCCGAGCACACGGGCGGTGTCCCTCACGGACTCCTTGTGACCGATCTGCGAGCCGGTCGGGTCCAGATACGTCGTCGAGGCACCCTGGTCCGCGGCCGCGACCTCGAAGGCGCAGCGGGTACGCGTCGAGGTCTTCTCGAAGATCAGCGCGATGTTCCTGCCCTGGAGATACCGGGTCTCCGCCCCGGCCCTCTTGGCCGCCTTGAGCCCGGCGGCCAGCTCGACCAGGCCGAGGAACTCCTTCTCCGTGAAGTCCAGCTCCTTGAGGAAGTGGCGGCCGGCGAGGGCGGTCGGGACTGTCGCCATGGGGGCGCTCCAGGGATGACGGGGACGGGGACGGGACCGGACGCCTGAAATTCTATACGACCCTCAGCATTTATATGCGGCCTGCCGTTCGACTCCGTGCGACGACCCCGTCCACCGGCCCCGCGCGGGCCCCTACACGGGGTCCCGTACGACGGGGCAGCTCATGCAGCGGGGGCCGCCCCTCCCCCTGCCCAGCTCGCTGCCCGGGATCTCGATCACCTCGATGCCCTGCTTGCGCAGATGGGTGTTGGTGGTGGAGTTGCGCTCGTAGGCGATCACGACGCCCGGCTCGACGGCGAGGACGTTGCAGCCGTCGTCCCACTGCTCCCGCTCGGCCGCGTGCACGTCCTGCGTGGCGGTCAGGACCCGGATCTCGTTGAGGCCGAGCGCCGCCGCGATGGCGCGGTGCATGTGCTCCGGGGGGTGGTCGGTGACCTTCAGCTCCTTGTCCCCCACGCCCGGCTCGATGGTGTACGAGCGGAGCATGCCGAGCCCTGCGTACTGCGTGAAGATGTCGCCGTCGACCATCGTCATCACCGTGTCGAGGTGCATGAGCGCACGCCGCTTGGGCATGTCGAGCGCCACGATGGTGCGGGCCGAGCCGGCCGCGAACAGCTTGTGGGCGAGCATCTCGACGGCCTGGGGCGTCGTCCGCTCGCTCATGCCGATGAGCACCGCGCCGCTGCCGATGACGAGGACGTCACCGCCCTCGATGGTGGACGGATAGTCCGCCTGCCCCTCCGACCAGAGGTGGAAGTCCTCGCCGCGGAACAGCGGGTGATGCCGGTAGATCGCCTCGAAGTGCACGGTCTCGCGCTGCCGGGCCGGCCAGCGCATGGCGTTGATGGAGACCCCGTCGTAGATCCAGGCGGAGGTGTCACGGGTGAAGAGGTGGTTGGGCAGCGGCCGCAGGAGGAAGTCGTCCAGGTCCATGACGTGGAAGCGCACCGAGGTGGGCTCCGCGTGCGCGTCCAGGAACTCGCGCTTGGTCATGCCGCCGACGAGCACGGACGCCAGTTCCGGGGCGGGCATGGCCTCGAAGGCGGCCCGGAGATGGTCGGTGGCGAGCGGACCGTACTCCTTCTCGTCGAAGACCCGGTCCAGGACGAGCGACCTGGCCTCCCCGATGGCCACGGTCTCGGTGAGCAGGTCGCCGAAGAGGTGGACGGCGACCCCACGGTCGCGCAGCACGTCGGCGAACCCGTCGTGTTCCGCGCGCGCCCGGCGCACCCACAGCACGTCGTCGAAGAGGAGCGCGTCCTTGTTGCTGGGGGTGAGCCTTTTGAGCTCGAGATCGGGCCGGTGCAGGATGACGCGGCGCAGCCGCCCGGCCTCGGAGTCGACATGGAATCCCATGCCTCCATCCTGACCATCCGGACGCGTGTTCACCCGTGGATCGCCCGAGCCGCACCGCATTCATTTCGTCCCCTTGACGATAAGCCCGCCCGTTCGTTATCGTCCCAGTGACGACAATGAACGACGTGGAGCCGCCGGGACAACCCGGCGTCGAGGGGGTACACATGGCCGACATCACGCGACGCCTCGGCTGGCGCCATCTGCGCGGGGCACCCACCGCCCACGTCCGGCACCACCGGTCGGGACAGCTGGTCCACGACGGCCCCGGACTCAGCTTCTGGTACCGCTCGCTGACCGCTGCGCTCTCCGAAGTCCCCGTCGACGACCGCGAGCTGGCGATGACCTTCCATGCCCGTACGTCCGACTTCCAGGATGTCGCGGTGCAGGCGACGGTCACCTACCGGATCAGCGACCCCGCGGTCGCCGCCTCTCGTATCGACTTCTCCATAGACCCCGACTCCGGCGCCTGGCGCGGCACCCCGCTGGAGCAGCTGGGCTCGCTGCTGACCGAGACGGCCCAGCAGCACGCGCTCGACGTGCTCGCCCGTACGTCGCTGGCGTCCGCCCTGGTCGACGGCGTCGCGGCGGTGCGGGAGCGGGTCGCGGACGGCCTCGCCGCCGAGCCCCGGCTGCCCGCCACCGGCATCGAGGTGGTCGCGGTGCGGGTCGTCGCGCTGCGCCCGGAGCCCGAGGTGGAACGGGCGCTGCGCACCCCCGCCCGCGAACAGATCCAACAGGACGCGGACAAGGCCACGTACGAGCGCCGGGCCGTCGCGGTCGAGCGGGAGCGGGCCATCGCCGAGAACGAACTCGCCAGCCGGATCGAACTCGCCCGACGCGAGGAGCAGTTGGTCGACCAGCAGGGCACGAACGCCCGCCGTGAGGCAGAGGAACACGCGGCGGCGGACGCGGTGCGCGCCGGGGCGGAGGCGGCCCGCACGGTCCGGCTGGCCGAGGCGGAGGCCACCCGGTCGCTGCGGCTCGCCGAGGCGGAGGCCACGCGCAAGGTGCGGCTCGCGGGGGCCGAGGCACAGGCGGCGCGCGAGGTCGGCGCGGCGCGGGCCGAGGCTCAGGCGGCCTGGCTGCGGGTCCACGGCGACGTCGATGTCGCCACGCTGCACGCCCTGACCGGGACCCGGCTCGCGGAGAACCTGCCGCGGATCGAGAACCTCACCGTCTCGCCCGACGTCCTGACCGGGCTGCTCGCCAAGCTGGGCAACGGGGCCGCCGGGGACCGGGCGTGAGTCTCGCGCCCCGGGTCGTCCTCGTCCACCGGACCACCGAGTACGAGGAGTTGACGGCCCGTCATGGCACGCACGGGCAGGCGGCGTTCTTCCTGTCCTCGCGCGGCCGGGACATCACGGAGGTCGTCGAGCGGCACCGGCGGACACGTGAGGCGCTGTCCGCGGTCGTGGCGGCCGTTCCGCTGACCTGGCGTCAGGCACGCGTGGAGCGTTCCGACCTGGACCGGTTCCTGTTCGCGCCGGAGGACGTGGTGGTCGTGGTCGGCCAGGACGGGCTGGTCGCGAACGTCGCCAAGTACCTGGAGGGTCAGCCGGTGGTGGGCATCGACGCCGACCCCGGGCGCAATCCGGGCGTGCTGGTGCGGCACCGGCCGGGGGACGCGGGCGCGCTGCTCGCCTCGGCACAGGGGGGCAACGCCGACGAGCTGACCATGGTCGAGGCGGTCGCGGACGACACGCAGCGGCTGGTCGCGCTCAACGAGATCTATCTGGGAGCCGCGGGCCATCAGACGGCCCGCTATCGGCTGGGGCTCGACGAGTACGGGGGTGCCGTCGAGCCCCAGGCGTCCTCCGGGGTGCTGGTGGGAACCGGGACCGGGGCCACCGGCTGGCTCCGCTCGGTGTGGCAGGAGCGGGGCGAGCGGCTTCCTCTGCCGGGACCGACGGACGAGCGCCTGCTCTGGTTCGTCCGCGAGGCCTGGCCGTCGCCGGCCACGGGCACCTCGCTCGTGGGCGGCGAGCTCACCGGGTCCGGGCGGCTGTCCCTCACGGTGGAGTCGGACCGGCTCATCGTGTTCGGGGACGGGATGGAGGGGGATGCGGTGGAACTGGTCTGGGGGCAGACCGTGCAGGTGGGGGTGGCCGGGGTTCGGCTCCGCCTGGTCGGTTGAGGGTCGCTTCGCTCCCTCGCCGCCCGGCTGCGCCGAGCCCCGCCGGGCCCCTGGGCCCTGACCGGAGTCCCCCGGCCGGGGTCGGTCGTGTGCCCCGGTGGGGCGGTTCGGCCGCCGGCCCAGTGGGGGCCGAGCGAGCCCCTTACGGCACACCCGCCCGAGAACGCGGCGCCCCGCCCCCTCGGGCGCGGGGTTCGGCTACCGGCCCGGTGGGGGCTTGTCGCGCAGTTCCCCACGCCCCTCAAGGGGCTCCCACCGGGGCCGGCGACTACCCGGCCCGGTGGGTACACCGTTCGGCCACCGGCCCGGTGGGGGCTGAGTGCGCCGTTCCCCGCGCCCCTGGCAGGGCTCCCCCCACCCGGTGGGTGCGGGGTTCCGCCGCCGACCGGTGCGGGCCGGGCGCGCCGTTCCTCGCGCCCCTGACCGGGCCCGGCCCGGGGCAAGAGAGTGGCCCCGCTACAGGCGGGGGTCCACCGGTTCGGATTCCAGGGACAGGACTCCGAAGACCGCCTCGTGGACGCGCCACAGGGGCTCGCCCTCGGCCAGGCGGTCCAGCGCTTCGAGGCCGAGCGCGTACTCGCGGACGGCCAGGGACCGCTTGTGGTTGAGGAAGCGGCCGCGCAGCCGGGCCAGGTTCTCCGGACGGGTGTACTCCGGACCGTAGATGATCCGCAGGTACTCGCGCCCCCGGCACTTGATGCCGGGCTGCACCAGTCGCCCGTGCCCGCCGCGCACCACCGCTCCGACCGGCTTCACGACCATGCCCTCGCCGCCGCGGCCGGTCATCTCCAGCCACCAGTCGACACCGGCCCGCACCGACTCCGGGTCACCGGTGTCGACGAAGAGCCGCCGCGTGGTGTGCAGCAGCCCGCTCCCGTCGTTCTCCACGAGCCCGTCGATCAGGGCGAGTTGCTCGTCGTGCGGCAGCCCGGCGAGACTCCGGCCCTGGACGGCCAGGATCTGGAACGGTGCGAGGCGGACGCCTTCGAGGCCGTCCGTGGTCCAGCAGTAGCGGCGGTACGCGTCCGTGAACGCCTGTGCGTCCGCGGCCCGTCCGCGCTGGCGCGCCAGCAGGTCCGTGACGTCGACGCCCCGCGCCGCCGCCCCTTCGAGCGCGGTCAGCACTCCCGGGAACACCGCCCCGGACGCGGCGCCGACAGCGGCGTACTGACTGCGCAGCAGCCCGGACGCCTTCAGCGACCACGGCATCAACTCGGCGTCCAGCAGCACCCAGTCGGTGCCCAGCTCCTCCCACAGCCCGGCCTCGGTCGCGGCCGCGCGCACCCGGCCGAGGATCTCCTCGGTGACGGAGGCGTCGTCGAAGAAGGGTCGTCCGGTACGGGTGTACAGCGACCCGGTGGGGCCGTCGACGCCGAACCTCTCGCGGGCCGCGTCCGCGTCCCGGCAGACCAGGGCCACCGCCCGCGACCCCATGTGCTTCTCCTCGCACACGACCCGCTCGACCCCGTCCTCCCGGTACTGGGCGAAGGCCTCGGCGGGGTGCTCCAGATAGCCGTCGAGGTGCGAGGTCGCGGTCGGCGCCATGGTCGGCGGGAGGTACGGGAGCAGCCGGGGGTCCACCGCGAAACGGCTCATGACCTCCAGTGCGGCCGCCGCGTTCTCCTCCCGGACGGCCACCCGTCCGGCGTGCCGGGTCTCGACGGCCCTGCGGCCGTGCACGTCCGCGAGGTCCAGCGGACGGCCCTCGTGACCGCCCGGCGCCTCGGTGGCCAGCGGCTTGGCCGGCTCGTACCAGACCCGCTCGGCGGGTACGTCGACGAGCTCGCGCTCCGGCCAGCGCAGGGCGCTGAGCTTGCCGCCGAACACGGCGCCGGTGTCCAGGCAGATGGTGTTGTTGAGCCAGGTGGCGTTGGGGACCGGGGTGTGTCCGTAGACCACCGCCGCGCGGCCCCGGTAGTCCTCCGCCCACGGATAGCGCACGGGCAGCCCGAACTCGTCGGTCTCCCCGGTCGTGTCGCCGTACAGCGCGTGCGAGCGCACCCGGCCCGAGGTGCGGCCGTGGTACTTCTCCGGCAGGCCGGCGTGGCAGACGACGAGGCGTCCGCCGTCGAGGACGTAGTGACTGACCAGTCCGTCGACGAACTCCCGTACCGAGGCGCGGAATTCCTCGCTCTCCGCGTCCATCTGCTCGATGGTCTCGGCGAGTCCGTGCGTGTGCTGGACCTGGCGGCCCTTGAGATAGCGGCCGAGCTTGTTCTCGTGGTTGCCGGGCACGCACAGGGCGTTGCCGGAACCGACCATGGACATCACGCGGCGCAGCACGCCGGGCGAGTCCGGACCGCGGTCGACGAGGTCGCCCACGAACACGGCCGTACGGCCCTCGGGGTGCACGCCGTCGACGTAGCCGAGCTTGCCGAGCAGGGTCTCCAGCTCCGAGGCGCAGCCGTGGATGTCGCCGACGATGTCGAACGGGCCGGTGAGGTGGGTCAGGTCGTTGAACCGCTTCTCGGTCACCACCGACGCGTTCTCGATGTCCGTCACCCCGCGCAGGACGTGCACCTTGCGGAAGCCCTCTCGCTCCAAGGAGCGCAGCGAGCGCCGCAGTTCGCGGATGTGGCGCTGGATCACGCGGCGTGGCATCTCGGCGCGGTCGGTGCGCGCCGCGTTGCGCTCGGCGCAGACCTCCTCGGGCACGTCGAGCACGATGGCGATGGGCAGCACGTCGTATTTCTTGGCCAGCTCGATCAGCTGGCGGCGGCTGTCCTGCTGGACGCTGGTGGCGTCGACGACGGTCCGGCGGCCGGCCGCGAGCCGCTTGCCGGCGATGTAGTGCAGGACGTCGAAGGCGTCGCCGCTGGCGCTCTGGTCGTTCTCGTCGTCGGCGACCAGACCCCGGCAGAAGTCACTGGAGATGACCTCCGTCGGCTTGAAGTGCCGCCGGGCGAACGTGGACTTGCCGGAACCCGAGGCGCCGATCAGCACCACGAGGGAGAGGTCGGTGACGGGCAGCACGCGCCCCTGTTCGGTGTGCTCGCTCATGCGGCCTTCTCCTCCTTCGCGTTCGGGGTGCCGGTGGCCAGGGTGAAGACGGCCATCTGGGTGGGCGGGCCGACCTCGGGGTCGTCGAGGCCGACAGGGGTGAACTCCACCTCGTAGCCGTGTCGTTCGGCCACAGCGCGAGCCCAGGAGCGGAACTCCTCGCGGGTCCACTCGAATCGGTGGTCGCCGTGCCGGGAGTGGCCGGCGGGCAGGGTCTCCCAGCGGACGTTGTACTCGACGTTCGGGGTCGTCACGAGGACGGTCCGCGGGCGGGCGGAGCCGAACACCGCGTATTCCAGGGCGGGCAGCCGGGGCAGGTCGAGGTGCTCGATCACCTCGCTGAGCACAGCGGCGTCGTAACCCTTGAGGCGGCGGTCGGTGTAGGCGAGCGAGCCCTGGAGGAGCTGGACGCGCGCGGCCTGGCGCTCGCCCATGCGGTCAAGCTTGAGGCGGCGCGAGGCGATGGTGAGCGCGCGTATGGACACGTCGACCCCGACGATCTCGGTGAACCGGATGTCCTTGAGCAGGGCGTGCACCAACTGGCCCTGGCCGCAGCCGAGATCGAGGACGCGGCTCGCGCCGGACGCGTGCAGCGCGGCGAGGATCGCGTCCCGGCGCTGCACGGCGAGGGGTACCGGCTTCTCCTCGGTGTCGGTCTCCTCGTCGACGGCGTTGTCGATCTCCTCGACCGCGATGTCGTCGGTCTCGGCGAGCCGGGCGAGTTCGAGCCGCTCCATGGCCTCCCGGGTCAGCGACCAGCGCCGGGAGAGATAGCGGCTGGTGATCAGCTTCTGCTCCGGGTGGTCCGGCAGCCAGCCCTCGCCGGCCCGCAGCAGCTTGTCGACCTCGTCGGACGACACCCAGTAGTGCTTGGCGTCGTCGAGGACCGGGAGCAGCACGTACAGGTGGCGCAGGGCCTCGGCGAGCGTCAGCTCCTCCGCCGCCAGTTCCAGGCGTACGTAGCGGGAGTCGCCCCACTCCGGGAAGCGCTCGTCGAGCGGCACCGGCTCGGCCGTCACCGTCCAGCCCAGCGGCTCGAAGAGCCCTCGGACGAGGCCGGCACCACCGCGTGCGGGCAGCGCGGGCACCTCGACGCGCAGTGGCCTCGGCTCGGCGGGCAGCTCGGGCCGGGCGTTGCACTGGCCCTTCATCGCGCTGGAGAACACGGCGCTGAGCGCCACGGCGAGCAGCGAGGACGCGGCGTACGGGCGGTCGTTGACATACTGCGCGAGTGCGGCGTCGGGGGCGCCGCCGCGCCCCTTCCCCTTGCCCCGCCTGACCAGCGCCACCGGGTCGACCTCCAGGAGCAGGGCGGCCGTGCACCGCTCGGCGGTCGCCTCGGGGTACAGCACATGCGCCGTTCCGTACGAGGTCGAGAACTTCTGCGCGTTGTCCGGATGCTTGTGCAGCAGAAAGCCGAGGTCGGTCGCGGGCCGCTCTGGGGTACCGGTGGTACTGATCGTCAGGAACACGGTGTGTCTGCCTCGAAGTGTCTTCTGAGCCGTGGATCCTGTGGGCCGCCCGGCCGGTGCGCGGTGCGCACGTGCCGGACGCCGAGGAACCACGGCGTGGGCGAGCACGCCTCGGCCGTCGCTCCTCCCGGCTCCGCCGCGGCCCCCGTGGCCCGTGGCCACGCCGCGCCGCGGCCGACCGCAGGGGCGACGCCTGCCCTCGGCGCGCCCCCACAACGTACAGCGGACACCCCAGGTGGACCCGGGGTTTTTCGCCGCGCGCGGACGGCTCGGCCGGGATCAGCCGGAGGTTTCCGGCCCGCGGCGCTCGGCATCGTCCCCGCCGTTCACGCCCGCGGCGGCGAGCAGGGCGGCGGCGGTCGCGAGGGCGAGGCCGCCGAGGCCCTGGCCCTGCATGACGGCCCGGACGCCCGATCCGTCGAAGGCGACGGTCAGTTGGCGCGCGAGGAGCTCGGGGTCCCCGGCTCCGGCGCGCTCCGCCTCCTGCCGGAAGAACGCGGTCAGCGCGTCCTTGCTGCGGCGGGCCACCAGGCTCGCGGGGTGATCCGGCGCCTTCAGCTCGGCGGTCACGGCCACGAAGGGGCAGCCGCGGTAGTCCGGGCGCGCGGCCATCTCCTCCAGGCGTTCGAAGACGTGCAGGACGCGATCACGCGGCGGCCGGTCGTCGTCGGGGGGCAGCAGGAACGCCAGGTACGCGGGCGCGCTGCGCTCCAGGCTCGCCGCCAGCACGCCGTCCTTGCTGTCGAAGAGCTGGTACATCGAGCGCTTGGACACCCCGGCCACCCGGCACAGCGCCTCGACACCGACGCCGACGCCCTCGCTGTAGAAGAGCTCGGCCGCGGCGTCGAGCAGTCGGTCGCGGGTCGGTGAACCGGCGGTCGCGGTCGAGGTCGCCTGTGTCATGAGCCCAGCTTACGTTCTCCGCTTGCTTCGCGGAAACCGATCGGTTTACAGTGCGGAGAACGAGGAAAACCGATCGGTTTACGATAGACGCGGCGCGGTGGACGAAACTGTCGCCACCCTTCGGCCGCTCCGTTTCCCCCGCTTACGGAAGCGGCCCTCCAGAGGAGAAGCTCATGACCAGCATCGACGGCTCCGTGGCACTCGTGACGGGCGGCAGCCGCGGCATAGGCAAGGCCTTCGTGGACGCTCTCTACGAGCGCGGCGCCAGGAAGGTCTACGCGACGGCCCGCGACCCGCGGACCGTCACGCACCCCGACGCGGTGCCGCTCGCCCTGGAGGTCACCGACCCCGCGTCGGTCGCGGCCGCCGCCGCGCGGGCCCAGGACGTCACCCTCCTGATCAACAACGCGGGCTCGACGGCCCCCACGTCCTTCCTGAACTCCCCCGTCGAGGACATACGGCGCGAGTTCGACATCAACTTCTTCGGGCCGCTCCTCACCACCCGGGCCTTCGTTCCGGTCCTGGAGCGCAACGGCGACGGGCACATCCTCACCGTCCACTCGGTGCTGTCGTGGGTCACGGTGCCCGGCGCCGACGGCTACAGCGCCGCCAAGGCCGCCCTGTGGTCCCAGAGCAACGCCCTGCGGCTGGAGCTCCAGCCGCGCGGCATCAAGGTCACCGGGCTGCACGTCGGCTACGTCGACACGGATCTCACCGCGAGCCTCGACGTACCCAAGGTCACCGCGCACAGTGTCGCCGGGCAGGCGCTCGACGGGATCGAGTCGGACGCCCACGAGGTCCTCGCGGACGCGCTCACCCGCCAGGTCAAGGCCGGCCTCTCCGGCGAGCTGAGCGCCCTGTACCCCCAGCTCTCCGGGGAGCGGCGGTAGCCCGGCGCGGACTTCGCCTCCGGGCCGCCCCGCCCCCGGCGGACCCGGCGGGCGAGGACGCCCGGCGACAGGGAAGATGCGCCAGCGGTTCGGCACGGGACGCCAGTTGCGACCGGTGCATGATGAATGCATGGATCTTCGAGTCTTCACAGAACCGCAGCAAGGCGCGACCTACGAGACGCTGCTTCGCGTCGCCAAGGCCGCCGAAGACCTTCATTACGGAGCCTTCTTCCGCTCTGATCACTATGTGCACATGGGATCCGCCGACGGGCTCCCCGGCCCTACCGACGCGTGGATCACCCTGGCCGGCATCGCCCGCGAGACGAGCCGCATCCGCCTGGGTACGTTGATGACTGCCGGAACCTTTCGCCTCCCCGGAGTCCTCGCCATCCAGGTCGCCCAGGTCGACCAGATGTCGGGCGGCCGTGTCGAACTCGGCCTGGGGGCCGGCTGGTACGAGGCCGAGCACACGGCGTACGGCATTCCGTTCCCGAAGGAGAAGTTCGGCCGGCTGGAGGAGCAACTGGCCGTCGTCACCGGGCTGTGGGGCACGCCGGTCGGTGAGCGGTTCACCTTCGACGGAACGTATTACCAGCTCAAGGACTCGCCCGCGCTCCCCAAGCCCGCGCAGTCGAAGGTGCCCGTCCTGATCGGCGGCCACGGCGCCAGACGGACCCCCGCGCTCGCGGCGCGCTTCGCCGACGAGTTCAACATCCCCTTCGCGTCGGTAGCCGACTCGGAGGCGCAGTTCGGGCGGGTGCGCGCGGCGCTGCGGCAGGCCGGGCGCAAGACCGACGAACTCGTCTACTCCAACGCCCTGGTGGTGTGTGTCGGCCGCACCGACAGCGAGGTGAGACGACGGGCGGACGCCATCGGCCGCGATGTCGACGAGCTGAAGGCCAACGGCCTCGCGGGCTCCCCGGCGGAGGTCGTCGAGCGGATCGCCCAGTACCAGGCGGTCGGTTCGCAGCGGATGTACCTCCAGATGCTGGACCTCACCGACCTGGACCACCTGGACCTGATCGCCTCCGCGGTGGCACCGCAGCTCGGCTGACCGGCCGGGCACCGCGAGCGGTTCCGGTCGGGTGACCCGCCATGACCGGGGCCGGTCCGGCAGAGGAACGGGGTGGCGCCGGACCGCGCGCCGAAGGGCGGCGGCACAGGCCTTCCCGATTGCCTACCCCGCGGCCGAATCCCGCTCCACCACACGTTTCTCGTCCCGGACCGCGAGGCGTCTCAGCATTTCCAGGACGCGGTCCCGGGACTCGTCCGCCGCGTCGATCGCCTCCATGCACTGCCAGTACGTTCCCTCGTCGTCCGCCGCACAGGCGATGCCGACCAGGGATATGCCGACCTCGGCGAGGAGGCCGCCGAGACAGAGCAGGGCCTCGCGCGCGTCGCCCAGCTCCGTGAGCTGGGCGGCCCGTAAGGCACCGACCCCGAGGGCGTGGTCGCCGAGCACCCCGCAGCCGCGGCCCGCCAGCTCGGTCAACCCCAGCGCCTCGCCCCGGAGTTCAGGGGGGCCGGACACGGCGAGGCGGCTGCCGATCCCCTGTGCCAGGGAATGCGCCTGCCACGCCTCCGCCATGACCTCCGGAGTCTCGCCGCTCTCCGCCAGGGCACGTCTGTTCGCCGCGATGAGCCGCACCGCTTCCATGCGCTGCCCCCGTCTGTCCGACGCGCTCTCGCACGTCTACCCGAACTCCCTTGTTCACTACCCAGAGTGAAGTCCCTTGAGACGAAAAGCCAGAGGAAGCCCGAAATCTGTGGACACGGAATCGCATCGGGAGGATATGGCGACTACAGAGAGTGCCGGATTCCGTTTCGCGCGGCAGGTGACGGCCGGTCGGTCAGGGCTTCTCCGGCACCGGGAACCGCCGCTCGTTCCGGTCGATCTTCGCGTCGAGGGCCACGAGCGGGTCGATACCCAGCACCTCGCAGAACTGGAGCAGATACGCGAGGACGTCCGCGACCTCGTCGGTGACGCGGTGCGCGGTGTCCGCGTCCTGCATCACGCGGGCCGACTCCTCGGGCGTCAACCACTGGAAGATCTCTAGGAGTTCGGACGCCTCCACGCTCAGGGCGGCGACCAGGTTCTTGGGGGTGTGGTACGGCTGCCAGTCCCGTGCGGCCGCGAACTCGGCCAGTCTGCGCTGCAGCGTCGCTACGTCCAGTTCACTCACGGCGTCAGGTCTATCACCGTGACCCGGGCCGCCGGGGGGCGTCAGGTCCACCACCGCCCCCCTCCCCTCAAGACCGCAGGTCCACCACCGTGCCCCGCTTCCCTCACGCCGTCAGATCCACCACCGCGCCTCGCCTCCCTCACGCCGTCAGATCCACCACCGTGACCCCGGCCGTTCCGAGCGCCTGAGTCCCGTCGCTCACCGTGCCCAGCAGCCGGATGTGCCCCCGTTCGCACATCCGCGCCGCCAGCCGCACCAGTTCCCCGGCCTGCCGGGCGTCCAGTCCGCGGCCGAGGCCGTCGGCCAGAACCGTCAGCGACTGGAAGGCGGCCGGCACCTCGCCCGCCGGGTCGACCTCCAGGACTCCGGGTCCGGTGAGCAGCACGAGGGCGAGCGCGAGATACCTCAGCTCGCCGTCCCCGAGCAGCCCCAGCGGCGTACGGACGCCGTCGCCGCGGTCGAGGAGCGCCCGCACGGTGCCGTCGCCGAGCACCTCGGCCAGGACGTCCGTGACCGGTCCGGCGCATCCGGCGCGGACCGCCGCGACGAGGTGGGCGTAGCGGTGAACGCACTCCGACCTCGTGCGCCACAGCACCTCGGCGAGGTTGCCGCAGCCGCGCAGCAGCCGCCCCGAGCCGAGCGGAACGGGGGCCCGCATGGAGTCCGGGTCCGGATCGCAGACGTAGACGGACCGCAGTGCGAGCACCATCTGCTCGGCCGCGGCCAGGACGTGGCGCTCCCCGGCGGTACGGCCCGCGACCCGCAGAGGCAGCAGCGCGGTGCCGAGGCGGTCGTCGGGGAGCGGGACCCGCGTCACCGACGAGGACCCGCCGGTGTGCCAGGCCGCCTGGACGGACGGGCGGCCCGGGTCGCGCAGCGCCGTCTCCAGCAGGGTCCGCCCGCCCGCCGACAACCGCTCGCCCACGACGCGCAGTCGGGGCTCGGCCTGGACGGCGACGTCGAGCCGGACCGGGCCTTCGGGTCCGTCGACCGTGCAGCCGATACGGAAGCCCCGGCGGTGTTGGGCGTCGGGCCGGGACCGCTCGGGCACACAGGCGACCGGGTCCGGGAACACCTCGGGGAGCCCGGCACCGGCGCCGAGCCGCGCCAGCGCCTCGTAGGCCCTGAGGACGGCTGTCTTGCCGCTGCCGCTGGGGCCGGCGACGAGGGTGAGCGGTCCGAGCGGGAACCGGACGCGGCGGTGGGCGGCGAAGGCGGCGAGCCGCAGCTCGGTGACGCCGGGACGGACCGGGCGCGGCTCCACCGCCGTGGGGGCTTCCGGCGAGGACAGGGTCATATGCCGACGGTAGGCCGCCTCGCGGAGGCGAACCGTTACATCTGGGGGACCTTCCTACGATCGGGGGACGAAACCCCCGGTCCCGCAGCCGGGCCCCCTCGACCAACCGCCAGGCATGCCCGTCGGATCGACCACCCGCCCGGCATCCCCGTCTGACCATGACCGGGCAACGCCCGCGAGACCGTGGGCCGTCAGAGACCCGGGACGCCGACCCCCTCCATCAGGCCCCGCACCTCGGTCCCCGGGGGCGTCAGCAGGAACACGTTCCGGTCGACCCGGTGCATGCCGCTGGCCAGGCCGAAGACCACGCCCGTGCTGAAGTCCAGGACCCGCTTGGCGACCTCGGTCTCCGCGCCGGTCAGGTCGAGGAGCACCGGGACGCCGGACATGAGCGTCTCGGCGACATCGCGGGCGTCCGCGAAGACGTTCACCCGCAGGACCACGAAGCGGCGCCGCGTCTCGGTCTCGGCCTCGGGGATCGACCGGTGCCGCACCGCGGACGGCCAGGCGTCGCGGCCGCGCAACGGAACGACCTGGGCGAGCCCTTCCCACTGTTCATCGGTGACGTCGTGGCCGGTCATCGATCCACCCCGTCCTGGCTCGCACTCGTTGTCTGCACCGGGCAATTCTTACGCATGGTCACCCGTTCGGCCCAACAGCGACACGGTCCGCGCCCCGGACCGGGAGCCGACGCGTGCGGCAAGCTACGCATATACGCCCGTATCCATCACGCATTTCAGCGAGTGAGGCCTCCCCATGAGTCTGAGCATCCGCAATCAACTCCCCGGCACCGTCACATCCGTCACCCCCGGTGAGGTGATGGCGACGGTGAAGGTCCGGCTCGACGCCGGACAGGAGATCACCGCGGCCGTCACCCTGGAGGCCGTACAGGAACTCGGCCTGACGCCGGGCTCCGCCGTGCGGGCCCTGATCAAGTCCACCGAGGTCTCCCTCGCGACCGGCCCGGTGGACGGGCTGAGCATCCGCAACCAACTGCCGGGCACGGTCACCGACGTCGCCTCCGGCGGCGCCATGGCCCGCGTCAAGGTCCGGGTCGCGGGCGGCGAGCTGACCTCGGCGATCACCGGGGACGCGGTCTCCGACCTGGGCCTCACGGCCGGCTCCGAGGTCGTCGCGCTCATCAAGTCCACCGAGGTTTCGCTGGCCAACGCCTGACGCGCCCGGCCTGCTCTTACTGGCCTCACACCGGGCTCTTCACGTCCCGTCGCACCTCGCTCACCTGCGACAACTAGCTTATGGCGTCGTGTACTCGGCAGAAATCACGCCGGCGCCCGTCCGCCGGCAGGCCCCGTCGAAGGTCTCGCCCGGCGAGGCGGTCGCGCGATGGAACCCGGACGAGGCGCCCGCGCAGTGGCACCGCGTCCTGACCCTCCTGGCCGACATCAGCCTGTTCATCGGCACGCGCCCGCTGTGGGCGCAGGCCGCGAGCCACCGGCTCCTCGTGGCCGCGATCGTCTCGCTCTGCTACGCCTCGATCCTGGCGACGGGCGTACTGGCCCTCGTCGTGCGCCGGGGCCGCTCGCTGGCGCGGCTCGACCTCGTCGTCCTGGTGACCGCGGTGACGCTCGTCGTGTGCGGACTGGTCATGAACCACCGGGGCAGCGACGAGTCGGTCCTCACCGCCCGGGCCGCCCACGAGTTCCTCGCCGGCCACCAGGTGTACGGCCGCCCCTGGCCCTGGCTCTTCGGCCACGGCGTCGCCCTCACCGCGACGATGAACGGCGGTTACGACTTCACGTACGGCTATCCGCCGCTCGCGCCGATGCTCACCGCGCCGTTGCTGTGGGTGGGCCACGGTTCGACCGCCGCCACGCTGGTCGGCACCGGGGCCGTGATCGCGGGCGCGGTCGTCATGTGGCGGATGCTGCCGGTGCCGTGGCGGTCCGCCGCGACCCTGGCCTGTCTCGGTTTCGGTCTGCTGCCGACGTACGCGCGGCTCGGCTACCCGGCGATCCTCGCCTGCGCCCTGCTCATCCCGGTGGTGGTGGGCTGGACGCGGATGGGCGGCGGCGGACGCGGCGACCTCGCGCGGGCGGCCTGCCTCGGGGCGGCCTGCGCGGCGCAGCAACTCCCCTGGTTCCTCACGCCGTTCCTGCTGGCCGGGGTGTACGCGCTGCGCCGCGGCGACCTGGGCGCGCGGGCGGCGGCGATCGCGGTGGGCCGGATCGCCGGCACCGCCGCCACCACCTGGCTGCTGATCAACTCGTATTTCATCGTCAGCGAGCCGCGCACCTGGCTCTCCGGAATCGCCCTGCCCCTCACCCAGGACGCGGACATCCACGGACAGGGCCTGGTCGGCATCTCGCTGTACCTCACCGACGGCAGCGACCGCCTCGCCTGGTACGCGCACGCGAGCCTGCTGCTGGCGGCGGGTCTGCTGGCGCTGTTCGTGCTGTTCGTACGGCGGCTGGGGCCCGCGGCGACGGTGCTGCCCTGGTGCGCGTTCTACGCGGCCACCCGCTCGCAGGACGGCTACTACCTGCTGATGACGCCGTTGTGGGTGGCCGCCGCGATCACCGCGCCCTGGCAGTCCTTCCGAACCGCGTGGCAGCCCCGCCCCGCCTTCCTGCGCGGCCCGCACCGGCGCGGGGCCCGGGTCGCCGCGGTCGCCCTGCTGCTGGCCCCGTCGGCGGCGGCGGTGAGCCTGGCGGCCACCGGGTCACCGCCGCTGCGCATGCGGGTCACCGAAGCGCGCCGCGCCGCGCATACCCTGACCGGGCTCACGGTCGGCGTCACCAACCTCGGTGCCGCGGCGCTGAGTCCGCATTTCACACTGACCACGGGCCAGGGCATGAGCCGCTACTGGTCGGTGACCTCCGGCCCCTCCACCCTGGCCGGCCACGCCTTCGGCCGCTACGAACTACGACCCCCTGACGGGAAGTTCACGCTTCCGCGAGCCGGCGTACGCGTACGTCTGCGAGCCGTCTCGGCAGCGCCGATGACCCTGTCGAGCACCGACCTCCACCTGCCGGCGACCCGGCCCTGAGCACTCGTCCGGTTCTCTTCCTCTTCTCTCCCTCACCCCGTCCGCCTTCTGGCGCCGACGACGCGGGCGTGCTGAAATGACCCGTCCCCCGCCTTCCCTGGGACGGTGACCCCCATGTCGGAACCGTCGGATCCCTCACACCGCGCGGATCGCTCACACCGGGCTGACTTCGCGCACCGGAAAGGCGTCGCGTTCGTCACGGGCGGCACCGGAGGCATCGGCGCGGAGGTCGTGCGGATCCTCGCCGAGCGAGGCAGTGACGTGGTGTTCACGTATCGCTCCAGCCGGACCGCCGCCGACGCGCTCGCCGCGGAGATCGCGCGGGAGTTCGCGGAGCCGGACCGCCGAGTACGAGCCCTGCGGCTCGACTTGGGCGAGGAGCGGTCCGTCGCCGCAACCGTCTCCGGGACGGCCGCGGAGCTCGGCGGACTGCACACCCTCGTCCACGCGGCGGGCCCGCATGTGCCGATGGTGCATCTGAGCAGGGTCACGCCGAGCGAGTTCCGCACCCAACTCGACGCGGACGCGGGCGCGTTCTTCAACCTGGTGCATCCCGCACTGCCCCTGCTCAGGGAGAGCCGGGGCAGCGTCGTCGCCGTCACCACGGTGGCCACGCGCCGGTTCCCGGTGCGCGACGGACTCTCCTCGGGCCCGAAAGGGGCGGTCGAGGCGGTCGCCCGCGCCCTGGCCGCCGAGGAAGGGCGCTACGGCGTCCGGGTGAACTGCGTCGGTCCCGGCATGCTGACCGACGGCAACGCGGCCCGTCTCATCGGTTCCGGCGAACTCGATGACACGGCACTGGAGATCACACGCCGCAACACCCCGCTGCGCCGCTTCGGCACCGCGCGGGACGTCGCCGAGGCCGTCGCGTTCCTGGCCTCGGACCGCGCGGGCTTCATCACCGGGCAGGCGCTGGGGGTGGACGGGGGGTACAGCGTCTGAGCATCTGAGGAAGCGCCGGAAGCACTTCCCTGGGACCCGTCCGGTCGATCACGGCGAAGACGCGGGGCCACCGGGCGACCTCGGCACCGGCGCCCTCCAGCCGCCGTCAGTACCGGGGTCCACCCACGTGCCGTCAACCGGGCCCCACCGGCTGCCGTCGGCGTCCTCCATCGTGCTCGACCGGACACGTCCTAGCCGATCTCGACCACGCGGGCCCAGGCCGGCGGCTGGTCCGGTACGTAGTCGGGGTCGTCCTCGTCCCAGGAACCGTCCCCGCGCGGGAAGAGACCCACGACCGTCCGGCACGGGGGCCGCGATTCAGGCCAGGGAGTCTGTCCGTCGGTCAGGACCACGACGACGTCGGGGCGTGGCCGTGCCCGGAGCGCCGCGGTGAATCCCGAGCGCAGATCCGTACCGCCGCCGCCCAGCAGCGGAATGCCCTCGGCCCGGCACAAGGGGTGCGCGACCCCGGCCGCCGCGTCGCACGAGACCACGGTGACCAGGTCGCGGCGGCCGCCCACGGCACGGGAGATCGCGGCGACCTCCAGAAGGGCGCTGCCCAGTTCCCCGTCACTGACCGACCCGGAGGTGTCGATGACCACCGAGACCCTCGGCGGTCTGCGGCGCAGGCTCGGCAGGACGACACCGGGTACGGAGGCCGAGCGCCGCGACGGCCGGCCGTAGGTGTAGTCCTCGCCCGCGCCGGGCCCCGAGGCCGCGGAGCGGACCGCGGCCCCCAGCAACTCCCGCCACGGCTGCGGCGGATGGAAGGCGTCCTCGGCCCACCGTTCCCATCCCGCCGGGCTCCTCCCGGGGCGGGCCTTGATGCCCTGCGCGACCCGGAAACGGACAGCGTCGCGTTCCTGCGCGCTGAGGCCGTGCGCTCCGTCCGGTCCGAGGTCCCACTCCCGCTCGCGTCCGTCGGCGCCACTGCCGCAGTCCAGCCAGGCCATGGCCTCCGTACGCGGCCCGAGCCGGAACTGGCGCAGATAGTCCTCCATGAGCTCGCCCGGCGGCAGGTCCAGGTGCTGCGGCATGACGGCGCCCTCGGGCCGGGCGAGCCCTGTCCCGAACGCGTCGTCGTTGATCTCGCAGTCGGCGGCGATGTTCATCCGCAGCCGCTCCGCGGGGCCGGTGAGTCCGTGTTCGCGGGCGAACCGCTCGCTGCGCCCGTGGTGGTCGCGCAGCAGGTGCGACACCTCGTGCACCCAGACACCGGCCAGATCCTCCACGGGTGTGCGGTCCACGAACCCGGGCGAGACGTAGCACCGCCAGTGCCGGTCGACGGCCATCGTCGGCACCCACCGCGACTCGACGGTGTGCAGGGCGAACAGTGCCGTCGCGAGGTAGGGCCGGGCCCGCGCCGCGTGCAGCCGGGCGGCATAGAGCTTCTCCCGGTCCAGAGCCCCTGGCGCGGTCGCCGTCATCGTCGCGCCCCGGCGGCGGCCGCGACGCGGGCCGCCGCGCCGTCCGCGCGCCGGGAGAGTGCCACCGCTCCGGCCAGCCGCTCGATGGACTCCGGGACGTCCCAGTCCTCCTGGCGCAGCGTCGCGAGGGTGGTCGCGGGAACGACCACCAGGTCCGGGGCGCCGGTGTCCAGCGCCCGCACGAGCAGCGCCCAGGCGGCGTCCCAGCGCGCCCTGTCGGGCCGCTTGCGGACCGCGGCCACCACGCCGTCGAGGACGGCCTGGCGCAGATCCCCCCGCTCGGGCAGGACGGCGCCCGCCGGGTCGGCGAGCAGGGTCTCGGGGTCGGGCAGGTCCATACGGTCCACGCTCGCCAGCAGTTCCAGTCCCGGGCCGTCGCCCACGGCGCCTCTGACCAGCAGGGAGAGTACTTCCCGTGAGGAACCGGCCGCGTGCGCGAAGGCGACGAGCCGCACGGTCGTCTCCCAGCTCCGGGGCGAGGGCCAGGCGCCGCCCCGGCGGGTCTCGCTGCCGGGCAGCCGGTGGACCAGTCCGGGGCGGGCGGCGAGGAGTCCGCACACCGCGCGGCGGGCGAAGTCCACGGCCTCCGGGAGCTGGAGCGGGTCGAGCCGTGGCAGGGTCGCACGGGGCCAGGTGCCACCGAGTCCTCGTACGACGACGTCGTGGTCGTGGGCCCACTGGAGATGGACGAACCGGTTGGCGAGCGGCGGGCTCAGTTCCCAGCCGTCGGCCGCCGAGGAACGCGGGTTCGCCGCGGCCACGATCCGTACCCCGGGCGGCAGTTGAAGGGATCCGATGCGCCGCTCCAGGACGAGACGGAGCAGGGCGGCCTGAACTGCCGGGGGCGCGGTGGACAGTTCGTCCAGGAACAGCAGGCCGCGGCCGGCGCGTACGAGGCGCACCGCCCAGTCCGGCGGGGCCATGGGCACGCCCTGCTCGGCGGGGTCGTCGCCGAGGACGGGCAGCCCCGAGAAGTCCGAGGGCTCGTGGACGCTGGCGATCACCGTGGTCAGGGGCAGGTCCAGGGTCTCGGCGAGCTGGGTCAGGGCCGCGGTCTTGCCGATCCCCGGTTCGCCCCACAGGAGTACGGGCAGGTCGGCGGCGACGGCGAGGGTCAGTGCCTCCAGCTGGCTGTCGGGACGTGGCTCGGTACCGGTGTCGCGGAGCAGGGCCGACAGGGCATCGGCCACGTCGAGTTGGGTGACGCCGGAATGATCGACGCGGGTGTCGGCCACGGCGGGTTCGGTGCCGCCGGATGCGTCGACGCGGGCGTCGGCCACGGCGAGGCGGGCGGTGTGGGCCGGGTCGGTGACGGTGGAGGCTTCGGCGAACGTGCTGATTGCGGGCATGTCTGATCACCTTTGGGTTCGAGAACGGGACGCCCGTGCGCGGGGGTTGGCCCCCGGGGCGGTCAACTGGTTTTGGACGGACGGTCAGCGAGCGGCCGACGGACGGTCAGCGGCCGGGAACGGTCAGCGGCCGGCCGTTTCCCGCGGGTGGGAGCGGTGCCAGCGGGGCCGGGCGGGCCCCGGGAAGAGGGGTCCGGGTCCGGGACCGGTCAGACCCGCCCTGAACAGTCCGTAGGTGAGGCGCCGCAGTGCGGCGGCCCGGAGTTCGTCGCGCAGGGCGCCGCCACGCAGCACCGCCTCGGGGCCCAGCAGCCCCTCGACCACGGCGAGCGCACCGGCGGTGTCGCCGTGGCGCAGCCGTTCACGGACGCCGGAGAGGTCCTGCGGCTGCCGGTGCGTGTCGTCGATGACCCGGAGGCAGGGAAGGGGTGTGCCGGTCAGGGCGACCAGCAGCTCTTCCCGGCGGATCTCGGCCGGATCGTGGTCGAGCGGCACGAGGACGCCGTCGACCAGGCCGATCCGGTGCCGGGCTCCCCGGCATTCCACCAGGCGTGGCCCTCCCGCCGGGTCCGCGTTCCCACGGGACCCGGCGGGCGTGTGGTCCGGCACCAGCGCCGAGGCGACCAGTGGATGCAGCCGCTCGGGCCCGATGACCCCGGCGCGGATCAGTGCCAGGTCGGGCAGCACCCACGTCGCGGCGTCGGGCAGGGCCGGCACCGCGAGGCCGGCGCCGCCCCTGTCGGCGGGCACGGCGGTGATCCGCAGTGGGGGCGGACCGACGCGTGCCGGGCCCGCGGGCAGTTCCAGGAGCAGCCGCCGGCGGGCCCCGAGCCACACGGTGACCGTGCCGGCCGCGCGCCCCTCGTCGCGCAGCAGGATCGCCGCCTCGTCCGCCCACCGGCCGACGGCGCAGCCGAGGTCCCCGGGCACCGGCCCCGGTGGATCCGCGCTTCCCCGACGGGCGTCGTCCGTCGGCAGGTCTGCCCCGGAACGGACCCGCAGCTCATCGGTCCTGCGGGTGTCCCACAGGTGGCGGTGCAGATCCAGGCGGTACCGGCGGCTGGGACGGGGGTGCGGATGGCGGCGGGCACCGGTGTCGAAGGAGAAGCGGTCGCGGGAACCGCCGGGAGCTCCGTCCCAGAGCGCGAGGCTGATCCGCTGGCCGCCGTCCGCCCAGGCCGGCGGAGTGCGGACCACGAGGTGCACAGGCCGTACGCGATGCACGCCATCACGCGCGGCACGGTCGTACCGGGCCAGCGTGATGGTCAGACCGGGGCGCAGCAGCCCGTCGGGGGCGGCTCTCGGCAGGTGCCAGCGCAGCAGGTCGGGAGCCAAATGGCGTAGATCGCGGCGGATTCGGGACGCCAGTTCGCTGCCGTGCGTACGTGCCAGCGAACGCAGATCGAAGTCGATGTCGACGCCGGCGGCGGCGCAGGCCCCCGCCCAGTCCCCGTGACGGCGGCGGGCGGTCGCGGTCTCGATCATGGTGGGCGGCACGGCGAAGTCCCGCACGCGCGGCCAGAAGGAGAGGAGGGAATCCTCGTACGCGGTCGAAGTGAGCATCAGCACTCACCTTGCGCGGACGGGTCCCCCCATCTGATTGCGGAGGAAGTCATCATCGCGGGGAGCGTAGCCCGGCCCCGACGATCTGTCAGGTGCTTTTCGGCCGCGGCCCACCCCGCGCCCGCCGCCCCGCCGACGGACGCCGGACCCGGGCGCCGGTGGACTCCTCACCAGCCATGGACACCGGCGAACGCCGGACCGGCCACAGACGCCAGCGGACGCCCGGACCGCCCGTGGACATGGACATGGGCGGACGCCGACGAACACCGATGGGTCAGGCCGGGGCCTTGGCCGCGGGTCCCGCCGTCGGGCCGCCGTCGGCGTCGATCAGGTGCGGGGCGCCGTCGTCGTCGAGGAACTCGACCACCGCCAGGGCCAGCAAGGCCAGTACCGCGATCCAGACGGTGACGACGGCCGTGGGGTAGTTCCAGACCAGCAGGACGACTGCGGCGACCGCGACCACGGTCCAGTTGAGCCACGTCTTGACCCGGTGCACCCACGCGCCGACCGCGCCGAGTTCGACCCCGGTCGCCGTCCGCACGGCACCGATACCGCCGGTCCAGGCGGCGTGGACCCGCTTGGCCGCCCGGCCGTTGCCGGTCAGCCAGGCCGCCAGGGCCACGATGATGCCGAGGGTGATGATCAGGCGTACCGACGTCCGCAGGTAGCGCACCAGGGTGTCGAAGACCGACCCGGCGGCGGGCTGGGAGACCGCCGCCGGGAGACCGTCGAGATAGATCGCCCGGAAGATCCACAGCGCGATGCCGAGGACCGCCGCCCCGCCCGCCACCAGGAGCGCCGCCGTGACGAGGGCACGGCGTCTGCGTACGGCGAGCAGCACACCGCCGGCCGCCAGCAGCAGGGTCAGGACCGGCAGCCAGAACCCGACGAGCTGGAGCAGTCGGTAGATCTTCTTGGCCTTGCCGATGGAGTCGGAGGTCATCACGGTGAAGTTCGTGTGGATCTGGGGGATCTTCGCGGCGATGGCGAGCCCCTGGTCGACGAGCGACTGCTTGACCTGGTCGATGACGGGGGCGAGGTCGATGACCACAGCGTCGTCGGTGAGCTTCACCGCTCCGCCGCCGCTTCCGGTCAGCGCCTTGTCCACGGCGGCGTGCGCTCTGCGGTTCAGCTCGGTCCACAGGGTGGCGAACGCGTCGCTGCTGACGAACCTCAGCGTCACGGTGTGCACGAAGTCGGTGAGGCCGCTGGTGATCGGACCGCTCAGCGGGCCGATCGCCTTGGTCAGTGCGGGCCGGTCGGCGGGGGCGACGGATTCGAGCAGCGACTGGACGTCGACGTGCTGCATCACCGCGTCGGTCACCCGTTTGGCGACGGCGTCCTGGACGTCCGGGTCGGAGGCGAGCGGCTTCATGGTGGACACGTACCGGTCGGTGTTGCCGATCAGATCGCTCGACCAGGCCGCCACGGCACTCAGCGGGGTGAGCAGGGCGGCGAGGAGGACCAGCACGACAGCGAAGGTCGACCGGACGCGGTGGTGCTCGCGTCTCGGCCCGCGTCGCTCCAGTTCGGCGACCCGGGCCCGCAGTTCGGCGATCTCCTGCCCGTGCGCGCCGCCCTCGCCGGCACCGCTCGCGCCGCCGCTCACGTCTCCGGTGCTCACGTCGTCTCCGGATCGTCGACGGTGCCCGCGGCGCCGCGCGCGGGCGTGCCCGCTCGCGTCCGGTCGATCACGTCGTCCATGGCGTGTCTCGTTCCGCTCGGTCCGGTTCGTGGGTTCGACGGCACTGGGACGGCCCCCTTCTCGGCGGCGTTCGCCCGGCGGCGGGCCGGAGAAGGGCGCGTCAGCGCGGGCGGTCGGGCCGGTACGTGGCCAGCGCCCAGATGATGAAGACGTCGATGGCCAGCAGGATGACCGACCAGATCGGCGCGTACGGCAGGAACATGAACTGGAAGAGCATGCTCAGCGAGGCCAGCACGATGCCGGTGATCCGGGCCCACCCGGCGTCCTTGAGGATCCCCCAGCCGGTGACGACGGCGATCGCGCCGAGGATCAGCAGGATCCAGCCCCAGCCGGTGAGATTGATGCGGTAGACGTAGTCGTTCACGCGCGCGTAGACATCGTCCTTGGCGATCGCGGAGATGCCCTGGAGGATGTTGAGGCCGCCGTTCACCAGCAGGAGGACGCCCGCGAAGGTGACTCCTCCTGCCGCCCAGCCACTGCTGCCCGAGGGCGGGGGCCCCATGCCTCCCGCGGCGGGAGCGGCTCCGGACCACTGGTCTCCCCACAGCGGCATGTCGCCGCCGCTGGGCTGGGATCCCGTGCCGCCACCGGGCGGGGGGCCCTGAGGTCTCGAAGAATCCTGGCTCATGCTCGACCACCTCGCTGAGCTGTCGGCCGCCGGCCGTCCCGGTGCCGGAAGCATCGGGGAGTTCGAGCGTCCGCCCGCCGTTCCCCCACCGCCACGGGGGCTCCGCCGATCGGGTGACGGTCTCGACGGCCGCCGGGGCCGCTCGGCGCACGACGCCGTCGCCGGGCCGCGCGGCGCACGCAGGGCCGGGCCGGTGCCGCGCGGCACCGGCCCGGCCCTGCGCCGAGGCCGAGGCCGAGGCAGGGCAGAGGCCGAGGCAGGGCAGAGGCAGAGGCAGAGGCAGAGGAACTACTCGGCGATCACCGCGTTCTCCTCCGCCACGAGGGCCAGAGCGCGCCCCAGCGTCGTGAGCCGCTCGTCCAGGGTTTCGCCCGCGGGGTAGAGGCGGACGGTGTCGACGCCTGCCGCGCGCCAGACGCGGAGCCGTTCGCGGACCATGCCCTCGGTGCCGATCAGGGTGGTTCCGAGGACCATCTCGTCGGTCACGAGCCCGGCGGCGCCGTCCCGGTCCCCGGCCTGCCAGCGCTCATGGATCTCGGCGGCGATCTCCGCCCAGCCCTGCCTGCTGTAGGCGGCGTTGTAGAAGTTGGTGGTGGCGGAGCCCATTCCGCCCAGACTGAAGGCGAGTTCCTTCTTCCGGCCCGCGACCATGGCACGCAGCGCGTCCTCGTCCTCCGCGAAGGCGACTTCCGCGCCCTGGCAGATGTCGAGGTCGGCGCGGCCGCGGCCCGCCGCCGCGAGGCCCGCGTCCAGGTGGTCGAAGTACGCCTCCTTGGCACCCTCGGGCACGAAACTGGTGCCCAGCCAGCCGTCGGCGATCTCGCCCGTCAGGTGCAGCATCTTCGGCGAGAGCGTGGCGAGATAGATGGGCAGCTCGTGCTCGGCCCGCACGGACATCCGCATGGGCCGCGCCTCCCCGCCCGGCAGCGGAATGGTGAACTCCCTTCCCTCGTACGAGAGTTTCTCCCCGGCGACCGCCTGCCGGACGATCTCCACGGTTTCCCGCATCCGGGACAGCGGGCGCGCGAACGGCACGCCGTGCAGCCCCTCGATCACCTGGGGGCCGGACGGTCCGAGACCGAGGAGGAAGCGTCCGTCGGAGATGTTGGAGAGCGTGATCGCGGCACGGGCGATGGCCGCCGGGGTGCGGGTCCCGAGCTGGATGATCCCGGAGCCGAGCAGCAACCGGTCGGTCCGTGCCGCCAAGTAGCCCAGTGGAGAAGGTGCTTCGGAGCCCCAGGCCTCCGCGACCCAGCAGATGTCCATCCCGAGCTTCTCGGCCTCGACCACGAAGTCGACGGTCTCCCGCCAGTCGCCCGCCGACGCTTCGATCGTCGTGGAGGTACGCATCACGCACCCGCCCCTTCCGCGCTCTCGGCCAGCTTCCTGATCGCCTCGACGGTGTCCGTCATGCTCCGCTCGAACTCCCGCAACCGTACGAACACGATCTTCTGTTCCTTCTCCGGCATCCGGTCGATGGCGAAGGACAGCCCCGAACGGCCCGGTCCCATCCGCATCCACTGGGTCAACTCCGTGCCGCCGTCCGCCTCCTCCAGTCCGAACCGCCATACGGCGCTGGGATGTTCGGGGTCCGCCACGGCCCAGGCGAAGGCCCGGAGCGGCTCGCACTCGACCACGTACGAGGTGGTCTCCCACTCCCCCAGCGACTCATGCCGGCTGCGCCCCACGAAGCGTGCGCCGACGCGCGGCTCCGTCACCTCGTCGAGCCACGCGACCGACTGGAGCTCCGCGCTCAGGTCCGGCATCAGCCGGATGTCGGAGACGAGTTCCCACACCCGCCGCGGTGGAGCCTCGATCCGTGTCCGCACCTCGACGGTCGGCTGGTCCGCATAGCGGGCGCCCGTCCACTCCATGAGTCTCCGGCCTTCCTCTCGTCCCCCAGGAAGCTCACCCCTAGGGCTCTGACCTTGAGAGTTGCGTAGATAGACTGTCATGTCAAGGAAAACCCCGCCCGACACAAGGCCCGACGGGGCGCGGAAGCGGGCGGGGAATCGGGCGCGGAGACGAGTACGACAGGGGAGCCGGAAGGGATGCTGGAGGAGAAGCGGACTCGGAAGCCGACCCGGAAGCCGATGCGGAACCGGACGGCCAACGGACCCGGAAGCCGTCGCGCGCTCAGGCGGTGAAGCGTCTTTGGATGTCCGGGCGTTCGGCGAGGTGGGGCGGGTAGCCGGGGCCGAGCCGCGGACGGGTGTCCTCGGCCGTCATCGGCTCACCGCAGTCGGCGCACACGACCGCGGCCTCGCTCTCGTGCCCGCAGCGGTCGTGGTGGAAGACGACAGGGGGCCCCTGCTCACCGCTGAGCCAGCGGTTGCCCCAGCTGTTCATGGCGGCCAGCACCCCGAAGAAGTCCCGGCCCATCTCGGTGAGCACGTAGTCGTACCGCACCGGGTCCGTCTGGTAGGCCCGCTTCTCCATGAGCCCCTCGTCGACCAGCCGACGGAGCCGGTCGGTCAGCGTGTTGCGCGCGATGCCGAGCTCCTGCTGGAACGCGTCGAACCGCTTGATCCCGTAGAACGCCTCCCGCAGCACCAGAGGCGTCCACCAGTCGCCGAGCAGATCCATCGTTCGCGCGATGGAACAGGGCCAGTTCGCAAAAGAAGTCCGCCTCACACGCCCAGCATACGAGGGTCTCGGAAATGAACTCGGCAGCTCGGAACGGAGTGGATTCCGTGGATTGACCGCGGCCGGTACCGTGGCGCCCATGAGCACCGGGGGGAGCTTGCCGGGACGGCCGTCCGACGACGCGACCGTTGTGCGGTACGGGCAGAAGGAGGTCCCGCCGGGCCTGATCGTCGCCGCGGTCGCCCTGTCTGTCGCCGCCGTCGGCTTGTCGGGAGCCGCGCTGGTCGGCAACGAAGTGGCTCGATGGCTTCTCGCCTCGGCCGGCGGCCTGTGTGCGCTTTTCGGCCTGCTCATGCTGATGGGGACGGCCGCCGGGTCCAAGGAGAGATTCGTCTTCGACGCCACCGGGTGGTGGTGGTTCAGCCTGGACGGGGACGCGCTGCTGACCTGGGACTCGTTGGCCGGGGTGTGCGTCTACTCCACCGGTGACGCGGCCGTCGACCGCGGCACCGCGACACTCGAACTCTTCCCCCGCGGGGACTTCGACCGCGATCACCCCGTGCTGTGGCGCCACGTACGGGACGCCGACCCGCCCGCCGACGGTCTCCCGAGGCTGCGCTACCGCGTCGGGCTCACCAACATGATCAACGTGACCACGGACGTCGAGGAAGCATGCTCCCGCTGGGTTCCGCCGACTCTCTGGCACGGCAACAAATGGCAGCCCAAGGGCTACAAGGGCCGCCCCGACCGCACCGGCCACCGGCGCAGACTGCGGGCCCGGGCACAGACCCCGGCCCAGCCGACGGAGACGACGCCCCCGTCCCCGCCGCACGAGGCCGTACCGCCACGGGACGCCGTACCGCCCGCCGACCCACGGGAAGAGACCCGCTCAGGCAGCCACGACTGAACGGCCCTGCGGTATCGGACACCGGCGCCCGGTTCGTCCTGAGCCCGCGTCAGTACCAGGCGCCGACCGGCGAGACCGGGCCACTACCCCTCGACACCACTACCCTCGGCGATGATCTGAGCCTTCAGTCGAGTTCTCCGACATCGCCGACCGGGCGATGGACTCTGAGCTCAGGGCGACCAGACATACGGTGTCGTCGTGGTGACCGCGTGCAGGCCGAGGCGGGTGAGTATCGGGGCACTGTGGGCTGAGGCGTCGACATGGACGTAGGGGATATCGCGGGCAGCAGCGAGTCGGGCTCGGTGGGCGACCATGGCCCGGTAGATGCCCTGTCCACGCCATTCCTCGAGCGTCGAGCCACCCCAGAAGCCGCCGAAGTCGACGCCGTCCTTGAACACCAGCCAGGCGGCGCAGACGACTTCGGTGCGTGCCTCGGCGACGAGGACGACGATGTTTTCGGGGGCGTTCTCGATCCGGGCGGCCAGGTCGTCGGCGAGCCAACTCCAGTCCTCGCCCCAGACAGTGCTCTCCATGGCGGCAATGCGCTGGAGGTCTGCTCCGGCGGTGACACGGCGGAGGGTCACGCCGTCGGGCAGGACGGGATCGGCGGCAAGAGCTGCGGACTGCCCGATGAGCACGGTCTCGCTGTCCTCGGCGACGAAGCCGGCCGCCGTGAGTCGGCCGGTGAGGTCGGCGGGGAGGTCATGGGCGCGAGTCTTCCATTCGACCGCCTCACCACGGGCAGCGTAGAAGTCACGCTGCCGCGCTATGAGCGTGTCGAGTTCCGCCCCGCGCACACCGAGGTCGCGCGGGCCCGTGACGAAGCCACGGTGCCAGCCGACGACACGGGTCAACGGGCCGTCCTTCTCGATGCGGGCGCTGCCACCGGGCGGGGTGACACCACGGAGTTGGGCGTCATACGCGGTGCGGAGTTCGTCGATCAGCATGTCCATCACTCGAACACCGTACGGACCGGGTCAAGCGATGCTGTTCGGCCTGGACGACTCCATACCCGCCGCCGTCCGGCAGTTGCAGCTGAGCCTGCCGCTGGAGACCGGCCCCGGGTCGGCCCTCTTCGTCTTCACGCCCGAGGACATCGCACACTGGTCCGAGAACCCCGATGTACTCAGCGGCATCATGAAGTCGGTCTCGGCAGACGCGCCTCAGGGGGATGACAGGCCGGGACCGGATGATCCGGCGCTGGAGGAACGGAGGTTGAGCATGAGCGGTCCTGCCGAGGACGAGGCGCGGAAAAGACGTGCGCGTCACCCCGTCCCGCTCGCGGTGGGCATCGGCTGCTCGCGGCCGTCGCGGGGCTGTTCCTCCTGGCGGACGGCTCAGGTCCGACGGCACGCCCATCGACCTGAAGCAGGCCAGAAACGGCCTGGAACGCCTCCGCGCCGCAGCGGCGGAGCACGAGAGGACCGACGATGCCCGAAGACTTCGACCGCGGTAGCTCCCTTGAGGAGCTGGAGGGCGTGCGCTGGCCGGTTCCTCCCGCGGACTCGACCCCCATGGTCCGGAACGTGTACGAGCTGCGGCGCCGGCCGGTCGCAACCCTGGAGCCGCACGAGCTGGCCCGGCTGATCGGGCAGGACGTGGGGCTGCCCTGGCTCCTGCCCCTGGCCGTGGACATTCTGCGGGACACCGCGCCGAAGCAAGCCGAGGGCGGCTGGTTCGACGACGACCTGCTGTACGCGGTCATCACCAGAAAGCCGGAGGTCTGGGCCGCCGCCCCGGAGCCGGCTCACGAACTCAGGGAAACCGTCGCCGTCCTGACCGACGTCTCGCGCCACGTCCGCCAGGACATCGACGCGTTCCTCTCGGCGCTGCCCGGGGACGAGGCCTGACAGCGAGTCACGACCAAGCTGGTGGAGCAGCGCGCGGCGGACCTTGTGAACAGGCTGGACCACCTGGCGAGGTTCAGCGAATCCGGTCGCGTCAGCGGTGGCATCCCCACAGCCGCTCGCTCTGCGGGGGCCTTCCCCAGCCCATGTGGCCGACCAGGCCCGTTCCGAACCGGCCTTTCCGTCTCATCGGTGCCCTGCTCACTGCAACGCGGCAGGCGGGTCACCCTGCAGCTCAGCCGGCCTTCTTCACCGGCTCCAGAATCGCCACGCACTCCACGTGATGCGTCATCGGGAAAAGGTCGAACGCCCGCAGCGTCCGCACCTTGTATCCCCCGTCGCGGAAGTACGCGATGTCCCGGGCCAGCGCCGCCGGGTCGCAGGCCACGTAGGCGATCTTTCGCGCGCCCAGCGACGTCAGGTGCTCGACCGTCTTCTTGCCGGCGCCCGCGCGGGGCGGGTCCAGGACGATGAGGTCGACCTCGGAGATGCCGGTGCGCGGGAGGACCGCCTCGACCTTGCCCTGTTCGATGCGGACGCGGTCGAAGTTCGCGAGGTTGTGCCGGGCGTCCTCCACCGCGCGCTTGCCGGACTCGATGCCGAGGACCGCGCCCTGGTCGCCGAGGCGGTCGGCGAGGGCCCCGGCGAAGAGGCCCACACCGCAGTAGAGGTCCAGGGCCATGTCGCCCTTGCGCGGCAGCAGGCCCTGCATGACGGCCTTGACCAGGGTGTCTGCGGCCATCGGGTGGACCTGCCAGAAGCCGCCGCTGCCGACCCGGTGGGTGCGGCCGTCGGCCCGCTCGCGCACGAACGCGCGGCCGTGGACGCGGTGGATGCCGCCGTCCTGTTCGGCGACCCGCATCACGGAGACCGGCTTGTCGAGTTCGACGAGGGGCAGACGGGCGCCGGGCCGGGGCTCCAGGATCACCATGCGGTCCTGGGAGCCGGTGGCGGCGATCGCCTCGACGGCCTCCATGCCGGACCAGTCGCGCTCCTCGATGCCGAGTTCGGTGACACCCGGGGCGGCGATCATGCAGCGCTCGATCGGCTCGACCTCGTGCGAGCGGTGGCGGCGCAGTCCGGCGTTGCCGTCCGGGTCGACGGCGTACTGGACACGGGTGCGCCACTGCGGCACCTCGCCCGCGGGCAGCTTGTCGCCCTCGGCGGGCATCACGGTGCCGTCCCAGCCGGCCTCCTCGGGCGTGAGGCCCGCGAGGCGCTGCAACTGTTCGGCGATGACCTCGCCCTTGAGACGGCGCTGCGCGCCGGGCTTGGCGTGCTGCCAGTCGCAGCCGCCGCAGCGGCCGGGGCCCGCGTACGGGCAGGGCGCCTCGACGCGGTCCTTGGAGGCGTCGATGATCCGCACGGCGTCGGCGCGCAGGAACCGCGCCCCTTCCTCGCCCTCGGTCACCCGGGCGACGACCCGCTCGCCGGGCAGCGCGTGCCGGACGAACAGGACCTGGCCCTCGTCCGTCCGGGCGATGCAGTGCCCGCCGTGCGCCACGGGGCCGATCTCGACCTCGTACTCGTCCCCCACCAGCGAATTCTTCGGTTCTGCCTGCATGGTGGGGTGACTCCAGATGAGAGGGGGGAAACGGCCGGACAACAGCCGTCCAGTCTACGTGCTCCCGGCGCGCTTCCCTTCCCCGTCAGTTCTTCTGGGTGGGCTCCTTGGGCCGTACCTGGGCCGGACCGCGGCGCACGGCACCCGGCGCGTTCCAGTCCTGCCGCTTGCGGGCGCGCAGTTTCGCGGCCTCGGACGACTCCAGCTGGTAGGGGACGGAGGTCACCATGACGCCCGGGGTGAACAGCAGGCGGCCCTTGAGACGCAGGGCGCTCTGGTTGTGCAGCAGGTGCTCGTACCAGTGGCCGACCACGTACTCGGGGATGATCACGGAGACCGCGTCGCGCGGCGACTCCTTGCGCAGGCCCTTCACGTACTCGATGACCGGCCGGGTGATCTCGCGGTAGGGCGAGTCGAGGACCTTCAGCGGTACGTCGATGCCGCGCCGCTCCCACTCGTCGCGCAGGGTCTTGGTCTCGGCAGGGTCCACGTTGACGCTGAGCGCTTCGAGGGTGTCGGAGCGCAGCAGTTTGGCGTAGGCGAGGGCGCGCAGTGCCGGCCGGTGGATCTTGGACACGAGGACGACGGAGTGGACCCGGGAGGGGCGGACGCTGTCGTCGGACGGTCCCTCGGGGGCGGCCAGCTCCTCCGCGACGCGGTCGTAGTGCTTACGGATCGCGGTCATCGTCGCGTAGAAGATCACCATGCCGAGCAGGGCGACCCAGGCGCCGTGAGTGAACTTGGTGACGAGGACGACGACCAGGACCAGTCCGGTGAAGAAGGCGCCGAAGGCGTTGATCGCGCGGGAGCGGATCATGTGGGTGCGCTTGGCCTGGTCGGTCTCACTGGCCAGATGGCGGTTCCAGTGGCGGACCATGCCGGTCTGGCTGAGAGTGAAGGAGACGAAGACGCCGACGATGTAGAGCTGGATCAGGCGCGTCGAGTCGGCCCCGTAGATGATGACGAGCATGCTCGCGGCGCCGGCCAGCAGCACGATGCCGTTCGAGAAGGCCAGGCGGTCGCCGCGGGTGTGGAGCTGGCGCGGCAGGTAGCGGTCCTGGGCGAGGATCGAGCCGAGCAGCGGGAAGCCGTTGTACGCGGTGTTCGCGGCCAGGAACAGGACGAGGGCGGTCGCGGCGGCCAGCAGGATGAACAGGAAGCTGTCCTTGCCGAACACGGCTTCGGCGACCTGGGAGATCACCGGGTTCTGGACGTAGTCGGCGCCGACCGCGACGCCGTTGTGGATCAGGTCCGTGGCGGGGTTCTCGGCCATGCGCACCTTGGTGGTCATGGCCAGGGCGATGATGCCGCAGAACATGGTGACGGCGAGCAGGCCCATCGCCGCGAGCGTGGTCGCGGCGTTCTTCGACTTCGGCTTGCGGAACGCGGGGACACCGTTGGAGATCGCCTCGACGCCGGTGAGCGCCGCACAGCCGGACGAGAAGGCGCGCAGCAGCAGGAAGACGAGGGCGAAGCCCGCGAGCCCCTGGTGCTCGGCCTTGATGTGGTAGTCGGCGGTCGGCGCGTGCATGGTGTCGCCGAGCACGAGCCCGCGGAAGGCGCCCCAGGCGATCATGATGAAGACGCCGGCGACGAAGACGTACGTCGGGATCGCGAAGAGCTTTCCGGACTCCTTGACCCCGCGCAGGTTCATCAGCGTGAGCAGCACGATGACGGCGACCGCGCAGAAGACCTTGTGCTCCACCACGAACGGCACCGCCGAGCCGAGGTTCTCGATGCCGGAGGCGATGGAGACGGCGACGGTGAGGACGTAGTCGACGAGCAGCGCACTGGCGACGGTGAGACCGGCCCGTGGACCGAGGTTGGTGGTGGCGACCTCGTAGTCGCCGCCGCCGCTCGGGTAGGCGTGCACGTTCTGGCGGTAGGAGGCGACCACCGTGAACATCAGCACGACGACCGCGACCGCGATCCAGGGGCTGAAGTGGTAGGCCGACACGCCCGCGATGGAAAGGACCAGCAGGACTTCTCCGGGCGCGTACGCCACGGAGGAGAGCGGGTCGGATGCGAAGACGGGGAGGGCGATGCGCTTCGGCAGAAGCGTTTCCCCCAGCCGGTCGCTGCGCAGTGCACGCCCGATGAGGATCCGCTTGGGCACGTCGGTCAGTTTGGACACAACAGGGAATCGTAAGGGTTCGAACTGGCTGTCGCCCACCCGCCATCCCTCTTCGGCACGTCATCTGCTCTCCGGGTGAAAACGGGGTGGCTCCGGCTGCGGATTCCGCAGCACCGGAGATCCACGTGTCTATATGACAAAACCCCACTGTCGACCGTCCTGGAGGACCCATGCATCTGACCGCTGAGCTCGTCGGCGCGGCCGTCGCACTGGCCGGCCTCGGAATCCTCACCCTCGCGAGTGTTCGCAGCATCACACGGCGCTGAACCCCCCGCTCACCGCCGTTCCCCGAACGTTCCGCGAAAAAGGCACAGGTGAACCCGCGCAACGGTGCCCCCGGCCGACCGTGCGTGTGTAGCTTGGGCGGCGGTCTGAGACCCTGTTTAGCCTGAGCCGTAACCATTCATGCGGAAGGACGGTCGTGCACATCGTCATCATGGGCTGCGGAAGAGTAGGTTCCGCTCTTGCCCAGAACCTGGAGCAACAGGGGCACACGGTCGCCGTGATCGACCAGGACCCCACCGCCTTCCGGCGGCTGGGCTCCGGGTTCGGCGGCCGTCGTGTCACCGGAGTCGGCTTCGACCAGGACACCCTGCGCGAGGCGGGCATCGAGGAGGCCGGCGCCTTCGCGGCGGTCTCCAGCGGTGACAACTCGAACATCATCGCCGCCCGGGTGGCCCGCGAGATGTTCGGCATCGAGAACGTCGCCGCCCGCATCTACGACCCGCGCCGCGCCGAGGTCTACCAGCGCCTCGGCATTCCGACCGTCGCCACCGTCCGCTGGACGGCCGACCAGATGCTCCGGCGGCTGCTGCCCTCGGGTGCCGAGCCGCTGTGGCGCGACCCCACGGGCGGTGTGCAGCTCGCCGAGGTGCACACCGCCGTCGCGTGGGTGGGCCACAAGATCAGCCGCCTCCAGGACGAGACGGGCGTACGCGTCGCTTTCCTCACCCGGCTGGGCGAGGCGGTCCTGCCCAGCTCGCAGACGGTGCTGCAGGAGGGCGACCTGGTGCACGTGATGATGCGCACCGACGAGGTGGACAAGGTCGAGGCGGCGTTCGCCAAGGGCCCTGAGGAAGAGACGGGGCACTGATGAGAGTCGCCATTGCCGGTGCCGGTGCCGTGGGCCGCTCGATCGCGGGCGAACTGCTGGAGAACGGCCACGAGATCCTGCTGATCGACAAGGCGCCGACCGCCATCTCGGTCGAGCGCGTCCCGCAGGCGGAGTGGCTGCTCGCCGACGCCTGCGAGATCACCTCCCTGGACGAGGCGGCGCTGCAGCGCTGCAACGTGGTCATCGCGGCCACCGGGGACGACAAGGTCAACCTCGTGGTCTCGCTGCTCGCGAAGACCGAGTACGGGGTTCCGCGCGTCGTCGCCCGCGTGAACAACCCCAAGAACGAGTGGCTGTTCAACGAGTCCTGGGGCGTGGACGTCGCCGTCTCCACCCCGCGTCTGATGTCGGCGCTCGTGGAGGAGGCGGTGAGCGTCGGCGACCTCGTACGGCTGCTGCGCTTCAGCCACGGCGACGCCAACCTCGTCGAGCTGACCCTGCCGCCGGAGTCCGCCCTGGCCGGCACGACCGTCGGCGACGTCGCGTGGCCGGAGGACACCTCGCTGGTGACCATCATCCGCGGCACCCGCGTCCTGACCCCCTCCCGGGAGGACTCCCTGGAGGCGGGCGACGAGCTCCTCTTCGTGGCCGCACAGGCCCGGGAGGAACAGCTCGAGGACCTGCTGTCGGTCCGCCGCGACACGAGCACGACGAAGTAGCCGTTCCCCTTCCGTCGGCGGTACGGCGACGCGGCCGTCCGCCGGCGGGAAGAGGATTCGCGCCGTGGTACGACGATGGGGGCGCCCGGAGATTCTCCGGGCGCCCCCATCGTCGTACCACGGTCAGTCGCCCGGAGGCGTCCGCACAAGCACCCGGCTCACGCCTCGCGGCGGTGGCGGGCCGGAGCCGGGGCGTCGCCGCGTTCCTTGGCGAGGGCGGCCTTGCGCTCCTTCTCCGCCTGCTCCTCGGCCTCCATCTCCGCGAACACGTCGATGGGCGGCGGCGCCTTGGCCAGGAAGACCCAGGTGAGCCAGACGGCGAGCAGGAACGGCGGGATCTTCAGGGCGATCAGGACCCAGCCGAACTGGGTGGTGTCGCCCCACCAGTAGAGCGGGAAGAGCACCGCGCACTTGGCGAGCAGGATCAGGCCCCAGGCCCAACTGGCCTTCGTGTAGGCCTTCTTCCGGCCGGGGTTGCGGGTGCGCCAGGAGAGGTTCTCCTTGAAGACCGGGCCGAGCATCAGACCGATCAGCGGGACGCCCACGAGGGTGGTGACGATGTAGGCGACGGCGAGCCCGAGCGTGTAGAGCATGCCGGGCAGGTAGAAGTCCTTCGCGTTGCCCGTCATCATCGCGAAGACCACGCCGAAGGCGACGCCGAAGACTCCGCTGAAGGCGTGCTTCACGGTGTCGCGCCGCACCAGGCGGACCACGACGAGCAGCAGGGACACGGCGAGGGCGGCGATCGCCGCCCAGTGCAGGTCCTTGTTGATCGTGAAGATGGTGACGAAGAGCAGGCCCGGCACCACGGTTTCGACCATGCCGCGCACGCCGCCGAACGCCTCGAAGAGTGCGGCCTCGGTCACCGCCCGTGCATCCTGCTGGGCGTCCTGGGCGTCTTCGGTCGGCTTGTCGAGCGACGTCACCGGCTACTCCCGTCCGAGGGGTCTGAGTTCGTACTTCGGATTGAACAACACCCTACGGCCCCGGCTCATCGCGATACGGCCCGAGGCGATCAGCTTGCGTCCGGGCTCGATGCCGACGATGGAACGGCGGCCGAGCCAGACCACGTCCAGGGCGGCCGAGCCGTCGAACAGCTCGGCCTCCAGAGCCGGGACACCGGCTCTCGGCCGCAGAGTGACCGTGCGCAAGGTACCAGTAACCGTGACGATCTGCCGGTCGTGGCAGTCACCGATACGGGTACAGCCCGCGGTCGCCGTGTCCTCCCGCAGCTCCTCGGACTCCAGGTCCTGCTGGGACGAGGAGAGCCGGTCCATCATGCGCCGGAAGCGGCCCGCCGGCTTTTCGGAACGAGGAACAGCACTCATACCGAAAGCGTACCGGGGGGTGCTGACAGCTTCGTACCCGCGGCGCCGCTCCCCGAACCGGCCGCGGGCTCCGCTCGATCGGGCGACCGCCGTGGCTCGCACGGACGATCCGCGGGGCGCGGTCGCGTCACCGTTCGAACCTGTATCCCATACCCGGCTCGGTGATGAAGTGCTTCGGGTGCGAGGGGTCCACCTCCAGCTTGCGGCGCAGCTGGGCCATGTAGACCCGCAGATAGTTCGTCTCCGTCCCGTAGGACGGGCCCCAGACCTCCTGGAGCAGCTGTTTCTGGCTGACGAGCCGGCCGGTGTTGCGGACCAGCACGTCCAGCAGATGCCATTCCGTGGGGGTGAGCCGGACGTCCCGCCCGTCGCGGTGCACCTTCTTCGCCGCCAGGTCGACGGTGAACCCCGCGGTCTCCACGATCACGTCGTCGTCATCGCCCCCGGTGGGCTCAGCGCGGCGGACGGCGGCGCGCAGCCGGGCGAGCAGTTCGTCCATGCCGAAGGGCTTGGTGACGTAGTCGTCGGCGCCCGCGTCGAGTGCCTCGACCTTCTCGTCCGAGGAGTGCCGGGCGGACAGCACCAGGATCGGCACCCGGGTCCAGCCGCGCAGCCCCTTGATCACCTCGACGCCGTCCATGTCGGGCAGGCCGAGGTCGAGCACGACGACGTCGGGGTGACGCGCGGCGGCGAGCTGGAGCGCGGTGGCTCCGTCGGGGGCCGCGTCGACCTCGTACTTGCGTGCCTTCAGGTTGATGACGAGGGCTCGGGTGATCTGCGGCTCGTCGTCGACCACGAGGACCCGGGTCATGAAGCCTGCCTTTCTGCGACTGCTGATCGGGCGGCCAGGTCGGGCCGGCGGTCCACCGCCCGCACCGTGAGCACCATGGTGAGTCCGCCGCCTGGGGTGTCCTCGGCGTTGAGGGTGCCGCCCATCGCCTCGGCGAAGCCTCGGGCGACCGCGAGGCCGAGACCCACTCCGGTGCCGCGCGGGGCGTCTCCGTAGCGCTGGAAGGGCGCGAATATCCGGTCCTTGGCGTCGTCCGGGACGCCGGGGCCGCGGTCCACCACGCGGACCTCCACGCGGTCGGCCATGGCGCTCGCGGCGACCAGGACGCGTTCGTCGAGGGGGCTGTACTTGACGGCGTTCTCGACGAGGTTGGCGACGGCACGCTCCAGCAGTCCGGCGTCGACGGCGACCATCGGCAGGCTCTCCGGGATCTCCAGGACCACGCTGTCCTCGGGGACACCGCCGAGTGCCATCGGGACGACCTCGTCCAGGTCGATCTCCCGGATCAGCGGAGCGACCGTGCCGGTCTGGAGCCGGGACATGTCCAGCAGGTTGCCCACCAGGTGGTCGAGGCGGTCGGCGCCGTCCTCGATGCCCGCGAGGAGCTCGGCCCGGTCCTCCTCGGACCAGGCCACGTCGTCGGAGCGCAGGGACGACACCGCCGCCTTGATCCCGGCGAGCGGGGTGCGCAGGTCGTGGCTCACGGCGGCCAGCAGGGCGGTACGGATGCGGTTGCCCTCGGCCAGCACCTTGGCCTGGTCCGCCTCGTGCTGGAGGCGCTGACGGTCCAGGACCACCACGGCCTGCGCGGCGAAGGCGGCCAGCACCCGGCGGTCGGAGGCGGGCAGCACCCGTCCGGACAGGGCGAGCGCCATGTGGTCGCCGACCGGCATGTCGACGTCGGCGTCCTCGGGGCGGGTCGCGGGCGCCGGTCCGGCGCTGCCCGCGCACGTCCACGGGTCGACGTCACCGGCGCGCTCCAGCAAGGCGACCGATTCCATCCCGAAGGTCTCCCGGACGCGCTCCAGCAGGGCTTCCAGGCTGGTCTCGCCGCGCAGCACGCTGCCCGCCAGGAAGGAGAGGATCTCCGACTCGGCCCGGAGCCGTGCCGCCTGGTGCGTACGGCGGGCCGCCAGGTCCACCACCGACGCCACGGAGACGGCGACGCCCACGAAGATCACGATGGCGACGATGTTCTTCGGGTCGGCAACGGTCAGCCGGTGCAGGGGCGGTGTGTAGAAGTAGTTCAGGAGCAGCGAGCCGAAGGCGGCCGAGGCGAGGGCCGGGAGCAGTCCGCCGAGCAGGGCGGCCGCGACCGTCACCGCCAGGAACAGCAGCATGTCGTTGGCGAGGCCGAGGTCGATGGTGTTCAGCAGCAGGGCCATGAAGACGGGGCCGCCGATGCCGATCGCCCAGCCCCAGATGATCCGGGAGCGCCCGAGCCGTGCTCCGCGGGCCACCGGCAGACCGCGCCCCTTGGCGACCTCTTCGTGGGTGACGATGTGGACGTCCAGGTCGGGGCCGGACTCCCGGGCGACCGTGGCGCCGACGCCCGGACCGAAGACGTACTGCCAGGTCTTGCGACGGGAGGAGCCGAGCACGATCTGGGTGGCGTTGACCCCGCGCGCGAAGTCCAGCAGGGAGGCGGGGATGTCGTCGCCGACCACGTGGTGGAAGGTGCCGCCGAGGTCCTCGACCAGGGTGCGCTGGACGGCCAGCTCCTTCGGCGAGGCGGAGGTGAGGCCGTCGCTGCGGGCGATGTAGACGGCCATGACCTCGCCGCCCGCCCCCTTCTCGGCCAGCCGCGCGGCGCGCCGGATCAGCGTCCGGCCCTCCGGACCGCCGGTCAGCCCGACGACGATCCGCTCCCGGGATCCCCAGATCTTGGAGACCCGGTGTTCGCTGCGGTACTCGGTCAGGTATTCGTCGGCCCGGTCGGCCACCCACAGCAGCGCGAGTTCGCGCAGGGCCGTGAGGTTGCCCGGCCGGAAGTAGTTGGACAGGGCCGCGTCGACCTTGTCGGGCTTGTAGATGTTGCCGTGCGCCATCCGGCGGCGCAGCGCGGGGGGTGACATGTCGACCAGTTCGATCTGATCCGCCCGCCGCACCACCTCGTCCGGCACGGTCTCTCGCTGCCGCACACCCGTTATCGACTCGACGACGTCACCCAGTGACTCCAGGTGCTGGATGTTGACGGTGGAGACGACGTCGACGCCGGCTGCGAGCAGCTCCTCCACGTCCTGCCAGCGCTTGGCGTTGCGGGAGCCGGGCACGTTGGTGTGGGCGAGTTCGTCCACCAGGGCGACGGCCGGGGCGCGGCGGAGCACGGCGTCGACGTCCATCTCGGTGAAGACGCCGCCCCGGTACTCCAGCTCCTTGCGCGGAACCTGCTCCAGGCCGTGCAGCATCACTTCGGTGCGGGGCCGGTGATGGTGCTCGACGAACGCCACCACGCAGTCCGTCCCGCGTTCGACGCGGCGATGCGCCTCGGAGAGCATCGCGTAGGTCTTGCCCACGCCCGGTGCCGCACCGAGGTAGATCCGAAGCTTGCCGCGTCCCATGTGCCTATTGTCTTCCTGTCACCGCTGTGTACGCAGCGTCGACCTTACGGCCAGGATTCCCGGCGAACAGGACGATCGCCCCGCCGGGGAACGTCCTTGACGCAACTCTGATGCCCCGCGCGACCCGGCACGGTTCCACGTGGCCCGTCGGCGGCCGGCGCCGGTGACGGCGGCCCTGGTGACAGTGATGCCGGCGCTGGTGACAGTGGTGGTGCCGGTGACAGCGACGGCGGTGCTGGTGACGGTCCGGCTCATGTTCTCTCCCCGTGATCCCCGGTGGACCGGGCGCCGGTGTCCCGGCCGGACACCCGGTCCCTCATGGGTTCATCGGACGAGACCCCGGATCCGGTTCACGCGGGATTGTCGCCGTGCGTCAGCGTCTCCCACGCGACGAAGAGGTTGTTGCTGCCGGCCGGACGGTTCTGCTGGGTGAGCGCCTGGGTGTTGGTCATCGCGATGCCCAGGCGGTTGTGCAGGGCGTTGTAGCCGACCTCGGTGACCGGGCCGAGCCCGAGGTTCATCGAGCCGCCGCACAGCCAGCTCGGCACGGCCGTACCCAGCTGGTACTTCGACTGGAAGCCGAGCGCCTGGCGCAGCCGCTCGCCGACGTCGGTGCCGTAGAGGTCCTGCCCCTGGATGCGGCTCGTCTCGGCGATGTGGGAGATGGCCGAGATGCCGTAGCCAGTGTGGGTGAGGTCGCGACAGGTCTCCTGTGTGAGCCCGGTGACGAACGTGGACTGCCCCTGCCAGTAGCTGACGATCTTCGCGGTGGTGTCGAGGTTCTGGCTCGGCACGGTCTTGGGCACGGCGCCGTCGGTCGGGAGGTAGACGTACGCCGCGGTGCGCGTCCGGAACTTCGCCATGGCCTTGTCGTACGACGTCTTGTCCTCCAGGAAGACGGAGATGCCGACCGCCGCCTCCATCATCGACAGCTCCCAGTTCCCGTTGGAGTTGGAACCGTTGATGATCTGGGGCAGGTAGACGTCGCGCAGCATGCTCGCGAAGCGGCCGGAGTTGGCCCAGGAGCCGGTGTACGTGTACTTGATGATCTCCGCGGCCTTGGGCCAGGAGGAGCCCGCCCAGCCGGTCTGGAGGGGTGCGTTGCTGTTGGTGTGGGACTTGATCACCGCGGACCAGGCGTCCATCAGCTCGATGGCCTTCTTGGCGTACCGGTCGTCGCGCGTGATGTACCAGGCGAGGGCGTCGGTGTACGCGGCGATCGCGTCCTCGCGCTCGTCCGTGCAGCCGTAATTGGGGTTGGAGTACGAGCCGCACTCGACGGTCGCGCGGGGCGTGGGGGTGCGCGTGAGCGAGGCGTACTTGCTCGCCATCATCTGGTCGTAGGCGCCCTTCCAGGGCTGGGCGCCGGCCAGGACCTCGGTGCGGGCGAAGTCCAGTTGTCCCCTGGAGACGGTGACTCCGGGGTGGACGAAGGCGGCGGGTGCCGCCTCGGCCCGGTGCGCACCGGGCCAGGACAGGAGGGTGCCGACGAGCGCGGCGGTCGCGGCGGCGACGGTGACGAGGAAGGCCGGGCGCCGTCTGCGGCGATGCCGAGTGGGGGTGTCGGACATGCAGAGCCATCCATTCTTGTATGTGAACTACACACGGGATGCTGAACATGAGGTGCTGGCCGGTGACCATAGGTACGGACCAGACTTCCGTCAAGGCTTGAGGAAAGAGCTGCTGCTCAGCCGTCGTTCACGTACAGGAATGCGGCGAGGCATGTGCCCCGGAGGATCCGCGCACGGGAAAGGGCCGCATCCCTGGGGATGCGGCCCTCCTGTTGCTCGACTCTTCGTCTGTGCCTGATCCGTCTAGCGGACCTCGGTGATCTCCGGTCCGCGCTGGAGCTGTCCCATGCCGCCGGAGAAGCGGGAGCCGGCCTGGTCCTCCTGCTGAACACCCTCGGGGACCATCTGCGCGTCGTTCGGCAGCTTCAGGACGATCGGGTCGCGCGGGGCCATCGGCCCCTCACCGCGGACGACGACCGTGTCCCGGAAGATCTGCTCCAGCAGACCCGCGGCCTGCGGCTGCACCGCGCCCTGCCCGGAGATCACTCCGCGCAGGAACCAGCGGGGGCCGTCCACGCCGACGAACCGCACGACCTGGAAACCGCCCGTGCCGTCCGGCAGCTGGACCGGTACCTGCGCCCGCAGCTCCCAGCCGAGCGGGCCCTCGACCTCGTCGATGACACCGCCCTGCTGGGTGATCCCGGAGGCGATCTCCTCGCGCACCTCGCCCCAGATGCCCTCGCGCTTGGGAGCGGCGAAGGCCTGGAGCTGCACGGCGCTGTCATTGACGACGACGGTCGCCGCGACGATCGCGTCGCCCGCGACCTCGACCCGCAGCTCCATGCCGTCGACTCCGGGCACGAACAGACCTCCGAGGTCCACCCGGCCCTCGGCCGGTTCACGGACCTCCGTGCTGTCCCAGGGCCCGTCGGGGCGCGGCTCGGGTTCGAGCCTCACGCGCTCGCGCTCCTCGTCCTCGTCCGCCTCAGTGTCGACGCCGTCGACGACCTGCTCGGCCTCGCCCGCCGCGTCCTCGGCGGCACTGCCCTTCTTGCGACGTCCGAACACGTCACTGTCCTTCCCGGTCGGATACGACCGAAGCGTATCGATTCCCACCCGTCGTGCTGTCCACGGCGGCATGACCGCCCGTGGACCCGAAGCCCCCTGCGGCCCGCGCAGAATCGGGAAGTTCCGCGACCTCCTGGAAGCGAACCTTCTCGACCTGCTGGACGACCAGTTGAGCAATCCGGTCGAAGCGCTCGAACCGCACCGACTCGCGCGGATCGAGATTCACCACGATCACCTTGATCTCCCCACGGTACCCGGCATCAACGGTCCCCGGGGCATTCACGAGGGCGACGCCGCAGCGGGCGGCCAGGCCGGAGCGCGGGTGCACGAAGGCCGCGTACCCCTCGGGCAGAGCGATGGACACTCCCGTCGGCAGCACGGCCCGTTCACCGGGCTCGAGCTCGCGGCTCTCGGTGGTGCGCAGATCGGCTCCCGCGTCACCGGGGTGCGCGTACTCGGGAAGCGGGACGTCGGGATCGACGCGCCTGATCATCACGGCGACTTCTGGACGGGGCTCACTGGCCCCGGGGCTACGGGTCACGGGTTCACCTCGAAGGCACGGGCTCGCCGGATCTGGTCCGGGTCGTTCATCGCCGCCTGGATCTCCTCCGGGCGGCCGTTGTCGATGAAGTGGTCGACCTTCACCTCGACGAAGAGAGCGTCGGCGCGGACGGCGACGGGCCCCTCGGGGCCGCCGATCCGCCCGGTGGCGGTGCAGTAGATCTTCCGGCCGGCCACCGCGGTGACCTCGGCCTCCAGATACAGCACGGTGTCGACGGGTACGGGGCGGCGGAAGTCGGTCTCCAGGCGTCCTGTCACGGCGATCGTCCGCAGCAGCCAGTTCAGCGAGCCGAGCGTCTCGTCGAGCGCGGTGGCGAGAACACCGCCGTGCGCGAGTCCCGGGGCACCCTGGTGGACGGGGCGCACGGTGAACTCCGCCGTGATCTTGACACCCTCGCCCGCGCGGGCCTCCAGATGGAGTCCGTGGGGCTGTGCTCCACCGCACCCGAAACAGTGTTCGTAGTGTGCTCCGAGGAGCTCTCCGGGGGCGGGCGCGTCGGGGTGCCGCACCGGCGCGACGGCGTCGGCGGGAGGCGTCAGAGCTGCGGAAGTACCACTCACAGCCGCAGACCTTACCCGCGCGTCCACCGAGTCTTCGCACCGTGCCAAGCTTGACGTCATGCAGCTCTCCGCCTCCCCGTACGAAGAACGCCTCACCGCACCCCGCTCGTGGTGGGTGATCAGCTTTCTGGTCGGGCTCGCGCTGGCCCTGGTGTTCCTCCCGTTCGGCACTCTGCCGATGCTCGGAGCCCTCGTCGGCGGCACCGCGGTCGCGGCGGTCGCGGCCAGCGCGTACGGCTCGATCCGCATCCGCGTGGTCGGTGACGCGCTGATCGCCGGTGACGCCAGGATCCCGGTCTCGGCCCTGGGCGACACGGAGATCATGGACCCGGAGGAAGCGCGCGCCTGGCGCACCTACAAGGCCGACACCCGCGCCTTCATGCTCCTGCGCTCGTACATCCCCACGGCGCTGCGCGTCCAGGTCACGGACCCGGCGGACCCGACGCCCTACCTGTACCTGTCGACACGGGAGCCGGAACGCCTGGCCGCCGCCCTGGAGACGGCACGGGAGTCGGCCCGTCCCGCGGAGAGCTGAGACAGCCGCGGCCGGCGCCCGGGCCGGCGCACCGGCGACGGGCACGGTCCGCCGAGCGCGGGTGAACGGTCTCGGTCGGCGTGCGAGACGCCTTCAGTCCCCCAGGTCCGTAGGAATCTCTCCGATCCGCACCGGATCCGTCGGCTTCTCCAGCGGCGGCAGTTGCGGGAGCTCGTCCCACGGCACCTGCATCCTGCGCAGGTCCTTGCGAATGTGGCCTGCCACACGCTTGGTGTCGCGGCGGTTCATCACCGCGCCCACGGCCGCTCCGACCATGAACGGCATCAGGTTGGGCAGGTCCCGGACCGTTCGCTTCATGATCTGCTGGCGCAGCTCGCGCTTCATCTGGCCGCCCAGCGCGGCGTTGATCGTCATGGGCTTGGCCACGTCGATGCCGCGCTCGCCCGACCAGGAGTGCAGATAGGCCGTGCTGCGCTGCTTGAGGTTGCCCTGCGGACGCAGGCCGTAGACCTCGTGGAGTTCGGCGATCAGTTTCAGCTCGATCGCGGCGACGGCGGTGATCTCGGCGGCCAGCTCCGTGGGCATGGCGGGCGGTACCGGCAGCATCGCGGCGGCGCCGATGCCGGCGCCGACTGTGGACGTCGCGGCGGCGGCGCCCGCGACGAGCTTGTCCGCGAGCTCCTCGGGGCCGAGGCCCGGGAACTGTCTGCGGAGGGTGGCCAGGTCCCGTACGGGAACCCGCGGGGCGATGTCGATGATGCGGTCGGTGACGAACGCGAGGCCCGCCCTGGCCCGGACGCCGCTCCTCGTGACGCCCCTCTTGACGCCGTCCCGGACAGCCTCCACGCGACGCCTCGCGGCAGGCGAGGGAGTGTCCGTGGGGGCCGTCAGGCCGTCTGTGGCGCCCGCTCGGTCGAGCGAGGCTGATCCCTGTTCGGAAGAGCCCCGCTCGTCGTCACGCACGCCTTCAGGGCCCTTGGAGGGCCCTTCGTCCGCCGCCCTGGAGGGGAGGCGGCGCTTCCAAGGTGGGGTCGAGCCGGTCACGGCCGACCCTGCCTCAGTCGCAGTCGCGGCAGATCGGCTGACCGTTCTTCTCGCGGGCCAGCTGGCTGCGGTGGTGCACCAGGAAGCAGCTCATGCAGGTGAACTCGTCCTGCTGCTTGGGCAGCACCCGGACGGCCAGCTCTTCGTTCGAGAGGTCCGCACCGGGCAGCTCCAGGCCTTCCGCGGCCTCGAACTCATCTACGTCGACGGACGAGGTCGACTTGTCGTTCCGGCGAGCCTTCAGTTCTTCAAGGCTGTCCGAGTCGACGTCGTCGTCGGTCTTGCGCGGGGTGTCGTAATCCGTTGCCATTGTCGCTCTCCCCCTCTGGGTGTCTTCGGTGTCTCCAGCGCACGTAACGCGTGAGAGGCCGGACTTGTGCCCGACCCGAGGCGGAGATTTTGCCTCACATCAAGGTCTGTTACTCAATCGACACCCAACCGGACTCATCAAGAGTGATCGGCTTGGATGGCGATGCGGACCGTACACGGTCCCGAGGTCACACTTCAAAGGCGCCCCACCGTGTACTTCCCGTGATCGGGACCCCCGAAAACCCGGATTTTCCCGGCTTTCCGGCAGTTCACATGATCACGGAGAGTAGATGGACAGAAAATCGCCCTTGTGATCGATCACACACGGGTCACTCGGGTGGGTGACCCGAAAATTCCGCGCAAAGCGAACATCGCCGCGTGTCCGCGACATGGTCTCAGATGGGAAGGGTGACGCGCATCACGAGCCCACCCCCTTCTCGGGGCCGGGCGACAATGTGACCCCCGTGCGCGCGGGCCACCGACCGGACGATCGACAGGCCAAGGCCCACGCCCTTGTCGCTGCCCGTGCGCTCCGTGCGCAGCCGCCGGAAGGGTTCGAAAAGATTGTCGACCTCGTACGCGGGAACGACCGGTCCCGTGTTCGACACCTCCAGGACCGCCCGGCCGTGCTCCGTGTCGGTCGTGACCTCGACCCAGCCGTCCTGCGGCACGTTGTACCGAACGGCGTTCTGGACGAGGTTCAGGGCGATCCGCTCCAGGAGGACGCCGTTGCCCTGGACGACCACCGGAGCGCGCAGCCCGCGGATCTCCACGCCCTTGGCCTCCGCCTCGGCGTGCACCTGGTCGACGGCCTGCGAGGCGACCTCGGCGAGGTCCACCGGCTTGCGCTCGATGATCTGGTTGTCGCTGCGGGCGAGCAGCAGCAGTCCCTCGACGAGCTGTTCGCTGCGTTCGTTGGTGGCGAGCAGCGTCTTGCCGAGCTGCTGCATCTCCGTCGGCACCCCGGGACCGGAGAGGTGCACCTCCAGGAGCGTGCGGTTGATCGCGAGAGGCGTGCGCAGTTCGTGGGAGGCGTTCCCCACGAACCGCTGCTGGGCGGTGAAGGCCCGCTGAAGCCGCTCCAGCATGTCGTCGAAGGTGTCCGCGAGCTCCTTCAGCTCGTCGTCCGGGCCGTCCAGCTCGATCCGCCGGGACAGGTCGGAGCCGGCCACCGCCCGCGCGGTGCGGGTGATGTGGCCGAGCGGCGACAGGACGCGGCCCGCCATCGCGTAACCGAACGCGAAGGCGATGACCGCGAGGCCGAGCAGGGCCAGCAAGGAGCGGCTGAGCAGGTCGTCGAGGGCGTGCTGGCGCTGCCGGTTCACACAGTCGGCCATCGCGCTGTTGAGCTCGTCCGCCGAGGGTGCCGACGGGAGGTTGCAGGTGCTGCTGCCGACCTGTCCGGAAATGATCTTGAAGGGGAGTTCGCTGCCGACGTTCAGCGCCTGCGCCGCGAGCAGGTAGATGATCGACAGCAGCATGATGCCGGCGATCAGGAACATGCCGCCGTACAGCAGCGTGAGCCGTATGCGGATCGTGGGGCGCAGCCAGGGGAAGGGCGGTTCCGCTCTTCTCGGGTCCCAGGTGGGCTTCGGAGGCGCCGCGGGCGGCGCGGGGGTGGTGGCCACGGTGGATCAGATCCTGTACCCGGAGCCGGGCACGGTGACGATCACGGCGGGCTCACCGAGCTTGCGCCGCAGCGTCATGACGGTCACGCGCACCACGTTGGTGAACGGGTCCGTGTTCTCGTCCCAGGCCTTCTCCAGGAGCTGTTCCGCGGAGACGACGGCGCCCTCGCTGCGCAGCAGTACCTCCAGGACGGCGAACTCCTTGGGAGCGAGCTGGACCTCCTTGCCGTCGCGGAAGACCTCGCGGCGGTTGGGGTCGAGCTTGATCCCGGCACGTTCCAGGACCGGCGGCAGCGGCAGGCTCGTACGACGTCCGAGGGCACGCACGCGTGCGGTCAGCTCGCTGAACGCGAACGGCTTGGGGAGGTAGTCGTCGGCGCCGATCTCCAGGCCCTCGACACGGTCGCTGACATCGCCGGACGCGGTCAGCATCAGCACGCGCGTGGGCATGCCGAGCTCGACGATCTTCCGGCAGACGTCGTCGCCGTGCACGAGCGGGAGGTCTCGGTCGAGGACGACGACGTCGTAGTCGTTGACCCCGATGCGCTCCAGCGCGGCCGCGCCGTCGTACACGACGTCGACGGCCATGGCCTCCCGGCGCAGTCCGGTGGCCACCGCATCGGCGAGCAGTTGCTCGTCCTCGACGACGAGTACGCGCACGTCGCTTGTCCTTCCTCTGTCACCGGCAGGCACGTTTCAGCGCACCACGCGGGTGGGTCCGTCACGGATGAGAGCTCCATCCTGCCCGTTTCGGCCATAAACCGGCTGTAAGACGGGGGAGGCGCCAGGGAGGCGCGTCCCGGGGGCCGAAAATGCGAGATTTTCTCGTCGGGTTGAGGTTTCCGTGGAAGAGAGCGGGGGGAGGACGGCTTTACACCCCGCGATCACGCTCTGCATGTGGCAAACCACATTGTGGTACGTCCAACCGCTTCCGCAGAGCGGGCGTGGGTGTCCGGCACCGTCGCCGCCCGGAGCGGGCAGCGCTGGGCACCCCATTCGGAGACGTGATCGCCCCTTTCCATCGGCACACCCCCGTGCCACCCGACCCACGACCCAGGACGAGGGGGCGCAGCATGGACGCATTCACCACAGGACTTCTGCAGCGCATAAGGACGACCGAGTCCGACCTGACGCGGGCTCGCGAGACAGGCGACGACTTCCTCGCGGAGGTCGAGCAGGCCGAACTCGACGACCTGCACCGCCTTGCCGCCGAGCACGGTGTGGAGGTCGGCGCCACACGCGTCTGATCAGCACGTACGAGAGCGGGGCCCCGGTATCGATCCAGTACCGGGGCCCCGCTCTCGTACGTGCGTTGCGCCGTCCCCCGTCGGCGGCCGCCGACGAGCCCTGACGGGCGTGCTGTCAGGGGTGCGTCAGTCGTGCCAGGCCCCGAAGTCCTCCAGGAGCCGCTGGAGGGGCTCGAAGACGCCCGGGGAGGCCGCCACCGCGAGATCGCCCGTGGGGCCCTCTCCGGGGCGTCCACCGGTCACCGCGCCCGCTTCCCTGGCGATCAGGTCCCCCGCCGCCAGATCCCAGGGGTGCAGACCGCGTTCGTAGTAGCCGTCGAGGCGGCCGGCCGCGACGTCGCACAGGTCGACCGCCGCCGAGCCGGAGCGCCGGATGTCGCGCACGAGCGGGATCAGCCGCTGGGCCACGTCGGCCTGATGGACCTTGACCTCGGTCACGTAGTTGAAGCCCGTCGAGACGAGGGCCTGGTCGAGCGGCGGGGACGGGCGGCAGGCCAGTCGGCGCTCGCCGACCCATGCCCCGGAAGCCCGGGCACCCCGGCCGCGGACCGCGTGGTACGTCTCGCCGCGCATGGGCGCCGCCACGACGCCGACGACGGTCTCGCCGTCCTGCTGGGCCGCGATGGACACCGCCCAGGTCGGCAGCCCGTACAGGTAGTTGACCGTGCCGTCGAGCGGGTCGACGATCCAGCGGACTCCGCTGGTGCCCTCGGTGGCGGAGCCCTCCTCGCCGAGGAAGCCGTCGCGGGGCCGGTGTTCGGCGATCAGCGAGGTGATCAGCTTCTCGGCGGCGATGTCCATCTCGGTGACGACGTCGATCGGGCTGGACTTCGTGGCGGCGACCGTGAGGTCAGCCGGGCGGCCGTCGCGCAGCAGCTCGCCCGCCCGGCGGGCGGCCTCGTGCGCGAGCTGGAGGAGTTCGGTGTGCAGCGGGTCGGTCACGTGGCTCCTCATGCGTAAGGGCTGTCGGCGCCCGCGACGGCGGGCTTGGGCGAACGGGCCGGACAGCAGCCCACCGGACACAGGTCGTGACTCGCGCCCAGCGCGCCCAGGGCACACCGTGTCACCTGTCGGCCGCTCTCGGCCGCGGCACGCTCCAGCACCAGGTCACGGACGGCCGCGGCGAACCGGGGATCGGAGCCCACCGTGGCCGAACGGCTCACCGGCAGCCCCAGCTCCCGCGCCTTCGCCCGCGCCTCCGTGTCCAGGTCGTACAGGACCTCCATGTGATCCGACACGAAGCCGATCGGCACCATCACCGCCGCCGGGGCTCCTGCCCCGTGCAGCTCCTCCAGGTGGTCGCAGATGTCCGGCTCCAGCCAGGGGATGTGCGGGGCCCCGGAGCGCGACTGGTAAACGAGCTTCCACGGCCGGTCGGTCCCGGTCTCCTCGCGCACCGTTTCCGCGATCAGCCGGGCCACGTCCAGATGCTGCCGGACATAGGCACCGCCGTCGCCGTGTCCATCGGCCGGGCCGGAGGTGTCCGCCGCGGCGACCGGGATCGAATGCGTGGTGAACACCAGGTGCGCGCCCGGTCGGACCTCCTCGGGCAGTTCGGCGAGCGACCTCAGGACGCCCTCGGTCATCGGCTCGACGAACCCGGGATGGTTGAAGTAGTGCCGCAGCTTGTCGACCTTCGGCGGCTCCAGCCCCTCCGCCTCCAGGACGGCCAGGGACCCCGCCAGATCCTCGCGGTACTGCCGGCAGCCCGAGTACGAGGCGTACGCGCTGGTGGCCAGCACCAGGATCCTGCGCCGCCCGTCGGCGGCCATCTCGCGCAGCGTGTCGGTCAGGTAGGGCGCCCAGTTGCGGTTGCCCCAGTAGACCGGCAGATCCAGACCGTGCTCGGCGAAGTCCTTGCGCAGCGCGTCGAGCAGGGCGCGGTTCTGGTCGTTGATGGGGCTGATTCCGTCGAACAGGAAGTAGTGCTGCCCGACCTCCTTGAGGCGTTCCTTGGGGATGCCTCTGCCCCGCGTCACGTTCTCCAGGAACGGGACCACGTCGTCCGGGCCCTCCGGACCGCCGAACGAGAGCAGGAGCAGGGCGTCGTAGGGGGTGGCATCGAGCACTTCTGGCATGGATCCGATCCTGCCACCCGTCACTGACGGGCGATAACCGGCGGGGTGGCGTGCGGACGACGACGGCGGGGCGCGCGGCGGGAGCGTGCCCCGGCCGGGCGCCGCCCGGACAGACGGCCGGAAGGGCGCGAGGGGCTGCGCTGCCGGACGGGCATCCTGCGACCGCGTGTCGGACGGACGGGACGGGCAGCGTCGGCGGGCAGTCACGAGAGGCTGCGTTAGGGTTACCTAACCAGTAAGCTGTATCGGCCACCTTCACGCCTTACCCAGGTTCGGGCCGCCCGCGTGACGGGGCGGGGCCGAACGGAGCCGACGGAGACCCTCGTGACCAGCCCGTACCGCGCCCTGTTCGCCGCCCCCGGCTCCAAGAGCTTCTCCGCCGCGGGCCTGCTCGGCCGGATGCCGCTGTCCATGATGGGCATCGGCGTCGTCACGATGATCTCCCAGCTGACCGGGCGCTACGGCCTCGCAGGCGCCCTGTCGGCGACCATCGCGCTGGCGGCCGCGGCGATGGGCCCGCAGGTCTCGCGCCTGGTGGACCTGCACGGTCAGCGGCGTGTCCTGCGCCCGGTGACGGTCTTCGCGCTCGCGGCGGCCGGGATGCTGCTGGTCGCCGCGCACTACGGGTGGCCGGACTGGGTCCTGTTCGTGTGCTCGGCCGGCATCGGCTGCGTCCCGAGCATCGGCGCGATGATCCGGGCCCGCTGGGCGGCGCTCTACGGAGGCACCCCGCAACTGCACACCGCGTACTCCCTGGAGTCCGTGGTGGACGAGATCTGCTTCATCTTCGGACCGATCATCTCCATCGGCCTGTCCACGGTGTGGTTCCCGGAGGCCGGACCGCTGCTCGCCGCCTGTTTCCTGACGGCCGGGGTCTTCTGGCTGACCTCCCAGCACGCCACCGAGCCCCAGCCGCATCCGCGCGGACAGCACAGCGGCGGCTCGGCACTCCGCTCGGCAGGACTCCAGGTCCTGGTGGCCACGTTCGTGGCGACGGGGGCGATCTTCGGAGCCGTCGACGTGGTCACCGTGGCCTTCGCCGAGGAGCAGGGTCACAAGGGCGCCGCGAGCATCGTCCTGGCCCTCTACGCGGCGGGCTCCTGCCTCGCGGGAGCGGTCTTCGGACTGCTGCACTTCAAGGGGGCGGCGGAAGGCAGGTGGCTGCTGGGCATATGCGCGATGGCCGTGAGTATGATCCCCCTCCTACTGGTCGGAAACTTGCCGTTCCTGGCCGTGGCGCTGTTCGTTGCGGGCCTGTCCATCGCTCCCACGATGATCACGACGATGTCCCTCATCGAGCAGCACGTACCTCGCGCGAAACTGACCGAAGGCATGACCTGGGTGAGTACAGGGCTCGCCGTCGGGGTCGCGCTCGGTTCCTCCGTCGCCGGCTGGGTGATCGACTCCGCCGGCGCGAAGGCCGGGTACGGGGTTCCGGCGGTGTCCGGGGCCGTCGCGGTCGCGGTCGGTTTCCTCGGCTACCGCCGGCTCAGCAGGCCGGTTCTGCAGCGGGGAGGGTCTCATGAGCACCGCAGTGAGCGAGAAGAGCGGCACGTGGCGTAACTGGGCGGGCAACGTCACCGCCCTTCCCGTACGGGAGGTCACCCCTGCCTCGGTGGACGAACTCTCCGCCGCCGTACGGAAGGCGGCCGAGGACGGTCTGACGGTGAAGGCCGTCGGCACCGGGCACTCCTTCACGGCTGCCGCCGCGACCGACGGCGTATTGATCCGCCCTCAACTGTTGACCGGGATCCGCAAGATCGACCGCGCGGCCATGACGGTCACCGTCGAGGCCGGCACCCCGCTCAAGAGGCTCAACATGGCCCTGGCTCGCGAGGGCCTGTCGCTCACGAACATGGGCGACATCATGGAGCAGACGGTCTCAGGGGCGACCAGCACCGGAACCCACGGCACCGGGCGTGACTCGGCCTCGATCGCCGCCCAGATCACGGGCCTTGAACTCGTGACGGCCGACGGCTCGGTGCTCACCTGTTCCGAGAGCGAGAACCCGGAGGTCTTCGCGTCGGCCCGCATAGGCATCGGCGCCCTGGGAATCGTCACCGCGATCACCTTCTCCGTGGAGCCCGTCTTCCTGCTCACGGCCCGCGAGGAGCCGATGACCTTCGACAAGGTCACCGCCGACTTCGAGGAACTCTTCACCGAGAACGAGCACTTCGAGTTCTACTGGTTCCCGCACACCGGCAACTGCAACACCAAGCGCAACAACCGCAGCGCGGGCCCCGAGAACCCGGTCGGCCCCGTCCGCGGCTGGATCGAGGACGAGTTCCTCTCCAACGGCGCCTTCCAGGTGGCCAACCTGCTCGGCCGGGCCGTTCCCGCAGCCATCCCGTCGATCGCCGGATTCTCCAGCCGCGTGCTGTCCGCGCGGACCTACACCGACATCCCGTACAAGGTCTTCACCTCTCCGCGCCGCGTGCGGTTCGTGGAGATGGAGTACGCCGTGCCGCGCGAGGCCCTGGTCGAGACGCTGCGCGAGCTGAAGGCGATGGTCGACAGCTCGACCCTGCGGGTGAGCTTCCCCGTGGAGGTGCGGACGGCGCCCGCCGACGACATCACCCTCTCCACGGCATCCGGGCGGGACAGCGCGTACATCGCCGTCCACATGTTCCGGGGCACCCCTTATCAGGCGTACTTCACCGCGGCCGAGCGGATCTTCACCGCGCACGAGGGCCGGCCGCACTGGGGCAAGGTGCACACCCGCGACGCGGAGTACTTCTCCCGGGCCTATCCGCGCTTCGGCGAGTTCACCGCGCTGCGGGACCGTCTCGATCCGGACCGGCGCTTTGCGAATGACTACTTGCGGAGGGTTCTGGGGTCGTAGCGGTCGCGCTGGGTTCGGGAGCCGGGGTGCCGTCCCCGGTTTCCGGCTCCGATGCCGTGCCGTCCCCCGGGGCCGGCGCGGTGGCCGTGCCGTCACCGCCCGTGTCACCCGAGCCGGCGGTGCCGCCGGAAGGCGTCGGAGCCTCCTGAGAGGCCGTCGGCGAGGACGGCGAGGGCCCGGTCGACGGTGCCGTGTCCGGCTTCCGGTTCCCCGAGCCGGCGTTGTTCCCCTTGAAGGCGTCGCCGACCGTCGTGCTGGTGCCGTCTCCGCTGAAACTCTGCCCCGAGACCGCTTCGTACGTGGTGATTCCGGCCATCGTGACGCCGAAGACGAGAGCGGTCGCGACCAGCGGCCTCTTCCAGTTTTTGACCCGCGCGCGGTACACGGTCCCTTCGCCGAACTCCCCGGGCACACCGGACAGCTGCCGGGGCTTCGGTCCCGGCTGCACCGTCACGTCACGGAACTGTTCACCGGTGCGCCTGAAGAAGTGCTGGAACAGCGTTCCTCCGCAGGTCGCGACGACGCTGACCAGCCCGGCGCCCAGGATCGTCCCGTAGACGCCGAAGTACGACGCCAGTTTCGCCGCGACCACCGCGGCGACCGCGCTCCCCGCCACCTGGGGGACGCTCAGGTCCAGCCGCCTCTTCCTCGGTTCTCCGTCGGCACCCGGCTGTTCGCCGCCGACTTCCGGCTTCTCACGCATTCCCGGACCTTGCCTGCCTTTCCCGTACTTGATCGACCGACCGCACGAGAAAGGGACGTACAGGCGAAACGATAAGTTCCGTTTCTGCCGATTGCGTGAACTGTGCCACAGTGCCCGGCCGCCGAAAGTGCGTCCGGATCGGCCAACTAGCACCCCCCGCTAGAAGTTGGGCGGCGTGCCGATCCACGCATGTGGCCCGAATGGAGTACTGTTGCGAGCCCTGGGTCCGGACTCCCGCCAGGGCGTCCGGGGCCTTGCAGGACCACCGGGAGGGGGCTCGTTGCACAGGGTGATGGAGTTCGTCACTTAGCGTTGCGAATAGGTAACCGTGCCATAACGGCGACCCCGGGCCCGTGCCCGACACGCCGGGCAACTCGGCAAGGTTGTGGCAGGCTGCACCCGGGCAGGCCACACTCGACTAGCGGAAGCAGCGACGCACGTGACGTCGGCAGGCACCACCCGGGAGGTCCCCATGCCCGAACTGCGTGTCGTGGCCGTCTCTAACGACGGCACACGGCTGGTGCTGAAGGCTGCGGACAGTACGGAATACACGCTTCCGATTGACGAGCGGCTGCGCGCCGCCGTACGCGGCGACCGTCCCCGCCTCGGCCAGATCGAGATCGAGGTGGAGAGCCATCTCCGCCCCCGCGACATCCAGGCGCGTATACGCGCCGGTGCCTCCGCGGAGGAAGTCGCCCAGCTCGCCGGCATCCCCGTCGATCGCGTACGCCGTTTCGAGGGACCCGTGCTGGCCGAGCGCGCCTTCATGGCCGAGCGCGCCAGGAAGACTCCCGTCCGCCGCCCCGGCGAGAACGCCGGCCCCCAGCTCGGTGAGGCCGTCCAGGAGCGGCTGCTGATCCGGGGCGCCGAGAAGGACACCGTCCAGTGGGACTCCTGGCGCCGCGACGACGGCACCTGGGAAGTCATGCTGGTCTACCGGGTCGCGGGCGAACCGCACGCGGCGAGCTGGACCTACGACCCGCCCCGGCGGCTCGTCCAGGCCGTCGACGACGAGGCGCGCTCGCTGATCGGCGAGTCCGACGACCTCGCCGCGCCCGAGCCGAGCTTCCCGTTCGTGCCGCGAATCGCCCGGCTGCCCCGTGACCGTCCGCTGGACCGTGCCCTGGACCGCCAGGCGGAGCGGCCGAGTCTGCCCCCGGCGTCTCCGGAATCCTCCGAAGAGGCGGAGGACCGGGACTCGCTGACCAGCCTCCTGGAGGCGGTGCCCAGCTTCCGGGGCGACATGGTGGTGCCCGAGCGGCCCGCCCCCGCCGAGCGCCCCGCGGCCGAGGAGCCCGTCCCCGAGCCCGAGGAGGAGGAGCCCCCGGCTCCCGCCGCCTCGGCGGGTGCCGGTTCCGCGTACGCGGACGTGCTCATGCCCCGCTCGGTGGGCAGCCACCGCGACCGGCTGGTCGGCGCGACCGACCGCCAGGCCGAGGCCGACGGCGTCCGTCCGGGCCGCAGAGCGGCGGTCCCGAGCTGGGACGAGATCGTCTTCGGCACACGCCGTAAGAAGCAGGACTAGCCAGAAGAAGCAGGATTTGCCAGTTCCATGACGACGGGGCCCGTACCGATCCGGTGCGGGCCCCGTCGTCGTGCGCGTGTTCCCGTGGGCGTCCCCGCAGCGTTCCTACGGGTGGCCCTCCCTCGGCGTCCCCGCGCTCGCCATCGCGGATGTCACTGCGGGTGTCACTGCGGGTCGGGGCCCACCGCGACGGGGCGGTCCGTGTCCTGGGACCACTCCGACCACGAACCCACGTACAGCGCCGCGGGAATGCCGGCCACGGCGAGGGCCAGCACCTCATGGGCGCCCGAGACGCCGGAACCGCAGTAGACGCCGACCTCGGACGCCGGTGTCACCCCGAGTGACTTGAAACGGTCGGCGAGTTCGTCCACCGGCAGGAACCGTCCGTCCTCCGTGACGTTCTCGGTGGTCGGCGCGGACACGGCACCCGGGATGTGACCGCCGACCGGATCGATCGGCTCGACCTCGCCCCGGTACCGCTCCCCCGCGCGGGCGTCCAGCAGCAGCCCGGTGCGGGCGAGCGCGGCCGCCCCGTCCGCGTCGAGCGACGGCCGGGCGCCGGCCGTCGGTACGAACGTTCCGGGCGCCGGCGAGGGGACCTCCGAGGAGACCGGCCCGCTCCAGGCGGCGAACCCGCCGTCAAGCACGCGTACCGCCGGATGACCCGAATGGCCCAGCAGCCACCAGGCGCGTGCGGCCGCCCAGCCCTGCCCGCCGTCGTACACGACGACATCGCGGTTCTGGGACACTCCCGCGGCCCGCATCGCCGCGCCGAAGACCTCGGGGTCGGGGAGCGGATGCCGGCCCGCCCCACCGGCCGGACCAGCGAGTTCGGAATCCAGATCGACGAAAACGGCACCGGGGATGTGCGCGTTCTCGTACTCGGAGCGCAGGTTGGGGCCACCCAACCGCCAGCGGACGTCGAGGAGGACCGGCGGGGTCGGCCCCGCCAGGTCACTGGCGAGTTCGGGTGCCGTGATGATGGCGTTCATGGCCCCATCCTTGCGCACGGGGTGGCCGCTTCGTCCATGTCCGGCTACTCTGCTCCGCCGGGCAGGTCCGATCACCAGGCGTACGGGATCGGGCACATGCTGTACAACCGATGGGCACCGCACGGCAATCGCTCCGCGACGGACGAGAGGCGGCGGATCGGACGTCGTCCGTTCCCGCACCGCTCGACCGCGGCGCGGGAGGGACCTCCGGCATGACCGGTGGTGCGAGCATCGGCACGGCGCGCACGCACGCGACTGAGTACGCGTGTTCGCAGGCGGAAGGTGACCGGCCACCGCGAGGGGCCGAGAAGAGAGTGACGATGACCGAGGCACGGGAATCGGCCGGCCCGAACGGCACCACGCACGCTCGGCACACGCCCGGGACACCCTGCTGGGTGAGCCTGATGGCGCATGACACGGCCGCGACCCAGGAGTTCTACGGAGCGCTGTTCGGCTGGGAGTTCCAGCCCGGCCCCCCGCAGCTCGGCCCCTACGCCCGGGCGCTGCTCGACGGCCGCGAGGTGGCCGGGATCGGTCAGTTGCCGCCCGACCGGCACCTGCCGATCGCCTGGACGCCCTATTTCGCGTCGGCCGACGTGGACCGGACCGCCGAGAAGGTCCGGCACAGCGGGGGAACCGTGGGCGTGGGACCGCTGGACGCCGCCGAGGCCGGCCGCCTGGCGATCGCCTCCGACCCGTCGGGCGCCGTTTTCGGGATCTGGCAGAGGGTGGCCCACCTGGGAACGGAGCTCACCGGCGTGCCCGGCACCCCGGCGTGGAACGAGCTCGTGACGCGCGACACGGAGAGCGTCGTCAAGTTTTACCAGGGGGTGTTCGGCTACGACCTGGAGCCGACCGTCTCGCCCGGCTTCGACTACGTGACCCTGCACATCGACGGACGGCCGGTGGCCGGCCTCCATGGCGTCGGGAACACCCTGCCGCGCGACCGGGGCCCGCACTGGCTGACGTACTTCGAGGCCGCCGAACTGGACGACACCGTCCGCCTCGTCACGGAACTCGGCGGACACCTCCTTCGGGCGGCCCACGACTCCCCGTACGGCCGCGTGGCGACGGTGGCGGATCCGGAGGGCGCGGTCTTCTCCCTGATCCACGCCGTCTCCTGACCCGGCAGCTCTCCGGGGACGGCATCTCTCCAGGGAGGGGCTCGGGGACAGGGCTCAGACGGAGGCGATCGGCAGGACGTCGGGGGACAGGGCGCTCGCGCGGGCCGTGGCGGCTGTCATACGGCGTCGGTGGTGCCGGCGGCACAGGACCTCGTAGCCGATGTTCTCGTGCTGGTTGACGTCACCGACGACCACCTGGGCGCCCTCGACGACCATCTCACCGCCCACGGTGCGGGCGTTGTGCGTGGCGCGGGCACCGCACCAGCACAGGGCCTCGACCTGGAGCACCTCGACCCGGTCCGCCAGTTCGACCAGGCGCTGGGAGCCGGGGAAGAGCTTGGACCGGAAGTCGGTGGTGATCCCGAAGGCGAAGACGTCGACGTCCAGGTCGTCCACCACACGGGCCAGCTGGTCGATCTGCGCGGGGGCCAGGAACTGCGCCTCGTCCGCGATCACGTAGTCGGCCCGGCCGCCCTGCGAGAGATGGTCCACGAGATGGGCGTACAGATCCTGGTCGTCCGCCACCTCGACCGCGTCGGTGACCAGCCCGAGGCGCGAGGAGAGCTTGCCCTCGCCCGCGCGGTCGTCACGCGTGAAGATCATGCCCTGCAGGCCCCGCGCCGAGCGGTTGTGCTCGATCTGGAGAGCCAGCGTGGACTTCCCGCAGTCCATCGTTCCAGAGAAGAACACCAGCTCGGGCATGGGGAGTTGAGCACCTTTCGGCAACGGGGAAGGGGGACGGCGTCAGGAGCGTACTTGGAGGAGGGGCACCAGTTGCTCGGCCGGGGTCATCGAGCCGTGGTTGCCGACCATCACCGACTCCTTCGGCTCCCGTTCGGACGCGGTGATCAGGACATCGTCCCGGGCGGCGGCGATGACGTCACCCAGCCGGGCGTAGACCCGCTCGTCGACCCGTGGGCCGAACCAGCCCGCGTCGATCGCCTCGTCACGGGAGGCGACCCAGAACTGCTCGCCCAGCACTTCGCGCCAGCAGGTCAGCACGTCCGCCTCGGCGCCCGGGACCGCGTACACATGACGGGCGCGGCCCTCTCCGCCCAGCAGGGCGACACCGGCGCGCAGCTCCCAGTCCTCGTCGAAGTCGATGCGGTGCTGTTCGTCGAACGGAATGTCGATCATGCCGTGGTCGGCGGTGACATACAGCGCCGTGCGCGGCGGCAACTGCTCCGCGAGGCGCTGGACCAGCCGGTCGACGTACATGAGCTGGCCGCGCCAGGGGTCGGAGTCGACGCCGAAGCGGTGGCCCTTGCCGTCCACCTCCGCGTAGTACGTGTAGACCAACGAGCGGTCACCGGCGGCCAGTTGCTCGGCGGCGAAGTCCATGCGCTCCTCGCCGGACAGCCGGCCGTGGAACGTCCCGCCGCTCAGCGCGACCTTCGTCAGCGGAGTGTTCTGGAAGGTCGGCGAGGAGACCTGGGCGGTGTGCACCCCGGCCGCGTCGGCCAGCTGGAAGATCGTGGGATGGGGCTGCCAGGCGCGCGGCTCGGTCCACGGGTTCCAGCGGAGCTGGTTCATCAGCTGGCCGGTGGCGGGGTTGCGCACGGTGTAGCCGGGCAGGCCGTGGGCGCCCGGGGGCAGGCCGGTGCCCACGGAGGCGAGGGAGGTCGCGGTGGTGGCCGGGTAGCCGGCGGTGATCGGACGTCCCGTACCGCCGCGCGAGGACGCCAGCAGCGAGGTCATGAAGGGGGCCTCGTCCGGGTGGGCCCGGAGCTGCTCCCAGCCGAGACCGTCGATCAGGAACACGCAGTTCCGGTCGGCCGCGGTCAGCTCGGGTATGGCGGCGGCCGCGCCGGGCACGGACATGCCGGCGGCGAGCGTGGGGAGCAGATCGGCCAGTGAACCGGCGCCGTACTCGGGGACGGGCGCGGAGTCGACGGCGAGCGGTTCCGGGTGATCCCAGGTGGGCAGGGCCATCAGCGGGCGACGTCCGCGGTCGCTTCGGAGAGGGACTGCGCGAAGACGAGGGCCTGGCGGACGGTCTCCGGACCGTCGCCCGCCTCACTGACCCGCAGGCTCAGGTCGTCCGCCGTCGAGTTGCCGGTGTAGCCGTGATCGGCCTCGCAGTTGGGGTCACCGCAGGCGGCCGGCTCCAGGTCGATGCGGGAGACGGCGCCCCAGCCGATGGTCAGGACCACTTCACGGGGCAGGGTGCCGGGCGTGTACGACTCCGGGTTCGCGACGACGCGGCTGACGACGACCGAGGAGATCCGGCCGAGCTTGACCGATTCCGTCGAGGTCGTGGCGTAAGGGGTCGGGGAGGTGGTGTCCGCGTTCTGCTCGTCCGTGTGGCTCACGATGAAACGGTTGCCGGTGAGGACCAGCACGGTGACGTGCCGCCGCACCTCGTTCGCGTCGAACGTCGTCTCCTGGTGGACCAGGTACGACCGGATGGTCTCGCCGCCGATCGCGGCCTCCACCGCCTCGGCCACGAGGGCCGGGTAGTAGCCGCTGCGCTCGATCGCCGCTCGCAGCCCCTGGGTCGTCGTACTGGTCTTGGCCATGCCGTCCATCCTACGGGGGCCCACTGACTGCGAGGCACCGCTCGCTCGGGTCCGTCGTGGACGGATCAGACCGAATCGCGCAGGGTGACCGGTGCGACGCGGGCACGGCAGGCGTCCGGGCGGGGTGCCCGCCGTCACAGTGCCGCCCCCTTCCGGCGCCCCGCACGACTCGAACGGCCCGCTTGGCCCGGACGACTCAGGCGGATCGGACTGCTCAGACGACGGGCAGCGTCCGGGGGCCGAGGTCGTCCCGGAGCGGGGCGCGGGCCAGCCGTACCGTGGCGCTGAGGACGCTCAGGCCGGCCGGGGCGACCACCACCGGCTCCAGCGAGACCGCGACGACCTCCGGGTGGTCGTCGACCAGCCGGGAGATGCGCAGCATCAGCTCTTCGAGGGCCGCCGTGTCGACCGGCGCGGAGCCCCGCCAGCCGAACAGGAGCGGTGCCGTCCTGATCGACCGGACCAGCGAGGCCGCGTCCCGGTCGGTGACCGGGATCAGCCGGTGGGCGGTGTCCCCGAGCAGTTCGGAGGCGGCTCCGGAGAGCCCGAAGGAGAGGACCGCCCCGGCCGCCGGGTCGATCACCGCGCGGACGACCGTGTCGACACCGCGCGGCGCCATCGCCTGCACGACCGGGCGCAGCACCGTGGGTGGCCCGAACAGCTCGGTCAGCTCCGCGTAAGCCCGGCGCAACTGTTCCTCGTCCGCCACGTCCAGGCGTACGCCGCCGAGGTCCGCGCGGTGCCGCAGGTGCGGGGCGGTGGTCTTGAGGGCCACGGGGTAGCCGATGGCGTGCGCGGCCGCCACCGCGTCGTCCGGAGTGGGGGCGGGCAGGGCACTGTGCACGTCGATGCCGTACAACCCGAGCAGCACCGCCGTCTGCTCGCCTCCCAGGGTCAGACCCTCCCCGCGCGCGAGGAGGTCGTCGATCAGCCGGGCGGCGCCTTTCTCGTCGATGTCCTCGTACTCGGGCACCTTGCCGGGCTCGCCGGCGTCCGTGCGCCACTGGGCGTACTTGACGGCCTCGGCGAGGGCGCGGACGGCACGTTCGGCGGCGGGGTAGGCGGGGATGAGCCGGGAGTCCGGCGCGGGGTCGGCACGGACCGCGGCGGGCGACCGGTCCGAGGGGTGGAAGCGGGCGCCGGCCGTCGCACCGGGTGCCGTCGCGGGGGCCTGCGGGGCGGTACTCGCGGCGGCGGACAGGGCTTCGGCGAGTCCGCCCAGTTCGACGTGCACCACGAGCACGGGTTTCGCCGGAGCCTCCAGGGCGGAGGAGCGGAGCGCCTCGGCGAGTGCCGCGTCGGCGGCCGAGGTCTCCCCCACCGTCGGTATGGCCGTCACGATGACGGCGTCGCAGCCGTCGTCGGCGAGCGCCTGGGACAGTGCCCGGTGGAAGTCCTCCGCGGAGGCCGCCGTGGTCAGGTCCCGGGGTGGCAGTGGCCTGAGTCCCTCGGCGAGACACGCGTCGTACGTCAGCAGCCCCAGGGACTCGGAGTTCCCGAGGATCGCCACGCGGGGTCCCCGGGGAAGCGGCTGGCGGGCCAGCAGCAGGCCCGCGTCGACGAGTTCGGTGATCGTGTCCACCCGGATCACTCCGGCCTGGCGCAGCAGCGCGGACACGGTGGCGTGCGGCAGTCGTGTGGCCCGTACGGCGTGCCCCTGGGGAGCGGCCCCGCCGTGCCGCGCCCCCTGGACCACGACCAGCGGCTTCGCGGCCGCCGTCCGCCGCGCGAGCCGGGTGAACTTGCGCGGGTTGCCGATGGATTCGAGGTACATCAGGGCGACGTCGGTGTCCGGGTCGTCGTACCAGTACTGCAGTACGTCGTTGCCGGAGACGTCCGCGCGGTTCCCGGAGGAGACGAAGGTCGACACGCCGGTCACACCCGTGACGCCTCCGCCGCGCCGGTGCAGCCGGGACAGCAGGGCGATGCCGATGGCTCCGGACTGCGCGAACAGGCCGATGCGTCCGGGGCGGGGCATCTGGGGGGCGAGCGAGGCGTTCAGGCGCACGTCGGGCGATGTGTTGATGACACCGAAGGCGTTGGGCCCGATGATGCGCATCCCGTACGTGCGCGCGTGCCGCACGAGTTCGCGCTGGCGCTCGCGTCCCTCGGGACCGCTCTCGGCGTAGCCGGCGGAGACCACCACCAGTCCCTGCACACCGTGTTCGCCGCATTCCGTCACGACCTCGGGGACGTGTTCGGCGGGCACGGCGACGACGGCGAGGTCGACGGGTTCGGTGATGTCCCTGATGGAGCGGTGGGCCGGGACTCCGTCGAGTTCCTTCTCCTGGAGGGCCGTGTTCACGGCGTACAGGCGTCCGGTGAACCCGGCTTCCCGGAGGTTGTCGAGGACACTGCGACCGACCCCGCCGGGTGTGCGCCCGGCGCCGATGACGGCGACGGAGCCGGGGGCGAGCAGCCGCTGCACGGAGCGGGCCTCGGCGCGCTGTTCCCGCGCGCGCTGCACGGCCAGGGACCGGTCGGTGGGTTCGAGGTCGAACTCCAGGCGTACGACACCGTCCTCGAAGCTGCGCTTCTGGGTGTATCCGGCGTCCGTGAACACCTTGATCATCTTGTTGTTGGCGGGCAGCACCTCGGCGGCGAAGCGGCGGATGTCGCGCTCGCGGGCCACCGCGGCGATGTGCTCGAGCATCGCGGAGGCGACACCGCGGCCCTGGTGGGCGTCCTGCACGAGGAAGGCGACCTCGGCCTCGTCGGCGGGCGCGGAGGCGGGCATGCCGTCCGCGTTGATCCGGTCGTAGCGCACGGTGGCGATGAACTCGCCGCCCACCGTGGCCGCGAGGCCCACGCGGTCCACGAAGTCGTGGTGGGTGAAGCGGTGGACGTCCTTGGCGGACAGCCGCGGATAGGGCGCGAAGAAGCGGTAGTACTTCGACTCGTCCGACACCTGCTCGTAGAAGCTGACCAGGCGTTCGGCGTCGTCGACGGTGATGGGCCTGATGCGTGCGGTGCCGCCGTCGCGCAGCACCACGTCGGCCTCCCAGTGGGCTGGGTACTCGTGCCGGTCCGCCGAGGTCTGCATGGGCCCCAGAGTACGGCTCGCGTACGACAACGGCGCGAGGCAGTCTGAGGGTGACGGGCGTCGGAGCGGGTCCTCGGCCGACACCGCGGCGGGTGAGGTCCGGGACCGTTCGGGCACGCCTCGCGATATGAAAGAATGGTCTAGACAACCTTGAACACCCGAAGGGCAGCATCACATGGCTGAGCGCCGCGTCAACGTCGGCTGGACCGAGGGCCTCCATGCCCGCCCCGCCTCCATCTTCGTCCGGGCCGCCACGGCTTCCGGCATCCCCGTGACGATCGCCAAGGCCGACGGGAACCCCGTCAACGCGGCCTCCATGCTCGCGGTCCTCGGCCTGGGCGCCCAGGGCGGCGAGGAGATCGTCCTCACGTCGGACTCCGAGGGCGCGGATGCCGCTCTCGACCGTCTGGCGAAGCTGGTCGCCGAGGGGCTCGACGAACTCCCCGAGACCGTCTGAGCCGCCCACGAGGCACGTGGACTCACACGGCCGAGCCGCGCTCCCCTTCGCCGGGTGGCGCGGCTCGGCCGTTTTTCCGTACCCTCGCTCGGAAATTCCCCACATGCCACGTACGACCTCGCGCCATGGCCGCGGGAATGGCGTGCGCCGAAATTCCGGACACACGCATAAAAGGGCATCAGAAATGAGCCCCTGCCGAATATCCCTCTTTGTATACGGCGCCCGTGTTAATGACGCGGGCCCGTCATGTTTACGGGATGTTGCGAACTTCTCACACGGTCCGGCCGGTCGCCGCCGGGAAATCGGAGCCGGTGCGCGGCCGTGGCGCGCTCGGTGTGCAGGGCCGTGATCGCGCGGGCCCGCTCACTGTCCCCGCGGGCGACCGCGTCCACGATGCCGCCGTGCTCCGCCCAGGATTCCGCGGGGTCGGCCGGCGCCTCCACCGAGTACATCCAGGCGATCTTGTGGCGCAGCTGGGCGAGCGTCGAGGTGAGCGCGGGGCTGCCGGACGCCTGCGCGAGCGTCTCGTGGAACCAGCCGCCCAACGAGCGCAGATCCTCGCTGTGGCCTCGCCTGGAGCGCTCCTGCCCCAGCCTGACCAGACCCCGCAGCACCTTCAGGTGGGCCTCCGTGCGCCGCTGCGCGGCCCTCGCGGCACCCAGCGGTTCCAGCAGCATGCGCATCTCCAGGAGGTCCGCGGCCTCCAGCTCGGAGGGCTCCGCGACACACGCGCCCGCGTGCCGGCGGGTGACCACGAACCCCTCGGCCTCCAGCGTGCGCAGGGCCTCGCGCACGGGGACGCGAGAGACGCCGTATCGGCGTGCGAGCAGTTCCTCGGTGAGGCGGCCGCCGCGCTCGTAGACACCCGCGACGATGTCGTCACGGATCGCCGTGCACACCGAGTGCGCCGGAATACGCATGACCGACCTCCGCTTTAATCCCCGTGAAACGCCGTCGATTGACGCTTGTTCAGTGACTCTATTGCAGGAAGCCTGAATTTCCGATGGCAGGCCTGAATCCATGGATATTTTTTGGACAGACGGCATCTGGAAACGACGATGCCCCGGCTCGGTGAGCCGGGGCATCGAAAGCGGCGAAGAAGCCGCGAAGCGGTCGTCAGACGTTGACGCCGTGCGAGCGCAGGTACGCGACCGGGTCCATGTCCGATCCGTACTCGGCGGTCGTACGGGCCTCGAAGTGAAGGTGGGGACCGGTGGTGTTGCCGGTGTCCCCCGAGAGAGCGATCTGCTGCCCCGGAGTGACCGTCTGCCCCACGGACACACCGATGGACGAGAGGTGGCCGTACATGGTGTACGTGCCGTCGTGCATCTTGATCACGACTTGATTGCCGTAGGCGCCGCCCCAGCCGGCCGTGACGACCGTGCCGGAGCCGACGGCGTGGACCGAGGTGCCGGACGCGGCGTGGAAGTCGACTCCGGTGTGGCTGCCGGAGGACCAGAGGCTGCTGCTGGCCTGGTAGCCGGTGGAGACGTACGAACCGGTGATCGGCATGACGAACGTGTTCAGACGCTTGCGCTCGGCCTCGCGGGCGGCGCGCTCCTTGGTCTCGCGCAGCTCCTGGGCCTGCTCCGCGGCCTGCTTGCGCGCGGTCTGCTCGGCCTGCTTGCGCGCGGCGGCCTCGTCGGCGGCGCGCAGCTGCGCGAAGGCCTGGGCGTCGATCTGGTCGGCGACCGTGTCGTTGAGGGTGACGGTCTGGGTCAGCCCGGTCTGCTCGACGGAGGTTTCCGCGGCGAACGCGGGGGCGGCCAGGGTTCCGATGACACCGGTGGTGGTGAGCGCCGCGACCCCGACGGCGGTCGTGGTGGTCGTGCTGTGCACGCGGCTCGTACGACGGTGCTTGCCGGTGCCACAGGTGAACGCCATGTAGGGGCTGATCCTTTCCTTCCCTCTCGCCTACCGGGTTAGCTGACGGGTTCGGAGCAGGAAGGTCTCCTACGGGCCCCCTCCGGAGAGGGCGTCCGATTCACCCCAGGGACTACGTGTGGGTCCCCGGCTCCCCTGACTCGCGTCATGGGGGACTCGGCGATGACTGTCCGGTGCCGCGGGCGCGGCGCACTGCGTGACGAACAGCCGCACTGACGCTAAGCGGGGCAACTTTCGAACAACAAACGGATCACGATTTTTGTAACGTATCCCACAGGGCAGAAGGGTGACCGTCATACGAATACGGACATCTTGGGAACGGCTTCCGGAAAAGGGAGGGCCCTGACGGCTCTTCAGCCGTCAGGGCCCTCCCGCGTCGCACGGGTTCTACTCGGCGGCCACCACGGTGACTTCACCGATTCCGAGGGCCCTGACCGGCTCCGCGATCTGCGCCGCGTCGCCCACCAGGACGGTCACCAGACGGTCCGTCGGGAAGGCGCTCACGGCCGCCGCGGTGGCCTCCACGGTGCCGGTGGCGGCCAGTTGCCGGTAGAGCGTCGCCTGATAGTCGTCCGGCAGGTGCTGCTCGACCTGGTCCGCGAGCGTGCTCGCGACCGCCGCGGCCGTCTCGAACTTGAGGGGCGCGACACCCACCAGGTTCTGCACGGCGACGTCGCGCTCCGCGTCGGTCAGACCCTCGGCCGCGAGGGTGCGCAGCACCGTCCACAGGTCGTCGAGCGCAGGACCGGTGTTGGGGGTGTCGACCGAGCCGCTGATGGCGAGCATCGCGGCTCCCGTGCCGTCCGGCGCGGAGCGCAGGACCTGTCCGAACGCCCGCACGCCGTAGGTGTAGCCCTTCTCCTCGCGCAGGACGCGGTCCAGGCGCGAGGTGAGGGTGCCGCCGAGGCAGTAGGTGCCGAGGACCTGCGCGGGCCACACGCGGTCGTGCCGGTCGGCGCCGACCCGGCCGATGAGCAGCTGCGTCTGGACGGCGCCGGGGCGGTCGACGATGATCACGCGGCCGGTGTCGTCGGCGCTCACCGGCGGCACGGGGCGCGGCTGGGCGGCCGAGCCGGTCCAGGAGCCGAGCGTGTCGGCGAGCAGTTCGTCGAGATCGACATCGGTCAGGTCACCGACGACGACGGCAGTGGCCGTGACGGGGCGCACGTGCCTCTCGTAGAACGCGCGAACGGCCGACGAGTCGATGTTCTGGACGGTCTCCTCGGTGCCCTGCCGCGGGCGCGCCATGCGCGCGCTCGCCGGGAACAGCTCCTTGGAGAGCTCTTTGGCGGCACGGCGGGCGGGATTGGCCGTCTCGTGCGGGATCTCGTCCAGCCGGTTGGTCACCAGCCGCTCGACCTCGCTGTCCGCGAACGCGGGGGCCCGCAGGGCGTCGGCGAGCAGGCCGAGGGCCTTGGCCAGGCGCGAGACGGGCACTTCGAGGGACAGGCGCACACCGGGGTGGTCGGCGTGCGCGTCGAGCGTGGCGCCGCAGCGCTCCAGTTCGGCGGCGAAGTCCTCGGCCGAGTGCTTGTCGGTGCCCTCGGAGAAGGCGCGCGCCATGATCGTGGCGATGCCGTCCAGGCCCGCCGGCTCGGCGTCCAGCGGCGCGTCGAGGTTCACCTCGACGGCCACGACCTGCTGGCCGGGGCGATGGCAGCGCAGCACGGTCAGACCGTTGTCCAGGGTGCCCCGCTCGGGGGCGGGAAACGCCCACGGCTTCGGCTGGCCGGCCTGGGGCTGCGGGTGGAAGTCCATGGTGGCGAGCTCGGTCACTTCGCCGCCTCCTCGTCGGTCTCGTCGGCGGAGTCAGCCGCGTCGGCTGCTTCGGCGGTGGTCGGCTCGTAGACGAGCACCGCGCGGTTGTCGGGGCGCAGGCGGGCCTTGGCGGCCTCCCGGACCTCCTCCGCCGTGACGTCGAGGACGCGCTGCACGGCGGTCAGGGCGAGCTGCGGGTCCCCGAACAGGACGGCGTACCGGCACAGTTCGTCGGCGCGGCCCGCCACGGTGCCGAGCCGGTCGAGCCATTCGCGCTCCAACTGGGCCTGGGCGCGCTCCATCTCACCGGCCGTGGGGCCCTCCTCGGCGAACCGGGCGAGCTCCTCGTCGACGGCGGCCTCGATGACCGGGACCTCGACGTCGCCGGACGTCTTCACGTCCAGCCACCCCAGGGAGGGCGCTCCGGCGAGCCGCAGCAGGCCGAACCCGGCCGCGACGGCGGTGCGGTCACGGCGTACGAGCCGGTTGTAGAGCCGGGAGGACTCGCCGCCGCCGAGGACGGTGAGCGCCAGGTCGGCCGCGTCGCACGCGCGCGTGCCGTCCTCCGGGAGCCGGTAGGCGGCCATCAGGGCGCGCGCCGGTACGTCCTCCTCGACGACCTCGCGCACCTGCTCGCCGATGACGTCGGGAAGCGAGCCGTCCCGTGGGGCGGGCTTGCCGTCGTGCCCGGGGATGGAGCCGAAGTACTTCTCGACCCAGGCGAGCGTCTGCTCCGGGTCGATGTCGCCGACGACCGACAGGACCGCGTTGTTGGGCGCGTAATTGGTGCGGAAGAACGCGCGGGCGTCCTCCAGGGTGGCCGCGTCCAGGTCCGCCATCGACCCGATCGGGGTGTGGTGGTACGGGTGGCCCTCGGGGTACGAGAGCGCGGTGAGCTTCTCGAAGGCGGTGCCGTACGGCACGTTGTCGTAACGCTGCCGGCGCTCGTTCTTCACGACGTCGCGCTGGTTCTCCATGGACTCGTCGTCCAGTGCCGCAAGCAGCGAGCCCATGCGGTCGGCCTCCAGCCAGAGGGCGAGCTCCAGCTGGTGGGTGGGCATGGTCTCGAAGTAGTTGGTGCGCTCGAAGCTCGTCGTGCCGTTGAGGGAGCCGCCGGCGCCCTGGACGAGTTCGAAGTGACCGTTGCCGTGGACCTGCTTGGAGCCCTGGAACATCAGGTGCTCGAAGAGGTGGGCGAGACCGGTCCGGCCCTTGACCTCGTGGCGCGAGCCGACGTCGTACCAGAGGCACACCGCGGCGACCGGGGTCAGATGGTCCTCGGAGAGCACCACGCGCAGGCCGTTGGCCAGGCGGTGCTCGGTCGCTGTCAGGCCGCCGGAGCCTGCCTCAGCTGTGGCCGTGTGACCCATGGGCATGTACGTCCCTTCGATCGCGGAACTACGTCATTCCTGTCGGTCCTGCCACTGTATGCAAGCGCGCGGACGGCTGGCGAAGTTCCCGCACCTCGTACGCCGAGAGCGAGACTTGTGCGTGTCTCCGGCGCGCCTGGGGAAGCCCACCGAGAACGGCCGCGAACGCGCTCGGGGCCGCCGGGCACCGGGCCGGACGGCCGTCCGGGAGCGGTCCCCGCGAGGCCCGCGCAGCGCGCCGCAGGAGCGCTACGGACGGGTCGCGGTCGGCGTTGTCAGTGGGGCGGTCCACAATGGTGCGCGTCAGAACCCGTTCATGCCCCGGCAGAGACTGTGAAGGAGCCGCAGCAGCGATGGCCCGCCGCAGCACGAAGACCCCGCCGCCCGACGACTCGTACGAGGAGAAGATCCTCGACATCGACGTCGTGGACGAGATGCAGGGCTCCTTCCTCGAATACGCGTACTCGGTCATCTACTCGCGAGCCCTGCCGGACGCCCGCGACGGCCTGAAGCCGGTTCACCGTCGCATCGTCTACCAGATGAACGAGATGGGCCTGCGTCCCGACCGCGGCTATGTGAAGTGCGCCCGTGTCGTCGGCGAGGTCATGGGTAAACTGCACCCGCACGGCGACGCGTCGATCTACGACGCGCTGGTGCGTCTGGCGCAGCCCTTCTCCATGCGTCTGCCCCTGGTCGACGGCCACGGGAACTTCGGTTCGCTCGGCAACGACGACCCGCCGGCCGCGATGCGCTACACCGAGGCCCGTATGGCCGACGCGACGTCGTTGATGACCGAGTCGATCGACGAGGACACCGTCGACTTCTCGCCCAACTACGACGGCCAGGAGCGGGAGCCGGTGGCCCTTCCGGCCGCCTTCCCGAACCTGCTGGTCAACGGCGCGTCGGGTATCGCCGTCGGCATGGCCACGAACATGCCGCCGCACAACCTCGGCGAGGTCATCGCCGCCGCCCGGCACCTCATCCGGTATCCGGGCGCCGACCTCGAGACGCTGATGAAGCACGTCCCGGGCCCCGACCTGCCCACCGGCGGCCGGATCGTCGGTCTCTCCGGGATCAGGGACGCGTACGAGTCGGGCCGCGGCACCTTCAAGATCCGCGCCACGGTGTCGGTCGAGGACGTCACGGCGCGCCGCAAGGGCCTCGTCGTCACGGAACTGCCCTTCACCGTCGGTCCGGAGAAGGTGATCTCCAAGATCAAGGACCTGGTCGGCTCGAAGAAGCTGCAGGGCATCGCCGACGTCAAGGACCTCACCGACCGCGCGCACGGCCTGCGCCTGGTCATCGAGATCAAGAACGGCTTCGTGCCGGAGGCGGTCCTCGAACAGCTCTACAAGCTGACGCCGATGGAGGAGTCCTTCGGCATCAACAACGTGGCACTGGTGGACGGTCAGCCGCTCACCCTGGGCCTCAAGGAGCTGCTGGAGGTCTATCTCGACCACCGCTTCGACGTCGTACGCCGCCGCAGCGAGTTCCGCCGCACCAAGAAGCGCGACCGGCTGCACCTGGTCGAAGGCCTCCTCGTCGCTCTCCTGGACATCGACGAGGTCATCCGCCTCATCCGCTCCAGCGACAACTCGGCGCAGGCCAAGGAACGCCTGATCGAGCACTTCTCGCTCTCCGAGATCCAGACGCAGTACATCCTGGACACGCCGCTGCGCCGGCTCACCCGGTTCGACCGCATCGAGCTGGAGTCGGAGCGCGACCGCCTCAACGGCGAGATCGACGAGCTGACCGGCATCCTGGACTCGGACTCGGAGCTGCGCAAGCTGGTCTCCGGTGAACTGGCCGCGGTGGCCAAGAAGTTCGGCACCGACCGGCGCACGGTTCTCCTGGAGTCCGCGGGCGCTCCCGCCGCGACCGTCTCGCTCCAGGTCGCCGACGACCCGTGCCGCGTCCTGCTGTCCTCCACGGGGCTGCTGGCGCGTACGGCGACCGGTGACCCCTTCGGGGAGGACCCGGACGGCAAGCGCACCAAGCACGACGTGATCGTCTCAGCGGTGCCCGCGACGGCACGCGGCGAGATCGGTGTGGTCACGTCCCTGGGCCGCCTTCTGCGCCTGAACGTGATCGACCTGCCGCAGCTACCCGAGACGGCGTCGGCGCCCAATCTCTCCGGGGGCGCTCCGATCACGGAGTTCCTGTCCTCCCTCGATCCGGACGAGACGGTGATCTGTCTGACGACGCTCGACGAGACGTCGCCAGGCCTCGCGATCGGCACGGAGCAGGGTGTCGTCAAGCGTGTGGTGCCCGACTACCCCTCGAACAAGGAGGAGTTGGAGGTCATCACCCTCAAGGACGGCGACCGGATCGTCGGCGCCATCGAGCTGCGCACCGGCGAGGAGGACCTGGTCTTCATCACGGACGACGCCCAGCTCCTGCGCTACCAGGCCTCGCAGGTACGCCCGCAGGGCCGTGCCGCGGGCGGTATGGCGGGCATCAAGCTGACGGACGGCGCGAAGGTGATCTCGTTCACCGCGGTCGACCCGGCGGTCGACGCGGTGGTCTTCACGGTGGCTGGTTCACGCGGAACGCTGGACGACTCCGTCCAGACCACGGCGAAGCTGACTCCCTTCGACCAGTATCCGCGCAAGGGCCGTGCCACCGGCGGTGTGCGCTGCCAGCGGTTCCTGAAGGGCGAGGACTGCCTGTCGCTGGCCTGGGCCGGCCCGGTGCCGGGACACGCGGCGCAGAAGACCGGCATGCCCGTCGACCTGCCGGAGATCGACCCGCGCCGTGACGGCTCGGGCATCTCGCTCGGCAAGCCGGTGTCGGTGGTGGCCGGCCCGGTGTAGTGCGCGGTCAGCCCTCCGGGCTGGGCTCCTGTACGTAGCGGAGGACGCCCCACATGCTGTGTTCATCGGCATGCGGGGCGTCCTCTTTACATGCCTCCAGCTCCTTGGCCAGCGCCACCGTGTCGATCCCGGAGCCGATGAGGACGAGCTGGGTGAGCCGCTCGTCCTCGTCGGTCCAGGGCTCCGGATAGAAGCGCAGGAACCGCCCGACGGCATGCACGGCGTACCGGTTGCGGATGTCCTGGACGCCGAAGTCGACGTACCCCTTGATCCGGTAGAGCCCCTCGGGCCGACTGTCGAGGAAAGCCATCAGCTGCCGTGGCCCCAGAGGCGCTGCGGAGCTGAAGGAGAGGGACTCGTAGGCGGAGTGGAGATGACCGAGGTGGCCGTGATCCTCATGGCCGCCCTCTCCCGGACCGTCCGCCCCGCCGTCGCCCTCGTCGTGCCGGTGGAGATCGTCGAAGGACAGCTGTTCGATGCGCTCCTCGCTGGGCCTGCAGTCGAAGAGGAACTCCGGATCGACCCGGCCGTAGGTGGCGGGGACGACCGCGGCACGGTCGGCGAGTTCCCGGACGACACCCAGTACGCGTCCGGCGTCCTCGGCCCGGTCGGTCTTGTTGACGACGACGAGATCGGCGAGAGCGAGATGCCGGTCGATCTCGGGGTGTCTCTCGCGCGTGCCGGCGAACTCGGCGGCGTCGACGACCTCGACGAGCCCGCCGTACACGATCCCGGGGTGCTCGCTGGCGAGCACCATGCGTACGAGTTCCTGGGGCTCGGCGAGCCCGCTCGCCTCGATGACGATGACGTCGATCCGGGCGGAGGGCTGAGCGAGCCGGTCCAGATATTGATCCAGTTCACTGACATCGACCGCACAGCACAGACACCCGTTGCCGAGCGAGACGGTGGAGTCGCCGAGCGCTCCGGCCACGGCCATAGCGTCGATCTCGATCGCGCCGAAGTCGTTGACGACGGCTCCGATGCGACTGCCACCGCTGCGGTGCAGGAGATGGTTGAGCAGTGTGGTCTTGCCGGAACCCAGGAAGCCGGCGAGAACGACGACCGGGATCTGGCGGGTACTCGACCGACTCACCACGCGCCCTCTCTGAAGCTGTGCGTACACCGGCTCACGGGACCGGCGCTCACACGGGGAATGAATGCCGACCCAGCATACGAGTGGGGGGAATCGCCCCGAAGTGAACGATTGTTAGCGGCGCTCGCGGGGCACACGTTGGACATGGCGCCGGTGGATGAGACCCGCACATCCCTCCGTGCGCCTCCTCTCCGCCTCCCCGCCGATCAGAGCCGCTCGGCAACACTGGGAGACGGCAAGCGCGCCGCCCACCGCTCGCCGGTCCGCTCCCTGTCGCCCCACAACCGACGACCGGCGGACGGTCGCCTGATTCGGGGGTTGACATGACCACACAGAACCATGGGGCGCGGAGGCTGAGTTCTGCCGCGACGGCAGGACTCGCGTTCGCGGTAGGGGTCCTCGCGGTCCTGCTCGCTCAGCAGCGCCGGTTCGAGGCACTTCGCCTGCGCGTCGCGCAGGTCGAGCAGGCCGACGACCGGAACACGCGGCTGGCGGAACAGCAACGCTTTCAGGCCTACCTCCTCGACAAAGCGCTGAACGATCCGGATCTCGCCGAGGTCCTGAGCACCATCAACGAAGTGGACCCGACCAGGCGGCGCCAGTACCTCTTCGCCAACGCCATCTACACCAACATCCTGCGGGCCTACCGGGCCGGGGACCTCACCTGGGACGAACTGCACGGACACCTTCGAGTGATCTGCCAGAGCGCGATCTTTCGCGACTACTGGGACGCGACACGCCACCATCGGGCGAGCCTTCAAACAGCGTCACAGGAGGCGCGGGTGGGCCGAATGATGGACACACTCATCCGCGATTTGGATGAATCGGATACGGAAGAGTGGTGGGTCGTCGGCGAGTCACCCCCGGAACAGGACTAACATCCGGCCCAACAAGCATCCCCAGTAGCCCAGTTGGCTCACGAGTGCGATAATCTAACTGGGTAAACTTTCGGCTACTGTAATCCCTGTTTTCACTGTCTAAACCTGAGGACCGGGATCCAGTTGAAGATCGTGCGCCGCATCGGCGCATCTCCACGCGAACGAGGCAGCGTGACGGGCGAGACATGCCCTGACATCTTCGAGCTGAGCGACGGGAATTTCGCCGTTATCGGCACAGAAGCGACAGCGGCGCTCGACGACCAGCTCCCTCACGACGCGGCACGCGCGGACTACGAGCGCATCGTGATCATCAGCAGGGAAACCCTCCTCCGCGCGAAGAGGGACATTCCCGAGAAGTGAAGCGGCCACCGGGCTGAGACAGGAAACGCCCGCAGTCCGTCGAGATCAGTCGGTCACCCCGGCCCATCTCCGGAGGGCGCACATTTTCCCGGCCCGCCCCATAACCACCCACACGCCCGGCGCGGCATCCCTGCCGCCGGAGCCCGAGCAACGCCGGCGCTCACTCCGCACCGAACCGCTCGACAGAAACCTCCTGAGGTCCAGCCCCGATCGGTGCTGGACCTCTCGTCTGAGCCCGCCGCGGTCGCCGGTCCCGTCACGCGATGCCGCGCACGAACTCCAGACGGACTACGGCCGACCTAGACGGAGACCCTTGGCACCGCCACCGGCGCCTCCGGACCCACATAGCGAGCCGCCGGGCGGATGATCTTCGTGTCCTCCGCCTGTTCCATGATGTTCGCGCTCCAGCCGACCACGCGGGCGGCGGCGAAGGTGGGCGTGAACATCTCTCGGGGCAGCCCACAGAGTTCCATGACCACACCGGCGTAGAACTCCACGTTGGTGTGCAGCTCGCGGCCCGGCTTGAGTTCGGCCAGGATCGCTTCCACCTGTCGCTCCACCTCGACCGCGAACTCCACGAGCGGGCCACCGAACTCCTGAGCCATCCCTCGGAGCATCCGCGAGCGTGGGTCCTCCGTGCGGTAGACAGGGTGCCCGAAGCCCATGATGCGCTCGCCGGCGAGGACACGTTCGCGAATCCAGGGGTCGATGCGGTCGGGCGTCCCGATCGCGTCGAGGGTGTCCAGCGCGCGGCTGGGAGCGCCTCCATGGAGAGGACCGGAGAGAGCCCCGACCGCGCCCACTAGGCAGGCCGCCACATCCGCGCCGGTGGAAGCGATCACCCGCGCCGTGAATGTTGATGCATTGAATCCGTGGTCAATGGTTGAGATGAGGTATTGCTCGACCGCTCGAGCACGGGCTGCGTCCGGCTCCGAACCCGTCAACATGTACAGGTAGTTGGCGGCGTATCCCAGGTCCTCGCGCGGCTCCACCGGGTCCAGTCCCTGCCCGATCCGGTACAGCGCGGTGAGCAGTGTCGGCACGGCCGCCGTCGCCGCGAGGCCGTCGTCGCGGCGCCGCCCGGCGTCGATGTCGTACACCGGCCGGAAGCCCAGGGAGGCCCCGAGCAGCGACAACGCGGTGCGCAGCCCGGCGAGGGGGCCAGACGGTCCGGTTGCTCTCGCGATCGCGGGCAGCGCGTCGCGCACGTCGTCCGGCAGCCTGCGCAGCCGCGCGGTCCTCGCGGTGAAGGCGGCACGGCGGTCCTCGTCGGGCAGCTCACCGTGGACCAACAGATGCCAGACCTCCTCGAAGCCGCAGGCCTGCGCGAGGTCGACGGCCGAGTACTGGCGGTAGTGGTAGAAGCCCTCCAACCCCCTGACGTCACCCAGTTCGGTATCGGTGACGACGACGCCGGCGAGACCTCGCGGAACATCGGCAGGTACGACGGCAGAGGTGGACGCGGCTTGGTTGATCGGCATGTTTCCTCCCTGGACTTGATTCGACTGTCCATGCTTGACTCAATAACTGTCAATATTGATTCAATCAATATGCCGATCCACAGATACGGTGGCGCTCATGAGGGATCGAGAAGCGGCAGTACCTGCGCACGAGGGCCGGCGGCTCAGCACCAAGGAGACCGCCGAACTGCTCGGCGTGAAGCCGGAGACCGTGTACGCGTATGTGAGCCGGGGTCAGCTCAGCAGCAGGCGGGAGCCGGGAGGGCGCGGGAGCACGTTCGACACCAAGGAGGTCGAGGCCCTTGCGCGGCGCAACAGACGGGAAGGCGGCGGCAGTTCGAGCAGTGGCGGCGAGCTCTCCGTCCGCACTCGCATCACGTTGATCGACAAGGACCGGTATTACTTCCGGGGTGTCGACGCGACGGAACTGGCCGCACGGTACTCCTACGAGGAGATCGCCGAATGGCTGTGGACCGGTGAACTGCGCCCCGGCGTCACGTTCACGGCCCCAGAGACAGCCGTGACCGCCGCCCGGCGCGGCGTCGAAGCGCTGCCCGAGCACAGCGGCCCGACCGACCGGCTGCGCGTCGCGGCGATCGCAGCGGCGGCTGCCGACCCGCTGCGCTTCGACCTCTCCGAGAACGCCGTGCTCGGCACCGGACGCACCCTCATTCCCACCCTCGTCGCCGCGCTTCCGACCATGCGGCACGACCACCGCGACGAAGGCCCGCTGGCCCGTCGGCTGTGGGCACGGCTCAGCGGACGCGCACCCGACGACGCGTCCGTGCGGGTGCTGGACACGGCACTCGGGCTGCTCGTCGACCACGACCTGGCAGCCTCGACGCTGGCGGTCCGGGTAGCGGCATCGGCCCGCGCCCACCCGTACGCGGCCGTGTCGGCGGGCCTCGGCGTCCTCGAAGGGCCCCTGCACGGGGCGGCCAGCGGGCTCGCGCACCGACTGCTGCTGGACGTCCTGGACCAGGGAACCGCCGCTCCCGTGGTCGCCGACGAACTGCGCGCCGGGCGCCGTGTCCCCGGACTCGGCCATCGGCTCTACCCCGGCGAAGACCCACGTGCGCGCGCCCTGTTCGCCCTCCTGGAAGAGGTCCCCGGCGCGGCCCCCGCACTGGAGGCGGCCCATGACGTGGTGACCACCACGGCCCGGCACACCCCTCTGCACGCCAATGTCGATCTGGCGCTGGCCGTCTTCACCGTCTCGTCCGGGATGCCGGCCTCTGCGGGAGAGACCATCTTCGCTGTCTCCCGGACGGCCGGCTGGATCGCCCACACCCTGGAGGAGTACGCGGAGCGCCCGTTGCGCATGCGACCGAGCGGCCACTACGTGGGTGAGCGGCCGCCCCAGCCACTTCCCCGCCGGAGCTAGACGGCGCTCACTCGGCGCGCAGGGAGGACCTGTGCGCGCCCTCCGAGCGCTGTCTCCATCCCTGCGCTTCCATACGCCCCGCCACGCGCCCGGACCACCCCTGGCGCGCCCCCTGTGGACGGCGGGAAGTCACCCCGGGCGAAGTCAGGTTAGGCTCACCTCTGTGAGTACGTGCACGACCGCGTCGCGGCAGCTCGACGAGCCCATTTCCGGGACCGCGGCCACTGCGAGGACATGGCTGCTCATCGAGCAGCCCGGCCCCTGGGGTGCCAAGGCGCTCACTTCGAGCCACCTGGATCCCACGGTCGGCCGCGCCCTCGAAGCGGCCGCGCAGGGCACAGGGGTACGGATCGCCCTGATCCGGCGTCCCGGGCGCCATGCCGACTGCGACTCTCTCGCCGAACGGCATGTGTACGTGGCCCACACCACCCCGGGAAACGTATGGCTGCACAGCGCCATGACGCGCGACCCCGGACACCTGCTCGACCTCGACTTCGCCGCGCTCGGCGCGGGCGATCCGCGCTCCTTCGAAGAGGTCCTCCAAGGGCGGCCCCATACCGGCGATCCGCTGGCCCTCGTCTGCACCAACGGCAAGCGCGACCGCTGCTGCGCCCTGCTCGGACGCCCGCTGGCGGCGGAACTGGCAGCCTCCGGCGTCGGCGGCACCTGGGAGGTCACTCATCTGGGAGGTCATCGCTTCTCCCCCACCGTGCTGATCCTGCCGTACGGGTACGCGTACGGCCGTGCCGAGGCCCATGCCGTCAAGGAGGTCCTCCAGGGCGTCCGGGAGGGCCGGGTCGTCACCGAGGGGTGTCGCGGGAACTCCGCCTGGGAACGCCCTGGCCAGGCGGCCGAGCTGGCCGTACGGACGGCGTCGGGGGAGCACGCCGCCGATGTCCTGACGGTGATCCGCACGGACGGCACCGCGCCGCGCTGGGAGGTGACCGTCGCCCACTCCGACGGCCGCCTGTGGCGGGTCGTCGTGGCGCGGGGCGCCTCTCTGCCGCCCCGCCCGGAGAGCTGCGGCTCGGCACTCGGTTCACCGGCGCGGATGGACGTGGTGGCTGTACGGCAACTGGAGGAGACGGCTGTCGCCGTGGCCTGCTGACGGCCCGGGCCCCGAGTTCGACGGGGCCGGGGTGCGACGCACGAACCGACCAGAAGTCGTGTCAGGCCCCCACCACCCGACCCGCGGCGCTGTGCAGGACTGACAGCCGCATCATCCATTGATCAAGAGATCCACACCACACTCCCTTCGGAGGGGCGCGCACTCCCCCGTACCGTCGTGGCCATGAGCCCCACTCCCCTCGCACGACGACTGCGCCTCGGTCTGCCGCGGCGGGTGTTCGCCCAAGTGCTGCTGATGCAGATCGCGATCGCGGTGGGAGTCGCGGTACTCGCCACCGGGCTGTTCCTGGCCCCGCTGAGCGCACAGCTGGACGACGAGGCCATGCGGCGCGCTCTCGCGATCGCGCAGACCACGGCCGCCCAGCCGCAGATCGCCGTGGACCTCCAGCGGACGGCCCCCTCCAGGACCGGCCCCGTGCAGGCCGAGGCCGAGCGGATACGGAAGGCGAGCGGTGCCGAGTACGTCGTCGTGATGGACATGCGGGGCATCCGCTGGTCGCACAGGTCCCCCGCCCAGATCGGCAAACCGGTCTCGACGAGCCCGAAGCAGGCCCTGGCCGGCAGGGATGTCATGGAAATCGACACCGGAACCCTGGGGCGGTCCGCACGGGGCAAGGTGCCGCTGCGCGACGCCGGCGACCGGATCGTCGGCGCGGTGTCGGTGGGTATCAAGTACGGCAGTGTGCGGGCCCGGCTGATCGACGCGATCCCGGGACTGTTCGCGTACGCGGGCGGAGCCATGGCCGTCGGCGCGCTGGCCGCGTATCTGATCTCCCGCAGGGTCCAGCGACAGACCCGTGACCTGGCCTTCTCCGATATCGCGGCGCTGCTGGCAGAACGCGAGGCGATGCTGCACGGCATCCGGGAGGGCGTGGTCGCCCTGGACCGCGGCGGTCGCGTACGCCTTCTGAACGACGAGGCGCAGCGGCTCCTCGGGGTCGGCGCCGAGGCCATCGGGCGGCCGCTCGACGACGCGCTCGGCCCGGGCCGTACGACGGATGTGCTGGCGGGACGCGTCACCGGAACGGACCTGCTCACCGTTCGCGGCCAGCGCGTCCTGGTCGCCAACAGGATGCCCACCGAGGACGGCGGAGCTGTCGCCACCTTGCGCGACCGGACCGAACTGGAGCAGCTCGGCCGTGAGCTCGACTCCACGCACGGCCTGATCGACGCTTTGCGCGCACAGGACCATGAGCACGCCAACCGGATGCACACGCTCCTGGGGCTGCTCGAACTGGAGATGTACGACGACGCCGTGGAGTTCATCGGGGAGGTGGTCGGCGACCACAGGGTCACTTCGGAACAGGTCACCGAGAAGATCCACGATCCGCTGCTCGCCGCCCTTCTGGTCGGCAAGGCGACCGTGGCGACCGAGCGTGGCGTGGCACTGTGGGTCTCGGACCGGACGCTGCTGCCGGACCGGCTGGTCGACCCGCGTGGGCTCGTCACCGTCGTCGGCAACCTGGTCGACAACGCGCTCGACGCCGTCGCGGGCACACCGCACGCGCGTGTGGAGGTCGACTTGCACGCCGAGGGGCGGACCGCCGTGCTGCGGATACGGGACACCGGGCCCGGCATCCCCGAGGAGCGGCGGGAGTTGATCTTCACGGACGGCTGGAGCACCAAGCAGCCGCCCGCACACGGCAAGCGTGGAATCGGCCTCTCGCTGGTGCGGCGCCTCGCCGAGCGGCAGGGCGGCAGCGCGGAGGTGGCCGACGCGGACGGCGGCGGCGCGGAGTTCATCGTCGTCCTGCCGGAGGCGCTGACCGACCCGTCCCTCGCGCCGAAGGACGCCACCGAAAACACCGGGAACACCTGGAGTGCCGAGAACACCGGGACCGACCGGAGCACCGGGTACCCCTACGGGGAGTCGTGATGATCCAGGTCCTGGTCGTGGACGACGACACGCGGGTCGCCCGCGTCAACGCCGCCTACGTGGAGAGGGTGCCGGGATTCCGTGTCGTGGGGCAGGCGCACAGCGCGGCCGAGGCGCTGCGCCGCGTGGAGGAGCTTCCGCGCCCGGACCTGGTCCTCATGGACCATCACCTGCCGGACGAGACAGGTCTCGCGGTCGTCCAGGAGATGCGCCGACGCGGGCATCAGATCGATGTGATCATGGTGACCGCCGCGCGTGACCTCGCGACCGTCCGGGCGGCGTTGCGGCAGGGCGTACTCCAGTACCTGGTCAAGCCGTTCTCCTTCGCCGGGCTGCGCGCCAAACTGGAGACGTACGCGGATCTGCGACGCACGCTCGACCGCGGTGGTACGGCCGAGCAGTCCGATGTGGACCTGATCTTCGGGACCCTCTCGGCAGGCGTCGTGCCCGACCTGCCCAAGGGCCACTCCCCGCCGACGGCCGAACTCGTACGACGCGCCCTGTTGAACGCGGAGGGCTCGCTGTCGGCACAGGAGGTCGCGGAGGAGACCGGACTGAGCCGGCAGACCGCACAGCGCTATCTGAAGCTCCTGGAGCGTACGGGGAAGGTTCGTCTGACCCTCCGATACGGCGACGCGGGCCGCCCGGAGCACCGCTACGCCTGGGCCACCCGCGCCTGAGGGCACCTCCGACGAAGCGGAAAAACGGCCGCCCCGTCGCCCGTACGACCGGCGGGGGGAGCACGGTCGTACGCACGGCGGGACGGCTCGGCGTGTATCGGCTGCGGATGGTCAGCCGACCGCCTTCTTCACGAACTCCGTGGTGTACGTCTTGCTCAGGTCCACGTCGGCGTTCCTGATGTTCGGGTTGAACGCCTTGAGGACCTTCTCGACGGTCTCGGGACCGTTCTCGGGCATCACCCCGTCCTCGGTGAACATCGGCAGCGTGCTCTCGATCGCCCCGGCGTACAGCGTCTGGTTGCCCTGGGAGTAGTCGGCGGGCATCTTGGCGGCGATCTCGGAGGCGCTGTGCCCGGCCATCCACCGGAGGGTCTTCACGAAGGCGTTCGCGAGCTTCTGGACCGTCTCCTTGTGACCGTTGACCCAGTCCGTCTGCATGTACAGACTTGACGAGGGGTACGGCCCGCCGAGCGCCTTCTGGGAGCCCTCGGGCGTGCGCATGTCGATGAGTACCTTGCCGAGCTTCTTCTCCATGACCGTGGCGACGGTGGGGTCCGTCGTCATGCCGCCGTCGATGGCGCCCTTCTGGAGGGCGGAGACGAACGTCGGGCCGGCACCGACGGCGACCGGCGTGAACTCGCTGACCTGCACACCGTTCTTGACCGCGAGGTACTTCGTGAGGAAGTCGGTCGAGGAGCCGAGTCCGGTGACCCCGAGCTTCCTGCCCTTGAAGTCCTTGGGTGAAGTGATGTCGCCCGCACGCTTGGCGGAGACGATCTCGACCTCACCGGGAGCGTGCGAGAACTGCACGACGGACTCCACCGCCTTGCCCTTGGTCTGCAGGTCGAGCGTGTGGTCGTAGAAGCCGACGGCTCCCTGCACCTGTCCCGACACGAGGGCGGTCTCGGCCTGGACTCCGGCCGGCTCGCTGAGGAGCTCGACGTTCAGACCGGCGTCCTCGAAGTAACCGAGCCTCTGAGTGAGCATCGCCGGCAGGTAGATGACCTTGTCCAGCCCACCGACCATGATCTTGACGTGCTCCCCCTTGCCGCCACCCCCGCCGCTGCCGGAGTCGGCCGTCGTGCTCGCCGCGTCATTGGCACAGGCGGTGAGCGAGGAGAGAGCGAGGAGACCGGCGGCTGCCAGCGCGGAGTATCTGGCGGTCTTGCGCATGGTGGTTCACGTCCTTGTGAGTGAAGGGGAGGCCGTGCGTGCGTACGGCGGGATGGTGCGTACGGGTGGGGCGGGATCGTGCGTACGGGCGGACTCGTACGTGTGCGAGGAGGAGGTCGTACGTGCTTGCCGGGGTGAAGTCAGCGGTCGGATTCCGACGGCTTCCAGCGGAAGATGCGGCGTTCACCGAACGTCAGCAGTCCTTCGGCGACCAGGGCGACGACGGCGAGGATGACCATCGCCGCGTACACCCCCGCCGCGTTGAAGGTGCCCTGCGACTGGGCGACGAGCAGGCCGATGCCCTTGGTGGCGCCGATGTACTCGCCGACGATCGCGCCGATCAGCGCGAAGCCGAAGCTGACATGGAGGCTGGTGAAGATCCACGAGGTGGCGGACGGTATGACGACCTGCAGCGTCACCCTGCGGTCGCTCGCTCCCAGGATCCGGGCGTTGGCCACCAGGTTCCGGTCGACCTCCCGGGCGCCCTGGAAGGCGTTGAAGAACACCGGGAAGAAGACGAGCACCACGGCCGAGGCGACCTTGGAGGCGGGTCCGAGCCCGAACCAGATCACGAAGATGGGCGCGAGGACGATCCTCGGTATGGAGTTGAGCACCTTGATGTATGGACCAAGAATGTCCGCGAGCAAGGTGATACGCCCCAGGGCGATGCCGAAGAGCACACCGGCGACCACACCGATGACCCAGCCGAGCAGCGCCTCGTGAAGCGTGTACCAGATCTGCTCACCGAGAGAACCGAGCGCGGTCCCGTGCATCACCCAGGTCTGGATCTGTTCCCAGATCTTCGAGGGCATCGAGAAGTTGAACGGGTCGATGACCTCGGCCCGCGAGAGGACCTCCCACAGGCCGAGCACGGCGACCAGGAGCAGCACCCGGGCGGTGCCCACCACGATCCTGCGTCTGCGGGCGGCACGGGCGCGGGTGTGCGCGCGGCCCTGAGTCTTGGCCGTTTCGACGACCGGAGCACTGAGAACGTCAGGCGACATCAGCGGCGCCCCTTTCACGGGTGATGCGGACCTCTTCGCCGAGGGACTCCCAGATCTCGCGGTAGATCTCGATGAACCGCGGCTCCAGACGCACCGATTCGACCTTGCGCGGCCGCGGCAGATCGATGTCGAAGACCTGCTTCACGGTGGCCGGACCCGCGGTCATCACGACGACCTTGTCGGCGAGCGCGATGGACTCCTCCAAGTCGTGGGTGACGAAGACGACCGAGGCGCCCGTGCCTGCCCACAGCTCGAGAAGTTCGTCGGACATCAGCGCCCGGGTCTGCACGTCGAGCGCCGAGAACGGCTCGTCCATCAGCAGGATCTCGGGGTCGTTGACGAAGGTGGCGGCGAGGGCGACGCGCTTGCGCTGACCACCGGAGAGCTGGTGCGGATAGCGGTCCTCGAAGGCCGCGAGCCCGACCCGGGCGAGCCACTCCCTGGCGCGTTCCCTCGCCTCGGCCTTGGGCACGCCACGGAACCGGGGCCCGGCCATCACGTTGGACAGCACCGTGCGCCAGGGAAAGGTGGCGTCCTGCTGGAAGACGAAACCGACCTTGTCCCCGACGCCGGCGACCGGCTCCCCGGCGACCAGGACCTCGCCCTCGGTGGGCTCCTCAAGACCGCTGACCAGGGTCAGCGTCGTGGACTTCCCGCAGCCGGTCGGTCCGACCACCGCCACGAACTCGCCACGGCCGACGGTCAGGTCAAGGTCCCTGACGGCTGTGTGCAAACCCCCCGACGGGGTCTTGAAGATCTTGCTCGCGCCCCGCAGCTCGATGGCGGGGCTGGTGTCTGTGCTCATGGCCCGGACGGTAGATGTGGTGCGGGCCACAACATCAGTCTTGTGGGCGCAAGGCGTTCTTCTGCTCGCAAGGGTCTGTTGTGCTCATTTTGCTCGCGCTACAACAGCGGAGCCGAAACACGGGCGCAACATACGCCCAGGCCTTGAGAGAAAGAGGCCCGATGATTGACGTCCTGGTCGTGGACGACGACTTCCGCGTCGCCGAGATCAACGCGAAGTACGTGAGCAAGGTTCCCGGGTTCCGGGTGGCCGCCCGCGCGCACAGTGCCGCCCAGGCTCTGGCCGCGATCGAGCGCACTCCCGTCGATCTGGTGCTGCTCGACCACTATCTGCCGGACAGGACGGGACTCGAGCTCGTTCACCGGATGCGGGAGAACGGTCACGGCACCGACGTCATCATGATCACCGCGGCTGGCGATGTGGCCACCGTACGGGCGGCGATGCGCCTGGGTGCCCTGCACTACCTGATCAAACCGTTCACGTTCACCGCCCTGCGCACACGCCTCGACTCCTACGCCGCGCTGCGCCGTACCGTCGACCGGGTGGGCGGCCGCGGTGTGACGGGCCAGGAGCAGGTCGACCGGATCTTCGGAGCCCTGCGCACCGCACCCGCGCCGTCCTCCCTCGGGCTCCCCAGCGGGCACTCGGAGCCCACCACGGACCTGATCTGCGATGTGCTGCACCAGGCGAGCCAGCCGCTGTCGGCCCACGAGGTGGCCGCCGAGACCGGCCTGAGCCGATCCACCGCCCAGCGCTATCTGCGGCACCTGGAACAAGCGGGGCGGCTGCGCCTCTCCCTCAAGTACGGCGACACGGGGCGCCCGGAACACCGCTACGCATGGGTGGCGCCCTGAGCCGGCACTCCCCCGACAGCTGGATGCCGTCTGGATCATGCCGTCTCAGGGCGGTCGCTCTCGGCCCTCAGACGGCCCCGGCGCCCGTGAGCGCGCGGACCTCGATCTCGGCGTGCTTGGCCTCGTCCGGCGGCTCCGCCGAGGTGACGGTGCCGAGCCAGCCGGCGACGAAGCCCAGGGGGATCGAGACGAGCCCCGGGTTCTGAAGCGGGAAGTACTGGAAGTCCACGCCCGGGAAGAGCGATTCGGGACTGCCCGACACCACCGGCGACAGCAGCACGAGCACCACCGCGGGCACCAGGCCGCCGTAGACGGCCCACACGGCGCCACGCGTCGTGAAGGACCGCCAGAACAAGGAGAACAGCAGAACCGGCAGGTTCGCGGACGCGGCGACGGCGAAGGCGAGCCCGACCAGGAAGGCCACGTTGAGGTCGCGGGCCAGGAGGCTCAGGCCGATGGCGATCACGCCGATGCCGACCGACGCGGCACGCGCCACCGCGACCTCGCTGTGCGGCTTGGCGCGGCGGCGACGCGACGAGGCGTACAGGTCGTGGGCCACGGCCGCCGAGGACGCGAGGGTGACTCCTGCGACGACCGCGAGAATCGTGGCGAAGGCGATGGCGGCGACGGTCGCGAACAGCACTGTTCCTCCGGTGGAGTTGGCCCCGCCGCCCAGATCCAGGGCCAGCAGCGGAACGGCGGTGTTCCCCGCGGCGTTCGATCCGCGCACCGCCTCGGGACCGACGACGGCAGCGGCAGCGAAGCCCAGCACGATCGTCATCAGGTAGAAGCCGCCGATGAGCCCGATCGACCACAGCACCGAGCGCCGGGCGGCCCGCGCGGTCGGCACGGTGTAGAAGCGCGACAGGATGTGCGGCAACCCGGCGGTGCCGAGCACGAGTGCGAGCCCGAGGCTCATGAAGTCGAAGCGTGCCGTCCAGTCACCGCCGTATTTCAGCCCGGGTGCGAGAAAGGCCTGGCCGTGGCCGCTGCGCCCCGCAGCTGTGCGCAGCAGTTCGTTGATGTCCCCGTGGAACCGCATCAGGACCAGCACGGTGAGAACGATGGCCCCGCCGATGAGCAGAACCGCCTTGACGATCTGGATCCAGGTCGTCGCCCGCATCCCTCCCATCGACACATAGATCACCATGAGCGCGCCGACCCCGATCACCGTCCAGTTGCGCGCCGCGTCACTCGTACCTCCCAGTAGCAGCGACACCAGGCTGCCCGCGCCCACCATCTGCGCCACCAGATACAGAACGGACACCACCACCGAGGACGTTCCGGCCGCGACCCGCACGGGCCGCACGTCCATCCGGGCCGCGACGACGTCCGCGAGCGTGAACCGGCCGCAGTTGCGCACCAGTTCGGCGACGAGGAAAAGAACGACCAGCCAGGCCACCAGGAATCCCACGGCGTACAGCAGACCGTCGTAGCCGTACAGGGAGATGAGTCCCGTGATACCGAGGAAGGAAGCAGCCGACATGTAGTCCCCGGAGAGGGCAAATCCATTTTCCATCGGCGAGAACAGCCGCCCGCCCGCGTAGAACTCTTCGGCCGAACCGTGCCGGTGGCGACTCACCCATGTCGTGATCCCTAGTGTCACCGCGACGAACGCGCTGAACAGGAGCAGGGCCAGGGTCTGATGGTGGCCGCTCACCGCTCACCACCCCTGACGTTCCGCGTCATCTCCTGGGTGTTCCAGCGCAGTTCCAGCGCGGCCCGGTCACGGCGCAGCCGCGCGTGCCGCGCGTACGCCCAGGCGAGCAGGAACGTCGTGAGGAACTGTCCGAGTCCCGCGAGCAGTGCCACGTTCACGACACCGACGACGGGCCGCGCCATGAACCCCGGCGCGGTGGTCGCGGTCACCACATAACCCACGTACCAGGGGAAGAATACGGCGACGGCCGGAATCACGAACCTGCGGTACCGGCCGCGTACTTCCTGGAAGGCGGCACTGCGCTGCACCTCCAGGTAGACGAGGGCGGTCCCGCCCGGTCGTCCTTGGTGCTCCGAACGAGCGGCTGGCACGGCGGGAGCGAGCGCGCCCGTACCGTCCAACTCGCCCCAGCCGGAAGCGAGCGCGTCGTACCAGGGGTCGTCGAACCGGACCTCCCCCGTGTCGCCGCCGTCGTGCTTGTCCACCGAACTCTCCTTGTCCGCGACCCGTTGCTGCCGCGTGCCCAAGGATGTGCAGATCGGAGGGCTCCCTGACTCCTGTCTCCGCGCTCTTCACCCCATCAGGTGACTTCATCCCGCGGGCGGCCGTACGAGACCTTTCCCATAGGCGTAACGGACTGCTTGAGCACGGTCTTTGAGACCTGCCTTGGCGAAGAGATTGTTGATGTGGGTCTTCACGGTGGCCGTGGACACATGGAGCTTGCGAGCGATCTCGTGGTTGCTGAGGCCCTCGGCGATGAGCAGGAGCACCTCCGTCTCGCGCGAGGTGAGCCCGTCCGGGGCCTCCGGAGGCGGGCCGGGCTCCGGTTCCGGGTCCGACAGCCGCTCCAGCAGCCGTCGTTGGATGCTCGGCGAGAGCCCCGCGTCTCCGGAGAGCACGCTCTCCACGGCCCGCACGATCTCGTCGCCTCCCGCGTCCTTGGTCAGATAGCCGCGGGCTCCGGCGCGCAGCGCGGGGAACAGCGACTCGTCGTCCGCGAACGTCGTGAGCACGACGACCTGGGTCCCGGGATGCTCGGCACGGATGCGCCGGGTCGCCTCGACCCCGTCGCATCGAGGCATGCGCAGATCCATCAGCACGACGTCCGGGGCGAGTTCGGCCACCAGCTCCACCGCCTCGGCCCCGTCACCGGCCGCTCCGACGACCTCGATCCCGGGCAGCAGTCCCAGCAGCATCACAATGCCCTCGCGCACGACCGTCTGATCGTCCGCGACCACGACCCGCGCCGGTGCCCTGCCCTCCGCCCGCTCGGTCATACCGGCACCTTCAGCGTCACCACGAACCCCTCCTCGCCCGGTCCTGCGTCCAGCGAGCCGCCGAGCAGCTCTGCGCGCTCCCGCATCCCCAGCAGACCGTACCCGGCACCCGAACCGCCGAGTTCGCCCGGTTTTCCACCCGAATCCCGTACATCCAGCGTCACTTCGTGCTCTCCGTAGTCCAGCCGGATGTGGATTTCGGCTCCCGGAGCGTGTTTGCGTACGTTCGTCAGTGCCTCCTGCGCGACTCGGCGCACCGCCTGGGAGGCTTCCGCCGGCAGCGGCTGACGCTCCCCGGTCACCGTGACACCGGCGCGGTCGGCGGTGGCCACGAGTTCGCCGAGGAAGTCCTCCAGCGGCGACATCTCGCCCCGGAGCGCGGAGAGTGCCTGCCGGGTCTCCGAAAGCCCTTCACGGGCCATTCCCCGTGCCGCCACGACCCGTTCGAGGATGATCTCCCGGTCCGCTCCTCTCTCGATGAGCAGTCGTGCCGCCTCCAGATGCACGAGCTGCGCGGACAGGCTGTGGGCCAGGACGTCGTGGATCTCCCTGGCTATCCGCGCTCGCTCCGCGAGGGCCGCGGTCTCCGCCTCGGCCACGCGGGCCACGCGTTCCTGGGCCAGCAGCCGCTGGGCACTCGCCCGTGCTTCCGCGTCGAGGCGCAGGACGTATCCCGCGAGCGCCAGGCCCACGGTGGTGGCCGCGGTGGTCAGCCAGGCGTCGTTGTCCAACATCGCGTAAGCGCTCAGCGCCACCGCCATGGCCGGGAGGGCCGCCGCGAGGGGCAGCCGTTCGATGGCGGCGACAGCAATCCCGCACAGCAGGACGAGCGCCGGAATCCGGAAGCCCGCGCTGTGTCCCGCAGCCGCGACCGCCAGGAGCAGAGCGAGCAGTACCAGGGACGGCAGCAGACGGTGTTCCAGTGTGGTCCGCCAGAAGCCCCAGGCGAGGAACCCGCACACCGCGATCCCCGTGATGCCTCCGGCGAGCGCCCAGCTGCTGAGCTCCGGGTTCGTGAGTGTCGTGGCGACGAGCACGCCGAGGACGATGGCGCGCGTGACCCGGGAGAGCACACGGCGGGCCTTGTGCACACCCACACGCGACAGTGCCTCACGAGAGGGCCAGCGCATCCAGGCGTTGTCCGTCACAGGCGCTCCTTCCTCAGGACGCGGCCGACCCCGTCACCGTACGCCGGGCCCTGCCCGGTCACCGTCGGCCGCAGGGCCCGCGCCCGCCAGGTCAGGAGCCCGGAGCGGACCAGCAGGGTGGCCGCCAGGCCGAGCATCAGGGCGGAGGAGTTCTGGTGCACACCGAGCAGGGCACCTATGCCGAACAGACCCAGCCGCAGACAGATGCCCACGCCCCAGACGGCTCCGGCGGCCCTGGTGCTCCTGCTCCACACGGCGCCGTCCGGCTCGGTCCATATCCGCGTCGTCCACGCCCATCCGGCTCCGATGGCCAGCGCCGTCACCAGTTCCGTGCCGAGCAGGAGGGACGCCTCGATCTGGTGGTGCGGGTCGATCACGCCGGACTCGCGCATCGCCATGACGGCGAGGACGGCGGGCACGATCCACCAGCGCCGGTCCGAACTGATCCGGCGTGCGCTGAACTGGCGCGCGATCACCACTACGGCGACAGCGAAGATCACCACGGCATTCATGAGCCCGGACATGCGCGGCCTCCGTGAGCGGGAAACGGGTGTCCGCAGCGAGCGCTGCCGACCCCATCGACGCTACGGAAATCGAGCCCCCGGGAGATCGGCGCCCGGGTGGATCGCGGGTGGATCCCCCGCACCCGCGTCTCTCCACCCACGGGTGGATCCCACCCGTACAGCGCCCCGACCAGGCGGCCCGAGCCCGGACCCAGACGACCTAAAGCCTGGTTCGCCCCCTGGGGCTCCGCCCCAGAGCCCGCTCCTCAAACGCCGGAGGGACTGGATTTCCCCCCGCACCCGAGAACGCACTGGAGCCGATGGGCGGGTCCGACGGCCTGGACCCTGCCTCCCAGACGATGGGTGCGTCGGAGGGGCTGAAATCTGACCCGCGGCCGAAAGGCCGACCGGAGCGGATTGATTTCGCGCACGGGAGGCGCCACGCCCAAGCCCTCACGTGCCCGCGGTCAGAGCGGCCGGAGGGCTCTCTGGACCCACGATGTACCCTCAGGCGGCGACGCGCGGGAGTGCTGTGCCTGTACATCACATGCCCGTCGCTCACGTCCGGACCGAGCTGTCGCTCCCTGCGAAGCCCGCATCTGATCCGACGGCGACGGGCGGATGTACCGGCACGGCCCCCATTCACCTAGCGGGCCCACCCGGAATGCGCCCGGAGGGCTACGCGTCGATACGCGACCGGTCCAGCGTCGCGGCAGAGCTCGAGATGAACTCCTTGCGCGGCGCCACGTCGTTCCCCATCAACAGGTCGAACACCTGCTCGGACGCCTCCAGGTCGGAGATGTTGATCCGGCGCAGCGTCCGGAACCGTGGATCCATCGTCGTCTCGGCCAGCTGATCGGCGTCCATCTCGCCGAGACCCTTGTACCGCTGGATCGAGTCCTTGTAACGCACACCCTTGCGCTGCAGCTCCAGCACCGTCTCCCGCAGCTCACGGTCCGAGTACGTGTAGACGTACTTGTCCTGCCCCTTCTTGGGCTGGCTGAGCTCGATCCGGTGCAGCGGCGGAACCGCCGCGAACACCCGCCCCGCCTCGACCATGGGCCGCATGTAGCGCTGGAACAGCGTCAGCAGCAGAATCCGGATGTGCGCGCCGTCGACATCGGCGTCGACGAGGAGAATGATCTTCCCGTAGCGCGCGGCGTCGATGTCGAAGGTCCGCCCTGAGCCGGCCCCTATGACCTGGATGATCGCACCGCACTCGGCGTTCTTCAGCATGTCCGTCACGGACGCCTTCTGAACGTTGAGGATCTTGCCCCGGATCGGCAGCAGTGCCTGGAACTCGGAGTTCCGGGCCAGCTTCGCCGTACCCAGCGCGGAATCGCCCTCGACGATGAACAGCTCGCTGCGCTCGACGTCGTCACTGCGGCAGTCGGCGAGCTTGGCGGGCAGCGAGGAGGACTCCAGGGCCGTCTTGCGGCGCTGCGCGTCCTTGTGCTGCCGGGCTGCGATCCTCGTGCGCGCGGCGGCGACAGCCTTCTCCATGACGACCCGCGCCTGCGCGGCCTCGTCCCGCTTGGCGGAGGTCAGGAACGCCTTGAGTTCCTTCGTGACCACGTTCGTCACGATGCGGCGGGCGGCCGAGGTACCGAGGACCTCCTTCGTCTGCCCCTCGAACTGGGGCTCGGCGAGACGCACCGTGACAACGGCCGTGAGGCCCTCCAGCGCGTCGTCCTTGACGATGTCGTCCTCGGCGACCCGCAGCAGCTTCTTGGTCCGCAGGACCTCGTTCATCGTCTTGGCGACGGCCTGCTCGAAGCCGGCGACATGGGTGCCGCCCTTGGGCGTGGCGATGATGTTCACGAACGACTTCAGAGTCATGTCGTATCCGGTGCCCCAGCGCATCGCGACATCGACGCCCAGCTCACGCGTGACCTCGGTGGGGGTCATCTGCCCGTGCTCGTCGAGGACCGGGACGGTCTCCTTGAAGGTCCCCTGCCCGGAGAAGCGGAGGACGTCGCAGACCGGCTTGTCGGCGGCCAGGAACTCACAGAACTCGCTGATGCCGCCGTCGAAGCGGAACGACTCCTCGCCCTTGCTGCCGCCCTCGCCGAGCCCCAATTCGTCACGGACGACGATGGTCAGGCCCGGCACCAGGAAAGCCGTCTGGCGGGCGCGCTGGTGGAGGTGCTCCAGGGAGAGCTTGGCGTCCTTGAGGAAGATCTGGCGGTCGGCCCAGTAGCGCACGCGCGTGCCGGTGCGGGTCTTCGGGATGCGCTTGAGCTTGCGCAGCCCGCTCGACGCGTCGAAGGCGGCGTCGGGGCCGTCGGCCTTGAAGGCTCCCGGGGTGCCTCGGCGGAAGCTCACGGCGTGGGTGTTCCCACTGCGGTCCACCTCGACGTCCAGACGGGCGGAGAGCGCGTTCACCACGGAGGCGCCCACGCCGTGCAGACCGCCGGAGGCCGCGTACGAGCCGCCGCCGAACTTTCCGCCGGCGTGCAGCTTGGTCATGACGACCTCGACGCCGGAGAGGCCGGTCTTGGGCTCCACGTCGACGGGGATGCCGCGGCCGTTGTCCCGCACCTCGACGGAGCCGTCGTCGTGCAGGGTCACATCGATGTGGTCGCAGTAGCCCCCGAGGGCCTCGTCCACCGAGTTGTCGATGATCTCCCACAGGCAGTGCATCAGGCCACGGCTGTCGGTCGACCCGATGTACATGCCCGGGCGCTTCCGCACTGCCTCGAGCCCCTCAAGGACGAGCAGGTGCCGCGCGGTGTAGTTGGAACCGTCACGGTCTGCTCCGGTCAGCAGCGCTGTGGACGGCACGGACGTATCGGCGGTCACGCGGTTCGCTCCTCGCTGAATTTCATGGGAGACCCTTTTGGGTAAGGGCCCGGCTTCGGTCGCCGTTCAGAGGGTACCGAGGCCTGGTAGAGCCGTTGTAGCACCACCCTCGCATGAACTCACCCTAGTCCAGGATCGCATGGGTGTTCGATCCCTCGATGGAGTGAAGTACATATCACGTTCCCTTCGAGGCATGAACCATTTAGGCTCCGGGCACGTCCTCATGAACAACCGGCAATCCAGCCGGGAGGACCGACACCCGACAGACAGCGCGAACCCGTACAGACACAAAGACACGCAATACGGCTCATTCGCCGCCAACCGGCAGCAGACAGCTGGCTCGAAAGAAAATTTCGAGGAAAAGCCGCGAGCGGGAACGTTTTCGGCCTGGTTGGATGTTGACCCTGGTACGACAGCTCGTCGAGCTAGAGAAGAGGCGACGTGACTACTGTTCTGACCCCCGCGAGCCCGCTGACGGCCGCTGACCGCTGCGACCGTTGCGGCGCCCAGGCATATCTGCGCGTCGTCCTCCTGAGCGGCGGAGAACTGCTCTTCTGCGCCCACCACGGTCGCAAGTTCGAGCCGGAACTCAAGAAGATCGCCGCTGAGATACAGGACGAGACGGAGCGGCTCACGTCCGTTCCCGAGAGCGTCAACGACGAAGATCGCTGACCCTTCGCATCAACGACGAGCGGGTACCGGCGACAGGCCGGTGTGCGGGCGGTCACACCCTGGATACAGGGTGTGACCGCCCGCACTCGTATCGCATCGCCGAGAGGTCTCAGCGGCCCGCGTTCAGCGCCTGGACAGCCTCTGACACCCGCGTGTAGACACCAGGGCTCTCCGCACGCCCACAGCCGCTCCCCCAGGACACCAGGCCGATGAGACGGCCCTGGGCGACCAGCGGCCCGCCACTGTCCCCCTGGCAGGCGTCACGGCCGCCCGCCGGCTCTCCCGCGCAGACCATGGACGCCGCGTCGTAGGTCCCGGACTCGTCGCCGGGGTAGGCCCGCTCGCACGCGGCGTCGGGAAGCACGTGCACGTCGGCGGCACGCAGGCTGCTCGCATAGTCGCCGCCGCCCGTCAGGTCGCCCCAGCCGTAGACGACGGCGGCGGTCCCCGGCTCGTACGCCCGGTCCCCCGAGGCGGCCATACGGATCACGGAGGAGGCCGGCAGCGGCTCGGCGAGCGTCAGTACGCCGAAGTCCCCGGCGTTCGTATCACTGTCGTAGTGCGGGTTGACCCAGACGTCTCGTACGGGGATCTCCTTGCCGTCCTCGGACGTCAGGTCCCCGCGCCCGGCGATGACCTTCAGATCGCCCGCGTCGCGCGGTGGCGCCCCCAGCACATCCTCGCCGAGGCAGTGGGCCGCGGTCAGGACCGTGGTCGGGCCGATGACCACTCCTCCGCAGAACTGTCCCGCGCGGGTACCCCCGAACCGGTCACGACTGGACAGTGCGACCGTCCACGGGCTCTCGGAGATCCGGACCGGACGGCTTCCTATGACAACGCTGTCGGAGGACGCCAGGGCGGGGGTCGTCAGTGATATCACCGCTGTGGCGGCCGCAAGGGCCAGGGTCGGGGCGTAGGGACGGCGCATGCGCGCTCCTCACACTGGGAGGGTCTTGGAACACCCAGAGTGATCCAGCGAGCGAGGGCACGCACTCCGCGCATACGGCGAGGGCCCGACCCCCCAGAGGAGGTCGGGCCCTCGCCGACATGCAGCCGAGGCCTAGTCGAGGTAGTCGCGCAGCACCTGGGAACGCGACGGGTGACGCAGCTTCGACATGGTCTTGGACTCGATCTGGCGGATCCGCTCACGGGTCACGCCGTACACCTTGCCGATCTCGTCGAGGGTCTTCGGCTGACCGTCGGTGAGACCGAAGCGCATCGAGACGACACCCGCCTCACGCTCGGACAGGGTGTCGAGTACGGAGTGCAGCTGCTCCTGGAGGAGCGTGAAGCTGACCGCGTCGGCCGGCACGACAGCCTCGGAGTCCTCGATGAGGTCACCGAACTCGCTGTCACCGTCCTCGCCCAGCGGCGTGTGCAGAGAGATGGGCTCACGGCCGTACTTCTGGACCTCGATGACCTTCTCGGGGGTCATGTCGAGTTCCTTGGCCAGCTCCTCCGGGGTGGGCTCACGGCCCAGGTCCTGGAGCATCTGGCGCTGGACGCGTGCGAGCTTGTTGATGACCTCGACCATGTGCACCGGGATACGGATGGTGCGGGCCTGGTCGGCCATGGCGCGGGTGATCGCCTGACGGATCCACCAAGTGGCGTACGTGGAGAACTTGTAGCCCTTGGTGTAGTCGAACTTCTCGACCGCGCGGATCAGACCGAGGTTGCCCTCCTGGATGAGGTCCAGGAAGAGCATGCCGCGACCGGTGTAGCGCTTGGCCAGGGAGACCACCAGACGGAGGTTGGCCTCCAGAAGGTGGTTCTTGGCGCGGCGGCCGTCCTCGGCGATGATCTCGAGCTCACGCTTGAGCTTGGGGGCGAGCTTGTCGGCGTTGGCCAGCTTGTCCTCGGCGAACAGACCGGCCTCGATGCGCTTGGCGAGCTCGACCTCCTGCTCGGCGTTGAGCAGCGGGACCTTGCCGATCTGCTTGAGGTAGTCCTTGACCGGGTCGGCGGTGGCACCGGCGGCGGCGACCTGCTGCGCGGGCGCGTCGTCCTCGTCCTCGTCGGACAGGACGAAGCCCTGGGCGCCGTCCTCGGTGGGCTCCTCCGCACCGGCCTTGCCCGGGGTCTCCTCGGCCGTCTCGTCGTCGACGAGCTCGGCGTCGTCCTTCTTGGCGCTCGTCTTCTTGGCCGCCGTCTTCTTGGCGACCGTCTTCTTGGCGACGGCCTTCTTCGCCGTCGTCTTCTTGGCTGCGGTGGGCTTGCCTGCGGAGGCGTCCTCAGCCGAATCGTCGGCGAGGGCAGCCGGAGCCGCCGTGGCGGTGGCCTTCTTGGTGGTCACCGTCTTGGCCGCCACGGTCTTGGTGGCGGTGCGCTTGGCCGGACTCTTCGCTGCGACGCTCTTTCGGGTGCGCTTGGGCTCCGCGGCACTGACCATCAGCGTCACACCCTCTTCCTCGAGGATCTGGTTGAGGCTGCGCAGTACGTTCTTCCACTGAGTGGCCGGAATCTGGTCAGCTTCGAAGGCCCGACGCACGTCATCGCCGGCGATCTGCCCCTCAGCCTTTCCCCGCTCGATGAGCGCCATGACAGAGACGGACTCGGCGATCTCCGGCGGGAGCGTACGGGATGTGCTGGCCGACACGAACAACCTCTCGGAACGTTGAAAAACGGCTTCCGGCCCCGTCCACTGCGGACAGGAACCGACGACCGCCGACTGGGGATGGGCCGACGGCGCGGGCGGGGGCCGGGAAGATGCACAGCGCCACACACGGCGTCTGTATTCCTTCCTCGGCTATCACCTCTTAGGTCATCGCGCTGCTCCGAAGAGCGTTACGCCCAATCTGCGTGGCCCGAGTCACACCCCGTAAGTGCCCAAAAGATGACAGATCATATCAATCCAGGTTAGTTCATGATCCGCCGACCGGTCGCACCGTCGGGACCTCACCTCATCCACGAAGGATTTGGCGAGATCCCGACGGGTGATGACTCACGGGTCCGACGCCGCCACGGACGCACACGCGCCCCGGACCGCGTCACCCTCGGCGCGCGATCAGTGCTCGCGCGGCGCGGGCACGACACGCTCCACCTCGGGGTGGACGGTGAGGAGCTGCCGCATGGCCGACTCGGCCGCCGCACCGTCGGCCGCCGCGAGGGCGTCGACGATGCGCGCGTGGTGACCCAGCGAGGCCTCGTTCGGCCGGTCACAGCCGGCGACCGGGCCACCGGAGACCTGGAGCGCCGCCGACACGATCCCCGAGAGGTGTTCCAGCATCCTGTTGCCCGCGAGCTGGATGAGCAGCGAGTGGAACTCGGAGTCGGCACGCGCGAAGGTGAGTGCGTCACCCTGTGCCATGGCGTGGCCCATGATCTCGACCATGTCGCCGAGCCGCTGCTGGACCTCCTCACGTCCATGTCCGGCCGCGAGGCGCGCGGCGAGCGGCTCGATGGTCCAGCGGAGCTCGCTCAGCTCGCGCCGCTGGTCGTCCCGCTGCGGCCCGAAGGCTCGCCATTCGATGATGTCCGGGTCGAGGAGGTTCCAGTCGCTGACGGGACGCACGCGCGTGCCGACGTTCGGGCGGGCACTGACCAGCCCCTTGGCCTCCAGTACGCGGAGGGACTCACGGACGACGGTCCGGGAGACCTCGAACCGCTGGCCGATCTCCTCGGGCACGAGCGGACGGTCCGCGCCGAGGTCTCCGGAGACGATCATCTGGCCGAGCTGCTGGACGAGCTGGCCGTGCAGTCCGCGTCCGCGGCTGCCGGTGGCGCGTCGGCCGACACGGCCGAGCTCCGGTTCGGCGCTCTCCCACGCAGGAGGGCCGACGCGGTCGGCACCGGACGCGTCGGCATAGGGGTAACGGTCGAGTTCGCCCGGTCCGGCGAGGCCGGAGTCTGAGGAACGGGCGGCGGTCATCATGGTCTGCGCAAGGGTACTCACGGGTCTTTTGTCGGCGCCTACTCCAACTGCCTTGAGGTCTTTGGTGAAAAGCACACGAAAGGGTGATCGCTCACACCGTCGCAATTGACGCCTTATCGGAAAGAAATGGGCGTTCTTCGGGGAGTTGTGCGCACAGGGAGAACGGAAGGGTGCGGACGGTCGTCATCGGACTCGGCTCCGCAGGGTCGTGAGCAGATATGCGCAGAGCAGTGCGGTCAGCGACAACAGCAGTGCCCCGCCCACGGGTTGGGCCAGTACCCGCACACCGGCAGCCAGGTAGCGCTCCCCGCCGAACGGCCACTGCACGAGAACCAGTTCCCGAAGCCGCTCCGGGAATCCGGCTGCCGACCGCACAGACGGCCCCCACAGAACCTTTTGTACGAGGGGTACGACGATGACCGGCACGGCGAGGACCGCCGCGAGCCCGGCGGCGGTGGACCGGAAGATGCCGGCCGCCAGCACGCCCGCCCACGCGCAGCCCATCACGAGGCCGAACCAACTCGCGCTCAGTGAGAGCCAGTCCGACGGAACTCCGGTGAGCTCCCGTCCGTAGACGAGGTAGAGCATTTCGAGGTCGCATCCCACGGTGAGGAACGCCAGCATCAACGCGGTGGCCGAGGCGACGAGGAGCTTGGCGGTCAGCAGTCCCAGCCTGCGCGGGACGGTGCCGCGGTCCGCGGCCAGGGCGGGGTGGCGGAACTCCTCGCCGAAGGCGACGGCGCCCAGCAGCCCGGCGCCGAGCGCGGCAGGCGGGAGCGGGAGTTCGCGCGGCCACGCTGCCAGCAGGCGCGGCTGAGGCGTGTGACCGATTCTGGCCAGGAGGACGGACAGGAGGACCGAGGTGACGAGAACAGCGGCGGCGGTGAGGTAGCCGGTGCTGACACCGGCGGCCCTGCGCAGTTCGTAGCGCAGGGGGCGCAGCGGGCTCCGGGCCTGGCGTACGGCGATGGGGGGCGGAAGGGCGGACAAGGCGTCCGCTCCTGATGTGTCGGCAGTGCCCGGCTCGTCGGCGGGATGCTCGCCCTCGTCCGAGGACGCCGCAGCCGCCGCGAGACCCATGTCCCCTGTCTCGTCGGCGAGTTGGTGTACGAGGATGCCGTGCCGGAAGGCCGTCTCGCCGACGTCGGCGCAGGTGCTGCCGTACACCGAGAGCCGGTTGCCCTCCTCACGCACGACTTCCACGGAGCGCCGCGCCGTGCGGGCTTCCTTGGTCAGGAGGGAGCCGAGCCGGGCGGCGTGCGGACTGCGGACGGCCACGCGCGGCCGGAGCCGGGTGCGGGCGAACTCCGCGGCCTTCTGGTCGGCGACCAGGCGTCCCTGCTCCAGGGTGACGACCCGGTCGGCGGTTCGCGCGGCCTCCTTGGGGTCGTCCGTCGTGAACAGCACCGTGCCGCCCTGGGTCGCGTGGGCGCGCAGAATCCCGTGCAGCCATCGTCCTTCCCTGACGGACAGGCCGTCCGAGGGGCCGTCGAGCACGAGGGTGTGAGGGTCGGGCAGGAGCGCGCAGGCCAGTCCGAGCCGGCGGTCCATGCCGCGGGACAGTGTGCCCAGACTCTCGTCCCGCAGGCTGACGAGCCCGACCACTTCGAGGACTTCGTCCGCGCGGCGCACGGGTACCCCGGCGGCGGCGCACAGCATGCGGAGCTGACCGCGGACCGTACGTGCCGGATGGCCCGGCACCTCGCCCAGGAGTACGCCGACCTCGCGCGAGGGATGGGCGATCCGATGCAACGGCCTGCCTCGGAAGTAGGTGATTCCGCGGCCCCGCTGGAGTTCGAGCATGAGTCTCAGCGCCGTCGTCTTGCCCGCGCCCGGGGCTCCGACGAGCGCTGTGACGTGGCCCGCGCGTGCCTCGAAGGACACGTCGTCGACGGCGGGCGGACGCGCCTTGCGCATATTGCTGGTCAGTCCGATGGCCTGGATCACTCACAGCAAGATAGCGCGACATTTCGGATTTTCCGGGCGCCATGCGGCTCACCTCCGGCGGGCCTCGCAGGTCCGGCGAGCACGCCGGGGCCCGTGGGCCCGGAACCGTGTTCGCCGCCTCCCTCAGACCTCGGGGCGCAGCATCGGCGGGTTGAGCAGCGTGGCGCCGCCCGCGCGGAACAACTGGGCGGGGCGGCCGCCCTGGCGTGTGGTCGTGCCCCCGGTGGGCACGAGGAAGCCCGGCGTACCGGTCACCTTGCGGTGGAAGTTGCGCGGGTCGAGCACCACGCCCCACACGGCCTCGTAGACGCGGCGCAGCTCACCGACGGTGAACTCGGTCGGACAGAAGGCGGTCGCCAGAGACGAGTACTCGATCTTGGACCGGGCGCGCTCCACGCCGTCCGAGAGGATCTGAGCGTGATCGAAGGCGAGGGGCGCCGCCTGTTCCCCGTCCCGCCCGTACCCGCCCTGCTGCAGCAGTTCCTCGACCGGTGCCCAGCGCGCGCTGTTCGCGTCGCCACCCGCGCGGGGAGCGGGGAGGTCGGGGGCGAGGGCGAGATGCGCGACACTGACCACACGCATCCGGGGGTCACGCTTGGGGTCGCCGTAGGTCGCGAGCTGCTCGAGGTGTGCGCCGTTGTCCTGTGCGGGCACGGAGGGGTCGTGGGCGCACAGGCCCGTCTCCTCGGCCAGCTCGCGTGCCGCGGCCTGGGCCAGGTCCTCGTCGGTGCGTACGAAGCCGCCGGGCAGTGCCCATCGCCCCTGGAACGGCTGCTCGCCCCGCCGTACCGCCAACGCGCACAGGGCATGGCGGCGCACGGTCAGTACGACCAGGTCCACGGTCACGGCGAAGGGCGGAAAGGCTGACGGGTCGTAGGGCATGCCGCGATCATAGTCGTCTTCCTGACGATAAACACCTCCTTCGAGAGCCCGGTCCATGGTTGATCGACTTCCGTTTCTGACCGGCAGCCCTGTCGGCTGTGCTGCCGGTCAGGTACGCGTACCGCGACGTCATACCCCCAACTGCAGTCCGTCGCCCGCTTCCTCGACCATGGCGAGCCCGAGTCTGCTGACGCGCACGGAGAAGGGAGCGCCCGAGATCCTCAGGCCCGTCAGCACGATCTCTCCCAGGGGCGCGGCCCGGAACGGGCGCAGGGTCACCGTGCCCGCGGGCGCATCGGGGCGGATGCCGGCCAGGGAGCAGAGCAGCATCACCCCGGCGGCGGCCGAGGTGGCCGCGGGCCGGGAGGCGGCCGGATGGGGAAGCGGTGCGCTCCCCCGTGTGCGCTGCTCCCCCGCGTACATCTCGGGCAGTCTGCCGCCGAAGGACTCGGCCGCGGCCAGGAGGCCGCACAGCAGCGAGCCGGCCTCCTTCTCGTGGCCCGCGTCGGCGAGTCCCGTGACGGCGACGGCCGTCTCGTGGACACGCACCGCCCCGCTGCGATGACCGAACGGGTTGTACGCCGCCTCATTCGCCCCGAGGCTGCGCAGCCCCCAGCCCGAGTCCATGGCCGGGCTGCCGAGGAGCCGCGCGAGCTGTTCGGTCCGCGCCTTGTCGAGCAGACCGGGAGCCGTCTCTCCCGAACCCGACAAGCCGGTGTCGAGGAGATGGGCTGTGCCCGAACCGAGCTGGGGCACGAGGCGCCCGTCCTGGGTACGGGCGGCGGCCGGTCGGCCACCGGTCAGGTCCTCGACCCAGAAGTCGTCACGGAACGCCGCCCGCACCGCCTGGGCCCACTGCCGCAGCCCCGTGCCACCGGTCCGACCGTGCGCGTCGAGCAGACCGGCGCCGAGCAGGGCCGCGCGATGCGCGTGTGCCTGCGTCTCGCAGCGGAACGGTCCGCCCGGCTGCGGGTCGGGCAGATACGTGCCGTCGCCGACCGTGGTCCGCAGCCATTCCAGACACCGCTCGGCCGCGGGCAGCAGTTCCTCCACCTCCCGCTCGGCCAGCCCCCAGCGCCAGGCCTCCGCGAGCAGGACCGGGAACAGCAGGGTCGCCTCGGTCGCCGTGCAGCCCGGCGGCAGGTGCGGCCCGCTGTCACGGAGCGGTCCCGGAATCAGTCCGGAGTGCGGTCCCGGACCGGCGACCTGGGTGCGGGCGAGGGTGCGCAGCGTGCCCGCGGCGAGACGCGTGCCGAGCGGCAGGGTCATCCGGGCCGCGGCCAGCGCCTCGGCCGGCGCCAGTCCGCAGCGCCAGGGCGCTCCCGCCGCGAGGTGTGTGTCGGCCGGATGCCGGGGGTCGCGCAGCAGCAGGGCCCGCAGGTCATCGACACAGATGCTCAGAAGCGCTTCGGTTCCGGGCTCGTCGCTCAGCACCCGGGCCTCGGCGAACGGGCTCGCCGCGCCGCGGCCCACCGCCCTGACCGGCCCCTGACCGTCCGGTCTGATGCGCAGTTCCACGGTGAGGGTGCCGCCCGGTGGCAGTTCGAGTTCCCAGCGCAGCATCCCCGCCGAGGCCAGGGCGTCGGTGGGCGGCGGGTCGGCGGAGACGGTCACGTGGCCGGCGGGGCAGGACCAGCGCAGGCCGGCGGCGTGGACAGTGGCGGGCAGTTCGGGCCCTCCCCGTCCCGAGGCGACGTCGCCCAGGTCCGCGAGATCCGTCCCGAGGGCGACCTCGACGGGCAGCCGCAGGGCCCGAAGGGCCGAGCTGCGCAGGGTGATCCGTTCGATGCCCTCCGCATGGCGGGTTCTCTCGACGACCACGTCCGGATCCGGACCGGTGTCAGGGGCGGCGCGCAGCGTGCCCACGAAGCGGGCCCGGTCGGCCGCGAGCATCCGGGCCTGCATCGCGAGCGGTTCCCGGCCCGCGACCCGGACCAGGCAGCGGGACAGAGTCCGTCGGCCCGCCATGTAGAAGCCCTCGAGGCCGCGGCCGGTCAGTTGTCCTTCCTCCGTCGAGATCACCAGTCCGGGAAGGGCGGCACAGATCAGGGTGGTGTGGGCCGGCGGCAGGTCCGCCGGCCGGCCCGGCACGGGAAGGGACGTCCGGGGAGTGCCGGGTCCGCGCCCTGCCGGGACGAAGGGCGCACCCGCGTCGCGGCCCGGGCGTGGGGCTGCCGGAGCGCCCCCGCGTCCGGCGGGCTGCACGGGCTCGTGCCCGGTCGGACGGCCGCCGTCGGGTGCCGAGGACGGATGAGGCATGGGCATGGGGTGGCTTCCTCCGCGCTCGGTGCGCCTGGAGCGCGCTCCGCTCCGGGTGGGGGCTCCGCGGGGTCGCGGGCGTTGCGGCGGCGCAATCCGGCCAGGGATTCCGCCACTCAGGTGAACGGGACAGCCCTGTCCGGGGTCACGCATGTGCCCAGGAAGCCGACCGAATGGCGGTGGGGCAGCCCACCGGTTGCACGAGCACCGGTCGAGTGGTCGCCGACCGCTCGGAAGGTGACCGCTAGGAAGGTGACCGGGCCCGGCGGAGAACGCGCCGTCCGGCAGCGGTGGGATGGGGACGCGGCCCGCCGCGTCGGAAACCCCGCCCCGCCTCGGCCGAGCATGTCGGCCGGACTTCGTCCCGGACCTGTTCCACCGTGCTGTGCCCCAGCCGCTCACGAGTCCTCCCCGGCACCGTGCTGCTCGCTGTCGCCCCGCCTCCGCGGCCGGCCGTCCGCCCGGTCCGCCACTCGCCGTGGCCGGTCCCCGGCCGGTGAGGCACCGGCCGCCGGGCGGCACCCTTGGCTGTTCGAGGTCCCGGGACCTCGACGGCCCGGTCGGCCGCCGCCGATCGCGGCCGGTCGGGGCCTGCGGCGACGCCGAGCGCCAGGCGCCAAGGGCGGGGTGTCCGGCGTGTGGGAACCGGTCGTCTTCGGGCCGGCCGGTTCCCGGGCGGAACCGGGCACCGTCAGGCCGTCCTCCGGCAGTGGCCTGCCGGAGTCGATCGGCCGCTCCGTGTCGGCCGGGCCGTGGTCCGTGCGCTCGGCGCGCAGACAGCGCCGGACGGATTCCGGATCCAGTCCTTCATTGCATGCCTGGTGGAGAAGGCGGGCGAACAGATAGTCGGGATCGGCGCCGAGCGCCATGGCGAGCGCTTCCCGTGCCTCCAGTTCGTCGCCCATGGACCAGGCGACCCATCCCGCGAGGGTGAGGGGTGCCGCTGCGTGCTCGCGGTAGGGGCCGACGCAGCGACGGGCCAGTGCCCGCCACAGGCACAGCGCCGGGGCGGCCTCGTCGCCCTCCATCCACTGCGCGGCGCGGTCACGGGTGGTGCGGTCCTGCAGGCCGAGAATCAGCGTGGCGGCCTCGTCGTTCTCGAGGAGTCCGTCGTCGCGCAGGTCCGACGGACGCGTGCCCGACACGGGGAAGGCCGCCGCGAACCGGTCTTTGATCCGCCGGGCCAGTGCGAGGACCTCCTCGGCCACCTCGGCTCGGCTGTCGTCCTCCAGGATCCTCGGTACGAGAGCCATGCTGGCCGTGTCCAGCGCCACCTCCTGGCCCAGCGCGGCGGTGGACTCCCAGGGAAGAAACCTGGCTGTCAGGTCCTTCAGGGATCCGCGCACCTGAAGGCCCGCGTACGTCGCGGCGGCGGCAAGGACGGACGTGCCCGGCAGCCCCATCGAGGTGCCTTCCGCCGGGCAGCATCCCTGACCTGGGCAGGTGTAGGTCCAGAAACGGCCGTCGGAGATGCATAGTGCCTCGATCACCGGAACGTCGAGACGTCCGCAGGCCGTCCGCAGCAGCTGTGCGAGCGGGCGCAGACGTTCCATCACGTCCCGTCCCGATTCGCCGTTCCCGTTCTCAGGGGGTCATGGTCCTGTGGCGTGACGTCGGGGGATGTCTCCTCGTTGGGAGCCGGGAGCCGGTTCTCAGGGGGTGTCGCTCTGTGGCTGGTCGTTGCTGAAGTCACAGAGCCAGAGGTGAGAAGTGCGAGCATTTCCAGTACGGATGCCGTCCGGGACGCGCTACTGGACGGTCATCGATGACCGCATGGAGGTGGTATGTCCGGCGGACCGGTGGCTTCGCCATCTGCGCTTCGGCCAGAACCGTGCGGAGCTGACCACGAAGGCTTACGCCGGTGATGCCGCCCTGTACCTCTCCTGGTGCTTGCGGACGGGGCGACGGTGGCAGGAGGCGGCGCAGGACCTGGGCCTGTTCATGGTGTGGCTGAAGTACACCCCGATCGAGCCCGACGGCAGCATCGGCACGGTGCGGATGGGGCCGGGAGCCGAGCCGGTGCGCGGTGAGCGCCGGATCAACCGGATCCTGACCGGGGTCCGGGGGTTTCTCGCGCACGCGATCCGCGACGGCGCGGCGCCCGACTGGGTGCTGGGCGTGATCTACGAGCTCGCCGACACCCGGAGCCTGCCGCAGGAGGCGCGGGGTGAAGGGACCGGGCTGGCCTACCGTCTGAAGGCCCGCCATCGTCTCCAGGAGCCGGTGTCGGAGGTGGACCGGACCAGCGACGAGCAGGTGGTGGCGATGTTTCGGGCGTGCCGCAACGCCCGGGACCGCCTGATCGTGCTCCTGCTCGCCCGGGTTGGGCTGCGCCGCGGCCAAGTGGCGGGACTGCGCCGGGAGGACTGCCACCTCTTGATGGACTCACGCGTGCTGGGTTGCGCGTCGGAGGGTGCACACCTGCACGTGGTGCGCCGGGAGAACTCGAACGGTGCGTGGTCGAAGTCGCGGCGCCGGTGGGTGCAGCCGGTGGACTTCCTGGTGGTCCAGGCCTTCGACCAGTACGGGGCCGAACGCCACGAGCGGCTCGGCGCGGGCGGCAGCGACTTCCTGCTGGTGAACCTGTTCCGCGCCCCGCTGGGATCACCGGTCACCCCCGGCGCGATCGGCGACCTCGTCGAGGCCCTCGCCCGCCGGGCCGGCCTGGAAGGGCCGGTCGCGCCGCACCGGATGCGGCACGGGTTCGCGAGCAACGTGGCGGATGCCGGCGGCACCCTGGACGAGATCCAGGCGCTGCTGGGCCAGAACCACCCGGCCTCCGCCCAGCCGTACCTGCACCCGGCACCCACCCGCCTGCGGGAAGCGGTTGAGCGGGTCGCCAGCCCGCGTGAGCTGACCGCCGAGGGCACCCGGTGACCGCCGCCCTGCTGGCCCGGACCGGCACCGGGAGCGGTGATCCGATCGCCGCCGCGCTGTGGCTGGCGGTCGAGAAGTGCTTCCTGGACCTGCTGGGCTGGGACCCGGAGGTTCGCGTGCTCCACTTCCCCCGGGAGCACCCCCAGCTCGGTACCCGCGCCTGCATCAATCCAGGATGCGACAGGGGCAGTACCTACGCGTGCGGCCTGTGTTCGGGCTGCCGGCCGCGCTGGAAGCGCAGCGGTCTGCCTATCGATGAGTACCTGAAAACGGCCCAGGCCAGGCAAGTCCGTTACGTCGGCGACGGACAGTGCGTCGTGCCGAACTGTCCGCGGGCGTGGCGGTCGTCGCAGAAGCAGCTGTGCGCCGCTCACCACTACCGGCGGATCACCGTACTGAAGTTGTCATTGGAGGACTTCCTCGCCCATCCCGAGACCGGGCCATTGCCGTCGTTCGGGCTGTGCGAGACCGTTGCGTGTGTGCGGCAGCGGGCCGGAGAAAGGTCGCCGTACTGCATGGCCCACGACTGCCGCCTGCGGGAGTTGCGGCGGCGGTACGGCACGGTCGACGAGGAACACTGGCGGCGCACCGCCGCGCCCATCGACGTGGGCCGGGAAGTAAACCTGCGGGGACTGCCGGAGCGCGTCGTCGCGGAGGTCGTCCTCGGCCTCCAGCAGCGCGTGCGCGACGGCGCGCGCACCTGCTACTACAAGTTCCGCCCTTTCTGCGACCTGCTGCGCGAGCGCCAGGTCACCGCGGTCGAGGACCTTCCCGTCGAAGGCCTGAGCAGCCTGAACCGCCAGCTGCGTACCACGATCGTCCGGGGCTGCGAACGCGCCCGGATGTCCCCAGAGAGCGAGCGCCGCAAGGACGTCTGGGACCTGCTCGCCTTCGGGCAGACCGGCTGGCTGCACTTCGCCAGGATCAGCCAGCCCTGGCTGCGGGAGGCCGCCAAGCACTGGGCGCTGGACGACATGCCGCGCCGCCGCGGCAGCAACGTCGGCACCGCCATCCAGGCCCACGTCCGCGCCCTGAACCGCCTGTCGGAGAGCCTGCGGCTGCAGCGCCCCGACCGGGGAGAGCACCTCGGACTCCTGGGCCGCGACGACATCGTCGCCTACCTCAACCGTATGGCCTACCTCGAACAGCAGGGTGAGGTCACGCTCAAGACCCGGCGGGAGCAGTGCGTCGACTTGCGCCGGATGCTGGCGCGGATGCGGGCAATGGGCCTGACCCGCCCGAACAAGCTTCTACACGGGCTCGCGGACGACTTCGCGCTTGGTGTGGACGACGTTCCGGCCGTCCCGGATGAGGACGAGGTCGGGCACGACCTGCCCATCGAGGTCATGCAGGCCCTGTGTGCGCATCTGCCGTGGCTGGAGCAGGGACACGAGCGCGAGATCCGGCTCGCTGTCGAGCTGGCCATCGATACGGGACGCCGCCCGGTGGAGATCTGCCAGCTCGCCTTCGGCTGCCTGGAGCGCGACGGGGCGGGCAAGCCGGTGCTGGTCTACGACAACTTCAAGTCCCACCGCTACGGTCGGCGCCTGCCGATCGCCGAGGCGACGGCCGGCCTGATCACCGCCCAGCAGGACCGTGTGCGCGCCAAGTACCCGAACACCCCGACCGGCCGACTGATGCTCCTGCCGACGTCCTACCGCTGCCTGGACGGCACCCGCCCCATCAGCGTCCCGCGCCTGCAGTCCCTGCACCGGGCTTGGGTCGAGAACCTGCCGCAACTACGGATGCCGACCAAGGTCGAAGTCGACGGGCAGCCTGTCACACACCTGCTGGAGTTCGACAAGAGCAAGATCTTCCTCTACGCCTACCGCCACACCTATGCCCAGCGCCACGCCGACGCCGGTGTTCCCCCGGATGTCCTGCAGCAGCTCATGGACCACGAGGAGGCCGTCACCACGCAGCAGTACTACCGGGTCGGGGAACAACGGCGCCGCGAGGCCGTCGAACGGGTTATCGCCATGCAGTTCGACCGCCACGGCACCCGGATCTGGCGCACCGCGAAGGCCCTGCTCGACACCGAGCGCCTGCGCCGAGCCGTCGGCGAGGTCGCCGTCCCGTACGGGCTGTGCAGCGAACCCTCCAACGTCGCCGCGGGCGGCCACGACTGCCCGGTCCGCTTCCGCTGCGTGGGCTGCGGCCACTTCAGCACCGACGTCTCCTACCTCCCGGACCTGGAGGCCTACCTCGCCGACCTGCTGCGCAACCGCGAGCGCCTGGCAGCCGTGATCGACGCCGACGCCTGGGCGAAGGCAGAGGCGATGCCCTCCGACGAGGAGATCCGCCGCGTGCGCCGTCTGATCGGCCGGGTGAAGGACTCCGTCGACGCGCTCTCCAAACAGGAGCGCACCGAAATCGAGCAGGCCACCGCGGTGGTGCGAGGGGCCCGCAACAACGTCGTCCACCTCGGACTGCCCTCCGTGCGCCAGCCACTCGTCGACTTCCGACCGGACAGGACCTCATGACCACCACAGCCATGGCCGACGGCCGCCAGGCGGACTCCGCACGCCGCCGCCAGCGCGTCATCAACGCCGTCGCCGCCGCCGTTAAAGTCGGCACGCCCATCACCGTCTCCGGCATCGCTCGCCAGGCAGGCGTCGACCGCGCGTTCCTCTACCGCCACAAGGACCTGCTCGCCCAGGTCCATGCCGCCGAAACCGAGCCGCGGGCCGGCACCGCAGGCCCCCAGGTTACCCGCGCCTCGCTCCAGGCCGACCTGGCTAACGCCCAGGACCGCGCCGCCCGCCTCACCGCAAGAATCCGCAACCTGGAGAACAAACTCTCCGAACTCCTCGGCGAACAGGCGTGGAGGGACTCCGGACTCGGCGGCCCCGACGACATCGACCAGCTCAAGCGCCGCATCACCGCGCTCGAACAGCACACCGTCGACCTCACCGGCCAGTTGGAGGAACGCAACCAGGAGCTTGAGGCCGCACGGGCCGCCAACCGGCAACTGATCAGCCGGCTCAACACCGGCCACTGACTTCCGACGATGCATGACGTGTTCCCTATTAGATTGGCATGTTGATGCTGATCTAACGGGGGCGGCCTAGTGTCCTGCGCCTGAAGTTCCTAGGTAGTTCTGGTTGAGCTGCGGACGATCAACACGCCCCGGTCGGCGACCAAAGTTCGGCCGCCGAGACGAGGCAGATCTACCGACGGATTACTGGCGCGGGACACTAAAGGTTGTCCCGTAATGGATCTTGTTGTCGATGCGGATGCTGACGGCCCTGGTAGGTCCCTCTCGGTTATCCGTTGAGGGTGAGGTTGTGCAGACGTGCGATGCCGCGCATGGCGTGGTGGACGCCGTCGCCTTTGAGGCGGCAGTCGCGGAGGATCTTCCAGCTCTTCATGCGGGCGAAGGTGTGCTCGACGCGGGCTCGAACTCGCTTGTGTGAGCGGTTGTGTTCCTCTTTCCAGGCCGGAAGTTCCTCGCCCTTCGTCCTGCGGTGCGGGATGACGAGCCCGGTTCCCTGGTAGCCACCGTCCGCGACGGTCATGGTGTGGCCCACAGCATCCTTGGCTCCAGATTCCTCCCAGCCCCGGGAGTCGTGCCGATTTCCGGGCAGATGCCGGCCGACGATGACGACCAAGCGGGTGTCGGCGTCGATGACCACCTGATGAGCCGTGGAATAGCGGTAGTTCTTCGACTGCTCGGCGATCGAGCGGTCCCGGGTGGGCACCAGGGTGCCATCCACGATGAGCACGGTGTCCTTACGGAACCGCTCGCGGGACCGAAGTGCGAGCCTCGGGCCGAGATCATCGATGATCCGGCAGGCCGCCGACTTGGAGACACCGAACAGCGGAGCCAGCTGACGCAAAGTCAAGTTTGTGCGCCAGTAGGCCGTGACCAAGAGGAGGCGATCCTCCAGTGGTAGACCCCACGGCCGTCCACGCCGCGGCTCCTTGGCGACTTCGCGACGCACCGCGGTCACCAGCCTGCTGAAGCAGCGTGGGCTCAGCCCGGTGAACGGGGCTATCCAGGACGTCTCCACCGCCGTGATCACACCAGCCATCCGGAGATCATTTCAATTGCTGACGGCCCCCCCGTTATCTTCTTCGCGGTCCTGCAAGAGGACCGCTGGCCTCCGGGCCCGGCATGACTGTTCCCCCCTGTCGAGCGGATGACCTGGGGGGTGGTGTCACCGGGCCCGAGGGGTGCCGTGGGAGACGCTGATGAGAGGTCCGACTACCGCCTGGCCGGGCGCAATGCCCGGCAACTCGCGGCGGCAGGTCTGCATAACGTGGATGCGCGCGTACGGCGCCATCGCCCTGACCAGCACCGCACGAGCCCTGTTCGGGAGGATAGGTTGTACGACATCGACGACGTGGGCGTCTTCCTCGGCCTGGACGTCGGCAAGAGTGCGCATCACGGGCACGGGCTCACCCCGGCCGGCAAGAAGGTCTTCGACAAGCAGCTGCCCAACAGCGAGCCGAAGTTGCGGGCCGTCTTCGACAAGCTGGCCGCGAAGTTTGGCACCGTGCTGGTCGTCGTGGACCAGCCCGCCTCGATCGGAGCCCTGCCGCTGACGGTCGCCCGGGACACCGGCTGCAAGGTCGCCTACCTGCCCGGGCTTGCCATGCGGCGGATCGCCGATCTCTACCCGGGCGAGGCGAAGACCGACGCGAAGGACGCCGCGGTGATCGCGGACGCAGCCCGCACCATGCCGCACACCCTGCGCTCGCTGGAGTTGACCGACGAGATCACCGCCGAGCTGACCGTTCTGGTCGGCTTCGACCAGGACCTTGCGGCCGAGGCCACCCGCACCTCCAACCGGATACGCGGCCTGCTCACCCAGTTCCACCCCAGCCTGGAGCGCGTCCTCGGGCCGCGCCTGGACCATCAGGCCGTGACCTGGCTGCTGGAACGCCACGGATCTCCGGCCTCCCTGCGCAAAGCCGGACGCCGCAGGCTGGTTGATCTGATCCGGCCCAAGGCCCCGCGCATGGCTCAGCGGCTGATCGACGACGTCTTCGACGCGCTCGACGAGCAGACCGTCGTGGTCCCGGGCACCGGCACCCTCGACGTCGTGATCCCGTCGCTGGCCCGCTCGCTCGCGGCCGTTCACGAACAGCGCCGAGCTCTGGAAGCGCAGATCGGGCGCTTGCTGGAGGCTCACCCTCTTTCCACGGTCCTGACCTCGATCCCGGGGGTCGCGGTCAGGACCGCCGCCACCTTGCTGGTCACCGTCGGCGACGGCACCAGCTTCCCCACCGCCGCTCACCTGGCCTCCTACGCCGGCCTCGCCCCGACGACGAAGTCGTCGGGGACCTCGATACACGGCGAACACGCGCCCAGAGGCGGCAATCGGCAGCTCAAGCGCGCAATGTTCCTGTCCGCGTTCGCCGCACTGCACGATCCCGCCTCCCGCACCTACTACGACAAATGCCGAGCCCGCGGAAAGACCCACACCCAGGCCCTTCTCCGCCTTGCCCGTCAGCGGATCAACGTGCTCTTCGCGATGCTCCGCGACGGCACCTTCTACGAACCCAGAACCCCACGCCACATGGGACTCTCCAGTTAGCCGATGAGCCGAGCCGGAGTACCCATGACACTTGCAGAACTGATCAGCCAACTGACTGAGAAGGACGACGGTCTGACCGTATTCGCCAGCGAGCCCTGGACTGCGCAGAGCGACGCGATGGCTGTCGCCAACCGGGAAGGCACCGGCCAGCCAGATGCAGAGGGCCGCACCTACCTCTTGGAAACCGCCCTGATCCACGACGTCCTGGACACCTGGCGCGCACACCATGACGGGGCCATTCCTTCCCCGCAACAGGCATGCGAGGCAGTCGTCTACTACGCCGAGAACGACACATACCTATACCCGGACGAAGATCTGCCCTGATCAACCCGCCCCGGACTCGCACTCGTAGTCAGCCCGCCTTCACGTCGTCCAAGGCTGCGAAATTTCCGCACAGGACCCTCCCTACTTGACCAAAGACATAGAGGCACCCCCCCATCGGCGATCCTGGGCGCCCAGCAAGGAGGGTGGTCGAGATGGGGCTGATGCTCTTCCCAGGTGACGACGACGTGACAAGTCCAGACGCCTCCTGGTCCTACACCGGCTTCGGGATGTTCAGGGAGTGGCTGGCCCAGACCGAGGGGTTCGCGCTCGCCGAGATGGACGGCTTCGGCGGAGACCGCGACTGGTCCAGCGTCTCCACCACGCTGGAGCCACTCCTCAACCATCCAGACGACGATGGCCCCGACCTCACGCCCGCTCAATGCGCGGCCATGCTGCCCCGTCTGGAAGCAACAATCCTCGATCACCGTCTGCCGGACCCCAGCGACCCTGTCCTGCGACGGCGCATCAAAGACGTCAGTCAGTTGGTCACCGTCCTGCGGTCCTGCGTGGACAAGAACGTCGACCTCATCTTCGGCTGATCAGGGAGCACGTCGCGACCCACCGCCGAGGGAGGGCAGCGGCTCGCAGTTACGGGACAACCTTTAGTGCCAGAGTGGCGTGTCTTTTGGGTACCACGAGCTCCTGTGAAGATCCCGTTACGGTTGCCCGTGATGGCTGAGTGGAACGACCTCGCCGAGCGGGAAGCCTTGGCCGGGGTACGGCCAGGGGATCCAATTCTGCTCACGCCGGATTACCGGGTCGATGAGTTGATCGGTCTCTACGTACGAAGCGCTCCGTTCTCGAGGTACACCCGCGAGACCAAGCGCAACTACACCACCGATCTGTGTCTTTTCTTCAACTTCCTCTGGCGGCGCGGCAAGCTCTGGACCCAGGCCGTGACGTCCGACGTCGAGGACTACCAGTACTGGCGCCAGGAGGCAGCCGCGAATCCGCGGCGTGTCGGCGGTGCGAAGTGGGACCGCGAGCTCGCTGCAATGTAGATGTGCCAAGAGCGGGTCAACTGAAGCCATCTGGTGAGCGGTTGTCGGACCGGGTCGCGGTCGGGGTGCTGACACAGGCGTTTCCTCCGTCACTGGTGGATGAGGTGCTGGCAGAGACGGGCCGAGTGCAGCAGCGGAACCGGCTGTTGCCGGCCCGGCTGGTGGTCTACTTCGTGCTGGCGATGTGCCTGTTCTCGGGGCAGAGCTATGAGGAGGTCGCGCGGCTGCTGACCCCGGGGCTACGGGGTGCGAGGTGTTGGCGCACATCGTGGGTGGTGCTGAGTACGGCGGCGATCTGGAAAGCCAGGTCCCGGCTGGGGGCGGCGCCGTTGCGGCAACTGTTTGCGCGGGTGTGCTGTCCGGTTGCCACACCGGATACTCAGGGCGCTTTCTATCGCGGCTGGCGGCTGACCGCGATCGACGGCACCACGTTCGATCTGCCCGACACGAAGGCGAACGTGGAGGTGTTCGGCCGTCCGCCCCGCTCCGGGCGCGGCGAGCAGGACGTCGGCTGCCCGCAGTTGCGCATGGTCGGCCTCGTGGAGTGCGGCACCCATGCCGTCTTCGGCGCTGCGGCCGGAGCTCTGCGCACCGGAAAGCAGGCTCTGGCCCGGGCGGTCCTGGTGTCTGTGCGGCCGGGCATGCTGCTGCTGGCCGACCGCGGCTTTTACGGCGTGGACCTGTGGCACACAGCCGCGGCGACGGGGGCGGACCTGCTGTGGCGGGTCCGTAAAGACCTCGTGCCGCCGGCAATACCGGTGACTTAACGACTGCCGAGAAGCCTGCCCGTCGACGTTTCCGCACGTCAGGACCCCGAAAAAGACGCTAAGTCACTGGTATTGATGCTAGGCTCACCGCCTAGTGGCGGCCGTGTGCGCCCGCTTCCGAGCCGATCTGCACCCACGCTGCGAACGGCAACGAGGACAAGGGTCTTGGACTCGCACGAACTGAACGTCCGCACTGGTCTTCCAAATCGCAGTGGGGGCGTGGGAACCTGCTGGCAGGACTAGCGATGACGAAAGACAGGCAGCGGAAGCAGGCTATCCGACAGAGGGTGGCCGAGACCGGCGAATCTTACGCTGAAGCTCGACGCCACGTACTAAACCTGGATAATCAAGGCACTTCTGACTTTATCGCACTGTGCGGCTCTTGCGGCGGCACGGTGGAGCCAGAAACCGGCATGGTGTGGATCAGCTCGGACGAACACCAAGCTGCACGCGAAGCCTATGAACAGTGGACTCTGGACCGATTTGATCGGTCTCGCGAGTTGGAAGCGCTGGGTGACGCTGCGACCATCCACGACCAGGTCCGTCTCGAGAGCTTTGGCTCCCCAGGCGCCCCATGGCCCGCGCAGTGGCAAGTCCATCACTACGCTTGCTGGTACAAGCTCGACAGCCTTGATACCCGTTGGGTGGCCAACGGAGTTGGCATTCCCTACAAAATCGGGACCGAACGCATCCGTACCTACGCCGACCTGGTGTGGTGGAGCGCCCATTTCGAGCGCAAGGAATTCGTTCGTGAAACCGACTGGTCACTGCTCCTGAACGAGGCCCACGGAGAGGTCTTCGATCGCGACTGGAACGCCCACCCTCGCCGATTTCGGCCTGTCCGTGGCCCCTACGCTCAAGACAGAGTGATGAACAAATAGGCTTGCGGCTAGGTGGATAGATGGCACCGGTTCCCGCCCAGGGAAGCGGGAACCGGTGCCATCTGCCTGTTCGAAATTCGCCGTCATGGCCCATCCTGTATTTCGCTGCGAGTGAATCACTTTATCGGTGCGTGAGGCGGGGTCGGACCACCCCCGAACGGACGCACGATAAACCGCTCGTCTGCACGAATACGGGGTGGGAGTTGTCAGACCCCGCTGTCACCATCCGGCCATGGCCCAGATCAGCCCCAAGCTCGCCCTCACCTTCTTCGCGGACATCTCCGCCGGCTCCCCTGTTCCGCTGGACCCGGACGACCTCCTGCACATGGCTCTTGTGCGCCGTCACGGCCATGTCGTCTTTGGCGACATCGCGGTGCGCTGCTTCAAGAACAAGTCGAAGTGGACGTACGACGAACGCGAGATTCGCCGCGCGGCCCAGACGTTCGCGGACTTCCGCCTGGACGCCGACGACGTCGTGGAGATGCACCTGCCCGCCTACTTCGACGCCGCGGACGGCGACGACCAGGGCATGGGGTACCGCGGGCCGGCCGCCTGGCGGCCCCAGATCGCGTCATGGCTGTTCTGGGAGGCCCGCCGCAAGCATCAGGAGGCACTGCCCTACGAAGAGTGGAACGACAGCTGGAGACGTCTCGGGGCCAGCGGGCTGCCTGGCACGCTGACATGGGACGAGTTCGTCGCGGCACGCAGCGGGGCCAGGCACCGGCAGAACATCGCCAACACCCGGCCGCTGGATCTGATGATCCACTCCGGCGGCAGCCTGTTTCTGCCGAGGGCCTACGCTGAGCTCCTGGACCGCTGGGAGCAGGTGGAGGAAGACCTGGTCGGCCGGGCCCGGACGTGCTCCCGCTGCAGCGCGCAGGGCCCTCGCTGGGGCGGCTGGCGCACGCAGGCTCCGCTCGGCTACGTCACCCTGTGTCCGCCGTGCTCGGGTGCCACCTTCCAGCGGTACACCGGACATCTGCGCGGCGTGCTGTACGACTCGCGCCGCATGCGCAGCATCCGTGCCGACGACTACCTGTGCCGGCTGTGTGCCGAGACCCGGGCGGCGGCGTGGGATCACTGCCACGACCACGGCTATCTGCGCGGGCCTTTGTGTGGCAGCTGCAACACCCTCGAGGGCAAGAGCTCCCCACGCCACTTCCTCAAGGACAAGGAGGGGGCCGCCCTGCACCTCCTGGAGTGCCGGGGCTGCCTGGAAGGGCTGACTCTGCCCGGCCGGTACCACGTCGCCCTCGTCCAGAAGCATCTGGAGGTGAGCGAGCGCCACCGCCACCGCAGCCGGCCATGCCGATACCGGCCGTGGGCCCGGCACGTGGAACTCGCCCACGGGGCACACCGCTTCGAGCTGGAATGCTGGCAGCACAGCACGACGTGGACGAAGGAGGTCACGGTGCCCGACACTCTGGCGCTCGTACGGGACTTCGTCGACCAGGCGCTCGCCGCACGACCAGGCACTGTGACCGTGCCTGCGCAAGCGGCGTCGGACACACAAGCGCGTGCATGAGCATCTGACCTCCCGCGGATACGCGAGTGAGGTCCCGCACCGGAGCAGCAGCGTGGTGCGGGGCCGGAGGCGGCCCCGGGACATCGTGTGGCACCGTGACGCCTCGCCAGGACCCTCACCCTGAAAAGAATCCAGGCTGTTCGGCCGACTCACCGTGCGTGGGGGGAAATATGGGGTCTCTTAGGGTGCCAGGAGGGGCATGAACCATGATCTCGTGGTGGCGGCGCTCGGTGCCGCTGGTGGCCTGGTCGTCTCGGTCTCAGCTCCGGGGTGACTGAGGGTCTGACGCGTCGCTGGAAGCCCGGGCACAAGGGGCTGCTGATCGGGCAGAGTTGCAGGCGCAGGCAGATGAGCTGCTCGCGGCCGTGCTCTCACTGAAAGCGGCGGGCGGTGTGAACGATCACCTCATGGGCGGCTGGAGGCCGCGACTGACCATGCTTTTGCACGCGGTGACACAGGGAGCTGCAGAGTGGGCGCGGTCCAATCAGGATCAGGCCTTTAACCGGAGTCTCGCCGGGATCGGAAGGACTTCCGAGGTGATCAGTCAGTGGGATCGGGAGAGTGCACTCTCGGCGGCAGGGCTGGTCGCGCCGCTCAGCCGCCTGGGAGCTGCTGTCGCACCGTTGGCGAGACGGCCAGAGCAGGCGCTCGCCGAGGCAACGGGAGACGTGTTCGATGCGGTAACCGCCAACTACAAGGACGACGAAGGGGTGGGGCGGGCGCTGGCGGCGTTCCACGCCGCGCTGCTGCCGGTCCTAGACCCGTCCGCTCTGCCCCGGCGCCGGCTTTTCCGGCGCCGGGGCACCAGCAGCTAGCGGCGGGTTCGAGCAACAGGATGGGGTAGATCGCATGGCCGTAATCAAATCAGTTAGGTTCAGTCGGGATCGACACGCACTCATCTTGGCCGACGGCCAGTCTCGTCGCGGATTCGATACTGATGACTTCCTCCTCTACCTCGATGATCTTCAGGGAATGCGCCCTAGTGAGTTGAAAGAGGCATTGAGGCAGGTGCTGGGTGGTGGCGACGTCGTAGTTAATGTCACTCGTGATGATTCAGTTGACTGGGAGTATTCCGATAGAGAGCCTGTTTCATTCAGGCTTTCTGCAGGACAAATGGTTGTCTCAGTCAGTCACGCCTCTGACGAATATGATATCGATGAGGATGTGGCAACCGATGTATTCGTGCCCGTCCTGACTCCTTACCTGCAGCGCTGCAGGACGTCGGTGGAGTCTGTCGCGTGGGACCCTGATTACACTCATCCAACTGTCTGGAATATCGAGATATCTTGTTCAACGCGTGGACGAGACTTGGCCGATTTCTTTAAGGTCGGCGAAGGTGCTCTAGCTCTGTTGAAAGCTTTTGAGAGCGGAGAGCTGACCCGCGATACAACTCTCAATCTTCTTCGTTCTGGCCATGGGAAGGTTTTGATCGGGCAGGAGGAAGGGCCGTGGCTCGACGTAAAAAGGGACCACTACGATCTGCAGTCTCCTTCGGGAAAGATTTCCATCGCGCAGGCCGTCGCCCGATTTGCTAATGCTGAACACGGCGGGATCGTTGTGGTCGGTATGCGGGGCAAAAAAGTCCCCGGTGGCGAGATCATCAGTAGTATCTGCCCCGTGCCGGTGGATGGCCGGACCCTCCGCAATTATCAGACCGCACTCGAACAGCACTTGTATCCACCGCCGGACCATCTCGACATTGAGATGGTGTCAGTTGAGGGAGGGAATTTGGTGGTTTTGCACATCCCGCCTCAGCCTGAGGAGCACAAGCCGTTTCTTGTTCACGGAGCAATCGTGGACGGGAAGGTCGAAGGTGCTTTCATCAGCATCGTGCGGCGTCGCGGTGAGTCATCGATCCCGATCACTGCTCCCGCCGTGCACGCTACTTTGGCGGCAGGCCGGGCGCTTCTTCGGCGAGGTGAACTACCCAAAGCCCTGGAATGACCACCGTTTAGACCGTCCTATGAGGTGAGGCGGACGTATCGCTTGTAGCAGCACAGTGCGGCTGCGAGCCCGAGGAAGGCCAGGTAGCTTCGGGGGTTTCGCTCGTAGCGGGGGCTGAGTCGGCGGTAGCCGGACAGCCACGACATGGTGCGCTCGATCACCCAACGGTGGCGTCCCAAATGCTTGCTGGATTCGAGGCCCTTGCGGGCGATACGTACGCCGATCCTCTTGCCGCAGACCCATTTGCGTAGATCGGGCTGGTCGTATGCCTAATAGGCGCTGTGGGTTGGCCGTTGAGCCAGTCCTGGCAGGGGCTGGGTGCGACGTCTGGTCTGTATGCAGCGCCTGGAGCGCTTCGACAAGAGGGACGCAGACCCAGCCTCTGCCGATTCGAATTCGGTCGGCGTACCGTGCCGTGGTTCGAGCCGTTCCCAGGGCCACCTCCCGATCAGCCGGAGCCGTGGAGCTCTCCACAAGAGCGAGGCCCCTGGGCTCAGCTGGGGCCACGGACGGCTGATGGGGTGGTGCGCCGGCGAGCGCTTCTATTAGGTGGCCGGGTGGTCCCGTCTCGGCTCGAAGCCGAGGGACAGCGAAGGCTCGAGAGGAGCGCACGTTGCACGTGACCTGCGGAATCGACTGGGCGGAGGACCACCACGACGTGGCGGTGGTCGACTCCGACGCCCGACTGCTCGGCAAGCTCAGGATCAGTGACGACACGGCCGGCTTCCAGGACCTGCTGCAGTTGCTCGCCGAGCACGGCGACAGCCCGGACGATCCGATCCCGATCGCGATCGAGACCTCCCGCGGACTCCTGGTGGCCTGCCTGCGGGCTTCCGGCCGCCGGGTCTACGCCATCAATCCGATGGCTGTGGCCCGCTATCGCGACCGCCATGTCGTCTCCCGCAAAAAGTCCGACCACCACGACGCCCTGGTCCTGGCGAACATCCTGCGGACCGACGCCGAGCAGCATCGGGCGCTGCCGAACGACTCCGATCTGGCCAGGGCGATTGCCGTTCTGGCTCGAGCTCAGCAGGACGCGGTCTGGGACCGCACGCGAGCCCACAATCGGCTCCGATCTCATCTCCGTGAGTACTACCCGGCGATCCTTGAGGCGTTTGCGGACAAACGCGAGCGTCTGCTTGCCCGAGAGGCCCGCGCGATCCTGGCGGTTGCGCCGACTCCGGCGGAGGCTGCCCGCCTCACCCGCAGCCGACTGAGAGCCGCCGTCACAAGGGCCGGCCGCCAGCGTCGGATCGATACCGAGACCGACCGACTCCTCGGAGTGCTCCGCGAGACACGGCTTCGCCAACCGGCTCTGGTGGAAACGGCGATGGGGCGTCAGACACTCGCACTGCTCGCCCAGCTCGACGCGGCATGCCGGGCCTGCGAGGACCTCGCTCGTGACACCGAGGAACTCTTTCTTCAGCATCCCGACGCGGAGATCATCACAAGTTTCCCCGGCCTTTCCGTGCTCACTGGCGCCCGGATGCTCGCTGAGATAGGTGACGACCGCACCAGGTTCGCGACGGGCCGGGACCTCAAGGCTTATGCCGGAAGCGCTCCGGTGACCCGTGAATCCGGCAAAAGCAGACGCGTCAGCCATCGGCGGATCAAGAACAGCCGCCTGGCAGCGACCGGACGGCACTGGGCGTTCGCCGCCCTCACCGCCTCACCCGGGGCCCATGCCCACTACAACCGCCGAAGAGACACCGGTGATCGCTACCACGCAGCCCTCCGACGCCTGTTCAACCGCATGCTCGGCCAACTGCATCACTGCTTGACGACCCGCCAGAAGTTCGACGAAACGATCGCCTTCACCGTCATCTCACGGACACCGCCAGCAGCTGCTGCTTGACCCGATAGCTGCATGGGGTGTCTTGTCGACGTGGAGCTTGCGAGGCTTGTAACGCCGGCCTCGATCGGGGTCGTGTTTCGCTTAGAGCCCGGCGATCATGGGCTTGAGCCCCTGGCTCTCGTGGGTGTTGCCACCTGAGACACCGACCACGAGAGACAGTTCCGACCGGTCGGACAGGACATGCATCCTGGAACCCGGCTTACCCTGGTCCACGGGGCTCGGACCTGCGAGTTCGCCCCCTTTTGCCCTCACGTGGGCGGTGTCGGGGACCATGCGGGAGAGATCGATTAGGTCTTTGACGGCAAGTTTGTCGAGCACGGCCCGGTGCAACCGGCCCCACACCCCGGCACGGGACCAGATCAAGAACCGGCGATGGGCGGGTCGACTTCGAGATGCCGAAGCGGGGGGCGGTAGAGCCCGCCAGGCGCAGTCGCTGACCAGAACGTAGACGATGGCCGCGAACAGCTTCGCATCAGGTATGTCCTGCGTCCCGCCGTCCTGCGGCCGCACCTTCGACGGCGGGATCAACGGCTTCGCGATCTCCCACAGTCCGTCCGGAACAAGCCAACTCCACGTGCCCCGCCCCATATCGAAGTCAACGACGCCTAACCACATAGGACACCGCCTTAGCGAGGTACGCCTTGAGCGGGTGCTCCGTAGCGACTCCAGCATGGTGAACGGCGAAGTCGTGGCTCGCGGGGCCCTCGGCAAGGCCGCCAGTGCGGCATTCATCTATCTGCGGGATGAACGCTTCAACTGCTCTGCATCCATGGCCGGAACAATATGACTGCTGGACCGTCAACACTCGGGTTTTCTCCAGTGTCCGCTGTGCGGCTCAGTTGGAGGGTGGGGTCGATCATGGAGCTGTGCGGCGCATCGAGCCCGGTTGCCTCCGGACTGTATCCAGATGGTGGCCGTTCGGACTGATCCCCAAGGGCTCTGCGAGAACCGCCGTCGGCAGTTGAGGGAGAGCGCTCCGTCAGACCCGGAGCGGTTCACTCAGCACTTCAGCCGTCATTATCAAAGATCGTGAGGAGCGTGGATGGCTCGATGTGCAAGCCGCGGGCAAGCTTGATCAAGGTAGTCAAGCTTGGGTTGCGACGTCCGTGCTCGACGTAGACGACTCCACGGAAGCTCATGCCACTTCTGCTGGCGAGCTCCTCAAGAGTGAGCCCACGAGCCTCACGCAACCGACGCACATGCATGCCGAAGGCGTGGAGTTGAGGATCAGGCGGATCAAGGTGAGGCACGACCTTGACTTGACATCTGTGCCCATTTGACTGCCATGAACAGTTGTGCATAATCGGCATGACGTGCTGTGCTTCAGCCGTGTCGAGTTTGAGCAGCGACCGTCGACGAAGCCAAGTTTCTTGGAGAGGACGCCGCTATGCCGGCCCCGAGGAAGTACCCGCCAGAATTGATTGAGCGGGCAGTCGGGATGGTCATTGAGTTGAGGTCGGCCAGCCCCGGACGCTCCGGCCTTGTGCGACAGGTGGGGGAACTGTTGGGGGTTCACCCAGAGGTGCTACGGCACTGGGTTAAGAAAGCCGATGCGGAATCTGGTCTAAATACTGAAACTGCCGCGGGCGCCACCGTCAGAGTTCATCAACTTGAGAAGGAGAACGCTGACCTGCGCCGCCTTAACGGAATCCTTAAGGCAGCTGCCGTCCTGTTCGCAGCAGAACTTGAACATAAACAGTGAACGGCTGCACGCCGGCCCTCGACGCCGTACGTGAACTTTGCGCGCCGCAGCTACCTTTTTCATGTTTCAGAAGTGCAATAACTGAACCGCTAAGTGAGCGTTTGATTCTCGGTTGTCTGTTTCATTTGACTTAGCTATCCCGCCAGTTGTGGGTGGCTTCGTGGGTGAGGCGGCGAGTTGGATCATGGGTTAACCAGTACGTCACCCCTTTTGGCGGGAGTGGTTGTCGGAGCCGGTTTGGGTGGGTAGCCCAGCTCATGGTCACCGCAGCGAGACATTGAGCCCTTTCCAACCTGACTGTGGCGTCGGGTTGTTGGTAGGTATGAGTTGCGCGGAACGACTCCAGGACGGGGGCGGCCACGGGCTTGGCATCACTGAGCACCAGCTCGAAGCAGTGGAAGCCGAGCAGGGGCGTCAAGTTGGACATGTGCTTCAGCACGGTGATGCAGCCCCACGACGCAACGCGCTTCACCTGGCCGAACAGGCCGGTGAGGCGAGTCCGCCACCTAACCTGGCGCGAGACCACGCTCGACCATCACGACCGCACCTGCGCTCACCACCGCCTGGAGATCCGGCGGCTGAAGACCGTCGCCTTTGCGCACCTCGACCACCCCGACGCACGCCAGGCTCTACAAGTCGTGCGCTGGAGGAAGGACTTCAGCATCGAGCGCGTCTATCTGATCACCGGTCTGCTGCCCGGCGCGACGACCGGCCCCCAGCTCGCGGCCTGGATCGGAGGGCACTGGGAGATTGAAAATCTCCTGCACCACGTCCGCGACCGCACTTTCCGCGAGGACGACTCCAAGATCCGCGTCGGTCGCCTCCCACGCATCATGGCCGGCCTGCGCAACCTTGCCATCGGCGTCCACCGTCAGAACGGTTGCACCGGCATCGCCGCCGCCCTCCGCTGCACCGCCCGCGACTGCCGCAGATCCTTGACCGCCCTCGGCCTCACCGGATGAATCCGGACAGATCTCGATCGCGCAAGGGACCCTGAGTGTACCCGCCACCGGTCTGTTCCGGCAGGCCGGTGTGCCGCAGTCACAGCCGCTGCGCGAAGATCTCACTCATGGATTTGCAAGGAGTCGGCGCCATAGCCGCCGCCGCTGTGGCAGCCGTTACCGTCGTGGCCACAGCGCGCAGTGCCAAATCGCAGATGGAGGCTACCGTCCACTCGGCAGAAGCCACCTACCGGGCCGCCGTCGAGGCGGCGAAGGAGCAAGCTTCCGCCGCCCACTCCCAATGGCGCCGGGAAGTCAGACGCGAGGCATACGTTGCCTTCTTGACGAAAGCAAGGAGTCTTAGTGACATCGATATTGAACTCTTGAAAATCTCGCACATTAATTACGATAGGACTGCCATTCGAGACCGAATCGAAAGGGATGCTGTCGAGCTAAACAACGCTCATCTCCTTATCGAACTGGAGGGACCTGATACGGTAATTTCGGCAGCAGAAAACCTCGTGGAAGCATCGGTGGCTCTCGTGCGCCGAACGCATCTTCGATGCCGCGCTCTTGATGCGCGTGATTACGCTACCGAGACAGCAGGTGGTGATCCGTCACACCCGGCCAGCCGAGCCGTGAAGGCCACAGTCAGGCTGATCGCTCGCGCTGAGCACTTGGAGCGCCAGTCACTACTCGCTCCCGGCACCGAGCCGTCAACTTATCTGAACCCTGAGCTGTCAGAGTTCAACGACGCGTTCGACGCCTGGGGTGGCCCAAATAAATCGGCAATCCTCACTTATGTCACATTCCTCAGCGCTCCCCCGTCGAGGCGAGAAAGCTGGTTCGACGCTTATGGAGATTTCAAGAAAACTGCACGCGCGGCATTGGACTGACCGCATCAACCAGAGCTGATTCAAAAACGTGGGGATCTTGCTGCGGTGCCGGTAAGCCGATACTCAGGAGTTTGAGCGGGCGCGTGAAGGGCTCATAGAAAATGTCACGGAGGCCGGCAGCGATGTTGCGGTGGCCAGTGAGCTCTTTCCAACTTCACGCTGAGTTGGTCAGATGTAGGGCGAGGACGGCTTGGACGAGTGCGGTGATGCGGGCCGGACGGCGGCGTGCACGAGCGCCGAGTTGGTCACGGGTGGACGCCCGCCTGCGCAGCCAGATACTCGACGCCGCGGTGGCCGGACTCCTTGGACACGTGGACGTGGACCGCGTGCCGGCCGGACGGCAGTGCAGGGTCGGAGTGGTCGCCGCGGAAGGCGACCTGTACCGCGTCGTGGCGGAAGCCGTGCAGGCCGTGCTCGGGTCTGTCCGGCCAGCGGCCCGGCCATACGAGGAAGACCGCGTTGCCGTTGTCGCCCAGTGCCGCGATGACCCGGTCCTCGGCCGTCCCCGGTGCGAACCGTGCCGACATCTCGAGCGGCAGGTGTGCCTCCAGTTCACGGTCGTCCATGACCGGCACGTCCGGTTCGCAGCCGCCGGCGCCGCAAGAAGGTCGGGCGCCAGGGTAAGGGCGGTGCACAAAGCGGGAGTTCGGCAGCTCCGCCGCCATTCGGCGGACCTCGTCGACGCTCTCCAGGAGCGTCAGCAGTTCCGCCTCCTCGCCGCGGTGTTCCATCAGCGCGCACAGCCGCATGGCCTGGCGGTACGCGTCGGTGGCATCAGCGGTGACGTGGACACAGCGTGTGTAGCCGGCCAGGCAGTCTTCGCACATGGCCGCATGGTGCCACCCCTTGGTCCGGACTGTCGCCTGGAATGATCGGCGGACTCCGATGCCGAGGGGCGGCCGTCGGCATGGCTCCCACGATGCCTTGACGAGCAGGGCGTACAAGCAGTGCAGGCCGATGGTGTCGAGGTGGAGAAAGTCCGTCGCGAGTAGGCCGCCGACCTGGGTCTTGAGGAACTGAGTCGACTCCAACCCGGCAGATGCGTAAGCCAGTTGGGCTGACAGACAGGTGAAGCCCCTGCTAGACGGGTCTTCGACCAAGAAATCCGTCTCCTCCAGAGGCTTCGTGTGCTTGTGTACCCGTCGGGCGTCGACGTGTCCAGCTCTGCCCTGCGCTTCCTGTCCGCCAAGCTCCGCCAACACCGCCGGGAGCTCGGTAGTCGATGGAGGCGCCTGACTCCGGGCCGGCAGGCTCTGCTCACACTCGCCCACCTCCGCAACGGCCAGCCCTATGCCCAGCTCGCGGCCGGGTTCGGTATCGGCACCACCACCGCCTACCGATACGTCGCCGAGGCTGTCGACCTCTTGGCCGCACTCGCCCCGACCCTCGAGGAGGCTGCCCGTACGGCATCGACCAAGGCGTTTGTACTGCTGGACGGCACCTTGCTGCCCATCGACCGGATCACCGCGGACCGCCCTTTCTACTCCGGGAAGCACAAGAAGCACGGGATGAACGTGCAGGTTCTGGCCGATCCGTCCGGTCGGTTGCTGTGGGTATCGCCGGCTCTTCCCGGCGCTGTCCATGACGTCCGGGCCGCCCGTGAACACGGCATCGTCGGCATGCTCACGGACGCCGGCATTACGTGCTGGGCGGACAAGGGATACCGAGGTGCCGGAGGCACAGTCCGCGTTCCGTACTGGGGACGCTGGGAGACGCTCTCCGACGGTCAGAAGACCGTCAACCGGTCCCACGCCAAGATCCGGGCCCTGGTCGAGCAGGCCGTCGCCACCCGCAAGTCCTGGCGACTCCTCCGCAAACTGCGGTGCTCGACCACCCGCATCACAAGCCTGGTCCAAGCCGTCCTGACCCTGCATCTGGCGAGCTCAGGCCGATGATGGAAAGAGCTCATTGTCCGGCGACTTCGACGTCCTCGGTTGCTGCCCCGACTAACTCGATGGTGCTGCCCCCTCGATTCCCTCGCTGCTGGCCTTCAGTAGCTCGTCAAGCTGGTCTATGGCGTCGAAACCGATCTCGGCGGCGGCCGCCCGGCTCGCCTGGAACACCTGTCGGGCCTGCTCGCGTTCACCTGCGGCTAGTAGAAGTTGTCCCAAGGTAGCCCCGACGACCGCGATGCCATCCGCGCGTTGGAGCTTCAGAAAAAGCTGAAACGAGGTGACCAGCCTCGGTGCTGCCGCGTTGAAATCTTGGCGGCTCAGGTCGATTCGTGCGAGGTCCCAGTTGACAGCTGCGATGCCGTCCATGTCGCCGAGCCGCTCGTTGATTTCCAGACGCCTGAGCTGGAGCCGCAGGGCTTCGTCGACTTCACCGTGCTGCTGGTAGATGTCGGCGATCTGTCCCCAGGTGATCGCAGCCTCGCGGGCGTCGCCGATGCGTTCGTACACCGGCAGGGCGACCTCGCGGTAGATGCGCAGGGCTTCGTCGACTTCGCCGCGCCGCTGGAGGATGTCGGCGATCTTTCCCCAGGTGATCGCAGCCTCGCGGGCGTCGCCGATGCGTTCGTACACCGGCAGGGCGACCTCGCGGTAGATGCGCAGGGCTTCGTCGACTTCGCCGCGCCGCTGGAGGATGTCGGCGATCTGTCCCCAGGTGATCGCAGCCGAGCGGGCGTCGCCGATGCGTTCGTACACCGGCAGGGCGACCTCGCGGTAGATGCGCAGGGCTTCGTCGACTTCACCGCGCCGCTGGAGGATGTCGGCGATCTTTCCCCAGGTGATCGCAGCCTCGCGGGCGTCGCCGATGCGTTCGTACACCGGCAGGGCGACCTCGCGGCGGATGCGCAGGGCTTCGTCGACTTCACCGCGCCGCTGGAGGATGTCGGCGATCTTTCCCCAGGTGACTGCAGCCTCGCGGGCGTCGCCGATGCGTTCGTACACCGGCAGGGCGACCTCGCGGCGGATGCGCAGGGCTTCGTCGACTTCACCGCGCCGCTGGAGGATGTCGGCGATCTTTCCCCAGGTGACTGCAGCCTCGCGGGCGTCGCCGATGCGTTCGTACACCGGCAGGGCGACCTCGCGGCGGATGCGCAGGGCTTCGTCGACTTCACCGCGCCGCTCGACGATGTCGGCGATCTTTCCCCAGGTGACTGCAGCCTCGCGGGCGTCGCCGATGCGTTCGTACACCGGCAGGGCGACCTCGCGGCGGATGCGCAGGGCTTCGTCGACTTCGCCGCGCTGCTGGTAGATGTCGGCGATCTGTCCCCAGGTGACCGCGACCGAGCGGGTGTCACCGGTGTCGGTGAAGAGTTGGCGGGCCTGGTGGAGCAGGTCCTCGGCCTGGTCGACCTCGCCGCGGGTGATCAGGCGGTTGGCGTGGTCGTAGAGGAGTGCGGCGTGGCCGGCAGGGTCGGTGTGCCGGTCGTTGGTCCGGGTCTGCTGGACGGCGCGGTGGAGCAGGGCGTCGGCGTGGTCGCCGTCGCCGCTGGTGACGGCCGCGTCGGCGACGGCCCGTAGCAGGGTGAGGGGAACCTCGTGGTGGTGGCGGTCGAGGAGGGTGATCGCGTGGTGGCCGAGCTCGGCGGCGGTGGAGGCCGGGCCTTGCCGCAGGGCGGACACGGCCTCGGCGGCGCAGTCGGCGGTGATGGTCGGGTTGTCGGCGGCCAGGGCGAGTTGGGTCAGTTGCAGGTCCTGGTCGCTGCCGCGGGCGGGGCGGGGTGTGGCACCGCCCCACTGGGCGTAGAGCGGTTCAACGGCCACGGTGGCGAGGGCGGTCCGCTCGTCGGGGGTGAGAGGGGCCAGGCGTCCGGCCGCGAGGGCATTGACGGTCAAGGCCGGGACGTCAGGGCGATGCTGGTAGGGGAAGTTGTCAAGGAGTCCGAGGCCGCACAGGCGGGACGCCGATCCGCCGACAGCGGCGGCGAGGGTGTCGATGACGGGTTGCGGGACCGGGAGGGTGAACAGGGTGCAGGCCCGCAACAGGTCGCGGTGGGCGGGCCCGGCCTGGTCGAGGAGGGTGTCGAGCGCCAGGTTCTCCAGGAACTCGCCGATGTCGGCGTTGTCGGCCGGGAGATCACCCTGGTGAAGGTAGGTCTCCATGCCGGCGACAGCGGCCTCGGCGCGGGCCCGGTCGACCTGGTCGCTGTAGACCAGGCGCAGCCCGATGAGGTCCTGCAGCCCGGGGTTGCCGCAACTGACCTCCAGGGCCCGGCGGGCCAGGTCGGCGCGCTGGGCCAGGTGCTCGGCCGGGGCGAGGTCCTGCTGGCGGCGTTGGAGCTTGCGCCGGGCCGCCGGCGACAGTGGCTGCAACTGGACCGGTTCCAACCGGTGCTCCAGCCCGCCGAGAGTGAACGTGTAGCGGCTGGTGACCAGCAGTCGACTGTCGGTGATGGTCGGGTCGAAAGCGGAGAGCACGTCGGCGAGCACGGTGGCGTACCCGGGGTCGACCCGGTGCGGGCCATCCGGGTTGGCGGTCAGGATCTGTTCGAGATCGTCGATGATCAGCAGCAGGGGTTTGCCGACGTCGTCGAGTTCCTGGGAACACGGTCCGGCCAGCAGATCGATCAGGAGCGGCTTGAGGCGCTCCGGCTGGTCGCGGACCTCGGCGCGCCTGGCTTCGATGAGGGTGCGGGCGGCCGGGTTGGTGGTGACGGCGTCGGCGACGGCGTCGAGGATTGCCGTCGGGGTGTAGTCGCCGAACACGACCGCCACGGCCCGGTTGGGGTGACGGTCGGCGATCCGGGCGGCCAGGCTCGACTTGCCCAGCCGGCCCTGCCCGTGGAGCAGGGCCCCAGCCTTCTGCCCGCCGCGCAGGGCCCGCAGCGTGCGCTGCATCTCCGGGCGGCGGCCGACAAACATTTCCACGGCCGCGACCGGCAGCTGGTGCTTGCGGTCCAGGAACGCCTTGGTCACATGGTGCGGGGGCACCATCTGACGTTTGCGGTTTCCCGCGACCAGCGGACCGCCACCGGCCGGCCCTAGCCACAACCGCGCCAGGTGCCACTCAGAGCGCAGGCGCTCATCCGGACAGGCCAGCAGGTGACGGCGGGCCTCGGCGACCGCCACGGCCACCTCGACACGGCGGCTGAGCTGCCGGTACAGGCGTTCGGCGAAACGGGTGGCGGCCTGGTCGCTGACCGAGCCGTCCCAGCCGATGACCGCGGGAATCCCGGCGGCCACCAGTCCGGTGGCCATCGAATGCACCACCGGCACGCCGGGCTCGGCTATCTGACCGCCGCGGTGGCCAGCGCCGGCGGGAACATGCCCGGCCACGTCGGCACCGGTGGCGGTCAGGCAGGCCGACACGAACGCCAGCCGCGTCCGAGGAGTCAACAGACCCACCAGCGCCTCCGCGCTCATCGGACGCCCGTCCCCGAGATCATCTTCCATCAGCAGGACGGGAGTGGCCGGCTTGTCGGGGCCCGGGCGCCAGTTGTGCAGCCCGTGACACGACAGATGCACCACCGGCATCCCGCCCAACTCGGACAGATGCCGGCCAAGACGCGCGGGATTGCCGGAGTCCTCAACGACGAGATCAAGACTCGTCTCCCCGACGGCATTGAGGATGGCCATCTCCTCGGCCTCGAAGTCCAGCTCGTACTGGCCCCGCGGTGCCGAGGCCATGAACGCCACCCCCAGCCGGTACCCGTCCAGGGCCTGCGCCGGACTCGGCTGACCGAGCCGACGCGCCACGGCGAACAACTCCGGCGCCTCGGCAAGAAACCCGCCCCCGGGGGCGGCCAGCAGCTCGTACGGGGCCCGCAGCAGTGCCCACGCTGCCGCGGACGGCCTCGCAGGCGCCCGGACCTCGAACACCAGCGGCGCCGACGCCTCATCGAGCAGACCCGTCAGCTGACCGAGGTCACCATCGAGCCACTGATACAACTCGCGTCCCACCGCGAGCAGCGCCTGGTCCTTGGAGCCGCCACGCACGGCATCCACATACTGGCCGGCAACTGCATTGAGCAGTTCGACGTCCGCGGCCTGCAACGTCCGACGGGGACCTATCCGCCGGTCATCAACGACCAAGTCGAACCCGCTGCCGTCTATCACCAGCCCGGTAGCCATGCCTTATCCTTCGTCGCTCTGCGTAGCATCGATGGCTTCTTCAAGCCAGCGGATTGCCTCGGCAAGAATCCGGCGATCGTGGTTGGACCGGAAACTGCATAGCAGGACCAGACAACAACTCGTCAGTAGCGGCGTGGCAATGCTCGTCTGGGCGGAGCAGGTGGCGGCCGTGCGGGCTACCCTGACGGCCTCCTCCAGATCGGCGACCGAGCCAGAAAGCTCGTACAGGTCGTAGAGCATGAGGCATAGGTGGCACAGGATTTGGGGGTTTGTATCGGCAACTGCTACCTGAGCACGAGCTTGATCGACCGCGACCCTCAAAGCCGCCACGGTGTCCGCCGGATTAGGGCGGAGCGCTCGGAGGCCATTAGTGCTCCGACCGGAAGCTGCCGTGCGGGCTCGAACGAGAAATGTGACCGCGGTGTCGATCAACTGTGGATCGGGGTTTTCGCGGTATCCCGCCAGCGTGTCCGAGGCCAGCAGTGCCCAATGTCTGACATTCCATATGACTAGGCCGGTTTGCTGCCACTTCGCTGCCCTCGATGCGAGCAGTTGGCAGATCGGCGCTGGTAGGAGATTCTGCCTCGTCTTCGAGATCTGGGCGAACAGTGCGAGCGCGCGGTCCAGGTCTGCCTCGTCGTCAGGGCTCGGCATCAGCAAAAATCGATGCCAGTGCAGGAGACCGACCGTGGCTAGGGCCTCGTCCCGATCGATTCCGCTCAGACTGATGAGTTGATTGGCTCGGGACCGAAGCCTGTCGTTGAGTAGTGGCACTGCATCGCGGCTCACCGCGTACTCGTCAAGTACGCGGCGAAGCTCGGTGAGTGGGTCCTGCTCGTTCATGAGGAGTTGACTTCAAGCCTTGCTCGGTGCTTGATGATCCGCCGCGGTGCCGAGCGTCGGTTCGGCGTTTTGGTCCTTGAGGCGCTGGTTGCGGCGCTCGTCAACGTTTGCCGCGATCTCTGCGACGATGGCGTCGATGTCGTGAATCGGGGTCTCGTCCTTCACTAGCCCGTATCCACGAGTCAGGGCGTCCAGGCTGAGGTCGGTCAACCGTCGTTTGAGGCTGATCAGCTGCGCGTGGACGAACTCGTCGGCGTTGGCATTCATCTCGTCTGGGTAAGTCATGGTCAGCGCTCCTCGGCCTGTGAACGGTTGCGGCGGAGGTGGCCAAGCCCTTTGCGGTTCTGCTCGTCGACCCACCTGAGTGACCGGTCCATGATCTTGGCTACGGTCTTCCGGTCGTAGCCAAGGATGTACCGGTACCAGATCACTCTCCATGCTGGTTCGGGGAGAGCTTTGACCTCGATTTCCAAGAGTAGGCGTTCGACCTCGTCTGCTATGGGTGGCAGGGCGAGCTCACGGTCCCGTTCCCTGGTGGTCCGGCGATCCTCTTTGCGGGACAGATCGATGGCGACTCGGCGGGCAACCATCAGGAACCAGCCGTACGGATTGTCGTAGGTGGCGGGCGGTTTCGCCATCTTGAGCACTTTGAGGAAAGTCTCGCTCAGGATGTCCTCAGCCATTATCTCGTCTCCGAAGCAATATGGCTGTAGCTGGTTCGAGAGCTTCGAGTAGTACTGGAAGAAGAAGTCCCCCCAGCTTGTGACGAGGGGCACATTATTCGGCGCAGGACTGATCGGCAACCATGTCGTGCCCGAAAGCCGTGACTCGCTCAGGACGCTGTCCTCCGATGAACTACGGCTCGTGCTGTGCAGCGTCATAGACCAGTCGGCCGGTGGCGCGGCTGCGACGTCACGGAACCGGCGCGGCTGGAGGCCATCCGGGGTGGACTGGATCGTTTGTTCTTCGCCCGGCTCCGGCATGTCGTCAGCAGCCTCAGGTTCCGCGCTCATCGTTCCTCCAGGTCGGCGGACTGCTTCGGGCACGGGGCTTGGTGGCGGATGATCAATTCAGGACCGCCCGCCACAGAGTGGGTGAGGTTCATGGTGGATTGTGTGGCCAGCATAGCCATGCGACGCTGCTCGCGAGCGATCTTGGCGTTCGAACGCGCTTGGCCTAGCCGCTCGATGAGCACCGCGACCGACGGTCGGGCCGCTGCCCCGACGACAATCACCACTGTGCCGAGCAGCACCGTCGCCCACGGTGGGAGAGTTGACAGATCCACAGGTCTACACCGTCGCCTTCGTCACGCGTCATGTGCCTTTGCTCTTATGACGAACGGCCCGACAGAAAGCAGCAATAACGATCATGGGGTGTTGTCAACGGGTCTGGTGCGGGTGACAGGTTCGGTCACGCGGCCTGGAGGGCCGGTGCGGTCATGACGGTCTTGAATTCGACGGGGTCAGCCGGCCGAGTGCGGCTTGTCTGCGGCGTCGGTGGTAGGTCCGCTCGATCCAGGTCACGATCGCGATCCGCAGTTCCTCGCGGGTGGTCCAGCTCCGGCGGTCGAGGACGGTCTTCTGCAGCAGGCTGAAGAAGGACTCCATGGCCGCGTTGTCGCTGGCTGCCCTGACTCTCCCTATCGATCCGGCCATCCGGTGGCGATCGAGCGCGCGCACGAATTTTCGGGACCGGAACTGCGATCCGCGATCGCTGTGCAGGATGCATCCGTCGACGTGTTCGCGCCGGGCCACGGCGTTGTGCAGGGCGGTCACGGCTAGGCGGGACTTCATCCGCCGTCGATGGAGTAGCCCATGATCCTGTTGCTGAAGACGTCCTTGATCGCGCAGAGATGCAACTTCCCTTCACCGGTGGCGTGTTCGGTGATGTCGGCGAGCCACAGCTGGTTCGGCCCATCCGCGGTGAAGTCACGGCGGACCAGGTCGTCGTGCACCGGCAGGCCGGCCTTCTTGCTCCTGCCGCGTTTCTTGCCGAACACGCTCCACCAGTGGTTGTCCCGGCAGATCCGCCAGGCGGTCCGGTCCGCCATGCCGGATCCCGCGCTGCGGGCTTCGTCGGCCAGGAAGCGGTAGCCGAATTCCGGGTCGTCGCGGTGGGCATCGAACAGCGCGTTCGCGCGATACGCCTGCTCCAGCACGGCGTCGGCCACCGGCTTGTCGAGCCAGCGGTAGTAGGGCTGTCTGGCGAGCTTCAGCACCCGGCACGTGACCGCGACAGGCATCCCGCCTGCGGCCAGCTCCTTCACGAGCGGGTAGATCCTTTTCCCGGCAGATGCGCCTGCGACAGATAGGCCGCCGCCCGACGCAGGACCTCGTTCTCCTGCTCCAGCAGCTTGATCCGCCGACGCGCTTCCCGCAGTTCCGCGCTCTCCTGGCCGGTCACCCCGGGCCTGGATCCGTCGTCGGTGTCCGCACGGCGCATCCACTTCCACAGCGTCATCGGATGGACGCCGAAATCGGTGGCCACCTGCTCGACCGTTACTCCCGGGCCACGGTTCCTCGCGACCCGCACGACGTCCTCGCGGAACTCTTCGGGATAAGGCTTGGGCACAGCGACATCCTTCCCACTCGCCCCACAGGGCAAGATGTCACCCGATCGTGCGGCAGACCCGCCGAGCGCAGGGCTCGCATAGCGTGCACACGGTCACATCTGTGCTGCTGCCGGGCAATCGGGGCGAAGGATCTACGCAGGCCACCATGGCCTGGTGAGGGGTTGCGCGGCCAGATATGGCGTTTGACCCCATCGCCGGCTGCACGGTCGCCCCGCATCCGCACCGCTCCGGGGATACCCCGATCAGATGACCGACCTCGACACGCAGTCTTGACGAGCACGCCAGCGGTCGACCTCTGCGGACAGCCACGGACGAGTGAAGGTGACCCACATGCCTTGCGCCACACATGTTGCGATCAATACCGTGCCGGCTCATAGCCACTGAGCTGCGAGGACTCCGTTGCGAGTTCACCTCAGGATCGGCGACCTCCCGAGAACTGTCCGGTTCCTGGCACAGGTACGCCACCATGCTCTCGGGGCGGGCGCCTCGGCGCTCGCTCCCTTTCACCAGTCCCTGGGCGAGCTGATCGGAGGCGGACGGCCAGTCCTCGGCATGGGCCGGGATACCGAGTCGGGCCCGGCCGCCGAAGCGGCCCCGTCGCTCCCGGTCGTGCAGGGCGACCAGCACGATGCTGTCGTCGGGGCGGTACCCGAGGAGATAGGGCAGCGCGTCGGCCAGCTCTGCCGGAGTACGGAGAGTCACCTGATGCTCCCCGCCCGGGAGGCTCACACCGCCCCCGTGTCGGTTGTCGCGGGCACGGCCCCCACCGCCTCCGTGGCGCAGCCCGCCGGGAATGGCCGTACCGTCGTGGACCTCCGGGCCGGCCTGACGGACCGGCCGGTCCCGGCCCGCGCGTCCGGTCCGACTGTCCGGACCGTCCCATCCGTCGCCGGACCTGCCGTCCGGACTGTTCCACGCGTCGGCCGACGGGCCGTCCAGGCCGTCCCACCCGTCGGCGGCGCGGCCGCCCGACCCGTTCCGGCCGCTCTGATCGCCTTCGCCGCCGGATCGGTCGCTCCCGGGGTTCCCGCCGCGTCCACCGACCGCGCTGATGTTCTTGTCGCCGGACGTACCGGTCGATTCGTCGTGATTCGTCATGCGGCGACCATCTCGCGGATCGCGAGATTCCGGTTGAGCCTGTGGATAACGGTCTGCATGATCACGCCAGAAGTTGTCCACAGCTCGACGGCTCGTTCGCGCTTTGTCGGACCCATCCGGTTGCATGGAGCCATGACCAACGAAGACCCGCGACCCACACCAGTCCCCGACAACGCACACGACGCCTCCCGCGAAAGCCTCCGCGCCACGGCCGACGCCGTCCTTGCCCGCCTGGTCGGCGCGCGGGCGGGGGAGGCACGGCTGCGCGAGGACCAGTGGCGCGCGATCGAGGCGCTGGTGGCCGACAAGCGCAGAGCGCTGGTCGTGCAGCGCACCGGCTGGGGCAAGTCCGCGGTGTACTTCGTCGCGACCGCGCTGCTGCGCGAGACGGGTGCCGGGCCGACGGTGATCGTCTCGCCGCTTCTCGCGCTGATGCGCAACCAGGTGGAGGCGGCGGCCCGCGCCGGAATCCGCGCACGGACGATCAACTCCTCCAACACGGAGGAGTGGGAGACCATCCAGGCCGAGGTGGCGGCGAGCGAGGTCGACGTCCTCCTGGTGAGCCCGGAAAGACTGAACAACCCCGACTTCCGCGACCAGGTGCTGCCCAAACTGGCCGCGGCCACCGGTCTGCTGGTGGTCGACGAGGCGCACTGCATCTCCGACTGGGGCCACGATTTCCGGCCGGACTACCGCCGCCTGCGCACCATGCTCGCCGACCTCCCGCCCGACACCCCGGTACTGGCCACGACCGCGACGGCCAACGCGCGCGTGACGGCCGATGTCGCGGAGCAGCTGGGCACCGGCGTGAGCACCGACGCACTGGTTCTGCGCGGCCCCTTGGACCGGGAGAGCCTGAGTCTCGCCGTGCTGCGGCTGCCGGACGCCGCGCACCGGATGGCCTGGCTCGCCGAGCACCTGAACGACCTGCCGGGCTCGGGAATCATCTACACGCTGACCGTGGCCGCGGCCGAGGAGGTCACCGCGTTCCTGCGCCAGAGCGGGTACACCGTGGCGTCGTACACCGGGAAGACCGAGAACGCCGATCGCCAGCAGGCCGAGGAGGACCTGCTCGCCAATCGCGTCAAGGCGCTGGTCGCCACGTCGGCGCTGGGCATGGGCTTCGACAAACCCGACCTGGGCTTCGTGGTGCACCTGGGCTCCCCCTCCTCCCCGATCGCCTACTACCAGCAGGTGGGACGCGCGGGCCGCGGTGTGGAGCACGCGGAGGTGCTGCTTCTGCCGGGCAAGGAGGACCAGGCGATCTGGGAGTACTTCGCCTCGATCGCCTTCCCCCCGGAGGAGCAGGTGCGACGCACTCTGGACGTACTGGCCCGGGCCGAGCGCCCGCTCTCCCTGCCCGCGCTGGAACCGCTGGTCGAACTGCGCAGGTCCCGCCTGGAGACCATGCTCAAGGTGCTCGACGTGGACGGGGCCGTGCACCGGGTCAAGGGCGGCTGGATCTCCACGGGCATGCCCTGGATGTACGACACGGAGCGCTACGCCTGGGTGGCCAAACAGCGGGCGGCGGAACAGCAGGCGATGCGGGACTACGTGTCGACGACCGGCTGCCGCATGGAGTTCCTCCGGCGGCAGCTGGACGACGAGGGCGCCGCGCCGTGCGGGCGCTGCGACAACTGTGCCGGCGGGCGGTTCCAGGCATCCGTGTCCGCCGCCGCGCTGGACGCGGCGAACGGCGAGCTGGACCGCGCGGGCGTCGAGGTCGAGCCCCGGAAGATGTGGCCGACCGGGCTGGCCGCGGTCGGCGTCGAGCTGAAGGGCCGCATCCCGGCCGGCGAACAGGCCGCTCCGGGACGTGCCCTGGGGCGGCTCTCGGACATCGGCTGGGGCAACCGGCTGCGGCCGATGCTCACCCCGCAAGCTCCGGACGGGCCCGTTCCGGACGATGTCGCCCAAGCCGTGGTCGGTGTCCTGGCCGACTGGGCGAAGGGCCCCGGCGGCTGGGCCTCGGGGCGGCCCGACGCCCAGCCGCGCCCGGTCGGCGTGGTGACCATCGCCTCGCGCTCACGGCCGCAGCTGATCCACTCGCTCGGCGCGCGGATCGCGGAGATCGGCCGACTGCCGCTACTGGGATCCGTGGAGTACGTCGGCGAGGCGGCCCAGATCTCCCGGAGCAATAGCGCACAGCGACTGAAGGCGCTGGACGGGGCCCTGACCGTGCCGCCGCGGCTGGCCGACGTCCTGAGAGAAGCACAGGGTCCGGTACTGCTGGTGGACGATGCCACGGACACGGGCTGGACGCTGGCGGTGGCATCGCGGATGCTACGCAGAGCGGGTGCCCAGGCAGTGTTGCCGCTGGTCCTCGCCGTACAGGCGTGACCCGCGTGTCGCGATTCGAAACACCGGGCAGGTATATAAGCCACTAATCGCCTGAAAGCGGTCCGTGGTCCCAATTGCTCGTTGCCGCATTCCAGTTCGACAGGAAGAATTGAGCTCCGCTCCCCGCACGGTTTGCCCGTGGTCCGGTAGGGCTCTGCTGCGGCGTGCCATCCCCCAAGTCCGACCCCGCCCGCTGTATGGGCACGTAGCCGAAGGGAGGACCGTGACCTTCGGATTCGCTCCGTCCTCGGCGGCAACCATGTCGACGTCTCCCGACCTGTCCGCCGCTTCCACCAACCCACTGACCCGCATGCTGGAACCCGCCGAATGGGCCTCGGCCGGAATTCCGCTTCTGCGCGATCCCCGTGAGGTCGTGAGCGGCCTTCACGCCCGGCACCGGCCCAGACCGTCGACCGCGGTCGTCGCAGTGCTCGACCACGACGAGCGACTGATGGCGAGCGCGTCCTTCACCCGGCGTTCGGCACCCGCCGACGGCTGGATGTTCCGCAACGCGCTGCTCGCGCAGTTGCGCCGGGTCATCCCGCACGACCTGCGGCGCCGCACTCCCGCGCGCACGGCCGTACTGCTGTACTGCCGGGACGGGGACGCGCGCTGGACGGAGGAGGACGGGGCCTGGATGTGGGGACTGCGCGATGCCTGCACGCTCCACGGACTGCGGTGCGGCGCGTACATCACGCTGACACGTGACGGCTGGCAGGTTCTGGGCGAGGGCCGCGGCGGACGCCGCCCCAACTCCGACTCGGCGCCGGAGTTCTACGTGGGTGAGGTGATGCCGCCACTGCCCCGCACCGGAGGCGTCGCTTCCGAGGTGATGCGCCGGGCGGCCGCCCGCTGAGAGGCGGGCGAGTCGTGGGCGGCGGCCCGCCCCGGGGAAGGCGGACCGCACACGCTCGGCCGGGCGGACATCAGGGCGGGGCGGTACGGGTGGTACCGCTCGTGCGTCGGCGCGGCACGAACGTGTGGCTCGGGTCCGGGGCGCACCCATGCTCGGCGGCCAGGAGGTCGCACAGCGAGCAGGGGGCACGCTGGATGGCCGTGCGCCTGCGGGGCGAAACACCAAGCGCCCATGCGCGCACAGGCGAGTGATCGAGGAAACGCACGCGGAGAGCGGTCGACCTCCCGTCCGGTGACACACACCGGGAGCCCCAGTGGCACACACCGGAAGCTCCTGTCACACCCACCACAAGCCCCGGTGACACCTGCCGGAAGCCGGAAGGCCCTCAGGCGAGGGGCAGACCGGTGCCATGCCACCTCGGCATCACACGAACGAGCGGCAGGCGAGCGGCCGTAGGTGCGAACGCATACGGGGACGCCGAGGTGACCGCCGTGCAGGTGCCGCCGTGGCGGCACCCTCAGCGTCCCGCCGGGCGCGTTCCGGACCGGGTCCGGAACGCGCTCAGACGCCTGCGGCCAGGACCGAGTTGATCTGCTGCGGGTCGCCGCAGACGATCAGCAGGGCACCGGCCCGGCCGAGGGCCAGGGGCAGGGTGGTCGCGGCGACCTCGCCGGAACCACCGTTGACCGCGACCACGACCACGGGACGGGAAGCGGCGCGGCGGGCGGCGGCGGCGTCGGTGTAGAAGACGTCGTCGCCGGCGTCGTGCTGCGCCCAGTAGGCGGCCTCGCCGAACGAGAGTTCGTGCGCGGCCCACGGGTGCGGATCGCCGGTGGTGATCACCAGCACCTCACCGGGAGCGCGGCCCGACTCCAGCAGCAGGTCGAGGGCTTCTTCCGCGGCGTCCAGTGCACCGTCGGCCGAGGCCGGGACGAGCTGGATCTGCGGGGTGCCGGCCACGGGTGCGGCCGGCTCGGGGGACTGCCCCGGTGCGGCCACGACCGGCTCGCGCGGGGTGCGTTGGGCCGGCATGGGCCGGACAGGACCCGGACGGCCGGGACGCGGCGGAGCCGCGGGACGGGGACCGGGTACAGGGCGAGGGGTCGGCGCGGTGCGGCCACTGGCCGGAGTGACGCGGGGACCCTGGGCACTCTCGTGAATCTGAGGCTCCTCGGGAATGAGAGGCATGAGCTGATATCTATCAAACGCCGGTGCGACTCGCCCCGGCGGGTGGCACATGAGTGCGAACGGAATCGTCAGAAATCGAAGCCGAGCTGGCCCTCGATCTCCGGAACGCTTCCGTCCGTCAAGCTGCGGGCCTTCTTGAGGTGCCGCCACTGGGGCAGCGCATCAAGATACGCCCACGACAACCGGTGGTACGGGGTGGGGCCCCGCTCCTCCAGCGCGGCTTTGTGGACCGGCGCCGGATACCCGGCGTTGGCCGCAAAGCCGAAGTCTGCATGGTCGACACCCAGTTCGGCCATCATTTTGTCGCGCCGTACCTTGGCGATCACCGAGGCCGCCGCGACGGCGATGCAGGACTGGTCGCCCTTGATCACCGTACGGACCTTCCAGGGAGCGCCGAGATAGTCGTGCTTCCCGTCGAGAATGACCGCGTCGGGGCGGACCGGCAAGGCGTCCAGAGCGCGTACGGCCGCGAGGCGCAGGGCGGCCGTCATGCCCAGTCGGTCGATCTCCTCCGGGGAGGCGTGCCCGAGGGCGTACGCCGTCACCCATTTCTCCAACTCCACGGCGAGCGCGGTCCTGCGCTTGACGGTCAGGAGCTTGGAGTCGGTGAGCCCTTCGGGCGGGCGGCGCAGTCCGGTGACGGCGGCGCAGACGGTGACAGGGCCCGCCCAGGCACCGCGCCCCACCTCGTCGACACCGGCAATGACCTTCGCTCCGGTCGTGGCGCGGAGGGAGCGCTCGACGGTATGAGTGGGGGGTTCGTACGGCATGGCGCCCTCAGAGTACGCCGCCTGAAGCGCCTCGCGACACCCAGGCCCCCCGGGCCGCCGGAAAGCCCTCCCCGGCGTCGGCGGAGCAGACTCGCGCACACCGGCCGACCGGCTCCCGTACAACCGGCCGACCGACCCGCGCACACCGGCTGACCCGCTCCCGTACAACCGCCGACCGACCCGCGCACACCGACCGACGGGCTCCCGTACAACGGGCCGACCAGCCCGCGCAGAGCCGGTCAACCAACCCGCGCAGGCCGGTCAGCCGACGCGCACGCACAGCAGCGGGACCATCATCTGGTCGATCATCTCCTGGAGATCCAGCTCGCTCCATTCGCTCGCGCACACCTTGGAGCGGTACATCATCATCGCCGGGACGGCGTCGAAGACGTACGAGTTCGCCGCGTCAGGACGCACCTCTCCCCGTTCGATCCCGCGCTGAACGACCTCGCGGAGCAGGTGCAGGGTGGGCTCGACGACCCCGCCGCGGATGACTCGGTTGAAGCGCTCGGCCTGCCTCACATCGCATTCGTGAAGCACAGAGCGAAGTGCGATTCCCGGCGGCGAGAACATCGCCTCCCGTACCCGCCGGCACACCTGCAGCAGGTCCTCCCGGACACTGCCGAGGTCGGGAGCCCGAGTCAGATCCGGCAGTCCGGCCTGGAGCGCGTCCGCGACCAGGTCCACCTTCGAGGGCCAGCGGCGGTAGACCGCGGCCTTGCCGGTCTGCGCAGCGGCGGCCACCCCCTCCATGGTGAGGCCGTTCCAGCCGACCGCGCCGAGCTGTTCCAGCGCGGCTTCCAGGATCGCGCGCTCGAGCACGGCGCCGCGCCGGCGCGAGGGTGGCGCCTGAGCGGGGGCGGCCGTCCAACGCGAAGTAGCCATCAGAGTCTCCGTCGTACAGGGGAGCGGTATTCGGGGGAGCCGGGCTTTCGTGCGGGACGGATGTCCGGCACGTCGCCAGCGGACAGCGACTTCAGTGAACGCTTGCGTTCACTGACGGGGAGTCACTACCGTTGACGCGCAAGTGAACGCGAGCGTTCACTAACTCACTTGTGGGGGAAGCATAGTGACAACCTCTCAGTTGATTAAGGACAGCAAGCCGGGTGCGGCCCGCCGGGAGGGACATCCCGGCATCGCGCTCACCGTCATCGCGGCCTGCCAACTCATGGTGGTACTCGACGCGACGATTGTGAACATCGCACTCCCGCACATTCAAGACGCCCTCAATTTCAGCACCACCGACCTGACATGGGTGATCAGCTCCTACACCCTCACCTTCGGCGGCCTGCTGCTTCTCGGCGCACGGGCCGGCGACATCCTCGGCCGGCGCCGGGTCTTCATGACCGGCATCCTGCTGTTCACCTTGGCCTCGCTGCTCGGCGGACTCGCCCAGGAGCCCTGGCAGTTGCTGGCGGCGCGGGCCCTTCAGGGCATGGGTGGCGCGATCGCCTCACCGACAGCGCTGGCCCTGATCACGACGACCTTCCCCGAGGGCCCGGAGCGGAACCGGGCGTTCGCCGTCTTCGCGACGGTCTCGGCCGGTGGCGGCGCCATCGGCCTGCTCGCCGGAGGCATGCTCACGGAGTGGCTCGACTGGCGATGGGTCCTGTTCGTCAACGTGCCCATCGGCATCCTGATCGCCGTTCTCGCGCCGATGTACATCAACGAGTCCCAGCGCCACCCGGGACGCTTCGACGTCGCGGGCGCGGTCACCTCGACGGCCGGCATGGCGTCCCTGGTCTACGGCTTCATCCGCGCGGCGGAGAACGGCTGGCGGGACGGTCTCACGATCGGGTCGTTCGGCGCGGCCGCGGCCCTGCTGCTGGCCTTCGGGATCATCGAGACGCGCGCGAGGGAACCCATCACCCCGCTGAGGATGTTCGCCGACCGCAACCGTTCGGGCACGTATCTGATCATGCTGAGCCTCGCCGCCGCGATGTTCGGCATGTTCTTCTACATCGTGCTCTTCGTACAGAACGTGCTGGGGTACACCCCGATCTCGGCCGGTGTGGCCTTCCTTCCGGTGACGGTCGCGATCGCGGTCGGCGCGGGTCTGTCGCAGCGCTTCCTGCCGGTGCTCGGCCCCAAGCCGTTCATGGTCACCGGCTCGTCACTCGTCGCCCTCGGGCTCGGCTGGCTGACCTTCATCAGCCCCGACGACTCGTACGCCGGCGGAGTCCTCGGCCCGATGCTGCTGTTCGGCTTCGGCATGGGCCTGAACTTCGTGACGCTGACGGTCACCGCCGTCTCCGGTGTCGCCCAGCACGAGGCGGGGGCGGCCTCCGGCCTGCTCAACGTCACGCAGCAGGTGGGCGGTTCGCTCGGCCTCTCCATCCTCACCACGGTCTTCGGTACGGCCAGCCGCGACGAGGCGCAGAAGCAGGTAGCGAAGTTCCTGGCGGACGGCTCGGCCGAGCAGAAGGCGGCGTTCGCCAAGACCCAGCAGCTGCCCGCCCCTTGGAGTCATGACGTGCTCGCCCACGGCATTTCGACCGCCTTCGTGCCGGCGGTGGGCATGGCTCTGCTGGCCCTGACCACCGCGACACTGGTGATCAAGGTCAGGAAGAGCGACCTGGACGCTCTCGCCGGTACGGCGGGACCGGCCGCGGGCTGAAAGGGGTTCCGGGCTGAGAGCGGCCGCGGGCTGAGAACGGCTCCGGGCGGCCCCGCGGAGGGCCGGGCCGTGGTCCGGGTCAGGGAGACCCAGGGTGACCACGATCCGGCCGTCCGCAACACGGAGCCGGTGGCCAGGCCCGTCCAGGTCGACCTGGACGTGGACTTGGACTTGGACTTGGACGCATCGGAAGAACGCGTTCAGCGGTATTCGGGGAACTCCGTCAACGAGTCGCACTCGCTCTCGCTGATGGACTTGGCGGGCGGATGGTCCCGGAGGATGTCCCGGGCCCGGGCCTCACCCCAACTGGTCGCGTACCAGGGCGCGTCGTCCTGGTCCAGTTCGTCGGCGATCGGTCTCAGCACGCAGGAACGCATCGGCTCCTTGAGTTTGTCGAGGGCGGGTACGGCGTCGGCCGACAGATCGCGGGCGTACAGGACGTCGAAGTCGCCCGTGTCCGCGTACCGCTGGACGTTCCTCTCGGCGATCAGACTGTCGGGCGACATCAGCCCGAACGCGAGGACGCCGGCCGCCGCACTGGCCGCGACGGCGCGGGGCAGCCAGCGGGCGCCCCACACACCGGCCGCCATGATGAGCACGATGACCAGGCCCAGCCACAGCTCCCCGGCCAGCACCGAGATCCTCAGCCGCGTCAGCCCATAGGCCTCCACATACATGTCCATACGTCGCACAGCGGATGCCACGACAACGAGCGTCAGGCCGCAGAGAGTTCCCAGCACACCGCGCACCAGCTTCCGGTCACCGGCGCCGTCCCGCGGTGCCCAGCGCAGCGCGAACACCACGACGAGCAGAGTCAGCAGCGTGACGAACAGCAGCTGCCAGAAACCCTGGCGCGCGTATTGGGCGTACGACTGGCCGGTCTTCTTCAGCACCGCGTCGTAACCGCCGAAGAGCACGACGAGCTGGACCGCGTTGAAGGCCGCGAAGAGCACCGTGAGCACGATCAGCGGGAGGGCCCACTCGACACGGTTGCGCGGGCGACCGGGTCGCACCACGACCCGGTCCAGTCGCACCGGTGCGGCCGCCGTGTGGGCCACGGACAGTGCCACGACCAGGCCCGACACCAGAAGCACCACGCGCCAGGGTCCACCGGTGACCGAGGTGTCCGGCACCAGGTCGCCGAGCAGATCGGCGAAGGCGGCGTCGGCTCCGGCGAACAACGCCCCGAAGACGAGCAGCAGGACGGCACTCACCACGAACGCGCGCAGCCCGACACCCACTCCTCGACGGGCTCCGCCGAATCGTTCCCGCAGCCCGCGCCAGCCCCAGGCGACACCGGTGACCACCGAGTTGACCACGCCGACGGGACCGAGCAGAACCGCCGGCCAGGTGCGGCCGCCGTTCAGGGCGAGCGAGCCGAGCCCGATCGCCGTCACGACGGCCAGGAACGACGGCCAGTCCGCGTCCCGCAGAGCGGGCACGGCCAGCAGACCGATGCCGCCGACGCCCCAGACCGCGCTCCACGCGCGCGTGCGGCGCCCCGCGTCCCGGCCCGCGAAGTACGCGGCGAGTGCCGTGGGGATCGCGACCAGCAGAAGGTTGACCGCCAGACCGCCGTCGAGGAGCAGCATGCTCAGCACGCCGGTCGCGAGCACGGCCCACAGCGTGGGCGTACGCACCGGGGCGGGCGACGTGGCCCACAACTCCGGTGACCACAGTTCGGGGGCGGCCGACGGCGCCGTCTTGCCGGTCCTCGCCTGCGGCGGTCGGGAGGCCTGGGACCGCGGTCGGCCGTCGGCCCCGGCCACCCGCTCGGACGAGGACCGCGCACCAGGCTCCTGCCCGCCGCCGGTCAACTGGTCGTCCCCGGAGGCGTCCGAACCCTCGGGCTCGTCCCCACCGCCGGACACATCCCCGCCCTCGGGTCCGTCCGCACCCACCAGTGCGGCCGCACCCCCCGGTTCGGCCGACTTCGCCATCGCGCCGGGACCGGTCTCCGGCCGCCGCACCGTGGATCCCGGTTCGGCCGGGCCCGTGGAGTCCGCGGGCTCCGGTGCCCGCGCGGGCCGGGACTCGGCTCCCGGAATCTCCTCGCTCGCTTCTGGGCTCTTCCGCTGCGCCGATGATCCCTCTACGGGCTCGGGCGTGGACGGTATGTCGGACAAGGGATCCCCTCCCAGCCGGTCACCGGGCAGCCCGGATTGCGCCACTGGGGCGGGGAGGCTGTCGGCCGGTGTTTCGTCGGCACACACCCGTCATGATCAACGGGCGGCGTGGCGCACACGGTATCCGGGGGTAAAGCGGCTCATGGGGGCGCTGCGGGGCTGTAGCAAGCCTGTGACACAGCCCAGCGCCCCCTCTGCGCCCGCCGTCCGCGCCCCCGCACGCCGCCCGCACACTCGGTGGCCCCAGGGCTCGGGAACCCCTGCCGTACGCCCTACGCGGCGCCTGCGCCACTTCCGGCCGGGAGCCCGGGCAGCCATTCCGGCAGCGCCTCCGTGGCGTCCAGCCATGCCGCGGGGGGCGCTCCCGCCTTCCCGGAGGCGACCACGCCGCCCACGATGGAGCACGTCGTGTCCACGTCGCCACCGACCTGGGCGGTGGTCCAGAAGCCCTCTTCGTAGTCACCCAGTGCACGGGCCGCGGACCACAGGGCGAAGGGCACGGTGTCATGGGCCGACGTACGCCGTCCGCAGCCCAGCACGGCGGCCACGGTCGCGGCGTCCCCGTAGTCGAGCATGTCGCGGGCGCGCCTCAGCCCGGCCCCCACGGCGCTGCGCGGTACGAGCGCGATGACGCCGTCCAGCAGGGCCTCGGCGCTCGGCGGGCCCGCCGGGTCGGCGGCCAGCGCGGCGGCCGCCGCGACGGCCATGGCGCCGACCACGGCCTCGCGGTGCTGGTGCGTCGGATAGGCGGAGATCTCCGCCTGGTGGGTCGCCTGCTCCGGATCGTCGGCGTACCAGGCGCCCAGCGGGGCGATCCGCATCGCGGCGCCGTTGCCCCAGGAGCCCTGCCCCTTGAAGAGCGCCGACGCGAGCTCGCGCCAGTCTCCGCCCTCCCGGATCAGCCGCAGCAGCCGGTTGACCGCCGGGCCGTAGCCCCGGTCGAAGTCGTGGTGGTGGGCGAAGGAGTGCGCCAGCGCGTCCTGGTCGATGCGGTGGTGCGTGGCCAGGACGGCGACCACGGAGCAGGCCATCTCGGTGTCGTCGGTCCACTGCCAGGGCTGGGGCGGCAGCTCTCGGCGCTTGAGCAGCGGGTAGTTCGCGGGCACGAAGAACTGCGAGCCCAGCGCGTCTCCCACCGCGATTCCGCGCAGGCTGGCGAGGGCGCGCTCGAAGCGCCCGTCGGGAGAGGTGTCAGCGATCATCGCCCTGCCACTCTATCCGGTGGCTCCGTACGATTTCCGGATCACGCCACTGCTCGAAGGGACGGTCGAGGGTGTATCGGCCGTCCTCCCCCAGAACGAGCATCCTCACCTCCGCGTTCCCCGGATTGGAGAGCGATTCGAACTCGGCGATCGACCAGTGGAACCAGCGCATGCAGAACAGCCGCATGGCCAGGCCGTGGGTCACCAGGAGCACGTTCGGCGGGTGGTCGGGGGCCTCGAAGCTCCGGTACAGGCTCTCCAGGAAGCCGCCGACCCGGTCGTAGACGTCGGCGCCCGACTCGCCCTGCGCGAACCGGTAGAAGAAGTGCCCGTACGCGTCGCGATACGCCTTCTGAAGACGTACGTCGTCACGGTCCTGCCAGTTGCCCCAGTCCTGCTCACGCAGTCGCGGTTCCTCGCGCACCCGGACGAGCCCGGGGTCGAGATGGAAGGCCCGGAACGTCTCGTGGGTACGCCGGTAAGGCGAGACGTAAACGCTTACGCGCTCCCTTGCGAAGAGTTCGCGCAACTGCTTGCCGGTGTTCTCCGCCTGCTGCCACCCCGTCTCCGTGAGCGCCAGAGCGTGGTCGGGCTCGCGTTCGTACACGGTGTCGTCGGCATTGCCCACCGACTCGCCGTGCCGGACAAGGACGATGCGCCGTGGTCGTGCCATGCCGAAACCCTAGATCGTGCCGACGCCGTTCGAGCAGTCGTACGGGTCTCATAAGGCGCAGGTCACACCGTTCCCGCACATCAGTTCGCCCGAAGGGAGGGTTCCGTCAGACGATCCAGCCGGGTTCCAGCTGTACGACGTCCCCCGCGAGGGCGGCTATGTCGGCGTCCAGCTGGGCGCGCAGCGCAAGCCTCTCCAGCCGCTCGGCACGGTATTTACCGTGCTCGGCGGCCGACCGCCACATGGACAGGACCAGGAACTCGCTGCCGGGCGCCTCGCCGAACATGCCCCGGATCATGCCGGGCGAACCGGCCATCGCGGGGTTCCAGACCTTCTCCTGCATGAGTGCGAAGTGCTCCGCGCGCTCCTCGTGGACACGGCAGTGCGCGACCCGGACCACGTCGGAGTCCGTGAAGCGCGGCTCGAAGCCCGTCTTCACGTCGAAGCGGTAGTCGAACAGCTTGACCTGAGAGTCCTTGAAAGTGCCCGACTGCGATGCGGCCAGCCGGTCATGGGACCGGGCCATGAAGGAGTCGTAGAAGGCGCGGCTCTCCCAGAAGGAGAAGATATGAGCGACGCCGGACCGCCCCGCGCTCCATCCTCCCCCCTGTCCCCGGAATCCCGGCTCTCCCAGAAGCCCCGCCCACTTTCGCTGCCCCCGTTCGAAACCGCGGCGGTCGACCACGGTGCAGCGAATCCACTTGACCAGCACCGCGCCATCGTAAGGCCCCGGAACGTGGCGCCGGTCACGCTCGGGCGGAGTGGATCCGGGCGCACGCCCCGGTGTGCGTGGCACGATGGACAACCGGCCCTACTCTCAGGGGAGTTGGTATGGCCACTGTTGAGGAACGGGGAGGGGACATCCGGTGAACGGTCTCAACAAGGGAATCCGCAAGGCCGAGTTGGCGATCAAGTGGGATCCCAGTCCCGCGGGTGAGCCCGCGACCGATCTCGACATCGTCGCGGCGACGTATCTGGCGTCCGCGCCACACGGAAACCCGGACTACGTAGTGTATTTCGGCAGCCGTTCTCCGGACGGCACCATCTATCTGAACCGCGACAGCAAGGACGGCAAGGGCTTCGGCTGGGACGAGGTCATGACCCTGGAACTCGAGCGCCTGGACAGCCGTTACGGGCGCGTGGTCGTCGGTGTCCTCATCCAGCAGCGCACCGAGGCCCGGACCTTCGTCGGTGTCCTCAACCCCGCCTTCCGCCTGCGTGAGGGCTACACCGTCCTGACGCAGGGCGACTTCGGCGACGTCCTGGGCTCGACGGCGGCGACCATCGGGGAGTTCGTGCGCGACCACTCCGGGGAATGGACGTTCCACCCGGGCATCCACGGCTACGACACCGATCCGGCGACCTTCGCGCGGGTCATGGGCAGCCCGCAGGAGGCGTGAGGCACAGCCCGGTGTCCTCGCGTCCGCGCTGTGCCGGCCGCAGGTTCCGCGCTCGCCGGGCGTCGGGTGCTCAGCCGCTCTTCCAGCCCGGGACCGTCGGCAGCACCAGCTCGGCGACGCGGAACAGCGCCGCGTCGTCGGGCGCCACATCGTCCTGACGCCAGACGGAGATCTCGAACGAACCGCCGTCACCCTTGGCGTCCCTGGCGACCAGCAGACTGCGGGCGACACCGCCGGGGCCGCTCTCGGCCTTGCCCCCGCCGAAGCTGAAGGCGATCGTCCGGTCCGAGTAGAGGACCGCCGGGTGGCCGAGGATCTGCCTCGGCTCCGCCTTCGGCAGCAGATCCAGGCCCTGGGCGACGGAAAGCCGGTCGTCGGAGGCCGAGAGTTTCACGGAGTAGGTCTCCAGTGTCACGTTCGCCTCAGGGCTGGCGATCTTGGTGCCACCGTCGAGGGTGATCCAGCTGTCGTCGCCGTCGGCCGTCCGCGCGTGCTCGTCGGGCGTCCCGAGGAGGGCCGGCAGGTCCGCGCGGTTGAGCGCCTGGCACAGCTGCTCACCGGAGACGCGCTTCGGCGGCGGGGTGCTGAGCCGGTCGGAGCACCTGGCCGGGTCGTCGGTGCCGTTGTTGTTCGGAAGGACTCGCGAAAGCCCCCATATGCCCCCCGTGACGCCCGCGACCAGCACCACCGCCGCAACGGCCTGAACCCCCGTGTTCAGACCTCTCCTCGATCCGGTCACCTTGTCAGCCATGTCCCCCGCCTCCCCATCGCGCTCCATGCGCGCGGAGGGAGACTAGCCGTTGATCGTTTCGTATGAAAGGCGAATTCGGCCGAGCCCCGGGCCGTCGCCGCGCGACACCCGGGACACCGGGAGGCGGCGCGCACGACGGGCTCGCCGCCGGACGGGTGGGCGCGCACACGCCGGGCCCGCCTCCGGACCCGGCGGCACCCGCCCGCAACGCCGAGAGCGGTGGAGCCGACTGCTCGCTCCACCGCCCTGATCAGCTGTTCACGCCCGGAGGGCGCTCGGTGTCAGCCGCGACCGCTCGCCGGACCGGCGCCCGGTGTCAGCTGCAACCGCTCGTCGAACCGCAGCCCTCGCAGATGTAGCAGGACCCGGCCCGCTGCATCTTCGTGCCGCAGGAGAAGCACAGCGGCGCGTCGGCCTGGATGCCCAGCTGCATCTCCACCAGCTCGGCGCTGGTGTGGACCTGCCGCGGGGCGGGCTCGGCCGGCACGGCCTCGACCTTGGGGACGGCGACGGCCTTCAGCTCCTGCGCACGGGGCGCGGACTGGGCCAGACCCTCGACGTCGACGTCGTCGTCGGAGGGCTCGTAGGAACCCGTCTCCAGGTGGCGCTGGCGCTCCTCGGCGGAGTGGATGCCGAGTGCGGAGCGCGTCTCGAAGGGCAGGAAGTCCAGCGCCAGGCGGCGGAAGATGTAGTCGACGATCGACTGCGCCATCCGCACGTCCGGGTCGTCCGTCATGCCGGCCGGCTCGAAGCGCATGTTGGTGAACTTCGAGACGTACGTCTCCAGCGGCACGCCGTACTGGAGGCCGACCGAGACGGCGATCGAGAAGGCGTCCATCATGCCCGCGAGGGTGGAACCCTGCTTCGACATCTTCAGGAAGACCTCGCCGAGACCGTCGTCGGGGTAGGAGTTGGCGGTCATGTAGCCCTCGGCGCCGCCGACCGTGAAGGACGTGGTGATGCCGGGACGGCCCTTGGGCAGACGCTTGCGGACCGGGCGGTACTCGACGACCTTCTCGACCGCGGTACGGATGGTGTCCTCGGCCTTGGCCGTGACCTCGGTCTTCTCCTTCTCCTTGGTCTTGGCGGAGAGGGGCTGGCCGACCTTGCAGTTGTCGCGGTAGATCGCGAGCGCCTTGACGCCCATCTTCCACGCCTCGAAGTAGACCTCTTCGACGTCCTCGACGGTCGCCGTCTCCGGCAGGTTGACCGTCTTGGAGAGCGCGCCGGAGATCCACGGCTGGATCGCGGCCATCATGCGGACGTGGCCCATCGCGGAGATGGAACGCTCGCCCATGGCGCAGTCGAAGACCTCGTAGTGCTCGTGCTTGAGGCCGGGGGCGTCGACGACATTGCCGTTCTCGGCGATGTGGGCGACGACCGCCTCGATCTGCTCCTCCTGGTAACCCAGGCGGCGCAGGGCCTGCGGCACGGTGCCGTTGACGATCTGCATCGAGCCGCCGCCGACCAGCTTCTTGAACTTGACCAGCGCGAGGTCGGGCTCGAGGCCGGTGGTGTCGCAGGACATCGCGAGACCGATGGTGCCGGTCGGCGCGATGACGGAGGCCTGCGCGTTGCGGAAGCCGTTCTTCTCACCGAGGCGGATCACGTCCTGCCAGGCCTCCGTGGCGGCGGCCCAGATCGGGGTGTCCAGGTCGTCCACGCGGACGGCCGCGGTGTTGGCGTCGGCGTGCTGCTTCATGACGCGCTGGTGGGGCTGCGCGTTGCGGGCGTAGCCGTCGTACGGACCGACGACCGCGGCGAGCTCGGCGGAGCGCTTGTACGACCTGCCGGTCATCAGGGAGGTGATGGCACCGGCGAGCGCGCGGCCTCCGTCGGAGTCGTACGCGTGGCCGGTCGCCATCAGGAGGGCGCCGAGGTTGGCGTAGCCGATGCCGAGCTGACGGAAGGCGCGGGTGTTCTCGCCGATCTTCTCGGTCGGGAAGTCGGCGAAGCAGATGGAGATGTCCATCGCGGTGATGACCAGCTCGACGACCTGGGCGAAGCGCTCGACGTCGAAGGACTGGTGGCCCTTGCCGTCGTCCTTCAGGAACTTCATCAGGTTCAGCGAGGCGAGGTTGCAGGACGTGTTGTCCAGGTGCATGTACTCGCTGCACGGGTTCGAGCCGTTGATACGACCGGACTCCGGGCACGTGTGCCAGTGGTTGATCGTGTCGTCGTACTGGATGCCCGGGTCGGCGCAGGCCCAGGCGGCCTCGGCCATCTTGCGGAAGAGCGACTTGGCGTCGACCTCCTCGATGACCTCGCCGGTCATGCGCGAGGTGAGGCCGAACTTGCCGCCCTCCTCGACCGCCTTCATGAACGTGTCGTTCACGCGGACCGAGTTGTTGGCGTTCTGGTACTGGACGGACGTGATGTCGTCGCCGCCCAGGTCCATGTCGAAGCCCGCGTCACGCAGGGCGCGGATCTTCTCCTCTTCCTTGACCTTGGTCTGGATGAAGTCCTCGATGTCGGGGTGGTCGACGTCGAGGATGACCATCTTGGCCGCGCGGCGGGTGGCGCCGCCCGACTTGATCGTTCCTGCGGAGGCGTCGGCACCGCGCATGAAGGAGACGGGACCCGAGGCGTTGCCGCCCGAGGAGAGGAGCTCCTTGGAGGAGCGGATGCGGGAGAGGTTCAGGCCGGCGCCGGAGCCGCCCTTGAAGATCATGCCCTCTTCCTTGTACCAGTCGAGGATCGACTCCATGGAGTCGTCGACGGACAGGATGAAGCAGGCGGAGACCTGCTGGGGCTGGGGGGTCCCGACGTTGAACCAGACAGGGCTGTTGAAGCTGAAGATCTGGTGCAGGAGGGCGTACGCCAGCTCGTGCTCGAAGATCTCGGCGTCGGCGGGCGAGGCGAAGTACCTGAAGTCCTCGCCGGCCTTCCGGTACGTCTTCACGATGCGGTCGACGAGCTGCCTCAGGCTCACCTCGCGCTGCGGGGTGCCGACGGCACCGCGGAAGTACTTGCTGGTGACGATGTTGACCGCGTTCACCGACCAGAAGCCGGGGAACTCGACGCCACGCTGCTCGAAGTTGACCGAGCCGTCGCGCCAGTTGGTCATGACGACGTCCCGACGCTCCCACTCCACCTCGTCGTACGGGTGCACGCCGGGGGTGGTGTGAATGCGCTCGATGCGCAGTCCCTTGCTGGCCTTGGCTCCGCTCTTCGCGCGGGAACCTCGTGCCGGACCGCTCGCCGTCTCTGTCATGCCGCCTCCCAGTAACAGGCTAAAACGCGCTGAAGTGCCGCGAACTTCCCGTGGCACCGTCTGTGTCTGATGCTGCGGGTGCCGCTGACGCGGCCTGACGCAGCAGGTCTGTGGTCGCCGCCCGTGGGCGGGGCCGGACGTCCCTATGGGTCCGGCCCTCGGTCAGTCGGCAGCGGTGGCGGGCACGGGAACCTCCACGGTTCCGCCGCGCCCGCGGTCGGTCTCCTGGCGCACCGCGTCCGGGACGTCGTCGTCCGCGGCGGGGCGCTGATCCACCTGCCTGAGTTCCGCGATGGCGGCTTCGAAGTCGTCGAGCGAGTCGAAGGCCCGGTACACGGACGCGAACCTCATGTAGGCCACGAGGTCGAGTTCCTGCAAGGGTCCGAGTATGGCCAGCCCCACGTCGTGGGTGGTCAGCTCGGCGCTTCCGGTGGCTCGCACGGCCTCTTCGACCCGCTGGCCGAGCTGGGCGAGCGCGTCCTCGGTGACGGGCCGCCCCTGGCAGGCCTTGCGCACGCCGTTGATGACCTTGATGCGGCTGAAGGGCTCGGTCACACCGGAGCGCTTCACCACCATCAGCGAGCACGTCTCCACGGTCGTGAAACGACGGGAGCAGTCGGGGCACTGGCGGCGCCTGCGGATCGACGTGCCGTCGTCGGTCGTACGGCTGTCGACGACGCGACTGTCCGAGTGCCTGCAGAAGGGGCAGTGCATGGCTCCAACCCTCCTTCACAGCACGACTCAGGAACCTCGCGGGACCTCACCGGCCCCTCGAAGCAGCCTCAAGCATAGGCGATGCCCGAGGGCCTGGAGACCCGGGGGACCACAACTTCTGGGATGCCTCCGCAATCCAACCACTAGATGTGGGGATCGACTCGCGAAATCGCCCACGACCCGCGTGTCGTACACGTAAGGGCACGTGCCGCACAGGCATACCCATCCCGGACACACGGGGATAGCGTGGTCGGCACACGGAAAGAGGGCCGGTTCCCGGCCTGCCGGCCATCGGATGGCAGACTGGACGGCGGCCCAGGTCAGCCGGCACGGCCGCCGCCCACGGCGGTGAAGGGTACAGCAACGGACCCTTTTGCCCGTCAGGCGCATCGCCCAGCCATACACCCAGACACATGCTCACGTCAGGCAATTCGCTTTTTTTCACTCGAACGTGTGTTTGGCGCAACCTTTCGAAAGCAACTACCGTTGTCCAGCAGGGAGACCATCGAGAGGGGCCGACGTGACCACCACCGCAGACAGCGCCACCATCACCGCCCAGGACCGCTCCCAGGGCCGACTCGAGCCGGTGCATGCGATGAACGAAGCCGCGAATCATGAGGGGCCAAAGCGCTCCCTGCCTGGCCGACCTCCAGGCATCCGGGCCGACAGCTCGGGACTCACGGACCGGCAGCGCCGGGTGATCGAGGTGATCCGGGACTCCGTGCAGCGGCGCGGCTACCCGCCGTCGATGCGGGAGATCGGGCAGGCCGTCGGCCTCTCCAGCACCTCCTCCGTCGCACACCAGCTGATGGCATTGGAGCGCAAGGGCTTCCTGCGGCGAGATCCGCACCGCCCGCGCGCGTACGAGGTACGGGGGTCCGACCAGTCGTCGGTGCAGCCGACGGACACGGCGGGCAAGCCGGCCGCGTCCTACGTTCCGCTCGTCGGCCGTATCGCCGCCGGTGGCCCGATCCTCGCCGAGGAGTCGGTGGAGGACGTGTTCCCCCTCCCCCGCCAGCTCGTCGGAGACGGGGAACTGTTCGTCCTGAAGGTCGTCGGTGACTCGATGATCGAGGCCGCCATCTGCGACGGGGACTGGGTGACGGTCCGCCGCCAGCCGGTCGCCGAGAACGGCGACATCGTCGCCGCGATGCTGGACGGCGAAGCCACGGTGAAGCGATTCAAGCGCGAGGACGGACACGTGTGGCTGCTGCCGCACAACTCGGCGTACCAGCCGATCCCCGGTGACGAGGCGACCATCCTCGGAAAGGTCGTCGCCGTGCTGCGCCGGGTGTGACACCGCGACGGGCGGTCCGCCGCTCCCGCCCCTGACCGGGCCCCGGAACCAACTGCGCCGGTTCCGGGGTCCTGTTCGTTCGCCGGTCCGTCCGGCCCCGCCCGGCGGCCGGACGGACTCGTGGAGGTGCGCTACGCGTCCTCCGCCTCGACCGCCTCGATCTCGTCCGCCTGGCCTGCCGCGTCGTCGGCCTTCGCCGTGGACTCCTCGGTCATCCGGGCTTTCTCGTCGATCGCCGCGAGGGATCTACGGACCTGGTTCGGGTCGGTGGTGTACCAGAAGTCGGGGAGCGAGGCCTTCAGGTAGCTGCCGTAGCGGGCCGTGGCCAGACGCTGGTCCAGCACCGCGACCACCCCCCGGTCCCCCGAGGCCCGGACGAGACGCCCGGCGCCCTGGGCCATGAGGAGCGCGGCGTGGGTGGCGGCGACGGCCATGAAACCGTTCCCCCCGTTCTCCTCGACCGCTTTCTGGCGTGCGCTCATCAGCGGGTCGTCGGGGCGGGGGAAGGGGATCTTGTCCATGACGACCAGCTGACAGCTGGGGCCCGGCACGTCCACGCCCTGCCAGAGCGAGAGCGTGCCGAACAGACAGGTCTTCGGGTCGGCCGCGAAGTTCTTGATCAGCTCGCCGAGCGTCTCCTCGCCCTGGAGCAGGATCGGGTACTCGGGGATGCGGGTCCGCAGTTCCTCCGCCGCGAGCTGGGCCGCGCGCATCGAGGAGAACAGACCGAGCGTGCGACCGCCGGCGGCCTGGATCAGCTCGGTGAGCTCGTCGAGCATGTCCCCGCGATCGGCGTCCCGCGCGGGGCGTGAGAGATGCCGGGCGACGTACAGGATGCCCTGCCGGGGGTAGTCGAAGGGCGAGCCGACGTCGACGCCCTTCCACTGAGGGACGTCCTCGCCCTCGGTGCCTTCGGGGGCGAGCCCCATCGATGCTCCCACGCCGTTGAAGTCGCCGCCGAGCTTGAGGGTCGCGGACGTCAGGACGACCGAGCGGTCGGCGAACAGCTTTTCCCTGAGGAGCCCGGACACGTTCATCGGAGCGACCCGGAGCGAGGCTCCGAAGCGGTCATGACGCTCGTACCAGACGACGTCCCATTCGGAGCCGTTGGCGATGCGCTCCGCCACGGCGTGCACGGATTCCACGGATGCCAGTGCCTGCTTGCGTACGGCGTCCTCGTCCTGGACGGACTTGTCGCGGGTGGACCCGAGGGCGGTGATCACCGTGCGTGCGGCGTCGCGCAGCGCCATCAGCGCGTACCCGAGGTCCTCGGGGATCTCCTCCAGGCGGCCCGGCAGAGCCAGCTCCATCAGGCGTTCGAAGCCCTCGGCGGCGGACTGGAGCTGGTCGGCGGCCTTTTCGTTGACGAGCTTCGCGGAGCGGCGCACGGCACGGTTGACCTGTCCCGGTGTGAGCTCGCCGGTGGCGACGCCGGTGACCCGGGAGACCAGCTCGTGGGCCTCGTCGACGATCAGCACCTCGTGCTGTGGCAGGACCGGCGCACCCTCGATGGCGTCGATCGCGAGCAGCGCGTGGTTGGTGACGACGACCTCGGCGAGCTTGGCCCGCTCGCGGGACATCTCGGCGAAGCACTCCGCTCCGTAGGCGCACTTCGTGGCGCCGAGGCACTCCCGGGAGGACACCGACACCTGGCCCCAGGCCCGGTCGGAGACACCGGGTGTGAGGTCGTCCCGGTCACCGGTCTCGGTCTCGTCCGACCAGTCGCGCAGCCGCAGCAGGTCCTGTCCCAGTTTGCTGGTGGGCGCGGCCGCCTCGAACGGGTCGAAGAGGCCCTCTTCCTCGTCCTGCGGCACGCCCTCGTGCAGGCGGTGCAGGCACAGGTAGTTCGACCGGCCCTTCAGCATCGCGAACTCGGGGCGGCGCCGCAGCAGCGGGTGCAGCGCGTCGACGGTGCGCGGCAGGTCCCGTTCCACGAGCTGGCGCTGGAGCGCCAGGGTGGCGGTCGCCACGACCACCCGCTCGCCGTGCGCGAGCGCGGGCACCAGGTAGCCGAGCGACTTTCCGGTGCCGGTGCCCGCCTGGATCAGCAGGTGGGAATTGTCGTCGATGGCGGCGGCGACGGATTCGGCCATCGTCACCTGGCCGGGGCGCTCCGTGCCGCCGACAGCGGTGACGGCAGCATGCAGGAGTTCGGGGAGTGAGGGCTTTGTCATAGCGCTGCCAGCCTACGGGGCGCCACTGACAACCGAGCGATCAAGGCGGGAACCGACGCCGTGATCGAGGCGGGCGTCTCCCGGGCGTCCGGGACGACGGATGGGTGGGGCACGGAGACTCCTCGACGGGGACCGGATCGGGACGAGCGGTCGATGGGCGGTCGGTGGCCCACGAACCACAGCTCCACGGCTCCACAGGGGACGGACCGGCGAACCGAGAGCGACGGCTCTGCTACAGGTCGCCCGGCGGGCCGAGAGCCACGGCTCTACAGCAGATCGCGCAAGGACCGGTCCCGGATCATGAGAGCCCCTGTTTTGCCGGGCAGATCGACCTCGGCCGAGAACCGGAAGCCCGCGCTCAGAAACGCGGACACGGAGGGGGTGTTGCGGAGATCGGGTTCCGCGACGACCCGAGCGCACGAGGGGCGCCTGTCCAGCACGTGGTCGGCGACGGCTCTGAGCAGGGTGGAGCCGAGGCCCCGCCCTCGGTCGGCGACACCGCCGATGAGGAGGTGGATCCCCGTGTCGTGGGGTCTGGCCGGGTAGTGGCGTGCCAGAGGGTCGAGATCCGCGCGGTAGATCTCCCAGTAGCTCATCGGGGTGCCGTCGAGCACCCCGATGCACGGGACGCTGCGCCCGTCGCCGTCGAGCTGGCGGAGCACATGGTGCTCGACCACGGCCTCGGGCCCCGCCAGCTCCCAGAACTCCGCGACGGCGGGGTCGTTCATCCAGCGGTGGACGAGAGCCAGGTCGCGGCCGGCACGCACCGGGACGAGGTGGAGGGCGCCCGCGATCGTCCTGGCCGGCCCCCAGCCGCCGACCCGGTCGAGCAGATCGTCCGCGTCCGGGGTCTCCTCCGGAGATCCGCCCCGAGCCCCGTGGACGGCGCCCTCCGCGGTCCTGTGAGCGGCCCCGTCCGCGGTCCCGTCCCGAGAGAAGGTGTCCCCGGCGAACAGTGCGATCAGTTCGTCCGAAAGGCGCAGGTCGAGCGTGTCCTCGCAGTCCGTGCCGGCGCCGGGGTCGAAGCCGGTGCCCGCGCGGGATCCTGGCGCGGATCCCAGGGCGGCTCGGGCGGCGCGGGCGATGCCGGCGTCGGTGCTCTCGTCGGTGGGAGGCACGACGACGCTCCTCTCGGGAGACGGGGTGGGCCAAGCCCCTCAGGAATGAAGGGGGTTGGTGATGGTGACGTAGACGGACTGGGTGTCGACGGGACCGACGAGCTCGTCGAGGCCGTGCAGCCGGGTGAGCAGGTTGGCCTTGCAGCGCAGGACGGGTGAGTCGAGCAGCAGGGCGGGCAGCGGGGTGCGCAGCCGGGCCGGGCCGGTGGCCACGCCGCCGAGGAAGCGCCGGAACGCGGCGAGCAACAGGCTCTCGTCGGCCAGCCGTTGGGAGCCGAAGGCTCCGATGAGGCCGCACACGTTGTTGATGGCCAGGTAGTAGGCGAAGCGTTCGTCTGTGACCTCGTCGGAGACGAAGGTGTCGCTGTGCGCCCCGATGCCGGGCAGCCGGTGGTCGAGTTCCTCGCGCCGGGACGCGCGGAAGTAGTAGCCCTGGTTGTCGCGGTAGCGGCCGCCGGTGGGCCAGCCGTCCGCGTCCAGCAGGAGCAGGGTGTTCTGCTGGTGCGCCTCCAGCGCGATGCCCGCCTCGCTGTCCAGCCAGAGCACGGGCCGTACGACCTGTTCGAGGTAGCGCAGGAACCATTCGGTGGCGACGGCGCCGCGCGGGCGGCCGGTCCGGCCGGCGAGCCCGGTGACGATCTCGGTGAGCCGGGAGCGCATGAAGGGGCCGCGCTCGGCCGGGTTGTGCGTGCCCAGTCGCGCGTACGGCCGGGGTGAGACCAGCCCCGCGACACAGCCGACATCGTCCGTGGGCCGGAACGGGTTGTGGCGGATCATCACGTCGAGCCCGGGAAGCGGGTTGCCGTCCCGGTCGTCGACGGCGAGCCAGGACGGGTCGCGGACGATGTCGAAGCCCGGGTGGACGGAGTGCCACTGCTCGAACAGGCCGCCGCGCAACAGTCGGTGGACCTCGGCGCCGCGGTGGAGTTCCTTGCGGAGGTTCTCCCGACGGGAGTTGGTGATGCGCAGACCCAGCGACAGTTTCAGCATCGCGGGGGCACCGGAGCGGTAGACCGTGCGGACGGAGGAGGTGGGGTGCCACGGCGTGCCCTGCGGACCGAGGTCACGGAGCAGTCCGGCATCCAGCAGGGCCGCGGTCCCGGGGCGGTGCCGGACCTCGCGCATCTGCCAGGGGTGGAGGGGCAGTACGGCGGCGTAGCCCTCGGGGAACGCCAGTCCGGGCCCGGCCAGCCGCATGGTCAGCTGCTCCGCCGACACGGGGCGGCCGCGTTCCGTCCAGGCCGAGTCGGAGGCCAGTACCGAGGGGGCGACCGCCATCCAGTGCAGGGGGAAGGAGCCGCGCAACTCGGGTGAGTAGAGCCTTCCCTCCGCGTCGGAGAGGCCGTCGCGGCCCTTGGGTGTCGGGTGCAGGGGGTGGCCGAGGAGGAGCGCCTGTTCCGCGGCGAGGAAGAGGTCGGGTGGGTCGGCGGGGTGCTCCCTGCGGTCCCTGATGAATACGGCGGTGCGCCGGACCGAGTCGGCGACGCGGCCGACGAGGTCGGCGCCTTCACCGGCCGGGCTGTCCGTGTCCCGGGCGTCGGCTTCGCCCGGCACGGCTGCCGCCGGTTCGCCGCGGGGTGCCGGGGGTTCCGGGAGACGCGTCTCCGCGGCCGGTGTTCCGGGGGCCGTCTGCCGTGCGAAGAGGGCCGCCACGGTCACCGCGTCGACGGCCGGTGCCTGTGCGGGAGCTCCCGCGAGGAGGGGGAGCCCGAAGCGGTGCCAGCCGGAGGGGGACCAGTGGTGGACGGGAACGAGCAGGGTCGCTCCGCTGGCCGGCAGGGGGATGCGCAGGGTGCCGTCGTGAGGGGCGGCCAGGTCGTTCTCCCGTACCCAGCAGCGCAGCAGGTTCTCGACCGCCGCCGCCTGCGCCGCCGTCCGGATGTCGGGGTGGTCGAGGAGGTCCAGCAGATCGACGGTGGCCCCGCCCTGCCGTACGGGCGCCCGGGGCGCCTCCGTCTGCCGGGGGACGGACTCCGGTCCGGGCACGTACGGGGCCGGTGTGCCGACGGCCGTTCGCTCGTACGGGGCGGGAGGGCTGTCGTACGGGGCGGGAGGGCTGTCGGATGCGGGCGTGGTGTTCACGAGAAGTTCCTTGCGGGTCGTTCGGGCTCGTGCGGCGACGGGACCGGGCCGGTACCGGCGTGCGCCGCACGCTCGGCGTTCCTGGTCGGTCGGTGGGGCGGGGAGGGCGGTGGGCCCGGGCTGGTTCCTCACCGACCTGGCCCGCCGGGTCCGTGGTGTCCTCGGGCGGGTGTTCCGGCGGGTCGCACCGGGATGCGTACGCCCGGTACGGAAGAGGCCGGGCCGTCACTCAGGACCGTCGGCACCCCGTGTCCCGTCCCTCCCGGGTCTCCGGTCGCCCATGGCCGTGGCGCTCACCGCGCTCACCGCGTCGGCAAGCCGGTCGAGCACGGCCGACGCCTGTTCGTCGCTGATCGTCAGGGGAGGAAGGAGCCGTACGACGCTGGACCGGCGGCCGCCGAGTTCCACGATCAAGCCCCGGCTCAGGCACTCCCGCTGGACGGCGGCGGCGAGTTCGGGGGCGGCGGGGCGGGGGCCGTCGGGCGTGGGGCCGTCGGGCGTGGGCTGCGGCGGCCCTTCGGGGTCGACGAGTTCGACGCCGATCATCAGACCGCGGCCGCGGACGTCGCCGACACAGGGGAACTCCGTGGCGAACGCGCGCAGCCGGTCCAGCATGCGGGCCCCGACGATCGCCGCGCGTTCGGCGAGGCCGTGCTCACGGACGTACGCCAGGGTGGCCGTGCCGGCGGCCATGGCCAGTTGGTTGCCGCGGAAGGTGCCGGCGTGGGCGCCGGGCTCCCAGACGTCGAGGTCGTCGCGGTAGACGATGACGGCCAGTGGCAGGCTGCCGCCGATGGCCTTGGACAGCACCATCACATCCGGGGTGATCCCGCTGTGCTCCACGGCCCAGAAGGCGCCGGTCCGGCCCACACCCGTCTGGACCTCGTCCACGATCAGCGGGATGTTCCGGGTCCGTGTGATCTCGCGCATCCGCCGTGTCCAGGCGTCCGGCGCGGGGATGACCCCGCCCTCGCCCTGGACGGGCTCGAAGATCATCCCGGCGGGGAGCGGGACGCCCGACTTGGTGTCGTCGAGGAGGGACTCCGTCCAGCGCGCGCCGAGTTCGGCGCCGCGGTCGCCGCCGATGCCGAACGGGCAGCGGTAGTCCTGAGGATAGGGCAGGCGCGCGACACGTACGTCGGTCGCGCCGCCTGACGCTTCGAGCGCCCCCGCGGTCATCCCGTGGTAGGCGCCGGTGAACGCGAGCATGCCGGTGCGGCCGGTGGCCGCGCGCACCAGTTTGAACGCGGCCTCCACGGCGTCCGTCCCGGCCGGTCCGCAGAACTGGACCCGCGCGCGCTCGGCGAACCGCGGCGGAAGGGTGCGGAACAGCTCGGTGGTGAAGGCGTCCTTGACCGGTGTCGCGAGGTCCAGGACGTGCAAGGGCGCGCCCGAGTCGAGAACCTTTCTGATCGCTTCCAGGACGACGGGGTGGTTGTGTCCGAGGGCCAGGGTCCCGGCTCCGGAGAGGCAGTCGAGATAGCGGCGCCCGTCGGCACCCTCGATCGTCAGCCCGCGGGCCCGTACGGGAACGATCGGAAGGGCGCGCGCGTAGGTACGAGCCGCCGATTCGCGCGCCGACTGGCGCCGCAGAATGCCTTCGTGCGCGGCGCGCGCCCGCTCGGGCGCCTCGGCGCCGGTGTCCCGCGCCCTCTCGGATGCCCCTGGCGCCTCCACCGGCACCACCACTGACTCGGTCACGGCCACGACTTCAGGTCCTCCCGCTGTTCAGAGGCGAGTTGGCAGAAGGGTCCGGACGCAGGCGGCAGGCCCCCCGTACGTACCAACGACGCCGGTCGCGTTGGGAAGCGGGTGAATTCGAGGTTCCTCGCCGGTTCTTCGCCGGTTCCTCACCGGGTGGATCGACGGCGCGCGCGGTGGCTCTCCGTCAGAGACCGCCGGGTACCGCGTGAGCGCCCCCGTAGCTGAACCGTTGCCGTTCCGTCGGGCGTCCCTCATGGCGACCGCATAGTCTGTGATGCCGTTCGGCCCCGCCGGACGAGCCGCTCAGGCACCCGCAGACGCACCGCACCGCACCGTTCCCATGATTCCAGGGGGAGTTACACCATGCGATCCATACGCCCGCCCTTCGCCACCCGTCGAGGCAGGAGCGCGCGCCGCAGAACGTCCCCCGTCCTGGCCGCCGTCGGCCTCGCCGCGGCGCTGACGCTGACGGCCACCGCCTGCGACTCGGGCAGCGACACGGCGAGCGGTGAGCCGACCGCCTCCGCGTCCCAGGGCGGTGACGGAAAGATCCAGATCCCGGACGACATCAAGAACAAGCTCAAAGAGCACGGCATCGATGTCGACAAGTGGAAGAAAGGCGCCTGGAAGAACTGGGACAAGGACGAATGGCTGCGCCAGGCCGACGACTTCATCAACCCGATCATCAAGGACCTCTGGGACCCGGCCCGCATGCGCGGCGCGGACGACCCGGACAAGGACAAGGGCGTCGACGACGCCGACCTCACCGGTGACCAGGGCGTCACCGACCCGGAACCGGCCCCGGTGACGGCTCAGGCCGTGAAGGCGTCGTACCACGCCGGCGTGCCCGAGGCGGGCAAGGTGTTCTTCGACGCCCCCGAGGGCACGATGGTCTGCTCGGCGACGGTGGTCGAGGACCCGGCGCACCCGGGCAAGTCCAACCTCGTGTGGACCGCGGGCCACTGTGTGCACGCCGGCAAGAAGGGCGGCTGGTACCGCAACATCGCCTTCGTGCCCTCGTACAACGACGCCGGCAGGACGGAGGCGCAGCTGGAGAGCGCCCCGCGCCAGGAGGTCGCTCCGTACGGTGTCTGGTGGAGCGACTGGGCGCAGACCTCGGACCAGTGGATCGAGCAGGGCGGTTCCACGGGCGGCCAGGGAGCCTCGTACGACTACGCGGTGCTGCATGTGACGCCGGAGAAGGGCGGCAACGGCAAGTCCCTGGAGGAGACGGTGGGTTCGGCGCTGCCGGTGAACTTCAACGCTCCGGCCGTGCCCCAGGTGTCGAGCATCACGGCCACCGGATACCCGGCCGCGGCGCCGTTCGACGGCCAGAAGCTGTACCAGTGCACGGACAGGCCGGGACGGCTGTCGGTCGCGCAGGCCGACCCGACCATGTACCGCATCGGCTGCACGATGACCGGCGGTTCCTCGGGCGGCGGCTGGGTGGCCACGGGTTCGGACGGCAAGCCGGCCCTGGTGTCCAACACCTCGATCGGCCCGGTCAAGTTCGGCTGGCTGGCGGGCCCGCGGCTGGGCGATGTGGCCAAGGGTGTGTACGACTCGGTGAGCGCGAAGTTCGCCGGGCGGTGACCCGCACGACGTGACGGGCCGGCACGGCGAAGGCCCGCCCCCTCGGGAGGGGGCGGGCCTTCGTGCGTGCTGAGCGGTCGCCCGCCGGAGTGCCGGTCCGGTCGCCTACCGGAGGGCCGGCGCCGCGACGTACGGTGCGAGGTCCGCGGCCAGCTCCTCGTGCACCCGCGCCTTGAGCAGGGTGCCCTCCTCGGTGTGCTCCTCGGAGATCACCTCGCCCTCGGTGTGGGCGCGGGCGACGAGCTTGCCGTGCGTGTACGGAACGAGCGCCTCGACCTCGACCGAGGGGCGCGGCAGCTCGTTGTCGATCAGCGCGAGCAGTTCGTCCATGCCCTGGCCCGTACGCGCCGAGACCGCGATGGAACGCTTCTCGATCCGCAGCAGGCGCTGGAGCACCAGCGGGTCCGCCGCGTCCGCCTTGTTGATCACGACGATCTCGGGCACCTTGGTCGCGCCGACGTCACCGATGACCTCGCGGACCGCGGCCAGCTGCTCCTCCGGTGCCGGGTGCGAACCGTCCACGACGTGCAGGATCAGGTCGGACTCGCCGACCTCCTCCATGGTGGAGCGGAACGCCTCGACCAGGTGGTGCGGCAGATGGCGTACGAATCCGACCGTGTCGACCAGCGTGTACAGCCGCCCGCTCGGGGTCTCGGCCCGGCGCACGGTCGGGTCGAGGGTCGCGAACAGCGCGTTCTCGACGAGGACGCCCGCGCCCGTGAGGCGGTTGAGCAGGGACGACTTGCCGGCGTTCGTGTAACCGGCGATGGCGACCGAGGGCACCTTGTTGCGGCGGCGCTCCTGGCGCTTGATCTCGCGGCCGGTCTTCATCTCCGCGATCTCCCGGCGCATCTTCGCCATCTTCTCGCGGATGCGGCGCCGGTCCGTCTCGATCTTGGTCTCACCGGGACCACGGGTGGCGAGGCCGCCGCCCTTGCCGCCGCCCATCTGACGGGACAGCGACTGACCCCAGCCTCGCAGCCTCGGCAGCATGTACTGCATCTGCGCGAGCGCCACCTGCGCCTTGCCCTCCCGGGACTTGGCGTGCTGGGCGAAGATGTCGAGGATCAGGGCCGTACGGTCGATGACCTTGACCTTGACGACGTCCTCGAGGTGGATCAGCTGGCCGGGGCTCAGTTCACCGTCACAGATCACGGTGTCGGCGCCGGTCTCGATCACGACGTCCCGGAGCTCGTTGGCCTTGCCGGAACCGATGTACGTGGCCGCGTCGGGCTTGTCACGGCGCTGGACGACGCCGTCGAGCACGAGCGCTCCCGCGGTCTCCGCGAGCGCGGCCAGCTCGGCCAGCGAGTTGTCCGCGTCCTGGATGGTCCCCGAGGTCCAGACACCGACGAGGACGACGCGCTCCAGACGGAGCTGTCGGTACTCGACCTCGGTGACGTCCTCGAGCTCGGTGGAGAGGCCCGCCACACGGCGCAGCGCCGCGCGCTCGGAGCGTTCGAACTGCTCGCCGTCCCGGTCTCCGTCGATCTCGTGGCTCCAGGCGACGTCCTCTTCCATCAGGGCATCGGCCCGAAGACCTTCGGGGTAGTTCTGCGCGGAAGTCTGCGCGTCCTGGGAAGGGGAAGAAGAGGAGGTCATTGGATCCTTACGTAGATGGGGTGAGCCGCGGGCCGACGGATGCCGCCCCACAGAGGGAACAACGCGCGTGGCCACCGGGAGATTCCCGGTTCCGGGCGGACCAACCCTCCATGGAGGGGTCGCGCCGCCGGCTCGGAGATGGTCGCACGGCACGGCCTGGCCCGTCACGCGACTTATCGTGACCCGCCGGACACCCGCGGGCATCGCTGCCCGCGGGGTGCCGCGACAGGCCCGGTCCCGGCGCTCCGGGGGCGCTCCCGTCGCTCCGGGGCCCCTGCGCGGGCCTCACGCGCTCTTGCGTTCCTTCGGTGCGTCGCTCTTCCAGTCCGGGTGCCCGGGCATCGGCGGCGTCTTCGCGGCGTACAGCCACGCCTTGAAGAAGCCGCTCAGATCACGTGCGGCGACGGCGGAGGCGAGGTCCACGAAGTCGGCCGTCGAGGCCACGCCGTCGCGGTTGAGGCTCACCCACGTGCGCTCCAGGCGCTCGAAGTCGGCGCGCCCGATCTCCTGGCGCAGCGCGTACAGGGCCAGGGCCGCGCCGTCGTAGACGTTCGGCCGGAAGATGCTGATCTTCTGGCCGGGCTTGGGTCCCTTGGGCCTGGCGGGCGGGCCGCCGGCGGCCCGCCAGGAGTCGGACAGCCGGTAGGCGGCCTTCATCCGCTTCTCCATGGGCTTGTGCGCCTTCTCCTCGGCGTACAGCGCTTCGTACCAGGTGGCGTGGCCTTCGTTGAGCCATACGTCGGACCAGGTGCGGGGGGTGACGCTGTCGCCGAACCACTGGTGCGACAGCTCGTGCACCATGATCGAGTCGACGTACCACTTCGGGTAGGCGGGCTGGGTGAAGAGCTCCTTCTCGAAGAGCGAGAGCGTCTGCGTCTCCAGCTCGAAGCCGGTCTGCGCCTGGGCCATCAGCAGCCCGTAGGTCTCGAAGGGGTACCGTCCGACCTTGCTCTCCATCCAGGCGATCTGGCCGGGGGTCTTGCGCAGCCACGGTTCGAGCGCCGCGCGGTCGGCGCTGGGGACGACATCCCGGACGGGCAGGCCGTGCGGTCCCTGCCGGTGCAGCACGGCCGAGCGGCCGATGGACACCTGGGTCAGCTCGGTGGCCATGGGGTGCTCGGTCCGGTACGTCCAGGTCGTGGCGCCGCGGGCCCGGCGGGTGCCTCGGGGCAGTCCGTTGGCGACGACCGTGTACCCGTCGGGGGCCGTGACGCGGACGGTGAACACGGCCTTGTCGGAGGGATGGTCGTTGCACGGGTAGACCAGGTGCGCGGCGTCGGCCTGACCGGCCATCGCGAGCCCGTCCTTGGTCCGTACCCAGCCTCCGTCCTGGCCCTTCGCGCTCACCGGGTCGCTGGTGTGCCGCACGGTGATGCGCACCGGGCTCCCGGCGGGCAGCCGTTCGGCCGGCGTCACCACCAGATCCTCGCCGGCCTTGGTGAAGCGGGCGGGAGCTCCGTCGACCTCGACCGACCGGACGCTTCCGTGCGCGAAGTCGAGGTTGACGCGGTCGAGCGACTCGGTGGTCACGGCGTCGATCGTGGTCACGGCGGTGAGCGGCTTGTCGTTGCGGCCGGGATAGACGAAGTCGAGGTCGTACGACTCGACGTCGTACCCGGGGTTGCCGAGAGTAGGGAAGAGGCGGTCGCCGACCCCCAGGGGCCCGGCCGGGTCCGGGGCGCTCGCGGCGATCAGGCAGACGGAGACGGCCGAGGTGAGCAGGGCCGCCGTGACGCGGCGGCTTCTCGGGCGTGCGGGCGTGGGGGTGGGGTTGTGCGGCATGGACCACGGCTACCAGCGCGCACCTCCTCCGCGCGGCCGACTCGCACCCGGCCCACCCGAACGAGTAGGTCCCAGGACTCTTTGGGGGCAGCGCGCGGCTGCCGGACCCGGCACCCCGTGTCCGGCCGCCTTCGCCCCCGCCGCCGGAGGACCGCGTGAAGCCCGGTCTACTGTGCCGCGGTCGCCGGATGCTGGGCGCGGCTCACGTCGTACACGCCCGGCACGTTGCGCATCGCGCGCATCAGGCCCGGGAGGTGGGCCGCGTCCGGGAGTTGGAGCGTGTAGGTGTGGCGTACCCGCTGCTGGCTCGGGGGTTCGACGGTCGCGGAGACGATGGCGACCCCCTCCCCCGCGATGGCTTCGGTGAGGTCGGCGAGCAGATGCGGGCGTCCGAACGACTCGGCGACCAGGGTGACGCGGCACTCGGTGGTGTCGCCCCAGCGCACTCCCACCTCCGGGCGCCCCGCGCTCTTCATGCGCGCCGCTCCGGCGCACTCCACGCGGTGCACGGTGACCACTCCCCCGCGGACGGCGAAGCCGGTCACCTCGTCGGGAGGTACGGGCGTACAGCAGCCGGCCATGCGTACGGACGCGCCGGGCGGGTCGGCGACGGCGCTCGCCGGGCGGGCGGTCTGCGTCTCGGCGGGGCGGGGCGGAGCCGCGACGGGCGGCCGGGGGCCGGCGGCGGAGGCCCGGGCCGTCTCCTCGTCGCCGGGTGCGGGGTGTGTGGCCATCCAGCGCTGGATGGCGATCCGCGCGGCGGCCGTGTGCGCGTGCTCCAGCCACTCCCTGGAGGGCTCGGAGGCGGGGTCCTGGCCCATGAGCAGTTGAACGGTGTCGCCGTCCTTCAGGACCGTACTCAGCGTCGCCAGGCGGCCGTTGACGCGGGCGCCGATGCAGGCGTGCGCGTCCTCGCCGTACTGCGCGTACGCCGCGTCGACGCAACTGGCGCCCTCCGGCAGGCCGAGCGAGCCTCCGTCGGCGCGGAAGACGGTGATCTCACGGTCCTGGGCGAGGTCTTCGCGCAGCGTCGACCAGAAGGTGTCCGGGTCAGGAGCGCCCTGCTGCCAGTCGAGCAGCCGGGAGAGCCAGCCGGGGCGGGTGGGGTCGGCGCGCTCGCCGTCGAAGGGGCGCTCGCCTCCGCCGTCCGGCTGTTCCTCCGACGGCGGGGCGTAGGGATTGCCGAGCGCGATGACTCCGGCCTCGGCGACCTTGTGCATCTGGTGGGTGCGGATGAGGACTTCGGCGACCTGGCCGTCGCCGCGGGTGACGGCCGTGTGCAGCGACTGGTACAGGTTGAACTTGGGGACGGCGATGAAGTCCTTGAACTCCGAGACCACCGGGGTGAGACAGGTGTGCAGTTCGCCGAGGACGCCGTAGCAGTCGGCGTCCTCGTTCACGAGTACCAGGAGGCGTCCGAAGTCGGCGCCGCGCATCGGGCCGCGCTTGCGCGACACACGGTGCACGGAGACGAAGTGCCTCGGCCTTATGAGGACTTCGGCCTGGATGCCGGCGTCGCGCAGGACGACGCGCACCTCCTCGGCGATCTCCGCGAGCGGGTCGTCCGCCCGGCTCGCGTTCTCGACGATCAGCTCCCGGGTGTGCTCGTACTCCTCGGGGTGCAGGATCGCGAAGACGAGGTCTTCCAGTTCGGTCTTGAGCGCCTGCACGCCGAGGCGCTCGGCGAGCGGGATGAGCACGTCCCGGGTCACCTTGGCGATGCGTGCCTGTTTCTCGGGTCGCATGACGCCGAGGGTCCGCATGTTGTGCAGCCGGTCGGCGAGTTTGATCGACATGACCCGGACGTCGTTGCCCGTGGCGACGAGCATCTTGCGGAAGGTCTCCGGTTCGGCGGCGGCGCCGTAGTCGACCTTCTCCAGTTTGGTGACGCCGTCGACCAGGTAGCAGACCTCGTCGCCGAACTCCTCACGGACCTGATCGAGCGTCACTTCCGTGTCCTCGACGGTGTCGTGGAGCAGGGAGGCGGTCAGCGTCGTCGTCTCCGCGCCGAGTTCGGCGAGGATCAGGGTCACGGCGAGCGGGTGGGTGATGTACGGCTCGCCGCTCTTGCGCATCTGGCCGCGGTGCGAGGACTCCGCGAGCACGTACGCCCGGCGCAGGGGCTCCAGCTTGGCGTCGGGGTGGTGGGCGCGGTGGGCCTCGGCCACATGCCCGATCGCGTCCGGCAGCCGGTCGCGGGCCGCGGGCCCGAGCAGCGCGGCCCGCCCGAGCCGGCGCAGATCGATCCGGGCCCGTGCCTTCTTGCGGTGCGCCGGGGGCACCCCGGGCTCCAGCGACGCCGGGCGCCGGTCGGCGGGCGTGGCAGGGCCTGGCTTCGCGGGATTCGTCGCCTCCGCACTCATGGGCACCTCCGGCTGCGTCAGACCGGCGGACGGGTGCCCCATGGCGTACTCGGCTCAGGGGATGGTGTCGATCCCCCGTCCGGGCCGGTGCTTGATGCTACCGACCCCACCACGCCCGGTTGGCCGCCTCTCGCCGAGCGTGAAACGGATCACCCGATCGAGCGAAGGTTTTGGGGTTTACGGTTTCGATTTTCTGGAAGGGACGGCAAGGACGTACGACGTCCGTCCTGTGCGGCTCAGCGCAGCGCGCCGTCCAGCCACTCCGCGTCGATCTCGCCCTCGGCGACGATCACGGCGGGGCCCGTCATCTCGATCTCGCCGTCCGCGTGCTCGGTGATGACCAGGCGTCCGCCGGGCACGTCGACGGTGTACGTCGCCGGGGTGCCGGTCACGGCGGGGTCGGCGTTGTCGCGGCGGGCGGTGGCGACGGCCACGGCGCAGGCGCCCGTGCCGCAGGAGCGGGTCTCGCCCGAGCCGCGTTCGTGGACCCGCAGGGCGACATGGCGCGGCCCGCGGTCGACGACGAACTCGACGTTGACCCCGTCCGGGTAGGCGGAGGCCGGGGTGAACGGCGGCGGCGTGAAAAGATCGCCGGCGTGCGTGAGGTCGTCCACGAAGGCGACCGCGTGCGGGTTGCCCATGTTCACGTTGCGCGCGGGCCAGCTGCGCTCGCCGACGCTCACCGTGACCTCGCCCTCGGGGAGGCGCGCCTTGCCCATGCCGACGGTGACGTCTCCGTCCTTGGCGATGTGGACGGGCTTCACGCCGCCGCGCGTGGCGATCGCGGTGTCCCCTTCGGCCACATGTCCGGCGCGGTGGAGATAGTGGGCGAACACACGCACTCCGTTGCCGCACATCTCGGCGACCGAACCGTCGCCGTTGCGGTAGTCCATGAACCACTCCGCCTCGGCCGCCATCTCCTCGGCCTCGGGGTGCGCGGCGGACCGCACGACGTGCAGCAGACCGTCTCCGCCGATGCCCGCGCGGCGGTCGCACAGGGCGGCGACGGCGGCGGGAGGCAGGTCGAGGACATTCTCCGGGTCCGGGATGATCACGAAGTCGTTCTCGGTCCCGTGGCCCTTGAGGAAGGCGATCCGCGTGCTCATTCCTCGATCGTACGGGGTCGCTACGACAGCCCTGCCCGCGCGGTGCGGGTGCCGGGACGGCGCTCACGCCGGCACCGGCCCGCGGTGGTCCGCCGCGGAACGGGCCCGGGGTCAGCGCAGTCGGGCCACGCGTCCCACGGCGAGCACGGCCACCGCGGCGACGATCACGACGTAGGCGAGCACCACCCGCCAGTCGGCGCGTCGGCCGGAGCCGCGCGGCGGGAAGCCGGGCAGCGCGTAGCCGACCCGGCGGGCGGCCATCAGGCCCCAGCCGGCGGCGCACAGGCAGATCAGCAGGCCGAGCATGGCGACCACGGCACCGCCGTCGCCGAACTCGAAGGCGAGCGGGAAGGCGAACATCAGGGAGCCCGTCGCGGCCAGCGCCACGATGGGCGCGAGCTGCCAGATGCGCAGCAGGCGCTGCGGGCGCAGCTCGACCTCGACCTCCGGCTCCGGGGACATCTCGCCGGGGCCGGGGCCATCGGCGATCACTCCGCCAGGGGTGTCCTCGGGGCCGTCGGAGCTCAGTCGCTCTCCGCCCAGCTCCGGCTCGACGCCGAGGTCGGCGTCCGGATCGATGCTCAGACGAACTCCGTCCCGATCAGCACCGTACTCAGTGCCTCGTGCAGTGTCGCGAGGGCCGGCCTCCATCGCCACGCGCCCTCCCAACTCGGATTTCACTGGTCGATCGAAGCTCGATGATGGCACGGCACCGGAGGCCCGGATGACGGCCGGAGCGTCCCGATGCCATGACGTGATCAGGCTGTGACCGGTCGTTCGACCAACGCCAGTGCGAGTTCCGGAAGTCCTGTGAGATCCGCCGCAGCCCCACTGAGCCAATGCACCCTGGGGTCGCGCCGGAACCATGAATCCTGACGGCGCGCGAAGCGCTTGGTGGCGCGAACGGTCTCGGCGCGGGCCTCGTCCTCGGTGCACTCCCCGGCGAGCGCTGCGAGGACCTGCTGGTATCCGAGCGCGCGGGAGGCCGTGCGCCCGGCGCGCAGGCCTTGCGCCTCCAGCGTGCGCACTTCGTCCACGAGCCCGGCCTCCCACATCCGGTCCACCCGCCGCGCGATGCGCTCGTCGAGCTCGGGGCGGGCCACGTCCACACCGATCTGGAGGGTGTCGTAGACGGAGTCGTGGCCGGGCAGGTTGGCGGTGAAGGGCTTGCCGGTGATCTCGATGACCTCGAGGGCGCGGACGATGCGGCGGCCGTTGCTGGGCAGGATCGCCTGGGCGGCCCCGGGGTCGGCCATGGCGAGCCGCGCGTGCAGGGCTCCGGAGCCGCGCAGGGTGAGCTCCTCCTCCAGGCGGGCGCGCACGGCGGGGTCGGTGCCGGGGAACTCCATCTTGTCGACGGCTCCGCGGACGTACAGTCCGGAGCCGCCCACCAGGACCGGCCAGCGCCCCTCGGCGAGCAGCGCGTCGATCCGGGCTCGGGCGAGCCGCTGGTACTCGGCGACGCTGGCGGCGACCGTCACGTCCCAGATGTCCAGGAGGTGGTGCGGGACGCCGCCGCGCTCGGCGAGCGTCAGCTTGGCGGTGCCGATGTCCATCCCGCGGTACAGCTGCATCGAGTCGGCGTTGATGACCTCGCCGCCGAGACGCCTGGCGAGGAAGACGCCCAGATCGGACTTTCCTGCGGCGGTCGGTCCGACGACGGCGATGACCCGGGGTGCGGGAGGTGCGCTGCTCACGGTCCCAGTCTCGCAAACCCCGGGACCTCTCCGGCAACGAGCAGCGTGACGCCAGGCTTCCGGGTTCGTTCCCTCATGCGAGGTTCCGGCCGCCGGTTCCGAGGACCGGTGACCCGGTTGACGCAATGGGCCGCACCGGGCGACGCGGAATTTCGCCCTCACGAGTAACGTATGGAGCTGATATGGGCGTTTTTGAACGGCTTCTCCGAAGGTCGAAGGCCACCGAGGAGGCACCGGCCGTCGAGGCACCGGCCGTCGAGGCGCGGGGAGCGGTGGAGGCCGAGGGTTCGTCCGGGGGGAACGAGGGCGAGGCGACGGCTCGGACCGCCGGGGCCACCGCCGCGGAGGACGCCGGCATCCCCCGGCAGCAGACCCCCGAAGAGGCCGCCGACAACGAGGCCGACAAGGGCTCCCGCACCTGATCTGTCCCGCGAGGGAAGGCGAACCATGGGTCTGATGGACAATCTGAAAGCCAAGCTGGAGCCCGCCAAGGACAAGGTCTCCGGGCTCGCGCAACAGCACGGGCACAAGGTCGCTCACGGCCTCGACAAGGCCGCGAAGGTGGTCGACGACAAGACCGGGCACAAGTACAGCGACACGATCCATACAGGCACGGGCAAGGCGAAGGACGCCATGGACCGCCTCGCGCACAAGGACGCCGGGGGCGGGGACGCGAGTCCGTCGGACATGCCGGCCCCGCCCCCGGCGTCCTGAACGACCCGCGCATCGGCGGACGGCCGCGAAGAGCTCAGGCTGCTTCCGGCCGTCCGCCGCGTCCGGTGACTGCGTGTCGGCGGGTGCGTCCGAGAAAGCGGCGGGGAGTCCGAGGAGCACGCCCAGGCCGTTCGCCGCGTACGGCCTGGCATCCGACCCCGGTCTACGACCAGGCCGCCACCAGGTATCCCACCCCGTAGGGAGCGTCGTCGTACAGCAGGGCGCCGCCGAGTCCCGCGCCCTCGCCCGCGCCCGCGAGGACCTGCCAGGGCGCGCGCCCCGCGGCCTTCAGCTCGTACGCCAGATCGATGTCCAGCGCCTTGAGGGACGCGACGTCGGCCGCCCCGAGCGCCCGCGCGACCTCCGCGTCGAAGGCCTCCGCGCGCTCGTCGAGATAGCCCGGCGCCTTGAGGGTCCTGCACGCGCTGGCGTCCCCCATCACGAGCAGGGCCACCCGCCCGGCCCGCCCGCCGATCTGCGCCCCTGTCTCGACGCACCGCTCGGCCTCCAGGGGTTCTCCGACCCCGAGCCCCTCCACCGGGGCGTCGGACCAGCCGGTGCGCTCCAGCAGCCATGCGGCGACGGCGAGCGAGGGCGGCAGCTCACGTTCCGGTGAACCGGGACCCGCGCCGTCCGTGTCGCGGTTCGCACCCGCGCCGTCCGTGTCACGGTTCGCGTAGCCGGCGTCCGGACGGCCGAGGCACACGTCGAGGTCGACCCCGAAGCCGCTGAAGGAGCCGCGGGTGCCCTCCGGATGGGGTCCGCGACCGCTCTTCTCGGCCGGGCCGACGACCACCAGCAGGTCGGGACGGGACGCGGCGAGCACGCCCAGCGCGTCCATGACCGCGGCGCGCGCGACGTCCAGCTCGGGGGCCGCTCCCGCGGCGACATCGGGGACGAGCAGCGGAGGGCAGGGGCAGACTGCGGCGGCTACAAGCATGAGCCGCAGCGTATCGCCGCGCACCGCCCGGTCCGCCCCGGCGGGCGCGGTCAGTCGCAGCCGCAGCCGCTGCCCGCGGCGACCGGAAGCGGCTCCGGGGCCCCGATCTTCGGCAGGCCCAGCATGACGCCGGCCGGCTTGGCGGTCTCGGCGGCGTTGCGCTTCTCCCAGGCGTCGCCCGCGCGCGTGCGGCGCACGTCCAGGACGGCGCCCTCGGCGAGCAGGTGGTGCGGGGCGGCGTACGTGATCTCGACGGTGACCACGTCACCGGGGCGGACCTCTGCGTCGGGCTTGGTGAAGTGGACCAGCCGGTTGTCGGAGGCGCGGCCCGAGAGACGGTGGGTGGCGCCGTCCTTGCGGCCCTCGCCCTCGGCGACCATCAGCTCCAGGACGCGGCCGACCTGCTTCTTGTTCTCGTCCCAGGAGATCTCCTCCTGGAGGGCGACGAGACGCTCGTAGCGCGCCTGGACGACCTCCTTGGGGATCTGCCCCTCCATGGTGGCCGCCGGAGTCCCGGGACGCTTGGAGTACTGGAACGTGAACGCCGCCGAGAAGCGGGCCTCGCGGACCGCGTGGAGGGTCTGCTCGAAGTCCTCCTCCGTCTCGCCGGGGAAGCCCACGATGATGTCGGTGGTGATCGCCGCGTGCGGGATGGCGGCCCGGACCTTCTCGATGATCCCGAGGAAGCGCTCCTGGCGGTACGAGCGGCGCATGGCCTTCAGGACGGTGTCCGATCCGGACTGCATCGGCATGTGCAGCTGCGGCATGACGTTCGGCGTCTCCGCCATGGCGGCGATCACGTCGTCGGTGAAGTCGCGCGGGTGCGGCGAGGTGAAGCGCACGCGCTCCAGGCCCTCGATCTTCCCGCAGGCGCGCAGCAGCTTGCTGAAGGCCTCGCGGTCGCCGATGTCGCTGCCGTACGCGTTGACGTTCTGGCCGAGGAGGGTGATCTCGGAGACGCCCTCGCCGACCAGTGCCTCGATCTCGGCCAGGATGTCGCCGGTCCTGCGGTCCTTCTCCTTGCCGCGCAGCGCGGGGACGATGCAGAACGTGCAGGTGTTGTTGCAGCCGACGGAGATCGACACCCAGGCCGCGTACGCGCTCTCGCGGCGGGTCGGCAGTGTGGAGGGGAAGGCCTCCAGGGACTCGGCGATCTCGATCTGCGCCTCCTCCTGGACGCGGGCGCGCTCCAGGAGGACGGGCAGCTTGCCGATGTTGTGCGTGCCGAAGACGACGTCCACCCAGGGCGCCCGCTTCACGATGGTGTCGCGGTCCTTCTGGGCGAGGCAGCCGCCGACGGCGATCTGCATGCCGGGGCGCTTCGTCTTCATCGGGGCGAGGCGGCCGAGGTTGCCGTAGAGCTTGTTGTCTGCGTTCTCGCGTACGGCGCAGGTGTTGAAGACGACGACGTCCGCGTCCCCGTCCGCGCCCTCGGGCGCCCGCACGTAACCGGCGCCTTCGAGGAGCCCGGAGAGCCGTTCGGAGTCATGGACGTTCATCTGACACCCGTAGGTGCGCACTTCGTACGTCTTGGATTCCTGAACGTCCACTGCCTGACTCCGGTCGCCGCTGCTCATGGGACAAGGGTAGGCGGTGCCGGGAGTACGTCCGGACGCCGGAGCCGGGGCCACCCGTCGCCCGTCACACGACGTGCGGTTTCCGGCACCCGGCGTGCGGCCGGAGGCCTCCGGCACCCCTCCCCCCGCGCCCCTCCGTCACCCGCCCAGCGCGACGAACCGCTCGGCGACGGTCCTCGCGGCGGTTCCGAGCAGGATCGTGTAGTGGTTGGAGCCCTCGACCAGCTCGGCGGGGAGGTTCACCGGCCCGCCGGTCCAGCGTGCGACGACGGACGCCTCCAGCATCGGCGGCTCCTGTCCGAGCAGTCCGAGGGGCGCGTGCAGCAGCAGGGCCGGGACGCCCAGCCCCGTGAGGCCGGCGGCGAACAGGTCGGCGGACACCAGCAGATCACGCCCGTCGTGCCGCACGGCCTCCTCCCGCACCTTCGAACGCCTGGCACCCCGGGGGCCCCTGACGTCGTAGCGCACGTACGTCTCGATGTCCGCGTTCCAGTGCGGTCCGAGCGCCGGATGCACGCGGAAGAAGTCGACGTAGGCCGCGTCGGTGTCGTACGTCCGGCCGAGGCGGACCAGCGCGGGTCCGAGCGTGGTGTCGAGGACGGCGTCGAGGTCCGTGCCGGGCGGGACGGGCAGCGGCAGACCGCCGTCGACGAGCAGCAGCCGGTCGAACAGCGCGGGCCGGAGCGCGGCCGCTCTCAGCGCGGTGTACGCGCCCATCGAGTGCCCGGTCAGGGCGACCGGCCGGCCGCCGCCCAGGTCCTGGGCCAGACGGCACAGGTCCATGGCGTGCCGGTCGAGGCCGTACGGGCCGGGGGTGTCCGCGCTTCCGCCGCGTCCACGCAGGTCGGGCGCGAACAGGCTCCACTCGTCGGGGAGGTGACGGGCCATGGCGCGAAAGGACATCCCGGATCCGGTGATGCCGTGCGCCGCCAGAGCGATTCGCGGCCCCCTGCCGAACCTCAGGACACGGAGGGTTCCGCCCTCGACGGGCAGATCGAGCTCGGCCGGCTGGTTCATGCGCTCTCCTGGTCGTCGCTGGTGCCCGTGCGGCGGCGGCCGTGCGGCCTCCCTCTCGGGACGGCCGTTCGGTGGCGGCGGCCCGTACGGCCTCCCCCGTGGGGACGCCCCGGGTCCTACGCGTCCGGTGCGCTCCACCCCTGCCGCCGCAGCACCTCCGACACGTCCGGTGCCCGGTAGTGCTCGCCCTTGAGGACCTTGCCGTCGGCTCTGCGGGCGACGTCCCCGTCGGGGCCGAGCTTCGTCATGTTGGCCCGGTGGATCTCGGCGATCACCGCGTCGAGGTCGATCCCGTGGACGAGGGCCGTGCCGTACGCCACGTACACGACGTCGGCGAGTTCGTGCGCCAGCCGGTCGAGCGGGCCGCCGACCGAGACCTCGGCGACCTCGGCGACCTCCTCCGCCAGCAGCTCGCCCCGGTGTGCGGCGAGCCTCGGGGAGACCTCGGTCGGGGCGCCGCGGACATCGAGGCCGAAGGCGAGATGGAACTCACGGACCAGTGAGGCCGGGGAGGGCGACGGCGGGACCGTGGACACCGGAGAACCGGACGACGGGACCGTGGACACGGGGGAGTCGGACGGCGGGACCTGCGACGGCGACGGCGACTGCATCCGGCGAGCCTACCGATCCGCCGCGCCCGCTCGCGGGTCCGGCCTGGCCAGGACCGGGCCCGGGCTGGCAGGATCGCGCGCATGTTCCAGGTACTCCCCCGTATCGGCCGGCGCCGCGCGCTGTTCGGCTCGGCGGCCGTCTTCTCGGTCATCGGGCTGCTGCTGTGGTGGCTGCTGCCGCTGGGCGAGGAGTCCCCGAGCGGGACGATCATCTTCAGCACGGGCACCCGGAGCGGGGTCTACCAGATGTACGGCAAACTCCTCCAGGGCGCCATCGCCAAGGACATGCCACACCTGGACGTGCAGCTGAAGAACAGCGACGGATCGCAGCAGAACGTCCGGCGCGTGGCCACGGGCGAGGCCGACTTCACCATCGCGGCGGCCGACGCCGTGGAGACGTACGTCCTCCAGAACAAGCCGGGCTCGGGCCGGCTGCGCGGCTGCTCGCGGCTCTACGACGACTATGTGCACCTGGTGGTCCCGCGCTCCTCGCCCGTGCAGACCGTGGCGGACCTGAAGGGCATGAGGGTCGCCGTGGGACCGAGCGGATCCGGGGTGCGGCTGATCGCGAACCATGTGCTCCAGGCGGCGGGTCTTGACCCCGACACGGACATCAAGCCCCTCGCCGCCGGCATCGCGGACATGCCCGACCTGCTCAAGCACCACGAGATCGACGCCTTCTTCTGGTCGGGCGGCCTGCCGACGAACGCCGTTCTGGGGCTCTCCAAGACCTACGACGTCCGGCTGGTGCCGATCGGCAGCGACCTCGTCGAGAAGCTGCACGAGCAGGGCGGCGCCTCCCGTTACTACCGGTCCGCGGTGATGCCCGCCGACGCCTATCCCGAGGCGCAGCGCGGCTCCTCCGTGCAGACGCTGGCCGTGGCCAACTTCCTGATCACCCGGGAGGACGCCGACCCGAAGCTCACCGAGGAGCTCACCCGCACGGTGATCGCCAACCGCGACCACATCGGCGAAGTGGTGCACGCGGCCCAGCTGGTGGACCTGCGCACGGCGATCTACACGGACCCGCTGCCCCTGCACGAGGGCGCGCGCCGCTACTACCGGTCGATCAAGCCGTAACGGCGCCCCCACCGCGGCGAACGCGGCAGGGGATCTCTCAGGCCACCGGCTCCGACCTGGGCACCGTCACCGTGACCCGCAGGCCGTGCGGTTCGTGGCGGCCGTACGCGATGGAGCCGCCGCCCGCGGCGAGCAGGGCCCGGGAGATGGAGAGGCCGAGGCCCGAGCCCTTGATGTTCTGATGGGCCGCGCTACGCCAGAAGCGGTCGCCTATGCGCGCCAGGTCCTCGTCGCCGAGGCCGGGGCCTCCGTCGGTGACCACGACGGTCGAGGAGGTGCCGTTCGAGGCGACCGTCACCTCGACACACTCCCCCTCGGGCGTGAACTTAACCGCGTTGTCGATCACCGCGTCCAGGGCGCTGGACAGCGTGATGGGGTCGGCCCACGCGGTCGTGGGCGGGCAGTTCCCCGCCAGCCGTACGCCCCTGCTGTCGGCGACCGGCTGCCAGGACGCCACGCGCTCGGCGGCCAGCGCGCCGATGTCGGTCAGGCGCACATCGGCCTCGGCGTGCTCGGCGAGCGCCAGGTCGAGCAGGTCGTCGAGCACCTGGGTGAGACGCTTGCCCTCGGTACGGACGGACGCGATCTCCTCGTTGTCCTCCGGGAGTTCGAGGGCGAGCAGCTCGATCCGCAGCAGCAGTGCCGAGAGCGGGTTGCGCAGTTGGTGCGAGGCGTCGGCGACGAAGGCACGCTGCTGCTCCAGCACGCTCTCGACGTTGTCCGCCATCTCGTTGAACGACCGTGCCAGACGCTGGAGTTCGGGCGGCCCGCCGGCGGGTGCGACCCGGGACTTCAGCCGGCCGGTCGCGATGTCGTGGGTGGTGGCGTCGAGAACGCGTACGGGTCTGAGCACCCAGCCGGTGAGGCGCAGCGCGGCGCCGAGCGCGAGGAGCATCGCGGCGATCTCGCCCACGCCGATGATCAGCCAGCCGTGCAGGGTCTCGGAACGCATCTGCCCGGTGGGCGAGTCGGTGACGACGACACCGATGACGTCGCCGTCCCTGATGACCGGGGAGGCGACGACGAGACGGTTGCGCTGCCAGGGCCAGACCTGTTCGGGGTCGTGACTGCGGCGGCTGTCGAGCGCCTCGTCGAAGGCGGCGCGGGTCGCTCCGGTCTTGGGCAGGATCCAGCTCTCCGGCGCGTTGGCCATCGGCTCGTCGTCGCGGTAGAAGACGCCGGCCCGGATGCCGTACACCTCGTGGTAGCGGGCGAGTTCGGTGCGCAGGGTCTCGCCGCGCTCGTCCGGGAAGCCGGCCCGGGAGCGGCTCGGGTAGTCGGTGACGTACTGGGCGAGGGCCGCGAAGCGCGCGGTGTCGTCGATGCGGTCGACGACGACGCGCTGCTGCTGCTGCGCGGCGACGCTCGCCGCGAGCGGGACGCCGAGCGCGAGCAGCACGGCCGCCATCAGGACGATGAGCAGCGGCAGCAGACGGGTACGCACCGTGCCCGCTACGCGGCCGGGGCGACGAGCCGGTACCCGACGCCTCGTACGGTCTCGATCAGCGCCGGCATGCGCAGCTTGGAGCGCAACGACGCCACGTGCACCTCCAGCGTGCGGCCGGTTCCTTCCCAGCTCGTGCGCCACACCTCGCTGATGATCTGCTCCCGGCGGAACACCACCCCGGGGCGCTGGGCCAGCAGCGCGAGCAGGTCGAACTCCTTGCGGGTCAGCTGGACCGTCGAACCGTCCACGGTGACCTGGCGGTTGGGGAGCTCGATGCGTACGGGGCCGAGCAGCACCATGGTCTCGCCGGAAGCCGACACGTCGTCGTGGGCGCTGCGCCGGCTGACGGCGTGGATCCGGGCGAGCAGTTCCCCGGTGTCGTAGGGCTTCACGACGTAGTCGTCGGCGCCGAGGTTGAGGCCGTGGATGCGGGACCGTACGTCCGCGCGCGCGGTGACCATGATCACCGGCGTGGCGGTCCGCTTGCGGATCTTGCCGCAGACCTCGTAGCCGTCCTGGTCGGGCAGTCCCAGGTCGAGCAGGACGACGCCGAAGCCGTCGCTCTCCGGGACGAGGGCCTGAAGGGCCTCCTCGCCGCTTCGGGCATGCGTGACCTCGAAGCCGTGCCGTGCCAGCACCGCGGACAGGGCGGCGGCGACATGGTTGTCGTCCTCGACGAGGAGCAGTCTCATTCCGGCCCCCTCCGGTTCATCGGTCGTACCCGTTTCGTCGGTCGTACGGTCTCGGGTCTCATCGGTCGAACGGTCCTTTTCAAGAACGTCGGTGCACGCACGCGTGCACCTAGGAAGTCACGCCGATGGACAAGGACGGCGTCAAGGGGCTTCGGGTTGCCCGGGGCTTCCGTTACCCAGCCGGTACGCGCGTCCGTACGGCTGCTACGACACATGTCCGATTGCTACCGGATCGTGATGCTCAAGTTCCCCTCAGATGTAATGACGCTGGTCGTGAGGGGTTACTACTGTCCTCCGAAACGAGGAGGACGGAGCCCAAAAGCGATGACCGAAGCATCGGCGGCCGAGGACGCCATGGCCGGGACCGACGAACTGGTCGTCCTGAAGAGCGTCAACAAGCACTTCGGCGCGTTGCACGTGCTCCAGGACATCGACCTGACGATCACGCGTGGCGAGGTCGTCGTGGTCATCGGGCCCTCCGGGTCCGGAAAGTCCACCCTGTGCCGCACCATCAACCGTCTGGAGACGATCGATTCGGGTGACATCTCGATCGACGGCAAGCCGCTGCCCCAGGAGGGCAAGGCGCTCGCCCGGCTCCGCGCCGATGTGGGCATGGTCTTCCAGTCCTTCAACCTCTTCGCGCACAAGACCGTGCTCGAGAACGTGATGCTGGGGCAGATCAAGGTCCGCAGGACCGGCAGGCAGGCGGCGGAGGAGAAGGCGCGCGCCCTGCTCGACCGCGTCGGCGTCAGCACGCAGGCGGACAAGTACCCGGCGCAGCTGTCGGGCGGCCAGCAGCAACGCGTCGCCATCGCAAGGGCGTTGGCGATGGACCCGAAGGTCATGCTGTTCGACGAGCCGACCTCGGCGCTGGACCCCGAGATGATCAACGAGGTCCTCGAGGTCATGCAGCAGCTCGCCCGGGACGGCATGACCATGATCGTCGTCACCCATGAGATGGGCTTCGCCCGTTCGGCTGCCAACCGAGTCGTCTTCATGGCGGACGGCCGCATCGTCGAAGAGGCTGTGCCGGACCAGTTCTTCAGCAATCCGCGCAGCGACCGTGCCAAGGACTTCCTCTCGAAGATCCTCCACCACTGATGTCTCCGCGCCGGGAGACCGCCTCCCCCTGCGGGGAGACCACGTCCCGGTACACGGGGACCCCGCACGTCACCCGCCCGTCGACGGCCCGTACTTCGCCCTGACTCAAAGGATGTTCACCATGAAGCTCCGCAAGGCAGCCGCCGCCTCGGCCGCCGTACTCGCGCTCGCCGCGACCGCCACCGCGTGCGGTTCGAGCGACAAGGACGACAGCGGGTCCTCGTCCTCGGGCGGCGGCAAGATCAAGGTCGGCATCAAGTACGACCAGCCCGGTCTCGGCCTGAAGCAGCCCGACGGCTCCTTCGCCGGTTTCGACGTGGACGTCGCGACCTACGTGGCCAAGGAACTCGGCTACAAGCCCAGCCAGATCGAGTTCGTCGAGACCAAGAGCGCCGACCGCGAGAACGCGCTCGCCCGCGGCGACGTGAAGTTCATCGCGGCCACCTACTCGATCACCGACGAGCGCAAGCAGAAGGTCGACTTCGCGGGCCCGTACCTGCTGGCCCACCAGGACCTGCTGGTCAAGAAGGACGCGAACATCTCGAAGGCCACGGACCTCAACGGCAAGAAGCTCTGCTCCGTGACCGGTTCGACCTCGGCGCAGAACATCCACGACACCATCGCCCCGAAGGCCAACCTGAAGAAGTACAGCGGCTACTCGGAGTGCATCGCCGCCCTGCAGAGCGGTGCCGTTGACGCGGTGACCACCGACGACTCGATCCTCGCGGGCTTCGCCGCGCAGGACAAGTACAAGGGCCAGTTCAAGCTCGCCGGCCTCAAGCTGAGCAACGAGAACTACGGCGTCGGCGTCAAGAAGGGCGATGCCGAGCTGGAGAAGAAGATCAACACCGCGCTGGAGAAGATGGTCAGCGACGGCGCCTGGAAGCAGGCGGTCGACAAGAACTTCGGCCCGGCGAAGTACCAGAACGAGCAGGCCCCGAAGATCGGCGTCATCGTCAAGTAGCGCGGACACCGCCCGGTGACCCGGGCACCGCGAGAAACGCAGGGACCTCGGACGACGCGGGAATCCGCGGTTCACACGGGGTTGCGCAGGTGTGCCGCCGTCCGTCGCGATCACGGCGGCGGCATGCCGCGCCCGCCCAGTCCGCCACGTACGCCACCACCCGGAAGCGCGGGAGATCGTGTTCGACTTTCTTCAAGGTTATGACGTCCTGGGGGCGTTCTGGACGACGGTGAAGCTCACCGTCGTCTCCGCCCTCGGCTCCCTGGTCCTGGGCACCCTGCTGGCCGCGATGCGGGTCAGCCCGGTCCCGCTCATGCGCGGATTCGGCACCGCCTACGTGAATATCGTCCGGAACATCCCGCTGACGGTCATCATCGTGTTCAGTTCGCTCGGCCTCGCGGACATCTTCGGTGTGACGATGGGCGCGTCCGACAACTTCGATGTCCAGGGTTTCCGGCTCGCGGTGCTCAGTCTCGTCGGCTACCACGCGGCGTTCGTCTGCGAGGCGCTGCGCTCCGGCATCAACACCGTGCCGGTCGGACAGGCCGAGGCGGCCCGCGCGATCGGGCTCAGCTTCAGCCAGACCCTGAGGCTCGTCGTGCTGCCGCAGGCGTTCCGTTCCGTCATCATCCCGCTGGCCAACGTGCTGATCGCGCTGACCAAGAACACGACCGTGGCCGCCGCCATCGGCGTGGCCGAGGCCGCGAGCCTGATGAAGACGATGATCGAGAACGAGGCCCAGACGGTCCTCATCGCCGCGGTCTTCGCCTTCGGCTTCGTGGTCCTGACCCTCCCCACCGGCCTCTTCCTCGGCTGGCTGGGCAAGCGACTGGCGGTAAAGCGATGACCTCCGTCCTCTACGACGCCCCCGGCCCCCGCGCCAAGCGCCGCAACGTGGTCTTCTCGGTGCTGTTCGTCGTCCTGCTCGCGCTGCTCCTGTGGTGGATCTGGCAGGTGATGGACGACAAGGGCCAGCTCACGTGGGACCTGTGGGAACCGTTCACCACGGCCGACGCCTGGAACACCTATCTGCTGCCGGGCCTCTGGAACACGCTGAAGGCCGCTGCGCTCAGCATGGTGATCGCCCTTCCTCTGGGTGCCGCCCTCGGTATCGCGCGTCTGTCCGACCACCGCTGGGTGCGGGTTCCCGTCGGCGCCGTGGTCGAGTTCTTCCGGTCCATCCCGGTCCTGCTGCTCATGCTGTTCGCGAACGAGCTCTACGCCAAGTCCGCGAACGTCGCGAGCGAGGACCGTCCGTTCTACGCGGTCGTCACCGGTCTGGTGCTCTACAACTCCGCGGTTCTCGCCGAGGTCGTACGGGCGGGCATCCTCGCGCTCCCCAGAGGACAGACCGAGGCCGCGTACGCGATCGGGCTACGCAAGGGCCAGACGATGACCAGCATCCTGCTGCCGCAGTCGGTCACCGTGATGCTCCCGGCGCTCGTCAGCCAGCTCGTCGTCATCGTGAAGGACACCGCATTGGGCGGTGTGATGATCGGCTACGCCGAACTCCTCACCGCACGCAGCACTCTCGCGGCCAACTACGCCAACGTCGTTCCGAGCTTCATCGTGGTCGCCGTCATCTTCATCGTGCTGAACTTCGCGATCACCAGCTTCGCCTCCTGGCTGGAGGGGCGCCTGCGCCGCGGCAAGAAGTCGACCGGCGCGGTGCTCTCGCCGAACGACGCGGCCGTCGCCGGCACGGCCTCGACGGGTGCCGGCAGAGCCTGAGGGCGGTTCGCCGACGGAATGCGGGGCCACGACACCCCTCGTTCTGACGTATCGTCCGAACATCAGTCGATCAGTGTGACCGAAGGGGTCAGTGACGCGACCGCCACTGACCCCGTCACTTGACGCAAGCAGCGGCAATGGGTTGCATACGTTCTGTGATCGTGCACCCTGCTCCACCTGCCTGTTCCCGTACGTCCCTCAGGACACAGCTCCGTGCAGGGGGCACCGCGCCGTGGACCCGGTGATCATCGTCGGAGCGGGGCCCGTGGGGCTCACGCTGGCCCTTGCGCTGGCCCGCCAGGAAGTCCCCTCCGTGGTCCTCGACGAGGGACCGGGCAAGGACGAACAGCGGCTCGCGCGGACCGTGGTGCTGCGCGAGGACACGGTCGCGCTGGTCGAACGGCTGACAGGACTGCCTCTCGACGACGCCGGCTTCCGTTGGGCCGGATGGCGGTCGATGCGGCGCAGGCAGGTGATGCGCGAGATCTCCTTCGACGGGAAGGTTCCCGGGAGCACGAAGGGCGTCGCCGATCCTCTCGGCGCCGATACCGCGTGGGGCGACGATCCTCGGGGGATCGTCGCCGCGCGCGGCACCGGCCCGTCCCGGGGTGCGGAAAGCGCCGCGGACGGTGAGGAGTTCAGCGCCCCCCTGCACATCGCCCAGCACGCGCTGACCGGCGCCCTGCGCGAGGCCATCATCCACGAGCGGCTCATCAAGGTCGCCGTGCACAGCCGCCTCGACTCCGTCGAGCAGGACACCTCCGGCGTCACGGCGCACACCCGGGGACCCAACGGCACCTGGTGGCGCGGCAGTTACCTGGTCGGCTGCGACGGACCGCGCTCGACGGTGCGCAAGCTCCAGGACATCCGCTTCCCCGGGCGCACCGCCGTCGAACGCCACGCCGTGGCGGCCCTGCGCACGGAACTTCCCTGGCCCGGGGAGGCGTTGCTGCACCGGATGACGCCGTGGCGCAGCTCCGGCCCCTCGGCCGGCGAGGTGAGCGCCCGTCCACTCGCCGAGGACGTCTGGCGTCTTGACTGGCTCCTGCCACCGGGCAAGGACCTCGTCACGCCCGACCTGCTGGTGGCCCGTATCCGGGAGACCCTCGGGGGCTGGAGCGGCGGCGCCACACCCGCGTACGAACTGCTCGACACCGGAGTCCACACCGTCCACCACCGGCTGGCCCGCCGCTGGCGCGCCGACCGGGTCTTCCTCGCCGGGGACGCGGCCCATCTGCTCGGCACCCTCGGTACCCAGGGCCTGGACGAGGGGCTGCGGGACGCCGACAACCTCGCCTGGAAGCTGGCGCTCACCTGGCACCACGGCCCGCACCCCGCGCTCCTCGACAGCTACCAGACGGAACGGCGCGCGGTGGTCGCCGCCCGGCTGCGCGCCGCCGACCAGGCACTGCCCCTGCTGCGCAGCGGCGGCGGTCTCCGCGCCTACGTCCCCGGGTCCGCCCGCGGCCACGACGCCCTGCTCACGGACGGCCACCTGGGTCGCGGCCCGCTGGGCGCGCCGGGGGCGTACACCCACTCCCCTCTCATGCCTCCGCCCGCCGAGTCGCACACCCCTGTCGACACCGAGCCCGGTGCTCCGGTCGTCGATGTCCGGGTGACCGCGGAGGACGGTTCGTTCGTACCGCTGCGGGAACGGCTCGGACGCGGGGTCCTGCTCGTCGTGCTGATCGCTCCGGGTACGGGGGTGTGGGCGCGCAAGCACTGGGTGACGGCCGGCGTCATGCCCCGGCTCGCCGCCGCCGTGACCGCGCTGCCGCACCCCGCCGAACTGCTCGTCGCGGAGAGCTACCCGGGCGCGGCGGCGCACACCGTGCTGCTGGTCCGCCCCGACGGACACCTGGTCACCGCGCTCAGCGGGGTCCGGCCGGCCGATCTGTACGAGGCGGCCGAGGCGACCCTCGGGGGTCCGGCGGCCCAGGTGGACACGGAGAGCGCCGCGGAGGCGACCGCGGGCAGGAGATGAACGCCCCGTGACCGTCCGGCCCGGGGTTTCCCGGTCCTTCGGGCCTCCATGGTCCACATGGTGACGGTGAGTTGACCGGTCCCCGCCGCCATGGTCTACTCCGGATCGTGACCGACACCTGTGTGCGCCTGTGGCGGAGGGTCCATATGGACCTCGTCCGCTATGCGGGCTGCGTGTGTCGTCCGTCCTTCTGACTTCGCATCCTCATCTCCCGCGCGCCGCCGCCATGCCGCCGCGCGCTTCTCGCGAACTCCCAGGACGGTCCGAGTGTCTGTACCACCCGCTGTCTCCACGTCTGCCTCGGCAGCCGCCGCCTCCGTGCCCTCCGCCGTCTCCGGCGCACCCCGAACCCCCACGCAGGCCGACCTGCTGGCCTTCGTACGCCGTACGGCAGCCGACGCCGAGCTGATCGCCTCGCTCCCCCTCGACCCCGAGGGCCGTACCTGGGTGCGGCTCGAAGGCCCCGGCGGCAGTGAGGCCTGGCTCATCGGCTGGCCGCCCGGAACCGGAACCGGCTGGCACGACCACGCCGAATCGGTGGGCGCCTTCCTCACCGCGCGGGGCGAGCTCAAGGAGAACTCCCTCGCCGCCCGGCTGCCCGCCGACGGCTGGAAGACCCTGGAACTCACCGAGGACATCGACCGGCAGCGGAAACTGCCGGCGGGCACCGGCCGCGGCTTCGGGCGCCATCACGTGCACGAGGTACTGAACGAGTCCGCCGAGGAGCACGCGATCTCGGTCCACGCCTACTACCCGCCGCTCCCGCAGATCCGCCGCTACAGCCGTACGGGCCCGATCCTGCGCCTGGAGCATGTCGAACGTCCGGAGGACTGGCAGTGAGTGACGCCCGGCAGCCCATCGGCATCGACACCTTGCTGGAGCAGGTCCGCGCGGGCCTGGACCGGGTGGAGGCCGAGGAGGCCTACGAGGCCGTGCGGAGTGGCGAAGCACTTCTGGTCGACACCCGGTACGCCGCCCTGCGGGAACGGGACGGCCTGATCCCCGGCGCCCTCGTCGTCGAGCGCAACGAACTGGAGTGGCGGCTCGACCCCACGGGCAGTCACCGTGCCCCGGAGGCCACGAGCCATGACCTGCGGGTCGTGCTGTTCTGCAACGAGGGGTACGCCTCCAGCCTGGCTGCCGAGTCCCTGCGCCGGCTCGGACTGCACAGGGCCACCGATCTGATCGGCGGCTTCCAGGCGTGGAAGAGCGCGGGCCTTCCGGTGACGGCCGCCGGCACGGGGAGCTGACCGCGCTCCTCACGGACGGGCGCCCGTGGGATCAGAAGTGGGATCAGAATCCCTCGTCCCCGAGCCCTTCCGTGTCCTCGCCCTCTTCCTCCAGCGCCTGGCGGACCACGCGCAGGGCCATGCCCTGGGAGTAGCCCTTGCGGGCGAGCATACCGGCGAGGCGTCTCAGCCGCTTGTCGCGGTCCAGTCCGCGTGTGGAGCGCAGCTTGCGCGCGACCAGCTCGCGCGCGGTCGCCTCCTCCTGCTCGGAGTCGAGCTGTCCGACGGCTTCGTCGATCAGCGTCGATTCCACGCCCTTGGTCCGCAGTTCCTGGACGAGCGCCCGCCGGGCCAGCCCCCGGCCATGGTGCCGGGACTCGACCCAGGCGTCCGCGAAGGCGCTGTCGTTGATCAGCCCGACCTCCTCGAACCGTGACAGCACCTCGTCCGCGACCTCGTCCGGGATCTCGCGCTTGCGCAACGCGTCCGCCAGTTGCTTGCGCGTGCGCGGGGTCCCGGTGAGCAGGCGCAGACAGATCGCTCGCGCCCGCTCAGCCGGGTCCCCCGGGGACTCCCCCTTCTCGGCCCTCGACGAGGTGGGGGTGTCTCCGTCCCGCGGGTCGCCGGACGGCTCACCGAAACCGCCGCGCCGTCGACGACCCCTTCCACCACGCGGTCCGCCGTCGGTACGTTCACCGCGCCGGAAGACCGCGTCCGGCGAGCCGTGACCGCGCGGCAGGCCGTCACCGTGCCGTGCGTCACCGCCCGTCGAACCTCCGCCGTCCGGATCCCGTTCGTCCGGAGCGACGCCGTAGAAACCGTCGGCTTCGTGGAACCCGCCGTCGGTGCCGTACGGATGGCCTCCGTACCCCCCAGCACCGCCGTACGGCCTGTCACCGTCTCCGGCCGGACCGCCGTCACCCTGCCCCGGCCCCTCGGGGGTGAGGGGATAGGCGTACTCGGCCCAGTCGGTTCGTCGTGTCATGGACTAGCTCTTGGCCGCCGCGGCCCTGGACTTGGTGGTCTTGGCAGCCGGAGCGGGCACCTTCGCGGCGTCGTCCGGAACGGCCGAGACCGCGGCGTCCACGCCGGGCTCGGCTGCGGGCTGCTCGGGCTTCACACCGACGCCCAGCTTCTCCTTGATCTTCTTCTCGATCTCGTTGGCGAGGTCGGGGTTGTCCTTCAGGAAGTTGCGCGCGTTCTCCTTGCCCTGGCCGAGCTGGTCGCCCTCGTACGTGTACCAGGCGCCGGCCTTGCGGACGAAGCCGTTCTCCACGCCCATGTCGATCAGACCGCCCTCGCGGCTGATGCCCTGCCCGTAGAGGATGTCGAACTCGGCCTGCTTGAAGGGCGGCGCGACCTTGTTCTTGACGACCTTGACGCGCGTGCGGTTGCCGACCGCGTCCGTGCCGTCCTTCAGCGTCTCGATGCGGCGGATGTCGAGGCGCACCGAGGCGTAGAACTTCAGCGCCCGGCCACCGGTCGTGGTCTCCGGGGAGCCGAACATCACGCCGATCTTCTCGCGGAGCTGGTTGATGAAGATCGCCGTCGTCTTCGACTGGTTCAGGGCGCTGGTGATCTTGCGCAGGGCCTGGCTCATCAGACGGGCCTGCAGACCCACGTGCGAGTCGCCCATCTCGCCCTCGATCTCGGCCCGCGGCACCAGGGCGGCGACGGAGTCGATGACGATGAGGTCGAGCGCACCGGAGCGGACCAGCATGTCCACGATCTCCAGGGCCTGCTCGCCGTTGTCCGGCTGCGACAGGATCAGGTTGTCGATGTCGACGCCGAGCTTCTTGGCGTACTCGGGGTCGAGGGCGTGCTCGGCGTCGATGAACGCCACCTGGCCGCCGGCCTTCTGCGCGTTCGCCACCGCGTGCAGGGTGAGAGTCGTCTTGCCGGAGGACTCCGGACCGTACACCTCCACCACTCGGCCGCGCGGCAGGCCGCCGACGCCGAGGGCGACGTCGAGCGCGGTCGACCCGGTGGGGATGACCTCGATGGGCTCATTCGGCCGCTCGCCCAGGCGCATCACAGCGCCCTTGCCGAACTGCCGTTCAATCTGCGCGAGCGCGGCGTCGAGCGCCTTCTCGCGGTCGGTTCCTGCCATGGGTTCCACCCGGTTTGCTTGAGTCGATCGCTTCACGTCAAAGACGCTAACGCCTGCCACTGACAATGCGCCCCGACGCCCGTCCAGCCTGTGGATAACTCGGGCACATCTCCGTCGAAACCATGCCGAATCACCCGTCGAAAGCTTCGCCGCAATCCCAATAAGAACGGATGTTCGATTTTCGTGTCAAGCACACCACGCGACTCTTCCGAGACTACGTTCGCGCTCCGACAACGACAGAGGATCCCGCGGTTCCGGGCCCGGAACCCGCCCGGCGCATCTCCGGAACCCGCTACCCGCCCCGGACCGGGGCTACTCCCCAGGGCGTAGGGCCGGCGCCTTCGGCCGTACGACGACACCGCCGGCCCCGCCCGGCAGGCTGTGGGCCATGCCGACGACGACCCTCGCACCGACACCGCCGAAGCCCTCGCTCCGGCCGGCAGAGCGGCTCTGCCGGGCAACGGGCGCCCTGCTCGTCCTCTCCGGCTTGCTGCATCTGCTGGTCTTCGCCGTCGACGGCGGTCCGTGGGACGGTCCCGTCTCCTGGCGCAAGCCGGTCACCTTCGGGCTCTCCTTCGGCCTGACCCTGATCGCGATCACCTGGGTCACGTCGTACGTGCGGATGGAGGCGAGGCGGCGCACCGCGCTGCTCGTCGTGTTCGCCGCGGACTGCGTCCTGGAGGTCGGCGGGATCACCCTTCAGGCGTGGCGCCGGGTTCCCTCGCATCTCGACATGGAGACCGGCTTCGACACGGTGGTGTCCATGATGCTCGCGGTGGGCGGCGGGATTCTGGTCGTGGTGCTGACCGCGTTCGCGGTCGCCTCGTTCCGCGGCATGCCCACGGGGCCCGCGGGCATGCCGCTCGCCGTGCGCTCGGGGTTCGCGATCCTGCTCGTCGCGCTGGCCTCGGGCGCCGTGATGATCGCGCGTGGGGTCGTCCTCACCAGGACCGGCCACCAGGAGGCCGCGTACCACTCGACGGCTCCGCTCAAGCCGCTGCACGGAGTGAGCCTGCACGCCGTCCTCGTGCTGCCCGCGCTGGCCTGGCTGCTCTCACACACCGGCTGGAGCGACGAGGTCCGGCGGCGGATCGTGTGGGGGGCGGTCGGCCTCTACACGGCGGCCGTCGTGGCCGCCGGTGTCCAGGCCGTCCTCACCTGGTGAACGTCACCACCGGCCGGGCCACCGCGAACGTCACCGGCCGAGCCGCCGCCGTACGCCCGCGAGGATGCCTGCCGAGCCGCGGGTGCGGTGCCCGTGCACCCGCGGGTCGTCCGTGACGTCGTAGCGCTTCACGTACGCCCCCAGGAACGCCTGCAGGGTGGCGACGGCGGGGATGGCGATCAGCGCGCCCACGGCCCCGAGGAGCGCGGTGCCCGCGATCACGGACCCGAAGGCGACCGCGGGGTGGATGTCCACCGTCCTGGAGGTCAGCTTGGGCTGGAGCACGTAGTTCTCGAACTGCTGGTAGAGCACGACGAAGACGAGCACCCACAGCGCGTACCAGGGGTCGATCGTGAAGGCGATCAGCATCGGCAGGGCGCCCGCGAGATAGGTGCCGATGGTCGGGATGAACTGCGAGACCAGACCGACCCACACACCGAGCACGGGCGCGTAGGGCACGCCCAGCGCCTCCAGCAGGATGTAGTGCGCGACGCCCGAGATCAGCGCCATCAGGCCGCGTGAGTACAGGTAGCCGCCGGTCTTGTCGACGGCTATCTCCCAGGCGCGCAGCACCTCGGCCTGCCGGGCCGGCGGCAGCACCGAGCACAGCGCGCGCCGCAGCCGGGGCCCGTCGGCGGCGAAGTAGAACGAGAACAGGGCGACCGTCAGCAGCTGGAAGAGGCCGCCGAGCACCTGTCCGGACACGTCCAGGACGCCGGTGGCGCTGTTCTGCACGTACTTGCGCAGCCAGTCGGAGTGGAGCAGGCCCTCCTGGATGTCGACCCGTCTGAGGTCGGTGTGGAAGTGCGTGTTGATCCAGTTGATGACCGAGTCGAGGTAGTCGGGGAAGCCCTCGATCATCTTGATGATCTGGCCCGCGAGCATCGAGCCGAGCAGGGTGACGAACCCGGCGACCATGATCAGCGAGCCCAGGAAGACAAGGAAGGTGGCCAGCCCCCTGCGCATGCCTCGTGAGGCCATCCAGCTGACCGCGGGTTCGATCGCGAGCGCGAGGAAGAACGAGATCAGGATGTTGATCAGCAGGTTGGTCAGCTGGTGGAACGCCCAACTGCCGAGCTGGAACACGGCGATGAGGGTGAGGGCGAGCACCATGGCCCGGGGCAGCCAGCGCGGCATGCGCGCACCCTGCCCGGCGGCGTCGGCGTCCGGCGGACCGGGCGGCGTCGTGCCGAGCGGTGATGACTGCTGATCGACCTGCGTGTTCTCATCTGTCGGGGCCACCCGCCAAGTCTGGCCCACGCCACCGACACCGGATCCACGTCCCCCCGGTCTTTCCCGGTCCTGGGCTCCGTTCAGTGGTTCTCGTGCGGAACATTCATGTTCGCGCACACCACGCGCCACACGTCCTTGGCCTCCCAGCCCGCGTCCAGCGCCTCGTGGACGGTGCGCCCGCCGAGTTCCGTCATCACATGATCGCGCGCGAACGTCTCGGCGGTGCCCGCGCCGAAGTGATCAGCCATTCGCTGCCAGAAGACCGTCAACCGCATGACTCCAGTATCCCGCCCCTGAGAGTGGGCCAGAGCCGGGACCGCGTGCCGAGACCGCTTTCCGCCCTACGGTCTGACGCATGGCCGAAACCGGAGCATCTCGACTCCCCCAGAAGCCCCCCGCGCACTCCCCCCTGGCCCGCGCCGAGCACTTCGTCTGGCTCACCGCGCGCGTGCTGGAGCAGCGCCGCTTCGCCTATCACTTCCTCGGAGGCGATGCCGACGCGGTGGAGACGGCGCTGGCCGCCTACCGCAACGACGACGACGGATACGGCCACGCGCTCGAACCCGATCTGCGCGGCCCGGTCAGCCAGCCGCTGCACACCGCTCACGCGCTGCGTGTCCTCGACTCGATCGGACGCTGCAGCGGGCAGCGGGTGGAGCGGGTGTGCCGCTATCTGACCTCCGTGTCGACGGCGGACGGCGCGCTGCCCGCCGTCCATCCCAGCCAGCGCGGCTATCCGGCGGCCCCTTTCGTGCCCGTCGTCGACGATCCGCCGAGCGAACTCCTCGCCACCGGCCCCGTCGTGGGCCTGCTGCACCGCAACGAGGTGTGGAACGCCTGGCTGTTCCGGGCCACGGACTTCTGCTGGCAGGCGGTGGAGTCCCTGGAGAAGTCCCATCCGTACGAGATCGAGGCGGCGGTCGCCTTCCTGGACTCCGCGACCGACCGCCCGCGCGCGCTGGTGAACGCCGACCGGCTGGGCCGGCTCGTCCGTGAGCAGCGGCTCGCCGCGCTGGACCCCGGGCGCCTGGAGGCCTGCCCCGTCGCCCCCGGGTACGCGCCGGGTGAGCACCACTTCCCGCACGACTACGCGCGGACGCCGGACTCGCTCGCGCGCGCGTGGTTCACCGACGAGGAGATGGCCCGCTCACTGGACCACCTCGCGGACGATCAGCAGGAGGACGGCGGGTGGCCGATCCGCTGGCGTCAGTGGGCACCGGGCACGGCCCTTGAGTGCCGCCCCATGGTGACCATCGAGGCCTTGCGCACCCTCAGTGCGTACGGCCGGGCCGTCGGCTGAGGTCACCGGGCCCGGTTTCCGATCACTCCGCTGCGCCGAGGTGTCAGGGCCGGCCGGTGCGCCGGGTGTCCGGCCGGCGGTGCGTCGGGCGTCCAGGCCTGCCGGTGCGCGCCGGGCATCAGGGGCACTCCGGCGTGCCAGGTGCTCCGGAGCGCCCCTGTGCAGAGCACCTGGCCCGGTTCTCAGCCCGTCAGTGCGCGGACCCCGGCCGTCACCACCACCGCCGCGGCGACCACCACCAGGAACGGGGCGCGCAGGATCAGCGCGACGGCCGCCGCGGCGAGCCCGGCGGCCTTCGCGTCGAGGACGAGGACACGCCCGTCGGCGAAGGTCTGCTGGGCCGTCAGAGCGGCCAGGAGCGCGACGGGCAGCAGAGCGGCGAGGCGCCGGACGAGCGGCCGCTCCAGGACGCCCGCGGGAATCAGCAGACCGATGAGCTTGACGGCGTAGCAGCCGACGGCGGTGACGCCGATGGCGATCCAGATGTTCACCGCACGTCTCCTGACACGTCCGAACCCGACACGTCCGGCCCGTCGTCGTGCGCACCGGCCGGTGACCCGTTCACCGCGCCGGCCGGTGCCTCGTCCGACCCGCCCGCGGAGGCGTCGCGGGCTGTGTCCGCGCGGCGGCGCCCCGTCGCGTAGAGCACGGCGGGGGCGGCCAGGGCGGCCACCAGCACCGGGACTCCGGCGGGCAGCACGGGCAGCAGCCCGAGCCCCAGAAGGACCGCGATTCCCGCGACAGCGCGTTCCGTGGCGGTCTTCAGCATCGGCGCGAGCAGCGCAAGGAACACCGCGGGTCCGGCCGCGTCCAGGCCCCACGCGTCGGTGTCCCCGATGGCCTCGGCCCCGGCCGCGCCGAGGAAGGTGGTGAGGTTCCACAGCAGGTAGAGGGACAGGCCGGTGACGGTGAAGCCGATCCGGACGCTGCGGCGGGTGGGCTGCGCGAGCGCCACGGCCGTGGTCTCGTCGATCACCCACTGCGCGGCGAACGGGCGTACCGCGCGCGGGAGGGCCAGGAGCTGGGACAGCCGCAGCCCGTAGAACGCGTTCCGGACCCCGAGGAAGAACGCGCCGGCGGCCGCGGTGAGCGGGTTGCCCCCGGCCGCGAGCGCGCCCACGAGCGCGAACTGCGACGCCCCGGTGAACACCAGGAGGCTGAGGGCGCAGGTCTGGAGCAGGCTGAGGCCGCTGCCGGCCGAGGTCACCCCGAAGGCGAAACCGGACAGTCCGACGGCGACCCCGACTCCAAGAGCGTCGCGGACGACGGCCGTGTCGGGTTTTCCGCCTTCTTCACTGCGTATGTCTGGGAGAGCTGTCTGTTGTGCCACGCGTCGGACGGTACGAGGAGTCGCCCCCCGGTGTCTTGTACGTTCTTGCGCTCCCGCTGGTAGGCGCCCGGAGGCACGCCCACGATCCGGCCGAAGTGGCGGTTGAGATGCGGCTGATCCGTGAAGCCGACGGCGACGGCCGCTTCGGCGGGGGTGGACCCGGCGTCCAGGAGGTGCCGTGCGCGGCGCACCCGCGCATCGGTCAGCCAGGTGTGGGGCGGCATGCCGTAGGCGTCCCGGAAGGCGCGCAGCAGCGCGAACGGGCTGGTGTCGAGATCCGCCGCGAGCCGCTCCAGGGTCGGCGGTTCGGCCATCCGCTCGTCCAGCACGCCACGCGCGCGTGCCGCGAGCCGGGCGCCCGCGGTGCGCACGGCCCGCTGCGGCAGCGGCCCTCCGTTCAGGCGCAGCAGCCGGGTCACGGCGACCCTCAGCAAGGTGTCGGCGGCCAGCGCGTTGCCCTCCTCCGCGGCCCTGAGCACCTGGTGGACCAGGCCCGCCGCATACGGGTCGTCGAGTACCGGGCGGCTGAATCCGGGGGTGCCGCGAAGGGTGGTGGTCTCGGCGGCGATCTCGGCCACCATGTCCGGCGAGGGGTACACAGCCCCGTATCTCCAGCCCTCGGGAACGCCCGCGCGCCCGGTGTGCGGGGTGTCGGGGTTGACCAGTGCCAGCGAACCCGGTCCCGCGTACTGGTCGGCGCCGCCGTGGTGGAAGACCTCGACGCCCTCGGTGACGGCGGCGATGACGAAGTTCTCGTGGGTGTGGCGCACGAAGATCTTCTCGATGTAGCGGGCCCGCAGGAGATCGACACCGGGCAGCTCCGCGTACTGCCAGTGCCGTGCCCGCTCCTGCCCCGAACCTGCCACGTCCTCATTGTCCGCCACCGTGCCAGGGACCGACCGCCGACGCCTGCCCGCTGTGCCGCTCTGCCCGGATCCGGCGGCGCACCGTGCCCCCTCCGCTCAACCGTGGCGTTCTCGCAGGTCAGCGATGTTGTCAGTGGGCGGGTGCAGGATGGACGCATGGTCAGCTCCGCACACCGAGCGCTCGACGGCTTCTCCCCCGCGACCCGAGGCTGGTTCACGGGGGCCTTCTCCGCGCCCACCGCGGCCCAGGCCGGGGCATGGGCGGCCATCGGCGCGGGTTCGGACGTGCTGGTCGTGGCCCCCACCGGTTCGGGCAAGACACTGGCCGCTTTCCTCGCCGCGCTCGACCAGCTGGCCTCGGCTCCGCCTCCCGCGGACCCGCGGAAGCGCTGCCGGGTTCTCTACGTGTCGCCGCTCAAGGCGCTCGCCGTCGACGTGGAGCGCAATCTGCGCAGCCCGCTGACCGGTATCCGGCAGGAGTCCGTGCGGCTCGGGCTGCCGGAGCCGGAGGTGAAGGTGGGCATCCGTTCCGGCGACACCCCGCCCGCCGAGCGCCGGGCGCTGGCCACCCGTCCCCCGGACATCCTGATCACGACCCCCGAGTCGCTGTTCCTGATGCTGACCTCGGCCACGCGCGACGCGCTGACCGGCATCGAGACGGTGATCCTGGACGAGGTGCACGCGGTCGCGGGCACCAAGCGCGGCGCCCATCTCGCGCTCACGCTGGAGCGCCTCGACGAGCTGCTGCCGAAGCCGGCCCGGCGCATCGGTCTCTCGGCGACGGTGCGTCCCGTGGACGAGGTGGCACGCTATCTCTCGCCCCGCCGCAAGGTGGAGATCGTCCAGCCGCCGTCCGGCAAGGAGTTCGACCTGTCCGTGGTCGTCCCGGTGCAGGACCTGGGCGAGCTGGGCGGGTCCCCGGCCGCCGACGGCAAGGAGGGCGCGGAGAAGCCGTCCATCTGGCCGCACGTCGAGGAGCGGATCGCCGACCTCGTCCAGTCCCACCGCTCGACGATCGTGTTCGCCAACTCGCGCCGCCTGGCCGAGCGTCTGTGCAACCGGCTCAACGAGATCGCGTACGAGAGGGCGACCGGCGAGCCCCTGGAGGAGGCGCACGCCCCGGCCGAGCTGATGGGCGGCTCGGGCGCGGCGCAGGGGGCCCCGCCGGTCATCGCCCGCGCTCACCACGGTTCGGTCTCCAAGGAACAGCGGGCGCAGGTCGAGGAGGACCTGAAGGCCGGCCGTCTGCCCGCCGTGGTCGCCACCTCCAGTCTCGAACTGGGCATCGACATGGGCGCGGTCGACCTCGTCGTCCAGGTGGAGTCGCCGCCGTCCGTGGCCTCGGGGCTGCAGCGCGTGGGCCGTGCGGGTCACCAGGTCGGCGCGGTCTCCACCGGCGTGGTCTTCCCGAAGTACCGGGGCGACCTGGTGCAGGCGGCCGTGGTCACCGAGCGGATGCGCACCGGCTCCATCGAGTCCCTCCGGGTCCCCGCCAATCCTCTGGACGTGCTGGCCCAGCAGCTCGTCGCCATGACGGCGCTCGACACCTGGCAGGTCGACGATCTGCTCACCACGGTCCGCCGGGCGGCCCCTTTCGCCTCGCTCCCCGAGTCGGCGTTCACCGCCGTGCTCGACATGCTCGCGGGCCGCTATCCGTCGGACGCCTTCGCCGAGCTGAGGCCGCGGGTGGTGTGGGACCGTGTCGCGGGCACGGTGACCGGCCGCCCCGGCGCCCAGCGCCTCGCCGTCACCTCCGGGGGCACCATCCCCGACCGCGGACTCTTCGGGGTGTTCCTCGCGGGATCCGACCCCAAGAAGGGCGGCGGCCGGGTCGGCGAACTCGACGAGGAGATGGTCTACGAGTCCCGGGTGGGCGATGTCTTCACCCTCGGCACCAGCTCCTGGCGCATCGAGGACATCACCCGGGACCGCGTCCTGGTCTCCCCTGCGCCCGGCGTCCCCGGCAGGCTGCCCTTCTGGAAGGGCGACCAGCTCGGACGCCCGCTCGAACTGGGCCGCGCGGTGGGCGCGTTCCTCCGCGAGGTCGGCTCGCTCCCCGAGGGCGACGCCCGCCTGCGTCTGCTCGCCGCCGGCCTGGACGCCTGGGCCGCCGACAACGTCATCGCGTACCTCACCGAGCAGCGCGAGGCGTGCGGGCACGTCCCGGACGACCGCACGATCGTCGTCGAGCGCTTCCGCGACGAGCTGGGCGACTGGCGTGTGGTCGTGCACTCCCCCTTCGGCGCCCAGGTCCACGCTCCCTGGGCCCTCGCCCTGGGCGCCAAACTCTCCGAGCGCTACGGCATGGACGCCCAGGTCATGCACGCGGACGACGGCATCGTGCTGCGGCTGCCCGACGCCGACCTGATGGGCCTGGACCTGCTCGACCAGGCACCCCTGAAGGCGGGCACGGAGTACGACGCCGAGCAGGCACCGGTCGGAGCGGCGGACGTCGCCTTCGACAAGGGCGAGGTCAACCAGCTCGTCACGGACCAGGTCGGCAGTTCGGCCCTCTTCGCCGCCCGCTTCCGCGAATGCGCCGCCCGCGCCCTGCTCCTGCCGCGCCGCAACCCAGGCAAGCGCACCCCGCTGTGGCAGCAGCGCCAGCGCGCCGCCCAGCTGCTCCAGGTGGCCAGTGAGTTCGGTTCGTTCCCGATCGTCCTGGAAGCGGTGCGCGAATGCCTCCAGGACGTCTTCGACGTCCCCGGTCTCACGGAGCTGATGGGCGACATCGAGTCCCGCAAGGTCCGCCTCGTCGAGGTCACCACCCCCGAGCCCTCCCCCTTCGCCCGTTCCCTGCTCTTCGGGTACGTCGCCCAGTTCCTGTACGAGGGCGACTCACCGCTCGCCGAACGGCGGGCCGCCGCGCTGTCGCTGGACTCGCGCCTGCTGGCCGAACTGCTGGGCCAGGCCGAACTGCGCGAGCTCCTGGACGCCGACGTCCTGACCGAGCTGGAGCGCGAACTCCAGTGGCTCACCGAGGACCGCCGTATCAAGGACGTGGAGGGTGTCGCCGACCTGCTGCGGCTGCTCGGGCCGCTCACGGAGGCCGAGCTGGCCGAGCGGGGCGCGGAGCCGCAGTGGGCGAAGGAGCTGGCGGCCGCCCGCCGCGCCATCCGGGTCCGGATCGCCGGAGCCGACCACTGGACGGCGATCGAGGACGCGGGCCGGCTGCGCGACGCGCTCGGCACGGCGCTGCCCGTCGGCGTCCCGGAAGCCTTCACCGAGCCGGTCAAGGATCCGCTCGGCGATCTCCTCGCCCGGTACGCGCGCACCCACGGCCCGTTCACCTCGGCGACGGCCGCCGCCCGCTTCGGTCTCGGCACGGCCGTCACCGACGGCGCGCTGCATCGCCTCGCGGCGAACGGCCGGGTCGTCCAAGGAGAGTTCCATCCGGCGGGCATCGGCCAGGAGTGGTGCGACGCGGCGGTGCTGCGCAGGCTGCGCCGCCGTTCGCTCGCGGCGCTGCGCCATGAACTCGAGCCGGTCCCGCCCGCCACGCTCGCCCAGTTCCTGCCGCAGTGGCAGCACGTGGGCAGTGGCCACGGGCTGCGCGGCATCGACGGACTGGTGCGTGCCGTCGAACAGTTGCAGGGCGCGTCGGTGCCGGCGTCCGCGCTGGAGAAGCTCGTGCTGCCGTCCCGGGTCTCCGGTTACACGCCCGCGCTGCTCGACGAGCTCACGGCCGCCGGTGAGGTGGTCTGGGCCGGGGCGGGTTCACTGCCGGGCAAGGACGGCTGGGTGTCGTTGTATCTCGCGGACGCCGCCCCCCTGCTCCTTCCGGCCGCGCACCCCCTGGAGCCGACGGCTCTGCATCAGTCGGTCCTCGACACCCTCTCGGGGGGCTACGGCCTGTTCTTCCGTCAGATCGCCGACCAGGTCCGCGCCACCACGCACCCCGACGCGACCGATCCGCAGCTCGCCGACGCGATCTGGGAACTGGCCTGGTCCGGGCGCCTGACGAACGACACGCTCGCGCCGATGCGCTCCCTGCTGGGTTCGGGCCGCACCGCGGGATCGACCGCCCACCGCGCCAAGCGCTCGGTCCCCCGCGGGCGCTACGGCTCCCTGACGGGAGGGGCGCGCCCCCAGTCGCGTACGGGTCCCCCCACCGTGGCGGGCCGCTGGTCGCTGCTGCCCGAGCGTGATCCCGACGCCACCGTCCGCGCCCACGCCCTGGCCCGCACTCTGCTCGACCGGCACGGGGTGGTGACCCGGGGAGCCGTCGCGGCGGAGGGTGTCGAGGGAGGCTTCTCGGCGGTGTACCGCATCCTGTCGGCCTTCGAGGACAGCGGCCAGGCACGGCGGGGCTATGTGGTCGAGGGACTCGGCGCGGCCCAGTTCGCCATGGACGGCGCGGTGGACCGACTGCGGGCCGCGGCGAACGCGCGTGACCGGGGCGCCGCTCTCTTCGACCCCGGCGTCCCGGACAACTCCCCGGCTGCCCACGGCTTCCCGGACACCGCCGCCTTCCCGCCTTCCGGCTCGGGCTTCGGCAGCGAGGACCGTGGCGAGTCCTCCGTGGACCGGGACGATGTCTCCGACGGTCCGGACTTCTTGAACGACCTCACGCGCGACCTCGCCCTCGGCCCCGATTCCCCGCTCGGCCCCGGATCCGCCCTCGACCTCGGCTTCGGCGACGACCACGCCTTCTCCGGCGACTCCGCGCTCACGGCCGGCTCCCCGCACCCCGATGTGTCCCACCCCGGCGCGCCCCACAGCCGGAACGCCCGGTCCGACCGCGGCGGCTCGCCGTACCCGGCGAACGGTTCCGGCTACCCCGGCGGTGCGGGTTTTCCCGGCGCCCGCTCCCGTTCCCGTACCGCCTCCCCGGCCGTCGTGCTGGCCGCCGCCGACCCCGCGAACGCCTACGGCGCGGCCCTCCCGTGGCCCGAGTCCCCGACCGAAGCGGGCCACAAGCCGGGCCGCAAGGCAGGTTCCCTGGTCGTCCTGGTCGACGGTGAACTGGCTCTGTACATGGAACGCGGCGGCAAGACACTGCTGGCCTGGCCAACCGACCCGGACAGTCCCCTCGCGCAGGACACCCGCCTGGGCGCCGCGGCGGAGGCCCTCGCCGCCGCCGCCCGCGCGGGCTCGCTCGGCACGGTCACCGTCGAGCGGGTCAACGGCGCCTCGGCCCTCACCTCACCCCTCGGCACTCTCCTGGAAGGAGCGGGCTTCATCGCCACCCCGCGCGGACTCCGCCTTCGCGCCTGACCGACCACCCCCACCCGTGCAACCCTGGAGTCATGCCCGAAGGAGACACGGTCTGGCAGGCCGCGAGGCGCCTGCACGTCGCCCTCGCGGGCAAGGTCCTGACCCGTGCCGACCTGCGGGTGCCCCGGTACGCCACGGCCGACCTCACCGGCCGCGCCGTCCTGGACGTCACCCCGCGCGGCAAGCACCTCCTCACCCGGATCGAGGGCGGTCTGACCCTGCACTCGCATCTGCGGATGGACGGTTCGTGGAAGGTGTACGACACCGGCCGACGCTGGAGCGGAGGCCCCGCACACCAGATCCGGGCCGTCCTCGGCACGGCGGACCGTACGGCGGTCGGCTACCGCCTGCCCGTGCTCGAACTGCTCCGCACCACCGACGAATCCCGCGCGGTCGGTCACCTCGGCCCCGACCTCCTGGGTCCCGGCTGGGACCCGGACAGAGCCCTGGAGAACCTTCTTCGCGACCCCGACCGCGCCCTCGGCGAGGCCCTCCTGGACCAGCGCAATCTCGCCGGCATCGGGAACGTGTACAAGAGCGAGCTGTGTTTCCTGCTCGGCGTCACCCCCTGGCTGTCCGTCGGCGCGCTGCCCGCCGACCGTGCCGCCCAACTGCCGGCCCTGGCCAAGAAGCTGCTGGAGTTCAACCGCGACCGTCCGGTCCGTGTCACCACCGGGCGCCGCGAACAGAACCTGTTCGTGTACGGGCGCACCCCGCGCCCGTGTCTGCGCTGCGGAACACCGGTCCGCTCGGGGAACCAGGGCGACGGATCCCGCGAGCGCCCCACGTACTGGTGCCCCCACTGCCAGACGGGCCCCACCCCGCGGCCGGACCCCGGCCGGCGCACCGTCAGGGCGCACCGCCCCACCGGGCGCGAGTCCCAGGCACCCGGCCGACCGCACCGCTGAGCCCCGGGCAGAACGGCCCCTGGAACCACCGCCCAGCCCCGCGTCGCACGCACCGCAGGCCACGCGCCGCACCGCATCCGGCCCGGCCACCCGCCCAGCCGGCGGCGCATCAACTCACGCGCGACCAATTGACGGACCGTCAGATCTCTTCGTACCGTCCCCTTCATGGGCCTCTCCGCGTACGACCTCACCGGACGCACCGCATTCGTCACCGGCGCGGCCGGCGGCATCGGCCGCGCTGCGGCGGTCCTGCTCGCGGAGGCGGGCGCCACCGTGCACTGCGCGGACGTCGACGAGCCGGGCCTGCACGAGACGGCGACGCTGATCAAGGGCCAGGGCGGCACCGCGCTCGGTCACCCGCTCGACGTCACCGACCGGGCCCGGGTCCAAGAGGCCGTCGCGTCGTGCGGCCGTGTCGACGTCATGGCGGCGGTGGCCGGGATCATGCACAGCAGCCCGGTCCTGGAGACCCTGGACGAGGATCTGGACCGGGTCCTGAACGTCAACTTCAAGGGGGTCCTGTACGCCTGCCAGGCGGCCGCACGCTCCATGATCGAGAACGGCGTCCGCGGCAGCGTCATCACCATGGCATCGGGCGCCATCGACTCCGGCGGTCCCGGCCTGTTGTGCTACAGCGCGGCCAAGGCGGCCGTCGTACAGCTGACGAAGACGCTGGCGACCGAGGTCGGCCCGCACGGCATACGCGTCAACGCCGTGGCGCCCGGCTGGATCCGCACGCCCATGACCGACCGTCACGGCGAGCGCCAGGCGCACACCGAGGCGTTCATGGCACGCCTGTCACCACTGGGCCGCGTCGGGGAGCCCGAGGACATCGCCCACGCCGTTCTGTACCTGGCCTCGGACGCCTCGGCATTCACCACCGGCCAGATCCTCCGCCCCAACGGCGGCGTCGCCATGCCCTGGTAGCCCACCCGCCACCACGCCCGTACCCGCGTCGGCTACCCCGCCGGCGGTCCCGCCCCCGGTCCGATCCCACGGCACCGGCGGACCGGGACTTCGGGACGCAGTGCACCGGCAGCAGGCTGAGCCCCCACCCGCCCGCGGCGACCGCTCCTTCGAGGACCCCGGCATCGGGCGCGAGCGCGAGCCGGAGCACGCTGAACCACCACAGCGCGCCGAGCGCCAGGCAAGCCCCCCGGCGTACTGTTCGCCCTGCCATGGCACCTCCTCCGGCGCGGCACCGGGCCGCCGATCTCACGCGCGAGCAGGGCACACCGGCGGCACGCGGCACCGGCCGGGGCGAAGCGGCTCCCGGGCGCTCACCCGTTCTCCGCCTGGAACATCCAGTGATGTTTCTCCAGGTCGGCCGTGATCCCGATGAGGATGTCCTGGCTCACCGGATCCGGGTCCGCGGTGACGGCGACCCGTTCCCGTATCCGCGCGATCACCGCGCCGAGCGCCTCCACGAGCGTCCGTACGGCGTCGGCGTCCTTGATCCAGCCCGCGGGCGTGTCCGCGACGCCGCTGCTCGACGCCACGGTGGCGGCCCGCCCGTCCGGCGGGACACCCAGGGTCGAGGCACGCTCCGCCACGGTGTCGGAGTGCAGTCGCGCGATGTCCACGACCTCGTCGAGCTGGAGGTGGACGGAACGGAAGCGGGGCCCCACCACGTTCCAGTGGACCTGCTTGGCCACGAGGGAGAGGTCCACCAGATCGACCAGGGCGCCCTGGAGTGCCTCGGCTACGGTCTTCAGGTCCGCGTCGGACAGGGAGCTCTTCACGACGTACATCCGCATCCTCCGATTCACGACGCCTCCGCCGGCCGGCCTCTCAGGCCGCGGCGGCCACGACGGCCGGCGGCGGCTTTCGCCGGATCCCTCCACCATGGAGGCCGCGCCGGATACCGGCAAATGGGCCCATGAGGGACCGCGGGGAACACGGAAGCCCCGGCCGCGCTTCTCCGGGTCTCCCCGGGGAAGCCCCGGCCGGGGCTTCGGTGGTACGTCTCTCAGCTCAGGAAACGCGAGCTGGTGAGCGTCAGGCGGCGACGACGTCGACCGCTTCGGCAGGCGCCTTGATCGTGACCCGTTCCGGTGGCACACCGGTCACCGATACGGAATTGAGCATCGGGCGACGCACCGGTGCGGACACCGGTGCGGTGGCCGCAGCCGACTGTGCCAGCTCGGCGAGGGCGAGCTCGTCGCTCACTTCCCGCATGAGCTCGGACATCCGTACGTCCAGCGCGTCGCAGATCGCGGAGAGCAGTTCGGAGGATGCCTCCTTCTGCCCCCGCTCCACCTCGGAGAGATAGCCGAGTGAGACTCGGGCGGACGAGGAGACTTCGCGCAGAGTACGGCCCTGGCGCTGGCGCTGCCGACGCAGCACGTCACCCAGCAGGCGACGGAGCAGAATCATCGGTGGCTCCCTCCTCGGACCGCGTAGCCGCATCCTTCACGCCCCACCGTACCGCCTTGCGCCGCGGCCGTGCGGGGAGCGATGTCGTGTTCACTCAGGGCTGCAAACATCAAAACCCCCCGTTCTGTTCCGTATCCTGTGCCCGCTCATTCCCGGTCTGTTCGCCCGCGAGCTCCCGAAGAAGCAGCGCGAGTACGCTGCGTACACTCTCCATACGGATTTCCGCCCGGTCGCCGTTCAACCGCAGTGGCACCACTTTCCCGTCGCGAAGGGTGCCGGAAGGCGCCGCGAAGGGGCCGTCGACGGCCACGTAGACCGTACCGACCGGCTGTCCGTCCTGCGGTTCGGGACCGGCGACGCCGGTGGTCGCGATCCCCCAGTCGGCTCCGAGCGCCTTGCGAACCCCGGCCGCCATCTGTGCCGCGACCTGGGCATCCACCGCACCGCGTTCGGCCAGAAGAGTGACATCGACGCCGAGGAGTTCGTGCTTCAGTTCAGTGGCGTACGCGGTCACCGAGCCCCGGAACGCCTTCGAGGCACCCGGCACCGCGGTGATCTCCGCGGCCACCAGGCCACCGGTGAGCGACTCGGCGACGGCGAGCGTCTCGCCCCTCACTGTGAGTAGTCGCACCACTTCGGCGGCCGTGGGACTCACCGCTCGGCCTCCGCGGCGGCCGCCCGCCGCTCGGCGATTCCGCGGCGGCGCAGCACGACGGCCTGCCGCACATAATCGAGGCCGGTGACCACGGTCAGCACGACCGCGACGGCCATCACCCAGAACCTCAGGGTGGCCAGCGCCCCGGTCAGCGGCAGGATGTACATGCCGACCGCCGTGCCCTGGGCCAGCGTCTTCAGCTTGCCGCCGCGGCTCGCCGGGATGACCCCGTAGCGGATCACGACGAAGCGCAGCAGGGTGACGCCGAACTCACGGCCCAGGATCACGAAGGTGACCCACCAGGGCAGGTCATCGAGGGCGGACAGGCAGACCAGCGCCGCGCCCATGATCGCCTTGTCGGCGATGGGGTCGGCGATCTTCCCGAAGTCGGTGACCAGGTTGTACGTGCGCGCCAGATGACCGTCGAAGATGTCGGTGATCATGGCCACGGCGAAGGCGGCCCAGGCCCAGGCCCGCATGGCGGGGTCGTATCCGCCGTCGGCCAGCATCAGCGCCACGAAACCCGGCACGAGGACGAGCCGGATCATGGTCAGGATGTTGGCGATGTTCCACAGGCTGGCCTGGTTGACGGCCGCGGCGCCCAGCTTCCCGCCGCGAGGCGTCTTCGGGCCTTCCGGGGCACCGGACGCAGCCGATGCACCGGAGGTGCCGGGAGCGCTCGACGCACCCGAGGTGCCGGATGCGCCCGGAGCACCGGATGCGCCGGGGGCGCCCGTCGCACCTTTGGCGCCCGGGGAGCCTCCTGCCGCGGATGCCGGGGCTCCGGTCATCTGGCCGCCTCCTCAGCGCTCACGAGCGAGCCCGGAAGCGGCTCGGCCACCAGGTCGACACCTTCCGTGCCGACCACCTTGGCCTCGACGATACGGCCGACGATCAGACCTTCGCCGCTCGTGAACAGGACCTGGCCGTCCGTCTCCGGCGCCTGGTGCGCGGCGCGGCCGTACGCGCCGTCCTCGTCGTCGATGCTCTCGACCAGCACGCGCACGGTTTCGCCCACGCGCTCCTCCGCGCGCTGGGCGACCAGCTCCTCGGCGAGCCGGGACACCCGCGCGAGGCGCTCGGCGACGACGTCCTCGTCCAGCTTGTTCTCGTACGTCGCCGCTTCGGTGCCCTCCTCGTCGGAGTACCCGAAGACGCCGATCGCGTCGAGGCGTGCTCCGGTGAGGAAGCGCTCCAGCTCCGCGAGGTCGGCCTCGCTCTCACCGGGGAAGCCCACGATGAAGTTGGAGCGCACGCCGGCCTGCGGGGCCTTGGCCCGGATGGTGTCGAGCAGTTCCAGGAACCGGTCGGTGTCACCGAAGCGGCGCATCGAGCGCAGCACGTCGGGCGCGGAGTGCTGGAAGGACAGGTCGAAGTAGGGCGCGACGTTCGGCGTCGAGGTCAGGACGTCGATGAGCCCGGGGCGCATCTCGGCGGGCTGGAGGTAGCTGACCCGCACGCGCTCGATGCCGTCGATCTCGGCCAGCTCGGGGAGCATCGTCTCCAGGAGACGGATGTCACCCAGGTCCTTGCCGTACGAGGTGTTGTTCTCGGAGACGAGCATCACTTCCTTGACGCCCTGCTCGGCCAGCCAGCGCGCCTCGTTCAGGACGTCGCTGGGGCGGCGCGAGATGAACGAACCGCGGAAGGAGGGGATGGCGCAGAACGTGCAGCGGCGGTCGCAGCCGGAGGCCAGCTTGACCGAGGCGACCGGGGACCCGTCCAGGCGGCGGCGCAGGGGCGCACGGGGGCCGGAGACCGGGGCGACGCCCTCGGGGAGGTCGGAGGGGGTGCCGTGGCCGGGAAGGGCCACTTCCTCGCCGGCGCTCTGCCGCTCGGCCGGGCTGATCGGCAGCAGCTTGCGCCGGTCGCGCGGGGTGTGGGAGGCGTGGATGCCGCCGTTCAGGATGGTCTGGAGGCGGTCGGAGATGTCGGCGTAGTCGTCGAAGCCGAGCACACCGTCGGCCTCGGGGAGCGCGTCGGCGAGTTCCTTGCCGTAGCGCTCGGCCATACAGCCCACCGCGACCACGGCCTGGGTTCTGCCGTGCCCCTTGAGGTCATTGGCTTCGAGGAGGGCGTCGACGGAGTCCTTCTTGGCGGCTTCGACGAATCCGCAGGTGTTGACGACGGCGACGTCCGCTTGCTCGGCGTCCTTCACGAGTTGCCAGCCGTCCGCCTCCAAGCGGCCTGCGAGCTCCTCCGAGTCCACCTCGTTACGGGCGCAGCCAAGGGTGACGAGTGCGACGGTACGGCGTTCAGGCATGGGCTCAAGACTACTTTGTCTGGCCGACAGCCCACGTCGACGGGGTTGGCCGATCTTGGCCAACCCCGTCGACGGTGTGCTACTCGGGACCCCTATCCGACCTGCGGGTCACCCTTCGTGTACGTCAGACGCTCCACCGCGCCCGGCTGGAACTGATCCTCGATCTTCTTGCCGTTGACGAAGAGCTGGATGGCTCCGGCGTCGCCGAGGATGAGGTTGATCTTGGAGCTGTCCTGGAAGGTCTTGGACTCGCCCTGCTTCAGCAGCCCGTCGAAGAGCATCCGCCCGTTGTGGTCCTTGGCGGAGATCCAGCTGCGTCCGTCCGCGGCGCTGACCTGGACGGTCACCTTGTCCTGCGGGGCGGCCGCGATGGCGCTGTCGGACGGTTCGGGCTTCGGGTCGGCCGGCTTGGTGGCGGTCGCGGACGGAGCGGCGGACTTCTTGGTGGTCGGCGTGGACCCCTCGGCGACCTGGGTCTTCGAGTCGTCGCCGTTGCCGCCGCCCTTGACCATGGTGAACCCGACGAAGCCGATCACCGCGACGATCGCGGCGACCATGGCGGCCGTCCAGTTCGGGCCGCGGCGCTCGGGGCGGATGCGTTCCGCCTCGAACAGCGGGGCGGCGGGCGTCGGCGCGGGACGTCCGCCGTGTTCGGCGTCGTACTGCGCGAGCAGCGGAGCCGGGTCGAGCCGGACGGCGCGGGCCAGGGTCCGGATGTGCCCGCGCGCGTAGACGTCGCCACCACAGGGAGCGAAGTCGTTCTGTTCGATGGCGTGGATGATCGTGATGCGGACGCGGGTGGCGTTGCTGACGTCGTCGACGGTCAGATGGGCCTCGATGCGTGCCTTCTGGAGGGCACGTCCGATCGAGAGCCGTTCGGCCGTAGGGTCGTCTTCGAACGGACGCTCGTCTTCGGGGGAGTTGCCGTCAGGTGAGTTGACGATGGACACGGGGGCGCCTTTCGAGCGTGTAGCCACCTGTGCTGGAAGTTCAGTCTAGGGGGGGTACGAAAGGGTGGGGCAACCGGGCGGTGGGACTTTGTACGCCATCAGAATGGCCGGTCATCCTGATATAGGGACATGGTGACGCCCCTTCGCTCAACTTGACGTGCGACAAGGCGAAACGGTTGCTCACCGACTCCTTACGGGTGAGTCACATTCACATATCAGCCGGGTTCGGAACATGACGTTCCGCCATCCGCCCGACAGCGCGGCCGCTTCCTGAGCGACGGCCACGCGCTCACCGCGCCGTTGCCGGTTGTCCCGTCCCCCCTCGCCGGGGACTCCTACGCTTCTGCTTCCCCGCGCATCACGGCCAACACCCCGTCCAGCTCGTCGGCCTTCACCAGGACGTCACGCGCCTTGGAACCCTCGCTGGGCCCGACGATCCCGCGCGACTCCATGAGGTCCATGAGACGGCCCGCCTTGGCGAAGCCGACGCGCAGCTTGCGCTGGAGCATCGAGGTGGACCCGAACTGCGTGGAGACGACCAGCTCGGCGGCCGCGCACAGCAGGTCGAGGTCGTCACCGATGTCCTCGTCGATCTCCTTCTTCTGCTTGGTGCCCACGGTGACGTCGTCCCGGAAGACGGGCGCCATCTGATCCTTGCAGTGCTGCACGATCGCCGCGACCTCGTCCTCGGTGACGAAGGCGCCCTGCATACGCGTGGGCTTGTTGGCCCCCATCGGCAGGAAGAGTCCGTCGCCCTTGCCGATCAGCTTCTCGGCACCGGGCTGGTCGAGGATGACCCGCGAGTCCGCGAGCGACGAGGTCGCGAAGGCCAGCCGGGAGGGCACGTTCGCCTTGATCAGACCGGTGACGACGTCGACGGAGGGCCGCTGCGTGGCGAGCACCAGATGGATGCCGGCCGCGCGCGCGAGCTGGGTGATGCGCACGATCGAGTCCTCGACGTCGCGTGGCGCGACCATCATCAGGTCGGCGAGCTCGTCGACGATCACCAGGAGATACGGGTACGGGGTCAGCTCCCGCTCGCTGCCCTCGGGCAGCTTGACCTTGCCGTTCCTGATGGCCTCGTTGAAGTCGTCGATGTGCCGGAACCCGAACGCCGCGAGGTCGTCGTAGCGCAGGTCCATCTCCCGTACGACCCACTGCAGCGCCTCGGCGGCCCGTTTCGGGTTGGTGATGATCGGCGTGATCAGGTGCGGGATGCCCTCGTACGCGGTCAGCTCGACGCGCTTGGGGTCCACGAGGACCATCCGCACGTCCTCGGGGGTCGCGCGGACCATGACCGAGGTGATCAGGCAGTTGATGCAGGACGACTTGCCGGAACCGGTGGCTCCGGCGACGAGGACGTGGGGCATCTTCGCCAGGTTGGCCATCACATAGCCGCCCTCGACGTCCTTGCCGAGCGCGACCAGCATCGGATGGTCGTCCTCCGCCGCGTCCGCGAGACGCAGCACGTCACCGAGGTTGACCATCTCGCGGTCGGTGTTGGGGATCTCGATGCCGACCGCGGACTTGCCGGGGATCGGGCTGATGATCCGCACGTCGGGGCTGGCGACCGCGTACGCGATGTTCTTGGTCAGCGCGGTGATCCGTTCGACCTTCACGGCGGGGCCGAGCGTGACCTCGTACCGCGTGACCGTCGGTCCGCGGGTGAAGCCCGTGACGTCGGCGTCGACCTTGAACTCGGCGAAGACCTGACGCAGGGAGTCGACGACCGCGTCGTTGGCGGCGCTGCGGACCTTGCCGGGGCCGCCGCGCTCCAGGAGGTCCAGGGAGGGCAGCGCGTAGGTGATGTCCCCGGAGAGCTGGAGCTGTTCCGCGCGCGGGGGCAGCTCGCGCGGGGCGTCGGGCGCGGCCTTGGTGAGGTCGGGCACGACGGACTCGACCGGCAGGGCCTCCTGCTTGGGCCGCTTGGCGCCCGGGACGACCTTGGCGCGGGCGGCCGGCACCGGTGTCGTCTCCTCGTACCCCTCGCGTTCCACACTGACGCCCTGCGTCAGATCGGCGACCAGGGGCGAGGGCGGCATCCCGTGCAGCACGGCACCGTCCAGCGCCGCGGCGGCGGCCGCCGCGACGTCCACGGCGTCCATCGGCCGGTTCATGTCGGGCTGCTGCGCGCCGGGCCGCCGGGGGCGGCTCCGGCGCCTGGTGAGCGCCTCCCGCTCGGCACTGTCGGGGTCGTACGACTCGGGGGCGCGCGAGCGCCCGCCGGAGCGCCCCGCGATCCCCTCACGCCACTGCTCGTCGTAGCGCTCCTCGTCCTCACGGAACGCGTCCTCGTCGAAGTCGGCCTGGACGATGCCGAGCTTCTGGCCGAGCAGCCGCAGCCGCTGCGGAATCGCGTTGACCGGGGTCGCCGTGACGACCAGCAGCCCGAAGATCGTGAGCAGCACCAGGAGCGGTACGGCCAGGACGTCACCCATCGTGTACGTCAGCGGGGTGGCCGACCCCCAGCCGATGAGCCCGCCGGCGTCCCTTATCGCCTGCATCCCGTCGCTGCGCGCCGGCGAACCGCACGCGATGTGCACCTGCCCGAGCACGCCGATCGCGAGCGCCGACAGACCGATCACGATCCGGCCGTTCGCGTCGGGCTGCTCGGGGTGCCGGATGAGCCGCGCCGCGATCACGGCGAGAAGTATCGGGACGAGGAGGTCGAGGCGGCCGAAGGCGCCGGTGACGAGCACCTCGACGAGGTCGCCGACGGGACCGCGCAGATTGGACCACGTACCCGCCGCGACGATCAGCGCGAGACCGATCAGCAGGAGCGCGAGTCCGTCCTTGCGGTGCGCCGGGTCGAGCCCCTTGGCACCGCGCCCTATCCCGCGGAAGCCGGCTCCGACGGCATGGGCGATGCCCAGCCACAGGGCGCGTACGAGTCTGTACACGCCCGCGGTCGGGTTGGGCGCCGGCGCGGGGGCGGGCTTCTTCGCGGCGGCCCTCTTGGCGGGCGCCTTGCCGGCGGCCGCCTTCTTCACGGGAGCTTTTTTCGCGGGGGCCTTCTTCGCCGGAGCCTTCGTCGGAGCGGCCGCCTTCTTCGCGGGCGGCTTCTTGGCTGCGGACTGACGTGGGGCCATGTGTGTGAGGTTACCGGTGGAGATGTCGGCGACACGTGTGCCTCCCCCAAGTTCTCGACTTCGCTCGAACAGGGGGGATGCTGAGGTTCACCCGATCGTGTCACCCTCACCAGAAACGGAACTGACGCTTCCTCAAGGTCCGGCGGGGCAGCCCGTGCATGCCCGTACGGGCTTCAGCCCTGCGACGGCACCGAGGGTGCCCCGCTCCCCGTGCCCGGCTCCAGCGCGTCCAGCGCCCTGCGCAACCCGGTGAGTTTGCGTTCGAGATGAGCCGCGGTCGCCACCGCCGCCGCGTCCGCGGAGTCGTCGTCGAGCTGCTTGGACAGCGCCTCGGCCTGCTCCTCGACGGCCGCGAGGCGCGCGGAGAGTTCGGCGAGGAGTCCGGCGGGCTCCTTGGCCTCGCCGAGTGCCGCCTTGCCGCCGCCCTCGAGCTGGAGCCGCAACAGGGCCGCCTGCTCACGGAGTTGGCAGTTCTTCATGTAGAGCTCGACGAACACCGAGACCTTCGCGCGCAGCACCCACGGGTCGAAGGGCTTGGAGATGTAGTCCACCGCGCCGGCCGCGTACCCCCGGAAGGTGTGGTGGGGTCCGTGGTTGATGGCGGTGAGGAAGATGATCGGGATGTCCCGGGTCCGCTCCCGCCGCTTGATGTGCGCGGCGGTCTCGAATCCGTCCATGCCGGGCATCTGAACATCCAGCAGAATGACCGCGAAGTCGTCCGTGAGCAGCGCTTTGAGCGCTTCCTCCCCGGACGATGCCCGTACCAGTGTCTGATCGAGCGCGGAGAGGATCGCCTCCAGCGCCAACAGATTCTCCGGCCGGTCATCGACCAGGAGGATCTTGGCCTTCTGCACCATGGCCCGCCCTCCTCGCCCCGGCATGGGGCCTCCCCTGTCCGCAGGACTTGGGGAAGCGCCGGGCGCCGCCCCTGGGGACGACTCCCTTGCGCCGTCCGTCCTTGTGCCGGTCATGCTAGCCGCACCCCGCCCGTCGCCACACCCTGTCACCGTGATGTCACTGTGCACGTAGCAGAAACGCGGCAGGGGACCAGAAGGTTCCCCGTATCCCGTGCTTCTACACGGCTTCCGCCACAGTCGGTCATCCGACGCCGGGCCGTCCGAACGGCCGGGTCGTCACGGTGTGCCGATACCGGTCACCGTGACGACCCGGGTCGCTCCCCCGAGTGTGTCACTCCTGACGCATCCACTGGGCCATCACCGACAGCAGGTGATCGGGATCGACCGGCTTGGTCACGTAGTCGGAGGCGCCCGACTCGATCGCCTTCTCCCGGTCGCCCTTCATGGCCTTCGCCGTCAGCGCGATGATCGGCAGCCCCGCGAACTGCGGCATCCGCCGGATCGCCGTGGTCGTGGCATAGCCGTCCATCTCGGGCATCATGATGTCCATCAGAACGACCGTCACATCGTCGTGCTGCTCCAGGACCTCGATGCCCTCACGGCCGTTCTCCGCGTACAGCACCGAAAGTCCGTGCTGCTCAAGGACGCTGGTCAGCGCGAAGACATTGCGGATGTCGTCGTCGACGATCAGCACCTTCTCGCCCTCGAAGCGGATGCCCCGGCCCTGCTGCTGCCCCGCGTCCTGCTGCCCCGCGGCCCCCCACGGCTCCTGAGCCGCGCCCGCGGCACCGTCCGGCTGCCCCGGCACGTCCGCGCGCTGCTCGGCCGTGGGCAGCGCCCTGCGGCGCCTCCTGAACAGCGCGGCGGGCCCGTTCTGGGCGTCCTGATACGACTTCACCTCGGCCGGCATCCCGATGCTGTGCAGTTCGCCCTCGGAGGCCAGCAGCTCCCCCGCCTCCAGCGCCGGCGCGAGCTGCCCGTAACCCTGCGGCGGCAGTTCGCTCGGGTGCAGCGGCAGGTACAACGTGAAGGTGGAGCCGCGACCCGGCTCGCTCTGGGCGTAGATCTCGCCGCCCAGCAGCCGCGCGATCTCCCGCGAGATGGACAGCCCCAGACCCGTACCGCCGTACTTGCGGCTCGTCGTGCCGTCCGCCTGCTTGAAGGCCTCGAAGATGACCCGCATCTTGCTCGCCGCGATCCCGATACCGGTGTCGGTCACGGAGAACGCGATGAGGTCGGCGTCCGCGTCCCTCAGCGACCCCGACTCCAGCAGCTGCTCCCTGATGGCCACCGGCACGTCCGCCCCGGCGGGCCGGATCACCAGCTCGACCGCTCCGGAGTCGGTGAACTTCACCGCGTTGGAGAGCAGGTTGCGCAGCACCTGGAGAAGACGCTGCTCGTCGGTGTGCAGGGTGGCGGGCAGCTCCGGCGAGACCCGTACGGAGAAGTCGAGCCCCTTCTCCGCGGTCAGCGGACGGAACGTCGCCTCCACGTAGTCGACGAGCTGGACGAGCGCGATACGGGTCGGCGACACGTCCATCTTGCCCGCCTCGACCTTCGACAGGTCGAGGATGTCGTTGATGAGCTGGAGCAGGTCGGAGCCCGCGCCGTGGATCGTCTCGGCGAACTCGACCTGCTTCGGCGTGAGGTTCGTGTCCGCGTTGTCGGCGAGCAGCTTGGCCAGGATCAGCAGCGAGTTGAGCGGTGTCCGCAGCTCGTGCGACATGTTCGCCAGGAACTCGCTCTTGTAGCGCATGGAGACCGCGAGTTGTTCGGCGCGCTCCTCCAGAACCTGACGCGCTTCCTCGATCTCGGTGTTCTTGACCTCGATGTCGCGGTTCTGCTGGGCCAGCAGCTCGGCCTTGTCCTCCAGTTCCGCGTTCGAGTCCTGGAGCGCCTTCTGCCGGTTCTCCAACTCCGCCGACCGCTCCCGCAGCTGCTCGGTGAGCTCCTGCGACTGCCGCAGCAGCACCTCCGTCTTGGTGTTGACCGAGATCGTGTTGACGCTCGTCGCGATCATCTCCGCGATCTGGTTCAGGAAGTCCTTCTGGATCTGCGTGAAGGGCGTGAACGACGCCAGCTCGATGACACCGAGCACGGTCCCCTCGAAGAGCACCGGAAGCACGATGACCTGGGCCGGAGGTGCCTCGCCGAGCCCGGAGGAGATCTTCAGATAGCCGCTCGGCGCGTTCTCCACCAGGATCGTGCGCTTCTCCTGCGCGGCCGTCCCGATCAGCGCCTCACCGGGCCGGAACGACGTCGGCATGGAGCCCATCGAGTAGCCGTACGACCCGAGCATGCGCAGCTCGTACGCCTCCTCGTCCTCCGTGCCCGCGTCCTTGCCGTCGACCAGCGGCATCGACAGGAAGAACGCGCCGTGCTGGGCCGAGACGACCGGCGTCAGCTCGCTCATGATCAGCGAGGCCACGTCGTCGAGATCGCGGCGGCCCTGCATCAGGGCGGAGATACGGGCGAGGTTGCCCTTCAGCCAGTCCTGCTCCTTGTTGGCGATGGTGGTGTCGCGCAGGTTGGCGATCATCTTGTTGATGTAGTCCTGGAGTTCCTGGATCTCGCCGGAGGCGTCCACGTCGATCTTCAGGTTCAGGTCGCCGCGGGTCACCGCGGTCGCCACGCGCGCGATGGCACGCACCTGCCGGGTCAGGTTCCCGGCCATCTCGTTCACCGACTCGGTGAGGTCGCGCCAGGTGCCGTCGACGTCACGGACGCGCGCCTGACCACCCAACTGCCCCTCGGTGCCCACCTCCCGGGCGACTCGGGTGACCTCCTCCGCGAAGGACGACAGCTGGTCGACCATCGTGTTGATGGTGGTCTTGAGCTCCAGGATCTCGCCGCGCGCGTCGATGTCGATCTTCTTGGTGAGATCACCCTTGGCGATGGCCGTGGTGACCATCGCGATGTTGCGCACCTGGCCGGTCAGGTTGGACGCCATCCCGTTCACCGACTCGGTGAGGTCCTTCCACGTACCGGCGACTCCCGGGACCTGCGCCTGACCGCCGAGGATGCCGTCCGTACCCACTTCGCGGGCCACCTTGGTGACCTGCTCGGCGAACGAACTCAGCGTCTTCACCATGGTGTTGAAGGTGTCGGCGAGCTGCGCGACCTCGCCCCGCGCCTCGATCGTCACCGTCCGGGTCAGGTCGCCGTTGGCGACGGCCGCCGCCACCTGCGAGATGTTCCGCACCTGCATGGTCAGGTTGTAGGCCATCAGGTTGACGTTGTCGCTCAGGTCCTTCCAGATGCCCGTGACCCCGGGCACCCGCGCCTGACCGCCCAACTGGCCCTCGGTGCCCACCTCGCGGGCCACCCGGGTCACCTGCTCGGCGAACGACGACAGCTGGTCGACCATCGTGTTGACGGTGGTGACCAGTTCGAGGATCTCGCCCTTGGCGTCGACGGTGATCTTCTTGGACAGGTCTCCCATGGCGACCGCGGTCGTGACCTCGGCGATGTTGCGCACCTGGATGGTCAGGTTGTTCGCCATGAAGTTCACGGACTGGGTGAGGTCCTTCCAGGTGCCCGAGACACCCTGCACCTCGGCCTGCCCGCCGAGGATGCCCTCCGTGCCCACCTCGCGGGCCACCCGCGTCACCTGCTCGGCGAAGTTCGAGAGCTGGTCCACCATCGTGTTGAGGGTGTTCTTCAGCTCCAGGATCTCGCCGCGCGCGTCCACGTCGATCTTCTGCGACAGGTCACCCCGCGCCACCGCGGTCGCGACCTGCGCGATGTTGCGCACCTGCGCGGTGAGGTTGCCGGCCATGCCGTTCACCGAATCGGTCAGGTCACGCCACACACCGGCGACGCCAGGCACCTGCGCCTGACCGCCGAGCCGGCCCTCGGTACCCACGTCACGGGCCACCCGCGTCACCTGGTCGGCGAACGCGGAGAGCTGGTCGACCATCGTGTTGATGGTGTTCTTCAGCTCCAGGATCTCGCCGCGCGCGTCCACGTCGATCTTCTGCGACAGGTCACCCCGCGCCACCGCCGTGGTCACCTGCGCGATCTGCCGTACCTGCGAAGTCAGGTTCCCCGCCATGAAGTTGACGGAGTCGGTGAGTTCCTTCCAGGTGCCGGACACGCCGTCCACCCGGGCCTGGCCACCGAGCCGGCCCTCCGTACCCACGTCACGGGCCATCCGGGTCACCTGGTCGGCGAAGCTCGACAGCTGGTCCACCATGGTGTTCACGGTGACCTTCAGCTCCAGCATCTCGCCGGCGACCTCGACGGTCACCTTCTGCGACAGGTCACCGTTCGCGACCGCCGTGGTCACCTGCGCGATGTTGCGCACCTGGCCGGTCAGGTTCTGGAACGCCGTGTTGACGGAGTCCGTGAGGTCCTTCCAGGTGCCGGCCACTCCCGGAACCTGTGCCTGGCCGCCCAGTTCACCCTCGACACCGACCTCGCGGGCCACGCGCGTGACCTCGACACCGAAGGACGACAGCTGGTCGACCATCGTGTTGACGGTGTTCTTCAGCTCCAGCATCTCGCCGGCGACCTGGACACTGACCTTCTGCGACAGATCGCCGTTGGCCACGGCGGTCGTCACGGCGGCGATGTCACGCACCTGGGTCGTGAGGTTGCGGAAGACCGTGTTGACCGAGTCCGTGAGGTCCTTCCACGTTCCCGCCGCCCCCGGCACGTTCGCCTGACCGCCGAGCCGTCCCTCGCCACCGACCTCGTTGGCCACACGGGTGACCTCGTCGGCGAACGTCCGCAGCGTCTCGGTCATCTGGTTGATCGTCTCGGCGAGCTGCGCGACCTCACCCCGTGCGGAGACGGTCACCTTCTGCGACAGGTCACCGCTCGCGACCGCCGTCGTCACCTGGGCGATCCCGCGCACCTGGGCCGTCAGGTTGCCGGCCATGAGGTTCACCGAATCGGTGAGGTCCTTCCACACACCGGCCACACCGGGCACCTGCGCCTGGCCGCCCAGCTCACCCTCCGTACCCACCTCGCGCGCGACGCGGGTCACCTCGGAGGAGAAGGAGGACAGCTGGTCCACCATCGTGTTGACGGTGTTCTTCAGCTCCAGCATCTCGCCGGCCACGTGAACCGTGACCTTCCGCGACAGGTCACCCTTGGCGACCGCCGTCGTCACGAGAGCGATGTCACGCACCTGCGCGGTGAGCCGGTGCGCCATCGTGTTGACCGAGTCCGTGAGGTCCTTCCACGAACCGGACATACCGCGGACCCGGGCCTGCCCCCCGAGCTTGCCCTCGGTACCCACCTCACTGGCCACCCGGGTGACCTCGTCGGTGAACGTCGAGAGCTGGTCCACCAGGTTGTTGACGGTCCGGCCGACCTTCAGGAACTCACCGCGCAACGGATGCCCGTTCCCGTCCGCCGCCTGCGCCCGCAGGTCCATGCGCGGCGACAGATCGCCCTCCGCGACGGCGGACAGCACCCGGCCGACCTCGGAGACAGGCCGTACGAGATCGTCCACCAGCGCGTTCGAGGCGTCGATCGCGGCCGCCCAGGCACCCTCGCCGGCGCCGGCCTCCAGCCGCTCCGTGAGCTTGCCCTCACGGCCCACCACACGGCGTACCCGCGACAGCTCGCCCGTCAGGTGCAGATTCCGGTCGGCGACCTCGTTGAAGACCGCCGAGACCTCGGACATCACGCCGTCACCGGAAACAGTGAGCCGCTTACGGAAGTTGCCGTCCCTCATCGCCACCAGGGCCGCCAGCAACCGGTTCAGGGCCGCCGTGTCCACCTCGGTGGTGCCGGTGCGCGGTGTGCGCCCGCTGTTCAGGGACTGTCCGCCTTTCGCGCGCGTCCTACCGCCCCGCGTCGCTGCGCCAGACTCCACTGTGTCCCTCCCGCAAGGGTCGACCAATACTGCTCGGCGTACTCGGGTACTTCTGTCGGGTACTTCTGTTCGTGGTCCGCGGGAGGCACGCGACCTGCCCGGACCTGTTCCTGGAGCCTGCCCAGTGTTTCACCCCGGCCGAACCAGGCCATAACAGTTCGGCAGCTTCGCACATCGTCCGCACACCCACGGGACAGTCCTCGGCCCCGGCCGCAGGCAATCACACGCACCTGTCCGAACGGAAACAGCGCACTCTTCAAGACGGAAACACCCGTGACCGGCATCCGCAGGGCCCACGAAGGTAAGTAACCTTGCAAGCGGCTGTCCAGCCGTGCCGGTCCCGTCCGGCCTGGGCGGTGGCACGAGTACGAGCGGGCAGGCATCGGAGGGGCACCGCACCATGACCACCGGACTGCATCCTGGAGGGACACCCCAGGATCCCCGGCCGACAGGGAACCACGCTCTGCCCACGCAGGAGCGGGCCGGCCACGGAACCCCGCATGCCGACGATCGGACGAGGAGTTCTGTGATCACCGCGCGCGCGGCCGCCAGCTTCGAACCCGTGGGACGGTCCGTCGCGACCGCCCGCTCGTTCGTCCGGGACACCCTCCAGGGCTGGGGCTTCGCCGACATCGTCGACGACGCCGTCGTTCTGACCAGCGAGCTGGTCACCAATGCCGTTGTGCACGCGGGCACCTCCGCCGACGTCCTGTGTCTGCGCAGCGACGACGGCGTGCGCATCGAGGTGGCGGACCGCTACCCGGAACGCGAGATCCCACTCCAGGCCACGGCCGTCAACATGGGCAGCCCAGACCGCGAGGGCGGCCGCGGCCTCCAGCTCTGCGCAGCCCTCGCCCGCCGCTGGGGCGTCGACTACACGCCCACCCACAAGCAGGTCTGGTTCCAGCTCGACCTCCCCGAGCGCGCGGTCGGCACCCGAACCGCCGGCCCCCCGCTTCCCGCCGACCTCCTCCCCCTGGCCGACGGCCGCGTACGCGTGGCGGTCGTCCAGATCGACCGCACCGGCGCCATCAACGCCTGGAACGAGGACGCCGAGGAACTCTTCGGGTACGCGGCCGACCAGGTCACCGGCAAACCGCTCACCGACCTCGCGGCCTGGCCGCACACCCCCGGCACCGGCACCGGCATCGTCGAGGCCCTCCAGCTCTCGCGCTGGGAAGGCAGTTACGGCGTCCGCTGCGCCGACGGCCGTGTCACTCCGGTGTACGCCTCGCACCTGCGGGTCCGCGACACGAGCGGCGAGCCCTCCACCGTCTGCCTCCTCGTACGCGACCACGAACGTGCTGTCCTGCAGACCCCGTTGCGCGGTCCCGCCTCCGACGCGGGCAGCCACGCGGAGGGTCAGGCAACGGATCCGTTCGAGGTCTTCATCGGATCGCCGGCCCCGGACGACCTCGACGGTCTTCTCCAGCGCACGGTGGAACGGGCCCGCGACATGCTGGACGGCGACTCCGCCTTCCTGCTCCTCGCGACCGACGACGAGACGGAGTTGGAGGTACGCGCCTCCACGGGCCTGCCCTCCGCGCGCCAGCGCTTCGCCCGTGTCCCCGTCGAGGCGGGCCCCGGCCGCTACGGCTCGGCCCGGATGCCCACCGTCCACGAGGACCTGACGCTCGTCCCCGGCGCCGTACCGCTCCTCGGCGGTACCGGCATGCGCTCGGTCGTCACGGTCCCGCTGAAGGTCGAGGGCCGCCTGACCGGCTCCCTGGGCGTCGCGGCCGAATCACCCGGCCGCTACTCCAACGAGGAGGCCCTGCGCCTCCAGTTCGCCGCCGACCGCATCGCCCTCGCGGTGGAATCGGCCCGCCTCGGCGAGCTGGAACGCCTGCGCCGCGGCTCGCTGTCGTTCCTCGTCGAAGCCTCCGACCTGCTCGCCGGCACGCTGGACCGCGACCAGACGCTCGCCCTCATGGCCCAGATGACGGTCCCGACCCTGGCCACCTGGTGCGCCGTGTACACGATCGCCGACCAGGCTTCCGATCCCTACCTCTCGTACGTCCTGCACGAGGACGAGGAACTCATCGACGGCCTCAAGGCGTTGCTCTCGAAGATCGCCCCACCGGACCCGGTCCCCACCCCGGGTGCCCGTGTCTGGTCGGCTCCCGCCGCGGCCGCTCACGACGCGGCCCTGCGGACCTCGATGCGCAGCCTGGGCCTCGGCGGGCAGACGTCGATGAGCTCCAGCATCGGCCCGACCCTGGCGACGGCCGCAGCTGTCGGTGGCGAGACCGTCGTCCTTCCCCTGGTCGCCCGCAACCGTGTCATCGGCATGCTGACCCTCGGCAAGCCGTCGGACGAGCATTTCCGCCAGGAGATCCTGGAGTTGGCCGAGGACCTCTCCCGGCGAGCGGCTCTCGCACTGGACAACGCCCGCCTGTACTCGGAGCGCACGGCGATCAGCCAGTCCCTCCAGCGCAGCCTGCTGCCCCCGGAACTCCCCCAGATCGACGGCGTCGAGGTCGAGGTCATCTACCGTGCGGCCGGAGAGGGCAACGAAGTCGGCGGCGACTTCTACGACCTCTTCCCGATCCGTGACGGCGCGTACGGCTTCGCCATCGGCGACGTCTGCGGTACGGGCCCGGAGGCGGCGGCGGTCACGGGCCTGGCCCGGCACGCACTGCGCCTGCTGGCCCGCGAGGGCTACGGCGGCCCCGCGGTCCTGGAGCGGCTGAACTCCGCCATCCTCGACGAGGGCGCCCGCAGCCGCTTCCTGACGCTTCTCTACGGCGAGTTGTGGCCCCAGGAGGACGGCAGCGCCGTCCTGAAGGTCGTCTGCGCCGGCCATCCGCTCCCGTTGCGTCTGCGCCAGGACGGAACGGTCGAGCCGGCCGCGGAACCGCAGCCGCTCCTCGGTGTCATGGAGGACCTGGAGCTGTACGAGCAGACGGTCACACTCGATCCGGGCGATGTCCTGCTGTGCGTGACGGACGGGGTCACGGAACGGCGCGAGGGCACTCGTATGCTCGGCGACGACGGTCTCGCCGATGTCCTCACCACGTGCACGGGGCTGACGGCCGGCGCTGTCGCCGCGCGCATCATGCGCGCGGTCGAACGCTTCGCCTCGGACGCCCCGTCGGACGACATGGCGATTCTGGCGATGCGCGTCCCTGGCCTCCACACGGACTGAGACCCGGCGACCGACGCTCCCGGGACTCCGGTCCCGGGGGCTGAGGTCCCGGGACCAGAGTCCCCCGGACATGCGAAAGGCCCCCGCCCACAAGGGCGGAGGCCTTTTCAGTCTGAGCCCCCCAACGGAATCGAACCGTTGACCTTCTCCTTACCATGGAGACGCTCTGCCGACTGAGCTAGGGGGGCCTGTCGCTTTCGAGGTTTCCCTCGCGGCAACAAGAGAGATCATACCCTGAACCGGACCGTGCTCCCAACCTGTCCGGCCGTGATCAGAAGGCCGGTTGCAACAGTCCGCCGAGCGCGTTGCACGCGGAGACGATCCGCTGCATCTCCCGCTTCGTCAACGTCCCGTCCACAGGCAGCGAGAGGGTCTCGTCGGCGGCCCGCTCGGTCTCGGGAAGCTGTACGTCCCGACGGAACCCGGGCAGCCGGTGCACCGGCGTCTTCACCGGAACCCGGCACTCGACTCCCCTGGCCCGTACGGCCCGTGCGAAGGCGTCGCGGTCCGGACGCCCGTTGCCGGGCACCCGTACGACGTACTGCTGGTAGGTGTGTCCGTCGCCGCTGACGGGCGTGCGTACGCCCCTGAGCCGGCCGTCGAGATAGGCGGCCCGCTCCCTGCGCTGCGCGATGTCGTCGTACGGCGCCTCGGACTCGCCCTGTTCCAGGACCAGCACTTCATGCCGCTGCCCCAGCTCCCGCAACCGCACCATGTCGGCGGTCCGCCCGAAGCGGTGCACGACAACGAGCGCCGCCGTCCGGGGAGTTATGACCGCCTCCACCGCATCGGGGTCGAGGCAGTACGTCACGGGGTCTATGTCAGCGAAGACGACGGTGGCGCCGGCTTCGGTGACGGCGTCGGCGACCTCGACGTTCCCGAAGGCCGGAACGACGACCTCGTCACCGGCTCCGACGCCCGCGGCTGTGAGCATTGCAGCAGTACTCATGATGGGGATATTGGTCGCGGAACGTGAACTTCAAGTGACGCAAAACAAAAAAGAGCTGGTCCCCGAACCGAAGTTCGGGGACCAGCTCTCTAAAATTTGTTCGGCGGCGTCCTACTCTCCCACAGGGTCCCCCCTGCAGTACCATCGGCGCTGTGAGGCTTAGCTTCCGGGTTCGGAATGTAACCGGGCGTTTCCCTCACGCTATGACCACCGAAACACTATGAAACTGTCAACCAGACCACGCTCTGTGACAAACGTGGGGTTGTTCGTGGTTTCAGAACCAACACAGTGGACGCGAGCAACTGAGGACAAGCCCTCGGCCTATTAGTACCAGTCACCTCCACCCGTTGCCGGGCTTCCAGATCTGGCCTATCAACCCAGTCGTCTACTGGGAGCCTTAACCCCTCAAGGGGGTGGGAATACTCATCTCGAAGCAGGCTTCCCGCTTAGATGCTTTCAGCGGTTATCCCTCCCGAACGTAGCCAACCAGCCATGCCCTTGGCAGGACAACTGGCACACCAGAGGTTCGTCCGTCCCGGTCCTCTCGTACTAGGGACAGCCCTTCTCAATATTCCTACGCGCACAGCGGATAGGGACCGAACTGTCTCACGACGTTCTAAACCCAGCTCGCGTACCGCTTTAATGGGCGAACAGCCCAACCCTTGGGACCGACTCCAGCCCCAGGATGCGACGAGCCGACATCGAGGTGCCAAACCATCCCGTCGATATGGACTCTTGGGGAAGATCAGCCTGTTATCCCCGGGGTACCTTTTATCCGTTGAGCGACGGCGCTTCCACAAGCCACCGCCGGATCACTAGTCCCGACTTTCGTCCCTGCTCGACCCGTCGGTCTCACAGTCAAGCTCCCTTGTGCACTTACACTCAACACCTGATTGCCAACCAGGCTGAGGGAACCTTTGGGCGCCTCCGTTACTCTTTAGGAGGCAACCGCCCCAGTTAAACTACCCATCAGACACTGTCCCTGATCCGGATCACGGACCCAGGTTAGACATCCAGCACGACCAGACTGGTATTTCAACGACGACTCCACCTGAACTGGCGTCCAAGCTTCACAGTCTCCCAGCTATCCTACACAAGCCGAACCGAACACCAATATCAAACTGTAGTAAAGGTCCCGGGGTCTTTCCGTCCTGCTGCGCGAAACGAGCATCTTTACTCGTAGTGCAATTTCACCGGGCCTATGGTTGAGACAGTCGAGAAGTCGTTACGCCATTCGTGCAGGTCGGAACTTACCCGACAAGGAATTTCGCTACCTTAGGATGGTTATAGTTACCACCGCCGTTTACTGGCGCTTAAGTTCTCAGCTTCGCCACCCCGAAGAGTGACTAACCGGTCCCCTTAACGTTCCAGCACCGGGCAGGCGTCAGTCCGTATACATCGCCTTACGGCTTCGCACGGACCTGTGTTTTTAGTAAACAGTCGCTTCTCGCTGGTCTCTGCGGCCACCCCCAGCTCATGGAGTAAATCCAATCACCGGTGATGGCCCCCCTTCTCCCGAAGTTACGGGGGCATTTTGCCGAGTTCCTTAACCATAGTTCACCCGAACGCCTCGGTATTCTCTACCTGACCACCTGAGTCGGTTTAGGGTACGGGCCGCCATGAAACTCGCTAGAGGCTTTTCTCGACAGCATAGGATCATCCACTTCACCACAATCGGCTCGGCATCAGGTCTCAGCCTTAATGTGTGACGGATTTGCCTATCACACGGCCTACACCCTTACC
>NZ_CP107950.1:7562500-10193344 GCF_036063235.1 Streptomyces sp. NBC_00386
GGAAGTCTCCCCGGACACACCGCCGAGGCGCTGCTGACCGCGGCCAGGGAGTCCTTCGTGGACGGCCTGGCACTCGCCTCCGCCGCGGGCGCGGCCGTCCTGCTCGCCACCGCGGTGGCGGCCTGGTTCCTGCTGCGCGGCCAGAGGCTGGACGCGTAGGACCGCGGTCGGGGTTCGCGGGCGCGGAGCGGCTCGGCGGAGCCCGGTCCCGTCCTGAACGGTCCGGGCGCACGCTCCGACCTGAACGCAAAAGGTGGGCCCCGGCCGGAAGCTTCCGGCCGGGGCCCACCCGTGTGCGATGTCGTGGCGCGGGGCGAAGAGGGGAGCCTTCGCGCGGCCGACGTGTCAGGCGGCCTTCGCCTTGGTGGCGTACATGTCGACGTACTCCTGGCCGGAGAGCCGCATGACCTCGGTCATCACGGAGTCGGTGACGGCGCGCAGCACGTACCGGTCGCGGTCCATGCCCTCGTAGCGGGAGAACTCCATGGCCGGCCCGAAGCGCACGGTGACCTTGCCCGGGCGCGGCATGCCCGCGCCGCCCGGCTGGAGCTTGTCCGTGCCGACCATCGCGAACGGGACGACAGGGGCGCCGGTCATCATGGTGAGCCGGGCGATGCCGGTGCGGCCGCGGTACAGGCGGCCGTCGGGGGAGCGGGTGCCCTCGGGGTAGATGCCGAAGATCTTGCCCTCCTCCAGGACGCGGCGGCCGGTCATCAGCGCGGCCACGCCGCCGTTGGCGCCGTCCCGGTCCACCGGGATCATGCCGGTGCCGGTGAAGAACCACGCCATGAGCCGGCCCTTGAGGCCCTTGCCCGTGACGTACTCGTCCTTGCCGATGAAGAACACCTGGCGGTCGCAGACCAGCGGAAGGATCATCGAGTCGATGAACGTGAGGTGGTTGCCGGCCAGGATCACGGGACCCTTGCCGGGGATGTGCTCCACGCCTTCCACCCTGAGGCGGAACATCAGGCGGATGATCGTTCCGAGCACTGCCTTGATGAGCGCGAAGCGGGACAACGGGCCCTCCGGTGTCAAGGGATCGGTATGGAGTCTGTGCAGGTGAGGACGATACTCGCGGTTCCCGGTCGATTGCACATCGGGTTCATCGACCGGATACGCACTGTTGACCTACGTTTACCTGCGGTTGTGCGCCTGTGAGCGGTGGACACGGGTCCGGTCCGGTGTGACGGACATCGCGCGCGGGTACCGGCGAACGGGTGAGCGCCCGGCGAGAGGCCGTACGCCCCCCCCTCCGCCCCACGCCTACCCGCGACCGCCCGGCCGATGCCGACGGACCGTCATGTTCCGCATCCTGCGGGGGATCCGAGGTCACCCACTGTTCCGCCGCGGGCCTCCCTCCCGTCACGCGGGGACACCTACGATCGTCCCGCTTCGACAGGCAGGCACCTACGGCGGGAGGAGCGCTCATGCGGGCGCAGGAGTCGAACGGTCAGGAGCGGGGCACGGCGCGGCGGACGCTGCTGGGAGCCGCGGTGCTCGGGGCGGGCGGAGCGGCCCTCGGTCTGCCCGGCACCGCGAGCGCGGACGAACGCCACGGCGGCGGCTACCGGAGTCTGCCCAGACCGACCGTCATCGGTCACCGCGGAGCCAGCGGCTACCGGCCGGAGCACACCTTCGGCTCGTACCAGCTCGCCCTCGACCTGGGCGCCGACGTCGTCGAGGCCGGCGACCTGGTGCCCACCAGGGACGGCCATCTCGTATGCCGTCACGAGCCGGAAATCGGCGGGACCACGGACGTCTCGGCGCACCCCGAGTTCGCCGGCCGCAAGACGACCAAGACGCTCGACGGGGTCCCCACCACCGGCTGGTTCACCGAGGACTTCACCCTCGCCGAGCTGAAGACCCTGCGCGCCGTCGAGCGCATCCCCGCGAACCGCCCGCACAACACCCTCTACAACGGCCGCTGGGAGATCCCCACCTTCGAAGAGGTGCTCCGCTGGCAGGACGAGCAGACCCGCAGGCGCGGCAAGCAGGTCTGGATCTACCCCGAGACCAAGCACCCCACCTACTTCCGGGCCCTCGGCCTCGGCCTGGAGGAGCGGGTCGCGAAACTGCTGCGCAAGTACGGCAAGGACAAGAAGGACTCGCCGGTCATCCTCCAGTCCTTCGAGCCGAGCAGCATCCAGCGGCTGGACAAGCTCGTCGGCAACCCGCTCGTCGTCCTGCTCTCGGCCGCGAACACCCGCCCCTGGGACTTCGTCGCGGCGGGTGACCCCCGCACGGTCGCCGACCTCGTCACGCCCGCGGGCCTGAAGTGGATCGCCTCGTACGCGCAGGGCATCGGCCCCACGCTCGACCTGGTCATCCCCAAGGACGCGGCCGGCAACCTGACCACGCCGACCACGCTCGTCGCCGACGCGCACCGGGCGGGCCTCATCCTGCACCCGTACACCATGCGCAACGAGAACCCCTTCCTGCCCGCGAACTTCCGCCAGGGCACCGCCGCGGACGCCTACGGGGACCCCTTCGGCGCCTTCAAGGTGTACTTCGAGACGGGCATCGACGGCGTGTTCTCCGACAACGCGGACACCGCGGTGCTGGCCCGCGCGGACTTCCTCGGGCGATGAGGCCACGGCCCCGGTCCGCCGACGGACCGGGGCACGGAACGGGACGGATGCCCGCCCTCCGTCAACGGACGACCCCCTCGCCCCGGATGGGGTGAGAAAAGGCCGTCCCGGCAACCTCGTGCCGGGGCGGCTGCGTCGTGCCGCACATGACCCACGAGCTGGTTACCGCCCTGCGCCCGCTGCTGTCCGCCGAGGCGTCGGCGGAGGCCCACGCCTCGGGCGCCGAGCCGGGCGACCTGGAACAGGCCGTCTGGCTGCGGCTGCTGGAACGCCTGGACACGACGGGACCGCCCGCCGACCCGCGGCGCTGGGTGCGCCGGGCCGTGCGCTCGGAGGCCCGCCGCAGCCGCCGCACGGCCCGCGTCGAGCAGCCCTACGCCACCGAGCCCGTGGAAGACAGCGGTTTTGGCCCGGAGCAGCGGGCGATGGCCGCCGTCCGCCGTCGCGAGCTGCACGAGGCGGTACGCCGGCTGCCCGGCCGGTGCCCGGGCCTGATGGCCGCGCTGCTCTCCCCCAGGGACCTCACCTACCAGGAGATCGCGGGCGAGTTGGGTATCTCACAGGGCAGTCTTGGTCCGGAACGCTCCAGATGTCTTGGATGTCTTCGCCGATTGCTGACGGCGGAGGTTGCGGCCCGCTGACGACGGGGATAGGAGTGGGGGACGACCGGAACAGGTGAGCGGGAGGCATGCACACATGGGCATGAGCGTGACCATCTCGGCGGCGACCGAGCAGGATGCGGAATCGATCCTGAAGCTGCAGTACCTCTGCTATCAGAGCGAGGCCGAGCTGTACGGCGACTACGGCATCGAGCCGCTCACCCAGCCGCTCGACTCGCTCAGGGCGGAACTGGCGGGCGGCACCGTACTGGTGGCCCGGCTCGGCGACGAGGTGGTGGCCTCGGTGCGCGGCGCCGTCGACACCGACGGCACGGCCCGCATCAACAAGCTCATCGTGCACCCGCGCATGCAGCGGCACGGTCTGGGCGGACGTCTGCTCGACGCGATCGAGACCCGCCTCGGCGCCGAAGGAACGGCCAAGTCCTTCCAGCTGTTCACGGGCCACCGCAGCGAGCGCAACCTGCGCCTGTACCGCAAGCACGGCTACGCGCCCGTCTCGCAGGAACGGGTGGGCGAGCGCATGACGCTGGTGACCCTGGCCAAGGGCGCTGACACCGGCGTGTACGCGACCAGCGCCTGAGCGCGGCCGGTTCGTCAGACGGCGGCGGTCGTACGCGCCTTGCGCAGCCAGTACATCGCCGACAGCGGCAGCAGGACCGGGATGAAGAGATAGCCCATGCCGTAGTCCGACCACACCGTGGCGTCGGGGAAGGCGGAGGGCTCGGCCAGCGTCCAGGTCCCGACGATCAGTACACCCGCGAGCTCGGCGGCGCAGCACACCAGCGCCGCCCTGCGCGCCCTCTCGCCGCCGCGCACGAGCGAGTACGTGATGAATCCGTAGACGAGACCGGCGACCGCGGACAGCGAGTAGGCGAGCGGTGCCTTGTCGAACTGCGTGGAGATCTGCACGGCCGACCGTGAGACGGCGCCGACCACCATCACTCCGTACAGCCACACCAGCAGGATCCCGGGGCCGCCGATCAGCCGCGCGCGCTTCGTGCCGGCGGCCGGCTCCGGCGGCGTTCCGCCCTGCGCGCCCTGCACGCCCTGCACGTTCCGCTCGTCCCGAGGCACGGTCGTGTTCTCCTCCGTGGCCGTCATCTCAGCCTCCCCAGATGTCGTAGAGCCGGACTTCGAGCACGGCCAGCACGATGCCGCCGGCCGCCACCGTGACCGAACCCCAGCGGGTGCGCTCCGCCAGCGACATGAATCCCGCGGCGGGGATGCAGGCGAAGGCGCCGATCAGATACGCCACGAAGATCGTCGTGCCCTGTTCCGGCTTCTCGCCGCGCGCCAGCTGGACGACGCCGATCACCAGCTGGACCAGAACCAGCACGCTCACCACGGCCATGCCGATGAAGTGCCAGTCCTTGGTGGGCTGATCGCGATGGGCGGCCCAGCCGCACCAGGCGGCGAGCGCGAGCGCGGCGACGGCCGTCGCGACCGTCAGGGCATCAAACATGCCGTGACCCTATTACGGGCCAAAAGACCTGATGCGCTCGCCCCCGGGCTCCCCCGTAGGGTCGAAGCCATGAAGATCCACGCTGAAGCCCTCCTGTTCGACAACGACGGCACCCTCGTCTCGTCCCTCGAGTCGGTGAACCGCTGCTGGACCCTGTGGGCCGAGGAGTACGGGATCACCGCCGAGGACTTCGCCGCGATCGGCCTGCACGGCCGCCCCGCCGTCGAGATAGCCGCCGACCTGCTGCCCGCCGCCCTCGTCCCCGAGGCGCTCGCCCGCATCGAGCAGCTGGAGGTCGACGACGTGCCGGGCGGGGTCGAGGCGCTGCCCGGCACCCTCGCGCTGCTCGCCGGACTGCCCGCCGAGCGCTGGGCCGTCGTGACCTCGGCCACCCGCAGGCTCGCCGAAGCGCGGCTGGACGAGGTGGGGATCCGCCCCAAGACGATGGTCTGCGCCGACGACGTCACCCGGGGAAAGCCCGACCCCGAGCCCTATCTGCTGGCCGCCCGCGAACTGGGCGTCGACCCGGCCCGCTGCGTCGTCTTCGAGGACGCCCCCGCCGGGCTCCGGGCGGGCCGCGCCGCGGGCATGACCACCGTGGCGTTGGCCACAACGCACCAGGCCGGCGAACTCGACGCGGACCTCGTGGTCGAGGACCTCTCCGCCTTGTCCGTACTGGTGACGGACAAGGGAATGGAGATCTCCGTCCGGGCCTGAGAAGGCGTACGCCGGTGTCCACCGCTGTCCGCTATTCGGACAGCGGTGGCGGACCCCGGTTCCCGGTCTGCTTTACTTCCTTCCATGACCACGACGAGCGACCGCATCCTTGCGACCGAGGCGACCATGACGCCCGGTGCTCGTTGTATGTGTCGAATGTGTGCCTGCTAGAGGGCCCCCTGCACCACCGCCTGATCCCGCGCCCCGAAGCGGGACCGCCGCGCCCCGTGTCCGTACCGCGTACGTGACCGGGCTGCCCCGCGCACACGTTCTCCTTCCGGTTCCATCGCCATCGCGAGAACCGTGCCGCGTTCCGACCGAATGCACCCGTGCCCGGCGCACACCCACGCCCCGCACTCGACAGTGACGGAATTCCCCAGTGATCACGACAACGGGCCTCACCAAGGTCTACCGCTCGCGCGGCCGTGAAGTGACCGCCCTCGACGGCGTCGATCTTCATGTCCGCGAAGGCGAGGTGTTCGGCGTCATCGGCCAGTCCGGTGCCGGCAAGTCCTCGCTCATCCGCTGCGTCAACCTCCTGGAGCGTCCCACCTCCGGCACGGTCACCGTCGACGGCCGGGACCTCACCGCTCTCGCCGGGCGCGGCCCGCGCGCCGGCCGGGAGCTGCGCCAGGCCCGCAGCCGGATCGGCATGGTCTTCCAGCACTTCAACCTGCTGTCCTCGCGGACCGTCCAGGACAACGTCGAGCTGCCGCTCGAGATTCTCGGCCTCTCCAGGAGGGAGCGCAGGCACAAGGCCCTCCAACTCCTGGACCTGGTCGGCCTGTCCGACAAGGCGGGGTCCTACCCGGCCCAGCTCTCCGGCGGTCAGAAGCAGCGTGTCGGCATCGCCCGCGCGCTGGCCGGCGACCCGAAGGTGCTGCTCTCCGACGAGGCGACCAGCGCCCTCGACCCGGAGACCACCCGCTCCATCCTCCAGCTCCTGCGCGACCTGAACCGGCAGCTGGGTCTGACGGTCCTGCTCATCACCCACGAGATGGACGTCGTCAAGACCGTCTGCGACTCGGCGGCGCTGATGGAGAACGGCCGGGTCGTCGAGTCCGGCACCGTCAGCGAACTCCTCGCGACGCCCGGCTCCGAACTGGCCTCCGCGCTCTTCCCGGTCAGCGGCGAGGCCTCCGGCGACGACCGTACGGTCATCGACGTCACCTTCCACGGCGAGTCGGCGACCCAGCCCGTCATCTCGCAGCTCTCGCGCACGTACAACATCGACATCTCGATCCTCGGCGCCGCGATGGACACCGTCGCGGGCAGGCAGGTCGGCCGGATGCGCATTGAGCTGCCCGGCCGCTACGAGGAGAACGTCGTGCCGATCGGGTTCCTCCGCGAGCAGGGCCTGCAGATCGACATCCAGGGGCAGCAGCCCACGCTGGTCAAGGAAGGTGCCAAGTGAGCTGGTCCGAGATGCAGCCGCTGCTGTCCGAGGAGTGTTGGAACACGCTCTACATGGTCGGCTGGTCCACCCTCATCGCGATCGTCGGCGGCCTGCCGCTCGGTGTCCTGCTGGTGCTGACGGACCGCGGCGGCCTGCTGCAGAACGTCGTCGCCAACAAGGTCGTCGGGCAGATCGTGAACATCGCCCGCTCGATGCCGTTCATCATCCTGATGGTCGCGCTGATGACCTTCACCCGGTGGATCACCGGTACGACCATCGGCCGCGAGGCCGCCATCGTGCCGCTCGCCATCGGTGCGATCCCGTTCTTCGCGCGTCTGGTCGAGACCGCCGTCCGTGAGGTGGACGGCGGGCTCGTCGAGGCCGTGCAGTCGATGGGCGGCAACACCTGGACCGTCGTGCGCAAGGTTCTCGTCCCCGAGTCGCTGCCGTCGCTGATCTCCTCGGGGACCACCACGGTCGTGGCCCTCATCGGCTACTCCGCGATGGCCGGCACCGTCGGCGCGGGCGGACTGGGCGATCTCGCCATCCGCTACGGCTACCAGCGCTTCGAGACCGAGCTGATGTGGATCATCGTCGCCCTCCTCGCCGTGGTCATCTCGGCCATCCAGTTCGCCGGCGACTACGCGGCCCGCACCCTTGACCGCCGGAGCGGTCACTCGGGTCCCGCCCCGAGGCTGCGCCTGCTGAAGTCCGGCCGGCCCGTGACCACGGACGTCGGCGAGGCCGCCTGAAGAACCGCGGATCCACACGTGGTCCCCGGCCCCACCCGCAGATTTCCCCGTCCACCCCATGACGGGGCCGCTTCACCCCTCAGGAAAGGCACTTTTCGTGCGTAACACTGCCAAGATCACCACCGCCGTCCTCGTCGCCGGAGCCCTCACCCTGGGTCTCTCCGCCTGCGGTTCGGGCAAGGACTCCTCCTCTTCCTCCGACTACAGCGGCCCGCTCGTTGTCGCCGCCAGCCCGGTCCCCCACGCCGAGATCCTGAACTTCATCGAGAAGAACCTGGCGAAGAAGGCGGGACTCGACCTGGAGGTCAAGGAGTTCCAGGACTACATCGTGCCCAACACGGCCACCGAGGACGGCTCGGTCGACGCCAACTACTTCCAGAACCAGCCGTACCTGGACGACTTCAACAAGAAGCGCGGCACCCACATCGTGCCCGTCGTCACGGTGCACCTGGAGCCGCTCGGCCTCTACTCGCACAAGGTGAAGAGTGTCGACGCCCTGAAGAGCGGTGCGACCGTGGCGGTGCCGAACGACGCCGTGAACGAGGCGCGTGCCCTGAAGCTGCTCGCGTCCAAGGGGCTCATCACCCTCAAGGACGGCGCCGGCAGCGAGGCGACCCCGCAGGACATCTCCAAGAACCCGAAGAACCTCAAGTTCAAGGAGGTCGAGGCGGCTCAGACCCCGCGCTCCCTGGACGACGTGGACGCCGCGGTGATCAACGGCAACTACGCCATATCCTCCGGCCTCAAGCCCGCCGAGGACGCCCTCGTCCTTGAGTCGGCGACGAACAACCCCTACGGCAACTTCCTCGCCGTCAAGAAGGGCAACGAGAACGACCCGCGCGTGAAGAAGCTCGCGAAGCTCCTCACCTCGCCCGAGGTCAAGAAGTTCATCGAGGACAAGTACGCCGGCTCCGTCATCCCGTCGTTCAAGTAGACCTGCGCCCGGGCCGATTTGCCGTCCCAGGCCCGACTCGTCACCGCACGGGGTCCACTCCATTACCCGGAGTGGACCCCGTTGTGCCGTTCAGTGGTTTCATGCTGCATGCTGGGCAGTTCAGCGGACCCGACGGTACATCAGGTCCGAAGTCCCCGACGGTTACGGAGCGTCGCATGACGAGCACCTTCCCCGACATCTCCATCAGCACGGAGCGGTTGGTCCTGCGTGCGCTCGACGAGGACGACGTGCCCGCGCTGACCGAGATGATGAACGACGAGATGGTGGCGGCCTGGACGTCGATCCCGCAGCCGTTCACCGAGGACGGTGCCCGCGACTGGATCACCGACTACGCGCCCACGGAACGCGCTCGGGGGCGCGGACTCGACCTCGCCGTCACCGAGTTCCTCACCCAGCGTCTGGTCGGCGTCATCCAGCTCGGCAAGACCAACTGGCGGGTCCGCTCCACCGAGCTGTCCTACATCATCGCCCCCTGGGCACGCGGCGAGGGCTACGCGTCCGAGGCCGCGCTCGCCACCGGCCGATGGCTCTTCCGCGAGCAGAAGTTCGAGCGCGTGGAACTGCGCACGGCCGCCGGCAACACCGCCTCGCAGCAGGTGGCCCAGAAGATCGGCTGCATCAGCGAGGGCGTGCTGCGCAACGCCTGCATAGCGCGCACCCGGACCGAGGAGGGCACCTGGGTCGACCTGCGCACCGACTTCATCGTGTGGAGCCTGCTGCCGGAGGACCTCGACGGAATGGACGGGCAGCACCTCACCGACACGGGCCGCTACTCCTCTTTCAACGACTGGAACTGAGGGGCCCGGCCGACGCGCGGCAGCCCGTGCGCGGGCCCGCCCCGACGGGCGGAAACCGCCACGGCAGGTCGTGTCCGGTCACGGCGGGTCGTATACGGTCGGGCCGAGTCACATGGGTGTACGGGAGTCACCTCACCGGATCCCGGCCCCGAGGGTCCGGACACGTACCCGGACCCGTCGACCCGGCACGGCGGGACCGCTCCCCGCGCCACACCGGCCGCCACACCCCCGCCGGGCCGCACCGGGGTACCCTCACGAAGCCCGCCCGGGCTGCACCTGAGACCTGCGAAGACCTTCTGGAGACTGACGACGATGGCCGACCGGGTCACGGTGATCGGCTGGGACGGCTCGCCGCTGGCCGACGCGGCGCGCTCCGCCCTCGGTGCCGCCACGCTGGTGGCCGGCGCGGCCCACCATCTCGAACTCCCCGAAGTGCCCGAGAACGCCGAACGCGTCCGGCTGGGCAGCGTCGCCCTCGCCGCCCGCCGTATCGCAGGCCACCGGGGCACCGCCGTCGTCCTCGCCGACGGGGACCCCGGATTCTTCGGCGTCGTACGCACCCTGCGCGCACCCGAGTTCGGCCTGGAGGTCGAAGTCGTGCCCGCCGTCTCCGCGGTGGCCGCCGCCTTCGCCCGCGCCGGAATGCCCTGGGACGACGCGCAAGTGGTCGTGGCACACAGTCGCACCCTGCGACGCGCGGTGAATGTATGCCGCGCCCATACCAAGGTCGCCGTCCTCACCTCGCCCGGCGCCGGCCCCGCCGAACTCGGGCTGCTGCTCGAAGGAGTTCACCGCTCCTTCGTCATCTGCGAGGAACTCGGCACCGCCCGGGAACAGGTCACGATCCTCACCTCCGACAAGGCGGCCGACCACACCTGGCGCGACCCGAACGTCGTGATCGTCATCGGCGGCTTCGTGGCCACGGCCGAGGGCGGCGGCTGGATCGCCGGACGGGAACCCGGCGCCGGGCCGCGCGGCTGGGCGCTGCCCGCGCGCGCGTACGGCGGCGCGCTCGGCGAGGGCGAGACGGATCTGCTGCGCGCCGCCCAGCTCGCCCGGCTGGGACCGCGCGTCGGCGACCTCGTCTGGGACATCGGCTGCGGCAGCGGCGCCTTCGCCACCGAGGCGGCCCGCACCGGCGCCGCCGTCATCGCGGTCGACCGCAGTCCGGGCTCCTGCGCCCGCACCGAGCACTCGGCCCGCCGCTACGGCGTGCAGATGCAGATCGTGCACGGCAGCGCCCCGCACGTCCTCGAAGACCTGCCCGAACCCGATGTCGTGCGGGTCGGAGGCGGGGGAGCGGCGGTCGTCTCCGCGGTCGCGGACCGCCGTCCCCAGCGCATCGTCGCGGACGCCGCGACCCGTGACGCCGCCGAACTCATCGGCCGCGATCTGACCGAACACGGCTATGACGTCGAGTGCGCTCTCATTCAGTCCGTCGAACTCGATACACGGGCCTGGACGGAGAAGGAGCGGAGCGTCGCGTTCCTGCTCAGCGGCCGTCTGCCGGATCGCGCCCCGTGATCCTGTTGTCGTACTGCGCGCGGTAGGCTGGCCGATCGTTGTACCGCTCCGGGGGGTCGGCCTTTCGTAGGCCAATGTCCGGAAAACCCGCCCGTTTTGAGGCGTGTGTGGTACGGCAGAACCGGAGGACGCGCAACGTGGCGCAGTCCACAGCGGCCACTCGCGGATCACGCTGTCGCGAGGGCGGGATGACCGGGACAATGCCTGTTAATGGCTTTGTCGCCTTTGTTGGCCGGTCGTACGTGCCGCTGGGCACGCACGCTCGTTCTTCACTGTGGGGCGGTCGGTGCGCCGTTCCCGGCGAGCTGGACTTTGGAGCACTAACCGATGGGCGAGGGGTACGCATGACCGACACCGGCCAGGTCCCGGGCGAGGGATTGCCGGAGAACGCAGGCATGGTGGAGCAGCCGGGCGTCACCGCGCCGGGCGCGTACACCTACCTCGACTCCTCCGAGAGCTCTGTCGAGGAGGACGACCTCCTTCTCCTGCCGGGCGCGCCCGGTGCCCAGGGTGCCTGGGGCAACGAGGTGCCGCCGCCGGCCCCGATGCCCTTCACCGACGAACCCGGTCCGCACGAGACGGACGGACGCGACACCGGCGCGATCGACCTCGGCGCCGTGCGCGCGCCGAGCCCGGCACCCGTGCCCCAGCCGGTTCCGCAGCCCGTGACGCCGCGCCGTCCGCTGCACCTGGGCCCGCCCACGCCGGACGGTTCCTCCAGCCCGGTGCGCTCGCTGGCCGACCGCGGACCCGCGGGCGCCCGCCCGAGCTCCATGGCCACCCCGGTCACCCCGCTGCGCCACGCCGGCCCGGCGAGCGCCGGCCCCGAGTACCTGGACGTGCCGCAGGCCGGCGACGCCCTGCCGCAGAGCGCGGCGGTGTGGGGGACCGTGCCGGCGGGCGGCGAGGCCGCGGACACGGTCGTCCCCGAGGCGGCACAGCTGCCCGGGTCCGCGGTGATGACGGAATCCGCACCGGGTCCCGAGGCACCTCAGGCCGCGGAGGCCGAGCAGGCACCCGACGCCGTGCCCGCGCCCTTCGTCCACGACCCGGCCCCGGCGTTCGACGCCGCCCAGGCGCCGGTACCGGGGGCCGACGGGATGTCGCTCGACCTCCAGGACCCGATGGACGGCCCGGCTTCCGAAGCGGTGCCCGCGGCGGACGGCTCGGCCGCCCCGCAGATTCCCGAAACCCCGCAGTTCCAGGACGTCCCGGACGCCCTGGGCGTGCCGGACACCGCCGACGTCGGGGCACAGGCCCCGATCGAGGGGGAGACCTCCGCGCACGAGGCCGTACCGACGCAGATCACCGAGGACCTCGGACCTGCCGTGCCCGCGCAGCCGTTCGCCCCTGCCGAGGGTCTCGTGCCCGCCGAGGACCCCGCCGCCGCGCAGGTCCCGCCGCAGCTCGCCGGCCAGGACACCCACGGGGCCGGCCTGGCCGCACCCGGTGTCCAGGAGGCCGGGTCCGCGGAGCCCGCCGTCCAGCTCCCGGAACCCGCCGTCCACCTCCCGGAACCCGCTGTCCTCTTCGTGGACGAAGCTCTCCTGTCCGGCGCCGAGCAGCCCGCCGACGTACCGGCCCCGCACATCTACGAGATCCCGGAGTCCGCCCTGTCGGCGCTCTCCGCGCGCTCGGCGGAAGCCTCGCAGGGCGGACAGGACATCGCTCCCGACGAGGTCCAGGCCCAGGTCCAGGGTCAGCGGCTGACCGGCCCGCCCGCCTTCGCCGAGAACGGCACCGCCCCGTCCGAGGACGACGCCCTCGCCCACGACGGCATCGCCCTGTCCGCGCCCGGCACCACCGAGGCCCCGCACGCCGCGCCGGCCGGCGCGGCCGCGCAGGCCGAGGCCGCCCACGAGACCGTCGGCGACCCGCACCTCCCGGCCCTCGGCGACCAGTACCCCGAGAGCGCGCCGGACACGGCGGGCACCCCCGGATTCCCCGGCGCCCCCGTCGTACCCCAGGCCGACCGGAGCCTCGGCGGGTTCGTGCCCGTGGACGGCACGGTGCCCACGGCCGCGCACCTCGCCCCGACCCCGCCGCACGGCATGACCATGGCTCCGGAGGCCGCCGAGGAGCAGCCGCCGGCCCAGGCCGCCCCCGCGCCCCTCCCGGCTGAGGACACCGTCGTGGCGCAGGCCGAGCCGGTCGCGCAGGCGCCGGTGCCCGCACCCCGGGAAGCCGAGGCCGAGTCCGAGACCACCACCCCCGTTCCGCAGCCCCTCACCGCGGAGCCGGAACCCGTGGCCGCACAGCAAGCGGAGGACCTGCGCACCCAGGTCGCCGACCAGGAAGAGAGCACGGCCGTGGTGGAAGACGTACGCGAGTCCACCGGCCCGGCGGCCCCCGGCTACAACGACGCCGAACGCGAGGCCGTCCTGCGCGTGATCCGCGAGCGCCGTGACATCCGCAACGGCTTCCGCAGCGACCCGATCCCGCACGACGTGCTGCTGCGCGTCCTGGAGGCCGCGCACACCGCTCCGTCCGTCGGCCACTCCCAGCCCTGGGACTTCGTCGTCATCCGCTCCGCCGAAACCCGGCGCAGCATGCACGAACTCGCCCAGCGCCAGCGTGAGGCCTACGCCAAATCGCTTCCCAAGGGCCGTGCCAAGCAGTTCAAGGAACTGAAGATCGAGGCCATCCTCGACACCCCGGTCAACATCCTCGTCACCGCCGACCCGACCCGGGGCGGCCGGCACACTCTGGGCCGGCACACTCAGCCGCAGATGGCGCCGTACTCCTCCGCCCTCGCGGTCGAGAACCTGTGGCTCGCGGCCCGCGCCGAGGGTCTCGGCGTCGGCTGGGTCAGCTTCTTCGACGAGCGCGAGATGGTCCGCGCGCTGGGCCTGCCCGAGCACCTCGAAGCGGTGGCCTACCTCTGTGTCGGATACGTGGACGAGTTCCCCGACGAGCCCGAGCTGATGCAGGCCGGCTGGTCCAAGCGCCGCCCCCTGTCGTGGGTCGTGCACGAGGAGACGTACGGCCGCCGTGCCCTGCCCGGCGAGGAGCCGCACGACCTGCTCGCCGAGACGGTCTCCAACATCCGCCCCCTGGACGCGAAGGCGCTGGGCGAGGCCTGGGAGCGCCAGAAGCGGATGACCAAGCCCGCGGGCGCCCTCGGCATGCTGGAGATCATCTCCGCGCAGCTGTCGGGCCTGTCCCGGATGTGCCCGCCGCCGATCCCGGAGCCGGCCGCCGTCGCGATCTTCGCCGGCGACCACGGTGTCCACGCGCAGGGCGTCACCCCCTGGCCGCAGGAGGTCACCGGCCAGATGGTGGCCAACTTCCTCGGCGGCGGCGCGGTCTGCAACGCCTTCGCCAACCAGGTGGGCGCCGAGGTCTGTGTCGTCGACGTGGGCGTCGCCTCCGACCTGCCGGCCACGCCGGGTCTGCTGCCGCGCAAGGTCCGCGCGGGCACCGCCGACATGACCACGGGCCCCGCCATGACCCGGGAAGAGGTCGTCGCCGCGCTGGAGGTGGGCATCGAGACGGCCCGCGACCTGGTGGCCGCGGGCAACAAGGCGCTGCTGACCGGCGAGATGGGCATCGCCAACACGACCGCGTCGGCGGCCCTGATCTCGGTCTTCACGGGAGCCGACCCGGCCGATGTGACGGGCCGCGGCACGGGCATCAACGACGAGACCCTGGCCCGCAAGACCGAGGTCGTCCGCCGGGCCATCGACTTCCACCAGCCGGACCCGGCGGACCCGATCGGCGTTCTCGCGGCGATCGGCGGCCTGGAACACGCCGCCATGGTCGGCCTGCTCCTCGGCGGCGCGTCCCTGCGTACGCCGGTGATCCTGGACGGCGTCAGCGCGGGCGCCGCCGCACTGGTGGCCCGCGCCATCGCCCCCGAGGTCCTGGCCGCCTGCATCGCGGGCCACCGCAGCGCCGAGCCCGGTCACGTGGCCGCTCTGAACAAGCTGGGCCTGCGCCCCCTGATCGACCTCGACCTGCGCCTGGGCGAGGGCACCGGCGCCCTGCTGGCCCTGCCGATCGTGCAGAGCGCGGCGCGCGCGATGCACGAGGTCGCGACGTTCGACTCGGCCGGGGTGACCGAGAAGTAGGCCCCCGGCACCGGTGGGGTGGGCAGGCGTCCCGAGCTGCCCACCCGGCCCCGCCGTACTCTGGACCTCCACCGAAGAACCCCACGTCAGGGCCGCTCCAAAGCCGCAGCGCGCCTGCCCGTACCGCCTGCCCGTACGAGGAGCCGCACCTCCATGGCCGAACACCCCGCCTATCCCGTAGGCCTCCGTCTCGCCGGCCGTCGTGTCGTCGTCCTCGGCGGTGGCCAGGTGGCCCAGCGCCGGCTTCCCGCGCTCATCGCGGCGGGCGCGGACATCCACCTCGTGTCACCGCAGGCGACCCCGTCCGTCGAGGCCATGGCCGACGCGGGCGAGATCACCTGGACCAGGCGCCCGTACGAGGAGGGCGACCTCGCCGACGCCTGGTACGCGCTGATCGCCACCAGCGACCCGCGGGCCGCCGCCGAGGCGTCGGCCGAGGCGGAGCGCCACCGTGTCTGGTGCGTCCGCTCCGACGACGCCGACGCGGCGACCGCGTGGACCCCGGCCACCGGCCACAGCGAGGGCGTGACCGTCGCCGTCCTCACCACCGACGCCAAGGGCCGCGACCCCCGCCACACCGCCGCGATCCGCGACGCCGTGGTCGAGGGGCTGCGGGACGGGACGCTCGTCGCACCGCACCACCGCACCCGTACCGCCGGAGTGGCCCTGGTCGGCGGAGGTCCCGGCGACCCCGACCTGATCACGGTCCGCGGACGCCGGCTGCTCGCCGAGGCCGACGTGGTCATCGCCGACCGCCTCGGCCCCCGTGACCTGCTCGCCGAACTCCCGCCGCACGTCGAGGTGATCGACGCGGCGAAGATCCCGTACGGCCGGTTCATGGCCCAGGAGGCCATCAACAACGCGCTCATCGAGCACGCCAGGCAGGGCAAGGCCGTCGTCCGGCTGAAGGGCGGCGACCCGTTCGTCTTCGGCCGTGGCATGGAAGAGGCCCAGGCGCTCGCCGAGGCGGGCATCGCCTGCACGGTCGTCCCCGGCATCTCCAGCTCGATCTCGGTGCCGGGCGCCGCGGGCATCCCGGTCACCCACCGGGGCGTCGCGCACGAGTTCACCGTGGTCAGCGGTCATGTGGCCCCCGACGACGAGCGCTCCCTCGTCGACTGGCCCGCTCTCGCCAAGCTGCGCGGCACCCTCGTAGTCCTCATGGGCGTCGACAAGATCGGCAGGATCGCCGACACGCTCGTGGCGCACGGCAAGCCGGCCGACACCCCCGTCGCCCTCGTCCAGGAGGGCACGACCGCCGCGCAGCGCCGCGTCGACGCCACCCTGGCCACCGTCGCCGACACCGTCCGAGCCGAGGACGTGCGGCCGCCCGCGGTCATCGTCATCGGCGAGGTCGTGGGCGTCGGCTCCGGACTTCCCGAGTAACCACGGGTAACCCGACCCGTTCCCAGCCGTTGGCACCGCACCCAGGACAAGGCAGTATCACCCTGTGGCCGATCTCATCACCGTCGAGAACCCCGACGACCCGCGTCTGCGTGACTACACGGGCCTGACCGACGTGGAACTGCGCCGCAAGCGCGAACCCGCCGAGGGCCTGTTCATCGCCGAGGGCGAGAAGGTCATCAGACGGGCCAAGGACGCCGGCTACGAGATGCGCTCGATGCTGCTGTCCGCCAAGTGGGTCGACGTCATGCGCGATGTCATCGACGAACTCCCGGCACCCGTCTACGCGGTCAGCCCCGAGCTCGCCGAGCAGGTCACCGGCTATCACGTGCACCGGGGAGCGCTCGCCTCGATGCAGCGCAAGCCGCTGCCGACGGCGGACGAGCTGCTGCGGTCCGCGCGCCGGGTCGTCGTCATGGAGTCGGTCAACGACCACACCAACATCGGCGCCATCTTCCGCTCCGCCGCCGCCCTCGGCATGGACGCCGTGCTGCTCTCCCCGGACTGCGCCGACCCCCTCTACCGCCGCTCCGTGAAGGTCTCGATGGGCGCGGTCTTCTCGGTCCCGTACGCCCGTCTCGACACCTGGCCCAAGGGCCTGGAGTCGGTGCGCGACGCCGGGTTCAACCTGCTCGCCCTCACCCCGGACGAGAAGGCGAGGTCCCTCGACGAGGCCGCCCCGCACACGATGGACCGGGTCGCGCTGATGCTGGGCGCGGAGGGCGACGGGCTGTCCACCCGGGCCCTGATGGCGGCCGACGAATGGGTGCGCATCCCGATGGCCCACGGCGTCGACTCCCTGAACGTCGGCGCGGCGGCCGCGGTCGCCTTCTACGCGGTGGCGATGGGCCGTCCCACGAGCTGAGGGCCGCGCGGCACTAACCGGCCGCTCGGTGCGCGCTCCCGTGCGGATCGGTGATCGCGTCGCCCGCGCGCAGTCGCCCGGACGCCGGCTGTTCCTGGTGTACGCCGTCGCGCGGCCCGTCGTCGAGTCCGCGGGACGGCCCCTGGCACCCCTGCGCCGCCGCGATACCGAGCGCGACCAGCAGTGTCACCACCACGAACACGAAGAGCCGCTGGCGCAGCAGCCGCGGATTGGCGGGCCGCCTGCCGGTGCCGGTGGTGCGCGGACCGGGCCGTCCGGCGCCGCTGCGGGGCGCGGGCCTGTTCCCGGTGCGGCCGGTGTTGCGGGCGGGCGCCGGGCGCGAACCCGACCGCGATCCGCCGTTCGTCCCGCCGGTGCGCGGCGGGGGAGTGGTCCCCGGCCGCCGCTGGGTGCGCTGCTCGGCGTACTGCTCGGCCAGGCGTCCCGTCGGCCGGTCCGGATCCGAGCGTGGCGCGGGCGGCCGTGCGTCCACCATGCCCTGGGCCTCGCGGGCCGCGATCTCCTTGAGCCGCAGGGACAGTTGGAGGGTGCTGGGCCGTTCCTCCGGGTCCTTCGCCAGACAGGCCCGGACGAGCGGCGCGAGGGCGTCCGGGACCCCGTGCAGATGCGGCTCCTCGTGCACCACCCGGTAGAGCATCACCTCGGAACTGCCCTGACCGAAGGGTGAGTCCTGGGTCGCCGCGTACGCGAGCGTGGCCCCGAGCGCGAACACGTCCGTGGCCGGGGTGACGGCGACGCCGCGCACCTGCTCCGGCGCCAGGAAGCCCGGGGAGCCGACCGCCGTGCCGACGTGGGTGAGGGTGCTCGCCCCGGTCGCCCACGCGATGCCGAAGTCGATGATCCGCGGCCCCTTCGGGGACAGCAGGATGTTGGACGGCTTGAGGTCACGGTGGACGACCCCGGCCTCGTGCACCGCGACCAGCCCCTCGGAGAGGGCGGCACCCACGGCGGCCACGTCGGCGGCCGACAGCGGCCCCTCCTCGGCGACCTTGTCGTGCAGGGAGGGTCCGGGCACGTACTGGGTGGCGAACCACGGCCGGTCCGCCTCCAGGTCGGCGGCGACGAGCCGTGCCGTGCAGCCGCCCCTGATCCGCCGGGCCGCAGAGACCTCGCGCGCGAACCGGGAACGGAACTCCTGATCCTCCGCCAGATCAGGCCGGATCACCTTCAGTGCGACCCGCTGGCCACGCCGGTCGGAGCCCAGGTAGACAACACCCATACCCCCCGCGCCGAGCCGTCGGTGAAGCCTGAACGAGCCGACGACACGCGGGTCCTCGCGCCTCAGGCGCATCATCGCCATGTCCATCCCCGCTGCCCGGTCCGTTTGACGAGCCACAGCTTACGTTTTCGCGGCCGGGTGCGCGCAGAGGCCGCGCCCTCTCGTTCCGATCGATTGTCAGTGCCGGGTGGGAAACTTGAGAGGTGGTCAGGGAGCGTGCGAACAGTGCCTCTTTGGCCTGCCCTTGATCCCAACCATCCATCGCTGAAGGGGGATTGAGCCCGTGAGGGGTGACCGCGTGGAGATAGTCGTGGACGCAGGGGACACGACGCGTACGTACGAGGTGGTGGCGAGCAGGGCGGGCCGCCGGGTGGAGACGGCGGTGCGCCGAGGTGTCGTAGAAGTGAGCGAAGTCACTCGAAACGGAACAGTGGTACGGACCGCCCGCTTCATGGCGACTCGGGTGCTGGCACTCGTCGAGCAGCCGGTTCCCCGGGAGGACAGTTCGGAACAGTAGGGCACATCGGACGTCCCCTCCGGGAAGACCCTGAGACCTGGGTCCGCGTCTCCACCCACGGTAGTACTCGGCAGGTCACGGCTCATCCTCCGGGAGGCCCGGCAATCGGTACGAGGGCATGACGACCCGACGTCGTCGCGCGCCTAGATTTGAGGTCAAGCGGCGGGTGCAGCACTCGTCCCCCGAGGTCAGACACCCGCCGCTGCCAGGCACAACAGAATCTCGGTCAGGAGAGGGACCATGGCCCACATGGCACCGCGGACAGAGCTCCGCACGCAGGGACGCAAGGCGTTCACCGCCGCGTTCGGCACCCGCCAGGGCCAGCGCCACCCCTTGGTGGCGACAGCGATGGTCCTTCCCCTGGCGGCCCTGCTCGTGGTCGTCTTCGGCGGCTGGGACGCGGTGGTCACACAGGCGTCGTCCGTGGGCGTGATGCTGGGGCGCTGAGCGGCGCCCCAGGCCCGGAAGAGCGGTCCGGGCGGGGACATCCGGCCATGAAACCCCGTGGGGACGGGGGTGCGGCGGACGGCAGAAAGATGCCCGCGCAGCTGGGGAGCTGCGCGGGCATCTCTTTGTGCCCGGTGCCCGATGTCCCTGCCCGGGGCTGGGCACGGGGCCTGGGCGAAGGCCCGCCGTGAGGCCGGGTGCCTCACGGCGGACCCTCCGCTCGTGGACTCGCTTGGTGCCGGGCCGGTGCGGCGAGGGGGTGCCCGGCCGGCCGGGACCGGGCGCAGGGGTGGTTCGGCACCCGTCCCGGCCCCGGGAATCCGGGACAGGTGCGGCAGTGGGTGACCGGGCCGTGCTGTCGCGGCGCGGGTGCCGGGTGCCTGGTGCCGGCCTTGGGTGCGTACTCTCGCCGGCAGGTGTCCTGACCGGCAGGCGCCCTCGGCGTCAGGGTCGTACCGGCACGTCGTCCAGCACAGGGGGATCCGTGACCGTACCCAGCCTGGTGTCCGCGCTCGCCGCCGTGGCGCGCGGCGCGGTTCACCCGGTGGCGGCTGTGCCCGGCCCCCGCGGAGCCTGCTCCTGCGGCGCCGAGGACACACTCCTCGCGGACCGCGACGACGGCACCGTGGTCCGTCACGGCGGCATCGTCGCCAAGGCCCACGCCCCGGACACGGAACCCCACGCGCTCGCCCGCCGTGTCGCCGCGGCCACGCGCCTCCCCGGCATCCTCCTGCCGCCGTCGGACCCGGCCCCGGCCGAGCTCCTCGGCCGCCGGGTGACCCTCTGGCCGTACGGCGCTCCCGTCGATCCCGACACCCCGGAGGCGGCCCCCTGGGAGGCGGCGGCGGCCCTGCTGGCCCGGCTGCACCGGGCTCCCGCCCCGGACGGGCTGCCGCCCATGCGGGGGCCTGTCAAGGCCGCCCGGGCGATGGCCCGGATGCGCGCGGCCGGCCCGCACCCGGCCGCCGCCCCGGTCCTGCGGGCCTGGGCCGCCCTGCCCGGCTGGGCGCGGGCCGAGGCCCCCATGCCGGACGCCACGACCCTGTGCCACGGGGACCTGCACCTCGGCCAGCTCGTACGTCACCCCGCGCCGGACGGTCCCTGGCTCCTCATCGACGTCGACGACCTGGGCGTCGGCTCCCCGGCCTGGGACCTGGCCCGCCCCGCCGCCTGGTACGCCTGCGGGCTGCTGCCGCCCGACGAGTGGTTCCGCTTCCTGGCCGCCTACCGGGAGGCCGGCGGCCCCGCCGTGCCCGCCGACGGCGATCCCTGGCCCGCCCTGGACGTCGCGGCCCGCGCCCTCACCGTGCAGACCGCGGCCCTCGCGGTCGCCAAATCCGCAGCCGCGGAACAGCCGTTGGACGAGGTGCAGCAGGCCGTGGTCGACGCCTGTGACCGAATGAGTGCCATCCCGCCCGAGTTGACCCGAGGTTTCGCGACGTAGGCTGCAACCGACCGAAGCCGGGCGGTGTCTGTCCTGGCGGAAGCAGTACCGACCGGCGAGGAGTTGAGCCGAGCATGCAGTGTCCGAAATGCCATGCGCCGATGCACACGTACAACCGCAATGGCGTCCAGATCGAGCAGTGCAGCGGCTGCCGAGGGATATTCCTCGACTACGGCGAGCTGGAGGCCCTGACCCGCGTGGAGTCGCAGTGGTCCCAGCCCGCGCCGCCGCCCCAGGGCGCCCCGCAGGCGTACCCGTCCGCTCCGGCTCCCGCATGGGGCGCCCCGCAGCACGGCGGCGGTCACGGCGGCCACCAGCGCCACAAGAGCTTCGGCCACATGCTCTTCTCGTCCTGAGCCACCCGAAGGGGCCCCTCCCGAACGGAGGGGCCCCTTCGGCGTGTCCAGGCCCCCGTGGGTCAGGTCACAGGTCCGGCAGGCAAGACCGGGGCACGACGAAGCCCCCGGTCGTCGAGACGACCGGGGGCTTTGCTGGTGCGCGATACTGGGATTGAACCAGTGACCTCTTCCGTGTCAGGGAAGCGCTCTCCCGCTGAGCTAATCGCGCAGGTCACGCGACCGGAGCCACGCTTGCTGCTGGTACTGCGTGCGCGATACTGGGATTGAACCAGTGACCTCTTCCGTGTCAGGGAAGCGCTCTCCCGCTGAGCTAATCGCGCGGGGATCCTTGCGGACCAGTGGACGATACTGGGATTGAACCAGTGACCTCTTCCGTGTCAGGGAAGCGCTCTCCCGCTGAGCTAATCGTCCTTGGAGGTGGAGACGGGATTTGAACCCGTGTAGACGGCTTTGCAGGCCGTTGCCTCGCCTCTCGGCCACTCCACCAGGAGTGCGGGTTCGGGAAGATCCCCCACTTCCTGCGAGCGGACGACCAGGTTCGAACTGGCGACCTCAACCTTGGCAAGGTTGCGCTCTACCAACTGAGCTACGTCCGCTTGTCGTTTCCGTTTCGCTTGCGCGTCCCGGCGACGAGTTGAACTCTAGCGGATTCCCGGGCCAGCACAAAAACGCGTTTGTGCAGCGTGCTGCGGTCTGTCCGCCCGAGGACATGGTCAGGGCACTCGCCGGACACCCGCCCTAGACTCGTCTGCGTGCTCGACCTCCCTCCTCTCGCCCGCTTCGGCGGCCTCGTCGCAACCAATCTCCTCGATGTCACCAGCGATCCCGCGGCCCTGGACTCGTCCGGCTTCTGGGCCGTCTCGGCCGACTTCGAAGGGCGGCTGACCTGCGCCCGCTTCAGCGAGGTACGAGAGGAGCCGGTGCCCGCGCCGGTGCCCGGACGCTGGCACGGCCCGGCGGCCGGTGACTGGACGTCGTCCCTCGACCGCGCCGCGTACACCGCCGGTGTCCGGCGGATCCGGGAGCACATCGCGGCCGGCGAGGTCTACCAGGCGAACCTCTGCCGCGTGCTCTCCGCGCCCGTCCCGGCCGACGCCGACGTCGACGCGCTGACCGCTCTGCTGGCCCGCGGCAACCCGGCACCGTACGCGGGAACGATTCGGCTGCCGGACCACGGCGTCGAGATAGCCACCGCCTCCCCGGAACTCTTCGTGCGCCGCGCGGGCCGTTCCGTCGAGTCGGGCCCGATCAAGGGCACCGGACGCACCGAGGCGGATCTCCTGGACAAGGACTACGCCGAGAACGTGATGATCGTGGACCTCGTCCGCAACGACATCGGCCAGGTCTGCGCCACCGGCACCGTGACCGTGCCCGACCTGTGCGTCGTCGAGAAGCACCCCGGGCTCGTGCACCTCGTCTCCACCGTCAGCGGCGAACTGCGCGAGGACGTGGGCTGGCCCGGACTCCTGTCCGCCGCCTTCCCGCCCGGTTCCGTCACCGGCGCGCCCAAGTCCAGCGCGCTGCGGATCATCGACGTCCTGGAGACCGCGCCGCGCGGCCCGTACTGCGGAGGTGTCGGCTGGGTCGACGCCGACCGCGGCACCGGCGAGCTGGCCGTGGGCATCCGTACGTTCTGGATCGACCGTGCCGACGGCGTCCTGCGCTTCGGTACGGGGGCCGGCATCACCTGGGGGTCCGACCCCGAGGGGGAGTGGCGGGAGACCGAGCTGAAGGCCTCCCGGCTGCTCGCGGTAGCGTCGGGAACGTACGACGCGGGTGACGGGACCCTCACCGACTGACCCGGTTGCGGGGACGGCGCGGGGACCGGGGCCGGAACGCCGTGCCGGACGAGACGTCCGGCACATTCACATGCGAGGTAGGACCAGTGAAGCTTTGGCTCGACGGCGGGCTCCAGGACATCGAGGCCGCCCGCGTCTCCGTCTTCGACCACGGGCTGACCGTGGGTGACGGCATCTTCGAGACCGTGAAGGCGGTCGACGGCCGGCCCTTCGCGCTGACCCGCCACCTCGACCGGCTGGCCCGCTCGGCGCGCGGCCTCGGTCTGCCCGAGCCCGACGCCGACGAGGTGCGCCGCGCCTGCGCCGCCGTCCTCGACGCCAATCCGATGCCGCTCGGCCGGCTCCGCATCACCTACACCGGCGGTCACGGCCCGCTCGGCTCCGACCGCGGAGAGCACGGTCCGACCCTCGTCGTCGCGCTCGGCGGCTCGGCCCCGCGCCCCGACTCCACGGCCGTCGTCACCGTTCCCTGGACCCGCAACGAGCGCGGTGCCCTGACCGGCCTCAAGACCACCTCGTACGCCGAGAACGTCGTCGCCCTGGCCCGCGCGCGTGAACACGGCGCGTCCGAGGCGCTGTTCGCCAACACGGTGGGCCAACTCTGCGAAGGCACCGGGTCGAACGTCTTCGTCGTCCTCGACGGCGAGATCCACACCCCGCCGGTCGCCTCCGGCTGCCTCGCCGGCATCACCCGCGCCCTCACGGTCGAATGGACCGGCGCCAAGGAGACCGACCTGCCGCTGGACGTCCTGGAGCGCGCCGACGAGATCTTCCTGACGTCGACGCTGCGCGATGTGCAGGCCGTGCACCGCGTCGACACCCGTGAACTGCCGGGCGCACCGGGCCCGGTGACCGCCAAGGCGATGCGCGTCTTCGAGGAGCGGGCCGGGGACGATCTCGATCCCTGACCGGCCCTTTCGGGGCCACCGGCCTCCGGCCGCCCGGTAATTCGGCTGACGGCGTGTGCGTCAGCGGGTACAACACCCCTGATGACCACGACTCTGCGGCCGACCGAGCCGCTCCATCGCGCCGCCGACGGGACCCTCTCACGCCGCTACCAGGTGTGTGTGAACAGCCGTCCCGTCGGCCGGGTACACCTGGCCACGGAACCCGGCTCGGGACCGCCCGCGGCCAGGATCCACGAGCTTCGCATCGACGAGCCGGACCGGGGCCGGGGCCGGGGCACCGTGGCCGCGCTGGCGGCGGAGGAGGTCGCCCGCGGGTGGGGCTGCCGGCAGATCGAGGTGACCGTGCCCGGAGAAGCCGCCGCGGCCCTGGAGCTCACCAGGGCGCTCGGGTACGTCCTGCGCAACCGCATCATGGCGAAGGCGCTCGACGGCTCCGCGGTCGTACTCCCCCAGGGCAGCGCCGACCGACCCATGACGCAGGACGAGTACGAGATCTGGGACCGGGCCGGCAGGCGGGACTATGCCGAGGACTGGATCCGGCGCGGTGTGCCGGAGGCCGAGGCGCTCGCCAAGGCGGACCGCGACTTCGGCGGTGCGCTGCCGCAGGGCCCGGACACCGCGAACATGTGGCTGAGCGTCCTGGAGCACGAGGGCGTCCCGGTGGGCGATCTCTGGCTGGGGCGCCGGAGCGGACACGCCTTCGTCTACGACGTCCTGGTACGCGCCGACCAGCGCGGCCGCGGACACGGCCGGACGCTCATGCGGCTCGCCGAGGCCCGCGCGACCGGCGCCGGACTGAACCGCATCGCCCTCAACGTCTTCGCGGGAAACACCCCGGCCGAGCGGCTCTACGAGTCGCTCGGCTACGAGACGACGGAGTACCACCTGTACAAGACACTGCTCTAGGGGACGCGGCTCCGGTTCGGCCGGGGCAGGGCTCTTCCTCGGGTGTCAGGCCTGTTCGGCGAGCAGTCGGTCGGCGATCTCCTCGATCCGCTCGCGCAGTCCCTCCTGGCTCTTGCCTCCGTCCAGGCGCTCACCGCCGATGACGTACGTCGGGGTGCCGGTGACGCCGATCGCCTTGCCCTCGGCCTGGTCCGCGTCGACGATCAGGATGTGCCGGCCGTCGATCAGGGCCGTGTCGAACTCCTCGGCGTCCAGGCCGAGTTCCCGTGCGACCTCGACCAGGAAGGCTTCGCCGTCCTTGCGGTCCAGCTCCTCGACGCGACCGAGCACGGCCTCGATGTACGGCCAGGCGTCCCCCTGCTCGGCGGCCTCCTCGGCGGCCTGTGCCGCGGCGAAGGCGTGCTTGTGCTTCTCCAGGGGGAAGTGCCGCAGCCGCAGCTCCAGGCGGTCGCCGTAGCGGGCACGCAGCGCGCGCAGGTCGGCGAGAGCGTCACGGCAGTCGGGGCACTGCAGCTCGCACCAGACGTCCAGGACGACAGGGGCCGGGTGCGCGGCGGAGGAGCCGGAGGAGTCGTTCATGGGATCCAGTCTCCCAGTCCGGTGAGGGGGAGGCTGCACCGGGACCTGAGGAGGACGGCGACCCCGAGATGTCCCTGAGGTCTGCCCGGACCGTGGCATACCGGGCATGGGGCGGTGCAGGATGGAAGAGATGGGGAACATGTCGCACCGAGCCCTGCCTGGAGGACCGGAATGATCGCAGAGACCGTCTGCTCCGCAGTCTCCGTCGCCGGCCTGGGCATCGCCGCGGTGACGGCCTACCGCAAGCGTTTCCTGGCGGCCGCCCGGATCGCCGCCTACTCCCTGGTGCCGATCGGCCTGGTCATGACCGGAGTGGTCGGCTGGCTGGCCGACACCGCGTTCAGCCCGACCGCCTGGGCCGGTTTCGTGGTGCTCGGCGGCGCCTGGGCGCTGTTCATGATCACCCGTGCCGTGGAGCGACGCGGCGGCGGGACCCGGAAGGAACGCAGGGCGGCGAAGGCCGCGGCCCGGCGCGAGGCGGCGGCTCCCGCGGCTTCGGCCCCGTCACTGGGCCAGGGCGCCCCTCCCGCCTCCCGGCCTGCGGCGACACCGGGAGCGAAGAGCTCCGGGGACGACTTCAGTGACATCGAGGCGATTCTGAAGAAGCACGGGATCTGACCGACAGAAGCGACACAAGATCACATGCGTGACACAGGGAACGCGCGGAACCGTTCACGTTCGAGCGCGCCTGTCACATCATCCAGCGAACTCCCGTGTATTCCGGGCGTGTTGATCGCGAAGCAGGCGCCCTCTGCGTCATCATCGCCCGCGAGATGCTGGACACAACAACGAGCGACACCGCTGCTCCGCCCGAGGAGCGGCGCGGTTGTCTCTTCGCGCTCTCCCAGCCGCCGCTGATGATCTTCCTTGCGGTGATCGGCTGTCTGCTGCTCATGGCTTCGCTGCACGACCTGCTGCTGCTCTGAGCTGTACACGGAGCCCCTGGCGTCACCCGCCGAGGGCTCCGTCGGTCCGGCCGGGGGCCGGACTCTTCCCCGTGGTGCGAGCCGCTCAGCCCGCGGCTTCCTTGCGGCGTGCCCGGTAGGCGGCCACGTGGAGCCGGTTCCCGCAGGTGCGGCTGTCGCAGTAGCGGCGGGAGCGGTTGCGGGAGAGATCGACGAAGGCCCGCCGGCAGTCCGGGGCCTCGCAGCGGCGCAGCCGGTCCTGCTCTCCGGCGACCACGAAGAAGGCCAGCGCCATCCCGCAGTCGGCCGCGAGGTGGTAGGCGACCGAGGCGCCCGGCGCGAAGTAGTGGACATGCCAGTCATAGCCGTCGTGGTCCGTCAGCCGGGGCGTGGTGCCGGCGGCCGCGACCAGTTCGTTGATGAGCGAGGCGGCGGTCCGTGGATCGTCGGCGGCGAAGATCCCGGCGAACAGGCCGCGAACGTCCCGTACGGCTGCCAGATCCCGCTCCGACAGCACCCCGACATCGCTGATCTCGTGCTTTCGTACGAAATCGGCGAGGGACGACACATCGGCGAGCCCGTCCGCCGTCTCGTCCTCCGGCGCGGTGTTCACCAGATCCACCACGGCGTCGAGTGCGAGCCGGGTGTCGTGGGTGATCAGCACGTTTCGCTCCCTGGCCTGGGGGTCGGGCGAGGGCGCCCGCCCGGTGCTGGCCGATGGTAGTGGCTTCCCGGCGCGGCCGAGACGGGCGTGGGGGCGTTGGGTGCTGGAGCGGGGGGCCCGTGCCGGTGGACGCGCAGCGGCGCCGGCACCGCGAACCTTCCGCGGTGCCGACGCCGGCGCCTTCCCTATGCGGTTGTCTGAGCCCGAGCCGTCTCCCCGAGTGGACGGCGCCGGGCGGCTCTGTGGTGACGCGTCAGCTCTCGGCCAGGATGTGTGAGAGCTCCGTGTCGAGATCGAAGTGCCGGTGTTCCGTGCCGGGCGGCACGGCTGCGTCCGTTCGCTTCAGGAATGACTCCAGGGCCCGCGCTGGGGCTTCGAGCAGGGCTTCACCCTCCGGAGAGCTCAGGGCGATGCATACGACGCCCTGGCCGTGGCTCCGGGACGGCCAGACTCGGACGTCGCCGGTACCGGTGGGCCGGTGGAGGCCCTCGGCGAGGAGGTCGCGGGCGAACACCCACTCGACGGTTTCCTCGGCTCCGGTGTGGAAGGTGGCGTGCACGGCATAGGGATCGGCCGTGTCATACCGCAGTCCTGCGGGTACAGGCAGTGAGGACTCGCTCGACACAACGAGGCGCAGGTGCAGCTCGCAGCTGACCGTGGTGTTCATAAGCGCCAGGGCCTTTCGCTCAGTGTGCGCTCGGGGATTCGCACGTCGGCGAAATCGACATGCCACCTACGGTGCCGTTGTAAACCCCTCTGAGGGTTTTGCCTGTCTTTATGTAACTCATCCGGCCGAGGGCGCGTTCTCCGGATAGGGCCATTCCGGTGACTGGTTTCTCTCGGGTAGGGTTTGGTCGTATGAATACGGGGAGTGACGAGTCGGGCGAGGTCGCCACGGCGGGCGACGGGGCGAACAATGAGCGAGCGCTCGGTTCACGGGCGCCTCAATTCATCAAGGCTCGCCGGGCGCTGCACGTGAGCTGGCAGGTGGGCGTCTTCGTCGTCGGGCTCGCGGTGGTGGCCGCGGGCGTGATCATGCTTCCGCTGCCGGGGCCCGGCTGGCTGGTGATCTTCGGTGGCATGGCGATCTGGGCGACCGAGTTCGTCTGGGCCCAGCTGGTGCTTCGCTGGACGAAGCGCAAGGTCACGGAGGCTACGCAGCGGGCGCTCGACCCCAGGGTCCGGCGTCGCAACATCATCCTCACCTCGATCGGCCTCGTGATCGTCGCCGTCCTGGTGGGTGTGTACCTCTGGAAGTTCGGCTTCGTGATGCCGTGGAGCATCTCGGAATGACACGGCCGGCCCGGACGTCGTCCGGGCCGTCTCGGCTGGTCGAAGCCACCCCCTGACATGGGGTAATGTTCTTCCTGCGCCCGGGCGATTAGCTCAGCGGGAGAGCGCTTCGTTCACACCGAAGAGGTCACTGGTTCGAACCCAGTATCGCCCACACGTAGGAAAGACGGCTCCGGTCCACGACATCGTGGACCGGGGCCGTTTTCGTGGTTCCGGGGAGTGCGGGGTCGCTGCGCCGGCCCTTGCGGTGCGGGTTCGGTGCGGGCGGGGCCGTGCCGGTACATCCGCCCGTCGTCGTTGGATCGGACGTGGGTCCAAGAACGAACCGCTGCTCGATCCGGGCGTGAGCGACGGGCATCCGATGTACCGGCACGGCCCCTTCCGCCGGATCCCGGCTGCGGGTGCGTCGTGGTTCCGGCCCTTCCGGACCGCTTTCGGCTGCGGCGCAAGATTCAGCCCCTCCGGCCCGCCCCTCCACGGCGGGGGAAGATTCAGCCCCTCCGGCGCACCCCTCCACCACGGGGGAAATTTCAGCCCCTCCGGCGTTTGAGGAGCGGGGTCTGGGGCGGAGCCCCAGGGGGTGAGCGCCGGTGCCGGGCGGAGCTGCACGCGCGGGTCGGGTGGATGGGGAGAGGGCGAAAGCGGGCTGCGGCTGTGCCCGGGGGCGGGAGGCAGGGCCTCGGTAGCGTTGCTGCAAGCTCACGCTCCGTTTCCGTCGGGGCCTCCGACACCCCGTCAGCACCCCTCGCGGCAGTACGTTTTCGGCCGTGCCGCCAAGCCGTCACGCCGTCCACGGGATGTTCGGCCGGCCGACCGCGCGGGCCCGACCTGCGTACTCCCGTGCGAGTGCCCCGGAAGGGGTGCGGCGGCCGCCGCGACGGGATCCGACCGGCGCACATCAATTCCTGTCCGAATCATTGACGCGCCCCGAGCGCCTCCGTAACTTGTGCCAGCAAGCGCTTACTTGAAACGATTCATGCAGGCGGCGTCGACGTTGCGGGGAGGCCCGGCAGTGGGGAACAACGGGAGTGTCGAGAGGCGGACGGTGCTCAAGGCGGCCGGGGCTTCGGTGGCTGCGCTGGGGTTGGCGGCGACGACGGGCTGCGGTGGGAGCGGAAGCGGCGCCGGGGACGGGACGGTGACGATCCGTTACGCCTGGTGGGGTGCGGACGAGCGGGCGAAGCGGATCAACCAGTCCATCGCGCTCTTCGAGAAGAAGTATCCGAAGATCAAGGTGCAGACGGACTTCCAGGATTATGTGGCCTTCTGGGAGAAGTTCCAGACCCAGGCCGCCGGCGGAAATCCGCCGGACGTATTCCAGAACGCCGTCGGATTTCTGCGGAAGTACGACAAGCGAGGGATCCTGCTCGACCTCAAGTCCCAGATGGACGCCGGAAATCTCAGCCTGAAAGGCTTCCGTGCCGGCGTGGAGAAGGTCGGCCAGGTCGACGGAAAGCAGCTCGGAATTCCCGTCGGATCCAACACCATGTCACTTGTCATCGACGAGAAGGTGTTCGAGAAGGCCGGTGTCAAGCCGAAGCAGGGCTGGACCTGGGACGAGTACTTCGCCGCGCTCAAGAAGATTCACGACACGCAGAAGGTCGCGGGCGACACGGGCTACTTCAGCATCATGTACCTGTACGACCTCTACCTCCGGCAGAACGGCAAGGCGTTCTTCACCGCGGACGGACTCGGTTTCGACGAGGCCGATCTGACGGAGTGGTGGACCGACGGTTACAACCGTGTGAAGGCCGGCATCATCACCGATCCCAAGCGGGTCGAACAGGACAAGCCCAAGTCCTCCCTCTCGGCGGGGCACGCGGCCTCCGAGTTCACGTGGGACAACTTCACGGTCCGTTATACGGCCGAGGGTGACAGCAGTTACGGTCTGGCGCCGATCCCGACGACCGACGGCAAGCAGACCGGCCAGTACCTCGCCTCGCTGATGCTCAGCGCGTCCGCGCACACCAAACACCCCGAAGAAGTGGCCCGGTTCATCGATTTCATGGTCCACGACCCCGAGGTCGGCAAGATCATGGGCTACGACCGCGGGATTCTCGCCACCACCGAGCAGTTCGACGCGTTCCAGCCCGCCGACGCCCCCAGCAAGGCCATCGCGCAGTACGAGCAGGACGTCGCCGCGGCCGGGGTACTGGGCACCATCACCCCGCATCCGGCAGGTGCCGACACCGTCGAATCCGCCTTCCTGCGCATAGGCGGTGACATGTCGCAGGGCACCACCAAGGTCTCCGACGCGGTGAAGCAGTTCTTCTCCGAGGCGAAGACCGCCCTCGCCGTCTGATGGGAACCGCCGTGACGCTCGTCAAGGACTCTCCGCCCGACGCGGCACAAAGACGCCCCGAGGCCCCCGGCGCCGCCAAGCGCCGGCGGAGCGGGGACAATCTCGCCGGCTATCTCTTCATGTCGCCCTGGATCGCGGGCTTCCTGCTCCTGACCGCGGGCCCGATGGCCGCCTCCCTCTACTTCGCCTTCACCGACTACAACCTCTTCGACGCGCCGCGGTGGATCGGCTTCGACAACTTCACCACCATGTTCGACGACCCCCGGTGGCAGAAGTCCGTCGAGGTGACGGCCAAGTACGTCGTCATCGGTACGCCGCTCAAACTGCTGCTGGCGCTCGGGGTGGCCCTGCTCCTCGCCCGGAGCCGCCGCGGCCAGGCCTTCTACCGGGCCGCGTTCTACGCACCGTCGCTGATCGGCGCGAGCGTCTCGGTCGGCTTCGTCTGGCGCGCGCTGTTCTCCGACGACGCCGTCGTGGACCATGCGCAGTCCTTCCTCGGCTTCCCCTCCGGGGGCTGGGTCGGCGACCCGGAGCGGGTGCTCTACAGCCTGGTGGCGCTCACGGTCTGGCAGTTCGGCGCCCCCATGGTCATCTTCCTGGCCGGGCTCAAGCAGGTGCCGAAGGAGTTGTACGAGGCGGCCGAGGTGGACGGCGCCGGACCGCTGCGCAGGTTCTGGAGCATCACGTTGCCGCTGCTGTCCCCGGTGCTGTTCTTCAACGTGCTCCTGGAGACGATCCACTCGTTCCAGATCTTCGGTTCGGCGTACGTGGTCTCCAACGCCACCTGCGGTCCGGCCGACGCCACGCTCGTCTACACCTGCTACCTCTACCAGAAGGGATTCAGGGAGTCCCAGATGGGCTTCGCCTCCGCCATGGCCTGGATGCTGCTGCTCGCCGTCGCGCTGGTGACGGCCGTCCTCTTCTGGTCGCAGAAGCGCTGGGTGCACTACGAGGAGGACGCCCGATGAGCAGCGTCACCGGCAAGGCAATCGGCTCCGGCGCCGCGACCGCCTCGGGAAGCCCCGGGAGGTCCGGACGCGAGCGCGCCGGCTCCCTCGGCTGGCACATCGGAGCCCTGCTGATCCTCGCGGTCGTCCTCTACCCCGTGCTCTGGGTCGTCGGCGCCTCCTTCAAGCCCAGCCGCGAGATCATCGGCAGCCTGGAACTGTTCCCGGCCGACCCGATCCTGGCCAACTTCAAGGGGCTCGCCGACGGGATCGCCGACATCTCGATCGCCACCTTCTTCCAGAACTCCCTCTTCTACGCGCTAGGTTCCGTCGCCGGCATCCTGATCTCCTGCTCGCTGACCGCGTACGCCTTCGCCAGGATCCGGTTCGCCGGGCGGAACGTGCTGTTCTCGCTGATGATCGGCACGCTCCTGCTGCCGTATCACGTGCTGCTCATTCCGCAGTACGTGATGTTCCAGAAGGCGGGGCTGATCAACACCTATGTGCCGCTGCTGATCGGCAAGTACCTGGCCACCGAGGCGTTCTTCGTCTTCCTCATGGTGCAGTTCATGCGGAACCTGCCGCGCGAACTGGACGAGGCGGCGCGGCTCGACGGCTGCGGGCACCTGCGGATCTACTGGTCGATCGTGCTGCCGCTGTGCCGCCCGGCCCTCATCACCAGCGCCATCTTCACCTTCATCAACGCCTGGAACGACTTCATGGGCCCGCTGATCTACCTCAACGAGCCCGGCAAGTACACGGTCTCGCTCGGCATGATGATGTTCCGCGACCAGGAGGGGGTCGCCAACTACGGCGGCATGATCGCGATGTCGCTGGTGGCGCTGCTGCCCGTGCTCCTCTTCTTCCTCGCCTTCCAGCGCTATCTGATCGACGGCATGGCGACCTCGGGACTGAAGGGCTGACATGACCGTCACTCAGCCGAAGGCCCGCGCCGGGGCGCGGGCCCGCCGGACGCCCCGGGAGTCCGTTCTCGCCGAGAGGTTCGCCGTCTTCGCGGAGTGTCTGCTGACGGGTGTGTGGATCGCGGTGGCGTCGCTGCCCCTCGTGACCGTTCCCGCCGCGTTCGCGGCCGGCGCGCGGCATCTGCGCCGGCGCACGGCTCATGAGGGCGGGGGGCGGCGGGAGTTCGTGGCCGACTTCCGGGCGGCCGTACGGGGCGGCTGGCTCGTCGGAACCGCCGGATGGGCCGGGGCGGCGGCGGTCCGGGTGGACGTCCAGGCCGTACGCGCCGGAATCCCCGGAGGTCCGCTCGTCGGGGCCGTCGGGATCCTCGCGCTGATCGGGGGGGTCGTCGCGGGACTGCGCGCGGCCGCTGTCTGGGAGCCGGGAGCGGCCTGGCGCGGGCTGCTCGCGGACGCCGGACGCCGGACCGTGCTCGATCCCGCGGGGTCGTTCCTGCTCGTCGGCGGGCTGGCCGTGGTGGTCTGCTCCGCTCTGCTCGTCGCGCCGTTGGCGGTTCCCGTCCTGGGGGCCCTGGCCGCGGCGGCCGTCGCCGTCGAGGAGCGCCGGCGGCGCCGCTGAGCGCGCCCTCCCGCGGGCCGGAGCGCCGAGCGCCCGGTCCTGTTCCGCCGCGCCCTCATGACTGTCATGCCCCTGACCATCCCGTAAGGAGAGGAAAGGCCATGTCGCCCATCCCTCGCAGGTCCCTTCTCAAGGCGGCCGCCGTCGCCGGAGCCGCCGCGCAGTTCAGCTGGGCCCTCGGAACCACGAAAGCGCAGGCCGCTTCCGGAGCCGAGGCCGCCGACCCGGATCCCGTCAGCCTCGACTGGCTGGAGGACGGCGGCCTCGGCGCCGCCCCCGGCTCCACCGTCGGTGTTCCCTGGCCGAGGGGGACCTACCGGCAGGACCAGACGTTCGCGCTGGCGGATGCCGACGGCAACACCGTCCCCGTACAGTCCTGGCCGATCGCCTACTGGCCGGACGGCTCCCTCAAGTGGACCGCCCACGCGGTGAGTTCGGACGCCGGGAAGCTCACGCTGACCGTGGGGGAACCCGCCGCGCCGGAGCGGAAGGTCACCGTCGACAAGAGCGGCGGCACCATCACCGTCTCGACCGGGGTCATCACCGCGAAGATCGGCAGGAGCGGCTCGGCACTGGTCAAGTCCGTGACACGCGGTACGGCCGAGATCGCCAGGAACGGCCGCCTGGTCCTCATCCGCCGGCCGGAGATCGAGGACGAGGACCAGGGCACCGCGAAGTCCGAGCGCTTCGAGAGCGTGATCTCCGCGGCCGAAGTCGAACAGGACGGCCCGGTGCGGGCCGTCGTCCGCATCGACGGCAAGCACCGCAAGGGCGACCGGAGTTGGCTGCCCTTCTCGGTCCGCCTGTACTTCTACGCGGGCGCCGACTCCTTCCGCATGGTGCACACGATCACCTTCGACGGGAAGCAGGAACCCGGGAAGAGCAGCGGTGACTTCGTGGGCGGGCTCGGCGTCCGCTTCACCGTGCCGATGCGGGACGCCGCCTACGACCGGCACATCCGGATCGGCGGAGACGGCACCGGTCTGCTGCGCGAGGCGGTCAAAGGGGTCACCGGGCTGCGCCGCGACCCCGGAGCGGCCGTCCAGGCGGCCCAGTTCGCCGGCGAGAAGCTCGCCGACCCGTCCACCTGGGACCAGCGGGTCACCACCCGGCTCCAGTACATCCCCGAGTGGGGCGACTACACCCTCTCCCAGCTCTCGGCCGACGGCTTCACCCTGCGCAAGCGCACCAAGAAGGGGCACGGCTGGATCGCCGCGGGCGGTGGCCGGCGCGCCTCCGGCTTCGGATACGTCGGCGGGCCGAGCGGCGGATTCTCCTTCGGGCTGCGGGACTTCTGGGAGAAGTTCCCCGCCCAGCTCGACATCCGTGACGCCCACACCGACGAGGCCGAGGTCACCCTCTGGCTCTGGTCGCCCGAGGCGCAGCCCATGGACCTGCGCTTCTACCACGACGGCATGGGCCAGGACACGTACGCCGAACAGCTCGAAGGCCTCAACATCACCTACGAGGACTACGAACCGGGCTTCGGCACCCCCTACGGCATCGCCCGAACCTCCGAACTGCTCTTCTGGGCCAACGAGTCGACACCCACGCCCGAGAAGCTCGCCGAACAGATCGACGCCGTACGCGTACTGCCGCAGCTCGCCGCCCCGCCCAAGCAACTGATCAAGGCGCAGGTCTTCGGCCCCGGTCTCTACTCGGAGCCCGACCGGTCCACCCCCGCCAAGGCGAAGATCGAGGACCACCTCGACTTCCTCTTCACCTACTACAAGGACCAGGTGGAGATGCGCCGTTGGTACGGCTTCTGGGACTACGGCGACATCATGCACTCCTACGACCCGGTCAGGCACCAGTGGCGTTACGACGTCGGCGGCTACGCCTGGGACAACTCCGAGCTGTCGCCGGACCTCTGGCTGTGGTTCGCGTACCTGCGCAGCGGCCGAGCGGACATCTTCCGCTTCGCCGAGGCGATGACCCGGCACACCGGCGAGGTCGACGTCTACCACCTCGGCCAGTGGGCCGGGCTCGGCACCCGGCACGGCGTGCAGCACTACGCCGACAGCGCCAAACAGCAGCGCATCGCCAACACCACCTACCGGCGCTACTACTACTTCCTCACCGCCGATGAACGCGTCGGCGACCTCATGCACGCCAACGTCGACTCCGACGAGACCTTCCTCGTCCTCGACCCGATCCGCAAGATCCGCACCGAGCCCTACACACCGGACCGGCATGCGCTGTCGATCGGCTTCGGCACGGACTGGAGCGGACTCGTCTCGGCGTGGCTGACCGAGTGGGAGCGCAAGGGACCCAAGTGGGAGAAGGCCAGGGCACGCGTGCTGTCGACGATGGAGACCATCGCCGCGCAGCCCAACGGATTCGTCCAGGGCACCGGCCTGTACGACCTCGACACCGGCCGGTTCGCCGTCGCCGCCGAACCCGTGGTCGGCGTCTCGCACCTCTCTGCGGTCTTCGGCCTGAACGAACTGTGCGCCGAGCTCATCGATCTCGTCGACATGCCCGCCTTCAAGGAGGCCTACCTCGACTACTGCCGCTACTTCAACGCCACCAAGACCGAACAGGCGGCCCGCTACGGCACCAACTTCGGCACACTGCTGCTCTTCCAGGGCCATTCACGCCTCGACGCGTACGCCGCCGTGCAGACCGGCGACACCCGACTCGCCACCCGCGCCTGGGCGAAGTTCTACAGCTCCGACGGCTACACCGAGGCCTCGCCCTGGAAGACGGAGAAGCTGAGCGGACCGGTCACCCTGGTGCCGGGCAGCGAGGCCAACTGGGTCTACACGAACGACACAGCGCTCTACGGCCTCGCCGCCATCGAGAACCTGGCGCTCCTCGGCGACCGGATGCCGTCGTGACCGTTCCCCGGTGAACGCCCGCTAGTCCATCCTCCCCAGTACCTCCCGCACCCGCCGTGCGTCGCGGATCCGCTGCTCGTAGGTGGCGCCCAGCGCGAGCAGCAGCAGGCCGGCGAGTGCGGGAGGCGTCCAGCGGGGCAGCGCGTCCACCACCTGCACGATGAACGGGGCGAGTTCGTGCAGCGCGTCCAGGACGAGCACGGCGCCGCCCAGCACCAGCGGAGCCTGGAGCCGGTGCCGGGCACCCAGCAGGGTGACGGCGAGCGCCGCCGCGCCCAGCAGCAGCGGACGCGGCCACTGCCCGTCGCCCCACGCCGCGAACAGGCTCGGCACGAGGGTCGCGGACAGGCCCGGCGCGTACGCCGTCCACGACGACACCGAGGTGTCCGAGCGGCGCCTGAACGCGCCCAGGAGCAGTGCCGGAACGGTCACCGGCAGCGTGTACGCCTCCGGGGAGCCGACGCCCCAGGACGCGAGCCGCACCCACGAGGCCAGCACGAACAGGGCGGTGGCCGCGTATCCGACGGCGCGCCGGTCCTCCCGTACGGCCGTACCCGCGGCGATCAGTCCGCACAGGGCCAGGACCGTGGCCAGCAGCGCCGGTTCGGCCACCGCGAGCCCGACGGCGAGCAGCCCGGCGAGGGCACCGGTGATCTCGATCGACACGGTCGTCGGCACGTCCTCGGAGCGTGCGGCGAGCAGCGCGGCGACCACGGGCACGACCAGCACGAGCAGCGCCGTGTGCTGGGGCTGGAGGCCGAGCGAGGCACCCGCCGCACAGGCGAGGGCCGACGCGTATCCGAGCGCGGCGGGCGCCGCGACCGGGCCCTGGCCGGGTCGCACGGCGGCGGCCGCGAACAGGACGGTCAGCGCGGCGAGCACCGTCAGGGTCGCGCTCTCGGAGGCCAGCGCGAGGAAGGCGAGACCGAGGGAGGTGACCAGGGCCAGCACCAGCGCCGTCGGCGGCAGGACGGTCCGGCGGGCGTACCCGAGCAGGGCCGCCGTGATGAGGCCGTGGACCGACAGCGCCGCCACGTAAGGGAGTTCGAGGGTCGCCGGAAGGACGAAGGCCGTCGCCCACGCCAGGGTCAGCGCGCAGGCCAGGGCGTACGGACGCCAGGCGGCGGCGCGGACGGCCACCACCAGGACGGCGGCGACGAGCGCGAGCACGAGCGGTGCCGTGACCGCGTCCGCGGGCCAGGGCAGGCCGTTCGTCACCGCGTCCCGCGCGTTCTCCGGAGCACCGGACCAGGCGGAGCCCGCCCGGACGGCCGGGCCCAGCAGGGTGATCACGACCACGGGCAGGGCCCAGGCCACGGCGAGGGCGCCCACGCATCCCGAGGCCAGGGCGATCCCGCGCCGCACCGGCGTGGGGACACCCGCTCCGGCGACGGCCAGCAGGGTGATCGCGCACGCCAGATGACCGGGGACCGTCCACTCGCCCGGCAGGGACGTGCGCAGCAGACCGCCGAACGCGGTGACACCGATCAGTCCGCCGGCCGTCGCGACGCCCGTCGCGGTGTTCGTGGTGAGGCCCGGCTTCGGGGCGCCCCACGCCGCCGTCAGCGCGATCGACGCGGCGAGGAGGAGGAGCGCCGCCGCACGGGCGGCGGCGCCCGGGCCGGCGGACGTCCAGGACAGCCAGCCGGCGGCGAAGGTGCCCCAGCCGCCCAGGCCGTACGCCCCGACGGCGGCGACGGCGCGGACGGACCGCACGGGCAGGCGCAGGGCGAGCGCCGTGTCGAGCGCCGCCGTGACCAGCAGGGCGGCCGTGACGGCGTACGCGCCCGCCGAGGCGGCCACCGCCCACAGGAGCAGCGGAAGCTGTGCGGCGACCACGGCGGCGGGCAGCGGCAGCCGCAGCGACGCACGCGCACCGGGGCCGGCCTTCCGGAGCGGCGCGCCCAGCGCGATTCCGTACGCCGCCCACACCGCGGCCAGCGCCGTAGAGGCGAGCGCCGCGTAGCCGACGCCGTCCGTGCGGGGGAGCGCCACCGCGTACAGCGCGTACGCGTCCAGGACGGTCAGTACGAGACCGGTCCCTGCCAGCGCCTCGGCCGTCGAGCGCAGCCCTCGGCGCAGCAGGGGCACGGGAGCGCCGAGCGTGGCGAGCGTCACCGCGCCGAGCACCAGCGACCGTCCCGCGATCCCGAGGTGCCCCCAGCCGACCAGGGTGAACGCGACGGCGGCGACGGCCAGCAGGATGCCGCCGAGGAGCAGGAGCGCGTTCTGCACCCCGGGTGCGCTGGTCTCGGGCCGCCGGACCCCGGGCGCCGGGTGCACGGTCCGTACGGGCGTCGGCTGGAGCGCGTGGACCAGCCAGGCGCGGCGGGTCAGCAACATGGCCCGGCGTGCGTCGAGTTGCCGCAACTCGGTGTCCAGGAGTCGCAACTCCTCGGCCGGGGACGGGATATGGGTCATGGTTCGGAGTGTGGTCCGCGTCACGCCCCGGGACATGAGCGCGCGTACTCACGCCGTACTCAGATCCGCGGACATGCCCGGCGGGTACTTCCGCTGCCTCCGCCGCGTCGGCACACTCGGTCCATGGACTGGACGCACTACCGCTTCCGCACCGTGTGGGAGCTGCCCGCGCCGCCCGCGGACGTCTACACGCTCCTGGAACAGGCCGAGACCTACCCGCGCTGGTGGCCCCAGGTGCGCGAGGTGACCCCCGTCGACGAACACAGCGCCGTCATCAGGATCCGCTCGGTCCTGCCGTACGACATCACCATCACCGCGCGCGAGGCGCGCCGGGACCCGGCGGCCGGCGTCCTGGAGATGGAGATGTCGGGCGATCTCGACGGCTGGGCACGCTGGACCCTCGACGCGGCCGGCCCGGGAACCCGCGCCCGCTACGACCAGAACGTGCACGTCACCACGCCGTTGCTGCGGCGGCTCGCGGTACCGGGACGCCCGTTCTTCCGTGCCAACCACGCCCTGATGATGCGCGCGGGACGGCGCGGCCTCCAGGCTCACCTAGGAACGGTTTGAACCCCACCCGTCAGGACCTGTATTGTTCGGTGCGTTCCCGGGCGATTAGCTCAGTGGGAGAGCGCTTCGTTCACACCGAAGAGGTCACTGGTTCGAACCCAGTATCGCCCACCGGGAGAAGACCGGTCCGTCATCGACGGACCGGTTTTTTCGTTGTGCCCGACGGCATCGCGCCCGCTCAGGCCGCCGCCGGCAGATCCGGGCGCAGCGGCCACGCCGGATCGACCGCCTCCGGTGTACCGCTGCGCGCGAACCAGGCCTGAAGCCCGCGCGCCTGTGCCGCGTGCCACACCGCCTGGAGCGTATGCAGCTCGGACGGCGACAACCGCTCGAGGCGGGTCGCGAAACGCCGCCCCACGGCACGGACGACCTCCAGCGAGGCCAGTGCGTCGGCCGCCGCGTCGTGCGCGCCCTCCAGCGCCACCTCGTAGTGCGCGCACAGATCGGTCAGGGTGCGGCGGCCCTTGCGATAGCGGTCCAGATGCTTGTCCAGGACCCGGGGATCGAGCACGCGCAGCGACGTCGACTCGAACCAGCGGTCGAGGGACGACGCCCGATGCCTGCGCAACTCCCGGTCCAGCAGCGTCAGATCGAACGGGGCGTTCATCACCACCAGCGGCCGGCCCGCCGTGGCCTGCTCACTCAGCTCCCTCGCTATCTCCTCCATCACGGGCGACGGCCAGCGGCCGTTGCGCTGCAGATGTTCGTCCGTGAGCCCGTGCACCGCCGTCGCCCCCGCGGGCACCGGCACTCCCGGGTTCACCAGCCATCGGGTCACCCGCGGACGGGAACCCGGGGCGTCCTGGACGACGACGGCGGCCGACACGATCCTGTCGGTCTCGACGTCCACGCCCGTGGTCTCCGTGTCGAACGCGGCCAAAGGGCCTTCGTACCAGCACGTCATACGTACACAACTCCTCGTTCACCCATGGCAGCTGACGCACCGTCTTCTGCCCGTTTGGTGATACCCGGGCTGTTTGCGCCGTACGCCGGAAGGAGACAACAGAGGTACGGGTCTTTGCAGTTCAGCGACCCGTCGCGGGGATACATCAAGCCTGGAAGGCTGTTGGACTCATGGCACTCGCGCAGCCCGAACGGGGCGGGCTGCTGCCCCAGCGGACGGCACCCCATCGTGGATCACTCGCCACCACCGCCTGCATGGAGACCTTGCAGGTGGGCTACCTGCACGCGGTCGCGGCGGCCGCGGGCTGTTCGCTGTCCCAGCCGTTTCCCGACAACGGCATCGACTGGCACGTCAGCCACAGCGCCCCCGGGCACACGGTCGACGACGAAGTCACCATCAAGGTGCAGCTCAAGTGCACGTACCAGATCCCGCCCAACCCCCCGGGGCCCGCCTTCTCCTTCACGCTCGACAACGAGCACCTGGCGAAGCTCGCGCGCACCCCGGTCTCGGTGCACAAGATCCTGGTCGTGATGCTCGTGCCCAGATCCCAGGACGACTGGCTGCGCGCCAGCCACGACCGGCTCGACCTCAGGCACTGCTGCTACTGGATCAACCTCGCCGGACACGCCATCACGGGCCGGCGCCGGACCACCGTCCGCATCCCGACGGCCCGGATCTTCGACGACCGGGCCCTGTGCGAGATCATGGCGAGGGTCGGGACGGGAGGCAGACCATGACACACCGCCCCATCGACGAGGCGCTCCGGCCGGTCAGGCCCCACCCCGCCGAAGCCTTCTGGAACGATCCGCCGGCCCCCGACCAGGTGGACCCGGCCGTGCTCGGCGCGCTGCTGCGGCGGCACGGCTGGCAGCGCCGCGGGGGAGCCGCCGGGCGGTACGGCCGGTGGACCCCACCCGGGCCCGGGGGCGGCGGCACCAGCCTGCTGGTGCCGGAGAACCGGGCCTTTCCCGACAGCGACGACCTCCTCGGCGAGGCACTCGTCGCGCTCTCCCGCAGCGGTTCCCCGGCCGCGCGTGACGTGCTCGTCGCCCTCGCCGTGCCCAGCGACGAGATCCGCTGGTGGCGGGACGTACCGACCGGTCCCGTGGGCGCGGCGCCCTGGACCGTCGAGGAACAGACGCGCGGGGCCGCCCGCCAGATCCTGCTCGCCGGCGCGCTCGCGGCACACGCGCGTGCCGGCTACTACGGCGCCCGCCACCGCAGGGCGGCCACCGCCTCCCTGGAGAACGTCCTGGTGGGCGCGGAACCGGGCGGTCGCGGTCTCACCGCCTTCGTCCCCGTCACCACGGGCCGGCCGCTCGCCGTACGCCTGCACGAGGCGCTGTGCGCCGCCCGCGAGGCCATCGACTACCAGCGGGCCACCGGCGGTATGGACGCCTTCGACGCGGCCGTGGAGGCGGGCGTCAGCCATGAACTGATGGAAGCCCTGGTGGCTCTCGTCCGGGGCACCGAGGGCGCCCGGATCACCGTCGAGTGGTCACCGGCCGCGGGCGTCCCCGAGGGGGGCGCGAATCCCGCCGAGCCCGTCGAGTTCTCGCCCGGCGACCTGCCCGTGCTGCGCGAGGCCGGGGCCCGCTATCTGCGCGAGGAGCCGTCCGTGCCGGTGCGGCTCACCGGTGCCGTGGTCCGGATGCGCAGGTCGGGTCCGCGCGGGGCGGGCACGGTACGGCTGCGGGTCATCGCGGGCGCCGAGGTCCCGCACGTCCGGATGACCCTGGACGAGGAGGCGTACCGGATAGCGGGCCAGGCCCATCTGGTCGGGCTGCCGGTACGGGTGCACGGCCGCCTGGAGAGCCGCGGCGGCTTCCGCAGGCTCACGGACGCCACCGGTGTCGTACCCGTCCAGGTGGACGAGGCCGAACGGGACCGGCTGATGAAGTCGCTCCAGGAGAATCTGGACTTCTTCGAGGAGGCGTGCAGCGAGGACTGAGGCGGGTCGTACCGGGAGGACCGAGGGGTCGTGCGGGGAGGGCCGAGAGGCACTGTCCACAACCGTTTCGCGGAGGGCCCCCCGGGCTCGGTAGGATTCGGGGCATTGCCATGCCATCCCGTATGTGGTGTGGCACCCCTTCAGTCAGGAGAGACCGGTGTCAGACGTCCGTGTGATCATCCAACGCGATTCCGAGCGGGAAGAGCGCGTGGTGACGACGGGGACTACGGCCGCCGACCTCTTCACCGGCGACCGCACCATCGTCGCGGCCCGTGTCGCGGGCGAGCTGAGGGACCTCGCGTACGAGGTGCAGGACGGCGAGGAGGTCGAGCCGGTCGAGATCTCCTCCGAGGACGGCCTGAACATCCTGCGCCACTCCACCGCGCACGTGATGGCCCAGGCCGTGCAGGAGCTCTTCCCCGACGCCAAGCTGGGCATCGGCCCGCCGGTCAAGGACGGCTTCTACTACGACTTCGACGTCGAGAAGCCCTTCACGCCCGAGGACCTCAAGGCCGTCGAGAAGAAGATGCAGGAGATCCAGAAGCGCGGGCAGCGCTTCTCGCGCCGCGTCGTCACCGACGAGGACGCCCGCGAGGAGCTGGCGGCCGAGCCGTACAAGCTGGAGCTCATCGGCATCAAGGGCTCCGCGTCCACGGACGACGGGGCGAACGTCGAGGTGGGCGGCGGCGAGCTGACCATCTACGACAACCTCGACGCCAAGACCGGCGAGCTGTGCTGGAAGGACCTCTGCCGCGGTCCCCACCTGCCCACCACCCGCAACATCCCGGCGTTCAAGCTCATGCGCAACGCCGCCGCGTACTGGCGCGGCAGCGAGAAGAACCCCATGCTCCAGCGCATCTACGGCACCGCCTGGCCCTCCAAGGAGGAGCTGAAGGCGCACCTCGACTTCCTCGCCGAGGCCGAGAAGCGCGACCACCGCAAGCTGGGCAACGAGCTGGACCTGTTCTCCATCCCGGACCAGATCGGCTCCGGCCTCGCCGTCTTCCACCCCAAGGGCGGCATCATCCGCCGGGTCATGGAGGACTACTCGCGCCGCCGGCACGAGGAGGAGGGCTACGAGTTCGTCTACACCCCCCACGCCACCAAGGGGAAGCTCTTCGAGACCTCGGGCCACCTGGACTGGTACGCCGACGGCATGTACCCGCCCATGCAGCTCGACGAGGGCGTGGACTACTACCTCAAGCCCATGAACTGCCCGATGCACAACCTGATCTTCGACGCGCGCGGCCGCTCGTACCGTGAACTGCCGCTGCGGCTCTTCGAGTTCGGCACCGTGTACCGGTACGAGAAGTCGGGCGTCGTGCACGGCCTGACCCGCGCCCGGGGCTTCACGCAGGACGACGCGCACATCTACTGCACCAAGGAGCAGATGGCGGACGAGCTCGACAAGACGCTCACCTTCGTCCTGAACCTGCTGCGCGACTACGGCCTCACCGACTTCTACCTGGAGCTGTCCACCAAGGACCCGGAGAAGTTCGTCGGCTCGGACGAGATCTGGGAAGAGGCCACCGAGACGCTGCGCCAGGTCGCCGAGAAGCAGGGCCTCCCGCTGGTCCCGGACCCGGGCGGCGCCGCCTTCTACGGCCCGAAGATCTCCGTGCAGGCCAAGGACGCCATCGGCCGCACCTGGCAGATGTCGACCGTGCAGCTCGACTTCAACCTGCCCGAGCGCTTCGACCTGGAGTACACCGGCCCCGACGGCTCCAAGCAGCGCCCGGTCATGATCCACCGCGCGCTCTTCGGCTCCATCGAGCGCTTCTTCGCCGTGCTCCTGGAGCACTACGCGGGCGCGTTCCCGGCGTGGCTGGCGCCCGTCCAGGCGATCGGCATCCCGATCGGTGACGCGCACGTGGAGTACCTCCAGAAGTTCGCCGCCGAGGCCAGGAAGAAGGGTCTGCGCGTCGAGGTCGACGCGTCCTCGGACCGCATGCAGAAGAAGATCCGCAACGCGCAGAAGCAGAAGGTGCCCTTCATGGTCATTGCGGGCGACGAGGACATGACGGCCGGTGCCGTCTCCTTCCGCTACCGCGACGGCTCCCAGGAGAACGGCATCCCGCTCGACGAGGCCATCGCCAAGATCGCGAAGGTCGTCGAGGAGCGCGCCCAGATCTGATCGGCCCCTCCGGCCGAGCCCGAAGCCCCCGGGAAGCTCAGCTTCCCGGGGGCTTCTCGTCGCCCTCGCGCGAGAACAACTGCAACAGCCACGAGGAGAAGGAACCCGTCACCGCGCCGAGCAGCGCCAGACCGCAGACCATCATGGCGACGGCGATCGTGCGGCCCCGAGGGGTCACCGGTGTCACGTCGCCGTACCCGACCGTCGAGAGGGTGGAGGCGGCCCACCACACCGAGTCGCCGAAGGTGACGATCGTCGCGTGCGGTGCCTGGTACTCGGCCTGGTAGACGGCGAGGGCACCCGAGAAGCCGAGCAGCAGGACCGCGATGCTCGCGTAGAAGATCACCCGTGCGTACAGCGGGAGACGGGGCTCTCCGCGGCGCCGCAGCACGGCGTCGTAGAGCTTGACGACCCGCAACGGGCGCAGCAGCGGCAGGACGAGCACCACGGTGTCCAGCAGGTGGGTCCGGACGAACCGCAGACCCTGTCCGCTCAGCCGCCAGAGCACCAGGTAGTCGACGAGGAACGCCGCCCAGGCGACCGCGATCACCGCCAGGCAGACGTCGCGCCCGCCCTGGGACAGGCCGTGCGCCAGCACATGCACGGCGTAGGCGGTGAGGAACAGCAGCGACGCGACGGCCAGCGGTACCTCGGTGCGGTGCTCCCATCGGGTCATCGGGCTGTCGTCGTCCATGGCCACAGCTTGGCCGCAGCCTCCTTCGCCCGGCACCCGCCGACACGCCGCGAACGGGCGAAGCAATATGCTGCAACACATGACGAGTGAGCCGGAGCAGCAGATCGGAGTGGGAACGCAGGACGCGTTCCAGCGCCTTTGGACGCCCCACCGGATGGCTTACATCCAGGGCGAGAACAAGCCCACCGGCCCGGGGGCCGGCGACGGTTGTCCGTTCTGCTCGATACCGGCCAAGTCCGACGAGGACGGGCTCATCGTGAGGCGCGCGGAGCACGTGTACGCGGTGCTCAACCTCTACCCGTACAACGGTGGACACCTGATGGTCGTGCCCTACCGGCACGTCGCCGACTACACGGACCTCACCGGGCCGGAGACGGCCGAACTGGGTGAGCTGACCAAGCAGGCCATGACCGCCCTGCGCACCGCCTCCGGCGCCCACGGCTTCAACATCGGCATGAACCAGGGAACGGTCGCGGGCGCCGGCATCGCCGCCCATCTGCACCAGCACATCGTGCCCCGCTGGGGCGGCGACACCAATTTCATGCCGGTCGTCGGCCACACCAAGGTCCTGCCGCAGCTTCTCGCGGACACCCGCAAGATGCTGGCGGAGGCCTGGCCCACCGCGTAGCCGGGCCCGGGGCGCCCCACCGGGCGCCCCGTCCGCCTCCGCCTCCGCGTCGGGGCTCGTCCGCCGTCCGCGTCCCGGGCTCGCCGCCGCCCGGAGTTCGTCCGTCGTCCGAGTCCGGGTCTCGTTTCAGGCGGGCGGCTACGCGTCGTACACGTCGGCCTTGCGCGGTGAGGGGTCCTGGACCGCCGTGCTCAGGAACGCCGAGCGGCTGCCGAACTTCTCCGTGTCGACGCCGTTCTCCTCAAGGACCCTGATCGCCGCCGCGTGCACCACGCGCAGCACGGGCGTCGCGGCCCGCAGCGCGTCGTCCGCCATGAAACGGTGCCGCCACGGCTGGTCGGCCCAGGCGTGCCGCAGCCCGAACGGCTCGGGCAGCGCGAGGCTGCCGCCGAGCCAGTTCAGCAGCGGCGGATACCAGGTCAGGGGCGCCCGCGCCGCGAGCCGCACGACCTCGTCCGCGGTGACCAGCGGCAGGCTCACCGTGCGGGTCTCCCAGAACTTGACGGTCTTCGCGATCTGCTTGGACGGGGCCTCGGGCTTGCTGGTGAACAGCGGGTTCACCGGTCCCAGCGCATGCCCGGTCACCTCGATGCGCAGCGTCTCGTGCAGGACGGTCACCGTGATCATCATCGTGATGATCAACTGGCCGTCCCAGAGCGTCCACTGGACCCCGAGATAGTGCCGGTCGCCGCTGCCGAACTGCTGCTTGTTGCAGATGTCCTGCACGGCGTGCGTCTTGATCGTGTAGGCGTCGACGTCCGTGCCGCCCGGCCGGGACACCGTCTTCGCGTTCTCGCCGATCGGGGTGACGATCCAGTGCTTTATCGAAGGCGCCGGAAAACCACCGGTGTTGAGCGGGCCGCGCTCCAGCATGCGCAACTTGTCGTGGATGCTGCGGATGACGTCCCAGCTGCGGAAGGGGTGGATCTCCTTCTTCGGGTCCTGCGCCACCAGGTTCTCGGCGAGCTGCCAGCTCCCCCAGCGGGTGCCCATGCCGAGTATGCCCTTGGGGCCCGCGTAGAAGACCGAGTTGGACTGCTGCTCCGCGGTGAGCCGGGCGAGCGACTGGCGCAGCTGCTCCGCCGCCGTCTCACCCGGGCTGCCGGGCACGGCCTCGGGGATCTTGGCGCCGATGCCGCCGCCCGACAGCAGGCTGTCCCAGCGCTCCCGCAGATCCTTGGCGGTGCGCTCGCAGATCCGCTTCGCCCACAGCCAGCCCACGACCGGGAGGACCACCGCGGCGCGCGCGTACCAGGCCCAGAAGCCGGTGAACGGCATACGGATGAGGAAGAGGACGGCCAGGGCGCCGACGGCGAACAGGAGCGTGGTGCCGAGCGCGGAACCCCGCTTGTCCGCGCGCTTGGCGATCTGCGTACGGATCTGGAAGACCATCAGCCAGATCAGCAGTCCGGGCAGGAACAGCAGTCCGCAGAGCACCATGACGGCCGAGAGCCAATTGTCGCGTTCCCGGCGGATGTTGGTGGCCGCGAGACAGTGCTCCACGACGACCTGCGGCTCGGTGCCGAAGGACTGGATGAGCGCACCGCGGCCCGCGCCCAGCATGCGGGCCGTGACGGCGCCCGCGAAGGCCTCGCCGAGATTCGGCGTGAACAGTTTGATCCGGCCGGCCTTCACCGTGGACTGGTGCCACTCGTTGTCGGCCTTGAGGATCTCCTCCATCGGACTGTCGCGGTACGCCGCCGAGGCCAGGGCGAAGGTCGCCGCCGTCTGCCCCGCGGAGCCCGTGAGCGGCACCTGCGCCCCGGGAGTGAAATCGAAACCGTCGAACGCCACTTCCGCCCCCATCGCCGCCGCACCCGCTCCTGCGGCCTTCCCGACTTCGGTGTCCCGCACACCTGTTGATCAGGTCTTCGTCTTGATCAGTTCTCAGAGTATCGGCCGCGGCCGACATTCGTCGGCGGACGGCCGAAGCCGCCCACCGACGGATGAAACCCCCGGCGAAGCGCCCGAAGTCCCCCTGGTCTCAGGCGCTCGCCTCCTGTTCGCGGAGCCTCTCGGCGATGTGCTGCGGCATGGGTTCGTGCCGTGCGTAGCTCCGGTCGAAGCGCGCGGTGCCGTGCGAGACGGACCGCAGATCGACGGCGTACCGCCCGATCTCGATCTCGGGCACCTCGGCACGGACGAGCGTGCGCCCCCCGGCCGCCTGCTCGGTGCCGACCACCCGGCCGCGCCGTCCCGACAGATCGCTCATCACCGGGCCCACGTAGTCGTCGCCGACCAGGACGGTCACCTCCGCCACCGGCTCCAGGAGGTGGATCGTGGCGTCACGGGCCGCCTCGCGCAGCGCGAGCGCGCCCGCCGTCTGGAACGCGGCGTCGGAGGAGTCCACCGAGTGCGCCTTGCCGTCCTTCAGCGTGACCCGTACGTCGATGAGCGGATAGCCGGCGACCACGCCCTTGGCGGCCTGGGCGCGCACCCCCTTCTCGACGGAGGGGATGAACTGCCGGGGCACGGCACCGCCGACGACCTTGTCCACGAACTCGATGCCCGAGCCGTTCGGCAGCGGTTCGACCTCGATCTCGCAGATCGCGAACTGGCCGTGCCCGCCGGACTGTTTGACATGGCGTCCGCGCCCGGTGGACGGTCCGGCGAACGTCTCGCGCAGGGAGACCTTGTGCGGCACCACGTCGACCTGCACGCCGTAGCGGTTGCGCAGCCGCTCCAGGGCGACGTCCGCGTGCGCCTCGCCCAGGCACCACAGGACGACCTGATGGGTGTTCTGGTTCTGCTCCAGACGCATCGTGGGGTCCTCGGCCACCAGCCGGCCGAGCCCCTGGGAGAGCTTGTCCTCGTCCGCCTTGCTGTGCGCCTCGATGGCGAGCGGGAGCAGCGGGTCGGGCATCCGCCACGGTTTCATCAGCAGCGGGTCGTCCTTGGCCGAAAGAGTGTCTCCCGTCTCGGCGCGGCTCAGCTTCGCCACACTGGCGAGGTCGCCCGCGATGCAGTGGGTGAGGGCGCGCTGCTGTTTGCCGAACGGCGCGGACAGGGCGCCGATCCGTTCGTCGACGTCGTGGTCCTCGTGGCCGCGGTCGGTCAGCCCGTGCCCGGAGACATGCACCGTCGCGTCGGGGCGAAGGGTCCCGGAGAAGACCCGGACCAGGGAGACCCGGCCCACGTAGGGGTCGGACGCCGTCTTCACGACCTCCGCGACCAGCGGCCCGTCCGGGTCGCAGGCCCTCACCTCGCGCGGTGCGCCGTCCGGCGTGGTCACCACGGGCGCCGGGCGTTCCAGCGGGGTGGGGAAGCCGCCGGTGATCAGTTCGAGGAGTTCGACCGTGCCGAGACCCTGACGGGCTCCCTCGGCGGCGGGCGCGGCGGCCAGCACGGGGAAGAATCTCCCGCGGGCCACGGCCTGTTCCAGGTCCTGTACGAGCGTCTTGAGGTCGATCTCCTCGCCGCCGAGGTAGCGGTCCATGAGCGTCTCGTCCTCGCTCTCGGCGATGATCCCCTCGATCAGCCGGTTGCGGGCCGTCTCGATGAACGGCTGCTGCTCGGGTCCCGGATCCGCCTCCTTGCGCTCCCCGGAGGAGTAGTCGAACAACTGCTGGGTGAGCAGGCCGATCAGGCCGGTCACGGGCGCGTGCCCGTCCGGCCCCGCCGCGCCGTGCAGCGGAAGGTACAGCGGCAGGACGGCGTCGGGGTCGTCGCCGCCGAACGCCTGCGCGCAGATAGCGGTCATCTCCTCGAAGTCGGACCTGGCCGATTCGAGGTGGGTGACCACGATGGCCCGGGGCATGCCGACGGCCGCGCACTCCTCCCACAGCATGCGGGTCGAGCCGTCGACCCCGTCCGAGGCCGAGACGACGAAGAGGGCCGCGTCCGCCGCTCGCAGACCGGCCCTCAGTTCGCCGACGAAGTCGGCGTATCCAGGGGTGTCGAGAAGGTTGATCTTCAGCCCGTCCCAGTCGACGGGTACCAGGGAGAGCTGCACCGAACGCTGCTGCCGGTGCTCGATCTCGTCGTAGTCCGAGACGGTGCCGCCGTCCTCCACGCGGCCCGCCCGGTTCACCGCTCCCGCCGTCAGCGCGAGAGCCTCCACCAATGTCGTCTTGCCCGATCCGCTGTGGCCGACCAGCACCACATTCCGTACGGACGCGGGGTGGTCGGCCGCCGTAGCCCTGCCGGCGGCTCCGGTGTGTGTGTTCGCCTTGTCGCCCATGGCCTTGCCTCCCGTGCACGGTGAGGTCTCTGTGGGCGCGGGACATGCCGAAGCCGCGTGCGGTGGCGGCACCGGTGACGCCCGCGGTCCTTCGAGCTTTGCACTCGCGTCACTGTGCGTCCATACAAGGGACGCGATCGCGCCGTGACACCGGCGGCATCGGGTCGTGACACGGGGCGCGGGTGCCCGGCCATCGCACAAGCGCACGCGTGACTACGATGGGCCAGCCGACGGCCAGCAGGGGCCCCCGGCGACACCGACCCTCGGGAAGGCCATGCTGAACAAGTACGCGCGTGCATTCTTCACGCGTGTCCTCACACCGTTCGCCGCGTTTCTCGTCCGCCGGGGGGTGAGCCCCGACACGGTCACCCTCCTGGGCACGGCCGGAGTCATGGCGGGGGCGCTGGTCTTCTTCCCCCGGGGAGAGTTCTTCTGGGGAACGATCGTCATCACGCTCTTCGTGTTCTCCGACCTGGTCGACGGGAACATGGCGCGCCAGCTCGGCCGCTCCAGCCGCTGGGGCGCCTTCCTGGACTCCACGCTCGACCGGGTCGCCGACGGCGCGATCTTCGGCGGCTTCGCGCTCTGGTACGCGGGCAACGGCGACGACAACGTCCTGTGCGCCGTCTCGATCTTCTGTCTCGCCAGCGGCCAGGTGGTGTCGTACACCAAGGCCCGCGGCGAGTCGATCGGCCTGCCGGTCGCGGTCAACGGTCTCGTCGAGCGCGCGGAGCGGCTGGTGATCTCGCTGGTCGCGGCCGGTCTGGCGGGACTGCACACGTTCGGTGTGCCCGGCATCCAGGTGCTGCTGCCCATCGCGCTGTGGATCGTCGCCGTCGGCAGCCTCGTCACGCTGATCCAGCGCGTCGTCACCGTCCGCCGGGAAGCCGCCGAGGCGGACGCCGGGGTCGCCGGGCAGAGCAGTGAGGCCACCTCGTGACCAGCCTGCGGGACAGGCTGGTCGACGGTGCCTACGCCGTGGGCTGGAGCGTCGTCAAGAAGCTTCCCGAGCCGGTCGCCGTGGGCCTCGGCCGCACGATCGCCGACATCGCCTGGAAGCGGCGCGGCAAGGGTGTCCAGCGCCTGGAGAGCAACTACGCGCGCGTGGTGCCGGACGCGACACCGCAGCGGCTCGCGGAGCTCTCCAGGGCCGGCATGCGTTCGTACCTGCGCTACTGGATGGAGTCGTTCCGGCTTCCCGCGTGGAGCGAGGAGCGGGTGGCGAACGGCTTCGAGGTCAAGGACTCGCACCGTCTCACCGACGGCATCGCCTCCGACCGGGGCGTCATCCTGGCGCTTCCGCACATGGCGAACTGGGATCTCGCGGGCGCCTGGGTCACCACCGGGCTGAAGACGCCGTTCACGACCGTCGCCGAGCGCCTCAGGCCCGAATCGCTGTACGACCGTTTCGTCGCCTATCGCGAGGGCCTCGGCATGGAGGTCCTGCCGCACAGCGGGGGTGCCGCGTTCGGCACGCTGGCCCGGCGCCTGCGCGACGGCGGACTGATCTGCCTGGTCGCCGAACGGGACCTGTCCGCTTCGGGCGTCGAGGTGGAGTTCTTCGGCGAGAGGACCCGGATGCCCGCGGGGCCCGCCCTGCTCGCCCAGCAGACCGGCGCCCTCCTGCTGCCCGTGACGCTCTGGTACGACGACTCGCCCGTGATGCGCGGCCAGGTGCATCCGCCGGTCGAGGTCCCCGAGTCAGGCAGCCGTGCCGAGAAGACGTCTGTCATGACACAGGCGCTGGCCGACGCCTTCGCCCACGGCATCGCCGAGCACCCGGAGGACTGGCACATGTTGCAGCGGTTGTGGCTCAAGGACCTCGACGCCGGGAAGGCTCCCCCAGAGGGGTCCGGCACTGCGGATCCCGAGAAGAGGGCCTCGTGAGGATCGGCATCGTCTGCCCGTACTCGTGGGACGTCCCGGGCGGCGTCCAGTTCCACATCCGCGACCTGGCCGAACACCTCATCGGCCTGGGGCACCACGTATCCGTCCTCGCCCCCGCGGACGACGACACGCCCCTGCCGCCGTACGTCGTCTCGGCGGGCCGCGCGGTCCCGGTTCCGTACAACGGCTCGGTGGCGCGGCTGAACTTCGGCTTCCTGTCGGCGGCCCGGGTACGGCGCTGGCTGCACGACGGCACCTTCGACGTGGTGCACATCCACGAGCCGTCCTCGCCGTCGCTCGGCCTGCTCACGTGCTGGGCGGCGCAGGGCCCGATCGTCGCGACCTTCCACACCTCGAACCCGCGCTCCCGGGCGATGGTCGCCGCGTACTCCATCCTCCAGGCCGCCCTGGAGAAGATCAGCGCGCGGATCGCCGTGAGCGAGTACGCCCGGCGCACCCTGGTCGAGCACCTCGGCGGTGACGCCGTCGTCATCCCGAACGGCGTCGACGTCGACTTCTTCGCCCGTGCCAAGCCCAAGCCCGAGTGGCAGGGCGACACCATCGGGTTCATCGGTCGCATCGACGAGCCCCGCAAGGGCCTGCCGGTGCTCATGAAGGCCCTGCCGACGATCCTGGCCGAGCGCCCGCAGACGCGGCTGCTGGTCGCCGGGCGCGGCGACGAGAAGGAGGCCGTGGAGTCGCTGCCCGCCGAGATGCGTTCGCGCGTCGAGTTCCTCGGCATGGTCAGCGACGAGGACAAGGCCCGCTTCCTGCGCAGCATCGACCTCTACGTCGCGCCCAACACCGGCGGCGAGAGCTTCGGGATCATCCTGGTCGAGGCGATGTCCGCCGGAGCACCCGTGCTCGCCGCGGATCTCGACGCGTTCGCCCAGGTCCTCGACCAGGGCGCGGCGGGTGAGCTGTTCGCCAACGAGGACGCCGACGACCTGGCCGCCGCCGCGCTGCGGCTGCTCGCCGACCCGGACCGCCGGGCCGCGCTGCGCGAGCGGGGGAGCGAGCACGTACGGCGCTTCGACTGGTCGACGGTCGGCGCGGACATCCTGTCCGTGTACGAGACGGTGACGGACGGCGCCGCCGCGGTGGCCACGGACGAACGCACGGGCCTCCGAGCCCGCTTCGGCCTGGCCCGGGACTGACGGACTGACACCCCGCACGCACGTCCCGGCGGGACGGACCGCCCCGGCCCGCGCGGCCCTCCCGTGCGGGAGCGGGCCGCGGTGGCGGCCCTGTGGGCAGGGCTCACGTCGTGGTGCGGGCCCCGGCGGGCCGGTGACCGGCACGGGTAGCCTTGCCGCCCGTGACCGCAACCCTCATCTGGACCCTCGTCGGCCTCGTCGCGATCGGCCTCTACCTGAGCTGGACCGCCGGGCGTCTCGACCGGCTGCACGCCCGTATCGACGCCGCCCGCGCCGCCCTCGACGCGCAGTTGCTGCGCCGGGCCTCCGTGGCGCAGGAGCTGGCCACCTCCGGGGTGCTCGACCCGGCCGCCTCGATCGTGCTCTACGAAGCGGCGCACGCGGCCCGGCAGGCCGAGGAGGAGCAGCGCGAGGTGGCCGAGAGCGAGCTGAGCCAGGCCCTGCGCGCGGTGTTCGGGGAGCCCCAGCAGGTCGAGGCGGTACGCGAGGTGCCCGGCGGCGAGGAGGCGGCCGGCGAGCTGGCCCAGGCCGTGCGCCGGGTGCCGATGGCGCGGCGCTTCCACAACGACGCCGTACGTGCCGCGCGCGCCCTGCGCCGGCACCGCAAGGTCCGCTGGTTCCGCCTCGCGGGCCACGCCCCGTTCCCCATGGCCTTCGAGATGGACGACGAGCCCCCGACGGCTCTGGCGGACCGCCCGACGAACTGATGTACACCGGTGGCCGGAACGAAAACGATCCACCGACTCCCCATTGGCCCTTGCAGTGGACTGGTCGTCTCGCGTTTCCTCGGAGCTGCAGAAATCCTCTTTCACCGAGTGAGGTCAACCCGTGTCCAGCACCCTCCCCAACTCCGCCGAGAACACTGCGATCGGTACCGCCCGCGTCAAGCGAGGCATGGCCGAGCAGCTCAAGGGCGGCGTGATCATGGATGTGGTCAACGCCGAGCAGGCGAAGATCGCCGAGGACGCCGGCGCCGTGGCCGTCATGGCCCTGGAGCGGGTCCCCGCCGACATCCGCAAGGACGGCGGCGTCGCCCGGATGTCGGACCCGAACATGATCGAGGAGATCATCGAGGCGGTCTCCATCCCGGTGATGGCCAAGTCCCGCATCGGCCACTTCGTCGAGGCCCAGGTCCTTCAGTCCCTCGGCGTCGACTACATCGACGAGTCCGAGGTCCTCACCCCGGCCGACGAGGTCAACCACTCCGACAAGTGGGCGTTCACCACCCCCTTCGTCTGCGGTGCCACCAACCTGGGCGAGGCCCTGCGCCGTATCGCCGAGGGCGCGGCCATGATCCGCTCCAAGGGCGAGGCCGGCACCGGCAACGTCGTCGAGGCCGTCCGCCACCTGCGCCAGATCAAGAACGAGATCGCCCGGCTGCGCGGCTTCGACAACAACGAGCTGTACGCCGCCGCCAAGGAGCTGCGCGCCCCGTACGAGATCGTCAAGGAGGTCGCCGAGCTCGGCAAGCTCCCGGTCGTGCTGTTCTCCGCCGGTGGTGTCGCCACCCCCGCCGACGCCGCGCTCATGCGTCAGCTCGGCGCCGAGGGCGTCTTCGTCGGCTCCGGCATCTTCAAGTCCGGCGACCCGGCCAAGCGCGCCGCCGCCATCGTGAAGGCCACCACCTTCTACGACGACCCGAAGATCATCGCGGACGCGTCCCGCAACCTCGGCGAGGCCATGGTCGGCATCAACTGCGACACCCTCCCCGAGACCGAGCGCTACGCCAACCGCGGCTGGTAGTCACATGAGCACTCCTGTCATTGGCGTCCTGGCTCTCCAGGGCGACGTACGGGAACACCTCATCGCCCTGGCCGCGGCGGACGCCGTGGCCAGGCCGGTGCGGCGTCCCGAGGAGCTCGCCGAGATCGACGGTCTGGTCATCCCCGGCGGCGAGTCCACCACCATCTCCAAGCTGGCGGTCCTCTTCGGAGTGATGGAACCGCTGCGCGCGCGGGTCCGCGACGGCCTGCCCGTCTACGGCACCTGCGCCGGCATGATCATGCTCGCCGACAAGATCCTCGACCCGCGCTCGGGCCAGGAGACCATCGGCGGCATCGACATGATCGTGCGCCGCAACGCCTTCGGACGGCAGAACGAGTCCTTCGAGGCGGCGGTCGACGTCGAGGGCGTCGAGGGCGATCCTGTAGAGGGCGTCTTCATCCGCGCCCCCTGGGTCGAGTCCGTGGGCGCCGAGGCCGAGGTGCTCGCCGAGCATGAGGGCCACATCGTCGCGGTACGCCAGGGAAACGCGCTCGCCACGTCGTTCCACCCGGAGCTGACGGGCGACCACCGTGTCCACGGTTTGTTCGTCGACATGGTGCGCGCGAACCGGACACCGGCGTCCTTGTAGGATCTGTGGGGTCTTCCCAGGCTCCCAATGTCTGGGGGAGTCCGTACAGGTTGGGTTACGCGAAGGAGACAGGCAGATGTCCGGCCACTCTAAATGGGCTACGACGAAGCACAAGAAGGCCGTGATCGACGCCAAGCGCGGCAAGCTCTTCGCGAAGATGATCAAGAACATCGAGGTCGCGGCCCGCACGGGCGGCGCCGACGTGTCCGGCAATCCGACGCTGTTCGACGCCATCCAGAAGGCCAAGAAGAGCTCGGTCCCGAACAAGAACATCGACTCCGCGGTCAAGCGCGGCGCCGGTCTCGAGGCCGGTGGCGCGGACTACGAGACGATCATGTACGAGGGTTACGGCCCGAACGGTGTCGCCGTGCTCATCGAGTGCCTCACCGACAACCGCAACCGCGCGGCCTCTGACGTCCGCGTCGCCATGACCCGCAACGGCGGGAACATGGCCGACCCCGGCTCCGTCTCGTACCTGTTCAACCGCAAGGGCGTCGTCATCGTCCCCAAGGGCGAGCTGGCCGAGGACGACGTCCTCGGTGCCGTGCTCGACGCGGGCGCCGAGGAGGTCAACGACCTCGGTGAGTCCTTCGAGGTCCTGTCCGAGGCCACCGACCTGGTCGCGGTGCGCACCGCGCTCCAGGAAGCCGGCATCGACTACGACTCCGCCGACGCCAACTTCGTCCCGACCATGCAGGTCGAGCTCGACGAGGAGGGCGCCCGGAAGATCTTCAAGCTGATCGACGCCCTGGAGGACAGCGACGACGTGCAGAACGTCTTCGCCAACTTCGACGTCAGCGACGAGGTCATGGAGAAGGTCGACGCCTGACCGAGGGCTTGCTCGAAGCGACGGGCCGACGGGACACCCCCCCCGTCGGCCCGTCGCTCTGTCAGTGGCACCCGATAGCCTGCACGAACCGGGGATACCCCCGGTGACGACGTGCGCGATCGAAGGAGGGCCCGGGTGCGGGTACTGGGTGTCGACCCCGGGCTGACCCGGTGCGGTGTCGGGGTGGTCGAAGGAGTCGCCGGGCGGCCCCTGACCATGCTCGGCGTCGGAGTCGTACGCACCCCCGCGGACGCCGAGCTGGGCCTTCGCCTGGTCGCCGTCGAGCAGGGGATCGAGCGGTGGCTCGACGAGTACGAACCCGAGTACGTCGCCGTGGAGCGCGTGTTCAGCCAGCACAACGTCCGGACCGTGATGGGCACCGCCCAGGCCAGCGCCGTCGCCATGCTCTGCGCGGCCCGGCGCGGCATCCCCGTCGCCCTGCACACCCCGAGCGAGGTCAAGGCCGCCGTCACCGGCAGCGGACGCGCGGACAAGGCCCAGGTCGGCGCGATGGTCACCCGGCTGCTCCGGCTCTCGGCGCCGCCCAAGCCCGCCGACGCGGCGGACGCCCTCGCGCTCGCCATCTGCCACATCTGGCGCGCCCCCGCCCAGACCAGACTTCAGCAGGCCGCCGCGCGGATCGGCCCCGACCGGGCCGTCGCGCAGAACAGACTTCAGCAGGCCGCAGCCGCGCACGCCTCGCACCAAGCATCGAAAGGCCGTACCGCATGATCGCCTTCGTCAGCGGCCCGGTCGCCGCCCTCGCCCCCGACTCCGCGGTCGTCGAGGTCGGCGGCATCGGCATCGCCGTCCAGTGCTCGCCCAACACGCTCTCGGGGCTCCGCACGGGGCAGCAGGCCAAGCTCGCCACCTCCCTCGTCGTCCGCGAGGACTCGCTCACCCTCTACGGCTTCGCCGACGACGACGAACGCCAGGTCTTCGAGCTGCTCCAGACCGCGAGCGGCGTCGGCCCGCGCCTGGCCCAGGCGATGCTCGCCGTGCACAGCCCCGACGCCCTGCGCCGTGCCGTGTCCACCGGCGACGAGAAGGCCCTCATCGCCGTTCCCGGCATCGGCAAGAAGGGCGCCCAGAAGCTGCTGCTGGACCTCAAGGACCGGCTCGGCGAGCCCCTCGGCCCCGGCGGCCCCGCCATCGGCACGGCGGTCACCGCCGGCTGGCGCGACCAGCTGCACGCCGCGCTCATCGGCCTCGGGTACGCGACCCGCGAGGCCGACGAGGCGGTCGCCGCCGTCGCCCCGCAGGCCGAGGCCGCCGAGGGCACCCCGCAGGTCGGCCGGCTCCTCCGGGCCGCCCTGCAGACCCTGAACCGGACACGCTGAACGGCCCGGGCCCCCCGGGACGGGCGCGCGCCCCGGTGCGGGCCGCGCCCGCCGCACCGCCGACCGCACCACCACCACGAGACCGCGAGGCACCACCGATGAACTGGGACGACACGACAGACGAAGCCGCTGACGAGCGGCTCGTCGGCGCCACCGCGGAGCGGCTGGTGCGATCGGTCGCCGACGGAGAGGACCAGGCCGTCGAGGCCGCGCTGCGCCCCAAGGACCTGGACGAGTTCATCGGCCAGGAGAAGGTCCGCGAGCAGCTCGACCTGGTCCTGCGTGCCGCACGCGCGCGCGGGGCCACCGCCGACCACGTGCTGCTCTCCGGCGCCCCCGGCCTCGGCAAGACCACCCTCTCCATGATCATCGCGGCCGAGATGGGCGCCCCCATCCGCATCACCAGCGGCCCCGCCATCCAGCACGCCGGCGACCTCGCCGCGATCCTCTCCTCCCTCCAGGAGGGCGAGGTCCTCTTCCTCGACGAGATCCACCGCATGTCCCGGCCCGCCGAGGAGATGCTCTACATGGCGATGGAGGACTTCCGCGTCGACGTCATCGTCGGCAAGGGCCCCGGCGCCACCGCCATCCCGCTGGAGCTGCCCCCGTTCACGCTGGTCGGCGCCACCACCCGCGCGGGACTGCTGCCCCCGCCGCTGCGCGACCGCTTCGGCTTCACCGCGCACATGGAGTTCTACGAACCGGCCGAACTGGAGCGGGTCGTCCACCGCTCCGCCGGCCTTCTGGACGTCGAGATCGGCGCCGAGGGCGCCGCGGAGATCGCCGGCCGCTCCCGTGGCACGCCCCGTATCGCCAACCGCCTGCTGCGCCGCGTGCGCGACTACGCGCAGGTCAGAGCGGACGGGATCATCACCAGGGAGATCGCCTCCGCGGCCCTGAAGGTCTACGAGGTCGACGCGCGGGGTCTGGACCGGCTCGACCGCGGAGTTCTCGAAGCCCTGATCAAGCTTTTCGGCGGCGGCCCTGTCGGATTGTCCACACTTGCTGTCGCCGTGGGGGAGGAGCGTGAGACCGTGGAGGAGGTCGCCGAGCCCTTCCTCGTACGGGAGGGACTCCTCGCACGCACTCCCCGTGGCCGGGTGGCGACACCCGCGGCATGGGCGCATCTCGGCCTCACGCCGCCCCGCCGTTCGGCAGGCGGAAACGGACAAGAAGACCTGTTCGGGGCGTGACGGCGTGCGTACGGACCGGGGCAGGAACCCCGGTGCCATGCTGAGCGTTGTTCCCTGAGTGCGGACTCGCTTAGACTCCGCCGATGCCGCCCTTGTCGACGGCATACATACCCCCATCCAGCAGGCCGCTCACCTTTGCGGTTGAAGAAGGAAGTCCCGACCCGTGAGTCCTCTGACCCTCCTCCCGTTCATCGTGCTCATCGGGGCCATGTTCCTGATGACCCGGTCGGCCAAGAAGAAGCAGCAGCAGGCGGCTTCCATGCGCAATGAGCTGCAGCCAGGCTCGGGCGTGCGCACGATCGGCGGTATGTATGCCACCGTCAAGGAGGTCAACGAGGACACGGTCCTCCTCGACGCCGCCCCGGGCGTCGACCTGCTCTTCGCGAAGAACGCGATCGGCGCCGTCCTCACGGACGACGAGTACAACCGCATCGTTCACGGCATCGAGCACGACCTGAAGGCCGACGGAACCGTCGTGCCGGACGACGCCTCCTCCCTCACCGAGACCGACGAGCCCGCCGCCGACGCCTCTTCCGACGCCTCCGACGACAAGCCCCTCGACCTCGGCAAGAAGGACGCGGCTGACAAGCCTGCCGACGAGACCGTCGCGGCGAAGGCCGACGAGGCCGTCGCCGACGACGCGGAGCCGAAGAAGACCGACGGCGGGGCCGACGCGAAGTAGTCACGACCCGGGAGCACGGCCCGATCCGCTCGCGCCGCACACCTCCCGGGACGTGCTGTTCTCGCACGGAGTCCCGACACCATGGCATGGCCGTTCCGCGCTCACCCGGCGCAGGGCGGCCCGAGAGGGAGTACGAGAAGGTGGCAGCACCGAAGAAGGGCCGGAGCGCGAGCGCCCAGAGCAGGCCGGGGCGCTCGCTGGCCCTGATCCTGATCGCCATCGCGGCGCTCACCGGAGGGATGTTCGCCTCCGGGCACACCACTCCGCGTCTTGGCATCGATCTCGCCGGCGGCACGAGCATCACGCTCACGGCGAAGAACGAGCCGGGCCAGCCCAACGCGATCAACAAGACCAACATGGACACCGCGGTCGACATCATGAACCGCCGTGTCAACGGTCTCGGTGTCTCCGAGGCCGAGGTTCAGACCCAGGGATCCGACAACATCATTGTCAACATCCCCAAGGGCACGAACTCGGAGCAGGCCCGCGCGCAGGTCGGCACCACCGCCAAGCTCTACTTCCGTCCCGTGCTGACCACCGACGTCTCCGGGGCGGCGGCGTCGTCCAGCCCGTCGCCGAGCGCCTCCAGCAGCGCCTCCGGCAAGGCCGAGGACAAGGCGACCCCGTCCTCCTCGTCCTCCGTGACGCCGTCGGCCTCCGCCACCACCCAGGGCCGCGTGGTCACCGACGCCCTGAAGGCGGGCTCCTCGCCGTCCGCGAGCAGCACCCCGAGCGCCTCGGCCTCCGCCTCGCCGTCCGCGAGCGCCGGCGTTGACCCGGCGATCGCCAAGCTTCAGGCCGAGTACGCCGCGATCGACTGCACCGACAAGTCGGTCCGTGCCAAGGCCGGTGCCGGCACCAAGCCGACCGACCCGATCGTGGCCTGCGGCCAGGACAAGAACTCCGCGGGTGAGTGGCAGAAGTACATCCTCGGCCCGGCCGAGGTGGCCGGCACGGACATCAAGAAGGCCGGCGCGCTCTTCGACACGCAGACCGCCGCGGGCTGGAAGGTCACCATGGACTTCACGTCCGGTGGCTCCAAGAAGTTCGCCGCCATCACCGGCAAGCTCGCCCAGAACCAGCAGCCGCAGAACCAGTTCGCGATCGTCCTCGACGGCCAGGTCGTCTCCGACCCGTCGGTCGGCCAGTCGCTGAGCGGCCCCGCTGAGATCTCCGGCAGCTTCACCCAGACCGAGGCCGAAGACCTGGCCAACATGCTGAAGTACGGCGCCCTGCCGCTCAGCTTCAAGGAGTCCAGCGTCACCACGGTGACCGCCGCGCTCGGTGGCGAGCAGCTGCACGCCGGTCTGATCGCGGGCGCCATCGGTCTCGCCCTGGTCGTCCTCTACCTGGTGATCTACTACCGGGGCCTGTCGGTCATCGCCATCGCGTCCCTGGGCGTCTCGGCGATCCTCACCTACGTGCTCATGGCGCTGCTCGGCCCGGCCATCGGCTTCGCGCTGAACCTCCCGGCCGTCTGCGGTGCGATCGTCGCGATCGGTATCACCGCGGACTCGTTCATCGTGTTCTTCGAACGCATCCGTGACGAGATCCGCGAGGGCCGCACCCTGCGCCCGGCCGTCGAGCGTGCCTGGCCCCGCGCCCGGCGCACCATCCTGGTCTCCGACTTCGTGTCGTTCCTGGCCGCCGCGGTGCTCTTCATCGTCACCGTCGGCAAGGTCCAGGGCTTCGCGTTCACCCTCGGTCTGACCACGGTGCTCGACGTCGTCGTCGTGTTCTTCTTCACCAAGCCGCTGATGACGATCCTCGCCCGCAGGAAGTTCTTCGCGGAGGGTCACAGCTGGTCCGGCCTGGACCCGAAGCGACTGGGCGCCAAGCCGCCGCTGCGCCGCACCCGTCGCGCGTCCGCCCCCGTCGACACGAAGGAGGCGTGAGATGTCGAAACTCGGCACCCTCGGCGCCCGGCTCCACCGCGGTGAGATCGGCTACGACTTCGTCGGCAAGCGCAAGATCTGGTACGGCATCTCGATCCTGATCACCATCACGGCCATCCTCGGCCTGACGGTGCGCGGCCTGAACATGGGCATCGAGTTCCAGGGCGGCGCCGTCTTCACCACCACCGAGAAGAGCAGCGTCTCGGTGAGCCAGGCCGAGACGTTCGCGGAGGAGGCCTCCGGCCACGACGCGATCGTCCAGCAGCTCGGCAAGGGCGGCCTGCGCATCCAGATCGCCGGTATCGACACCGACAAGTCCGACACGATCAAGCAGAAGCTCGCCGCGGACCTGAAGGTCAACGCCGAGGACATCAACGCCGACCTGGTCGGTCCGAGCTGGGGTGACCAGATCGCCAACAAGGCCTGGGAGGGCCTGGCGATCTTCATGGTCCTGGTCGTGATCTACCTGGCGATCGCCTTCGAGTGGCGCATGGCCATCGCCGCCCTGGTGGCCCTGATCCACGACATCACCATCACGGTCGGCATCTACGCCCTGGTCGGCTTCGAGGTCACCCCGGGCACCGTGATCGGTCTGCTCACGATCCTCGGTTACTCGCTCTACGACACGGTCGTCGTCTTCGACAGCCTCAAGGAGCAGACGAAGGACATCACCAAGCAGACCCGCTGGACCTACAGCGACGTCGCCGACCGCTCGATCAACAGCACCCTGGTGCGTTCCATCAACACCACGGTGGTCGCGCTCCTGCCGGTCGCCGGCCTGCTGTTCATCGGCGGCGGTGTGCTCGGAGCCGGCATGCTCAACGACATCTCGCTGTCGCTGTTCGTCGGTCTCGCGGCCGGTGCGTACTCCTCGATCTTCATCGCCACGCCGCTCGTCGCCGACCTCAAGGAGCGCGAGCCGGAGATGAAGGCCCTGCGCAAGCGGGTCCTCGCCAAGCGGGCCCAGGCGGCCGCCAAGGGCGAGTCCCTGGAGCCGCAGGCCACCGAGCCGTCGTACGAGGACGACGAGCCGGACGACGTCACCCCGGCGGTCGTCGGCCCCCGTAACCAGCCCGCGTCCCGCGCCCGCGGTCGCGGCCGGCCCTCGGGGAAGCGCCGATGACCGGCATCGAAGAGCTACTGACCAGCCGTATCCGTGACGTGGCCGACTACCCGGAGCCGGGAGTGATGTTCAAGGACATCACCCCGCTCCTGGCCGACCCGGCCGCGTTCGGCGCCCTGACCGGCGCCCTGGCGGACATCGCCGTGCGCAACGGCGCCACCAAGATCGTCGGTCTGGAGGCCCGAGGCTTCATCCTCGGGGCCCCGGTCGCCGTCCACGCGGGGATCGGCTTCATCCCCGTGCGCAAGGCGGGCAAGCTCCCCGGAGCGACCCTGTCGCAGGCGTACGACCTGGAGTACGGCTCCGCCGAGATCGAGGTGCACGCCGAGGACCTGAGCGCGGCCGACCGCGTGCTGGTCGTCGACGACGTCCTCGCCACCGGTGGCACCGCCGAGGCCTCGCTCCAGCTCATCCGCCGGGCGGGCGCCGAGGTCGCGGGCGTCGCCGTGCTGATGGAGCTCGGTTTCCTGGGCGGCCGCGGCCGTCTGGAGCCGGCCCTGGCCGGGGCTCCCCTGGAGGCGCTCCTGACGGTCTGAGGACCGCGTGCGCGCCACCCGGGAGTCCGCTCCCGGAAAGGCCCCCGAAAGGCCTGAGGCACCCGTAGGACACCCTGGAGGCGGGCCCGGAGGAATCCGGCGCCCGCCTCCGGCGTTTCCCCTACGTGGCCGCTGCCGGCGGCCGACAGCGAGTCCGGCGCGAAGGATCGCTACCATGGGGTTTCCGGAGCCTGACCGGGGGACCCGGATCGCGCACGAGGAGCCCTCTTGCCAGACGAGGCCCAGCCACTCGCCCCCAGCGCGGAACGCCTGGGGCGAACCGCCTCCACCCAGCCCGAGCCCGCCCCGGGTGCCGCGGAGAAGCCCGCACAAAACGGAGCGAGCGGGCCGGTCGAGCACGCCCAGTCCGCGCCCGACGGAGCTGCGGCCGAGGGAGCACGTCCCAAGCCGGTGTCGCCCGAGCGCCCCGCGAACACCCCGGCGGTCCGTCCCACGGCAGCGCAGCCCACCCGCTCCGGCGGCTCCTCCAACCGCGTCCGAGCCCGCCTCGCCCGTCTCGGCGTCCAGCGCTCGAACCCGTACAACCCGGTTCTGGAACCGTTGCTGCGCATAGTCCGCAGCAACGACCCCAAGATCGAGACGTCGACGCTCCGGCAGATCGAGAAGGCGTACCAGGTCGCCGAGCGCTGGCACCGCGGCCAGAAGCGCAAGAGCGGCGACCCGTACATCACGCACCCGCTCGCCGTCACCACCATCCTCGCCGAGCTGGGCATGGACCCGGCGACGCTCATGGCCGGCCTTCTGCACGACACGGTCGAGGACACCGAGTACGGCCTCGACACCCTGCGCCGCGACTTCGGCGACCAGGTCGGGCTGCTCGTCGACGGCGTCACCAAGCTGGACAAGGTCAAGTTCGGCGAGGCCGCCCAGGCCGAGACCGTGCGCAAGATGGTCGTGGCGATGGCCAAGGACCCCCGCGTCCTGGTCATCAAGCTCGCCGACCGCCTGCACAACATGCGCACCATGCGCTATCTCAAGCGCGAGAAGCAGGAGAAGAAGGCGCGCGAGACCCTGGAGATCTACGCGCCGCTCGCCCACCGCCTGGGCATGAACACCATCAAGTGGGAGCTGGAGGACCTCGCCTTCGCGATCCTCTACCCCAAGATGTACGACGAGATCGTGCGCCTGGTCGCCGAGCGCGCCCCCAAGCGCGACGAGTACCTCGCCATAGTGACCGACGAGGTCCAGTCCGACCTGCGCGCGGCCCGCATCAAGGCGACCGTCACCGGCCGCCCGAAGCACTACTACAGCGTCTACCAGAAGATGATCGTCCGCGGCCGTGACTTCGCGGAGATCTACGACCTGGTGGGCATCCGCGTCCTCGTGGACACCGTCCGCGACTGCTACGCGGCACTCGGCACCGTGCACGCGCGATGGAACCCGGTCCCCGGCCGGTTCAAGGACTACATCGCGATGCCGAAGTTCAACATGTACCAGTCGCTGCACACGACGGTGATCGGCCCCAACGGCAAGCCCGTCGAACTCCAGATCCGTACGTTCGACATGCACCGCCGTGCCGAGTACGGCATCGCCGCGCACTGGAAGTACAAGCAGGAGACCGTCGCCGGCTCCTCCAAGATCCGCACCGACGTGCCCCGGGCGGCCAAGGGCAGCGCGGGCCAGGACACCGTCAACGACATGGCGTGGCTGCGCCAGTTGCTCGACTGGCAGAAGGAGACCGAGGACCCCAGCGAGTTCCTGGAGTCGCTGCGCTTCGACCTGTCGCGCAACGAGGTCTTCGTCTTCACGCCCAAGGGCGACGTCATAGCGCTTCCGGCCGGTGCGACACCGGTGGACTTCGCGTACGCGGTCCACACGGAGGTCGGCCACCGGACGATAGGAGCACGGGTCAACGGCCGCCTGGTGCCCCTCGAATCGACCCTGGACAACGGCGACCTGGTGGAGGTCTTCACCTCCAAGGCGGCCGGCGCGGGCCCCTCCCGCGACTGGCTAGGCTTCGTGAAGTCGCCGCGGGCCCGCAACAAGATCCGCGCGTGGTTCTCCAAGGAACGCCGTGACGAGGCGATCGAGCACGGCAAGGACGCCATCGCCCGCGCGATGCGCAAGCAGAACCTGCCGATCCAGCGGATCCTCACCGGCGACTCCCTGGTCACCCTCGCGCACGAGATGCGCTACCCCGACATCTCGTCGCTGTACGCGGCGATCGGCGAGGGTCATGTCACCGCCCAGAGCGTCGTCCAGAAGCTCGTCCAGGCGCTCGGCGGCGAGGAGGCGGCCACCGAGGAGATGGACGAGGCCGTACCGTCCGCTCGGGGCCGTGGCCGCAAGCGGCGCAGCAACAACGACCCCGGGGTGGTCGTCAAGGGCGTCGACGACGTGTGGGTCAAGCTCGCCCGCTGCTGCACGCCGGTGCCGGGCGACCCGATCATCGGGTTCGTCACCCGCGGCAGCGGCGTCTCGGTCCACCGCAGCGACTGCGTCAACGTCGACTCGCTCTCGCGCGAGCCCGAACGCATCCTCGAGGTCGAGTGGGCGCCCACCCAGTCCTCGGTCTTCCTGGTCGCCATACAGGTCGAGGCCCTGGACCGGTCCCGGCTGCTGTCGGACGTCACCCGCGTCCTGTCCGACCAGCACGTCAACATCCTGTCCGCGGCCGTCCAGACCTCCCGCGACCGGGTCGCCACCTCCCGGTTCACCTTCGAGATGGGCGACCCCAAGCACCTGGGGCACGTCCTGAAGGCCGTACGAGGCGTCGAGGGCGTCTACGACGTGTACCGCGTGACATCGGCCCGCAGGCCCTCCGAGGCCTGACGCCCGCCGTCCGCGCCCGGCCACACGGCCGGGCGCGGACGGACAGCCGGGCGCAGACACGCGAAGGGGCTCCCGTACGGACCGTACGGGAGCCCCTTCGCGTGTCTGCGGCGTGTCAGCCGCCGAACTCGTGAAGACCCTTCAGAGCCTGGTCCAGCAGCGCCTGACGGCCGTCCAGCTCCTTCTGGAGCTTGTCGGCCTTCGCGGTGTTGCCCGCGGAGCGCGCCGCCTCGATCTGGCCCTGGAGCTTGTCCACGGCAGCCTGAAGCTGACCGGTCAGACCCTCGGCACGCGCGCGTGCCTCAGGGTTCGTCCGGCGCCACTCGGTCTCCTCCGACTCCTGGAGAGCCCGCTCCACCGCGTGCATCCGGCCCTCGACCTTCGGGCGGGCGTCGCGCGGCACGTGGCCGATGGCCTCCCAGCGCTCGTTGAGGGAACGGAAGGCCGCACGAGCCGCCTTCAGGTCCTGCACCGGGACGAGCTTCTCGGCCTCCTCGGCCAGCTCCTCCTTGAGCTTCAGGTTCTCCGTCTGCTCCGCGTCGCGCTCGGCGAAGACCGAGCTGCGCGCCGCGAAGAACACGTCCTGGGCGCCGCGGAAGCGGTTCCACAGGTCGTCCTCGTGCTCGCGCTGGGCACGGCCCGCGGCCTTCCAGTCCGCCATCAGCTCGCGGTAACGGGCCGCCGTCGGGCCCCAGTCCGACGAGCCGGACAGCGACTCGGCCTCGGCGACCAGCTTCTCCTTGGTCTTGCGGGCCTCCTCGCGCTGCGCGTCCAGTGACGCGAAGTGCGCCTTGCGCCGCTTGGAGAACGCCGAGCGGGCATGCGAGAAGCGGTGCCACAGCTCGTCGTCCGACTTGCGGTCGAGTCGCGGCAGCCCCTTCCACGTGTCCACCAGCGCGCGCAGCCGCTCACCGGCCGCCCGCCACTGGTCGCTCTGCGCCAGCTCCTCGGCCTCGACGACCAGCGCCTCCTTGGAGTGCCGCGCCTCGTCGGACTGCTTGGCCCGTTGGACCTTGCGTTCCTCGCGGCGCGCGTCGACGGTCTCCACGAGCTTGTCCAGCCGCACCTTCAGCGCGTCCAGATCACCGACCGCGTGGTGGGCGTCCACCTGCCCGCGGATGTGATCGATGGCGGTCTGGGCGTCCTTCGCCGACAGGTCGGTGGTCTTCACTCGCTTTTCGAGGAGGCCGATCTCGACAACCAGGCCTTCGTACTTGCGCTCGAAGTAGGCCAGCGCCTCATCAGGGGTGCCGGCCTGCCAGGAACCGACGACCTGCTCGCCGTCGGCCGTACGCACGTACACGGTCCCCGTCTCGTCGACGCGGCCCCACGGGTCGCTGCTCACAGCGCCTCCTCCACATGATGCCTGTGTGGGGCTTCAGCGCCCCCTGGCATCGTCCACAGTTTCGTCACGGCCAACATAGGCGACCGGCGGGGCGGCTGTCCGCATCCCGCGCGACCGAAATTCAGCAGCTGGCGGTCAGGATTTCGTCACGGTCAGCTTGTTGACGACGACAGTCGCGTTCGGTGCGCCGTCGCCCTGGCCCGTGCTCTCGCCGGCGGCCGCGATCTTCTTGAGGACCGTCATGCCGGACTTGGAAATAGTTCCGAACGGTGTGTAGCTGGGCGGAAGCTGACTGTCCTGGTACACCAGGAAGAACTGGCTGCCGCCGGTGTGCTTCTGCCCGGTGTTGGCCATGGCGATCGTGCCCGCCGGGTACACGTTGCCCTTGAGCGTCTTGTCCTTCAGGTTCTCGTCCGGGATCGTGTAGCCGGGTCCGCCGCTGCCCTGGGCCGTCGGGTCACCGCACTGAAGGACGTAGATCCCGTTGGTGGTGAGCCGGTGGCACTTGGTGTGGTCGAAGTAGCCCTTGCCGGCGAGGAACGCGAACGAGTTCACCGTGTGCGGGGCGGCGGACGCCTTGAGAGCGATGTCGATGTCGCCGCAGGTCGTCGCCATCTTCATGGTGTAGGCGGAGGCCTTGTCGATGGTGACCGCCGGCTCCTTCTTCCACGTGAGCGACTTCACCTGGCCCTCTGCGGGCTTCTGGCACGGATCGGGTGCCTTGCTCGTCGGCGTCGCGCTGGGCGTCGCCTCGGCGCCCGCGTTGGCCTTCTTGCCGTCGCTCTCGAAGACCCCGGTCGCGTACGCCGTCGCACCGCCCGCGACGACCACGCCGACGACCGCCGCGATCACCGCGTTACGTGTATGGGTCCTTCGTCGAGCGGATGTGCGGCGCTGCTGCTGTCGCAAGAACTTCTCCCGGGCGAGCTGACGCCGCCGCTGTTCCTGGCTGACCACCGGGTTTCTCCTCGTGCGTCTCGTACGTCGAGTGGGACGCGTGCGTCGCCTGAGCCGACCGCCTGCGTGTGCCCCGTACCGTATATGGGTTAGCTGAGGAATCGGCAGCGCCGGTAGGCTCTGATCCACAGCCACCCGCCCGTACGACACTCACGCGTACGCCACCACGAAGGACGATCGTGCTCATTGCCGGGTTCCCCGCCGGGGCCTGGGGGACCAACTGTTACCTGGTCGCCCCCGCCGCGGGTGAGGAGTGCGTGATCATCGACCCGGGCCATCAGGCCGCCCAGGGAGTCGAGGACGCACTCAAGAAGCATCGGCTCAAGCCCGTCGCGGTCATCCTCACCCATGGCCACATCGATCACGTCGCCTCGGTCGTCCCGGTGTGCGGAGCGCACGACGTGCCGGCCTGGATCCACCCCGAGGACCGGTACATGATGAGCGACCCCGAGAAGGCGCTCGGCCGGTCCATCGGCATGCCGCTGATGGGCGAGCTGACCGTGGGGGAGCCCGACGACGTGCGGACGCTGACCGACGGCGCGGAGCTGAAGCTGGCGGGCCTCGACCTCTCCGTCGCGCACGCGCCGGGCCATACGAAGGGGTCGGTGACGTTCCGGATGCCCGAGAGCGCGGACATCCCGTCCGTGTTCTTCTCCGGGGATCTGCTCTTCGCCGGCTCCATCGGACGCACCGACCTGCCGGGCGGCAGCATGGACGAGATGCTCGACTCGCTGGGCCGTGTGTGCCTGCCGCTCGACGACTCGACCGTGGTGCTGTCCGGCCACGGCTCCCAGACGACCATCGGCCAGGAGCGCGCCACCAATCCGTATCTGCGGCAGGTGGCCGCCGGCCTGGGAGCGGACCCGAACTCCGCTCCTCGACGAGGAATGTGACCAGACTTCCGTGAGCACCTTCAGGGCCCCCAAGGGCACGTACGACCTCATTCCGCCGGACAGCGCCAAGTACCTCGCGGTACGCGAGGCCATCGCGGCCCCGCTGCGCAACTCCGGCTACGGCTACGTCGAGACGCCCGGTTTCGAGAACGTCGAACTGTTCGCCCGCGGTGTCGGTGAGTCCACCGACATCGTGACCAAGGAGATGTACGCCTTCGAGACCAAGGGCGGCGACAGGCTGGCCCTGCGTCCGGAGGGCACCGCCTCAGTGCTGCGCGCGGCCCTCGAGGCCAACCTGCACAAGACCGGCAACCTCCCCGTCAAGCTCTGGTACTCGGGCTCGTACTACCGCTACGAGCGCCCCCAGAAGGGCCGTTACCGCCACTTCTCCCAGGTGGGCGCCGAGGCGATCGGAGCCGAGGACCCGGCGCTCGACGCCGAACTCATCATCCTGGCCGACCAGGCGTACCGCTCGCTGGGTCTGCGGAACTTCCGCATCCTGCTGAACAGCCTGGGCGACAAGGAGTGCCGTCCCGTGTACCGGACCGCGCTGCAGGACTTCCTGCGCGGCCTGGACCTCGACGAGGAGACGCTGCGCCGCGCGGAGATCAACCCGCTGCGCGTCCTCGACGACAAGCGGGAGGACGTCCAGAAGCAGCTGGGCGGGGCGCCGCTGCTGCGTGACTACCTGTGCGACGGCTGCAAGGCGTACCACGAGGAGGTGCGCGACCTGATCACGGCCGCGGGCGTCTCCTTCGAGGACGACCCGAAGCTGGTGCGCGGTCTGGACTACTACACGCGCACCACCTTCGAGTTCGTGCACGACGGTCTCGGCTCGCAGTCCGCGGTCGGCGGCGGCGGCCGCTACGACGGGCTGTCCGAGATGATCGGCGGCCCCGCGCTGCCGTCCGTCGGCTGGGCGCTGGGCGTCGACCGTACGGTGCTGGCGCTGGAGGCGGAGGGCGTGGAGCTCGAACTCCCCGCGGCCACCAGTGTGTTCGCGGTGCCGCTCGGGGAGGAGGCCCGCCGGATGCTCTTCGGTGTGGTCACCGAACTGCGCAGGCTCGGTGTCGCCGCCGACTTCTCGTACGGCGCGAAGGGGCTGAAGGGCGCGATGAAGAACGCGAACCGCAGCGGGGCCCGCTTCACGGTCGTCGCCGGTGAGCGTGACCTCGCCGAGGGTGTCGTGCAGCTCAAGGACATGGAGTCCGGGGAGCAGACGGCGGTCGGGACCGGCGAGATCGTGGCCGAGCTGCGGTCGCGCCTGGGCTGAGGCGGGTCCTCCCCGCGAGCAGCGCACCCGTGACCGCTTCGCCGCGCGCCACCCGGCTGTGCCGGTGGCCGAAGTGACCGCTGCCCGGCGACGTGCACGATCTCGCGGGACTGCGGCCCGCGGCCGCTCCGCCGGGGCCGGTCTCCCGGCCGGCCGGGTGCCGGGCCGCCTCTTGCGACGGGATCCTCCCGGGGCCCCGGTGTCGGGCGGACGCTTTCTGGTGTCCGTCCGGCCCCGGGGCTCCACCCCGGCCCCTCTCCGTGAACGCCGGAGGGGCCGGAGGACGCTTCGGCGTTCACGGAGAGGGGGAGCGGCAGGGCAGGGCGGGGAAGCCTCACTCCAGCAGCCCGAAGCGCATCGCGCTCGTCACGGCGGCCGTCCGGTCGTCCACTCCCAGCTTCCCGAAGGCCCGCAGCAGATGCGTCTTCACGGTGGACTCGCCGATGAAGAGCCGGCGTCCGATCTCCGCGTTCGTGCAGCCCTCGGCCACCAGTCGCAGCACGGCGGTCTCCCGCACGGAGAGGCGGGGCCGCTCCGGCCTGGTACGGAGCTGATCGACCAGCCGGGCCGCGACGGACGGGGCCAGCACGGTCTCGCCCCGCGCGGCGGCCCGTACGGCGTCCGCCAGTTCGGCACGGGGCAGATCCTTCAGCAGATACCCCGCGGCCCCGGCCTCCACCGCCCGCAGGATGTCCCGGTCCGTCTCGTACGTCGTCAGCACGATCACCCGGCAGGGCAGCCCGGCCCGCGTCATCCGCTCGATCGCGTCGACGCCCCCGCCCTCGGGCATCCGCAGGTCCATGAGCACGATGTCGGGCCGGAGTTCGGCGGCCAGCGCCTCCGCGCGGGGCCCGCTGGACGCGTCGGCGACCACCTCGAGATCGGGTTCCGCGCTGAGCATCGCGCGCAGCCCTTCGCGTACGACGGGATGGTCGTCGGCGAGGATGATCCGGATCACGCGTCACTCCTGGGGACAGGCAGGCACACGGCGACGGTCGTGCCGTCGCCCGGCGCGCTGCGGATCAGCGCGGTACCGCCCACCTCGGCGGCCCGTGCGCGCAGCCCCGCCAGCCCGTACCCGCCGACCGGCACACCGGGGTCGAAACCCCTGCCGTCGTCGCGTACGGAGAGGGCCAGCGAGCCGGCGGTGTAGGTCAGGGTGACCGCGACGGCGGGGGAACTCCCGGCGTGCTTACGGGCGTTGGTCAGCGCCTCCTGGCACGAGCGGAGGATCACCACTTCGGGGCCCGCGGGCAGCGGCCGTACCGGGCCGGTCACGTCGACGCTCGCGTCGTGGCGGGCGGCCAGCCGGCGCAGCGCGTCGGGCAGCGTGGCGCCGTCCAGGTCGGCGGGGGTGCCCCCGGTCACCAGGGCCCGTGCCTCGGCGAGGTTCTGCCGGGCGGTCTCGTCCATCAGGGCCAGATGGCGGCGGGCCTGCGGCAGGTCGTGGTCGAGCTCGGCCTCTACGGCCTGGACCAGCATCAGCAGGCTGGTGAAGCCCTGGGCGAGGGTGTCGTGGATCTCCCTGGAGAACCGTTCGCGCTCGGCCAGCGCTCCGTGCGCGGCCGAGAGCCGGGCGATCTCGTGGCGGCTGGCGTCCAACTCGGTGATCAGCGCGGCCCGTTCCCGGCTCTGCTCCATGATGCGGATGATCCAGCTGCCCATGGCCACCGAGAACACGAGCGTGACCATGGCGAAGACCGTGTTGAAGAAGAGGACCTGCCCCTCGGGCCACCACAGCAGGGCCCAGCCCGCCACCGGCGCGATGTTGATGACGGTCGTGGCGGCGAGTGCCCGGCGCAGCCGCAGCGCGTTGAAGCACTGGGGGATGAGCGCGAAGGTCATCAGCCGGGTCTCACCGACCAGTACTCCGGGAGGCAGGAACAGCAGGACCGCGCCCGCGATGTAGCCGAGGGCGCGGCGCTCGTCGGGGGCGTCGGAGGTGAGGACCGGGCGCCCGACCAGCAGATACCAGGGGATCAGCAGCAGAAGGAGCCCGCCGGCCGCGAGTCGGACGTGGAACCCGGGGTGGGCCGTGCCGAGCACGAACACCAGGGTGGCCACCCACACGACCGCGAAGTACGAGTCCCAGAGCCGGAACGAGAGCTCCCAGGTGTTCGAAGCGCGGGCCCCGCCCGGCGCGGGATGCGCCTGAGCCCCGCTCGGCTCCGGCGCCGGACGCACCGCGTCCGGCGCCGGGTCGGGGCGCGCGGCCGGAGTCCTCATCCGTCGCGCCGGTTCTTCCAGCGGAAGGTCAGCAGGCACAGCAGCAATCCTCCGACGCACCATGCCCCGAGCACCAGGGCGATCCGCCCGAACTCCCAGCCGCCCGCCTGTTCGAGAACCTTGGCGGACTCGGGCAGGAACACCCCGCGCAGCCCCTGGCACATCCACTTGAGGGGGAACAGCGCGCCGATGTTCAGCATCCAGTCGGGGATGGTGTCGATGGCGATGTAGACGCCGGAGATGAACTGGAGGACCAGGAAGGGCAGGACGACCACCGACGTGGCGCTCCTGCCCGACTTCGGGACCGTACTGATCGCGATGCCGAGCAGGGCGCAGGCCGTGAGCCCCAGCACGAAGATCCAGGCGAAGTCCGCCCACTTGCCGGGGTCCGAGGGCAGGTCGACGTCGTACAGCGTGGTGCCGACGAGCAGCAGGACCGCCGTCTCCAGGGCGCCGGTCGCGAGAACCAGCCATATCTTGCCGAGGAAGTACGCGGCCGGCGGCATCGGTGTCCCGCGCAGCCGGCGCAGCACCTTCTCGTCCCGCTCGATCGCGATCGAGATGCCGAGGGACTGGAAGCTGGTCGACATGATGCCCGCGGCCATCATCGCCGGGACGTACAGCTGGGAGGCGGTGATGCCCGCGCCCGCCACGTCGTCGCTGAAGATCGACGCGAACAGGAACAGGAAGACGACCGGGAAGGCGAAGGTGAACACCACCTGGTCGCGCTGGCGGAAGAACTGCCGGAGCTCCAGGCCGCCGCGGCGCAGCCCCAGCCCCCAGGCGCCGGGCAGCCGGCCGGACGCGTTCTTCGTGCCCGGTCGTACGTCGGTCGTGGTCATCGCGCGTCCTCCAGGCCGGTCAGTCGCAGATAGACGTCCTCCAGGGTGGGGCGGCTCACCCGGAGCCCCGGGATCTCCCCGTCGAAGCGGCGCGTGAGCGCGGCGACGGTCCTGGTGGGGGTGTCCGTGCGTTCGCTGCGCGGGCTGCCGTCGGCCTCCGTCCACTCGACCGTGGCCCCGGTGCCGAAGCGCTCACGAAGCGCGGCAGGGTCGCCCTCGGCGACGACACGGCCCCGCGCGACGACCGCCAGCCGGTCCGCGAGGGCCTCCGCCTCCTCCAGGTAGTGCGTGGTCAGGAGGATCGTCGTGCCCTCGTCGGCCAGCTTGCGGATCAGGTCCCAGAACTGCCGTCGCGCCGCCGGGTCGAAGCCCGTCGTCGGCTCGTCCAGGAGCAGCAGTTCGGGGCCGCCGATCACGCCGAGGGCCACGTCGAGCCGTCGCCGCTGGCCGCCCGAGAGCGACTTGATCCTGCTGCCCGCCTTCTCCTCCAGACCGACCAGGCCGATGACTTCCTCCGGATCACGGGGATTCGGGTAATAACGGGAGAAATGCCTCACTGTCTCGCTCACCGTCAACTCGGCGGGCGCGGATTCGTCCTGCCAGACGATTCCGACACGGGACCGCCACGCGCGTGTGGCGGTCGCCGGGTCCGAGCCGAGCACGGAGACCTCGCCCGCGTCCCGCCGCCGGTTGCCCTGGAGGATCTCCACGGTGGTGCTCTTGCCCGCCCCGTTCGGTCCGAGCAGGCCGAACACCTCGCCCTGCCGGATGCCGAGATCGATGCCGTCGACGGCGGTCACGTCCCCGTACCGCTTGCGCAGTCCCCGTACGTCCACCACGAGCCGGTCCGCGTCTGTTGTCATGACGGCGAGCCTCCCGCCGAACCGAACACTCCGGAACGACCGTGCGTACCTTCTTATGTCCACCGAACGATGGACGAGCGGGCGCGTGCGGCACAATGAGCCTGCCCGCAGGCCCCTTCGAAGCTACGGAAACGGCGTGATGAACAAGACGACAGTCAAGGACGTCCCGACCGATCGGGAACGCCCCGCCGCCGTGCGGACGGCCGGCGGCAGCCGCGCCCTCGCCGTGCTGCTGGTGATCACGGGTGCGGCGGGTCTCCTTGCCGCGTGGGTCATCACGATCGACAAGTTCAAGCTGCTGGAGAACCCGAACTTCGTCCCGGGGTGCAGCCTGAACCCGGTGGTCTCCTGCGGCAACATCATGAAGAGCGAGCAGGCCTCGGCCTTCGGTTTCCCGAACCCCATGATGGGGCTCGTCGCCTACGGCATCGTGATCTGCGTCGGCGTGAGCCTGCTCGCGCGGGCCACCTTCCCGCGGTGGTACTGGCTGACCTTCAACGCGGGCACGCTCTTCGGCGTCGCGTTCTGCACCTGGCTCCAGTTCCAGTCGCTGTACCGGATCAACTCGCTCTGCCTGTGGTGCAGCCTGGCCTGGGTCGCCACGATCATCATGTTCTGGTACGTGACCTCCTTCAACGTCCGCAACGGCTTCCTGCCCGCCCCGCGCTGGGCCAGGAGCTTCTTCGGCGAGTTCACCTGGGTCCTGCCCACGCTGCACATCGGCATCATCGGCATGCTGATCCTGACCCGCTGGTGGGACTTCTGGACCAGCTGACGGTCCCGCGGGGATTGTCAGTGGGGTGACATAGGGTTTCGCACGTGGAGCCCGACCTGTTCACCGCCGCCGCCGAAGAGCGCCAGGAGAAGGACCCGTCCGCCAGCCCGCTGGCGGTGCGGATGCGTCCACGCACCCTCGACGAGGTCGTGGGACAGCAGCATCTGCTGAAGCCGGGCTCACCCCTGCGCAGACTCGTCGCCGAGGGGAGCGGCGGCCCCGCCGGACCGTCCTCGGTGATCCTCTGGGGCCCGCCGGGCACCGGCAAGACGACCCTCGCGTACGTCGTCTCCAAGGCCACCGACAAGCGCTTCGTCGAGCTCTCCGCGATCACCGCGGGTGTCAAGGAAGTGCGCGCGGTCATCGAAGGAGCCCGCCGCGCCACAGGCGGCTACGGCAAGGAGACCGTCCTCTTCCTGGACGAGATCCACCGCTTCAGCAAGGCCCAGCAGGACTCCCTCCTCCCCGCCGTGGAGAACCGCTGGGTGACCCTGATCGCCGCGACCACCGAGAACCCGTACTTCTCGGTGATCTCGCCGCTGCTCTCCCGCTCCCTCCTCCTGACCCTCGAATCGCTCACCGACGACGACCTGCGCGGCCTGCTGCGCCGCGCACTCGGCTCGGAACGTGGCCTCAAGGAGTCCGTGGCCCTGCCCGGGGACGCCGAGAACCACCTGCTGAGGATCGCCGGCGGTGACGCCCGCCGCGCCCTGACGGCCCTGGAGGCCGCGGCCGGCGCCGCGCTCGACAAGGGCGAGCCGGAGATCACCCTCCAGACGCTGGAGGAGACGGTCGACCGCGCCGCCGTGAAGTACGACCGCGACGGTGACCAGCACTACGACGTGGCGAGCGCGCTCATCAAGTCCATCCGCGGCTCCGACGTGGACGCCGCCCTGCACTACCTGGCCCGGATGATCGAGGCGGGCGAGGACCCCCGCTTCATCGCCCGCCGCCTGATGATCTCCGCCAGCGAGGACATCGGCCTCGCCGACCCGAACGCGCTGCCCATAGCCGTGGCAGCCGCCCAGGCCGTCGCGATGATCGGCTTCCCCGAGGCCGCGCTCACCCTGAGCCACGCCACGATCGCCCTCGCGCTGGCCCCGAAGTCCAACGCCGCGACCATGGCCATCGGCGCCGCCATGGAGGACGTGCGCAAGGGCCACGCCGGCCCGGTGCCGACGCATCTGCGCGACGGGCACTACAAGGGCGCGGCCAAGCTCGGGCACGCCCAGGGGTACGTGTATCCGCACGACCTGCCCGAGGGCATCGCCGCCCAGCAGTACGCGCCCGAGGAGCTCGCGGACCGGGAGTACTACACACCGACCCGGCACGGCGCCGAGGCGCGGTACGCCGACGCGGTGGAGTGGACCAGGAAACGCCTCGGTAGAGGGCGGTCCTGAGCACCCTGTAGCATGGCTCGAAGCGCTGCGTCCCGTGTCCGGCTCCGGTCGGCACCACCAGAACGGGACATCCAGCCGGAGCCCCTGCCTCCACGGGGGGATTCCAGGAGCGTCGCGCACCGTCGAAGGTGTCGCGGGCAGCCCACCACCACCCGGATTTTCGGGACCGGCCGGTGGGTTATTCGCGTGCTGCACGTATGTGCCCAGACCCAGGAGCGGCTGCCCGCCCCGTCCACGTGGTTCGCCACAGCGGCGAGGAGGGTTTCCCGGGCTGCGGATTGCGACCTCCCCTAACCCTGGTGAAGCCGTATTCGCATCAGAAACATGAGGTGTTTGGTTCATGGCGAACCAGTCCCGCCCCAAGGTCAAGAAGTCGCGTGCGCTCGGTATCGCGCTGACCCCGAAGGCCGTCAAGTACTTCGAGGCCCGCCCCTACCCGCCGGGCGAGCACGGCCGCGGCCGCAAGCAGAACTCGGACTACAAGGTCCGTCTGCTGGAGAAGCAGCGTCTGCGCGCGCAGTACGACGTGTCCGAGCGCCAGCTCGTCCGCGCCTACGAGCGTGCCGCCAAGACGCAGGGCAAGACCGGTGAGGCTCTGGTCATCGAGCTGGAGCGTCGTCTCGACGCGCTGGTCCTTCGTTCGGGCATCGCCCGCACGATCTACCAGGCCCGCCAGATGGTCGTCCACGGCCACATCGAGGTCAACGGCGGCAAGGTCGACAAGCCGTCGTTCCGCGTCCGTCCCGACGACGTCGTGATGGTCCGCGAGCGCAGCCGCAGCAAGACGCTGTTCGAGGTTTCCCGCGCGGGCGGCTTCGCCCCCGACGGTGAGACCCCGCGCTACCTCCAGGTGAACCTCCCGGCCCTGGCCTTCCGCCTGGACCGCGAGCCGAACCGCAAGGAGATCCCGGTGATCTGCGACGAGCAGCTCGTCGTCGAGTACTACGCCCGCTGATCTTCTTACAGCGGACGCGGTACCACCTGCGCGTCAGTGTCAGCCCGTCGTCTCCCCGCCCTTCGCGGTGGGCGAGACGGCGGGCTCTCGCACGTCCGGGGGCAGTCTGCGCGGCGACGGCACCGCCCCGAGCGGCGGCACCCCGGCACCGCCCAGCGCACGGGCGACCGCCGCGTCCTGCCCGAGCAGCTCTCCCGCCCGTACGCACTCCTCGTAGCGCTCGTCGCCCAGTTGCTGCCGGGAAAGAGCCGCGCAGCGCTCGTGCGGCGCGTTGTAGTACGCCGAACCGAACAGCGGCAGGCCGACCGACGGCCACATCCGCGACGCCGCCCCCTGGAGCACCGCGGCCTCGGCCGGATCGCCCTCCGCCACCGTGACCAGGGCGAGCAGCTCGACCGCGAGAACGGCACCGAGCAGATCGTGGAAGCCGTACGCGATACCGAGCCCCTGCTCCAGCAGTCCGCGGGCCCGTGCCTGATCGTCCCCGGCCTGGGCCTCGTACGCGAGGACGTACAGCGCGTACGCCAGCGCCCAGCGCTCCCCGTGGTCCTCGCAGACCCCGCGGACGTCCTCGCACAGCTTCACCGCGCCCGGCAGATCGCCCTGGAAGGCGAGCGCCATCGCCAGTTCGACCTGGCCCATCAGCACGTTGCTGTTGAGCTCGCCGATCTCGTGATAGCGGTCCAGTGCCGAGCGCAGCAGTTCCTCGGCACGCGCCATGTCGTCCGTGACCAGGGCCAGACAGCCGGTGCGATGCTCGGCGTAGGCGACCGCGACGGCGTTCTCGCAGCGCTCCGCCTCCTCGCGGCACTCCTGGAGCGCGGACAGCGCGGGCACCGAGTCCCCCTGGAGGACCGCCACATAGCCGAGCACCCACAGGGCCTTCAGCCGTGACGGGTCACGGTCGCCGTCCAGCTCGACACTGCGCTCCAGCCAGTGCCTGCCCTCGGCGAGCCGGCCGCAGCCGACCCAGTAGAACCACAGGGCGCCCGCCAGATACTGGCCCAGATGCGCCTCGTCGGGTTCGCCGAGCGAGTACTCCAGCGCGCAGCGCAGATTCGGCAGTTCTGTCTCGACGCGTACCGCCACCTCGGCCTGGCGCGGCGAGAACCAGTCGAGCTCGCACCACGTGACCAGGCCCATGTACCAGTCGCGGTGGCGGCGGCGCAGCCGCTCCGCGTCGCCCGTCGCCTCCAGCCAGTGCGCGCCGTAGGCCCGGACCGTGTCCAGCATCCGGTAGCGCACACCCGCCGCGGTCTCCTCGCGCGACAGCACCGACTGCGCGAGCAGCTCGCCGAGCACGTCCAGCACGTCGTCGGCGTGCAGCCCGTCCCCGCTGCACACGTATTCGGCGGCCTCCAGGTCGAACTGCCCGGCGAACACCGAAAGACGTGCCCACAGGAGCCGTTCAGCCGGTGTGCACAGTTCGTGGCTCCAGCCGATCGCCGTCCGCAGGGTCTGGTGCCGTGGCGGCGCGTCGCGCACACCGCCGGTCAGCAGCCGGAACCGGTCCTCCAGGCGGGCCAGGAGCTGCGCGGGGGACAGGGCGCCGACGCGTCCCGCCGCCAGTTCCAGCGCCAGCGGGATCCCGTCCAGCCGCCGGCACAGCTCCCGGACGTCGGAGCTGTTGCCCTCGTCCAGAGCGAAGCCGGGCACCCGGGCGGCCGCCCGGTCCGCGAACAGCTCGACCGCCTCCGCCGTGGCCAGCGGAGCCAGCGGGAACACCCGCTCGCCCGCGATGCCCAGCGGTCTGCGGCCCACGGCCAGCACCCGCAGTCCCGGCGCCCGCCGCAGCAACTCGCCCGCCAAGGAGGCACTCACGTCGGCCAGATGCTCGAAGCCGTCCAGGACCAGCAGGAGCCGGCGCCCGGCGAGGTGGTCGAGCAGCGTCCGGCGCGGCGCTTTCGCCGTGTGGTCGGTCAGACCGAGGGCCTCGGCCACGGCGTACTCGACGAGTTCCGGTTCCTGCAGCGCGGACAGGTCCACGCGCCACACGCCGTCGCGCGGGTACGTCCCCGCCGCGGCGTGCGCGGCGAACCGGGTCTTGCCGACGCCGCCCATGCCGGTCACGGTCACCAGGCGGACCGTCTCCAGTGCCTCGGCCAGCCGCGCGAGCTCGGCGGAGCGCCCCACGAACGCGTCGAGTTCCAGGGGCAGATTGCCGGGTGCGGCAGGACCGGAGTGTCGGGCGGGCTGAGAACGCTGCATGAGATACGGAGCGTACTGACCCGTTAGCGCTCCGTACAATCGGTTCCCGCAACTCCACACTCCGGAGCGGATAAATGCGGTACGGAGCCCCGGCCCCGGCGCGATAGGCTCGGGTGACGACTTTTCGATGTTCAGGCGCACAGTCAGGGAGCGGGTGCACAGTGTCCGGTGGTGAGGTGGCCGGGATCCTGGTGGCCGTCTTCTGGGCGATCCTGGTCTCCTTCCTCGCCGTCGCGCTGGTGAGGCTGGCCCAGACGCTCAGGGCGACCACCAAGCTCGTGGCGGACGTGACCGACCAGGCCGTCCCGCTCCTGGCCGACGCCTCGGCGGCGGTGCGCTCCGCGCAGACGCAGATCGACCGGGTCGACGCCATCGCGTCGGACGTCCAGGAGGTCACGTCGAACGCCTCGGCGCTGTCGACGACCGTCGCCTCCACGTTCGGCGGCCCGCTGGTCAAGGTCGCGGCGTTCGGGTACGGCGTGCGCCGGGCCATCGGAGGCCGTCGAGAGAATGTGCCCGACAAAGCGTCCCGGCGTACCGTGATCGTGGGCCGCACCGTCCCGTCCGCGCGGCGGGGAAAGCGGAAGAAGGACTGACGCAGCGATGTTCCGCCGTACGTTCTGGTTCACCGCGGGCGCAGCCGCGGGTGTATGGGCCACCACCAAGGTCAACCGCAAGCTCAAGAAGCTGACCCCCGAGAGCCTCGCGGCACAGGCCGCCAACAAGGCGATCGACGCGGGCCACCGGCTCAAGGAGTTCGCCCTCGACGTCCGCGACGGGATGGCCCAGCGAGAGGTCGAACTCGGCGAGGTGCTCGGCCTGAACGCGCCCCCGGATCCCGAACTGCCCACGCAGCGCCGCATCGCCGCGATCGGCGGCGGCGAGCAGTCGGGCGACAACAAGCAGATCAAGTACATCGACAACACGACGTACTCGTACAACCGGAATGAGGACCACTGATGGAGTCGGCTGAAATCCGCCGCCGCTGGTTGAGCTTCTACGAGGAGCGCGGTCACACCGTCGTCCCTTCGGCGTCGCTCATCGCGGACGACCCGACTCTGCTCCTGGTCCCCGCCGGCATGGTCCCCTTCAAGCCGTACTTCCTCGGTGAGGTCAAGGCTCCCTGGGCGCGCGCCACCAGCGTGCAGAAGTGCGTGCGCACGCCCGACATCGAAGAGGTCGGCAAGACCACGCGCCACGGCACGTTCTTCCAGATGTGCGGCAACTTCTCCTTCGGCGACTACTTCAAGGAAGGCGCCATCACCTACGCCTGGGAGCTGCTCACCTCGCCCCAGGACAAGGGTGGCTACGGCCTCGACCCCGAGCGTCTGTGGATCACGGTCTACCTCGACGACGACGAGGCCGAGACCATCTGGCGCGACAAGATCGGCGTCCCGGCCGAGCGCATCCAGCGCCTGGGCAAGAAGGACAACTACTGGTCCATGGGCGTCCCGGGCCCCTGCGGTCCGTGTTCCGAGATCAACTACGACCGCGGCCCCGAGTTCGGTGTCGAGGGCGGCCCGGCCGTCAACGACGAGCGCTACGTGGAGATCTGGAACCTGGTCTTCATGCAGTACGAGCGCGGCGAGGGCACCTCGAAGGACGACTTCGAGATCCTCGGCGACCTGCCCAGCAAGAACATCGACACCGGTCTCGGCATGGAACGCCTCGCCATGATTCTGCAGGGTGTGCAGAACATGTACGAGATCGACACCTCCATGGCCGTCATCAAGAAGGCCACCGAGCTGACGGGCGTCGAGTACGGCGCCGCCCACGCCTCCGATGTGTCGCTGCGCGTGGTCACCGACCACATGCGCACCTCCGTGATGCTCATCGGCGACGGCGTGAGCCCCGGCAACGAGGGCCGCGGCTATGTGCTGCGACGCATCATGCGCCGCGCCATCCGCAACATGCGCCTGCTCGGCGCCGGCGGTCCCGTCGTCAAGGACCTCATCGACGTCGTGATCGCGATGATGGGCCAGCAGTACCCGGAGCTGGTCAGCGACCGGCAGCGGATCGAGACCGTGGCCCTCGCCGAGGAGGCCGCCTTCCTCAAGACGCTGAAGGCCGGCACGAACATCCTCGACACGGCCATCACCGACACCAAGGAGTCCGGTGGCACGGTCCTCGCCGGCGACAAGGCCTTCCTGCTCCACGACACCTGGGGCTTCCCGATCGACCTCACCCTCGAAATGGCCGCCGAACAGGACCTGTCGGTGGACGAGGACGGCTTCCGCCGCCTGATGAAGGAGCAGCGGGACAAGGCCAAGGCCGACGCCCGCGCCAAGAAGACCGGCCACGCCGACCTCGGCGCCTACCGTCAGATCGCCGACGCCGCCGGCGAGACCGACTTCATCGGCTACGACCGCACCGAGGCCGAGTCGACGGTCGTCGGCATCCTCGTCGACGGCGTCTCCTCCCCGGCCGCCACCGAGGGCGACGAGGTCGAGATCGTCCTCGACCGCACCCCGTTCTACGCCGAGGGCGGCGGCCAGATCGGTGACACGGGCCGCATCCGGGTCGACACCGGTGCCGTCATCGAGATCCGCGACTGCCAGAAGCCCGTCCCGGGTGTGTACGTCCACAAGGGTGTCGTCCACGTCGGCGAGGTCACCGTCGGCGCCAAGGCCCAGGCCACCATCGACGTACGCCGTCGCACGGCCATCGCCCGCGCCCACTCGGCCACGCACCTCACGCACCAGGCCCTGCGCGACGCCCTCGGCCCGACGGCCGCCCAGGCCGGTTCCGAGAACCAGCCCGGTCGCTTCCGCTTCGACTTCGGCTCCCCGTCCGCCGTCCCGACGGCCGTGATGACGGACGTCGAGCAGCAGATCAACGAGGTGCTCGCCCGCGACCTGGACGTGCACGCCGAGATCCTGAGCCTCGACGAGGCCAAGAAGCAGGGCGCCATCGCCGAGTTCGGCGAGAAGTACGGCGAGCGCGTCCGCGTCGTGACCATCGGCGACTTCTCCAAGGAGCTGTGCGGCGGTACCCACGTGCACAACACCTCCCAGCTCGGCCTGGTGAAGCTGCTCGGCGAGTCGTCCATCGGTTCCGGCGTGCGGCGCATCGAGGCCCTGGTCGGCGTCGACGCCTACAACTTCCTGGCCCGTGAGCACACGGTCGTCGCCCAGCTCCAGGAACTGGTCAAGGGCCGCCCGGAGGAGCTTCCGGAGAAGATCTCCGCCATGCTCGGCAAGCTGAAGGACGCCGAGAAGGAGATCGAGAAGTTCCGCGCGGAGAAGGTCCTCCAGGCCGCCGCCGGTCTCGTCGAGTCCGCCAAGGACGTCAACGGAGTGGCCCTGGTCACCGGTCAGGTCCCGGACGGCACGGGCGCCGACGACCTGCGCAAGCTGGTCCTCGACGTGCGCGGCCGCATCCAGGGCGGACGCGCCGCCGTGGTGGCCCTGTTCACGGTCGCGGGCGGCAAGCCCCTGACGGTCATCGCCACCAACGAGGCCGCCCGCGAGCGCGGTCTGAAGGCCGGCGAACTGGTCCGCGCCGCCGCCAAGACCCTCGGCGGCGGCGGTGGCGGCAAGCCGGACGTCGCCCAGGGCGGCGGCCAGAACCCCGCCGCCGTCGGCGAGGCCATCGACGCGGTCCAGCGCCTCGTCGCCGAGACGGCCAAGTAGAGGCCGCGGACATGCGCAGAGGACGTCGGCTCGCGATCGACGTCGGGGACGCCCGGATCGGGGTCGCCTCGTGCGACCCCGACGGGATCCTCGCGACACCGGTGGAGACGGTCCCGGGGCGTGACATCCCGGCCGCCCACCGCCGGTTGCGGCAGCTCGTCGAGGAGTACGAGCCGATCGAGGTCGTCGTCGGACTCCCTCGCTCCCTCAAGGGGGGCGAGGGTCCCGCCGCGGTCAAGGTCCGTGCCTTCGCCCAGGAGCTCGCGGAAGGGATCGCTCCTGTTCCGGTACGGCTCGTGGATGAGAGGATGACCACGGTCACGGCCAGTCAGGGCTTGCGTGCCTCGGGCGTGAAGTCGAAGAAGGGCCGGTCCGTGATCGACCAGGCGGCAGCCGTCGTCATCCTTCAGCAGGCCCTGGAATCCGAACGGGTGTCAGGCAAGTCGCCCGGCGAGGGCGTCGAAGTGGTCATGTGATCGCGATACGGTAACGTTCCGCCCGATGCGGTGGTGTTCGAACAGCCGTCGCACAGTAAAGAGGCGGACGGGAGCCGGGCCATAGGAGCCGGCCGCTGCCGGCTCGCGGCTCGTAGGGGATCGATGACTGAGTATGGCCGGGGCCCTGGCTCCGAACCGTGGCATCCGGAGGACCCGTTGTACGGGGACGGCGGATGGGGCGGGCAGGCCGCCGACGGCCAGTCCGCCTACGACGGCGGCCAGCCGCAGCACTATCCGCAGCAGGGCGACTGGGGCCAGGGTCAGCAGTACCAGGGCCAGCAGTACCCGCCGCAGGGCCAGCACGGTCAGTACCCGGGCCAGCAGCAGTACCAGGACCAGCAGTTCCAGGGCCAGCAGCAGTACCCGAACCAGGAGCAGCAGCAGTACCCGGGGCAGGGCCAGCAGCAGTACCCGAACCAGGGGCAGCAGCAGTACGACGGTCAGGGGCAGCAGTACCCGAACCAGGGGCAGCAGCAGTATCCGGGGCAGGGCCAGCAGCAGTACCCGGGCCAGGGGCAGCAGCAGTACGACACCCAGGGCGGGCAGCAGTACCCGAACCAGGGGCAGCAGCAGTACGCGGACAACGGCACCGGCGCACAGTCCCAGGTGCCGTACGCGGCCGACCCCGCCGACCCCTACGCGGGCCAGTACACGGCTGAGCAGCCCGACGGCTACAACACCCCGGACGCCTATCCGCCGCCCGAGCCGCCCGCCCGGCGCCGTGCCGAGCCCGAACCCGAGCCGGACTGGGACCCGGGACCGGACCAGGGCGAGCACGCCTTCTTCGCCGGCGGCGACGACGAGGACGACCTCGACGAGGACGACGACGACCCGAAGAAGCGCCGGGGCCGCGGGGACCGCAAGGAACCACGGGGCGGCGGCAAGGAGCGCGGCGGCAAGGGCAAGAAGCGCCGCAGCGGCTGCGCCTGCCTGGTGGTCGTCGCGGTCTTCGGCGGCGGTCTCGCCGGAGCCGGGTATTTCGGGTACCACTACTACCAGAATCGTTTCGGCGCGGCCCCCGACTTTGCCGGCGAGGGTACGGGAGAAATTCCCGTCGAGATCGGCAAGGGCGAGGGCGGTTATGTGATTGGCCAGAAGCTCAAGGCGGCCGGTGTCGTCAAGAGCGTGGACGCGTTCGTGTCCGCTCAGGCGGAGAATCCCAAGGGCAAGTCGATCCAGGCGGGCGCCTATATTCTGCGCAAGGGGATGTCGGCCAAGAGTGCCGTCGAGCTGATGCTCGACCCCAAGAGCCAGAACAACGTGACCGTGCCTCCCGGTGCCCGCAATGCCCAGGTGTACGCGAAGATCGACGAAAAGCTCGGACTCGCCAAGGGCGCGACGAGCGCCGTCGCGAAGAAGAAGTACAAGACCCTCGGGCTGCCGAGCTGGGCGAACACCAACAAGGACATAAAGGACCCCCTGGAGGGGTTCCTCTACCCGCTCACGTATCCCGCCGCCAAGGGCATGAAGCCCGAGGCCGTGCTGAAAGGCATGGTCGCGCAGGCCAACAAGAGGTACACGGCGTTGGGACTCGTGGCGAAGGCGAAGGCGCTCAAGCTCGACAACCCCCTTCAGGTGGTCACGGTCGCGAGCCTGGTCCAGGCCGAGGGCAAGACGCACGACGACTACCGCAAGATGGCCGAGGTCGTCTACAACCGTCTGAAGATCACCAACACCGAGACCAACCAGAAGCTGCAGTTCGACTCGACCTTCAATTACCTGAAGGGCCAGAGTAAGATCAACATCGGCGAGTCCGAGATCAACAGCAATCCGGACCCGTACAACACGTATTACCACAGGGGGCTGCCGCCCGGTCCGATCGGCAATCCGGGCGACGACGCCTTCAGGGCGGTGTTCAACCCCACGAAGGACGGCTGGATGTATTTCGTGGCGACCGACGGTCAGAACAATACGGAATTCGCCAAGACCCTGGCCCAGTTCGAGAGGCTCAAGGACAAATTCAATGCCAGCTCGGGCAACTGACGCTCGCCGGGCTGCCGTGCTCGGTTCGCCGATCGCGCACTCCCTCTCGCCGGTGCTGCACCGCGCCGCGTACCGGGAACTGGGCCTCGGTGCGTGGACGTACGACCGCTTCGAGATCGACGAGGCGGCGCTGCCCGCTTTCGTCGAGGGCCTCGGACCGGAGTGGGCCGGGCTGTCGCTGACCATGCCGCTCAAGCGGGCCGTCATGCCGCTGCTCGACGGGATCAGCGAGACGGCCGCCTCCGTCGAGGCGGTCAACACCGTCGTGTTCACCGAGGACGGGCGGCGCGTCGGTGACAACACCGACATCCCCGGGATGGTCGCCGCGCTGCGCGAGCGGGGGATCGAGCAGGTCGACTCGGCCGCCGTTCTCGGCGCCGGCGCCACCGCCTCCTCCGCACTGGCCGCCCTCGCCCGGATCTGCACCGGTGAGGTCGTCGCGTACGTACGAAGCCGGGAGCGGGCCGCCGAGATGCGGCAGTGGGGCGAGCGCCTCGGTATCGAGGTGCGCACCGAGGACTGGGGCGACGCCGAACAGGCGCTGCGGGCGCCGCTGGTGATCGCCACGACGCCGGCCGGGACCACGGACGCGCTGGCCGCCGCCGTCCCGGGGCGCCCCACGACCCTGTTCGACGTGCTGTACGACCCCTGGCCGACCGACCTCGCGGCGCGCTGGTCCGCGTACGGCGGAGCGGTGGTCGGCGGACTGGATCTGCTCGTGCACCAGGCGGTGCTCCAGGTGGAGCAGATGACCGGGCGGCACCCGGCCCCTCTGGGAGCCATGAGAAAAGCCGGGGAACACGCGCTCGCTTCCCGTAAGATCCGCTGAGTTCCGCAGGGGGCGGAGCGCAGGGCAGGGGGATTCAGGTACATGACCAGCATGTCCACCGGGGTGCCACTGGCGTCCGGCAAGGGTGAGATCGTCGAGCTCGTCCTGAAGTTCATGCCCGACTGGGTGCAGGTCACGGTGCTCGCGCTGATCGTGCTCGCCGTCCTCGGCTCGTGGATCCTGAAGCTCACGCGCAAGATCCAGTACTGGCGTGCCGTGCGGGCGGGTGTGCCCGTGCACGCCGCGGCGCGGCACGGACAGGGACGCGGCGCGGACTACCTGGGGGCGTACGCCCCGCAGCAGGACCAGCTCCCGCGGACACCGGCACAGGGCGGGCCCAGCGGTGCCGACTTCCTCGGTTCCTACGCTCCGGGCCAGGGTCAGGGCCAGGGGCAGAACGCGGCGCACTGAGCCCGTCGTCCGTGCCCGGCCGTCCCGTCTGATGGACCTGCGGCCGGTTCCCGCCTCCGGACGTGGGAGGATCGAACATGGCGGGCCTGGGCCGCGCACCCGGTCGCGCCGTCGCCGTACGCGAGGACACGTGTACGCAGCAGCAGTACAGGGCGCCAACATGAGGAGCACCGTTGAGCAGGTTGCGCTGGCTGACCGCTGGGGAGTCCCACGGTCCCGCACTTGTCGCGACGCTGGAGGGTCTTCCCGCCGGCGTGCCGATCACGACGGAGATGGTCGGCGACCATCTGGCGCGGCGGCGGCTCGGGTACGGCCGCGGTGCCCGGATGAAGTTCGAGCGTGACGAGGTCACCTTCCTCGGCGGCGTCCGGCACGGACTCACCCTCGGCTCCCCGGTCGCGGTCATGGTCGGCAACACCGAGTGGCCCAAGTGGGATCAGGTCATGGCGGCCGACCCGGTCGCCCCGGAGATCCTCGCCGACCTGGCCCGCAACGCGCCACTGACCCGTCCGCGGCCCGGTCACGCCGACCTCGCCGGCATGCAGAAGTACGGCTTCGACGAGGCCCGCCCGATCCTGGAGCGCGCCTCCGCCCGCGAGACCGCGGCCCGCGTGGCGCTCGGTGCCGTCGCCCGCTCGTACCTGAAGGAGACGGCCGGGATCGAGATCGTCTCCCACGTTGTCGAACTCTGCTCGGTGAAGGCCCCGCAGGGCGTGTACCCCACCCCGGCCGACGTCGAGAAGCTCGACGCCGACCCGCTGCGCTGCCTCGACGCCGACACCTCGAAGGCGATGGTCGCGGAGGTCGACCAGGCCCACAAGGACGGCGACACGCTCGGCGGCGTGGTCGAGGTGCTCGTGTACGGCGTGCCCGTGGGCCTGGGCTCGCACGTGCACTGGGACCGCAAGCTGGACGCCCGGCTGGCCGGTGCCCTGATGGGCATTCAGGCGATCAAGGGCGTCGAGATCGGCGACGGCTTCGAACTGGCCCGGGTGCCCGGCTCCCAGGCCCACGACGAGATCGTCAACACGCCCGAGGGCATCCGCCGTGTCTCGGGCCGCGCCGGCGGCACCGAGGGCGGTCTGAGTACCGGTGAACTGCTGCGCGTCCGCGCCGCGATGAAGCCGATCGCCACCGTGCCGCGCGCGCTGGCCACCATCGACGTCGCCACCGGCGAGGCCGCCAAGGCCCACCACCAGCGCTCCGACGTCTCCGCCGTACCGGCCGCCGGCATCGTGGCCGAGGCCATGGTCGCCCTCGTCCTCGCGGACGCGGTGGCCGAGAAGTTCGGCGGGGACTCGGTCACCGAGACCCGCCGCAACGTCCGGTCCTACCTCGAGAACCTGGCCATCCGGTGACCGCCCCACGGCTGGTCCTGGTCGGACCGATGGGGGTCGGCAAGTCCACGGTGGGCGCGCTCGTCGCCGAGCGGCTCGGCTGCGCCTACCGGGACACGGACGACGACATCGTGGCGGCCGAGGGCCGTGCCATCGCCGACATCTTCGTCGACGAGGGCGAGCCCGCCTTCCGCGCGATCGAGAAGCGGGCGGTGCGCGAGGCGCTCGCCGAGCACGACGGTGTACTGGCGCTGGGCGGCGGTTCGATCCTCGACGCCGACACCCGGGCGCTGCTCGCCGGTCACCAGGTCGTCTATCTCTCCATGGACGTCGAGGAGGCGGTGCAGCGCACCGGCCTGAACGCCGCCCGGCCGCTGCTCGCCGTCAACCCCCGCCGACAGTGGCGCGAGCTGATGGAGGCACGCCGCCACCTGTACACCGAAGTCGCCCGCGCGGTCGTGGCGACCGACGGCCGCACCCCCGATGAGGTCACCCAAGGGGTCCTCGACGCACTGGAGTTGAAGGAAGCATGAGCGAGGCAGTGACCCGTGTCCAGGTCGGTGGCACCGCGGGCACCGACCCCTACGAGGTCCTGATCGGCCGTCAGCTCCTCGGTGAGCTGGGCGGGCTGATCGGCGACAGGGCCAAGCGTGTCGCCGTGATCCACCCCGAGGCGCTCGCCGACACAGGTGAGGCGCTGCGCGCCGACCTGGCGGAGCAGGGCTTCGAGACCGTCGCCATCCAGGTGCCGAACGCCGAGGAGGCCAAGACCGCCGAGGTCGCGGCCTATTGCTGGAAGGCGCTGGGCCAGTCCGGCTTCACCCGCACCGACGTCATCGTCGGCGTCGGCGGAGGCGCCACCACCGACCTCGCCGGATTCGTGGCCGCGACCTGGCTGCGCGGGGTCCGCTGGATCGCCGTCCCCACCACCGTGCTCGCCATGGTCGACGCGGCGGTCGGCGGCAAGACCGGCATCAACACCGCCGAGGGCAAGAACCTCGTCGGCGCCTTCCACCCGCCCACGGGCGTGCTGTGCGACCTGGCCGCGCTCGACTCGCTGCCGGTCAACGACTACGTCTCCGGGCTCGCGGAGATCATCAAGGCCGGCTTCATCGCCGACCCGGTGATCCTGGAACTCATCGAGTCCGACCCGGAAGCGGCCCGGACTCCCGCGGGACCGCACACCGCCGAGCTGATCGAACGCTCCATCAAGGTCAAGGCCGAGGTCGTCTCCGGGGACCTCAAGGAGTCGGGGCTGCGCGAGATCCTCAACTACGGCCACACGCTCGCCCACGCCATCGAGAAGAACGAGCGCTACAAGTGGCGGCACGGCGCCGCCGTGTCCGTCGGCATGCATTTCGCCGCCGAACTCGGCCGTCTCGCGGGCCGGCTGGACGACGCGACCGCAGACCGGCACCGCACGATCCTGGAGTCCGTCGGTCTCCCGCTGAGCTACCGCTACGACCAGTGGCCGAAGCTCGTGGAGAACATGAAGGTCGACAAGAAGTCGCGGGGCGACCTGCTGCGCTTCATCGTCCTCGACGGACTGGCCAAGCCGACCGTCCTGGAGGGCCCGGACCCGGCCGTCCTGCTCGCGGCGTACGGCGAGGTCGGCGAGTAACGGGCGGCGCCGGGCGAGGACGTAAGGTCCGAAGAGCACCTGCTCAGCCCGTTTGCCTCTCCTCACCGGGCACTTCGCACGGTCCCCGGCCGTTCACACAACGGCGGCCGGGGAAGGTACCGTTCGGTAGCGACGGGACCGGCGTCCCGTCCGCCAGCGCACATCGCCTGTACGAGACGGAGTGGCACCGGATGCAGCACGCAGTGGGGGCTCCGCTGCCGCCGCCCCACCAGCCGGGGCAAGGGCCGGCCGCCGGATGGTCGCCGGCCGGACAGTACCCGGGGCAGCAGGGCCCCGCGCCCGCTCCCGGCTTCGCCGGAGCGCCGGTGCCGCCCGGCGCCCCACCCGCCCAGGCGCCGCAGCATCATCTGCCACCGCATCAGATGCCCCAGCAGCCTCCGCAGCATCCGTCGGTGCAGCCTCCGCAACATCCGCAGCACCCGTCGGTGCAGCCTCCGCAGCACTCGCCGGTGCCGCCCGCGCCGGACACCACCGGGCATGTGCGGCTGCCTCCGGGTGTGTCGGTGGCCATGCCGAGCCTGCCGCCCGCCACGGGCGCGCCCGACCCGGCGGCGACCACGCTGGCGGTCCTGCTCATCGGGCCCGCGGGCGCCGGGAAGACCAGTGTCGCCAAGTACTGGGCGGACCACCGCCGGGTGCCCACGGCGCACATCAGCCTCGACGACGTACGCGAATGGGTGCGCTCGGGCTTCGCCGACCCGCAGTCGGGCTGGAACGACCATTCCGAGGCGCAGTATCGTCTCGCCCGCCGCACCTGCGGCTTCGCCGCCCGCAACTTCCTGGCCAACGGCATCTCGTGCATCCTCGACGACGCCGTCTTCCCGGACCGGCCGGTCGTCGGCCTCGGCGGCTGGAAGCGGCACGTGGGCCCCGGGCTGCTGCCGGTCGTGCTCCTGCCGGGCCTGGAAGTGGTCCTCGAGCGCAACGCGGAGCGCTCGGGGAACCGCAGGCTCAGCGACGAGGAGGTCGCGCGCATCCACGGCCGCATGGCGGGCTGGTACGGCTCCGGGCTCCCGATCATCGACAACTCCCAGCTCGACGTGGCGGCCACGGCCCGCGTCCTGGACGACGTCCTGGCACGCTCGATCGCCAGCCCGCCGCAGTGGTGAAAGGGTTCGGCCCGCCGAGGTGAAGATAAGGGTTCGGCCGGTCGCGGTGCTGAAACGGTCCGGCCCGCGGTCCCGTGGCCGTCCGTCCGGCGCAGGACCCACCCGTCCGGCCCTCTGAACCGGCGACATCCGGCCACCGCTCGTAGGCTCGGTTCATGCCAGAGGTGTACGCGACCCGCAGAGAGCGGCTCCGGGAGCGTTGTACGGCGGGCGGCAGCGCGACAGCGCTCGTCACCCGTCCCGCCAACGTGAGGTATCTCGCCGGCGCCGCGCCGCTCGGCGCGGTGCTGCTGCTCGGCAGCGACGAGGACATGCTGCTGTGCGCCGGCCCGCCGTCCGGCGAAGCCATGGAAGGGCGCCCCGACGAGGCGCTGAACGTCCGGGTGCTGCCGCGTGCCGGAGGCGATCCGGCCGTCGCCGCCGCCGGACTGGCGGCCGATCAGGGCGCCGAGTCCATCGCGGTCGAGGAACACCACCTGACCGTGACCCGGCACCGCGCCCTCGGCTCGGTCGCGCCGCGGTTGCGTCTGGACGACCTGGGCGGCGCGGTGGAGCAGCTGCGCGTGATCAAGGACGAGGAGGAGATCTCGGCGCTGCGGATCGGCGCCGAGATCGCCGACCAGGCGCTCGGCGAACTCCTCGAGTCGATTCTCGTCGGCCGCACGGAACGCCATCTCGCCCTGGAACTGGAGCGCCGGCTCGTCGACCACGGCGCAGACGGACCGGCCTTCGCCACCTCGGTCGGCACCGGCCCGAACTCGGGACGCCGCGGCCACCGGCCCAGTGACCGGCGTGTCGAGGAGGGCGACTTCCTCTCCGTCTGTCTCGGTGCGACCTACCGCGGCTACCGCTGTGAGATCGGTCGTACGTTCGTGATCGGCACCTCGCCCGCCGACTGGCAGATCGAGCTGTACGACCTCGTCTTCGCCGCCCAGCGCGCCGGCCGGGAGGCACTGGCACCCGGCGCCGCCTACCGGGACGTGGACCGCGCGGCCCGTCAGGTACTGGACGCCGGGGGCCATACCGAAGGCCTTCCGCCCCTGACGGGACACGGGGTCGGGCTCGAAATCGACGAGGACCCGCAGCTTGCCCCCGCGGCCATGGGTAAACTGGACGCTTGCGTGCCGGTCACCGTCGAACCGGGGGTCCACCTTCCGGGCCGGGGCGGTGTCAGGATCGATGACACGCTCGTCGTACGCCCTGAGGCGGACGGCGGACCCGAGCTACTCACCATCACGACCAAGGAACTGCTCGCGCTCTAGCTTTCGAGCTGCGTGCGTGCGCCGGGGTCGTCCACGTCAGTCCAGGAGATTCCGCAACCGTGGCTTCCACGAACGACCTCAAGAACGGCCTGGTGCTCAAGCTCGACGGAGGCCAGCTCTGGTCCGTCGTCGAGTTCCAGCACGTCAAGCCCGGCAAGGGCCCGGCCTTCGTGCGCACCAAGCTGAAGAACGTGCTCTCCGGCAAGGTCGTCGACAAGACGTTCAACGCCGGCGTCAAGGTCGAGACGGCCACGATCGACAAGCGCGACATGCAGTTCTCGTACATGGACGGCGAGTACTTCGTCTTCATGGACATGGAGACGTACGACCAGCTCATGGTCGACCGCAAGGCCGTCGCCGACGCCGCCAACTTCCTGATCGAGGGCTTCACGGCCAGCGTCGCCCAGCACGAGGGCGAGGTGCTCTTCGTCGAGCTGCCGGCCGCCGTCGAGCTGGTCATCCAGGAGACCGAACCGGGTGTCCAGGGCGACCGCTCCACCGGTGGCACCAAGCCCGCCACCCTGGAGACCGGCCACCAGATCCAGGTCCCGCTCTTCATCACCACCGGTGAGAAGATCAAGGTCGACACCCGCACCAGCGACTACCTCGGCCGGGTGAACAGCTAACCGTGGCTGCCCGCAACACGGCCCGCAAGCGCGCCTTCCAGATCCTCTTCGAGGGCGACCAGCGCGATGTGGACGTACTGACGGTCCTCGCGGACTGGATCCGGCACTCCCGGTCGGACACCCGGCAGCCGCCGGTCAGCGAATACACGATGGAGCTGGTCGAGGGCTACGCCACCAAGGCGCGGCGGATCGACGAGCTGCTCGCGCAGTACGCCGTCAGCTGGACGCTGGACAGGATGCCGGTCGTCGACCGCAACATCCTGCGCCTCGGTGCCTACGAGCTGATCTGGGTCGACGAGACCCCGGACGCCGTGGTTCTCGACGAGGCGGTGCAGTTGGCGAAGGAGTTCTCCACGGACGAGTCGCCCTCGTTCGTGAACGGCCTGCTGGGCCGGCTGAAGGACCTGAAGCCGTCGCTCCGCCGCGACGAGGACTGACCGGCAGCAGCAACCGCCGTAGCCGTACGGCCCCAAGGGGGCGTACACGAACGCCGGAGGGCCCGCAGCGATCACGCTGCGGGCCCTCCGGCGTTCGTGTACGCCGACGACTCCCCAGGCCCGCAGACGGCCGCCGGGGTGGCCGGAACCATCAGGTTCCGGCCACCCCGGCGGCACGTTTCTGCTGAGCTGTCCTAAGGGATTCAGCCCTCGTCGTGGGCGACCGCGCGGCGCGCGTCCGCGTCCAGGACGCCCCAGCTGATCAGCTGCTCCGTCAGGACCGAGGGGGACTGGTCGTAGATCACGGCGAGGGTGCGCAGGTCGTCCTGGCGGATCGACAGCACCTTGCCGTTGTAGTCGCCGCGCTGCGACTGGATCGTCGCCGCGTAGCGCTGGAGCGGGCCCGCCTTCTCGGCCGGCACGTGCGCGAGCCGCTCGAGGTCGAGGACCAGCTTCGGCGGCGGCTCGGCGGCTCCGCCCGGAGTGGTGCCGGGCAGCAGCTCCTGGACCGGAACCCCGTAGAAGTCCGCCAGCTCGGCGAGACGCTGTACGGTGACGGCGCGGTCGCCGCGCTCGTACGAACCGACCACGACCGCCTTCCAGCGGCCCTGCGACTTCTCCTCCACGCCATGGAGGGAAAGGCCCTGCTGGGTGCGGATGGCGCGGAGCTTGGCCCCGAGCTGTTTGGCGTATTCGCTGGACATATAGCTCCCCGGACGCTGTATCAACGTGCGGCTCCGCCGCGCGGCTGGTGACTCACTGTGAGGTTACGCAGCGTTACTCTCCCCCGTCAAGCCGAAGGATTTTCGACCGGTCCCCGCACGGGGGTCACCGGGGGTGGCTCAAAGGGGGGTGATCAGGTCCGTTGCCGGGCTGGTACCGTTGATGGCGCAAATCCGACGTCCTTTAATGATCCGTCCCGTGAGGCGGAGAAGGAGGTCCGTTTCTTATGGACACCGAGCACGACAAGCAGCAGTACGAAGCCGATGCGCGGCCCGTTCTGGAGGCGCCCGACATCGCGCGGGTGCTGACCCGCATCGCCCACGAGATCGTCGAACGCGCCAAGGGCGCCGACGACGTGGTGCTCCTGGGCATTCCGACCCGGGGTGTGTTCCTGGCCCGCAGGCTGGCCGACAAGCTCGAAGAGATCACCGACCGCAAGATCCCGGTCGGCTCCCTCGACATCACCATGTACCGCGACGACCTGCGCATGCACCCGCCCCGTGCGCTGGCCCGCACCGAGATCCCCGGTGACGGCATCGACGGCCGCCTCGTCGTCCTCGTCGACGACGTGCTCTTCTCCGGCCGCACTATCCGCGCCGCGCTCGACGCGCTGAACGACATCGGCCGGCCGCGCGCCGTGCAGCTCGCGGTCCTCGTCGACCGGGGCCACCGCGAACTGCCCATCCGCGCCGACTACGTCGGCAAGAACCTCCCCACGTCGTTGCGGGAGACGGTCAAGGTCCAGCTCGCCGAGGAGGACGGTCGCGACACCGTGCTGCTCGGTGCCAAGCGGACCTCCCCGGGCGAGCGTCAGTAGCACTCCGGCCCGTGCCGCGACGTGCGCTCCCGCGCGCCCGCATGCCCGAATCCTCCCTGAACTTCCCTACGGAGCCTGACAGATGCAGCGTCATCTCATCTCGGCCGCCGACCTCACCCGCGACGACGCCGTCCTGATCCTCGACACCGCCGAGGAGATGGCCCGGGTCGCCGACCGGCCGATCAAGAAACTGCCGACCCTGCGCGGCCGCACCGTGGTCAACCTCTTCTTCGAGGACTCGACCCGCACCCGGATCTCCTTCGAGGCCGCCGAGAAGCGCCTCTCCGCGGACGTCATCAACTTCACCGCCAAGGGGTCGAGCGTCTCCAAGGGCGAGTCCCTCAAGGACACCGCCCAGACCCTGGAGGCGATGGGCGTCGACGCCGTCGTCATCCGGCACGGCGCCTCCGGAGCCCCCTACCGGCTCGCCACCTCCGACTGGATCGACGCCGCCGTCATCAACGCGGGCGACGGCACCCACCAGCACCCCACGCAGGCCCTGCTCGACGCCTTCACCATGCGCCGCCGGCTCGTCGGCCGGGACGCCGGGATCGGCCAGGACCTGTCCGGCAAGCGCATCACGATCGTCGGCGACGTCCTGCACAGCCGCGTCGCCCGCTCCAACGTCGACCTGCTGCACACCCTCGGGGCCGAGGTCACCCTCGTCGCGCCGCCCACCCTGGTGCCGGTCGGCGTGGAGGCCTGGCCCTGCGAGATCTCGTACGACCTCGACAGCACCCTCTCCAAGTCCGACGCCGTGATGATGCTGCGCGTGCAGCGCGAGCGGATGAACGCGGCGTTCTTCCCCACCGAGCGCGAGTACTCGCGTCGCTACGGGCTCGACGGCGACCGCATGGCGAAAATGCCGGAGCACGCCATCGTGATGCACCCCGGTCCGATGGTCCGCGGCATGGAGATCACCGCGGAGGTCGCCGACTCCGAGCGCTGCACCGTCGTCGAGCAGGTCGCCAACGGTGTCTCCATCCGCATGGCCGTCCTGTACCTGCTCCTGGGCGGCAACGAGCCCGCCGTCACCCACACCCGTACCGAGGAGAAGTAAGAACATGAGCAAGATCCTTATCCGAGGTGCGAGGGTGCTCGGCGGCGAGCCGCAGGACGTCCTGATCGACGGCGAGGTCATCGAGGCCGTCGGCACCGGGCTGTCCGCCGAGGGCGCGGAGGTCGTCGAGGCCGACGGCAAGGTGCTGCTGCCGGGCCTGGTCGACCTGCACACCCATCTGCGCGAGCCCGGCCGCGAGGACTCCGAGACCGTGCTGACCGGCACCCGCGCCGCGGCGAGCGGCGGCTTCACGGCCGTGTTCGCCATGGCCAACACCTTCCCCGTCGCCGACACCGCCGGTGTGGTCGAGCAGGTCTACCGGCTCGGCCAGGAGCACGGCTACTGCGACGTGCAGCCGATCGGCGCCGTCACCGTCGGACTTGAGGGCAAGAAGCTCGCCGAGCTGGGAGCCATGCACGAGTCCGCCGCCGGTGTCACGGTCTTCTCCGACGACGGCAAGTGCGTCGACGACGCGGTGATGATGCGCCGTGCGCTGGAGTACGTGAAGGCCTTCGGCGGCGTCGTCGCCCAGCACGCGCAGGAGCCCCGCCTCACCGAGGGCGCCCAGATGAACGAGGGCGTCGTCTCCGCCGAACTCGGACTCGGCGGTTGGCCCGCGGTGGCCGAGGAGTCGATCATCGCCCGCGACGTCCTGCTCGCCGAGCACGTCGGTTCCCGCGTCCACATCTGCCACCTGTCGACCGCCGGGTCCGTCGAGATCGTCCGCTGGGCCAAGTCCCGCGGCATCGACGTCACCGCCGAGGTCACCCCGCACCACCTGCTCCTCACCGACGAACTGGTGCGCTCGTACAACCCGGTCTACAAGGTCAACCCGCCGCTGCGCACCGAGCGGGACGTCATGGCGCTGCGCGAGGCGCTCGCCGACGGCACGATCGACATCGTCGCGACCGACCACGCCCCGCACCCGCACGAGGACAAGGACTGCGAGTGGGCCGCCGCCGCCATGGGCATGGTCGGCCTGGAGACCGCGCTGTCCGTCGTCCAGCAGACGATGGTCGAGACCGGACTGCTCGACTGGGCCGGCGTCGCCGACCGCATGTCCGTGAAGCCCGCCGCGATCGGCCGGGCCACCGGCCACGGACGTCCCGTCTCGGCAGGTGAGCCCGCCAACCTCACGCTCGTCGACACCGCATACCGTGGGACCGTGGACCCCGCTGGCTTCGCCTCGCGCAGCCGCAACACCCCCTACGAGGGCCGTGAGCTGCCGGGCCGGGTCACCCACACCTGGCTGCGGGGCAAGGCCACCCTCGTCGACGGGAAGCTCGCGTGACACCTCTCCTCTCCATCGCCGCCGCACAGAAGTCCGCGGAAGTGACCGACTGGTCCGCCCGGATCGGCTGGCTCGTCGGCCTCGCGCTCTTCGTCGCGCTCGTCTACTGGCTGATGCGCGAGGGCTGGAAGTGGCGGGGCACCCTCCAGGGCGACCTGCCCGAGCTTCCCGACGCGCCGGAAGACCCCGGTCCGGCGAGACTGAGCATGAGCGGCCGCTACCACGGCTCCACCACCGCCGGGCAGTGGCTCGACCGCATCGTGGCGCACGGCCTGGGCACCCGCAGCCGGGCCGAGCTCACTCTGACGGACGCGGGACTGGACGTCGTACGCCCCGGGGCGGACGACTTCTTCATCCCGGCCGCGCAGCTGCGCGAGGCCCGGCTCGACAAGGGCATCGCGGGCAAGGTCCTCACCGAGGGCGGACTCCTCGTCGTCACCTGGGCGCACGGCGACAGGCTCCTCGACTCCGGTTTCCGCTCGGACCGCGCGGCCGAGCACAACGAATGGGTCGACACCCTGAACGACATGATCAACAAGACGGAAACGGAAGGCGCACGATGACGACCTCCACTCAGGGGAACGCCTCACAGAAGGAAAAGGCGCTTCCCGCCGTACTCGTCCTGGAGGACGGCCGGGTCTTCCGCGGCCGTTCCTACGGGGCCGTGGGGGAGACCTTCGGCGAAGCGGTGTTCTCCACCGGCATGACCGGCTACCAGGAGACCCTCACCGACCCGTCCTACCACCGCCAGGTCGTCGTGATGACCGCCCCGCACGTCGGCAACACGGGCGTCAACGACGAGGACCCCGAGTCGCAGCGGATCTGGGTCGCCGGATACGTCGTCCGCGACCCCGCGCGCGTGCCCTCCAACTGGCGCTCGCGGCGCTCGCTGGACGAGGAACTGCGGAGCCAGGGTGTCGTCGGCATCAGCGGCATCGACACCCGCGCCCTCACCCGCCATCTGCGCGAGCGCGGCGCCATGCGCGTCGGCATCTTCTCCGGCAACGCGCTGCCCGACGCGGGCACCATGCTCGCCGAGGTGCGCCAGGTGCCCGAGATGAAGGGCGCGAACCTCGCCGCCGAGGTCGCCACCAAGGAGACGTACGTCGTCCCCGCGATCGGTACGAAGAAGTTCACCGTCGCCGCCGTCGACCTGGGCATCAAGGGCATGACCCCGCACCGGATGGCCGAACGCGGCATCGAGGTGCACGTGCTGCCCGCGACGGCCACCGCCGAGGACATCTACGCCGTGAACCCGGACGGCGTCTTCTTCTCCAACGGCCCCGGCGACCCGGCGACCGCCGACGGTCCCGTCGCCGTCATGAAGGAAGTCCTCGCCCGCAAGACTCCGCTCTTCGGCATCTGCTTCGGCAACCAGATCCTCGGCCGGGCCCTCGGCTTCGGCACGTACAAGCTGAAGTACGGCCACCGCGGCATCAACCAGCCGGTGCAGGACCGTACGACCGGCAAGGTCGAGGTCACCGCGCACAACCACGGCTTCGCCGTCGACGCCCCGCTCGACAAGGTCTCCGAGACCCCATACGGCCGCGTCGAGGTCTCCCACGTCTGCCTCAACGACAACGTGGTGGAGGGCCTCCACCTGCTCGACCAGCCGGCCTTCAGCGTCCAGTACCACCCCGAAGCGGCGGCAGGGCCGCACGACGCCGCCTACCTGTTCGACCGCTTCACGTCTTTGATGGAAACAGTCCTGATGGAGGGCCAGCGTGCCTAAGCGCACCGATATCCAGTCCGTCCTGGTCATCGGCTCCGGCCCGATCGTCATCGGCCAGGCCGCCGAGTTCGACTACTCCGGCACCCAGGCGTGCCGCGTCCTGCGCGCCGAGGGCCTGCGGGTCATCCTCGTCAACTCCAACCCGGCGACGATCATGACCGACCCGGAGATCGCCGACGCCACCTACGTCGAGCCGATCACCCCCGAGTTCGTCGAGAAGATCATCGCCAAGGAGCGCCCCGACGTCCTGCTGCCGACGCTCGGCGGCCAGACCGCCCTCAACACCGCGATCTCCATGCACGAGCAGGGTGTGCTGGCGAAGTACGGCGTCGAGCTCATCGGCGCCAACATCGAGGCGATCAACAAGGGCGAGGACCGCGACCTTTTCAAAGGCGTCGTCGAGGCCGTGCGCGAGAAGATCGGCCACGGCGAGTCCGCCCGGTCCGTCATCTGCCACACCATGGACGACGTCATCAAGGGCGTCGACACGCTCGGCGGCTACCCCGTCGTCGTCCGCCCCTCCTTCACCATGGGCGGCGCCGGCTCCGGCTTCGCCCACGACGAGGACGAACTGCGCCGCATCGCCGGCCAGGGCCTCACGCTCTCCCCGACCACCGAGGTGCTCCTGGAGGAGTCCATCCTCGGCTGGAAGGAGTACGAGCTGGAGCTGATGCGCGACAAGAACGACAACGTCGTGGTCGTCTGCTCCATCGAGAACTTCGACCCGATGGGCGTCCACACCGGCGACTCCATCACCGTCGCCCCGGCCATGACGCTGACCGACCGCGAGTACCAGCGGCTGCGCGACATCGGCATCGCGATCATCCGCGAGGTCGGCGTCGACACCGGCGGCTGCAACATCCAGTTCGCGGTCAACCCCGAGGACGGCCGCATCATCGTCATCGAGATGAACCCGCGCGTCTCGCGGTCCTCGGCCCTCGCCTCCAAGGCGACCGGCTTCCCCATCGCCAAGATCGCGGCCAAGCTCGCCGTCGGCTACACGCTCGACGAGATCCCGAACGACATCACCGAGAAGACCCCGGCCTCCTTCGAGCCGACCCTCGACTACGTCGTCGTGAAGGCCCCGCGCTTCGCCTTCGAGAAGTTCCCCTCCGCCGACTCCACCCTCACGACCACCATGAAGTCGGTCGGCGAGGCCATGGCGATCGGCCGCAACTTCACCGAGGCGCTGCAGAAGGCACTGCGCTCGCTGGAGAAGAAGGGCAGCCAGTTCACCTTCGTGGGTGAGCCCGGTGACAAGGACGAGCTGCTGCGCGAGGCCGCCCGGCCCACCGACGGCCGCATCAACTCCGTCATGCAGGCCATCCGCGCGGGCGCCACGCCCGAGGAGGTCTTCGAGTCCACGAAGATCGACCCGTGGTTCGTCGACCAGCTCTTCCTGATCAAGGAGATCGCGGACGAGCTGGCCGCCGCGGACAAGCTCTATCCCGAGCTGCTCGCCGAGGCCAAGCGGCACGGCTTCTCCGACGTCCAGATTGCCGAGATCCGCGGGCTGCGCGAGGACGTCGTCCGCGAGGTGCGGCACGCGCTGGGCGTGCGCCCGGTCTACAAGACGGTCGACACCTGCGCCGCCGAGTTCGCCGCCAACACGCCGTACTTCTACTCCTCCTACGACGAGGAGACCGAGGTCGCGCGGCGCGAGAAGCCCGCGGTGATCATCCTGGGCTCCGGCCCGAACCGCATCGGCCAGGGCATCGAGTTCGACTACTCCTGTGTCCACGCCTCCTTCGCGCTCAGCGACGCGGGCTACGAGACCGTGATGGTCAACTGCAACCCCGAGACCGTCTCCACGGACTACGACACCTCCGACCGCCTGTACTTCGAGCCGCTGACGCTGGAGGACGTGCTGGAGATCGTCCACGCGGAGTCGCTGGCCGGTCCGATCGCCGGTGTGATCGTGCAGCTCGGCGGCCAGACCCCGCTGGGCCTGTCGCAGGCGCTCAAGGACAACGGCGTGCCGATCGTGGGCACCTCGCCCGAGGCGATCCACGCCGCCGAGGACCGCGGTGCCTTCGGACGGGTCCTCGCGGAGGCGGGTCTGCCGGCCCCCAAGCACGGCACGGCCACCACCTTCACCGAGGCCAAGGCCATCGCCGACGAGATCGGCTACCCCGTCCTGGTGCGCCCCTCGTACGTCCTCGGCGGACGCGGCATGGAGATCGTCTACGACGAGACCCGGCTGGCCTCCTACATCGCCGAGTCCACCGAGATCAGCCCCTCCCGGCCGGTCCTGGTCGACCGGTTCCTCGACGACGCGATCGAGATCGACGTCGACGCGCTGTACGACGGCGAGGAGCTCTACCTCGGCGGCGTCATGGAGCACATCGAGGAGGCCGGCATCCACTCCGGCGACTCGGCGTGCGCGCTGCCGCCGATCACCCTCGGCGGGTTCGACATCAAGCGGCTGCGCGCCTCGACCGAGGCCATCGCCAAGGGCGTCGGCGTCCGCGGCCTGATCAACATCCAGTTCGCGATGGCCGGCGACATCCTCTACGTCCTCGAAGCCAACCCGCGCGCCTCGCGCACCGTCCCCTTCACCTCGAAGGCGACCGCGGTGCCGCTCGCGAAGGCCGCCGCCCGCATCTCGCTGGGCGCGACCGTCGCCGAGCTGCGTGCCGAGGGCCTGCTCCCGGCGAACGGCGACGGCGGAACGCTGCCGCTCGACGCGCCGATCTCCGTCAAGGAGGCCGTCATGCCGTGGTCGCGCTTCCGCGACATCCACGGCCGCGGCGTCGACACGGTGCTCGGCCCGGAGATGCGTTCCACCGGCGAGGTCATGGGCATCGACTCGGTGTTCGGCACCGCGTACGCCAAGTCGCAGGCGGGCGCCTACGGCCCGCTGCCCACCAAGGGCCGCGCCTTCATCTCGGTCGCCAACCGCGACAAGCGCTCGATGATCTTCCCGGCGCGCGAACTCGTCGCCCACGGCTTCGAGCTGATGGCCACCTCCGGCACGGCCGAGGTGCTCAAGCGCAACGGCATCCACGCCACGGTCGTGCGCAAGCAGAGCGAGGGCGAGGGCCCGAACGGCGAGAGGACCATCGTCCAGCTCATCCACGACGGCGAGGTCGACCTCATCGTCAACACGCCGTACGGCACCGGCGGCCGTCTCGACGGCTACGAGATCCGCACGGCGGCCGTGGCCCGCTCGGTCCCGTGCCTGACGACGGTGCAGGCGCTCGCCGCCGCCGTCCAGGGCATCGACGCGCTCAACCACGGCGACGTGGGCGTGCGCTCGCTCCAGGAACACGCCGAGCATCTGACGGCGGCGCGCGACTAACAGCCCTGAGGGGGACACCGGAAACGGTGTCCCCCTCTTCATGAGGCCCCCTGCCCCTTCAAGAGGCGCCCTTCACCGGGCACTTTCGAGGACATGATCATGTACAAGCTGTTCTTCAACCTCGTCTTCAAGCGGATGGACCCGGAGCAGGCCCACCATCTCGCCTTCCGCTGGATCCGGCTCGTCGCCCGCGTCCCCGTCCTGCGCACCTTCGTCGCCGCCGCGCTCGCGCCCCGCCACAAGGAGCTGCGCACCGAGGCGCTCGGCCTGCGCATGCACGGGCCCTTCGGCCTCGCGGCGGGCTTCGACAAGAACGCCGTGGCCATCGACGGGATGTCGATGCTCGGCTTCGACCACATCGAGATCGGCACGGTCACCGGGGAGCCGCAGCCGGGCAACCCCAAGAAGCGTCTGTTCCGCCTCGTGCCGGACCGCGCGCTGATCAACCGCATGGGATTCAACAACGAGGGCTCCGCGGCCGTCTCCGAGCGCCTGGCGGCCCGTACGCCCGTGTTCAGGACCGTCGTGGGCGTCAACATCGGCAAGACCAAGACCGTCCCCGAGGCGGAAGCCGTCGGCGACTACGTCAAGTCCGCCGAACGCCTCGCCCGGCACGCCGACTACCTCGTCGTGAACGTGTCCTCCCCGAACACCCCGGGACTGCGCAACCTCCAGGCCACCGAGGTGCTGCGGCCGCTGCTCGGCGCCGTGCGCGAGGCCGCCGACCGTGCCGTCACCGACCGGCGCGTCCCGCTCCTCGTCAAGATCGCGCCCGACCTCGCCGACGAGGACATCGACGCGGTCGCCGACCTCGCCGTCGAGCTCGGCCTGGACGGGATCATCGCCACGAACACGACCATCGCCCGCGAGGGACTCGGACTGACGTCCGACCCCTCCCTGGTCAAGGAGACCGGCGGCCTCTCGGGCGCGCCGCTCAAGGCGCGCTCCCTGGAGGTGCTGCGCCGCCTCTACGCGCGCGTGGGCGACCGGATCACCCTGGTGGGCGTCGGCGGCATCGAGAGCGCCGAGGACGCCTGGCAGCGCATCCTGGCCGGCGCCACCCTGGTCCAGGGCTACAGCGCCTTCATCTACGAGGGCCCCTTCTGGGGCCGTGCCATCCACAAGGGTCTCGCCGCCCGCCTGCGGACGAGCCCGTACGCCACCCTCGCCGACGCGGTCGGCGCCGACGTGAGGAAGTCCGTATGAGCCTGGAACCCTTCGGCGCGCGCCTTCGCCGCGCCATGGACGAGCGCGGTCCCCTGTGCGTGGGCATCGACCCGCACGCGTCCCTGCTCGCCGACTGGGGTCTCGGCGACGACATCGCGGGCCTGGAGCGCTTCAGCCGTACGGTCGTCGAGGCGCTCGCCGAGCGGGTCGCCGTTCTCAAGCCGCAGAGCGCGTTCTTCGAGCGGTTCGGCTCGCGCGGGATCGCCGTCCTGGAGAAGTCGGTCGAACAGGCACGGGAGGCCGGTGCGCTGGTCGTGATGGACGCCAAGCGCGGCGACATCGGCTCGACCATGGCCGCGTACGCCGAGACCTTCCTGCGCAAGGACGCGCCGCTCTTCTCGGACGCGCTGACGGTGTCGCCGTACCTCGGCTACGGCTCGCTGAAGCCCGCGGTGGAGCTGGCGCGTGAGAGCGGGGCCGGGCTCTTCGTCCTCGCGCTCACCTCCAACCCGGAGGGCGGCGAGGTGCAGCACGCGGTGCGGGCGGACGGGCGCAGCGTCGGGGCGACGATGCTCGGGCACCTGGCCGCCGAGAACGCGGACGAGACACCGCTCGGCTCCTTCGGAGCGGTCGTCGGCGCCACCCTGGGCGATCTCTCCTCCTACGACCTGGACATCAACGGCCCGCTCCTCGCGCCCGGCATCGGCGCCCAGGGGGCGACCGCGGCCGATCTGGCGGGTGTCTTCGGGGCCGCCGTGCGCAACGTCGTCCCGAACGTGAGCCGGGGTGTTCTGCGTCACGGTCCCGACGCCATGGCCCTGCGTGAGTCGGCCGAGGGGTTCGCGGAGGAGATCAGGGCGGCCGTGGCGGCCGCCTGAGACCTCCGACAACCGTTCGAGAGCCCTCCGGTGAGTGCCCTCCGGGCTCCCCGAGTCTGAATACATTCTCAAATCCGGGGAGTTATGTCGTAAATGTCGGGCTCCAGAGAGGCTGACCAGGACTTTTCCTCTGTTCTCGCTGACTCCGGCGCACTTGCCCGCTAGTCTCCGTCGAGTGGGAGCACCTCCCGCGCTGTCAAGGCGGCGGGGGAGACGGGCGAGCGTGTTGCCCGTGGCTCCCAGGTGTGGGGCGACTAGGTTCCTCACCGGTCCGTATCCGACAGTTCGACATCCGAGGTGACGTAGGCGTGGCTCTTCCGCCCCTTACCCCTGAACAGCGCGCAGCCGCGCTCGAAAAGGCCGCCGCGGCTCGCCGGGAGCGGGCCGAGGTCAAGAATCGACTCAAGCACTCCGGCGCCTCTCTCCACGAGGTCATCAAGCAGGGTCAGGAGAACGACGTCATCGGCAAGATGAAGGTCTCCGCTCTCCTGGAGTCCCTGCCGGGCGTGGGCAAGGTCCGCGCCAAGCAGATCATGGAGCGACTCGGGATCTCCGAGAGCCGCCGCGTGCGCGGTCTCGGCTCGAACCAGATCGCCTCTTTGGAGCGCGAGTTCGGCGGTTCCGGCGCCTGAGTCCTGGACACACCAGGATTGCTGGAATAATCGCTGTATGGCTGCAACACCCCGGGGGACAACCCCCGTACCCCCGGACGTACGTCCGCGGCTGACCGTGCTCTCCGGCCCCTCCGGGGTCGGCAAGAGCACGGTCGTCGCTCATATGCGCAAGGCGCACCCCGAGGTCTGGCTCTCGGTGTCGGCGACGACCCGCAAGCCCCGCCCCGGCGAGAAGCACGGAGTCCACTACTTCTTCGTCACCGACGACGAGATGGACAAGCTGATCGCCAACGGCGAGCTCCTGGAGTGGGCCGAATTCGCCGGCAACCGCTACGGCACTCCGCGGGCCGCCGTCCTGGAGCACCTGGAGTCCGGTGTACCGGTCCTCCTGGAGATCGACCTCCAGGGAGCCCGGCAGGTCCGCGAGTCCATGCGGGACGCGCTGCTCGTGTTCCTGGCCCCGCCCTCCTGGGAGGAGCTGGTTCGCAGGCTCACCGGGCGCGGCACCGAACCGCCCGAGGTGATCGAGCGCCGGCTGGACGCGGCCAAGATCGAACTGGCCGCCGAGCCGGAGTTCGACATCACCCTGGTCAACACCTCCGTCGAGGACGTGGCGCGTGAGCTGCTAGCCTTGGTGGCAGTTGTTTGATCTTTCAGGTCAATTTCCACCTTTCGGAAGGCAGAGCGTGTCCTCTTCCATCACTGCTCCCGAGGGCATCATCAACCCTCCGATCGACGAGCTTCTCGAGGCCACCGACTCGAAGTACAGCCTGGTGATCTACGCGGCCAAGCGCGCCCGCCAGATCAACGCGTACTACTCGCAGCTCGGCGAGGGCCTCCTCGAGTACGTCGGTCCGCTCGTCGACACCCACGTCCACGAGAAGCCGCTGTCGATCGCCCTGCGCGAGATCAACGCGGGTCTGCTGACCTCCGAGGCCGTCGAGGGCCCCGCTCAGTAGTCGTTCAATGCTCATCCCAGGCCCGGCGGCGCGACTGTCGGGCCTGTGGTGTGTCATGGAGTCGTAGATTTCCGAGCCCGGGGAGAGACGGTGGACAAGCCGAAGGTCGTTCTGGGGGTCAGCGGTGGCATCGCCGCGTACAAGGCCTGTGAGCTGCTGCGACGACTGACGGAGTCGGGACACGACGTACGTGTCGTGCCCACCGCCTCCGCGCTGAACTTCGTCGGCGCCGCCACCTGGTCCGCCCTCTCGGGCCACCCCGTGTCCACCGAGGTCTGGTCGGACGTCCACGAGGTCCCGCACGTCCGCATCGGGCAGCACGCCGACCTCGTGGTGGTCGCCCCCGCGACGGCCGACATGCTCGCCAAGGCCGCCCACGGGCTGGCCGACGACCTCCTGACCAACACGCTGCTCACCGCCCGCTGTCCGGTCGTCTTCGCGCCCGCCATGCACACCGAGATGTGGGAGCACCCGGCGACGCAGGAGAACGTGGCGACGCTGCGGCGGCGCGGCGCCGTCGTCATCGAGCCCGCCGTGGGGCGTCTGACCGGCGTCGACACCGGCAAGGGGCGGCTGCCCGACCCGGGAGAGATCTTCGAGGTCTGTCGCCGTGTCCTCGCCCGCGGGGTCACCGAGCCGGATCTCGCCGGACGGCACGTCGTCGTCAGCGCCGGCGGCACCCGGGAGCCCCTCGACCCGGTCCGCTTCCTCGGCAACCGCTCCTCCGGCAAGCAGGGGTACGCGCTCGCCCGTACCGCGGCCGCGCGCGGCGCCAGGGTCACCCTGATCGCCGCGAACACGGGTCTGGCGGACCCGGCCGGGGTCGACGTGGTCCAGGTCGGCACCGCCGTGCAGATGCGGGAAGCCGTGCTGAAGGCGGCCTCGGACGCCGACGCGGTGGTGATGGCGGCCGCGGTGGCGGACTTCCGCCCCCAGGCATACGCGGCCGGGAAGATCAAGAAGAAGGACGGCAAGGAACCGGAGCCGATCGTTCTGGTCCGTAATCCGGACATCCTCGCGGAGATCTCCGCGGACCGCGCGCGCCCCGGTCAGGTCGTGGTGGGATTCGCCGCCGAGACCGACGACGTCCTGTCCAACGGACGGACCAAACTGGAGCGCAAGGGCTGCGATCTCCTGGTGGTGAACGAGGTGGGGGAGCGCAAGACCTTCGGTTCCGAGGAGAACGAGGCGGTGGTGCTCGGAGCCGACGGAAGTGAGACCGCGGTGCCCCACGGACCCAAGGAAGCGCTGGCCGAGACGGTGTGGGACCTGGTGACACGCCGACTCGTGTGAAAAGCTCATCCATCACACCCGTCACCACAAAGCCCACAAAATCGGGCGTGGCGACCCTGGCGGAGAGCCCTGACGATGGCGCAGAATGCCCGTGCCGCAGGTCACAGGCCTTCCGAGAGGCGAGACAGGGGTCCCGCGGCCGAGTGCGACCGATAAACTGTTCTCGGACGACGCCGGGCGCAGCCCCCGACCCGTCCACCCATGATCAGCCAGCAGCCGCTGCAACCACAGGGAGCGTTGTGTCCCGTCGCCTGTTCACCTCGGAGTCCGTGACCGAGGGTCACCCCGACAAGATCGCTGACCAGATCAGCGACACCATTCTCGATGCCCTTCTGCGCGAGGACCCGACATCCCGGGTCGCCGTGGAGACGCTCATCACCACCGGCCTGGTGCACGTGGCCGGAGAGGTCACGACCAAGGCGTACGCGCCGATCGCGCAGCTCGTCCGCGACAAGATCCTGGAGATCGGCTACGACTCCTCGAAGAAGGGCTTCGACGGGGCGTCCTGTGGCGTGTCGGTGTCGATCGGTTCCCAGTCCCCGGACATCGCGCAGGGTGTCGACACGGCGTACGAGTCCCGTGTCGAGGGTGACGAGGACGAGCTGGACAGGCAGGGTGCCGGCGACCAGGGCCTGATGTTCGGGTACGCGACGGACGAGACCCCGAACCTGATGCCGCTCCCGATCCACCTCGCGCACCGGCTCGCGCGCCGGCTGTCCGACGTCCGCAAGAACGGGACCATCCCGTACCTGCGTCCCGACGGCAAGACCCAGGTCACCATCGAGTACGACGGCGACAAGGCGGTCCGTCTGGACACCGTCGTCGTGTCCTCGCAGCACGCCTCGGACATCGACCTGGACTCCCTGCTCGCTCCCGACATCCGCGAGTTCGTGGTGGAGCCGGAGCTGAAGGCCCTCCTCGACGACGGCATCAAGCTGGAGACCGAGGGCTACCGCCTGCTGGTGAACCCGACCGGCCGCTTCGAGATCGGCGGCCCGATGGGCGACGCCGGCCTCACCGGCCGCAAGATCATCATCGACACTTACGGCGGCATGGCCCGCCACGGCGGCGGTGCCTTCTCCGGCAAGGACCCGTCCAAGGTCGACCGCTCCGCCGCCTACGCGATGCGCTGGGTCGCGAAGAACGTCGTCGCCGCGGGCCTCGCCTCGCGCTGCGAGGTCCAGGTCGCCTACGCGATCGGCAAGGCCGAGCCGGTCGGTCTGTTCGTCGAGACCTTCGGCACCGCCAAGGTCGACGCGGAGAAGATCGAGACCGCCATCACGGACGTCTTCGACCTCCGTCCGGCGGCCATCATCCGCGACCTCGACCTGCTCCGCCCGATCTACTCCCAGACCGCCGCCTACGGCCACTTCGGCCGCGAGCTGCCCGACTTCACGTGGGAGCGGACGGACCGGGTGGACGCGCTGCGCAAGGCCGCGGGCCTGTAGTCCGCGAACGCTTCGCCACAGCCGTGAGGCCCGGCACCCCGAGGGGTGCCGGGCCTCACGGCTGTGCGGAAAAGCCTCACGACTGCGCGGAAAAGCGATGGCCGGTCCGGGCCTGAGTCCGTACGCTGATGATCTCCCGGTGCGATGGCCGCGGTTACTTCGGTGGAGTACGCCCACGGCGTGCGGTGAATCTGGATCACGTTCCGCTGCCGCCCTGATCTCGGGAGAACCGGCGTCGTCCGGTCCGGTGCGACGGCCGCGGATACTTCCGGGGCGATGGCCCCTCGCAGGTTCGAATCCTGCTGCCGGTCCCCGACCGGTATGGCCGAGCGGTCCATGGCAAAAGCGCCTTCCAGGCGTTCGCGATCCGCGTCCGGCCCGATCTCGGGCGGGCGGCGCTGTCAGTGCGGTCTGGTAGGAATACTGCTGTGAGCAGCGCGAACGGGCGATCCGAGGACAGCGCGGGCGGCGCGGACGGCGCACCGCCCGAGCAGCTTGCGCTGATCCGGGAGACCGTGCGGCAGGCCAAGGCACCGAAGGCGAAGCCGCGGACCTGGCGGGGTGCCCCGCTGGCGAAGGAACTGCCCGTCGCGCGGGTGCTCGTCGACAAGGGCGTACTGCACCTCGACCGGTACTTCGACTACGCCGTGCCCGAGGACCTCGACGACGCCGCGCAGCCGGGCGTGCGGGTACGGGTCCGCTTCGGCGCAGGCGGGCGCACCGTGCGCGAGGGGCGGCGCGAGGGCGGCGGTCTCATCGACGGATATCTCGTCGAGCGGGTCGCCGAGTCCGACTACTCCGGGCCGCTGGCCGCCCTCGCCCAGGTCGTCTCGCCCGAACCCGTCCTCGGACCCGAACTGCTGGGGCTGGCCCGCGCCGTCGCCGACCGGTACGCGGGTTCGCTCGCCGACGTGCTGCAACTGGCCGTGCCGCCCCGGCACGCCCGTGCCGAGGCACGGGAGTCGCCCCCGCCCCCGCCGCCGCCGCCCGCACCCGACCCCGGGACCTGGCGACGCTACGGGCGAGGCGCTGACTTCCTCGCCTCGCTCGCCTCCGGCGGCGCCCCGCGCGCGGTGTGGACCGCGCTGCCCGGTCCCGAGTGGGCAGAGGAGATCGCCCGCGCGGTGCAGGCGACGCTCGCCTCCGGGCGCGGCGCGCTCGTCGTCGTACCGGCGGGCCGGCCCGCCGCCCGTGTCGACACGGCCCTCAAGTCCCTGCTGGGTGAGGGGCATCACGCCGTGCTGACCGCCGACGCCGGACCGGAGCGGCGCTACCGCGACTGGCTCGCCGTACGGCGCGGGTCCGTCCGGGCCGTGGTCGGCACCCGGGCCGCCATGTTCGCGCCGGTGCGGGACCTGGGCCTGGTCGTCGTCTGGGACGACGGCGACGACGGACACAGCGACGACAACGCTCCCTTCCCGCATGTCCGGGAAGTCCTGGAGCTGCGCGCCTCACGCGACAAGTGCGGCTTCCTGCTGGGGAGTTGGACGTGCACGGTGGAGGCGGCACAACTGGTCGAGAGTGGCTGGGCGCTGCCGCTGGCCGCCGACCGGGACCAGGTGCGTGCCGCCGCGCCGCTGGTGCGGACCGTCTCGGACGGCGATCTCGCCCGCGACGAGGCCGCCCGGGCCGCCCGGCTGCCGACGCTCGCCTGGCAGACCGTCAGGGAGGGTTTGAAGCAGGGGCCGGTGCTGGTCCAGGTGCCCCGGCGGGGATATGTGCCCAGGATGGCCTGTGCGCGGTGCCGGGAGCCCGCGCGGTGCCGGCACTGCGCGGGGCCGTTGGAGGCGCAGGACGCCCAGGCACTGCGCTGCGGGTGGTGCGGGCGGGACGAGACGGCCTGGCACTGCCAGGAGTGCGGCGGGTTCCGGCTGCGGGCGCAGGTCGTCGGCGCCCGGCGGACCGCCGAGGAGCTGGGGCGGGCGTTCCCGGCCGTGCCGGTGCGCACGTCCGGGCGGGAGCAGGTGCTGGACACGGTGTCCGCGGCACCCGCCCTGGTGGTCAGCACGCCGGGGGCCGAACCGGTCGCCGAGGGCGGGTACGCGGCGGCCCTGCTGCTCGACGGCTGGGCCATGCTCGGACGGCCCGATCTGCGGGCCGGCGAGGACGCGTTGCGCCGGTGGACGGCGGCCGCCGCGCTGGTCCGTCCACAGGGGGCGGGCGGCACGGTCGCGATCGTGGCCGAACCGACCCTGCGGCCCGTGCAGGCGCTCGTGCGATGGGATCCGGTCGGGCACGCGGTGCGTGAACTCGCCGAGCGGGCCGAGCTGGGATTTCCGCCCGTCTCCCGGATGGCGGCGGTGTCCGGGGCGCCGGAGGCGCTCGCCGGGTTCCTCGCGGCCGCCGAACTACCGGGTGACGCCGAGGTGTTGGGGCCCGTGCCGCTGCCGACCGGTGAGGCGGGGCGGCCCAGGCGGTCTGGTGGACCGCCTCTCGGGGAGCCCGGGGAACGGGTGCTCATCCGGGTGCCCCCGGGCAGTGGCGCCGCTCTGGCGGCGGCGCTGAAGAGCGCGCAGGCGGCGCGCATGGCCCGCGGGGGCGGTGACCCCGTACGCATCCGGATCGATCCGCCCGACATCGGGTGAGACCCGATGAGACCCGATGAGAGCGGATGAGATCCAGTGGGGCCGCCGAGCACGGGTCGTGGACCGTGCGCCGCACAGGTGCCTGTCGCGGACCGTGTGGGCGACCGGGTGGCCCGTGCCGGGGCATGCCTCCGCGGGTCGGCAGGGGGCGTGGGCCGGGCCGGGGAGACGGACTCGGGCAGGGGCGTGCGTAGCGGACTGCCCCCCGGGGGCCTGGCGCCGGGAGGCAGTTGTCGTCTCGGTGAGTCGGGTCAGCCGTTGCGCGGGCCCGGGAAGACCGTGGGCCTGACCTCGTCGCGGAGCGTCGGGCTGCCGGCCGTCGGCTGGGTCGGCATGGAGTGGGCGGCGGGGACGGTCGGCACCGACGGCAGCGCGGCGTTGACGGCGACCGTACGTGTGTCGGCGGTCTCCGTGGCGCGCTCCGCCTCGGCGGCGGCCTGGGCGGCGGCTCGGCGGGCGCCGTAACGCCGGTGCACCGCCTGCTTGGTGACCCCGAGGGCCGATCCCACCGCGTCCCACGAGAAGCCGAGGGAGCGGTCGAAGTCCACGGCGGCGGTGACCAGGGTCTCGACGCTGTCCCGCAGTTCCTGGGCGAGACGGACGGTCGGGGCGGGGGCGCGCCCGTAGACGACGAAGCCCGTGGAGGGGCCGGCGCGGCGTGGGCGGTACACGTTGCCCAACTGGGCGGTGAGCGTGCGCAGTGCGTCCACCTGCCGACGGACCCGCTCGATGTCCCGCACCAGCAAGTGCAGGCTGGCCCGAGCCTGGGCGTCGTGGGTTGCATGGTCGGCCATGAACAAGCCTCTCGAACCGTCGTTGAAAGGGATCGGGCCGCTGGTGTGCGGTCCGCGGTGGTCAACTCTTTCTTGACCAACGCGTGGACGGGTGAGTGGTCACGGGTGCAAGGGCGCAAGAGCATATGAACGGGGCGCGTCCCGAGCTGTACGCCCCCCGTCGTGCGATCGACGCGCCCCGTGCGCCCACGGGCGGCCCCCTCCGCCTGTGCCGACGGCCGGTCCGAACCACCCGGACCCGTACGCGGACGGCGCGGACAGCGCGTACCGCCGGAGCCCGGCTGCGGCGGGCCGGCGCGCACCCGCCCGGCCAAGTTCCTCCCGGGTACGCCGCCCACAGCCCGTTCCCGTACGCCGCCCACAGCCCTCTCCGTGCCCCGCCCGCGCGGCCTTACCGCCCGTGCGGGCCCGGGGACATGGCCCTGTGGAGAACGCCCGAGCCCTCGGGCCCCGCGCGGCATAGACTGGTGCGCTGCCCCGTGCACGGCCCGAACCGGTACGCGCGCGGGGGATGTGAAGTGCTCCCGCCCGAGAGGCCAATCACCACCCATGAAGCTCGTCTTCGCAGGCACCCCCGAGGTCGCCGTTCCCGCCCTGGACGCCCTGATCGCCTCCGGGCGGCACGAGGTGGCCGCCGTCGTGACCCGGCCGGACGCGCCGGCCGGACGGGGGCGACGGCTCGTCGCGAGTCCGGTCGCCGAGCGGGCGGAGCAGGCCGGGATCGAGGTGCTCAAGCCCGCGAAGCCCCGGGACGAGGAATTCCTGGCCCGGCTGCGGGAGATCGGCCCGGACTGCTGTCCCGTCGTCGCGTACGGGGCGCTGCTGCCCCGGGTCGCCCTCGACATCCCCGCCCAGGGCTGGGTCAACCTGCACTTCTCGCTGCTGCCCGCCTGGCGCGGCGCGGCTCCCGTGCAGCACGCGATCATGGCCGGGGACGAGATCACCGGCGCCTCCACCTTCCTGATCGAGGAGGGCCTCGACTCGGGGCCGGTGTACGGGACCGTCACCGAGGAGATCCGTCCCACCGACACCAGCGGGGACCTGCTCACGCGGCTCGCCTTCGCCGGGTCGGGACTGCTCGCCGCGACGATGGACGGGATCGAGGACGGTACGCTCAAGGCCGTGCCGCAGCCCGCCGACGGCATCAGCACCGCGCCGAAGATCACCGTGGAGAGCGCCCACGTCGACTGGGCCGCCCCGGCGCTGCGCGTCGACCGCGTGGTGCGCGGGTGCACGCCGGCACCCGGCTCCTGGACCGTCTTCCGCGACGAGCGCCTCAAGCTCATCCAGGTCGCGATGGTGCCCGACCGCACGGATCTCGCCCCGGGCGAGCTGTCGGTCGCCAAGAACAATGTGTACGTGGGCACCGGTTCCTTCGCCGTGGAACTGCTCTGGGTGCAGGCCCAGGGCAAGAAGCCCATGCGCGCGGCCGACTGGGCCCGCGGGGTGCGGATTCCGTCCGGGGAGCGGCTCGGAGTCTGACACCGGCCCTGCGGCGTACGCTGATAAGCGCATCTTTTTTCCTGGATCCGGAGCACCTTTTTCGTGAGTGAGCAGCCCCGTCGGCCGCAGAAGCCCGGCAAGCCCTACCGCCGCCCCCAGAAGGACCCGGTCCGCATGCTCGCCTTCGAGGCGCTGCGGGCCGTGGACGAGCGGGACGCGTACGCGAACCTCGTCCTGCCGCCGCTGCTGCGCAAGGCGAGGCAGAAGGACGACTTCGACGCACGGGACGCCGCGCTCGCCACCGAGCTGGTGTACGGCACGCTGCGCCGCCAGGGGACGTACGACGCCGTCATCTCGGCCTGTGTCGACCGGCCGCTGCGCGAGGTCGACCCGCCGGTCCTCGATGTGCTCAGCCTCGGGGTCCATCAGCTGCTCGGCACGCGCATCCCGACGCACGCGGCCGTCTCCGCCTCGGTCGAGCTGGCCCGGGTGGTGCTCGGCGACGGGCGGGCCAAGTTCGTGAACGCCGTGCTGCGCAAGGTCGCGCGGCAGGACCTCGACGCCTGGCTGGAACAGGTCGCGCCGCCCTACGACGAGGACGCCGAGGACCACCTCGCCATCGTGCACTCACACCCGCGCTGGGTCGTCTCCGCGCTCTGGGACTCCCTCGGCGGCGGCCGGGCCGGCATCGAGGACCTGCTGGAGGCCGACAACGAGCGGCCCGAGGTGACCCTGGTCGCCCGGCCCGGACGTTCCACCGCCGGGGAACTCCTCGACGCCCTCGACGAGGACTCGGCGCTTCCCGGGCGCTGGTCCCCGTACGCCGTGCGGCTCACCGAGGGCGGTGAGCCGGGCGCCATCGACGCCGTACGGGAGGGCCGTGCGGGCGTCCAGGACGAGGGCAGCCAGCTGGTGGCGATCGCCCTGGCGAACGCGCCGCTCGACGGCCCCGACCGGGCCTGGCTGGACGGGTGCGCCGGACCCGGCGGCAAGGCCGCGATGCTGGCCGGCCTCGCCGCCCAGCGGGGAGCGACGCTGCTCGCCTCCGAGAAGCAGCCGCACCGCGCGGGGCTCGTCGCCAAGGCACTCGCCGGGAACCCCGGCCCCTACCAGGTCATCGCCGCCGACGGCACCCGCCCGCCGTGGCGGCCCGGCACCTTCGACCGGGTTCTCATGGACGTGCCCTGCACGGGCCTGGGCGCGCTGCGCCGCCGTCCCGAGGCCCGCTGGCGGCGTCGCCCCGAGGACCTCGACCGCTTCGGGCCGCTCCAGCGCGGACTGCTGCGCACGGCGCTCGCATCGGTGCGGGTCGGCGGTGTCGTCGGCTACGCGACCTGCTCGCCGCACCTCGCCGAGACCCGCGCGGTCGTCGACGACGTCCTCAAGCACTTCGAGGACGGCTCCGCCGAACTGCTCGACGCCCGCCCGCTGCTGCCCGGCGTGCCCGCGCTCGGGGACGGCCCCGACGTCCAGCTGTGGCCGCACCTGCACGGGACGGACGCGATGTACCTGGCCCTGATCCGCCGAACCGCCTGACCCGACGCTCCGAGGTCTGTCGTTCGGCTCGGCCCGGGACATCGGCCCGGCGACCGGTCCGGGCTCCGGTGCGTCTCGTCAGTCAGTCGGGCGGCCGGGCGGGTCTCGTGGAGTCGTCCGGGTCCCCGGTGTCCTGGGTCCCCGAGGGCCCCGGGGACGCCGCGAGCGCCCCGGACTGCTCCGGAGTGTCCGGGTGCCGGGAGCCGCCGTCCTCGTGCGCGAGCCGGTTCGGCCACCACACCTTCGGGCCGACATCGAGGAAGAGCGAGGTGACCAGCACCGAGCGCACCACGAAGGTGTCCAGGAGCACGCCCAGGGCGACCGCGAAGCCGATCTCCGCGAACCCCACGATCGGCAGGGTGCCCAGTGCCGCGAACGTGCCCGCCAGGACCAGACCGGCCGAGGTGATCACGGCCCCGGTGGTGGCCAGGCCCGTCACCACGCCCTGCCGGGTGCCATGACGGATCGCCTCCTCGCGGATCCGGGTGGTCAGGAAGATGTTGTAGTCGATGCCGAGCGCCACCAGGAACACGAAGACGAACAGCGGGAAGGCCACGTCCTCGCCCGCGTAGTCGAAGACGTGCCGGAAGGCCAGCGCGCTCACACCGAGAGCGGTCGCCAGCGACAGCACCACGGTCCCGATCAGCAGGAGCGGGGCGATCAGCGCGCGCAGCAGGGCGCTCAGGACCAGCAGGACCACCACCAGGACGAGCGGGATGACCAGATAGTTGTCGTGCGTCTGGGCGTTCTCCATGTCCAGCAGGGCCGCCGAGCCGCCGCCCACCTTCGCGTCGGCACCCGGCACGGCGTGCACCGCGTCGCGGACCCGCTCCACGGTGTCCTTCGCCGCCGTGCTGTCGGCGGGGGCGCGGGTGGTCGCCTCGAACAGCACCCTGCCGTCGTGCACGGGCGCGGTACCCGGTGGCACCCCGATGCTCGCCGGCACCACTCCCGGGTCCGCCGCCACGGTCTCGCCGACCTGTCTGCCCTGAGCCGTGTTGGACACGACGACCAACGGATCCCCGTCGCCCGCGGGGAAGTATTGCGCCGACACCTCCTGGCCGACGATCGAGTCCGGTTTCCCGGTGAACTGGTCGGCGTTGGGGATGCCCGCGGCGCGGAGCTGGATCAGGCCGAGGGACAGCAGTCCGAGCGCCAGCGCCGTGGCCACCCAGAAGGTCCGGGGGCGGCGGGCGATCCGCCGGCCCATGCGCGCCCAGACGCCGCTCCTGGTCGGATCGGCCGAGCCGAGGTGCGGGACGGCCGGCCAGAAGATCCAGCGGCCGAAGACGAGCAGCAGGGCGGGGAAGAGCGTGAGCATGGCGAGCAGCGCCACGGCCACGCCGATCGCCGCGACCGGTCCGAGACCCCGCGTCGAGTTCATCTCGGCGACCAGGAGCACCAGCATGCTCAGGACGACGGTCGCGCCCGAGGCGAGGATGGCGGGACCGGCCCGGTTCATGGCGAGGGCCATCGCCTCGTGCCGGTCCTCGTGACGGCGCAGTTCCTCGCGGTAGCGGGCGACCAGCAGCAGGGCATAGTCGGTCCCCGCGCCGAACACCAGCACGGTGAGAATGCCCGCGCTCTGGCCGTTGACGGTCAGACCGGCGTGTTTCGCCAGCAGATAGATCAGCGCCTGGGCCGTGAACAGGGCGACGACCACGCCGAGCAGCGGGACGAACAGCAGGGTCGGACTGCGGAAGGTGATCAGCAGCATCACGATGACGACGGTCATCGCGGCGAAGAGCAGCGTCGAGTCGATGCCCTCGAAGGCCTTGGAGGAGTCGGCGGCCGTGCCGCCGGGCCCGGTGATGTGCACCGAGAGCCCGTCGCCGCCCTTGCCCACCTGGTCACGGATGGAGGAGACGGCGGGGGCGATCCGCTGCCAGCCGGCCGCGTCCATGGTGATGGGGACGTAGATCTGCGCCGCGCGCGGATCCGGCTGCCGGTCGAAGACCGGTCCCCGGGTCTCGGCGCCGCGGATGCCGTGGTCCCGCAGCGTCTTGAGCTGCCGGACGTCCTCGGAGATCTGCCGCCGGTCCTGTGCCGTCAGGCCGTCGGGGCGCGCGTAGACGACGACCGCGGGGATCTGCTCGGGCCGGAACTCGTTCGAGATGTCGAGGACCTGGGTGGATTCGGCCGATCCCGGCAGCCAGGACTGGGCGTCGTTGTCCTGGGCATCGCTGAGCTTCGTTCCGAGTGGGGCCACGAAGAGGAGAATCAGCAGCCACAGGCCCAGGACCAGCCACTTGGAGCGCCGTCCGCACACGCCTCCGATGGCCGCATGCTTCCAGACGTCGAGCCGCTTCATGCCCACCCCCGAGACCGGACGCAGCGCCGCTGGGCCGTCCAGCATGGCACGGCGGACCCTCGTACGGCGTCCGCGGGACGATCCAGGTCCGGACCGGGGCGGGCAACGGGCCCGGGGCATGGCAGTCTTGGGGCATGGCCGCGCAGATCAACCCCAGCATCCTGTCCGCCGACTTCGCCCGTCTTGCCGAGGAGGCAAAGGCGGTGGAAGGCGCGGACTGGCTCCATGTCGACGTCATGGACAACCATTTCGTACCGAACCTCACCCTCGGGGTGCCGGTCGTAGAGTCTTTGGCCCGTGCGACGGACATTCCGCTGGACTGCCATCTGATGATCGAGGACGCCGATCGGTGGGCGCCCCAGTACGTGGAAGCCGGTGCCGGCTCCGTCACGTTCCATGTGGAGGCCGCCGCCGCGCCCGTCCGGCTCGCCCGCGAGATCCGGGCCAAGGGTGCCCGTGCCTCGATGGCGCTCAAGCCCGCGACCCCCATCGAGCCGTACGAAGATCTGCTGCCCGAGCTCGACATGCTGCTCATCATGACGGTCGAGCCCGGATTCGGGGGCCAGGCTTTTCTTGACATCATGCTCCCCAAGATCCGCCGCACGCGCGAGTTGATCAGCAAGCACGGCCTGGAACTGTGGCTCCAGGTCGACGGTGGCGTGTCGGCCTCGACCATCGAGCGGTGCGCGGAAGCGGGGGCCGACGTGTTCGTCGCCGGTTCGGCGGTGTACGGGGCCGCGGACCCCGCTCAGGCGGTACGTGCACTGCGCACCCAGGCCGAGGAGGCGACGACCCGTGCGTCATGGGCGTGCGGCCACTGAGCCAAGGGAACGTGAACGCCGCCCATCAGGGCGGATCAAGTGCGCCGGATCTGCAAGGATGAACGGCGAATCCAGAGTGTGAACAGAAGTGAGGAGATCGCCGTGTCGGGTATGTCGGCGGGCCGGTCAGCCATGCGGATGGGACCCGCTGAGCTGGTCCAGGCGGCGGCCATGGCCCGCCGCTTCTACCTCGAGGGCAAATCCAAGATCCAGATCGCCGAGGAGTTCGGCGTCAGCCGCTTCAAGGTGGCCCGGGTCCTGGAGACCGCTCTCGAACGGGATCTCGTGAGGATCGAGATCCGCGTCCCCGCCGAGCTCGACGCGGAGCGCTCGGACGCGCTGCGCGCCCGCTACGGCCTGCGGCACGCCGTGGTCGTCGAGTCCCCGGCGGAGGCCGAGGAGTCGCCCGACCCGGAGAACCTCGGCGAGGTGGCCGCCGACCTGCTCGGCGAGCTCGTCAACGAGGGCGATGTGCTGGGTCTCGCCTGGGGCCGTTCCACGATCCACATGGCGGCGGCGCTGGACCGGCTCCCACCGTGCACCGTGGTGCAGCTGACGGGTGTGTACGACGCCGGGACCGCCGAGCGCGGCTCCGTCGAGGCCGTACGGCGTGCCGCGCAGGTGTCGGGCGGCGACGCCCACCCCATCTACGCGCCGATGCTGCTGCCCGACGCGGCCACCGCGGCGGCGCTGCGCAACCAGACGGGGATCGCCCGCGCCTTCGAGTACTTCGACAAGGTGACGGTGGCCTGCGTCTCCATCGGCTCCTGGGAGCCCGGCATCTCCACGGTGCACGACATGCTCAGCGACGAGGAGCGCGCGCACTACGCGTCGCTCGGTGTCGCCGCCGAGATGTCCGCGCACCTCTTCGACGCCGAGGGCCGTCGGGTCGGGCGTGACCTGGGCGAGCGGTGCATCACGGTCGAGGCCGACCGGCTGCGCCGTATCCCCGAGGTCGTCGCCATAGCGGGTGGGCACCGCAAGGCGGCCGCCATCGACGCGGTACTGCGGTCCGGGCTCGTCACCAGCCTGGTCACGGACACGTCGGCCGCGGACGCGCTGATGACGGCGGGCCCGCCGCCGCGTCCGGCGCTGAACCGGGCGGACCCGGACGGGGCCTGAGGACAGCACACAGCGCGCGCCGCTGGGGGACGGCCGTGGCAGCATCTACGACATGCCGCTGCGGCCGTCCCCTCGCGCGTTCACGGGCCGTCTGTTCGCCGGCCTGCTGGTCTGTCTGACGGTCCTGCTGGCGGGCTGCTCGCCGCCGGACACGGCCGGTCCGCGAGACCCGGCGGCCACCACCGCGAGCCGTGCCACGGCGGTCCCCTCCTGGGTCGGCGGCCTGCCGGCCGTTTCCGTGGCCGCGCTCCCCGCCGAGGCGCGGGCGACCCTCGCCCTCATCGACCGGGGCGGCCCCTTCCCGTACGCCAAGGACGGCGCTGTCTTCGGCAACTTCGAGCGGGAGCTGCCGGGGCACGCCAGGGGCTACTACCACGAGTACACGGTGCGGACCCCGGGCGAGCGCGACCGCGGGGCCCGGCGCATCGTCACGGGGCGGGGCGGGGAGATCTTCTACACCGACGATCACTACAACTCCTTCAAGGCGGTGCTGAGATGACGCACGGTCCGCTCGCGGCGGTATGCCGTTCGGCCGGGTGGCAGGTCACCGAACTCGACCTCACCGGGGTCCTCGACAAGGGCGCCTTCATGGCGCGCTGCGTCCGCGACCTCGGCCTGCCGGAGTGGTTCGGGCGGAACTGGGACGCGCTCGGCGACGTCCTGGGCGACCCCGACTGGGGCCCGGCCAGTCCGGGCAGACTGATCGTGGTGACCGGCTGGCGCCCCTACGCGCGAGCACGGCCCGACGAGTGGGAGACCGCGCAGGGGGTGCTGGCGGCGGCCTCCGGTCACTACGAGGCCTCCGACGCGGCGCTCGCGGTCGTCCTCTCCCTTGGAGGATCCGACCAGCTGCCCCCTGACCAGCCTGGATGATCCGCCCGGGGACCGCATACCGGCTGTCATGGGACAATGAAGTACGTGCTCTTCCCCCTGGCTGACCTGTCCGGGGGCCACCTCTGATCGACTGGGATGTGCAGCACGTGCGTTTCCTCAACGACATCCAGCCCCCGTACGACCTGACGTACGACGACGTCTTCATGGTGCCCAGCCGCTCCGCCGTGGGCTCGCGTCAGGGAGTGGACCTCGCCTCTCCCGACGGCACCGGCACCACCATCCCGCTCGTCGTCGCCAACATGACGGCGATCGCCGGCCGCCGGATGGCCGAGACCGTCGCCCGCCGCGGTGGCCTTGTCGTCATTCCGCAGGACATCCCGATCGAGGTCATCACCGAGGTCGTCTCCTGGGTCAAGGGACGCCACCTGGTGCTCGACACCCCGATCGTCCTCGCGCCCCACCAGACCGTCGCCGACGCGCTGGCGCTGCTGCCCAAGCGCGCGCACAACGCGGGCGTCGTCGTCGACGACGAGGGGCGCCCCGTCGGTGTGGTCACCGACACCGACCTCACCGGCGTGGACCGCTTCAGCCAGCTGTCCGAGGTCATGTCCAAGGACCTGCTGCTCCTCGACGCGGACATCGAGCCGCGCGAGGCGTTCAACCGTCTCGACAACGCCAACCGCCGCTACGCCCCCGCCGTGGACGCGGACGGCAAGCTGGCCGGCATCCTCACCCGCAAGGGCGCTCTGCGCGCCACGCTGTACTCGCCGGCCACCGACGCGAACGGCAGGCTGCGCATCGCCGCCGCCGTCGGCATCAACGGCGATGTGGAGGGCAAGGCCAAGCAACTGCTCGACGCGGGCGTCGACACGCTCGTCATCGACACGGCTCACGGTCACCAGGAGTCGATGATCAGCGCCGTCAGGACGGTGCGCGCGCTGGATCCGCAGGTGCCGATCGTCGCGGGCAACATCGTCGCCGCCGAGGGCGTCAAGGACCTGATCGACGCGGGCGCCGACATCATCAAGGTCGGTGTGGGCCCGGGTGCCATGTGCACCACCCGCATGATGACCGGCGTCGGCCGGCCGCAGTTCTCCGCGGTGCTGGAGTGCGCGGCCGAGGCGAAGAAGTACGGCAAGCACGTGTGGGCCGACGGCGGTGTCCGCCACCCCCGTGACGTCGCGATGGCACTGGCCGCCGGTGCGTCCAACGTCATGATCGGCTCGTGGTTCGCCGGCACGTACGAGTCCCCGGGCGACCTTCACCAGGACGCCGGCGGACGCCTGTACAAGGAGTCGTTCGGCATGGCGTCCGCGCGGGCCGTCAAGAACCGCACCAGCGAGGAGTCCGCGTACGACCGGGCCCGCAAGGCGCTGTTCGAGGAGGGCATCTCCACCTCGCGGATGTTCCTCGACCCGTCCCGTCCGGGCGTCGAGGACCTGATCGACTCGATCATTGCGGGCGTCCGTTCCTCCTGCACCTACGCGGGTGCCAACTCCCTGGAGGAGTTCACCGAGAAGGCGATCGTCGGCATCCAGAGCGCGGCCGGCTACGCCGAGGGCCAGCCGCTGCACGCCAGCTGGAGCTGATCCGCCGCGGTTCCGTACGGCCCCTGTTCCCTGCCGGCGCTTTCTAGGGGTCGTCGCAACAACGGTCGTGTTGATCAGGCCGTGAGGAGTTTATGCAGCCGCTCGGCTGGGGTTTCCCAGCCGAGCGTTTTGCGTGGGCGGCCGTTGAGTTCGGCGGCGACCGCGTCCAGGTGCTCACGGGTGTGGACGGACAGGTCGGTGCTCTTGGGGAAGTACTGCCGCAGCAGCCCGTTGGTGTTTTCGTTGGAGCCGCGCTGCCATGGGCTGGCCGGGTCGCAGAAGTAGACCGGGACTGCGCTGGCAATGGTGAACTCGCGGTGACGGCCCATCTCGCTGCCCTGGTCCCAGGTCAGTGACCGCTTCAGATGGGCGGGCAGTGTCTGGACCGTCTCGACCAGGGCATCGCGGACCGGTTCGGTGCCCCGGCCGTTCGGCAGGTGCAGCAGCATCACGTAGCGGGTGGAGCGCTCGACGAGCGTGCCGATGGCAGAGGTGCCGTCCTTGCCGATGATCAGGTCGCCTTCCCAGTGACCGGGCACGGCCCGGTCCTCCGCTTCAGCGGGTCGTTCGCTGATCATCACCATGGGGTCGCGGAAGCGGGGCTGGCGCTGCTGGGCCTGGCGGCGGGGCTTGCGCCGGACGCGACCGGTCCGTAGTGCCTTGGCAAGCTCACGGCGCAGCTCGCCTCTGCCCTGGACGTAGAGGGCCTGGTAGACGGTCTCGTGGACCACGTGCAGCTCCGGCCGTTGGGGGAAGCGGGTGCGCAGGGCCTGGCATATCTGCTCCGGACTCCATCGCAGGTCCAGATGCTCCTGGATGAAGGCGCGCAGTTCCAGGTTCTGGGCGATCTTCCCCGGCTTGGGGCGGGGGCGCCGGCTGTCGGCCCGGGCCTGGGCCGAGTGCGGGCGGTAGTGCCGGGCTCCGCGCGGGTCGACCGTGCCGTTGCGGCGGATCTCCCGGCTGATCGTGGAGGGGCTGCGGCCCAGCTCGGCGGCGATCTGCCGGATCGTGGTCTTCTCCCGCAGCCGGTCGGCGATATGGATCCGGTCGGCTTCACGGAGGTGGCGGGAAGGACCCGAAGGCGCCACCGCAGGGATCGGTGGCGCCCCGACCGTCCTGCCGGACGGGGCGCGGCCGTTACGCCACCGCTTTCCCGTCCGGTAGTTGATCCCGACGATCCGGCACGCTTCCACACTGCTCATGCCCTGTTGCACGAGCTGAAGGTAAATGCGCCGTTCCTCGGTCAACCTACGGCGTCCCTGGTTGACCGACCGGTCCCGAATCTCGAAGTCCATCGCACTCCCCAACTGGGGTGTTGCGACGACTCCTAGAACTCAAGGCCGGGAGCGGGGGCCGTACGCGTGGGAGGCCGTTCCACGGACCGGCGTACGGCGGTCGTCCGGGGGTCTTCGCGGCTCTTTGACCGTCGGGAAGTCGCCTTGCGCAACCATCGAAAGGGCCCGCGCAACGAACGTACGCCGGGATGGGATGAACGCAACGATCTTGCGGAGATGCGCAAGGTTGCTGCATTACGCCCGTGAAGCCCGAACTCATAGGGTCGAGCGCTGTACACAGGCGTGGCGGGGACCCCGCTCGGCGGGTCCCGGCTGTCAGGGGTCCCGCCGGTTCCCGTCCTCTTCGACCGGCAGCGATGAAGGAGCCAGCGCGTGCTCGACCAAGGTGCACCCCCGCAGTCCCCACCCACGTCAGCCCCGCCCACCCCCGGTGTCGGCGCGCGTCTCCTGCGCCGCAAGCCGGTGGAACGCCTGGTGGAGGAGGGCGGACAAGGTGAGGGGGGCTCGCTGCGGCGTTCCCTCGGCCTGTGGCAGCTCACCATGATCAGCATCGGTGCCACGCTCGGCACCGGAATCTTCGTGGTCCTCGGCGAGGCCGTCCCCAAGGCCGGTCCCGCGGTCACCCTGTCCTTCGTCATCGCCGGTCTCACGGCCCTCTTCTCCGCCCTCTCCTACGCCGAACTCGCCGGCACCATCCCGGTCGCCGGATCCTCGTACTCCTACGCGTACGCAACGATGGGCGAGCTGATCGCCTGGATCTGCGGCTGGTGCCTGGTCCTGGAGTACGGCGTCTCGGTCGCGGCCGTCGCGGTCGGCTGGGGCGAGTACCTGAACGAGCTGCTCGACGGCACCATCGGCGTCACCATCCCGGACGCGCTGTCCGCGCCGCCCGGCGACGGGGGCGTCTTCAATCTGCCCGCGCTCATCGTCGTCCTGCTCGCGATGGCGTTCCTGCTCGGCGGAGCGCGCGAGTCGGCGCGCGCCAACACGATCATGGTGGCCGTGAAGATCGCCGCTCTCGTGCTGTTCTGCGCCATCGGAGTCCAGGGCTTCCGCTCCGGCAACTACGAGCACTTCATGCCGCTCGGCATGGCGGGCGTCAGCGCCGCCGGTGCCACCCTGTTCTTCTCCTACATCGGCTTCGACGCCGCCTCCACCGCCGGTGAGGAGGCCAAGGACCCGCAGCGCGACCTGCCGCGCGCGATCATGCTCTCGCTGGTCATCGTGACCGCCCTGTACGTCCTCGTCGCCGCCGTCGCCGTCGGTGCGAAGCCCTGGCGGGGATTCGGCGACTCCGAGGCCGCCCTCTCCGGGATCATGAAGGACGTCACCGGGCAGACGTTCTGGGGCACGCTGCTGGCGGCCTGCGCGGTCGTCGCCATCGCGAGTGTCGTGCTGACCGTGCTCTACGGCCAGACCCGCATCCTGTTCGCCATGGGCCGGGACGGCCTGGTGCCCAAGGTGTTTGCCCGGGTCCACCCGAAGACCGGCACGCCCCGCGCCAACACGGTCATCGTCTCGCTGTTCTGCGGCGTCCTCGCGGCCGCGATCCCGCTCGGCCAGCTCGCCGACGCCACCAGCATCGGAACGCTGTTCGCCTTCGCGCTGGTCAACGTCGCCGTCGTCGTGCTGCGCCGGACGCGTCCGGCGATGCGCCGTACGTTCCGGGTTCCGCTCGCGCCGGTGCTGCCCGCGATCGGCTTCCTGCTGTGCGTGTGGATGATGGCCAGTCTCTCCGCCGTCACCTGGGTGGTCTTCGGGGTCTGGATGGCCGTCGGGCTCGTGTTCTACTTCAGTTACGGCTACCGCCGGTCCCGGATGGCGACCGCGGAAACCGTCGCCGAGCAGCAGTAGAACCCGTCGCAGGAACCCCTCGCAGAAAAGTGAACCACCCGCAGTGCTGAACGATCTCGACGAACGCATCGTGCACGCCCTCGCCGAGGACGCCCGTCGCTCCTACGCGGACATCGGGCAACTGGTCGGCCTGTCCGCGCCCGCCGTGAAGCGGAGGGTCGACCGGCTGCGGGCCACCGGGGCCATCACCGGGTTCACCGTACGGGTGGACCCGGCGGCGCTCGGCTGGGAGACGGAGGGCTTCGTCGAGATCTACTGCCGCCGGAACACCTCGCCGGAGACCATCCAGCGCGGTCTGGAGCGGTACCAGGAAGTCGTGGCCGCCTCCACCGTCACAGGGGAGGCGGACGCGGTGGTGCAGGTGTTCGCCTCCGACATGCGTCACTTCGAGCGGGTGCTCGAACGAATCGCGGGGGAGCCGTTCGTGGAGCGGACGAAGTCCGTGCTCGTGCTGTCGCCGCTGCTGCGGAGGTTTTCCTCGGGGTCGCCTACATAGTCGGCGCCCCCGTAACCGCAGGTGCGCCGCAGGCGGTGGGGGTTGTGACTCTGCGCGGCCGCGGGCCCGTAGTGGCTGGGCGCGCAGTTCCCCGCGCCCCGTCAGGCGCTTACTCCGCCGTCTTCCTCGCCAAGGCGTTGTTGCCGATCGAGTTGTGGACGCTGAAGCTCACCGCGTCCGAGCGGTAGCGGTCGTCGGACCACTCCACCGGGCGGCCCTCGCGTGTGGTGGTGACCCTGCGGACGCGCAGAAGGGGACTGGTGCGACGGACTCCGAGGAGGTCGGCGTCCTGGGCGCCCGCCGCGACGGCGTCGATGACGTGCTCGCCGTACGCGAAGACCAGGCCGGTGTCCTCGAGGAGCCGCTGGGTGACGGACGGGCACTCGGGTTCGATCGCCGCGACGGCGGGGGAGATCCAGTCCGCGTACACCGTGCGCTCCAGCAGCACCGGTTCGCCGTCCAGTCCCCGGACCCGCAGCACGTGCAACACCGGCGTCCCCTCCTGGAGTTGGAGGCGGACGACGTCCTCAGCCGTCGCCGGACGGTACTCCTGGGCCACCACGTGTCCCGTCGCCTCGCGCCCCATCGCCCGCGCCCACTGGGCGAAGCTGCGCAGTTCGGCGAAGCTCTGGCTGCGACGGCCGGCCAGGACCACGCGCCGGGCGCCCTGGCGCGATCCGATGAGGCCCTCGGCGGTCAGGGCCGCGACGGCCTGGCGGACCGTGCCGCGCGCGACGCCGTAGTGGGCCGCGAGGTCCGTCTCCGCCGGCAGCAGACTGCCCACGGTGTACTCCTCGCGGTCGATCGCCCGCCGCAGCTCCTCGGCGATCTCCTCGTGTCGCGCCGCCATTCTTCCCCTCTGATTCGACTGCTGTGCACAGCTTGATCAGCCTAATCGACATCGGGCGGTGATCCGCGGCGGCCGGGATTGTGCAGGGAATAGGGGGTCACGGTTTCATCAAAGTTTACGAACAGGACACCATCGGCGGGCCTACTGGGGCCAACTTGTTCAGACAAGTTCTCCGTCCCGCCCCACCCTCGTGCGTCACCCTGGAGAGACCGTGACCGTGTTCCTGCCGAGGACCGCCCTCCTCACCGGAGGCCTCGCCGTCGCCGCAGCGCTGACCCTGAGCGCCTGCGGCGCCGCTCCCGACGACAAGGCGACCACCGCCGACGGCAAGAGCGCGGCCACCGCGACCTCCGCCGCGGACTTCGGCGGTCTCGACGCCCTGGTCAAGGCCGCGAAGAAGGAGGGCACGCTGCACGCGATCGCCCTTCCCCGCGACTGGGCCAACTACGGCGCCCTCATCGACGGCTTCACCAAGAAGTACGGCATCAAGATCCAGGTCGAGAGCCCCGACGGCTCCAGCCAGGACGAGATCAACGCCGTCACCTCGCGCAAGGGCCAGGACCGCGCTCCCGACGTCCTCGACCTCGGCAGCTCCTTCGCGCTGAGCGCGGCCCAGCAGGGTCTGCTCGCCCCGTACAAGGTGACCGCCTTCGGCGACCTCCCCGAGGGGCAGAAGGACACCGCGGGCCGCTGGTTCAACGACTACGGCGGCTACATCTCCATCGGCTGCGACGCCAAGAAGGTCAAGGAGTGCCCCACGACCTTCAAGGACCTGCTCAAGCCGCAGTACAAGGGCCAGGTCGCGCTCAACGGCAACCCCACCAAGTCCGGTTCCGCCTTCGGTGGCGTGTACGCCGCCTCCCTGGCCAGCGGCGGCTCCTTCGACGACATCCAGCCCGGCCTCGACTTCTTCGCCGAGTTGAAGAAGAACGGCAACTACACACCGGTGGAGTCGACCCCGGCCACCGTCGAGAAGGGCGAGACGCCCATCAGTATCGACTGGGACTACCTGAACGCCGGATACGCCGACGAGTTCAAGTCCAAGGGTGTCGACTGGAAGGTCGCCGTGCCCGGCGACGGCCAGTTCTCCCAGTACTACTCCCAGGCCATCAACAAGGACGCCCCGCACCCGGCGGCCGCCCGCCTGTGGCAGGAGTACCTCTACAGCGCCGAGGGCCAGAACCTGTGGCTCAAGGGATACGCCCGCCCGGCCCTGATGACCGCGATGGAGAAGGCCGGCACGCTCGACAAGACCGCCGCCGCGAAGCTCCCCGCCGTCTCGGGCACCCCGAGCTTCCCGACCGAGGCCCAGCAGAGCAAGGCCAAGACCGTGCTCGCCCAGGGCTGGGGCAAGGCCGTCTCCGGATGACCACCGCTCTCACCGAGGCCCCGGCCGACGTGACGCCCGCCGCTGCCCACGGGCAGCGGCGGCGCCGCCGCACCACCGGCCCGCTCGCCGTCCTCCCGCTGCTCGTCTTCGTGGCGGTCTCCTTCGGTGTCCCCGCGCTCGCCATGCTCAACGGCGCGTTCACCGTCAAGGACCAGGCCACCGGCGCCAGTTCGTACACCACGGCCAACCTGACCGGCTCGTTCCAGGGCGCCTACCTGACCGCCCTGATCGGCAGCGTCAAGCTGTCCGCCGTCTCCGCCGGACTCGCGACCGTCCTCGGACTGCCGCTCGCGCAGGCCGTGGTGACCTCCCGGTTCCGCGCGCTGCGCGAGGCCGTGCTCACCGCCTCCGGCGTCCTCGCCAACTTCGGCGGCGTCCCGCTGGCCTTCGCCTTCGTCGCCACACTCGGCAACTCCGGTGTACTCACGAGCCGTTTGAACCTCACCGAACATGGCTGGAACCTCTACAGCTTCTGGGGTCTGGTCGTCGTCTACCTGTACTTCCTGATCCCGCTCATGGTCCTCACCATCACGCCCGCCCTCGACGGCCTGCGCCCCCAGTGGCGCGAGGCGGCGCGGAACAACGGCGCGACCTCGGCGCAGTACTGGCGGCACGTGGCCCTGCCCGTCCTCGCGCCCTCGCTCCTGGGCGGGCTCGTGCTCCTCTTCGGCAGCGCCTTCGCCGCGTACGCCACGGCCGCCGCCATGGTGGGCAGTGCGGTGCCGCTGGTCACCCTCCAGATAGCCGACGCCATCTCCGGCAACGTGCTGGTCGGCCAGGAGAACGTGGCGCTCGCCCTCAGCCTCGACATGGTCCTCATCGCGGGCCTGGTCATGGCCGTGTACCTGCCCCTGCAACGACGGAGCGCGCGATGGCTCGCCTGAACCTGTGGCGCTGGGTGGTCCTCGCCCTCGCCGCGCTGTACTTCCTGGTGCCCATGGCCGCGTCCGTGCTCTTCACGGTCGACGTGCCGGGGCAGGGCGTCACCCTCGACGCCTACACCTCGATCGTGTCCGCCGACGGCTTCGTCTCCAGCCTGCTCCTCTCGCTGGAACTCGCCGTAGCGACCATCGCCGTGGTGCTGCTCCTGATGGTGCCCGCCATGGTCGCGCTGCGGCTCGGCTCGCCCCGGCTGCGGCCCGTCGTCGAGGTGGTGTGCTCACTGCCGCTCGTCGTGCCGCCGATCGCGTTCGTCGCCGGCATCTCCACCGTCCTCAAGTGGGGGCCCGAACACCTCGCGCGCACCCCGCTGTTCCAGACCTTCGTGGCGATCCAGGACCCGGGCTTTCCCGTCGTCCTCGTCCTCGCGTACGTCGTGATGGCGCTGCCGTTCGTGTACCGGGCCCTGGACGCGGGACTGCGCGCCGTCGACGTGCGCACCCTCGTCGAGGCCGCCCGGAGCTGCGGGGCGAGCATGCCACAGGCGCTCGTGCGGGCGGTGCTGCCCAATCTGCGCGGCGCGCTGCTCAACGCCTCCTTCCTCACCCTGGCCCTGGTGCTCGGTGAGTTCACGGTGGCCAGCCTGCTCGGCTACCAGCCCTTCGCCGTGTGGATCTACAGCGTCGGCGGCTCGCAGGCCCAGATGTCCGTCGCCGTCTCCGTGCTCAGCCTGTTCCTCACCTGGGCACTCCTTCTCGCGCTCGCCGTCCTCGGCGGCCGCTCCCGTACCGCTTCCGCCTCCCGGGGATGAACATGACCGTCGCCACGCTCGACAAGGCCGCCACCGTCGAATTCCGCGGACTCAGGAGGGAGTTCGGTCCGACCGTCGCCCTCGACGGCCTCGACCTCGCCGTCCGGCCCGGTGAACTGCTCGCCCTGCTCGGCCCCTCCGGCTGCGGCAAGACCACCGCGCTGCGCATGCTCGCCGGCTTCGAACACCCCGACTCGGGCGAGGTGCTGGTCGACGGCGAGGACATCACCCGGGTTCCGGCGCACCGCCGCGACGCCGGGATGGTCTTCCAGTCGTACAGCCTCTTCCCGCATCTGAGCGCTCTCGACAACGTGGCCTTCGGACTGCGGATGCGCAAGGTACGTACGGCCGAACGGCGTTCCCGGGCAGCCGAGTTGCTCGACCTCGTGGGCCTCGGGGACAAGGGCGAGCGGTTTCCGCACCAGCTTTCCGGCGGCCAGCAGCAGCGCGTCGCGCTGGCCCGCGCGCTCGCCCTGCGGCCGCGCGTCCTGCTGCTCGACGAGCCGCTGTCGGCGCTGGACGCCAAGGTGCGGCTGTCGCTGCGCGAGGAGATCCGCCGGCTCCAGCTCGAACTCGGCATCACCACCCTGTTCGTGACCCACGACCAGGAAGAGGCGTTGTCCATGGCGGACCGGGTCGCGGTGATGCGGGCCGGCCGGCTGGAACAGTGCGCGTCGCCCGCCGACCTGTACGGGCGTCCCGCCACCGCCTTCGTCGCCGAGTTCGTGGGCACGATGAGCCGGATCCCGGGGACCCTCGACGGCGACCGGGTCGAGGTGCTCGGCCGACGGCTGCCGGTGGACGGGGACGCGCCCGCACCGGGGGAGGTGGATGTCCTGGTACGGCCGGAGGCGGTCCGGGTGAGCGCCGACGCGTCGGGTGGGGCCCGGGTCGTGGCCACCGCGTTCCTCGGCGCGGCCACCCGGGTGACCGTGCGGCTCGCCGACGGCACCGAGGTCAAGGCCGACCTGCCCACGCACGAGGCCGCGACGCTCGCGGCGGGCGCCGCCGTGACCGTCGCCCTGCCGGACCGTCCGGTCCTGGTCGCCGAGCGCACGAGCTGAGAAGCGCCCGGTGCCGCCCCGGACCAGGGGTACCCTCCCCGGCCGGCGGCCGGCGGCCAGCGGCTTCCGATGACCGGTCATCGGCTCCCGGCCCAGGCTCCCAGCCCCGGCTTCCGGTCACCGGCCTCCGGCCCCGGCTCCCGGCCTTGGCCTCCGGCTCTTGGCTCAGGGCCTCCGGCTTTCGGTCCCGGTTCTTGGCCCCCGCCCCGGGCTTGGCCCTCGGCCCCCGGCCCCCGGCCCTCGGCTCAGGGCCTCCAGCTTTCGGCTCCTGGGCTCTTGGCCCCGGCCTCCGGCTTCGGGCCTTGGCCCCGGCTCCCGGTCTCTGACCCGACCCCTGCCCGTGACCCTGCCCCCTGCCCGTGACCCCGACCCTCGGCCGCACGTGCCGCCCCGTGCCTGCGGCTGGGGATGCCGCCCCGGCCCCGGGGTCGAGGCGGTCGCCCCCGACGTCCGGGGCCGGGGCGGAGCCACCGTTCCACGCTCGATCCCCCCACCGAAGAAAGAGATCACCGTGACCCGTCGCACCACCGCCCGACCTCCCCTCCAGGCCGTTCTGTTCGACATGGACGGCACGCTCGTGGACACCGAGCGGCTGTGGTGGGAGGCGGTGGAGGAGGTGGCCGACGGGCTCGGGCACGTACTGACGGCGGCCGATCAGCCGCATGTCCTCGGACGGCCCGTCGAGCACACCGCCGCATGGCTGGCCGACGTCACCGGCGCGCCGGGAGAGGAGACCGCCGTCGAGCTGCACCGGCAGTTCGCGGACCGGGTCCGTACGGGCGTCGTGCCGCGTCCCGGGGCGAGGGAACTGCTCCGGGCGCTCGCCCGCGAACGCGTGCCCACCGCCCTCGTGACCGCCTCCCCGCGCGCGGTCGCCGACACCGTGCTGGAGGTGCTCGGCGCCGGACACTTCGCCGTTTCCGTCACCGCCGACGACACCGGGCGCACCAAGCCCGCCCCCGACCCCTACCTCGCCGCCTGTCGCGCCCTCGGTGTCGACCCCGCGGCCTGCGTCGCCGTCGAGGACACCCAGACCGGTGTCACCTCGGCCGAGTCGGCCGGCTGTGCCGTCCTCGCGGTGCCCTCGCTCGCGCCGATCGAGCCCGCGGCCGGCCGGACCGTGCTCGGCAGCCTGGAGGGCGTCTCCCCGGCCCGGCTGCGGGCCATGGTCACCCCGGGTGAGCTGCGGGTGATGAGCTGGAACCTCTGGTTCGGCGGCACCAGGGTCGACGGGTACCGCGAGAAGCAGCTCAAGGTCATCACGGAGACCGGCGCGGACGTGGTCGGTCTCCAGGAGACGTACGGGGACGCGGCCCGCGAACTTGCCGACGCCCTCGGCTGGTACCACCACCGGGCGGGCGACAACCTCGGCGTCATCAGCCGCCACCCGATCACCTCCGTGCTCGGCGACCCGGACGTCGGCTTCTACGGGGGAACCGGGGTCCGGATCGAACTGGACGGCGGGCGGCGGGTGGACGTCTGGAGCGTCCACCTCGACTGTGCGCCGTACGGTCCCTACGAGGCCCGCTTCGACGGGCTCCCGGCGGCCGGACTGATCGCGCACGAGAGCGGCCGGCTCGCCCGGATGCGGGAGATCCTGCGGAGGGTCGCCGACACCCGCGACGAGTCCGTGCCGGTCGTCCTGACGGGTGACTTCAACGTGCCCTCGCACCTGGACTGGCCCGATGTCGCCTGGCCGGTGACGCGGGCCGCCGAGGAGGCGGGGCTGCGCGACTCCTACCGGGAGGCCCACCCCGACCCGGTACGGGATCCGGGACACACCTGGTCGCCCGTCCACGCCGAGCACGAGGACGGCAGCGGGCGCCCGGAGCCGCAGGACCGGATCGACTTCGTCCTGCACCGGGGCCTGGCCGTCCTCGACTCCCACACCCTGGTCAGCGGTGATCCGCGGCCCTGGCCGGATGTCGCGGGCAACGACTGGCCCTCCGATCACGCGGCGGTCGTCACCGTCTTCACCGTGCCGAGGGGCGACTGACGGGACGGATCCGGTGACGGCGCGCAGCGCGCGTTGAACGCTCAGTCAGTCCGGACCATTGCGGTCCGGGCGCGACATCGACTAGTTTGAGCCGCGCGCCCGCTACCCGCGAGTAACACACGGGTCACCACACGTCACCCGGCAGCCCGACCGTCCCGTCGTCCTGGGGAGACCATGCGCTGGCCCTTCGGCCGTACGCCCACGGTCCGTTCGCGGATCGTGGCCCTCTCGATCGCTCCGGTGATCGCCCTCATGACGCTGTGGAGTTTCGCCATGGTGTCCGTCACCGGCGATCTGCGCGCACTCGTCCGTCTGCAGGATGTCTACAACACCTTCGGCACTCCGGCCGACACGGCGATCGGCCAGATCCAGATCGAACGCCGCCTCGCCGCCGCGTACCTGGGCGCGAAGCGCGGGACGACGGCGGGCGTCGACCTGCTGACACAGGAACGCCGCACCGACCGCGCCGTGACCGCCCTGCGCGCGGCGGTCAGGGACGGGGACCGCAGCAGCCTCTCCGGACAGCAGCGCCAGGCGCTCGACGCCCTGCTCCACTCCGTCGACGGGCTGGAGGGGCTGCGCGGCCGGGTGCTGGCACACACCGTCACCTGGGACCGGGCCGTGGCCGAATACAGCACCCTGGTGGAACCGTCCTTCGACGTCCAGTCCGCGCTCACGGCGCTCCAGGCGGGACAACTGGCACGTGAGGCCCAGGTCGTCGTCGAGCTGGTGCGGGTACGGGAGTTCGTGTCGCGTGAGGACGCGCTCGTCGCCGGGGCACGGGCCGCCGGCACGCTCACCGACCGCCAGTACGACACCCTCACCGCGACCATCGAGGACCGCCGGGTCTTCGAGCAGACCTATGTGCCCGACCTGCCGGCCGACTCGCGCGCCCTCTTCGAGACCTTCCAGCGCGACGACCTGCACCGGGAACTGACCCGGGGCGAGGACGCCCTGCTGCGGGCGGGCGCGCGGCAGGCGGGCGAGGCCGTCGCGGCCGGCACCTGGCGCACCACCAGCGACCGCGCAGTCAAGCGGTACATGCGGCTGTGCACCCAGTCCGCGATCAACTCCGCCGCGCGCGGGCGGGCGTTCGCCTACCGGGAGCTGACCAAGGCGGCGATCGTCGGTGTGCTCGGACTGGCAGCCGTCGGACTGTCCCTCTGGTTCGCGGTGCGCGGCGCCCGGCGCATCTCGCGCCGTCTGGAGTCGCTGCGCGACGCCGCCGACCTGCTGACCAACCGCCAACTGCCTCAGGTCATGGAGCGGTTGGGCGCCGGTGAGGAGGTCGACGCGGCCGCCGAGGCGCCGCCGCTGGCGGACGTGGAGGCGGTGGCCGACGAGATCGGCCAGGTCGGCCGGTCCTTCAACACCGCCCGGCTCGCCGCCGTCGAGGCCGCCGTCAAGCAAGCCACCCTGCGCCGCGGGCTGTTCGCGGTGCTCCTGAACATCGCCCGCCGCAACCAGGCGCTCGTCCACCGCCAGCTCAAGCTGGTCGACACGCTGGAGCGCCGTACCGACGACCCCGACGTGCTGGACGACCTGTTCCGGATCGATCACCTCACCACCCGCATGCGGCGCCACGCGGAGAGCCTCATCATCCTCTCCGGCTCGGCCCCGGGCCGCCGTTGGCGAAGGCCGGTGCCCCTCGCCGAGGTGGTGTCCTCTGCGGTGAGCGAGATCGAGCAGTACACGCGCGTCGTGGTCCCCCCGATGCCCGAGGTGGGTGTCGCGGCGGACGCCGTCGCCGACGTCGTGCACCTGATCGCCGAACTCGTCGAGAACGCCACCGTGTTCTCGCCGCCCCGTACCCAGGTCACCCTGCGCACCGGGCGGGCCGGGAGCGGGTTCGTCCTGGAGATCGACGACCGGGGTCTCGGCCTCGAACCCGACCAGATCGACGAGGCCCACCGCACCCTCACCACACCGGAGGACTTCGACCCGACCCGGCACGACCGGCTCGGCCTGTACGTCGTGGGCCGGCTCGCCGCACGGCACGGCATCAAGGTCACGCTGTGCCGCTCCCCGTACGGCGGTACGACGGCGGTGGTGCTGCTCCCCGAGGCCGTCCTCGCACCGGTGGAGACCACGCACCCGGCGGCGGACACGGCTCCGGTGGCGCTTCCCACCCGGACCGCCACCGCGCTCCTGCCGGCGCAGCGCAAGGCGTCCGGGGAACAGAAGGCCGGCTCCGTGCCGCCGGAAGCCCCGGAACCGCCCGTGCTGCCCACCCGGGTCCGTCAGCGCGCCCTGGCCCCGGAGCTGCGCACCGCGGCACCGGTGGCCGACGAGACGCCGGAACGTGAGATCACGCCGGAGGAGATGCGCGCGGTCTTCGGAGCCTTCCAGCGTGGTCTCGACCGGGGCCGCAAGGGACTGCCCGCGGAGCCGGGCACCGGCGGGTCCGGCTCCGTGCCGTCCGGCCCCGCCCAGCGAACCGACACAGAGGAAGGGACGGACGCCGACGATGCGCCCTGACCAGCTCCCAGAGCACCCCGCCCGGACCCTGGAGGCCCGGCACCCGGATCCGGCGGGCGGTGGCCTCGGGTCCGGGGACGACGCCGACCGACCCGGCACCGATCTCGGGTGGCTGCTCGACGATCTCGTGGCCAGGACCGACCACGTCCGCCAGGCCGTGCTCCTCACCGCCGACGGCCTCCCGCTGAGCTGCTCGGACGGTATGCGCAGACGGGACATCGAACACCTCGCCGCCGTCTGCTCGGGTTTCCACAGCCTCGCCCTCTCGGTGGGCGAGCGCTTCGCCGCGGGCGGGGTGCGCCAGACCATGGTGATGCTCGACGACGCCTACCTCTTCATCACCCCGGCGGGTGACGGGAGCCGGCTCGCCGTGCTGAGCGAGGTGCAGACGGACGTCGGCCAGCTCGCGCACGAGATGGAACTGCTCGTCCGCCGCGTCGGCCGCCACATGGCCGCCGCCGTACGCTCGGCGGCCGACCCCGCGGGCCACTGATCCGGCTGTGACCGACGAGCACTGGTACGAGGACGAGACCGGGCCGATGGTGCGGCCCTACACCGTCACCGGGGGCCGCACCCGGCCCTCGCGGCGGCACGTCATCGACCTGATGTCGCGGGTCACGGTCCTGGAGACGGACGCCGGGCGGCCCGGTCTCGACCACGCGGCGGCCGCGCTGCTCGACCTGGCCCGCCGCGGCCCCCGGCCGGTCGTCGAGCTCGCCGCGGACGCCGACCTGCCGCTGACCGTCGTACGTGTCCTGCTCGGCGACCTGGCCGAGGCCGGTCTGCTGACCATCGACGAGCCGTACCGTCCGCCGGACGGCGCTCCAGCGGCCGACCCGGAGCTGCTCCGCGAGATCGTGGAGCGGCTGCGCGAGCTGTGACCCCGGCCGGGAGGGCATCCCGGGGTCGGCGGACCCCGCCCCGGCGGCCTCGTCCCGGCGTCGGGCCGCGTCCGTCCCGTCACAGGGACCGCCCCCGCCTGTGACCTGCGTCTCCCGGGGTTCAGGACGTTCGGGACTTGACCGCGGGGCGCGCGACGGGGCGCGCAACGAATCGCCGCCGGGGGCCGATGGTACGCAACGAATCGTTCAGTGGCGCGCAACGGGTCCTTCTTGTCCCCCCGATCCGGCCGACCGTACCGTCTAGGTGGCCCCCCGAACCCCCTCGCACCGGTGGAGAACCCGTATGCGCACAGCCCTGCTCCAGAGCTCCGGCCGCCCCGGCTCGGTCGTCGAGAACCTCAAGGTCCTCGACGAGGCCGCGGGCCGTGCCGCCGCAGCGGGCGCCGGGCTGATCGTGACGTCGGAGATGTTCCTGACCGGCTACGCCATCGGTGACGACATCGCGCGCCTCGCCGAGCCGGCCGACGGCGACTCCGCCGACGCGGTGGCCGAGATCGCCACCCGGCACGGCGTCGCCGTCGCCTACGGCTACCCCGAGCGCGAGTCCGCGCGGTCCGAGAGCGAGGCCGCCGGGGCCGACGGCGGGGCGAGGGTCTTCAACTCCGTGCAGCTGATCTCCGCGGACGGCACCCGGCTCGCGAACTACCGCAAGACCCACCTCTTCGGCTGCTTCGAGCACGACCACTTCACACCCGGCGACCAGCCCGTCGTGCAGGCGGAACTGAACGGCCTGCGGGTCGGCCTCATGATCTGCTACGACGTCGAGTTCCCGGAGAACGTCCGCGGGCACGCTCTCGCCGGCACCGACCTGCTGCTCGTGCCGACCGCGCAGATGCACCCGTTCCAGTTCGTCGCCGAGTCCGTCGTCCCGGTGCGCGCGTTCGAGAACCAGATGTACGTCGCCTACGTCAACCGCACCGGCCCGGAAGGGGAGTTCGAGTTCGTCGGACTGTCCACGCTGGCCGGTCCCGACGGCGTCGCCCGTGCCCGTGCCGGCCGCGGCGAGGAACTGGTCGTGGCGGACGCCGACCCGGTCTTCCTGGCCGCCTCGCGCGAGACGAACCCGTATCTGAAGGACCGCCGCCCCGGCCTCTACGGGTCCCTCGTCTGACCTCCCGCCCGGCCTGTCCCCGGCCGGTCACGCAAGCCCTCCCCTCACCAGTTTCCGCGCAAGGAGTCCGTACCCCATGACGTCCACCGTGCCCAACGCCGTCCAGCACGCCGACGTGCAGCAGCCGCCGATCACCATGTTCGGCCCGGACTTCCCCTACGCCTACGACGACTTCCTCGCGCACCCCGCGGGTCTCGGGCAGATACCCGCGACCGAGCACGGCACCGAGATCGCGGTGATCGGCGGCGGACTGTCCGGCATCGTGGCCGCGTACGAGCTGATGAAGATGGGCCTCAAGCCCGTCGTGTACGAGGCCGACGAGATCGGCGGCCGGCTGCGCACGGTCGGCTTCGAGGGCTGCGACCCCTCGCTGACCGCCGAGATGGGCGCAATGCGCTTCCCGCCCTCCTCCACCGCCCTCCAGCACTACATCGACCTGGTCGGCCTTCAGACCCGCCCGTTCCCCAACCCCCTTGCCGAGTCCACGCCCTCGACGGTCGTCGACCTCAAGGGCGAGTCGCACTACGCGACTTCCGTCGACGACCTCCCGCAGGTCTACCGCGACGTCATGAACGCCTGGAACGCCTGCCTGGAGGACGGCGCCGACTTCTCCGACATGAACCAGGCCATGCGGGAGCGCGACGTTCCGCGCATCCGGGAGATCTGGTCGAAGCTCGTCGAGAAGCTCGACAACCAGACCTTCTACGGCTTCCTGTGCGACTCGGACTCCTTCAAGTCCTTCCGCCACCGCGAGATCTTCGGGCAGGTCGGCTTCGGCACCGGCGGCTGGGACACCGACTTCCCGAACTCCATCCTGGAGATCCTGCGGGTCGTCTACACCGAGGCCGACGACCACCACCGCGGCATCGTCGGCGGCTCCCAGCAGCTCCCGCTGCGGCTGTGGGAGCGCGAACCGGAGAAGATCGTGTACTGGGCGTACGGCACCTCGCTGTCGACGCTGCACGACGGCGCCCCGCGTCCGGCCGTGACCCGGCTGAACCGGACCGCGGGCAACGGCATCACGGTGACGGACGCGAACGGCGACATCCGTACGTACAAGGCGGCGATCTTCACCGCGCAGTCCTGGATGCTGCTCTCCAAGGTCGCCTGCGACGACTCGCTCTTCCCGATCGACCACTGGACGGCGATCGAGCGCACGCACTACATGGAGTCCAGCAAGCTCTTCGTGCCCGTCGACCGGCCGTTCTGGCTGGACAAGGACGAGGAGACCGGCCGTGACGTCATGTCGATGACGCTCACCGACCGGATGACGCGTGGCACCTACCTCCTCGACGACGGCCCGGACAAGCCCGCCGTCATCTGCCTCTCGTACACGTGGTGCGACGACAGCCTGAAGTGGCTGCCGCTGTCCGCGAGCGAGCGCATGGAGGTCATGCTGAAGTCACTCGGCGAGATCTATCCGAAGGTCGACATCAGGAAGCACATCATCGGCAACCCGGTGACCGTGTCCTGGGAGAACGAGCCCTACTTCATGGGCGCGTTCAAGGCCAACCTGCCGGGTCACTACCGCTACCAGCGCCGCCTGTTCACGCACTTCATGCAGGAGTCGCTGCCCGAGGACAAGCGGGGCATCTTCCTCGCCGGCGACGACATCTCCTGGACGGCCGGCTGGGCCGAGGGCGCCGTCCAGACCGCGCTGAACGCGGTCTGGGGCGTCATGCACCAGCTCGGCGGGACGACCGACCCGACCAACCCCGGGCCCGGCGACGTGTACGACGAGATCGCGCCGGTGGAACTGCCCGAGGACTGATCCTCGACCGGGAGGTGCGGGCGGCCGGGTCACACCCCGGCCGCCCGCGCCGCCTCGTACACCTCGGCCGCCACGTCCTTCAGCTCCTCGGCGTCCCGCATCGCGCTCTGGAGATCGAGGAAGATCTCGTCGAGGCCGATCTCGGCGTGGGCGACCAGGTCCGCCACGATCTGCCCGACGTCGCCCTGGAAGGCCTGGCGGTCGTCGCCCGCGTACGGCTTGGGCGTGTAGCGAGGGTTCGTCCGCAGCACTGTCCGCAGCGGCCGGGTGCGCCCGCGCTCGGCGGCCAGGTCCTGCAACCGGCGCCACTGCGAGGCCAGTTGGCCGACGCCCATGCCGATCGGCATCCAGCCGTCCGCGTGGTCGACGAGCCTGCGGCGCGCCTTGCCCGTGTTGCCGGCGAGCAGGATCGGGATCGGCCGGGCCGGCTTGGGGCCGACGACGGCCGAGGCGATCCTGGTGAGGGTGCCGTCGTAGACCACCGGGTCGGGGCCCCACACCGCGCGGCACACCTCGATCACCTCGTCCAGCGCGTCGCCGCGCTCCGCGAAGGGCCGCGCGGAGGCCGCCGCGTACTCGTCGAGCGACCAGCCCGTGCCGAGGCCCGCCACGACCCGGCCGCCGCTGGCCGCGTCGAGCGTGGCGAGGGTTTTGGCGAGCTGGAAGGGGGTGTGCAGCGGCGCGACCAGGACGCTCGTGCCGAGCTCGACGCGCTCGGTGACCGCGGCCGCGAGGGTCAGGGTCACCAGAGGTTCGGCGACACCGCGGTAGGAGTCCGGCCAGGCCAGTCCCTCGACGCCGTACAGCCCTTGGGTCGGCGGGTCCGGGAACAGGGCCCGCTCGAAGACCCACAGGCTGTCGAACCCGATCGCCTCCGCGGCGCGCGCCACGGCGGGCACGTCCCGTCCGAGGTCGTACTGCTTCATCTGCGGGAGGGCGAGGCCGAGTCGCGTCGTCATACAGCTGTACTCCTTCGCATCGGGGTGTGCCGAGGTGTCAACGTACAGTGAGCGTCCGGTTGTTCCGGCGAGGACCGCGGCGCGTGGCCGGATCAGGCCCGCAGGGGAGTGAGCAGCATCCGGCCGGCCAGGCCCACCGCCGCGTCGAGGCGGTCGCCGAACTCCTCGGCCAGGTCGGGGATCCCGCGCAGCGCCCACAGTGCCCGCGCCGTCGCCCAGGTCGCCTCGCGGGCCCGCTCCAGACTCCAGGAGCCGAGCAGATGGGTGAGCGGATCGGCGATCTGGAGCAGGTCGGGGCCCGGCATCAGCTCTTCGCGGATGCGTTCCTCCAGCGAGACGAGGAGATCGCCCACACGGTCGAACTCGTCCTCCAGGTCGGCCGGTTCGCAGTCGAGCGTACGACAGCTGTCCACCACGGCGAGCGCGAGATCGTGCCCGATGTGCGCGTTGATGCCCGCGAGCGCGAACTGCAGGGGGCGTACCCCCGGATGGCGGCGGAAGCGCAGCAGCGGCCGCCAGCAGGCGGGCGCCCGGCCCTCCTCGGCCACCGCCAGATAGCGCTCCGCGAACCGCACGTCCAGTGTCTGCGCGGCCCGTCGGTCGGGGAACACCCCGGCGTCCAGACGGCGGTCGAACTCCTCGGTGACCGTGAGGTAGACGCGGTTGAAGACCGCGAGACCGTCCCGCTCGGGGAGGGTCGCGTCGAGGGCGCGCATACGGGCGACGACCGTGTCAACGGGAACGGTGAACTGTGCCGACTGCGCCATGAGGGCAGCGTCCCAGTCCTAGGGTGGCCCGCGTGCCGCCGGGCCGACGGCTTCCCCAGAACGGGGGAACGCGGACGGGGCCGGAGTGGGGGAACCGTACGTGTCAGGCTTACGTGTCCAGCGGCTCGTCGAGCGCGGGGCGGAGCGCGGCAGAGCCGTGGGACGCGGTGTCATGGTCGTCGTGGCCTCGGTCGTGGTCGCGGCCGGCACCGTGACGGGCACCGTGTCCGCGCTCGGCGACGGGCGCCCGTCGCCGGAGGCCCGAGCGCCGGTGACCCGATCGTCCGCCCCCTTGCCGTCCGGTGCGCGGACACCGGCGGGCGGTTCCGTCACGCCGTCCCCTTCGCGGCCGGCCTCCCCGGAACCGGCCGCCGATCCCTCGCCCGGTAAGGGCGGGCCACGGACCGTCGCGGGGCCCGCCCTCCTCTACCGCCACCCCGATTCCCAGGTGCGCGCATGGGTCGACAGTCACCCCGGTGATCCCCGGCGCGCGGTCATCGCGTCCCGGATCGCCGACCGCCCGGCCGCGGTGTGGTTCGCGGACTTCACACCCTCCACGATCACCGCGCGGGTCGAGGCCGTGACCTCGGCGGCCGCCGAGCGGGGCGGGGTGCCGGTCCTCGTGCCGTACGCCGTCCCGCGGCGCGACTGCGGCGGGGCCTCGGAGGGCGGGGCGCCCGACCTCGCCGCGTACGACGGCTGGATCGACGGCTTCGCGGCGGGGCTCGGCTCCCGCGAGACCGTCGTCGTCCTGGAGCCCGACTCGATCGCCCAGTCCGACTGCCTCACCGGGCCGGAGCGGGCGGGCCGCCTCGCCTCCCTGGCCCGCGCGGGACGCGTCCTGAAGGCGGCGGACCCCAGGGCCCGGGTCTACTACGACGCGGGCAACTCCGACTGGAACCCGGCGGCCGCGCAGGCCGCGCTGCTGCGGCGGGCGGGCGCTGCCTCCGCCGCCTCCTCCGACGGTGTCTTCACCAACGTCTCCAACTTCAACCGGACGAACGACGAGATCGCCTACGTCCGGCGCGTCCTCGCCGCGCTCGGCGGGCCCTCGGGCCTCGGTGCCGTCATCGACACCAGCCGCAACGGCAACGGCGCCGCCCCCGGCGGAGCGTGGTGCGATCCGCCGGGCCGCAGGATCGGTCCGGCGCCGACCCTGAGCACCGGGGAGGCCGGGATCGACGCCTATCTGTGGGTGAAGCCGCCGGGGGAGTCGGACGGCTGCCGGGGCGAACCGGGAACCTTCTCGGCCGAGTACGCCTATGAGCTGGCGGGCTGATCCCCGGGCCCGTCGTACGCCGAGGTCCCCGAGTCGAGCAGCGGTTCCTGGCGGAGGTGGGCCGGGGCCATCGCCCGCAGCGCGTGGTAGCCGGTGATCACGACGATGGTGCCCAGCGCGATGCCGTTCAGCGAGAAGTTGTCCGTGAACTTCAGGGTGACGCCGCCGATGCCGATGATGATGCCCGCGGCGGCGGGCACCAGGTTCAGCGGATTGCGCAGGTCCACCCGGGCGTTGAGCCAGATCTGGGCACCGAGCAGGCCGATCATGCCGTAGAGGATGACGGTGATGCCTCCGAGGACACCGCCCGGGATCGCCGCGACCACCGCGCCGAACTTGGGGCACAGTCCGAAGAGCAGGGCGAAGCCGGCGGCGGCCCAGTAGGCGGCGGTGGAGTAGACCCGGGTCGCGGCCATCACGCCGATGTTCTCGGAGTACGTGGTGTTGGGCGGGCCGCCGACCGCGGTGGAGAGCATGGAGGCGGCGCCGTCCGCGGAGATCGCGGTGCCCAGTTCGTCGTCCAGCGGGTCTCCGGTCATCTCGCCGACGGCTTTGACGTGCCCCGCGTTCTCCGCGACCAGCGCGATGACCACCGGCAGGGCGACGAGGATCGCGGACCACTGGAACGAGGGTCCGTGGAACGACGGCAGTCCGATCCAGTCGGCCTTCCCGACCCCGGAGAGGTCCAGGCGCCAGTGGTCGGTGACCTTGCCGCTCGCGTCCGCCGCGTGGATCCGCCCGAAGATCCGGTCGAAGGCCCAGGAGGCGGCGTAACCGAAGAGCAGTCCCAGGAAGATCGCGATGCGTGACCAGAAACCTCGCAGGCACACCACGGCCGCGCCGGTCACCAGCATGGTGAGCAGGGCCGTCCACTGGTCCTGCGGCCAGTAGGTGGAGGCGGTCACCGGCGCCAGGTTGAAGCCGATCAGCATGACGACCGCGCCGGTCACGATCGGCGGCATCGCGGCGTGGATGATCCTCGCCCCGAACCGCTGGACGGCCAGACCCGCCAGGAACAGCGCGACGCCGACCACGAAGCACGCGCCGGTCACCGTGGCGCTGGTGCCGCCCTGCGCCCGGATCACGGCGGCGACGCCCACGAAGGAGAGCGAACAGCCCAGGTAGCTGGGCACCCGGCCGCGGGTGGAGAGCAGGAAGACGACCGTCGCGACACCGGACATCATGATCGCAAGATTCGGGTCAAGTCCCATCAAAACGGGCGCAACAAAAGACGCCCCGAACATCGCCACCACGTGCTGGGCGCCGAGCCCGAAGGTCCGGGGCCAGGAGAGGCGTTCATCGGGGCGGACGACCGCTCCGGGGGCGGGAGTCCGTCCGTCGCCGTGCAGTTTCCAGCGCACGCCGAGGTCCATGGTGAGGGTTCGCTTTCTCTGTACGTGAATTTGTCCGGCCCATTGTCACGTCCAACCAGCCGCTCTACGCTCACACGGTCCTCCTCATGAACATCGTTCATATGTCTGATCGGAGTGTTCCGTGAGTGCACGATCCAGACTGGGCCTGGTGGCCGTGGCGGCCACTGTCACGCTCGCGACCCTCGTCTCTCCCTCGGCGTCCGCTCGTACGGCGTCCGCGGCCGCGCCTCGGGCATCCGCCCGCGCCGTGTCCGCGGCCACCCACGCGGTGCCGGCGCGTACGGAGTCCACGGACGGCCCCGCGGTGTCCGGACGGGCCGCGCCGGGACTGCCGAGGACCGCGGTCCTCGACGGCGGCCGGCTCCGGCGGACCCGTGTCCGCCTGGACCGCGGCGACCGCCGACTCGCCCTCTCGCTGCGGGCGTTGACTGCCCGCGCCGACAACTGGCTCGACCAGGGCCCCTGGACGGTCGTCGACAAGCCGAAACCCGCCCCCGGCGGCGACGTTCACGACTACCTCAGCCAGGCCCCCTACTGGTGGCCCTCGCAGCCGGCCACCGCCGGCAACCCCTGGGGCTGCCCGTACGTCCAGCGTGACGGTCAGCGCAATCCCGAGGTGGACACCGGTACCGACCGCCAGGATGTCGAGAAGGTGTTCGACTCGACGTACGACCTCGCGCTCGCCTGGTACTACACCGGCGAGAAGCGGTACGCCGTGAAAGCCTCCCAGGTTCTGCGCACCTGGTTCCTGGACCCGGCCACACGGATGAACCCGAACCTGGACCACGGCCAGTTCATCCCCTGCAGGTACGACGGCCGGGCCATCGGCGTCATCGACTTCTCGCAGTCCTACACGAGCGTCCTCGACGCGATCGCCCTCCTCGACACCGGCGCCCCCGGCTGGTCCCGGCGCGACCGGGCCGCGATGCTCGCCTGGAACACCGGCTACCGCGACTGGCTGACGGACAGCGCCTTCGGCAAGGAGGAGGGCGCCGCGCGGAACAACCACGGCACCTTCTACGACATGCAGCTCGCCGCCCTCGCGTACGCCACCGGCGACAAGGACCTCGCGCGGCGGACGGTGCTCGCCGCGCGCGGCCTGCGCATCGACCCGCAGATCGCCGCCGACGGCAGCCAGCCCCAGGAGCTCGCCCGCACCCGCAGCTGGCACTACTCGACCTTCGACCTGGTGGCGTACACCCGGCTCGCGGCCATCGGCCGGCACGTCGGCGTGGACCTCTGGTCCTACCGGGGGCCGGACGGCCAGAGCCTGTTCGGGGCGGTCGACCACCTGCTGCCCGCGGCGACCGGGGCCGAGCCGTGGAGCCACCCTGAGCTGGAGTTCCACCGCTTCGCGGCGACCGATGTGGTGCATGCCGCGGCCGACGCGGGGGACCGGGCCGCGCGGGCCGCCGTGCCGGGGCTAGAGGCGCCGCCCGGCGGTGATCTGTGGGAGCTGCGGCCGGCCGCCGAGCAGCTCGACTCCATCGCGGGCTGATCCCGCCCGGACGGGGTTCCTGAGCGTTTGCTTAGGATGGGGAGCGTCGTTTCAGCCAGGCCCGCCCAGTCCGCGTGCCGCAGTTCGCTCCAGGAGCCCCGCCCGTGACCGCCGAAGCCCCCGCCGCCCCCGCCCTCCCGTACGGACGCCTCCTGCCCGTCACCGTCCACTTCGACGACCTCGACGCGCTCGGACTGCTGCACAACGCCCGCTACCCGGTCATGGTCGAACGCGCCTGGACCGCGCTGTGGAACGAGCGAGGCTTCGGCTTCGAGGGCGACTGGGAGGCGGCGGGCGACTCCTGCAACGCGGTCAAGGAACTGCGGATCACCTACGAGGCCCCGGTCAGCCGCCCCGGCGCGTACGCCGTCCACCTCTGGCTGGAAAGGCTCGGAAACACCGGACTGACGTACGGCTTCCGTTTCTGCTCCCCCGACGGCGCGGTCACCTACGCGCACGGAACCCGGGTGCTCGTACGGCTCGACGCCGGAACCCTGCGCCCGACGCCGTGGAGCGAGGGGTTCAGGGCCGTGGGCCGGGAACTGCTGCGCTCGGGGGACTGACCTTCGACGCGACGCGGTCTCCCGCCCGCAGCACACCCGCGAGCGCGGTGAGCCCGAACGCCAGCAGCGTGACCAGCCCGAACGACACCATCAGGTTCGTCGCCTGCGCCACCGACCCGATCAGGCTCGGCGCGATGAGCCCCGAGGTGTACGTGATGGTCGCGACGCCGGCGATGGCCTGACTGGGGTTGGGGCCGCTGCGCCCGGCCGCCGCGAAGCAGAGCGGGACGACGACCGCGATACCGAGTCCGAGCAGCGCGAAGCCGCCCATCGCCACCGCCGGATGACCCGCGACGACGATCAGCAGCCCGCCGAGCACGGCCAGCACGCCGCCCACCCGCACGGTCCGCACAGCGCCGAAACGGTTCACCACCGAGTCGCCGGCCAGCCGGGCCACCGCCATGGTCAGCATGAAACCGGTGGTCGAGGCCGCGGCGAGCCCGGCCGAGCTGTCCAGCCGGTCGCGCAGATAGACCGCCGACCAGTCCAGGCTCGCGCCCTCCGCGAAGACCGCGCAGAAGCCGACCGCGCCGATGAGCAGCGCCGACCGGGGCGGCAGCGCGAACCGCGGCGGCGGCTCCTCGTCCTCGGCGGGCTGAAGATCGAGCACCCAGCGGCAGGCGATCAGGCCGAGGAGGGTGAGGGTCCCCGCGGCCAGGGCGTGGTGCAGGCGCGCGTCGGCGCCCAGATGCGCGGCGAGCGTGCCGGCCGCCGCACCGATCAGCGCGCCCCCGCTCCACATGCCGTGCAGCCCGGACATGATCGACTTGTCGAGGCGGTTCTCGACCTCGACACCCAGCGCGTTCATGGCGACGTCCGCCATCCCCGCCGTGGCGCCGTAGACGAACATCGCGAGGCACAGGGTCGGCAGGTTCGGCGCCAGGGACGGCAGGATCAGGGCCAGCGTCCACAGGGCCATGAGTCCGCGCAGCGCCGTACGGCTGCCGAAGCGGTGGGTGATGCGGCCGGCCAGCGGCATCGAGCAGGACGCGCCGAGGGCGGTGAAGGCGAGCGCGAAACCGAGCTGCCCCGCGCTGACCGACGCGTGGTCCTGGATCCACGGCACGCGGGTCGCGAAGGACCCGGTGACGGCTCCGTGCACGGCGAACACGGCCGCCACGGCGTACCGGGCGCGCCTGACGTCGCGCTGGTCGCAGACCACTTCACTCATGCTCGATCCCCTCCCCAGGTGATGGTTCCACGTCGTGCCGCCGTAAACTATCAGGAACCCTGCCTGATAAATAGATGACCGCTCGCCGCCCGGTCACCTGGTGGCCTCGCCGGTCTGGGAGGATTCCCGCCATGCCCGCATCCCCGAGCACCGCACGGGCCATCAACGACCGGCTCGCCCTGCGGCTGTTGCAGCAGGAAGGCCCTTTGACGGCAGGGCGGCTGAAGCAGCTCACCGGACTTTCCCGGCCGACCGTCGCCGACCTCGTCGAACGCCTCACCGCCTCCGGTCTCGTCACCGTCGTCGGGGAATCGGGGGAGCAGCGGCGCGGCCCGAACGCCCGGGTCTACGGGATCGTCGCGGGCCGAGCGCATCTGGCCGCGCTGGACGTCCGTACGGAGGGAGTCTCGGTCGTCGTCTCCGATCTGGTCGGCCGGGTCCTGGCCGAGGCGTCGGCGCCCATCGGCGAGGGCACCGGGACCGGGCCGGCGGTGGAGCAGGCGGTCGCGCTGGTCGAGCGGGTGGCGAAGGAGGCCGGCTCCCTCGGGGCGTCGCCCCCGCGCGAACTCGTCCCGGGGTGGGGCAGGCTGCACACCGTCGGCATCGGGGCGCCCGGCCTGATCGACCCCGCCAGTGGCGAACTCCGCAACTCCACCGGCCTGCCCGCGTGGCACCGGCGGCTGGTCGCGGCCCTTCAGGAACGGCTTCCCGAGGCCCGCGTCCTCGTCGAGAACGAGACCAACCTCGCGGCCCTCGCCGAACAGCGCGAAGGAGTCGCCCGCGACCGCGACACGTTCGTCCTGCTGTGGATCGGTCACGGCACCGGCGCCGCCGTGGTCCTCGACGGCGCCCTGCGCCGCGGCGCCTCCGGAGGTACCGGGGAGATCGGGTTCCTTCCGGTGCCGGGCACCACGAGTCTCCCCTCGGCGACCGACTGCGGCGGCGGCTTCCACTCGCTGGTCGGGTCCGCGGCGATCGCGGAACTGGCGGCGGAGCACGGTGTCTCGGCGCGGCCCGAGGGCTACGAACCGCATGCCGCGGCGCTGGTGCGGCAGGCGCTGGCGGCCGCCGGCTCGCCGGCCGCCGACGGCTTCCTCGACGCCCTCGCCGACCGCCTGGCCATCGGGGCGGCCTCCGTCAGTGCCGTGCTGGACCCCGGGTGCGTGGTCCTGGGCGGCGAGGTCGGCCAGGCGGGCGGCGCGCCGCTCGCCGCTCGGGTCGGGCGACGGCTCGCCCGTATCTCGCCGCTCCCGACCGAGGTGCGCGCGAGCCCGCTGGGCGGGGGCGCGGTACTGCGCGGCGCCCTGCTGACCGCACGCGACGGCGCCCAGGACGAGCTGTTCGCCCCGCCGTCGTCGCGGTAGTCCGGGTCGCTCCGCCGTCCCGGCAGGCCCGGCGCGGGGCCGGCTGGAGACCCGGCGGCGGGGCAAGGGCCTTCGTCACCGCCGCCGGGTCGATCGTGGGGGGACCGGCAATGAATGATCACGCAGTCTTGATCGAGGACACTAAGAGGACTAGACCAGAGCGTCAATAGGTATGGACCAGTCGGGTGGACCCGGGTCGTGTCACAAGGCCGCCCGGAGTCAAGGAGGTTGACGGCGAAACCGTTCCGTGGAAGTCCATGGAGACCGGCTGTGAGCCACCCCACAGAGGTGCGGCCCCATGGCCGACGATCGGGCGTGGCACACTGGCCATGTACCAGAAGCAGCGCACTCCGGGGTCGGTGTAATTCCGAACCGGCGGTTATAGTCCGCGACCCGGTCGCTTCCAGCGGCCGGTTGACCAGGTGGAATTCCTGGACCGACGGTTAAAGTCCGGATGGGAGGCAGTGCGCGGCGGGCGGGTATGTCGTGCGCGCTGCCGTTTGTCGCCGCTCGTCCTACGGGACGGGTGTCCTTCCGGTATCGCTCCCGGTGTGCCGCGGTCCGCTCATTGTGTCGTCATCGACAGCCCCGGAGTCCGTGCCCCATGAGGCAGGAGGACCCGGGAAGTGTTCACCGGAATCGTCGAAGAGCTGGGTGAGGTCACCGCCGTCGAGATTCTCGACGACGCCTCGCGTTTCCGGCTGCGTGGCCCCGTCGTCACGCAGGGCGCGCAGCACGGCGACTCCATCGCCGTCAACGGAGTCTGTCTCACCGTCGTCGAGCACGAGGGCGACGAGTTCACCGCCGACGTCATGGCCGAGACCCTGAACCGCTCCAGCCTCGGGGCCCTCACCGTCGGCTCCCGCGTCAACCTGGAACGGCCGATGGCCGTGGGCGAGCGCCTCGGCGGCCACATCGTGCAGGGACACGTCGACGGCACCGGCGCGGTCATCGAGCGCAAGCCGTCCGAGAACTGGGAGATCGTCAAGATCTCGCTGCCCACCGACCTTTCGCGCTATGTGGTCGAGAAGGGTTCCATCACCGTCGACGGCATCAGCCTGACCGTGGTCGACGCCGGCCCCGACTTCTTCACCGTGAGCCTCATTCCCACCACCCTCGACCTGACCACGCTGGGCCACAAGCAGCCCGGCGACCCGGTCAACCTCGAGGTCGACGTGATCGCCAAGTACGTCGAGCGGCTGCTGGGCGCACGCGGTGGGCAGTCCGCCGGTCTGCCCGGCGTCCAGGGGGCCGGGCAGTGAACTGGCTGAACTCCGAGGCCTTCGTCCTCCTCGACCAGCACATCATGTGGTCGGACATGATCGGCAACGTGATCGGTCTGATCGCCCTCGCGCTCGGCTGGCGGCGCTCCGTGTGGAGCTGGCCCGTCCAGCTCCTCTCCGGAGTCGTCCTCTTCGCCGCCTTCTTCGGCCACCTCACCGGCAGCGCCGGCAAGCAGGTCGTGGTCATCGTCGTCGCCCTGTGGGGCTGGTGGCAGTGGAACCGCGGCGAGGGCAAGGACGGACGCGTCTCCGTACGGTTCGCCACCTGGCGTGAACGCGCGTACATGGTCGGCGCCGCCGTCGTGGGGACCCTCGCCGTCAGCGGCCTGTTCCACGCGTACCCGACGCTGTCCTGGGACCCCTGGCCCGACGCGTACATCTTCGTCGGCACGATCGTCGCCATGTACGCGCAGGCCCGCGGCATGGTCGAGTTCTGGTTCGCCTGGCTGCTGGTCGACGTGGTGGGCGTCCCGCTCAACTTCGCGAACGGCTACGCCTTCTCCGGTTTCGTCTACGTCCTGTACGGCGCGCTCGTCCTGTGGGGCATGCGCGACTGGTGGCTGCGCTCCCGTGAGGCCGGGCAGCCCGTCATGGAAGGAGCCCCGGCATGACAACGGCGCCGGTTTGGTACAGCACCGGGCACGATCAGGATGCCTCGGACTTCGCGCTCGACCCCGTCGAGCAGGCCATCGCCGACATCGCGGCCGGCCGCCCCATCGTGGTCGTCGACGACGAGGACCGGGAGAACGAGGGAGACCTCGTCGTCGCCGCCGAGATGGCGACCCCCGAGATCGTCGCCTTCATGATGAGCGAGTGCCGCGGACTGATCTGCGCGCCCATGGAGGGCGACGAGCTCGACCGGCTCCGCCTTCCGCAGATGGTCGACGACAACACCGAGTCGATGAAGACCGCGTTCACGGTGTCGGTGGACGCCTCCGCCGTCCACGGGGTGAGCACCGGCATCTCGGCGGCCGACCGCGCCGCCACCCTGCGGCTCCTCGCGGACGGCGTCTCGGGGGCCGACGACTTCGTGCGCCCCGGCCACGTCTTCCCGCTGCGCGCGCGGCCCGGAGGCGTGCTGGCCCGCAACGGCCACACCGAGGCCGCCGTCGACCTGGCCCGGCTGGCGGGACTGCGCCCGGCCGGAGCGATCGTCGAGATCGCCGGCGAGGACGGCCGGATGCTCCGGCTGCCCGAACTGATCCCCTTCGCCCGCAAGCACGGCCTGACGATCATCTCCATCGAGGACCTGATCGCCTACCGCCGCTCGGCCGAGAGCACCCTGACGGCCGACACCGGGGCGGTCCCCGCCGCACCCACCGTCCGGCGCGAGGCCGAGGTCCGTCTCCCCACCGCCTTCGGCGAGTTCACCGCGTACGGCTACCGCTCCACGGCCGACGGCGTCGAGCATGTCGCCCTCGTCCACGGCGAGATCGGCGAGGGCGAGGACGTCCTGGTCCGGGTCCACTCCGAGTGCCTCACCGGCGATGTCTTCCACTCGCACCGCTGCGACTGCGGCCCCCAGCTCCAGACCTCCATGCGGCGCATCCAGACCGAGGGCCGCGGCATCGTCGTCTACCTCCGCGGTCACGAGGGACGCGGCATCGGGCTGCTGTCCAAGCTCCGCGCGTACGAGCTCCAGGAGCGCGGCCGGGACACCCTCGACGCCAACCTGGAACTCGGCCTGCCCGCCGACGCCCGGGACTACGGCGCGAGCGCGCGGATCCTGGAGGACCTCGGCGTCCGCAGCCTGCGCCTGATGACCAACAACCCCGACAAGACCGACGCGCTCGTCCGGTACGGCCTGCGGGTCACCGGACGGGAGCCCATGCCCGTCCAGGCGGGCGAGCACAATCTCGGCTACCTGCGGACCAAGCGGGACCGGATGGGGCACGACCTCCCCTGGCTCGACGCGACCACCGTGTCGGCCTGCGGGAGCCAGTGACCCCGTACGCCCGGCACCACCGCGGGACACGGCACCACAGCACCACCGGCACCATCGGCACGACAGCACAACCGGTGCGGCGCAGCACCGGCGACACAGCACTATCGGCAACACGGCACAGCGGGACTGAAGGAGAGACGTGAGCGGCAAGGGTGCACCTGAACTGTCCGTACGCAACTGCGGCGACCTGCGGGTCGCGGTCATCGCGGCACAGTGGCACGACAAGGTGATGGACGGTCTCGTCGACGGCGCGCTGCGCGCCCTGCGCGAGCTGGGAATCGACGAACCGACCCTGTTGCGGGTCCCCGGCAGCTTCGAACTGCCGGTCGCGGCCAAGGTCCTCGCGGGCCGCGGCTACGACGCGATCGTGGCGCTCGGCGTCGTCATCCGCGGCGGAACCCCCCACTTCGAGTATGTGTGCCAGGGCGTCACCCAGGGCCTCACCCAGGTCTCCATCGACACCGGCGTCCCCATCGGCTTCGGTGTGCTGACCTGTGACACCGAGGAGCAGGCCCTGGACCGTGCCGGCATCGAGGGCTCCAACGAGGACAAGGGCCACGAGGCGGTGACGGCCGCCGTCGCGACCGCGGTCACCCTCCGCTCAGTATCTGAACCCTGGCACTGAGGTACGGCACCGAGCGCGTAGGGTGAGGACCACCATGTCCAAGAAGACGTTCGAGGAGCTCTTCACCGAGCTCCAGCACAAGGCCGCCACGGGCGATCCCGCCACCTCGCGCACCGCCGAACTCGTCGGCAAGGGTGTTCATGCCATCGGCAAGAAGGTCGTCGAAGAGGCCGCAGAGGTCTGGATGGCCGCCGAGTACGAGGGCAAGGACGCCGCCGCCGAGGAGATCTCGCAGCTGCTCTACCACGTCCAGGTGATGATGGTCGCGCGCGGGATCTCCCTCGACGACGTGTACGCGCATCTGTAGGGGCGCCCTCAGCAGCGCCCCACCGAGCACGCCCGTCCGTCCCACCCACCCGAAGAATCTCTAGCAAAGGAAGCCGACCTCATGCTGCGCATCGCCGTCCCCAACAAGGGTTCCCTCTCAGGACCTGCGGCGGACATGCTGCATGAGGCCGGCTACCAGCAGCGCCGGGAGTCCAAGGAACTGCGGATCGTCGACCCGAACAACGAGGTCGAGTTCTTCTACCTCCGCCCCCGCGACATCGCGATCTACGTCTCCTCCGGCCGTCTCGACATCGGCATCACCGGACGCGACCTGCTGGTCGACTCCGGAGCCAACGCCGAGGAGATCCTCCCGCTCGGCTTCGCCCGCTCCACCTTCCGCTTCGCCTCCAAGCCGGGTACCGCCAAGGGCATCGCGGACCTGAACGGCATGACGATCGCCACCTCCTACGAGGGCATCGTCGCGGGGCACCTCGCCGACCACGGCGTCGACGCCTCCGTCGTGCACCTCGACGGCGCCGTCGAGACCGCCATCGAACTCGGTGTCGCCGAGGTCATCGCGGACGTCGTCGAGACGGGCACCTCGCTGCGCAACGCGGGCCTGGAGATCTTCGGCGAGCCGATCATGAAGTCCGAGGCCGTGGTCATCCGCCGTGTCGGAGCCGGCCCCACCGAGGACGCCGAGCCCAAGGTCCAGCAGTTCCTGCGCCGCCTCCAGGGCGTGCTGGTCGCGCGGACCTACGTGATGATGGACTACGACTGCCGCGCCGAGCACCTGGAGAAGGCCGTCGCGCTCACTCCCGGCCTGGAGTCGCCGACCATCTCGCCGCTGCACAACGAGGGCTGGGTCGCCGTCCGCGCCATGGTCCCCTCCAAGGAGGCCCAGCGGATCATGGACGACCTGTACGAGCTCGGCGCGCGGGCCATCCTGACCACGGCCATCCACGCCTGCCGGCTCTGACGGGATCAACGCACATGTCGGACCTTCCCGCCCTTCCCATAACCTTCCGTCCCTCCCGTACCCGGGCGGTGCTGCTCACCGCGGGCGCGTCGATCCTTGTGGTCATCACCACGGTCGCCATGCTTCTGGAGCAACTCGGCCCGGGGGAGCGGCTCAGCTTCATCTTCACCGCGGCGCTGCTCTTCGGAGTGCTCCTGCTGCTCTCGCGGCCCAAGGTCGTCGCCGACGAGAGCGGTGTCACGGTCGTCAACATCGCGAGCCGCCGGCACCTCGACTGGGCGGAGATCGTCCAGGTCAACCTGCGTCCCGGTGATCCCTGGGTGTTCCTCGACCTCAGTGACGGCACCAGTCTCCCGGCGCTCGGCATCCAGCCGGGCATCGCCCGGCAGCGCGCCATCGAGGACGCCCGCGCCCTGCGCGCCCTGGCTTCCGCCCGTGGAATCCAGGAGCCCGACGGGCACCGTGACGAACATCAGGGCTGACTCTCGGCCTTCCACCCTGCCCTGAGAGCCCATGTCTTGATTAATCTGTCGGCGGAGGCGTTTTTCATCGCGCCTCCGCCTCCGATGTGCTCCCGCCCTCAGAGGCCCCCTGCTACCCGAGGAGTGATTCCCTCCAGCGATGGACGGATCGTCCTGTAGTACCTGCGCCGCCCCCTTCCGACATAGCGAGGCGGCGGCATGACCATCCCCCTGTTGCTCCTTGGCGCGGCGTTCCTGCTGATTCTCGCCAACGGCTTCTTCGTGGCCGCGGAGTTCGGCCTCGTCACCGTCGAGCGCCCCGACGCCGAGAAGGCCGCGGCCGACGGTGACAGACGTGCCGGCACGGTCGTCGAGTCGCTCAAGGAGCTGTCCTTCCAGCTCTCCGGCACCCAGCTCGGCATCACCATCACCTCGCTCGTCGTCGGCATGCTCGCCGAACCGGCGCTCGCCGAGCTCCTGCACGGCCCGTTCACGGCGATCGGGCTGCCCGAAGGCGCCGTGCCCGGCGTCGCCGTGGTGGTCGGCATGCTGCTGGCCTCCGCCGTGCAGATGGTGGTCGGGGAACTCGTGCCCAAGAACTGGGCGGTCTCCAAGCCGCTCCAGGTGGCCCGCTTCGTCGCCGGCCCGCAGCACGTCTTCTCCCGCCTCTTCCGGCCGGTGATCGCCGCGCTGAACACGGTCGCCAACCGGCTCGTCCGCGCCCTGGGCGTGGAACCCGCCGAGGAGCTGGCCTCCGCCCGCACCCCGGGCGAACTCGTCTCCCTCGCCCGGCACTCCGCGCGAGCGGGAGCCCTGGAGCAGGACACCGCGGACCTCTTCGTCCGCACGATGTCCCTGGCCGACCTCACCGCGCAGCACGTCATGACGCCGCGGGTGAAGGTCAGCGCCCTCCAGTCGTCGGCCACCGCCGAGGACGTGGTCAACCTCACCCGTGCCACCGGCCTCTCCCGCTTCCCGGTCTACCGGGAGCGGATCGACGAGATCGTCGGCATGGTGCACCTCAAGGACGCCCTCGCGATCCCCTCGCGCGACCGGCTGCGCACCCCCGTGGGCCGGATCGCCCAGGTCCCCCTGCTCGTCCCGGAGACCCTGCCCGTGCAGCCCCTCCTGGAGCGGCTGCGCAGTGAACAGCCGATCGCCGTCGTCGTCGACGAGTACGGCGGCACGGCCGGCGTGGTCACCCTGGAGGACATCGTCGAGGAACTCGTCGGCGAGGTCCGCGACGAGCACGACGACGAGCAGGGCGAGCCGCCCGAGCTCGCGGCCGCGCCCCCCGAGGACGGCAGGCCCGCCTGGGACGCCGACGGCAGTTGCCGGGTCGACATCCTGCAGCGCATAGGCCTCGACGTGCCCGAGGGACCGTACGAGACCGTGGCGGGTCTCGTCGCCGACCTGCTCGGCAGGATCCCGGCCCCCGGTGACAAGGCCGAGCTCCCGGGCTGGCGCCTCGTCGTGCGACAGGTCGGGCACTACCGTGCCGAACGCGTCCGCCTCGTGCGCACCGCGCTCGCCCCGGAGGCCGTCCGATGACCATGCTCCAACTGCTGTTCGCGGGCCTGCTGGTGCTCGCCAACGGCTTCTTCGTCGGCGCCGAGTTCGCGCTCGTGTCCGTACGGCGCAGCCAGATCGAACCGCTGGGCACCGCCCGCTCCCGGCAGGTCCTGTACGGCCTGGAGCGCCTTCCGCAGATGATGGCGGCGGCCCAGTTCGGCATCACCATGTGCTCGCTGACGCTCGGAGCGGTCGCCGAGCCCACGGTCGCCCGTCTGCTGGAGCCGCTGTTCGAGGCGGTCCACCTGCCGGACGGGGTGATCCACCCCCTCGGCTATGTGATCGCGCTCGCCTTCGTCGTGTTCTTCCACCTCGTCATCGGCGAGATGGTCCCGAAGAACCTGGCGATGGCCGCGCCCGAGAAGACGGCCCTGTGGCTCAGCCCCGGACTGGTCGCCTTCGCACGGGTGTGCCGCCCGGTCACGGTGGGCCTCGGCGCCTGCGCCCAGCTGATCCTCCGGCTGTTCCGGGTCGAGCCCAAGGACGAGGTCGAAGCGGTCTTCACGAGCGAGCAGCTCAACCGGCTCGTCGAGGACTCCGGGCAGGCGGGACTCCTCGACCCCGAGGAACAGGAGCGTCTCGAGGACGCCCTGGAACTCGGCTCCCGTCCGGTCACCGACGTCCTGCTCGACAGCGCCTCGCTGGTCACCGTGGACCCTTCGGTCACCCCCGGCCAGGTCGTCGCGCTCACCGCGCGCACCGGGTACTCCCGGTTCCCGGTGGTCGCGGAGAACGGCGCTTCCATGGGCTGCTACCTCCACGTGAAGGACGTCCTCGACCTGGAGGAGTCGGAGCGTGCGGTCCCGCAGCAGATGTGGCGGCCGATGGCCACCCTGCGCTCCGAACTCCCCCTGGACGACGCGCTCACCGTGATGCGCCGTGCCGCCACCCATCTGGCCCAGGTCGCCGACGCCACTGGGAAGGTCCTGGGCCTCGTGACCCTTGAGGACGTACTGGAACTGCTCGTCGGGGAGGTACGGGACCCGGCGCACCGCGATGTCACACCGGTACGGGTCGCGGAGCCTCGTGTCGGCCAGGCCGAGGAGGCGCTGGCGAGCTGACCGCGAGCGTGGGCCCCGGTTCCCGGGGGGCCGTGCGACCCGTGACGGTCGTACGGCCCCCGGCGGGACCGGGGCCTTCTCACATCGCCGACGGATCCTGCGGGCCCCGGCCCGAGAGGACCTCCCCGTAGGCCTGCATGAGGTCGGGCAGACGCAGCGTCGACAGGTCGTCGCGCGACGGTGTGCCGGGGTATCCCGACAGCCGCAGATCGCGGTAGGCGCAGCTCTTCTCGTACAGGGTGCGCAGGAAGCGGCCGTTGCCGAGCTCGTCGATCCAGCCCTGGTCGACGACGTGCCCGGCGATCGAACGGAGCTCGTCCAGCGCCTCCTCGTCCCAGATGTCGCCGTTCTCGGCGGCCAGCACCTCGCCGATGGAGGTCAGTTCGAGGGGACGGTAGGAGGGGAAGTCCACGCGGCTGGTGAAGCGCGAGGAGAGACCGGGGTTCGCGGCGAGCAGCCGGTCCATGCCCTCGGGGTAGCCGGCGAGGATGACGACCAGGTGGTCCCGGTTGTCCTCGGCCCGCTTCAGCAGCACCTGAAGGGCCTCGTCGCCGTACGCGTCGCCCTTGCCGTAGCCGGAGTTGGACAGGGAGTACGCCTCGTCCACGAACAGGACGCCGCCGATCGCCGAGTCGATCAGCTCGTTGGCCTTCACGGCGGTCTGGCCGAGGTACTCGCCGACCAGGTCCGCTCGCTGGGCCTCGACCAGATGGTCCCCGCCGAGCAGCCCGAGCGCGTAGAACACCCGGCCGAGAATGCGTGCCACCGTGGTCTTGCCGGTGCCGGAGGGGCCGGAGAAGACGAAGTGCCGTTTCGGCGGCTGCACCGGCAGACCCTGCCCGGTGCGCAGCCTGGCCATGTTCAACTGCGCCGACAACGCCTTGACCTGACGTTTCACCGGTTCCAGGCCCACCATGCGCTCCAGTTCGGCGAGCGCCTCGTCGAGCAGGGCGGGGTCGGTCGGGCCCGCCGGCATCGGCTGCACCGGGATCACGGCCTTCTCCCGGAAGCCGTCGGTCTGGGCCGGCAGCCCGCCGGGCGGCGACGGATCGGCGTCCGGGAGCCTCAGGTCGCGCCCCTCGGTGCCGAACAGCGCGTCCATGCCGTCCGGGCCCTCCAGCACGTCCTGCCCGATCCCGGCGAGCGTGATCGCCGCGAGGTCGGCGGCGGCGTCGTCGTACCCGTCCCCCTCGGCGATGGCGGCGAGCCGGGCCGAGGTGTCCATGAAGGAGGGGTCGACCCGGTGCACCGCCCGGTACAGGGGCAGTGCGGCGGCGGACCGTCCGGTGCCCTCGTGGGCGCGGGCCAGCCAGTACCGCAGCTCCTTGCGCTGCGGCTGTTCGCTGCGGCAGCGCATCAGCGCGGACGACAGCAGCGGCTCGGCCTGTCCGTACATCTCCAGCCGGACCCGCGCCATGCCGCCGAACAGTCCGGCCTCGATGCCGAGCATGGCATCGTTGATCAGCGGATCGGTGTGCCGCACCAGCTGTTCCCAGTCCTTGACCAGATAGGCGCGGCACGCGTGCAGGAACCGCACCTGGTGGTCCGCGTCGACCGGCGGCAGTCCGGCCAACGCCCGGTCCAGTTCGGGTACATGACGCCCGTCGAGCCAGTGCGAGGCGTGCGCGAGCAGCAGATCGCGCGGGCTCTCCAGCACCGGCTGGACCCACCAGCCCAGCCAGTACCAGGAGTTGAGGGTGCGCCGGTGGCGGGAGCGCTGCTCGCCGAAGCGGTCCCGGTGCCGGAACATCCGCAGCAGCGCGGTCGTCGTGTCCACCCGTAGCGCGTGCAGTCCGAGCCAGCCGTCCGCCATACCGGGGTCCATCCGGACCGCGGCGCGGAACTCCTCCTCCGCCTGCGGGTAGGCGCCCATCGTGTAGGCGTCCACACCCCGCAGCCAGGCGAGGTCGGCCGGGGCCTCGGAGCCCTGCGTGCCGAAGTCCATCACGTCCCCCACAAACCGTGCCCCCGATGGTCGGGGAGTGCCTCGCGGATCAGGACATCCCCTTGCCGCCGGGCCGGTGCCCGTCGGCAGCTCTGGTCGAACGACTGTGCCGCGGACGGGAGTTGAAGCGGTGCGGCACAGCAACCGTCCGAAAGTCGCACCGAGAGGCATCGTACCTGCGGTGGACGGGCCTGCCGAAGGGTGCCGCACAGCCCGTTCCACGAGGTGGGAGCATATGGGGCGCACTGCGAACGGTGACCCAGGGTGAGCGAATCACGTCGTGGGGCGTCCGGAAAGAGAGGGTGTGGGCAGAACGAAGCCCCCGATCACGGGGGAACAACCGGGGGCTTCGCGACTGCGGGCGGCTCCCGAAGGGCCGCTGCTTCAGAACGTAAGACCTGTACGGCCCCCTGGTCAAGCAGAGTTGGGGCACTGAGGCAACTTCTCCGGAGTGGGTCTTCACGACTTCAGCACGCTGCGGATGGTCCATCACGGTGCGTGATGAACTGGTCCGGTCCAGCCGTCCCGGCAGGCCCCGGCAGCACCTCGTATCCCTCAGGACACTGCCGCACCACATGGTCCGCGAACGGTCGCGTGGGGTCCTCGGCGAAGTGCCGGCGCTCGGCGTGGACCCATCCGTCCCAGAACTCGCTCTGCGCCTCCCCGTCCCGTCGCCGTCCCCGCGCCCAGGCCTGCTCGTGGGGCAACTCCATCCACAGCAGTCGCGCGAGCCGCGGCCGCAGCGCACGGCGTCCCGCGCCGACGCCCTCCAGGAGCACCACGGGTGCGGCCGGCAGCTCGTGCACCGGTCCGAACTCCCGGGTCGTCCAGTCGTAGGGGGCGTAGCGTGCCGGCTCGCCGCGCCCGAACGGCTCGATCACCCCGCTCAGCAGGCGCTCGGTCCAGCCGAAGAGCTCCTCGTGGGTGGCGATGTCGTCGAGGTGCAGTACGGGCGCGCCGCCCAGCGCCGTCGCCAGTCTCCCGGCGAACGTGGTCTTTCCGGAGCCGGCGTGACCGTCCACGCCGACGAGGCGGACGGGCCCGCAGGAGGGCGGCAGCCGGCGCAGCCGTGAGGCGAGGTCGTGAATGGGTTTTCCCGGGGTGAGGTGCGAGGTCGGCACAGTCCTGTGGAACATTCTATCGAGGCGGTGTCCACAGCGGATCCATGGGTTCAGGATGGTGCCGTATTGAACCATTCATTGAACAATCCTCAAGAACTTCGGGGGCCGCTCCGAAAATTCCCGGCCCCGCGGAACCAGGTATTTCGGATAGGGCGTTCCGGTACTCGCAGATGCTGAGTAGGGTTCCTGTCGGGGAACGCAAGCGTCGTACGGGGATGGACTGGGGAAGATGGCCGCGGGGTTATTCGAGGGGCAGTATGTGTGGCATCCGGCGGCCGACGACCGCAGACTCGCGAGCGTCTGCACGGACATCAGAGCCGGCCGCTATCTGAGCGCCCACGAAGCTCTGAAGGAGACCCGCTCCGACTACGGATTACGGGCCCACCGATCCCTGGTCCTCGCCTCCGAGGCCGCCGACTCCGATCTCACCGAACGCTGGCTGGCGGAGGAACAGACCCCCGAGGCCGCCCTGATGTGGGCCCGCGTGGCCGTGCTGCGGGCGTTACGCGCGGCCGACGCCAAGGACGACCGGGCCGAGGCGCTGGAACGCATAGCGCTGACCGCCTGCGACCGGGCCGCGGTGATGGACCGCGCCGATCCCACGCCCTGGGTCGCCCGGCTGTCCATGGCCCGGCTGCACGACCTGCGCGACCCGGCCCCGCAGGGGCTGCTGACCCAGCCTCTCGGCCCCTGGCGCCTGTTCTCGCACGTCCTGCGCCTCGACCCCTGGAACCGTGAGGGTCATCACCGGTTCCTGGCCTTCTTCTTCACGCGCTACGGCGGTTCCGTGAACGCCGCCTGGGACGTCGCCGCCTTCCTGAGCCAGCGCGCCCCCGCCTCCTCGCCCCTTCGGCTGCTGCCGCTGGTGGCCCTGGTGGAGAGCTACAACCCCACGCAGTTGCTGGTCGACCGCACCTGGGAGCAGCCGCAGTGGCGTTCCACGGCGCTCGCGATCTACCAGAACTGGCTGCCGGAGGCGTCCGGATACCGCTTCACGCCGGTGCTCGACCTGGCGTATCTGGCGCACGCGCTCTTCATGGCGCAGCGCGAGTTCGAGGCCCGCGCGGTGCTCATGGCGATGGGGCCGTACGCCTGCCGGATGCCGTGGAGCGTGTTCGGCGAACCCGAGGAGCAGCTCTCCCGCGCCCGCCGCGCCTGCGGCCTGCCCGTACCGGGGGCCGGCTGACCCGGCGGCCCTCCCCGACGTCCTCATCGATCCCCGAGAGAAAGGTCAGCTGTGTCGGAACGAATATCGGCCCCAAGTCGGAGAACCGACGTCGGAAAGGATTCCGCCGCCTTCGACGACGATGCCACGCTTCACGCGATGGGATATCCGAGAAAGCTCACCCGCCGATTCCAGGCATTCGACAACTTCGCGATATCCTTCACGATCATCAACATCATTTCGGGTATTTTCTCGTCCTTCGGTTTCGGATTGAACGCCGGCGGCCCTCGCGTTCTCGTGTTCGGCTGGATCGGCGTCTCCGTGATGGTGCTCTTCATCGGTGCCGCGATGGCGGAAGTCGCCTCCGCCTATCCGACGAGCGGGGCGCTCTATTTCTCCGCCGGCAAGCTCGCCAAGCGGCACAAGGGCGCCTGGTCCTGGTACACGGGATGGCTGAATTTCGTGGGTCAGGTGGGAGGCACGGCGGCCACCGGTTACGCGGCCGCCACCTTCATCCAGGCGTTCGTCGCCCTGCAGTGGGACTCGTACGAGCCGACCGCCCAGCAGACGGTCCTGATCACCGCGGTGATCATCGTGCTCCAGGGTTTGGCCAATACCTACACCGTCCAGCTCGTCGCCGTGCTCAACCGGATCTCCGTGTGGTGGCTGCTGGTCGGGCTCGTCGTGATCGTGGGCACACTCACCGTGATGCCCGACGACCACCAGTCGGCCTCGTTCGTCACGCATTTCGCGAACAACACCGGTTTCACGAACGGGATTTACGGAGGGATGCTCGGTCTGCTGGTCACCAGCTGGACCTTCACGGGCTTCGACGGCAGCTTCCACATGTCCGAGGAAACGGTGCGGGCCACGGTCAACGCACCAAAGGGGATCACCCGTTCGATCGCCTATTCGGCGATCACCGGGCTCATCCTGATGCTTGCCCTTGTGTACAGCATTCATGATTATGACCGGGTCGCCGGATCGTCGGCGCCGCCCGTGCAGATCCTCATCGATGGGCTTGGCATGGGCATGGCTAAGGTCATCCTGCTCGTCGTGATCGGCTCCATGCTGTTCTGCGGGCTGGCCAACCTGACCAGCAACACCCGGCAGATCTTCGCCTTCTCCCGGGACGGCGCGATGCCGGGCTCCCGCTGGTGGCACTCCGTCTCGCCGCGCACCCGTACACCCGTCAAGGCCGTCTGGCTGGCGGTCGCCTGCTCGCTGGTCCTCGTCCTGCCCGGATGGTGGTCGCACACCGCTTTCACGGCCATCGTCAGCGTCAATGTCGTCGGGCTCTTCCTCGCCTACGCCGTGCCGGTCTTCCTGCGGCTGCGGCTCGGCGACGAGTTCCAGCCCGGCCCCTGGAACCTGGGCCGCTGGAGCAAGCCCGTCGGCTGGGTGGCCGTGACCTGGATCCTCGCCAGCAGCGTGCTCTTCATGCTGCCCCAGGTCTCACCGATCACCGGGGACAACTTCAACTACGCCTCGATCGCCCTGGCCGTGGTGCTGATCGTCGCGACGGTGTGGTGGTTCGCCACGGCACGCCGCCGCTTCCAGGGCCCCGTCAGCTACGGGCGCCCCGACGAGGTCGCCGCCATGGACCTCGTCTGACCGCCCGCCCCTCGGCCCGGCACCCGCCGGGCCGAGGGGCGGGGGCCGAGGCGCCCCAGGTCATGCCAGTGGTCCCGACCAATATTGGGGGGCGTGGCACGGGCCGAAGTGCTGGCAGAAGTCACCCTCCGGCGTCCATAGTTGGCGCACGACAGAGCATTGGGCCCGCCCGTTCCGGACACCTGGGGGTTCTCCACCCATGAGCAGAGCCGAACAGCCGTCCCGCAGAATCGTCCTGGCCGCCGCGGTGGCCGCGGCGACGGTGGGGGCCGTGGGCCCGCCGGCCGCCGCCGCTCCGGCCCGCCGGACCAGAGCGCCCGGCCGCCTTGTCGACAACCGCGCCTGGACCTCGTACAGCGACTGGCGCGCGGGCAGCGCGCACGGCGCGCGGGCCGTGTCGGGCGTCCGCCCCGGGCTGGTGATCGCAGCCCCGGCCGGCACGACGGACTACACCGACCCGCACACCGGCAGGACCGCGACCTGGGAGTACGCGACCTGGACCTCGCCGGTCCACCGGCTCGCCGTCCCCTCCACGGAGGTCATCGCCTCCTGGAACGCGCACACCCCGGCCGGTACCTGGCTCCAGGTCGAGCTGACCGGCACCTACTCCGACGGCACGGACACGCCCTGGTACGTGATGGGCCGCTGGGCCTCCGGTGACCAGGACATCAGGCGCACCTCCGTGGACGACCAGACCGACGGCCGCAGCACGATCTGGACGGACACCTTCTCCATCGACGACGCCGCCTCCGGCCTGCGCCTCGTCTCGTACCGGCTGCGCCTGACCCTCTACCGCACCCCGGGTTCCAGGATCACGCCCACCGTGTGGCGGCTGGGCGCGATGGGCTCCGACATCCCGGACCGCTTCACCGTCCCCGCCTCGGCCCCGGGTCTGGCCCAGGAGCTGAACGTTCCGCGCTACTCGCAGGAGATCCACGCCGGTCAGTACCCCGAGTACGACAACGGCGGCGAGGCCTGGTGCAGCCCCACCTCCTCGCAGATGATCATCGAGTACTGGGGACGCAGGCCGGCGGCCGAGCAGCTCGCCTGGGTCGACCCGGCGTACGCCGACCCGCAGGTGTGTCTCGCGGCCCGCTCCACCTACGACTACCAGTACGCCGGCTGCGGCAACTGGCCCTTCAACGCCGCCTACGCGGCCACGTACAAGGACCTCCAGGGCGTGGTGACCCGGCTCGGCTCGCTCACCGACCTGGAGACGCTGATCGCCGCCGGCATCCCGGCCATAACGTCCCAGTCGTTCCTCAAGACCGAGCTGACGGGCGCGGGTTACGGCACCTCGGGCCACCTCATGACGGTCATAGGGTTCACCGCGGACGGCGACGTGATCGCCAACGATCCGGCGTCGCCCGGCGACGACGCGGTGCGCAGGATCTACAAGCGCTCCGAGTGGGAGAACATCTGGCTGCGGACCAAGCGCTACAACGCCTCCGGGAAGGTCGTCTCCGGTACCGGCGGGGTCTGCTACCTGTACTTCCCGGCGCATCCCTCGCCGCGTCAGCGCAAGGCGCTCGCGGCGGTGGGCATCCGCTGATGTGAGGCGCGGCCCCGTCGGGCGGGCCCGGGCTTGCCCGGACCCCCGTTCGTGGGCCGGCCGGAGTCATCCCGAAGCCCGCTGTGGGCCGGCCGGAGCCTGGCCCGCGGCGGGCTTCCGGCTGTCCTGCCCACGGCGGGCTTCCGGCCGTCCTGGGCGCCGTGTGACGAGACGCACACGCGGGCCCGCCGGGTGGAATCCGGCGGGATCGGGAGCCGCCGGGCCGGCGGAGGTGACCTGGGTCTCTACCGGTGCCGGCGGCTCCGGTGGCAAGGTGGTCGGGTCGGTGGGGAGCCGACGGGAGGCGGGGGACGTCACCGCACCACTACGTCAGCGAGATGCCATGACCGCGAGTTCCGCCACCGCCCCTCGTCTCCGCACCCGTACCGGAGGCCCCGAGGACAACGGCCCGAAGATCCTCGAACACGTCCTGGGCTGGATCTTCGTGGTGGTCGTGGCGATGCTGGTGACCAGGCTCGGTCTGCTCTGAGGCGGCGCCGGCGCCAGGGGTCCACGGCACGCGGCCCCGCATGACGGCCGGGGCGCCGATCGCCCCCGGATGACGGTCGGCACGGTTCTGCCATACTGCGGATGTTCCGTCGGCAGTTGGAGACCAGGGCCGGAATTGAATAATAGTCAACAGCGCGAGATCGACCGTCCCCGGGCGCGGGGCACCGACCGCTCACTGGCGCGTCGCGCCGAACTCATCGCCATCGGGCGGAAGTTGTTCGCCGACACGTCGTACGACGCCTTGTCGATGGACGACATCGCACGGCAGGCTCATGTCGCCAAGGGGCTGATCTACTACTACTTCAAGTCCAAGCGCGGCTATTACCTCGCCATCGTCGAGGACTCGGTCGCGGACCTGGTCTCCCGGGCCGCCGACGGTCTGGATCTTCCTCCGGTGGAGCGGGTCCAGCGCACGATCGACGGCTACCTCCGCTATGCCGAGCACAACCAGGCCGCGTACCGCACGATCATCGCGGGCGGCGTGGGCTTCGACACCGAGGTGCAGGCGATCCGCGACGGGGTGCGCGAGGCCATCGTCGCGACGATCGCGGAGGGGGCGTACGGCAGGGGCAGGGTCGGACCGCTGCCGCGCATAGCCCTGCTCGGCTGGCTGCACAGCGTGGAGGGGGCCACCCTCGACTGGATCGGTCACCCGGTGCTGCCGCGCGACACCATGCGCGAACTGCTGGTGAAGATGCTGGGGGGCGCGATGCGTGCCGTCGAAGAACTCGATCCCACGTACGTGGCCCCGCCCGACGCCCGGCGGGACGACTGACGGAACACTATGAGGACTAGACCACCCTGTCAATGGTTTGGACCAATCCGGCGCCTCCTCGGCGACTGGTCGGCATCCGGAGCGGATGGTCCTCCTTTCGGGCGTACTCCCGGCGCCACGGCCGCCGTTCGCCGGGTTCCGTGACCGGGACCGGGAGCATCGGCGGGGCCGGGTGAGACCCGGCGCCGTCGCTCCCGGGGGAGCGCCGCCGATGTGCCCGACCAGGGAGGAGTGTCGCCGTGCCCGATCCCGCCCCGCGGCCGGTGGACCGTCAGCTGCCCACGGACGAGGCCCGGGACCTGATCGCGCTCGTCCGTGACATGGCGCGCCGCGAGATCGCCCCGGACGCGGCCGAGGAGGAGGACGCCGGGCGCTTTCCGCGCGAACTCTTCGGACTGCTCTCGGAGTCCGGACTGCTCGGACTGCCGTACGACGTCGCCCACGGGGGCGGCGGCCAGCCGTACGAGGTCTACCTCCAGGTCCTCGAGGAACTCGCCATGGCCCGTCTTACCGTGGGCCTCGGCGTCAGCGTCCACACCCTGGCCTGCCACGCGCTGGCGAACCACGGGACCGAGGCGCAGCGGGCCGCGCATCTGCCCGCGATGCTCGGCGGTGGTCTGCTCGGCGCGTACTGCCTCTCCGAGCCGTCCTCGGGTTCCGACGCCGCCGCGCTGCGGACGAAGGCGGTGCGGCAGGGGGACGACTGGATCGTCACCGGCACCAAGGCGTGGACCACGCACGGCGGGGTGGCCGACTTCTACACGGTGTTCGCGCGAACCGGCGGCGAGGGCGCGCGGGGCATCACGGCCTTCCTGGTGCCCGGCGACGCCGAGGGGCTGAGCGCTTCGCCGCCCGAGCGGAAGATGGGCCTGAAGGGTTCGCCGACCGCGCAGGTCCACTTCGACGGGGTGCGGGTCACCGACGGCCGCCGCCTCGATGACGAGGGCCGGGGTTTCGCGATCGCCCTGTCGGCACTCGACTCCGGGCGGCTCGGCATCGCGGCCTGCGCGACAGGCCTGGCCCAGGCCGCGCTGGACGAGGCGGTCGCGTACGCCACCGTCCGACGCCAGTTCGGGAGGCGGATCGCGGACTTCCAGGGGCTCCGCTTCCTGCTCGCGGACATGGCCACCCGGGTCGAGGCCGGCCGTGCGCTCTGTCTGTCCGCCGCCCGGCTGCGCGACGCGGGCCGGCCCTTCTCCCGGCAGGCGGCCATGGCGAAACTGCTGTGCACGGACGGGGCGATGAAGGTCACCACGGACGCTGTCCAGGTCCTGGGCGGGTACGGGTACACCGCCGACTTCCCGGCCGAGCGGTACCTCCGCGAGGCGAAGGCGCTTCAGATCGTCGAGGGCACCAATCAGATCCAGCGCATGGTCATCGCACGGCACCTCGTGGGTCCCGGGACGGACTGAGGTCGCCGCGCGGGTCCGCGCTCATGCCGAACTCGTTCCGCGGATCCCGGGACGCGTCGAACCGGCTGTTGTCGCGCGGGTCCTGGCCCGGGGCGAAGCGCTCCTCCCCCCGAGGTTCCGTGAGCGCGCCGAACTGCCCGTACCCGAACATCACCGACGGCGCCGACAGACGCACCCACTCGGGGTCGTGGTGCCCCGGCAATGTGCGGCCGCGATCGGCCCAGGCGCGCATCAGGGCGCGGTAGATGGGCGGATCCTGAGCCGGCGGGGGTGGCGGTGGCGGCGGTACCCAGTGAACCGATTCCGCCGGAGCCGGGACGAGGATCCGGCGGCGGCGCCCGGTGGCGGAAGGTGTGGGGCTCATGCCGGGGCAACGTGCGGGCGGGCGGACAGGTCACCCGCGCGTGGAATCGGGTGTGTGTTCGCGACGGGACCCTTGTGAGGGCCCCGAGGAGGCGCGCTGTCCGGCCCCGGCAAGCATCTGACGTACCGTCAATTCCACCACCGGGGCGCGTCCTTCCGGACGACATCGACTGCCGCGGTCGATGGCGGCACCGGCCCCGCGCGAGGCCGGCCTCGGCTGGACCGCCTGCCTGCACCACATCTTCCAGGACCTGACCGGGGGTTCGGGCAGCGCGGACGGCCCGGCTTCCTGTGCCGCGACCGCGTCGAGGCCCGCTGCGCGTGCCCCACCGGCCGCATGCCCCGCGACATGGACTTCTGCACGCTGTACGCCGCACTGCGGCAGGCGATCGTCAGGCTGCCGCATCGCCTACCGCCGGGTGCGCTTCGGCGAGGTGGGCGTCCCCCGGACCCGGACATGCTGATCCTGCACCACGGCAGCCTGCGGGCCGTGGTGCAGGGCAGCTACGGGGACGAAGCGGGCGACACCCGCCGAACGTGCCGAGCGGTCAGGCCGCGCGCCGCATCTCGGAGACCCGCATGGGGGTCGAGCCCGGCCCGCCCACGTGGGAGAACGGCTGCGTACGCCAGTTCAGACCCTGAGGGAGCGTCAACAGGAGGGCGGTGTCCTGCTGCTGGGGTTCCGCGGAGTCGTCCGCGGACCGCGCCTCGGCGGCCGCACGGCCCGTGCCCGAACAGACGGTGAGCCCGAACGGATTCCACGGGGAGGCGCACAGGGCGTGCTCCGGCAGGACCTCCTCGTCCGCGAGCAGCGCGATGGGCTGCGCGCAGTCCGGGCAGATCACCCGGTACATCTCGAACGTGTCGTACGCGTCGAACTCGTCACCGTCCAGGTCGTCGGATTCGACGCCCTCCGGCTCGGGTTCGAGAACGGCCTGCTGCCGCTTGGGTGCGGTACGACCAGGGCGCTTAAGACTCTGCATGGGATTCTCCCCCTCGGGTGGGCCGACAAGGCGCTGCGACCTCGACCACAGCAAGCACTTCCCGTCCGGTCTCTGAGGTAATCACGTGAACATCGCCGACCCGGTTGCATTCATGTGTCGTTCGTCACATGCCGTCCGCAGGTGCCCGGCGCCCCGCGGAACTTGGCGGCCGGATGACGTGCGAGCGACGCCCGTCCACATCACAAAGCGGGTATGACCTGCGCCGCTGAGGTATCCGGGGGTTCGGCGGCCCTGTAGGTTCTTGCGCCATGGAGGAGCTGGACCGACAGATCGTGCAGTTGCTCGTCGCAGACGGGCGGATGAGTTACACCGACCTGGGCAAGGCCACGGGCCTGTCCACGTCCGCCGTGCATCAGCGGGTGCGCCGTCTCGAGCAGCGCGGCGTCATCCGGGGCTATGCCGCGGTCGTGGACCCGGAAGCCGTCGGGCTGCCCCTGACCGCCTTCATCTCGGTGAAGCCGTTCGACCCCAGCGCCCCCGACGACATCGCCGAACGCCTCGCGGGCGTACCGGAGATCGAGGCCTGCCACAGTGTGGCGGGCGACGAGAACTACATCCTCAAGGTGCGTGTCTCGACCCCGCACGAACTCGAGGAACTCCTCGGGCGACTGCGGGCGCTCGCCGGTGTGTCGACGCGTACCACCGTCGTCCTGTCGACTCCGTACGAATCCCGCCCGCCCCGCATCTGAGGGACCGCCGGGACCAGGGCGCGCGATCACGTGGATCCCTCCGGACGGACGGGCGCACCCGGCCGCCACGCCGTGTCGACCCCACCCGGGCGACGACCGGCCGTCCGCAGGCGTGAGACTGTTCCCATGAGTGAGAGCACCGCCCCGTCGGACACCGTGCTGCTGCGCGGTGGAGAAGTCCACAGCCCCGCCGACCCCTTCGCCACCGCCATGGTCGTGGAACGGGGGCAAGTCGCCTGGGTCGGTTCGGAAGGCGCGGCCGACGCCTTCGCCGAAGGCGTCGACGACGTCGTCGACCTCGAAGGCGCCCTGGTGACCCCGGCGTTCACCGACGCGCATGTGCACACCACCGCCACCGGACTGGCCCTCACCGGCCTCGACCTGTCCGACGCGCCGTCCCTGGACGCGGCGCTCGCCCTCGTCCGTGATTTCGCCGCCGCCCGTCCGGCCGACCGGGTGCTGCTCGGCCACGGCTGGGACGCGGCCCGCTGGCCCGGCGGACGCCCCCCGGCCCGCACCGAACTCGACGCCGCGACCGGCGGACGCCCGCTGTACCTCTCCCGTATCGACGTGCACTCCGCCGTCGCCACCACCGCCCTCCTGGACCTGGTCCCCGGCGTCACGGCGCTCGCCGGGTACGTGCCCGACGGCCCCCTGACCCGCGACGCCCACCACGCCGTGCGCGCGGCGGCGCTCGGCGCGATCGGCGGCGCGCAGCGCACCGAGGCCCAGCGCGCCGCGCTCGCCCACGCCGCCTCGCTCGGCATCGGCTCCGTGCACGAGTGCGCGGGCCCCGAGATCTCCTCCGAGGACGACTTCACCGGACTGCTGCGGCTCGCCGCCGAGGAACCGGGACCGAGGGTCGTCGGCTACTGGGCCGACCGCGATATCGAGAAGGCGCGGGCCCTCGGCGCGGTCGGAGCGGCCGGGGACCTGTTCGTCGACGGCTCCCTCGGCTCGCACACCGCCTGTCTGCACGAGCCGTACCTCGACGCGGACCACACGGGCGTCGTCCACCTCGACGCGGACGCCGTCGCCGCGCATGTCGTCGCCTGCACCGAGGCGGGCCTCCAGGCGGGCTTCCACGCCATCGGGGACGCCGCGGTGGCCTCGGTGACCGAGGGCGTCCGCGCCGCCGCCGAGAAGGTCGGCCTGGCCCGTGTGCGCGCCGCCCGGCACCGCGTCGAGCACGCCGAGATGCTCACCCCGGAGACCGTCGCGGGCTTCGCCGAACTCGGCCTCACCGCCTCCGTGCAGCCCGCCTTCGACGCGCTGTGGGGCGGCGAGGACGGCATGTACGCCCAGCGCCTGGGTGCCGAGCGGGCCCGCACCCTCAACCCGTTCGCGGCCCTGCTGCGCGCCGGGGTGCCGCTGGCCTTCGGGTCCGACAGCCCCGTGACCCCGCTCGACCCGTGGGGCACCGTGCGGGCGGCGGCCTTCCACCGCACGCCCGAGCACCGGGTGTCCGTGCGGGCCGCCTTCACGGCCCACACGCGGGGCGGCTGGCGGGCCGTGGGACGCGACGACGCGGGCGTCCTGGTGCCCGGCGCGCCCGCGGACTACGCCGTGTGGCGCACCGGCCGTCTCGTGGTGCAGGCCCCCGACGACCGGGTCGCGCGCTGGTCCACCGACCCTCGCTCCGGCACACCCGGACTCCCGGATCTGACCCCCGGCGGCGACCTGCCCGTCTGCCTGCGCACCGTGGTCGGCGGACGGACGGTATTCGTACGGCCTAACGAGTGATGTCCCCGGGTGCCCGGTGCTCCCGCAGGGCCCGGCACCCCGTCGTTCGACCTGCGCATCCTCGGCGCTGACCTGGGCTTTGTCGGAAAAGACGCAGATCAAGCCAGTGTTGACAGCCTGCCGAGGGAGGCGGGTAGGTTCGGCCGGGTCCACCACCGGACGGCCGACCGGGGAACTCCGCACGGCCTCGTGGCGCCGCTGGGTCAGGGGTGGTGCGTCGCACCGGCGCACCGCCACTGGGAAGCCAGGCCCAGCGCCGGCGCCGCGAGGCGAGGGAACGTTCCGACACGTCGGCAGGTGCGACCCGGGTGGGGCCCGGACGTTCAGTAGACAACGGCTTTCGGTCGACCCGCAGCCAGCGGGTCCCAGGTCGGCCCGAAGGGCGCCGGGCCCCGATCCGAAGGACGCGATTTTCGCTCCGGCGCGTCCGCTCTTACCCGCCTCTTGGCGAATCGACACCCCTGTAGGGCCGCCGCGACGCAATGGCGCAGGCTGGGCGCACTATGGTGGAGCCCTGCGTACGGATACGAAGGGGCAGCAGTGAACGACGGCGACGGGACCCTCGCGGCGGAAGCCCAGGGGAGGCGGTTCGGTCCGCTCGGCACGGCCTTGGTGATCATTCCGACCTATAACGAGGCGGAGAACATCAAGAAGATCGTCGGCCGGGTGCGATCCGCCGTGCCCGAGGCGCACGTTCTGGTGGCGGACGACAACAGCCCCGACGGCACGGGCAAGCTCGCCGACGAGCTGGCCGCCGACGACGAGAACGTCCAGGTCCTCCACCGCAAGGGCAAGGAAGGGCTCGGTGCCGCCTACCTCGCGGGGTTCCGCTGGGGTCTGGAGCACGGGTACGGCGTACTCGTCGAGATGGACGCCGACGGATCGCACCAGCCGGAGGAACTTCCCCGGCTGCTGACCGCGCTCAAGGGCGCCGACCTCGTCCTCGGCTCGCGCTGGGTGCCCGGCGGCCGCGTGGTGAACTGGCCCAAGTCCCGCGAGTTCATCTCGCGCGGCGGCAGCCTGTACTCCCGCGTCCTGCTCGACGTGCCGATCCGGGACGTGACCGGCGGCTACCGCGCCTTCCGCCGCGAGACCCTCGAAGGCCTCGGCCTCGGTGAGGTCGCCTCCCAGGGCTACTGCTTCCAGGTCGATCTGGCCCGCCGCGCGGTGAAGGCGGGCTACCACGTGGTCGAGGTTCCGATCACCTTCGTCGAGCGTGAACTGGGCGACTCCAAGATGAGCCGCGACATCCTCGTGGAGGCGCTGTGGCGCGTCACCACCTGGGGTGTGGGCGAGCGGGTCGGCCGGATCACCGCCCGCCGCAAGCAGTCCTGACACAGTCCGGGCGCCGCGCGCGAGGCTCACCGGTCCGTCCGGGCGGCACGACGGGCCCGTGAGCCGCGCCGACGCCCGTGAGCCGCGCCGACGCCCGAGGGGCGCGGCGGCCGGCCACGGTCAGGGGGCGTGAGCGGTGCCGCCGGGGCGGGGACCGGCGTCCGCCGACGGGGTTGAGCGTCCGCTTATCCCGAACTGAGGCACGCCCAGGCACACTGGGAGCATGACGACAGGCGTTCCGACCCCCACCCCCTCCCGTCCGCGGCGCTCGCGGCTGCGTACGTTCCTGCCGCTCGGTGTCGCGGTGTGGCTGGTGCTGGAGATCTGGCTGCTGACGCTCGTCGCGCGTGCCACGAGCGGCTTCACGGTGTTCCTGCTGCTGGTCGCCGGGTTCGTCCTCGGCGCCGTGGTCATCAAGCGGGCCGGCCGCCGGGCCTTCCGCAATCTCAGTCAGACGCTGCAACAGGCACAGGGCGGTGTCACGTCCCCCGGCGACGGCGGCCGGGGCAACGGCCTGACGATGCTCGGTGGCCTGCTCCTGATGATCCCGGGTCTGATCTCCGACGCGATCGGCCTGCTGCTGCTGGTCCCGCCGGTCCAGAAGGGCGTCAGCCGCTACGGACAGCGCGCTTTCGAGCGCAGGATGCGGCTGGCGGCCCCCGGTTCCGTCGGCGACGCCTTCCAGCAGGCCCGTATGCACCGCCCCGACGGCAAGGTGGTGCAGGGCGAGGTCATCAGGGACGAGGCCCCGCGCGAGCCCGGCGGCACCTACCCGCCGCTGAACCGCTAGCAGTCTTCCGGCAGCCCCTCCGTACCGCCGCCGGTGCCCTGGCGGCGGTACGGCAAACGGCGCCCCTGAATCCACTTCCGGCTTCCGGTGGATTCGGGGGCGCCGTTTCCCGTACCGAAGGCACCGGAACGCACCCGAACGCACGAGACCGCGAGCCCCGTACCTGAAGTACGGTGCTCGCGGTCTCGGCGTGCGTTGTATGCCGCTCGACCCTCGAAGGGGTCAGGCGGACTTGCGGCTGTCCCGCGGATGCACCGCGATGTTCATCGCGCCGGAGCGAAGAACGGCCAGACGCTCCTCGAGGACCTCTTCGAGCTCCTCGCGAGTGCGCCGCTCCATCAGCATGTCCCAGTGCGTGCGCGCGGGCTTCGCCTTCTTCTCCTCAGGGCCGTCGCCGTCGACGAGGAGTGCCTGGGCCCCGCAGACCTTGCACTCCCACTCCGCCGGAATTTCGGCCTCCACCGAGAAGGGCATCTCAAAACGATGCCCCTTCTCGCATGCGTACTCCACGGCCTGGCGCGGGGCCAGGTCGATGCCGCGGTCCGTCTCATAGCTGGTCACTACGAGGCGTGTGCCGCGAAGAGCTCGCTCACTCATGAATCGTGCCTCCCGGGCTTGTCGCCCACAGGACAGGTGTCGCTGTCGTCGTCATCCGGTCAACGTCCGGTCGGCGGTAAAGATTCCCGTTGATGGGTCATGCGTCGCCGTCGTAGCCGCCCCTTGTTGTACCCACCGTCGCCCGGTTTGTCACATCTGGCATCAGATGTCACCCAACGCTTCAGTATCATTGACGCGCAGTAACGGTACGGCAGGCAGGCCAAACGCGTACACTACCGCTCTTTGGCCCCCGGCGCTAAATCCTCTCGGGTACGGGATTGCCCGCGTCCCGCACCGCCCGGCGCACCGGCACCCGCGCGAGCAGGACGAAGCCGATGACGAAGAAGACCACGAGCGAGATGATCGCGTCCCGATAACTTCCCGTCAGCTGGTAGGTCAGTCCGAACAGCAGCGGGCCGAGCCAGCTCATCCCGCGGTCGCTCATCTCGTACGCGGAGAAGTACTCGGCCTCCTTGCCGCTCGGCACGAGGTGCGAGAACAGGGAGCGCGACAGCGCCTGGCTGCCGCCCAGGACCAGTCCGATGCCCGAGGCGAGGACGAAGAACCACACGGGCGCGCCGGCGGGCAGGAAGTACCCGGCGGCGAGGGTGAGCGTCCAGGCGACGAGTGAGCCGAGGATGGTGCGTTTGGCGCCGTACGTGCGGGCCAGCCGGCCCATGCCCAGTGCGCCCCCGACCGCGAGCACCTGGACCAGGAGTACGGCTGTGATCAGGGTCGACTGGCTGAGGCCCAGCTCCTCCGAGCCGTAGACCGAGGCCTGCGAGATGACCGTCTGGATGCCGTCGTTGTAGATGAGGTAGGCGAGGAGGAAGGAGAGCGTGAGCGGCTGGCCGCGCATGTCGCGCACCGTCGCGGCCAGCTGCCGCCATCCGTGTGCGGACGCCCGCCCGGCGGAGGGCGTACGGCGGTCGCGAAGCCGCCTCAGCGGTACGAGGGTGAAGGCGCCCCACCAGACACCCGCCGAAGCCAGACAGATACGCACGGCCGTCGATTCGGAGACGCCGAAACTGTCATGAGCCGTGAACAGGATCAGGTTCGCGATCAGGACCAGCGAGCCCGCCGCGTACCCGAAGGCCCAGCCCCGGGAGGAGACGGCGTCGCGCTCCTCGGGCGGGGCGATCTGCGGGAGGTAGGAGTTGTACAGCACCATCGACACGGCCAGCGAGGCGTTCGCGACGATCAGCAGCAGTCCCCCCAGCAGGTAGCGGTCGCCGTCCAGGAAGAACATGCCCGTGGTGGCTCCGGCGCCCAGATAGGCCGCCGCCGCGAGCAGCGGCTTCTTGCGGCCCGTGCGGTCGGCGGCGGCGCCGGCCATCGGCATCACGAAGATGGACACGATCACCGAGGCGGAGACCGCGTACGCGAAGAAGGAGCCGGCGCGGACCGGTATCCCCAGCGGGTGGACGAACCCGTCCGCGTCCGCCGCGTGCTTGGCCACCGCCGTCAGATAGGGGCCCAGGAACACGGTGAGCACGCTCGTCGAATAGACGGAGCAGGCCCAGTCGTAGAAGTACCAGCCGCGCTGTTCTCGCCGGCGCTCCGCGGCCTCCTCGGCCGCCCCCGCCCGCACGGTGTCCGTGCTCACCCGTGCCCTCGCTTCTCCGTGAACGGACCGCGCGAGGAGGCTCAGAACCAGGTGCCCCGGTCTTCCAGGACCTTGCGCAGTGTGTCGATGTGATCGGTCATGATGCCATCGACTCCCAGGTCCAGGAGCCGGTGCATGCGTTCCGATTCGTTCACGGTCCACACGTGCACCTGGAGCCCACGCGCGTGGGCGGCCCGCACGAAGCGGCGGTCGACCACCGGCACGCCCGACTGCGTCTCGGGGACCTGGGCGGCGACCGCCGAGCGGCGCACCGCGGCCGGCACGCCCCACGAACGCAGCCGCAGGTTGAGCACCCCCCGGGTGCCGAACGAGGTCGCCAGGCGCGGCCCGGCGAGATGCTGGGCACGGGTCACGCGGGCCTCGGAGAACGAACCGACACAGACGCGGTCCCAGGCGTCGGTGCGGTCGATCAGGTCGAGCAGCGGGACGAGCGCGGGTTCTGCCTTGACGTCGACGTTCCAGCGCGTCTCGGGAAACTCTTCGAGCAGGTCCTCGAAGAGGGGGACCGGTTCCTTGCCCGCCACGCGCGCCTGGCGCACGTCGTCCCAGGGGAGGTCCGCGATCCGGCCCGCGCCGTCGGTCACCCGGTCGAGGGTCGTGTCGTGGAAGGCGACCAGCCTGCCGTCCGCCGTGGCGTGCACGTCGGTCTCGATGTAGCGGTATCCGGCGTTCACCGCCCGCCGGAACTGCGTGAGGGTGTTCTCCAGGCCGTCCGCAGACCCGCCGCGGTGGGCGAAGGGGATCGGGCCGGGGTGGTCGAGGTAGGGGTGAAGAGTGCGCGTGCTCACCCGGGCAGTATGGCGCGCTCGGGTTGACCTGGGGCGACAACGGCGCTGCGGAGCGGTGCCGGACGGGCGGCGAACACCTTCAGGAAGAGCTGGGCCAGGGGTCCGATGGCGACGGCGTAGAGCACCGTGCCGACTCCGACCGTCCCGCCGAGCGCGAAGCCCGTCGCGACGACGGCCACTTCGAGCACCGTGCGCACCAGACGGACCGAGCGGCCCGTACGCCGGTGCAGTCCCGTCATCAGGCCGTCGCGGGGACCCGGACCGAAGCTGGCCGAGATGTACAGGCCCGTGGCCACGCCGTTCAGCACGACCCCCGCCACCAGCAGCGGAATCCGCAGGGCCAGGGAGTGGACGTCCGGGATCAGCGCCAGGGTGCCGTCCATGGCCAGGCCGACCATGAAGACGTTGGAGACGGTGCCGAGACCGGGCCGCTGGCGCAGCGGGATCCACAGGAGCAGCACCGCGGCCCCCACGATGATCGACACGACACCGATCGTCAGACCGGTCAGCTCGGCGAGGCCCTGGTGCAGCACGCCCCACGGCTCGAGACCGAGACCCGCCTCCACCAGGAGCGCCGCGCTCGCGCCGTACAGGGCGAGCCCCGCGTAGAGCTGGACGAGACGGCGGGGGAGCCGTCCGGACCCGGGAGCCTCGGCGGGTGCGGACTCGGAACGTGTGGACAAGGGATGCCCCCGGTGGTGGTAGTGGCCTGGCGCATGACACTCTGTGGCTTGAGAAGTGGTCGTATCCATGGCCAATTCGGGGAAGGTGGACTGGAATCATGGCGCAGTGGACTTCGGCGGTGGGGGCCGCGCAGCTCGCCCGGCTCCTCAACTCCCAGCAGGAGCGCCCCGCGGGCCCGGGCACCCGTCGCCCGCCCGCGTATCGCGCGCTCGCCGACGGTGTCAGGCTGCTCGTGCTCGAAGGGCGGGTGCCGGTCGCCGCGCGACTGCCCGCCGAGCGGGAACTGGCGCTGGCCCTGTCCGTCAGCCGTACGACCGTCGCCGCGGCCTACGAGGCGCTGCGCGCGGAGGGCTTCCTGGAGTCGCGCCGCGGAGCCGGGAGCTGGACCGCGGTCCCCGCCGGGAATCCGCTGCCCGCGCGCGGTCTGGAACCCCTGCCCCCCGAGACCCTCGGTTCGATGATCGACCTCGGCTGCGCGGCGCTGCCCGCGCCGGAGCCCTGGCTGACCCGCGCCGTCCAGGGCGCCCTGGAGGAACTGCCCCCGTACGCGCACACGCACGGCGACTACCCCGCCGGCCTCCCCGCGCTGCGCGCCATGCTCGCCGAGCGGTACACGGCGCGCGGTATCCCCACCATGCCCGAACAGATCATGGTGACCACCGGGGCGATGGGCGCGATCGACGCGATCTGTCATCTCTTCGCGGGCCGCGGCGAACGCATCGCCGTCGAGTCCCCCTCCTACGCCAACATCCTCCAGCTGATGAGGGAGGCCGGCGCCCGGCTGGTGCCCGTCGCGATGGCCGAGGGGCTGGCCGGCTGGGACATGGACCGCTGGCGCCAGGTCCTGCGGGACGCCGCGCCCCGGCTCGCGTACGTCGTCGCCGACTTCCACAACCCCACCGGCGCGCTCGCCGGCGAGGACCAGCGGCGCGGGCTCGTGGACGCGGCGCGCTCGGCCGGCACGGTCCTCGTCGTCGACGAGACGATGAGCGAACTGCACCTGGACGACGGACTGGAGATGCCGCGCCCCGTGTGCGGCTTCGATCCGGCGGGCTCGACCGTGATCACCGTGGGTTCGGCGAGCAAGGCCTTCTGGGCGGGCATGCGGATCGGCTGGGTGCGGGCCGCGCCCGACGTCATCCGCAGTCTGGTCGCCGCGCGCGCCTACGCCGACCTCGGCACTCCCGTGCTGGAACAGCTCGCCGTGAACTGGCTGCTGAGCACGGGGGGCTGGGAGGAGGCCGTCGACATCCGGCGCGGCCAGGCCCGCGAGAACCGCGACGCCCTCGTCGCGGCCGTCCGAAGGGAGCTGCCCCGGTGGGAGTTCTCCGTCCCGCGCGGCGGTCTCACCCTGTGGGTGCGTACGGGCGGTCTGTCCGGGTCGCGGCTGGCCGAGGTCGGCGAGCGCGTGGGCGTGCGGGTGCCCTCGGGGCCCCGGTTCGGCGTGGACGGCGCCTTCGAGGGATATGTGCGGCTGCCGTTCACGGTGGGCGGCGCGGTCGCGGACGAGGCGGCGGCGCGACTGGCCGCGGCTGCTCGGCTGGTGGAGACCGGCGCGAGCGGAGGGGACGAGGGGCCCCGGACGTTCGTGGCGTAGCCGTACGGAACCCCGGGGAGCGGAGTCAGGGGAGTCGAGTTCGGGAGGCCGAGTCCCGGGCGCCGAGTCCGGGGCGGTGTCCGGGGGCGCGGACGCCGGGGATGTTCGGGTGAGGAACAGATGCAGGCGGGGCCGGAAACCCAGGCGGGTTTCCGGCCCCGCCGGTACGCGTGGACCTCGGAGCCGGTGCCTCACTCCTACCCCTCGGCCACCGCGACCCCGGCGACCTCGGCGACCTCGGAGGGCACCTTTTCCGCGTCCGCCGGTGTCGTGCGCTCCGGCAGCAGGGCGAGCACCGCCCGCCGCTGCGCCTCGCTCGTGGCGTCGTCGTACGGGTCCGGTGTGGCGGGGACCTGGAGGCGCAGTACGGGGCCGGTGCCCAGGCGCGCGTAGCCGCGGCCGGGGGGCACGTCCCGGGTCGGGGTGGTGTGCGGGGGCGCGCCCAGGACCGCTTCCAGCTGAGCGGCCGAGGCGGGGCCGAGCACCACGCGCGCGCGGGTGTGCCCGCGTACCGCGTCGCCGAGGAAGTCGAGGTTCTCGAAGTGCTCGGCGACCACGACCGTGACGTTCGCCGCGCGGCCGTGCCGCAGCGGGACCTGGAGCAGCGACTGCGGGTCCTTGCGCCCGTCGGCGGCGGCCAGATGGCCGAGCGCGCTCGGCCGGTCCAGCAGGATCCACAGAGGGGTCCTGATGTCGTCGGGGGCGGGATGTCCCGCCTGGCGGGCGCGGTTCGCGGCGATCAGCCGCCGCTCGGTCTCGTGCGCCGCCCACTCCAGGCTGGCGAGTGCCCCGCCCGTCGAGCACTCGACGGCCAGGACGCCCTCCCGCCCGGTCAGGCACGCGTACTCGCCGGTGCCGCCGCCGTCGACGACGACGACATCGCCGTGCTGGAGGGACTGCAGGGCGATGGAGCGCAGGAGTGTGGTCGTGCCGGTGCCCGGTTCGCCCGTGATCAGCAGGTGCGGCTCGGTGGAGCGGGCGCCCGTGCGCCAGACGACCGGCGGAACGTCGCGCCGCTCCTCGCCGTGGGTGAGGGGGAGCGTGCGCTGGACGTCGGCCGGATCGGTGAATCCGAGGACCGTCTCGCCGGGCGCGGTGACGAAGCGCTGGGCGGCGATGTCGGTGGGCAGGGGCGCGAGGACCGTGACGGTGAGTTCGTTGCCCTCCTCGTCCCAGTCGAAGTGGTACTCACGGCCGCGGCCCGACTTGGCGTGCAGGAGCTGTTCGATACGCGCGCGGGAGTCCGGCTCGCTGTCCGTGAAGTACGCCGGGTAGTGGAGGTGCAGACGGGAGATCCGTCCGTCGTCGTCGAAGTCGTACGAGGCGAAGGCCTTCTCCCAGTCGCCGCCGTGGGCGTACAGGGGAGCGGGGTCGTCGGCCGTGGAGAAGTACGGGACGAGTGCCTCGTAGAGCGACTGGAGGCGTCCGGTCTGCGCCTCGTCCGGGCCGGTCGCGGGCGGTGGGGTGCGCTCGCGACCGGCCCAGGCCGCCGCCGCCATCAAAGTGATGACGGCGAGCAGAGGTCCGTACGGCACCAGGGCCACGATCAGGACCACCGAGGCCACCAGGAAGAGCAGCGGCCCGCGACGGTCCTTGGGGGTGGCGGCCCACTTGCGCCGTCCGGCGGCTGCCAGCCGGCGCAGTCCACGGGTCACCGTGATCAGCGGATGGAGGACATCGGTGGCGCTGTCGGCTGCCGTCCGGGCCAGCTCCCGGCTCTTGGCGATCTGTGCGGTGCCGTTGCTGAGGATGCGGGGGAGAGGGCGCCGAGCCACTGCTGTCTCCTGGAGGTGCGTACGAGGTGGGGACGTCGTCAGAACTTGATCCCGCCGAGGAGGCCCGCCAGGCTCTCCCCGCCGGCCTTGATGCTCGGCGCGATGGCCGTGCTGGCGAGGTAGAAGCCGAAGAGCGCGGCCACGAAGGCGTGCGACGCCTTCAGCCCATCCTTCTTGAAGAAGAGGAAGACGATGATGCCGAGAAGGACGACGCCGGACATGGACAGAATCATTTGAGCTCTCCTGGTTCGTGGGGACGGTCACCATGAGTTGTCCCAGAATCACAGCATGTATCCATACGATAAAAGGTGCAACTGGGTGAAAAGCTTCTGATTTCACCCGCGCGACGGAGCTGTCTTGCGCCGCCTGAGCTGCTCAGTTGCGCTCGATGCGCACTTTGTGATCTTTGCCGCTGAGGGTGCCTGTGATGTGCCCCCGGAGCCAGTACCCTGTCGATTCACCCGAATGGTTGCAGTGAGAGGCGGTCCGGCAGATGAGCGAAGTCCCCGACCCCGAGGTCGTGGAGCTCGCGACCAAGATCTTCGATCTGGCGCGACGCGGCGAGACGGAGACGCTCGTGGCGTATGTCGACGCCGGCGTCCCGGCCGACCTCACCAACGACCGCGGCGACTCGCTCGTGATGCTCGCCGCCTACCACGGGCACGCCGACGCGGTCCGCGCCCTGCTGGAGCGCGGCGCCGAGGCCGACCGTGTCAACGACCGGGGCCAGACCCCCCTCGCCGGAGCCGTCTTCAAGGGCGAGGAGGCCGTCATCCGGGTCCTCCTGGCCGTCGGCGCCGATCCGGCCGCGGGCACCCCGTCGGCTGTCGACACGGCGCGCATGTTCGCCAAGACGGACCTGCTCGAATTGTTCGGCACGTCATGAATCGAACGCCCTGACCAGGCGAAACGCACGAAAAAAGGGAGGCGGAACGGGGCCGCCGGAAATACGGTCGCGGCAGGAAGAACCGCCGAGTCATCATGACGACGTGATTCACGGACGCGATGGCTGGGCAGAAGTTGCCGCACCGCGCGGGCCGTGACTCGGCCCGCATGGGCCACCGACGAGAGGCAGAGGAAGATGGTCTACAGCAAGCAAGAGACGGCGGGCGCCCCGACGTGTTGTCACGCGGCCAGGTAATGCAGGATCCCGGTTGCGTCGACGCTTGATGTGAGGCTGTTTCCCATGTTCGATCCGGTCATAGCGCCCAGCGGAACCCTGCTCGGCCTTCTCCAGAGGGGCCGCGGCGACGGCACGCTGCACGCACTCACCGCACCGCGGGCCGAAGCGCTCGCGGCACTGAACCACTGCGTTCTCAGGGACCCACGCCACGACTGGCAGGTGGAGAACCGCTCCCTGTACTACGCCCGTCTCTATCTCGATCTGAGTGGCGAGCTCGACGAGATCGAGCGGCACCTCTTCGACGCCGAGGACATCCTCGACGACTGCGAGTCACGCACAGGGCTCGCCCTCGCGGTCCTCGGACACCTCGCCTCCTACGGCAGGCGCGACGCGCTCGCACTGCTGCGCCGGTACGCCGCGGTCGGCTCCAACTGGGCCTGGGCCCTGGACGAGCTGGCCCTGCGCGACGACGACGCGGGCCTGCGCGCCCTCGCCGCCCCCGTGCTCGCCCGGTTCCCGGCCGATCCCGAGGGTGACGCCGCCCTCGCCGCCGTCGTACGCGACTCCTTCGAGCCACGGCCGTGGCGGCTGTGGGCCGACGACTCCCGTACGTCCATCGCCACGCGTGTGCGCGCCGCCCAGGAAGCCGGGTCCTTCGACCGCTGGCAACGGCAGATGCGACCCTCGGGGCCCCGCCCCGGGTGGAGCGTCGAAGCCGTCTTCGCATGGGCCCAGCAGGGCATCGAACGCGGAGCCGCGCTGCACGTCCCCGCCGCCCGCTGCCTGACCGCCGTCGCCGGACCCGAGGACCGTCCCGAGATCGTCGAGGCCGCGCGCCACGGCGGGGAGGGCGCGCGCTGCACGGCTCTGCGCTACCTCGCCGACGGCAACGACCCGGACGCCCTCGACCTGATCGAGGCGGCCGTCGCGGACGGGTCGACGCCCGTCGCCGAGGCCGCCGTCGACGCCTTCGAACGGATGCGGAGCGCCGCCGCCGTCGACCGGGCCCGCGGCTGGGCGCACCGGCCCGACGCCCTCGGCGCCGCCGCGGGCCGCGTACTCGCCTGCCGGGGCGGCGCACAGGACCGCGATCCGGTCCTGGCCGCCCTGCGCGAGGCGGTACGGGGCGAGGGCCCCGACGCGCCGACCCTGTGGACCCTCGTCGACGGCACCGGACGGCTCGGCATCGCCTGCGCCGCCCCTGTGCTGCGGCACATCTACCGCGAGACCGCGTCGTCACATCTGCGGCAGCGCGCCGCACGTGCCCTCGCCGTCACGGACCCCTCCTTCGCCGCGGGCTTCGCCGTCGAGTGCCTCTGGGACTGCGAGGAGACCACCCGCGAGATCGCCGCCCGGCATGCCGAGACCGGTGACGCGCGTGTGGTCGATCAGCTGCGCAGGCTGGCGGCGGATCCGGCCGAGGAGGCCGAAGTCCAGACAGCCGTACGGAGCCGGATCGGGCCCGACATGCCGGCCGTATGAACGTTCGGTGACCCGGGAGTCAGGAGTGTGTGGACGGGGACTGACCTGCCCGGGTGCGGAGTGCAACGCTCACGGGACGTTCATCGTTCGCATAGATCCACGTTGACGCGGCCACGTCCAGCGGGGCGAGAACACCCGTATGCGAGTCGTCATCGTGACCGAATCCTTTCCCCCCGATGTGAACGGCGTGGCCCACTGCGCGCTCCAGACCGCCCGGCACCTCGTCGATCGCGGTCACGCTCCCCTGGTCGTCGCCCCGGCCACCTCCCCCAAGTTCTCGGCCTCCCCCGAACAGGGAAGCGCATTCACCCGGAGCGGGCCCGACGCTCTCGCGCCGTGCCCGGTCGTCCGTGTCCCCTCCATTCCGCTCCCGGGCTACCCCCAGGTCCGCGTCGCCCTCCCCAGCCGGCGCGTCGCCGCGGCGATCACCGAACACCGCGCCGACATCGTCCACCTGGCCAGCCCCTTCATCCTCGGCGTCCGCGGCATGGCGGCCGCCTCCCGGCTCGGTATCCCCGCCGTGGCGGTCTACCAGACCGACCTCGCCGGATACGCCCGCACGTACATCAGCGCGGGTGAGGGCACCGCGTGGCGGCGCATCCGTTCCGTGCACGCGGCGGCCGACCGGACGCTCGCCCCGTCCAGCGCGGCCCTGCACGACCTGGAGACGCACGGCGTGCCCCGGGTACGGCTCTGGGCGCGCGGTGTCGACACGGTCCGCTTCCGTCCCGGGCACCGCGACGAGGCGCTCCGCCGCGAACTGGCTCCGAACGGCGAGCTGATCGTCGGCTACGTCGGCCGGCTCGCCCCCGAGAAGCACGTCGAACTGCTCTCCGGGGTCTGTGAGATGGACGGCGTCCGCGTCGTCGTGGTCGGCGACGGCCCCAGCGAGGCCACCTTGCGCGGCGCGCTCCCCGGCGCGGTCTTCCTCGGCCGCCGCACCGGCGACGAACTCGCCCGGATCTTCGCCTCGCTGGACGTTTTCGCGCACACCGGCCCCTTCGAGACCTTCTGCCAGACCGTGCAGGAGGCCATGGCCAGCGGAGTGCCCGTCGTGGCGCCCGCTGCCGGCGGACCCCTCGACCTGGTCGACCACGGGCGCACCGGGCTGCTCGTCCCGCCGCGCGACGCCGACGCCGTACGGGAGGCGGTGCGCACGCTGGCCGCCGATCCCGCCGTGCGGGCGGCCTACGGCGCCGCCGGGCACGCCATGGTCGAGGGCCGTACCTGGGCCGCGGTGGGCGATCAGCTCATCGCTCACTACGAGGATGTGCTCTCCGCACGGAAGCTGGTGGCGGCATGAGTCTGCGCATCGTACGGCTCGCCAACTTCGTCGCCCCCTCCTCCGGAGGGCTGCGCACCGCGCTGCGGGAGCTGGGCGCCGGATACCGGGCGGCCGGCCACGAACCGGTCCTCGTCATACCCGGCGAGCGCGCGAGCGACCGCGACACCGAGCAGGGACGGGTGATCACGCTGCCCGGCCCGCTGCTGCCCGGCACCGGCGGCTATCGCGTCCTCACCGACAGGCGGCGGGTCGCCCGGCTCCTGGAGTCGCTCGCCCCCGACCGCCTGGAGGTCTCCGACCGGACCACCCTGCGCTGGACCGGAGTGTGGGCACGACGGGCCCGGGTGCCCGCCGTGATGGTCTCCCACGAGACCGCCGACGGTGTGCTGCGGACCTGGGGACTGTCCGAGGCGATGGCCCGGCGGACCGCCGACGCCCTCAACGTCCGCACGGCTCACTCCTACGCGCGCGTGGTGTGCACCACGGAGTTCGCCGAGCGCGAGTTCGTGCGGATCGGCGCCCGCAACGTCGTACGAGCCCCCCTGGGCGTCGACCTGGTGGACCGGCACCCCGCGCTGCGTGACCCGGCGCTGCGTGCCCGTCACGCGCGCGCGGACCAGGTCCTGCTCGTCATGTGCTCCCGTCTGTCCGTGGAGAAGCGGCCCGGTACGGCGCTCGACGCGCTGGAGGCTCTGCTGCGGCGCGGTGAGCGGGCCGTGCTCGTCGTCGCCGGGGACGGACCGCTCAGGGCCCGGCTGGAACAGCGCGCCCGGGAGCGGAGGCTGCCCGTCACCTTCCTCGGGCACGTCGCCGACCGCACCCTGCTCGGCTCGCTCCAGGCCTCGGCGGACGTGTGCCTGGCACCCGGGCCCGCGGAGACCTTCGGGCTCGCCGCCCTGGAGGCGATGGCCTGTGGCACCCCCGTCGTCGCCAGCGCGCAGTCCGCCCTGCCGGAGATCGTCGGCTCCGCCGGGGCCACCGCCGCCGACAGCGGGGACTCCTTCGCGGACGCGGTACGGCTGCTGCTCGGCCGTGCCGAGAGCGAGCGCAGGCAGGCCGCACGCGCGCGTGCCGAGTGCTTCGGCTGGGACGCCGCCGTGACGGGTTTCCTCGCCGCGCACGACGCGGTGGCCGTGAACCGGCCGCGTCTTCAGGAGGGCGTCGCATGAGACCGGTTCGGTTCGTCGCTCTCGGGGACTCCCTCACGGAAGGTGTGGGCGACCCCGTCGGGGACCGGTGGCGGGGGTGGGCCGAGCTGCTCGCTCCGGGGCTCGCCCCGGCGGACGCGCCCGTGCGGTTCACCAACCTCGCGGTCAGCGGGGCGCAGACACGGGACGTCCTGGAACGGCAGACCCCGGCGGCGCTCGCCCTGGAGCCCGACATCGTCTCCGTCGTGATCGGCGTCAACGACACCCTGCGGTACACCTTCGACATCCACTCGGTGGCCGAACGGGTCGACACGGTGTACGCGGCGTTCCGCGCGCGGGACACGGTCGTGCTGACGGCCTGCCTCCCGGACCCCGGCTCGATGCTCGGGCTCCCGGGAGCGCTGGCCCGCCCGCTGGCCCGGCGTCAGCACGCGGTCAACGCGGTGGTGCACGCCCTCTCGAAGCGGCACGGGGCGATGCATCTGCACGCGGCGGAGGAGGACTGGCTCAAGGACCGCGCCGTGTGGAGTGCCGACCGGCTGCACCCGGGGGAGCTGGGGCACCGTCAACTGGCCCTGCGCTTCCACGCGCTGCTCGCCGAGGAAGGCTTCGCCGACGGGATCACCCCGTTGGCCGAGGCCGAGTTCCCCGCGCCGACCCGCACCGCGAGCCTTCTGTGGCTGGCCACGGCGGGAACGGGCTGGGTGGCCAGGCGCTGCACGGACCTGCTGCCCCAGCTGCTCACCCTCGCCGCCTCCGAGGTACGCCACCGGGCCCGGGGCACCAGCGCCCGCCTTGACCTGAGCGCTTCGCACGCCGTCGCGTCCGCCCTGGCGGCCCTGTCCGTGGCGGAACGGCCGGACGTGGCCTGACGGGCGAGCGAAGTCCGACGGCCGGACGTGGTCCGACGGCTGGACGTGGACCGGCCGGCGCGCGAGGCGGGCACCGGTCGAAGCGGACGGTGCCCCCTTCGCCGGCGCACGGCCCGCGGCGGCCTCAGCGACGGCGAACGGCCAGGAACCGCACCGGGGTTCCCGGGACCGCCTGAGCGGCCGCCGGGAGATCGGCGGACCGGACGACCGCGATCACCGGGTAGCCCCCGGTGGTCGGATGGTCGGCGAGGAAGACGACGGGGCGGCCGTCGGGCGGCACCTGGACGGCACCCAGCACCAGGCCCTCACTGGGGAGTTCGCCGGAGACGGTCCTCTCCAGCGAGGGTCCCTCCGTGCGCAGGCCGATGCGGTTGCTCGCCGACGAGACCCTGTAGACGCGCGTCGTGAGCGTCCGCAGGGCCGGCTCGGTGAACCAGCCGTCGCGTGGGCCGAGCGTCACGCGCAGCACCAGCTCGGCGGGCGGGGCGCGGTGCGGGACGACGTCCACGCGCGCGTGAAGGGTGCCGGGACTCCCCAGGGGGAGCACCGCGCCGTCCGTCAGCGGTGGCGGGCCGAGCCCCGAGAGAAGGTCGGTCGAGCGGCTGCCGAGCACCGGATCGACCGCCACGCCGCCGGACACGGCCACATAACTCCGTAGCCCCCCGCGCGCGGAGCCGACGTCCAGGAGTGCCCCCGCGGGCACCCGGACAGGAGCCCCCCAGGCGACCGGGCGGCCGTCCACCCGTACCGGGCAGGGCGCTCCGGTCACGGCCACCGTGACCGTCGAACGGGGGCGCAGGGCACAGCCGTCGACCGTCGTCTCCAGTACGGCGGCCTCGGCGGGGTTGGCGACGAGCCGGTTGGCCAGCGCCGCCGCGGGCGCGTCGAGCGCTCCGGAGCGCGGCACACCGAGATGGGCGTGCCCGGGCCGCCCCTGGTCCTGGACGGTGGTCAGGGCCCCGGCCCGCACCACCGCGAGGGCCCGGTCGCTCATGAGCACCTCTGCGGTACGAAGCGCACCCGCGCGCCGGGGGCCAGCAGCGCGGCCGGTACGCGCGCGTGGTCCCACAACAACGCGTCCGTCGTGCCGATGAGCTGCCAGCCACCCGGCGAACTGCGCGGGTACACACCGGTGTACGGGCCGGCCAGCGCCACGGAGCCCGCGGGCACCGCCGTGCGCGGGGTCGCCCGGCGCGGCACGTCGTACCGTGCCGGCAGTCCGGTGAGATAGCCGAAGCCGGGCGCGAACCCGCAGAAGGCGACCCGGAACCCGGCCGCGGCGTGGATCTCCGGCACCTCGCGCACCGTCACCCCCCACAGGGCCGCCACATCCGCCAGGTCGGGACCGTCGTACCGTACCGGGATCTCGACGGTGTCGTCCGCGCGCGCGGTCAGCGGGGGGATCTCCCAGCCGGGCAGCAGCTTCGCGAGCCGGCCGGGGTCGTCCAGGCCGTCCAGGAGCACCGTGCGGGCCGCCGGGACGATCTCCCGCACGGCCAGCGAGCCGTCCGCGCGGCGCCGCAGCAGCTCGGCGTGCAGTGCCTGGGCGGCCTCTCCCGAGGAGACCTCGACCAGCAGCGCCCGGTCGCCGACGGGCAGGGTCCTCAGGCCGGGGCCTTGCAGGTCGCCGCCGGTCGGCACCGGGGCCCTCCCGCCGTCGGCGGGCCGTGCGCTCACGTGAACGCCCGCACGGGTACGCCCGCGGACTCCAGCCGGGCTCGCACCCGGCGGGCCAGTTCGACCGCGCCCGGTGTGTCCCCGTGCAGGCACAGGGAGCGCGCGCGGACCTGCACGCGCTCCCCGGAACGGGAGGTGACCACCCCGGAGCGCGCGAGGCCCAGGGAGCGTTCGACGACGGCCTCGGCCTCCGTGATCACCGCGCCCTCCTGGGTACGCGGCACCAGAGTGCCCTCCTCGGTGTACGCGCGGTCCGCGAACGCCTCGGGGACGACGGGCAGCCCGGCCCCCTCGGCGATCTTCAGGAAGCGCGAGGACGGGAGACCGAGCACGGGCAGATCCGCGCCCGCCAGCAGGACACCGTCGACGACCGCCGCCGCCTGCTCCTCGTCGTGCACGACACGGTTGTAGAGCGCGCCGTGCGGCTTCACGTACGCCACCCGCGAACCCACCGCGCGCGCGAAGACCTCCAGGGCGCCGATCTGGTACGCCACTTCGGCCGCCAGCTCGTCGGGCGGCACGTCCATCGCCCGCCGCCCGAACCCCGCCAGGTCACGGTAGGAGACCTGGGCGCCGATCCGTACCCCCCGCTCCGCCGCCAGCTCGCACACCCGCCGCATGGTGGCCGCGTCCCCGGCGTGGAAACCACAGGCCACATTGGCGCTGGTCACGACGGACAGCAGCTGTTCGTCGTCGGTCAGCCGCCAGCGGCCGAAGCCCTCGCCGAGATCGGCGTTGAGATCGATGGGGGTCATGGGCTGCCGTTCCTCCTCCTCCGGCCCGTTCAGGCCACTCGGTACTGCTCGTCACGGGTATCCGTGATGAACATCCGGCCGGGCGCGTGGGTGATCGCGAACGGCGGACGGGATGCCATCACGGCAGCCTGGGGCGTGACTCCGCAGGCCCAGAACACCGGGATGTCGTCCGGGGCCGCGACCACCGGATCGCCGAAGTCGGGGCGAGAGAGATCCTCGATGCCCAGCCCCGAGGGATGGCCGCAGTGCACCGGACTGCCGTGTACGGCGGGCAGCAGACTGCTCTCCCGGATCGCCGGGCCCAGGTGTTCGGGCGGCACCGGCCGCATCGACACGACCATGGGGCCGCGCAGCCGCCCCGCCGGCCGGCACTGACGCGTCGTCACGTACATCGAGACGTTGCGGCCCTGCTCGATGTGGCGCAGCGGGACACCCGCGGAGCTCAGCGCCCACTCGAAGGTGAAGCTGCACCCGATCAGGAACGACACCAGGTCGGACCGCCAGTGGTCGACGACGTCCGTGGGCTCGGCCACCAACGCGCCGTGCTCCCACACCCGGTAGCCCGGCAGATCGGTGCGCAGGTCGGCGCCCGGGGCGAGCACGGTGGTCCAGGAACCGGCGTCGGTGACGTCGAGGACGGGACACGGTTTCGGGTTGCGCTGGCAGAACAGCAGCATCTCGTACGCCCAGTCGGCGGGCACCGACACGAGGTTGGCCTGGGCGTGGCCCGCGGCGATCCCGGCCGTGGCAACCGACAGCCCGGAACGGAACCGCCTGCGGGCCCTCCCAGGGGTCCACGCGCGCGCGTGGCCGGGGGTCTTCAGCGGGCCCGGTGAGCCGTCCCCGGGGAGGGCGGGCGGACAAACCTGGACGGTGTCGTTCACCGGAGCTCCTTGCCACGCGTCTCGGGGAGGCCGGTCAGGGCGAGCGCGGCGAGGGCGTATCCGATCGCGCCGAAGACCAGCGCCCCGCCCACGCCCCAGCTGTCGGCCAGGAAGCCGACCGTGGTGGGGAAGGCCGCGCCGACGGCACGCCCGGTGTTGTACGCGAAGCCCTGTCCCGTGCCGCGCACCGCGACCGGGTACAGCTCGCTGAGGAACGAGCCGAAACCGCTGAAGATCGCCGACATGCAGAAGCCGAGGGGGAAGCCGAGCACCAGGAGAAGGGTGTCGGCGCCGCTCGGGATGTTCGCGTAGGCGAGGACGCAGGCCGCGGAGAGGATCGCGAAGAGCAGGATGTTGCGTTTGCGGCCCAGTCTGTCGGTGAGGAGACCGCCGGTGAGGTAGCCGAGGAAGGCTCCGGAGATCAGGAGCGTCAGATAGCCGCCGGTGCCGACGACGGACAGTCCACGTTCCGTCTTCAGATAGGTGGGCACCCAGGTGGCCAGCGTGTAGTAGCCGCCCTGGACACCGGTGGAGAGCAGGACCGCGAAGAAGGTGGTGCGCAGCAGGCCCGGGGCCTCGGCCGTGCCGGGCCTGAAGATCGCGGTGAACGATCCCTTGTCGGCGCTCCTCTCGCGCGCCGCTGCCGCCTCGGGCGCGTCCCGCACCTGGCGCCTGACCCAGACCACGAGCAGAGCGGGCAGCGCGCCGGTCCAGAACATCACGCGCCAGGCGAGGTCGTCGTCGAGAAGCTGGAAGACCAGCGTGTAGACGGCCACGGCGAGGCCCCAGCCGACGGCCCAGGCGCTCTGGACCGCGCCGAGCGTACGCCCGCGGTTCCGGGGGCTCGCGTACTCGGCGACCAGGACGGCGCCGACCGCCCACTCGCCGCCGAAGCCGAGACCCTGAAGGGCACGGAACACCAGCAGCGTCTCGTAGTTCGGCGCGAAACCACAGGCCACGGTGAACACCGCGTAGGTGATCACCGTGATCATCAGCGCTTTGACGCGTCCGATCCGGTCCGCGACCACACCCGCGACGGCACCGCCGACCGCGGACACGACCAGTGTGACGGTGGTGAACAGGCCGGTCTGGCCGTTGTCGAGGCCGAAGTACGCCGCGAGGGCGACCATGCTCAGCGGCAGGGTGAAGTAGTCGTACGAGTCGAGGCCGTAGCCGCCGAACGCGCCGCCGAACGCGCGCCGGCCCCGCGGGCCGAGGGCGCGCAGCCAGCCGAACGCGCCTTCCGGGTCGGCGAGTTCACCTGTGGCGGGTTGCGTGCCGGGGGTCAGGGCCTGGGGTGGAGGGGTCGTGCTCATGGGCACCTCGCATTGAGGGACGGAGAGTGCATGAGGACTGAGCCGGGCCGTGCGGAAGCCTTTGGGCGCTTGGCAGTTCGCGGTGGTGCGGAGAGCGCCTGTCCGACAAGGTAGAGGATCGTTGAACGATCCCTCAATACCCGTGTTGTTTCGTTCTCGTGTCTGCGGTTGAATTCCGGGCATGGCAGAGCTGACGGAACTGGCCGACGATCGCGCCCTGTTGGGCCGCACCAGCACCGCCGAGCGGGTCTCGGACATCCTCAGGAGCCGGATCGCCGAGGGCTTCTTCCCGCCCGGGACGCGATTGTCGGAGGACAGCATCGGCGGCGCCCTCGGGGTCTCCCGCAACACGCTGCGCGAGGCGTTCCGGCTGCTCACGCACGAGCGGCTGCTGGTGCACGAACTCAACCGAGGGGTCTTCGTACGGGTGCTCACGGTCGAGGACGTCGAGGACATCTACCGCACCCGGTCCCTCGTCGAGTGCGCCGTGGTCCGCGGGCTCGGCGCCCCGCCCTACGCCGTGGAGGGGATCGCCGGAGCCGTCTCCGACGGGCAGCGGGCGGCGCGCGAAGGTGACTGGAAAGGAGTGTCGACCGCCAACATCCACTTCCACCGCGAACTGGTCGCGCTCGCCGGCAGCGCCCGCACCGACGAGGTGATGCGCAGCGTCTTCGCGGAGCTGCGTCTCGCCTTCCACGTCGTGGACGACCCCCGGCGGCTCCACGAGCCCTACCTCGCGCGCAACCACGAGATCCTCCAGACCCTGCGGGACGGCGACCGGGACGGCGCGGAGCGCCTCCTCGCGGCATATCTCGACGACTCGCTCGCCGGCCTCGTCGAGGTGTACGCGCGCCGCGTGGCCGACGGGGGAGAGGGCACCGGATGACACGGCGCCTGCGGTGCGGTCCCGCGGCGGGTGTGGCATGCGCCCCTGTGGCGTGTGTGCCCGTGCGGTTCCGACGCGTGGGATCGGCCACGTGGGCCGGTGTTACGGCGGCGGCCACGTGGGCGGGTGCTGTGAGGTCGGCCACGTGGGGCGATTGTCATGATGTCGGACACGTGAGGCGGGTGTGCGCGGCCGGGTGAGGTGAGGCAGCCAGGGTGAGAGCTGGGGCGGCCGCCGGTAGGACCGGGCGTGCGGCAGGGTCGAGCGGGTGCGGCAGGGCAGCCGCGGCAGCACTGGGGCTGGGGCAGGGCCGGGTCCTGGGGCCCGCGCGGGCGTGAGGCCCTGCGGCCGGGTGCGGGGCTCGGCGGGGACGGCGGGGGCGTGGCCCGGTGGGGACGGCGGTCGCTTCTGCGCCGTTTCGACCGTTGTCGGACCGAGGACCTAGTCTGTGCAGCGTGACTTCGCCTGCATCGACGGACAGCGTTCCGCCCCAGCTCAGCGCGGGGCGGCGCCCGGCGCCGGGCCCGGCCGCCGACGAGGGCCTGGCGCGGCGGCTGCGCGCGCTCGCCTGCACCGCGCCGCTGCACGACCTGGACATGCGCAAGGCGAATCTCGCGGGCGAGTACACGGTGTACGGCATGGCCGAGGTCGCCCTCGCCGCCATCGATCTCGTCACACTGAACATGGACTTCGACACGGGCGCCGACCACGACCAGATAGTGGCCAGGCTCATCCCGCGTATCGCCGCCCAGGCTCCCGGGCGACCGGTCGCCGAGCACGAGCGCGTGGCCCGCTGGGTCCTGGAGAACCTGATCAACGTCGGCAGCGTCGACCGGGGCTTCCGGGCCGTGTACGGCACCTTCGCACCCGACGGCACCTATGTGCGCCGCGACTACGACTTCAAGCTGATCGAGGAAGTGCCGGGCTACGGGGGCAGCGTCTACCTCCGTACGACCGACGAAGCGGTCAACGTCCTCGTCGGCGCCCTCGACACCGATGTCACCAGCGCGCAGATCGCCGCCGAGGTCAAGCTGGAGGTCCTGATCAGCCGCGGCCGGCTGGCCGACGCGCAGCTCGCCGCCGAGCAGGCCCGCTACCGGACCGTGCAGTACGCGGAAACACTGCGCAAGGCCCTCGACGCCACCCGGCGCAACGTCCGGGCCGTCGACTGGCTCCAGGCCGTGCCCGACATGATCGCCGAGGCCCTGGACCACGTGGCCGACCGGTACCGCCACGAGAACGCGATCCTCACCAACATCCGCAAGGCCCGTGACGAGTCCGAGGACCCCGAGCAGAAGCGGCGCGCGGCCGAGCTCGTCGACATAGTCAAGGACTGCATCCGCCGGCACACCCAGCTCCAGTCCCGCCTGCTCGAAGCCGGCCCGCTGTTCCGCGCCGAGCAGGACCGGCAGGCCTTCGGCACCCCCATGACCACCTCGGGGATCGACCTCTACGGCCATCTCGTCGCGCCGGTGCTGCCCCTGCCGGTGGAGCGGGCGCTGCGCGTCACCGACGCCTTCTTCAAGCGCGGGACGGGCCTGCGCACCCCCGTCGCCGTACGGGTCGCGGATCTCGTCGACATCCTGCTGACGCCGCCGCTGGAGCGAGAGCACCTCGGCGCGGAGATGCCCGAGCCCGACCTGATCGCCACACCGGACGACAGCCGCTTCAGCGAGGAGCAGCTCGCCTCGGCCAAGGAACTGCTGAACCTGCCGCCCGACGCGCCCCGCAGGCTGTCCGGACTGCTCGCGGAGGCCCGCCGCCGCGATCCCGAGCTGCCCTACCTGGTGGCTCTCCTGGCCGTGCACGCCGCGAGTCCGCCGGTCGGCACCGCCTACCGGCAGGGCGAGGAGCGCCTGCTGTTCGCCGTGGACGACGGGACCGAGCTGGACGACCCGGAGTTCGGCGGGGCCGATCTGATCGTGGGCATGGCGCTGCTCGACGCGGCCGGTATGAAAGCGGACCGGGCATGAACCGTCCACCGCGAGAGCGCGCGCACCGCGGGACACCCCGGACCCCCGCGGGCGCGCACCGCGGGACACCCCGGACCCCCGCGGGCGCGCACCGCGGGACACCCCGGACCCCCGCCACCGGCCGCACCGCTCCGGTGAGGGCGCACGCCGGTCCTGCGGAGCCGGGCGCCTCCGGTCCGCGCGCCCCGCACGGGGCACCCGTCCGTGTCCCCGCACGTACCCTCGTACTTTCGAACAAGGAGCCCCAGCCGTGACCGAGCACGTCGAGTGGAGTGAACCGGAGGCCACCGCCGCACCGGCGAACGCCCCCGTCACCCCTGCCGACGCCGCCGACGCGGCGCGGCTCGTCGCCTTCGGGCTCCAGCCCAAACTCCAGCCGGCGCGCGACCAGGAGTACACCGAGCTGCTGCGCCGCTACCGCGAGGACCCGCCCTTCGCGCGGCTCGCCGACGCGGTCGCCGCCGGCCTCGGCCTCGTCGTCCTCGAGGTGTCCCCGCGCGCGGGGATGGCGGTGACCGCCGCCGAGGACTCGGTCTTCGCCGTCCGCATGGGCGACTACGCGCGTCGCGCCTCGACCGACTCCGGGGACCGGTTCCTGCACGGACTCGCCCACCTCGCCGTGGCCGCCCTGGCTTTCCCGCGCCCCGAGGACCTCGCCGACGACGGATACATCGGGCGCGTCTCGGTCAACGGCGTCGACGCGTTCGTACGACAGGCCTGCCGGCGCCTGGAGGAGCGGGCCGGGGAGACCGGCGAGAACACCGACCCGGCGACCGACGCGCCCGGACTGGAGGCGGCCTGGCGGATCTGGGCACGGCGCAGCTCCACCGGCGCCACCAAGGACGCGCGAAGACTGGCCGGCTCGACGACGGGCATCATCGCCAAGGCCGTCGCCTTCCTCACCGATTCCGGTTTCCTCCAGCGCACCGGTGACGACTCCGGCGGGACCTACCGGACGACGGCCCGCTATCAGCTCCAGGTCCGCGACATGGCGGGCAGCGCGGCCATGGCCGAACTGCTGGAACTGGGCATCGTCCCGGTGACGGACGGCACGGCGAGCCTGCTGCCCGCCGAGGACACCGACGACCTGGAGCTCGTGGCCGGAGCCGGACTTCCGTTCCACTCCTGACGTCCGCCCGCCCTCCCCGGCTCCCCCTCACGACCTCACCCCCTTTCGACTACGAGAGTCCGCCGCCATGTACGAGCTGTCCCGGGTCCGCCTCTACTCCATCGGGCCCGCCGGTGCGCGTTACGCCGACACCGTGCTGGACCTGCGCGGAGTCGGCGAGCCCGTGCCCGACCCCGCGCCCACCCAGGCGGAGTTCTTCGCGGAGGAACCGGTCGGCCCGCCGCGCCGGCCCGCGCCCGCCGGTGTGCTCTTCCTGGAGAACGGCGGCGGCAAGTCGGTCCTGCTCAAGCTGATCTTCTCGGTCATGCTCCCGGGCCACCGCAACACCCTGGGCGGCGCCAGCTCCGGCGTGCTGCGCAAGTTCCTGCTCGCCGACGACTGCGGACACGTCGCGCTGGAGTGGCAGCACACGCTGACCGGTGAGTGCGTGGTGGTCGGCAAGGCGAGCGAATGGCGGGGGCGGCAGGTCTCCAACGACCCGCGGAAGTTCGCCGAGGCCTGGTACTCGTTCCGGCCGGGACCGGGGCTCAGCCTGGACAACCTGCCCGTCGCCGAAGCCACTTCGGTACGGCCGTCCGTCGAGGGCGCCTCCGGAGCGCAGGGGCGGCGGCGCACCATGAAGGGCTTCCGCGACGCGATCACCGAGGCCGGCAAGGCCTACCCGCACCTGGAGGTGCACTGGGAGGAGATCCACGACCGCTGGAACGAACACCTCGGCGACCTGGGCCTGGACCCCGAACTCTTCCGCTACCAGCGGGAGATGAACGCCGACGAGGGCGAGGCCGCCGGCCTCTTCGCGGTCAAGAAGGACTCCGACTTCACGGATCTGCTGCTGCGCGCCGTCACCGACACCCGCGACACCGACGGGCTCGCCGACCTCGTCGGCGGCTTCGGCAACAAGCTGGGGCGCAGGGACGAGCTCATCGCCGAGCGCGACTTCACCGCCGGTTCCGTGGACCTGCTCGGCCGGATCGTCGACGCCGCCGGGTCACGGGCACGTGCGCGTGACATCCACACCGGCGCCGAGCGGCGGACCAGGACCCTGGCACGACGGCTGTCCGCGCGGGCCGTGCGGGAGCGCGTGCGCGCCGGTGAGCTCGCCCAGCGCGTGACCGCCGCCGCGTACGCCGTCACCCACGCCGAGGGCGCCCGCGAGCGCAGCGCCCTGATCGCCGCCGAACTCGCCTACCGTCACGCCTCGCTGGCCCTCGCCGGCGCGGAGAAGTCGGCCGCCGCACAGAAGCGCGAGCTCGCCGACGCGCGGACCCTGCACGCCGCCTGGCAGGCCGCCGAGGCCGTGCTGCGCCACCGTGCCGCCGCCGACCGTTCCACCCGCGTCGCCGACGCGATCCGCGAGGCCGAACGGGACGCCGCTCCCGCGCTCGCGGCCCGTGCCACGGCCGCCGTCGACCTCGTCCGCGCGCTGCACCGGGCCGCCGAGGGGGCCGAGGCGCTCGCCAACGAGGAGGAGGAGCGGTCCGCGGGCCTCCAGGAGGCCGGCGAGACGGCGCATGCCGACGCGACGGCCGCCGCCACCGCCGCGCAGCGCGCCCGCAGCGAGGTCGGGCATCTGCGCCAGCGGCTGTCCGAGGTCGAGCAGGAGACCACCGAGGCGGTCCGGGCCGGCTGGCTCGACGACAGCGCCCCCGACGCCGACCCGGCCCGGGCGGCCCTCGCCGCCAGCGACGCGGAGAAGAACGCCGTCGCCGCCTGGGACACCGCGCGCGAGGCCTCGCGGCGCGCCGCCGACCAGGCGCGGGAAGCGGCGTCCGCCGAGTCCCGCGCCGAGCTGACGGCCGCCCGCGCGGCGGACGCGGCGACGGCCGCGGAGCGGGCGCACGATGCGGAGCGGCGTACGGCCGAGGCCCTGGCCCAGGAGGAACGGCTCGCGGAGCTGCTCAGCCTGCCGGGCACCGACACCCGCCTCGGCGTTCCCCAGCCGCGCCGTGACGAGGACTCCGACGGCCCGGACGGGCCGCCGCTGGCTCCCGAAGAATTGGACCGGTGCGCCGACGAACTCCGCGGGCTTCTCGACGAGACGGTCGTCTCGGCCGAGCGGCAGCTCTTCGAACTGCGCACCGCCGCGGCCGACGACGCCCGGATTCTCGGGGCGCTCGGCGACGGCGGGCTGCTGCCGCCCGGTCCCGACGTCCTCGCCGCCGTCGAGTACCTCGGCGAGCACGGCATCCCCGCGCTGCCCGGGTGGCGCTACCTCGCCCAGGCCGTCGACCCCGTCGACCACGCGCGCGTCCTGGCCGCCCGGCCCGAACTCGTCGACGGCGTGATCATCACCGACCCGGACACCCATGCGCGGGCCCGCGAGGTCCTCGGCGACGCGGCGCTGCTGCCCCGCTCGACGGTCGCCGTCGGCACGGCCGCCGCCCTGCTCGCCCCGACCCCGGCCGCCGGCGCGGACGACGGCGGCGTCTTCCTCGTACCGCCGAACCCGGCCATGCACGACGAGCACGCCGCCGACGAGGAGCGCCAGGCCCTGCGGGCCCGGACGGGTCTGCGGGACGAAGAGATCCGCACGCTCGCCGCTCGCCTGGGCAAGGACCGGGAACTGGCCGCACGCCTCGCGTCCTGGCGCACCGGCTGCCCCGCCGGGCGGCTCGCCGAGCTGGCCGCGACCGCCCGCGACGCGCGCGTGTTCGCGGAGGAGAGCGAGGCCGAGCTGGCCGAGGCCCGCACCGTCCGGGCGGAGGCCGACGAGACGGCGGCCGAAGCGGCCCACGTACGCGATGAGCGGCAGGAGACCGCGCAGAAGGCCCGGCGTGCCGCCGACGCGCTCGCCGGACTCGCCTTCCGGCTGCGTGAACGCGCCGGATGGCAGGTCAAGCTCCGCGAACTCGCCGACGAGGCGTCGGAGTCGGAGGCCCGCGCCCAGGTATGCCTGGAACGTGCCCGCGCCGCCGACGAGGACCGCCGCGCCGCCCAGCGTGCCGCCGACGACGCCCGCCGCACGGCCCGCGCGCTGCGCGCCGAACGCGCGGAGATCGCCGGGGCCCCCGACGAGGTGACACACGACGGGACGGCCGCGGCCAAGGCCTCGCTGCCGGCGCTGCGCGAGGCCTACCGGGCCGCGTCGCAGCTCTACGAGAAGGTCGGCGTGGGCGCCGACCTGCGGGCCGAGCAGGCACGGGCCGAGAGCGACGAGAGCGCGGCCCTCGCGGAGCTGAACCGGCTCAGCAACAAGGTCCGCACCCGCGCCGGGCAGCTCCTGGAGTCGCCGGACGGTTCGGACGGCCCCTCCCGGCAGGCCGCCGCGGCACGGGCCGAGGAACTGGTGCAGCTCCTGGAGACCCGGATGTCGACCGCGAGCGAACAGCTCGGACGGCTGCGCGGCGAGGCGGAGCGGCACGCCCCCGAGGAGGGGGAGGCCCACACCGAGCTGGCCGAGGAGCTGGTTCCGGTCGACGCCGAGCAGGCCCAGGCCCTCCTGCGCACCGCCACGACCGAACTCGCCTCCCGCACCGAGGCGTTGAACCAAGCCCGCGAGGCGCACGCGGAGTTCCTCGACTCCCACCGGTCCGCCGAGGACGGGGCCGGCGGCTTCGACGAGACGGCCGCACTCCTCAGGGACCTGCTTCGCGAACACGTCGACGAGGAGCAGGACGAGCCCGAGCCCTATCCGGGCACGCTCGACGAGGCACGGAACTCCGCCGCCGAGAGCCGCCGCTCGCTGCGCGGCTGCGCCGCCGACCTGACCACGGCCGAGGTCGCCGTCCGCGAGGCCTGCGACATCCTCGTGCGCCACGCCAACTCCACCCGCTACGAGCAGGTGCGCACCCCCGCCCGGCAGCAGATCCGCGAACTGCCCGCCTCCTCCCTGCCCGAGCACGCGCAGAAGTGGGCGGACGCGTTCGCGCCCCGGCTGCGCGTGCTGACCGACGAACTGGCGCAGCTGGAGCGCAACCGGGACTCGATCGTGGACCGGCTGCGCGGACTGGTCGAGTCCTCCCTCGCCACCCTTCGGTCCGCCCAGCGGCTGTCCAGGCTGCCGGAGGGACTGGGGGAGTGGTCGGGACAGGAATTCCTCCGCATCCGCTTCGAGGAACCCGACCAGGCCACCCTCACCGAGCGGCTCGGCGAGGTGGTGGACGACGCCACCCGCGCGGCGGTCAAGAAGAACTCCGACATGCGGCGCGACGGCATGTCGCTGCTGCTGCGCGGTGTCAGCGCCGCGCTCCAGCCCAAGGGTGTCGCCGTCGAGATCCTCAAGCCGGACGCCGTGCTGCGCGCCGAACGCGTCCCCGTCGGGCAGATGGGCGACGTGTTCTCCGGCGGCCAGCTCCTCACCGCCGCCATCGCGCTGTACTGCACGATGGCCGCGCTGCGCAGCAACGACCGCGGCCGTGACAAGCACCGGCACGCCGGCACCCTGTTCCTCGACAACCCCATCGGGCGCGCCAACGCGACGTATCTGCTGGAGCTCCAGCGAGCCGTCTCGGACGCGCTCGGCGTCCAACTCCTCTACACCACCGGCCTGTTCGATACGACCGCGCTCGCCGAGTTCCCCCTTGTCATCCGGTTGCGCAACGACGCCGACCTTCGCGCCGGGCTGAAATACATCAGCGTGGAGGAACATCTGCGGCCGGGACTGCCACGCGAGGCCCCCGCCGGGGAAGCCGTGCACACCGAGATCACCGCGACACGGATGTTCAAGCGACCGGCGCCGGTCACCCCGTAGCGACGGAGCCGTGGAGCGGGGACGGGTGGGGGGAATCGCGTGCCGTCGGCCACCGGCCGCCGGTGACGCGGTTCCCCCCACACTTCTTCACGGTGTGCTCGTCCCCCGGGCTGCTTCCTCCCGGCACGGCCGCCGGAGCGAAACTGTCCGGCGGCCGCTCCCCACACGCCTGAGTCGTGATAACCGACGTCGGCGGCTGCCGCTCCGCTACGGGTGCGACAACTGTCCGGCCCCGCCCCGCCTGCGTATCCGCTCCTGGGCCCGCGCGGTGATCCGTGCCTGACGCCTGGCCTTGCGGCGCTCGCGCCGGAGCGCCCGCGCCGTGCTGCTCGGCACCGACACCACGCCGTTCCGCTGGTTCCACACCTGCCGCGTCACCCAGACGTCAAGGGCGGCCCAGGTGGCGACGACCGTACTGGCCACGCTGCTGAGAACCATCGGGAAAGCCAGCCTGACCTCCGCCATCGTGCAGAGGAACGCCACCACGGCCTGTATCAGCGTGACCGAGATGACGAGCACCGCACGCACGGCGGACGTACGCACCGGATCGGGCAATCGGCGCTTGCGCGCGGGCTCCTCGATCCACAACGGCCGGTAGTACGCCCGCTCTTCGTGGTCCTCGTATCCGTTCGTGGCAGCGCCCTTCTCCTCGGCTCGGCCGCCCCTGTCGGGGGCGGTGTCCTGGAGGTCCGCCGTGCCGGGCCTGCCCGCCGCCGACCGCGCGTCCGGACGGCCTTGCCCTGCTGCCGGAATGCCGTCATCCGGTGCCCGGGTGGCCAGTTGTGCCGCCTTCCGTGTCGCAACCTCAGCAGCGGGTGACCCGCTCCGCTCCGCCGTGCCCATCAACTTGTCACTCCCCACCGCCCAGCAGTCCTCTCGCACGGGTTGTCTCGCGACCCCCGCCCCCCAGTGGCTGCCCGGCTTGCGTTCTTTTACGCCGACTGAGCGCGTCATGCGGCACCTGTGGCCGATTCCGCCCCCAATTCCCGTACAGACAGACGAACGACCTGCCCCGAAGATTCCCGCCGAGCGAAGAATTTCGGCCAACTGACAAAGTTCCCCGATCCGATGGGATCCGGCCCCAACTGCCATATCCAGGGGAGCAATCTCCCCCAATGAACGGACAACTCCCCATGTCTCGTTCCCCGTCGAGCCGGAATCACCCTCCGGACGCTCTTCGAGTCGGCTCCGTGTCAGTAGTAGGCTCACGCCGTTTGTTGACGCACATGTGTACCCCCGGCCTGGAGGGGGTCGAGCTGGGGGAGGCCATGCGCTTTCGCGGGAAGTCCATCCGCCGGAAGATTGTGGCGCTGCTCCTCGTGCCCCTGGTGTCGCTGGCCGCGATCTGGGCTTTCGCCACCCTGCTCACGGGTCGTGAGGCCAGCCAGCTCTTCAGCGTTTCCGAAGTCGTGAAGAAGATCGGCTACCCGACCGAGGACACCGTCAGGGTTCTCCAGCGGGAACGCCGCCAGACACTCGTCTACTTGGCCGATCCTCGCGCGTCCGACGGGCTCGCGGCGCTCAAGCGCAGCCGTGGCGCCACGGACCGCGTCCTGGCGAAGGTCCGCAGGAACGCCAAGGACAAGAGCGTGCGCCAGGAACTCGGCGGGGGCACCGCGGAGCACCTCACCTCGCTCCTGGACGCCGTCGACGGGATCTCCTCGCTGCGCAGCGGCATCGAGGACGGCACCTTCGACCGCGTCCAGACCCTCGGCCTCTACGACCGTCTCATCGATCCCTGCTACGTTCTGCTGGCCAACCTGCACGTGGTCGACGACGTGGAACTGGACAAGGAGAGCCGCGCCCTCGTCAACGTGTCCCGCGCCCGCGAACTGCTCTCCCGTGAGGACGCCCTTCTCGGCTCCGCACTGGTAGCCGGTCACATCACCCGGGACGAACTCCGCGAAGTCTCCGACCTCGTGGCCCAGCGCACGCTGCTGTACGACATCAGCCTGCCGCTCCTTCCCGCCGCGGACCGCACCCGCTTCGAGCGCTACTGGGGCAACGCCGGCACCGGGCCGCTGCGTGCGGCCGAACAGGCGGTCGCCGCCTCCGCGGACGGCTCGCCGAGCGGCGTCACGGCGAAGAGCTGGGACGGCGCGGCCGGGCATGTGCTCGCCGAGCTCGGCGAACTCGAGGACCGGGCGGGCGACCACTACCGGGACCGCGTCAGGCCCGTGGCCATGGGCGTCATCCTCCAGGCCGTCGGCGCCGGCGTGGTCGGCCTGATCGCCCTGCTGATCTCGCTCGTCATGTCCGTCCGCATCGGCCGGAGCCTCATCCGCGACCTGCGACGCCTGCGCATGGAAGCCCACGAGGCGTCCGGTGTACGGCTTCCCAGCGTCATGCGCCGGCTCTCCGCGGGTGAGCAGGTCGACGTCGAGACCGAAGTGCCGCGCCTTGAGTACGACAGGAACGAGATGGGTGAGGTCGGCCAGGCCCTCAACACCCTTCAGCGCGCCGCCGTCGAGGCGGCCGTCAAGCAGTCCGAACTGCGTGAGGGTGTCTCCGAGGTCTTCGTCAATCTCGCGCGCCGCAGCCAGGTGCTGCTCCACAAGCAGCTCACCCTCCTCGACACCATGGAACGCAGGACCGAGGACACCGACGAACTCGCCGACCTGTTCCGCCTCGACCACCTGACCACCCGCATGCGTCGCCATGCCGAGGGACTCGTCATCCTGTCCGGCGCGGCGCCGTCCCGGCAGTGGCGCAAGCCCGTCCAGCTCATGGACATCGTCCGCGCCGCCGTCGCCGAGGTAGAGGACTACGAACGCGTCGAGGTGCGCCGACTGCCGCGCGTCGCCGTCACGGGTCCCGCCGTCGCCGACGTCACCCATCTCGTGGCCGAGCTCCTGGAGAACGCGACGGTGTTCTCGCCGCCGCACACGGCCGTCCACGTCGTCGGTGAACGCGTCGCCAACGGCTTCACCCTGGAGATCCACGACCGCGGCCTCGGCATGACCGCCGAGGCGCTGCTCGACGCCAACCTGCGGCTCGCCGAGACTCCCGAGTTCGAACTCTCCGACACCGACCGGCTCGGCCTCTTCGTGGTCAGCAGGCTCGCCCAGCGGCAGAACGTCCGCGTCTCGCTCCAGCCTTCCCCGTACGGCGGCACCACCGCGGTGGTCTTCATGCCGGACGCACTGCTCACCGACGACGTCCCGGACACCAACGGCATCGGATTCCGCCTCGACCGCGCCCTGCCCGCCAAGGAGCGCAAGACCCAGGAGCGGGCCGGCGCGGCACTCACCGAGTCGTCGGCGCGTCTGCCCGGTCTGCCCGCCTCGGTCCTCGACGGCCCCGTCGAGCTGGACGCGCCCGTCGACCTGGACACGCTCACCGGATTCCCCGGCTCTCTCGGTGACGACGACAGCGAACGCGGAGGACTGTTCCGGCCGCGGCGCTCGATCACCGGGGTTCCCGCGGGGCGACACCAGCAGACCGGCGACGGCGACGAGCCCGTCGGCCCGGGGGAAGACGACCGTCCGGACGGCACTCCGGTCCCCTTGCCGCGACGCGGGACCCCCAAGCTCGTCAGCTCCCACGGCCGTCCGGTCACGACGACCAGATCCTGGCGCGACCAGGCGGACGAGGGCACGAGCCAGGACTTCGAAACGCGGCGGGACCCCGGACCGGGCGAGAACGCGGATCACCGGGAACACCGTGTGCCCGAACTCGAAGGCACGAAGCCACTGCCCAAGCGGCGCGGCGAGCGATCCGCCGCCTCGGTCCGGCGCGGCGGTGAACGCTCCGGTGCCACCGGGGCACGCGGAGCCATCGGCGGACCCGGGCGACCCGCTCTCCACGAGGCACCCGAACCTCCCGGAACTCCCGGTCTCCGTGAGGGCACCGGCCGTCCGGACGCACCGGGCCGCCACGACGCCCCGGCTCTGCCCCGGCGCACTCGTACGACGGCGTCCGCCGCGAGCCCGGAGGAAACGACTTTGCGCCGCGACACCGCGGCGGGGCAGGCGGAAGCGGGTACGGCCCCGCTGCCACGGCGTGTCCGGCAGGCGAACCTGGCCCCGCAGCTGAAGGACGGACCGGCACGGCTCGCCGAGCGCGGCAAGGGCCGCGACGGCACGGGCCCGGACCCCGCCGAACGGGACGCCGAAGAAGTACGCAGCCGTATGGCCTCGCTCCAGCGTGGCTGGCAGCGCGGCCGCGAAGAGAACGCCGAGGGCGACCAGGCCCAGGACGGCTCAGCACGAGGAACGACAAAGGGGGATGGTCGATGACCGCACCGAAGGCCGCAGGGCCCACCGAGACCAGCAATGTGTCCGGTGAGCTGAACTGGCTGCTCGACGAACTGGTGGACCGCGTCGCCAGTATCAACAAGGCGATCGTGCTCTCCGGCGACGGCCTTCCCACCGGGGCCTCGAAGGACCTCACCCGGGAGGACAGCGAACACCTGGCCGCCGTCGCCTCCGGCTTCCACAGCCTCGCCAAGGGCGTCGGCCGGCACTTCGAGGCGGGCAGTGTCCGCCAGACCGTCGTCGAACTCGACGAGGCCTTCCTGTTCGTCACGGCCGCCGGCGACGGCAGCTGTCTCGCCGTCCTCTCGGACGCCGACTCCGACGTTGGCCAGGTCGCGTACGAGATGACGCTGCTCGTCAAGCGGGTCGGCGTGCATCTGGCCTCCAGCCCGCGCACCGATCTGCCCTCGGGCGGGTAGTGGGATGACATGAGCGGAGACGGTCAGGGAAGACGCCACTGGTTCGACGACGAGGCGGGACCGGTGGTCCGCCCGTACGCCATGACCCGCGGCCGCACCACCAGCGCGGCCCAGCACCGCCTCGATCTGATCGCGCTGGTGGTCACGGAACAGCATGCCGAGGATCCCGAGGCGGACCACTCGCTGTCCCCGGAACACGTGGACATCGTCGAACTCTGCCGTGGTGTCCCCCAGTCGGTCGCCGAACTCGCGGCGGAGCTCGATCTGCCCATCGGAGTGGTGCGGGTCCTGATCGGCGACCTGGTGGATGACGAAATGGTCCATGTGACACGTCCCGTTCCCCCTGCCGAACTGCCGGACGAGAGTATTCTGCGCGACGTGATCAGCGGCCTCCGGGCGCTCTGAGCTCGGCGGAAACGGGGAACAGACGTGACAGGCTGGCAGTTCTGGGTCGACCGGGGCGGGACCTTCACGGACATCGTCGCGCGGTGCCCCGACGGCCGGCTGCTCACGCACAAACTGCTGTCCGACAATCCGGACCGCTACGCCGACGCGGCCGTCGCGGGCGTCCGTGAACTCCTCGGCGGCGAAGAGGACGACGCGGGCGCCCGGATCGACGCCGTCCGCATGGGCACCACCGTCGCGACCAACGCTCTTCTGGAACGCAAGGGGGAGCGCACCCTCCTCGTCACCACCCGGGGCTTCCGCGACGCCCTGCGCATCGCCTACCAGAACCGCCCGGCCATCTTCGCCCGCGCGATCGAACTCCCCGAACTGCTCCACGAACGCGTGATCGAGGTCGACGAACGGATCGCCGCCGACGGCACCGTCCTTCGTGCCCCCGATCTGGACGCACTCGCCGCATCCCTCCAGGAGGCGTACGACGACGGCATCCGCGCGGTCGCCGTGGTCTGCATGCACAGCCATCTCCACCCCGCCCACGAACAGGCCGTGGGCGAGCTGGCGACACGTGTCGGCTTCCCGCAGGTCTCCCTCTCCAGCGAGGTCAGCCCGCTGATGAAGCTGGTGCCGCGCGGTGACACGGCCGTCGTCGACGCCTACCTGTCGCCCGTGCTGCGCCGCTACGTCCAGCAGGTCGCCGCCGAACTCCGGGGCGTACGGCTGATGTTCATGCAGTCCAACGGAGGCCTCGCCGAGGCCGGACAGTTCCGCGGCAAGGACGCCATCCTGTCGGGCCCCGCGGGCGGCATCGTCGGCATGGCCCGGATGTCGCAGCTCGCCGGCTACGACCGCGTCATCGGCTTCGACATGGGAGGAACGTCCACGGACGTCTCCCACTTCGCCGGAGACTACGAACGGACCTACACCACCCGGATCGCGGGGGTCCGGCTGCGGGCCCCCATGCTCGACATCCACACGGTCGCCGCGGGCGGTGGATCGGTGCTCCACTTCGACGGCTCCCGCTACCGCGTGGGCCCCGACTCGGCCGGAGCCGCCCCCGGACCCGCCTGCTACCGCAACGGCGGTCCGCTGACGGTCACCGACGCCAACGTCGCCCTCGGCCGCGTCCAGCCCGCCCACTTTCCGAAAGTGTTCGGCCCCGGCGGGGACCAGCCCCTCGACGAGGCTCTCGTCCGGGACCGGTTCACGGCCCTCGCCCGAGAGATCCACGACAGGACCGGCGACGCCCGCACCCCCGAGCAGGTCGCCGAGGGCTACCTGCAGATCGCCGTGGCCAACATCGCCAACGCCGTCAAGCGGATCTCCGTACAGAAGGGCCACGACGTCACCCGCTACGCGCTCACCACGTTCGGTGGCGCCGGCGGCCAGCACGCGTGCATGGTCGCCGACTCGCTCGGCATCCGCACCGTCCTGGTCCCGCCCATGGCAGGCGTCCTGTCCGCCCTCGGTATCGGACTCGCCGACACCACAGCCATGCGCGAACAGTCCGTCGAAGCGCGCCTCGAACCGTCCTCGATGCCCGGCATCCTCAAAACCGCCGACGATCTGGAAAGCGCCACCCGCGCCGAACTCCTCGGTGAGGACGTCCCCGAACACCGCATCCGGATCACCCGCCGGGCCCAGCTCCGTTATGACGGCACGGACACGGCACTGACCGTCGAGCTCACCGAACCCGACACCATGACCCACGCCTTCGAAGAACGTCATCGCGCCACCTACTCCTTCACCCTCGACCGCCCGGTCGTCGTCGAAGCCCTCTCCGTGGAAGCCACCGGTCTCACCGAACCCCCCGACCTCTCCGACCTCGCACCGCGCGAAGCCGGACCCGCGTCCTGCCCGGCCACCGCGCCGACCGTCCGACTCCACACCGACGGCTCCTGGCGCGAAGTGCCCCTGCACCGCCGCGAGGAACTCCCGCCCGGTGAGACCGTGGACGGACCCGCGATCATCGCCGAGGCAGGCACGACGACCGTCGTCGACGACGGCTGGCGGGCCGCGACGACCGACGACGGGCATCTGGTCATGGAACGCGCGACGGTCACGGAGAGTTCCGATCTCGGCACGCAAGCGGATCCCGTTCTGCTCGAGGTCTTCAACAACCTCTTCATGTCCATCGCCGAACAAATGGGCGCCCGACTCGAATCGACCGCCCAGTCCGTCAACATCAAGGAGCGCCTGGACTTCTCCTGCGCCCTGTTCGACCCCGACGGCAACCTGGTGGCCAACGCCCCCCACATCCCGGTCCACCTGGGCTCCATGGGCACGAGCGTGCAGGAGGTCGTCCGGCGGCGCGGCGACACCATGCGGCCCGGTGACACCTACGCCGTCAACGACCCTTACCACGGCGGCACCCACCTTCCCGATGTCACCGTGATCACCCCGGTCTTCGGCACGGAGAGTGAGCGGATCCTGTTCTACGTCGCCTCGCGCGGCCACCACGCGGAGATCGGCGGCATCGCCCCGGGCTCCATGCCGGCGAACAGCCGGACCATCGACGAGGAGGGCATCCTCTTCGACAACTGGCTGCTCGCCGAGAACGGACGGTTCCGGGAGGCGGAGACACTGGCCCTGCTCACCGCGCCGCCTCACCCGTCGCGCAACCCGAAGACGAACCTCGCCGACCTGCGTGCCCAGATCGCCGCCAACCGGAAGGGCGTCGACGAAGTCGGCCGCATGATCGAGGATTTCGGGCTCGACGTCGTCCAGGCCTACATGAGGCACGTCCAGGACAACGCGGAGGAAGCCGTGCGCCGCGTCATCGACACGCTCGAGGACGGAGAGTGCGCCTACGAGACGGACTCCGGGGCGGTCATCCGGGTCCGTGTCTCCGTGGACCGCGCGGCACGCTCGGCCACCGTCGACTTCACGGGTACGTCCGCACAGCTCGCCACCAACTTCAACGCGCCCTTCGCCGTCGTCAACGCCGCGGTCCTGTACGTCTTCCGCACCCTGGTGGACGACGACATCCCGCTCAACGACGGCTGTCTGCGCCCCCTGCGCATCGTGGTGCCGCCGGGATCGATGCTCGCCCCCGAGCCCCCGGCCGCCGTGGTCGCCGGCAACGTGGAGACGTCCCAGGCGATCACCGGCGCCCTCTACGGGGCCCTGGGCGTGCAGGCCGAGGGCTCCGGCACCATGAACAACGTCACCTTCGGCAACGAGCGCCACCAGTACTACGAGACCGTGGCCTCCGGCTCTGGCGCGGGTGACGGCTTCCCCGGTGCTCCCGTCGTGCAGACCCATATGACCAACTCGCGGCTCACCGACCCCGAGGTCCTCGAGTGGCGACTGCCCGTCAGGCTCGACGAGTTCGCGATTCGACACGGCAGCGGCGGCCCCGGACACTGGCGGGGCGGCGACGGCGCCGTACGACGTATCCGTTTCCTGGAGCCGATGACCGTCTCGACGCTCTCACAGCACCGCAGGGTGCCGCCGTACGGCATGGCGGGCGGCGGGCCCGGTGCTCTCGGTGTCAACCGGGTCGAGCGCGCCGACGGCACCGTCACAGAACTCGGCGGAAGCGATGCGGCGGACGTCGGACCCGGAGACGTACTCGTCATCGAAACCCCCGGCGGCGGGGGCTACGGCCCACCGTCGCACGACCCCCACACAGCAGGAGAAGAGATCGATGATCTTCGGGCGTTCTGAGCGCGGCAAGCCTCCGGTCGAGCCCGTCACGCTCAAGATCCTTGTCGCGGGCGGCTTCGGCGTGGGCAAGACGACCCTCGTCGGCGCGGTCAGCGAGATCAGGCCGCTGCGCACCGAGGAAGTCCTCACCGAGGCGGGCCGGCCCATCGACGACATCAGCGGTGTGGAGGGCAAGCACACCACGACCGTCGCCATGGACTTCGGCCGGATCACGCTCCGCGAGGACCTGGTGCTCTATCTGTTCGGGACCCCCGGACAGGACCGTTTCTGGTTCCTCTGGGACGAGCTCGCCACCGGTGCCCTGGGTGCCGTCGTGCTGGCCGACACCCGCCGCCTGGAGGACTGTTTCGCCGCGGTCGACTACTTCGAGCGGCGTTCCATCCCCTTCGTGGTCGGAGTCAACTGCTTCGAGGCCGCGTCCCGTTACCCCGCGGACGCCGTCCGCCAGGCCCTCGACCTCGACCCGGATGTGCCCGTCGTCCTGTGCGACGCGCGGGACCGCGAGTCGGTCAAGGAGGTCCTCATCCGCGTCGTCCAGCACGCCATGGCGCAGGCGGCCGCCGCCCGTGAGGCCGTCACGACCTGACGCACGCACGACCCCGCGGCCGCCACGTCGCCTGGGTGCGGCCCGTACCCCCGCCGACCGGGGTACGGGCCGCGGCCATGTACGCGCGCGTGCCTCACCCGAACGTCAGACACACGCGCGTGGGCGCCGGGGTCATTCGACGGTGTCGTCGTGCCAGCCGAAGCTCTTCTCCACCGCCTTGCGCCAGTTGCCGTACTCGCTGTCGCGCACCGAGGCCTCCATGGACGGCGTCCATTCGACGTCCTTCCGCCAGTGCGACTTCAGTTCGTCGAGGTCGTTCCACACCCCGGTCGCGAGCCCCGCCGCGTACGCGGCACCCAGACAGGTCGTCTCGGAGACCTTCGGACGGATCACGGGTACGCCGAGGACATCCGCCTGGTGCTGCATCAGCAGATTGTTCTTGGTCATGCCACCGTCCACCTTCAAGGTGGTGATCTGCACTCCGGAGTCCTGGTACATGGCGTCCACGACCTCACGCGTCTGCCAGCTCGTAGCTTCCAGGACCGCGCGCGCGAGGTGCGCCTTCGTGACGTAGCGCGTGAGACCCGTGATGACGCCGCGCGCGTCCGAGCGCCAGTAGGGGGCGAACAGACCCGAGAAGGCAGGCACGATGTACGCGCCGCCGTTGTCCTCGACGCTCGCCGCCAGTGTCTCGATCTCGTCGGCGGAACGGATGATGCCCAACTGGTCCCGGAACCACTGGACCAGGGCGCCCGTGATCGCGATCGACCCTTCGAGGCAGTAGACCGGGGCCTCGGTGCCGATCTTGTAGCCCATGGTGGTCAGCAGTCCGTTCTTCGACGGAACGGGCCTGTTGCCGGTGTTCAACAGCAGGAAGCTGCCCGTGCCGTAGGTGTTCTTGGCCGTGCCGACGTCGTAGCAGGCCTGGCCGAAGACCGCCGCCTGCTGGTCGCCCAGCGCCGACGCGACCGGCACACCGCCGAGTTGGCCCACGGCGGTTCCGTACACCTCGGCGGAGGACCTGATCTCCGGGAGCACCGCTTCCGGGATGTTCATCGCGGAGAGGATGGACGGGTCCCACTGGAGGGTGTCCAGGTTCATCAGCATGGTGCGCCCGGCGTTGGTCACGTCCGTGACGTGCCGCCCGCCGTCGGTGCCGCCGGTGAGGTTCCAGATGAGCCACGAGTCGATGGTGCCGAAGGCGATCTCACCGTGCTCGGCGCGGGCGCGCAGGCCCGGGACGTTGTCGAGGAGCCAGGCCGCCTTGGGCCCGGAGAAGTAGCTCGCCAGCGGGAGTCCGGTCTGCTCGCGGAAGCGGTCCTGGCCGTCCGGGCCGCCCAGTTCGTTGCACAGCGCCGACGTGCGGGTGTCCTGCCAGACGATGGCGTTGTGGACGGGCTTGCCCGTGGCCCGGTCCCACAGAACCGTCGTCTCGCGCTGGTTGGTGATGCCGAGCGCGCTGAGCTGGTCGGGGCGCAGTCCGGCCTTGGCGAGCGCTCCGGCGACCACGGCCTGCACCTTGGACCAGATCTCGGTGGCGTCGTGCTCCACCCAGCCCGGCTTGGGGAAGATCTGGCGGTGTTCGCGCTGGTCGACGGCGACGATGGCGCCGCCGTGGTCGAAGATGATGCAGCGGCTGGAGGTGGTGCCCTGGTCGATCGCGGCGACGTACTTCTCGGATGTGTCCGTCATGTCGTCCCCTTACGTGTTCTTCGTCAGGAGGCTGCTGTCCCGTCAGGAGGCCGCACTTCGGGTGGCGGCGATACGTCAGAAGGCCACGTTGTAGATCCCGGCGCCGACGGCGGCACCCGCGATCGGGCCGACCACCGGGATCCAGGAATATCTCCACTCCGAAGTGCCCTTGTTGGGGATCGGCAGCAGCGTGTGGGCGAGGCGCGGCCCCAGGTCGCGGGCCGGGTTGATGGCGTACCCGGTGGGGCCGCCCAACGAGAGACCGATGCCGACGACGAGGAAGGAGATGAGCAGGACCGGCAGCCCCGCGGCGCCGATGCCGGCGACGTGCTTGCCGCCGCCGACGAGTCCGAGGATGGGAAGCATCAGGGCGGCGGTGGCGATGATCTCGGTGATCAGGTTCTGTACCGGATTGTCGATCTCTGGACGCGTCGAGAAGATTCCCAGCGTCTCGACGGCCTTGTCGTCCTCGGCGTTGAGGTTGAACTGTCCGAGGTAGAGCAGCCAGCACAGGACCGCGCCGATGACGGCGCCGGCGAACTGGCCGAGGATGTAGAAGGGCACGTCCGACCACTTCGTGGAACCCTCGATCGCGAACCCGATGGTGACCGCCGGGTTGATCTGCCCTCCCGACAGCGGCGCCGAGGTGTAGGCACCGGCCAGGACGCCGAAGCCCCAGCCGAAGGTGATGACGATCCAGCCCGCTCCCTGGGCCTTCGATCTGTTCAGGGTGACAGCGGCGCACACACCCGCGCCGAAGAGAATCAGAATCGCTGTGCCGATCAACTCGCCGACAAAGATGTCTCCGTTGCTCATGGCGGCTCCTGGACTCTCGCCCGGAACGATCCGCTCCGGGTCACCGTGCAGAGTGCGTTCCCATGGCTACTTCAGCTGAAGGCAGGGAGTTCCCGCGCCCCGCCCGGCGTCCGTGACGAGCGTGCAGTCGCTGTGGAATCGCCCGTGGGGAACGGCCCTGGGCACGGGTCGGAGCCCGAGCGGTGAGGTGCCTGATGGCGCCCGATTGCGGCGATGCCGACGACACCCGGAAGTGTTCACCGACGCCCAGGGGGCGTCAAGGTCGTGGACCGCACTGGTTGGAGGCGCGAAATGGACGTGCCGCGGAGGGGTGCCGACGCCGTATGAGTGGACCATTTTCGGCCAGACGGCCATGGGATCGCTCGTCAGGCGGCTGGATGATCAGGCGGTCGAGTGATCGGACAGTCGGTCCGTCAGGTGATCGGATGTTCGTCCGGTCGGGCGGGGCGAGGTGCTCGGTCGGTTCAGCCGGTCAGCGTCTGCCCGTACGACTCCGTCGGACCGGTACCGGTACCGGTACCGCGCCGGATCTCATGCCCGGGCAGCCCCGCCCGCCCCAGCACCCAGCTCGCCCCGTCCAGGGCCTTGGCGGCCTGCTTGAGGGGTGCCAGAGAGGTGGCCGCCTGCCGGTGGTCGATCACGCTGCCGGGCGCGCACAGCACCGTGGCCAGCGACAGCGTGACCGCGCGGCCGCCCGCGGACCAGGGTGTGTCGAGCACCGACGCGGCCAGCGGGTCGAGGGTGTCGGGGTCGGCGAGGACCAGGAAGTCGTCGCCGCCGATGTGGCCGACCAGCGTCGCCTCGGACGCCGAGTGCTGGAGCATCCGGCCCACCGCCCGGATCAGCTCGTCGCCGGCCGCGAACCCCGCTCCGTCGTTGACCTGCTTGAAATGGTCGATGTCCAGCCAGCTCAGTGCGAACATCCGGCCGTCCGCGATCCGCCGGTCCACCTCCCCGGTGATCGTGTCCGAACCAGGCAGCCGGGTCAGCGGGTTGAGCCCCGCCGCCTCCTCGACCCGGCTCTCCGACAGCGCCCGTACGAGGTCCGCGAGGCGTACGACGCCCACGCACCGCCCGTACCGGTCGACGACCGCGACATCGTCGGACGTACGGTCCCGGTCCCCGTCCGCGACGACGTCGAGCACTTCCCAGGCCGTGGCGTCGACGCCGACCGTACGTGGCGCGTCACCCAGTTTGGCGGCGGGCCGGTCGGCGTACAGGGCGTGCCCGTAGCGCCCGGACATCGACAGCAGGAAGCGTGACCGGTGCACCGATCGGACCGGTATCCCGAACGGATCCACGAGCAGCACACCGGACACGTCGGGCGACCCGGTGAGCAGGGCTCTGACCTCTCCGGCCGACGCGGTGGCCGGCAGCAGCGCGGCCGGGCGGACGAACTGCCCCACGGACGGCCCGGACCGGGGTACGCCGCGGACGGCGGGCGACAGCGCCGGAACGTATACGTCCGCCGAGGGCAGCCGGGCGGGCGGGGCGAACAGATCGCCCTGCGCGAGCTGTGCGCCCGCCGACACCGCGGCGGCGCACTGCAGTTCCGTCTCGACGCCTTCGACGGACAGCAGCGCGCCGAGCTGCTCGCACAGTGTCCGCATCGCCCGGACCGCCGCGGGCCGCGACAGCAGGGACACGTCGAGCTTCATCAGCTCCGGGGCGAGATCCGTGAGCAGGCGCAGCGGTATGTCGCCGTCGCCGATCCCGTCCGCGCAGATCCGGAAGCCCTCGCCGCGCACGGCGGCCACCGCCTCCAGCAGGGCGTGCTGCGGCACGTGCGTGTACGGCGGGACGATGTCGACGGTGATCTCCCAGGGAAGCCGCCCGGCCTGCCGTACCTCGTTGCGCAGCGCGGAGAGCCGGCCGAGGTCGGCCAGTGTTCCGGCGAACACGTTGACGTGCAGGGGGAGCAGTGTCTCCCTGCGGGCGGCGGCCCGGATGGCCAACGCGGCCAGCCGGCCGTCCAGTTCGGGCTCGCGGCGGGCCCGCGCCAGGATGTCGCCGGACTCCGGACGGGCGAGCGTCTCCAGCGCCGCGATCCCTCCGGTCGTCAGATTGACGACCGGCTGGAAGGCGAAACGGACCATATCCGTCCAGGAGGGCACAGCAGCATGGTCCCGCCGACGGCGTACGCCGGTGGGCGATTCACGAGGTGTTCACGCAGGATTCCGGGGTCGTCACAGTAGGTGTGGAGGAGGCTCCGGGCGTGCCGCACGCATCGACTCCCCCGGAGTGACACGCGGGCGGTGCGGCCCCTGTCGGACAAGGCGCTCGGGGTGTCACAGGGAGCAGCCGACCGTGGGCCGGCCGGGTCTTCCGGATCTCTCCGGATCTCTCCGGATCTCTCCGGTCCAGTGAGGGCCGCCGCATGGCTACCGAACCGCCACGACCGAAGAGCCGTGGCCGAACAGCCCCTGGTTCGCGGTGATCCCCACCCGCGCCCCGGCGACCTGCCGGTCACCCGCACCGTCGCGCAACTGCCAGGTCAGCTCGCACACCTGGGCGATGGCCTGCGCCGGAACGGCCTCTCCGAAGGAGGCGAGACCGCCGCTGGCATTCACCGGTATGCGTCCGCCGAGTGCCGTGGCGCCTTCCCTCAGGAGTTTGGCGGCCTCGCCCTCCCCGCAGAGTCCGAGGTCTTCGTACCACTGCAGTTCCAGCGCGGTCGACAGGTCGTAGACCTCCGCGAACGAGAGATCCTCGGGGCCGATGCCGGCCTCCTCGTAAGCCGCTCGGGCGATGGACGCCCGGAAGGTCCCGGCCGCGGGCTCGACGATGGCCGCCGAGTCCGTGGCGATGTCCGGCAGATCCAGCACGGTGTTCGGGTAGTGCGGCGACACGGTCGACACCGCGCGGATCCGCACCGGGTCGGCGACCCCGTGCCGGTGTGCGAACTCCATGCCGGCCAGCACCACGGCGGCGCCGCCGTCCGAGGTCGCGCAGATGTCGAGCAGTCGCAGCGGATCGGCGACCACGGCCGACGCGGCGACCTCCTCGGCCGTGACCGGCTTGCGGTAGCGGGCGTTGGGGTTGAGCGCGCCCAGGGCCGCGTTCTTCACCTTCACCTGGGCGAAATCCTCCGGGGTGTCGCCGTACAGAGCCATCCGGCGCCGCGCGTACAGCCCGAAGTACGTCGGATTCGTCGCCCCGAGGACACGGAAGCGCAGCCAGTCCGGATCGTCCGGCCGGTTCCCGCCGGCGGGGCGGAAGAACCCCTTGGGTGCCGCGTCCGCGCCCACCACGAGAACCACCTCGGCGAGGCCGGAGAGTATCTGGGCACGTGCTGTGCCGAGCGCCTGCGCCCCGGAGGCGCAGGCCGCGTACACACTCGCCACGCGTGCTCCCTGCCACCCCAGGGCTTTCGCGAACGTCGCCCCCGCCACGTACCCCGGATAGCCTCCGCGCACGGTGGACGCGCCCACGACCGAGTCGACGTCCCGCCAGCCGATCCCCGCGTCGGTCAGTGCCGCGTGCGCCGCGGCGACCCCGTACTCGACGAAACGGCGCCCCCACTTGCCCCACGGGTGCATCCCCACACCCAGCACCGCCACATCACCGGTCACGCCGTCACCCCCGTCCGCCCCGAGTCCTTCATGCCGTCACCTCTGCAGGCCGCCAGTGCCACGTCGTCCAGGTCGTCTCCTCGTCCTCGTGCAGCACACCGGGGACGACCTCCACCTCCATGCCCACCGTCAGATCGGCGACGGTGATCCCGGGAACCGCCTGGCCGAGCACCACGAGGCGCTCGGATTCCAGTTCCACGGCGATCAACGCGTAGGGCTCCCATTCGAGTTCCGGATCGGTGACATACGGTGACGGAGGCCGGTACCGGCTGTCCGTGTAGGACCAGACGCGTCCTCGGGGGGACAGAGGCACCTCCGCCAGCTCGCCGCCCGCGCACTCCGGATTGCGGCAGAAGGCGTCCTCGCGGGGGAAGAACACCGAGGCACACACCGAGCACCGTGTGCCGAGCAGGCGGAAGTCGTTCCCTTCCCCGGTGAACCACCCGGTGACGACAGGTGTACGTGTGCGCGACACGGTTCCTCCAGGACACTCGATCTGACGGATCGTCAGAAGTGTGCCACGAGGGGAGGCGATTGGGCAGGGCGTCCGCACGGACCGACGGGTGCCTGCGGACGCCGGAGCACCAGCCACAGCGGACCGTGGCGCGGGGTGTGCCTCGGCCGCCTCATCCGCCCCGACCGAGCCGTTCCACCTCGGGCGCCTCATCGGGCCCAACCCGAAGACGTCGGTTCGGTGATGGACTACAGTCCGCGGCGTGTCCGAAACCCCGCACCCACCTGCCGACTTCGCGCCCGATTCGCACTGCTCGAGCTGTGGCGCCCCCTACGGAGAGGGCATCTCCGGCTGGCCCCGCACCTGCGCCGCCTGCGGCACGGTCGCCTACCGCAATCCGCTGCCGGTCGCGGTGGCCCTGCAGCCCGTCTACGACGACCGGGGTGCCGCCCTGGTCGTCATCACCCGGACCATCGCCCCCGCGCGCGGGGGCGTGGCCCTGCCCGGAGGGTTCATCGACCACCGGGAGGACTGGCGGCAGGCCGTCGTGCGCGAGCTCAAGGAGGAGACGGGCATCGACGCGGCGAGCAGGGAAGTGCGGCTCGCCGACGCGATGAGCTCTCCGGCGGGCCATCTGCTGCTCTTCGGACTCCTCCCGGAACGCCCCGCCGCCGAACTTCCGCTGTCCGCCGCCACCGACGAGACGGAAGGCTGGCATCTGCTGCGCCGGCCCGCCGAACTCGCCTTCCCGCTCCACACCCTGGCGGCCCGTGCCTGGTTCGACGGGCGGTACATCTGAGGGTCAGGGACGGGGTCCCCCCAGTCCCCGCACCCGTACGGGGTACGCCGGCTCGCCCAGGCCTCCCGCGCCGTCGGCCCGTCGCACCACCACCTCGTCCTCCTGCCAGCTGGACACATGACGCTGGGCCTCCGGTTCCTCCCACCCGTCGCCCGGGTCCGGCACGAGGAGACCGCTTCCGCCGCTTCCCCGCGGAGGCGCCCACGCCTCCAGCTCCAGACCGCCGTCGGCACCGCGTACGGGCAGGACGGCACCGGCCCGCGCGAGCACCGGAATCCGCGACAAGGGGGCGTCGACCACCACCTGCGCGGGTCCCTCGTACGCCTCCTCGGTGACCGTGTCGTACCAACGCCCGCGCGGCAGCTGCACCGTCCGCCGGACCGCACCCGGGTCCAGCACCGGAGCCACCAGGAGGCTGTCGCCGAGCAGGAAGGCGTCCTCGCAGTCGCGCAACGCCCGGTCCTCGGGATTACCCCACCACAACGGCCGGACGTAGGGAGCGCCCGTGCGGCGCGCCATGTGCGCCAGCGTCATGAAGTACGGGAGCAGCCGCCGCCGTTCGAGGAGTGCCACGCGCGCGTGCTCCAGCACGTCGTCACCGAACTCCCAGGGCTCCCTGCGCCCGGCCCGCAGGCTCGCGTGCGTGCGGAACAGCGGGAGGTACGCCCCGAGCTGGAACCACCGCAGATAGAGCTCGGGCGACGGGCTGCCGTCGAAGCCGCCCACATCGGGTCCCGAGTAGGGCACCCCGCACAGCCCGAGCCCCAGCACCAGGGACAACGACGCCCGCAGCCCCGGCCAGCCCGTGGCCACGTCCCCGGACCATGTTCCCGCGTAGCGCTGCAGTCCGGCCCAGCCGGAACGCGAGAACAGGAACGGCCGCTCCTGGGGAGCGAGTTCACGCAAGCCCTCGTAGGCGGCCCGGGCCATGCCCAGCGCGTACACGTTGTGCGCCTCGCGGTGGTCACCCCCGCGGCCCTCCAGGGCGTGCCGCGTCGAACGCGGCAGCGTCGGCTCCCCGAACGCCGTGAACGACGTCGGCTCGTTCATGTCGTGCCAGAACCCCGCGAACCCCTGCGCGAGCCGCTCCTCGTAGAGCCCGCCCCACCAAGCGCGCGCCCGCGCGTCCGTGAAGTCCGGGTAGACGGCCTCCCCGGGCCAGACGACGCCCCGCACGAGCCGCCCCGAGGCGTCCCGGACGAAGGCGTCCTCGGCCAGACCGCTGTCGTACACGGCGTTGCCCGGCTCCGCCTTGACGGCCGGGTCGATGACGGACACCAGCCGGATTCCGTCGCGCCGCAGCTCCTCGGCGAACGCAGGAAGCTTCGGGAACCTGTCGCGATCGACGGTGAACACCTGGTGGGCGTCGTAGTGGTCGATGTCCAGGTGTACGGCGTCCAGCGGCAGGCCCCGCTCCTGGTAGCCCGCGACGATCCTCCGCACCTCCTGCTCGCTGCCGAAGCCCCACCGCGCGTGCTGGTGCCCGAGCGCCCACGCCGGCGGCAGAGCCGCGGCACCGGTCAGCGACGCCCAGGAGTGCAGCACGCGCGCGGGAGTCCCCACCATCACCCAGCAGCGCAGCGGTCCGCCGTCCATGCGCAGCTCGCACGATCCGGCCCGGTCGTGCCCCGAACCGGCGCCTTCCTTGCCCTCGCGCAGGACCACCGTGCCGTCCCAGGACGTGTCGTGGAACACGAGATGCGTGCCCGCGTCGGCCACGACCATCTGCACAGGCATCGTGAGGTACAACGGATCGTCGCCCGGCCCGAAGGCCTGTCCCGGATCCGTGTTCCACAACCGGTACGTCCCCTCGCGCAGCCGGAGCCCCGCGGCCCGGCCGCCCAGACCGAAGAACCGTGCGTCGGCCGCCACTTCGGAACGCTGCATCCAGCGGGCGGTGCCGCCGTCGACGGGTTCCCACCACCGGGGCGGCAGATCCCGGCGCAGGACCACTCCACCGGGCGTGAGGACCTGGACCGCGCCGTGCCGTGAGACCGCTACCGTGACCCGCTCGGCCACGACGCGCCAGCCGCCGTCCTTGTCCGGCTCCAGAACGGCCCGCGGGTCGGGTTCCGGGGAGCGGCCCGCGAGGGCGTACGACGGCTCCGGCGCGACCGCGTCCCAGCCCCAGAAGACCGCCCCGCCCACCGTGACGGTGATCCGCAGTTCCGAGCGGGTGAAGCGGACGACTCCGCCACCGGGGCCCGGCTCCACACCGAGCACCGGCCCCGGTACCCGCGCCCGCTCGGCCCCCCGCTGCGGCAGCCCGGCGGCGTCGGCACGCCTCCTGCGCCACGCGGCTCGTACTGTGAGCAACCCCTGAGTGGTACCCCCCGAGCCGACCGCTTTCACCGAACGCACCAGGTCACGACCGTCCATGCTGCTCACCCTGCCACTACCGTCGCTCGTTGAGTGAGCCGTTCAACTGCCGTTCACCTGTTGTCACGCCACATCTTCATGTCGCCGACTATGTGCGGTGTGCCCTGGTAAAGAAGTCGATCACATGGCATCGTCCGTGTCAGCCGCGTGACGCGCACACCCCCGCTCGTGCGCGACCGACGCACACGACGCGTACAGCCCGGGAGCCGCCCCATGTCCACCACGAACCCCTCACCGCTCTGGCAGCCCTCCGCCGAGGGCATCGCCCAGGCGCAGGTCACGAAGTTCCAGGCCTGGGCGGCCGAACGGCACGGAGCGCCGGCCGACGGAGGCTACGCGGCCCTGCACCGCTGGTCGGTCGACGAGCTGGACACGTTCTGGAAGGCCGTCACCGAGTGGTTCGACGTCCGGTTCTCGACCCCCTACGCGCGCGTGCTCGGCGACCGCGCCATGCCCGGTGCCGCGTGGTTCCCCGGAGGGACCCTCAACTACGCGGAGCACGCCCTGCGCGCGGCGGAGACCCGCGCGGACGAACCGGCCCTCCTGTATGTCGACGAGACCCACGAGTCCGTCCCCGTGACGTGGTCCGACCTGCGCCGCCAGGTCGGCTCCCTGGCCGCCGAGCTGCGCGCTCTCGGTGTACGCCCCGGAGACCGGGTCAGCGGCTATCTCCCGAACATCCCCGAGGCCGTGGTGGCCCTCCTGGCCACGGCCGCCGTGGGCGGGGTCTGGACCTCCTGCGCCCCCGACTTCGGCGCCCGCAGCGTCCTCGACCGCTTCCAGCAGGTCGAACCCGTGGTCCTGTTCGCCGTCGACGGCTACCGCTACGGCGGCAAGGAGCACGACCGCCGTGACACGGTCGCCGAGCTGCGCCGCGAACTGCCCACCCTGAACGCCGTCGTGCACATCCCGCTGCTGGGCACGCAGGCGCCCGAGGACGCCCTGGAGTGGTCGGCGCTGACCTCCGCCGACGTGCAGCCCGTCTTCGAGCAGGTCCCCTTCGACCACCCCTTGTGGGTGCTCTACTCCTCCGGCACGACGGGCCTCCCCAAGGCGATCGTGCAGTCCCAGGGCGGCATCCTCGTCGAACACCTCAAGCAGCTCGGCCTGCACTGTGATCTGGGGCCCGAGGACCGCTTCTTCTGGTACACGTCCACCGGCTGGATGATGTGGAACTTCCTCGTCTCCGGCCTGCTCACGGGCACCACGATCGTGCTGTACGACGGCAGCCCCGGCTATCCGGACACGGGCGCCCAGTGGCGTATCGCCGAACGCACGGGAGCGACCCTCTTCGGCACGTCCGCCGCGTACGTGATGGCCTGCCGCAAGGCGGAGGTCCACCCCTCGCGCGACTTCGACCTCGGCCGGGTGCGGTGCGTCGCGACGACCGGCTCGCCGCTGCCGCCCGACGGATTCCGCTGGCTGCACGACGAGGTTCGCGAGGACCTGTGGATCGCCTCCGTCAGCGGCGGCACCGATGTGTGCTCCTGCTTCGCCGGAGCGGTACCGACGCTCCCGGTGTACATCGGCGAACTCCAGGCCGCCGGCCTCGGCACCGACCTCCAGTCCTGGGACCCCAGTGGAAAGCCCCTCACCGACGAGGTCGGCGAACTGGTCGTCACCAACCCGATGCCGTCCATGCCCATCCACTTCTGGAACGACCCCGACGGCAGCCGCTACCACGACAGCTACTTCGACACGTACCCCGGAGTGTGGCGCCACGGCGACTGGATCACCGTCACCTCACGAGGTTCGGTCGTCATCCACGGTCGCTCCGATTCCACGCTCAACCGGCAGGGCGTGCGCATGGGCTCGGCCGACATCTACGAGGCCGTCGAGCGTCTTCCCGAGATCAAGGAGTCGCTGGTCATCGGTGTCGAGCAGCCCGACGGCGGCTACTGGATGCCGCTGTTCGTCCATCTCGCACCCGGAGCCGTGCTGGACGAGGATCTCCTCAACCGCATCAAGGGCACCATCCGTGAACAGCTCTCCCCGCGTCACGTTCCCGACGAGGTCATCGAAGTACCCGGAGTGCCGCACACCCTGACCGGCAAGCGCATCGAGGTCCCGGTCAAGCGCCTCCTCCAGGGCGCGTCCATGGAGAAGGCCGTCAACGTCGGCTCCGTGGACAACGTCGAACTTCTGCGCTTCTACGAGAAGCTGGCCCGCGAGCGGGGCTGATCAGCCTCCGTAGGTGGCCTCCGACTCGCCGAGCACGGCGGCGAAGTCGGAGGCCAGCCGCACGGCGTCGGCGGCTGAGAGTTCCGCCACCGAGATGCGTACACCGGGCGCGGCCGAGGTCCTGAAACGCGCGCCCGCCGCGACCCACCATCCGTACGAACGCAGCCCGTTCACCACCGCCGACTCGTCCCGCACGGGCACCCAGACGTTCAGCCCGCTCACGCCGTGGGCCTGTGTGCCGCGGTCCGCGAACTCACGGAGCAGCGCGTCCCGGCGCAGCGTGTATGTCTCCTGGGCACGCCCCATCAACGCGCGCGTGCTCTCGTCCGTCATCAGTCCGAGCACCGTCTCCTGCAACAGGTGACTGACCCAGCCCGACGTCAGCAGCATGCGCCCGTCGTGCCGGGCCAGTGTCGTCGGGTCACATGCCGCGGCCGCCCACCGTAGGTCGGTTCCCAGGAACTTGCTCACCGTGCGCACATGGACCCAGCGGTTCAGACCGCCCGTGGTCAGTGTGCGCAGCGGTACGCCGGCGACGGACGACGCGTGATCGTTCTCCACGACCAGCACATCGGGCACCTCCCGGAGCACGTCGACGAGCGCGTCCCGCCGTCCCGCCGAGAAGCTGCCGCCGCAGGGATTCTGCGCCCGCGGACTGCACACCACCGCGCGTACCCCCGTCCGCAGAGCCGTCCGCAGGGCATCCGGTCGGATGCCCCGGTCGTCCACCGCGACCGGAACCGTGCGCAGTCCCAGCGCCGTGACCAGGTCCAGCAGATGGTGATAGCCGGGGTCTTCCATCGCGACCGCGTCCCCCGGACGCAGCTCCACCGACAGCAACCGCCCGATCAGGTCGAGCGCGCCATGAGCGAACGTCACATGCTCCGACGGCACCCCGTCGGGCTCCAGCCAGTCGCGTACGGCCTCTTCCAGCCGCGCCAGACGCGGTGTGCTGCGATGCGAGCGGGCACCCGGGGAGAGCCGCGACGGCGGCACCAGGACGGGGAGCAGCGCGGGATCCGGATGGCCGCCCGCCACGTCGCGCAGTCCGTCCGGCACGCGTGGTGGGCGCCGTGACGCCACCGCGGGCGCGGCGGCGACCACGGTCCCACCACGTCCGCGGGTCACCACGATCGCCCGTTGCCGCAGTTCCTTGTACGCCGTCGCGACCGTCCCGGGGCTGACGCCGAGCCGCTCGGCCAGGCCGCGCACCGGGGGCAGCGCCGTGCCCGGCTCCAGGAGGCCTTCGGCCACGCCTCGTTCCACGGACGCGGCAATTCCCTTGGCCGTCGTACCACTGATCGAATATTGTGTTGCCACGTTACTAAGTATGTATCAATACATACTGGGGAGCAAGGGGGAGTCGTGAGCCCGATGCGCCGCGCAGCCGCATGGTCGACACGCGTTCCAGGAGGCCTCGACGGCCGAAGAATGCTCTGGATCGCCCTGGTCGACCGCATCGGCAGCGGTCTGTGGGCATCCGTCTCCGTCCTGTACTTCACCTACGTCGCCGGTCTCTCGGTCGCACAGATCGGCACCCTCGCGGCCGCGGCCGGAGCGGTCGGAATCGCCGGCGCACCCCTGGGCGGGCGCCTCGCCGACCGACTGCCCCTGACCCACGTGCTGATCGCGCTCCAACTCCTGCGCGCCCTCGCATCCTTCGCACTGCTCACCACGGACAACTACGCCCTCCTGCTGGCGTACTCTGCCGCGGGAAGCTTCGGTGACCGAGCCGCCAACGTCCTCACCAAGCTGTACGCCACCCGCGTCTCGGGCCCCGACCGCGTCCGCTACCAAGCCGTCAACCGCACCGTCGCCAACGCCGGTTGGGCTCTCGGAGGCCTCGCCGCGGCAGGAGCCCTCACCATCGGTACCGCCGGCGCGTACCAGTGGCTGCTCGCCGGCGACGCCGTCTCCTTCGTGGCCGTCGCTCTCGCGACAGCCCGCTGCGGCGAACCGCCCTCGGCCGCCCGCACGATCGCCACATCGAAGGACCCGGCTCCCGCGACCCGCCCCGCCGGCCCGTGGCGCGACCGCACCTACCTCGCCTACGTCGCCACAGAGGCCGTCCTCTTCCTCGACGACGCCGTGTTCAAAGTCGGGCTGCCGCTGTGCGTCGCCCACTCCGAACAGGCTCCCCACGGCCTCGCACCCCTGCTGATGGTCCTGAACAACGTGATGGTCGTGACCCTCCAGGTCCCCCTGGCCCGGCTCGGCGCCACCACTGCCGCGGCCCGTGCCCTACTCGTCCCGCTCTCCGTGTTCTCCGCCCTCGGAGGCGTCGTCCTGGCGCTCTCCGCAACAGGCGGAACCGTGGCCGTGACCCTCTTCCTCGCCGCGGCGGCCGCCACCTTCACGGTGACGGAGATGCTCCATGCCACCGTCTCGTGGGAACTCTCCGTGGCCCTCGCCCCGGACACCGCGCAGGGCAGCTACCTCGGCGTCCACGGACTCGCGCAAGCCGTACAGCGCAGCGTCGGGCCACTCGCTGTCACAGCAGCCATCGCGGCCGGCCCCCTCGGCTGGACTCTCTTCGGCGCGACCATAGCCACGACCTGCATGTTCCAGCACCACCTCGTGCGCGACCGGCTCACCCGCCCCGCATTGTCAGTGCCGCCCGTTACTGTGAGTGAGCATTGATCGACTGCGCACAGGGGGAAATTCAATGGCGCACACCCGGCACCACACCATGCGACGCGTCCTGCGCCGCGAAATCGCGGGCACCATCGGCCTGCTGACCGACGAACAGGACTTCCGGGCGATGCGGCGCTATCGCACCTTCGCCTTCGACGATCACACGACCTATCTCCAGCAGGTCGAAGCCCTGCTCAAGACGCTCGCCGCCCAGGGCAGCCACACCACAGTGGCACTCTTCGACCCCGAGGAATACGCCGAATTCTGCGCCGAAAGCGGCCTGGAACCCGACACCCCGGTCAGCCGAACCCGCTTCACCGCCCAACTGGCGGCGACCGGCCCCACCATCCCCTACGACGGACAGCCCCTCGACGAACTGGTTCCGGACCTCGTCGACGAAGCGGTCCGCCGGGCCACCTGGGAGTACGCCACCACGCTCCTGGCCCGCATCGGCACCTGCGTGACCTGCGGCGAGGACATCGGCCGAGCCTCCTTCGTCCGCGCCGCCCACCTCCTCACCCGGGTCGTGGACACCGCAGGACCGGGAGAGCTCCACCTCGTGTGCAGCGTCACCTCCGCCCCCGACACGCTCGTCGCCGTACTCCGGACGGAGGGACGCATCGAAGGCACGACATGCCTCGACGAATCCGAAGCCCTCGAATTCACCACCGTCCTGGCCCTCGGTATCGCCACCCGGAGCGCCTGCGGACTCGTCATGCGCACCACCGCACCCGACACCACCGACCGCGTCTACGGATGGCGCCTGCGCGGCGAAGACCTGGAGCCCCTCACCGCGGGCGAGGTGTTCGACGCCTATTGCACCGACCTCGATTCCGGGGATCTGGTCTCCCCGGAATCGGGTGTCGACTATTGCGTACCGCCCGACCTCGGAGACGAGGGAAACGGGACGGGCCACACGCACTGAACACGAAAGGGGCGCCCCATCCGCAGATGGAGCGCCCCTCCGTACCGAAAACCGCTCTCGCCCGAAGGCGCCGTCCGGCTACTCGCCCGACAGCACCGCCTGAGCCGCGGTGCGGGCCTCGTCCGCCGTGTCCGCGGCACGCGCGGCCGAGGCCGCCCGCTCGCACTGGGCCAGTGTGTACTTCGCCAGTGTCGCCCGCACATAGGGAATCGACGCGGCACCCATCGACAGGGAGGTGACGCCCAGACCGGTCAGCACACACGCCAGCAGCGGGTCCGACGCGGCCTCACCGCAGACACCACAGCTCTTGCCCTCGGCCTTCGCCGCTTCGGCGGACAGCGCGACCAGGTCGAGCAGCGCCGGCTGCCACGGGTCCTGGAGACGGGACACCGCGCCCACCTGCCGGTCGGCGGCGAACGTGTACTGCGCGAGGTCGTTGGTTCCCAGGGACAGGAACTCGACCTCCTGGAGAATCGACCGCGCCCGCAGTGCGGCCGACGGGATCTCCACCATCGCGCCGAACTTCGCCCGCAGTCCGGCCGCACGGCACGCGTCCGCGAACGCCTTGGCGTCCGTACGGTCCGCGACCATCGGAGCCATCACCTCGAGATAGACCGGCAGCCCCTCCGAGGCCTTCGCGAGAGCGGTGAGCTGCGTACGCAGCACATCGGGGTGGTCGAGCAGCGAACGCAGGCCCCGCACGCCGAGCGCGGGATTCGGCTCGTCGGCCGGCGTCAGGAAGTCCAGCGGTTTGTCCGCGCCCGCGTCCAGCACCCGCACCACGACACGGCCCTCGGGGAAGGCCTCGAGCACCTGGCGGTACGCCTCGACCTGCTTCTCCTCGGACGGCGCCGTCTTGCTGTCGTCGAGGAACAGGAATTCGGTACGGAACAGACCGACGCCCTCGGCACCGGCCTCCACGGCCGCCGGCACGTCCGCCGGGCCGCCGACGTTGGCCAGCAGCGGCACCTTGTGCCCGTCGGAGGTGGCACCGGGGCCCGTCGAGGTGGAAAGCGCCGCCTTGCGCCGCGCCGCCGCGGCCTCCAGCTCCGCCTTCTTCTCCGCACTCGGCTCCACGAAGATCTCACCCGTGCTGCCGTCGACGGCGATCACCGTGCCCTCGGCGAGCTCACCCGCGCCCGGGAGCGCCACGACGGCCGGCACGCCCAGCGCACGCGCCAGGATCGCGCTGTGGCTGGTCGGCCCGCCCTCCTCGGTGACGAAACCGAGGACCAGGGTCGGGTCCAGCAGTGCCGTGTCGGCGGGCGCGAGGTCACGTGCGATAAGAACGTAGGGCTCGTCGCTGTCCGGGACGCCCGGCATGGGCACACCGAGCAGCCGAGCGACGATACGGTTCCGCACGTCGTCGAGGTCGGCCACGCGTCCGGCGAGGTACTCACCGGCGCCGGCCAGCAGTGCCCGGTAGGCGGCGAGCGCGTCGTAGACCGCACGCTCGGCCGTGCTGCCGACGGCGATCCGCCGGTTCACGTCAGCCGTCAGTTCCGGGTCCTGGGCCATCATGGCCTGGGCTTCGAGTACGGCCTGGGCCTCGCCCCCCGCCAGATTGCCGCGCGCAATCAGGTCGGCCGCCACGTCCTCCACAGCCTTGCGGGCGCGTGCCTGTTCGCGGGCCGCGTCCTCCGGGGGGATCTGCTTGGCAGGCGGTTCGAGAACCGCCGTTCCCATGTGCCGAACCTCGCCGATGGCCACACCGTGGCTCACGCCGACGCCTCGCAGCGTTGTCTCCATCTCACCCGTCTCCGAATAGTGCGGCGTGTACCGCCGCCGTGATGGTTGTCGAAGCGCCGTCCAGGACAGCGTTGATGTCACTGCCAGCCGAAGAGCGCGTCGCCGGCCTTCACATCGCCGTCCTCACGGACGTCAGAGAGGGAGTCCGCCGTGGCTTCGAGAGCCACGACCGGGCACACCGGGGACTTGCCGGCCTCCTCGACGGCGGCGGGGTTCCACCGCACGACACTCTGGCCGCGCGTCACGGTGTCCCCCTTGTTGACGAGCAATTCGAAGCCCTCGCCGTTGAGCTGCACCGTGTCGATGCCCAGGTGCGTGAGCACGCCGTGGCCCTCACCGTCGACGACGACGAACGCGTGCGGGTGAAGAGAGACGATCACTCCGTCCACGGGGGCGACAGCCTCCGAGGGTTCACGTACGGGGTCGATCGCCGTGCCGGGGCCGACCATCGCTCCGGAGAAGACGGGGTCCGGTACCGCGGCGAGTCCGATGGCGCGTCCTGCAAGAGGGGACGTCACGGTGGTCATGGGAAGCCTCCGAGGGGTGGAGATCTATACGGGCCGTCACTGCCTGTCCCGGACAGCGCACTGTTGAGCAGGGTATGTCATATGAAGTGCCGGTTCCGCGCGAGAGATCCCGGTTGGCGCCGTAGAGGACAGGGCAAACGATTTGCGCCTGCTCCCGCACCCCATGTAGAGTCGTACTCCTGCTTGAGGATGAGCGGCGTGACCAAGGCGTCGTTGCCCGGCAGCACCCAACTTGTCAGATCCTATCTCGGGGCGATGTTCCGCATGTCTGCGGGACGGTGGTCAGCGAGAGGGAAAAGGACTGATAGAGTTTGGACTCGCTGGAAAGGGAAACGCGAGAGCGGATTACCTGAAAAGCACCGAGGAAATCGGATACGGAAACGGTCTGATAGAGTCGGAAACGCAAGACCGAAGGGAAGCGCCCGGAGGAAAGCCCGAGAGGGTGAGTACAAAGGAAGCGTCCGTTCCTTGAGAACTCAACAGCGTGCCAAAAATCAACGCCAGATTTGTTGATACCCCGTCTCCGGCCGTTCGGCCGGGACGAGGTTCCTTTGAAAAAGTCCTGCCGGGCATTGTTCCGGCAGGCGCATCAGCGAGGACGCTGTGAACCGGGGGATTATTCCTCCCCTTGGTTCCGCTCTCGTGGTGTCGCCCCGCAGTCTTTAATTAGACGCAGTCGGGAAAACATTCACGGAGAGTTTGATCCTGGCTCAGGACGAACGCTGGCGGCGTGCTTAACACATGCAAGTCGAACGATGAAGCCCTTCGGGGTGGATTAGTGGCGAACGGGTGAGTAACACGTGGGCAATCTGCCCTTCACTCTGGGACAAGCCCTGGAAACGGGGTCTAATACCGGATAACACTCCTGCCTGCATGGGTGGGGGTTAAAAGCTCCGGCGGTGAAGGATGAGCCCGCGGCCTATCAGCTTGTTGGTGAGGTAGTGGCTCACCAAGGCGACGACGGGTAGCCGGCCTGAGAGGGCGACCGGCCACACTGGGACTGAGACACGGCCCAGACTCCTACGGGAGGCAGCAGTGGGGAATATTGCACAATGGGCGAAAGCCTGATGCAGCGACGCCGCGTGAGGGATGACGGCCTTCGGGTTGTAAACCTCTTTCAGCAGGGAAGAAGCGAGAGTGACGGTACCTGCAGAAGAAGCGCCGGCTAACTACGTGCCAGCAGCCGCGGTAATACGTAGGGCGCAAGCGTTGTCCGGAATTATTGGGCGTAAAGAGCTCGTAGGCGGCTTGTCACGTCGGGTGTGAAAGCCCGGGGCTTAACCCCGGGTCTGCATTCGATACGGGCTAGCTAGAGTGTGGTAGGGGAGATCGGAATTCCTGGTGTAGCGGTGAAATGCGCAGATATCAGGAGGAACACCGGTGGCGAAGGCGGATCTCTGGGCCATTACTGACGCTGAGGAGCGAAAGCGTGGGGAGCGAACAGGATTAGATACCCTGGTAGTCCACGCCGTAAACGGTGGGAACTAGGTGTTGGCGACATTCCACGTCGTCGGTGCCGCAGCTAACGCATTAAGTTCCCCGCCTGGGGAGTACGGCCGCAAGGCTAAAACTCAAAGGAATTGACGGGGGCCCGCACAAGCAGCGGAGCATGTGGCTTAATTCGACGCAACGCGAAGAACCTTACCAAGGCTTGACATACACCGGAAAGCATTAGAGATAGTGCCCCCCTTGTGGTCGGTGTACAGGTGGTGCATGGCTGTCGTCAGCTCGTGTCGTGAGATGTTGGGTTAAGTCCCGCAACGAGCGCAACCCTTGTTCTGTGTTGCCAGCATGCCCTTCGGGGTGATGGGGACTCACAGGAGACTGCCGGGGTCAACTCGGAGGAAGGTGGGGACGACGTCAAGTCATCATGCCCCTTATGTCTTGGGCTGCACACGTGCTACAATGGCAGGTACAAAGAGCTGCGAAGCCGTGAGGCGGAGCGAATCTCAAAAAGCCTGTCTCAGTTCGGATTGGGGTCTGCAACTCGACCCCATGAAGTCGGAGTTGCTAGTAATCGCAGATCAGCATTGCTGCGGTGAATACGTTCCCGGGCCTTGTACACACCGCCCGTCACGTCACGAAAGTCGGTAACACCCGAAGCCGGTGGCCCAACCCCTTGTGGGAGGGAGCTGTCGAAGGTGGGACTGGCGATTGGGACGAAGTCGTAACAAGGTAGCCGTACCGGAAGGTGCGGCTGGATCACCTCCTTTCTAAGGAGCACTTCTTACCGAACTCTTCGGGGTGAGGTCAGAGGCCAGTACATCGGCGAATGTCCGATGCTGGTTGCTCATGGGTGGAACGTTGATTATTCGGCACTCTTGACTGTCTTCTCCTTCCAGTACTGCTCTTCGGGGCGTGGAAAGAATGAGGGAAGCGGTAAGGGTGTCGGGCACGCTGTTGGGTGTCTGAAGGTACGGCCGAAAGGCTGCCTTCAGTGCCGGCCCCGGTGAAGCATCGCGTAAGTGGTGTGTGACGGGTGGTTGGTCGTTGTTTGAGAACTGCACAGTGGACGCGAGCATCTGTGGCCAAGTTTTTAAGGGCGCACGGTGGATGCCTTGGCACCAGGAACCGATGAAGGACGTGGGAGGCCACGATAGTCCCCGGGGAGCCGTCAACCAGGCTTTGATCCGGGGGTTTCCGAATGGGGAAACCCGGCAGTCGTCATGGGCTGTCACCCATACCTGAACACATAGGGTATGTGGAGGGAACGCGGGGAAGTGAAACATCTCAGTACCCGCAGGAAGAGAAAACAACCGTGATTCCGGGAGTAGTGGCGAGCGAAACCGGATGAGGCCAAACCTCAAGCGTGTGAGACCCGGCAGGGGTTGCGCTTGGGGGTTGTGGGATCTCTCTTTCACAGTCTGCCGGCTGTGAGACGAGTCAGAAACCGTTGATGTAGGCGAAGGACATGCGAAAGGTCCGGCGTAGAGGGTAAGACCCCCGTAGTCGAAACATCAACGGCTCGTTTGAGAGACACCCAAGTAGCACGGGGCCCGAGAAATCCCGTGTGAATCTGGCGGGACCACCCGCTAAGCCTAAATATTCCCTGGTGACCGATAGCGGATAGTACCGTGAGGGAATGGTGAAAAGTACCGCGGGAGCGGAGTGAAATAGTACCTGAAACCGTGTGCCTACAAGCCGTGGGAGCGTCGCGCATTGAGTTTACTCAGTGCGTCGTGACTGCGTGCCTTTTGAAGAATGAGCCTGCGAGTTTGCGGTGCGTTGCGAGGTTAACCCGTGTGGGGAAGCCGTAGCGAAAGCGAGTCCGAATAGGGCGATTCAGTAGCGCGCTCAAGACCCGAAGCGGAGTGATCTAGCCATGGGCAGGTTGAAGCGGCTGTAAGAGGTCGTGGAGGACCGAACCCACCAGGGTTGAAAACCTGGGGGATGACCTGTGGTTAGGGGTGAAAGGCCAATCAAACTCCGTGATAGCTGGTTCTCCCCGAAATGCATTTAGGTGCAGCGTCGTGTGTTTCTTGCCGGAGGTAGAGCACTGGATAGGCGATGGGCCCTACCGGGTTACTGACCTTAGCCAAACTCCGAATGCCGGTAAGTGAGAGCGCGGCAGTGAGACTGTGGGGGATAAGCTCCATGGTCGAGAGGGAAACAGCCCAGAGCATCGACTAAGGCCCCTAAGCGTACGCTAAGTGGGAAAGGATGTGGAGTCGCACAGACAACCAGGAGGTTGGCTTAGAAGCAGCCACCCTTGAAAGAGTGCGTAATAGCTCACTGGTCTAGTGATTCCGCGCCGACAATGTAGCGGGGCTCAAGCGTACCGCCGAAGTCGTGTCATTGCAGCAATAGGGCCAACGCCCGCTGTGATGGGTAGGGGAGCGTCGTGTGCCGGGTGAAGCCGCGCCGGAAGGCAGTGGTGGACGGTTCACGAGTGAGAATGCAGGCATGAGTAGCGATACACACGTGAGAAACGTGTGCGCCGATTGACTAAGGGTTCCTGGGTCAAGCTGATCTGCCCAGGGTAAGTCGGGACCTAAGGCGAGGCCGACAGGCGTAGTCGATGGATAACCGGTTGATATTCCGGTACCCGCTGTGAAGCGTCAAACATCGAACCAGGCGATGCTAAGTCCGTGAAGCCGCCCCGGAGCCTTCGGGCAAAGGGGAGTGGTGGAGCCGACGGACCAGACCTGTAGTAGGTGAGTGATGGGGTGACGCAGGAAGGTAGTCCATCCCGGGCGGTGGTTGTCCCGGGGTAAGGGTGTAGGCCGTGTGATAGGCAAATCCGTCACACATCAAGGCTGAGACCTGATGCCGAGCCGATTGTGGTGAAGTGGATGATCCTATGCTGTCGAGAAAAGCCTCTAGCGAGTTTCATGGCGGCCCGTACCCTAAACCGACTCAGGTGGTCAGGTAGAGAATACCGAGGCGTTCGGGTGAACTATGGTTAAGGAACTCGGCAAAATGCCCCCGTAACTTCGGGAGAAGGGGGCCATCACCGGTGATTGGATTTACTCCATGAGCTGGGGGTGGCCGCAGAGACCAGCGAGAAGCGACTGTTTACTAAAAACACAGGTCCGTGCGAAGCCGTAAGGCGATGTATACGGACTGACGCCTGCCCGGTGCTGGAACGTTAAGGGGACCGGTTAGTCACTCTTCGGGGTGGCGAAGCTGAGAACTTAAGCGCCAGTAAACGGCGGTGGTAACTATAACCATCCTAAGGTAGCGAAATTCCTTGTCGGGTAAGTTCCGACCTGCACGAATGGCGTAACGACTTCTCGACTGTCTCAACCATAGGCCCGGTGAAATTGCACTACGAGTAAAGATGCTCGTTTCGCGCAGCAGGACGGAAAGACCCCGGGACCTTTACTACAGTTTGATATTGGTGTTCGGTTCGGCTTGTGTAGGATAGCTGGGAGACTGTGAAGCTTGGACGCCAGTTCAGGTGGAGTCGTCGTTGAAATACCAGTCTGGTCGTGCTGGATGTCTAACCTGGGTCCGTGATCCGGATCAGGGACAGTGTCTGATGGGTAGTTTAACTGGGGCGGTTGCCTCCTAAAGAGTAACGGAGGCGCCCAAAGGTTCCCTCAGCCTGGTTGGCAATCAGGTGTTGAGTGTAAGTGCACAAGGGAGCTTGACTGTGAGACCGACGGGTCGAGCAGGGACGAAAGTCGGGACTAGTGATCCGGCGGTGGCTTGTGGAAGCGCCGTCGCTCAACGGATAAAAGGTACCCCGGGGATAACAGGCTGATCTTCCCCAAGAGTCCATATCGACGGGATGGTTTGGCACCTCGATGTCGGCTCGTCGCATCCTGGGGCTGGAGTCGGTCCCAAGGGTTGGGCTGTTCGCCCATTAAAGCGGTACGCGAGCTGGGTTTAGAACGTCGTGAGACAGTTCGGTCCCTATCCGCTGTGCGCGTAGGAATATTGAGAAGGGCTGTCCCTAGTACGAGAGGACCGGGACGGACGAACCTCTGGTGTGCCAGTTGTCCTGCCAAGGGCATGGCTGGTTGGCTACGTTCGGGAGGGATAACCGCTGAAAGCATCTAAGCGGGAAGCCTGCTTCGAGATGAGTATTCCCACCCCCTCGAGGGGTTAAGGCTCCCAGTAGACGACTGGGTTGATAGGCCAGATCTGGAAGCCCGGCAACGGGTGGAGGTGACTGGTACTAATAGGCCGAGGGCTTGTCCTCAGTTGCTCGCGTCCACTGTGTTGGTTCTGAAACCACGAACAACCCCACGTTTGTCACAGAGCGTGGTCTGGTTGACAGTTTCATAGTGTTTCGGTGGTCATAGCGTGAGGGAAACGCCCGGTTACATTCCGAACCCGGAAGCTAAGCCTCACAGCGCCGATGGTACTGCAGGGGGGACCCTGTGGGAGAGTAGGACGCCGCCGAACTAAAATTAGAGCTCCGGCTCTCGGGAATTTTCCCGAGAGCCGGAGCTTTTTTGTTTTCCGGCAGAATTTCCCGATGACGCCCCCGCTCTTGCCTCCCCCTCTGCGCTGCGGTGCCGGGGCTGCGGGTAAGGTCAGGGGGCATCGTTGGCTCGTTTCCCACAGGAGGCCCCCGGGTGGAGGTCCAGGAGACCCGCGTTCAGACGAACCGGGTCCTCACCATCCCGAACATCCTCAGCATGGCGCGCCTCGCCGGCGTGCCCCTCTTCCTGTGGTTGATCCTCAGGCCGGAGTTCGGTGGTCCCAACAGCGACGGTTGGGCGCTGCTCGTCCTCATGCTGAGCGGTATCAGCGACTATCTGGACGGCAAGCTCGCCCGGCGGTGGAACCAGATCAGCAGCCTCGGCCGGCTGCTGGATCCCGCGGCCGACCGGCTCTACATTCTGTCGACGCTTGTCGGACTCACCTGGCGCGAGATTCTTCCGATCTGGCTCACGGCCGCTCTTCTCGCACGCGAGCTGGTTCTGCTGGTGATGGTGTGGATCCTCCGACGCCACGGCTATCCGCCCCCGCAGGTGAACTTCCTCGGGAAGGCGGCCACCTTCAACCTGATGTACGCCTTCCCGTTGCTGCTGCTCAGTGACGCCAGCGGCTGGATCGCGACACTCGGCGCTATTTTCGGATGGGCGTTCGCCGGATGGGGTACAACCCTCTACTGGTGGGCAGGAGTCCTCTACGTGGTACAGGTCCGCCGGTTGATCCGAGCGGACGCCATGGCCGATTGAGCTCGGCCCGATTGGGCGGCAGTAGTGCCCGATGGCCCCCGCTCGAAATCTGCGGGACAATCAGGACGGGTGAAGTCGGCTGTACCGTCGTCTCTTCAAGGAGGACGCTTCCGACATGAAGGCCGTCGTGATGGCCGGAGGCGAAGGCACACGCCTTCGCCCGATGACCTCAAGCATGCCCAAGCCGCTCCTGCCCGTGGCGAACCGCCCGATCATGGAGCACGTGCTCAGGCTGCTCAAAAGGCATGGGCTCAATGAAACCGTCGTCACCGTCCAGTTCCTGGCCTCCATGGTCAAGAACTACTTCGGTGACGGCGAAGAGCTCGGCATGGAGCTCACCTATGCCAATGAGGAGAAGCCACTCGGTACTGCCGGCAGCGTCAAGAACGCCGAAGAGGCGTTGAAGGACGACGCCTTCCTCGTCATCTCCGGTGACGCCCTTACCGACTTCGATCTCACCGAACTCATCAACTTCCACAAGGAAAAGGGCGCCCTCGTCACCGTCTGTCTGACGCGCGTTCCCAATCCGCTGGAATTCGGCATCACCATCGTGGACGAGGAAGGCAAGGTCGAGCGCTTCTTGGAGAAGCCGACCTGGGGCCAGGTCTTCTCGGACACCGTGAACACGGGCATCTACGTCATGGAGCCCGAGGTCTTCGACTATGTCGAGGCCGATGTCTCCGTCGACTGGTCCGGCGACGTCTTCCCCCAGCTGATGAAGGAAGGCAAGCCCGTCTACGGCTATATCGCCGAGGGCTACTGGGAGGACGTCGGCACCCACGAGAGCTATGTGAAGGCCCAGGCCGACGTCCTGGAGGGCAAGGTCGACGTCGAACTCGACGGGTTCGAGATCTCCCCGGGCGTCTGGGTGGCGGAGGGGGCGGAGGTGCACCCCGACGCCGTGCTGCGCGGTCCGCTCTACATCGGTGACTACGCCAAGGTCGAGGCCAACGCCGAGATCCGTGAGCACACCGTCGTCGGCTCCAACGTCGTCGTCAAGACCGGCGCGTTCCTGCACCGGGCCGTCGTGCACGACAACGTGTACATCGGGCAGCACAGCAATCTGCGCGGCTGTGTGGTCGGAAAGAACACCGACATCATGCGGGCCGCCCGCATCGAGGACGGCGCCGTGATCGGCGACGAGTGCCTCGTCGGTGAAGAATCGATCATTCAGGGCAACGTCCGCGTCTATCCGTTCAAGACCATCGAGGCTGGCGCCTTCGTCAACACCTCGGTGATCTGGGAGTCGCGGGGCCAGGCCCACCTCTTCGGCGCTCGTGGCGTCTCCGGGATCCTGAACGTCGAGATCACCCCGGAGCTGGCCGTGCGTCTGGCGGGTGCCTACGCGACGACCCTCAAGAAGGGTTCCACCGTCACCACGGCCCGCGACCACTCCCGAGGCGCTCGGGCGCTGAAACGGGCGGTGATCTCCGCGTTGCAGGCCAGCGCCATCGACGTACGCGACCTGGAGAACGTACCGCTGCCCGTGGCCCGGCAGCAGACGGCCCGGGGCAGTGCCGGCGGAATCATGATCCGGACGACGCCAGGAGTACCCGACTCCGTCGACATCATGTTCTTCGACGGGCAGGGTGCCGACCTGTCGCAGGGCGGTCAGCGGAAGCTGGACCGGGTGTTCGCGCGGCAGGAGTACCGGCGTGCCTTCCCCGGCGAGATCGGGGACCTGCACTTCCCCGCGAGTGTCTTCGACTCCTACACGGGATCGCTGCTGCGCAACGTCGACACCACCGGGATCGCGGATTCCGGGCTGAAAGTGGTCGTCGACGCCTCCAACGGCAGTGCCGGACTGGTGCTGCCCAGCCTGCTGGGCAAGCTCGGTGTGGACTCCCTGGTGATCAATCCCGGCCTCGACGAGTCCAGGCCGACCGAGACGGCGGAGACACGGCGGGCCGGTCTGGTGCGGCTGGGTGAGATCGTCGCCTCCGCACGGGCCGCGTTCGGCGTGCGCTTCGACCCGGTGGGCGAGCGGCTCTCGCTCGTCGACGAGAAGGGGCGGATCGTCGAGGACGACCGGGCCCTGCTCGTGATGCTCGACCTCGTGGCCGCGGAGCGGCGCAGCGGGCGGGTGGCACTGCCCGTCACCACCACACGGATCGCCGAGCAGGTGGCGGCGTACCACGGCACGCAGGTGGAGTGGACGACCACGTCGCCGGACGACCTGACCCGGGTCGGCCGCGAGGAGTCGACGATCTTCGGAGGCGACGCGCGCGGCGGGTTCATCATTCCCGAGTTCAGCGGCGTCTTCGACGGCGCGGCCGCCTTCGTACGGCTCATCGGTCTGGTCGCGCGGACACAGCTCACGCTCAGCCAGATCGACGCCCGGATTCCGCGGGCGCATGTCCTCAAGCGGGATCTCGCGACTCCGTGGGCCGTGAAGGGGCTCGTGATGCGCCGGGTCGTGGAGGAGGCGGGAGACCGCTTCGTGGACACGACGGACGGTGTCCGTGTCGTGGAGACGGACGGGCGCTGGGTGATGGTGCTGCCGGACCCCGCCGAGGCCGTCACCCATCTGTGGGCGGAGGGGCCGGACGACGCCTCCGCGGAGGCTCTGCTCGACGAGTGGGCGGCCGTCGTGGACAGCGCCGGCCGCTGAAACGATCTTCACCCGTACGTGTCGGACAAGTGCCCTCAAGGGGGCCTGTCCGGCACGTTGGTGGGGCCATTCGGAGGTAGCACCCGCGACGTGCGACGATGTGCGGCATGCCGCAGCAGCCCCCCGTTCGGAGCAGCGTTCCGCGCCCCTCGCGCCCGGACGCCTCCATGTCGCTGCTCACCAACGTCATGGACCACAGCCTCGACGAGGGCTACGCCGAAGCGGCGGCCCGCAAGGAGGCCGAGGGCGCCGGTGGCCTGCCGAAGACGGTCCGGGCCAAGCTGGCTCTGGCGGCCGGTCTGGTGCTCGCCGCGCTCGTGGTCACCGTAGGGGCGGCGAACGCCCGGCTCGCGGCCCCCGTCGTCGCCAAGGAGCGCCAGGAGCTCATCGACCGCATCGAGCGTGAGACGACGGCCGCGGACAAGCTCGAGAGCGGCGTCGACACCCTGCGCGCCGATGTGAGTTCCCGCCAGCGCGCGGCGCTGAAGAAGGACGGCGGTGAGCAGGCCGATCTCGTGAGCGTCCTGTCCGGCGCCACCGATGTCCACGGACCGGGTGTGAAGCTCGTCGTCAACGACGCCAAGGAAGCCAGCACGGGCGGTGACGGAACCAACCCGCGGGAGACCTCGGGATTCTCCGACACCGGGCGGGTGCGGGACCGGGACATGCAGCGCGTGGTCAACGGCCTGTGGGAGTCGGGTGCCGAGGCCATCTCCGTCAACGGTCAGCGGCTGACCGCTCTGTCGGCCATCAGGGCCGCGGGTGACGCGATACTGGTCGACAACAAGCCGCTGGTGCCGCCGTACACGGTGCTCGCGGTGGGGGACGGCCAGCGGCTCAGCACCAGGTTCCAGAACAGCGCCGACGGGCTGTATCTGCATGCCCTGCAGGAGAACTACGGCATCAGGACCGGCATCTCCGTCGAGGGGGACGTCCGGTTGTCCGCCGCACCGAGTGTGATCGTACGTACAGCAGAGCCGAGAACAGAGAAGGGCACACCGTGATCGCCGTACTGGGCCTCGTCGTGGGAGTCGTGGCTGGACTGTTGGTCCGGCCCGAGGTCCCGGCGGTCGTCGAGCCTTACCTTCCGATCGCCGTCGTGGCGGCGCTCGACGCCGTGTTCGGCGGTCTGCGCGCGATGCTCGACGGCATCTTCGACGACAAGGTCTTCGTGGTCTCGTTCCTGTCGAACGTGGTTGTCGCCGCGCTGATCGTTTTCCTGGGCGACAAGTTGGGTGTGGGCGCCCAGCTCTCCACGGGTGTCGTGGTCGTCCTCGGCATCCGGATCTTCTCCAATGCCGCGGCCATCCGCCGGCACGTGTTCCGGGCGTGAGGCCGATGAGCAACGAGAACGAAGCCGAGACCCCCGAGAACCCACTGCGCAGGGAGCTGCCGGAAGAGGTCCCCGCGGCCGTGGAGGAGCCCGAGCCGCAGGAGGCCGAGGAGAGTGGCGTGCCGCCGCTGTCCGGCCGTCAGAGGCTGGTCAAGGGGCTGTGGCCGCCGCGGGTGTCGCGTGCCCAACTCATCGTCGCCGTGCTGCTGTTCGGCCTCGGGTTCGGCCTTGCCGTCCAGGTGGCGTCCAACAGTGACGGCGACAGTGCGCTGCGCGGCGCGCGTCAGGAAGATCTCGTGCGCATTCTCGATGAACTCGACAGCCGGACTCAGCGTCTTGAGGACGAGAAGCAGGGTCTCGAGGATCAGCGCACCGAGCTGGAGAACAGCTCGGACCAGGCCGAGGAGGCCCGCAAGCAGACGGTCGAGAAGGAGAAGCAACTCGGCATTCTGGCGGGCACCGTGGCCGCTCAGGGGCCCGGCATCACTCTGACCATCGACGACGCGAAGGGGACGGTCAAGGCGGACATGCTGCTCGACGCCGTCCAGGAGCTGCGCGCCGCCGGCGCGGAGGCGATCCAGGTGAACGGCGTGCGTGTGGTCGCCGGTACCTATCTGTCCGACTCCGGAAGCGGAGTGAAGGTCGACGGGAACAAGATCACCCAGCCCTATCGTTTCAAGGTCATCGGCAAGCCGCAGGACCTGGAGCCGGCGCTGAACATTCCGGGAGGCGTGGTGCAGACACTGGAGAAGGAGCAGGCCACCGTCACGGTGGACCGCTCCACGAAGATCATCGTAGATGCCTTGCGACCGGCCGAGCGCCCTGACTACGCTCGGTCGTCCTCCCGGTGAACGGCGGTCGGATGGGGGCCGTCGGGCGAGGGCAGGAGGTTGCGGGGGGTCGGCGCACCGAATGGGTGGTGCGTGGTGGAAACTGTCTGGTGGATACGGACGTTGTGAGGATGTCCGGGTCGACCGGTGTGTTCAATCAGGGTTCGTCCTGCCCCACGGGCGGGTCTGTTTCGGTCAAGGGGAATCGCCCGTGAAGTTGTTTGCGAAGTTGTTCGGCAAGAGCACGCGAGAGGACAGTGGCGACAGCACGTCCGCCCGTCATCGCGCACCGCGCCAGGGAGACGCGGAGGCCCAGGGCGGCGACCGCCCGCTGTTCCGGGACCAGGTCACCGGTCCCGGTGGTCAGGGCGCGTCGTCTGTTGACCCTGGCCAGCCCGGCCGCATAGGTTTCGGGGAACCGTCAGCCTCGAGTGCGGGTGGAGGGTTCGCCTCCGATCCGTATGCGTCCCATGCCCCTGGTGGGCAGCCGCGGCAGGAGGATCCGTCCATGTCGGCCCAGGTGTGTACGAGGTGCGGGAACCGTAACGCGGAGAACAGCCGGTTCTGTTCCAACTGCGGTGCGCCGTTGCGGGGTGGACCGGAGCGTCCGTCGGAGCAGACGTCCACGATCTCCATCTCCGGCATCGAGGCCTACGACGCCGAGGTGACGGGCCAGACCGCCTCGCCGATGCTCTCCCCGGAGGCTCAGGCGGCGGTCGACGCGCTGCCGGTCGGTTCGGCGCTCCTGGTGGTGCGCCGTGGCCCCAACTCGGGCAGCCGCTTCCTGTTGGACGGTGAGCTGACCACGGCGGGGCGTCATCCGCAGAGCGACATCTTCCTCGACGACGTGACGGTTTCGCGTCGGCACGTGGAGTTCCGTCGTGTCGCGGACGGTTCGTTCACGGTCGCCGACGTCGGCAGCCTGAACGGTACGTACGTCAACCGGGAGCGGATCGACCAGGTCCCTCTGTCGAACGGTGACGAGGTACAGATCGGCAAGTACCGGCTGGTGTTCTACGCGAGCCAGCGGGGCATCTGACCCTCCCCCAACTCCGTCCGGGGGGACACCGAGGGAATGTCCATGCTTCAAACACCGAGCGGCGGTGCCGGCAGCGGTACCGCCGCCGCGGACAGTGGGCTGATGAGCATCGGCGCGGTGCTGAGCCTGCTGCGCGACGAGTTCCCCGAAGTCACCATCTCCAAGATCAGGTTCCTGGAGTCGGAGGGGCTCGTCGAGCCGCGGCGGACCCCTTCGGGGTATCGCAAGTTCAGTGCGGACGATGTCGAGCGTCTCGGCCACGTCCTGAGGATGCAGCGTGACCACTACCTCCCGCTCAAGGTGATCCGTGAACATCTGGACGCCCTGGCGCGCGGTGAGCAGGTGCGTCTGCCCTCCGTGGGCCGCCAGCGCGACGCGGGGGAGGGTGAACCCTCCGGAGAGCTCTACGGGGAGCCCGAGGGGCCCACGGTGGCCCGGGTGGGCCGTGAGGAGCTGCTGGCCGCCGCCGAGATCGGTGAGCAGCAGCTCCAGGAGTGGGAGTCGTACGGACTGATCGGTCCGTTGCCCGACGGTGTCTACGACGCGGAGGCGGTGACCGTCGCCGCGCTCGTCGTCGAGCTGGGACGCTTCGGGATCGAGCCGCGCCATCTGAGGGCGATGAAGGCCGCGGCGGAGCGGGACGCGGGACTGGTGGACCAGGTGGTCGCCCCCCTGCGGCGCCACCGCAATCCGCAGACGCGGGCCCACGCGGAGGCCCGTACCAAGGAACTCGCGGGCCTCACGGTGAAGCTGCACGCGGCGCTCGTGCAGACGGCGCTGGGTGTGCGTCTGCACTGATCCGTGCCACCGGCGCGGGCCCCGGATCGTCCACCCGTTCTGTGCCCGACTACCCAAACGTCCCGGGCACGGCCTAGGGTTGCTGTGTGAACGAGCTCGATGTCGTAGGTGTCCGGGTCGAAATGCCCTCCAACCAACCGATCGTGCTTCTGCGTGAAGTGGGAGGCGACCGCTACCTCCCCATCTGGATCGGACCGGGGGAGGCGACGGCGATCGCCTTCGCCCAGCAGGGCATGGCCCCCGCACGACCGCTGACCCACGACCTGTTCAAGGACGTGCTGGAGGCCGTTGGCCAGGAGCTCACCGAAGTACGTATCACCGACCTGCGCGAGGGCGTCTTCTACGCCGAGCTCGTCTTCGCCAGCGGGGTCGAGGTGAGTGCCAGGCCGTCCGACGCCATAGCTCTCGCGCTGCGCACCGGAACGCCCATCTACGGCAGCGACGGGGTGCTCGACGACGCGGGCATCGCGATCCCGGACGAGCAGGAGGACGAGGTGGAGAAGTTCCGCGAGTTCCTCGACCAGATCTCGCCCGAGGACTTCGGCACCAACAGCCAGTGAGCCGTCCGGGCGGACGCCTCACTGGGTGGCATTTGCCCGTGGCGAGTGTGGTGTGCCGCGGCCCGCGCCGGGAGCATTCGGCTAGCCTTTCCCCGCGGTAGGGCACGGGAAACCACTCTTAGGGTGATTATCACTCGGCGTGCCGAGTGTGGCGATCGTTGACGAGCCCCTGGTGACTGCCTACCGTCGAGAAGGCAGGTCAAGGACGGAGGTCGGCGTGAGAAGCAGCGGCGACGGTACGGCTGGGGGTGCTCCCGGACACGGTCCGGGAGAGAGCGGCCCGTACCCTCCCCCAAGCTCTCGGCTCGGCTCGAGCAGGGGGCGCCCTCAGCATGGCAGCGCGGCCGATCATGTTCCGGTGCGGCCGGCGGCAGTGTCCGACGAGGAAGGGACTGTTCCCGAGGAGGTCGGTTACCGGGGGCCCACGGCGTGTGCCGCCGCGGGCATCACCTACCGGCAGCTCGACTACTGGGCGCGGACCGGACTCGTCGAGCCCAGCGTGCGTCCCGCCTACGGGTCGGGGACACAGCGCCTCTACAGTTTCCGGGACGTGGTGGTCCTCAAGATCGTCAAGCGGTTCCTCGACACCGGGGTGTCGTTGCAGAACATCCGCACCACGGTCCAGCACCTGAGAGAGCGAGGCTTCCAGGACCTGGAGCGCATGACGCTCATGAGCGACGGCGCGACGGTCTACGAGTGCACCTCCCCGGACGAGGTCCACGCCCTGCTTCAGGGCGGCCAGGGCGTCTTCGGCATCGCCGTGGGAGTGGTGTGGCGGGACGTCGAGGGCGCCCTGTCCCAGTTGCACGGAGAGCGTGTGGACACCGGAGAAACGCTTCTCGCGCACCATCCCGCCGACGAACTGGCGCGCAGGCGCAACCGCGCGGTGTGAGCCGCTCCGATGACGCGATGCCCCGGTGCGCCGGGGCATTGTCAGTGGCGTAGGGCAGCATCGGAGATGTGAGAACCGCGCCCACGATCCTGCATCTCGACATGGATGCCTTCTTCGCCTCGGCGGAGCAGGCGTCCAAGCCGAGCCTGCGCGGGAAGGCCGTCGTGGTGGGCGGGCTCGGGCCCCGTGGAGTGGTCGCCACCGCCTCGTACGAGGCACGCGTCTTCGGGGTGAACTCCGCGATGCCCATGGCCCAGGCCCGCAGGCGGGCTCCGAACGCCGCCTATCTCGTGCCGCGCTTCGGGTTGTACCGAGAGGTCAGCGAGCAGGTGATGGGGCTGCTGCGGGCCCTGTCGCCACTGGTGGAGCCACTGAGCCTGGACGAGGCGTTCGTGGACCTGGAGGCGGGCGGGACTGCCTGGGACGAGGCGTCGGCGCGGCTGACCGGTGCCAAGCTGCGCGCGGACATCCGGGCCGTCACGGGGCTCACGGGGTCGGTGGGCCTCGCCGCCTCCAAGATGCTGGCGAAGATCGCCTCGGAGCAGGCCAAGCCGGACGGTCTCGTCCTGATCGAGCCGGGCACCGAGCGTGCGCTGCTGGGACCGATGCCGGTGCGGACGCTGCCGGGCGTGGGGCCGGCCACCGGCGACCATCTGCGCCGGGCGGGCATCACCACCGTCGAGGAGCTCGCCGAGGCGGGCGAGGACGAGCTCGTACGGCTACTGGGGAAGGCCCACGGGCACGCGCTGTTCGCGATGGCGCTGGCCCACGACGAGCGGCCCGTGGTGGCTGAGCGGGAGACCAAGTCCGTGTCGGTCGAGGACACGTACGACGTGGACATCCACGACCGGGTCAGGGTGGAGCTGGAGGTGCAGCGGCTCGCGGACCGGTGCGTGCGGCGGCTGCGCAGAGCCGGACTGTCGGGCCGGACCATCGTGCTGAAGGTGCGCCGGTACGACTTCTCGACGCTGACCCGGTCCGAGACGCTGCGGGGGCCCACGGACGACCCCGGAGTCGTCAGGGAGGCCGCCGCCCGGCTGCTGGAGGGCGTGGACACGACCGGTGGCGTCCGGCTGCTGGGGGTCGGCGTCACCGGGCTCGCCGACTACACGCAGGAGGACCTGTTCGCGCAGGCGCAGGCCGCGGCCGCGGGGGAACCGGCGGTCGAGGAGCACGCCGCGGACGAACCGGCCGAGGTGGCCGCCGCGGACGGGGAGACGGTGCCGGCGGAGCGGCGGTGGCCCTCCGGGCACGACGTGCGGCATGCCGAGTTCGGGCACGGCTGGGTGCAGGGGAGCGGGCTGGGACGGGTCACGGTGCGGTTCGAGACGCCGTACTCCGGGCCCGGCCGGGTGCGGACCTTCCGGACGGACGACGCGCAGCTGGAACCGGCCGACCCGCTGCCCCTGGTGGAGCGAAGACCCGGGGACGTCGGCGGGCTGCCGCCCGGCCCCGGGCCGTCGGTGTCAGCGGTCGGGACGCACGGCTCCGGCCCTGGGGATCAGGTGTCCTCCGAGCCCGCGAGCCGGCCGAAGTCCCGGTCCGGCGGCGGAGGGGACGCCACGTCGAGTCCGTAGTGGTGGTAGAGCTGGAGCTCCTGTTCGGGGGAGAGATGGCGCCCGACGCCGAAGTCGGGGGCGTCCTTGATCAGGGCCCGGTCGAAGGGGATGCGCAGGGTCCCCTCGATGATCTCGCTGGGCTCCAGGGGCACGAAGGCGTCCCTGCTGAACAGTCCGGTGCGTATGGCCGCCCACTCCGGGACACCGGTCGCGTCGTCGAGGTAGACCTCGTCGATCGTGCCGATTTTGGTGCCGTTGCTGTCGAACGCCTTGCGGCCGATCAGGTTGCGCGGATCGATGTCGGTCTGCACGGTCCCTCCAGTGGTCGCAAACTCATCCGTAAGTACTACAAAAGAGCACATTTGTGAAGGCGGCCACTCGAAGGCTGTCGTCTTGTCCTCGCTGGTAGGCTGGCAAGTGGCTGCTGATCCCGCGCGGGAGAGTCCTCCGGATTTCACGGAGGCGCCGAAGGAGCAACTCCTCCCCGGAATCTCTCAGGCTCACGTACCGCACGGACGAGGTCACTCTGGAAAGCAGGGCGGGTGCCGATGGCCTCCGCCCTCACCGACGGTGAAAGCCGGATCGTCCACGGGACCATCCGGTGAAACTCTCAGGTTGAGATGACAGAGGGGGAGGCCGTCGGGGTGCCCGTGCCGGGGTGCCCCTCGAAGGTCGCGTCAGACCAGGAGGCCTCCGCCATGACCGCCCCTCGCATTCCGCTCTCCGAGCTCGAACAGGGAATTCCCTTCGAGCAGCGCCACATCGGACCCGACTCCGAAGCTCGGGCCAAGATGCTCGCGCAGGTCGGATACGGCTCGCTCGACGAGCTGACGGCCGCCGCGGTGCCGGATGTGATCAAGAACGCCGAGGCCCTGAAGCTGCCGGCCGCGCGCACCGAGGCCGAGGTACTGGCCGAGCTCCGCTCCCTCGCGGACCGCAACCAGGTGCTCGGTTCGATGATCGGCCTCGGCTACTACGGCACGTTCACGCCGCCGGTGATCCTGCGCAACGTCATGGAGAACCCGGCCTGGTACACCGCGTACACGCCGTACCAGCCGGAGATCTCGCAGGGCCGTCTCGAGGCGCTGCTGAACTTCCAGACCGTCGTCGCCGAGCTGACCGGGCTGCCGACCTCCGGCGCCTCCCTCCTCGACGAGGGCACCGCCGCCGCCGAGGCCATGGCGCTGTCCCGCCGGATGGGCAAGAACAAGAAGGGCCTCTTCCTGGTCGACGCGGACGCGCTGCCGCAGACCATCGCCGTCATAGAGACACGTGCCGAGCCGACCGGTGTCGAGATCGTCGTCGCCGACCTCGCCGACGGCATCCCGGCCGACCTCGCCGGGCGCGAGATCAACGGCGTGCTGATCCAGTACCCGGGCGCCTCCGGTGCCGTACGCGACATCAAGCCGGTCATCCGGCAGGCGCACGAGCTGGGCGCGGTCGTCACCGTCGCCGCCGATCTGCTCGCCCTGACCCTGCTGACCTCGCCCGGCGAGCTCGACGCGGACATCGCGATCGGTACGACGCAGCGCTTCGGTGTGCCGATGGGCTTCGGCGGCCCGCACGCCGGTTACATGGCGGTGCGCGAGAAGTTCGCGCGCAGCCTCCCCGGCCGGCTGGTCGGTGTGTCCGTGGACGCCGACGGGCACAAGGCGTACCGCCTCGCCCTGCAGACGCGTGAGCAGCACATCCGCCGTGAGAAGGCGACCAGCAACATCTGCACCGCTCAGGTGCTGCTCGCCGTGATGGCCGGCATGTACGCCGTCTACCACGGCCCCGAGGGCCTGCGGACCATCGCACGGCGTACCCACCGCTACGCCACCGTCCTGGCCGCGGGTCTCACCGCCGGCGGCGTCGAGGTCGTGCACGGCGCGTACTTCGACACGCTCACCGTGCGGGTCCCGGGCCGTGCCGCCGCGATCGTGGCCGCCGCCCGCGACAACGGCGTCAACCTGCACCCCGTCGACGCCGACCAGGTGTCGATCTCGTGCGACGAGACGACCACGCGCGAGCAGCTCGCCGCCGTGTGGACCGCGTTCGGTGTCGAGGGCGACGTCGAGGCGCTGGACGCGAGCGCCGAGGACACCCTGCCGGACGCGCTGCTGCGCACCGACGCGTACCTCACGCACCCCGTGTTCCACGACCACCGCTCCGAGACGGCGATGCTGCGCTACCTGCGCAAGCTCTCCGACCGCGACTACGCGCTCGACCGCGGCATGATCCCGCTGGGCTCCTGCACGATGAAGCTCAACGCGACCACCGAGATGGAGCCGGTCACCTGGCCCGAGTTCGGGCAGCTCCACCCCTTCGTGCCCGCCGAGCAGGCACAGGGCTACCTGACGCTGATCCACGAGCTGGAGGACCAGCTCGCCGAGGTCACCGGCTACGACAAGGTGTCGCTCCAGCCCAACGCCGGTTCGCAGGGCGAGCTGGCCGGTCTGCTGGCCGTCCGTGGCTACCACCGCGCCAACGGCGACGACCAGCGCACCGTCTGCCTCATCCCGTCCTCCGCGCACGGCACCAACGCCGCCAGCGCCGTGATGGCCGGCATGAAGGTCGTCGTCGTGAAGACCGCGGACGACGGTGAGATCGACGTCCAGGACCTGCGCGCCAAGATCGAGCAGTACCGCGACGAGCTGTCGGTGCTGATGATCACGTACCCCTCGACGCACGGTGTGTTCGAGGAGCACGTCGCCGACATCTGCGCCCAGGTGCACGAGGCCGGCGGCCAGGTCTACGTCGACGGCGCCAACCTCAACGCCCTGGTGGGTCTCGCCAAGCCGGGTCACTTCGGCGGCGACGTCTCGCACCTGAACCTGCACAAGACCTTCTGCATCCCGCACGGCGGTGGCGGCCCCGGCGTCGGCCCGGTCGGCGTGCGCGCCCACCTGGCGCCGTACCTGCCGAATCACCCGCTCCAGCCGGAGGCCGGTCCCGAGACCGGTGTCGGCCCGATCTCGGCCGCTCCCTGGGGCTCCGCGGGCATCCTGCCCATCTCCTGGTCGTACGTCCGGCTGATGGGCGGCGAGGGCCTCAAGCGCGCCACGCAGGTGGCCGTGCTCTCCGCCAACTACATCGCCAAGCGCCTGGAGCCGCACTACCCGGTGCTGTACACCGGCCCCGGCGGTCTGGTCGCCCACGAGTGCATCATCGACCTGCGCCCGCTCACCAAGGCGACCGGCGTGAGCGTCGACGACATCGCCAAGCGCCTGATCGACTACGGCTTCCACGCGCCGACGATGTCGTTCCCGGTGGCCGGCACGCTGATGATCGAGCCGACCGAGTCCGAGGACCTGGGCGAGCTCGACCGGTTCTGCGACGCGATGATCGCGATCCGCGCGGAGATCGAGAAGGTCGGCAGCGGCGAGTGGTCGGTGGACGACAACCCGCTGCGCGGGGCGCCGCACACGGCCGCCGCGCTCGGCGGCGACTGGGAGCACCCGTACAGCCGCGAGGTGGCCGTCTTCCCGGCCGGTGTCTCGGCCGCCGACAAGTACTGGCCGCCGGTGCGCCGCATCGACCAGGCGTACGGCGACCGGAACCTCGTCTGTTCCTGCCCGCCGCTGGACGCCTACGAGGACTGATCAGCGCTCGGCACGTGGACGCCTACGAGGAGTGACCATCCTCGGACATGCGTCGGGGCCGGTTCGGAGAGTACGTCTCCGGGCCGGCCCCTTGTGTGTCTGGGCGGCCTGGCGCGGCCGCCCGGGGTCGTGCGGCTCAGGCGGCCGTCATCACCGGCGCGCCGCCCAGCGGGCGGTGCGGGGCGATGATCTGGCCGTCCGGCAGGAGCTCACCGGTGTCCTCGAAGAGCAGAACGCCGTTGCACAGCAGGCTCCATCCCTGCTCCGGGTGGTGCGCCGCGAGGCGGGCGGACTCCCGGTCGGCTGATTCGGCTGACGGACACGGTGGCTGGTGCTGGCACATGGATGGGATCTTTCGCTGGGTCGAGATGTGAGTGTTGGCTGTGGTGTCTGTCTTGCGGCTTGAGGTACTCATGGCCGCCCCCCGTTGGTATGTGGTCTGACCCCAGTGTTGCCCCACGGGCGCCAATCCGCAGGGATTTGGGGGCACCGCTTCTCACAGGTTTATGACGCGTCACCCGTGCGGAGGGTTCACCCCAACTGCGCTGTCCTTTCGGGTGGTTCGAGGGGGCCGGATCGGGCTAGTCCAGTTGGGTGTTCGGCGCGTTTCCCCTCGTACGAGCGGTCTTCGGCCCTAACGAGCGAGCCGCTCCCGGGGTTCGTGACAGCGCCGTGCCCCGCGGCAGGTTTACCCGTGTGGGGCACGGCTGCGGGGCACGGACGCCAGGGGCGGAGACTCGGGCGGGCGAGCTGGAGACTCAGGCCGGCGAGCTGAGGAGCGGTGCCGGGGTGACCCGGTGGGTGAGGACCGGCAGCAGTTCGGTGACGAGGTACGGCCGGTGCGCGGCGATGCCGGGCGGGGCGGGTGCGAGCGGGACCAGGAGGTCGGTGGCGGCCGGATGGCCGGTGGCGCCGTCCGCGGTGCAGTCGCCGTGCAGCCAGAGCGTCAGCATGTACAGCTCCGGCACGGACAGCAAGCGTGCTTGGTAGGGCTGTTGCATGGTCTCGGCCTGCCGCAGGGCGAGCTCGGTGGCGGTGACGTAAGGGCCCTCGAAGAAGCGCGAGAAGGCCCAGCCGTCCGCGGTCAGCATGGTGTCGGCGGCGGCCACCGCGCGATCGCCGCAGCGGATCAGGAAACGCCACCCGGCGAGCCGGGTGGCGGAGGCGCCCGCGGGAGTGATGCGATCCAGGACGTGGACGGGCAGCGGGAGTTCGGGGGTGACAGGTCCCTGTGCCAGGCGCAGGGACGGGGTACGGGCTTCGCGGACAGCGGTGGGGGAACCGAGTGCCGTGAGTACGGTGCGCAGGGCGGGCGCGGGAGCCGGGGGTACGTGCAGCGGCATGGTGGGTCGCCTCTCATTCGACAGGCACAGTGGCGCGAGGGCGGGGGCGGACGGCGCTGTCAGCTCTCGGGTCAGAGGGCGAGGGGTCTGGATCTGCCGACAGGGTGTCGCCTGCCGCCGTCACCGTGACGACAGGACCTAGGACCGCGAGCGCCAACTCTCTGCCTCGGTAGCGGAGTTTATACGACGCGTGTTCAGGCGGTGTTTCGTCTAGTCGCCCCGAATTCGAAGAACAAGTCGATATCCGGTCGGCGAAATGCGGGATTCATCCCGGTTCTGCGCGATCAAATCGCGGTGACCTCGGAATGCTTCGCCCGAGCGGTCGGCCGATTCTCGTCGGCGTTTTTCACGAGATCGTTTCGGACGGCAAACTTGCTGAATGCTCCATGCCTCGTGAATGTGCCCGGGGCCGATGTCCAGACTAGCGGCCGAAGAGCGCGCGCGGGACGTTATGGATCGTGTTGCCTGGGCATCATCCCCCGTGACCCGGGACGCCAGGGCCGGAACGTCGGCCTGCCCATCCGAGGAGGGACACTTCGATGGGGGAGAAGGTCGTGGCAGGGACGTTCGGCCTGTCTGATCGGCAGCGCCACCGCGACAAGCTCCGACAGTGTCTGGCGGGGCTGGAGCGACTGCTGGAGGAGAAGCGGTTCGACCGCCCGAAGAACCTGATGGGCCTGGAGATCGAATTGAATCTCGCGGGCCCCGACGGCATGCCCAGAATGATGAACGGGCAAGTACTCGAAAGGATTGCGAGCCGCGACTTCCAGACAGAACTCGCCATGTTCAACCTGGAAGTCAACATAGCCCCACACCGATTGGGCGGCCGGGTATTCGACCGGCTCGCCGAGGAGATCCGCACCTCGCTCGCCTACGCCCACCGGAAAGCCAGTGAGGTCGACGCCGGAATCGTCATGATCGGTATTCTGCCGACGCTCGGCCAGGACGATCTGGTGTCCTCCAACCTGTCGGACGTCGACCGGTACACGCTGCTCAACGATCAGATCGTGGCCGCGCGCGGAGAGGATTTCGAACTCGACATCGACGGTGTGGAGCGTCTGGTCTGCCGGTCGGCGTCCATCGCCCCCGAAGCCGCCTGCACCTCCGTGCAGTTGCACCTCCAGGTCACGCCGGGCCGGTTCGCGGACGTGTGGAACGCGGCGCAGGCGGTCGCGGCCCCACAGGTCGCGATCGGCGCCAACTCGCCCTTCCTGTTCGGGCGTGAGCTGTGGCGGGAGTCGAGGCCCCCGCTCTTCCAGCAGTCCACCGACACCCGGCCGCCGGAGCTCCAGGCACAGGGAGTCCGGCCGCGCACCTGGTTCGGCGAACGGTGGGTGACCTCGGCGTACGAGCTCTTCGAGGAGAACCTGCGGTTCTTCCCGCCGCTGCTGCCCATCTGCGACGAGGAGGACCCGCTCGGTGTCCTCGATGCCGGAGGCGTGCCCAGGCTCGCCGAACTGGTGCTGCACAACGGCACGGTGTACCGCTGGAACCGGCCCGTGTACGGCATCGCCGACGGCGTCCCGCATCTGCGCGTCGAGAACCGGGTGCTGCCCGCGGGGCCGACCGTCACCGACGTCCTCGCCAACGCGGCCTTCTACTACGGTCTGGTCCGCGCGCTCGCCGAGGAGCAGCGTCCGGTGTGGACCCGGCTGTCCTTCGAGGCGGCCGCCGCCAACTTCGACGCGGCCTGCCGTCACGGCATCGACGCGCGCCTGGAGTGGCCGCGGCGTGGCCGTTACGGCGGGACCACGCAGGTGGATGCCGTGAGCCTGGTGCGCGACGAACTGCTGCCGCTGGCCGCCGCCGGCCTGGACGCCTGGGGTGTCGAGCCCGCCGACCGGGACTTCTATCTGGGCGTGATCGAGGACCGGTGCAGACTGCGCGTCAACGGCGCGACCTGGCAGGCGGCCACCTTCCACCGGGCGCTGGAGAAGGGGCTCGGCCGCGAGGCCGCGCTGGCCGCGACGACGCGGCGCTACGGCGAGCTGATGCATCTCGGGGAGCCCGTGCACACCTGGCCGGTGGGACTGCCGGAGCCGGTTCCGCTGGGGTGACGCGCGGCGGTGCGCGGGTGCGCTCGGCCCGGCGCCGGCCACCCGCCCTCGGGGTCTGTCGTCGAGGCGCGTCCACGACGGTTCGGCGGGAGGCGGGACACCGGGCCCGCGGGGGCGGGTGGCCGTGGCCGGTGAAGGATGTTCGCGTGTCCAGGTGGTCGTGGTCGGTCCGGGGCGCCGCGTGGGTGTGGTCAGCCGGGGTTGCCCGCGCCGGCCGCTGTGATCGCCTTGAGCATCGCCGCGTGGATCTGTGAGGGCTCGTTGACCCGCTGGCCGGAGCCTCCGGTCGCCCTGGCGATCTGGTCGACCTCCCGCCGGTCGCTGTCGGGGCCCACCGCGATGGCGATCAGCGGTACCGGGTGGTCCGGGTCGGCCAGCTTCTGGAGCTCGGAGACGAGCTCGGACCGGGAGATGCTGCCGGGGTCCCGGTTGACCCCGTCCGTGAGGACGACCAGCGCGTTGAACCGGCCCTTCGCGTAGGAGGCGACGGCCTCCTTGTACGCGGCGAGCGTGGTGTCGTACAGACCGGTCTCTCCGTGCGGGACCGGCTTCAGGGACTTGAAGGCGGCGGTCAGCTTCGCGCGCTGGCCGCCCTTCTTCTTGCTGTCCCCGAGCCGCCCGGTCGGCACCAGCACGCGGTAGTCCTTGTCGCCGTCGAGCTTCGTGGAGAACTTCCACAGCCCGATCTCGTCCTCGGCGGTGAAGGTGGCGAGGGCCTGGAGCAGGGACTCCTTCGTGACGTCCATACGGGACCGGCCGTCGCCCGGCAGCGTCACGCCCATGGAGGAGGAGGCGTCGACGACCGTGGTGATCCGGGCGCTCTCCACCGTGATCGTCCACATGCCGAGGGCCTCCTGGACCGCGCCTTTCGACGCGGAGTCGGCCAGGATCCGCGTGTACGGCTGCGGGGACCTTCCGCCGGCCTCGGCGACGAGTGTGGCCGACGGGCTCTCCGCGTCCGTGCGGAACCCGAACACCCGCAGGAACTGCCGGGGGGCCGGCTCTCCGAGCAGGGTCATGAACCGCAGGGCCGCACGGCCCTCGTCGGTGCTCAGCCGCGGCTCGTCGACCAGCGTGTACGGGTAGTCGAGCAGCGGCGAGCCGTCCTCGGGGTAGAAGAGGTCGAGGTCCTGGCCGCCGTCCGGCGCGCTGTTGTGCGCGAACGCCGCCTGCTCGGAGAGGATCAGCGCCTGATTGCGGCCGGCGCTGTTCCCCCCGGTGGCCGAGCCTTCGTGCGGCAGAGTGCCGAGGAGCTCGGTGTCGCTGTCGGACGTGTGCCGCGAGAGCGTCTTGGCCATGGCCGCCGTCCGGACGTCACCGTCCTTGACGCCGGAGGCGGCCGCGCTGATCCTGGCCAGCGCGAGCAGTCCCGTCGAGCTGCGGGCGGGATCGACCGCGCCCAGTTCGAGCTTCTTGGCCCGCGTCGTCCCCCCGGCCAGCTCGGTCCAGGTGTACGTCTTCGCGGGCCAGCCCAGCCTCTTGGCGGCCGACGGGACGACAGCGACGCCGACGGGTGAGGAGGCGACGTTGCCCAGGCTGGTGACCTGCGTGGCCGAGCCGGTGTCGGCGACCCGCTCCACCCACGCGTCGGAGTCCGGCACCCACACCTGCACGTCGGACTTCTTGCCCGCCCCGAGCGAGGCGGCGACCTCGTACGACTCGCGCGCGGTCACGCCGACGTCGAGACAGCGGCCGTCCGAGGTGACGTTCTTCTCACGGGCGTCCTTCGCGACGGCCCGTAGCGCGGGCGCGATGTCCGGCGAGGCGGCCACCTCGATGTGTATGACATCGTCCCCGCAGGAGCCTCCGAAGGAGAACAGGCCCCCGCGGACCGCGGCTGCCGTGCCTCCGACGACGGTGAGGACGAGTGCCGTCGCGAGGGCCGTATTGCGGCGGCGTGCGCGGATCCGGGGGTCGGCGGAGCCCGCCCGTCGAGCGTCGGGCAAGCTGTGACGTCCCATGACGGTGAGGTCCTCCCAGATGAGCCTGAGCCGTGAGACAGCCGCAGAACAGGCGGAAGGGGACGTACGCCCCGTACGGTGCCCGCCCCCCGACGGCCTGTCGCGCACGATCTTCGTAACTTCTTTCGAGACCCTAGCGGGGCGAGGACGGGGATGCGGTGGGAATACCCAACTGGAGGCGGGAGTGCAGGTGGAGGCGGGATCGGTGGCCGGTTCTTTTCCGGGGGAGAGGCTGACCCGACGGATTCTCCGGGACGAGACGCTGCTCGTCCTGGCGCTGTCGCTCGGTGCGAGCGGAGTGTCCGCGCTGATCAGTTTCGTCGGGTCGGTGACGAAACCCGGAGGTCTCAAGGACCAGGCGGCCACCCTCAACGCCTCGGCGGCGCCGGGCCGGCCCTGGCTCGACCTGGCCTGGCAGCTCTTCGGCATCGCGTCCGCCCTGGTGCCGGTCGCGCTCGTCGCGCACCTGCTGCTGCGCGAGGGCCAGGGCATGCGCGTGATCGGCTTCGACCGTACGCGCCCCTGGCCGGACCTCGGACGCGGTGCCATGGTCGCGGCGGTGATCGGCAGCTCGGGAATCGCCTTCTATCTGGCTGCGCGCGCATTCGGCGCCAACCTCACGGTGGTGCCCGAGGCGTTGCCGGACGTCTGGTGGAAGTTCCCCGTGCTGATCCTGTCGGCCGTGCAGAACGCCGTGCTGGAGGAGGTCATCGTCGTCGGGTATCTGCTGCGCCGGCTCGGGCAGTTGGGCTGGACACCGGGGACGGCGCTGATGGCGAGTGCGGTGCTGCGCGGCTCGTACCACCTCTACCAGGGCATCGGCGGGTTCGTCGGCAACATGGTGATGGGTGTGGTCTTCGTGTACCTGTACCGGCGTTGGGGTCGGGTCGGGCCGCTCGTGGTCGCGCACTCGCTGCTCGACATCGGTGCCTTCGTCGGGTACGCGCTGCTCGCGGGGAAGGTGGGCTGGCTCCCGACGGCTTGAGCCGCGCTCGCGAGGACCGAGCGGCGGAGCCGGTTCCCGAAGGGGTGCGGCGGATCCGGTTCCGGAAGGGGCGTACGACCGTCTCGTACGCCCCTTCTCGTGTGCCGTCACGCCCGTGCGGGGTCTGTCGTACGGGTCCCGGGGGTCGTCGCACCGGATCCCGCGGGCTCCCTAGACGAGCAGGTCGCCCTCGATGACCGTGACCGCGTGGCCCGAGAGCAGCGTGCGGTCGCCGCGCACTTCGGTGCGGACCAGGCCGGAGCGGGGGGAGGCCTGCAGGCCGGTGAGGGCGGGGCGGCCGAGGCGATCCGACCAGAACGGGGCCAGGGCCGTGTGGGCGCTGCCGGTGACCGGGTCCTCGTCGATGCCGACGTTCGGGAAGAAGCAGCGGGAGACGAAGTCGTAGCCGCGTGACGGGTCTTCGGCGCGGGCGGTCGCGATGATGCCGCGCTCGGAGTAGCGGGCGAGCGCCTTGTGGTCCGGGGCGAGAGCGCGGACCGTCTTCTCGTCGGCGATCTCGACGAGCAGGTCACCGGTGTTCGGGCCGGTGTCGAGGGTGCGGAGCGGCTCGGCGCCGAGTGCCCCGGCGACACCGTCGGGGGTCTCGACCGGGGTGAGGGGCGCGGTCGGAAAGTCGAGGGTGATCGAGCCGTCGGTTTCCGGGGTGGCGATGAGGACACCGCTGCGTGTGGCGAAGCGCACCGGGCCCTGATGGGCGCCGGTGGTGGTGAGGACGTGTGCTGCCGCGAGGGTCGCGTGTCCGCACAGGGCGACCTCGGTGGCGGGGGTGAACCAGCGCAGCGCCCAGTCGGCCTCGCCGCCCTCCGGCAGGCGGTGGGTGAACGCCGTCTCGGCGTGGTTGACCTCCATGGCCACGTTCTGGAGCCAGGCATCGCCGGGGAAGGAGTCGAGGAGGAGGACCCCTGCCGGGTTGCCGGCGAAGGGGCGGTCGGTGAAGGCGTCGACGATACGAATCCGCATGCTCCGAAGCTAGCGGCGCCTGCAGGCCACGGGCCAAGGCCAATCCGGGGGATCTGGCCCTTTGCCGCGCGGGCGGGTGATTCGGGTGCCGCTCTCCGCATCCGGCGGTACCGGTGTCCGGCACGGCCACGGGTGTCGTGCGCGGGGCGGGCGAGTACTGCCCGCGGCGGGTCAGCCGAGGTAGTCCGCGCGCCCCTCGTCGTCGAGTTCGAAAGTGCCCTCGGGGATGATGCAGAACTCGTTGCCCTCAGGGTCCGCCATCACCAGGAACCCCCCGTCGTCGTACTGCTCCAGCCTGCGTCCGCCGAGCTTCTCCACCCGTTGTCGCTGGGCGGCGGGGTCGGGTGAGGTGACGTCGAAGTGCATGCGGTTCTTGCCCGACCTGGGGGCGTCGGTCCGCTGGAAGCCCAGGCCGAGGCCGTTCTCCCGCCGAAGCCAGACATAGGGGCCCATGCGGCCGACGACCGGCCTCCCGAGCACCTCGGACCAGAACGCCGCGAGCCGCTCGGGGTCGGTCGCATCGATGATGAGCGCATTGACCTGCATGGGGGAGTCCGTCATGCGTCCGATCCTCTCAAGGGACGCGAGGCCACTCGGCGGCGAGGATCCGATCCGGGCGAGTCAGGCCTCAGGACTCGCTCATGAGCCGGACCGGACGGCGAGGTCGCCTCCAGGCAGCGATACGAAGCGCCATCCCGTCGGGCCCGTGACCTGCCACGCTTCGACGGTCGGATCTGGTGAGCAGTTCAGGTGGTGGCCTGTGCCGTGGGATTTCCGACGACTCGGTTCCCTGAAGCGGGAGCCCGAACGGCTCGGTTCGTTGAGACGGCGACTCGGTTGAGCGAGAGCAAGGCATCGGTGCTGAGACTTTCAGCGGAGGTTGACACCGATCGGTGCGGCTGAGCTGGGGCAGGGGTCTGAGATTTCAGCCCTGGTTGACACTGAATTTCAGCGAGGGATGGCACGGTAGCGCGCTGTCGGTCATGTTGTCACCGAAATTGGATGATTCGACCATGGAGAGTTGTAGTGCCTGTTCCATGTCGATATGGAGTCGATCCGTAGCTCTGCCCTGTCGATGACCTCGGCGCCGCGTGCCGTCGAGGGCGTGATCGTCAGCCCGCTCTGGTCGCATGCGTGCAGTTGGGATGAACTCGCCGTACCTTGCGATGCCTTCGGTACCCGCCGATCGGTTCTCGACCTGGAGCGAGGCGGAGGAACTCACAGAGGACCTCCTGGACGAGGTCGTCATCCGCGTCCTCGACCCAAAACGCGACGCGGAGGCCGGCGAGGAGGGGTCCGTTCCGCCTCAGCCGGCACGGACCGGACACAAAGCGGGCTCCAGGCCGAGGAACACGACCTTCGACGACAAAGGCATCCCGGCCACCAGTTCCTCCGTGGCGTGACCAGGAGACGCGATGAACCCGCTCAGGTCTCTGCCGCGCAGCCTTCCACCGCTGCCCGACGAATCGCTCCCCGGCTTCCTGATGAGGCTCTCCTACCGGCTCGAAGCATCGCCGGCCGATCTCGCACATGCCACAGGCCTGGCGCGCTCAGCGAGTGCGAACGGTTCGGTATCCCACATCATTCACATGACAGAAGATGTACGGACAAGGTTCGCGCAAACGGTCAAGGCCTCTGAAGACGAGGTCACAGGCATGCTCCTGAGCCCTCTCGGGCTCCGCTACCCGCCGGCCTCCAACATCCCCTCCTCATAACGCCAGAAGCTGTCGAGCCGTCACAACCGTTGGATCTTCCTCCACACAACGCGTTTTTGCCCTGACTGCCTGGCCGGTGGAGACACGCCGATCGAGCAGGCATTCGGAGGTGCTTGGCGCCGGCTCTGGAGACTGCCACCAGTCTTCGCCTGTCCCACCCACAGCCGCTTCCTCGAACACCGGTGTCCCGAATGCGGCCGGCCAGCCCTCTGCACCGTCACCAGGACCACCTACCGGGCACTGCCCCGCTGGCGCGACACAGGTCTGCATCCCGCCCAGTGCCGGTCCCCGCTACCGGCCAAGGGGTCCGCCGGGCATGGCCCCGAAATCGGCTGCCAGGGCCGACTCGACCGGTGTCCTGCCTCCGCGCCCGCCCCCAGCGAGCAGGTCATGGCCTTCCGACGGCACATGCTCGACCTGCTGTCGGCTTCTGGCCCGACGACCACCGAGGTGCTCGGCCGCGAGGCCGGCGTCGGCAACTACTTCATCGACCTTCGCGTCCTTTGCCAGCTGATCAAGGCCAGCTGGCCGCGGGCCCGCGACATCCTTCCTGACCCGGGACTTGCCGAAGCACTCGACGACGACCAAGCAGCGCCGCGCGAAGAACAGCCGTTCGCCGACCGGCCCCAGACCCTCATCGACGCTCCCACGCTGGCCTCCGCTCCCTGCGCGGCCCTTCTGGCCGCCGCCGACCGACTGCTTCGGCTGGAGAACCCCCGCGAGCTGGGCGAGCACGTCCGCTCGCTGGTAGTGCACGACCCACGCCGTCGAAGCAGCGGCGAATGGCGCAGGGACTTCCTGGACACCAGACCCGACTGTTCCCAAGGATTCCTGCAAGCCGTCGCCCCCGTGCTGCAGACCTACGCCCGGGAACTACGGCCCCGCGCGCTGAAACGTCCCATCCGCAGGACACGCTTCGGCCCCCAGCGCATCCCCCATTTCCTCGAAGACGACTGGTACGCAAGGTACTTCGCGCACATGGACGGAATCCCGGCGTCCAGCATCCGGCGAGCAGCCGTGCTCCACCTGTGCCAGATCGCAGTCGGCGGCTCGCTCTTCAAGTCCGGGACGCTCCTGGGACTGCCACTCAACCCCGCCGGCACCCACCGGGCCTCCGACAACGCGAAGGCCGTCCACAACTGGGCCCGGACACGGCCTGACCCACAGGAGTTCGAACTCGCCGTCCACGCCCTGGCCGACGAACTCGACAGCCGAAACGATCTGATCGACTACCGTCGCCGACGCGATGCCCTGCGCCACTGGTGCATCGACCCGGCGACCTGGAACGAGATCACCGCCAGAATCCCCATCCCGACTGGACGGGGTGGCCGCCCCGACTTCAGCGACCGCAAACGCCAGACCGCGTCCATTGTCACGTGGACCATCCTGACTCAAGGCGAGCATGTGTATTCTCCGCACCCCATCCGCGACCAGCAGCCCCGGGGAACTCACCACCTCTGGCGGACGAGCGACAGCGCATTCTGGGCACGCATCCAGCACGGAACCACAGGCACCACCGACAACAACTGGCTCTCCCTGCTCTCCCAGTACGCCGCGTTCCTCGCCCCGATCATCGACAAGGGCGGCACCGCCCCGCCGGGCATCGCCCCGTGGACCGCGACCACCACTGCGGTGCGCTGAACCGCGCGGGCGACACCCGCAGCTCGTCTCCGCAGTTCCGGTGAGCTTTACCCCGGCCGCCGCGACCTGGAACAGACGAGACGGGTGGCTAGGCTCGGTGACTCAGCGCCCCACTGCGGGCGCGACTCTGGACAGCGACGCAGACGGCCCGAACGCCGTCCGGCCGAGGGGGTATGAATGAGCGCGATTCTGCGTCGGGACCAGCGGGCATTCCCGCCCGACCCTCCGCGTGACCTCGTCGACCCCCATGCGATTGCCGCACACGACTGGGCGGCGTTCCAAGCCGTGTCGCACATGTCCAACCACTGGGACCGTCCCGGTTGGAACGGGGGCCGGGCCTACTACTGGATGCTGACTTTCCCCGATGAGCGCGCGCTGATAAACGATGCTCGCGCCTGTCAGGACGCCGTTGCCGACCCGGCACTGGACCTGGTGCCTTCAGATGGCCTGCACATCACATTGAACAAAGTCGCCGACAGCGCCGCCATGAGTGAGAGGGACCTGGCCCGAGTCGTGCAAGTGGCTCAGGACATGGCGCCCAAAGCCTTCGACCTGCAGGTCGGCCCGCTGGCGGGATCACGAGGTGCCCTGCGCTACAGCGTCGCCCCGTGGAACCCGCTGATCGGCCTTCACGCGATGCTCGCTCGTGCGGGGGCGTTGGCTGGAGCCCCCGGAGGAAGATCCACGGAATCTTTCCGTCCACATCTTGGAATCGCCTACAGCAATACGAACCGCCCCGCAGATTCGGTGATCGGCCAAGTGGCAGCGCTCCGAGGCCAGCCAGCTCTCCCGGTTCACGTCTCGCACGCGGACCTTGTGGAACTGCGTCGAGAAAACGCTACCTACAGGTGGGACGTCATCTCTGCAATCACCTTGTCTCACGGGAACTGATGCTGTTGAGCGTCGGTGCCAGCGAGCCCAGCAACATGCCTCGCCTGCTGCCAATCCACCGGCTCGATCTTCGCGCGACGTGGCCGCATCCGGCCGCCGATTTGAGTCGCATGCCGATCGAGGCAGCCCCTCAAGTGAGCCTCGAACCGGCCCGCTGATTTCCCCAGACCCGCACCCCGGTGGCAACGACGGCGAGAACGATGGTCGTGATCCCCGAGGCAGCCAGCACCAGCCGCGGGCCCAGGGCAGCGGTGAGGGGGCCGCCGAGCGCGGTGCCAACCGGTGCGGCGGTGAGAAGGGCGGCGCCTCGGGCAGCCAGGACCGTGGTCAGCCAAGCTGCTGGCGTGCGGTCCTGGAACAGGGTGAACGACAGCGCCGTGAATGGTCCGTAAATCACGCCGCCCAGAGCAAAGCACGCGACAGAGACGGAGGCCGGTGCCCCCAGCCCGAAGGGCACGAGCGTGAGGCCCCAACCGGCAACGATGGCCAGGGTGACGGGCCAGAGGGGGAGCTTGCGAAGGGCACCGGCAGCCAGGCTGCCCAGAACGGCACCCACCCCGAAGAGCGTCCAGTACAGCCCGAGAAGGCTGGACTCGGCGTGCAGGTCATCGGTGACATGCAACGGCAGCGCGACCTCCACCGGTCCGTACAGAAAGTTGAAGAACCACGTCAGGGCGAGGACCCCAAGAAGCTCGGGCTGCCTGCGCAACAAGTGCAGGCCGGCTGCCGATCGGCCGGTGTCGACTGGCGCAGACGTTGCTATCGACTTGGCCGCTCCGCCCAGCCGACCGACCTGGACGGCAAGGACGGCGAAGGACACCGCGTCGAGCCCGATGATCCAGGCTGGACTTACGGCCGTTGCGAGGAATCCGGCGAGTGCGGGGCCGATGATGACAGACGCCGAAGTGCTTGAACTGACCAACGCGTTGGCCGCCAGGCGCTGATCCGGGGGAAGGATCTGGGCGAGCAGCGAGTACTTTCCCGCGCTTCCCCAGGCATGCAGCACTGACGAACCGGCGAGCAGGACGACGTACAGAACCGGGTTCAACACCCCTGCCGTCCAGGCCAAAGGCACGCAGCCGAGGAGTGACGCACGGAGCCAACTGTCCGCGGCCAGCAGCCGCTGAGCGGGCAAGCGACGTAACCAACGGCCGAAGACCAGCGCGCCAGCAGCCCCAGGCAGGGCATACGCGGCGATCGCCGCACCGACGAACAGGCCGGACCGACCTGGTGGTGCGATCTGAATGGCCAGCCATGCCACGGCGACCACACTCATCCCGTCACCGAGATCGGAGGCTGCCAGGGCCGGCAAGAGGCGTCGGAACTCAAGGTGAGCGAACAGGGGCTGATACGTCCGCGGCAGAAGGCGAGTTGTCCGTGGGGGCTTCACCCGGCCAGACTTGTGGTTCAAGCGCGCTTGAGGTCAAGGGGGATCAGTGCGAGAGCTCGGCATTGGGGAACTTGCGCGGCAGGTCAGGATGCGCCCCTCGGCCTTGCGCTACTACGAGAGCGTCGGCTTGCTGCCGCCCGCCGGGCGCGTCGCAGGTCGGCGTGTCTATCCGGCCAGCACGGTGCGGCGGATCGCGTTGATAAAAATGGCGCAACGGGCCGGGTTCACCCTGGCCGAGATCCGCCAGTTGCTGGATGCGGACGCTGACCGGGGCGCCACCCGGCAATGGCGCGCACTCGCCGAACGCAAGCTCCCCGAACTGGACCAGTTCATCCAGGATACGCAGGCGCTGCGGAACGCCGTCGCCGACTGCCTCGCCTGCGGGTGCATGAACTTCGACAGCTGCGAACTGCTCTCGTCCGGCACTGCCGAAGACATCTGAGGCCGCCCCTGCGTCAAGGCCGTCGGCTGCGAGCAGGACACGACAGTTTTCGAAGGGCGGGGCTCGGGCTTGGCGACTGGTGATCTTGGTGCCAGTCGTGCCTGAAAAGTGCCAGGTCTCGCTGAAAGTCTCATCGGTGCTCGCGAGGAGGGGGGTTGTCATGCGAACGGTACCGATATATCGTTGACGCATCGCGACCGATCAACGATGGAATGGAGTGATTGCGATGCGTTCCCGTGGAGAAGACTTCGGATACGAGCACGGACACGGACATGGACACCACGGCGGACCCGGCCATCGGGGTCGGGGCGGCTTCGAGGGGCTGCGGGGGGCTTTCGGGCCCTTCGGGCCGGGTGGTCCCGGTGGTCCCGGCTTCGGTGGCCCCGGCTTCGGACCGGGCCCCTGGGGTGGGCGCGGCGGCCGGGGCGGACCGCGGGGCAGGGCGCGGCGCGGCGACGTACGCGCGTCGATCCTCGCCCTGCTCAAGGACCGGTCCATGCACGGTTACGAGATGATCCAGGAGATCGCCGAGCGCAGCGGTGGGGCGTGGAAGCCCAGCCCGGGTTCGGTGTACCCGACCCTTCAGTTGCTGGAGGACGAGGGCCTGATCACCAGCGAGGCCGAGGGCGGCAAGAAGCTGTTCTCGCTCACCGAGTCGGGCCGCAGCGCGGCCGACGAGGGTCCCGACGCGCCGTGGGAAGAGGCCGGGCGCGGGGTCGACTGGGAGTCGCTGCACGAGATCCGGCAGGCCGGTTTCGGTCTCATGGAGGCCTTCGGTCAGGTCTGGAAGACCGGCAGCAAGGGCCAGCGCGACAAGGCGCTGGCGGTCATCAACGAAGCCCGCAAGAAGCTGTACCTGATCCTCGCCGACGAGGACTGACGGCGTGTTGTGGTACCTGCCGGCGCCCCGTGGAAGTGTTTCCGCGGGGCGCCTGTCGGTATACGGAGCGCCGGGCGTCGCTTCGGGCGCCGCGCGGACACGCGAGACTCAGGCCACCAGCCCGGCCAGCTTGCGCAGCGACTCGTCGAGGGCGGCCGTCGCCGAGTCCTTGAGCTTGCCGGCCATCAACGAGACGGCCGCACCCGTGAACTCCCCGTCGATGCGCACCGAGGTGGCGTCGCCGTCGGGGGTGAGCGTGTAGCGGGTGGTGACGTTCACCGACATCGGGCCCTTGCCGCGGATGGCCAGGGTGCGGCCGGGCTCCAGTTCCTCGATGGTCCAGGTGACCTCGGCCGGGAAGCCCATGAGCTTCATGTTCTCCGCGAAGGTGCCGCCCACCTCGAGCTTTTCCGGGCCGCCCTTGGGGAAGTTGGTGTGCGTCGCGTTCCACTCGCCGTAGGCGGACCAGTCGGTGAGCTGGGACCAGATCTTCTCGGCGGGCGCCTCGATCCGTGCTTCCGCGCTGACTTCGGCCATGCGACCACCCCTTCGTGTCGGGCGCTGCGCCCGGCGCAGCTACGGTGTCGCGGAACGTAGCTCCAGGTCCTGGAACATTCAATACTGATGGACCGTCAGAAATGTGGAGAAGGCCGATCCCTGCCCCGCACCGAGGCCGGGGCGGGGGCGGGGAGTGCCGGCCGGGAGAGCGCGAGGCAAGGCGGCGCGCGCTCCCTGGGGGAAATCGGCGCGAAGTCATCCGCAAGGAGGAGAATCCGCACAGGGATGCCCACCCTGTGTCGGACCCGAAGATGCTGCCCGCCGCGGATGACGTGGCGTGGCGCGACTGATGGGGTGGAGTCTGTGCCGCCCCGTATTCCTCAGCAGTCCGCCACCGCGAGCGGACCGAAGCACGCCGGCATCGAGGCCGGATCAGGCGCAGAGCTGGCCCCGGTGGTCTCCGGCGCGCGCAGAAGAGCGCTGCGCGACGGGGACCGGCAGATCGACACGGCTCATCTGCTGCACTCCCTGCTGGAATGCGACCCCGAGGTACGTGCCGTCTTCGAGGGCGGGCCGCAGCTCGCCCGGCTGCTCGGCTACCTCGTGCAGCGCAGCATCGGATACGGACTCCGCTGGCAGAGCGCCGTCGAGAACTCGGGCGCCGGACCGGTGGCGGCGGGAGGCAACAACTGGTCCCCGGTGGCGGCCGATGCCATGGGGGAGGCGTACGAGCGTGCGGTGCTGCGAGGTGACGAACGGGCCCGGGGTCTCGACCTGCTCACGGCGCTCGTCGCCGATCCCCGGTCGCGGGCCGTCGAGGTTCTGGGACGGGCCGGTGTCGACGTCCCGCGGCTGCTGGAGCGCGTCGAGAGCGGACACGGGGAGCGCGTCGGCCGGGAAGGCGCCGGCTGACGCGCGTCCGGAACGTGACGGCCTTTTCGGAGCAAGGCCTGTAGGAGCCGGCCTCTCGGTGGGGCTGCCGGGGTGAGCTCGTCGGACTGGGCCTGCCGGACTGGGCCTGCCGGACTGGGCCTGCCGGAGTGGGCCTGCCGGAGTGGGTGGGGTGGCGCGGGTGCGCGAGGGTCCGGACGCCCGTGACCGGGACGCGCGTAGCCCCGGACACCCGAGACCTGGACGCGAAGTCTGACCGGGCGAGCCCGCGGCGGTCGTCGTGGATCCGTTCCGGAGTCCAGCCGCTGAGACAGGTGTCTTCGGGGGTGACGGTCATGTCGTCGCCTGTCATCATGTGCCGGTGCATACGTCTCAGGGCAGTCAGGGCAACCACGGAAGAGGCGTCAGCCTGGGCCTGGCGCTCGTGTCGGCGGTCGCTTTCGGCGGATCGGGTGTCGCGGCCAAGCCGCTGATCGAGGCGGGTCTCGACCCGCTCCACGTGGTGTGGCTGAGGGTCGCCGGTGCCGCCCTCGTCATGCTGCCGCTCGCCGTGCGGCACCGGGCGCTGGTCAAGCGACGCCCCGCGCTGCTCGCCGGGTTCGGACTCCTCGGCGTGGCCGGTGTCCAGGCCTGCTATTTCGCCGCGATATCCCGTGTCCCCGTGGGCGTCGCCCTCCTCGTGGAGTACCTCGCCCCCGCGCTGGTTCTCGGCTGGGTGCGCTTCGTGCAGCGCCGGCCCGTCACACGTGCCGCGGCTCTCGGAGTCGTCCTCGCGGCCGGCGGACTCGCCTGCGTGGTGGAGGTGTGGTCGGGGCTCGGCTTCGACGCCCTCGGACTGCTGCTCGCGCTGGGCGCCGCCTGCTGCCAGGTCGGCTACTTCGTCCTGTCCGACCAGGGCAGCGACGCGGGCGACGAGGCACCTGACCCGCTGGGCGTGATCGCGTACGGGCTCCTCGTCGGCACCCTCGTGCTGACCGCGGTCGCGCGCCCCTGGACCATGCGGTGGTCCGTTCTCGGGGGCGGCGCGGACATGGACGGGACGTCCGTGCCCGCCTCACTGCTCCTCGGCTGGATCGTCCTCGTCGCCACCGTCGTCGCCTACGTCACCGGTGTCCTCTCCGTGCGCAGGCTCTCCCCGCAGGTCGCGGGCGTGGTGGCGTGTCTCGAAGCGGTGATCGCCACGGTCCTGGCGTGGGTGCTGCTGGGTGAACACCTCTCGGTGCCCCAGATCGCCGGCGGAGCGATGGTCCTGCTCGGCGCGTTCATCGCGCAGTCCTCGGCACCGGCGAAACCCTCGCAGGAGCCGGTCGCGGCGAAACCCTCGCAGGAGCCGGTCGCGCGGGGGACGAGCGAGACCGGACGAGAGTTGTCGGCCAACGGAACGGCCGTCTAAAGTGCTGATCATGCCTGCGACGCTCGTTCTTCCGCCTCCGGCCGCCTGAGGCGGGCGTACCGGAACACCGCCCGGCCCCGTGCCGGGCGGAACGGCGCTGCCCGCAGAAGAAGTCCGAGGACCTTCCGTACGCCCCTGCCCCCGTGGCACCGGCTGCGACGCGGTCCCTTCCCGAACTTCTGCGGAACTGCGGAGAGAACACGTGTCGAACACCGCTGTCGGCCTGCCCGTCGGGCGAGGCCTGCTCTATCTGATCGTCGCCGGTGCCGCCTGGGGCACCGCGGGCGCCGCCGCTTCACTGGTCTACCGGGCCAGTGACATGGGGCCGGTCGCCCTCTCCTTCTGGCGCTGCGCGGGCGGACTCGCCCTGCTGCTCGCCGTACGTCTGCGCCGTGGCCCGGGCCTTCGCCCGCGCCGTCTCCCCGGCCGGCGCGGGCCCCGCCCCGCCGTGCGGGAACTCCTCGGCCCCAAGGTGCTGCGTATCGGTCTGACCGGCCTCGCGCTGGCCCTCTTCCAGACCGCCTACTTCGCCGCCGTCGAGGCGACCGGCCTGGCGGTGGCGACCGTGGTCACCCTGGGCGCGGGGCCCGTTCTCATCGCGGTCGGCGCCCGGCTGGCCATGGGGGAGCGTCTCGGCCGGGGCGGGAGCGCCGCCGTCGTCGGGGCGCTGACCGGACTCGGCGTGCTGGTCCTGGGCGGCGGGGACGCCACCGTGCGCCCCTGGGGTGTCCTGCTCGCGGTGTTCTCCGCGGCCGGATACTCCGCGATGACGCTGCTCACCCGGTGGTGGGGGCGCGACGGCCGCGTCGACGGGTCGAGCACGACGGTGTGGGCGTTCGCCGTCACCACCGTGTGCCTGCTGCCGCTCGGGCTCGCCGAGGGGCTGATCCCGCACACCGCCCAGCCTGTTCCCCTGCTGGCGCTGCTGGCCTACATCGCCGCGGTCCCCACGGCGCTTGCCTACGCGCTGTTCTTCGCCGGCGCCGCCGTCGTCCGCTCCGCCGCCGTGTCCGTGATCATGCTCCTGGAGCCGGTCTGCGCGGCCGTGCTCGCCGTCGGGCTGCTCGGTGAGCGGCTCACCCCGGCGACACTCGTCGGCACCCTGCTGATGCTCGGCTCGGTCGCCGGACTCGCGGTGGCGGAGGCGCGCGCCGCGGGCGCCGAACGGCTCGCGGCGCCCGAGGAGGCGCTTCTCGTGTGACCCCGGCCCCTGACGCGCGACCGCCGAGCGCCTGACCCCCCGATCCCTGACGTGCGGCCCGGGACCGGCACCGGTTCCGGCGGGGGCCGGTGCCGGTCCCGGTCGGAGGCGCAGGGTGCGCGGGGCCGTCTCAGCCCGCGGGGTGACCTGCTCCGGCGCTCACAGGGCCTTCAGATAGCCGGGCAGTTCGATGCCCGGCGCCAGGTCGCCCGCCGGGACCGGGACGCCGTACCCCTTGGCCAGCGGGACCACACCGGTCCAGTGGGGAAGGGAGAGGTCCTCGGGCTCGTCGCTCGGGTCGCCGGTGCGCAGTTTGGCGGAGACCTCGTCGAGATCCAGGCGGATCACGGCCGTGGCGGCGAGTTCCTTGGCGTTGGCGGGGCGGATGTCGGCCGAGCGGCCGGGGACGACGTGGTCGACCAGCGCGTCCAGCGCCAGGACCCTCTCTTCCGGGTCCGTCACCTCGTGGGCGATGCCGTGCACGACCACGGAGCGGTAGTTGATCGAGTGATGGAAGGCCGAGCGGGCCAGCACCAGTCCGTCGACGTGGGTCACGGTCAGGCAGACGGCCAGCCCGGGATCGGTCCGGCCGGTCATCCGCAGCGGACGCGATCCCGTCGAGCCGTGCACGTAGAGCCGCTCGCCGACCCGTGCGTACAGCGTGGGCAGAACGACGGGCGCGCCGTCACGGACGAACCCGAGATGGCAGACGTACCCCTCGTCGAGTATCGCGTGCACCAGCTCCCGGTCGTACGCGGCGCGTTCCTTGGAGCGGGTGGGGACAGTGCGGTCGGTCGGGGTATAGGCAGCGGATCCCGTCGTGCCCGGCTGGGTGCTTGTCTCCGACATCGCCATCTCCATTGCATTAGTGCATAATGTTTTTTGTGCTAGGAGAGTATCGGATCGAAGGACGTCGCGCAGCAGAGATTGCCGCCGACGTCGAGCGGGCGGTCGGAGCGGGGGATCTGGAGCCGGGTCGACTCCTGCCGCCCATGAGAGAGCTGGCGGAGGAACTGGGGGTCAACCCGAACACGGTCGCGGCGGCCTATCGCACGCTGCGTGAACGCGGGGTCATCGAGACCGACGGCCGCCGGGGCAGCCGGGTGCGCCCGAAGCCGGCCACCACGGGCCGGGAACACCTGCGTGTCGAGGCGCCCGAGGGCGTGCGGGACCTGGGCGAGGGCAATCCCGATCCGGCCCTGCTGCCGGCGCTCTCCGAGGCCTTCGCGGTGGCGGCCCGGCAGTCGGACCACGACCCCGTGCAGTACGGGCAGGACGCCGTCGAGCCGGAGCTGGAGCGCCTCGCCCGCGCCGGGCTCGACGCGGACGGAGTGCCCGAGGGGCCCGTCGTCGTCACCTCCGGATCGCTCGACGCGATCGAGCGTGTCCTGATGGCCCATCTCAGGCCCGGCGACACCGTGGCTGTCGAGGACCCAGGCTGGGGCAGCCTGTTCGACCTGCTACCCGCGCTGGGGCTGCGTACGGCCGGGGTCGGTGTCGACGACGACGGCCCGCTTCCCGCCGACGTACGGCGCGCGCTGGCGGCAGGGGCGCGGGCCCTGATCGTCACCGACCGGGCGCAGAACCCCACCGGCGCCGCGGTCACCGCCGCCCGCGCGAGTGACCTGCGCTCGGTGCTCCGCGCGTACCCGCGGACCCTGCTCATCGAGGACGACCACGGTCATCGGATCGTCGACCTGCCGTTGCATCCGCTCGCCGGAATCACACACGACTGGGCTTTCGTGCGCTCCGTCGCCAAGGCGTACGGGCCCGATCTCCGGCTCGCCGTGCTCACCGGAGACCCCGTCACGGTCGACCGTGTGCACGGGCGGCAGCGGCTCGGCCCCGGCTGGGTGAGCCGGCTGCTCCAGAAGGCCGTGGTCCACCTGTGGACCTCCGGCACGGTCGAGGCGGGGGCCGTTGCGGCGGCCTACGGGGCGCGCCGCGACATGCTGATCGACGCTCTGAGGGAACGCGGTGTCGAAGCGCGCGGACGCAGCGGGATGAACGTCTGGATCCCCGTTCCGGACGAGACCGGGGCCGTCTCCCGGCTGCTGCACAGCGGATGGGCGGTCGCTCCCGGCGCCCGCTTCCGGATGAGCTCGCCGCCGGGTATCCGGATCACTGTCTCGACGCTGCGGCCCGAGGACGCCGGGCCGCTCGCGGACGCCGTCGCGTCCGCCGTGGGACCGGCCCCCGCACGCCGTTACGTCTGAGCTGTGTCCCTGAGCCGCGTCGGCCGGGGCGGCGGGTGTGTGTGGGCGGCGGGTGCCGCGGGTGTCAGTGGCGCGGCTTCGCCTGGGTCAGGGCCGCGCCCGCGAGGACGATCACCGCGCCGACCGGCGTCGACCAGGCAAGGGACTCGCCGAGGATCGCGACACCGGCCGCGGTGGCGATGACCGGGATGAAGTACGTGACCATCTGGGCCGTCGTCGGGCCGACCTCGGCGACGATGCCGTACTGGAGGAGCATGGCCAGACCGGTGCCGAGCGCCCCCAGGGCCGCGATCGCGAGCAGCGGCACCCATGCGACCTGGCTCGGGAACGTGGTGAACAGCGGGGTGACGAAAGCCAGTTGGGCGGTGGCCAGGAGCAGTTGGGCGCCGGTCATCGACAGATGCGAGTGGCCGGTGCCCGCGAGGGTCCGGCGGACGTATATCCAGCCGACCGGATAGCTCAGCGACGCCAGCAGGGCCATCGCCGTGCCCGTGGCGTCCAGGCCGTGGAAGCCCTGCCAGACACCGAGAACCGTCAGGACGCCGAGGAAGCCGATGCCGAGACCGGCCACCCTGCGCCGGGTCGGCCGGTCCTCGGAGAGGGCGACCAGGGACAGGGCCATGCCCCACAGCGGCGATGTCGCGTTGCAGATCCCCGCGAGCGTGGACGGGATCGTCAGCTCGGAGTAGGCGAAGAGGGAGAACGGCAGCGCGTTCAGCAGGAGAGCCGCGACCGCGAGGTGCCCCCATGTCCGCGCCCCGCGCGGCAGCCGCTCCCGCTTCACCGCCATCGCCGCCACGAGCACCACGCTTCCGAACAGCAGCCGGCCCAAGGTGACCTGGAACGGCGCGTACCCGTCGGTGCCGACCTTGATGAGCAGAAAACTGAAACCCCAGATCAACGACAGGACGCCGAAGCGGATCCGCCAGTCGAGGGCGGTGCGGCGGCGGGGTGCGACGCCGTTCGGCGTGACGGGGCGGGGGGAGGCGACGGTGCTCATGCGGTCAAGAATGAGGCAGAACAATCTCGTAGCACAAGCGAGAATACTCAAGCGATATCTCGTAGCATTGCTTACATGTTGAATCTGGAGCGACTGCGCACCCTCGACGCCCTCGCCCGGCACGGCTCGGTGAGCGGCGCGGCCGAGGGGCTGCACGTGACCACCTCCGCCGTCTCCCAGCAGATGTCGAAGCTGGAGCGCGAGGTGGGACAGCAACTGCTCGCCAAGAACGGCCGGGGAGTGCGTCTGACCGACGCCGGGCGGCTCCTCGCCGAGCACGCGGCCCGCATCCTGTCCCAGATCGAGCTCGCGCAGTCCGACCTGGAGGCGCAGCGCGGTCAGGTGGCCGGCGAGCTGAGACTGTCCGCGTTCCCGACCGCGGCGCGCGGACTGTTCCCGGCGGCGCTCGCGGAACTGCGTGCCGAGCACCCGGCACTGCGGGTGCGCTCCAGTGAGCTGGAGCCGGAGGCCGGGGTCGCGGGAGTGGTGCGCGGGGACCTGGACCTCGCGGTCGTGCTCGACTGGTACAACAAGCCGATGCCCCTGCCCGACGGACTGGTGAAGGCGTCGATCCTCGACGACCCCGCCGATGTGGCGATGCCGGCCGGCCATCGGCTCGCCGGCCGCGACGAGGTGGACCTCGGGGACTTCGCCGACGACGAGTGGATCACCTGGGCGGAGGGCGAGTTCTGCCACGAATGGCTGATGTTCACGCTGCGCTCCCAGGGCGTCGAGCCGCGCATCGGACACCGCGCCGGGGAGACGCACACCCAGCTCGGACTCGTCGCCGCGGGGCTGGGCGTGTGCGTGGCCCCGCTCCTCGGGCGCCGTCCGGTGCCCGAGGGGGTCGTCACGGTGCCGGTCCGGCAGCGTGTGCGCCGCCATGTCTACGTCGTGTGGCGGGCCGACGCCGACCGCCGACCCTCGATCAGGGCGGCGGTGGACGCCTTGCGCAGAGCCGGAGCGGCCGTCGAGTAGCGGGAGGCGAACAGCGGGAGGCGAAAGCGGTCCGGCTCCGTTGCCGCTGTGGCGCTGTTCGACTCCGGCCGCGCGGGCAGGGGGCTGTTCGACCCCCGCTGTTCGGGTGGGGCTGTTCGGCTCTGGCCGCACCGGGGGAGGTTCGGTCCCGGCTGCGTCGGCAGCGGGTTCGGTCCGGCTGCAGCGGTACGGGGTTCGACCCGGCTACAGCGGGGGGAGCTTGCGGAAGTCCCACGAGGCGATCGCCGCCGGGGTCAGTCGCATCCACGCGTGCCGGCCGTCGTGCGGCATCTCCTCCAGGCCGAAGTTCTTGCGGGCGAACAGCGTCTCCGGGACGTCGAGTTCGGCGCACAGTTCCCCCGTGCGCGGGAACTCGCCGACGAACTCCACCGTGCCGGACAGCTCGACACCCCGCAGCTCCCCGTACTCCTCGCCGGAGTCGATCACCACCGCGACCCGCGGGTCGTTCCGCAGCTGCACCCAGCGCTTGCTGCGCACCACCGAGTACAGCCACAACGAGGTGCCGTCCCAGGTGAACCAGAGGGCACTCACGTGCGGGACTCCGTCCTTCGACACGGAGGCGACACGGCAGGTGCGCTGGGTGGTGAGAAACTCGTCCAGTTCACCGGGAGTCATCATGATCTTCCGGCCCCTGCGCTGCGTGACGGTCATACGGTCCCCTCTTGTCCTGTGTATCGGCCAGGTCCTGCCGATCTTGTCGTGTGTACCGGCTCTGTCCGCCGAAGCTTCCGGTAAAGCTTTCTGACGTTCCGTCAGGAAATCATGAGCCGTCTTCCGTCCTCGCGCAATGGTCGTTACGCTCCGCCGTCCCGAACCGCGACGACAAGGAGAGCCATGCCGTCGTTCGAGCACCTCAGTGAACTCCTCGACCCCGCCGGCACGGTACTGCTCACCGTGGAGTGCCAGCAGGGCGTCGTGGGTCCGGACAGCGCGCTGCCCGAACTCGCCCAGGAGGCGAGGTCGTCCGGAGCGCTCGGCCGGATCGCCCGGCTGGTGGGCGCCGCGCACGAGAGCGGGGTGCAGGTGATCCACGCGGTCGCCGAGCGCCGCCCGGACGGCCGCGGCGCCAACCGCAACGCCCGGCTGTTCCGGGCGGCCGAACGGCTGCCCGTGCGCCAGCTGACCGGCACGACGGCCGTGCGGATCGCGCCGCCCGTCGAGGTCGCCGAGGAGGACTTCGTCGTACGCCGGCTGCACGGTCTGTCGCCGATCTCGGGCACCGACGTCGACCCGCTGCTGCGCAACCTGGGCTGCCGCACCCTCGTGGTGACCGGAGTCTCGGCCAACATCGCCGTTCCCAACGCCGTGTTCGACGCCGTGAACCGCGGCTACACCGTCGTCGTCCCCGCGGACGCCATCGCGGGGGTGCCCTCCGAGTACACCCCCGCGATGGTCCGGAACACCCTCGCGCTGGTCGCCACCATCACGACCACCGACGAGGTGCTCGCCTGCTTCGAACGACGACGCTGACGCTTCGGCGCCGCGCGTGGCCCGCGGCCGGCACCGGCGGTCAGGCGAGCTTGATGGCGTCCCCGTCGACGGTGATGTCCGCGGCGGCCAGCCCGGTCGTCGCGGGCCCCTTCTTCACGCTGCCGTCGGTGGCGGAGAACTCGCTGCCGTGACAGGGGCAGGTGATGACGCCGTTCGCGATGCCCTTGACCGCACAGCCCTGATGGGTGCACTTGGACGAGAAGGCCTTGAACGTGCCCGCCGTCGGCTGGGTCACCACGACCCCCTTGTCGGCGAAGACCTTGCCCCCGCCCTCCGGGATGTCGCCGGTCTTGGCGAGTTCCGTGCCGGCGGCGTTCCCGGCGGCGCCGTTGTCGGAGCCCACGGTGTCGGAGGCCTTGTCGTCCGCCCCGCACGCGGTCAGCGCGACGGCGAGCCCTGCCGCGCCGACCGCCGCCACGACGGTGCGTCGGGCAGGTGTCTGCGCGGAGTGAAGCGATTCGCTGGTCATGCTGGCTTTCCCTTCAGCGGACATGATCTGGATCTGCTCAGAGGTACGGTCCACCAGCGCGTGCTGTTCAGGCAATGGCGACTTCTTGACCCGATCCACAGCGCGCCGACAGCCGGGTGTGTGCGGTCACGATCCGCCCTCGCCCCGGACACCGGGCACCGCTCCCGTCACCATCACCGGGTCGCGTCCCCCGGGCGGGATCACCCCACCGACCCTGCGGCGATGCTCAAGGAAGTGAACGCCTCCCGCTGCATCACGCCGTTGCGCGAGGGCGGCTCGCTGCCGGGACCCGTCGAGGCCGACGACCTCGGGACGTACGTCATGAAGGGGGTCTCGGGGTTGGGTTGCTGGCCTGCGGAGTCGGCTACGACGTTCGACGCTGCGCTTCGGTACCGGGAGCAGCCCCGTGATGGGTATCGGGGACGGTCCCGCTCGGCAACAGCCCGGCAACGGCGTCGGGTTCGACGGCCCAGTGGATGAACGTGAGATCGAGCCACCGCTGGGTGAAGAGGGGACGGTCCAGAGATATGGGAGTGTCGGGCGTGCCCACCCCATGTGCCGATTTCCATGACTCCGTCGACATCGACGGCGATCGACGCCCCCGGTTCGTCACCGGACTCGATGTGCGCCGCCAGTGCTGCTCGGACCGGCTCGAACCGGGCCGGGAAGGCCAGGGTGCGCCCGCCTCGCTGACACTCCGGCGCACTCCGGTCGCCCGTCCCCGTGCGTGACGGGGATCACGCCGAGGGTAAAACCCGTCGTCCCGGCCGGGCGTCTAGAGGGTGTGAGATCAGTGATGAAGGCACCCGGCGAACCGGACGAGGAACGTCTCGTCCGGCTGGTGGCCAGGGGCGACCGTGCCGCGTTCGAGGAGCTGTACCGGCGTACGTCGCCATGGATGGCGGTGCGGCTGCGCCGCCGCTGCGCGGACGACCAGATCGTCGCCGAGGTCATGCAGGAGACGTATCTGGCGGTGTGGCGCGCGGCGGGTGCGTTCGCGGGGTCCTCGGTGGGCGGGACGGCCGTCGGCTGGTTGTGGACCATCGCGGCACGCCGCCTCGTCGATGCCTTCCGGCGCAGGGCGCACCACGCCGAGCCGCCGCCGACCGCCGCTCTGCCCGACGCGGTGCCCGCCGCCGAGGACGAGGTGCTCGCGGCGACCGTCGGCGGTGACGTCGGCGACGCGCTGCGGCGTCTCGCGCCGGAGCTCAGACAGGTACTGCAGGCCATGGTGCTCGACGGGCTGTCCGTCCGGGAGACCGCGGTGCTGCTCGGGCTGCCCGAGGGCACGGTCAAGACCCGTGCCCGCCGGGCCCGGAACGTGATGCGGAAGGCGCTGACATGAGTGTGGAGCACGCGTCGATGCGGATCATCGACGGTTACGCGCGCGGTGACATGGACCTCGCCGCTGACGAGGTGTGGGCCCTGGAGGCCCACCTGGAGGCGTGCCGGGTGTGCCGTGACCGGCTGTCGACCGCCGTCACGGCCGAGGCGCCCGCCGTGGCGGCGCTGGTCGGCACCGTGTGGTCCGGCCTGGAGCCCCGGCTGGCCACGGCCGTCGCGATGCCGCCGCGCAGGCGCTGGTCGGCGCGGCTGTCGGTGTGGACGACGCCGGTGATGGTGCCGTGGCTGGCCATGGTCGCGAGCGTGACGCTGCTCGCACTGCTGCTGGACGTGGCCGGCACCGGTACCGGCGAGGTGTCGCTGGTGCTGCTGCTCGCCCCGGTCCTGCCCGTGCTCGGCGTCGCGGCGTCGTGGTCGCGCGGCCTGGACCCGGCGTACGAACTGACGGCCTCCGTGCCCAGGGCCGGGCTCCACCTGCTGCTGCGGCGCACCGCGTCCGTACTCGTCGTGGTCGTCCCCGCGCTGCTGGCGGGCGGATGGGTGACGGGGACGACGGCCGCGCAGTGGCTGCTGCCCTGCCTCGCCTTCACCTCGACGGCTCTGGCGCTCGGCGGCGTCATCGGCGTGACCCGCGCCGCCGTAGCGCTGGTGGCGTTGTGGGCCGCCGTGATCGTGGCACCGACCCTGGCCGCCGGCCGTACGGCCTTCGCCCTGCGGACGGACGGTCTGCCCGTGTGGGGCCTGATCCTCGCGCTCGGCGTCGGTGTCGTGATCGTCCGCAGGGACGCGTACTCCGTGCTGGGAGCCCATCGATGACCATCGGAAAGGAACACCATATGACGTCCGCCGTGAGCGCGGCCGACATCGCACCGACGGCCTACGCCTGGGAGATCCGGGCCACCGGGCTGAAGGTCAAGGTCGGAAGGAAACGGATGGCCGTCGACGGGCTCGACCTGTCTCTGGGCACCGGCGTACACGGTCTCCTCGGACCCAACGGGGCGGGAAAGACCACCCTCATCCGAACGCTGGCCACCGTACTGCGCCCCACCGAGGGCACCCTCGAAATGCTCGGCGAGCCCGCGGGCCGCTCGGGCGAGCAGCGTGCGCTGCGCCGCCGGATCGGTTATCTGCCCCAGGAGTTCGGCTACTACAGACGGTTCACGGCGCGCGAGTTCATCGAGTACATGGCGTGGTTGAAGGAGGTGCCCAGGGCGGACATTCCCGCCGCGGTGCAACGCGCCGTGGAACGGGTGGGGTTGGCGGACCGCGCCGACGAGAGGATGAAGGCTCTGTCGGGCGGCATGGTGCGACGGGTCGGCATCGCCCAGGCCATCGTCAACGACCCGGCGATCCTGCTGCTGGACGAGCCGACGGTCGGCCTGGACCCGGCGCAGCGGCTGCGCTTCCGCAAACTGCTGCAAGAACTGGGCGAGGACACGTGCGTGGTCGTCTCGACCCATCTGGTCGAGGACGTCGCCGCCGCGTGCACCGACGTGGTGCTCTTCGCCGAGGGCCGGCTGGTCTTCCAGGGACCTCCGGACGAGCTGGCCTCGATGGGCGGCCCGGAGCACGTGGGCGACAGCCCGCTGGAGCGCGGCTACTCGGCGCTGCTGCTCAGCACCGAGCAGGAAAGGGGCACGTGGTGAGCGTCCGCGTCCTGCGCATCGAGCTGAGGCGCTCCGTCGCCCCGTGGGCCGGGGCGGTGGTCCTGACGACCGCGCCGGCGTTCCTGTACCTGCTGAGCGGTCCGTGGTGGAAGGGCACCGCCCTGTGGACGGCCCAGTGGACGTCCATGGCCCTGTGGACGCGCTTCCTGCTGGTCTTTCTGTGGCCGCTGGTCGTGGGGCTCGGGGCACTCCAGGGGCTGCGCGACCACCGCTCGGGAACGTCCGAGCTGCTGACGAGCACACCGCGGCCCGCCTGGCACCGCGCGGCCACGCTGGCGGGCACGACCGCGATCACGGTGACCTCGGCCTTCGCGCTCCTCGTCCTCCAGGGTGCGGCCCAGGTGATGCTCGCGGACACCGAGTACACGCACCTCGGATGGCTGCCGATCTCGCTGGTGGGGGCACTCGCCCTGGTCGCCGGGGCCGTACTGGGTATGGGAGTCGGGCGGGCCCTGCCGTCCCCGCTCACCCCGCCCGCGCTGGCCGTGGGGGCCTTCGTGTTCATCAACCTGCTGCAGCAGTCGATGGAGGCGGGGATACCGACGGCCGCGGTGCCGAACCGGGTCTCACTGCTGTCACCGGCGGTGGCGGAGGTACACGACGTGCTTCTCACGCCCGCCGCCTCCGTGCACCTCGGGCAGACGTTCTGGCTGCTCGGCATGGCCGCGACGGGCTTCGCACTGCTGGCCGCGGTGACCCCGCGCGCACGGCTGCTCGCCCTGACGCCCGTGCTGGCGGGCGCGGCGGTCGCCCTGCTCGTCCTCCCCTCCGACCCGCGCCGGACGTACGTCGTCGACGAGGCCGCCGCGGCGATGGTGTGCGACGGTCCGGTGTGCGTGACCAAGGTGCGGCAGTCACGACTCGACGACCTCGCGGGCCCCGGCACGAAGGCGCTGGTCCTGCTGCACGACGTCCTGGGCAGCCGGGCGCCGGACTCGATCCGTGAGAGCACCGTCCGACGGGCTCTCGGCGCCACGCCGGAACGGCCCCGCGGCGCCGTGCTCGTCGACTTCGACGACTGGGTGATCGCCGGCGCCGAGGGCGAGGAGCTGACCCGCGTCCTGCTCGCCCAGGGCATGGCTCCGGTCTGCTCCCCCCGCAGCGACGGCGAGAGCGGCACACTCCGCGAGGCCGCCGCGCAGAGCATCGCGGCGGGCTGGGTCCTCGGGGACCTCAGACTGCTCGGTGGCAGCGTCTACTCCTCGCGCGACCAGCTCGAACTGGCCCGGCCGGTGTGGAAGGAGCTCAAGACGCTGCCGCGGGCCGAACAGCTCTCGCGGATCAGCGTGATGCACGCCGCCGCGGTCTCCTGCGAGGGCGACCCTCTCGACATCCTGGCCGGCGGTGCGTCCCGGTGAGATGGCTGACGCTGTACGCACGCTCACGGCAGGTGCCCGCGTCGTTCGCCGCGGTGGTGATCAGCGCGATGGCGGTGTGGGCGCTGGCCCCGGACGGCGACGCGGGACCCGGTGATCCGCGGCTGCCCACGCTCGCCCTCGCCGCGGGGGTGATGGCGGCCTCGATCGGGCTCGGCGGACAGGACCTCGCGCTGGACCGGACGGCCGCGATCCGCTGGGTGCCCCGCAGGGCGGTGCATGTGCTGCTCATCGGCACGGTCGTCGGCACGGCGCTGCTGGCGGTGCGGACGACGGGCGAAGATCTGGCCACCACCGCGTTCGTCGTCCGCAACTGCGCGGGCCTGACGGGTCTTTGCGCCATCGGGGCGACGGCCTGCGGCGCGCGGTACGCGTGGACGCCGTCCATCACCTGGCTGGCGATGTCACTCTTCGCTCCGCCCCCGACAGGCGTGGCGACGCAGGTGGTCGGCTGGATGCTGCTGCCGCCCGGCACGGCCGCGGGCACCTGGACGGCCCTGGTCCTCACAATCGCCGGCACCGCGGTCTACGCCGTCGCTGGACCCAAACGGTAGCCGCAGTTACAAGGACCTTCTGGTGCGGCGGACCGACCGCGCCCCTCCACGTAGACGTCCCCGGCGCCGCGCCCGTGATTCCCGCGCTCGGCTGTCGCCCGCCGTCTCGGCGGCACTGGCCGCCCGGCGGCGGAAGACCGCCGGGAGCCGGTCACTTGGCCAGGAAGGTGAGCAGGGCGTCGGTGACTTCCTGGGCGTGGGTCCACAGCAGGCCGTGCGGAGCGCCGTCGATGACGACGTAGTCGGCCTGGGGGAGTGCCTTGTGGAACGGCTCGGCGGTGGCCTCGATGGGCAGGATGCGGTCGGCGGTGCCGTGCAGGATCAGTGCGGGTACGTCGATCTTGGGGATGTCGGCGCGGAAGTCGGTGCTCCAGGTGGCGACGCAGGCCAGGGACGCGTACCAGGAGGCGCCGGCGGCGGTGTTCCAGCCGGCCCGCACGACCTCCTCGCTGATGCGGGTGCCGAGGTTCTCGTCGAGGTTGTAGAAGTTCTCGTAGAACGCGGTGAAGTAGGCGTAGCGGTCGGCGGTGACGGCCTGCTCGATGTCCTTGAAGACGCTGCCGTCGACGCCGCCGGGGTTGTCGTCGGTCTTGAGCAGGAAGGGTTCCAGGGAGGCGAGGAAGGCGGCCTTGGCGATCCGGGTGGAGCCGTAGGTGCCCAGGTAGCGGCCTACTTCGCCGGTGCCCATGGAGAAGCCGACGAGGACGGCTTCGGTGAGGTCGAGGGTGGTCAGGACGGTGTCGAGGTCGGCGGCGAAGGTGTCGTAGTCGTAGCCGGTGGTGGGCTGGCTGGAGCGGCCGAAGCCGCGCCGGTCGTAGGTGATGACGCGGTAGCCGGCCTTCAGCAGGGCGGCGGACTGCTTCTCCCAGGAGTGGCCGTCGAGCGGGTAGCCGTGGATGAGCACGACCGGCTGTCCGGTGCCGTGGTCCTCGTAGTAGAGGTCGATGCTGGTGGAGTTCTCCTGGCCGACGGTGATGAACGGCATGGTGGTTGCTGCCTTTCGGTATGGGTTGTGGTGTGGGCTGCGGTGCGGGGAGGCGGAGCCGGGTGCGGTCAGCGGACCGTGCGGGCCGCCTTCTCGACGATGCGGGTCACGGCGTCGGGGCGGGAGACGGGCACCGCGTGTGACGCGCCGATCTCGGTCGTGTGCGCGTGCGTCCGGTGCGACATGAAGCGCTGGGCGGCCACTGCCCGGTGGCCATGAGCCGCGCCTTGTCCGCCGGTACGTCCGCGGCGAACTGCTGGTGGAACTTGTCCGGCTCGATGTAGACGAGGGCCTTGACCTTGTCCTCCAGTCCGGCGGCGGCCTGGCGGCGGCCGCGGTACCGCGGCCTCCGTCGAGCCCGACGAGCGGAGGACGGGTTCGGTTCACCTGTACGGTCCGAAGACCGTCCCCGTGGCGGCCGGGCTCGTACCCGGCCGTGTCGAAGTCGGCCAGGGCGGAGCGGTCGCGGCTGGTCCTTCGGAAGATCCGGGCGGGCGTCGCGTCGCCGTCGCGGTTCATCGCCCTCCGTGCCCGCATGGTGGTCTCGTAGGCGGCGACGGCCCGGCCGGGGCCGTCGGGGCGGGCCAGAAGGAGGGCGAGTTCGGCGCCGTCGAGCATGGCGTGGCCGGTGCCGTCGCCACGGAACGGGGACCCCGGGTGGGCGGCGTCGCCGAGCAGGGTGACGCCGGGGGTGTGCGGCCAGGTGTGGGGCTGCGGGAGGACGTGCACGGGCCGGTGGGTGTACGGGCCGTCGTTGTCCGTGATCAGCACGCGCAGCCTTTCGTGGTAGCCGGCGAACCGCTTGAGCAGTTCGGCGCGGACGGCCGCGGTGCCGGCTGGGGCGATGTCGGTGGCGCGCCGCCGGCCGGGCTCGTCGCACAGGACGATGCGGGCGCGGATGTGCTCGCCGTCGCGCCGCCCGATCAGGCCCTTGCCGTCGCCCGTGGCGAACATCTGGCCGGAGCCGACGAGTTGGGCCACCGCCGGATGGTCACGGTCCACATCGTGGAACCACGCCTCGACGAACGTGACCCCGGCATGGGCGGGAGTGGCGGCGCTGACCAGGGGGCGGATCGTGGACCAGGTTCCGTCGGCGCCGATGACCAGATCGGTCTCGGCCGCGGAGCCGTCGTCGAATTCGAGCCGGTGGGTGCCGTTGCCGTCGGGGGTGGCCGAGAGGAGCCGGTGGCCCCAGCGGACGGTGCCCGGTTCCAGGGAGGCGGCCAGCAGTGCGTGGAGCCGGTCCCTGTCGATCACGGAGGGCGCGCCCTCGTCCTCGCCGGGCCCGTCGAACTCGTCGTCGACGACGAGTTGGCCCTGCGGGGTGAACATGCGCCTGCCCGGTTCCGAGGGACTTGCGGCGGCGTGGAGTTCGGCCGTCAGACCGGCTTCGCGCAGGGCCCGCTGACCGAGGTCCGCGTGCAGGTCGACGATGCCGCCCCGCTCGCGGACATCGGCCGCGGTGTCCGACTCGTACACGGTGACCTCGATGCCGTGGCGCTGCAGGACACGGGCGCAGACCAGTCCCGCCGGTCCGGCACCGATGACGGCGATGCGAGGGGTGTGCCTGCTGGTCATGGGATCACTCCGGTTCGGTGGTGTGCACGGGGCGGACGGGCGGTGGAGCGGCGTGCTGCCGGGTTGGCGGCAGGTGGGTCCCGGCCAGGGCGGGCCCCGCAGGTCACACGGCCCGGCGGCAGGTGCCCCGGGCGCCAGGCCGCGCGGATGCCGAGCGTGTGGCCGATGTGGCAATGGGGTCTTTGCTCACCGGCGGCAGGCAGGCGGTGGCACCTCGAGACCGTTATATGTAGTAGAGCATGCATTTGCTATATGCTCTACATATTCTTGTGCCGTTACAGTTGTGCCATGGCAGATAGAAGTGAGCACGGACACCAGGACGACGACGCGGTCCTCGACAGCGTCGGGCCGGCGTTCTCGCGGCTCAGACGACGTGCCCCGTCCTCCGGCAAGGACCTCTCCCGCAACCTGGTGCTCAACGTCGTCGCCGAGCGGACGGGCGAGACGACCGTGGGCGCGGTCGCCGAGGAACTCGGAGCGGACCAGTCGGTCGCCAGCCGCATGGTGTCCGACTGCATCCAGCACGGGTACCTGAGGCGGGAGGCGTCCCAGCAGGACGGCAGGCGCACCATGCTGAAACTGACCCCGGAAGGCGAGGCGCTGCGCGGCCGGTTCGCGGCGGAACAGCGCCAGGCGTTCGAGCACATCACCCGGGACTGGCCCGCGGACGAACGCCTCCAGCTCGCCCGCCTGCTCGTCAAGTACGCGGAGGAGGCCGCCGCCCTGCGCAGACGCGAGCGGGGCTGAGTCACCGCCGCGACGATGCACGGGCGGCGTGACCGGGGCCGGCCTCCCTCCGGGAGGAATCCGGCCCTGGTGGCGGGTCAGCGGGTGACGTCGACCGTGGCCGCGTGGGGCACGAATTTCGTGTCGCCGTCCTTCGCCGTCGCCAGCACCGACACCTGCCAGGGGCCTTCCGTGAGGTCGGCCGCGTCCCGCTGCGTCACCTTCAGGGTGTAGGTGCAACGGGACGTCTCCTCCGAGATGCTGCGGCACTTGGCCCTGTCCACGTACCGCAGCTCCGACTCGGTCGGGTCGAGCTCGGAACTCACCGGCCACGCGATGACCCTGAGCTCGCGGACACCTGAGTCGTCGCTCACGTCCGCGGTGTACGAGAGCTTCCCCGCGCTCTGCCGGGACGGAGCGACGTAACCGGCGGAACCGTTCTCCACGGTCGGCCGCGTGGCGGTGGAGGCCATGGCGAAGCCGCCGACGGCGATGGCACCGAGGGCGACGGCGCCGATGACGGACGAGACGAGAACGCGCTTGGACATGGTGGATCCCCTTGATGGCGAGTGGAGTTTCGATGGACGGGAAGGCGCAGAAGAACCGGTGGCCGGCTGCTTTCCCGATGTGATCGAGCCTATGGCCGGGGACATGGCGTGATCCTCACGCCGCGGGACGATTGCCGTGTCGAACCACGGGTGCAACGTCTGCACCCCAGGTAAGAGAACGCTGTCCGCCTCAAGTCCGAGGACAGCCGCTCACCTGCGGCCATAACCTCGATCTCTTATGAAGAGAACCGATGACCGGCTGCTGCCCCTCGTGCTGCTCGGCGCCCAGGCCACGGTGTGGCCGGGGGCGGACCTGATCCGCGGGAGCGTTCCGGCGGGATCCGCCCTTTTCGTGGCGGCCCTCGTCGCCGGGCTGGTGACGGCCGCGCTCTCCCTGCGCCGTTCGAAACCGGTGATCGCCCTCGTCGTGGTCGCCGCGTCCTGTGCCCTGGGCTCCGGCCCCTTGCCCACCGGGGCCATGGCCGTGCTGGGGACGGCGGGTGTGGCCCTGGCCCTGTTCACGGTGGCCGGCGAACGCGACACCTTCACCGCCCTGTTGTGCGTGATGGCACTCTCCTGCTGGCAGTCCCTGTACAGCATCAGCCTGCACGGGCTCAGCGACCGCAACGGACTCGACGTCGTTCTGACGGCCGTGCTGTACGCCGCCGCGTCCGCCGCCGGAATCCTGGTACGACGGAACCTGCGCACACGGCAGGCCGCCGAGCAGCGGCTGAAGCGGGCCGAGCTTGAGCGGCACCGGCTTCCGGCAGCCGAACGGCGGCGGATGGAAAGGGAGTTGCACGACGTCAGCGCCCACCATCTGACGGCCGTGGTCGTCACGGCGGGTGCGGCGCTCGGGCTGCGCGACCGTCGTCCCGAACTGGTCGACGAAGCCCTCGGGTTCGCCGCCGAGACAGGCCGTGAGGTCACCCGCGCGCTCGGCGCGGTACGGGCGCCGGCGCCCTCACGGGAACAGCAGCCGTCGCCGAGGGAGCGGTTGCTGGGTCTGGTCTCCGGGTTCTCCCAGCTGGGCCGGCGCGTGGAGTGCGAGATCGACGCACTGCCGGACGGTGCCGTCGCGGACGCGGCGTACGGCATCGTGCGCGAGGCGCTGACCAATGTGGCGCGGCACGCGCCCGGTGCGTTCACCACCGTGACGTGCCGGTACGGCGACGCCCGCACGGAGGTCGTCGTCACCAGCGCCGCACCGCCGGCCGGGTCGCCGGCGCACGGCGCCGATCTCGGCTCGGGGCGCGGCCAGGGCTTTCTTCGGTCGCGGGCGCGGGAGGTGGGCGGCACCCTGACCAGCGGCCCGACGGCGGAGGGGGGGTGGGAGGTGAGCGCGGTCCTGCCCGGACGGGTCGCCGCCGCCTCGGTGCGGCGGTCGGTCCCGTGGCAGTACCGACTGGCGCAGCTGACGGCCGCCGTCGGCCTCGTCGTGCAACCGCTGCTTCCCCTGCTGCGCACAGGGACGGAATCCGCGTCGACCGGTCCGGGAGTATCGGCAGGGGTGCTCTTCGCGCTGCTGGCCGTGGGGCAGGCGCTCGCGCTGCTGTGGCGGCGCCGGGCGCCCCGCGCCGCCCAGGGCGTCGTGCTGGGTCTGGTTCTGCTCTGGCCGGTGGCGATGTCCATGGGCGACTACACCGGCTGGGTGCTCCTGCCGCCACTGCTCAGCATGGCCGCCACCTGCGCGATGGTCGTCTCCGCCACGGCCCGCGCGGCCGCCACCGGTCCGTCCGTCACCGAAGCGGGCCCGTGGCTGCCGCTGTGGGCCGGCCCGGTCATGGCCGTGGTGGTGCACGCTGCGGCCACGACCGCCGCCCTGGTGCACCGGGGTGCGTCCCTCCCCCTCTGGGCGCTCGCCGCGGCGGCGAGCGCCCAGGCGGCCCTGGTGGTCGGCGCGGCATGGTGGGGCGGGACCCTGCTCGGGCGTCGCCGCCGAGCCGACCGCAGTGCGCAGACGGAACACCTGGCGACGTGGACCGAGGAGGCGGTACGGGACGCCTGGGCGGAGCGTCGCCGGATCGCCACCGGGCTGGAGACGACCGTGCTGGCGCGCACCGCCGACATGGTCGCGCAGGCCGAGGCGGGCCGGCTCGCCGAGGTCGCCGAACGTGCCCGCGAGGCTCTCGCCGCGATGCGTGCCCTGCTCGACACGGTCCGGGACGGCGAGGCCACGCCCGCGCTGCGTCCTCAGCCCACCCTCCAGGCGCTCGACCTCCTCGGCCATCAGATCCGGGCCACCGGCCGCGACGTGGAGATACGGCTGACCGACCGGATACCGAGACGGCTGCCCACCACCGTGGATCTGGCTGCCTATCATGCGTGCGAAACGGTGCTCGCGGCCGGCGGCGACCAGCCGATGGCGGTGGAACTCGACGCGGACGACGCCATGTTGACGATCACGGCGACCGGCTTTCCGGACACCGTGCGTCCCGCCCTGTACCAACAACTGACGGCGCGGACCGCGATGGCCGGCGGGACGGTCACCGTCGGCAGGCCGGGCCCGGTACGCGTCCGGCTGCCGCTGACCGAGGCGCCGGATGTGCCGCGGAACGACGAGGAGGAACAACGATGAGCCTCAGGGTGCTGGTCGTCGACGACCAGGGCATCGTACGGGCGGGGTTCGCCGCCGTGATCGACGCCGAGGAGGACATGACGGTCGTCGGCGAGGCCGCCGACGGCGCCCAGGCGGTACGGCTCGCCCAGGAACTGGCACCCGACGTGGTCCTCATGGACGTCCGCATGCCCGAAGTGGACGGCATCGCCGCCACCCGGATCATCACCGGCCGCCCCGACGCACCCCGCGTCCTGGTGCTGACCACCTTCGACCTCGACGCATACGTGTTCGACGCACTGCGCGCCGGCGCCTCCGGTTTCCTCCTCAAGGACGTACACCCCGGGGAACTGCTGAGCGGCATCCGGGTGGTGGCCACCGGCGAGAGCGTCCTCGCCCCGTCCGCCACCCGCCGGCTCATCGGCCACTACGCGTCCAGGCCGGGCACCGGGCTCCCGGACGGCAGCACCGCTCGCGAGCTGAAGACCCTGACCGACCGTGAGCGCGGCGTCCTCGGCCTGATCGCCGCCGGACTCACCAACACGGAGATCGCCGAGCACCTCGGCATCACCGTCGGCACGGTGAAGTCCCATGTCAACGCGCTGCTCCGCAAACTCGGACTGCGCGACCGGGTCCAGGCGACGATCCTCGCCTACGACCTCGGCCTCGCCCACCCCAACCCGCCGCACTCACCCGCCTGACAGCCCATCGGCCATCACCGTCCAGGAGCCCGTCACCATGTCCCGTCCAGGTCTCTTCCTCCTACGCGGCGTGCGCCGTGCGCTCGGCACCCTCGCGGCACGGATCTATCTGACGGCCTGTGTCCTGCTGTTCGTATGGGCACTCGTGGTCAGCTCGGAAGGGTCCCTGGCGTTCGTCATCCCGTTGTTCGCCACCATGCCGGCAAGTCTCGTACTGCTCGTCCTGCCCGAACACAGCGGAATGCTCCTGCTCTCCATGGTTCTCGGAGCACTGGTCAACGCCCTGATCATCGGCTGGTGCGCCCGTGTACTGCGCCGTGGGAGCAAGCCGGACACGGCATCCTGACGGCAGAAACCGCTCGGGGCGGCCGGTCAGGTCGGTCGGTGGTGGAGTCCGCTGTGCTCAGGCCGTACGTCGTGGATCCTCCAGATACCGCAGGACCGCGGCGACCCGCCGGTCCAACCGGTCCGTCGGTGACAGGTCGAGTTTGGCGAAGATGCTGCGGATGTGTTTGTGGACGGCGCCCTCGGTGACGACGAGCCGTTCGGCGACGGCGGTGTTGCCGAGCCCCTCGGCCATCAGAGCGAGTACGTCCCGCTCGCGGGGGCTGAGCCGGTCGAGGCGGGTGTCCTGGCGGGAGCGGGTGAAGAGCTGGGCGACGACCTCGGGGTCGATGGCGGTACCGCCGTCCGTCACGCGCCGCAACGCGTCCAGGAACTCCTCCACCCGGCCGACGCGTTCCTTGAGCAGGTAGCCGAGACCGCTCACACCGCCGGTGAGCAGCTCGGTGGCGAAGGACTGCTCGACGTACGCGGACAGCACGAGAACGGCCAGGCCGGGCTGCCGGCGCCGGGCCTCGACCGCCGCGACGATCCCCTCGTCGGTGTGGGTCGGCGGCATCCGTACGTCGAGGATGGCCACGTCCGGTTTGTGTTCGTCGACGGCGGCCAGCGCCTCGTCCGGGGTGCCCGCGGTGGCCACCACGTCGAGGCCTTCTGCACGCAACAGCAGAGCGAGGCCCTCGCGCAGCAAGGGGTCGTCCTCGGCGATCACGATCCGTATGTCACGATCCACAGGGAAGGTCCGCCTTCAGGGTTGTCGGGCCGCCGGGCGGGCTGGCCAGGGAGAGAGTGCCGTCGTGCGCCGCGATCCGGCGGCGGATGCCGGTGAGCCCGGAGCCGCCGTCCTCGTCCGCGCCGCCCCGGCCGTCGTCCTCGACGCACAGGTGGAGGCGCCCGCCGCGACTGCGCGCGGTGACGGTGGCGCTTGCGGCGCCGCTGTGTCTGGCGATGTTGGTCAGAGCCTCGGCCACGATGAAGTAGGCGGTCGCCTCGACGGAGGCGGCACACCGTTCGGGTACCGCCACGTCGATCCGGCAGGGCACCGCGCAGTTCGCGGCGAGCCCCGAGAGCGCGCCGGCCAGTCCGCGGTCGTCCAGCACCGGGGGCAGGATGCTCCGGGAGACCGTGCGCAGCTCCGCGAGGGCCTGCTCGGCGGCGGACTGGGCGCGTTCGAGGAGTTCGTCGGCGCCCGCCGGGTCGCGGGCCATCATGCGGCGGGCGGCGCCGAGCAGGACGGTGACGGAGACGATCCGGTTCTGGGTGCCGTCGTGCAGGGAGCGCTCGATGCGGCGCAGCTCGGTGGCGTGGGCGTCCAGGGCGGCGGCACGGGTGGCGGTGAGTTCGGCGACGCGGAGCGACAGATCCGTTTCCGGTCCGGCCGCGAGGAGCAGGCGTCCGGGCCGGGCCTGGGAACGGGCCATGCCGGGGCCGAGCCCCAGGATGATGGCGGTCCAGCCCACGCCCAGCATGACCACGGCGAGCGCCTGTGGCCAGGAGTGCGCGTGACCGAGCCCCACGGACGTGGCGGTCGTGTCCTCGGGGAAGAGCTTCCAGTACAGCGGAAAGAGACTGTCGCGCGCGGCGATGACCGGCAGCAGGACACCGAGGAGCCCTAGGAGGAACCCCAGGGTGGCGTGCCGGGCCAGCCAGCGCAGCTCCCGTCGAGTGGTGGGGTCGACGAGGGCGAGCCGCAGCCGTGTCGGCGGAGGTTCCGGGGCGATGACCTCGGGACCCCGGCGGCCGAGCCGGGCGCGTTCCCGGCCGGCCAGGGCGTGCAGCGCGCTCAGGACCGCGGGCGCCATGAACAGTCCCACCCCGACCGGGCTCGTCACGGCCGTGACCGCCAGCCAGAGCAGCACGAGCAGCGCGAGGAAGGCCGTACCGAGCCCGGAGACGAGTTGTGCGATTGCTGCGCCGGCCGCACTCGTGGTCCGTACGACGGTGTCCCCGAGGCCCACCCGCCCGTCACCGGCTGTCGCGTCCTGCTGGACCGCCATCCGTTCCCCCTCCCTTCAGCCGTGTTTCGCGCCGCCGCGTTTCGCGAGGTGCACCCGCTTCGCGAACGACCCTATGACGCCCACCAGTTCGCCGTCAGCCGAGGAGCGGAGGTACAGCCTGCTGTACCTCGGACCCGGCGGGCTGCGGGATCGGCCGGGAGGGGTGTCGATCCGTAGCTTCGGTGACGTCAGCCGGAACCCCCGGACCCGCCGCTCAGCACCACGGGAGAAGCCCCATGGCGACCACCGACCCCTACCGCCTCACCACCCCCGCCGACGGCACGCACGAAGCGTCGTCGCCCGCCGTCACCGGCGGGGAGGTCGTCCGTACGCTGCTCTGGGTCCTGGTCGTGGCCGGCGCGGTCGCCAACACGGTGGCCACCTACGCCGAAGCGGACACCTGGGTGCACCTGGCCTGCGGTGTGGTCACCCTCTTCGGCGCGGGCACCCTCGCCGTGCGCCACCTGCGGGGCCGTCGATGAACGCCGCCTTCGCCCGGACCCGCCGCCCGGCGGCCACCGCACACGACGCGTCGGCGCCGGCCATCACCCTGGACCGGGTCGTCAAGGAGTACGCGGGAGGCGTACGCGCCCTCGACGAGGTGTCGCTGACCGTGGCACACGGCACGTTCCTCGCGGTGATGGGCCCCTCGGGCTCCGGCAAGAGCACGCTGATGCACTGCGCCGCGGGGCTGGACTCCCCGACGTCGGGCAGTGTCCGCATCGACGGCCACGAGATCGGCGGCCTGAACGAGACCCGCCGTACCGAACTGCGCCGGGAACGCGTCGGTTTCGTGTTCCAGTCGTACAACCTGATCCCCTCGCTCAGCATCGCGGACAACATCCTGCTGCCGCTGCGACTGGCGGGCCGTACCCCGGACCACGACTGGCTGCGGACGCTGGTGGAGCGGGTCGGTCTTGCCGACCGGCTCACCCACCGCCCGGCCGAACTTTCCGGTGGCCAGCAGCAACGGGCCGGCGTCGTACGGGCGTTGGTGGCCAGGCCGGCCGTCGTGTTCGCCGACGAGCCGACCGGCGCGCTGGACCTGCGCAGCGCCCACGAGGTCCTCGGCCTGCTGCGCGACCTCGTCGACGACCTGCACCAGACGGTGGTGATGGTCACCCATGATCCGGCCGCCGCGGCCCGGGCACACCACGTGCTGGTGATGGCCGACGGCCGGGTGGTCGAGGCCCTCGAAGAGCCGACCGCCCCCGAACTGGCCCGCCGTCTCGTCGCGTTGGCAGGGGTCTGAGTCATGTTCCGTCTCGCCCTGAGGATGGTCGGACACCGGATCACCGCGCTGATCGCCGTGGCCTGCGCGGTTCTCGGCGGTGCCGCCCTGATCACCGGTACCGGCGTACTGGCCGAGTCCGGCCTGCGTTCCCACCTGCCCGTCGGCCGTCTCGGCGGCGCGGACGTCGTCGTCGCGGCCGACCAGGAGTTCCACCCGAGCGGCGACCTGCCGATCGCGCTCCCGGAACGTCGTACGGTCCCGGCCGAACTGGTCGGCGAACTGGCCGAGTTGCCGGGTGTCACCGAGGCGGTCGGCGACATAGGCTTTCCCGCCGCCCTCGTCGACGCCCATGGACAGGTCGTACCGGCCGGGGATCCCCGGGCGTCGGGGCACGGCTGGTCCTCGGTGAAGCTGCTGGACGGTGCTCAGGTCCACGGCAGCGCGCCGTCCGGTTCCGGCGAGATCGCCGTGGACAGCGCCACCGCCGCCGCGGCGGGAGTGAAGGCGGGCGACCGGGTCGAGGTCGTCGCGGGCGCCGGGCCCACCGCCCGTCATCGCGTCTCGGCGGTCGTCGACGCGCCGGGCGCCGGTGTCTTCTTCGCCGACACGACGGCCGTACGGCTGTCCGGGCGGGACGGGAGAGACGGGCGGGACGGCGACTCGCGCTCCGGGACCGTCGACCTGATCGGTCTGCGCACCGCACCAGGCTCCGAGGAGCGGGTCGCCGACGAAGTCCGTACGAAGCTGAAGGGCACGGGGCTCACGGGGCTGGAGACGGTCACCGGTGCGCGTCGCGGGGACCTCGTGTCGCCCGGCGCGGGCGCGAGCCGCTCCCTCCTGGTCCTCCTCGCCGGTTCGCTCGCCGGGATCATCCTGCTGATCACCGGGTTCGTCATGGCGAGCGCGCTGGCCGTGTCGATCGCCGGGCAGCGCCGCGACCTGGCGCTGATGCGGGCCGTCGGCGCGACTCCGAAGCAGATCCGGCGACTCGCCGCCGCCCAGTCCACCGCCGTCGCGGCCGTGGCCCTCGTCCCCGGTGTGGCGCTCGGCTACCTGCTGGCCGGGCAGTTCCGCGGACTGCTGGCGGACCGCGGGGTCGTTCCCTCCGAACTCCCGCTGACCGTCAGCCCGTTGCCCGCCCTCGCGACGATCGTCCTCATGGCCCTGGCCGTACAGGTCTCGGCCCGGGGCTCGGCCTGGCGCACCTCCCGCATGCCGGCCACCGAGGCCGTCGCCGAGTCGCGCAGCGAGCCGCGCGATCCGTCGCGGACCCGGACGCGCATCGGCCTGCTCGTCATCGTCGCCGCGACCACCATGTCGGTCGTACCCCTCTTCTCCCGCACGGCCATCAGCGCGACAGCCACCTCCATCGCGGGCATCCTCGGCGCGATCGGCCTGGCCCTGGCCGGCCCTGCTCTCGTCCGGGGCATCGGGAACGCGGCGGCCCGGCGCACCCGCTCCGGCGTCTCCGCACCGACCTGGCTGGCGATGGCCAACGTCCGCGCGTACGCCCTGCGCAACGCGGGAATCGTCAGCTCCCTGGCCATGGCGGTCGTGTTCGTCCTGACGTACACCCTCACCCAGACCACCGTGCTGGCCGCCACCGCGGACGAGACCCGCGCCGGCACCCTCGCCCAGCAGCGCCTCGGCGCGCCGGGCCTGGGCGGACTGCCCGACGGCACGCTCTCCGCCGTACGGGACACGACCGGCGTACGGGCGGCGGCCCCGGTGAGCACGACCACGGTGGTGTGGCCGTACGAGATGTTCGGCGACACGGAGACCGAGTCCGGCTCCGCGACGATCCTCACCCCGGACGCGTCGGACGTCCTCGACCTCGATGTATGGGCGGGGAGCCTGGACCGTCTCACCGGCGCCACGATCGCCGTGAGCAGCGATGTCGCCCGCTCGCGCGCCGCGGAAGTGGGCCACCGGGTGAGCCTCGTCCTCGGGGACGGCGCACGGGTCGACGCCGAGGTCGTCGCCGTCTACGCCCGTGGTCTCGGCTTCGGCACGGTGGTGTTGTCCCACGACCTGGCGGCCGGACACACCACGACGGGGCTCGACCAGAGCATCCTCGTCCGCACGGACGGCACGGCGACCGCCCGCCAGGCACTGACAGCCTTCGCCGCGTCCCACCCGGGTCTGGCACTGGAGGACACGCATCCCACGTCCGGCGACGGCCTGAGGGACGCCCCGCCCGAGGTGTGGATCAACCTGGCCGTCATCGTGGTCCTGCTCGTTTATCTCCTGCTGAGCATCGCCAACAAACTCGTCGCCGCCACCGCCCAGCGCCGGGTCGAACTGGGGGCGCTCCGCCTCATCGGCACCACACCCCGTCAGATCCGCGCGATGATGCGGCGCGAGGCAGCGGTGACCGCCGCCACCGCGCTCACCACGGCCCTGCTGCTGTCCGCCGTGCCCCTCGCCCTCCTGGGCCAGGGCTTCCTCGGCCGCCCCTGGCCCGCGGGCCCCGCCTGGCTGCTGCCCGCCCTCGCGCTCACCGTCACCGTCACGGCATTCCTCACCATCGAACTCCCCACCCGCCAGGCGCTGCGCACACCACCCGCCGACGCCGTCCGCGCCCAGTGACCCGGCTCGCGTCCACGGCGAGGCGGCGACTGCTCGTCCGGCGATACGTCCGGCCCTGTCGGGGGATGCCTCTGCGGCCTGACGTCACCGCGCTCGGGCGAGTACGGCGGGGCCGCCCCCGGCGATGACCCACCAGGTCGCCGTCCTCGGCCCGGCGGCGACCACGGCTCCGATCGACGGCGGTACAGCCTGCTGTGCCACCGCTCGGGGCGCGCACGGCAATGATCCGCGGACGCGTGACCGGTGTGCTGAACACGTCACGCCAGCCCGCTTCCGACACAGCTCCGACAGCTTCCGACCGCTTCCGAAGGGACACCACGGTGAGCAGCATCCAAGACCCCGTCAGTATCGAATCCCGACCGGCCGACACGGGCCGCCAGGACGGCACCGGCCTGCGGGGCAGCATCCGCCGCCGCCCTCTGACCTGGTTCTTCTCGATGGCCTACCTGCTGAGTTGGACCGCGTGGACGCCGTACATCCTGTCCGAGAACGGCCTGGGCGTCTGGCACTTCGCCTTCCCCGGAGGCGGCCCCGGCAGCCAGCTCTTCGGCGTCCTGCCCGGCGCCTACCTCGGCCCGATCCTGTCGGCACTCCTGGTGACCGGCGCGACCGAAGGGCGCCGCGGACTACGGGCCTGGCGCGGCCGGATGACCAAGTTCAAGGTCGGCTGGCGCTGGTACGTCGTGGTCCTGTTCTCGGTGCCCGCCGTGCTGACCCTCACCGCGGTCGCGCTGTCCGGCCGCGGTCCCGCGATGCCGCCCGTCGTGGTGCTGGCCGCGTTCCTGCCCGGTCTGCTCCTGCAGATGATCACCACCGGCCTCGCCGAGGAGCCCGGCTGGCGCGAGTTCGCCATGCCCCGCCTGCAGCGCCGCTACGGCCCGCTGCTCGGCACCCTCGTCGTCGGTCCGCTGTGGGGCGCCTGGCACCTCCCGCTGTTCCTGACCGAGTGGGGCAACTGGCCGCACGTGTCCTGGACCATGCCGCTGGAGTTCATCGCCAGCGCGATCGCCTTCAGTTTCGTCATGACATGGGTGTTCAACCGCACCGGCGAGAGCCTGCCGATGGCCATGCTGCTGCACTGCGGCGTCAACAACTACATGTCCCTCGCCTGGTCCGGCATGTTCCCCACGTTGTCCCGCGAAGACGCCGCACACGCCTTCCTGCTCAGCGCCACCGCCGCGGCCCTCGTCCTGCTGATCACCACCCGCGGCCGACTGGGCTGCCCACCGGCACGCGACGCCTCCGCACTGCCGGGCCGGACGGCTTGACCGCGGCGGTCGTCCACGTCACGCGCGAGATCGGACTCACTCGCCTTGTGGACTTCGCCGTGTACCAGGCGTCGGCCGGTGCGGCGACGAGCAGCCGTGCGAAGGCCTCGCAGGTAACCGGCCCGCAGTGCGTAGAACGCCGGTCCGGCGCCGTTCGGTACCGCGTCGTCGCTCATACGGCCGTGCTCGCTGTCGTGCGCCTGGAACAACTGCAGTGACACAACAATATGCTTCAGGTCCAGCAAATGTATGCTTTACTGCATGCATATCGGAGGCGGTCGACGTCTTCGTGTACGAAAGCGAGGCACATCGATGACCATGACCGCCATCACCCACGCACGCGTCTTCGACGGCGAGCGGGTACGGGACGAAACCACCGTCCTGCTCGACGGCCCGACCATCACGGCCGTCGGGGGAGAGGCGCCCGCCGGGGCGGAGATCGTCGACGCCCGGGGCGGCACCCTGCTGCCGGGCCTGTTCGACGCCCACACGCACACGTCCGAGCAGGCCCTGGCTTTCGCGCTGAGGTTCGGTGTGACGACCGAGCTGGAGATGCAGGGCGCTCTGACCAAGGCACGCCGTGCGCACATCGAGCAGAACGACGCGGTGGCCGATGTCCGGTCCGCCGGCTTCGGCATCACCCCGCCCGGCGGGCACCCCAGCGAGCTCTTCCCCAAGGGCAAGCGCCCGGGAGGTGACGGCGGGCCGGCCCGGGACGACTCCAGTGACCTGGTCATGCCGTTCGCGACCACGCCCGAGGAGGCGATCGCGTTCATCCCGAAGCTCGTGGAGTCCGGCTCGGACTACATCAAGTTCATGGTCGACGACGGCACGGTCGAGGGGCACCCGGGCCTGCCCTGCCTGGATCAGGCCACGCTGAGCGCGGGCGTCGCCGAGGCGCACCGGCACGGGATGCTCACCGTCGCCCACGCCCTCACCCTGGACGCCACCCGTATGGCGGTCGAGGCAGGGGTGGACGGGCTCGTCCATGTCTTCATGGACCGGCCCCACACCGAGGAGATCATCCAGCTCATCGCCGGGTCCGGCATGTTCGTGGTCCCCTGCGTGGTCCTGAACGCCTCCATGATGGGCATCACCGGTGAGATCTCCGCCGGCGACGAGCGGGTCGCCTCGCGCCTGGACGACAGCTGGCTGACCACGCTCCGCAGCAGCTTCGGCCACTACCCGCAGGGCCGGCTGGACGATGTCCTGGCCACGGTCAAGGCGCTGCACGACGCCGGCGTCGACCTCCTGGTCGGCAGCGACGCCTCCGTGCCCGTACCGTTCCTCGGCGGCGTCGCCCACGGCGCCAGCGTCCACCACGAACTGCGGTATCTGGTCCAGGCCGGACTGTCACCGGCCGACGCGCTGCGGGCCGCGACCGCGACCCCGGCACGCCGCTTCTCCCTGGACGACCGCGGACGCATAGCCGAGGGACTGCGAGCCGACCTGCTGCTGGTGGACGGAGACCCCACCGCCGACATCGACCACACCCTCGACATCCGCGCCGTCTGGCGCCGGGGCACCCGCCTCGCGGCGAACTGACCCGTGCTGCCGGTCCGTCCCGGACCGGCAGCCGGCGCCCACCGGCCGTGTCCGAGGAGGTCGGATCAGGGAGCGGACGCGGAGGCCACAGCAGCGGCCCGCCGACCGAACTGTCGTACCGCGACGGAGAATTGGGGCGGGGACGCGGTAGCCGTTGGGGGCCCGCTCGGAGGAGGTCGGCCCGGCCTGTTCGTAGTGGTTGGTGGCGATCCGCGGCGTGATCGTCTCCGGTGCGAGGGCGCCGAGGGCACCGCTGCGCACGATGCCGGCGTTATTGACCAGCACGTCCAAGTGGCCGTGCAGCTCCCGCGCGGTGTGGATGATGCGCTCGGGCTCTCCCGCGGTGGTGATGTCCGCGGCCAGCGGGGTGATCCGCTCGTGACCGGCGGCGGTTTCCTGGAGCGGTTCGGTTCGTCGGCCGACGGCGAGCACGTGGGCGCCCTCGGCAGCGGAGGCCCGGGCGGTGGCCCGACCGATCCCGGTGCCGGCTCCGGTGACGGCGACGATCCTGCTGGGTTGGGTTGGGTTGGGCTGGGCTGCGGTGTGGTGCTGGTGTCCATGCCGTGATCGTTCGACCCTGCCGCCAGTGGCAAGGCCAAGCGACGCGCCGGCGGGGCCCGCTGGCCCGAGGGTTCACCGGACCGGGAGCGTGTGGATCGTTGTGTGCGTGGGGCGGACTCGACTTCCTTCCGGACGGCGACGATGAGCTCGCGCCGGGCTGCGAGGCGGGACAGGACCGTGGCCTGGAACTCCTTCAGAGCGTCCAGTTCAGTGTTCTTCCTGCTGAGACGCTCGCGCAGAGTGGCAACCTCGGCCTTGAGGCGGCAGTGGGCGAGGGCCCCGAAGGGCGGCCGCCATGTGCTGTGGCACACCTGTGCCTCGATCATGCCGGAGGCGGGAGAGCCTGTGGTGACCTTGGCACGGCGGCTCGGGCACTCCTCGCCCCGCGATCACCCTCGGTTACTATGCTCACTTCATGCCGGAGGCCGGCGGCAAGGGGCGCACCGCCATCGACGGACTGCTCGGGGAGCGGGGAGACTGGCAGACCGGCCGGAACTCCCCAGATTCTCCCCGGGCCCGTCGACGGATGATTCCCGCTGCCGAGCCCCTACGAAGTCGGTCATGCATGGCAAGTCTGAAGAGATTGGTGGCCTGGGAAAGTGCTGAAAGAGGTCGCCGCGACCCGCTACATCACGCCGTTGCGCGAGGGCGGCTCGCTGCCGGGACTCGTCGAGGCCGACGACCTCGGGACGTACGTCATGAAGTTCACCGGCGCCGGACAGGGGCGCAAGACGCTCGTCGCGGAGGTCGTCTGCGGTGAACTCGCCCGCCGGCTCGGCCTGCGGGTGCCCGGACTGGTGACGATCGGCCTCGACCCGGTCCTCGGACTCGGCGAACCGGACCAGGAGGTCCAGGACCTGCTGAAGTCGAGCGGGGGGCCGAACCTCGGGATGGACTTCCTGCCCCGCGCCATCGGCTTCGACCCCCTCGCCTTCGAGGTGAGCGCCGAGGAAGCCGGCCGGATCGTCTGGTTCGACGCCCTGGTCAACAACGTCGACCGCTCCTGGCGCAACCCCAACCTGCTGATGTGGCACGGCGATCTGTGGCTCATCGACCACGGCGCCACGATGATCTGGCACCACCACTGGCCCGGCGCCGAGACCTCCGCCGCCAAGCCGTACGACATCTCCGACCACGCGCTCGCACCCTTCGGCCCCGACATCGCCTCGGCCGCCGCCGAACTGGCCCCGCTGGTCACCGAGGACCTGCTCGCCGAGGTCACGGCCGAGATCCCTGAGGCCTGGCTGGCCGGGGAGCCGGGCTTCGACACGGTGGACGCGCTGCGACGCGCCTACGCACGGCCGCTGCTGGCGCGCGCCGCCGTCATCCACGAACGGATCAAGGGCGTCGACGGCACCGACGGCACGAAGGGGGACAAGTGAACGAGCGGAACGTCTTCGAGTACGCGCTGCTGCGCGTGGTGCCACGGGTCGAGCGCGGAGAGTGCTTCAACGCGGGCGTGCTGGTGTACTGCCGCGCCCACTCCTTCGTCGCGGCCCGCACCCATCTGGACGAGAACAAGCTGTTCGCGCTCGACCCGGACGCGGACGTGCGGGGCGTACGGGCAGCGCTGCGCGCCGTCGAAGGCGTCTGCACCGGAGGGGAAGCCGCCGGTCAAGCGGCGCACGACGATGCCGGACGGCGTTTTCGCTGGCTGATCGCGCCGCGTTCGACCGTGGTCCAGCCGGGCCCCGTGCACACCGGCCTGACCGCCGATCCCGAGGCCGAGACCGAGCGGTTGCTCCAGCTCCTGGTCAGGTAATGGATCACATGCGCGCGGTGCGCCGTTGACACCGGGTGCCAGGGCTTCTAGCGTCACGTCTGCTGAAGGTACTAAGCGGTCGCTCACCGGATGGGCGTACCGTATGAGCCGCAGGTCTTTCGGGACCACCGAAGGCGCCGCAAGGTTGTCGAGACAGCTTGGCCGGGCTTGGGCCGGCTTTTCCAAGGGCGAGGAGAACCAGCAATGTCCACCACTGAGCAGCGCGTCGCCGTAGTCACCGGTGCCGCGCGCGGCATCGGCGCCGCGACCGCCGTACGACTGGCCGCGGAGGGCCGCGCCGTCGCGGTGATCGACCTCGACGAGGCCGCGTGCAAGGACACCGTCGAGAAGATCACCGCCGCCGGCGGCAAGGCTCTCGCGGTCGGCTGTGACGTCTCCGACGAGGCCCAGGTGGAGGCCGCCGTCGCGCGGATCGCCGAGGAGCTCGGCGCGCCGACCATCCTGGTGAACAACGCGGGTGTCCTCCGTGACAACCTGCTGTTCAAGATGAGCGCGTCCGACTGGGACACCGTCATGAACGTGCACCTGCGCGGTGCGTTCCTGATGGCGAAGGCCGTCCAGAAGTACATGGTGGAGGCCAAGTTCGGCCGCATCGTCAACCTGTCGTCCTCCTCGGCGCTGGGCAACCGCGGCCAGGCCAACTACTCCACCGCCAAGGCCGGTCTCCAGGGCCTCACCAAGACCCTGGCCATCGAGCTCGGCAAGTTCGGCGTGACCGCGAACGCCGTGGCGCCCGGCTTCATCGTCACCGACATGACCGCCGCCACCGCCGCCCGCGTCGGGATGGACTTCGACGACTTCCAGGCCGCGGCCGCGACCCAGATCCCCGTGCAGCGTGTCGGCAACCCCGACGACATCGCCAACAGCATCGCCTTCTTCACCGGCGAGGCCGCCGGATTCGTCTCCGGCCAGGTGCTGTACGTGGCCGGCGGACCGCTCAACTAGACGCAGGGGAAACACACATGACCACGCTCCCCGAACTCTCGGGCAAGGTCGCGCTCATCACGGGCGCGAGCCGCGGCATCGGCTACGGCGTCGCGGAGGCCCTCGTGGCCCGCGGTGACCGCGTCTGCATCACCGGCCGCAACGAGGACGCCCTCAAGGAGGCCGTCGAGACGCTCGGCGCCGACCGCGTCATCGGTGTGGCCGGCAAGGCCCACGACGAGGCCCACCAGGCCGCCGCCGTGGAGCGCACCATGGAGGCCTTCGGGCGCGTCGACTTCCTGGTCAACAACGCCGGTACGAACCCGGTGTTCGGGCCGATCGCCGAGCTGGACCTCAACGTGGCGCGCAAGGTCTTCGAGACCAACGTCATCTCCGCGCTCGGCTTCGCCCAGCAGACCTGGAAGGCCTGGCAGAGCGAGAACGGCGGCGCGATCGTCAACATCGCCTCCGTCGCCGGTCTCGCGCCCTCGCCCTTCATCGGCGCGTACGGCGTCAGCAAGGCGGCGATGATCAACCTGACGGTGCAGCTCGCGCACGAGTTCGCGCCCAAGGTGCGGGTCAACGCGATCGCGCCCGCCGTGGTGAAGACGAAGTTTGCTGCCGCACTCTACGAAGGCCGGGAGGCGGAGGCCGCCGCGGCCTACCCGCTCGGCCGGCTCGGCGTGCCCTCCGACATCGGAGGGGCGGCCGCGTTCCTCACCTCGCAGCAGTCGGACTGGGTCACCGGCCAGACGCTCGTGGTCGACGGCGGGATGTTCCTCAACGCCGGAGTCGAGTGACACGAGGCCGGTCGGTCGTTCCCCGCCCGCGGGGAACGACCGACCGGCCTTTTGTTGAAAGTTGACAAACACTCAGCCCGCGTCGGGCGGCGCGGAGTCCGGGTGTCCGGAGTGCCGACGTGTTCACGGGATCCTGACAACGTAGTCACATACATGCTGATCAAGTGCCCTGCCGGGGAAAGACGGTTCCCCCGGCAGGGCACCGCGGTATGGTCTGCCGACCTTGGTACGGCGGATCGAGGAGCGTGTACGTGTTCAACCGGAACCGATACCTGCGACAGCTGGCGGCGATCACGTCCATAACCCTGGTGGCCGGGTGCGGTGCCTTCTCCTCGGGTTCGCCGGCCGACAAGGGGCCGATCGTGGTGGGCACCACCAGTGCCCCCAGCACCCTGGACCCGGCGGCCTCCTGGGACGGATCGTGGGAGCTGTTCCGCAACATCTACCAGACGCTGCTGAGCTACCCGACCGGCTCGGTCACCCCGCGGCCCGACGCCGCCGAGAAGTGCGGGTTCACGGATGGAACCAACACCGTCTACCGCTGCAAGCTGCGCCCGGGCATGACGTTCTCCGACGGCGACCCGCTCGACGCGTCGGCCGTCAAGCACTCGATCGACCGCATCAGGAGGATCGGTGTGAGCGGCGGACCCGCCGGGCTGCTCGGCAGTCTCCAGCGGGTCCAGGTGCTGGGCAGCCGTGACGTCGTCTTCCACCTCGACAAGCCGGACGCCACCTTTCCGTTGGTGCTGGCCACGCCAGCGATGTCGATCGTCGACCCCGACGACTACCCTGCCGACGCCCTGCGCGAGGACGACAAGGTCTTCGGCTCCGGGCCCTACACGCTGCGCTCCTACACGGAGGGCAAGCAGGCCGAACTCGTCAGGAACGACCACTACGACGGCTTCGCCAAGCGCAGGAACAGCGCGGTGACGATCCGCTACTTCCAGGACTCGGGCCAGTTGGTCGGGGCTCTGAGGGACAAGAAGATCGACGTCACCTACCGTGGCCTCGCCGCCTCGGACGTCGTCGCCCTCCAGAGCCATGGCGACGGCAAGGGCATCCAGCTCATCGACGGGGCGGGTACCGAGATCAACTACCTGGTCTTCAACCCCAGGGACCCGTGGGCGGGGAAGCCCGCCGTCCGCCACGCGATCGCGCAGATCGTCGACAGGCCGGCCATCGTGCACAAGGTCTACCAGGACACCGTCGACCCGCTCTACTCGATGGTCCCCGCGGGACTGACCGGGCACACCACCGGCTACTTCGACCAGTACGGCGGCCCGAGCCCGTCCAAGGCCCGCAAGATCCTGCACGACGCGGGCATCGACGAACGCGTCCCGCTCACCCTCTGGTACACCACCGACCGCTACGGCTCCGAGACCGCCCCGGAGTTCAGCGAGCTCAAGCGCCAGCTCGACGGCTCCGGGCTGTTCACCGTCACGCTCAGGAGCCGCCCCTGGAAGACGTACGAAGCGGGCTACCGCGGCGGCGAGTACCCGGTGTTCGGCCGCGGCTGGTTCCCCGACTTCCCTGACGCCGAGAACTTCATCGCGCCCTTCGTGGGGGAGCGGAACGCCCTCGGGACGCCCTACCCGTCCCCGCGGATCACCGACGTCCTGCTGCCGGAGTCGCGCCGTGTGCGCGATCGCGGGGAGGTGGTCAAGGAGTTCGAGGAGGCCCAGCGGATCCTCGTCGACGACGCCCGGCTGCTGCCCCTGTGGCAGGGCAGGCAGTATGTGGCCGCGAGCGAGGAGATCTCGGGCGGAGAGCGGGCCCTGGACCCCTCGACGATCATGATGATGTGGGAGCTGGACCGCAAGACCAGCTGGTAGCGGACCCGGGGACCGGGTGACGCAGGGGCGGCGGAGGGGCCGCCCGCGTGCCTCCCGCGGTGCGTGCGGGGGCATACCGTACCCGTCATTCGGCCTCGGCACGGGCCCGGGACCGATTGTCAGTGGGCGACGGTAGGTTCTGTGGTCTGGAAGTCACCGCACATCGAAGGAAGTTGACGTGACCGATATCGCCATGTTGCCCGAGTCCTGGCGCGGCGTCCTGGGCGACGAGCTTCAGCAGCCCTACTTCAAGGAACTCACCGAGTTCGTCGAGGAGGAGCGCGCGAAGGGTCCCGTCTACCCGCCCCGGGAGGAGGTCTTCGCCGCGCTCGACGCCACTCCGTACGAGCGGGTGAAGGTGCTGATCCTCGGCCAGGACCCGTACCACGGCGAGGGCCAGGGGCACGGCCTGTGCTTCTCCGTCCGTCCTGGAGTCAAGACCCCGCCGTCGCTGCGGAACATCTACAAGGAGATGAAGGAGGAGCTGGGCACCCCGATCCCGGACAACGGCTATCTGATGCCGTGGGCCGAACAGGGCGTGCTGCTGCTCAACGCGGTGCTGACAGTCCGCTCCGGTGAGGCGAACTCGCACAAGGGCAAGGGCTGGGAGAAGTTCACCGACGCGGTCATCCGCGCGGTGGCCGACCGCCCCGACCCGGCCGTCTTCGTCCTCTGGGGCAACTACGCGCAGAAGAAGCTCCCGCTGATCGACGAGCAGCGCCATGTGGTGGTGAAGGGAGCACACCCCTCACCGCTGTCCGCGAAGAAGTTCTTCGGCTCGCGTCCCTTCACGCAGATCAACGAAGCCGTGGCCGCCCAGGGCCATGAGCCGATCGACTGGAGCATCCCGGACCTGGGCTGACCGCCGAGCCGCTGGCCAGGACCGTCACCGGCCTGGCCCAGCGGCGTACGGGGGCGCCTGAGCGGGATTGTCACCGGCTGCGGCTAGCTTCGTGGGGGACAGTGACGAGCCTGGAGGACGCGGTGGCGGAGCAGCAGGAGCAGGCGGCGCCGGACGCCATGATGACCCGGATCGGACAGGCCGTCATGCTGCACCACGCCGGAGACCGCGAGGAGGCCCGGGGCCGCTTCCTGGATCTGTGGGGGGAGATCGGGGACGGCGGCGACGCACTGCACCGCTGCACACTGGCGCACTACATGGCCGACACCCAGGACGACCCCGCCGACGAACTCGCCTGGGACCTGCGGGCCCTGTCGGCGGCCGAGGAACTGAGCGAGGGCAGCGCCGCCGAGCCCCACCAGTCGCTTGCCGTGCGCGCGTTCTACCCCTCGTTGCATCTGAACCTCGCGGCCGACTACGCGAAGCTCGGCCGCTCGGAGGCCGCCCGCACTCATCTGCACCGGGCCCGCGGTGCGGCCGGCGCCCTCGCGGACGACCGTTACGGGGACGGCGTCCGCGCGGCGATCGGCCGCCTGGAGCTGCGGCTTCGGGACACCGGCGCCTCGGCGGAGGCCGGCGGATCCGACCGCTTCGACGGACCGGGCGGTGAGACCCTGGGGCCGCCGAGACAGCGGCCCTGAACCCCGCCCCGCCCGGCAGGTCCCGGGACCGGGCGCCGGTGCGCCGGCCCACGGGACGTGGTGCTGCGGTGTTCAGGTGTTCCGGTGCCGGGTTCCGGCCTCGGTGCGTCCCGGGGGGCGGTGCCTTCCCCGGGCCGGTGCCGCGGGCGCCGTCATCTTCCGTACGTCTTCGCGCAGATGACCGCCTCCGGGCTGTTCGCGTTCCAGCCCCCGTACTTCCTGCCGAGCGCGCACACGTCCGGATGCTTCCCCAGGTCGGGGGCGCCGGGCGGAACGGCCGTACGGTGCCTGGGCTGCCGTGGCTCGGGGAGCGGGGCCGGGTGGGCATGCCGCGGAGGCGCCGGGGGTGCCACCGCCCGGGGCGGGGGAGCCACCCGGTGCCGGGCCGCCGCGTCGGGTGAGGGTTCCCGAGAGGGGCCGACGCGCTGCAGCGCCTCCCGAGCCGGTGCCTGCACGGTCCGGGGTCCCCCCTTGCTGTCCGGATGTGGCGCGGTACGCCCCGCCGGGGCGGCGGGAGGTCCGGAGGCGGGCGGCCGCTGGACGGTCACACAGCCGGTGAGGGCGGTGACTGCCACGGCGACCAGGAGCGTTGCGGTAGTCGTCGTTCGATGCACCCACGCAACTCTGCTGGTTCCGGACCGCTTCCAGGGAGTCGAGAGGCGCAGGATGCCCCGCACGGGTGATCCTTCCGCTCCTCCGGCGGGCACGGACATCGCCGGGCTGACAGGCTGGACACGGTCCGCGCCCGTGCCGCGGGCCTTCCGCGCGAACACCGGCCGTGGGGCCGACGCGGCGGCCGTATGCTTCCGACGGACCCCGCGTCGGTGACTGAAGGAGACTCCTGTGAAGGTCGGCTGCATCGGACTCGGCGACATCGCGCAGAAGGCGTATCTGCCGGTGCTCGGCGTGCAGCCCGGGATCGAACTGCATCTCCAGACGCGGACGCCGGCCACGCTCGACCGGGTCGCCGACAGCCTGCACCTGCCACCGGCCCGGCGCCACGGCGACCTGGAGGCGCTGCTGGCCCAGGACCTCGACGCGGCGTTCGTGCACGCGCCCACCGCCGCCCACCCGGAGATCGTCACCCGGCTGCTGGAGGCGGGCGTGCCCACGTACGTCGACAAGCCGCTGGCGTACGACCTGGGCGAGTCGGAGCGGCTCGTGCGGCTCGCGGAGGAGCGGAACGTCAGCCTCGCGGTCGGTTTCAACCGGCGTCACGCACCCGCGTACGCGCAGTGTGCCGAACACCCCCGCGAGCTGATCCTGATGCAGAAGAACCGCACGGGGCTGCCCGAGGAACCGCGCACCATGGTCCTCGACGACTTCATCCACGTCGTCGACACCCTGCGCTTCCTGGTGCCGGGTCCGGTCGACGACGTGACGGTGCGGGCCCGTGCCGAGGAAGGGCTGCTGCACCATGTGGTGCTCCAGCTCGCCGGGGACGGATTCACGGCACTCGGAGTGATGAACCGGCTGAGCGGATCGAGCGAGGAGATCCTCGAGGTCTCGGGCCAGGACACCAAGCGGCAGGTGGTCAACCTCGCCGAGGTGATCGACCACAAGGGACAGCCGACCGTGCGCCGGCGCGGCGACTGGGTGCCGGTGGCCCGGCAGCGCGGCATCGAGCAGGCGGTCCTCGCGTTCCTCGACGCCGTGCGCTCGGGAAAGGTGCTCAGCGCCCGGGACGCGCTGGCGACTCACGAGTTGTGCGAGCGGGTGGTGCAAGCGATTCAGGAGCGGGCCGCCGCAGTCTGAACGTGCGAGCGCCTTCCGCCACGCACAGTGCCGCCATCACCAGCAGGGCGCCGTGCACCGGCCAGTCGCCGAACCGGACGTACGGCGTCACGCCCCGGGCCAGCGGCACGTCGTAGACCGTCGCGCCGCTCGTGTTCGTGCCGAGCCAGGAGCCGATGCGTTCGCCGTCCGGGCCGTAGACGGCGGAGACGCCGGTGAGCGTCGCGTGCACCATGGTCCGGCCGGTCTCGGCGGCACGCAGCGCGGCGAGCGAGGCATGCTGCTCGGGGGCCCAGCTGCGCTGGAACGTCGACGTCGAGGACTGGGCCACCAGCACCTCGGCGCCGTCCTGGGCGAGGCGGCGGCTCATGTCGGGGAACGCCGACTCGAAGCAGATCATGGGACCGACGCGCAGCCCGTGCCCGACGTTCATCACCACCTGTTCGGTGCCCTGCCTGCGGTCCTCGCCCGCTGCCTTGCCGACGGAGGTGGCCCAGCCGAGCAGGGAACGCGCGGGCACGTACTCGCCGAACGGGACCAGCCGCATCTTGTCGTAGCGGTCGCCGGTCGCGCCGTGCGGCCCCACCAGGACCGAGCTCTTGTAGATGCCCGGCCGGTCGGAGCGGCGCGCGTCGACGTTCACCAGGATGTCGGCGCCGACCTCGCGGGACAACGCCGCGACGCGGAGCGCCAGATCGGGCCGGTCGGCCAGGTCGAAGCCGACACTGCTCTCGCCCCAGACGACCAGGTCCGCGCCCTGGCCCGCGAGTTCACGGGTCAGGGCCTCCTCACGTGCGAAGCGCTTGTCGCCACTCGTGCTCCCGTCCACGACACCGGGCTGCACGACCGCGATCCGCATCCGGCCGTCGACGTCCGGGCGCGGCGACCACACCCAGGCCGCCGAGGTCGCGGCGGCCGTCGCGACGAGTCCGGCCACCGCGGGCATACGGGACTCACGCACCGAGACCAGCACGGCGACCGCGACGTTGACCGCCACGACCAGGAAGCTGAGCAGCCACACCCCGCCGACCGAGGCCAGCCGCAGCGCCGGCTCCACCTGCCACTGACTCGATCCGAGCAGACCCCAGGGACCGCCCAGACCCTGCCAGGAGCGGGCGAGTTCCACCATCAGCCACCCCGACGGCAGGACGAGGAGGGCGGCACCGACCCGGCCGGGAGACGGCACCCCGGCCAGGAACCGCCGGACGAGCCAGCCCCACGGAGCCCACAGCGCGCCGAGCAGCGCCGCTATGACCACCGTGAAGACATGCAGGCTCGGCAGCAGCCAATGGTGCACGGCCAGGATGAAACCGAACCCGCCGAACCAGCCGTCGTACGCGGCACGCCTGCCCGTGGGGGCCGAGCGCGCCATGAGGATCCAGGGCACCAGAGCCACGTACGCGAACCACCACCACGACGGGGCGGGGAACGCGAGCGTCGGCAGCGCGCCCGCCAGCGCGGCGACGGCACCGCGCCGCCAGGGGGAGACCAGCCATGGGCCGAACGCACGGTCGGGCCTGTTCATCCTTCGCCTCCCTGCCCCGGGGTGTCTCCAGTGTGCGCGTCGGCGGCGATCTACGACAGGGGGCGTGGTGATCAGAAGGGGGCGCGCCGGCGGGCGGGCGCCCCACGGGCGTGGAGCCGGGCGGAAACCCGCCGGTGGCCGGGCGTCCCGCGGGCGCGGAGGCCGGGCGGGAACCCGCGGGCAGGGACTGGGTGCCGGTGACTCAGGTGTTCGCGGGTGTGTGCCGAGGCTGTGGCATCCGGCGCCATTTCTCCTGGACGACCACCTGGAGCAGCCGCCAGCCGTCGTGGGTGCGCAGCAGGCCGAAGGTGTAGCGGCCGCCGCACACGAGGTCGGGCGCGGTGGAGTCGCCGTCCTGCCCTGCGAACCGCATCGGATTGATGTAGTCCGCCCGCACCTCGGCCGTGTCGCCGGTGTCCTGGTCCAGGACGCCGAACCGGACCCGCCGGTTGACGATCAGATGCTGGCGCATGGCGAACAGGTCCAGGCTCTGCGCGAGCCACTCGGCGACCTCGGCCGCGTCACCCTCGATGCCGCCGGCCGAGCGGTAGTCGGCGCGGCCCTTCGGTGCGAACAGCCCCCGGTATCCCTCCCAGTCGCCGTCGTCCACGGCCACCGCGTACGCGGTGACGATCTCGTCCAGGGAGAACCGGTCCAGCACGGTCGCGAGCTCCACACGCTGCGTCATCGGCTCAGTGTTGGCCACTCCGCTTCCCACGCCAAGGGGCTGGGTGGGGGTATTCCGGGTCCGGCGGCGTTCGGTTCGGCGTCGGTCGCCCCGGTCCGGCGTCGCCCGCACGGTCGCGGAGGGCTCGCGGGGCAAGCGGCGCCCGGGCTCGGGAGGAGTCCGTGTGGTGTTACGGGGGTCGGCGGGCGGTGAGCCTGTGCGTGGCGGAAACCCGGACGGACCTACGCCGCTTCGATGATCTCGCCGCGTATCGCCTCGGCCCACTTCACGATCAGGAGCTCGTACTCCGCCCGCTCCTGTGCGGACAGGGAGCCGCCTGTCCGCGTCCACAGGGCGCGGATCTGTTCGTTCAACGCGGCGGCAGACCGCACGGAACCAGGCGGAGTGACATCGGGGGACATGCGGACCAGCCTAGGCGCAAGGACTGACACTGCGCTACCGGGCGGCTACTCAAGTCGTATGTGCTGCGTCACGGTGTTTACGCGCGAGGCCTCTTCGGTGGCCGAACTCCTTTGCCGGCGGCTTGAGTTGGTCGTGCCGGGCCCGTTCCCCGGGAGGGGGGCGAACGGCCGGGGAACGTGCGGGCCCGTCTCCGACGGCATCCACGCGAGACGGGCGGGACGGCCGGGACGGGCCGGACGGGCGGATTCGCCGGGGCTGTCAGGGCGTCAAGCGTTCGACCCGCCCGTCTCCCCCCGTCTCCGCCCGTTCTGCTCGTTCCGCTCGTTCCGCCCAGACTCGCGCCGCGAGCGCTTCCGCCTCCTCCTGAGGAATACCGGCCCTCACCAGGATGACCCCGCGGCTGCCGTCCGGGAACTTCACACTGCGCGCTTCTGTGCCCAACCGGCCCAGCGCGGGATCTTTCGGCATGCTCCACCTCCAGTCGGAGAGACCACGCTAAAGCGCCGCAACCCGAACCGCAGAAGCGTTCGGCCAGACGGCCTACCGCTCCGGTCGCCGCAGCGCGACGGGTATCTGGAGCGCCGTTTCAGTGCGGCAGCACATTGGCGAGGTACTCCCGCACGGGCTCGAAAACGCCATCCGGAACCAGTCGGTGAAGGTCTTCGAGCCGCGCCCAGGTGACCTCCGCCACCTCCCGCGGAGAGGCCGCCCACGCTTCACCGGACACCAGACGGCAGGCGACGTAGACCACCCGCCAACCGGTCACCGGATGTACGCGCTCGCCCAGCAGCGGCCCCGGCTCCACGGTGACCCCCGTCTCCTCCAAGGCCTCTCTGACGGCGGCGTCCGCCGGGGACTCGTCCGCCTCGACCTTCCCCGACGGGAACGTCCAGAGAACCGAACCCGCGGGCACACTGCGGCGCATCATCAGCACGCGCCCGGCGTGCACGACAACCGCGCCGGCGACCGTCGCGTCGTCAGCCGGCATACGACCTCGACTCTCCCTCGGGGAGCGGCGATCAGCGCTCCGCTCAGCCGGACGACTCGGCCGCGTGGGGGCTGAGGACGTCGGCGCCGACCAGGCCGATGATGACGAAGCCGAGGACGATCCGGTACCAGACGAACGGCATGAAGCTCTTGTGGGAGATGAATTTCATGAACCACGCGATGACGGCGTATCCGACCGCGAAGGCGATGATCGTCGCGAAGACGGTGGGCCCCCAGGAGACATGGCCCTCAGCGGCCGCGTCCTTGAGTTCGAAGACGCCGGAGGCGAGGACGGCCGGCATGGCGAGGAGGAAGGAGTAGCGGGCAGCCGCCGCACGGCTGTAACCCATGAACAGGCCGCCACTGATGGTCGCGCCGGACCGGGAGACGCCGGGGACCAGGGCCATGGCCTGGCAGACGCCGTACAGCAGGCCGTCCCGGGTGTTGAGGTCCTCGAGTCCCTTGCGCTGCTTGGCCGCCCGGTGCCTGCCGCCCGACTCGTCGCGGGCCGCGAGCCGGTCGGCGATGCCTATGACGATGCCCATCACGATCAGCATGGTGGCGGTGACCCGCAGATCGCGGAACGGCCCCTCGATCTGGTCCTTGAGCGTGATCCCGAGCACTCCGATCGGGATGGAGCCGACGATCACCAGCCACCCCATCTGGGCGTCATGGTCGCGGCGCATCGCCTTGTTGGTGAGCGAGCGGAACCACGCCGACAGGATCCTGCCCACGTCCTTGCGGAAGTAGATCAGCACCGCGGCCTCCGTGCCGAGCTGCGTGATCGCGGTGAACGCCGCACCGGGGTCGTCCCAGCCCGCGAAGGCGGCGGTCAGCCGCAGATGCGCGCTGGAGGAGACGGGGAGGAATTCGGTCAGCCCTTGGACGAGCCCGAGGACGAGGGATTGAAACCAAGACATGAAGTTACGTGGTCCAAGTGCTGATCGCGGAAAGGGAGATGGGCACGCCCGACCGCGGTGAAAGGCGATCGTGGACGCTGAGGGAAGCCTAACCGCCGCCGGTGACAGCCCGGCCATGGGGGTTTCGGGGTGCGGTGGCTACTCCGGCACGGGGCCCGTCACCGTCCAGCCCGGGGCCTGGGGGTGGGGGGTGAGGGACTCGTGCCGGACCTGCTCACCGCATTCCCGGCAGACGACCTGGGGGACCAGTTCGTGGCCACAGGTGTGCTCCAGCACCATGGGCCGGAAGCCGCCCTCCTGGAGGTGCCGGTCCCCCCAGGACATCAGCATCAGCAGGACGGGTCCCAGTTCGAGGCCCGCCCGCGTGGGCCGGTACTCGTAGCGCTTGGGACGGTCGCTGTACTCCGCCTTCTCCAGCAGCCCGGCGTCGACGAGGCGCTTCAGCCTGGCGGTCAGCACGTCGCGAGGAGCGCCGATGTTGCGTGCGAGCTGGTCGAAGCGTGTGGCGCCGAGCGACACCTCGCGCAGGACCAGCAGGGAGTACTTCTCCCCTACGAGGGCGAGTGTCGCGGCGATCGAGCAGGGGCGGGGGTCCTTCATGCCGCCAGTCTACGAAGGTGGGTTGGATGTTCCAACTCACTGGGTTACTCTTGGGTCACTTAGTGGGTTTGGAAATCCAACTCACTTGCTTCGGTGACCGGCCCCGCCCGGTCGCCGGTTTTCCGACCTCAGAGATCCGACCGACCTGAGAGGCATCCGATGCGTGACGCCGTGATCGTCGAAGCCGTACGCACCCCCGTGGGCAAGGGCAAGCCGAACGGTTCGCTCGCCCACGTCCACCCGGTGGAACTCCTCGCCCACACCCTCCGCGCGCTCGTCGAGCGCTCGGGGATCGACCCGGCGCTGATCGACGACGTCATAGGCGGCACCGTCGACCAGGTCGGCGAACAGGCCATGAACACCACCCGCTACGCCGTGCTCTCCGCGGGATTCCCCGAGACGGTCCCCGCGACCACGGTGGACCGCCAGTGCGGCTCGTCGCAGCAGGCGGTGCACTTCGCCGCGCAGGGCGTCATGTCGGGGGCGTACGACATGGTCGTGGCCTGCGGTGTGGAATCGATGAGCCGTGTGCCGATGTGGTCCAACGTGCCGGCGGGCGCGGACCCCTTCGGGCCCGGGGTCGCGGAGCGCTACCCCGAGGGCCTGGTGCCCCAGGGCATCAGTGCCGAGCTCATCGCCGCCAAGTGGGGCATCGGCCGCGAGCGGATGGACGCCTTCGCGATCGGCTCGCACCTGAAGGCGGCACAGGCGTGGGACGGCGGCCTGTTCGACGCGGAGGTCGCGCCCCTGGAAGGCCTGGTCCGGGACGAGAGTGTCCGCCCCGGCAGCACCCCCGAGACACTCGCCGGGCTGAAGCCCGCGTACTACGACCCGGGCTTCGCCGAGCGCTTCCCCCAGATCGACTGGTCCGTCACGGCCGGGAACGCGAGCCCGGTCAACGACGGCGCCTCCGCCGTGCTCATCACGTCGAGCGAGACCGCCGCCCGCCTCGGCCTGCGGCCCGTCGCCCGGCTGCACAGCTTCGCCGTCACCGGTTCCGACCCGCTGCTGATGCTCACCGGCGTCGTCCCGGCCACCGAGAAGGTTCTGCGCAAGGCCGGTCTCGACCTCGGTGACATCGACCTCTTCGAGGTGAACGAGGCTTTCGCAGCCGTCGTTCTCGCCTGGCAGCAGGAGACGGGTGCCGACCTGTCCAAGGTCAACGTGCACGGCGGAGCGATCGCGATCGGGCACCCGCTCGGCGCGAGCGGCACCCGCCTGACCACGACCCTCGTCCACGCGATGCGCGCCCGGGGTGCCCGCTACGCGCTGCAGACGATGTGCGAGGCGGGCGGACTGGCGAACGCGATGATCCTGGAAGCCGTGCGTCCGTAGCAGTGGCGTGCGTGCCTCAGCGGCCGCGCAGGTGGTGGCGCTTGCGCCAGGCCACCACCGTTCCGACCAGGGCCGGGACCGTGATCAGGGCCATCGCGATCAGGAACGCCGGGGAGGTCGGTGACGACGCGCGGGCGCCGGCGACGGCGTACGCGGCGGTGTTCGGGATCGAGCCGAGCGCCGTCGCGACCAGGAAGGGCAGCCAGCCCATGCGGGACACGGCCGCGCAGTAGTTCGCCGCCCAGAACGGCACACCGGGGAACAGCCGGGCCACCATCATCGAGCGGAAGCCGTGCCGGCTGAGCTGGCCGTCCGCCGCCTTCAGCCAGCGGGCCCGCAGCAGCGACCGCAGCGCGTCCTGCCCGAGGATCCGACCGAGCCCGAAAGCGGCCCCCGCGCCGAGCACCGTGCCCACCAGCGCGGTTCCCAGCCCCAGTTGGGAGCCGAACACGGCGCCGGCCGCCAGATTGAGCAGCGGCCGGGGCACGAAGGCGACCGTGCACAGCCCGTACGCCACGGTGAACGTGACGGCCGCCGCAGCGCCGCCGAGCTGGGGCGGCCAGCCGTCGGCGAGCAGCCGCTGCGGGTCGAAGAGAAGCACACTCGACGCCGCCGCCACGAGCAGCACGACCAGCAGCGAGAGCCGCGACCACGGCGAGAGCAGCGCTCTCAGGAAGCGGGAGGCCGGGTCGGCGCGTACGGCGGCCGGGACCGCGGGTGCGGCGACGGAGATCTCCGGGCCGCCGACCAGGTCGGTGGCGACGGTGAGCTCCGTGGCGGCGGCCTGGGGGGTGGCCGTGGCGGTGCCCCCAGAGCGGGTGGTGGCATCGAGCATTCCGGTGACACTAGCCGACGCGTGTGTGTGATCGCCGTATGGTTCGTCTCATGGGCGTCACAGCTTCCGGAACGTCGGGTGCGCGGTCCGACGTGCCGGACAGCGTGCTCGCGGACACTCTCCTGGAGCGGCTCACGACCGTGTATCCGGCGGCGGCCGACCCGCGGCGGGCCGCGTCGATGCGCGCCTACATGAAGGACAACGCCCCCTTCCTCGGGCTGACGACACCCGAGCGCCGCGCCCTGTCCCGCACCGTGCTCCTGGACACCGCCCGGCCCGACGAGCGGGACTGCGCCGCGCTCGCCCTGCGCTGCTGGCGACTGCCGGAACGCGAGTACCAGTACTTCGCCGTCGACTATCTGCGCCGCCATGTGACACGCCTGTCGTCGGGTTTCCTGCCGGTGGCCAGGCATCTCGTCTCCACCGTCTCCTGGTGGGACACCGTCGACGCGCTCGCCGCGCACGTGGTGGGAGGCCTGGTGGCCGCCGACCCGCGCCTGCGCACCGACATGGACGCCTGGATCGAGGACGACGATCTGTGGATCGCCCGTACGGCGCTGCTCCATCAGCTCCGGTACAAGGAGGCCACCGACACCGGGCGCCTCTTCGCGTACTGCGTCCGGCAGTCCGGCCATCCCGACTTCTTCATCCGCAAAGCCATCGGATGGTGTCTGCGCGAATACGCCAAGACCGACCCGGGCGCCGTAAGGGACTTCGTCGCCGCGCAGCGGGCGGGACTCGCGCCGCTGTCCGTGCGTGAGGCGCTCAAGAACATCGGTCCCTGAGACCGCCCACGCCCCTCGCGTCACACCGGTCCGCGGGGCACCGAAAATCGTTCGACGCGGCGGGACACGTCGGAGATGATCTCCTCATGTTCCGGTACGCCTTCCTCCTCGCAGCATCCGCAGTCGCGGACGCGCCGAAGGCTGCCGTCCAGATCATCACGGCAGCCGTCGACGGCGCCCGAAGCTGACCCTTCCCGGATCGTCCGGCGGACCCCGCAGGGGGAGGGTCGGTAACTCCTGGGGGTCCCCGTCCCGGCCGGTACGTGCCGGGGCCATCACTCAGCTCCGCTGACACCGAAGAGGCTTCGAGGAACAGTCATGCCCAAGACCGCTTACGTGCGCACCAAACCGCACCTGAACATCGGCACCATGGGTCACGTCGACCACGGAAAGACCACCCTGACCGCCGCCATCACCAAGGTCCTCGCCGAGCGGGGTTCCGGCACCTTCGTCCCGTTCGACCGCATCGACCGGGCGCCGGAGGAGGCTGCCCGCGGCATCACCATCAACATCGCGCACGTCGAGTACGAGACCGACACCCGGCACTACGCGCACGTGGACATGCCGGGCCACGCCGACTACGTCAAGAACATGGTCACCGGCGCGGCCCAGCTCGACGGGGCCATCCTCGTCGTGTCCGCGCTGGACGGGATCATGCCGCAGACCGCCGAGCACGTCCTGCTCGCCCGGCAGGTGGGTGTCGACCACATCGTCGTCGCCCTCAACAAGGCCGACGCGGGGGACGAGGAGCTCGCCGACCTCGTCGAGCTGGAGGTCCGCGAGCTGCTCTCCGCGCAGGGCTACGGCGGCGACTCCGTACCCGTCGTACGGGTGTCCGGCCTCAAGGCCCTTGAGGGGGACCCCCGGTGGACGGCCGCGATCGACGCGCTGCTCGACGCCGTGGACACCTACGTGCCCATGCCCGAGCGCTATCTCGACGCGCCGTTCCTGATGCCGGTCGAGAACGTGCTCACCATCACCGGACGCGGAACGGTCGTCACCGGTGCCGTGGAGCGCGGCACGATCCGTGTCGGCGACCGCGTCGAGGTGCTCGGCGCCGGCGTCGACACGGTGGTCACCGGCCTGGAGACCTTCGGCAAGCCCATGGAGGAGGCGCAGGCCGGCGACAACGTGGCGCTGCTGCTGCGCGGTGTGCCCCGCGACGCGGTCCGCCGCGGGCACATCGTCGCCGCGCCCGGCAGTGTCGTGCCCAGCAGTCGCTTCACGGCACGGGTCTACGTCCTGTCGACGCGCGAGGGCGGCCGTACGACAGCGGTCTCCACCGGGTACCGGCCGCAGTTCTACATCCGCACCGCGGACGTGGTCGGCGACGTCGACCTCGGCGAGCAGGCCGTCGCCCGGCCCGGCGACACCGTCGTCATGACCGTCGAGCTCGGCCGTGAGGTGCCGCTGGAGCCGGGCCTCGGCTTCGCGATCCGTGAGGGCGGCCGCACGGTCGGCGCCGGGACGGTGACGTCGGTCGGCTGACGCACGGCCGGACCGGGGACGCGGGGCCCGCCACACCATGGCGGGCCCCGTTCCCGGTCCCGTCGCCGTGGCCGGCCCCGTTCGCGTCGCCGCGGGTACCGCACAATGGACCCGTGAACGAGCCGATACCCGTGATGCGGGCCGTGGATCACGGGACCGCCAAGCTGATGCCCGACGTGGACCGCGAGCGCGCATGGCTGCTGACCGTGGACGGCGCACCCCAGTCGTACGTCGATCTGGACGAACCGACGCACCTGGAGTTCGAGTACACCCGGCGGCTCGGGCACGTGCTGGACACGGTGGCGGAACCGGGACGCGCTCTGGACGTGCTGCACCTCGGCGGCGGGGCGCTGACCCTGCCCCGCTACGTCGCGGCCACCCGGCCCGGTTCACGCCAGGACGTGATCGAGGCGGACCAGGGACTGCTGGCCATGATCGGCGAGTGTCTGCCGGTACCCGGCGGCACGGGCATCGCACTGCACCGCGCCGACGCCCGCGCCTGGATCGAGGCCGCCGCCCCCGATTCCGCGGACATCCTGATCGCGGACGTCTTCGGCGGCTCGCGCGTACCGGCACATCTGACGTCCACCGCCTACGCGAGCGCCGCCGAGCGCGTGCTGCGCCCCGGCGGTGTCTACCTCGCCAACCTCGCGGACGCGGCGCCCTTCGCCTTTCTGCGCTCCCAGCTCGCCACGTTCTCCACGGTGTTCGAGGAGATCGCCCTCATCGCCGAACCCGGCGTGCTGCGCGGCCGGCGCTTCGGCAACGCCGTGCTCGTGGCCTCCCACCAGCCACTCGACACGGCCGCCCTGGCCCGCCGTACCGCCGCCGACGCCTTCCCGGCCCGCGTCGAACACGGCCCCGCGCTGCGGGACTTCATCGGCGGTGCCGCTCCGGTGCGCGACGAGGACGCGGTTCCCTCACCCGAGCCGCCCGGCGGGGCCTTCGGCATCGGCTGACGCGTGCTCCGCGCCGGACACCGCGGCGGGAGCGCCCTGCGCCACCGCCCGGGACCGCCGTGTCAGATTCCGGACGTCCGGGACGCACAGCACCGCCGCCGTGACCACCACGACGAGCGTCGCGCAGCCCCACAGCGCGGGCGTCCGGCCGAAGGCCTGCTCCGCCGGGCCCGCCAGTGCCGTGGCCAGCGGGACCATCGCGATCGAGCCGAACCAGTCGTACGCCGAGACCCGCGAGAGCTTGTCCTCGGGGATCTCCTGGTGGAGCGCCGTCATCCACGACACACCGAAGACCTCTATCGCCAGACCGCTGACGAACATCACGGCGTACAGCGGTCCCACCGGCAGGGGGACCGCGAGCGCGGCGGCGGGTGCCGCGAGCGGGAAGACGCACAAGGTGCCCGCGAGCAGCAGGCGACGGGGCTTCCAGCGGGTCATGAGCAGCGCGCCGCCCACGGTCCCGGCGCCGAACGCGCCGAGCGCCAGACCCCAGGGTCCCGCCCCGCCGAGACTGTCCCGGGCGACCAGCGGACCGTAGACCGCGTCCGCGGCTCCGACGACCGCGACCACCACGGAGAACTGCGCGACGATCGTCCACAGCCAGGGCCGTCCGACGAATTCGTGCCAGCCGTCGCGCAGGTCGGCGAGCAGACCGCCGCCCGGTTCACGCGGCGGTATGTGGCTCACGTCGAGGAAGCAACGCAGCGCACCGGCGACCGCGAAGGCGACCGCGTCCACGGCGAGCACCCAGCCCGGTCCGATCACGGCCACCAGCGCGCCGCCCAGGGCCGCTCCGCCGAGACCCGCGCCCTGCATCGCCATCCGGAACATCGCGAACGCGCGGCTCGCCTGCTCACCGCGGACGGAGGACATGAGCATGCCCTCGGCGGCCGGGTTGAAGAAGGCCTGCCCGGTCCCGCCGAGCGCGGACAGCAGCATCATCTGCCACAGCCGTGCATCGCCGGAGATGACCAGCACGGCGAACGCCGCCTGCGATACACAGTTGAGGGCGTTGGCCGCGACCATCACCCGATGCCGCGGCAGCCGGTCCGCGACCGCTCCGCCGATCAGCAGGAAGAGCACCAGCGGCAGCGTGCGCGCCGCGGCCACCAGGCCGACGTCGCCTCCGTCGCCGCCCGCTCCGAGCACCGCGAACGCCGCGGCGATCAGCGCGCCCTGGCTGCCCAGGTTGGTGACGACCGCGGCGGCGGTCAGGAGGGTGTAGTTCCGGCTCGCCCAGGAGGGGCGGCGGGAAGGTCGGGCGAGGTCGGCGGCTGAGGTCACCGGGAGACTATCGCCGCCCGGTGACCGACTTGCCAAACCCGTTCCTGAACACCCTTCCGGGCGCTCATGCCGCCCGGCACCGGCACGTATGCGCCGACCGGTCCACCGGGCACCGGCCGCACACGCGTCGGCGCCCCCGTCCGTCGTGCGCGCCGACGGCAGCGGCGGAAGGACAGGCTCTGCTCAGCCGGGACTCCGTTCCGGCCGGGGACGGGAGCCCGTTCCGGGGTCGCGTGCCTCGGCCGGGGGCTCAGGAACCCGTCGGCTCGCCGTGCAGCCGTACGGTGCTGAGGATCTTCTGCGCGGTCGCGTCCGGGATCTCCTCCGAGACACCCTTGGCGCCGTAGAGGGTCCAGGACACGAAGTCGCCCGCCGAGTTCTTGAAGGCGAAGGTGGTCGCCTTGCCGTCGGAGTCGCACTTGCCCTTCTTGGCGACACCCTTGGAGTACGTCGTCGCGACGCTGCCCTTGATGCCCGCGGCCGTGGTGTACGCCTCGGGCTTGCCGATCTTCAGCAGCTTCTTCGAAGCGTCCTTCTGATCGGTGTAGCCGCCGAAGACCCACCACGCCGAGTCGTTGCGCGCCACGTCGTCGGTGTTCTTGGCGCCGCTCTGACCCTTCGTGCCGGCGGCGGCGAGCGAGGTGTCCTCGGTGCGGCCGTCCTTGTTCGCGTCGGACGTGCACCACTTCTCCTTGAGGAACGCGGGCGCGGACATGCCGATGAGCACGGAGCCGTCGCCCTTCTTGTCGTCCTCGAAGCCGATGAAGGTGCCGGAACTGCTGACGTTCCAGTCCGGCGGCACGTCGAAGGCGGTGCCCCACTTCGGGTTCACCACGACCTTCCAGCCGGCGATCGTCGCCTTCTCGCCGTCGCCGCCGCGCGGGTTGGCCTCGCTCGCGCTCGCCGACGTGGACGCCGACGCCTTTGGGGACTTGGACGTGTCCCCGCCGGCCTTGTCGTCCGAGTCGCCGTTTCCGCCCAGGACGAGGTAACCGGTGACCCCGGCGGCGATCACGACGGCAAGGGCCGCGACGATCGCGGTGATCTTCGTCTTGTTGCCGCCACCGCCGTTGCCGCCGGGCACCTGGGGCGGGCCGAGGGGATCCGACGGCGCTCCCCACTGAGGCTGCCCCGGCTGCTGTCCGTACGGGCCGGGCGGCGGATACCCCGTCTGCTGGTATCCGGGCTGCTGATACGGATTCGGCTGTTGGTACCCCGGCTGCTGGTACGGGTTCTGGTCCTGCGGGTTCTGCTCGCCCCCGGGCGGCTGCTGTCCTGGCCACATGGCTGGTAACGATAGAGGGGCCCGTGACCGGGGTGCCATGGCGGTCCCCGAAACGACGGCGCCATCAGGCCACTTGTCCCATTGATCCCGGCTCGGCACGCGTCTGGTGCCGGCTCAGGACCCCGTCGGGTCACCGTGCAGGCGGACGGTGCCGAGGATCTTCATGATGGTCGCGTCGGGGATCTCGCCCGTCACGCCGGTGGCTCCGTAGAGATTCCACGCCACGAAGTCGCCGGCGGAGTTCTTGAATCCGAACGTGACGGCCTTGCCGTCGCTCGCGCACTTCCCCTTCTGGGGCGTGTCCTTGGACCTGGCCCAGGCGACGCTTCCCGTGACGCCCGAGTCCGTGGTGTACGGCCGGGCCTTCTTGTCGAAGGTCAGACTCTTCTTGTCCGGCTGCGTGTAGCCGCCGAACACCCACCAGGGGACCTGGTTCACGGCGACCTCGTCGGTGCTCTTCGCTCCGCTCGCGCCCTTGGTGCCCGCGGCGCCGAGCGCGGTGTCCTCCGTGCGGCCGTCCTTGTCGCCGTCGGTGGTGCACCACTTGGACTTGAAGTAGGCGGGAGCCGACATCATGATCAGCGGCTTGTCGTCGGCCTTCGCATTGTGCTTCTCGAACCCGATCGACGTGCCCGGTGAGGCCACCTCCCAGTCCGCGGGGACGTCGAAGGCCGTGCCCCACTTGGGGTTGACGACGACCTTCCAGCCGGGGACGGTCGGCTGCTCGGCGGCCCCGCCGCGCTGATCGCCGTCGGAGGGGGAGGCGCCCGGGCTCTTCGGGGCACTCGCCGAGGGCTTCGAGCCCGTGCCCTTGTCGCCGTCGCCGGCCCGGTCCTCCTTCCCGCCGCCGAGCAGGACGGCGCCGGTCACCCCGGCGGCCACGACCACCGCGGTGGCCGCCACGACGGCGATCACCTTCGTCCGGTTCCCGTTCCCCCGCGGCGGCACGGGTGCGCCCGCGGGGGCGGTTGCGTCCCACGGCTGCTGCCCGGGTTGCGTTCCGTAAGGGCCGGGCTGCTGCGGCCGCTCCGGCTGCTGCCCGTACGGGCCCGCCTGCGGGTACCCCGTCTGCTGGTATCCGGGCTGCTGATACGGGTTCGGCTGCTGGTACCCCGGCTGCTGGTACGGGTTCTGCCCCTGCGGGTGCTGTCCCTGTGGGGTCTGTCCCTGCGGGTTCTGCTCGCCTCCGGGCGGCTGCTGTCCTGGCCACATGGGCAGTCACGTTAGTGGCGCATGTGAAACGTTTCTGTCACCGCGTTTCGTCAGGCCTGTACCGGAGTGCCCACCGCGGTGCCGACCGGCGTGCGGCACCGGCTCTCGGCGCCGCCCCGGCCTCGGTGCCGTGCGGAGGGGCTGGTCAAGGATTGCTACTCATGGGTAACCTCGCGGTATGAGCGCAGACCAGATGACGATCGGCGAGATGCTCGCCGCGACCGTGCCGATGGCCCGGACCCTGAACCTCGAGTTCGTGGAGACCACTCCGGAGAAGGCCGTCGTGGCGCTCCCGGACCAGGGCGACTTCCACAACCACGTCGGCGGACCGCACGCCGGAGCCATGTTCACGCTGGGCGAGTCGGCGAGCGGGGCCATCGTCCTCGCCGCCTTCGGGGACCAGCTCTCCCGCGCCGTGCCGCTCGCGGTCAGCGCCGAGATCGCGTACAAGAAGCTCGCGATGGGCCCCGTCACGGCCACCGCCACGCTCGGGCGGCCCGCCGCGGACGTCGTCGCTGAGCTCGACGCCGGCCGGCGCCCCGAGTTCCCCGTAGCCATCGCCATCCGGCGCGGCGACGGCGCGGTGACCGGCGAGATGACGGTCGTCTGGACCCTCCGCCCGAACGGCTGACTCGCCGGCATGCGAAATCCTGGCTCCCTTGAGGTTCACGACGAGCCTCAGGGGGCAGCCGGGGTGACCTTTACGGACCGACTGCGAGCCCGCATCCATCGCGGCGCGCCCTCGGCCGTCCGTCCTGGGCGTCATGTGCGCAGAGATCCGCACGTTCCTCGTTTCGGTGCAACCCGGCCAACCGGCAGCCGGAGCGGCTCCACCGTCGCTAGCATCCCGAATCCGCACAACCTTGGGGACAGCCATGACGAACCAGTTGCCGCCGATGCCCGACACCCCGCCCCCCGTCGTACCGAAGCCGACCGCGACGAAGCGCCGCAACCTGATCCTGGCCGCCGCCGTCGCAGGTGCCCTCGCCGTCGGCGGAAGCGTTTACTGGATCAGCCGGCCGTCTTACGACGACATCGTCAAGGGATGCCAGAGAGCCCTCGTCGCTCAGTACCAGGCGGATGGGAGAGGCAAGCCCTCCGCCTGTGACGGCGTGAAGGGCGACGACTACGACGTGCTCGTCGTCAACGCGGCCATGGGCAACCTCGGCTGGCTCGACGACGACGGCAACTTCGACAAGGACAAGGTGCTCGAGGGCACACTCGACCAGCCGTAGCTCACCCGGAGACGTCAGTGCGGGCCGGTCGGGGCCCTGGGCCGTCGCCGGTTCCCGTCAGCCGCGTGGCACTCGGATGCTCACCGTCTGGGTGACCCGGGTGCAGAGCCGGTGCCTGTCGTCCTCGATGTCGCATTCCACGACCGCCGTGTCGCGTCCCACCCGCAGAACGCGGGCCTTCGCGTACGCGGCTCCCTCGCGTACCGGCCGCAGGAAGTGCGTGGTCGAGGTGGTGGTGGCCGGGACCGCGCCCGCGGGGCCGTTCAGCGCGGCGCACACCGCCGAGGCGACGTCGGCCAGGCCCATCAGCGCGCCCCCGTGCAACCCGCCTCCCACGGTGGACAGTTCGGGCACGAAATCGAGTTCGGCGTCCACTCCCTCGGCGGACAGGGCGGTGAAGCGAACGCCCAGGGTCCTGGCGTAGGGGGCCATCGCGTAGATGTCGTCGGCGGTCACGGTCACATCGGGCTCCTTGTGGGAACGGCGGGACGCAAGTCGGTGATCCTTTCTATCAACTCCCTTACCTCCAGAGGGTGTTCCGGCGGTGCGGAGTGTGTGCGCGATCCGGTCGTCCGTCGCGACGGCGTGCCGGACGCCAATCGTGCGGCGAACACAATGCGTCGTTCAGCTCACTGCCACCGCGCGGTCATGGCCGGTCACCAGCGTGCCCCCTGACACCGATCCCGCTCACCTGGAGGGCACATGGGCACGGCAGGACAGCAGAACGGGCCGGACAGACGGGCGTTGCTGCGCGCGGCGGTCGCCGTCCCGGCGGCCGGCGCGGCGACGGCGGCCTTCGAGACGGCCCCCGCACGGGCCGCGACCACGGGCGGGGGAGGCCGGTTCGACACCGAGAGCCCGCGCTTCGCGCTGGCCGTGCTTCCCGACACGCAGTACCTCTTCGACGCAGACAGCGCGGACCCGGAGCCGCTGCGGGAGACCTTCCGGTACCTCGTGGCGGAGCGGGCCGAGTCCAACATCGCCTTCATGACGCACCTCGGCGATGTCACCGAACACGGCACCGAGGACGAGATCGGACGCGCCGCCGACACCTTCCGCACCCTCCACGGCAAGGTCCCCTACAGCGTCCTGGCCGGCAACCACGACATTCCCTCGTCCACCGACGACCAGCGCGGAGACACGGCCTACCTGGCCGCGTTCGGTCCCGAGCGCTACGCCTCCATGCCCACCTTCCGCGGTGCCTCTCCCGACGGCTACAACAGCTATCACGTGCTGCGCGCCGCCGGCCGGGAGTGGCTGGTGCTCGCCCTGGACTGGCGGGTGTCGGACAAGGGGCTGCGCTGGGCCCAGGGTGTCCTGGACGCCCGTCCGACGCTTCCCGCCGTCCTCACCACACACGACATCGCGTGGTCGGACGACGACGGAAAGGCCCAGCTCTCCGGCAACGGCAAGCGCCTGTGGGACGGGCTCGTCCGGGGCAACGACCAGATCTTCCTCGCCCTCGGCGGCCACTACTGGCCGCCCGGGCGCACGGTCCTGACCAACGACGACGACAACGATGTCCACGTCCACATCACCAACTACCAGGACCGCTATTACGGCGGCGCCGGGATGATCCGCACCTACTCCTTCGACCTGGCCAGGGGTGTCATCGACGTCGAGACGTTCGCGCCGTGGTTCCTCGCCCGCGACCCGGAGAAGCGGACCCCGCTGGAGGCCGAGACGATCGAACTGACCGGCCCTGTCGACCGGTTCAGCCTGCGCATCGACTTCGACGAGCGTTTCCAGGGCTTCGCGCCCGTCGTCCCGCCGAAGCCGCGCCCCGCCTCCGCGGTGATGCCGCACGGCACGGTGGCCTACTGGCGCTTCGACGACTCCGGGACGGCGCCGGGCGCTCCCGTCGAGGACGGCACGGTCGTACGGGACCTCACGGGCCACGGGAACGACCTGACCGTGAGCCGGCTGCACACGAGCGGCCCGGCCGCCCTGACCTGGTCGGCGGACCACCATCCGGGCCAGCCCGCCCACGCCAGCCTCCGCTTCGACGGCGGGAAGAGCCCCGACCGCGGCGCCATCCTCACGACGCGTACCGGGGCCGCCCTGAACAGTGCGAGGTTCACCCGGGGCTACACCATAGAGACGTTCATCAAACTGCCGGATCCCTTCGAGGGCGACCACGCCTGGATGGGCATCCTGAGCTGGGAGGGCCGCAACGGCGACGCGGGCAAGACGACCGGCTGGTCTCCGCTGGAGCCCACCTGCAGCCTCAATCTGTCGCCGGAGCGGTTCCTGCAGTTCGTCGTGTATCCGGAGCGGCAGGACGCCGACCCGACCTCGTGGAGCCACGCGCTCCCGGTGGGCCGCTGGACCCATGTCGCCGTCGTGAACGACGGCCGCCGCACCGTGCTCCACGTCGACGGCTCGAAGATCGCCCGCAACCCCACGCAGCCGTCCACCGGGATCGCGACGCTCGGCAAGCCCTTCGTCATCGGTGCCACCCAGTTCGACGAGAGCTTCGGGCAGGGCTTCTACGGCTGGATCGGCGACACCCGAGTCGTCGACCGCGCCCTGCCCGTACGGGACTTTCTCAGGCCTCCGTCCTAGAGCATCTGTTCCCTTCCGGCCGTCCATGCCCGACTCTGGCCATCGGGCGGTGCGCGCGCACCGCCCGAAAGCCGGAGCCGGGTACCGGGATCGAGGAGTGCGAGCGTGGGTGAACGCGGGCGGGGCGCCGTTCTGGTGACCGGTGGCAGCGGGTTCGTCGGAAGCCATCTGGTGCGGCGGCTGCTGGAACGGGGCTACCAGGTCCACACCACCGTACGGACGACCGCGAACACGGCGAAGGTGTCGCCGCTCCGGGAGATGCAGGAAGCCTTTCCCGGCAGGCTCAAGCTGTTCGAGGCGGATCTGCTGGCCGACGGGTCCTTCGACGCGGCGATGAGCGGCTGCGGCGTGGTCTTCCACGTGGCGTCGCCGTTCCTGATGCCGGAGAAGATCAAGGACGGCCGCCGGGACATGGTCGACCCGGCGCTGCTCGGCACACGCAACGTGCTGGCCGGGGTGGAACGGACACCGACGGTCGGGAAACTCGTCCTCACCTCCACCGTCGGCGCGATCTTCGGCGACTACGTCGACGTCCGGAGCATGGACGGCGGCGTCCTGTCGGAGAAGTACTTCAACACCACCAGCACGGTCGAGAACAACCCGTACCACTACGCGAAGACGCTCGCGGAACGCGCGGCCTGGGAGGCGGAGGCGGCCCAGGACCGCTGGCGCCTGGTATCCGTCAACCCCGGTCTGGTCCTCGGCCCGTCGCTCACCCCCGCGTCGGAATCCGGCAGCCTGTTCCTGCTGGACGAACTGTTCAAGGGCTGGTTCTTCTACGGCGCACCCGATTTCAGCTTCACCACGGCGGACGTCCGCGAGGTCGCGGACGCGCACATCGCGGCGGCGGAGCACGACGGCGCCAAGGGTCGTTACATCGTGGCGGCCGAGACGATGACGTCCTTCCACGACATGGCACGCGTCATCCGCGGCCGGTACCCCCGAGCCCTCCGGCTGCCCCGCACCGCGCTCCCGCACTGGCCGGTCCGCATCCTCGGCCCGGCGTTCGGACTGACCCAGGACTACATCCGCAAGCACCTCGGCATCCGGTTCCGTGTGGACAACAGCCGCAGCGTGCGGGAACTGGGGATCACCTACCGGCCGGTCGAGGAGACCCTGCTCGACCACTACGAGAGCTGGAGGCGGCGGACGTGACGAGTCCCACGTCCGGGCCGCTGTTCAGGGGGAGCAGGTAGTCTCTTCGGCGGGCGCTCCGGGGAAGCGCACCTCGGTGATCACGCGAAACGCGGTCGCCCGGGTCACGTACACCGAAACGGGAGGAACCGGCGTTGCACGTCCAGGACTGGCTCGAGACGGTGCCTGCGGTCAGTATCTACGCGCTCGTGGCCCTGGTCATAGGCCTGGAGAGCCTGGGTATCCCGCTGCCCGGGGAGATCGTCCTGGTCTCGGCGGCGCTGCTGTCCTCGCAGCACGGCGGCATCAACCCCGTCATCCTCGGCGTGTGCGCCAGCCTCGGGGCGATCATCGGCGACTCCATCGGCTACGCCATCGGCCGCAAGGGCGGACGCCCGCTGCTCGCCTGGCTCGGCGCGAAGTTCCCCAGACACTTCGGCGAGGCCCATGTCGCCACGGCCGAGCGTTCCTTCCAGAAGTGGGGCATGTGGGCCGTCTTCTTCGGCCGCTTCATCGCCCTGCTGCGGATCTTCGCGGGACCGCTCGCCGGTGTGCTGCGGATGCCGTACTGGAAGTTCCTGATCGCCAACGTCCTCGGCGGCATCATCTGGGCCGGCGGCACCACCGCCGTCATCTACTACGTGGGCGTCGTCGCCGAGTCCTGGCTCAAGCGCTTCTCGTGGCTCGGCCTGGTCGCCGCGGTACTCGTCGGGCTCGCCTCGATGCTGATCGTCCGCCGCAAGGCCAAGCAGACCGCGACGGAGCACGCCACGGCGGAGGCGGAGCCCGTCCCCGCCGCCGAGTAGAGCGGTCTACTCGTGGATCTCGCGGTGTGCTTTCGCCAGTTCCACGTAGAAGACGCCGTTCAGCGAGAGACCCTCGCGTTCCTCGTCGGTCAGTGGGCGCTTGACCTTGGCGGGGACACCCGCGACGAGTGAGCCCGGCGGGACCCGCATCCCCTGCGGCACCAGTGCCTGCGCGGCCACGAGCGAGCCGGCCCCGATCACGGCCCCGTTGAGCACCGTGGCCCCCATGCCGATCAGACAGTCGTCCTCCACGGTGGCGCCGTGCAGGACGGCGTTGTGGCCGACCGAGACCCGCTCCCCGACGGTGATGGGGAATCCGGGGTCCACATGCAGACTGCAGTTGTCCTGCACATTACTGCCGGCGCCGATGACGATCGGGCCGCAGTCGGCGCGCAGCACCGCGCCGTACCAGACACTCGCGCCCGCCCCCAGCGTGACGTCTCCGATGACCACGGAGGTGGGGGAGACGAACGCCTCCTCGTCCAGCTGCGGATCCTTGCCGCCGATCCCCTTGATCAGCGCCTGATGCGTCGTCACCGTGTCACCGTCTCGTCGTCTCGTGGTCCGGCCCTCTGAGTACACCGGCACCGTATGTCATCGCCCCCGGGTACCTCCGGTGGGGTGAAGATCACAGGCGCCGGGCCGCGTCCGCATGCCCCGCGCTGAGTACCGTGAGCGGGTGTCCAGGAGCAAGAACACGTTCTCATCATGGCGGCGACGCCTCGCGCAGCGCGCCGTCCACGCGGGCTGGGCCTGGGTGCGGCGCGCGGGTACGGTCTCGGCCGAGCGGCCGGGCCGCTTCCGTTTCGGTGCCATAGGGGAGAACACCAAGCTTGCCTTCCCCCTGGGCACGGTCTTCGGTGAACCCTGGATCCACCTCGGCTCGTACTGCATCGTCGCCGAGCAGGTCACGCTGACCGCGGGCCTGATGCCCGATCTGGACCTCGGTCCCGACCCGATCCTGCGCATCGGGGACGGTGTGGTGCTCGGCCGCGGCAGCCATGTCATCGCCGACACGACGGTCACGATCGGCAGCGACTGCTACTTCGGGCCCTATGTGTACGTCACGTCCACGAACCACTCGTACGACGATCCGCACGAGCCGATCGGCAAGCAGTGGCCGCGGATGGAGCCCGTGGAGATCGGCCCCGGCTGCTGGATCGGGACCGGTGCGGTGATCCTTCCCGGGGCGCGGATCGGACGGAACGTCGTGGTCGCCGCGGGCGCGGTGGTACGCGGTTCGGTGCCGGACCACTCCGTCGTCGCCGGAGCTCCCGCGAAGGTCGTCCGGCGCTGGGACCCGGTCGCCGGATGGCAGCCGCCGCTGCGTACGCCGCCGCCGGTGCCCATCCCCGACGGGGTGACTCCCGAGCAGCTCCAGGCGCTCGCGGAACTGGACGAGGAGACCGTCGCGCGGCTCGCCGGGCTGGACCTCGACCCGCGGGACGCGGCCGAGGACGTGCACGCGCAGTCGGGGGACGTCCGCGCAGAGTCCTGACCGCGAAGCGGCGGACGGGCCGCGGTCCCGGCGGCGCGTCCCGATGACGCGTCCCGGCGGTGCGTCCCGACGGCCGGAGCCGGCTCAGCCGGTCGCCAGCAGGACCGTGCCGACCAGCGCCAGCGCCGCTCCGGTGGCCTGCACCCCTCGCAGCCGTTCCCTGAGGACGCCACGCGCGGCCAGGGCCGTGACCACCGGGTAGAGCGAGGCGAGGACGGCGGCGACGGTGACCGGGCCGTGCTGGGCGGCGACCGAGTACGTGCCGTTGGCCGCGACGTCGGCCAGGCCCACGAAGGCGAGCGCGGGCAGGGAGGCCCAGGGGAAGCCGCCCTCGGGAAGGGCCGCGGCGCCGCGCCGGACGGAGAAGGCCAGAGCCGCGCCGCCGGTGACGACATTCGTCAGGCGCTGCACGAACAGTGCCAGGAAGAGCCCGGTGACCGACGACGAGGCTTCCGCGATCAGCGCGAACACCGTGCCGAAGCCGGCGGCCGCGATCAGGGTCAGCAGGATCGCCTGCCGCTGCACGGGCGCGCCCCGCAGCTGGGGCCCGCCGGCGAGGACGACCCCCGCGACGGCGACCGCGATGCCCGCGACCTGCGTCAGTCCCGGACGCTCCCCGAGGAACAGGCCGACGCCGATGGGGACGGCCACCGCCAGCGAGCCGAGCGGCGAGACCACGCCCATCGGCCCGAGCGCGAGCGCCTTGTAGAAGGAGAGCAGCGCGACCGGGCCCACCAGGCCCGCGGCGACCGCGAACCACAGCTGCGGTCCCGCCGCGCTCCAGCCGCCGGTGGCCAGCACGATCGCGCCGAGGACCACCGCGGCGATCGACTGGGACACGACGACCACCGTGAGAGCGGGGGTGCGCCGGGTCAGCAGACCTCCGCCGAAGTCGGCCAGGCCCCACAGGAGGCTGGTGGCCAGGGCGAAGAGTGCTGTCACGGGGGCCTCGCAGTACAGTTCGGTGAACGATCAGGTGCATCACACGATAGTTCACCGGATTGAACTCTGTCATTCAAAATATTGGACGGAATGTGTCGGATCTCGAGCTGCTGACTCAATCCCTGGCGCGCAATGTGAAGCGCTGGCGCACCGAGCGGGGCTTCACCCTGGAGGCGCTCGCCGCTCGCGCCGGAGTCAGCCGTGGCATGCTCATCCAGATCGAGCAGGCCAGGACCAATCCCAGCCTGGGGACCGTCGTCAAGATCGGTGACGCGCTCGGCGTCAGCATCACCACCCTCCTCGACTACGAGCAGGGGCCCCGGGTCCGGATCGTCCCCGCCGACCAGGCCGTACGGCTGTGGCACACCGAAGCGGGCAGCTACAACCGGCTGCTGGCCGGCACCGAGGCGCCCGGCCCGCTGGAGATGTGGGACTGGCGGCTCATGCCGGGCGAGGGCAGCCCCTCCGACCCGCACCCCTCCGGCACCGTCGAACTCGTGCATGTCATCTCGGGCGACCTGACCCTCACCGTCGACGGCGTCGAGCACCGCGTCCCCGAGGGGGCGAGCGTGTCGTTCGAGGCCGACACCCCGCACACGTACGCCAACAAGGGCGAGGTTCCGGTCGAGATGGTCATGGCCGTGTCGGTCCCGCTCGTGCACTGAGGCCGTGCCCGCTTCCGCCCCCGGCGAGCCGGTCCGCGCGGGCACGGCAGGCTCCCGCCGGGCGGGTCCGCGGGGCTGTTAGCGTGCCGTCATGCGCGCACCCATCGGACGCTTCGACCGAGCCTTCCCGGCCCCCGACCGCCTGGACGACCTCGTCCGCCCCGTCGCCGACGCGGTGCGCGGGTGGCGCGGTGGCACCCCCGCCGAGCAGATCGTCTACGTCGAGACGGACCCCGAGTGGGCCGACACCGCCGTCTTCGTCGAGCACTACGGCAAGGAGCTGCTCGACACGTCCGCCAACTGCGTGGTCGTCGCGGGCAAGCGGGGCGGCGAGACCACGCTCGCCGCGTGTCTCGTCCTGTCCGCCACCCGCGTCGACGTCAACGGCGTCGTACGACGTCAACTGGGCGCCCGGAAGGCCTCGTTCGCCCCGATGGACCTCGCGACCGGCGAGACCGGCATGGAGTACGGCGGCATCACCCCCGTCGGACTCCCCGGTGACTGGCCGGTGTTGGTCGACTCGGCCGTCGTCGAGCTGCCGTACGTACTGGTGGGCAGCGGCCGCCGGCGCGGCAAACTCCTGGTGCCGGGCAAGGCGTTCGCGGAACTGCCGAACGCGGTGGTCCTGGAGGGCCTGGGCATCGCCGGATGACGCACGGCCGCCCGTGAGGCGAATCCTGCCGGGAGCCGCTGTCCGTTCACGCGGCGGCGTGATGTGCCAGCGTCCGGTGCGGGTCGGCCTCGCCGGGTGCCGGGGCCGGATCGGCGTGGACCAGGGCGGCGGTCAGCCTCGGGAGGGCGTGCAGCAGAGCGTGTTCGGCGTCCACGGCGATGGCGTGGGCGTGACGAACGGTCGCGTCGCCGTCCACCACGACCGCCACCTCGGCGCGCAGCCTGTGCCCGATCCAGCGCAGCCGCAGTTCCCCCACGTCGCGCACGCCTTCGACCCGCCGCAGTGCCTCCTCGGCCCGGTCCACCAACTCCGGCTCCACGGCGTCCATCACGCGCCGGAAGACCTCCCTGGCGGCATCGCGCAGCACCAGCAGGATCGCGGCGGAGATCGCCAACCCCACCAGCGGGTCGGCGAGTTGCCACCCGAGGGCCGCGCCGCCCGCGCCCACCAGTACGGCGAGTGAGGTGAATCCGTCGGTACGGGCGTGGAGCCCGTCCGCGACCAGAGCGGCCGAGCCGATCTCGCGCCCGACGCGGATGCGGTACCGGGCGACCCACTCGTTGCCGACGAAGCCGATGAGCGCGGCGAGCGCGACCGCCGGGAGGTGCCGCACGGGCTGCGGATCGAGCAGCCGGCCGACCGCCGCCCAGGCCGCGAAGGCGCCGGAGGCCGCGATCGTCAGCACGATCACGATGCCCGCCAGGTCCTCCGCCCGCCCGTAGCCGTAGGTGAAGCGCCGTGTCGCCGCGCGGCGGCCCAGGGTGAAGGCGACTCCGAGCGGCAGGGCGGTCAGCGCGTCGGCCGCGTTGTGCACGGTGTCGCCGAGCAGCGCGACCGACGCCGACAGCACGACAACGGCCGCCTGCACCAAGGCCGTTGTGCCGAGGACGACCAGAGAGACCCACAGCGCCCGCATGCCCCGGGCCGACGCTTCCAGCGCGGAGTCGAGCTTGTCCGCCGTTTCGTGGGAGTGCGGGGTGAGGAGGTGGCGCAGCCGGCTCCGGTGGCCGTGCGGGTGACTGTGGCCCCCCGGACGCGTGCGCGGGTGCGGCCGGACCGGAGGGTGCGCGTGGGCGTGGCCCGGACCGTGGCCGTCCTCGTCGCCGCGAGCGTGCCCGTTCCCGTCCGTGTGCGGGTGGCTGTGACGGTGTGCCCGCCCGCCGGCGCCCTCGCCCCCGTGGCCGCTGCCCTGACTGCCGCTGCTGTCGCCGCCGCGACCGTCCCCGTGGTGATGGTCATGGCCGCCGTCCCCGTGATGGCCGTGGCCGTGCCGCTCGTTCACGTGCGTCCCCTTCCGTGCGCGGGAGTGGACGCGCTGGTGTCCACGAGGACATTATGTGCGTATGAGCGCACGCATGCACCTATCACCTGCGCACGATGCGCACCCGCGCACCCCCGGCGAGGAACAGTTCGCGCTCGCGGCCGAACTCCTCGCCCTCCTCGCCGACCGCACCAGACTCACGCTGCTGCACGCCCTGACCGGTGGTGAGGCCGATGTCACGACGCTGACCGAGAGGTGCGGAGCGGCCCGCCCGGCCGTCAGCCAGCACCTGGCCCGGCTCCGTCTCGCCGGGCTCGTGAACACGAGGAAGGAAGGGCGCCGGGTGGTCTACTCGCTCGGCGACGGTCATCTGCGCCGGGTGGTCGACGAGGCGCTGAGTCTGGCCGACCACCGGCTCTCCGACCGCCCGGCGCACGACTGAGGCCACGTGCGGGCCGTGTCCGGGTGGGGGCGCGGCCGTCAGCGCGTGAGCGTGCCGTCGCCCGTGACCGCGTGGCCGATCGCGGGCGTGGCGTCGTCCTCGCTCTCCTCGCCCTCCTCCAGCAGGTTCGCCGCCGCGCCCACGATGCTCGGGTCGGGGCTGCCGACGACCTCCTCGTCCTTGTCGGCGTAGGCGAAGCGGGCGAGGACGCTGCGCATGGCCTCGACGCGGGCCCGCTTCTTGTCGTTGCTCTTCACCACGGACCAGGGCGCCTGCTCGGTGTCCGTCTCGCGGAACATCGCGACCTTGGCCGCCGTGTATTCGTCCCAGAGGTCCAGCGAGGCCAGGTCCATGGGGCTCAGTTTCCACTGCCGTACCGGGTCGACCTGGCGGATCGTGAAGCGGGTGCGCTGCTCACTCTGCGAGACCGAGAACCAGAACTTGATCAGGTCCACGCCGTCGTCGACGAGCATCCGCTCGAAGGCCGGTGCCTGACGCATGAACCGCCGGTACTCGTCGTCGGTGCAGAAGCCCATGACCCGCTCCACGCCCGCCCGGTTGTACCAGGACCGGTCGAACATCACGATCTCGCCCGCGGTCGGCAGATGTTCCACGTACCGCTGGAAGTACCACTGCCCGCGCTCCCGCTCGGTCGGCTTCTCCAGCGCCACCACGCGCGCGCCGCGCGGGTTGAGATGCTCGGTGAACCGCTTGATCGTGCCGCCCTTGCCCGCCGCGTCGCGCCCCTCGAAGACGACGACGAGCCGTCGGCCGGTCTCCCTGATCCAGCTCTGCAGCTTCAGCAGCTCGATCTGCTGGAGCCGCTTGTGCCACTCGTACTCCTTGCGCTCCATGCGCTGCTCGTACGGGTAGTTCTCCCGCCAGGTGTCGACCGGGCTGCCGTCCGGCCGGATCAGTACGGGGTCGTCGTGGTCGGTGTAGTCCACCCGCATCCCTGTCAGCAGTTCCGTCATCCGGCCCTCCTCTTCCCGTGTTCCGATTGTCCGCCGATCACCTTGTTCACGCCGTTTCACCGGAATGACGGAACGGCCGGATGGATCCCGTACGCCACCACGGCCGCGCAGCCGAGGAAGCGCGCTGACGTGATGTGGTCCATTCCCCGATGGAAGCAATCGGAGGCGTACGGCGGGAGAACCGGAGACGAAGGAGACGCGAGCCGGAGTCGAGATGCCCGCACGCACGAGGGCCAACAACCCTCAACCATTGCGTGTCACGCGCAGTTTGACGAGTCGTCATACGACTTGCCCGTGTGAAACCGTACGGATGACGATGACCGGCGTGCCGGCTCTCGTCTCCGTGGACTGAACCCGACTGGCCCGGGGCGCTCAGCCCAGTCTCAGGTCGACCCATTCCGCGGTCTCGCCGGGGAGGACGTAGCGCTCGATCTCGGCGAAACCGTGTCGCCGGGCGAAGCGCAGTCCGTCCTCGTTGGCCGCGAGGACGACGGTCTCGATCACCCGGGCCCCCGACGAGCGAGCCTGTTCCAGGCCGCGTGTGTACAGCTCCTCGCCGAGACCCCGCCCGCGGTGCTCGGCCAGCACACGCGCGATCACGGTCGCCGTCGCGCTGTCGCCGGTGGGTGGACGCACGGTCGTACAGCCCACAAGGACGTCGCCGAGGTAGGCGACCTCCAGGCGGTAGCGCCGGACGCGCTCGCGCACCTCGGCGAGCGACATCGCGGCGGGCGGGACGATCACGTTGTGGACGTGCTGCCAGTCCGCGAGGCGGGCCTCGTCGTCCGGCGATTCGATGCGAAGGATGGGCACCGGAGCAGGAAACCGGTGCGGGCCGCCCCCCGTCAACGGCGTCGGCCCGAGCCGCCGGCGGGCCCGTCGGAAGCGGGGCCGCCCCGCCCCGCCGCGTCAGCCCAGCCGCGGAATCTCGATGGCGGGGCAGCGGTCCATCACCATGTCGAGTCCGGCGGCACGCGTCCGCGCGTACGCGACCTCGTCGATCACGTCGAGCTGGAACCAGACGGCCTTGGCGCCGATGGCGACCGCCTCGTCCGCGACCGGCCCGGCGAGGTGACTGTTCACGAAGACGTCGACGACATCGACCTCGAAGGGGATGTCCGCGAGCGAGGCGTACCCCTGCTCCCCGTGGACGGTCTCGGCCTTCGGGTGCACGGGCACGATCCGCTTGCCGTAGCGCTGGAGTACGTCGGCGACGCCGTGGGCCGCGCGGCGCTGGTTCGACGAGAGCCCGACGATCGCCCAGGTGTCGCCCTGCTCGGTCAGGATCCTGCGGATCGTCTCTGAGTCGCCGTACACGCTCGGCCTCCTGGGGTATCGGTCAGTGTCTGCTCTTCTCGTCAACGGTGAGCGGAGCGCGATGATTCCGCCCGCCGTCCGCTCGCAGATGGTCGAGCAGCAGACGGTTCAGTGTCTCGGGTGCCTCTTCCGGGATCCAGTGGCTGAGGCCGGGGAGTACCTCGAACCGGTACGGCCCGTCGACCCAACGCCCGGTCTCCTGTGCGGGACCCGGGCCGAACGCGGTGTCCTCCGTGCTCCAGACGTACAGCGTGGGCACCTCGACGGAGCCGATCTCGCCGTCGGGGCGGCCCGACCGGTACCAGTTCAGTGCCGCGGTGAGGGCGCCCGGCCGGGACAGGTGGCGAACGTAGGCGTCGGCACTGGCCTGCGGGACCTTTCCCGCGTAGAGCGCCCGAAGGAGCGCCGCGTCGTCGGCCAGCATGTGATTCTCGGTCGCGGGCGCCTCGCGCCAGTCCTTCATGTACTGGGACCGCGCGCGCTGGTCGTCGTCGGAGCGCAGGGCCTCGGCGAGCGCGCCGGGGTGCGGGGTGGAGACGACCGTCAGGGTGCGTACGCGGCCGGGATGGCCTGCGGCGGTCCACCATGCCACCGCGCCGCCCCAGTCGTGACCGACCAGGTCGAACGTCGGCCAGCCCAGCTCCTCGGCGATCGCGACGACGTCCGCGACCAGGACACTGATCCGGTAGTCCTCGGCCCGCTCCGGGCGGACACCGGGGGAGTAGCCGCGCTGGTCGGGCGCCACGACGCGGTAGCCCTGCGCGGCCAGTGCCGCGATCTGCCGCCGCCAGGCCTGCCCCGTCTGTGGGAAACCGTGCAGCAGCAGCACCGGGCGGCCCTCGGGCGGACCCGCCGCGAGGGCGTCGAACACACCGGCGGCTGTGGAGATGCTCATGCCGTTCACGACCCACTCCTTCATACCGACTGGTCGGTCAGCCTTCCGACGACCGAAGCGGATTGTCAAGGCCGCGCCCTGTGCTCGCTCCGGCGCGGTGTCGAGCCCGGTGGCCGCCGATCCTCCAGGCTCCGCGACCGCGGAGACGCGGTGCGCGTCACGCGGTGACTTTCAGCAGCTCGGCGTTGCGGTCGCCCGGGCCGCCCGCCCATCCCTCCTGGACGCCGGCCCGCATGCCCTCGGCGAGCCCGGGAGCGTTGTAGGCCAGCTCCCGGTACAGCGAGGCGAGACCGGTCGCCGACAGGTCGGAGAAGTCGGCGGAGGTGCGGTGCGGGGCGGCGGACTCGACGAGGGTGGTGAACAGGGACACCGTGCCGTCCCCGTTGTCGGCGAGTTCGAGCAGCCGGGCGTGGTGCGGATAGTCCACGTGGGAGGCGGTGTTGACCTCCCAGAAGGAGCGGTCGGGGGCCGGGTGCGCGTGCGGGGTGACGCGGTTGACGTGGCTGTGGCCGTTGATCCAGGCCACCACGTTCGGGAAGCGGGAGAGCAGGGCGATGACCTCGGCGCCGTCGTGACGCGGCTCGTCGGTGCGGGCGGCGTCGGGGCGGCGGGTCATGCTCGGACTGTGGTGGTGGCTGAACACCAGGACGTGGGCGTCGTCGGCGCCGGGACGGCGGACAAGTCGGCCGTCGGTGTCGTAGGACCGCGAACTGTGCGCGGTCAGGGTCCGCTCCAGCCAGCGGAACTGGTCGGTGCCGAGTGAGCCCTCGTAGTGGCCGCTGCGGTACGTCGTGTCGATGCTGACGCCGACGACGTTCTCGGCGATCCGGAAGGAGTAGTACAGGCGGTCCCCGTCCAGATGGTCCGGCGTGTAGCCGTGCCCGACCGGTCCCGCACCCGTGTACGCGGGGTCGAGATGGGCCGTCAGGTAGTCGTGCGGGGTGCACAGCCGGCGGCGCTCGTCGGGGGTCACCTGCCGTGCCGCTGCCGCGTGCCGGCGCAGGATGGCGGTGAGGACCGCGCTCTTGGGGTCGTCGCCGGTCCGCAGCGCGGTCGCGTAGGCGGCCGCCTCCGCGTCCGGTACCGAGAGGAGCTTGCGGGAGCCGACGGCGATGTCGCCGAGCGCGGGGGAGAGGCAGCCGCCGGGCAGGGCGTCGTGGTTGCCGGCCGTGGAGTACCAGGGGATCCGCAGCCCCGGGCTGGTCACCGGCCGGGTCGCGGCGGCGAGGAGGCCGGGGATCAGCGGCAGTCCGCGCCGCTTGTCCAGATCGCGTACGGTCGCGTCGCCGGGGTGCCAGAAGAGGGGCAGTCCGGAGTTCTGGACGCCTTCGTACGCGGTCGGGTCACCCGTGTTCGGCGTGATCCGGCCGCCGCTCATGAGCGTCAGGAACCACTCCAGCTCGATCGCCGCGTTGTTGTCGAGGTTGTCACCGGTCGTCATCACGAACGCGGGCGGCAGCCGGGTGTGCGGGCCCGCCCGGAGCGCGTTGACCTGTTCCACGAGCGCCACCGCGCCCACGACGGTCAGTGTTTCCTGCGGCCGCCACGCGGTCGCCGACCGCGCCCGCAGGAACTCGGTGCGCAGCGGGTTCTGCACGTCGGCGAGGTGCAGATCGGTGAACTGGACGAAGCAGGCGAGCGGGGTCCGCCGGTCCTCACGCCCGGTGCGGGCCGCGGCCAGCTCCTCGCGTACGACGGTCGGCCAGCCGGGGCCGGAGACCAGCCGCCGGTAGACGCCGGGGCGGGAGGGGCCGCCGAGACGGGCGGTCGTCTCCAGGGTGGTGGACGCGGTGCGGGCCGCTTCCGGGCGTACGGCCCTGGCGGGGCGCCGTTGGGACGCGTGGTGCCGTTGGCGGGGCAGCAGTGCCCCCGCGGCGCCCGTCAGGCCCGCCGCCACGGTGGCGCCCGAGGCGAGCAGAAGACCACGACGGCCGATGACGGACGTGGGTTCGGTCCCGGTCATGGGGCGGCCCTCCGGTGCCTCCGAGTGACTCACTGAGCGGAACCACTCATTCAGGCCTCGGTGGCCCAGCGTGTGGCGCGGCCGTGAACGCCGCGTGATGGCTTGCGGAAGCCGGTGGGCGCCGGTGCGCGGCCGGCCTCATCCGCCGACGCTCATCTGCCGGGCCTCGCCTGCCGGGCGCGTGCGCCCGCAGACTCCGGAAGGCGCGCGGACATCCTGAAGCGCGGGGCGCATGTCCGGAACGGCCCCCCACCTCCCCGCGCCCGGCCGTACCTCCGCCTAGGCTCACCTCGTGCTCCGTATCCTCGACGCCCGCACGGGCGAACCCATCGACGCAGCCCTCGCCCGCCGCGGTCTGGTCCGCGTCCACGCGCACCTGCCCGGGTTCGACCTCACCGGTCTACGGGTGCTCCTGGTCGCCGATGTCCTGGTACGCGCCCTGGAGATCGGCGGCAACCCCGTCTGGGCGACGCTGACTTCGGCGCCCGAAGGGGCAGCCACCCGGGACGCGGGACATCCCGCGGACCCGTCCGACGCATCGGACCCGGCGGACCCATCGGACCCGGCGGGCCCCTGGGGCGAGGCGGGACTTCGGGCGTGCGCCGCCGAACTGGGAATCCGGCCGTTCGAGGAGCACCGCGACACGGAGCAGGGACCGGCGGCGACGCGGACCGTGAGCGTCCTCGCTCCGGGAGCCGCGGGGACGGACGGGCCGCGCGTCGAGGTGGCGGCCGTCGACACCGGGAGCGGTCCCGCGCCCCTTCCCGGGGATCCCACCGTGCTGCGGCTGGCTCTGCTCGCGCGGCGCCGGGACCTGCCCCTGCGCCTCGACGCGGACGCCCTGGCAGAGGCGGAGAGCACGCTCAAGCGCTGGCGCTCCGCCGTCGCCGGATGGGCCACCCGTCCCTCCAAACCGGTCCCCGAGGACGTACGCCTGCGGTTGCGCGCCGCCTGGGAGGACGATCTGGACGTCCTCGCCGTGCTGGACGTGCTGCGGTGGGTCGAGACGTCCGACGTCGCGGAGGGAGCCCGCTTCGAGACGTACGCCTACGCCGACCGGCTGCTCGGCCTCGAACTCACCCGCGAGATCGGAGCGTCGCTGTGAACGCGCGCGCCGTCGCCGGCCCGAGGCGAAGACTGGTCGTCCTGCGGCACGCCAAGTCCGCCTGGCCCGACGGAGTGCCCGACCACGAACGGCCGCTCGCGACGCGCGGCCGTCGAGACGCCCCCGCCGCCGGACGCGCCATGGCGGGAGCCGATCTGCTGCCGGACCTCGCGCTGTGCTCGACCGCCGTACGCGCCCGGCAGACCTGGGAGTTGGCGGCCGAACAGTGGGGTACTCCGCCGCCCGTGCGGTTCGACGATCGGTTGTACGGGGCGGACATACCGGAGTTGCTGCAATCCGTGAGCGAAGTCCCGGAACATGTACGGACCTTGCTGCTGGTCGGGCACAACCCGGGCCTTGAGGAGCTGGTTCTCGAACTGGCGGGGGACGGCTTCGACGACACGCTGGACCATGTCCGGACGAAGTTCCCGACCTCCGCCGTCGCGGTCCTGGTCTGGCACGGCAGCGACTGGCGCCAACTCGGTCCAGGCGACGCGCTGTTGACGGACGTCGTCGTACCGAGGGGCAAGAAGGAGTGAATCTCGGCCGACGTGCGCCCGGGGCCGACGGGCCGTACCGGCCGTCACCCGGCGCGGTACCTCGCGCGTGACAGCGTGCCTGCGCGGGACGAGGGTGCGCACCGGTGGCCGAGCGGGGAGACGGCGTGACCGCGCCGCTCGCCCGGACGAGCTCGCTTCGACCACCGTTCCCCGTCCGCCGTCCGCCACGCGTGCGTGCCCGCGGGACGCGGACGAGCGCGGGCCGTCCGCCGCCGTCCGCCATCCACTGCCCGTCGGCCACGCGCGCGTGCGGTGCCTGATCGTGGGCTCGGGTGTCGGCCGGGGGCCGGCCCGTCGGCCGTGTGCGCTTGCAGCGCATACGCTGGCGTGATGCAGGACGAGTACCGCACAGTGGCCCACGCGGGCGTGCACGAGACCGAGGTCAACCGCTCCCGATTCCTGTGCGCCCTCGCCCCGGCCGCCACCGAGCGGGAGGCCCAGGACTTCGTCGCGGCCGTCAGGAAGGAACACGCGGACGCCACGCACAACTGCTTCGCGTACGTCATCGGAGCCGACGGCGCCGTGCAGAGGGCGAGCGACGACGGCGAACCGGGTGGCACCGCGGGCGTCCCCATGCTCCAGATGCTGCTGCGCCGCGACATGCGGTACGTCGTCGCCGTCGTCACCCGCTACTACGGCGGGGTCAAGCTGGGCGCCGGCGGACTGATCAGGGCGTACGGCGGCTCGGTGGGCGAGGCGCTGGACGCGGTCGGCACGATCACCCGGCGACGCTTCCGGCTGGCCACGGTCACCGTCGACCACCAGCGGGCCGGCAAGGTGCAGAACGATCTGCGGTCGACCGGCCGCGAGGTACGTGATGTGCGTTACGGCGAGGCCGTCACCATCGAGATCGGGCTGCCGGACGCCGATGTGGACTCCTTCCGGGCCTGGTTGGCCGACGTGACCGCGGGGACGGCCGGCTTCGAGCTGGGCGGGGAGGCCTACGGGGACGCGTGACAATCCTGGCGAACCGGGATCGACCATCATGTTCCGGAGGCGGTCAGGGTGGGCCGATACGGGAGTAACCGCCCGTGATGTCAGACCCGGCCGTTACTCTTCGGGGATCATGAGGCTCCTGCACACTTCCGACTGGCATCTGGGCCGGGCGTTCCACCGGGTGAACATGCTCGACGCCCAGTCCCGCTTCATCGGCCATCTCGTCACGACCGCGCGCGAGCGCGAGGTCGACGCGGTGGTCGTCTCGGGAGACGTGTACGACCGTGCCGTGCCGCCCCTGGCCGCGGTCCAGCTCTTCGACGACGCCCTGCACCGCCTGGCCGACCTCGGCGTGCCCACCGTGATGATCTCCGGGAACCACGACTCGGCGCGCCGGCTCGGCGTCGGCGCCGGACTCATCGGGCGCGCGGGCGTTCATCTGCGCACCGACCCCGCGGGCTGCGGCACACCGGTGGTGCTGGCCGACGCCCACGGCGATGTCGCCTTCTACGGCCTGCCCTATCTCGAACCCGCCCTGGTGAAGGACGAGTTCGGGGTGGAGAAGGCGGGTCACGAGACCGTGCTGGCCGCCGCCATGGACCGGGTGCGCGCCGATCTCGCCGGCCGTGCGCCGGGTACCCGCTCCGTCGTCCTCGCCCATGCCTTCGTCACCGGCGGCGAGGTGTGCGACAGCGAGCGGGACATCACCGTCGGCGGCGTCGCCTCCGCGCCCGCCGGAGTCTTCGACGGAGTCGACTACACCGCCCTCGGGCACCTGCACGGCAGTCAGGTCATCACCGAGCGCGTGCGCTACTCGGGATCCCCGCTGCCGTACTCCTTCTCCGAGGCCGACCACCGCAAGAGCATGTGGCTCGTGGATCTCGGCCCCGACGGCTCCCTGGCCGCCGAGCGGATCGACTGTCCGGTGCCCCGCCCGCTCGCCCGCCTGCGCGGGCACCTGGAGGACCTGCTCGCCGACCCGGCGCTCGACCGTCACACGGGCTCCTGGATCGAGGCGACCCTCACCGACCCGGTGCGGCCCGCCGACCCCATGGCGCGGCTGACCGGGCGCTTCCCCCACACGCTGAGCCTCGTCTTCGACCCGGAACGCGCCCCGCAGGCCCCGGGCGTCTCGTACGCCCGTCGGATCGCGGGCCGCAGCGAGGAGCAGATCGCCGAGGACTTCGTGGCCCATGTCCGCGGCGTGGGTCCCGACGCCCGGGAACAGGCCGTGCTCCAGGACGCGTTCGACGCCGTCCGGGCCGACGAGAACGTACGGGAGAGCGCCCGGTGACAACACGTCCGCCGCACACCCAGGGGGCCGCCCGCCCGGAGACCGAGGGAGCCCGATGAGGCTGCACCGCCTGGACATCACCGCCTTCGGCCCGTTCGGCGCTGCCCAGCGGGTCGACTTCGACGAACTGTCGGCCGCCGGGCTCTTCCTGCTGCACGGACCGACGGGCGCGGGCAAGACCTCCGTCCTCGACGCCGTCTGCTACGCGCTGTACGGAGCGGTTCCCGGCGCCCGGCAGAGCGGTCAGGGCCTCGGACTGCGCAGTGACCACGCGACACCCGACGTCCGCACCGAGATCCGCCTGGAACTCAGCGTCGCCGGACGCCGGCTCGAAGTCACCCGGCAGCCGCCCTGGGAGCGCCCCAAGAAGCGCGGCACGGGGACGACGACCGAGAAGGCCCAGAGCTGGCTGCGCGAATACGACTCGGCGGCCGGCTCCTGGAAGGACCTCAGCCGATCCCACCAGGAGATCGGCGAGGAGATCACGCAGCTGCTCGGCATGAGCCGCGAACAGTTCTGCCAGGTCGTGCTGCTGCCCCAGGGAGACTTCGCGCGCTTCCTGCGGGCCGACGCCGAGGCCCGCGGCAAACTGCTCGGCAGGCTCTTCGACACCCACCGCTTCGCCGAGGTCGAAAAGCGTCTCGCCGAGCGGCGGCGCGCCGCCGAGGCCGAAGTGCGGGCCGGGGACACCGCGTTGCTGGCCGACGCGCACCGGATGCAGCAGGCGGCCGGACACATCGTCGAGGAGCCGCTGCCCGACCTCGCGCCCGGCGATCCGGGCCTCGCCGGATCGGTGCTCGCCTGGGCCGCGGTGGCCCGCAGCACGGCTCGCGAGGTGCTGACCGTCGCCGACTGCGCCCGCGACGCCGCGGAATCGGCGCAGGCCGAGGCCAACCGCGCACTCGACGACGTACGCGAAGTCGACCGGCTGCAGCGCCGGTTCACCGAGGCGCAGGAGCGGGCCGCACGGCTGGAACAGCGCGCCGACGCCCACCGGGACGCCCGCACGCGCATGGAGCGAGCCCGCAAGGCCGAGACCGTGGCCCCCGCACTCGAACTGCGCGACGCCGCCGAAGCCGAGCACCGGCGCGCGGCCACCGAGGAGACCCGCACGCGAGCCGCCCTGCCGGAGACGTACGCCGGTGCCGGAGCGCCCGGTCTCGCGGCCGCCGCGCGCAAGGCAGCCGAGGAACTGGGCGGCCTGGAATCGGCACGCCGCGCGGAACGACGCCTCGGCGAACTCGGCACGGAACGCGCCTCCTTGGACCGCCAGGAACGCGCCGACGAGGACGTCCTCCAGGACGCCGAGAGCTGGCTGGCCGACTGGGAGGAGACCCGCGCGGGAGTCGAGGCGCGGGTCGACACCGCGCAGGAGGCCGCGGCGCGCGCCGAGCAGCTCGCCGTGCAGCGCGAACCGGCTTTCAAGCGGCTCGCCGCGGCCCGGCTGCGCGACGAGCTGGCCCAGGACACGGAGACCGCCCACGCCCGGAGCCTGGCCGCGCGCGAGCAGGCCACCGAGGCACACGCCCACTGGCTCACCCTGAAGGAACAGCGTCTCCAGGGCATCGCCGCCGAACTCGCCGCCGGTCTGGTGGACGGAGAGTCCTGCGCCGTCTGCGGTGCCACCGAACACCCGGCGCCCGCCCGGAAGATCGCCGGCCATGTCGACCGTGAGACGGAGGAACGGGCCCTCGCCGCCCATCGAAGCGCCGACGAGAAGCGCGCCGAGGCCGAGCGCCGGCTCGGTGTCGTACGCGAGGCGCTGGCCGCCGCGACCGCGGAGGCGGGCGACGCGTCGACCCGCCAACTCGAAGAACAGGCCGAGGAGCTGGAGCGGCTGCACAGCGAGGCCCGTACGGTGGCCTCCGGGCTGCATGCCGCGCGCGAGGCCCGTGAGCAGGCCGAACGGGAACACGAGCGACGGCTGACCGCCCAGCAGGAGGCAGCCCGGCGGGTCGCCGCACGGGCCTCGCACCGGGATTCCCTCGACCGCGAAAAGGCTTCGCTGGAAGGGGAGTTGGAGCAGGCGCGAGGCGCCGCCCGGAGTGTGTCCGAGCGGGCCACGCAGCTCGAGCGGCAGGTCGCGCTGCTCACCGAGGCCGCGGACGGCGTCCGGGCGGCGGAGGACATCGCGCGGCGCCTCAAGGACGCCGACGCGCGTCTCGCCGACGCCGCCTTCCGCGCCGGTTTCGAGACCCCGCAGGCCGCGGCCGCCGCGATGCTCGACGACGTGGCCCACCGTGATCTCCAACGGCAGCTCGACGCCTGGCAGTCGGAGGAGTCCTCGGTGCGCGCCGTACTCGCCGAGGCGGACACCACGGCTGCGGCGCGGCGCCCTCCCGTCGACCTGCGGGCCGCCGAGCGGGCGGCCGAGTCCGCCTCCCGACGACTGCGGGACACCGCGTCGGCGCAGGACGCGGCGGCCCGGCGCCGTGCCGAGCTGAACACGCTCTCCACCCGCGCGACCGGCGGAGCCCGCCGGCTCGCCCCGCTGCGCGAGGAGTACGAACGCGTGGCCCGCCTCGCCGGTCTGGCGGCCGGCACCTCGGCGGACAACGAACGCAGGATGCGCCTGGAGGCGTACGTCCTCGCCGCCCGTCTGGAGCAGGTCGCCGCCGCCGCCACGGTCCGCCTCCAGCGGATGTCCTCGGGGCGCTACACCCTGGTGCACTCCGACGACCGGGCGGGCCGCGGACGCAGCGGGCTCGGACTGCATGTCGTGGACGCCTGGACCGGACGGGAGCGCGACACGGCGACGCTGTCCGGCGGCGAGACCTTCTTCGCCTCCCTCGCCCTGGCGCTCGGCCTCGCCGACGTGGTCACCGACGAGGCCGGCGGGGTGCGGCTGGACACGCTCTTCATCGACGAGGGCTTCGGAAGCCTCGACGACCAGACCCTCGACGAGGTGCTCGACGTCCTCGACTCGCTGCGGGAACGCGACCGCAGCGTCGGCATCGTCAGCCACGTCGGCGACCTGCGCCGCCGCATCCACGCTCAGCTGGAGGTCGTGAAGGGGAGAACGGGGTCGGTCGTACGGCAGCGGGGTGCGTGATCGTCGCCGGGAAGGGGACTGTCCCGGCCGTCGCCGGGAACGGGCTGTGCCGGCCCTCGCCGTGGCGGTCTCAGTGACCCAGAGGCCGGCGCGGCAGCGGTGAGGAGTAGACGACGCTCGTCGTCACCGACCCGAGCGTGCCGATCTTGCCCGACACCGTCTCCAGATGACCCATCGACCGTGCCGCGACCTTGATGACGAAGCAGTCGTCACCGGTGACGTGGTGTGCCTCCAGGATCTCGGGTGTGACCTCGACGAGGTCGTGGAACGGCTTGTAGTTGCCGTTCGGATATCTGAGCCGGACGAACGCCAGGATCGGCAGCCCCAGGCTCTCGGGGTCGACGACGGCCGCGTACCCCTGGATGACGCCCGCCTCCTCCAGGCGGCGCACCCGCTCGGTGACCGCGCTCGCGGACATGGAGACGGCCCGTGCCAGCTCGGCGAAGCTGGCCCGGCCCTCGCGCTGGAGGACGTCGAGGATGCGCCAGTCGGTGGCGTCCGGGGAATACGCGGTCATCCACGATGAATACCAGGGGAATCCCCGGTTCATCAACTGCACTGCCGTGGATCGTCACTTCAGGAAGGGCACCGGCGGACGTAGATTTCTGGTCGGGAAGTCCCGCGGGATGCGGTGCGGAGGAAGCACCGGGGTGGCAAGGGCGGCATCGGTCCGGCGGGGCCACGTTTCAAGGAAAGGCCAGGCCATGACTACGACTGCCGAAGGCATCACGAACGGCACAGTGACCGGTTCCACGTCGACGACCGAGGCGACCGTGGGGGCGGACGCGCCGCACGGTTCCACGCCGGGCACGGCCGGGGCGGACGCGGTCACCGCTTCCGCGGCCGGTTCCGCGACGGCGGCGAACCCCGTTCTGCGGATGCCGCCGGCGTCCCCCGCCGCGGCCGCCGCCTACTTCCGCGCGAGCCTCGCGTTCCACGCGGACGTGTCCGACGTGGCAGCGGTCCTCGCGTCCGACGGCGACCCCGGGTTCGTCGTCCTCGACTCCCGTTCCGCCGCCTCGTGGGACCAGGGCCACGTTCCCGGCGCGGTCCACCTGCCCACCGCGCTCATCCCCGAGCAGGCCGAGCGGCTTCTGGACAAGTCGGTTCCGGTCATCACCTATTGCTGGGGACCCGGATGCAACGGCGCGACCCGCGCGGCCCTCGCCCTGGCCGAACTCGGTTTCCAGGTCAAGGAGATGCTCGGCGGCTTCGAGTACTGGGCGCGCGAGGGCTTCGAGTTCGAGACCTGGCAGGGGCGCGAGCGCCCCACAGCGGACCCGTTGACGGCGCCCGTGGACGCGGCGAACTGCGGCTGCTGACCTGAGGAAGGGGGCCGAACCGGCGCTCTCGGCCCCCGTGTTGCCGCCGGTGTCCGGAATCCGTTTCCCTGGACCGCCTGGCATACGGGGGCGGACGCGTGCCGTGTAACTTCTGCGCATGCCAAGATACGCGGACCCCGGTGCGGTCCAGTGGGTGGAGTCGGGCGGCGGGCCGCTCATAGCGATTCCGGAGACGGTGCTCCCGTTCTGGGCGGGGGCCGACGGCGACGACATGTCCTGCGACTACGACCGGGCCTGTGACGTCGACGGCTTCGTCGGCCTCCTGCCCGTGGGCGACACCCGAGCCCTCGTCCTGGGCGACGATCCCGCCTCGACCACCTATCTTCCCGAGCACGGCGCCTTCGTCCGCTGGTGCGCCGCCGATTCCGAGGACGAACTGCTCGCCGTCGTGCCGGCGGCGCTGTCGCAGGCACGGTGGGAGCGGGAAGTGGTGTGGACGGTGCCGGGCCCCGTCGTCCTCTTCGACGCCGCGTGGCCCGGCACCGCCTCCGGGCGCACGGATCACCTGAGGGTGGCGCTCGAACCGGGCCGGTACGGGGTCCGCGCCGCGCGCGTCGAACCGGGCCCCGAGACGTGGGTGGGCCTCGTACAACTGCGTCGGTTGACGCCCTGAGACCTTGAGGCCTTGCCCTGACACTCTGGCGTCCTGAGGTCCCGGCGCCCTGACGCAGGGACGCTTCGGGCACCGGAGGCGTCCCTGCGCGGGGGCGTGCTGATGCCGGGGCACCCCGGTGATGCGCGCGCGGCGGCCGGGATCCGGCCGCCGCGCGGGGCCGTCAGAGCCTGGAGAGTTCGTCCACCAGGTCGTCCAGGCCCAGCGAACCCTGGGAGAGGGCGGCCATGTGCCAGGCCTTCGCGTCGAACGCGTCACCGTGGCGCTTCCTCGCGTTCTCACGGCCGAGGAGCCAGGCGCGCTCGCCGAGCTTGTAGCCGATGGCCTGGCCGGGCATCGTGAGATAGCGGGTCAGTTCGCTCTCCACGAAGTCGGCCGGCCGGCTGCTGTGCGCGCCGAAGAACTCCTGCGCCAGCTCCGGGGTCCACCGCTCACCCGGGTGGAAGGGCGAGTCGGCCGGGATCTCCAGCTCCAGGTGCATGCCGATGTCGACGATGACCCGGGCGGCACGCATCATCTGCGCGTCGAGGTAGCCGAGCCGCTGTTCCGCGTCGGTGAGGAAGCCGAGCTCGTCCATCAGCCGCTCCGCGTACAGCGCCCAGCCCTCGCAGTTGGCGCTGACCTGGCCGACGGTCGCCTGGTAGCGGGACAGGTCGTCGACGACGTACGCCCATTGCGCGAGCTGGAGATGATGACCGGGCACCCCCTCGTGGTACCAGGTCGAGACGAGATCGTAGACGGGGAAGCGGGTCTGCCCCATCGTGGGCAGCCAGGTGCGGCCGGGTCGCGAGAAGTCCTGCGACGGTGCGGTGTAGTAGGGGGCCGCCGCGCCGCCGGGCGGGGCGATGCGGGACTCCACCTTCCGTACCGGCTCGGCGAGTTCGAAGTGCGTGCCGTCCAAGGCCGCGATAGCCTCGTCCATCAGCCCCTGGAGCCACCGCTGCACCTCCTCGACGCCCTCGATGTGGCGGCCGTGCTCGTCGAGGTGCGCGAGGGCCGCCCAGGGGGTCGCCGCTCCGGGCAGGATCTTCTCGGCCTCGGTCCGCATCTCGGCCAGGAGACGGTGGTACTCGGCCCAGCCGTACGCGTACGCCTCGTCGAGGTCGAGATCCGTACCGTTGAAGTAGCGCGCCAGCCGTGCGTACCGCTCGTGGCCCACGGTGTCCGGAGCACCCTCGATCGTGGGCGCGTACACGTCACGCATCCAGTCCCGCAGGGCGATCACGGCCTCCGTGGCGGTACGCGCCGCCGCGTCCAGCTCCTCGCGCGCGGAGCCCGGGCCCGCCGAGACGAAGTCCTCGAACCAGCCGCGGCCCTCTCCGTCCGTGTCCGACCACTCCGTGAGCTGTTCGACGAACGTCGCGGTCGGACGCGGCCCCGCGTACAGCTTGCGGTCGAGCCCGAGCGCCAGGGACTCGCGGTAGCCGGCGAGCGCGGCCGGTACCGCGCGCAGCCGCTCGGCGACCGTGGCCCAGTCCTCGTCGGTCTCGGTCGGCGTCAGGGTGAAGACCTGGCGCACGGAGTGCACCGGTGTGTGCAGGTTGCCCACCGCCCGCAGGCCCTCGCCGGCCTCGTGGACCGCGAGCGCGGCGGTGAGCCGCTCACGCAGCAGCCGGGCACAACGGCGCTCGATGTCACGTTCCGCGTCCGGCAGCCGCTCCGCCTCGTCCAGCCGCGCGAGCGTCAGCCGCGCCAGCTCGGCGACGGCCTCCTGACCGGCGGGCGAGGTGTCGGGCAGCCTGCTGTGACTCTCCTTCACACCGAGGTAGGTACCGAGAACCGGGTCGAGGGCGATGAGCTCGTCGACGTACGTGTCGGCGACCTCACGGGGCAGCGGCTTCTTCGTCTCTGACATGCGCACATCCTCGTACGGGCACACGCGCCGCGTCAGCCCGCTCAACCGGGCTTTTCACCGCATCAGCCGGATTTGGCCGGGGACGACGGGCCCGGCGCGGCGGGCGGCAGCAAGGGGCCGCAGTCCCACTGCTGGAATATCAACCGTGTCTCGACCCGCGCCACTTCACGCTGCGAGGTGAACTCGTCGAGCACCAGTCGCTGCAGATCCGCCATGTCCGCGACCGCGACATGCACGAGGTAGTCGTCGGGGCCGGTCAGATGGAAGACGGTCCGCGACTCCGGCAGCACCCGGATGCGGTCGACGAAGGGTCCCACCAGTTCCCGGCGGTGCGGCCGGACCTGTACGGACAGCAGCGCCTCCAGGCCCCGTCCGAGCTTCGCCGGGTCCAGTCGCAGCTGATGGCCGAGAATCACTCCCGCCCGGCGCAGTCGGGTCACCCGGTCGAGGCAGGTCGACGGCGCGACGCCGACCTGTGCCGCGAGATCCCGGTAGGTCGTCCGTGCGTCGTTCTGCAACAGCCGCAACAGATGAAGATCGACCGGATCGAGTACGACAGAATCAGCCATGGCGCGAACGTAACACGGGATCCGGCGCCGAAACCCCGCCCAGTGTTCAGGCTTCGGCGCATGGACTCCGTTGTGTACGACACGCAGGGCGCGCAGGACGCGCAGGACGACCTGAGCGGAAGCGGCCAGGTCATCACGGCTCCGACCCGGGCACTCGCCACGGAAGCCGTGCACGCCGGCCGGGAGGACCTGGCCGCCCTGGGGCTGCACGCGGCCCCGATCGACCTGTCCACCACCTACCCCTCGTACGACAGCCGCGGCGAGGCCGCCCGGATCGACGCCTTCGCGGCCGACGGCGCCGAACCCGAGGGACCGCCGGTCTACGCCCGCCTCGGCAATCCGACCGTGGCCCGCTTCGAGACCGCCCTCGCGCGCCTCGAAGGCACCGAGAGCGCGGTCGCCTTCGCGAGCGGTATGGCCGCGCTGAGCGCCGTCCTCCTGGTACGCAACGCGATGGGCCTGCGCCATGTCGTCGCCGTACGCCCGCTGTACGGCTGCAGCGACCACCTCCTGACCGCCGGGCTGCTCGGCAGCGAGGTCACCTGGGTCGACCCGGCCGGGATCGCCGACGCGCTGCGGCCCGACACGGGTCTGGTGATGGTCGAGTCCCCGGCCAACCCGACGCTCGCCGAACTCGATCTGCGTGCCGTGGCCCACTCCTGCGGGTCCGTCCCGCTCCTCGCCGACAACACCTTCGCCACCCCCGTGCTGCAACGCCCCGCCGAGCACGGCGCGCGACTGGTCCTGCACAGCGCCACCAAGTACCTGGGCGGACACGGGGACGTCATGGCCGGAGTGGTCGCGTGCGACGAGGAGTTCGCCCGCAAGCTGCGCCAGGTGCGGTTCGCGACGGGCGGCGTCCTGCATCCGCTGGCCGGCTACCTGCTGCTGCGCGGCCTGTCGACCCTGCCCGTCCGGGTCCGGGCCGCCTCCTCGAACGCCGCGGAACTCGCCCGCCGGCTCGCCGACGATCCCCGCGTCGCCCGCGTCCACTACCCGCGCATCGGCGGGGCGATGATCGCCTTCGAGGTGCACGGCGACCCGCACGACGTCATCGCCGGGGTCCGGCTGATCACCCCTGCCGTGAGCCTCGGCAGCGTCGACAGCCTCATCCAGCACCCGGCGTCCATAAGCCACCGCATCGTCCCCACGGCGGACCGCCAGGGCGCGGGCGTCAGCGACCGCCTGCTGCGCCTGTCGGTGGGCCTGGAGGACGTGGACGACCTGTGGTCCGACCTGGACACCGCACTGGGGTCCCACGGCGGGGAGTGAGGTACGAGCGCCCGGGGCGCGGGGCGTGCGCCCGGTGGTACCGGGCGCACGCCGCGGAGCGGATGCGGGTGCGGACCGGGGCTTTCGGGCTAGGCCCGCCCCGTCCCCCTGCTTCCCTGGCCGATCCCGTTCCCCGTGCCGTGCGGAGCGTGGCTGTGACCGTGGTGCTGGGCGTACGGCTGCGGCGATGCCACCGGTGTCGTGTCCAGGCGGGCGGTGATGACCAGGGTGCCCTCCTCGATCTGGTAGTCGAGCGGGAGGCCGAGGCCGCGCATGGCGGCGACCATGCCGGTGTTCGACGCCTGCGTGACGGCGTACACGCTCGCGCAGCCCGCCTCGACGGCCATCGCCACCAGGCGGCCGAGCAGTTCGACGCCGATTCCCCGCCGCTGCCAGTCGTCCTCGACGAGCAGCGCGACCTCCGTCTCGTCGCCGTCCCAGAGGAGATGACCGAGTCCGACGATCCTGCCGGATGCCGTCCGGACGGCGAGCGTGCGCCCGAAACTGGGGCTGAGCAGGTGGTTGAGGTATCGGTCCGCGTCCCCGACGGGGCCGTGGTACCGCATGCTCAACGTGCGCGGCGAGCAGCGCTCGTGCATCGCCTTGGCGGCCTCGAGGTCGGAGACGTCCGCGCGCTGTACGGTGATCGGGTTGCCCTCGGGAAGCGTCAGCATGTCCTGCCCGCGCGGAACGCGGGGGCCGAGCCGCGCGTCCAGTTCGACCAGCGCCCGCGCCCGGGCGAACTCGGTCGGTGTGAACGGCAGATACGGCCGCTCCACCGTGATCACCCCGCCCTCCGGCGCGCGCAGCCGCATCACCGTGTCCTCAAGGGCCCCCTCCACAGGAGCCCCCTGCGTCGCCCGGCCGGAGACGGGAGAGGTGGCGGGCAGTGAACGGATCGTGCACCGGCCGAGCAACTGCCTCAGCGCGAGCGGCAGTTCGGAGGCGTCGAGGGCGGTACGGGTGGCCAGACCGAGCACCCGGGTCGGCGCGTCCACCAGGTCGTGGGCGTCGGCCCGCTCGATCCACGTCGAGGTGCCGCCGGCCTGCGCCACGCTGCGGGTGATCTCGGAGGTGGCCAGCTCGGCGGGCGCGCGCAGCAGGAACTCGTCGACCGTTCCGTCCGCCAGCGGGTGCGTCTGGAGGCTCAGGATGTCGACCTGGAGCCGTGCGAGCGCCGTGCACAGCGCGGCGAGCGAACCCGGCGCGTCCTGGACCGTCGTACGCATCCGCAGCAGCACGGTCGCCCCCACGGCGGGCAGCGGCGCGGAGGTTGCCGCGTCCTCCCCGGAAAGCACGCCCGTTCGCCCGTCCGAGGGTGGCCGGGCGCCGGTATCGCTCGTCGGCGGAGCGTGACCGTGGCGGCGTGCCCACCATGTGTGGAATCCGGCCGTGGCGGCCAGCAGCACCGCCGATATCACCAGCAGCGCGGGGCCGTCGGGCCCGTGCCCGATCAGATTGGCCACACCGTCCGCGACCGCCACGGCCGTGAACAGCGCGGCGAGTTCAACGAGGTCCCGTCGCCAGTGGTGAACGGGCCGTCCGTGCTTCGCACGCGTCACATCAGACATGTCTGGAGTCATACCTTCACTGTGAAGGAATGGTGTTGCGTGATCACGAACGGCTTGTGACTGATCGGTTAAGTGTCGTTCTGCCCTTTTTGCAGTTCTTTTTACGGGTCTTTTGCCTCGAACACGGGACCTCGCTGCCCACCTGGTCAGGGCCGCGGGGCCCTTGATCGTTCTGCGTCACAAGTGCGGCGGCCCCGTTTCGGGCAGCGGCCTTCCGCTTCAGCCGACGGCTCCCCGCGCCGGGCGACGGCCGCCCGTGTCAGGCGACGGCCTCCCGCGTCAGCGCGGTCCGCAGTCGTCGGGCCTGGGTCACGATCTTGGACGAGCCGTGCCGCTCGGCGGTACCGGCGAGATGGGCCAGATCACCGCGTGCCCCGGATCGCTCGGCGCAGTCGGCGGCGATGGCCAGCAGCTCACCGAGCCCCCGCACCGCACCGCCGCCCGCCCCGTCGGCGGTGAGGTCGGCCAGCAGGGCCGGCAGCAGGCCGAGCAGCACCGACCAGACCGTGGCGTACGCACCCGTGGCCGCCGCCGTGCGTATCGACTCGGCCAGCCGGGACTTCTTCAGCGCGCCCCTGCGCACCAGCTCCCCGATGTCCGAGCCGAGCCGCCCGGCGTCGAGCTGTCCCCGGGCGGCGAGGACCAGCAGGGCGTCCACAGCGGCGAGCCGGTCCTCGGGATGCCGGGCCCCGAGCCCGTACGCCAGGCACAGGTGCAGCGCCTCGCCCGCTGCGCCGTCGGCCTCGGCGAGCAGCGGCAGCATCGCGGCGTCCATGCGGACGTCCTCCACCGCGGCCGTGCTGATGTCGCGCAGCAGACGCGCCGCCACCAGTTCCCGGCGTCCCGGTACGACGGCCGGCCAGTACCGTTGGTCCGTGACACCCCAGTGTCCGCAGTACCAGTGATCCTTGAACACCGCGAGGGGGCGTCCCAGCAGCCGGAACTCCTTGGGGAACAAGCCCTGTATCTCTTCCAGTTCGCCCAGTTCCAGAAGGATGCGGGCGCCCGAGGTCCGTCGGCGGCTCGTCGGGAGCAGCGGCCCCTCGGCGGTGAGCCACTGAGACAGCCGGTACCCCTCGGGGCTGCCGAGCGCGCGGGCCCGCGCCGCGGCTGCCTCCGTCGTCGCACGGTCGTCGCGCCGCACGCGCAGAAGTGCCTGCGCGAAGTCGGCCGTTCCCGGCCGGGCGTCGAGCCGCCGGTACTCGGTGAGGCGTTTCACCAGCTCGTCCGGCTCCAGCAGCCCGGTGTCCCAGGTGGGAGTGGCCAGCAGGAACGGCATCGGGTCGGTGCGAAGGCGGTAGCCCGCCTCCCACAGGCGCGCGTCGAGGGCGCGGGAGAGCGCGCTGTGATGGCAGTTCCCTCTCGTCGATCCCTGCTGCACCGCCGCACGGAGCGTTTCCATGCCGACCCCCTCGAACAGGGCCGCCAGGACGACTTCGAGACCCTGCGCCGACTCACGGAAGCTTCGGTCCACGACCGGGTAGCTCGGATCGCGGTCCTTCCACCAGCAGCGCGCGACCACGGGGCCGAGGGCCTCCACCAGAGCGTCCCGATCGCGGTGGGCGTGGCGGACCAGGCCGTCCAGAGCGCGCTCGAACGCGGCGACCCCGCCACCTGAGGCCAGGATCGCGCTGACCTCCTCGGCCAGTTCGGTCACCGATTCCGGTGCCGGCGCCAGCCGCGCCCGCTCAGGAACGGGCGGCAGTACTTCCTCCTGGACCGTCGAAGCGGAGCCCGGAGCCTCGATACCGAGGGCGCGCTGCGCCCGCAGCCGCAGTCCCGGGCTCAAGTCGGCGCTGAGGTCTTCGAGTCGAGCTCGCACGTCGAACGAGTCGGGAAGCGCGCCGACATGGCGCTCCACCAGCTTCAGCGCACGCTCCTGCACGTCGGTGTCCTCGTGCCCGAAGGCTTCGGCCACCGCGGGCAGCAGCACGTCCGCCGTGGACGGATCACGCTTGAGGACCTTCCCCAGCAGGACGAGCTGGGCGCGTACCAGCTTCTTCTCCGTACGGAAGAGCACACCCGAGGACATCTCGGCCAGCTGCCGGGACGTCAACTCACCGTCCAGCGCGAGAGAAGCGAGCACCGACTGCGCGTACCAGGCGACGCTCGGCACGGCCTGGCCGGCGAGCACCGTCCAGTCGGCGGAGCGCTCGCGTTCCTCGCCACGCGTCGGAGCCAGCGACGACAGCAGACGCAAGAAGACCCGCTGGTCGGCCGGGGCGCCACCGCGCAGGAGCCGCGCGACGCAGGCGTCCAACACGACCTTACGGTCGAGGATGCCCTCCTCGGACAGCTCGGCGAGGGCGTTGTACCAACTGCCCGGTCCGTCGCCGAACAGCCAGGCGATCTGACTCGTGACCTCCAACGACTCGAAGAGCGCGGTGACCATCACGGACACGTGCGGCTCCTTGCGCAGTCGCTGCGCCACCGTGCCTCCGCCGTGCCATGAAGCACCGATGTGCTCCAACCAGCCCCGCACATAGGCGTCGGTCGTCGGGACCTCGCAGCCGGACAAGGCCACCAGGCCCGACAGCAGGGCGAACGGGACCCGGGACGTCGCGGGCCGGGCGGCGAGCCGGTGCGTCAGATCGGCGAGCCAGTCGGTCTCGCGATCGCCCAGCACGTGGAGCAGGACACCGGGGGAGGCCTGGGACCAGCGCATGTCCACGCCGGCGATCCAGGTCGCCGCACCGGCGACGCCCGTGTGACACGCGGCTCCCGCCGCGTGCAGCGCGGGATGGGCCACGCGCGACGCCGCGTTCCATGGCGCCGACCGCAACTCCTTGCGGAGTTCCTTCAACGCGGGCAGACAGGACCGGCGTTCACCGTCGGTCATCCCGTCCAGGAGTCCGGCGGCCTCGACCGTCCGCCCCGCTCGTACCGCCTTCAGCAGTGCCTCGCCGCTCATCGCCCATCGCCCCCGTCGAACCGAACTTCCAGGAATTCCTCACGTCGTTCCACGGCCGGAGCCGGAGCCGGAGCCGGAGCCGGGACAGGGACCTGAGCCAGGGCCGGAGTCGTGGTCGTAGCCTGACCGTTCCCGTTCCCGTTCCCGTTCCCGTTCGCGCTCCCGCTCTTGTGCTCGGCCCGAGCGCCCCGCCGCACCATCCGCACCGCGAGAGCGTGCTTGCACGGCCCGCGGCCGCCCCGGTACTTCGCCCACCACAGGCAGGAACAGCTCAGCGTTCCCGCGTCGTCGCGGACGCGGTGCACATGTCCGTCGTCCGCGGTCACCGTGCCGATGGCTCCGTCCAGGGAGACCGCGCCCGCGCCGACCAGGGCGTGGGCCGACCGCAGGCGCGGGTTGTGCCGCTCGGCCCGCCCCGCGTCGTACGGCAGTTCCCGGTGGAAGTACGCGGCTTCCGCGGTGTCGTAGCCCACGCGCCCCGATGTGCCCAGCCGGACCAGGGCGGCTCTCACCCGCTCGGCCGGCAGGCCGGAGGCGGCGGCCAGTTCGCCCACATCGACGCGCGGTTCCCACGCCAGCAGCACCGCGATCAGCTCCGCGTCCTCGGCGGCCTCGTCGGTGGCGAGGGAGTCCAGCACCCCGCCCTCTCCGGAGAAGCCCCGGGAGGCATCGGGCGACAGCGTGAGCGTCAGCCGCATTCCGGGCAGGACCGCTTCCCAGGCGCCGGCCAGGGCGGTGTCTCCGGTGACCGGTGGGCCGTACACGCGCAGGGCCGTCGCATGGCGCAGCACCCGCTGGAGCGCGATCAGCCGGTCGGGGCCGGGCAGACACACGGCTCCCGGAACCGGCCGGGTCGTCGGACGCAGTCCCCGGCCCGCCGGCACCACCCACTGGGCGCCGCCCGACCTGCCGCGTACCGTCCCGCGCGGGAGGGACCGCAGGAACCGCACGGCCTCGGCCGCGGGAAGTTCGGCCCGCAGATCGAATCCCGCCGCCGCCACCTGGGCCTCCGCGAATCCGCGCAGCCAGCGGTCGGGCAACGGCACCTTCTTCTCCACCACCGGTCCGTCCAGCGTGGTCACGGCCATCTCGTCGGGGCCGACCCGGAGATGCAGTGGATCGTCCGTGCCGATGCGGGAAAGGGCCTCGCGCAGCGGGTTGTTGACGTCGACATTCGTCGTCCCGTGCCCGATCTCGTCGCCGTCGAGGCCCGGTGCCAGTACGTCCAGACGCGCGTACACCCCGCCGCAGCCGGAGAAGGACTCGAACCGCAGACGGTCACCGTTGCCCGTGACCACCGGGTCGAGGGACGCGCGCAGCTGAGGCTGGTAGTAACGCGCCGCGGCGACGTCGGCCACCGCCAGCAGCCCCGCGGCGGCCACCTGGGGTGACGTCAGAAAGCCCGCGAAGAAACGCGGATGGTCCTCGAAACCCGTGGGCGTCGAGCCCCGCGAGGTCTCGAGTCCCAGCCGCCGCCCGCCGGGCGCGGACTCCAGAACGGAGGGTCGGGTGTAGGCCACGGCCTGCAACGATCGCGTCATGGAAAAACCGTAGAGGCGACCACTGACAATCACCTCTGACCTGCGACGACACTCTGCCGAGGGGGACGAATGCGGTTGTCCTTCGGCCGGCGGCCGGGTCTTCCCGCAACTGCGCGTGGTCTACGGTTCGTTGCGATGCGAACCCGGTACGTCTCCATGCGGCGCCACCCGGCGCGAAGGGTCATGCCCGTCAGCGGAAGCGTCAATGCGCCCTTGATTCCGGCTGGTCGGCGGGCGCGTGACCGGAATCGGTGAAGAACGGCACCGCCCGGTACACAGAGAGGTGGGGGTCGTCCGCGGCGACCCGCCCCGGGGACAGCGGGCAGACGATCCGAACGCTCCGCTTCCGTTCCTGTCGTGCAAGCCAATGTGCCTGACTGAGCAGGCCCGCGCCGATGCCGCTGAGCGCCAGTCCTATGGGGACGCCCGTCATGAAGGCGACGAACAGTTCAACCACGAGAACCACGATCACCCCCTTCGTCAGCGGTTCTGTGACGCGTCGGTACTCGTCCTTCCGTGACACCACCACGGCTCCCGGGGTGTGGGAGCGGCGGCTTCGAGCCGTTCCCGATACCAGGTGCGGCGGGGGCCGGCGAACCATGCGAAGGGGAGGCCGAAGAGCAACAGCGCCGAAGTGGTGATCGCCGCGCCGCTCATCCCCTGTGTGTGGCCGAGCAGTACGGGGAGCGCCCCAGTGGTCCCGGCGAGAATCGAGAGCGTTCCCATCGCCCGGGCCGACGCGACGACCCCCACCAGGTCGGGTCCGGTACTCATACGACGTGATCCTCCGACCTTTGTTTGATCCGAGGGATCATAAGACAGTTGGCCGGTGCCCTGATGAGAACGACTCTCGCCTGTGTGCGGTGGTCCGGCTCAGGGGTACATCAGGATGAGTGCGGTGGTGGGCAGCAGCGTGCCCGTCACGCTGAGCAGCCAGTAGCTCCGAGCGGCGAGCGAGGTCCTGCGTGCGAGGGCCCGGTTGGTGACCGACCACAGCAGCGCGTACAGGCCGACGACGGGTACGACGATCACCAGCCAGAGGGCCATGCCGTCGTTCTCCGTCGGCTCCGGATCGATCCAGTTCGCCGTCAGGAACCACAGCAACCAGATCGGCACCACCCCTGGGATTCCGAGCAACAGGTTCACGCCTACGGTCATCGGCCACCGCCTGATCATCCGTGCCCCTCCCCGTGATCGACTGCGGTGACGGTACCGCGAAGGCCGGTGGAGGAGTCTTCATGACCGAGTCGAGCCGGCGAGGTGTGGTCCCGGGCCAGGCGGACCGGTGCCCCTACTGGCCTACGCGCCCCGGCTGGAGCACCTGTGAGAACAGCACGGTCCCGTCCTGCTCCCGCAGCCGCACCGTCAACTCGCCGCTGCCGCCGTCGATGTCGACCTCGCCGAAGAACTGATAGCCGCCGGCGGGCGAGACGTTCGAGGCGACGGGTGCCTTCACGAACACCCGCTCCGGACCGAACGTGTTGTCCAGCACGCTGGCCGGGAAGGCTCCGGCGTTCAGCGGACCGGAGACGAACTCCCAGAACGGTTCGAAGTCGGTGAACGCGGCCCGCGACGGCTGGTAGTGCTGCGCCGACGTGTGGTGCACGTCCGCGGTGAGCCACACGGTGCCCGTGATCCGACGGTGCTTGATGAAGCGCAGCAGCTCGGCCAGCTGGAGTTCCCGTCCGAGGGGCAGGCCGGGGTCCCCCTGCGCCACGGCCTCGATGTTCGGCCGGCCTTCGGTCGTGTCCGGTACGACGAGGCCGAGCGGCATGTCCGCGGCGATCACCTTCCACACGGCCCGCGAGCGCGACAGCTCGCGCTTCAGCCACTCCAACTGCCCGGCGCCGAGGATGCCCTGCGGATCCGTCGTCTGGTTGTCCGGCGAGTTGGCGTTGCGGTAGGTGCGCATGTCGAGGACGAACACGTCCAGGAGCGGACCGTGACGCATGACCCGGTGCACGCGTCCGTCCCGGTCATCCGGGCGCAGGGTGGACACGGGGAAGTACTCGCTGAACGCGCGCCGGGCTCGGGCCGCCATGACGTCCACGCTCTTCTCCGTGTAGCGCGTGTCCGTGGTGGCGACCACCTCACCGGGATACCAGTTGTTGCGCACCTCGTGGTCGTCCCACTGGATGACGGAAGGCACCTGGGCGTTGAACCGTTTGAGGTTCTCGTCGAGCAGGTTGTAGCGGAAATTGCCGCGGAACTCCGCCAGCGACTCGGCGACCTTGGACTTCTCCTCGGTCGTGATGTTCCGCCAGGTGCTGCCGTCCGGGAGCGCGGCCGTCGCGGCGATCGGACCGTCCGCGTAGATGTTGTCACCGCTGCACAGGAAGAAGTCGGGGTCGAGCCGGGCCATCGCGTCGTAGATGCGGTAGCCGCCGATGTCCGGGTTGATGCCCCAGCCCTGTCCCGCCAGGTCGCCCGACCACAGGAAGCGCACGCCGCCGCGCCGGCTGTGCGGAGCCGTACGGAACGTCCCGGGCACCGGCTCCCCGGTGCGCCGGGGGTCGTCGGGGTCGGCGAGCAGGACGCGGTAGTGGATCTGTTCACCGGACGGCAGTCCGCGCAGCCGGATGGTCCCCGTGAAGTCCGTGTCCGCGCCGAGCAGCGGACCGTGCCATCTGCGCGAGTCGCGGAACGACGCGGTCGCCGAGGTCTCGACGATCATCCGTGCGGGCCGGTCGGAGCGGACCCACACCAGGCCGGAGTCGGTGGTCACGTCGCCGGTCTGGACGCCCCAGCCCGCCTTCGGTCGGCCGGACAGGGCGAGGGCCGGTGCCGAGCCGAGCGTGGTGGGCAGGGCCAGCGCCGCCGACGCGGCCAGGGAACCGCGCAGCACGCTGCGGCGGCCGGGGATCGAGCTGAGCGGACGGTGCGACATGGATACGCCTCCGGGGACGGATTCGGCCAGTGTGCAGAGCCACAACTACTGGTACGCCGCAGCGCGCACGCAAACCACGGGTGAACAACCGGCCCCGGTATGTGCGGAATCGACGCGGATCCTGCGGAGCCGGACCCGGTCGACGGCGTGGGGCCCGGAGAAACCGCCCCGAACCTGGGTGTGGTGTCTCAGGGCGCCGAGCACTCGTCAAGCGCGCCCCGGCCGCGTACGGCCTCCGCCATCAGTCGCACGCCGTCCCGTATCCGCGCGGGCGGCAGATGGGCGTACCCCAGCACGAGCCGTACGCCGTCCGCGGCCGTCGCTCCGTAGTGTGCCGACGGCCGGACCAGGACCCCGGCCGCCGCGGCCCGTACGACGAAGCGGTCCTGTGGCCCGTACCGGCCGGGCAGCGCGGCGACGACGTGCAGACCGGCCGCGATGCCGGAGACCTCCGTGCCCGGAAAGTGCTCCTCCAGGGCCGCGACCAGGACGTCACGCCGCTCCCGGTAGGCGCGCTGGCAGCGGCGCAGTTGACGGTCGTAGTCGCCACGCTCGACGAAGCGGGCCAGGAGCGCCTGATCGAGGACCGGGTTGCCGAGGTCCATGGTGCGTTTGCGCTCGACGACCTCCTCGAAATGGCGCGCCGGAACGAGGAGCCAGCCCAGCCGAAGCCCCGGAGCGAACGATTTGCTGACCGAGCCCGTGTACGCGACATGCTCGGGATCGAGTCCCTGGAGGGCGCCCACCGGGGCACGGTCGTAGCGGAAATCGCCGTCGTAGTCGTCCTCGACCACCAGCCCGTCCACGGACCGGGCCCAGTCGAGGAGTTCGGCGCGGCGCCGTGCCGAGTAGGCGATCCCCGTGGGGAACTGGTGGGCGGGCGTCGTCACCACGGCTCGTACACCGGAGGCATGGAGCGGAGCGACCGCCAGGCCCTCGTCGTCCAGCGGCAGCCGTACGGTGCCGACGCCGGCCGAGGCGAACAGCGAGCCCAGTTCCGGGCTGCCCGGATGCTCGACGCCCACGGTGGGTGTCCCGCGCGCGTGGAGCACGAATCCGAGCAGTGTCATCGCCTGGGCGACCCCGGAGACCACGACGACGCGCTCCGGGTCCGCGACCACGCCCCGGCGGCGTACGAGGAGTTCGGCGAGGGCGGTCCGCAGTCTCGGCAGACCACGCGGATCCGGGTAGCCCAGTGCCTGGTGGGGCAGTTCGGCCAGCACTCCGCGGTGCGCCGCGGCCCACGCGGAGCGCGGGAAGAGAGACAGGTCGGGGGTTCCCGCGACGAAGTCGGCCCGCACCCCGGCCGCCCGCGGGGCACGGTCACGCGCGCGCGGGCCCACCGCGCGGACCGCGCCACCGACCCAGGTACCGGCCCCGCGGTCACTGCGCAGATACCCTTCCGCGGTCAACTGCTCGTACGCCTCGGTGACCAGCCCCCGCGACACGCCGAGATCTCCGGCCAGTTCGCGACTGGACGGAAGCCGGGTGCCGGGAGCGAGACGCCCGGAGCGGACCGCCTCGCGCAGTGCGGCCTGAAGGGTGCGACCACGCGCGCGGGGCGGCGCCGACGCGGCCGGCAGGAGCAGCTCCCACGCGGCCGTCCACGAGGGTGCCGCCGCTGTCGGAGCGGGACGTGGCGGCCCGCCGCGATTGGTCCCCGATGACGTCATGGAAGTGGACCTTAAACCGGGCCACGCCCGTCCATAGCGTCGGAGCCATGAACGCCACCACCACCCGGGGCGCGCTGCTCGCCGCCCTCGCCTGCGTCCTCGTCGGAGGTTCCTTCACCGCCAACAGCGTCATGGGCCACTATCCGTACGCGGGGGGCCAGTTCCTGCGCTACGGGCTCGCCTGTGTCCTTCTGCTGCCCCTCGTCGGCCGGGGCGGCGCCGCCCCGCTGCGGCGGCTCATGCTCCGCCAGTGGGGGCGCCTCGCGCTGATCGCGGCCGTCGGCATGGTCGGCTTCAACCTCGCGGTCCTCGCCGCCGAGCGCACGGCGGAACCGGCCGTCCCCGGCGTCTTCGTGGGCTGCGCCCCGGTCGTCGTCGCGGTGCTCGTACCGCTTCAGGACGGGCGTCGTCCACAACGCCGGGTCCTGTACGGGGCGTTGCTCGTCGCTCTCGGCGCGTCCGCCGTCCAGGGGTGGGGTCGCACGGACGCGGCCGGGATCGCGTACTCCCTGGGCGCGCTGGCCGGGGAAGTCGGCTTCGCCGTCCTGGCCGTACCGGTCCTGCGTCCGCTCGGGCCGCGGCTGTTGTCGGCCACCGTGTGCGGTGTCGCCGCGGCGGAGTCGGCGGTGGTCGGGGTGATCACCGGCGGCGGCAGATGGCTGCGGGTGCCGGACGCGACCGAGGCGACCGCGCTGGTGTGGCAGGCGGCGGTCGTCACGGTCGTCGGCTTCGTGTGCTGGTACACGGGCGTGCAGCGCATCGGCGCGGAGCGCGCCACGCTCTTCTCCGGGCTCATCCCGGTATCAGCCGCCTGCACCGCGCCGCTCGTGGGCACGGGCGCCTACGGGATCGCGCAGGCTGCGGGAAGTGCCCTCGTGGGCACCGGAGTCGCCCTCGGATCAGGCGCGTTGAGCCTCGTCGTCGGGCGGGGCCGCCGGGCTGCCGCGAGGGGCCGCTCGACGACAGCCGCTCATGACCGATCGAAAACCGCCGCCCGGGACCGTACGACCATTACCGACCACGACCGTACGACCGCCGTCGCCCATGACCGTACGACCGCTGTCGACCGGGACCGTACGACCACTGCAGACCAGGGCCGTACGACCGCTGCCGCTGAGGACGGCTCAGCGGCTTCCGTCGAGGATGACGCGGGCGACGAGCGCCGGGTCGTCGTTCATCGGGACGTGGCCGCAGCCGGGCAGCCGCACCAGTCGTGCCCGCGGAATGATCTGCTTGGCCCGGACACCCTGGCGGCGGATCAGCAGTCGGTCGCGGGTGCCCCAGGCCACGGTGACGGGGAGTGTCGGGATGTCGTCCGTGAACTGGACGTTCGTACCTGCCCGCAGGGTTTCGTCGAATCCCTCGGCGTGGGCCAGGGCGAGGGTCTCGGCGACGACCGCGTCAGGTGAACGGCGGCCGGGCCGGGCGTAGATGGAGCTGGTCAGCACCGCCCGTCCGGCTGCCGAGCGGGAGAGCCGCTCGATGACCGGGACGGGCGTGCGGCGGGCAGCCTGCCGCATGGCGATCAGCAGGCCGAAGGCGTAACGCCGCTCCACCGGTGACCAGAAGCCGGCGGGTGAGAGCGCGGTGACGGACCGTACGAGCTTCTCGCGCCCCAGTTCCAGGGCCAGGAGCCCGCCGAGCGAGTTGCCGGCGACGTGCGGCCGTTCGATCTCCAGTGCCTCGCACAGCGCGCCGAGCAGGGGCACCACCGTCGACAGGTCGTGGGTCATTCCCTCGGGCAGCGCCGGGGACGCGCCGAAGCCGGGAAGGTCGACGGCGATCACGTCGCGTTCGGCGGCGAGGATGGGGATGACCGGGTCCCAGGCCTGACGGTGGTGGCCGATGCCGTGCAGCAGGAGCAGCGGTTCGCCGGTGCCCACGCGCGCGTAGGACACGGTGACCGCCTTGGGGCCGCGCGGTGAGGGGAGGCTGACGGTGACCGTGTCGGACATGGGACTGCTCCTCGTCTGAACGCTGTGACGAACCATCTTGTAGACAGCTTGTCAGCAAGTGCTACCGACGGGTAGCCCCGAGCCGTCACGAACCGTGCGTCAGCCGTCACACGCCAGTCATCACACGCCAGCCGTCACACGTCAGCCGCCGCCCCGGTCGCACGTCTCCGTGGGGCACTAACGCGCCCTGCGCACCTCCACGTTGAAGTCCGCGTGCCCGATGCCCTGCATGAGCTTGACCCACAGCGGCACGTACATCTCCACGACCCGCGCGGTGCGGATGCCCCCCAGGTCGAACACACGCTGCGCGGGCCAGCCGAACTCGCCCAGCAGCGCCGTCACCTGCTCCTTGGCGCTCTCGTCGTCACCGGAGACGAAGATCTGGTGCTCGCCCGGCACTCTGGAAGGGTCGACCATCACCTGGCAGTTGACGGTGTTGAGACTCTTCACCACCCGGGCCCGCGGGAACTCCCGCTGGATCTGCTCGCCCACACTGTCCGACTCGACGGGGGAGAGCCGCAGCTCGCCGTCCTCGAACGCCAGGGGGTTGGAGACGTCCAACAGCACTTTGCCGTCCAGGTGTTCCTCCCCGGCCGACCGCAGTACGGCGAGCGCGATCCGCCCGCCCACCGCGTTCACGACCACCTCGCCGAACGCCGCGGCGTCCGCGAAAGTGCCGTGACGGGCGGTGGGACCCGCGCCGCCGGCCCACTCGACGGCCGCCGCGTTGTCCTTGGTGCGCGAACCCAAGGAGACCTCGTGACCCAGTTCGACCAGTTTGCCGGCAAGGGCGCGCCCCACGTCGCCCGTGCCCAGTACCCCGTATCGCATCGTCGTTCCTCCCGTTTCGGGACCGCCGGCCACCGGCGGCCCGCGGTCATTGTGCTCCGGGGCGGCCGATTCGCCTGGACACCGGGGAAAGTGTCGGGTGGGATGGTTCGGTGGCAGGCGACACGGCGACCGATGTCTTCGAAGAACACCGCCCCTTACTGATGGGTGTCGCGTACCGCATGCTCGCCCGAGTGGCCGACGCGGAGGACGTCGTCCAGGAAGCGTGGCTGCGCTGGTCCGGCAAGGACCGGTCGGATGTGCGGGAACCACGCGGGTACCTGGTCCGCGTCACGACCCGGCTCGCCATCGACCGGCTGCGCCAGGTCCGGTCCCGCCGTGAAGCCTACGTCGGACCGTGGCTCCCGGAACCGTACGTCACCGACTTCGGCGAGGCCGTGCCCGACAGCGCCGAGCGGGCCGTCCTCGCGGACTCCGTCTCCCTCGCCGTCCTCGTCGTCCTGGAGTCCCTGTCACCGCTGGAACGCGCGGTGTTCGTGCTGAGGGAGGCGTTCGGCTATCCGTACGCCGACATCGCCGCCGTCCTCGACCGGGGAGAACCGGCGGTGCGTCAACTCGCCGGGCGGGCGCGCAAGCACGTGGACGAACGGCGGCCACGCTACGAGGTCGACCCGGCCGAACGCCGTGACCTCACCGAACGGTTCCTCGCCGCGGCGGGCGAGGGCGATCTGGAGGGACTCGTGTCCCTGCTGGCACCGGAGGCGCGGCTCATCGGCGACAGCGGAGGCCGCGCGCAGGCGCCGCTGCGGATCCTCGACACGGCCGAGAAGGTCGGCCGCTTCGTCGTCGGCGTCACCAAGAAGGGTGTGTCCGGCCTGTCGCTGCGCTTCCTCGAGGTCAACGGCGGTCTCGCGGTGCTCGCGCTGTCCGGGGGCAAGCCCGACAGCATCATCCAACTGGACGTCGCGGACGGCCGTATCCAGTGCGTCTACATCGTGCGCAACCCGGAGAAGCTGGTGTCGATCCCCGCCGGCTGATGCCCCGGAGGACGCCTCCGTCCGAGGCGCCGCAGGCGAGCGAAAGCCCCCGTCTTTGTACGGGGGCTTTCGGCGTTGTGTCGCGAACGTCGCCCGGCGAGAACACCCCGTGAACGCTCCGCGGCGGGGAGCCTGTGCAATCCGTAAGGGTTCGAGGATTGGTCTTGACCAAGGGTGGGGGCGGCCCTATCGTCGCAGGGATAGTGCAGGAACCTTTAATAAACAAGGGCGTGAAAACGCCGCCGGGACACGGCGATTGCGGAGGACAGGGTGGGGACCACGCAGTTGGAATCGGTGCCGGAACCGAAGTACTGGCACCTGAGGACCGTGCTGAGTGAAGCGCTGGACTCCGAGTTCACGGTGGGCGAGATCCTGCCCAACGAACGTGACCTGGCGGCCCGCTTCGGTGTCGCTCGGGCGACCCTGCGCCAAGCGCTCGAACAGCTCGAACTGGAAGGCCGCCTGCAGCGCCGTCGCGGCGTGGGCACCACCGTCGCGCCACCGCGCGTTGGCGTGGCCGTCGGAACCGAACAGCATGTGTGGCCGGGGGCCGTCGGTGACGCCTGGCACGCCGTGGACTGCACCGTGGCGGCGCCGCCCGCGGCGGTGGCCGGCATCCTGGAGACCGCCGACGGCGAGTCGGTGCACACCGTACGCCGTTCCCTGGTGACGCACGGTCAGCCCGCCGCCGCCGAGCTCCTGTACGTCCCGGCGTCCTCGGTGCCGGACCTGTCGGCGATCGACGCGCCCTCGGGTGCCGCACGCGCGCGTGCCGTGCTGCGCGAGCTCCAGCGGCTGGAACTGGAAGGCCAGGACCGCGCCGTCGAGCTGGGCTCGGCCCGCGCGGACGACGCCAAGGAGCTCGACCGCCTTCCCGGGGCGCCCGTTCTCGTGGTCACGACCCGTTTCTTCACCGAGGGGCGCACCGCGGCGGTGTCCGTGGCCACGTACCGCGCGGACACCTGCCGGCTCACGTTCGGTGACTCCGGTGGTGTGGAGATCCACCACGACCCGGAGCGTCGCGCCTCCTGAGCCGTCCGGCCCGGACCGCCGCGCTCGTCGAGCCGCGTCCCTGACCACACCCGTCCGACCACACCCGTCGCACCCCGGAACACTTCGGAGCGCGACGGGTTTTGTGGCTGTGGCTGTGGCTGTGGCTGTGGCTGTGGCCGGGGCGGCGGTCGGCGTCGTCGCGTCACCCGCGCCTCAGTGGCGCGCGGTCACGGTTCCCTCCACCGCGAACAACTGCTCCTCCACATGGTCGAGGGCCAGCCGCAGCGCACCGGTGGCCACGGCCGCTTCCCCCAGCATCGAGAGGGCCACCCTGGGCGGACGCAGGCAATAGCGTGCCAACTCCCTCCGCAACGGCTCCAGTACACCGTCCAGGCCGGCCGCCCAGCCCCCGATGACGACCAGCTCCGGGTCGAGGGCGAGGACCAGGGCCGCCACGTCGTGCACCAGGCGCTGGATGAAGCGGTCGACCGCGGCGCGCGCCCGCTGGTCGCCGTCCCTGGCCAGCGCGAACACCTTGGCGACCGCCTGCTCGTCGAGCGGGTGCAACGGCTCGTCGGTCGTCGAGAGCAGTGTCTCGGGGGTGACGTCACGGCCCAGCAGATGCAGCGCTCCGATCTCACCGGCCGCCCCGCCGAACCCCCGGTGCAGCCGCCCGCCGATCAGCGAGCCGGCACCCGGACTCAGCCCCGCCAGGACGAACACGACGTCGTCGGAGTCGGTCGCCGCACCCTTCCAGTGCTCCGCGACCGCCGCCGCGTTGGCGTCGTTCTCCACGAGCACCGGGCATTTGAAGGAGCGGCTCAGCCGCTCGCCCAGCGGCAGGCCCGTCCACTCCGGCAGCGCCGTGCCCAGGCGCACGGTGCCGTCCGCCTCCACGATGCCGGGGCTTCCCACGCCCACCGCGCGCAGTGAACTGCGGGCGACACCCGCCCTGCGCAGCAGCTCGGCGACCGCCACCCGCAGCCGTTCCAGCCGCTCGTCGGCGGACGCCGTCTCGTCCACGTCCTTGGCCATCGCGCCCATCACGCGCCCGTCCAGGTCCGCGAGCAGCGCCGCGACGCGGTGAGGGCCGATCTCCAGGCCCAGCAGATGTCCCGCCTCGGCCCGGAACCGGAACCTGCGCGCCGGACGCCCCTGGCGGCGTGCGGCGCCCTCCTCGGCCGCCTTCTCGACGACGAGCCCGTTCTCGATCAGCCCCTCGACGACCCCTTCGACCGTCGGCCGTGACAATCCGGTCACCCGGGTGATCTCGGTGAGGGTCGCGCAGTCCGTGGCACGCAAGGCGTGCAGGACCACCGCGGAATTGATCCGTCGCAGCAGAGAGGGATCCCCGCCGGTCAACCGCCCCAACGTCCGTCCTCCCAGCTTGTACGCGTGTTGGCCGGATCGTACTCGTCGCGGGGGACCCCGGCGAGGGCCGGGGACCCTTTCCTGTTCACGGGCCGCTGTCAGCCCGGCGCCACGAACCCGGACTCGTAGGCCGCGATGACCGCCTGAGTACGGTCCCGGGCACCCAGCTTCGCCAGTACGGAGCTGACGTGCGACTTGACCGTCTCCGTGCCGACGACCAGCCGCGCGGCGATCTCGGCGTTGGACATCCCCCGTGCCATCAGTCGCAGCACGTCCGCCTCGCGCTCGGTCAGCGCGGCCCGCTCCATGGCCGCCCGCGCCGCAGGATTCCCACCGGTCTCCCCGTACTCGGCCGCCAACTGTCGTACGGAGGCGGGGAACAGCAGGGACTCGCCCTCGGCCACCAGCCGCACCGCGTGCACGATCTCGGCCGGCCGCGCCCGCTTCAGGAGGAAGCCGTCGGCCCCGGCGCGCAGCGCCTCGTAGACGTACTCGTCGTTCTCGAACGTCGTCACCACGAGGATCTTGGGCGGGTCGGCGACCGTCCGCAGAACCGCCCGGGTCGTCTCGATGCCGTCCATCAGGGGCATCCGGACGTCCATGGCGACCACATCAGGCCGCGACTTCCGGACGAGCGGGATCACGGCGGCGCCGTCGGCGGCCTCACCGACGACCTCGATGTCGGGCTGCGCCTCCAGCACGGCGCGCAGCCCCGCGCGTACGAGGGGTTCGTCGTCGACGAGCAGAACGGTGACCGGCATCCGGCCAGCGTAGATCAGCGCGACGGAATCTCGGCGTGCACCTGCCAGTCACCCTCGTGCGGGCCCGTCCGGGCGCTGCCGCCGAGCAGCGCGGCCCGCTCCCGTATGCCGCGCAGACCGCTGCCCCGTCCGGGACCGGCTCTGCCGTCCGGCAGCGGATTGCGGACCTCCAGGGAGAGCGTGCCGTCCCTGACCTCGATACGGACCCGCACCGGGACGCTCCCGGCATGGCGGAGCACATTGGTGAGCGACTCCTGGAGGATGCGGTAGCCCTCTCTGGACACCGGACCGGCCACCGTCTCCAACGGGCCCGAGACCTCGGCGTCCACCTTGGCCCCCGAGGTGCGCGCCGACTCCAGCAGCCGGTCGGCATCGGTCAGCGTAGGACGGCTGCTCATGGGACGCTGCGCCTCGCGCAGCACTCCCAGCACCCGCTCCAGATCCTCCAGGGCGGACCGTCCGGTCTCCTCGATGGCGGCCAGGGCACGGGAGGTGAACTCCGGGTCGCCGGCCGCGCGCGCGGCGCCGGCCTGCACCACCGCGACCGTCAGCGCGTGTCCGATGGAGTCGTGGAGCTCGCGGGCGATGCGATTGCGCTCCAGAAGTTGTTCGGTCCGTTCCTCCAACGCGGCGAGCCGCTCGGTGGGGGAGGGACCGAGGAGCCGCCGCGCCAGCGCGGTGGTCAGCTCGCCCAGGCCGACCACCGCGCCGTACAGGGCGAACAGGGGCAGCGGGATGAGCAGCGCGCAGCTCCAGTGCGGGTCCAGGAGCCTCACCACGGGGTCGTTGCCCGGCCAGTAGCCGAGGGCCGCCCTGGTGAGATCGACGGCGAACATGGGCAGCCACACGGTGACCACGGAGGTCGCCACGCTCAGCAGCATGCGCGACTCCAGCCAGAGGACGGTCCGCCACCGGTCCCTCAGGCCTACCGAGGGGGCGACCGAGAACGCCGTGTCCTCACCGGTCCGCTCGCCCGGCGCCAGCATGAACCGCGCCTGCACACCCTCACCCCGCCGCACGGCCGGGATCAGTCCCAGGGGAATGAGCATCAGCGCGGGCACCCACGGCTTCGTCATGCCGATGAACAGCCACACACTGACGAACAGCATCGGCACCCACAGGTGCAGCAAACGCGTGTACGTCGTCCCCCACAGCAGCGGGCGCAGAAATCGGGCCATTGCGCCATCCTGACAGCGGGCACTGACATCGGACCTCCCCCGGGCGGGGGAGAGGATCTCCACCCGTGGGGGAGGCGGGAGCCGGTCCGCGGCCGCCACGCTGGGCCCATGACCAGCATCGACGTCCAAGACCTGACCAAGGAGTACGGCAGCAAGCGCGCCGTGGACCACCTGACCTTCAGCGTTCTCCCGGGCCGCGTCACCGGATTCCTCGGTCCCAACGGCGCCGGAAAGTCCACCACCATGCGGCTCGTGCTGGGCCTGGACCGGCCCACCTCCGGCACCGCCACCATCGGGGGTCGCGCGTACGCCACCCTCGACGAACCGCTCCGCAAGGTGGGCGCCCTCCTCGACGCGGGAGCCGCGCACGGATCGCGGACCGCCCGGAACCACCTGTGGGCCCTCGCCGCCACCAACCGCATCCCCGAACGCCGGGTCGACGAGGTGCTGGAGGAGACGGGGCTCGCCCCCGTGGCCCGGCACCGGGTGAAGACGTACTCCCTGGGCATGCGTCAGCGTCTGGGCATCGCGGCCGCCCTCCTCGGCGACCCGCCCGTGATGCTCCTGGACGAACCGTCGAACGGCCTGGACCCCGAAGGGATCATCTGGATCCGGGAGCTGCTGCGCCGGCTGGCCCGGGAAGGGCGCACCGTCCTCGTCTCCAGCCACCTCATGAACGAGACCGCCTCCTTCGCCGACCAGCTCGTCGTCCTCGGCCGCGGCAGACTCCTGGCCGACATGCCCATGCGCGCGTTCATCGACGCGCGCGTGCGGCCTCGCGTCCGGGTCCGCAGCACGGACAGCCGTGCCCTGGGGGGCCTGCTGGCGGAGCGCGGCATCGAGGCGGTCGAGGGCGAGGACGGCCGCTGGACCGCGTTCGACGCAGGACTGGAGGACATCGGGCGCCTCACCTCGGCCGCGGGTCTCTCCATCCTCGAACTCGCCTCGGAAGAAGGGACGTTGGAGCAGGCCTATCTGGATCTGACGGCCGCCGAGACCGAGTTCGCCGCCGCCCCGAATCAGCCTCAGGAGGTCTGACCGTGTCCTTCGCACCCGTACTCCGCGCGGAATGGATCAAGATCCGAACCCTGCGCTCGCTCCTCTGGGGCCTGCTCGCCGTCCTCGTGGCCACGGTCGCGTTCTCGGCGCTCGCCGGACTCGACAACTCCGACGACCCGGAGTTCGACCCGCTCTTCTCGACCTTCTTCGGTGTCAGTTTCGGCCAGATCGCGGCCATCACCTTCGGAGCCCAGGCGGTCTCGGCCGAGTACCAGGGAGGGGCGCTCCGCGTCTCGCTGGCCGCGGTGCCCGTCCGGGGGCGCTGGTTCCTGGCCAAGACGGTGGCGATCGGCGTACCGGCCCTGGGGACCGGCCTGGTCACGGGCGTGATCGGTCTGGTCGTCGGGACGTCCGTGCTCGGTTCCCGGGCCGACGCCCTGACCTGGACGGAGGAGCTCCGGGGCGTGGTCGGCTGCGCCGTCTACCTGTCCTTGACGGCCCTGTTCGCGGCGGGGCTGGCAGCCGTCCTGCGCAGCGGGGTGGCCACACTGGGCATCCTGATCCCGTTCCTCCTGATCGTGTCCTTCGTCGTGGGGAGCGCGTCGGGAAGTGTGGCGGACTTCCTGCCGGACAAGGCCGGGCAGACGGTCCTGCACGCGTCGTGGGACGGCGCGCTGGGACCCTGGAGCGGGCTCGCCGTGACCGCGCTGTGGACCGCCGCGGCTCTGGGCGCGGGGGCGTGGTGCGTCCGGCGCAGGGACGCGTGACCGCACTGGCTTTCCTGACGCCTCACCGATTGTCAGCGGTGGCGGCTTCACCGGACGTCATGACCATCGCGCAGCATCTCGCCACGATCGACCGGCTGTGCGCCGAGGACTTCCCACGGGGCACGGCGGGTCGGCCGCCGGGCCGTACGGCGGTCCCGGGGCTGCCGGCGGTGATCACGGAGACGGACCCGCCCTGACGTGGTGGGCGCGGAGACCGATCGGCCTTGATCCGGTGAGCGCCGAGACCGATCAGCCTTGATCCGGTGATCGTGGAGGCAGACCTGCCGTGAGGGGGTGACCGCGCCGGCGTGACCACCGTGATGTGGTGACACGGAGACCATTCCGTTCGGGACCCGATCAGCCGTCGAGGCGACCGCACACCTCGGCGACCAGGCTGTCGGCGTCGTCGAGCGCGGCAGCCAGTGTCTCCGGGGTGGTGCCGAGCGCGGAAAACAGTCCCTGAGCCCGTCCGGCGAACTCCGGCGGGGCGACCGCGAGTTCTCCCGCCGCCCGGACAGCCCCCTTTTCGTTGAGCACCCAGCGTCGGGCCTGGGCATGGAGGGCGTGAACGAGAAGTCCGACCGCGCGGAAGAGACAGCCGGAGACGTGGAAGACATCACCGCGAGCAGCCCCCTTGCGGGCGCCTGCGAGGATGAACGGTGCCTCCCACCGCGCGTTGTCCATGAGTGCTCCGCGCAGCGGCTCGGGGTAGCGGCGCGTCTGGTCCCGCAGGATCCGAAGCTCACCGCCGGGGTCGGCGAGGATCTGTCCGACGGCCAGCTCACCGACGTAGGCGTGGGAGTAGACACCCAGGGGATGTCCTGGCTGGACACCGATCTCGAACCGCCCGGCGAGGCACTGCCGCCAGATACGGTGCACCCGGTCCAGGTCACGGTAGATCCAGTCGACCCGGTGACCGTCGACGGTCAGCCAGGCGCCACCGTCCACCCACGGTCCCCAGCCGCCCGGCTCGGTCACCTCCACCGGGCCACCGGTCAGCCGGGCCGCGAGCAGGCGCAGGGCCGCGATGTCCAGCGGCGGCCGGTAGTAGAGGCCCAGATCGAAGTCGGAGTCCGGGCCGTGCGTGCCACTGGCCCGGCTGCCTCCCAGACACACACCGACGACGCCGTCGACCTCGGTCAGCCGGTCCGCGATCTCCGTCAGACGCTCCATGCCCCGGATTCTGCCGAGGCGCGTTTCCGGCCGCGACCCGTTTCGGTGCGGCCCCGCACACCACCGGAGAACGCCGAGAGGCCGACCGCGAGGGTGTCCGGCACGAGCTGCCGGTCGCGGGCGGCCTCCAGGTCCGCTTGAGCGAGGTGTGTCAGAGGATCGCCCCGGGCGTGTAGCCCGCGGCCTCCGGGTGCTGCTTCACGATCTCCTCGACGCGGCCGACGACGACGGCCACCTGGTCGGCCGCGGCGCCCGTGAAGGACAGCTTGTCGGCCATCAGCTCGTCGAGCTGCGCACGGTCCAGCGGGATCCGCTCGTCCGCGGCGAGCTTGTCGAGCAGCTCGTTGCGCTCGGCGCCCTGCTCGCGCATGGCCAGGGCGGAGGCGACGGCGTTCTCCTTGATCGCCTCGTGGGCGACCTCACGGCCGACACCGGCGCGCACCGCGCCCATCAGGACCTTGGTCGTCGCGAGGAACGGCAGGTAGCGGTCCAGCTCGCGGGCGACGACGGCCGGGAAGGCGCCGAACTCGTCGAGGACGGTCAGGAACGTCTCCAGCAGGCCGTCCAGCGCGAAGAACGCGTCCGGCAGCGCGACCCGGCGGACCACCGAGCACGACACATCGCCCTCGTTCCACTGGTCGCCGGCCAGCTCGCCGGTCATCGACGCGTAGCCGCGCAGGATGACCATCAGACCGTTGACGCGCTCGCACGAGCGGGTGTTCATCTTGTGCGGCATCGCGGAAGAGCCGACCTGGCCGGGCTTGAAGCCCTCGGTGACCAGCTCGTGCCCGGCCATGAGCCGGATCGTCTTGGCGGTCGAGGACGGGGCGGCCGCGAGCTGCACCAGGGCGGTCACGACGTCGTAGTCCAGGGAGCGGGGGTAGACCTGGCCCACGGAGGTGAAGGCCTGCGAGAAGCCGAGGTGCCCGGCGATCCGCCGCTCCAGGTCCGCGAGCTTGGCCGCGTCGCCGCCCAGCAGGTCGAGCATGTCCTGGGCCGTGCCGACCGGGCCCTTGATACCGCGCAGCGGGTAGCGGCCGAGCAGCTCCTCGAGGCGGGCGTACGCGACGAGCATCTCGTCCGCGGCGGTCGCGAAGCGCTTGCCCAGGGTGGTGGCCTGCGCGGCCACGTTGTGCGAGCGGCCGGCCATGACCAGCTCGGCGTACTCGCCGGCGAGCTTGGCCAGCCGGGCGAGGACCGCCACCGTACGGTCGCGCATCAGCTCCAGGGAGAGCCGGATCTGCAGCTGCTCGACGTTCTCGGTGAGGTCGCGGGACGTCATGCCCTTGTGCACGTGCTCGTGGCCGGCGAGGTCGTTGAACTCCTCGATCCGCGCCTTCACGTCGTGCCGGGTGACCTTCTCTCGCTCGGCGATGGAGGCGAGGTCGACCTGGTCGAGGACGCGCTCGTAGTCGGCGACGGCGGCGTCCGGCACCTCGATCCCGAGGTCCTTCTGGGCCCGCAGCACGGCGAGCCAGAGCTGGCGCTCCAGCTTGACCTTCTGCTCGGGGGACCAGAGTGTGGCGAGCTCGGCGGAGGCGTAGCGTCCGGCGAGAACGTTGGGGATACGGGGCTTTGCAGGCGCGGCAGTCACGTGCATGGAGCATACCGGCTGTCCGGCGCGGCTCCTGTTATGTCCGGGGCGTCCCGGATGCGCAGGTCGCGGCGGAGCGGCACCCCCCGGCGGACCGGGGCGTGCGTGAGAGGTGCGGGGACGGGACGGAGGTGTCGCGCTCGGTGCGCACCGCAGACCACGTCGTCGCTCCTGCGCCCGCCGGTGACTCCGGCGGATTGACGCTCAACTCCTTTGAACAGAAGGGAGTTGTTCACCGTATGGATGGGTGGACGGTTCGGCGGAACGTTTTCGCAGGGTGGTGTTCAGGATCCAGATCGCGGGGGACGGCTTCCGTAACCTGCCTGTGCGTGTGGATCGGGGTGGGGCCGCTCGCTGCCGACAACAGCGCGCAGACCCCCGTACGTCTTCGAGGTGAACCGGTCGTGGGCGAAGGTGAGCTCTGCCGTGATCAGTTGGTTGCGCTCGTCGTTGACTTCCTCGATCTCCTGCATGAGCAGGGAGTTCTTGGCGCGGAGTGCCGTGTTCGCGTTCCGCGCCTCGTCGAGGGCTCTGGCATGGCTGCCGAGTCTGATGGCTGTGACGGTGGCCCTGCGGGCCATGGCTTTCTCTCGCTGGGCCAGGTCCAGCTCGCGCTTGTGCATGTCCAGCTCCAGGCGGCGTCTGTGCTCCGCCATGACGCTGAGATCATGTCGTGTGCGGGCGTCGACCTGCGTCACCATGTGACGGAGCACGGCCGCAAGTGCTCCGGCCACGCCCATGGTTAACAGGCCGATCCCGACTGTCGCCAACTCCCATGTATGGTGCCAGACACCCGCGCCCACGAATGTCCAGCCGGCTGTGCAGCTGGCGGTGGACGCGGATGCCAGTCTGTACGCCACGTTTCGTTACCCCCTTGCAGTGGCCCCCCGGCTGTCGTCGGCGTCGAGATCCTTTTGGAGCTCGATAGCTTGGACGATGTTCCCGCTGAGCAGTGTGCGGATTCTGAGATCAGTGATTCCCCATGCGTCCATGGCCTCCTCCGGGGTGAGTGTTACTGAGGCTACCCTCCGCACCGCGGGCTGAGGCCCGTGTTCCGGCGGAAGCATCCCGCTGTTGACCAACATCTCTCGCTGGTCGAGGCCAAGTACTGACGCCCATGTGGTCAGTTGCGAGGGAAGGGGGAGGGTCCGTCCTTCCAGTGTTCTGCTGATCGTCGTCAGGCTCACTCCAATCGCGATGGCCAGCTGAGCCCGGCCACCGGCTCGTGGGCGTACGTCGTACCCGGCCGCTGTCGCGGCATTTGTGAGGTACTCGCCCACCCTCCTTGCGAGAGCTTGTCGCTCACCGCGGGACTCGTGGGGGGACTCTTCCATGCTCCGCATGTTCCGGAGAGTAGCGCGCGTGTATGCAAGTTGCACGCGACTTGCATGCGTGCATCTTCGCAGGTCAGTAGGCGTTTATGTGTCATGCCAGGCCAAGGGGGACGCCTCGCACTCCAGTTCCCACCAAAAAGTCTCGCCGTGATACCGGCGAAGCAACTTGCGCACGTGTACGCAAGTTGCATATGTTGCATGACTGTGAGTTAGTCGCACGTATGCAAGTCCCTTTGAGGGGGCCCTGATTGCACCGCCTCGGCATCGGCTCGACCAGGCTCCGGAGCTGCGAGGCATCTGCGGGGGACGCCTCGAAACCTTCGGACACGACGACCCGGTCATCCGGCGCCCGAGCCCGGCCATGGCCGGAGCGGACCGTCGCAGCACATGCCCACCACAGTTCATCCACTCATGAACGGAGTAGGCCTTGATCGCCGAGGCTAACGCCGCCACACCGCGGTTCGACACCAGAGAACCGGCCCTTATCGCCCGAGCGCTCGCGGGTGACCGGGACGCGTTCGGGGAGCTCTACGCTCTGCATCACCCCGCGGTACTGGCTTACGTACAGCGCCGTGTACGCAATCGGCAGGTCGCCGAGGACATCACCGGCGAGACCTTTCTCAACGCATGGATGAAACGCGAGACTTTCACCTACCGCGGTATCGGCTTCGTCGGGTGGCTGATCACCATCGCCCGGAACAAGGTCATCGACCATTGCAAGAGTGCTCAGCGCCGTGAGTTCGTCGTCGAGGACATGCTCGGCTTCGACGAGGATCTCACGGTCAGCACCGAGGACACCGTTTTGATCAGTCTGGACGAGGAGTTGCTGCGCCGGGCCCTGGAGCAACTGCGGCCGCCGCAGCGCGAGGTCCTCACGCGCCGGTTCCTCATGGAGTTCTCGGTGCTGGAGACGGCGCGTCAGATGTCACGGTCCGAAGGCGCGGTGAAGACCCTGCAGTTCCGGGCTCTGGCCAAGCTGCGCAGCGAGTATCTGGGGGTGGCGGCATGACCACCGTGCCCGGGATCCGTTCCGCCGTCGAAGCCAATCTCGCCGAGCAACTCAGTGCGTTCGCCCGGGAGTTCGTTGCCGACCTGGAGGCGCAGGGGCGTCTGGTGGAAGCGGGCGGGGCAGGTGTCCTCGAACGGCTGCGGACACAGGTCGAGGCCGGGCAGAACTGCCCGGAGGCCTATCACGCTGCCGTCGACACGATCGTCGAGGACTGCGGCTACCCGAGCGAGGTCGCGATGCGGATCGCCACCGCGCTGAACCGCAAGGGATTGATCCCCGGCGACGACGTCGAGCCGCGGCACGACCACGCGCACGCCCCCGGGCCGGACGCGCGGCACGACCACGCGCACGCGCCCGGCCCGGACCTCGAGGAACCCGTTCCCGGGGACGAGGACTCCGAGCCACGGCACGATCGCGCTCCCGCGCCCGTTCCGGACCGCAGGGAGCCGGTTCCCGGTGGCGAGGACCCCGAGCCGCGGCACGACCGGGCTTCCATCGCCTCGCCGCTCGTGCCACCCGCACGGGGTGCGATCGTCCTGCATCTCGCCGACCGCGGTGCCGGACGGGCCATGGCGGAGCACGGGGCGGCACCGGTACCGCAACGCGTCGACGGTCAGGTTCCCCGGGTGAGGCCGGCCGCCGCGCGGTCACGCCCGGTCGGATGGGGCAGCGCCTCCGCCCGCGCGGTCTCCGTCGCCGCGAGCCTTCAGTCCGACCACCTCGCACGTCTGGAAGCCATGCAGATCAAGGCGGACGGCGAGCGGGTGACGGTGGCCATCAAGGCCACCTGTCTGGACGACTGGGAGTACTGGCTCGACGCGATCGGGGCTCCCCGCAACGTCCGGACCAGGACGGCCGGGCACGCTCAGGTGGCCGCGGGAACCCTCGACGGCGTCGCCGTCCACCTCACCGCGCACGGTGTCCCCGAACTCCTCCAGGAGGCGAGTGACACGGCCGCCGATCCCTTCTTCCTCTGGGGGCGGATCTACGACCTCGGGATGGGGCAGGTCGACCGCGCCGACCGCATCTGGCTGTCGCTCGGCCGGCGCCAGGACGAGCGGGGGATGCCCCTGCTGGTCCTGCGCGGCACGGACGGTCCCCCCTATCCGCTCGCCTCGATCGTCATGGCGCACGGCCCGCTGACGGTGACCCCCCTGCCCTCCGGCGGAATCGCCGGGGACAGCGCTTGACCGCAGCCGGGGCGCCGCTTCGGCTGACTGTTTCTCACTCGTGACGCACCGCGCCTCTGCATGAGGTGAACCGGGGCGACGCGTCCACACTTGCTCACATTCCGTGTACTGCACCTGGCGCAGAGCGACCCTGGCCTGTTGTAGGCGAGGTTGCTCGGTATGGCTGGTTTCCCACCCTGCCGACAGTCCGTCCCAAGGGTGCCGATGGGGCACATCGGCCCTGATCGGTCCACCGGTGGTGTGTCGGTGCCAAAAGGTACGCACTTGCCTTTGCCCCGGCCACGCCCATGGACAGGTGCCGGCAAGTTCCTCGGGCAGTGCTCAGGGGCGTACTTCTCAGGCCCACGCTTCAGTGCTTGGATGCTGATTCCAGCGGGAACTCCCCGCTGGCCTGTTACTTGTCATCCTCTCCGGGGTGGCGAGACGGCTCCTCTCCATGCTCCGCAAAGCTGGAGGGGCCGTCGGCGGGGCCCGGCGTACGCGCCGGGCCCAGCCGTAGTTCCGGGCGCATCCAACGGCGCTCCCGCGCTGTCGAGCGCCCCCCGTGCGCCCTGTGGCGGCCGCGGGGGGAACCGGTAGCGTCCTCCTCTATGCGGAGCATGGGCCGCCGTGTCACTCGAGAGAGCGGCACGGCGGAAGCCGCCCGCCAGACGCTTTGCCCAGCTCTTTCGCCGAGCCCCCGCGGCCACCGTGCTCGGGAACGTCGGCACGTGAACAGGGTCGGAGCCCGCGGCGTCCGGAGGCATCTCGGTGGATCGCAAACTCAGCCGCCGTGGCCGCCCGTGACGTGATCCTCGTAGGGCAGCAGCTCCGGCCGCTTCGCCGGCCGGCCGTCCCCGGACGAGCGCCCCGTCAGCCGTCGCCCGATCCACGGCAGCAGATGCTGCCTGGCGAAGCGGGCGTCGGCGGTGCGGCGGGAGACCCAGCCGGGAGGCGCGGTGGGCGCCGACGGGACGTGCCACTCCGGGTCCTCGGCTTCGTGGCCGAGCGTCTGCCACACGGCTTCCGCGACCCGGCGGTGTCCATCGGCGGTCAGGTGCAGCCGGTCGACGTCCCAGGAGCGGGGGTCGGCGAGCGAGGGTGCCCCGTAGAGGTCGACCACCAGAGCGCCGTGCCGCTCGGCGAGGGCGTCGACGACGGTGAAGAGCTCCTCCATGCGGGGCCGGAAGCGTTCGAGGACCGGACCGTTGCGGCCGGGGCTGCGCATCAGGACGAGCTGCTCGCAGGCCGGGGCCAGCCGTTCCACGGCCTCCTCCAGGAGACCGCGGACGCGTCCCATGTCGACCTTGGGCCGCAGGGTGTCGTTGAGACCGCCCACCAGCGTGATCACATCCGGCCGCATGGCGGCGGCCACGTCCACCTGCTCGTCGACGATCTGCCCGATCAGCTTGCCGCGCACCGCGAGGTTGGCGTAGCGGAAACCGGGCGTCCGGGCCGCCATCCGGCCCGCGAGGAGGTCGGCCCATCCTCGGTACGAACCGTCGGGCAACTGGTCCGACATGCCCTCGGTGAAGGAGTCGCCGACCGCGACGAGGCTGGTGTATGAGGCATTCATCTGCATGGCGAGAAAGATGGTAACCCGAACACATACCCGTCGGTCGGTCGGATCGTCCCACCGGAGCGGGGAGGGCGACCCCGGCGCCGAGCGGGCCCCGGGGTCCCGCCGCTCTCCCGCACCGGAGCCCGAGCGTCTCTCCTACGCCGGCTGTCCGAACAGCTCTCTCAGGACGTCCTCCATCGTCACCAGTCCCGTGAGCCGTCCGTCGCTGCCCATGACCGCCGCGAGATGCGTACGACTGCGGCGCATCGCGGTCAGGACGTCGTCCAGAGGGGTGCTCTCGCGGACGCGGGCGATGTGCCGCATGTCCTCCACACGGAACGGCACCTCGCGAGGGACTGCGTCCAGCGCGTCCTTGACGTGCAGGTAGCCGACGATCCGGCGCCCCTCGTCGACGACGGGGAAGCGGGAGAACCCCGACTCGGCGGACAACCGCTCCAGCTCCTCCGGAGTGACGCCCACGCGCGCGTAGACGACGCGTTCCACCGGGAGCACGACGTCGTGCACCGGGCGGCGGCCCAGCTCCAGGGCGTCACGCAGCCGCTCCTGGGCGCGGTGGTCGATGAGCCCCGCCGCACTGGAGTCCTTGACCAGGCGGGCGAGTTCGTCGTCGGAGAAGGTCGCCGCGACCTCGTCCTTCGTCTCGACCCGCAGCAGCTTCAGCAGCCCGTTGGAGAAGGCGTTGACCGCGAAGATCACCGGGCGCAGCGCGCGGGAGAGCGTGACCAGCGGCGGTCCGAGCACCAGTGCCGTGCGTACGGGCTCCGCCAGCGCCACGTTCTTCGGCACCATCTCGCCGAGCAGCATGTGCAGATACGTCGCCAGGGTGAGTGCGATGACGAAGGAGACCGCGTGGCCCGCGCCGGAGGGGACGCCCACCGCGTGGAACACCGGCTCCAGCAGGTGCGCGATGGCGGGTTCGGCCACGATGCCGAGCACCAGGGTGCACAGCGTGATGCCGAGCTGCGCGGTCGCGAGCAGGGCCGAGACGTGTTGGAGGCCCCAGAGAACGCTCCGTGCCCGCCGGTCGCCCCGTTCGGCGTGCGGTTCGATCTGGCTGCGGCGCACCGAGATCAGGCCGAACTCGGCGCCGACGAAGAAGGCGTTCACGACGAGCGTCGCGAGTCCGACCAGCAGTTGTACGGCGGTCATCGCGTGCTCTCCTCGGCGTTGTGCGGTGCGTGCAGCAGCACTCGTGCGGCCCGCCGCCCCGAGGCGTCCACGACATCGAGCCGCCAGCCGTCGGCCTCGACGCTGTCCCCCTCGGCGGGGATCCGGCCGAGCTCGGTCGCGATGAAACCGGCCAGGGTCTCGTACGGTCCGTCGGGCACCCGCAGTCCGACCCGGGCGAGCTGGTCGGTACGGGCGAATCCGTCGGCCGAGTACAGTGCCCGGCCCTCGGCGTCCGTGCCGACCGGGGCGAGGTCGGGCGTCTCGTGCGGGTCGTGCTCGTCGCGTACCTCGCCGACGACCTCCTCCACGATGTCCTCCAGGGTGGCGACGCCGGCCGTACCGCCGTATTCATCGATGACCACGGCCATCGTGCGTTTGCCGGCCAGCCGGTCCAGGAGCCTGTCGACGGTCAGCGACTCCGGTACGAGCAGCGGCTCGCGCATGATCTGCGAGACCGGTGTCTGGGTCCGGCTGGAGGCGTGCACGGTCAGCACGTCCCTGATGTGCGCGACGCCGACGACCTCGTCGAGGCTCCCGTGGTAGACCGGGAAACGGGACAGGCCGGTCGCCCGGGTCGCGTTCGCCACGTCCTCGCAGGTCGCCTGGACGTCCAGCGCGATGACCTGGACGCGCGGTGTCATCACGTTCTCCGCGGTCAGGTCGGCGAGGTTCAGGGTGCGCACGAACAGCTCGGCGGTGTCCGCCTCCAGGGCGCCTTCCTTGGCGGAGTGCCGGGCGAGCGCCGCCAGCTCCTGGGGCCCGCGGGCGGACGCCAGCTCCTCGGCGGGTTCGAGGCCGAAGCGGCGTACGACGTGGTTCGCGGTGTTGTTGAGATGGGCGATGAACGGGCGGAACGCCGCGCTGAACCAGCGCTGCGGTGTCGCCACCCGCTTGGCCACGGCCAGCGGTGAGGAGATCGCCCAGTTCTTGGGGACCAGCTCGCCGACGACCATCAGGAAGACGGTCGAGAGTGCCGTACCGATGACCAGCGCCACCGAGTTCGACGCGGAGGGCGGGACGCCCAGTGATTCCAGGGGGCCCGCGATGAGCTTGGCGATCGACGCCTCGGAGAGCATGCCGACTACAAGGTTCGTCACGGTGATGCCGAGCTGGGCGCCGGAGAGCTGGAAGGTGAGGTTCCGTACGGCCTTGAGGGCCCCGGAGGCGCCGCGCTCGCCGCGCTCCACGGCACGTTCCAGCTCGCTGCGCTCGACGGTGGTCAGGGAGAACTCGGCCGCCACGAAGCCGCCGCAGGCCAGCGACAGCAGAACTGCGACCAGCAGGAGGAACACTTCGGTCATCGGGTCACCTCCGTCCCATGGTCGGCCAGGGACTGGGGGATCGCGCGATGTCCCGGGCCGCCGTGCGCATCACGGCCGCGGGTACTGGGAGGCTCGCCCATGGATGGACGCTCACGCCTTTCGTCGGAGGAACGATGGTCCAACAAGGGTAAAGGATCGGCAAAGTGACCTTTCCGGGTGGTGGTGCCCCGACCGGTGCCGGCCGTCCCGCCGGGCCCGGGGGAGCGGCCGCCGTCCCTGCGGACCACCGCCCACCGGCCGACGACCAGCGGTCCGGCTAGTCGGTGAGCGGCTTCACCCAGCGCCGCCACTGTTCCTCCGGCGTATACCCAGCCGCCCGCCAGGCATGGTGGGCGGTCTCGTTCCGTTCCAGGACCATGGCGTCCCCGCGCCGCCCCCCGAGCCGTACGAAGCGCTCCTCCGCCGCGGCGAGCAGCGCGGAGCCGATGCCGAGGCGCCGCCGGTCCGGACGGACCGCCAGCCGGTACAGATGGCAGCGCCAGCCGTCGAAGCCGGCGATCACCGTGCCCACGAGCTCCCCGGCGCGCTCCGCGAGCAGGAGTGCCCCGGGATCCCGGGCGACGAGCCGTTCCGTGCCGCTGAGGTCGTCACTGATGCTGGTGCCCTCGGCGGCCACCTTCCAGAAGGCGAGCACGGCGTCGAGGTCCTCGGGCCGAGCGACCCGTATCCGCAAGTCGGTCATGATCCGATCCCATCACGCCCGCCGGGCGCCGGAACGGCATTTCCGCCATGCGGACGATCACCGGCCGCTCAGTTCGCGGACCACGGGAGCGAAGGCCTCCAGGTTCGGCTCCAGCACCGTCAGATACGAGAACCCGTAGCGCTCCCGCAGGTCCCGGACCTGGCCGACGAGCTGTTCCACACTGCCGATCAGGACGATGGGCAGCTCCAGCACCTCCCGCCCGGTCAGCTGCGGGAGCCGGGGCAGCCACGGCCGGACAGCGGCGTCGCGGTCGTCGGTGACGGTGACGATCTGGATCAGCAGGTTGAGCTCGGCGGGTTCCTCGCGGGCGGCGGACGCCTTCCGGTAGAGGGCGACACGCTGGTCGAGCTCGGTGGCCGTGAGCGGTTCCAGCGTGCCGTTCCGCCCGGTGCGCGCTCCCGTGAACGATGCGATGTCGGCGTGTTCCGCGGCGATGCCGAGCATCCGGTCGCCGTTGGCCCCGATCAGCAGGGGTACCCGCGGCGGCCCGCCGCTCGGCCGCTCGGGCGCCTTCCCGCCCGGCCACGGCGTGCCGGAAGAGAGTCCGTCCGGGCCGAGCAGGCGCTCCAACTCCTCGATCGTGCGCAGGAGATGGTCGACCCGCTCACGCGGGGTGCCGAAGGGCAGACCCGCCGTCTCGTGTTCGGCCGGTACGTATCCGGTGCCGAGGCCGAGTTCGAGACGGCCGTCCGTCAGCGCGTCCGTGGTGGCCACCTCACGGGCCAGCAACGCGGGGTTCCAGAAGGCCGCGTTGAGCACGAACGTGCCGAGCCGCGGCCGTCGGGTCGCCGCCGCTGCGGCGACCAGGGAGGGGAAGGGGGCGGGCATGCCCAGATGGTCCGCCACGGTGATCACGTCGTAGCCGAGTTCCTCGGCTCGGCGGCACTTGGCGGCCCACTCGGTGGCGGTCGCCGGGGCGATGAGGCTGACACCGAAACGGAACGGGCGCGACATGAACCATCCCTTCCTCAGGGGGACTCGCCCCGGCCGCGCGGGCCGGGGCGAGCGGTGGCCGGTCCCGGGCCCTGGCGGACCGGGAAGCGGTGTGAGTCGACGGGAACGCCCCGGCCCGGTTGGACCGGGGCGAGCCCGTGGTCACTCGTGGGCGATGGCCGCGAGCACATTCATGCGCGACGCGCGCAGGGCCGGAAGCAGCGCCGCGACGATTCCGACGACGGCCGAGCCGACCACGACCGCGACGATCGTCGTCCAGGGGATGGCGAGCGCCTCCATGCCCTGGAGCGCGAGCACCTGCTGCACGCAGACACCCCAGACGATCCCCAGCGCCAGCCCGAGGATCGCGCCGAACACGGCGATCACCACGGACTCCAGACGGATCATCCGGCGCAGTTGGCGCCGGCCGAGACCGATGGCGCGCAGCAGTCCGATCTCACGGGTGCGCTCCACGACGGACAGGGCGAGGGTGTTGACCACGCCGAGCACGGCGATCACGATCGCGAGCCCGAGCAGCGCGTACACGAGGTACAGCAGGACGGCGATCTGGTCGTGGACGAGCTTCTTGTAGTCGGCCTGGTCGCGGACCTGGACCTGCGGATACGGCTCCAGGGTCTTCTCCAGACGGGGGCGCAGCCGGTCCGGGGCGGTGCCCGGGGCCGCGTTCACGTACAGCGACGAGTCCTGCCCGCCGGGCACGTACTTCTCGATCGTGCCGAAACCGAAGAAGAGTCCGCCCTGCATTCCGAACCCTCCGCTGCCGGCCTGGTCGGTCAGCGCGCCCACCGTCAGTTCGGTCTTGCGCCCTGCAGGGAACTCGACGGGAATCGTGCTGCCGACCCGCACGTCGTGATCCTCGGCGAACTTCGCGTCCATGGCGATGCGACCGTCGCCGAGCGCCGCCGCCGTGTCACCCCGCGCGTACGTGATGTGGGCGACGTCGTCGAGCCGCGGATCGTAGGCCGCGGCGGTCGTCTCCACCCGCTTGCCGTCGGGCAGTTTGACCGCGACCGGGGTGAACCGCTGCCTGACGACCAGTCCGACCCCGTCGGTGGCGCGCACCTTGTCCGTGACCTCGTGCGAGAACGGCACGAAGTTGGCGTTCTGGAGCACGAAGTCGGCGCCGAGCGTTTTGTCGATCTGCTGGTCGAAGGACTTGCTCATGGACGCGCTGGCCACGGACATCCCGCCGACCAGGGCGAGACCGACCATCAGGGCGGCGGCGGTGGCACCGGTGCGCCGTGGATTGCGCAGCGCGTTGCGCTGGCTCATCCGGCCCACCGGGCCGAAGATCGCCGGGAACGCGCCACCGAGGACACGGATCACCGGGCGGACGAGCAGCGGTCCGGCGATCACCGTGGCGATCAGCGTCAGGACGACACCGAGTCCCAGCAGCGAGGCCGCGGTCGAGGTACTGGACGAGGCCGCGCATCCCGCGAGGGCCGCGGCCCCGGCCGCGCCGACGACCCCGCCCACCACGGCCCGTACCCGCAACGGCCGTCCCACGCCCGCGATTTCGGCGTCCGAGAGGGCCGCCATGGGGGAGACGCCCGCCGCACGCCTGGCCGGCAGATAGGCCGCGACGTACGTGACGCCGACCCCGACGACGTACGCTGCCACGGGAGTCGGCCAACCGATCACCATCTCCGTGGACTTGAGGTTCATGCCGAAGGCGGACATCAGCTTGATCAGCCCGACCGCCAGCCCGATCCCGGCCGCGAGGCCGAGCGTCGAACCGACCAGGCCGAGGAGCAGCGCCTCGGTGAGCACCGACCGGCGGACCTGACGCCGGTCGGCTCCCAGTGCCCGCAGCAGCCCGAGTTCCCGGGTGCGCTGGGCGATCAGCATGGAGAAGGTGTTGACGATGAGGAATATGCCGACGAGCACCGCGATCCCGGCGAAGCCGAGCATCACGTACTTGATCACGTCGAGGAATCCGCCGAGCGCCTCGGCGGAGGACTTCGCCTGCTCTTCGGCCGTCTTCACGTCGTAGGGCCCGCTGCCGAGTTCGGCGGAGACGCGCCGCTTGAGCGCAGCGTCGCCGACACCCGGCGCGGCGTCGACGGAGATGCTCGTGGCGGCGTCGGAGCGGCCGAGGAGCTTCGACTGCGCGGTCGGGGTGTCGAGGAAGACCAGCGCGGCACCGGGGTTGGTGGTGGTGAAGGTGGCGATCCCGACGATCCGCACCTCGAAGGAGCCGGGCTGCGCCTGCACCGTGAGGGTGTCGCCGATGCCGAGGTGCTTCTTGTCGGCGGTGTCCGCGTCGAGCAGTGCCTCTTCGCCGCCGTGCGGTTCGTGTCCGGAGGTCAGCTTCACCGGACTGCGTTCGGTGATCTCCCAGTTGGTGACGATGGTGGGGGCGCCGGTCGTCGGTCCGACCGACTTGTTCGCGCTGTCGACGACCGGGGCGTTCTCCACCGACGCGTCCACATGGGTGGCGGCGACTCCGTCGACCCCGGCGAGCCGGTCCGCGAGGGAGGCCGGAACGGTCTCGGTGGCGCCGGTCGGCAGTTGGGACTTCAGGTCGTTCTTCGGCTCCACGGTCACATCGGCCGCGGTCGAGGCGAAGAGCCGGTCGAACGTACGGGTCACCGTGTCCGAGAAGATGAGACTGCCCGCGACGAAGGCCACGGACAGCACGATGGCCAGGGCCGAGAGCAGCAGTCGCCCTTTGTGCGCGAGAAAGCTTCGCAGTGTCGCCTTGAGCACGACCGCCTCAGTCCTTGTCGAGGGTTACGTCGCCGGGAGCGGTGCCGCCGGGGCTGCCGTGGGCCGTGTCGTCGGCGGCGGGAGCCGTGTCATCCGCGCCGTGGACGCCGGCTGCGAGATCCGCGTCGCCCTCGGACGCCGTTCCACCGGGCCTGCCGCGCCCGCCGTCGAAGGTCACCCGAACCGTGTCGAAACGCTTCATCCGCTCCAGTACGGCGTCCGCCGAGGGCCGCTCCATCTCGTCCACGATCCGCCCGTCCGCGAGGAAGAGCACCAGGTCGGAGTGGGCGGCGGCGCCGGGGTCGTGCGTGACCATGACGACGGTCTGGCCCAGCTCGTCCACGGCCTCGCGCAGGAATCCGAGGACTTCGAGGCCCGCCCGCGAGTCCAGGTTGCCGGTCGGCTCGTCGGCGAAGATCAGCTCGGGCCGGGAGGCGAGCGCCCGCGCGCAGGCGACGCGCTGCTGCTGTCCTCCGGAGAGCTGGGCGGGCCGGTGCTTCAGCCGATCGCGCAGCCCGAGGGTGTCGATGACCTGGTCGAGCCACTTCTGGTCGGGCTTCTGGCCCGCGATGTCCATGGGCAGCGTGATGTTCTCGGCCGCGTTCAGGGTGGGGATCAGGTTGAACGACTGGAACATGAAGCCGATCCGGTCCCGCCGCAGCCGGGTCAGCTCGCGGTCCTTCAGCCCGGTGATCTCCGTGTCGCCCAGCCACACCTGTCCGGCCGAGACGGTGTCCAGGCCCGCCAGACAGTGCATGAGGGTGGACTTCCCGGAGCCCGAGGGGCCCATGACGGCGGTGAACCGGCCGCGCGCGATGTCCACGTCGACCGAGTCGAGGGCCAGTACGGTGGTCTCGCCGGAACCGTACGCCTTGGTCAGGCCGCGGGCGCGGGCGGCGATCCCGTCCCCCTCCGCGCGGCCCGGAATCTGCTCCGCAGCAGCTGTGGACAAGACCGCCTCCTCTGTGATGGATGGTCCGGACTCCTCGTCCGGCCCGAGCGTAGTGTGATCGGAGGCACACCCGGTATCCCCCCTAGGTGCCGCACCGTCTCCGTCCCAGGGTGTGCCCCTGATATCGATGTAAGGGGCAATCTCCACCGCGGCTCTCCACCGAGGTCCACCGCGGCTCTCCATCCGGCCCCACACCTTGGCCCCACGCCTTGGCTCTCCGCCCTGGACCAGGCCCTCTTGCCGGTGCTAGCGATATCGCGCTAGCTTCGAAGGATGGCGAAGACTCAGCTGAACGTCCGAGTGGACGAAGGCACCGCGAGGGCCGCTCGGGAGCGCGCCCTGGAACGGGGGATGAGCGTGAACCGCTATATCGAGGAACTGGTCCGGCAGGACACCGGGGAGGTGGGCCACACCTTCGTGGAAGCCGCCGCCGATTTCATGAAGCAGTACGAGTCCGTCTTCGTCGAGGAGTTCGGCGCGGACCGCGAAGGCACCAGCGAAGGTCGTCGTTGATCCCTTGAGCAGTCTCAGAGTCGATCTTGCCTGGCTTCTCATGATCGCCGAACAGAAAACACCCGGAGACCCCCAGGTCACCGATTGGGGATCCCTCGTCGCCGCGGTCAGCCGGCACGACGCGGAGATCCTCGGCATTCCCGTCTACGACAGCCCGCACGCCCGCGCGGCCGCGCTGCTCCAGCTCCTGCTGCACGTCCCGGCGCTCGAACGCTCCAACGCGATGTTCGCCTCGGCCGTCGCCTACGCGTATCTCGTCGCCAGCGGCCTGAAGGTCGTCACCTCGCCCGAACAGGTGCGGGAACTGGCCCGCCTGGTGAAGAGCGGCGAGGCCACCGTGCACGACATCGCCCACGAACTGCGCCGCTGGAGTCTGTGACACCCGCTGTCCCGGGCGCCGGGGGCGCGCTCGTCAGTCGAGCGGCCGCCGGGCGGTGCCCAGGACGCAGTACGACGTGGGCAGGCGTGGCCCCTTCTCCGGCATCAACAGCCTCCGGTACGGGCCCAGTTCGAACCCCGCCTCACGCAGTGAGGCGATCGGGTCGCGGGCCACGTGACAGCCGCCGCACAGCCGCGGCCACACCGTGGCGTCCAGGCCCCGCTGGACGGACCCCATGACCCGTCCACCGCCGCGGCCGTGCTCGAAGAACCGCACCGTGCCGCCGGGGCGCAGCACCCGCCGCACCTCGGCGAGCGCCTTCGGTACGTCCCGCACGCTGCACAGCACCAGCGAGAGCACGGCGGCGTCGTACGCCTCGCTCTTGACCGGCAGGGCCTCCGCGGCACCCGGGGCCACATCGACGGGCACCTCGCAGCGCATCGCCGCCTCCACCGCCAACTGCCGCAGCAGCCGCTCGGGTTCGATGGCGACGACCTCCGAGACGGTGCCCGGATAGTGGGCGAAGTTCAGGCCGTTGCCCGCGCCGATCTCGATCACCCGCCCGGACAGTCCGGCGAGCAGCCGTTCACGCAGCCGGCCGATCCCCATCCGGGTCTCGGCGCCGGTGCTGAAGCGGGCGTAGTAGCGGGCGAACACCGGATGGTGCACGGCGTGCGCGGAGACCTTGCCGGGGCCGGCCGGCCGGAGCGGCTTGAACGGCATTTCGGACCTCCCGGGAGACAGGGTTCACCGGGATTCTCCCCCCGGGACGTCCACCGCACGCGCCGCGCGTCGCGTACGAGGCGGGTTCACCCGACCGGGGATCCGGTCACGGCCGAACCCACGGCGGTCGCCGGGTCACCGGTGACCCGGCGACGGACACGCGACACGCGACACGGGCCGCGGGCCGCGAGTGGAGTGTCGTGACCGGTGACGTACCGATGGCCGGTGACCGATGGCGGGTGACGGGTGACGGGTGACGGGCCACCTGTCACCGGTGACAGGGACGTGCGGTGGCCGGCTCAGGCTGTGTGCGCCGCGGTGAAGACCCCGGCGTTCCAGCGTCCGCCCAGCCGGTGATCCAGCCAACTCGGCGCTCCGGCACGGAAGTCCGCGGGCGAGAGGCCACCCGCGCCCGCCGGGACCGCACCCAGAAGGGGCGCCCCGGACACGGCCGGGAGGTCCGCGAGATTGCACCGCATCGCCAGATCGGGGGAGTCCGGCCAGCTCCCGATCACGACCCCCGCGAACTCCAGTTCCCGCAGCCGCAGTTCACGAGCCGTCAGTTCCGTCGTGTTGAGCGTGCCCAGCCCCGCGGAAGCGACGACCAGCACGGGCGCGTCCAGCAGCCGGGCCACGTCCGCGAGCGTCCCGTCCTCGTGGTCCAGCCGGACGAGCAGACCGCCCGCGCCCTCGACCAGCACCAGATCGTGCTCGGTGGCGAGCTTCGCCGCGGCCTCCGCCGCCGACTGCGGGGACACGGCCGTCAGTCCGGCCCGCCGGGCGGCCGTAGCGGGCGCCAACGGCTCGGGATAACGGCCCAGTTCGAGGGTCGTGACGGCACCGGCGAGCCGGGCCACCTCGTCCGCGTCGCCGCGCTCGTCCGGTCGTACACCCGTCTGCGCGGGCTTCAGGACGGCGACGGACCGCCCGGCCGCGAGAGCCGTGGCGGCGACGGCGGCCGTGACGACCGTCTTGCCCACCTCCGTGCCCGTACCCGTGATCACCAGTACCGTCATCTCAGCCCTCCCGCGCCGCCGCGCACACCGCGCGGGCGATCCGTGCCAGATCCGTGTCGCCGGTGACGTACGGCGGCATCGTGTAGACGAGGTCGCGGAACGGCCGCAGCCACACGCCCTCGCGCACCGCGGCCGCCGTCGCCGCCTTCATGTCCACCTCGTGGTCGAGCTGGACGACTCCGATCGCGCCGAGCACACGTACGTCCCGGACGCCCGGCAGCGAGGCGGCCTCCGCGAGGCCCTCCCGCAGACCGGCCTCGATCCGCTTCACCTCGGTCCGCCAGTCCTGGCCCAGCAGCAGGTCGATCGAGGCGCACGCCACAGCGGCGGCGAGCGGGTTGCCCATGAAGGTCGGGCCGTGCGCGAGCACCGGGACCTCACCGCGCGAGATGCCGTCGGCCACCCGCGAGGTGCACAGCGTCGCCGCCATCGTCAGATAACCACCGGTCAGCGCCTTGCCGACACACATCACGTCCGGGGTCACACCCACGTGGTCCGCGGCGAACAGCTCACCCGTACGGCCGAAACCCGTCGCGATCTCGTCGAACACCAGCAGGACGTCGTGCTCGTCGCAGGCCTCGCGCAGCACCCGCAGATACGCGGGGGAGTGGAAGCGCATCCCGCCCGCGCCCTGCACCACCGGCTCCACGATGACGGCGGCGAGCTCGTCGGCGTGCCGCCCGACGAGCTCGCGCAGCCGGTCCGCGTACGACTCCTCGTACCCGGCCGGCGGCGCGTCGGCGAAGACCTGGCGCTGGAGCACGCCCTGCCACAGCTCGTGCATCCCGCCCTCGGGGTCGCACACCGACATGGGCTGCCAGGTGTCCCCGTGATAGCCGCCCCGCCAGGTCAGCAACCGCTGCTTGCCCGGTCGGCCGAGCGAGCGCCAGTGCTGGAGGCACATCTTGACGGCGACCTCGACCGCGACCGAGCCGGAGTCGGCGAGGAAGACGTGTTCCAGACCCTCCGGCGAGATGTCGACCAGCAGTTTCGCCAGCCGGACGGCGGGCTCGTGGGTGAGCCCGCCGAACATCACGTGGCTCATGCGGTCCAGCTGGCCGCGTGCCGCGTCGTTCAGGACCGGGTGGTTGTAGCCGTGGATGGCCGACCACCAGGACGACATGCCGTCGATCAGCTCGCCCGTGCCGTCGGCCATCCGCAGCCGGACCCCGCTCGCCGACTCCACGACCAGCGGCTCCTGGCGCCCGGGCATCGGCCCGTACGGATGCCAGACGTGCCGCCGGTCGAGGTCGAGCAGTTCCCGCACGGACAGCTCAGGCATTGGGCGCGAGGTCCGTTCCGGCACCGCGGCGACGCACGGAGACCAGGTCCGTACGGGCGTCGGCGGGCGCCTCGGCCACAGCCGCGGGCACCTCGGCCGGAGCCGCGGAGACCGAACCGCACACCCCGCCGTCTTCGTGGGACCCGCATCCGGCCTCCGCGTGCGATCCGCACCCGGCGCCGTCGTGCGATCCGCACCCGTCCTGCGCGTGCGATCCGCAGCCGCCGCCCGACGGCACGCGGTGCTCCGGCAGCGTCACCTCGCCCGCGTTCTCCACCTCGAAGCCGGCGTCCGCGATCATCTCCAGGTCGGCCTTGCCCGCCTGGCCCTCGCTGGTGAGGTAGTCACCGAGGAAGATCGAGTTGGCGAGGTGCAGGGCCAGCGGCTGGAGCGTGCGCAGATGCACCTCGCGGCCGCCGGCGATCCGGACCTCGACGTCCGGGCAGACGAAGCGGACCATCGCGAGGATCCGCAGACAGCGCTGCGGGGTGAGGTTCCACTCCTTGGCGAGTGGGGTTCCCTCGAACGGGATCAGGAAATTCACCGGAACGGAGTCGGGGTCGAGCTCGCGCAGCGCGTACACGACGTCGACGAGGTCCTCGTCCGACTCGCCCATGCCCGCGATCAGACCCGAGCAGGCGGACAGCCCCGCCGCGTGCGCCTTCTGGACGGTGTCCACCCGGTCGGCGTACGTGTGGGTGGTCGTGATCTCCCCGTACGTCCCCTCGGACGTGTTCAGGTTGTGGTTGTAGGCGTCCGCGCCCGCCGCGCGCAGCCGCTCGGCCTGGCCGTCGGAGAGCAGGCCCAGGCAGGCGCACACCTCGACGTTCTCGTTCTGGTCCTTGATCGCCTTGATCGTGTCGGAGACCCGGTCCACGTCACGGTCCGTCGGGCCGCGCCCGCTGGCCACCAGGCAGACCCGCTTGGCGCCACCGGCCAGCCCGGCCGCCGCGGCCCGGGAGGCCTCGTCGGGCTTGAGCCAGCTGTACTTGAGGATGCCGGCCGTGGAGCCCAGACGCTGCGAGCAGTACGAGCAGTCCTCCGGGCACAGGCCCGACTTCAGGTTGACGAGATAGTTCAGTTTCACCCGTCGCCCGAACCAGTGACGGCGCACCTTGCCGGCCGCGGCCACCACGTCGAGTACGTCGTCGTCGGAGGTGGCCAGTACGGCCAGCGCCTCGTCGCGGGTCGGCAGCTCGCGCCGAAGCCCCTTGTCCACCAGCGTGTTCAGCAGGTCCATGAGGTCCGATCCTGGCCTATGCGACCGCTTCCGGCCAAGGAGAGTTTGCACAACAGAGATGGTTCGACGTGTGGGTATTGCCACATCATGGGCCCGCGGAGCGACCGCTAGGGTCTGTGCACTGCCTACAAATCACCGCCACCGCGCATGCGGCGAGACCCGGAGGACACATGGCGTTCGGCTGGATCGACGAGCAGGCCGAGGCGCGCCGCAGGGCCGGACTCGTACGTACGCTGCGCCCGCGTCCGGCGGACTCGCCGCTCCTCGACCTCGCGAGCAACGACTACCTCGGGCTCGCCCGCCACCCGGAGGTCACCGAGGGCGCGGCCGCGGCCGCGCGCCGGTGGGGCGGCGGCGCGACGGGCTCCCGGCTCGTCACCGGCACCACCGAACTCCACGGCGAGCTGGAACGCGAACTGGCCGACTTCTGCGGCTTCGAGTCCGCGCTCGTCCTGTCCTCGGGCTACGCGGCCAACCTCGCCGCCGTCACCGCGCTCGCGCCGCACGGCTCGCTGGTCGTCTCGGACGCCGGCAACCACGCCTCCCTGATCGACGGCTGCCGGCTCGCCCGCGGCACCACACAGGTGGTCTCCCACGTGGACCCCGACGCCGTGCGCAAGGCGCTCGGCACCCACGACGGACCCGCGGTCACGGTCTCCGACACGGTCTTCTCGGTGGACGGCGACGCGGCCCCGCTCGCCGAACTCGCCCTGGCCTGCCGGGAGTACGGCGCCGGACTCATCGTCGACGACGCGCACGGGCTCGGTGTCCTGGGCCACGGCGGCAGGGGCGCTCCGCACGCCGCGGGGCTCGCGGGGGACCCGGACGTCGTCGTGACCGTCACGCTCTCCAAGTCGCTCGGGAGCCAGGGCGGCGCCGTCCTGGGCCCGGCGGCCGTCATCGACCATCTGATCAACGCGGCGCGCACCTTCATCTTCGACACCGGCCTGGCGCCCGCGGCGGCGGGCGCGGCACTGGCGGCGCTGCGGCTGCTGCGCCGTGAACCGGAGCGGGCGGCACGGGCGCGCGAGGTGGCCAGGGCACTGCACACGCGGCTGACGGCGGAGGGCCTCTCCGCGGTGCGACCGGACGCCGCGGTCGTCTCCGTGCGGGCACCGTCCCCCGAACGGGCGGTGCGGTGGGCGGCCGACTGCCGCGAGGCGGGCCTCGCTGTCGGCTGTTTCCGTCCCCCGTCGGTGCCCGACGGTGTTTCGCGGCTGCGGCTGACGGCCCGCGCGGACCTCACCGAGGAGCAGATCGAGCACGCGGTGGACGTGATCAGCCGGAACCGGTGAACCGGTGAACCGGTGAACCGGTGAACCGGTGGAGCGGTCGGCCGGTGATACGCCGGAGCGGTCGGCCGGTGATCTGTCGGAGCGGTGAACCGTGCGGGGTCAGTCCAGCCCGGTGATGAACCCCTCCCAGACGTCCGGGGTGAACAGCAGGGCGGGTCCCGCCGTGTTCTTGGAATCGCGCACCGCGACCATTCCGGACCAGGGTCCGGTGGTCGGGCGTGCTGTCTCGACGCAGTTGTTCATCCCGGTACTGCGGCTGCTGCGCAGCCATCGCACAGGGTGCAGTGAAGTGCTGGAAGGTACGTACCGAGGCATTGCTGACATGACGTGCCTCCTTACGCGCCGTCACCTGTCGCGGCGATGTAGTCCAACGAGTCCTCGGGTGAAAGGGCGTGGAACTGAAGAGCGTTGAAGGCCTCGGTGTAGGCCTGGAGGTCTTCTTTCCGTTCGAGATAGAGGCTACTCGTCAAGTGGTCGAGAACAACCACATCCAGATCGGTTGTGTTCGGAAATGAGAAAATAACGAAAGGCCCGGTAACTCCGATGTGTGCCCCGGCGGCGAACGGCAGTACCTGGAGCCGTACTTGGGGCAGGACGGCGGCCTCCCGCAGCCGCTGCAGTTGGCTCGCCATGACGTCGGGGCCGCCGACCTCCCGCCGCAACACCGCCTCGTCCAGGACGGCGGACAGTTCCAGCGGCGGGTTCGACCGCAGGACGTCCTGCCGGGCCAGGCGTACCTCGACCAAAGCGTCGAGCTTGCTCTCCTCCAGACCGTCCACGGCGGCCCGCGTGACCGCGCGGGCGTACTCGGGCGTCTGCAGCAGTCCGGGTACGACAGAGGTCTCCAGGGTGCGCATGGCGCTGGCGCCCGACTCCAGGCTGATGAAGTCGCGGTAGGCGGGGGGAAGCACACCGCGGTACGCGTGCCACCAGTGATGGCGCCCGTTGCCCTCGGATCCGGCCAACACGACGAGAAGTTCTCGCAGTTCGGGATCATCGACGCCGTACGCGTGCAACAGGCGCTCCACATCGGCCGGTTTCACCCCGCTGGTGCCGGTTTCGATGCGGCTCACCTTCGACTGGTGCCAGCCGAGCAGGCGGGCCGCCTCACCGCTCGTGAGGCCCGTACCCGCGCGGAGCGCGCGCAGTTCGGCACCGAGCTTGCGGCGGCGCACCGCGGGACCGTGCTGCATGACTGTTCTCCTTACTCCTTCCAAGTCGCCCGAATATGCTCTGCCGACGCAGAGTTCACCGCATCGAGCGACAGATATATGCATTAGTCGGTGGATCGCACCCGCGACCGGCCCGGTAATGGCAGTCTGGCGCAAGCACCAGTCCGGGACCGTACTCGAACCATCCGCTCGGTGTCGGGCTCCGGTCCCGTGGGAAAGGGACGAACGTCGCCATGGCAGACCATCAGGAAGCATCCGTCACCCTGCCGAGCGAACCGGTCTCGGTTTCCGTGGCCCGTAAATTCGTCGCCGAAGTGCTGTCCGAATGGGGCCTGCCGGGCGACTGCGAAGTCGCCGAGACCGTCCGTCTGATCGTGTCCGAACTGGCCACCAACGCCGTCCAGCACACGTTCGGGCAGTCACCCACCTTCACGGTCGGCGTGCGTCTCGACCGGGAGGAGCGTCTGCGTATCGGTGTCACCGACAGTCATCCGCGCTTTCCGAAGCGGCTCCCCGCGGCCGTCCAGCAGGACAACGGCCGGGGCATGGTGATCATCCGCTGGCTGGCCGCCGAAAGCGGCGGCAGGCTCACCGTCGTGCCGACCCGGGAGGGCGGCAAGACGGTCTCCATCGAACTCCCGTGGACGGTCCCCGTCCAGCCGGTGCCGGCGGGGTGGCCGGAAGAGCCCTAGGTGTATTGACCCGCAGCGTTGTTCACACGGCTGATGGGTGGCTGGCCTCCGAGGGCGGTGTGGCAGCGATGGTAGTTGTAGCCGTGGAGGAAGTCGTCCAGGGCGGCCGTGCGTTCGTCGTTGCTGGTGTAGGGCCGCAGGTAGGCCCATTCGTCGAGCAGGGTGCGGTTGAAGCGTTCGACCTTGCCGTTGGTCTGCGGCCGGTAGGCGCGCGTCAGCTTTCCGGTCGCGCCGATCTCGGCGAGGGCCTGTTTCCAGGCCAGGCCCTTGCGGTAGGCCCAGGCGTTGTCGGTGAGCACGCGTTCGATGCGGGTGATGCCGTGCGTGTGGAAGAACGCAGCCGCGCGGGTGAGGAAGCCCGCGCAGGTGGCGACCTTCTCGTCCGGGTGGATCTCGCTGTAGGCGAGGCGACTGTGGTCGTCGACGGCGGAGTGGACGTAGTCGAAGCCCATGCTGCTGCGGGTGGCGCGGCCGGCCTGGCGTCCGAGGACTTTGTGGCCGCCGCCGTCGGGGATCCGACCGAGCTTCTTGACGTCGATGTGGATCAGTTCGCCGGGCCGGTCGCGTTCGTAGCGGCGGATGACCTGGCCGGTGGGCCGGTCCAGGTGGGCCAGGCGGTTCAGGCCGTGGCGGGTCAGGATCCGGTGGATGGTCGAGGCGGGCAGGCCCAGGATCGGGCCGAGCCGTGCGGGACCGAGTTTGCGGGCCTGCCGCAGTTGGCAGACCCGGGCCTCCAGGGCCGCAGGTGTGCGATGCGGTGTCGTCCGGGGCCGGCTGGAGCGGTCGGCGAGGCCCGGTTCGCCCTCGTCCCGCCAGCGGCGGACCCACTTGTGGGCCGTGGCTCGGGAGACGCCCATCTCGGCCGCCACATGAGCGACCGGGCGGCCCGCGCAGACACGTTCGACCAGCAGCCGCCTGCCATGAACGGTCAGCCGGGCATTACGGTGGGACACGAAGACCTCCGTGCGGTGCAGTCCTAGACAGCTCCACCACATCGGAGGTCTTCGCCATGTTCAAGACCCGCCAGTGTCAACAACGCTCGTGATCAATACACCTAGGGCCTGATCCGAACGACAGACCCTGGCGGGACCCCGGGATCGAGGCAGACCTGACGGAGTCGTACGGGGAGGGGCACTAGAGGATGTCGTCCCGACGCCCCTGGCTCTCCGGACGGCCGGAGAGCCGGTGCCTTCCGGCTCGCCCGAACGCCCCGCGCAGCAGGGCGCGGAACGCGTCGGCCGCGGGGACCGTGACATCCGCCCGGTGGGCGACCGAGATCGTGCGGCGCAGGTCTCCCGGCTCCAGCAGCCGGGCGCTCACCGGCGTCGCCGCGGTCGCCGCCACCATCTCGGGTACGACCGCGACCCCGAGCCCAGCGCTGACCAGCGCGCACACCAGGGCGTACACCGGTGTCTCGACGAGCACCGCCGGTGTGGCCCCCGCCCGGGCGAGCGCGGCCTCCACACCCTGCCGGGGAGGGTGGTGCGGGGCCATGCTGATCAGCGGCTGCCCGGCGAGTTCGGCGAGCGGCAGCCGTGCCGTACCGTCCGCGAGGAGGTGGCCGGGAGCGGTCACCAGCACCAGCTCCTCGACGAGGAGCGGCTCGACGCCCACGGACGACGGGACCGGTACCGGCGCGGCGGGCCGGTAGGTGTGCGTGAGGGCCAGGTCCACCTCGCCGGCCGCGACCGCCGCGATCCCGAGCGGGGGCTCGTAGTCGGCGACCGCGAGCGCCACGTCCGGGTGGGCCCGGCGGAAGGCGCTGAGTACCGGCGGCAGCAGATGGGTGCCCGCCGTCTGGAAGGTGCCGAGCCGCAGCGTGCCGCCCGACAGTCCCGTCAGACCGGCCAGTTCGTGCCGGGCCAGCTCCATCTCGTCGAGGACCCGGCGGGCCCGTACGACCAGCAGTTCACCCGCGTCGGTGAGCCGCGTCCCGCGATGGGAGCGCACCAGCAGCGTCGCCCCCGCCTCCCGTTCCAGCTTCGCCACCTGCTGGGACAGCGCCGGCGGGGTGTATCCGAGGCGCTCGGCGGCCCGGGTGATCGACCCCGCCTCGGCGACCGCCACCAGCGCCGCGAGCCGTGTCGGGTCGTACATCGCGGCCTCCCCGGGACCGGTGGCACCCCGCCCGGTCTAAACGATTGCTTAAGGCCCGCCCAGGATATTCGACATACCTGCTGAAGGCCCGCTCCGGGCAGCCTGGGCGCATGGACGCACAGCTCATCGCCTTCACAGGTGTCGCCGCGGGGATGGTCGCCATGCCGGGCGCGGACTTCACCGTCGTCGTACGCAACGCCCTCGTCTCGCGCCGTGCCGGAGTCGCCTGCGCCCTCGGCATCGCGGGCGGCCTGCTCGTCCACACCGCGCTCGCCGTCGCCGGGGTCGCCGCGGTCCTCACCGCCGTGCCCATGCTGTTCCGGACGCTCCAGCTGCTCGGCGGCGGCTATGTGCTGTACCTGGGCCTGCGCACGCTCCACTCGCTGTACCGTCCGCGCGGCGTGGCGGCTGACGGACCGGCGGGCGAGGGGGCCGTGACCGAGGGGGCGGGCCCGCGTCCGCTGCGGCAGGGGTTCGTCACCAACGTGCTCAACCCGAAGGCGCCCGTCACCTTCCTGAGCCTCCTGCCGCAGTTCGTGCCCGCGGGCAGCGCGGTGATGCCGCGGACGCTGGTGCTCGCGCTGATCGTGGTCGTCCTGGCCCTGGTGTGGTTCCCGGCGGTCGCGCTCCTGGTCGACCGGCTCGGACGGTGGCTGCGCGGGCCGCGTGCCGCGCGCGCCGTGGCGGGGGCCACCGGCGGCGCTCTCACCGTTCTGGGCGTCGCCCTGGTGCTGGAGCCACTGAGGAGCTGAGAGGGCGTCGGGCGGCCCGTGGAGGGCCCGCTCCGGGGCGGCGGCGCGTGCCGTCGCCCCGGGTGAAAGGTCAGCTGACCCTGCCGTACCAGACGCTTCTCGTCCAGATCTTCTGGAGCTTCACCACTTCCCCGGTCTTCGGAGAGTGCCAGATCTTCCCCTTCCCGGCGTAGATACCGACGTGGTACACGTTCCGGCCGGAGTGGAAGAACACGAGGTCACCGGCCTTGCGGTGCGAGGCCGAGACGTGGTGCGTCTTGTTGTACTGGGCCGCGGCCGTACGAGGCAGCTTCTTGCCCGCCTTCTTGTACGAGTAGAGCGTGAGCCCGGAGCAGTCGAAGCGGTGAGGTCCCGTGGCGCCCCACTGGTAGGGGGAGCCGTGCTTCGACGCCGCGACCTGGAGTGCCCTCGTCGCAAGAGTGGCCGCCTCGGCGTCCGGCGCGACGCCGGGTACCACGAGGCTGCCGCCCACCGCGGCAAGGGTGAGGGCCGAGGCCGTACCGGCCCGGGTCCACAGCGACGGGACACGATTGAGCGCAGTCATGCGCAACCCTTCGTCAGCCGCCTGTGAAGGATGACCTGTCGGATTCGGGCTGGCGAAGTTGCCCGGCCGCGGCTGCGGCTTCACCCCAAGGACCGCCCGGAACTGTTCCGGCGGCCCGTCTAGCTGGGTCCTCCACTCCTGCCGATCCACATCTGTCGACCGGGCATCCGGGCGGCGGCAGGACTCGGCGTCCGCCCGGACCGCCCCGCCGCTGTGGCGGGGGCTTGTCGTCGGAAGGGATCTTGACCCATGGGAGTCGGAAAATCCGAGCGGAACCGGTGTTTTGTGGGCTTACTCACCACTCACCCGTTCGAGTGAACACCCCTCCGTTCGAGCACGTGTTGGGGACGTCGATGGGCCCCGCACCTGCGACGACGGTCCTCATCCGGCCTTCGGATGCCGTGTGTTGCGCAACTCGGAGGGGTCGTAGAAAGGTTGGGCGAATACGCCAACAGGGGGTACACCATCCGGTCCGTTTGAGTCGTGGTCCGGACGTCGGCGGCCACGGCGCGTACCTGCCTTCTGGTGCGGGTCCGTCAACTGCCGGACCCGGGCGGCACGGTGACCCGGTTCGCCCGCCGCTCCCCGTCGAGCACCCGCAGGGCCTGGGCCAGCGTCGGGGCGTGCACCTCGCTCTCGCCCCGCTGGTGCATCAGCGTGAGAGCGTCCCGCAGGGCCGCCGCCTTGCCGACCAGTGCCTGAGCCGCCCTCAGGCCGCGATAGGTGTCTCCGGGACGGGACGGGTTGATACGGCCGATCAGGTCGACCACGTCGAGATAGCGGTCGATCAGCTCGGCCTCGGCGCGGGTCAGCGCGGGCAGCGGGGGGAGGTCCGGGATCATCGCCCGCTCACCTCGCGCCGGGCGTCTCGAGCGAGGTCCTGCGGCTCGGGACGATTTGGTCGATCAGCCCGTAGTCCAGCGCCGCCGGAGTGTCGAAGATCTTGTCCCGCTCGATGTCCGCGGCGACCCGCTCCGGGCTCTGCCCCGTATGCCGTACGAGCATGTCCTCGAGGATCTCGCGGGTGCGCAGCAACTCCCCGGCCTGGATGACCAGGTCGCTCGTCTGCCCCTGGATCGGCTCCGGGACCGACGGCTGGTGCAGGAGGACGCGCGCTCCCGGCAGAGCGAGCCGCTTGCCCGGGGTGCCGCCGGCCAGCAGGACGGCCGCGGCCGACGCCGCCTGGCCGAGGCAGACCGTCTCCACGTCGCAGGTGACGAACCGCATCGTGTCGTAGATCGCGGTCATCGCACTGAAGGAGCCGCCCGGGGAGTTGATGTACAGCGAGATGTCCTGCTCGGGCGCCTGGTGTTCGAGGTACATGAACTGCGCCATCACGTCGTTCGCCGACGTGTCGTCGATCGGGGTCCCGAGGAACACGATCCGCTCGCTGAGCAGCTTCGAGTACGGATCCAGGGTCCGGTGCCCCGAGCTCGTGCGTTCGGTGAACTCCGGCAGGACATGGCGGGCGGACGGGCTGTGCATGGCACGCCTCCTCAGATCGACGTCTGTAAAAAATGTACAGGACGTACGTCTCCAGGGAAGGGGGCATGCTGAGAGCGAAATCGGCCCCGCCCCTGTCCGGGGACCGTCCGAGCGGTGCCGTGCGCCGCCGGGCGGGGGGATCCCGGGCCCCGCGGTGTGCCGGAGGCCCGGTCTAAGCTGGACGTCATGGCCTACGAGATTCCGGTGACGCAAGCCAGGGCTGAGCTCGCCGAACTGATCAACCGCGTCGTGTACGGCGGCGAGCGCGTCGTCGTGACGCGGCACGGCAAGCCGCTCGTCGCCCTGGTCTCGGCCGCCGACCTGGAGCGCCTCGAAGAACTCCAGGAGCCCGCGGACGGCCAGGTGATCAGCTCTCTGTCCAGCGTCCGGGAGGTGGCGTCGGCGCCCCGCGAGCGGCAGCGGTTCGGCATCGCGGCGGAGCACCGGGGGCCCAGCGCTTCCTAGGGTCCCCGGCGGCCACCTCCGCCACGTCTGCCCGTCGAAGCGCGTACCCGGGCGTCGCGACGGGGCGAACGCCGCCTGTCGGGTCACGGGCCGCCGACGCGACCGCGGCCGCCGTCACCGGTCGGCGGGGAGGCTCCCCGCGAGTCGCCCGGTACGCCGTATACGGTCCTGCCCTCGACGGCCTCACGGCATCCACGGGTGCCGTCGCGGCCCGGTCGGGCGGAACGGGGCAAGCGGGGCGGCATCGCGGACCCGAGGAGTTCCCCCGGCCCGGCCCGGAAGGGATCACAGGCTGGTTAACGTCCTCGAAACTCCGGCCAACTAGCGTGCGCATCCACGCCACCAGGGGTTTTGGTGGCCACGGCCACCGGGCCCCGCACGGTCCGGAGCGAGGATGTGAGGTGGGACGCCGTGCAACTGACCCCGCACGAGCAGGAGAGGCTGCTGATCCATGTGGCGGCCGATGTCGCCGAGAAGCGCCGGGCCCGTGGACTGAAACTGAACCACCCCGAGGCCGTCGCCCTGATCACGTCGCACATCCTCGAGGGCGCCCGTGACGGCCGTACCGTCGCCGAGCTGATGTCCTCCGGGCGCAAGATCCTGACCCGGGACGACGTCATGACGGGCATCCCCGAGATGATCCACGACGTCCAGGTCGAGGCGACCTTCCCGGACGGAACCAAGCTGGTCACCGTCCACGACCCGATCGTCTGACGGAGGGCAAGCGCCGTGATTCCCGGAGAGTTCCTCTTCGCCGACGGACCCGTCGTGTTCAACGAGGGCCGTGAGGCCACCCGGCTGACCGTTCTCAACGCCGCCGACCGCCCCGTTCAGGTCGGCTCCCACTACCACTTCGCCGAGGCCAATCCCGGTCTGGACTTCGACCGCGCCGCCGCGCGCGGCAAGCGGCTCAACGTCGCCGCCGGCACCGCCGTGCGCTTCGAGCCCGGGATCCCCGTCGAGGTCGAACTCGTCCCGCTCGCCGGCGCCCGCGTGGTGCCCGGACTGCGCGGGGAGACCGGAGGTGCCCTCGATGCCTGAGATCTCGCGTGCCGCGTACGCCGATCTGTTCGGTCCGACCACCGGTGACCGCATCCGCCTCGCCGACACGGACCTGCTGGTCGAGATCGAGGAGGACCGTTCCGGCGGACCCGGTCTCGCCGGTGACGAGGCGGTGTTCGGCGGTGGCAAGGTCATCCGTGAGTCCATGGGCCAATCACGCGCTACGCGCGCAGACGGCACCCCGGACACGGTCATCACCGGGGTCGTGATCATCGACCACTGGGGGATCGTCAAGGCCGACGTCGGCATGCGCGACGGCCGGATCTCCGGCATCGGCAAGGCCGGCAACCCGGACACCATGGACGGGGTCCATCCCGACCTGGTGATCGGCCCCGAGACCGAGATCATCGCGGGCAACGGGCGGATCCTGACCGCGGGCGCCATCGACGCGCACGTGCACCTGATCTGTCCGCAGATCGCCGACGAGGCCCTCGCCTCCGGCATCACGACGCTCGTCGGCGGCGGTACCGGCCCCGCCGAGGGCTCCAAGGCGACCACCGTCACCCCCGGACCCTGGCATCTGGCCCGGATGCTGGAGGCGATGGAGGGGTACCCGCTCAACTTCGGTCTGCTCGGAAAGGGCAACACCGTCTCGCACGAGGCGATGTTCTCGCAGATCCGGGGCGGCGCCCTCGGCCTGAAGATCCACGAGGACTGGGGCTCGACGCCCGCCGCGATCGACGCCGCGCTCACCGTCGCCGACCGCACCGGCATCCAGGTCGCCATCCACACCGACACGCTGAACGAGTCCGGGTTCGTCGCCGACACCCTCGCCGCCATCGCCGGACGCGGTATCCACGCGTACCACACGGAGGGTGCGGGCGGCGGGCACGCGCCGGACATCATGTCCGTGGTCTCCGAGCCGTACGTGCTCCCCAGCTCCACCAACCCGACCCGGCCCTACACCGTCAACACCGCCGAGGAACACCTCGACATGCTGATGGTCTGCCACCACCTGAACCCGGCGGTGCCCGAGGACCTGGCCTTCGCCGAGTCCCGCATCCGGCCCTCGACCATCGGGGCCGAGGACATACTCCACGACCTCGGCGCCATCTCGATCATCTCCTCGGACTCCCAGGCCATGGGCCGCGTCGGCGAGGTCGTCATGCGGACCTGGCAGACGGCCCATGTGATGAAGCGGCGCCGGGGCTCCCTGCCGGGCGACGGCCGCGCCGACAACCACCGCGTACGTCGCTATGTCGCCAAATACACGATCAACCCGGCGCTCGCGCAGGGACTCGCCCGCGAGATCGGCTCGGTGGAGACCGGCAAGCTCGCCGACCTGGTGCTGTGGGAGCCCGCGTTCTTCGGGGTCAAGCCGCACCTCGTCATCAAGGGCGGAATGATCGCGTACGCGCAGATGGGCGATGCCAACGCGTCCATCCCGACACCGCAACCGGTCCTGCCCCGGCCGATGTTCGGGGCGATCGGGCGGGCCCCGGCCGCGAACTCCTTCAACTTCGTGGCACCGCTGGCCATCGAGGACGGGCTGCCGGAGCGGCTCTCGCTCGGCAAGCGGTTCGTCGCCATCGAGTCGACGCGGGCGGTGACCAAGGCCGACATGCGGGAGAACGATGCACGGCCCGAGGTGCGGATCGACCCCGACAGCTTCGCCGTGCACATCGACGGGGAGCTCGTCGAGGCGACTCCCGCCGCCGAACTGCCCATGGCCCAGCGTTACTTCCTCTTCTGATGTCCCGGGCAGCGCTCCTCGTCCTGGCCGACGGCCGCTTCCCCGCCGGAGGGCACGCGCACTCCGGCGGGGCCGAGGCCGCGGTCAGGGCCGGACGGATCACCGGAGCGGCGGACCTGGAGGACTTCTGCCGGGGCCGGCTGCACACGACCGGACTCGTCTCGGCCGCGCTGGCCGCGGCGGCCGCACTCGGGGTCGACCCGGTGGCCCTGGACGCGGCCGCCGACGCCCGTACGCCCTCGCTCGCCCTGCGGGTCACCGCGCGGCGGCTGGGACGGCAGCTCATGCGGGCGGCCAGGGCGACCTGGCCCTCCGCCGAACTCGACGCGCTGGCGCGGGAGTTCCCCAAGGGGGCGCATCAGCCGGTCGTGCTGGGCGTGGCCGCGCGGGCCGCCGGTCTCGGGCCCGAGGACGCCGCGTACTGCTCCGCGTACGAGTGCGTCAGCGGGCCCGCGTCGGCGACGGTGCGGCTGCTGAGCCTCGACCCGTTCGACGCGACGGCCGCGCTGGCCCGGCTCGCGCCGGAACTGGACGTCGTCGCCCACGCGGCGGCGAGTGCGGCGCGGCGGGTTCTCGACGACGGCGTCGAGGCGCTTCCCGCGGCGTCGGCACCGCTGCTGGAGATCGGCGCGGAGGCGCACGCGGCCTGGCCGGTGCGGCTCTTCGCCTCTTAGCGGACGCGGGCCGCGGGCTCTCGGACCCTCGGGAGCCCGCCGACCGTCCCGCCGCCGGGCTCCGGGGTCCTCAGGGGTCGCTGCGGGGGTTCGTGGGACTCCACGCCCCAAGGAACCCGGCGGCGGCCGAAGCCGGACGGGGCCGCGTCCCCGGGGCACTCCGCCCCGGAGCTGTCGGTGCCCGCCGATCGGTCGGGGGCCCCTGGCCTCCGGGGGAGCGTCACCGACGCCGTTCCCCACCCAACCCCAACGCGCCGAACGAAACTGGAGCCGTACCGTGCATCTCGACCACTCCCACCACGGGCCGTCCGCGGTCAGTGCCGACGCCCGACGCCCCGACGGAAGGCGCCGTGCCCTGCGCATCGGGCTCGGCGGCCCCGTCGGCTCCGGGAAGACCGCCACCGTCGCCGCCCTCTGCCGGGCGCTGCGCGACGAACTGTCCCTCGCCGTCGTCACCAACGACATCTACACCCGCGAGGACGCGGAATTCCTGTTGCGGGAGGCGGTACTGCCCCCCGAGAGGATCACCGCCGTCGAGACGGGCGCCTGCCCGCACACCGCGATCCGGGACGACATCTCCGCCAACCTCGAAGCGGTGGAGGACCTGGAGGACGAGATCGGGCCGCTGGATCTGATCCTCGTGGAGTCCGGCGGCGACAACCTCACCGCGACCTTCTCCAAGGGACTCGTCGACGCGCAGATCTTCGTGATCGACGTCGCGGGCGGGGACGACATCCCGCGCAAGGGCGGGCCCGGTGTCACCACGGCCGACCTGCTCGTCGTGAACAAGACCGACCTGGCGCCTTACGTGGGCTCCGACCTGGGGCGGATGGCCATCGACGCCAAGGCGCAGCGGGCCGAACTGCCCGTGGTCTTCCAGTCGTTGCGGACCGAGGCCGGCGTCACGGCGGTCGCCGGCTGGGTGCGCGAACGGCTCGTGGCGTGGACGGCATGACGACGGCGGGAGTGCGCGCCACGGCGCGGATCGAGGCCAGGGACGACGGCCGGGGCGGGACCTCGCTGCCGGTGCTGGACGGAGAGGGGCCGCTCGCCCTGCGCCGGATCCGGAGCGGCGGGTCCGAGGCGCGCGTGATGCTGGTCGGGGCGATGAGCGGACCGCTCGGCGGCGATCACCTCGCGGTCGAGGCCCGGGTCGGTCCGGGCGCGCGACTGCGGGTCGGCTCGGCCGCCGCCACCATCGCGCTGCCCGGCCAGGCCAAAGGGGAGGCCCGCTACGACGTGTGCCTGAACGTGGCCGACGGAGGTGAACTGTGCTGGCTGCCCGAACAGTTGATCTCCGCGGGCGGCAGCGATCTCTCCGTCGCCTCGCGCATCGACCTCGAACCCGGCGCCCGGCTCGTCTTCCGGGAGGAACAGGTGCTCGGGCGCGTCGGTGAGGAACCCGGGCGGCTCACCAGCCGTCTCACCGTGCGACGCGACGGACGGGCCCTGCTCGACCAGGAGGTGGTCTGCGGTCCAGGTGCGCCCGGCGGCTGGGACGGGCCCGCCGTCCTCGCCGGGCATCGGGCACTCGGACAACTCGTCGTCGTACGACCGGAGTTCGAGAGGGCCGCGCCGGCGGCGCGACCGCTCGGGGAGTACGCCGCGCTCACCCCGCTCGCCGGACCCGCCGTGCTCGTGACGGCACTCGCCCCCGACGCGCTGCTGCTGCGACGGGTGCTGGACGAAGCGCTGTGCGAACTTACGTGACGTCAACTATGTTGCTGCGAAGGGCTTTTCACATCAGGTTCACCGCTCACCGGAACACGTCGTACCGGCTATCGGATTGGTAAAGAACACCGGTCACGTCTGTTCTCAGGGACCTCACAGCCGAAAGGATCCTCGTACCAATCGCAAAGATGTACGGGGAGGTCACACTTGAGGTCCAAGAGACCCACGAAACGGGTGACAGCGCTCGGTTCGGCCGGAGTGCTCGTCACTGCGACCCTGATAGCCGGCGCCGTCGCGGCCCCGTCGGCCACCGCCGACTCGCGGCACGGCCACGGCTACGGGCAGAGCCGCGAGCAGCGCGGAGCGGCCGTCGCCGCCGAGCGGGCCGCCAAGGCCGGGATCGACTGGCAGGACTGCCCGGCCGACTGGGGCTTCGAGAAGCCGATCCAGTGCGGCTGGGTGAGCGTTCCGCTGGACTACGCGCACCCTTACGGCAAGCAGCTCAAGCTGGCCGTGGACCGCATCGGGAACACCGGCACCAAGGCGGAGCGCCAGGGCGCGCTCGTCTACAACCCGGGCGGCCCCGGTGGCTCCGGCATGCGCTTCCCGCGCCGTGTCACCACCAAGGCCCCGCTGTGGGCGAACACCGCCAAGGCGTACGACTTCGTGGGCTTCGACCCGCGCGGAGTCGGCCACTCGGCGCCCATCTCCTGCATCGACCCGCAGGAGTTCGTCAAGGCGCCCAAGGCGGACCCGGTCCCGGACTCCGAGGCCGACAAGCGGGCCCAGCGCAAGCTGGCCGCGGAGTACGCCGACGGCTGCGCCGAGCGCAGCGGCAAGGCCGTGCTGGCGCAGATGACCACGCCCAACACGGCACGCGACCTCGACGTCATCCGGGCCGCGCTCGGCGAGAAGAAGCTCAACTACCTGGGCGTCTCCTACGGCACCTACCTCGGGGCCGTCTACGGCACGCTCTTCCCGGGCCACGTGCGCCGCATGATCGTCGACAGCGTCGTCAACCCGTCGCGCGACAACATCTGGTACCAGGCCAACCTGGAGCAGGACATCGCCTTCGAGGGCCGCTGGAAGGACTGGGAGGACTGGGTCGCCAAGAACGACGCGGCCTTCCACCTCGGTGACACCCGCGCCAAGGTGCAGGACCAGTGGCTGAAGCTGCGCGCCACCGCGAAGAAGAGCCCGCTGGGCGGAGTCGTCGGCCCCGCCGAGCTGATCTCCTTCTTCCAGAGCGCTCCGTACTACGACTCCTCGTGGGTGCCGACCGCCTCGGTGTTCAGCAAGTACGTCGCCGGTGACACCCAGGCGCTCGTCGACGCCGCGTCCCCCGACCTCACGGACACGGCGGGCAACATCTCCTCGGAGAACGGCAACGCCGTGTACACGGCCGTCGAGTGCACCGACGCGCAGTGGCCCACCAGTTGGAAGAAGTGGGACCGGGACAACACGCGGCTCAACGCCGAATATCCCTTCATGACCTGGGCCAACGCATGGATGAACCTTCCGTGCGCCACCTGGGGGGTCAAGCAGCAGTCCCCGGTGGAGGTGAAGACCGGCAAGGGCCTGCCCGCCGTCCTCATCGTGCAGTCCACCAATGACGCCGCCACCCCGTACCCGGGCGCCGTCGAACTGCACAAGCGGTTCAAGGGCTCCCGCCTGATCACCGAGCAGGGCGCGGGCTCGCACGGTGTGACCGGACTGGTCAACCCGTGCATCAACGGGCGGGTGGACTCCTACCTGCTCACCGGCAAGACGGACGCCGCCGACGTGACGTGCACGCCGCACGCCACTCCGCAGCCGTAGTACTCGCCCACGAGGGGGCGGCCGGTCCGACCGGCCGCCCCCTCCGGCGTACGCCGTGACGGCGCCGCCTCAGGAGGAGAGCCAGGCGTCCTCCGCCGCGTAGTCGAAGAGGTCCCCGTAGTTCCTGGCCATCGCGGGATACGCCTCACGCCAGTCCTTCCCCGCGAGGTGCCGCTCGATCGAGGCGACCGTCTCCGGGAGCCTGTCGGCGTACCGGGTCACGGGGCGGTAGCCGAGCTCCCTCTCGGCGGCGCTCATGTCGCAGACCACGGGCAGGGGGACCGACCAGGGGGTGTCGCCGACCGTCGGGGACGGGGGAGGCCCGTCGACGAGAACGTCCTCTGTCCCGACGCCCATCACCGCGTCGATCGCCCGGACGATCTCCGCCACGGTCGGCGCGTCGGGGTCGCAGGCGTTCAGGACGCGCGGGCCCGGTTGTGCGGCGGCCAGCCGGATCAGCTCGGCGAGGGTGTGGACGCTCACCGGATGGAAACGGCTCGCGCCGCCGTACGCGAGAATCCGCCTGCGGCGTCCGTCCAGATTGCGCTTGACGACATACAGCTCGCGGGGCGTGCGGCCGTACGGGCCGTGGACGGCTCCCGCCCGCAACAGCGTCGTCGGCAACCGGTCGCCCGCGGCGAGGAGTTCACGCTCCAGGGCCGCCTTGCGTGTGCTGTACGTGGCCTCACCGGGGCGCGCGGTCCCCAGGCTCTCCGGGATCGGCACGGGATACGCGGGGAAGCCGTCCGGCTCCGACTGCGTGTCGAAACCGCGCCCCTTGTCGTCCTCGTACACCGACACACTGGAGATGACGACGGCCGAGCCCACCCGGCCGGCGAGACCCGTCAACTGCCGCGCGTGGTCCGCTCCGTACGCGACGATGTCCACGAGCACGTCGCATCCGTCGCCGACCGCCGCGGCCAACGCGGTGTCGTCCTCCCGGTCGAGCGCCGCCGTGCGCACCTCGGCGGGCCAGCCGCCGTCGCGACGGCCGCCGCGTGAAGCGGCCGTCACCTCCCAGCCGTCCCGGGCGAGCGCCGTCACGGCCGCGCGTCCGATCTGTCCTGTCGCTCCGATCACCACAGCACGTCTCATACGTAAGAAACGTACAGGACGTACGTGCAGGTTCCCGGTCGGGTCAACTCATCGGCATTCGGGGGAACCTGCGGCCCGCCTCGGCCCTCTCCGCCGCTTCCTCGGCCTTGACGTCGGCCGCGTACCGGTCGACGTACTCCTGCTCGGAGAGCGCCAGGATGGCGTACATGATCTCGTCGGTGATGGCGCGCAGGATGGCCTTCTCGCCCTCCATCCCGGCGTAGCGCGAGAAGTCGAGCGGCTTGCCGAAGCGGATCACCACGGGATGGATCCGCGGGAGCTTCCTGCCCGGGGGCTGGGCCTCGAAGGTGCCGATCATGGCGCAGGGGACGACCGGGGCCTGAGCCCGCAGGGCCATCACCGCGACACCCACCTTGCCCTTGTAGAGGCGTCCGTCGTGCGAACGGGTGCCCTCGGGGTAGATCCCGAGCAGCTCGTCCTTGTTCAGCACGCCGAGGCCCTCGCGGATGGCGGCCTGTCCCGCTTCCTTGCCCGACCGGTCCACCGGAATCTGTCCGATGCTGCGGAAGAACACCGCCGTCAGCCGCCCCTTGATGCCGGGTCCGGTGAAGTACTCGGCTTTCGCCAGGAAGGTGATCCGGCGCTTCAGGATCGCCGGCATCAGGAAGTGGTCCGCGAAGGACAGGTGATTGCCGGCCACGATGGCCCGGCCCGACGACGGTACGTGCTCAAGGCCCTCGATCCGGGGCCGGAAGACCAGTCGCAACAACGGACCCAGAAGCACGTACTTGAGCACGTAATAGAACACTGGGGCACTCCTCGTTTTCCCCGGGAGCGATCAGTGTAGGCGCGGCCGTCGCCGGGCGTAACCAGCGTGGTGTCACTCTCTGTGGCCTCTTGGCCGGTATCAGACTCCTTGCGTCAGGACTTTCTCGAGAGACCCGAGAGCCGACCGGAGTTCCGCGGCCGTGATGGTCAGCGGCGGCGCCAGCCGGATGGTCGAGCCGTGGGTGTCCTTGACCAGAATTCCCTCGTTCATCAGGCCCTGGCTGATCTCGCGGCCCGTGCCGATGGAGGGATCGATGTCGACGCCCGCCCACAGTCCCCGTGACCGGAAGCCCTCGACACCCCGGCCCACCAGGGCCGTCAGCCCGTCCCGCAGCAAGGCGCCCAGCTCGGCCGCCGTGCGCTGGTACTCGCCGGTCTCCAGCAGGCCCACGACCGCCGATCCGACCGCCGCGGCCAGCGGATTGCCGCCGAAGGTGGAGCCGTGCTCACCCGGACGCAGCACACTCAGCACGTCCCGGCGGCCGACGACCGCGGAGACCGGCACGATGCCGCCGCCCAGTGCCTTGCCGAGCAGCAGCAGGTCGGGGACGACCGACTCGTGCTCCACCGCCAGGGTGGTGCCGGTGCGGCCGAGCCCGGACTGGATCTCGTCCGCGACGAAGAGGCAGCCGGTGCGGCGGGTGAGCTCGCGGACGCCGGCGAGGTAGCCGTCGTCCGGGATGATCACGCCCGCCTCGCCCTGGATGGGTTCGAGCAGCACCGCGGCCGTCGTCTCGTCGATCGCCGCTTCGAGCGCGGCCAGGTCGTTGTACGGCACGACCCGGAAGCCGGGCGTGAAGGGCCCGAAGCCCGCGCGGGCCGTCTCGTCGGTGGAGAAGCTGACGATCGTGGTCGTACGGCCGTGGAAGTTGTCGGCCGCCACCACGATGGTGGCCCGGCCCGGCTCGACGCCCTTCACCTCGTACGCCCACTTGCGGGCCACCTTGATGGCGCTCTCCACCGCCTCGGCGCCCGTGTTCATCGGCAGGACCATGTCCAGGCCCGTCAACGTGGCCAGGGACTCGGCGAATCCGGCCAGCTGGTCGTTGTGGAAGGCCCGTGAGGTCAGGGTGAGCCGGTCGAGCTGGCGGTGCGCCGCCTCGATCAGCACCGGGTTGCGGTGGCCGAAGTTGAGCGCGGAGTAGCCCGCCAGCATGTCGAGATAGCGCCGCCCCTCCACATCCTCGACCCAGGTGCCCTCGGCGTGCGCGACGACCACGGGCAGCGGGTGGTAGTTGTGCGCCAGGACGGGGCCCTCGGCCCGGATCAGTTCCTCGGAGCTGCGGGTGCCTGCGCCGGCGGGATCGGTCGCACGGGCGGGAGCGGTCATGAACGGATCTCCTGTGTGCAGCACTTGATGCCGCCGCCGGCCTTGTGGAACTCCGACAGGTCGACGGGGACGGGGACGTAGCCGTGGCGGACGAGCTGGTCGGCGAGGGCCTCGGCGCGCGGCGCGATGAAGACATGGCGGCCGTCCGAGACGGAGTTGAGGCCGAACGCGAGGGCGTCCTCACGGGTGGCGAGCACCGCGTCGGGGAACAGCCGGCTCAGCACCTCGCGGCTGCCCGGCGAGAACGCCTCCGGGTAGTACGCGATGTTGTCGTCGTCGAGGACGAAGAGCGCGGTGTCCAGGTGGTAGAAGTGCGGGTCCACCAGGCGCAGGCCGATGACCGGGACGCCGAAGAACTCCTGGACCTCGCTATGGGCCTCGGGCGTGGTGCGAAATCCCGTACCGGCGAGGATGTAGCGGCTCGTCGGGACAAGGTCGCCCTCGCCCTCGCACACCGACTCCGGGCGGTAGACGTCGAAGCCCGCCGTCTTGAACCAGGTCTCGTACGCGGTGGACTCGGGACGGCGCTCGGGTGCGTGGAAGGACGAGCCGAAGACACGGCCGCCCAGGACGAGCGCGCAGTTCGCCGCGAAGACCATGTCGGGAAGCCCGGGGACCGGTTCGACGGAGTCGACGGTGTGGCCGTGCGCGCGATAGGCGCTGATCAGCACCTGCCACTGATCTCGCGCGAGATCGACGTCCACGGGGGTGTCGGGACGCATCCATGGGTTGATCGCGTACTGCACGGCGAAGTGTCTGGGGTCGCAGACGAGGAAGCGCCGGGGGCGCGGCACACGGCTTTCGGACACAGAGAGGTTCCTCCGCTTCCTGCGGTGTCGGCTGGTGGGATACCTCCACGGTAAGAAGCGAGGGCCAGGCACGACAAGCGACGAGAGCTGCGCATATACGCAGGACCGCTGCGTGATCGGCAGGTTCAGCGCACGTTTCCTGCGTCATCGGGAGCCGCGTGGGTCGCCCCGGCCTCCGGGGCCTCGGGCAGCAGATGGGACAGCACCATGTAGCTGACCGTCTTCCGGATGAACGGCTCCACCCGGATGCGCTCCAGGACCTCCTCGAAGTGCTCCACGTCGACGGCCCGTACATGGAGCAGCGCGTCCGCGCCCCCGGTCACCGTCATCGCCGCGGTGATCTCCGGATGGTTGCGCACCACCTCCGCGAGCCGCCTGGGCGGGGCCGCGCCCTCGCAGTACACCTCCACGTACGCCTCCGTGCGCCAGCCGAGCGCCGCAGGCTTCACCGTGGCCGTGAACCCGGTGATCACGCCGGTCTCGCGCAGCCGGTCGACACGGCGCTTGACCGCCGTCGCGGACAGTCCGATCGCCGCGCCGATCTCCGCGAAGCTCGTCCGGGCATTGGCCATCAGGGCGGTGATGATCTTGCGGTCGAGCTCGTCGAACATCGCGGGCTTGCTGCTCATGGGCGCACTGTATCCAGCGGCGACCACCACCCGGCCGGCGGCGACGGCCGTGTCCCGCACATGTCCAGCCACGCGAATCGCTCCTACACTCCACTCTCATGCTGCGCGCGCTCGCCGTCGACGACGAACAACCCTCCCTCGAAGAGCTGCTGTATCTGCTCAACGCCGATCCCCGGGTCGGCAGCGCCGAGGGCGCGAGCGACGCGACCGAGGCGCTGCGCCGCATCAACCGGGCCCTCCAGTCGGGCCCCGGCGGCCCCGAGGCGATCGACGTCGTCTTCCTCGACATCCACATGCCCGGCCTGGACGGGCTCGACCTGGCCCGGCTGCTCGGCGGGTTCGCCCAGCCACCGCTCGTCGTGTTCGTCACCGCCCACGAGGGGTTCGCCGTGCAGGCCTTCGAACTCAAGGCCGTCGACTACGTCCTGAAGCCCGTACGCCGCGAACGGCTCGCCGAGGCGGTCCGCAGGGCCGCCCAACTGCGGGACACCGCACCCCTGATCCCCGTCCACGAGCCCGACCCCGACCACATATCCGTCGAACTCGGCGGAGTGACACGCTTCGTGGCCGTCGAGGACATCACCCACGTCGAGGCCCACGGCGACTACGCCCGACTGCACACCGCACAGGGCAGCCACCTGGTCCGCATCCCGCTGTCGACCCTCGAAGAACGCTGGCGCCCCCGCGGCTTCGTCCGCATCCACCGGCGCCACCTCGTCGCCCTGCGCCACATCGGCGAACTCCGCCTGGACGCCGGTACGGTGAGTGTCCTCGTCGACTCCGTCGAACTCCAGGTCAGCCGCCGGCACGCCCGCCAACTGCGCGATCTGCTGCTGCGCCGGACCACGAGCTGAGGAGCACCGCGTGCCGCAGGACCCCACCGAACGCCGCGTGGTCGTCACCGGAGCGCCCCGGCGCGCTCGCCGGACGTCCGGCTACTACCGGCCGAGGACCGAGATCGACGAACAGACCACCCTCGGCCACACCTATGTGCGTTCCCTGATGCGCAGTCAACTCCGAGCCGCATGCGTCACGTTCGCCGTCCTGGTCCTGCTCGTCGGACCACTGCCGCTGGTCTTCGCCGCGATGCCGGACGGAGCCACCCTGGAATGGGTCGTCCTCGGCTTCTGCCTCTACCCGCCTCTCGTGCTGCTCGCCCGCTGGTACGTACGGCGCGCGGAACGCAACGAGAGGGACCTCGTGCGCCTGGTCGAGGACCGCTGAACCGTGAACGAGAACTACTCCGTTCCCGCCGTCGCCCTCGTCGTCCTCGCGACCGTCCTGGTCGGCGCGTTCGGGCTGCGCATCTCCCGGACCACCTCCGACTTCTACGTCGCCTCGCGCACCGTCGGCCCCCGGCTCAACGCGGCCGCGATCAGCGGCGAATACCTCTCCGCCGCCTCCTTCCTGGGCATCGCCGGCCTCGTGCTCGTCCAGGGACCCGACATGCTCTGGTACCCGGTCGGCTACACCGCCGGCTATCTCGTGCTGCTCCTCTTCGTCGCGGCACCCCTGCGCCGCTCCGGCGCCTACACCCTGCCCGACTTCGCGGAGGCCCGGCTCGGCTCCCAGGCCGTCAGACGGCTCGCCGGGGCGTTCGTCGTCGGCGTCGGCTGGCTCTACCTGCTGCCCCAGCTGCAGGGAGCGGGGCTGACGCTGGCGGTGCTGACCGACGCACCCGACTGGTTCGGCGGGGTACTGGTCGCCGTCGTCGTGGTGGCCACGGTCGCTGCGGGCGGCATGCGCAGCATCACCTTCGTCCAGGCCTTCCAGTACTGGCTCAAGCTCACCGCCCTGCTCGTCCCCGCGCTCTTCCTGATCCTCGCCTGGCAGTCCCACGGCGCCCCCCGCGACGCCTTCGAGGAACCGCCGGCCTTCCGCGAACAGCGCCTCGTCCAGGTCGATTCCACACTCGACCTGAAGCTCACCCGGCCACTGACCGTCACCGCCACGGGCACGGTCGACGGCCGGCGGTACGAGGCCATGCGCGTCCGGCTCCCGCGGGGTACCCACCGCATCGACGGCGGCACCCGGCTGACCTTCGACCGGGGCACGCCGGTCCCGGCGGCCGAACGCGGCAGCGACGACGCCCTGGCGACCTCCCCGGCCGCCGGCCGCGAGGAACGCCCGCTCTACGCCACCTACGGCCTGATCCTCGCCACCTTCCTCGGCACGATGGGCCTGCCGCACGTCGTCGTCCGCTTCTACACCAGCCCGCACGGTGTCGCCGCCCGCCGCACCACCGTCGCCGTACTCGGCCTGATCGGCGCCTTCTATCTCCTGCCGCCCGTCTACGGAGCGCTGGGCCGGCTGTACGCCCCCGAACTCAGCCTCACCGGCGACGCGGACGCCGCCGTCCTCCTGCTGCCCGACAGGATGATCGGCGGAGTCGGCGCGGACCTGCTCGGGGCGCTCGTCGCGGGCGGCGCCTTCGCCGCGTTCCTCTCGACGGCGTCCGGGCTCACCATGGCGGTCGCCGGGGTGCTCACCCAGGACGTCCTGCCCTCCCGCGGCGTACGGCACTTCCGGCTCGGCACCGTCCTGGCGATGGCCGTACCGCTCGCCGCGAGCGTGCTGGTGGGAGGGCTGCCCGTCGCCGACGCGGTGGGGCTCGCGTTCGCCGTGTCCGCTTCCTCCTTCTGCCCGCTGCTGGTCCTCGGCATCTGGTGGCGGCGGCTCACCCCGCCCGGAGCGGCGGCCGGGATGATCGGCGGCGGCGGCGCGGCCCTCGTCGCCGTCGGCGCCACCATGGCCGGCTATCCGGGGACGACGGGCTCCCTGCGCGCCCTGCTCGCCTGGCCGGCGCTCTGGTCGGTGCCGCTCGGCTTCGTGACCATGGTGCTGGTCTCGCTGGCCACCGCCGCCCGCGTACCGGCCGGCACGGCCGCGATCCTCGCCCGCTTCCACCTACCGGAGGAACTCACGGACGGCCAGGTCCGCGCGGCGGTCGGCGCGACGGCGGGCATGGCGGCGGGCACGAAGGAGGCGGGGCCATGAGGGCCCCGGACAAGGGGCCAGGCGGAGGGTGGCTGCGGGGTGAGAGGTCCTGGGCCGGGTGGCCGCGATCCCGCCGGCCGCGGGGACGGGGGTTGAGCCGGTCTTCCGAGCGGTGGTCGTGCGGGCCGTCCGGGCGGTGGTCGTGGTGGCTGTGCCGGCGGGCCGCGCGTTGGTCGTCCGGGGCCGGGGCCGGGGCCGGGGCCGGGTCCGGGTTCGAGTCCGAGCCGGGCCGAGCGTCGGTGCGCGGCTTCGGGGAAGGAGTGGTGAGCCGGTGAGCGGATTCATCGCCGGGCTGTGTGTGGCCGTGCTCCCCTTGCTGGCGGCCGGATTCTGGCTCGGCAGGCGTACCGCGCGGCCCGAGAACCTCGGAGGACTCGGCACCCCGGTCGAGCACGCCACCTTCGAGACCCTGCACACCGCCTCGCTCGCCGCGCCCCCGCTCCGCGCCGGACTCACCGAGGAGACGGCCCGCCGCTCCGCCCGTCGGCTGCGCACCCTGCTCGGCACGGACGCCCTGTGCCTCACCGACCAGGAGACGGTCCTCGCCTGGGACGGCGTCGGCGCCCACCACCGCGCCGAGGTCATGGAACGTCTCGGCGGCCCGCTGGAGACCGGCCGGGGCGAGGCCTTCAGGCTGGCCTGCGACGAGCCCGACTGCCCGCTGCGCTGGGCCGTCGTCGCCCCGCTCACCGTCGACGAACGGGTGCACGGAGCACTCGTCGCCTGCGCGCCCCGCGAGTCCGCGGTCCTCGTACGCGCCGCCGGTGAGGTCGCGCGCTGGGTCTCCGTCCAACTGGAGCTGGCCGACCTCGACCGGTCCCGGACACGGCTGATCGAGGCGGAGATCAAGGCGCTGCGCGCCCAGATATCCCCGCACTTCGTCTTCAACTCGCTCGCGGTGATCGCCTCGTTCGTCCGCACCGACCCGGAGCGCGCCCGCGAGCTCCTGCTGGAGTTCGCCGACTTCACCCGCTACTCGTTCCGCAGGCACGGCGACTTCACCACGCTCGCCGACGAGCTGCACGCCATCGACCACTATCTGGCACTCGTCCGGGCCCGCTTCGGCGAGCGGCTGTCCGTCACCCTCCAGATCGCACCCGAGGTGCTGCCGGTCGCGCTGCCCTTCCTCTGTCTCCAGCCCCTGGTGGAGAACGCCGTCAAGCACGGACTCGAGGGCAAGACCGACAAGAGCCACATCAGCATCACGGCGCAGGACGCGGGAGCGGAGGCGCTCGTGGTCATCGAGGACAACGGCGTGGGCATGGACCCCGAACGGTTGCGCCGCATCCTGTCCGGCGAGGCCAGCCCCTCCGGGGGGATCGGCCTCTCCAACGTCGACGAACGGCTGCGCCAGGTGTACGGCGACGATCACGGCCTGGTCATCGAGACCGCGGTGGGAGCGGGAATGAAGATCACCGCCCGGCTTCCCAAATACCAGCCCGGCGTGCACTCGGCGGCCGGCCGCCCCCGGCAGTGAAGGGTGGACCCGGCGGACGGATCAGAGGCCCGGCCGGTGCGACGGGCTCGCGGTCAGGTGCCGTGGGAGACCACCATCCCCAGCGTGATCAGGCCGAGCACGACCCAGCCGAACCACAGCCAGCCGTTGCTGCCCAGCGCCACCGTGTAGGCCGTCACCACGACGAGCCCGCCCACGGTGAGCACCCCCATCGTCTTCGTCGAACCGGGCATCGCAGCACCCTCCTCCAGGCGGGTCCGCGGCGCGGGCCGTGGCCTTTGGGGCCATTTTCACCCGGAGGGACGCGCTTCGCCAGGGCCGTGCGGACCCCCGGGCCCCCGGGCGGAGACGGAATTCAGCGGCTGCGCGCGTTGAGCGAGGCCAGGTAGGCGTTGTAGGCCTCGAGTTCCTTGTCGCCGTCCCGGTCGGCGGCGCGGTCCATGCGCTTGGCCTGGCGCTGCTCGGAGTTGTACCACTGGAAGAGCAGCGCGAGCAGGACGAGGACGGAGGGGATCTCGCTGAACGCCCAGGCGATCCCGCCGGCGGCGGTCTGGTCGGCGAGCGCGTCGATGCCGAGGGAGGCCGGCGGGTTCTTGTACGACTCGACCATCGGGCCCGAGGCCATCATCAGCGCGATGCCGAAGAACGCGTGGAACGGCATCCCCGCGAACAGCTCCAGCATCCGCATCAGATAGCCCGGGCGGTGCGGGCCCGGGTCCACGCCCATGATCGGCCAGAAGAAGACCAGCCCGACGGCGAGGAAGTGGCACATCATCACGATGTGGCCCGTGGCCGAGCCCATCAGGAAGTCGAAGATGGGGGAGAAGTACAGCGCGTACAGGCTCGCGATGAACATCGGGATGGTGAACGCCGGGTGCGTGACGACCCGCATGTACCGGCTGTGCAGGAACATCAGCAGCAGTTCACGCGGACCCTTGCTGCCCCGCTTCGCGGCCACCGGCAGCGCGCGCAGCGCCAGCGTGACGGGCGCCCCGAGCAGGATCAGGATCGGGGACAGCATGCTGATCACCATGTGCTGGACCATGTGCACGCTGAACATGACCATGCCGTAGTCGTTCAGCCTGGTGCACATGACGAGCATCACCGTGAGCACACCGGCCACGAAGGAGGCCGTACGGCCCCACGACCAGGCGTCGCCGCGCCGGGCGAGCCGGACGGCTCCCCAGCCGTACAGGCCGAGCCCGAGCAGGCACGCGACGAGGAAGAACGGGTCCGCGGACCACTCGAGCCCCCGCCCCAGCGTGAACGGCGGCAGATCCATGGTCATGCCGTGCCCGCTGTGATCCATCCGCCGGCTCCTGTTTCTGGGGTGCCTCCCCTGGCCCTTTTACGGCACTGGGGGAGGTTGTGCGCTGTCTGTCCGCACCAGAGTAGAACCGCCCCCGGCCGCGACTGCGACCGGGGGCGGTTCCGACGGCGTACGGCTCAGAGCACGCATTCCGCCTCGGCGTAGCGCTCGTCCGGAACCGTCTTCAGGGTCTCGACCGCCTCGGCGAGCGACACCATCACGATGTCGGTCCCGCGCAGCGCGGTCATCTTCCCGAACTCGCCCCGGTGCACGGCCTCCACGGCGTGCCACCCGAACCGGGTGGCGAGCACGCGGTCGTACGCCGTCGGCGTGCCGCCCCGCTGCACGTGGCCGAGGATGACCGGGCGGGCCTCCTTGCCGAGCCGTTCCTCCAGCTCGATGGAGAGCTGCCGGGCGATGCCCGCGAAGCGCTCGTGGCCGTAGATGTCCTTGCCGCCCTCGTCGTACCGCATGGAGCCCTCGCGGGGCTTGGCGCCCTCGGCGGCGACGACGATGGCGAACCGCTTGCCGGCCTCGAACCGCTCGCCGACCTTCGCGGCCAGCTCCTCGATGTCGAAGGGCCGCTCCGGTACGACGATGGCGTGGGCGCCCGCGGCCATGCCGGAGTGCAGCGCGATCCAGCCGGTGTGGCGGCCCATGACCTCCACGATCAGGACACGCTGGTGGGACTCCGCGGTGGTCTTCAGCCGGTCGAGGGCCTCGGTCGCGACACCGACGGCCGTGTCGAAGCCGAAGGTGACGTCCGTGACCGCGATGTCGTTGTCGATGGTCTTCGGCACGCCGACGATGGGCAGGCCGCCGTCCGACAGCAGGCGGGCCGCCTTCAGCGTGCCCTCGCCGCCGATCGGGATGATCGCGTCGAGCCCGAGGTCCGCGACGTGCCCCTTGGCCCGTTCCACGCCGTCACGCAGATGCGCGGGCTGGACCCGGGAGGAGCCGAGCATGGTGCCGCCGCGAGCCAGGATTCCGCTCACCGCGTCGAGGTCGAGCTTGAGGTAGTCGCACTCCAGGAGACCCTTCCAGCCGTCCCGGAAGCCGATGACCTCGTCGCCGTGGTCGACGACGGCGCGGTGTACGACCGACCGGATGACGGCGTTCAGGCCGGGGCAGTCGCCGCCGGACGTGAGGACACCAATGCGCATAGCCCGAAATACCTTCTCAACGTGGTCCGGGGACCGGACCACGTTGTCCGGCAAGGATCCCCGCCACCCTACCGGCGGGAGGGGCCCGCGCCCTACCGTGCGTCCGCCTGCTGGACGCACCCGCTCACCTGTGCGGATGCGGTTTCAGACGGGCTCCGGGCGGGGTCGGACGGGCCTGTTCGGTGGAGCGGAAACGGTTCTTCTCGGGAAACGCAAAGAGGAACCGTTCCTCCTCGAGAAACGGTTCCTCTCACCCGCCGGGGCGGGTCGGCCCTACGCGGGCTGCTGGGCGGACGAGATGCGCTCGGAACGCAGCGCCTCGTACCAGCGGTCGTCGGTCGGCGGCAGCGCGTTGACGTCGAGGGCCAGCTTCAGCAGCAGGTCCGCGATCTGCGGGTTGCGGGCGAGGACGGGCCCGTGCATGTACGTGCCGAACACAGTGTCGTTGTACGCGCCCTCGGTGCCGTCACCCGTGCCGTTGCCCTTGCCGAGCCGCACGTTCGCGAACGCGCGGGCGGTGGGACCGAGGTGGGTGACGCCCTGGTGGTTCTCGAAGCCGGTGAGCTGGGGCAGACCGAGCCGCGGGTCGATGTCCCCGAGGACGTCGCCGACGCACCGCTCGCCTTCACCGCGCACCGAGACCACGTCGAGCAGGCCGAGGCCCGGCTCGCGCTGGCCCAGGTCGTTGATGAACTCGTGCCCGAGGATCTGGTAGCCGGCGCAGACGGAGAACACGATCGCGCCGTTGCCGACCGCGCGCTCCAGACCACCGTCGCGGCGCAGCCGCTCCGCGGCCAGCCGCTGCGGCCGGTCCTCGCCGCCGCCGATGAGGTAGATGTCACCGGAGGTCGGGACCGGCTGGTCGCTGCGCACGTCGACGCGGGCCACGTCGAGGCCGCGCTGACGCGCCCGGCGCTCCACGACGAGGGCGTTGCCCTGGTCGCCGTAGGTGCTCAGCAGGTCTGGGTAGATCCACACCAGGCGCAGGCTGTTGTCAGTCATTCTCTTCGTCCTCCGTGGCTCAGTTGCCGACACGACGCCTCAAGTCCTGGAATGCGGTGTAGTTCGCGATGACCTCGATGCGTCCGGGCGGTGCCATCTGCACGGCCTGGTCGAGGGTGTCGCAGACCTGGAACTGCTGGTTGGCCACTTCGAGGCGGACGGCGAGGTCGAGCTTGCGGTCGCCGAGAACGAAGATCGGGTGTCCGGTCAGACGGGTGTAGTCGACGTCCCACAGCCAGGAGGTGTCGGTGCCGTCGGCGCCGCGCGCGTTCACCGAGAGGATGACCGGGGTCGGCGGCGGGTCGATCAGGGAGAAGGTTTCCAGCCAGCCCGCGGGGTTCTTGGCGAGCAGCAGACGCAGATCGCGCTCCATGAACTGGACCACGTCATAGCGTCCGGCCACCGCCTGCACCTGGTACATGCGCTCCAGGGCGACCTGCGGCGGCACTCCGAAGACGGCGGCCACGGCGGCCGACGAGGCGGCGTTCGCCTTGTTGGCGCGGCCCGGCAGCTGGAGGTGGATCGGCCACGCGGACCCGTGCGGGTCGAGGACGTGGTCCCCGGACAGGGCCCAGGTCGGCGTGGGACGGCGGAAGCCGCACTCGCCGCAGAACCAGTCGTCGCCGGGGCGCTGCATCACACCGCCGCACGAGGGGCAGGACCAGGCGTCTTCCTTCCACATCTGGCCGGCCGCCACCCACATGACGTTCGGCGAGGAGGACGCGGCCCAGACGACCAGCGGGTCGTCCGCGTTGGCGATCACGACGGCCTTGGAACCGGCCAGCCCCTCACGCCAGTGCTCGGCCATCATCCGGGTCTCGGCGGCCCGGTCGAGCTGGTCGCGCGACAGGTTCAGCAGCGCGATGCACTTCGGGTCGGTGTCACGTGCCACACCGGCGAGGTACTTCTCGTCGACCTCGATGACCGCGAACTTGGCGTCCGAGCCGCCGGCCAGCGCCGAGGTGATGCCCGCGGGCATGTTGGCGCCGAGCGCGTTGGACACGACCGGGCCCGCGGCGCGCAGCGCCTCCGCGATCAGCCGGGTCGTCGTGGTCTTGCCGTTGGTCGCCGACACCAGGATCACGTCCAGGTGCGTGGCGAGCCTCGCCAGCAGGTCGGGGTCGAGCTTGAGCGCCACCCGGCCGCCGATCACCGATCCGCTGCCGCGTCCGGCGGCTCGCGAGACGGCTGCCGCCGCCTTGCCCGCCGTCACGGCCAGCTTGGCCCGCGGCGACAGCGGGTCCGAGTTGCCTGACATCGTTTCTCGATCCTCCTTGCGTACGCGCCGCGCCCCTGCCCCCGGCACATGTAGGGGTCAGCCTATCGAGATCCACTCACGGGCCCGAATCGCGGCACCACCTCGGTGCCGGCGCGACATGCGCGCGCCTGCCAGGACCGTACCCTTGCCGCCATGCGACACGGTTCCATCCCCGGCACCCACGGGCGCGTCCGGCCCCTCATCCTGCTAGGTGACCCCGTCCTGCGTACAGCCTGCGAGGACGTCACAGATTTTGGCCCTCAACTCGCGGAGCTCGTCGAGGACATGTTCGCGACGATGTACGCCGCCGAGGGCGTCGGTCTCGCCGCGAACCAGATCGGCGTCGGCCTGAGGGTCTTCGTGTACGACTGCCCGGACGACGACGATGTCCGTCATGTCGGATATGTGGTGAACCCCCGTCTTGTCGAGGCGGACGGTGTGGTCCTGCGTGGACCGGAGGGCTGTCTCTCGCTGCCCGGTCTGGAGGCCGGCACCGAGCGCTTCGACCACGCGGTCGTCGAGGGCCGCACGGTCACCGGTGAGCCGGTCACGGTGCACGGCACCGGCTGGTTCGCGCGGTGTCTCCAGCACGAGTGCGACCACCTCGACGGCGGGGTGTACGCGGACCGGCTCACCGGGTGGCGGCGGCGGCGTCTTCTGCGCAAGGTGGCACGGGCTTCCTGGAGCGGCTGAGGGTCGTCCGGTGCCGCCGGCCGTTTCCCGCGGCGGGCGGCACGCCTTCTGACGGGGTGTCCGTATGGGCCCCGGTCAGAAACCCGGGCCGCCGACGCGGTCGCCCGCCGCCGCGAGACGGCCCCACAGCAGGTCGGCCAGGCTTCGCACCAACTCGGCGCGCGTGCACGGCCGTTCGCCGAGCCACCAGTCCCCGGCGGCGTGCATCATGCCGACGATGCCGTGGCCCCACACCCGCGCCAGCTGCTGGCTGCCCGGTCCGAGGTCCACCCGCTCCTCGATGACCTCGGCCAGTTCCTCGCCCATGCGACGCAGTACGGGCGCCGAGTACTTGCCCACGTCGAACCCGGCGTCGCCCGGCTGGCCGCCCTCCGCCGGATGCATCAGGAAGCGGTAGACCTGCGGTCGCGCCTCGATGGCGGCCAAGTACGTGTCGAGCGTCGCCTCCACGCGCTCACGTCGTTCGGCGGGGGCGTCCAGTGCCGCCCGCAGCGCTTCGAGGAGAGCGTCGGTGTGCCGCTTGGCGAGTGCCGCGTAGAGGCCGCCCTTGTCGCCGAAGTGGCGGTACAGGATGGGCTTCGTGATGCCGGCCTCGGCGGCGATGGCGTTCATGGAGGCCCCGGGGCCGTCGCGGAGCACCACTCTGTCGGCGGCTTCCAGCAGTTCGCGCCGGCGGCGGTCGGCGGACCTCTGCTGATCGGTCCGCTGTGTGGTGTCCATGTGCTCTCCCCACCCGTGGTGATTCGGTGACGCCTGCGCAAACTAACACTGATCGTCGTATGGGTATCGAACGGGATCCCGAGCCGAGTTCGGGAGTTGACTTTTCCTACTAGCCGGTAACACACTCCAGTTACCGCAAGTAACAGTTTAGTGCAGCGCTGGAGGGGACATGGCCGAGTTCACCATGGAGCTCAACGACGAACAGAAGGAGGTCCGGGACTGGCTGCACGGCTTCGCCGCCGATGTCATCCGCCCCGCGGCCGCCGAATGGGACGAGCGCGAAGAGACTCCCTGGCCGGTCATCCAGGAAGCCGCCAAGGTCGGCATCTATTCCCTGGACTTCTACGCGCAGCAGTACTTCGACGCCACCGGGCTCGGCATACCCATGGCGATGGAGGAGCTGTTCTGGGGCGACGCGGGCATCGCGCTGTCCATCGTCGGCACCGGCCTCGCCGCCGTGGGCGTCCTCGCCAACGGCACCGAGGAGCAGATCGGCACCTGGATCCCCCAGATGTACGGTGATGCCAACGATGTCAAGGTCGCCGCCTTCTGCTCCTCCGAGCCCGACGCCGGCTCCGACGTCGCCTCGATGCGCACGCGTGCCGTCTACGACGAGGCCAAGGACGAGTGGGTCCTGAACGGCACGAAGACCTGGGCGACGAACGGCGGCATCGCCAACGTCCACGTCGTCGTCGCCGTCGTCGACACCGAGCTCGGCTCCAAGGGCCACGCCTCCTTCATCGTGCCGCCGAACACGCCCGGCCTGTCCCAGGGCCAGAAGTTCAAGAAGCACGGCATCCGCGCCTCGCACACCGCCGAGGTCGTCCTGGAGAACGTCCGCATCCCCGGCTCCTGCCTGCTCGGCGGCAAGGAGAAGCTCGACGAGCGCCTCGCCCGTGCCCGTGAGCGCGCCAGGGCCGGTGGCGGCGAGCGGGTGAAGAACGCCGCGATGGCCACCTTCGAGGCCTCCCGTCCGGCCGTCGGCGCCATGGCGGTGGGCACCGCGCGGGCCGCGTACGAGGTGGCCCTCGACTACGCGAAGACGCGTGAGCAGTTCGGCCGTCCGATCATCGACAACCAGGGCGTCGCCTTCCAGCTCGCCGACATGCGCACCTCGATCGACGCGGCGCGGCTGCTGGTCTGGCGGGCGTCCTGGATGGCGGTCAACGGCAAGCCGTTCACGGCCGCCGAGGGCTCGATGTCGAAGCTGTTCGCCAGCGAGACGGCGAAGAAGGTCACGGGCCAGGCGATCCAGATCCTGGGCGGCAACGGCTACACGCGGGAGTACCCGGTGGAGCGCATGCACCGCGACGCGGCCATCTACACGATCTTCGAGGGCACCAGCGAGATCCAGCGCCTGGTGATCGCCCGCACCCTGTCCGGGATGCCGATCCGCTGACACCTCCGCACGGGCCGGGAGCGGGGCGGGACGCGAGGGCGAGCGCGTCCGGCTCGCTCTCGGGTGGCTGCCGTCACCCCACCGGACCTGGGATTTCGCGTCGGAGCGCGGGGATCCGGGGGTGACCGTGCACTCTGGTCGCGGGGGCTCGGAGTCAGCCGGACCGAAGGAGCGCGTGATGACGCGGACGGCCAGGGAACTGCTGGAGGGCGTCACCGGGAAACTCGCCCCGGACCCGCATGCCAACCGGCTGCTGCCGCTGATCGCCCGGGGCGCCGCCCAGCTCGGCACGCTCGCCGCCCTCGCCCTGGAGCAGCGTCATGTGATCGCCGCGGACCACCGCGCGTTCGTTCATCTGGCCCAACGCTCGGCGGCCGCCGACGCGGCGAGCGCCGCCTTCTTCGAGACGCTCGCCGAGGGCGAGGCGGTGGCCGGGGAGCGGCTCACCGCGTTCGCCACCGCGGTGGGAGCGGGCGAGGCACGGGCGGCGGAGTACGAACCCCTCGCCGACTGCCAGGCCTATCCCGCGTACGTCGCCTGGCTCGCCCTGAACGGGGAGCCGGCCGACGTGGTCCTCGCGCTCGGCGCCAACATCGCGGCCTGGGGCGGCTACTGCGAGACCATCACCGCGGCCCTGCGCCGCCACTACGGCTTCGACGACGAGGTCTGCGGCTTCTTCGACTTCTTCGCCGAGCCCGCGCCCGACCTGGAGGTCAAGGCACTGGCCGCCGTACAGGCGGGGCTCGACGCCGAACGGATCTCCCTGGACGACGTCCTGCGCCACGGGCGGCTGCTCCAGGCCTACGAGGAGAAGTTCTGGCACGCGCTGTGGGAACTGGACCAGCGGGTCGCCTGAACCCTGCCCCGGCCGGGCACCGGGCCGGACGCGGCACACTCGCCGGTCCCGCCCGGCCTCCGGCGGGGCCGGGGGTTCGGCAGCGGAACGGCATCCGCCGCTCCGATCTGGTCCGGCGCCGTCACCGAGCCATTCCGGTCCGGCGTCGGCGCCGACCCGTTCAGCGGCCGGTCGGGCCGCTGCTGTGCGCGATGCAGGCCACGTCGATCCGATCGGCCAGTTTGGCCAGTTCGATCGTGAGCGCGGCCACCGTGTCCTCGTCGAGGCCGTCCTGACCGGCCTCCACCAGATGCAGCCACCGGCCGCCCACCGTGCGCAGCAGCTTGCTGACGTCGGCGGCCGCCACCTGCAACGTGCCGCGGTCGTCGACGATCAGGGGGAGGGTCACTTCGCGGTTCACACGAGGGATCGTAGCTGCGGAACGCTCACGCTCCGTGCCATACGGTGGTGATGTTGCAGAACTCGCGGATTCCGTGCCCCGACAGTTCCCGCCCGTAGCCGGACCGCTTCTCCCCGCCGAAGGGGAACGCCGGGTGCGAGGCCGTCATCCCGTTGACGAACACCCCGCCCGCCTCCAGATCGCGCACGAACCGCTCCACCTCGGTCTCGTCGCGCGTCCACACGTTCGAGCTGAGCCCGAACGGGGTGTCGTTGGCGAGGGCCACCGCCTCGTCCAGACCGGCGGCCCGGTACAGCGTGGCGACCGGCCCGAACGTCTCCTCCTGGTGGATGCGCATCGCGGGCGTGATGTCGGTGAGCACGGTCGGCGCGTAGTACCAGCCGCCGCCGAAACCGTCGGGGCGTTCGCCACCGCACAGCACCGTCGCCCCGTTCTCGACCGCGTCGTCGACCAGTTCCTCCAGGTCGGCACGGCCCTGTTCGGTGGAGAGCGGCCCGATCTCGGTGTCCTCCTCCAGCGGGTCGCCGACCTTGAGGGCCCGCATACCCGCCGCGAACCGCTCCGCGAAGGCGTCGAACACGTCGGTGTGCACGATGAACCGCTTGGCGGCGATGCACGACTGCCCGTTGTTCTGCGCACGCGCCGTCACGGCGATCTTCGCGGCGCGCTCCACATCGGCGGACGGCATCACGACGTACGGGTCGCTTCCGCCCAGCTCCAGCACCGTCTTCTTCACCTCGTCCCCGGCGACCGAGGCGACCGCCCGGCCGGCCGGTTCGCTCCCGGTGAGGGTGGCCGCCTTGACCCGCGGGTCGCGCAGGACGCCCTCGACCGCCCCCGACCCGATCAGCAGCGTCTGGAAGCAGCCCTCGGGGAAGCCCGCGCGACGGAACAGGTCCTCCAGGTACAGGGCCGTCTGCGGAACGTTCGAGGCGTGTTTGAGCAGTCCCACGTTGCCCGCCATCAGCGCGGGCGCGGCGAAGCGCACCACCTGCCAGAGCGGGAAGTTCCAGGGCATCACGGCGAGCACGGGGCCGAGCGGCCGGTAGCGCGCGAGGACCCGGGAGGCCCCGGAGTCCGCGGCGTCGGCGGGGGCGGCCAGTTCGTCGGCGAGCAGGTCCTCTGCGTGGTCGGCGTACCAGCGCATGGCCTTGGCGCACTTGGCGGCCTCCGCCCGGGCCTGCTTGACCGGCTTGCCCATCTCGGTGGTCATCACCCGGCCGATGTCGTCGAGGTCCTCGTCCAGGAGGGCGGCCGCGCGGTGCATGAGCCGCGCCCGCTCGGCGAACGAGGTGGTGCGATACGTACGGAACGTGGCCTCGGCGGCAGCGAGCCTGCGCTCGATCTCCTCGGCGCCGAGGGCGTCGTACGTCTTGAGCGTCTCGCCGTTCGCCGGGTTCACCGTCGCGATGGGCATGGCCGACCTCCTGAAAGCTGGCTGTTCCCCGACCCTCCCGCGCGGGGCCGCGCGGCGCAACGCGGGCGGGCCCCCGAGGTGAGCCGACGCTGCTGGCCGAACGCCGGCTCTCAGGCCGAGTGCTCAGCCAGCCGGTCGAGAAACACGGTCTGCCCCTTGATGAGCAGAGGGCGGGCCCGCTCCGGGGTCATCCACTCCACCCGGTCGAGTTCGGGGAACTCCTGCCGCCGCCCCGACTTCGGCGGCCACTCCATCGTGAACGTGCCGGGGACCACGGCCGCCGGATCGAGGTCCGCCTCGATCGCCCAGGCCGTGACCACCTTGCCGTTCGTCTGGGTGACCTCGCCGAGCGCGAGCGCCTCGCCGTCGGGCGGCGGCAGCCCGAGCTCCTCCCGGAACTCACGGCGGGCGGCGTCCCAGGCCGTCTCGTCGGGCTCGTACTCGCCCTTGGGAAGGGTCCAGGCCCCGGCGTCGCGCCGCGCGAAGTACGGGCCGCCCATATGGCCTACCAATACCTCCACGCCGTGGTCGGTGTGCCGGAACAACAGGAGTCCCGCACTCCTGCGTCCGTGCTGTCCTGCGCTCATCGCGTCACCTCCGGGTGGGCGGCCAGCAGGGTGTCCACGGTGTCGGCCTCGGCCGCCCGCTTGTCCTCGCGGTAGCGCACGACCCGGGCGAAGCGGAGGGTGACGCCGGCCGGGTAGCGGGTGGACCGCTGCAGCCCGTCGTACGCGATCTCGACGACGAGCTCGGGCCGTACGGTCACCACGTGGCCGTCGTCCGAGACGGCCAGCTCCCGGAACCGGTCGGTCTGCCAGGTGAGCATCGCGTCGGTCATGCCCTTGAACGTCTTGCCGAGCATCGCGAACGAGCCGTCGGCGGTACGGGCGCCCAGGTGCAGGTTCGAGAGCTTGCCGGTGCGCCGCCCGTGACCCCATTCGGCCGCCAGGACCACCAGGTCGAGGGTGTGTACGGGTTTGACCTTGAGCCAGGCGGCACCGCGCCGGCCCGCGCTGTACGGGGCGTCGAGGGCCTTCACCACGACGCCCTCGTGCCCCCGGGCCAGCGCGTCGGCGAGAAACGTCTCGGCCCGCGCGGCATCGCCCGGCCCCGGCACGAGCGTCCGCCGGACCCGCATCGGCTCGGGCACCAGCCGCGCCAGTTCCGCGTGCCGATCGGTGAACGGCAGATCCAGCAGATCCCGCCCGCCCACGGACAGGGCGTCGAAGAAGACCGGGGAGACGGGCACGGTCCGCGCGGCCGCCGCCACGTCCACGCGGGACCCCACCCGGGCGGCCGTCTCCTGGAAGGAACGCGGCCGCCCCCGGTCGTCCAGCGCGATCACCTCGCCGTCCAGGATGAACCGCTCGCCCCGCAACTCCATGGCCGCTGCGGTGAGTTCGGGCAGCCGGTCGGTGATGTCGTCGAGGGTGCGGGTGTAGACGCGGACGTCCTCGCCGTCCCGGTGCAGCTGCACCCGGATGCCGTCGAGCTTCTCCTCGACCGCGCAGGCGCCGAGCTTGCCGACCGCCTCGGAGACGGAGGAGGCGGAGTGTGCCAGCATCGGCAGTACCGGGCGGCCGGCGGTGAGCCGGAATCCGTCCAGTGCCCCCGGACCGTCCGCGAGCAGGGCCCGTGCCACCGCCCGCAGGGAACCCGCCAGCATCACCGCCCGTCGTACGTCCCCCGCGGACGCGCCGGTCGCCTCCGCGAGCCCTTCCACCGCGAGCGCGTCCAGCGCGCCCTGGCGCACCTCGCCGGTGAGCAGCCCGAACAGGAAGCGTTGTTCCTCCTCCGTGGCCGCCTCCATCAACTCGCCCACCATGCGGGCCCGTTCGGCTTGCGAACCGGTGCCGGAGATCTCGCCGAGCGCGGTGAGCCGGGCATCCACCTCGCTCACGGTGAGGGTGGCTTCGGCGGCGGGGGCGACTTCTCTGCTCAGCACCTTCCAGCCGACGCCGAGGCGGCCCTGCGGCAGCCGGCCCGCCAGATACGGGATCACGATCGGCGCGTCGTCCGCCTCGGCGTCCCGGAACAGCTCCGCGAGCAGAGCGGTCTTCCGGGACCGCGCCGAGGTGGCGGCGACCTCGTGGGACACATGGGCGAGCCTGCTCAGCAGCATGCAGCCATCGTGCAACGCGGGCGCCCGGTTCACACCCGTACGGGATCCGGTTCGCGCCCCCGGCCGACGTGTTTCAGCCCTGCCCGCGCGCGATCGCCGCGTCGAGGTCCGCGAACAGGAGTTCGCCGTTGAGCGTGGCCGCCGCGCGGTATCCGCCGCTCGCCGCGTTCACCACCTGCTCCGCGAAACCGGCGGCGTTGCCGGCCGCCCAGACGCCGGGCACGCTCGTGAGCCCGGTCGGGTCGACGACCGGGTAGCTGCCGAACGGCGTCTCCCGCAGTTCCGCGCCCAGCCGTTCGAGCAGGCCGGTCCGCGGTACCGGGCGCGGCGCCACGAACAGCACCGAGCGGTCGTGCGCGGTCCCGTCCGCGAGCCGTACGCCGGTGAGCCGGTCCCCGGCGACCACCAGCTCCGCCACCTCGCCGGGCACCACGGCGACCCCGGCGGCGGCGAGCCGGCGCAGGTCCTCGTCCGCGAGCTCGTCCTCGGCCACCGTGTGCAGGAACAGCGTGACGTCGTCCGACCACTGGCCGACCATCAGCGCCTGGTGCACGCTCATCGGCGTCGTGGCCAGCACGCCGAAGGCCTCGTCGCGGACCTCCCAGCCGTGGCAGTACGGGCAGTGCAGCACATCGCGCCCGAAGCGTTCGGCGACTCCGGGCACCGACGGCAGCTCGTCGGCCAGACCCGTCGTGACGATCAGCCGGCGCGCGTGGACGGTGTCGCCGGACCCGAGCGTGACGTCGAACTCGCCGGCGCCGTCCCGGACGACGTCCACCGCCCGGCCCCGGACGATCTCCACGCCGTACCCCTCGACCTCCCGCCGGCCCTCGGCGAGGAACTCGGCGGGCGGCATGCCGTCGCGGGTCAGATAGCCCTGCATGCGCGCGGCGGGCGCGTTGCGCGGCGCGCCCTCGTCGACGACGAGCGTCCGGCGCCGCGCCCGGCCGAGGACGAGGGCCGCGGAGAGCCCCGCCGTGCCGCCGCCCACGACGACCGCCTCGTACGTCCCGGCCGATGTTCCTGTCTTTGTCCCGGTCATGGTGACCACCTCCACGGAGAAGGTCGCCCGGAACCCGCCGGATTGACAAACGTCTTTGCCGATTCTGCAATAGAGGAATGAGTGACGCGGCCCGTGCGGGCGAGAGCGACGGCGGCGGGCGCGGGGTGACCGGCGACGCGGCGACGGACGAGGTCCTCGCCGAGGTGGGTCCGCGGCTGCGCCGGATCAGGAAGGAACGCGGGGCGACCCTGGCCGGGCTGTCCGAGGCGACCGGCATCTCGGTGAGCACGCTCTCGCGCCTGGAGTCGGGGCTGCGCAAGCCCAGTCTGGAACTGTTGCTGCCCATCGCGCGGGCCCATCAGGTACCGCTGGACGAACTGGTCGGTGCCCCGCCGGTCGGCGATCCCCGGGTGCGCGCCGAGCCGATCGTGCGCCATGGCCGCACGTACTGGCCGCTGACCCGCCAGCCCGGCGGACTCCAGGCCTACAAGGTGCTCGAACCGAAGCGGACGACAGAGCCCGATCCGCGCACGCACGAGGGCTACGAATGGCTGTACGTGCTCTCCGGGCGGCTGCGGGTGGTCCTCGGCGAGCACGACGTCGTGCTGGAGGCCGGGGAGGCGGCGGAGTTCGACACCCGTGTGCCGCACTGGTTCGGGTCGGCGGGGGAGGGGCCCGCGGAGTTCCTGAGCCTCTTCGGCCCGCAGGGGGAACGGATGCACGTACGGGCGCGCCCCAAGGCCCGGTCCAAGGAGCTGTGAGAGCGGGCGCCGGCGCGGCAGCGGGCGCCGGCGCCGGGGCTCGGTGAAGACGAGGGGTGTCCGCTGTTCCCAGGGCGGCAAGCGACCGCTTAGTATGCGATGGACCCGGTCAGCCGAGACAGTCCCCTGGAGGCCCGCATGCAGGCATGGCAAGTGCACCAGAACGGCGAGCCCGCAGAGGCGATGCGCCTCCTGGAGGTGGATCGGCCGACGCCCGGTGACGGCCAGGTCCTGCTCAAGGTGCGCGCCGCGAACATCAACTTCCCGGACGCGCTGATGTGCCGCGGCCAGTACCAGGTCAGGCCCCCGCTGCCGTTCACGCCGGGAGTGGAGATCTGCGGCGAGACCGAGGACGGCCGCCGGGTGATCGCCAACCCCGCCCTGCCGCACGGCGGCTTCGCCGAGTACGCGGTCGCGGACGCCGCCGCCCTGCTGCCGGCCCCCGACGCCCTCGACGACGCCGAGGCCGCGGCCCTGCACATCGGCTACCAGACCGGCTGGTTCGGCCTGCACCGCCGGGCCCGACTGGAGGCCGGCGAGACGCTGCTCGTCCACGCGGCCGCCGGAGGGGTCGGCAGCGCGGCCGTGCAGCTCGGAAAGGCGGCGGGCGCGCGGGTCATCGGTGTCGTGGGCGGCGCCGACAAGGCCGCCGTGGCGCGCGAGCTGGGCTGCGACGTCGTCGTCGACCGGCGCGCCGAGGACGTGATCGCCGCCGTCAAGGAGGCGACCGGCGGACGCGGCGCGGACGTGATCTACGACCCCGTGGGCGGTGACGCCTACACCCAGTCCACCAAGGTCGTCGCCTTCGAGGGCCGGATCGTGGTCGTCGGCTTCGCGAGCGGTTCGATCCCGAGCCCCGCGCTGAACCACGCCCTCGTCAAGAACTACGCGATCGTCGGCCTGCACTGGGGCCTGTACAACACCAAGAACCCGAAGCTCGTCCTGCACTGCCACGAGCAGCTCACCGAACTGGCCGCACGGGGCGCGATCAAGCCGCTGGTGAGCGAGCGGGTGCCGCTGAGCGGGGCCGCCGCCGCCGTGCAGCGGGTCGCCGACGGAGTCACCACCGGACGGATCGCCGTGGTGCCCACACTGGAGAACGGAGCCGCCGCATGACCGACGCAGCCGAACTGCGCCGCCGCACCCAGGAGTTGCTGGCCGCGTACCCGCCCGGGGAAACGGACCGGCTCGACTTCCTCGGGGCCCGCTTCGACGCCGGCCTCGCCTGGGTGCACTACCCCGAGGGCCTCGGCGGACTCGGCGCCCCGCGCCGCCTCCAGGCCGCCGTGGACGCCGAACTGGCGGCCGCGGGCGCACCCGACAACGACCCTCGGCGGATCGGCATCGGCCTCGGCATGGCCGCCCCGACCATCCTCGGCTTCGGCACCGAGGAGCAGAAGCGGCGCTTCCTGCGGCCCCTGTGGGTCGGCGAGGAGGTGTGGTGCCAGCTCTTCAGCGAGCCCGGCGCGGGCTCGGACCTCGCCGCACTCGGTACCCGCGCCGTCCACTCGGACACCGCCGAGGCCGGGAGCGGGGGAGAGTGGGTGATCAACGGACAGAAGGTGTGGACCTCCAGCGCCCACCTCGCCCGCTGGGCCATCCTCATCGCCCGCACCGACCCGGACGTGCCCAAGCACCGGGGCATCACCTACTTCATCTGCGACATGACCGACCCGGGCGTCGAGGTGCGGCCGCTGCGCCAGATCACCGGCGAGGCCGAGTTCAACGAGGTCTTCCTCACCGACGTCCGCATCCCCGACGCACACCGCCTCGGCGAGGTCGGCGACGGCTGGCGGGTCGCGCAGACCACCCTGATGAACGAGCGCGTCTCCATCGGCGGCATGCGCATCCCGCGCGAGGGCGGCATGATCGGCCCGGTCTCGAAGACCTGGCGCGAGCGGCCCGAGCTGCGCACCCACGACACGCACCAGCGGCTGCTGAGGCTGTGGGTCGAGGCCGAGGTCGCCCGGCTCTCCGGCGAACGGCTGCGCCAGCAGCTCGCCCAGGGCCAGCCCGGTCACGAGGGTTCCGGCATGAAGCTCGGCTTCGCCCGGCTGAACCAGGAGATCAGCGGACTGGAGGTCGAACTCCTCGGCGAGGAAGGCCTGTTGTACGAGGACTGGACGATGCGCCGGCCCGAACTGGTCGACTTCACCGGCCGGGACGCCGGATACCGCTACCTGCGCTCCAAGGGCAACAGCATCGAGGGCGGGACCAGCGAGGTCCTGCTGAACATCGTCGCCGAACGCGTCCTCGGCCTGCCGTCCGAGCCGCGCACCGACAAGGACGTCGCATGGAAGGACCTCGCCCGATGAGCCAGGTGAGCACCGAGCCCGATCTGCTCTACACCGAGGAGGAAGAGGCGCTGCGCGCCGCCGTCCGCGATCTCCTCACCGACCGCTGCGCCGCGGCGGACGTCATCACCCGCGGCGAGTCCGGCACTCCGCACGACCCCGAGCTGTGGAAGGCCCTCGCGGAGAGCATGGGCCTCGCGGGCCTGCTGGTGCCCGAGGAGCAGGGCGGCCAGGGTGCCACGCACCGCGAAGCCGCCGTGGTCCTGGAGGAGTTGGGCCGCGCGGTCGCCCCCGTGCCCTATCTGACGAGCGCCGTGGTCGCGACCGAGGCGCTGCTGGCCTGCGAGGGACCGGTCGCGGCCGAACTGCTCGCCGCACTCGCCTCCGGCCGGACGGTGGGCGCCCTCGCCGTCCCGCTGAACGTCGGACCGGGCGGCGCCTACCAAGCCGTACGGCTGGAGAACGGCTCCCTGCACGGGGAGTTGACGGGCATCGCGGACGCGGCGGCAGCCGATGTCCTGCTGGTCCCGGCCGAGGACGGCGGGCTGTACGCCGTCGACGCGGACGCCGTCACGATCGTCCCGCAGGTCAGCCTCGACCAGACCCGGCCGCTCGCCCGCGTCACCTTCGACTCCGCGGCCGCGCGGCAGCTCTCCGCGGACGCGCCCGCGGCCGTACGGCGTGCGCTGCGGGCCGGCGCCGGACTGCTCGCCTCCGAGCAGCTCGGGCTCGCCGACTGGTCGTTGACGGAGACGGTCCGCTACCTCAAGGAACGCAAGCAGTTCAACCGGCCGGTCGGCGGGTTCCAGGCGCTCAAGCACCGGCTGGCCCAGGTGTGGCTGGAGGTCGTCAACACGCGCGCCGCCGCGCGGAACGCCGCCGACGCGCTGGCCACCGGCAGCGCGGACAGCGACGTGGCCGTCGCCGTCGCCCAGGCGTACGCGGCACCCGTCGCCGTGCACGCCGCGGAGGAGGCGCTCCAGCTGCACGGCGGCATCGGCATGACGTGGGAGCACCCGGCCCACCTGTATCTGAAGCGCGCCAAGGCCGACTCGATCGCCTACGGCACGGCGGGCGCGCACCGCGCGGCGCTGGCCGAACTGGTCGATCTCCAGGCGCCCTGACACCGCTCCGAGCGAAGCCCGCCCCACCCGGGGCGGGCTTTTTCGTGCGCCCACGACACACGAGGAGAGGAGGGGAGGAGAGGGGAGGAACGCCCGGTCCCGCCCGGATCAGGTGAAGTGAACGCGTAGCGTCGGTCCGGCCAACTCCCCTGAGGGCAGGGTTTCTTGAGCCCCACCGGCCGCATACTCCCTGAGGTCCCGTACGGCACCCCTCAAGGGAGGCGGAGCATGGCCCTCACCACCCGTCGCAGAGCCCTCACCACCTTCGGCGCCGCCCTCGCGGGCTCGGTCGCCCTGCCCGCGTCGCGGGCCCTGGCAGGCGAGGCGAAGCCCCGAACGCGCCCCCTGTGGCGCGCCCACGCGCACAACGACTACGAGCACCCACGCCCCCTCCTCGACGCGCTCGACCACCGCTTCGGCAGCGTCGAGGCCGACATCTACCTCGTCGGCGACCAACTCCTGGTCGCCCACGACCCGGTGGACCTCGACCCCACCCGCACGCTCGAATCCCTCTACCTCGAACCGCTGGCCGCCCGCGTCAGGGCCGGCCACGGCTCGGTGTACCGGGGGTATCACCAGCCGCTGCAACTGCTCGTCGACATCAAGACCGAGGGCTCCTCGACGTACCTCGAACTCGACCGTCATCTGCGCCGCTACCGGCACCTGTTCACGAGGTACGCGCACGGCCGGGTGCACCGCGGCCCGGTCACGGCCGTGATCTCCGGGGACCGCGCCGCGCGCGTGCCCATGGAGGCGCAGACCGAGCGGCTCGCCTTCTACGACGGCCGGCTCGCCGACCTCGGCAGCGCCGCCCCCGCCTCCTTCGTCCCGCTGATCAGCGACAACTGGACACTCAACTTCAGCTGGCTGGGTGAGGGACCGTTCCCGGCCGCCGAGCGCGAGAAACTGCGGGGCATCATGGCGGCCGCGCACGCGCGCCGGCAGAAGGTCCGGTTCTGGGCCACCCCCGATCTTGCGGGTCCGACACGCGAGGCGCTCTGGCGCGAACTTCTCGCCGCCGACGTCGACTACCTCAACACCGATGACCTGGGCGGTCTCGAAGAGTTCCTCGACGCCCACGACCGACGGTAGAAGACCACCCGTTCGGGGGACACGTCAGCCGCCCGACCGATCCCTCCGCTACGCCACACTTACGGCCGAACGCCGCGAAGTGGACGTGGCGGAGGAGGTTGACGATGGCCATTTCCATCTCTGCGGTGCTGTTTCTCCTGGTGCTGGCGGTGATCTTCCTGCGCAACGGTGGGCTGAAGATGTCCCACGCGCTGATCTGCGCCCTGCTCGGGTTCCTGCTGGCCAGCACGAGCATGGCCCCGACGATCCACAGCGGTCTCACCGCGACCGCGGACATCGTGGGCAGTCTGACGCCATGACGTGCCGCCGTTTCACGGGCGCGTGAACACCCCGATACCGTTGGGGACGGGACGCTCGGCGCCGCCGCTCGGGTGGTTGAGGACGCTGACGGTGTCCGCCCCCGCCTGCCGGGCGACCATCGTGGTGGATCCGCCGCCGTCGAGGCTGAAGGCGTCCTGTGACCCCAACTGCCGCATCGCCGCCGTCACTTCGGCGATGGTGAGACCGCTGCGGAACTCCGGGGCGCCGTCCAGGGCGAGGAGCTGCATCCGGCGCCCGTGGTCGGAGAAGCCCACCGCGGTCCGTACGGCGGAGGTCCTGTCGTCCAGACCCGGCAGCGGCACGCCGCCGGTCATCATCGGATAGCCCCCGACCGCGAAGCGGTACGGCACCCGGGAGGACTCCGCCACCAGCCGGTGCCGCACCCCGACCCACTCGCCCACCGACAGCTTCCGCAGCTGCTGGGCGCCCGCCTCGCGGCCGACCAGCACGGTGGTGCCGGGTGCGATGGCTCCGCCGCCCGGAGTGTCGGCGGCGGACACGACCCGTCCGTGGCGGACCGTCACCTCGTAGGTGTCGGTGCTGCACGGCGCGGCCCGGTCCGTGTCCGTACCGCAGGTCGCGCGCACCCGCGAGACGCTGCCCCAGTCCGCGGTGAACGCGCCGACGGAACCGACCGGCAGCGCGTACTGGTTGAACCCGCCGAGCGGCCAGGTGCCGTCGGGGCTGCGGACGGACCCGTCGAGGGCCACGCTGTCCAGCCTGGCCCGGCGGTCGACGCCCACACCGAACACGTCCTCGGTGGTCGTGCCGGGCGGCAGCGCGGGTCCGAACCGCTGGCCGTTCGGGACCGCGGCCTTGAGCCCACGGCCGCTCGCGATCGCCGGACCCACGGTCGCGCCCGTCGCCTCGACGCCCGGATGCTGGGTCTCCGTGATGTTGAAGAAGTCGCCGTTGACCCCGGCGACCGCGCCCCGGGAGCCGGCCAGCTCGGACACGGGCTCCCGGGACGCCACGGCGCCGGGGTGGAGGAGATCGACGCGCACATGGGGATTGCGCAGATCGACGTTCAGCACATGCGCGTGCGCCACTCCCTTGGCCGCCGGGATGTCCAGCTGCGTGTACTCGACGCCGGGCGCGATGTCCGTCGTGCGCTCCGTGCCGCCGGCCGGTGCCGCCCCCGTCAGGGCCGCACCGGCCAGCGCTCCGGTTGCCGTGAAGACCGTCAGTGCCGTTCTGAACCGTCTGTCAAGACGCGTCACGGTGCCCCCTGATGTCTCGTCAACTGTGCCAGGACTCAGGGGAATTGCACCAGAGACAGGGACCCGGGTTGGTGGCTAGGCGCCGACGACGCGGGAACGGATCAGAAAACGCACTCCTTCGGGTGCTTCGAGGGAGAAGCCGCTGCCCCGGCCCGGCACGACGTCCACGATCAGACGCGTGTGGCTCCACAGCTCGTACTGGCTCTTCGAGATCCAGAACGTCACCGGTTCCTCGACGCCCTCGATCTCCAGCTCGGCCAGCAGCACGTCGGAACCGCCGGTGCGGAACTCGCCCTCCGGATAGCACATGGGCGCGCTGCCGTCACAGCAGCCGCCCGACTGATGGAACATCAGCGGTCCGTGCTGGACGCGCAGTCGCCGCAGCAGTTCGGCGGCCACGGGTGTCAGCTCCACGCGCGGGACGACGTCCATCGGCTCCCCCTCGGGTCTCACGGCTGTCGCGGACCAGCCGACCAGACCGGACGTTGCGAGAGGGTTGCACATCCCGGACACGCACGAGGCCGGCCCCCGGTGACGCCCGCGTGATGCGGGTCGTCACCGAGGACCGGCCTCGGGAGCGCTCGTGCCGGCCGACGAGGTGTCAGCCGTGGGCGCGGACGTGCTGGGTCAGCAGATGCGCGGGAGCTGCTCGCCGAGCGGCATGTCCACCACCCGGGTCCCGCCCAGGCCGGTGGCCGCGACCACCATGCCGGGGTGGTCGGCGACGCAGTGGCCGATCGTCACGGACTCCTTGCCCAGCGGATGGGCACGCATCGCCGCGAGCACGGCGTCGGCGTGCTCGGCCGCCACGAACGCCACCAGCTTGCCCTCGTTGGCCACGTACAGCGGGTCGAGGCCGAGGAAGGCACAGGCGTTGGCGACCGTCTCCGGGACGGGCAGGGACCGCTCGTCCAGCGTGATGCCTACCCGCGCCGCCGCGGCGATCTCGTTCAGCGAGGTGGCCAGACCGCCGCGGGTCGGATCGCGCAGCACATGGATGTCGGGGCAGACCGCCAGCATGTCCGCGACCAGACCGGCCAGCGACGCGGTGTCGCTCTGGATCTCGACGCCGAACTCCAGCCCCTCCCGCACGCTCATGATGGCCACCCCGTGCACGCCGATCGGTCCGCTGACCAGCACCACGTCACCGGGGGCCGCGCGCTGCGGGCGGATGTCGACGCCGTCCGGGATCAGGCCGATCCCGGCGGTGTTGATGAAGATGCCGTCGCCGTGGCCCGCGTCGACGACCTTGGTGTCACCGGTCGCGACCACCACCCCGGCCGTCCGCGCCGCCTCGCCCAGCGCCTCGGCCACGCGGCCCACGACGGAGAGCTCGACGCCCTCCTCCAGGATGAACCCGCAGGAGAGGTAGGCCGGTACGGCCCCCGCCATGGCCAGGTCGTTGACCGTGCCGTTGACGGCGAGGTCCCCGATGCTGCCGCCGGGGAAGAACAGCGGCCGTACGACGAAGGAGTCGGTGGAGAAGGCGAGCCGGGCGCCGCCCAGCAGCAGATGCGCGGAGTCGCCGAGCTCGGCGAGCACGTCACTGCCGAAGGCGGGCGCGAACAGGTGCTCCACCAGTTCGGCGGAGAGCGTGCCGCCACCACCGTGCCCCATCACGATCCTGTCGTGGTCGCGCAGCGGCGCCGGGCAGGTCCACGAGGAGAAGTCGACGGGAGCGTATGCGGAGTCAGCCAACGGAGCTCGCCTCCTTGTCCGGGGTCCCGAGACGCCGGTAGAGGTAGTAGGCGGCGCACGCGCCCTCGCTGGAGACCATCGTCGCGCCCAGCGGATTGCGCGGGGTGCACTCCTTGCCGAACGCGGCGCACTCGTGCGGCTTGATGAGGCCCTGGAGCACCTCGCCGCTGCGGCAGACCGTCGACTCCTGGGTCTCGATGCCGGTCACCGAGAAGCGGTGCTCGGCATCGAACTCGCGGTACTTGGGCGACAGCCGCCAGCCGCTCCGCGGGATCACGCCGATCCCGCGCCAGGCCCGGTCGGTCACCTCGAAGACGTCGGAGAGCATGGCGCGGGCCGCGGGGCTCCCCTCGGGCTGCACCGCGCGCGGGTAGGCGTTCTCCACGGTGTGCTGTCCGGCCTCCAGCTGGCGTACCGCGCGGCGGATGCCCTCCAGGATGTCCAGCGGTTCGAAGCCCGTCACCACGATCGGCACCCGGTGCCGTTCGGCGAGTTCGGGATACTCGGCCATGCCCATCACCGTGCAGACGTGCCCGGCGGCGAGGAACGCCTGCACCCGGCAGTCGGGCGAGTTCATGATCGCGTCGATGGCCGGGGGCACCTTGACGTGCGAGACCAGCAGGCTGAAGTTGGGGATGCCCAGCTTCTTGGCCTGATAGACGGTCATCGCGTTGGGCGGCGCCGTGGTCTCGAAGCCGATGCCGAAGAACACCACCTGCCGGTCGGGGTTCTCCTGCGCGATCTTCAGCGCGTCCAGCGGCGAGTACACGACGCGTACGTCCGCGCCCTCGCTCTTGACCTTGAACAGGTCGCGTCCGCTGCCGGGCACGCGCAGCATGTCGCCGAAGGAGCAGAAGATCACGTCCGGGCGGGAGGCGATCTCCAGCGCCTTGTCGATGATCTCCAGCGGGGTCACACAGACCGGGCAGCCCGGCCCGTGGATCAACTCGATCTCCTCGGGGAGGAGCTGGTCGATGCCGTGGCGGATGATCGAGTGCGTCTGGCCGCCGCAGACCTCCATGAGGGACCAGGGCCGGGTGGTGACCGCCCTGATGTCGTCGAAGAGTCGTTTGGCGAGGACCGGGTCGCTGAACTCGTCCAGGTACTTCATGACCGCGCCTCCTTCTCGGCGCCCTCCAGGGGCGGAAGTCCGGTTCCGGCGGGGCGTTCGGCGCCGGCGTCCCGGGCGGCCTTGCCCCAGGCGTCGCCGAACTCCTCCTCCAGCACCCCGAGGTTCTCGAAGAGTTCCAGGGTCTGCTTCGCCGATTCCTCGTCCAGCCGCTGCAACGCGAATCCCACATGGACGATGGCGTAGTCACCGACCTTCATGTCCGGCACGTACTCCAGACACACGTCCTTGACGACACCGCCGAAGTCCACCTTGGCCATCCGCGTGGCGTCGCGTTCCTCGATCTCCAGCACTCGGCCGGGTACGGCCAGACACATGACTCGCTCCTGACTCGCTCCAGCGTTCCTGTCGCGCTAGTCCTGTGCACGGGCGGCGACGATCAGCTGCCCGAGGGCCAGACCGCCGTCATTGGGGGGAACTCTGTGGTGCCTCAGTACGGTGAAGCCGTCCCGTTCCAGGACGGCGCCGCAGCCCTCGGTGAGCAGGGCGTTGCAGAACACCCCGCCGCTGAGGGCGACCGTGCCGATGCCGGTCCTCTCTCGTGCCACCGTGCACACCTCCAGGACCAGGCCGGTCACGGCCCGATGGAATCGACGGGCCACCGGCCCGGCCGTGACGCCGGCCCCGACGTCCGCCACGGCGGCGGCCAGGACCGGTGCCGGGTCGGCGATCAGCGGCGCCCCGGGGTCCTGACGGACCGCTCTCAGCATGAACCGGTACGCGTCGTTCCGCTCGTCGTCGGCGAGCGGCCCCGCCAGATCCGCCAGTGCCGCGTTCTCCAGCTCCATGGCCGCCTGCGCCTCGTACTCCACCCGGTGGCAGACGCCCGCGAGCGAGGACACCGCGTCGAAGAGGCGTCCCATGCTGGACGTGGGAACGCAGTTGAACCCCCGTTCCAGCTGCCGTTCCAGCAGCCGCCGTTCCTCCGGGGTGGCCGCCGCCGCGCACGGCAGCTCGTCCCGCCAGGGCAGTCCCGCGGCCCGCAGATGCGACAGCGCCATCCGGTAGGGGTTGCGTACGGCCGCGTCACCCCCCGGCAGCGGGACATAGCCCAGATGGGCGAACCGCCGGTATCCGTCGTAGTCGGCGAGCAGCACCTCACCGCCCCACACGGCACCGTCGTCGCCGTAGCCGGTTCCGTCGAAGGCGACTCCGATCACCGGCTCCGAGCCGTCCAGACCGTGCTCGGCCATCGCCGAGGCGACATGGGCGTGGTGGTGCTGCACCTGGCGCAGCGTCAGTCCGCGCTCCTCGGCGGCGCGCCGTGCCCACAGGGTGGCGCGGTAGCCGGGATGCCGGTCGGCGACCAACAGGCGCGGTGCGACGGCGGTGAGGTCCGTCAGATGGCCGGTGGCCCGCTCGAAGGCGTTCAGGGTGGCCAGGTCGTCCATGTCCCCGACGTGCGCGGACAGCCAGGCGTAGCGGCCGTCCCCGGCGCAGAAGGTGTTCTTCAGGTCGCCGCCCACGGCCAGCGCCGGGACCACCGGAACCGGCAGCGCGATCGGGAAGGGGGCGTAGCCGCGCGACCGGCGCACCGGCAGCTCGGCTCCCGCGCACACCCGGACCACCGAGTCGTCACAGGGCACATGAACGGGCCGGTCGTGGGCGAGCCAGGCGTCGGCGAGCCCCGCCAGCCGGGTCAGCGCCTCGGCGTCGTCGGTGACGATGGGCTCGCCCGAGCGGTTCCCGCTGGTCATCACGAGGACGGCGGGACCCGGCGGATCACCGGGCAGACCGAGCAGCAGCCGGTGCACCGGCGTGTACGGGAGCATGAAGCCGAGGTCGGGGCTGCCCGGTGCGACCCCCGCCGCGATCTCCTCGCCCGCCCCCGCCCGCCGCCGCAGCAGGACCACCGGCTTGCGCGGTCCGAGCAGCAGATCCCGCTCCGCCGGACCGGCATGGGCCAGCCGTTCGACGGTCTCCAGCGAATCCGCCAGTACCGCGAAGGGCTTGCCGCCGCGGTTCTTGCGCTTGCGCAGGGTGCGCACGGCCGCCGGATCGCCCGCGTCGCACGCCAGGTGGTAGCCGCCGATCCCCTTGACCGCGACCACGGCGCCGTCGGCCAGCAGGCGGCGGGCCTCCGCGAGCGCCTCACCGTCGCGCAGCTCGCCCGGATCGTCCGCCCCCGTGCGCAGCGTGAGCCGGGGACCGCAGGCCGGACAGGCGATCGGCTGGGCGTGGAAGCGCCGGTCGGCCGGGTCCGCGTACTCACGGGCGCAGTCCGCGCACATCGGGAAGCCCGCCATGGTGGTGCTGTCCCGGTCGTACGGCAGCGAGGTCACGATCGTGAACCGCGGACCGCAGTGCGTGCAGGTGATGAACGGGTGCCGGTACCGCCGGTCGGCGGGGTCCGCGAGCTCGCGCAGACAGTCGTCGCAGGTCGCGGTGTCCGGGGAGACCAGGGTGCGGCCCGGCCCGCCGGAGGAGGGGCGGATGGTGAACACCGAGCCGTCGTTCTCCAGGGGCACGGCCCGGTGCTCGACCGACTCGACGACCGCGAGCGGCGGCGGACGGGTCCCGATCCGCGCGCAGAACTCGGCCACGTCGGCGGCCGGACCCTCCACCTCGGCCTCGACGCCCCGCGCGTTGTTGGTGACCCAGCCGGTCAGCCCGAGTTCCTGGGCGAGGGTGTAGACGAAGGGCCGGAACCCCACTCCCTGGACGACGCCCGTGACGGCGATGTGCCGGCGCTCGCGCCCCGGGGCCCGCTTCACCGCTCCTGCCTCCGTGCCCGCTCCTGCTCCCCGCCCGGCCCGGCCCCGGCCTGTCGCGCGCCGGGGTGCGGGTGGACGTCGGCACGCGGGTGTTCGTGGCCGTTCCCGTGGCTGTGCAGGTAGCGCTCGTGCTGCCGGGCCAGGACCGGTACGTGCGCCTCCTCGCCGGCCGCGCAGCGCAGGACGTGCGCGAGCAGGGCGTCGACCCCCTGGCCGGTGCGGGCCGAGGTCTCCAGGACCGGCACCCCGGGGTTGACCTGCCGGACACCCTCCAGGAACGCCTCCCGGTCGAAGCCGACGGCGTCCGCGATGTCGGTCTTGGTGACCACGACCAGGTGCGCGAGCCCGAAGGCGGTCGGGTACTTGACCGGCTTGTCCTCGCCCTCGGTCACCGAGGCGAGCGCGATGCGCAGGGTCTCCCCGAGGTCGTAGGAGGCCGGACAGACGAGGTTGCCGACGTTCTCGACGAACAGCAGCCGGGTGCCCTCGGGCAGCCAGCCCTCCAGCCGCCGCTGGAGCATGCCGGCCTCCAGATGGCACAGGCCGTCGGTGAGGATCTGCCGCACGGGCGCGCCGGAGCGGGCCAGCCGGGTCGCGTCGTTCTCGGTCGCCAGGTCGGCGGTGACGGCGGCGGCCGGGGTGCCGCCCGCCACGGCGCGTGCGAGCAGTTGTTCGAGCAGGGCCGTCTTGCCGCTGCCCGGACTGGACAGCAGGTTCACCGCCACCGTGCCGCGGTCACCCAGATAGCTCCTCAGCGCCAGCGCGTTCTCGTCGTTCTTGGCGAGCACGGCCTGATGCAGGTCAACGGTGCGGCACATGGCTCGCCTCCTCGTCGCGTACCGGCAGCTCGGACGGAGCGGGCCGCGGCCCGTCGTCCGCGCCCTTCCCGCCCGGGGGCCCGTCACCCTTCCCGTCCACGGGTTTCCGCGCGTCCAGGGGTTCGTCGGCCAGCGTCAGCCGGACGATCTCCAGCTCCCGGCCGCTGAGCAGGGTCAGCGGTGTCCCGCACCCGGCGCACCACAGCACCGGAGGCATCCCGGTCGGCGCCTCGCGGCCGCAGCCCTCGCAGCGGCCCCGTGCCTCGACAGTCTCGATCAGCAGGCGTGACCCCGCCAGCGCGGTGCCCTCCGTGGCGAGCCCGAACGAGAAGTCCAGCGCCTCGGGCACCACCCCCGCCAGCTCGCCGATCCGAAGGGTCAGCGACGCGACCGCGCGGCCCTGTTCCCGCACGGCCTCCTCGACCTGTTCGACGACCGCCACGGCGATCGACAGCTCATGCACGGTCCTCACCTCCCGCCGCCGACCCGTCGCCCGGTGCCGTCGCGCCCGGATGTGAGGCCCGCGCATGGCTGGTTACCCTGAGAGCACGATGACCGGGCAAGAGGTCGAGCGACGCGCTCTGCTCACCCCGGTGCTGCTCCTGTTGCTGGCCGAACGCCAAGGTCATGGCTATGAACTGGTGCAGCGCCTGGGCGCTTTCGGCTGCGGCGACGCCGATCAGGCGCATGTGTACCGGCTGCTGCGGGGCATGGAGAGCAGCGGTGAGGTCACCTCGCACTGGCGTGCCTCGGAGAGCGGCCCCGCGCGCCGTGTCTACGCGATCACCCAGCAGGGCGCCATGAACCTCGCCCTGTGGTTCGTGCGTCTGGGTGAACTCCACGGCGCCCTGCATCTCTTCCTGGAGCGGTACGTGCAGCTCGAGGACGTCGGTGGCCGCGCGGGGCGCGACGGCGGGAGTCCGCGCGCCGGCGGGCGTCCACCGGATCACGAGCGTCCACCGGATCACGAGCGTCCACCGGATCACATGCGCCGCATGCGCAAGTAGCGGCGGATGTCCGACAGGTTCCTCGCGACCCCGTAGGCCAGTGCGAGGCCCGCGGCCAGGCCAACCCATTGCCATTCCATCCTTGCCTCCATCGGTGTCAGCTCCTCCGGGCCACGGAGGGAGCGCGGCGTACCAGGTCGAGCACCAGGTCGGCGGCGGCGTCCACGGCACCGGCCACCGGGGGAGTCAGGCCCATGCCCTCGCCCGTGTCGCGGGGTTCGCAGCCGATGACGTACACCTCCTCCGGGAGGGTGCCGCCCGCGCCGGCGTGCAGATCGTGCAGCAGGGCCAGCACACTGGCCGGGTCCATGGCGTGCGTGTCCAGCGGGCCCGGTGCGGACCGTGCCGTGGGGGGTCCGGGACCGACGTCGATCGTGTAGAGCGTGCCCGGCGGACCTTCGCGGCTGACGAGGTCCACCAGCACCAGCGTCCGGTAGCCCTCCAGCAGCCGGTAGGCGAGGTGCACCCCGCGGATGCCGGCGTCCATCAGCTCGACGCCGGGCGGCAGTTCGGGCGTGCGGGCGGCGAGCCGTCGTACGGTCTCCACCCCGAACCCGTCGTCCTGGAGGAACACGTTGCCGACCCCGGCGACGAGAATCCGGCCGGTCCCGCGCTCTTCGGCCGGCCGGGACGCGCCGGTGCGGACGGGTCCGGTCATGTCGCCTTCTCCTCCGGCTCGTTCAGCGGTGCCACTTCGTCGGGCTTGAAGTAGAGGAAGCGGCCCTGGGCCCGGCGCACGTCGGTGCCGGGATCGTCGTCCACGACGACGGCGAGATGCGTCTCCCCGTCGAGGTCACCGACCACGGCCTCGACCGTGGCGCGCCGGCCGTGGAGGAAGGAGTCCTGGGCGTCGGAGCGCCGGGCGCCGGGGGTGAGCCTGACCCTGCTGCCGGCCCGTACCGTCTCGCCGTCGATGACGACGGCGGCGGGCACCTCGGCGGCCCCGGCGTCCTGCGCCGGGTCCCACCAGGGATGCCCCGGGCCCTGGGGCAGACTCAGGCCGATGTCGGGGGCGGCGGGTAGCGGCTCGTCGGCGCCGTCCTCGCCGGTGATCTCGCGCAGCCCCCGGATCGCCCCGTGCAGCCGCTCGCGGACCGCCTCCGGCATGTCCTCGACCAGGTCGATGACCCCGGCGGCCCGGGCGTCCGTGCCGCGGGCCTCACGCTTCTCCCGGTCGGTGAGCGCGGCCGTGCGCAGCGAGAGGATCTCGTCGATCTCGGTGGCGTCGTAGAGGGGCCCCGGGCTCTCCTCGGCGACGGCGGGATGGTCCTCCAGGATGATCGGCGAGGACAGCATGACGTCGTCCGTGCCGGGCGGGCCCGCGAGCACGGGCCAGGTGCGGTCGTTCCGGCAGCTCGCGGCGGCCGGGCGGGCCCACTCCGGCGGGTCCGTCAGCGACAGGAACCGTCCCCCGGGGACGCCGAACAGCAGATGGGTTCCGATCAGGCTGTGGGCGAGTGCGGTCTCGCGGTCGGCGTCGGCGTCCTCCGGGACGACGGTGGTGTTGTGCACGCTCACCGTGAGCCGCAGCACCCGGTAGGGCCCCGGCAACTCCTCGACGCGCGGGCGCAGTTCGCCGGTCAGCCGCAGTCTGCGCCGCACGAGTCGGCCCAGCGTCCGGCCCTCGGTGTCGGTCACCGGCTCGTACTCGACGGCGTCGGGGAGGTCGAACCGTACGGCGTGTACCGATGCCTGATCGCCCGTCAGTTCTTCGAGCGACTCATGGATCAGGACGCGTTCCTCGTGTCCTTCGTCCCAGGGCACCAACACCCGGTCGGGAAGGTCGAGTTCCGGAACCTCCGTGTATCCGCCGTCGGCGTCGAGCCGTTCGACCGTGCGCCGCCGGACGTGCAGGAAGCGCAGTTCGGCGTGGAGACGGTCGCCCTTGCGGGGCTCCAGCAGACACTCGGTGCGCTGGACGGAGTGTTCCCCCGTCGTGGCGGTCCAGGCGGGCGGCACCAGGACGCCGAACTGCCAGCGGAGCTGGTTCTTCGCGGCGGAGGCGCGGTAGGGGTAGAGGACGTATCCCTCGAACAGGACGGCGTCCGCCACCGTGCGGGCCTGCTCGAAGCGGTCCTCCAGGGGATTGCTCATCTCAGTCGGCCCCCTTCGCGTCGGTGGTGGCGAGGAGTTCGTCGAAGACCCGCTCCCAGGACGGCAAGGCGTGCGCGGACCGGTAGCGGCGCAGCTCGTCCAGGACGTCCAGCCGGACGCGCAGCCAGCCCGAGTTGGGGAAGTACTCCTCGATCATGTTCCGCCACACGTCCACCGGCATCCGGTACGACGTCTCCTTGTGCCAGGGCACGGGCTCGGCCCGGAAGCCGTCGTGGCCGGTGAACACCGTGCCGGAGAAGAGCAGGAGCAGCGGGACCTCGCCGCGGGACAGGGCCCGGAAGTACGAGGCGGACGCGACCTCGGTGTCGTAGGTGCAGGGCACCGGGAGATCGACCTCCGTCGAACCGGTGAACCCCGGGACCGTGATGGAGGTGTGGGCGAACTGCAGCGGCTTGAGCGTGCTGTTCCAGCGGCTCGGCTCACCGAACAGGTCGCCCAGCATGCCGACCTCCTCCGGCTCGTACGAACGTCCGGCGGGCTCGATACGGATCTGGCAGCGCAGCGCGACGGCGTGCACCGGCCGGTGGTCCGCCTCCTCGATACGCAGCCCGAACAGCAGCGTGGGCCCGGCTCCGTACGGTTCGGGGCGCACGCCGGTGCAGGTGAACCGGAGATCGGTCACGGGGCGCCCCCGGAGTTCGCCGGCGGCCGGGCGGCCGCCGTGATCCGTTCCAGGAACTCCGCGATGTCCGCGCGTGCCTCGGCACCGCCGTCGAAGCCCTTCCAGTGCAGCCGCATCCGGCCGACCAGTTCGTAGCAGACGTCGACCGGGACGAGCGTGCAGGTCACCGAGCCGTCCCGGCCGCGGTGCAGCAGCAGCGCCTCCACGTCGGGTTCCAGCAGCTCCGCCAGCCGGCTGCGGCCGAGCACCGAGTCCCAGGTCTGCGGATCGAGTTCGCTCTCGGTGGCGCCCGCCGGGCTCGGATAGAAGGCCGCGAGCCGCCCGAGCTCGGAGTTGCGGAAGAAGAAGGCGAGCGCGACGGGGATCTGGAGCCGGTTCCAGTCGGCCTCGTCCAGGACGAACCCGGGATCGGCGAGATACCGGTCCGGGACCGCCCGGAAGCGGCCCTGTCCCGCGCCCGGCCGGGTGAAGAGCAGATGGCAGGGCGGGCAGGAGCACTTGAGGGATCGCCGGGAGGTGTCGACGAGATGCCGGTGCTCGGCGGGCAGCGGCTCCCCGCACAGGTCGCAGCGCTCGCCCTCGGGCGGCGGTCTGCGGGTGAACTGCCTGAGGACGTCGGCGGTCATGGCCCCGCCCCCAGCAGCTCGCCGGGCAGTGCCACCCGCACCGACCCGTTCTCCTCCAGCAGCGGTACGGGATCCAGGTGGCCCCGGTCGCCCCGGCCGGCCCGGCGGACGTCGAACGCGGCGCCGCAGCCCGCGCAGCACAGGAGTTCGCCGTCCAGGACCGCGGGCGCGAGGCCCGCGGCGCACTGGGGGCAGCGGTCGCGGTAGGCGTACAGCTGGCCCGGCAGACGGACCAGGAGCAGGGCGCGGCCCGCGACCTCGGTGACCCCGGTTTCGCCGTCGCCCACCGGCAGCGAGCGCGGGCCGAGTTCGTACCAGCGCGCCGCCTCGCCCGGTTCTCCGGACGGCACCGCCTCGCCCGGAGCGTCGTCCGGGCGGTGCGGCAGGATCTGGAGCAGTGCGGGTTGCGGGCTCTCGGCGGCCATGCCCTCGACCTCGATGTGCGCGACCTCGGGGGCGATCCGGGCGACCGCCTCCTCGATGGTCCAGCGCACGGTCTGGGTGGAGGACGGACAGCCGTCGCAGCTGCCGCGCAGCCTGAGGTGCAGCGTCGGGCCGTCGGCGGCCTCCATGTCGAGCCCGGCCACCTCGACGTCGCCCGCGTGCGAGCCGAGGTAGGGGCGGACCTTGTCCAGGGCCCGGCCCACCCGGGTCGCGGTGTCCTCGGGGTGCAGATCGTGCAGGATCAGCAGATCGCTGACCAGTTCGTCGGCGGTGAGGACGGCGAGGGGATCCGCGCCCTTCGGGGCGGAGCGCAGCAGGCGTACGGTCCGGGTCAGGCCCTCGCCGTAGAACTCCATGAGGCAGCGCACCAGTTCGTCCGCGACGCCGCGCGCCTCCGGTCCCGCCTGCCGCGCCAGCTCGTCGAGCAGTGCGCCTATCCGCTCACCCGTCTCCTGTCCGGCCATCGGCAGGCCCCTCTCCTGAGGAAGGTCGATCGCGAGGAAGGTCGGTCGCGATGAACGTCGGATGCCGGGAAGGTCAGACAGCCAGTCCGCTCAGTCCCGTCGGCATGTGCGTCTGCTCGACGGTCTTCCCGCCGCCGACGTACATGTGCACGCCGCACGGCAGACACGGGTCGAAGCTGCGGACGGCCCGCATGATGTCGATGCCCTTGAAGTTCTCGGGCGGGTTCTCCTCGAAGATGGGGGTGTTCTGCACCGCGTCCTCGTACGGGCCCGGTGTGCCGTAGGAGTCGCGCACGCTGCCGTTCCACGGAGTCGGCGGGTACGGGTGGTAGTTGGCGATCTTGCCGTCCCTGATCACCATGTGGTGGGAGAGCACACCCCGGACCGCCTCGGTGAAGCCGCAGCCGATCGACTCGTCCGGCACGTCGAACTTCTCCCAGGTCTGGGTGCGTCCGGCGCGCACCTCCTCCATCGCCTGCTCGGCGAAGTGGAGGGCGGCCGCGGCGGCGTAGGCCTGGAAGTAGGTCCGGGCCCGGTTGCGTTCGAGGGCGTTGCTCCACTGCGGGATCTTCCACTCCAGCGCCATCTCCGGCTTGGTCATCGTGCGCGGCAGGTTGATCTGCACGCTGTGCCCGGTGGCCTTGATGTAGCCGATGTCGACGAGTCCGGACAGCGCCGTGGACCACAGCCGGGCGATCGGGCCGCCTCCGGTGTCCAGGGCCAGATGATCGGTGCCGTCGAACCAGCGCGGCGACATGACCCAGCTGTACTTGTCGTCGAAGTCCCGCTTCTGCGGGGCCGGGATGGTGTGCTGGTTCCACGGGTGCCGTTCGTCGATGGGGTTCCCGAGCGGGTCCTGCTCGACGAACTTCTCCATGCCCGACCAGTCCTCGTAGTACGAACTGCCGAGCAGGATGCGGATGCCGAGGTTGATGTCGACGAGGCTGTTGGTGACCAGCTTGCCGTCCACGATGACACCCGGGGTGACGAACATCCGCCGGCCCCAGTTCTCCATGTTGGCGTACTGGAAGTCGCAGTACTCCGGGTCGTTCAGCGCGCCCCAGCATCCCAGCAGCACCCGGCGCCTGCCCACTTCCTCGTAGCCGGGCAGTGCCTCGTAGAAGAAGTCGAAGAGGTCGTCGTGGAGCGGGACGACCCGCTTCATGAACTCCACGTAGCGGGTGAGCCGGGTCAGGTAGTCGGTGAAGAGCTGGATGGTCGCGACCGTGCCGACACCGCCCGGGTAGAGCGTGGAGGGATGCACGTGGCGGCCCTCCATCAGACAGAACATCTCCCGTGTGTAGCGGCTCACCTGGAGCGCCTCACGGTAGAACTCGCCCTCCAGCGGGTTGAGCGAGCGCATGATGTCGGCGATCGTGCGATAGCCGTGGTCGGCCGCGTGCGGGGCCTCGGTGCGCTCGGCGAGTTCGAGCACTCCGGGGTTGGTCTCGCGGACCATCCGTTCGCAGTAGTCCACGCCGACCAGGTTCTCCTGGAAGATGTTGTGGTCGAACATGTACTCCGCGGCCTCGCCGAGGTTGATGATCCACTCGCCGAGGTGCGGGGGTGCCACGCCGTACGCCATGTTCTGGGCGTAGACCGAGCACGTGGCGTGGTTGTCGCCGCAGATTCCGCAGATCCTGCTGGTGATGAAGTGCGCGTCGCGCGGGTCCTTGCCGCGCATGAACACGCTGTAACCGCGGAAGACGGACGAGGTGCTGTAGCACTCCGCGACCCGCTTCGCCTTGAAGTCGATCTTGGTGTGGATGCCGAGACTGCCCACGATGCGGGTGATCGGGTCCCACGACATCTCCGTGAGGCCGTCACCGGCCGGCTTGTTCGTCGCCGTCGCCATGGTGCCGCGCCACCTTCCTGTCGAGTGTCCTGCTCAGCGGGTAACCGTGGTCACCACGGGGCCTTGTAGCCGGTCGTGAGCTCCTCGCTCCTGCCGCGCCACTTCGGTTCCTTGTCGACGGTCTTCGCGGTGATGTTCCGCAGTCGTCGGATGACGGATCCGTAGATCCCGCTCGCCGTCGCGGACACGTGGCCGCCCGGCGGCTCGTCCATGAACGGCATGAACTTGTCGGGGAAGCCCGGCATCGTGCAGGCGATGCAGATCCCGCCGACGTTCGGGCAGCCGCCCACGCCGTTGATCCAGCCACGCTTGGGCACGTTGCACTTGACCACCGGGCCCCAGCATCCGAGCTTGACCAGACACTCCGGCGATCCGTACTCGCTCGCGAACTGACCCTGCTCGTAGTAGCCGGCGCGGTCGCAGCCCTCGTGCACCGTGGCGCCGAACAGCCAGGTCGGCCGCAGCTCCTCGTCCAGCGGGATCATGGGCGCAGCGCCCGCCGCCTGGTACAGCAGGTAGAGCAGGGTCTCGGAGGCGTTGTCCGGGTGCACGGGGCAGCCCGGGATGCAGACGATCGGAATGCCCGCCTTGGACTTCCACTCCCAGCCCAGATAGTCCGGCACTCCCATGGCGCCGGTCGGGTTGCCCGCCATCGCGTGGATACCGCCGTACGTCGCACAGGTCCCGATGGCGACGACGGCGAGCGCCTTGGGGGTGAGCCGGTCCAGCCACTCACTGGTCGTGATCGGCTGACCCGTCTCGGGATCGTCGCCGAAGCCGCACCAGTAGCCCTCGGGCTTGACCCGCTCGTTCGGAATGGACCCCTCGACGACCAGCACGAAGGGCTCCAGCTCGCCCCGGTCGGCCTTGAAGAACCATTCCACGAAATTGTCGGCGCCCTCCACGGGCCCGCACTCGAAGTCGATCAGGGGCCAGTGCACCGCCACCTTGGGCAGCCCCGGCAGGGCACCGAGCGCCAGTTCCTCGATGCTCGGCTGGGTCGCGGCGGTCAGCGAGACCGAGTCCCCGTCGCAGCTCAGCCCGGCGTTGATCCAGAGAATGTGGACGGTCGGGTCCTCCTGCGCGTCGTCCTGCGCGGCCGGGCCCGCCGTCGTCGCGGTCGGGGCGTTCATGAGCCCTCCTGGAGTCAGCTCATTCAGGTCATAGCTGGCCAAACAGCCTCTCCCATGGTTACCGCCCGGGAGGGTCGGCGGTAAGTGCGAACGGGCCCTATCGCTGGCGCGCACCCTCGCGGCGCGGGCGTGAGTGCGGGGGCGGCTGTGTGGGTGTGCGTCGGCGTCTCCGGGATGGCGCGAAATGTTTGCAAAATTGCTGGGTATTTTGTTAACAATCTTGTAGCGTGCGTGACGCCTTGGGCCCGAGGTGTCAGTGGATCACTCGATACACAACAAGAGGAGACCCCCATGCAGTGGCTCTCGGAATCCTCCGATCGAGCAGCCTCCGCCCGTCCGGCGGGTGAACGGGCAGGACGCGTCCCCGGCCGCGGGCGCCGGGTGAGGGGCATGGCGATAGCGGGCTCCCTCGCCCTGACGGCGATCGCGGTGCCCTCGTCCGCGGTCGCGGCCCAGGGACGTTCCGCGTCGCACGCTCACGTCGTGGACCCGGAGGACGCCGCCCTGGCCTTCGACGCCGGCGCCTACACGACGCTCACCGTCACGGTCGACGGCCAACCGGTCAAGGTTCGCTCCTACAAAGAACTCTGCTACGTCGCAGCCCCGGTCGAGGCGGCCGCGCAGCAGTCCGGCATGTCCGGTACCACCACGATCGGCAACACCCGCTGCGGCTACCAGAGCATGAACGTCTTCGTGCCCGAGAGCGCCTTCGACGACCAGCGTGCGCCGGTCTACTTCGCGGTGAACAACGCGGGCTGGATGGCCAGTTACATCAAAGCGAGCGTCACCGACGGCTCGTCCTACAACAGCGCGACGAGCAACGTCGGCGCGGCGCTGAAGGCCGGCTTCGTCTTCGTGGACGTCGCCAACCGCAGCCGCGGGCTGATCGGCGCCGACGGCTCCTCGCCGGGCAAGGCACCCGCCGCGGTGGTCGACGCCAAGGCCGCGGTCCGCTACCTCCGCCTCAACGACGCCACCATGCCCGGCAGCGCGGAGCGGATCGTCGTCAACGGCACCAGCGGCGGCGGCGTGCTGTCCTCGATCCTGGGCGCCTCGGGCAACAGCGCCGAGTACGACTCCTACCTCGCCGCGATCGGCGCGGCGGGCGTCGACTCCAAGGGCCGCAGCACCCTGCGCGACGACGTGTTCGCGGTCGACGCGTACTGCCCGATCACCGACCTCGGCAACGCCGACGCGGCCTACGAATGGCTCTACAACGTCCTCGGCACCCGCGACGCGACCGGCTCGAACGCCACGCCCGAGGACGCCGCCGAGATCGCGGCACAGTTCCCGGCGTACGAGAAGAGCCTCGGGCTCCGCAACCCGGACGGATCCAAGCTCACCGCCGACGCCATGCTGGACACCATCAAGAAGGAGGTCGTCCGCTCCGCCGAGACCTACATGAAGGCCGCCCCGGCCAACACCGTGCCCGCGCTCGGAGCCACCTTCGACATCACCTCCGGCGGGCCCGGCGGGTCCACCACGAAGTCGTACGTGAACGACTGGATCGACGTCGACAACGCGGCGGACAAGGTGCTGTCGGTCGACATGGCGAAGTACCTGAGGTTCGTGGCCACCCAGGCCACGTTGAAGACGACGCCCGCCTTCGACGCCGTGGGCGTGCACGGGAACACCACCAGCCGGACGGAGACCAACCTCTTCGGCCCGTACACCCAGACGTACATGAACTACACCGAGTGGAGCTGGAACCACAACGACGTCGCCGGTGACGGCAGCGGCCTCGACGACACCGGGCTGACCTGGGACCAGTACACCAGGGAGAAGAGCACGGACCTCGACGACCAGATCCACCTGATCGACCCGATGGACTTCGTCGGCACGAGCGCCGACACCGCGCCCAACTGGTACGTGCGCAACGGCACGCGCGACCGGGACACCGCGTTCATCATCTCGGTCAACCTGGACCGGGCGCTGGAGGCGGACAAGCAGGTCAAGAACGTCGACTACCGGCTCGCCTGGAACCAGCCGCACGCCGGCAACTACGACGTGCCGGAGGCCATGGCCTGGATCGCCGACGTGGTCGAGAAGGCCGGCGACCCGCTCGCCACTCCTCACCACGGCTCCGCCGGACGCTAGCGCCCCGGCGGGCGACGTTCGCCCGGCGGTGCCGGGCATCGTCTGTCACGGCGCCGGCCGCACCGCGTGAGCGATCGCCGAGCGCGGGGTCCCGTCCTGGTGGACGGGGCCCCGCACCGGCCGGAGCCGGCGGCCCGGCCGCTCGCAGATCGACCTCAGGCCCGCCGCTCCCGACCGCTCGCGTACCGGTCCCGGGTCCGCCGCTCCGGCGTGCTATCCGACCGGCCCGGATCCGCCGCTCCTTGCTGCTCGCCGGCCGGTCACCGGCCCGTCGCTCCCGAGTGCCCCTACTCGGTCACCGAGCCGTCGGCTTGCCTCCGCTCGCTGTCGTCGGGCCTGAGGTCAGCGGTTGCACGCTGATCACCATGTACCCCTCTCCCTTTCCCGGCGGCCGTGTCCAGGAGCGGGTGGTGAACGTGTGCAGCCGCCCTTGCACGATCGCGTGACGCGGCAGACGGACGCCGAACTCCCCGGCCACCGCTTCGAGCAGCGGCCGTTCCGCCTCGGCGCTGTCCTCCACGGCACCGAAGAACCGGTCCGGGTCGAGCGCTTCCGGTATCTCCCCGCTCCGTCGGACCTCTCCGTCCGCGTACGTGAACGCGTATTCCTCGGTACCGTCCCGCGCCACCGAGAGATGGAAGAACGGCTCGCCGTGTCCCGTCCTCAGGCCGCTCCACACCACCACCGCGCGGGTGCCCGCACTGGCGCCCGGGGCGGGGGAGACGAACCGCTGCCGGCCGAACGGGGCCGGAACTCCGTCGAAGGCGAAGCTCCAGCCGCTGTCGGCCCGCCCGACCGCCATGAGGGCCCTGTCGTCGTAGGAGGAGAACTCCCGCTTGCCCCGCAGTGCTCTGCCGCGCGCCTCCCAGAGGGTCAAGGGTTCGTTCAGCCCGGTGCCGTCCCCGCCCCCGGTGCCGTTCCCGTCCCCGTCCCCGTCCGCGCCTCCGTTCCCGTCCGCCAGGCGCCCGGGCAGTTCCTGTGGCTCCACCCCTTCCACCAGGACGAACCGGTACGACGTGCGGTTACTGCCCCCGTTCGGCTCCGCGAGCCACGCGAGGCCGCCCGGGTCGAGCCCGGGTGTCGGACGCGGTGCCTCACCGGTCTGCCCGCCCCTCGGCGTGGACAGCAGTTCCCGGCCCCGCTCCGGGGTCAGCAGTGGCCCGAGCACGGGGTCGGCCACCCACCCCAGCGGCGCCAGGTGGTCAGGACCCAGCGGCTCCCACAGCGGCACGGCGTTCATCAGCGTCCGCCACGCCTCGTCGCCGTCTCCCCAGCGCGCCAGCTCCCGCGCCCGCTCGACGGCCTCCCCGAACGGCCCGGCCGGTGCGTACCGGTAGGTGCCGTTCCGTACCTGCTCCAGCGTCGCGTAGGCAAGGGACTCCATGTCGTCGTCGGCGCCCCGCAGGTGGAACTTCAGCGTGGAGTCGTCGTGGTTCGAGTGCGCCGCGTGTTCGGCGACCAGCGGCGGCAGCAGATCGGGCGCGTACCGGGGATCCGTCACCAGGCCCTCGAAATACACCATGTAGGTCTTCCCGAGCAGACGCCGTATCTGGTCACCCAGCCCGGCGGCCCCTGGCCTGCCGTACTCCTTGGCCTCGTCCAGCATCTCCACGGCCCGCTGCCAGCCGCCGAGGAGAGCCTCCCGGCGGGCCGCCTCCACCCGGGAGTCCTGCTCGCGCGTCGTGTCGTTGACGAACGCCGGCTCGCCCTCGCCCCGTCGTGCCCGCAGGCTGTGGAACTCCCGGTGCATCTCCCGCATGAACTCCAGGAAGTTCGCGTGCCGCTCGGGTGGCTCTGCCCGCCAGCCCGCCCATGTGTACACGGCCCACTCGCCGTTCTCGTCCACGTCCTCGGGATCCATGAGGACGTAGGTGGCGTCGGACTCCACGTCGAGCTGCAGCCCGCGCCGCCAGATGTCCACCTCTCGCCGCTCCTCGGGCCCGGCGTCCTCGTCCAGATACTCCTCGAACGAGTCCGCGAGGCCCGACGCGTCGCTGTGCCAGCTCGCGTCCTGGGTCCCCGCCAGGAGCCACACGAATCCACCCGCGTGCCGCCACCCGTCGCTGACCTTGAGGAACTCCCGGTACGAAGGGGGCATCCGCCTCCCCAGGCGCTCCTCCATGGCGGCGACGCGCTCCTCGGACGCGGGCGGGAACCCCAGCCACCGTGCCTGCCGGGCGGCCTCGTCGTCCTCGCCCCGCGACTCGTCGGCGGGGAGGGAATCCGCCCACTCCTCACTGCACTTGAGCAGGAAGGGACGCCAGTCGAATGCCGTGGATTCGCTCATGGACACGATGCTGCCACCCGCCACTGACAACGTTCCGCCCCTCACGGCCGGGCGGGGAGCGGCCGCGGAGAACCGGCGGGCCCCGGGCCGACATTGGCGGCGAGCCTTCGGTCACCACCATTGCCGACCGCATCGCACCTCGCTATGTTAATCGAAAATCACATCTGTGTGACATGGTTCATCACGCATTGATCATGCAACTGGCAAGGCTGTCAAGGCATTTGGAACTGTCTGGCCCTTCAGGGAAGCAGGTAAGTCAATGGAGAACCTCAGTAGGCGAAAGGCTCTGTCGCTCGGTGTCGCACTCGGCCTCGTGGGCGTGATGAGCCCGGCCCAGGCGTGGGCGTCGACGGGCTCGGCGACCGGAGCCGCCGCGGCGACCGGTCCCGAGTGGATCTGGGACAGCGCGGCGGACCCTCTGATGGCTTCGATGCTCGACAACGGGCACGTGCCGGCGATCAACTCGGCATGGGCGTCATGGGTGAACAACGACGACCCGCTGCCCAGCGGTGTGCCGGCCGAATTCGCGGCCTACCTTCAGCAGGCCAACGTGCTGCCCTCCTGGGCCGACCCCGCCAAGCTGGCCCGTGCCGCCGACTTCAACCGGCGCAGGGACACGTACCTGTTCATGCTGTACGGCCTCGGTAGCGGAATCATGAGCACCGTGATCCCGCGCGAGGCGAGGAGCGTCTACTGGTCCGCCGGCGGCGCCAACATGCAGGACCGCGCCGCCAAGACGTTCACGTTCGGCTACGACCTCTCCCAGCTGGGAGCCTTCCAGCCGACGGGACAGTTCGTCGTCACCGCCAACAAGACACGCGTGGTGCACGCGGCGGTGCGTCACCTGCTGCCGCAGTCGCCGCACTGGAGGGCGGTCACCGACGAGACCACTCCGATCAGCGTCGCCGACATCCTGGTCACCTTCCACAGTCTGGGCACCTACGTGCACCGGAAGCTGCTCGACTGGAAGATCCCGTTCCCGGCCGCGGACCAGGAGGCGTTCCTGCACTCGTGGCAGGTCGCCGTCCACCTGCTCGGTGTGCCGGACGAGCACATCCCCCAGACATGGGCCGCCGCCGAGAAACAGTCGGCGCAGGTGCTCACCCCGATCCTCACCCCGACGACCGAGGGCATCGCCCTGGCCGAGGACCTCCTCGGTCTGACCGCGCAGGTCGACCTCGGCGTCACGCGCGGGTTCCTGAACGAGTTCGTGCGGTACGTCCTCAGTGACGAGGTCGGCGACTGGCTGGGACTGGCGCGCGACTACGCGTCGGCGGCCCTGATCCGCACCGCGTGGCCGGCGTACGTCCTGTTCCGTGAGGGGCTGTCGCCCATCGTGCCCGGCAGCTTCTACGTGTTCGACCAGTTCATACGCGCCCTGGCGATGCTGTTCCTCAGCAAGGGCGCCTCCGGGAGCACCACGCCCATCACGATCCCCACCGCGAACAGGGCGGCCTGAGCCGTCGATCGGGTCCCGCCCGGTACCCGCCCCGCGGCAGACGCCCCGAGGGGCGGGTATCAGGGGAACACTCGCACGGGGTGCCGCACACCGGTTCTTCGCGCCGGCGCTTCACGCCGGCTCTCAGCGACGGCGCGCCTGGTCGCTGTCGGGCCCCGAAGGCCGTTCAGAGGCCCAGGGCCCCCACAACCAGAGCGGTGACGGCCTCACGACGGGCGGGGCTGTCCTGCCACCGCAGTCTGCGTCCCGCCTCGACCACCACGCCGAACCCCGCGTGCACCAGTACCCGGGCCTGGCGCGGATCCAGCTCCGGACGGGCCAGCCGCAACTGCTGCTCCCAGACGGCGATGTGCTCCCGCTGCGCGAGGACCAGGGGCCGCCGCAGGTCCGTCGGCAAGCCGGCCAGCTCCGCCTCGGCGACGCTGTTGAGCTCCGTGCACTCGAAGCTGTAGGCCACATACGTCGAGGCCAGCGCCACGACGGCCTCGTGCGGGCCGGTCACCTCGTGCAGACTCCGCTCCACCCCCTGGGCCAGCAGCCCCGCCGCCTGGAGGCAGGCGGCAGCCAGAATGTCGATCTTGCCGGGGTAGTGGCGGTAGAGCGCGGACGGGGTCAGTCCCACCGCCTCGGCGATCTGCCCGTTCGTGACGTTGGCGAATCCGTCCCGGGCGAACAGCGGGACGGAGGCCGCGAGTATCTCCGCGCGTCGCGTGCGCGGCACCGGCCGGGCGGGCAGCTCGACGGGGTGAGTCCCGGGCGGGCCCGCCGCCGGATCCGTCGCGGCCACGCGCAGCGCGGACGCCAGCAGCAGGTCCTCGGCCCGGCGCCCGGCGATGGAGGTGTGATGCATCGTGATGGACCCGATCGCGCCGAGGGCCGCCATGGCCCGCAGACGCCGGTCGGACAGCGGGTGTTCGCGCTGCACGGCCTCCTCGACCCGCTCGACCAGGCGACCGAACTTCACCGCGAGACGCCGGCGGTCCTCGCGGGCGAGGTACCGGGCCTCCCATCGGTACACGCCGCCCGACGCACGATGAACGACGGTGATCCGGGTGACGGCAGTGAGCACCTCCGTCAAGGACGCCTCGGCCGGCACCTCGTCGAGCGCGGCGACCAGTCCGTCCACCATGACGTGGGCGCACGCGGCGAACAGCGCGTACTTGTTGGGGAAGTGCCGGTACAGAGCGGCCGCCGTGATGCCCACGCCGGCGGCGACCTCCTCCATGGAAGCGTTGTGGTAGCCACGCTCGCTGAAGACCCGCCCGGCCGCGTCGAGGATGAGCTGCTTGCGGTTGCGGGGCCGGGTCGCCGCGGCCGGTCTCGCGGTCGCTGCCGAACGGGCGGACGGGGAGGCGGGAGCCATGCGGATCAGTCAATCACACGCCGTCACAAGGCCTGTCCCCCTCGTCGGGCACCGCGTCCCCGGGCCGGATCGGCCGGTCAGGTGAAGGTGAGGACCGGCTTGACGACGCTGCCGTCCCGCATGGCGGTCACGGCCGCGCCGATGTCCTCGAACGGGAACGTGGTGACCAGCCGGTCGAGCGGGAAGAGGCCCCGTCGGTGCAGGCCGGCCAGCTCGGGAATGAGGCGGCCGGGGTCGGAGTCCCCCTCGATCACCCCGTGCACGCGGACGCCCTTGGCGAGCAGGCCCATGACGTCGAACGTCACCTCGCCGCCGAGGCCGAGGAGGGCGAGTTCGCCACGAGGGCGCAGTGCGTCGACGGCCCGGCGGGCCATCTCCGGACGGCCGGTGGTCTCGACGACGTGGTGCGCGCCACCGCCGGTGAGGTCGCGCAGCGCCGCCACCAGACCGTCCCCGGGGGACAGGGCCGCCTTCGCGCCGAGTCGGGTGGCCAGGGCGCGGCGGGAGGCGACCGGGTCGACCGCCACCACCGGGTCGCAGCCCACGGCCACCGCGGCCATCAGCGCGCTCAGGCCGACCCCGCCCGCGCCGAGCACGACCAGGGAGGAACCTGGTCCGGGGCGGAGCCGGTTGAGCACGGTGCCCGCGCCCGTCTGTCCGCTGCAGCCCAGCGGCGCGGCGACCGTGGCCGGAAGACCGGAGGGCACCTTGACCACACCGCGTTCGTGGACCACGGCGTACGTGGCGAAGCTGGACTGGCCGAAGAAGCCGGCGTGGAGGGGTGCGCCGTCGAGGGAGAGCGGAGTGGTGCCGTCGTCGCGTCCACCGGAGAAGTTCCGGTCACGCGCCGCGCGGCAGTAGGCGGGGTGGTTCCCCGCGCACTGCTCGCAGGTGCCGCAACTGGCGAAGGTGAGGCAGACATGGTCCCCGGGCGCGAGACCGGTCACCTCCGCGCCCACCGCCTCGACCCGGCCGGTGCCTTCGTGACCGAAGACCATCGGGGTGAGCCGCAAGGGCCAGGTGTCCCGCATCGCCAGGTCGGTGTGACAGACGCCGACCGCGGTCATCCTCACCAGCACCTCGTACGGCCGCGGTTCCTCGATCTCCGCGTCCCGGACGGTGAACGGGGCGCCCGGCGCCTCGGCGACCGCGGCGCGGACGCGCCTCACGAGGCCTCTCCGGCCCCCGGGCCCCCGCGCGGGTCCCCGGACGGCGCCTCGGGGGCGCGCTCGAGGAAGAAGTAGAAGAAGGGGCCCTCGGCGGGGACTCCCCTGACGTTCATGATCCCCATCAGGGTGGTGTCGTCCACCTGCTTGAAGTGGTCGAGGACCGGCTGGCCATCGTAGATCATCGTGGCCGTCGCCTCGCCGCGGAACTCGACGGTCCACAGGCCGGCCTCACCCTTGCCGAGCTCGCGGTTCGAGTACAGGGCGCCCGTGGCGTCACGGCAGATCAGCGGTTTGGCGTCGTGCACGGAGGCGAACGTCTTGCCGTACCAACCTGCCTTCTCCAAGGCACCGTTGAGCGGGTGCCCGGTGCGGAACTCGCCGCCCTTCCACGCGCCGAGTATCTCCTCGGGGCGGACGGTGGCCAACGCCGTCCAGATCTCGTCGAGTTCGGCGGGGTCGACCATGCCGTCCCGCTTCCGGAGTTCCTGGAACCGGGCGCGGGCCTCGGTCACGTCCATGCGGGTGTCCTCTCGTCGGTGCGGGCACCGTGGATGTGGAACGTCGGGACGGTGTCCCGCCGTGTCACCCCGAGGTGCGCGGTGCGGACCCCCGGGATACGGAGGTCCGGGCAGGGGAAGAGCGCCGGGGGAACGGCAGCGGTGAGTCGCCGGTGACCGTGCCGGGGTGGCCCACGGTGCCGAGGCTCAGCAGCACGTGGCGTTCGGCGACCTCCTCCGCGGTGAGCGGGCCGTCGTCACGGAACCAGTTGGCGACCCCCTGGCACATGACGAGCACAGAACGGACCGCGTCCGCCGGGATCGGCGTGGTGAACACTCCCTGGGCGCGGCCCGCCTCGACCGTGTCCAGCAGCATGTGCTCGAGATAGTCGCGCAGGGCGACGTAGCGCGCCCGGTTCGTGGGCTCCAGGCTGCGGATCTCCGTGTCCAGGAACGCCAGTTGCCGACGGTGGGCCATGGAGAGCACGATCGACTCGACCATGCCGCAGAACCGCTCCAGCGGATCGTCCCCGGCCTCCCCGGCAGCGGCCCGGCAGCGGTCCAGGACGTCCTTGATGGACGTCTCCAGCAGCGTGGCCAGCAGGGCCTGCTTGTTCTCGTAGTGGTAGTACAGCGCGGGCACGGTGACCCCGACCCGGCCGGCGATGTCGCGGACCGAAGTGCCGTGGTAGCCGTGCTCGTTGAAGGCTTCCATGGCGTGCGTCAGGATCGGGTGCAGTCCGAGCGGTCCGTACGAGCGCCAGTGCTCCGCCGGGGGCGTGGTGTCCTGGCTCGGCGCGGTGTTCAACGACTCTCCTCGGGACAGGCGGCGATCGGCGACATCGTACGGCCGGAATGCGTTCCTTCGGACGCTTAGCGATCGATCAGGAAACTCCGGCATCCGGCGTCCGACGTGATGTCCCTTCCCCGGTGTGGATCCCCAAAAACTATTGCTGCACGCGGAGTTGACCGACCGGTTCAGCACTCCTACGTTCTTTAGCGAGCGATCGGTAAGTCGCCGATCGGTGGCAGTGAGTTCGTCCTGCGCCGAGACAAGGAACCCGGACGTTTCCCTTCCGGCCCGCAAGGAGGCCCCGATGACATCGGCACCCCGCACCACCGGCGACCTGTCCGACGACCCGGCCGACCGGACCCTGCCGCAGCTGCTGGTCCGCAACGCGGGGGACCGCCCCCGACTCCCGGGTCTGTCCTGGCAGTCGGCGGCCCCGGACGGTGCGTGGACGACGCTGAGCTGGGCGGAGATCCACGAGCAGACCCAGAGCCTCGCCGCCGGCTACCGGGCCCTCGGCGTCGGCCGCGGCGACCACGTGCTGATGATGATGGCCAACCGGCCCGAACACTGGCTGTCGGACCTGGCGTTGGTCCGCCTCGGCGCGGTTCCGGTCAGTGTCTACGGCACCGCGGCCCCGGAACAGATCACCCACATCGCCCGCAACTGCCGGGCCCGCCTCGCCGTGGTGGAGGGGGCGGCCCAGGTGGCGGTGTGGGAGCCGTTGCTGGCCGACGCCGGTACCCCGCTGGAGCGTCTGGTGGTGGTCGAGCCGGACGCACAGGACGGCCACTTCCCGTACGAGGCCCTGCTCCGCGAACCGGTGCCGGAGCAGTTCGCCAAGGAGCTGGACACCGTCCGCCCCGAGGACCCGCTGACCGTCGTCTACACCTCGGGCACCACCGGCGAGCCCAAGGGCGTCGTCCTGACCCACCGCCAGGTGATGTCCAACGCCCTGGCGCTGGACGCCGTGGTGGAGCTGCCCCCGCACGTCGACCACATCTGCTACCTGCCCTTCGCCCACATCGCCGAGCGGATGCTGGGCATCTATCTGCCCTGCCACCGCGCCTCGCACGTGCGGCTCTGCGCCGATCCGGCGCGCGTCGGCGAGGTGGTCCGCAAGGTGCGCCCCGCGCAGTTCTTCGGCGTGCCGAGAATCTGGGAGAAACTGTCCGCCGCCGTACGGGCCATCCTCTCGCTGATGCCCGCCGAGCAGCGGGCGGCCATCGACCGGGCCTTCGAGATCGCCCGCGAGCACGTCGCGTACCGCGAGCGGGGCGAGACGCCGCCCGCCGGGCTCGAGGAGCGTTATCTCCGTGCCCGCGAGGACGTGCTGCTGCCCATGCTGGCCGCGGGCGGACTGGACCGGGTGACCTGGTCGGCCAGCGCCTCGGCGCCGATGTCGCTGGACGTGGTGCGGTTCTGGGCCGGTTTCGGCATCGTGATCATGGACGCCTGGGGGCTGACCGAGACCACGGGCGTGGCCACCGCCAACAGCCCTAAGACCGGCTTCCGGCTCGGCTCCGTAGGTCGCCCGGTGGAGTCCGTGGAGATCCGCGTCGCCGAGGACGGCGAGATCCTGGTGCGGGGCTCGACCGTCTTCTCCGGCTACCTCCGGCCGGACGGCTCGGTGCGGTCCGCTCTGGACGCCGACGGCTGGCTGGCCACCGGCGACATCGGCCGGATCGACGAGGACGGTTATCTCTGGCTCACCGACCGGAAGAAGGAGATGATCATCACCTCCACCGGCAAGAACGTCTCGCCGGCCCTGGTGGAGAACGCGCTCAAGGAACACCCGCTGATCGGCCAGGCGATGGTGCACGGGGACAACCGCTCCTACCTGGTAGCCCTTTTGGTGCTCGACGCGGAAGCTGCCCCCGCCTGGGCCGCGGCCAACGGCGTCGAGGCGCACGGGGGACCGGCCGGGCTGGCGGAACACCCCGTCGTCCGAGCGGAGGTGGACCGCGCGGTGGCCGCCGCCAACACCCGCCTCAACCGCACCGAGCAGGTCAAGCGCTACGAGTTGCTGTCGCAGGAGTGGGGTCCGGCGACCGGCGAGCTGACACCGTCACTGAAGATGCGGCGCCGGGTCATCCGGGACAAGTACGCCGACGAGTTGTCCGGGCTCTACGAGGACTGACCCCGGCCACGTTCCCCCCGTACCACCGCCCCCGTACAGCCCACTGCTTCCAGCGCACCGGGCCGGCCGCCCACCCTCGCCTCGGGGTGGGCGGCCGCCGCGTTCCCGCCCATGGTGAGTTACAAAGATATGTAGGGCGTATCAGAGACTCTCGGGGAATCCTCTGCCGGTATCGTGTGGAGCACCATGAGAGCTGACACGAACGACTCGTGGCTCGCCCGGGCCCTCGCCCAGCCGGAGCCGGAGGACCGTACGGAGCGCCGGATCCTCGACGCGGCACTGGAACAGTTCACCCTCCTGGGGCTGCGCCGCTCCTCCGTGGACGACGTGGCCAAGCGGGCCGGCGTCTCCCGGGTCACCGTCTACCGGCGCTTCCGGACCAAGGACAAGCTGGTCGAGGACACCCTGCTGCGCGAGCTCAGCCGGTTCTTCCAGCGGCTGGACTCGGCGGTGGCGGCGCTGCCGACCATGAAGGAGCGGGTCGTCGAGGGCTTCGTGGTCGCCCTGCGCCACACCCGCGCCCATCCGCTCTTCGGCGGCATGCTGCGCCTCGAACCCGAGGTGGTGCTGCCCTATCTGACGGTGCAGGGCAGTTCCTCGCTCTCCGCCACCGTCGAGTATCTGACGGTCCATCTGCGCCGCGCGCAACAGGTCGAGGGCCGTCCCGACGACGACCCGCGTCCGGTCGCCGAGCTGATGGTCCGGGTCGCCGTGTCCTTCCTGCTCAACCCCGCCAGCTGTATCGAGATGGAGGACGAGGACCAGGCGCGGGCCTTCGCCCGCCGCTATCTGGCCCCGCTGCTGGACGCCTGACCGGCCCCCGGGCCGGACCCGCTTGCCGGCCGGACGAGCCGCTCGGACACTCCGGCGCCCGGTGTTTCCGTGTCCGGCGTCCGGCGTCCGGCGTCGGGCGGAGCCTGCGGGCGGCCGTTCAGCGGCGCTTGTGCAGTGCCTGGGCCAGCCGCACCGCACGCTCCCGCGTGGCGGCCGGAACCGTGAAGGACGTCAGCACGACCGGCGGGGTGAACCGCTGCACCGTCGTCGACTGCACGGAGGTGAAGGCGCGCAGCCCTTCCTCGCCGTGGATCCGTCCGAAACCGGAGTCCTGCGAACCGCCGAACGGCAGTGCCGGCACCGCGGCGAAGCCCAGCACCGAGTTCACGGACACCGCCCCCGCGCGCAGCCGCGCCGCGATCGCCGCACCGGCGCGCCCGTTGCGGCAGAACACCGCCGCACCCAGGGCGTAGCGCGAGGAGTTGGCCCGCTCCACCGCCTCGTCCACGTCGTCCACCTGGTTGATCGACACGACGGGACCGAAGGTCTCCTCCGCCATCGCCGCCGCGTCCTCCGGAACCCCGGTCAGCACGACCGGCGCGACATACGGGGCGCGAACCGACTCGGGTCCGCCGAGCAGGGCCCGCGCGCCCGCCGAGACCGCGTCGGTCACATGGCGCTCGACGACCGCAACCTGGCCCGGCAGGGTCATCGGGCCGTAGGGGGCGTCCGCCTCGGCACCCGGGCGCAGTGCCCCGGCCCGCTCGACCACCCGCTCGCACAGCGCCCCGTGGATCTCCCGCACCGCGTAGACGCGCTCCACCCCCGCACAGGTCTGTCCCGCGTTGCTCAGCGCTCCCCACACGATCGCGTCGGCGGCCGCTTCCAGGTCCGCGTCCGCGGTGACGATCACCGCGTCCTTCCCGCCGCACTCGGCGAGGAACGGTGTCAGCGTCTCGGCGCACACCGCCATCACCTTGCGGGCCGTCCCCGGTGATCCGGTGAACGCCAGCTTGTCGACCCCGGACCGGGCCAGGGCGTCCCCGGTGGAGGCCGCGCCGGTGACCGTGGTGAGCAGCCCCGCATGCCCGGGCACGGCGGAGTCGAAGAGTTCTGCCAGCAGGACGCCGGTGCCCGGGGTCAGCTCGGACGGCTTGAAGACCACGGCGTTCCCCGCGGCCAGGGCGTACCCGATGGAACCCATCGGGGTGTACAGGGGGTAGTTCCAGGGGCCGATCACACCGACCACGCCCAGCGGCCGGTGCACCAGCGAGGCCCGCTGGTGGACGGCGAACAGCCCGGTGCCGACCTTCCGCCGGCGCAGCACGCGATCGGCGTTGCGGGCGGCCCAGCCCAGGTGCTCCAGCGTGAGGACGACCTCCAGCGCGGCGTCGCCGGCCGGCTTGCCGGTCTCCTCGACGATGACGCGGGCCACGGCGTCCAGGTCGGAGGCGAGCGCCTTCTTCCAGCGCAGCAGGTGGTCACGGCGCCGGGACCCGGGCAGCGCCGCCCAGCCGGCCTGGGCACTCCGGGCCCGTGCCACGGCGCGGGAGACTTCCTCCGGCCCGTTCACCGGGTGCGAGGCGATCGGTTCACCGGTCGCGGGGGAGTGCGTGGTGAAGGTCGCGGCGCGTGGTGCGGCGGCCGGGGTGGTGTCGGTCATCGGGTCTCCTGACGGGGAGCGGGGGGAGCGGACGACTGCGCCGGAGCGGAGGCCTGTCCGGGCGGCGCCTCGTCCGGGAGCGGGGCCGGCGGACGGGAGTGCGCCCAGTGCGGACCCAGGTCGTCCAGGGTCCAGCCGAAGGGGTAGGTGCGCGCCCTGGGCTTGCGCGGGAACCGCTCCGGACGCCCGGGCAGCAGCCTGATCAGCACGGCACGGACGCGGAACGCGCGGTGGACGGCGGCCCGCATCAGGCGCGGCTCCCGGGGGAAGCCGAGTGCCTTGAGCAGCGGTTCGTCGAGGACGGCGAGGGCGACCCGGGACGCCAGGCGCCGTGCCGGTGCCGGGTACCACGAGGCCATGATCCGCAGCGTGGCGGCGGCGACCCTGCGGTTGGCGGGGTCGTAGGCGAACATCTCCCGCTCGTAGTCGTCGTGGAGTCGCTCGAACGCGGCGTAGGTGCCGGGCACGCCGGAGATGCCCATCATCTCGCCCATCCGCCGGCCCACCAGCGCCAGACTCTCGGTCTCCTGCTCGGACAGGCGCCGCCAGCCGAACCGGTCGATCCATCGCTTGGGCCCCACCACCGTGGTCGCCAGGACGTACAGGAAGTCCTCGTTGGCGATCCGGTAGCGGCCGTGTATGCGGTTCAGATGGCGGGCGGCCGCCCGGCCGTGCTCGGAGTCCATCCCCTCGCGGACCATCTCGTACGTGATCAGCACCGTGTCGTCGTACCGCTTCTGACCGGCGCGTTCGAATTCCTGGGTCCGGTCCAGGAGCTGTGAGATGCGCGGGATGCCGTAGTCGCGCAGGAACGCGATCGATGTCCCGTGGAGATAGTCGCGGGGGAACTCGTAGTGGATGACCCACCGGTAGATCTGCTCGAAGTCCTGCTGCGGATCCATCTGCCGGATGCGGCGTAGCCGGCTGTAGCGGCCCATGGGGGATCCCTCCTGCCGGAATCGCGGCGTGAGCGGTCGGATCTGCGGACTGCCGACGTTCGGGTCGGGGCGACGAAGCGAGTACCCCCAGGGTGAGTCGATGATACTGAAACTATTGAGTTGTTTCATCAAGCGTCAATACTCCGGACGTAACGGAGGGGCCGAGGCGCCCGCGGGCATGCCGCGGCTTTGGTCCGAGCCGCCAACTTCCTTGCGGGCGGCGGGGGATGGCAGTACGCCCGAGGGGTGGTTCAGGTGTTTTCGGTGCCCTGCGAGGGGTGCGCGTCACGCGCCGCGGCCGCCCTCGCCCCGGGGCGGTGACTCCGGAAGGTGCTCACTGGGCGTCAGATCCCACCAGTAACGTGCGATTCGATGCATATGACCGAATTGCCCCCTCGCGTGTCGGACGTCACTGGATCCGGCCCGACGTGGCCAACTCGGTTGCGGGACAAGAATTTCCAGGGGATATGGGTGCGCTTCGACGTCGGCAGGGCACTTGCGGATCGAGTTTGCCTCGCGCAGAGTCCATGACCGTTCGGTCCGCCATTGCTCACGTGTTCTACGAATGGTCCAGCTGTCGCATGGGGGCGAAAGGTCACGCGTACATGCCAATGAATTGCACAACTGATAATCGGAAACACCGTCGTTCTCGCGCCATGCGAACAAAATTGGGTGTGCTGGCGGTCACCACCGCCGCGCTCGCCGGAGGCGTCCTTACGCAAACCGATCAGGCGGAGGCCGCCACCCCCGGCGTCGTGGTCGATTCCCTGTCCGTGTCGGCGGCCCCGAACGGACAGTCCAAAGCCACTGCTACCGTCCACAGCGCCAAAACGATCAAACTGCAGGCGCTGACGGTCGCCGTGCGATCCGCCGACGGTGGCAACTACGACTTCCCCGGAGCCGCCGCGGCCACGCTGGGAACCCGGTCCACCTCATACACCTCGGGCTCCCGCGCATTCCCGGCCGGCACCTATACGTATTTCGTTGCGTACAAGTTCCACGACCGCTGGCACAGCCTCTCTCCGGTGAAATCCCTCACCACCGGATCCGGTACCGGCGCCACCGCGACACCGACGCCCACCGCGACACCGACGGCGACCGCGACACCGACACCGACGGCCTCGACTCCCGCGGGCACGACCACACCGCCCGCATCCCCCACACCGACGGCAACGACAACGCCACCGTCGGCTTCGACTTCGGCGCCGACGCCGGCTTCGACGCCGACGTCCTCCGCGCCGTCCACGACCGCCACCGCGCCTGTCGGTATCCCCGGCACCTGGCACCAGGCGTTCAGTGATGAATTCAACGGCACCGCTCTTGACGGTTCCAAGTGGAACTCGAACTGGTTCGGTTGTTCCGGGTGTGCCACCAAGCCGGTGAACTCCGCCGAGGGGTCCGCCTATTCTCCGTCGCAGGTCACGGTCGGCGACGGATCGCTCCACCTCAAGCTCATCCAGCAGCCGACCACCGTCGACGGCAAGACGTATCCCAACGTTTCCGGCCTGGTGACCAGCAACGGAAAGGCCCAGTTCACCTACGGCGCTTTCGAGGCCCGCATCTACACACCCTCGTCCGGGACGCAGATGGCCAACTGGCCCTCGTTCTGGCTGGACGGGCAGAACTGGCCGACGGATGGCGAGCTGGACGTCCTCGAAGGCCTGGGCGGCTCCGCCTGCTATCACTTCCATTCCACGGCGGGCGGTCCGGGAGGCTGCGCTTCCGGTACCTACTCCGGCGGCTGGCACACGTTCGGCGCCGAATGGAAACAGGGTTCCGTCACCTACTACTACGACGGCAAGCAGGTCGGTCAGATCACCTCCGGGATCACCTCCGCCCCGATGTATCTGATCCTCAACAACGCCATCAACCCCAGTCACAGCGGAACCAACGTGGTTCCCGCGGACATGATGGTCGACTACGTGAGGGCCTGGCAGCACTGACCCCACCGATATGTCAGGGCGCCGGCCGCATCATGCGGCCGGCGCCCTTCGGGCTGTCGGCCCCCGGGCAGCCGACTCCCCTGTGGCGGCGCGGCTTTCGAGGCGCGCCGTCCTACGTCATGACGGCCCGGCGGCGACGGCGCGCTCCGGCGGTCGCGCGCAGGCCCGCGCCTCCGCCACGAACCAGTCGACGGTGTGCCGAAGCCCCTCTTCCAGGGGCACCCGAGGCTGCCAGCCGAGTGCCTCGCGGGCCCTGGTGATGACAGGGCGCCGGCGGACCGGGTCGTCGACAGGCAGCGGAAGATGGCGCAGCTCGCCGCTGCAGCCGGTGATACCCGTCACGAGTTCCGCCAGTTCCCGCACCGTGTGCTCCTCCGGATTGCCGAGATTGATCGGTCCCGGCTCGGCGGAGTCGAGCATGGCCACCAGGCCGCGGACCAGGTCGTCGACATAGCAGAAACTCCGCGTCTGGGAGCCGTCGCCGAAGATCGTCAAAGGCTCCTCGTCGAGTGCCTGCCGGATGAAGCTGGAGATCACGCGGCCGTCGTACGGGCGCATGTGAGGGCCGTACGTATTGAAGATCCGGACGATCCCCACGCCGACCCCGTGGCTGCGCCGGTACGCCATGGAGAGGGCCTCCGCGAAGCGCTTGGCCTCGTCGTAGACGCTGCGGGGGCCGATGGGATTGACGTGTCCCCAGTAGTCCTCGTCCTGCGGATGCACCGCCGGATCCCCGTAGACCTCGCTGGTGGACGCCAGGACGAAGCGCGCTTGCTGGCTCTCGGCCAGCCGCAGCATGTTCTCCGTCCCCCGGCTGCCGACCGCCAGCGTCTCGAGCGGATGGCGATGGTAGTCGGCCGGGGACGCGGGAGACGCGAGGTGTGCGACGGCGTCGACGGTCCCGGGGAAGCGGAACCGCTCCGTGACGTCGCACGGAACGCAGTGGAAGCCCGGCCGGTCCAGCAGGCGGGCGATGTTGGCCTTTCGGCCCGAGGAGAAGTTGTCCAGGCAGTAGACGGTGTCACCCCTGCGGAGCAGTTCCTCGCACAGATGGGACCCCAGAAAGCCGCTGCCACCGGACACCGCCACACGCATGAGATTCGTCCTTCCGCTCGGCCGAGCTGTGGACCGCCAGTCCGTATATTTACGACGTATATGTACATGGTCGCCCCAGGACGGGCTGAGGTCAACGCGTGCCGAGGACGGATCCATGAACCCGGCGGCCGCACGGCCCGGCCGGTCGCGGACGGAAGCGCCCCGTCGGCCATGGCGCTGACGGGGCGCGGGTGAGATCTCCGGTCAGCGGCACCCGGCCGGGCCGGAGCGCTCCGGCCGCAGCAGGCGCCAGGTCACCAGCCCCGTGAACCGGAGCGCCTCGGCCGCGGCCGGCAGGGGATCGTCCCAGGAGAGCCAGGCCCGCTCGGTGGGCCGTACGTGCAGCAGATCGGACGGCAGCCGGCGCTCATGGCGCAGCCACGCCACCGCCGACGCGAAGTCCAGCTGGCCGGCGACGAAGACCCGCCCCTCGGCCTGGGCGCCGTCCGGCACGGCACGGCCGGTCAGGTCGAGATGCATGGCGCGGACGACATCGACTCCGTGGACGCTCTCGAAGAGGCGGAACTGGGCGCCGGCGCGCGGGTTGAAGTCGACGAGTTTGTACTGTCCGTCCCGGCGGTCGTAACGCCAGTCGAGATCCGCCAGTCCGCTGTAACCGGTACGGCGGCACAGCCGCTCCGCCAGGCGGGCCAGTTCGGGGTTGCGCAGTCCCACCGCCCGGGCGGTCATCCCCGCGTACGGAGGCCAGGAGCGCAGCTTCAAGCCGGTGAACAGAGCGCGCGGAACACCGCCCGCACCGCAGTACATGTGGGTGATCCAGTCCTCCGCCTGCTGTCTGGGGATGTACTCCTGCACGAGGACGGGCGGCGGCCGGCCCGTCGGGAAGCGGTCGAGCAGCGCCCGTTCGGTGGGCACGACGGTGGTGGTGCCGCTGACGGCCGGGGTGCGGAGTCTGCTGAACGGCGCCAGATTCTTGAGCACGAGCGGATAGCCGAGCTCGCGGCCCGCGTCGACCAGCTCGTCGCGGCTCTCCGGCGCCCTTGACGACGGCGAGGGCACACCTGCCTCGGCGCAGATCCGGTGCAGGCTCGCCTTGCAGGCCAGCAGGCGCGGCAGGTGGGCCGGCACGGGCGGAATCAGGAAACACTCCTTCAGCCGGTGCGCGTACTCCGCGAGCAGGATCGCCGCCTCGTCGTCGGTCGGCACCGCCACGCACCGGGAGCCGATCGCCCGGCCCATGGACAGCAGACCGTCCGCGAGTTGCTCCGGTTCCTCGCAACCGGTCGTCGGCCACACGAATCTGCTCGTCAGATGGCGCGAGAGGGCGACCGGGGTGAAGCGGTCCTCGACAACGGCGTGGACCGGGACGCCCAGCCGTCCGACCGTGCGCACCACGCCCAGACTGCCGTGGTGCAACGGATAGTTGCCGATTCTGGCGAGGAGCACGGGTACCTCGGTGTCCAGCAAGACGACCACCCGCACCACTCCGGGACGCTTCTCCTGAAAGGAACTAACATGGACGAAGCTCGCAGATCCACTCGACAGTGGTGAATCGCCCGCATTCAGTATCCCCGACAAGCAGGGGTCGTGCCGCTGACAGCCCGGCAAGGTCTGGTATGAAGACACCCGCCAAGATGTCCTCGCTCTCCGGTTTGCTGCCCCTCTACTTCCCGCGCGCTCTGGCCGGCCTCGACGACCGCCTCCGGGCCCACTGGCTCGTACCCGGCGCCGGTCCCAGGGACATCACCGTGGTCCGGCGCCCCTCGCTGCCCAAGGCGGGCCTGCTGGTGTTCGAGCTGCGGCACGGCGGGGAGAGCCTGGTGATCAAACACCCCAGGGACGAGGCCGCCGCCGCCGTCACGGCGCGGGAGTGGGAGGTCCTGCGGGAGCTCGCCGCCGACGGCCGGCTCGCCCCATGGCGTGCTCTCCTGCCCCGGGTCGTCGGCTCGCCCGGGCCCGAGGGGACCTTTGCCCAGAGCGCGCTCCCGGGCGTCCCGGCGGAGCGGCTGATCCTGGACACCTCCGGGGACCCGTATGCCGCCATGGCGCCCGCCATGCGGCTGCTGGCGGACATACGGTCCGCCACCGGGCGTCCCCGCAAGGCGGCCGACCGGGCCTCCGCCTGGTGCGAATCGCAGCTGACGGCTCTGTCCGCAGGAATGCCCCGTTACCGGTCCGGCCGTCGAGCGGTCGAATTCGAGGCCCTGCGCCACCGGCTGGACGCGGCCCTGACCGGTGCGGTGCTGACGGAGGGCTGGACCCATGGCGACTACCACCCCGGCAACGTGCTGCTCGACCGCGTCCCCCTCCGGGTGACCGGTGTCTTCGACTGGAGCAGCGGCCGCGCCGACGGGCCGTGCGAGATCGACGCCTACTCCTTCGTCCTGGCCCTGCGCAGTACCCTCACCGGCCGCCCGCTGGGTCGCCTGGTCGCCGAGACGCTGCGCGCCGGCCGGATACCGGACGCCGACCGCGCCCTGCTCGCGCTGGCCGGGCTGGACCCGGACGACGGTGTCGCCGATCCGGTGGCCGTTCCCCTGCTGAGCTGGCTGTGGCACGTGGTGAACAACGTCTGCAAGTCTCCGAGGTTCGGCCACAGCTACGGGTGGCTCACCCACACGGTCGCCCCCGTGCTCGACGAATGCGCGCGTTGGGCCGGTACGCGACCGTGACGGCCGCGGCGCCACCCGAGACGAGAGGGAGCGACCATGCCCATGAACACCCGGTTCGGCGCCCGGCACGGAGCGGCCGGGAGCAGGGGCATCCATGACGCTCCGCAGCGGCTGCCCACGGTCGTGATCGGGGCGGGCCCCTACGGGCTCGCCACGGCCGCCTGGCTGAGCGCGGCGGGGACACCGCGGCGGGTATTCGGTGAACCCATGGAGTGCTGGCACGCCAACATGCCCGAAGGCATGTTCCTGAAGTCCGTCCCCGCCGCTTCCTCCCTCTCCGCGCCGGAGTCCGGATACCGTCTGGAGGACTTCCGTACCGCGCGGGGACGCGGCCCCGTCGGCGACCGGTACCCCATCCCCGTCGAGGAGATGATCGCCTACGGGCGGTGGTTCCAGGAGCGCCGTGTGCCGGAACTGGAGCGCCGCAGGGTCCGTACCGTCGTGCCTGTCGACGGGCTGTTCGGCGTCACCCTGGACTCCGGGGAAGAGTTCCTCGCCGAGAACGTGGTGATGGCCACCGGACTGGTCCCGTTCGCCCACGAGCCCGCGGAACTGGCCGGGCTCCTCCCGGCAGAGCTGTTCTCCCACACCAGCCGGCACCGTGATCTGGGCCGGTTCTCGGGACAGCGGATCGCTGTCGTCGGCGCCGGGCAGTCGGCCCTGGAGAGCGCCGCGCTGCTGCACGAGGCCGGGGCCTTTCCCACGGTGATCGCCCGCGCGGCGTCCGTCGCCTTCGGCAGCCCGCCCGACACCGACCGTCCCTGCGACCGGCCGCGTCCGGTACGGATCCTCAAGCCGGGTTCCCCGCTCGGACCGGGCTGGTCGCTGCTGGCGTGCAGCCACGGCGGCCGCGCGATTCGCCGTCTGCCGCAAGGGCTGCGGCTGCGGCTGCTGCACAACGTGCTCGGTCCCTCCGGCGGCTGGTGGCTGAAAGACCGCGTCGACGACCGGATCCCGGTGCTGTGCGGCCGCACGGTCCGCTCCGCGGGGGTAGAGGACGGCATGGTGCGTCTCGAGCTCGGGGGCATGGACACCGGCGGACGTACGGAGACCTTGCGCGCCGACCATCTGCTGCTGGCCACGGGGTACCGGGTGGACGTCGACCGGCTCGAACTGCTGGCACCCGAACTCCGCCGCGAGGTCGAGACGTTCCACGGCGCACCCCGGCTGTCGTCCGGGTTCGAGTCCTCCGTGCCCGGGCTGTTCTTCACCGGACTGGCCGCCGCTCCCACCTTCGGACCCGTGCTGCGGTTCGTCGCCGGCACCGGATTCGCCGCGCGCCGTCTGGCCGGCTCGGTCGCGGCCGGGACCCGTGCCCGCCCATGACATCACGGGGCGCGGTGCTCGGCGTGCTCATGCTGTTGCTGGTGGCATGCGGTGCCTGCGGATCCCCGCCCGGAACGGCGATCCCCCGGCCCGTGGTGCCCGGCGACTGGCGACTGGTCTTCCACGACGACTTCGACGGATCGCGTCTCGACAAGGGCCGCTGGACCACGTGTTACGACTGGAACGAGCGCGGCTGCACCATCAGCACCAACAACGAACTGGAGTGGTACCAGCCCGGTCAGGTCACCGTGAGCGGAGGGAAACTGAGCCTCACCGCCCAGCGCCGGGCCGTCCGCGGCAGCGACGGAAAGGTCTACCCCTGGGTGTCCGGCATGATTTCCACCGGCCGGGACGACTGGTACGCCCAGCCCCGAAGGACCTTCACCTACGGCTACTTCGAGGCGGCGGTCCGTATCCCGGAACAGGGCGGGATGGCACCGGAGTTCTGGATGATGCCCGCGAACCGCTACACCCCGCCCGAGGTCGACATCATGGAGTTCCTCGGCACCACGCGCAGGCTGTCGATGTTCGTGCACTGGAGGAACGCCGATGGCGCCGAGAGGAAGGAACGGGGGACCTTCACCGCGTCCGGTTTCCCCGACGGCTACCACCTCTTCGGGCTGCTCTGGGAGAAGGACAGACTCGTCTGGTACGTCGACGGGGTCGAACGGTTCCGGGTGACGGCCCCCGAGCGCATTCCCCACGTGCCCATGGAAGTCATTCTGAACCTGGCCGTCGGCCTCCCCTACACCCCGCCGCCGGGCACCGACTCGGCGCGCATGCTCGTGGACTGGGTCCGGGTCTGGCAGCGTTGACGGGCCGTCAGCGGTCCGCGCGTTCGTGCTCTTTGGCCGGGGGTCGGGTCAGGCGGGTATCGCCCGGTAGGGCAGCCCGGTCATCGCTCTCGCCCGGCGGTAGGCACGCCAGCCCCTGGTCCGCAGTCCCTCGGCGAACGGTGCCACGGGTGCCCCCTCGCCGCCGGTCCAGAGCGCGAAGCGGTTGCGGCCGGTGTCGGCCCGGACCATGAGCCGGGCGAACCGCAGCGGGTCGTCCCCTTCCGAACTGAAGGCCGAGTCCGCCCGGATGGCGGCGGCCGAGGTCCAGCCGGCCTCCCGCACCAGCGCGCGAACGGCGCGGCTGGAATAGCCGTGCGGGTAGGCGAAGGCGTCGACACGGTGCCCGAGCGTGTCCTCGATCCGCTGCTTGCACCCGGTCACCTCCTGCCGCACCGATGCCCGGGGCAGCGTGTCCAGTTGCGGATGCGTCACGGAGTGTCCGCCGATCTCGACCCCGGCCGCGTCCAGCTCCCTGACCTGGTTCCAGCCGAGCGTCGCCACGGACGGGAACGGCCCGCCGCCCGACGGCCGGCCGGCGGCGCTCAGGGCGCCCGTGGTCACGTACAGGGTCGAGGGAAGCCCCCGTGCGGCGAGCAGCGGAGCCACCGTGGAGGCGAAGTCCGCGTATCCGTCGTCGAAGGTCAGCACCGCGGACCGCGGTGGCACCGCAGGACCGCCGAGCAGGGCGGCGACCAGCTGCCGCAACGGGACGACGCGCAGTCCGCTGTCGGCGATCATGTCCAGGTGCTCGGCGAACGTGCGTGGACTCACCGTGAACGGGGCCAGCCACGGCGGTGAGTCGTCCGACACCGCGTGGTAAAGGAAGACGGGTACGACGCTCATGACGGAGCCGTCGTCGTCGGCGGCGCCACTCCGCGGCGACGCCGGGAGAGGGCCGGGGAGCCCAACGGCCGGATCGATCCGACGAGGTAACCGGTGACGGTCGCGCACACACCCCCGGACAGCGCCCCGATCGTGCGCAGCGCGCCGGGTCGCCGGATCCGGGTCACGTTGCGGGCGAGGGCCCGCGAGATGGTCGACCGCACGTACACGCGCTCGTTGGCCAGGGCCGGCCCGCGGCCGCAGCGCCGTGCCACCAGCGCCTTGGACAGTCCTTCGATGTAGCAGCGGTTGCGGAAGTAGGACCAGCTGGTACGGGACTCGGGGACCCGGTGCCGTATCTCGGCGGCCGGCTCGTACAGCAGGACGGCCTCCGGGGCACGGGCGGCGAGCCGCAGACACAGGTCCGTCTCGTCGCAGCTCGCCGCCGGACGGCTGCCCACGCGTCCGAGGGCGTCCAGAAAGCCGCCGACGGCGAGCAGTTCGCTTCTGCGGAAGGACATGTTGGCGCCGATGAAGTTGCGGACGGGGGCGGCCTGCAGGGGCTGTCCCCGGTAGGAGCAGCCCACCACCCAGTCGAATTCGGGGGGGAACCACACGGGGCGCGCGGTCGCCCACCACGGCCGGACGAACCCGCCGACGCCCACCACGCGGGGGTCGCCGTAGGGCGCCAGCAGACGGCCCGTCCATCCCGGTTCCGCGGTGGCGTCGTCGTCGAGGAAGGCGACCACGTCGGTCCGCGACACCGACACTCCGGTGTTGCGGCCCCCCGACAGACCGCGGCGCCGCTGGTTGGGCACCACATGGACGCCGGACAATTCGCGTTCGGCGCGTTCCAGGAGGGTCTGGTTGTGGTCGACCACCAGCACGACCTCGTCGGCGGGCGGGTCCTGGACCAGCACCGACCCGATCGCGGCCCGCAGATCCTCCCAACGGTCGAGGGTGTAGGCGCAGATGACGACCGACAGGGTGGGGACGGTGCGCTCGGTGGAGAGTGCGCTGTTCATGATGACCCTTCAGTGACGGGGACGAGCCAGCGGGACCAGGACACGAGCAGGAACGCGGCGATCACGCATTGCGTGACGAGCCAGGCGAGGCCCGCGCCCGCGACGCCGAACTCCGGCAGCAGCAGCCGGGTGAGCCCGAGCACCAGGACGCACATCGCAGCCTGCAGCCACACCGCCCAGTGCAGACGCCGTCGCGCCCGGGCCACGTCGATGGCCACGCTCAGCAGCAGGTTCGGCAGCGCGGACAGGGCCAGCAGCCGCAGCAGCGTGGTTCCTTCGGCGGCGTACGAGGCACCGAAGATCGACAGGATCTGCGGGGCCGCGACGACCAGGACGACCGTGATGCCGCCCAGCAGCAGACCCGAGTGACGCAGGACGCGCAGGGAGTGCCTCACGAGTCGTTCGGGCCCGCGCACGGACTCCGCGAGCAGTGACGTTCCCATGTTGCGGGCGATCAGGTAGGGCACGTACGCGACGCCCCAGGCGACCGAGTAGAAGGCGCTCGCCTCGGCACCGCAGGTGTTCAGCACGATGAGCGGGACCAGGGTGTAGCCGGCGACCCGGAACAGGGAGCCGGCCCAGTCGGCCGCGGCGTACCCGAGCATGCGCGGCGGTGGCGGCGCGGTCGTCGTCGTCCGCTCGTGCCGGGGAATGCCTCTGCGCATCAGGACGTAGTTGGCCACGACCAGCGACACCACGAGAGCTCCGGCCCAGGACAGCAGTATCCCGGAGAAGAAGCCCAGAGCGGCGGCCAGAGCGAGCAGCAGTATCTTCACGGCGGCGAATATCAGGTTCTCGCCCACGACCCAGCCCGGCATGCGGACCGCGGTGAGCGCGCCGTCCTGCAGGACGAATACGGCGTAGCCGGCGGTCGCCACCACGAAGCAGATCGCGGTGACCGGTGTCAGCAGGAAGCCGAGCTCCGGTTCGACCACCGGCACCAGCGCGAGGAATGCCACGGCCACCACCACGCTGAAGGACGTGCTCGCCGTATAGCAGGTGAGGACCAGACGGCGGGTGCGGCGGCCGGCGGTCGGCACGAACCGCACCAGGAAGTCGTTCAGGTTGAGCTGCCCGATGCCCGTGAGCAGGAGGGACGCCATGAGTGCCGAGTAGCCCAGGCCCACGGTCCGCTCGTCGTACCAGTGCGTCGCGAAGGTCCAGAAGAAGAAGCCGAGGCCCGCGTTGACGAGGGAACTGACCGCGAGGACGTGTCCCGTGCGGAGTACGGGCTCACCCGGGAGCGCGGCGGCGACACCGGCGCGCAGCATGTCCAGGGGCCGTCGTCGCATACCGGCGCCTCCTGCTGCCGATTCGGTCACCCGACGGGTGTACAAGCCGCTCACCTCGTCATCAGGTTCCGGCGCCGGCGCCGGTGAGGCGTCCGCGGAGATAGCCGCAGGGGCCGTAGACCATCCCCTGTATTTCGAGCAGCGCCAGGTGCCGGGACCAGTCGGCCTCGGGATCGGCGCCTCGGTCGCGTGATCGGGTCATGGCGTAGCGGATGCCGCGGGGCAGCCGTCGTAGCAGGGCGGGCAGCCGGCGCGGGTCGCTCAGCAGCGCGCCGGTGAGGTAGGCGCCGAGGCCGGCGCCGTAGCCGAAGGCCTGTGCGGCCACGGCGTCCATCGTGCGGCGATGGCAGTGCCAGACGATGGCGTTCGGCTGGTAGGCGAGTGCGTGACCGGCCGTCAGGATCTCGAAGAAGGCGAGCAGGTCGTCACCGCCCCGGCCGGGGGTCCCGGCACCGGTCGCCGTGTCGAAGCCGCCCAGGGCGCGGAGCACGGTGGTACGGAACGCCATGTTGGCGCCCGAGCCGAAGCGTCCGGCGGTGAACGGGAACAGCGGGTCCGCCGGCGGATCGGACAGGGACCAGGTGCGCGGCACGTACCCTTTCGCGAATCCGCCCTGACGTTCGAGGGCGGTCTGGGCCTGGGTCTCCAGTTCGGCGGGCACGATCAGCCCGGTGACACAGCCGATCCGCGTGTCGTGTGCGAACGTCTCGGCCAGCGCCGAAAGCCATCCGGGGTCGACGAGCGTGTCGTCGTCGGTGAAGGCGACGACGGATCCGCGCGCCCGGCCGAGCCCGAGGTTGTGGGCGCGGGCCAGCCCTGCGACGGGTTCGCGGACGTAGCGGACCCGCCCGGTGAACTCCGAGCGGACCAGGACTTCGGCCGTGTCGTCCGCCGGGGCGTTGTCGACCACGATGATCTCGAACTCGGGATATGCCGAGCGCAGCAGCGAGTGCAGGCAGTGCCGCAGCTTCTCCGGACGGTCGCGCGTGGCCACGACCACGCTGATGACGGGTGTCTGCCGGAGTGTGTGGCGCCGGACGCCACCGTCCGCGGGTCCGGTCCGGTCCATGGCACGGTGCCGGGCGAGTTGCCCGGCCAGTTCCAGGTGGGCGGTGTCGGCCAGCGCCCGCCACAGGTCCTCGGATCCCGAGGCGTCGGCGGCGCTGACCATGCCCAGGGGGCGACCGTGCAGGCGTACGAGCGCCCTGGCCTGTCCTCGTGGCCGGGCGGGTCCCCGGTCACCGGGCAGCCGGAACTCGCCCGGACGGGCCAGGTCGATGTCGACCACCGGCATCGGGGGCCGGACGAGAGGGGAGCGGACCGGGGCGGAACTCACGATGCGCTCCGCGCGGGTCGTGCGGCGGAGGACCGGGCACCCGGCCGTTCCGAGAACAGGGTGCGCAGCACCCGGCGCCCGTCGGATATGGCGTGGAGGTTCGAGCAGCCGCTGCGCCGGGGCAGTTCCAGGCTCGGGACCTCGGCGATGCGCAGACCGGAGCGCAGCGCGTGCACGATCATCTCGGCCTCGATCTCGAAACCGGCGGCGTGCAGGTCCAGCTGGTCGAGGAAGCTGCGCCGGAAGGCACAGAAGCCGTAGCACAGATCGGTCAGGCAGGCGTCGTACAGCCGGTTGGCGGCGAGCAGGAGCACCTGGTTGCCCATCTTGCGGATGGGGGTGATGTCGAGCGAACCACCGCCGGCGACGAACCTCGAGCCCTTGACGAAGTCGTAGCCGTGGTCGAGGAAGTGCACGAAGTGGGGGATCTCCGCCGGTGACATGCTGCCGTCGGCGTCCATCATGACCACGTAGTCCCCCTTGGCCTCGAGGAAGCCGGTGCGCAGCGCGTTTCCCTTGCCGGGGCCGTTCTGCCGCACGTTGCGGACGGTTGGCAGGCAGTGCTGCGCCATGGGGACGGTGGCATCGGTGGAGTTGCCGTCGACGAGGATGACCTCGTCCACACACGCCGGGATCTGTTCGAAGACCCATGCGATGTTGCGCGCCTCGTTGAGGGCGGGGACGACCAGGCTGACGGTGGCCTGTGCCCCGGCTTCACGCTCGTTACCGGTGATCGTGTCGTTGTACATGATCATGCATCTCCGAGTGCGCCCATACGGCATATGTTTACGACGTATATCTACACCTTTACCCGATTTGTGAGCGACGTCAAGCGAGCGGCGGAGTTCTCCGGGCGACTCGGATCCGCCCAGGCCGGGCAGGGCGGGGCGGAGATGGTGTTTCCGGGAGTGCGGGATCGCCGCGAAGCCCTCACCTGGACCGCAGCGGCACCTCGGCGAGGCCGCCGCGGCGTCTCACTCGGAGGTCGGCGGCCCGGACCGGCCGTTGTCGGCCGTCGGCGGGTCCGGGTCCGGGGCGCCACGCGGCTTCTGGCGCCGGGCTCCGCCGGGACGGGGCGGCAGGGCCAGGACGGAGGTGACGGCGGCGAGTGCGAGCAGCGCCCGGGTGACGGTGAACGCGCCACCGAGGAACAGGGGCTCCACGACGAGCACCGCCGTCGACAGGCTGAGCACCAGGGCCAGGACGCCCGTCTCCAGAACCGCGGTGCGGTCCGTGAGACGCCGGACGCCCGACCGGGTCCACCGCGAGGCCGCCAGGCCGGGACAGACGAGCAGGAACGCCGTTGTCACCGTGGCACGCAGGACCAGGGCGTCCGGCAGGAAGGTGACCACGGCCAGGGCCACCCAGCCGGACAGCGCGAGTCCCCAGCGCAGGGAGGTCATGGCCCGGCTCAGTTCCTCGCGCCCTGATACCGGTAGACCACCGCGTCCTTGCTCCGGTAGACGGGGATGTAACCCGGGGTCTTCGACAGGGCCGAGTCCAGGCGCTGCACCGTACCGCCGGGGAGGATCCCCCTCTGGTAGAGGTCGGCGGCCTGAGCCCGGCTCAGGATGATGTAGGCGGGCTGTTGCGGGCTGGCCCGCTGGATGAATCCCTCCAGGCCGTTCACCGGATCGTTCACCAGGCGCCGCCGGTCGCCGATGTCCTGCTCGTCCAACTGCACCTGGGGGTTCTCGTCGTACCGCAGGTACAGGCCGGGCACGGCCGACGTCAGGGAGACGACGGTGGACCCGGGAGGAGCGGTGGCCGCGACGAAGCGACCGGCCGCCACCTCGTCCTTCGTGAAGTAGTTCGCCGACTCCTTGCCGTAGTAGCCGAACATGAGTCCCCCGAGCAGGGCGAGCATCAGCGGAAAGGCGGCCAGCATCTGAACGCGCGGACGTCTGCTCCGCTCGAGAAGGAGGACGGCGATCAGGAGCGAGGCCGCGGGCAGGGCGAACAGATAGGCGCGAAAGATCATCTCTCCGCCGTAGGCGTTCGCCACCAGCAGCGGCAGCGGAGCCACGACGAGCAGCGGCAGGCCGGTGCGGCGGACCCAGCGGTGGGTCACGAAGGCGACGGCCGCCAGAACGAAGACCGCGGCGGACAGGCCCCGGTCGACCCAGGACACCACGATCTGACCCGGGGCCGCGGCGCCGAGGGCGGCCAGCCCGGAGACGACGTTGGTGTCGGGTTTCAGCAGGGAGTTCAGGAAGTCGCCCAGGTTTTCCGAGAGGTAGGGGCGGGCGACGGTGGCGTCCCAGAGCACGGCCAGTACCACCGTGCCGGCCAGGACGGGCAGGACGACCCGCCGGTTGCGCCGCGGGAGCGACAGCGCCACCAGTGCGCTGACCAGCATGAGCGGTGTCAGAGGGTGTGAGGAGATGATGACGGCCGCGATCACCATGACCGCCACGAAGCGGCCGACGGGCCACCGGCCGGCGCGTGTGTCGCCCGTCCGGTACAGCGTCGAGGTGGGCAACTGCCCCATGACCAGGGCGATCATCGTCACGAAGAGCAGGAACGCGAAGGCCTGGGGGGCGAAGTAGTCCTGCCCCACCCAGGAGCACGAGTAGTAGACCCATGCCGCCCCCCAGATCAGCCGGCGGTCACGCGTCACCGTCCGGAAGAACAGCAGCAGAGGGGCGAGCAGCATGGCGTTGAACACGGGCGGGGTCCACGTCGCGTAGCCCAGCGCCGAATGCAGACCGGTGGCCTGCAGGAAGAACGCGTTGAGGTCGAAGAATCCGGGCCACTGGTTGTAGATGGCGAGCTTGTCCGCGTGGGGTACCTCGCCGTGGTGGCGGATCACCGCGTCGACGACGGCCACGTGTTTCCACGCCCAGCTGTAGCGCAGTGTCGGGTAGAGCAGTGTGGGGGTCGCGTGGATGACCGCGATCAGCCCCAGGACGTATCCCGCGAACCATCCACCACCGGTTCGCCGGCCGGTCAGTGCCAGGCAGAAGCCGAGGGTGAGCAGGACGACGGCGACCCAGAAGAGCACCGGCAGCACCTGCAGCAGACCGTAGTCGCGCATTCCGGCGAGATCCACATGGCGCAGGGACAGCAGCCAGAGGGCGAGGGCCGAGGGAAGGATCAGGCGTGTCGCCCACTGGAGCGCGGTGGTCCGGTCGGAGGGGCGCCGCTCCCCGGCGGCACCGGGCCGCCGGGCCACGGCGTTGGTGAAGGACGCCACGCGCCCGCCTGTCAGCGTCTGGAGCTTGCCCATGAAGAGGTCTCCCGGGGAACCAGTGTTCCCACGACGGCTCTCATGACGCGGAACGCCGACTCCTCGAAGGGGCCGGCCGTCCTCCCACCGCGGCCGGCAGGGGCGTTGACTCGACGCATGTGGCACCTTCCGGATCCGGCCTGTCGGTTTCCTGCCCCGGCACGGCGGCCATGGGCGACACGGCCGTCGACTCCCGCTGGCCGGCCCACATCAGCGCTGGATGTCGACCAGAAAGAGGTATCAATACCGATTGTGACGGTAATTCCGATTGCTGCAAGTGGCAGTTCGCGGCGGTCACGCGCGGCGCGCGTCGAAACGGTCCCCGGACAGAGAGCGGAGAAGCCACAAGTGAGAGGCGTACGACTGGGGCCGGGACGCCGTCAGGCGAGACGGCTCCTCGCGTGGGCGGCCGTGATGGCGACGCTCCTGACGACAGCGGGCTGTGACGATTCACCGGCTCGAACCGGGCTTTCCCGGCCGGACCACATCGTCGTGGTGATCGAGGAGGATCAGTCGTACGACGCCGTCATCGGAAACGCGGAGGCCCCGTACCTCAACCAACTGGCCCGGCAGGGCGCCTCGCTCACCGAGTTCTACGCCCTCACCCACCCCAGTCAGCCCAATTACCTGGCGCTCTTCGCGGGCTCCTTCCTGGGGGTCGACGACGATTCCTGCCCGCACAGGCTCACGTCGCGGAATCTCGGCACTCAACTCCTCCAGTCAGGCCTGACCTTCGTGGGCTATGCGCAGAGCATGCCGCGCGTCGGGTTCACCGGCTGCGCCGACGGCGCCTACGTGCGCCGGCACAACCCGTGGGTGAACTTCACCAACCTTCCCGCGTCCGTCAACCGCCCGTGGACCGACTTCCCTCGCGACTTCACGGATCTGCCGACGGTCTCGTTCGTCGTCCCGGACCTCGAACACGACATGCACGACGGCGGTGTGCGGCAGGCGGACACCTGGCTGCGGAACAATCTCGGCGGCTACGCGGACTGGGCGATGACCCACAACAGCCTGCTGGTCGTCACCTGGGACGAGGACGATGCGAAGGGACCCAACCATGTCCCCACCGTCCTGGTGGGTGAGCATGTCCGGCCGGGCGACCATGCCCAACCGAACAACCAGTTCGGACTGCTGCGCATGATGCTGGACGCGTACGGCCTGAAACCCCTCCACCACAGCGACGACGTGGAACCCGTCGACGTGGGGTGACCACGGGGAGGAGACCTCAGGGGTCCTGAAAGCGGATCAGGCGTTTGACGGCCGTGCGCAGCCGGCGATCGGCCGCCGAGACGGGAAGCCGTTCCCGGAGGAGGCGCGGGGAGGGGAAGCTCTCCGCTCCGAACCCCGCCTTGAACTCGGCGAGGGAGGACCCCGGCGCGGACTCACCCATGTCGAACGTCCGGCAGCCCGCCTCGCACGCGTCCTCGATCGCCAGCCGGTAGAGCAGGGGGACGGCGCGCACCGGATGAGCCAGTTCCCGGTCCATGGCGCTGCGCCACATCTTGGCGTGACCGCCGTGGCGCAGGACGATGCACGCCCCGGCGGGCTCACCGGCGCGCCAGGCCATCCAGATCGCGCACCCCTCACCGAGCTGGGCAGCCACCTCTTCCAGCCGGCTCAGGGGGAACTCCCGCGTTCTGCGCCAGCGGGCCAACGCCAGCGGCTCGTGCTGCTGTTCGGCCCAGCGCACGATCGACTTCCGGTACAGGTGGTAGAAGGCGGGAACGAGCCGGCCGCTACGGTCCACCTCGACGTCGACGTCGGAGCGCTCGGCCCGGCGGATCTCCCGGCGCATACGACGTCCGAAGCGCTGCTCCCAGACGGTGCCGAAGCCGCCGTCGAGGTTCACCATCTGCGTCATGTGGGGCTCGAGGCCGAAGCCGGTCGCGGCGCTCGCCCATACGGCCTGGTCCGCCGGCCGAAGCCGCACGCCGACCCGGAGCGCGCGCAGCCGCGCGAGGTCGGCGAAGACCGCGTGTGCCTCCGCCGGACTCACGCTTTCCGGACACACCGGCCCTCCTATGCCCCATTGGGCAGGCCAGGACTCCTCCGTGCCCAGGATCCGCGGGCGGTGCCTTCTGGCGACCAGGGGGAGTACGAGCCTCCGGCCTCGCTCGAACTCGTAGAGGCGGCTCGCGTCCCGGTACGGCCCTGTGGCGCACAGACAGTCCAGCCAGAGCGGGGTCTGACTGGGGTTGGTGTCCGGGTCCTTGCCCGCCAGCTCCCGCCAGACGGCACGTGGAGCCGGTGTGGTGATGTGCGCGAGACCGGCCGGAGTGTCGATCAGGAGCTCAGCAGGTGCGTTCACGGGCCTCTCCCGCCCGGCGCAAGGGCCCCGCGAGGACGACGCTCGCGGACCGAGGACCCACGTGCCCACCACCGATGCTAGGCGGGGCATCCGGGCCGGGCATCTCGGTGGGACCGGGTGTCACTCGTCCTTGAAACCGATGAGACGCTTCACCGCACTCCGCAGCAGCTGGTCGCCCGCTGTCAGGGGAAGCACTTCCCTGCGATAGCCGAACGACGGGTATCCGTGAGCGCCGAGCCGTTCCTTGAAAACGCTGACGGAGGAATCGGGGGCGGAGTCGCCGAAGTGGTAGAAGCGGCAACCGGCTGCACAGGCATCCTCGATGGCGAGCTTGTGCAGCAGCGTGGTGGCGCGAATCGGATGAGCCAGTTCTTTCACCATGCCACTCCGCCAGTACTTGGCGTGAGGCCCGTGGCGGAGCACCATGATGGCCGCCACGGGCTGGCCTTGGTACGAGGCCAGCCACACGGCGCAGGACTCCGCGAACGTCTCGGCGACGTTCTGGAACTTGCGCAGCGGGTCGATCCGATTCCTGCGCCAGTGAGCGAGCGCCGGCGGCTCGTTCGCCTGCTGCGCCCAACGGGCGACCGAGTGCTGGTAGAGCGTGTAGAAGACCGGCACCAGGCGCCCGGTGCGGTCGACCTCCACGTCGACCCCTGCCTTCTCGCCCTTGCGCACGGCGGTTCTGACCGATCCTTTGAAGTGCCCCCAGACATCGCCGAAGCCGCCGTCGAGGTCCAGGATGTACGTCGTGTGGCGCAAGGTGGTGAAGCGGGACGGCACCGACGACAGCCACACGGGGTCCGGGTTCGGCCCGAACCGCACGGACACGCGATTCGAGGGAAGCCGGGCCAGATCCTCGAAGACGGCGCGCACGTGCCGAGGGTCGGGGGCCTCGGCGGTGACAGGGGCTCCGATGCCCCACTCGGACGGCCAGGCGTCCTGGGCGATCAGGCGGCCGGGCCAGCCGCGTCGGCGGGCCAGCGGCACGACGATCCCGCCGGAATTTCCGAATTCGTAAAAGCGGCTGGCGTCGTCATAGGAATCCGTCGCGCAAATGCAGTCCAGCCAGCCCGGGGTCTGGGTGATCAATGCTTTGTCGCTATTGTCGACCAAGCGCTGCCAATTATCCCGGGGCGCCGGAGTCGTCACGTCGAGAAAATCCCGGCTCGACGAGGTTCGAGAGCCCGAAAAGCGCATGGCGCCAGTTCCTCACGCGTCGCGAACGGTAGGCGTTCTGAACCTTCACCCGTCAAGGGTGCTCTGCCGCTGACCAGGCCGCATCCCGGGGACGTTCGGGGACCGTCCGGCTCGACGGGGCCAAATTGTGGATCATCAGGGCAAAAGGTATTATTGATTCGATGTGGCAATGCGAGTGCCCGAATATCGCCAGTCGATAGAGGTATCCGTGGACCAGTTGGCCGGAACTCAGACCTCCACGCGCATGGTGCGCGTCCATCAGCGATTCCCCTCGGTTCGTTTGATGCGCGACGCTCGTCGCAAACTCGACCACGGGATCGATCTGCTCCGCCTCAAACTCGACGCGCTGCCCGACGGCATCTACCAGCCGGTCCCGGGCATACGCGTGCGCAGGGCCAAACGATCCGTCGGTACCGGGTCGCGATGGGCGGCGATGGAACCGGTTGTCGAGCGGCTCGGAGTCGAGAGCGCGCTGGACGTGGGCGCGAACGTCGGCTACTTCCCGATCCGGCTCGCCCAGCGCGGAGTACCCTCCGTCGCCCTGGAGTCGGATCCGAAATGTGTCCGGACGGCGACGACGGCCGTGCGACGGAACCGGCTGGACAACGTGGCGGTGATGAGCCTCGAGTTCCGCCCCGACACGCTCGCTCTTCTGCCGGCGACCGACTGCACCCTCCTGCTGTCCCTCTGGCACCACCTGGTGCGGGAGTTGGGTTTCGACACCGCCACCGACCTGCTGCGAGGGCTCTGGGCCCGGACCGGCAAGGTGATGTTCTTCGACAGCGGCGAGGACGAGATGCCCGAGTCGTTCGGACTGCCGCGCATGGTGCCGACGCCTGATGTCTGGCTCACGGAGTATCTGCGGAAGAACTGCAGCGGCGGGCGGGTCGAACACCTCGGCCGGCACCGCGCCTTCGACGCCGGCGGCCTCCCCACGGACCGGGCGTTCTTCGCCGTGATCCGGGAAACGCCGCATGAATAGGAGCTGTTGACCCCCTTCGTTCAGGTGGGGCGCGGTCCTTGCCTCCCGCCGCAGGTCCGCCTCGCGCATCCGCCCGGAGTCGATGGCTTATGGTCGAGTTCGCTACGTATGCGAGGGTCACCGGCGTGGAGGACGAGGCGATGAACGAGGGGGAACGGCCGGCGCGCCGCGCCAGCGACCGTGGGCACTACGGCCGGCTGAGCCGCGAACGGGTGCTCGCCACCGCGCTGGAACTGGTGGACCAGGAGGGCCTGTCGGCGCTCAGCATGCGACGGCTGGGATCCGAACTCGGCGTTGAGGCCATGGCGCTCTACCGGTATGCGGCCGGCAAGGACGCACTCCTCGACGGGCTGGTGGAGGCGCTGTACCTCGAGTTGGAGGAGAAGCTGGGGGCCGTGCCGGAGGCCGCGGCCGAGGAGCCGGACTGGCGTGCCCGACTGCACCGGGCCGCACTGGCGACCTACGAGGTGTGCCTCGCCCACCCCCAGGCGGTTCCCCTGCTCGCCACGCGCATGCTGGCGGTCCCGCTGGCGCGACGGCCGGGCGCCGTGCTGCGGGAGCACGAGCGGGTGCTCGCCCTGCTGCGGGCGGCGGGATTCGACCCGACCCGCACGGCTGCCGTCTTCCGCGCCTACTCCGCCTGGCTGCTCGGTTATGTGTCCGTCGAGCTGCAACCCATGGTCGACAACCCGGACGAATCCGATCCCGCCTTCCGGCTCGGTCTGCACCACCTGTCGCCGCGGGAGTTGCCGACGCTCCGGCAGATCGCGCCCTCGCTCGCCGACCGGGGTGGACCGGAGGGCCTGGCGGCAGGCCTCGACGCGCTGCTCGACCGCTTCATCCTCACGGAGTAGGGGTGCTGGCCCGCCCGGTGCTACGGCGAGGTGGGCGGGTGCGGGGAGCGGAGTACGAGGAGGGTGATCTCGCTGGGGGCGAAGACGCGGAACGGTGGGCCCCAGAAGCCGGTGCCGCGGCTGGTGTAGAGGAGGGTGCGGGTGCCGTGGTGGCTGAGGCCGGCGACGGCGGGCTGGTCGATGCGGACCAGGTGGTGGAAGGGCCAGATCTGGCCGCCGTGGGTGTGGCCGGAGAGCTGGAGGTCGATGCCTTCGGCTGCTGCCCGGTCGACGAACTTGGGCTGGTGTGCCAGGAGCAGGACGGGCAGGTCGGGGTCGGCGCCGTTCAGGGCTCCGGCGAGGTGGGCGCGGTGGCCTGCCAGGCCGGAGGACTCGGCGGTGACGTCGTCCACGCCGGCGACCACGAGGGTGTCGCCTCCGTGTTCGAGCAGCAGATGGCGGTTGCGCAGCGGTTCCCAGCCCAGCTCGTCCATCAGGTCGACCCAGCCCTGGGCCTCGCTGTAGTACTCGTGGTTGCCGGTGACGTAGACACGGGCGCGGGTGGCCCGCACGGTTGCGAGTGGGGCGGCCTGGGCGCGGCGGCGTTCGGCCGTGCCGTCCGCGATGTCGCCGGTGTGGCAGACCAGGTCGGCTTCCAGCGTGTTCACCGTCTCGCACACCCGTGCCGACCAGCGGGCGCGATCGAGCGGTCCGTAGTGGGTGTCGGTGATCAGGGCGACACGGAGGCCGTCCAACCCGGCACCCAGCCGCGGGAGTTGTACGTCGAGCCGGCGCACGCGTGGCACGCGGCGGGCCTCGGCGTACCCCCAGGCGAGCAGTACGGCGGTTACGCCGAGGACGGCCCACGTGACGATTCGGGCCCGGTCCTGGCTCTCGCCGACGCCGGTCAGTGTCAGGGCGAGCCGCAAGAGGACGCCGAGCAGAACGGACCAGGTGAACAGGACCCAGCCGGCGCCCAGCAGGGTGTCACCGACGATCGCCGCCCAGTCCTGCTGACGCCGGCCGTGGCCGCGCATCATCGCGAGCGGCATCCCGACGAGGCCGAGGGTGAACAGGGCGGTGCCGACCAGAGCGACGGGCAGCGACCAGTGCTGGCCGGTGTACAGGAGCACCCAGCAGGGCACGGTCCAGAGCAGGACGGGGGCGATCAGGGGGATGTAGCGCATCAGGCGGTGCAGTCGGCTCGGCCGCGGCGCTTGCGCTTCACTGTCGGCGGGTCGGGTGTTGCTGATGTCGGTCACGCTTCCCCTCCTTGACCAGGCTGCCGTCCCGCGCACTGTATCCGGTCGCCCTCGGGCCGCTCGGACGGGCGTTCACCGGATGGACGGGACCTGGCCCGACGGACCGAATCCGCTGCTCGCGAGTTCAACAGTGTCTGCGGCGGGCAGAGTTGACGCGGCCCTGACCCGTGGGAAGGGGATGGACCTTGGTTCGGTGGATGGCGGCAACAGCCTGAACCGCGGGGGCGAGGGCGGGAGTAAGACCGCGTTGAGGCCGCAGGTAAACGGAAGATCCGCCTGCGAGGTGCTCTGTGGTGGGTGGCGGACGACGCCGAGGCGGCCGGGAACGTCCTGAGCGTGGGCGTGGATCTGTGGCCCTGCTACAGCGCACGGGAGAAATGCCCGTACAGGGACGGTCCAGGTCAGAGGTGATCACAGCCGGGCAGGGCGTCCCGCGACGTCACGCGTAGGCGTCCTCGACAGCGACGCGGCGCACTGTCCGCAGCGTCGACCGGAGACTGTCCAGATCGGTCGAGCCCAGAGCGAGGCGGATCGCCTGGGGCGTGTGCATCGAGGTGGTGAACGGCTCGGCCGTGGCCACCGAGATGTGCCGACGCGCGAGGGCGGCGGTCAGGCGGTCGGCGCGTGCGTCGTCGGGCAGCGGCAGCCAGGTGAAGTAGGACGAGGGGTGGCTGACCAGTGGTAGGCCCGCCAACTCCTGTCCGGCGATTGCCTGGCGGGCCTCGGCGTCGTCTCGTTTCTGCGCTTCCAGGCGGTCCACCGTGCCGTCGTCGAGCCAGCGGCAGGCGATGGCGGTGGTGAGGGCGGGGGTGTTCCAGGTGGTCGCCCGGATCGCGCGTTCGAGCGAGGGCACCGCGGACGGCGGGGCGGCGACGAAACCGACCCGGAGGCCGGTGGCGACGCTCTTGGACAGGCCCGAGACGTAGACGGTGATGTCCGGCGAGGTCGCTGCCAGAGGCGGTGGCGGGTCCTCGACCAGGTAGGCGTAGGAGGCGTCTTCGATGATGAGCGCACCGTGCTGTCGGGCGATCTTGACCAGGCGGGTTCGGTCGGTTGCCGGCATGACCCAGCCCAGCGGGTTGTGCAGGGTGGGCATGGTGTAGATCGCGCGCACCGGGCGGGTCGCGCACAGCTTCTCCAGGACGTCGAGATCCGGCCCGTCGGGGGTTGCGGGGATGGGCGCCAGGTCGAGATGAAAGGCATGTGCGAGCACCTTGAAGCCCGGGTAGGTGAGTGCGTCGACCGCGACGACGTCGCCGGCGTTGAGCGTGGCCATGACGGTGACGGCCAGGCCGTGCTGCGCACCGTTGGTGATGAGGATCCGATCCGCGTCCGTGGTGATGCCTCGACGCCTCAGGTGCCGTGCGATCGAGGCTCTGTCCTGGGGACGCCCTCGATGTGGTTGGTAGTGCAGCAGCGTCTCGAGATCCCCGGAGGTGGCCACCTCTCGCAGGGCCTGCCGGAGGAGATCGGCCTGCCCGGGCAGCGACGGGTAGTTGAAGTTGAGGTCGACCGCGTCCGTGGCGACGACCTGCTGATCGATGCCGTGACCGGCGGGAACCGCGATGTCGCGCACGAACGTGCCGCGGCCCTGTTCCCGGCTGACCAGGCCCATTGTCTCCAGCTCGGCGTACACCCGGGTCGCGGTCACCACGGCGATGCCCTCACGGGCGGCGAGCCCACGGTGCGTCGGCAGCCGCACTCCCGCGGCGAGCCGCCCGGTCCGGATGTCGGATGCGAGTGCGTCGACCAGCGCTTTGTACCGAGAGGCTGCCATGTACGGAATTGTATGCATGACAATTCTTTGACTGTCCTGTTCACGGGTCCTTACCGTCAAGACCCACCCACCGACCCGGAAGGACAGTCGCCGTGCCGCACATCGCCATCCTCACCTTCGAGGGCTACAACGAACTCGACTCCCTGATCGCGCTCGGTGTGCTCAACCGCGTCAAGACCGAAGACTGGCGCGTCACCATCGCCACCCCCAGCCCCAAGGTGACATCGATGAACGGGGTGGTCATCGAGCAGATGTCCACTCTTGAGGAGGCCTGCGCCGCTGACGCCGTCATCGTCGGGAGCGGTATCGCCACCCGCGAGGTCGTCGAAGACCCGGCGGTCATGAACATCCTGCGCCGCCTGGACCCCTCGCGCCAGCTCATCGCGGCCCAGTGCTCCGGCGCGCTCGTGCTGGCCAAGCTCGGCCTGCTGGGCGACATCCCCGCCTGCACCGACCTGATCACCAAACCCTGGGTCGTCGCCGCCGGTGTCGAGGTGCTCAACCAGCCCTTCTACGCCAAGGACAACATCGCCACCGCCGGCGGCTGCCTGGCCTCGCACTACCTCGCCGCCTGGATCATCGCCCGACTCAAGGGCGACGCCGCCGCCGAAAGCGCGCTGCACTACGTCGCCCCGGTCGGCGAGAAGGAGGAGTACATCGAGCGCGCCTGGCGCAACATCACCCCCTACCTGCCCGCACCGGCACTCGTCTGAACTGTCTTCAGCGTGACCACGCCGGGCCGCGGAACAACTGACTCGGTCTCGGCCTCTCCTGTCAGGACGGAGAGGAGGAAGGAGGCGCAGTGTCCGGCATGGTGTTCCCATTCCGGGCCCCGGCCTCCGTCGAGGTTCCTGGTGACCGCATCAGTCCTCGCCCCGGAGCGGGCGCCTGACAGGTGAAGCACCTGTCAGGCGCCCTTCCTCTGTGCCTAGAAGAAGCCCAGCCTCTTCGGCGAGTAGCTCACCAGCAGATTCTTCGTCTGCTGGCCGGTACAGGTGGCACGCGTCGCTGACCTGCGTAAAACGTGGCCACGTGTGGGCTCGTTGGAGCCTTCGGCCCGGGAATGGTCCGGATCTTGTCCTCGGCTAGACGAGCCTGGTCATCTGCCGACGGCGCACTCCCTCGGCTCGTGGACAGTTCCGAGCGGATGTGCTGGCCCGCCCGGTGCTACGGCGAGGTGGGCGGGTGGGGGGAGCGGAGTACGAGGAGGGTGATCTCGCTGGGGGCGAAGATGCGGAACGGTGGGCCCCAGAAGCCGGTGCCGCGGCTGGTGTAGAGGAGGGTGCGGGTGCCGTGGTGGCTGAGGCCGGCGACGGCGGGCTGGTCGATGCGGACCAGGTGGTGGAAGGGCCAGATCTGGCCGCCGTGGGTGTGGCCGGAGAGCTGGAGGTCGATGCCTTCGGCTGCTGCCCGGTCGACGAACTTGGGCTGGTGTGCCAGGAGCAGGACGGGCAGGTCGGGGTCGGCGCCGTTCAGGGCTCCGGCGAGGTGGGCGCGGTGGCCTGCCAGGCCGGAGGACTCGGCGGTGACGTCGTCCACGCCGGCGACCACGAGGGTGTCGCCTCCGCGTTCGAGCAGCAGATGGCGGTTGCGCAGCGGTTCCCAGCCCAGCTCGTCCATCAGGTCGACCCAGCCCTGGGCCTCGCTGTAGTACTCGTGGTTGCCGGTGACGTAGACACGGGCGCGGGTGGCCCGCACGGTTGCGAGTGGGGCGGCCTGGGCGCGGCGGCGTTCGGCCGTGCCGTCCGCGATGTCGCCGGTGTGGCAGACCAGGTCGGCTTCCAGCGTGTTCACCGTCTCGCACACCCGTGCCGACCAGCGGGCGCGATCGAGCGGTCCGTAGTGGGTGTCGGTGATCAGGGCGACACGGAGGCCGTCCAGCCCGGCGGGCGCCGCAGGGGCCAGACCGGGCCAGTCGGGTCCGAAGGGCTCGGTCCCCTCGCCCAGTTCGTCCTCCGCGTTCTCCTCCCAGAACTCCGCGAGCACCTCGTCGGCGTCGTGGTCACCGGGGTAGGACGTCTCCTGCGGTTGCAACTCCCGGTCCGCCGGGCCGCCTTGACTGCCACCGACGTCCACGAGGACCGGCAGCAGCCCGGCCCGGGCGGCCTGTCCGCCCAGAGCGCTCCAGTTTCCGGGCGCGGCGGACTTGCCGGAGTGTCACAGCCGGGGCTTGTCCGACGGGTCGTCCGCCGAGGCCTCGATCAGTCTCCCGGGCGGGAGCCGCAGGCCCAGGGAACGGCCGCTCGGGTCGGTCGCCGGTGTGGGCAGCGGATTGGGAAGAGTCGCCATATCGGTGACTGTAGGGGCAGGCACTGACAGCGGACGCTGGTCCACCTCGCTTTCGAAGCATTCCCTCCCGCCGCCCGTCGCGGGCAGGAAGCAGGCCTGGACTACGGTTCCCGGGCGGGTCGCCGTCATGGGGGTGTGGACGTAGGTGTCCGCCTCGGCACGGTTGTTCACCCGGGCGACGCGGCCCCGCAGTTCGACCCCGTCGCCGATCCGCGTACCCCACATCCGTGCCCAACTGGTCCCGCACACCCTGCTGTACCGCAGTTGCACCGAGGCTCCCGTGGAGGTGAGGTGCTCGGCCAGGGTCTCGGGCGCGGCGCCGCACTTCGTGACCGCCGGATCTCTGCCCTCGCATTCGGTGTCCCGGCAGCTCGGGCCGGTGGCGGACGGGGACGCCGACGCCGACGGCCGTGCCGGATCGCTCCGGTGGGGGACGAGGAGAAGGCTGAGCAGGACCGCCCCGAAAACCAGGGCGGAAACCGCCGCGAGGACCGCTGCGGCCGTCGCCCCCCGTTGGCCGGAGGACGGGGATGCTTCAGGCGTGGGCGCAGGGGTGGGACCAGGAGTCGGGGGCGGGGCGGTGAGCTGTGGTTGTGCCGGCTCCTTCGGCCCGCTGTTCTCCGACCTCGCGATCTCCCACAGCGCCAGACACCGGCCGTTCGGTTCCCCGGCGAGGCGGCACAGCTCCTGTATCGCCGGGCGCGGTGGCAGCGTCCTGCCCTTGAGGTAACGCTCCCAGGACGACTTGCTGAACGTGGTCTTCGCCGCGAGCCCCGCCAGACTCAGGCCGGTGCGGTCCTTCAATTCCCTGAGTCCGGCGGCCAGTCTGGCACTCTCCGGTGACGGCTCGGGCCTGGTCATCCGCGCAGGGCCTGCCAGGTGCGCGGTCCGACCATGCCGTCCACGTCCAGACCGGCGCGCTTCTGCATGGCCTTGACCGCTCGCTGTGTCAGCGGACCGAACATCCCGTCGATGCCGCCCGGTGAGATGCCCGCCCGGCGCAGCAGGCACTGCGCCTCGGCCACGTCGGAACCGGCGCCGCCGTAGGCGAGTTCGGCGTCCCGGGTGCGGCTGATGCCCGCGTACCAGAGACCGTCGATCTGCTGGATCCTGCACGTGTACACGAGCGGTGCGGACGTCGAGGCGGCGGCCGGGACGGGGGAAGTCACCGTCGGTCCGTTCTCGTGGGCGTTGAGACGCAGGACGAGCAGGACGGTCGAGGTGACGGCCAGTACCAGGGCGACCGCTCCCGCCACGAGCGCGATGCGCAGCGAACGACCGAGGGAAGGCTTGGGTCCGGCTCTTGTCGCCAAGGTGTCCGACACCACCGGAAACCCGGGTTGCGCCGGCTCCTCCGGCGAAGGCGAAGGCGAAGGCGAAGGCGCTGGAGTCGGCGTGGGTGCACGGCCGCCGTTCCAGGTGTCGGCGGCGACCTCGTGCAGCGCGAGCAGCCGGACCGGATCGACGCCGCCGATCCGGGCGAGCGCCTCCACGGCTTCCCGGGGCGGGAGCGACCTGCCGCCCAGATACCGCTCCCACGACTTCTGGCTGTACCCCGTCTTCGCCGCCAGTTGGAGCATGTTCAGCTCGCTGTGATCCTTCAGCCGGCGTAGCTGCGTCACCAACTGCCTCACACGCGGGTCCAGTTCGGCGGGCAGCGCTTTGCGGCGCGGCATGTTCCCCCCAGATGCGGTCATGACCATGATCAGCGGTCCCCCGCTTCGTCGCATTCTGCATGAGCAGTACGACGTCTGCCACAGCCGTCCCGCCGAACCGTCCCCGTGGACGGCGTTCGCGCAGGTCAGCGGGTGATGTGTCCCAGGTGACCGTCACTTGGGCAGAGGCTGTGGCGGCCGTCGCCGACCGCCCCGCACTATCGAGTCGTCACCTGCTCCTCCGTCGGGCCAGGTGCTCACCCACGATCCGAAAGAGGAACACATGCGATCGCACGTCCTGGCCAGGACCATCGTCAGCCTCACCGCCGTCGCCGGCATCGCGGCCGGGAGCCTGGCGGCCGCGGGCACCAGCTACGCGGCGTCCGCGCCGGCCGCCCAGTCGGCGGTGACCTCTCAGTCCGCTGCCGCCACGACGACCAACCTCGGCCTGTCCACCGCGGAGGCCAAGAAGGTCCAGACCTGGCTGAAGCAGTACTGGGGCTACACCGAGGACATCGACGGAAAGCTCGGCACCAACAGCTGGAAGGCGTTCCAGCGCGAACTCAAGCAGTACTGGGGCTACACCGGCGACATCGACGGCATCGTCGGCACCAACACGATCAAGGCGCTTCAGCGCCAACTGGCGAACAACTGGGGCTACACCGGCGACATCGACGGCATCGCCGGATCCGGGACCCAGGACGCGTTCGCGCGGTTCGCCAACGGCGGCTGACTGAGCGGCTGCGGCCCGTCCTCCCTTCCGGGCGGACGGGCCGCAGCCTGTCGTCTCAGAGACGCTCGGGCGTCCGGATGCCCAGGAGTGCCATGCCCTGGTGGAGTGTGCGGGCCGTGAGGTCGACCAGGAGCAGGCGGTTCTCGACGGCCTCCGGCGTGTTGTCGGGGGACAGCACGTGGCACTGGTCGTAGAACGTCGTCAGGTGCGAGGCCGGTTGGTACAGGTACGACGCCGGCTTGTGCGGCTCGTACACCGCGGCGACCTCGTGCACCGTGGGCCCTGACCCCGGAGTTTGGACACCGGAGAGACTTGGATCTTGATGGTCCAGGAGAACGGAGTCCCTGTGGGGATGAAGCACACTACCCCGCCGAGTTCAAAGCGGATGCGGTCGCGTTGTACCGGTCTCGTCCTGGAGCGACGGTCAAGTCGGTCGCCGCTGATCTCGGAGTGAACACCGAGACGCTGCGGAACTGGATCCGGGCCGCCGACGGACGCAGGTCCGGCGCTCACTCCACACCTGCGGTGGCGCCGCGGCCTGGTGATGACACGGTTCAGAGTGAATCGCTGCTGACGTGTCGAAACGAAATCAGATGACATTAAAACCGGGGTGTTCTTTCGACTCCGGTTCGGATACCGGCCCGGACGGTCCGCCTTGGATGCGGTGGGGAAACGGCTCGCGGCCAAATGGAAGGCACTTGTGAAGCTGCAGGAAATCGCCCGGCGATATCCTCGCATGTTCGCGCACTGGCGCCTTGCCCCAACAGTGAGCGCAGTACTGGTTTGATGATCGGGACGACAAGAGCCATGTAACGGGAGGCTGTTGAGCAAGGTTCTGTGAGGGCCGAGGGGTGAGATCCCCCTCGGCTACTCGGCGACGCGCTGGTGAACTGCTGCCAGTTCGTTGAGGACCACTAGCACTGGTTCGGCATCAAGCGGCTCTGCGACATCCTGGGCATCGCCCGCTCGAGCTTCTACCCTGACCCGAGCCGCATAGACGTGTTCAAATCCGGGGTCAAGGCCCGCCGCCGATTTTCCTGTTTCCAAGACAGCGAAATTCGGCCATTTATGTCGCACGGCATTGTGCGTAGGGGGGCGGGCTGTCACCGTCGTGCGCGGAATGGAAATTCGATCATGATATTCGACTGCCTCGACTCCGTTGTCGAGCGCGGTAGACGGCGGCTCGCAAATGCGCCACTACGGAACGAAACGCCGACTTCGCCATGATTTACCGACCCCGGCCCGAAGGGGGCGTCTGCTGGCGTGTGAAATCTTCCATGACCGGCAAATCCGGCGCCACCGACAATCCGTAGATCCATTGAAGAGGATATTTCGTACCCATGAGAAACACAGTGGTTTCACCTGTCGGTACATTCCATGTCCGGAATCGCCACAGGATCGGGGTTTTCCTCGCTACTGCGGCGGTCCTTTCGACGGCCACTCTGCTCGGTGCCGGTCCGGCGGTGGCCGCGCCGGCGGCGATCAAGCTGACCTCCGCCTCCTGTCCCACCGAGATTCTGCAGGGTCAGTCGAGCGGCTGCGTCACCGAGCTGCAGAACCTGCTCAACGCCCACGGCGCCGGGCTGACGGTGGACGGCAGCTTCGGTGCCGCCACCCTGTACGCGGTCCGCGTGTACCAGTCCTCCGTCGCCATCGCCGTGGACGGGCGGGTGGGCCCCGGCACCAAGGTCAAGCTCTACGCCACCGGCGGCTCGGCGCCCGCGCCGATCAACCTGCTGTCCTCCTCGTGCCCGGCGAACGTCGTCCAGGGCAACAAGAGCGGCTGCGTCACCGAACTGCAGCGGCTGCTCCGCCACTTCGGCTACAGCGTCGACGCGGACGGTGAGTTCGGGGCGGGCACCCTGGCGGCGGTGAAGTCCTTCCAGTCCGGGCACGGCCTGACGGCCGACGGCCAGGTCGGGCCGAGCACCAAGGCCGAGCTCTACAACACCGACGAGTCCGGGTCGACGGCTCTGGACCTGCGCTCGGCGGCCTGCCCGGCGACCATCACGGAGGAGCAGAGCGGCGGTTGCGTCCTGACCCTGCAGGCCCTGCTCAACGGTCAGGGGCAGCACGTGGCCGTCGACGGCCAGTTCGGCGCCGAGACCTTCGTGGCCGTGCAGGCGTTCCAGACCGCGCACGGCCTGGAGCCGGACGGCGACGTCGGCCCGAACACCAAGGCCGCCCTGTACGCCAACATCAGCGGTGGCGGCGGCAACGGCGCCCCGTCGCCGATCAACCTGACCTCGGCGTCCTGCCCGAACGAGATCGTCAAGGGTCAGAAGAGCGGCTGTGTCACCGAGCTGCAGAGCCTGCTCAACCACCATGGCGCCGACCTCGCCGTGGACGGCGAGTTCGGGGCGATGACCGACTCTGCGGTGCGGGACTTCCAGTCCGAGAAAGGCCTCACGGTCGACGGCAGGGTCGGGCCGGGCACCAAGTCGGCCCTGTACGGGGTGGTCACCCCGCCGGCCACGACCCCGCCCGGCGGCGGCTACAGCAAGATGCTCGACGTGGCCGCGGCCGAGGTCGGCACGCTCCAGGGCAGCGCCCGGGCGAACAGCTACGGCTCCGCCGTGGGCATGTCCAAGTCCACCAACGACTATGCCTGGTGCGCGACCTTCGTGAGCTGGGTGGCCAAGCAGACGGGGGCCACCACCTTCAACGACACCTACGTCTCGGGCTGGGTCAACAAGGCACGGGCTGGCCAGCGGCACCTCTCGGTGACGACCGACCCGCAGCCCGGCGACATCGTGGCCTATGACTGGAACGGCGGCAACGACTACACCGGCGGGCATGAGCACATCGGCATCGTGCGCACGGTGAGCGGCGGCTCCAGCTTCACCGCCGTCGAGGGCAACACCAGCGATCCCAACGGCAACGGGCCGGACGGTGTCTACATCAAGAACCGCACCACGGCTTCGACCTACGACGTGGTCTTCATCCGCGTCCGCTGACCGGGTACCGGACCGAGACGCCGTTTCCTCCGGGCACGTGATCCCGTGGCACCGGCAGACAGTCGCCCCGTCGACACGACGCCGGCCCGTGATCCGTCCGGCACGACCGGACGGATCACGGTAGGGCCTGTTCCAGGTTCAGATCATCGGTTTCTGGATTTGCCGATGTGCGGCAGCCTGGGCCTGGTGGTTGTCGAGGATGGCGCGTGGTGATCTCTCGGATGCCGAGTGGGAGTTGGTCGAGCCGTTCTTGCCGGTGGGTGAGCGTGGCCCGATCCCTGACCTGCGGCGGCAGTTCAACGGTGCGATGGGGCGGTTCAGGGCCGGGAGCCCCTGGCGTGACGTGCCGGAGGAGTACGGCTCCTGGTCGACCGTCTACGGCGCGTTCCAGCGCTGGGCGGTGGCCGGGACCTTCCGGATGCTGATGGACGGGGTGATCGCCGAGGCCGCGGCCCGCGGGCAGGCGGATCTCGACCTGGTCAGCGTGGATTCCATGGTTTCGCGCGCTCATCATCACGCGGCCGGGATGGTGGTCGACCCCGAACTCCTCGAGGACCTGGAGAAGGCCGTCGCCGAGGAAAAGGGGCTCCTCGAAAGGGGCAAAGCGCCCCGATAGCCCCGCTTGGAGAGGAGGACGACCAGGCAGCGCGCGAGGAACGCCGCCGAACACGCCGACGTCACAAAGCCCGGCTCCGCGCGGCCGAGCTGGGTCGCTCGCGCGGTGGTCTGACCACCAAGACCCACCTCGCGGCCGACCGCCGGTGCCGGCCGCTGTCGTTCGTCGTCACCCCGGGGCAGGCCGCCGACAGCCCCCGCTTCATCCCGGTGCTGGAGGGCGTCAGGGTTCGCGGACCGGTCGGCCGCCCGCGCACCCGGCCCGGCGCGGTCGCCGCCGACAAGACACCCCATGCAGCTATCGGGTCAAGCAGCAGCTGCTGGCGGTGTCCGTGAGATGACGGTGAAGGCGATCGTTTCGTCGAACTTCTGGCGGGTCGTCAAGCAGTGATGCAGTTGGCCGAGCATGCGGTTGAACAGGCGTCGGAGGGCTGCGTGGTAGCGATCACCGGTGTCTCTTCGGCGGTTGTAGTGGGCATGGGCCCCGGGTGAGGCGGTGAGGGCGGCGAACGCCCAGTGCCGTCCGGTCGCTGCCAGGCGGCTGTTCTTGATCCGCCGATGGCTGACGCGTCTGCTTTTGCCGGATTCACGGGTCACCGGAGCGCTTCCGGCATAAGCCTTGAGGTCCCGGCCCGTCGCGAACCTGGTGCGGTCGTCACCTATCTCAGCGAGCATCCGGGCGCCAGTGAGCACGGAAAGGCCGGGGAAACTTGTGATGATCTCCGCGTCGGGATGCTGAAGAAAGAGTTCCTCGGTGTCACGAGCGAGGTCCTCGCAGGCCCGGCATGCCGCGTCGAGCTGGGCGAGCAGTGCGAGTGTCTGACGCCCCATCGCCGTTTCCACCAGAGCCGGTTGGCGAAGCCGTGTCTCGCGGAGCACTCCGAGGAGTCGGTCGGTCTCGGTATCGATCCGACGCTGGCGGCCGGCCCTTGTGACGGCGGCTCTCAGTCGGCTGCGGGTGAGGCGGGCAGCCTCCGCCGGAGTCGGCGCAACCGCCAGGATCGCGCGGGCCTCTCGGGCAAGCAGACGCTCGCGTTTGTCCGCAAACGCCTCAAGGATCGCCGGGTAGTACTCACGGAGATGAGATCGGAGCCGATTGTGGGCTCGCGTGCGGTCCCAGACCGCGTCCTGCTGAGCTCGAGCCAGAACGGCAATCGCCCTGGCCAGATCGGAGTCGTTCGGCAGCGCCCGATGCTGCTCGGCGTCGGTCCGCAGGATGTTCGCCAGGACCAGGGCGTCGTGGTGGTCGGACTTTTGCGGGAGACGACATGGCGGTCGCGATAGCGGGCCACAGCCATCGGATTGATGGCGTAGACCCGGCGGCCGGAAGCCCGCAGGCAGGCCACCAGGAGTCCGCGGGAGGTCTCGATCGCGATCGGGATCGGATCGTCCGGGCTGTCGCCGTGCTCGGCGAGCAACTGCAGCAGGTCCTGGAAGCCGGCCGTGTCGTCACTGATCCTGAGCTTGCCGAGCAGTCGGGCGTCGGAGTCGACCACCGCCACGTCGTGGTGGTCCTCCGCCCAGTCGATTCCGCAGGTCACGTGCAACGTGCGCTCCTCTCGAGCCTTCGCTGTCCCTCGGCTTCGAGCCGAGACGGGACCACCCGGCCACCTAATAGAAGCGCTCGCCGGCGCACCACCCCATCAGCCGTCCGTGGCCCCAGCTGAGCCCAGGGGCCTCGCTCTTGTGGAGAGCTCCACGGCTCCGGCTGATCGGGAGGTGGCCCTGGGAACGGCTCGAACCACGGCACGGTACGCCGACCGAATTCGAATCGGCAGAGGCTGGGTCTGCGTCCCTCTTGTCGAAGCGCTCCAGGCGCTGCATACAGACCAGACGTCGCACCCAGCCCCTGCCAGGACTGGCTCAACGGCCAACCCACAGCGCCTATTAGGCGTACTCCTCCCGCGCGAACCGCGCCTACCTGCGGCGACGCCGCATCCGCAGTGTCATCCCGGAGAAGGTCGACCAGGCAGCCAACCGCAAGAAGAAAGGCTCGCGCGGTGGCCGCCCGGTCGGGCATGATCCCGACCTGCACAAGGACCGCAACACCGTCGAACATAGAGGACTCGATGCGACGGTGGGAGGGGCCCGATGTCCCACCGCAGGACGTGTGAACCGCGCCTTGGCCCGGAAATGCCCCGGAACAGCTGGTCAGGGGGATAGAAGTGGGAGATATCGGGAGGAACCTTGTATCTTGCTCCACGGCCCGGACGTGGGCCAGGAAGGGCACCTGACAGGTGAAGTACCTGTTCAGGCGCCCTTCTTCTGTCTCTAGAAGAACCCCAGCTTCTTCGGTGAGTAGCTCACCAGCAGGTTCTTCGTCTGCTGGTAGTGCTCCAGCATCATCTTGTGGTTCTCGCGGCCGATGCCGGACTGCTTGTAGCCACCGAATGCGGCATGTGCCGGGTACGCGTGGTAGCAGTTCGTCCAGACGCGGCCGGCCTGGATGGAACGGCCCGCCCGGTAGGCGGTGTTGATGTCCCGCGTCCACACGCCGGCGCCGAGCCCGTACAGCGTGTCGTTCGCGATCTTGATGGCGTCGTCGAAGTCGTCGAACGACGTCACCGAGACGACCGGGCCGAAGATCTCCTCCTGGAAGATCCGCATCCGGTTGTCGCCCTCGAAGATGGTCGGCTGGACGTAGTAACCGCCCTTCAACTCACCGTCGTGCTCGATGCGTTCACCGCCGGTGAGCACCTTGGCGCCTTCCTGCCGGCCGATGTCCAGGTAGGAGAGGATCTTCTCCAGCTGGTCGTTGGACGCCTGGGCGCCGATCATCGTGTCCGTGTCGAGCGGGTTACCGGGCTTGATGAGCTCGGTGCGGGCGACTGCCGCCTCCATGAATTCGCGGTAGTGGCCGCGCTGGACGAGGGCGCGCGAGGGGCAGGTGCACACCTCGCCCTGGTTGAGCGCGAACATCGTGAAGCCTTCGAGCGCCTTGTCGCGGAAGTCGTCGTCCTGCGCCCACACGTCGTCGAAGAAGATGTTCGGTGACTTGCCGCCCAGCTCCAGCGTGACCGGCTTGATGTTCTCCGAGGCGTACTGCATGATCAGCCGCCCCGTGGTGGTCTCACCCGTGAACGCGACCTTCGCCACCCGCGGGCTGGACGCCAGGGGCTTGCCCGCCTCCACGCCGAAGCCGTTGACGATGTTCACCACACCCGGCGGGATCAGGTCCGCGATCAGGTTCATCCAGTAGTGGATGGACGCCGGTGTCTGCTCGGCCGGTTTGATGACGACCGCGTTGCCCGCCGCCAGCGCCGGAGCGAGCTTCCACACCGCCATCAGGATGGGGAAGTTCCACGGGATGATCTGCGCGACCACGCCGAGCGGCTCGTGGAAGTGATACGCGACGGTGTCGTCGTCGACCTCGCCGAGCGAGCCCTCCTGAGCGCGGATCGCCCCCGCGAAGTAGCGGAAGTGGTCGATGGCGAGCGGGATGTCGGCCGCCAGGGTCTCGCGGACCGGCTTGCCGTTCTCCCAGCTCTCGGCGACCGCCAACTTCTCCAGATTCGCCTCCATCCGATCGGCGATCTTGAGCAGGATGTCGGCGCGTGCGGTCACGGAGGTGCGCCCCCACGCGGGCGCCGCCGCGTGGGCCGCGTCCAGTGCGCGTTCCACGTCCTCGGCCGTGCCTCGCGCGACCTCGGTGAACGGCTGCCCGTTCAACGGGCTCGGGTTCTCGAAGTACTGACCGCGAGCCGGCGCCACGTATTCTCCGCCGATGAAGTGGTCGTACCGCGCCTGGTAGGAGACGATCGCGCCCTCGGTGCCGGGTGCCGCGTAACGGGTCATGCTGGTTGCCTCCCGGAGAAGCGCTGCCCGCCGTTGGGCAGCTCTCGCCACGAGGCTAGAAACCCGGACGTTGCAAGGACGTTGCGCAGACCAGGGCCGGGACCGGCACCAGGACCAGGACCTGCGACCGAAACCGGACTCGAACCCGGCCTCGGACCTGAACCCGGGACTTGGAACCGGGCCCGGAATTGAGCCGCCCCCGACTCGGACCCGGGACTTGGAACCAGGCCTGGACCTGGAACAGAGCCCGAACTTAAGCCCGGCGCCCCGGCGCCCCGGGCCTGGCTTCGGTACTGGGCCCGATCTCGGACTTGGGCCCAGGCACGCCGCTCCGCCCCGCAAGTGGCCCGTCCCGCTCCGTCAGCGCGGTTGCGTTCGCATCCGGCCGTTGCGTGCGGAGTGTGCCCATCCGGCCGGTGCGGCCTGCTCGGACTCCAGCTCCGCCACCCGCGCGTGTACCGACGCCGCCGGGCGCAGTGCGGACAGCGCCCGCCAGACGTCGAGATCGTCCTCGCCCCAGGGCGCACGGGCCCAGTCGGCCAGCAGGTCGGGATCCCGCCGGGCGATGATCGCCGTGCGCAGCCCGTCGGCGAGGCGTCGCCGCAACCGGGTCACCGCCGGTGCCGTCGAGCCCGGCAGCAGCGGCCCGGCGTACACCGCCGCGGCCGCCGTCACCGAGCCGCTGCCGAGCCGCCGTTCCACCACCGCCACATCGGACTCGACCGGCCGGGTGAGCCGGTAGGGACGTGACCCCAGCAGCCCGGGACCGAGAATTCTGCGCAGCCGCGCCAGCTCGGCCCGCAGAGTCACCGGCGTCACCGACTCGTCCTCATAGAGCGCGCACTGCAACTCGTCGCCCGTCATGCCTTCCGGGTGCCGGGCCAGCAGCACCAGGATCTCGCTGTGCCTACGGCTGAGCCTGATCTTCCGCCCGTCCGACACCAGTTGAGCCTCGTCGCGTCCCAGTGCGGTCAGTTCGAGGGAGTCGGCTAGGGCCTGCGGCGGTGCGAGCAGCGCCAGATGAGCCTCGGCGGCTCGCGCCACCGCCTGTACGAAGCCGAGGCTGTGCGGATGCGCGAGCCCGTCCCCGCCGGTGATGTCCACCGCGCCGAGCACCCGTCCGGTACGTGGATCGTGCACAGGGGCTGCCGCACAGGTCCAGGGTTGCACCCGCCGGAAGAAATGCTCGGCCGCGAACACCTGCACCGGCCGGTCGACGGCGACCGCCGTGCCCGGCGCGTTCGTTCCGACCGCCGACTCCGACCACCGCGCGCCCGGCACGAAGTTCATCCGTCCGGCCTGCCGTCGTGTTCCGGGATGGCCCTCGACCCACAGGAGCCTGCCCTGCGCGTCGCATACGGCCAGCAGGTGCTCCCCGTCCGCCGCGAACGTCCCCATGAGCTCCCGGAACAGCGGCATCACCCGCGCGAGCGGATGCTCCGCCCGGTAGGAACCGAGTTCCCCGTCCATGAGTTCCACCCTTGCGGTGCCCTCCGGAACGACGCCCGCCCGCGCCGAACGCCGCCACGACTCGGCGACCACGGCACGCACCGGCCGCGGCACCGTGCCGGCCTCGGTGAACGACTCGTACGCGCGGCGCATCAGCCGAACCCGTTCGGCGGGATCGGCGCCCGGTTCCAGGGCCACCCAAGGATCGGTCAACTCGGCCTCCCGGAAGGCGATGCGACTGGGTCCCATCGTCACTCCCGGTGCGGGCCTGGACAACCCGTGTGACGCTCCCCTTCCGCCCGGTGCCTCGCGGCTCGTCCGTCCGGATCACCGCGAGGCCGCCCCTGGTCAGGCGAAGTTGACGAGCCTGATGTAGCGCGTCCAGTCCCAGTTCGGCCCGGGATCGGTGTGATCGGTGCCCGGCACCTCGTAGTGACCGAGGATGTGGGCGCGGTCCTTGGGGATCCCGTACTGGTCGCAGATCGTGGCGGTGAGCCTGGCCGACTCCTCGTAGAGCGCGTTGGTGAAGTAGGCGGGCCGGTCCACCCAGCCCTCGTGCTCGATACCGATGCTTCTGGTGTTGTAGTCCCAGTTGCCCGCGTGCCAGGCGACGTCGCGCTCTCTCACGCACTGGGTGACATGGCCGTCGGCCGAGCGCACGAGATAGTGCGCGGACACCTTCTTCTGCGGATTCTGGAAGATGGACAGGGTCGTGGCATACGTGGCCTGGGTGACGTGGATGACCACATAGTCGAGTTCGTAGCTGTAGGGGCGGTCCGACTCCGTGTAGTTGGAGCTGGTTGCCGGATTCCAGTCGGCGCCCGGATAGTCGACGGCCGCCGGCTGCGCGGCCGCCTTGGTATCGGGTAGCAACGCGTAGGGGAGGGCCGCGAGGGCCGCGCCCTTGAGCAGCCGCCGTCGGCTCGGGAACGACCGTGCTCGTTCCATGGAGAGTTGGCCTTTCGTCGGTTGGGGGGTCGGGGCCGTGAATCCGCGGCCCGGAGTCGGGCATGCCGGCGCGGATACCGGACGCGGGGGTGCCGGTTCAGGTTCCGGACCGCGCGGAGCGCGCGATCAGTGCCGGAGTGCCGCGGCTGTCTCCCGCAGCCGGGCGTGCAGTCCGCGATGGGTCTCACGCGCGGGCAGCCATTCCTTGCGGAGCTTGGCGACGCACGTGTAGTTGGTGTCGCAGACGTTCGCGAGGGGAGACTCGACCGTCTGTGTCGCGAACTGGTACGCGTCCAGCTCGCTGAACCCGTAGTCGCGCACCAGCCACTGCACGAGGTCGAGCTGGGATATCCGGAAGGCGTCCTCCAGCGGGCGTGCCGAGCCGGTCGAGATGATGTGGGTGTCGGACTCGATACGCGGCCAGGGGGTGGCGACTCCCTTGAGAAGCTCGACGATCACCACCGTGTTCATCGCGCATTCGACCGCGACTCCACAGGTCTCGCCCTCACCCTGGCGCGCGTGCCCGTCGCCCAGACTGAGCAGGGCGCCTTCGACGTTCACCCCGAGGTAGCAGGTCACTCCGGCCCGCATCTCCGGCGTGTCCATGTTTCCGCCGTGCGCGTCGGGCACCAGGGCGGAGCGGACCTCCAGGTTCGCGGGCGCCACACCCACGGTGCCGTGCATCGGATCCATCGGCAGTTCGACCTGGAGGTCGCTGTCCCGCGCGCTGAACAGCGCGGTCCGCCGCTGCCGGTCGAGCTGCCAGATCCACACGGTCTCCGGCAGCGGTGGCTGGAGGGACGCGGTGGTGTGCGTGGAGGTCAGGGCGCCGAAGAGCGGGACCGTCGTCGACGCCGCCCAGTCACGGGCCGGTTCGATCGAGACGAAGTGGACCGCGACCGTGTCACCGGGCTCCGCTCCCTCGACATGGAAGGGACCTGTCTGCGGATTGAGGAACGGGAACTCGCACACCTCGGAGACCAAGTCCTTCTCGGAGCGCACCCGTCCCGCGAAGCAGTCCTCGGTGTAGAGATCGAGGACCGTGCCCGGTGCGATGCGCGCCACGGGAGGTGCCCCGCCGAACGTCCAGGCGAACTCGTCCGGCGTGGGGCGCACGGTCAGGATCCGGGGGTCGCTCATGACTGCACAACTCCGCTCTGCGAAGGGGCGGGGGTCGAGGTCTCGTCGAGGTGGACACGGGCGGTCTCGGCTATGCGCCCGGGGTGGCGGCGCAGCAGGAAGATCAATATCACGACACCGGCCGACATCCAGACACCCACGACCGGTCCGGCGTACGACACGGGCGGGGTCAGCTCGGTCACGAAGTCGAAGACCGGCAGACCCGCGGCCGTCAGCAGGGCGGGAACGAAGGCGATGATGCCGAGCAGCGGGAACACCAGGTGCCGCACCGGTTTGAGCAACTCGCGTCTGCGGCGCAGGAAGTAGCCAGCGCAGGCGAGATTGACCACGATGTACACGCCGATCACCACGGTGACGATCACGGTCGCGAGGAGCAGGAACGCGGTCACGGGGTCGTACGCGAGGCCGAGTCCCAGCATCGCCGCCACGGTCACGGCGGTCTGTACGGCTACCCCGGCCGCGGGGGAGCGGTGTCTGGGGTGCACGCGCGCGAAGAGCGCGGGAAAGACCCTGATCCGAGCCAAGGCGAAGGCCGTGCGCGTGGAGACGGTGGCACACGCGTTGGCGTTGGCGATCGTCGAGTTGACCACAGCGAGGAACACGAGCACCCAGAACAGCCCGAAGGAGGCGCGAGCGACTCCTTCCCACGAGGCGGCACCGGAGGCCCCGAATCCCGCGAACCGGTCGGGACCGAAGTACACCGACATGGCGTACGTCGTCAGGACGTAGACGAGACCGATGGCGAGCGCCGCGCCGAGGACGGCCCGGTGCATCGTGCGGCGCGGGTCCTTGGTCTCCTCCGCGAGCGGGGCCGCCGCCTCGAACCCGGCGAAGGCCAGCACGGTGTACACCGATCCCGCGAACACGCCGCTGATCCCGTCGTAGCCCGTGGCGGTGTGGGACGTGCCGAACACCGACAGCGTGTTGTCCCCGCCGGCCTTGACGATCAGCCACACCGCGAAGACGAGGAAGACCAGCACCTCGAAGACGCCGAGGACGGTACCGAAGCGGGCCGAGGCGCGCACTCCCCGATAGCCCGCCAGCGCGATGACCGCCGCGCCCGCGAGCGACCAGGGCCACCACAGGTCGCCCGGGTACGAGGACCATTCCTGGTGCAGTGTGCCCGCGGTGGTGAACCCGAGCTGGAGAAGGAGCAGCGGCGGCACCAGGGCCTCGACGAACACATAGCCCCAGCCCACGAGGAATCCCGCGGACGGATGCAGCCCCTGCGCGGTGTAGGTGGCCACCGACCCCGCGGCGGGCATCTCCCGTGCCAGTTCGGCCACGCACGACGCGGTGAACAGACAGGCCACCAGGGCGATCAGCACGGACAGAGGAAGACTGCCGCCCGCGAACGCCGCTCCCGACGGGATGGACGCGGCGACGGCCGCAGCCGGTGCCATCGCCGTGATGCTCTGGAACAGGACCTCGCGCAGGCCGATCGCCTCACGCCGCAGACCCGGAACTGCCTCCTCCGACATCTGAACCCCCCGATCCGACCGGAACACAGCCCCCGGCAGGACGGCTGCGCCTCGCGTGAATTACGGTACGGCGCTTGCCGGTTGGGCAGGAAGAGGCGGGCGCGAGTCCGTGGACGGCCCGCGGATTGTGGACAACGCGATCACCCGCGAGGGGGAACGCCCCCGGCCGATGTTTTCGTGTCCATCCGGCCGTTCCGTGCAACGCCTCTCCGGCGTCCCGTACACGGCCGGGAGGCGTGCCGCTTGCGACTGGTAGGGGTTCGCCGACGGCCGGCCGGGGTCCCGACTGCGACCGGTCGGCGTTCCGCCTACGACCGGCCCGCCACCGCCGCCGGGTCGTCGAGCACCGCGCGCACCACCGAATGCGCCGCACCGAGCAGCGGCCCCTCGGATCCCAGACGGGATACGGACACGGGGCAGGCGGGACCCGCCGTACGCCGCGCCAACTCGTCCTCCAGCGAGGGAAGCAGCCAGGGCGCGAGCCCGGCGAGGGCCCCGCCCAGCACGACCGTCTCCGGGTCCAGCAGGTTGACCGCCCCGGTCAGAGCGATGCCGAGCGCGGTGCCGGCGTCGCGCAGGGCACGGCGCACGTCCGGATCGCCGTCGGCGGCACGCCGGGACAGCAGCCCGACCCGGTCCTCGCCGGGTTCGAGACCGGCGGCACGCAGAACGGCCTCCTCGCCCGCGTACTGTTCGAGGCAACCGCGGCCGCCGCACGGGCACTCCGGTCCCTCCGGACGTACCGGAACGTGCCCCAACTCGCCCGCGAAACCACGGGTCCCGCGCAGGAGCTGCCCGTCCACGAGTACCGCGGCACCGATGCCGATCTCCGCGGACACGTGCAGGAAGTCGCGCGGGGTCGTGTCGCCGAGCCAGAGCTCCGCGAGGCCGCCGAAGTTCGCTTCGTTGTCCACGGTCAAGGGCCACTCGGCGGGCAGCAGCTCACCGAGGTCCGTGTCGTGCCACTCGAGGTTCGGGGCTTGGACCACCGTCCGGGCGTCACGGGCGACGAGCCCGGGGACGGCGACGGCGAGGCCGGCGGGCCACAGCCCTTCCCGGTCGGCCTCGGCGACGATCTGCCGTACCAGCGCCGTCAGTTCCTGGATCACCGGCCCGGCCGCCCGGCCGCGGTTCGTGCCGTGCCGTACGGCACGGGCCCGCACGGCGCCCCGGAGATCGACCGCGCACACCGCGAGATGGTCGACGCCCACCTCGGCGCCGATCCCGGCGGGACCGTGCCCGCTGACGGCGAGCGCCGAGCCAGGACGTCCCACTCTGCCCGGCCGCTCGGGCCCCAGTTCTTCGAGGAGCCCCGTGCGGATCAGTTCGTCCACCAGGGTGGATATGGCCGCCCGGGTCAGACCGATGTGGGAGGCGACGGCGGCACGCGACAGCGGCCCCTCGTCGCTGACGGTGTGCATGACGCGCGAGAGGTTGCGGCGGCGCATGCCCTGCTGGGTGTCGGGCAGTCGTCGGCCGGAACCGGTCGGATGGGCCTCGTGCAGCGGTGCGGTCATGCTTCCGTCAGTCCTCGTCCGGCCGTCCCGTCGGCCTGTCTCGGTGCGGGTTCCCACCGGGTGGTCCCGCTTCGAGCGGGCCACCGGGCCGCCCCGGGCCGGTACCGCTCACGCGGGAGGGGACGCCAACTCGCGAGAGCCGGTCACGCCGGGGCGGCACGCCTGGTCCTGGTCAGTTCCTGTTCGGCTCCCGTTCGAGCAGCGGGGCCGCGTCGGAGAGTACCCCGGTGATCCGCGCCAGCGTCTCCTCGTCCCGTTCCATGGCATCGAACACCGGCCCGCGGGCGGTGTCCCAGCGCCGGGCCACCGCTGCCGGGTCCTCGCCCGTCAGCAGACCTGCCGCCTGCGCAGCGGCGCCGAGTGCGACCAGTTCTCTGGCCTCGGGCACCTGCACGGGTCGACCCGAGAGCCGGCGTACGGTCTGCTGCCAGGCCTTGCCCCGCGCCCCGCCACCGATCAGGAGCAACGGCGCCGAACGGTCGGCGTCCGCGTCCAGTACCAGGTCGAGGGCGCCCAGCAGGGAGTGCACAGCGCCGTCGTACGCGGCTTGGAGCAGCTGCCCACCCGTCGTGTCGTGCCTGAGTCCGTGCAGCAGCCCCGAGGAGTGCGGCAGGTTCGGTGTGCGCTCGCCGTCCAGGAACGGGAGAAACGTCACCGAGGAGCCGGGCTCGACGGCCTCGCGGTCGAGGCCGAGCAGCGCGGCGAACCGGTCGACGGCCAGCGTGCAGTTCAGCGTGCAGGCCAGCGGGAGCCAGTCGCCGCGCGCGTCCGCGAACCCGGCCACCGTGCCGGTCGGGTCGGCCGGGCGGTGTGTCGAGACGGCGTACACGGTCCCCGAAGTGCCGAGGCTGATCACCGGGGTGCCGGAGCGCAGCCCGAGGCCGAGTGCGGCGGCCGCGTTGTCCCCGGTTCCGGCCGCGACCAGGGTGCCCTTGGAGAACGGCAGTTCTCCCCTGGCATGCACTGTCCCAGCCACCTCGCCCGGCCGGACGACGCGGGGGAGCAGAGCGGGGTCGAGCCCGATGTGGGCGAGGACCTCCTCGTCGTACGCCTCGTTCCCGGAGGCCCACCACCCGGTGCCCGAGGCGTCCCCGCGGTCGGTGGTGGCCTGTCCGGTGAGCCGTTCGGTGAGGTAGTCGTGGGGCAGCCGCACCGCTGCCGTCGCCCGGACGGCGTCGGGCTCGTGCTCGGCCAGCCAGGCCCACTTCGTGGCCGTGAAGGACGCGGTCGGCACGCTGCCGGTCCGCTCGGCCCAGGATTTCGGGCCGCCGAGCTCTGCGACCAGCCGACGGGCCTGGGGCGCCGAGCGCACGTCGTTCCACAGCAGGGCGGGGCGTACGGGCTCGCCCTGGGCGTCGAGCGTCACGAGCCCGTGCTGCTGCCCGCCGATCGACACGGCCGCCGCTTCACGGGCGGCGTCGCCGCACTGGCGCAGCGCTTCGCAGAGCGCGTCCCACCACTGGCGGGGGTCGCTCTCGCGGCCCGCTCCGGTGGAGACGGTGTGCGGCGCCTGGCCGCTCGCCACCACCTGTCCGGTCGACGCGTCGACGACCAGGGCCTTGGTGGACTGGGTGGACGAGTCCACCCCGATGACGAGCGGACCCTCGGCTGCTGACATCGGACTCTCCCTCTTCCGCGGCTCCGCGGGATCTGTGCTGGTCATGGGATCTGTGCTGTTCACGGGGGTGTCCGGACCTGCCGCGGCCCGGATCCCGCGGTTCGTCCCCGGACCGATGTGACCAGGTTTCCTACTTCGTCTCTTCCCAGAGATGCGTCCGCATACTAATTTGTAAACTGCCATGACGAAATAGTCGGAGCTAGCAAGGAGCCGCGGCATGAACTACCAGCCCACCCCCGATGACAGGTTCACCTTCGGCCTGTGGACCGTCGGCTGGCAGGGAAGGGACCCGTTCGGCGATGCCACCCGGCGCGCCCTGGACCCGGTCGAGTCCGTACAGCGACTGGCCGAGCTCGGTGCCTACGGAGTGACCTTCCACGACGACGACCTGATCCCCTTCGGATCCTCGGACAGCGAGCGCGAGTCGCACATCAAGCGGTTCAGGCAGACCCTGGACGCCACCGGCCTCAAGGTGCCGATGGCCACCACCAACCTGTTCACGCATCCCGTCTTCAAGGACGGCGCGTTCACCTCGAACGACCGTGACGTGCGCCGCTACGCGCTGCGCAAGACCGTCCGCAACATCGACCTGGCGGTCGAGCTCGGCGCCGAGACGTACGTCGCCTGGGGCGGCCGCGAGGGAGCCGAGTCCGGCGCAGCCAAGGACGTGCGGGTAGCCCTCGACCGCATGAAGGAGGCCTTCGACCTCCTCGGTGAGTACGTGACCTCACAGGGTTACGACCTGAAGTTCGCGATCGAGCCCAAGCCGAACGAGCCCCGCGGCGACATCCTGCTCCCCACGGTCGGCCACGCCCTCGCCTTCATCGAGCGCCTGGAGCGTCCGGAGCTGTACGGCGTCAACCCCGAGGTCGGTCACGAGCAGATGGCCGGACTGAACTTCCCGCACGGCATCGCGCAGGCGCTGTGGGCGGGCAAGCTGTTCCACATCGACCTCAACGGTCAGTCGGGCATCAAGTACGACCAGGACCTGCGGTTCGGCGCGGGCGATCTGCGGTCCGCCTTCTGGCTGGTCGACCTCCTGGAGACCGCCGGTTACGCGGGCCCGAAGCACTTCGACTTCAAGCCGCCGCGGACCGAGGACTTCGACGGCGTGTGGGCGTCGGCTGCGGGCTGCATGCGCAACTACCTGATCCTGCGCGAGCGCACGGCGGCGTTCCGTGCCGACCCCGAGGTCCAGGCGGCACTGCGCGCCTCGCGTCTGCACGAGCTGGCGCAGCCGACCGCCGAGGACGGCCTCGCGGGGCTGCTCGCCGACCGTGCCGCGTTCGAGGACTTCGACGTCGAGGCCGCCGCCGCGCGCGGCATGGCCTTCGAGCAGCTCGACCAGCTGGCGATGGACCACCTCCTGGGCGCGCGCGGCTGACCGAACCGCTCCCGTTGGGCCGGACCCGCCCTCCGGCGGGTCCGGCCCGCACGCCTCAGTGTCCGGTCCTCGTGTGGAGATTCCCGGAATCATGCGATCCAGGGCATGAGTCCGTATCAACTTCCGCACAGGGGTCGCGCGATGACCGGATTCGAGGCGACTCTTGGTGGTATGGCCATGCCGCCCGAACCGCCTCAGTCTCCACGGTCACAGCGAGACACAGACCCTTTTGGGAGTGATGTCCAAGGCTCGCGTTCAGGGAGCTACGGGCCTCCGTCGTCAGGGGGTTACGGTCCTCCGGAATCCGGGGGGTACGGTCCTCCGGCGTCGGGTGGCTATGGCCCTCCGTCCTCTGGGGGGTACGGACCTCCACCGAGTGGCTTCGGCCCTCCTCCGGGGGGTTACGGCCCTTCATCCGGGGACCACGGTTCGCCGGATCAAGGCGGCGGCCTGCCTCCGGGGCAGAGCGGCGGCGGATGGCCGCCACCTCCGCCACCTGGACCGCCGCCCGGACCGCCGTTCGGGCCCGGTGGTCACCGCGGAGGGCGGCGGCGCAACAGCCTGCTCCTTGTCATCGCAGTGATCGTCGGCGTCGGCATCATCGTGGCCGTGGCCGTTGCGGCCACAGGTGGCGGCGGCAAGGGCAAGAAGTCCCCCACCGAGAGCACCGAGCGGTCTCCCGGTCCCTCGCTGAGTCTCCCGTCCGGATTTCCGTCGCTTCCCTCGAGCCTGCCCAGCGTCGTGCCGTCGCTTCCCTCGGACCTGCCCACCGGGTTGGTACCCAGCGACCTGCGGTCCCTCTTCCCGTCCCTCGCGGACGACGAGGTGCCCTATTACCTGCTTCGGAAGGGCGATTGTTTCGACACGGACGACGCCCTGCCCGGACAGGCCGCCAGGCGCGAGTGCACCCAGCCGCACGACGCCGAGGTCGTGAAGGTCTCCGAGCTCAACGGCACCTACACGACGGAGGCGGCCCTCAAGAAGGCAGCGTCCGCGCTGTGCAAGGCCCCCTTGGAGCAAAAGGCGACGTATCAAGCGGCCGGTACGGTGCGCGAGACACTCGTGCAGTACCCGGACACCGGGAGCTACGAGACCGGCATCGACAAAGTCACGTGCAGCCTGGCCGCGGGCGTCGGCAAGGGGACCCACAAGCTCACCGGGCCGCTGAAGTGAGCGGCACGCGCGCGTGTCTGTCCATCGTCCACGCACGCGTGCCGCCCCGAAGGGTTTCGGGATCAGATCCCGCGCGGCAGCCGCACGTAGGTGACGGTCGTCTCGATACCGCTGTCCACGAGCCGCCCCTGTGCGTCGAAGGCGCCCGTCCCGTCGGTCATCCCGAAGTCGTTGTCGTTGATGAGGGCGAGGGTGTCGTGGTCCACGCGCGCGACGCCCTCGATCTTGCCGGGCACCCCGGCGACGGTCCCCAGGTCGACGACCAGACGCTTCGCCGGCACCGGAACGCCGGCCGACGCCGGGTCGTCCAGCTGCTCCAGCGACGGCGACGTGGTGTCGCTGTCGTACGGGCCGCCGAGGATGTTCGCGTCCCGGGTGAGCCGCACCGACTGCAGACGGGCCGCCTTGTCGGTGCGCTCCTCCACGAGTAGTCGGTCGCCGCCGATGGCCACCACGGAGGAGATCTTCAGCTCGGACGTGTCGTCCTCGCTCGGGTCGACCACGTTCACCGGGTCGAAGCGGTACGCGTACTCGGCGGTCACGGCGTGCTTCCTGGGGGAGAAGCGCAGCAGCCTCGTCGTGCGCGACGCCTCGCCCGCCGCCGCGTCGGGCAGCGAGAGAGGGCTCTGCAGCGCCATCACGAGATCACCGTCGGGGAGCTGGGCGAGCCCTTCGAGACCGCGGTTGGTCTTGCGGTGGAGCAGTACGGCAGGCAGTGCCTCGACGACCGGATAGTCCGTGCCGGTCAGCTTGAGACCCTTGGGAACATAGCGCGTGAGGACCTTCCCACGCGCGGAGACATGCACCAGCGACGGGCTGTACTCGTCGACCAGCCAGAACGAGCCGTCCTTCGCCCGCACGATGCCCTCGGTGTCCAGACCGTTCGCATTGTACGGAAGGGAGGTCTGGGCGTCGTAGGAGTACGGCGCCTCGTCGCGTCCCGCCTGGTTGGGCAGCCCGGTGACCGGCTTCCCCGACGATGTGGTGATCGGGATCGAGTCGATGACCTTCATGCTGTCACCGCACACCCGGATCTTCACGATCGCCGGGTCGAAGCCCGGAACCGGAAACGTCCGCCGCTTCGTGCCGGCCACCTTGATCTGGCCGTTGGGCCCCCGGTCGGTGACCGTCCAGAACTCGCCCTTGCGTCCGGTCGGGTAGATGTCGCTGCCGATGCCGCCGAGGTCGACACCGCGGTCGTCGCCCACGGTGCCGGGCAGCAGCGCGTTGCTGAACGTGCCGAGCGGGATGTTCCCGAGCGTCGCGGTGTGCGTCACGCGCGGCTGCGCCGGTCCGGACGTGGCGTCCGCGGTGCCGGCCATCACGAAGGCGGCCAGCACGGCGAGCGGCACGCCCAGGGTGACGGATCGGTGGATGCGGTGCTTGCCGGCGACATGCGGGGACATCAGGCCTCCTGAGCCACAACTTCGTTGACAGCGGTCAGAGTTGGCCTCGATGCCGAACGGATTGCGACGCGAGGGTGAACGCCGCGCGTCAACCAATGATCGGGTCTCCGTCGAACGCCGCGCGGCCAGTCATGATCCTGTGCACCGGGCCCGATGGCCCCGGTGTGCGGGGCCACCCGGTGTCCTCTCAGGGTTGAGTAGGGGGCACGCGTCAGGGACGTATCAGGGTCGCGGTCCGGAACCGTGGGACGCGGGGACCCGTTCTCAGGACAGAGAGCGGCAGCAGCCGCGGAGGAGGCGACACATGTCGAAGAACGCGAAGATCGCCGCAGGAGGTGTGGCGGTCGGCCTGATTCTGTTGATCTGGCTGCCCTGGTGGGCCGCCTTCCTGATCGTGCTGGGAGTTCCGGCGGCCGCGTATCTGGCGCTGGATCCCTCGCAGCGGCGCAGGCTGCGCCGTGTCACCCGCAAGGAGCTCGGCCGCTGAGGAGTGGCCGCCCGGCGCCAGGTCTTCCGTCGGCGGTCCCTCCGCTCACCGTGGCCGGTGAGCGGAGGGACCGACGCGACTGACGCAGGGGAACGGGCAAGGCCGCGTCACCGGGATTCCTGTGACGCGGCCACTCAGCTCGGGCGCACCGCCATCTTGTCCAGGGCCTCCAGGAGGCCGGGCAGTTCCGGCCCGCGTCCGACGGGCAGAACCTCGCCGGGTTCCTCGTCGAGCAGGACGAAAGCGATGTCGTCGGTCCTGGCGACCAGTGACCAGCCGGGGCCGTCGGCGCGCAGGGTACGGGCGTCGCCCGTCGCGAAGGACGAGCGGACACGGCCCAGCGGGGGCGGTGTGTCCACGTACGAGCGGACCTCGGCGAGAACGCGGCGGATCCCGGCACGGTTCACGCCCTTCTGGTCCTCGCCCTCTTTCCCGTCTCCGCCCTGAGAGTCCTGAGCGTCGTCAGAAGCGTTCTCGGCGCCCTCCGAGGCCGCGAACTCGCTGTCGTCGATCTGGTCGCGCCACATGGCCCACTGGAGCGCGATCTCGTCGGCACCGAGGCGTCGCTGGGCCGGCCCCCAGGAGGTGGTGTCCGGCGGGCTGAGCGGAGACCGCTCCGTGAGCTCGGCCGAGGGGTCGTGCGGAGCCGGTACCCCGGGGGCCGAGACGGCGACATCGAGGGGCCAGCCGGGCAGCGCGGCCACGACCGTCCGCTCGTCCGGCGACAGCTCGTGCTCCATCCCGCAGTCCCAGGACGCGATGGCGACGGCGACCAGGGAGACGTCGTCGATGACGACGGTCCAGCGTGCGCCCTCCCCGTCCTGGCCGAGCACCAGCCCGTACCCCTCCGCGAGAGGCGCGAGGTCGAGCGTCGCGCAGGCCTCCGGGTAGTCGTCACCGAGCACGCTGGGGAACTTCGCCGGCGTCAGCAACACCGCGGTCAGCACATACAGCGCGTCGTCGTCCACGGTGGCGACGGCGTCTTCGTCCGTCCCGGCCATTCCAGCCTCCCGATCGCTCCATCTGTCGGCGCACCCTAAGCGACGGGAAGGCGCTTGTCACGGGCCCGAAACCCGTGTGGAGCTGCAGCTATCCGGCTGGACGGGGGCGAAACGCCCTTGCGGACCCGCCCGGTCAGGCCGCGGGCAGTCCGAGCAGGGTGCGGGCGACCGCCTGCGGCGACTCGTCGCGTTCGCGGGCGAGAGCGACAACGGCCCGGCAGGCCAGCTCGTTGACCCCGAAGGACAGCGCCTCCGGCGACACCCAGGCGGCTGCCTCGTCGATCTGCTCCTGGTCGTCCTCCGCGCACGCGGCCACGTACACCGCGGCCGCCTCGAACAGGTTGTATGTGCGCTTTCTCTCCTTCCGGGCCGACTCCCGCGCGGACCTCTCGGGCCGCTCGGCCGCGGTCCTGCGCCCGATGGAGCGGAGCCTGCCGAATATGCCGGACATCCGGTCACCGTCCCCTGCGTGATCGCCGATCGTGCGGTTGCTGCTACTCAACGTAGAGATGGAGCTGCGGCGGCAGAAGGGGGGCGGCCCGGTGAACCGGGATCCGGTGTCAGTGGCCGGCCGCGTCGAGGGAGCCGAGGGTGGTCCGCAGCCAGGCCAGTTCGGCCTGGCTGGTGGCCCGCGCGATGGTGAGGATGCCGCGCCGGAAGGGGTCGTCCAGCTCCTCGGCTCGCAATGGTCGGTCGCCGTCGTAGAAGAAGCTCGCGGGCTCCTCCAGGAAGGCCAGCCTGCGGCGCAGCACGCCGGCCTGCGCCACGGGGTCCTGCAGATGTCTGAGGAAGGCGAGCACCGCGAACCAGCGGTTCTCGTCCGTGATGTCCCGCCGCGACGGTTCCGCGAGCCTGCGGCGCAGCTCGCGCCGGCCTTCCTCGGTGAGCGTCAGGACGTGACGGGGGGCGGCGACGGAGCCGGGCTGTGTGGCGCGTTCCAGCAGCTGCGTGTTCTCCAGCCGCTTGATCGCGGGATACAGCGTGCTCTCCGCCACCGGCTTCACATGCCCCGTCAGCGCGGTGATGCGCTTTCGCAGCTCATAGCCGTGCAACGGGGCGTCGTACAGGAATCCGAGGATGGCCAGCTCCAGCATGACCACATTCTGCCGCACCAACGTTGTACATCGCTCCAGCAATACATCGTAACCGATGTATGCTCTTCGGGCTGTGGAAGACGAAGGAACTGCGACAGGGGAGAGCGCTATGCGACAGGCGGAGTTCGACGGCAGGGGCAGCATGATCCGCTGGACGGAGGCGGCGGGTGGTGGACCCGCACGCGTGTACGTGCACGGCCTGGGGTCGGCCTCGACGGTCTACAACGCCCACATCGCGGCCCGGCCCGAACTGGCGGGGCGGCGCACCTTGTTCGTCGACCTGCCCGGCCACGGCATCAGCGACCGGCCCGCCGACTTCGGCTACACCCTGGAGGACCATGCCACGGCTCTGGCGGCAGTCCTGGACGCGGCCCATGTCGCCGGGGCGGAACTCGTCGCGCACAGCATGGGCGGCTCCGTCGCGGTCGTGCTCGCCCATCGCCGCCCCGAGCTCGTCTCACGTCTCGTCCTGGTGGAGGCCAACCTCGATCCGCGTCCCCCGGTCACCGCAGGGAGCAGCGGCATCACCTCCTACGAGGAAGACGACTATGTCGACAACGGCGGTCACGCGCGCGTGCTCGAAAAGATCGGCCCCCTCTGGGCCGCGACCATGCGACTCGCCGATCCACGCGCCCTGCACCGCTCGGCGGCAGGACTCGCCCAGGGCAGCACCCCGACGATGCGTCGGATGCTCATGGGGCTGACGGCCGAGCGCGTCTTCCTTCAGGGCGAGCTCAGTGGCGAACTGCCGGGTGCCGATGGTCTGGAAGCGGCGGGGGTGCGTGTCGTGGCCGTGCCGGGTGCCGGACACAACATCATGTTCGACAACCCCGACGCGTTCGCGGCGGCCGTCGCCGGCACGGCCTGACGGCTGATCACCGGATCCGGCCGGCGGTCGTCCCCGGCGGAGGGCCCGCGGCCTCCGGCGAAGGGCCGGCGGTCATCCCCTGCGTGCGGCCAGCGCGAGGAAGCGGGCGTCCTCGTCCACGTACGAGGTCATGTCCCAGCCCGAAGCGGCCAGCAAGGGGCCCAGGTTGTGTTCGGCGCGCAGGTCGTCCGGAGTGATCTGCCGGCCCTGGCGGGCCGCGAGCGCAGCCCGGCCGATGGGGTGGAAGAGGGCCAGTGTGCCGCCGGGCCGCACCACCCGGGCCAACTCCACCAGATTCTCGGCGGGGTTCGGCAGGTGCGCGACGAGCCCGGCCGCGAACACCGCGTCCAGCGACGCATCGCGCAGCGGCAGCGCGGTGACATCGGCCAGCAGCAGCCTCCCGTCGCGGTCCCGTCCGGCCCGGACCGCGGCCTCCAGCATGGCCGGGGTCAGATCGGCTCCCACGACCACTCCGGTGCCGCCGACGGCCGCTCGCAGCGGGGGCAGGGCGCGCCCGGTGCCGCAGCCCGCGTCGAGCACGCGGTCACCCGTGCGCAACCGCATACGGGCCACCGCTGCCGCGTAGGCGGGCCCGTCGTCGGGGAAACGGCTGTCCCAGTCGGCGGCGCGCGCGCCGAAGAACTCCTGGACGTGTGTGTGGTCGTCGCTCATGTGCCGCATGATCTCTCACCGACACGAAGGACGACGCGGTGCACATGTTCGAGCCTGCCGCGATCGCTCGGGCGCACACCTTCGTCACTTTGCAACAGCTTTCGAAACGCGCCCCAGTTGTGCGCCCCAGCGCGCACTAGCGTCCCGGGGCCATGGGACACCTGGACCACGCCGCCTTCGGCTGGCTGACCCCCGTACTGTCGTACGCGATGGCGTGCACAGGCTCCGCACTGGGGCTGCGCTGCACGGTCCGCGGACTCGACGCCACCGGAAGGTCGCGCCGCAACTGGCTGATCGCGGCTGCTTCCGCGATCGGCACCGGCATCTGGACGATGCACTTCGTGGCGATGCTGGGCTTCGGCGTCACGGGCACGCAGATCCGCTACAACGTGCCACTGACGATCCTCAGTCTGCTGGTCGCCATGGCCGTCGTCGGCGCGGGCCTCTTCGCCGTCGGCTACGGTCGCGACCGGCACCGCGCACTCGTTTTCGGCGGGCTCACCACAGGGGTCGGCGTGGCGAGCATGCACTACCTGGGAATGGCGGCACTGCAGCTGCACGGCCAGGTGCGCTACGACCTCGCACTCGTCGCCCTCTCCGTCGTGATCGCCGTGGTGGCCGCGACCGCCGCACTGTGGGCCGCGCTCTCCATCAGGTCCCCCGTGGCGGTCGCCGCCGCCTCCCTCGTCATGGGCGGCGCGGTGAGCAGCATGCACTACACCGGAATGATGGCCGTGAGCGTACGAGTCGCCCCCTCCGGCGTACCGCTGTCCGGTGCCACGGCGATGCAGTTCATCTTTCCCCTCGCCGTCGGCCTCGGCTCCTACCTCTTCCTGACAGCGGCCTTCGTCGCGCTGTCCCCGATGTCCGGCCGAACCGAAGCATCCCCGTCGGCCCGGCGCCCGGTCGAGGGCGCCGCCCGCTGACGCCGGTACCGGAGCCGCGCGGCCCGGACGGCACGCCCCGAACCTCTCCGATCGAGGAGGCCATGCGTACACCCCGCAGGACCATCACGGCAGGCGCCCAGCCGCCGCCCCCGCGGCGCGGCCGACGCGCGCACGCCGGTCCGCCGGCGGACGAGGGGGACCTCCTCGCCGGACCCTCGCCCGAAGCGCTCACGCGCGCGGGACGGTGGCATGTCCGGCCCCGTACCGTCCGGGCCAAGATCGTCAGCCTGCTGATGGTGCCCATCGTCTCCTTGCTCGCACTGTGGGCCTACGCCACCGTGAGCACGGCGCAGGACATCGCGCGGCTGCGGCAGTCGCAGCGCGTGGACTCGACGGTCCGCGCCCCCGTGGACGCCGCGGTCGCCGCGCTCCAGGCCGAACGGGCGGAAGCCGTCCGCTATGCGACCGATCCCGCCGCGTTGTCGCCGAGCGACTTCAAGGACCTCTCTCGACTCACCGACCGCGCCGTGGCGAGGCTCCGCCTGGGAGACCACAACACCGTCGCCGACGGCGCGGACCTGCCGGACGGAGTCGCCGGGCGCCTCGCCGCCTTCGTCGCCGACACGGAGCGACTGCGGTCGCTGCGCACCGGTGTGCTGGAGCGCCGTACCGGATGGGAAGAGGCGTACGGCGAGTACACCAGGGCCATTTCGACGGCATTCGGAGTCGACGGTGCGCTCACCGGCATCTCCGGAACGGGCCTGCGCACGGACGCACGTGTCCTCCTCGAATTCTCCCGGGCGCGAGAGGCGCTCGCACAGGAGGACGCCGTGCTCGGCGGAGCCCGGCTCGCCGGGACCCTCGACGGTGAACGGCTGCGGCTGTTCACGGGAGCCGTGGACACGCGCCGCACCCTGACGGATGCCGCGACGCCGGACCTCGGCGGGCCCGAACGAACCGCCTGGAACGACCTCGTGCAGGGGAGCGCCTACGACGACGTGCGCGCCGTCGAGGGCAAGGTGCTTCTCTCGCGCCCCGGCCCCAAGGCCCTCGATGCCGCGCCGGAGGCCGCCTGGAGCATCGCTCACGAGCGGGTGAGCGACGGAATGCGTACGGTCGAGGCCGACGCGGGCCGTCGTGCCGCGGACGCGACCGACCCGCTCGGGCACGCCCTGCTCACCCCGGCCGGCGCCGCGGTCCTCTTCGGCCTCGCCGCCGTCATCGCCTCGCTGATCATCTCCGTACGCATCGGACGCGACCTCGTCGTCGAACTCGTGGGACTGCGCGACGGCGCCCTCGACATCGCCCGCCGGAAACTTCCCGAAGCCATGCGCAGGCTGCGCGCGGGAGAGCCGGTGGACGTCGACGACGAGGCCCCGCCGGGACGGCCCTCGGAGGACGAGACCGGGCAGGTCGCCCAGGCGCTGAACACCGTGCACAGGGCTGCTCTGCGCGCCGCGGTCGAGCGCGCGGAGCTGGCCGGCGGTATCTCCGGAGTCTTCGTCAACCTGGCCCGGCGCAGCCAGGTACTCGTGCACCGCCAGCTGAATCTCCTGGACGCCATGGAGCGCCGGTCCGACGACCCGGACGAGCTGAGCGACCTGTTCCGCCTCGACCACCTCACCACGCGGATGCGCCGTCACGCGGAGAGCCTCATCATCCTTTCCGGAGCCGCGCCGGGACGGGCGTGGCGAAGGCCCGTCTCGCTCACGAACGTGGTCCGGGCGGCGGTCTCCGAAGTCGAGGACTACGCGCGCGTGGAGGTACGGCAACTCCCCGAGGCGGCCGTGACCGGCGGAGCGGTCGCCGACCTCACCCATCTCCTGGCGGAACTCGTCGAGAACGCCGCCCAGTTCTCGCCCCCGCACACCCGGGTGCGGATCACCGGCGAACCGGTCGCGAACGGCTATGCGATCGAGGTCGAGGACCGGGGACTGGGCATGGGCAAGGAGAGGATCGCCGAGGCCAATCTGCGTATCGAGCGGTCCGAGGCCCTCGACCTGTACGACAGCGACCGGCTGGGCCTCTTCGTGGTCAGCCGGCTCTCGGCCCGGCACGGCATCAAGGTGCACCTGCAGACCTCGCCCTACGGGGGTACGACTGCGGTAGTACTGCTGCCCACGGCACTGCTGCAGGATGGCCCGATGGAACGTTCCCTCCAGGAGCACGACACGGACGGGCCGCCGGAGAGGGAGTACACGCGCGTGCCGGTCGCCCCGGTGCGCGACGCCGTCCAGGCCGTCACCGATCGGCCCGCGCTGGTCCCACCGCGACCGAGGGCTTCCGAGGAGCCGGCGAACGGATCACGGGGAGCACCGCCCCAGACGAACGGTACGAAGGAGACCGCGTTTTCGGGAGTGGCGCCGCTGCGCCTGCACCGCCCCGAGGAGGACTCCGCGGACTCCGGCGCACTTCCACGCCGGGTGCGCCAGGCGAACCTCGCCCCCCAACTGCGCGGACAGCGTTCCGACGAGCCGGCGGAACCCCCGGTGTCCCCGGAGGACGACGAGCGCACACCCGAACTCGTACGGGCGCGCATGGCCGCGTACCGGGCCGGATGGGCACGCGGCGGCGGCCGGTCCCCCGGCGTCGGAGCAACCGCCGGCCCCGAAGAGGGCGGCGACAGCAGCGAAGGAGACCCCTCATGATCCAGGACCCGAGCACGGGCAGCGCCCAGCGGTCCGGCGAACTCGACTGGCTGCTGGACGACATGGTGCTGCGTGTGACCGAAGTACGGCACGCCGTCGTGCTGTCGAACGACGGACTGGCGGTGGGCGCGTCCACCGCCCTGCGGCGCGAGGACGCCGAACACCTCGCGGCCGTCGCCTCCGGATTCCACAGCCTGGCCAAGGGAGCCGGCCGCCACTTCGGCGCGGGCGGGGTGCGCCAGACGATGGTGGAGATGGACGAGGGCTTCCTGTTCGTGGCCGCGGCCGGGGACGGTTCGTGCCTCGCCGTCCTGACCACCGCCACCGCCGACATCGGACTCGTGGCGTACGAGATGGCGCTTCTGGTCAAGCGTGTCGGCGAGCATCTCCACGCCCCGCCCCGGGTCGGCGCACAGCCGCCCGAGGCAGGATGACCGAGGACGGCCTGTACAGATGACCGAGGACGCACCGGGCACCCCGCCATTGCCGGGCAGCCAGTGGTACGACCAGGAGGCGGGCCCACTCGTCCGCCCCTACGCCGTGACGGGCGGGCGCACCAAAGCCGGTCCCGCCGGGACGCATTTCGATCTGATCGCCCTGGTCACGCTCGACAGGGCAGCGCCGGGAGCCGATGGGGACAGCTCGCTCGGCCCGGAGCACCGGACCCTGGTCGAACTGTGCCGTACAGAGACCCTGTCGGTCGCCGAACTGGCCGCGGGCACCGGTCTTCCCGTGGGTGTGGTCAGGGTGCTTCTGGGCGACCTCCTGGAACGCGGCTGCGTCATCGTCAGCCGGCCGGTGCCGCCCGCGCACCTGCCCGACGAACGAATCCTCCGCGAGGTGATCGAGGGGCTGAGGGCGCTCTAGACGATGAACATCGGTCGGTACAACGGTCCTTCGCGCTCGCTCCTGGGCACGGAACGGACGTGTTCCGGTCACAAGGGGCAATGTGCGGTCCAAGCCTGCCCGATGGAGCCGTAGTTGTCATGATGCTGGCTTCGTTCACCCGTACCACACGCACCGATGCCGGCGGTCGCCGGCACTCCCGAGAGAAGTGATCCATGGTCTCCGAGAACTCCGACGCCACGGGTGGCGACCCGACCGCCATGGCGCTGAAGATACTGGTCGCCGGCGGGTTCGGCGTCGGGAAGACCACCCTGGTGGGCGCGGTCAGCGAGATCCGGCCGCTGCGTACCGAGGAACTGCTGAGCGAGGCCGGCCGGTCCGTCGACGACACCGGCGGCGTGGGACAGAAGATCACCACGACCGTGGCCATGGACTTCGGACGTATCACCATCCGGTCCGGGCTCTCGCTCTATCTCTTCGGAACACCCGGTCAGGACCGCTTCTGGTTCCTGTGGGACGAACTGTCGACGGGCGCTCTGGGTGCTGTCGTCCTCGCCGACACCCGACGGCTCGAGGACTGTTTCCCGGCGGTGGACTACTTCGAGCACCGCCGGATTCCCTTCGTGGTGGCGGTCAACTGCTTCCCGGAAGCCCGCACGTACGGCACCAAGGACGTCTCCCGCGCCCTCGACCTCGACCGAGGTACGCCGGTCGTCCTCTGTGACGCCCGCGACCGGGAATCCGGGAAGGAGGTGCTGATCCGGCTCGTCGAATACGCGGGGAGAGTGCACACAGCCCGGCTGCTCGAATCCGTCAGCTGAGGCTGCCCGCCATCCTGGTCGACCCCACCCGGCGCCACGACACCATCGCACGGCTGCCTGCGGAACCATCGCGCGGCTGCCCCGCGGCGCCACCGCTCACGTCTGCTCGTCGGCCATCTTCTCTGCCATGCCACCCATCCGCCTTGCCCGGACGGCGGCAGTGGGGAAGGCTTGCTGGTCGAATCCTCCGGCCAGGGGGGAACACCACACGGGGAGACCGGATCATGGAACAGAACACGGGACTCGGCTGGTTGCTGGACGACCTCACCGAGCGCGTCGAGCACGTTCGGCATGCGCTGGTGCTGTCCAACGACGGGCTGGTGACGGGCGCGAGCACAGGACTCCGACGCGAGGACGCCGAACACCTCGCCGCGGTCTCGTCGGGACTGCACAGCCTGGCCAAGGGCTCCGGCCGCCATTTCGGCGCCGGGCGGGTACGGCAGACGATGGTCGAGTTCGACGACGCGGTGCTCTTCGTCACCGCGGCCGGCACGGGGAGCTGTCTGTCCGTCCTCAGCGGGGCGGAGGCGGACATCGGCCAGGTCGCCTACGAGATGACGTTGCTGGTGAACCGCGTCGGCGAACACCTTCGTGTGGACGCTCGACAGCCGGAAGGCAAGCCCGTTTCGGACCTCTGACCTGCAGGTACCGCGCCGCGGCTGAGGTTTTCCACAGGCTCGCCACGATGTCCGACAAGCCGGATACGGTTTTTCCCGAGGCGAGCGCACACCGGCGCGAGCCTCCCACACCTCAGGGGAGACCGTCATGTCCGGGACCACCATCACACAGTCCGCCACCCTCTCGATCAGCCGGGCCGCACGGGAACTGGAACTCAGGCGAGGCGAGTTCGACCTGGCCCTGAACCTCGGCTGTGTGCGCTCGGTTCCCGACGAGGGAGGCGGGGGACGCCGGATCACACGTGCGGAGATCGACCGAGTGCGAGCCGAAGCCGGGTTCCCGGAGGCGCTGCGCGAGAGGGTCAAGGCCGTCGGCGCCACGGAGGGCGCCGCCCTCGTGGGCGTGACGAACGCCCGCTTCGCACGCCTCGCACGCCTGGGACTGGTGGTGCCGGTCAAGTTTTATCTCAACCGCTACAGGATGGTCGTCTGGCTCTACCTCGCCGAGGAACTGCGGCAGTTCGCGACCGACGAGCACAACGCGCCGCTCCTGAGCGGCCGTACACCGGAAGCCCTTCGGGATCAGCTGAGTGAAGGGCTGGACCTTCGTCCCCGCAACTGGCGTGGCCGCCACCTGGGGTTCCTGCTGAGGCAGACACAGGACCCCTGGGCCCGTGCCGCGGTGGTGGCGTCCCTGCTCGACCCCGTCCACGTGGCCGAGGTCGTCAAGGACCCCTACGAGCGCGCCCATCTCAACCGCCTTCGGCCCGGGCCTGTTTCACAGGCCGCACCGGACTCGCCCGGAGCGCTGATCGTCGAACGCATCACGAGGGCGGACGACCCGGACGAGATCGGCTGGCTGAGGGCCGACCTGGGGCAGAGCGTTCTGGAAGCCAGGGAAGACCGCCCCGTGCCCCGCCCGACATCGGACCCCCCGACCGTCCCGGCACCGGCCCCGGCGTACGTGTCGTCGCCAGGCCGGCCGACCGCGGCTCCACCGACGGCCGCCCGGCTCTCACCGACCGGTGCTCCGCGCGCCGTGCGAGAGCGCCTCACCGTCACGGACGCCCCGCTCACGCCGCCGGAGTCCGCGCGGTCGCGGAGGCTGCTCGCACGGCTGCGCCGAAGGAGCCCGGACGAGTCCGCCTACAGCGCTCTGAACAGTCCCTCCTGCACGACCGAGACGAGCAGGCGTCCTTCGAGGTCGTAGATGCGCCCGCGGGCCAGACCACGGCCGCCCGTCGCGATCGGTGATTCCTGGTCGTACAGGAACCACTCGTCCGCGCGGAACGGCCGGTGGAACCACATGGCGTGGTCCAGCGACGCCATGTCGAAACCGCGCGGTCCCCACAACGGCTCCACCGGGATCCGGACGGCGTCCAGCAGAGTCATGTCGCTCGCGTAGGTGAGAGCACAGGTGTGCACGAGCGGGTCGTCACCCAGCGGCCCGACAGCACGCATCCATACGGCGCTGCGCGGCTCGGCGTCCTTGGTCTCCTCGGGCGTCCAGCGCAGCCGGTCCACATAGCGGATGTCGAACGGCTGGCGCCGCGCCATGCGTTCCAGCGTTTCGGGCAGAGCGCCCAGATGCTCCTTGATCTCCTGCGTCACCGTCGGCAGGGACTCGGGATCCGGCACCTCGCGGGCCGGCGGCAACTGGTGCTCGAAGCTCCCTTCCTCGGGCTTGTGAAAGGAGGCGGTCAGATTGAAGATCGTGCGGCCCTGCTGCACGGCGGTGACGCGCCGTGTGGTGAACGACCGTCCGTCCCGAACCCGTTCGACCTGGTACACGATCGGGACGCCGGGGCGGCCCGGACGCAGGAAGTACGCGTGCAGCGAGTGCACCGGCCGGTCGCCCTCCGTGGTACGGCCGGCGGCGACCAGCGCCTGGCCCGCGACCTGGCCGCCGAAGACCCGCTGCAGCGACTCCTGCGGGCTGAGGCCGCGGAAGATGTTGACCTCGATCTGCTCCAGGTCGAGCAGGTCGACGAGCCTCTCGGCTGGGTTCGTCATCGGTGGGATTCTCCTGTGCTCACAGCTGTCCGACGTCGGTGACCTTGACGATGGCACGGCCCTCGGCGTCCGAGGCCGTGAGGTCGACCTCCGCGCTGATGCCCCAGTCGTGGTCGCCGTTCGGGTCCGCGAAGGTCTGACGGACGCGCCACAGACCGTTCTGCGGCTCCTCCACGATCGAGAGCAGCTTGGGGCCACGGGCGTCGGGACCGGTACCGAGGTCCTCGTACTCGTCCCAGTACTTGTCCATCGCCTCGCCCCACGCGTCGACGTCCCATCCGGAGTCGCCGTCCATCTCGCCGAGTTCGTCGACGTTGTCCAGAGCGGCCAGCTCGACCCTGCGGAACATCGCGTTGCGGACGAGGACACGGAAGGCTCGGGCGTTCGAGGTGACCGGCTTGACCTGGTCGGCCTTCTCCTGAGCTTCCTCGGCCGTCATCACCTCGGGGTTGGCGAGCTGTTCCCACTCGTCGAGCAGGCTGGAGTCGACCTGTCGCACCATCTCGCCCAGCCAGGCGATCAGGTCCTCCAGGTCCTCGGACTTGAGGTCGTCCGGGATGGTGTGCTCGAGGGCCTTGTAGGCGCTGGCCAGGTAGCGCAGGACGATGCCCTCGGTGCGGGCGAGCTCGTAGAAGGAGACGAACTCCGTGAAGGACATGGCCCGTTCGTACATGTCACGGATCACGGACTTCGGCGACAGCGGGTGGTCGCCGACCCACGGATGGCTCTTGCGGTAGGTGTTGTACGCGTGGAAGAGGAGTTCCTCCAGCGGCTTGGGGTACGTCACGTCCTGGAGCCGCTCCATGCGCTCCTCGTACTCGATGCCGTCGGACTTCATCGCGGCCACGGCCTCGCCACGGGCCTTGTTCTGCTGGGCCGCGAGGATCTGCCGCGGTTCGTCCAGCGTGGACTCCACGACGGACACCATGTCGAGGGCGTACGACGGGGAGTCGGGGTCCAGCAGGTCGAAGGCGGCGAGCGCGAACGTCGACAGGGGCTGGTTGAGCGCGAAGTCCTGCTGGAGATCGACGGTGAGCCGCACGACGCGGCCCGTCGGGTCGGGCTCGTCGAGCTTCTCCACGATGCCGCCGTCGAGCAGCGAGCGGTAGATCGCGATGGCCCGGCGGATGTGCCGCAGCTGCTGCTTGCGCGGCTCGTGGTTGTCCTCCAGCAGATGCCGCATCGCCTCGAAGGCGTTGCCGGGCCGTGCGATCACCGAGAGCAGCATCGTGTGCGTCACGCGGAAGCGCGAGGTCAGCGGTTCGGGATCGGAGGCGATCAGCTTCTCGAAGGTGTTGTCGGTCCAGCCCACGAAGCCCTCGGGAGCCTTCTTGCGCACCACCTTGCGGCGCTTCTTCGGGTCGTCGCCGGCCTTGGCGAGCGACTTCTCGTTCTCGATGACGTGCTCCGGCGCCTGAGCGACGACGTAGCCCGCCGTGTCGAAGCCCGCGCGTCCGGCCCGGCCCGCGATCTGGTGGAACTCGCGGGCGCGCAGCGTGCGCACCCGAGTGCCGTCGTACTTCGTGAGCGCGGTGAACAGCACCGTACGGATGGGGACGTTGACGCCGACACCGAGCGTGTCCGTGCCGCAGATGACCTTCAGGAGACCGGCCTGGGCCAGCTTCTCCACCAGCCGCCGGTACTTGGGCAGCATGCCGGCGTGATGCACACCGATGCCGTGGCGTACGTAGCGGGAGAGGTTTTGGCCGAACTTGGTGGTGAACCGGAAGTTGCCGATGAGCTCGGCGATCTGGTCCTTCTCCTCACGCGTGCACATGTTGATGCTCATCAGCGCCTGCGCCCGTTCCACGGCCTGCGCCTGGGTGAAGTGCACGATGTAGACCGGGGCCTGCTTGGTGGCGAGCAGCTCGGTGAGGGTCTCCGTCAGCGGAGTGAGCACGTACTCGTAGGAGAGCGGGACGGGCCGGGTCGCCGAGCGGACCACGGTCGTGGGCCGGCCGGTGCGGCGCGTGAGGTCCTTCTCGAACATCGAGACGTCGCCGAGGGTCGCCGACATCAGGATGAACTGCGCCTGCGGAAGTTCCAGGATCGGGATCTGCCAGGCCCAGCCCCGGTCGCCCTCGGCGTAGAAGTGGAACTCGTCCATGACGACCTGACCGACATCAGCGTGTTTGCCGTCCCTCAGCGCGATGGACGCGAGGACCTCGGCGGTGCAGCAGATGACCGGAGCGTCGGCGTTCACGGAGGCGTCGCCGGTGAGCATGCCGACGTTCTCGGTGCCGAACATCTTGCAGAGCTCGAAGAACTTCTCCGAGACGAGCGCCTTGATCGGCGCCGTGTAGAAGGTGACCTCGTCCCGGGCGAGCGCGGCGAAGTGCGCACCTGCGGCGATCATGCTCTTGCCCGAGCCGGTGGGCGTCGAGACGATCACGTTCGCACCCGAGACAACCTCGATCAGCGCCTCCTCCTGATGGGGGTAGAGGGTGAGACCGCGTTCCCCGGCCCACGACTCGAAGGCTTCGTAGAGGGCGTCGGGGTCTGCGGTCTGCGGCAGCTGATCGATAAGGGTCACGCCCCCATCTTGCCTGTCGATGCACGTGATGGGGGAATCGGATGTTCGGGCAAAGATCACGACCGCTACGCTGTGGCGCCGGTGACGCGTCAGCGTGCACGGGCAACTGGACAGCGTTACAAGAGGAATGGGGCGGGGAACGGCCATGATGGGACCAGCACACTCACTGTCGGGGGCCGCGGCCTGGCTCGGCGTCGGAGCGGCGGCAGCAGCGGCCGGTCATGCCATGCCCTGGCCGGTCCTGCTTGTCGGCGCCCTGATCTGCGCGGGCGCCGCTCTCGCCCCGGACCTGGACCACAAGGCCGCCACGATCTCCAATGCCTTCGGACCGGTGTCACGAAGGCTGTGCGAGATCGTCGACAAGCTCTCCTACGCCGCCTACAAGGGGACCCGAAAGCCGGGCGACCCCCGGCGCAGCGGCGGTCACCGCACGCTGACGCACACCTGGGTGTGGGCGGTGGCGATCGGATCGGGCACGGCGGCGCTGGCGATCACCTGCGGTCGCTGGGCGGTCCTCGGCATCCTCTTCGTGCACATGGTGCTCGCCATCGAGGGCTTGCTTTGGCGGGCCGCCCGCGGTTCGAGCAGCAACGTCCTGGTCTGGCTGCTCGCCGCGACGAGCTCGTGGATCCTCGCGCAGACTCTGGACAAGCCGGGCAACGGCTCGGACTGGCTGTTCACGGCGCCGGGCCAGGAGTACCTCTGGCTCGGGCTGCCGGTCATTCTCGGTGCCCTGGTGCACGACATCGGGGACGCGCTGACGGTGTCCGGCTGCCCGGTCCTCTGGCCCATCCCGATCGGCCGCAAGCGCTGGTACCCGATAGGCCCGCCCAAGGCGATGCGCTTCCGCGCGGGCAGCTGGGTCGAGCTCAAGGTGCTGACGCCGGTGTTCATGGTGCTGGGAGCCGTGGGCTGCGCGGCCGCGCTGAACTACATCTGAGTCCGGAGCCTCCCGGATCGCACCACCGTCGCGCGACTCCTTCGTGGCCGTACCGGCGCCCATGGCTCGACGCGGGGCGCCCGTTACGGTCAGCCGTCGTCCATTCAGCCGTTGTCCTTTGTGCCGGACCCCTGGTCCCCGCCTCCGAAACGCCGCTCGAACTGGGCGATGCGGCCCTCGGAGTCCACCGTGCGGGCCTTGCCCGTGTAGAAGGGATGACTCTCCGAGGAGATCTCGACGTCCACGACCGGGTAGGTCTCGCCGTCGTCCCAGTCGATGGTCCGGTCGCTCGTGGCGGTGGAGCGCGTGAGGAACGCGTATCCGGCGACGCGGTCGCGGAACACCACGGGGCGGTAGTCGGGCTGCTTGTCCTGCTGCATGGCGACTCCTTGGGGGAGAAGCGGGACGCGTGCCGGTCAGCCGGACACGGCGTCCTCGTCGACGATGTGCATCGCGGCTTCCTCCGCCGAGGCCGCGGCGCCGTCTATGCCGATGTCCGTGGCGATGAGCCCGCTCTCCTCGTCCTCGTGCGCGCCTTCGTTCGGGGCCACCAGTCGGCCGGAGCGCAGGGCACCCACCTCGTTGTCGAGGGGCTCTCCGTCGGTGCCCTCGCAGTCGCCGATGCCGTCTCCGTCGGATCCGGCGATGTCGGGCAGCTCGTCGGCGAGGCGCTCGTCCAGGGTCTCGCCCGCCCGGCGTTCCGAGGCGGTCACCCCACGGTGCTCCACCGCCCACGGCCGCTCCGGCGGGGACCAGCCGCGGTCCAGGGGGTCACTCACGCCGTCCGTCACCAGTGTGTCCTCGGCGTCGAGCAGCCCCGCGTCGTCCTGTACCTCGGATCCGTCGGGCTGGTAGACGTCGTCTCCCCATCCGTCGGCGCTGTCCACGGGTACCTCCAGGGGGTGCGGACGGGACCGGAGCCGCCGTGTTCGACGGCGGGCGCGCGGACCCTAGGACACAGTCGTCGCTCCCCGCGAACCGGTTGGTCCGCGGGAGTCCCCCGAGCGGGTGCCCACGTCCAGCCTTCCACCCCCCTTCGGCACCGCGCAACGCCACAGGGGCCGACCAGCAGCGTCGCAGGGACCGACGCCCGCTCGCCGGGCCCCTCGCGGGGCGTGCGGGGGACGGCCGTGCCCCAGTTCCCGGCGAGCGGCGGAAACGGGGGCACGGCCGTCCCCCGTGCCGGAACGGGCCCGTACACGGTGAACGTGGGAACGGACTGGTGCGACGCCTGTCGCATGTCCTGGCAGCCCTGGCAGCCCTGGCAGCCCTGGCCGGCACCCGCCCCACGCGTCGCGGGCAGGTGGTCCCGCTCGGCACCCGGCTCGCGGGCCGGTGGCCCCGGCCGGGCATCCCGATCACCCGTGCCAGGACCTCCACAGCGCCGCGTACGCGCCGTCCGCCGCGACCAGCTGTTCGTGGCTGCCGAGTTCGCTGATGCGGCCGTTCTCGACCACGGCGATGACGTCCGCGTCGTGAGCGGTGTGGAGGCGGTGGGCGATGGCGACGACGGTACGGCCGTCGAGGACACGGGCCAGCGAGCGTTCCAGATGGCGGGCTGCCCGCGGGTCCAGGAGCGAGGTCGCTTCGTCCAGGACCAGGGTGTGCGGGTCGGCCAGGACAAGCCGGGCCAGCGCGATCTGCTGGGCCTGGGCCGGCGTGAGCGCGAACCCGCCCGAGCCGACCTCGGTGTCCAGACCGTCGTCCAGCGCTTGCGCCCAGCCGGTCGCGTCGACCGCGCCGAGCGCCGCCCACAGCTGGGCGTCGACGGAGGCAGCGCCCTCACCCGCAGCCTCGGCGCCAGTGCCAGTGCCAGTGCCAGTGCCAGCGCCAGCAGCAGCCGGAGCCTGCCCCTGACGGTGCTGCTCCTGCTCGTCGTCCTGATGCTGCCGGGAGCGGGGGACGGCGAGCAGCAGGTTGTCGCGCAGGGAGCCCACGAACACATGGTGCTCCTGGTTGACCAGAGCCACGTGCGCCCGGACCTCCTCCGCGGGCATCCGGGACAGCTCGGCGCCGCCGAGGGTGATGCGGCCGTCCCGGGGCGCGTAGATCCCGGCGAGCAGCCTGCCCAGGGTGGACTTCCCCGCGCCGGACGGGCCGACCAGGGCGAGCCGGGTGCCGGGCGGCACCGCCAGGGAGACCTCCCTCAGTACGTCCACGCCCTCGCGGTAGCCGAAGTGCACCCGGTCCGCGTGGACGTCGCGTCCCTCCGGCTTCACGGCCGGGTCGCCCGCGTCCGGCTCGATGTCCCGGACACCGACCAGCCGCGCCAGCGAAACCTGGGCGACCTGGAGCTCGTCGTACCAGCGCAGGATCAGTCCCACCGGGTCGACGAGCATCTGGGCGATCAGTGCACCCGTCGTCAGCTGCCCCACCCCGATCCAGCCCTGGAGAGCGAGCCACCCGCCGATCATCAGGACCGAGCAGAGCACCGTGACATGCGTGATGTTGACGACCGGGAAGAGAACCGACCGCAGCCAGAGCGTGTAGCGCTCCCACGCCGTCCATTCCCGGACCCGGCGGTCCGACAGCTCGATGCGGCTCCTGTCCAGACGGTGCGTCTCGATCGTGCGCCCGGCGTCGACCGTCTCGGCGAGGACGGCGGCGACGGCGGCGTAGCCGGCCGCCTCCGAGCGGTAGGCGGCGGGCGCCCGCTTGAAGTACCAGCGGCACCCCATCACCAGCACCGGAACGGCGACCAGGACGGCGGGAGCGAGTACGGGGGCGGTCACGGCGAGTCCGCCGAGCAGCAGTGCCGCCCACACGACGCCGATGGCCAGCTGCGGGACGGCCTCGCGCATCGCGTTGGCGAGCCGGTCGATGTCGGTGGTGATGCGGGACAGCAGGTCGCCCGTCCCGGCCCGTTCCAGGACGCCGGGCGGCAGACCGACCGACCGTACGAGGAAGTCCTCGCGCAGGTCTGCCAGCATCCGCTCGCCGAGCATGGCACCCCGCAGCCGCACCTGCCGGACGAACACGGCCTGGATGACGAGCGCGACGACGAAGAAGGCGGAGGTGGTCTCCAGATGGAGGTCGTCGGCGTGGTCCGAGACGCGTTCGACGACCGAGCCCAGCAGATAGGGCCCGGCCATCGAGGCCACGACGGCCACGGTGTTGACGGCGACCAGGAGCAGGAAGGCCCTGCGGTGCCGTCGGAACAGCTCGGTCACGTAGGCGCGTACGGTCGCGGGCGCGCCGACGGGCAACGTGTTCGCCGTCGTCGGGGCGGCCGGGTCGTACACGGGTGGCGCCACGCCGATCATGCGGTCTCCTCGATCTCTTCCAGTACGCCGTCGAGAACGGCCTCGTCGTCCACGGTCACCGTGCCGAGAGCGGTCCGGTCCGCGGCTTCCGCGGCGGCCTCTTCCTCGGTCTCGCGGGTCACCACAGCCCGGTATCGCGGCTCGCTGTGCACCAGTTCGCGGTGCACGCCGACCGCGACGACCTCGCCCTCGTGGACGAGGACGACCCGGTCCGCGTGGTCCAGGAGCAGCGGTGAGGAGGTGAAGACCACGGTCGTGCGCCCGGCGCGCAGGGAGCGCACTCCGTCGGCGATCCGGGCCTCGGTGTGTGAGTCGACCGCGGACGTCGGCTCGTCCAGGACGAGTACCTCCGGGTCCGTGATCAGGGACCGGGCCAGTGCGAGCCGCTGGCGCTGGCCTCCGGACAGGGAGCGGCCGCGTTCCGTGACGCGGGCGTCCATCGGATCCTCGGTGTCGAGCGATCCCTGGGTGAGTGCGTCCAGCACGTCGCCGCACTGGGCCGCGGACAGGGCTGCCTCGGCGCTCACGAGACCCGAGGCGGGCACGTCGAGCAGCTCCCGCAGGGAGCCCGACAGCAGCACCGGATCCTTGTCCTGGACGAGAACGGCGGTGCGGGCGCACTCCAGGGGCAACTCGTCCAACGGCACGCCCCCGAGGACCACCGAGGTGTTCCCCGGCCCGCCCTCGGCGCGAGCCACCTCACCTTGCTGGGAGGCGTGGCCGCCGAGTCGCTCGGCCAGCAGCCCCGCCGCGTCCGGGTCCCCGCACACCACGGCCGTGAACCGGCCCTCGGGAGCGAGCAGACCGGTCACCGGGTCGTACAGATCGCCGCCCGGCACCTCGGCGGCGCGTGAGCCGCCGCTGTCCATGGCCCGTTCCAGAGACAACACCCCAGCGGCTCGCTTGGCCGCCGGACGCGAGAAGGAGTAGGCCATCGCGATCTCCTCGAAATGCCGCAACGGGTACGTGAGAAGCATGACGGCGCTGTACACGGTGACCAGTTCACCGACCGCAATCCGGCCGTCCCGGGCCAACTGCACACCGCGCCAGACGACGGCGATCATCAGCAGACCGGGCAGCAGCACCTGGATCGCCGAGATCGCCGACCACATGCGCGCGCTGCGCACGGCGGCCCGGCGCACCTCCTGGGAGGCTCGGCGGTAGCGGTCGAGGAAGAGTTCCTCGCCGCCGATGCCGCGCAGTACCCGCAGGCCCGCCACGGTGTCGGAGGCCAGTTCGGTCGCGCGGCCCGCCTTCTCCCGCTGGACGTCGGCGCGCCGGGTGGCGCGGGGCAGCAGCGGCAGTACGGCCACCGCCAGCACGGGCACGCCCACGGCGACGATCACACCCAGGGCCGGCTGGTAGACGACCAGGGCCACACAGACCATCGCGACCGTCACGGCGGCAGCCGAGAACCGTGATACGCCCTCCACGAACCAGCCGATCCTCTCGACGTCGCCGGTGGAGACCGCGACCACCTCGCCGGCCGCGACGCGCCGCGTGAGCGCGGAGCCCAGCAGCGCGGTTCTGCGGGCGAGCAGTTGCTGGACGCGCGCGGCCGCGGTGATCCAGTTGGTGACCGCGGTGCGGTGGAGCATGAGTTCGCCGAGGGCGATGCAGGCGCCGCACACCGCCATCAGCGCGCCGGTCAGGGCGAGCCGGGTGCCGGAGTGGTCGACGACGGACTGGACGGCCAGACCGACGCAGAACGGCAGCGTGGAGACGGCCAGGAAGTGCAGCAGACCCCAGGCCAGGGCCTTGAACTGTCCGCCGAGCTGATTCCGCCCGAGCCACCACAGGAATCGGGGACCTGAGCGGGCGTCGGGCACACCCGGGTCGGGATACGGAAGGTCTTGGATCTGCATGACGTCCCAGTGGCTCGTGTCAGGCGATGGAGAGTGCTCCGGATTTCGGCAGCCGTCCGGCCGGGGGCCGACAGCAAACCGTGAAAGGTTCGCGTCGGAGCGTGGTCGAAAGCAAACGGTTTTCCGCCCTGCCGCAAGGAACCGGACCGCGAACCAGACCGCGGCGACCGCGACTGGCCGGAACGGGAGGGAAGGGCGATTCGCCCGATACGTGGTGCGAGGATGGACGGCATGCGAAAGAACGGTGCGATGCGCACGGGGCTCGCGGCCATGGTCTGCGGAGCCGTCGCGGTCACTCTCACGGCCTGCGGTGGAGTGGAGGGGGGAAGCGGCAGCGGGGCGAAGGGCCACGCGGGAGCCCCCGGCGCGGTCGCTCGTACGAGTGCGCCCGCGGTCGACCCGACACGCATCCCCGACGTGGGCGCCCGGCTCCAGCGGCGGATCCCCTCCGACTCGGGCCAGGTGCTGGCGGTGTACGGCGAGGGCAAGGACTCCGCGGACTCCACGGCCGTGCTGTACACGAAGTCCGGTACGGCCTGGGAGAAGACGCGCAGCTGGGCGGCGCACAACGGGACGAAGGGCTGGACCACCGACCATCACGAGGACGACAAGCGCAGCCCCGTCGGTGTGTTCACGCTCAGCGACGCCGGTGGCGTGCTCGAGGACCCGGGTGCCCGGTTGCCGTACGCGCAGTCGGAGACGTACCAGGCTCCCCATGACTGGCCCGAGTCGTACTGGCACGACTTCGACTACGTCATCGCCATCGACTACAACCGCGTCGAGGGCAATCCTCCGGACGATCCGACCCGGCCCTGGGGCGATGACAAGGGCGGTGGCATCTGGCTGCACATGGACCACGGCAGCGGCACGTCGGCGTGCGTGAGTCTGCCCAAGGAGGGCATGGAGTACCTCCTGCGCACACTCGACCCGGAAGAGCACCCCGTGGTGGTGATGGGGGACAAAGTGGACCTCAAGGCTTAGTGGTCCGGCGCCCCCGGCCGCGTCGCTGGGCCCCGGGCGGGGTGGCCGGGGGGCGTCGGTGCGCCATTGCGGCCGGCTCGACCGCCCCGTAGAACACCGCACATGAGTAGACCGGTCATCATGTCCATGCTCGCCGGAGTGATCCTCGTGGCGAGCGCCCTCCTCGGGGCGGGCCCGGCTCCGGCGGCCACCGCGTCCGTCGCGGCTCGTGCGTCCGCGGCCCCCACCGCGCCCGTCGCCCGATCGTCCGACGTGCCCGCCGAGTTCGGCAGCGACTGGCACGACCCCGTCACCGCCGCCCCGCCCGTCGCCAGGCCGTCCGTGCCGTCCTGCGAAGTGACGCTCGCCGAGGCGCAGTTCCGTGACTTCACGCCCTACACGGGCACGTACACCCCGCCGTCGGGCTGCGGCGACCGCTGGAGCGAGGTCGTGCTCCGGCTCGAAGGCAAGGTCAAGGGGCGCCAGTTCGACCGTCTCGGCTATCTGCACGTCGGCGGGGTCGAGATTCTCCGTACGTCCACCCCGGAGCCGTCGCCCGACGGGATCGAGTGGTCCGTCGAGACGGATGTGACGCGCTACAGCGACACGTTCCGGCGGAGCCACGACGTCGAGATGCTGATCGGGAACGTCGTCGACGACACGTACACCGGGGTTCTCGACGTCAAGGCCACGCTGACGTTCTACACGGGCAGGCCCGCCGTGACCCCCGACCGTGTCCTGACCCTCGAGGACGGCACCCTGACCACCCCGCGCAACAGCGAGCGCGTGATCGCCGAGGTGTACGCGACCGGGTCCGGCGGTGGCTGCGAGGAGGTCTGGTATCTGACGGTCCCGGCCGCGGCACCGTATTCCTGCAAGGCGGACAACGGCCCCTACCGTGAGGTGCAGATCGAGGTCGACGGCCGACTCGCCGGTATCGCCGAACCGTTTCCGACCGTGTGGACCGGCGGTTGGTCCAATCCCTTCCTCTGGTACGTGATTCCGGGGCCCCGCGCCTTCGCCGTCAAGCCCATCGAGTACGACCTGACCCCGTTCGCCGGACTCCTCAACGACGGGCGTCCGCACCGGATCGACGTCTCCGTCGTAGGCGTTCCCGAGGGGCAGTCGGGCTGGAGCCTGCCCGTCAACGTGCTGGTCCGGCAGGACGCCCGGCGCGGTCATGTGAGCGGTGCGCTCCTGCGGGCCGAGGCGGGCGATCTCGCCGACTCCTCGACGTACACGCCCGGTTCGGAGCACCGGGTGGACACCGCGGGACGGCACCGGCTGACGGTCGCCGGGTACCTCGACACCTCGCACGGCAGAGTGGTGACGACGGTCAGCCGCACCCTCGCGAACAACTCCACGCACCGCTGGACCGAGGGCGAGAACACGGACGGCCTCGAGGCGACGTGGACCGACGACGAGGTGGTGACCGCCGACGGACGCGGACCCGCCACGACGACGCGCACCCGGCGCACGTACACGATGGACGGCACGACGACCCTCGGCGCGGACGACCGGCTGCGGACCGTGCTGACGCTCGGCGACCGGGCCGCCGTGGCCGAGGAGTCGGGCGGCCGGCCCACCACGTGGTCACGGCTCGACGACACCTACACGGGCGACGCCACGTACACGGCCGGCGTGCCGCGCGACCAGCGTCACGCGGTCGCCACGACGAGCGAGCGCTACCGGCGCCACGGTTCGGCCGGCTGTTACGACCGCTCCCTGGTCACCGTGCAAGGGACGCTCACGCAGGACCGCGCCCGCTGCTGAGCCCGGGCGACGGGCCCGACGGCGGGGGTGACGAGCCCGGCCGTCCAGGGCGAGGACGAGGAACGGACGCGGGCCGGCCGGGTCATGGTGACCGGTCGGCCCGTCCGGCGCCGGGGCGGGTCGCGTGCTCCAGCGCCAGGAGCGCGGAATAGTAGCCACGGCCCGTCGCGTGATCCATGCCCACCTCACACATGCGACTGGCCGACAGATGCGCGTCGAAGTCGCGGGAGGTGACGAACGCCGCCTCCCGCCGGGTGGCCGACTCGGTGAGTTCCCTGTGGAGCATGCCGCGGTCGCCCGCGAAGGCGCAGCACCCGGCGTCGTCGGGCACCACCACCTCGTCCGCACACGCCTCGGCCACGGCGCGCAGCTGTGCCTCGTCGCCCAAGTGCCGCATGGAGCAGGTCGGGTGGAGGACCGCGGAGCCCAGGGTGCGACGCACGGTGAGGTGGGGGAGGAGTTCCTCCGCAGCCCAGACCAGTGAGTCGACGACCAGCAGCTCGGCGTGCAGTTCCCGGTTGTCGGGGGTCAGATACGGTACGACCTCGCGCGCGATGCCGAGCGTGCACGACGAGGCGTCCACGACGAGCGGCAGTCTGCCGCCGGCGGTCCAGCCCCAGGCCGCCTCGACGACACGGTTGGCCATCACGGCGTTGCCCGCCTCGTACCCCTTGGAGTGCCAGATCGTCGCGCAGCACGTCCCCCGGACATCGTCCGGAATCCACACCGGCTTTCCCGCGCGCGCGGAGACCGCGACGACGGCCCGAGAGAGCGACGCGTCCCCCGGACCATCGAAGATGCGGTTGACACAGGCCGGGTAGTAGACGGCGACGGCCCCCACGCGTGCGGTGCGGGGCAGGGCGGAGGGGGCGGCTCCGGGCATCCGCGGCAGCCACTCGGGCACGAGATCGGGGCGTACGCCCTTGCGGACCGCCCGCGTCACGGCATTCACCCGCCGGTCGCCGATCCGGTCCGCGACGGCCACGGCCAGCCGCGCGGAGGCTTCGAGCACACGGAAGTGCCGCGCGGCCAGCGCGGCCGCCTTCTCCTCGCGCGGAGTGTGCCGGGCGTGCCGGAACGTCTTCATCAGGGCGCCCGTGTCGATGCCGACCGGGCAGGCCAGCTTGCAGGTCGAGTCGCCCGCGCAGGTGTCCACGGCGTCGTATCCGTACGCCTCCAGGAGCCCGTTCTCGACGGGCGAGCCCTCGGGCTGGCGCATCATCTCGCGGCGCAGCACGATCCGTTGGCGCGGCGTCGTCGTCACGTCCTGGCTGGGGCAGGTCGGTTCGCAGAAGCCGCACTCGATGCACGGGTCGGCGATCGCCTCGACACGCGGGATCGTCTTCAGGCCCCGTACGTGCGCACGCGGATCCCGGTCGAGCACGACACGCGGTGCGAGCACGTCGTCCGGATCGACCAGCCGTTTGGTGCGCCACATCAACTCCGTCGCCCTGGGACCCCATTCGAGCTCCAGGAAGGGGGCGATGTTGCGCCCGGTGGCGTGTTCGGCCTTGAGCGAGCCGTCGAAGCGTTCCACCGTGAGCCGGCAGAACGCGTCCATGAACGCGGCGTACCGCTCCACGTCGGCGGGCCTGGACGCGTCGAAAGCCAGCAGGAAATGCAGATTGCCGTGGGCGGCATGGCCCGCGACGGCGGCGTCGAAGCCATGCCGGGTCTGGAGTTCCAGCAGTGCCTCGCAGGCCTCGGCGAGCCGTTCGGGCGGTACCGCGAAGTCCTCCGTGATCAGCGTCGTACCGGAGGGACGCGCTCCGCCGACCGCCGTCACGAACGCCTTGCGGGCCTTCCAGTAGCCGGCGACGGTCCGCTGGTCCCGGGTGAGGGCGTTCGTCACCGAGGGCACGGGCGACACCAGGGGAATCCCCTCCAGCACCGCGCGGGCCCGCTCCTCGTACGCCTCCTGCGTGGCCTCGTCCGGGGCGCGGAACTCGACGAGCAGAGCGGTCGTCGGACCCGGCAGACCGGCCCAGTCCCCGGGCACCCCCTCGACGGCCACCGAGGCACGCAGGGTGTTGCCGTCCATCAGCTCGACGGCCGAGGCGCCCGCCGCGGTGAACAGGGGCACGGCGGCGGCCGCGGCGGGCAGCGAGCCGAAGAAGAGCAGCGCGGCGGACACCCTGCGGTCCAGTGGCAGGGTGTCGAAGACGACCTCCGAGATGAAGCCGAAGGTGCCCTGTGATCCGACCATCAGACCGCGCAGGATCCCGACGGGTGTCGAGCCGTCCAGGAAGGCGTCCAGACGGTAGCCGTTGGTGTTCTTGATCGTGTACTTGGCGCGGATCCGGTCGACCAGCCCGGCGTCCGCCTCGATCTCCGCCTTGAGCTCCATGAGTCCGGCGCACAGGGCGGGTTCCGCTCGCGCCAGACGCTCGTCGGCGTCCGGTTCGGCCGTGTCCACGACCGTGCCGGACGGCAGGACGAACGTGAGCGAGGCGAGGGTGACGTAGGAGTTGCGGGTGGTGCCCGCCGTCATGCCGGAGGCGTTGTTCGCGACCACGCCGCCGACCGTGCAGGCGACCGCGCTCGCCGGATCGGGGCCGAGCACGCGCCCGTGCCGGGCGAGCGCGGCGTTGACGCGGGCGACGGTCGTGCCCGGAGCGATCCGGACCCGCGCTCCGCCGTCGAGGACCTCGACGCCCGTCCAGTGCCGACGGACGTCGACGAGGATGTCCTCCCCCTGCGCCTGGCCGTTGAGCGAGGTCCCGGCCGCGCGGAACACCACCTCGCGGCCCTTGCCGTGGGCGTACGAGAGCACCGCCGAGACGTCGTCGACGTCCTCGGGGACCACGACGACCCGCGGCACGAAGCGGTAGGGGCTGGCGTCGGACGCGTAGCGCACGAGGTCGGAGATCCCGGTCAGCACCTTCTCGCGGCCGAGCAGGGCGATCAGGTCGCCGCGCAGCGGCTCGGGAGTCCCCCCGGCCCGGTCCTCGGGCACCCGGTCGGCCGCCGGGACCTCGGGGCGCGCGTCGGGGCGCAGGGCGTCGGGATCGGGCTCCAGCAGCGGCATCGCGGACCACTCCTCACAGGCTCGGCCGACCGGCGGCGGCGCGGTGTGCCGTGGCCGACCGGCCCAGAAGCGCCCATTCCGCCCCGAGCCGGCTGAGCCGCCTCAGTGGCGACGCGCCGTCCCGGGCTGCCAGAGCGCCTCAGTGGCGACGTGCCGTCCCGAACCCGCTCAGCACCGGTGTTCCACCTGGTCCACCCTCGGCATGCCGTCCACCAACGTGTCCAGCAACCCGCCGAGCACCTCGCGCTGCTCGTCCGTCAGTGGAGCCAGGATCTCCTCCGCGGCGCCGCGGCGCGCGGCGCGCAGCTCGCGCAGCGCCTTGCGCCCCTCGTCCGTGACCTCGATACGGATCACCCGGCGGTTGGTGGGATCGGGCGCCCGGCGGACCTTGCCGCTCGCCTCCAGGCCGTCGACCAGCGTGGTCACGGCACGCGGCACCACTTCGAGGCGCTCCGCGAGATCGGCCATACGGGGAGGTGAGGCGTAGTGCGCGAGGGTACGCAGGAGTCGGGACTGGGCGGGGGTGATGCCCAGCTCGCGCTGCTCCAGATGGCGCTTCTGGATGCGGTGAACGCGGCGCGTCAGACGCAGCAGCTGCTCGGCGAGCAGGCCGTCGGCATCGGGGGTGGTCATGCGGGAACAATATCAGGATGCCGTTCATTGTGAGTATAGGTAACAATGAGCTAGGGTCCGTCAGTCGTCGGATCCTCATCGATGTCCCTGTCGTCCCGTTTTCCTAGGAGTCCATTGCGCCCCGAACTGTCCGCCTGGAGCCCGCCACCCGCCGACAGCCAACAGCCACGGCAGGTGCGCCGCATCCTGAGCCTCTTCCGGCCCTACCGAGGCCGCCTCGCGATCGTCGGCCTGCTGGTCGGCGCCGCGTCCCTCGTGGGCGTCGCCACGCCCTTCCTGCTGAAGGCGATCCTGGACACCGCGATCCCTCAAGGGCGTACGGGCCTGCTGACCCTGCTCGCGCTCGGCATGATCGCGAGCGCCGTCCTGAGCGGTGTCTTCGGCGTCCTGCAGACGCTGATCTCCACGACCGTCGGCCAGCGCGTGATGCACGACCTGCGCACGGCGGTCTACGGCCGCCTCCAGCGCATGTCGCTCGCCTTCTTCACCAGGACGCGCACGGGCGAGGTCCAGTCCCGCATCGCCAACGACATCGGCGGCATGCAGGCGACCGTCACGTCCACCGCCACCTCGCTGGTCTCCAATCTCACCAGTGTGGTCGCCACGATCGTCGCGATGGTGGCCCTGAACTGGCGCCTGACCCTCGTCTCCCTGCTCCTGCTGCCGGTGTTCGTGTGGATCAGCCGCCGCGTCGGCAACGAACGCAAGAAGATCACCACCCAGCGTCAGAAGCAGATGGCGGCGATGGCCGCCACCGTCACCGAATCGCTCTCCGTCAGCGGCATCCTGCTCGGGCGCACCATGGGCCGTGCCGACTCGCTGACGAAGTCCTTCGCGGAGGAGTCCGAGGGCCTCGTCGACCTCGAGGTGAGGTCGAACATGGCGGGACGCTGGCGCATGTCCGTCATCGGCATCGTCATGGCCGCCATGCCCGCCGTCATCTACTGGACCGCGGGCGTCGCCCTTCAACTCGGCGGCCCCTCGATATCGATCGGCACGCTCGTCGCCTTCGTCTCGCTCCAGCAGGGCCTGTTCCGGCCGACGGTCAGCCTGCTGTCCACCGGCGTGCAGATCCAGACCTCGCTCGCGCTGTTCCAGCGCATCTTCGAGTACCTCGACCTGCCCATCGACATCACCGAGCCCGAGAACCCCGTCCACCTGGACCAGGTCAAGGGCGAGATTCGCTTCGAGGACGTCGAGTTCCGCTACGACGACAAGGGCACCCCGATCCTCGACGGCATCGACATCACCGTCCCGGCCGGCGGCAGCCTCGCCGTCGTCGGTCCGACCGGCTCCGGAAAGTCGACGCTCAGCTATCTGGTGCCCCGGCTGTACGACGTCACGGGTGGGCGGGTCACCCTCGACGGGGTCGACGTCCGGGACCTCGACTTCGACACCCTCGCGCGCGCGGTCGGCGTCGTCTCCCAGGAGACGTACCTCTTCCACGCCTCGGTCGCCGAGAACCTGCGCTTCGCCAAGCCGGACGCCACCGACGAGGAACTGCACGCGGCGGCGCGGGCGGCCCAGATCCACGACCACATAGCGTCGCTGCCCGACGGGTACGACACGGTCGTCGGTGAACGCGGCCACCGGTTCTCCGGCGGCGAGAAGCAGCGCCTCGCCATCGCCCGCACGATCCTGCGTGATCCGCCCGTGCTCATCCTCGACGAGGCGACCAGTGCCCTGGACACCCGCACGGAGCATGCCGTCCAGGAGGCCATCGACGCCCTGTCGGCCAACCGCACCACGCTCACCATCGCGCACCGGCTGTCCACGATCCGCGGCGCCGACCAGATCGTCGTCCTCGACTCGGGCCGCGCGGTCGAGCGAGGCACGCACGAGGAGTTGCTGGCGGGGGAGGGGCGCTATGCCGCTCTCGTCCACCGGGACGCCCAACTGGCACCGACAAGATGACGATATGCCGGGTTTGTTGGCAATAGCGCGTTACCGTGCCCGTTATGCAGATGAACACTCCGCCACGGAGCACGATTCGACTGACGCGCCGGGGCCGGGTCGCCCTCATCGCGACCGGCGCCGTCGTGGCGGCCACCGCCGTGGCGGTGCCGCTGCTGAGCATGGGAGACGACGACGCCCGCCCGACGTCGCTCGTCGTTCCGGAGGGCTGGCGCTCCGGACAGGTCTACGCGGCCGTCGACAAGGCCCTCCGGGTTCCCGCGGGAACCACCAAGAAGTCCCTGGCGAAAGCCCACCTCAGACTTCCGGACGACGCCAGGGGCAACCCCGAGGGCTATCTCTTCCCGGCGACCTATCCGATCGGCGAGAAGGCGACTCCGGAGTCCCTGCTGACGTTCATGGTCGACACCGCGAACAAGAGGTTCAACGGGGCGCCGATCGCCGCCGGCGCGCAGCGCAACACGATGAACGTCTATCAGGCGGTCACCGTCGCGAGCATCGTGCAGGCGGAGGCGGCGACCGCGACGGACATGGGCAAGGTGGCCAGGGTCATCTACAACCGCCTGCAGCGCGGTATGCCGTTGCAGATGGACTCGACCATCAACTACACGCTGAACCGTTCCACGCTGAACACCAGCGAGGCGGACACCAGGCTCGACAGCCCGTACAACTCGTATCGGCGCATGGGCCTGCCGCCCACGCCGATCGCCAACCCCGGCGAGGAGGCGATGCGCGCCGCGGTCAACCCGCCGTCGGGCGACTGGCTGTACTTCGTCACGGTCAAGCCGGGCGACACACGCTTCACGGCCGGCTACGAGGAACACCAGCGCAACGTGGCCGAGTTCAACCGGCTGCACCACAAGAGCGCGTCCCCCACGGCCGCACCGCCCACCGCGTCCACCTCTCCCGCCTCGTCCAAGCTCCCCCAGGCGGCCTCTCCCGCGGTCACGTCCCCGGCTTCTCCCGCGGTCACGCCCGAGACCTCTGCCGCAGCCCCTCCCGTGGCTTCTCCCGCGGTCACGCCCTCGGTCACGCCCGTGGGTACCCCCACGGTGACTCCCACGGTCATTCCCACGAACTGACAGGCGTGCGGGGCATCACACGGCGACCGGCGCGTTCGCCAGCAACTGCCTGATGTCCCGTACGGCCGCCCGGCCGGCCCGGTTGGCACCGATGGTGCTCGCGGAGGGCCCGTAGCCGACCAGGTGGATGCGCGGGTCGGCGACCGCGCGCGTTCCCTCGACCCGGATGCCGCCACCCCGCTCGCGCAGCCGCAGCGGCGCCAGATGATCGATGGCCGCCCGGAAACCGGTCGCCCAAAGGATCACGTCCGCGTCCACACGCGTACCGTCCGCCCACTCCACACCGTCCGGGGTGATCCGGTCGAACATCGGCCGCCGGTCCAGCACGCCGTCGGCCAGCGCCTGGCGGATCGCGTCGTTCAGCGGCAGCCCGGTGACCGAGACCACGCTCCGTGGCGGCAGCCCCTGCCGGACCCGCTCCTCGACGAGAGCGACGGCGGCCCGCCCGAACTCCTCGGTGAAGGGGCCCTCGCGGAAGACCGGGGGACGCCGGGTGACCCAGGTGGTCCCGGCCGCGTGGGCGGCGATCTCCATCAGATGCTGGGTCCCGGAGGCGCCACCGCCCACGACGACCACGCGCCGCCCGGCGAACCACTCGGGGCCCGGATACTGCGCCGTGTGCAACTGCCGCCCACGGAAGGTCTCCTGGCCCGGATAGCGAGGCCAGAACGGGCGGTCCCAGGTACCCGTCGCGTTGATCAGCGCCCGCGTCGACCACGTACGGTCGCCGGCTTCCACGAGCAGCCGGCCGCCGGCCCCCTCCCTGACGGTCCTGACGTCGACCGGCCTTTGCACCCGCAGGTCGAAGGCGCGCTCGTAGGCGGCGAAGTACGTCGAGATGACCTCGGAGGAGGGGCGGTCCGGGTTCGCGTCCATCAGGTCCATGCCGGGCAGGGAGTGCATCCCGTGCACCTTGCCGTACGTCAGCGACGGCCAGCGGAACTGCCAGGCTCCGCCCGGGTGGGGCGCGTGGTCGAGCACGACGAAGTCACGCTCGGGCTCGAAGCCCGTGCGCCGCAGGTGGTAGGCGGCCGCCAGACCGGCCTGACCCGCCCCGACGACGACCACTTCGACCTCACGCGCGCTCACCCCGGTGTTGTTCACGCTTCTACGAACCGGACCGGGGTCCGGGATCTTCCCGCCGGGCACCTCGCTGTGAGCCACCTGACGAACGAACCGTGCCTCGTGCCTCGCGCCGTGAGCCGCCGGCGGTCGGCGCTCGGTGGCCGGTTGTCCACGACCCGCGCCGAGCGCCGTCGCCGCAAGCCGGGAGCCCCCGTATGGGAGAGGATTGAGGCATGTCCGATGCCTTCACCACGCAGGTCCTGAACATCTCCTCCGGTTCGTCGGAGACGGTCGTCGACCTCACCCGCGACTGCGAGGCCTTCCTCCGCGAGGTCGCGGCGGGCCGTGACGGCCTCCTGAACGTCTTCGTCCCGCACGCCACCGCCGGAATCGCCATCATCGAGACCGGCGCGGGCAGTGACGACGACCTCCTCACCGCGCTGCACTCCCTGCTCCCCGCGGACGACCGCTGGCAGCACCGTCACGGCAGCCCCGGGCACGGCCGCGACCACGTCCTCCCCGCCATCGTCCCGCCGCACGCGACCCTGCCGGTGGTGGACGGGGCTCTGGAGCTGGGGACATGGCAGTCGGTGTGCCTGGTGGACACGAACCGGGACAACCCGAATCGCCAGGTGCGGCTGAGTTTCCTGGGCTGAGCGGTCGGCCCTGACGGCTGTGGTCGCGGCGCTCGTCACCCGGGCAGGCCGGCAGGTTGCCGCGGCCTCAGGAGCACAGGGTGCGCACGCTGTGCTCGTGATCGCTCCCGCCGTCGGCGACGGGACTGTCGGAGAGGCTGTACAGGGTTTATCTGCGCGAGCACGGAATCGACCTCTCGCAGATGCTCCGTGGCGGGTGCCGACAGCTCTTCCGCCCGGATGTCCGTGACACCGCTCCAGGCGGAACAGCGTCCGGTCCGTCGCGTGTTGCACGATCGCCGCGAGGCCGGCTGCGCCGGTGCGGCTCAGCCAGGTACGAGCGGCCGGCATCTCGTGGCGCCTCAGACGCGGCGACTGCCCGTTCAAGGCGGTCGCGACCCCCGGAATGTGCACCGACATGCCTGGAATCATGAGCAGTTCTCGGAGGGTGCGGTCGTCCGGGCCGGTCACCCAGGCACGAAGTCGGTCCCCCTTGGTGTGCATGGACGGATCTTGTCGGAAACGTCCGCCGCCGCAGGCGATTTCGGCAGGATCCGGCAGCTTTGTCGAACACCGCGAATTCGCTGACACCTGTTCCCTGACGGCTGGGCGGCTGTTGCCGGAGCCACGGTGTACGGGTCACCGGGTGTGCCCGGCGACCCGTGGGACGAGGAGAGCGAGTGCCGTCGGCGTCGCGTCCCGGCCACGACCCCGTGCCGACGCTCCGTGGATTCAGGCCCCGTAGGCCACGAGCGCCATCATCCCGGCCTCACTGTGGTAGGCGTTGTGGCAGTGCAGCATCCACTGCCCGGGGTTGTCGGCGTCGAAGATGACGGACACCTTCGACCTGGGCAGCACGATGGTCGTGTCCTTGCGCGGTCCGGTATCACCGAGCTGGTACGTGTGGCCGTGCAGGTGCATCGGGTGCCACATGTTCGTGGCGTTGACGAAGTCGAACCGGACCCGCTGGCCCTCCTGGACCAGCAGCGGGTTCGAGGTCGGGTCGGCCATGTCGAACCGCTTGCCGTTGATGGCCCAGTCGTACGTGCCCATGCTGCCGGTGAGCTTGACGCGCAGAACCTGGTCGGGATCCTTCGTCTCCAGCCGCACGCCGTCGCTCGCGCGCAGCTGCCCGGCGGTCACCGTGCGGCCGTCCAGTTCCTTCGGTCGCACGGCCGGATCCGGCAGGCCTCCCGATCCGGTCCGCACGAGGGCCATGCCCGTGACGTCCTTGCCCTCGGCGAGTGCGACGAACGGGAAGACGCCGTCGTCGAGGGTGACCAGTACGTCGTACCGCTCGCCCATGGCGACCAGCAGCGTGTCGACCTCCTCGTGCTCGACGGGGAAGCCGTCGGTGTGGGTGACGGTCAGTTTGTGGCCGCCGAGCGCCACACGGTACGCGGTGTCCGCGCCCGCGTTGACGATCCTGAGGCGGACCCGCCTGCCGGGGGTGCCGGTGTAGACGGCCGGGTCGGTCGGCACGCGTCCGTTGATCAGGTGGTACGGGTAGTTCACGTCGCCGGCGTCACGGCCGAGCAGCGGACTGGCGGTGCCGGTGAGCCTGAAGCGTGTCGACGGGCCGTCGCCGGAGGACGCGGACGGGGACCCGGGGGTGGACGCGGACATCGGCATGGACGGAGACATCGGCATGGACGGGGACCGTGAGGACGTCGCCCGGCTCGATCCCGTGCTGTTCATGTCCATGCCGGACATGTGATGGCTGAGCTCGGCGAAGACGTCGTCGGGCGTCCCGGTCACGCCGTCGAGCCAGTCGTCGAGGACGACGACCCACTCGTCGTCGTACGACAGCGGCTCCTTGGGGTCCTCGATGATCAGCGGCGCGTACATTGCGCGGTCGACCTGGACACCCACGTGCGGGTGGAAGAAGTACGTGCCGGGCTTGTCGGCGACGAAGCGGTACGTGAAGTTGGAGCCTGCCCGCACCGGGTTCTGCGTGACCGGCGGAACGCCGTCCATGTCGCTGCGCAGCGAGATGCCGTGCCAGTGGAGGGACGTCGTGGTGGCACCGGGCAGCTGGTTGGACAGCTCGGCGGAGAGCGTGTCGCCGGCGGAGATGCGGATCTCCTTGCCGGGAACCTGGCCGCTGAAGGCCCAGGACTTGGCCAGTACGCCGCCGCCCAGGTCGAGCGTGGCGGGCGCGGAGGTCACGTTGATGCTCACGACCCTGCCCGTGGCGCCGCGCTTCTTCTCCGCGCGGGCGACCTGGGATCCGGTGGGGCTGAGGAGGGAGGGCGTGTGGGGGACGTCCTTGCCGCAGGCGGCGAGCAGGCCGGTACCTGCCGCTCCCAGGCCCGCGAGGACGGTGCGACGGTTGATGCTGTTCACGAAGAGTCCTCTTCTCGATGCGCGACAGGCGTTTCGGGACGGTCCACACGGCTGGACGGACGGCGTCAGGCGACGCGGAGAGCCGTGGGGACGTGGCCTATGTGCACGACGGGGAGAGGAACGGCGGGTCGGGCGACCGATCCCGGCAGGGCGTGCGGTGAGGCCGGCCGCATCGCGCCGGCGGTCGTGCCGGGGATGTCGTGACGGAGCGGTACGGCGGCCACGGGGCACGGTGTGACGGCCAGGCCGCGAACCCGGCGGGCGGCGCCGTCGAACCTGGCCCGGGGCAACCTTCGTACCGTCATCAGGGGCGTCCGCACTTCCTGCGAGCTAGGGCCTGCCGTTCGGATCAGGCCCCGCGTCCCGGGGGCCTGATCCGAACGGCAGGCCCTAGGACCGCCACGATACCCTGGCTGGGTATGTGTGCCCCGGAACCGTCGATCAGAAATCGGCCGAATGGGACCGGAGCGGCCGCTACTTCGCCGGGATCTTCTGCTCGAACCAGACGACCTTGCCGCTGCTCAGGCGTGTCGCGCCCCAGCGCAGGGCGAGTTGATTGACCAGGAACAGGCCGCGACCGCTCTCGTCCCCGAAGCCGGCCTGCCGCATCCTGGGCACCTGGGGCGAGTCGTCGGTCACCTCGCAGCGGAGCACGTCGGTGCGCAGCAGCCGTAGCGAGAGGGGCCGCGAGGCGAACCGCACGGCGTTCGTCACGATCTCGCTGACCATGAGTTCCGTCGGGTCGACCAGGGACTCGAGGCCCCAGCGGCGCAGGGCCCTGCGGGTCAGCCGGCGTGCCTGGCCCGCGGTCATCGGGTGGGGAGCCAGGTACCAGTAACCGACGCTGTCCGGCGGGAAGCCGTCGAACCGGGCGGCGAGCAGGGCGATGTCGTCGTCGCGGGACCCCGGGCCCAGGGTTCCCAGCACGTGGTCGCAGAGCACTTCCAGCGAGGCGAGTCCCCGGGCGGTGCTCTGGAGACGGATCCGCAGTGCCTCGACGCCGCTTCCGATGTCCGTGTCACGGGACTCGACGAGTCCGTCGGTGTACAGCACCAGGGTCGCCCCGGTGGGCGCGGCCATCTCCACCGACTCGAAGACGACACCGCCGACGCCGATCGGGGCGCCGGGCGGAACACCCAGCACCTCGGCCCGGCCGTCCTCGTGGAGCAGTACCGCGGGCGGGTGGCCGGCGTTCGCCATCAGCAGGCGGTGCGAGATCGGGTCGTAGATCGCGTAGAGGCAGGTCGCGATGTGGTCGCTGCCCAGCCGTTGGGCCTGCTCGTCGAGATGGTGCAGGACCTCGTCGGGCGGCAGATCGAGACCGGCCAGGGTCTGCACGATGGTGCGCAGCTGGCCCATGATCGCGGCGGAGGTCATGGAGTGGCCCATGACGTCGCCGACGATCAGTGCGACGCGGTTGCCGGGAAGCGGGATCGCGTCGTACCAGTCGCCGCCGACCTGGGCGGTCTTCGAGGCGGGCAGGTAGCGGCTGGCCAGCCGGATCCCGGTGGGTTCGGGCAGCGACGACGGGAGCATGGTGTGCTGGAGGGTGTCCGCCACGGCGGCCTCGTGGCCGTACATCACCGCCTTCTGGACCCCGAGTGCGGTGTGCGTGGCCAGCTGCGAGGCGACGAGCAGATCGTCGCTGGTGAAGGCCGGGCGTTCGGCGCCCCGGAACAGGACGACCGTGCCCATGACGTGATGGCTGCCGCGCAGCGGCGCGATGATCAGACGGTGGCCCGGCGGCAGGGTGCACCGTGGGTCGGTCCCCGCCGCGAGCAGTTCGGCGACGGCGGGCGCGTTGCCCGGCGCGTCACCGAACGTGGGACGCCCGTCCCGCAGCAGCTCCGCGAGCCGGCCGGCGCCGGCCGGATCCACGCGCTCGGCGACCTCGGGGAACGGCGGTGGAGGCGGGGTCGGACCGGCGTGCGGGGCCCCGGCGGCGTGCGGCGGCGCCGGCAGTGCCCGTTCGGAGCTGTGCAGGCGGAGTACGACGGGTGCCGTCGACCGCTCCCTGCCCACCGGCAGCGGATCGTCGAGGTGGATGAAGACCGCGTCCGCGAACGCCGGTACGGCCGCCTGCCTCAGTTCCCGCAGCGTCTCGTCGAGGTCCATCCCGCGGGCGATCCGCCGCGTCGCCACGTCGAGATACCGGAGGCGGTCGGTCTGTGGCAGGCCGTCGTCCGCCACCGCGGCAGGCGGGAGCAGGTCCTGTGCCGGGGCGGTGCCCTCGTGGTGGGTGTGATGCTCGGTCACGCGTTCTGTCCCGTCCGGTGGGTGGCGCCGGTCCGCGGCTCGGACTCCGCCTCCTCAGTCACACCGCCGGCAGCACAGGAAGACCTGTTCCTCGGGTGGGACATCGGTCACCGCGGGGGCGTACGTGTACGAGGTCTCCTTGACGATCTCGAAGCCCGCTTCCTCGATGACCTTGTGCAGGTCCTCCCGCAGATAGCCGGAGACCCTGATCGTGTTCCCGAGGAACGGGATCGCGAAGTTGTCCACATCGGCCTCGACCATGGACAGGACGAACCGGCCGCCGGGCGCCAGCAGATGACGGACGGTCCGCAGAGCGAGGGGAATCTCCGCGCGCGGCAGCATCAGCAGCGAGAAGAAGGCGGCGACGGCGTCGAAGCGGCCGAGGTCGCGCGGTCCGCCCGGGCGCAGGTCGGCCAGGTCCAGCTGATGGAACGTCGCGTCGGGGACGTAGGCGCTCGCGAGCTTCACCATGGTGCCGGAGAGGTCGACCCCCACGACCTCGAACCCGGCGTCCGTCAGCTGGCGCGCGGTCGGTACGCCCGTGCCGCAGCCGAGATCCAGGACCCGCGCCCCCTCGCCCAGTGATCCGATCAGCCACTCGCCTGCGGTGACCTGGCCTTCCTTGTGCGGAAAGGCCTCGTCGTAGCGGTCACCGATGGCGTCGAACGCTTCGGCCTGGCCTTTGCGGTCGAGCAGGACGCTCTCGTAATCAGGCCCGGGATTGCTGTTGATCACGAAAGGAACCTTTCATGGGGGCTGTCGAAGCGGTCCGTGATGCGGATGAAAACGGCCATGACTGGATCTCCGAGCCATGTCGGTCGCTCAGGAGACGTCAATTCGAGACGATAGTCGTTCAGTGTTCGGCGGGATGCCCAAGTGTCCAAAAATGTTCGACCCGCGGAACCGTTCCCTTGCCCTCTGCTCCGCCGCTGACAGCACCCGAACGCGCCGCGAACGGAAGCGAGTCGCCGCACCTGATGACGTCGATACGGCTGGAATCCGTCCGGAGGAAAAGGGTGACCTGATGCGGCTTCTGGCGCCAACTTCTGCCTGTAGTAAGTGACATGCCGAAGTCGACGCTCCATATGCGGAGTTGAGGCTCTGGCCCGGTCGCACGCCTCGCTCTTCGGCGCCGGATCGTGTGGCGGTGGCGCGGGTGGCGGGGACCGGTGTCCCCTCGCGCCTCCCACCCGCGAAGCGACGCCCGCACGGCGGCTCCCCACGGTCCGACGACTCCGCGGGGGCGCCCGGTGCGGCCGGACGGTCCGTCTGCCCGCCGTCTGCCCGTCCGCCCGTACCGAAATGTCGCATTCATGGAAGGATCGAGTCATACCCTACGTGGACCTGGAGGTCGCTGTGTCCGTGCACCGTGTCGGCCTGGTCGTCCACCAGGGGCGGACGGCGGCCCGCGATGCCGCCCGCGCCGTGCACGACTGGTGCGACGCGCGAGGAATCCGGTGCACCGAGATCGACGTCTGGGCCAAGGACCAGCGGCGTCGCGGCGGACGCGAGGAAGCGGAGGCGGCCGGCAACCCGGACCTCGTCGTCACGCTCGGTGGCGACGGCACCTTCCTGCGTGGCGCCCGGATCGCCGTCAAGAGCGGTGCGAACGTGCTGGGTGTCGACCTCGGCAAGGTCGGGTTCCTCACCGAGGTGCCGGCGGCCGACGTCACGCGGGCGCTGCAAGCGGTCCACGAGGGGAAGGCCATCGTCGAGGAACGGATGACGCTGACCATGCGTGCCTCCCGGGTCCTGGAGGTCCCCGGATCGATGGAGGCCGTGCTCTGCTACGGGCGGGGGCCCGCCCTGCCGCCGCCGCAGGTCAGAGCCGACACGACGGAAGGTGACGGCTGGGGGGTGGCACTGGACGTCGCGGCCCTGAACGACGTCGTCCTGGAGAAACTGGCCCGTGACCGTCAGGTCAGCGTCGGCGTCTATCTCGCCGGACGGCGGCTGGCCTCCTACTCGGCGGACGCCTTCGCCGTCGCCACCCCCACCGGATCGACCGCCTACAGCTTCGCCGCCGGCGGTCCCGTGCTCTCCCCGCACATGGACGCGGTCGTCTTCACTCCCATCGCGCCCCACATGACCTTCAACCGCAGCGTCGTCGCCGCGCCGGACGAGCCCGTCGCCCTGCGGGTGCTGCCCCACTCGGGCCAGGCCGCCGTCAGCATCGACGGCCAACTGCGCGGGGTGCTCGACCCCGGCGACTGGATCGGGGTCTTCCGGGCTCCGCAGCGGGTCCGTCTGATCCGCCTGCACCCCACCGACTTCTACGGCCGGCTGCGCGACCGTTTCCGCCTCACCGACGCACCGGCCACGGCCGCCGACGTCGAAGCCGCTCCGTTCTTCCGCCCCGACACCCCCATCCCCCCGGACCTCGCCGAACTGCGCCTGCCGCCCCCTTCGGCGGCTCGCTGACGGAGGGGCGCGTCGCGCTCGGGCGGGGGACTTTCCGGAAAGTCGTCGATCCAGGCGCGCCCCGTTCGACGTACGGGTGAGAGCGGGAAACCACGGACCCAAGGAGCACGGTCATGCCCAAGCTGCGCGTACACAACATCACGGTCTCGGTGGACGGTTACGCCGCCGGACCCCGCCAGTGTCTCGAGCATCCGCTCGGCGAGGGCTTCGAGGGCATGCACGAGTGGATGTTCGCCGCGATGCGCGACCTGGCCGACGGCAAGGGAGGAATCGACGTCGAGTGCGTGGAGCGCAGCGAGGAGAACATCGGCGCCACCATCATGGGCCGCAATATGTTCGGGCCTCGGCGCGGACCGTGGGAGGACGAGTCGTGGACGGGCTGGTGGGGCCCCAACCCTCCTTACCACAACGACGTGTTCGTGCACACGCATCATCTGCGGCCCTCGGTCGTCATGGAGGGCGGAACGACCTTCCACTTCACCGACGAACCCGTGGAGACGGTTCTCGCCCGTGCCTTCGAGGCGGCGGAGGGCAAGGACGTCCGGATCGGCGGCGGACCGGGCACCGTCCAGCAGTACCTGCGCGCGGGACTCCTCGACGAACTGCACCTGGCCGTAGTCCCGCGGCTCCTGGGCCGGGGAGAGCGCCTGTTCGACAACCTCGGGGACGGGATCGACGGCTACCGGGTGGCCGAGCTGGTCGGATCGCCGGCCGCGACGCACGTCAGGCTGGTCCGCCGCTGACCTGGTCGCCTTCCAGGCCTGGCCCGCGCCAGGGTCAGGCCCGGGTGCGGTGGCGGGCGGTACGGCCGGCCTCCGTGGGCGAGCGGCGGGCTCAGTCCTTCCGCGCGGGCCCGCCCGGTCCGGGTGCGCCGACGCGCAGGCCGTCCGTCACCAGGTCCAGCAGGCGGCGGGCGTGCGCCTGCCAGTCCCCGTGCCGGTCGAGCTGCCAGAGTCCGGCGACGGCGAGCAGGAAGTCGTCGGCGGTCACACCGGGCCGGATGGTGCCCGCTTCCTCGTTGGTCCGCAGCAGGAGTGCCACGGCCGAGCTCAGGGGCTTGTGGTCGAGCCTCGTGAGGACGCCCCGAGGTGTGCCGGTGGTCGTCCGCAGTGCTTCGGCCAGGCCCGCCTTGGCCATGGCGAACCGTGCGAGACGGTCCGTCCACTCCCGCAGTGCCCGATCCGGCGGTCGGGTGGCGAGCAGATGCGCCGCCGCGTCGGTCACCTGCCGCACCTCGTGGCGGTGGATCTCCAGGATGAGGGCCTCGCGATGGTGGAAGTTGCGGTAGAAGGTCCCCTGACCGACCCCCGCCTTCCTGGCTATCGCGCTCAGCGGCGTGTCGGCGGAGCGGGTCAGCTCCGCCAGGGCCACGGCCAGGATGCGCTCGCGATTGCGTCGCGCGTCCGAACGCAGCGGTCCGTCCTGATCTGCCGGCGCCCCCGAGCCCGCGGGTGCGTCCTTGTCGGGGTGCACGCCTACTCCTTCCGGAACGACGGCCGGATCTCTCCCGGTGACACGGCCGGACCGCCCTCGGCGACGGGACGGCCGGCACGAGGCGGGCGATCGCGGACGCCGTGTGCCCAGCGCCTGCCGAAGCGGCCGGCCCGCCCCCGCGGTGGCCGAACCGCTCCGCGCGGTGTCCGGAACCTCTCGCCGACCGGCATTCTGGCGCACCCGGCGGAATTCCGGCCGGAGACTTCAGAAATGGCCGCCGACGGGTTCCGGTTCAGGGACGCGGGGCCCCGCTCGCCAGCCAGTCGTACGCGGCCCGCGCCGTGAACTCGGCCTGGCCGCCGCGCACGAGCAGATCGGCCCGCGCGAAGGCGGGATCGTCGGCCTGCGCCGCGAGACAGGGGACGGCGATGCAGCGCATGCCGGCCGCGTGCGCGGCGACGGCGCCCGGCGCGGCGTCCTCCAGCACCACACAGTCCGCCGGGTCGGCACCCAGCCGGCGCGCCGCTTCGAGGAACACGTCCGGGGCGGGCTTGCCGTGCGCCACCTCGTCCGCCGACACCACGGTCGTGAGCCGGGAGTCCAGGCCCGTGCCGGCCAGGATGGCCTCGATGGCCTCAAGCGAGGAACCGGAGGCGACCGCCATCGGGACGCCGGCCGAGGCCAGCAGTTCCACGAACGCACGCATCTCCGGGTACGCGCGGGTGGAGGCGCGGGCCAGTTCCAGGTAGCGGCGGTTCTTCTCGGCGAGCAGGGTTTCGAGCGGGGCCGTCAGGCCGTAGCGCTCCTTCCAGAGCGCGAGCGTCTCCTGGGTGCTGATGCCGACGTACTTCTCGTGCTCGGCCCAGGTGAAGTCGGTGACGCCCTGCCCGGCGAGGGTCCGGCGCCCGGCTTCGAAGTAGTTCGGCTCGCTGTCCACGAGCGTTCCGTCAAGATCGAAGATGACCGAAGTGCCGTCGAGGGTGCTCATAGAGGTCAAGGATGCCCGGGAGTGATCCAACCGCGGTGATGCGCGGGCGTGATCGGCCCGCGGTGAGGTGCCGGAGTGATCCGCCCGCAGTGATGACCGGGAGCGGCCCGCCCGCAGCGAGACCCCGGTAGTGATCCGACCGCGGCGCGGTCAGCCCTGTGCCGCCCGGCCGATCGACTCCACCAGCGGCAGCAGCCGGTGCGGGACCCGTTCACGCAGTGCCACCTCGGTCCGGGTGCGGACCACGCCCGGCAGGCTGATCAGGGCCTGGATCACATCCTCCAGGTGGGCGTTGTCGCGCGCCGCGACCCGGGTGATCAGATCGCCGCCGCCGGTGATCGAGAACGCCTCGATGATCTCCGGTACGGCGGCGAGCGCGTCGCCCACGTCGTCCAGATGGCCCTGTGTGACCTCGATGTGCACGAACGCGAGCACGGGATGGCCGAGGGCCGCGGGGGACAGCGAAGGGCCGGTCCCGGTGATCACCCCGTCCCGCTCCAGCCGGTCGAGGCGGGCCTGGAGCGTGCCGCGGGCGACACCGAGGACGCGGGCGTATTCACGGACGCTGGTGCGCGGCTGCTCCAGGAGCAGCCGCAGGATGCGGGTGTCGAGCTCGTCCACGGGCATGGTCCGTTGGCCTCCTCGCGGCCGACAATGTTCTCCTTCGACTGTACCAATGGCCCAGTCGAAACCGAGCCGGTTGAGCCAGTTCCGGGCTGCCGCGTACCTTGTCCGTATCGATGGCGCTGCGCAGCGCCGGACGGCAAGGACGCCGTACCGGACCCGCGGCGCCTTTCGCATGTGCGCCGCGCATGCCGAAACCTGTGTTGAACTGCGAAGTGGGGGCGGGACGCCGAAGGTGAAGAAGATGTTCATGGCGCCGGATCCGGGACTGTTCCGGCTGCGGGTCTCGATCCGGGCGGTGCTCGGCATCGGCCTCGCGGTCACGCTGTGCCAGTCGGCCGGACTCTCGCTCCCCGCCTCGATCGCCGGCGGGCTCGCGGCGCTCCTCGCGATGTTCACGGTCGGCGACCCGACCGTGCGCGGCCAGGCCGGCACCACCGCGCTGCTCCCCGTGGCCGGTTTCCCGGTCCTCGCGGTGGCGACCTCCCTGCACGGGGCGCCGATGCTGCGGGACACGATCTGGCTCGCAGTGGTCTTCGCCGGGGTGTACGCCCGCCGCTTCGGCCCGCGCGGGCACGCGCTCGGCATCTTCGCGTTCATGATGTTCTTCACGACCCAGTTCCTGCACGCCGTGCCCGGCCAGCTCCCGCAGCTGTACGCCGCCGTCGCCCTGTCGCTCGCGGCGTCCTCGGCCGTGCGGTTCGGCGCCTGGTGCATCGAGCGGCGCAGCCCCCTGCCGGCCGCGCCGCTGCCGTTGGAGGGGCGCGGGCTGGCGCGCCCCGCCACCCGTCAGGCCTTCCAGGCGACCGCGGCCTGCGCCTTCGCGCTCGCCGCGGGCCAGCTCCTCTCGCACGACCGCTGGTACTGGGCCGTCGGCACCGCATGGTGGATCTTCGTCAACACGGCCTCGCGCGGCGAGACGCTGGTCCGCGGCTTCCGGCGCGTGGTCGGCACGTTCGTCGGGATCGGGGCCGGGCTCCTGGTCGCCGTACCGCTGCACGGCGCGCCCGCGCCCACGGCCGCCCTCGTCGCGGTGAGCGTCTTCGGGATCTTCTACACGGCCGCGCCCTCGTACAGCTGGATGATGTTCTTCGTGACCGTCATGGCGGGCCTCCTCTACGGGCTGCTCGGCGTCCTGCATCCGGGGCTGCTGGGCCTCCGGCTCGCCGAGACCGGTGTCGGCGCGCTCGGTGCCGCTCTCGCGGTGGCGCTCGTCCTGCCGATCACCACGCACACGGTCACCGACCGCTGGATCGAGCGCGCCCTGCGCGCCGTGCACGGCTGTACCTCGGCGGCCGCCCGGCGGCTCGCGGGTGACGCCCAGGCCGACCCCGCGCCGCTCGCGGGGGAGCTCGAAGCACTCCTGGGGCGTGTACGGATGGCTCTCGCACCCCTGGTGCATCCGCTCAACCCGATGCGGCAGCGCAAGGAGCGGGCCCGCGCGATCCTCGCCCTGCTGGACGACTGCGCCCGCGAGGTACGAGGGCTCGCCGCTGTCGCCGCCGACCCGGACGCCTCGCACGACGCCCGCCTCACGGCGGCCTGCCGACGGGTCGAGACCGCGATGGAGTCCCTGGTCGGCGCCGTACCGGGGGGAGCTTCGGCGACCCACCACGGCGTCCCCGGCCACCACCCCGGTGCCGAGCAGGCCCTCGTGCACCTGCACGGACTGGAGCGGGCGCTCGTCGCGATGGCGACACCGCTGCGCGGACCGCGACGCGGCTCGCGGCTCGTCGGCGCCTGACGCCGCCGGGCTCTTCCTCGGCCCCCTGGGATGCTCTCCGGCGTCCCGGGGGGCCGTTTTTTCCTCTGTGGACACCGCTGCCGTGAAGCTCCGCCGGCCAAAGGCACCCTCAAGATCCACAGATAGGGCGTGGGTGCCCGCTGGACGGCCTCGCGGCGGTCTCCGGCGTCCAACCCCCCGGCGCACGCCGAGAACGCTCGTGGCGGCCGTCTCGCGGGCTCCGCGCACCCTCGTGTCCCCGTCGGCCGGTCGGCCCGCTTTGGTCTAGACCGCAGCGTCGTGACTGCTACCGTCGCCCCGACGACGCGGGACCGAGAGGGGACAGAAGTGGCGTACGGCGGCAGACGGCGACAGCGGGCGTTCATCGGGTCGTTCACGGCGGCGGGAGGCCTCGGTGTCCTCACGGCGGCCGTGGACCCGGACACCGGGGCACTGACCGTGCTGAGCGCCGTCGACGACGTACCCGACCCTTCGTATCTCGCGTTCGCGCCCGCGCACGACGTCCTGTACGCGGTCAGCGAGACCGCCGAGGGCGCGGTGGCCGCCTTCCGGGCGCACGGCGACAAGCCGGAACTGACCGGTCCGCCGACCCGGACCGGCGGCAGCGGCCCCACCCACCTCAGTGTCTTCGACGGACACGTCCTGACCGCGGACTACGGCTCGGGCAGCATCAGCGCGGTACCGGTCCGCCCCGGCGGCGGACTGGCGCCCACCGCTTCCAGCGTGCTGCGGCACACCGGTTCCGGTCCGCACACACAGCGACAGCAGGGACCGCACGCCCACCACGTGCAGCCCGACCCCACCGGCCGCTGGGCGGTCAGCGTGGACCTCGGCACGGACTCGGTCCGGGTGTGCGCCCTCGACGGCGGAACGCTCACCCTGCACCGCGAGATCGCCCTGCGCCCCGGCTCAGGGCCGCGCCACCTCGCTTTCCACCCGCGGGGCGAGCACGCGTACGTCCTCAACGAACTCGCTCCGACCGTCACCGTCTGCCGCTGGGACGCCGCGGAGGGCTCGCTGCGACCCGTCGGCGAGACGCCGCTCCTCTCCGGTGTCCCGGACGGCGACGCGTACCCCTCGGGCATCGTCGTCTCGCCCGACGGTCGCTTCGTCTGGGCCGCTGTCCGCGGGCAGGACAGTGTCTCCGTGCTCGAAGTCGACGCGGGGGGCGAGGGGCTCACGCTCGTCGCCGAGGTGCCCTGCGGTGGCGTCTGGCCCCGTGCGCTGGCCCTCGATTCCTCGGGGCGCTTCCTCTACGCGGCCAACGAGCGCTCCGGCGACGTGACCTGGTTCGCCGTCGAACCGGACACCGGCGTTCCGCGTCGCGGCGGCTCCGTCCAGGCGCCCGCCGCGTCCTGTGTGATCTTCGGCTGATCAGGCCGGATGTGGCCGACCGGGCACGCGCCCTAGGGGCACGCGCCCTAGGGGCACGCGCCCTAGGGGCACGCGCCCTAGGGGCGCGTGCCCGGTCGGCCGGGTACACCCGAGGGCTCTGCCGGGTGTACCCCGCGCCAACGGGAAAGGGCCCCTCCTGGTTCAGGAGCGGGCCCTTTCGATGTGCGGGCGGTACGGGTGGTGCGGGTGTGCGGCGGCCGACTAGAAGGCCGGCGCTCCCTGGGTCTGCGGCGGCGCGATGCCGAGCGCCGACGTGTACTGGGAGAGCGCGAGCTTGCCGATCGCCGGGTACGGGCCGAGGGCCTCGGCGGCGCTGCAGCCGGCCTCCTTGGCAGCCGCGTCGAGCAGACCCGCGTCGAGCTCCGGACCGATCAGGTACGGGGCGAGCGCGAGCTGCTGCGAACCGGAGCCACGCAGCTGCTCGGCGATGGCCGCGATGGAACCCTCTTCGTCGAGCGCCGCCGCCATGACCGGCACGGCGAGCCGCGCGGCGAGCAGCATGCCGGTGATCCCGGCCGCCTGCACCGCGTCCTCGCCGCCGACGGTGGCGAGCACGATGCCGTCCGCGGCGGTCGCCACGGTGAACAGCCGGGCGCGGTCGGCGCGGGCCAGACCGGCCTCGGAGAGGCGCACGTGCAGCGCCTCGGCGAGCAGCGGGTGCGGACCGAGGACATCGGTCAGTTCGGCCGCGACACGGCTTTCCATGACCGCCTGGCGGATCCGGCGCAGCAGGGCGCCGTCAGGACCGGCGAGCAGCGGTACCACGATGCCGACAGGGCCGTCGGGCGCGGAGGCGTCGGAACCGGCGGCGCGGGCCTGCTCGAAGCGCGCGGTGCGCTCCTCGGCGGCGTGGGTCAGCACGGACTGCAGCGTGGGGAACTCGTCGTTCCCGTCCAGGTAACCGATGCGGGCATCGAGGCCGGGGAGCTCGGAGCGGGCGATGCTCACGACCTCCTCGGCGAGGCTGCGCGTGGCGGCGCTGGGGGTGCCCGGCACCGCGAGGACGAGCGCGGGCGCGCCCTCAGGAGCCGCCAGGGGTTCCGGACGGCGGTGCCGCCCGGCTTGGCGGGGTCGCGGCATTCGTACTGGCAGGCCGGACGCGGGCCCAGTGGGGGAGCTCATGGCGCCGCATGTTACTGGTTTCTCGGGTTCCCCTGTTCGGGGAGGGTGCAGGTGAGCGGTATCCGTCCGCTTTTGTCTGATGAGTTACGTACGAGTCAGAAGTGATCAGTAGTCGCCGACTTGTCGGCCCTACGGAGAATTCGGGCCATAGATTTCCCCGTACGGCTTTTCGGTCACCACGTGCAACATCCGGTCGTCCGGGGGCAGTGCGAGCCGGCCGTCCGCCAGGTCGGCCGCGATCCGCAGCGCGCCGTCGAGCGGGTCGCCCAGGGCCGGTACGCGCCAGGCGTGCGGCAGCCGCTCGCCCAACTCTCGGGTCAGGGGCCCGAGGATCGCGGCACCCACGTTGAACACGCCCCCGGTGAGCGCGAGATGGGGCTCACCGTCGGCGGGGCACACCGCGGCGGCCGACTCGGCCATGTGCCGTGCGGCGGTCTGCAGGATGCGCGAGGACACGGGATCGCTCCCGCACAGGTCGGCGACCTCGGGGGCGAAGGAGGCGAGCACGGCGGCCCGGTCGGTGCGCGGATACAGCAGGCCGGGCAGTTCCGGCATCGGCCCGAACATCTCCTCCGCCCGTGCCAGCAGCGCGGCCGAGCCGCCCGGGCGGCCGTCGAATGCGCGCAGGGCCGCCTCCAGGCCCGCGCGGCCGATCCACGCGCCGCCGCCGCAGTCGCCGAGCAGATGTCCCCAGCCGTCGGCCCTGCGCCACGACGTGAGATCGGTGCCGACCGCGATCATGCCGGTGCCCGCCGCGATCACGGCACCCGCCCGGGCACCCAGGGCGCCCGTGTACGCGGTCACGGCGTCCGCGGCCAGGGCGAGCCGCCGTACGCCCAGTTCACGCGCCAGGGCGGCCGGGAGCTCGTCCCGCAGTTCGTCGCCGAGCGTGGCCAGGCCGGCCGCGCCGACGGCGACGGCCCCGAGCCGTTCGGCGCCCGCTTCGGCCATCAACCGCCGTGCCATCGGCAGCAGTTGTTCCAGCAGATGTCCGGCCGAGATCCCGCGGGGCCCGGTACGGACCGGCTCCCTTGAGGTCAGCGGGGCACCGAGCGGGGCCGGGTGAGGGTGCGCCGGGGCCCCTTGTCGTACGGGAGAGCGGTCATCGCCCGGCACCGCGTGCGCGGCGAGAGCCACGCGCAGTCCCGAGCCTCCGGAGTCCACGGCCAGCACCACGGCAGGGCTCTGCCCGCCCTGCCGTCCGCCGTGCACGCCGTCCGGTGTCACGGCAGGCGCCAGTCCACCGGCTCCGCTCCTTGCCGCGCCAGCAGGTCGTTGGCGCGGCTGAAGGGGCGCGAACCGAAGAAGCCGCCGTCGGCCGATCTGGGGGAGGGGTGCGCGGACTCGACCGCGGGAAGGCTGCCGAGCAGGGGGCGCAGATTGCGCGCGGGGCGACCCCACAGGATCGACACCAGCGGCCGGCCGCGGGCGGCCAGTGCCCGTATCGCCTGCTCCGTGACGTCCTCCCAGCCCTTGCCCTGGTGCGCGGCGGACCTTCGGGGTGCCGTGGTGAGCGTCTTGTTGAGCAACAGCACGCCCTGCTTCGTCCAGGGGGTGAGGTCACCGGTGGACGGCTGGGGCGCCCCGAGGTCGTTCTTCAGCTCGGTGAAGATGTTGATCAGGCTGGGCGGCAGCGGACGTACGTCCGGGGCCACCGAGAAGGAGAGACCGACCGCGTGTCCCGGGGTCGGGTAGGGGTCCTGCCCGACGATGAGGACGCGTACCTCGTCGAAGGGCTGCTGGAAGGCCCGGAGGACATTCGCCCCGGACGGTACGTAGGTGCGTCCCGCGGCGATCTCCGCGCGCAGGAAGTCGCCCATCTCGGCGATCCTTCCGGCGACGGGTTCGAGGGCTTTCGCCCAGCCCGGTTCGACGATCTCATGCAACGGTCGTGGTGCCACGGGCGTCACCCTACTGCCGTACACATGGCCGAGATCAAACTGGTGGCCGTCCCGCGTCCGGGGATGACCGATTCGTCGCCGAATCGGTCATCCCCGGGCACAAGACGTCTGCCGCCGCGGGCCGTTGGGGTCCCCGGGCGGCCACGCTCAGGCCGTGACCGCCGCGCGGACGCAGAGGACGTCCGGGAGATGCGAGGCGAGCTGCTGCCAGCTGTCGCCGTCGTCCGCGGACGCGTACACCTCGCCGTTGCGGTTGCCGAAGTACACGCCCGCCGGGTCCGCGTCGTCCGTGCACAGCGCGTCGCGCAGCACCGTGCCGTAGTGGTCCTCGGAGGGGAGTCCCGCGGTCAGCGGCTCCCAGGTCCTGCCGGCGTCGTCCGTACGGAAGACGCGGCACCGCCGGTCGGCCGGGACCCGGTCCGCGTCGGCGTTGATCGGGAAGACGTAGGCCGTGTCCCCGCGGTGCGGATGCGCCGCCACCGCGAATCCGAAGGTGGACGGAAGGTCCGCGCCGATGTCGGTCCACTGCCCGGCCCCGTCGTCGCTGCGGTACACCCCCCAGTGGTTCTGGAGATAGAGCCGGTCCGGGTTCGCCGCGTCGCGCGCGACCTTGTGCACGCACTGGCCGAACTCGGGGTTCGGATCCGGCAGGAACACGGCGGAGACACCGGAGTTGGCGGGCTCCCAGCTCGCGCCGCCGTCGGCGGTGCGGAAAACCCCGGCCGTGGACACGGCCACCGTCACGGCCCGCGCGTCGCGTTCGTCGGTGAGGATGGTGTGCAGCCCCTCGCCGCCACCTCCGGGGACCCACTTCGAGCGGGTGGGGTGTTCCCACAGGGGGCGGACGAGTTCGAAGGACTCGCCCCGGTCCTCCGAGCGGTACAACGCGGCCGGTTCCGTCCCCGCGTACACGACGTCCGGTTCGGCGGCCGCCGGATGCAACTGCCACACCCGCTCCAGCGAGGCGCCCGTCTCCTTGGGGAACTTGACCGCGGGGCGCTCGGGTTCGGTCCACGTACGGCCCAGGTCGTCGGAGTGGAACACGGACGGGCCCCAGTGGGCGCTGTCCCCGCCGACCAGCAGCCGCGGCCTCTCGCCCCGCGAGTCGATCGCGACCGAGTACACGGCCTGCGCGTTGAAGTACGGACTCTCGTCGAACTCCCAGGCGCCGCCGCGCCGTCGCCCGATGAAGAGACCCTTGCGGGTGCCTACCGTGAGCAGTACGTCGGCCATGACCGGCCACCTCCGCGGCGTCGTTGTCTGCACTACCGGCCAGTCTGTACCCCGGCACCGACAGTCACCCCTCGGCCTGGCGTTTACGCAGGTCGGACATGTCGTGTCGGCGGAAGGCAAGGGCGCGCGGCGCCGCTCTCCGGGCCGCTCGCGGGAGAGTCCCGCGGCCGCCGGCACGCCGTGCCGTACCCGCCGGCTCCCCGTGCCCGACGAGCCGGCGGGTACGGGGAGTGAGCATCGCGCGGAGCGCGCGCGTAAGGGAGGGGGATGTGGCGTGTCCGTGCGGTCGTGAGGAGGATGCCCTTGATGGCGGCGTTCCGTGGTCCGAAGGTCTGGCTGTGGCGGTGGCGGCGCAACCCGCTGCGGCGGCGAAGCGATGTCCTGGAGGTCTGGATCATGCTCGCCGCCTGGGTGTTCACGGTGCTCGGCGGTGTGGTCTCGGGCCTGGTGACCGTCGACGCTGTGGAGAACAGTCTCGCGCGGGATCGCGTGGAGTCGCGCCCCGTCCCCGCTCAGCTCGTCGAGGACGCGCCGGACGCGGGCACGAACGGGCTCACCGGTCGCGTCGTGTGGACGAAGGTCCGCTGGACGGCGGCGGACGGCACGCTTCGCTCCGGCCAGGTACGGGTCGCGGCGGGCACCTCGGCGGACACGCCGGTCCTGGTGTGGACCGATCCCGACGGGCGCCTCGTCAACCGGCCCACCACGGTGGAGGTGGCCCGGCTGCGGGCCTGGCTGATCGGCATTTTCGCGGGCGCGGGCGTGGCGGGCGTCCCCTTCGCCGCCGGCCGTCTTCTCCGCGGCCGACTGGAACGCCGGCGCATGGACCGATGGGACGAGGAGTGGGACCGGATCGGACCGCTGTGGGGCCGGATGACGAGCTGAGCGGGCACCGGCCCTGGACGCCCACCCGCGTCACACCCCGGCACCCCGTGCCCCTCGGGCGCGACCGCGGTCCGTGCGACCCCGCGCGGGTACAGCCGGCCCGGCAGTCCCGGCATCGGCCCGAACATCTCCTCCGCCCGTGCCGGCAGGGCCGCCGAGCCGCCCGGGCGGCCGCCGACTTGGAGGCCACCGACTTGGAGGCCACCGACCGCGCGAACGCGAACTCATCTGCGGTGAGGGCGGGTTCACGGGGCGGCGGCCGGAGGATCATGCCTGCTTGACCGCCGGGGTCCGCGCGGTCCAGCCCACCACGGCGCTCAGGAGGATCACCAACGGCACCAGGACGATTGCCGTCCTGCTCCCCTGGACCACGGCGAGGTGCGCGAAGACCGCCGCTCCCACAGCGCCGCCCGCCATGTCCAGGCTGGTGAGCCAGGACATCGTCTCGGTGATCTCGCCCTTCCTCGCGAGGTCCCCTCCCACCGTACGCAGCGTGCCGAAGACAGAACCGATGACCAGTCCCGCCACCGGACAGAGGAAGAGGACCGCCAGCGGGGAGAGCCGGGTGGCCAGCGCCAGTGTGCCGACTCCCGCCGCGAAGACACAGAGCAGCACCGAGAGCTTGGGGCCGCGGGCCAGGAGGTTGGGCATGGCGCCCAGGGCGAGGCTGCCCAGCACGCTGCCGACGGACAGGGCCCCGATGTATACCCCGGTGAACACCGCGGCGTCGTACTCCTTGGCGTAGATCGGCAGTATCACGTCGGTCGCGGTCACGGCCAGGACGAAGAGCCCGTCGGCGATCAGCAGGCGCCGCAGGGGCGCGGAGGTCAGCGGTCCCAGCCAGTGCCGTCGCCTGTCCGGCTGCGGTGAGGCCGGAGTGTCGAGCAGGAGGCACACCACCAAGGTGGTCAGCACCACGATGACCACCAGCGGCGCGGCACCCGAGAACGACAGGCTGAGCCAGCCGGCCAGCACGGGGCCGGTGACCAGCGCGGTGCCCATCATCGCCGAGTCGAGGGCCATCGCGGTGTTGAGCATGGCCTGGTCGGCGGCGTTGTACCAGACGGTCCGCATCAGGACGGCGATCGGTGGCGCCGTCGCCCCGAGGGCCGCCGATGTCACGAGGACCCAGGCGGTGGGCCCGTGGTCGGACACCACCAGGATCAGCAGGCCGGTCGCGACCCCGTAGCCGGCGAGACAGCCGAGCAGCACCACGCGGGGGGAGTGCCGGTCGATGAGCCGGCCGCGCAGCGGGGACGTCACACACGTGCCGACCGCGAGGCAGGCCACGGCAAGGCCGGCTGTCGTGTACGAGTACGCCCGGCCCACCATCAGCAGCAGGCTCAACTCGACCATGCTGTTCGGCAGTTTCGACGCCATGCCGACCGCCACGATCCGCCAGAACCCGGGCACCTTCCTCAGTTCCCGGTAACTGTGCAGCGGACCGCGCGGGGTCGTCTCCCGTAAGACTTCGGGCTCGGCAGACATCCTCTGGGCTCCTTGCTCTGTGGTGCGGCGGGCATCCGACGGCGGGGCCGGTGGGGCGTTACGGCTCTCGGGCGTCACGTGCGGTGGGTTCGCGCGGTACGTCGTGTGCCGGTTCCCCGACGCCCCGAGACCGTCCGGCATGCTCCGAGTCCGGGGACAGCGGGGCAGGTGCGGCGTCCGGTCCGGGCCGGTCGCCGGGAGGCAGCAGTCGCTTCAGGACCGGGCCGGTGGACATTGTAGTGAGCACGGCCATGGCCACGAGCAGCGTGTAGCGGGTGCCGTCCAGCAACCCCATCTCGCGGCCCGCGGTCAGCACGATCAGCTCGGTAAGCCCGCGCGTGTTCATCAGGGCACCGATCGCCGCCGAGTCCCTCGGCGTCATCCCGCAGAGCCGGGCGGCCCCGGCCGCGGCGAGGAACTTGGCGGCCACGGCGGCGGCCAACAGCACAGAGAGGTCGAGGAGTTGGGACGGACCCAGGCTGGACAGGTCCACGTTCCAGCCGGCCACCACGAAATAGACCGGCATGAAGAGCCGGCTGCTCAGCGACCCCAGGCGCTGCCGCAGCCGGACATCCACCTTTTCCGGCAGCCCGCGCCGGGCGCTGGTCCGCACGATGCCGAAGACGAAGGCGCCGAAGATGAAGTGCAGCCCCATCCACTCGGTGGCGGCACAGGACGCGAGCACTCCCACGAACGTGACGACCAGATCGGCCTCGCCGCTCGCCCTGCGCATGAGCGCACGGAGGGCCGGCCGTACGACGCCGATCATCAGGATCAGGTACGGGACGAAGCAGAGGAGGCGCCAGGGTGCGCCGCTGCCGCAGAGCAGCATGACCGCGCCCAGCAGCACCCACGCGAAGATGTCGCAGAGCGCGGCGCTGGCCACCCCCAACTGCCCCAGCGGCGTTCGGGAGAGGCCACGGTCCTCGACGATTCGGGCGAGGACGGGAAACGCGGTCACCGACAACGCGATTCCCATGAACATGACCTGCGGCAACCTGCTCGCCGAGGATTCGCCCGGCCCCCACCACAGGGCGAGACCCGCTCCCACCGTGAACGGGACCGCCATCGCGCTGACGGCGATGGCGAACGAGGTACGCCGGACCGAGCGTTTGGCGGACCACTCGAACTCCGTACCGAGCGCGAACATGAACAGGGCGAGACCGATGTCGGCGAGGGCACTGAGCTCGCTCCGTACTTCCATCGGGAAGAGGGCCTCGGTGAACGACGCGTGCAGCAGCGTGGGCCCGAGGAGGATTCCGGCCACGATCTCACCGATGACGGCGGGCTGGCCGCACCGTCGCGCCACGGTGCCACCTACCCATGCCAACCCGGCGATCAGTGCGACGTCGAGGAAGAAAGCTGTGATCTGGCTACTGGACACGTCAGACAGGTCCCGTCCGAATTCAGATGAAGAGGGCCGGGCGCGCGTTCCTGCGCGCGGCCTGGCCCTTCGGGAGCGGCGCCGCGCCGCGGCGCCGCATCCGCACCTCCAGGTCGGCAGCCGGCCTTACATCATCGACTGCGCGGCCTTCGCCTCCGGGTCCTCCCACCAGCGGTCGTTGCCGATCAGCGGCTTGTCGAGGTCACGCTCGCCGGCCCAGGTCATGTTGAGGATGGTGCGGGCCGCGCCGTCCTCGGTCAGCGGAACGGTCCGGTGCAGCGTGGTGTCGGTGCGCTGGAGGTAGAGGTCCCCGGTGACGAGGCCGTGCGTGTCGATCCGACGCTCGCAGAGGGTCTCGTTGATACGGGGGTCGGTCTTGTCCCAGTGGGTGTGCGGGACGGCCTGGAGCATGCCGCCGCACGAGATGGGAGGCATCCGCAGGGCCCAGATGAGGGCGAAGCTGTAGTCGCCCCAGTGCCATCCGTGGGTGTCCGCCTTGAACTCCTGGTGGGTGATCAGGTAGCGCTCGTCCTCGGAGACCTGGGGAATGACGGGCTCACGGGCCACGCGCCCGAGGAAGCCGAGGAACGACTCCGACGTGGCGATGGTGCGGATGAGCTCGCTCTGCTCGATGTCCTCGCTCTTGACCACACTCATCTTGCGCGGGGTGTTGCCCGTGGTGCGCAGCAGCAGGTCCCGGCGCTCCTTGTGCTCGCCGATCAGCTGGTCGGCCTCCGCGCGGACGGCGGTCATTATCTCCTCGGGCACGAGCCGCGCGTCCTTGTCGAACTTCACCACTCCCTTGTGGTGGAACCGGTCCGCCAGCTGCTCGATGCGCTCAGGGGTGTAGTTCTCGGCCAGGAACTTGCCGAGTGTCTCGTCGATCTTGCTGATGTCCATGCTGAGTCCTTCTTCCTGCGCTGATGGGATGGGATCGCGAGAACCGCCCGGGAACGGGGCGGACGCAGTCAGACGGCCGGCGTGTCCGGCGTGATCTCCAGGTCGACCATGGCCCTGATCTCCGCGAGCACCCGTACGACCGATTCCTGGTCCGGGCCGGAGACCCAGGCGCCCAGCGGGATCGACAGGATGTCGCGGGTGAGCGGCACATGATCGCCCGGCTGGTAGGAGACCAGGACCTTGTCGACACCGGGGTGGTTTTTGACCTGCTCCAGGCCGTGCATGGCCACGAGGGTGCCGGGGCCGACCTCGTTGTGGATGGCGATCGCCCCGAACATGGCGCGGCTGTTGACCGGCTTGTCCATGACGGCGGGTCGCCGCCCGAGGTAGCACTCCAGGGTGTCGTGGAACGGACGGATGTCCGTGAACTCCGACCACTGGTCGGTGGCGGGGCCGCCGGGGAGCCGGGCGGCCACCTCCATCAGGAAGACGCCGTCCGCGTTGACCTTCACCTCGGTGTGGCTGGGACCGCGGTGCACCCCGAACGCGGTGAGTACCCGGACGACGTACTCCTCGATCCTCGCCCAGTCGGGATCGTCCGGCACGGCCTGGACGTTGTCCCAGAGCGGGAAGTCGTAGTCCCGGTCGTCGGGCCTGCGGTACTCCCACATGTCGATCACCCGGTGGTCGCCGTCGCTGCTGAAGGCGTTGACCGCGAACTCGCGTCCCCGGATGTACTCCTCGACCAGCCAGGCGTCGACCGTCCAGCCGAAGTAGTTGGTCCTGTCGACGACTTCGAAGTTCTCGGCGCTCGCGGTGTCGGGCACCAGCGTGGCGCCGATGGAGCCGGCGCCCTCGCGCTGCTTGACGATGACCGGGTAGCCGATGCTCTCGGCGGCCTCGCGGACCTCGGAGGGGTCGTGCACCAGGCGGTAGGCCGGGATACGGAGCCCTTGCGAGGCGGCGTGGTCGCGCATGAGGGCCTTGTCGTGCCTGGCCCGTGCCAGCTCGACGTCATTGCAGGGCAGGCCCAGTTCGTGCGCGATGACACCCGCGAGGTGCACCCCGGACTCCGAGCCCGGGACGACGGCCTTGATCTCCTGGTCGAGCCCCGTGAGAGCGGTCAGGACCTCAGCCGCCTCGGTGGCGTACAGGGAGGCGTCGTCGCCCTTGGCGTGGTCCGGCCAGGTCGCCCTCAGGTCCGCCGGTTCGTTGGTGAAGAGGGACACGACGTCCATGTCCATGTCCCGGACCGCCTGCTTGTAGCCCGCTCCGACCGACACAGGGTCGACCAGGAGAACGGCCGGCTTGCGGTTGCTCAACTGCTTTGCTCCTTCGGGAGAGTGCTGCCGGGGCGTGGTCCGTCCGACCCTCACTGGCCGGCCGCGGTCAGCAGATCGGGGTGGTGGCGGGCGATCAGTTCCGGGAACCCCCGGGTCAGGCCCTTCATCACGTTGTCGCCGTAGCAGGCGAACAGCGGATTGTCCGGGTCGACGACCACACCGCCCGCCTCGCTGACGTGGCGGCTCGGGAGCGGCCGCATCGACGCTTCGAGGCGAGGGCTGTAGAAGAACGGCATGGAGTACCGGTCGACCCCCGGCGCCGGGCGGACGACCCGGTGGACGGTGGCCCTGAGATAGCCGCGCGTGGCGACCTCGAGGAGTTCGCCGAGGTTCACCACGAACGCGTCCGGGACCACCGGCACGTCCACGAAGTGGTCGTCCTCGACGGCCACTTGGAGCCCGCCCACATCGTCCTGGACCAGCAGGGTGAGCAGCCCGAGATCCTTGTGGATGCCCGCTCCCTGGTCCGAGGGGTCGATGTCCACCGACTCGGCGGGACCCGGGTAGTGCAGCAGCTTGAAGTGGACCTGTGGATCGGGATCGACGACCGTGTCCAGGAAGTCCGCAGACGTCTCCAGCGACTCGAGAATGAGGTTGAGCAGTCGGTGGGAGACGCCCGTCAGCTGGTCCATCCAGTCGATGACGGCGGGCCGCAGGCCCGGCAGGCCGGCCGGCCACTGGTTGGGGCCGACCAGCCAGCGATACGCCGGCTCACCCGGGGCCGGCCGTCCGCCGGGCCGTTCGGGCCCGATGTCGAGCTGTTGGCGCTGATCGGGCACACCGCGTGTCCGTTCCCGGCCGAGCTCGGAGTAGCCGCGGAAATGAGGGGAGTTGAGGATGTCCAGCTCGCGGCGCTCCTGATCCGGCAGCGCGAAGAACTCCCGGGACAGGTCCAGCAGTTCGGCCGCACCGGTCACGCCGTGCCCGACCAGCTGGAAGAAGCCGATGTCGTGGACGGCCCGTCGTAGACGGTCCAGGAACTCGGCCCGTGCCTCAGGGCCGCGTTCGGCGTCCCGGAGGTCGATCACAGGAAACGTGTCTGACATGAAGGTGTTCCACTCTCTTGACGCGACGACGAACTGACGTTGCGCAGGCCGTCCGCGGGAACCGACCGGGCCCGGGAATCCCACGGCGGCCCGATCACTGCCGGGACTTCAGACCCCGCGCGCGAGGGACAGCAGCTCGGACCGGGCGGAGCTGTCCTCGGCGAACACCCCGTGGAACGAGGTGGAGGTCATCAGGCCGACGGTCTTGATCCCGCGCATGGTCATGCACAGGTGCTCGCCCTGGCCGATGACGGCGACGTCCGGTGCTTCGGTGATGCGCATGACGTCTTCCGCGATGCCCGACACCAGACGCTCCTGGACCTGCAGCCGGTGGGCGTGCTGATGAGCGATCCGGGCGAACTTCGACAGCCCGAGCAGCTGTTTGGCGGAGCGATAGGCAATGGTCAGCGAGCAGTTGAAGGGCAGCAGGTGGTGCTCGCACAGCGACCACACCTTGATGTCCGAGACCACCACCATCTGCCCCGAGGACGTCGTCTCGAAGAGCGTGTCGATGGTGCCGGGGTGGTAGTTGGTGAACTCGCGCCACCAACGCGCGTAGCGTGCCGGCGTGTCCCGGAGACCCTCGCGGTCCGGGTCTTCACCTATCTCCGTGAGAAGTGCCCGGGCCAGGCCCTCGAGCGGATCCGGCACGGCCTCTTCGGCGATACCGGGACGGACGGTAAGGACCTCATCCTCGATCATCTTGTCGAGCACCCTCAGACACCCCTCTTCTGTCCCCAGACCAGAGTGTGCAGCCTGGTTGTGGTGTTCCAGCCACGGTCGATGACGGTGGATACCAGCTTTTGCATGTGGCCGTTTACCTCTTCGCTGGTCTGCCCCTCCGGCATGATCCAGACCGAGGTGATGCCGAACGCGTCCGCCACTTCGGCCACTTCGTCGAGGTCGGCCAATTCCCGGCAGACGAACTTGAATGTGCTGGAGGGAAGCCGGGCCAGGCTCCGCAGGGCATCGGGAACGATGCGCTGTTCGACAGGATCTCCCGCGTGCGAAAGCTTCGGGGAGACGTTGAAACGTACGCCGGCTTCGATCAGACGCTCGTCGGGAACCCGCGTGCCATTGGTCTCGATCTCGATCTCGACGCCGTTCCGCATCAGTTCATCGACGAGCGGAACGAGTCGATTCTGCTGGTTGAGAGGCTCTCCGCCGGAAATGACGACCAGCTCGACACCGTAGGCGAGCAGTTTCTCCGCGACCGTGCCGACCGGCATCCGGTGGAGTTCTTTCTTGGGGTCGAACTTGATTCCCGTGTCACTGGATCCTGTCCAGTCCCAGGTGTACGGAGTGTCGCACCACCGGCAGGAGAGATTACAGCCGCCCAGTCGCACAAATGCACATCGACGGCCGATCGAGCGCCCTTCGCCTTGAAAGGCGCTAGGTGGGGCCGAAGATCTCATTGACTACAAGCTCCGGTTCCACAAGGCACCACCCCCTTCACTGAATTCTGTTGCAGGTGACGTGCACGATGGAGAATCAGGGACGGTATTCGGCCCAGGTCTTCGGCGTCTCGGAGACGCGTACGGCTGTGAGTTCCGGATAGACCGTGTACCACTGCTCATAGATCCACACGGCGAGATTCTCGGCCGACGGATTCTGTTCCTTCACCACGTCGTTCAGGTGCCGGTGGTCGAGGAATTCGTCCATCCACCCTTTGAATCCGGCCAGATCGCCGTAGTCGCGCACGAATCCGGGTGCGGTGAGCTGGTCCCGCTGGGCGCTCAGCTCGATCTCCACCTGGTAGTTGTGGCCGTGCAGGCGACCGCACTGGTGTCCGTCGGGCAGGCCGTCCAGCTGGTGGCTGGCCGAGAAGGCGAACTGCTTGGTGATACGGAGAGTCATCCTCTGTTCCCTTGGTAGGTGGTCGGGTCGTCGACTCCGGCGTCGGTGAAGGCTTCCTGGCGCTCCCAGCAGGCCGCGCAGCGGCCGCAGTGCGCCTCTTCGCCGCGCAGACACGTCCACGTCCGGGTCCACGGGACGCGGAGCTGTTCGCCGAGCAGGACGACATCGCTCTTCTGCAGCCCCGCCAGCGGAGCGAGCAGGTCGAGTTCGGGATGTGCGTACCCCTTGGTCGCGAGTCGCTCCATGGCGATGAAGGAGTCGAGGAAGGCGGGGGTGCTGTCGGGGACCGACGTGGCGTCGCCGGCCATGATGCCGATCGCCACCGCTTCGGCCTTCTCCACGACCGCGATCGCGAAGGCGACGGCGAGCAGCAGCGCGTTGCGGTTCGGCACGATGTTGGGGCTCTCGCCGTACCCGTCCCAGGTCTGCTCGGGCACATCGACCGTGGGGTCGGTGAGCGAGGAGCCGCGGAACATGGCCCCAACGGCGCTCAGGTCCGCGATCTGGTGCACCGCTCCGAGCCGCTCGGCCGCAGCCGCGGCGAAGTCGTGCTCCTTGCGGTGGCGCTGGCCGTAGTCGACCGACAGCAGGTGGACATCGTTGCCCTGCTCCTTGAGCTGGTGAGCCATGGTCACGGAATCCATGCCACCGGACACGATGGCGATGATTCTCGGCACGGTGCTTTCCCCCAGGATTCGATGGTGGGTGGTGCGAACTGCTGCTCTCTGGTGTCAGGAGAGCGGGACGCCCGTGGCCGTCACCGCCGCGGCCGCCTCGTCCAGGGCGGCAGCGCAGTCCTTCTCGGTCTCGGCAACGGCGATGACCAGGGCGTAGCGCGAGCGCGCGTTGTCCACGGGCGGGAGCCAGAGCTCCCTGCCCGGGTCCGCCAGGGGCGTCACTTCATGGATCGACGCGGGCAGCTTGGCCTCGTCGATCTCGATGGACTCGAGCTTCAGGTCCCGCTCGGGGTAGAGGAAGCGGACGCCGGCCGTCGCCGAGCCGGTGGTCCGCGGGATGTCCGGCACCACGTCGGCGGCGAGGTCCGCGGCCACCAGCCCGATCTCCATCCCGGTGACGAGTCCGCCCAGGTAGGGGATCCGGTCGCCGCCGATCCGGGCATTGATCTCCACGACCTTCGGTCCGGCCGCGGTCAGCCGGAGTTCGGTGTGGGTCACGGTGTCGGTGAGGCCCACCGCGGTGTGGGCGTCCTGAAGGACCTTGAGCAGCGTCTCGTCGTGCAGGAGCGGGTCGTCCGCCCGGACGGTGTGGCCGACCTCCTCGAAGCCGGGGGCGTAGCCGAGCTCCTTGCGCGCCACGAACAGAGCGGTGACCTGCCCGTCGCGGCAGAGGGCCTCCACGCTGATCTCCGGCCCGTCGAGGAACTCCTCGACGAGGATGGGCGCTTCGGAGCGAGGTACCTCGTCGAACCAGATCCTGCCCGCCTCCCGGTAGGCCGCCTCCAGCTGCTGCGGCCCGGGCACGAAGGTCACGCCGCAACTGGCCGAGAGCGCACGGGGCTTGACCACCACGGGGTAGCCGATCCGCTCGGCGGCTTCCTGGGCCTGCGCCAGATCGGTGACGGCGATGGACTCGGCCTGCGGCACGCCCCTCTCCTTGAGGGCCTGGCGGCCGAGGTACTTGTCGCGGCAGGCGTTCACGGCCGCTCGCGGACTGGTCCGCAGCCCCAGCGCGGTGGCCAGCTCGGCGGCGGACTCGACGCGCGTTTCCTCATAGGTCAGCACGCCGGCGAAGCTCTCGGTGCGCGCGCGGGCGATGTCGGCCATCGCCGGGGCGTCCAGCGTGTCGACCACGGTGTACCCGTCGATGTACGGCTTCTCCCAGGAGGGCGGCGCGGGGCACAGGAGGTGCAGCCGGTACTTGGTCACGATGGCCCGCAGCACGTACTCGCGCCATGTCCGGCCTCCGCTGCCCACCAGGAGCAGGAGCGGCTTCTCGGGCGTCGGCGCGCCGGCGGGTGTGGGGTTCGTCGTCATGTCTGCTCGTTTCCTTGGTTCTTCTGTCGGAGGGACGTCATGAGGCCGGCCGGGACTCGGGCGGGGCTGGCCAACACTCCTGGTGTCAGCCCTGAACCGGGTCTCCCGCGGGGTTGAGCGGCTCGACCTCGACCAGGAACCGGGCCACGGCTTCCCGTGCGTTCCGCAGCGCGCTGTCCGCGTCCTCGCCGACAGCGAGCGCTTCGCCGTGCCGGTCGGCGGAGCTGCGGACCTCGGAGATCACGTCACCCACGGCCGCCGAGAGCGAGGCGAACTGAACTCCCTCGGACGTCCGGGCCTCCGTCTCGCCCCCGGCGGCCGTCACCCGGCCCTGCTCGGCCGTGAGGAACCAGATGGCCGCACCCCCGGCCAGCGGCTTGTGCGACACGTCCGCGCGCTCTCCGGACAGCCAGGAGAAGGTCATCTCGTGGATGTCGTATCCCGCCACGATCCGGATCAGTTCCACGATCGCGTCGCCCCCGGGACGGGTGTGCGTCTCGACGAGACCGGGGCCTTTGGCCGTGAGGATCAGTTCGGTGTGGGCCGGCCCTTCCTCCACGCCGAGGGCGGTCAGGACGGCCTTCGTCTCGTCGGTGAGCATGGTGTGTTCCTCGGCGGTGATCCGCGCAGGCACCACGTGGCCGATCTCGACGAAGCTCTCGGTCTTGAACTTCTCGGTGACGGCGAGGATCTGGTGCTCACCGGCGGCACTGTGTGTCTCGACGCTGAATTCCCGCCCCTCCAGGAACTCCTCGGCCACCCAGGGCGCCGCACTGTCGGAGGAAGCGTTCCCGGCGGACTCCAGCCCGGCGGCCACGTCGGCGAGTTCGGTGGCGTCGGAGATGATGCGGACGTCTTCGCTCGCGCTGCCCCGAGTGGGCTTGAGGATGAGCGGGAAGCCGTTCGACGTGACGAATTCCTCAAGGTCGAGCCGATTGCGGATTTTCGCGGACGCAACCTGGTGCACGCCCGTGTCGCGCAGGATGTCCCGCATAAGAGCCTTGTCGTTGACGGCGGAGACCGTGCGCAGTGGATTCGATTTCAGGCCGAGTTCATGATTGATCCGTGCGGCCGTCTCCAGGTACAGGTCGCCGGCGGTGTACGCGATGTCGAACGGAATGAGTTCCCGCAGCGCGATGGCGGCACGCAGGGCGAGTTCGGGAGAGAACTCAGGGAAGAGGAACGCCGCGTCGACCAGTTCGTGATGCCGTGCGGTCATGTCGGTCTTGGGGCCCACGTAGATGACCTGCAGACCGGAGTTCCGGGCTGCCTCGAGTGCCTCGGTCCGCTTCCCTCCGACAAACAGCACGCTCTTGACAGCGGAAGTTCGCATCAGTAAGCCCTCCGTTAGGGAAACGCCGGCGGCGATAGGTGGACTGCATCGGGGTTGCCGATACAGAGGGGGTGGCCGCAACTCCCGTTCGATGGAGGTGCCGTTGCGTCGGAACCGGCTGCGGCAGGACGTACGGTGGACCACCGACCAGTCGGGGACTGCACGGCGTGCTCACCCCGGTAATCATCACGTGGCTGGTGCGGTGTTATCCACTGCCGTCTTTTACTCCCAAAAGACAGCTGGGTTATTCGCTGCCTCACGGAGGAATGAGAAGGAGGCGCGACGATACGGTTCCCGGGTGGTGGGAGAACCGTATCGCCGCGCCTGGCCGAAGTCGTCCGCCGTTCTCAGGCGGGTACCTTCACCTGCTCAATGAGGGAGATGGCCGACTCCTGGCTTCTGGGAGCCGGGCCGGGGGAGTGGCCGACGGGCCTGAAGATGAGGATGCACAGACGTGCTCCGGGGGAGGACAGGGGCTGTGCCACGCACATGTTGATCGAACCCGGGCCGAGCCGGGCATGCAGCAGGGGGCGCTCCACCTCATAGGGGTGGACGACCACGCCGGCCGATTCGTAGAGCTGCCCAGCGGTGGGGTCCGCGATGACGGTCGATTCGAGCCGGCGCAGAACCTCGTCCTCGGGGCGGGCGGCCAGGTCGGCGCGCAGAAGGGACAGGAGGTGTGGCGCCCAGGCGGTGGTCCAGTTGGAGAGCAGATGCCGGCCGTCGAACAGCATCCACTGCATCGTGTTCGTGGGGCATTTCCCGGGAGGGAAGATGTCTTCGAACGGCTGGTTGTGGGCAAGGATGTTCCACGAGGCGCTCATGACGCATGCCGCGTGGGAGATGCCCTTGACGGCGTCGTTCCAGAGGTGGGGAACCTGTTCGCCGGACTGTGGAGTGAGAGGACAGGGTGGATCGCCGATGCCGGCGTAACGGCACAGCGTGATCCATTCCAGCTCGGAGAGGCCCAAGAGGCGAGCGAGGTCGTGCAGCAGGTCGACGGGAGGGTTCCTGTACTTCCCCGACTCAAGACGCTGGTAGGTTCCCGGGCCGCGGTTGAGCAGGAGATCGACTTGATGCTGGGCGAGTCCGGCCGCGCGCCGGCCCTTGCCGCTGGGGCGCCTGAGCCCGTGGGCTTCCGGTGCCACCGAGGCTCGTCGTTTTGTCAGGAGCACCCGCAGTGCTTTCGCGTTCATCGTAAGTTCCACATGTGTTACCGACCCCCGTGAGTCGTGGTGTGCGGTGGTGCTCGGTGCATGGTTCGGACCTGGGACGTCGAGGTGCGGCGTCCAGGTCCATCTCGGCTGGTGGAACGGCTGGTCAGGCGTGGTCCGGTGCCGTTGGCGATATCCGCAGGGGGTGTCATGCCCCTGTGTGGGCGTAGTCATAGTGGTGCCAGTTCGTGGTCATCTTGCGACGGAACGATCTCACAATGTGATCACTTGAGGGAGACTTGAGGTTCGCTTTGCATGTACGTGTGTGACCGGCCTTCCGTGGTCGGTGGCCAGGACGGGCCCCTACGCGTCTCCTGGCCCGCTCCACGGCAAATGCCCGCTCACCAGCGCAAGTTCAATAAGGCATGCCGTTCTTGGGTCAAAAAGCTGTGGGTGGATAAAGCGGTGCCGGTCGCAGCATGATGGCTGTGTCCGGGATCACGAGCGTGACCCTGATTCCGTGGGCTCCGGAGCCGGCCGCCCCAACGGGGGACGCCTCGACGGCGGGGCGTCATCCACGGCCGGGTGTCTCCTGCCGGACGTGGTGCGGGAACGGCGTCCTGGGCGCAGTGGTGACGGCACGACATTCCTCGGTGTGACAGTCCATTCGCGCAATGGACTGTCCGGAGTTCCCGTACGACCGCATTCCGCAAGGTGAAGGGACCAACATGCTCTCAGCCGAGAAGAACCAGATCCTGTCGGAAGTGGGGCCCGGTACGCCGATGGGCGAACTGCTGCGCCGGTACTGGCATCCGGTCGCGCCGATCCTGGAACTGAGCCGGCGAAGAGTCAAACCCGTCAAGCTGCTCGGCGAAGACCTCGTGCTGTTCCGCAAGCCGGACGGAAGCCACGGTCTGATCGCCCGCCACTGCCCCCACCGGGGCACCGACCTGAGTGTCGGATGGGTCGACGGCGACGTCATGCGGTGCCCGTACCACGGCTGGGCGTTCGACTCGGAAGGACGGTGCGCCAGCCAGCCGTTCGAAGAGGCGGGCCCGTCAGGAGGGTTCCGCGACAAGGCCGGCGTCACCGCCTACCCCACGGCCACACTCGGCGGTCTGATCTGGGCCTACATGGGCCCGGACCAGGCGCCGCTGCTGCCCGACTTCGAGCCTTTCAGCTGGGGTCACGGCTTCGTCGAGATCATCATGACCGAGCTCCCCTGCAACTGGTTCCAGTGTCATGAGAACGGCATGGACCCCGTGCACTTCGAGTGGCTGCACCTGAACGGCAACGCCGCACGAAGCAACCCGGATGACCCCGAGTACGTGCCCAGTCACTTGTCCATCGACTTCCTGGAGTTCGAGCACGGCTTCGTCAACGGCCGGGTCGTGGAGACTCCCGTCGTTCCGCCCAAGGGAACGTACGCGGGCACGAACGATGTGACCGAGGGTGGCATCCTCTGCCTCTGGCCCTACACGCTCGCCTCAGGAAACACGATCGAGTTCCGCGTCCCGATGGACGACCGGCGCACGCTCAACATCACGTGGCAGTACTCGGTGCTGCCGGACGACGTGCCCGCCGGGAAGCAGGAGCAGGACAGCATTCCGTTCTGGTACGGCCCGCTCACCGACCCGGTGACCGGCGAGATCCTCACCTCGCACACCGGGAACCAGGACTTCGCCGCATGGGTCGGCCAAGGGGTCGTCGCGGACCGGACCACGGAGAGTCTGGGGCGCAGCGACAAGGGCATCACCCTGTTGCGGCGCAGGTATTTCGAGGCGATGCAACAGGTCGAGAAGGGCGAGGACCCGCCGGGCACGGTGCGTGAACCCGAAGCCAATGTGAGGATCCCGCTTCCGCTCATGGGCAAGTCCCTCTACACCAAAGGGATGCCGCGCCCGGTCTTCGAGGAGAAGCTCGCGGCCCGGAAGAACAGCGGCCTGTTCGGGATCGGCGGATTCCTGACGGTCCAGGCGGGGCGTCCGGATCACCTGCAGAAGGAGTACGACGAGATCGCCGGCGTCGCTCGGACGCAGACGGCCGATGCCGATTGACAGCAGCCACGCGGAGTGTTCCCGGCCTGGCCTCACAGGGGAGGCCGGGGCCTCCGGTGCTTGGACGGTCGTCGGCCGCTCTCCGCACCCGATCGAGTGCGGAGAGCGCGCTCGACGCCTGTGAAGCCATCCAGCCGTCGGACGTCGGGAGGTCCCGACTCTCCGGTGAGCCGGGCCGGCACCCTCGGCCCCGGGCACCCCGGCGCGTGGACCGTTGGGACGAGGACTGGGACCGGATCGGACCGCTGTGGGGCCGGACGACGAGCTGAGCGGACGCCGACTCCACGCCTGTGGATCCCCGGGTTCGCGGCCTCGTCACGCGGTCCCCAGCGTCGTCCGGCAGTCCCGCAGGAGCAGTTCGTCGTCGAGCACGTCGTGGCTGCCGTGACCGCCGGAGCGGGCCCGGTGCCGGCGAGGCGAGGCCAGTTCCGTGCGGACCAGGTCGTGGACGGGCGTGCCCGCGACGCCCATCCGGACGAGGCACGCGGCGATGGTGCCCCGGGTGTACGGGTTGTGCCGCCAGGCTTCACGGAACACCGGCAGGACAGGTTCCGGATCTCCGGCGATCTCCCACAGCGCGCAGGCGGCGGCCGTCCGCTCCCACACCCCGGCGGAGTCCGCCAGGTGCCGCAGTCCGGCGAGCGCGGGCGCGGCCGTCGCCCCCATACGGCCCAGGACCTCGGCCGCCGCCCGTCGGCTTCCCTGGTCACCCTCCGGGGCCAGCGCCCCGAGCAGCACCGGAAGGACGGCCTCCGCGTCCCCCTCCACGGACCGGAGCGCGTCGGCGGCCGCCACGGCGTTCTCGCCCGTCAGCAGTTCCCGCAGCGCCGGCACGGCCTCACGCGCCCGCGGACCGAACGCGCCGAGCGTCCTGGCCAGCGCCTTCACCAGGGCTTCCCGGAGCCGCAGTTCGCGCGGTGTGCCGTGCAGCAGCCGCAGCACTTCCGGTACGGCAGCGGCGTACCGCAGGGTGCCGAGACCGCGGAGCAGCGGCACGGCGCGGTCGTAGGTGTCCGGGGAGTCGAGCGGGACCTCGGCCAGCCGCTCGCGCAGCAGCGGAGCCAGGGGCGCCGCGGCCGGGCCCAGATATCCGATCGCGTCACCGGTCTCGTTCGGCACGACCGGGTGCCGCAGCACCTCGGCGAGGGCCGGTACCGCCCGCGCGTCCCCGCAGCGGGCGAGGGCCTTCAAGGGCCGGTACAGCGTCGCCGTGCCTCGCCTCCGGGAGTCCGTGCCGGACTCCACGAGGGCAGCGAGCCGGTCGGCCGCCGGAGCCGCCAGAGTGAACAGGAACTCCAGGACGGACACCGCGGCGCAGCGCAACCGCTCCTCGTCCGAGCCGAGTTGCTCACCGATCAGCGCGACCGGCTCCTCGTACGCGGCCCGCCAGTCACGGAACAGCCCCGCCGACATCCACACGGCATTGCACCGGTCGGCCGTGTTCCGGCTGCTCAACTGTCCCTTGAGCAGGGCGATCCGGTCCGTGGTGCGGGCGCCCAGAGCCTTGTGGAGTGTCCGCAGGAGCTGAGCGCCCTCCTCGTCCGCGGGGCGCATACGGCGCAGACTGCCGATGAGGGTGTCGGTCGACGTCCGGACGGGCTCCGTGGACGGCCGGATCCGCTGTGACCTGGTGTGGAGCAGTGTGACGACCGTGGGTACGAGGTCGGCGGGCAGTCGGTCGGGGGCGCACGAGGCGAGCTGTCCGAGCGCCGCGAGCCGCAGTCCCGGGTCGTGCGGCGCGTCGCACAGCGACACCAGGCAGTCCACCGCGGGGGCCGTCGAACCGCCGTGCAGCCGGGCGAGGAGCCCCAGGCTCTCGACCAGCGCCAGCCGGACACCGCCCTCCTGCTCGTCCCGCAGCCGCTCGCTCAACAGGGCCAGGACGTGCGGCGGTTCGTCGTGGAAGCGTACGAGTGCCGACGGCGCGGCTCGGCGCACCTCCGGGTCCGCGTCCGTGACGAGGCCGAGGAAGACCGCGGCACCCGTCCGGACCGCCGCGCGCGCCATCGCGTAGTTGTCGTCCCCGGGGTCCTCCGCGCCCTGTCCGCCTCCGGCCCCGTCCTCGCCGTCGCCGAAGCCGTCCCCGAGGGTCTCCCCGTCGTCCGATCCCCCGATGCTGGCGAGCAGCTCCACGATTCCGCCCCGGTCGGGAAGTCCGGGGTGTCCGGCGAGCGCGAAGAGGAAGGGTATGGACGCGAGCGTCGAGTCGTACACATCGCCCTGGTGGTGCACGGCTCCGTACATCCCGTCGAGCGCGGTCTCCCGGTCCTGGGGGAGCGGCGAGGCGAGTCCCCGCAGCAGCTCCGGCACGTCCGCGGCGCTTCCGTAGGCATGCTCCATCGAGGCCCAGTCGACCTCGTCGATCCCCCTGAACACGGTGTCCTCCCCAGGCGTACGGCCATTGATCGTGAGTGTGCACCACGGCACTGACAGTGACGCCCGGGAGCCGTCCCGTCGATGGCGTCGGTCCGGCCAACTACGGAGCGAACGGCCGTTTTCCGACGGTCGGCCGCAGCGACGCCGCCGACGGGAGGACCCGGCCGGGGGGAGGGAACAGCCGTGGCACAGCGCGGCCGGGCACCCTCCTGGGTGCCCGGCGTGCGTGTCGACGGAACGCGGTGGCCGCTCGCGCCGATCGCCTAGTCGCGCGGTGCGGACGACGTGGGACGACCGGAGCGGGCCGAGGATGCCGCCAGGGGTGGTTCGGGGGGCCGTCGGTCCGGGTGCGCCGGTCGTCGGGAGGCGAACCGGGGCATGGCCGGCGGGGCGAGGAAGCCCTCCGCTCGGGCCGCGGCGATGCCGATACGGGGAAGGTCGGCGCTCTTCTCGAACAGGAGGTAGCGAGGCTCCCAGACCGGCCGGTACTTGGCGTTGGCCCGGTAGAGCGATTCGAGCTGCCACCAGCGCGAGAGGAACGTCAGCACCGAACACCACAGCCGCAGCACGGGTCCCGCGCCCAGCCGGGTACCGCGTTCGAAGACGGACCGGAACATCGCGAAGTTCAGGGAGATCCGCTCGACGCCGAACTCCTCGGCGCGCAGCAGCAGCTCGATCACCATGAACTCCATGAGCCCGTTCTCGGAGTTCCGGTCGCGGCGCATCAGGTCCAGTGAGAGCCCCCGCTCACCCCACGGCACGAAGCTCAGTACGGCCCGGGGCTCGCCTTCGCTGTCGTGGCACTCCAGCATCACGCACCGTCCGTCGGCGGGGTCTCCCAATCGGCCGAGCGCCATGGAGAAGCCGCGTTCGGTCGCTCCGTCGCGCCACTGGTCCGCCTTGTCGGTCACAGCGGCCATCTCGGCCTCGGGGATGTCCTCGTGCCGTCGTACGCGGACCGTGTAACCGGCACGCCGGATCCGCTTGTGCGCCTGTCGGACGCCCCGCATGGCGCGTCCCTCCAGGGTGAAGTCGGACCGGTCCACGATGGCTTCGTCGCCGAGTTCCAGGGCGTCCAGGCCGTGCCGGGCGTAGACGGTTCCGGCCTCCTCGCCGGCGCCCATCACGGCGGGTGTCCACGCGTGCCGCCGTGCCTCCCGCAGCCACGCCTCGATCGCGCCGGGCCAGGCCTCCGGGTCGCCGATGGGGTCGCCGGAGGCGAGGGTCACGCCGCCGCCGACGCCGTACGCGATGGCTGCCTTGCCGCTCGGGGACCAGATGACGGCCTTGTCGCGGCGCAGTGCGAAGTAGCCGAGCGAGTCGCGTTCCCCGTGCCGGGCCAGCAGGGCCCGCAGCCGGGTCTCGTCCTCCTCGCCGAGGAGTTCGAGACCGCGCGGCGAACGGAAGCACGCGTAGAGCACCAGCAGGAACGTGGCGGCCACCAAGGCGTTGACGAGGATGTCGACCCAGCGGGGGGCGACGACGCTGTCGAACCGGTCGGCGAGCGGGCCGACGCTGATGCCACGCAGCAGGGTGTACGCGATCCGGTCGCTCAGCGGTGTTCCCGTGACGCGGTTGGTGGCGCTGACGAGCAGGGTGCCGAGGGTGGCGCTGACGAGCAGACCGCCCGCGCCGACGGCCAGCGCGAGACGGGGATTCGAGCGGTCCCCGACGGCCTGGAACTCCTTGCGCCCCAGCAGGAGGGCGAGGACGAACAGGGCGGTGAGCAGGGCCGAGATCCAGTTGAAGACGTGCTGTCGGTAGCGCTCCTGGGTCAGCGCCACGGTGTAGAGCGCCAGGAGCGGTCCGGCGAGCAGCAGGTTGAAGATCCAGGCGGCTCGTTTGCGGCGCCGCATCACGAGCGCGAGAAACAGGGCGAGGGCCGCCGAGATCAGCCCGGCGGTGGCCAGATAGGGCGTGAAGAATTCGCCTCCGTTGTGTTCGTGCACCTCTTCGCGGAAGGGCAGCGAGATCACGGCGACGATGTTGAGGACGGCGAGCAGCCGCAGATACCAGACCGTGAACGCGGCGGCTCGTGGCCGGATTCCGTCCCCTGTTCGTGCGGACCTGGCCCCGCGGCGCGGGCTCGCGTTCCGCTGTTCCGGGATGAGCACTGACTGTTGTACGGACACCGTGGAGCATCACCTTGGGGAGAGGCCGGGAGAACCGGTGGGGACAGAGGCCGGAACACTACATCTTGTAGGGAAGAGAGAGGTTATGGCCAGTCAGAGACGGGGTGAAGAGGTAAGGAGGTGTTGAGAATGCGGGGAGGGGGTTCGCGTCGGGCCTGCCCGACGGACGTCGTTCGGCGCCGCCGGCGGGCGGAGTCCGGCCGTGGAATCGGAACGATGGACTCCGACCGTGGGCGCGGAACGGCACGGCGGGCCGCGGTTCGGTCTTGGCGACGGCCGAGCCGGTGTTGGCGGGGGAGTCGGTCTCGGCAGGGGAACCGGTCTTGGCAGGGAGAGCTGGTTCGGCAGAGGAGAGCTGGTGCCGGCGGGGGTGAGCTGGTGTGGGCAGGGGTGAGTCGGGTGTCTCCATGGCGCTCGTTCCCTCTCGGCGGCGCCCGTCGTGGATTCCTCAGCGGTGGTGCGAGACGCCCCGGTCGCCGCCGGAAGTTCCGAACGGTCCGCCCGGACGCGGCTTTCCGCCGTCGCGGAGCGGGCGGTCGCGCGTGGTCGCCCACCACAGGAGGTCACCGAGCGCCGCGCCCGCAGAGACCAGGGCCGTGATCACCCCGGCCATGGTCAGTCCGTCGCCGAGGTGCGGGCGGCCGTGCAGGGCGTGCGCGTCGAAGCCGCACAGGTGGTAGACGCCCAGCGCGGCGACCCCGAGGCTCGGTACGAGCAGTGCCAGCACGGACGCCGGTCCGCGTGCCGCGCGCCCGGTGTCGCGATCCTTCACGGGCTCCCCCTGCCGTACGACGCTCACCGCCGGGACCCTACAGTACGTAGGGTCCCGCTGTCCTGGCCGTGCTTCCACGGTGCTGCGGCGACTACCCCGGACGACGGCCGCCATGCGGGGCAGGGGTGCCCGGACCGCGTGATCCGGATCACGGGTGCGCCACCCGTCCCGCGCCCGCGGATTTCCGTACCCGTTCATGACGTCCCGGCCCCGGATGCGAGGATGAGGCCGTCATGACTGCCGGGTGGTGTACGCGCATGCTGCGGGCCGTGATGTTCGCGGCCGTCTGTGTGGTGCTCGCCGGCCTCGGTCACGTGATGATGTCCGGCTCTCCGGTGGCCTGGTGGGCGCTGGCGGGCGCGGGAACGGTTACGGCCGGAGCGGGTTGGTGCCTGGCCGGCCGTGAGCGAGGGCTTCCGTTCGTCGTGTCCGTCGTGGTGCTCGCCCAGGGTGTGCTCCACAGCGCGTTCTCGATGGCCCAGTCCCTCGCGTTCGCCGCGGACGCGGGTACGGGCCCGAGTGCCGGACCGGGTCAGTCCGGCAGGGGCGCCATGGGCGTCATGGACGGCATGTCGATGGACGCCATGGGCTCGATGGACATGAGCTCGATGGACGTCATGGGTATCGGGTCCATGGGCATGGGCTCCATGGGTTCCCTGACCATGGATTCCGGGACCATGGGTTCAGGGGCCATGGCGCATCTGTTCCCCTGGGGAGCCGACGCGGGCTCGCCCTCGTCGTTCGGCATGTTCGCCGCCCACCTGCTCGCCGCGTTGTTGTGCGGCCTCTGGCTCGCGCACGGTGAGCGCGCCGCGTTCCGCGTTCTGCGGGCGCTGGCCGGCCGACTGGCCGCGCCCCTGTGGCTGTTGCTCGCCCTTCCGGTGCCGCCGTACAGGCCGACGCTGCGGGTGCGCCGACGCTCTTCGGACCGCGCCCCGCGCCTTCTCCTTCTCGTTCACGCGATCACTTCCCGGGGTCCGCCCGTGGGGACCGCTGTCGCCTGAGACAGCCCGCTCCCCGAAGCGCCACCTGTGCGCTTCGGGCACCGGTCGTACCTCCTGTACGGCCGCACCCACCACCGGACCCATGGGCCTCACGCCCGTCCGGATCACGGATGACCCGAGAAGGACACCTGGTGATCACTCCTGCCCTGCCTGTTTCCCGCCCCGGACACGAGAGGCGGAACGAAGACGGCCGAGCGGTGTCGGCCGACGAGTCGGCGACCGCCTGGGCACTGGCCGCCCGCGCCGGTGACCCGGCCGCCGTCGAGCGCTTCGTCCGCGCGCTGCACCGCGATGTCGTGCGCTATGTCGCCCATCTGTCCGCCGATCCACAGGCCGCCGAGGACCTCGCCCAGGACACGTTCCTGCGGGCGCTGGGCAGTCTGCACCGGTTCGAGGGGCGCTCGTCGGCGCGGACCTGGCTGCTGTCCATCGCCCGCCGAGCGGTGATCGACAGCTTGCGGTACGCCGCCGTCCGGCCGCGTTCGACCGGCGCCGCGGACTGGCAGGCCGCGGTGGAACACGCGCAGCCGACCGGTCTGCCAGGCTTCGACGACGGCGTCGCCCTGCTCGAGCTCCTGGCCGCGCTTCCGGATGAGCGGCGTGAGGCGTTCGTCCTCACTCAGATGATGGGTCTGCCCTACGCGGACGCCGCCCTGGTCAGCGGCTGTCCTGTCGGAACGGTCCGCTCCCGCGTGGCACGTGCCCGCGCGACCCTGATCGCGCTGCTCGCCGAAGCGGAGGCGGAGGTGACGGCCGAGGTGACGGCCGACAGGGCCGCGCCGAGCGCCGCCTGACCGGGCGGGGGAGGGGTCCGGTCTTCGGTACGGGGGTGGCGCGGCACGTCGCCCACCCGGCGCCGGGCCCCGCTCCGTCATCTCCGCGCCGGACCCGCTCCGCCGTTTCCGCGCCGGCCCCTGCTCCGCCGTTTCCGCGCCGGACGGCGCCTACACGGACCGGTGGTACTGATCGGGCACGTGGACCTCGGCATCGAGTTCGCGTGCCGCGAGCCGGGCGAAGGACGGGTTGCGCAGCAACTCCCTTCCCAGCAGCACCGCGTCGGCCTCCCCGTTGGCGACGATCTTCTCGGCCTGCTCCACCCCGGTGATGAGACCGACGGCGGCGACGGCCAGCGGGGTCTCCCTCTTCACCCGTGCGGCGAACGGGACCTGGTAGCCGGGTCCGACGGGAATGCGCACGCCGGAGGCGTTCCCGCCCGTGGAGACGTCGAGCAGGTCCACGCCGTGCTCGTGCAGCTCGGCGGCGAAGCGGACGGTGTCGTCCACGCTCCAGCCCGCGTCCTCCAGCCAGTCGGTCGCGGAGACGCGGAAGAAGAGCGGCTTGTCCTGCGGCCAGACCTCCCGTACGGCGTCGACGACTTCGAGGGCGAACCGGGTGCGGTTCTCGTACGAGCCGCCGTACGCGTCGGTGCGGTGGTTGGAGTGAGGGGAGAGGAACTCGTTGATGAGGTAGCCGTGGGCGCCGTGGATCTCGACGATCTCGAAGCCGGCCGCCAGGGCGCGGCGTGCCGCGTCGGCGAACTGGCCCACGATCTCCCGGATTCCGCCGACCGTCAGCTCGTCGGGAACCGGGTGCCTCTCGTCGAACGCGAGCGCGCTCGGGGCGAGCGCCCGCCAGCCGTGGGCGTCCGGGCCGACGGGGGCGCCGCCCTTCCAGGGGCGGTCGGTCGAGGCCTTGCGGCCACCGTGGCCGAGCTGCACGGCCGGCACCGTTCCCTGCGCGGAGAGGAAGCGCGTGATGCGGCGGAAGGCCTCGACCTGGGTGTCGTTCCAGATGCCCAGGTCGTACGGGGAGATCCGGCCCTCGGGCGAGACGGCGGTCGCCTCGACGATGACCAGTCCCGTCCCTCCGGTGGCGCGGGCCGCGTAGTGGGCGAAGTGCCAGTCGTGCGGGGCGCCCGCCGAGGGGCCCTCGGGCGCGGCCGAGTACTGGCACATCGGGGGCATCCACACCCGGTTGGGGATGGTGACTTCGCGCAGGACGCAGGGCTCGAAGAGAGCGCTCACGACCGACTCCATTCGTGGCGGGACCGGTGTATGCCTCGTACGATAAGCCTCGTAGTACGGCGAGTGTCAAACTACGACGCCTCTCGTACAATGGCGGTGTCGGGTGAAGTCGCCGGACGATGCCGAAGGTGACGGGGCGAAGACCGAGGTCCCCGGACGAAGTGGAGCCGCCGTGACGACCGCCGCCACCGCCCCGAGTGGCCGTGATCTGCCCCATCCCGCGCGTGAGGAGATCCGGCTGGAGTCGGTGCTGCACGCGCTGTCCGACCCCATGCGGCTCCAGATCGTCCGTGAGCTCGCCGCCGAAGGCCGCGAACTCTCCTGCTCGGACTTCGTCCTGCCGGTCACCAAGTCCACGACGACGCACCACTTCCGGGTGCTCCGTGAGAGCGGGGTCGTCCGTCAGGTCTACCGCGGGACGGCGAAGCTCAACGGCCTGCGGGCGGACGATCTCGACGCACTCTTCCCCGGACTCCTCGGCCGTGTCCTGGAGGCCGCCGCACGGCAGGCCGCGCGCCCGGCGCCGTGACGCCTCACGGAGCCCTCTTCCGGTGCCTCGCGGCGCTGCTTCCGAGGCCTCCGGGCTCCGGGCAAAAGAAAAGGCAAGGGGGAAAGTCATCCCTTGCCACTCTCAACTTATAGCGCACCGGGGGGCTTGCGGCAAGGCCCCGGTGGTCCCGCAGAATCGCTGGCCGAAGCCAGAACCTGCGGAAAGTTGACATGAGCCCTCTGACCACCAGCGCGTTCCGCCTTCCCGGCCGGCTCTCCGCCAAGGCGGACCCGGCACTGATCGCCGGAGACGAGCGGCACTTCGCGGCCGTCGCGGAGAGCCTCGAACGTGCGATCGGTGAACTGTCCGACCGCCTCGACGCCGAGCGCAGGGCGCCCGGCGGCCTCGGCCGCGAGGCGATGGAACGAGACCTGGAGATCCATCGGCTGACCGGCCGGCTCCGCGCGCTGCGCCGCTTCGGACTCGACCTGTGCCTTGGACACATCGTCGCCGCGGACGGCTCCGGACCCGTGTACATCGGACGTCTCGGCCTCACCGACAGCGAGGGCCGCCGGCTGCTCACCGACTGGCGTTCTCCCGCCGCCGAGCCGTTCTTCGCCGCGACCCACGCCCATCCGATGGGTCTGGCGAGCCGCCGCAGGTACCGCTGGACCGGCGGCCGGATCAGTGACTACTGGGACGAGGTGTTCACCGCCGACGGGCTGGAGCGGCACGCCGCGCTCGACGACCAGTCCGCCTTCATCGCCGGCCTCGGCGGCAGCCGGTCGGCGCGGATGAGGGACGTGCTCGCCACCATCCAGGCCGACCAGGACGCCGTCATCCGCGCGGGATCACGCGGCGCTCTCGTCGTCGACGGCGGTCCGGGCACGGGCAAGACGGTCGTCGCACTGCACCGTTCCGCCTACCTCCTCTACTCCGACCCCCGGCTCGGCCACCGACGCGGCGGCGTGCTGTTCGTCGGTCCGCACCAGCCCTATCTGGCCTACGTCGCCGACGTCCTGCCCAGCCTCGGCGAAGAGGGCGTACAGACCTGCACCCTGCGCGACCTCGTCGCCGAGGGGCCCGGAGCGACGGTCGAGCCCGACCCGGACGTGGCCCTCCTGAAGTCGTCCGCGGACATGGTGAAGGCGATCGAGACGGCCGTCAGGTTCTACGAGGAGCCGCCTTCCCGGGAGATGACGGTCACGACCCCGTGGGCCGACGTCCGGCTGAGCGCCGACGACTGGGCCGAGGCGTTCGAGGCGGCGGAACCGGGCACTCCGCACAACGAGGCGCGCGACCAGGTCCGGGAGGCGCTGCTCGCGATCCTGACGGACAAGCACGACGACGACGTCCCGCCCGAACTGCTGCGCAGATCGCTGCTGCACGACCAGGAACTCGTCGGCACCCTCGACCGCGCGTGGCCGCTGCTCGACGCGGCCGACCTCGTCGCGGACCTGTGGTCCGTACCCGCCTACCTGCGGTTGTGCGCCCCGTGGCTCGGCCCCGACGACGTCCGCAGACTCCAGCGCCCGGACGCCCAGGCGTGGACGGTGTCCGACCTGCCCATCCTGGACGCGGCACGGCAGCGGCTCGGCGACCCGGAGACGTCCCTGCGAAGGCGCCGCCACGAGGCCTCCGTGGCCGCGGAACGCGAGCGCATGTCAGGCGTCATCGACAACGTGCTCGCTGCCGACGACGACGGCGAGGGCGCGGTCACGATGCTGCGCGGACAGGACCTGCGGGACAGTCTGATCGACGGGGGCGGACTGCCCGTCGCCGAACCGGACCTGCTCGCCGGGCCGTTCGCGCACATCGTCGTCGACGAGGCCCAGGAACTGACCGACGCGGAATGGCAGATGCTGCTCCTGCGCTGTCCTTCCCGGAGTTTCACAATCGTCGGTGACCGCGCCCAGGCCAGGCACGGTTTCGCCGAGTCCTGGCAGGAACGGCTCGGGCGGGTCGGACTCGACCGGATCGACGTGGCCTCGCTGACCATCAACTACCGGACGCCGGAAGAGGTCATGGCGGAGGCCGAGTCCGTCATCCGGGCCGCGCTGCCGGACGCCAACGTGCCCACCTCCGTGCGCAGTTCCGGCATCCCCGTGGTCCACGGCTCCGCCGCGGACCTGGAGCCGGTGCTCGACACCTGGCTGCTCGAACATGCTGAGGGGATCGCCTGCGTCATCGGCGATCCCACGTTCCGGGCGACCTCCCGGATCCGTTCGCTGACACCGGAGTTGTCGAAGGGGCTCGAATTCGATCTGGTCGTCCTCGTCGACCCGGAGAAGTTCGGAACGGGCGTGGAAGGCACGGTCGACCGCTATGTCGCGATGACCCGGGCGACGCAGCGACTCGTCATCCTCACGGGTACCTGACGTCGGCGGACACGGTGCCGGCGGGCTCGGGCCGGCGTGGGGTGTGGCTGCGGCCGTGCCCCGCGGTTCCCGCCCGCCTCCGGGACGCGTCACGCCCCGCGACGGCGGTCAGGACCCGGCCGTTCGTGCCGGCGTGAAGACGCGTGCGTCCGCGGTCGTGAGGAGTTGCCGTCCGTGCGGCCGTCGGGAGCCGTACACGCTGCTGTCGGGAGTCGGCCGCACGGCGAGCCGCCGGGAGTCGTTCGCCCGTGCCGCGTCAGAACCCGGCCGTTCGTGCCGCCGTCCAGAGTGCGTCCCAGTCGGGGAGCTTGACCACCTCGCGGCCCAGCCGTGCTCCCAGCTCCGCCTCGGCTCGCTCGATCGCCTGCCATCCGGCCCATTCGACCGGCCGTATCCCCTCGGCCCGCAGCGCCGCGAGCGGATCATCGGCGGCCTGTCGCCTCACGAGGTCGGGGGCGTCCTCCAGCAGGGAGGTCACCGTCTCCTTCGCGCACGGGCGATTGGTCCCGATGACACCGGTCGGGCCCCGCTTGATCCAGCCCGCCACGTACTCGCCCGGCGAGACGACGCCGTCCCGCAGGACCCGTCCCGCCCGCTGGGGGACCGTGCCGCGGTCGGCGTCGAACGGCAGTCCGTCCAGCGGCACCCCGCGATAGCCCACCGAACGCAGCACCAACTGGGCCTCGATCTCCTCGAACCGGCCGGTTCCCCTCACCCCGCCCGCCCCGTCCGGCACCGTCCGCTCGAAACGCACCGCGCCCACCCGGCCGCCGTCGGCGAGGAGTTCGACGGGCCGCAGGAAGAACCGCGGGCGGATGAGACGCGGCCGGCCCTGCGGCGCTGCCGCCGCCCAGCCCCGGAGGACCTCCACGTTGCGGCGCTGCGCAGCGGGCAGCCCCGACGGATCGAGGTAGGCCGGATCGAGCGCCAGCTCCGCCTCGTCCACGCTGATGTCTGCCTCAGGCAGGCCGCCGAGTTCGCGCAGTTCCTTCGTGGTGAAGCGGGCCTGCGACGGTCCGCGCCGCCCGACCATGCTGATCTCGGTGACCTCGCTGACGGCCAGTGCGCCGAGCGCCGCCTGCGGTATGTCGGTGGGGCTCAGCTCGGGCGCGGTGCGGGCGAGGATCCGGGTCACGTCGACGGCGACGTTCCCGACACCGATGACGACGGCCGAGCGCGCGCCGGCCACGAAAGCGTCCGCCGCGGCGTCGGGGTGCGCGCTGTACCAGGAGACGAACTCGGTCGCCGACCAGCTGCCGGGCAGATCCTCGCCGGGCACGCCGAGATGCCGGTCGGTGGAGGCGCCGACGCAGTACACGACCGCGTGGTACAGCTCCCGCAGCCGTGCCACCGGCACTCCGCCGGGTCCCACCTCGACGCCGCCGAGGAAGCGCACCCGCCCGTCCTCCAGGACGGTCCGCAGGTTGTTCTGGAGCGACTTGATCTTCTCGTGGTCGGGTGCCACGCCGTAGCGCACCAGCCCGTACGGGCAGGGCAACCGGTCCAGGACATCGACGCGGACGTCGGGAGGTCCGCTCCGCTGGACAAGACCCTGTGCGCTGTAGACCCCGCTGGGCCCCGAACCGACGACGGCGACACGCAGCACTGCGGAACTCCTCACCCGAGGGATCAGGAAGATCGCTGACAGGACATCGCTGGTGCTTCCAGGATCGCACCACCCGGTGCTCCGCTGACAGGGTGCGGAGCGTGCCGGTCGCGCGCGTGTCCGTTCGTAGGGAATGTGATGATGCGGTTACGTTCCGTTTGTGCCAGACGCATCGTTCCTCAATCTGTCCGACCGCTGCCGCGCGGACGGCGACGTGTCCGTGTGGCCCGCCTGGGAAGTGCGGGAGTCCGCGTCGGGCGTCACGTCCTGGTTCAATGTCCGGCTGGCCTTCACCGACGGTGCCCGGGTCGATCTGCTCGCCGTGCTGTCGGAGGAGGCCCTGTCGATCGAGGACGTACGAGCCGAGCCGCCCCTCTCGCTGGACGACCTCGCGGTGGTCGCCGAGTGGATCGAGGAACCGCTGTCCGAGGCGTGCGGCAGCCGCCTCGGCTCCGGCCGCGACCAGGACCGGGAGAGTCAGGCCCGGCGCGCCCGCCCCGCCTGGCCGTGCGGCGCCGAGGGCCGTCTGCTGGTGGCGGAGGAGTACCGGGCGGCGCAGAAGGAGGGTGCGGACCCGGTGCTCGCCGTCATGGACGCCACTGGCCACAGCCGCCGCAAGTCCCTCAGGCTGATCGCCGGGGCGCGAGACGCGGGATTCCTGACACCTCGTCACGCCCGCCGCTGACCCCCGGGACCGGACGCCCGCTCGTGTTCCCTCGCGCGGGCCCGGCGTCCGGACCCGGCGGCACACCGCGCTCGGCGTCCCCCGCGGCCCGGCTACCTGGACGGGCCGGTCTCGGGCTCCGGATCGGTCGCGAAGAAGCGGGACAGATCCGTCTCGCGGGGGCCGTCCGACGCCTCGGCGTCCGGCGGCGCCCCCATCTCCCAGTCCAGCCGGTAGCGCTTGAAGAGTTCGGCCCGCAGCACCGGGACCTTCATCGGCACGCCCGGCACCAGCGCCGCGTAGACCGCGCCCATGAGCAGGGCGCGCAGCATCGGGTAGTCGGCCGAGACCTGCTGCGACCCGTAGCGTGCCACGGTGTCCCCGAGCAGTTCGGAGAGCCGCACCTGTTCGGGGCACTGGACGAAACCCTCGGCCTGGAGCAGCCCGGCCATGTGCTGCCGCATCAGTACCGGCTGATCCCGGGTCAGGCACAGGATCGCGTCGATGACCCGCGCCATCCGCTCCCGGCCGTCCTCGCTGCGCGGTTCGCGTTCGAGGGCTTCCTCCAGGGTGCGATGCATCAGCCGGTGCACCGCGGACTGGAGGAGCTGGCGTTTGCCGGGGAAGTAGTACGAGACGAGTCCGCGCGCCGATCCCGCGCGATCCGCGATGTCCCCGAGCGTCGTGGCGTCGTAACCACGCTCGCTCACCAGCTCGACCGCGGCTTGCAGCAAACGTTCCCGGGAACGCCGCCGCAACTCTTCATTGACCGAGGCGCTTCGCGGGGACATGCTGTAACTCCTGCGTTGACTGGCTGCCAGCCAACTATACTCAACGCGTTCGGATCCAGACCCTTCGCGGGTCGGTTCCGGGCTGCCGCCGACCTGGGGCGACGCGGGGGATCGCCTCAGGTCGGACGTGCGGCAGCGGGCGCCGGGGGAGTGCTGTCCGCTCCGCGGCCGTCCGCGGGCTTCATGGGCCGTGGTTCCCCGTCTCGGGTGTCTCGCTCATGACGCCCCGATGCGGGCGCCGGTGCGCGGAGAGGTAGGCGCGTCGCCAGTTGGTGACCATGTACCAGCCGACCGACAGGCTCAGCAGCACATTGCCGACGAGGGTCTCCCTGTCGTCGCTGCGAACCGTGTTGAGGAGACCGGCGGCGGTGACGCAGGTGAGGAAGCCGGCGAGGAGGATCCAGAGCGCTGTCTTCATTACGGACCTCGGGACTGTATGACGGGGGCGCCAACTTAGCCATGGATCCCGAATTGCGAGGCGTTTGGCCTGTGTTGGCCAAAACTTGACCACATCGGCCCGCCTGGGGCCGGAAGCCACCGGTCTGGCGAAGCCCGTCCGGGGCGACGGGTGTCCGGAGCCCTTGGCGCCGGCACGTCAGTCCGTGTCCACCAGATCGAGTACCGGCCGCAGTCCGTCCGGGCGGTCCGCCGCCGGCAGGTGGTCGACGAAATACAAGGCGCAGCCCAGGGCCGCCGCACCGCCGTCCGCCGTGCGGTCGTCGCCGACCATCAGGGTGTTCCCCGGGGCGATGCCGAGTTCGGCGCAGGCGGTCGCGAAGAGCCGCGGATCCGGTTTCTGGACGCCGTGCTCGTACGACAGGACATAGGTTCCGACGAACGGGTCGAGGCCGTGTTCGCGGAAGACGGGCCGCAGGTCCCAGCCGATGTTGCTGACCACCCCGACGGCGAGACCCCGCTCGCGGAGCGCGCCGAGCACCTCGGCGGCGTCGGGGTAGGGCTTCCAGGCGGCGGGCCGCATCTGGCGCTCGTACAGCGCGTCGTGCAGAGCGGGATCGGGCAGCGACACCTGCCGGGACAGACCGGTGAACGCCGCCCTGTGCTGCTCGGCACCGCGGTCGCGGTTCTCCCACAGGGTGACGAGGTGATCCGGCACCGGGCGCGACGGACGGGCTCCGCCCGCGAGTGCGCCCGCCGCCTCCAGAGCGCGCGCCTTCTCGGCCAGCTCCGGCTCCGGGAGCGGGTGACCGGTCTCCGCGAGCACCGCGCGCAGCCATGATTCCGTGTCCTCGACGCGGAAGAGGGTCCCGGAGAAGTCGAAGAGCACACCGTTGAAGGTCATGCGGGAGATCTTTCGCGGGGCGTCCCGCGGTGGTCAAGGAGTCCCGGTCCCGCGAACCCCGCACGGGAGTCCGAGGTGCCGCCGACCGGGCCAACGGCCCGGCGGGACCGACCGGGCCGGCCTAACCCAGTGCTCGCAGGCCCGGTACGAACGCCACGAGGACCGGGACCACCGGCACCAGCGCGGCCGCGGCCGTCAGTTGCAGCCGACGGGCCGTCGTGAGCCGGTCCCGGGGAGTCAGGAGGCGGTCCACGCGCTGCGGGACATGGGCGCCCGGGGCCTGTCCGGGTCCGAACACGCCTCGGTCCTCGTTGAGTTCGACCAGGGCGAGAGCGATCGTCAGCCGGCCGAAGCGACGCGACGCCACGTCGTCGGCGGCGAGTTCGACCAGTCGGTGCATCTCGTCGCGGAACGCGGCGAACACGGGAACCTGCGGGAACCCGTTGGCCAGCGCGGCCGAACAGTGCAGCAGCCAGTCGTGCCGGGCCCGCGCGTGTCCCTGCTCATGGGCCAGTACGGCATCGAGCTGACGTCCCTTGAGGCGGCGCAACGCGGCGGTGGTGATGACCAGTTGGGGAGCCGTGCCGGGCAGCCACCAGGCGTCGGGGCGCTCTCCCTCCAGTACCACCAGACGATCCGCGCCGGACTCCTCGCCGGGCAACAGCGGGGCCCGCACCAGGAGTTCGGACCGGCTCTGCCGACGGCGCAGCCGTGCCCGCACGATCTCGCGCGCCAGCATCGCCGCGGTCCAGGCGCCGCCGCACGCGAGTGCCACGGCCGTGGCTGCGGGCCAGGGACCGCCGGCACTCGGCGCGTAGGCGTCGACGACCGACGCCGGTGCGCCGCCGAAGACATGGCCGCGCACGGCCACCCAGGCGGCGGACGCGCTCAGCGTCATCGACAGGACGCAGCACAGCAGCACGGCCGCCACCACGCACTGCCACACCCACAGGGCGACCACGGGTTCCCGGTCCGGCCAGTCGGCCCGTGCGAGCAGTCGCGGAGCGACCACGGAGGCAAGGGCGCCGAGCAGCAACAGTGCCGCGGGGACCATCATGGCCGAAGCCTATGAGCGGGGCCCGCCGCTGGATACGGTCAGCGACCCCAAGTGACGTACGCCACGGGTTCGTACCGCGCCCGGACTCCCTCCCGGGCGCCCCCGGCCTCGGAGCGTGACCGCGCGTCAGGGGCGCGGCCCCGGGCCTCCGGAAGCCGGAGCGCGACCGACGTCAGAGCGTGACCAGCATCGCCAGCATCGCGATCCCCATCGACAGGCGGCAGGCCTGGGAGAGTTCGGGGCGGTCGCCCCAGCCGACGACGCGTGGCGTCGGGCCCGACGCGACGGCCGCCGGCAGAAGACGGACGCCCGAGCGGAGTACGTAGCCGGTGAAGTACAGCAGGAGCACGCCGGTGAGGACGGGGGCGCCGGTGCCGCCGTGGACGTGGTGGGCCGGGGCGGTGGTCATCACCGCGGCCATGTAGACCATCGCGAGGGTGCCCATCAGATGGTGCAGATGGTGTCCGCCGCCGCGAGCCGTCCACAGCGCGCGCAGCGCGGCGACGCCGAAGACGGCCGCGCAGGCGAGCCAGGCCCAGCGCGGCGGCGTCACCACGGCCGCCGGTACGGCCATCGCGGCCATGCCGAACCCCATGAGCGCCTCGCCGCCCGCGGTGCGGCGCTGTTCCTCGACGGGGCTGCGCATGCGCAGCAGGCAGTAGGCCCCCGTCGCCGCGCACAGCGCGACGAGCAGCCAGCCGGGTGAAGCCGGTCCGTGCACCCGCGTACCTCCCCGCAAGACGATGTCGGACGCGCGACGCGGGACACGCGATGCCGGGCGGAGGGTGCCGGGCAGCGGTGCCGGACATCGGACGGTCGGTCAGGGCATGCCCCGGGCAGCCGGTGCGCATACGAGCGCAGGGTTGTACACGGGGGAGCGTGCGGGAGTGCACCGCAGGTGGGAGCCGCCTCGAGAAACTATTTTACAGATAAAACACCTGCTAAGGTTATCGTCATGAGCAGTGCGACCTCTCTCCGTCCCTCGCGCGCACGGCGGCTTCCGCTGGCCGGCGTGCTGCGCCTCGGCAGGCCCTCCGACATCTGGTTCAAGCCCGCCCTGAGCGTCGTCGTCGCGGTCGCCCCGCCGAATCTGACGCTACTGGCGCTCGGCCGGCTGGACCTGGCGATGTACACCATGGCCGGGTCCCTCTGCGCGCTCTACGCCCACAGCCGCCCGTACGCCGCACGGGCCCGAGTCCTCGCCTGGGTGGTCGCCGGAATGCTCGGCGGACTCGGCGTCGCGCTCGTCACGGCCTCGCTCACCACGAACGCCGTCGTGCTGGTCACCGTCGGCGCGCTGCTGACCGCCGCCCAGAAGGCCCTGTGCGACGCCACGCGCATCGGCCCACCGGGGCATGTCGTCCTCGCCTTCATCTCCTCGGCGTCCCTGTTCGTGCCGCAGAGCCCCGGCCAGGTGCCGGGCCACCTCGCGCTGGGCGCGGCGGCGGGAGCCTGGGCCTGGATCGTCGGCATGGCCCCCGGGCTCGTGCGCCCGCACGGCCCGGAACGGCGTGCCACCGCGCACGCGCTGAACGCCGCCGCCGTGTCCGTCGGGGCCCCTGCCGACGCCCGTGCCCGCGCCGCCGCGGCCGCCGCCGTGCACACCGCCTGGCAGTCGCTGCTGTCCACGGAAGCCCGTTCCGCGCCCCGACGCGCTCTCGAACGGCTCGTCGTACGGGCCGAGGTCGCGCTCGCCGCACCCGCCGGGACCGATGCCCAGCGGCTGCGCGGCTGGGCCCGCGAACTGTCCGGCACCGGACCCGTCCCGCGCCCCGACGGACTCGGCGACGCCGCGGACGAACTCCTCGGCGTCGAGGCCGCCCTCGCCTTCGGGGAACCGCCCCTGCTCGCCCGGCTCGGCCCGCTCGCCCCCATCGCCCTGCGCACCGCGCTCGGCTGCGCCCTCGCCGGATACGCCTCGCTCGCGCTCGGCGTCGGCCGCCCCTACTGGGCCCTCGTCACCGCCGCCTCCCTCTACCAGGCCAACGTCACCCTGACCTGGAGCCGCGGTGTCCAGCGTGTGACCGGCAACCTCCTCGGCGTCGCGGCCTTCGCCGTCCTCCTCCCGCTCGCCCACGCCGGCCGGGCGGCCCTCGTCCTGTGCTGCCTCGCCCTGAACTTCGGCGCCGAGGCACTGATCGGCCGCAACTACTGGCTCGGCAGCGTCTGTGTGACCCCCATGGCCCTGCTGATCACCGAGTTCGCGCACTCCCAGCAGCCCGGAGAGCTGATGACCGACCGGGTCCTGGACACCCTCGTGGGCGCGCTGGTCGGCTTCCTCGCGGCCGTCGCCGTGACCAACCGGCGGGCCGGCGACCGTATCGAAGAGGCGCTCGCCGCGGTGGGGCGGGCCCAGGAACACGCCGCCGGACTGCTCGCCGAGGAGCGGCCCGAGCCCGGCGCCCTGGAGTCGGCCCGCCGCGGTCTGTCCGCCGCCGTCGTGCACCTGCGCTCCGCCGCGGACGCCGCGTCGGGCGAATGGTGGAGGCGCGCCCTGCCGGAGGAGCGGGTGATGCGGGCCGAACAGGCCGGACACCGTACGCTCGCCGCGACGGTACGACGCCAGGGACTGCACTGCTGGGAGGGCGCACAGGCATGACGACAGCGGACGGGCGGAGAGCGGCGGACGGCGACCCGACGCCGGACGATGATCCGACTCCGGCGCCCGGCGACAAGGCGGTGGCCGACACGGTGGCGGCCGTCGTCCGTCAGTGGGAGAACGTGCGGCCCGATCTCGACACCGGGCCCATGGAGGTGATCGGGCGGGTCAACCGCTGTGCCGCGCTGCTCCAGCAGGCCGAGGACGCGCCGCTGCGCCGGGCCGGGCTCACCCGCCCCGAGTTCGACGTGCTCGGGACGCTGCGCCGCACCGGACACGAGCTGACCCCCAGCGACATCGCCCGCGAGACCTTCTCCTCGGGTGCCGCCGTCACCAAGCGGCTCAAGCAGCTGACCGAACGCGGCCTCGTCGAGCGGCGCGGCGACACCCGTGACCGCCGCGTCGCGCACGTCCGGCTGACCGATGCCGGACGGGACCTGGTCGACTCCGTCCTTCCCGACCAACTCGCCTACGAGACCGTGGTCCTGTCCGGCATCGAGCGGGAACGTCAGCGTGAACTCGCTTGCCTCCTGGGCGAGTTGCTCGGGCAGTTGGAGGGCCGGCTGAGACTGCCGCGCGCCTGACGCCGACCGGAGGGGGCCGTCGTTCCGGCCGGGGTCAGTGCTTCTCGCCCTCCGAGTAGATGCCGAAGGCCGCGCCCTGCCGGTCCCGGGCGACGGCCAGGCGCCGGCTGCCACCCGGCTGCGAGACGGGCTCCATCAGCAGGTGGCCGTCCGCCATGAGGACCGCGTTCGCCGTGGCGTCCACGTCCTCGACGGCGAAGTAGGGCAGCCAGTGCGAGGGCACCTCGTGCGCGAAGTTCTCGTCCATCGTGACCATGCCGCCGAAGTCGGCGCCGTCGACGCCCCACTGCGGGTAGTGCTCCGAGGGTCTCACGGTCCAGCCGAACACCGTCGTGTAGAACTCGGTCACCCGGTCCGGGGCCCGGGTCAGGAGTTCCACCCAGCCGAGCGCGCCGGGCGCGTTGAACAGCCCCGCCCCGGAGAAGGCCCGCGCCTGCCACATCTGGAACACGGCGCCGCCCGGGTCGAAGGCGACCGCGAAACGGCCCACGTCCAGCACGTCCATCGGGGCCAGGGCGAGGGTTCCGCCGGCGGCCTGCACGGCCGCCGCGGTCGCGTCCACGTCGGTGACGGCGAACGACACGTTCCAGGCGACGGGCTGCGACTCCTGGTAGATCGGGGTGATCGCCGCGACGGCCGCGTCCCCCAGGTGCGCGACGGTGTAGCCGCCCGCCTCCTGACGCGGGTCCGTCTCCGGGCGCCAGCCGAACAGATCGGCGTAGAAGGCCTTGGCGCCCTCCAGGTCGTCGGTACCGAGCTCCGTCCAGCAGGGTCCGCCGGGCACCGGCCTGTCGAGCTTCATGACGTTCCTTCCGCAGCGAGCCCCCTCAGCACGCTAAGCCTGCCGTGCGGCACCGGCCATCCGGACACCGGTTCCGGATGCCGCGACGGTCCCGTGGCCGTCCCCGTGCGCCGGGGACGCGGGGCACCCCGGGCCCGTACACCGGTGGTGCGGGACGATCCGCGGGTCCGGCGGGCCCGTTCGGCCGGGGACTCAGGGCCGGTGGCGCAGCGGATGATCGGCCGGGATCTCGACGATCACGATCTCGGTCCCGTCCGGGTCCGCGATCCACATCTCGATCAGTCCCCACGGCTCCCGCACCGGCCCCCGCAGCACCTCGACGCCGGCGGCCGTCAGTTCCTCGTGGGCCGCCGCCGTGTCCGCGACCTGGAGCCACAGTTTCAGTGCCGGGGAGGGCGGTGTCCCGGAGCGTCCGGCGACCTCCAGGAAGCCACCGCCGAGGAAGTACACGGTCCCGCGCTCGGGGCCCGTACCGAACTCGCGGTAGACGGCGAGGCCGAGCTGTTCACCGTAGAAGACGCGCGAGCGTTCCGGGTCGGTCGGACGCAGAAGAGTCCGGCTGCTCAGTACATGCACCATGCGTCCGGAGCCTACGGCCTGTGTGTGGTGCGCACATCGCCGTCGTGCCGTCCGGGGCACGGCGGCATACCCCGCGACCGGCCGGCCGGACGGTCCCGGGGGCGCGTTACGCTCGGGCGTGCCCAGCCGCGCCACCGATCGGAGAACCGCTGCCATGGAAACCGCCGCCGCCACCGGACCGACCTTCCGCGACGCCGTCGACAGCGATGTGGACGCCCTGGTCGCGCTGGTCGAATCGGCGTACCGAGGGGACTCCAGCCGGGTCGGCTGGACCACGGAGGCGGACATCCTCGACGGGCAGCGGACCGACGCCGACGCGGTCCGCGCCGTCGTCGAGGCACCCGACAGCCGCCTCCTGACCGTGGAGCGGGACGGCGCGCTCGTCGCCTGCTGTCAGCTGGAGCACCGCGGCGACCACGCCTACTTCGGCATGTTCGCGGTCAGTCCCGCGCTCCAGGGCGGCGGGCTCGGCAAGGTGATCATCGCCGAGGCGGAGCGGACCGTCCGCGAGGTGTGGGGCGCCACGGAGATGCACATGACCGTGATCTCCGTACGCGAGGACCTCATCGCCTGGTACGAGCGGCGCGGTTACCGCCGTACGGGACAGATGACGCCCTTCCCGTACGGCGACGAGCGCTTCGGTGTTCCCCAGCGCGACGACCTGCGTTTCGAACTGCTGGTCAAGCCGCTCGTCTAGGACCTGTCCGGGCCCGGGCCGCTCGGCGGGAACGTACCCGCCGTCGGCCGGGCCGCTCGGCGCGTCCTCGCCGAACGGCCCGTGCGTGTCGCCGCGGACGGCGCGGCGCGCTTCGTCCGGCTACGCCGTGAAGCGGCCTGTGCGCTTGATCTCGGGGTAGTCGGTCGTGGCGCCGTCCAGCTCCAGAGCGCGTACCAGCCGGAGGTGGTCCTGGGTGTTCACCACCCAGCCGATGATCTTCAGGTCGGCCTTGCGGGCGTGTTCGACGACCTCCAGGCTCAGCCTGCGGATGTTGAGGCAGACGGTCGCGGCGCCGGCCTCGACGGCGCGGTCCACCACGTCGGTGCCGTAGCGGCTGGCGATCAGCGCGGTGCGGACCCCCGGCACCAGCCGGGCGGTCTCGGCGATCGCCTCGTCGTGGAAGGACGACACCTCGACCCGCCCGACCAGGTCCTTGCGGTGCATCACCTCGGCCAGCGCCCTGGCCGCCGCCACGTCCTTGATCTCGGCCTGCAACGGCGTCCTGACCGCCTCCAGGACCTCCTCGAAGACGGGGACGCGCTCGCCGTGTCCCGCGTCCAGCGCGCGCAGCTCCGCGAGCGTCTTGTCGGCGATGGGCCCCGAGCCGTCGGTCGTACGGTCCACGTCGGCGTCGTGCATGACGACGAGGGCGCCGTCCTTGCTCAGGTGCAGATCGAGTTCGATGAGGTCGAGGCCCGCGTTCTGGGCGGCGATGAAGGAGCGGAGGGTGTTCTCGGGCTCGACACCCATCACTCCGCGATGACCGATGGTGAGGAAGTTCAAGATTCGACTCGCTTCCGTCGACGGCGGCTCGGCGCGCGCGTGGTTCCGGCGGGGCGGCCACGCGCCAGGCCGCAGCCTAATGGCCTGGCTGTGCTGTGTACCCGTTCCTACGCCGTCCAATGGGAGTGTCGGATTCACACGGCGCGGCGAGTGCCGCCCCCGGGCGCCGTACCGGGGGTGCGGACGCGCGAAGCGACCCCGCGGTCCCCTTCGTGACGAGGGCCACGCGTGCGCCGCCAGGGTGAGGGAAGCCGGAGGAGCGGGCGGCGACAGCCGCCGGCCGACGGGACGCTGGGATGCATGTCTCGCATCGACGGTGTCGAACAGGAAAAAGAGCGGTGAAGGTGGGGGGTGCGCAGGATAATCTCCCGGGTTCCCACTTGCGTAACGGAACCTCGCATACATACGGTGTCCATACGCGAGGTTTTCCTGTGGAGGATGGGACATGACGGAAGTTCTTGTGCAGGTGGGTTCGGAGGAGCGGGTTCCTCCCGTGGCCAGGGTGGTGGAGCACCCGGCATGGCCCGTGCTCAAGGCTGCCGTGGAGCAGATCCGGCCCTGGCAGTCCACGGACGGCTCCATCGACTTCGAGGCGGACGGCGCCCCCGCCGCCGCCGACGTCGAATCCGCCGTGCGCCGTGCGACGGAGGCGATAGACGAGCTCTCCCCGCTGCTGCCCCACGACGTCGCCTACCACGAGGCGCTCGTGAAGGACCTGCGCCGCTGGGCCGACGGCGGCTTCCAGGTGCCCGACTTCCTCGACTCGCTGCTGGCCTTCCAGCCCGCCGCGAAGCGTGAGGACGGCCTCCAGCACCTGGTCGTCTTCGCGATGTACACCCAGAACGGCAACCCGGACCGCAACCTCGAAGCGGTCGTGCTGCGCATGGTGTGGCCCGAATGGCTCTCCGAGCTGGAGCGCACCCGCTACGACAACCCGCTGTTCTGCGGCATCACCTTCGAGGACTTCACCGCGGGGTACGACACCAACTCCGCCGTCCTCTTCCCCGAGACGATCGCCGTGCGCGAGGCACCCGAGCGCTTCACCTGGGGTGGCATCTTCTGCGACCGCGAGGCCGCCCGCTTCCGCGCCGTCACCGACGCCGCCGTGGACACCCTGGGCCTCGAACTGCCCGAGGACATCGCGGCCATGGTCCACGACCAGGAGCGCTGCGAGAAGGCCTTCGTGCTCTGGGACATGGTCCACGACCGCACCCACAGCCACGGCGACCTGCCGTTCGACCCCTTCATGATCAAGCAGCGCCAGCCGTTCTGGATGTACGGCCTGGAGGAGCTGCGCTGTGACCTCACCGCCTTCAAGGAGGCCGTGAAGCTGGAGTCCGAGGGCAACGAGCACGGCCGCGACGTGCAGTACGCGGTGCTCTTCGACCGGATGTTCCGCTTCCCCGTCTCCGGCGACCGTGTCCGCAACTACGACGGTCTCGGCGGCCAGCTCCTCTTCGCCTACCTGCACAAGCACGACGTCGTCCGCTGGACCGACAACAAGCTGCACATCGACTGGCAGCGCGCCCCGCAGGTCACCAACCAGCTGTGCTCCGAGATCGAGGACCTCTACCGGGCCGGCATCGACCGCCCCAAGCTCGTCCACTGGTTCAAGGCCTACGAGCTGGTCTCCACCTACCTCGCCCCGCACCCGGGCTCCCGCTGGGCCAAGGGCCCGGACGCGCTCGACCTGTCGCAGCCGCCGCGCAAGCTCGTGGACGACGTGCTTCCGGACGAGTTTCCCCTGAGCATGTTCTATGAGGCGCTCTCCAAGAAGCTGAAGAACGTGATCGCCTCCACCAAGGGCATCACCGCGGCCGGCTCCGAGCGGGTCGCCGCGTGACCGACCGCGGTAGCGAGAACATTGCTCAGGAGGCGAAGACCATGGGGAACGGGGCTCTCAGCGGTGCGGTGATCGCGGTGGCGGGTGCGGGTGGACCCGCCGGCCGTGCGGCGCTGCTCAGGCTCGCCGAGGCGGGCGCGACCGTGATCGGCGCGGACAACGACCCGGAGCGGCTGGCGGAGGCCGTCGACGCGGCCCGTTACGCGCACGGCGGCTCCACCGTCGTCGGTGACACCGTCGATCTGCTGGACCTCCAGTCGACCCGCGACTGGTCCGCGCGCATCCAGAAGGACTTCGGCCGGGTGGACGGGCTCGTCCACCTCGTCGGCGGCTGGCGCGGCAGCGAGACCTTCACCAAGACGGTTCTCGACGACTGGGACCTGCTCGAACTCCTGCTGATCCGCACGGTGCAGCACACCACGCTCGCCTTCCACGAGGCGCTGCAGGCCAGCGACCGCGGCCGGTACGTGCTGATCAGCGCCGCCGGCGCGAGCAACCCCACCGCGGGCAACGCCGCCTACTCCGCGGCCAAGGCCGCCGCCGAGGCGTGGACCCTGGCCATGGGGGACTACTTCCGCAAGGCCGGCATCGCCGAGGGTGCGGAGGGCGCGACGTCCGCCGCTGCCATCCTGGTGGTGAAGGCGTTGGTGCACGACGCGATGCGCGCCGAGCGACCGAACGCGAAGTTCGCGGGCTTCACGGACGTCACGGAACTGGCCGAGGCCATCGTCGGAGTCTGGGACCGGCCCGCCGCCGAAGTGAACGGAAAGCGCCTGTGGCTGACCGAGAAGCCGTGAACCCTCCGAAGACCGACGCCCGGCGTCATCACGACCCGGCCGTCCGCGGCTTCGCCAGCGACAACTACGCGGGGGCCCACCCCGAGGTGCTCGCCGCCCTGGCCCTGGCCAACGGCGGGCACCAGGTCGCGTACGGCGAGGACGACTACACGGACAACCTGCAGGGGATCATCCGCAGCCACTTCGGTGCCGGCGCGGAGGCCTTCCCGGTCTTCAACGGCACCGGCGCGAACGTCGTCGCGCTCCAGGCGGTCACCGACCGCTGGGGCGCGGTGATCTGCGCCGAGAGCGCGCACATCAACGTCGACGAGGGCGGTGCCCCCGAGCGCATGGGCGGCCTCAAGCTGCTCACGGTGCCCACGCCCGACGGCAAGCTCACGCCCGAACTGATCGACAGGCAGGCGTTCGGCTGGGACGACGAGCACCGTGCGATGCCGCAGGTCGTCTCGATCACCCAGAACACCGAACTGGGCACGCTGTACACGCCCGGCGAGATCCGCGCGATCTGCGACCACGCCCACGCGCATGGCATGAAGGTGCACCTGGACGGGTCCCGGATATCCAACGCCGCCGCCTCCCTGGACGTCCCGATGCGGACGTTCACCAACGCGGTCGGCGTCGACATCCTGTCGCTGGGCGGCACCAAGAACGGCGCGCTGTTCGGCGAGGCGGTCGTCGTCCTCAACCAGGACGCCGTCAGCCACATGAAGCACCTGCGCAAGCTGTCCATGCAGCTCGCCTCGAAGATGCGCTTCGTGTCGGTGCAGTTGGAGGCGCTGCTGGCCAAGGATCTGTGGCTGCGCAACGCCCGGCACGCCAACGAGATGGCCCAGCGCCTCGCCGAGGGCGTCCGCGCCGTGCACGGAGTGGAGATCCTCTACCCGGTCCAGGCCAACGCGGTCTTCGCCCGGCTCCCGCACGACGTCAGCCTGCGGCTCCAGAAGCGCTACCGCTTCTACTTCTGGGACGAGAGCGCGGGCGACGTCCGCTGGATGTGCGCCTTCGACACGACCGAGGACGACGTCGACGGTTTCGTGGCGGCGCTCAAGGAAGAGATGGCTCAGCAGTAGCAGGACCGCACAGCATGCATAGATATGCGACAGCTCGAAAAGTTATTGATTTCGGGCGGTCGCATTCCTATGCTCTACGGGTATGGAGCTGATCCAGAGAACAAGCGACCTGTCCGCCTATCTGGCCGCCGACGAGGTTGTCGACCACGGTCATCCCCTCGTCCGCGAGACGGCCGCACGACTCGCCAGGGGATCCGTCGACTCGTATGCCTATGCGCGATCGGCGTTCGAATTCGTGCGGGACACCATCCCGCACTCGGTCGATTCCGGCGATCCGCGGGTCACCTGGCGCGCCTCCGACGTCCTGGAGCGGCGCACGGGCATCTGTCACGCCAAGGCGCACGCGCTGGCCGCGCTGCTGCGGGCCGAGGACATTCCCACCGCGTTCTGCTACCAGAAGTTCGAGGTGCTGCACGGTCTCGTCGCCGTACGTCTCGACGGCGCCTGGCACCGGCAGGACCCCCGGGGCAACAAGCCCGGTGTGGACGCCCGGTTCTCGCTCGACGGCGAACGGCTCGCCTTCACGCCCGACCCGGACAGTGGCGAACTGGACTATCCGGACCTGTACACCGAACCTCACCCGGCGGTGGTCGGCGCCATGAAGGCGGCCCCGGGCCGGGAGGCCCTGCTCCGGACGCTTCCCCTCGCGCTGTGAGGCGGGGGAAGCGTCCTTCGCGGTGAGGGGAAGGGGTCAGCGGGCCTCGGCCGCGCGCACCTCTTCCGGGGTCGGCGCGGTACCGCCGAGGTGGGCGGGCATCCACCAGGTGTCGTCCGGCCCCTTGGGGCGTACGGGATAGGCGCGCTGGGCCGATTCGAGCAGTTCCTGGACCCGCTCGCGCAGCCGCCGGGTGATGGCGCCCGCGTACTGGTCCTTCGGGGCCTCCACCGGCTCGCCGACCCGGATGGTGATCGGGGTGTGGCTGCGCTTGAAGTTGCGCGGGTGGCCCTTGGTCCACAGTCGCTGTGTGCCCCACAGAGCCATGGGGATGAGGGGGACGCCGGCCTCCTGGGCCATGCGCGCGGCACCGGACTTGAAGCTCTTCAGCGTGAACGACTGCGAGATCGTCGCCTCGGGGAAGACGCCGATGATCTCACCGGAACGCAGCGAATCCAGCGCGTGCTGGTACGCCGTCTCGCCCTGGGCACGGTCCACGGGAATGTGCTTCATGCCCCGCATCAGCGGACCGGAGATCTTGTGCCGGAAGACCGACTCCTTCGCCATGAAACGCACCAGGCGCTTCTGCGGCAGAGCGGCCAGGCCGTCGAAGATGAAGTCCAGATAGCTGATGTGGTTGCTGACCAGCACGGCGCCGCCCGAGCGCGGAATGTTCTCCGATCCCTTGCAGTCGATCTTGAGGTCCCACGCCTTGAAGAGCGTTTGGGCGAGGCCGACGACGGGGCGGTAGACAAGCTCTGCCATGGACGGGGTGGACCCTTCTCTCTGCCTGGGAAGGGGTCTCCCGGCGGGAAAGTTACGCTGCCGTAGGTTTACGGCAATGCGCAGATCGTGCCCGAAGAACGGACGGGTGGCCAGCCCTGGTGCCGTGGAACGGCGAGATCCTCGTCACGTCGCCCCTTGATCCACCTCGGGGTTTTAACTCACCTTTACTTTGCTCGTACCGTCACGCGTCGTACGACCAGGTACATCTCACACCCGAGGCAGTACCCGAACGCGGCATTGAGAAACGCCGCGCCGAGGGCGCACGCGGTTGCCGCCGAGCCCAGCCACGCGGGCCCCACGATCCAGCCGATCAGGCCCACCGCCGCGAAGGCGAGGCCGACCGCCTGCGCGAACCGTGGAGGCTCCGGCGACTCGAACTCTGTCGGCGGGCCGAGTCGCGGCCGCACGGCCTTCCTGAAGACCCAGCCGTACGGCGAGCGGGTCACACCGCCCGCGGCGCCCAGGGCGAAGGCGAGTGTCTGCCACGCCAGCAGCCAGACGCTCCCCGTGATCAGCGTGACCGCCAGCACGACGGTGGTGACCGCCGCGCCGAACCGCGGTCCTCTTGTGTCGATGTCCATGAATCAAGCATTCCGCACCCGGGGCGCCGGGTGACCCCGGGAATCTTTGCGGTCTCGTGAATGCTTGTGCAGGGGATGAACGGACTTGTGGTGTGCGTGGCGGTGCTCGCGGCGGCGAGCGTCTACGGAGTGCTGCACCGGTGGCGGAGCGGGAGGGTGCGGGTGAGCGGGCGCGACGGCGGAAAGCGGCTCGGCGCGGCGGAACTGGGTCAGACGCTAGGGGAACGGGCCACGCTCGTGCAGTTCTCCAGCGCCTTCTGTGCCCCCTGCCGGGCCACCCGGCGGGTGCTGGGCGAGGTGGCCGGCATGGTCCCCGGCGTGTCGCACGTGGAGATCGACGCCGAGGACCACCTGGACCTCGTACGCGATCTCGGCATCCTCAAGACACCCACCGTGCTCGTGCTCGACGCCGGCGGACGGATCGTGCGGCGGGCGACGGGGCAGCCGCGCAAGGCGGACGTCATCGCGGCGCTCGGCGAGGCCGTCTGACCGGCGGCGATCATGGTGAGCCATCTCCCACATGCCCGTACGCCCTTGACTGCGCCCGCCGCCTCTCGTCAGCCTGACCGTATGTCACCGCACAGCCTTCTTCCCGAGTTCGCCTGCATGGACCCGTCCCGCGCCGCGGGCGCGCGCGGTCCGGGCTGTTGACCGGTCAAGGACCGTCTCCCGCCCCCGGTTCCGCCCGAGCGGCGGGAACCTCACGTCGGCTATCGCAGAAGGACAGCTCCATGACGGCCATGCCCGGCCTCGGTACCCCACGGCCCGCCTCACCGGATCTGCTGCGCTCCGTGTTCCGGCGGCACGCGGCCGGTGTGGCCGTGATCACGGCCTCGGGTGCCCGCGGTCCCGTCGGTTTCACCGCCACCTCGCTCACCTCGGTCTCGGCCGAGCCCCCGGTCGTCTCGTTCGGCATCGGCACCGGCGCCTCCAGTTGGCCCGCGATATCCGAGGCCGGCCATGTCGGCGTGCATGTGCTCGGCGAACACCAGCGGGAGCTGGCCGCCACCTTCGCCCGCAGCGGCGCCGACCGGTTCGGCGCGCCCACCCGTTGGCGTAAGGGGCCCGAGGAAGTTCCCGTGCTCGACGACGTCCTCGCCTGGCTGGTGTGCCGTGTCGTGGCCCGGGTGCCGGCGGGCGACCACCGCATCGTCCTGGCGGAGGTCGTGCTGGGCGATCACTCGGGCGCGGGTGGCCCCCTCCTGTACCACCAGGGCCGGTTCAACGGCCTGCGCGACTGAACCCGCAGGCCGGGGCGGCGGCTTTGCTACTCGCCGGTTCTACTCGCTGGTTACACAGCGTTGCGAAGGTCACAGTCCAAAGCGCTTGCTTAGTGTGTGCCCAGTGGGTGTACTGGTGAGTAATATTTCGTTCGGAGCGCGGGCCGCCCCGACCGGGATCGGCCGCTTCAGGCGCCTATGCTGCCTGAAAGAAGGCAGCCCAGAAATGACGATGCAGTAGGAGAGCCGGCGTGAGCTTGAGGATCGTTGTCACTGTGAAGTACGTGCCCGACGCCACTGGCGACCGGCACTTCGCCGATGACCTGACCGTCGACCGTGACGACGTGGACGGCCTGCTGTCCGAGCTCGACGAGTACGCCGTCGAGCAGGCGCTGCAGATCGCCGATGACGCGGACGACGCGGAGATCACCGTGCTGACCGTCGGTCCCGAGGACGCGAAGGACGCGCTGCGCAAGGCGCTGTCCATGGGTGCCGACAAGGCCATCCACGTCGAGGACGACGACCTGCACGGCACCGACGCGGTGGGCACCTCGCTGGTGCTGGCCAAGGCGATCGAGAAGGCCGGCTTCGACCTGGTCATCTCGGGCATGGCGTCCACGGACGGCACCGCGGGCATCGTCCCGGCGCTGCTGGCCGAGCGCCTGGGTGTACCGCAGGTCACGCTGCTCTCCGAGGTCTCGGTCGAGGACGGCGTGGTCAAGGGCCGCCGTGACGGCGACACCGCCTCCGAGCAGCTGGAGGCTTCCCTGCCCGCGGTCGTGTCGGTGACCGACCAGTCGGGCGAGGCGCGTTACCCGTCCTTCAAGGGCATCATGGCCGCCAAGAAGAAGCCGGTTCAGTCCTGGGACCTGTCCGACCTGGAGATCGAGGCGGACGAGGTCGGTCTCGAGGGTGCCTGGACCAAGGTCGAGTCGGCCACCGAGCGTCCGGCGCGCACCGCCGGAACGATCGTCAAGGACGAGGGCGAGGGCGGCAAGCAGCTCGCCGAGTTCCTCGCGGGCCAGAAGTTCATCTAGTCGCCGCGGGTCCGGGGCGCGCCCCCGGACCGTCGCAGCGGCCAAGGCCCACCCCGCTCACCGCCCTCAGACTTCGCAATCCGCAGGAGCATTCCCATGGCTGAAGTTCTTGTCTACGTCGACCACGTGGACGGTGCCGTCCGCAAGCCCACCCTCGAACTGCTGACGCTGGCCCGCCGTATCGGCGAGCCCGTCGCCGTCGCGCTGGGTTCCGGCGCCGAGAACACCGCGGCCGTGCTCGCCGAGCACGGCGCGGTGAAGGTCCTCACGCACGATGCCGCCGAGTACGCCGACTACCTCGTCGTGCCGAAGGTGGACGCGCTCCAGGCCGCGTACGACGCCGTCTCCCCGGCCGCCGTGCTGGTGCCGTCCTCCGCCGAGGGCAAGGAGATCGCGGCCCGCCTCGCGGTCCGCATCGGCTCGGGCATCATCACCGACGCCACCGACCTGGAGGCCGGGGACGAGGGTCCGGTGGCCACGCAGTCCGCGTTCGCCGCCTCCTTCACCACCAAGTCCCGCATCTCCAAGGGCACCCCGGTCATCACGGTCAAGCCCAACAGCGCGGCAGTGGAGGCCGCCCCGGCCGCCGGTACGGTCGAGGCCCTGACGGTCACCTTCTCCGACAAGGCCACCGGCACCAAGGTCACCGCCCGCACGCCGCGCGCCTCGACCGGCCGCCCCGAGCTGACCGAGGCCGCGATCGTCGTCTCCGGCGGCCGTGGCGTCAATGGCGCCGAGAACTTCTCGGTCATCGAGAACCTCGCCGACTCGCTCGGTGCCGCCGTGGGTGCCTCGCGTGCCGCGGTCGACGCCGGCTGGTACCCGCACACCAACCAGGTGGGCCAGACCGGCAAGTCCGTCTCGCCGCAGCTCTACATCGCCTCCGGCATCTCCGGCGCCATCCAGCACCGCGCCGGCATGCAGACCTCGAAGACGATCGTGGCGATCAACAAGGACGCCGAGGCGCCGATCTTCGACCTGGTCGACTACGGAGTGGTCGGCGACCTCTTCGACGTCGTCCCCCAGCTCACCGAGGAGATCAACACCCGCAAGGGCTGATCCCCGCAGCGCTGAGAAAGGCCCCCGCGACCGCACCGGTCGCGGGGGCCTTCGCGCATCCGAGGAGCATCCCGCCACCGGCCCCCTTCATCCCAGGGTCAGCGAGGCCCGTACCGGCAGATGGTCGCTCGGGAACTGGCCGTGCAGCGAGAAGGTGTCGATCGACGCCCGGTGCACCTCGACGCCGGGGCCCGCGAGGATCCAGTCGATGCGGTCGCCGTCCGGCGTCAGCGGCGCGTAGCCGTGGAAGGTCGCGTAGAGCCTGCTCCGCGAGGCGGCCGTGTCCCAGGTGTCGGTGAGTCCGGCGCCCAGCAGGATGTCGTAGACCTCGTTCCGGTGCGCCGGCGCGTTGAAGTCGCCGGTCACCAGGCACGGCAGGGACGGGTCGAACCGCGCGATCCGCTCGGCGACGAGAGCGGCGGCCCGTGCCCGCGCGTACTGGCTCGCGTGGTCCAGGTGGGTGTTGAGGACGTGGAACTGCCGCCCGCCGTCCGCCAGGTCGCGGAAACGCACCCAGGTGGCGATGCGGGGGAGCGCGGCGCCCCAGGTGTTCGAGCCGATCACCCGGGGAGTGTCGGAGAGCCAGAACGTGTCGTGCTCCAGCGGGGCCAGACGCCGGGTGTCGTAGAAGAGCGCCACGGACTCGTCGCCGCTGCCGCCCTCCCTGCCGGTGCCGATCCACTCGTAGTGCGGCGCGAGGTCGGCCTCGATGTCGAGCAGTTGCTGGTAGAGGCCTTCCTGGGTGCCGATGACGTGAGGCCGCGTACGGCGCAGCAGCTCACGCATCACCGGACGGCGCACCGCCCAGCTGTTGGGCTCCACGGCGCTCGCGAAGCGCAGGTTGTAGGTCATGACGTCGAGACGGGGGCGGGGGCGGGGGCGTCGGGTGGCGGAGGCCCGCGCGGTGGTGAGCAAGGGCAGGGCGACAGCGGCGGCCACCGCGTTTCTGAGCCCCGCGCGTTGGGTCACTCTGCTGGAGTCGGGCACGTGTACTCCTTCGCTCGCGGGTCAGGATGGGGCGCGCACCACCAGAGGGGAAGAAGGAACCGGGGAAGTCTGCCCCGGGCGAGCGGGACTGGAGTGAACGCGGCAGGGCCATGGCGTGTCCCGCGGTCCACGAGGGTGTTGACCCGCGGGAAGCCCGCCGGATAACTTCATTCAACGGATTGTTGATTCCGTACTGCGGAAAACAGGAGGGTGCCGGATGGGCCACGGTCAGCAGGAGAAGGTGGCGACGAGCCTCCCGGGCGCCGTCACCGAAGCGGTCGGCGCCTCCCTCGCCCCCGTCGACGCCGAGCTGGAGCGCCGCTATCCAGGAGACCCCGGCACCCGCCAGCCCGTCCATACCGTGTACGTCCCCGGAGACGCGTTCGCCGCCGACACCGTCCGAGCCTGGGGCGACCGTGCCCTCGCCGCCCTCGACGAACACGCCCCCGACGCCGCGTCCTTCGCCGCCGTCCTCGGCCTCGCCGACGACCTCGCCGGGCCCGTCTACGACCGCGTACGCGCCAAGCTGGAGCGCGAACCCGTCGAGGACCTGCGCGTCGACTTCGAGGACGGCTACGGCCCGCGCCCGGACACCGAGGAGGACGCGACGGCGGCCCGCGCGGCCCGGCTGATCGCCGAGGCGTACGAGAAGGGCACCGCGGCCCCGTACATGGGCATCCGCATGAAATGCATGGAGGCGCCGGTCCGCGACCGGGGCATCCGCACCCTCGACATCTTCCTGACGGGCCTGATGGACGCGGGCGGCCTGCCCGAGGGTCTCGTCCTCACTCTGCCCAAGGTGACGTACGCGCGGCAGGTCACCGCGATGGTCAGGCTCCTGGAGGAGTTCGAGAAGGCGCGCGGCCTGGCACCCGGCCGGATCGGCTTCGAGATCCAGATCGAGACCAGCCAGTCCATCCTCGCCACGGACGGCACGGCCACCGTCGCCCGCATGATCCAGGCCGCCGAGGGCCGCGCCACCGGACTGCACTACGGCACCTTCGACTACAGCGCCTGCCTCGGCGTCTCCGCCGCCTACCAGTCGAGCGACCACCCGGCCGCCGACCACGCCAAGGCGATCATGCAGGTCGCGGCCGCCGGCACCGGCGTACGCCTCTCGGACGGCTCCACCAACGTCCTGCCCGTCGGCCCCACCGAGAAGGTCCACGACGCCTGGCGCCTGCACTACGGCCTCACCCGCCGCGCCCTGGCCCGCGCCTACTACCAGGGCTGGGACATGCACCCCGCCCACATCCCGACCCGCTACGCGGCCGTCTTCGCCTTCTACCGCGAGGGCTTCGAACAGGCCGCCGCCCGCCTCTCCCGCTACGCCGGCCACGCCTCCGGCGACGTCATGGACGAACCCGCCACGGCCAAGGCCCTCAGCGGCTACCTCCTCCGCGGCCTGGACTGCGGCGCCTTGACCTCGACGGAGGTGACCCGCGAGTCGGGCCTGACCCGACACGAACTGGAGGGGTTCGCCAGGCCGCGGCGGGGGGATCTGACAGCGTCGGGCCAGTAACGACACGTCCTCCTGGCCGGTGACTCGTCCCGCCGTTGTGGTCCCGGGAAACGCGCGTGGGGGCCTCAGGCACTCCCTGGACCCGAGCCGGGCGGGGCTCCCGTTCGGGCCCGGGGAGTGCCGCTCAACGCGCCGGCGGCAGTTCCCCCGAGCCGCGGGTGATCAGGCGGGTCGGGAGTTCGATGCGTTCCGGGGCGATGAGGCTGCCGTCGAGCTGACGGAACAGGCGTTCGGCGGCGGTGCGGCCCAGGGCGGCGGCGTCCTGGGCGACGACGGTGACCCCGGGCTCCAGGAGGTCGGCGAGCTCGATGTCGTCGAAACCGACGAGGGCGACGGGGCGGCCGCGCTCGGCGATGACCCGGACGACGGTCACGGTGACCCGGTTGTTGCCCGCGAAGACCGCGGTGACGGGGGAGGGGCCGGACAGCATGTCCTCGGCCGCCTTGCGCACGCGCTGCGGATCGGTGACGCCGAGAGACATCCAGTCGCCCTCGACCGGTATCCCGGCGTCCTCCATCGCGGCCCGGTAACCGCGCAGCCGCTCGGCGGCGGTGTGGATGCGGGGCATGTCACCGATGAAGCCGATCCGGCGGTGGCCGTGGGCGATCAGGTGGGCGACACCGTCCCGGGCGCCGCCGAAGCTGTCCGACAGGACGACGTCGGCGTCGATCCGCCCGGCCGGGCGGTCCACGAAGACCGTGGCCACGCCCGCCTTTATCTCCGGCTCCAGATAGCGGTGGTCGTCGCCGGCCGGGATCACGACCAGCCCGTCCACACGGCGCGCGCACAGCGCGAGGACCAGTTCCTGCTCCCGGTCCGGGTCCTCCGCGCTGGAACCGTTGATCAGCAGGGCTCCGTGCGCCCGGGCCACCTCCTCGACCGCGCGGCTCAGCGGCCCGTAGAACGGGTCCGCGAGGTCCTCCAGGACCAGCCCGATGCTCGCGGTACGGCCCTTGCGCAGCACCCGGGCGCTGTCGTTGCGGCGGAAGCCCAGCGCCTCGATGGCCTCCTGGACGCGCCGCTCCGTGTCCGGGGTGACCCCGGGCTCGCTGTTGACCACGCGGGAGACCGTCTTGAGGCCGACTCCGGCACGCGCCGCCACGTCCTTCATGGTCGGACGGTTTCCGTAGCGGTTCTCGGATCGGCGGGTGGTCTCGGCCACGATGTGCTGTCCTGTCCTGTCGTCCACGGGGATGCGTAGGTCCATGGGGTTGTATGAGGATGTGGCGTCGAGCATAGAGCCTGGACAACGTTGTCAGATGCGGGAGACACTGTCCACCGCAATCTCCGGCCTGCGTCTTCCCCAGGGCGCACGGTCCCCGTGGTCCGTCGGCGCACCCCGCGCGGCGTACGACGGGGCCCGATCCTGAACCTTTCCCGGCCGGAGACCCCGGACCCGCGGCGCGGCGGGCCCGTCACGACACCCCATGGGAGACCTGAAACTGATGCACACCGACCTCGTGGCCGCGCTCGACATCGGCGGCACCAAGATCGCCGGAGCGCTGGTGGACGGCCACGGCCGGATTCTCCTGCGCGCGCAGCGCCCGACGCCGGCCAAGGAGGACGGCGACACCGTGATGCGCGCCGTCGAGGACGTCATCGGTGAGCTCACGGTCTCCCCGCTGTGGAGCAGGGTCGGAGCCCTGGGCATCGGCAGTGCCGGGCCGGTGGACGCCTCCGCGGGCACGGTGAGCCCGGTGAACGTCCCCGGCTGGCGGGGCTACCCGCTGGTCGAGCGGGCCTCCGAGGCCGCGGGCGGGCTGCCCGTCGAGCTGATCGGCGACGGTGTGGCGATCACCGCGGCCGAACACTGGCAGGGTGCCGCCCGGGGTCACGACAACGCGCTGTGCATGGTGGTGTCCACCGGCGTGGGCGGCGGGCTCGTCCTGAACGGGCAGCTGCACGCGGGCCCCACCGGAAACGCGGGCCACATCGGGCACATCAGTGTCGACCTGGACGGCGATCTGTGCCCCTGCGGCTCCCGGGGCTGCGTCGAGCGCATCGCCAGCGGCCCGAACATCGCCCGCCGTGCGCTGGAGGAGGGCTGGCAGCCCGGTCCCGACGGCGACACCTCGGCCGCGGCGGTCGCCGAAGCGGCCCGCGCCGGTGACCCGGTCGCCGTGGCCTCCTTCGAGCGGGCCGCGCAGGCTCTCGCGGCGGGCATCGCGGCGACCGCGACCCTGGTGGAGATCGACATCGCAGTGATCGGCGGGGGAGTGGGCAAGGCGGGCGACGTGCTCCTCGCACCGCTGCGCCGGGCACTGGCCGACTACGCGACGCTGTCCTTCGTCCGGCGGCTGACCGTGACGCCCGCGCTGATGGGCACCGACGCCGGGCTGGTCGGCGCGGCCGCGGCGGCACTCACCCGCAGGTCGCGCTCGGCTGCGGCCCGCGTCTGATCCGGTGGCGTCGGGCCTGTCACACGTCTGATGCGGTGGCCTTGAGCTCGTCACGCGTGTGGTGCGGTGGCCTCGGGCCTGTCACGCGTGCGGGTGGTGCGGTGGCCTCGGACTGGGCACGCGTCTGATCCGGTGGGGTGGGACGTGAGGGCTCGGGCGTGACCTGGTGGTGTCGGGTTGGGCCCGGGTCTGACCTGGTGGCGCCCGGGCATGGTCCGCGGGGAGGTGTCCGGATGAACGTGACCGGTGCACCGTGACTCCGTCCGGCCTTCGTAGTTGAACCGGGCATGAAGAAGCGCAGCATGCTCGCCATCGCCTCCCTCGCCACCGGGTTCGTCGTCGCGGCGATCACCCCGTCCCACGCCCTGAGCGGGGACACCCTGAGCGATCTGAACGCCAACGACACGCTCAGCTCGGTCGATCACACCGTCGGTACCGACAGCCTGGCGGTCGACGAGGGCGCCCTCGGCGGCCAGAACGGCTGAAGGACCGCCGCGTCACGCCGGTGTCCCCGCGGGGGCACCGGCGTCGCCTTGCCGACGCCCTCATCAGCGGCTGGTTTCCGTGGCAGGGTGGAGCGGGCAAGCCTCAGGGGTCCAGCAGAAGAGGGGGAATCGTGATCGTCTGGATCAACGGTGCGTTCGGTGCGGGGAAGACCACCACCGCACGGGAACTGATCGAGCTGATCCCGAACAGCACGCTCTTCGACCCCGAGGTCATCGGGGGCACACTCACGCAGCTGCTCCCGGCCAAGCACCTCGCCGAGGTCGGCGACTACCAGGACCTGCCGGTCTGGCGCCGGCTCGTGGTCGACACCGCGGCCGCCCTGCTCGCCGAGCTCGGCGGCGTTCTCGTCGTCCCCATGACCCTGCTGCGCCAGGAGTACCGCGACGAGATCTTCGGCGGGCTCGCCGCGCGCCGGATTCCCGTACGCCATGTGCTTCTCGCCCCGGCGGAAACGATCCTGCGGGAGCGAATAGCCGGGCGGGAGGTGCCCCCGGACCTGCCCGACGGCGAGATGCGCGTGCGCCAGTGGTCCTACGACCACATCGAGCCCTACCGGGCCGCGCTCCCCTGGCTGACGGCCGACGCCCACCCCGTCGACACCAGCACGCTCACCCCGTACGACACCGCCCTGCGCGTCGCCGAGGCCGTACGCACCGGGGAGGCACCCGTGTGCGACATCGTGCAGACTCCCGAACCCACCGCCGAGACGGTCGCCGCCGGGGTGCTCCTCTTCGACGAGAACGACCGGGTCCTGCTCGTCGACCCCACCTACAAGGCGGGATGGGAGTTCCCCGGCGGGGTCGTCGAGGCCGGGGAGGCCCCCGCCCGCGCGGGCATGCGCGAGGTCACCGAGGAGACCGGCATCACCCTCGACGAGGTGCCCACGCTGCTCGTCGTCGACTGGGAATCGCCCGCACCGCCCGGCTACGGCGGTCTGCGGCTCCTCTTCGACGGCGGACACCTCGACGAACAGGCCGTCCGGGGGCTCCTGCTGCCGGGACCGGAACTCCGCGGCTGGCGCTTCGTCACCGAGCAGGAGGCGGCCGACCTGCTGCCGCCCGTGCGCTACGAACGGCTCCGCTGGGCTCTGCGGGCCCGTGAGCGCGGCGCGGCGCTGTACCTGGAGGCCGGAGTGCCGCTCGGCTGACACCGGGCCCGTACCGCCGGTGCGACGGCTTCCCGCACCGGCGCTTTCGTACTGCGGCTTTTATCGGCGTGACCCCATCGGCCCCATCGACGGACGCCGAGCCGACTTCCGCCGAGGTGACCCATGGGTCCTTCGAGGGATTCCTCGGGGTGAACGACCGGACATGGCCAGGGCCCTCGCGCGCTGACGAGGGCCCTGGCCGCGTCCGGGGACGATCAGCTCGCCGCGTAGTTCCGCAGGAACAGCGCCTCGGCGACCGACAGACGCTCCAGCTCGTCCGGCGAGACGCTCTCGTTCACCGCGTGGATCTGCGCCTTCGGCTCGCTCAGGCCGATGAGCAGGATCTCCGTCTCCGGGTACAGCGAGGCCAGCGTGTTGCACAGCGGGATCGAGCCGCCCATGCCCGCCGACTGCATTTTCTGGCCCGGGTAGGCGACCGCCATGGCCTCGGCCATCGACGCGTACGCGGGGCTGGACGTGTCGGCGCGGAACGCCTGGCCCTGTCCGATCCGCTCGGTGCTCACCCGCGCGCCCCACGGCGTGTGCGCCTCGATGTGCGCCTCCAGCAGCTTCGTCGCCTCGACCGCGTCCACGCCCGGCGGCACCCGCAGGCTGATCAGCGCACGGGCACCCGCCTGCACCGACGGCGTCGCGCCGACGACCGGCGGGCAGTCGATCCCGAGCACCGTGACGGCCGGACGCGCCCAGACCCGGTCGGCGACCGTGCCGGAGCCGATGAGCTCCACCCCGTCGAGCACCTTGGCGTCCTCACGGAACGCCTGTTCCTCGTACTGAAGCCCGTCCCACGCGGCCTCGCCCGCCAGGCCGTCCACGGTCGTCGAACCGTCCTTCGCCCGCAGCGAGTCCAGGACGCGGATCAGCGCCGCCAGAGCGTCGGGCGCCGCACCCCCGAACTGGCCCGAGTGCAGGTTCCCCTCGAGGGTGTCCACCTGCACCCGTACGAGGGTCATGCCGCGCAGGGTCGCGGTGACCGTCGGCAGGCCCGCCCGGAAGTTGCCGGCGTCGCCGATGACGATGGTGTCGGCGGTCAGCAGCTCCGGGTGCTCCTCGGCGTACCGCTCCAGACCACCGGTGCCCTGCTCCTCCGAACCCTCGGCGATGACCTTGACGTGCACCGGAACGCCGCCGTTCGCCTTCAGGGCACGCAGCGCCAGCAGATGCATGACGACACCGCCCTTGCAGTCGGCGCTGCCCCGTCCGTACCAGCGGCCGTCGCGCTCCACCAGCTCGAACGGAGGCGTCGTCCAGGCCGCTTCGTCCAGTGGCGGCTGCACGTCGTAGTGCGCGTACAGCAGGACCGTCTTCGCGCCCTCGGGGCCCGGCAGGTAGCCGTACACCGACTGTGTGCCGTCCGGGGTGTCGAGCAGTGCCACGTCCTGGAAGCCCTCGGAGCGCAGCGCGTCGGCGATCCAGTTCGCGGCGCCCTCGCTCTCGCTCCTCGGATACTGGTCGAAGTCCGCCACCGATTTGAAAGCCACCAGCTCGGTGAGTTCCGCCTTCGCCCGGGGCATGAGCGAGGCGACGGTCTCGGCGACCGGATTCGACGACATGGGCACGCTCCTTGTAGGTGCGACGTTGTACTTCTGTGTACAGATGATCGAGTGATGCGGACTGGTGTACAGGACGCATCCGTTGCAGATCCTCCCACAGCGGCCTGCGGTGACGCCCGCCGTAGGATGCGGGGGACAGGTGCGGCAACGGCTGGACTGGGAGCAGTAGACCAACGTGAGCAGCGAGAACTCTTCGGCGGACGACGAGCGGCGTACGGCGGACGACGAACAGCGGGTGTGGGACGTCGTGGTCGTCGGTGGAGGACCGGCGGGTGCCTCGGCCGCCTACGCGGCAGCGGTCGCGGGACGCAGCGTCCTGCTGCTGGAGAAAGCCGAACTGCCCCGCTACAAAACATGCGGCGGCGGCATCATCGGCCCTTCGCGCGACGCACTGCCCCCCGGCTTCGAGCTGCCGTTCAGGGACCGGGTGCACGCGGTCACCTTCTCGATGGACGGCCGGTTCGCCCGTACCAGGCGGTCCCGGCACATGCTGTTCGGGCTGATCAACCGTCCGGAGTTCGACCAGCAACTCGTCGAGTTCGCGCAGAAGGCGGGCGCCGAGCTGCGTACGGGTGCCACGGTCTCGCGCGTCGAGCAGCACGGTTCGGCGGTGCCGGACCGGCGCACCGTGGCCGTGGTCCTTCAGGGCGGCGAGACCGTCCTGGCGCGGGCGGTGGTGGGTGCCGACGGCAGTGCCAGCCGGATAGGAGCGCACGTCGGCGTGAAGCTCGACCAGGTCGATCTCGGCCTGGAGGCCGAGATCCCGGTGCCGGAGACGGTCGCCGAGGACTGGCGGGGGCGCGTCCTGATCGACTGGGGCCCCATGCCCGGGAGTTACGGATGGGTCTTCCCCAAGGGGGACACGCTCACCGTCGGCGTGATCTCCGCGCGCGGTGAAGGTGCCGCGACCAAGAGGTATTTGGAGGACTTCATCGCCCGGCTCGGCCTGGCCGGCTTCGAACCGTCCATCTCCTCGGGCCACTTGACGCGGTGCCGCGCCGACGACTCACCGCTGTCGCGGGGCCGGGTGCTCGTCTGCGGCGACGCGGCGGGACTGCTCGAACCCTGGACCCGTGAGGGCATCTCGTTCGCGCTGCGCTCCGGGCGGCTCGCGGGCGAGTGGGCGGTACGGATCGCCGAGTCGCACGACGCCGTGGACGCACGGCGGCAGGCACTGAACTACGCCTTCGCGATCAAGGCGGGGCTCGGCGTCGAGATGAGCGTCGGCAAGCGCCTGCTCGGCGCCTTCGAGCGCCGCCCCGGCATGTTCCACGCGGGACTCACCGGCCTGCGCCCGGTGTGGAAGGCCTTCACCGGGATCACCCGCGGCTCCACCACGCTCGGGGAGATCATCCGGACCCATCCGACGGTCGGGCGGGCCCTGACAGCCCTCGACCGCCGGCCCCAGGTGGCTGAAGGAGCCGAGGACTAGTGCCGCGGCAGGCAACGTTTGCCTGTCAAGGAGCGGCGTCATGGGGGCCCCTGCTCGAGCGAAGCCGAGAGCTTGGGGGAGCGTGCCGGGAGTCGCGACAGGGCGAACGTTGCCTGTCGCGGCACTAGCGCAAGGACCTGTCCGACGATTCCCGTCGTCGCCCGAAGGGCGTCGCGAACCCGAAGGCCGTCGCGAAGCGGACGGGAATCGTCGGACAGGCCCTGGGGGCGTGACCGGTGTCAGCTCGTGACCGTGATCCGGAAGACCGGGTGGTCGGGAGCGATGCGCCGCAGCTCCTCGTCCGACGAGTCGGGGCCGACGCCGCCGAAGAAGACACCGACCTCGGCCTTCCAGCGCTTGAGGTAGGCGCGCAGCAGCGACACCTTGTCGTCGTCGGTCACCTCCACGGCGGTGAAGGCGTCGACCTTCTTGCCGAGGCGCAGCTCGCCTCCGCCGGCCGCCCGCATGTTGTGCGTCCACTGGACATGACCGCGGGGTGCGACGAGGTACTGCTCACCGTCCACGATGAGCAGATTGACCGGGGTCGTCCGCCACTCGCCGCTCTTGCGGCCCCGGACGGCCAGGACGCGTGAGCCCCAGACGCTGAGTCCGCGCCTGGTGATCCAGACCACGGCACGGTTGAAGACGTTGACGGTGAACCAGCCGGGCTTCTGGACGTGTGTGGACACGGTTACCTCTCGGGGCGTGTGTTGAGAGCGCCGATCTGTTTTGTGAGCACCGCTCTCGCTTGAGAAGAGTCTGCATCGGATCGATGATCCAATGCAAGAGCAGTGCTCTCGTTTTTGTTCGCCGCTCTCGTTTGTTGCTGCCGATCATGAAGTGGAGCATCGATCCACTTTCGGATCGCTGCTCTCGTTTGTGTGCACTGCTCTGAAAGCATGGGACACTGCACCGTATGAGTACCGCGCGAGGGGCACGTGCCCGAGCCAGGATCGAGGTCACGGCGGCCATCAAGGACGAGGCGCGCAGACAGCTCGCCGCGGAGGGTGCCGCCAAACTCTCCCTGCGGGCCGTCGCCCGCGAGCTGGGGATGGTCTCCTCCGCGCTCTACCGGTACTTCCCCAGCCGGGACGACCTGTTGACCGCGCTCATCATCGACGCGTACGACTCCCTGGGCGAGGCGGCCGAGTCGGCGCACGCCGAGGTGGCCGCCGTCGGCCCCCGGGAGCGCTGGATCGCCGTGTGCACGGCGGCGCGACGCTGGGCGCTGGAGCATCCGCACGAGTACGCGCTCATCTACGGTTCGCCCGTCCCCGGGTACGTCGCACCGCAGGAGACCGTTCCGTCCGCCTCCCGGGTCGGCCTGCTCCTGATCGGAGTCGTCCGGGACGCGTACCGGGGCAAGGGTGTGGCCCGTGCACCGTTGCCTGTCGGACTGAAGGCCGAGGCACAGCGGATGGCCGCCGATCTCGCGCCCGATCTGCCGGCCGAGGTGGTGGTGGCGCTGGTGGCCTCGTGGGCGCAGCTCTACGGGCTGATCGGGTTCGAACTGTTCGGCCAGTTCAACCGGGTCGTGGAGGACCGCGAGCCGTTCTTCCGGCACGCCGTGGGACGGCTCGCGCACGAGGTGGGGCTGGTGTACCCGGAGCCGGGCGAGACCGCCGCCGGGTCGCCTTCGACGTAGAGGGGACCTCCTTCGACGTCGCCAGGGCCGCCATGGGTGCTGGCCGGGCCGCCCTCGACGGAGACCGGTCGACCTCGGTGTGGCCCGGGTCGTCGCCTTCGGCGTAGAGCAAGCCGCCCTCGGTGCAGGCCGGGCCTCGACGGCGTCGTACTCCGTGGGGAGTACGGGTGATCACCTCGCCCGGCGGACGCCGCCGCCGCGGTCGGCCGTCTAGCGTGACGGCCATGGAAGAGCAGCACACACCCGCGGCACCGGCGTGGGGCGGTCCGTCGCGATGGTGGCACGGGCCGCACGGGCGGGACCGCTGGGACGACGAGGGACGCCGCGCGCGATGGCCGTGGCGTTCCACGCTGCTGCTGACCGCCTTCGTGCTCATCGGCTCCAACTTCGCGGCCCACGCCCAGCACGGCGACCGGCTCGCGCTGGACGCCTTCTCCCGGGCGCTCCTTCTGGTGGGCTCCGGCCTGCTGCTCTGGCGGCAGCGCCACCCCGTGTTCGTCGTGTTCGGGACAGCCGCGGTGGCCCTGGTCTATGTGGCCGCGGGATATCCCTACGGGCCGGTCTTCCTTCCCGTCGCGGTGGGCTGCTTCAGTGCCGTGGTCGCCGGACACCGCAGAGCGGCCTGGACGGCGCTCGGCCTGCTGTGGGCGGGGCACCTCCTGGTCGCCCACTGGCTGTACCGCCGGCTGCCCCCGACGGGCGACCACCCGCCGTCCTGGATGCAGGAGATCGGCATCGCCACCTGGGCCGTGGCGGTGGTGGCACTGTCGGAACTGGTGCGCGTGCGCCGTGAGCAGTGGAGCCGTGAGCGGGCCGAGCGCGCGCAGGCCGCCCGGCGGCGCGCGGACGAGGAACGGCTGCGGATCGCCCGCGAACTGCACGACGTGCTGGCGCACAGCATCTCGGTGATCAACGTCCAGGCGGGCGTCGGCCTCGCGCTCCTCGACTCCGACCCCGAACAGGCGCGCACGGCGCTCACCACCATCAAGGCGGCCAGCAAGGAGGCGCTCGGAGAGGTCCGGCAAGTGCTCGACACACTGAGGACACCCGGGGAGGCACCGCGCGCGCCCGCTCCCGGGCTCGACCGGCTTCCCGAACTGGTCGAGCAGGCGGCGAGCGCCGGTCTCACGGTCGAGATCGAGGGTGAGGTCCCGGCACCGGCGCCCGGCACCGACCTCGCCGCGTTCCGCATCGTCCAGGAAGCGCTCACCAACGTCGTACGGCATTCGGGGTCGCGCCGGGCACGGGTGCGGTTCGATCACGAGCGGGGTGTGCTGCGGCTGCGGATCGACGACGACGGTCCGGCCACCGGCGCGGACGCGGGCGGAAGCGGAAACGGGCTCGCGGGCATGCGCGAGCGGGCGGCCGCGCTGGGTGGCACGATCGAGGCCGGTCCGCGTGACGACGGAGGGTTCCGGGTGCTGGCCGTACTGCCGTGGAAGGCCAAGGAGGAGAACCGGTGATCCGCGTACTGCTCGCCGACGATCAGTCATTGGTCAGAGCCGGTTTCAAGGCGCTGCTCGACGCGCAGCCGGACATCGAGGTGGCCGGGGAGGCCGCCGACGGCGAGGCGGCGGTGCGCGCGGTGCGTGAACTGCGCCCGGACGTCGTCCTGATGGACATCCGGATGCCCGTGCTGGACGGCCTCGCCGCCACGCGCCGGATCACCGGCGACGCGGCTCTCGGGGACGTGAAGGTGGTCATGCTCACCACCTTCGAGCTGGACGAGTACGTCTTCGAGGCCATCCGATCCGGTGCTTCCGGCTTCCTGGTCAAGGACACCGAGCCCGATGAACTGCTGCGCGCGGTAAGGGCGGTGGTCGAGGGCGACGCCCTGCTCTCGCCCGGGGTGACGCGCCGGCTGATCTCCGAGTTCGCGGCGCGCTCGAAGGAGCCCGAGTCGGCCGCGACCCTGGCCGAACTCACGGAGCGGGAAAGGGAGGTGATGGCGCTGGTCGGCATCGGGCTCTCGAACGACGAGATCGCCCGCCGCCTGGTCGTCAGCCCGCTCACGGCCAAGACCCATGTCAGCCGGACGATGGTGAAACTCGGGGCACGTGACCGAGCCCAACTGGTGGTGCTCGCCTATGAGTCGGGGCTGGTGCGGCCCGGCTGGCTGGGCTGAGGAGCGGCGGCCTCCTGGTGGAACCGGAACAGCACGGTGGCGACCCGCAGCGCGAAGAGGGCGGTGGCCAGGGTGCCGCCCGCGGTCATGAGCGCGTGCACCGCGCCGGACGACAGGTCCAGGAAGAGGGCGGGCCCGGTGACCACCCCGAAGGCGACCGCCGCGACGAACACCGCGCTGGCCAGGGCGTATCCGATCTCGACGGTGACGGCGTCGCGCTGCGCCTGGGTGCGCCGCGCGCGCGTTGCTCTTGTACTGCCACCGTAACTGCCGCGGTGTCCACCGTTGTTGCTCATGGACCGAGTCAACAGCCATGTGCCCGGCGGGGCAAGGACCCCGCCGGGCGCGCGTCGGAGGTGTTCACCGATCGTGGACGCCGACCCGCTCCGCCCCCGGCTCCCCCACCGTCCGGCCGGAGCGAACGGACCGGCTGGACAGAGCCGTCGGGTCGGACGGGCCGACCTGGTCGGTCTGTTCGGACCGGGCGACGACGACGGACTCCCGCGGCCGCCGGGCGCGCAGGCCGGGCAGTGTGATCAGCAGTCCCGCCAGGGCGATGCCGGTCACCACCATCAGGCCGGTCCGGTAGCTGTCGAGGACGTCCTGGGGCGAGGACCCCTCGGAGGAGTTCGCGGTGACGACGGCTGTCACGACCGCGAGGAAGATCGCGCCGCCGACCTGCACGGAGGTGTTGAGCAGGCCCGAGACCATGCCCTGCTCGTGGTCGTCGACGCCGTTGGTCGCCTGGATGTTGAGGGACGGGAAGACGAGGGCGCACGCGGCGCCGATCAGCAGCATGGTCGGCAGGATGAGTGTCGCGTAGACCGGGTCGAGGTCGACGCGCAGGAAGAGCGCGTACCCGGTGACCATCAGGGCGAAGCCCGCCGCGATGAGCCGCGGTGTGCCGAACCGGTCGACGACGGCCCCGACCTTGGTCGAGGACAGCGCCACCAGCGCGCCGGCCGGCAGGAAGGCGAGCGCGGTGTGCAGGGCCGACCAGCCGAGCAGCGACTGCATGTACAGCGTGACCAGGAACTGGAAGCCGACGTACGAGCCGAAGAACGCCATCGCGCCGAGCTGGGCCCGGATCTGGCTGCCGGAGCGCAGCACGCCGAGCCGGATCAGCGGACTCGGGCTGCGTCGCTCGATGGCGGTGAAGACGCTGAGCAGCACGGCGACGGCGAGGAAGGACAGCAGGGTCCGGGCCGATCCCCAGCCGGCTTGGGGCGCCTGGACGACGGTGAAGACGAGCAGGAGCATCGAGGTGGTACCGACGACGGCGCCGGGGATGTCGTAACCACCGTGGTTCCTCTCGCGCTCGCTGCGCGGGATGAGCTTCAGGCCCGCGAACAGGGCGACGACGGCGATGGGCGCGGGCAGCAGCATGGTCAGCCGCCAGCTCGCCTCGGTGAGCAGACCGGACAGGACCAGGCCCATGGAGAATCCGGTGGCCGCACAGGTGGTGTAGATCGAGAGCGCGCGATTGCGCAGCGGACCTTCGGCGAACGTCGTGGTGATGATCGACAGGCCCGCGGGTGCGGTGAACGCGGCACTCAGACCCTTGATGAAGCGGCTGGCGATCAGCAGCGGGCCCGAGTCGACGAGTCCGCCGAGCACCGAGGCGAGCGCGAACACCGCGAGGGCCACCAGGAAGACCTGGCGGCGGCCCAGCAGGTCGGCGGCGCGTCCGCCGAGGAGCAGCAGCCCGCCGTAGCCCAGGATGTAGCCGCTGACGACCCATTGGAGGGTCGAGGTGGAGAGGTCGAGTTCGGAGCCGATGGACGGCAGTGCCACGCCGACCATCGACACGTCCAGCGCGTCCAGGAACATCGCGGCGCAGAGCACGAGCAAGGTGCCCCACAGCCGGGGGGTCCAGCGTCCCGGCACGGGGTGGGTGAGCGGAGAGGTCATACCGCCGACAGTACATGCGCATGCATTGATTGCAAGTGCATTTAATTCTGATGCAACAAAGTTGATTCTTTGCTACGGTGCGTGCATGGCGGCCGAGAATGCCGAGCAAGGGCTCGTGGACCAGTGGCGCGACATCCTGACGGTGCACGCCCGTACCCTGTGCGAGCTCGACCGCGAGCTGCACCCCCATGGCCTGGGAGCCAGTGACTTCGAGGTCCTGGACCTGCTGGTGGCGGGTGCCGCGACGGACGGCGGCCCCAGCTTCCGGGTCCAGGAGATCTCCGAGCGCGTCCACCTCAGCCAGAGCGCCCTGTCCCGGCTGGTCGGACGCCTGGAGAAGGACGGCCTCGTGACGCGCGGGATGTGCGCCGAGGACCGGCGGGGTGTACGCGTGTGCGTCACGCCGAAGGGGCGCGAACTGCACGGTGAGGTACTGCCGTTGCAGCGCGCGGTCCTGTCCCGGATGCTGGCGGGCGGCCCGGCGCCATCCTGCGGTTGACCGGGTTGACCGGGTTGACCGGGCTGTCCGGTCGCCTTGCCCGTTGCCGTGTTCAGGGGCCCATGTGCCTGGAGCCGGTCGCCCCTTGGAGCCGGCCGCCCTCTGGGGGGCGGCCGTCCGGTCGTGTCCTCAGTTCCAGGTGATGGCGGACTTCTCCCGCCACAGGGTGGCGAGCGAGGCGTCGCCCGTCACGCCCGGGAAAGGCGCGCGGTTCCACAGGGCCAGGTAGAGCCCCGCGACCGGTCCCGCCAACTCGCAGTCCACGTCCGCGTTCTCGTCGGTGCCCGGGCCTGCGTGACCGCCGCGTTCACCGAGCGGTGCTCCGGACGACAGGTGTACGGTCCACACGGCGTCCGGGCGGTCCGTGGCGCGCACGCGCAGTACACGGGGTTCTTCGGTCCGGACCTTGCTCTTGTCCCGCGCGTGGAATCCGAGCAGCAACTCGTCGATCCCGTCGACCGCGAAGTCCGGCGGGACGGGGGTGGGTTCGACGCCGAGCGCAGACTCGGCGTCGACCCGGTGCACCGTGGTCTCGTGCGCCTGTCGACGTGCCCAGAAGGCCAGCGGCGAGGGTGCCGGCAGGAAGCTCCAGCACCGCACGTCCGGCGAGGCGCCGGCCAGGGTGTCCACGAGCCGGGCGTGCCCGTCGCGGAACCAGGTGAGCAACTCGTCGTGGTCCAGATCCGGCAGACCGCCGTCGGGGTGGTACGAGGTGTGCCCCTCGGCGACGAACGCGGTGGCCCAGCGGTGGACCATGCCCGTGTGCCGCACCAGATCCCTTACCTGCCAGCCCGCGCAGGTCACGACCTCGGCGTCGACGCCCGCCTTCTCCGCGGCAGCGGCCAGTGACCGGCCCTCCCGGTCCAGGGTTTCCACGAACTCCCGAGTCTCCATGCCGGGAATTGTGCCCGACGCGGGCCGGGCACGCGGGGTGCGAGGCCGAAGTGCGGGGGAGGGGGGCCGAGTTCGGGCTTGCCGCTCCTCGCTCTTCGCCCTGCCGCTGTCGCCCGTCAGCCCACGGCGGCCCGGCGTGTCGCGAATCCGATCAGGGCGGCCACGGCCGCCAGTGCCGCCACGCTCGTGAGTGCCGTCGGCAGGGAGTACCAGTCGGCCATGAACCCGATCGCGGGCGGCCCGAGCAGCAGGCCCCCGTACCCGAGGGTGGACGCGACCGCGACCCCGCTCGCTCCGGCGAGGGCGCCGGCCCTGTCGACCGCCACGGGGAAGTTGTTGGCGAGCCCGAGCCCGGTGACGGCGAAGCCGACGAGAGCCAGCCAGACGGAGGGCGCGAGTGAACCGAGCAGCATGCCGAGCGAGGCCATCGTGCCGCCCATGACCAAGGTGCGGGTCCGGCCCAGCCGTTCGAGCAGTGCCGTCCCGCTCAGCCGGCCGATCGTCATGGCGAGGGCGAAGCACGAGTATCCGGCGGCGGCTGTCCCCGGGTGTGTGTCCAGGTCCTGCTGGAGATGGAGCGCGCCCCAGTCCGCGAGCGCGCCCTCGCCGTACGAGGTGCACAGGGCGATCAGCCCGAAGACCACCACCAGGCCACGGGCGCGGGAGCCGGCAAGGGGGCGTCGACCTCGGGGGCGTCACCCCGTGGGCGATCCGGTGACACCGGGGCGTCCTCCCGAAGCAGCGCGCGTCCCGCGACGCCGGTCACGAGCAGGCCGATGACGGCGATGCCGAGCAGGTGGCGTGTGGGTGACAGATACCCGGCGACCAGCCCGCCGAGGCCCGCTCCGAGCATGCCGCCCAGGCTGTAGGCCGCGTGGAAACTGGGCATCACGGGGCGTCGCAGAGCTGCCACGAGATCGACGGCCGCGCTGTTCATGGCGACGTTGATACCGCCGTAGCCGACGCCGAAGACCAGCAGGAACAGTCCGAGGACCGGTACCGAGCCGGCGAGCGGGGGCAGGACGATGCTCAGGGACAGCAGCACCCCGCAGGCCACGGTCACCTGGTGACTGCCGAACCGTCGGCACAGCCGCCCCGTGAGCATCATGGTGATCACGGCACCGGCGGAGACGCCGAGAAGCGCGAGGCCGAGAGCGCCGGCGGAGGCGCCGGTCTGTTGCTTGATGGCGGGGATCCGCACGACCCAGCCGGCGAACACGAAGCCGTCGAGGGCGAAGAAGGCGGTGATGATCACGCGGAGTCGGGTGAGGGAGCGATCCGGCACGACGCTGTGCGGAACCATTTTGTTTATTTGCGGCACAAACTCACGTTAGACGGCTGCCACGCTCGGGGCAAGGGGGCCGTGGGGGCGGGACGCGAGAGGCGCCGCCGTACGAATGCGCTGGTGGGAGCGGGGTGGAGCCCTGCTCGGGCCTCCGTCGAGCCCCGGTCGGGCAGGCGTGTACCGGTGCGGCGGGTGCGGGTCGGGCGAGAGGGGGCTATGCAGACTGGAAGATCGGCTACACCCCCGCGGATCACCTCTTGACCATGGTCTAGGTCTGTTGGGGGACGGGTTGGGGTTCGCAGATGTTCCATCGACCTTCGGCGCTGTCGGCAGCGGATGCGACGATCTGTCCATGGGTGTTCTCTACGGCTACTTCGCCGCCGCTGATGACGACGACGCTGTTCGAGCCGTCGTCCGGGACGACGGTGAGCCCAGCGGGACCGGCTATGACCAACTGGTGATCAAGGGCGTCGATCCGGTGGTGGAGCTGACGCCCGCCGAGGCACTCGTGACGGGACGGTCCGCCGCCGATGTCCGGTGCGACCCCCGGCACGGCAGCCTCATCGGGATGCTGGGGGACGGCGAACTGGTGGTGGTGTCGCTGACGGACACCTTCCGGGACGCGCTCGCGACCTGCGAAGCCACTTCTTTGCGCGACGTCGCCTCCGACTGGTCGAGCACCGAGGGCACCTTTTACCACCCGGCTGATCCAGAGGATCTCGCCGGCTTCCTGGAACGGCTGTCCGAGCTCGCCGGTCGAGCGGTCTCGCGGGATGCCCGCCTCTACTGCTGGATCTGTCCCTGACCCCGTCGCCGCGCCGACAGGCCCGCGAGTGAAACCCGGGTCACCTGAGCCCCGAGGACTCCCTCGCCGTTCGGGCGATCACCGAGGGCCGCCACCCGGAACACGGATGGCGGCCCTCAGTGTGTGTCGCGGCCCTGTCGACTGAGCTGGTCAGGCGCGAGCCGTGACAGCCCGGGCACCCCTCGCCGACCCGAGGGGAACCTCCGGGCAGACCGGCGGCTCAGGCCGCCGGAGCCGGGAACGTCGGGTACTCCACGCCGGAGACGTGCTGGACGACACGGATGACCTGGCAGGAGTAGCCGAACTCGTTGTCGTACCAGAGGTAGAGGATCGCGTTGTCGTCCTCGACCTTGGTGGCGCCGGCGTCGACGATCGAGGCGTGGCGCGAGCCGATGAAGTCGCTGGACACCGCGTCGGGGGCGCTGATGAAGTCGATCTGGCGCTTGAGCGGCGAGGTCAGCGAGACGTTGCGGAGGTAGTCGAGGACCTCCTCGCGGGTGGTCGCGCGGCCCAGGCGCAGGCTGAGGATCGCGATCGAGACGTCCGGCACCGGGACGCGGATCGAGCTTCCGGTGATGGGCGCCTTGAGATCGGGCAGCGCCTTGGCGACCGCGGAGGCGGCACCCGTCTCCGTGATGACCATGTTCAGCGGCGCGGAGCGGCCCCGGCGGTCGGAGCTGTGGTAATTGTCCAGCAGGTTCTGGTCGTTGGTGAACGAGTGGACGGTCTCCACGTGGCCGCGCAGAACGCCGTACTCCTCGGCCATCGCCTTCAGCGGCGGCACGATCGCGTTGGTGGTGCAGGAGGCGCAGGACAGGATCTGCTCGTCCGGCTTGATCGTGTCGTGGTTGACGCCGTGCACGATGTTGGGGACGTCGCCCTTGCCCGGAGCGGTGAGGACGACCTTGTCGATCCCGGGGCGCAGGTGGTTCGAGAGGCCCTCGCGATCACGCCACTTGCCGGTGTTGTCGACGAGGATGGCGTCCTTGATGCCGTACGTCGTGTAGTCGATCTCGGACGGATTGCCGGCGTAGATGACCTTGATCTCGTTGCCGTTGGCGATGATCGTGCTGTTCGCCTCGTCGACGGTGATCGTGCCCTGGAACTGGCCGTGGATCGAGTCGCGGCGCAGCAGCGAGGCGCGCTTGACGATGTCCTGGTCGCCGCCCTGGCGCACGACGATGGCGCGCAGGCGAAGGCCGTTGCCGGAGCCGGTCTTCTCGATCAGCAGGCGGGCGATGAGGCGGCCGATGCGGCCGAAGCCGTAGAGGACGACGTCGCGTCCCTCGCGGCGCTCGATCTTGTTCTCGCCGGTGGCGCCGGAGACCGCCTCGGCGGTGAACTCCTCGACGGACAGGCCGCGGTCGTCGGCCCGGTACGTCGCGGCCAGCATGCCGATGTCGATCTGGGACGGGCCGAGGTCGAGCGTGGTGAGCGTCTGGAGGAACGGCAGCGTGTCGGTGACCGAGAGCTCCTCGCCGGCGATCTGCCGGGCGAAGCGGTGGGTCTTGAGGATGCTCACCACCGACTTGTTCACCAGGGAGCGGCTGTGCAGGAGGACGGTGACGTCCTGCTCCCGGTGCAGCCTCCCGATGATGGGGATCATCGACTCCGCGATCTCTTCGCGGGTCTTCCAGTTGGTGAACGCGTCGTCGTTGACAGTCACAGGAATCATCTTTCGAGCTAGGTGGCGCTCATATGGTAACCGGACCCTCTTTCTGATGTTCATGCGGTGTCCACTCGTGGGGAGGCAGGCGTCCGTCAGGCTTCCAGGGCAGGGGGTTTCGGCCCTTCCGGCCCGACGGGAGGCGCGTGCGCCATCGGTTCAGGCGCGGGTGGGCGGCCGGAAGAGGTGCCGGAGGGTCATACGGCCCTGACCTCGACCCCGGCCTCCTCGAACCGTCCGATCATCTCGGGTCCGGCCGCCGCGTCCGTGACGAGTGTGTCCACGGACTCGGCCGCGCAGATACGGGCGAACGCGCGCTGCCCCAGTTTGCTGGAGTCGGCGGCGACGATCACGCGTTCGGCCCGCTCGCACAGGAGGCGGTTGATGGCCGCCTCCGCCTCGTCGTGGGCGGCGGCGCCGTGCGTGGCGTCGAACGCGACCACGCCGAGCACGGCGACGTCCAGGGTGATCTGCTTGAGTACGCCGTCCGCCAGCGGCCCGATCAGCTCGTACGACTGCGGCCGGGCGACCCCACCGGTCACCACGATCTTGAACTGGGGGCGCACGGTGAGCTCGTTCGCGATGTTCAGCGCGTTCGTGACCACGGTCAGTGCGGGGGAGCCCGACGCCAGGTCCGGGCGTACGGCGAGGGAGCGGGCCACTTCGGTCGTCGTGGTGCCGCCGGTGAGGCCCACCGCCTCGCCGGGGGCGACGAGGTCCGCCACCGCCTTCGCGATGCGCTGTTTCTCCGAGGCGTGCCGGGCGGTCTTGTAGCGCAGGGGGAGTTCGTAGGAGACGCCGTGCACGACCGCTCCGCCCCGGGTGCGCACGAGCATCTGCTGCTCGGCGAGCTGGTCGAAGTCGCGCCGGATCGTTGCCGCCGAGACCTCCAGCCGTGCCGCGGCCTCCTCGACGTCCAGGCGGCCCCGCTCCACGAGCAGTTCCAGCAGTGCCTTCCACCGGGCGTCCCGCGACATCAGCGCCCTCCATTCCTCGGTCCTTCGCGACCTTAACGCACCCCCGGTGCGTTCAAATGCTTGATTGTGCTCGAAACATCGCTATATCTTGCAGAAACAAGCATCAGCGGGAGGGGTACGGCATGACGCATGTCGAGGAAGAGCTGAGCAGCCAGCCCGAGTGCTGGATCCGCGCCGCCGACGAGGCGGCGACGCACGAAGCCGCGCTGCCGGCGGCGGGGGAACGCGTCGCGATCGTGGGGTGCGGCACCTCGTTCTTCATGGCACAGGCCGCGGCCGTGCTCCGCGAAGAGTCCGGGCAGGGGGAGACGGACGCCTTCGCCGCCTCGGAGTTCCCCGCGGGCCGCTCGTACGATCGCGTCGTCGCCCTGACGCGCTCCGGGACGACCACCGAGGTGCTCGACCTTCTCGGACGACTGCGCGGACACACGCGTACGACCGCGGTCACCGCCGATCCGCACACGCCCGTGATGAAGTGCGCGGACGACGTCGTCGTGCTCGACTTCGCCGACGAGCGCTCCGTCGTGCAGACGCGTTTCGCGACGACCGCGCTCACCCTGCTCCGCGCCCATCTCGGCCTGCACGGCGAGACCGTCGTCGCGGACGCGCGCACCGCGCTCGGCACCCCGCTGCCCGAAGGGCTCGTCGACTGCTCGCAGTTCACCTTCCTCGGTCGTGGCTGGACCGTCGGGCTCGCCAACGAGGCCGGGCTCAAGATGCGGGAGGCCTCTCTCGCCTGGACCGAGGCCTACCCCGCGATGGAGTACCGGCACGGCCCCATCAGCATCACGACCCACGGCACCGCCACCTGGATGCTCGGCGAAGCACCCGAGGGGCTGGCCGAACAGGTCCGGGAGACCGGCGGGCTGTGGGTGGGCGGCGGCCTCGACCCGCTCGCCGAACTCGTCCGCGCCCAGCGCCTCGCCGTCGCCGTCGCCGCGGCGCGCGGCCTCGACCCCGACCGGCCCCGCCACCTCACCCGCTCGGTGATTCTCGGCCCCTGAAGCCGCCGAAGCCACCGCACCCCTGAACCCGCCGAAGCCGCCGAAGTCGCAGAAGTCGCAGAACCGGCTCGATCCCCCATGGAGCAGGAGGAGTTGTGCCCCTCGCCGCAACCGGTGAGCTGGTCGCCCGGACCGCCGAGGCCCGGACCGCCGTCGCCGCGTTCAACGTCATCACGCTGGAACACGTAGAGGCCGTCATAGCGGGGGCGGAATCGGTCGGCGCGCCCGTCGTCCTCCAAGTCAGCGAGAACGCGGTCAAGTTCCGTCAGGGACGACTGCTCCCACTGGCCCGTGCCGCGACCGCCGCCGCCGAACGGGCCTCCGTGCCCGTCGCGTTGCACCTCGACCACGTGCAGAGCGACGAACTGCTGCGCCAGGCACCCGAAGCCGGGTTCAGCTCCGTCATGTACGACGCCTCGCACCTGCCCTACGAGGAGAACCTCGCCGTGACCCGGGCCGCCGCCGACTGGGTGCACTCCCAAGGCCTGTGGATCGAGGCGGAGTTGGGAGAGATCGGCGGCAAGAACGGTGAGCCCCCGCGGGACGCGCACGCGCCCGGTGCCCGTACCGACCCCGGGGAGGCCCGCGCCTTCGTGGTGGACTCCGGTGTGGACGCGCTGGCCGTGGCGATCGGCAGCTCGCACGCGATGACCACCCGGACCGCGGCACTCGACCACGACCTGCTCAAGCGCCTTGCGGCCTCGCTCGGCGTCCCTCTCGTCCTGCACGGTTCCTCCGGGGTGCCCGACGCGGAGCTCCGGGCGGCCGTCCAGGGCGGCATCGCCAAGGTCAACGTCGGGACCGCGCTGAACATCGCGATGACGGGCGCCATCCGGGAGTTCCTCACGGCCAGCCCCGACGCCGTGGACTCACGGAAGTACCTGGGCGTGGGACGGGAGGCGATGGCGCGGACGGTGGCGGAGCTCATCGGCGTGCTGCGGGGGTGAGCCGTCCAGGTGCCGCTACAGCCGGATATGCGCCCCTGAAGCCGCCGCTCGGCGGGTACCGGGTCGCGTGGAAGCCGGTTTCCACGTATGTGCTTTTGCACCGACGGCAGTTCGAGCGGGTGACAAGGTGGCTAGGGTGAACCACCATGAGGAGGCCGAAAGGGCACGGTACGCTCGCGGGTGAAGCTTCGCCCCGGAGGTCACTCGGGCACGCGTCCGTATGCCCCATGGATGCGGGGAGCAGGGGTTTGCGGTGTTTTCGGGGCAGGGCCGGCACCGGGCCGGGCGCAGGACGGAGAAGGCCTTGAGCGGTCAACTTCTGGCTGGTATCCGTGTGTCGGCGCGCGACGACGGGGTGTATGCCCCGGTGAACGAGGCGCTGCCCGGAACCGGCCGGCACTCCAGCGTGCGTCGGGGACTGCGCCCGTCCCCCGGCGCGCACCGGGAACTCGGCCCACGCGTCCCTCTGGGCTCGACGTGAACGGACTGATCTACTACCTGGCCGCGGCCGTCCTCTGGATGGGACTCGCCGCCCAGTTGCCCGACCTGCGCCGCCACCGCAGAGACCCGCTCAAGCGGTCGTTCTGCGCCGTCATCCTGCTGTCGGGACTCTGTTTCGTGCTCGGTGCGCCGCCCACCGTCATTCTCGTCAACAGCCTCACCGGCATTCCGAACATCGCGGCGCCGCTGACCTACGGCGCGGTGACCGCCTTCGGCGCGGCCTCCCTCATCCTCATCGTGCACTGGCGGGGCAACGACCCCGCCCAGGTACGGCGCACGTCCCGGGCATGGCTGTTCAGCTATCTGGGAGTGATCGCCGCCGAGGGCCTGCTGTTCTCGCTGGGCGACGCGCCGGTCGAACGCCGGGCCGACTTCGACACCTACTACGCCTCGACGCCGTTCATCCGGGAGATGATCGTGCTGTATCTGGTGGCGCACATGGTGGCCGCGGTGACGACGACCCTGTTGTGCTGGAGCTGGATACGGAAGGTGAAACGCTGGACCCGGGGCTCGCTGGCCCTGCTCGTGCTGGGCTGGCTGTTCACCAGCGCCTACGGCATCGTCAAGTCCGTGGCGCTGAGCGCTCATTGGCTCGGGCACCGCTGGGACAGCCTCAGCACCAGCGTCGCACCGCTGGTGGCCGTCGGTTCCTGTCTGGCCTCGGCCGGCTACATCCTTCCCCTCGTCGGTCCGCGCATCGACTCGGCCGTCGCGTTCGTGCGGCTGCGTCCGCTGTTCCGTCTGCTGGCGGGACCGACCAGCCGCCGGCGCTGCGTCACCGCGTTGTCGTGGCGGATGATCGGCGACGTCGAACTGCGGCTCACCACACGGGAAACCGCCATCCGTGACGGCCTCAAGCGGCTCGCCGGGCAGCTCGACGACCAGGTGCGCAGCCGTGCCTGCCGGGACGCGCTGGCCGCCGGGTTCTCGGCGGCGGAGGCCGAGGTGATCGGGATGGCCGCGATGGTCGCCGTGGCCGCTCTGGCCGAGACGCCGACACCCATGGCGGAGACCGGCACCATCGGCATCTCGGTCGGTGACGTCGATGTGGTGGTCTCGGTCAGCGCGCGCGTGCGACGGCCGGCGGGCGGTTCGCGGTCGCTGGACACGGGGCAGCCGTCCTTGCTGAGCCTGTCCAAGGCGGTGCGCACGCCGATCGTCGACGCCGCGATCCAGTCCCGGAGGACCGCGGTGCGACAGCTGTCCTGACCGCGCCCGACGCGGCGGCGTGCGCAGCGGACGCTCGTACGACGGCGGGGCGGAGGCCGGGAGCGTGCGTCCGGTCGGACGCACGCCCGTACGGCACGCGCCGTCACACGGCGAGCGGGCCCACGGAGTCGAGGAAGGCGCTCTCCTCGGTGGTCAGCGGAGGCCCGGTCAACGGCTCCATGACGGGGCCCTTCAACGTGGCCACGAGCAGCTCGGTGTGCAGCAGACGGCTCGTGTCGGCCTGGAGCGTCGCGACCTTGCACCTGGCCGCGGACACGGAGTACGAGGTGGTCGCCACACGTGCCATCCGGCCCATGTACTGGCTGAGAAGCCGGTCCGCGAGGCTCGGAGCCCTGCCGACGACCTCCGGGAACCACTGGTCCTGGGACGTGCTCATCGTGTAGGCGGCCGAGACGGACTTGGCGGCCGCCCGCTGGACGTCGCGGGCGAAGCCCGGGGCGGTGACATCGGTCTGACGCAGCTGCCGGCTCAGCGCCTGGGCACCCAGGGCCGCGACGGACATGCCCTGCGCGTACACGGGGTTGAAGGTGGCGACGGCGTCACCGAGCACCACCAGGCCCTCGGGCATCACGGCCTTCTCGAAGTCACGGCGCCGGTTGCGGGTGCTGCGGCTGAGGAACACCTCGCCGAGCGGCTCGGCGACGGAGACGAGCTGACCGATGAGCGGGTGGCGCAGGCGGAGGGCGAAGTCGGTGAAGTACCCGGGGTCGGCGGTGGGTTCGCCGCCGCGGGTGCCGGCGAGCGTTACCAGCCAGCGGCCGTCCTCGATCGGCACCAGAGTCCCCGAGCGCCCCGGCCGGGAATCCGTCGGGTCCGCCTCGACCTGGGTCAGCGGGAAGTCCTCCGCGCCCCACGGGACGCGGAAGACCCGGCTGGCGCAGACGAGCCCCGAGTCGACCTCGTCGGTGGGGATGTCCGTCACGCCGAGCCCCTCGAGCCAGTGCTCGACACGTGAACCCCGTCCGCTCGCGTCGACGACGAGATCGGCGCGCAGCTCCTCCTCGAGGCCTTCGGAGAGGACCCGTACACCGGTGACGCGTTCCGCCGTTCCCACCAGGGACAGCGCCTCGGCACGGCGGACGACGACGGGAGTGGTGCTCAGGACCGCGTCACGCAGGGTCCAGTCGAGCAGGTCACGGCTGCAGCAGGTGAGCAGGAGGTCGTCGGTCACGGTCGGCCAGCGTCGCTGCCAGCCCTGCGGGCCGAAACCCAGCATGTCGGTCATGGGCTGCTCGCGCGCTCCCGCGGCGAGCAGGCGCCGGTGCACGTTCGCCACCGGAAGCAGTTCCTGGATGGCGTCGCGTCCGCTGGGCAGCAGGACGTGGGCGTGCCGTGCCTGGGGGATCCGCTTGCGCGGGGACGGTCTGTCGGGCAGCTCGTCGCGCTCCAGGACGATCACTTCGTCCATGGACCGAAAGAGGGCCGCGGCGGCGAGCATGCCGGCCACGCTCCCGCCGATGACGACAGCGCGGCGCGACATGGTTCCCCCAGTTGTCATTGGTGATCGGCATCACTTTACGGTTGTAGGCGCAGGTGTCCAGGGGTGATCAAAAAGTGAGCGGATTCTGTCCGCGGGGTCGAACACGGGCGTCCCCCGGGGCAGCCCCGCCCCGGTCGGACGAGCCCTACCGCCCGGCGTCCTTCTTCACGGTCCGGAGAATCACGAACTTGGCGTCACCCGCGACCAGTTCGCTGTTGCCGAAGAGGCGGCGCAGCTTCAGGTGGTAGCCGAGGTGGCGATTGCCGATCACCCACAGCTCGCCACCCGGCCGCAGCGCGCGCCGGGCGTCCGAGAACATCCGCCAGGCGGTCGTGTCCGTCATCGCCTGGTGGGAGTGGAACGGGGGATTGTTCAGCACGAGGTCGACACTCCCGGAAGGCACTCCCTCCAGCCCGTCGGCGACGAGGAATTCGGCCTTTCCGTCGGCGTTCGCCCGGTACGTCGCCTCCGCCGAGGCCACCGCCTGGAACGACTCGTCGGCGAACAGCACCTCGGCCTCGGGATTGGCGAGCGCCATGGCCGTACCGACCACGCCGTTGCCGCAGCCCAGGTCCACGACCCGTTCGGCGCCCCGGCTGTGGGGCAGATGCCCGAGGAAGAAGCGGGTGCCGATGTCGAGGCGGTCGGCGCAGAAGACTCCCGCGTGGTTGACCACCGTGCGGCCGGAGACCGGGCCGACGTCGTCGGGCAGCAGATAGCTGTACGGCCAGGGGTTGGCCCTCCGGGCGATCCCCTGGAGCGGGGTGCAGAAGATCAGGCGGGCCTTCTTCTCGGCCAGCGACGTGCGGGTCGGACCGAGGATCCGCTCGAACAGGTGCAGCGTCGAGGTGTGGATCTCCTTGACCATCCCCGTGCCGATCACCACCGTTCCCTCGTGCACGCCGGGTGCCAGCCGGTGCAGCTGGTCCTCCAGCAGGGCGAGGCTCTTCGGCACCCGTACGAGCAGCACGTCGATCCGCCCGGGAGGCGGGTCCTGTGTCGTGAGGAGCCGGACCGCGGACTCCTCGGCACCGGCGCGCGCCAGATTGGAGCGGGTCGCCTCTCGCGCCAGGTGGGAGTCGGTGACCAGCGTCGGCCGCCGCTCGGACAACGCCGTGGTGAGGGCGCCCCAGCGGTCGCCGACGATCACGACCGAACCCGTCAGCGGGGTGCCGCTCTCCGCGAGGTGCCGCAGCAGATAGGTGTCGGCGGCGTCCCAGGCACGCAGCCGGTCGCGCGGGTCCTCGGGGAAGCGGGCGAGTTCGTACTCGCCCCAGGGTGTCGTCATTCGGTCGTTCATCGTGGGTCAAGGCTATGCGACCCGGAGTGCCTGAGGTGCGCGAGGATGGGGGCATGTCGATGGACGCGGAGCTGTTCCCGCGCGGCAGGACGGAGATCGCGCCGGGCGCCGTGCACCTTCCGGACTGGCTGGACGCCCGAGGCCAGCGCCTGATGGTGGAAGCCTGCCGAGGCTGGGCCCGTCCCCCGGCGGGCCTGCGCACCGTCCGCACCCCCGGCGGAGGCACGATGACCGCACGCCAGGTCTGTCTTGGCCGGCACTGGTACCCGTACGGCTACGCGCGCACGGTGGTCGACGGCGACGGTTCGCCGGTCAAGCCCTTCCCCGACCGGCTCGGCCGGCTGGCCCGTGACGCTGTCACGGACGCCCTCGGCGCCGACGCCCCCGGCTCGGATCCGTCCGCCGTGTACGACATCGCGCTGATCAATTTCTACGACGCCGAAGCCCGTATGGGCATGCACCGCGACAGCGACGAATCGTGCGACGCCCCGGTCGTGTCGCTCAGCCTGGGCGACACCTGTGTCTTCCGGTTCGGCAACACGGAGTCCCGGACACGGCCGTACACCGACATCGAGCTGCGCAGCGGCGACCTCTTCGTGTTCGGCGGCCCGTCACGGCTCGCGTACCACGGAGTACCGAAGGTGTACGCGGGCACGGCGCCCCCCGAGTTGGGACTGACCGGGCGGCTGAACCTCACGCTCCGCGCCGGCGGCTTCCCGCCGGAGCCTGCGCGATAGGGCCTGTCCGGCAATTCCCGTCTGCCGTGCGACGGGCGACGACGCGAACCGTCGGGCAGTCCCGGGCGGCGGACGCCGCCACGGTCGTGCGGCGGCGGCCGCGACCGGACGGGCCCCGCGGGAGCGGATCATGGGAGACTCGCCCTCATGAACGGCAAGGCGGGCCCCCGGACGGCGGGGGATGGCAGCACGCGGACACGGCTCGACCGGGGGCGCGGAGCGCTCGGACCGGCGCTGGAACTTGTGCACACCGGGCGCGCGCCGACGCGTGCCGTGCTCACCGCCGAGCTGGGAGTCACCCGGGCGACCGCGGGCGCGGTGGCCGCGGAGCTGGAGGCGCTGGGGCTGATCCGCGTCGACGCGCGGCCCGGTGCCGCCGCGGGTTCGCAGGGGCGGCCCTCGCACCGGCTCGAGGTCGCCGACGACGGGCCCGTCGCGCTGGCCGCGCAGGTGCACGCCGACGGTTTCCGGGCCGCCCTGGTCGGCCTCGGCGGCCGGATCGTCGCGACCGCGCCCGGTTGTGAGACCGTCGACGCCGATCCGGCGAAGGTGCTCGGCTCGGTCGTCGACGCGGGCGCCGAACTGCTCCGCGAGACCGGGCGCCGCTGTGTGGGCGCCGGGCTCGCCGTACCGTCGGCCGTCACCGAACCCGAAGGGCTCGCGCTCAATCCACTGCACCTCGCCTGGCCCGCCGGGGCCCCCGTCCGGGAGATCTTCGCGGAGCGGGTGCGCGCGGCCGGGATCGAGGGGCCGGCGTTCGCCGCCAACGACGTCAACCTCGCCGCCCTCGCCGAGCACCGGCACGGAGCGGGGCGAGGCGCCCGCGACCTGCTGTGCGTGGCCACCGGACACCGTGGCGTCGGCGGTGCCCTGGTGCTCGACGGGCGTCTGCACACCGGCAGTTCGGGGCTCGCCCTCGAAGTCGGCCACCTCACCGTCAATCCCGAGGGTCGTCCCTGCCACTGCGGAAGCCGCGGCTGTCTCGACGTCGAGGCCGACCCGCTGGCCTTCCTCACCGCGGCCGGCCGGGCCCCCGGCCCCGAGGTGTCGCTGCTCCAGCAGTCCAACGAGCTGATCCGCGACGAGAGCCACGATCCGTCCGTCCGCACGGCCATCGAGGCGCTGATCGACCGCCTCGGCCTCGGCCTGGCGGGTCTCATCAGCATTCTCAACCCGGACCGCATCATCCTCGGCGGACTGCACCGCGCCCTGCTGGACGCCGACCCGGACCGGCTGCGCGCCGTCGTCGCCGACCGCAGCCTGTGGGGGCGCAGCGGCGGGGTACCGATCCTCGCCTGCACCCTGGACCACAACAGCCTGGTCGGAGCGGCCGAGTTGGCCTGGCAGCCGGTCCTGGACGATCCGCTGAAGGCGCTGCCCGTCTGACCCTCGGGAGCACCGGGGCAGGGCGAAGTCGCGGCTGCGATACGACATCCCCGGGCCGCCGGCGAACGTTGCCTGCCGGGGCACCAGCCGCCGCGGGAAGCAGCCCGGGGCGCCCGGTGTACTCCCGCGGAGGTACGCGTACGGCCGCTGGCCGTACGACGACTTGACCCCCCTGCCGGGGCGAGTCTCGAAGCATCACCAAGAGATCCCGCGCAGAGGCGTGGTTCCACCGAGGAGATGACTCGAGATGCAGACCCTGGCGAACTGGGACGGCGGCCCCGGCCCGTGGATCCTGTTCTTCCCGCTGATCTGGGCGGCCGTCGTGATCGGCGTCGTCACCGTGCTGCGGCGCACCGCCTGGCGCGGACGCCGTGGCCCCTGGCGGGCGACGGGCGGCTTCGGCCCCGGCGGGTCCCTGCCGGTGGGTGACTCGCCGATCGCCGTGCTCGGCCGCCGCTTCGCCTCCGGAGAGATCGACGAGGACGAGTACTGGCGCCGGCTGTCCGTCCTGGACGAGCAGTTCGGACGTACGGGCAAGGGCGGTGCGGCATGACCACCGCGACCGCCCGCCCGGACGCGGCACGTGTCGTCGACGCCGTGAAGATCTACGGCAGCGGCGACACCGCCGTCCGGGCCCTCGACGGGGTGAGCGTGGGCTTTCCGGCCGGCCGCTTCACCGCGATCATGGGCCCCTCGGGCTCGGGCAAGTCCACCCTCATGCACTGCGCGGCCGGTCTCGACACCCTCACCTCGGGAGCCGCGTACATCGGCGAAACCGAGCTCGGCACCCTCGACGACCGCCGTCTGACCCTGCTGCGCCGGGACCGCATCGGCTTCGTCTTCCAGGCGTTCAACCTGATTCCGACGCTCACGGTCGCCGAGAACATCGCCCTGCCCATGGACCTCGCCGGGACCAAGGGCTCCCGCGCCTGGACAGACGCCCTCGTCGACGTCGTCGGTCTGCGCGACCGGCTCCACCACCGGCCGAGCGAACTGTCCGGCGGACAGCAGCAACGCGTCGCCGTGGCACGGGCGTTCGCCGGAGAACCCGACGTCGTCTTCGCCGACGAACCCACCGGCAACCTCGACTCCCGCTCCGGCCAGGAGGTCCTCGGCCTCCTCGGCCGGGCGGTGCGCCGGATGGACCGTACGGTCGTCATGGTCACCCACGACCCGGTCGCCGCCGCGCACGCCGACGAGGTGGTCTTCCTCGCCGACGGACGCCTCGTGGACCGGATGGAGAACCCGACGGCCGACAAGGTCCTCGACCGCATGAAGGCCTTCGACAGCAAGGGGGCACCGGTATGAACGCCGCACTGCGCCTCAGCCTCTCGTCGCTGCGCGGCCACGGACGCCGCTTCGCCGGGACGTTCTTCGCCGTGTTCCTCGGCGTCGCCTTCCTGGCCGGCACCCTCGTCATGGGTGACACCCTGCGCGCCGGGTTCGACACGATGTTCGGCAACGCGACCAAGGGCACCGACGCCGTCGTCCGCAGCGCCGGCGTCATCACCACCCCGGGGGAGAGCCAGGGCGTCCGCGCGCCCGTCGGCACCGATCTGGTCAGGACGATCGAGCACGTCCCAGGAGTCGCGGCCGCGGCGCCCGACATCCAGGGCGCGGGCCAGCTCGTCGGCTCCGACCGGAAACCCGTCGGCGGACAGGGCCCGCCCACCCTCGCGGGCAACTGGATCGACGACCCGAAGCTCAACGCGTACCGGCTCGCCGAAGGCCGCGCCCCCGCCGAGTCCGGCGAGGTCGTCGTCAACCGGGGGGCCGCCGAGAAGGGTCACCTGAAGATCGGCGACACGACGGTCCTGCGCACGCCCGACCCCGTCCGGGTGACGATCGTGGGCCTCGCGACCTTCGGCGGCGAGGACGGCATGGCCCAGGTGACCTTCACCGGGATGACCCAGGCCGACGCGGAGAAGTACCTGACCGCGAGGCCCGGCGAGGCCGCCGGTATCCGGGTGCGGGCCGGCCCCGGGGTCGGCCAGGACGAGCTCGTCTCCGCTCTGACTCCCGTACTCCCGAAGGGGGTCGAGGCCATCACGGGACAGGATTCCGCGCGGGAGAACACCGACATGATCTCCAGCCAGTTCCTCACGCTCTTCACCACGCTCCTGCTCGTCTTCTCCGGCATCGCGCTCCTGGTGGCGACCTTCTCCATCCACAACACCTTCGCGATCGTCGTCGCCCAGCGCACCCGTGAGAACGCGCTGCTGCGCGCCCTCGGCGCCTCGCGCAGGCAGGTCACCGCGTCGACCCTGGCCGAGGCGAGCGTCGTCGCCGTGGCCGCCTCGGCGGTGGGGATCGCCGGTGGCATCGGGATCGCGGCCGGACTCCAGGCCCTCTTCCCGGCCATCGGATTCCCCTTCCCCGAAGGGGGCCTGGTGATCAGCGGCCTGTCCATGCTGCTGCCCTTGGGTGTCGGCGTCGTCGTCTGTCTCGGCTCCGCCCTGCTGCCGGCCGCCCGTGCGGGACGCACCGCTCCGCTCGCCGCCCTGCGGGAGACCGCGGTCGACGAGTCCGGTGCCTCGCGGGTACGGGCGACGGCGGGCGGGGGACTGGCCGCCCTGGCGGTGGGCGTCACCCTGACCGGTGTCCTGCTGACCCCGTCGCTGTGGCTCGCCGGACTCGGCGCCGTACTGGCCCTCGCCGCCTTCGTCGTCCTCGGTCCGGTCGCGTCCTCGGCCGCCGTACGGGTCCTCGGCGCGCCCCTGGACAGACTGCGCGGCGTCACCGGCGGACTCGCCCGGCGCAACGCGCTGCGCAGTCCCAGGCGGACCGCCGCCACCGCGGGCGCCCTGATGATCGGCGTCGCGGTCGTCTCGCTGTTCACGGTCTTCGGCGCCTCGCTCAAGGCCACCATGGACCAGACGGTCTCGCGTTCCTTCGCGGGTGACGTCGCCGTCAGCACGCCGTCGTTCGGAGCGGGCGGCAGCGGTCTCAGCCCGAAACTGGCCCCGGCCCTCGCGCGTCAGCCCTCGGTCGAGTACGCCGTGGGACTGGGCAAGGGGGTCGCCGAGGTCAACGGCCAGGGCCGTGCGCTGACGGTCACCGACCCGGTCGCGCTCGGCAAGGTCTTCGACCTCGGCCAGGTACAGGGCTCCCTGAACGGCCTCGGCACCGACGGCATCGCCATCACCCGTACGGAGGCCGACAAGCAGCACCTGGCGACCGGCGACACGGCCCGCCTGGCCTTCACCGACGGGCAGAAGGCCGACTTCACCGTCCGTGCCGTCTACGGCCGGTCGGAACTCGCGGGCGACTACGTCATCACCCGCGCCGCCTGGGCCCCGCACCGCACCCAGGACGCCGACACGCTCGTCGCCGTCTCGTTCAAGGACGGCGTGAGCCCGGCAAAGGGCAAGGCCGCGGTGGAGACGGTCGCCGAGCGGTACGGCAACCCCGAGGTGCAGACCCGGGACGAGTACGCGCAGTCCTCGGCGGCCGGCATCGACATGATGCTGACCCTGGTCTACGCGCTGCTGGCCCTCGCGGTGCTCATCGCCCTGCTCGGCATCGCCAACACCCTCACGCTCGCGGTCCACGAGCGCACCCGGGAACTCGGTCTGCTGCGGGCCGTCGGACAGACCCGGGCGCAGCTGCGCGCCATGGTCCGCTGGGAGTCGGTCCTCGTCGCCGCGTTCGGCACGGCGGGCGGACTCGCCCTCGGCGCCTTCCTCGGCTGGGTGCTGGTCGAGGCCTCCGACGGAGCGTCGGACAGCGCCTTCGCCTTCGCGGTCCCGCCGCTGCGTCTCGTGGTGGTGGCGCTGGTGGGTCTCGCGGCCGGGGCCCTCGCGGGACTGCGTCCGGCACGGCGGGCGGCCCGTCTCGACGTGCTGCGGGCCATCGCCACGGAGTGAGCCACCCGATGCCGTACGGCGCCCGTGAGCGAGCGGCGTACGAGAGGGGGGTCACCGCCCGGTCAGCCGGCAACGGCCGACCGGGCGGGAGCGTGTTCCGGCCTGAGTACGTCGACGGTGTGCCGGAGCGTGACCTCGCTCGCGGTCTCGTACGGCGGACGCAGCGAAGCCGCCACCACGGGGGTGGACGCCGGAAGCGTGAACCATACGACCTTGCCCGACTCGCCGTCGGGGCGCACACCCCAGCTCTCGCTGACCGCCGCGACCATGGCGAGGCCGCGTCCGCAGGTGGAGCCGGGGTCGGCTTCGCGTATCACGGGAAGCCGGGGGTCGTGGTCGTGCACCGAGACAGTGAGCCGGTCGAGCAGCAGCTCGATCTCCACGGTGCAGAGTTTGTCCGGCTGGGCGTGCCGGTGGACATTCGACAACAGCTCGGTCACCCCGAGCGCGGCCCGGTCTATCAAGGGGTCCAGATGCCAGTAGCGCAATTGCGCAGAGACGATTCTGCGGACCTGGCCGATCCGCGACGGCAGGGCTTGGAGCTCCACCGTGCAATGCCTGCTTGGCTGGCTGATCACGGCTGCGACTCCCCGAATTGAGGTCCGGAAGAAGGCGGAGATCGGATCCAGCAGAGTGGCTGAGTTGAACGGCCGCCTGCTGTGACGACCGGCGGGCTGGTTCGCAGCGTTATCGCCGGTGAACCCAGAGTGATGTGACATCAGAGTGACTCAGGGGCCACGGTCCCGCAACTCGCGATGCCTCAGGACGTGGGGCCGGCGCGGTCGGCGCACCTCAGCGGCCGCGTCCCGCCGCCTTGCGGACCGCCTCGATGAAGCGGCGCGCCGACGGGGGCCCCGGCCGGCCGGGTGCCGGATCGTGCTCGCCGAGCGTGAGCGAGTACCGCGTGCCGTTGACATCCGCCAACGCCCGGTCCTCGTGAGCGAACCAGGGTTTCGAGGCGCGCACCGCCTGCACCGGCGCGCTGTCGATCTCGCTGCCGTAGCTGGTGAGCAGTTCCAGCCTGCCGTCGCTGATCCGGACCTGTCCGGCCCGGGTGAGCGAACGCAGCCTCTTCCCGATCCGCACGCCCGTGGCCGTGAACTCCGGCTCCGCCATGATGCTCCGCCCCCTTGTGCGCTCCGGCTGTGCCCTGTCGTGACCCAGTGTGCATCCACGTCGGGGGCGACCGCCCCGCGCGGTGCAGTCTGCCCGCAGGTCGCGCCGAGCACCAGTGCGTATGGCGAGGTGGTGGGGGTGACGGGAGCAAAGGCCGGGATGCGCCCCCCTGGAGCCGGGTTCCCTGATCCCCGGATTCGGATTCCCGGCGTCCCCCAGGGACGGCTTTGGGTCGCTCAAAGGTGTGTTTATGCAGGTGAGGAGCGTGCGGAAGGTGCTTATGATCGAGGCGTCCGACCAGCCGAAGCGGTGTCGGCGCCACGCGTTAGGAGCCTTCCCGTGAGCACTCCCCAGCCGATCCGGACCGGTGAGACCCTCGATGTCGACCGCAGCGACCCGGAGTACCGGAGCTGGCTCAAAGAAGCCGTCCGGAAGGTCCAAGCGGATGCGAATCGCTCGGCGGACACCCATCTGCTGCGCTTCCCGCTCCCCGAGGAGTGGGGCGTCGACCTGTATCTGAAGGACGAGTCGACCCATCCCACGGGCAGCCTCAAGCACCGGCTGGCCCGCTCGCTGTTCCTGTACGGCCTGTGCAACGGATGGATCCGGCCCGGCCGCCCGGTGATCGAGGCGTCCAGCGGTTCGACGGCCGTGTCCGAGGCCTATTTCGCGGGCCTCGTCGGTGTGCCCTTCATCGCGGTCATGCCGCGCACGACGAGTGCCGAGAAGTGCCGGCTGATCGAATTCCACGGCGGGCAGTGCCACTTCGTGGACGACTCGCGCAAGATCTACGCGGAGTCCGTCGCCCTCGCGGCCGAGACCGGCGGTCATTACATGGATCAGTTCACCTACGCGGAAAGGGCCACGGACTGGCGCGGGAACAACAACATCGCCGAATCCATTTTCCGCCAACTGGCCCTCGAGCGGTTCCCGGAACCCACGTGGATCGTCGCCACGGCCGGCACCGGCGGCACCTCGGCGACCCTCGCCCGCTACGTCCACTACATGCAGGCGGACACCCGCATCTGTGTCGCCGACCCGGACAACTCCTGTTTCTTCGAGGGCTGGACCACCGGCGATCCGGACGTCACCTGCGACCGCGGCTCGCGCATCGAGGGCATCGGCAGACCGCGCGTCGAGCCGAGCTTCGTGCCCGGGGCGATCGACCGCATGATGAAGGTGCCGGACGCGGCGAGCGTCGCAGCCGTCCGCGCGCTGGAGCAGGTCATCGGCCGCAAGGCGGGCGGCTCGACCGGCACCGGCCTGTGGAGCGCCCTGAAGATCGTCGCCGAGATGGTGGCCGAGGGGCGCAGGGGAAGCGTGGTCACGCTGCTGTGCGACCCCGGCGACCGCTATCTCGACAAGTACTACTCGGACGCGTGGCTGGCCGAACAGGGCCTGGACATCGCACCGTACATGACGGCGATCAACTCCCTGCTGGAGACGGGCGTCTGGCCGGCCTGACCCCGGACGGCCCCCTCATGCGCCCTCGTCGCGCTCCGGAGCGAGGAGCCCCGTCCCGCTACCGGGCCTTCCAGTTCGCATTGTCGGGGATCGTCTTCTCAGGCACGCGGACCTGGACGATGGACGGACCGGTCGAGTTCCCCAGCGCATCCGTCACGGCATCCTCCAGCTCGCCGTACGTGCCGACTTCCCAGCCCCGGCAACCGAAGACCTCCGCCAGCATGCTGTAGTTCCACCGGTGCAGCTCGCAGGGCTTGTAGAACGGTTCGTCGGAGTGGAACACCGCCGCGTCGGCGAGCCACTGCTCCACGGCGTAGACGCCGTTGTCGATGACGAAGATGATCGGATCCAGCCCCAACCGGGTCTGGGTCGAGAGACATTGGGCCGTCATCTGGAAGCCGCCGTCACCCGAGAAGACCATGACCCTTTGGTCGGGACCCTTCGCCAGGCAGATACCCGTCGCGGCCGGCGCGCTGTAGCCGATCGAGGAGTAGGACGACTGGACGATGAACCCTCCCGGGCTGGGCACGTCGAGCAGCAGGCTCCCGAAGTAGTTCATGCTCGCGTCGGCACCGACGATGGTGTTCCTGTCGACGTACCGCTGGATGTAGTCGTAGAACCCCTGGTACGTGATGACCTCGGCCTTTTCCATGGTCGGCGCGCTGCGAGCCGGGATTTCCGGCAGTTTCCGTTCTTTGGGCGCGATCTCTTCCGCCAGGATGCCGTCGATCAGGTGCTCCAGCGCGACCTGCCCGCCGAAATAGGTCCCGAACTTGACCGCGTCGAACGACGCGAACGCGGTCTTGTCGTAGTCCGGGTCCCAGCCGAGCGAGTTGATGTCCGTCAGCCACACCCCGAGCGCCAGGACGAAGTCGGACGTGTCGGCCAGATCCGTCACGACCTTCGATGACGCCTGGCCGTCGAGCACGCCGACGAACAGCGCGTCGTCTTCGGAGAGGACGGCCTTGCTGAGAAGTTCCGTGACGAACGGGACGTTCAGCTGCTGGATCAGACGCATGGCCTTGTCCTGAAGGCCGAGACGGTCGATCTCCACGCCGAGCCAGACGAGAGGATTCTCGGCGCTTTCGAGCTGCGCGCGGATCCGAGCGACCGACTGTTCCAGGCTGGTCTCGTCCGACAGAGCCCTGACCGGCTTCAGAACGCCTTCCGGCGGCTCGCACTCCAAGTCGACCATGTCCTGGAGCAGTTCGATGTAGATCGGGCGCCGTTCGCTGATGCACCGGGTCAGTGCGTAGTCGATCAGCGTCGGCGCGAGGTCCGGATTGTCGATCCGTACGGCCGCCACCGTCAGGTGCTCGAACGACTGGAGATCCGTTTCCCGTCCGCTGATGAAGTGATGCGCGCTGAAGCCGGTCTGTTCGAAGGTGATGGTCTTCTTGACGCTCGGTGTGCCGTTGATCAGTACGAGTGGCACCCTCTCGACGTAGGCGCCGGCGACGGCGTTCACGGCGCACAGCGCGCCCGCTGAGTAGGTGACACAGAGTGCGCCGATTCCCCTCAGTCTCGCGTATCCGTCCGCCGCGTAACCGGCGTTCACCTCGTTGACTTCCTCGATGATTTTCGTGCCGCTCGGCGCGACGTACCGGTTCAGCCATTCGATCGAGTAGTCTCCCGCGATGGCGAACAGGTGCTCCAGCCCCAGTTGGCGGAGCCGGTCCACCAAGTACTGTCCTACAGTGCAACTCTCGGTCATGGTCGAGGCACCTCCGTGGTCAGTAGTCGCTCGCGCCGCCGAACAGTCGGGGCATGTAGATGTCGAAGATCCCGGGGCACTTGCGCTCCGGATACCGCTGCAGCATGAAGCTCTTGAAGGCGTCGCCTGTCAGCCCGTCACCGATTGCCTGCCGAGCGGCGGAAAGGTACTCGATGTTGCGGGCGACTTCGTTCTTGTCGGCCGGGAGACCGTGGCCCGGCATGAACAACTCGTAGTCCGACAGCAGCATGTCGCGCAGCACCCGGATCCAGTGGTCCATGTGTTTCGTCAGGTACAGATGGGTGCCGCTGTAGACCAGATCCTGAGTGAAATACACGCCCAGATCAGGAAGCCTGATGGTGAGGTGGTAGTCGATCTCGGTGTCCGTCACCCGGTCGAAGACGTACCTGACCCCGTCGATCTTGTCTTCGCCGGCACTGGCCACTTGTTCCGGAACCACGATGCGCTCCGGGGCGAGGTCGCCGAGTTTCCAGTGGTCGCTTCGCGAGTCCTCACCATGATCGCGGATGAACGTCATGGTCTCGGACAGCGCGTGGACCGTGACGTCGGTGAACGCGGTCCCGAGGCCGAACCAGTGGTCGGGGTGCCTGTGGGAGATGTACAGCCTTTCGACCGGCTTGCCCAGACTGTCCGCGTACTCCCTGAAGGCTCTCGCGTAGGGGGAGAGGAACTGCGAGTCGACGAGAACGAGCTGGTTCTTGGTTTCGATGACATGCGTGGCGTTCGCGATGTTGCTGCCCGTGAAGGACGCGACGAAGGTGTGAATACGGACGTCGCCCGTCTGCTTCACGACCATGGTGATGGGATCCGACACCTGAGCCGGCACGGGAGTCCCCTTTCCTTGAATTAGGCGGTCTTCTCTCGCAGCTCCTCCAACGCGGCCCGCGCGACGTCGTAGGCGCTGTCCCCGCCGGGCACCGGGTCGTCCTCGCCGGGCCGCCAGAAACGCCGGCGTGCCATGCGCATGGAGCTGTCGAAGGGCGGAATCGCGTTGAACACCTCGATCAGGTACGGCCCGCGGTACACCGGCTCGATCTCGCGCGAGAGGACGTCCCACGGGACCCAGCTGTCCTTCACCGCTCCCCGGTCGGGTGCGGAGATGTGGACGTAGTAGAGCCGGTCCTGCCGTGTCGCTCTCGCGACGTTCTCCTTGAGGACCGACGGACCCTGGCTCTCCATCACGACCTGCGCCGTGTCGATCGTCACGCCACCCTGCGGGTGGTCGAGGCCCTCGAGGAAGTCCAGTACCTCCGAGACCATGTTGGGCGGCGGTGTCTCCCAGCTCTTGACGGGCTCGACGGCGAGTCTCACCTCGCGCGCCGCGGCGTACTCCAGCAGCTCTTCGAAGACGGAACGCGCCGCGTCATAACGCGGCTTCATCCAGTCCTGCAGGGCGTCGCTCCAGATCGGCTCATCGGTGTCCGTGACCGGAAAGACCCCGTAGGGGTAGATGAACGGCCCGGACATGATCGAGTCGCCGCCCAGGACGCGTGTGATGTCGACGCGTGACTTGAGGTAGGACAGGGCCTGCCCGCGCTGCTCCTCGTAGGGAGAGGTCGGGTCGAAGGTGCGCGTGGTCCCGACGTTGGTGGTGAACTTCACCTCCCCGAGCCCTGCCCGCTCGAACGCCTTCTTGAGGCCCGCGTAACGGTCGACCTCGAGCTTGTGATCGACACTCGGGGGCTGAGCGGCGATATGCACGTCGAAGCCGTCGTAGCCCATGTCGGTCAGGACCTTCAGGTGATCGATCAGTATCCGGCTGTACCCCGTGTCCTGTGGCCGCAGATCAGCCGTGAACATGAAGAAGCTGAAGAAGACGTCTCGTCCGAGTTGCGCGTTCATGGTCACCAGCCCAGGATGTCGGCGAGGTAGGCACGGGCCTTCTTGGCGTACTCGAGCGGCACGGCCTTGTTCGGATCCTGCTCCGCCTCCACGACCAGCCACCCCTGGTAGTGGGCGGCGGCCAGCACTTCGAGGATGGGCCGGAAGTCGATCCCGCCGTCTCCGGGCACGGTGAAGACGCCGCGCTGGATGGCCTCCTGGAACGACAGGCCTTCCTCCCGCACCAGGCTCACGATCTCGGGCCGGACGCTCTTCAGGTGGACGTGGCCGATGCGGTCGGCGTAGGCCCGGGCCAGGTCCAGCGGATCGTCGCCGGCGAAGGCCATGTGGCCGGTGTCGAGCAGCAGATGGACCAGCTCCGGATCGGTCGAGGCCATCAGCCGGTCGACGTCGGCCCGGGTCATGACGCCGGTGCCCATGTGATGGTGATAGCTGAGCTTCAGCCCGGCCGAGGCGGCGATCCTGCCGAGCTCGTCCAGGCCCGAAGTCAAGGAGTCCCACTGGGAGTCGGTGAAGACGGGGCGGTTGGCGAACACGTCCACGGGAAGCAGGTGCGACGAGGCGCCGAACTCGGCCACGACCAGCTCGGTCCCGTCCAGGGCCTTGATATGGGCCAGTGTCTCCTCGAAGGCGGCGACCGTCTTCTCCCGCATCCTGCCGATCGTGAAGTACGTGCTCGTCCAGGGCTCGGACACACTCAGACCGCGGAGATCGAGGGCGGCCTTGAGCTCGTCGGCGTCCGAGGGGTACTTGTGCCCGATGCTGCAGCCCTGGAAGCCGGCGAGCGCCATGTCGCTCACGGCCTGGCCGAAGGAGATGCCGGCGTCGATGGCGGGGAAGTCGTCGTTCCACCACAGGGTGCAGCAGACGCCGAGCTTCACCTTGTCCGGACTGAGACGGTGAAGTGTGTCCGTCATCTCGTCGCCCCTTTCAGGTAGCGCTCCGCGATGCGGGGTGGCTGAGCCCAGGAGCCGTATCCGGGTGCCTTGGCACCCGGGGGATTGGCCCCGATGGCCCGCCACAGCAGCCCCTCCTGGTACGCCGCGGCGGTGACCGTGGAGGTTTCCGCCGCCGGCTGGGCCCCGTAGCGGTCGGTCCACTCGGCCGGCAGCGCGTACCACGTCCCGGCGTACCAGAGCTTGATCACGTTGCGGGCCACCGGGCCGAGCCGTTCGTCGCCGAAGATCCGGTGGCGCAGGGCCCGGTCGAACAGATCCCGGTCGAGCGGGCTCCGGGCACGGCTTCCGGCGTCGCCGGCCGCGTCGTCCCGGGCCGCCCTGTGGGCTTCCAGGAGGGCGGTGACGACCTCGTCGCCGCAAGCGGCCCGCACTTTCGCCAGGTACTTGTGGGCCATGCCGGTGCCGAGCAGATCGGTCTCCTCGAAGGCGGTGAGGTCGACCGACAGGAAGAGGAACTTCTCGAACGACGGGGCAGTCATCGCGTCACCGTCCGGGTTGTCCCGCCGGCACCGGGCAGGGCCTGCGGGTCGGGTCCGACCGCGGCCGGAATCTCGAAGGTGGGACCGGCGTGCAGGCCGCCACTGCCCGGCAGGGGGTTGCACACCAGCCGGTTGAACCCGTCGCGCAGGCGGAACATCTCGCAGACGCCCTCCTGCAAGAGGCCCGGCCGTCCGTTGAACGCCTCCGTGAGCAGGGCGAGAAAGGCCCCGTAGTCGGCGTTGAAGTCCCGGGCGACACGGGCGAGTTCCGATCCCGGCGGGTAGTCGGCCAGCCGGACGCTCACCTTCACCTTGTACACGTCGTCCCAGGAGATGCTCAGCGACGGCCCCGTAGGCGCGTCGGGGCGGTCGCCCACCTGGTAGTAGTGCCCGAGCTGCAGTTGCCGGAACCGGTAGTAGTGGGCCAGCTCGCCTTCCGCGTCGTAGATGCCGGAGTCGAGGCCCTCGCCCTGGCCGGCGATGAGGCGGAGCGCCTGCTGCGCCGATTTCAGGTCGGAGACGACGGTCACCTCCCCGCCGCCGGAGTAGAAGTACTCGGGCCCCACCTGACGGGCCGGATCCCCGCGGAAGAGCGCGGGGTCGTTGGCCGCCACCTTTTCGAGCCCTTCGATGATCTCCTCGTAGAACTCACCGATGCTGTAGAAGCGCACCTCCTCGGCCGTGGGGCTGGAGACCAGGAACCGAGCCCTGCTGTCCGATGTCCTCACCAGCCGCGAGTCGGCGCTGGGGGCCTTGCCCGGCCGCTCGATCATGCAGAAGGTCTCCACCGCCTCGGGGGAGAAGGGCCGCAGGTCGACGGTGAAGTCGTCCTCCCCGTCCGGCAGATGGGCCGGATAGGACGGCACGAAGCCGGGGCGGGTCAGGTCGGGCTCCCCGCCGACGGCGTTCAGGACGTTGGCGACGAGGGTCAGGTGCAGCATCTCCTCCACCGCGGTCACCCGGATGATGTGGGCGGCGTCGGAGTTGGTGCTGGAGTGTATGGAGTAGTACGCGGTCAGGTACGGCGGGATGGTCGCGTGCTCGAGCGACATCGCCGCGTTCAGATAGCTGACCAGGTCGTCACGGTTCTCGATGGTGGGCGCGATCATGAGGCCGCCTCCCCTGAGGTCGGCGCCGCCTGGCGCCGGTCGAAGGCCACGTCGATCGGTGCGGTCTCGGAGTCGAGCTGGGCCAGCATGGCCCGGACGCTGCGCAGGCACAGGGCGGCGAGCGTGAGCGTCACGTTCGAGGTGCCCACGGTGGGCATGCTTCCCCCGCCGACCATGTAGAGGTTCTCGTGATCCCAGCACCGCTGATCCGTGTCGACCACCGAGGTCGACGGCTCGCGGCCCATTACGTGGGTGCCGGCGAGGTGGTTGCCCCCGCGGATCTCGTACCCCTCGCCGTCGTGGACGGCGTAGCCCCAGAAGTTCGGGTCGTACGCGGTATGGTCCTCGGCCCCCAGACGGGCGAAGATCCGCCTGGAGAGCTGCCGGGCGTACGCCACGCCCCGCATCGTGTACTCGGGGATGTTGTAGGTGAGAACGGGCCGCATGTTGCCCAGCTTGTCGGTGTGGTCCGGGCTCACGGTGATCCGGTTGCTCGGGTCGGCGGGGACTTCGACCATGAACGCGAGCTGCAGCTGACGGGACACGCGGTCCACCAGGCCCTGGCGGAGGGATTCGCCGTAGCGGCCACCGGAGTCCACCAGGCCGATCAGGTCCGTCATCGGCGCACCCCGGGCCCAGCCCCAGCCGTCGTTGTGGATGTCGACGGTGAACGCCGCCTGGCGGCTGCGGAAGCCGCCCCCGCGCAGGTCGGCGATGCCGCCCGTGCAGATCGTGCCGCGGAAGGTGCCCGCCACCTCCGGCAGCAGGCTCCACGCGAGCAGGTAGGCGTGGTCCATGAAATTCCGCCCCATCAGGCCGCTCGAACCACGCAGGCCGGAGGCCAGCATCAGCCGGGGGTTCTCCACCGCGTTGGCGGCCAGGACGAACAGCCTGCCCCGGGCTCTCATCGTCGTGAAGCCGGGACTGTCGGGCCGGTCGTAGCGGCGGTACTCGATCTCGGTCACCCGGTGCGTGTGCTCGTCGACGTGCACCTTGTGGGCCACCGCCTGGGCCACCAGGTCGACCCGCCCGCTCTGGAGGGCCAGAGCCAGGGTCTTGCCGGCGTTGTACTTGGCCTGCACCGGGCAGATGGGCACGCAGTTGTTGTTGCCCTGGCACCGCTCGCCGACCTCGACCTGGTACGCGCTGACCGCCCCTCGCGGCACATAGCCCTGCCCGCCGTCGTAGGCCGGGTTCGGTATCCCGTTCCGGCCCTGGGGGAACGGCCGGACCCGCAGCTCTCTCCGCTCCCCGTCGAGTTCGACCGGCATCCCGTCCAGGTCCCTGGCGACCGTCCGGTCCAGGTAGGACAGGGGCAGCCCTTTCATGGGGAAGACGTAGTCCTCGTCGAAGGTGATCCCGAGGTAGGCCTGGTCCTCCACGTCGGCGGAGACGCCGATCTCGCGTTCGGCCTCGTTGTAGAACGGGGCGAGGTCCTCGTAGGTGAGCGGCCAGTCCGCCCCCTCGCCGTAGAGCGTCCGCATCCGGAAGTCCTCGGGCAGCATCCGCAGCGCCTTGCCCTCCCAGTGCATGGTGGTGCCGCCGAGGACCCGCGTATAGGTGGTGTCGGTGGCGAAGGGCCCGCTCTGGACCAGGTAGGCCGAGGCGTCGGGCGCGCCCGGGGTGATGCGCCGTACGTCGGTGCCGCGTGGCATCGGGGCATTGGCGACGGCCGGATAGGGGGCCTGGTTGTCCTTGCCGACCGCTGAGTAGAACCGGTCGAGGTAGCGCTCGTAGCCCCTCAGGGTGAGGTCTTCGGCCGGGCCCGCTTCGAGCAGCAGCACTCTCCTGCCGGCCTCGCTCAGCCGCAGCGCGACAAGAGCGCCGGAGATCCCGCCGCCGACGACGACGGCGTCGTAGAGAACCTCGGCCGCCGCCTCGGGGTCGGTGCGGTTCGCCGCCCCCTTGGGAAACTTCGCGTACATGGGACAGTCACTCCTCCACTGCCAGGCGCAGCCGGGACCGGCGTGGCCGCCGGGGTTCGAGTCGGTCGGCCGCGGTCACACGGCCTCGGCCCAAACGTGCGTGGCGGGGCACCTGGGAAACGTCGCCGGCGGCCGAGGATCGCTGTGGACGCCGAGTGCGTCCATGGGCTGCCGCCACGGGTAGGTGTGGGGACTCTGCGCGAGCGAGCCGATGAACGGCGCAAGAGAGCGCAGATTGTTCATGGCAACTTCGATGGTCGAGCTGCGCGTTGGTGTCGCTGCTGCTGACGGGGCGCACAAGCCACTGTCGCGTCAGCAACGATACGCGCGAAGCCTCAAGATCGCTGCATGTGCCGCGGGCCCCTGCCTCACGCCGGGCCCTCGGGCGAGAGAAACCTGAAGGAGCCTCAGGAAACCTTTTCCGCGCACAATTTCCTGAACGCCGCGGTGGGTCGTCGTGGGCGGCCCGCGCACCCCGGACACCCAACAGGGCTGCCCTGCCTGCCTGGTGGAGGTCCGCCCCGCCCGCCACCCGGCAAACGATCAAAGGTGTTCCGCCGGCTCTCGCCACCCAACTGCCCTTTCTGCACCTGATAATGACCACCTGCGCGCCGTCCCGTGGCAGGAGCCCGCTTCCGCCGGCTCTTGTGTCGGTCGTGCCGCTTTCCGGAGACGGTCCCCGCCTGTTCCCCGGTTGCGCGGGCGGTCTCCGGTGGCCGGCCGGCGTCGTGTTGCGATCTTCCCCACCAGTGCTTTCATGGAAATGAAGACATGCGTGCCAGCGGAATATGCGTGAGGCAGAAGACCTCGGCGTGGGGCGGCTGTATTGCGCTGTGGCGGTGTGGGGCGGAGGACGCGCAGGTGATGCGCGGTGCCACGAGCACAGCTGACCTTTTTCCGTATGTGTCCAGACCCGGCGCTCGTATGACGTCCCGTCAATGATGTGCAGCGCGGAGGGAACCTCCTCATGCCCACCAAGGTGATCCGCCGTCCGGAAGGCAAGGAGCGGCCGCACGACGCCCCCTGGTACACGTTGTACCCGAGACGGTGGTGGTCCCGGCTCTCAGGGGCGACCCGCAAGGAATGGCGCGCGTTCAGGACGAAGAGGGAGGCTCACAAGAGCATCGCCGCGGCACGTAGTTGGCGACCGGGGTGGTTTTCCCTGGGGCCACTTCTGCGTGTATACGCTTTTGTCGGTACGGCTGTGCTTCTCATTTGGGTGGGACTGCTCATTTATGATTTCCGCGTGAATGACCAGGCGGTTGGTACGGCAGATGGCAAAGAGAAGGAATCACAGCTCCATAAAGTCCTGGAATCCCTGTGGCTCGACGCCGTGTCCCATATCGTGGGCCCGGTTCTGACCGGCTCCCTGATACTGACATTCTTCCTTCTCTACTGGTATCACAAGACCAAGAAGCCGCTCATCGACAAGGCGTGTACGCGTCCGCATGAGCTGGTCTCCACGGCCGGAACCTTCGGCAACCGGATCGTCGGGCGCCGTGAACTGTCCCAGGTGATCGCCCAGACACTCCGTAACCGAAAGACCCGGAAGCCCTATCTGCTCGTCGGCGGTGTGGGCGTCGGTAAAACGGCCGTTCTGGTGGAACTCACCCGGATGCTGGCGCAGCAGTCCGCCGTTCCCGTACCCATCAGTCTGCGCGACATGAAGGGCGACGGTGAGCTCGACTTCGAGGAAATGGCACGGCGCCGCTTCGCGGAAGAGGCGGACCAGGGAGTACTCGCCGGCAACAACATCGACAAGACATGGCGGCAGCTCAGGCTCGACGGCAAGGTGGTCGTGATCGCCGACGGCCTGGAAGAGGCCCTTCTCGACGAGAAGTACCAGGAGGACCGCGACAACATCATCCGACGGGCGATAGAGCGAGCGGACCGCCAGAAGCTGCCCCTGGTCATCGCCTCGCGCCCGCACACACCGCTGGAAGGCACTCGCGCGGCGATCGCCGACATGGAACCGCTGAGCGAGGAAGCGGCCCTGGAATACCTGGTGCGGGAACCGGGCGAGCTGGACGAGCGCCGCCTCGACTGGGTGGTGGAGACCGCCAAGGTCGTGGAATCGCCGATCTATCTGCGGATCGCCCGCCTGTTGCAGCAGTGCGGGCTGCTCGACCACCTCACGCTCCGCGACGAAAAGGATCGCCTGGACACCCGCAGCAACGACTGCTCCACTCTCAGACTCGGATTCCTCAACACCTATCGTCAGGCCATCGAGGACGGCCGCATATTCGACGATCTGGTGATGGGCCGTGAGGAACGCCGGGAGACCATGTGGGTCGTGTCGGCCATGGCCTGCCTGGGACTTCTGCAGGACAGCATCGAGGTCACGTTCGACGATTTCGTCAGCGCCCACGCGAACGACCTTCGGCGCCGCGCACAATCGCATGAAAATCACCAGGAATCGCAGGAAGCCGCCCAGCAGTACGGAACCCGCCTTGCCATTTCCGCGGCGCAACGCGACGCGATCTGGGGTGTGATGTGCCGCAAGATCGGCGGGTCGGCACACTGGCTCAACACGTTGGACTACCCCAACGAATGCCGGTCCGAGCTGGCGAGACACACCGCCAACGGACAACTCCTGGGACTGGTGTACGGCCGCAAGAACAAGGTCCGTTTCCCGCACAGCATCCTCCAGGCGTATATGGGTTATCGCCTGCTGAGGGAAATACCGGACGACAAGATCGCCGCGGTCGTCGAGCCAGCGCTGCACAGCCCGGGTCCGTCGCGGGAACTGCTCATCGCTCTCGTACTGCTCTCGCGTCACCGGGCAGCGCCTCTCACTCCCCGGTCGGCCGCCGCGCAGCGCGCCCCCCGCGCCAAGAGCCGTCACGCGACATCGCCGAAACTGGCCGAGCTGCTCAGCAACGCCGCTGCGGCCCGGCACGACGCGAAGTACTTCGACCTGTACGCCGCAGCCCTGGAAATCGACTGTGTGGATCCGGTGCCGATACAGGACAAGCTGGCCCACGAACTCGATGAGCAATGGGCGGGCCTCGACATCAGAGGCGATCAGCGGACCATCGAGAGCGCGAAGCTCAGGCTGGTACGGAACCTCGGAGCCGCTCTGCGCGAACGGGACCGTCGCAACAAGGCGAGTCGTCCCCTCTCAGGATGTTCGGGACAGGATCCAGCGCGCCCGACGCTTCCCTACAAGCACCTTTTCCAGATCGGCACGCATGAGCCCTCTCACGCTGTCCGGATCGCGATCGCACATCAGATCGCCGCCGGTGGTGACGCGGCCTTCCAGGAACTGCGCTCTGAATTCCCTCTCGGGTCCGATCCCATATCCCAGTACCTGGGAAAGATCCGTGACGCCAAGCAGAAACTCGACCGGGACTACACCGCGTGGCTCAATGAGGAAGATCCGGACCCTGCCGCCGGTCCGGAGGCGGCGGAGAAGAGGCAGCGGGAGCACGACTGGATGGTGAGGGAGTACGAGCAGTGCCGGACCACATGGTGGCGCCACTTCAGCCTCCGGGCCTGGCTCGTTCCCATGGTCGTCGGGTCCGTCTCCGAAAAGTACCGTGACGAGGCCAAGGAACGGCTGAGCATCTGGTTGCGCAACCTGACCGACCAGACCGGGGAACAGAGTCCGCTCATGCCGCTCTCTTTGGAGAACGCCCTGGCCCAGGGCTTCAAGAACGCGGCGAACCGCAGGAGACGGCATCCGGAGGCCTACGAAGAGACCCGGGCCTACCTGGTGAAGCAGGCGGAGAAGATGCTCACCTGCAGTCGCTACTGGTACGCGCAAGTGAGTCTGCTTCAGGCGCTGTGCCTGTGGGAGCTTCCCGACACGGTCGGACGCACCCCCGGATCCGGCGGGGCGAACCGGCGGAGCCGTTCCGCATCACCGGCCGCCAGCCTCACGAAGGACGACGACGCGGCATCCAATGGCTTCATGGAGCCCATAAAGTCGGTCACCCGATGGCTCGCGATGGCGGGCAGCGCACACGAGAAGACCCCGGCCCACATCGGCGCCGCGTACCAGCACCACGGCGAAAAGGTCCTCCACCCGTTCATCGCCGAAGCCGGCGATCTGGTGACCCTGGCCCTGGAGACGGGACACCCCGAGCGGTTCATCTGGATCGACGAGAACGAAGTCAGCGACAGCGTCGGTTCCACCCCGGCCGATCCGGACCGCTACCGCAAGCACAACCTGTGGATCTCCCCGTCCGTCGGCTGGAGCAGCCTGCACCCTCGGGCGCAGCGCCTTCTCGCCGACGTGATGGTCCTGCTCAACCTCGCCGAGGGCAACGGGAGCCCGGACGACATCGAGGAACGTCTGAAGCTCTCGAACAAGGCCGGTCTCCCGCACTGTCTCACCCACGACCGCAGCCTGCTCCACCCCGAACGCAGTATCGGCCGGGCCGACAAGGGCGAATCCCGCACCACCTGCACGTCCCCGTGCGAGTTCCGTCTGTGCCCCTATCCCCCCAAGGCCGGAAACGCGCAGGCGGAGGTGGCGGAGCTGTTCTGCCGGCAGCAACAGGCGCTCCTGCACAGCCGCTTCCGCTGGCACCTGCCGGCCGTCAGCCGGCACACCGCGCCATGGGTCAGCGTCCCCGTCAGGGAGTTGCACGCCTTCTGGGAGGAAATGGCCGACCGGAACCGCAAGACCACCGACGACGACGAACACCTTTGACAACCGAAAGGGGCGCTGTGATGGACGGCTATCCACTGATCGAGAACCACGGTCTCATCGGCGATCTGCAGACCGCGGCGCTGGTGACCACCGAGGGCACGGTCGACTGGTTCTGCTCCCCGCGGTTCGACTCGCCCAGTGTCTTCGGGGCGCTGCTGGACAAGGAGAAGGGCGGTCACTGCACGGTCCGGCCGGTGCATGCGACCCATGCGACCAAGCAGTTGTACCTGCCCGGTACGGCGATCCTGGTGACACGGTTCATGACGGAGGCGGGCGCCGGCGAGGTGGTCGACTTCATGCCGGTGACGGGTACGACGGTCACTTCCCGCCACCGTCTGGTGCGTCTGATCCGCTGTGTGCGCGGCAGCATGACGTTCGAGGTGGAGATCGCCCCGCGGTTCGACTACGGACGCGCGAAGCACGAGGCGCAGATCACCGGGCACGGAGCGGTCTTCGCCGCGGAGGACGGCACCGAACTCACCATGCACCCCATCCGTGAACCGGAGGACGAGCGACTCCTCGACGTTCTCACGGACCAGGACGGCGCCCTGCGCCTGTCGGTGACGCTGCAGGCCGGTCAACAGCGCGGACTGGTGCTGGAGATGGGCGCCGAGGGGCCACCGGCCGAGATCCGCCTGGACGCGTACCAGCGGCTCTTCGACCAGACCGTGGCGTTCTGGCGCTCGTGGCTGACGCAGTCCCGCTACACCGGGCGCTGGCGCGAGATGGTGGAGCGTTCCGCGATCACGCTCAAGCTCATGACCTTCGCACCGAGCGGCGCCCTGGTGGCCGCCCCGACCACGGCTCTCCCGGAGCAACTGGGCGGCGAACGCAACTGGGACTACCGCTTCACCTGGATCCGTGACGCCTCCTTCTCCGTGTACGCCCTGCTGGGGCTGGGCTTCACCGAAGAGGCCCGGGCGTTCATCGCCTGGCTGAGCGACCGGGTCAAGGAGCGGGCCGGCGAGAGCGGCACCACGGGCCCGCTCAACGTCATGTACAAGGTCGACGGCTCGTCCGACCTGGAGGAGCAGGTACTCGGCCACTGGGAGGGCTATGCGGGCTCCGCGCCGGTACGGATCGGCAACGGCGCCGCGACGCAGCTCCAACTGGACATCTACGGCGAGGCGCTGGACAGCATGTACTTCGCGCACCAGCGCGGATTCCAGATCGGGCACGCGGGATGGACCTCCATGCGGGAGAACCTGGACTGGCTGGCCGACCACTGGGACCAGGCGGAGGAGGGGATCTGGGAGACCCGCGGAGGCCGCCAGGACTTCACCTACGGCCGGGTCATGTCATGGGTGGCGTTCGACCGCGCCCTGCGCCTCGCCGAGGCGAAGGGCTGGCCGTCCGCGTACGGACGGTGGCAGACCGAGCGGGACGCCGTCTACGACCAGGTCATGGCCAAGGGATGGAGCGAGGAACAGCAGGCCTTCGTCCAGCACTACGGCAGCGACGTACTGGACTCCTCGCTGCTGCGCATGTCCACGGTCGGGTTCCTCAGCCCCGAGGACCCGATCTGGGCCTCGAGCCTGGACGCCATCGAGCGGAAGCTGGTCAGCGACAGCCTCGTCTACCGCTACGACCCGGAGGCGTCGCCCGACGGCCTGCGCGGCTCGGAGGGCACCTTCTCGCTGTGCACGTTCATGTACGTCGACGCCCTCGTCCGGGCGGGGCGGACGGACCAGGCACGACTGGTGTACGAGAAGATGATGGGGTACGCCAACCATCTGGGCCTGTACTCGGAGGAGGTCGACCCGACGGGCCGCCAACTCGGCAATTTCCCGCAGGCGTTCACCCATCTCGCCCTGATCGACGCGACCCTCACCCTCGACAAGGCGCTCGACGGGCGGTAGTCCGGGCCCGGTTCACCCGGCCGGCGTCGCTGGGGCCCGGGAGCGCGTGCGTGACCTCTGCCCGGCGGCGACCGTGCGCATGGGTCCTCCAACCAGGCACGGCCACGGCGGTCTTCCCGCCCCGGGTGCGGCAGGCGCCGCCGGCTTGTACCGCGAGCACCGCGGGGACCGCCCGGTCACCGGCCTGATCTACACCCACTCGCACGGCGATCACTTCGGCGGCTCGCACGGGGTCCTGCCGCACGGCCACGCCCCGGTGTCGGTGCTCGCCCCGGCCGGGTTCCTGGAGCACGCGGTCGCGGAGAACGTGTACGCGGGTGGCGCGATGACACGCCGCGCGGTCTACATGTACGGCGCTGAACTGGACAAGGGGCCCGCCGGGCAGATCGGCGCGGGGTTGGGCATGACCACGTCCAAGGGCACGATCACGCTGGTGCCGCCGACGCTGGACATCACCCGCACCGGACAGGAGGAGACCCTGGACGGAGTGCGGATCGTCTTCCAGATGACGCCGGGCACCGAGGCCCCGTCGGAGATGAACTTCCACTTCCCCGACCGGCGCGCGCTGTGCATGGCGGAGAACGCGACGCACAACATGCACAACATCCTGACCCTGCGTGGCGCGGTGGTCCGCGACACCCGCGTCTGGGCGCACTACCTGGGTGAGACGATCACCCTGTTCGGCGACCGGACGGAGGTCGCGTTCGCCTCCCACCACTGGCCCACCTGGGGCCGCGAGCGCGTGGTCGAACACCTGGCCGGCCGGCGGGACATGTGGGCGTACCTGCACGACCAGACCCTGCGCATGACCAGCCAGGGGCTGACCGGCCTGGAGATCGCCGAGCGGATGGAGCTGCCGCCGGCGGTCGCGAACCGGTGGGCGAATCGCGGCTACTACGGTTCGGTCAGCCACAACGTGAAGGCGATCTACCAGCGCTACATGTGCTGGTTCGACGGCAACCCCGCCCATCTGTGGGAGCATCCGCCGGTGGAGCAGGCCAAGCGGTTCGCCGCCGACTACGGCGGCGTGCCGGCGCTGGTCGCCAAGGGCGAGGAGTACGCGGCTGCCGGTGATCTGCGCTTTGCGGCGACGCTGCTGGGGCACGCGGTCTTCGCCGCCGCCCCCGACGACACCGCCGCCAGACAGGCGCTGGCCGCGGTGTACGACAAGCTCGGGTACGGAGCGGAGAACGGCACCTGGCGCAACTTCTACCTGATGGGCGCCCAGGAACTGCGCGGCACCATCGCGCACACCGCGCTGGAGACGAGCAACCCCGAGATGACGATGGCGCTCACCGTCGACATGCTCATCGACTCGCTCGCCGTCCGCGTCGACGGCCCGCGCGCGTGGGACGAGAAGCTGACGATGGCCTGGAACGTCACCGACGAGGGCCGCACCTGGCACCTGCTGCTGTCCAACGGAGCCCTCACCCACCGCAGTACCGGCCCGGAGGAGAGCGGGCCGGCCCAGGCCGCCGACCTGACCTTGACCCTGACCAAGCGGCAACTTCTCGCTGTCCTGGCCGGCAAGGGACTGGACGGCGTACGTGTCCAGGGCGACCCCCAGGTCCTCGCTACTCTGTCCGGCCTGCTGGACACCGCCGATCCCGACTTCAACCTCGTCACGCCTTGACCGCGGCGACCGGCCCCCTCGGTTTCGGATCGTTCGAACTCACCGGCGGGGGCACGCTCGTCAACCTCGTCGCAGTCTTCGTCAGAACCTGCCTCGAGCCTGACGTCTCGGCCCCCGGCGGTTCAGGCCGGTGTCGACGCCAGTCGCCGGTCCAGCGCCGTCGCCGCGCCGCGGAAGGCACGCCCCAGGCCGCTCCGCCCCACGGTGAGTGCCGCCCGGAACAAGGCCGTTCCGTCGGCGGCGAAGGTCCATTGCACGCGCGTTCCCGTGCCCACGGGCGTCAGCCGCCACTCCTCGGCCAGAGCGTGGAGCCCCGGCGCGTTCGTGACGTCCGCCCGGTACGTGTACACCTCGGGACCCTGGCTGACCAGGACGGTCTCCTCGAAGCGCGTTCCGCCGCGGAGCCGTACCTCGCGCCCGGTGCCGTCGGCGGTGGGCCGGACGAGAGTCACCGCCGAGAACCACTCGCTCCAGCCGGACGCGTCGTCGGCGAGCGCGGAGAAGACGGCCTCGGGAGGGGCGGCGATTTGCCGCGCGAACACCAGACGCAGCGGAGCGGTCTCGACGAAGTCGGGTCCCACCGGACGCAGTCGACGTGCCATGAACGAACCCCCTCACCGGAACAGGGTTCCGGTCCCGGTCTCCATGTACGCGAAAAAACACCTGTCACCGCCCGCTCGCCCCCCCCGCGAACCCGGTCCGGTCCGACCCGCTCACGGCACCCGACTCGGCGGCGGTCTCATGAACCGGACTCGACAGGCCGTCCGTTGGAACCGGCCGGCCGGCCGCGAGCGACGACCGGGCGCACCCGCGCCACGGACGGCGCCGACGGCGTGACCGGCGGCGCGGGCAGCGTCACCATAGCTGGCGGACCGTCAGATGTCTGTATCGTCCTCGGGTTCACCGGCCACCACCAGGCGCAGGTGGTCCGAGATCTCGGCGCGGGCCGCGGCGGGCATCCCGGAGTCAGTCACCAGCGTGTCGACCTGGTCGAGCGTGGCGAACGAACTGAGGCCCACCGTGCCCCACTTGGTGTGGTCCGCCACCACGACGACGCGTCGCGCGGACTGCACGAGCCGCCGGTTGGTCTCCGCCTCCGCGAGGTTCGGCGTCGACAGTCCGGCCTCGGCCGATATGCCGTGCACACCGAGGAAGAGGACGTCGAAGTGCAGGGCCGCGATGGCCTGATCGGCCACCGGTCCGACGAGCGAGTCGGACGGCGTGCGCACCCCACCGGTGAGAACGACGGTCGCGGCACCCTGACGCTGACCCGAGGTGCGCTGCGCCGAGTGGAACACGTCAGCCACACGTACCGAGTTGGTGACCACGGTCAGGTCCGGGACGTCCACCAGGTGATGGGCCAGGGCGTACGTCGTCGTACCACCGGAGAGGGCGATCGCCGAGCCCGGTGCGACCAACTCGGCCGCGGTGCGCGCGATGTCCTCCTTGGCGGTCAGCTCCAGACCCGACTTGGCCTCGAAACCCGGTTCGTGCGTGCTCGCCTCGACCACAGGCACCGCGCCGCCGTGCACCTTCTCGACGACACCCTGACGGGCCAGCGCGTCGAGGTCACGGCGGACCGTCATGTCGGAGACACCGAGTCTTCGCGTCAACTCGTTCACGCGGACGCCACCGCGGCGACGCACCTCGTCGAGGATCAGGGCGCGACGCTGCTCCGCGAGGAGGTTCTGATTCTCACTCACGACCGCTCCGGTCCTTTCGTCGCTGCCTGCCCGACACTCCGCCCGAACCCGCTCCCACGTGGACATTCTCCTTGCCCGAGGTCTGGAGGACGACCCATCCTCGCACGGGACCCCCTCGGTCGCGCCACTGCCCGTGCGCCCGCTGTGCCCCTCCTGTGCCGCCGTATTCACACGTATCGGGGAGATTCCGTGCCTTCGGGTGCGCAGGAGGCCCGGAGCGCGAGAGCCTTGTGCCTGCACATGACACCTGAGACACGTGTGGCACGGGGAAGTGCGGAACAGTGGAACGTGCACGGGAACATGCCGTCGACGGGGAGCCCGGCAGCCCCGTACAACGGCCCGAAGCAGCAGGCAGCGCCCTGGAACTCCTGGTCCACGGAGTCGGCGGCACCACGCCGGAGGAGATGCTGAACGATCCGCGGACGGTCCGGATCACCGGCGACGCGACGGCGGCCGTCTTCCGGCGTGCCGACGACACCGACGCCGAGGAGCGCCCCGGTGACCACCGCGGCGGTCCGGTGCGCGAGGCGTACGTGTGGTGCAACCTCACGTCCGGCAACGGGGCCCGCGCCCTGTGGCTCCTCCTCCTGCCCTTCATGGTGGTCAACCTCGCGCACTGGATGCGTCCGGCCTCGCACGGTCACGGGCGGACGGTGCGCCTGTACGGGCTGCTCGTCCGTCTCGCCGGTCTCACGCTCACGGTCCTGCTGGTCGCCGCCGCCTGCGAGGTCGCCCTCGACCTGGCCGCCTGGCAGTGCGCGGGCACCCGTGCGTGTGTGCGCAACCACTCCTGGCTCGGATTCCTCTCCCCGGACGGGCCCGACGCCGGCTGGTGGAGCCTGCCGGGCCGCCGCCTCGCCCTGGCCGGACTGGTGCCCGCGGCGCTCACCACACTCCTGTGGTACCTGTCCCACCGCACCTGGAGCGCTTACGAGTCGCAGCAGCCGATGGCCCGCGCGGCCGAGACCGACGAGGAGACGGACGGCACCGGACTCGGCCGCCCCGGCTTCTGGTACGGGCGCCGCCTGGTGGCCCGGCTGCGCGCCGCGCACACCGCCGCGGGATTCCTGACCGTCGCCGCCGCCGTGGGCTCCCCGGCCGCCCGTCACGACCGCGCGCCGGGCGGGTCCGCCGTACTGGAAACGCTGGGCGTGCTCCTGAACGCAACGCTCGTTACGGGCGGGGTCGTTGTGCTGTGGGTGGTCTGCCGTCGCGGCCGCAGCGAGAACCGGATCGACCACGGACGCGACCTGGCGCTCGTACGCCGGCTGCCGCTCGGAGCGGTCGCCCTCCTCGCCCTCACCCTGGTGTACGCCGGCTGGTCACGGCCCCACTGGCACTCGGCGGGGCGTCTGCCGGGCGACGCCACGTTCGGCGGCCTCGCCCTCGTCCAGGGCCTGCTCGTGATCGCACTGTGCGTGGTCGCCCGCATTCTGTACGGCACCACCCCTCAGGTCCTCGGCGCGCCCGGGACGGCGGACGGTACCCTCGACCCGCGCACCGCGATGCGCGGCTTCGCGGGACCCGCCGTCGCCATGCTCGGCTGCGCGCTCGGCGGCGTGATGTCCGGAGGAGTGTCCCAGCGGGTCGCCGACTGGCTCGACGGCACCCGTCACTCGATCCCCGGCCCGCCCGTCCTGCTGACCTGGCAGGCCTCCGTGATCCCGCCGCTGCTCCTCGTCCTGCTCGCCCTCACCGGCTGGCTCGCCCGCCGCACCTGGCAGCTTCGCCGTCGTGAGATGACCGCCGTCGAGCGCGAGTACGCGGGCGAGCCCAAGGACTCCGCCCGCACCCGTCGTATCGCCAGCACCCGCGCGATGGCCGCGCTCACCGACCGCGCGCCGCTCATCGTCGGCGTCCTCTCGTCCGTGACCCTGCTGCTCGGAGCCTGTGCCCTGGCCGGGGCCCTCGCCACCGGTGACGCCCCCAGCGAGGCGGCGCGCGGGGCGAACGGGTTCGTTCACGGCGCGGCCGAGACCGCGCAGGCCCTGGGCTCCTGGCTGATCGGCCTCGGCTTCATCCTGTTCGTCACCTGGGGCCGCCGTGCCTACAAGGACCCCGCCGCGCGCCGCACCATCGGCATCCTCTGGGACGTCGGCACCTTCTGGCCGCGCGCGGCCCACCCCTTCGCGCCGCCCTGCTACGCCGAGCGCGCGGTGCCGGACCTCACCTGGCGGATGGCCACCTGGACCCGGGCGACCGGCGGACGGCTCGTGCTCTCCGGACACTCCCAGGGCAGTGTGCTGGCGGCCGCCGCGGCCTGGCAGCTCAAGCCCTCGGTGCGCGGGAAGGTCGCGCTCCTCACCTACGGCTCACCGCTGGAGCGCCTGTACGGACGCTGGTTCCCGGCCCACTTCGGCCCCGCCGCGCTGGCGTCGCTGCACCGCGAGGTCGCCTGCTGGCGCAATCTGTACCGTCGCACCGATCCGATCGGCGGACCCGTCAGGCTGCCCGGCGACTGCGGTCCCGAAGTCGACCACGAGCCCTTGAAAGACCCGCTCGCCTACGGGCGCACCGACCGACTGCCGCTGCCGGCGCCGGTTCTCGGCCACTCCGACTACCAGGCGGACCCGGTCTTCGCCGTCGAGCGTGAACTCCTGCTGGAGCGGCTGCTGCCCGAGGTGCCGGGCCAGCGCCCCCGTTAGCGCCTGGCGGACGGGATGTGCCGGGCAGGCCCCGGGGCGCTCAGGGCAGCTCCGGCAGATCCTCCGCGTAGAGCAGGGTCAGGTCGTCCGTGCTCGGCTCGGTCAGCTTGGCGACCCGGCCCGCGTGCCGTTCCACCATCGCCTCGAACGTCTGCCGCGCCGTGCGGCCGTTGCCGAAGGCGGGTCCTCTCGGGACGGAGGTGAAGTACTTCAGGACCGCCTCGGGCGCGCCCGGACCCAGCCGGTACTCGTGCTCCTCGGCCTGTTGCTCAACGATTCGCAGCAATTCGGTGGGGATGTAGTCGTTGAAGGTGATCGTCCGTGAGAAGCGGGACGCCACCCCGGGGTTGACCGACAGAAACCGCTCCATCTCCGCGGTGTACCCGGCGACGATCACCACCACTGCCTCCCGGTGGTCCTCCATCAGCTTCACCAGCGTGTCGATGGCCTCGCGCCCGAAGTCGCGGCCCGAGTCCTCCGGGGACAGCGCGTACGCCTCGTCGATGAACAGCACACCGCCGCGCGCCCGGTCGAACGCCTCCTGGGTGCGGATCGCGGTCGACCCGATGTGCTCACCGACCAGGTCCACCCGGGACACCTCGACGAGATGCCCCTTCTCCAGCACACCCAGCGAGGCCAGGATCTCGCCGTACAGCCGGGCGACGGTCGTCTTGCCGGTGCCGGGGGAGCCGGTGAAGACGAGATGGCGCCGCGCGGACGCCGCCTTGAGGCCCGCCTGCTGCCGGCGGCGGCCCACCTCGATCATGTCGGTGAGGGCCCGCACCTCGCGTTTGACGTTCTCCAGGCCCACCAGTGTGTCGAGTTCACCGAGGACGATCTTCGGCCCGCGGGCCGGCTGGGCGGGCTCCGCGCCGGTGACGACCGGTTCCCGCTCGGTGCTGCGCTGACCGGGGATCGTCCCCAGCAGACTCACGGACGAGGCCGAGGTCTCGACCGCCGCCTCGTGCGCCGGGGTGCGCAGCGACGCGCTCTCGTCACTCGAGCAGTCCTCGACGACGGGACCCGAGCCGGGAGCCGAACCCGCGTCGGCGAATTCGTAGCCCCCGCGCGCGCATCGCTCCGTACGGCACTTGCGCAGGGTCGACCGGCAGCCGTCGATCACGTGGAAGCCGTAGCCCCCGCTGTCCGCCACCCGGCAGTTCGTGAAGCTGCCCCTGCCGTCCGCCGAGACGTAGAAGCCCGCCTCGGCGGGGGAGGTGACCGTGCAGCGCTCGAAGGTCGGATCGGCGCCCTTGGTGACGATCACGCCGGTCTGTGTGCCGCCGATGATGCAGCCGGACAGCGTGCCGCCGCTGCCGTGGTCGCGGAACCAGGCTCCGGTAGCCGCGTCCCGGATGCGGCAGTCGTCGAGCTGCACGGTCGCTCCGTCGCTCACCGACACCGCGGTGTTGCGCACCTGGGAGATGTCACAGTCGACGACGTCCGCGCGCGAGCCCCGGTCGAGGACGAACAGCGCGTCCGGCACGTCGTGCACCCGGCACGAGTCCAGTATGGCGGTCGCTCCGTCGCTCACCCACACCGCGGGGTAGTCGCCCGTGCTGTCGAAGATCTCGCACTGGTTGGCGTCCACGCGGGTGCCCGGGTCCCAGACCGACAGGCCGTTGCGCCCGAACTGCCGCACGCTCGTACGGGTCAGGGTGAGCACCGAGCGCGAGCGGAGATCGACCGCGTTCTCCGGGATGTCGTGGATGCGGCAGTCGGCGAGCGTGAGCACGGCGTCGGTGTCGAGGGTGACGCCGTCCGCGGTGGTCCGGTGCACATCGCAGTCGGTGAGGTGGGCCGTGGCCCGGGCGGTGATCTGCACACCGGAGCCCTTGACCTCGTACACCTCGCAACCCACCGCCTCCAGCGAGGAGTTCTCGCCGGTCGCCGACAGCCCAGGACCGGAAGTGTGGTGCACCCGGCAGCGCTCGAGGCGTGGACGCGCGCCCCCGCGGACCACGACCCCCGACTGACCGGCCGCCACGACCTCGCACTCCTCGAACACCCCGCCGCCGCCGTCCAGTACGGCGATGCCGACGCCCGCCGGGTTGTCGACGGTGCAACGGCGCACGGTGGGCCGGGCGCCCCCGCGGACCTCGATCCCGGCCGCGGAGCGCGTGACGACCCGTATGTCCAGCAGTTCCGGCGTGCCGTCCTCGACGAGCAGCGCGGGCGAGGCCGAGTCCTGGCCCTCGACATGCAGGTCCTGGACGACGGCCGAGGCGCGTACGGTCAGGGCCACGCCGTCGACCGGCGCGATGCGCACGGATCCGGGGGAGCCCTCGGGGCCGCGCAGTGTCACCGCGCGCTCCACCACGAGGTTCTCCCGGTAGGTGCCGGGAGCGACGGTCAGCACATCACCGTCGGCCGCGGCTTCCAGGGCGGCGGCCAGCGATGCGTACTCACCCGTGCGGCGCCGCCACCGCGAGGTTCCGGTGTGCGTCACCTGGACCGTGCCCTGTGCCATGGCGCTGTTGTGCCCCCACCTCGTCGTACGCGGGTCCTGCGAGGTCGTGCTGATGCCCCGTCGGTCGGGATCCCGGCCCCTGCCGGACAGCCTCTCACGACGGTGCCGATCGGTTCGGCCGGTCCACCGTAGCGTGCGCGGGGGTGCCCGGTTGACCGGAGCGGGAAGGCCGTCAGCTGCCGGTGTCTGCCTTGCCCCAGTCAGGACCCGCCTTGGCCCAGGCCCGGTCCCATCGGGCGTGACGCCGGCGGATCATGTGCCACAGGATCAACCGTCTGCCGCCCTCCAGGAGTCCGGCCGTCAGCACCGCCGCGCCGAAGCCGGCCAGAGCGGAGTGCGCGGTCGCGGTGGCGGCGTCCAGGGGGCGGCCCATTATTCGGCCGTGCCGGTCGGTCCAGATCGAGAACCGGTCCCCCGGGAGCGGCGACTTGAGGTCGGCGATCACGGTGCCGCGCCGCGGGGTGCCGTCGGGCGCGGTCCAGTCGGCCACGACCCGGCTGTGCGCGTCCCGCCCCGACGGGGTCTCGGGGTCGGGGGCCAGCGGGCCCCGGGACAGCTTCCTGACGACGACGGCCGCCACATGGTGCCGGTCCTTGCGCTGGTCCCGTACGGCCTTCTGCAGTGTCCCCTGCACCGAGACCCCGACGGCCGCTCCTGCCAGGGGTGCCGCGAACAGGACGAGCAGGAGCGAGGCCAGGGCCAGCCAGGCCTCCACGAGATCTGTCGTACGGCGCAGCGGATTGCGCCGCCAGCGCCAGAGACCGATGATCGCGCGCACCGTCCCGCACCCCCTTCCGCCTCCGTCATTACCAGCAGCGGAGCCGTTCACGCACGATGCCCGGAAGAGAGGCCGACATCACCCTCCCCCAGGGCCCTTCAGGAACATCTCACGCAGACTCAACGATCCCGCCCGGCCGAAGGGTTCCCGGTGCTCCGGCTCTGGCGGAATGTCATCGGGCGGGCTACGCGAGGACCGTGACCGGGTCGCCGACCCGCAGCGAGCCGCGGGTCTCGGGCACCAGGTTCTGTCCGAACACAAGCTTTCCGGCGAAGCGCCGGTGCCGGGCGAGGGTCCGCAGGGGCTCCTTGCCGCGTCGGGCGGTGTCCTGGTCGGTCGTGGTGACGACGCAACGGCCGCACATCTTGGTGACCCGGAAGGTGACCTCGCCGATGGCGATCCTCGACCAGTCGTCCTCGGCCCAGGCGTCGGTGCCGGAGACGACGACGTTCGGCCGGAAACGACTCATCGGCAACGGGCCCTCCTCGGCCCGGTCGCCCCGCGCGATCAGGGAGTTGAGCGCGTCCAGCGATCCGAGCGTGGTGACCAGCAGCGGATAGCCGTCGGCGAAGCTGACGGTCTCGCCCGGCAGCGCGAAGTCCGGGTCGACGGGCCGGCGGGCGGCCGGATCGTCCATGTGGGCGAGGCGCACGTCGGTTCCCAGGTACGCGCTGCACCAGTCGTGCGCCGCCGTGTCGGCGAGGACGGCTTCCACCTTGTCACCGAAGATCTCCACCGTTGTCGTACCGATGGGTTCGGGCACGGGAACCGTCACGGGCCCGCGGTTCTCGGCGGACAGACGCAGGCCGCCGCCGGGGAGTATCTCGGCGGCGGCCAGCGCCAGACGCGGCTGCTCGCGTTGCGTGACGACCTTTCCCCCGTCGTCGATCAGGATCCAGCGTCGATCTCCGGCCAGCCCCCAGGGCTCGACCTCGGCCTCCTGGAGCGATGTGCTCCGGAAGGCTTTGACCGGATGGACGTGAATCGAGTGCAGTACCGCGTTCCCCATGACCGCCATGGTGCCAGGGGGCACCGACAGTGCGGGCCGAGGGTGTCAGTACCCGCGGTACTGGATGCCCGGTCCGGCGAGGTGCGACGCCATCGCGCGCCTCACCGGTGAGCTGGTGGTTTGGGGTCACTGTTGGTCGTTGGTGGCTGTCGTTGGTCCCCGTCGGACGGCCCACAGACGGCCCAGCCTCGCGGTGGGCGTGGCCTGTGCGGCGGTGCCGAGTCGCGGGCTGCAGATTTAAGACTGCGCAGCGATCAGGCCCTCATCTGCCTTTATGCCTGGTGTCGCCTGGTCATCCCACAGGTGCCCCACGTCAAGCACGCCAGAGTTCCCCTACTCGGCTTTTCTGCAGGAAGCCCAGCCGCTTTTCTGACGGTCGCACATAAGGTCCCACACGCGGACCGTCTTGTCGTCGCCCCCGGTGACCGCGTGGGGTCGACCGTCGATCAACGTGCACGCAATAGCCCTCACGGAGTCGGAGTGCCCGGTGAGGGTGGCGCGGACGAACCCCTGGGCAGGCAGGCCTTGCCCCCCGCCTGGGGTAACACCGAAAGACATCCCCTCTTAAGTCACATAGCGTCATCGATTGACGACTTTGCGTAACACGCCAGGAGGTTGACGATGGCCCGGGAACCGAGACAGGCACTCCGAATACGCGCGGTCCACCGAATAGCCCTGGCAACAGCCAGCGCCTTGGCCGCAGGGTCGATGGTTCTCGCGTCGGGCATTCCCGCCGGCGCCCAACCGACCTCCGCGCCTGCCATACCGTCCACAGCGCGGAACGTGCTTCCGACCTTCGCATCACAGAATCCAACGCACATCACAGCGATGCTCCAGCAGACGGCTTCCCGGCGACAACTCACGCTATCGCCGCTGTACGTGCCGTACGTGTCACCGACATCCGCACTGGTTGAGCCGCCGCCGTACGTGCCGTACGTGTCACCGACATCCGCACTGGTTGAGCCGCCGCCGTACATGCGGTACGTGTCACAGGCATCGGAAGTTGCCATTGATCCACCGCTGTACGTGCCGTATCCGTCGGCCAGGCGGCCATCCGGGCCAGATAGATCCGACGCCCACAGGGTGAGCCTCGCCCAAACAACGCCTTCGCCGTCTGACACTCACAGCACCGAGCCGCTTTCGCCTTCGCCGTCCGACACTCACAGCACCGAGCCGCCAGCTCCGGTTCCACCCCCGGCTCCGGTTCCACCCCCGGCTCCACCCCCGGCTCCGGTTCCACCCCCGGCTCCACCCCCGGCTCCGGTCCCGCCTCCGGTTCCACCCCCGGCTCCGGTCCCGCCTCCGGCTCCGGTCCAGCCCCCGGTCCCCGTTCCGGTCCCGCCGCCGGCTCCGGTCCAGCCCCCGGCCTCCACGCAACCGGTGAGGCCCCAGCCAGAGACGTGTGCCACCCACACGATCGCGAGGGGGGACACTCTGTGGGACATCGCCGCCAAGAACCTCGGTGACCCGACGAAATGGACTGCCCTCTACGAGGCCAGCCAGTCGGTGATCGAGGCAGCAGCTCGGACGTACGGGCATGCCACGAGCGATCACGGGAACTTGATATTCCCGGGGACCCGCCTCTCGGTCCCGGGCGGAACATGCCACCCGGAGACTCGGCAGCCAGCCCCAACGGCGCAGCAGTCAGCCCAGATAGCGCAGCAGAACCGCGTAGAGCACATCCCAGCGTCCTGCTCGAAACCTCTCATGATCGGAGTGCGGGGCTCGGGCCAGACACCTGAGGTCGAAGGCCACCCGGAGATCCCTCGGGATCTCGGTCCTGAAATAGGCGGCGTCTACGAGAACCTCGCGCCTCTCGGTGTGCAGGTCTACGGACTTCCTTATCCGGCAAAGAAGGTCGAGGAGATCGCAGCCGACAGCGCCGAGAAGCTCTTCTTCGACCTGGTGAGGAATGGCGGGGTAACCGTCAACGGCGTGGCGTTGACAGCCGCCGAAGTCGTGAAGAACGGCTTCCCCATTCCCGACAGCGTCAGAGAAGGCGCTGCGAACCTTGAAGCAGACCTCCTGGCCCAGGTCAGGGCGTGCCACGGTCAAAACCAAAAGATCGTGCTGGCTGGATACTCGCAAGGAAACTGGGTGATCCGCGTCGCGTTGGATGCGTTCAAGCGCGACCATCCGGACGAGTGGCCCGACATCGTGTCCAGCATCAGTGGTATCGGGCTCGTAGCGGATCCGTACAACCCATTGGCCCGTCCGAGCCTCCCCGCGGAACTCGACAAGGGCCAAACGATCAGGGCCTGCCTCCCGGACGACGCCGTCTGCAACGACCCCTTCACGGTGCCGACTGGTGATGTCAACTGCATCATCACGTTCAGCATTCTCTGCCCCCACGTGCGATACGGGACAGAACCCACAGTGCCCAGGAGTGAAAAGTCGGCAATCCTGGAGATCTCCTCCTCCTTGCAACTCGGCCTGCTAAGTCCGAAGATTCCGGGAGCAGTTGGGGTGCCGTCGAACCCACTTCAGTAAGTCAGGCCCGCGACCGGATCGGGTGACCGCAGAGCGCTACAGGGTGGGGCCCGGTGCCGTCAAAACGACACCGGGCCCCACAGCAGTGCTTAGCCTCGGGCTGCTGGGTCCAAGGACTGATCACGGCCGTTTGCGGCTGGTGACGATCCTGCTGGCTAATTCCGGGCTCAGCGTGTGGCGGCTCCTTGGCCAGGACAGCAGCGGCCGTCTTGGCGTTCCCGGCCGCGGGTGGAGTGGGGAATGTCGATGCAGCCGAAGCCTTGGCCGATGATGTCCCCCCTCTCCCCCCCCGCATGACTGAATAAGCCAGCAGGATCGGTGACAGCGTTCTTACTGGCACCCCTAGCCTCGATCTTTCGTGACGGTCTGCCGACGGAGTCGGCGGACCGTTTCGCGTTCCGTGGCGGCTGGCGGGCAGGCCGGAAGCCCGACTGACGTGTCGGGTGGGCGCCGGGTTCCACTGCTCCGGAGACGATGGTGCTGCTCGCAGGGACGGGAAAGCTACTGGTGAGACTGGGTTGGGCAGTTGGTCGAGCCGTGCGAGGGCGTCGGTGACGATATGAGCCCATGGCCAGTGGCGGGCGAGGCGGAGGATCTGGCGGCGGCCGGTGGTGACGAGCTGGCCGGCCGGGCTGAACAGGCGGAGCCGCAGGCGGCGGGGCTCCCAGAGCCGGGCCTTCCCGTTCAGCGCAAGCATCGGCATCCAGGCCAGCAGGTCGAGTGCGATCTGGACGATCTCCAGCCAGACCCTGTTCCTGCGCGGTGTCGTGCAGGGGCAGGTTCCGCAGGCCGGTCGCGCGGGCAGCCCGGATGCGGTCCTCGGCCCGTGCCCGCAGGCGGTGGCGGAGTTCGAGTTCGGCGGATGGGTCGGCCGGTGGTGTTGGTGGCGAAGCACGTGATCCGCATGCCGTCGGCGTCCGTGCCGTCGAGCATGCCGCCGGTGAGTTCGGCGACCCAGGCCCCGTCGCGGATCTCTCCGTCGGGCTCGACGGCCGGCGCCCATGCTGCGAGCGGCACCTTGAGTACGGCCTGGTGGATTGCGTCGGTGATGGTCATGCCGACCGAATACGACAGCCACCGTCCGCGTTTCGCGAGCCAGGCCACGAACTCGTGGGTGCCGCCCGCGGAGTCTGTGCGGATCAGCGTCCGGCGCCCCCGCCGGTAGGGTTTGGGCAGCTGGGCCAGGGCCAGTTGGGTGGTGGTGATGTGATCGGTGGCGGTGTTGCTGCCCGCGTTCCCGGGCCTGAGCAGACCGGCCACCGGCTCGCCGGACCCGCCCGTCCCGTGGTCGACGAAGCCCATCAATGGGTGGTGGCCGAAGGTCTTCTTCCAGGTCGCAGCCGTGTCTTCCTTGTCGGAGTGCGCGATCACCAGGACGCCGTCCAGGTCCACGGTGACAGAGCCGGTCGCATCCGGCGCCGTCTGCCCGGCCAACTTCCATACGCTTTGCCGCACTTGGGACCGGGCGCCGCGGATCGCGTTCAAGGCGCGTTGCCCGCCGACTGCGAGCGTGCCGATCAGCCGGGAGACTGTCGGGTCCGAGGCCACCGGCCCGAATACGGCCGGCTCGGCCCGCAGCATGCCGACGTCGGCCAGGCAGTCGCCGCCGAGGGCGACCGCGAGCGCCACATCCAGCAGGATCTTGCCGGGATCGTGCACCGTCCGCGGCTTGCGCCAGGGTGTCAGCGCCGCAGATATCGCAGTATCCAGGCCCGTCTTGCGGACCGTCTCCACCAGCAGCACGGCCCCGGCCTGCGAGACCACTCCACGACCGCTGCCCTCAACGCGGACACGCGGGTACGACCCGATACGCTTCTTCACCTGAGAAGTGCTTCTTTCCACGGCACGATCTGGACCCTCGACAAGTCCTATCGTTCCAGGTCAGGAGCACTTCTCGCGTTTATGATCAAGCCTCGGACAGGCCACCTCGTGAAAGCCCGAGGCTAGAGCCGCGGGGCGAGCAGGCGACGGGTCCGACAGCGATCAGCACCTGGCAGGATCGGGGCAGGCAACGTCGGGGGGATTCGGTGAGAAGTCAGCTACGTGTCGGTGAGGTCCTGCGGTCGGCGCAGAACAAGAACCCCGAGATCGCCGTCATCGACGGCTACCCGAACATTCATCACGTCACCGCCTCCGACCATCTCGCCCAGATCCAGCTGAGCAAGGGAATCAATCCCATCGCCCAGGTCAGAACGCCCAGAGGGCAACGACGTCCAGCGATCTTGATCCGGTCCAGCCCGTGGAAGGCCGGGAGCCCGGAAACGCCCTGGCACGACGTGTTCGACCTGGACAACGGCCACATCAGCTACTTCGGAGACCACCGAGTCGAGCACACAGTCCCGGTGGGAAGTACCCAGGGCAACGCGCGCCTGCTCGAAGCCTTCACCGAGCATGCGGCACCGACCGCGGACCAGCGTGCACGGGCCGTGCCACTGCTGGTCTTTGCCGCGGTCTCCCGCAACAAGACGCCCAAGGGATACGTCGAGTTCTGCGGCGTCGCGGTCATCGAAAGCCTGGAGCAGATCGAGCAGAACGCCAACGGCAGGCCCTATCCCAACTACCGCTACGACTTGGCCGTCCTAGACCTGAGCTCGGAGAACGATCAACTCGACTGGGCGTGGATCGAAGCCCGCGGAAACCCCGGGCTCCGGACTGACGACACACTCGCCCACGCTCCGCGTGCGTGGCGCGAATGGGTCGAGCACGGTCATGCCGCACTCCCTCGGGTGCGACGACAGGCGACCCACGCCACCCCGACCCGGACCACCCCTCGGCATGCGAGCGGTGGCGACCGCGAACTGCCGGGCTTGTTTCCCAAGCCGCGCAACTCGCGCGACACGACATCAGCGCTCCCAGGGCCGGTCGAGCCTTCCCAGCAGATGGCGGCCAGCGTGCTCATGGACCGGCTCGGAAGCCTACGGGTTCACCAGAACAACGGCAGTGCCAGCAGACACAAGCCCCTGGCCATACTGTGGGCCATATCCAGGATCGCCAACGGGCAGCCCGGCCTCGCACCGTGGCGCCAGTTCCGCGACGAGGTGGGCGGGTTGCTGGCCGAGTTCGGCCTCCCCGAATCCTCGACAACGCCCGAGTACCCCTTCTGGCACCTGCGCACGAGCGGACTGTGGGACCTCAACGGCCTCCCGCCCGAGCCCTCCGCCAAGCCCCACGCCGCCACCTTCGACAGACTCAACCCCCGAGCGGGCCTCACCGAGCAGGCAGCGAACCTGCTGAGCGACTCGTTCGTCAGGACCCAGGCGATTGCTGTCCTCCGCGAGACCTACCTCGCCGACGTCGACCAACCCGCTCTACTGGAACGGCTGGGCCTGGCCGGCTACGAGAGCGCCAGCGGCGTCCCGGACGACATCGAGGACCAAGAAGAGGAAACGGGGCCGGCCGCACGACGCACTGGCATGCTCTCTCGCATCGTTCGCGACACCGAGTTGGCGGCCCGAGTCAAACAGTTGCACGATGACCGCTGCCAGGTCTGCGGCCTGCAACTAACCACTCGGTTCGGCACCTACAGCGAGGCCGCCCACATCCGCGGCCTCGGCCGCCCACACCACGGCCCGGACAAACTGTCGAACCTGCTCGTCCTGTGCCCCAACCACCACGTCCAGTTCGACGCACTCGCCATCTACATCGACACCAATGACACAGTCCGCATGACCACCGACAACAGCCCCGTAGGAGAGCTCCGTCGGCACCCGGCCCAGCCCATCGACGAAGCACACCTTCGCTACCACCGCGCGCTCTGCGGCAGAGACCACCGCTGACCACCTGTCGCTGCAATCCTCCCTCGAACGGTGCACTTCGCGGCAGTAGAACAAGCAGGGGTGGCACTCTGTGCGGGGGTGTCGCGCTTTCGTGCATGGTCTGCGATGACTGTCAAGCTACGCCGCTGAGCAGGCAAAACGACGTTTGCTTGTGTTGGCTGGCGTTGAACCCGCGTGACACTGTTGTGCCCTCGTTGTGCCCTCCGGGCCCGCTCTGAACGCACTGCGACCAGAGAAGCCGGTTGACCGTTCGCCCTCGCGCAGCAGACCACCGGCAGATCTGCCCACCAGGCCCGAGGCGCGTGCCCGACTTGGGCTCAGCAGCGCTGGTATTGAACAGCCCTCCTGGTGGGGCGCATCGTTGGCGCGCACCCCACCAGGGAGCTGCGGGGTTGTGGTCGTCATTGGTCGTTTGGGGGCGTCGCTGGCCGCCGTCAGACAGCCCACAGGCGGCCCGGTGCACCGAGCTCTTCGCGCGGGACAGGGGCCCTATCTCTGCTGCGGTTCGTGCAGGAGCAGGGGAGCATGGAAGGCAAGCGATCAAGGAGGCCTGTCATGAAAACCGGAGACTCGGCCTACGAACCGTGGCTGTACTCTCACACGCCCTCTCAGGCTGAGGGTGAGCGTGACGATCCTGCCGAACGCGCGGCCATGCACCCAGACGTCCCCAGGACTGAGCCATCCCAGGCGGAGGGCGAGCGGGTGGACGACACCGGGACGGCATGACCGTTGAGAAGAGATCGTCCTCGCTCCCTCTGGTCCGCGTTTCCGCAGACCAGAGGAGGTCTCTTCGTGCAAGTGGTGATGCCAGGATTCGAACCTGGTGAGGCTAAGCCGGCAGATTTACAGTGGGCTGGCGCTGTTGCCGCTGAGCAGGTGATTCAATCACTCAAAGCTCTTCTGGGGGACACCTGGGGATGCCTTCCCCTAACTCGCCACGCCATGGAGCACCCCGGGTCTCTCAGACGCGGGAGTGGGCCAGATCCAGAACAGGCGGAGGCTCGAAAGCGCGAGTGCAAGTACTCGATTGCCTGGCTATTGATGCCGTCCGAAGCGTGTGCAAACGGCGATGAGACTCAGGGAACTGAGGGGCGCCACCTGTGGATGGAGCAGCGGCCAACGGATGCTTGAGAGCATGGTTAGGCCGGTCGCCTTGGTATGCACCGAGTCCCGGCCGCTTACATCATCGATCGCCAAGCTCCCGTCGAAACGCTCCATCCATAGCAAGAATGCCCGGACGGGGCTGACGCGTTTTCGAGTTCTCTGGCGGTGGCCGTTCGAGATGCACTCGCACACGGGCAGTTGTACGATCATTTTAGTCCCACCCCGAGGCAAGAGCGATGTGGTGACGATGCCAATGACAAAAGGTCGCCGTGGACAGGCTCGCGTCGCGATTCTCACCGCCATAAAGGAAGAAACGACGGCTGTGCGAACCGTCTGCCATCTTGATCAGCCCGTTAGTGGCGGATGCTACTCGAATTCCGCAGACGACCCTACCTCTCCAGAAATTATTCACTGCCAGGTGGGTCGCGGGACAATTGTCGCCTTTGACACAACGAGAGATGTCATTGAGAGGTGGCAGCCTGAGCTTCTAGTCTTCGCCGGAATCGCTGGAGGAATTAACGACAGGGACGATATTTCTATTGGCGACATTGTCGTCCCGCAATACGTCCACTACTGCTCCTTCGCCAAACTGAGCTCAAACGGAAGACAAGAGCGCTTTGTGCCCTATGACCATCCTTCAATAAAGGCGCATGCTCATTATGCTGCACATATCGGATACGATTGGGATAAACTGCGGAGCAACCTGGACCGGAATATATTCCGAGAGTGCAAGGTACATAGCGACACTAGTCTCGTTGCAGGAGATAAGGTCTATGGAGATCCCAACTCCGAGGAGCAGAAATGGATTGTAGATAACTATGACGACGCTATAGCCATAGACATGGAGTCGACCGGTGTATGCAGGGCCGTGGCTTCGGCAAGAAATAACCCTTCATACAACCCAAGGCTTTTGATAGTCCGCTGCATATCCGACTTGATTGACTCCGCCGGGAATAATACTGACAGGCGAAAATGGAAAGAGCCTGCCTCCGCAATGGCCAGCGATTTTACACATAGACTGGTTCGCGAATTCCTCAAAGAGGAACCAGCACTCGTCCGCTGAGGTGAAAGCGTGGAAGATCGAGAGCAAGTCGAAGCAAAGCTGTGGACGGAAATGCGCTCACAGAGTCGGTGGCACGCATCCAAAATCCTTAACGGCAAGCTGTCATTCCGGCCTCAGCTGTCATGGTTCCCGACGTATGAGGACCTGTTCAATGGTTCTTCTTCACGTGTCACCGAGGAGGGAGAGCTCATAGGTCAGGCGTCCGATGCTGGGCGTGTGTTAATTTCGGCTGAAGCGGGCAGCGGAAAAACGTGGATACTCGCCCGACTGGCTCAAAAAGTCTCTGAGACTGAAGATATCCCTGTATGGATCTCTCTTCGGGAGCTGCCTGGAACGGGCGTACCAGCTGGAGACATGGAGTCTGTGCTGCGCGCTATCGTGGAACTTTCTCATCCCTCGCTAAAGGATGTACTCAAGTCCCGTAATTGGGTACCGCGCACGATAGTTCTGGCTGACGGCTTGAACGAAGCTTCACGCGAGTACATACAGCCAGCCTTGGCGGCTCTGGACGAACTCGCGCGACGGTACCCATTCCTGTGCGTTGTCGTCACTGACAGACTTGCACGCCGGCCTATCGCTCTCGATCGCTGGCAGCTCTCCACCGTTTTGCCGCTACCTGAGGACGAGATAGAGAGGGTGTGGCTGGCAAGCAAAAGGGAAAACGAGCTGCCTACGGACCTAGAAATCGTTTCACGTCCATTTTTCTTGGACAAGGCCCTTGACGCAGTGCAGGTTGGGATTAGCGGGGCCACCACCATCGAACACTTCTACAAAGAGCAATTGAACATACGGGACGAAGCTCTGGACTCGCTTTCCTTCGCTGCATTTCGCGCCTATCGGGCAAAATCCAGCCGAGTGATGGATCTGCGAGAGTTTTACACGTTCACCGATGAGAAAACAGTGGGCCAGCTGGTTGAGGCGGGTGTTCTGCGTACGGAAGGAGACGAAGCATGGTTTACGCACCATCTTTTTCATGACTACCTCGCCGCGCGCCACCTTGCTCACAACCTTTCAGAATGGTGCATCCGCTCATTCGAGCAAGTTACCTTGGGCGCCGCCTCATTTGACGCTCTGCGGCTGACAGTCGAGCAAATAGGGGATACCCGCTGCGCCGATCGATTCATTGCATTGGTCTACGACTGGAATTACTCTGCCGCAGGCTATTCACTCGTGGAAGATCGCGTATCTAGTGACATGATCTGCTCTATCCTCGCAATGCTGGCGGAAAAGAGGTGGGATTGTGTACGTTCCACCGTTGAAGAGGTCTCAGATGCTCTGCGTATAAATGGGTCGAACCTTGCTAGAATAATGTTGCGTGCGCAGGACCGAGAAGAGCTAATCAAAATCTCCGCGCGAAATCAGTCAGCGGATCCTGAATTCTCGGCATGGCGGGAACTCTTCAGTCTAGAAGACAAGTTGCCCGTGGATCTTCAAGTCGTACGCCGAATAAGCTCTTCCGAGTCGCTAGAGGGATGGGCGCTAGCTAATTCGCTTCGGCGTTGCTCTTTGAACCAGTCGGCGATAGAAGAACTCGCCGACAATTCTCGTCACGGTACTACAGTTGTACGATGGCGAGCGGTTCACGCGCTTGGAATGCATCCGAGTCCTGGTAGCTCTTCGGCTTTGCTAGACCGCCTCGACGATGAGGACGTCTGGGTCCGATGTGGGGCCATTCGATCTATAGTCGAACAAGCCGCTATTTCAGTTCCCATTCGCGCGTCACTAATCAAAGAAGTCATCATGCGCGTTCAAGAGGGAAAAATCGACGACCAAATGCGCAATGTGCTAGCCAAGAGTCTAAACATACAGCCACAGCCTGAAGATTGGGCGGAGGCGGTGACGCCGCTTGTTCAACAATTGATCGGTTTCGCAAAGAATCTAGGCGAACAAGAACGATGGGCGGCAGTGATGAGGAGTGTCTCACTTCCCGACTCGAACCCTGTCACTGAAGGCTAGTCAGTCGTTGCTTTCACCGCGCTCGTCACGGTTCCAAGTGATGACACCTTTCCCGCCGGGTGTAGCCCCCGGGAACGTCCGCGCTGACGGATTCCCAGAAGGGCTCGGACTCCCGGAAGTGCCCGCCTCCCGTGTGCCACTGGAGCCCGGGATAGACGCGGCGCAGAGACCGGAGAGCGGCTGAAGCCAGGCCGCAGCGCTTGTAGCCCTCAGAGGTGTAAGGCGATTCCACCCAGCCGATCTTGCATTGATCGCATGCCACGTACTCGACCTCGAAAGCCAGGTCGGATCTGTGGTAGGCCGCTCGGATGCGCCAACCTGTGCGCTCATAGTGGCCAGCGGGCCGGTCGACCCAGGGTTTCGGTGGGGTGGCGGTCGGGTCGAAGCGGTAGGACTCGGGGGACGCCCATCGGCGGAATCGGTCACGCCAGGTCGGCTTGTCCGGCCACGCCCGCACCCACTGCACATGATCAGCGAACTGCGCCACGACACGGGCCACCGCTTCCGTCTCCGCCACCGACTCCCCTTCCGTCTCTTCCAGTCTCCGCTTCGTTTCGAAGTTGTCCATGCGGCTGACGGCGGGTGAACGCGTATGCCGTGTCGGCTGTACGGGCTTCGGCCGGCGATGCGCGGACGCGCGCGGTCGATCTCCACGCTGCCGGATCCTGGCCGCCACACCGGCGCCAGAGCAAAGGACCAGTCCAGTACGTCGGGCAGCGGTGTCTTCAGTACCTCCTCGCCCAGCCCGTGATTGGCGCCTGCGCACACGCAGTCGGAGGACGCCAGCGGCACCGACTGTGTCGGAGCTGTGTCAGGCACCCATCGCACGGGGGCGCGAACCGCCCCTGGTGCGCTCCCGTTCATGGTGGTTTCGGCGGCGGTTGTCAGTGGGGGGTGCCAGTATGCGGCGTAGCTGCCAACTGCACCGCATTTGGGGAGGGGTGTGCGTGGATCGGACGTTCGTAGAGATGTTTCGTGCTGCGATGAACGATGCGGATGCGAGGCCGTATCCGTACCAGGAGCGGCTCGCGGCGGAGGGTCTGCCGGAGTTGCTTCGGGTTCCTACAGGAGCGGGTAAGACTGCGGCTGGGGTGCTGCCTTGGTTGTGGCGCCGTCTGGAGCATCCTCACGCCGAGGTCCGTGCCGGCGAGGCCCGGTGGCTGGTGTTCGTTCTACCGCTGCGGTCGCTTGTCGAGCAGACAGCGGCGGTCGTACGAGAGTGGATTGCCGGGGCCGGACTGGCCGGGGTGGTGGGGGTCCACGTCTTCATGGGGGGCGAGGACCGCGACGATGACGCATGGCGTATGGAGCCCTCGCGGACCGCCGTGTTCATTGGAACTCAGGACATGCTGCTGTCCCGGCTGTTGATGCGCGGGTATGGGGAGTCGCGTGCCCAGTGGCCTGTGTCGTTCGGGCTTCTCCACAGCGGCGTGCAGTTCGTCTTTGACGAGACGCAGTTGATGGGGCCGGGACTGCCGACCTCGGCGCAACTGCAGGGTTTACGCGAGGTTTTGGGCACGGGCGCGCCGTCGCGGTCGATGTGGATGTCGGCGACGCTTGTGCCGCAAGAGGTCTGCACGCTCGACCACCGCGAGGTGCGAGGTGTGGTGGAACTGGGGGAGGAAGACCGGGTCGGTGGCCTGGCGGTGCGGTTGAACTCGGTGCGGCGGGTTGAGCGGGTGGTGGTGCCCGAGGCGGCGGTGGCCTACCCGGCCAGCATTGCGCAGGTCCTGGTGGCGCGTCATGTGCCGGGGACACGGACGATCGCGGTGTTCAACACCGTAGAGCGCGCCGTGGCAGTTCAGGCGGCCTTGACCAAACTCGTTCGCCGGGGCGGGCCGGAGGTGGTGCTGTTGCATTCCCGGTTCCGGCCACCCGAGCGGGAGAGCCTGATGAACGACCTGAAGACTCCGTTATCTGCTGCTGGCCAGATCGTGGTGTGCACCCAGGTCCTGGAGGCGGGAGTCGATCTCTCATCTCGTGTGCTGTTCACCGAGGCGGCCTTGTTCTCCTCGGTAGTTCAGCGGGCTGGCCGGTGCAACCGCGCCGGTGAGTTCCCGGAAGGCGCCAACCTGCTGTGGGCCCCGCCTCCCTCCGGGCGGGGGCAGTACGCGCCGTATGAGCAAGAGGATGGCGAGACGACGGTGGAGGCACTCACCTCGTTGGAGGGAGCCTGGGTTACCTCCACGAGGCTCCAGGAGATGCCCGTCGTCCCCAAGCCTGTTGTCCATCCGCTCCTGCGGCGCCGTGACCTGCTGCAATTGTTCGACACCATGCCCGACCTGAGCGGTGCGGACATCGACGTCTCCCAGTGGATCAGAGACGGCCAGGACACTACGGCCCTGGTGGCGTGGCGCAGCTTGACGGATGGCAGGCCGGGCGAGCGTGAGGCGTTTCCTGCCCGCGACGAGTTGTGCGCCGCACCGGTCCGGGACCTCAAGACGATCCTGAAGGACTCATTGGGCCCGTTGTGGGTTCTGGATGCGGCGGAGGGCGCCTGGCGTCGTGCCCAGTTCGCCGACATCCACCCCGGCACGGTGCTGCTGACCTCTACCGCCTCGGGCTGGTACGACTCGAAGCTCGGATGGGGCCTCAAGCACCGAGGCCCGGTGACCTCCCGCGCCCGGACTGGGAAGGTTCCGGATGGCATGAGCAAGGACGATGCCTCCTGCGCCGACCGGTGGGTGGGCCTGATCGAGCACCTTGAGGACGTCGAACGGGAAGTCGGGCTGCTGGCAGAGGGCTTGGCTCCGTTGGACGGGATTTCCGCCGGGCATCTGGAGGCTGCTCGGCTGGCCGGTCGTTATCACGACCTGGGGAAGGCGCACTCCGTGTTCGCCAACACGGTCCGCCGCAGTTGTCCAGAAGGCGAGCAGCCGCCGGACGAAGGACCCTGGGCAAAATCGCGTCACCCGATGGGCCGGCACGAGCGTAAGTACTTCCGGCATGAACTGATCAGTGCGCTGGCACTGTTGCATCCGGACAGCACCCTCCTGGAAGGCAGCGAGCACTCGGACTTGATCGCCTACCTTGCGGCAGCTCACCACGGCAAGGTGCGGATGTCGGTGCGTTCCATGCCGGGCGAGGCCGAACGCGTGCCGCCCCGGGTCCTGGGCGTCGAACCGGCGGACGAGGTCGGTCCAGTCGAGCTGCCGGGCGGGAAAGTGCTTCCGCGCATCGTCGTCGACCCGTCGGTGCTCTTTCTCGGCGGGGGGCAGGAGGGAGCTCCCTCCTGGACGCAGCGGACCTCCCAACTGCTATCCAGGCTTGGGCCGTTTCGACTGGCCTTGCTGGAGGGGCTCGTGCGTGTCGCGGACTGGCGGGCCAGCCAGGCATACCGCACACCGCCGTCCGCGCAGGACCAGGCCATCTCATCGGATGAGCAGCCCTCCGCCGCCCCGCTCCCGATTCCCGCACCGGCGGGTGCGTTCGAGCAGGAGGTGCTGTGGTGAATATCCAGATTCCGCTGCGCGGATTGCGCGCCACGACACTGGGTGGCTACCTCAGCGCGCTCGGCCTGCTGCGTATTTTGGCGAGCCAGCACGACCCCACGACAGGGCTGCGGTGGGCAGACGACCTTCCCGTCCTGACCGGCGCATTTAGTGTCGACGAGCTGACGGCGTGGCTCGTCAGCTCGTACCAGCCAAGCCCCATCGTCTCCCCGTGGAATGCCGGTGCGGGGTTCGCCGGCAACGGCAAGAGCGTGGAAGCCGAAAGAGCCCTGGCCCAGATCGAAGGCAGCCACGACCCACGCCTGGCGATCCTGCGAGAGGCCATCGCCGCAGGCCGCACGGTCGTGACCGAAGGGCGTGCGCGCGGCTGGGCGGGTGAGAGCCTGTGGGTCAAACAGCACAAGCAGTCGGTGATCAGCCTGTGCCGCAACATCTTCCCCGATGAGGCGCTGCCGTGGATCGACGTGGCTGCTGTCCTCAGCGGTCCGGATGTCCACTTCAACCCGGTGGCCGGCACGGGCGGCAACTTCGGCCGCCAGGAGCTGTCCGCCACCTACCTCCAGCATCTCTCCCTGGTCCTCGGTCCCGAAGCCGACCACAGCCGTGCCGCCGCATGGGCACGCGCCGCCCTGACCGGTGGCGAAGACATCCCGTACAGGCGAGGAGCCGTCGGCCAGTTCGACCCCGGCCGCGCCGGAGGAGTCCTAGCCTCCATCTGGGGCGAACCCGACAAGCAAGGCTTCGTCAACCCCTGGCGCACCATTTTGACCTGCGAGGGACTGCTGCTGTTCGCCAGCGCCGCGGTCCGCCGCAACGCCGCCGAGCCGGGGGCGGCGTGGCCGTTCAGCGTTCACGCCACCCCCATCGGGCACCCCACCGCCTCGATCGGTGAGACTGCCAAGGGCGAGATCTGGGCACCTTTGTGGGAGCGGCCCGCCAACCTCGCCGAACTCGAACAGCTCTTCGGTGAGGGCCGGGCACGATGGGCCGGGTCCCAGGCCAAAGACGGCCTGCTGTTCGCCCTGGCCATCTCCGCCCTCGGCGTCGACCGTAACCTGGCCGCATTCCGCCGATTCGTCATCGTCGAACGCCTCGGCCAAAACCCCATCGCCATCCGGGCCACAGACGTCCCCGTCGCCCTACGCGACGAGCACACCCTGCTCGCAGAACCGTACATCTGGCTGACTCGGCTCCGCCGCAAAGACAAGATCCCCGCAGGAGTGGCCGCCCTGCTCCGCCAGTGTGACCAAGCCCTGTTCTCCGCCGTCACCGGCAGCGACACCACCGCCATGGCCCGCTTCGTGATCGCCTTCGGCCACCTGCACGAGGCCGTCGCCCGCTCCGGACGCCTCCGCCAGGACATCGCCCCCTACCAGCCGCGCCAAGCCCGCATCTGGGAACCCCCGCCCGGTATTGCCAGGCAACTGGAGTTGCAGTTGGCCTCCGCCCTGGCCTCCCTCGCCGAGACCCGCACCGAGCGCGCCATACCCGCGCTGCGGCCGCTGCTGACCCGGGTGACACGCAGCAGGGACCGCCTGGTGTGGGCCGACAGCCCCGCCACAGGCACTGAACTCCTCGGCTCCACCCTTGCCCAGGCACTCGCCCAGGCCCACCGCCTGCGCCTGCAGACCCTCAAAGCCTCGCCCGGTGACACGGAACCACCCGCCGCGGAATTCCCCGCCGGGCAGACCGCGGCACTCCCGGCCCTCGAAAGCTTCGTCGACGGGGAGTGCGATGACGAGCGGACCGCCAACTACCTGCGCGGCCTGATGGCCCTGGGCTGGACCACCAGCCAGCCCACCCCGGCACACCACGGACACGCACTGAACCCGGTGCTGTCCGTGCTGCTGCCGTTCTTCGCCACCGACCCGTTCCGGCTGGTCTCCACCTGGGGACCGGACCCCGTCACCTTCACCGCGACGCTGCGCCCGCGCCCCGACTGGATCGCCCGCCTGATTGCTGCCGGTTCCGCCGGGGTTCTCGACGACGCGCTGCTGCGGCTCCAACTCGCCGGATGCCGACCGATGGTCGGCCGCCCACCGGACCGCGCCGGCGCCGTGGCCGCGCACCACACCGACGGCACACGCCTGGCCGCCGCACTCCTGATGCGCGTCCGTACCCGCGACCGCACCAAGGCGCTGAGCGCAGCGACCGTGACCCGCCCCGACAAGGCATCCCCCGTCACCACCTGAAGACCTGAAAGGGCACTCTGTGATCACCACCGATCTCCACCGCATCCGCTTCGAGGTCCCCCTGCGCCCGGCCTTCGGATCGACCTTCCAGCCCACTGGCTTCCCCGACATCGGCGCCTCCACCTTCGACACCTTCGCCGACGACGGCAGCACTACCCCGTCCCTCCTGGTGGAGTCCGTGCAGTCCATGGCCAACCGCCTGGAGGCCACCGCCTGGGATCATGGCGCCCAGCAGCCCGTCGACCTCATCGCCGACCTGCCCTATATCCGTGTCCACCGCGCCAGCGCCCCCGAAGAATTCCTGACCTCCAGCCGCATCGAGGCCCACCGGATCGCCTCCGCCTTCGTCCGCGAAGCCACCCTCGACGGCACCAAAATGCTCGACGTCATCGCCAGCCGACTGGGGCTGGAAAACGACAAGCCGCTCAACTTCCCGGCCATGGCCGACGCGCTCATGGGCCTGGACCCCTTCGTGCTGCTGCACGGCACCTTCTTCAACAACAAAGCGTGGTGGGGCCAGCCGCGCTTCACCCGCGCCGTCTCCGCCGTCATCGAAGCCCACGACGTCCGCCGCGCCGTCAGCGGCGGACGCAAGAGCGACAGCGTCCGGCACGCCCTCGGCGACCAGAGTGAAGGGGCCGGCGGCACCAGCGAAGGCTACGGATCCGTCCCCTTCCACCGCGTGGAATGGACCGCACGCGAAATCCGCGCGATGTTCGCCATCGACACCGCCCTGCTGCGCTCCTACGGACTCGGCGAGCTACGCACCGAACTCCTCACCATGCTGGCTCTGTGGGAGATCCGCAGCTTCCTCGACGGCGGCCTGCGGCTGCGCACCGCCTGCGACCTCGAACCCGTCGCCAAGCCCACCGGCAACGCCGGAGACCTCCCCGAACGCGACGAAATCACCGCCCGGATCGCCGAGCTCCTCCCGCAAATCACCGCAGGCCTTCCCACCCACGGCGCCCTCACCGTGCTGTGGAACGGCGAAAAGCCCAAGAAGAAGACCGCAGGCGGCGCCCAGTGATCACCCTCGCTCTGCACTTCCCCTGGAAGCGGTACCACGCCACCCCCTGGGGACACTTCGTCAACGAAGGCGCCGTCGAACTGCCCCCCTCACCCTGGCGCATCCTGCGCGCCCTCTACTCCACCTGGAAAGAACGCTGCCCCGACCTGGACGCCGAACAAGTCCACCAGGTGCTCGTCCGGCTGTCCTCCCCGCCCACCTACCGCATCCCGCCACACCACCTCAGCCATAGCCGCCACTACTTCCCCGACAGCACCCATCGCTCCGGCAGCAGCGCAGGCACCGACCTCGCCCTGGACGCCTTCGCCGTCCTTGGCGGTGACGCAACCGTCTACGTGCAATGGCCCGGCGACCTCGCCACCGACCAGGCCAAAACCCTGGCCCAACTGGCCGAATCCCTGCCCTACCTCGGCCGCGCGGACAGCATCGTCGAAGCCCGCCTGCTGACCAGCGTCGACGACATCCCCACCGACACCCACATCCCAGCCGTCCAGCTCAACGACGATGACCTCGCCCCCAACGGGTGGACGAACCTCGAACTCCTCGCGCCCACCATCCCCTTGGACCTCGATGGGCTCACCATGCGCCCCACCGATGTCCGAGCCCGCTCACTGCTCTACCCGCCCGGCAGCCGGCTCCTGTCTTACGCGACACCCCTCACGCACCCCCACGCGCAGCTATCAGCGCACCGGCCCAGGGCCAAACGCAAGACGGAGAAGATCATTGCGGTCCGGCTCACCATCAACGGCCCCGTACTTCCCCCGCTCACCCAGACCCTGCCGCTCACCGACACACTCCGATCCCGCTGCATCAAGCCCCTGACCCCCGGCAACGGCAGGCAGGCCCCGCGCCATAGCAACCTCGCCGGCAAGGCCGCCGACGGCACGCCTCTTACTGGCCACCACCACGCCCACTTCCTGCCCTGGGACAGCAACCACGACCGCCGCATCGACGAAATCATCATCTGGGCCCCGGGAGGACTCGACACCGAGGAACTCGAGGCCATCCATCAAGCCACCACCGGGACCATCGGCGTTCCGGAAGGCGTCCCGGGCCCACGCCGCCTCCACCTTCGTGTCACCGCCTACGGAGCAGCGGCCGACGTCCTCCCCGCCGAATGGACCCAACCCGCCACTCGCTACACCAGCCTCACCCCTTTCGTCCCAACGCGGCACCCCAAGAAACGCCAGACACTCACCGAGTTCTTCACCGCCGAAGCGGTCCGCGAACTCGGCCACCGCCAACACCCCGCCCCCGCCCATAGCAAGATTCTTCAAGGCGACTGGCCGCTCTACACCCAACACCGCTGGACGAAACGCGAGACTCGTAACGACAACCGCCCTAGCCGAGGACTCCATCTCAGCTTCGACGAACCCCTCAGCGGACCGATCGCCCTCGGCCGCCACAGTCACTTCGGCTTGGGCCTCCTTCTCCCGACCCTCACTTCGGAACCGCAAGCACACCGGCGACACGCGGAACCCACCGAATCGTAATGTCCGAAAGCGTCACACTTATCCGTTCTGAAAAGCGACACGACTGCCAGGCCAAACACAGAACCCTGCAGCTCACGCGGCCTGTCCGCGGCCTGCCAGGCTGCGGCCCCATCGCAGGGGGTCGAGCGGCTGCACACCGGGGGCCACGTGCGCGGCTGTCCTCGGCCTGCCAGGCCGCGGCCCCATCGCAGGATCTGGACCGGCACCGAAATGAAGCGCTACCCGGCCCTGTCCGCGGCCTTCTCGGCCGCGGCCCCATCGCAGGGCTCCGCGCTTCCCGGAAGGTGTCTGTCCGCCGACCGCTTTTCGCGGCCTGGCCGGCCGCGGCCCCATCGCAGGTCCTTCACGTCCTCGTTGAGAACGATCTGCACGGGGTCCTGTCCGCGGCCGCCGTGTACCACGTGGTACTGGCCGCGGCCTGCCAGGTCGCGGCCCCATCGCAGGCGCGGGTCTGGGGCGACCAGGCCGACGGTGAACGTGCTGTCTGCGGCCTGCTCGGCTGCGGCCTCATCGCCGGCACTACCTGCGGTCCGACTCGTTCAACCAGCCTGTCCTGTCCGCGGCCTACCTGGCCGCGGCCCCATCGTAGGTATCCGAAGACAAACGGCTACCTGGCGGACCCGTGGACTGTCCGCGGTCTACCCGACCGCGCCCCCATCGCAGGACCTTGTCGATCTCGATCTCAAATAGGGACTGCCAGCTCTCCACGCCCCCATCGCAGAGTCAAGACCTACGGCGTCATCTCGGGCGCGAACGCTACTGTCTGCGGCCTGCTCGGCCGCGGCCCCATCGCAGGAGGGCGAACTGGTCCCTCCCCTCGCCTTCTATCCGGGCCGTCCGTGGCCTGCCCGGCTGCGGCCCCATCGCAGCTTCGTGATCGCGAGCGTGTGCGCGCCGGATCCGCCCACTGTCCGCGGCCTGCCAAGCCGCGGCCCCATCGCAGTGACGGCTCCATACGCGGAGACGCCACGGGCCTTGTCCTGTCGCGGCCTACCCAGCCGAGGCCCCATCGCTGGCGGGTGACCGGCAACTGTGCTGTGGTCTTCATCCAGACTGTCCGCGGCCTGCCAAGCCGCGGCCCCATCGCAGGACCGACGACTTCAACCGGGCCGACGGCGCTCCCGGCCTTTCCGCGGCCTGCCCGGCCGCGGTCCCATCGCAGCTCCGTGTCGACAACGCTCTGCAGCGCAGACATGGCGTCTGTCCGCGGCTCGCCAGGCCGTGGCCCCATCGCAGGGACAACGCCGAGCAGGAAGAACTCGGGTTCTGGCTGTGGTGTCTGCGGCCTGCCAGGCCGCAGTCCCATCGCAGGAGTTGGAGCATGGCGCCCGCGAGGCCCTTGCCCTTGTCTGTCCGCGGCCTACCCGGTCACGGCCCCATCGCAGGCACCACTTCCGTGCGCAGCAGTTCGGCACCGGCCGGCTGTCCGCGGCCTGCCCGGCCGTGGCCCCATCGCAGGTACCTCCACGCACGCAACCTGGCCGACGCCTGGCTCCTGTCCGCGGCCTGCCCGGCTGCGGTCCCATCGCAGGTACTCGTGCGCCCACCACATGATCAGCCGCTCGTCTTGCCCCGGTCTTGCCGCGGCCCCATCGCAGGACCCGCTCCATGCCGTTCCCGCGCCACATCTCTTCGTTGTCCGTGGTCTGTTCCGGCTGCGGCCCCATCGCAGGCGCCCTCAGTCGATGCCGCCGAAGCGGCTGATCGACACTGTCCGCGGCAGGCTCGACCGTGGCTCCATCGCAGGCACCCGTCCAGCGGGCCCAGAATCTGCTTGCCGTCGAGTGTCCGTGGCTTGGCTGGCCGCGGCCCCATCGCAGGCGCTATCGCGGGTGCGCGCCCGACCCGGATGCCCCGCCTGTCCGCGGCTTGCTCGGCCGCAGCCCCATCGCAGGTCTGTCGTCGGAGGCAGCTTCACCTCGATCGGCAGCTGTCCGTGGCTTGCCCGGCCGCGGCCCCATCGCAGGTCCGGGACGTGCATGTGCCCGCACACACCGTTGAAGCTGTCCGCAGCTTGCCCGGCCGCGGCCCCATCGCAGGAGCGTGATCGTCACGGTGTCCGGGTTGTCCATGGCGGTCCTCGGCCTCGCCAGCCGCGGCCCCATCCCAGGAGTTTGAACGTGGCCCACGCGTTACGGTTTGGGAGGGACTTCCGTGGCTTGCCCAGCCGCGGCCCCATCGCAGGACGCACGGCGTGCCCTCGGCCGTACGCTCGAAAAACTGTCCGCGGCCTGCCAGGCCGTGGCCCCATCGCAGGCCGTTACCAGCCCACTGCTAGGGCAGTCCATTCTGCTGTCCGCGGTCTGCCCGGCCGTGGCCCCATCGCAGGAGTTCCCATGTGGTCTGTCCGCCGAATCCGCCCCAACTGTCCGTGGCCTGCCAGGGCACGGCTGCATCGCAGGATGGTCGCAATGCTGCAGAATCTTGCTCAGGCGCACTTGTTCGTGGCTTGCTGGCCGTGGCCCCATCGCAGGCGCCACAGGTAGCCCTGGGTGATATTGGTGTTGCCGCTGTCCGCGGTCTGCTAGGCCGCGGCCCCATCGCAGGTATCCGAAGACGAACGGCTACCTGGCGGACCTGTGGATTGTCCGTGGCCTGCCCGGCCACGGCCCCATCGCAGTCGCGCGGGGTCGATGCCAACGATGACGGGGGAGCGGTTTTCCGCGGCCTGTCTGGCCGCGGCCCCATCGCAGGGGCTTGTGGTTCGTCGCAAGCATCATCAGGAACGTCCGTCCGTGGCCCGTCCGGCTGCGGCCCCATCGCAGGTACAGACAGGCGCGGGTGCGGTAGCCGAGGCCGAGCTGTCCGCGGCCTGCTCGGCCGCGGCCCCATCACAGGAGTTCCCATGTGGTCTGTCCGCCGACTCCGCCCCAACTGTCCGCGGCCTGCCAGGGCACGGCCGCATCGCAGGATGGTCGCAATGCTGCAGAATCTTACTCAGGCGCACTTGTCCGTGGCTTGCTGGCTGTGGCCCCATCGCAGGATCGCGTAGTAGATATCGATGACGTCGCCGCTCGCGTCTGTCCGTGGCCTGTCCGACCGCGGCCCCATCGCGGGCACCAGTACCCCACGGCAGGTGGCATCGACTACGACTTGTCCGCGGCCTAGCTGGCCGCGGCCCCATCGCAGGGACAACGCCGAGCAGGAAGAACTCGGGTTCTGGCTGTGCTGTCCGCGGCCTGCCAGGCCGTGGCCCCATCGCAGGATCTACCACGGCAAGACAAGGCGTGGTGAGACCGTCGTGTCCGCGGCTTGCCCGGCCGCGGCCCCATCGCAGGTAGTCATAGCCAGCCGCCATGGTGCGAGGACGCGGCCTGTCCGCAGCCCGCAAGGCTGCGGCCCCATTGCAGGGGCAGAGAGTCGGGTGTACATCCTGGCCTTTGTTGCCTGTCCGCGACTTGCCAGGCCGCGGCCCCATCGCAGGTGCGTGGTCGTGTTCATCCCGCCGTCGCGGTACGCACTGTCTGTGGCCTGCGAGGCCGCGGCCCTATCGCAGGGTGTCCAGCACGACCACTGCGGTCCCCCACGGGGACACTGTTCGCGGCCCGGCCGGCCGCGGCCCCATCGCAGGATGTTGAGGTTGCCCGCGGTGTTGACCTACATCCACTGTCCGCAGTCTGCCCGGCCACGGCCCCATCGCAGCTACGCATTCATCGCTGTCGTGACGGCGTCGGTGACCTGCCCGCGACCTCCCGGCCGCGCGGCCCCGGCGAAGGCACACGCAGTCGATGCCGCCGAACCGGCCGCTCGACACTGTTCGCGGCCATTCCGTCCGCGGCCCCATCGCAGGTCCATACGGTCCGTGACCACGGTGAAGTCGTCCCGCCTGTCTGTGGGCTGCCGGGCCGCGGCCCCCATCTCAGGCACAGGCCGAAGTGCGCCAGCACACCCGTACCGAACCGTCCGCGGCCTGCGAGGCTGCGGCCCCATCGCAGGCCGCAGGGCTGGGTGGCTGTCGCCGTGTGGCGAGCAACTGTCCGCGGCCTGCCCAGCCGCGGCCCCATGGCACGAGCGGCATGCCCCACAGAGTGATGTCGATTGCGGCGTTCAGCTGCGGACTTCTGGGTGGTCGCGAGCGCTCGCTGGCCCGCATCCTGGCCCCTCGGCATCGGTCAGGAGTCGTGGGAGTCTTGAGGGCGACGACGGTTGAGCGGAGAGGGAGAGCGAGTGTCGCAGCAGGCCAACCCTAGGGGAACCTTCCTGAAGATTGCCGACGCGGTGAAAAGGCAGATCAAGGATGACCCGAGCATGACGGAGCTGCCGTCTCTGGCAGAGATCATGCGCGATCACAAGGTCTCGCGGGGGGTCGCAGTCCGCGCGTTCGGTGTGCTGCGGCTGGAAGGCGTAGCCGCACCAGCGAGGGGCGGGCGATGGCGCGTCGTACGAACCGGCGCCCCTGTAGACCGGCGCCCGCTGGAACAGCGAATCACGGACATCATCACGGCTGAGAAGCTGCAAGTAGGGCAAGCGTTCCCCAGTGCCTCCGCACTGGCAACGCGGTTCGGAGTCTCACGCCCCACAGTGACCAAGGCTCTGGACAAGATGGAGTCCGCTGGCGTGCTGGCGAGCGGGGGGCAGGGCAGGGTGCGGACAGTCCGCGCCGTGCCGATTCGAGAGGAGTGTTCCTAGCTTGTCGGAGTTGACGGAGTGGGCCTATCCCCTGGCTGAGTCGTTGTTGGCTGAGCCGCTTCCGCGCCGATGGCGGCACTCGCAGGGCGTTGCCGAACGGGCCCGCACGATCGCGCCCATCCTCGGCGAAGACGCCGCGTTGCTCGAAGCCGCGGCCGCCCTGCATGACATCGGGTACTCCCCCGACCTTGCCAAGACCGGCTTTCACCCCCTTGACGGCGCCCGCTACCTCCGAGACGTCGCCAAGGCTGACGAGCGAGTCATCAACCTCGTCGCGCACCACTCGTGTTCATGGATGGAGGCGGACGCGCGAGGCTTGCGCGAGGAGCTGGAGGGCGAGTTTCCGCGCGAGCACGCGCATCTCAACGACGCGCTGTGCTTCTGCGACATGAACACCACACCGGACGGCACGCCCACGAACCCGATCGACCGAGTGAACGAGATCACCGGACGGTACGGGCCCGACAGTCTGATCGGGACGTTCATCCGGCGTGCCGAGCCGGAGATCCTCGCCAGCACTTCGCGAGTGCTCGAACGGGTGGCCGCCGCCAAGCGTCAGCCGATGTAGGGGACGTCGCGCGTCCGGTCCATGGCGTGCTCGATCCGGAGCCGCATTGTGGGGTGGATGTCGAGTTGAGACAGGTCCGCCGGGGTAACCCAGCGGACCTCTGTCGTCTCATTGCTCGTACGCACCTCACCACCAACTGGCCGGGCGCGGAAACAGATACTGAACTGCTGCCGGACCTCCCCGTCGTCGTACTTCATGACGTGCCCCGGGTCGGTGTAGATCCCGGACATGTTGAGGACTTCCGCCTTGATCCCGGTCTCTTCCCAGACCTCCCGGACGACGGTGTCACTGATCGACTCCCCTACGTCGTGGCCACCGCCGGGCAGCGCCCAACGGCCGTTGTCGGACCGCCGGATCATCAGTACCTCCCCCACGTCGTTCTGTACGAACGCGACGACCGACGGCACAACCGAGTTGGCCGGCGGTGCTTCGGGGTCGTGAAGGTAGTCGATCCGTCCCATGGTCAGGCTCCAGTGTTGCTCGCGTAGTCCGCGTCGGTGATCTGACGCGCGTTTTCCCAGGTGTGTTCGATGCTATTCGCGTACGTGTCGAACAACCCGCCATCGGCCAGGCGTCGCAGGTGCAGCACAGGGGCGAGGTAGGCGCCGATGCCGTAGACGTGGGGGTTGACGAGCATCTCGTCGTCAGCCCGGTAGATCGAGTTGTAGAGAGTCGAGTCATGCAGCCGGAACCCGATGTCCGGGTGACTCCGCATGAGCGGACGGTAAAGCACCATGGCGTTGCGAATCTTGCCGGCCATGATCCGGTGGCCTTCGTCTACACCGCGCTGCCGGACGGCCGCGCTGCCAGGATCCCCAAGCAGGATGCGCACCCGCACGCCCGCCGCCACCTTCGCCTTTAGAAGGTCGTGGAAGAGCGGATCTTCCGACAGGAACAGGCCGGAGTAGACGAGTACGTCAAAGCTGCTCTGTGCCCGACCGTAGATCTCACGCCACAGCCCCGGAGGCACCGTGTGCCGGTGGGGGTAGACCGTGCCAATCTCCGCCTTGGCGAGGTCTGTTGCACTGTCAACCGTGCGGGTGTCATCCCACAGCGTCGTGACGTCGACCTTCAGCGCTGCGGCCGTCGCGTACTGGTGACGCCGGTAAGGCACCTTGCCCTGCGTGATCCAACGTTCGACGGTCTTCGGGTTGACCTCAAGTTCTTCAGCTAGTCCCTGAATCGTCATGCCCCGAGCTAAGAGGGCCGAGCGCAAGCGTTCGTTGGACATGCGTACCCCCGTTGGGACGTCTAGGGAGCTCTTGACGGTAGCCAGAACTCCCAGAGCTGTCTACGCGCGGGGTGAACAACTCCCCTGACCTGGAGCAATTCTGAGTGTGCGCCAAGAAGTCCCGGCGCAAAGCCAAGAGGTTCCGGCGCCAGGCTTGACGGACCACCATGCAGTACCTGTAAAACAGGTACTGCAACAAACGCCCGGAGGGCTCCGAAGGGGGCCCGAAGGAAGCGCATGCGTTGCTTGAGAACTCAACAGGGCGTCAAGTTCGACGGGGTGTGAGTCCTCGTCCCCGTGGCGGATGGGTGAAGGCCGCCGGCGGTCACTTCCTTGCGTGCCAGCTCTGGAGAACGGGCCGGGGGATCAACCCTCCATTTCATGGGGGTCAGCCTTCGGAACGCCACCTGGTCACGCACCGCCCTGCTGGCGTCAGAGCAGTGACGATGACGCACCCGATACGCCGGCTCGGGACCCGTCCGCCATGCAACGGCGGGCCGGTGAAGCCCTATCCCTGCGGACTACGGGGAGGTCGGTCATGAACCGACGACATCGACAGGCGCCGCCGTACGGACCCGCGGCCGGCGCCCGAACAAATGTGGGCCCCTTTCCAGGCTTCGCGGCACTGACGCTGCGGCCGGCTGCCTCTCCTGCCCGTCCGTTCCGCGCCCTGCGCGAGGACGTACGGGCAGGGGCGCGGGGAGCCGGAGTTGTCCGACTTCACGGCGTGCGGCCCCGGTGCTCGAACACCGGGGCCGCTGGTTTGGGCCGTTCCGCTGATGAAGGAGTCACGACCCATGAAGTGCATCGTTGCTGGTCATGTGGCTGTTACGCCGGCCGAGTTCGCGGAGCTGGCGTTCGGTATCGATCTTGAGTTGTTCACCGGCCCCGTGCGGGAGTCGGATCTGGAGCGTGCGGCGCGGCTGGACGTGGCGCGGGAAGTCCTCGCGGAGCTACGCGAGAGCGACCCGGAGGCCGCGGCGTTCGCGGAGTCCCTGCTGCGTATGAGTCCGCTCATCTCTCACCCCACTGTCCGCCGTTCGCGCCGCACGACGAAGCGTCAGGGTGGCCGCTGCGCTGCTGGAACGGTGGTGGCGGCGTGAGGGAACTTCTGACATTGGCCGACTTGTCCGTTCCGCTGCGGGCACTGCGCACGCTGGCCGCTGAGTACGGTGACCTGCCCACACCGACCGTGGGCATCACTCCGATCTACCCCGAGCGTCTGGACCTGTCTCTGCACAACGGGCTCGGTGAGTTCGAGGTCTGGCGCAAGGCTCTGGACATCCGTCCGGAGCAGGTGGAGTTCCGCGAGCAGTGCGGCGACACATGGGTGCTCAAGGCGTTCGTCCCCTACGCCGGTGCCGAGGTCCGCTTGATCGCCTACGGGTCCGCCCTCGACAGCGTGCGGGCGGTCGCCGGGGACGGGGACCACGATGCTTGAGTCCCTGTCCGCGGAGCAGATCCGGTCTGCGGAGAAGACGCTCTCCGCTGGGACGTGGGCCATCACGGCGGGTGCGGTGCTGTTCTCCGTCCTCACGGTCACGCCGCTGGTCGAGCGGGTCACCCCGGACGGCTGGGACCGCACCGCGCCGATCCTTCCACTGGTTGTGGATACGGCGGTGGTCATCGTGGTCCGTCTCGATGCGACCGTGGCCCGCCTTGGTGGGAGCTCCGGGGCGTGGCCGGCGGTGCTGCGGTGGATGACCGGTCTGATGACGCTGCTCCTGAACGTCGGGGACAGCGCGCTCAAGGGCAACGCGGTCGGCGTGGCGGTCCACTCCGTGGCGCCGCTGCTGCTTATCGCCACGGCGGAAGCGGGGCTCGCCTACCGGCGTGCGATCAACCGGGCCGTGGAGAGGACCGAACGTTCACGGGCTGCCGAGATCGAGCGGCGTGAACAGCAGGAGCGGGCCGACCGTGAACGCGAGCAGCAGGCCCGTGAACACCGTGAACAGGAAGCCCGCGATCACGCCGAACAGCTCGAACGCGAGCGTGCCGGCCGGGAGGCTTCCGAGCGGGCCGCGGAGCGCGACCACAACGCCAGGATGGAGCGTGAACGCCTCGACCGCGAGGCCGAGGCCCGGCGTGAGCAGCGCGAATACGAGGAACGTGTCCGGCGCGAGGAGCAGCAGCGCGAGGACGCGTTGCGGCGTGAACAGCGTGAACAGGCGGACCGTTCACGGGCCGACCGGCAGGCCCGGGAGGTCATCTCCCTGGCCTCCCGCGACACGGTTGAGCGGGAGAGCGTGAACACCGTGAACGGCGCCGTGAACACCGCCGTGAACAGTCGGCCGACCCCGTTCACGAAGATGCCCGAGGACAACGCTCGCGCCTACCTCCGCTCGTTCCGTGAGGGCGAGAAGTCGGTGCGGCAGCTCGCGGAAGAGACCGGCTGGTCGATCGGATGGGTTGCCAACCGGCTGCGCGAGAACGCGGACGAGGACGGGGACGGACCGGCTGAGGCTGCCGTCTGATGGCCTCCATACCCGTCTACCCGTGGCGACTGGCGCCCGATGGTCTGGCCACGATCCGACAGCTCCGGGCCCGCGGGTTACGGCCTGGCGGGCAGGACGTCGCCGCGCAGATCGAGCGGCCCCGCCACCGGCGCGGCCCGCTGGTCGCCTACCTCTACGAGATCGACAAAGCCAAGCCCGTTCGCCCGATGACGCCCGCGAAACGGGCGGCACTTGCCAAGGCCAACACCGCGCGCCGCACCTGCCCGGACTGCAAGCGGGATGCCGGATACGTCATCCCCGCCATGCTCGGCATGTGCGTGACCTGCGCCTACCCCAACGAACAGCGCGCCGCCTGAACACCGTTGGCAGGCCCGGCCGAAAGACCTCTCACAGACCCCGGCCGGGCCCTACTCCTAGGGAGTGCTCACAGCATGACGGACCTCAGCACAGAACCGGTAGCCGTTCCGGCTGCCCCCACCACCCCACCACCCCCGACGCCCGAGCAGCCCAAACCGGCAGCCACGGAAGTGAAGGAGGTGGGCCACACGCCCGGCGGCTGGCCGATCGTCCCGCTCGTCCTGTCGGGTGCGAACGGCACCGTCGGCGCGGTCGCCGCCGCTTCCCTGGCGGGCGGGCCGATCGCCGCGGCAGTGGCCGCTACCGGCATGGTCGTCCTCGGCACGGTCGCCGCCGCCCGCTCCCACAAGCCCAACGACCGCCGCGACGCCCGCCGGACTGCGGCCCGCACCGCCGGCCGCGACTCTGCCCGAAGGACCGCGCACCGCGGCTTCGGTTCGGGCAGTCACGGCAGCGGTGGGAGCCGCTCGGGTGGCTTCCGCTCCCGGGGGTCCGGTGGCCGGTCGGGCAAGGTACCCGGCCAGCACCGCCGCACCAACGGCAGCCCCACCGCCCGCCATGGCAGCACCGGCGGAACGGCACTCACCAAGACCGGCCACGGTCTGTCCAAGCACCAAGCACCCAAGCACAGTACGGGCGCGGGTGAGGGCGTGGCGGGCCGGTTGAGGCAGGTCAAGGCTCTGCGGGCCGCGCAGAAGGATGCGGCCGGCTCGCGTGGCGGGCAGCGGAAGCAGACGACGGATGCCCGCCGCGCGGTCGCCGACGCCCGCCGCAACGCCAGGACCGGCGCGGGAGGCACCGGCCGGCTGGGCAAGCACACGGGCCCCGCCGGGCGCCTGATGGGCGGCACCGCCCGAAAGGCTCGCGCACTGCGGGATGCGGCGATCGCCAAGCAGCGCAACAAGCGCGACGCCAAGACCGGCGGCACCGTCGCCGCTCAGCGCGCGCAGGTCCGCAAGGCCCCGGCCCGTAAGGCGGCCCGGCAGGCGCTGCGCCGGTCCGCGGCCCGCTTCCACGGCCGGCGCCTGCTGGCCGCGCTGCTCGCGCTGCCGGTCGGGCTGCTGGGCGTGCTGACCAGCCCGCTCGGTCGCAAGCTGCGGCTGCCGTGGCTGGTCAACCCCGGCCGGCGCCTGTACCGGCGCATGGTGCAGACCGCAGGAGAGCAGCGCGCGGTGCGGGATGAGTCCGCCCGGGAGAAGCAGCGCGAGCAGGAGGCCGCCGCGGATGCGGAGGCCTCCAAGGACGGCACGGACGCTATCGCGGAAGACGTGCAGCGTCCCGCAGCCACGGTTCCCACCAGCACGAACAGCCCCTTGAGTGAAGGAGAGTACGTGTCCGGTTTCCAGTTCGAAGAGGCCGCGTCCGAGATGGAGCAGGCCGCCAATTCCTACGAGCCCGAGAACGCCATGGAGATCCTGGCCATGGTCGAAGGGCTCCCGGCCGCGCTCACCGCGGTCGCCAACGTCATGAAGATCCTCGCGGAGCGCTCCGACTCGGAGTTCCCGCTGGAGAAGGAGATCGCGGACGGATTCAGCGACATCTTCGGCGCCCTGATGAGCGCCGTCGCCGTCTCGGAGGACATGGGCCAACTGTTCCGCCAGGTCCACGCGCAGGACATCGCCCGGCACGAGGACCCCCGCAACGGTCCCGATGCTGAGAAGGGTTGGAACGTCTGAGATGAGCACTGCCACCGCCAAGAATCAGAGCAGTGGCCCGGTGCTGGACTGGGCGGCCGGTCACGGACCCGTGACCGGCGCCCTGTCCGCCACCACCGGAGCCTTCGCCATCGCCACCACCGGCGCCGCCCTGTCCATGCCGCCCGGATGGGCCCTGACCGTCGGCGCCACCGGCGCGCTCGGTCACACCGTCGCCGGTCTCCGCGTGCGCAACGCGGGCCGCACCCTCGCCTTCAAGGCCGCATCGTGGCTGGTCGGCGCGGGATGGACCACCTGGGCCATGACCACCGGCCCCCTGTCCTGGGCGGCCCTCGGATCCCTGACCGCCCTGGGGGTGGGCATGGGGGCCGGTGCCCGGTCCGTCGCCCTGTACGAAGAGGCCCGCGAGGACGAAGCCATCGCCGCGGAGCAGCGGGCCATCGCTGCGGAGTTGTCGGCGGAGCGGCGGGCGATCGCTGCGGAGTGGGTCGAGCGGATCCAGCGGATCTGCCACATCGCCGTGCGCGTGGTCGGGGTGGAGAAGTGGGAGACCGGCGCTGGCTACTCCCTGGACTTCGAACCGCAGGGCGGCATCACCTACGACCGGATCGCCCAACACTCCGTGGCCCTGTCCGCGGATGCCAAGCTGCCGCACGGCTGCACCGCCACCGCGGGCCCCGGCATCCACCAGGGCCGCACCATCCTGGACGTCACCACCCTCAACGTCCTCGCAGACGAATGCCCCTACCCCAGCGACTACGGGCCTCTCTCCGTCCTGACCGGGCTGCCCTGGGGAGTGCGGACCAACGGCGAAACGGTGCCGGTCTACCTGCGCGAACAGTGCGCGCTGGTCGTCGGCCCGACCGGATCAGGCAAGACCAACATGATTCACACGATCCTCGCCGGGTTCGCCCGCGCCGAGGACGTCCTCACGTGGGTCATCGACCTCAACGCCGGATCGGCCGGACTCCCGTGGGTCCTGCCGGCACTGAACGGAGACCTCACGCGCGAGGACGGGAAGCCCGTGCGGCCCGGAATCGACTGGCTCGCCGGGACACATGAGGAAGCCCTCGCCATGCTCGATGCCGCGCTGGCGATCGGGCTGCACCGCAAGAAGGCCTACCAGGACCTCCTGTCCAAAGCGAACACCGACAACCTGCCCATCAGCCCGCGCATCCCGCAGATTCTGCTGGTCATCGACGAGGGAGCGGAGATCCTGGTCAGCACCGACCGGCAGATCAAGGAACTCGCGAAGAAGATCCTTGAAGTCATCCGGATGCTGCGCGCCATGGGCATCCGCACCGTGCTCACCGCCCTCGGAGCCACCGGCAGTGTGCTGGGCAACCTGATGATCCGCCGCGAAGGCAAGGTGCGCGTCGCCCTGACCGGCGGGGAGACCGAGGGCATGGACCTGGGGAAGATGTTCCCCGGCCGCCGCGGGCTGCGCGTGGACCAAGCTCCCTACCAGGGAGCCGGGTTCATGGGTACCCCGGAGTCGCCTGCCGCGTTGTTCAAGGCGTGGCGGATCCTCCCCAACCAGATCCGGGAGATCACCGCCGCGACCTCGGATCGGCACCCGCGGCTGGACGACGTGTCTGCCAAGGCCGCCGGGGCTGCGTATGCGCGCCGCTGGGACGCGGAGCGCACCGCATGGATGCGCGACCTCACCCCCGATGCCGACTCCGGCATCGAACCGTCCGCCCGGACCGGGGCAGGGCTGAACCTGTCCGCCCTGCGTGCCGAGTCGAACGCCGCGTCGCAGGAGGACGAGATCCTGCGCCGCTTCCGCGCGGAGATCGACGCGCAGTTCGCCACCACGGCTGACCCCAACGGCGTCGGGCAAGGGGACGAGGCAGAGCGACCGGCTGGGCTGAACCTGTCCGCGCTCCGCGAAGAGCAGGACAGCCCCGCGCAGCAGGCCGCGCTCGCCGCACTGCTCGCCGCCGGACCCGAGGGGACCGGCGCGTCCGCGATCGCCCGTGCGCTGGAGGACACGTTCGGCACGACGCGGCAGACGGTCGTGGGGTGGCTGAAAACGTGGGCAGAGAACGGCATCGCCGTCCGTGTCGGGGAGGGCACCAAGGCCCGCTACGTCCACCGCAGCCAAGCCCCGGACGCCTGATCGCTTGTCGCTTGTCGTCCCCGTGCCACGACTTGTCGTCTGGCGGGCCCGTGGGGCCCAGATACGGGTTGTGACCTGGGAGGCGACAAGCGACAAGACAAGCGACAAGACAAGCGACAAGGCAAGCGAGACGACAAGCCGCACGACAAGAGAGACGACAAGCCAGACGACAAGCAACCCCACCCCACCGCGGGCCCGCACCGCCTACCCGGTGCGGGCCCGCGGCCTACCCCGAGGGAGTTCGAAATGAGTCAGCCCACCCCGCCCGGCCAGATGGCCCCGCACATCCCCGCGGACGTCTTCCAGCGCGCTCAGGCGACCGGGCAGCCGGTCGTGGTCGTCGTCCAGAGCGCCCCGCCCGCCTTCCCCTGGGGCCGGCTGCTGATCCCGTTCGCCATCGCCGGGGCCGCCGCCCTCGGAACCTGGGGTGTCGTCCTCGCGATCGCCTGGCTCCTGGACGTGGCCGCACACACCGCAACCGTCATCGCGGGCACGGCCGGGCCGATCGGGGCCGGCGGCATCACCTTGAAGCTCGCCCGCGGCAAGGACACCTAGCTACGCCAAGGGCGGCCCCTCCGTCTCGCCAAAGTCGCGGGGCCGCCCTTGCCAACCAGCATCCAACGAAGGAACTGGAGACAACCCAGCATGACGCAACCCACCAGCATCCGGCGAGAGCGCGGCTTACCGCGGCGTGCGTTGGACCTGTACTCGTGCGCCGGCGCCGCTGGGACCGGGTACGAACGAGCAGGGTTCGAGGTGGACGGCTGCGACATCGCCGACCGCCCCAACTACCCCTTCCCCTACCACCGGGGCGACGCGCTCGAGTACCTCGCCCACCTGATCACCACCGGTGAGATCCGCCGCTACGTGTTCGTTCACGCCTCCCCGCCGTGCCAGGACAAGTGCACGTTGACCGTGGGCACCAACCGCTCCCAAGGCTGGGGCGGCACGCACGTCGACCTGGTCGCACCGACCCGGGCCCTGCTCGAACGGACCGGGCTGCCGTACGTGATCGAGCAGCCCAACGGGCGCGCGGAGATCCGCAAAGACCTCTCGTTGTGCGGCGAGATGTTCGGGCTGGGAGTCATCCGGCACCGCAACTTCGAGCTGGGCGGCTGGACCTTCGAGCAGCCGGCGCACCTCCCACACCGGGGCCGAGTCCGCGGATGGCGGCACGGCCAGTACTACGACGGCCCCTACGTCGCCGCCTACGGCAACGGCGGAGGCAAGCCGTCCATCGCCGAACTGCAAGCCGCGATGGGGATCACGTGGACGGACGTCCGCGAGGAACTCATCGAGGCCATCCCGCCCGCCTACACCGAGTTCATCGGCCGCGCCTTCCTCGCCCGGGCCGCGCTGGGGGTGGCGGCATGAGCGAGCATCTGCGTACCGCGCTCACCCTCGCGGCTCAGGGCGTACCCGTGTTGCCGTTGCGCGAAGGGAAGGTGCCGTTCGGGAACTGCCCGGCCTGCGCCAAGAACGCTTGTGGTGGCCGGCCGAACATGAAGACGCCCGGCTTCTGCACCTGCCCGGCGCCCTGCCACGGCTGGGCCGCCGCGAGCACCAACCCGGACGTCATCGAGTCCGGCATCTGGCGCCGCGCATGGGTGCGGGCGAGTGCGGTCGCCTATCACCCCGGCGGGGCCTGGTTGACGGTCGTAGACCTGGACCACGCCGAAGCCATCGCGTGGGCCCGCGAGACCCTGCCCGAAACGCGGACCGTGCCGACGACGCGCGGCGAGCACTGGCTCTACATGGGGCCCATGCAGTCCGCCAACGCCGTACGGCCCGGCGTGGACATCAAATCGTCCATGCAGTACGCCCGTTGGCTCGGCTCCGGAACCGGCACCATGGCACCCCTGCCGGACGTCGTGCGAGCGCTGATCGTCAAGGAGCCCACCCTGGCCCGCCCGGTGTCCGTCACGGTGCCCGCGCCGGCCGGTGGTGGTGAGTGCCCGCACCGCACGCCGACCTATCTGGACCGTGGGATCGCCATGGCGGAGCAGCGCATCACCGAGGCCCGGGAAGCGGTACACGCGACCGTCTACCGGACGTTCCTCGCCGTGCTGTCCACGCACGGCCGGTGTGGCTGCCTCACCGAGACGCACACCGCGCGCCTGTTCACCGCAGCGCAGGCCAAGGGCGAAACGGCCCGACACTGCACCGATGCGTGGACCAACGCCCTGACCACGTTGGGACTGACTCATGGCTGAGGACGACAAGACTCCCGGCCGCGAAGTCATCGCGGACTACGCCCAAGAGCACTTCCGCTACTTCCGTACTGCCGACGGGACCGTTTACGCGCAGAAGAAGGGCCACCCCGTGGCCCGACCGATCCGTTCGCAGGGCACCACCGGCAGCCACAGGCAGGAACTCATGGTCGGACTGTTCAAGGACGGCATCGGCGTCTTCAATGGCAGTGCCCTCAAGGAGGCGTTGGACTTGATCGAAGCGCTCGCACTCACCGAGAACGTCCAGCCCGTACACATCCGCGTCGCCCCGGGATTCGGTGGAGCGACGTGGCTGGACCTTGGACGCGATGACGGGAAGTCCGTCCGCATCCACCCCACCGGGTGGGACATCCTCACCCCCGACCCGCTCGAAGTCTGCTGGCGGCGGACACAGCTCACCGGGGAACTGCCTCTGCCGGCCAAGGACACCGGCGGTAAGGGGATCGACCTGTTGATGCGGTTGTGCAACTTCGCCAATGCGGAGACCGAGTGCCTGGCCATCGTGTGGCTGATCGGCTGCCTCGGACCGTCCGTGCCCGTGCCTGCGCCGTTCCTCACCGGTCCGCAGGGCGCGGGCAAGTCGACCGGGGGCCGGATGCTCACCCGGATCATCGAGGGGATGAGCGGTGACCTGCGCCGCGCGCCGAAGGACGAGGAAAGCCTGATCGCTGCCGTGGCGGCGGGATGGGTCACCGCGCTGGACAACCTCTCCCACGTCACGCCGGACCTGTCCGACGCGATGTGCTGCATCGTGACCGGAGCCGAGAGCGTCAAGCGGGCCCTGTTCACCGACGGGGACGTTTTCCGCGTCGGCTACCGCCGGCCCCTGCTCCTCACCGGCATCGACGTGGGCGTCATCCGACCCGACCTCGCGGACCGGCTTCTACCGCTGCGGCTGGAGCGGCCCAAGGTCCGGCGCACCGAGGCCGAACTGTGGACGGACTACGCGGAAGTCCTGCCGGTCGTCCTCGGCTCGCTCCTGGACCTGACAGTCAAGGTCCGCGGCGTGGACGCGGAAACCCCGACGGACCTGCGGATGGCGGACTTCGCGCACCTGTGCGCGCAGTTCGACGCGGCAACCGGCCTCGGGGCGTTGCCTGCGTATCGGGCGAGTCTGGACGACTTGAACGACGACGTGATCGAGGGTGATCTCCTCGCGCAGACCGTCCTCCTGCACGCGGAGACCATCGAGCCGGGCGGCGCGCAGCGGATGACATCGACCGAGTGGCTGGCGTGCCTCAGCAGCCTCTACAGCGGGGCGGACTGCCGTCCCCTGCCCAAGGGATGGCCGACCACCGGCAAAGTCCTCTCCGACCGCCTCAAGCGCCTCCAGCCCACCCTGGCAGCTCGTCGTGTCGTCATCGACGCGGGCCGCACCAAGGCGGGCCGCTACCTCGAAATGACCCGCACACTCCCCCCGGCGCCGCACGAGCAGTTGCGGGCGTTCTGACCCGCGATCCCGCACGCTCAAGCGAAGAGCAAGAGGAGCACGTGCTCCTCTTGCTGTTCGGCGAACGCCGCCCCAGGGCGCGCCGCGCAGCGGCTCCTTCTTCGCTCTGTAAGGCGCACCCAGGTACTACAGGCAGCCCCTTCTTTGTCCTAAGTAGGAAGACGCTGCGTCACCCGCGTCACGCGGCTCGGAAAACGGCTGCTGACCTGCGACGACAGCGGTGACGCAGACGAATTTCTCTGCGTCATCCTGCGTCACCTGCGTCACCCGGTGACGCAGCGGGTGACGTGGCGGTGACGCAAGGCCGATCCGTCGTGACACCCAAAACAGCAGGTCAGAGCATCAAATGACGCTGATGGCGAGGGTGACGCAGAAATCCGAACCTCGGACACACACAGAGTCCGAGGACTCCCGAAGTCAACGTGCCTCAACCTACGAGGATCCCCATGAGCCGAACTCGTTCCGCTCAACCCGACCCCCGCGCCACCCTCCGCGGCGGCTTACCCGACCGGTATCTCACCCCCGACGACATCGCCGAGATGTTCGAGGTGCCCAAAGAGACCGTCTACCAGTGGCGCAAGAAGCGCACCGGACCGCCCGGATTCCGCATCGGCAAGCACCTCCGATACGACCCCGTCGACGTCCGCGCCTACGTCGCCGAACGCAAGACCGCCGAACAGGCCGCCGCCTGACGCGGCCAGACACCACGTTGCTTCACCAGGGAGGGCCACACCGTGGCCCTCCCTTCTCCATGCCCAGAAGGGAACGCCACCGCATGGCAGGCCACATCCAAGACCGCTGGTTCAAGACCGAGAGCAACGCCGCTGGCAGGACCGTTCGTGTGAAGAGCGCACGCCACGGGTCCGGTCTCCGCTACCGCGCTCGATACATCGGCCCCGACGGCACCGAGAAGTCCAAGAGCTTCGCCGACGGACAGAAGCGCCTCGCCGAGAAGTGGCTGTCCGGGATCGAGACGGACATGACGCGCGGGCAGTACATCGACCCGCGAGCTGGCCGCCTCACAGTGCGGCAGCACGCCGAGCGGTGGTTGGCTTCCCTCACCCTGGACCCCAGCACGTTCGTGAGCACCGAGATGCGCATCCGCTTGCACGTGCTGCCGTATCTGGGTAGCCGCTCGCTCGACTCGCTGCGGTCGATCCACATCCGCGAGTGGCTGCGGAAGCTCGAAGACGGGAGGCTGTCTTCCGCCTATCAGCGGGTCATCTTCGCGAACCTCAACGCCATGCTGGCGGCTGCCGTTGACGATCGCCTGATCCCGTACAACCCATGCCGTTCGTCGTCAGTGAAGGCGCCCAAGCCGGAACCCCGCCGGATCGTGCCGTGGGGGCGTGAGCGCGTCTTGGCGGTGCGTTCGGGAATGCCGGAGCGGTACCGGGCCATGGTGGACTTGGCCGGCGGTTGCGGCATGCGACAGGGCGAAGTGCTCGGCCTGGCCGTTGATGACGTGGACTTCGCCGAAGGTGTCGTTCACGTCGTCCGGCAGGTCAAACTCATCGCCGGACGTCAGGTGTTCGCGCTACCCAAGGGCGGCAAGACGCGCACCGTCCCGCTGCCGGAGAGCGTCGCTCGCGCCCTGGAGGCGCACAGCGAGCGATACCCGCCCGCGGCCGTGACGCTGCCTTGGCGGACAGTCGACGGCCCCCCGGTCTCGGCAGCGGTGCTCTTCCGCAACGCGGAGGGCCGCGCGATAAACCGCCACGCCTTCAACGAGAAGGCGTGGCGGCCTGCTCTCGACAAGGCGAGCGTTCCCCGCGGCCGGGTGAACGGCATGCACACGCTGAGGCACTTCTACGCGTCTGTACTGCTTGACGCGGGGGAGAGCATCAAGGCTCTGTCGGAGTACCTGGGACACCACGATCCCGGTTTCACGCTGCGGACCTACACCCACATGATGCCGAGCAGCGAGAAGCGAACGCGGGAAGCGGTGAACCGGGCTTTTGAAGGCGGCCCGGGCACCGATGACGGCCCCACGACGGCCCAGAGGGGTTGATGGCAGGAGAAACCCGCAGCTCAATCCCTGAGTGACGTCAGTACCCGCGGTACTGCTGACCGTTGTACGGGTCCTGGTACGGGGCGGGGGCGGGGCGGGGAGCCGCGGGGCGCATCGCCTCGAAGCCCGTGCCGGCCGCCATCGGGCGGGGCTGCTGCGGCTGGGGGCTGGGGTAGCCCCGAGGTGCGCCGGCCTGCTGCGGGATGTACGGCGCGGGAGCCTGCTGCAGCGGAGAGGGCTGCTGGGCGGGCTGGTAGCCGTAGGAGGACGGGCCGGCCGGCAGCGCGGGGAGCGCGGACGGCAGTGCCGGGAGGTTGTTGCTCATGCCCGGGTCGTAGGCGGAAGGGACCCGGATCGGGGCGATCTGAGGGGTACCCCGCTCGGCGACGAGGGAGTCGTAGATCGGGGTGTCCTGGAAGGCGGAGTAGTAACCGCCGCCATAGGTGGAGCGGGGGGAGGTCATGGCACATAAGTTAAGCCCACGATGTGCTGGTTGGGGAGACCGATAAGAGGGTTGTTTTCCGTGTGCGGGGTGACGCGGGATCCCCAATGCGAGCGAACTTGGCAAAAAAGGACGTCAAAGATGGTTGAGATCGTGTAAAGGCCGAGCTTCGGACGGGTTACCGGCGGTTGACCAGGATCTTCCTGCGCAAGCCATGGGTGTGGGTGGACCTGGGGATTAGGTTTGGCGGGAACGGAGCCGGCGGTCCGTTCGGGACTCGCACCGGCGCGGAGACACGTGATGGGGGCGTACATGTCAATGCCTAAGGGATCTAATGTTCCTGTCCCGATGAGCGCACTCAGGGTGGAATTGGGGTGGCGTTCAGGACAGGGGGTACCCGACGTCGATGCGTCCGCCCTTCTGCTGGTGGCCGGAAAGGTTCGTTCGGACGGCGACTTCGTCTTCTACAACCAGCCGGCGCACTCCTCCGGCGCCGTGCGCCACGAGGGCAAGCGGAACGACGGCGGCCAGGTGACCGACGCGCTGCTCGTCGACCTCACGCGTGTGGAACCCGTCGTCGAGACCGTGGTCCTGGCCGCGTCCGCGGACGGCGGCTCCTTCGGGCGCGTTCCCGGCCTGTCCATCCGGGTGCTCGACGCACGGCAGGGCACCGAGATCGCCCGCTTCGACAGCACCGACGCGACCGTGGAGACCGCCTTCGTCCTGGGCGAGTTCTACCGGCGCCAGGGCGCCTGGAAGTTCCGTGCCGTCGGCCAGGGCTACGGAAGCGGCCTCGAAGGACTGGCCACCGACTACGGGATCACCGTGGACGAGCCGCAGCAGGCGCCGCCCGCCGCCGTGCCGCAGGGGCCCGCCACCCTTGTGCAGGGGCCCCCGCCCCCCGTGGCGCCGCCGGTCACCGTGCCACCGCCGGTCGCCCCGCCGGTCACCGTGCCGCCACCCATAGCCCCGCAGCCGCCCGCGGCCCCTCCGGCGCCCGTCCGTCTCTCCAAGGTGACGCTGACCAAGGAGGCGCCCTCCGTCTCGCTCTCCAAACAGGGGGGTACGACCGGTTCCATGCGCGTGAACCTCAACTGGGAAGTGCGCAAGCAGTTCTCGGGGTGGGGCAGCAAACGCGGCCGGGCCGTCGCCATGCACGCGGACCTCGACCTCGACCTGTGCGCGCTGTACGAACTGTCCGACGGCCGCAAGGGAGTCGTACAGGCACTCGGCAACGCCTTCGGGGCACTGCACCAGCCGCCGTTCATCCATCTCGACGGGGACGACCGCACCGGGGCCGTGGCCAGTGGTGAGAACCTCACCATCAACCTCGATCACAAGCAGAGTTTCCGGCGCATCCTCATCTTCGTGACCATCTACGAAGGCGCGCGTTCCTTCGCCGATCTGCATGCCACGGTCACCCTGCAGCCGCAGAACGGCGCACCCATCGACTTCTCGCTCGACGAGTGCACGGTGCCCTCCACGGTCTGCGCGCTCGCCCTCATCACCGGCAACGGCGCCGACCTGCTCGTCCAGCGCGAGGCCCGGTACCTGATCCCCGCGCGCGGAGTGAGTCCGCAGCGCACCGTCGACCAGGTCTACGGCTGGGGCATGAACTGGACGCCCGGCAGGAAATGACGCGTCCACCGGGCGGGAGGTGTCCCTCCCGCCCGGTGGGAGACGGAGACGACGATCCGCACGCTCGTCTCTCAGCTCTCGTCGAGGGCGGCGCCGGGACGCGCGTAGGTACGGCCCTTCCAGGGCGCGCCGCGTCCCCTGTAGTGCTGCACCGCGGAGTCGACCGTCATCAGGAGATAGAGGAACGCGGTGACCGGCAGCAGGGGAGCGAGCGCCAAGGGCTGCCGGTAGTAGCGGAGCATCGGTACATAGGTCGCCGTCATCACCAGCCAGGCCAGCCCCCCGGCGGACGCTGCCCACGTGCTCCCCGCGGCCAGGCCCGCCACGAGGGCGACCGGCGGCGCCAGGTACACCACGGCGAGCCCGGCGACCGTCCCGGCGAGCAGCGGCGGACTGTGCCGCAGCTGCGCGTACGCGCTGCGCGAGACCATGCGCCACAGGTCACGCAGCCGCGGATAGGGACGCACGCTGTCCACCCGCTCGGCCAGGCCCAGCCAGATGTGGCCGCCGCCCCGCTTGACGGCGCGGGCGAGCGCCACGTCGTCGATGACGGCATCCCGGATCGCGTCCGGGATCCGCGCCCGCTCGGCGGTGTCCGCGCGCAGCAGGACGCATCCGCCCGCCGCGGCCGCCGTCCGTGAGCCCTTCACGGCGATCCGGCGGAACGGGTAGAGCTGCGCGAAGAAGTAGACGAAGGCGGGCACGACGAGCCGTTCCCAGAGGCTCTCCACACGCAGCCGTGCCATCTGCGAGACGAGATCGAAGCCACCTGTGCGGGCCGCCGCCACCAGGAGCCGCAGGCTGTCCGGGGCGTGCGCGATGTCCGCGTCGGTCAGCAGCAGGAATTCGGGTTCCCGCGCGCGGGCGAGGCCGATGCCGTGGCGTACGGCCCAGAGCTTGCCCGTCCAGCCCGCCGGGGGTTCTCCCGGCGAGCCGACGGTGAGCGGCAGTCCGCCGTGCCGGCGCGCCAGTTCGCGGGCCAGGTCACCCGTGCCGTCCGAACTGCCGTCGTCGACGAGGAAGATCTCGGCCCGCCCCGGATAGTCCTGGGCCAGGAGCGACGGAAGGCTCTCCGGCAGGACTGCGGCCTCGTCCCGGGCCGGCACCACGACGCAGACGACAGGCCAGTCCGACGGCTCACGGCAGACGGGCAGTCGTACGTCCGTACGCCAGAAGAAGCCCTGGCAGAGCAGCAGCCACAGCCACGCTGCCAGTGATCCGACGGCGATCCACACGAGGGTGCTCACTCGCCGCAGTCTGCCCCACCGGGGTCGCCCGTAAAGACGGATCGTCTATGGTGACCGGGTGAAGATCGCGCTCATGGACTCCGGAATCGGACTGCTCGCTGCTGCCGCCGCGGTGCGTCGACTGCGGCCCGACGCCGATCTCGTCCTCTCCTCCGACCCCGGCAGCATGCCCTGGGGACCCCGCACGCCGGAAGGAGTCACCGCGCTTGCCCTCGCGGTCGCCGAGGCCGCCGCGCTGCACCGGCCCGACGCCCTGATCGTCGCCTGCAACACCGCTTCCGTACGTTCCCTGCCGGCCCTGCGCGCCCGTCTCGAGCCGGAGGTGCCCGTCATCGGCACCGTCCCGGCCATCAAGCCGGCCGCCGCGGGCGGCGGACCCGTCGCGATCTGGGCCACGCCCGCCACCACGGGCAGCCCGTACCAGCGGGGCCTGATCAAGGAGTTCGCCGACGGAGTGGCGGTCACCGAGGTGGCCTGTCCCGGGCTCGCGGACGCCGTCGAGTACGCCGATCAGGCGGCCATCGACGCGGCGATCGAGGCCGCCGCCGCGCACACCCCCGAGGACGTCACGACCGTCGTCCTGGGGTGCACCCACTACGAGCTCGTCGCCGAGCGCATCCGCGCCGCCGTGCAGCGTCCCGGCCGCCCGCCGCTCGTCCTGCACGGTTCCGCCGAAGCGGTCGCCGCCCAGGCGCTGCGCCGGATCGGCGAGCTTCCGGACCCCGGAGCCCCCGCCGGCTCCACGGTCACGGTGCTTCTGGGCGGACACGAGGGCGTGCTGCCCGCCACGGCGCTCACCTACGAGGAAGGCCGCATTCTGTCGGCGGTCAGCTCCGCACGCTGAGCGACGGGGCTCGCATCCGTTCCACGGGCACGTCAGGTGACCACGGGGACACCCCCGGTGGGAGTCTCGCCCACCCGGCGGAGTGACGCTCCGCGACCCGGTGCCCGCGCAGCGGAATCTGAGTAGTCTCATGGGCATGAGGGACCACCCCCACGGCGAAACCTCCCCGCACCCGGCGATCTGGACCGGGCGTGCGAGGAACCGCGTCCAGTGGCTGCCCGCCCTGGGCGGCGTGGCCTGCCTGGCTCTCGGGATCGAGCTGGCCGTGACGTCCGGCTGGACGTCGGGAGCCGCACCGCTGATCATGTCCGTCGTCGGATGCATCGCCGCCGGACTGCTCATCCTCTTCGGCACGCTCGCGTTCGTACACGTCGCCGTGAAGGTCTACGAGGACTGTCTGGAGGTGCGCTGCGGCCACATAGGAGTGCCGCGGCGCCGCATCCCGCTCTCCACGGTCGTCGGTGCCGACTTCGCGCCCCAGGTCAACCCGCGCCAGTGGGGCGGCTGGGGGTATCGCTGGCGGCCCGAGCAGGGAACCGCCGTCGTCGTCCGGCGGGGCGAGGGCGTGGTGCTGCGCCTGGGCGACGGCCATACGTTCACGATCACCGTGGACAACGCCGAGGCGGCGGTCCGGATCATCCGCGGCCGTCTGAGCCCGGACACGACCCGCGTCGCGCGCTGACGGCCGGTGGCCCGGGTGCCGTTCACGTACCGAGGTGACCGCCGGGGTGCCGGGCCGGGACAGGGACGGTGTCCGGCTCCGCCGGGGTGAGCGGCCGTGCGGTCGCGAACCCGGCCAGCAGTCCCGCACCCGCGGTCACCGTCATGAAGCTCAGCGCGTTGCCGATCGACGCGATGGCGGCCACCGCCGTCAGGGCCGCGCCCGCCGTCAGCGCGATCGGCGTGGTGCGCGGCGAACGCAGAAGCGCGTACAGGACCCAGCAGAACGCCACCGCGAGCAGGACCACTCCGGTCAGACCCTGTTCGGCGGCCTGCTGGAGGGGTGCGGAGTGGGGTTTGCCGTCGGGCAGCAGGGACTGGGCCACCGTGGGGCTGAGCTCTCCGTAGCGGCCGGGCCCGACCCCCAGCTCGGGGTCGGCGCGGACCATGCGCAGGGCGTCGTGCCACAGCAGGACGCGGTGCTCGGTGAGCTGGCCCTCCAGGGAGGCGGTCAGTCCGCCCGGCAGCACGTCCTCGCCGATCGCCCAGGTCGCCCCGGTCGCCAGGGCCGCGGCGGCCGCGAACCCCGTCAGACCGAGGGCCCGGCGGCGTACCCGGGCAGTGGCCAGCGAACACAGCAGGACCCCGGTGCACATGACGACCGCGGTGGTGGACCCGAGGAGCGCCGCCGTCACCGCGGTCCCGGCGGCCGACAGACGCAGCGCGAGCCGCAGGGCGGCCGGGCGCGCGGCCCAGGCCGCGCAGCACGCGGCGCCGCAGGAGAGGGTGAGCAGCGCGGCCGTGGCACCGGTGTGGCCGAGCTGGAGGCTGATCTGCGGGCCGGGCGTGGCGATCGCGAGGCCGAGTCCGGCCGCCGCCGCGGCACAGGGGGCCGCCACCGGCAGGAGCGCTCCGGAGATCCGTCCCGCGGCATAGCCGGCCGCCACGGCGAGCACCGCGAGGAGCATGCCCTCGGGTCGGCCCTCGTGAGCCGCCGCCGTGATCAGCGACCAGGTGGCGCAGGCCGCGAGCACGATCATGCCGGCGACGTCCGAAGCGTTGCGTCTTTCGCCCGTGGCCACCGCTTCGGCCGTGGACGTCGTCCCCGCGGAACCCACCCCCGTCGCCCCCCGACTCTGCCCGGCCCCGGGCGCCGTCACCGCATCAGGCCGCACGTCAGAGGCTCGGCCACACCGTAACGGGTGATGCGCCGGTTTGGGGACCGGTTGTGCAGGAACGTTGCGGCAGGCCGTGCGAGGCGACCCGGCGAGGGGTGGGACCGCGCGGGCCGAGCTGTCCGCGCCCTGGTCAGGCGCCGTACACTCCCCGAGTGACCGCCACCGCAACCACCGTAGACGAGCCGGAACAGCTCGAACCCCAGGCCGTGCCCGCCCCGCGCGGGTCAGCCCTGGTGCGTCGCCTGGTCCCGGCCGCCGCCGCGGCGCTCTCCGGAGTGCTGCTGTACGTCAGCTTCCCGCCACGGACTCTGTGGTGGCTCGCCCTGCCGGCCTTCGCGGTCTTCGGCTGGATCCTGCGTGGTCGCTCCTGGAAGGCCGGACTCGGCCTCGGCTATCTGTTCGGCCTCGGATTCCTGTTGCCGCTGCTGGTCTGGACCGGCGTCGAGGTCGGCTCCGGTCCCTGGCTCGCGCTCGTCGCCGTGGAGGCGGTCTACGTCGCACTGGTCGGCGCGGGGATCACCTTCGTCTCCCGGCTGCCCGGATGGCCGCTGTGGGCGGCGGCCCTGTGGATCGCCGGGGAGGCGGCACGCGCGCGTGCGCCCTTCGGCGGCTTCCCCTGGGGGAAGATCGCGTTCGGACAGGCCGACGGCGTGTTCCTGCCGCTCGCCGCGGTCGGTGGCACTCCGGTGCTCGGCTTCGCCGTCGTGCTGTGCGGCTTCGGGCTGTACGAGATCGTCCGTCTCGCCGTCGAACGGCGCGACACCGGCGTCCTGCGCCGCGGCGCGGCCGTGGTGGCGCTGCTGAGCGTCGCCGTCCCCGTCGTCGGAGCGCTCGCCGCGCGGATGCTCGTCAGCGACAAGGCCGAGGACGGCGCGGCGACGGTCGCGGTCATCCAGGGCAACGTCCCGCGCGCGGGACTCGACTTCAACGCCCAGCGGCGCGCAGTCCTCGACCACCACGTGCGGGAGACCGAACGCCTGGCCGCCGAGGTCAAGGCGGGCAAGAAGCCCAAGCCCGACCTGGTGCTGTGGCCGGAGAACTCCTCCGACATCGACCCGTTCGCCAACGCAGACGCCCGCTACGTGATCGACCAGGCGGCCAAGGCGATCGGCGCCCCCGTCTCCGTCGGCGCGGTCGTCGAGCGGAGCGGCAAGCTCTACAACGAGCAGATCCTGTGGGACCCGGACAAGGGTCCGGTGGACACGTACGACAAGCGGCAGGTCCAGCCGTTCGGCGAGTACCTTCCCCTGCGTCCGCTGCTCGGGGCCATCAACAAGGACTGGACGAGCATGGTCCGCCAGGACTTCAGCCGCGGCACCGAGCCGGGTGTGTTCAAGATGAACGGCACCGGTATCGGACTCGTCACCTGTTACGAGGCGGCGTTCGACTGGGCCGTGCGCAGCACCGTCACCGACGGCGCGCAGATCATCTCGGTGCCCAGCAACAACGCGACCTTCGACCGCAGCGAGATGACCTACCAGCAGCTCGCCATGTCCCGCATCCGCGCCGTCGAGCACAGCCGCACCGTCACGGTGCCCGTGACGAGCGGTGTCAGCGCCGTGATCATGCCCGATGGGAAGATCACCCAGAGGACCGGCATGTTCGTCGCCGACTCGCTGGTCCAGAAGGTTCCGCTGCGTTCCTCCGAGACCCCGGCCACGAAGCTCGGCATCGTCCCGGAACTGATCCTCGTGCTCGTCGCGGCGGGCGGCCTCGGATGGGCCGCCACGACGGCGGTCCGATCGCGGCGGAACACCCTTCAGGCCGGTCTCCGTGCCCGCGCGGAAGCGGGCGAATCGCGCGGATAGGGTCGGGGACATGCCTACTCCCGACTTCATCCGCGAGATCCGGGCCTTCGCGGGTCACCAGCTCCTCTGGCTTCCCGGGGTCACCACCGTGGTCCTCGACGACGAAGGCCGTGTTCTGCTCGGCCAGCGTTCCGACAACCACAGGTGGGCGCTCATCTCCGGTATTCCGGAGCCGGGGGAGCAGCCCGCGGTCTGCGCGGTCCGCGAGGTGTACGAGGAGACGGCGGTGCGCGTCGAGGTCGAGCGCGTCGTCATGGTCGCGGCCGGGGAGCGGGTGACCTACACCAACGGCGACGTCTGCCAGTTCATGGACACCACCTTCCTGTGCCGCGCCATCGGCGGGGAAGCCCGCGTCAACGACGACGAGTCGCTCCAGGTGGGCTGGTTCGCCGTGGACGCCCTGCCGAAGCTGCAGGACGACGCCCTCATCCGGATCAAGCAGGCGCTGCTTGACGAACCCACATGGTTCGAGTCCATGACCTGAGGGCGAAGTGTGTGTGCTAACCACATCGGTGGGGGCCTGGGCTCTGCCTAGGGTCGAGGCATGACCGCGCCCAGCGCCCTCCCGGGCCCCCACGCTTTCGCACTCGACCTCGGTGGCCGCACCGCCCTCGTCACCGGAGCGGCGAGCGGCATCGGCCGCGCCTGTGCGCTGCGGCTCGCCGCCGCCGGGGCCAAGGTGAGAGCGGTCGACCGGGACGCCGAAGGCCTGGAAACACTGGCCGAGCAGTCCCACGGTCTGGCCGGGACGGTCGAGCCGCACCTCCTCGACCTCACCGACCTCGACGCGGCGGAGCAGGCCGCGGCCGGCACCGATGTCCTCGTGAACAACGCCGGTCTGCAAATGGTCCGCCCCATCGAGGAATTCCCGCCCGACGTGTTCCACACGGTGCTGACCGTCATGCTGGAGGCGCCGTTCCGGCTCATCCGCGGGGCACTGCCTCATATGTACGGGCAGGGCTGGGGCCGCATCGTCAACGTCTCCTCGGTCCACGGACTGCGCGCCTCGGCGTTCAAATCGGCGTACGTCGCCGCGAAGCACGGACTCGAGGGGCTCTCGAAGACCGCGGCCCTCGAAGGCGCCCCCCACGGAGTCACCTCGAACTGTGTGAACCCCGCCTATGTGCGCACCGCACTCGTCGAGAAACAGTTGGCCGATCAGGCGCGCACGCACGGCATCCCGCGAGAGCGCGTCCTGACCGAGATCCTGTTGCGGGACAGCGCGGTCAAGCGGCTCATCGAACCGGAGGAGGTCGCTGAGGCGGTGGCCTATCTCTGCGGTCCGCAGGCGTCTTTCATGACCGGAACGTCGCTGGCATTGGACGGGGGCTGGACCGCGCACTGAGCCCGAGCCGGTCCCGTTCGAACCGTGCCGCACCCGGGCTGGGGACGAGTTGTCCACAGGGCCGAGGCGGTGTCCTGCGGATAGTTGTCCACAGGGCCGGGGCGCCGACTCGCATCTGCGCGATCCTGTTGCCATGTCTCGCGATCACCTGCCATCAGCCGAGCGCTCCGCCGACAGCGCGGAAGCGCCGTTCCTGGAACTCCTGGCCCGGGGAGCAACCGCCGACGCCTACGAGCAGCCGGTGCTGCTCGCCCGCGCCGAGGGTCTGCCCGACGGGCGCGTCGCCGCGCTGGAACAGGCCAAGCTGCTCGCTCTGCGCGTGCGCACGGAGATAGAGGGACGGCGCCGCCGCGAGGCCGAACTCTCAGCGCTCTTCGAGACCGCGCACGACCTCGCGGGCCTGCGTGACCTCGACGCCGTACTGCGGGCGATCGTGCAGCGGGCCCGGTCGCTGCTGGGCACGGACATCGCGTATCTCAGCCTGAACGACGCGGCCAGGGGTGACACCTACATGCGGGTCACCGAGGGCTCGGTCGCCGCGCGCTTCCAGCAGCTGCGGCTCGGCATGGGAGAGGGGCTCGGCGGACTCGTCGCCCAGACCGCCCGCCCGTACGTCACCGACGACTACTTCAAGGACGAGCGCTTCCAGCACACCCGGACCATCGACGCGGGCGTACAGGACGAAGGGCTCGTCGCGATCCTCGGAGTGCCGCTGATGATCGGGCCCCAGGTCATCGGCGTGCTGTTCGCGGCGGACCGCAGGGCACGGGTCTTCGACCGGGAACAGATCGCCCTGCTCGGCTCCTTCGCGGCCCTGGCCGCGGCGGCCATCGACTCGGCGAACGCACTCACGGAGACACGCTCCGCCCTGGACCGCCTCGGCCGGGCCAACGAGATCATCCGGGACCGCAGCGCGGTGATCGAACGCGCCTCGGACGTCCACGACCGACTGGCCGAACTCGTGCTGCGCGGTGGGGGAGTCCACGACGTCGCCGCCGCGGTGTCCGAAGTCCTGGACGGCGGCACCGTCGAGTTCACCGAGCCGGGCGGCACACCGCCCATGGCGGTGGAAGCGGCCCGCGCCGACGGCCACGCCGTACGGCACGGCGACGACTGGGTCGCCGCGGTGGCGGCGGGAGGCGAACTGCTCGGCGCGCTCGTGCTGCGCGGGCATCCCGGCCTCGACCCCGTCGACCAGCGCACCCTGGAGCGCGCCGCGATGGTCACGTCATTGCTCCTCCTCGCCAGACGTTCGGCTTCCGAGGCCGAACAGCGGGTGCGCGGCGAGCTGCTGGACGACCTGCTGGACACCCGGGACCGCGATCCGGGGCTGCTGCGGGATCGGGCGGCGCGGCTGCACGCCGATCTGGACGGTCCCCATGTCGTGCTGGCGGCCCGGCTCGACATCGTGGCCGCCGACGCCGGCCAGGAGGCGGGTGCGCGCCGACGCCTGTGGTCGGCCGCGTCCCATCTCGCCGCCACCCGCCATGGACTGGCCGCCGCCCGCGACGGCGGCACCGTCCTGCTGCTCCCGCTCGGGCCCGGCGACACGGCGACGACACTGGCCCGCCGCACCGCCAAGGAGCTGGGCACCGCCGTTCAGGAGGCGGTGACCGTGGGCGCCTCCGCACCCCTGGACCGGCTCGCGACGCACCCCGAAGCGGTGGCCGCCGCATACACCGAGGGGCAGCGCTGCCTGGAGGCGCTGCGTCTGCTCGGCAGGGCCGGCGACGGCGCGGCCGCCGAGGACTTCGGCTTTCTCGGACTGCTGCTCGCCGGGGACCGGGACATCTCCGGGTTCGTCGGCCGGACGATCGGCGGAGTCGTCGCCTACGACGAACGGCGTGGTACCGACCTGCTGCGCACCCTCGACGCGTACTTCGCCAGCGGTATGAGCCCAGCACGTACGAAGGACGTCCTGCATGTGCATGTGAACACCGTGGCCCAGCGGCTGGAGCGGGTGGGGCGCCTGCTCGGGGAGGACTGGCAGAGCCCGGCCCGCATATTGGAGATCCAGCTCGCGCTGCGACTGCACGGGTTGTCGTCGCACGGACCGCACTGATCCCCGCACACGGCATCGCGTACGGGGACCGGGGAGTGCGGACGAGCGGTCAGATCGTACGGGCGTCCGCCGGCGCGACCGGGGCCGGCTGGTCGTCGGTCACGTCCTCGACGGCGGACAGGTCGCGGTCGCGGGTCTCCTTCGCGAAGCCCACGGCGATCAGGGTCAGCAGAACCGCCCCGATCACATACAGGGAGACGGGAGTGGAACTGCCGTACGAGGAGAGCAGGGCCGTCGCGATGAGAGGTGCGGGCGCGCCCGCCGCCACGGAGGCGAACTGGGCCCCGATGGAGGCACCGGAGTAGCGCATCCGGGTCGCGAACATCTCGGAGAAGAACGCGGCCTGGGGTGCGTACATGGCGCCGTGGAGGACCAGGCCGATGGTGACGGCGAGGATCAGGTTCGCGAAGCCGCCGGTGTCGATGAGGGAGAAGAACGGGAACATCCAGAGGCCGACACCCGCGGCACCGAGCAGATAGACGGGGCGGCGGCCGATGCGGTCGGAGAGGGCGCCCCAGGCCGGGATGACGGCGAAGTGCACGGCCGAGGCGATGAGAACGGCGTTGAGCGCGGTCTGCCGGGAGACGCCGGCGGAGGTGGTGGCGTACACGAGGATGAAGGCGGTGATCACGTAGTAGCTGATGTTCTCGGCCATACGGGCGCCCATCGCGACGAGCACGTCACGCCAGTGGTGGCGCAGGACGGAGACCAGCGGAAGCTTCTCCGGCTCGTCCGCTCCGGCCGCCTTGCGAGCCTCGGACCGCGCCAGCGCCTCCTTGAACACCGGCGATTCATCGACAGACAGACGAATCCACAAACCGACGACGACCAGGACACCGGAGAGGAGGAACGGGACGCGCCAGCCCCAGGAAAGGAAGGTGGCGTCCGACTGCGTGGCGGTGAGCAGTGACAGGACGCCCGTCGCCAGGAGCTGGCCCGCGGGAGCTCCGGTCTGCGGCCACGACGCCCAGAAACCCCGCCGCTTCGCGTCGCCGTGCTCGGACACCAACAGGACCGCACCGCCCCATTCGCCGCCCAGCGCGAAGCCCTGCACCAGACGCAGTGCGGTGAGCAGGACGGGGGCCGCGGCACCGACGGTCGCGTGCGTGGGCAGCAGGCCGATCGCGAAGGTCGCCCCGCCCATCAGCAGCAGGCTCAGTACCAGCAGCCGCTTGCGGCCGAGCCGGTCGCCGTAGTGTCCGAAGACGAGCGCGCCCAGCGGCCGGGCCGCGAATCCGACCGCGTACGTCAGGAAGGAGAGCAGCGTGCCGACCAGCGGGTCGGAGTCGGGGAAGAACAGCTTGTTGAAGACCAGGGCGGCGGCCGAGCCGTAGAGGAAGAAGTCGTACCACTCGATGGTGGTGCCGATGAGACTGGCGGCGACGATGCGCTTGAGGCTGGCGGGGGGTGGGGGAGCGGTGGTTCCGGAGGCCATGTGCGCCACTTCCTCGTGTGCGGTGGGGACGGGTACGTGTCGGCACACGGTAGGAAGATGCAGTTCAGGGGCACATGTGGTGGGGCAACATAGTTCGAGGGTTGGCTATGCATGCGGCCGCCATGCCGGCTCACGGAAAGGCGGTTCAGGGGCTCGAAGATAGTCGAAACGAGCGCCGTCCGGGACGCGCAGTTCGGGGTGATTTGGCGGTGCGGTGCTGACTCCCGTGCTGGTTCGGTGCTGACCAAAAGCCCACGTCATTACGCGTCTTCACCCCTCCCGTGCTGACTTGGTGCTGACTACGTTCTGTTGAACTCGGGCATCTGGGGTTGATCGGCTCAGAGTCGTTGCGTGGTGGGTGACTGGGCTGAGAGACCGAGCCCGGCCTTGCCGCTCAGCCGTCGTGGGCATGGGCAAGGTGCTGCGCCTGGGCGCGGCGCGCGTTCGTCCCAGCAGATTCTTCGTCTGCTGGTGGTACACGGGTGTGATGCCTGCTGACCTGCGCAGGTGGCGTACGTTAGAGGTTCTGCGCGGTGCTTTGGCCCGCGACTGGTCCGGATCTTGGATTGAGAGAGGCAGCAGGATGATCTCCAGCCGGAGATGAGGCAGATGGTCCGGCGTGCGGTGCCTCGGTCGTCATCAACGGCCCGTCCAGCAGCAGGCCGCGCAGGCAGACCCTTCCCCGCTGACGCTGATCTGCCCGCGAAAACGGCTCGAACCGACCAGGCGCTACCAGGGCCTGTGTGGCGGATCGGGTCGCAGGCGCGGGGTCTGGCACGCCCTCCCTCAAGCTCTTCGAGCAGGGGGTGCCCCAGTCGCGTTGTCGTCACTCGCCGACTCGGCTCCCTCCTCCGCCTTGCGGCTGCACGCACCAGAACTCGCTCACCTGGGTCTATGAGGCGCCGCAGCTTTCCTTCGACCTGATCCGCCGGACAGGCCCTGGCGGACTTGATCAGCGTCATCGGCGGGGGTAGAACCGCTGGGGCCGAATCGGCCTTCGCCGTGGCTGCTTCGAAGGGTTCCGTTGCGGCACTTGGCCGTATGGCGGTCGCCGGGAGCACGCCGTCGGAGGGCGAGGAGATCCGCCGTGTCCCGACCGGCGACCCCGGCGTGGGCGTGATCCGCCACCTGGACGTGAGCTCCGGCCGCGCGAACAGGTCGCGATCATGCGGGGCGCACGGGTGCTGATGAGGGGCAGGGACGCCCCTGTCCAGTCGGCGTTCTGTGTGTTCGGATCCTTGACCCCTGCTCGGCCCTCCATAATGCTGTGTTGCGACACGTGAGATTCGTGCCGTAATAAGCAACATTTGAATCAGGTCTCGTACCAGCTGAGGAGTGGCCATGACTCACCAGGTCCGTGCTGTCGTCGCGCGGGGGAAGGGCGCCCCCGTCAGTCTGGAAACGATCATCGTGCCCGACCCCGGCCCGGGCGAGGCGCTGGTGAAGATCGAGGCCTGCGGGGTCTGCCACACCGATCTGCACTATCGCGAGGGTGGCATCAACGACGACTTCCCGTTCCTGCTGGGCCACGAGGCCGCGGGTGTCGTGGAGTCGGTGGGGGAGGGCGTCACCGACGTCGCTCCGGGTGACTTCGTCATCCTCAACTGGCGTGCCGTGTGCGGGCAGTGCCGGGCCTGTCTGCGTGGACGGCCGCAGTACTGCTTCAACACCCACAACGCGAAGCAGAAGATGACCTTGACCGACGGCACCGAGCTGTCCCCGGCCCTGGGTATCGGCGCGTTCGCGGAGAAGACGCTGGTGGCGGTAGGGCAGTGCACCAGGGTCGACCGGGCGGCATCGGCGGCCGCCGCCGGGCTGCTGGGCTGCGGAGTGATGGCGGGCATCGGCGCGGCCATCAACACCGGCAACGTCGGACGCGGTGACAGCGTGGCGGTCATCGGCTGCGGTGGTGTGGGGGACGCGGCGATCGCCGGCGCCCGGCTCGCCGGGGCGGCCACCGTCATCGCGGTCGACATCGATGACCGGAAACTCGAGACTGCGAAGAAGATCGGCGCGACCCACACCGTCAACTCCAAGCAGGGCGATCCGGTGGAGGCCATCCGCGAGCTGACCGGCGGCTTCGGCGCGGACGTCGTCATCGAGGCGGTCGGCCGCCCGGAGACGTACAAGCAGGCCTTCTACGCCCGCGACCTGGCCGGCACTGTCGTCCTCGTCGGCGTACCGACCCCGGAGATGAAGCTCGAACTGCCGCTGCTGGACGTCTTCGGCCGGGGCGGCGCGCTGAAGTCCTCCTGGTACGGCGACTGCCTGCCCTCCCGTGACTTCCCGATGCTCATCGATCTCTACCTGCAGGGCCGACTGGATCTGGACGCCTTCGTCACGGAGACCATCGCACTGGACGAGGTCGAGAAGGCCTTCGAGCGGATGCACGGCGGCGACGTACTGCGCTCGGTGGTGGTCTTCTGATGGCCGGCATGGCTGGCCTGGCGGGTGCGCGCATCGAACACCTCGTCACCTCGGGGACGTTCTCCCTGGACGGTGGTACCTGGGACGTCGACAACAATGTCTGGATCATCGGTGACGACACCGAGGCCGTCGTCATCGACGCTGCGCACGACGCCGCGGCGATTGCCGAAGCCCTCGGCGGACGCACGCTGCGGGCCATCGTGTGTACTCACGCCCACAACGACCACATCGATGCAGCCCCCGAACTCGCCGACCGTACCGGTGCTCCGATCCTGCTCCACGGCGACGACCTGCCGCTGTGGAAGCAGACCCACCCGGAGCGGTCACCCGACGGCGAACTGGCCGACGGGCAGGTCGTCACGGTGGCGGGTGTCGAGTTGACCGTGCTGCACACTCCCGGCCACGCCCCCGGCGCGGTGTGCCTGTACGCGCCGGGCCTGAAGGCACTCTTCAGCGGTGACACGCTCTTCGCGGGCGGACCGGGGGCTACGGGAAGGTCGTACAGCCATTTCGGCACGATCGTCGACTCGATCCGGGACCGGCTGCTGACCCTGCCGGGCGACACGGTCGTGCACACCGGTCACGGGGAGACGACCACCATCGCCGCCGAGGCCCCGCATCTTCAGGAATGGATCGACCGCGGATTCTGACCGCTGCCGACCGCGCGGCGGCGGCCTCGTCTCGACATTCGAAGACGCTCAGCACTTGTTGACGTCTCAGCACTCGATGACGTTGACCGCGAGGCCGCCGCGCGAGGTCTCCTTGTACCTCACCTTCATGTCGGCACCGGTCTCGCGCATCGTCTTGATGACCTTGTCGAGCGAGACCACATGGGTGCCGTCGCCGCGCAGTGCCATTCGTGCCGCATCGATCGCCTTGACGGATGCGAGGGCGTTCTGCTCGATGCAGGGGATCTGGACCAGGCCTCCGACCGGGTCGCAGGTCAGCCCGAGGCGGTGCTCCATGCCGATCTCCGCGGCGTTCTCGACCTGCTCGGCGTGCCGCCGAGCGCCTCGGCGAGACCGGCGGCGGCCATGGAGCAGGCGGATCCGACCTCGCCCTGGCAGCCCACCTCGGCCCCGGAGATCGACGCGTTCTCCTTGAACTCCACCTCCCGGCGGCCGCAACCGGCCGGCCTCGTGGATCCGGTGCACCCTGTTGTCCGCGGTGTCGGTGTCGACGGTTTCCGGATCCTCGCCTTCGAGGCCGAGGAGTACCGCCTTGCCGCTGCCGCTGCCGCTGCCGCTGCCGCTGCCGCTGCCGCTGCCGCTGCCGTGACCGTGACCGTGGCCGTGATTGGTGGCGCCGGGCGATCCGAAGAGTTCTGCCCGGACCGAGCCGGTGCGGGGGAGCGGGCTGTCTTCCTGCAGTCCGGTGACGAAGAGGCGGGCGGCGTTCATGGGCCCGACGGTGTGGGAACTCGACGGTCCGATGCCACCTTGAGCAGGTCGAAGACGCTGATCGCCACGCCGGCTCCTTCATGCGATGTGTTGCCTATCGCGCAAAGCGTTGCGCAAAAAGCAACATTGAACAAGGGGTCGGCTGTCCTCTGGATGCCTTGACAAGGGTTTGGGGCCGCCCTCAAACTGGCGTTGCGCTTACCGCAATCCGTTTCGCTATACGCACCGAGGTGTCATGATGATTCCCGCGTGCCTTCTCGTGGATCTGCCGCGAGGCGAGGCCTACCGGCTAGACATCGATCCGCCGGTTTCGGTGTTCCACACCGATGACGGCGAGGTCTTCGCCATCGATGACACCTGCACCCACCAGGACGCGTCGCTCGCCGACGGCTGGCTGGAGGGCTGCGAGGTGGAATGCCCGCTGCATGCTTCGAAGTTCGACCTCCGGACCGGAGCCGTCGACGCTCCGCCGGCCAAGCGTCCGGTCCGCACCCATGAGGTCCTCATCGAGGACGGCATGATCTACGTCCGGCCGTCCACGGAGGCACCCGACCTTCCGCCCTGTGTTGCGTCCCGGCTCGCCGGAGGCCCCGCGTGAGGACAGTGGCCGTGGTGGGTGCCTCGCTGGCCGGTCTGTCGGCGGCGCGCTCGTTGCGGAAACGGGGGTACGACGGGCGGCTGGTCGTCATCGGCGACGAACCGCACCGCCCGTACGACAGGCCGCCGCTGTCCAAGGAGTTCCTGGCCGGTGACATCGGCGAAGCCGATCTCGCGCTGGAGTCGGACGACGAGGACCTGCAGGCCGAGTGGCTGCTCGGTGCCCGCGCCGCCGGACTCGACAGCGCGGATCGCGCCGTGCGGCTCGCCGACGGCCGCGAGGTCCGAGCCGACGGCTTCGTCATCGCGACCGGCGCGGCCGCGCGGACGCTGCCCGGCACCGACGGCCTGGCCGGGGTACACACACTGCGCACCCTGGACGACGCCCGCGCCCTGCGGGACGAACTGGCCCTGGGCGGGCGGCTGGTCGTGATCGGCGGCGGATTCATCGGCGCCGAGGTCGCCTCCACCGCATACGCTCTCGGACTCGACGTGACGGTGGTCGAGGCGGCGCCGACGCCGCTCGCCGGACCGCTCGGCGAGACCATGGGAGGCATCGTCTCCGCCCTTCATGCGGACCACGGCGTACGGCTGTTGTGCGGCGTGGGGGTCAAGGGGCTGAGCGGGGAGACCCGGGTCGACGCCGTCCTGCTCGAGGACGGCCGCAGTATCCCCGCCGACACCGTCGTCGTCGGTGTCGGCGCGCGTCCGTGCGTCGAGTGGCTGGCAGGATCCGGCGTCGCGCTCGACAACGGCGTCAAGTGCGGCGCGGACGGCCGCACCAGCCTCGCGGGTGTGGTCGCCGTCGGTGACTGCGCCTCCTGGTACGACCCCCGTGCGGGGATCCACCGCCGCGTCGAGCACTGGACCGGTGCGCGCGAGCGGTCCGACGTGGCCGTGGCCACGCTGCTGTCGTGGGGTGCGGCGGAGCCGGGTGTGCCCCGACCGCCGTACTTCTGGTCGGACCAGTACGGCGTGAAGATCCAGTTCGCCGGTCATTCGGCCGGTGCCGACAGTGTGACGGTCGAGGAAGGCGTCCCGGGCGACCGCAGTTTTCTGGCCGTCTACCGGCGTGCCGGGCATCCGGTCGCCGTGCTCGCGATGAACCAGCCGCGGCTTTTCATGCGTTGGCGCAAGCAGCTCACCGCCGCGACATCTTGACATCACCGATGCGGCATTTCATGCTCCTGTTGCGTATAGCACGTAGCGTTGCTCCATGCAAAACGCCGTCCGGAGTCGCTCTTCCCGGCGCGTGAATGACCGATCCACGACGTTCTCCGAGGAGTGCACTGTGACCTCGACCAGCCTGCCGGACAGCCTGATCGCCACCCTGCCCGGCTCCTCCTACACGGATCCGGGGACCTTCGCCCAGGAGCAGGAGCGCATCTTCGAAGCGATGTGGTTCTGCGCCGTACGCTCCTCGGATCTGGCCGAGCCCGGCGCCTTCCGGACCGTCGAGGTGGGCCGCGAGAGCATCCTGATCACGCGCGCACGGGACAACTCCATACGCGCCTTCTTCAACGTCTGCCGCCACCGTGGAGCCAAGCTCCGCACCGAGGAGGCCGGCGAGGTCAAGCGCGCCTTCCAGTGCCCCTACCACGCCTGGACGTACGACCTGACGGGCAAACTCGTCGCCGCGCCCAACCTCACCAAGATGCCCGACGTCAGCCGCACGGAGTACGGCCTGGCGGGCGTGGCGACCCATGAATGGCTCGGCTATGTGTGGGTGTGCCTCGCGGAGGACCCGCCTCCCTTCGGGGAGGTCGTGCGGGACGTCGTCGCACGCCTCGGCGACACCGAGTCGATCGAGCACTACGACATGGAGAACCTCAAGGTCGGCAAGCGGATCGTCTATGACGTCAAGGCGAACTGGAAGCTGATCGTCGAGAACTTCATGGAGTGCTACCACTGCGCCACGATCCACCCCGAACTCACCGAGGTACTACCGGAGTTCGCCGACGGGTACGCCGCTCAGTACTACGTGGGTCACGGCGCGGAGTTCGGCGCCGAGGTCAAGGGCTTCACCATTGACGGCTCCGAGGGACTGGACCGCATTCCGGGGGTCTCCCAGGAGCAGGACCGCCGCTACTACGCGATCACCGTCAGGCCGCAGGTGTTCATCAACCTCGTCCCCGACCATGTGATCTTCCACCGGATGTACCCGGTCGCCGCGGACCGCACGATCGTCGAGTGCGACTGGCTCTACCTCAGGCACGTCGTCGAAAGCGGCAAGGATGTCAGCCGGTCGGTGGAGCTCTTCGACCGCGTCAACCGGCAGGACTTCGAAGCGTGCGAGCGCTGTCAGCCCGCGATGAGCTCCCGGCTGTACGCCAAGGGCGGCGTACTGGTGCCCAGCGAGCATCACATCGGAGAGTTCCACGACTGGGTCCAGGAGCGTCTCGGGACAGGGCAGTCGCAGTAACGGCGGTTCTCGGCAGGTCGACGGCGGCGGCTGAAGGTGCCGTCGGCGGTGGCGCCTGGGCGTTCAGCCCAGGTAGCCCATCCGATGGCTGATCTCCTCCGCGCCCTTGACCAGCACCGGAGCGAGTTCGTGCATGCGCTCCTCGGTGAACCGGTATGCGGGGCCGGAGGCGCTGAGTGCCGCGATGACCTCTCCGTCCCGGTCGCGGACCGGCGCGGCCATGGCGTGGAGCCCGATCTCCAGCTCCTCCAGGGTCCAGGCGTAGCCACGCTCCCGCGCCTCGGCGAGATTCTTCTCGAGCTTCGTCTTCGAGGTCAGGGTGTGCGGGGTCACCTTCTTCAGGCCGGCCTCGGACAGTAGCGCGGCGCGCTCCTTGGCGGGCATGTGGGCCAGCAGGATCTTGCCGCTGGACGTGGCGTGCAACGGGGTCAGCTGGCCGACCCAGTTGTGCGCGGTGATGGCCCCAGGGCCGCGCACCTGGTACAGGTTGATCGCGTAGTGCTCCTGCATCACGGCGATGTTGACGGTCTCGCCGATCTCCTCGGCGAGGCGCTCGCAGACCGGGCGGCCCTGCTGGGTGATGTCGATGCGTCCCGTGACCCCGCCGGCCAGGCGTACGATGCCGAAGCCGAGGCGGTATTTGCCGCGCTCGCCCGCCTGATCCACCAGACCGCGCGCCTCCAGGGCGCCGAGCAGCCGGAACGCGGTCGACTTGTGAACATCGATCTCGGCGGCCACCTCGCTGACGCCGGCCTCGCCGCGCTGGGCCAGGATCTCCAGCACGCTGATGGCGCGGTCGACGGACTGTACCCCGCCGGGCTGCGAACCTGTCGTTTCGGTATCTGGGCTGTAGTTGCTCATAGCGAAACTATACGCGCAGTAAACAACAGCATGGCAAGTAACGGCGTCGAAACATAGGCCTTGCAAGTTGCGTTGCTCGCAACCTAGTGCGTATAGCGATACTCGTACTAGCATGCCAGGCGTATCTACGGCGCGAGCGAGACGAGGCACCATGGCTCCCCTGCAATACGACTTCGTCATCGTCGGCGGTGGATCCGCCGGCAGCGCACTGGCGAACCGGCTCTCCGCCGACCCGGGCAACCAGGTGCTGGTCCTGGAGGCCGGCCGGTCCGACTACCCGTGGGATGTCTTCATCCACATGCCCGCGGCGCTGACCTATCCGATCGGAAGCCGGTTCTACGACTGGAAGTACGAGTCCGAACCCGAGCCTCACATGGGCGACCGGCGCATCTACCACGCGCGCGGCAAGGTGCTGGGCGGTTCCAGCAGCATCAACGGCATGATCTTCCAGCGTGGCAACCCCATGGACTACGAGCGCTGGGCCGCCGATGCCGGCATGGAGTCCTGGGACTACGCGCACTGTCTGCCGTACTTCAAGCGGATGGAGAACTGTCTCGCGGCCGACCCCGACGACGAGTTCCGCGGCCACGACGGCCCCCTCGTCCTCGAACGCGGCCCCGCCTCCAACCCGCTGTTCACCGCCTTCCTCAAGGCCGTCCAGGAGGCGGGTCACCCCCGCACCGACGATGTCAACGGCTATCAGCAGGAGGGCTTCGCCCCCTTCGACCGCAACGTCCACAGGGGACGCCGTCTGTCGGCCTCGAAGGCGTACCTCAAGCCCGCGAAGAAGCGGCCCAACCTCACCGTCACCACCCGCGCCCTGGTCACCCGCGTCCTCTTCGAGGGCAAGCGTGCTGTCGGTGTCGAGTACCGGCGGCGCGGCAAGGTCCAGCAGGTGCGAGCCCGCGAGGTCATCCTCTGCGGCGGCGCGATCAACTCCCCCCAGCTGCTGCAGCTCTCCGGCGTCGGCAACGCCCAGGAACTGAGCGCGCTCGGCATCGACGTCGTCCACGACCTCCCGGGCGTCGGCGAGAACATGCAGGACCACCTGGAGGTGTACATCCAGTACGCCTGCAAGCAGCCCGTCTCCATGCAGCCGTACATGGCGAAGTGGCGCGCCCCCTTCATCGGCCTGCAGTGGCTCTTCCGCAAGGGCCCCGCCTCGACCAACCACTTCGAGGCCGGCGGTTTCGCCCGCAGCAACGAGGACGTGGACTACCCCAACCTGATGTTCCACTTCCTGCCGATCGCGGTCCGCTACGACGGCTCCTCGCCCGCCGGCGGGCACGGGTACCAGGTGCACGTCGGGCCCATGTACTCCGACGCCATCGGCTCGGTGAAGATCAAGAGCAAGGACCCGAACGAGCACCCGGCGCTGCGCTTCAACTACCTGTCCACGGAACAGGACCGCCGCGAGTGGGTCGAGTCGATCCGCGTCGCCCGCAAGCTCCTCAACCAGCCCGCGCTGGCCCCGTACAACGACGGGGAGATCTCACCGGGCCCGTCCGTGGAGAGAGACGAGGAGATCCTCGCCTGGGTCGCCAAGGAGGGTGAGACCGCCCTGCACCCCTCGTGCACCTGCAAGATGGGCACCGACGAGATGTCCGTCGTCGACCCCACCAGCATGCGCGTGCACGGTGTGGAGGGACTGCGCGTCGTCGACGCGTCGGTGATGCCCTATGTCACCAACGGCAACATCTACGCGCCGGTGATGATGATCGCGGAGAAGGCGGCCGACCTCATCCTGGACAAGGACCCGTTGGCCCCTTCCGAGGCCGCGTACTACCGGTACCGCGACGCCCAGAAGCAGGCCGGTTAGACCTTGGACGGCGAACACTTCCGGGCGCTGCTGCACAGCGTCCGCTACGAGGTGCTGCCCGCGAAGGCGACCGAGGACAAGGTCCTCGCCCATGTCCCGCGCGACGTCGTCGTCACCGTGACGGCGTCGCCGGTCAAGGGCCTGGAACCGACGCTCGACCTCGCCACCCGGCTCACGGCGCACGGCTGTCGCGTCGTCCCGCACGTGCCCGCGCGGCTGCTGCGGGACGACGCGCACCTGAAGGATGTCGTCGACCGGCTCCGGGAGGCGGGCGTCGACGACGTCTTCGTCCCGGCCGGCGACGCCGATCCGCCGGCCGGGGCCTACGACGGGGCGCTACCGGTGCTGCGCAGGCTGAGCGAGCTGGGCAGCCCCTTCGCTCATGTCGGCATCACCGGTTACCCCGAGAGCCACCCGCTCATCCACGACGACCTCACCATCCAGGCGATGTGGGACAAGCGCGCGTACGCCACGTACATCGTGAGCAACCTCTGCTTCGACCCGCGCGTGCTGGGTGACTGGGTCGGCCGGATACGCCGCCGCGACATCACCCTGCCCGTCCACGTGGGCGTCGCGGGGCCGGTGCAGCGGGCGAAGTTGCTGTCCATGGCGGCGAAGATCGGGGTGGGGGAGTCGACGCGCTTTCTGACCAAGCACGCCTCGTGGTTCCTGCGCTTCGCGACACCCGGCGGTTACTCGCCCGAGCGGCTGCTCGCCCGTTCCGCGGGCGCGCTCTCTTCTCCCTCGGCGGGGGTCGCCGGCCTGCACCTCTTCACTTTCAACCAGATCGCCGAGACCGAGCGGTGGCGCTGCGCTGTGCTTGACCGGTTGGGAGGCTAGGGCGTGTCCGGCGGATCAGGTCGGAGGAGAGCTGCGGCGCCTCATAAGCGCAGATGGGCGTGCCGGACCCCGCGTCTCCGGCATGATCCGCCGGACAGGTCCCAGGGGAGCCTCACGGGTGCCCGGGGTGCAGCGGGCCTCGCCGGGGGCTGCGCCCCCAGACCTCCCTGTCGCCTCAACGCCTCGTCCTCGAACGCCGGACGGGCTGTTTGTGTCGGCCTGCGCCCCAAGAGCCGGCGTCCGAGGCCGTATACAGCGATGGGCGGGCCGGATTCCGGCCCGCCCATCGCTCGTGCTCGGCTCAGCGGAAGACAACCGTGCGGTTGCCGTCCATCATGACGCGGCTTTCGCTGTGCCACTTCACCGCGTGTGCGAGCACCTGCGCCTCCACATCCCGCCCGACCGTGACCAGTTCGTCCGGATCGAGGGAGTGGTCCACCCGGACCACGTCCTGATCGATGATCTGTCCCTCGTCCAGGTCCGGTGTCACATAGTGCGCCGTCGCGCCGACAAGCTTCACCCCGCGCGCGTACGCCTGCTGGTAGGGGCGCGCGCCCTTGAAGCTGGGGAGGAAGGAGTGGTGGATGTTGATGGCGCGGCCCTCCAGCTGTTTGCACAGGCCGTCGGAGAGGACCTGCATGTAGCGGGCCAGCACCACCAGGTCGATGTCCAGCTCGCGCACGAGTTCCAGCAGGCGCGCCTCGGCGTCGGCCTTGGTGTCCTTGGTCACCGGGATGTGGTGGAAGGGGACGCCGTAGGTATCCGCCAGTCCCTCGAAGTCCCGGTGATTGGAGACGATCGCGGGGATCTCGATGTTGAGAGTGCCGGTGCGCTGCCGGAAGAGCAGATCGTTGAGGCAGTGTCCGAACTTGGACACCATGATGAGCGTCCGGGTCGGTGTCGAGGCGTCCCAGAGGGTCCAGGAAATCCGGTAGGCCTCGGCGACCGGACCGAATCGGTAACGCAGATTTTCCAAATCGGCGTTTGGATCGGAAACGTCGAAGTGGACCCTCATGAAGAAACGGCCCTGGAGTCGATCATCGAACTGCCGACTCTCCAGGATGTTGCCGGAGTTCCTGACGAGAAAGCCGCTCACGGCGTGGACCAGTCCGGCGCTGTCCGGACACGAGAGAGTGAGGACGTACTCACGGCCAGGATGCGGTCGAGGGGACATGCGCAGCCTCCATCGGTGCGTATTGCACAACATGGTGAGCGATACGCAACATGGTTGGGCTTGGCGCGGCTTGTGGTCAAGAGCGGCCGCGCAACTGCCCGCATGGCGAAATCGTCATCTGCCAACCCCTTGACGTATGTCCGCACATTCGCCAGGGTGTTCCACCACAAGCAATACGGTGCACGATGCGCAACGGGATTCGCTCGAAGGGCTCCACACGTGGCAGACCTGTATGTGGATGGAGAATGGCGCGACGCGGTGGCCGGAGGTCACCGGGAAATCCGCTGTCCCGCTGACGGCACGCTCGCGGCGACCGTGTCCGAGGGGACGCGTCCCGACACCGAGGCCGCGATCGCCGCGGCCCGCCGGGCCTTCGACGAAGGACCCTGGCCGCACACCCCCGAGCGGGAACGCGGTGCGCTGCTGCTGCGCACCGCCGACCTCATCGAGCGCGACGCCAAGGAATTCGCCCGCGCCGAATCGCTGGACACCGGCAAGCGGCTGGTGGAGAGCGAGTACGACATCGCCGACGTTGTCTCCTGCTTCCGCTACTACGGCGGGATCGGGGGCACCGATGCCGGCCGGGTGATCGACACCGGCCGCGACGACGCCGTCAGCCGCGTCGTCTACGAGCCGGTCGGCGTGTGCGGGCTCATCACCCCCTGGAACTACCCGCTGCTCCAGGCGTCGTGGAAGGTCGCGCCCGCCCTGCTCGCGGGCAACACGATCGTCCTCAAGCCCAGCGAGCTCACCCCCTCCACCTCGATCCTGCTGATGCGGGCCCTTGAGGAGGCCGGGCTCCCGGCCGGCGCCGCCAATCTCGTCCTGGGCGCGGGCCCCGAGGTGGGCGCACCGCTCTCCGAGGAACCGGCCGTCGACATGGTCTCCTTCACGGGAGGCCTGGAGACCGGCAAGCGCATCATGGCCACCGCCGCCTCGACGGTGAAAAAGGTGGCGCTGGAGCTCGGCGGCAAGAACCCCAACGTCATCTTCGCCGACGCCGATTTCGAGACGGCCGTGGACTTCGCCCTCACGGCCGTCTTTCTGCACTCGGGCCAGGTCTGCTCGGCAGGCGCCCGTCTGATCGTCGAGGACTCCCTCCACGACGCCTTCGTCGACGAGGTCGTCCGCCGCGCCCGGCAGATCCGCCTCGGCGGACCCTTCGACCCCGAGGCCGAGACCGGTGCCCTGATCTCCGCGCATCACCGGGAGAAGGTCGAGGCGTATGTCGCGGCGGGCCTCGCCGAAGGCGCCGTACTGCGCTGCGGCGGCGAACGCCCCGGCGACCTCGCACTGGCGAACGGCCACTACTATCCGCCCACCGTGCTCGACGAGTGCCGGCAGGACATGCGTGTCGTGCACGAGGAGTCCTTCGGTCCCGTGCTCACCGTGGAGCGCTTCCACGGCGAGGACGACGCCGTACGCATCGCCAACGACACCGAGTACGGACTCGCCGGCGCCGTCTGGACGCAGGACGCCGGAAAGGCCCAGCGGGTCGCCCGGCGGCTGCGCCACGGCACGGTGTGGATCAACGACTACCACCCCTACGTGCCGCAAGCGGAATGGGGTGGCTTCGGGCACTCGGGCGTGGGCCGGGAGCTGGGACCGACCGGCCTGGACGAGTACCGAGAGCCCAAGCACATCTGGCAGAACATCCAACCCCGGCCGCAGCACTGGTTCCGCGGCTGAACGCCGAAAAGAGATCGATCGTGACCCCAGCACAGACCGAGGTGCCGCAGCGGCGCGGCACGCCACAGGACTCGGCCCCCACCCCGGTCATATCCGTGCGCAAGCTGTGGAAGGTGTTCGGGCCGAAGGCAGACCGGGTACCGGACTCCGAGGAGCTGTGCGGGCTCACCCGCCGCGAGCTGATGGACCGCACCGGATGCACCGCCGCCGTGCGCGACGTGAACTTCGAGGTCTCGCCCGGCGAGGTCTTCGTCGTCATGGGTCTGTCCGGCTCCGGCAAGTCCACCCTGGTGCGATGTCTGACCCGGCTGATCGAACCCACCGCAGGGGAGATCGTCTTCGAGGGCGAGGACATCCGCGACGCGGACGACAAGCGTCTGCGTGAACTGCGGCGCCGCAAGTTCTCCATGGTCTTCCAGCACTTCGGGCTGCTGCCCCACCGCCGGGTCGTCGACAACGTGTCCTTCGGTCTGGAGATCCGCGGCATGAGCAAGGCCGAGCGCACCAAGCGGGCGCTGGAGGTCGTCGAACTGGTCGGCCTCTCCGGCTATGAGAACTCCTACCCCGACCAGCTCTCCGGCGGTATGCAGCAGCGCGTCGGTCTCGCCCGGGCGCTGGCCGGTGATCCGGACGTGCTGCTCTTCGACGAACCGTTCTCGGCGCTCGACCCGCTGATCCGCCGTGACATGCAGAACGAGGTCATCCGTCTGCACCACGAGGTCGGCAAGACGATGGTGTTCATCACCCACGACCTCTCCGAGGCGCTCAAACTGGGCGACCGCATCCTCATCATGCGTGACGGCAAGACGGTCCAGTGCGGTACCGGCGACGAGTTGGTAGGCGCCCCGGCCGACGACTACGTACGCGAGTTCGTCAAGGACGTGCCGCGCGGCGACGTCCTCACACTGCGGTGGATCATGCGTCCGGCGGAGCCGGACGACCCCCTGGACGGCCCCGAGCTGGGCCCGGACGTCGTGGTGCGGGAAGCCACCCGGGCGGTGCTGGCGGCCGAGAAGCCGGTCAAGGTCGTCGAGAACGGCAAGCTGCTCGGCATCGTCGGTGACGAGGAGATCCTCGCGGTGGTCGCCGGGCGGGAAGGCGACATGTGATGACCGTCGCCCTGGAGAAGCCGGAGAACGCCGACACGGCGGAGCAAGCGGAGAAGACCGCGCCCGTCGCGGGTGTGCGCAGGGTCAGCCGCCGCATGGTGGTGGCCGCGATCCTGGTGACCTGGCTGGTGCTCTTCGCCGTGCTGCGCGGAAAGCAGACCCTCACGCTGGCGGCGGCGGACCTCACCGATCTGCACCGCTGGTTCAACGACGTCAACGACACGATCGGCGCCGACCGCAACTCCAACCCGCTCTTCCTGTACTTCTTCAACGAGATCCGTCTGGTCATCGACAACCTGGTGACCTTCATCCAGTCGCTGATCTCCCAGCCTTCCGACGGCCGACCGCTGCCGCAGATCGGCTGGCTCGGCGTCGTCGGCATCGCCGGCTACATCTCCTGGGCCGTGGGCAACTGGCGGGTCGCCCTTCTGGCCGTGGCAGGCTTCACCTTCTTCGGGCTGCAGGGCCTGTGGCAGGAGAGCATGGACACCCTGGCACTGACCCTCTCCGCGGTCTTCGTGGCGCTGCTGTTCGCGATCCCGCTGGGTGTGTGGGCGGGGCTGTCCGACCGGTTCAACCGGATCATGACGCCCTTCCTGGACTTCATGCAGACGATGCCGACCTTCGTCTACCTGGCCCCCCTGACGCTGTTCTTCCTCATCGGTCCCGCCTCCGCCACGATCGCCACCCTGATCTACGCGGCACCGCCGGCGATCCGCATCACCGCGCACGCCATCCGCTCCGTACCGGAGACCACCGTCGAAGCGGCCAACTCGCTTGGCTCGACGCGGCGGCAGACGCTGCTGAAGGTCCTGCTGCCGATGTCCAAGCGGACCGTGGTGATGGGCGTCAACCAGACCATCATGGCCGCCCTGGCCATGGTGACCATCGCGGCGCTGATCGACGCACCCGGCCTCGGAAAGACCGTCGTCCAGGCCCTGCAGTCGCTGGACGTCGGCACGGCGTTCAACGCGGGCCTGGCCATTGTCGTCATGGCCATCGTCCTTGACCGGGTCACGACCGCGGCGAGCGGACGGGCGGAGGCGGCCCGGCGCTCGGGGAACCGCTTCCTCAAGTGGCGGCGACCGCTGCTGGTGGGAGGAGGAGTGGCGGCGGCGGTGCTGGTGTATCTGTCGCACACGTACGTGTGGGCGGCCGAGTTCCCCGGCGAGGGCAGCACCGGCAGCACCATCGCGAGCGCGGCGGACGATGTGACCACCTGGGCGCAGGACAATCTGTCGGGCATCACGAACGCCTTCCGCGATGCCATCACCAACGGCCTTCTCAATCCGTTCCAGACGCTGCTGACCGACTCCCCGTGGTGGCTGGTCGGCGCGGCCCTGGTGGCGCTCGGCGCGGTGCTCGGCGGATGGCGCGCCGGGGTCACCACGGCCGTGTGCGTGGGGCTGCTGGTCGGCACGGGCGTGTGGTCGGACAGTATGACGACGCTGGCGTCGACCGTGGTGGCGACGGTCCTGGTGATGGTGTTGGGTGTCACCTTCGGGGTGTGGATGGGGCGCAGCCTGCTCGTGGACCGGCTGCTGCGGCCCACCCTGGACGCTGCGCAGGTCATGCCGCCGTTCGTCTATCTCGTGCCGTTCCTCGCGCTGTTCGGCGCGACACGCTTCACGGCGATCGTCGCTGCCGTCGTCTACGCGGTTCCGGTCGCCATAAAGATCATCGCGGACGGAGTGCGGGCCGTGCCCGAGACCACCGTCGAGGCGGCCACGGCTGCCGGGTGCAACACCTGGCAGATCATCACCAAGGTTCAACTGCCGATGTCACGCAGTGCCCTGACGCTCGCGACCAACCAGGGCCTGATCTACGTGCTGTCGATGGTTGTTGTGGGCGGCCTGGTAGGAGCGGGCGCCCTCGGCTACGACGTCGTGGCCGGATTCTCGCAGGGAGAGCTGTACGGCAAGGGACTGGCGGCGGGGCTCGCCATCGTACTGCTCGGAGTCATGTTCGACCGGATCACTCAGGCAGCGGCGCGCCGTATCAGCGCATAAGGAGCACTGACCATGGCAAGGCAAGCAAGACAGTGGAGAGTCGGCGCGGCCGGCATTGCGGTCCTCGGCCTCACCCTCACCGCCTGCGGCGGTGCGAAGGTCGGTGACAGCTCCGCCGGCTCGGACAGCTCGGGCAAGTGCGGCACCTTCAACCTCGCGGTCAACCCGTGGGTGGGGTACGAGGCCGACGCGGCGGTCGTCGCCTATGTCGCGGAGCACAAGCTCGGCTGCAAGGTCACCAAGAAGGACCTGAAGGAAGAGATCGCCTGGCAGGGGTTCGGGACGGGCGAGGTCGACGCCGTTCTGGAGAACTGGGGTCACGACGATCTGAAGAAGAAGTACATCACCGGGCAGAAGACCGCCGTCGAGGCGGGTCAGACCGGCAACAAAGGCATCATCGGCTGGTACGTGCCGCCGTGGCTGGCGAAGGCGCACCCGGACATCACCGACTGGAAGAACCTCAACAAGTACGCGTCCCGGTTCAAGACCTCGGAGTCGGGCGGCAAGGGCCAGCTGCTCGACGGCGACCCGTCGTACGTCACCAACGACGAGGCGCTGGTGAAGAACCTGAAGCTGGACTTCAAGGTGGTGTACGCGGGAAGCGAGACCGCGCTCATCCAGGCCTACCGGAAGGCCGAGAAGAACAAGGAATGGGTGATCGGCTACTTCTACGAGCCGCAGTGGTTCCTGTCCGAGGTGCCGCTGGTCAAGGTCAATCTGCCCACGTACAAGACGGGCTGTGACGCCGATGCGGCGAAGGTCGCCTGCGACTATCCCGTGTACGACCTCGACAAGGTCGTCAGCGCCAAGTTCGCCAAGTCGGGCAGCCCGGCCTATGACCTGGTGAAGAAGTTCAACTGGACGAACGACGATCAGAACGTCGTGGCCAAGTACATCGCGGTGGACAAGATGTCGGCCGACGCCGCGGCGAAGAAGTGGGTCGAGGCCAACCCCGACAAGGTCGACGCCTGGATCAAGTAGGGCGCGACACGGCTCCGTCTCCGGCACCCCTCCGGAGCTGGGCCGTCGACGCACGAGCGACCCGGAAACCCGCCGGACGGGCCCGGCAGGCTGCGCTGGCAGCCTGCCGGGCCTCGTCGCGTTTCGGGCTGTTCTCCGACGTCACGGACCCCTTGACACCCGCTCCTCGTGACAGGCACATTGAGTTGCGCAACCTGAAGCATGTTGCGCAGACAGCAACTTGATTGCTTTCAAGTCGGAGGTGCGGCGATGGCGGGACCCCGAGTGGTCATCATCGGAGCGGGCGTCGTGGGAGCGGCGCTGGCCGACGAGATTTCCGCGCGAGGCTGGACCGAAGTGACCGTGGTCGACCAGGGCGCGCTCCCTGCCACCGGGGGATCGTCGTCGCACGCCCCGGGCCTGGTCTTCCAGACGAACTCCTCCAAGACCATGACCGAGTTGGCCCGCTACACGGTCGAGAAGTTCTGTTCCCTCGACGTCGACGGCCGGCCCTGCTTCCTGCAGGTCGGCGGCCTCGAAGTGGCGACCACCCCCGAGCGCGTCGCGGAGCTGCACCGCCGCCACGGCTGGATCACCGCCTGGGGCAGCGAGGCCCGGCTGCTGAGCCCCGAAGAGTGCGTCGAGCAGCACCCGCTCGTGAACCCGGCCAAGGTCCTCGGCGGCCTCCTGGTACCGACCGACGGCCTCGCGAAGGCCGTCCTCGCCGTCGAGGCGCAGATCCGCCGGGCCACCGAGCGCGGTGTGCGTTTCCTCGCCCGCCACGAAGTCCTCGACGTGCGGCAGAGCGAGGGTCGCGTCATCGGCGTCCTCACCGACCAGGGCGAGATCCCCGCCGACATCGTCGTGTGCTGCGCCGGCATCTGGGGCCCGAAGATCGCCCGCATGGTCGGCATGAACCTCCCGCTCACCCCCCTCGGCCACCAACTGGCCTGGACCGGGCCGGTACCGGCGCTGGCGGGCCAGACCGAGGAGGCGGTGCGCCCGATCCTGCGCCACCAGGACGCCGATCTCTACTACCGCGACCGCTTCGACACCCTGGGCATCGGCTACTACGGCCACCGTCCGATGCCGGTCTCCGTCGACGACATCCTGTCCGTGGACGAGGCCGACGAGATGCCGTCGGTCCTGAAGTTCACCGAGGACGACTTCGAGGACGCCTGGACCGAGACCCAGTCCCTGCTCCCCGCGACGCGCGAGGCCAAGGTCGAGGAGGGCATCAACGGTCTGTTCTCCTTCACCACCGACGGCCAGCCGCTCCTCGGTGAATCCCCGGACGTCAAGGGCTTCTGGGTCGCCGAGGCCGTCTGGGTCACCCACTCCGCCGGCGTCGGCCGGGCCATGGCCGAATGGCTGGTCGACGGCTACTGCTCGTCCTTCGACCTGCACGAGTGCGACGTCAACCGCTTCGAGCCGCACCAGCTCGCCCCGGAGTACGTCCTGGCCCGCGACTGCCAGAACTTCGTCGAGGTCTACGACATCCTGCACCCCCTCCAGCCGTCGGGGGACCCGCGCCCGATCCGCACGAGCCCCTTCTACGCGCGCCAGCAGGAACTGGGCGCCTTCTTCCTGGAGACGAACGGCTGGGAGCGCCCCCAGTGGTACGAGGCCAACGCGGGCCTGGTCGAGGGCCGTTCCATCCCCACGCCCAACGACTGGGCCGCGCGCTACTGGTCGCCCATCGTCGGCGCCGAGGCACAGGCCACCCGTGAGACCGTCGCGATGTACGACATGACGGCCCTCAAGCGCCTGGAAGTCAGCGGCCCCGGTGCCGCCGACTTCCTGGAGCGCCTGTGCACCGGCAAGATCGCCAAGTCGGTCGGTTCGGTGACGTACACCCTGCTCCTCGACCACGACGGTGGCATCCGCAGCGACATCACCGTCGCCCGCCTGGCCCGCGACCTCTTCCAGGTCGGCGCCAACGGCAACCTGGACCTCGACTGGTTCACCCGCCACCTCCCCGCCGACGGCACGGTCCAGGCCCGTGACATCACCCCGGGCACCTGCTGCATCGGCCTGTGGGGACCGCTCGCCCGCAAGGTCCTGGGGCCCCTCACCGACGCGGACTTCTCGAACGACGGCCTGAAGTACTTCCGCGCCAAGCGCGCCTACATCGGCTCGGTGCCCGTCACCGCCATGCGGTTGTCGTACGTCGGTGAGCTCGGCTGGGAGCTCTACACCACCGCCGACCAGGGCCGGAAACTCTGGGACACCCTGTGGCAGGCGGCCGAGCCGCTCGGCGGCGTCATCGCCGGCCGCGGCGCCTTCAACAGCCTGCGCCTGGAGAAGGGCTACCGCTCCTTCGGCACCGACATGACCTACGAACACGACCCCTACGAGGCCGGGGTCGGCTTCGCCGTCAAGCTCGACAAGGACGACTTCATCGGCAAGGCCGCGCTGGAGCGGCGCAAGGCCGACGTGCGGCGCAAGCTCACCTGCCTCACCATCGACGACCCGGGGGCCGTCGTCCTGGGCAAGGAGCCGGTGTACGACGGCGACCGCCCCGTCGGCCATGTCACCAGCGCCGCCTACGGCTACACGATCGGCAAGGCCATCGCCTACGCGTGGCTCCCGGCGGAACTCGCCACCCCCGGTACCACCGTGCACATCGGCTACTTCGACCAGCGCGTCGAGGCGGTCGTCGCCGAGGAGCCCCTGTTCGACCCGACCATGTCCCGCCTCCGTGGCTAGCACGACATCGTCGGCTTCGAGGGAAGGAGTACCGCCAGTGACCGCACAGCTGCTCGACGGCAAGGCGACCGCCGCCGCGATCCGTCGTGAACTCGCCGAACACGTGGCCGAGTTGACGGCCACCGACAGTCACCCGCCCGGGCTCGGCACGGTCCTGGTCGGCGACGACCCCGGCAGCCATGCCTACGTCGGTGGCAAGCACCGTGACCGCGCGCAGATCGGTGTCGCCTCCATCCGCCGCGAACTGCCCGCCGATGCCACGCAGGGCAGGTCGAGGGCGTGATCGACGAGCTCAATGCCGATCCGGCCTGCACCGGCTACATCGTCCCGCTCCCGCTCCCGCGCCACCTGGACGCGAACGCCGTCCTGGAACGCATGGACCCGGCCAAGGGCACCGACGGCCTGCGCCCTGTCAGCCTCGGCCGGCTCGCCCTCGGCGTCGATGCCCCTATGCCGTGCACCCCGCGCGGCATCCGCAACGCCGTGCCCTTCGACCCGCGCCCGCCCATGGTCACCTCGGGACTGCGTATCGGCACCCCGGCGCCGGCCACCCGAGGCTTCACGGATGACGACTTCGAAGAGGTCTCCGATGTGATCGCCCTGACCCTCCAGCCCGAGCCCGACATCGCCGCCCTGCGCGCCCGCAGCGAGGCGCTGGCCGCCAAGCACCCGCTCTACCCGCACCTTTCAGAAGCAGAAGCAGAAGCAGAAGCAGAAGCAGAAGCACAAGAAGCCGGAGAAGTCCGATGAGCCCCCGTACCCCCGGCGCCGAGCTCCCCGAGCACCCCGACTGGCTGTGGCGCACGCCGGAGCCCAAGCGGTCGTACGACGTGGTGATCGTCGGCGGCGGCGGCCACGGCCTCGCCACCGCCCACTATCTGGCGAAGAACCACGGCATCACCAACGTCGCCGTGCTGGAGAAGGGCTGGCTGGCGGGCGGCAACATGGCCCGCAACACCACGATCATCCGTTCCAACTACCTGTGGGACGAGAGCGCCGGGATCTACGAGCACGCGCTCAAGCTGTGGGAGGGACTGGAGGAGGAGCTCGACTACCCGATCCTCTTCTCCCAGCGCGGTGTGCTCAACCTCGCCCACAGCCTTCAGGACGTCCGCGACAGCGTGCGCCGCGTCGAGGCGAACCGGCTCAACGGCGTGGATGCCGAGTGGCTCGACGAGCGGCAGGTCAAGGACGTCTGCCCGATCGTCAACATCTCGCCCGACGTGCGCTATCCGGTCATGGGCGGCACCTACCAGCCGCGCGCCGGCATCGCCAAACACGACCACGTCGCCTGGGGCCTGGCCCGCTCCGCCGACGCGGCCGGCATCGACATCATCCAGAACTGCGAGGTCACGGGCCTCGACATCGTCGGCGGCCGGGTCGTAGGAGTGCAGACGACGCTCGGCCCGATCGCGGCGGGGAAGGTGGCGCTCTGCTCGGCCGGCCACACCTCGGTGCTCGCCGCCATGGCCGGCATCGAACTGCCGCTGCAGAGCCACCCGTTGCAGGCGCTCGTCTCCGAGCTCCTCGAACCGGTGCACCCGACGGTCGTCATGTCCAACGCGGTCCATGTGTACGTCAGCCAGGCCCACAAGGGCGAGCTGGTGATGGGCGCGGGCATCGACTCGTACAACTCCTACACCCAGCGCGGCGCCTTCCACATCATCGAAGAACAGATGTCCGCCGCCCTGGAACTCTTCCCGGTCTTCGCCCGCGCCCATGTGCTGCGCACCTGGGGCGGCATCGTCGACGTCAGCCCCGACGCCTCACCCATCGTCGGACTCACCCCGGTCGACAACCTCTACCTGAACTGCGGGTGGGGCACCGGCGGATTCAAGGCCACCCCGGGCGTCGGCTGGGTCTACGCCCACACCATCGCCCACGACACCCCTCACCACCTCAACGCCCCCTTCTCGCTCGACCGTTTCACCACCGGCGCGCTCGTCGACGAGCACGGCGCGGCCGCGGTGGCCCACTAGGGAGCCGAACCCATGCTGCTCATCCCATGCCCCTGGTGCGGGCCCCGTGACGAGGCCGAGTTCCACTACGGCGGCCAGGCACACGTGCCCTACCCCGAGGACTCCGCCGCCCTGACCGACGAGGAGTGGGCGCGCTACCTCTTCTTCCGCGACAACCCCAAGGGCCCGTTCGCCGAACGCTGGAGCCACGCGGCCGGATGCCGCCGCTGGTTCAACGCGGTGCGCGACACGGCGACGAACGAGATTCTCTCCGTGTACCGCTCGGGCGAGCCGAGGCCGGACAATTCCACCCGGCCCGGGTTGTGGGCAGGCGTTCTGCAGGGCGGATCAGGTGGGCACAACCCACCCACGGCCCCGCAGTCGTCGACGGACCCCGCGGGGTCCGGGACGGCAGCCCCGGTTTCGGGAAGGGGCGGGCCTGGGGAAGAGACCACTCCCGTCGCCACCCAACCGTTCCGGCTGCCCACCGGCGGCCGAGTCCACCGCGGTGAGCGCCTCCGCTTCACCTTCGACGGTACGCAGTACGAGGGCTTCCGAGGGGACACCCTCGCCTCCGCCCTCCTCGCCAACGGCGTCATCGAGGCCGGCACGAGCATCAAGCTCGGCCGCCCGCGCGGCATCTTCTCGGCCGGTGTCGAGGAGCCCAACGCCGTCATCCAGATCGAGGCACCCTTCCCCGAGCCGATGCTGCCCGCGACGACCGTCGAACTGTACGACGGTCTGGTGGCGAGCAGCCTGCCCGGTCAGGGACGCCTCGCCACCGAACCGGACCCCGCCCGCTACGACGCCGTCCACGCGCACTGCGACCTGCTCGTGGTCGGCGCCGGACCGGCCGGACTCGCCGCCGCGGCAGCCGCCGCGCGCAGCGGAGCGCGCGTCATCCTCGCCGACGACCGGCCGGAGCTGGGCGGCAGTCTGCCGGGGTCGGGCGAACTCCTCGACTGGGCGGAAGAGATCGGCGCGCTCCTCGAAGTCGCGCCCGAGGTGAGCGTGCTGCGTCGCACCACGGTCTTCGGCCACTACGACGACAACCACCTCCTCGCCGTCGAGCGCCGCACCAGTCACCTCGGCGCCGAGGCCCCGGAGCATGTCTCCCGCGAGCGTGTCTGGCGCATCCGCGCCCGTCGCGTCGTGCTCGCCACCGGCGCCCACGAGCGTTCGCTGGCCTTCGCGGACAACGACCGCCCCGGTGTGATGCTGGCCGCCTCGGCCCGCGCCTACGTCAACCGCCACGGCGTCCTTCCCGGCCGCCGCGCCGTCGTCTTCACCACCAACGACAGCGCCTACGCCGCCGCGCTGGATCTCGCGGCGGCGGGCGTGGAAGTCGCGGCGATCGTCGATACCCGGCCCGAGCCGGGGGAGTGGGCGCGCCGTGTCCGGGAGTCCGGGATCGAGGTGCTGAGCGGACACGCCGTGGTCGGCACCGAAGGCGACCCGCGGCTCACCGCCGTGACGGCCGCTCCGTACGGGGAGCCGGCAGGGACCCGGGAGTTCGCCGCCGACCTGCTGCTGGTCTCCGGCGGCTGGAACCCCGTGGCGCACCTGTTCAGCCAGGCGGGTGGAAAGCTGCGCTACGACGACACACTCGGCTCCTTCGTCCCCGGCACCTGCCGCCAGGCCGTCGAGGTCGCGGGCAGCGCGAACGGCGTTCTCGACCTGGCCGGGGTCCTCGCGCAGGGCGCGGCCGCCGGTGCCCGCGCGATCGAGGCCGAGGGCTACGCCTCCGAGGCGCCCCGCCTCCCCGAGGTGACCGCCGAACCGCACTCGCCCGCCATGCAGGTCTTCCTCGTCCCCGGCCCCGCCGGCGCACCCCGTTTCGTCGACCTCCAGCGCGATGTCACCGTCGACGACCTGACCCGCGCGACCGGCGCCGGCCTGCGCTCGGTCGAGCACACCAAGCGCTACACCACGGCTGGCACCGCCAACGACCAGGGCAAGACCTCCGGAGTTCTGGCCGGCGGCGTCGTCGCCGAACTGCTCGGGGTGGACGTCTCGGCCCTCGGCACGACGACGTTCCGGCCGCCCTACACTCCCGTCTCCTTCGCCACCCTCGCGGGCCGCGACCGCGGCGCACTGCACGACCCGATCCGTACGACCGCTCTGCATGACTGGCACGTCATGCACGGCGCCCTGTTCGAGAACGTCGGTCAGTGGAAGCGGCCCTGGTACTACCCGCAGGACGGCGAGGACATGGAGACCGCCGTGCTGCGCGAGTGCGCCGCCGCCCGCGACGGCGTCGCCTTCATGGACGCCTCCACCCTCGGCAAGATCGACGTACAGGGCCCGGACGCCGCCGTCTTCCTGGACCGGCTCTACACCAACATGATGAGCACCCTGAAGGTCGGCATGATCCGCTACGGCGTCATGTGCCACCTGGACGGCATGATCTTCGACGACGGCACCGTCATCCGCCTCGCCCAGGACCGTTTCCTGGTCACCACGACGACGGGCAACGCGGCCGCCGTACTGGACTGGATGGAGGAATGGCTGCAGACCGAATGGCCCGGGCTGCGCGTCCACTGCACCTCCGTCACGGAACAGTGGGCCACCGTCGCCCTGGTCGGCCCCCGTTCCCGCGAGGTGCTGGGGACGCTCGCGCCGACGCTGGCGGTGGACAACGACAGCTTCCCGTTCATGGCGTGGCGGGACACGACCGTCGCGGGCGTCGAGGCCCGGGTGTGCCGGATCAGCTTCTCCGGCGAACTGGCCTATGAGATCAATGCGTCACCGTGGGAGGCGCTCGCCCTGTGGGAGGCGCTGTACGAGGCCGGTGCCCCGTTCGGCATCACCCCGTACGGCACCGAGACCATGCACGTCCTGCGCGCGGAGAAGGGCTACCCGATCATCGGCCAGGACACCGACGGCACCGTCACTCCGCACGACCTCGGCATGAGCTGGGCGGTGTCGAAGAAGAAGCCCGACTTCATCGGCAAGCGCTCCTACGCCCGCGCCGACGCCGTCCGCCCCGACCGCAAGCACCTGGTCGGCCTGCTCCCGGAGGATCCGGGCGCCTTCCTCCCCGAAGGCACGCAACTGGTTGCTGACAGCGTGCTGCCCGCCCCGCCCGTCCCGATGCTCGGCCACGTCACCTCCAGTTACCGCAGCGCGGCGCTCGGCCGGACCTTCGCCCTCGCCCTGGTCAAGGGCGGCCGGGACCGCATCGGCGAGCGGCTCTACGCCCCCGTGGGCGACCGGCTGGTTCCGGTGACCGTCGCAAGCCCCGTCCTCTACGACCCCGAGGGAGCCCGCCGCGATGGCTGACACCGCCCTTACCATCTCGCGCCGCAGTCCCCTGTCGCATGCCGCCGACCGCCTGGCCGCCGCGACGCGCGCCTCCGGGGGCGCGGTCCGGCTGGCCGAACTCCCCTTCCTGGCCCAGGTCAACGTCCGGCTCGACGCCAAGGGAGCGGCAGCGGACGCCGTCGGGCTCGCGCTGGGCCTCCAGCTGCCCCTCGAACCCAACACCGTCGTACGCGCCGGCGAGCTGACCGCTGTGTGGCTGGGCCCCGACGAATGGCTGGTGGTGGGCCCGACCGGCGGTCAGCGGGATTTGGAGAGCCGGATCAGGGCGGCGAGCGGCGACGAGCCCGTGGCTGTCACCGACGTCTCCGCCCAGCGCACCACCCTCCTCGTCACGGGTCCACGCGCCCGTGACCTGCTGGCACATGGCTGCCCCCTGGATCTGCACCCGCGTGTCTTCGGAGCCGGGTGCTGCGCCCAGACCACCCTGGCCCGCACACAGATCGTGCTGGTCGCCAGGGACGAACCCAAGGCCGGATTCTGGGTACTGGTCCGTTCGTCCTTTGCCGGCTACCTGACGGACTGGCTGCTGGACGCGGCGGCGGAATACGTCTGAACGAGCTCAACAGGGCGTGATATCCACAGGAGATGGGAGGTGTCCGCGACCGACAGGCCGATGCTGTCAGGATCCGTCGCCGTGCCCGCTGCGGCGCTCCTGTGCAGCGTGTGTCGGTGCGGGCGATCGTGTCTGCGTGTCTGCGTGTCTGCGTGCGCGACGCGGCGACAGACAAAGCGCAGAACATTTGCGGGCGGCCTTCGACGCGGTTGGCCCGTTGTTGCTGATCGGCTGGGCCGACGCCGGCACACCGGCGGCGCCGGGGGACAGGCTTGGCCATACCGAGGGTGACTGCATAATGTGCGATCAGCCGAACCCGGTACCTGGACCGACGACGATGAGCTCCTTGAGTGTGTCCGGGCGGAAGATGCCCGGGCACTGGCAGACCCATCGGCAGCCGACCTCTGCGGAGACGCTCCGCCCGCGCATCGGTGCCGCACGATCCCGCTCCCTGGTTCGCCCTCTTGCGTGCAGGAAGCGCGCCTGAAACCGGCAGGGGGCTCCGGGCTGTGCCCCGCTAGGCAGACCGAAAGGCGTGCGGTGACCGGGGGCGGCGAAAGACGCCGCTGGAGGGTTGGTCGGTTCAGGCTCATCCCCGGGATGGTTGTTGCGAGGGGTTAAATAGCGAACCAGTAACTGCTTAGTAGCTGTTGACCTGCAAAACTGGACTCTGCCCCGGCCCCGCACTCCGGAGCAGGCCGACCGATGGACCTGGCTGGTCATCGCCACCTACACCCAACTCCGCCTTGCCCGCTCCCTGGTGGCCGACCATCGGCTGCCCTGGGAACAGCCTTTGCCGCAGACCCAGCTCACACCCGGCCGCGTCCGCCGACGATTTCGTCACGTCCAGGCAGCAGTGGGAACACCGGCCAAGCCGCCACAACCCTGCGGACGCTCCGCAGGCCGTCCACAAGGCACCCGACGAGGCCCAGCCATCCGCCATCCCGCAGTCAAAACAGCCGCAAGACCTGCGATCCGACACTCACAGGGATAAAAGCGAAGCTTAGAGGTCCTAACAGAAGCTATTGATCATGTGACTTTCGGCTTGGGTGGTCGTTGGCCTGGTCGTGGGGAAACGTCAGTCGCGGCCGTGGATCGTGTCGGATGAACTGTGGTCGCTGATCGAACCGTTGCTGCCCGAGCCGGGTCCGAAGCTGGTCGAGGGCAGACCGCGGATACCGGACCGGCAGGCCTTGTGCGGGATCCTGTTCGTGCTGCACACCGGCATCCAGTGGGAGTACCTGCCGCAGGAGCTGGGCTTCGGCTCGGGGATGACGTGCTGGCGGCGCCTGGCCGCGTGGAACGAGGCCGGGGTGTGGGACGAACTGCATCTGGTGCTGATGAAGAAGCTGCGGGCCGCGAAAAAGCTGGACCGGTCGCGGGCGGTGATCGATTCCTCCCACGTGCGAGCTGCTCGGCGGGGCCCCAAAGCGGACCAGCCCGGTCGACCGCGCGCGGCCGGGCAGCAAGCACCACGTCGTCACCGACGCCCAGGGCATCCCGCTCGCGGTGTCACTGACCGGCGGAAACCGCAACGACGTCACGCAGTTGCTGCCACTGCTGGACAAGATTCCGGCGGTAGCAGGCGTCGTCGGCCGGCCCAGACGCAGACCCGATGCCCTGCTCGCCGACCACAAGTACCGCCGCCTGCTCTGGGACCGCGACATCCGCCCGGTCATCGCCGAACGAGGCGTGGAACACGGCTCCGGCCTGGGCATTTTCCGCTGGGTGGTAGAGCGCACGATCGCCTGGCTGCACGACTTCCGACGACTGCGGATCCGTTGGGAGCGACGCGACGACATCCACGAGTCCTTCCTCGGCCTCGCCACCTGCCTGATCACTCACCGGCACGTCCAACGCCTTTGTTAGGACCTCTAAATCCGCTGCTCCTTGGATCGTGCGCCGACCGAGGTGCGGGAGGAACTGCCCGTACAGAAAATGGCCCGCAGCGTTCGTGCTGCCGGAGGTAGGGCGGCCAGTGAAGACCGTGGATCCGTGGACGCCGCAGTAGCTGCGGGACAATCACCGCTCGGTGTGTGAGCCGGGGGACTGAGCATGCTTGGCGTTTCTCGTCTGTCGCTGCGGCGTTACTGTCGTAGCGGCGATGAGCGCGGCGACGGCGGCGAGCGCGAGCACGGTGAATATGTGTGGGTATCCGCCGAGCGGTGCGGCCATGGCGGCACCGGCGAAGGGGGCCGGGCTGAGGCTGCGGTTGCCGGGGCTGTGAGGAGTCCGGACAGGTGGCCGTAGTGAGTGGTGCCCCAGCGGTCGGTGACGGCAGTGGACTGGCGCAGGGTCCGAAGGCAGCTGTTTTTTGCCGCCGTGCACCTCACATACCGATGATGAGTCGGCTGGCCTGCCTCGGGACAGCCGCAGTGAGCTGCGAGGCGCCGCCCTCGGACTCCCATACCCTCTCCGCGTCCCGCACCTGGATGGGCACGGAAACGTCGTGCGGGGCCCGGTCGGCGGTGATGAGCGAGCTCGCGGTCAGTGGCGGGCCGCCGTATTCGGATGCCGCCGTCATCAGACGTGCAGCTGCTTCCGGGCCGGTCTCGGGCGGGATCACCAGCAGGTCCCAGCGGCCGGTGCCGTAGGACAACAGAAGAAGCTTGTGCGGGTCGATCTCCGGAGTGAACCAGCCGACCTTCACGACATGACCGCGGACGGGCACCTTGTGCGGGATGACCGGCCAGTGCTCGGGGTTGACGGCGACATGGGTGATGCGGCCCCACAGGGGGTCCAAGACATCAGTCAGTGCGGGCAGTTCGCGCAGCAGGTCGCGGGAGCGCGGCCACCAGGCGCCGTCCAGGATTCCACGGGAGGGCGCGTCGGCCTTCAGCGCGAGACGGGCGGGAGGAGCTGCGACGGGTGCGAGCCGAGGCAGGGGTGCTTCGAAGGTCGCGGTCATGATGAGGACCCGTCTCCGGGCCGCCCCTGGAGTTGCGGCCCGGGTTTCGCCTTTCGCCGGGAACGACCCGGCGTGGAAGCCGGTGTGCGAAATGCCCTCGGTGCCTTCACCGTACTCCTTCAGTCTTCCTGGACTTGCCGCGGCTGTCGTACCGGCAGGAGTACGGTGAAGACGTCGAGGGCACGTCGTACGCCGGTGATCGCACAGGCCTCGTCCTCGTCGCAAGAGAGATGCGGGCCGCCCAGGTCCGGGCAGGTTCCGCCTAGTGACATCCGAAGCCGCGCACTGCCCACCCCGCTCCGAGGCCACGCACGAGCGAGCAGGGCCGGGTGGAAGCCCGTATGGTCGCCGCGGACTGTGAAGCGGTTCGGCGCGTCGCGGACGCGCTCTGGTCGCCTTCCGCCGGTGACGAGCAGCGTCGCGGGCCCCTCGGGAACGGGGACGCGACTGCACCTCACAGCGGACGCCTCGCACGCAGCGGGTCCGCTCCGCTCCTGGCTCGACTTCCGCGGACTGCCCGCCGATCGCACCCACCCACCCGCCGTCGAAGAGGCGCAGCCCAAGACCCCGGCCGCACTGTCGTCCCCGAGGTCAAGGACCGCCCATGTCTCTCCAGTCTCTCCGTCCCCCGTCCGCCGCTCAGCCGGAAAGTGCCCCGCCGCTCATGGAGTACGACGGGAGGGCACCCTTTCCGTGCGGCGGAACCACGTGCGAGCGCACCGGCAACGAGCGGCTGTCCCTGACGATCACGGCGTTGATCGTCTTCCTGCCGTTCCTGGCACTCGGTCTGGCCGGCTGGTTGCTGTGGGGGCGCCTGATCCATCCTGTCGACGTCCTGCTCGCCACGGTGCTCTACACGGTCACGGGCCTCGGCGTCACCGTCGGCTTCCACCGGGGCCTGACCCACGGTGGCTACCGGGCCGTACGGCCACTGCGCATCGCGCTCGCGACGGCCGGGTCGATGAGCTTCCAGGGTGACGTGATCGGCTGGGTCGCCATCCACCGCCGCCACCACGCCTTCACCGACCGGCCGGGCGATCCGCACTCTCCGTACCGCTACGGCACTTCTGTGCGCGGTCAGTTGCGGGGGCTGGTGGACGCCCACGTCGGCTGGCTGTTCCGCAACGAGCCCACATCCGCGGCGCGTTACGCTCCCGACCTCGTCGCCGACCGCGACATCCGGGCCGTGTCCCGGGCCTTCCCGGCCCTGTGTGTGCTCACCCTCGTCCTCCCCTTCGCCGCGGGCAGGCTGATCGGCGGCACCTGGGCGTCCGCTCTGACCGCCCTGCTGTGGGCGGGACTCGTCCGCATCGCCCTGCTCCACCACGTCACCTGGAGCGTGAACTCCCTCTGCCATGTGATCGGCGAGCGTCCGTTCCGCACCCGTCTCCACGACCGCTCCACCAACCTGTGGCCTCTGGCCCTGCTCTCCTTCGGAGAGAGCTGGCACAACCTCCACCACGCCGACCCCACCAGCGCCCGGCACGGCGTCGACCGCGGCCAGCTCGACCCCTCCGCCGCCGTCATCCGCCTCTTCGAACGCCTCGGCTGGGCCAAGGACGTGCGCTGGCCCACCCCGGACCGTATCGCCGCCCGTCGCGCGTGAACCCGATCGACCATGTCCCCTTCAGGAGTTCTCATGACACTCGCGCCCCCGCCCCCGCTCTCCTCGTCGTCCGCCGTCCGCCTGCGCCTGTCGGTCCAACCGGCACAGGGCCGCATGCCCCGGCGCATCGACGGCGCCTGGTGGCCCCGCTCGACCGATCTGACGTCCGAACTGCCCCGGCTGCTGGGTGGACTGCCGCCCGCCTGGGGGCACGTCAGCAGCGTCCTGGTGGACGAGGCTGTATGGGCTCCGTTCCCCGGACGGCTGCTCGTCGACGATCAGGTGGTACGCCTGCGCCGGACGACCAGCCGGCACGCCCCCTCCACCGTCTGCCTGCTGGCACCCGGCCACGGTCGGTGGGACCTGCTGGTCGTACCGCCCGCGGCCACGGAGGCGGAGGCCGGGGGGCTCATGGACAGCATGGACACCGCCGTGAAGGACGGCCTGGGGTTGGGAACCGCTGTCCGTTGACGGTGTCTGCCGGACCGACTGTGGGCCCACACCACCCAGGGGTGGTGTGGGCCCGGGGGTGTTGTCACCGCACCGGTCGAGGGCCGCCAGTGCCTTCCGTCCGGCACCGAGCGGCGCAGCCCGGAGCAGTGGAGGTCGGTGGTGCTGCGGTGACCACGGCCGGGCGGGGCGGAGTTCTCGTTCTCCGTCCTGCGGCAGCCGTGTTGTCCGGACGCGGAGTCCGTCCGGACCGTCGACGGAGTACGCTCGGTGCTACCGAGGGTATTTCGCGCACCGGCTCCCATGTCCGTGTCGCTTTCGGCGATTTGATCACCTCGGGTCGGTTTCGGTCGGTCCGGAGCCGGGTTCGTGTCATGAATGCGACCGCTACCCCCACGCCGATCCTCGAAAACACGCCATCCTCTCCGTCATGCCGGATGCCTTTCGCTTCCGTTGATTCCTTGCCTACGGCCGTGCTCGATCCGCTGTGGGGCCGGGTCACCGGCGCCTTGGCGGACCACCCGTACCGGTCGGCTGTCCCGGGCGCGGTGCCCGTAAGTGGGCAGGTGCAGCCGACTCCCGCCTCGGCTCTTTGGCTGATGGCCGCCGGGAGAGACTGCCTGCGCACCTCGCACGCGGGCCGGCTGATGGGGGAGGCGGCGAGCCTGCGCACGGTCTCGGAGACCGACCCGGCCGTTCAGGCGGCCTGGGACTCCGAAGGGGACGATGCGGTCCGCGAGCCGGCCGCACGCCCGCAGATCCCGGTCGTTTCCGCTCCGCCGACGGCGAGATGAGGGCCTTGGAGGCGCTGTGACCACCACGGCCGCAGCCGGACAGGGCCGGGCGGGCGCACCCGGAGGTGAGGGAGGAGAGCCGCCGTGAGTGCCGCCGGGCTCCTGGCGGACGGTGGCGGGGAGCCGGCTCCTTCCCGGCACCGTGGTCCTTCGGATGAAGACGACAGCCGAGCGCGCGGGACCTTCGACCGCGCGTGGTGACCGTCGGCACGCGACCTCAAGAGTCAGCCGACACACGACCTTCAGCCGACACGCGACCTCAAGAGTCGGTGGTGGCCGCGGACACGCGACCCCAGGAGCCGGCAGCGCCTCGACAACAGCCCGAGACCCCGGCCGCATCTCAGACGACAGGCCGGGGTCCTCCCGTGCCGCGTGCTTCCCCGACCTCTCGGGTCCGGGCCGTGATCGACATAAGGAATGTGGGAATCATGGGTGTTCTGATCACCGTGCTGGCGGTGTTCGCCGTGGCCGGGCTCGTCCTGCTCGCCCTCAGCGTGCGCAACGTCCAGCAGTACGAGAAGGGTGTGGTGTTCCGCTTCGGACGGCTGCTGCCGGACATCCGCGGGCCGGGCCTGCGGGTCATCCGGCCGATCGGGGACCGGATGCGGAAGGTGTCCGTACAGACCGAGGTCCTCGGTATCCCGCCGCAAGGGTCCATCACCGCCGACAACGTGACACTCACCGTCGACGCTGTCGTCTACTTCAAGGTCATCGACCCCGTCAAAGCCCTGGTGAACGTGCGCAACTACCCTGCCGCCGTCTCCCAGATCGCCCAGACATCGCTCCGCTCGGTCATCGGCAGGGCCGACCTGGACACACTGCTCTCCGACCGCGACCACATCAACGCGGAACTCAAGAAGGTGATGGACGCCCCCACCGAGGAGCCCTGGGGGCTGCGCATCGAACGTGTGGAGATCAAGGACATCGCCCTTCCGGAGTCGATGATGCGCTCGATGTCCAAGCAGGCCGAGGCGGAGCGGGAACGCCGTGCCCGGGTCATCGCCGCCGACGGCGAGTTCGAGGCGTCCCAGCGGCTGACCGACGCCGCCGCGACCATGGCCGACACCCCCGGAGCCCTCCAACTGCGCCTGCTGCAGACCGTGGTGGACGTATCCGCCGAGAAGAACAGCACCCTCGTGATGCCGTTCCCCGTGGAGATGCTCCGCTTCTTCGAGCACCAGAGCAGGGAAACCGGCGGCGCGTCCGACGGACGGGTCACGCACCGGATCAGCCGGAGCACCCGGCGCCCCGCGGCGCCCACGGGCGTCGTGATCCCCGAACCCGCCATCCCGTCACCGGCCATCGCGCCCGCCTTCTCACTGAGCGGAGAACGGGTCGGATCCGGCGGCAAGCGGATCGGCGGCCGTGCGGAGGTGGCCGGGGAGCGACGGGACGACTGGCCGACACGGAGGGACGCCGAGGAGTCACTGAACGGCTGACCGCTCGGCCGACGGAGTGACGCGGATCGTCTTGGTGCCGCGTGGTGCCGCTGATGACCCCGGTGACAGTACGTCACCAGGGTCACAGCGGTCCGGGGTGGCTGAAGCGGCCGGCCCGGCGCTGGATGCGGTGCCGACGGGTGCGGTGGCGTACCGGTGGAAGCGCGGCCCGCGCGTCGGCACGGGCGTAGAAGACGTGCTTGGCGCCCTCGATCAGCACCAGGTAGAGCACGACCATCAGGGCCAGGGTGAGGAGGAGTCCGAGCGGCAGGGCCTGGAAACCGAGCGGCCCCGCGAGCGGCGACATCGGCAGCGCGACACCGACGGCGACGACGGCGAAGGTGCTGACCATCAGGGGGCGGCTGGGCCGGCTGCGGTAGAACGGCACCCGGCGGGTTCGGATCGCGAAGACGACCAGCGCCTGCGTGGCGAGGGACTCCACGAACCAGCCGGAGCGGAACAGCTCGGCGCCCGTGTGGAAGATCTCGATCATGACCGCGAAGGTGAGGAAGTCGAAGACGGAGCTGACGGGCCCGAAGAAGAGCATGAAACGGCGGATGAAGGCGATGTCCCAGTGCGAGGGCGCGCGCAGCTGCTCAGGGTCGACGTGATCGGTGGGGATGGTCAACTGCCCGGCGTCGTAGAGGAGGTTGTTGAGCAGGATCTGCGAGGGCAGCATCGGCAGGAAGGACAGCACCAGGGAGGCTCCGGCCGCGCTGAACATGTTGCCGAAGTTACTGGAGGTGCCCATCAGGACGTACTTGATGGTGTTGGCGAAGATCCGGCGACCCTCGGCGACCCCGTCGGCGAGGACGCCGAGGTCCTTCTCCAGGAGCAGGACGTCGGCCGCGTCCTTGGCCACGTCGGTCGCGGTGTCCACGGACAGCCCCACATCGGCGGCGTGCAGGGCCAGCGCGTCGTTCACCCCGTCACCCAGGAACCCGATGGCCCGGCCCCGGCGCCGCAGCGCCCGTACGACCCTGGCCTTGTCCTGGGGCGAGACACGGGCGAAGACGGTGGTGGTCCCGGCCGCCCGGGTCAGCTGCTCGTCGTCCAGCTCCCCGATGTCCCGACCGGTCAGGGCCCGGCCGGGCGGCAGGCCGAGGTCGGCGCAGACCTTCTGCGCGACGAGCGCGTTGTCGCCCGTACAGATCTTGACGGTGATGCCGAGGTCGGCCAGGCGTTTCAGCGAGGCGGCGGCACCGGCCTTGGGCGGGTCGAGGAAGACCAGGAAGCCGGCCAGGCGCAGCCGGTACTCGTCGGCGGCGGTGAGGGACGTCTGCCCGTCGGCGTTCCTGGTGGCGACAGCGACGACCCGGCTGCCCGCCGCGAAGTGCTCCTGGAGCACCACCGCGGACTCGTCCGGTACGTCACCGCAGCGGGCCAGGACCGCCTCGGGCGCCCCCTTGGCCACGAGCAGGCGGCTGCCGTCCGCACGCTCGACGAGCGCGGAGCCCAGCTGTCGGTCGTGGTCGAAGGGCAGCAGTGCGAGCCGGTGGTGACCGGCCGGGGGAGTGCCCGTGGCCTGCCACAGCGCGCTGTCCAGCGCGTTCCCGCCCACCTGGTCGAGGTCGCCCTCGGTGGCCAGCAGGCCCAGCTTGAGCACCATGTCGGAGAGGGCGCCAGCCGGGTCGAGGGCCGCCTCGAAACGGATGCGACCCTCGGTGAGCGTGCCGGTCTTGTCGGTGACCAGGACGTCCATGTCGCCCAGGTCCTCGATGCACACCAGCCGTTTGACGAGGACCTTGCGACGCGCCAGCTGCCGTGAACCGGCGGCCAGACTCGTGCTCACCACCGCGGGCAGCAGCTGCGGGGTGATCCCCACCGCGATGGCCAGCGAGAAGAGCAGGGCGTCGAGCAGCGGCCGGTGGAGCAGGAGGTTGACGACGAAGATCCCCGTGGTGAGGGCGGCGGCGACCTTGAGGAGCAGCATGGAGAAGCGGCGCAGCCCCGCCTGGAAGTCGGTCTCCGGCTGCCGTTCTCCCAGCCCCAGCGCGATCCGACCGAACTCGGCACGGCCCCCGGTGGCGACGACCACTCCGGTCGCGCCGCCCCCGTGCACCACCGTCCCCATCAGCGCACAGGACGTCAGCTCGGCCAGCGCCGCCCCCGCGGCGACCGGCTCCGGGGTCTTGTCGACAGGGGCGGACTCCCCGGTGAGGACACTCTCGTCGCAGGCGAACGCCGTGCACTCCAGCAGGCGCAGGTCAGCGGGCACCACCTGCCCCAGCGTCAGACGTACGACATCGCCCGGCACCAGCTCGGTCACATCGACCTCGGTGGCCGCGCCGTCCCGGACCACGACGGCCGTGTGGCGCACCCGCGAGTGCAGGGCCTGTGCCGCCTTCTCCGCCCGGTACTCGTTGACGAATCCCAGTGCCACGCTCAGCACCAGGATCCCCGCGATGATGATCGCGCCGGTCCGCTCGCCGAAGAAGTACGAGACCCCGGCCGTGACCGCCAGCAGGATCAGCAGGGCGCTGCGCAACTGCCGCCCGAGAAGTGCCAGGACACGGGCGTGGTGCGTGCGTACGGCGTTCGGCCCGACGACCGCGAGCCGCTCGGCCGCCTCACCCGTCTCGCCTCCCGACAGTCCCTCGGGACTACTCGCGAGCGCGGCCAGCACGGCTTTCGCGTCCTCGGCGGCGGCGTCCCCCACCCGCATCTCCGCCACCCGGGTGGTCACTGACTCCAGGTCCATTCGGCGACCTCGGGCAGGTCCTCCCCGTGGGCGCGGATCCAGTCGTGATGGCGATAGCGGACGTCGACCATCCGCTGCCGCAGCGCCGCGGCCCGGACCGAGAGACCGGGCACCCGGTCGATGACGTCCATGACCAGCCGGTACCGGTCGAGGTCGTTGCGTACGACCATGTCGAACGGGGTCGTCGTGGTGCCCTCCTCCTTGTAGCCGCGCACGTGCAGGTGCGGGTGGTTGGCGCGCCGGTAGGCGAGCCGGTGGATCAGCCACGGATAGCCGTGGTACGCGAAGACGACGGGCTTGTCGGGGGTGAACAGAGCGTCGTACTCGCTCTCGGACATGCCGTGCGGGTGTTCCTCCGCGGGCAGCAGCCGGGCGATGTCGACGACATTGACCACCCGTACCGCGAGTTCGGGCAGATGGAGACGGAGCAGCGAGGCGGCGGCCAGTACTTCGAGGGTGGGTACGTCGCCCGCGCAGGCGAGTACCACGTCCGGTTCGCCGTGCTCGGACTCGGTGCCGGCCCAGGACCAGATCCCGGCGCCGCGCGCGCAGTGCGCGCGGGCGGTGTCGAGGTCGAGCCAGTCGAAGCAGGGCTGCTTGCCCGCGACGACGACATTGACGTAGTCGCGACTGCGCAGCACGTGATCCGCCACGGACAGCAGGGTGTTGGTGTCCGGGGGGTAGTAGACCCGCACGACCTCCGGCGACTTGTTCAGTACGTGGTCGACGAAACCGGGGTCCTGGTGCGAGAAGCCGTTGTTGTCCTGGCGCCATACGTGCGAGGTGAGCAGGTAGTTGAGGGAGGCGATCGGGCGGCGCCAGGGGAGCCGGCGGGCGACGCGCAGCCACTTGATGTGCTGGTTCGCCATGGAGTCGACGATGTGGACGAAGGCCTCGTAGCAGGAGAACAGGCCATGTCGTCCGGTGAGGAGATAGCCCTCCAGCCAGCCCTGGCAGGTGTGTTCGGACAGGATCTCCATGACCCGGCCGCCGCGTTCCAGGTGCTCGTCCGTCGGAAGGACCAGTGCCTCCCACGCCTTGCCGCTCGCTTCGTAGACGGCCTGGAGGCGGTTGGAGGCCGTCTCGTCCGGGCCGACCAGCCGGAAGTCCCGTCGTTCGCCCGTATCGGCCATCACCCGCGCCAGCAGGTCGCCGAGGACACGGGTCGGCTCATGCGCCGTCGCGCCGGGCTTGTCGACCGGGACGGCGAACCGTTCCAGGGGCGGCAGGGGCAGGTCGTGCAGCAGCAGACCGCCGTTGGTGTGCGGGTTGGCACCCAGGCGGTGTAAGCCGTCGGGGACACAGGCCAGAACCTGTGCCCGGGGGCGTCCGTGCTCGTCGAAGAGTTCCTCCGGCCGGTAGGAGCGCAGCCATTGCTCCAACTGCCGTAGGTGAACCGGGTTTTCGCGTACGGCCGACAATGGGACCTGGTGCGCTCGCCAGGTGCCCTCCACCGGGAGGCCGTCGACCTCGGCCGGTCCGGTCCAGCCCTTGGGGGTGCGCAGCACGATCACCGGCCACCGCGGGCGTTCGGTGACGGCGGAACCGGCGCCTTCGGTGCGGGCGGCGTGCTGGAAGGCGGCGATGCGGTCCAGGGCCTCGTCCATGGCGCGAGCCATCGCCTGGTGGACGGCGCGCGGGTCGTCCCCGGTGACATGGAGGGGCTCGTGGCCGTATCCCCTGAGCAGGGAGTCGAGTTCGGGCTCCGGTATCCGGGCCAGGACCGCCGGATTGGCGATCTTGTAGCCGTTGAGGTGCAGGATCGGCAGGACGGCACCGTCCCGTACCGGGTCGAGGAACTTGTTCGAGTGCCAGGAGGCGGCCAGCGGGCCCGTCTCGGCCTCACCGTCGCCGATCACGCAGGCCACCAGGAGCCCCGGGTTGTCGAACGCGGCCCCGTAGGCGTGCGAGAGGGAATAGCCCAGCTCGCCGCCTTCGTGGATCGATCCGGGGGTCTCGGGTGCGACATGACTGGGGATGCCGCCCGGGAAGGAGAACTGCCGGAAGAGGCGGGCCATGCCGACGGCGTCCCGCGTGATGTCCGGGTACGTCTCGGTGTAGCTGCCCTCCAACCAGGAGTTCGCGACCACGGCCGGCCCGCCGTGACCTGGCCCCCAGACACAGATCGCGTCCAAGTCCCTTGCCTTCACCACCCTGTTGAGGTGGGTGTGGACCAGGTTCAGTCCCGGTGAGGTGCCCCAGTGTCCCAGCAGCCGCGGTTTGACGTGCTCAAGAGCCAGGGGCTCGGTCAGCAGCGGGTTGGACAGGAGGTAGATCTGCCCGACGGCCAGGTAGTTCGCCGCCCGCCAGTGGGCGTCCAGCGCGCTCAGTTCCTCCTCGTCGAGGCGGTCGAGGCGGGTGGGAGTACCGAGCGTGTCGCGGGAGGTCTCGCGAGGGGGGTCGAGCGGCATGACGAACCCTTCTTGAAGAGGGCTGCTCAGGAACTTCGGGAGCTGAGGCCGGGGAGGAATTCGGATTCGTCGATGAAGGCGCGGGCGACGTCCGAGAGGCGGCGGTTGTGGGAGCGGGCGTAGGCCCTCAGGGTGGTGAAGGCCTGTTCCATGTCCGTGTGGCGGCGTTCGGCGAGCTTTCCCTTGGCCTGCTCGATCAGGACGCGGCTGTTGAGGGCTGTCTGCAACTGCTCGTTGAGGAGCGTGTTGCGCTCGGTGGTGCGTTGTTGCAGCAGGCTGATGGTGGCGACGTCGGCGAGGGCCTGGGCGAAGGTGGTGGCGGCGGGGCTGATGGGCGCCGGGGTGGCGTGGAAGAGGTTGAGGGCGCCGACGACCTCGTCGCGCAGGCGCATGGGCAGCGCCTGGACGGCGTTGAAACCGCTGCGCTGAGCCTGGGCGGTGAACAGGGGCCAGCGGGCCGCCTCGTCGCGCAGATCGTGGACGGAGACCGCGATTCCGGTGTGGAAGCAGTCCAGGCAGGGGCCTTCGTGGTTCTGGAGCTGGAAGAGTTCCAGGAGGCGCACCTGTTCGTCGGAGGCGGCCATGACGCGCAGTACGCCGTCACGGTCGGCGAGCAGGACGCCCGCCGCGCTCGCGTCGAGCAGGTCGACGCAACGGTCGGTGAGCAGGCGCAGGAAGTCCATGAGGTCGAAGTCGGCGACGAGACTGTCGGCGAGCTCGACGAACGTCCGGGCCATCAACTGTTCCTTCATCGTGCACACCTCTGCGTATGGGGCGTGAGCATCAGGACTCCTCGTCGGGGGGTCGCGCATCCGGCGGTTGGATGTCGGACGGAGCCGTGTCCGGGGGGAGACGGAGCCGGTGGGCGACCACGTCGGCGGCGACCACCGAGATCCGTGTCCCTCGGGCGTACGCGTGGGCGCGCAGCCGGATGAAGGCTTCCTCGAAGCCGACGTCGAGCTGGACCATGAGGATGCCGGTGGCCTGGTCGATCTCGGCGCGGTATCCGCCCAGGTCGTCGAACGGTGCGGCATCCGGCCGGCCGGTGCCGGCCGCGTCGGTGTCGGGCGCCTGGGTGTCGAACGGGACACCCGTCTCACTGATCCGGGCATCGAGCAGAATCAACGTGGCAGCGTCGGCGAAGGCCATCGCATCGGCCACCTCCTCCGCGTCCAGCTCGACCGAGCTGCTGGAGTACAGGTCGAGGACGCCGGGGCTGACGGCCCCTATCTGCAGAGGGAAAGCGAAGACCGCTCTGGCACCGGCTTCCAGGGCCGCATCGGCGAACACCGTCCAATGTCGCTGGAGTTCACCGGCCAACAGGTCGGGGCAGAGGACCGTCGAGCCGAGGACGTAGGCGTCCACGCACGGTCCCTCGCCCAGGGTGAGCTGGAGTTCTTCCAGATGCTGACTGACGGAGTCGGTGCTGCACAGCGGATGACTCGCCCGGTCGCGAGACATCGCGGACATCCCGGCCCCGCCGACCGGCAGTGCCGCCACTGCCGCCGTGCACACGTCGAGGACGCCGACCCGGGCGCCGCGCAGGGCCGCCTGCTCGGCCACGAGAGCCTGGATCCGCGCCGACCGGCTGCCGGGGATCATGGCGACCACAGGGTCCATGAGCGGTGACCAAGTCCCTCCGGCCTCGCCGCCGTTCGCACCCCCAAGGGCAGAGCCAGCGTCAGGAGCACGGCGCCGTCGGCCGCCCTGCGGCCGTCTCCGACGTCCGTCCGATCCCGGCAGCGGAGAGCGGCCAGGACCGGCTGGTCAGGCCGGTCCGCCAAGGTGACACCGAGTGGTGCCCGGTGCTCGGTGAACAGCCGTTCCTGCAGCCGCCGGGCCTCGTCCCGGCCCCGCGCGTGCGGACGAACCAGGCTCCCGGCGAAGGCGAAGGTCAAGGCCCGGTCGGCACTGGTGAGCCGACCCTGACTCAGGGGCGTCGTGCGTGTGGTGAACGGCTGGTGGTCTACGCGCCCCCGCGATCGGATCGGCCCGGCCAGGGCCGTCGCAGCACACCGCCCGGGAGAGCAGCCGGCGCCGGGGCGAGCCGGTGCGTGGTCCGGTGCACGGGAGAGGGCCGCGAGGGTGGTCGGCTCCCGGCGAAGGCATGTGGAAGGGCAAGGACGAGGGAGTCCGAGCCGACGAGGGTGACGAGGCGTTCCAACGCCGTTCTGGACTGGTGTAGTTGCAGGGGATCCTCCGGTCGTGGCGCTGTGCTGCAAGGCGTGGAGGAAGGCGTTGATGCCGCTGTAGTCGCAGGAGGTCACGGCGGTGACATCGATATCGATGGTGTGGATGCCGTCGTGCGGGTACCGCTCCGCCGGCGTATGCACCAAGGGCGCCGATTGCAGGTCGATCTCGCCAGTCAGGGTGACCAGCGCCCGGTTGTCCGTGTCGTGCCGGCAGACGTTCAGGATCGGTGGGATACGCATGGGCAGGGTGCCTCGGTTCACGAGACCGTACCGGGTACGCGGTACGGTCGTACGGTCGTGCAGGCAGGCGAATGACCGATCCAGCAGACGCTGTTCCGGAGCGTAGGACCCAGCCGGTTACCTCGGGGATGCGCGGGGCGGGCGGACGGGTGATCCGCTCTCCGCAGGCATGCGGGCCAAGCAGTGGTGGCCCGCCGGGGTCTGGGACGTCCGTACGCAGCATAGTCCCGAGGCCGCTCTCTTGGTTGGTCCGGAGAGGGGCACCACGATGTATGGACGGCGGTGATCGGGCGGTTCCCATGCCGTGCCGGGGCGCTGATCGCAGGTGAGACACCGTCAGCCGGGCAGTCGTCCCGTTGCACCGTCCGCTCCGCCGAACAGGATCGGTGCCGGTCCTCCGGATCGCGGGAAATCCTGACTTCCGCGGGGTCGGGCGAAGCGGAAGGCGGAACGAGTCGTCCGGGTGACCCGGAGCGGCGTGGCCTACGCCGTGCTGTCGGTCAACGCCCGACTGCCTCCCTTGTCAACGCAGTCTCGACAAGCGGGAGTTCCGCGATCCGGGCAGAGTCCGCCGGGGCGAACGGAGCCTCGGCGGGAGCGTTCACCGGCTCGGCCGATGGCGCCGGCAGGATGTGATCCTCCCACCAGGACAGGCCCATCACGGCGGCGAGCAGGACGAAGGGGGTCGAAGCCGGAACGATCAGCGCGTACATGTGTACCGCCTGTGGTGGTATGCGTGCGACGCGGCGGACGGCACGAGGGTGCCCGCCTGGGGCGCATCGAAGCTGCGTCAGGGTCCAGTGGCGACGGCGGGCGCGGGAGCGGCCCGTTGGCGACAGGAAGGAGTCCGGCACTGATGCGTGAGGTGCGCCCCCGAGGGAGCGCGAGAGGCGATCGACGCTGCCGGGGGCTCGGGCCGTACCACGCACGTTAGCCCTCGCCGTACTCCCCGGACAGACGTCAAGCGGCCATCCGCTTCCAACCGCTTCCGACCACTTCGGACCGCTTCCGTCGGACGCCGCGGACACGGTGCGCTATCCGCAACCTCTTGGAAGGGCTACGCTGTGTGAACAGGCCCTGGCCCCCGGCAGTGATGGTTTGTTCCGCTCCGGGGAGGCCCGCCGTGTTCGTTCTGTTTCTCGTGCCGATCGTCGTCCTGTTCGGCCTCGGCTTTCTCAATCCCCTCTGGTGGGTGGCCGCGGCCGCGTTGCTCTTCGGCGCCACCCGCTACGGCCGAGATCGCGGGGGAGGCTGGATCCGTGGCGACGGTTCCGACCGCAAGGGCTACCGGGACTATCAGGAGCGCCGGGACCGGCAGGACCGCTGGGACCGCCGCTACAGCCGACAGAACCGGGCGCGCTGGAGGCGCGAGGACCGTCGGGACCACGAACGCCGCGGGTGACCGGTAGACCGCCCCGTCGTGCAGCCGGAGGCCCGTGTCAGGGGTGTGCCACTCGCGGATCTCGGCTGCCCGGATCATGCGCTGTCCCTCTTGAGCGGGACGCCCGTCGACGCGAGCCGTGCTCCTTGGAAGGTCGCGGCCTGGCCGGAACCGCCAGTGCGGCTGTAATAACGACTCCGGCGCAAACACGCCGGAGTCGCCCTTCCGGGCGGCTGCACGTGAGAGTGAGCCAACCCACCATCCATGCTACTGCGGGTGGCGTGGCTCGTACTTTTCCCGGGCGTCGCATCAACCGCGCTCTCCTATGGCTTACGTGATCCATCCGGCACCGAGGACATGGCCCACGGGTGACGTCGGCTTACACCCACCGCATCCCGCCGTCCTGCAGCCGCTGACCGAGCAGTGACGGCCGCGTCCCGACCCGTCGCCGTTCGAGGTCGATTACCCCACTGTCAAACACGCGAAAATCTATGTTGGCTGGAGTAGACATTGGGTGATCGCCTGGTTATGGTTTCTCTCGTAGTCCAGAGGGACAGCAGGCCCGGCAGAGACGAACCGCCGGGCAGCAGTACCGCAGTTGCAGTTCGCAGGACGGTGCGGTGGTGGAGTTTCGAAGCCAGGGTTGTTGCAGGACGGCGACGGGACTGACGACCGGACCGGGTGGCCCGCAGTGATCAGGGGTTGCCGTGAGCAGTACCGCAGTGGCAGTACCCGTGAGTGCAGTTCGCAGTACCAGCAGTGAAGGCAATGAGCAGTACCTCGGTGAAGGCGTCGGCTGCGGACGCGCGCACCGGGAGGTTCGGCAGTGGGGTTCCAAGCCGGAGCAGACGCAGGACGGGCGACGGGGCTGGCTGACGAAGAGTGGCGCTGTCTCAGGCCACAGAGCAATACGCAGTAGAGCAGTACCAGTAGTAGGTAAGTGATTGATCCCAGAGGGAAGAAACGGAGGAGGCAGGCGCCATCAGGATCGCCCGGGCGGAAATGCCGAGCCCGGGTACCGCAGGACATCGATAGTGAGGTGGTCTCCGGTCGAGCAACCGCGATCCCCGCGCCCCCGGCAGCATTTCGGTCGGGTCCGCGGAAACAGAAGGCCGGCGAAGTACTAGGGTCGGCAGATGGTGTTGCAGTTCCTTCGGGGCCCTGGTGCCATTGGCGCCAGGGCCCCTCGACGCGTACCACAGAGAGGTGCAAGTGACAGCAGACGTTTCGTTCGGCCGTCTTGACGACGACGACTACCCCGCCTACACGATGGGGCGGGCCGCCGAGATGCTCGGCACCACCCAGGGCTTCCTCCGTGCCATCGGTGAAGCCCGCCTGATCACCCCACTGCGCTCCGAAGGCGGGCACCGCCGCTACTCCCGCTACCAGCTGCGGATCGCCGCGCGCGCCCGGGAACTCGTCGACCACGGGACCCCCATCGAGGCCGCCTGCCGCATCATCATCCTCGAAGACCAGCTCGAAGAGGCCCAACGCATCAACGCCGAATACCGCCGCACCGCGTCCCGGCACACGGCTGGCACCTGACCTGCGGTCCTCATCCCGTCGGACCAGCGGTCCGTGCTGCTGTGGATCGTCTGGACAGGCGCGCTGGCCGGCATCGCGTTCCGGGTCCTGTGGGTCACAGCTCCGCGCTGGCTGTACACCCCGTGCTACCTGGCCCTGGGATGGGCGCCGGTGCGCTACCTGCCCGGCTTCCTGCACACCGGCGGAGCGGCCGTACTCGCCCTGATCGTGGCCGGCGGGCTGCTCTACAGCGCGGGCGCGGTCGTCTACGCCCTCAAGCGCCCCGATCCTTCACCAGACTGGTTCGGCTTCCACGAGATCTTCCACGCCCTGACCATCGCCGCCTTCACCGCGCACTACACAGCCATCGTCCTGGCAGCCGCGTGACTGCGTTCGGGGCATGTCGAAGCGCAGGACTCGGGGGACGGGCCCTGGTCGCACATGGTCCGGGAGAGGCTGGTGGGCGGGGCGGAACCCGGGTTCCGTGATGCGATATGACCTGTCCGATGCTGGACTTTGCTCAGGTCTTTCGCGCCTGCGGGGCGGAGTCCTGAGCGTCATCGAGCAGTGAGGAGCCGCTGTGACCGCAAGAGGGCCGGACAGCGGGCGGGTCTCTCATCCTGCGAAGGGCGGGGGTGGCCGGGGCGGGGCGATGACCTTGGCGGGGACGCTGGAGGCGGCGGAGTCTGCGGCGCCGGTGGAGTCGCTCGACGTGGTCGCGCGGATGCTCAAGGAACATCTCGGGGCCGTGTCGGTGTCGTTCCTGATCACCGACTTCAGCGGCGGCTCGGTCGTACGGCTGGGGGCGGCGGGCAGCGTCGATACCGACGAACCCGCCCGGCGCATCACGCTGCGGGGCACCCTGTACGACAACGTGATCCGCACCCAGCGGCCGAGCGTGGAGGACAAGGGCGAGGGCGCGCTGGTGCGGATCGTCGCCCCGGTGACCAATCGTGGGGACGCCATCGGGCTCCTCGAACTGTTCCTGCCCGCGGCTCCGGACGCGGAGGTGATGCGGGAGATCGGCGAGACCGCGCACGCTCTGGCGTACATCGTCATCGCGAACCGCTCCTTCACCGACGTCTACCAGTGGGGCCGTCGCACCACCCCGCTGAGCCTGGCCGCGGAGATCCAGCACCGGCTGCTCCCGGCGTCGCTGGCGTGCGAGGCGGCGCAGTTCGCGGTCGCCGGGGCGCTGGAGCCCGCCGACCATGTCGGAGGTGACACCTTCGACTACGTGATCGACCGGGACACCGTCCAGCTCTCCATCACCGACGCCATGGGTCACGACGTCGACGCCGCACTCCTGGCCACCCTCGTGGTCGGGGCCCTGCGCCGGGCACGGCGGGCCGGTGCGAGCCTTGAGGAGCAGGCCCACGAAGCCGACCGTGCTGTGCGCGAACACGGCCGCGAGGGTTATGTCACCGGCCAGCTGCTGCGGATCAGTCTGCTCGACGGCGGTACCGAGTTCGTCAACGCCGGCCACCCCTGGCCGCTGCGCATGCGGGACGGCCAGGTACGGGAGATCGTTCCGAAGGTCGATAGGCCGTTCGGCTTCCACGCCCCTCACACCTACCGGGTGCAGTCGCTGGACCTGCGGCCCGGGGATCGGCTGGTGATGCTGACGGACGGCATGCTGGAGCGCAATGCCAAGACCCTGGATCTGTCGGACCTGATCGTCCGCAGCCGCGCCCTGCATCCCCGCGAAGCCGCTCGCGCCCTCATCGGGGCGATCATCGACGCCGGCCATGGTCACCTGGAAGACGACGCGACCGTCATGTGCCTGGACTGGCACGGCCCCGGCCACTCCCAGCGGGACGCCGCCACCGGCGCCGACCTCAGCGACGCCTCCGCACCGTCACGAACGGGACGGACCAGTCCCGGGCGATGACTCTGGGCGGATGGTGAGGAAGGCGGCGACCCGGTCGCTGTGCTGCGAGTTGAGCAGGCGGATGAGGGGCACCGCGGGACCGGCCATCGCCAGGATCACGAACGTCTGCATGATCCTCACCTCCCCAGCGGCTGACACGGCAGCGTGGCGGTGGCGAGCGGGATTCGTGGACGTGCGGGAGGTGCGGCCGGACTGCGGACCTCATGTCCTCCTTCGGAGTCCCAGACCGCCTCCACGGCCCGGTCGCTCTCGGACACTGTCCGCAGGCGAGCCGCCTCCTCCATCAGTCGGCTCGCGGTCGACGTGCCCAGGGGGTCGCTCGCGGCGGCCATCAGCCAGGCGGCTGAGACGGGGTCCGTCCGCGGCGGGATCACCAGGAGGTTCCAGCGGCCCATGTGGTAGGAGAGCAGCAGTAGTTCATGTGGGTCCTGCTCGGCCAGGAAGCAACCCACGTTCACCACATGCCCGGCGACGGGCACCTTGCGCGGGACGACCGGCCAGTGTGTGGGATTCACCGTCACCCGGGTGATCCGCCCCCACAGCGGATCCAGTACGGCTGTCAGGGCGGGGAGTTCCGCCCCGAGAACGCGGGCGCGGGGCCACCATGCGCCGTCCAGCAGGGCCGGAGCAGGACCGATGGGAGCGAGCGAGAGACGGACAGAGGACGAGGAGGACCGGTCTTCGACTTCGAGTGTCGGCGAGAGGGAAACGGCCGCAGTCATGACGCGAACCCTGCCCCGGGCCGCTTGTTGACCGGCCCGGCATATTGAATCGCCGAAAACGACACGAGCGTGGAAGCCGGTGCGCAAGAAATCCTCGGTGATTTCACCGTACTCCTCGGACCAGCCGAACGGACCGTACGCTCAACCCGTCCCGTGCCGAAGTGTCTTGTCCACGGCGTGCATCACAGGGCGGCGAATCGGGCGGGCCGCCGCAGGTGACCACGACCGAGGCGCTGACGGAGGAACGGATCTCCGAACCGGCCCGTCCGTCGTCGGTGCCAGGCGTGGCGTGGTCTGTCCGTCGGCGCCGTCATGATCGATTCCGCTGCTGGTTGTGTGGACTCCGGAGGGACGACCGCCCGATCCCAGCGGCCCCTGCCAGGTGTGAGCGGGACGACCGTGTGCATACGTCCACCACACGGATCCGGGCACCACACAGGGCCGCCGGCTCGGCGACCAGCACCTGGATGCGGGCCGACCGGCTGTCGGGCCTCACCCAGGCCACCGCGTCCAGGCATCGTGCGCAAATCCCCCCGGCCTCAGGGAGGTTGGTTTGCCGACGGGAAGGATCAGCACCCGGAGCCGCGTGGCGCCGGTCGGCTTCCAGAACGCTCCCACGTCCAGCCATCCCCAGGAACGGAGCGTGTTGAGGGTGGGGTGATCGGCCCGGTCCACCAGGGTGGCGCCGAATGACGCCTGGTGGTCGGCCAGCAGCCGCTCCTGCAACCGGAGAGCCACTTGCGCGTCCTGCGGGTGCGGGGGGATCAGGATGTCGGTGATCACGAAGATGCCGCCGGCCGCTGCGAGTTGTTCGACGCCGCGCGGTAGGGCTCGGTCGAACCCGATCCACCCGAAGGCGTTGCTGAGCATCGGGAATCCGAAAGCACATCCCACCAGTCCGTCCGTCTCCGCGATCACCATTGCGAAGCCCGGCCGCCGGATGTCGGCTGTGAGACGGTTCAGAAACTGCCGACGGCTGGGACGGCAGTACGCATCAGGACGCGATGATGTCTCGTGGGAGTCCACATACAGATCCGTCAGCTTCCTGCTCAGATCCTGTGCCAGCCCGCGGTTCACCCGACGTAACCGGACCGCTTCCACAGTGGACGATTCGCAGCCACGGGGCTTTCGTGGCTGCCCCCGCCCCGCCCAGGCCGTCACGGCGCATCACCCGAGAGCACAGAGGCAAGCGGAACAGCCCGGCGCCGCGGGGTCTGGGCGGCGGCCGGGGCCGGGACATCCCCGAGCGGATCGTCGAGGAGCAGGAACCCGGAGCCGGTGAGGTCGAGGATCAGGCCGAGTGTCGGCGGCGGGTGGTGCAGTCGCAGGGTCCCGCCGGCCTCGGTGGTCTGCTGCGCGGCGTGGAGGAAGACGTTGAGGCCGGTGCAGTCGCAGAAGGTGACAGGGGTGAGGTCGATGTCGATGGTGCGGATGCCGTCGCTCAGACATCGCGCCAGTGCCGTGCGTACCAGCGGGGCCGATTCCAGGTCGATCTCACCGGCCAGGGTGATCAGTGCCCGCTTCCCTCGGTCATGGCGGTAGACGGCGAGCTGCGGTCGGGGCATGATGCCTCGATTCGGTGGACCATCCGGCAGCGGACGGGGTGACGCCGGGGATCCCGGCCCCCATGGCGCGCTGCCGGCAGGGCGTACGGTCGGCGGAGCAACGGCCGGTCCGACAGCACACCGGACCCACCCAGTTCCTCCAGGGATGCGCCGGGTCACAGACGAAGAGTCCGCTCCCTGCAGCCATCTGTGTCGAGCAACGACAAGCCGCCAGGGTCTGGGACGCCCGGACAGCAGCATAGTCCTCGACCCGGTCCGGCGGACGCCCGGCAGCCGTCCGTTCCTCGTACCAGGGCGACGCCTGGACATGATGCCGCGCGAGTACTCCGTGCCCTGCGTGATCCTTGGGCAGGCAGCGCGAAACACGGTGACCACCGCGGGCCGGGGTGACGGACCGTGCACCACACAAGGAGGCGGCCAGGGGATCCACTGCCCCCGACGCTTGGCGCCGCCTGGTCGGCTACCTGTTCCGCGCCTTCGCCCCCCGGCACCGGCACCCCGGCCCCTGTCCGCAGCCCCGGCGCCCACCGCCCTGTACCGCGCGATGATCCGGCTCGCCCTTCCGTAAACGGCAGCCGCTCAAAGCCGGCGGCGCCATTTGACTGTCGCTTTTGGCTCGGGAGTTACACCACTCACCGTGCAGACCCGGCCGCCGAACGACGTGAACGCGCCCGCATCCGCAGCGAGAAAGGCATCCGCTGGGGCGGGACGTCCCCTCAAGACCGCAGCGTGAGCGCACTTCCCACCCAGTGCGCAGCTCCTCATGAAACGCTGGGAGCATGATGGGTGGACCGTCTGAGAACCCAGAACTCTGGGCATTCCTGGAATCGCTGCACCGCGGCGAGTTCCTTTCCGGCACCGTCACAGCGATCGAACGGTTCGGTGTGTTCGTTGCGCTGGACGACGGACCCGACCATCCGGTCTTCCCCGGCGTCGGGTTCATCTCCTTCGCTGAACTGTCCTGGCGGCGTTTCGAGGCAGCCTCCGACGTCGTGCAGGTTGGACAGCGCGTCTCATGCGAGTTCCTCCAGTTCGACACGTGGAACCTGGAGGCCAGACTGTCCTTGAAAGCCACACAGCCGGACCCCTTTCAGGTGTTCACCGACACCATCGCGGTGGGGCAGAAACTGCCTGGCCAGGTCACCAAGCTGATCCCGTTCGGCGTCTTCGTCCAGGTCGCCGACGGAATCGAGGGACTGGTTCACCTGCGAGAACTCGCCTGGACACCGGTGGAGACTCCATCAGATGTCGTCCAGGTCGGCGACAAGATCACGGTAGTCGTCACCGAGATCGACCGAGAGCGACGCAGGCTAGCCCTCTCCCGACGGCAAGGCTCATCCGCCGGCGTGTGATGCGCTGCGTTCCTGCGACAGTTCCCTTGCGCGAGTGTTCCTGAACGTCTGCTCAGTCAAAGGAAGGCACACGCCCCAGGCCGGTGAACCTTTGCGGTCACCGGGTTCCTCCGAGGATGCCCCGGCCTTCAGGCCGGGGAGGAATCGGACTCCTGCGGAGCAGGGCAGGGGCAGGGGAATCGCCGTCAGGGCGATTCCTCGTCCGTCGCGGCGGCGTCGCGCTCGACCTCCAGCCGGTAAACGATCTCTGAGTTGAGGGACCTGCGGGCGGACTTGGCCTGCCCGACCAGCCACTCGTGGAGGTCGTCGGGCAGGCGGAGGGTGATGCGTGTCGTCTCATCCATGACTCCACTGTAGTTGCGTCCCGATGGATTGACGGTGGTACGGTGACACCATGACGACGCAGCGGGGGGTCAGTGAGGATGCCGGGCACGCCCGGTACACCTACCGGCTCCGTGTGTCGTCGACCGCTGCCGCCGCTCTCGAAGCGGAGTGGGCGCGGTGCCGGTGGATCTGGAACGAGTGCTGCGCCCGGTCGAAGAAGGCGCACGCCGAGGACGAGAAGTGCGGCCCGGCCCGCCTGGACAAGATGCTGACCGAGGCCCGCCAGGCCAACTCCTGGCTGGCCGAGGGATCCTCGGTTCCACAGCAGCAGCTCATCCGGGACTTCGCGAAGTCCCGCGCCAAGGCGTTGAAGGACATCAAGGCCCGCCTGCCCATGGCGCGGCGGGCCGGGATGCCCCGGTACAAGAAGAAGCGCGACACCAAGCCGTCGCTGAACTACACACAGCGCGGGTTCCGCATCAAGGACGGACGTCTGCACCTCGCGGGCGGGACCGCGGTGACGGTCGTGTGGTCGAGGGATCTGCCCGCCGCCTCGTCCAGCGTCCGGGTCTATCAGGACAGTCTCGGCCACTGGTACGCCTCGTTCGTCGTCCCGGTCTCCGTCGGGCATCTGCCGGCGACCGGTGCCGTGATCGGCATCGACTGGGGAGTCAAGGAAACCGCGACCACCACCAGCGACCGGCACGACCTGCCACACCTGCAGCACGGGAAGGCCGCCGCCGCGCGCCTGGCCCGCTACCAAAAGCAGATGGCCCGCCGCCGCACCCCCCGGGGCAAAGCCCAGTCCAAGGGCTACCGGCGGGCACAGGTGCAAGCCGCCAAGGTGCACAAGAAGGTCGCGCGGCAGCGCCAGGACACCGGCCGCAAGTGGGCCAAGAAGGTCGTCCGCGACTTCGACCAGCTCGCCGTCGAGGACTTCAAGCCGAAGTTCCTCGCCAAGTCGACGATGGCCCGCAAAGCCGCCGACGCCGCGATCGGCGCGACCAGGACGGCCCTGGTCGAGATGGCCCGCAAGCACGGCCGCATCGTGCACCTGGTGCACCCGGCCCACACCACGATGGACTGCGCAAAGTGCGGTGCGAGAACCAAGCACGCACTCCCCCTCTCTGAACGTACCTACGCGTGCACCGCGTGCGGAGCCGTGTCCTCCAGGGACAAGAACTCCGCCCGCGTGATGCTCGTCCGGGCTGGTCTCAACCCGGCTGGCGCTGATCGTGTAAGAGCTGACGGACCGCCGGTCCACAGCCAACGTGAGCCAGGAGTCCTCGTCCTTTAGGGCGGGGAGGATGTCAAAGCACTGGATCGTCAATGCCGGGTCCTGTTCAGCCGGTGCTTGTGCCCCGGCCTGCGGCCGCTGACCCGGCGGTGACGGCCTCGTCCGCCCCTTCGCCGTTCGAGGTCGATTTTCCGATCAGTTTCAGAGCCAAGTCTCAAGGGGCCAGGGTGAGGTCACCATGGTTGGACTTGGCGAGCGACCGCCCGATGACCATGCGCTGAATCTGGTTCGTGCCTTCGAAGATCTGAGTCAATTTGGCCTCACGCATGTACCGTTCGACCGGGAACTCGCGTGTGTAGCCGACCCCGCCGAGGACCTGCACCGCATCAGTGGTGACACGCATCGCGTTGTCGGTCGCGACGAGCTTCGCGACCGACGCCTCACGGCTGAACGGCAGTCCCGCGTCCTTCAACCGGGCGGCATGGAGGGTCGCAGCACGCGCTGAAAAGACCGCGGCCTCCATGTCGGCGAGCAGGAACGCGACTCCCTGGTGGTCGATGATGCGTGATCCGAACGTCTCCCGATCGCGTGCATAGGCGATCGCGTGATCGAGAGCGCCCTGGGCGAGACCGACCGCGACGGCCGCGATACCGAGACGGCCGGAATCCAGGCTCGCGAGAGCGATACGCAGGCCGCCGCCCTCGGCACCGATACGCCGCTCGACCGGGACACGGACGTCCCGGAGGACCATGGTCGCCGTCGTGGACCCGGTCAGGCCCATCTTCCGTTCGGGTACATCAGCGGTGAGGCCCTCGGTGCCAGCGGGGATCATGAAGCACGAGATACCCGTGCGGTCCTCCGAGGTGCGGGCCATGACCTTGTAGTAGTCCGCGTGGCCACCGTGGGTCGTCCAGGCTTTCGCACCGTTCAGGACGTAGTGATCGCCGTCCAGACGGGCCCGGGTCCGCAGCGCGGCCGGGTCCGAGCCGGCGTGCGGCTCCGAGAGGCAGTAGGCACCCAGCAACTCGCCACCGAGCATCGCGGGCAGCCACTCCTGCTTCTGCTCCTCGGTGCCCGTCGTCGCCAGGCCGAAACACGACAGCACGTGCACGGAGACACCTACGCCGACCGAAGCCCACACGGACGCGATCTCTTCGACAACCTGCAGGTACACCTCGTAGGACAGGCCGCTGCCGCCGTACGCCTCGGAGTACGGCAAACCGAGCAGGCCGACGCGTCCGAGGAGCCTGAACACGTCACGAGGGAATGCCTCGTTCGCCTCATCGGCATCCGCTCGCGACGCGAGTTCATCGGCCGCCAGCTTCCGGACCAGCCTGATGAGGTCAAGGGACTCATCGTTCGGTAGCAGACGACGCGCGCTCATGGCACCTTCCAGCTGTCGGGGCGAAACATCGTTCGGAGACGTCTGCGGGCCAAGGCACGCAAGACGCTCTTCATGGACAGAGATCGAGACGCCCAGGGAAGGCCAGCCGCCGCGTGGGTCTCGGCGGTGGCGCGGGTGGTGTCCCTGAACCCGGACGGGATCATGTTCACGCCGGTGGCGTCACAGGTGAGCACCAGCAGCTCGGCGGCGTCGTTGCGGGTCGCCGGGTACGTGCAGGTTCGGCGCCGGCGAGCGGTACGCGACCCGAGAGATGTCCACGCGTTCGACGGTGGTGGCCAACTGCCGCACGTGCCCACGCTCCGCGAGCGTGCGCGCCCGTCCGAGCCGTCACATCCCGGCGGCGCGGCGGCGGCACGGATATCGAGCCGGTCCTGCACCAGCACCTGCCCCGCGAACGTGACGTAGTCCTCGTGAAGGCATCGGCGGAGCTCGGACACATAAGACACCACCAGGTCTTCTTTCTTGCGCGGTCAGGCAGATCAGTCCGGCCGACGAGGAGAAGACCGGCCTCTTGCCGCACGTTCACCCGCTCGCCGCGACCGTGCCACGCGTCCCGGTGAACAACCCGCCCGGAGTCCGCACCGTCAGCTTCGCCGCAACGGCCTTCTTCGAACGGTGTCGGATCACTTCCGTCCGGCGGGGCACCACCTTCGGACCAAGCCCCTCCACCGCCTGCCGACAACACACCGGACCGGCATACCGGGCCAGTGCCGCAAGCAGATGTTCCAGAGCCTGGGGGGCCTGCGGATGTCCACCCCGGTGCGGGGTCGGGGACCATGGTGGTGGAGCCGGTAGAGGATACCGGCACCGGCTCGATTCGCGGCAGTTCACCGACGACTTCGCGTGCCGTTGAGATACGGGTCGGCTCCTGCTCACAGCTCATCCGACCCGCCTCCCTCGCCAGCTGATCAACCAGCTATCGCAACGAGACGGGCATCACACCGGACACGGGCGACCCCGCTAACCTCACCCAACGGGGACACGCACCCGAGGTGAAGAACGTCCCCGGTCGGCCCGACACCGACAAGCTGGATGCGGTCCGGCCGACCAAGGTCGCCGAACGGGGCATTTTCCGGGCCTCGTTCGTCCCTTTCTTCAGGTACGCAGATCAAACTGCCCAGGGTGTTTGGACCCTTCGGCGTACCGAGTGAGGCCCGGCGGGTAGGGGGCCGGCGCTGATCGAGGTTCTGACCGGGCAGTTCGACGAGCGCCACGGCCGCCTGTGGACGGTCATGACCTGCTGAGTCCACACCGATGGATTCGCTGGATGCGGAGTGGTGTCGTGGCGTGTGCACGGCCGGTGCGCACGCCGGCTCGCTGACGCGCGCGTCGAAGGAGTCCCGGCGGTGTCGAACTCGTGGTGCACGGCTGAGGTGGCTCGATCCACCGTGTACGGCGACGACGTTCGCCGAGCGGGTCGAGGGGCCGACCGGCCGCAGCATCCGGTGGTACCTGATCGTCAAGGTCGTGGAGGCTCACACCGACGCCGTTCGGGTGGTTCTGTATGCCGAGCGGTGGCTCAAGGCGCGCTGCAACTGCCCGGCGACACCTTGCAGGAACGGGATCGGGGGACTCCTCAAGGGTCCGCTGCCTCGCCAGTACCGGCAAACATGTTCGCGCGCTACGCGTTCGATACCTGGTTGGACCGGGCGTTCCCTACCGCCCGGTTCGAGCGCTGTACCGATGACGCGGTGGCGTACTGCGTCAGTGAGCGGCAGGCCGGACAAGGGCTGACCGCGCTGGGAGACAGGCATGACCGTCGGCCTTTACGCCGGTCAGCGCGAGGGTGGCGGGCAGGCCGCGCAGCAGGTGCAGGTGCAGGCCGCGGAAGTGCATAGAGTGCGGCGTGGAGGGAGTCCAGGTCAGGCGTCACAGCCGACCTTTGGACTCCCTCGCCTCATCTCATGCGGGCCAGTAGGCCCTTGGCACCATTCATCCAGTCGGACCGGGAGTTGACACGTGAAACCTCAGACCACCGACGTGCGCCAGATCGCCGAACCGCGTCGGACGGCCGACCACGGCAGAACCGGCCATCGCGCCCCCACCATGCCGGCCACCGTCCACGCATCCACCGCGTCCCTCCCCGACCAGCACGACCACCCCGCCCTGCGTGCCGCGCTCGCCGCTGCCATCGAGGACACCATCATCTACGACCTGGACGGCATCGGCCGCCAGTACACCGCCCTGTGCGCCGAACTGCCCGGCGTCGCCGTCCGGTTCGCGATGAAGGCCTGCCCGGTGGACGAGGTGCTCGGCCACCTCGCCCGGCTCGGCTCCGGCTTCGACGCGGCGAGCCCGCAGGAGATCGCCCAGGCGCTGCGCACCGGGGTGGCCCCCGGGCTGGTCCACTACGGCAACACCGTCAAGTCCGACCGCAACATCGCCGAGGCCTACCGGCTGGGTGTGCGCGACTACGCCACCGACTGCCTGGAGGACGTCGGCGCGATCGCCGAACACGCCCCCGGTTCCCGGGTGTTCTGCCGACTGGCGACCACCGGCGAGGGCGCGCTGTGGGGCCTCAGCCGCAAGTTCGGCTGCTCGCCCGAGGACGCCCTGCGGGTGCTCGGCGCCGCCCGGAGCGCCGGGCTGGTGCCCTCCGGCCTGTCGGTGCACGTCGGCTCCCAGCAGATGACCGCCGAGGCCTGGGTCGAGGCGGTCGACTCGCTGGCGGCGGTCCTGGAGGCGCTCAGCCGGCGCGGCATCACCCCGGACCGGATCAACCTCGGCGGCGGACTGCCCGCCCTCGGCGTCCTCGACCGGAGCGGCCGGCCGTTGGAACCGCCGCTGGACAAGATGTTCGTGGTGATCCGCGAGGGCATGGAACGGCTGCGTGCCGTCAACGCAGCCCCGCTGGACTTCCTGCTGGAGCCCGGTCGCCACCTGGTCGCCGACCACGGCGCGATCCGCGCTCACGTCGCCCGGCTCTCTTCCCGACATCGGCTCGACGGCACCCGCGAGGACTGGCTCTACCTGAGCTGCGGCAAGTTCAACGGCCTCTACGAGATGGACCAGTTGCAGTACCGCCTGGAGTTCCCCACCCATTCCGGCGGGCAGTTCGTCGACGCCATGGTGGCCGGCCCGACCTGCGACAGCGACGACGCGTACGCCCAGGGGGACGGCCTGGTACGGGTCCCGCGCGCGATCACCTCCGGCGACCCGGTGTGGGTCCACTCCTGCGGCGCGTACGCCGCCGCCTACGCCACCCGGGGGTTCAACGGCTTCGCGCCGCTGCCGTACACCTGCGTCGGAGGCCCGGCTCCGGACGGAGGAGGCGCATGACCGACACCCGGATCCGGCTGTTTCGGGAGGAGGACTGGGACGAGGCGGTCGCGCTGGAGGAACGCGCCTACGCCGCGAGCGGCCTGTCCGAAGGGCGGGAGGTGCTCCGCTCCCGGCACCGCGCCTCGCCCTCGACCTGCTTCGTACTGGAGCACGCGGGTGGCTTTGGAGGCTATCTGCTCGCATTGCCGTACCCGCTGTTCCGCTGTCCGGACCTGAGCCTGGCAGAGGAAGGCGCGGCACAGGAGAGCAACGGGGGAGGCAACCTGCACACCCACGACCTGGCGATCGTCGAGCGGGCGCGCGGCCGGGGCCTGGCCCGCCGGATGCAGCGGCATCTGGAGGAGACCGGGCGGGCGGCCCGCTACCGGACCCTTTCTCTGGTCGCCGTGCGCGGCTCCGAGGCGCTGTGGTCCCGGCTGGGCTACCGTGCCCGGCCCGAGATCGCGCTGCCCGCGAGCTACGGTGCCGAGGCGGTCTACATGGAGAAGCCGCTGGAACCCGCTGTTACCGGTTCGGCTCTCGGATCCTCTCCCAGAGCCGAAGCGGGCTGATGCGGATGTCCTCCGTATCCGACGAGTTCCGCCGCTCTCAACTGGCCGTCGAGGCACTGCTCTTCGTCCTCGGATTCCAGTACGCCACATGGGTCTTTGGACACTTGCCGAGTCGCGAACGCGTTCGTCCTGCCCGGACAGGACGGCCGCAGCAGCACAGCTGATCAAAATGCCGGGGTAATCGCCGGTCTCGGCAGCAGTACCGCCGACGCCACCGCGACCATCCCCGGCGCCCTCGCCACCGCCGGCACTCCACCCGAGGCCACGGCCGCCCTCGCCGAGGACCTGCTCGACCACCCTGCTGGGACGGTGAGACGTGGTACCTCGAAGGAGCTGACTCCCCTCTCGGTGGGGCCGGCACCACTACCCACGCGGGAAGTCCCACCGAACGCACGAGTTGTCGAGCACTGACAAGTGGTCCTCGCCTCTCGGTACGCGCGACAAGCATCCACACACCGAGGCGGCCGACAGGCGTGGCGCTCGACGGCAACGGCGCCTGGCCCGCTCCCCTCACCTCGGACGACGCCATGCCTGCGACCGCTTCGCCACAGGCACGGGCACAGGCACGGGCACAGGCACGGGCACGGGCACGGATCTGCTCCGCGCCTTCCGGGGCCGCATCCTGCTGAGCTCCGTGAAGCTTGACGGCGACCAGCAGGCCTTCGGCCAACTCATGGACGGGGGAGCCGGAGGAGCAGAGCCCGTGTTCGTCAGTAGCGCCAGCGGACGGCCTCGATGACGTCCGTATCCGTGTGCATCGCGAACAGCTCCGCCTCCGCCCGCCGGACGGCCAGCACGGCCTCGTACAACTCGGGACCGAGGGCCTGCCGCAGCAGTGCGGACTTCTCGTAGGCGTCGATCGCCTCCGGCAGGCTCGCCGGGAGGCGCTCGGCCGCGCCGAGGGAGGCGGGGTCGCTCGGGGTCTCGGGCGGGAGGGGCAGGCCGGCGTCCAGGCCGGCGAGTCCGGCGGCCAGCACGCCGCCGATCTCCAGGTACGGGTTGGCGGCGGCGTCGAAGCACTTGAACTCGGCATTGGCCTGCCCGGCGGCGGAGCCGGTGATCAGGCGCAGCGCCGCCTCACGGTTCTCCAGACCCCAGCAGCGGTAGGCCCCGGCAAAGCGGGAGGGGACCAGCCGCAGGTAGGAGGCGACACTGGGCGCGCCGAGGGTGAGCAGGGCGGGCAGCTCGGCCAGTACGCCCGCGAAGAACTGCTCGGCGTCGGGGTGCAGCCCGTGGCGGCCGGGGCCGCCGTGCCCGAGGTTCCGGCCCTCTCGCCAGAGGCTGAGATGCAGGTGGCCGCCGTTGCCGACCGAGCCCTCGGTGAAGACGGGCGCGTACGAGACCCGCAGGCCGTGCCGGGCGGAGACGGCCCGGATGGTGTGGCGCACCAGCATCGTGGTGTCGGCCGCCTCGACCGGCCCCTCGGCGGCGACCGAGACCTCGAACTGCCCGGCGGCGTACTCGGGGTGGAGCTGGAGTACGGCCAACCCCTGGGCGGTGAGGGCACGCAGCACCTCCCGCAGGTAGTCGGAGTGCTCGATGAAACGGGTCATCCCGTACGCGGGCCCGACCGTCGCGGGGGTCTCGGACGGGTCGGCCACCACCCACTCGATCTCGATCCCGGCTCGCACCGACAGCCCGCGGCGCTCGACGGCCTCGGTGACCTGGCGGGCGAATCGGCGCTGGCAGCCGGGGTGCGGGGTGCCGTCCTGGGTGTAGCGGTCGGCCGGGGCCCAGGCCCAGCCGGGCTGGGCGGCGAGCGGCGTGAGCCGGTCGAGGTCGGGGACGAGCCGCAGGTCGCCCACCGGGCCGGTACTCGAAGGCGCAGTGGTGATGGAGTCGTCGACCAGGGCGACGTCGAAGCAGGGTACGGCGCCGACGCCGTACTCGGCGGCGTGTTCGAGCTGGGCGAGCGGGACGGACTTCACCCGGGTCAGCCCGGCGTTGTCGACCCAGCCGAACACCACCCCGTCGATTCCGTCGGCGGCGAGCTGGGCTTCGGCCGCCCGGGCCTGGGCGGCCCGCTCAGCTCGGGGGTACGTGGTGGCCATGCCGATCATGCTGGCGTTCGCGGCAGCCGGTGCGCCAGTGGCCGGCCGGGAGTTCACTCGTCCGTGAACGGGCGGACCTGCGACGTGACTCAGGACGCGTGCGCGGGAAGTCTCTCCGGTCACTGAGCTTTTCAGGGCGGGCCCGGTGAGGTGAGTCGAGAGGCAGGGCGGTGGCGGTGAGGCAACCGCCGACAGGCGGGGCCGGAGCTGGATCCTGCGTAACGCGCGGCGGAGTGTGCGGTCGAGGCCGTCGGGTGTGTCGGAGGCAGTGTGGGTCAGTGCTCTGCGCGCGAGTGACCGGACGGCGGCCTCGACCGGGTTCAGGCCGGGCGCGTACGGCGGCGGCCGGACCGCGGTGAGTTCCGGGTCCGGGACGTGCGGGCCTTCCGCGAAGCGGTGCCGGGAGGAGTCGCGCTGTCATTTCCCGCCCGGGGCCGGAGGGTGGCGCGCGAACTCGGAAGGCACCATGAAGCAGATCACCGGTAATAGGTAAATTAGAAAAGCACTTCGCTCGGCGAGTTCGCCTACTGCAATTCGTGGCGGTCAGAACAGGGATGGCACTCGCATGAGTGAAACCCGCCGAGACCGTTTGGCCTCGACAGTCATGACTGGGCTACGGTGATCGGCGAGCGGACGGTTTACCTCATCGACAAGGAATTCAACCCGGCGGGGATTCCGGCACGGGATATCGAGAATTCCGGAAATGGGTGCTTCCGCCTTCCCCACTGTGTGTGTTCCGGAGTACGCAATGCTCTGGGTCCCCTGTCATACATCCGCGTAGAGAAGTTGGAGCATCATGCCGCCCGTCGTTCCGCCGTTCCTGATCGGTCTCATCGTCGCGCCACTGGCCAAGCGTGTCCTCAAGCCACTGATGCGCGGTGTCGTCACGACGTCCGTCGGTCTTGTCATGGAGGTGAAGAAAGCGGCCCAGGAGGCCGGAGAGAACATCCACGACCTCGCGGTCGAGGTGGCTGCCGAGATGGTGGCGGCGCAGATCGTCTCCGGCGACGACCAACGGCCTGCCGAGGGTGCAGCCTCGAACGCCGAGAAGGACGAGGCCAGGACTCCGAAGATCCGCGCGACCGTCGGTGCCGCGAAGGCGTAGTGACGCCCTGATGCCCGCCCGCCGCCTGGGCGCGTCTTCCTGTCGACCTCGGAAGACGGGTCCTCGCGGCGGTCGGCCGTGGGCCTTTCTGCCGCGCCTCTTCCTCCCTCTCGGACTTTCCGCTCCGTCGCAGTGAATCCGCCGTGCGCCGAATTCCGTCGCGCCCGTTGACGGATTACCCGTGACCTCCGCAAACAGGTGATTGTACGCATGTCATCGCTACTGGGTGCCGCAGCCGGATTCCGGTCCGCGGAATGGGACGTGAACCCGCGCTCGGTCACTCCGGGCCGTCAGCGTTGGGACGTCAAGCTGGTGCTCGGACGGCCACGGACGGCCGAGTTCCTCGCCGCCGCGCTGCGCCGCATTCCAGGGATCACCGAGGCCCGGGCCAACCCGGTCACCGGCGGGGTGCTCGTCCGGCACGACGCACGGCTGCGCGCCACGGACGTCGGCCGGATCGTCCGCAGAGCCGTCACCCTGGTCGCGGAGGATCCGACCGGAGCGGGACGCCCGACACCGGCCCGACCCGTCGCCGCACCGGCCCCGCAGGTGGACCGCGGCCTGGTCGTGCGACCGGTGCTCGCCGTCGGCGGCGGGGCCGCGGCCGGGATCGCGCTGATCAAGGGGTCGGCGCTGAGCAGGCAACTGGTGGCAGTGGGCGGGGTGGCCGCGTTGACCACGGCCGTCCTCCGGAAGGCCTGGCGCGGAACGGTCGACGCACCCCAGGAAGCGGCCGGGCCCGGCGTCGAACGTCATCCCCTGCTGGAGATCGTCGGACCGCACCGACGCCGTCTCTACGGGGCCGTTGCCCTGTCCGTCGCCTGCCAGGTCTCGGAGATGGCGCTCGGTACCTTCCTCGGCTGGACCGGACTGGTCCTCATCAAGGGTGAGGCAGCTCCACTGGCTCGCCTCGGCCTGACCACCGCGTCTGCCCAACTCTTCGGTCTGGCTGGGCTGATGGCCGCCGCCTGTGCCGCCGTGGCGGGCCTCTCGTACGCCTCGAACCTCCAGTGGCGCCGACTCGGCCAGGACATCGAGCACGACTGGCGCAACCGGACGTACGCCCACGTCCAGCACCTCGAACTACGGCACCTGGAAGGCGAGCGGACCACCCGGATCGCCGGCGCGCTCACCGACGACGTCCGTCAGCTGGGCACCTTCTTCGCCACCTCGGCGGGCGACCTGCTGCACCTTGGCACCAGCCTGGCCCTCCTGGTGCCACTGTTCCTGTTGCTGGCGCCACAGATCGCCTGGATCGCGTTCCTGCCCATCCCGGTCATCGCCTGGCTGTCGTTCCACTACCAGGACAAAGTCGCGGCCGACTACGCAGTCTCCGGCGAGCACCGGGCCAAGCTGCACAGCCAGCTGGTGAACACGCTGGACGCCGGTGCCACCGTCAAGAGCTTCTGCACCGAGGACTACGAGGCCGAGCGCATCGACCGGCTGAGCGGGGAGGTCCAGGACAGCAGCCGGCGGACCGACCGGAGCACGATCCGCCACGCCGAGATCGTGCGGGTCTGCACGACCAGCTCGATGGCCGGAACCCTGCTGATCGGCGGCCGGGCGGTACTCGACGGCAGCCTGCCGTTCGAGGTGTTCAGCCCGCTCATCGGGCTGCCCCAGATGGTGTTGCTGCGGATGAACCGGCTCGGCGGCATCGTCGACCAGTACCAGCGCACGCTTGTCGCCTACGACCGCGTCCGGCGGCTGCAAGCCCTCCCCCTCGAGGCCGACGGCGACGGCACAGCGCTCGACGCCCGGAAGGTGCGCGGCGAGATCGTCCTCGACGACGTGACCTTCGCCTATCCCGACCGGCCGCCGGTGCTGGAGGGGCTCTCGCTGGCCATTCCCGCCGGGCAGGTCACCGCCCTCGTCGGTTGCACCGGCTCCGGCAAGACGACCGTCGCCAAGCTGCTGATGCGCTTCCTGGAAACGGAGTCGGGCAGCGTGCTGCTCGACGGGCGGGACGTCCGCGACCTGCCGAGGCAGGATCTGCGCCACGCGATCGGGTTCGTCGCGCAGGACCCCTTCCTCTTCGACGGCACCATCGCCGACAACATCCGCTACGGCAGCTTCGGCGCCTCGGACGAGGCCGTGGCCGAGGCGGCCAGGATGGCCGAGGCCCACACCTTCGTCGCGACGCTGCCGGACGGCTACGACACGGTGATCGGCGAACGCGGCGCAGCCCTCTCGGGCGGCCAGCGGCAGCGGATCGCGCTGGCGCGCGCGATCCTCAAGGACGCGCCGGTGGTGATCCTCGACGAAGCCACCTCCGCCGTGGACAACGAGACCGAGGCCGCCATCCAGCGCACGCTCCGTGTCTTCGCGGCCGACCGGACGATGGTGATCATCGCCCACCGGCTCTCCACGGTCCGCCACGCCGACCGGATCTACGTCATGGACACGGGCGGCGTCGTGGCCGAGCAGGGTACCCACGACGAACTCCTCGCCCTGCACGGACTCTACGCATCCCTCTGGCAGCTCCAGGCCGGAGAACTCGTCGCCTGACCCCACCAGCCGTACCACCGGCCGCCCGCCACGTGACGTCACCCGCGGTCGGTGCTCCCTGGCGTGCCCTCCCCTCACCCTCCCCCCACGTCTGTCCCCCTCCCGGAGGTATCCCCCCATGCCCCGTCTCGACGGCGCCTCCCTTCCCCTGACAGCGGCCCAGCGCGAGATCTGGCTTGCCGAGCAGAGTTCCCGGACGCCGATCCCGGGCTACCGCGTCGGCGAGTGCCTGGAGATCCACGGGCCGGTGGACCGGGAGCTGTTCGAGACCGCGCTGCGCCGGGTGGTCGGCGAGGTCGACGCCCTGCACGTGACCTTCGTCGACGGCGGCGAGGGCCCGCGCCAGGTCCTCAGGGAGAGCTGGGACTGGGCTCCGGCCCACCTCGACCTCAGCGGGGAGCCCGACCCCCGGGCGGCGGCCGTGGAATGGATGGAGCGGGACCTGCTGCGCCCGCTGGACCTCGCCCGTGACCCGCTGTTCGGCCACGCGCTGATCAAGGCGTCGCCGACGGAGTACCTCTGGTACCTGAACTACCACCACGTGGTGCTGGACGCGATCAGCAGCTCCATGCTCCGGCAGCGGGTCGGCGAGGTGTACTCGGCACTGGCCGAGGGCGGCGCCGTGCGGCCCTGCCCGTTCGGCTCGCTGCGGGACCTGGTCGACAGCGACGCCGCCTACCGCGCCTCCACCGACTTCGCCGCCGACCGCGCCTACTGGACCGGGCGCTTCGCCGACCTGCCCGCCCCGACCCGGCTCACCGACGCCTCCGCGACCGACCCGCACCGCGCCCTCCGGCTGGCCGAGGAGCGGGAACTGCGCCGCCCGGACGCCCTGCGGGCGGCGGCCGGACGTTCCGGCGTCCGGTGGTCCCGGCTGGTGGTCGCGGCGACGGCGCTCTACGCCCACCGGCTGACCGGCAACCAGGACGTGGTGCTCGCCCTGCCCGTCACCGCCCGTCGGGGCGCCGACCGAGACCTGACGGCGGTGCCGGGCACGACGTCCAACGTGGTGCCGCTGCGGCTGACGGTGCGGCCGGACATGCCGTGGCGCGAGCTCGTCGCCCAGGCGGCGCGGGAGGTCGAGACGGCCGTCGCGCACGAGCGCTACCGCAGCGAGGACCTGCTGCGGGACCTCGGCGCCCCCGGCAGTATCGGGACGGCGTTCCCGCTGATCGTCAACATCATGGCCTTCAACTCCAGGCCGAGCTTCGCCGGGCACCCGGCCTCCGTGCACCACTTCGTGTCCGGGTCGACCACCGACCTCGCCGTCTGGGTCTTCGACTACCGGGACGGCAACCCGCCGCTGCTCCGGCTGCACGGCTCGCCGGAAGCGTACGGCGACGACGACCTCGCCGCGCACCAGCAGCGGCTGCTCGCCCTGTTCGACGCCGTCGCGGACTGCGACCCGGACGAGCCGGTGGGGCGGATCGAACTGCTCACCGCCGAGGAGCGCCGCGAGCTGGCGGTGCTCGGCGCCGGGCCGGTGGCGCCGGCCCCGGCCGCGAGCCTGCCGGAGCTGTTCCGGGAGCACGTCCGGGCGACTCCGGAGCTGGTCGCGCTGGTGTGCGGCGACGTCTCGCTGACCTACGCGGAACTGGACGCGCGGGCGAACCGGCTGGCGCACGCCCTGATCGCGCGGGGTGCGGGGCCGGAGCGGCTGGTGGCGGTGGCGCTGCCGCGCTCGGCGGAGCTGGTGGTGGCGATCCTCGCGGTGCTGAAGACCGGCGCCGCGTACGTTCCGGTCGATCCGGAGTACCCGGCCGCGCGGATCGCGTACCTGCTCGACGACGCGCGGCCGACGCTGGTGGTCACCGACTCCCGCAGCGGGGACCGCCTGCCGGACAGCGGTCCTGTCGACCGGCTGGTGCTCGACGCCCCTGAGACGGCCGCCCTGGTGGCGGATTGCCCGGCGGCCGACCCGATGGTGGCCGTCGACCCGGGTCACCCGGCGTACGTCATCTACACCTCCGGTTCCACCGGCAGGCCCAAGGGCGTGCTGCCGACCCACGGCGGCCTGCTCGACCTGCTCGCCGACCTCCGGCAGGTGCACTTCGCGCCGGTGCTGAAGGCGCGGCAGCGGCTGCGGGTGGCGCTGACCACCTCGGTGTCCTTCGACGCCTCCTGGAACCAGTTGCTCGCCCTGTTCGGGGGCCACGAGCTGCACGTCCTGGAGCACGCGACCTGGACCGACCCCGACGCCTTCGTCGCTTACGCGGCGCGGTGCGGACTGGACTACATCGAAGCCACCCCGTCCTATCTCCAAGTGCTCCTATCCCACGGGCTGTTGAGCGACCCGCAGCGGCGCCCGGCACTGGTCGCGGTGGGCGGCGAGGCCGTCCCGGAGCGGCTGTGGGAGCAGCTGCGGGCGGCGGAGGGGGCATCCTGCCTCAACCTCTACGGGCCGTCCGAATGCACCGTCAACTCGGTGGTCGCGCAGCTGGGTTCGAACGCACGCCCGGTGATCGGCCGGCCCGTCACCAACGCCCGGCTGTACGTGCTCGACAGCGCCCTGCGGCCGCTGCCGACCGGTGCGGCGGGTGAGCTGTACATCGCGGGCGCGGGGCTGGCCCGCGGCTACCTCGACCGGCCGGGGCTGACCGCCGGGCGGTTCGTCGCCGACCCGTCCGGGCCGAGCGGGTCGAGGATGTACCGCACCGGGGACCTGGTGCGCTGGGACGAGGCCGGGAACCTGGAGTTCCTCGGCCGCACCGACGACCAGGTCAAGATCCGCGGCTTCCGGGTCGAGCTCGGCGAGATCGAGACCGTCCTCGCCGAGCACCCGCAGGTCGCCCGGGCCGCCGTGATGGTGCGCACCGAGGGGGAACTCCGGCTGGTCGCCTACGTGGTGCCCGAGCCCGGCGCCACCGTGACCGACACCGCCCTGCGCGACCATCTGCGGGACCGGCTGCCCCGGCAGTTGGTGCCGGCCGCGTACGTGCTGCTGGACGCGCTGCCGCTGACCCCGAACGGCAAGCTCGACCGGCGGGCCCTCCCGGCGCCCGAGCGAGCGCCCGCCGCGCCGGGCCGGGCACCGCGCACCGCGACCGAACACCTGCTCGTCGGGCTGTTCGCCGAGGTGCTCGGGGTGTCCGAGCCCGGGCTGGACGACAGCTTCTTCGACCTCGGCGGGCACTCCCTGCTGGCCACCCGACTGGTCGCCCGGGTCCGCTCGATCCTCGGCGTGGAGCTGCGGCTCGGCGACCTGTTCGACGCGCCGACGGTCGCGGAACTGGCGGCGGCGGTGGACGTCGCGGGTCGGGCGCGGCCGGCCCTGCGGCGGTGCGAGCGGCCCGAGGCGGTTCCGCTGTCCTTCGCGCAGCGCCGGCTGTGGTTCCTGCACCGCATGGAGGGCCCGAGCGCCACGTACAACATCCCGCTGGCGCTGCGGCTGTCCGGGAACCTGGACCAGCGGGCCCTGGAAGCCGCCCTGGCGGACGTGGTCGAACGGCACGAGAGCCTGCGCACCGTCTTCCCGGTGCTCGACGGCGTGCCCTGCCAGCGGGTGCTGGACCCGGGCGCGGCACGGCCGCGGCTGCGGGTGACCGAAGTGGGCGAGCGTGACCTGCCGGAGCGGCTGGCGGAGGCGGCCCGGCACGGCTTCGAGCTCTCCGAGGAGTCGCCGCTGCGCGCCGAACTGTTCGGGCTCGGCGCCGAGGAGCACGTGCTGCTGCTGGTGGTGCACCACATCGCCGGTGACGGCTGGTCGACGGGGCCGCTCCTGCGGGATCTGACGAGCGCCTACGCGGCCCGTGCCGAGGGGGCGAAGCCGGAGTGGTCGCCGCTGCCGGTCCAGTACGCCGACTACGCCCTCTGGCAGCGGGAACTGCTGGGCGACGGCGCGGACCCGGGCAGCCTGCTGAACAGTCAACTCGCCTACTGGCGGGATCAGTTGGCGGATCTTCCTGAGCAGGTCGAGCTGCCGTTCGACCGGCCCCGGCCGGCGGCGATGTCCTACCGGGGCGCCCATCTGCCGGTGCGGATCGACGCCGAGCTGCACCAGGGCCTGCGCGTGCTCGCCCGGGACGGCGGGGCCAGCCTCTTCATGGTGCTCCAGGCCGGGCTGGCCGCCCTGCTGGGCAAGCTGGGCGCGGGCACCGACGTACCCGTGGGCACGCCGATCGCCGGACGCACCGACGAGGCCGCGGACGACCTGGTCGGCTTCTTCGTCAACACCCTGGTGCTGCGCACCGACCTCTCAGGCGACCCGTCGTTCACCGAACTGCTGGGCAGGGTACGGGCCGGCGCGCTGGCCGCGTACGCGCACCAGGACGTGCCCTTCGAGCACCTGGTGGAGGCGCTCAACCCGACCCGGACGCTGGCGCACCACCCGCTGTTCCAGACCGTGCTCGCCCTGCAGAACGCGCCGCTGGGCACGTTCGACCTGCCCGGGCTGCGGGTGGCGACCGACCTGGTCCACACCGGGACGGCCAAGTGCGACCTGACCTTCATCCTGGCCGAACAGCCGGGTGAGGACGGCCTGTCGGGCGTGGTGGAGTACAGCACCGACCTGTTCGACGAGGCCACCGTGACCGGGATCGTCGAGCGGTGGCTGCGACTGCTGCGCGCCGTCGTCGCCGACCCCGGCCGGCGGATCGGCCAGGTGGACGTGCTGTCCGCCGACGAGCTCCGCGCGCTGTTCCCGGCGCGTACCGACCGGAGCGAGGAGTCGTCGGAGAGCAGCCTGACCGCGCTGTTCGAGCGACAGGTACGGGCGGACCCGGCCGCCGTCGCCCTCACCGACGGCGAAGTCACCCTGACGTACGGCGAGTTGAACGCCCGCGCGAACCGGCTCGCGCACGCCCTGATCGACCGGGGGGTGGGGCCGGAGCAGCGCGTGGCGCTGGCCCTGCCACGCTCGGCGGAGCAGGTCGTGGCGGTGCTCGCCGTGCTGAAGGCGGGCGGCGCCTACCTGCCGGTGGACCCGCAGTACCCGGCCGCCCGGATCGCCTACCTGCTCCAGGACGCCCGGCCCGCGCTCCTCGTGACCACGAGCCGGACCGGCGACCTGCCGGGCGCGGACCCGGTGGACCGTCTGCTGCTGGACACCGCCGACCTGGACGGGCTGCCGGACACCGACCCGGAGGTCTCCCTCGACCCGGGCCACCCCGCCTACGTCATCTACACCTCCGGGTCCACCGGCAACCCCAAGGGCGTGGTGGTCACGCACCGGAACGTGGTGCGGCTGTTCGGCACGACCGAGAAGCTGTTCGGCTTCTCCGCAGAGGACGTCTGGACGCTCTTCCACTCCTACGCCTTCGATTTCTCGGTGTGGGAGCTGTGGGGCCCGCTGTTGTACGGCGGCCGTCTGGTGGTCGTGGACCACGAGACCAGCCGCTCGCCCGGCCGCTTCCTGGAGCTCCTCGCCCGCGAGCGGGTGACCGTGCTCAACCAGACGCCGTCCGCGTTCTACCAGCTGATGCAGGCGGACGCGGAGGCCCCGGAGACCGGCCGCCCGCTCGCGCTGCGCACGGTGGTGTTCGGCGGTGAGGCGCTGGAGCAGGCCCGGCTGGCGAGCTGGTACGAGCGGCACCCGGACGACGCGCCGCTGCTGGTCAACATGTACGGCATCACCGAGACCACGGTGCACGTCACGTACGCGGCGCTCGACCGGTCCGGCGGCGCCGTCGGCGGGATCGGCACGGCCCTTCCGGACCTGCGGACGTACGTGCTGGACGCCCACCTGCGGCCGGTGCCCCCGGGTGTGCCCGGCGAGCTGTACGTCGCGGGTTCAGGGCCGGCGCGCGGTTACCTGAACCGGCCCGGCCTGACCGCCGGGCGCTTCGTGGCCGACCCGTTCGGACCGCCGGGATCGCGGATGTACCGCAGCGGCGACGTGGTGCGCCGCGCGGCGGACAACAGCCTGCACTACGTCGGCCGGGCCGACCAGCAGGTGAAGGTGCGCGGCTTCCGGATCGAGCTCGGCGAGATCGAGGCGGCGCTGGCCGAGCACCCCGGCGTCGCCCAGGTCGCCGTCCTGGCCCGGCAGGACCGGGCCGACGACACCCGGCTGGTCGCGTACCTGGTGCAGGCCGCGGGCGCCGTACCGAGTCCGGCCGATCTGCGTGGGCACCTGTGCGAGCGGTTGCCGGAACACATGGTGCCGTCGGCGTTCGTCGTGCTGGACACGCTGCCGCTGACCGCCAACGGCAAGCTGGACCACCGGGCCCTGCCCGCCCCCGACCTCGCCCCGACGGCAACCGCCCGCGCGCCGCGCACCCCGCAGGAGCAGGTCCTCTGCGAGCTGTTCGCCGAGGTCCTGGGCGTGGCGTCGGCCGGCGTCGAGGACGGCTTCTTCGACCTGGGCGGGCACTCGCTGCTGGCCACCCGTCTGGCCGCCCGGATCCGCGCGACGCTCGGCGTGGAAATGCCGCTGCGCACCCTGTTCGAGGCGCCGACCCCGGCCGGCCTGGCCGCCGCCCTGATGGCGGCCGGACCGGCGCAGACCGCCCTGGCACGGCGTGAACGCCCCGAGGCGATCCCGCTGTCGTTCGCGCAGCGGCGGCTGTGGTTCCTGCACCAGCTGGAGGGCGCCGGCGCGAACTACCACATCTCCCTGGCCTGGCGGCTGTCCGGGGATCTGGACCGGCGCGCCCTGGAGTCCGCCGTGGCGGATGTGGCCGAGCGGCACGAGAGCCTGCGCACGGTCTTCCCGGCGGTCGACGGAGTGCCGTACCAGCAGGTGCTGGACGTCGAGGCATCCCGCCCGCGGCTGCTCGTCAGCCGGACCACCGAGTCCGAGCTGCCGAACGTCATGGCGGAAGCGAAGGCCCGTCGGTTCGACCTGGCGGTCGATGCGCCACTGCGTGCCGGGCTGTTCGAGCTGGCGGCGGACGAGCACGTGTTCCAGGTGGTCCTCCACCACATCGCGGGTGACGGCTGGTCGCTGGGCCCGCTCGCGCAGGGCCTGACCACCGCCTACGCGGCGCGCCGCCGCGGCGAGGAGCCGCAGTGGGAGGAGCTGCCGGTCCAGTACGCCGACTACACCCTGTGGCAGCACGAGCTGCTCGGCGACGCGGCCGACGGGGACAGCCTGTTCGCCCGCCAGGCGGCCTACTGGACCCGTCAGCTGGCCGATCTGCCCGAGCAGCTCCAGCTGCCCGGCGACCGGCCCCGCCCGGCGGTCGCCTCGCACCGGGGCGGTTCCGTGCGTGCCGGGCTGGACGCCGAGCTGCACCGCGGGCTGCGCGAACTCGCCCGCGCCCACGGCACCAGTCTGTTCATGGTGCTCCAGGCCGGTCTTGCCGTGCTGCTGAGCAAGCTCGGCGCGGGCGACGACATCCCGGTCGGCAGCCCGGTCGCGGGCCGTACCGACCAGGCGCAGGACGAGCTGGTCGGCTACTTCGTCAACACCCTGGTGTTCCGTACCGACACCTCGGGCGATCCGACGTTCGCCGAACTGCTGGGCCGGGTCCGGGAGACCGCGCTGGCCGGGTACGCGCACCAGGACCTTCCGTTCGAGTACCTGGTCGAGGCCCTCAACCCGGTCCGGTCGCTGGCGCACCACCCGCTGTTCCAGGTCATGCTGGTGCTGCAGAACGCGCCCCGGGCCGACTTCGCGCCGTCCGGGCTGCGCGTCGGCGACATGCCGTCGACGTCGACCACCGCCAAGCTCGACCTGATCTTCACCATGTCCGAGCGGCACGCGCAGGACGGCTCCCCGGAGGGGATCGACGGGTCCGTCGAGTACACCGGCGACCTGTACGACCCGGCCACCGTCGAAACGATGATCGAGCGGTGGGAGCGGCTGCTCCGCGCCGTGGTCGCCGACCCGCAGCGGCGGCTCAGCCGGTTCGGCCTGCTCACCGCAGAGGAGCACGGTGAGTTGACGGCGCTGGGTACCGGCCCGGCAGCACAGGCCTTCACCGAGAGCCTGCCGGAACTCTTCCGGACTCAGGTGCGTGCGACTCCGGACTCCGTCGCGCTGGTGGGGCCGGAAGCATCGCTGACCTACGCGGAGTTGGACGCGCGGGCGAACCGGCTGGCGCACGCCCTGATCGCGCGGGGTGCGGGGCCGGAGCGGCTGGTGGCGGTGGCGCTGCCGCGCTCGGCCCAGCTGGTGGTGACGATCCTCGCGGTGCTGAAGACCGGCGCCGCGTACGTTCCGGTCGATCCGGAGTACCCGGCCGCGCGGATCGCGTACATGCTCGACGACACCCGACCGGTCCTGGTGGTGACCGACACCCGCACCCGGGGCCGGCTGCCGGACACCGGTCCCGCCGGATGGCTGGTGGCCGACGACCCGGAGACGACCGCGCTGGTGGTGGGGTGCCCGTCGACGGACCCTGCGGTGGCCGTCGACCCGGGCCATCCGGCCTACGTCATCTACACCTCCGGTTCCACCGGCAGGCCCAAGGGCGTGGTGGCGACGCACGGTGGCCTGTCCAACCTGTTCGCCGACCAGTGTCCGCTGGTCTTCCGGACGGGGGAGCGGGTGCGGGTGGGGCTGACCACGTCGGTGTCGTTCGACGCCTCCTGCGACCAGATGTTCGCCCTGTACGCCGGCCACGAGCTGCACGTCCTGGACGAGGCGACCTGGACCGACCCGGACGCCTACCTCGAGTACGCGGCGCGGGCCGGGCTGGACACGGTCGGCGGTACCCCGTCCTACCTGCAAGTCCTTGTCGACCACGGCCTGTTGGACAACCCGCGGTGGCGTCCGTCGCTGGTCGGGCTGGGCGGGGAGACCGTTCCGGAGCAACTGTGGGAACGGTTGCGGGCGGCCGACGGGGTGTTCGCCCTGAACTACTACGGGCCGGCCGAGTGCACGGTGGACTCGACCGTCGCACCGCTGGAGTCGAGCCCGCGCCAGGTGATCGGCCGCCCGCTCGGCGGTGTCCGGTTGCACGTGCTCGACGCCGCGTTGCAGTCGGTTCCCGCGGGTGTGCCGGGTGAGCTGTACATCGCCGGTGCGGGGCTGGCGCGCGGCTATCTGAACCGGCCGGGCCTGACCGCGGGACGGTTCGTGGCGGACCCGTTCGGTCCCGGCGGTTCGCGGATGTACCGCACCGGTGACCTGGTGCGGTGGGGATCGGACGGGAACCTGGAGTTCCTCGGCCGCATCGACGACCAGGTCAAGCTCCGGGGATTCCGGATCGAACTCGGCGAGATCGAGGCGGCGCTGGCGGAACACCCGCGGGTCGCGCAGGCCGCCGTGACCGTCCGGCAGGACCGGGCGGGGGACACCCGCCTGGTCGCCTACCTGGTGCCCGCCACCGGGGCGGAGCTCCGGCCGGAAGACCTGCGGGCGCACCTGCGCGAGCGGCTGCCCGACTACATGGTGCCGGCCGCGTTCGTCGCCCTCGACGTGCTGCCGCTGAACGCCAGCGGCAAGCTGGACCGGCGCGCCCTGCCCGAGCCCGAGTACGCGGGGTCGCGGGCCGGCCGGGCCCCGCGCACTCCTCAGGAACACGTGCTGGCCGGGCTGTTCGCAGAGGTGCTGGGCCTGCCTCAGGTCGGTGTCGACGACGACTTCTTCGACCTCGGCGGGCACTCCCTGCTGGCCACCCGGCTGGTGGCCCGGGTCCGTGCGGCCCTGGGCGTGGAACTGGCGCTGCGCACCCTGTTCCAGACCCCGACGGTGGCCGGGCTGGCCGCCGGGCTGGGCGGCGCGGACCGGGCCCGGCTCGCCCTGGGGCGGGCGGAGCGGCCCGTGGGGGCACCCCCGGCCGAAGGCCGGGGGAGGGTGCCGCTGTCGTCCGCTCAGCGGAGGCTGTGGTTCCTGCGCCAGCTGGAGGGCGCCGACTCGGTCTACAACATGCCGCTCGCGTGGCGGCTCTCGGGGCCACTGGACCTGGCGGCCCTGGAGGCGGCGCTGGGTGACGTCGTCGACCGGCACGAAACCCTGCGCACGGTCTTCCCGGCCGTGGACGGAGTGCCCCACCAGCAGGTGCTGGCCACCGCGGAGGCGCGCCCGAGGCTGTCGGTCACCACGGCCGACGAGACGGACCTGCCGGAACTGCTGGCGGGGGCCGCGGCGCGCGGATTCGACCTCGCGGCCGAACCGCCGCTGCGCGCCGAGGTGTTCGAGGTTTCGGCGGACGAGCACGTGCTGCTCCTGGTGATGCACCACATCGCCGGTGACGGCTGGTCGCTGGGCCCGCTGGCCGCCGACCTGGCCACCGCGTACGCGGCACGCCGCCAGGGCGAGGAACCGGGGTGGGCACCGCTGCCGGTGCAGTACGCCGACTACACCCTGTGGCAGCAGGAGCTGCTCGGCGACCCGGCCGACCAGGACAGCCTCTTCGCCCGCCAGCAGGCCTACTGGACCGAGCAGTTGGCCAACCTGCCGGAGCAGATCCGGCTCCCTGCCGACCGCCCTCGCCCCGCGGCCCCCTCCTGCTCCGGCGGCCACCTCGCGATCGAACTGGACGCCGAACTGCACGCCGGGCTGATCCGGCTGGGCCGTGAGCACGGCGCCAGCGTGTACATGGTGCTGCAGGCCGCCCTGGCATCGCTGCTGGACAAGCTCGGCGCGGGAACGGACATCCCGGTCGGCAGCCTGATCGCGGGCCGGACCGACGAGGCCCTGGACGACCTCGTCGGATTCTTCGTCAACACCCTGGTGCTCCGCACGGACACCGGTGGCGACCCGACCTTCGCCGAGCTCCTCGGCCGGGTCCGCGAGGGCGCGCTGGCCGCGTACGCGCACCAGGACCTGCCGTTCGAGCACGTCGTCGAGGCCCTCAACCCGTCCCGGTCGCTCGCCCGTCAGCCGCTGTTCCAGGTGCTGCTCGCGCTGCAGAACGTGCCCCGCACCGAGTTCGCGCTGGACGGTCTGGCCGCTGAGATCGTCCTGGTGCGGACGCCGACGGCGATGTTCGACCTCGGTTTCCACCTGCTGGAGCGTGGCGGCACCGGCGGGCCGGCCGAGGGCATCGTCGGGCGGGTCGAGTACAGCACCGACCTCTTCGACCCCGCCATGGTGGAGGCACTGGTCGCCCGGTGGCTGCGTCTGCTGGCGTCGGTGGTCGCCGAACCGGACCGGCCGCTGAGCCGGATCGACGTCCTCACCGCAGAGGAACGGCACGAACTGCTGGTCGTACGCAACGACACCGCCTGCCCGGCTCCCGATGCCGGCCTGCCCGCTCTGTTCGAGGCGCAGGTCCGGGCGACCCCGGAGGCTCCGGCGGTGGTGTTCGAGGACACCGTGCTGACCTACCGGGAGCTGAACCGAAGGGCCAACCGCCTGGCGCACGTGCTGATCGCGCGCGGGGTGGGGCCGGAGCAGGTCGTCGCACTGCGGCTGCCGAGGTCGACCGAACTGGTGGTCGCCGTCCTTGCGGTCCTCAAGACGGGTGCGGCGTACCTGCCGGTCGATCCGGACTATCCGGCCGCCCGCATCGCGTACATGCTGGACGACGCCCGGCCTGCCGTGGTGCTCGACGACCTCGCGGCCGTCACACCGGACGGGGACCTGCCGGAGCACGATCCGGCAGTCGCCGTGGACGCGCGGCACCCGGCCTACGTCATCTATACCTCGGGCTCCACCGGCCGGCCCAAGGCCGTGGTGATGCCCGCCGCCGGGCTGCTGAACCTGCTGGGGTGGCACCACAGGTCCGTCGGTGGCGAACCCGGCACGCGCACCGCGCAGTTCACCGCGATCAGCTTCGACGTCTCCGTACAGGAGATGCTCTCCGCGCTGCTGTACGGCAAGACCCTCGTGGTGCCGACCGAGGAGCAGCGCCGCAGCGCCGAGCTGTTCGCCCGCTGGCTGGACCGGCACGGGGTCGAGGAGCTGTTCGCGCCCAACCTGGTGGTCGAGGCGCTGGCCGAGGCCGCCGAGGAGGCCGGGCTGGAACTGCCCGGCCTGCGGCTGGTCGCCCAGGCCGGTGAGGCGATGCGTCTGGGCAGTGCAGTGCGCCGCTTCCAGACCCGTCGGCCGGGCCGGGAGCTGCACAACCACTACGGGCCCGCCGAGACCCATGTGATCACCGCCTACCCGCTGCCGGCCGACCCCGCCGACTGCCCGCTGCCGGTGCCGATCGGCCGCCCGATCGCCAACTGCCAGGCATACGTGCTGGATTCGGCGCTGCGACCGGTCGCCCCCGGCGTGCTGGGCGAGCTGTACCTCGCCGGGGCGGGACTCGCCCGCGGCTACCTGAACCGGCCCGGGCTCACCGCCACGCGGTTCGTCGCCAACCCGTACGGTCCGGCCGGCGCGCTGATGTACCGCACCGGTGACCTGGTCCGCTGGCGCGCCGACAGGGAGCTGGAGTTCGCGGGCCGGGTGGACCACCAGGTGAAGATCCGCGGGTTCCGGGTCGAGCCGGGCGAGATCGAGGCCGAGCTGGCCGCGCACCCGGGTGTCGCCCAGGTCGCGGTCCTCGCCCGGGAGGACCGGCTCGTCGCGTACGTCGTCCCGTCGGCCGGGGCCGGGGCTACCCCGGCGACGCTGTCGCCGTATCTGCGCGAGCGGCTGCCGGACTACATGGTCCCGTCCGCGTTCGTACTGCTCGACGCGCTGCCGCTGACGCCGAACGGGAAGCTGGACCGGGCGGCGCTGCCCGCGCCCGAGCCGGGCACGACCGCCGGCGGCCGGGCGCCGCGCACGCCGCAGGAGCAGATCCTGTGCGAGCTGTTCGCCGAGGTGCTGGGCGTGCCGCGGGTCGGGGTCGACGACGGCTTCTTCGACCTGGGCGGGCACTCCCTGCTCGCCACCCGGCTGGTCTCGCGGGTCCGGGCGACCCTCGGGGTCGAGCTGGAACTGCGCAGCCTGTTCCGGGCGCCGACACCCGCCGGGCTCGCGGCCGGGCTGCACGACGCCGGCACCGCGCGGCAGGCCCTGGTACCCCGGCCCCGCCGCGATCCGATGCCGCTGTCGTTCGCACAGCGACGGCTCTGGTTCCTCCAGCAGTTCGGGGCGCCGAGCGCGACCTACCACATGCCGCTCGCCCTGCGGCTGTCCGGCGACCTCGACCGGGCCGCACTGAGCGCCGCGCTCGCGGACGTGGTGGCCCGGCACGAGACCCTGCGCACGGTCTTCCCGCACACCGCCGGAGTCCCGTACCAGCGGGTGCTGGACGCCGGTGAGGCCGCCGTCCCGCTGACCGTACGCGCGGCCGGTGAGGCGGAGGTGCCCGCCCTGCTGCGCGAGGCGGCGGTACGGGCGTTCGACCTGACCTCGGAAGTACCGCTGCGGGCGGAGCTGTTCGCGCTCGCGCCGGACGAGCACGTGCTGCTGCTGGTGATGCACCACATCGTCGGGGACGGCTGGTCCATGGGCCCGCTGGCCCGTGACCTGGCCACCGCCTACACCACCCGGCAGGGTGGCGGGGCTCCGGCATGGCCGCCGCTGCCGGTCACCTACGGCGACTACACCCTGTGGCAGCACGAGATCCTCGGCGACGAGCACGACACGGACAGCGTGTTCGCCCGCCAGGTCACCTACTGGACCGAGGCGCTGGCCGGGCTGCCCGAGCAACTGCAGCTGCCTGCCGACCGACCGCGCCCGGCCACCATGTCGTACGGCGGCGACCTGCTGGAACTCCGGATCGACGCCGAACTGCACGCGGCACTGGTGGAGTTGGCCCGAAGTTCGGGTGCCACCCTGTTCATGGTGCTGCAGGCCGCGCTCGCCGCGCTGTACACGCGGCTGGGCGCGGGCACGGACATCCCGATCGGGTCTCCGATCGCGGGGCGTACCGACGAGGCGCTGGACGAGCTGGTCGGGTTCTTCATCAACACGCTGGTGCTGCGCACCGACACCAGCGGTGATCCGAGTTTCGCCGAGCTGCTGGGGCGGGTGCGGGAGACGGCGCTGTCGGCGTACGCGCACCAGGACGTGCCCTTCGAGCACCTGGTGGAGGCGCTGAACCCGTCCCGCTCGCTGTCGCACCACCCGCTGTTCCAGACCGGTCTGGTCGTGCAGAACGCGCCGGGCGGCGACTTCGAGCTGCCGGGTCTCCAGGTCTCCGGGGTGACCGTGCTCACCGGGACCGCGCGGCTCGACCTGACCTTCGGGTTCGCGGAGGAGCACGGGCCCGACGGCGCGCCGGCCGGGATCGGCGGTGCGGTCGAGTACAGCACCGACCTGTTCGACCGCTCGACGGTCGAGGCCCTGGTCGCCCGGTGGACCAGGCTGCTGGCCGCGGTCGCCGTCGCGCCCGACCGGCCGATCGGCGGGATCGACCTGCTGTCCGCCGAGGAGCGCCGCGAGCTGCTGCCCGCCGTCCAGGGCGGGGCGGCCGGGGGGAGCCTGCCGGAGCTGTTCGCGGCGCAGGTGACGGCGACGCCGGACGCGGTCGCGCTCGTCTGCGGCGATGTCGAGGTGACGTACCGTCAACTCGACGCTCGGGCGAACCGGTTCGCGCACACGCTGATCGCCCGCGGTGTCGGTCCGGAGCAGGTCGTGGCGGTGGCGTTGCCGCGGTCGGTGGAGTCGGTGGTGGCGGTCCTGGGCGTGCTGAAGGCCGGGGCCGCGTACCTGCCGGTGGATCCGGGGTACCCGGCGGCACGGATCGCGTTCATGCTGGACGACGTGCGGCCGGCCGTGGTGGTCGACGATCCGGCACTGGTGACCGAGGCTTCCGGTCGGCCGGAGACCGATCCGGATGTCGTGGTGGACGCCCGGCACCCGGCCTACGTGATCTACACCTCGGGCTCGACCGGCCGCCCCAAGGGCGTCATGGTGAGCCACACCGGCGTGTCGGGCCTGGTGGCGGCGCAGGTCGACCGGCTCGGCGTGGCGCCGGGCAGCCGGGTGCTCCAGTTCGCCTCGCCCAGCTTCGACGCGTCGTTCTGGGACCTGTGCGGCGCCCTGCTCACCGGTGCCGCCCTCGTCCTGGCCCCGTCCGAGGCCCCGCTGGAGGCCCTGACGGACCGCCGGCTCGACGTCACCCACGTGACGCTTCCGCCCTCGGCGCTGGCCGCGCTGGAGAGCTCCGACCTCACGGCCACCACCCTGGTGGTGGCCGGTGAGGCCTGCACGCCGGAGCTGGTGGCCCGGTGGGCGCCGGGCCGGCGGATGATCAACGCGTACGGTCCGACGGAGACGACGGTGTGCGCGACCATGAGCGACCCGCTGTCCCCGGGGCGCGGTGTACCGCCGATCGGCCGATCGGTCGCGGGCTTCCGGGTGTACGTCCTCGACGAGCGGCTGCGCATCGTGCCGCCGGGGGTGGCGGGGGAGTTGTACGTCGCCGGCCCCGGTCTGGCGCGCGGGTACCTGAACCGGCCCGGGCTGACGGCCGGGCGGTTCGTCGCCTGCCCGTTCGGGTCCGGTGAGCGCATGTACCGCACCGGGGACGTGGTGCGCCGCCGGACCTGGGGGTCCCCCCGGCCGGAGGCTGGGGGAGAGTTGGAGTACGTCGGCCGTGCCGACGACCAGGTGAAGGTGCGCGGCTTCCGTATCGAGCCTGGCGAGGTCGAGGCGGCGCTGGCCGAGCACCCCGCCGTCGCCCAGGCCGCCGTGCTCGCCCGGGACGACCGGCTCATCGGCTACGTCGCGGCCCGTCCCGGCACGGTCGTACGTCCGGCGGAGCTGGCGGCGTACGTGCGGGACCGGCTGCCCGACTACCTGGTACCGGCTGTCTTCGTGGTGCTGGACATGCTGCCGCTGACGCCGAACGGGAAGCTGGACCGGGCGGCACTGCCCGCTCCCGACCGCGGCTCGGGCGAGGCCGGGCGGGCGCCGCGGACGCCGCAGGAGCAGATCCTGTGCGAGCTGTTCGCCGAGGTGCTGGGCGTGCCGCGGGTCGGGGTCGACGACGGCTTCTTCGACCTGGGCGGGCACTCCCTGCTCGCCACCCGGCTGGCCGCGCGGGTGCGCTCGGTGCTCGGAGTGGAGGTGGCGCTGCGCGCGCTGTTCCAGGCGCCCACCGTGGCCGGCCTGGCCGAGGCGCTGGGCGGGGCCGGCCACGCCCGCCCGGCGCTGACCACGCACGAGCGGCCGGAGGCGGTGCCGCTGTCCTTCGCCCAGCGCCGACTCTGGTTCCTGCACCGCATGGACGGCACCGCCGCGACGTACCACATCCCGCTGGCGCTCCGGCTGACCGGGACGCTCGACCACGCGGCGCTGGACGAGGCGCTGGCCGACGTGGTGGCCCGGCACGAGAGCCTGCGGACGGTCTTCCCGGAGGTCGACGGCGTACCCTGCCAGCTCGTCCTCGACCCGGCCGAGGCCCGGCCCCGGGCGCGGCTGACCGAGGTGCCGGAGGCCGAACTGTTCGAGCAGCTCGCCGAGTTCGCACGACAGCCCTTCGACCTGGAGGCCGAAGCGCCACTGCGGGCGGAGCTGTTCGTACTCGCGCCGGACGAGCACGTGCTGCTGCTGGTGATGCACCACATCGCCGGGGACGGCTGGTCCACCGGCCCGCTGGCCCGCGACCTGGCCGAGGCGTACGCCGCCCGGTGCGAGGGGCGCGCGCCGCAGTGGCCGGTCCTGCCGGTGCAGTACGCGGACTACACACTGTGGCAGCGCGACCTGCTCGGCGACGCCGCCGACCCTCGGAGCCGGTTCGCCGAGCAGCTCGACTACTGGAAGCGTCAGCTGTCCGACCTGCCGGAGCTGCTCCAGCTGCCCGCCGACCGGCCGAGGCCGGCCGTCGCCGGCTGGCGCGGGGACCACGTCGGCCTGGAGCTGAGCCCCGAACTGCACGCATCCCTGGTGGAGTTGGCCCGAAAGTCGGGCGCGAGCCTGTTCATGGTGCTGCAGGCGGCGTTGGCGGCGCTGTACACGAGGCTGGGTGCGGGCACGGACATCCCGATCGGGTCTCCGATCGCGGGGCGTACCGACGAGGCGCTGGACGATTTGGTCGGGTTCTTCGTGAACACGCTGGTGCTGCGGACCGACACGAGCGGTGATCCGAGTTTCGCCGAGCTGCTGGGGCGGGTGCGGGAGACGGCGCTGTCGGCGTACGCGCACCAGGACGTGCCCTTCGAGCACCTGGTGGAGGCGCTGAACCCGTCCCGCTCGCTGTCCCATCACCCGCTGTTCCAGACCATCCTGGCCGTGCAGAACGCTCCGATGGGCCGGTTCTCCCTGCCCGGTCTGGACGTCGCCGCCTACGCGGTGGCCACCGGAACCGCCAAGTTCGACCTCGGTGTGAGCCTCGTCGAACAGCTCGGTCCGGACGGCAGCCCGGCGGGGATCGTCGGCGCGGTGGAGTACGCCACCGACCTGTTCGACCGCTCGACGGTCGCGGCGCTCGCCGGGCGCTGGACGCGCCTGCTGGAGGCGGTCACCGCCGACCCGGACCGGTCGATCGGACGGATCGAGCTCCTCGACGCCGACGAGCGGCACCGTTTGCTGGAGCGGGGCAACGCGACCGTCCGCGAGGTGGCGGCCGTCCCGGTGCCACAGGCGTTCGCGGCACAGGTCGCGGCGACACCGGACGCCCTCGCGCTGGTGTGCGGCGACGCCGAGTTGACGTACCGGCAGCTGAACGCCCGGGCGAACCGGTTCGCGCACGCGCTGATCGCCCGGGGCGTCGGCCCGGAGCAGACCGTGGCCGTGGCCCTGCAGCGCTCGGTGGAGTCCGTGGTGGCCGTCCTGGGCGTGCTGAAGGCCGGGGCCGCGTACCTGCCCGTGGATCCTGCGTACCCGCCGGCGCGGATCGCGTACATGCTGGACGATGCCCGGCCGGCCCTGATGGTCGACGACCCGGCGCTGGTGACCGAGGTGTCCGCCTGGCAGGACACCGACCCCGTGGTCGCGCTCGACGTCCGGCACCCGGCCTACGTGATCTACACCTCGGGCTCGACCGGCCGCCCCAAGGGCGTGGTGGTCGGCCACGGCGGTGTCGCGAGCCTGGTCGCCGCACAGATCGAGCGGTTCGCGATCGAACCCGACAGCCGGGTGCTCCAGTTCGCCTCGCCCAGCTTCGACGCCTCGGTGTCGGAGATCTACACCGCCCTGCTGCGCGGCGCGGCCCTGGTGCTGCCCCCGACGGCGGACCCGGTCGCCGCGCTGACCGACCGGGACCTCGCGGTCACCCACGTGACCGTGCCCCCGTCCGTCCTCGCCGCCGTGCCGGAGGGCTCGGTGCAGGTGCCGACGCTGGTGGTGGCGGGTGAGGCGTGCCCGCCGGAACTGGTGGACCGCTGGGCGCCCGGGCGCCGGATGATCAACGCGTACGGTCCGACCGAGACCACGGTGTGCGCGACCATGAGTGCCCCGCTGTCCCCGGGGACGGGCGTCCCGCCGATCGGCCGTCCGATCGCCAACACCCGGGTGTACGTGCTGGACGAGCGGCTGCGGCCGGTGCCGACGGGCGTGGCGGGGGAGTTGTACGTCGCGGGCGCGGGACTGGCGCGCGGGTACCTGAACCGGCCCGGGCTGACGGCCGGGCGGTTCGTCGCCTGCCCGTTCGGGTCCGGTGAGCGCATGTACCGCACCGGAGACCTGGTGCGCTGGCGCAACGACGGCGAGCTGGAGTACGTCGGCCGTGCCGACGACCAGGTGAAGGTGCGCGGCTTCCGCATCGAGCCCGGCGAGGTCGAGGCGGCGCTGGCCGAGCACCCCGCCGTCGCCCGGGCCGCCGTGCTCGCCCAGGACGACCGGCTCGTCGGCTACGTCGTCCCGCACCGGGACGACGCCCGCGACAGTGGCCTGGAAGCGGACCACGTGGGCGAGTGGCAGGACATCTACGACGCCCTGCCCATCACCCCCGAGGAAGCCGGCTTCGGCCAGAACTTCGTCGGCTGGAACAGCAGCTACGACGCGAGCCCGATCCCGGTCGAGCAGATGCGGGAGTGGCGGGACGCCACCGTGGCCCGCATCCTGGCCCTGCGCCCCCGCCGGGTGCTGGAGGTAGGCGTCGGCACCGGACTGCTGCTCTCGCAGATCGCACCGCACTGCGAGACCTACTGGGCGACGGACTTCTCCGCCACCGCGGTCGACGCGCTGACCGCGCAGGTCGCCCGGCAGGACGACCTGGCCGAGCGTGTGGTGCTGCAGACCCGCCCGGCGCACGACACCGAGGGCCTGCCGGCCGGGTGGTTCGACACCGTCGTGATCAACTCGGTGGTGCAGTACTTCCCGTCCGCCGACTACCTCGCGGACGTGATCGGGAAGCTGATGCGGCTGCTCGCCCCCGGCGGCACGCTCTTCGTCGGCGACGTCCGCAACCTGCGGCTGCTGCGCCCGCTGGCCACCGCGGTCCAGCTGCACCGCACCGGTGCCGACGGCGACCTCGCGGCGGTGCGCCGCGCGGTGGAGCAGGCCGTCAGGGTGGAGAAGGAACTCCTGGTCGACCCGGACTTCTTCACCGTCCTGCGGGAGCACGGCACGGACATCGGCGCGGTGGCCGTGGAGGTCAAGCGCGGCCGCCATCACAACGAACTGACCCGCTACCGCTACGACGTGACGCTGCACAAGGCCCCGGTCGTTCCGGCGGCCCCGGGCCGGACGGTCGAGCTGGAGTGGGGACACCGGCTCGCGGGACTGGACGAGCTGCGCGAACTCCTCGCCCAGCCGCCCGCCGACGTGCTGCGGATCACCGGAGTGCCGAACCGTCGGGTGCTGCGCGAGGCCGCCCTTTCCCGGGCACTGCAGAACGGCGACGGCTCGCTCGCCGAACTGCTGGAGCGGCTGCACGGACCGGAGGAGAGCGAACTCCCCGACCCGGAGGACTTCCGGGCCATCGGGCTGGAGTTCGACCGCCGGGTGGGCGTCACCTGGTCGGCCACCGTGGCCGACGCCTTGGACGTCGTCTTCGCCGGCCCGCGGGCGCATCACGGCTCCCCGGTCGAGCCGTACCGGTCGGCCCGGACCGCCGGCACGCCGCTGTCGTCGCTGACCAACCGCCCGACCGGCAGCCGGGGCACCGGCGCCCTCATCGGCGAACTCCGCGAATGGCTGCGCGGGCGACTGCCCGACTACCTGATCCCGTCGGCGTTCGTGGCGCTGGAGACGTTGCCGCTGACGGCCAGCGGCAAGCTCGACCGCCGCGCGCTGCCCGCGCCCGACCCGGGCCCGACCGGAGCCGGGCGGGCGCCGCGGACCCCGCAGGAACAGCTCCTCGCCGAGCTGTTCGCCGAGGTGCTCGGCCTGGCCCAGGTCGGTGTCGAGGACAGCTTCTTCGACCTGGGCGGACACTCACTGCTGGCGACCCGCCTGGCCTCCCGCGTCCGGGCGACCCTCGGCGCGGAGCTCGAGGTCCGGACGCTGTTCGAGACGCCGACCGTGGCCGGACTGGCGGCCCGCCTCGACGGCTCCGGCACGGCGCGGCCCGCGCTGACCGCCCGGCCGCGACCCATGGGGGCACCCCCGGCCGAAGGCTGGGGGAAGGTCCCGCTGTCCTTCGCCCAACGCCGCCTGTGGTTCCTGCACCGGATGGACGGCCCGAGCGCCACCTACAACATGCCGCTCGCGCTGAGCCTGACCGGCGAACTCGACCGCCCGGCCCTGCACGCCGCGCTCGCGGACGTGATCGCCCGGCACGAGAGCCTGCGGACGGTCTTCCGCGAGACGGACGGTGTGCCGTACCAGGTCGTGCTGAGCGCCTCACAGGCGCACCCGGAGCTGCCGGTGGTCGAGCTCGACGAGAGCCGGCTGGCCGGGCGGCTGGCGCGGACGGCCCGGCGAGGCTTCGACCTGGCGGCGGAGCCGCCGGTCCGGGCGGAGCTGTACGCGCTCGCCCCCGACCGGCACGTGCTGCTGGTCGTGGTCCACCACATCGCCGCCGACGGCTGGTCGATGGGGCCGCTCTCCGGCGACCTCGCGGCCGCCTACACGGCGCGCTGCCGTGGCGAGGAGCCGCGGTGGTCCCCGCTGCCGGTGCAGTACGCCGACTACACCTGCTGGCAACGCGACCTGCTCGGCGACACCGCCGACCCGGACAGCCTGTTCGCCCGGCAACTGGCCTACTGGAAGGACGAACTGGCGGGCATTCCGCAGCAGGTGCAGCTGCCCGCCGACCGGCCCAGGCCGCCGGTGGCCTCCCAACGGGGCAGCCGGGTCGTGGTCCGGCTGGACCCCGAACTGCACCAGGCACTGCGGGACCTGGCAGCCGAGCGCGGCGCCAGCATGTTCATGGTGCTCCAGGCCGGCCTCGCCGCGCTGCTCACCCGGCTCGGTGCCGGTACGGACATCCCCGTGGGCAGTCCGATCGCCGGCCGTACCGACCAGGCGCTGGACGACCTCGTCGGCTTCTTCGTCAACACCCTGGTGCTGCGCACCGACACGAGCGGCGACCCCGGCTTCGCCGAACTGCTCGGCCGGGTGCGGCAGAAGGCGCTCGCCGCCTACGACCACCAGGACGTGCCGTTCGAGTACCTGGTCGAGGTGGTCAACCCGGCCCGTTCGCTGTCGCACCACCCGCTGTTCCAGATCATGCTGGCCCTGCAGAACGCGCCGGTGGGCGAGTTCGCCCTGCCGGGCCTGGAGACCGGCCACCTGGAGGCGTCGACCGGGACCTCGCGGGTCGACCTGACGTTCAGCCTGGCCGAGCAGTTCCGCCCGGACGGCGACCCCGACGGCCTGGTCGGCGCGGTGGAGTACGCCACCGACCTGTTCGACCCGGCCACCGTGGAGCTGCTGTTCGAGCGCTGGGCGCGGCTGCTGCGCGCGGCGGTCGCCGACCCCGGCCGGCCGATCAGCCGGATCGACATCATGTCGGGCGAGGAACGCCGCCGGCTGCTGTCCCGGTCCACCGGCGCCGCGGTCGAGCTGCCCGAGGCCGCGCTGCCGGAGCTGTTCGCCCGCCAGGTGCGCGCCACCCCGGACGCGGTGGCCGTCGTGGCGGGCGCCACCGAGCTGACCTACCGGGAACTCGACCAGCGGTCCAACCGCCTCGCGCGGGCACTGATCCGCCAGGGCGTACGACCGGAGACACCGGTCGCGGTGCTGCTGGACCGCTCGGCGGACCTCGTCGTGGCGCTCCTGGCGATCATCAAGGCGGGCGGCGCCTACGCGCCCCTCGACTCGCGCTTCCCGCAGTCCCGGATCGACCTGATCCTGCGGGAGGCCGGGGCCGCCCTGGTGCTCACCGAGGACGTGCTGACCGCGTCGATCGAGGGCGAGCCCGACTCGTCCGACATCGAAGTACGCTGCGACCAGCGGCAGTTGGCGTACGTGATGTACACCTCCGGCTCGACCGGCCGGCCCAAGGGCGTGGCCGTCACCCACCGCGACGTGGTGGGCCTCGCGCTCACCCCCGAGTACCACGGCGGCGGACACGAGCGGGTGCTGATGCACTCCCCGACCGCCTTCGACCTCTCGACCTACGAGCTGTGGGTGCCGCTGCTCAACGGCGGCAGGGTCGTGGTCGCACCGCCCGAGCGGCTCGACCTCGACCTGCTGCAGCACACGATCAGCACGCACGGCGTGACCGGACTGTGGCTGACGGCCGGCCTGTTCCGCCTGGTCGCCGAGGAGCGGCCGGCCCTGCTCGCGGGGGTGCGCGAGGTGTGGACCGGCGGCGACGTGGTCTCCCCGGCCGCCGTCGCCCGGGTGCTGGAGGCCTGCCCCGGCATCGAGGTGGTCAACGGCTACGGGCCCACCGAGGCCACGACCCTGGCCACCCGCCACCCGGTGCACAGCCTCCCCGAGAACGCCGCGACCGTGCCGATCGGCGGGCCGATGGCGAACATGCGCGCCTACGTCCTCGACGACCGCCTGCGGCCGGTGCCCACGGGCCTGGTCGGCGAGCTGTACCTCGCGGGGACGGGCGTGGCCCGCGGCTACCTCGGCCGACCCGGCCTGACCGCGGAGCGCTTCACCGCCGACCCGTACGGGCCGCCCGGGAGCCGGATGTACCGCACCGGCGACCTGGCGTGGTGGCCGGCCGAGGGCACACTGGAGTTCGCCGGACGGACCGACCACCAGGTCAAGCTCCGCGGCCTGCGGATCGAGCCCGGCGAGATCGAGGCGATCCTCGCGAGCTGCCCGGGCGTCGCCCAGGCGGCCGTCGTCGCCCGCGAGGACCGGCCCGGCGACAAGCGGCTCGTCGCCTACCTGGTGCCCGCCCCCGAGAGCACGCCCGAGACGGGCGAGCTCTCCGGGCGACTGCGCCGTGACCTGCCCGACTACATGGTGCCGTCGGCGTTCGTCACCCTGGACACGCTGCCGTTGACCGCCAACGGCAAGCTGGACCGGGCCGCCCTGCCCGCCCCCGAGTACGGGGCGCAGGGCACCGGACGCGGCCCCCGGACGCCGCGGGAGCAGCTGCTGTGCGGCCTCTTCGCCGAGGTCCTCGGCCGGGAACAGGTGCACATCGACGACAACTTCTTCGATCTGGGCGGGCACTCGCTGCTGGCCGCCCGCCTGGCCTCCCGCGTCCGCGAGACCCTCGGCCTGGAGCTCGGCCTGCGCATGCTGTTCGAGGCGCCGACCGTGGCCGGTCTCACCGAGCGCCTGGTCATGGACGACCCCGCCGACGCGCTGGACGTGGTGCTGCCGCTGCGTTCGACCGGGACCGGTACGCCGCTGTTCTGCGTCCACCCCGGCGGCGGCATCAGCTGGTCGTACAGCGGGCTCCTGAACCACATCGGTCCCCAGCACCCGGTCTACGCGATCCAGGCGCGCGGCCTGGGCCGGCCCGAACCCCTGCCGACGTCCTTCGAGGAGATGGCGGCCGACTACGCCGACCAGATCCGCAAGATCCAGCCCGAGGGCCCGTACCTGCTGCTCGGCTGGTCGGCCGGCGGGCTGATCGCCCACGCGGTCGCCTGCGAGCTGCAGGCGCGCGGCGGGCGGACCGCGCTGCTGGCCATCCTCGACGCCTATCCGGTGAAGGACGTGCAGTTCGAGGAGATGCCCGTGCCCACCGAGCGGGACGTGCTCGTCGGTGTGCTCGACGTCGACCCGGACGAGCTGGGCGACCGGGAGCTGACCTACGCCGAGGTCGCCGAGGTCCTGAACCGGCGGGGCAGCGCGCTGCAGGGCCTGACGGAGCAGCAGATCGAGGTCATCGTCCACATCATGATCAACAACGCGAGGCTGGCGGTCGACTTCGTCCCCGCCGGGTTCGACGGCGACCTGCTGCTGTTCAACTCGACGATCGACCGCGACGGGGACGACGCCGGGCCCGCGACCTGGCGCCCGTACATCGCGGGCCGGATCGAATCGCACGAGATCACCACCCGGCACAACCGGATGACCGAAGCCGGCTCACTGGCCCAGATCGGACCGATCCTGGCCGCCCGCCTCGCCGAGGTCACCGGTGACACCCCGACCCACCACCAGGAGGACTGATTCCCATGACCAACCCGTTCGACGACGAGGACGGCACCTTCCTCGTGCTCACCAACGACGAGAACCAGCACTCGCTGTGGCCGCAGTTCGCGGACGTCCCCGACGGCTGGAGCGTCGCCCACGGACCCGACACCCACGCCGCCTGCCTGGAGTACGTCGAGCGGAACTGGACCGACATGCGGCCCAAGAGCCTCGCCGACGCCATGAACGCCGAGCGGTAGCGCGGCTCGCAGTGAACCTGACCGAAACCACCGACGAGGCCCGCGACAACGCGGGCCTCGCCCGGTCCGACGACCTCGCCGCGGCCCTGCTCACGCCCGAGGCCCGCCGGGACCCGTACCCGTACTACGCCCGCATGCGCCGCGAGGACCCGGTCCACCGCAGCGCCCAGGGCATCTGGTACCTCACCCGGTACGCCGACGTCGAGGCGGCCCTGAGCGACCTGCGGCTGTCCAACGACCGGGACCGGATGACCCGCGCCTACAGTGCGCTCGGCGGCGACCTCAAGGCCTTCAGCCGGCTCACCGACCGGCTCGGCCGGGTGATGAGCAACACCGACCCGCCGGACCACGCCCGGCTGCGCAGGCTGGCCAACCGTGCCTTCACCGCCCGGCGCGTCGAAGCCCTGCGCGACGGCATCCAGCGGATCGTCGACCGGCTCATCGACGAGGCGGTCGCGGCCGGGCCGGCCATGGACCTGATCGAGGCGGTCGCCTCCCCGCTGCCGCTGTCCGTCGTCTGCGAGCTCTTCGGCATCCCGCCCGAGGACCTCCCGCAGGTCAAGACCTGGTTCCACCGCTTCGGCCGGCTGAGCGAGGACATCGACAAGTCCGAGGAGGCGATCGAGCAGTACGAGGAGTACCTCGCCCGGCTCGTCCGCCGCCGCCGGGCCGACCCCGGCGACGACCTCATCAGCGCCCTGGTCGCCACCCAGGCGCAGGACGACCGGCTCACCGACTCCGAGCTGCTGTCCACCTGCTTCGTCCTGATCACCGCCGGCGACGAGACCACCACCCACCTGGTCGGCAACGGCATGCTCGCCCTGCTGCGCCACCCCGACCAGCTGGCCCGGTTGCGCGAGGACCCGATGCTGATCCGCACGGCCGTCGACGAACTCGCCCGCTACGACACGCCGACCCAGGCGATCGTCCGGGTCGCCGCCGAGGACGTCGAGATCGGCGGGCGGACGCTGCGCGAGGGCGAGCTGGCCTACCTGTTCCTCGCCGCGACCAACCGGGATCCCGAGCGCTTCGAGCATCCCGACCGGCTCGATCTGACCCGCCCGGGCAACCGGCACCTCAGCTTCGGCAACGGCCCGCACTTCTGCCTCGGCGGTCCGCTGGCCAAGCTCCAGACGGAGGTGGCCGTCGGCACGCTGGTCCGCCGGCTCCCGCACCTGCGGCTCGCCGACGCCGCGGTACTCGACTGGCGGCCCAACCCGCTGCAACGGCGGCTCACCGCGCTTCCGCTCACCTACTGACCCATGAACGACGAAGGAGAAGTGACCATGGCCCGAGAGCTCGAGGTCCGCCGGGAACAGGACCTGCCCGCCACGCCCGAACAGGTCTGGGACGCGGTCGCCACCGGCGCCGGCAACCTCGGCTGGCTCTACCCGATGGAGGTCGAGCCGCGCGTCGGCGGAAAGGCCACGCGCGGCGACAGCACCGTCGTGGCGTGGGAGCCGCCGCACCACTTCGCGGTTCGGGCCACCCAGGACGGCGGGTTCTCCAACACGCTCACCTACCGCATCGAGCCGGCCGACGGCGGCGCGAGCCACCTGCGGATGGGAATCCACTGGGTGCACACGGGCGTCGTCGACGACACCTGGAACTGGGACACGAAGGCGGACGCGGCCGAGAAGCACGTCGACTTCTACCAGCACTCCCTCCCCGAGTACCTGAGGCACTTCGCCGGCCGCCCCGCCGTCTACGTCAGGGCCGCCCGTGGCGAGTCCACCGAAGACCCCGCCGACTTCGCCGCCCTGTGCCGGCGCCTCGGCCTCGACGACGACGCGGCCGTCGGCGACCGGTTGTCCCTCGACCTCCCGGGTACGGACGGCGGTTCGACGGAGGTGGTCGTGGACTGGCTGAGCCCTGACTTCGTCGGCCTGCGAGGCCCGGACGCGCTGTACCGGTTCTTCAACGGCAGCTCCTGGAACTGGCCGATCTGGCTGGGCCACCATCTGTTCGCCGAGGACACGGACGAAGAGCTGGCCACCAAGGCCTGGAACGCCTGGCTCAACGGCGCCTGACCCCGCCGCACGACACGACCGAAGGACCCCTGGTGGAAACACTGCTCTACGCCGCCGAACTCGTCGAGGAAGACGGCACCTACAAACTCGTGGTGCAGGACGTGGTGCGGGACACGGTCCAGGTCACCCCGGTTCCCGCATCCGCGGTGGCCAGGCTCCCGGTACTCCTGTCGGTGCTGAGTTCCAAGCTCGGCTCGGCGTCGGCACGCGGCCGCCGGTAGACCGCTTCCGGATCAATGAGGCCGGTGTCGTCCCGCACATCAACTGCCGGACGGCACCAGCTTCGTGAACGGGCGCTGATGGCCGAACGCCGGCCCATGACGGTTCGAGAGCCGGCACCCTTGGCCAGGGACCGACACCACACGCCCGTCCCGCGCCACATCGACCAATGAGCCGTAGGCACAAGGAGCCAGTGAAAGGCCGAACTGCGAGTACGGGTTGAAGCTCGGGGTCCCGGAAGCGGTGGCGATCGTGACGGTGCCGCCCACGACCACAGGAGTGCGCGTCGACGACACGTCGCCGCCGCAACCGGCCGGCACGGCTGACACGACGGCGCCGGCCGCCGCCACGACCGGCCGAGCCCTGGGAGACGACACGGTCCGGCGGTGCACGGCGCTCATCGTGCCATCGCGATCGACGGCGTCGGCCGGGCTTTCCCGGGCCGGACGCGAACATGCGGGACCATTTCCCCCGTCCGGGTGAGGCCGCCCGACGCGCGGTTCACGGCCTCGTTGCTGACGCTGTGTCACCTCAAGGCGCACACTGGCGACATGGTCATCAATCCAGGAGGCTCCCCGGACGACTCCACGGCGCGAGAGATCGACCGACTCGCGACCTCGTACTGGGACTTCCTGCTCGCACGCGAGCCGTCGCTGCGCACGCGCCGCGGGCTGCCGGTCGAGTCGCTGCCGGGGGTGTCCGCGGGGGAGGCCGACGAGCGCGCCGGGTTCGCGGCAGGGGTGCTGAACCGGTTGCGTGCGCTGCGACCGGCGGAGCTGTCCGGTCCCGCCGCCGACACTGCGGGCTTCCTCCGGGCACTGGCCGAACAGGAAGCGGAGGCGGGACGTTTCCACTGGCTCACCCCCACCGCCACGCCGTACCAGCTCTTCCGCCTCCAGCAGTACGGTGACACCGTCTTCCGCCCGTTCCGCTTCGAGCACCGAGCCGACGCGGACCGGTACGTGACCCTCGTACGGGACCTGGCCCGTTGCGTCGCGACGATCGGCGACAAGGCCGCCGGGCAGGCGGAGCGGGGCTTTCACATCCCCGCTCCGGCCCTGACCGGCGTCCACACCACACTCACCCGCCTGCGGGAGTCGGCGGCACAGTGCGTCCGGGTGGACGCCGAGCGGCTCACCCGGCTCGACGCGGCGAGCCGGGGGCACCTGCGCGACACGGTCGAGCGGCTCGTGGCCACCGAACTGGAGCCGGCGTTCGACCGCATCATCGCCCTCGTGGGCGACCCGGACTACCTCCGGCGGGCACCGCAGGCCGTCGGCTGGGCCGGCTACCCGGAAGGCGAGGCGGCATACCGGTCCTTCGTCAGGACGTACACCTCCGGCGACACACCACCCGAACGCCTCCACGAACTCGGCCGTGAGCACTGCCGAGAACTCGGCGAGCGGATGCGGGAGATGCGCGACACGCTCGGTTTCGCCGGGACTGAGGCGGAGTTCAACGAACGGCTCGCGACCGAGCCGCGCCTGTACGCCGCCACCCCGGAGGAGGTCGAAGCCCGCTACCGCGGACACCTCGACCGCCTCACGCCGCTGCTGCCGCGCTGGTTCGCGGTCCTGCCCCGCGCCCCCTACGACGTGGCCCGTCTCGACCCGGCGCTGGAGGGGTCGATGACGTTCGGGTACTACGAACCGCCGACCGCCGCGCAACCGGTGGGACGCTACCGCTACAACGCCTCGGACCTGGCACACCGGTCACTGCTCGGCGCGGCCGCGCTCATCTACCATGAGCTGTCGCCCGGACATCACTTCCACCTCGCCCGCCAGGCCGAGAACACCGCGCTGCCCGACCTGCGGCGCGAGCTGGCTGCCTTCAGCGGGTTCGAGGAGGGCTGGGCGGAGTACGCGGCAGGGCTCGCCTGGGAGATGGGGCTGTACGACGACCCGTGGGACGCGTACGGACGACTGGCCCATGAACGGTTCACCGCGCAGCGCCTCGTCGTCGACACCGGCCTCAACCTCGGGACGATGACACTGGAGGAGGCGCGCACCTTCATGCGGGCCCACGCGGCAGCCGAGTCCGAACGGCAGATCACGACCGAGTCGTTGCGCTACGCGACCGATCTGCCGGGGCAGGCGCTGACGTACCGGGCGGGTCATGCGGAGTTCGCGGCATTGCGGGCAGCGTGCGAACGCGGCGCCGGCGCCGCGTTCGACGTGCGCGCCTTTCACGAGACCGTGCTGGCCGGCGGCACACTGCCGTTTCCCGTCCTGCGCCGACGGGTGGAGAGAGAACTGCACGGGGCATACGGCCGAACAGGCTTCCAGGGAAAGCCGCTCTACTCGAATGAGTGAAGGCCACAGGGAATTGGTAGCCGCTTACCCGTCCTTGGATACTCTCTGTGATGGAGGGTGCGGGTCCGCTGAAGCGGAGTGCGTCCATCCAATCATCATCTCCTCGGCAGAAGAGAAGGATGTTGTGCCATGCCGCCTGTAGTACCTCCTTTCCTGATCGGTCTGATCGCCGTATCCCTGGTGAAGAGGCTGGGCAAGCCCTTGGTGCGAGGGGTCGTCAAAGCGTCGGTGGGCCTGGGAATCGAGGTCAAGAGGGCCGTCCATGAAGCCGGCGAGGGAATCCATGATCTCGCTGCCGAGGCGACTGCCGAGGTGCTCGCAGCCCAGACGACACCGGGAGCCGGACACGGTGTCGGCGGCCCGGAGGACGGCACCGCGGGTCGGGTCGGAGCGGCCGCCAAGCCGGCACCCGTAGCGGCAAAGGCCCACGAGGGACGGACCGGCCGTCAGGCCAAGCCCGCCGGCAAGGCCCGTAGCGGCGGTTCGGCCGCCGCCAAGGCCCGTAGCGCCGGTTCGGTCGCCACCAAGGCGCACTGAGTCTGCCCGCCGACTCTCCGTGTGGCTCTGGTTCGTCCCGATGTCACGGGCACGTTTTCGTCTGCGTAACCGGTCGAGACTGCCAAGCCCCGGCCGGAGCAATCCCGTTCCTTTCCGCTCAAGTCCCTCCGTGACAAAGTCGACTTTGTTCCATGGAGTCTTCAGCGGACACAGCGGACACAGCGGCCGTTCGTCGGCCCGGCCTCTCGAATGCGACCGCCACGCCACCGGCGAGATGGTGGACTGCGCCGTATCGGCCATCACGACACCCTGATGGAGGCAGGTCGGATGTATGCGACCGGAACCCCCCTGTATTTCGCGGAACTCATCCAGGAAGGCGGTGCCTGCAGACTCGTCGTGACCGATCGCCGGCGCCACACCGTGCGGCCCGCATACGGATCCACGAAGGCGGTGGAGCAGCTTCCCGCCTTTCTCGCCGGGCTCGGCTCCCTGCACCTGCGCGGGAGCCGTCGGCGATGACGGCGACCGACGCGAAGAAGTGGTTCCGTGTTCACCGGCGTGCGGCGGACCCCAGGCTCCGACTGGTGTGTTTCCCGCACGCCGGCGGCACGGCACAGCTGTTCCACGGCTGGCCCGCGCTGCTGCCGACGGACGTCGAGGTGCTCGCCGTGCGGTACCCCGGCCGTCAGGACCGGCTCGCGGAAGCCTGCATCGAGGACATGGCCACCCTGGCCGACACGATCGAGGACGCACTGCGGCCCTGGCTCGACCGGCCGCTGGCGCTCTTCGGGCACAGCATGGGCGCCTGCGTCGCCTACGAGGTGGCCCTGCGGCTGGAGACCCGCGGCATGGTCCCCGAGCACCTGCTGGTCTCCGCACACGAAGCCCCCGGGTGGGCCGAACGCGTCGCGCTGCACGACGCCGACGACGAAACCCTGATCACCCACGTCCGGCACCTCGGAGACCTGCACTCGGAGGCCTACGACATCCCGGAGCTGCGTGACCTGCTGCTGCCCGCCCTCCGTTCGGACTACCGGCTGATCGAGGGCTACGACCCCCCGAATCCGGCTCCGGTCAAGGCGCCGATCACCGCGTACGTCGGCCAGGACGATCCGAGTTGCGCGCTCGACGGGGTCCTCGCCTGGTCCGGCCTCGCCGCCCCGGGTTCCTTCGAGCTGTGCCCGTTCCCCGGGGATCACTTCTACCTCGCAGCCCGGGAGGCCGAAGTGGTCGCCGACGTGGCAGCACGCCTTGCGCGCGCGTGAGGCGCCGGTCGGGCCCGACGGCGAACGCCCGTATCGAGAACCTGGAAGTCCACGGCGCACACCCACAGCTCCCGGACCGTGCGCGGTCGGTTCCTGGCAGGGTCCGTACGGTGTCGGCGGCTGCCCGGCTGTGACGGAAGGCGGGGTCCCGGCACCGCGCATGGCGCCCTCGGGGTTCCCAGGGGACGATGGTCGTACCGGTCGCTGAGACGTGCGGTGTCCCCGACAGCGGCCGCGAAGGCTGGGACGGAGAAGGGACCATGCGACCGGGAAGACGTGCCGCCGACGCGATACTCCGGCTGCTCAGCCGCGACTGGGCCGGGCTGGGCATCGCTCTGCTGCCGGCGGCCGCGGGTGCGCGGTGTGTATCCAGGGGTACCGGCCGGCGGATCCTCGGCGGTGTGCTGTGGGCCGTGGCCCTCGCACTCGGTCTCGGGTCGTTCCGCCATCTGGTGCATGTGGGCCGGATACGCGGGAGGTATCCGCCACCCGGGCGAATGGTCGACGTGGGCGGCTACCGCATGCATGTCCTGGCCGAGGGAGACGCCGGGCCGAGACCCACCGTGGTCTGGATGCCGGGCGGCCATGCCGGCGGATACGCCATGTACCGGCTGCACGCGCTGGCGCGGGAACAGATGCGTTCGGTCCTGGTGGACCGTCCGGGGTCCGGCTGGAGCGACCCGGGCCCGTTCCCGCGCACGACGGCGGCAGAAGCCGTCGAACTGCTCACGGCGCTGGAACGGGCCGGTGAAAAGGGGCCCTACGTCTTCGTGGGGCACTCGTTCGGGGGACTGCTCATGGCCAACGCCGCCAGGCGCCGCCCTGACCTGGTGGCCGGTCTGGTGCTGCTCGATCCCACCCCGCCCGATGCCGTCGCCTTCGGACCGGCGCTTCCGGCCCTGCGACGTGCCCCGAGGGACCAGACCGTCCTCACGCTGCGTCACCTCTTCGGCCTCCACCCTCTCGCGGGCAAGGAGGAGACACACACCTCCGACGACCCGGCGCAGGTTCTCGCCATGATCGAGCTCAGGACCAAGGCGAGCTGCGCCGCGGCATCGATCCTGCGAGAACTGTCGCCGGACGGAATCACCAGAGACGGCTGGCAGACGGCCGTACACGACGGCGAGCTCGGCTCGCTGCCCCTCCTCCTCGTGGCGCCACGCGATCTGACGGGCGGTGGCGAGATCTTCGACGCGGTCGACGATCCGGAGGAGAGCGCCCGGGTCCGGCACTTCTTCCTCACCGTGAGAGAACGGTTCCTCGCGGCCTCCAGCAGGGGGCGGAGGGTTTACACCCCAGAGGGAACCGGCCACGACTTCCCGGATCGCGTACCGGATTTCGTTGTGCAGGTGGTGGACTCGCTGCTGGACCAGTGCGGGCCGGGGGCGCCGAAGCCGTTCTGATCCCGTTGCACAGCCACGGTCCGCTCCGGCGAGCTTCCGCCCGACCGGATGAACAGCGTCGGCGTCTACGGGCGCATCGGCCGAGGTCCGACTATCGTGTTTTTGGTGGGGGTGACATTCCTGCCCAGCCTTGTCGGCCGGACGGTATCGGCTCGTGCGGCGTCGGCAGTCGTGCTGTGCACACAAGAAGAGGGTTCACACATGCTCCCTGTTGTTCCTCCCTTCCTCGTCGGCGTGATTGCGGCCCCTCTGGCCAAAAGAGTGGCGAAACCGCTGGTGCGAGGCGTCATCAAGACGTCGGTCGGCCTGACCCTTGAAGTCAAGCGTGCAGTCATCGAGGCCGGGGAGGAGATCCAGGGCCTCACCGCCCTGGCTGCTGCCGAGAAGATGGCGAGTTCGGCTCGCACAGGTGGTGCGGAGTCGGCGGTGAGGTGACGGCGCACGGTGCGGCCTGCCAGTTCGGATGGGCGCGGGCCAGCTCGTCGGAGTACTCCTCGAAGTACCGCCGCTGCAGGGTCGGGGGCCGGAAGCCCTCGACGAAGAGGAGCATCAAGCCGGTGGGCAGCAGTGACTGGGCGTGCAGCAGTCGGGTGAGGACCCCTTGCCGGGCGTGGGCCCAGGCCCCGGCCTCGTCGCGCTTGCGGTCGTCGACCTTCAGGTCGTTCATACGGACGTCGACGAGGTCCTCGCCGCAGTCCTGAAGGGGGATCGCGGCCACCCTCCGGTCGGACATCAACACGATGCCGCTGCTCATTCGTTTCCCCAGTCCCAGGTGCCGAAGTACGCGGCCTCGCCGGTGCGGCGGGCCTCTTCCACCGCGCTCAGGCGCGCGAAGTCGCGGCGCGGCATCAGCGCCTTCCACCCGGCCAGGGGCAGGACGCGGACCTCGTCGTGCTCCTGCGGATCCAGGGTGATGCCGCGGATCTGTGCCGCGGTGAGTCGGCCGCCGTCGAAGACCATCCCGATCGTGCTGTAGGGCCACTCGGCGCCGGGCAGCCCGTACACGGTGGCCAGCAGCCGGGGCGGGCCGGACACGGTCAGGCCGGTCTCCTCCCGGCCTTCGCGCACGGCCGTCTCCCAGGGCCGCTCGCCCTTGTCCATCGTTCCGCCGACCAGCTGCCAGGGATGCGCGGGGGAGTAGACGGAGTGCAGCTGGAGGGGCCGGTCGTCCTCGTCGGTGAAGTACAGGCAGGCGAACGCGGTGGCCTTGAGGACCGTCTCGGCGTACTGCTCGGGAGGCAGCCAGATGGGGCTGCTCTCCGTGGTGCTCGCGGGGGCCGGTTCTGCGAGACGCGTCATCCGCATGAGCGCCGGGCTGCCCGTAAAGCCCAGCTCACGGTAGAGCTGTTGCGCTTCCCCGCCGGCGTGGAGCTCGAACAGTGTGACGTGCTCGACGTCGGAGAGGTGGTCGAGCAGTGTCGAGACCGTGGCCCGGGCGTAGCCGCGGCGCCGGAAGTCCGGGTGCGTGGCGACCACGTGCACGCGGGCGGCCAGGCCCCGGGGGTAGGCCGGTGCCGGGAGCACGGGATGGATCAGGCCGAGGGCACAGGCGGCCATCGTGCCGTCCGGGGCGTCGATGACGAAGGCCCGCGCGTCCCCCCGTTCGGTCAGCCGCGGTGCCAGCTCGTCCGTGCACCGCCGGATCCATTCCTCGCTCAGGGGCTCGGACAGGACGTGCTCGGAGCGCATCCGGATGACGGCCTCGGCGTCAGCGGGCGTTGCCGCGCGGACCGGCGGTCGCCCGGCGGCCTCCTGCGGTTCGGTCGCGGCGGTGGGTGCCGTGTCGGTGTTCACGGGGCATCTCCTGTCGAAGAGAGTGGTGCGTGGTGCTCGGCGCGCAGCCGGGCCAGCGTCCGCCGGCCCCGTTCGACCAACTCGGGATCACCGTGGGCGACGCCGAACGCGATCCCGCTCACGGCATCGAGGGCCATGTCGATGCCCAGCCGTGCCTCCTCGGCATCGGTCAGGGACCTGCCGTACCCGGCCAGGAACGCTTCGAACAGGTCGGGGCGGCCGACCCAGGCATCGGACAGGCGGACCAGATCCCGTACGGCCGGCCCGGGCTCACTGCGCTCGAGGTCGATCACCGCCACGAAGACGGCGGGATCGTCCGCTCCGTACCCCACGTCGGGGAGGGCATCGTCGGCGACGTAGAGGATGTTGCGGAGCTGGAAATCCCCGTGGGTCTCCACCCACTCCAACGGCCGCAGGCCCTCGGCCTGCCGGACGAGCTCGCGGACGAACTCCTCATCGCCCGGACGCAGATGAGACCGCGCCCCGGCCAGATGCCGGTCGGCCTTGGTGACGGCCGGGCCGTTGCCGGCAGGAGCAGGCCGTGGGGGAGAGGACTGGTGGATGCGGCGGGCCAGCGCGCCGATCCGGCGGAAGACAGCCCTCTCCCGCTCCGGGGTAAGAACGGCGCCGTGCAGCGGACGGCCCGGCACCGCGGTGAGCACCACCGCCCTCAGTTTCTCGTCGGCGGCCACCAGGCGGGGCGCCGCCTCCCCCAGTGCCTGTGCCCACGTCCGTAGCCCCCTTACTTCCCTGCCGTGGAACCTGTCGCTGTGGTGGACCTTCACGTACCAGGTGCCGCCCTGCGCGCCTTGGGCCCGCCACACGCGGCTGTCCTCGCGCGCCCACGACGTATCCGTCCACTCGGTGATCCGGCCGACCGCCCGCTCCGCGAACTCCACGACCGGGGCGTCGGGACGGCGGGCGAACGCCCGGCCGGTCACGTCCGGGACGAGACGCAGCCGGTCGGCGTCGGGGTCGAAGGCGATGCGGTCGCCGGGCAGTTGGAAGTGCACGGCAAGGTGCGCGCCGGCGGTGTAGGCGTCCAGGCCGGCACGGCAGTACGCCACCGTCCCGGCGGGCAGAGCGTCAAGAGGCGCCCAGTCCATCGCATCGCAGACGTCCGGCTCCGCGATCCGGGGCTCGCCCTGCCACCGTCGGACCTCGAAGAAGTATCCAGAGCGGGAGGAACCGCCGGGGCTGCGATGGTGCACGGTCACCGCGGCCCGTACGTCGGCGGGGTCGATGACGACACCGGTCTCCTCCCGCGCCTCGCGCACCAGGGCGGTGACGATGTCCTCGTGCGGACCGTCCAGATGCCCCGACGGCAGGTGCCACAGGCCGGCGGCGTACACCTGCCCGGCCCGCCGCGACAGCAGAACCTCCGGCCCCTCGGCGGTCTCCCGACACAGGATGAGATGGACGTCCACCGGCTCGGTGTGCCGCTGCCCGCTCACTGCGCACCACCCGGACGCCGGGCGGGCAGGACCGTGAACACGGCCTCCTCCACCAGCGATCCGCCTGCCGCGAGCTCGTCGAGCAGCGCCCGGGCCTCATCCTCGAACGCTGCGTGCCACGCCCCGAACAGGCCGGCCCCGGCGAAGGACGTGCTGCGCGGACAGCCGAGCACCACCTCCGGTGTCCAGGACCGCGTGGAGGGGACCCGGTGCTCGGTCACGTCGCTCCACGCCGAGTCGGCGAGGTCCTCGCGGAAAGGGCGGCCGGGCTCGGGGCAGTCGCCGAGCGCCCCCAGATCCAGCAGCGTCGGATCGGGAAGATCCCGGACCGTGCCGGCCGGCAGCTCGGCGACCTCGGCCGGGACACCCGGCCGGTAGCGGTCGTACTCGGCGGCTGCCGCCGCGAACAGGGCATCCTCGCCCGCAGGCAGCTTCGGGAAGGGATCGTCGGGACAGGTCACGTGGATGCTCCCTCGTCGAGCGGGCGGGGGTGGGCAGGTGCCAGGACAGACGGCGGCACGCCGGTACGGTCCGCTGGCCGCCGTCCGGCCCGAAGACCAGGCGGTAGCGGCTGGGGCTGCCGGCCGGCCGACCGCCACCGACCGGCCGGATCCTGGATCTCCTTCCAGATGTCGCGCGGACCGTGGGTGATGACGTTCCAGCGGGAGGCCCCCACCGGCTCCGCCCGCAGCCACGATCCGCATCCGGGCGCTCCGATCACCAGGTGCTCGGCGCCGAAGTCGCGCACGCCGTACGGCACCTCCAGCAGCTCGGGGCGGTCCTGCGGCGCCGACCGGTCCAGCAGGTCCCACCGCGACGGCTTCTCGCCCGGGGCGGTGCGCCGTACGTACGCCTGCGGCATCAGCACCTCACGGGGCAGCGTGAGCAGGGCGTCGCGGACCGGGCCCGGCCGCGGAGCCCCTTCCTCCTCGAGCCGGGCGACCATTGCCGCCCGCGCAGCTGCCGGATCCGCTTCCGCACCCGTCGGCGCGCCGCCGCCGGCCGGGCCCGCGGAGCACCCCGGCGCCTGGTCGCTCGCGGCAGAGCGTGTGTCCGGAGTGCTCGTTGTTTGCTCCAGCCCATCCCGGCACTTCGGGTCACCGGTCGTGTTCAGGTCCGTGCTCACGGGCCCCCTCCCGAAGAGCGGTCGTGCCGCCCGTCACCGGCGGCCGCGGGATGGAGAACAGGCGGGCCCAACGGTGACGGCGCCGGTTGCGCGAGGGCGTCTTCGGCAGGGGGAGGCGTGGCGGGCGGGCCGGGCATTTCCAGCAGACTGCGCAGCGGGGAGCGGTAGAGGACCACGAGGGGGACGACGAGCAGACAGGTGCCGACGATCAGGGTGGGGCGCACGCCGATCCAGGTGCCGAGTCCGCCGGCGAGGAGTGCGGCAAGTGGCCGCGCACCGGAGGTGAGCCAGGTGCTCACGGCCTGCATGCGGGCTTGCATGCCGTCGGCGGTGATGACCTGGCGAATGGAGCGCTGGGTCGTTCCCGCGGCCGCGGCACAGGCCAGCTGCAGGAACAGGGCAGTACCGATGGCGAACTGCCAGGCGAGGCCCGGGGAAGCGAGCAGCAGAGGGATCTGGGTGAGCGGGGTGATCGCGAGCGCGGCGAGCATCATCGGTCCGGGCCCGTGCCGCGCCGCGAGTGACGGGGCGGCCAGCGCGCCGACCGCCGCGCCCAGGGCCCCGAGTCCCAGGACCACGCCGAAGACGGTCGTCCCCATCGTGAGGGACCGGAGCAGGTACAGCGCCCACAGGGTGTTGAGGAGCGCCAGGGCGGCCGACGTCGTGGCGTTGACCAGGGTCAGCGTGCGCAGCCGGTGGTCGCGGTGCACGTACCGCAGACCCTCACCGATCTCGGTGTGCAGCCGACGCCCCTTCGCGGGTGCCCGGGGGCTGTCGGGGACCTGGATGCGGGCGGTGCACCAGGCGCTGACGAGGTAGGAGATGACGTCCGCGACGAGTGCCCGGGCCGGGCCGAGGAGCGCGGTCAGGGCGGCGCCGAGGTTGCTGCCCGCGGTGGCGGCGACGGCGAAGAGCCCGCCGATCCGGCTGTTGCTCCGCTGGATCAGGGACCGGTCGACCAGGCTGGGCAGGATACTGATCGCGGCGGCATCGTGCAGCACGCCCGCCGCGCCCTGCACGGCCGCGACCACCATCAGCTGGGCCAGCGACAGCCTGTCCAGTGCGGCCGCTACCGGCACACCGGCCAGCGCGGCGGCGCTGACCAGATCACCGATGATCATCTGCTTCCGCTTGGAGTGGCGATCGGCGAGGGCCCCGGCGTGCAAGGCCAGCAGTGCGGGCGGCAGTTGCCCCATGAACGTCAGCCAGGCGACCTCGGCGGTGGTCGCGTCCAGTTCGAGTACCGCCAGCACGGGGATCACCATGGCGCTGATCGAGCTGCCGGCCACGCCGGCTGCCTGACCGGTCAAGTAGCGGCGGAAGTCGCGGTGTCGCCACAGCGAGGGCCGGGTGCCGGGTGAGGAGGGGTCAGTGCAGGAGGTCATGAAGCACCTCCTCGGCTTCCGCCAGGCGCTCGCACAGCTCGGCCACGGCGGCCTGCCGGTTCCGGCCGTACGCCTGAAGTTCCGGGGTGACAGCGGCCGGGTCGTCGACGGCCTCGGACAGGGGATACACGGAGCAGGCCGGGTACCCGGCTGCGGCCAGGCGTACGAAGAACGGTTGTCGGGGCAGCGTGGGAGGGGCGGAGAAGTCCGTGGCCGTGGGCGCGGCCGTCACGGCGGGGCTCGCCGAGGTGGCACCGCGGCGGCTCATGCGGGTGTCCCGTGCTTCTCGCCGTCCGGTTCGGACGTGATCTGGTAGGACAGCAACTGCCGGAATGGGCCCGGCTGTTGAGCGAGCTGCGCGTAGGTTCCCTGCTGGACGATCCTGCCTTCGTCGAGGACCACGATCCGGTCGGCGACGGCGACGTTGGTGATGCGGTGGGTCACCAGGAGCACCACGCGGTCCTGGGCGAGACCCCGCAGCCGCTGGAAGATGGAGTACTCGGCGCGGGGGTCGAGGTTCGCGGTCGGCTCGTCCAGGACCAGCAGTCCGGCCTGGCGGAAGAAGGCCCTCGCGAGGGCGATGCGCTGCCACTGGCCGCCGCTGAGTTCCTCCCCGTTGAGCCACTCGCGGGCCAGGAGGGTGTCCAGTCCGGCACCGAGCCTGTCGACGACCTCGTCGGCACCGGACGCCTCGCACGCCTCACGTACCGCCGCGTCGCCGCGCGCCGTGGGCTGTCCCTGGGTCACGTTCTCGCGCACGGTCAGTGGCCAGTGCGCGTAGTCCTGTGGCACCAGGGCGACCTGCTGCCACAGAGCCTGAGGGTCGGCGTCGCAGATGGGGGCGCCGTCCCACAGCACCTGACCGTCGGTGGGCAGGTACAGGCCGCTGACCAGCTTCGACAGCGTCGACTTCCCCGAACCGTTGAAGCCGACGAGAGCGGTGACCTCGCCGCGGCGCAAGGTGAGGGAGACGTCGGACAGCGCGTCGCGGTCCTTGCCGGCGTACCGGTGGGTGACCGACTTGACCTCGATGGTCTCCGGCGACTCGGGACGGTGCGGGCCCCGGCGCATGCGGAAGCCGCCGGCCTTGTCCAGGAAGCCGCTCCAGTCGTCCATGTACAGGCCTGTGCGCATGGCGCGCGCGCCGACGGACACCAGACCGCGGACCGACATGCCTACCGTCTGCAGAGCGAAGACAGCCGTTCCGGCCCGCCCGACGGTGATACGGCCGGTCGCGAGCAGCCACACGACCGCCGCCCACACCACCGCCGATCCCAGCCCTCCGCACAGCGCGCCGAACAGGGACATCCGGGCGCCCTTGTCAGCCGCGGCCCGGTCCTCACGGTTGATCCGGGCGACCGTCTGCCGGTACCGGCCGGACAGGAAGCCGGCCATGGTGCCGGCGCGGATCTGATCGGCGGCGTCCTTCGTGTAGATGTGCCAGCGCAGCACATTCAGCATGCGCTGGTCACCGTTGCTGCGCAGGTTCGCCAGGTAGCGCACACGGGCGGCACTGACCTGGGCCAGGGCCTGGGGAAGGCTGGCCGCCACCAGAAGCGGGAGAAGGACCCAGTGCACGCTGGCCAGTACCACCGCCCCGGCGAGGAAACTGGCGCCCGAGGCGATGAGGTCCTGGCCCTCGTCGATCAGGTCACCGGTGACCTGCGCTCCGCGGTCCGCGGCCTCGCGGTCGCGGTTGAAGTCGGGCTCGTCGTAGGCGCACAACTCGACCTCGGAGCAGCCGGTGAGCAGCATCTGCTCGGCCTCGCGCGACATCAGCGGGCCGAGCCGGGAGGACAGCCAGCTGACGGTGATCCCCAGCAGGGCACGTGCTCCGGAGGCTCCGGCCAGAAGGGCTACGGACGGCCAGGCTTCGAGGAGCCGGTGGTAGACGTCTCCGCCGGTGAAAAGTGCGGTGAGGGTGCCGCTGATGGCGACCAGGCCGAGGGCCTGCATCACGCCCGCGGCAGCTTGGCACAACAGCAGACCGGTGGTCGCTCTCCGGTCGACCCGCCAGGCGAGAGCCAGTGAACGGCGCACCAGCTGAGGCAGGCGCCGGGCCATGTCGCGCATTCGGATGGACCGGCCGGCCGCTTCGCGGCTGCCGGTCAGGTCGACGTAGCGCATCTGCGGTTCCGGGGCGGCGCCCGGCCCGGTTTCGGGGCGGGCGTCCGGCTCGTTCCGCGGTTCGGGAGACGGCGTCGCGGCTGGGGGTGTCACGGGGGTGGTGCGCGGCCCCGGGACGCTGTCGGCTGATGCATCACTGGGCTCGCTCATGCCGCCCACCCCGATGACGGTCGTGATGCGCGGGCGAACAGGGCGCGACGCACGTCGACGGGACGCCGGAACGCGGTGGCCCGGGCGACCTGAGCGGGGGGATTCTCGAACACGGGGTGAAGGGCGGTAAGCACGCGGACGGGATTCACGGATTCTCCTCGGTAGCGGGGAATGAGCGGAGCACCAGCACAACGTCCCTGATCAAGGGGCGGATACGGGCAGCACCGGGCGACTGGTCGAGTGCAAGTTCGATGCCGGGCGGGGAGGGCAAGTACTGTCGGCCCAGGCGCGAGGCACCTGCCCGTTCGATTCACTCGTCAAGGGGACAGCGGAGCGGTCGTAGCCCGAGCGGGGGATTGCGTGACGGCGTCGACGGCACTGGTCTCCTTCGGCGAGGTGCGGGTGTGCTCTGCGAATGGCACCCTCGCCCACGCCACCGACAATCAGCGGGGGAGGGCGCCGTGATCCGGACAATCCGACCCGGCGGTGTCTCCAGGTCCGTCCGCACTGCTGCGGGCCGATGACCTGGGGCGAAGCATGAAGAAAGGATTCTCGAACTGCCGTGGCGCAGCCCGGAATCGGGCGCCCGGCAATGTGGCTTGAAGTGCTTTCTGGCCGGGACGTCGACCGGAGCGGCGTCCCGTGAAGGGGCCCGGCGGCGGCTAGCATCGGCACCTCGATGCCCGGGGGCCTGCGTGGATCGTGTTTGTGCCTCGGCGCGCACCCGCTTGTCGACCAGGGTGAGCGGGCCGTCCGGCAGGTGGTACTGCCCGACCTCCACGCCGGACCCGTCCAGGACGAGGGTCAGGGTGTGGTGGAAGACGGTGCTGAGAAGCCCACCCGGCACCAGCACCGCCAGCTCCGCCGACGTCGGATTGCGCGCCTGGGGCGGCCCGCGCGCTGATCGCCGACCTCGGCGCCACCACGGGGCGCCCGTCACCCAGCGCGTTCCGCACCTCCTTGGAGATCTGCATACCTGGCACCAGGCATCCCCATTGAAACCATCGGAATCGGCCCGCAGGCGGCGTCGAGCGGCTAAGTTCCTGACAATCCGGATATCCGATGACTCTTTGACCCCTTGTTCGGAGGCAGTTGAATGACCGGAGTCGAAGTCGCGGCGGCCATGGTGTTCGCGTGGGCGGTCCGCAAGGCGCAGCGGGTGGGTGGCAAGGCGGACGGGATCGTCGACGGGACCATCGACGAACTCGGCGACCGGGCTCACAACGCCGTGATGGCGAAGTTGCGCGGGGAGCCGGCCGCCGAGCTGGCCGAGGTCGAGGCAGGGCAGGTGCTGCCGGTGCTGGCCCCAGAGGTTCGTGAGGGTCTGGAACTGGCGATCACGGAGGCGCTGCGTGCCGATCCGAGTGTCCAGGAACTCCTGGAACAGCTCGCGAACGCGGTGCGTGAGGCACGGGGCGAAACATCGTTGGTCACGCAGATGTCGGTGACCCGCAGCACGTTCTCGAACGACACGACGCACACTGCCAACACCTTCTTCGGCAAGGCCGTGGTGAACAGTGGCTCGGACGCGGAGGTGCACATCCAGATGTGAGATCTCCCTGACCGGAGCCCGGTTCAGCGTTCGCCGCTGAGCCGGGCCGCCTCGACGTGGTCCGGATGCCGTGTGCCGACTGCGGCGGCCAGCGCGGCGAGCGCCTGGTCCACCTCTGCGTCCGGCCGCGCGCCGTTCGCCGCCACAGCAGAGAGGTGACGGAGGATCAGTGCGTCAGGGTGGTTCGCGCCGATGGTGTCCACCGCCGCGGTGAGCGCGATGGCCGCCAACGCGACCGTCTGGGCGGGGTTTCCGGCGGCAAGCGCGATCCGGGCCAGGACTGTGCATGCCTGCACGGCGGTCGGGTGCCCGGGGGCGTCTGCCGCTACGGCGGCGAACCATACGGAGCGGGCGAGTTCGGCCGCCTCGTCGGGACGAGCGTCGGCCAGCAGGGCTTCGGCGAGGACACCGGCGATCCGCTGCGTGATCGGGTGGCCGGCGTCGAGGACGGCGAGCGCGTCCTGGTGGGCCTGTCGGGCATGCCGGACTGCTTCGGTGGTGCGTCCGGCCCGTCGGAGGCTGGAGGCGAGGTTGCTCCGGGCCCACAGCGTGTCGGGGTGCTGTGCCCCGTAGAGATGTTCGCGGCGGGCCAACACGTCCTCCTCAGCGGGGACGGCCGACTTGGGGAGGCCCGCGCGAGAGCGCATGCCGGCGAGGTTGCCTGTCAGTAGGAGCACGCGGGGGTCGTCGGGTCCGAGCGCGCTGAGCCGCGCGGCCTCGACCGGTTCCAGGAGTGCCACAGCCGCCGCGAACCGGCCTGCCCGGAAGATGGCTGCGGCCAGGTCCGCGCGGGCGGACCGGCTGTCGGGATGGTCCGCTCCCCACAGCCGCTCGCGGGTGTCGAGCAGTTCCTGCTGGAGGGTCAGTGCCTCTTCGGCCCGGCCGAGTTTCCCGAGCAATGTTGCGACGTTGGTGCGGGCGGCGAGGGTGTCCCGGTGTTCCGCCCCGATACGCTCGACGCGTTCCGACGCGACCTGCCGCATCAGCTCCAGCGCCTCGACACCCCGGCCTGCCTCGTCGTAGGCGAGGGCGAGGTACAGCCGGAAGCCGGAGCGGTCCTCGGCGTCCACGGCAGCCGTCTCGGCCCCGGCCACCACGTCCTCGAGTTCCGTCAGCGCCTCGGTGTGTCGGCCAGTCGAGCCTAGCTCGCGGGCCCGGGCGCAACGGCTTTCCAGGACGGACGGATGGTCGGGGCCGAGCAGATGGGCGGCGAGCTCGGCGTTGCGGCCGTGCAGCTCGGCGGCGGCCCGGCTGTCACCGAGGGCGGCAAGGCTGTGAGCGAGGTTGTTGCGGGTCAGTCGGGTGTCGGGATGCCCGGGGCCGAGGGCCGTTTCGCGCACTTCGAGGACGCGCCGCTCCACGGCGACCGCCTCGTCCACCCGGTCCGCGTCCCACAGGTACGCCGCGAGGTTGAGCTCGGCGCTGAGGGTGTCCGGGTGTTCCGGTCCCAGCAGCTTCCGTCGCGCTTCGGCCACCTCCCGGCCCAGCGCGAGAGCCTGGTCGAACTGCCCGGCGTTGCGCAACGAGGTCGAGAGGTTCGCTTTGGCGTCGAGCGTGTCCGGGGAGCCGGGACCGCTCAGTTCCGTGCGGCGGGCGAGCACGTCCTGGCCGATCTCGATCGCCTCGGCGGTGCGGCCGCACCGGGCCAGGGCGACCGCCAGGTTTCCCCGTGCGGTGAGCGTGGCGGGCGCCGACGCGCCGTGCAGTCGTTCCTCCGTCTCCGCGACGGCCCGGGTCACTGCGGCCGACTGCTCGCCCTGCCCAGCCTCGTGGAGGGCGGCACCGAAGTTGACCGCGGCCGTCAGGCTCTCCTTGTGGTCCTCCCCGTAACGCTCCACGATTGCCGCCAGGGTCGTCCGGGCGAGCTCGACCGCCCTCGAGAAGTCTCCCGTCGCCACCAGCATGCTGCTCAGGCCGCTGCGGGCTCGCAGGACGATCGGATGGTCGGTGCCGAAGGCGGCTTCGGCGTCGGCGAGCAACTGTTCCTGGACGGTGATCGCCTCGGCGACACGGCCGGCGTCCCTCAGACGTCGGGCGAGCCCAGTGCCCATCGACAGCACCACAGGATCGGCGGGCGGCCTCGATGCCACCCGGTCCGCGAGGGAGCGGGCCAGGTCGAGGGCCTCGTCATGCAGGCCGAGCCTGGACAGCCCGTCAGTGAGGTTCGCCAGTGCGGTCAGGGTGATCGGGTGGTCTTCTCCGAGTACCTCGGTCGCGTCGGCGGCGACCGTACGAACCTCCTCCACGGCTTGGGCGGTGTGCCCGCAGCCCTGGAGGGCGAGGGCCGCGTTGATCCGGCTGTTCAGCGTGCTGGGGTGGGAGAGGCCGTGGGTACGGGCCTGGATCCGCAGGACGGCACGGTTCTCGTTGAGGCTGTCCCGCAGACGGCCGCTGCTCGCCCAGACGGCCGCGAGGGACTGGCGGGCGATCAGGGTGTCGGGGTGTTCCTCGCCCAGCAGGTCGGACCGCCGACGGACGACCTCGGCCAGGCCGGCCGCGGCCTCGGTGGCGTGGCCCAGCACCGACTGGACCATCGCCAGGTTCTGTCGGACGGTCAGGGTCTCCGGGTGCTCCTCACCGCGCTGTGCCACCTCCGTGTCGTACACCTCCCGCAGCATCGCCTCCGCCTCGGCCAGCCGGCCGTCGGACTTCCTGGCTGCGGCAAGGCTGACCCGCGAGGCGCGGGTGTCCGGGTGGGCCGCGCCCAGGACCTTCGTACGCAGTGCCTCGATGCGTTCCAGCAGCGGCCGGGCCTCGTCGAGGCGCCCAGCGGCGGTCAGCGCCCCGGCGAGCGCGGCGGCGCAGCGCAGCGCGATCGGATGGTCCTCCCCCAGGGAGGTGACCGCGGTGGCGAGCACAGCCGCCCCGACGGCGGCCGCCTCGGCCGGGCGGCCGAGCACGACCAGCGCCGAGGCGGCGAGCATCCGGGCATCCAGCGTCGCCGGGTGTTCCTCGCCCAGGGCTGCCGACAAGGCGTCGGCCGCACCGGTGGCCCGCTCCAGCGCCTCGTCGCCACGCCCGGTCAGCAGGGCGGTCACCGCCACCACGAACCGGGTATCGGCGGTCGTGGGATGGCCGGGGCCGTGCAGCGCCTCACGGCGCGCCAGGAGCCGCGTGGCCCCCGCGTGGGCGGCCTGGGCGTCCCCGGTCCGCATCAACCGGGTGATCAGCACCGCTCCCGCCACCTGCAGATCGCCGTTCGTGCCGAGGCCTTCCAAGGCACCGGACTGGTCCAGGACCGCCTGCTCGTACGCGGCTGCCGCCTCCGGTCGGCCGCAGAGCCGTTCGGCGTCCGCCGCGGCGAGTCGAGCGGCGAGGGTGACCGCGTGGCCCGGGCCGAGCCCGGACACCGCGTCACCGACCAGTGCATCGGCCAGCGACGCGGCCGTCGAGTAGCGGCCAGCCGCGTTGTGGGCCTCGACCACGACCAGGCACGCGCTCAGGTGCGGTTCCGAGTCCTCGCCGGCGGTGCGCGCCGCCCGTTCGGCGGCGTCCTGGGCGAGGGCCAGTCCTTCGGCATGGTCGCCGGTGACGACCAGGGTCTCGGCCCGGCCGGTGAGGGCCGCGACGGTCTCGGGCGCGTCCGCGCCGAGCAGACGCTCGGTGGTCTCGGCGTGCGCCTCCCAGATGCCCACTGCGTCGCGCAGCAGCCCGGCGGAGGCGGAACTGTGGGCGTATCGGGTGAGCAGCCGGGGACCGTCCGGGACGGAGTAGAGCCGTTCCCCGAGGTTGGCGTGCAGGCGGCGCGCGTTCGCCCGCAGGGTGTCCTCCAACTCGGCGTCGGTGTAGTCATGTTCGGGCCACAGGTCGAGCAGGGCGGTGGCCGCGCAGGCGGCCCAGGTGGTGAGTTGGTCGGGGCGGAGGGTGTCGCGGGCCGCGCGGGCGGTGAGGGCGTGCATCTGCACGGCGCGCGGCTCGGCCCGCCGGCTGTGGGTGAGGAGTCCGTACTCGTGCAGGACCCGCAGCGCGGCATCACCGACGCCCCGTCTGCCTAGGCCCGGCCAGTCCTCGGCCCCCTGGCCGATCAGCAGGTCCCGGACCACCGGTGCCTGCCACAGGCGTTCGGGGTGACCTACGGGGTCGTAGCAGGCCGCGAGGCACAGGGCAGGCATGGCGGCACCATGAGGGCGGCATTCCTGGGCCGCAGCCAGGGAAAGCAGGAGCGCCGCGGCGACTCCTAAGCTGCGGGCGCCCGGATCCGGGGGCAACACTTCGTCCAGGCTGTCAGCCCGTTCGCGCAGCCCGCACAGGTACTCGTCGGCGGTCAGTTCGTTGGTGATCATGGCGGCTGCGGCGTACCCGAGGGCGAGCGGGAGGTGTCCGAGCTCCTCGGCAAGCTCGGACAGCTGTGCCGTGCGCTTCTCGTCCGCCAAGTAGGCCACCTCGGAGACGAGGATGCGCTTGCGCAGGAAGGCGAGCGAATCGGCCGGTTCGAAGGTCCCGACCGGTACCACGGTGCCGAACAGTCCACCGGCAGAGGCCCCACGCAGTCGGCTGGTCGCGATGACCCGGCGGCCGTCGGCGGTGCTGTGCGGCAGGCGGTCGGCGAGGGAGGACGGATCGGCGAGGTTGTCCAGGACAACCAGGGCGGAGGGTCCGGGGGTGCGGAACCAGTCCAGGAACGACTCGGCCTGCCGGTCGAGATCGCGGGCCGGGAGCTTGGGCAGGAGCAGCCGCTGCGCGGCCTTGGCGTACGAGGCGGTCAGAGATGGGCCGTCGGTGGCGTCCGCCCACAGTACGAACCGGCTGGCGCCGCTGTCCACCGCCCGGTGCGCGTGGGCTGCGGCCGCCTGCGACTTGCCGACCCCTCCGGGCCCGCTGAGCAGGACGGACCGATGCTCCGCGAGCGCGTCGGTCAGGCGCTGCCCCACCTCCGGGCGCAGCTGGTCCGCCGAGTCCGGGCCGGGAATCGGTCCGAGCGTGAGCGGCCAGCTGACTTCTGCGGGCTTTTCGGTCACGTTGACCGTAGCCCGCTCCCCGGTCACGTACACGGTCTTGCCGTGGAAGTTGAGGGTGTGAGGGGCCTCAGCGGACAGGTCGTCCAACTTGAGGACGCGCAGTCCCTCGGCTAACTCGCCGAGAGTCGCCTGCCGTTCGTTCTCGCGTGTGTCTGCTTGCTCGTTCACCGGTCCAGTGTCGTGGCCGGATCCCTCCCTTGCAGGAAAAAATGGCAGGAGTCCGTATCAGCCCTTGCTCGAGACCGCCGATGGGATATGGGTGCTGATCTACGGAACTGGCCCGGTCTTCCCCGTCCGGGACACTTCGTTCGTCCCAGCCGCGCTGATCGACGAGCTCGGGGACGTGCGCCAGGGCCTGTGTGATGTTGTGATCAGCCGGCTGTCTTTAGAGGGTGTTGATCCAGATGATGGAGGCGCGGAGGTGGAGGCCGGCGAGGTAGCTCTCGGGTGTCTTGTCGTATCGAGTCGCGATGCCCGCCAGGCTTTCAGCTCGTGATCAGGCGCTCGACGGTGTTCGGCTCCTTGTACAGACCGGCGTCGTGGCGCGTGGGGCGGCCGCCCCGGCTGCCCTTCTTCCTCCGTTCGGCGGCCTGGTCCTTCAGGCGAGCTTCGGTACGCCTCCCAGGCGCGCAGGAGCGGCCGTGCCTCTACGTCTCGATGCTGCCGCGCGGTCAGGGGAGGCCATGTGCGCCACTTCCTCCGACCTCCGGGCGTTCGGCGGGTACACGGCACTGTGCGAACGGGGACTGCGCGTTCCGCACGACATCAGCGTCGTCGGCTTCGACGACGTTCCGATCGCCCGGTGGAGCGACCCCACCCCCTCGCCACCGGGCGTCAGCGCCTTCAGGCCACGGCCGCCCGGACACTGCTGCGTCTGATCGACGGGAGGACCGACCTGCCGCGCGTCGAACTCGACACGCAGCCGGCCGTCCGCGACAGCACCGCCGCATTGCGCCCGGACGGAGGAGCGGCGGCGTCCTGCACGGACGGCGCAGGGCCGGAGCGTCACCGCCCCGGCCCCTGTCCGTTCCGCCCGCTCTACGGCTCGGTGCCCCAGACGAGGGTGCCCGACACGTACACGGTCACCTTCGCCGCGTCCGCGTAGGAGGTGCCGGCGCCCCGGCTGTAGTCGTTCGACTCGTCGAAGTTCGACCAGTCCGACTTGGCCATGCGCAGCTGCAGATCACCGCTGTCCGCTCCGGCCGCCAGCGAACCGGAGGTGAAGCCCACCTCCAGGTAGTGGTCCGCGCCCGTGCGGCTCGGGGAAACGGCGCTCACCGAAGTCTTCACCGTGGAGCAGCCGAGCTGCGCCCAGTCGCAGAAGGTCTGGTAGCCGGCGGAGGTGGACTCCCCGGTGAACCAGTAGCGGATGGTCACCTTGGACAGGTCGACCGCGGCGGAACCGCTGTTGAGGAGCTTGAGGCCGGGCCTGATCCCGTTGTCACCGGTGGAGGAGTCGTTGTTCTTGTACTGCGCCTTGAGGCCCGAGGTGCCTCCTCCTCCGCCCGATGCCTTGGTGGTGGCGGACACCGCGGTGGACGAGGCCGAGACGTTGCCGGCCGCGTCCTTGGCCTTGACGGTGTACGTGTAGGTGCTGGAGGCGGCGAGCCCGCTGTCGGTGTAGGACGTGGTGGTGGCGCTGCCGACCTTGGTGCCGTCGCGGTAGACGTCGTATCCGGTGACCGCGGTGTTGTCCGTGGACGCGCTCCAGCTCAGGGTGGCGCTGTTGCTCGTCGTGGAGCTGACCGTGAGACCGCCGGGAACGGTCGGGGCCTGCGTGTCACCGCCGCCACCCGATCCGCTCAAGGGCGGGTTGGCGTTGGCGAGCAGCTGGCGGAACTGGGCGGAGAACCAGTGCCCGGCGAGCGGGGAGTTGGCCAGTGCTCCGGTGAGGTTGTTCCCGTTACGCCCGTTCCCCGTGTACGTGGGGTCGCACATCCGGTCGAAGCCCTTGCCCTCGTCGTTGTCGACGGCCTGGCTGGCCCCGTCGGACTCACCCGGCGGCTTGGCCCACACGTAGGCGTCGATTCCGGTGTCGGGTGCGGTCGCCGGGCGCTCGCCGAGACCCGCCCCGCTCTGGTTGCACCAGTTTCCGGCGTGGATGCGCCGGTCGATGCGACCGCCGTCCACGTAGGCGTCGACGCTGGTCGTCGGGCCGGGACCGGTCGGCCGGGCCGAACCGCCCCAGCCGTTGCGCGAGGTGTCGATGAGCATGCCGATGCCGGCGTCGAAGCCCTGCGCGACGAGCGCGGTGCGCAGGCCCTGCGCGTACGAGCTCTCGTCGTCGTACTGGTTCCAGTCGATCCACTTCGACTGGCGTACCGTCTGCCCGTTGACCGTGTCCGTCACCTTCACGTACGGCTCTTTGGTGGCGGAGTAGTTGGCGGTGTTGACGATGAAGCCCGTCACGTCGTTCACGGTGGCGCCGTTGGTGGTGGCGGCCTTCTTGAACTCCTGGGCCGACGGCGTGAGGTTGCTGTCCCAGCCGAGCCAGCCGTGGTGGCCGGCGTCGATGTAGTTGTAGGCGTTGGGCAGAGCGCCGAGCTTGTGGAGGGCGTAACCGACGCCCTTCTCGTAGTTGCCGTTCGCCTTCATGGTGGCGCACTGGGTCGTGGAGCCGGCGGTGCCGCCCGCGTTGGTCACGAGGTTGGGCAGCGAGTCGGGCTCGATGAGGTTGACTATCCGCAGGCTCGCGTAGGCCGGGTCGGCGAGGATCGCCGCGATCGGGTCGATGTAACTGCTCTGGTAGGTGGCCAGGTCGTCGGGGCCGAGTTCGCCGTTGGAGGCGAGGGCCGCGCAGTCCCGGCCCGGCAGGTCGTAGATGACCAACTGGACGAGGTTGGCGCCCTGCGCCTTGGCCGCGTCGAGGTGCGCCTTCAGACCACGGGCGTCGGCGGTGCCCTGGATCGCGGCCATCCGGTCCAGCCAGACGAAGGTGGGCTGGTCGGAGATGGCCGAACCGCCCGGCTCGGCCGCGGCCTTGGCCGACCAGTCGGGATTCACGTAGGCCTTCGCGCCGACGTAGGGATTGTCGAGTTTGGCCGCCGCGGTCGCGGTGGTCGGAAGGGCGGCGACGGACAGGGCTCCGAGAAGGGCACCGACGGCCAGAGCGGCGGTCCGCTTCGGTCCGCTTCGGCGCACGGTGGAGTCGGGTCTACGGGAAGGCATCGGCCATCTCCTGGGGAGAGCAGGCGGGTACGGTCGGCGTGCGGGATCGCCGGCGGCCACCGGGTGTGCCGCGGCTCGGGCACACCGGACGGAACTCCGCCGGACGGGCGTTGCGTTCAGGCATGACGAAGGTGCGACCGCGTGCGTCGCGCAAGCTGGAGCTGGAGGGCCGCCGAACATGAGCGTGCCGCTGCGTCGTCCGGACGTGGCCCCGGCATCTGGCCGGCGCGCGTGGACGGTGCCCGGTCACTGATGTGACGGCGGGGACATGGGGGTGAAGGTGGGAGCGCTCCCAAGGTGCGGCGTTCGACCTGTGGATGTCAACACTCGTGCGAAAGATCCCCTGCTGACGATCCGTCATTTATCGGCTCCGTGGCCCGACTTGCCCGCGGGCCGCGCGGGTGCGAGCCGGGTTGCAGCGGGCGCGAAGGCATGGGAGACCTGGGAAGCGTCCCGCGGAGAATTGGGAAAGCGGGGCACGCCCTGCATGGCCGCAGTGGTGCGCGGGCGTGGTCCGAACGGGGCGTGCCCGCGGTCGACAACTCCGCCGAGGGGCACGATCGGCGCGTGAGGTATTGACGCGAACACGCTTAGTGGCTTCCATGTGCGCAGTCCGGCTTCGACGAGCCGGCCGTCGGGAGCGGGACACTCCTGCCGGTCCGCGGGAGCCGCCATGCCGGATGCCCATCCGCCTGCCCGCCCGGAGACGTGCGCCCAAGAATGGGAGCGCTCCCACCCGGAGAGGACCCCCACACCATGCGTCACCCACCCTCATTCCGCGTCAGGCGCGCCCTGGTCGCGCTCCTCACCGCGGTCCTCGCGGCTCTCGTTCCGTTCACGGTGGCCGCGCCCGCGCAGGCGGCCGCCGCCTCGTCCCCGTCGTCCGCGGCAGCCGCGTCCGGCGCCGGATACTGGCACACCGAGGGCCGCCGGATCCTCGACGCGCAGAACCAGCCGGTGCGCATGGCAGGCATCAACTGGTTCGGGTTCGAGACGTCCAACTACGTTGCGCACGGCCTCTGGTCGCGCGACTACAAGTCGATGGTCGACCAGATGAAGTCCCTGGGCTACAACACCATCCGCCTGCCCTACAGCGACGACATCTTCAAGGGCACCCAGCCCAACGGCATCACGTACGCCAACGGTCTGAACTCCGACCTGCAAGGTCTCAGCTCGCTCCAGGTGATGGACAAGATCGTCGGCTACGCGGGCTCGATCGGCCTCAAGGTCGTACTCGACCGTCATCGGCCCGACTCCTCGGCCCAGTCGGCGCTCTGGTACACCTCCGCCGTCCCCGAGGCGACCTGGATCGCCGACCTCAAGGCCCTGGCAGGGCGCTACCAGGGCAACACCGCCGTGATCGGCATCGACCTGCACAACGAGCCGCACGATCCGGCCTGTTGGGGCTGCGGGGACACGGGCACCGACTGGCGGCTCGCGGCGGAACGGGCCGGCGACGCGGTCCTGTCCGTCAACCCCAGCCTGCTGATCTTCGTCGAGGGCGTCCAGACGGTGAACGGTCAGGGCACCTGGTGGGGCGGCAATCTCGCCGGGGTCGCCACCGCGCCGGTGCGGCTGAGTGTCGCCAACCGCCTGGTCTACTCGGCCCACGACTACGCCACCAGCGTCGCGCAGCAACCGTGGTTCAGCGACCCGTCGTTCCCGGCGAACATGCCGGGCATCTGGGACAAGTACTGGGGCTACATCTTCAAGCAGAACATCGCCCCCGTCTGGCTCGGCGAGTTCGGCACCACCCTGCAGTCGACGGTCGACCAGAAGTGGCTCGCGGCGCTCGTCGACTACCTGCGCCCCACGAACACGTACGGGGCCGACAGCTTCAACTGGACCTTCTGGTCGTGGAATCCGAACTCCGGCGACACGGGAGGCATCCTCAAGGACGACTGGCAGACCGTGGACACCGTGAAGGACGGCTACCTGGCAGCCATCAAGGCCCCGGGCTTCACCGGAGGCGGGGGAGGCGGAGATACGACCGCGCCCTCGGCACCGACCGGACTGGCCGTGATCGGTACCACCGCGTCGAGTGTGTCCCTGTCGTGGAAGGCCTCCGCCGACGACACCGGGGTGACCGGTTACGACGTCTATCGCGGTACCGCCAAGGCCGGTGAGGCCACCGGTACGTCCTTCACCGACACGGGCCTCACCGCGGGGACCCGCTACGACTACACCGTGCGGGCTCGCGACGCGGCCGGCAACACCTCCGCGGCGTCCGCGTCGGTCACCGCGACGACCGCCGGCATCGGGGGCGGCTCCAGCGGATGCAGCGCCGCCTACAAGGTGAGCAGCGACTGGGGCAGTGGATTCAACGCCGACATCACGGTCACCAACACGGGCTCCTCGGCGACCAAGTCGTGGCAGGTCACCTGGGAGTGGCCGGGCAGCCAGACCATTTCATCGATGTGGAACGCCTCCTACAGCCAGGTGGGCAGGACGGTGACCGCGAACAACGCCGACCACAACGGCGTCATCGCGGCCGGCGCCTCCACCGGCTTCGGGTTCGGTGCGGCGCCGGGTGGCGCCGGTACGCCGGTCCTGAACTGCCGGGCCGGCTAGGGAGATTGTCCGGGCCTGTCTCGGCCGGACCGCAGCACACGCCGTACGGTGCGGCAGAGGACATGGTGAGCCTCGCCGTGCGGCGGCACGCGGACGAAGCGGGACGGACGTCCTCCCCGCCTTCGGGACGGACAGCACCGTCTCGCATCCGCCGCACGGCGAGAGAACCCACCCCACACACCACAGAGTGACCCGTCGGAAAGTGTGGTGGGTCAACCCCTGATGGGCTTGCGACTCGTATCCGGCACCAGTGCGAGGTTCTGTCCGGGACGGGGAAAGAGGAGGCTCACTGCCGGGGCAGTGAGCCTCCTCCCTCTCATGCCAGGGCGAACTTCTGGGCGCCGGAGCTGTTGCAGTCCCAGATCTGGAGGCGTGTGCCGTTCGCGGTGGCACCCGACGGTGAGTCGATGCACCGGCCGCTGGCCGGGTTGGACATCGAGCCATCGGCGTTGGCGACCCAGTTCTGGTAGGCACCGCCGTTGCAGGCGGCCAACTGGAGCTTTGTGCCTGCGGTGTTGACACCGCCGGCGATGTCCAGGCACTTGCCCAGCGTGCGCAGGGTCTGACCGTTCCACGTCCACTTCTGGTCGAGCGAGGTCGCCTGCTGGCAGTCCCACAGCTGGACCGCGGTCCCGTCGCCGCCGGTGTCGTCGCCCGCCACGTCCACGCACTTGCCGCCCGGTCCGTAGATCGGGGTACCGATGGCGAAGTTCTGGGCGCCGGAGCTGTTGCAGTCCCAGATCTGGAGGCGTGTGCCGTTCGCGGTGGCACCCGACGGCGAGTCGATGCACCGGCCGCTGGCCGGGTTCCTCAGCGAACCGTCGGTCTGCCGCACCCATGCCTGGTAGCCGCCGCTGTTGCACGTGGCGAGCTGCAACTTCGTACCCGCGGCGCTGTTGCCGCCGGCGATGTCCAGGCATTTGCCGAGGGTCTGGAGGGTCTGGCCGCTCCAGGTCCAGTGCTGGTCCTTGGCCGCCGACTGGCAGTCCCACAGCTGGACCGCGGTGCCGTCACCACCGGTGTCGTCACCCGCCACATCGACACACTTGCCGCCTGGTCCGGTGATCGTCTGGCCGGTCGACGAACCGCCGCCGCCACCTCCGGAGCCAGACCCCTTGTTGTAGACGGCCACGGAGTCGACGACCAGCTTGCCGCCGGAGACCGTCGACGCGTTCGGGCCCCCACCGAAGGCGTCCGGGAAGCCTCCGCCGATCGCCAGGTCGTAGATGATGAAGAAGGGGTGGTCGACCGCGTCGGCCCAGGTCGTCGCGTCCACCTGGTTGGCGCTGACGGTGAAGAAGTTGTTCCCGTCGAGGTAGAACCTGATCTGCTCCGGCGACACCGAGCGGTCGATCTCCGCCGCGTAGTCGTGGAAGCCGGTCTGGCAGCCGGCGCAGGCGCGTTCACCCGAGCCGATGCCGGTCGACTCGTTGCAGGGCCCGCCCGGGTTCACGCCGCAGTGGAGGGTGCTGAAAACGGAGCTGCGGCCGTTGATGTCCTCCATGATGTCGATCTCGCCGGACTTCGGCCAGGTCACACCGTCGCGCAGCGGCGCGCCGAGCATCCAGAACGCCGGCCAGTAGCCCGCCCCGTTGGCGGTGGTGACGTTGGGCTGCTGGAGGACGGACTCGATACGTACGACTCCGCCGGCCGGGGCGCCGAAGGCCGCCGACTGGGTCTCCACGCGCCCGGAGGTCCATCCGCCCCGAGGGTCGGAACCGGAATGCAGCGCTTGGAGAACCAGATGCCCCTGGCCGTCGTAATAGACGTTCGAGGTGCTGTTGGTCATGGTCTCGATCTCACCGGTGCCGAAGTTGCTGCCCGGCCCGGTGTCGTACTTCCACAGGTTCTGGTCGATGCCGGTGCCGGACGCGCCGTTGAAGTCGTCGCTCCAGGTGAGCGTGAAGCCCGACGGCGTCGGGGGCACTGCCGCTTCGGCGTTCAGCGTCCCGGTGACGGTGGCCGCCACCGTCACCACGACGACGGGAATCAGGGTCAGCGCCCTCTTCCATCCGCGGCGCCGTGGTCTTGCAGGGGATAATTGCATATGTCCGACCTTCGAAGGAAAGGCGTGATCGTGTTTGTCCGCTACGCCGCCCCGGCGATCTCCATCAACGGTGAGCAGTGCACGCGCACTTGGGGATCTGGATGACGGCGAACAGGCGAGGACCGGCACCTGGGCTGCCGTGGACAGGCAGGCCCACTGCGGGCGGCCGGACTCCCGTCCCTCGGCCGGCGGACACACCATCAGCGCAGGTGACGGCTGGCGGGTGTTGAGCCGTGTGGAGTTCTGTGCGGGGCGACGTTATTGGACCGGACCAATGCAGTCAAGGCTGTTCGACGGACCTCGACTTGGAGGAACCGATGGCCCTGGTTCTGTTCTGAGGGGGCGGTTCATGCGGGGCAGTCATGACAGGCTCCATGTCCCGCGAGCGGGACCGGGTCGACCACGAAGCGGCCCGGAGCTCTTCGATCCGGCCGCCTGGTCGGCTGGTCGGGTCTTCCCCGGGTCCGACGTGCTGCTGGGCGCCCTGTCCGAGGCGATCCGCCGGCATGCCAGGGACAGACAGGCTCCCGGGAGGGCTCGTTACGTACACGGCTCCGTGCGTTCTCTACTTCGCGACGGGTGCGGTCACCGGAACGGCGCTCTTGAAATCGGTCAGCGTGAGTGTGTTCTGAATGTCGGAGTCGGAGTCGGACGCGAAGTGGATGGATTGGCGTATGCGCACGATCCGGCCTTCCTTGTCGACCCATACGTCGGTGTCGATCGCGGTGGCGGATCGCAGATTACGTCCACTGACTCCGTCGATCGACTCGACGTCCTTCGGAGTGAGGCGAGCGGAGACCCTGACGGGCTCGCTCCCGCGGTGCACCGAGCCGCCACGCTCGAGGATGAGGCGCACGTACTGTGGAAGCCGGTCCACGGGAATGGCGCCCTTGGCCGTGGCCGCGGGGAACTCCTGCCACACCCCGTGGGAGCCGGAAGCGCGGCGGTACACCTTCTGCCGGGTGATCACGACGTCTTCGGTGTACTGCTCGGTCTCATCCGTCGTGCGCCCCGTCAGAGGCGTATTGAGGTTGATCCGTCCGGCCATGTGTTGCAGACGTCTGGTGCCGGTCCGGGTGACGGAGTCGAGAGCGGCCGAGTAGGGGGCGTCGTCGGCTGCGGCCAGCCGGTCGCGGACCATTTGCCGACCGGTTTTCGGTCGCGCAGCCGAGCCGTCGGTGCATGCCGAGAACAGCAGCCCCGAGAGTGTCAGGAACACGGTCGCCGACCGGTAGCGAATCAAAGGTGAATCCTCGGTATGTCGGGCCTGATGGGAGATCCGTGCTCCGGGCCGCAGGGTGGGCGACCGGCCGCTGCCGGTTCGTTGCCTATTTGGTGTCGACGTAGTCGCCGACGGCTGTGGCGGAGGCCGTGGTCGCGGTACGGAGGCACGTCCACCGGCGTGATCCATGACGACGGGATGAACAGGTCTGCGGAGTGTAGAGGCGCGCGCGCCGGCTGATCGCGGCAGGGTCGCTCCGGACGCTGATCAGCTGGGTTTTGTCGTGCTCAACCACTGTGACCCGATTCGATGTCGTCCCTCTGTCTGCCGTGCTCGTGGAGCGGCGCCGTGTTCTTCGGAATCACGGTCGCCGCTCGGCGTCGCGAATGAAGTGGAGGGGCCATCAGCCACATTGGCGTGAACCGAGTGCGCTCCTCGCACAATTCTGATGCCTACGGCACCAGTTGGACTTCAACCGCTGATCGGAGCGGCTCGTCACCGACGACACCACCGGTGCCCGCGCCGCAGGCATGGCGGTCGCCCAGCGGCTCATCGACGCGCATGGCAGCTTCCTCGACGACTCGGAGCGGCAGCCCGACGCCCCGTACGCCGACCCGCAGCCCGGCACCGTCGCGTGATCCTGCACGTCGACGAATCCTGGATGCTCGAAGTCGCGGCATGGGCCGGGCGCCGCGACCCGGCTCCCAGGATCGCGGTACGTCGGTCTGGAGAACTGCTCGACAGGTGTCGTCTGATCGATCTCTCTGTCGCTTGAAGTCCTGGCGTCCGTGGCTGAGTTGGCGGGGGCCACGACCGATCGTCGCACACCGATCGCTAGCATCTCTTCGCATGACGAAGCGGGGTTGGCGGCTGGGTGCCGTGGCGGTGCTGGCGGCGTTCTGCGTCTCCGGTCCGGGACGGCCGGAGGTCATCCGTACGGCGTCGGACCTCGGCCCCCTGCCTGCCGACCGCTACGACTACACGCCGCAGGACTACCAGCGATCGCATCGGGCCTTGGCGTTACTGGTCCGGCAGTGCATGGCGGAACGTGGTCACCCGGACTTCCCGCTCGACCCGCGCTACCCCAGCGATCCCATCGTCGCCGTCGCAGTCGGCACCGACTACGGCGCCCTGGATCTCGCCACCGCCCGCCGCTGGGGCTACGGCTGGGACCCGGCAAGGCCCCTGGTCCTCCAGCCGAAGGACCGCCGGATGACCAACGCCGAGTATGCGGAGCTTCCCGCCTGCAACGCCAAGGCGAACCGGCGGCTGATGCGAGGCATCGACCTCAAGCGGGACTGGCTCTACGCGACCACACGGTCGATCGAGGTCGACAAGGCGGTCAAGCGTGACCCGCGCCTCCGCTCGGCTTGGGAGGTGTGGTCCCGCTGCGTGGCAGAACAAGGATTCACGCGCTATCCCGACCCCGTCGCGGCGTACACGGACATAACCTGGAAGCGGGACGGGAACGGCAACACCCGGCATACGCAGCGGGAGCGGTCCACCGCCGTCGCGGACGTCACCTGCAAGCGCCGCCACCATACGGCCGAGCTCTGGCACACCGTACGGGCGCAGAAGCAGGCCGTGGACATCACACACCACCGCGACCGCTACGCCGCCGGACTGCAGGCGCTGCGGACGTACCGGACCACCATCGCCGAGGTGCTGCAAAAGCTCGGCTAGTGAGGCTCCGGCGCATCACTGCGAGTCCCGTGCGAGCCGATGCCGTCCAGCCGACTGGCCATGCGCCCCGCATATTCCGTCACCTCCAAGCACCGCATTTCGTCGATTCCCCACGTCCGGCTGGAGGAGTGGCCTTCGCCGACCTGTATCGGGTCGGTGCAGGCAGGCCAGCGGCACGAATCCTCGTCGTGCAGATGGTCCGGCACATCGCTTGCCAGTGGGCAGCGTCTACGCGGTACCTCGCACCCGCCGCAAGATCGCTGACTTCCACACGCGGATGATCATCGGTTGCCGCACCACACGCGCGACCGGCCGCGGAGCACCCACGAGCACATCAACCCCCTGTGCGAGTTGTGGTTCCCCTTGTGAGCCCTGCCCGGAGCCGCTCCGGGAGAGTTGCCTCGAAGGACCAGCCGCCCGGCAAGGAGACTCGTGATGACGCACCCTCAACTGCCCCAGGGGTGACTCGTCTTCGTCGCCCACATCAGCCGCTTCGTCATCGCCGCGGTGATCGTGTTCCGCGGCCATGCCGACACCTGTGACGTGTTGATGACGTTGTCCTCGGCCGTGGCCGAGATCAGTGATGCCGACCGGCGGTCCGGCCGTCGTCGTGGGCGCGACAGGGGAGACCTGACTCGTTCCCCGCACCGGAGGCATCGCCGGCGTCGCAGCCCGCACCGTTGAGAGCAGATGCTTCCGGTTGAGCACCCGGCAGGCCGCGCCCAGGCCGATGGCGTACGGCTTACGGGGGTGATATACGCTCCACCTCCCGATCATCCGATCGCGTAGCGATAACCGCGCTGACCTGCGCAGCTACCGGGTTCAACACAAAGGACCGCACGACATGGCACGACCCGTACGCTCCCTCACCGCGCTTGCCGGTTCTGTCGGTCTGGCGGCTCTCGGTGTGGTCCTTCCGGGTTCCGCGGACGCCGCGGACGCGGCAATCGCTGTCACCATCGACAGCGTCACGTCCGACTACGACGCCGCGCATGCCGAGAACCCCGACCGGACGGTGACGGGGACCGCCGACGTGACGTTCACCGTGCGCGCCGCCGACACGGGCGCCGAGCCCTACGCCGCCGTGGTGAGCGTTTCCGGGTACGGCGCGGGAACGGGCGAGGTCAGCAGGCGGATCGACCTCGCTCCCGGCGACTGCCTGCCGTCGTGCACCCTCCACGCCGCTCTCGACACCGCCGCGACCAGGCCCTTTCCGGGCGCCGAGACGATCGCCGCACCCCTTGTCGAGGACGGCGCCAACGACATCCGCGTCGAGGTCCTGACGGCCCGTCCTTCGACCACCGCGGCCACTGCCGACGTCACCGTGGACAACGACCGGCCCACGGTCACGCTTCCCGATCTGCCGGGCGACGACGCGTGGACCGACAACAAGCCGGTGGGCCTCACCGCGGACCGTGAACTGAAGCTGCGGGCCGTCGCCGAGGACACCGGTGGCGGTGTCTCCCGCGTGGAGTTCTTCTCCGACCACCCGGCCTGGCCCGCGCCCTCCGAGCTGACCGAGGGCGGCGACGGGACCTGGACAGGAACCGTCGACACCAGCAAGGTCTACTCGACGCTGTGGATGTCCCAGTACGTGGTCGCCTTCGACAAGGAGGGCCGCGCCGGTGTACCCGTCCGGGCGGACGTCCTCGTCGACCACGGTTTCACCGTCACACCGGTGATCGACACGGTGACCCACAGCATGCCGTCCGTGGTCCACCTGAACTACAAGTACCCCGGCAGCCTTGCCCAGGCCTTCCCGCGCAACCTCAACTACGCCTACCCGGTCTCCACCCGGGTCCTGCTGGACGACAAGTTCCTGGCCACGTCCCAGGTCACCGACTTCACCTACGCGGGTTACCCGGACCGCCTCTACGCGAGTCTCGGTGACAACGTCCTGCCGTACGGCAAGCACACGCTCACCTTCGACGTCACCGACAACCGGGGTGCCCACGGCACGGCGCAGACCTCGGTCAATATCGTCTCCGGAGTCGATCCGAGCTGGGTCGCCGGCTTCAGCGAGTTCCCGGTCGCCGGCAAGACATGGACGGTCGAGGCCACGACCAAGGCCGACGACGGCGTCAGCCGCGCACAGACCTGGAAGATGACCGTCGACGGGAAGACGATCAGCACCGGTACCTACCCCACGCGGCCGTCCGGGACCTGGAAAGCGGACACGCCCGGCATGCACGAGTTCACCCTGACCACGGTCTCGCAGTTCGGGGACACCTCCGTCACCACACAGCCGCTGCGCGTCCTCGGGGCGACGACCACCAAGCTCAGTGGCCCCGCCCTCACCACGTACGGTGCCAAGCAGGCCCTGACCGCGACCGTGACCCAGACCGGTGCCAAGCCCGCGGCCGGAGCCACGGTCTCCCTCCAGTTCCGGCCGCAGGGCAGTACGACCTGGAGCACCGTCGCGAAGGCGGCCACGGACAGCACGGGAACCGCCCGCTTCACCACCACGGCCAAGCGCAACGGAACCTGGCGCGCGGTCACCGCCGCGAAGAACCTGACCTGGACGACCTCGACGAGCGCCACGGTGACGGGCAACGTCAAGGCGACGCTCACCGTGAAGAGCCCGACGACCGGTGTCCACCACGGCAAGAGCGTCACCTACCACGCGACCAGCACGCCGTACGTCGCCGGAACCAAGATCCACTTCCAGGTCAGGAAGAGCGACGGCACCTGGACCACTGTCACCGCCGCCACGCTCAACTCCGACGGCACGGCTGCCGGCAAGCTGATGTTCTCCCGCGCGGGCACCTACACCGTGCGCGCCTACCGTCCCGCGGGTACCACCCTGACGGCCTCGTACTCCACGACCTGGACCGTTCACGTCAGCTGAACGGTGTCGGCTCGGTACCCGCTGGGGCGGGTACCGAGCCAACGGCCACGGGCCACTCCCGCCACGTGATCGGCGTGCAGCCGCGCCGCGAAGCGCGGGAACTGGTCGGCGTGGAGTCCCGGCGTTGACATCTTTACAGGCGGTCGCTTTACTCCCGGACAACACCGGAGCCGTGCTCCGGTTCAGAGACACGCCCAGCCGGTATGCAGGCCTCGCGCCACGAGCCCGGCCCAAGTCGCCAGGACGGCCTTACGCGTCCGAGGCGGGGACGTGCCCTCTCCCCCCTGGGAGCTCATCCACATGAGCCGTTTCAGCCCCCCTTCCCGCAAGTTCATGGGCACCGTCATCGGCGCGGCAGCGCTGGTCGGCGCCCTGGTCGTCCCGGCGACCACCGCGCAGGCCGCATCCGTGCCCCTGCCTCCCACACACGTCGGCTTCGACTATCAGATCGGCGGTGCCTACACCCCGCCGGCCGGGGTGAAGGTCGTCACCCGGGACAACGCTGCCTCCCCGGCGGCAGGCCTGTACAACATCTGCTACGTCAACGCCTTCCAGGCACAGCCGGGTGCCGAGAACGAGTGGGACTCCGACCTGCTGCTGCGCGACGCGTCCGGCAAGGTCGTCTACGACGAGGACTGGGGCGAGGCCTTCCTCGACATCAGCACCGACGCCAAGCGGCAGCGGATCGCCGGCAAGATCGGAAGCCTCATCGACAGTTGCAGGACCAAGGGCTTCCAGGCGATCGAGCCCGACAACTACGACAGCTACACCCGTTCCGGGAATCGCCTGACGGCCGGCAACGCACAGGCGTTCGTCAAGCTGCTCTCGGCCCGCGCCCACGCGGACAACCTGGCCATCGGCCAGAAGAACACTCCCGAGCTGGCAGGCAACCACACCGCCAACGGTCTGGACTTCGCCGTGGCCGAGGAGTGCGGCCAGTACGACGAGTGCGGCGACTACACCAGCGCCTTCGGAAACAACGTGATAGTGATCGAGTACACCAACTCCGGCAGGTCGAAGGCCTGCAACGGATGGGGCGGCACGCTGAGCATCGTCCAGCGAGACGTGGACGTCAAACCGGCGGGCAGCAGCGGCTACGTGCGCAAGACCTGCTAGATCTGCTGGACCGCAGGCCGAGTCGAGTCGGCTGCCGGCCTGCGGCGGCTGGGCGCCGTCGCAGGCCGGCAAGGCTCCGCTCTGGGGCGCCTGGATCGTTCCATCACTGTCCCGTCGACGGGACACGTCACGGCGCCGCGGGACCGCCCTGCGGCGCCTCTGGGTTCCTCCCGTCGCAGTGGACCGATCGGTAAGTCAATTCACCTGCTGCTGCGCACAGTTCGCCGAGTCGACCGACAGGTAAAGGGCCGTACGGACTTCGCTTTCCCTCCCGCCCTGGGCATTCTCGGTTGGTCACCCCGCTGGTCGGCCGCATGCGCAACGAGTCCGGCAGATCGATGAATCGGCCAGGTCGAACCGACTCCAGCTGCGACAGATGAACGTTGAGGAGTAGCCGATGATCCCGTTGTCCTTCGCTCAGCGCCGGCTGTGGTTCCTGCACCGTCTGGAGGGGCCGTCCGCGACCTACAACATCCCCTTCGCGCTGCGCCTGGAAGGGGAGTTGGACACTGCGGTCCTGGCCGCGGCGGTGGCGGATGTCGTCGCCCGGCACGAGAGCCTGCGCACCCTGCTCGTCGAGAACGAGGACGGCATCCCCGAGCAGCGGATCCTGCCCGTCGAGGAGGCGGTGCCGCCGTTCCGGGTGGTCGACGTGGTCGCGGACGCGGTGGACGACGCGATGCGCGAGGCCGCGGCCGCGGGATTCGAGCTGGACAGGGACCTGCCCCTGCGGACCACCGTGCTCCGTGTCGCTCCGCGGGAACACGTGGTGGTGTTCGTGTTCCACCATGTCGCGGCGGACGGGGCGTCGATGGCGCCCTTCGTGCGGGATCTGCTGTCGGCGTACGTGGCTCGCGGGCAGGGCGACGCGCCGGACTGGGCTCCGCTGCCGGTGCAGTACCGGGACTACACGGTGTGGCAGCGGCAGATGCTGGGCGACGAGGACGACCCGGACAGCGTGGCCGCGGAGCAGCTGGAGCACTGGCGCCGCGAGCTGTCCGGAGTTCCGCAGCCGGTGCAGCTGCCGCTGGACCGCCCGCGGCCCAGTTCGGCCGGCCACCGCGGCGCCGAGGTCATGTTCGAGTTGGAACCCGAGCTGCTGTCCGGGGTGCGGAAGCTGGCGGCGGAGCACGGCGCCACGGCGCCGATGGTCGCCCAGGCCGCGCTCGCGGTGCTGCTGCACCACCTCGGCGCCGGCGACGACCTCACCATCGGCAGTCCCATCGAAGGGCGCCCCGACGAGCAGCTGGAAGACCTGATCGGGTTCTTCGCCAACACCTGGGTGCTGCGCGTCGACCTCTCCCGCAACCCGGCGTTCGGCGATCTGCTGGACCAGGTCCGCGACCGGGCGCTGGGCGCCTACGACAACCAGGACGTCCCCTTCGAGCACCTGGTGGAACTCCTCGACCCGGAGCGCACCACCGCCTACCAGCCGCTGTTCCAGGTGATGCTGGCCTGGCAGTTCGTGTGGCCGGAGATCGAGATGCCGGGGCTGCGGGGCACCCTTGTCTGGCCGGGCACCGAGACCGCGAAGTTCGACCTGTTCCTCAACATCGTCCCGGACCCCTCCGGGAAGGCGTACGGGCGCCTGGAGTACGCGACGGAGCTGTTCGACCACGCGACGGCGGAGAGTCTCGTGGACCGCTATGTGCGGGTGCTGCGGCAGGTGGTCGCCGCTCCCGGGACACGCCTCGGCGGGGTGGACGTGCTCACCGAGGCCGAGCGGGACCGGCTCGCCCGGCTGAACGAGACGAGCGCACCGGTCCCGGCGGCGACGCTGCCGGAGCTGGTCGCCGCGCAGGCGGCGCGGACCCCGCACACCACCGCCGTCGTGTCCGGACGCACATCACTGTCGTACGGGCTGCTGGAGGCCCGCGCGGGCCGGCTGGCCGCGGTGCTGCGCGAACACGGCGTGGGACCCGACGTGTTGGTGGCCGTGGCACTGCCCCGCTCGGCTGACCTCGTGGTCGCCCTGTCGGCCGTCCTCAAGGCCGGCGGCGCCTGCCTCCCGGTCGACCCCGCCTTCCCCTCCGCACGTGTCGGCCTCCTGCTGGACACCGCCCGCCCGGCCCTGGTGCTCACCGACCACGACACCGCGCACACCGTGGCTGGCTGCCGTCCCCCGCTGCTGCACCTCGACGACCTGGACCTCGACCTGGATCTGGACGGCCCCGTCGTCGACGCCTCCACGGCCGGCATCGGACCCGACCACCTGGCGTACGTGATGTTCACGTCCGGCTCGACCGGCACGCCCAAGGGCGTCGCCGTCACCCACGCCGCCGTGGTCAACGGCGTGCGGGACCTGGCCCGGCGCATCGGGGTCGGGGTCGGCTCACGGATGCTGGCCGCGACCTCGGTGAACTTCGACGTCTCCGTGTTCGAGATCTTCACCGCGCTGACCTGCGGCGCGAGCGTCGAGATCGTCCGCGACGTCCTCGAACTCGCCGAACGCGACGCCTGGTCGGGCACCACCATCAGCGCCGTGCCGACCGTGTTCGCCGCACTGCTCGACCAGGTCGCCACCGACGGCGGCCCCGGACTGCGCCTCGACGTCGAAACCGTCGTGTTCGCCGGTGAGGCGCTGGCCGGCGACTTGGTCCACAGAGTGCGGCAAGCCCTGCCCGGCAGCCGCGTAGTCAACGCCTACGGCCAGACCGAGAGCTTCTACGCCTCCGTCTTCACGGTCCCGCAGGAGTGGGCCGGGACCGGCGCGATCCCCGTCGGCACTCCACTGGCCAACATGCGCGTCCACGTCCTGGGACCCGAACTCGCCCCGGTCGCACCGGGCGTGATCGGCGAACTGTATGTGGCGGGCCCGGTCGCCCGCGGCTACCACCACCACAGTGCCGCCACCGCGGAACGCTTCGTGGCCTGCCCCTTCGGCCCGCCCGGCACGCGGATGTACCGCACCGGCGACCTGGCCCGGTGGGACGCCGAGGGCCGGCTCAGGTACGCCGGACGCGCCGACGACCAGGTCAAGGTGAACGGCATCCGCGTCGAACCCACCGAGATCGAGACCGTCCTGGCCCAGCACCCCGCCGTCGCCCGGGCCGTCGTCACCGTGTGCGAGGACCCCTCCGGCACCAAGCGGCTCGTCGGCTACGTGGTGCCGGTGGACGGCGGTGCCGGGGACGGCGACTTCGCCTTGGACGCCGGTGTCTCGGTGGCGGACCTGCGGCGGTTCGTGGCCAAGCGGCTGCCCGACTACATGGTGCCCGCCCAGCTGATGGTCCTGGAGAGGCTGCCGCTGACCGCCAACGGCAAACTGGACCGGGCAGCCCTGCCCGAGCCGCAGTTCACCGGCGCCAAGTACCAGGCGCCGCGCACCGAGGCCGAGCGGGTGCTGGCGGAGGTGTACGCCGATGTGCTGGGCGTCGGGCCTGGTCAGGTAGGTGTCGACGACGACTTCTTCGCCGGTGGTGGGGACAGCATCCGCTCCATCCAGGTCGTGGCGCGGGCCAAGGCGCGCGGTGTCGTCGTCACCACACGGGAGATCTTCGAGCACCGTACGGTCGCCCGGCTCGCGGAGCTGGTCGAGGGCCGGGCCGACGAGGAGCGCGTGACGCTGGCCGAGTTGGAGGGCGAGGGTGTCGGCTGGGCACCGCTGTCGCCGACGGCGGCGCACGTGCTCGCCCTGGGCGGTGGCATCGGCCGGTTCTGCATGTCCGCGCTGTTGACTCTGCCCGAGGGCATCGACCGTGCGGGACTGACCGCAACATTGCAAGCCGTCCTGGACCGGCATGACGTGCTGCGTTCCCGGCTCGACCGGGCACAGCCGGGCTTGCGGATGCGGCCGACGGGCAGCGTGGACGCCGACACGCTGGTACGGGAGGTCGCCTTTTCCGGCGCCGATGTGCGGGCCGAACTGGACGCGGCCGCCGGCCGCCTCGACCCGGACGCGGGCGTCATGGCGCAGTTCGTGTGGTTCACCGCCGACCCGGGCACTGACATGGGCTCGGACTCGGACACGGGCAGGCTGCTCGTCGTGCTGCACCACCTGGTCGTCGACGGGGTGTCGTGGCGGATCCTGGTGCCCGACCTGGTGGCCGCCTGGCAGCAGGTCAAGGGCAAGCCCCGGCCCGAACAGGCAGGCGTGGGCACCTCACTGCGCCGCTGGACGCACGCCTTGGCCGAGGAGGCTGCCCGCCCAGAACGGGTCGCCGAGCTGGCCCTGTGGCAGCAGATCCTGGACGGTCACGAACCAGCGCTGGCAGCAAGGGAGTTGGACGGCACACGCGATGTCGCGGCCACCGTGGACACGGTGCGCGTACGCGTCCCGGCCGACGTCACCAAGACCCTGCTCGATACGGTGCCCGCAGTCTTCCGCGGCGGAGTCGACGACGGTCTGCTGGCCGGACTCGCCCTGGCCCTGGCGCGCTGGCATCAGGTACGTGGCACCTCCGCGTCCTCGGCGCTGGTGCGGCTGGAGGGGCACGGCCGTGAAGAGCATCTGGTGCCCGGCGCGGACCTGTCCGGCACGCTCGGCTGGTTCACCGCCATGTATCCGGTCCGTCTGGATGTCGCCGGTATCGACCTGGCAGAGGCATTCGCGGGCGGCGCGGCCGCCGGGAAGGCGGTCAAGGCCGTCAAGGAACAGCTGCGGGCGATACCGGACGCCGGCCTGGGATACGGGCTCTTGGCCCACCTCAACCCCGACACCGCCGCCGAACTGGCCACGGCACGCCGACCGCAGATCGGATTCAACTACCTGGGCAAGGCCTCCGGTTCGGACATTCCCGAGGAACTGCGCGGCCTGGGCTGGGTCCCGGACACCACGCACACCCACCTGATCGCCGCACCCGACGCGGACATGGAGGTGCTGTCGGCGCTGGAGATCAACGCGGTGGCCACCGACACCGGCGAGGGCGAGGAACTGACCGCCTACTTCGGCTTCCCCACCGGGGTCCTCACCCACGAGGAGGTCGGCGAACTGGCGACACTGTGGGTCCAGGCCCTGACCGCCCTGGCCCGGCACGCCACCACCGACGGCGTCGGCGGACTGACCCCCAGCGACGCACCCCTGGTCACGGTGGCCCAACACGAGATCGACACCTGGGAGGCCCGCTTCGGCAAGCTCGCCCAGGTATGGCCGGTCACCCCCGCACAGTCCGGGCTGCTGTTCCACGCGATGCTGGCCGGATCCTCCTTCGACGCGTACCACATGCAGTTGGTGTTCCACTTGTCCGGCGAGGTCGACCCGGAACGGATGCGCCGGGCCGGACAGGCACTCCTGGACCGCCACCCCGCCCTGCGGGCGGCGTTCGTCGACCGGGCGGACGGCGATCTCGTACAGGTCGTACCGGAGTCGGTGGCACTGCCGTGGCAGTACCTCGACCTGACCGCGGCCGAAGAGGCCGAGCGCGCCGAGGAGTTCGAGCGATTCCTCGACCGGGACCGAACCACCTACTTCGACGCGGACACCCCACCCTTGATCCGGCTGGCCCTGGCCGTCCTCGAACCCGACCGGGCCGAACTCGTACTGACCGCCCATCACGTGTTGTTCGACGGCTGGTCCACACCTCTGCTCATGCGCGACCTGCTGCTGCTCTACGCCGCCGACGGCGACCCGGCCGCGCTCGCCCCCACTCGCGACTACGGCGACTTCCTCACCTGGCTCACCCACCACGACCACGAGGAATCCGTGCGTGTCTGGGCGGTCGAACTCGACGGTGTCCAGGAACCGACCCTGCTCGTGCCGCACGCGGGAACTCGGCACGATTCCGCGGGCATCGGCAACATCGAAGTGGTATTCGAGGGCAAGCAGGGCCTGTCCCGCCGGGCAGCGGAGCTCGGCGTCACGCTCAACACCCTTGTGCAGGGTGCCTGGGCCGTTCTCCTCGCCCATCTCACCGGGAACTCCGACGTCGTCTTCGGAGCCACTGTGTCCGGGCGCCCGCCTGCGGTGAAGCACGTCGACGACATGGTCGGGCTGTTCATCAACACCATCCCTGTCCGGGTGCGTTGCGAGGGGCAGGACACCTTCGCCGACCTGCTCACCGCGTTGCAGGACCGGCAGACGGTCTTGCTCGACCATCACCAGCACAGCCTGGCGGAGATCCAGCAAGCGACCGGGCTGAGCACACTGTTCGACACGATGGTCGTGTTCGAGTCGTATCCCATCGACCGGGAAGCCATCGGCGAGGCCAACTCCTCAGCAGGTGTCGCCATCACCGGGCTGCGCCCGTTCGCGGGCTCGCACTACCCGGTCATCCTGGCCGCCGCAGCCGATCCGCAGCTTCAACTGGTCCTGCAATACCAGAAGGACCTGCTGGACCAGGAAGCCGCGGCCGACATCGTCGCCCGGTTCGTGCGGGTCCTCGAGCAGGTGGCTGCCGCGCCCGGGGCGCCGCTCAGCTCGATCGAGGTGCTGGGCGAGGACGAACGCGACCGCCTGGTACGGCAGGTCAACGACACCGTCCACCCGGTGACCGGTACCACCCTGCCCGACGCGTTCGAGGCCCAGGTCGCCCGCACTCCCGACCGTGTCGCGGTGATCGGCGAGCACGAGAGCCTGACCTACGCCGAGTTCAACCGGCGTGCCAACCAGCTCGCGCACTGGCTCATCGAACAGGGCGCCGGCCCCGAACAACTCGTCGCCGTGAAGATCCCGCGCTCGGTGGACCTGCTCGTCGCCGTGTACGGGGTGGTCAAGGCCGGCGCCGCCTACGTGCCGCTGGACACCGAACTGCCCGCCGAACGCGTACGCCACGTCCTGGCGAGCGCCAAGCCACTGCTGCTCCTCGAAGACACCCTGCCGGACGTGTCGGGGTATCCGGAGACGGACCCCGTGCGGGACCTGTCGCCGGACAACGCCGCCTACGTCATCTTCACCTCCGGCTCCACAGGCGGCCCCAAGGGCGTGCCCGTGGCGCACCGTTCGATCACGAACCGGATCGAGTGGGGCCTGGAACACTTCCGGGTCACGGTCGAGGACCGGATGCTGATGAGCACCTCGGCCAGCTTCGACGCCTCGGTGCCGGAGATGTTCTCCAACCTGCAGATGGGCGCATCCGTCGTCGTGGCCAGCGCCGAGGGCCGCCGCGACCCCGCCTACCTCGCCGAACTGATCCAGCGCGAACAGGTGACCGCCGCGTTCTTCGTGCCCTCCCTGCTCTCCGCGTTCGTCACCGAACCCGCCGCCGCCCACTGCACCAGCCTGCGCTGGATCGAGGTCGCCGCCGAAGCCTTCCCGCCCGCCCTGGCCAACCGCTTCACCGACCTGCTCCCCGGCTGCACCGCCAACAACCTCTACGGCCCCACCGAGGCCACCGTCGAGATCACCGGCTGGCAGCACGTCCCCGGCGCCGACCGCGTCCCGATCGGCACCCCCATCTGGAACAACCAGGTCTACATCCTGGACGCGGCCCTGCGCCCCGTCGCCCCCGGCGTCGCCGGCGAGCTCTACCTCGCCGGGACCTGCCTGGCCCGCGGCTACCTCGGCCAGAGCGCCCTGACCTCCGAGCGGTTCGTGGCCTGCCCCTTCGGACCGGCCGGCGCACGCATGTACCGCTCCGGGGACCTGGTGAAGTGGAACAAGGACGGCCAGGTCGAATACCTGGGCCGCACCGACTCCCAGGTCAAGGTCCGCGGCTTCCGCATCGAACTCGGCGAGATCGACCACGTCCTGAGCGGACACCCCTTGGTCGCACAGGCCGCCGTCGTGGTCCGCGAGGACCAGAAGGGCGACCAGCGCCTGGTCGCCTACATCGAACCCGACCCTGACGCCGCCGTCGCCGACACCACCGCCCAGGTCGAGGAATGGCGCCACCTCTATGACGACACCTATACCGCCTCAGCCGAAGGGGCGTGGGGTGAGGACTTCCAGGGCTGGAACTCCGGCTACACCGGCGAGCCGATCCCGCTCGAACAGATGCGGCAGTGGCGGGACGCGGCGGTGGCCCAGGTGCTGCGGTTCGCGCCACGCCGGGTGCTGGAGATCGGTGTGGGTTCCGGTCTGCTGCTGGCGAAGATCGTCGGCGAGGTCGAGGAATACTGGGCCACCGACATCTCGCCCACGGTCGTAGACCGGGTCCGGGCACAGGTGGAGGAGGCCGGCCACGGCGACCGGGTTCATCTCGGCGCCCAGGCGGCCGACGACCTCTCCGGGCTGCCCCAGGGCACCTTCGACACCGTGATCATCAACTCGGTGGCCCAGTACTTCCCGACTGCCGCATACCTGGACCGGGTGCTGAGCCAGGCCATGCGACTCCTCGCCCCGGGCGGCCGGATCGTCGTCGGCGACGTCCGCAACGCCACCACCCTCAGACTCCTGGCCACCGCGGTGCAGGGCACGGCGCACCCACACGCGTCATCGAGCGAGGTGCGGACGCTGGTGGAACAGGCACTGCTCGCCGAGCGGGAACTGGTGGTCGCTCCGGAGTGGTTCGCCGAGTGGGCGCGTGAGCATGCCGGTGGTGTGGACATTCGGCTGAAGGCGGGGCAGGCGCACAACGAGCTGACCCGGCACCGCTACGAGGTCGTCCTGCACAAGGAGCCGGCCGACGTCCTCGAACTTTCCGGTGTGCCCGCGGTGGCGTGGGGCCGGGAGATGTCCGGCCCGGCCGGCCTGGGTGGCTGCGTCGAGCGGGCGGGTGGTGGACCGGTGCGGGTGACCGGGATACCCAACGCCCGGCTCACCGTGGAGGCCGCCGCGGCCACCTGCACCGGTACCCGGGGAACCGTCGTAGCCCCTGCCGGCATGGCGCTGGATCCGGAGGACGTCGCCGCGTGGGCACGGCTGCAGGGTCTTGACGCGGTCCTCACATGGTCGGGCGAGGCCGTCCACACCTTCGACGCGATCCTCCTGCCCGAAAGAGAGGACGGGCGGCGGCCCCTCTCCGGAGGGTTCGTTCCCGGTGGCGCCACCGATCGTGTCCGGGTGAACGCCCCCGCACTGGCCAAGGCGATCGGTCCGCTCCTGGCCGAGCTGCCCGGGTACCTGCGCGAACGCCTTCCCGACTACATGGTTCCGGCCGCCTTCGTACCGCTCTCGCGGCTCCCGCTCAACCCGGCCGGAAAGATCGACCGGCGGGCACTGCCCGCGAAGCACACGACCACCGTGAGCAGCCGTGGGCCGCGCAACGCCCATGAAGAGAAACTGTGTGTCCTCTTCAGCGAGTTGCTCGGTCTGGAGAGGGTCGGTATCGACGACGACTTCTTCGCGCTCGGTGGGCACTCGCTCCTGGCCACCAGGCTGATCAACCGCGCCCGTGCCGAGATGGGGATCGAGATTCCGATCCGTACGATCTTCGACCTGCCGACGGTGGCCGCGTTCGCCGAGTGGTCGCGGAAGGCGGCTGCTCCCGGCCGCCTCCGGTTCGAGCCGCGTGATCGCACACGGGTGAACACCGGGACCACGCTGTCCTTCGCGCAACGCCGCATGTGGATCCTGCACCAACTGGATCGCGGCGCGGCGACCTACAACATCTCCCCGACGTTCCGGCTGACCGGGCCACTGGACGAGGCTGCCCTGGTCGCCGCGATCGGAGACGTGGTCGCCCGGCACGAGATTCTGCGCACCACGTATGTGACGGACGCCGACGGTGAGCCCCGACCGAGAATTCTGTCGGCGGCACAGGCACCGGTGCGGGTGCCCGTGATCGAGGTGGCGCCCGAGGACGAGTCCCGCGCGATCGACGAGGCCGCCGCGCACTGGTTCGATCTGGCGACGGAAATTCCTTTGCGGGCCGCCCTGTTGCGCCGCTCCGCTCAGGAGCACGTCCTGGTTCTGGTCATCCATCACATCGCCACGGACGGCAGTTCGGGAGCGCCGCTGGCACGCGACCTGGCCGAGGCCTACACCGCGCGCCTGGACGGCCGGGCGCCGCAGTGGGAGACGTTGGCCGCGCAGTACGAGGACTACGCGCTGTGGCAGCGCGAGTTGCTCGGCGACGTGACGGACCCGGACAGTCTGGCTGCGGCGCAGGCCGCGTACTGGAGCGAGGAACTGGCCGGGGTGCCACAGCCGTTGAACCTGCCACTGGACCGCCCCAGGCCCACGGTGAGGAGCTCGGAGGGCGGCATGGTCGATGTCGTGGTGGAACCGGACCTGGCGGCCGGGCTGCGGAAACTGGCAGACGAACGCGGGACGACCATGGCGATGGTCGTCCAGGCCGCGCTGGGCGTGCTGCTGGGCAAGCTGGGTGGCGGCGAGGACGTGCCGATCGGCAACCCGATCGCCGGCCGCACGGACGAAGGGCTGGCCGACATGGTCGGGTTCTTCGTCAACACCCAGGTGCTGCGGGTGGACCTCTCCGGCGACCCGTCGTTCGCGGACCTGCTCGCACGGGTGCGGGACAAGGCGCTGGCGGCCTACGAGCACCAGGACCTGCCGTTCGAGATGCTGGTCGAGGCCCTCGACCTCGAGCGTTCCGCCGCGTACCAGCCGCTGTTCCAGGTGATGTTCGCCTGGCAGAACTTCGAGAAGAGGGAACTCGAACTCCAGGGCTTGAAGGTGGAGTTCGAGCAGCACCTCGCCTCCACCGCCCAGGCCGACCTGATGTTCACGATGGCCGAGGACGGTTCGGGGGCGCTGCGGGGCGACCTCATCTACGCGACCACGTTGTTCGACAGAGGATCGGCCGAGGCCATCGCCGCCGAGTTCGTGTCGGTGCTGGACCAGTTGGTCGCCGCCCCGCAGTCGCCGATCAGCGCGATCGAGGTGCCGGAGGACCAACGGGCACGGCCCACACAGCACACGACCACCGAGAACAGCCGTGGTCCGCGCAACTCCCATGAGGAGAGCCGGAGCAGCCGTGGGCCGAGCAACTCCCCGGAGGAGAACCTGAGCAGCCGTGGGGAGCCGAGCAACGCGCACGAAGAGAAACTGTGCGCCCTCTTCGGTGACTTGCTGGGCCTGGACAAGGTCGGTGTCGACGACGACTTCTTCGGGCTCGGCGGGAATACGGACCTGGCCACCCGCCTCAGCGCTCGCATCCGCGAGGAGTTCGGTATCGACCTGCCCCTCAGGACGATCACCGACTATCCCACGGTGGCCGAGCTGGGCGGGCTCGTGATCGTCGGCGGTACACCGGACGACCAGAGCGACTCGTACGGGGTCGTGCTGCCGCTGAACAGGGATCCCGGTACGGGCAAGCCGCCGCTGTGGTTCTTCCACGGAGGCGGCGGCCTGGGCTGGGCGTTCTTCACCTTCGCGCCGTACGTGAAGGACCGGCCCGCGTACTCGTTGCAGTCCCGTGGTTCCAACGGCAAGGATCCGCTGGCGGGTTCGGTGGAGGAGATGATCGACGACTACCTCGCCCAGATCCTCGCCATCCAGCCGGAAGGCCCGTACCACCTGATCGGCTGGTCCTTCGGCGGCCCGGTCGTGCACGCCGCGGCCGCGGAGCTGGACCGGCGCGGTCACCGCGTCGGCCTCGTCGCCGTCCTGGACGCCCCACCGGCGACCACCGCTCCCGACAGCCCGTTCAAGCAGGTGGCCGGCAGGACCGCCGCGATGTACCGGGGGGATGTCGAGGAGGTCTTCGGCCAGTACATGAACACCGACAACCTGGACGGTTTCCTGGAGGACATGTCGAAGGTGGGTGCCAACAACCTCAACGCGATGGCCATTTTCGCGTCACCGATCTACCGCGGCGACCTGCTGTACTTCAATGCGAAGTCGGACAAAATCGACGGGCTGTCGTCGTACGGGCCCGGATGGCGGCCCTACGTCCTCGGTACCGTCGAGGAGTACGACGTGGACGCCTCGCACCATGACCTGCACATGCCCCAACCCGCGGGCCAGATCATGGAGGTGATCGCCCGCAAGCTGGCACAGTGACCGGGTTACCGGGAGATTCAGTGCTCGCAGAGGGAGAATTCTCGTTCGTAGAGCTGCTCGTTGTGTTCGTCGACGAAGAACTTGCGTTCCTGCATGAGCTGTTCGCGGTGGCTCTTGGCCTGTTCAAGCGTCATGGTCGAGGCGTCGGACCATGGTTGTTGCGGCGGCACGTCGGACGTCGAGGTGATCTCTTCCGATGGGTCGACCAGGAAGAAGGCGAGAATTTTGCGATGCCCCGGGCGGGTGTGGTCCATGAGGCGGAATGAGCCTACGCGGTGCTGCAGGATATTCGGGAACGCCAGACAGCGGCCCTCTGGGGTCGACGCCGATCCCAGTATCTGGTTCAGTGCGTCTTCGTTCTCCAGGCCATAGACCTCACGCAGCCCGTTGTCGTCATTCTGTTCGTAGTTCGGGTCGTCGAGTGCCGCCCGGAAGCTCAGGTGGTTCTCGGTGATGTTCTCGCTGTCCCAGTAGTAGATGCCGGTCGAGACGATCCGCTCGTTCAACATCCCCTCGACGTGCCAGGATCCGCCGGGGTACTCGGGCTTGTCCGGGGTGAGATGAATGGTGGCGAGCTTGACGATGACCTGGAGACGGCGACCGCGCAGGTCGACTCGGGCGGATTCGTCAGGCAACTCGGGCGGGGTGAAGGCCGGGGCGTCCGGGATGGTCGGGCGGCGGTTTTCCCACCACTCGTCATGGGCTTCTTCCCATGCGCGGAAGGCTTCTTCGTAGGCCTCACCATCACTGTAGGAGGACTTGTCCGGATACTCCGGCTCCCGCGACTCGTACCACCCGTAAGGATTGGCCTGGATCCGCAGGGGCCGCGGATGGCGCAGATCGGTGAGCACGTTCTCCAGCAGCGGGCGCACGCGTGCGAACAAGTCCGGCAGGACGGAGGCCAGTTCGCGATGAGTCTCGGGGTGGACGTTGTTGACGTACGAACGGAAGGCGACATCGCCGTCGTCACTGACGTCGACGTCCGTGGGGAGCCACTGGAATTTCTCCGAGAACTCGTACTTCGAGTAGCGGTTCGTCGGATTCTGCCATGCCCGCTCGGGCCCGCCGCTCACCCCTCTCACCAGGCAGAACAGTGAGGGATGAACCAGATCCAGTACCTGGCCGTCGGATCCGGGATGCCAGTCCTGCTCCGCTTCGGGGACCTGCTCCAGAACCTGAACCGCTTCGCGCAGTCGGGATCTGAGCTTGTCGTCGACCAGGGTGTCCGACTGCCACACCCCGTCGACGGCGGACACCTCGACGCCGGTTCGTCCGTCCCGCAGCGCGGCGTAATGCGCGAGTTCGGCAAGCACGTACGAGACTTGCGCTTCGGTGAGGCCTTGGGCGACCGCCTCTTGCGTCCACCGGGCCACGATGTCGGCGTCGTTCATCTTGTCGAACCACGCCGGCTTCGCCCGAATGTGTGCGCTGCACTGCATCATCTCCAGTTCCCGCAGCGTTCGCGGTGTCGCGAACGATATGGAACGGGCAGCATGAAAGGGCAGTGGGAAAGCAGTCAGGCCAGTCAATTCTCTCGGTCCTCCCAGTCGGTGTGCGGTGGCGGGAAGGATACTTCAGCAGACTGACACCGCGGTCGTGGCCCCTGTCGCCGCTGGTCAGGGGCGCATGGCCTCGACGTGGTCGCGTGACGCCCGGACTGCCGCCGCCCACCGGGTAGTTGCCCCTTGCCGCTGAGGACGAAATTCATTCAAGGACCAAATCAGGGTCGACGATTTCATCCTGAGAACTGCTGATCCTTTCGCGTCCGGGCCTGCCGCGGGACCGGTCACGAAACGGGTCGGCAGTCGACTTCGTGCCGTCCTCTCAGGCGTCCGCACCGCCGGTGGTCGGCAGGAGCGCGGCCAATTCGGCGTCGTCCGGGCGGTGGGCCGCCTCGGCCGCCTTACGCGGAATGGCGCGGTCGACCGTGCCCGCGTCGGCGATCGGACGAATCACCACGCCGTCGTCGGGTACCGCGTATTCGTGGCGTTCGCCTGCCTTGCGGTACCAGGCGTCGCCGTCGTGCTCACAGATGACGTGCTTGTCCGACACCTCGCCCAGCGGCTGCTTGGGGCGGCTCTCCGCTGTCATCGTGCCGGGACCTACGAAGAGGCCGAACTTGGCGGCACCTTTCTGGGATCGGTACGCGGCGACGAACTCGTTTTTTGTACTCGCCGACCGACTGCTGGAACACGGTGCAGCCGGAGACCTTGGTGACATGGACAAGTCCCGGGGTTGCGGAGCGGGCCGGCGTGGGGTGTTCAGGCTCCGGCGTGGGGGGTGTCCGGCGTCTTGCCTGCTTCCGTCTGCTCCTTGACACGCACCACCTCCCGGGCGGTCCCCACCAGAAAACCTGCCGCGAGTAGTCCGACCACCACAGAACCCAGTCGAATCCCGTCGGCGTCGGATCCGTCCAGACGGTCAGCGTGGCGGACCTTCGTGGGGTCCGTTGGGTTGTAGACGACGGGTACGTGGCCTCCGGGCTTCGCGTCGTCTCCCGAGCCGTCTCCGACATCGATATCCGCTTGCACCGTGCTGGACGGTGCGCTGAAGCGCACGGTCAAGGAGTTCGTCCTGCCTTCCTCCGACCGGCCGGCAATGGCGACTACGGTCGCTTCGGTCCTGTTCCCGTGCTCCCGGAGGTTCTGCAGCATCTGGTCCTCCTGGCCGGCTTTCCATCCCATGAATCCGGACACGGTGGCGAACATCAGGAAACCCACAGCGGTCGATCGGGCTCTGGCCCAGCGGGGGTCCAGCAGCGGCGATGGCACACCAAGCCTGGAGACCAGCCCGGCCGCGAGGCGGCCCGGCGGAGGAATTCGGCCGGCCCAACCACGAGCCCAGCCCCAGCGGCGTAATAGCAAGCTCGCGATGGCGCCCGCTGCGGACAGCGCCACCGCGCCGCCGAAAACCTGGTTCCAGGTCAGCTCGAACGGATCGAATGCGAGCCACACCACGAAGGCCGCGACGCCTGCCAGCGAGACCCACCCCTTGAGGAAGCGGTACTTCCCCCGGCTGTCGCTCTGTACGGACCCGCGCTCACTCATCTGCGCCTCCTCGCCCCGTTACGAGCTAGGACGCACCGGTCGCCGCTGAGGTTGTAGCGGCAGCAGGCTCCGTGTCCGAGGCTCCGCGTCCTTGCCAGGAGGATGTGTTCGTTTCCGGGCTTCGCCTGCGGCGATAGACCGAGATCCCGTCCACAGTTCGTCCACGGACCCCGGCATACGGCCGCTTCGAGTGGCGGCCGAGGCGGTCCAGTTGCCGAGGTGGAACTGTCCCGCCGTATCCCCTGGGCCGACGTGGATTCAGCTCCCCAGCGACGACAGGGCTGCCGCCACCCGTGCGGAAGCCTCCGGCGGGGTCGACGCGTGCGGGGAGAGCCGCAGCGAGCCCGCGCGCGCCGTCGGGGTGACGCCCTCGGCGTGCAAGGCCTTCGCTACGACGGACGGATCGTGGTCCGGCATGGTGAAGGAGAGGATGCCCGCGCGGCGCGCCGGGTCGGTGGGGGAGAGGACGTGGCCGCCGTGTTCCTCGACCGTCTCGGCGAGTTCGGCGATCCGGGTGGCGATGGCGGCCTCGATCGCCGTGACGGTGTGTTGCTCCACGAGGTCCAGCGCGGCCGCGAACGCGGCGGCCGTCACCGGGCTGAGATTGGTGATCGACCATCGCCGCGCGTCCGCGGCGGGCGGGTGTTCCGCGCCGTCGAAGAGACCGACGTCCTCGACTCCCGTCCACCCGGTGAGGACCGGTTCCAGGGACTCCAGCGCGCGGTCGGACAGTGCCGCGAAACCGGTCGCCCAGCCGGCGCGCAGCCATTTCTGACCGCCCGCCACGACCACGTCGGCCGCGTCCCAGTCCATCGCGGCCACGCCGAACGCCTGGATGGCGTCCACGATCAGCAGCCGGTCCGGTCCGATCGTCTCGCGCAATGCCGCGAGGTCGGCGCGGAATCCGGTACGGAAGTCGACGGCGCTGACGGACAGGGCGACGACGTCGTCGGTCAGGGCGGCACGGACCAGTTCGGGGGTGACCCCGCCGCCGGGCACCGGGTCGAGCCAGCGGGGCGTGGCCCGGCCCAGGTCGGCGGTACGGCGCCACGGATAGTGGTTGGCGGGGAAGTCGGAGCGCGGCGCGAGGACCACACCCTCCGGGATGCCGAGGGCGGCGTGGAACAGTCCGGTGGAGGCGTTGGGGAGCAGCACGGTGTGCCGGCTGTCGGTGCCCGCGAGACGCGCGGCTGTGTCCCGTGCGAGCGCTTCCGCGCGCATCAGCCCGTCCACGGTGGTGTGATCGGCGCGGGCGGACTCCTCCATGGCTCGCGCGGTGGCGGCCACGGCGTCCCGCGACGGCGGGCCGAACCGTGCGAAGTCGAGATACCCGGCGGGTGTGTCGAAGTGGGCTGCGTACGACGTGAGCACGGGCTCGTTCCTCCGGGACGGTGCGGGTAGTTCGAGATGGTTCGGGACGGTGCGGGACGTGCGGGACGGACACGTCGGTCGGGTGTGGCGGCGGGTCCACCGGGTGAGCGGTGCCGCGGGTGTGACGTGCCCGGATCACCGCTTCTCGCCGTCCCGGGCGCGTTTCCACCCGCCTGCACGGTACGCGTCGCGCTCCATGCACACCGGCCCGGGGCGGCCCTGGGTGTTGGCCAGGGGGCGACCGCACAGGGAAGCGGGACGGCCGGGCACCCCTGGGGAGTGCCCGGCCGTCCCGTTCACCGAAGCCGAAGCCGAAGCCGAAGCCGAAGCCGTTGCCGATGGCGACGTCGTCGGCGTCGCCGGGGCTCAGTGTCCGGCGGATTCCTCGGGGCGCGCGTGGCGGGGCAGGAGGAACGCGAGCAGGAACGTCAGGGCCAGCATGCCGTCGACGATCCAGAGCAGCGTCTGCATGACGGAGCCGAAACCGCTCCGGAAGGCCGACGACGCGGTGGCCTGCAGTGCGGCGGGTATCCGGGCGCCGTCCTCGGGCGAGGTGACGGCGGAACGGGTGTCCTTCTCCAGGCGCGCGCAGGACGCCGGGGTCGCGGCGGGGTCCTTGGCCGTGGCACGGTCCGAGGTGCAGGTGCGCAGGCCGGACACGATACGTTCCTGGGCCGCGGGCGCGACATGCGCGGCGGTCAGCTGTCCCCGCAGGCCGTCCGAGCGGTGGTCGACGGCGGTGGCGATCCCGCCGCCCAGCAGACCGAAGAACGCCGTGCCGAGGATGGCCACGCCGAAGGCGCCGCCGAGCTGCTGGACCGCGGTCATCGTGCCGGACGCCGACCCCGTCTCGTGCTGTTCCACGCTGGCGAGCACGATGTCGAAGAACGGGGCCATGAGCAGGCCCATCCCGATGCCCGTGACGAGCAGCGAGGGCAGGAGCTGCCAGGGGCCGACGCCGGACCCCACCTGGTCGAGGGTCAGCCACACGCCGAAGACACCGAGCGCCATGACCAGCGCGCCCGCCTGGAGCACGGTCCGGCCGAACCGGACCACACCCTGGGCGATACCGAAGCCGACGATCATGCCGCCCGACCAGGGCACCATCACCAGGCCGGCCTTGAGCGGCGAGTAGCCGAGGCCGATCTGGGTGTAGAGGTTGAAGACGAGCATGAAGCCCTGCATGGTCGAGAAGAAGACCAGCCCGAGGACCATGCCGCCGCTGAAGCCGCGCTTGCGGAAGAGGCTCGGGACGACCAGCGGGTCCAGGCCGGCCCTGCTGCGGCGCGACTCGTACACGGCGAAGGCGACGAAGACGACGACGGAGGCGCCCATCATCAGGAACGTCCACACGGGCCAGTCGTACTCACGCCCCTGGACCAGCGGGAAGATGATGAGCAGCGCGGCCAGGGAGACCAGGATCATGCCGGGGATGTCGAGGCGCGGCTTGCTGCCGGACCTGCTCCTCGGCAGGTAGCGCACGGCACCGAGGATCGCCGCGGCGCCCAGCGGCAGGTTGATGAGGAAGATCATGCGCCAGCCGGTACCGAAGTAGTCGGCGTCGACCAGCCAGCCCGCCAGGATCGGCCCGCACACCGCGGACAGGCCCATGACCGGGCCGAACATGCCGAAGGCCTTCTGCGACTCCTTCGGCGGGAACATCTCCTTGATCATGCCGAGGCCCTGCGGCAGCATCACGGCGCCGAACAGCCCCTGGACGACCCGCGCGCCGATCAGCATCCCGGGGGACACGGACACCGCGCACAGCAGCGAACCCACGGTGAAGCCGGCGGCTCCGACCAGGAACATCGTGCGGCGCCCGTGAATGTCCCCGAGCCGTCCTCCGGTGACGAGCCCGACGGCCATCGAGAGGGTGTAGGCGGCGGCGAGCCACTGGAGCGTGGAGGCGCCGCCGCCGAGGTCGGCCCGCATGGAGGGACCGGCGATGTTCGTGACGACGGCGTCGAGGAGGTCCATCACCTCGGCCGCGAGGATCACGAACAGCGCAGCCCAGCGCCACCGGTAGGGCGCTGGTGAGTCGATGGGCGTCTCGGCGGACGCGACACCGGTGGTGGACATCGGGAACTCCTCGCGAAGAGGCCGCGCCGGGGTACGGCCGGGGCGCGGTGGGGCGGATGGATGTGGCTGCCCGGCTTGCCGTCACGAGGGAGAAGCAGCAGACGAGACGCCGGTGAACGCCGTTCACTTTAACAGAACAGTGCTCATTAAAAGAACGGCGTTCATTAAGATATAGCGCAACTCTGCGACGACGACAAGATATATCGCGTTGTGCGGTGGTGAACGCCGCTCTCCAGGGGAGAACGCTGCTCTCCGGCGCCTAGACTGTCGTCATGAGCGACGCGGCCGCCGGCACCCCCGAACCACCCCCGCCGTCCCCCTGGGAGCGCGAGCGTCCCGTCCGCGCCCGCGTCACCCCGGCGCGAGAGCCGCTGTCGCGCGAACGCATCGTCGAGGCCGCCTTCGTCGTGCTGGACCGGTCCGGTCTCGACAAGCTGTCGATGCGTCAGGTGGCGGCCGAACTGGAGGTCGCGGTCTCCGCCCTCTACGCCTACGTCCGCTCCAAGGACGACCTCCTGGAGCTGATGTACACCCGGCTCTTCGCCAGCTTCACGCTGCCCGAGCCCGACCCCGAGCGGTGGCGGGAGCAGGTGCGGGACTACGCGCGCTCCTGGCGGTGGCGTCTGCTGTCCCACCGCGACATGGCCAGGATCTCCATGGCGCACGTCCCCTTCACCGCCGAACTGCTGCCGTACGTAGAGTCGTTGCTCGCCATCTTCCGGACCGCGGGACTGCCCGACCGCATCGCGGCGGAGGCCGGTGACCTCATCTCCACCTACATCGACGGGTTCGTCCTGGAGGAGGGCATGTGGCAGGACCGGGCCGCCCAGCACACCGGCGGAGGCTCGCTGGCCCGCCCCGACTGGCGTGAGATGGCCGACGAGATGCAGAACTACTTCGCGTCCCTGCCCGAAGAGGACTTCCCCCATCTGCGAGCCCTGTCCGGGACGATGGTGACGGACTCCTCCGACGAGAGGTTCGACATCGGTCTGGAGATCATCCTGCGTGGCCTGGCGAGCTATCTCCCGGAGCGGAAGGCCTGAGCCCGGGGCGGGCCGTCGTGGATCCGCCCCGCCCCTCTCGGCTCAGTTGTTCCAGCTCTCGTCGTACGGATCGTGTGGCGTCGGGACCGGCCTCGCCGAGCTGACGTCGAGGTACGGGATGAGCCCGCCGTTGACCGGGTCCTTCGTGCGCTTGGGCGTGTAGCGGCCGGTGACCTCGAGCCAGGTGTCGGGCCGCAGGACGGGTGGAATCCGTCCGGACAGGCCGATCTTGACCGGCTGGGCGTCGGCGGCACAGCAGTTGAGGGCCATGCGGACGAGATAGGGAACACCGGCGCTGTCGAGTGCGACGAAACCGGTGATCTTGACCTGCCGGCCGTCGAGGGAGCGGCCGTGACCGTACGCCGCCCTGCTCGCGTAGTCGACCAGCCCGAGGGGGACCGGGTCACCGGCGGGCAGCTTGGCGTAGCCGAAGGGGGCCTGGAGTGCCGTACCGGTGCGCATCGCGCTGTAGGAGCCGAGGGCGGGCGGGGCCACCAGGATGAGCGCGAGCAGCGGGAGGACGAGGAGCCACGAGATCCGCGGTTCCCGATGCGCGTGCCCGTGTTCGGGCCCGTGCTCGGCGTCCTGCCCGTGCCCGTGTTCGGCGTCGTGTCCGTCGCCGGACCGGTCGGCGGAGGCCTTCCGGTGTTCGCGTACCTCGTACCAGACCGTGGCGAGGGCCGTGACGATGAGCACCACACCGGCCGCGAGCAGCAGCGGCCGCAGCCCGGCCTTGACGTACCGCAGATAGAGATCCGTGAGGCTCGCGTGCAACACCGCCGCGCCGACGAGGAAGAGCACGGCCGCCTGGGCCTGCCGGTTCACAGGAGCACCGCCCCGATCAGTACGGACATGAGGATCGCCAGGGCGAAGGTGGTGGGCGCGAACCGTGCCGCGAACCCGCGGCCGAACGTGCCGACCTGCATGGCGAAGAGCTTCAGGTCGATCATCGGGCCGACGACGAGGAACGCCAGCCGGGCGGTGAGCGAGAACTGGGTCAGCGAGGCGACGACGAAGGCGTCGGCCTCGGAGCAGATCGACAGGAGCACGGCCAGGATCGCCAGGGCCAGGACGGACACCACCGGATTGCCGGCCGCGGCGTGCAGCCAGCTCGCCGGTACGACGGACTTGAGCGTGGCGGCGGCCATCGCGCCCAGCACGAGGAACCCGCCCGCGTGCATGACGTCGTGCCGCACCGAGCCCCAGAACGCGGCCCCCTTGCCGAGGCCGTCGTGCGCGGGGCGGGCCGGTGGACGCAGCCAGTCGGTGCGGCCGAGGCGCTGCCACAGCCAGCCCATCGAACAAGCCACGAGGAGACTGGCCACGAAGCGGGCGAGAACCATCTCGGGGTTGCGGGGGAAGGCGACGGCCGTCGCGGTGAGCACGATCGGGTTGATCGCCGGGGCGGACAGCAGGAACGCCAGGGCCGCGGCCGGAGTGACCCCGCGGCGCACCAGCGCCCCCGCGACCGGTACGGAGGCGCATTCGCAGCCGGGCAGGATCGCCCCGGCCATCCCCGCGACCGGGACCGCGAGCGCCGGCCGCTTCGGCAGCGCGCGGGCGAAGAACGACGGCGGGACGAACACCGCGATGACCGCGGACAGCAGGACGCCGAGGACGAGGAAGGGCAGGGCCTGTACCACCACCGCGACGAACACGGTCATCCAGCTCTGCATCACCGGTGCGGACAGCGCTCCGCGGATCGGCCCCTGTGAAGCGACGACCAGCAGCAGGAGCATGGTCAGGGCGAGCGGGGAGTTGAGGTGCCAGCCCTGCCGGCCCTGGTCGTCCGCGTCCCGCCGCCGGACCGGCGGCGGGGCTTCCTTGGTGACGGTCATGCTCGATGTACCTCCGGTCGGGGAAAGGCGCGGCCGAGGATGCCCTCCCGCCCTGAATACGCCGGTCAGGCCACAGCTTCTCACCGCGTGACGAGGGGATTGCCCGCGCCCGGGGGTTTCTTGACCCTCACCGGAGCGGGGGCGCCGGTGCGCACCGTGCGTCGAGGTCGTGTCACATCTCTTTACGTGGCTGTCATGGACCTGTAGCTTCCGGGCCGCAAGCCCTTTCAGGAACTTGCCGGTTCTTCTTGCAAGGCAACTCCCCTTCCCCGCACCCGCATTGGAGCCGCACCATGCGCCGCAGACGTCAACGACCACCGCTGAGAGTGCTCATGGCGCTCCTGGCGGTGACCGGACTGTTCGGACTCACCCCGCCGGACACGGGGGCCGCCCCCATGGAGAGCACGGCCGCCACCTCCACGACGGCGACCGTCTTCTACTACACGAAGACCAAGAACTGGCCGGCCACCTACCTGCACTACGCCCCGGACGGCGGTTCCTGGACCACCGTGCCGGGAGTGCAGATGGAGGCGGCCTGCACGGACTGGGTGAAGAAGACCGTCGACCTCGGCTCGGCCACCGGGCTCCAGGCCACCTTCAACAACGGAAGCGGCACCTGGGACAACAACGGCGGCAGCAACTACGCGCTGGGCACCGGCACCATCACCGTCAAGGACGGTGTCATCGCCCACAGCGACCCGTGCGCCGACACCGGTACGGGCAGCGGCAACCATGCCACCGTGTACTACTCGACCGCCACCTCCGGCTGGACCACGGCCAACATCCACTACGCGCCCACCGGCGGCTCCTGGACCACGGTTCCCGGCGTCGGCATGGAGACCGCCTGCACCGGCTGGTGGAAGAAGACCCTCGACATCGGTACGGCGACCTCGCTCAAGGCGGCCTTCAACAACGGCAACGGCGTCTGGGACAACAACAACGGCACCGACTACGCGATCCCGGCCGGCACCACGACGGTGAAGGACCGGACCGTCACCGCCGACGCCAAGGACCCGTGCGCCGCCGAAGAGCCCGACACCGAGGCACCGACCGCGCCCACGAAGGTCACGGCGACCGCCACCAACACCTCGGTGGTCGTGAGCTGGGACCCGGCCACCGACGACACCGCCGTGACGAAGTACCAACTCACGCGCACGGGCGGCACCAAGGGAAGCGTCGTCACCGATGTCGGCTCGACGGTGTACTCCGACACGGGACTTGAGGAGAAGACCCAGTACACCTACACGGTGAAGGCCGTCGACGCGGCCGGGAACACCTCGCCCGCCTCCGCCGCGGCCACCGTCACGACTGGGGAGAAGGCTCCCGCACCGGCCTCGGGGACGCCGCTCGGCACCGACCCGCGCAAGGACCCGATCTACTTCGTCCTCACCGCCCGCTTCTACGACGGCGACAGCTCCAACAACCGCGGCGGCAGCCAGGACGTCAAGTCGGGCAACGCGGCCAACAACGACCCCATGTTCCGCGGCGACTTCAAGGGTCTCGTCGGCAAACTCGACTACATCAAGGCGCTCGGATTCTCGGCCGTCTGGATCACCCCGGTCGTCCTCAACCGCTCCGACTACGACTACCACGGCTATCACGGCTACGACTTCTACAAGGTCGACCCACGCCTGGAGTCGGCCGGCGCCTCCTACCAGGACCTGATCAACGCGGCCCACGCCAAGGGCATGAAGATCTACCAGGACGTCGTCTACAACCACAGCTCCCGCTGGGGCGCCAAGGGCCTGTTCACCCCGACCGTCTACGGCGTGCGCGACTCCCAGTGGAGCTGGTACTACGACGAGAAGAACGAGGGCTTCGAGTACGACGGCCTGACCGTCGAGCCCAAGTCGGGGAAGTCGTACTACAACGGCGACCTGTGGTCGACCGCCGAACCCTCCGGCAACACCTGTCTCAACTGGGGCAAGCCCACCGGAGGCAAGAGCGCCGAGGGCTACACCGTGTACAACTGCCAGTGGCCCAGCCCCACTTCGGGCATGTTCCCGAAGGCGTACTACCACCAGTGCTGGATCGGCAACTGGGAGGGCGAGGACTCCCGTTCGTGCTGGCTGCACGAGGACCTCGCCGACTTCAACACCGAGAACGCCACCGTCCAGAACTACTTGATCGGCGCGTACGACAAGTACATCGACATGGGCGTCGACGGGTTCCGCGTCGACACGGCCGTCCACATCCCGCGCGTCACCTGGAACCGCCGCTTCCTGCCCGCCATCTACGACAGGGTCACCCAGCGGTTCGGCACGGACGCCGCGAAGAACTTCTTCGTCTTCGGAGAGGTGGGCGCCTTCGTCAACGACAAGTGGAACCGCGGCTCGGTGAACCACTCAGCGCAGTTCTTCACCTGGAAGGAACGCAAGGACTACAGCGCCGACGACGAGACGGCGGCGATCGAGCAGTACAACTACGAGGAGCAGCTCGGCACCGGCAGCCAGCCGACCTCGGCCAACGCCTTCCTGAGCGGGAACAGCTACCACACCCCGGACCGCAGCCAGTTCTCCGGGATGAACATCATCGACATGCGCATGCACATGAACTTCGGTGACGCGCAGAACGCCTACAGCAACGGCAAGGACTCCGACGACTCCGTCAACGACGCCACGTACAACGTCGTCTACGTCGACAGTCACGACTACGGACCGAACAAGTCGAGCACCCGCTACAGCGGCGGCACCGACGCCTGGGCCGAGAACATGTCCCTGATGTGGACCTTCCGCGGCATCCCCACGCTCTACTACGGATCGGAGATCGAGTTCCAGGCGGGCAAGCAGATCGACTGCGGGCCGACCTGCCCCCTGGCGACCACCGGGCGCGCCTACTACGGCGACCATCTCGCGGGGAGCGTCACGGCCTCCGACTTCGGCAAGGCCGACTCCGCGAGCGGTGAGGTCGCGACGACCCTCGCACAGCCGCTGGTCAAGCACCTCCAGCGGCTCAACCAGATCCGCCGGGCGATCCCGGCCCTCCAGTCGGGGCAGTACTCGACGGACGGCATCAGCGGTTCGATGGCCTTCAAACGCCGCTACACCAGCGGGTCGACCGACAGCTTCGCCCTCGTCACGGTCACCGGCGACGCCACGTTCACGGGCATCCCGAACGGCACCTACACGGACGCCGTCACCGGAGCGGTGAAAACCGTCACCGGCGGCACGCTGTCGGTGGCCGCGCCGGGGAAGGGAAACCTGCGGGTCTACGTGCTGAACGGTCCCGGAAAGATCGGAACGGACGGGCCCTACCTCAAGTAGCCCGCGACCGGCGGACACGTACGGAAGCGGCGGTCACCGTGGTCCCGTCCGGGCGCCCCACGCCCGGACGGGACACCCCGACCGCCGCCACCGCACTCGGTGGGGGCCAGGATGAATGGCGTGGGGAGCGTTGGGTACGCGACCGTCGACACGCTCGGGAGCCAGACCGGCCCGAGTGGCCGCCCGCCCGCCACGATCCGGGGATCTGCCATGGACACGCCCGTGAACAACAACCACCACCCCACCGCACCCGCGGCGACGCCCGCACAGGAGGCCCTGGACACCCTCGCCGTGAACACCGACGACACCGCCGCGCTCGACACCCTCGCCGGCAGCGACGTCCTGGTGCCCGTGCCGGACGACGCCTCGGACGAGGACATCGCCGACCCCCACGCCGTGGCGCTGCCCGTCCTGGACGACCCCGAAGGCGGACAGGTGGTTCCGGTGTTCACCTCGGAGCTGGAGCTGGCCGAACTCCTGCCCTCCGTCTCCCGCTACCGTCTCGTGCCGCTGGCCGCGCTCGCCTCCCAGTGGCCCTCGGGCGATCTGGACCTCGTCATCGACGCGGCCTCACCGCACGGCCTCACGCTCACCTCGGAGGGCGTGCGCACGCTGCTGGCGCGGTAGCGGCGCGGTAGGCAGCAGCACGGTCGGCCGCGGGGCACCTTCCGCTCTCCGGCGCCGTCAGGCTGCCGGACGGAGCGGAAGGCGTGCCGTAGCGAGTCCTGGGCGAGAGCCGTGGGAAGGCCGCAGGAAGGACGGGGCGGGCGGATCAGCCGTTCAGCATGCGGGCGAGTGCGGACCGCTGAAGGGGGAGTACCTCGGCGTGCAGCTCGCGACCCTTCCGGGTGAGGGCGACCCACACTCCCCGGCGGTCCTCCTGGCACATGGTGCGTTCCACCAGGCCGTCCTTCTCCAGCCGGCCGATGAGGCGGGACAGCGCGCTCTGGCTCAGATGGACCCGGTCCGCGATGTTCTGCACCCGGCAGTGCTCGCCGGGCTCCGTGACCGTCTCCGATACGAGGATGTCCAGGACCTCGAAGTCACTGGCTCCCAGGCCGTGCGGATGCAGCACGCGGTCGATCTCGCACATCGTGCGGGCGTGCACCGAGAGGATGTCCCGCCACTGGTCCTCCAGCCGGGAACCGGGCGTCTTCGTTGCCATAACTGAACGGTAACAGAGATCGGGCCACTAGTTGAGTGTGCAATTAGTGTGCCTGCATCCAGTCGCCCCGCCCGTTTCCGGCCCGCGCCCCCTGTCAGGTGGTGGGGTCCTCGATGAGCCCGTACTGGTTGCCTTCCGCGTCCTTCACCGACGCGACCAGCCGGCCGTTGCCCACGTCCTGGAGTTCCTGGAGCGTCTCGGCGCCCGCTTCGAGCAGGGCCGCCAGGGTCGCCTTGATGTCATCGACGTGCCAGAAGGGGACCGGGCCGGTCAGGCCCTTGGAGTGGCCGTTCGGGTCGAGGCCGACATCCTGGCCCGCGTCCTTGAAACCGACGTAGTACGGCTCGTCCACATAGGGCTCCACCCCGAGCAGCTGGGTGAACAGGGCCTTCGCCTTCGCGATGTCCTTGACGGGGTAGATGATGGTCTTGACTCCGGCGGTCATCTCGACTCCTGTACGGTGCGTGGCGGCCGTGGCGGCCGGCTGTCGTGCCGTCGGCGATCCGGCGGCCCTTTCACGCTAAGCCGGGGCAGGCGGGTACGGCTTCTCGAATCCTGACCGGTGTGGCTCTCAGGTGGACTCGCGGCGCACCAGCTCCGTCGGCAGGATCACCGCCGCCGGATCCTCGCCGCCGATCTGGGCGAGGAGGACCCGGACCATCTCGGAGCTGATGCGGTCCCAGGGCTGGCGGATGGTGGTCAGGGCCGGGGTCGCGGCCGTCGCGGCGGGGGAGTCGTCGAAGCCGCCGACCGCGACGTCCTCCGGTACCCGGCGGCCCGCCTTGCGCAGCGCGGTCAGCACGCCCTGGGCCATCAGGTCCGAGGCGACGAACACGGCGTCCACGTCCGGTGCGCGGTCGAGGAGCTGTTCGGCGCCCGCCTCACCGCTGGCGCGGCTGTAGTCGCCGGAGGCGATGAGACGGTCGTCGGCCTCGACGCCCGCCTCGGCGAGCACCTCCCGGTAGCCCGCCAGACGCTCGACACCGCCGGGGGTGTCCAGCGGGCCGGTGACCATGCCGATCCGGCGCCGCCCGAGGGAGAGCAGGTGCGTGACCATGTCCCGGGCGCCGTCGCGGTCGTCGGCGGCCACGTAACTCACCTTGGAAACGAGGCCGATGGGCTTGCCGCAGGCGACGAGCGGCACGCCCGCCTCGCGCAGCTCCTCGGCGACCGGATCGCCGGAATGACTGGAGACCAGCAGCACCCCGTCGACATGGCCGGCCGTGATGTACCGCGTGATGCGCCGCCGCTCGTCCTGGGTGCCGGCGAGCATCAGCAGGAGCGGCACGTCGTGCGCGGCGAGTGCCTGGGTGCAGCCGCGCAGCAGGACGTTGAAGTTCGGGTCCTCGAAGAACCGCTCCTGCGGCTCGGTCAGCAGGAAGCCGACCGAGTCGGACCGTCCGGTGATCAGTGAGCGGGCGTGCCGGTTCACGACGTAGCCCGTTCTGCGGATGGCGGCGTTGACGGCCTCCGCCGCCGTGGGGCTCACATAGTGCCCGCCGTTGAGTACGCGTGACACGGTGCCTCGTGAGACACCGGCCTCGCGCGCGACGTCATGGATCGTCGGCGGCTTGCGCCGACCCCCCGTGTTGCTCATGGTCATGACTTTACGGCTCCGGACAGCAGGTCGAGGCTCCAGAAGCGCTGGATGACCAGGAACAGCGCGACCAGCGGGATGATCGCCAGCAGGGCGCCGGTGATGACCAGGGTGTACAGGGCCGGGGTGTTGGAGCCCTGTTCGAGGAGGGTGAACAGGCCGAGGGTGATCGGGAACTTCTCGTCGTCGCTGAGCATGATGTAGGGGAGCAGGAAGTTGTTCCACACGGCCACGAACTGGAACAGGAACACCGTAACCAGGCCGGGAACCATCATGGGCAGCGCGACCCGGGTGAAGATCCGCCACTCGCCGGCGCCGTCCATCCGCCCGGCCTCGACCACGTCACCGGGGACGGCTGCGGCGGCGTAGATCCGGGCGAGGTAGACGCCGTACGGGGACAGGACGAGCGGCAGGAGCACGGAGGCGTACGAATCCGTCAGGTCCGCCTTGGCGAGGAGCAGGTACTGCGGGATCGCGAGGATCACCGGCGGCATCAGCACGCCCGCCAAGAGGACGCTGAAGATGGTCTCGCGGCCCCGGAAGCGGTAGATCGCGAGCGCGTAGCCGCTGACCGCCGAGACGGCCGTCGACAGAAGGGCGCCGAGACCGGCGTAGAGGGCGGAGTTGCCCATCCACTTCCAGTAGATGCCGTCGCGGTAGGCGTTGAGGTCCGTGACGTTCTGGGTGAAGCCGGTGCCCGGCAGGAACGTGAACGTCGAGAACAGCTCGCGGCCCGACTTGGTGGCCGCGATCACCACCCAGGCGACGGGCAGCAGACAGTAGAGCGCGCCGAGCAGCAGGGTGAGGGTCGGGACCAGGGCGATCCGGCCGCGCAGGGGCGGCCCTTGGGCGGTGCCGGGGGTGGTGCCCGCGGCCGGAGCGGCCTTGCGGACGGCAAGAGAACTCATCGTGCTTCCTCCTGCTTGGTACGGGAGTTCGCGGCGCGCAGGAAACCGAAGGACAGGACCAGCGTGGCCACGGCGATGATCACTGCCTCGGCGGCGGCCGCGTAGATGTCACCGGTGTTGAACGCGTCCCGGTAGACCTTCATCAGCGGACTCCAGGTCGTGGAGACGGAGTTGGTTAGGGGCTTGAGGGTGGTCGGCTCGCTGAACACCTGGAGCGTGGCGATGATCGAGAAGAAGAAGGTGAGCACCAGGGAGGGCGCCACCATCGGGATCTTGATCCGCAGCGCGGTCTGCAGCGGGGTGGCGCCGTCCAGCTTCGCCGCCTCGCGGACCTCGGCGGGGATGGCCTGGAGCGAGGTGTAGATGACGATCATGTTGAAGCCGGTGCCGCCCCACACCGCGATGTTCGACAGCGCGAGGAACAGCGGGCCGCCGTCCAGCAGGTTCGGCTGCGGCAGGCCCAGCTTGCCGAGGACGAAGTAGAAGGGGCTGACGTCCGGGAGGTAGAGGAACCCCCACAGCAGGGCGGCCACGACGCCGGGGATGGCGTACGGCAGGAAGATCGCGAGCCGGGTGAAGGGGGTCAGGCGTACCTTCTCCGCGTCGAGCATGAGCGCGAAGAGCAATGCGAGGCCGAGCATCACCGGCACGACGATGAGGCCATAGCCCGCCACGCGCAGCGCGCCGTCGACGAGTTCGCTGTCGGTCAGCGCGTCGGTGTAGTTCCCGATGCCGGCCCAGACTTCTTTGCGGGCACCGGCGCCCAGGCCGAGACCCTTGACCTGGACCTTGTGCAGGCTCAGCCAGATCGCGTAGCCGATGGGCAGGGCGAAGAAGAGGACGAAGAGGATCGTCGCGGGGAGGAGGAAACCGTACGGGGCCCCCTTGACCCCGTACGGCTTCCGGCGTGCGGTCGTCACTGAGCGACCCCGAAGCCCTGCTTCTTGAGGTCGGCGACGGTGGCGTCCTGCATGGTCTTCAGGGCGGCACCGAAGTCCGACTTGTTCTTGGCGGCGGCTCCGAAGGCGTCGTTGAAGGTCGTGTAGGCGACGTTCACGTTCGGGCCCCACGCGGACGGGGCGGTGGTCTTCGCGATCTCCGAGGCCTTGGTGTAGAAGTCCGGCTGGTTGGAGAAGAAGGCCGGCGGCTGCGCGAACGCGTCACCGCTCTGGGCGCTGGTGGACGCAGGGTAGATGCCGCTCTCCTTCGCCAGCGCGGCCACCGCCTGCGGGTCGGTGTTCAGCCAGGCGGCGAACTTCGCGGCGGCCGCCTTGTGCGGGGAGTCCGTGGTGACGGCCGTCGAGGAACCGCCCCAGCTGCCGGTGACGTTCTCGCCGGCCGACCACTGTGGCAGCGGGGCCATCGCCCACTTGCCCGTGGTCTGCGGGGCCGCCGTGGTCAGAGTGCCGGGCGCCCACACCGCGCTGACCCAGGCGATCTGCTTGCCGGTGTTCAGCGCCTTGTTCCAGGCCGGCTGGTACATCGGCTGGTTGTCGATCGCGCCTTCCTTGACGAGACCGCCCCAGAAGTCGGCGACCTTCTGGGTGGCCGCGTCGTCGATGCCGACCTTCCACTTGTCGCCGGAGGTGGTCCACCACTTGGCGCCGGCCTGCTGGGCCAGACCCGCGAAGAGACCGGAGTCGTTGGCGGAGAAGGTGGTGAGCGCCTTGTCCGGCGCCTTCTTCTTCAGCGCGCGGGCGGTCTCGGCGAACTGTTCCCAGGTGGCCGGAACGGTCAGGCCGTACTTCTTGAACAGGTCCGCGCGGTAGTAGAACATCATCGGGCCGATGTCCTGCGGGATCGCGTAGACCGCGTCCGTCCCCAGCGTCGTCTGCTGCCAGACGCCGTCGGCGAACTTGGTCTTCGCCTCTTTGGACTCGGCGGCTATGTCGGCGAGCGCGTCATTGCTGACCAGGGTCGGCAGCGCCTGGTACTCGGCCTGGACCAGGTCCGGTGCCTTCTTCGCCTTGTGCGCGGTGAGAATCTTGGTGACGAGCGTGTCGCCGGACGCCTGCTTCTTCACCGTGACGGTGATCTGCTGCTTCTTCCCCGGCCCCTTGTTCCAGAGGTCGACGACCTTGTCCATGCCCGGCGCCCAGGTCCAGAACGTCAGTGTCGCGGGTCCGGACTGGGATTCGCTCTTGTCGTCGTCGGACGAGCCGCAGGCGACGAGCGAGGTGGCGCCGAGGACGACGGCGATGGTGCTGGCCACGAGGCGGTTGTGCTTCGTGTTGGGCATGGAACGTTCTCCCCTGACCTGGGCCTCCGCCTGCTGCGGGGGCCTGCCCTGTTCTTGCGCGATTCGCTTGCGGGGGTGCGCCGGCCGGTACCGGTGACCGCGAGCGCACGCCGGGCCCTGGGGCCTTCACGCGCTCGCCTGCCGGCACCTGAGCGTCCCTTGGGCTCACTCGCGGTGCTTCTGTGAGCGTTCACAGTAGAGAAACATCCCGGACACTTGTCAATGGTTGTTGCTGTGCGGTTATGTTGGGCTCACGCCGCTGGCGTTGTGTGTGCACGTTCCCAAATGATCGATTACATGGGAGAGATCCATGCCGGAGACCAACCCCAAGGGCCTCACCGGGCTCGCCTTCGGTGGGGACTACAACCCCGAGCAGTGGCCGGAAAGCTTCTGGCCCGAGGACGTCCGGCTGATGCGGGAGGCGGGCGTCACGATGGTGAGCGTCGGGATCTTCTCCTGGGCCCTGCTCGAACCGGCCCGGGGCACCTACGAGTTCGGCTGGCTGGACCGCGTCCTCGACCTGCTCCACGAGAACGGCATACGCGCGGACCTGGGCACCCCGACCGTCGCACCGCCCGCCTGGTTCTACCGCGAACACCCCGAGGCGCTCCCCGTGGCCGCCGACGGCACGCGCTACGCCTTCGGTTCACGCGGCGCCATCTGCCACAGCAACGCCCACTACCGCGCCACGGCCGCCTCCATCACGACCCGGCTCGCGACCCGTTACGCCGACCACCCCGCCCTCGCGCTGTGGCACGTCCACAACGAGTACGGCGTCCCCGTCTCGGCCTGCTACTGCGATTCCTGCGCGGAGCACTTCCGCCGGTGGCTGACCGGCACCTACGGGAGCGTCGGCGAGCTCAACGAGGCCTGGGGGACGGCCTTCTGGGGGCAGCGGTACGCCGACTTCGACCAGGTCGACCCGCCGCGCCTGACCCCGACCGTCGGCAATCCGGCCCAGGCGCTGGACTACAAGCGGTTCGCCGACGCCACCATGCGCGAGAACTTCGTGGCCGAACGGGACATCCTCCACCGCCTCGCGCCGGGCATCCCCGTCACCACCAACTTCATGACGGCCCTCAGCCAGTGCGACTCCGTCGACTACTGGGCCTGGGGCCGCGAGGTCGATCTCGTCACCAACGACCACTATCTGATGACCGACGGCCGCCGCACCCACGTCAACCTCGCGATGGCCGCAGACCTCACCCGCTCGGTCGCCGGCGGCGCGCCCTGGCTGCTCCTCGAACACTCCACCTCGGGCGTCAACTGGCAGCCCCGCAATCCCGCCAAGGCGCCCGGCCAGATGGCCCGCAACTCGCTGTCCCACGTGGCCCGCGGCTCCGAGGGCGCCATGTTCTTCCAGTGGCGGCAGTCCCGCAGCGGCGCCGAGAAGTTCCACTCCTCGATGCTGCCGCACGCCGGCACCGACTCGCGCGTGTGGCGCGAGGTCGTCGAACTCGGCGCGTCCGTCGACTCGCTGGCCTCCGTCAAGGGCACCCGCACGGTCGCCGACGTGGCCGTCCTGTGGGACTGGCAGTCCTGGTGGGCGCAGAGCCTGCAATGGCGCCCGAGCGAGGACCACGACGCCCGCGAGCGCGCCGACGCCTTCTACGAGGCCCTCTACGACCGTCACCTCACCGTCGACTTCGCCCACCCGGAAGCCGACTTGTCGGCCTATCCCCTTGTCGTCGTACCCGCCCTCTATCTGATGACCGAGGCCGCGGCGGACAACCTCAGGGAGTACGTCGACAGCGGCGGCACCCTCCTCGTCTCCTACTTCTCCGGCATCGTCGACGAGCACGACGCCCTCCACGAAGGCCCCCATCCCGGCGCCCTGCGGGACGTACTCGGCCTGAACGTCGAGGAGTTCTCCCCGCTGCTCCAGGGGGAAATCGTCCGGATCACCGGGCCCGACGGCTCCGAACTCACCGGTGACGTGTGGACCGAGTTCGTGGTGCCGCGCGGCGCCGAGACCGTGTGGACGTACGCCGACGGGCTCACCGCCGGGCATCCGGCGGTCACCCGGCACCAGAGCGGCGCGGGCTCGGCCTGGTACGTGTCCACGCGCCTCGCGGCCGAGGGGCTGGACGCGCTGATCGGCTGGGTGGCCGACGACGCGCGCATCGCGCCGCGCGCGGATCTGCCCCGTGATGTCGAAGTGGTGCGCCGTACCGGCGAGTCCGGCACCTACGTCTTCGCCGTCAACCACACCGCGTCCGACGCCAAGGTGCCGCTGGACGCGCACGGCACCGAGCTCCTCACGGGCGAACGCGCCGCCGGCCGGCTCGCGGTTCCGGCGGGCGCGGTGCGGGTCGTACGCCTCGACGGCTGACCGGGGCACGGTTCCGCAGGGTTCGTCCTTCCTGCGGTCAGGCCCAACCAACTCGTCCTGCATGCGCCTTGACCGGGTCCCGGCACGACCGGAGGCGGGATTCGGGCCGCACCCGGGCCCTGGGGTGACCGGCCGCCCGGGGTGCGGGTCTGCCCCGTGGCCAGGTCAACCGGCCTTCGACGCACGGGACGTGTCCGGACCAAGGTCCAACCGGGCGCGCTTGCAAGGACTTTGGCCAGGCCGATCCGAAGGACACCGGTCGGCGCCCGTTACGACCGCACCAGCCGCACCCACAGCACCGGTCGTCGGGACCCGTGCGGGGCGCGCCCGATCACCCTCCGGGCTCGCGTTCCCGGCGACCGCACCGAGTCCTCCGGGTCACCACCCGGCGATCCCCCCATCCGGCAGGGCCGCACGGCCCGCCGGTCGCTTCAACCGCCGCCCGCGTCACAGCACTCGGCGGCGCCCCGACCCCCCCTCCGCCCGTGCGAGCCGTGAAGCCGCGGGCGGAGGGGTTCGCCCCCGGATCCACCCGGATCCGCCGGGGGCACCTCTCCCCACCACGTCGAAGGGACGACGGACGATGATGTTCCATCCCAGACGCACACTCAGGGCCCTGCTGCTGCCGCTCGCGGCCGGGCTCGCCCTCACCGCCCTCCCCGCGCAGACCGCGCAGGCGGCGAGCACCCTGACCAACGCCGGATTCGAGGCCGACGGGACCGGCACCGCCGTTCCCAGCGGCTGGTCGGAGTCCGGCACCACCGCCGCCTCGTACGTCGAAGCCGGTGGCCACGGCGGGAGTTACCGCCTCAGCCACTACTCCGCCTCGGCCTACAAGGTGGAGACCTACCAGACCCTCACCGGGCTGACCAACGGGAGCTACAAGCTCACCGCATGGGTGCGCTCGGGCGGCGGACAGAACTCCGCCTACCTCGCCCTGAAGAACTGCGGCGGCACCGAGCAGCGCACCGATCTGCCGGTCTCCGCCAGCGGGTGGATCCACCTGGTCGTGCCCGTCTCCGTGACGAGCAACCAGTGCACGGTCAGCGTCTACTCCGACGCCAACGCCGGAAACTGGATCAACGTCGACGACCTGACGTTCACCTCCGGCACCACCGGACTGACCGTCAAGGGCTCCGACATCTCCTCCCTCGCCAAGAGCGAGGCCTACGGCGGGGTCTACAAGACCAGTTCCGGCACCACCGGCGACGCGCTCGCCATCCTCAAGTCCTCCGGGATGAACTACGCGCGCCTGAAGGTCTGGGTGAACCCGGCCGACGGCTACAACAACAAGGCCCGGGTCCTTGCGATGGCCAAGCGCATCAAGGCGCAGGGCATGAAGCTCCTGGTCGACTTCCACTACTCGGACACCTGGGCCGACCCCGGCACCCAGACCAAGCCGGCCGCCTGGGCCGGACACTCGTACAGCCAGCTGAAGACGGACGTCTACAACCACACGTACGACGTCCTGAACGCCCTGAAGGCGCAGGGCACCACGGCCGACATGGTGCAGATCGGCAACGAGATCAACGGCGGCATGCTCTGGTCCGAGGGCTCCACGGACAACTTCGCGCAGCTCGCGGGACTGCTCAACTCCGGCTACGACGCGGCCAAGGCGGTCAGCTCCTCGACCGTCGTGGCCCTGCACCTCGCCAAGGGCGGCGATCTCACCGGTACCCGCTGGTGGTTCGACACCGCCCTCGCCAACGGCGTGAAGTTCGACGCCATCGGCCTGTCCTACTACGGCTACTGGCACGGCTCGCTCTACGACTTCCAGACCACCCTGGACGACGCGGCCTCCCGCTACGCCAAGCCGGTCTTCCTCGCCGAGACGGCCTACCCCTTCCGTCTGGACAGTGACGACGCGCTCACCAACCAGATCGACACGACCGCCGAACTGGTCTCCGGCTACGCGGCCACGACCGCCGGGCAGTCCAACTGGCTGCGTGACGTCATGAACGTCGTGGAGGCCGTGCCGAACGGCCGCGGTCTCGGCGTCTTCTACTGGGAGGCCACCTGGACGGCGGTCACCGGCAACGGCTGGGACCCGGCCGACTCCACCTCCGGCAACGGATGGGAGAACCAGGCCCTGTTCGGCTTCGACGACAAGGCTCTTCCGGCCATGTCCCTGTTCGGTCACCGCTGAGGGCGACGGGGTCCGGCCGCCGGTGCGGCCGGGCCCCGTGCGTTTTCCGAGCCGTCCGGCTCCGGCCAGGGTCGCCGGAAGGCAGTGCGTGCCGCAGCCGGCTGCGGGACAGTGGCGGGAGACCGTCACGACGGAGGGGGACGACATGCTCAAGGGGCCCGGCAGCGGTCAAAGGCTGGACATCCTGGAGTGGTTGCGCGACCCCGTGACGCACTTCCCGCACCGGCGCCCCGTCGACCTCGTCGAGGGCGGCGTCACTCCCGAGGCCCTCGCCGTCAAACTCGGCGTGAGCCGGGCCGTGGCACGCACCCACCTCGACCTCCTCACCGGAGTCGGTCTGCTGCGGGCCAAGAAGGTCGGGCGGCGGACCTACTACCGTCCTGACGAGTACCGTATCGCCGAAGTGAGCCACTACTTCGAGAAGGGCTGGTAGACGCGTGGGAGACGGGTCCGGCACGACGGCGGTCACCGCCCTTTCGCCCCGGCGCGCGGTGTCGCTCGGCGGCCGCGGCCCCGAGGACGTGGTGGCCGACTCCCGGGGCGGGGTGCTGACCGGTCTGGAGGACGGCCGCATCGTACGCGTCGAAGGCCTCGGCGACCCCGACCGCACCGGTGTCAAGGTCGTCGCCGAGACGGGCGGCAGACCGCTCGGCCTCGAACTCCTGCCGGACAACGCTCTGCTGGTGTGCGATGCCGAACGCGGACTGCTGCGGGTCGGGCTGGAGGACGGAGTGGTCCGCGTCCTCGCCGACCGGGTCGCCGGAGTACCGCTGCGCTTCTGCAGCAATGTGGTCGCCCTCTCGGACGGCACCGTGTACTTCACCGTCTCCAGCCGGAGTTACCCCCTGAAGCAGTGGATCGGCGATCTCGTCGAACACACCGGATCCGGCTGTCTGCTGCGCCTCGCGCCGGGGGAGACCGAACCCGAAGTGCTCCTGGAGGGGCTGCAGTTCGCCAATGGTCTCGCCGCCTCGGCCGACGAGTCGTTCCTCGTCGTCGCGGAGACCGGCGCGTTCCGGCTCGTCCGCTACTGGCTCACCGGGCCGCGAGCGGGCCGGTCCGAGACCTTCGCCGACGACCTCCCCGGCCAGCCGGACAACCTCTGGCGCGCCCCGGACGGCCCGATCTGGGTGGCCCTGGCGGGCCCCCGCGTCGGCGCCCTGGAATACCTGCACCGCCGGGGCCCGGCGGTCCGGCGCGCCGCGGCCCGGATCGCCGTGCGCGCGCCCTTCAGACCACCGGGCACCACCGGTGTCCTCGCGGTCGATGACGACGGCGCCGTCCTGCACCACCTGGAGAGCCGCCGAGCACGTTTCCGGATGGTGACCAGCGTCTGTGAGTCCGAGGGCCGGCTGATCCTCGGGAGCATCTGGGAACGGGGCCTCGCGGTCTGTGACCTTCCGGGCGCCACCGGCTGAGCGTCCGGGCCTTTCGGGGGAAGGACCAGGCGTGCGCGGCCCGCGTGCCCGGCGTTACCCTGGTCACCGGCCGCGATCTTGCAGCGCGGCGCGGCGGTGGGGCCCGCCGTACCCGAACCGCGGCACGGATGCCGCCAACGGTCCCTGCTTGCGATGCCGTGCGCCCGCACCGGCCCGGCGAGTAGGAGCCCGGAAACCATGACAGTCCCGCATCCCGAGCGCGTCGGCGAGTCCGGCACCCCCGCACGCGCGCCCGCGCGCACGGCGTCCCCCTGGCACGGCCAGGGCCCGGTCGTCGCGGCGGTCTCGCTGGGCGGCGCCATCGGCGCCTCGGCCCGCTACGGCGCGGGACTGCTGTGGCCCACGCCGGACGGCGGCTTCCCCTGGACCACGTTCACGATCAACGTCGTGGGCTGCGCCGTCATCGGCGTGCTCATGGTGCTGATCACCGACATGCGGGCGGTGCACCGCCTCGCGCGCCCCTTCTTCGGCACCGGGGTCCTCGGCGGCTTCACCACCTTCTCCACGTACGCCGTCGACATCCGGAACCTGGTCGGCACCGGCCACCCGGGCACCGGGCTCGGCTATCTCGCCGCGACCCTGTGCGCGGCGCTCGCGGCGGTGTGGCTCGGGACGACGACGGCCCGCCGCGCCCTGGCACGGAGGCGGCGATGACAAGGCTGACCGGCGACGCCCTCAGACTGACGGTCCTCGTCGGCGAGAACGACACCTGGCACCGTAAGCCGCTCTACGCCGAGATCGTGCACCGCGCCCACGCCGCGGGCCTCGCGGGTGCCAGCGTCTTCCGGGGCATCGAGGGATTCGGCGCCTCCTCCCTCGTCCACACCTCGCGGCTGCTCTCGCTGAGCGAGGACCTGCCGGTGGCCGTGATCGTCGTGGACACCGAGGAGCGGGTCCGGGCGTTCCTGCCGGAGCTCGACGAACTCGTCACCGAGGGTCTGGTGGTCCTCGACCCCTGTGAGGTGATCCGTTACACAGGCCGCGGCGCCGCAGCCGACGACGACTCCGGCCCGACCGGCGGTGACCCGGCAGGGGAAGGCGGGACGCCGCGGTGAACTGGCTGCTGGTGATCATCGGCGCCGCGGTCGGCGCACCCCTGCGGTATCTGACCGACCGGGCGGTACAGCGGAAGCACGATACGGTCTTCCCCTGGGGCACCCTCGTCGTGAACGTGACAGGGTGCCTGATCCTCGGTCTGCTGACCGGTGCCGTCTCGGCGGGGCAGGTGTCCGGACACCTGCAACTGCTGATCGGGACCGGCCTGTGCGGGGCGCTCACCACGTACTCGACGTTCTCGTACGAGACCCTGCGGCTGACCGAGACGGGGGCGGCGTTCTACGCTGCCGCCAACGTGATCGTGAGCGTGACGGCGGGCCTGGGCGCGGCGTTCGCCGGGGTCTCGTTTGCACAAGCTTTGTGGACCTAGGTGTCGGGCGTCCTCGTGGATACGTAACACTGTCTCCTGCACCGTCTACAGCACTGTCGACCAACTTTCAGAACTGGATCCCATGAGCGTCATCAACGTCGGTCAGGCCGTCGTCCTCGGAGTCGTCGAGGGGGTGACCGAATTCCTTCCCGTCTCCTCGACCGGCCACCTCAAGATCACCGAGGGCCTGATGGGAATCCCCGTCGACGACGACGCCGTCGTCGGCTTCTCCGCGGTCATCCAGGTCGGCGCGATCGCCGCCGTGCTCGTGTACTTCTTCAAGGACATCGTGCGGATCGTCTCCGCCTGGGGCCGTGGCCTGCGCGACAAGAACGAGCGCCAGAGCCACGACTACAAGTTCGCCTGGTGGGTCATCTACGCGACGATCCCGATCGTGGCCGTGGGTCTCGGTGCCAAGAAGCTCATCGAGGGTCCGCTGGCCTCCCTGTGGGTGGTGGCCGGTTCGCTGATCGTCGGCAGTGGCGTGATGTGGGTGGCCGACCAGATGGGCCGTCACAAGCGCGGTGAGGACGACGTCTCGTTCAAGGACGCGATGCTGGTCGGCAGCTCCCAGATCCTCGCCCTGCTCTTCCCGGGCTTCTCGCGCTCCGGCGCCACCATGTCGACGGGCCTCATCCTCGACCTGGACCGCGTCGCCGCCACCCGGCTCTCCTTCTTCCTCGGCATCCCGGCCCTGACCGGCGCGGGCATCTACGAGCTCAAGGACGCCCTGGGCACCGGTGTGGGCGCCGCTCCGCTGATCGCCGGCACCCTCGTGTCGTTCGTGGTCGCCTACGCCTCGATCGCCTGGCTGCTGAAGTTCGTCGCCAAGCACTCCTTCAACGCCTTCGTGATCTACCGCATCGTCATCGGCGTGCTGCTCTTCGGGCTGCTCGGCGCGGGCGTCATCGACAGCTGACACCGCTCCGGGCGCCGGTGCGAACAGGCTCCGGGCACGAAGGGTCCGCCCACAGGGGGCGCGAAGCCGGATTCCGGCTCCGCGCCCCCTGTGCTGTTCCCCGCACCCCGTCCGACCAGGACGCCGGGCCTCGGGACGGGGCGGACGGCACAATGGCGATCATGCCCGGGAAATCGCCGTACCCGTCCTCCCACACCTTCCAGCCGATCCTGGAGCGCGTCGCCACCGAGATCGCGCAGACGCCGGGACGCGGGAGACCGGCCGACTACATCCCGGCGCTGGCCGCCTGCGATCCACGCCGCTTCGGCATGGCCGTCGCGGAGCTCGACGGCACGGTGTACGGCGTGGGGGACTGGCGGCAGCCGTTCTCCACGCAGTCCATCACCAAGGTCTTCACCCTCGCCCTCGACCTGGCCCGCGAGGGCGACGCCCTGTGGGAGCACGTCGGGCGGGAGCCCTCCGGCAACCCGTTCAACTCCCTGGTCCAGCTCGAGTACGAGAACGGCATCCCGCGCAACCCGTTCATCAACGCCGGAGCCCTCGTCGTCACCGACCGGCTCCAGACCCGGACCGGCGACGCGGCCGGCGTCCTGCTGGAGTTCCTGCGGGCCGAGAGCGGCAACGCGGAGCTCGGCTTCGACCGGGACATCGCCGCCTCCGAGACCGCGAACGGCGACCGCAACGCGGCACTCGGCCACTTCATGGCCTCGTACGGCAACATCGACAACCCGGTGCCGGACCTGCTCGACCAGTACTTCCTCCAGTGCTCGATCGCCGCCTCCTGCGCCGATCTCGCCCTCGCCACCGGATTCCTGGCCCGGCACGGCATCCGGGCCGACGGCGGCCGGCTGCTCTCCCGGAGCCAGGCCAAGCAGATCAACGCGATCATGCTGACCTGCGGGACCTACGACGCCGCGGGCGACTTCGCCTACCGGGTCGGGCTCCCCGGCAAGAGCGGGGTCGGCGGCGGCATCATCGCCGTCGTGCCCGGCCGGTGCACCCTGTGCGTCTGGAGCCCGGGTCTCGACGAACGCGGCAACTCGGTGGCCGGTGTGGCGGCCCTGGACCGCTTCACGACGCTCACCGGCCTGTCGGTGTTCTGAGGCGCGCCACCACACGGAGGTCACGCTCCTGACCCCGCCCGGAGAGCGCCACGTCGCCTTCCGGCCACCCGGCGTTGACACGCTTGCGGAGTGTTGGCCATGGCTTTCCCCGTCGATCTCCGCCGCTGCCAGGCTCTGGGCCTGGCCGGTTCCGCCGTCCTCGCGCTGGGCGGCGAGACCGCGGGGGCCCTGCCCGCGCGGGACCTCCTCGCCCCCGGGTCCGGGCGGGCCGTACTGGGCCTGGTCGGGGTGTACTTCGGTGTCGTCCTGCTGATAGCCGCCTGGGCGCTGCTGGGCACCGTCGTGCGCGGGCCGGAACCGCCGACCCCGCGTTCCCTGCTGCTCGTTCTGGCCACCTGGGCGGCACCGCTGCTGCTCGCGCCGCCCCTCTTCAGCCGGGACGTCTACAGCTATCTCGCGCAGGGCGCCATGGTCGACGCCCACATCGACGTCTACGCCTACGGCCCCGCGCGGCTCGGCGGCCCGCTCGCCGACGAGGTGGCGCCCGTGTGGCAGACGACGACGACCCCGTACGGCCCGGTCTTCCTCGCCGTCGCCCGCGGACTGTCTTCGCTGACCCGCGGGGAGATACCGGCCGGGCTCCTCGGCATGCGCGTGGTCGCCCTGTTCGGTGTCGCCCTGATGGCGGCCGCCCTGCCCCGCCTCGCCCGGCACAGCGGCGCCGATCCGGCCGCCGCGCTGTGGCTGGGCGCGCTGAACCCGCTGGTCCTGCTGCACCTGGTGGCCGGTGCGCACAACGACGCCATCATGCTCGGGCTGCTCGGCGTCGGCCTGGTGGCCGCGCGCGGCCGATGGCCCGTCGCGGGCATCGTCCTGGTCACCCTCGCGGCCCTCGTCAAGGCGCCCGCCGCGCTCGGCCTGGTGGCGGTGATCGCGCTGCGCGGGCGCGGGCAGGGGCACCGGGGCATCGCGCGGGCCACGGCGACCACCGTCGTGGTCGCGGCCGCCACGACCGTCGCCGCGACGGCGGTGGCCGGTACGGGCTACGGCTGGATAGCCGCCCTGAAGACCCCTGTCTCACCGCACAACTGGTCACCCACCAGCGTCCTCGGGCGCGTCACCGGCGCCCTTCTCCAGAAGCTCGGCAGCGGACTCGCGCCGTTCGCGATGCCCGTCTGGCACGCCGCGGGACTCGTGGCGACCGTGGGGCTGCTGCTGTTCATATGGCTGCGGCTGCGCCCGCACCCGGTCTACGCGCTGGGCCTGAGCCTGGCCGCGGTGGCGCTGTTCGGTCCGGCGATCCGGCCGTGGTACGCGCTGTGGGGCCTGTTCCTCATCGCGGCGGCGGCGCCCACGGGGTCGGTGCGCGGCCGGGTCGCGGCCGCCAGCGCGGTGCTCGCGCTCGCGGTCCTGCCCAGCGGGTCGCCCGCGGACGCCGGACAGGTGATCCTCGCCGTCTCCGGAGGCCTGCTCGCCCTCGTCGTGCTCTTGCAGGCCCGCCAGGCGGCGCAGCCGCAGGCACCGGGACTGGAGCGGACGGCATGACCGACGGCATGACGGACGGCACGGAGCACGGCACGGCCCTGGGCGGGACGAGTGGTACGGGGGAGACGAGCGGGGCGATCGGGACGAGGGCGATGAGCACGAGCGGCACGAGCGGCACGAGGAGCACGGTGACGGGCACGACGGGAGCGAGAACGCCGGGCGCCGGGCGGGTTTCCGGCGGCATGGCGGCGCTGCTCGCCACCGACCGCCGGCGACTCCTCCTCGTCCTCGTACTGGCCGTCGTCGTCGGCGTGTTCACGGCCACCGTGCCCCTGCTGCGCGACTGGTTCGACCTGCGCGTGTACTACGGGGCGGTCGACACCTGGGTCCACCACGGCGGCAGCATCTACGACTACCGGGTGCCGGGAACGACGTACGGCTTCACCTACCCGCCGTTCGCGGCTCTCGGCATGCTGCCGATGGCCCTGGTCGGGCTGCACACGGCGATCGCCGCCGCCCTGCTGCTCAACCTCGCCGCGCTCACTCTGGTCACGGGCATCCTGGTCGGGCCCGAACTGCGCCGCTACCGCTGGTTCGGCTGTGCACTGGCGGCCTGTCTGCTGGCCCTGTTCGAACCGGTCCGCGACACCTTCAGCTTCGGCCAGGTCAACCTGGTGCTGCTCGCCCTCGTCCTGAGCGACGCCTGGCTGCTGTCGCGCGGGCGGGGCCGCTGGGCGGGCGTCGGCATCGGTCTCGCCGCGGCGGTCAAACTCACCCCGGCGCTGTTCATCGTGCTGCTGCTGCTCGGCCGCCGTCGGCGGGCCGCCGGTGTCGCCACGGCCGTCGCCGGCGCGGCGACCGCACTGGCGGCCTGGGCGATGCCGGACGCCTCGCGCTTCTACTGGACCGACGCGCTGTGGGACACGACCCGCATCGGGCGTCTGGACTATGTCTCCAACCAGTCGCTTCAGGGGGTGCTGGCACGGCTCGTGGCACCGCAGGAGCCGAGCAGGGCGCTGTGGGCGACGCTGGCCCTGCTGGTCCTGTGCGTCTGGGCGCGGCGGACCTCGCGTGCTCTCGCCGACGAGGACTGGATCGCCGCCTTCTCCCTGACCGGGCTGGCCGCCTGTCTCGTCAGCCCGATCACCTGGGTGCACCATCTCGTCTGGCTGCTGCCGTCCTTCGCCGTGCTGCTGCGGCGGCGCCGGCTGCGGGTCGCGGCGGCCCTGTACGCGGTGCTGTGCAGCAGCGTGGTGTGGCTGTGGTTCGACGACGTTTCGGGTCTCGACGGCTTCCTCGGCAGCAACACGTATGCGTGGATCACGCTCGGGCTGCTGCTGTGGCTGCCGGTGGGTCAGCCGCGCCCTGCCCGGTCCGCCTTGAGCCGCAGGGCCAGTGCGACGCCCGCCGCCCCCAGTACGGCGGCACCGGCGATCTCGGCCGCGCCGGACCAGCCGAGCCCCTCGTCCTCGGGCGGCGCTGCGGCCATCGGCCGTGCGCTGTTCACGGGTTGGGCGGTGTCGGGCCGGGCGGTGGCCGCGGGCCGGGCCGCGCGACCGGGGCGCGCGGTGGGTCTGGAGGGGGCGGAGGGTCCGGCCGCGGGGACGGCACGTGTGTCGAGCAGCGTCCCCACGGGATCGACACGGCCGGCCGCCGCGAAGCCCCAGTCGAGCAGCGAGCGCGCCTCCTCGTACACGGCCAGTCCGCCGCCCGCCTGAGGGTTCATCACCGTGACGACGAGGGTGCGCGTGCCGTGCTTGGCGGCGGCGACCAGGGTGTTGCCCGCGTTGGTGGTGTAGCCGTTCTTGACACCGATCAGACCCGGGTACCGCTCCACCCCGTTGGCGCCGGTGAGCAGCCGGTTGGTGTTCTGGATCCCGTACGTGGAGCTGCCCTCGCCGGGGAACATCGCCTCGGCGGTGGAGCAGTACCGGGCGAAGTCGGGGTTGCGCAGTCCGGCCCGTCCGAACACCGCCAGGTCGTACGCCGACGAGACCTGCCCGGGTGTGTCGTATCCGTCGGGCGAGACGACGTGGGTGTCGTTCGCGCCGAGAGAACGGGCCTTGGCCTGCATCTGGGCGGCGGTGCTCGTCCAGCCGCCGTTCATCGAGGCGAGGACGTGCACGGCGTCGTTGCCTGAGTTGAGGAAGACACCGCGCCACAGGTCCGCCACGCGGTACGTGATGCCCTCGGCCACGCCGACCATGCTGCTGCCGGCGCCGATGCCCTCCAGTTCCCGCTCCCTGACGGTGTGCAGGGTGGTGCCGGGCAGGGTCGGCAGGACGGTGAGGGCGAACAGGGTCTTGAGGGTGCTCGCGGGCGGCAGTCTGCGGTGGGCGTTGTGCGCGCCGAGGACGTCGCCGGTGCGGGCGTCGGCCACCACCCAGGACAGCGCGGAGACGTCGGGGACCTCGGGTGCGTCGGCCCGGGGCCGTACCTGTGTGCCTTGCTGATAGAGCGTCGAAGGCGGCGGCGCGGCGGGCCGGGGTGCTCCGGGGCCCGCGTCGGCGAGTGCGGTGGCCGGGCTCTGCGCCGCGGCCAGCAGACCGGCCGCGCAGACGGCGGAACAGGTCAGGGCGGCACGCGCGACCGCGGAGCGAGGAGCGACGGTCCGGAATGAGAATCCGATGGTCATACCGCAAACGTAGGAACGGACGCGGGACACGCCGGGGTGGCCGGGCCGAGCGGCGCCGTCGAGCACCCGGATGCCGCAGGCGCGGCGGGTCAGGACAGCAGGGTGGGCTGGATGTGGCGCAGGAAGGTCGCGTTGTCCGGTGTGGCGCGCAGCCGCTCCAGGAGCGTTTCCAGGCCGGTCTGCCCGTCCCGGGTCAGCAGGGCCCGGCGCAGCCCTCGTACCGCTGTCGACTCGGCCGCCGACAGCAGGAGTTCCTCGCGGCGGGTGCTGGAGGAGGTGATGTCGGCCGCGGGAAAGACCCGGCGGGCGGCCAGGGTCCGGTCCAGCCGGAGCTCCATGTTGCCGGTGCCCTTGAGCTCCTCGAAGAAGAAGTCGTCGGCGCGGGAACCGGTCTCCACCAGGGCGGTGGCGAGGATGGTGAGCGAGCCGCCCTCCTCGGCGAGGCGCGCCGCGCCGAAGACCCGCTTGGGGCCCTGGAGGGCGGCGGCGTCGACTCCGCCGCTGAGGGTGCGGCCGCCGGCGGCGGCCGCGTTGTTGTGCGCCCGGCACAGCCGGGTGAGCGAGTCGAGCAGGATCACGACGTCCTGGCCCGCTTCGACGAGCCGCTTGGCCCGCTCGACGACGAGCTCGGCGAGCGCGATGTGCTGCCTGGGCGTCTGGTCGAAGGTGGAGGCGTAGACCTCGCCGCGTACGGAGCGCCGCATGTCGGTGACTTCCTCGGGCCGCTCGTCGAGCAGCACCACCATGAGATGGCATTCGGGGTGGTTGCCGGCCACGGCGGCGGCGATCTGCTGGAGCAGCACCGTCTTGCCGGTCTTGGGCGGGGCGACGATCAGGCCGCGCTGGCCCTTGCCGACGGGCGTGACCAGGTCCATGAGCCGTCCGGCCGGTCCGCTCGCCGGGTGCTCCAGTCGGAGCCGGTCACGCGGGTGCAGCGGGGTGAGGTCGCCGAAGTGCGGGCGGCGGCGCAGCTCTTCGGGGGTGCGGCCGTTGATCCGCTCGACCTCGGTGAGGGTCCGGGACCCGCCGCGGACACCTTCCACGGTGTCGCCCTTGCGCAGTCCGTGACGGCGGATCAGCGCGGGGGAGACCTGGAGGTCGTCGGGTGACGGAAGGAGGTTCGGGGAGCGCAGGTGCCCCTTCCCGTTGCCGTCGATGTCGAGGACACCGGTGGCGGTCCGGGCCTGGGGCCGCTGCTGTACAGGAGGGTGTTCGAGTGTGGTGGTCATGGGGTGTCCTCTCGGGGACGGGATCGCATGGGCATGCGTGAGGAAGGGGGGAGGCCGCGAAGGGAGGGCGCGGGGCGCGCCTCGGTGCGGCGGGAACATCACCTCGGACGCGACGGGAGGAATCCCCGGGTGCGTGCGGGAGGTGGTGCCGAGAAGCCGGTCCGCCCGTCGGAATCGACGGCGTGACAGCGGGGGAAAGGAACTGGCACCGGCGCCTGAAGAGAGGCGTACACGAGTGCTGATGGCAGAGTACCACCGGTTGGGGTGGTTGGGGTGTGATCCGAGTCTCAGCGAGTCGTGGGCCCGGTGTACGGCTCGGGTTCGCGCGAACCGCTGAAGGTTGTCCGGGCCGGTGAAGCGCCTGCTCGGGTCTCCGCCGGGTTCATCGCCTCCGCGCCGGCGTGGTCTCGACGGCGACGCCCCGACGTCAGCGCAGGCGCCCGAGGACGTCCGGCGACAGCCGTTCGGCGAGCCGCTCCAGGAGGTCGACCGTCTCGGCGATCGCCGCGCCGTCCTCGGTGCCGAGGGCGGCGCCGAGTGCCGCGTCGATCGGGGTCGCCGCGACTTCGGCCCGGCGGCCTGTGACCTCGGGGTTGCGCCGGATCAGGGAGCGGCGGCGGTCGGCGGGGTCGGTCGCGGTGAGGACCGAGCCGGCCTCCCTGAGGCGCGCCACGCACGCGGACACGGCGCTCTGCGGCAGGCCCGTGCGGACGGCGACCTCGCCGACCGTCGTGTCGGGGTTGGCGTACACGTCGAGCATCACGATCAGCATGGACCGGGTGCTCGTGGACCGTCGTCCGGCCCCCTCGGCGGGGATGGCCTCCTCGCCGATCTTCATCAGGGTCCGGCCGAGAAGGAAGAGTTCCGCTCCGTTCATGGCCCGGATCATATCAAGCAAGATGCATCGGAAATAATGCATCTCTATTGATGTATCAAAAATGATGGAGTACGTTCGGCGGCACGCGGCATCGAGTGGTGTACGCGAGCGACCAGCGGAGGAGCCCGTCATGCCTGCCACCCGAACCGGCCGACTGTCCGTCCCCGGCGCCGCCCTCCACTACGAAGTGCGTGGTGACGGGCCCCTGTTGCTCGTGTCGCAGAGCGGCGAGGGTGACGCCAACCGCAGCGACACGATGGTCGACCACCTCGTCGACGCGTACACCGTGGTGACGTACGACCGGCGCGGACTGTCCCGCAGTGTTCTCGACGACCCGGTCCGCGGCGCCACGCTCGACGAGCACGTGGACGACGTGGACCGGCTGCTGGCCCACCTCGCCGACGGTCCCGCGCTGATGCTCGGGTGCAGCATGGGCGCCGTCATCGGACTCCGGCTCGCCCGGCGGCGGTCCGAGCGGCTGAGCGTCCTGGTCGCCCACGAGCCCGCCATCCCCGGCATGCTGCCCGAAGCCGAGAAACTGCGCGCGCGGCGGGAGTTGGACGAGATGCGTGAGGTCTTCCGCCGGGACGGGTGGATCGCCGGGGTGCGCAGGATCGGCGAGATCCTCGGCATCGACCCGGCCCGTCAGGAGGCCGAACCAGGCGCCGGGCTGCCCCCTTTGGACGCCTCCCGCGAGGCGAACTTCACCTTCTTCGTCGAGTACGACGCCCTGACCATGAGCCGGGCCGAACTCGGACAGGACGAGATCACCGCGCTCGGGCGAGGACCGGTCCGCATCGTCCCGGCGGCCGGACGCACCACGCCACGCCAGGTGTTCGACTACCGCTGCGCCGAGGAACTCGCCGCCGGGCTCGGTGTCGCACCGGTCCACTTCCCCGGTGGCCACAACGGCAACCTGACCCACCCGAAGGGCTTCGCCGAGCTGCTGCGCACATTGCTCTGAGCAGGCACAATCGATCGTCGTACGACGCCGACGGGGTCGTACGACCGTCAACTCGGCCCAGCAGCAAGGAGAATTCGGTGGACACCTCGTCCGGCACACCGCACCGTCTGGACCCCGCGGGTGGCTGCCCGCACGCCGACAACCAGCGGCTGCTCGCCCGGGGAGCCGTCGCGACGGTTGAGCTGCCCGGCGCGGTGGAAGGCGCGGTGGTGCTCGGGCACGAGGCGCTGAAGGACTTCCTCGCCCACCCGGACGTCGCAAAGGGGGCCCGGCACTTCACGGCCCTGGGCGAGGGGAGGATAGCCGCCGGCTGGCCGCTCATGACCTTCGCCACCGTGCAGGGGATGACGACCGCCGACGGAGACGACCACCGGCGTCTGCGCTCCCTGGTCAGCAAGGCCTTCACCGTGCGACGGGTCGAGCAACTCCGCCCTCGCATAGAAGAGTTGACCTCCGGGCTGCTCGACGGCCTGCACGCGGCGGCCGAGGAGGGCGGGGGAGTGGCCGATCTGCGCGAGCACTTCGCGCTCCCGCTGCCGATGAGCGTCATCGGTGAACTCCTCGGAGTCGACGCCGAGTACCGCGACCGGCTCCACCATCTGACGAACCAGGTCGTCGCCACCGACATCGGCCCCGAGCAGGCCGTCGCCGCCAACCGCGAACTGGTGGCCGTGCTGAGCGCCGTCGCCGCCGCCCGCGCCGAGAACCCCGGCGACGACCTCACCAGTGCGCTGATCGCCGCCCGGGACGAGGAGGGCGACCGGCTCAGCCAGCAGGAACTCATCGGCACCCTGGTACTCATGATCATCGCCGGGCACGAGACCACGCTCAACCTGATCACCAACGCCGTACGGGCGCTGTGCGGGCACCGGGACCAGCTCGAGTCCGTCCAGAAGGGCGAATCGAGCTGGGGGGACGTCGTCGAGGAGACCCTGCGCTGGGACGCCCCCGTCAGCTACTTCCCGTTCCGCTACCCCGTGCGGGACCTGACCGTCGACGGAACCGTCATTCCCCGGGGCACGCCCGTCCTCGCCGGCTACTCGGCCGCGGGACGCGACCGGGCCGCCCACGGAGCGGACGCCGACCGCTTCGACATCACCCGCTCCCGGCGGCCCGACGCCGTCCGCCACCTCTCCCTCGGGCACGGCGCCCACTACTGCCTCGGCGCCCCGCTCGCCCGGATGGAGGCCACCATCGCCCTGGAACGGCTGTTCACCCGCTTCCCCGACCTGGACCTCGCCGTGTCCGAGGCGGAGCTCACCCAGCAGACCAGCTTCGTCGGCAACAGCGTCCAGGTCCTTCCCGTGCGGCCCGGCACCTCCCGCGTCTGACGGCGTTCGAGAAAAAGATTTCACCACCTGTCGATTCGCCGGGGCGCCGTTCGTCGGCGGGGTGTAGGAAGCTCACGAGTACCAGGAGGAACCATGAAGTACATGCTGCTGGTCTGCGGCGACGACACCGCCGACGCCTCCGGGATGGCGCCCGTCGAACCGTGGGTCGAGGAACTGGGCGCCGAGCGCGGCGTCCGGCTGCACGGCCACCGGCTCCGGCTGCCCGCCGACGCGGTCACCGTCCGGGTGCGTGACGGCGAAGTGCTGCGCACCGACGGGCCGTTCGCCGAGACGAAGGAGTACGTCGCCGGCTTCGACATCCTCGACTGCGCCGACATGGAGGAGGCGATCGAGGCCGCCGCGAAACACCCCGTCGCGACGATCGGCGCCATGGAGATCCGCCCGTTCTGGGACGACGAGGACGCCGAAGGAGAGATCCGCCGCCTCGACGGCCGGCTCACCGAGGCCCTCCGCGAACGTGACATCGACCGGGCGATGGCCTGCTACGCCCCCGACGTCGAGGTGTTCCACCCCGTCGGCGGAATGGAACAGAGCGGCGCCGACGCCCTGCGCAAGGCGCAGGAACAGTGGTTCGCGACGCTCGCAGGCCCCGCCGACCGTGAGGTGCTCGACTTCCGGGTGCGGATCGACGAGAGCGTCGCCTTCAGCCACGCCCTGGTGCGTCTGCGTGCCCCGCTCGCCGACGGCACCACTCTCGACACCACCGCACGCGTCACCACGGGCTACCGTGCGGCCGGCGACCGCTGGCAGATCGTCCACGAGCACACGTCCGTGCCGTCCGCCGCGGGCCGCCCGCCGGCCGGGGAGACACGGCCGTGAAGTACGCCCTGTTCATCTGCACGCCGGCCGACGGCGAGGAACTCGGCCCCGAGGAGCTCGCCGACGACCCCCGGTTCACCTCGTACGTCCAGGAGGTGCGCGAGCGCGGCATCGTGATCGGTGGCGCCCGCCTGCGGCCGGCCGCCGACGCCACCACCGTCCGGGTCCAGGGTGACGAAGTCCTGCTCAGCGACGGACCGTTCGTCGAATCGAAGGAGTACGTCGCGGGCATCGACATCATCGAGGTCGCCGACCTCGACGAGGCCATCGCGCTCGCGTCCCGGCATCCGGCGGCGCTGGGCGGCGGTTCGGTGGAGGTGCGGCCGCTCTGGGAGTGAACGACGGAGTCGAGGAGGCGGTCGCGGCCGCGTTCCGTGAGGAGTGGGGCCAGGTCGTCGCCACCCTGATCAGGGTGACCGGCGACTGGGACCTCGCCGAGGAGTGCGCGCAGGACGCCTTCGCCCAGGCGCTCGACCGGTGGCGGCGCGACGGAGTACCGCGCCGCCCCGGTGCCTGGCTGACCACGACCGCCCGCAACCGTGCCCTGGACGTGCTGCGCCGCGAGGCGGTCGGCGCGCAGAAACTGCGGGAGGTGGCGGTGTCGGCACGCGACGAGGGGCCGTACAACGCGTACGACCCGGATTCCGGCGACGGGAGCGGGGTCGGCGACGACCGGCTGCGGCTGGTCTTCACCTGCTGCCATCCGGCGCTGGCCATCGAGGCCAGGGTGGCGCTCACCCTGCGCACCCTGGCCGGGCTGACCACGCCGGAGATCGCGCGCGCCTTCCTCGTCCCCGAGGCGACGATGGCGCAGCGGCTGGTGCGCGCCAAGCGGAAGATCCGCAACGCGGGCATCCCCTACCGCGTACCGCCCGCGCACCTCCTGCCCGAACGCACCACCGGTGTCCTCGGCGTGCTCTATCTGCTCTTCAACGAGGGGTACGCCGCCACGGCCGGTGCCGATCTCGTGCGCGCGAACCTCTCCGCCGAGGCGATCCGCCTCGCCCGCGTCATGGCCCGACTGATGCCCGACGAGCCCGAAGTCCTCGGACTGCTCGCGCTGTTGCTGCTCCACGACGCCCGGAGCGGCACCCGCGTCGACGCCTCCGGCGACCTGGTCACGCTGGAGGACCAGGACCGTACCGCCTGGAACACGTCCGAGGCGGACGAGGGCGCCGCACTCCTGGAGACCGCCCTGCGCCGCGGTCGCCCCGGCCCGTACCAGATCCAGGCCGCGATCGCCGCCTGCCACACCACCGCCGCCACGGCGCAGGAGACCGACTGGGCCGACATCGCCGGCCTCTACGGCGAGCTCCGGCGTTTCGTGCCCTCCGCCGTGGTCCGGCTCAACCGGGCGGTCGCCGTGGGCATGGCCGAAGGCTCCGACGCCGGGCTCGCCCTGGTCGCCGAACTGGAGGCGGAGGGCGAGCTGGACACGTACCACCTGCTGCCCGCCACCCGCGCGGACCTGCTGCGCCGCGCCGGACGCACGGTGGAGGCCGCCGATGCGTACGACAGGGCCCTCGCACTGGTGGAGAACGCGGCCGAGCGGAGATTTCTGGAGAAGCGGCTCGCGGAGTGTCGATCGGCGTAGGGGCCCTGCGGTGGAGGTGCTTTCGTGCGGCGCTTCAGCCGGAAGCCCGCCCGGCTGGAGCCGGGGCAGGCCCCCGGCGGGGCTTCTCAGGGTCCGATCCGGGTCCGGAAGGACGGTGAAACCCCGTGAACCAAGACCGCACCGCAGCCCCGGACCGAGGCACGGATCAGATCCGGACGCCGAACTGGAAGGGCATGTCGGCCATCGACTCGTTGCGGACGAACGCGCCGGTGTGCGGGGCGTGCAGCACTTGGCCGTTGCCGGCGTAGAGGCCGACGTGGTGCTGGTCGCCGTAGAAGATGACCAGGTCGCCGACCTGTAGATCACTCTGCGAGTAGATGCGGGTGCCCGCGTTGGCCTGGGCCTGCGAGGTGCGCGGAATGGTCACGTCGGCCTGGGCGTACGCCCAGGAGGTGAGGCCCGAGCAGTCGAAGGTGCTGGGGCCGGAGTGGGCGTACGCGTACGGTGATCCGATCACGCTCTGGGCGGCGGCGAACGCGGCGGCGGCGCGTCCCGAGGCGGCCTTGGTGGTGCCGAGGTCGACCCGCTCGTCGGCGCGGGTGGCCCGCTGCTGGTCCTGGGTGGCCAGCGCCGCCTTCTCCTGCGCCGTCAGCGTGTTCAGGAGCTTCTGCGCCGCGCCCAGCTTGCTCTGGACTTCCTTCTTCTTGCTCGCGAGTTTGGTCCGGGTGTCGGCGAGGTCCTTGAGCTTCGCGGAGGCCTCGGAGCGCTGCTGGGCGAGCGAACGCTGCTTCTCCTGGACCTTCTTGAGCGACTCGGCCTGCTGAGCGGTCAGCTGGTCCATGGCCGAGGCCTTGTCCAGGAAGTCGTCCGGGTCCGAGGAGAGGAAGAGCGCCACGGAGGGGTCGATGCCACCGGTGCGGTACTGGGCACTGGCCATCGAACCGAGGCCGTCACGCAGCTCGTTGAGCTCTTCCTGGCCGCGGGCGACGTTGTCCTGCAGGGAGTTGATCTCCTTCTGCAGTTCCTTCTGCTTCTCCTGGGCGCCGTCGAGCTTCTCCGTGGCCTGCTCGGCCTCCTGGTAGAGCTTGTCGACCTTGGTCTTGACCTCGTCCTTGTCGGGCTTCTCGGACGGCGCGGCATTGGCGACGTTGGCACTGAGGGCAACGGCGGCAGCGGCGGCTGTGGTGAGCACGGTCACACGGGTGCGGCTCGGCTGTTTGGGTCGACGGTGGGACGCCACGAAAGCGAGCTCCTTCTTCTTTCGGCCGCCTGCCGAATACGCCGACGAGCGGTGATCCTTTGCTGTCACCCCAGCGAGTGAACAACCGAGCAAAGGTTCGGGTGGCGACTGTAGTGACTCAGTCTTCATTAGAGCAAGTGGCGTTGTAATGCCGGATGTTGAGTGACAGAGACGAGTGAAGGCTCCCTTCAGGGTGTTGTCGGTGAGGCGGCAGGTGTTGATTTGGATTCGACCGGTCAAGGCGACACTCTCGGCTGATGTGCGAAATCCCGGGCACTCGCGCGGCCGGTTGTTGAACTTCGTCGCGATGGCGTCAAGCTCGTCCTGGCTGAACGTCGACAGGTTTGTTCCTTTGGGCAGATACTGCCGGAGCAGTTCCTCGATCGGTCGGGCGTCGGTGATCTGTGAACGCCACTGGCCTTTCACCGTGTGGCGCTTGTTCTTCCGGATCGGGCGGCCAGTTCGAACGCGCCTGCACAGTTCGAGGGGGACCACCTGTCAGCGGGTGGTGTGGATCGTCCGGTAGATCGTCTCGTGGGTGATCTGCGTCCGTGGGTCGTCCCCGTGACGCAGACGCGGGTGCCCGACGATCTGTTCGGGCGACCACTTCTCCGGCAGCAGGGGCAGCGCCGTCTGCCTCCAACCGGCACCGTCGCTCTGGCCGGTTGGATCCGAGTCCGTCAAAGCGGATCTGGTTCAGCGGGAACCTTCGGCCGGTTGCCGGACACGTATAGGGCATGGAACTGAATGACGCTGGTCCCGCCGTACCGGTCGGAGGGATATCTGATCGAGAACTGTGGGCGAGGGCCGTCGACGGCGACCGGGAGGCGTTCGGTCGGATCTTCGACCGTCACGGGAAGACCGTCTACAACCACCTGTTCCGGCGGACGGCCGACTGGTCCGAGGCCGAAGACCTCACGTCGACCGTGTTCCTGCATGCCTGGCGTCGGCGATCGGAGACGGTGCTGGACCGCGACTCGGCCCTGCCGTGGTTGCTGGGCATCGCCGACCGCCTGTTGTCGAACACCAGGCGGCGGCTGAGGCGGGCCGAGGCGTTGCTGCGCCGGCTCGTCTCGCACGACGAGTCGGTGGGCGACCACGCGGACCGCGTCGCCGTCCTGGTCGACGACGAGCGTCGTATGTCGGAGATCCACCGGGCGCTGGCTCGGCTGCCGCGCCATGAACGCGAGGTCGTCGAGCTCTGCGTGTGGTCGGGCCTGGATCAGCAGGCGGCTGCGGCAACGCTGGAGGTGGCGGTCGGAACCGTGAAGTCCAGACTGCACCGCGCGCGGCGGAGGCTGGGGGCCGACCTCGTCGGCAGATCCACGGTTCCGGCGTCATTCAGTTCGAGGAGTCCCGTCAACGCGGAAGAGGTCGCACGATGAATGACATGCCGGGCATTCCCGCGGCTCCTTCCGATCGTGATCTGCCGAACCACCGGCGGACCCGAGAGGAGCTACTGATGAAGATCGATCCAGAGGACAACCGTGCTTCGCTGCGACGCAGGTGGGGAGTGCCGCTGGGTGTTGCCACCGGCGTCGCGGCGGTGAGCGTCGCGGCCGTGGCCGTCTTCAGCGGGATAGGGGATGCCAAGCCGCTTCTTGCCAATCCTGCCGGAAACCCGACGAGCGTCGCCGCACCACCGAGTCCGATCACAACGCGTGGCTCCACGTCGGCCGGAGCCGGGTCGGCGCCGTCATCGACTCGCACGACTTCCACCCCGGACGCGTTCGCCATCACCAGCGGGACGACGAGCCCGATCGACGCGGGGACCGTCGCCAAGATCCTGGCCTCCTGCCTGGGCTCGGATGCCTCGAGTTACCACGCGGTGGTCGCGGCCCGCGCTCCCATCGCCTCGCGGGGCGGGGACGGTGTGGTCATCGCCGTCAACTCCGCCGATCAGTACGTGCAATGCCAGTCAAAGGGCGACAAGGGCAACAGTCAGGATTCCCCGCCCACGTTCATCAACAATCGCCTGTGGGGCACCGGTCGTACGATCGAGTATTTCGACTCCATTCGCGAGGCCGCCGGCAAGGGGCGATATCTCATGTTGGGCGCCGGGCATTACACATCCAACATTGCCAAGATCGCCATCAGCTACGGCGATAATCCGAAGCAGTACCCGGCGGTCATGGCGGGCGGCGCGTTCGTCTACGCGGCGGCTCTCTCCGTCGACAACCCCGGCTCGCACTATGCGGGCCCGAGTCCCTACGTCCATGCCTACAACGCATCCGGTGAGGAGATCTACAACCAGGAGAAGGACCCGCAGTTCACCAACAACCGGTAAATGGGCCATTCGGTCGACCTTATTGCTGCCCGGCGAAGCCGAAGGACTACGCGCCGGTCTCGCCGGCGCTGAGGATGAGCTCGCCCAGATCGATAGGCGTTCCCGCAAGCAAACGGTCGTCGGTCTCGGTATGCCTACGGCCTGGAGCGAAGATCGTCGAGTGCCGTGCAGATCGGGCGGACGCCGGCGCTCTCGGCAGCAACTGGCGCGAGCTGCCTGTCGAGCGGATCCGTGAACTACGGCGTCACAAGAACCTGACAGCCCATCTGGAGAGGCTTCTCAGCCACCTGCAGTCCGGCTAAGACGGCTGCTCACCGTTATCGAAGGCGGCGGCGACAGGCCGGCCGACCGATGCCGCGTACCACCACCGCCCCGGCCGAAAGCACCGGAGCGGGTCACCGGACCGGTTCCCGGACCACTGCCGACCTTGCCTACGCGATGAAGGCCCCGGCCCACCCGCCCGGCAGTCAGCCGGCGGGCAGGCAGGGAAGCGGTAGACGAGGGGGCGCCGACGGCCTCGGCAGGGTTGCAGGTGGGAGGCAACTGATCATGGGAAAGCCGAGATCGGTGCCGTGTGACACGGCGCCTGCCTTGCCGGTGAAGGGTGCGCGTGCACGGACGGTCGATGGCGGACAAGGGAGGGGGAAGACATGAACGGCAGTGCACGCACCGCGGCGCCGAAGCGGCTGGCCGCGCGCTGGCGCACCAGCCCATCGTTGTGACGCCCCGAAACCCGCCTCCCGCCCTCGCGGGCACGCCCACCGGGCCCGCGACGGCGTTCGGGCAGCCGGGCTGCCAAGGCCGCGCCCAAGCGCAGGAGTTGACGGAGTTCGTGCGCAGCCGGGGCCACCCCCGATCGTGTCCCGGCTGCGGGGTGCGGCCGATGGCGTTCACCGTCCCGTGGATGGACGTCTGTTCGGAGAGCCCGCACGGCGCGGGGCTTGACGTGTGAGGTCCGATGCCGTGTCATCGTGAAAGAGGCAACGACGACGGGTGACGCGATGGTGACAGAGGGAATGGCGGCCCTGGTGCCGAACCCGCACGCGACAATGTGAGCCCACGGCCCAACGCTCCGAAACCTCCACGCGAGCAAGACAGTTGGGCTGCAGACAACGTACCTGTGATCATCCTGGCTCTCATCGTCCTGGTGCTGGGGATCGCGGGCATGGCGTCCAGCGGCAGCGTCACCTGCCCCGGCGGAGCCACCAGCTGCGGCACTCCCTGAAACAACGCCACCGCATCTCAACGTCGGGCGCCTGACGATCAGGCTGAGGGCGGACGCCGGTAGAAGCGTGGCGATGCGGCACGCGCTCTCACCATCGCGCACCAGGCACTCCGGCCAGGAGCTCTGACTGCTGCTGCCGGGCTGATTCGGCCCCGCGCGTCCGCGGGACGTAAGCCACCGCCTGCTGCGGCAGTGCTCGTGCTGCCGTCGTGGGGTTGTGGGTGAGGACCCGCAGCCGCCACAGTGCGGGTCCTCACCACTGTCCTGGGAGGTGTGGACAAGGGACAGGATCGAACAGCTGTGCCAGGTGGGCTGGTCAGTAGCCGCCGCTCTGTGACGACGACTGCTTGGTGATCTGCTTGCCATCAGTGCCCAGCACGTACCACTTGGCGCCGAAGGCGTCGATCCCCTGGCCGTTGGTCTGCCCGGCCTTTGTGTCATCGGTGAACGTGTAGAGCGGGTGGCCGTTGTACGTCACCTGCTTCGAGCCGTCGCTGCGCGTGATGGCCGAGAGGAGTTTGCTGTTGACGCCGCCCTTGGCGATCGTCTTTCCGTTCGCCTTCAACGGCGGCCAGGCCTTGGCGCAGTCCCCGTTGCACGTGGACTTGTTCTTCTGGTCGGACTGGAAAAGGTAAAGGGTGTGTCCCTTGCCGTTGACCAGGATCTTGCCGAGCGGTGTGGACTTGGTGGACACCGTCGCGGAGGACGAAGTGCTCACGGCCGACGCCGCTGCGTGTGCACCGCTTGCCGGACTGTGGCTGTTGCCTTGGGCGTACGCGACGGTCGTCGCGGACAGGAGAAGCGCCGATCCAGTGGCGGCGATGAATCCTCTGGTGTGTCTATTCACGAGAATCGCCTCGGAGAGTGTATTGCGGCCTCCGCTCGTGGGCGCGCGCCGCACATCTCCCAGTACACCCCGAAGCCGACGAGCTGGCCACAGCGTCGGTCGTTCACCCGAGACTCTGGTGAGCGGCCCCGTCAACGGGTAAGTCATGCCGGACCCGCAGGCCGGAGACCTCATCGCGGAGCCACGAAGGTGGTGACGGAGGGGGTCAACATCATTACGGAATGTGACTACCACGGTGGCGTCGACGACCTCGCGGGCGTGGCCGCGCTGCTCGGCGCCACCCCGGGCGTCGTCGAGCATGGCCTGTTCCCTCCGATGCTGGTCGCCGACGCGTTCGTCTGAGATCGATCATCGCGACGTGGATTATGGCTTCGGAGGGTGCGAGTGGGCCTCGCCCGGCGCCGGGGATCACCTTGGGCTTCCCTGCTCCGCAAGGGGTCTGCGTTGGAGGGGCTTTCGTGCCCGGCGCTTCAGCCGGAAGTCCGCCCGGCTGAAGCCGGGACAGCCTGCCGACGGGGCTTCTCTGGGGCCGATCTGGGTCCGGAAGGACGGTGAAAGCCCGTGAATGATCAACACGGTCGGGATGGCGCCGCACCTGCTGACCTGTATAGACGAGGAAAAGAGGGGTGCTCAGGGAAACAGGAGGCAACGTTCTGGAGAAGCGGCTCGCGGAGTGTCGATCGGCGTAGGGGCTCTTCGTCGGTGGGGTGAAGCAGCGCTCCTGGCCGGTATCGGGCGGGAGCGCGGACACACCGGACCCCCAGCCCCAGGAGGCTCGCTCTCATGACCGCTCAGGCTCCCACGACCCCGGCAGGCCAGGTATCCCCGGCAGCCCCCGTATCCCTGTCAGGCCTTCCCGCACTTCGCCTGCTGTTCGCCCGCCGCGCACGGCCGAAGGCGGCCGGCCCCACGCGGACCGCTTCACGCGCGGAGGAAGCCGTCCCCAGCACCCCGGACGTCTGGCTGGCCTGCCTTCGCCTGGGAGGCTGACCCGGCCCCGCCCGCCGTGACGGGGGCGGGCCGGGCGTCGGCTCGGCGGCCGGGGCGCGGGGCGGGAACGGCGGTCGGTCAGGATCCGCGCCGTGCGTCGGCGAGCTCGAACACGCCGTAGCCGAATCCCCGGGCGCTCACCGTGCCGGCGTCGATCCCGACGCCGTCCGATTCCAGGGAGCGGAGGCCGGTGGCCCACTCGACGAAACAACTCGCCTGTTCCCGACGAGGGTTGACCACGACGAGATATCGGCCGCCCCGCACGTACACGAACGGGTATCCGGCGTGCACCACCTCGACCGAGCCGGCCGGCCCCAGCTCCGGTGTGCCGGTGCGCAACGCGACCAGGCGGCGTACGAGATGCAGGAGCGAGGTGTCGTCGGCCCGCTGGGCGGCGACCGTCGGGCGGTCCGGGAGCGGGTCGAGAGGGAGGTACAGGCGGTCGGAAGGGGCCGTGGAGAAACCGGCGTTGGGGCCCTCGTCCCACTGCATCGGCGTACGGGAACCCGCGCGGTTGTAGCGCGGGCCCAGGACACTGCCCTCCTTCTCGGGCAGTCCCGGAACGTAGCGCATGCCGATCTCGTCGCCGTAGTAGATCGCCGGCAGGGTCGGCCAGGTGAGCTGGAAGACGAAGGCGACGGGCAGCTGACCGGCCGTGCGGGGGCCGCAGTTGAGCCGGGAGAAGTCGTGGTTGGCGGTCGGCAGCGCGATGAACCCGTGCTCGCCGAGCGCGTCGGCCGCACCGCGCCAGGCCTCCACGAAGGGACGCGGTGAGCCGCGGCCCTCGGCGTCGAAGAAGCAGTCGAGCGGGTCCCAGGCCTCGTTGACCGTGCCCTCGCCGTTGCTCCACAGCGAGCGCAGGGCGAGCCCGTCGGTGGGGCCGCCGAACTGGAGGAAGAAGTCCGCGTGGAATCCCGCCGGGACGGACACCTCGGGTTCGCCCCACTCCGAGAGCAGCACGGCCTCTGGGTGCGCGCCGTCCAGCCAGTGCCTCAACTCCGTCCAGACCGCGGCGGTCTCCCGCTTGTCCGGGTCGTCCTTCACGAGCGAGGCGGCCATGTCCACACGGAAGCCGGCCAGTCCGAGGCCCAGCCAGTGGTCCATCACCGTGCGCAGCGCGGCGCGGTTGGCGCGCGGACCCGGTGCGTCGACCGGCAGGCGCCAGGGCTCGTCCGGACGGGGCCGCCCGTAGCCGAAGTTGAGGGCGGGCTGGAACGCGAAGAAGTTCGGCAGGTACGCCCCCGGGCGGGTCCCGGGGGAGGGGACGAATCCGTCCGGGAGGCGGCCCTCGGGTGCCCAGACGTACCGGTCGTCGTCCGGATCGTCCATCGCGGCCCGGAACCAGGGGTGCTGGTCGGAGGTGTGGCCCGCCACGAGGTCGAGCAGGACGCGGATCCCGCGGCGGCCCGCTTCGTCGACGAGGCGGGCGAGGTCGTCGTTCGTGCCGTAGCGGGGTGCGACGTGGAGGTAGTCGGCGACGTCGTACCCGGCGTCGCCGAACGGAGACACGAAACACGGGTTGAGCCAGACGGTGTTGACGCCCAGCCACGCGAGGTGGTCGAGGCGCTCGGTGATCCCGGCGAAGTCGCCGATGCCGTCACCGTCGGAGTCGGCGAACGACTGCGGATAGATCTGGTAGAAGACGGCGTCGGCCAGCCAGGCGGGGGCGGGGCGGAACGAGGTCATGCCGGTGACGATAGATCAGCGCACCGGGCGTCCGCTGCCCCACGGGCCGCCGCTCGGCCGCTGGTCGCCTCCCGGCCCGGACGCGGGGGTGCCCTGGCCCGGATCGGGGTGCCCGGCCGGGGAAGGGCGGCGTGCGTGCCGGGCGCCCCTGCCGATACCCGGCCGACGAGGCGTCATGGGTGACGGCGGCGGCGTTCCGAACCGACCGCACCGCGACCGCGGCCGTCCACGCAGGCGCGCGCCTCCGCCGCCCCGCAGCCCTTAAGCTCGGCGAGATGTTCTCCCCGCAAGGTCCCACCCTCCGCGAGCTGACCGTGCAGGCACTCTCGTCGGTCGAACACGGTTACGATCTGCTCGCACCCAAGTTCGACCACACGCCGTTCCGGACCCCGGAGGCGATCCTCGAAGCCGTGGGGAGCGCCCTCGCGCCGATGGGGCCGTTCGCCGCGGGACTCGACCTCTGCTGCGGCACCGGCGCGGGCATGGAGGTCCTGCGGGAGCTGTGCCGGGAGAGCGTCACCGGCGTCGACATCAGCACGGGCATGCTGGCGGTCGGGCGCTCGCGGCTCGGGGCCGGTGATTCACCGTCCTTGGCGGCTGGTGGTCCACCTTCTTCGGCGGCCGGTGATCGACCGTCCCCGGCGGGCGAGGGCCGGTCGCCGACGGTCGCCCTCGTGCGCGCCGACGCCCGCGCCCTGCCCTTCGGGCCCGCCTTCGACCTCGTCGTGAGCTTCGGCGCCTTCGGGCACTTTCTGCCGCACGAGCTGCCCGGCCTGTTCGCCGGCGTCCACGGCGTCCTGCGCCCGGGCGGACGTCTCGCCTTCCCGATCATGGCTCCGCCGCGGCCCGGCTCGCTCTGGTACTGGGTCATGCTGGGCTTCGACACGGTGATGCGGGTGCGCAACGCCGTCCGGCGTCCGACCTTCGTCATGTACTACCGCACGTTCCGGCTGGGCGACGTGGAGCGGGAACTGGCGCGGGCCGGATTCCGGACGGAGCTTCACGCGCTGAACGAGTTCGGCCGGCGACGGGACGGCAGCCCGCGAGCCCGGATGGTCGTGGCCACACGTGAGGACACCCCGGGAGGGCCTGCCGGCGCCGCGTGACACGGCCGGGTACTCCCGAAGCCGCCATGAAGTGACAAGCAGCCTTACGTAATCAGGCCGTTGCCGCATACCGCCCGTTGAGACGAGCCCTGAGCGGCGTCAGCGCCGTAGCCGGGCCAGCCGCTTCTACCGTGCAGGGCTTGAATCCTGCGGCCCTCCAAGACCAGGCAGTCGCCTCAAATGAGACGCCGTCAGGGCAGGTCGATCTCTTCCGCCGGGCACCACGTCTGTTCGGTGGAGGTTCCCCGTACGGACACAACAGGAGGCTGTGGTCAGTACCCTGACGCGGTGATGGCCAACACTGTCTTGTCGAGGGCCATGAGCGGCACCCTCGACTCGCTTCTGCTCCCTCTGCCGGATCGTGTTGCAGAGCTTCTGTCGGAGTTGGGAAGTCCGCCGCGGTTGGCGGCTCACCTGCGGGCTGTCCATGATGTCGCGCACCAGTTGGCCGACTGGGTGGAGCAGCGCTGCCCCACCGTGACGTTCGACCGAGAGGCGGTGCTCTTCGGGGCTGCGACGCACGACGTAGGAAAGACGGTGCACGTCTCGGAGCTCTCCGGGCCAGGGGCGGCGCATGAGGAGGCGGGGCAGACTCTTCTGCTCGGCCATGGCGTCAGCCGGGAGCTGGCCCGCTTTGCCGCGACGCATGCGTCGTGGGCGGAGTCGCGTGTCGGTTCGGAAGATCTCTTGGTGAGCCTCGCCGACAAGATCTGGAAGAACAAGCGCGTTCCCGACCTGGAGGATCTCGTCGTGGCTCGGCTGGCCGAAGCGTCTGGCCGGGCGGCTTGGGAGGAGTTCATCGCGCTCGATGGGGTTCTCGCCCGCATCGGCGACGGGGCCGACGAGCGCCTGGCGTTCCAGGCGTCCTTCCCGATCTACGGCTGAGGGCTCGAGGCTGTCGTCTCACCGCTTGCTGGGTGCGCCTGGCTGAGCCGTCCAGCTCAACTGGGTTCTTCCGGCACGGTCCCAGCCGGGGTGCGGTTCACAGGCCAGGGTCGTGCGGCGGGATGGTCCAGCGCAGTACCGCTTCGCCGGCGCGGGCTTCGAGGGTGGCGGGGTAGACCTGTCCGTAGGCCCGCTCTCCGCGGTGGCGCATGGAGTGGTCCCCAGGGTCCCAACTGATGCCGAGTACTGGGCAGCCGCCGAGGTCGATGAGGCCGGCCAGTAGTGGGTGGTTCCATCCGGCCCGGTTGAATCGGTGGAAGTCGGTGTGGGCGTCGACGGCGACCATCAGCCCGTTGCCGGGTCCTTCGCGGGTCCAGGTCCGGAGCCGTTCGGCGACCGCTTGGGCCTCGGCCAGAGGGAGGTCGAGCCACCCGCGTGGCCCGTGTCCGCTGGGGTGCTGCGGGATGCGGTCACCGCCGAACTGCGCATGGACGGTGTCTTCGTACTTGCCCCAGTAGGTGACGTCCGCCAGGCCGTCGGTGGACTGGCCGTCCAAGCCGATGAAGCCGTCCAGCGCCTGGGCGTCGCCGAGGACCATGCCGCATCGGTCGACCGGAAGGTCGCCGAGCTGCACGGGTTCGCCGCCATCGGGGCCGGGCCAGGGCAGGCCGAGGCCGACCTCCAGGACGGCGATCGTCGGTTCCCCGTCGAAGGGTGAGGCCGATGTACGGGCCCGCACGCGCAGGGGCCGGTCTGTGGCGGCCTCCACGGCGATCGCCTCGCACGTCCAAGCGGGCGGCTCGCTGCCTTCGGGCCCGTGCAGGTGGCCGCCGCCGGTGGCTACTGCGGTCCGGGCCCGTTCGGACAGCGGGCGGCCCGCCTGCGGCCAGTAGTCGATCCAGCCCGCCATCCCCAGCACGAGCATTCCGGAGGGCGTGGTGACGGTGCCAAGGTCGACATCGATCTCAGTCATCTGCTGATTGAACAGGCACGGAACCGAAAGGATCAAGGTGTCGTCGCGTCCGGCGTTCGCGTGGAGTGGTCCTGCGGGGAGATCGGCTTCAGAGAGTTGCTTGCCACCTCGCGACAGCTTCGGGGGTACTGGGCCGACACCGTTCACCGATCCGCAGGTTCACTTGGCCGCAGGCAGCGTGAACTCGTAGACCAGGGCGTCCTGTTGGGCGGCCACAGTCAGGTCGGTGATCTCCAGGGGGCGGTCGTACTGGTCGTGCACGCGCCGGGTGACCCGAACCGACTGCGGGAGCCTGGTGATGGCGTCCCGATGGTGCAGGGTCAGACCCGCCTTGCGCATCCAGTCGTAGGCGCGTGACAGCTGCGCCGAGGCGTGGCCGTTCGCGCGGTCGCGGTAGCGGGCGAGCTCCTCCACCTCCGTCACCGCGATGGCGGAGAACGAGGTCACGGCCGAGCGCAGTCCGCTGCCGTCGGCCGCGGCGGACTCGTAGCGGTGGACCAACGTCGCCCGCAGCGGGGCGAGTCCGAGGGCCTCGGCGTGTTCCGGTGGGGGAGTTTCCCAGGTCACGGTGGTCCGCCGGCACCCGTCGGGTTCGCCGGTGTGCGCGCCGACGGGGAAGTCGAGGGACGGGACGTGCTCGGCGCCGGTGCCGGACAGCGTGGCGTGGCTGCCGCGCCGGTCGGTGGATACCTGGCCGTCGCGCCGCAATCTGTGCAGCGCCTGGCGTACGGTTTCCCGGCTGACGCCGAACCGGTTGGCCAACTCGCGTTCCCCCGGCAGTCGTTCCCCGGGCGGGATGATCCCGTCGCGCAGCTCGCCGAGCAGTTGTGCGGCGATCCGTGCGTACAGCGGTTCGTGGTCGGACGGATGGGTGGTGCGGGCCATGTCCGCGCCTCCTGCGTGGTGACAAAATGTAGCCGTGTGAGCTCGGTGCGCCACCACATCTAGCATTGGTCTAAACCACTAGGAAAGGGTGTCCCGGGACTTCGGCCGATTTCAGCCCGCGCCCCCGGTCGGCCCGGGCCGCATTCGAAGCGCGCCGCCGCCGGCGCCGGAGAGTGGCGACTGCCTTGGACCGACTGAGCCGTGCGGGCCCGCGCGGTCCGTCCGGCACCTCGGCGGGACCCCGTTTCCGGGTCCGCGAGATCGCGATGCCTGCCGAACCCGCCTTGTCCGAAAGTCCCCGGCCGGGGGCGTGCGAGCCGCCGTTCCGCCCGCGCGGGTCGGAGGGAAACCCTGCGTGGACAGTCAGCGGCGGCCTCGGTCACCGAGGGGAAACGGCGGGCGAGCGTCCTCCGGCCAACAGCCGCCGCCGCGCGTACCCGGCGAGGGATCGGAGAGGCGTTCCGCCGCAGTGCGCGCAGATGTCGGACCGTGGGCCGGTTGCCCCCGTGCGTACCGGCGAGGACCCGCAGAAGCGTTCCGCCGTGCTGTGCCGATGTCGGACCGTGGGCCGCTCGCTCCCGCGCGGGCGGGGGCGTAGACCCACAGGTCATGGGGACGACCGCTGTGCCCGCTTCGGGTCGGTCACGGGAGCGTCGGCCGGGCCGATCGTGTTCGGGAACCCGGACCGGACGTCTCTCCAACGTCCCTCTGCAGGTCCAACGGCCGTGCGGTGACGGTTCGTTCCCGAATCGGGTGTGACGATTCACCCTGCCCGCACCCCTGTCGGCGCACCCCTGGGCCGCCTCATACTCCAGGCTCTGGCCGGGCGGTGATCCCACTGTCCGCCGAGACGAGGGGAGACGGTGCACGGTGAGTGCGGGGGCAGCGGGGGCATGGGAACTGGGCGACCGGAAGGTCAACCGGATCGGCTACGGGGCGATGCGCCTGACCGGCAACGGCATGGCCGGGAACTCGGACGGCCCGCCGATCGACCGCGACCTCGCGGTCCGCCTGCTGCGCCGGGCGGTCGACCAGGGCGTCGACCACATCGACACGGCCTCCTTCTACTTCTCCCCGCTGCGCTCGGCCAACGAGCTGATCAACCGCGCGCTGTCGTCCCGCCGGGACGACGTGGTCGTCGTCACCAAGGTCGGTCCGGGCCGCGACCCGTCCGGCGCGTGGCACCCCATGGTCCGCCCCGACCAACTGCGCGGTCAGGTCGAGGAGAACCTGCGGCAGCTGGGCCGGGACCAGCTCGACGTGGTGAACCTGCGCCGGAACGGCCGCGACATGCACTCCGTCGCCGAGCATTTCGGCGCGCTCACCGACCTGCGCGAGGCGGGTCTGATCCGACACCTGGGCCTCTCGAACGTGGGCCCCGAGCACGTCGCCGAGGCCCGGTCCATCGCCCCTGTCGTCTGCGTGCAGAACTCCTACGGGCTCGACGCGCGCGGGGCCGACGAGAGCGGCCTGGTGAACCTCTGCGGCGAGCTCGGCATCGCTTTCGTCCCCTTCTTCGCGGTCTCCGGACTGCGCCGGGAGGCGGCCGCCGGGCAGGAGCGGGACGACCGGGTCCGCACGGTCGCCCGCGCCCACGGCGCGACACCGGCCCAGGTGCGGCTCGCCTGGACCCTCCACCGCGGGCCGCACGTGCTGGCCATCCCCGGGACGGCCGATCCGGCCCACCTGGACGAGAACATCGCGGCGGCCGCCCTGCGGCTGACCCCGGAGGAACAGGAACTGCTCGGAGCACCGGTCACCGACGGCTCGTGATCCCGGGAGGCGCTGGGGTGCTGGGGTGCCGGCGTTGTCAGTGGCCCGCCGTACGGTCGCGGAGACAGGCTGGGCTCGGATGGATGTGAGGCGGCATGAGTTTTGATCTTGCGGTGTGGTTCGAGTCCGAGCGGGTCTCGGTCGCCAGGGCCACCGAAACGTACGAGCGGCTGTGCGACGGCGACCTCGCGGGGGCGGGAGTCGTCGCGAGTGAGGCCGTGCCCGCGTTCCATCGGGAGCTGACCGGGCGGTTCCCCGAGCTGTCGGACACCGCGGCCGACGGTCCGCGGCCGACGGGGTCGCCATGGACGGTACGTCTCGACGTCTCCGCCGCACACGTGATCATGCCCATGTCCTGGGACCGGGCCGACGCGGTGGCGCCCGAGGTGGTGGCCCTCGCCGGTCGGCACGGACTCGTCTGCTTCGACCCGCAGACGGAAGTGCTTCACCTGCCGCCTGCGCTGCGCGCGACGGACGGACTGAGTCTTCAGCCCTGCGTCGGGCCGAAGGTGGAGGACGCCGACCTCGACGTGATCGAACGTGCCGTGCACCGGCTGTCCGAGGAGAACTGGTTCCTGATCCTGGAGAGGCGCAGCGGCCATTTCCTCCAGGTCGGTCACGGTCCGAACGCGGGCCTGACCACGGGCGGGTTCGCTGTCGAACACCGGGACGGCGCCCCGGAACGCCATTACCGTTGCGTGCTGGACGAGAAGGACCAGGTGGCCACGCTCTTCGCCGACTACGCGTCGGGCGCGAGCGCGTGGAGCGTGGACGCCCGGTGGGACAGCCTCTTCTGACACGACCGTCCGACGGTCCCGGCTCTCCATGGGTCCGTGGCCGTCCGACGATTGTTCCTGCTCTCCTGTCCTTCCCCCTGCCTGGATGCCCCCACCCGCCTCCCTGCCTCGATGCCCCGCTCCGCCGCGTCAGGGCCTAAGCCGTCAGCCAGGGGAGAGCGGGTACGGACCCTGGGGTGCTGTGCCAGTAGTCCCGTGTCTCCACCGCGAGTCCCGCGGCGTCGAAGCGGACGAGGACACAGCCCGCGAGTGTCGTGGGACGGCCGTCCTCCTGCGCGAGGACGCGGAACTCCGCGACCGCACGGCCGTCCTGGCCGACCAGCGGGTCGGAGAAGCGAACGTCGGTCGTGGTCTCGGACGCGAAGGACCAGCGCAGGTACGCGGCGAGCTCGTCCCGGCCGCGGTGGGGCTCCCGGAACGGCATGGACCGGTGGACGCACGCGTCCGAGTACAGCTCCAGGATCGCTTCGACGTCATGGGCCGCCCAGCCTCGCTCCCACACCCGTACGAAGCGCCGGGCCGCGGTGATCGTGTCCATCACGGGCCTCAGACGCGCGCGGGCAGCCAGCGCAACTGCGCGGCCTGCTGGTAAGGGCCGCCGCCCTCATGGTCGTTGAAGTCGTACACCTCGATCTCCTTGTCCTCGTTCGCCCAGGCGTTGAAGGCCGCGAAGACCGTCGACGGCGGGCAGGTCTGGTCCTCCAGGGCCGCGGAGAACAGGGCGGGTGCCCGGCCGCGCGCGGCGAAGTGCACCCCGTCGAAGTAGGAGAGGGTGCGCCGAACCTGTTCGGTGCGGCCGCGATGGGTCTTGAGGTAGTTGCCGATCTCCCGGTACGGGGTGCGGTCCGTGAGAACCGTGGCACGCGGGAAGTCGCACAGGAACGGTACGTCGGGGGCGACCGCCGCCAGGTCGGGCACCAGAGCGCCGACCGCGATGGTGATGCCGCCGCCCTGGCTTCCGCCCAGCGCCGCGACGCGCGCCGCGTCGACCAGCGGGTGCGAGCGGGCCGCCTCCACCGCGCGCACCGCGTCCGTGAACAGCCGCCGGTAGTAGTAGGTCTCGGGGTCCTCGATCCCCCGTGTCATGAACCCCGGGAAAGCGGGGGCGCTGCCCACCGGGTCCGGGGTCTCGCCCCCGCCCCACGCGCTCGCCTGGCCGCGGGTGTCCATCACGAAGTGCGCGAAGCCGGCCGACGCCCACAGCAGATGCGTGTGCGGGAGTCCGCGTCCGCCGCCGTACCCGATGAACTCGACGACCGTGGGCAGCGGGGAGTTCGCCCACGCCGGCACGGTCAGCCAGCCCTTGATCGGATGCCCGCCGAACCCGGCGAACGTGACGTCGTGGACCGTGACGGTCTTCAGCGGGGTGTCGACCGGTTCGAAGCGGGCGGCGAGGTCGTGATCGCGGGCTTCCTGGAGCGTCTTGGCCCAGAAGGAGTCGAAGTCCTCGGGCTCGGCGGACGCGCTGCGGTAGGTGCGGAGTTCGTCGAGCGGGAGGTCGAACAGGGCCATCAGGGACCACCTTTCGGCACACGGGCGCGGATGATCACACCGTACGTCCGCCCTCGGGGGCCCGCTACGGCCGCGCCGGGACGGGGAGACTCCAGGCGGTCAGGCCGTGCGCCGGGTCCAGTCCGGTTCCGTCCGCGCCCAGTCGTGCTCCCACTGGGCCAGCCGGCGGCGCGCCAGAGCCCTGCGTACGCAGAGATGCGCGACGAAGAGGACGGAGACGGCGCCCGCGGACGCGAAGACGCCCATGGCCAGGGCTTGTTGCAGGATCACCGAGGAGCTCGGCGCCGGACGCACGATCCGTCCCCGCGCGTCGGTCCACACGTCGACGCGCGTACCGCGCCGCAGACCCGCGGGCACGCCCACCAGACGGGTCTGCCGCGTCCCGTCCGACCCTGTCCAGCGAACCCGCGCGGACGGCGAAGGCGGTCTGGCGCCGGGCCTCGACGGCACCGCTGTCGGCACGTCCTCCACCAGTACGGCACGGACGTGCTGCTGGGCGGCGTGCCGGGCCGCCGCGTGTGCCTGCGTGCCGTCATACGTCCACCACGCGGCCCCCGCCCCCACGAGCGGTGCGCCGACGCACAGCAGAACACAGACGGCCAGCGCCCACCACGCCTCGACGACATCGGAACGGCGCCGCAGCGGATTGCGGCGCCAGCGCCAGCCGCGCACCCGGGTTCGCATGTCCCCTCCTCACTGCCGCGCGCCGACGCCCGGACGATCCCGGCGACCGGCGCCTTGCGTCCCCGGCGCCGAACAGCCTGCCGACCGCGGCCGGTTCACCGCACCTGACGGTTCCGCACCTGACACAGCACACAGCACACAGCACACGGCACCCGACGTCGGCCGGTTTTCCGGCGCCGATCGGTCCGGCGTCGGCCCGTGCGGTGCCGCACGGCGAACGACTGATCCCCGCCCGCCGTGGAACCCGTACACCACCGCGTCGGCGAACAGGAGCCCCGATGGCGAGACAGACCGCCGCCGCCCGCGACAGCCGGGCGCACACCCGACTGCCCCGCCCCCGGCCGGATACACCCACCGGCCCGGATTCCCGGAGATGCCGGGCGCGAAAGGCCTCCCGGCACCCGCCGTCCACACCCCGAAAGGCATCGGTCATGAACACCGGCACCACCATCACCGCGGGAATCGACGGTTCGCGCGCCAGTCTGGACGCCGCCGACTGGGCGGCCCGCGAGGCCGAACGACGCCGCCTCCCGCTGCGTCTGGTGCACGCGGGCACACCGCAGCGTGTCGCCGCGCGCGTTCCGGACGTCGACGTGCCCGTGGGGTGCGCCAGGTCGGCGCTCGACCGGGCGGCGATCCAACTGTCGTACGCGCACCCGGCGTTGGACATCCTCGCGCGCCACACCGAGGCGCCCGCGGTGCCCGCGCTGCTCGCGGCGGCCGCAGAGTCACAGACGCTGGTCGTCGGCTCCCGCGGTCACACCGGCCACCCCGCTCCGGCGGGCTTCCTGGCCGGCTCCGTCGCCCTGGCCGTCGCAGCCGCCGCGGAGCGCCCCGTCGTTCTCGTCCGGGAGGGTGAACTCCCGGAGGACGAGAGGGCGTTCACCTCCGGAGACGTATTCCCGGGCACCGTGCCCTACCGTCCCGTGGTCCTCGGCCTCGATCTGGAGCACCCCGCCGACCAACTGGTCGGCCACGCTTTCGAGACCGCTGCCGTCCGCTCGGCACCGCTCCTCGTGGTGCACGCCTGGACCTCGCCCCCGGACGACGACCGCGTCCCGGCCGAGCCGTCGGCCACCGTGGCCTCGCCCGGCGGCGCGCACGACCGGGAGACCGTCCGACGACACGCCCTGAGTGACACGCTCCAGCCCTGGCGCGCCAAGTTCCCGGACACCCCGGTCTCGGAAGAGGTCGTCCACGGCCATCCCGCGGACAGGTTGCTGAGGGCGTCCACCGGCTCGGGCCTGCTGATCGTCGGTCGCCGCGCGGGCGAGCGCCTGGGCCGCGCGGCACGGACCGTCATCCGCCAGGTGACCTGCCCGGTCGTCGTGGTGCCGCACGGCTGACGTGCCGCGAGGCCCTAGCCGAACCGCTCGATCCGAATCCGGTCCACCGGCTGCCCGGCTTCCACCAGCAGGCGCGAGGCGTGCTCGGCGAATCCGTTGGAACCGCAGATATAGGCCTCCCACCCACCGGGCGGCTGTTCGGCCAGGAGGGGCGCCATATGTGCGGCTGTCATACGTCCGACGGGCACACCGTCCGGGGCCGCGCGGGTGAACACGGCTGTGGTCTCGTCGCCGTACTCCGGTGCGTAGATGAGTTCCTCGGGGCTGCGCGCGGAGACCAGCAGGCGCAGCGGTACGTCGAGCCCCTGCGCGCGGTGGTGCCGCAGCATCGACATCAGCGGCACGACCCCGGAACCCGCGCCGACGAGCAGCGCCGGCCGGTCCCCGGGCCAGGCGAAGAAGCCGCTGAGCGGACCGCGTACCTCGACGGAGTCGCCGGGCCGGGCCACGGTGTGGAACCAGCCGGAGACCTCGCCGCCGTCGACATGGTCCAGCGTCAGTTCGATGTGGCCGGTGCCGTCGGGTGAGGACGCGATGGAGTAGTGGCGCTGCGCCACATATCCGTCCCCGGCGATGAGCCGCAGCATCAGATGCTGGCCGGGCAGATGCCCCTCCCACGCGGGCACGGCGAACCGGAACGTCGCTGCGTGCGCGGTCTCGCGGCGGATCTCGGTGAGCGTGGCGGTCTGCCAGGTGGTGGCCGTGCTCGTGTTCACGGCGATGCGTCCGGGCACGGCGAACCGTGTCGGCGGTACGAAGGCCGTCGGCGGTACGAAGGTCGTGGTCTCAGTCACCGGAGTAACGCTGCTCTTCCCAGGGGTTGCCGCGGGCGTGGTAGCCGTTCTGTTCCCAGAATCCCGGCTCGTCGTGGTCGAGGATCCGGATCCCCGCGATCCACTTGGTGCTCTTCCAGAAGTACAGGTGGGGCACGATCAGCCGGGCGGGGCCGCCGTGTTCGGCCGGAAGCGGCCGGCCGTCGTACTCCCACACGATCCAGGCGCGACCACCGGTGAGGTCGGCCAGCGGGAGGTTCGCGGTGTACCCGGTGTGCGAGTACGCGACCGCGTGGGTGGCGGCCGGGTCCGGTCGTACGGCCTCCAGCAACGTGTCCAGGGACACGCCGCCGAAGCGCACTCCGAACTTCGACCAGCTCGTCACGCAGTGGATGTCGCCCTCGTACGACGAGGCGGGCAGCGCGTGCGCCTGCTCCCAGTCCCAGGTCCGAGGCTCGGCCACCAGGCCGTCGATCCGCAGGGTCCAGTCGGCGGGTGCCAGGTCCGGGGTCACCTCGGCGGACAGGACGGGCCAGTCGTCGCCGGCGTCGTACTGGCCGGGCGGCAGTCCGGCGTTGTGGACGCGCGGGCGGCCGGTGAAGCCTCGCGTGACGTTCATACGGGTGGTGCCTCCAGGACCGCAGGGACGACGGCCCGCCGATCGGGCGTGGCCGCCGCGGCGGCCACCCGCGGATCGAGGGTGACGGGTTCAGGTACGGGTACGGGCACGGATCGGTGTCCCATGCACGCACCGCTTCTTGACCATTCAACGGTACGCGCACACGGATCGTGCTTCGAGCCGGTACCGGGCGCTGATCATTGCGTACGTATGAACTCTTCCGGAGCCCGGGAATAGCCGCGCCCCGATCCTCCTTGATCCTGAAGCCGACTCCGGTGGCCCGTACACGCACCAGCGGTGAGCGGTGTCGCGGCGAGCGGTGTCACGGCGTGACCGGTGACCACAGCGAAGGAGAGTGAGGGAGCAGATGACCGAGGCGCACGTCTCCACACGGTTCGAGGGCCCGGAGACGCAGGAGACCCCCGCCGGCCGTCACCCTCTCGACAACCCGGCGCTCGGCTCCCTCACCGGGCCCCACGCGCACTTCGCCGAACGGCGTGGACGTGTGCTGCGCTACCCCCTGGACGTGTCTCCGTGGCTGGCGCTGCCCGATGATCCCGGCGCCGCCGACTGGGCGGACCTGGCGGCCCTGGTGGGCCCCGGGGGCGATGCCCCGCTGGCCGGCTTCGACGGGCGGACCCCGGACGGCTGGGAGGTCGTCTTCAGCCTCGAGGGGGTCCAGCTGGTGGACGACGGGCTGGACGCGGCGCCCGACGCCGAGGCGGTACGGCTCGGCCCCGCCGACGTGCCGGACATGCTGGACCTGGTGGAACGGACCCAGCCGGGCCCGTTCGAGCCGCGCACGGTCGAGCTGGGGACGTATCTCGGGATCCGTCGCGACGGCGCCCTGGTCGCCATGGCCGGCGAGCGGCTCCACCCGCCGGGCTGGACCGAGATCAGCGCGGTCTGCACGGACCCCGGCCACCGCGGCGAGGGCCTGGCCACACGTCTGATCCTGGCCGTCGCCCACGGCATCCGGGAGCGTGGTGAGACCCCGTTCCTGCACACGGCCGCGAGCAACACCGGTGCCATCCGTCTCTACGAGTCGCTGGGATTCCGGCTGCGCCGCAGGGTCCGCTTCATGGCCGCACGGGTGCCCGAACACCTGGGCGACGGCCGGACCGCGGGCGTGGGATGACACCACGGGATGCCGGGTCAGTCCCTCCGTGGCCCTGATTCCGGCTTCCCCGTGCCGAGGACGGGGGCCGCGGCGTTGTAGCGCAGGAGATACGACGCGAAGCGGGCGAGGTCCTCTTCGGGCCAGTCCGCGAGCCGCTCGCGGAACGCCGTCCGGCGGCTGCGGGTCACCTGGGCGAGGATCTCGGTGCCCGCGGCGGTCGGATGCAGCACCTGGACACGGTGATCCTCGGGGTCGGTGCGCCGCCCGATCAGCCCGGCCCGCTCCAGCGCCGCCACCTGACGGCTCACCGTCGACTTGTCCAGCGCGTAGTGCGCGGCGAGGTCCGTGGCCCGGCAGCCGCCGACCTCCTCCAGATGGCCGAGGAGGGTGTACGAGACCAGGGACAGCTCGGGATGCATGCGCCCCGCCGAGGCGCGGGCCCTCCGGGCGAACACGGTCATCTCCCGCTGGATGATCTCCACCGCCGCGTCGGCCGTCACGCCGTCGGCCGGTGTCCCGGTGGTGACGGCGTGCTCGCCGGCTCCTTCGGATGCCATGACGGAACCTCTCTGAGCTGCCCTGGTTGCATAATACAACTTGGAGCAGGAGGGGTGAGAGTCACACAAGTCGGCCCGAGTGAATCCGGCGGCGAGAGGTCCGCCCATGGCGGCGACCTGTCGACGCCCGTCGGGTGATCGCTCCTGTAAGGTGACCCTCCCGGCCGAGGACCGTCTCGGCCGACGAGTGGCCGAGGAGGTGAGACCCATTACCGCTGTGTCAGGTCGGGTGCTCTCCTCTCCAGGCAACGCGGTCGCCGTCTGACGGTGGCCGTGGGAGCGCCCTTCGGTTCGTCGAAAGGCCCTCGGCTTCATGCCTCCTCTCTCTCCTGACGTTCCCGACGCGGCAGACCCCATGGTCGCCGCGCTCCGCTCCGCCGGCTGTGTCTTCGCCGAGGACGAGGCGGAGCTGATCCGCTCCGCCGCCCGCACCCCGGACGAGGCCTCCGCGATGGTGGACCGGCGCGTCGCGGGACTGCCCCTCGAACACGTCCTCGGCTGGGCCGAGTTCCACGGTCTGCGCATCAGCCTCGACCCGGGCGTCTTCGTGCCGCGCCGCCGTACCGAGTTCCTCGTCGAGCAGGCGGTCGCGCTGGCGCGCGGCGCGTCCGTCGTGGTGGACCTGTGCTGCGGCTCGGGCGCGGTGGGCGCCGCGCTGGCGGCGTCCCTCGGCGGTCCCGAGCTGCACGCCGCCGACATCGACCCGGCGGCGGTGCGCTGCGCCCGCCGCAATGTCGCGCCGTTCGCGGGCCGGGTCCACGAGGGGGACCTCTTCGCGGCACTGCCCGCCACGCTGCGCGGCCGGGTCGACGTCCTGGCCGCCAACGTGCCGTACGTCCCGACCGACGAGGTCGGCCTGCTGCCCTCGGAGGCCCGGGACCACGAACCCCTGGTCGCCCTCGACGGCGGCGCCGACGGACTCGACCTCGCGCGCCGCGTCGCCGCCGAGGCACCGCGCTGGCTGGCCCGCGGCGGCTGTGTCCTCGTCGAGACGAGCGAGCGCCAGGCGCCCACGGCCGTCGAGGCCTTCGCCCGTGCCGGACTGATCGCGCGCCTGTCCGTCTCGGAGGAGAGGTACGCCAACGTGGTGATCGGCGTGAAGCCCTGACCGGGCGGGCCGGACGCGGCGACATGCCGCGTTCGGCCCTCGGTCGGCCGATCGTGCCGCCCCGCGCGCCACACTCCGGCTGACGGCAGGTACCAGAGGGAGGCCCGGACATGAGCAGCACCCCCCGGACGTTCGACGCGTGGGAAATCAAGGAGTCGGGGCCCGCGGACGCGGGCACCCGGGTGCTGCTGCTGCCCGGCGGGATGTGCAGCACGGCGTTCTACGACGATCTGATGGCCGCACCGCCGCTCGCCTCCGCGCCGGTGCGGCTGGTGGCCGCGACCCTGCCGGGGCACGCGGGCACCACGCCGCCGCACGATCTCTCCATGGAGAACTACGCGGCGCTGGCGGGCGCCCTGGCCGCGGAGCGGGGCTGCGACGTCGTGGTCGGCCACAGCATCGGCGCCAACGTCGCCCTGGAGATGGCGGCCGGCGGGCTCTTCACCGGTCCCGTCGTGCTGCTCTCCCCCACGTTCTCGGCATCCGACGAGGACAAGGCGCTCGCGATCGCCAACAGCCTCGGGCGTGTGCCCGGCATCGGGGCGCTGACCTGGTCCGGTCTGGTCAAACTGACGCCCCGCGTCATGGTGAGCCGACTGCCCCCGGCCCGGCGTGAGGCGCTGACCGCCGAGTTCGAGAAGAACGACCCGGCGTTCTGCCGCCAGGTGATCCGGCACTATTTCGACTATCTGGACCGGTACCCGGACCTGGTCTCGCGGCTCCGTGACTCGGGTGTGCCCGCCTGGGTCGTGCGCGGCGACCACGACGACGTCGGTCTGTCGGAGGACGAGCGCGCCGGACTGGAAGCGGCCCCCGGCGTGACCCTGGTCTCGGTCCCCGACGCGGGCCACCTGGTGATGGTCGAGCAGCCGGATACGGTCGCCGAACTCGTGGCTCAGGTCGCTCTCGGCTGACCCCGCCTCCGGCCCGCGCCGATGTTCTCCGGTCCGGTCCGCACGTCCCTTCGGCCCGCGCCGCGTGCTCCCCGGCCGCGCCGTGCGTTCCTTCGGCCCGCCCCGGGCTTCCCGCCGAGTGATCCTCCTCATTGTGCAACTAGTTGCATAACGCGCGGCCCGTCGTCTACAACAGACGTACGACGACACCGTGCACGGAGGGCCCGATGAGCCGTTACCCGCATCTGCTGAACCCGCTCGACCTGGGCTTCACCACCCTGCCCAACCGCGTGCTCATGGGCTCCATGCACGTGGGCTTGGAGGAGGCCGAGCGCGGCTTCGAGCGCATGGCGGAGTTCTACGCCGCCCGCGCGCGAGGCGGCGTGGGCCTGATCGTCACCGGTGGCATCGCGCCCAACGACGCCGGACGGCCCTACGAGGGCGGCGCCAAGCTGACCACCGAGGCCGAGGCCGAGCAGCACGCCGAGATCACTGCCGCGGTGCACCGTGAGGGCGGCAGGATCGCCATGCAGATCCTGCACTTCGGCCGGTACGCCTACCACCAGGACCTGGTGGCCCCCAGTGCGCTCCAGGCCCCGATCAGCCCCTTCGTGCCGCACGAGCTCAGCGACGCCGAGATCGAGCAGACCATCGACGACTACGCCCGCGCCGCCCGGCTCGCCCGGCAGGCCGGCTACGACGGCGTCGAGATCATGGGCTCCGAGGGCTACCTCATCAACGAGTTCATCGCCCTCCAGGCCAACCGGCGCGACGACCGCTGGGGTGGCTCGTACGAGAACCGGATGCGCTTCCCCGTCGAGATCGTCCGCCGCGTACGCGAGGCCGTGGGCGACGACTTCATCGTCATCTACCGTCTGTCGATGCTCGACCTGGTGCCCGGCGGCTCCTCGCTCGACGAGGTCATCACGCTCGCGCGGGCCGTCGAGGCCGCCGGAGCGACGATCATCAACACCGGCATCGGCTGGCACGAGGCCCGTATCCCCACCATCGCGACCTCGGTGCCGCGCGGCGCGTACGCCTGGGTGACCAAGAAGGTCATGGGCTCGGTCTCGATCCCGCTGGTGACCACCAACCGCATCAACACCCCCGAGATCGCCGAGCAGTTGCTCGCCGACGGCCACGCAGACATGGTCTCGCTGGCCCGGCCGATGCTCGCCGACCCCGACTTCGTCGCCAAGGCCGAGGCCGGCCGCCCGGAAGCCATCAACACCTGCATCGGGTGCAATCAGGCCTGCCTCGACCACACCTTCAGCGGCAAGATCACCTCCTGTCTGGTCAACCCGCGCGCCTGCCACGAGACGGAGCTCGTCCTCGCACCGACCCGGCTGCGCAAGACCGTCGCCGTCGTGGGCGCCGGGCCGGCCGGACTCGCCTGCGCCGTCAGCGCCGCCGAACGCGGCCACGACGTCACGCTGTTCGACGCCGCGGCCGACATCGGCGGCCAGCTCAACGTGGCCCGCAAGGTCCCCGGCAAGCAGGAGTTCGACGAGACGATCCGCTACTTCCGCACGCAGCTCGAACTGCACGGTGTGGACGTCCGGTTGAACACGCCGGCCACCGTGGAGACGCTGGAGACGTACGACGAGGTCGTCGTCGCCACCGGCGTCAGCCCGCGCACCCCGGAGATCCCGGGCGTCGACCACCCGAGCGTCGTCGGCTACCTCGACGTCCTGCGCGACGGAGCCCCCGTCGGCGACCGCGTGGCCATCCTCGGCGCCGGCGGCATCGGCTTCGACGTCGCCGAGTTCCTCACCGACAGCGGCGACAAGGCGAGCGAGGACCCGGCGACGTACTTCCGCGGCTGGGGCGTCGACATGGACTACCGGACCCCCGGCGGTCTCGCCGCCCCCGAACGGCCCGCCCCGCCGCGCACCGTGCACCTCCTCCAGCGCAAGGCCTCCAAGGTCGGCTCCGGACTCGGCAAGACGACCGGCTGGATCCACCGCACGGAACTCAAGCACCGGGGCGTCACCATGGTTCCGGGTGTCCGGTACGACCGGATCGACGACGCCGGACTGCACGTCACCGTCGACGGGCACAGCCAGGTCCTGGAGGTCGACACGATCGTGCTGTGCACCGGACAGGAGCCGCGCCGCGACCTGTACGAGGCGCTGCTCGCCACGGGCCGCGGTGTCCACCTCATCGGCGGCGCCGACGTGGCCGCCGAACTCGACGCCAAGCGGGCCATCAAGCAGGGCACGGAGCTGGCGGCGGCGCTCTAGGGTCCCGCGCCGGAGGACCCGCCAGGGAGCACCTTCACACGGTCGACGGCGGCGGTGATGGGCGGCCCGCGCGGCCGGTCCCGTCCGCCGCACGTCGTTCCGGCCGCACAATTTTCGAGGGCAAGCACAACCGTTTTGGAGTGTCGCGGGTCACATCAGGCAGGAGCAAACGTCTCCAAAGATCGCAAGGGGGAAATATGCGATTCAACCGTTCCGCCCTGATGGCCGGTGCCTTCGCCGCCCTGATGGTGGGGGCCACCACCGCCATGGCGGCGCCCGCCTCGGCCGCGGCCAACACCACGCCGCAGAAGGTCTGCGGCAGCGCCTACAAGACGGTGAACTCGGCGCCCATCGGCTCTCTGGGCACCGTGTACCTGACGTACAACTCCTCGAACGGCAAGAACTGCGTCACCACCATCCGCAACAGCCCGGGTACCGCCGTGGAGATGGCCGCATGGGTCTACGTCTCCGACACCGGCCTGGGCGACGACGACTACGGGCTGTACACGTCGTACGCGGGACCGACGTACGTGTACGGCAAGGGCCACTGCGTCGACTGGGGTGGCCAGATCAAGAACGTGTACACCCAGGTGTCCGGTTCCAACTGCGGCGCCTTCAAGGAGCAGCGCGTCACGTTCACCCGCTGACCCGCCGCTCCGCGCGGCCACCCGGTGGCCGTGCGGGGACGCCTGACCCGACTCGCCCCGGCGGGACTCACCGAGTCCCGCCGGGGCGAGTGCCCTGTCGCGGTGCCCGGCGGAGCGCGGCCGGACATCGGGCGGCGCCCCGGGCGCTCCCTAGGATGACCTCATGTCACTCCCGCACGCGATCCTCACCGCCCTGCTCGAGAAGCCCTCGTCCGGCCTCGAACTGACCCGGCGGTTCGACAAGTCGATCGGCTACTTCTGGTCGGCGACGCATCAGCAGATCTATCGCGAGCTGGGAAAACTGGAGGCCGAGGGATACATCAAGGCGCTTCCCCCCGAGCAGCACGCCCGGGGTCAGAAGAAGAGTTACGAGGTCCTGCCCGGGGGCCGCGCCGAACTCGCCCGCTGGACCGCCGCCTCGCAGGACCCGAAGCCGCTGCGCGACACGATGCTGCTGCGCCTGCGCGCCGCGGCCGTCGTCGGCACCGAGGGCGTCGAGGCCGATCTGCGCCGCCATCTCGCCCTGCACCGAGGCCAGTTGGCCGAGTACGAGCAGATCCAGGACCGGGACTTCCCGCCGGACAAGAGCACGCCCGAGGACCGGCTGCGCCATCTCGTCCTGAGAGCCGGTATCGACCTGGAGACCTTCTGGACCCAGTGGCTGACCCACGCCTTGGCCGAGTTCGAGAGCATGCGGGCGAGCGACTGAGCGCCGACCGTGTGCCCGGCCACGGCCGGGCGTACGCCCGGCCGGAGAGCGGGGCCGTTCCATGAGGAGCCCGGTACAGGGCGGCCGAATCCTGGCACAGAGTGGTTGAACCGAGGCCCGGCGCGGCGGAACCCGGCTCAGGGGGCGGTTGAACCGATGCCCGAGGCGGCCGAATCCCGGCACGGGGCGGCCGCCCGCGGCCGGAGCCGGCGGAAACGGCCGCCCGTCGCGACGGGCCCCGGATCAGAGCCGGTGGGGCTTGGAGCGGCGGCGCAGGAACCAGGCCGTCGCCACCGTGCCGGTCACGACCAGGGCGCCGCCGCCGACGACCGTGGCCGTGCCGTAGTCCTTCACGGCCCCGCCGAGTCCACCCATGACACCGCGCGACGGTGACGGTGAGACCGTCGTCGAGATCGTGGGGGTCGCGGGGGTCGAGGGGGCCGCGCTGGCCGCGACGATGATCGACTGGGTGCCCGCCGTCGTGCCGTCCTGGCAGACCACGATCACCGTGAACGTTCCGGGGCTGACGCCGGTCCAGGCCGCCGACTGGTTGCTGCTCGTCCCGGTGAGCGGCATCTGGCGCCCCTGGGCGAAGTTCGTCTGCCCGCTGGAGAGCAACGAGGCGTTGCCGAAGCTGCTTCCGTTGCTGGGGCAGGCGCTGGTGGTGACCGAGACCGAGGTGCCACTGGTGCTCACGGAGATCCCGGAACCCCAGGCGACGGCCGCCGGCGCGGCCAGGGTGAGCGGAAGCGCAGTGGTGGCGGCCACGGTCAGGCCGGAGCGGAGAAGTCTCTGAGTGGTACGCATAGGAACTGCCCTCCAGCGGCACGGTTGGCGGTACATCCCATGCACCGCCGAGGATTGGAAAGGCCCGTGCTGCCTCGGTGCGAGCCAATGCGCCCCGGCCGGGGCGCGCATGCGGACGGGGACCGGGCAGGTGACGAATTCCATCGTCCGGCGGACTGCCGACGCGGCCGAGGGCCCGCTTCCCCCGCAGGTTCACCGGCTCCGGTTTCGTCTCCGCCCTGGTCACCGGTCGCCGGAGCGGGAGCGGGTGCGGGAACGTGCGGCGGTGCGGGAACGCGTGGCGGTGCGGGAACGCCTGCGGGGCCCGCGCGACGGCCGGGGCGCTGTGGAGGTGGTCAGCGGCCCGTCGTCACGGAGCGCTCCGGGGACAGCGCGCCCCACGTGCCGTCGGGTAGCTTCGCCCGGATGCGTACCCGGTGCGTCACGTCCGCCTCCCGGCCGACGTAGAAGCTGTGGTTGCAGGTGCCGCGGGGCGGGCTGCCGCCCCAGACGAGCGAGGTCACCTCACGCCCGTCGAGCTGGATCCGGTACTCCGTGATCACCCCGTCGACCTCGGGGGCCGTCCACGCCAGGTCGATGTAGTACGCCCCGTCGCGCCGGTGGGTCGTCGCCCGGAAGTCGGCCGGTGCCGTGCTCCGGTCGTCCGCGGGCCCCGGCGCGGTGGTGATCCGGACGGAGCCGCTCGGCGCCGAGACGTTGTCCGCGGCGTCGCGGGCCCGCACGGTGAAGACGTAGGCCGTGCCCGGCCGCAGCCCGGTGACGACGGCCGCCGTCTGCGCGCCGCCCACACTGTGGATCTTCGACGTGCCCTGGTAGATGTCGTACGACGCCACGCCCCGCGCGTCGGAGGACCTGGTCCAGGACAGCTGGGCCGCCCGGCCGCCCACGGCTTTCCCGTGCGGGCCGCCGGGGCGGGTCGGCGCGGTGCGGTCGGCCGCGACCGCCGCCGGGGTGGTGGCCGACGCCGGCCGGCTGAGCGGCCCCGGGACCCCGTCCGCGTTCCGGGCCCGGACCCTGAAGACGTACGAGGTGGACGGTTCGAGCCGGGTGATGTCCACCATGTGCTCCGAACCTGGTACTTCCTTGACCTTGGTGGTGCCGCGATACACCTCGTAGCGGGTGATCCTCGGGTCCTCGGTGGTCAGGTTCCACATGACGTGCACGCTGGTCGAGCTACCGGCGGCAGCGGTCACGCCCGTCGCCGCGGCGGGCAGCCGTTCGCCCTCGACGGACGTCGGCGCGCCCCATCCGCAGGAGGTGAGCGCGAGCAGCGCTGCGCACACCAGGGCGCGCGGGACGGTGAGGGGAACGCGTCGCACGGGTCTGCCCTCCCTCGACGGGATTGGTCTGTACCTATAAGACACGGGTGACGCGACCACATCAAGAGGGCGGACGTCGTTGACCGGACTGTCGCGGGGGTACGTATGCTGATCCCGACGCGGTGTGAACTCGCCCCACTGTCAGGGGAGTTCCTGCCCGCGGCGCGGAACGCTGTCGTCGCTGATCCCGTGCCGACGCGCGCGGCCGAGCGGTCGGAGCCGGGTCCGGCCAGGGCCGCTGGGCCGCGCGGCGCCCGCGGAAGCGGCCGTGCACCGTCCGGCCCCCTCCCGGTGGACGCGCTCTCGACGGCCCACCAGATTGGGGCAGATGAGCGTCCATGCCCCCCAGGAGAGGGTCTCCCATCGTGCGTGTCCAGTCGCTGACGCTGGCCGCGGCCGCGGCAGCCGCCCTGCTCGCCTCGGTCCCGGCGGTGCTGTCCACGATCCCCACCACGGGCCGCCCGGGAAGCCCCGTCACACCCGCACGGGAGGGCTCCGTCCGAGCCGCCGACCTGCTGGCGAAACTCGGCGGCTGCACCCCCGTCTCGCACGGGCGATACCGCAGCGACGACGGCACCCGGGCCGACATCCCGGTCTGCGACGCCCCCGGCGCGGTCTTCTGGACGGCCGACATGGACATCGACTGCGACGGCAGACCGGGCCCCCTGTGCAACAGCGGCACCGACCCGCTCTTCTCCGAGTCCACGGCCTTCCAGCAGTCCGACGGCCGATATCTGAGCGCCGAGACCCTGCCCTACGTCGTCGTCCCGGCGCCGAGCGACATCTGGAACTACCGGGACCACGGCATCGGGCCCGGCTCGGTCGCGGTCGTGATCTACCGGGACCGCGTCCAGTACGCCGTCGTCGGTGACACCGGCCCGCAGGACATCATCGGCGAGGCCTCGTACGCGACGGCCGCGGGGCTCGGAATCCGTGCCGATCCCCGCGGCGGCGGTACCCCTGCCGGGGTCACCTACCTAGTGTTCAAGAACGCCCGGGTGTCACCCGTCCAGGACCATGCCGCGGCGGTGGAGGCGGGGGAGCGGCTGGCCCTGAGACTCATGGGCGGGGGCTGAGGGCCGTCCCGTCGTCAGACGGCGGCCCAGCCGTTGTCGACGGGCAGGATCACGCCGTTGACGTTGCTGGCCGCGTCCGAGGCGAGGAACACGATCGCCGCGGCCTGCTCCTCGGCCTCGGCGAGCCGGCCGACGTTGCCCATGTAGGCGCCGAGGGTGGCCGGGCCGTGGGCGCCCGCCTCGATGTCCACGGTGATGCCGGTGCTGGTGCCGCCCGGGGCGATGGCGTTGGCGCGGATGCCCTTGTCCCGGTACATCACGGCGAGGGACTTCGTGAGCCCGACGACTCCGTGCTTCGAGGCGGTGTACGCGGCCCCGGCGGCACTGCCGCGCAGACCCGCCTCCGAGGCGGTGTTCACGACGACGCCCTTGCCCGCGGCGAGCATGTGCGGCAGCACCGCCCGGGTCAGCAGGAACGGGGCCGTCAGGTTGACCCGGATGACCCGCTCCCACTCCGCGTCACTGACCTCGGCCACCGCCGACATGCGGTCCATGATCCCGGCGTTGTTCACCAGTACGTCCACACCGCCGAACCGCTCCACCGCGGTCGCGGTCACACGGTCGACGACCTCCTGCTCGCTGAGGTCGCCCGTCACGGCCACGGCGCTGCCGCCGGCGGCCTCTATCTCGCCGACCACCGACGCGGCGCCCTCGGCGTTGAGATCGGCCACGACCACCCGTGCGCCCTGCGCCGCGAAGGCGAGGGCGGTGGCACGGCCGATGCCCGAGCCGGCGCCGGTGACGATGACGCTGCGGCCGTCCGCTCCAGTGGTGCTCATGACGTTCTCCCAGGGGTGTGTGCGAGTGCGGGCGAGGTGCCGCGCCGCCACGGTACGACTTATTGTCACCGAATGACAGAAAGTCTTCGGAGGGAGAGAGATCGCTAGAATCGGCGCAGCCGCAGTCCCGGGCGGCATCTGCGGACGAACCGAGAACCGAGGAGTCATCAGTGCCGGACGGCGCGATCGACGAACACCCCGGCCAGGGCCGCGGCCGTACCGGGCGGCCGCCGCTCACCGACGAACGCAAGGCCGAGATCCGGCTGGAGATCGCCCGCGCCGCGGTGGAACTGTTCGTGGACCAAGGGGTGACCGCCACCACCGGGGACCAGATCGCCCAGGCCGTCGGCCTGTCCACGCGGACCCTGTGGCGCTACTTCCCGGGCAAGGAGGCGTGCGTGAGCCCGCTGTTCGCGGCTGGCATCGACGCGATCGCCGCGGCGCTGCGGGCCTGGCCCGCGGGCGCCCCCCTGGAGGACGCGCTGGAGCAGGCGTCCACGAACGGCGAGGTACTGATGGCGAGGCCGGAGCCGCCGAGGGTCCGTACGCTGCTGAGACTCACCCGTACCGAGCCGGGGCTGCGTGCCGTCTGGCTTCAGGCCCATGACGAGGCCGAGCCGGTGTTCGCCCGCGCGCTCGCCGACCGGGCCGGGCTGGGCGCCGTCGATCTGCGTTCGGAGATCCAGGCCGCCATGCTCAACGCGGCGCTGCGCGCGGCGGTCGAGCACTATGCCTGGCGCACCGACGACGCGGAGCCCGATCCCGCGACGGCCAGGGCGGAACTGGCCGGAACCATCCGCTCGGCCCTGGTTGTCGCGGCGAACGGAATCACCTGACCCGGGCTTTCGCGCTTCCCGTACCTGACGGCGGCTCTCACGCTTCCCGGAGCCCGTTCCGACGGCGGCGCTCACGCTTCCCGGAGCCCGTTCCGACGGCAGCGCTCACGCTTCCCGCGTACGCTCCGACGGCAGCGCTCACGCTTCCCGCGTACGCTCCGGCTCACGTGCTGCCGGTTCTCGGTCCGGCCGGTTCCCGCGTCGGCCGTCCTCACGCCGGGCGGCGCTGTGCCTTCCGGCCCTCACACCTTCCGGTAGGTGTACGCCTCCGCCGCCGCGGCCTCCACCGCCGCGAGGTCGGCGCCCGCCGAGGCCGTGACGACGGCGGCCACCGCACCCTCGACGAACGGGGCGTCCACCAGCCGCGTGCCGTCCGGGAGTTCGTCGCCCTCGGCGAGCAACGCCTTGACGGTGAGCACGGCGCTGCCCAGGTCGGTGAGCACGGCGACCCCGGCACCGCGGTCCACGGAGGCCGCGGCGGCGGCGATGACGTCCGCGCTGGTGCCGAGCCCCCCGTCCAGGGTGCCGCCCGCCGGCGCGACCGGAGCGAGCGCGCCACCGCCGGCCAGGCCCGTCGCCAGCTCGGCGACGGACGCGGCGACGGCTGCGCTGTGCGAGACCAGCACTATGCCGACGCGTCGTTCCTCGGTGTCACTCACCTGCCGCCTCCACCAGTGCCGCGATCAGCAGGGCCGAGGACGTGGCGCCCGGGTCCTGATGCCCGATGCTCCGCTCACCCAGATAACTCGCCCGGCCCTTGCGGGCCTGCAAGGGTGTCGTCGCCAGGGCGCCCTCCTCGGCGGCGGACTTCGCCGCGGCGAACGACTCGGCGAGCGCGTCGACCGCGGGCACCAGAGCGTCGATCATGGTCTTGTCGCCGGGCGCGGCTCCGCCCAGCGCCATGACCGCGTCGACGCCCGTGCGCAGCGCTTCGGCGAACTGTTCGCCGGTGACCTCGGCGGCGTCCCCGAGCGCCTTGCCGGTCCGGCGCAGCAGCGTGCCGTACAGCGGCCCCGACGCGCCGCCGACCGTCGAGATCAACTGCCTCCCGGCGAGCGTGAGTACGGCACCGGGGGTGTCCGGAGCCTCCTTCTCCAGCGTGGCGGTCACGGCGGCGAATCCGCGCTGCAGGTTGCTGCCGTGGTCGGCGTCACCGATGGGCGAGTCCAGGTCGGTGAGCCGCTCCGCCTCCCGGTCCACCGAAGCGGCGGTCACGGTCATCCAACGACGGAAGAAATCGGCGTCGAGCACGGAATCTCCTTGCGTGGTAGGGGAGTCGACCTGATTGCCGGTCAAGGGCCGGTGGTGCGGGCCCGGTTGCCGTACCCGGCCCACCGGCGGGGTTCACACACCCCAGCGCAGCCCCGGCGTCTTGACCGGCGCGTCCCACAGACGCAGCAGGTCCTCGTCCACCTCGCACAGGGTCACCGAGGCACCCGCCATGTCGAGGGAGGTGACGTAGTTGCCGACCAGCGTGCGCGCCACGGGGATGCCGCGCTCGGCCAGCACCCGTTGCACCTCCGCGTTGAAGCCGTACAGCTCCAGCAGCGGGGTGGCGCCCATGCCGTTGACGAGGAGCAGCACCGGATTGCGCGGCGCGAGGTCGTCCAGGATGGCGTGCACCGAGAAGTCGGCGATCTCGCGCGAGGTCATCATCGCGCGCCGCTCCCGGCCCGGCTCGCCGTGGATGCCGACACCGAGTTCGAGCTCCCCGGCCGGCAGATCGAACGTCGGGCTGCCCTTGGCCGGAGTCGTACAGGCGCTGAGCGCGACGCCGAAGCTGCGCGACCTCTCGTTGACCTGCCGCGCCAGTGCCTCGACCGCCTCCAGGGGCGCGCCCTCCTCGGCGGCGGCGCCCGCGATCTTCTCCACGAACAGCGTCGCGCCCGTTCCGCGCCGCCCGGCCGTGTACAGACTGTCGGTGACGGCCACGTCGTCGTTGACCAGGACCTTGGCGATCCGGATGCCCTCGTCCTCGGCCAGCTCCGCCGCCATGTCGAAGTTGAGGACGTCGCCGGTGTAGTTCTTCACGATGAACAGCACGCCCGCGCCGCTGTCCACGGCCGCCGCGGCCCGCACCATCTGGTCAGGAACTGGCGACGTGAAAACCTCGCCCGGGCAGGCCGCCGACAGCATCCCGGGGCCCACGAATCCACCGTGCAGCGGCTCGTGCCCGGACCCGCCGCCGGAGACGAGGCCCACCCTCCCCGCGACCGGGGCGTCCCTGCGTACGATCACGCGGTTGTCGACGTCCACCGTCAGCTCCGGATGGGCCGCCGCCATGCCCCGCAGCGCGTCCGCCACCACCGTCTCGGCCACGTTGATGAGCATCTTCATGGAAACCTCCCGGTGAGACTGACGGACGAGTTCCTGACCTGTGTTTTACCTGCTCGAACCTGGTGCGGATAGTTCTTGATCTTGGCGCTTCGTGGAGCTCGTTGCCGGGCTGCGGCGGTACTGATGCTGCCCCGATGCCGACTTTCGTGATGGTCTGCCAGTTCTGCGGGGGCGGCTGGGTGCGGGTCGGCGGGAGTGCTGTCATCCCCAGTATTGACCTTGCGGTAGCGAAGGTCACCCGCTTGTCGGTGGGACTGTGATTCAGTCGGCTTCAGGAGAAGCGGACTCTCTGGCCAGAGTGAGTACGAGCCGGGCCGTGGTGTCCACGAGTTCCTTGTCGATCGGCATGCCGAACACGAGGACCCGGTAGTACAGGGGGCCGAGCAGTAGATCCACGAGATGGTCGACGGTCCGGTCGTCGACTGTGTGGTCCTGGGCACGCGCGAGGAGCACGCGCAGACCGGCGATATCGCGCTCGCGCTGTTCCAGCAGGAAGCCGCCGCGTAGCGAGGCGGCGGTTTCCTTGTCCAGTTGGGCATGTCCGAGGAGAGCCTGCATCACCTGGCCGGCCGGCTCCTGGAAGAAGTCGGCCACGCGCTGCAGATGGTCCTTGAGGTCGTCCTCGGGACTGCCTTCTCCTGTACGCCACTCAAGTGCCTCGCGGGCGTCGTCGGTGAGTGTGTCAAGGAGGATGTCGACCTTCGACTTCCACCAGCGGTAGATCGTCTGCTTGGCCACGCCCGCGCGCTGGGCGATGCCCTCGATGGTCAGGGCGGCGAACCCCCGCTCGACCAGGAGGTCGTCCGCGGCATGGAGTACTGCGACCCGGACGCTCTCGCTGCGTCGAGGACCGGTTCGGCTGACGACGGGGTGCTGGTCGCAGGCCGGTTGTGGCTTCCGCGTGGTGCTGATGGTTCCTTCAGCCTTTCGAGTCGTACGTTTCCACGATTCTGGCACAGCCGGTTCACCGGGATGTGGTGTGCGGACCGGCTCAAGCGGCCTTCTTGGCGGGGCGGACCAGGCTCAGCAGCACGCCGAGGGCGAGCGCGGCCACCACTGCGCTGAACGTCTCGCCCGCGGGGCGCAGACTGGTCTGGCGGATCAGGATGCCGACGCCGATGGCGGGTATGGCGAGCATCGAGTACAGGATGGCGAAGAACGTGGAGACGGACGCACCCCGGTGCTGCGGAGCGCTGTGTGTGGTGATGCTGCCGATGCCGTGGCCGACGGCGATTCCTGTCGCAAGGCCGTTCACGGCGGCTCCGACGAGCAAGGGGGACAGGGTGCGGGTGGCCATGGCCACCGCGATCAGGGTGGCGGCGGCGATCAGACCGATGCATGCCACGGGCAGCGCGGCGCCGGGCTTGAGTGTGCGGACCAGGAGCTGGCCGAGGGCGGTGCAGGCGAAGGCCATGAAGACCACGAGCCCGGTCAGTGAGTGGCCGGACTCGTCCAGCACGGTCCCCAGGAACAGTCCCGTCACGGCGGTCAGAACTCCGAGCACGGCGAATCCGGCGCCCCCCGCCATGGCCGAGCGCAGGAAGTCCGACCGAATCTCCCCGGGAATGTGCAGGGGCTGGAACTGGAGGGAGAAGCCGGACCGGTGATCCGAGCTCTCCCCGCTCACCACGATGCCGAGCATGCCGATGGCGGCGAGGACGAGCATGACGACCCAGGGCGCACGGAGCGGAGACGGCGCGAGATCCGCCAGGATGCCCGCCAGTAAGGTGCCGCACGCGAGACCGCCCATGTTCGCGAACAGTGCGAGGGTGGCGGGCTTGACCCGGCTGTTCTGGCCGAGTCGTTCGGCGAGCGAGGCAGTGGCCGCGCCGGTGACGAGCGCTGCGGAGAAGCCGGAGACGACCCGCGCGATGAGCAGCGCCGCGAGGTTCTGGGCCAGGATGAAGATCACCGCGGCGCATACGGACAGCAAGGTCGCGGCGATCAGGACGGGTCGGCGTCCCACCTGGTCGGACAGCCGCCCGAACGCGAGCAGGCCGACCACGACTCCGAGGGCGTAGACGGCGAAGATCACGGTGACGGTGAACGGCGTGAAACCGAACGCGTCGCCGTAGAGCGGGTAGAGCGGTGTGGGCACCGTGGTGCCCGCCATGGTGATCCAGAAGGCGAAGGCCACGCTGAACACGGCGAGGCTGCTACCCCGGGCCCTCGCGCTTGGGCCTGTCTGGTCGACGGCGCGGACGGTCGAGTTCCCCACTGAAGTGGCCTCTCGTGAGTGTGAATACAGACGGAGCAACGGGAGAGCAAGGCGAGACTCACCGTTGCGTCTAATCAGAGAGACTAGACTAGTCGTCGCGTCTATTCAATGGCTCTCGCTGCGTACGGGGTCACCCGGCCCGGGCAGCCTCAAGCGTCTGAAGATCACTTGGTCGCCGAGCGGAACGGGACCGACAAGGCGCTCTCGTACGCCGTGCCGCGGACCGTCACCCGCTTCTGCCGGTCCGCGGACCGCGCCATTCGGCGCCACCACGTCCCGCGGCTGCGCGGCATCGAAGCCGAAGGCTTGCATGCCCGGCTCATGCATCTGCTGGAGGAAGGCCGTCGCGTCGCCCTCGTCGCCGGAGGCACTGGCCGGTGGATCACCGCAGAGCTGATGAACAGGCTCGGGGCGCACGGTCGCTTCCGGCTGGGGGCGCCCGCCACCCGGTGCGGTGGCTCGTCTGATGAGCTTCGTGCGCGGTGGACGGCCCGTCGGCCTTCGTCGCGTGCTCCATCCCCGCAGGTGGGCCGGCACCGCGAGGACCCGGCGGTTCGTCGAGTCCGACAACGGCGGGTCGAGTTCGGTCAGGACGGAGCCGAAGTGCTTGCTGACCGTGCCCTCGCTGACGGTGAGTGCCTCGGCGCGGCGCGGCCGGCGCCGCTCGGACGTGTAACCGAGCAGCGCGGACATGACCGCTGGCGTGACCGGTTCGGTGTCACTGAGCGTAGGTGCGATCCCGCCGGCAGGCCGCCACCGGGCCAACCATGGCGAAGCCTTCAGCTCGTCGTCGATGCGGGCATGGAGTGCTGTCGCGAGGGTCCGGGTCTGTCTTCACGCACTGCGCGCACCAGCTTGATGAAGATCCTGGGCGATCCGTAGGTGCCCCCGGACTGATCGAAGATCCGCTTGATCTCCTCACCAAGGCTCATCCGGCGCGCCTCACGCCTGGTCGCCGGATCCTTGGCCTGCTTGTAGAACCACGACTCGCTCACCCTCAGCATCTGGCAGGAGACGCGCTGCGGGATGCCTTACTCAGCCCTCTGGGCACGGATGACCTCCGCCACCGCGGCGGGATCCTCCTCGCCCGCTTCACCCAGAAGGCCCCGAATCGCTTGCAGACATCACGCTCAAGGTGTCAGAGCATAAGCAGCAGCCGCGTGTTCGGTACGAGCTTCCGGTTCACGCTGGTGCTCTGCACGAAGATCGTGAAGTCGTCGTTGTGGTCGGGCTTGACGCGCACTTCCACGTCCGGCAGGCCGAGCAGGGCTCGGGCCTCGGGTCCCGAGTACACCCGGTCCGTCTTCTTCTCCAGCACCGCGATCTGCTTCCGTGCCTGGATCTTCTCGGGCTTGCTCAGCTGGTAGAACGCGCCACCGGTACGGTAGGTGTGGCCGCATTCGACGACCCAGTCCCGTATCGCCGCGTCACGGGTCACCGGGATCAGCCGGTACCCCGACGGATCCACCGCAGCGAGGCCGGCCGCCTTGATGGTGTCCTTGTTGACTGCCTCCGCACCCACGGAGAACACTGCCCGCGATCCCCGGATGCCCTGGGTGCGGCCCACCATGAATTTCTCGGTGGCCTCCCGGATGACCTGTCCGGCTTCCTCCAGACCCTGTGTGCTCGTGGCGTCCCATACGGCGATGTTGTCCCTCGGGAAACCGCACTGCATGGCCTCGCGCTTGCCCATCTGGTCCGGCACGAGGACGGCCAGCGTCCAGTTGTCCTCCTGGGTCGCGATCATCTCGGCCACGGCCTTGACCAGTTCACGCGGATTCCTGGCAGGGGCATCCGGACAGCGATGACTCGCGTTCTCCTGTCCGTCCGTGAGTACGAACGTCAGGAAGCTGTGGTCGCCGTACAGTTGGGCCGTCTGTGCCAGCTCTTGCTGTGACTTCAGTGCGGCTGCGAGCAGAGCCGTCATTCCACCGACCCGGTACAACTGCTTCAGCGACGGCATCCGCAGCACGTCCTTGTCGTAGATGACGCACTCCACCTTGTCCGCGAAGACGTACACCGTGACACGGGTTTCCTGGTCCAGCTCCCTCGACCGGCGAGCAAGATACGCAATCTGCTGGTCGGCGACTTCGACAACCTTGCGGCTCAGATGTGACATGGACGAACTGGCATCCAGCACGAGGGCAACGTGATTGATGTAGTTCTGACTTCCGGCCATGGCAGCTCCCCCTGGTTCCGACTCGATGCCCCTACTGTCTCACCCACCACTGACAATCGATCTTGGCTCCCGGAGCGGAACGGCCATGGCGTCTGGGCTCGTCCGCGGGCCTTCCGCTTATCCCCAATGAGATTTTTCCAACCTGGAGTTGCAGGTCACGGGGCCGGCGTGAGTCGTGGCTATGGTGCTCAGGTGAAGCGGGGGAACTCGACGCTGCGGGGATTGCGAGAGCCGGTGGAGGAGCGCTCGTCGACCACGCTTTCATTTGTGGTCGGCGGTGATCTCACCAAGGCCGCACGGAGTATGCCGGGCGATGCATGTGCCCCGGCGATGCCCTCAGCCCAATGTGATCCGGGCGATGACCGGCAGATGGTCGCTGCCAGTGGCGGGCAGGGTACGAAGGTGACTCACGGTCGCCGAGCGGGCCATGATCTGGTCGATCCGGGCCAGTGGGAACGCGGCGGGGAAACTGAAGGCGAATCCCCGTGCCGGCACGTTCATCTGTGAGGACAGCGGGGCCAGCCCGCGGTCGCCCACCGTGCTGTTGAGGTCGCCGAGGAGTATCACCGTGTGCAGTCTCTCGGCGGTGACGGCCTTGCCCAGCAGGCCGGCGCTTTCGTCGCGCCAGGCGGAGGCGAGGCCGGTTGCGTGGATACGGACCGAGGGCAGGTGCGCGACATAGACCGCGATCTCGCGGTGTCGGGTGTGGACCACGCCCCGTAGCCCGCGGCTCCAGGGCTCCGTGATCTCAGGAGGTTTGATGTGCACCTTCTGGACGTCGGTGAGCGGGTGTTGCGACCACAGCCCGACGGTCCCCACCACCGCGTGGTACGGATAGCGCGGGGCGAGCGTTCTCTCGTAGACCGGCAGCGCCGCGGGCAACAGCTCCTCCAGGGCGATGAGGTCGGGCTCGGCATCGGCCAGGGAGCGGGCCGTACCCGCGGGGTCGGTGTTCTCGTCGCCGGCGTTGTGCTGTACGACGACCAGGTCGTGCGCGCCGGGCTGTGCCTCGGGCAGCAGCAACCCGCCGCAAAGGTACGTCCAGGCCGCCGTCGGCAGCAGGAGGGCCACGAGCGCGAGCGCTGAGCGGCGCAGCAGCGCCAGGCCGAGCAGCACCATGATCACCAGGCCGGACCAGGGCAGGAACGATTCCAGCAGACTGCCCAGGTGTCCGGGGGTGTTCGGGACCAGCCGATGGAACGTCACCAGCACTGCGGTGAATACCGCCAACGTGGCGAGCACCCGCCCCCGGGTCCAGGACGACCGATCGCGGGGTGTCGCCGTCTTCGCCGCCGCACCGGGGTCCCGCTCACTCATGGCTTCCCATCCGCACGCCTCTTGCTCCGGCTCTTGCCTCCCAGGACGAGCCGCCTGGTGCATCCGGTTCTGCTCTTCGCGGCGAGATCCGTATGCAACTCATGGGGCGGGGTACTCGTCGCCCATGAACCCGACCTACGTCGAAACAGCCATGTCGAACGCGGCGGTGGGCACTCTCGGTGCGTTCATCGGAGGCCTTGTCGTCGTCGCGGTCTTGATGTGGGCCGTCCGGCTCGGTATCCGGGTGCGCCGGCGGGAGTCCGATCCCCCCAAGCCGCACGAGCATCCCCGGATGCCGGAGGGCGGACCCACCTACGAAACATCGGAGGTGCGGGAGCCGGATGAGGTTTCCGAGGCCATGGACGGGCGCGAGCGTCTGACTCCGCACGAGCTCCACAGTTCCGGCAGCAGGCGCAGCGAGGACCAGGCCCGCCCGCGCTGGAGTTCGGAATCGCGTGGCTCCTTCGGCAGCGGCGGCCCGGGAAACACATGAGTCCGGCATCGGCCGAATCTCGGGAATTCAAGGCCGGCGGCCGCACCGTACGGATCAGTCGGCCCGGCAAGGTGCTGTTCCCCGACGACGGCATCACCAAGGCCGACCTCGCTCGGTACTACCGCACCGTCGCCCACCGGATGCTGCCGCAGTTGTGCGGCCGTCCGCTGATGCTGGAGCGGCATCCCGACGGCATCGGCGATGTGTCGTTCATGCAGAAGGACGTGCCGGACATTCAGCGCGACGCCTACGCCAGCTTCACCCTGCGGGACATCTCCGCACGGCTTGAAGGCAACCCGTGGCAGAACGCGTTCCGACGGGGCCGTTCACTCGGCCCCGCAGGGCGCCGGCTCGACCGGCTGCGCTGACCGGACGACGCGTCCGGCCTGATGTGCCGGTCACCTGATGCGTCGCTCAGCCGTCCGGGCCGAGTGGAATCCGCAGCGCACTGCGTCGCTGCCTCCACGAGGCCAACAGGTGGGCCGCCAGCCGTTCTTCGAGGAAGCCGGTGACCCGGACGCCGAAGGCGACGTCGGGCTCGAGTTCGGGTTCGCTCGCCAGCAGACCGCCGACGACGTCCCGGCGTACCACTTGCTCGTGGACGGCGTCGGCCTCGACGTGCTCGTCGTAGAAGCGCTGCGCCGCCTTGCCGGCGCCGACCCTGCGCAGGGCGGCGGCCAGACGTCGGGACCCGGGTGAGGAGGTGACTTCCACCGCGGCGAAGTGTCCGACCAGAGCGCCCCGAAGGGCTCGGTGCAGGCCCAGCAGGGACATGAGATTGACCGTGGTGACCGCCTCGGTGGGGGCCGCGTCGACGTAATGGCCGTAGTCCGCGCACAGGCCGAGGTCGGCCATGAGGTCCGCGAAGAGCCGGGCGTGGACGTCCTCCTCGCGGCCGGCGCCGAACTCGTCGAACTCGACCGCCACCATGGCCGCCTTGGCGCGGCCGTACAGGCGTGGGACGACCCAGGCGTGCGGATCGGCCTCCTTGAGGTGGTACAGCGAGCGCAGGGCGGCGTACTCCCGCAGTTGCCACAGTTCGCCGTCGCGTTCGAGGAAGTGACCGACACTGGCTTCGTCGTGGCCGACCGGTTCGAGCAGCAGGGCTTCGAGGGCGTCGTCGGCATGCGGATCGGCGGTCACATCGTCGCGCAGGGCCTTCAGGAAGCGCAGTTCCAGAGACCGGCGCAGGGCCAGCAGCCCGGGGTCCCACTCTCGTTCGTCGCTCACCTCGGCGAAGCCGCGGTAGTGGAGTTCGTACAGCGTGTAGAGAGCGAGCTGTACGTCGTCACCGTACGGATCGGTGTCCTCCAGGCCGTGCGGGAGCGCGGGCAGCGGGGTGCCGTAGCGCAGGGTCGAGACGAGAGAGCGCGATATCTCGCCCCGCGGGGTCGGAAGGAGGGGGCCTCTCACGTCGTTTCCCGCCTCGCCCGGCGTCGGTGACTGGTGTCGCACCAGGGATAGGTCCGGCTGCGCCGGCAGGTGCAGATCGCCGCCCGGAAACGGCGGGAAGCCACGACCGTTCCGTCCTCCAGCACCACCTCGACCGGGCCCTCGACGAGAAGAGGGCCCTCGCGGTCCACGGTGACGCGGCGCGGTCGCTCAGGCTTGCCAGGCACGGATGACCACCAGCTCTTCCCGGTTGTCGTTCTCATCGGTGACCAGGCCCTGGCGTCGCAGCCAGGTCCGGCGCGAGTTCAGCACGGGGCCGAAGGGGACGAGGGCGCGGTCGGTGACCGCCGCCTCGAACCCCGCGCGGGCGAGCCGCCGCAGCGTCGGCCGCGTCCCGCACAGGGCGGAGTGGACGAGCAGCAGTACGCCACCCGCGCGCAGAGCGGCGGGCGCCTCGTCACAGACGCGGTTCACGAGGACACGACCGTCCGGCCCGGCGTCCCAGGCGCGTTCCGGGGACCGGGACGGCATCCGGAGCGCGGGGGACGGAACGTAGGGCGGATTGCTCACCACCAGGTCGTACGTCCGTCCGTGTACGGCCGCTGTGAGATCGCCGTGGCGAACGACGACGCGACGCCGTGCGAGGAGCGCGTTGAGGCGCGTGGTGAGAACGGCGCGCCAGTCGATGTCGACGGCCGTCACCCGCGCCCCCAGTCTCGCGGCCCGCAGGGCAAGGGCCCCGCTGCCGGTTCCCAGGTCGAGCACGTCGGTGGAGGGGCCCACGCGCTCCCGCGACAAGGCGTCCATCAGGAGCTCGGTGTCCCGTTGAGGCGCGTACACGCCGGGCGGCGTGATGAGCGGGACCTCGCCGGACATCCCCATGGGGCACCTCCATATCTCGGCATGTCCGATTGATGCCCATATCTGGGACTCTGTGCTCTGGGTTCCCTTCGAATGGAGGCCTACACGCGATCTTCGTGGCGGTCTTCGCGGACGGATCGGGCTCGTGGCTGACCGGCACCGGGGCGGTCCGGCGGTCATCGGCATCATCGTGAGGCAGAGGGGTACTTGCGCCTGACGCCACGCCCCGCGCGAGGAAGTGAGGACGCCGTGAACGAGCGCCACCCGGATGGCCCTGGAGCCTGTGGTGGGCCGATACCGAAGCCCGTACCGAGGGATCTGCCCGACCAGCAGGCCACACCCGACGAAGACCCGTGGGACGCCGTCGGCGTGCCGAAGAAGTGGACCGAGGGCGAGGGGCCCGAGGCGGAGAATTCCGGTGCACAGGGCTCCGGGGACGAGATCCCGGACCCGGAGATCCCCGACACGGACGAGGCCGGCACCGGGCGCAGAGGTGCCCCGCACTCCGGCAGCGCCCGCCCGGAACATCCCGTGCCCGACGAACCGTCCGCCTGACACGCCGGCGTGCCGTGGGAGCCCGGCCGGGTGAGGCTGGGACGGCCCCTGACCGTGGCAAGAGCCGGCCGCCCGGAAGGGGCGCCGCGGCCGCGGCGCTGGCCGGAGGACGCTGCCGGCCAGTCGCCGTGCTCGCGCTGCTCGCAGGGTCGGCCTGCACCCGCTTCGGGGTCTTCGCGGCGGGCATCGCCTCCGCGGAGGACCCGAAGTACACCGTCGTACCGCAGCGGAAAGGAGAGTGACCCGATGGTCACCGTGTCCCTCACCGGAGTGTCCAAGGAGGACGTCGCGACCGTGTTCGGCGTCCTGCGGACGGCCTTCCCGACCGACCGGCCCGCCGCCGACGTCCCTCACGAGCAGCCGGGCGACCGTCCTCCCGTGTGGAGCGCGGACTTCGATCCGACCGAGGAACGCATCCCGACCGGTCCCACCCCTCTGGAGGGATCGGTCAGCGCCACGTTGCAGGGCGGCTACGTCGCCGTGGACCGGCTGCGTGAGGCTTTGAGCGGCGCGTTCGCCGTTCAGGAACAGGGCACGGCGTCGGGAGACCAGGAGAAGGAGGTCGACCTTCGACTCCGGACGAAGCGATAGGACCTGCGACTCCGGACGAAGCGACAGAGCGACAAAGCGGCAGTGTCGGAGAGGCGCAAGAACACGCGGCGCTGCCACGGGGTTCCGCCGCCGACCGGGCCTCGGGATTTCCGGCCCACCCCGGCGGCGCCCGGCCACGAGGAGGAGAGCGGCATGGTGCGGATCGGGTGCACGACGATGACGGAACAGGCCGGCCCGCGTGAGCTCGTCGGTCATGTGACCGGAGCCGAGCGCGCCGGCTTCGACTTCTCCGTCACGTCCGACCACTACTTCCCCTGGCTGGACTCCCAGGGACACGCCCCGTACGCGTGGAGTGTCCTCGGCGCCGCCGCGCAGGCCACCGAACGCATCCCCATCTGATGACGTACGTGACGTGCCCGACGACCCGCTACCATCCCGCGGTGGTCGCCCAGAAGACCGCCACCGTGCAACTCCTTTCCCAGGGACGCTTCCGCCTGGGGCTCGGCTCCGGCGAGAACCTCAACGAGCACGTGGTGGGCGGCGGATGGCCGGTCGACTCCGAACTGCCCGGCCCCGGAGGATTCGCCGGCGCGACCCAGTTCGTACGGCCCGAGGACGTGACCGGGTCCATTCCCTGCGGAGACGACGTGGACTCCGTGGTCGACGCCGTACGGCCCTTCGTCGAAGCGGGGTTCACCGAGGTCGCGCTCGTCCAGATCGGCGGCGACCACCAGGAGCCGTACCTGGAATGGGCCGAGCGGAAGCTGCTTCCCGCCCTGCGTGACCTGTGAGACGGCGAGGACACCAGCGATGACCACGGGACCCCGCCGACCTCCTCGACCACCTGGAGACCGGCGTCTTCACGGACAGGGAATGACGGAAGCGGCCCGGGACAGCCAGGTTCGGGGTACTCGCTTTCCTGCCACCGCACCGGTCGGCGCCCTGCCGGGAGCGACCGTGCTCCGGCGGGCGAGGTGCTGACCGGGCCGTACGGAACCCTACGAGGCCGCTGTGCTGTCGTCGCGAGTGAACACACCGGACTGATCGGACGCGGACGGCTCCGTACGTTGCCCGAGCGGGGCTTCGGGGGAGCTCTCGTGCTGGTCGAGAGCCGCCAGGAGGTCGGCCACCGTCAGGCCCGAGTCGGCCGGGTGCCGAAGGCTGGTCCCGGGCTGGATGTGGTAGAGGTTCGTGCGCCCTCGCCGGGTGTGGTCCAGATAGCCGTCCTGCTCCAGATCGGCAATGATCTTCTGGACTGCCCGCTCCGTGAGCCGACACCGTGCGGCGATGTCGCGGATACGCGTGCCTTGCGCCCCGGAGGCGATCGCGGCGAGGACTCGTGCGTGGTTGGTCAGAAACGTCCAGCCGCTGTGTCCCTCGGGTACCTCAGTCATCCCCCCAGAGTAGGCCTCTTCATTCACGCATTCAAAAGGGTGAAAGAGAGTTCATGTATCTCTTGACGTGTAACCGGGTCGAGGGCGAACCTGTATGCCATGCGAGAACATCCGCTCTCTCCCCCTGAGGGAAGCGGGGACGGAGCCGCCCACGGTGCACTGGCCTGCGGCGCCAGGGTGGGAGGCGCGTCGCCCTTCCTCGAGACCGCCGCGTATCCCGCCGGCTCACGGACGCTCGTCGTCGTCGCCGGTGAGATCGACATCGATACCGCGCAACCGCTGCAACACAGCCTGTGCGCCGCCCTGGCCCAGGCGCGCCAGGGACTGGATCTCGACCTCGCGCGGGTCGACTTCTGCGACTGTTCCGGCCTCCGGGTCCTGTTGCACCTCCGGAGCCTTGCTCTCGCCCAGGGCAAGACGGTCCATGTCGGCGCGGCTGGACACGCGGTCGAGCGGCTGCTCATGCTCACCGGCACGGCACCTCTGTTCGCGCCCTCGAACGGTGCCGGTCCGCACCTGGACGGGAAGTACGAGAAGGACCTGCGCGCCGAGGTCGTCGACCTGAGACGGGCGATGCGGAGCAGGCCGGTCATCGACCTCGCCCGCGGGGTCCTGATGGCCTCGTTCGGCCTGAGCGACGAAGACGCCTGGAGTGTCCTCGTCGAGGTGTCCCAGCGCGGCAACACCAAACTGCGCCTCATCGCCGAGGAGTTGGTCGCGGCCGTCACCGGCGATCCGCTGCCCGACCATCTGAAGCAGCGGATCTCCGCGGCGGTCGCCGAGATCTCCGACGACCCGCAATCACCTTGTCGGCACCGGCGCCGTGACTGGGTTCCGCCCGCCGTCCGAGCCGCGTCCCTGGAGGGCCGCAGACCATCGGCATGACCGCTCCCCGGTGACCGAGTCCCGGCGGCGACCCGGTCGCCGGGGAGGCAGGACCCTACTTCCCCGCGCCGCGCACCCGGAGGCTGCCGCGGTCGCTCTCCTTCAGGCCGCGGCCGATGATCAGGCGCTGGATCTGGTTGGTGCCCTCGAAGATCTGCATGACCTTGGCCTCGCGCATGTAACGCTCGACCGGGAAGTCACGGGTGTAGCCGGCGCCGCCCAGAACCTGGACCGCGTCGGTGGTGACCTTCATGGCGTTGTCGGTGGAGATCAGCTTGGCGATCGACGCCTCGGACTGGAACGGAAGTCCCTCGTCCTTGAGCCGGGCGGCGGCGAGCGTGGTGGCCCGGGAGACCTGCACCGCAGCGGCCATGTCGGCGAGGACGAAGGCCAGTCCCTGGTGCTCGATGATGGGCCGGCCGAACGTCTCCCGCTCCCGTGAGTAGCGCAGCGCGTGGTCCAGCGCTCCCTGGGCGAGGCCTGTGGCGACCGCCGCGATACCGAGCCGTCCGCAGTCCAGTCCGGCGAACGCGATCCTGAGCCCCTCGCCTTCCTCGCCGAGCCGGCGGCTCGCGGGGACACGCACGTTCTCCAGGCGAACCGTCGCGGTGGCGGACCCGGTCAGGCCCATCTTCTGCTCCGGGGGGTCGGCCACTACGCCGGGTGTGTCGGCAGGGACGAGGAAGCAGGAGATGGCGTGCGAGCCCTCGTCGGACGTACGGGCCATGACCGTGTAGAAGTCCGCGTACCCACCGTGGGTGGTCCAGGCCTTCGCGCCGTTGAGTACGTAGTCGTCGCCGTCCCGTACCGCCCGCGTGCGCATCGCGCCCGGGTCGGAACCGGCATGGGCCTCGGACAGACAGTAGGCGCCGAGCAGCTCGCCGCCGAGCATGTCCGGGAGCCACTCCTTCTTCTGGTCCTCGGTGCCGAACTCGGCGAGGGCGAAGCAGGACAGCGCGTGTACCGAGACGCCTACCGCCACGCTCGCCCACACGGCGGCGATCTCCTCCAGCGCCTGGAGGTAGACCTCGTAGGGCTGCTCGCCCCCGCCGAACGCCTCGGGGTAGGGCAGGCTGAGCAGCCCGGCCCGTCCGAGCGTGCGGAAGACCTCGCGGGGAAAGCGTCCCTCGGCCTCGGCCTCGGCGACGCGCGGGGCGAGCTCCTTCTCGGCGAGCTCGCGGGTCAGGGCGATCAGGTCGACGGCTTCCGGCGTGGGGAGGGTGCGGGTCGCGGGCATGGCATGTCCTCGGTGGTGGCGGTTCGCCGGACGATATTGATACGCCAGGCGATACAACAGTATCGTTTTTGGTACCACCAGGCCATGTGGACCGTCGATGGATTCGCTCCTGCGGTGACCGGACGATGGGCCCTGTGTGCGTGATGTCCTGTACGTGGTGGGTCGGGCTGTGGCCGGCCGGCTCTGTGGGGGCAGGGGCAGGGGCGGGCGCGGGCGCGGGGATGGGGTGCCGGCGGCCGTGGGGGTGCGGACGCGTGGGCCGTCGCCTCGGGGCGTGGGTGGCTGTCGCGACGCCGGTCTACGCCGCTCGACGGGGACGTCGGGGTGGACGGCGCCAGAGGCGGACGGCGTCAGTGCGAGGCGGTGTCAGGGCGAGACGGCGTGCACGATGAGCGAGGCCAGCTCGGCGTAGGCCTCGGCGTCGTTCAGTCCGGTGCGCGCGGCGACCTCGCCGCGCTGGATCTCCTGCATGGTCGCGGCCACGACCTCGCCCACGAACGCGGCATGGACGTCACGGAACGCCCCGGCGGCCACACCGTCCGCGATCAACTGCCGGATCCTGCCCGCGGCGAGGCGCGTATTGGCCTCGTACACCTCGCGGGCCGGCTCGAACTGGGCCATGTCGTCGAGGAACTGCCGGGAGAGCGGCCGCAGCTGCTCGGCGACCGCGTTCAGGTAGGCCACCACGCGTTCGGACGGCGCGGAGGTGTCGGCCACCTGCTTCTCGACGGCCTGTGCGGCCTCCCGGAAGTAGTGCTTCACCGCTTCCCGTACCAACTCCTGCTTGCTGCCCGCGAGTTGGTACAGCGTCGTCTTCGAGCAGTGCAGCCGGTCGGTCAGCTCGTCGAGCGTGAACGCCGCGAAGCCCTCCGCCACCAGCAACGCGACCAGCCGCTCGAGCAGGTCGGTCTGGCGCGCGGTACGACGTGTGGACGGCATGATCTCAGCGTAACCGTTCCTCCATCACAGTGACCGCCGCCCCTCCAGGAGCCGTGATCACGGGGCCGAAGGCCCGCTGTCCTGGCCGACGGCCGCCAGGGAGGTCCTGCGGGCGCGGCCGGTCGGAGCCGCTCACGCACCCGGGAACCGGTCCGGGCAAATCGGTCTGGGCAACCGGTCCTGGAGCCGGTCGGGTCGGGGACGGCCGGGCGGTGTCGCGGTCGTCCGCCCCCGGCCGGTGGTCCCTCGACGCGTCGGGCGCGGGCCGGACGGGGGAGTGTCAGGGCGCCTCCTCGGGGGAGACGGGTGCGGGCGCCCCGAGGTCCTCCGCCTCCGGGAGGCGCTGAACGTCGACCCCGCGTACCTGAGCCAACTCGTGCTTGAGCGCGGCCAGTTCGGCGCCACCCGCCATGTGGTCGGTGAGCTCCTCCAGGCCGACTTCCCCGCGGTCGGCGCTGAGTTCGAGCGTGCCCAGCCGCAGCACGCTGAAGTGGTCGCCGACCATGTACGCGTGGTGCGGGTTGTGGGTGATGAAGATGACGCCGAGGCCGCGGTCGCGGGCGGCGGCGATGTACTTGAGCACGACTCCGGACTGTTTGACGCCGAGCGCGGCGGTCGGTTCGTCGAGGATGAGGACGCGGGCGCCGAAGTACACCGCGCGGGCGATGGCCACGGACTGGCGCTGCCCGCCGGAGAGCGTGCCGACCGGCCGGTCGAGGTCGTCGAGGACGATGCCCATGTTGCGCAGTTCCTGGTCGGCGGTCCGCCTCATCCGGGCGATGTCGAGCCGGCGTACGGGCCAGGGGCCCTTGGTCAGCTCGGAGCCGAGGAAGAAGTTCCGCCACACCGGCATCAGCGGCACCGTCGCGAGGTCCTGGTAGACGGTCGCGATGCCCTTGGCGAGGGCTTCGCGCGGAGTGCTGAACCGTACCGCCGTGCCGTCCACGAGGAACTCGCCCTCGCTGTGCCGGTGCAGCCCCGAGATGATTTTGATGAGGGTGGATTTCCCGGCGCCGTTGTCGCCGAGGACGCAGGTCACCCGGCCGGGACGGACGGAGAGGGACACGTCGTGGAGAGCGCGGATGTTGCCGTACGACTTTCCCGCGCCGCGCAGTTCGACGATCGCGGCGCCGCCGTCCCCGGGCGGGGTGTCCGGGCGGGTACCCGCGGCTGCGGATCCGTTGTCTGCCATGGGTCGGTTCACCTCCGGGTCGCCGTGCGGCGGACCCACAGATTGACGAGCGTGGCGCCGAGCAGCATCACGCCGAGGAAGGCCTTGAACCAGTCGGGGTTCCAGCCGGCGTAGACGATGCCCTGGTTCACCATGCCGAACATGAAGGCGCCGAAGACCGGGCCGATCGCGGAGCCGTAGCCGCCGGTGAGCAGACAGCCGCCGATCACCGACGCGGCGATGTAGATGAGTTCCTGGCCGACACCCTCACCCGACTGCACCGTGTTGAACGAGAACAGTTCGTGCATGCCGACGAACCAGGCGCCGAAGCCGACCGCCATGAACAGCGTGATCTTGGTGAAGGTCACCGGTACGCCGACCGCGCGGGCGCTGTCCTGGTCGCCGCCGACCGCGAAGACCCAGTTGCCGTACTTGGTGCGCAGCAGCACCCAGGTGGCGAGGGCCGCGAAGACGAGCCACCACACGACCGTGATCTTCACCTGGACGTCGCCGACGCCGAACGACGAGGCGAAGATCTTCTTCGCCTGGCCGAAGCCGTCCATGTCGCTGATGTCGTCGGTGGCGACGTTGTCGGTGACCAGTTTGGTGACGGCGAGGTTGACGCCCTGCAGGATCAGGAAGGTCCCGAGCGTCACCAGAAAGCTGGGCAGTCCGGTGCGGACCATCATCCAGCCGTTGAACGCCCCGATCGCGAGCGAGAGGACGAGCGCCACCACGACACCCGCCCACACGTTCATGGTGAACTGGTAGCTGAGCATGCTCGCCGTCAGCGCCGAGGTGATCACCGCGACCCCGGCGGACAGGTCGAACTCGCCGCCGATCATCAGCAGGGCCACGGGCAGGGCCATGAGGCCGATCGTCGACGACTGGTAGAGCACGGTCGCCATGGAACCGCCGGAGCGCACCGACGGCGCCGCGATCAGGAAGAAGACGAACACGGCGGCGGCGCCGAGGAACACCCCGACCTCGGGCCGGGCGAGCAGCCGCAGCGCCAGGGGGCGCCGCGCGGCCCGCCCGCCGGCCGTGCGAGGGCCGGGGGCCGGCGGCGCGGTCGCCGTCGGCCCGGCCGTGCTCATCACCGAGTGCCCTTCGTGGCGTACTTGGCGACGACGTCGACGTTGCTCTTGTCCACGAACGCCGGACCGGTGAGCACCGGCTGCTCGCCGCCACCGCTGTAGTTGCCGTTGTTCTTGTAGAGCCACAGCGAGTCGATTGCCAAGTAGCCCTGGAGGTAGGGCTGCTGGTCGACGGCGAACTGGATGGTGCCCTTGCTGATGGCGCCCGTGAGTTCCTTGTTGAGGTCGAAGGTGGCGATCTTCGCCTTGCTGCCGGCTTCACTCACCGACTGCACCGCGGTCAGGGCGTACGGGGCGCCCAGCGCGACGACGTAGTCGATCGCCGGGTCCTGCTTGAGCTTCGCGGTGATCGTGGACTTCACGGACGGCATGTCGGTGCCGTTGACGTACAGGTTCACGGTCGTGCCGCTGAAGGTCTTCTTCACGCCGTCGCACCGCTGGGTGAGGCCGATGTTGCCCTGTTCCTGGATCACACAGACGGCCTTCTTGGCGCCCTCCGCGTTCAGCTTCTTGCCGAGTGCCTCGCCCGCGACGGTCTCGTCCTGGCCGAAGAACTCCGTCAGGCCCAGCTTCTTCCAGTCGCTCAGGCCCGAGTTGAGGCCCACGACGGGTATGCCGGCCGAAGTCGCCTTGCTCACCACGTCCTTCATGGCGCCGGGCTTGGCCAGGGTGATGGCGATGCCGTCGACCTTCTGGTCGATCGCGTTCTGCACCAGGCCGGCCTGGTCGCCCGCGTTCGGGTCGTGCGCGTAGACGAGATCGATGTTGTCCTTGGCGGCCGCGGCCTCGGCGCCCTTGCGGACGATGTCCCAGAACGTGTCGCCGGGCGCCTGGTGGGTGACCAGCGCGACCGTCATCCGCGGTGTGTTCGCCTTGCCCGCGGTGCCGCCGTCCCCGCTCTCCTCGGCCTTCTTGCCGCCTGAACTGCTGGAACACCCCGAGGCGAGCAATAAGGCCGCGGCGGTCAGGGCGATGAGCGGGGTGATTCTCCGTGAACGGGGATGAAACGTGCGATCCATCTCTGCAGCACCTCACTGTGCGACCGGGGCCTGTGTATCTCCTCCCGTACATCCCCAGCATCAGGCGCATCACGCATGTGAACGGAACCGGATCGATCGGCAACGCCCTTGACCGGGGCCCGACTTGAGATCACTTTCGGCAGCGGGTGTCCGGGGCGTCGGGCGTTGCTCCGCGACCGCCCTCGCCGCTTCGGCCGTCATTCCTCCTGCGATTTGCCCATGCCTGCGCGGTAGTTACCGGGGGTGATGCCCACCGTCTGGGCGAAGGTCTGGACGAAGGCGCTGGTCGTCGCCCATCCGCAGGCGTGGGCGGTGCCGGTGACGGTGGCGCCCTCGGCGAGCATGACCATCGCGGTGAAGATCCGGGCGCGGGTGCGCCATTGGGGGAAGGTCATGCCGAACTCGTCGCGGTAGAGGCGGGAGAGGGTGCGCTCGCTGGTGTGCACGCGGCCGGCGAGCCGGGCCAGGGTGCAGGGCTGGTGCAGGTCTTCTTCGACGAGGCGGCAGGCTTCGGCCAGTCGTCGGTCGCGGGCGGCGGGCAGGACAATGGGCTGGGCTGTCACGCGGCGCAGTCGGTCGCGCAGCACTTCTTCGATGTGCCGGGTCGCACTCGCGGTACTGGCCACCGTGCCGGTGCTCGCGATGCTGCTCTCCGCCTTCTTGCGCGAACCGGTCCAGGACGAACCGGTGCCCGCCGAGGACACACCCCTCACCGCCCCCTGACGTTCCGATCAGACGCACGCCGGCGCGCCCGGCCCGGTGCGCGGGCAGCCGCGTACCCGACGAGCTGCGCCGCCGATGCGAGTGCCACCCGCCGTCATACCCGGGTGCTGGTGGAGAGGCGGGTGCGGAACGTGGTGCCGTCCGGGGTGTCGAGGACAGTGATCGTGCCGCCGTGGAGGGCGGCGATGTCCAGAGCGATGGGCAGGCCGAGACCGGTGCCGCCGTCGTCGCGGCTGCGGGCGTCGTCGAGGCGGGCGAACCGTTCGAAGATCTTCTCCTGGTCGGCGGGGGCGATCGGGGGGCCGTCGTTGGTGACGTCCAGGACGGCGTCGCCGTTCTCCGGGTCGGCCGACAGCCGCACCGTGACGGTGTGCCGGGCGTGGCGCTGGGCGTTGTCGAGGAGGTTGGTCAGCAGTCGGCCGATCCACAGGGCGTTGCCGGGAACGGTGACGTCGTCCGGGGCGTGGAGCGTGACCGGGTGGGAGTCGGTGGAGCGAACCGCCACGGTGCTGCGGGCGAGTTCGACGAGGTCGACGGGTTCGGTGGGCCGGCTCTGTCCGGTGGCGTCGAGGCGGGCGAGCAGCAGCAGGTCGGCGGAGAGTGCCTGGAGCCGCTCGGTGTCCTGGAGGGCGCCCGCCACCAGGGTGTCGCGCACTTCCGGATCGGGGTGGGTGAGGGCGACCTCCAACTGCGTGCGCAGTACCGCGAGGGGGCTGCGCAGCTCGTGTGAGGCGTCGGCGATGAACTGGCGCTGCCGCGTACCCGCGGCCTCCAGCCGTTCGAGCATGGCGTTCATGGTGTCGGCGAGGCGGGCGATCTCGTCGTCGCTGCGCGGGGCGGGGACCCGGCGGTCCAGGGCGCGGTCGCCGATGGCGGCGACCTCGGCGCGGATGGCCTCGACCGGCCGCAGCGCGCGGCCGGTCGTACGCCAGGTCAGGACACCGACGGTGGAGATCAGCAGGGCGCTGAGGGCGGCGAGAGCCGCGGCGGTGACGTCCTCGGCGGCGTCGGCGGTGCGCAGTGAGGCCCCGACGTGGATGGTGACCACCTGGCCGGTGGGGCTCGTGGTGGTGACCGTGGTGACGCGCTGGTGGTGTTCCTCGCCGAGGGCGTCGAGGTTGTACGTCCGGTGGCCGTTGTGGGTGCCGGTGGGTGTGAGCGCGGGGCGGCCGGTGAGGTTCTGGCTCTGCGCTACGACCTTTCCGTGAGCGTCGACGACCTGGATGAAGTCGGCTCCGGGGCCGAGCGTCACCGGTTGGGGCAGGCGTCCGGTCGCGGCGAGGCGGGCGACGTCCTTGGCCTGCGCGCGGCCCCCGGTCTCCACGGTGCGTTCGAGGTTGCCCCGCAGCAGCAGCAGGACGGCGGCCGACGTGGCGAGCAGGACGACGGCCACGCTCGCGCACGCGGCGAGGGTGGTGCGGGTACGGACCGAGCGCGGCGCCAGCCGACGGATCAGCGCGGCCGCACGGGGTCGTCCGGTGAGGCGGCGCAGCGCGGCACGGACCCGGTGGCGCGCCGCGCGCACGATCCCGGGACGCTTTGGTTTCCGCGTGGTCGGATCCGGCTCAGCCACCGTCGGCCGCCAGTCGGTATCCGGCGCCTCGGACGGTCTGTACCGCCGCCCGCCCGAACGGTGTGTCGATCTTGCGTCGCAGGGCGCTGACGTGGACCTCGACGGTGTTGGGGTCGCTGTCCGCGCCGCTGTCCCAGACCTCGTCCAGGATCTCCCGCTTGGAGACGGCCTCCCCGGCCCGCCGGGCGAGGTGGTCAAGCACGGCGAACTCGCGCGGGGTGAGCGGGACGGAGACGCCCCCGCGGGTGCAGGTGCGGGCGGCGGAGTCGACCACCAGGTCGCCCAGCACGGTGCGTCTCGGGGCCCGGGTGCCGATCCGGCGGGCGAGCGCCCGCAGGCGGGCTACGAGCACCACGAAGGAGAAGGGTTTGGACAGGTAGTCGTCGGCGCCGGTGTCCAGCGCCTCGGCCTCGTCCCACTCGCCGTCCTTGGCGGTGAGCATGAGGATGCCGACGTTGCTGCCGGTGGCCCGCAGGCGCTGGCACACCCGGTAGCCGTTGAGGCCGGGCAGCATGATGTCGAGCACGACCACGTCGTAGGCGCGCTCGGTGGCTTTGGTGAGCCCGGTGAGGCCGTCGTGGGCGACGTCCACGCTGAAGCCCTCGGCCGTCAGACCGTGCTGAAGCGCCAGGGCCAGCCGGCGCTCGTCTTCCACCACCAGTACGCGCATGCCCCCAGGGTGGCAGGTCGCCGGGCGGGGAAGGCGCCAAGCTGAAGGCACCTTCAGGTCTTCAGGAAGTCTTCAGCAGCCGCCAGCGATGCTGTGCCCGGACGACCGGGCACAGGGCCCGGACCTTTCCGGGAGATCGGGGTGGGCACAGTGAGCGAATCCGTAGGTGCGCAGGAGCCGCAGGAACGGCCGGACGAGGACGGTCCGGGTACGACGGGGACGAAGCCGGCCGGCAGGCGCCTGCCGGGCGGCCGCAGGGCGCGCTGGGCCGTGGCCGGCGCGGCGGCCGTGGTGGTGATAGGCGGCGGCGTCGCCGCGGCGATCCACCACCACGAGGAGGACGGCCGCGGGGAGCGCAAGATGGTGCCCGCCGGCGCGCACGAGTGGCGTGGCGGGTTCGGGGCCGAGCCCGAAGGCCGTGACGGGCACGACGGCTTGAGGCAGCGCGAGGGCCGGATCCTGGACGGCGAGGGCGGCTCACGTGGCGAGGACGGCCCTGAGCTGTCGGCCGGCGAGGCTCCGGCCCCGCTGCCCTCGCTCTCCGCGGCGGACGCCGTGGACAAGGCCGCCTCCGCGGTCAAGGACGGCAAGGTCGAGTCGTTGGCGCCGGTCACGGAGCAGGGCGGCGGCCGGGCCTGGCGGATCGTGGTCGTCGGCCCCGATGGGGTGCGGCACGTGGTGACCGTCGACGGCACCGGCGGCACGGTGACCGGCAACACCGTCCTGGGCGGCTGAACCGGATGACCCGAGCGGCGCGGCCCCGGCCGCGCCGCATAGGCCCGCCGCCGAGTTCGCCCGCACTCTGCGCCGCGCCCGCCACAAGTTCGAACTCATGCGACGCCTCGGCGCGGACACCGTCCTCGTCTACTCCAGCGTTTTCCCGCTCGCCCTCGACGACGACCTCGCTGCCGAGCAGTTGAGCGGGCTCGCCGACCTGGCCCAGGAGTTCGGCATCCGCGTCGTCTACGAGGAGCTCGCTTGGGGCCGCCACATCAGCACCTACGACCACGCCTGGCACGTCGTCGAGTCCGCAGGCTATCCCGCCCTCGCCACCTGCCTGGACACCTTCCACATCCTCTCCCGCGGCAGCAACCCCAAGGGTAGCGAGGACATCCCCGGGGAGAAGATCTTCTTCCTCCAACTGGCCGACGCATTGCTGCGCGCGATGGACGTACTGCAGGGGAGCCGCCGCTACCACTGCTTCCCTGGCCAGGGCGGCTTCGACATCGCCGGCATGCTGCGGCACGTGCTGCGCATCGGCTACGACAGTCCCTCCCTCAAGGTCTTCAACGACGTCTTCCGCCAGGCGGAAGCGGCACCGACGGCCCTCGACGCTCACCGCTCCGTGCTGGCCCTCCAAGAGGGCCGCCGGGATCACCCAACTGCCGCCGCCGGATGTCCCGTCGGGCATCGTCTTCGCCGAACTGGCCACCCCGACGCCCAGCCGGTCGCCACGGTGCTCGGCGCGCTCGGCTTCACCCGCACCGCACGGCACCGCGGCAAGCTGGTTGGCCTCTGGAAGCAGGGTGAGGCCCGCATCCTGGTCAATACCGGCACCGCCGCGCGCCCGCGAGAGCGCCGCGCTCGCCGCAATCGGCCTGGAGCCACCCGACCCGCCCCGTCGGGGAGGCGGGGCGGCGAAGGGAGTGTGGGACCAGCATCGGGCTGTGGCGCAGCACGGGCCGCACCCGGCCGGAGTCGAGACAGTTGTTCAGTGGGCGGGGTCGTGCATGGTCGGGAGGAAGGACAGGAATACACCACGGCAGTGGAGCTGTACGAGCAGCTCCGCGTAGGCGTCGTTGCCCGTGGTGATGGCTGTTCGTGCGATGGCGACGATGCCGTGCGCGAAACCCTGCGCCGCGTACAGGCAGGTTTCGCCGAACCCCACCCGGTGGCCGATCGGGGGAGCCTGGCCGAGGTCGGCGAAGGAGACCCGCGTGACGTGCCATCCCTTGTGCTGTACATGCGCTTCGATCAGCTCCAGGTCCGCTTGCCGCTCACCGCCGGGCCCGGCCAGCACGTATGGGGCGGCGCGTACCGTGCGGCGCGCACGGGCGGCCGCGGCGATGATGTCCGCCTCGTAGCGCCTGCGCAGGATTTCCAGGCGCACATCGTCAGGCCGGGGAGTGGCGGAGGGCGCCGGATGTCGGCTGGGTGTGGTCATGTCGTGTTCCCTCACGGTGGTGCCCCTGCCGCCGGCATGCCTGGTTGGTTGTCCGGGTGCGAGGGGTGGAACCGCGTGCGATGGAGGGTCCGGGGCGTTCGCCGCCACCGCACGCGGAGATCAGGCGATCGTGCTCAGCACGGATCCGAGAAGTTCCTCATGTGGCGTGGGGCCGGGCTGGAACCTGCCGAGAAAGTCGGCCAGCGGCCAGGACGGCACAAGGCGGTCCCCGCGGCAAGGGCGCAGCCAGTACGGGCCAGGTGGCTCCGTCTGCAGCATCGGTGGCAGAGCGAGTTCGTACGGGCTGCCCAGACATGCGCCGTACCGGTGGGGCTCCCAGCTCTCGTGCGTGCCCGGGGGAACGAGCCAGATGAGCCAGTTCCGTTCGGGGTCCTCGATGACCGGCCCGCAGGCGTCGGGGCGCTGACCGGGAACGTACTGAACTTGATCCATGAGGTCCACGACGGCATAGGCCTCAGGACCGGACGCGGTCACCACGATGTCGAAGAACCGGCCGCCTAACGGTAAGTGGAGCACTCGTCCCTGTTGGAGATCCATATGGTCACGATGCAGATATAAAGGCCACGGTTAGGGCCACGGCCAGCCCGACCACAGTCCCGACCATGAGTCCCACGGGGCAGCCAGTGGCAACCCCGACGCACGCCACGAGCCCGCCAGCGGTCACGCTCATACCGCCCCGCCGTATCGCACGCGGATGCGCACAAGGGCACCATCAGACCCACAAGGGCGACTTACACATCCGAAGACCCGGCTGTACGCAAGACAACGCCGAACTCTTGCAGCCGAACCGCGCAACCGCTGAACGCAACCTGACTACGCACAACCTTCGTCCGGTCGCTGTGGCACCGCTGCGCATCGTGCCGGGGAGGCATGGTCGGCCCGAGGACCCCGGCCACGGCAACGGGAAGGGCGCATTGCCGACTGTCCGACCCCAGTGGGCGGAGTGGCCGCACCGCGGCCAGCGCGCATGGCTTGTTCGCTCGCACGGAGTCGATGTGCGCGTCGCCGTGTCGAGTTGGTCGTCGTTCGAGATACCTCCGCTCACGCGGAGCCGACGAGAATGCGGAAGAGGAAATGCGCCGGGCGTGGCCGGGGGAGCGACAGTTTGACGCTGACTCCGGTGAAGCCGCAGCGGAAACATGACCGAGCCCCGAGTTCGCTCCGCTTCCCGCCGATGCCGTAGCTGTCGGTCGATCGTCACCCTGCGTCGGTGCTCTGCGTCATGATGACCGGCGTGAACACCAAGATACTGATTGACGTCTGGCAGCGGCTTCTCGCCGACCCTCGCAAGTCGTGGGTGCTGTTCGAGCATGGCACCTGTGTCGTGCTGACCGCTCCGGAAGGGGAGCTTGCCGAACAGGCCACCGACCTCCTGAAGGAGTTTGGCCCGGCGCATGCGGGATCCTCGGCAGGCGATTTCGGGGTGATCGACCTCAAGGAGGTCGAGGGATGGGTTGTCACGGGGCATCACAACGACGTTCTCACCTATGTCGGCCCTGATGAGCCTCAGGACCAGTCGAACATCGCTGTCGGGCTGTTCGGACGTTCCAAGCGCCACCGGGACGGCACTGAGCTTCACGTCGTCCACGTCGAGGACAACCGAGGCGCAGCGGACCCATCGTAAGTACCGCGCTTTGTCGCTGGTGGTCGCCGGGGGCACATCAGCTACGGCCAGCCGGGGATCATTTGGTGCTTCGCGTCGCCGCAGCCATAGGAACGGAAGTCCGAGCGGTCTGGGTCTCGGCGTCCGGCCGCGGTGAGACGTCGACGCCGAGCACCGGGCGGCTGCCAGCGGCGGGCGGCGGTGGCAGGCTGGCCAGCGCGGTCCGCAGCCGGTCGGCGTCCAGGCGGCCTTGCCCAACGCGCCGTACAGGGCCTCGTGCCCGCGCCGGTGTTCTGGGGTGAGTGCCAGGTCCACCGGAGTCTTCACCGATCCGTCGGTGCACGGTGCACGGTGCCGCGTCCGTCAGCTCACTTAGCGCGGCGGGCCGTCCGGTCAGGGAGTCGTACCCGGGGAGAGCGCGGTGAGGACTTGCGGGCGCGCTGGCCTTCGCCGAACGCCCGGTGGGCGGGGCGCGGTAGCAGGCTTGGGCACATCAGCGGCCTGTTCACTCAGTCAGCGGCGCTGGGCCCACGGGTCGTCGTACCCCACTGGATCGGGCTGTTCGGGGTGGAGCATCTCTCGGACGCAGCGCCGCAGTCCGGTCTCGTCGGATCCGCCGGCAGCGGCCATCCAGGGCAGGGCGTTCATGGCGTGGCGCGCTCGTCGGTCGCGAGGTCGTCGACAGCGGCGCGCAGGTCGGCAGGGGCGGGTTCGTCGGTGAGGCAGAGCCAGCCGATCGCGGTGGCCAGCCGGACCTCGGGCACTTGTGCCCGTTCTGCCACCGCTCTCGCATCCACGCGGTGGTCGGCGGGTGCGGGCGGGTGTGGGTGGCTTCGGCGGTGGCGAGAACCAGGGCGGCGCGGACGATCGGGTCCTGCTCGGCGGCGAGCCGGGTGCGGAAGGCGGCACGCACCGCGGGGTCGGTGACGGTGACGGTGGCCAGGGTGTAGGCGGCGCGGGTCCGGATTGCGGGGTCGGGGTCGTCGAGGAGGGGTTGCAGGAGGGTGGTGTCGGCGGTGATCGCGGCCCGGGCGGCGGTGACCGACCAGCCCGTCGGGTAGCCGGTCACCTCGACGCCGTAGTCGTCGTAGAGGTCATGTTCAGTGTCGGCGCGATGGAGCAGCAGTCCGTCACGGGAGGCGATGCCGAAGTAGCGGGCGCGAGCCGGGGAGGAGACTTCGGCGAGTGCGTCGGCACGGCATGGATGGCGCGGGTCGGCGCCAACGCGGATCAAGAAAGGCACGACGAGCGCGGCGGCGGCCCGCATGCCGTTTGCGCACATGCCGTCCACAACGCCCGTTCCGGCATGGACGGACGAGCGGCCGGCAGGAAGCAGGAGAACGGCCACCCTGACGCGGTCCCCCTTTGGGAAGTGCTCCCAGGGGACTTCGTCGAGCAGGAATCCGTCCTTGGCCTCGGGTCGGATGGCGGCCACCACAGCCCGCATGTCGAAGGGCCCGCCTGCGAACGAGGTCAGGTCCGCGCCGTCCGTCAGCGCCCGGCACATCGCGACCGCCTGATCGGTTCGCCACTCACCCACGTCACACCGTCCCAATGCCGAGTCTGATCGGAGCCGACCACGCCCGAGAGGACCGACATCGGTGAGGATGCAATTGGGCCCGGATATCCGGTAGCCGGAGCTCAGGACTCAGCGGTGTGCTGAACCGAGGTACGTGCCGACGTCCTGACCGCCCCCGCGCTCCCGACCGGACGTCGCTGTCGGGGAGTTGTGCGGCGAGCCGGGTGCGTTACAGGCAGCGTGACGACTTCGGCGCGGCCTCGGACTGCGACATTTGTTGCGTCAACTCCTGCGTCATCTGGTGCCGTTATCAGTTACAGCATCTCCTGCGCGGTTTTGAGAGTCCGTCCGTATCTGTACAGGTCATCAGGCATTTTTGGCATGGTCGGGTCGCTGACATCCCCGTGCGACCGCCTTTGCCCCATGCCCTGAATGGAGTTGAGGAGTGGGAGCGGATGGGCGGCGCGGACGCAGCCGGGATCGGAGCGCACTTGTCGGTGTTGCGCATCGGGCGGAGCCGCGGCGCTTGGGCCGCCGCAGGCGCGGCAGCCAGACGGTTGCGGTCAGTCCCCATGTCGGCAAGTGCTGATCGAGATGGCGCAGCCGGCCTCCTGACGCAAGCCGGAGGTGGGGCTTCGGCAACGGGCCGGGGCGGCACGGATGAGTTCGCGCGCCGATCCTGGCTCGGGGACCTCCCACTGCCTGCGGTCACCGGGCCCCTGGCCGCTTCCAGTGGACCTCCTCCCTTTGGGCGTCGCCCAACCGTTGCGCTGGCTTTAACTCGTCCAGGGCCTCTTCTTTGGCCAGTACTGGGTCACGTTGCTTTCGGCGCGGCGTCGGCGTCGCGGCGCCAATTGACGGCCCGGAGGGCTGCAGTGATCGCGCGTGGCGGCGCCGCAGGCGCTCTGTCGGCATGCGGGGCGGCGGGTGTGTACTGGGGGCTTGTCGCATCGAGGGGGAAGCGTGCCGCGAACGCCAGATCCGGGAGCACCCGAGACGGCGCAGGAGGAGGAGGAGCCCTGGCTGGACAGTCGCGAGGTCGCCGAGCTGTGGCCGGTGCGTGAGGAGTGGCTGCCGGGGGCCGCTGGTCGTGCGGATGTCCGCGTCCGCCAGTACGGCGGGGAGAGCCGGGGCACGTACGGGGCGGCGCCGACATTTTACTCCTATCACCCCGGGGATGTGCGACGGGCCGCGACGGCTATCGCCGAAGGTCGCGTCGACATCCCGTCGGCCTGGCGCACGGACACTCCCGACGGTCGGCGGGCGGAGTACTGGAGCAGATTCCGATTCCGTCTCACCTGCGCGGTCGTCCTGGCCTGGGCCCTTCTCCTCCTGGGGCTGGCGATCTACGCCATGGTGTCCTGAACCCTGATTCGGCGGGCAACGGATCCAGGTCGGTCGGCGGCTCGCTACGTCGCCCGGCATCCGGGGCAGCCTGCGCCGAGCGACGCCGTCGAGCGGGTGTATCCGCCGGTCCTGCTCATCTTCCGCAAGGTCGGCGATCGAGCTGCGGCTCCCTATGAAACTCACGTCTGATCCACCGGTGCCGGGCGGATGTACCGAAACGGCCCTGACCCACCCGGTGACGGGCCCGGAGGGCTATGCCTCCAGCGTCACCCACGCCCCCGACGCCGCCGAGCGTGCCATCGCGTCCAGCGCCGTCGCGCTGCGGACCGCGTCGACCAGCGTGGCGCCGTACGGTCTGTTGTCGGCGATGGAGCGCAGGAAGGTGTGCGCCTCGATGACCTTGAGGTCGTCGTAGCCCATGCTGTTCGCCGCCCCCGGCTGGAAGGCGGCGTAGTCACCGGCTCCCGGACCGACGTACACGGTGCTGACCGGCTGGTCCTGGTACGAGGTGCCCCGGCTGACGCCGAGCTCGCCCATCCGGCGGAAGTCCCAGAACACCGCGCCCTTCGTGCCGTGGATCTCGAACCCGTAGCTGTTCTGCTCGCCCACCGAGACCCGGCACGCCTCCAGGACGCCGCGCGCGCCGGAGACGAAGCGCAGCAGGCAGTTGACGTAGTCCTCGTTCTCCACGGGCGTCGGCTCGCCGCCCGCAGCGCGCGCGTGCCCCGCGGTCGCGCCGGCCGGCCGGGCCCGCACCGGCACGAAGACCGCCGTGTCCGCCGCCAGCGCCTCGATCTCGCCCAGCAGGAAACGTGCCAGGTCGACGCCGTGCGAGGCCAGGTCGCCGAGGACACCACTGCCGCCGCGCTCCCGCTCGTAGCGCCAGGTCAACGCGCCCTCCGGATGGGCCGCGTAGTCGCTGAAGAGACGGATGCGCACGTGGGTCACGTCCCCGATGCCGCCGGAGGCGATCAGCTCGCGGGCCGCCACGACCGCGGGGGCGCCCCGGTAGTTGAAGCCGACCGTGCCCCGGACCCCGGCCTCGGCCACCGCGCCCGACACCGCCCGGGCGTCGTCGGCGGTCAGCCCCACCGGCTTCTCGATCCAGATGTGCTTGCCGGCCTCGGCCATGGCCACACCGATCTCACGGTGCAGGAAGTTCGGCGCGGTGATGCTCACGGCCTCCACACGTGGATCGGCGGCGATCTCCCGCCAGTCACGTACGGCGCCGGCGAAGCCGTACCGAGCGGCGGCCTCCTCGGCACGGCCGGGTACCTCGTCGGCGACGGCGATCGGTTCGGGACGCAGGGTGAGCCGCGGGAAGTGATGGAGTACGCGGGCGTACGCCTGCGTGTGCACCCGTCCCATCCAGCCGAACCCCACGACAGCGACACCGAGCGCACGCACCACGATCGCCCTCCTTCGAACCGAACCGCACCGGAACCATCCCGCACCGAACCGTGTGCCGGAACCATCCCGCACCGGAACCATCGCGAACCGAACCGGGCCTATCCGTACCGATCCAGACCTACCCGCGCCAATCCGGACCCACCCACACCGAACGGGACCGAACCAAACCGAATCGGACTGGACCGGAACGAGATCAAACTGGTCCGGTCCGGCCCGCGATCAGGCTGGTGCGATGAGGCCCCGCTCAGCCTGCGGCCGACGCCCGCCGTTCCAGAACCCGCAGGGCCCGCTCCGCCCACTCGATGATCGCCTGCTCGAAGGCGCGTCCCCCCAGGAGAGTGAGATACGGGCCGACGCGCTCCGCCCCGGCGAGGTACTCGTCCTCGGTGCGCCCGTCGAGCAGGCGGGCGCCGATCCGCTCGTAGTGCGCCAGCTTGGCGCGTGACCACTCCAGCCGCTCGGCGATCGCCACCCGGACGGCGTCGGCGTCCCCCATGTCGAGTGCGTACACCTTCACCATCAGCTCGTCGCGGATCGCGGTGGGTTTCGCGGGCTCGGAGGTGAAGGAGGCCAGCGCTTCGAGCCCCGCCTCGGTCAGCGAGAAGACCCGCTTGTTGGGTCGCCGTTCCTGCTGCACGAGCCGGGCCTCGATGAGCCCCTCGGACTCCATCCGGTCGAGTTCCCGGTACAGCTGCTGCGGTGTCGCCATCCAGAAGTTGGCCACCGAGGCGTCGAACCCCTTGGCCAGGTCGTAGCCCGACGCCTCGCCCTCCAGGAGTGAGGCCAGTACCGCGTTGCGCAATGCCATCCCGCAAGGCTAGACGGCCTCCGTCCACAGGACTAATCTTATCCGCACCTAATCAATTAATTGAGTATGAGAGGTGGTCGCAATGAACTCCTTCCGCAAGGCCGTGGAGGCCGGAGACCTCGGCGCGGTCGAGGAGCTGCTGGCCGACGACGTCGTGTTCACCAGCCCCGTCGCCTTCAAGCCGTACCCGGGCAAGCCGATCACCGCCGCCATCCTGCGCGGCGTCTGGCGCGTCTTCAGCGACTTCCGCTACGTCCGTGAGATCGCCGGGGCCGACGGCCGTGACCACGCGCTGGTCTTCACGGCCAAGGTCGGCGACAAGGAGATCAACGGCTGCGACTTCCTGCACTTCGACGAGGACGGACGCATCGACGAACTCATGGTGATGGTGCGCCCGTTGTCGGCGGCGCAGGCGCTCTCCGAGGCCATGGGGGCGCAGTTCGAGCAGATCTCCCGGGAGGCGGCCGGCGCGTGAGGGTCCGGATTCGCGCTGTTTGAACCGACTTCCTCCGGCTACCCGGCTGTTGTGACGACGACTTCACAGCAGGAGCTCTTCCAGTTCTTGGAGGACCGCTTCGAGTGTGCCCGGGCCTGTGCCGAATGCGCCAGGAGCTCCGCGCTGCGCGCGAGCCTCATGGATCCCGACGGGCCGAAGAAGCAGGAGGCCGCGCGGCGTTCGGGCATCCTGTGCGCGGAGGTGTGCGAGGCGACCTGTCATGTGCTGTCCCGTCACCCGGGTCGGAACGAACGGGATGTCCGCGCTCAGCTGGAGTGGTGCAGGGACGTATGCCTGGAGTGCGCGGAGGCCTTCGACGCATGCTCCGGGGCGGAGGCCGCCGCGCGGAAATGCCGTGAATGCGCCCGGTCGTGCACGGACTTCATCGCCACGCTGCGCTGAGTCCGTACGCCGCCCGGGTCAGGCCCGTCCGGCGAGCGGGCGTCCGGCGCGGAGGTTCCAGCGCCCCGCGCGCCCGCTCAACTCCGTGACGGTGAGCGGCGGTACGTCCACGCGCCAGAACGCCGGCTCAGGTGCCCCCAACGCCCGTACCACCAGGGCCCGTACGACCTCGGGTTCCACCACGGCGACGGTTCGGCCGTCGAGAGCCGCCGCCGCGTCGAGGCGTTCCGCCACCCGGTCGCAGAACGCCCGCACCGACTCGCCGTCGTGCGGCGCCGACGCGGGATCGGCGAGCCAGCGCGCCACCGCCTCCGGCTCCTTCGCGCTCACCTCGGCCAGCGTCGCCCCGCGCCAGCGGCCCACATCGAGAGGGGCCAACTCCGCTGCCTCGAAGCCTCTTTCGAGCCCGAGCGCCTCAGCGGTCTGCCGGCACCGCACGGTGGGGGAGACCCACAGCCGCCCGCCCGCCGGAACGGCACCCGCGTCGGCCGCCGACCGGGCGGCCCGCAGGCCCGACGCGTCCACCGGACTACTACCGTCGTCGAAGCGGGCCTCGCGCAGCGCCTCGCCGATCGCCGCGGAGATCAAGAACACTCGGCTGGTCATGCCATCACTCTCGTGTGTCGTGGACCCGGCCCGTGCTGTACGGGTCGAGTTCGTGCTGTACGGGCCTGGCTCGTACGTCGTGGACCGTGACCGGAGCCGAACCCCCGGCTCGGCGGGGCGGTCGCCTCCTGCTGGTCCTGCTCCACCTCGTCGGCGCCGAACAGGGCGCCACCTTCCTCGTCTCCGGCGAGAACGTCCATGAATGGGTCCGCGACGCCCGTCACCTGCTCGGTTTCCCCTGCCACTGACGGCGACGGGGAACGTACGAGCCACGATATTCCGCGACGGCCGGGGAATCCGGCCCGCACGAGGGGGCGGTGCCCGGACGACCGGGCACCGCCCCCTCGCATGAGCAGGCGCGCCCGCCCACGCACCGCCGACCCGGCGTCCGCGTCATCGGCATTCCCAATTTTTGAAACACGTTCTACGGTGTGCGCCGTCAGGTCGGGCCCGGGGAGGCAGGAGGCGCCGTGCATCTCGAATACACGCCGGAGCAGCAGCGGTTACGGACCGAACTTCGTCTCTACTTCGCCGAGTTGGTTCCGGACAACGCGTACGCGCGCTACGGGGATCCGGCGGCGCAGAAGCGCTTCTACCGGGAGACGATCCGACGGCTCGGCGCGGACGGCTGGCTCGGGGTCGGCTGGCCCAAGGAGTACGGCGGGCGGGGCCTGAGCCCGATGGAACAGTTCATCTTCTTCGACGAGGCGGCCCAGGCCGGGGTGCCGCTTCCGCTGATGGCCCTCAACACCGTCGGACCGACGATCATGCGGTTCGGTACGGAGGAGCAGAAGTCGTACTTCCTGCCGAAGATCCTCTCCGGCGAGATCGACTTCGCGATCGGCTACAGCGAGCCCGGTGCCGGGACGGACCTCGCCGCGCTCCGGACCAGGGCCGTGCGGGAGGGCGACGAGGAGACCGGCCACTACACGGTCGACGGCCAGAAGATCTGGACGACCAACGGCGACACGGCCGACTGGGTGTGGCTCGCGGTCCGCACCGATCCGGACGCCCCGCCCCACAAGGGCATCACCATGCTCCTCGTACCGACCTCCGACCCCGGCTACTCGTGCACCATCATCAACACGCTCGCCTCGCACGACACCACCGCCAGCTACTACGAGAACATCCGGGTCCCCGCCACACGCCGGGTCGGCGAGGAGAACAAGGGCTGGCGGCTGATCACCAACCAGCTCAACCACGAGCGCGTCACCCTCGCCGCGCACGGCACCATGGCCATCCGCGCCCTGCACGACGTCCAGCGCTGGGCGATGGAGACCAAACTCGCCGACGGCCGCCGCGTCGTCGACCTGCCCTGGGTGCGCCGCCTCCTCGCCCGTACGCACACCAAACTCGACGCCATGAAACTCCTCAACTGGCGGATGGTGAACGCCGTCCAGGAGGGCACGCTCACCCCGCAGGACGCCTCCGCGGTCAAGGTGTACGGCTCCGAGGCGCGCCGGGACGCGTACGCCTGGCTGATGGAGATCGTCGCCGCCCCCGGTGTCCTCAAGGAGGGCTCCGCCGGCGCCGTCCTGCACGGCGAACTAGAACGCGGCTACCGATCGGCCGTGATCTTCACCTTCGGCGGCGGCAACAACGAGATCCAGCGGGAGATCATCTCGTGGATCGGCCTGGGGATGCCCCGGGTGCGGCGCTAGCGCGATGTGACCACAGACGTTAGTTGTCACATACCGAGGATAGTTGGCACCATGATCAATTGAGCTCTCCGGTGCGTTCCAGGCCTCGCCGGTCGGGTCTCGATGCCCACCTTGATCTGCAAGTGAGTCGCGCCGATCTCGCGCAGCAGTCGGTGGTGGTGCTCCACCAAGTGTTTGGAGACGTCGATGTGGAGCGGGTTCAGTTCCGTGCTTAGGGCTTCGCGGTCGGTCATGATGGCGTCCCGCCGAGTGATCAAAGCAGCGGAATCCGCAGGTACGGGGACAGTGGCTCCGCCGCGGACGGGTGCCTCAGCAGGGCGCCTCGTGGACCGCCGCGTCTGCGGAGATCGTCAGCGGCCTCGTACCGGAATCCGCAACGCTGGATCGCCCACACCACGATGCGGGACACGACCCGGTCATCTCTAGCAGACTGCTCGGCTCTGGTTCGAGGCGGCGTTCGTATCTGTAACACCGTGTCCTACATGGTCAGTTTGAGGAAGCGCTTGTAGCAGCAGATGGCGGCGGCGAGACCAAGGAAGGCCGGGTAGCTGCGGGGATGGTGCTCGTAACGAGGGGACAGGCGGCGGTATCCGGTGAACCAGGAGATCGTGCGCTCGATGACCCACCGCCGGCGGCCCAGGCGCTCGCTTGAGTCGATTCCCTTGCGCGCGATGCGGACGCCAACGTGCCGGCTGTGTAGCCATCTCCTCAGGTCAGGGAGGTCGTAGGCCTTGTCGGCGTGGAGTCGCTCGGGCTTGGAATGCTCGCTGTGGGATCCGTGTCCTACGTGGAAATGGGCGACCATCGGCTTCAGTCCGAGGCTGTCGTGAGTGTTCCCTGCGGAGAGGCCGACGCGTAGAGGCAGTCCGTTCGCGTCGGACAGGGCATGCGTCTTGGAACCCGGCTTGCCCCGGTCCACGGGAGACGGGCCTGCAAGTTCGCCCCTTTTTTAGAGTGGACATGAGCGGAGTCCAGTACCGCCCGGGACAGGTCGACCAGCCCCTGGCCGACGAGCATCTCGAGCACTTTCTGGTGCAGCCGTCCCCAGACGCCGGCTCGCGACCAGATCAGGAACCGGCGGTGCAGCAGACCCGATTGAACGGCATGTCCTGCGGATGGTGACGAGTCCCAGGGCCATTGATCGTCCTCACGGAATGTGTGCCAGAACCCAGTGGTGAAGTCGCTTGTCGATGGGTTTGGGAGGCGCCCCGTTCCCCGGATGGGTGATGTTGACGAGTTTGGGAGGTGCTGGGGTTCTTGCCAGAGCAGCATCGGGATACTCGTGGTGAAAGGTCCTGGTCATGCCGCGGATGTCGAAGGTCGAGCTGTACGCGGCGATGCGGCGTGACCACCGCGGCGGCATGTCGAAGGATCCCGGCTACGTGTCCGCCCGGGTCCAGAACTGACGCGGCGCGAACCCCTCGCGCCGCAGCCAGTGCTCGGTATAGACGATCCGCTCGGCCTCGATCACGACGAGCGGACCAGACGGCGGTTCGTCGAGAGAGCGCGACCGCTCGACATGGTCGGACTGCCAGCGGAAAGCTGGCCAGTAGTGCTCGAAGTCCGCGTCGGCCTCGGACAGTACGCGAGCCTGACCGAAGAGCTGGGCACCTCGGCTGCTGGCCTGCCCGACCAGCGGAGCGAATATCCCTACCGACACCCGGGGATCCGCGGCAAGATTCCTCATCTTCGGCGAACCAGCGGCCGTGGAGAACATCACCGCGAAGTCGAGGTGGAAGTACCGCACCGGCGTCGCGAGCGGCCCTTCCGATCCTGCCGTCGCGATCACGCACATGTTCTGCGACGACAGCAGGTTGAGTATGCGCTCTTCCAGACGCTTGCGATCGAGCCGCTTCTTCGGTGACGGGCCGGCCAGCCACGGATTAGTCACAGGCATGATCAAGCATCCCATGCTCCCGTCCCCAGGTTCCCAGGGGTCGGACAGCCACGACCGTCGACAGTGCCGTCAAAACTCGTCGACATCTCCTCAGCCGTCGATCACCAACCGCCGCTGGAAGTCATCGACAAACGCTGTCGCTTGAAGTCGACGAAGCCAAGCGGCGGACGAAGACGGGCTTGAGGTGCTTCTCGGGCAGGGCGTCGGGGAGTTGTTCCCAGTCGAGGACGTGGGAGACGACTCGAGCGGGGTCGACGGTGCCGGAGGCGGCGAGGTCGAGGGCGTCGGGGATGTGGGCGCGAACGTTGTCGCGGGCGATGCGCAGGGTGACGCCGGTGAGGTACATGTCGAGGAGTGGCAGTTCGCCGGGGCGGAAGTGGTTGCCGGCCGATTCGCAGATGCCTTCGGGCGCGAGTGACTTCACGGCGAGGGTGAGCTGGTCGACGCGCCCGGTTGCCTCGACGGCGAGGTCGAAGCCGTGGCGGATTGCTTCGATCGATTCGGCGGTGCGGGCGCCGAAGCCCTCGGCGAGCTTGCGGTGCTCCGCGTCGGGGTCGACGTAGAGAACGTCGGAGGCGCCGAGGGCGCGGGCGATGTCGCAGACGTACAGGCCGATGCTCCCACGGGCGACGACCAGGACCCGGGCGCCGGGGCGGGCCTTGAGGTGGGGCGCGACCAGGCGCCAGGACAGCGACCAGTTGTCGCTCGCCGAGGCCATCGCGACCGGGTCGAGACCGGCGGGCAGGGGCACCAGCATGGCGTCCGCGTACGGGACGCGGACCAGGTCGGAGAAGAGGCCGCCCCAGCTGCCGCCGATCGGCGCGCCGTACATGGCCATGTGCGGAACCGAGGTGCAGTGGGCGGTGAGTCCGTTGCGGCAGTGGTCGCAGGTGCCGCAGCTGATGGACCAGGGCACGACGACGAGGTCGCCGGGGGCCACGGTGGTTACCGCGTCGCCGATGTCGGTGACGCGGGCGATGCACTCGTGGCCGAGGGCGAACGGCGGATCGATGAAGCCGTGCCCGGCCAAGATTGCCGAGTCCACGTCGCAGGAGGTCGCGGCGATCGGCGCGACGATCGCCTCCTGGTCGGACTGGAGCTCGGGGTCCGGGGCCTCGCGCCATTCGACCGTGCGGCGGGCGACGTATGTCAGCTCACGCATCCGCCTGCTCCTTGTTCTGCCGCGCCAGAGCGACCAAGTCGGCGTAGCGGATGACGGAGCCGCCCGCGCCCCAGGTTCCGTCCTGCTGCTCATGCACGAGCACCCACACTCGCAGCGCGTCGTCGGGGGAGAGGCCGGCGGCTGACAGAACGGTCTTCGTTGCGTCCTGGACCAGGCCGGCCTTGCGCCGCTCGGACAACGCCCCCTGCGGCACCGTCACCTCCACCAGGAAGCGGGGAGCGTCGTCCTCGGCGGTCCCTTGGGCGCGTTCGGGCAGCTCGACGAGGTAGCTCCACGCCTGGGCGCGGAAGAAGGCGGTGTCGGGCGCGCCCTCCCAGCGCAGCAGCACGGCCGCAAGGTCGCGCTGAACGGTGGTGCGGCCCTCTTTGGTGAGGGCTCCGGCAGGCACGGTCAACCGGATCATGGGCATGGCAGCTCCTATGACGATCGTTATAGACCTGGGTCACGGTAGACTATGACGATCGTTATAGCGAGAGGGGAGTGCGAGATGGCCAAAGGCGGTACGCCGTCCCGTGAGCGGATCGTGGCCGGTGCCGCGGACATGATCAGTCGGCGCGGCCTGAGTGCGACGAGCATCCGGGAGATGGCCAAGCACGCCGAGGCGCCGCTCGGCTCGACGTACCACTACTTCCCCGAGGGCAAGCAGCAACTGGCCGCCGAGGCGGTCCGCTTCACGGGCGAGTGGGTCGCGCGGAGGCTGCGCAAGGAGCTGGAACCCGGGCCGGCGGCGGGGCTGCGGGCGTTTCTGGACCTGTGGCGGAGGATCGTCGTCGAGAGCGACTTCCATGCCGGCTGCCCCGTTCTGGCCGTAGCCATCGAGGAGCCCCCGGCCGACGAGGTGCCGCCCGCCCTGGTGGCCGCCGCTGAGGTGTTCGAGCAGTGGGAGAGCTTGCTGGCCGCATCGCTGCGGGAGCACGGCGCCGGGGCCGAGCGGGCTGCGCAGCTCGCCACGCTCATCGTCGCCGCCGTCGAGGGGACGGTGGCGATGTGCCGCGCCAAGCGCAGCACTCAGCCCCTCGATCAGGCCGCCGAACAGCTTCAGGCCCTCATCGCCACCGCAACCAGGGACTGAGCCGAGCCGGGCCCGGCCGACCGGTCTTTCGCCGGGTCGGCCCTCGCTACCAGGAAGGCGGGCGGGAGGAACGAAGGAGTGGGGGACTTTGGCAACGCCGTGATTTCACGGCGTGACGTCGTCCATGAGCCAGGAGACGATGGAGACGACGCGGCGCGGGTCAGCAGACAGCGGTGGTGCTGTCCACGCGGAGGGGAGCATTCGTGCGGGCAGTGATGTCCTCGATCGTGACGCCGGGGGCGGTTTCGACGAGGGCGAGGCCGTCTGGGGTGATGTCGAGGACACCGAGGTCGGTGATGACGCGGTGCACGCACTGTTCTCCTGTGAGCGGGAGGGTGCATTCTTTGAGGATCTTGGGACTGCCGTCCTTGGCGGTGTGTTCCATGAGGACGATGACCCGGCGGGCGCCGTGGACGAGGTCCATGGCTCCGCCCATGCCCTTGACCATCTTGCCGGGGATCATCCAGTTGGCGAGGTCGCCCCGCGCCGAGATCTGCATGGCACCCAGTACGGCTGTGTCGATGTGTCCGCCTCGGATCATGCCGAAGGAGAGGGCGGAGTCGAAGAAGCTTGCGCCGGGCAGGACGGTGACGGTCTCCTTGCCCGCGTTGATGAGGTCGGGATCGACCTCCGTTTCCGTGGGGTAGGGGCCCGTACCGAGGATGCCGTTCTCGGAGTGCAGGACCACGTGCACGCCGGTCGGCAGCTGACCGGGGATCAGTGTCGGCAGGCCGATGCCCAGGTTGACGTAGGAGCCGTCGGTGAGTTCGGCGGCGGCGCGGGCGGCCATCTGGTCGCGGGTCCAGGCCATCAGGAACGTACCGTCCTCTTCTCGATCTTCTTGTCGGCGGCTTCCTCGGCAGTGAGCGCCACGATCCGCTGGACGTAGATGCCGGGCAGGTGGATTTCGTCGGGGCGCAGCTCGCCCGGCTCGGCGAGTTCCTCGACCTCGGCGATCGTGATGCGGCCGGCCATCGCGGCCAGCGGGTTGAAGTTGGCTGCGGCTTTCCGGAAGACGAGGTTGCCGTGGCGGTCGCCGCGCCAGGCCCGTACGAGGGCGAAGTCGGTGATGATGCCGTGTTCCAGGACGTGTGTGCGGCCCCCGAAGTCGCGGGTCTCCTTGGGCGGGGAGGCCACGGCGACCGAGCCATCGGGCCCATACCGCCAGGGCAGTCCGCCCTGGGCGACCTGCGTACCGACACCTGCTGGGGTGTAGAAGGCCGGAATACCGGCGCCGCCGGCCCGCAGGCGCTCGGCCAGAGTGCCCTGGGGCACCAGTTCGACCTCGAGTTCTCCGGACAGGTATTGCCGGGCGAACTCTTTGTTCTCACCCACATAGGAACCGGTGACTCGGCTGATGCGGCTCGCGGCGAGGAGAACGCCGAGGCCGCGGTCGTCGACGCCGCAGTTGTTGGAGATGACCTTCAGACCGCTCGTGCCGTGCGCGTGCAGGGCGCGGATGAGGGCTTCGGGTACGCCACTGAGTCCGAAGCCGCCGACGGCCAGCGAGGCGCCGTCGGGTATGTCGGCGACCGCTTCAGTGGCGCTCGCTCGGACCTTGTTCATGCTGAGGGAGTCCTTTCAGGGCTCGCGCCGGGCAGGACGGCGGACCAGCCGCCGTCGAGGACGAGGTTGGCTCCCGTGATGTGGGCGGCTTCGTCAGAGGCGAGGAAGACGGCGGCGTCGACGACGTCGTCGGGGCGTCCAGCGCGGCCGAGCGGGATACGGCGGGCGATGGCGCGCATCGGGTGGTCTTCGCAGAGGAGAGTGGTCCGGGAACCGGCAGTGCCGATTGCGCCAGGGCTGACACAGTTCGCGCGGATACCGTACGGGGCGCCTTCAGCGGCGAGTCGGCGGGTCAGTGCGATGACGGCGCCCCGGGAGGCGGAGTGCGCGGTTGTCCGGTTGGTGAGCGAGCCGGTGAGTCCTGCGGTGGAGCCGATGGTGAGAATGCAGCCGCGGCTGCGCTGCAGGTGCGGCCAGGCGGATCGGACGGTCAGCCATACCGGGTCCAGCTCAGCCCGCATGGTGAAGGCGAAGTCTTTGCAGGGCTGACTGTTGACCGGTCCGAAGCGATCGGCTCCGGCGTAGATGATGTCGATGCCGCCGAAGGCGTCCACGGCTTCGTGGACCCAGGAGGAGACGGACTGCTCGTCGGTGATGTTCAGGGGGCCGGGGGTCAGGGCGGTTCCGCCTTCGCGGGCGATGAGCTGCTGTGTCTCGAGTGCCTGCTCGTGCAGCAGGTCGCCTCCCACGACGAGCGCGCCCTCGGCCGCGAAACGCAGTGCTGCGGCCCGGCCCTGACCGCTGGCGGTCCCGGAGATCAAGGCCACCTTGCCGTCGAGTCGCCTCACGCGCCGGCCTCCCCAAGGAGGGCGTCCGACACGGACTTCACGCCGCCGTGCGCGGTCAGGCCGCCGTCGACGGCGATCTCCGCGCCGGTGATGAAGGAGGATTCGTTCGACAGGAGGAAGACGACCAGCGGGGCCACCTCGGCCGCGGTGCCCGTGCGCCCGAGCGGGGTCTCGCGGATGTTGGCTTCACGGAATGCCGGTGCGGCGGAGGCGGTCATCTCGGTCTCGATGTAGCCGGGGTGGATCGTGTTGACGCGGATGCCGCGTGGGCCGAGTTCCGTGGCCGCAGTCTTCGACAGGCCGCGCAGGGCCCATTTGCTGGTCGTGTAGGCGACCGGATAGTGAGCGGTGAGGGCCGCCGAGGATCCGACGTTCACGATCGATGAGCCGGGCGGCATGAGCGGGGCGAGGTGCTGAATGCCGAGCAGCGGGCCGCCCACGTTGACCGTGTGGACACGTGCCAGGTCTTCGGGGCGCACGTCGCCGACGCGGGCCCGCCAGGTGATGCCGGCGTTGTTCACCAGACCGTGGACCTGCCCGTACGCCTCCTTGAGCTCGGCCGCCAGTTCCGCCCAGTCCTTCTCACTGGTGACGTCGAGGCGACGACAATCCTCGGCGGATGCGACGTCGGTGGCGATGACGCGCGCTCCCTCCCGCACCAGTGCCTCGGCCTCGGCGGCCCCTTGGCCCCGGGCCGCTCCGGTGACCACGACGACCTTGCCGAGCAGCCTTTTGGGGTGCAGGTCGCTCACGGCCTCTCCCGGGAGCGGCGCCGGCCGAAGGGAAGGGCGATGAGTTCAGGGCCGGGGGCGACGGTGTTGGACACGGTGCCGATGCCCTCGACCGTGAGCGTGACGGTGTCGCCGGGCTTGAGCGGCGGCGGGGTCTGTTCTCCGCGTACGCCCCACAGTTCGGCGAGGCAGCCGCCGTTTCCGCAGGTGCCGGAGCCGAGCACGTCGCCCGGGACGACCCGGGTGCCGCGGGAGGCGTACGCGACCATTTCCTCGAACGTCCAGCTCATGTTGGACAGCAGATCCCTGCCGACGACCTTGCCGTTGACTTCAGCAGTGAGGGCCAGCCTCAGGAAGCCGTCGTCGTCCCGATGCCGCTCGAGCTCGTCGGCGGTGACCAGGTACGGGCCGAGGGTGGTGGCGGTGTCCTTTCCCTTGCACGGGCCGAGACCCACCTTCATCTCGGCGGACTGAAGGTCCCGTGCGGACCAGTCGTTGAAGACCGTGTAGCCGATGATGTGCTCGCGTGCCTGGTCGGGAGTGAGGTCGCGGCCTTCGCGGCCGATGACCGCGGCAACCTCCAGCTCGAAGTCCAGGACGGCGGAGCCCGGCGGCACCGGAATGTCGTCGCCGGACGCGTAGATCGCGTGCGGGTTGGTGAAGTAGAAGGTGGGCGCGGTGTACCACTGTTCGGGCACGCCGCCTGTTCCCTCCACCGAGCGGCGTACGCCTTCGACATGCTCCTCGAACGTGACGAAGTCCCGCACGGAGGTGGGCCGAAGCGGCGGCAGCAGGCGTACCTGGGAGACGTGCGGTCCGGCCGGGACGTCGAGGGTGGCGGCACCGAGATCGAGGAGTGTGGGGAGACCGTCCCCGGCGCTGATGACCTCGGTCAACGAGCGGAGGCCGGGCACGGGATACAGCACGCCATCGGCGTCGACCACGGCGACGCGGGGTTGATGCTGGTGTTCGTAGGTGGCGAAGCGCATGAGCAGCTCCTGGCTGGGGCTGGGCCCGAGGCGCGGCGCCGTGTGTCAGGGCAGGTGACAGGCTGCCGCGCCCCGGGAGTTCGGAGAGGGATCAGACCGGCGGGGCGACGAAGCAGCCGCGGTCGGGGTCGTTGAAGGACTCCTTGGCGACGAGCTCGTTCATCGGGTTGGCGGTGCCCCACTGGTCGGTGACCTCGGGCTGGGAGAAGTCGTAGACGTGCGGGTGCCAGGTGTCCTCGTCCAGGCATTCCAGCTCGGTCGTGTACTCGACGGTGTTGCCGTGCGGGTCGAGGAAGTACGTGAAGGTGTTGTCGCCGGCCATGTGGCGGCCGGGGCCCCAGATCTTCTTGAAGCCGGCCCGGATCACACGGCCGGAGCCACGCATGTACTCGTCGATGCCGCGCATTTCGAACGACACGTGGTGCAGGGAGGCGTGCGGTCCCTTCGCCAGTGCCATCGAGTGGTGCTGGTTGGAGATCCGCATGAAGTGCATGACCTCGCCCATGTGCGGCGAGCTCAGGGTGTCGGAGAGCCGGAAGCCGAGGTGCTGCTCGTACCACTCCTTCGTCCGGTCCAGATCCGGGGAGTTGAGCACGACGTGGGACAGCTTGACCGGGATCGACTCCTTCTCCTCGATCTTGCGGTGCTGCCGTACCGCCACGTCGGCAGAGACCTCGATGGTCCGGCCGTCCACGTCGAAGAAGCGGAAGCCGTAACCGCCGCCGGGTGTGTCCACCTTGCCCGGTTGCGTGATCAACCGCACGCCACCGGAGAGGAGTTGTTCGGCGAGAGTGTCCACGTCAGCCGGCGAAGCGGCACCGTAGGAGACGAGGTCGAGGCGCTTCTCCTCGGCCTTGCGCAGCCTGATGACGTACTGCTCGGGGGAGCCCTCGGCAGCGAGGAAGGAGATCCCGGAGTCCTCGGCGACCTTGGTCAGACCCCAGACACCCGCGTAGAAGTCGAGCTGCTTGTCGTAGTCGGGCACGGCCAGGTCGACGTGCCGCAGATGGGTGAGCAGGCGTGCGCTCATGAGGGTTCCTCCTCAGGACAGGGTCAGGTTGAGCAGGGCGGAGGCGGTACCGCCCCGGATGGCCTCGAAGTCGGCCTCGGAGACACGTGCGGCGCGCAGAGCGCCCACGGGGTCCTTCGTGCCCATGTCGAAGGGGAAGTCGGAGCCGAGCAGGACACGGTCGGGCCCGGCGACCCGGATCAGCTCCCGCAGGACGGACGGGTCGTGGACGAGGGAGTCGAAGTACAGGCGCTTCAGATAGCTGCTGGGCGGATGAGCGCAGCCGGCGGCCGCGTCGGTGCGGGCGGACCAGGCGTGGTCGGAGCGGCCGATGTGAGTCGGCAGGTAGCCACCGCCGTGGGCGGCGATCACCTTCAGCCCCGGGTGACGGTCGAGCACTCCCGAGAAGATCAGGTGCGACAGTGCCACGGCGTTCTCCGTGGGCTGGCCCACGGTGTTGGACAGGTACCACTGGTCCAGGCGCTCGTCCAGCGTGCATCCGAAGGGGTGCAGGAAGATGACGGCGCCGGTCTCCTCCGCTCGCGACCAGAACGGCTCGTAGGCCGGGTCGGACAGTTCCAGGCCCGGAGCGTGGCTCGAGATCTCCACCCCGGCCAGGCCCTGCTCCAGCGCGTGATCGAGCGCCCCCACTGTGTGGTCCGGGTGCTGGAGCGGTACCAACCCGAGGCCGCGCAGCCTGTGCGGAGCGGCTGAACAGTGCCTGGCTGTTGCCTCGTTGGCCAACCGGTACAGCTTCTCGGCTGTCTCCTCGTCCGTCCAGTAGTGGTAGTGCGAGGGTGAGGGGCTGACGAGCTGGACGTCCACGCCCTGTGCGTCCATCGCGGCCAGCCGTGCGGCCGGGTCGGTGAGCTGCGGGATGCGCTCGCGCACCATGGGGCCGCTGACCGCGAGGGCCGCGGGGCCGTTGCGCCGGGCATCCAGCGCTCTCGCCATCGCCAGTCCGGGCAGGCCGTCGACGAGGGACTCGACTTCGGGCAGCAGCACGTGAGCGTGGACGTCGACGGTCGGTGAGGTCACGGCAGCTCCCTGAGCATCGTCATCGTGCGGCCCATCAGACCGGGTACGTCCGCGTCGCGTACGCCGTCGAGCTGCCACTGCCCGATCTGCACGGACGCCTCGACCACCGGACGGACGCGGGTGATACGCCGGTCGTAGTACGCCTGGAAGAGCGCGTCGTCCCAGACTTCGGCGCTGGTCAGCAGACGCGAGAGCACCCACGCGTCTTCCAGGGACAGGGCGGCGCCCTGCGCGAGAGTGGGCGGACAGCAGTGGGCGGCGTCACCGACCAGGACCACACGGCCCCGGTGCCAGGAGCCCTCGACCAGCATCCGGTCGAACCAGGTGTAGTTGACCTTCGCCGGATCGGTGATGTGCTCGGTGATCTCCGGCCAGAATCCCCCGTAGGCGGCGGCGAGGCCGCGCATCTCGTCGGCGTAGGACTCCGGCGGGATCGACGCCCGGTCGCGATTGGCCTCGACCACGTAGGCGTAGATCGTGGTGTCGCTCGTCGGACAGTAACCGGCGATGTAGGCCGGACCGCCGTAGGCGAGATCCGTGCGGGTGACGCCGGCCGGCCGGGGGACGGCGACGCGCCAGATGGCCATGCCGGTGGGTTCCGGCTTGGCGGTGATCCCGATGGCCGCGCGGGTGGTGGAACCCAGTCCGTCGGCGGCGATCACCAGGTCGTAGCGGCCCTCGCTGCCGTCGGTGAAGCGCGCGTTCACCCCTGTGCCGTCCTGCTCCAACTGCTCGACCCGGGTGCCGAGGCGCACCGATGCGCCGCTGGCACGGACGGCGTCGATCAGGATGCGCTGCAGCCGGGGGCGCTGCATGCCGACGGTGGCGGGCAGGTCGTCGCCGCCGGTTCGAATGTCGCGTGCGACATGCAGGACCGTTCCGTCGGGAGCGGTGATGCCGACGGATCCGAAACCGAAACCGGACGCACTGACCTCCTCCCACACGCCCAGTTCGCGCAGCACACGCAAGGCGTTGCCCTGCAGGGTGATGCCTGAACCGGCGGTGGCGTTCCAGTCGTCCCTCGCCTCGATCAGGTCGACGGTCAGACCGGCCCGGCGCAGCAGAATGGTCATGGCGTTTCCGGCAGCGCCACCACCGATCACCAGGACCGTGCGGGCTGTGCTCATGGAGGACTCCCTTGCTGAGCGCGTCACTTGATCGCGATCGGGTTGACGGGGGAACCGACAGCGCCGGTGATGCGCAGGGGCGCGGCGGCGAGCAGGAACTCGTACACCCCGTCCGCCGCGCAGTCCTCGGCCAGGGCTTCCAGGTCCCACATCTCACCGATGAGGAGGCCGATATTGGGTATCGCGACCTGGTGCAGGGGCTGGAAGGCGTTCTCGAACTCGTTGGGACGGACCTCGAAGCCCCAGGTGTCCGTGGCGATCGCCGCGATCTCGGTGCCGTGGAGCCAGCCGGCCGTGGTGAAGGAAAGCCCCGGCGCGGGTCCGCCGGCGTAGTCGCCCCACCCGTCTCGGCGTACGCGGGTCAGCTGACCGGTACGTATCAGCACGATGTCACCGCGTCCCACGCTCACGCCCTGCGCTTCCGCGGTGCCGGCCAGGTGCTCCTCGGTGATGGCGAATCCGTCGGGCAGCTCGCCGGCGGTGCCCACGACCCGTCCCACGTCCAGGAGCACGCCGCGTCCGGCGACATGGGGAGCCATGTGCTCGATGCCGGTGACCAGGTCACCGTCGGAGGTGACGACCTTCTCGGCCGCGCGACCGTTCCATGCCTTGCCGTGATCGAAGATGTGCCCGAGCCCGTCCCATTGCGTGGAGCACTGGAGCGGCATGGCGATCACGTCGTCGGCGCCGCCGATGCCGTGCGGGAAGCCCTGGTGGCCGAGCGCGGCGTCGGTGCCGGTGTCCAGCATGGTGTGCACCGGGTTGGTGCGCCGCCGCCAGCCCTTCTGCGGGCCGTTCATGTCGAAGGACTGCGACAGGGAGAAGCTGGCCCCGCGCCGGACGAGACCGGCACCTTCGCGGCGCTTCCCCTCGTCCAGGAAGTTCAGTGTGCCGAGCCGGTCGTCCTCGCCCCAGCGGCCCCAGTTGGAGTACGTCTTGGCCGCCAGCGCGATCGCGCCTTCCGGATCACGGGGATCGACGGCCGTCATGCCTTCGCCTCCGCCACACATCGGGTGCTCTGGACGCCGAGCCCGGTGACCGAGCCCTCCATCACATCACCGTCGTGCAGAAGGCGGCCCCAGTGCATGCCGTTGCCGGCCGGGCTGCCCGTGAGCACAAGATCACCCGGGAGGAGATGCGCCGTCTGCGAGGCGTACGACACCATCCGCGCGACCTTGAAGATCATGTCCTTGGTGGACTCGTCCTGCATGGTTTCGCCGTTGAGCTTCAGCGTCACACGCAGGTCGTCAGGGTCGGCGATGGACTCGGCGGGCACGATCCACGGGCCGAGCGGCGTGAAGCCGGGCGCGTTCTTGCTGCGCAGCCAGTCGGTGCCGATCTGCGGCATGTCCCTGCGGAAGACGGTCGACCGGTCGGTCAGATCGTTGGCGATCGTGTAGCCCGCGATGTGCGCGGATGCCTCCGCGACGGACACCTGGTACGCGGGGCGGCCGATCACGACCGCCAGTTCCAGCTCCCAGTCCGGCTTCTCGGCCCAGGCGGGCAGCACGACGTCGTCGTAGGGACCCGTGATCGCACTGGGCAGGCCGATGAACACATACGGCAGGTCCTCGGTAGCCCGCCGGTCCATGATCTCGGCCGCTTCCGCTCGCCGTTCGGCCTCGGACCGGTCATCGCCGGGGGCACGGTGGGCGACGTGCAGGTCGATCACGTGCTGCCGGTAGTTCGCACCCGACTGGAAGACCTGGCGCGGTTCGACCGGGGCATGGACGTGATAGTCCGTGATCGGCGTGCGGCTGACGCCGGTGTCGGCGGCCAGGGCACGCAGCTGTGGCAGGGCCTTGTCCCAGCGATCCAGCAGGCTCAGCACGGTCAGCTGTTCGTCACCCAGTGCGGCCCGAAGGTCGAGAGCGTTGCCGTCCGGCATGACGAGAGCGGGGAAGCGGGGCCCGTCGGGGGCCGAGAGAGTCGCGAGGGCGAAAGGTCCGGCGAAGAGTGCGGACGCGGATTCAGGTTTCACGGACATGTCCTCCTGATTGCGGTGGGACTAATCTGGACCCCGCACCACTGATCAGGGAAATCGATTCTGTGGATGACCTGCATCCATGTCATGGATTGCTCCGGGTCGGCATCGCTCTGTAGAGGGACTTTCATGAACCTGGCCCGCTTGGATCTCAACCTCGTCGTCGCTCTGCGCGCCCTGCTGGAGGAGCGCAACGTCACCCGTGCCGGGCAGCGTGTCGGCCTCAGCCAGCCGGCGATGAGCGCTGCCCTCTCCCGGCTGCGCCGGCACTTCGACGACGACCTGCTCGCCCGCGTCGGCGGCCACTACGAGCTGACCGCGCTGGGGCAGGTCCTTCTGGACCGGACCTCGACCGCCTATGACGTGCTGGAACGCCTCTTCGCCAGCCAGGCCTACTTCGACCCGGCCAAGGAGAACCGGGAATTCAAGCTGATGGCGTCCGACTACGCCGTGGCGATCTTCGGCACCGAGCTGGCTCGCGTGATCCATGAGGAGGCTCCCGGGATTCGGCTGCGCTTCTCCCAGACCCCGACGACCGTGGTGGACGACACCGCCACCCTGCTGAGCGCCAGCGACGGTCTGTTCATGCCGCACGGCGTCATCAGCGACTTCCCCGCCACCGACCTCTATGACGACCGCTGGGTCTTTCTCGTCGCGCGGGACCACCCGAGCGTCGACGACCGGCTCACCCGCAAGGACCTTGCCCGGCTTCCCTGGGTGACGTACCAGCGAACGTACGACGCCCCAGCGGTACGCCAGCTCGGCATGCTGGGGATCGAACCGCGGGTCGAAGTCTCCGTCGACAGCTTCCAGTCGCTGCCGCTGCTGGTCGCAGGCACCCGGCGCATCGCGCTGGTCCAGGCGCGTATGGCCCAGTTGATGGAACCCATCGCCGCCGTCAAGGTGGTGGAGCCACCCTATGAAGCCGTACCGCTGAGAGAGGCACTGTGGTGGCACCCGGTGCACACGCATGACGCGGCACACATCTGGCTGCGTGAGACCGCCGCGCGCGTCGGAGCCCGTCTGGGCCCCCGGGGCTGAGCGGCGAGCCGGCTGTAGCGGCCACCGGGCGGGAAGTCGCTGAAGCCCGACACAGCCAACGACATCACTATCCACACGATGGATCGAAGGCATCGGCAACTTGGATGACGTGAGGGGTGGGCAGGCCGAGACCCGGAACGCATAGTCGTGGGACACCACCGCGCCCGTGAGCCGACTGCGGGGGCCGCCTGCACAGCCGATTCGGCCCGGTCCGCTACACGGCGCTCCTCCCTTCCTCACGTCCCACGGAGTGCCGCCATGCCCGCTTCCGCCGCCCTGCCCGCCCACGAACATACGGGGGACCCGGCCGTCTGGGGCAGGCTGCCCGCCGTGCTGCTGATGGCCGGCAGCTGCCTGCCGATCCTGGGAGCTGTCCTCATCGCTCCGGTCCTGCCACGCATGCAGGACGAATTCCAGCACGTCCCGGGCAGCGCCGCTCTCGTCCCGCTCGTGCTCACCGTCCCGGCCCTCTCCCTGGCCGTGCTCGCCCCGTTCGCCGGTGTCCTCGTCGACCGGCTCGGCCGCAAGCGCCTGCTGGTCGTAGCCACCGTGCTGTACGCGTTGTTCGGCACCGCCCCACTGTGGCTGGGCTCGCTCGTAGGCATCCTGCTCAGCCGTGTCCTGGTGGGCGTCGCCGAAGCGGCCATCATGACGTGCTGCACCACGCTGATCGGCGACTACTACAGCGGACGGACCCGTGACCGGTACCTCGCCCTGCAGACCATGTGCGCATCGGCGTCCGCCACACTCTTCTTCGTCCTTGGCGGGGCCCTCGGTTCGATCGGCTGGAGGGCGCCCTTCTGGCTGTACGCCGTCGGCCTGCTGCTCGCTCCGGCCATGGCCAGGGTGCTGCCCACTCCGAATCCGACGGCTGAGCCGGCAACAGCCGGCCAACACCCCTTCCCGCTGCGGCGCATGGCGGGGATCTGTCTGCTGACCGTCTTCGGCGCGATGGTCTTCTACACCGTGCCCGTGGAGATGGCGTATCTCATGGACGACCTGGGCGTGCGGTCCACCGGAGTGGTGGGTGCGGTCACGGCGCTGGCCAGCGCGGCCACCGTCCTGGGCTCTGTACTCTTCACCAGGCTCACCGATCGGCCACGCCGCCGAATGCCGGCCCTCTTCCTCCTGTGCGCCGTGGGCTTTCTGCTGATGGGGGCGACGGACCACGTCGCCCTTGTCATCGTCGGCGCCGTCGTCAACTGCGTCGGTACGGGGCTGCTTCTTCCCTCCCTGCTGACGCTGGCGCTGTCCCGGCTCGATTTCGCCGACCGCGGGCGTGGCACCGGGCTGTGGACGGCGGCCTTCTTCCTGGGTGAATTCGCCTGCCCGCTCGCCCTGCTGGCCGCCAAGGGCATGCTGGGCACGCTGGCCTCGGCCGTCGTGCTGTTCGGCCTGCTCACGATGCTGGTCTCGGCCGCGCTGCTTCCCCTGACCCGCCGATCACCGAAGACGCTGCCCCAGCATGTTCCCGAGAGCATCTGACTCACTTGGGTCACCGCGCCGGCGTCCGCATGGTCGACCGGCGCACGACCAGTTCCGGCTGCAGCACCACGTGGGTGTGTTCGTGCGTGGCGGCTTCGGCCGTGTCTTCGAGGAGCAGCCGGCCTGCCTCGCGGCCCAATGTGAGAGCGGGGCGTCGTACCGAAGTGAGCGGAACGACGGCGGACGCGGCGAATTCGATGTCGTCGTATCCCACCACTCCGATGTCTTCCGGCACCCGCAGACCGGCCTCGTACAGCGCCTGCATCACGCCGAGTGCAAGCAGGTCGTTCGCGCAGAAGACGGCGGTGGGGCGCTTTCTGAGGCCGAGGATCCTGTGCCCGGCGTCCCTGCCGGCGCCCACGGTGAGCGCCGGGCACGGCAGGTCCCGAAGCGACTCCGCCGGAAGTCCGGCCAGGTTGACCGCGATGGCCGCTCCCCGGCGCCGGTCCCGAACCTGCTGGAGACAGTCGGGTCCGCTGACGTAGCCGATCGACCGGTGTCCCTGCTGGATCAGGTGGCGCACGGCGGCCTGTCCTCCCGCGACGTCGTCGATGCCGACCGAACAGGCCCCCGGCTGAGGGGCGTTCTGGTCCGCGATGACGAACGGCACCCCGTTGCGGCGGAAGCCCGCCACCCTGCGCCCCGTGCCGTCTCCCGAGGCCAGGACGGCGCCGCGGACCTGGTGCGAGGTGATCAGCGAAAGGTGGCGGGCCTCGTCGGCCGGTCCTCGGCCGGCCGTGCACACCATGACCCCGAGGTCGGCCTCGAGCGCGGCCTGTTCCACGCCGGCGGCCAGCGCGGTGAAGAAGGGATTGGCCAGGTCGAGGACCAAGACGGCCACGAGCCGGGAAGCGAAGCCGCGCAACTGGCGCGCGCCGTCCGAACGTACGTATCCCAGGGCGTCGATGACGTCCAGGACCCGCTGCCGGGTCGGCGCGGCGACGATGTCGGGGCGGTTGAGGACGTTGGACACCGTGCCGAGCGAGACGCCGGCTTCCCGCGCGACGTCCTTGATGCCCACTCTGCGCCGGGCTCTGGCTTCCCGGGCGGCTGCTGTGTGGTGGCGCGGTGGCTCGCGCCGGACCACGGGCACGGTGGGCATCGTCCGTTCCACGGTCTACCGGCCTCCTGGCGTTGCCGTGCTCTTCCGCACGACCAGGCGCGGGGTCATGGTGGTGCGGATCGCCCGGTCACGGCGGCCTTCGACTCTCTCGATGAGAAGGCGCGCGGCTGTCGAGCCCATGGTGTGTCCGGCCTGGTCGACGCTGGTCAGCTGGACCGGGGCCAGGGCCGCGAGGGCCGTGTTGTTGTAGCCGACGAGGGAGAGATCGTCGGGGATGCGCAGGCCGAGTTCGTGGGCGGCGCGGTAGATGCCCAGGGCTGCGACGTCGGCGCCGGTCATGATGGCCGTGGGGGCGCGTTCCGTGGTCAACAGGGTCATGCCTGCTTTGAAACCACCTTCGTCGGAGTACGCGGCATGGTGCACCTGGGCGTGGTCAGCGAGGCCGTGCCGTCGCATGGCCTCCATGTAGCCGGAGGCGAGCACGATCTCGGGTGCTCTCTTCCACCGGCCCGTCCTGGCTCCAGGCGCCGAGACAAGGGCGATGTCGCGGTGGCCGAGGGAGACCAGGTGGTCCACCACCAGGCCGGCGCCGACATCGTCGGCGTCGACGACCGAATCGTGGCTGTCCGCGGCGTCGTCGTGGCCGATCACGACCGTGGGCGTCGACGCAGCGGTGGCGAGGACCTCCGGGCGGGGCGTGCTCGGCGCGATAAGGACCAGGCCGTCCATCTGGCGGTCCACCATGGAACGGATGGTGCGGGCCTGGTCCTGCGCGTCGAACCCGGCCGCTCCGATCAGCACGGTGTAGTCGGAGCTGCGCAGCTCGTCCCGGATGCCGTCCAGGATGTCGGCGAAGAAGGCGTTGCGGACGTTGTCCAGCAGGACGCCGATGGTGTAGGTCCGCCCGCGCATGCCACGGGCGGCGGCGTGCGGGCGGTAGTCGAGTGCGGTGATCGCGGCCTGCACCTTCTCGTGCATGGCAGGGCTCACCCCGTAGGCGTTGTTGAGCACCTTGGACACGGCCGCAATGGACACGCCTGCGTGCCGGGCGACATCGGTGATCGTCACGCGCTTGTTCTGCCTGGGTTCTGCAGCGCCGTCCATCGCCCGCACTCCGGTTCTCGTGGTCGTTGGTGTAACGGTTTACAGGATGTCACACGCCCAGCGTCAAGTCTCTGGTTGAAATCCCTGGTGTTACAGCTCCGTGTCTTGACGGAGTAGGGCGACGGGTGCAGGGTGTTGCCCACTCGACATGGAGAACGTTTTACGAACTCCAGCGTGGCGCGGCCGCCTGTCGCTCTCGGCGCCGTCCTTCCGTCTTCCGCCTCACATCTCGCTTCTTCTCCAACCCCTGGGAGTCACCCGTGTCCCTTCGCACGTTCCGCGCTCGGCGCACACGTCTGGGTCTGTTCACGGCCGGCGCGGCCTCAATGGCCCTGCTCGCCACCGCCTGCGGCGGCAGCGGGAGCGGTACCGCGGCGGCGCCGAAGAACTTCAGCTACCTCAGCGTCACCGAGAACACCACCGTCAAGACGGCCCTGACCAGCCTCTCCGAGGGCTCGTGCAAGTCCGCGAACGACGCGCTGCCCCTGAAGGTGGAGACCGTTCCCCAGGCGAGCCTCGACCAGAAGCTGCAACTGCTCGCCGGGCAGGGCGCCCTGCCGGTGCAGTTCGCCGCGGGCAACGCCCCCGCGCTCACCCAGAAGCTCGCCAAGTCGGGGAAGATCGCCGACCTGGAAGCCAAGCTGAAGGAGCTGGGAGTCGACGACCAGTTGGAGCCGGCCGCCGTGTCGACGATCAAGGCACTGTACGGCGGCAAGCTGGAGGTACTGCCGTACGAGTACAACATCGAGGGAGTCTTCTACAACAAGAAGATCTTCGAGGCCAACGGCCTGAAGGTCCCCGGCACTTGGGACGAGCTGGTCGCTTCAGCGGCCAAGCTCCAGGCCAAGGGCATCCAGCCCTTCTCCGCCTCCGGTCAGCAGGGCTGGCCGCTCACCCGTCTCCTCAGCGGCTACCTCTACCGCAGCCTCGGCCCGGACGCGCTCAAGGACGTCGCCGACGGCAAGGCGAAGCTGACCGACCCGCAGTACGTCAAGGCCGCCACCGAGATCGCCGCCCTCGGCAAGAAGGGCTACTTCGGCAAGGGCGTCGGCTCCATCGACTACGACACCGCCATGAACCAGTTCCTCACCGGCAAGGCCGCCATGCTCTACATGGGCAGCTGGGCACTGGCGAACATCTCGGACGCCAAGCAGGACAAGATCGGCGCGGACAACGTCGGCTTCATGCCCTTCCCGGCCGTCTCCGGCGGCAAGGGCTCCATCGACCAGTACCCGTCCAACGTCGGCCTCGGCATCACCCTGGGCGCCAAGTCCTTCGACAAGAACACCGGTGCCTGGGTCTCCTGCATCGCCAAGAACTACGGCAGCAAGGCGCTCAAGGACCACGGCTCGATCTCCGGTTTCAAGGTCAACACCCCGGTCACCGACGCCAACGAGGTCACTACCCAGGTGCGCGACACCATCAGTGCCTCCAAGCAGAACGTCCTGTGGTTCGAGGCCCTGTTCGGCACCAAGGCCACCACGATCAGCCAGACCAACGCCGCGGGCCTGGTCAGCGGAAGCGTGAGCCCCGAGCAGTTCATGCAGACCGTCCAGGACGCGCTGTCCGCTCAGTGAGCCGACCGGGGTGGCGTGCCTGACGCCGCACGCGCCTTCCGCGCGCCGCCCCGGCGCCTGCTCGGCACAACTCCTCATCGTCATCGAAGTGGATACCACTCATGCACCGCGTACTCGGTGACCGCAGGGCCATCGCGATCCTGCTCGGTCCCGCACTCGTCGTCTATTCCCTGATCATGCTCGTCCCGATGGTGTGGTCGCTCGGCTACTCCTTCACCAAGGGCAACTCCATCGACGGCTTCACCGGCAACGGCGTCGCCAACTTCTCCCGCCTTCTCGATGATCCGGCCGTCCGCCACGCCCTGTGGTTCACCCTCAAGTACGCCGTCGTCGTCACCGCCGGCCAGGTGGTCGCGGGCTACCTCCTGGCCCTGCTCTACGTCTTCTTCCTCAAGCGCGCCTCCGCGCTCGTGCGAACCCTCGTGTTCTTCCCCGTAGTACTGCCCACGGTCGCCGTCGGCCTGCTCTTCCAGAAGTTCTTCCAGGTCGCCCCGCAGACCGGCCCCGTCAACTCACTGCTGAACGCGGTGGGCATCGACTCCATCGACTTCTTCGGCAGCTCTTCGAGCGCCTTCTGGGTCCTCGTCGTCATGGACATCTGGCGCTCCATGGGCTTCTACGCCGTCCTGCTCTTCGCCGGTCTCGTCGACATCCCTGAGGAAGTCCTGGAGTCCGCGCGCCTCGACGGAGCGACAGGCCTGCGACTGGTGCGCCACATCGTGCTGCCGCTGTCCCTGCCCGTGCTCATGTCCTCTCTGATCTTCAGTATCAACGGCACGCTGAAGGCCTTCGACTCCATCGTCGCGCTCACCAACGGCGGCCCGGGCAACGACACCACACCACTGACCCTGTACATGTTCCAGACGTCGTTCACCTACGGCGACTACGGCTACGGCAGCACCATCGCCGTGCTGCTCACCGTGGTGTGCCTGCTGGTGAGCCTGGTCGTCTTCCGCGTCTCACGGCGCGACCTCACGGAAGGCTGACAACCATGGCCATCGACACCCCTGTGAAGGCCACCGCCCATCAGGCGAGCCGCGGACCGTCCGCTGCTTCCGGACGGTCCCGTTCCCGGCGGCGCGTCCGGGTCAGCAAGGTGTGGGTGAAGATCGTCGTCACCCTGCTGCTGGTCGTCGAGATCTACCCGCTCGTCTGGATGTTCCTGACCTCACTGAAGTCCAACAGCGACTACCTCAACCACTCGACCTGGAGCCTGCCCACCACGTGGGAGTGGGGCAACTACACCGAAGCGTGGACCACCGGCCACATCGGCTTGTACGTCCGCAACAGCCTGCTCGCCGTCGTCCCGGCGCTTGCCCTGATCCTGCTGCTGGGAGCGGCAGCCGGTTTCGCGCTCCAGGTCATGGTGTGGAAGGGCCGCAACCTGACCTTGCTGGTCTTTCTGGCCGGCATGATGGTGCCGCCGCAGATGATCCTGCTTCCCCTGTTCACGGTGTACTTCCAGACCGGTCTGTCCGGCACGCTGTGGCCGCTGATCCTCACCTACACCGGCACAGGCCTGCCGCTGACCGTCTTCATGATGGCCACCTACTACAAGTCCGTCCCCCGTGAACTCTTCGAGGCCGCCACGATCGACGGCGCCGGGATCCTGCGCTCCTTCTGGACCATCAGCATCCCGATGGTCCGCAACGCACTCCTGACCGTCGGCCTGGTCGAGTTCTTCTTCATCTGGAACGACCTGCTGATCGCCCTCACCTTCACCAACAGCCAGGACCTGCGCACCGTCCAGGTCGGCCTGCTCAACTTCACCGGCGACTTCGGCGCCACCCAGTACGGCCCCCTGTTCGCCGCCATCTGCCTCAACGTCTTCGGCACCCTCCTGATCTACCTCTTCCTCAACCAGAAGGTCATGAAGGGCCTCACTTCCGGAGCACTCAAGGGCTGAACCTCCGAAGCCCAACCGCTCCCGCACGTGAAGAAAGGTTCCCCTTGTCGACCCCCCAACCCGCCCCGGTCTCCTTCGAACACCTCCCGGACGGCCTCGGTATCGGTACGGCCACCCCACGGCTGACCTGGAAGCTTCCCCCCGGTACCGGCAGCCAGCAGGCCTACGAGGTCCGGCTCGAACGTTCCGGCCGTGAGCACAGCACCGGCCGGATCGAAGGAAGCGACCAGCTACTGGTGCCCTGGCCCGGTGAACCGCTGGCCTCACGCGAGAGCGTGACCGTCCGAGTCCGGGTCTGGACAGCCGGAGCCGCGGCTCCTTCCGCATGGAGCGAGCCCAGCGTGGTGGAAGCCGGGCTGCTCGACCCGGCGGACTGGAGTGCGATACCGGTCGGCGGCGGATGGACCGAGGATCCGGCCGCCGAACGCCAACCGGCCCGGGTACGCAAAGACTTCGACCTGGATCGCCCGATCACCCGAGCCCGCCTCTACGTCACCGCTCACGGCCTGTACGAGGTGGAGATCAACGGACTCCGCGTGGGCAGCGAGATCCTCGCCCCGGGCTGGACGGTCTACCCCCACCGCCTGCGCTACCGCACCCATGACGTCACCGCCCACCTCGCCACAGGCACCAACGTCATCGGTGCCTGGCTCGGCGACGGCTGGTACCGCGGCAAGTACGGATTCGACGGCGGCACCCGCAACATCTACGGCACCGACCAAGCCCTCATCGCCCAGCTGGAAGTGACCTACGACGACGGCACCACCGCGGTCATCGCCACGGACGCCACCTGGACGGCGGCCACGGGGCCCATCGCCAGTAGTGGCCTCTACGAAGGCGAGCACTTCGACGCCCGACTCGACGACCCCTATTGGGCGACCCGCACGCCTGAGCAGCACACAGAATGGACCCCCGTTCGGCTCGGCAACCGGAACCCGCGCACACTCGTCGCCCCCCAAGGCCCGCCCGTGCGCTGCACCCAGGAGATGGCCCCTGTCGCCATCACGCGAACGGCCGACGGCCGTCACCTCCTCGACTTCGGCCAGAACCTCGTCGGCCGGCTCCGCCTCACCGCAGACGGCCCCGTCGACACCACCATCACCGTCCGACACGCCGAAGTGCTCCAGGACGGAGAACTGGCCACCCAACCCCTGCGCGAGGCGTACTCCACCGACACCATGATTCTGTCCGGACGTGGTCCGTACACGTGGGAGCCCCGGTTCACCCTGCACGGCTTCCGCTACGCCGAAATCAGCGGCTGGCCAGGGGAGTTGACGCAGGAGTCGGTGACGGCCCGTGTCTATCACACAGACATGCGACGTACGGGCTGGTTCGAGTGCAGCGACCCGCTGATCAACCGGCTCCACGAAAATGTCGTATGGAGCATGCGCGGCAACTTCGTCGACATCCCCACCGACTGTCCCCAGCGCGACGAACGCCTCGGCTGGACGGGCGACCTTCAGGTCTTCGCCCCGACCGCGAGCTTCCTCTACGACTGCGCCGGCATGCTGGACTCCTGGCTCACCGATGTCGGGCTCGAGCAGCTTCCCGACGGCACCATCCCCTGGTACGTGCCCGTCATCCCCGGCAAACCGATGTGGACGCCGATCCAGCCCGGTGCCGCCTGGGGAGACGTCGCCACGCTCACCCCCTGGACCCTGTACCGGCGCTTCGGCGACCTGCAGATCCTGCGCCGCAACTACGCCATGGCCAAGGCGTGGGTGGACCTCGTCGAACGGCTCGCCGGCCCCGATCGCCTCTGGGACACCGGATTCCAGCTGGGTGACTGGCTCGACCCCGCCGCCCCGCCGGATGACCCGGCTGCCGGCTGCACCGACCGTTACCTGGTGGCCACGGGCTACTTCGCGTATTCCGCCCGTCACCTGTCCCTGGCCGCGGCCGAACTGGGCATGGAACAGGACGCCGCGCAGTACGCCGCACTGGCCGCAGAGGTGGCGGCCGCCTTCCGCCGCCGGTACGTACTGCCCGTCGGTCGCATGACCAGCGACAGCCCCACCGCCTACGCACTCGGTATCGCCTTCGACCTCCTCACCGAGCCGCAACGACGCGCAGCCGGCGACCGGTTGGCCGAATTGGTCCTCGCCGACGAAGCCCGTATCGCCACAGGATTCGTCGGGACTCCGGTGATCTGTGACGCCCTCACCGACACCGGCCACCTGGACGTCGCCTACCGCCTGCTGACCCAGACCGAATGTCCTTCCTGGCTCTATCCGGTCACGCAAGGGGCAACCACCATCTGGGAGCGGTGGGACAGCCTTCGCCCCGACGGCACCCTCAATCCCGGCGGTATGACCTCCTTCAACCACTACGCTCTCGGAGCCGTCGCCGACTGGCTGCACCGCGTCGTCGGAGGCATGGCCGAGTCCATGCCCGGCTATCGGCAGCTTGTCTTCCAGCCCCGGCCCGGCGGCGGCATCACCTGGGCACGGACACGCCACGAAACGCCCTACGGCGCAGCCGAGTCGTCGTGGGAGACAACCGCCGACGGCCGGATGCGCATCCATGTCGTCGTGCCCGACGGCTGCTCCGGCGTCGTGCGGCTCCCAGGGTGTCCGCCGGTCCATGTGGAGCCGGGGGAGCATGAGCTCGACTCCTGGGAACTCCTGGAGAAATCAGCCTGAGAAACATTCACCGATTCCAAACAGTCCGGCGCTGATCACGGCGCCGGACTGTTTGTTTTCGGCATCCTCTGCGGCTTTGCCATTCGGCCTGTCGATGACGCCTATCGATACGGTTTATAGTCAGTCACGCTGCCTGCTGGTTTCAATTGAAATTTCACGCACACTTTTCAATGTGAGTATCAAACTGGCTGGTCAACGGCATTTTGTTGCACGGCTGCCGAAAGGGTTGACCCTGCTGGGCGGGTCCTCTAGTTTTTCCGTTCAACAAGCGTACGCCGCATGGAAATCTCCATTCCCTCACTGCTTCTGCTGCCGCGGGACTCGGTAGGCAAGCAGGTGAGTCCGGGAACACCGCAGGGATCCGTTTCCCTCCCCGAGTTGGGGCCGGCCGTGAACCTGACCCCTCGGCCGGCCCCTTTTTCCATAAGCGTAGATCCGCCCCCCTTTCGGAGAGCCGCCGTGAAAAGAAGATCATTTCTGTCTGCCGCCACCCTCACCGCAATGAGCCTGAGCATGGCTCCCCTGATGACCGAAGCGGCAGCCGCCGCACGGTCCGAGGCACCGCAGGATCAGGCGGACGCGATGCTCGGCCGTATGACAGCGGCTGAGAAGGAAGCGCTCGTCCGGTGCGACTTCGCGACCGTCGCTCACCTGGGTATACCGGCTCTGACCATGGTGGACGCCTCGGCCGGTCTGCGCGGCGAGCAAGGCGTGACCGCATTCCCGGTTCCGGTCGCGCAGGCGGCGACGTTCGACGAGAACCTGGCGGCACGTATCGGCCGCGCGATCGGCGCGGAGGGCCGTGCCAAGGGTTACAACAACCTCCTCGGCCCCACCATCGATCTCACCCGGACCTGGCACTCCGGCCGACAGTCCGAAGGCATGGGCGAGGACCCGTTGCTCGCCGGCCAGTTGGGCGCGGCTCTCACCACCGGCATACAGAGCCAGAACGTCGCAGCCACGGTCAAGCACTTCGCCGCCTACACGCAGGAGACCAACCGCTTCTCCACAGACACCAAGGTCTCCGACCGTGCGCTGCACGAACTCCACGAAGCACCGTTCCGCCGCGTGGTCACCGCCGCCCCGACCACTTCGGTCATGATGGCCTACCCGAAGATCAACGGAACCTTCGCGACACAGAGTTCGGCTCTCTTCGACGACTTGAAGAAGGCCATCGGACTGCAGGGCTACACCGTGCCGGACTTCTGGGCGGGTGACGACCAGGTCGCCGCCGCGCGAGCCGGCATGGACCTCGCCGGGCTCGGACCCTACGCAGTCAAGATCCCCGCCGGAGCACTCACGGGCGGTGCGATACCGAGCACCCGGCTCGACGACGCAGCCCGACGCATCCTCGTCACGATGTACGCGAACGGTCTCTTCGACCATCCTGTACCCACTCCGGCGGCCGACGTCAGCACCCAGGCCCACCAGGACCTCGCCCATGAGACCGCCGTCGCCTCCCTGGTGCTTCTGGCCAACCGCTCCGCAGCACTCCCTCTCCCGGCCACCCTGAAATCCCTGGCCGTCATCGGCCCGGCCGGCACCGACGTCCTCACCGGCGTGGGCGGCTCCACCTACGTCGACCCGGGTACATGGACGACGCCCCTGAACGCCATCCGCGCCCGCGCCGGCAGCGGCGTCACGGTCACGCACGCACAGGGCACCAAGGGAGATCTTCCCCTGACCGCGGTTCCCTCCACCGTGCTGCGCAGCGGCGCCGGGACCCCCGGCCTGTCCGCCACCTACTACTCAGGGGCAGAGGCCTCCGGCACCCCGCTCACCACCCGCACCGACGCCACCGTCGACTTCACCGCTGCTCCCGTGGACAACCTGCCCGACGTGTGGTCGGCGAAATGGACCGGCACCCTGGTGCCGACGACCACGGGCCTGCACCGGTTCTCCCTGCTCACCGCCGGAACCGCCACCTTGAAGGTCAACGGCACCACGGTCGCCACCGGCACCCGGCACAGCCGCCGCTTCTTCCTCGGCCCCTACGACTACCCCCTCCAGGGCGCCACCGCGCTGACCGCCGGAAAGGCCGTCACCATCGAGGTGACCTACACCAACGCGACCACCGACCCCGGCACCTGCGGGCTCACCCTCGGATGGCAGCCCGAATCCCTGATCCCCGCCGCTGTCGACGCGGCGCGCGCCGCGGACGCCGCCATCGTCTTCGTCAACCGGGTCGCCGGCGAGGACATGGATCACCTGGCACTCGGTCTGCCTGGTGATCAGGAACAGCTCATCGCCGCCGTGGCAGCGGTCAACCCGCGCACCACCGTCGTCCTCAACACCGACGGTCCCGTAACGATGCCCTGGCTCGGCGACGTCGAGGCCGTGCTCCAAGCCTGGTACGGGGGTCGCGGCATGGGCACGGCGCTGGTCGCTGTCCTCTTCGGAGACAGCGACCCTTCCGGCCGCCTGCCCGTCACCTTCCCCGCCGACGCCACCCAGGGGCCGGGCACCACACCCGCGACCTACCCCGGCAGCAACGGAGCCGTCTCCTACGACGAGGGCATCTCCATCGGCTACCGCTACTACGACAGCAAGGGGCAGCAGCCGCGCTTCCCCTTCGGCCACGGCCTGTCGTACGCCACCTTCGCCCACGGCTCCCTCGAAGCCACATACGACAAGAGAGCCGAGACAGTGACGGTGGGCGTGACCGTCACCAACACCAGCTCACGCAAGGGCACGGAACTCGTGCAGTTCTACGCCGCACTGCCGAGCGCCGCCGCCGCCGAGCCGCAGCGGCTCGTCGCGTTCCGCAAACTCACCCTGGCCCCCGCGGGCTCCCAGCGGCTCACGGTCACCGTTCCCGTGGACAACCTCACCATCTGGAAGGCAGGTGCCTGGGCACTTGTCCCCGGCAGGTACACCTTTGCCACAGCGCACAGTTCCCGTGACCTGACCGCGCAGCGAGCCGTTCCCATCAGCTGACCGCAATCCCGGCCGGCACGTCACGCCGTCCGCCTCCTCGCCACGGCGTGACGCGCCTCAGCCATTCCCGTCCGGCTCGTCGAACCTCCGCCTCCACCACCGCATGGAGCCCGCCAGTGTCCCGCAGACCGAGACCCCTTCGCTTCGCCGCATCCCTTGCGTTGAGCATGACGCTTCTGACCAGCTGCTCCGTCATCGGAGCCGGCAGTGACACGTCGGACACCGAGGTGTCCGTCAGGGCCAACATCACCGACAAGGCTTCGATGCAGGCCGTCGTCGCGGCCTTCCACCGAGCCCGTCCCGGCATCCACGTCAACGTCAGCTACGCCGACACCAACACCCTGCAGAAGGAGCTTCCGCAGCAGCTTCGGGCAGGCAAGGCGCCGGACGTCTTCACCGTCTGGCCCGGCAGCGGCAACCCTGCCTCCGTCCTGGCCTTGAAAGAGGACGACTTCCTGGAAGCACTCAGCCTGCGCTTCTTCGCCGGCCGGATACCGGACAGCATGCGGCCGGTCACCGACGGCGGCGTCGGTACGTACCTGGTACCTGTCACCTTCAGTGCTGTCGGCGCGATCTACTCGGCGGAAACGCTCAAGGCCATCGACGGAACCCGGCCCACCACCTACAGCACCCTTCTCGCCCTGTGCGACACCGCCCGCCGGCACGGGAAGGTGCTCTTCGCACTGGGCAACCAGACCCCGTGGGTCACCCAGCTCGTCGACTACGCACTGGTCGCCACCACGGTGTACGCCCGCGACCCCGGCTTCGACACGCAGATGGAGTCCGGCAAGGAGAGCTTCGCCCGGTCGGGATGGCGCCAAGCCATGGCCAAGTACCTGGAGATGCGCGATCGTGGCTGCTTCAGCACTGCTCCGCTCAAAACCAGTTACGAGGACGCCCTCGACCAAGTGGCCGACGGGCGAGCAGTGGGAGTGGTCCAGGTCGCCGGCACTCTCGCCGCTCTGCGTTCCGCGGCCCCAGGAATGCACTTCCGGATGACGGCCCTGCCGGCCACGGATCAGCCGAACGAAACCCGGATTCCCGGCGCCGTCTCCGCCGCCTACGGGCTCAACGCCAAGGCCCCCCACCACAAAGCGGCATTGGCGTTCGTGGACTTCCTGGGATCAGAACGGGGCCAGAACCTGTACAACCGGTCCGGAGCAACGCTGCCCGCTCTGCCCAGCAACTCCTTCTCCGCCGATCCCGCCGTCGCGGAGGTGGCACGGCGGCAGAAGGACGGAACGACGGTACCGTTCATGGATCAGCGATGGCCCAACTCAGAGGTGCAGCAGACGCACTTCGAGCAGGTGCGTGCCCTCTTCGCAGGCACCACGGACATCGCTCACGCACTGGCTGCCATGGACAGTGCGTACGAGTAGACGCGGAGACGGACACCGCCCCCGGCTGGGAGACCAGCAGAACGGTTCGCCATGCACACACCTCATCAGGAGTCGGTGCTGTCCAGGGCAGCTCGCATTCTCGAAGCGTTCAGCCAGGACGAGCCGGCGCTGACGGTCTCCGAGATCGCCCGTCGAACCGGCCTGCACGTGGCCACGGTCTCTCGCCTCGTGGCCGAGCTCGTGGCGCACGGTTTCCTGAGCCGGGACTCCGACCGCAAAGTACGTATCGGCGTGCGGCTGTGGGAGCTGGTAACGCGTGCTTCCCCCACTCTCTCCCTGCGTGATCACGCAATGCCGTTCATGGAAGGCGTCCACGACGTCGTGGGCCACCACGTGCAGATCGGCGTCCTCGACGGCGACGACGTGCTCTTCCTCGAACGGCTCTCGGCACCACAGGCGGTGATCAACTACACCCGGATCGCAGGGCGGCTTCCTCTGTACGCCTCCTCCAGCGGTCTGGTGCTCCTCGCCCACGGCCCCAGTGACCTCAAGCAAAGGATCCTGGACAGCCCGCTGACCGCGTACACGCCGGCCACACCGGCCACACCGGCACAACTGCGCGCGACCTTGGCCGAGATCCGGCAGCAGGGTTATGCGTACTGCCCCGGCTACGTCCACGCGGAGGCCCTGGGCGTAGCCGCGCCCGTCCGCGGTGCGGACGGCACGGTGATCGCGGCGCTGTCGGTCATCGTGCCCAATGAGGCCGGCGCCCAGGCCGTGGTCCCCGTCGTACGGACCGCCGCCCGGGGCATCTCCCGCGCGCTGGCCGGACGCGGGACACAGGACACTCCATAGGCATGTGACGGCGATGCGACAGCCACATGACATCTCCGCGAAGTCGGTCTCTCGCTGAATGAGAATGCCGTCGCGGTCCGACGGTGCCCGCGCGCATGCTTCCTGCATTCCACAGACGGGAGGCGACAACGTGGTCGTACACAACCTGCTGCCCACCGCTCCGCTGCAGCAGAACCTCTCCACCGTGACGTTGCAGGTGCAGGACAAGGACCCTGTCGCCGACGGCGTCGTGTCACTCACCCTCGCGCATCCCGACGGCACACGGCTGCCGGACTGGACGCCCGGCTCGCACATCGACCTCATCCTGCCGAGCGGAGTGACTCGCCAGTACTCCCTGTGCGGCGACCGATGGGACCCGTACACCTACCGCATCGCTGTCCTTCGCGAAGCCCCTGGCAGGGGCGGCTCCGCCTACGTCCATGATCAGCTCATGCCCGGGAACCTCGTGGAGGTCGGAGGTCCGCGCAACCACTTCCCCCTGGCGCCTGCCGAGCGGTACCTGTTCATCGCGGGCGGCATCGGCATCACCCCGCTGCTGCCGATGATGCATCAAGCCGACGTGACCGGAGCCGACTGGCAGCTGCTGTACGGAGGCCGCAGCCGGGTCTCCATGGCCTTCCTCGAGGAACTCCCAGCCTCCTACGGTGATCGCGTACACATCAGCCCCCAGGACGAGGTCGGCCTGCTCGACCTGGAGGTCTGGCTGAGCGAACCAGACGCGGGAACCAAGGTGTACTGCTGCGGACCGGGTCCTTTGCTCGCCGCTGTCGAGGCAGCATCTTCCCAGTGGCCGCCGTACAGCCTGCGGACCGAGCGATTCACAGCCAAGGCCCTGACAGAGCCGGTGCACCGCGGACCCTTCGAGGTGGAACTGTGCCGCAGCGGGCGGACAGTGACCATCACCCCCGACGTCACCGTCCTTCAAGCCGTTCGGCAGGCAGGTGCCGACGTACTGTCCTCCTGTGAGCACGGCACCTGCGGCACATGCCTCACCCCGGTCGTGGAAGGTACCCCGGACCACCGGGACTCGGTGCTGGCCGAACACGAACGCGCCGCCAACGACTGCATGCTGCCCTGCGTTTCACGTTCCCGTTCGGCCCGCCTGGTCCTGGATCTCTGAGCCAAGACCCGCCCCTTCCCGAGCCGCACTTCGCTGGAGCCGCCATGTCCGAAGCACCCGCCGTTGCCGTCGAACCGCCCACGAGCGACGCCGACCCGTTCGCCACCGAACACCTCACGACGCCCGAACCCCTGCACCACGCCCTTCGGGAAGCAGGTCCCGTCGTGCGGCTGTCCCGCTACGACGTCTACGCGCTCGCCCGATACCGCGACGTGCACGCGGCCCTCGTCGACTGGCAGACATTCCAGTCCGCCGCCGGCGTGGGACTGGCCAACTTCCGCCATTCGAAGCCCTGGCGGCCTCCGAGCCTGCTGCTGGAGGCCGACCCGCCGCACCACGACGCACCGCGCCGCGTCCTGCGCGAGATACTCGCCCCACCAGCACTGCGCCGACTGCGTGCGGCATGGCAGCCGATAGCCGACGACCTGGTCGACACCGTCCTGGCCACCCAGGGAACCGACTTCGACGCGTTCGAAGCCCTGGCCAAAGCATTCCCGCTGCGCGTCTTCCCGGACGCGGTGGGACTGGGACCCGACGGCCGCGACAACCTCCTGCCCTACGGCAACATGGCTTTCAATGCCTTCGGCCCCGTCAACACCCTCGTGCAGGCAGACGCTGCCAGGGCCGCCGACCTGTCCGCCTGGGTGAACGCCCAGTGCGCCCGCCAAGCCCTCACCGATGACGGATTCGGCGCCCGTATCTGGGCCGCTGCCGACCGCGGCGACCTCACCCACGAGCAGGCACCGCTGGTCGTACGCTCCCTTATCACCGCCGGCGTCGACACCACAGTGCATGGCCTGGCCGCCACCCTCTACGCCCTCGCCGGCCACCCCGGCGAATGGCAGCGGCTCCGCGAACGCCCCGACCTGGCCCGCGTGGCATTCGATGAGGCAGTGCGCTGGCAGTCACCCGTCCAGACCTTCTTCCGCACCGCCACGACCGACGTCGCGATCGCAGGATCCCTCATCCCCGAAGGATCCAAGATCCTCATGTTCCTCGGCGCGGCGAACCGCGACCCGGCCCGCTGGAACGACCCGGACCGCTACGACCTCACCCGCGATCCATCCGGACACGTCGGCTTCGGCATGGGCATCCACCAATGCGTAGGCCAGCACGTGGCCCGCCTGGAAGCCGAAGCACTCCTCACCGCCCTGGCCCGACGGGTGGAACGCATCGAGCTCGCAGGCGAACCGCGCCGGCATCTCAACAACACCCTGCGCTCCTTCGCAGCGCTCCCCGTACGCGTGCGCCCCGCGAGCTGACCACCGTCCGTCGGAAACCCGAGCCTCACTTCCCATACAGACAGTCGAGAGGATCCATCCATGCCTCAGCACGTACGCGGCGTCGTCGCCCGCGCCAAAGGCGGGCCGGTGCGCGTCGAGACGATCGTCGTGCCCGATCCAGGGCCGGGCGAGGCGGTGGTAAAAGTGCAGGCCTGCGGCGTCTGCCACACCGACCTGCACTACCGAGAAGGCGGCATCAACGACGACTTCCCGTTCCTTCTCGGACACGAGGCGGCGGGCATCGTGGAGTCGGTCGGCACCGATGTCCGCGACCCTGCACCAGGCGACGCCGGCGCTCCGTCCCCAGCAACGCCAACCACCCTCGTGACGCATGCTCTTGAGGCCCACCGCGCGACGCGACCGCCGTCCTGCGGAGCCCGCGTGACTACTTCGGCAGTTGGGTCGACCGCGTGCACAGGTCCGCGCGGTTGGCCGCGCCCGTCTTGTTCATCAGGCTGGCGATGTGTTTCTCGACCGTGCGGGGCGAGATGAACAGCCGGTCGGCGATGTCCTTGTTGCTCAGCCGGTCGGCGAGGAGCCGGAACGCCTCGTACTCGCGCACGGTGACGCCGAGGGCCCGCAGCTGTTCGGGGATGCCGTCCGTGCCGCTGCGGTGCTGATGCACGGGGGCACCGATCCGCCGCAGGGCGGCCCGGCAGGCGTTCGTGACGGCAGGCACCCCCTGCTCGTGGAAGTGGTGTTCGGCCCGCCTGAGCCAGGCGACCGGCTCGCCCCAGCCGTCCTCGTGCGCCGCGTCCGCGACCAGCCGCAGACCCAGGTGCAAGGCGGCCGGATACACGGCGGCGTCGCGCAGCGCCGTATCGATGCGCTCGGCCGCCCGCTCGCCCTGCCCCTCCCGACCGAGCAGGACGGCATCAGCGAGCGTGACGAACTGGCGGTTCCACCGCATCTGTCCGACCGCCGTGGCAGCCATCGCCTCGTGCCGGGCGCGGTCCGCGTCACCGGCCAGCACGTCCAGCAGCACCCCCACTCCGTGCGTGCCGCTGAGGTGGTAGGTGCTGGGATTGTGGAGCTCCAGCGCCGACACCGCCCCCAGCTCCTCCCGAGCCAGGTCCCGGTCCTCCTCCATCAGGGCGCAGAAGGCGCGGGCCATGCCCAGCGTGAGCGGCTCCTCCTGCGAGCCCGCCCCCTCCCATTCCGTGAACGAGTCGAGGGCGGCCTCCATCGCCCGCCTGTCGCCACAGTGCGCCTCCAGCGAAGCCAGTGACATCAGGAGATACCGGACGGCCGGGGCGAGTCTGAGCCTGCGGACGATCGCCAGGCACTCGACGGCGGCCTCCCGCGTCGCCTCGCGCGCGCCCCGCATCACCCCGTCCAGGACGAGAATGCCGTCCACGGTGTGCACGATGTTGATCGAGCCCAACCGCAGCGCCTCCTCCCGGGCGGACAGCAGTCCGGTGGTGTCGCCTTCCGCCAGCCAGTCGTTGCCGCCGATACGGGTCGCCGCGTACATCCGCCGCAGCGGGAGCTGGTGCCGTTCGGCCGTGGACAGGGCTTTTTGGAGCATGGTCCGGGACTCCTGCGGGTCCCGCTCACGGGCCACGGTCGCCAGCAGCTCCCACGCCTGGCAGGCCACCGCGGGCAGCGCGTAGCGCTCGGCCGCGTCGGCCGCCGAGCGCGCGAGTCTCTCCGCCTTCTGGGTGCGGTCGGTACCAGGGGTGTCCAGCGCGAGATAGGCGGCGGTGACGTCGACGGACGCCGTCGCCGCGCCGTCCGGGCATGCTCCCAGCACCTCGCGGGCCCGGTCGATCTGCTGGTTGCCGTCGCTCCAACGTCCCGCAGTGTGAGCCACCTTGGCCAGTCGAGTGTGCAGGATCGCCAGACGTGACGCGCCCAGCCCGGCGCTGTCCAGGGCGTGCAGATGCTCGACCAGGTCGAAGGCCCGGTCGAAGTCGCCGGACTCGGCCAGCGCGGGCAGCAGTGGCTCCAGCGCACTCGCTCTCTCCTGCGGGTCACCGGCCCGCGCCAGCAGGGTTTCGGCCCGGCTGAGCAGGGTCACCGCCGAACCGAGCGCGCCCGCCGCCAGGGCCCGCCGCCCCGCCTCCGCGAACAGTTTTCCGGCTGCCGCGTCCTCGCCGGCCTCGGACCGGAGCCCGGCGGCGAGCGCGCACCACTCGCCGGGCAGCTGCGGGTGCAGTTTCTCCACCGCCTCCGCGCCCTGGCGTGCCAGGTCCGCCCGCTGACTTGGCGTCAGCTGAGTGAAGAGCGCCTCCACGGTGGGTGAATGGCGAAAGGAGTACCAGTCCGGGGCGGGCTCGTCCGGGACCATCAGGCAGGCGGCGACGCCGGCTTGCAGATGGCTGAGCAGTGCTCGGTCGTCGACTCCCGTCATCTGCTGGAGCACGGTCAGCGGGAACCGTCTGCCCAGCACGGCCGCCGCCGACAGCAGCGTCAGACCCTCCGTGCCCAACCGGTCGATGCGGCGCAGGATTCCCCGGGCGAGAGCGGAGGAGACGTCGCCGCGCGGATCACCGACCGTTCGCCAGCCGTCCGGTCCCTGCACCAGGGTGCCCGCGCCGATCATCGACTGGAGCAACTCCTCGACCAGGTAAGGGCTGCCCGCGCTGCCCTCCCATAACCGCTCGAGCACCGCGGCCGGCACATCCTCCGGGGAGGTGCCCAACTGGCCCGCCACCAGCTCGAGGACCTGGGGGCGGGTCAGCGGCGACAGTTCAAGGACCGAGGCCGTGCCGCGCCGGCGGGCCGACTGAGCGAGGTCCAGGGCGTCGCTGAAGTCCGTGCGGACGGTGGCGAGCAGCAGGACCGGGCTGTACTCCAGATTGTCCACGAGATATTCGAGGACGCCCAGCGTCTCGGGGTCGGCGTCGTGCAGATCCTCCAGCACCAGGAGCCGGCCCCGGCCGTGGTCGGTTGCCATGAGCAGGCGCAGGACGGCCTCACCCAGGATCACTATGGAACTGCTGTCGCCCGCGCCGGTGTTCCAGTCGGGTATCAGTCGTCCGAGCACCGGTCTGTACGGCCCCAAGGACAGGTCGTCCAGCGATTCGCCGGTGCGGAACAGCGACATCAGCGCCTCGGTCAGCGGTCGGAACGGCACCGCTGGGCCGGTGGTGCTGCTGCGTCCCCGCAGCACGCCCGTCCCGGCCCCGACCGCGCTGCCCACAACCTCGGCCGCCAGCCGGGACTTGCCGACCCCGGCTTCGCCCACCAGGAACACCACACCGCCGCGCCCCTGCTGAGCGTCGGACAAAGCGCGTCCGAGCAGGCTCAGTTGGGCATCCCGGCCGACGAGAGAAGATGCTTGGAGGCGCATGACCTCCAAGCATAATCAGATTATCCGGCCTGCTGTTCCGTCCGACGGGCTTGCCCGCCCGCCGAGCGGCCGGGGCGGCTAGTGGGGCGCGGACACCGAGGTGTCGATCGAACTCAGCGTGATGACGATTCCGCTGGTGAGGACCATCCCGGCCAGGATGCGGGCGCGGGCGCAAGCGCGGTTGCGGCCCGAGAGGGTGATGCCGCCCGCGGCGTCCTGCTCGTCGGTGGCAGGCGTGGGGACGTCAATCTCGGCGGGGACGTAAGCGGCGTGGTCGGAGTGCAGGTTCCGCTGGTTCATGGAGGGAACTCCTTTGTGGGGAATGTGCCGAGTGAGCGAGGGGAGAGAACCGAGAGGAGAAGAAGACGGGGAGAAGCGGCGGTGCGGCCGACCGTGGGTGCTCGGCTTCAACAGGCGTGCGCGGTGGTCGGGGTCGGCGGACAGGAGTGCTCCAGCAGGAGCGCGGACGGGACACGGTCGGGGGAGCAGAGGCGGAGCAGCCCGTAGCCGATGCCGGCGAGGCCCGTCAGCATTCCGGGAGAGGGCACTTGGTCAGGGGTGGCGCAGCGGTGCTGCTGACCCTCGATGGTCGCGAGCAGCCGGCCGCTGGTGCGGGTGAGGGCGGCGGACGCCGTGGCGTCGCCTCGGCCGGCCAGGACCGACAGGGCCTCCAGGGCGCCGAAGGCGCCGTGGCCGGCGCTCAGATCGGGGCCGTCGCCGAGGGCGGACAGCCGGGCGGCGAGGCCGTCCTCGTGCCCCGACAGGTGCACGGCTGCGGCGGCGATGCCGGGCAGGCCGGTGGTCCACGACGGACCGTGCGCGGCAGCTTCGGACGCGGCGTCGGCCGAGCGCAGCAGCCCGGCCGCTGCCTTCCGGCGTCCCTTGCCGTCCGCGCGGTGGTCCGCGTGGCGCCACAGCGCCCAGCCGATGCCCGCGGCACCGTCGGCGAACCCCGCGGTGCCACCGCCCTCCGCGGCCGCGGGCGCCAGGGCGTCCGCCAGCGCGTCGGCCAGTTCCAGGGCCCGGCGGGCGCCCGTCGCCTCGTGGGCGGCGACCGCCGCCGCCAGGGCCCCGGCGGCACCGTCCGCGAACCCGCGGTCCACGCAGGTCACCACGGAGTGTTCGAGTGCGGTGAGCGCGTCGGGCAGCGAGTTCGCGAGGTCGGCGTCGAGCAGGGCCGACAACCGGATCAGGCCGTACAGGATGCCGCCGATCCCGTCGTACGCTCCAGGCCCCACCGTGGCACACAGCTCGGGGTCGGCGGCCAGCATCTTCAGCAGGGTCGGCAGCGGCTGTACCGCCTCGTGGGCGAGCGCCGTGTAGCGGTCCGCGCCCGCGAGCAGTCCGGCCTGGGCCAGGAAGAGCGCGACCCCGGTGTACCCCTGGCCGAGTCCGGCACCCATCGGGAGGACCGACCAGTGACCGCCCGGCAGGCGTTCCAGGCCGAGCCAGTTGGCCCGACCGCCGGACCGCACGGCGCGGGCGGCGATCTCGTCGGCGATTCCGCAGGCCGCGGCGAGCAGCCGTGACGGCTCGGGCACCACTGCCGGCAGGGGAGCCGGAACCAGCTCGGAGCGTGGCCGGACCAGCGGGGAGCCCGCCTCGCGTGCCGCCAGGGCGGCTGCGACGATCCATTCCTGGTTCCGGCAGTCGACCTCGTCCATCCGGGCGATCTTGGCGCGGACCGCGTTCAGGCTCGCCAACGGCAACAGGTTCGGCAGCCAGGTCCCACCGGCCGCTCGTACTTCCGTTCCGGACGGCCGGTGGACGAAGAGGGGGACGTCCCCGCGCCACAGGTCCTCGGTCTCGTGCTCCACCAGCCGGCCGCGTGCCGGGTCGTGCGCAGACTCGGTCCACAGCACCGCGAACGCGGCGTCCCGGGCGAGCGCGTCGCCGAGCAGCGCCGGGTGCGTGGACTCCTCCAGCAGCGTCGAGTACAGCCGTGTGGAGCGGACGATCAGCCGTGCGGGACTCTCCGCGTGCCGGGTCAACAGACCTGCCGGCTCGGTGAGTTCGTCGCCGTGCGTACGGATCCCGGCGTAGGTGGTGCGGAAGCCGTCCAGCAGCGCGGCGCGGTGGTCGGCGCCCTGGAGGCGGTGCCCGACGGGGAGTGGCTGGTTCTGCGCGGCCGGACTGACCACCGGGCCTCGCACGACCCGCATGGTGTCCAGTCCGCTGTCCTTCCAGCACAGGCCTTCGCTCGGGTACGTGCCCTGCTCGGCCCGGCCCAGCGCGGAGATGTCCAGCGCGCCGTGCTCACCGATCAGCAGGTGGGGCAGCAGGCACGTCCGGTGCACGGAGGCTTGAAGGGCGTCGGCGGCCGGGTCTGCTCCGGCCGTGGCGGCGTGCGGAAGCCCGGTGTGCAGCAGGGTCTCGGCGTCCACCAGCACCGGCTGGTCACAGGCGGCGATGAGGTTCTCGTAGTGCATGTCGGCGCCGTCCACCGCGTACAGCAGGGCCAGCAGTGCGCCCTGGCGCCGGTAGAAGGCGTCCGCCTCGGACACCGAACCGCACCAGCGGTGCTCGATGTACTCCAGCCAGCCGTGTTCCTGTCGCCGCACCGTGCGCGGGGTGCGCAGCTCCAGGCCGTCGACCCGCCCGGTGAGCCAGCGGGCCAGATCGTCCAGCAGGGCGTGCTGCCCCAGGGGGCGCGGCTTGTACACCGCCCGCGAACCGTCCGCGAACTCCAGCACCGCCACCGAGCGCCCACCGCGATGGGCGTCGCCCCGGCCCAGGTCGACGCGGGTGAGCGGGCCGGGGTCGCGGCCGTCGAGCAGGACGGCCACCAGTTCTTCCCGGTCGGTGTGCAGCCGCAGGCCCAGTTCGGCGACGGCGTCGGCCGCGTCCAGTGCCGTCTGGCCCAGCATCCGGGCCAGCACCGGATAGGCGGTGAACAGTGCCCGCAGGCCGTCCGCGCTGCCGGTGGCGGCGAGGAAGGAGGCGAAGCGATCGCGAGGTGTGGCCCCGGGGAGCCGTCCGGCGCGCCGGACGCCGTCCAGTTCGCGTACGAGTGTGCGAGCCGCCTGCCGGGCCATCCGGCTCAGCAGCCACTGCTCGAACGAGGCGCGCAGCATGGTCCGTTCCACCTCGGGAAGCGGCGCCAACTGCCGGTCGAGGGCGGCCGCGGCGGGCACCACCAGCGGTGCCACGACCGGTGTGAACACCTCGGGCCCGGTGGTGTTGTCGCCGGGCACCGGCCGTGCGGCGGTGTCGGCGCGGTCCAGGGCCGCTTCGACGTAACCGGCCCAGCGCGGAGTGCCGGCGCGGTCCGCCAGGTGTTCCGGTGCCTCGGCGACGAGCGCCCACACGGCGAGTTCGTCGAGACCCAGGTGGGCCAGCCGAGCCGCGAAGCCCGCCGTGTCCCCGGCGGCCCACGGGGCGCGGCCGGACGTGGCGGTCGTGGCTGACGCCGCGGGACGTCCGGGCGCGGCGACGCGCTCGCTGAGGGTGAGCGCGGGGGCCCACCAGGCGAGCGGCAGGTGCGCGCTTCGGGGCGTCGTGGGTGCGGCTGATTCGGTCACAGGAAGAACGTCGCAGATACCGCGCGGCCCCCGCATGGGGGAGCATCCCCCATATTCTGCGACGGCCCCCACCGGTGGGTGGGGACCGTCGCGCGCCGCCCGTAGCGCATGCGGCCCGTGTTCCCGGCATCGGAGGTCGACTCCGCAGGTCACGGCCCGTCCCAGATGTCACCGTGCCGCGCGAGGCCCACCGTGACAGCTCGTTCCGGCGGTACGTCCTCGCCGTCGCGGGGCCGCCCGCACGGACGGAGTCAGTGCCCGAGTCGACGGCAGCAGGCGTGGCTCCGGGCGTTCCTCACCCACTCCGTCGCCCTCGCGCGGCATCACGTGAGCGGCCGGTGCCCGCAGACGCCGTGACCGCCTGCTCGGGACGGGTGCCGTGATACAGGGAGCCGCGCGTCGTACGGAGCATGCGCCACAACTTGGGTGGTCGGCCCGCATCCGCCACTGCCCGGGCCTCCCGTCTACTGATGTCCGGTCGATGACCAGGCAGCGGCACGGGACCGTGCCGTGGCCCGTCGAACGTCGTCCGACTCGATTCGTGACCAACAGGTGCCGTACAGCCGAGACAACAGGAGTGAAGGAATGCGGACCTCTCTGGGTATCGACCCCCTCGCACGGAGCGTCTATCTCGCCATGGTCGACCTGCCCGGCGCCGGAGTCTCCGAGTTGGCGGAGCAGCTGAAGGAGGACGAGGAGACGGTCCGAGAGCGGCTGGAGCGGTTGTCGGCCCTCCTGCTCGTGGTCCCGGGGGACACCGCCTCCGGCTGGCGGCCGGTCGCCCCGGAGGTGGGCCTGGCCGCGATGCTCGCCCGGGAGCAGGACGAACTCGCCCGCCACCAACTCCAGGTGGAGGACAGCCGGCTGGAGGTGACCCGGCTGCTGTCCGAGCACGCCCGCGGCGGTCGGGACGGCATGCCGGGCGCCGAGTGGCTGGCCGGCGCGGACGCCGTCTGGCGGCGCGTCACGGAACTCGCCGAAGGGTGCGAGCAGGAGTGGCTGACCGTCGGTCCCACGGAGCGGCTCGCCGTCTCCGTCGCCGAGTCCGTCCGGCCCGTCGACGAGATCCTGCGCCGGCGTGGCGTGGCCGCCCGCACGATCGTCCTGGAGAGCGTTCGCAACGATCCCGAGGTGATGGACCGTGTGCGGGGGAGGGACGACAGCATCGGATCCATCCGTACGTTGCCTTCGCTGCCCGCGTGGATGATCCTCTGCGACCGCACCCACGCCGTGGTTCCGGTCGCCACTGCCCGGTCCGTCGTCGGCGCCATGGTGTGCGGCGTCGAGTCGGTCACCGAGGCGTTCGCCGCCCTCTTCACCCGGCTGTGGAAGGAGGCGCTTCCGCTGGCCGAGGCGCGCCCGCGCACCCGTGGCGGTCTCTCCCTCCAGGAGCAGCACGTGCTGCGACTCTGGGCGCAGGGCCTCACCGACGCCGCCGCCGCCCGCAGGATGGACGTCTCGCTGCGCACGGTCCGCCGGCTCTCCGAGAAGCTGACCGATCGCTTCGGTGCGCAGAGCCGCTTCCAGCTCGGTGCCCTGGCCATCGCCCAGGGCGGCATCCAGGTCGAGGACATGGTCTGACGCGTCCCGTGCGCGACCGTACGCCCCCACCGTCGTCCCGACGGTGGGGGCGTACTCCGTCATCCGGCCGGTGCGAACTGTGCGTTGATCGCGGCCATCATCAGGTCCGCGATGTTCTGGGCCAGTTCGGCGGGGGTCGGGTGGTCGAACACCGCCCGTACCGGTACGTCGACCCGCAGAGCCTTCCGCAGCCTTGACGCGACCTGGGTGGCGAGCAGCGAATGGCCGCCCAGCTGGAAGAAGTTGTCGTGGACGCCGACGCGTTCGATGCCCAGGAGCTCCGTCCAGACGGCCGTGATGTGCCGCTCGACGGTGTTGCGCGGCGCCGTGTACGACGTCCCGAGGTCCGGCCGCCTGCCGTCCGGGACCGGCAGTGCAGCCCGGTCCACCTTGCCGTTGGCGGTCAGGGGCAGCCGCTCCAGCAGCATGAACCCTGCCGGGATCATGTAGTCGGGCAGCTGGCGTCCGAGATGCGCGTGCAGCTCGGTGATGCTCGGGGCGTCCGGCCCGGCGGCCACCAGGTAGGCCACCAGCCGCTTGTCGCCGGGCACGTCCTCACGGACGATCACGGCGACCTCGCCGACACCGGGGTGGGTGATCAAGTTGGCCTCGACCTCACCCAGTTCGATGCGGTTGCCGCGGATCTTGACCTGGTGGTCGATCCTGCGCAGGAACTCCAGCTGTCCGTCCGGCTGCCACCGGACCAGGTCGCCGGTGCGGTACACCCGGTCGCCCACCTCCTCGGCCTCGAACGGAACGAACCGTTCCTCGGTCAGATCGGGACGCCCCAGGTAGCCGCGCGCCACCTGGACGCCACCGACCAGGAGTTCACCCGGAACGCCGACAGGCTGCGGAGCGCCGTGCTGATCCACCACGAAGCACCGGGCGTTGCCGATCGGCCGGCCGATCGGCGGAACGGTGTCCCCGGGGACGCACACGGTGGAGGTGGCGATGACCGTGGTCTCCGTGGGGCCGTAGTTGTTGACCACGCGGAACGGCAACCGGGCGAGCGGCGGCATCCGCAGCCGGTCGCCGCCGGTCAGTACGTAGTCGAGGGTGGTGTCCGGGTCCCAGTCGAGCGCCGCCAGCGACTCCAGCATCGGTGTCGACAGAAACGTGGCGTGGATACGCTGTTCGCACAGCCAGTCCCGCAGCAGATACGGAGTGAGCCGGACCCGCTCGCTGGTGACGCAGCAGGTCGCACCCCGGGTGAGGCCGAGCCACAGCTCCCACGCCGCCGCGTCGAATCCGACCCCGGCGAGCAGCGCGATCCGCTGCCCCGGCTCGAGACCGTATGCGCCGGCTGTCCAGTGGACCAGGTTGACCAGGCTGTGGTGTTCGACCTGGACGCCCTTGGGGCGGCCGGTCGAGCCGCTGGTGTAGATGAGATAGGCCAGGTTGTGCGCGGCGGCGGCGGGCTCCGGGTCGGTGACCGGCTCGCCGGCCAGCGGTCCCCCTTCGGCGTCGCACTCGTCGAGCAGCAGCAGGGGAACGCCGGCCGGGAGCCGGTCGGCCTGTGCGGTGTGGGTGAGCACGACCGGGGTCCGCGTGTCGCGCACCATGTACGCCAGCCGCTCGACCGGGTACTCCGGGTCCAGGGGCACGTACGCCGCCCCGGCCTTCAGCACCCCTAGCTCCGCCGCCACCAGGTCGGCGCCACGGCCCAGGCACACCGCCACCGGCATGTCCGGCCGCACCCCGTACCGGGTCCGCAGGTGGTGGGCGATCCGGTTGGCGCGCGCGTTCAGCTCGCCGTAGGTCAGAGTGGCCCCCGGTGAATCGACAGCCACGGTGTCCGGCTGCCGGGCCGCCCGCTCCTCGAAGAGGCCGTGCAGGGTGGCCCTGTCCGGATAGGCGGTGGCGGTGTCGTTCCACTCGACGAGTGTCGTCCGCCGCTCGGCCGGGGTGAGCATGCACAGCTGCGACAGCCGGGATCCGGGAGCGCCGGCGACTGTGTCCAGCAGTGTGCCCAAGTGGCCGGCCAGCCGGTCGACGGTGTCCTGCCGGAAGAGGTCGGTGCGGTACTCCAAGGTCCCGCGCAGACCGCCGGCCGGGCCCTCGGACATGATCAGACTCAGGTCGAACTTGGCGTCGGGCAGTGTCATGGCGAACGGCTCCACCTCAAGACCCGGCAGGCTCCAGGTGTGGCCGTCCGGTGTGTTCTGCAGCGCGAACATGGTCTGGAACAGCGGGTTGCGTGACGGGTCGCGGTCGGGTGCCAGTTCCTCCACCAGGCGCTCGAAAGGAAGATCCTGGTGGTCGTACGCGCCGAGCGCGGTGTCCTTGACCCGGTCGATCAGCTCGGTGAAGGCGGGGTCGCCGGACAGGTCGGTGCGCATCACGAGGGTGTTGACGAAGAAACCGATCAGATCCTCGGTCTCGGCGCGGTTGCGGCCGGCGATGGGGCTGCCGACCGTGATGTCGTCCTGCATGCTGTACTTCGCCAGCAGCACCTGGAACACCGCCAGGAGCACCATGTACAGGCTCGCGCCGTTCGCCGTCGCCACCGCGCGCAGTCGCGCGGCGACCTCGGCCGGCACCTCGAACGCCACGGTGGAGCCGCCTTCGGGCGGTCCCGCAGGGCGTCGGTGGTCGCTCGGCAGTTCCAGCGGCTCCACCCCGGTGAGCCGGTCCCGCCAGTACGCCAGTTGGTCCCTCAGCACGTCACCGGCCAGCCGCTCTCGTTGCCACACGGAGAAGTCCGCGTACTGCAGCGGCAGTTCGGGCAGACCGGTCGGCTCCACCCCGGCCACCGCCGCCCCGTACCCCTCACGCAGCTCCCGCGCCAGGATTCCCTCCGACCATCCGTCGGCTGCGATGTGGTGCACCGACAGCAGGAGGAACGCCTCGTTGTCCGCGAGCCGCACCAGATGCGCCCGCAGCAGCGGACCCGTCGCCAGATCGAACGGGCGACCCGCCTCGGCCTCCGCGAACCGCCGTGCCGCCGCGAGCCGTTCCTCCGGATCGACGACGTGGCGCAGGTCGTGGACGGTCGCTCCCACCGGTGCCGCGGGATCGATGACCTGCCCCGGCTCACCGTCCTCGGGGACGAACCGGGTCCGCAGGACCTCGTGCCGCGCCACCATCGAGGTGAGCGCGGCGTCCAGGGCCGGCACATCGAGTACGCCACGGACGTGCAGCGCGAACGGCACGACGTATTCAGCGCGTCCCGGCTCCAACTGATCCAGGAACCACAGCCTCTGCTGGGCGGAGCTCAGGGGCAGCGGACCGCCGGTCCGCGCGGCGGGTGTGATCCGCTCCGTGCCGTCCGTGCCGAGCTCGGCCACGAGGGCCGCCAGCGCGGCGACCGTGGGCGCCGCGAACAAGGCCCGTACCGGCACCTCCACGCCGAGTGCGGCCCGCAGCCGCGAGGTGACCTGGGTGGCCAGCAGCGAGTGACCGCCCAGCTCGAAGAAGTTGTCGTCGACACCGGTGACGTCCGTCCCCAGCACCAGCGACCAGGCCTCCGCCACCGTGCGTTCGGCCGGTGTGCGCGGCGCGACACCGCCCTCGGCGGAGCGGGGCTCCGGCGCGGGCAGGGCACGCCGGTCCACCTTGCCGTTCGGGGTGAGCGGCAGCCGGGCCAGCACGATGAACGCGGACGGCACCATGTAGTCGGGCAGCTCACGGCGCAGCCGGGCACGCAGTCCCTCGGCGGTCGGCGTCTGCCCGTCCGGTACGACGTACGCCACCAGGCGCTTGTCACCCGGGATGTCCTCACGCAGGACGACGGTCGCGGTCGCGACGTCGTGCCCCGCCAGCAGCACCGACTCGATCTCGCCCGGCTCGATGCGGTGACCGCGCAGTTTCACCTGGTCGTCGAGCCGCCCCAGGAACTCCAGTCGCCCGTCGGGCAGCCACCGCACCCGGTCGCCGGTGCGGTAGACCCGCCGGGGCGTGCCGTCGATGTCCACGGTGACGAACCGCTCCGCGGTCTGCTCCGGCAGTCCCTGGTAGCCACGCGCCAATCCGGCACCGCCGACCAGGAGTTCGCCCGGGACGCCGATCGGTACGGGCCGGTCGTGCCGGTCGACGACGTGGACGACGGTGTTACGTACCGGCCGGCCGATCGGCGGGACCGGCACCCCCGGCTCCACCTCGGCGGATGTCGTGACCACCGTCGACTCGGTCGGCCCGTAGTTGTTGACGACGAGGAACGGCAGCCGCAGCCCGGCCGGCAGGCGCAGCGCGTCACCGCCGGTGAGGACGTAGGCCAATGAGGTCGGCTCCGACCAGTCCAGCGCGGCCAGCGCCTCCAGCATGGGAGTGGAGAGGAACGTGCCGTGCACCCGCCGCCCGGCCAGCCAGCGCTGGAGCAGCTCCGGTGTGCGTCGCACCGTGTCGTCGGGGACGCACACGGTGGCACCGGCCGCCAGCGCGGGCCACAGCTCCCACGCCGCTGCGTCGAAGCCGAGACCGGCTAGGTGCGAGACCCTTCGACCCGGCGCCGCGCCGAAGCTCTCCACCGTCCAGTGGATCAGGTTGACCAGGCTTCGGTGCTCGATCTGGACGCCCTTGGGGCGGCCGGTCGAGCCGCTGGTGTAGATGAGATAGGCCAGGTCGTGCGGGGTGGCGGCGGGCTCCGGGTCGTGCGCCGCCAGATCCTGGACCAGTGGCCAGTCCCGGTCGGTGAGGAAGCGGTGGGGCGTGCGGGGCAGCAGGGCCGTGTGCGCGGCGTCGGTCACCACGTGCGCCGCCCCGGAGTCCTCGATCATGAAGGCGAGCCGGTCGGCCGGAAGATCCGGGTCCAGCGGCAGGTACGCGGCCCCCGACTTCAGTGCCGCGAGCAGGGCGGCGATCTGGTCGGGCCCGCGCTCCAGGCACACGGCGACCACCCGGCCGGCCCCGGCGCCGAGCGAGCGCAGGTGCCGGGCGAGCCGGTTGGCCCGCTCGTTCAGCTCCCGGTACGTCAGCTCCCCGGTCTCCGACAGCACCGCTGTCGTACCGGGCAGTTGTGCGACGCGCTCCTCGACGAGTCGGTGCGCCGTCGTGGCGGCGTCCGGGGAGAGGGACGCCGCGCCGGACCACTCGGTCAGCACACGTACGCGCTCGGCGCCGGTCAGCACCTCCAGCTCCGACAGCCGCCGACCCCGGTCCGAGACCACCGCTTCGAGCAGCGTGGTGAAGTGACCGGCCAGTCGGGTCGCCGTCGCGTGTTCGAACAGATCCGCGGCGAAGACGAGATTCCCGTCGAGCGAACCGTCAGGCCGCTCGGTGAGGAACAGTGTCAGGTCGAACTTGGCCTCCTCCGTCCGCACCGCGAACGGCTCGACCTCGAGACCCGGCAGACCCCACGCGTTCCCGTCCGGTGTGTTCTGGAGCACGAACATGGTCTGGAACAGCGGGGTGCGGGACAGGTCCCGCTCCGGCGCCAGTTCCTCCACCAGGCGCTCGAAGGGAAGATCCTGGTGGTCGTACGCGCCGAGCGCGGTGTCCCTGACCCGGTCGAGCAGGTCACCGAAGCTCGGATCGCCGGACAGGTCGGTGCGCATCACGAGGGTGTTGACGAAGAAGCCGATCAGATCCTCGGTCTCCGACCGGTTGCGGCCGGCGATCGGACTGCCGACCGCGATGTCCTCCTGCCCGCTGTACTTCGCCATGAGCAGCTGGAACACCGCGAGCAGCGACATGAACAGGCTGGCGCCCTGCCCCGCTGCCATCCGCCGGGCGCCGTCGACCACGTCGGCGGGGACGCTGAAGGCGACCGCGTCACCGCGACCCGACCGCTCGGCCGGGCGGCGCCGGTCGGTCGGCAGCTCCAGCGGCTGGAGGCCGGCGAGTCGCTCGCGCCAGTACTCCGCTTGTCCGTCCAGCTCGGAGCCTTCCAAGGTCGCGCGCTGCCAGGCCGCGAAGTCCGCGTACTGGAGTTCCAGCGGGACGAGACCGGCGTCACGGCCCGTGACCGCCGCCCCGTACAACTCCCGCAGTTCCCGCGCCAGGATGCCTTCCGACCAGCCGTCGGAGAGGATGTGGTGCAGCGCGACCAGCAGGAGCCACTCCTCCTCTGCGACACGCACCGCCAGCGCCCGCAACAGCGGTCCCGCCGCCAGGTCGAACGGCAGCCCCGCTGCCTCGCGCAGGATGCCGAGCGCCGCGTCGTCACCGAGGTCCCTCGCGTCGTGCACCTCCACGGCCACCTCCCGCGGCGCCTCGACGATCTGGACCGGACGGCCCGTACCGTCCGCCACGAATCGGGTCCGCAGGATCTCGTGCCGGGCCACCAGCGCCGTCAGCGCGGCTCCGAACGCGTCCGGTGCGAAGGGCCCCGTGACCCGCAGTCCGGCCGGGACGACGTACTCGGCTCGTCCGGGCTCCAACTGGTCCAGGAACCAGAGCCGTTGCTGGGCGAACGACAGCGGCAGCGGCCCCGCGGGCCGGTCCGGGCGCGGCACCGCCGTCACCGTGCCGGGATCGAGCGCGTCGAGGGCGGCCGCCAGCGTCGCCGGGGTCGGCGCCTCGAACAGGGTGCGGTGGGACACGTGTACGCCCAGGTCCCGGCGCAGCCGGGACGCGACCTGGGCGGCCAGCAGCGAGTGCCCGCCCAGCTCGAAGAAGTTGTCGTCGACGCCGACCGGATCCACGCCCAGCAACGCGGCCCAGATGCCGGCGACCGCCACCTGCGTCGGTGTGCTGGGCGCCCGGTACGCCACGGCCAGATCCGGACGGTGGCTCTCGGGCGTCGGCAGCGCCTTGCGGTCCACCTTGCCGTTCGGTGTCAGAGGAAGCCGCTCCAGCGTCACGTACCGGGCAGGCACCATGTGCTCGGGCAGATCCCGCGACAGGGCCCGGCGCAGATCGGGCGCCGCCGGACCGGCCTCGCCCGCCGGCACCAGGTACGCCACCAGGCGCTTGTCGCCCGGGACGTCCTCGCGGACCACGACGGTCGCCGCCGCCACCCCCGGCCGGGCCAGCAGGGCGTTCTCGATCTCGCCCAGTTCCACCCGGTGGCCGCGAAGCTTGACCTGGTCGTCGATCCGGCCGAGGTAGACCAGCTGCCCGTCCGGCAGCCACTTCACCACGTCCCCGGTGCGGTACACCCGAGCGTCCGGATCCGTCGAGAACGGGTGGGGTACGAATCGCTCCGCCGTCAGTTCGGGCCGCCCCAGGTAGCCGAGGGCCACGTTCACGCCGCCGATCAGCAACTCACCCGGCACGCCGACCGGCTGGATCTCGCCGTGTGCGCCGACCACGAACACCTCGGTGTTGTCGATCGCGCGGCCCATCGGCACGTGGTCCGCCGCCGGGTCCACCGAAACCGTCCGGCTCACCACGTTGCCCACGGTCGCCTCGGTCGGCCCGTACTCGTTGACGACGGCCGTGTCGTCCGCGCCGCTCGCCAGCACCCGGTGCGTCAGCGTCGGCGTGAGGTCCTCGCCCCCCGCCACCACCGTCGCGACGGCGTGCCGCAGACCGTCCCGCTCCAGCCGGGCAGTCAGCAGCTCCAGATGCGAGGGGGTCGCCTTGAGGAAACTGACCCGCGCACCGGCCGCCACGAGATCCACGGCCGCGTCGAACACCGTCTGCCCAGGACCGGGGTTCGGTATGACCAGGCGAAGCCCCTGCACCAGTGGCAGGAACAACGCGGTGACCGTCAGGTCGAACGCCGCCGACGAGCACAGCAGCGAGCCGATCTCGGCGCCGGGCGCGGCCGGGTAGTTGCGGTCGCACCAGTGCAGGTAGTTGACGACACCCCGGTGCGCCACACGGACGCCCTTGGGACGGCCCGTGGAGCCCGAGGTGTAGATGACATAGGCCAGGTCGTCGGGGCTCGCCTCGACCGCCGGGGCCGAGCCGTCGCCGTCCGGCCAACTGCGGTCGGTGAGCAGCAGTTCGGATCCCGGCGCGAACAGGCAGGCGTGTTCGGACTGAGTGATCACTACGGGCGCCGCACTGTCGCCGACCATGTAGCGCAGCCGCTCGGCCGGATACGACGGGTCCAACGGCACGTATGCGGCACCGGACTTGAGCACCCCGAGTAGAGCGCACACCAGGTCCGGGCCGTGGTCCAGGCACACCGCGACCAGTGCGCCCGGTCCGACGCCCCGCTCGCGAAGGTGGCGCGCGAGCCGGTTCGCCCGCTCGTCCAGCGCACGGTAGGTCAGCAGCTTTCCGCCGTGCTCCAGAGCGACCGCGTCCGGCTGCCGGGTGGCCCGCTCCTCGACAAGGCGGTGAACGGTCGACGTGTCCGGGAACGCGGACCGGGGCCCGTTCCATTCGGTGAGGATCCGCGTCCGCTCCGCCGCCGTCAGCATCTCCAGCGCGGCCAGCCGCGTCCCCGGTGCCTCGGCGGCGGACCGGGCGAGGACGCCGCAGTGCTCTGCCAGACGCACTGCCGTGGCCCGATCGAACAGGTCCGTACGGTAGCCCAGAACACCCCGCAGCACGTCGCCGTCGGCGGCGAGCTCCAGGGTGACCTGCGCCTCCGGAGCGAGCACGGCCGGCGCGTCGCCCGCCGTGCGCCACGCGAACCACGGAGCACTGTCCAGCGCACCGTCGGCCGCCTCGGCGAGCTCCGCGTACGGCAGTCCACGGCGCGCTCCCACGGCCCGCGCGACTCCGGCCAGCGCGTCCTCGAACAGCGGGTCGCCGTCGGGACCCCGTACCGCCCGCGCCTGTCCGTCCTCGCCCCGCACCACCACGGGGACATCGCCCCGGCCGGTGTGCCGTGCGAGCAGTGCCTGGAACACCGTCAGAAGGACCGCCGAAAGCTCCGTCCCCCGCTCGTGCGCCAACGTGGACAGCGCCTGCGCGGTCACGGCGGGCACGTCGAAGAGGACCCGCTCCGAGGCTCCGGTCCCGTCGTTCGCCGGACGCCGGTCCGCCGGCAGCTCCAGCGGCTCCAGGCCTGCCAGCGCGTGACGCCACTCTTCCACCTGGTGATCAGCCACCGTTCACTCCCCATCGTCAGCACGTTGTCAGCGGTACAAGCGGTACAAGCGATTCGTGCGGTACAAGCGGCCGGCCCTTCAGAGGCGGCACCGCGGCCACCGGCGCCGGAGAGACGTCCGCGGTGAGCACGTTAGGAGGCGGGCACGGGCGCCCCCAGTGGGCACAAGTGACGCCCCGGCGGCTGGCCACAAGTGCCCAGTGCCGCGCAGGAACACCGCTGGCCACGATGGACGACGTCACCCGCCGACAGCTCGGACGTCTGGAGCCGACTCACCGAAGTGCCGCCGAACGCCCTTGAGGCGGCAGGGACTTCGAGGGATCGATCAGGTCGGGGCATGCCCGGATGACCGGCCCGATCGCAACGATCGCGGCCCCCTATGGTGTCGAGAGGAAAGCCGGTCGTGTACGTGCGTCACCAGCCTTCGGAGAGCCCGCCCCACGCGGTCCTGAGCACCATCCCCTCGGACTCGCACACCTGGAACCTGCTGTTCCTCCAACTCATCCTGGAGGAACAGGGATGGGAGGTCACCAACCTCGGTGCCTGCGTCCCGGTCGACACCCTGGTCACCGAGTCCGCAGCGCGGCCCCCCGGCCTCATCGTCGTGAGCACCGTCAACGGCCACGGCGCCGAGGAGGCCCCGGCCCTGGCCCGCGCGGTACGCGCCGAGCCCGCCCTGGCCCGAGTGCCGCTCGTCATCGGCGGCAAGCTCGACACCCAGGGGTCCGTCGTCCCCGATGCCCATCCCGCGCTCACCGAGGCCGGCTTCGACGCCGTCCTGACCGGGCCGAAGGCCGTACCGCGGCTGCTCGCCCTGCTCGACTCCCTGTCGCAGCGCGCGCACGGAAGGGTCTACGCCAATGCCGCCCGCTGATCCCGCCCCCGTCGGTGCGAGGCCGCTCGCCGGCCCCGCACCCGGTGGCGCCTTCCACCGCTTCATGGACGCCGCCGCACGCTCCGGCACGCTCGTCGTCCAGCCCCGAATGGGGTTCGCGGACCCTGTCAGGATGCGCGCCGGCCTGCTTGCGACACGTGAAGCCGCCGCCACCACCGTCGGCACCCTCACCCTCGACAGCTTCACCCGCGTCGGTGACTACGCGGCCGCCGCCCGCGCCGCTGCCCAGGGCCACCCGCTCAACGGCTACCCGCTCGTGAGCATGCCCGTCGCCACCACCACCGGGCTGCTCGACGGCGTCCGCGGCGAGGACTTCCCCGTCCAGGTCCGGCACGGCTCCGCGCGGCCCGGCCGCATCGTCGAGGCACTGATCGACGCCGGACTCGACGCCACCGAGGGCGGCCCCGTCTCCTACTGCCTGCCCTATGGCCGCACCCCGCTCGCCACCTCCGTGCAGGCATGGCGGGACGCGTGTCGCACGCTTGCCGCGCTCCGGGCGTCCGGTGTCGAACCGCACCTGGAGAGCTTCGGCGGCTGCATGCTGGGCCAGCTCTGCCCACCGTCGCTGCTCATCGCCCTCTCCGTACTGGAAGGGATGTTCTTCCGGCAGCACGGCCTGCGCAGCATCTCCCTGAGCTACGCCCAGCAGACCAGCGCGAGGCAGGACGAGGAAGCCGTCCACGCTCTGCGCGCCCTGGCCGCCGAACACCTCCCGGACACCTCCTGGCACGTGGTCGTCTACGCCTACATGGGCGTGTATCCGGAGACCAGACCCGGCGCGCTGGCCCTCGTCGCGGACGCCGCCCGGCTCGCGGTGCGGACCGGAGCCGCGCGCCTCATCGTCAAGACGGCCGCCGAGGCCGCCCGCATTCCGTCGATCGCCGAGAACGTCACGGCGCTGGAGACGGCGACAAGCGCCGCACACTCCGCGCGGCGCACCGCTCCGCCGCCGTCCACCGGCATCGAGGAGGAGGCCCGCGCCCTCGTGGAGGCCGTCCTCGGCCTGCACGACGATCTCGGGCAGGCCCTCATCCGGGCCTTCGCCCGCGGCTACCTCGACGTCCCCTTCTGCCTGCACCCCGACAACGCGGGCCGCACCCGCAGCGTCATCAGCGAGCAGGGCCGGCTGGAGTGGTCCGACCCCGGATCGCTGCCGCTCGGCCCCACCGCCACTGTGCACCGCTCCCGACGCCTGACCTCGTCGGGGCTGATGCGCGCGCTCCAGCACGTCAAGGCCCGCTACGACGGGGCCGCCGACTCGCTCGCCCGAGCGAGCTGACCGCTCGTCATCCTCCCCTTCCGAAGCCCCTCTCGGGCCGGTGAACCGTACGTCGACCGGACAAGGACCGACATGACACTCCAGATCGATCACCCCCTGGCGTTCGCCGCCGCTCCCGCCCTGCCCTCGCCGCTGGAACACCTGCGCGACCCGCGCACCAGGGCGGCCCTGCGCGTTCAGCAGGCCCTGGTCGCGGGCGCCCGGGCCTACCTCCGTGCCGACGACGCGGTGGAAATGGCCCACCCGATCATCGGCCCGGTCACCGACCCCGGCTCGCGCGGCGCCAAGCAGGTGGACGTCGACTACTACGGCCACCGCTACAAGCTGATGACCAGCGCCATCCTCTACAAGCAGGCGTCCCTGCTGGCCTACGACCGCATCTTCCTTGTTGCGCCCAACGTCCGTCTGGAGCCGGTGGAAACCAGCTCGACCCACCGCCACCTCTCCGAGTTCCGGCAGATCGACGTCGAGTACGCCGGTGCCACCCGCGACGACGCCATGGACATCGCCGAAGGGCTCGTCCGCCACGCCGTCACCACCGTCGCCGACGAATGCGGCGCCGAACTCGCCGTCCTCGGCCGGGACCCCGACACCCTGCGCCGTTTCGTCGCCGAGCCGTTCGCCCGCGTCCCGCACGGCGAGGTCGTCGAGCGCCTGCGCAGCGACGGCTACCCGCAGGCCGCCGGCACGGAGATCGAGTGGGAGGCGGAGGAGCGGATCTCCCGCCAGGCCGACGCCCCGTTCTTCATCGTCGGCTACCCCAAGGGCTCCCGCGGCTTCTACGACAAGGAGAGCCCCGCCGAGCCCGGCACCCTGCTCAACTTCGACCTGATCGCTCCCGAGTCCTGCGGTGAACTGTGCAGCGGCAGCGAGCGCGAGAACGAGTACGCCACCCTGGTCACCCGGATGCGGGAGACCGGCGAGAACCCCTCCAAGTACGCCTGGTACCTCGACGTCGCCCGCCACGGCATCCCCCGCAGCGCCGGCTTCGGCATCGGCCTGGAACGCCTCACCCGCTGGGTCGCCGGCCTCGACTCCGTCTGGCAGGCCACGGCCTTCCCGAAGCTCGCGGGGGTCGTGTCCCCGTGACGTACCTGACCGCACCAGGTCTGCCCGAGGACGCCATCCGCGCCCGTGCCCGTGACGGAGCCGCCGCCGTCTTCCCGCCGGCCGACAGCTACGGCACCGCAGTCTTCGGCGGAATCCGCGAGCCGGGCGACGAGATCGACGCACTGCGCCTGGCCCCGCCCGTCTTCATGCCCGGCCGCCTCGCCAAACTCATCGACCTCGGCCGCGAACCCCTCTACTCCGACGTCTCCCTCACCACCGCCCTCGGCGGCTTCGACGCCCCCGTGCCCGTGTACGTGTCGGCCCTCGGCTCCACCCGCGTCGCCGGCACCAGTCTCGCCCTCAGCCGCCAGGCCGGACGCCTCGGCATCCCCATGGTCATCGGCGAGAACGTCGCCCCGATGAACGGCTTCCGCAGCAGCGGCGACGACCACCGCAAGGGCCTGCTGGAACGCATCCTCGCCTACTGCGAGGAACTCCCCGACGGCGTCGGCGGCGTCTGCGTCCAGCAGAGCACCGAGGACGCCGACTCCGAGGTGTGGAACCAGGTCTACAGCGACCCCGCCGTCTCCGGACTCCTCACCACCGGCCGCCTCGGCTTCGAGATGAAGGTCGGCCAGGGCGCCAAGCCCGGCCTCGGTGGCCTCACCATGATCAGCGAGGCGGTCGCCGCCGACCTCGACGGGCAGTACGCCGTCGAGCGCCTCGACCCCGACGGGGGAGCGGTCCTGCGCTGCTCCAGCCCCGGCACCTTCACCGACGAGATCTTCCGTCGGCAGATCCAGCTCATGCGCAACAACTACCCGCGCGCCCGCTGCTGGGTGAAGCTCTTCCCCGGCCGGGACGTCGGCCGTGCCGCCGCCATCGCCTGGGAGGCGGGCGCCCACGCCGTCACCGTCGACGGAGCCGAGGGCGGAACCGGCTGGGCCCCCACCGGCTTCCTCGGCCACGTCGGACTCCCGCTCGCCGAGTGCCTGCGCCGGGTGGACCCCGCCGACCACACCCTGCTCGCCAGCGGACGCGTCTGGGACGGCATCCGCGCCGTCAAACTGCTCGCTCTCGGCGTCCGCGCCGTCGGCCTCGGCCGCGCCGCCCTGGTCGCCGCCGACGAGGATCCGGACCACGGACTCGAACGCCTCGTGGACGCCATGGCCCTGGAGATGCGCATGGCCGTCAGCTCGCTCGGCAGATACGCGGCCGAGGAGACCGGGCCCGAGGACCTGTGGAGGCCCGAGTCATGATCTACGAGCACACCTACGAGCTGGTCACCGACGACCTCTTCGTCCGTCTGGCCCGCGTGGTACCCGGCGCCGACGTCTTCCTCAAGATCGAGGGTCTCAACCCGGCCGGCTCGGTCAAGCTCAAGACGGCCCTCAGCCTGGTCGAGGACGCCGAGCACCGCGAGGTCCTCACCCCCGGTGCCCGCGTCATCGAGTCGTCCTCCGGAAACCTCGGCATCGCCCTCAGCTCCATCTGCGCCACCAAGGGATACCCCTTCACCTGTGTGGTCGACCTCAACACCAACGCCACCAGCATCGACCACATGCGCGCCCTCGGCGCCGAGGTCGTCGTCGTGGACACCGTCGACGCCAACGGCGGCTTCCTCCAGTCCCGCATCGCCCACATCCGGCGGCGCGTCGAGGCCGACCCCTCCATGGTGTGGCTCAACCAGTACGCCAACCCGGCCAACCCCCGCGCCCACTACGAGCAGACCGCGCGCACTCTGCTCAAGGAGCTCCAGCACATCGACTACCTGTTCGTCGGCGCGGGCTCCACCGGCACGTTCGTCGGCTGCTCCCGCTATCTGCGCGAGTACTCGCCGGACACCCGGATCGTCGCCGTCGACGCCCTCGGCTCCATCATCTTCGGGACCCCGCCCGGACCGCGCCGCATCCCTGGCCTCGGCGCCAGCCGCGTCCCGGAACTGCTCGAACCCGGCCTCGCCGACGAGGTCGTGCTCGTTGCGGAGGAGGACGCGGTCCACGAGTGCCGGCTGCTCGCCCGCACCCACGGGCTCCTGGTCGGCGGTTCCACCGGATCCGTCCTGGCCGCGATCCGCCAGTACGCCGACGCGTTCCCCGCCGGCTCCCGCATCGCCGCGATCTCACCCGACCTGGGCGAACGCTACCTCGGCACGGTCTACAACGACGCCTGGGTGGGCCAACACCTCGGTGTCCTCGCCTGATCACCGTCCCGCACTCCTCCCGCCCCGCGAAAGGCAACCCACCGATGTCGACTTTTCATGTGATCGACGGCACCGTCGCCCAGGACGTCATCGCCTCCGCGCCGTCGGAGATCCTGGAGATCGTGCGGGACACCTACCTCCAGCACAGCCGCGGCGCCACCGTGAACCCCGACAGCTACTTCCTGCGCTTCCCCGACAACCCCGGCGCCCGCATCATCGCCCTCCCCGCCCACCTCGGCGGCGAGGCACCCGTGTCCGGCCTGAAGTGGATCGCCAGCTACCCGGAGAACGTGCGGCAGAACCTTCCCCGCGCCTCCGCGGTCCTGCTCCTCAACGACGCGGAGACCGGCTACCCGTTCGCCTGCCTGGAAGCGTCCCGCATCAGCGCCGCCCGAACAGCCGCCTCCGCCGCGCTCGCCGTGGAGACGCTTGCCCCCGACGAGGCGCCCCGCACGGTGCTCTTCGTCGGCGCCGGCATCATCGGCCGTACGGTCTCCGACTTCCTGGCCGCCCGTGGGCTCAACGTCCGCGAGTGCCTCGTCCACGACCATGTGGACACGTACGCCGAGAAGTTCGCCACCTACGCGGCCGACACCCACGGGTGGCAGGCCAGAGCCGTGTCCGAGGTCGACGCGGCCCTCGCCACCGCCGACCTGGTGGTCCTCGCCACCACCGCGCCGGCACCCTGGCTGGCGGACGGTCAGACCCTGCTGCCGGACCAGCTCATCCTGAACCTGTCCCTGCGCGACATCCACCCCACGGTCATGGTCAAGTGCCACAACATCGTGGACGACATCGACCACTGCCTCAAAGCCCAGACCTCACCCCACCTCACCGAGACGGAGTACGGCACCCGCGACTTCATCGACGGCACCCTCGCCGACGTCCTGCGCGGCACGGTCACCCTCGACCGCGACCGCCCCACCGTCTTCTCGCCGTTCGGCCTCGGGGTCCTGGACCTGGCGGTCGGCTGCCACATCTACCGGACCGCCCTGGACACCGGCCGCGCCACCGAAGTCCCCAGCTTCTTCCCCGAGTTGACCCGCTGGTGAACTGACCGCCGCGCATCGACGTCTTCGCCCCGGTCCCGGGTTCCCTCCGCTGCACGCGGAGGGAACCCGGGACCGGGGCGTTCCGGCGTGTACGGGCGGGAGGTGGGCCGTGCGGCCCGCGGCCGACGCTGTCGAACGCGGGGCGTAGGGCCTCGGCCCGATACGTGCTCCCACTCCCGCCGAATGGGGTCGGCACCCGTACGGGTAGATGCCGAGTGCTTCGCCGGCCAGGACGTACCCGGGGACGCGGCAGAGGCATGCACCTCCGCACTCGGATGGGACCGGCGCCGCGAGGACGAACCCTTCGTGTACCTCCGGCTGGTGCCGAGGACGGTGCGCGTCTGGCCGGAGTAGCGGGACCGCGGGCGCATCCCCTACCGGCCTTTGGGCCCTGGCAGCAAAGAGCCGCCCTCCGCGTGAGCGGAGGGCGGCTCCTTGCCGTGCTGGTACCTGTCAGGCCGGCAACAGCACCCCGGCCTGGCGGCCGGCGCCGTGCGTCACGGCCTCCCGTACCGCCGAGGCCACCACGGACAACTGCTCCTCACCTTTGACCATCTCCATGTGGCGACCCGGCATCGGGCGGATGTCCAGGCCCAGTGGATAGAGCCCCTTCCAGTGGGCGACGTACCGGGCCTGCGGCACCTCGTCGCCGCTGCCATGGCGCACGGTGTCGCTGACGAACAGCGTCGCGGGAGCCGCCGAGCCTTCGGGCCGGTAGGCGGCGAGCGAGCGCACCTCGGCCTCCAGGACCGCGTAGGGCAGCCATTCGTCGAGCGTGATCGCCGACTCCTCGATGTTCATCTCCGGAGCCAGGCGCTTCATCTCCCGCTCTGTGGCTGCACGTTGGGATCCGGTCTGGTCCTGACCCAGCTGCCACAGGTCGTTCACCCGGCGGTACACCTCGGCGTGCCGCTGGAACCGGTCCTGCTGGTCGTCGCCGGTGACCGCCGGCTCCAGCAGCAGCAGGGCGGCCACCGCCCGCGGGTCACGCACCCCCATCGCGTGCGCGATCACCGCGCCGGTCGACCAGCCGAGGATCGTGCACGGGCCTTCCGGCTGCACCCGGCGGATCTCCCGCCAGTACCGGTCCGCGATGGCCTCGAAGCCGACGAGCGGCGACTCGCCCGCGTTCAGCCCCGGCGCCTGGACCCCGTACACGGTGAACGCCCCGGCCAGGCGCTGTGCGAGCGCCCGGTACGGATGGGTACTGCCGCCTCCGGGATGTACGCAGAACAGCCGGGGCAGAGCGGGGTCGTCCTCGGACGAGAGCAGGACGATCAGGCCGCCGGCCTCGGTCTCGGCCCGCACCTCCGGTGCGTCCAGCACGGCGGCCAGACCGGCCACCGTCGGGTGCCGCATGATCTGCTGGAGGGCGATGGGCAGCCCGGCCTCCCGGATCCGCGACACCATCCGCACCGCGCTGATCGACTGCCCGCCGAGCGCGAAGAAGTTGTCGTGGACACCGACGGTCTCGATGCCGAGGATGTCCGCCCAGATGACCGCCAGGGTGTGCTCGGTGTCGGTGCGGGGGGCCGTGTAGGCGTTGGCGAGGTCGGGGCGCTCGGGGCCCGGGGCGGGGAGGGCCTTGGTGTCGACCTTGCCGTTGGGGGTGAGCGGCAGCTGATCAAGCGTCACGTAGGTCGCCGGGACCATGTAGTCCGGGAGCTGCTGCCGGAGGTGTGCGCGCAGGGCGTCGTTGTCGACCGGCTCGTTCGTGACGATGTATGCGGTGAGTTGTTTGTTGCCGGGGGTGTCTTCGCGGAGGGTGATGGTGGTGGTGTGGATGTGGGGGTGGGTGTGGAGGGCGTTTTCGATTTCGCCGAGTTCGATGCGGTAGCCGCGGAGTTTGATCTGGTTGTCGATGCGGCCGATGAATTCGAGGGTGCCGTCGGGGCGCCAGGTGACGAGGTCGCCGGTGTGGTAGGTGCGGGGGTCGTTGGGGGTGTTGAGGGGGTTGGGGGTGAAGCGTTGCTCGGTGAGGTCGGGTCGGTTGTGGTAGTTGCGGGCGAGGCAGATGCCGCCGAGGAGGGCGTGTCCGGGGATGCCGATGGGGGCGGGTTGGTTGTGGTGGTCGAGGATGTAGGTGGTGGTGTTGGTGATGGGCCGGCCCAGGGTGGTGGTGTTTCCGTTGGGGTCGGGGGTGGTGGTGAGGCTCATGACGTTGGCGACGGAGCCTTCGGTGGCGCCGTATTCGTTGCTGATGGTGGTGTGTGTGGTGCTGGTGTCGAGGAGTTGGGCGACGAGGGTGGGGGTGAGGTTTTCGCCGCCGGCGACGATGGTGGTGATGTGGTGGGTGGCCTGGCGGGTGGTGAGGTGCGCGGCCAGGATCTCCAGGTGGGAGGGGGTGGCTTTGAGGAAGCTGATGGGGATGTCGGTGAGGATGAGGTTGATGGCTGCGTCGAACGCGCTCTGACCGGGCTGGAGTTGAGGGATGGCGAGCTGGGTCCCCTGGATGAGGGGCAGGAAAAGGGCGGTGATGGTGAGGTCGAACGTCACCGAGGAGTAGAGGATCGTCCCGATCCCGCCCGGGTCGGTGACGGGGTAGTTCTGGTCGCACCAGTGGAGGTAGTTGACGACGCCGCGGTGTTCCAGGGCGACGCCCTTGGGACGGCCGGTGGAGCCTGAGGTGTAGATGATGTAGGCGAGGTCGTCCGGTGTGGCCAGGGGCGCCGGGTTGGTCGTCGGTCCCTCGGGCCATTCGGCGTCGACCAGGAGGCGTGGGGTGTCGGCGGGGAGCCGGTCGGTGTGGTTGCTGCTGGTGATGATCAGGGGTGCCTGGGCGTCCTCGACCATGTAGGTGATGCGGTCGGTCGGATACTCCGGGTCGAGCGGGACGAACGCGGCGCCGGCCTTCATGATGCCGAGCAGGGTCGCGATCAGCTCGGGCGAGCGATCCAGGCAGACCGCGATGAGGGTGTCCGGGGTGATGCCCATGCCCCGCAGGTGGTGGGCGAGCTGGTTGGCGCGGGCGTTGACCTGCGCGAAGGTCCACTGCTCACGCCCATGCGTGATCGCGATGGCGTCGGGGTCCGTCGCGACGCGGTCCTCGATGAGGGAGTGGATGGTCGCTGTGTCGGGGTAGGGGCCGGTGACGCCGTTCCAGTCGACCAGGATCTCCTGCCGCTCCCGCTCCGTGAGCATGTTCAACTCGGCGATGCGCGCCGCGGGAGCCGCCACGACGGACTCCAGCAGGGTGCGCAGGTGGCCGGCCATCCGCTCGATCGTCGCCGCGTCGAACCGGCTCCGGTCGTACACGAACCGGAACTCCAGGGCGCGGCCCGCCGACACGACCAGGGTGAGCGGATAGCCCGTGCGCTCGACGCAGTTGACCAGGCGCCGGGTCAGACCCTCGGGGAAGTCCGACGGCTTCTGCACCACCGGGTAGTTCTCGAAGACCAGAATGGACCGGAACAGCGGCTCTCCGCGTGCGATGCCGCTGTGCTTCTGCACGTCGACGAGGTGGCAGTACTCCCACTGCCGCATCTCCAACTGCTCGTCCTGGAGATCCCGCAGCCAGCCCGCGACCCCCATGTCGCCCGTGAGCCGGCCGCGTACCGGAAGCGTGTTGATGAACAGCCCCATCATCGAGTCCACACCCGGCAGTCCGATCGAACGGCCCGAGATGGTCGAACCGAACAGCACCTCGTCGCGGCGGCTGTAGCGGGAGAGGAGGATCGACCACAGACCCTGCACCAGGGTGTTCATCGTGATCCGCTGGGACCGTGCGTAGTCGCGGGCCTGCGCGAACAGCTCGGAGGAGGCGACCACCTCGCATTCTCCGACGCCCGTGTCCCCGGTCTCGCGGTCCACATGCAGGTCGGTCGGCTCGGTTACCCCGGCAAGGTACTTCTTCCAGAAGTCGGCTGATCCGTCGCCCTGTTGGGCGTTGAGCCATTCGATGTAGCGGCGGTACGGGGCGGCCGTCGACAGCGCGGCAGGCGTGCCGTCGAGCAGACCACGGTAAAGGGCGAACAACTCCTTCTGGAGGATCTGCACACTCCACCCGTCGAGCAGGATGTGGTGGAACGACCAGACGATGTACCGCCGTTCCTCCGCCGTCCGCAGCACGGTCACCCGCACCAGCGGCGCCCGCGAAAGGTCGAAGCCGCGCTCCCAGTCCTCCGCGAGGAAGGCCTCCAGCCGCCGCTCCTGGTCGGGCAGGCCGCGCAGGTCCCGTATCGCGAAGGGCACGGGGGCCTTGCGCTGAACCACCTGCACCGGTTCCGACACGCCCTCCCAGACGAACGCGCTGCGCAGGATCGAGTGCCGGTCGACGAGCTGCTGCCAGGCCTGTCCGAACAGCGCTTCCTCGAAGGGGCCTTCGACCTCCTCCGTCATCTGCACCATGTAAGGACGCGTGTCGGACGTGTCCTCCAGCGAGTGGTACAGCATCCCGAACTGCAGGGGCGAGAGCCCGTAGACGTCTTCCACGTTGTGCGTGCTCATATCGAGAACCTCTTCAGGATCGCGGCCATGTCGGTGTCACCGATGTCGGTGAGGGGGACGCCGGGGGTGGTCCGGCGGGAATCGGCGGCGCCTTCGGCACTGCCGGCGATCAGCGTGCGCAGGTGGCCGATCACTCCGTCGGCCAGCCGCTCGACGGTCTCCCGGTCGTGCAGCGCCGTCGAGTAGCCGACGTACACCCCGAACGTGTCGCCCTCGACGGCCGCGGTCACGTCGAGGACGTTCCAGCGCATGCCGTCGGGGCTGATCGAGTGACCCTTGGGCTCGTCCGACGGGGCGTACCGCCCGATGCCGGGGAGATCCCGGCTGAACTGCCCCAGGTAGTTGAAGTTGACCTCAGGAACCGGCTGCCGGCCCAGGACGGACGCCACGTCGGGTGCCCCGAGATGACGCAGGATGCCGTAGCCGACGCCCTTGTTCGGGATCCGCCCCAGCTGCTCCTTGACGGAGTCGAGCGACGCGACCGGGCCGGCACCCGGCGCCAGTCGCAGCGCGACGGGGAACACGGACGTGAACCAGCCGACGGTCCGCGACAGGTCCACGTCGGGGAACAGATCCTCGCGGCCGTGCCCCTCCAGACCGATCAGCGCCTCGTCGTCGCCCGTCCAGTCCCGCAGCGCCTGGGCGAGTGCGGTGAGCAGGGAGTCATTGATCTGCGTGCTGAAGACGCGGGGTACGTCCCGGAGCAGGGCGCGTGTCTCGTCGGGGGTGAGCGTCGCCGCGACGGTGGACGCCGAGCCCAGGTCGTTGCGTCCGACCCGGTCACGCGGCACCTGCCCGCCGGGCTTCGCCTCCGCCCAGTACGCGAACTCGGCGCGCGCCGCGTCCGATTCCGCGAACCTGCGCAGCCGTTCCGCCCAGGCCCGGAAGGACGTCGTCTTCGCGGGCAGCCGCGGCGTCCTGCCGGCGGCGCGCTGCTCGTAGCAACTACCCAGGTCCTCCAGCAGGATCCGCCAGGACACCCCGTCGACCGCCAGGTGGTGTACGGCGATGAGCAACCGCTGGCCCCGCGTCGCCCCCAGCTCCAGCAGGGCGCACCGGATGAGGGGGCCCTTCGCCAGGTCGAGGCCCTGCTGGGTCTCCTCCGCGATACCGAGCGACACGGAGGCCAGGGCGTCGGCGGTGACATCGGACAGATCGTGGACGTCGAGGACGCCGGTGTCCACCGACTCGTCCAGGTACTGACGCCAGCCGTCCTCACCGCTCTCGCAGCGCAGGCGCAGAGCGTCGTGGTGCTCGATCAGGTCGGTCAGCGCCAGCCGCAGGACGTCGGGGTTCAAGGCGTCGGTAGCCAGCAGTTCGGCCTGGTTGAAGTGGTCGAACGCAGGCAGTTCCTTCTCGAAGAACCAGTGCTGGATCGGCGTCAGCGGTACGTCGCCCACGACGTGGCCCTGCTCCGCGTCGACCAGAGTGGTCGCGCCGGCGTGGACCGCGATCTCGGCGATCGTCTGGTGCTTGAAGATCATGCGCGGGGTGAGATGCAGGCCGAACTTCTTCGCCCTGGCGATCATCTGGATGCTGATGATCGAGTCGCCGCCCAGCTCGAAGAAGTTGTCGTGGATGCCGACGGTGTCGATGCCGAGGATGTCGCCCCACACCGAGGCGAGCGTGCGTTCGGTGTCGGTGCGCGGGGCGGTGTAGCTGTTGGCGAGTTCGGGGCGCTCCGGGCCCGGGGCGGGCAGAGCCTTGGTGTCGACCTTGCCGTTGGGGGTGAGCGGCAGCTGATCGAGCGTGATGTAGGTGGCCGGGATCATGTAGTCGGGGAGCTGTTCCTGGAGGTGGGCGCGCAGCTCGGGCGTGGTGGGGGCGGTGGCCCCGGGGGTGATGGTGAGGTATGCGGTTAGGCGCTTGTCGCCGGGGGTGTCTTGGCGTAGGGCGATGGTGGTGGTGTGGATGTGGGGGTGGGTGTGGAGGGCGTTTTCGATTTCGCCGAGTTCGATGCGGTAGCCGCGGAGTTTGATCTGGTTGTCGATGCGGCCGATGAATTCGAGGGTGCCGTCGGGGCGCCAGGTGACGAGGTCGCCGGTGTGGTAGGTGCGGGGGTCGTTGGGGGTGTTGAGGGGGTTGGGGGTGAAGCGTTGCTCGGTGAGGTCGGGTCGGTTGTGGTAGTTGCGGGCGAGGCAGATGCCGCCGAGGAGGGCGTGTCCGGGGATGCCGATGGGGGCGGGTTGGTTGTGGTGGTCGAGGACGTAGGTGGTGGTGTTGGTGATGGGCCGGCCGAGGGTGGTGGTGTTGCCGTTGGGGTCGGGTGTGGTGGTGAGGCTCATGACGTTGGCGACGGAGCCTTCGGTGGCGCCGTACTCGTTGGAGATCGTTGTGGTGGTGGTGCTGGTGTCGAGGAGCTGCGAGACCAGGGTGGGGGTGAGGTTTTCGCCGCCGGCGACGATGGTGGTGATGTGGTGGGTGGCCTGGCGGGTGGTGAGGTGCGCGGCGAGGATCTCCAGGTGGGAGGGGGTGGCTTTGAGGAAGCTGATGGGGATGTCGGTGAGGATGAGGTTGATGGCTGCGTCGAACGCGCTCTGACCGGGCTGGAGTTGAGGGATGGCGAGCTGGGTGCCCTGGATGAGGGGCAGGAAAAGGGCGGTGATGGTGAGGTCGAACGTCACCGAGGAGTAGAGGATCGTTCCGATCCCGCCCGGGTCGGTGACGGGGTAGTTCTGGTCGCACCAGTGGAGGTAGTTGACGACGCCGCGGTGTTCGAGTGCGACGCCCTTGGGGCGGCCGGTGGAGCCTGAGGTGTAGATGATGTAGGCGAGGTCGTCCGGTGTGGCCAGGGGCGCCGGGTTGGTCGTCGGTCCCTCGGGCCATTCGGCGTCGACCAGGAGGCGTGGGGTGTCGGCGGGGAGCCGGTCGGTGTGGTTGCTGCTGGTGATGATCAGGGGTGCCTGGGCGTCGTCGACCATGTAGGTGATGCGGTCGGTCGGATACTCCGGGTCGAGGGGGACGAAGGCGGCGCCGGCTTTCATGATGCCGAGCAGGGTCGCGATCAGCTCGGGCGAGCGATCCAGGCAGACCGCGATGAGGGTGTCCGGGGTGATGCCCATGCCCCGCAGGTGGTGGGCGAGCTGGTTGGCGCGGGCGTTGACCTGCGCGAAGGTCCACTGCTCACGCCCATGCGTGATCGCGATGGCGTCGGGGTCCGTCGCGACGCGGTCCTCGATCAGGGAGTGGATGGTCGCGGTGTCCGGGTAGGGGCCTACGATGCCGTTCCAGTCGACCAGGATCTCCTGCCGCTCCCGCTCCGTGAGCATGTTCAGCTCGGACAGGCGGGCGTCGGGGGTGGCCGCGACGGAGGCGGCGAGCGTGGCCAGGTGGCCGGCCATCCGCTCGATCGTCGCCCGCTCGAACAGATCCGTCCGATACTCCAGCGCCGCCAGCACCTCGCTGCCGGACTCCGCAGCCGTCAACTGAAGGTCGAACTTTGCGTCCTGACCGCCCACTCCGACCGGCTCGACGTCGAGGCCCGGCAGGCTCCACGCATCCCCGTCCGGAGTGTTCTGGAAGACGAACAGGGTCTGGAACAGCGGGTTGCGCGACAGGTCACGGTTCGGGGCCAGCTCGTCGACGAGCCGTTCGAACGGCAGGTCCTGATGGTCGTAGGCGCCCAGGGCCGTGTTCTTGACCCGGTCGACGAGCTCGGTGAACGTCGGGTCGCCGGACAGGTCGGTCCGCATCACCAGCGTGTTCACGAAGAAGCCGATCAGCGCCTCGGTCTCGGCACGGTTGCGGCCGGCGATCGGGGTGCCCACGGCGATGTCGTCCTGGCGGCCGTAGCGGGCCAGCACGATCTGGAACAACGACAGCAGCGTCATGAACAGGCTCGCGCCGCGCCGTCCAGCCGCCTTCTTCAGCTGTTCCGCGACCTCGGCCGGCAGCGTGAAGTACACGGTGTCGCCTGCCGCGCCCTCGCGCTCGGCAGGGCGTCCGTGGTCCGTGGGCAGTTCCAGCACCGGTACACCGGTCAGGCGTTCACGCCAGTACGCCAGCTGCGTCTCCAGGAAGTCGCCCGTGAGCTGCTCCCGCTGCCAGACGGCGAAGTCCGCGTACTGGACCGGGAGTTCCGGGAGCGAGGCCTCGCGCTCGGCCAGGGCCGCCGCGTACAGCTCACGCAGTTCGCGCGCCAGGATGCCCGAGGACCAGCCGTCCGACACGATGTGGTGCAACGTGATCAGCAGATACTGGTCGTCCTCCGTGACAGGGACCAGGTCCACGCGCAGCAGCCGACCGCCGTCCAGCTCGAACGGGCGCTGCGCCTCCGCCTCCAGGACCTCCTGCGCGGCCCGCTCGCTGTCTTCGAGGGTGACGTCGGCCCGGACATGGTGGACAACCGGCGTGACCGACCACGGCGCGTCCACCATCTGTGAGGGACGCCCGGAGTCGTCGGTGACGAACCTGGTCCGCAGGATCTCGTGCCGTGCCACCAGGCCGGTGAAGGCCGCGCCCAGGGCGCCGGCGTCCAGCTCGCCCCGTATCCGCAGGGCGAACGGCACCAGATACTCGGCGCTGCCCGGCGTCAATTTGTCGAGGAACCAGAGACGTTGCTGGGCGAAGGACAACGGAAGGGCAGCGTCGGTTCGGTCGACCGGTACGAGCGGTGCCTCATCGGCCGTTGCCATTTCACGCAGGGCCGCGGCCAGAGTCGCCGGGGTGGGCGACGTGAAGACGGTGCGGACCGGCACGTCGACTCCGAGCTGCCGGCGCAGCCGGGACGTCACCTGCGTGGCAAGCAGTGAATGCCCGCCCAGCTCGAAGAAGTTGTCGTGGACGCCGATGGTGTCGATGCCGAGGATCTCGGACCAGACGGCGGTGACGATGTGCTCGGTGGTGGTGCGCGGGGCGACAAAGGAGGCGTTGAGGTCGGGGCGGTGGCTGTCGGGTGCGGGGAGGGCTTTGGTGTCGATCTTGCCGTTGGGGGTGAGCGGCAGCTGATCAAGCGTCACGTAGGTCGCCGGGACCATGTAGTCCGGGAGCTGCTGCCGGAGGTGTGCGCGCAGGGCGTCGTTGTCGACCGGCTCGTTCGTGACGATGTATGCGGTGAGTTGTTTGTTGCCGGGGGTGTCTTCGCGGAGGGTGATGGTGGTGGTGTGGATGTGGGGGTGGGTGTGGAGGGCGTTTTCGATTTCGCCGAGTTCGATGCGGTAGCCGCGGAGTTTGATCTGGTTGTCGATGCGGCCGATGAATTCGAGGGTGCCGTCGGGGCGCCAGGTGACGAGGTCGCCGGTGTGGTAGGTGCGGGGGTCGTTGGGGGTGTTGAGGGGGTTGGGGGTGAAGCGTTGCTCGGTGAGGTCGGGTCGGTTGTGGTAGTTGCGGGCGAGGCAGATGCCGCCGAGGAGGGCGTGTCCGGGGATGCCGATGGGGGCGGGTTGGTTGTGGTGGTCGAGGACGTAGGTGGTGGTGTTGGTGATGGGCCGGCCGAGGGTGGTGGTGTTGCCGTTGGGGTCGGGTGTGGTGGTGAGGCTCATGACGTTGGCGACGGAGCCTTCGGTGGCGCCGTACTCGTTGGAGATCGTTGTGGTGGTGGTGCTGGTGTCGAGGAGCTGCGAGACCAGGGTGGGGGTGAGGTTTTCGCCGCCGGCGACGATGGTGGTGATGTGGTGGGTGGCCTGGCGGGTGGTGAGGTGCGCGGCGAGGATCTCCAGGTGGGAGGGGGTGGCTTTGAGGAAGCTGATGGGGATGTCGGTGAGGATGAGGTCGATGGCTGCGTCGAACGCGCTCTGACCGGGCTGGAGTTGAGGGATGGCGAGCTGGGTGCCCTGGATGAGGGGCAGGAACAGGGCGGTGATGGTGAGGTCGAAGGTCACCGAGGAGTAGAGGATCGTTCCGATCCCGCCCGGGTCGGTGACGGGGTAGTTCTGGTCGCACCAGTGGAGGTAGTTGACGACGCCGCGGTGTTCGAGTGCGACGCCCTTGGGGCGGCCGGTGGAGCCTGAGGTGTAGATGATGTAGGCGAGGTCGTCCGGTGTGGCCAGGGGCGCCGGGTTGGTCGTCGGTCCCTCGGGCCATTCGGCGTCGACCAGGAGGCGCGGCGTTTCGGCGGGGAGCCGGTCGGTGTGGTGGCTGCTGGTGATGATCAGGGGTGCCTGGGCGTCGTCGACCATGTAGGTGATGCGGTCGGTCGGATAGTCAGGGTCGAGGGGGACGAAGGCGGCGCCGGCTTTCATGATGCCGAGCAGGGTGGCGATCAGCTCGGGCGAGCGATCGAGACAGACCGCGATGAGGGTGTCCGGGGTGATGCCCATGCCCCGCAGGTGGTGGGCGAGCTGGTTGGCGCGTTCGTTGACCTGCGCGAAGGTCCACTGCTTGTCGCCGTGCGTGATCGCGATGGCGTCCGGCTCGGTGGCGACGCGGTCCTCGATGAGGGAGTGGATGGTCGCTGTGTCGGGGTAGGGGCCGGTGACGCCGTTCCAGTCGACCAGGATCTCCTGCCGCTCCCGCTCCGTGAGCATGTTCAGCTCGGAGAGGCGGGCGTCGGGGGTGGCCGCGACGGAGGCGGCGAGCGTGGCCAGGTGGCCGGCCATCCGCTCGATCGTCGCCCGCTCGAACAGATCCGTCCGGTACTCCAGAACAGCGCGCAGTCCGTCCGACGACTCGACCGCGGTCAGCGTCAGGTCGAACTTGGCCACACCCCGCTCGATCTCGACCGGCTCGACGTCCGTGCCGGCCAGCTGCCAGGCCTCGCCGTCCGCGCTCCCCGGCGCCTGAAGGACGAACATGGTCTGGAACAGCGGGTTGCGGGAGAGATCGCGCTCCGGCGCCACTTCCTCCACCAGCCGCTCGAACGGCAGGTCCTGGTGGTCGTAGGCGCCCAGCGCGGTGTCCTTCACCCGGTCGATGAGCTCGGTGAACGTCGGATCGCCGGACAGGTCGGTCCGCATCACCAAGGTGTTCACGAAGAAGCCGACCACGTCCTCGATCTCGGCCCGGTTGCGGCCCGCGATCGGGGTGCCCACGGCGATGTCGTCCTGGCGGGAGTAGCGGGCCAGCACGATCTGGAACAGCGACAGCAGCGCCATGAACAGGCTCGCACCCTGCCGGCCCGCCGCTTCCCGCAGCCTCTCGGCGACCTCGCTCGGCACCGCGAAGGTCACCACGTCGCCGGTGCCACTCGTGTGCGCCGGACGCTGGTGGTCGGTCGGCAGCTCCAGGGGTGCGGAGTGCGCGAGGCGCTCGCGCCAGTACCCGAGCTGTCGCTCCAGGGCCGGTCCCGCGAGCTGGTCACGCTGCCAGACGGCGAAGTCCGCGTAACGGATGGGCAGTTCCGGCAGCGAGGCCGCGCGCTCGGTCAGGGCCGCCGCGTACAGCTCACGCAGTTCGCGCGCCAGGATGCCCGAGGACCAGCCGTCCGACACGATGTGGTGCAACGTGAGCGACAGGTAGTTGTCGTCCTCCGCCAGGCGCACCAGGTCCGCCCGCAGGGGCCGGCCCGAGGTGAGATCGAAGGGGCGCGTCGCCTCGGTGCGCAGCACCTCGCGACCGCGTTCCTCGGCGTGCGCGTCGCCCCGCAGGTCGTGGACGGTGACCTCGACCGCCCAGGGCGCGGTGATCACCTGCTGCGGCGTCCCGTCGTCGTCCGCCGAGAACGCCGTCCGCAGCACCTCGTGCCGGGCCACCAGGCCGGACAGTGCCGTCTCCAGTGCCGCGAGGTTCAACGGACCCCGGACACGCAGTGTCGTCGGCACCAGGTAGTCGGCGCTTCCGGGGGACAGGCGGTCCAGGAACCACAGCCGCTGCTGTGCGAACGACAGCGCCAGTGGTCCGGCGGCCTCCTCGGAGCCGCGTACGATCCGGTCCGCGTCCGCACGCCGTCGCATACGGGACAGCAGCCGCGCCTCGATCGAGTTCTCGCCCATGATGATGTCCGTCCTCATTCTCTTCGTGTGGGCAACGGGTCTCTGCGTGTGGGCAGCGGGCCGCTGAATTCAGGAGGCCTGTTCCTGTTCGTTTTCCTGCGTGTCGAACAATTCGATGAGCTGTTCCTTGACACCGGTGACCGTCGGGACCTGGAAGAACTGGCGCAGGCCGATACGGACTCCGGTCACCGCCTCGACGCGGTTGACGAGCTGAATGGCGAGAAGGGAATGTCCACCGACGTCGAAGAATCCGTCGTGGATCCCGACCTTTTCGAGTCCGAGCACCGCGGCCATGATCCCGGCGATCTCCGCCTCGATCTCGTCCCGGGGCGCCACGAATCCCGCCGTGATGTCGCTTTCCGCGGGGGCCGGCAGCGCCGCGTGGTCGACCTTGCCGTTCCGGTTGAGCGGCAGTTCCGGCAGGTCCACGAACGCGGACGGCATCATGGCCCGGGGCAGGCGCTCGACCGCCCACCCGCGCAGCGCCGCGGTGTCGGCGGTGGCGCCCGGCGCGGGTACGTAGTAGGCGACGAGCCGCTTGTCGCCGGGGGCGTCCTCGCGGACGGCCACCGCGCACACACCTACCGCGTCGTGGGTGAGCAACACCGCCTCGATCTCGCCGAGTTCGACGCGTACGCCGCGCAGCTTCACCTGCCGGTCGATGCGGCCCAGCAGGTCGAGTTCGCCGTCGGTGGTGAAGCGGCCGACATCGCCCGTGCGGTACATGCGGTCGCCGGTGAACGGATCGGGTACGAACCGTTCCGCGGTGAGCTCGGGCCGCTCGTGGTAGCCGCGCCCCACGCTGTCGCCGCCGAGGTACACCTCGCCCAGCACCCCCGCCGGCACGGGGCGCCGGTCCGGGTCGAGGACGTACACCGTCTGGTTCACCATGGGCCGACCCGCGAGCACCGGACCGCTGGGATCGGTGCGCGACGCCCGCCAGTACGTGGTGTCGACCGAGACCTCCGTCGCGCCGTACAGGTTGATCAGGTCGCCGGGGAAGCGGTCGAGGAAGCGGGCCACCAGGGTCGGCTGGAGGGGCTCACCGCTCGCGAAGGCGTAGCGCAGGTGCGCGCAGTCCTCGGGCCGTGCCTGCGAGACGAACAGGTCCAGCAGGCTCGGGACGAAGTGCAGACCGACCACGCGGTGGTCCCGCATCAGCCGTGACACCTCGGTCATGTCCAGCCGGTCGGAGCCGGGCACCAGCACGACCGTCGCGCCCTGCCACAGCGGCCAGAAGATCTCGTACGCGGACACGTCGAAGGACAGCGGCGTCGCCTGGAGGAAGCCCTCGCCCGGGGTGATCGGGAAGGCGTCCTGCATGCCGGCCAGGTAGTTCACCACACCCCGGTGCTCGATGCGGACGCCCTTCGGCCGCCCCGTGGAGCCGCTCGTGTAGATCAGATAGGACAGGTCGCCGGGTACCGCGACGGGATCCGGAGCGGTGACCGGAAGGGTGTCCGGCAGGTCGGTCGCGCTGTCGACGGCCAGCAGGCCCAGGCCTTCGGGCAGCAGACCGGCGTGCGCGGTGTCGGTGACGACCAGCGGCGCACCGGAGTCCTCCACGAGATACGCCAGCCGCTCCGCCGGATGCTCCGGGTCGAGCGGAACGTACGCCGCGCCCGCCTTGAGGATGCCGAGCAGCGTCCACACCAGGGCGGGGGAGCGCTCCAGGCAGACGCCCACCGGCACGTCCGGGCCGATCCCCGGTACGGCACGCAGGCGGTGAGCCAACTGGTTGGCGCGCGCGTCGAGTTCGCGGTAGGTCAGCTCGTCCGAGTCGCACACGACGGCGACGGCGTCCGGCGTGAGCGCCGCGCGCTCCTCGAACAGCTGGTGCAGGGTGGCCTCGGCCGGGACGGGGGCCGAGGTGGCGTTCCACTCGGTCACGATGCGGTGCCGTTCGTCCGAGCCCAGCATCTCCAGCTCGGACAGCGCGCTCTGCGGCTGGGCCGTGGCCGCGTCGAGGAGGATCGTGAAGTGGTCCACGAGCCGGCGCGCGGTGGACTCGGTGAACAGATCGGCCGCGTAGACGACGGCGCCGTCCAGTGTGCCGTCGGACGCCTCCGCCAGATACATCGACAGGTCGAACTTGGCTTCGCGGACGGGGGACTCGACGGGCTCCGCCGTCAGACCCGGAAGGCTCCAGGCATCCGCGCCGGGCGTGTTCTGCAGCGCGAACAGGGTCTGGAACAGCGGGTTGCGGGACAGGTCGCGGTCGGGGGACAGCTCCTCGACCAGGCGCTCGAAGGGCAGGTCCTGGTGGTCGTACGCGCCCAGAGCCGTGTCCTTGACGCGGGCCAGCAGCTCGCTGAACGCCGGGTCGCCGGAGAGGTCGGTCCGCAGGACGAGCGTGTTGACGAAGAAGCCGATCAGCTCTTCCGTCTCGGCCTGGTTGCGGCCGGCGATGGGGGTGCCCACCGCGACGTCCCGCTGACCGCTGTAGCGGGCCAGCAGCAGCTGGAACACCGACAGCAGCGTCATGAACAGACTCGCACCGCCCTCCGCGGACACCGCCCTGGCCCGTGCGGCGACGTCGGCGGGCACCGAGAACCGGACGACCTCGCCCGTGCCGGTGCGCTCCGCCGGCCGGGCGTGGTCCGTCGGCAGCTCCAAGGGCTCCAGCCCCGCCAGGCGGCCCCGCCAGTAGCCGAGCTGGCGCTCCAGCGCCTCGCCGGTCAGCCAGGAGCGCTGCCACAGCGCGTAGTCGGCGTACTGCACCGGCAGCGGCGCCGGGGCCGCGTCGGACCCCGCCCCCAGGGCCACCGCGTACAGGGCGGACAGCTCGCGCAGCAGCACCCCGATCGACCAGCCGTCGAAGGCGATGTGGTGCACGGTGACCGCCAGGACCGCTTCCTCGTCGGCCAGCCGCACCAGCACCGCGCGCAGCATCGGACCGGCGGCGAGGTCCACCGGACGCAGGGCGTCCCCGGCCAGGACCGCCGCGAGGGCGTCCTCGCGGGCCGGAGCGTCCGCGACGGCCCGGAGGTCCCGCACCAGCACCGTCACCGGGCCCGCCGGGACGATCGACTGGACCGCCGAACCCGCTTCGTCCGTGCCGAACCGGGTGCGCAGGATCTCGTGACGCTCAACCAGGGCGGTGAAGGCGTTGTTCAACGCGTCCACGTCGACGACGCCGTGCACGCGGAAGGCGAAGGGCAGCAGGTACTCGGCTCGTCCCGGCTCCAACTGGTCCAGGAACCACAGGCGTTGCTGGGCGAAGCTCAGCGGCAGCGGCCCGCCGTCGCGCGGTACGGCGGGAATGCGGGAGATGCCCGCCTCATCGAGGTCCTCCACGGCGGCGGCCAGCAGTGCCGGGGTCGGCGCGCCGAACAGGGCCCGTACGGGAACGTCGACCCCCAGACGGCGCCGCAGCCGCGACACGACCTGCGTCGCCAGCAGCGAGTGGCCGCCCAGGGCGAAGAAGTCGTCGTCCACGCCGACCGTGTCGATGCCCAGCACCTCTGCCCAGACGGCTGCCACCGTCCGTTCGGTCTCCGTGCGCGGAGCCGTGTACGCGGAGCCCAGCTCGGGCCGGTCCGAGGCGGGCGCGGGCAGGGCACGGCGGTCCGTCTTGCCGTTCGGGGTGAGCGGGATGCGGTCCAGCGGCACGAACGCGGCGGGCACCATGTAGTCCGGCAGGTCGCGCTGGAGGTGGGCGCGCAGGCCACCCGCCTCGACGGGCGGGTCCGCGACGACGTACGCCACCAGCCGCGGGTCGCCCGGCACGTCCTCACGGAGCAGGACGGTGGCGCCGGTGACCGAGGGGTGGGTCAGCAGGGCCGCCTCGATCTCGCCGGGCTCGATGCGGTAGCCGCGCAGCTTGACCTGGTTGTCGCCCCGGCCGACGAACTCCAGGTGCCCGTCCGGGTGCCACTTCGCGAGGTCGCCGGTGCGGTACACGCGCCGAGGAGTGCCGTCCACGGTGACGACCGTGAACTTCTCGGCGGTCAGCTCGGGTCTGCCCAGGTATCCACGGGCCAGCCCGGGGCAGCCGATCCACATCTCGCCCGGGACACCCACCGGAACCGGCCGGCCGTGCCGGTCCACCAGGAACACCTTCGCGTTGGCGACCGGGCGCCCGATCGGCACGTGGTCGCCGGGGGCGGTGATCCGCGCCGTCGCCGCCTCCTGCGCCGCCTCCGTCGGACCGTAGCCGTTGACCAGCGGCACGGAGGTGTGACGGAACCACTGGCGCACCTGCTCCCGCTGGAGCGCCTCACCGCCGAGCCGCACCAGTCGCAGTTCCGGCCCGAGGTCGTCCGGGCCGACTAGCTGCGCGGCGAGCGCGCCGAATGCCGACGGGGTCAGCCAGGCCACCGTCACCGCGTTGGTACGCAGCGCCTGCGCCAGCATCTCCGGGTCCCAGGCGTCGTCGCGCAGCACCAGGGACGCGCCCGAGACGAGCGGCGCGAACAGCTGCCCCACCGAGGAGTCGAAGGAGATCGACGCGAACTGCAACACCCGGTCCTCGCAGGTGAGATCGAGCTGCCGCCGTGTCTCCCTCATCCGTGCGCGCAGGGCGCCGTGGGTGATCTGCACGCCCTTCGGACGGCCCGTCGATCCACTCGTGTAGATCACGTACGCCAGGTCGTCAGGTCCCGCCTCGGGCGCGGCCGCGCCACTGGCACGCGTGGGGAGCTCCTCGGGCCACTCCTCCAGCAGCAGGCGCCGCGTCGCGGCGGGCAGCCGGTCGATGTGCGCGGGCCGGGTGACGATCAGCGGTGCCCCGCTGTCCTCGATCATGTACGCGAGCCGGTCGGTCGGATAGGCCGGGTCCAACGGCACATACGCGGCGCCCGACTTGAGGATGCCGAGCAGTGCGCTCACCATGTCGGTGCCCCGGTCCAGGCAGATGGCCACCAGTGTCCCCGGGCCGGCGCCACGCTCGCGCAGCCGGGCGGCGATCCACTCGGCCCGTGCGTCCAGCTCCTGGTACGTCAGATGGTCCGAACCGCACGTGACGGCGGGGGAGTTCGGGCGCTCGGCGGCGCGGTCCTCGAACAGCCGGTGGACGGTGACGGAGTCGGGGGTGTCGGTGTCCGCGCCGTTCCACGTGGTGAGGATCTCCCGCCGCTCCGGAGCCGTCAGCATCTCCAGGGCGGACAGCGGGGTGGTGGGGGAGTCGGCGGCCGCACCGAGCAGGGTCTCGAAGTGGCCGCCGAGCCGCACCATCGTCGTCTCGTCGAAGAGGTCGGTGGAGTAGACGATGGTGCAGTCCAGACCGCCGTCGGCGGCCTCCGTCGCGTAGAACGTGAAGTCGAACTTGGACTCCTGCGCGGCCACGTCCACCTGCTGGACACTGAGGCCGGGGAGCTCCCAGGAACGGCTGTCGGGAGTGTTCTGGAGGACGAACATGGTCTGGAACAGCGGGTTGCGGGAGAGGTCCCGCTGCGGTGCCAGCTCCTCCACCAGCCGCTCGAACGGCATGTCCTGGTGGTCGTAGGCGCCCAGCGCGGTGTCCTTCACCCGGTCGATGAGCTCGGTGAACGTCGGATCGCCCGACAGGTCGGTCCGCATCACCAGCGTGTTCACGAAGAAGCCGACCATGTCCTCGATCTCGGCCCGGTTGCGGCCCGCGATCGGGGTGCCCACGGCGATGTCCTCCTGGCCGCTGTACCGGGACAGCACTGCCTGGAACACCGCGAGCAGCGTCATGAACAGGCTCGCGCCCGTGTCGTGCGCCAGTCTGCGGGCACCGTCGGCGGTCGCGGCGGGGATACCGAAGGTGAGCATCGCCCCGTTGCCGCTGCGCCGTGCCGGACGCCTGCGGTCGGTGGGCAGCTCCAGTGCTTCGGTGTCCGCCAGCCGCCCTCGCCAGTAGTCCAGTTGGCCCGACAGCACGTCACCGGTGAACCACGCGCGCTGCCAGACCGCGAAGTCGGCGTACTGGAGCGGTGGTTCGGGCAGACCGGCGGCGACTCCCGTCACCCGCGCTGTGTACAGCGTGGTGAGCTCACGCGAGAGGACACCCACTGACCAACCGTCGAAAGCGATGTGATGAACCGTCAGTGACAGCAGGTGCTCCTCGTCCGCCAGCCGGAGCAGCAGGGCGCGGACCATCGGCCCGGTGGCGAGATCCACCGGCCTGAAGCCCTCGGTGTCCACGAGCGCGGTGGCCGCCTCCTCACGGGCGACGTCGTCCGTCACGTACCGCAGGTCGTGCACGCCCAGCGGCAGCGGCCGGGGCTCGTCGACGATCTGGCCCGGGGTGCCGTCCTCGTCGGTGACGAAACGGGTCCGCAGCACCTCGTGCCGCGCCACCAGCTCCGTCAGCGCCCCCTCCAGCGCCGACACGTCCAGCGGACCGCTGATGTGCAGCCCCATCGGGATCAGGTATTCGGCGCGGCCCGGATCCAACTGGTCCAGGAACCACAGCCGGCGCTGCGCGAACGACAGCGGCAGCGGCCGCCCGTCCCGGACGGCCAGGGGGATCGTGGTGGTGTCGTCGGAGGCGGACGATGTTGTCAGGGCGTCCGAGCCGTCGTCCATGCCTTCCTCGACGGACTCGAACAGACGGCGGGCCCGTTCCATGGCCTCCTCGGCGAGGAACGACGCCACGGTCCGAATGGTCAGCGGGCCCGGCGCGGAAGGGGACTGGAATTCCGATCCGAATTCCTCCGCGACCCGGCGGGCCATTTCCGCCGTCTGCTCCCCGGTGCCGCCCAGCTCGAAGAAGTCGGAATCCGTCGTCGTCACCTCGGTGCCGAGAACGGACCCCCATACGGCGGCTATTCGGCCCTCGGCCGGTGAGAACGACTCACGCCCCGCTTCCCGGCCGGGTGCCGGTACCGGGGGTGCCATCGGATTCGTAGTCATGCGTCCACCAGTTCCTCGTCGTCGACCCGTAACGGAAGGCCCTCGGATGCTCAGCCGATTTGATGCTCGCAGAGCGATCTTGACGAGATAACTGGTTACTTCTGCCCGCGGGACGTGGACACTTCTGCCCGTGTGCTCGGCGGCCGGGGCGGGTGCCCCGGCCGCCGAGCACACGGGCCACGTCGTTCCCGCGCCGGTTCAGGCCGCGGCCGGGACCGAGGGCTTCTCCTGCGGCTCCTCCTGTGACAGGGTCTGTGCCGCCGCGCTCGCCGGACCCGCCGCGCTCATGTCGTCCACGGCGTCGACGGTGGCGTGTTCGGACACCGTCCGCTTGCGCATCCCGGACCATTCCCGGCTCATGCCCGGCACGCCGATGGCGACCAGGTACAGCCCGCCCACGATCCACAGCGCCGTCGACGTGCCGGTCAGGGTCACCAGCCCGGCCCCCAGCAGTCCGCCGAACGGGATGCCCGCCCAGGTGACCGCCTGCGCCAGTGTCTTGACCCGGCCCAGCAGCGGTGTCGGGATCAGCTCGTACGTCACCGCGCCCACGATCGGGTTGACGAAGCCGGACCCCAGACCGCCCACCGCGAGCACGGTCAGCACCAGCCACAGCGGTGCCCCCGTCGCCATCGCTGCGAACCGGGGCAGGCCGCCCAGGGAGAAGCCGACCAGATAGACGGTGCGCCGTGGCAGCCGCTCGGCCACCCCGGCGGCCACCAATGCGGCGATGATTGACGTCGCAGCGAAGACACTCACCACCAGGCCGATGGCCTCCGCGCCGTTCCCCGACTCCTTCGCCCACACCGGCAGCAGCACCGACATGAACGCCTGGTCCAGGAGGTTGGTCACCGCCAGCATGCCCACGATGGACCGCAGCAGCTTCGCGTCCCGCAAGAAGGCGGCCCCCTGGCGCAGTTGGGTGAGGTAGCCGCCGCCGTCCTCGACCGGGATCTCGTGCGGCTCGGGCACCGGGTCGGTCAGGGTGGTCGAGACGATCAGCGCCGACACCGCGAACAGCGCGGCGGTGATCCACAGCGCGTACAGGCTGCCGAATGCGGTGACGACCACGCCCGCGATGGCCGGCCCGACGGTGGTCGCCGTCCGCTCGACAGCGGCGGAAAGGCCGGTACCCCGCTCGATGGGTACGCGGGCGGCGCGGGTGGCCGACGGTACGAAGAGCCCCTTGGCGCCGTTGGCCGGCCCGTCGGCAGCGCCGACGACCGCGAGCAGGGCCAGCAGTACGCCGAAGGGCAGACCGCCGGTCAGGTACAGCAGCGGGGCGGTGGCCATCGCGGCGGTGGACAGGAGGTCGCCCGCCACACTGATCCGTTTGGGTCCGACACGGTCGATGATCGGGCCTGCCAGTGCCTGCGAGATCACGTACGGCACTATCTGGCAGAAGGCCACCAGGCCGGTCTTGCCGACGCTGCCCGTGGTCGTCAGGACGAACCAGGGCAGGGCTATGGACAACACCCGGTTGGCCGACAGGGCAGCCGCGTTGGCCGACAGCATGCCGACCAGGCCGCGCAGGACCCTGGGGTGCGCGTCCGGCACCGTTGTCCGTGCGCCGTTGTCCGCCGCCTTCTTGGCGGCTGTGTGCTGAGTGGCCATCGTTCTACTCCATGTCGGTGGGCTGGGTGACGTGCCGGTCCTCGCTGGTCGGGAACAACTGGAACTGGAAGAAGACCCGCGCCGCGTCGTGCGGCAGCTGTGCTTCGGCGCCCGCGGCGGCGGACGTACGCCGACGGAGCAGGGCGTGGATCTCCGCCGTCAACTCCTTGGCGTCGGCCGGGGTGAGAGTCAGTGCGTAGTCGCCGAAGTCCTGCGCGTCGCGCCACTCGGGCGTGAGCGAAGGGGTCGCCTCGATCGCGGCCGTCAGGGCGCCGGACCAGACCTGGCCGAGGGCCTGGAGGTAGGCGCTGCCGAGCCCCTCGCTGCCGTCGAGCACCTCGTTGTCGGGCACGACGGTGTTGGCGTGCGCCGCCTGCCACCACCGCTCACGCCGCCCGCCACGGGACGGCGCCTCCGTGATGAAGCCGTACTCCGCGAGCTGGCGCAGGTGGTAACTCGTCGCCCCCGTATTCAGGTTGAGCCGGCGAGCCACCGTGGTGGCCGTGGCCGGCCCCTCCGTCCTCAGGCTGGTGAGGATCTGCACCCGCAGTGGATGCGCGATGCCGCGCAGGTTACGGGCGGTCAGATGTACCTGGGAGGGCTGTTGCGGTTGTTCCATGACACTCAAGCTAGACCACACAGGAGTCTGTGCATAGGAGTGTGTGCACAGAAGTGCGTGCAAAATTTCTCTGCATGTCGCCGTGGAACGCGATGAGTTCGACTTCTCCGTCGGCATCCAGTTCGGCGAAGTCCCGCTCGAAGACATCCGATCGACGTTGGGGCATGCTCGCCCGCGAGCAGCACGAGCAGCACGAGCAGCACGAGCAGCACGAGCAGCACGAGCAGAACCAGCCGACCACGGATGCCCCCGCATGACCCGTGGATTCTTCGTCACCCTCGACGGTCCCAGCGGCGTCGGGAAGTCGACGACGATCGCCGCGTTGCACAGACTCCTCGAAGGGCAGGGCGTGCAGGCTCTGTTGACGACGGAGCCGCCCCCGACCGCGCTGGGCAACTTCACCAGGCAGCACGTGGGCGAGATCCGAGGGCTCTCCCTGGCCTGCCTGGTCGCGGCCGCCCGCTACGAGCACGTCGAGACCACAGTCACACCCGCACTGGACCGCGGCCACCTCCTCGTCTCAGACCGCTACGTGGCCTCGGCCCTCGTCCTGCAGCGCCTCGACGGGGCGCCACTCTCCTACCTGCTGGACATCAATCGGCACGTCCCCAACCCGGACCTGGCGGTCATCCTGACCGCCTTACCGGACACGATCACCGAACGCATAGCGAGGGCAGGGGTCACCCACCGATTCCGCGATGACCCCGACGGGCCGGCCAGGGAGCTGCGCTTCTGCGAAGAGGCCGCGGCGGCCCTCGAAGAGCGCGGTGTCGATGTACTGCGACTTGATTCGTCGACCGCCACTCCATCGGGCGTAGCAGGCCGAATTGCTGATGCGATCACGGACCGACGGCTACCGTCGGTGCTCTCAGAGGGCAGTACGTGAGCTGATGTCAGTTTCGGTGTCGCCTGATCGTGTGGCTGTGGGAGCTCCTGGCCGGCCGACGGGTCTGTCCGTGTTGCAGTGGCAGGGTGAGCGAACGCCTGAGGTTGATCCCCGGGAGTGGACACTGGGTTTCATGCGACGAGTGACAGCGTACGTGACGTGATCAGGTGCTGTTCGAACTCGGCTGGTGTGAGGTAGCCGAGCGCGGAGTGCCGACGGCGCCGGTTGTAGTACGACAGCCAGCGGAACAGCTCCAGCCGGGTCTGTGCCTTCGAGGTCCAGCGTCGGCCATGGAGCAACTCGCGCTTGAGGCCCTGGAAGAACGACTCAGCGAGGGCATTGTCATAGCTTGAGCCGACCCGCCCATGCTGCGGCGGATGCCGTGCCGACGGCAGACCTCGGCAAAGGCTGCTGTATTGGGCGCCCCTGTCGGTGTGGAAAACGACGCCGTGAACCCGGCCACCGCGGGCGGCCACAGCCATTTCGATCGCGTCGGTGACCAGGGAGGCACGCATGTGGTCGGCGATCGACCAGCCCACCACCTTTCTCGAGCAGATGTCGATCACCGTGGCGGGGGAGAGCCACGTCGTGCCGACGGCTATGTAAGTGATGTCGCCGCACCACCTGGTGTTCAGCGTGTCCGCGGTGAAGTCGCGCATCACCAGGTCCGGCGCGGGCGGCGCGGTTCTGTCCGCGATCGTCGTCCGCTTCTTCTTGCGTAGGTGCCGGCCGACGATGTGGTTGATCCGCATCAGCCAGGTGACGCGCTTGCGGTTGATCCTGCGTCCCCTCGCACGCAGTTCAGCATGGACGCGCGGGGCGCCGTAAGCGCCCTGGTGTTCGGCGTGGATGGCGCGGATCTCGCTCACGGTCCGCTTCTCCTCGGCCTGGCGCTCGATGCGGGCCTGCTCAGTGGCCAGGTGCCGGTAGTAGCCAGTGCGGGATGCTCCAAGCACCCGGCAGATCCGCTTGACGCCGAAGTCGGCGCAGTTGTCGGAGATGAAGTCCCAGCGGTAGGGGCTCACTTCACCTCCCGGGCGAAATAGGCAGCAGCCCTGCGCAGGATTTCGCGCTCCAGTTACCACTCCTGCTCGGCCTTGAGCAGCCGAGCGTTCTCCGCTCGCAACCGGGCCAGTTCCTCGGCCGCGCTCACGCTGCCGGCGCGGCCCTCGGGCACGGCCTGAGCCTCGTCCTTGCGCACCCACGTCCGAAGCGACTCCGCGGTGATGCCGAGATCCGCAGCCACCGCCGCATACGTCCGCTTCCCGGCAGCGGCGCGGTAGAGCGCGACAGCGTCCTTCCTGAACTCCTCCGGATACGGAGACTTCCGTCCCACCTGGACATCCCTCCTTGGACCATCAAGATCCATTGTCAAGGTGTCCACTCCAAAGGGTCAGCCTCACCATGCAGGGTGCCCCGCCCCCGTCTCCTTGGGTGGGGGCTGCACCGGTCTCGTCACGCGCACCCCGGTCCCGCCCGGCTCGTTGGCCGGGGGATGGTTCACGGAGAACGCAGCGACCGCCGCAATGCCTCCTTGGACAGCTTGCCCGTTCCAGTCGTGGGGATGGTCTCGAGGACGACGAACTCGTCCGGCAGCCACCAAGAGACCACCTGGTGCGAGACGTGCTCGCGCAGTTGCTCCACACTCGTGGTTGTGCCCGCGCGCAGGACGACGAAGGCGACCGGGCGTTCGCCCCATCGCGGATCGTCCCGGGCGACGACGGCGACCTGTTCGATGTGCGGGTGCGTGGCGATTGCCGACTCCAGCTCGATCGAGGAGATCCACTCGCCACCGGACTTGATCAGGTCCTTGATCCGGTCGACGAGTCGTAGGTAGCCGTGCTCGTCGATGGTGGCCAGGTCGCCGGTGCGCAACCAGCCGTCCACGGTGAAGTTGTCGGCCCCCTCGCCTTCGAAGTAGCCGCCCGCCACCCAGGGACCCGCGACCTGGAGCTCGCCGACGGCCCTCCCGTCGTGTGTCATCCGTTCACCGGACTCGACGTCGACGATGCGCAGGCTCACCAGCGGGATCGGCTGCCCCTGCGCCCCCCTGACGGCGTCGCGCATATCGTCATCGAGGCCATCGTGCCGGCTGCGCAGCCCTCCGATGGCGCCGACCGGACTGACCTCCGTCATCCCCCAGGAGTGCGTGAGTGGAACTCCGACCGCGTCCTCATACGCTGCGGACAGTTCCGGGGTGACCATCGATCCGCCGCCGAGGAGGAGGCGGAGTGGTTGCAGGTTCCGGCCCGCGAGCCCTGGGAGCAGGTCGGTCCAGACGGTCGGGACAGCGGCTGCCAGCGTGACCCGGTGGTGTTCCATCAGATCGGCCAGGTGCTCGCGGTCGGCTGACGGGCCCGGCAGCACGAGGTCGGCGCCGGCCATCAGCGAGCCGTACGGAAGTCCCCATGCATTCGCGTGGAACATCGGGACGATCGGCAGGACCACGTCGCGCTCGTTGATACCGATGAGCCCGGCCGCCATGGTCCCGAGGCAGTGCAGCACGGTCGACCGGTGGCTGTAGAGGACACCTTTGGGGCGCCCGGTCGTCCCGGAGGTGTAGCACAGGCCGGCCGCCAGGTTCTCCTCGGTGCTGCTGAAGGTGGCCTCGAAGGAGCCCTCGTACGGCTCGGCGCCGGCAACCAGGTCGTCGTAGTCATGGAATCGGGGGTCCGGTGGCAGCTCGCCGTCGGTGCCGTCGGGGAATACCACCCAATGTCGTACGCCAGGCAGCCGGTCGAGGCACTTCTGGATCAGTGGCAGATGCCGCCGGTCGAGGAACACGACGTCGTCGTCGGCGTGTTCGATGATGTAGGTGAGGTGGTCCGACGAGAGTCGGATGTTGAGCGTGTGGAGGACTCGCTTGCTGATCGGCGCCGCAGCATAGACCTCCAGATGTCGGCGATGGTTTGCCGCCAAGGTCGCCACCCGTGCTCCGGGCGGAACGTCCAGTGCGGCGAGTGCGGTGACCAGGCGACGTACCCGATGTGCCCATTCGCGGTAGACGAGCTTGTCCCCGTCGGCGTCGATGACGCGCTTGTGTGCGAACAACGTCTCAGCCCGCTCGAAGAGGTGGGCGATCGTCAGTGGCCTTGGCTGCATGAGCCCGTCCATGTGCGCCTGCTCCTCGCATCTGGTTCAGGGCGCAGGGCGAATCGCCCCGCGTGCCCTCGCGTCGAGGCAGGTGCCCCGGCCGAGCGCCGACTCCTTGGTCGGTATCACCGTAAGAGCCGGGATCCCCGCGCCGGGAGGTGAGCATCGACCACAAGTGCACTCAGCGCGGTGGACGAATAATCTACTGCTCCGCACGACAGCGACCGGCCCCGGTCTTGCGCCGACGGCCGCCCACCGACGTACGACGCAGGGAACATGAGCGATCGAGCAGACGCGAATATCCGCCCGGGCCGCGAGCGCGAGCTCGCATCGCTGTACGCGACGGCCAGGTCCCTGACCGCACTGGGCGATGTCGACGACGTACTGGACTCCATCGTCCGACACGCACACGACCTGATCGGCACCGATTTCACCTATCTGTCCCTGCTTGACGACGCCGGCGTACTGAGCATCACGGCCAGTGAGGGCACCATCTCGGCCGCGTTCCGGTCCGCTCATATCCCGCCGGGCACGGGACTCGGCGGCAAGGTGATCGAGTCGCGCGCCGCCCACTGGGTCGGCGATTACCGCAGGGCCGGAGAGTTGCAGCATGATCCCGCTTTCGACGCGGTGGTCGGCAACGAGGGGTTGGTCGCGCTGCTCGGGGTCCCCCTCCTCGTGAGGGACCGGGTGATCGGGGCCCTCTTCGCGGCCCACCGCAGCGAACGCCGGTTCCGTGCCGACGAAATCGCCCTCCTCAGTGCGTTTGCCGACCACGCGGCGATCGCCCTCGACAACGCGCGGCTCTACGAGGAGAGCCGCGGCGCGCTCGCCGAGCTGCGGTCGGCCTATCGGACCATCGAGGAACAGGTGGTGGTGATGGAGCGAGCTCAGTCGGTGCACGAGGCGCTGACCGGGGTCGTCCTCGCAGGCGGCGGACCACAGGTGGTGGCCTCCGAGCTCGCCGAACAGATCGGGGGCGAGGTCGTCATTCTCGACCGCAGTGGCGGTCTCCTCGCCTGCGGCGGTGCCCGTGAACCCTCCGCCGAAGAGCCGGACGGCGGGGTGCTCGCCGAGGTGATCGAGCGGGCACGCAGCACGGGCCGTGCGGCCACGACGACGGGCGCAGACGGCCGTCGGCACAGCGCGGCGGCCATCCGGGCCGGGGACAGTCTCCTGGGCACGGTGCTGTGGAGTCAGCACCAGAAACCTTCTGCCATGGATGTGCGGAGCCTCGAGCTCGCAACGCACGTCGTCGGACTGCTGATTCTCAAGGACAACGCTGCCGCCGACGCGGCCGAGCGGCTCAGCGGCGAGCTTCTCACCGAGCTGATCGTCGTCAGCCCCAACGTGAGCGTGACGCAGCGGACGCGGGCCCGCTCGCGCGGCATCGACCTCGATGCTCTCGACGTGGTGGTCACCGCCGAGGCTCATGGTGTCTCCGCCGGCGAGCTTGTCCGCCACTTGCACGTGATCGCCCGGCAGGAGGCAGGGCTGGCGGGCGAGCACCTGGGCCATGCCACGCTGATTGCTGCCGCTGAGGACGCCGAAGGGTTCGCTCGCACCGTCCAGCAGCGGATCCGCACGGAACTCGGCCGGCCCGTCGTAGTCATCTGCGAACGCGTTGCCGGCCACGACTGGGCGCGGGCGTTCTCGCGCGCCACAGGCTGTATGGCGGTCGCCCGACACCTCGGGTGGGCCGACCTCGGAGCCACGACGGACCGGTTCGCCCTCTACGCACTCGCCTTCGACGTCGACCGCAAGGCCGAACTCGACCGTTTCCTCGCCGATTCGATCGGCCCCCTCCTCGCCTACGACGCCAGCCGGTCGACCGATCTGGTCGCCACGTTGGATGCCTACTTCCGTAACGACAGCAACCTGCGCCGTACCGCGGATGTCCTCCAGGTCCACCTGAACACCCTGCTCAAGCGACTCGACCGGATCTCCGCAGTCCTCGGCCACGACTGGCGGGGCACTGACGACCTGCCTCTGCGGCTGGCGATTCGCCTGGAGCGGCTACGGCACGCCGTACAGTCCTGACGCGTGTGGCAGCGCCGCATCAACGGTGGTCTTTTCCCCCACCCCGGCGTCGGCAACTGTGGACGATCCACACCTCATGAGGCCGTGCGCAGCTCCCTACAGTGACGGCGACCACATCAGGCAGCGCGGAGACCCGCCTGGCCAAGGGAGACCTCGTGAGAGCCGCACCAGGGATTCACGCAGTGACGTATTGCGGCATCCGGCATCAAACCTCTGGAGGCCGGTCGTGAACCAGCAGCAACCCACGCAGGACGACACCGATCGCGCACATGCGGTTGCCAGCCGAAAGGCTGCGTTCCACCTCCTGCCGATCCTGTGCCTCGTCTACTTCATGGCGTTCGTGGACCGCACCAACGTCGGCTTGGCCAAGACCTCGCTCGAGGCTGACGTGGGCATCAGCGTCGCCGCATACGGCACCGGCGCAGGCATCTTCTTCCTGAGCTACGCGCTCCTCGAGGTGCCCAGCAACCTGATCATGCACCGCGTCGGGCCGCGACGGTGGATCTCCCGCATCGCTGTGACCTGGGGTGTGATCTGTGCCTGCATGATGTTCGTGCAGAACGAACTTTCTTTCTATGTCGTCCGGCTCCTCCTGGGAGCGGCCGAGGCCGGCCTGTACCCGGCCCTCATGTACATCATCACCATCTGGTTCTCGCAGAAGCAGCGGGTGACGATGGTCGGGATCATCTACCTTGCCGCCTGCGCCGGCCTCACCCTCGGCGGCCCGCTCGGCGGCGCACTCATGGAACTCAACGGCGCAAGCGGGCTGTTCGGCTGGCAGTGGATGTTCCTCATCCAGGGCGCGATGACGATCGTGGTCGGGGGCGTCGTATGGCGCTGGGTGCCCGACCAGCCGTCGGACGCACCGTGGCTCTCGGCACAAGAGGCCGCGGTGCTGAACGAACGAGCTGTCGTACACACGGCCCCGGCACACACCACCTTGAAGGGCAACGCCAAGGTTGCGTTCGGCCGGCCGTTCATCCTCGTACTCGCGGTGATCTACTTCGCCAACCAGATCAACAGCGTGTCGATCCAGTACAACTTCCCGTCGGTCGTGGAAAGCCTCGGTGTCGAGGGATCCTTCCTCATCGGTGTGGTGAGCGGCAGCGCGGGCATCGGCGCGCTCGTCGGCGTGCTCGTCATCCCCCGGCTCCACCGCAGGGCGTCAGGTGAGCTCCACGTCCTCACCGGCGTCACCGTCACCACGGTCCTGGTGGCGGTGGCCTACACCCTCGCGGACGGTGCAGTCGCCCGCATCCTGCTGATCGACGTCGCGATGATGCTGCTGATCGGGGTTCTCCCCCTCTACTGGTCGGTCGCGATGGCGCGGATGTCCGGACTGATGGCTGCGGCAGGTCTCGCGTTCATCAACACGATCGGACTGCTCGGCGGGTTCACCGGCCCCTATCTGTACGGCTTCGCAGAAGGCCGAGGCAGCGAGGCGGGTGGGTATGCAGTGCTGATCGGAGGATCAGTTCTCGGCGTGCTGCTCCTTCCGCTGTTGCGGCGCACGGTACGTGACGAGGACAGCAAGTCGGAGCCCAGCACTCAGGCAGAGCCCAGCACTCAGATGGAGGTGAGGCAGTGATGGTGATGAGACGAGTTGGCGCCGTACTGCTCGGCTTGGTGCTGGCAGCCGCATCGATGAGCGCAGCATCGGCACACGGAGCACACGGAGCATCCGTCGTACGGCAGACCGACCTCGGGAAGGTCCAGGGCATCGACCAGGGCCGGTCGACCGGAACCTATTCCTGGTTGGGCATCCCTTATGCAGAGCCCCCCGTCGGGCCGTTGCGCTGGAACGCCCCGGTCCCTCATCAGCCATGGCGCAGCGTGCGTGACGCCGGCGAATTCGGGAACGGCTGTATCCAGCAAGGCCGGATGTTCAGCCCGGCACCGTCCGGCCCGCACTACGGCCTGGATGTCCGCGACGGCCTCGCCGAGCCCGTCGGCTCCGAGGACTGCCTCACTCTCAACGTATTCCGCCCCTCGAACGCGAAGAAGAACCTGCCGGTCATCGTGTTCATCCACGGGGGAAGCAACGTGGTCGGCTACTCGGCGGATCCGATGTACGACGGCCGCGCCCTGGCACGCCGGACCAATGCGGTCGTGGTCACCGTCAACTACCGGCTCGGCGTCTTCGGGTGGCTCGACCTGCCTGGGTTGAAGACGGGCGACCGGGTCAATGACTCGGGAAACTTCGGAACGTTGGATCAGATCGAGGCCCTTCGCTTCGTCAACCGCAACGCCGCTGCCTTCGGCGGCGATCCCTCGAATGTGACGGTGATGGGGGAATCCGCCGGCGCCGTCGACGTGTGGGCCCTCATGGTCTCCCCTTTGAGCAAAGGCCTGCTGGACAAAGCGATCCCGCTCAGTGGCGGCCTCCTGTTCACAACCCCGCAAAAGGCGCGCACGTACGCCGACGGGCTCGTCGACGAAGCAGTCGGCACAGGTGAAGACCCGGATGTGCGCCGCCTCCGATCGATGCCGGCCGATGACATCATCCGCGCGCAAGTCCGCGAAGGCTCCAAGGTCGGAGACCCGCCCGCAGTCATTGCGGACGGCACGGTCCTGCCTACGGATTACCACGCCGCCATCAAGGCAGGGAAATTCCGCAACATCCCCACCCTCGCCGGGAACACCCTGGAGGAGGGCAAACTCTTCGGGTCGGCGATCGGCGCATTCCGCCCGACCGACTACCAGCGCTTCACCTCGCAGTACTTCTTCGACCCCGACGAGCCCTCCCCGTTCACGGTGCGCGACTTCATCACGGACGCGTACCTTCCCGTCGACGGGCCCGGCGGCTGGAACGAGGCCGCGGACCATCTGACCAACCTCGTCTTCACCGGCATCACCCACGACTCCCTGAACTCGGTGCAGGCGGCCGGAAACAAGCACCTGTACTACTACCAGTTCGGCTGGAACCAGGAGCCGGCGCCGTTCGACCAGGTGTACGGTGCCGCGCACGCCATGGACCTGCCCTTCGTGTTCCATACCTTCGATGAGGGGCTGTTCACCTTCGCGTTCAGCACCAAGAACGAGCCGGGCAGGCTGCAGCTGTCAAGCCTGATGGTCGACAGCATTCGAACCTTCGTACGTACGGGAACTCCGCAGCACTCCGGTCTGGGCACGCGATGGCAGCAATGGCCGCGCAGCGTCGTCTTCGACGCCGGGGACCAGAACGCAACGGTGCAGCCCGGATCACCTGGCAGATAAGCGTCGCAGTGCCCGGCCGTCCGCTCCCTATGGACACGAGAAGGGACGCGAACGACGGCGGTCGACCGGGCACTGGAAACGAAGTACCACAGCGTAGGCATGGTGATGGCCTTGGCGACGGCGACTTCGACACCTGCTGGCGCTTCCACGTCGTTCGCGAACACGAACACCTCGATCAAGCTGCCGGCCAGGGCGAATGCAACCTCACCGCCTGATCGGCCACCTCACTCGAAACGAGCTGCACCCAAACTGGTTCCGCACCTGACGCATGTCGCCATGACCGGCAAAGAAGCACGGCATGAACGTGCAGGTCGTTGCCGACCGATCCGTTCAGATGCCTGCTCCGGGCCTCGCCGGCGTTGACCCAACTGGCCGTCGGCATCAGGCACTTCGCCGGACTCCTGACGCCTCGCGCAGAAAACGCCGACAGGCTCGCGCGCTGGATCGTCCAGGTCCGCGCAGCCGATCTGCCTCAAGTGCACGCCTTCACTCGAGGTCTGGACAGAGACCGCGCTGACGTGATCGCCGCGCTCACGCTTCCCTACAGCAACGGCCCGACCGAGGGCGTCAACACCAAAACCAAGCGGATCGCGCGCCAGATGCACGGACGAGCAGGCTTCACCCTTCTCCGCCACCGCATCCTCCTCGGACAGCAGCACGTTCCGTCACCAACAGCATCCGGAACTGCGGCCAGAGCCGGTTTCCACGCGCGCCGTCACCCCGTCAGACGCTTGGAGTTCAGAGGCACCCTTTCGGAGCCTTCGTCCTCAGCGACGACCGTATGCTCCAGCAGTTCGGACTCGGCCTTGCCGTTGCCGTCCTGCTCGACGCCGTCGTCATCCGATGCCTCATCGTTCCCGCGGTCATGCAGATGCTCGGCACATGGGCCTGGTGACTCCCTGCCCCACTGGCCCGAAAGCTGCCCAAGGTGTCCATCGAGCGCCCTGAGCAGAGCTGACATCGGCTCAACGCGGCTCGGATCACCATCAAAACCCCCGTCACTTCCGCAGCCGGCGGCGTGGGTCACGATGCACGCCGTGACCCGCGCATGGCTGGAAGAACGCATTCCCTTCGCCGGCGGCCCAGTTGGAATGCGCCTCTCGCTGCAGGGGAGGAGGGAAGCCCGGTGGTCAGGGCGAAGAGGTACATCGAGCCGACTGCGACATCAGCCCCTGGCTACAACGTATGGGCCTTGCGGTCCGAATGGCCGTGGTCCACTCGCAAACCAGCCTGGGAAAGGAGAGTTGGAGCACGGTCGAGCGTGTCGACGGGCACAGGGGGCGGGCAGCGGCGACCCGGCCGGCTCGCTCCGGGCTGACGGCTGATAGAAAGTTGCAGGTCACACCGGAAAACCTCGGGGCGTCCGGTTGCCCGGTCGGTCCGGATCGTTCACCAAAGGATCGAGCATCGTGTCTTCTCGTCGAGTCGTCGTCATCGGTGGCGGGGTCATGGGCTCGTCCGCCGCGTGGCGGCTTGCTGCCCAGGGTGACCACGTCACCCTGCTGGAGCGCTTCCCGCCCGGCCACGACCGGGGCAGCTCGCACGGCACCTCGCGGATCTTCCGGCTGGCCTACACGGACCCCTTCTACGTCGGTCTCGCCGTGCGGTCGCTGCCGCTGTGGCGGCGGCTGGAGCAGGAGACGGGACGGCAGGTGCTCACCCTCACCGGAGCCGTCGACCACGGCCCGGCCACCACGACCGAGGCACTGTACGAGGCGCTGACCGTCGCCGGACACCCTGCCGAGCGGCTGGCCCCGGAGGAGGTCGCCGAGCGCTGGCCGGGGCTGCGCGCCGACACCGGTGCGGTCTTCCACCCGGAGGCCGGACGCCTGCACGCCGACGAGGCGGTCACCGCCTTCCAGCAGGCGGCGCGGGCGCACGGCGCGGAGGTCCGGCACGGCGTCCGGGTGACCGGGCTGTCGGTGCACGGCGACGCCGAGGTCCAGGTGGTCACGGACACGGAGGAGGAACTGCGCGCCGATGCGGTCGTGGTCGCGGTCGGCGGCTGGGCGCCCGGAATGCTGGGCGGCGGTACCGCTCCGCCGGTCGGCGGCGTGCCGGTGCTGCGTGTCACCCAGGAGCAGCCCGCGCACTTCCCCGCGGCGGACGCGCTCACCTGGCCCAGCTACATTCACCACCCGGGCGCCGCGCTGCCCATGGACGGCCTCACCGCGGACGGGGTGTACGGACTCGGCAGCACCGACGGCGTCAAGGCGGGCTTCCACGGCGTCGGCCCGGTCGTCGACCCCGACCTGCGCGACCGCACCCCGGACGCCGCGATCCTGCAAGAGCTGGCGGCGTACGCCGAGCGCTGGCTCCCCGGCGTGGACCACACCGCGCCCGAGGCCATGACCTGCCTCTACACCACCACCCCCGACCATGACTTCGTCATCGACCGGCAGGGCCCGGTCACCGTGCTGGGAGGGTTCTCCGGGCACGGCTTCAAGTTCGCGTCGGTCATCGGCGAGCTGGCGGCCGCGCTGGTACGCGGAGAGCCCGGACCGAGCCGGTTCGCGCTCGGACGCCCGCGTCCCACGAGTCACTGAGCCGTCCCCGAAGAAAAGTCACCCCACCAATTTTCACCAGCGTAGGCAGGACGACCCGGCCGCTTGTCCCGTCCCGCCGCGCCCGCGCACCGAGGATCTGCTCTCGCTCGACAACCCGGTGCGATCGGTGTTGGCTGGTCCGCAGGCCGCGCAGGCCGCGCCGGCAGTGCGCACCGGCCCCGGTGCCCGCGATACCGAGTGGTGGGGACGCGGTACGGCGTGCGCGTCGGACTCGAAGAAGTTCGGCTCCTGGTCCAGCAACTTCATGACCGAGTACCACGCCCGCTACGGCGGCAACGGCGTGATGATCCACTGGCACGTGGAGCGGAAGAACGTCTGCATCTACCCCCAGCTGAAATCGTGTTCGTCGTCCGAGGTCGCGGCGATGACCGAGGGACCGCTGCGGCACTGCACGGACGCCGAGATCGAGGCGAACTACGTCGACACGCACGGCGCCTCCGTGGTCGGCTTCGCGTTCACCGAGCTGCTCAAGTTCCGGCTGCTGCCCCGCTTGAAGAACATCGGCAGCATCCGCCTGTACCACCCGGATGACACCCCGCCGGGCCGGCCGGCACTCGGCGCCTCGCTGACGCGGCCGATCCGCTGGGAGCTGATCGAGCAGCAGTACGACCAGATGGTGAAGTACGCGACCGTGCTCCGCCTCGGGACGGCGGAGGCCGAGCAAGTGCTGCGGCGTTTCACCCGCGGAGGCCCCAAGCACCTCACCTGTCAGGCACTTGAGGAACTCGGCCGCGCCGTGCGCACGATCTTCTCCTGTGACTGCCTCGCCCACCCCGGCCTGCGCCGCGAGATCCGCGGCGGGCTCCAGGTCGTGGAGAACTGGAACAGCGCGAACACGGTGCTCCACCACGGCAAGGTCGGCGCCCTGACCGGCCCGGACAAGGAGCACGCCGAGACGTCGATGCTCGCCCTGCACCTGCTCCAGTCCGCGCTCGTGCACGTCAACACCCTGCTGGTGCAGCAGGTCCTGGCCGAGCCGGCGTGAGCGAAGAAGCTCACCGGCGAGGACCGGCGCGGCCTGACCGCCCTGTTCTGGTCCAACGTCAACCCGTACGGAACATCCGCCTCGACATGGACAAGCGCCTCGACCTGGGGCTGCCCACTGCCGTGCCCCACCCCCGCACCACCCCCTCCGCTCGATCGACCACGGAGCCACGATGAAGGACTTCGCCGACCGCACCGACCCCCGGATGAACGAGGCCGCGTGGCGCGCCCTCGACCTGACGCGCACCTACGTCGCACGCGACCGCACCGCGATCGTCGAGCACCTCGCGGACCTGGAGGAGGACCAGCTGACGTTCGCCGGAGGCGTGCTCATCACGATGTACAACGACACCCGCGAGGTCCTGCGGAACACCGGGCGCCCGCACAATCCGGCGACCGTGGTGCGCGAGGTCGACGCGGTGGCCCGGTTCGCGCCGACCGGACACGGGTTCGCCGTCACCACGGCCGCCCGGCGCAAGGTCTTCGGCCTCGCCACCGCAGACGTCCGTCTCGCTTGACCTCTTGCGCGTCAGTCCGGCAGCCAGTGCAGCTCGTGCGCCAGGGTTTTGGCGACGGCACGGATGCGGCGGTGCAGTGGCGACTGCTCGCGTGGGAGGACCAGGTGGATCGTCAGGCTGGGCGCGCCCCGCAGCGGTCGCCAGGTGAGACCGGCCGGTGATGCCGTGACCGCGGCTTCTCCGGCCGGGGCGAGGGTGACCCCGTCGCGCAGGTCGCGCTGAGACATGTCGAAAGAGACTGCGGGCGTGTGGAATCGAGGGTGTGGTCGGGTGTCTCGGAACAGTGCGGACAGCTGATCGTGGATCACGGGGTTGGCCGCACGGTCCGGGAGTCGCAGCGGATACGCGGCCGCGTCGGCGATCTCGATCTCCGGGTGTTCGGCCAGCGGATGGTGCTGCGCCAACTGGACCCCGATGCGCGCACGCCGCAGCAGGAACCGGCGCACGCCACGGCCCGGCTGTTCACCGCGGGTGATCCCGGCATCGATGCGGCCGTCGGCGACCGCGGGGGAGATCTCCGGTGTCGCCATCGGGACCGCGCCGACCTCGAGTCCGCTGTTGCCGCGAATCAGCCTGTCCACCAGGGCCGGTGCCGTCTCGGCCCCGGCGCTGAGGCTGTATCCGATGCGCAGCGTGCCCAGTTCACCGGCCGCCGCGCTCCGGGCGGTGTCCCATGCCCGGTCCAGCGCCGCCAGCGCGGGCGGCGCGGACTCCGCCAAAGCCGCACCGGCCGTGGTCAATACGACGCTACGCGTGTTGCGGACCAGCAGGGCCGTACCGAGTTCCGCCTCCAATCGGCGCATCCGGGCGCTGAGTGCGGGCTGTGCGATACCGATCCGTGCGGCCGCGCGGGTGAAGTTCAACTCCTGCGCCAGCACCAGGAAGTACCGCAGGCTCACCGTATCCGGCGCCACGTGCCCTCCCTGCCGATTGATAACGATCCGTTCTGAACCTATCCCGTACCGGTCTTTCCCTCGACCGCACATCAAGCCCTAACCTGCGCATGTGACGATTCAACCGACCGCAGTACTGGACATCGCACTCACGCACACCGCCGATTTCGAGTCCGCCCTCACGGTTCTCGCGAAGGCCGCGGCCACCGAGCCCGGTGTGCTCGACTATGGATTCTGGCGCGACCCGACCCACCCGGGCCCTCCCCGATGTCGTAGCCTCCGTCGGCGACCTCCCGCTGTGGCCGGCCACCGACTCCCACGCGCTCCTCGAAACCACCTCCGTCCTCACCCAGATCCCGATGCTCCGCACCTAGCGAGGCCGGCGGGAGTTCTTAGCAGGAGCTCCCAGGTCACCCGGAGTGTTGCGGTCTCGTCTCTGGACGGAGGTCGTCATGCATAAGTTGCTGGTCCTGTATTCCAAGCCCGCCGACCCTGACCACTTCCGCGACTACTACGTGACCAAGCACCTTCCGCTGGTCATGAATTGGCCCGGCCTGCTTGCGTGGCGCTACAGCTTCGACGTGGCGGCGACCAAGGGAGAAGCGCCGTATTTCGCGGTCTTCGAAGGCGACTTCGAAGACGCCGCCGCCATGGCCGCGGCGCGGGCGTCGCCGCACGGCCAGCGGATAGCCGCCGATGTCGCCAACTACGCCACCGGCGGTGTGGCCGTCATCCACTATCCGGTGCAGGACGGCACCGGCTGAGGCAGGCCGGTACGCTCCGGGACGCGTTCGGTCGGCCGTTGCGGCCAGGTCCGGCTATCGGCGGACGCCGTTCGCGGTTGCCGGTTCGTTGAGCGTCAAAGGTGGGCCGATGTCCTGGCCGGATGTCACGGTGGTCGATGCGTGCGTGCGGCGCGACGGCCGGGGCGGTAGCCCCACGGCCGTCACCGACGACGACCCGGCGGCGACGGACGCGGACCGGCGTGCGGTCGCTGCCGCGGCCGGCACCTCGCACGCGGCGTTCCTCGGCCCGGGGCGGACGCCGGACGGTGGCTGGCCGGTCCGGTTCTTCACCGCCACCGTCGAACTGTCCGGCTGCGGCCACGGCACGGTTGCCGCGCAGGCCGTCCGGTTGACCCGCACCGCGCTGGGCGAGCTGAACGACCGCCAACACACCGGCGGGCGCACGTTCGACACCGTCGCGATCCGCCGCCCCGCCGGCATCGAGGTGTGGTTCGACCAGGGCCTCGTCGCGCTGCGTCACCCGGCACCGGACGAGCGCGCCGCGATCGTCGCCGCGCTCGGGCTCACCGCGGACGACCCGCATCCGACCGACGCGCCACGGATCGCCGCGCCCGGCGCACCACGCATGCTGGTACCGGTCCACGACCGGTCGACGCTGCTCCGAGTCCACCCACACCTCGGCAGGCTGACAGCGGCGTGCCAGCGGTACGGGCTCCTCGGCTGTTTCGTGTACGTACCGCCGGTGGGCGACCGACCGGGTGCGGCGCGGATGTTCGCGCCGGCGATCGGTGTCGACGAGGACGTCGCCAACGCCAACAGCACCGGCTGCCTGGCCGCCCACCTGCTCGACACGACAGGGGCGCAGACGGTCGCGATCGAGGTGGAGCAGGGCGACACCCTCGGTCGACCGGCCAGCGTGCTCGCTTCGGCCCGACGCGGGCCGGCGGGCATCACGACCCGGGTCGGCGGGTTAGCGGTGGTCCGCGACGGACACTGAGGCGACGACCAGACCGTCCTCTTCTGCGATCCGCGCATGGGGCTGGGGCTGTCCGCTGCGGTCAAGCGTTGGCACCCGGGGCGGGCGTCAGCGGGACGCGGTGTCGAGGGCGCGGCTGAGTGTCCATCGGGAGACGCGCAGCTTGGCGGCGACGGCGGTTCGGGTTTGTCCGGCGCCGAGCAGGATGCGGGCGTCGGTGATCTGTTCGGAGGTCAGGGCGCGAGGACGGCCGCCGACGCGGCCTCGGGCGCGGGCGGCGTCGAGGCCTTCGCGGGTGCCTTTGACGATCTGCCGACGTTGGAACTTGGCGATGACGGCGAACACGGTGAAGATCAGTTCGCCGCACATGTCGTCGCTGGTGTCGAGCACGATGCCGTCGAGGGCGCGGAAGTGGCGGCCGTTGGCGTACAGGTCGTCTTCGACGATGGCGAGGAGTGCATGCCGACCGTCCTTCCGGCCGTGTGTACACCGCCTCGGTCCAGGCAGGCCGCTCCTCAGTGGGGGATCTGCTGCCGGGAGCCCTGGCCTCGGTGGCCGCGCTCACCGCCCTCGGGCTGCGGTCACGGCTCGCCGAGTTCCGCTGAGACGCTCGGAGCGTTCGACGCTGGTGTATGGATACGGCCCTGACGTCCACCCCGCGGTCGACTGCCCGCGCTCGGCCTCAATCCCGGTGCAGTCCGTGGGCGTCCGCGAGCCGGGCCTCCTCCAGGTCCAGCGAGCGTTGCAGGCGGCGGCGGGTCGTGTCGCTGATGTGGTGTCGGTCGTAGAGGCGCTGGAGTTCGGCCTCCTCCACCGTGATCAGGTCGCGGCGTAGCTGGCGGTAGGTGAGGTCGGCGGATTCCGTCTGAGCGCCGTGGCCGTCGGCCTGCCCGAGGCGATCGCTCGCGGCGTCGAGGCGTGCCGTCAGGCCGCGGCGCAGCCGGTCGAGGACGACGTCGGGGACGGCTTCCAGTTCGGATATCTCGTCCAGCCGGCTCAGGCCCGCGTTCGCCAGGCTGCAGCGGGCCTGTGCCTCTTCGCGTTCGGTGTGGTCGGGTTCGAGGGCGATGCCCGAGCGGCGGACGACCGGAGCCAGTGTGAAGCCCTGGACGACGAGCGTGACGACCACGACCGAGGTGGTCAGGACGAGGACGAGGGGGCGTTCCGAGAGTGTGGAACCGTCCTCCATGGTCACGGGGATGGACAGGGCGGCGGCCAGGGGGACCACGCCGCGGGTGCCGGCCCAGGTCAGGACGACCGGAACCCGCCAGTTCATCCGCTGGATCCCGCCCTTGCGCTGCACCACGGCGGACAGCGGCGCCAGCCACAACAGGCGCATGGCGATGAGCGTGGCGGCGACGGCGAGCGCGTACAGGGGCCAGGCGCCGTCGGCGTCGGACAGCGCCCGCACCTGCGCCGGCAGGGCGAGCCCGATCAGGCTGAAGACGACGCTCTCCAGCAGGAAGACCACCGTGCCGTAGACGGCGTGGAGCTGGAGGCGGATGCGGGCGTTGGTGAGGCCGTCGCCCCGTCCGCCCAGGACGACTCCGGCGACCACCACCGAGGTGACACCCGAGGCGTGCGCGGCCTCGGCCAGGACGTACGCCGCGTAGGGAGTGACCAGGGCGATCACCGTCTCCAGGACCGGGTCCTCCGTGCGCCGCCGGATCAGCGTCACCACGCCCGCGACCGCGGCACCGATGACCATGCCGCCCCCCGCCAGCAGCGCGAACTCACTCGCTGCCGCACCCCAGCCGGCCGCCGCCGATGCCACGGCGACGCTCACCGCGACCCGGAAGAGGACGAGGGAGGTCGCGTCGTTGAAGAGGCTCTCGGCCTGCACCAGCACCTGCACCTTGGGCGGCAGCGCCAGCCGTCTGCCGAGCGCGGTCACCGCCACCGGGTCGGTGCTCGCCAGCACGGCTCCCAGCACGAACGCCATCTGCCACGACAGCGGCGTGACCAGGGAGGCGACCGCCCCGACCGCGGCCGCCGAGGCCAGGACCAGGCCCGTCGACAGGACTCCGACCGGTTTCCACACGGCGCGCAGGTCGCGCCAGGGCAGTTCCTCGGCGCTCGCGTACAGAAGGGGTGGCAGGACGACGAGGCCGATGATCTCGGGGCTGATCCGGATCTCCGGGGTGCCCGGCAGCAGGGCGACGGCGAGGCCCGCGATCACGAGCAGGGAAGGCGCGGGGATACGCCAATGGCGAGCGAAGGTGGCCACCACGGTGGCGAGGACCACGAGAGCCAGAACTGTCCCTACCGCGCGCATGGCATCCCTCTGGTCATGAGGAGGAGACCTTGTGGCTCCCCGCCGACCAGACTTCCCGGCACACCGCTTTCACCCTATCGGGCCGGCACCCGTCAAAGCAGTGTCAACGTCCACGTGACCGGCGCCAAGGATGCGTCAGGGAGCGGGCCGTGCGACGCGCACAAGAGGTTCGGTAGGGGAAGCAACCCTTCCCTCCGGGGAATCGATCGCCAGTGAGTGGAGCACGTCGGCCGCGATGAGTGACGTACGGACCGGTATGAGCGACGTACGGACCGGCGGGGGCGAGGTACGGCCCGTCGCGGGGGGCGTACCCCCTGGTGTGGGCGAGGTACGGCCCGGACGGTTGAAGGTCTATCTCGGCGCCGCACCCGGGGTCGGCAAGACCTACCGCATGCTCGACGAGGGGCGACGCCGGGCGGCACGCGGCTCGGACGTGGTGGCCGGGTTCGTGGAGTGCCATGGGCGCCCCGGCACGGAGATGATGCTCGACGACCTGGAGGTCGTCCGGCGTACGTCCTGCTCCTATCGCGGCGGGGACTTCGAGGAGATGGACCTCGCCGCGGTCCTCGCGCGCCGCCCGCAGGTCGCGCTGGTGGACGAGATCGCCCACAGCAACGTTCCGGGAGGCGGCCGCAATCCCAAGCGGTGGCAGGACATCGAGGAACTGCTCGCCGCCGGGATCGACGTCATCACGGCGCTGAACATCCAGCACCTGGAGTCCCTCAACGACGTCGTCGAGAAGATCACGCGGGTGCCGCAGCGCGAGACCGTGCCCGACGAGGTCGTACGACGGGCCCAGCAGATCGAGTTCGTCGACATCCCGCCGGAGGGACTGCGCCGCCGGATGGCGCACGGGAACATCTACGCCCCCGAGAAGATCGACGCCGCTCTCGCCAACTACTTCCGCCCCGGCAACCTGACCGCCCTGCGCCAGCTCGCCCTGCTGTGGGTCGCCGACCGGGTGGACGAGGCGCTCCAGTCGTACCGCTCCGAGCACAACATCGGCGGGGTGTGGGAGACGAGGGAACGGGTGGTCGTGGCCCTCACCGGCGGGCCCGAGGGAGACACCCTCATCCGGCGGGCCGCACGGATCGCGGACAGGTCCGCGGGCGGTGACCTGCTCGCCGTGCACGTGACCCGCAGCGACGGTCTCGCCGCGGGTGCCTCGCACGCCTCGCTGGCCCGGCAACGGCGGCTGATCGAGGACCTCGGCGGCAGCTACCACTCGGTCGTCGGCGACGACGTCGCCACGGCCCTGGTGGACTTCGCCCGCGCCGAGAACGCCACCCAGCTCGTCCTCGGCACCAGCCGCCGCGGCCGCATCGAACGCTTCGTCACCGGACGCGGCACCGGCGAGACCGTGGTCGCACTCTCCGGCGACATCGACGTCCACACGGTCACCCACGAACGCGCCGGGCGCGGCACCCTGCTGCCCTCCCGCCGCCGCACCCTGTCCACCGTACGCAGGATCGCGGGCCCGGTCGCCGGACTGCTGCTGCCCGTGGCACTCACCCTCCTGCTGAATCCGGACACGGCCCGGGACCGGCTCAACCTCACCAGCGAGGCCCTGCTCTTCCTGCTCACCGTGGTGGGCGTGTCCTGCATAGGCGGGGTCGTGTCGGCGGTGATCGCCTCGGTCACGGCGTCCCTGCTGCTCAACTACTGGTTCATCCCGCCCATCGGCCGGTTCACGCTGAACGACCCGAACGCGTTGCTGGCCCTGGCGGTCTTCGCGGTGGTCGCCGCCGTCGTGGCCACCGTCGTGGACCGCTCGCTGCGCCTGTCACGGCGCTCGGCGCGGGCCACGGCGGAGGCGGAGACGATGTCCTCGCTCGCCGGCAGCATCGTGCGGGGCGGAGCGACGATCCCGGCGCTGGTGGAACGGACGCGCGAGACCTTCGGCATGGACTCCGTGGAGCTGGTGGACGAGCCGCCCGGAGACGACGGCGCCACGGTCGTGCCCGCGGGACCCGGCGCCTTCCTGGTCCTGCGCGGTCGCCCCCTTCCGTCGTCGGAGCGGCGCGTCCTCGCCGCGTTCGCCGCGCACGTGGGATCGGCCGTCGAACGGGCCAGGCTCGCCGAGGCCGCCGCCGAGGTCGAACCGGTCAAGGCCGCCGACCGGATGCGCACGGCGCTGCTGCGGGCGGTCGGTCACGACCTGCGCACGCCACTCGCGGCGGGCTGGGCCGCGGTCTCCTCGCTGCGCAGCCGGGACGTCGACTTCTCCGACGAGGACCGGGACGAACTCCTCGCCACCGCGGACGAGTCCATGGCCAGACTGAACCGGCTGGTGGAGAACCTCCTCGACCTCAGCCGCCTCCAAGCAGGCGTACTCACCCTCAATCTGCGCGCCACCACGCTGGACGAGGTCCTGCCGGCCGCGCTGACGGACACCCCCGAGGTCGAGGTGGCGGACCTGGACGACGTCCCGGCCGTGCTGGCCGATCCGCCCCTGCTGGAACGGGTGATCGCCAACCTCGTCGCCAACGCCGCCCGGCACAGCCCGGTGGACCGCAAGGTGCTGCTGACCGCCAGCGCACACGCGGGCCGTGTCGAAGTGCGTGTCGTCGACCGCGGACCCGGCCTGCCGACCACCGACCGCGACCGGCTCTTCGAACCCTTCCAGCGGCAAGGCGACACCGACAACACCACCAGCCTCGGACTGGGCCTGGCCCTGTCCCGGGGGCTGACCGAGGCGATGGACGGCACTCTCGCCCCGGAGGACACTCCCGGCGGCGGCCTGACCATGGTGCTGTCCCTGCCGTTCGCCGAGCGGGCGGAGCACCCCGGTGATCCGCAGAGCGTAGGAGGCATCGTATGAACACCGAAAGCGGCACACCAGGACTCGTGAGCGCCACCGCGTCCTCGGACATCGGGACGGCCGTCCTGCTGCTGATCGTCGGCCTGATCGTGTCCCAGCTCGCGGCCCGCGCCCGCCGCCTCGAAGTGATCACCGTGACGGACGCGGTATACCTGGCCCGGATCCACGAGACGGCCGAGCTCGCCCAGTCCGCGAAGTCCTCGGACACCGTGGTCGACCACGTCCGCCGGGAGCTGATCGAACTCCTCGGCCTGCGCGGCTGCCGCTTCGAGTACGGCACCCTGCTGGGGCAGCCGCCGCGCCTGGAACAGGACGGCAACGTGGCGGTCGGGCGGCGGCACTGGGATCTCGACGCGAGCGGCTGGCCGGACGGCGAGATCGAGCTGCGTACCCACGGCAACGGCCGCTACCTGGGCCGCTTCATGCTCACCCCCGGCCCGGACCCCGTACCGCCGCTCCAGGCACGCCTGGTCGCGGTCACCCTCGCCGACCAGACGGGTGCGGCTCTCGACACGGCTGGGCCGGTGATGGACGGCTGACAACTTGCTGGGCATCCTCATGCCCGTGGTGCAGCCGCGTTCGGTGGGCAGGCGAGTGCGACGGAGCGTGGGCTCAGTCCAGGCCGGAGACCTTGAAGACGGTCAGGGCGGTCTCGTGATCGATCCGCTTCGAGACCCGGCGCAACGCGGTCGCCCCGCACATGAGTGTTCCGGACGCCGCCGACTTCTGGGCGTCCTCCTCCAGGCGGTGCCAGAGTTCGGGGTTGTTCACCAGTACCTGGGGGTTGATCTCGACCCGCGTACCGGACGCGTCCCGCAGGACCAGCCGCTGCGAGACGCCGTCCAGACAGCGCACCGACACCAGCCGGTCGGTGCGTACCCGTCGCTTCCGCAGCAGTCCGCGTGAGGCCAGCCAGCCCTCGCCCGCGCTGACCCTGGGCGGGTACAGCACCAGGAACAGGAGCACGCCGAGCCCGGCCCACAGAGCGCCGCGCGGGGGGCTGAAAGTGCCCGCGCCCCAGTCGATCAGCAGGAGAAGGACGACAAGTACGGCTGCGCAGCGGATCGAACTGTGAAGATCCGCTGCCCAGCGGCGGTCGTACGCCACTTCCGCGGGCGGCTCTGGAGGAGTGTGGACCGCGTCGTGTCGCGTGTCGTAGTGGCGTTCCATGCTGCCGAAGGTAGAGACCCGGGAAGCGAGAACCGCCTGCCTTGACGCGACTCTGATGGGCACCCTGCTCGCTCTTGACGCCAGGGCGTGGAATGGGCTGCCGGAAAGGGATTCCGGCCCTTCGATGGCGCCGACCCTCGACGTCTCGGGCGGATGGGCGAGCGTTTCCGGCAGATGGATGACCCGGTCGTAAGAGTTCCGTCAAAGGCGTCCGAGCCTCCGTATGGGAGCCGTCAACGACGCTCGAATTCGGCCAGAGAGACGGTTACCTCTAATCGTCCGTTCGATCCGAACCTCTTCTAGGAGTTCACGATGGCCGACGTGGCCTTCGTCGTCACCACGATCGCGGTGTTCGCGCTGGTGGCGCTCGTCGCCAAGGGGGTGACGAAGCTGTGACCGCCGAGAACATCGTCGGCCTGATCGTGGCCGTCGCCCTGCTGGGCTATCTCGTCCTCGCCCTTGTCTTCCCGGAGAGGTTCTGAGCCTCGATATGAGTCCCGTTCTCGCCGGCGTGCTCCAGCTGCTGGCTCTGATAGCGGCACTGGCCCTCGCCTACCGTCCCCTCGGCGACTACATGGCCAGGGTCTACTCCTCCGACAAGCACCTGCGCGTCGAGAAGTGGATCTACAAGGGCATCGGCGCCAACCCGAATGCGCAGATGCGCTGGCCCGCGTACCTGCGCGGTGTCCTCGCCTTCTCCGCCGTCAGCGTCCTCTTCCTCTACCTCCTCCAGCGCGTCCAGGGCCATCTGCCCGGCTCGCTCGGCTTCACGGCGATCGACCCGGACCAGGCGTTCAACACCGCCGCGTCGTTCGTGACGAACACCAACTGGCAGTCGTACTACGGCGAGCAGGCCATGGGCCACGTCGTGCAGACCGCCGGTCTGGCCGTGCAGAACTTCGTCTCTGCGGCCGTCGGCATGGCGGTGGCCGTGGCTCTCGTCCGCGGCTTCGCCCGATCGCGGACCGGTGAGCTGGGCAACTTCTGGTCCGACCTGGTGCGTGGCACGGTCCGTATCCTGCTGCCGCTGTCGGTGGTCGCCGCGGTCGTCCTGGTGGCCTGTGGTGCGATCCAGAACTTCGCCGGCATCCACGAGGTCGGACAGTTCTTCGGCGGTTCGCAGCAGTGGAACGGCGGCGCGGTGGCCTCGCAGGAGGCCATCAAGGAGGTCGGCACCAACGGCGGCGGCTACTTCAACGCCAACTCCGCCCACCCCTTCGAGAACCCGACCCCGTTCTCGAACCTTTTCGAGATCTTCCTGCTGCTGGTCATCCCGTTCGCGCTGACCCGGACCTTCGGCCAGATGGTCGGCAGTATCCGGCAGGGGTACGCGATCCTCGCCACGATGGTCACCATCTGGATCGGTTTCACCGCGCTGATGATGGTGACCGAGTTCCACCACCACGGTCCCGCGTTCGACATCGCGGGCGGGGCGTTGGAGGGCAAGGAGACCCGTTTCGGTGTGGGTGCCTCGTCGATCTTCGCGGTGTCCACGACGCTGACGTCGACGGGTGCGGTGGACTCCTTCCATTCCTCGTTCACCGGGCTCGGCGGCGGCATCACCATGCTGGGCATGCAGCTCGGCGAGATCGCGCCCGGCGGTACCGGCTCCGGTCTCTACGGCATGCTGATCATGGCGATCATCGCGGTGTTCATCGCGGGTCTGATGGTCGGGCGTACACCGGAGTACCTGGGCAAGAAGATCGGCACCCGCGAGATCAAGTTCGCGGCCTGCTACATCCTGATCACCCCGGCGCTGGTGCTGATCTTCACCGCGGCGGCGATGGCCCTGCCGACCCCGGGCAACTCGATGACCAACAGCGGCGCGCACGGATTCTCCGAGATCCTCTACGCCTACACCTCGGGCGCCAACAACAACGGTTCGGCGTTCGCGGGCCTGAACGCGGACACGCAGTGGTTCAACAGCACGATCGGTCTGGTCATGCTGCTCGGCCGATTCCTGCCGATGGTGTTCGTCCTGGCGCTGGCGGGTTCGCTCGCCGAGCAGAAGCCGGTCCCGGCGACCGCGGGCACCCTGCGGACCGAGAAGCCGCTGTTCACCGGTCTGCTGGTGGGCGCGGTCCTGATCATCACCGGTCTGACCTACTTCCCGGCCCTCGCGCTGGGCCCGCTGGCCGAGGGGCTGGCGTCATGATCACTCGCATAGACAACCAAGAGGACGCTGTGTCCACGACTACTCCCACTCGGGCGCCGCACAGCGATGTGCCGATCGGCCGCAAGGACGAAGGAAAGGTCGGCGCGGGTCTGTTCGACCCCAGGCAGCTGATCAGGTCGCTGCCGGACGCGTTCCGCAAGCTGGACCCGCGGGTGATGGTCAAGTCGCCCGTGATGTTCGTCGTCCTGGTCGGCTCCGTGCTGACGACGGTGTTCTCCTTCAAGGACCCGGGCGACTGGTTCGGCTGGGCGATCAGTGCCTGGCTGTGGCTCACCGTCGTCTTCGCCAACCTGGCGGAGGCGGTGGCCGAAGGGCGCGGCAAGGCGCAGGCGGACACCCTGCGCAAGGCCAAGACCGACACGGTTGCGCGCCGACTGCTGAAGGACGGCTCCGAGGAACAGGTGCCCGGCACCGAGCTGAAGATCGGTGACCTGGTCGTCTGCGAGGCGGGCGACATCATTCCCGGTGACGGTGATGTGGTCGAGGGTGTCGCGTCCGTCGACGAGTCGGCCATCACCGGCGAGTCCGCCCCGGTCATCCGGGAGTCCGGCGGCGACCGGTCCGCGGTCACCGGCGGCACGAAGGTCCTCTCCGACCGGATCGTCGTCAAGATCACGACGAAGCCCGGTGAGACCTTCATCGACCGGATGATCGCCCTGGTCGAGGGCGCGGCCCGGCAGAAGACGCCCAACGAGATCGCGCTGAACATCCTGCTCGCCTCGCTGACGATCGTCTTCCTGCTCGCGGTGGCCACCCTGCCGCCGTTCGCGGACTACGCCGGCACCCACCTCACGATGGTCGTGCTGGTGGCCCTGCTGGTCTGTCTGATCCCGACCACCATCGGTGCTCTGCTCTCCGCGATCGGCATCGCGGGAATGGACCGGCTCGTGCAGCGCAACGTACTTGCCATGTCCGGAAGGGCGGTCGAGGCGGCGGGCGATGTGTCGACGCTGCTGCTGGACAAGACCGGCACCATTACGTTGGGCAACCGACAGGCGTCGGAGTTCGTGCCGGTGGCGGGGACGACCGAGGCCGAGGTCGCCGACGCCGCCCAGCTTTCGTCGCTGGCCGACGAGACACCCGAGGGCCGCTCCATCGTCGTTCTGGCGAAGGAGAAGTACGGGCTGCGCGAGCGCCACCAGGGCGAACTCGCGGGTGCCGAGTGGATCGCCTTCACCGCCCAGACCCGCATGTCGGGTGTGGACGTCGACGGCCGCAGGATCCGCAAGGGCGCCGCCGGTTCGGTCATCACCTGGGTCAAGGAACAGGGCGGCACTGTCTCGACGGACGCCGACACCCTGGCCAACCGGATCTCCGAGGCGGGCGGCACCCCGCTGCTGGTCGCCGTCGAGGACGAGCAGGGAGCCCGGGTCCTCGGGGTCATCCACCTCAAGGACGTCGTCAAGGACGGCATGCGCGAGCGGTTCGAGGAACTGCGCCGCATGGGCATCAAGACCGTCATGATCACGGGCGACAACCCGCTGACCGCCAAGGCGATCGCCGAGGAGGCGGGCGTCGACGACTTCCTCGCGGAGGCCACTCCCGAGGACAAGATGGCGCTGATCAAGCGGGAACAGGCCGGCGGCAAGCTCGTCGCGATGACCGGCGACGGCACCAACGACGCCCCCGCGCTGGCCCAGGCCGACGTCGGCGTGGCCATGAACACCGGAACCTCGGCCGCCAAGGAGGCCGGGAACATGGTGGACCTGGACTCCAACCCCACCAAGCTCATCGAGATCGTCGAGATCGGCAAGCAACTGCTGATCACCCGGGGCGCGTTGACGACGTTCTCCATCGCCAACGACGTCGCCAAGTACTTCGCGATCATCCCGGCGCTGTTCGCCGCCGTCTACCCGGGCCTGGACAAGCTCAACGTCATGCACCTGTCCTCGCCCGACTCCGCGATCCTCTCGGCCGTCATCTTCAACGCGCTGATCATCATCGCGCTGGTGCCGCTCGCCCTGCGGGGCGTGCAGTACCGCCCGGTCAGCGCCGACAAGCTGCTGCGGCGCAACCTCGGGATCTACGGACTCGGTGGCCTGGTCGCCCCGTTCATCGGCATCAAGATCATCGACCTGCTCATCTCCCTCATCCCCGGGCTGTAACTCTCGAAAGCGTGCTGATCCTCATGAACAACTCGGTAAGCAACACGGCCCGGTTGCTCTGGGCCGGCCTGCGGGCCCTGCTCGTCCTGACCGTCGTGTGCGGTGTGCTGTATCCGCTCGCCGTCACCGGTATCGCCCAAGGGATCTTCCCCGGCAAAGCGAACGGCTCGGAGATCAAGGCGGACGGCAAGGTGGTCGGCTCCTCGCTCATCGGGCAGGCGTACAACCTGCCGCTGAAGAAGGGCCAGGAGACCCCGGAGCCGGACCTGAAGTGGTTCCAGGGCCGTCCGCAGAACGGTCTGGGGACCAACAGCGTCAACACCCAGTACAAGCTGATCCTGTCCGGTGCCACCAACCGGTCCGGTGACAACGCCGACCTGATCAAGTGGGTCAAGGACGCCAAGGCCGCCGTCATCAAGGACAACTCGGTCCCCGGCTACACGGTCAAACCCGCGGACGTGCCCGCCGAGGCGGTCACCTCCTCCGGCTCCGGTCTGGACCCGGACATCTCCCCGGAATACGCGGACATCCAGGTCCACCGGGTCGCCGAGAAGAACCACCTGCCCGTCGCCCAGGTGCGGAAGCTGGTCGACGAGCACACCGACGGCCGGACCCTCGGCTTCATCGGCGAACCCCGCGTCAACGTCCTCGACCTCAACATCGCGCTCAAGGAACTCGTGGCGAAGAGCTGATGGCCTTATGCGCACCGCGCGGGAGTCGGCGACCGGGGAAGACACCCCGGCTCGTCGACTCCCGCGTTCACGAAGCCGGTTCCACAGGATTCGGCCCTCCGTCCCACAGAGAAGGCACACACCGATGACCCGGGTACTGGTGGTGGAGGACGACCCTCAGCTCGTCCGGGCCCTCGTGATCAACCTGCGGGCCCGCAAGTACGGAGTGGACGCGGCCCCCGACGGCACCACTGCCCTGCGCATCGCCGCCGCCCGGCAGCCCGACGTGGTCCTGCTCGACCTCGGACTGCCCGACATGGACGGCACGGACGTCATCAAAGCCCTCCGCGGCTGGACTCGCGTACCGATCCTGGTGCTGTCCGCGCGCCGGGCCTCCGACGAGAAGGTCGCCGCGCTCGACGCGGGCGCCGACGACTACATCACCAAACCGTTCAGCATGAACGAACTGCTGGCCCGGCTGCGCGCCGCCGTCCGCCGCACCGGGGACATTCCCCTGGCCCCCGAGACGACATTCGTCACGACGGACACTTTCACCCTCGACCTGCTCGCCAAGAAGGCGACCCGCGCCGGGCGCGACGTACGCCTCACACCGACAGAGTGGCATCTGATGGAGATCCTGGTCTGCAACCCCGGCCGGCTCATCACACAGAGGCAGCTGCTGCAGGAGGTGTGGGGGGCCGGCCAGAGCGACAAGAGCAACTACCTGCGGGTCTACATGGCCCAACTCCGCCGCAAGCTGGAGACGGACCCCGCCCACCCTCGTCACCTCATCACCGAACCCGGCATGGGTTACCGCTTCGAACGCTGAGCCCCTGGCTGAAACTCCCGACGTGATCCCGACCGGATCCCCTTCGAGACCACCCTTGGCACCCCACGGCCCCGCCCGTAGAGACGAAGAGACGAGAAGATGGCACGCGGCGAACTTCGGATCTATCTCGGTGCGGCACCGGGGGTCGGCAAGACGTACGCGATGCTCTCCGAGGCGCACCGCCGGGTCGAGCGGGGCACCGACTGCGTGGTCGCGTTCGTGGAGCGCCACCACTGGCCGCACACCGAGGTGATGCTGCACGGTCTGGAGCAGGTTCCGCGCAAGGAATCTGGAGTACCGCGGCACCGCCTTCACGGAGATGGACGTCGACGCGGTGCCGGCCCGGCGGCCCCGGGTGGCAAGTCGTACGCCGGGCCGACCAGATCGAGCTGGTCGACATGTCGCCGCCCGCGCTGCGGCGCCGCATGGCGCACGGCAACGTCTACAAGCCCGACAAGGTCGACGCGGCTCTGTCCAAGTCATCGGTGACGACGTCCCCCGGCCGCGTCCGATCCGCTGCCCGGCCGCCCCGATTTTCCGGCGACCGCCACCCTCCAGCCGACTCCGACCCGGCCGGCGGCCCGCACGATGCCGACCCCGGATCCGGGAAGGAGGCTTCCCAGGCAGAGCCATGAAGCATTCCCTGACGAGGTGCGAAGCCTTGGCGCGTCCTTGACGCTCCTCGTTGTGAAGCCGTGGTCACACTGGCCTCGAACAGCCCTGATCCCCCCACACTCTGCACCGCGAGGTCCCCGATGGCGTACGGTCTGGCCCGCCGCGAACTGCGGCCGAAAGTTCCGTTGCTGCCCGGGGAGGGCGAACGGCACCACCTCACCAGTCTTGAAGGGCTCGCCGCCCTGTCCCTGGACGCGCTGAGCTCGGTGGCGTACGGGCCCGAGGCGATCGTGCTCGTCCTGATCGCCGCCGGGACCGGGGCGCTGTCCGCGACACTGCCGGTGACCTTGGTCATCGCCGCGCTGCTGGCGGTGCTCGTCGTGTCCTACGGGCAGGTGATCGCCGTTCACCCGGACGGCGGTGGCGCCTACGCGGTGGCCAAGAAGGATCTCGGCCCCAGGACGAGTTACCTCGCGGCGGCCAGTCTCGTCGTGGACTACGTGCTCACCGTGACCGTCAGCCTGGCGGCCGGAGCGGCCAGTCTCGCGTCCGCCTTCCCCTCGCTCGGCTCGTATCTGCTCGAACTCTGCCTGGCCGGGCTCGCTCTGCTCACGGTCGTGAACCTGCGGGGGGTGGCGGAGAGCGCCCGGGTTCTGATGCTGCCCACGGTGCTGTTCATCGTGAGCATCCTCGGCATCGTCGTGCTCGGGCTTTTGCGCCCACACCCGCTGGCCGTCGTCGGGACCGACCAACCCGTCCACGCCACCGAGGCATTGGGCGTGCTGCTGCTCCTGAAGGCGTTCTCCTCGGGCTGCTCCGCGCTGACCGGAGTGGAGGCCATCGCCAACGGGGTACCCGCCTTCCGCGCGCCGCGCGTCAAGCGGGCGCAGCGCACCGAGCTGATGCTGGGCGCGCTGCTCGGGCTGATGCTGATCGGGCTCGCGGTGCTGATCCGCCGTGACCATGTGGCCCCGCGCGGCGGCGTGACCGTACTCGCGCAGCTCACGGCGGGCTCGTACGGGACGGGCTGGGCGTACTACGCGACCAACCTCATCGTCACCGTCGCTCTCGCCCTCGCCGCGAACACGAGCTTCGGCGGTCTGCCCGTCCTGATGAGCCTGCTGGCCAAGGACCACCGGCTGCCACATCTGTTCGGGCTGCGCAAGGAACGCCCCGTCTATCGCTGGGGAGTGGTGGCCCTTGCCCTGCTCGCGGCTCTGCTGCTGATCGCCGTGAACGCGGACACGCACCGGATGATCCCGCTGTTCGCGATCGGTGTGTTCATCGGCTTCACGATCAGTCAGATCGGGCTCGTACGGCACTGGAGGCAGGACCGGCCGCCCGGCTGGCTGCGGCGCGCGGTACTGAACGGGATCGGCGCGGTGCTGACGGCCGTGGCGGGCATCGTCCTGCTGGCCACCAAGTTCCTGGAGGGTGCCTGGGTGGTGGTTGTCGCCATTCCGCTGCTCATGCTGTTGTTCGCCCGAGTCCAGCGTTACTACACGGAGGTCGGCCGGGAACTCGGGCTGGGGGAGATCCCGCCGCCGGTGCGGATCACCGACTCCCTCGTCATCGTGCCGGTCGGCGAGGTCAGCAAGCTCACCCAGCACGCGCTGACGGCCGCCCGCGCGCTCGGTCACGACGTCGTCGCGGTCGCCGTACACGGAGATCCGGCCAAGGCCCGTGCCCTGGAGGAGAGTTGGGCCCGCTGGAATCCCGGCGTGCGTCTGGACGTCATCGACAGCCCGCAACGCTCCCTCGTGGAACCGATCGTCGACTACGTCCGGCGGGCGGAGAAGGAAGGACGGCAGATCGCCGTCCTCGTCCCCGAGGTCGAGCCGCGCCACCGCCGCTACCAGATCCTTCAGAATCAGCGCGGCCTCCTGCTGGCCGCCGCGCTGCGGGCCCGTACGGACGTCGTCGTCTGCGTCGTGCCGTACCGGCTGAGTCTGTGAAGTCCCACAGGCTCAGCCGGTGCCCGGGCCGTTACAGCAGGCCGTCGGCGATGGTGCCCAGGGACAGCGCCGACAGGAAGTCGAGCAGTGCCAGGACGACGCGGAGACCTGCTGCACAGCACCTTCCAGCGCGAGCGGAACCTCGCCGCCCTGCTCACGCACCCACGCCGCGGCCGACGCCGCAGCGCCCTTGCGCAGTCGCTCCCCGTCGGGAAGGTCGACCCCGGACATCCGGGTGGCGGCGCTGAACGGCACCCACACGGCGCCGTTCGCGACCCGCTCGGTCAACTCGTACTTCTCGTAGGTGAATTCGACGATGGAGCGGCCCTCGGGCGTCTCGTCGGCCAAGGAAAGGAGCGCGGCCCGCGCCAGCCGCTCCACGGGGACCGCTTCGACCGGGAGGAACGCGCTCGCCCGCCGGTTGCCGAAGGTGATCGTGCCCGTCTTGTCGAGCAGCAGGGTGTTGACGTCACCGGCCGCCTCGACCGCCCTGCCGGACGTGGCCAGTACGTTCCGCTGCACCAACCGGTCCATGCCCGCGATGCCGATCGCCGACAACAGCGCGCCGATCGTGGTCGGGATCAGGCAGACCAGCAGTGAGACCAGCACGATGGCGGTGACGCCGTTCGCGTCGAGCGCCGCGGTGTCGTGCGCGGCGGCCATCGCGTCCTTGGAGAAGATCGCCATCGGTTGCAGGGGCACGACCGCGACCAGGAACACGAAGGTCAGCATGACCAGGAGCAGGTTGAGGGCAAGCTCGTTGGGGGTCTTCTGCCGGTTGGCGCCCTCGACCAGGGCGATCATCCGGTCCAGGAAGCTCTCCCCGGGCTCCTGGGTGATGCGTACGACGAGGTGGTCGGAGAGCACCCGGGTGCCGCCGGTGACCGCGCTGCGGTCGCCGCCCGACTCACGGATGACCGGCGCGGACTCACCGGTGATCGCGGACTCGTCGACGCTCGCGGCGCCGTCGACGACATCGCCGTCGCCGGGGATCAGCTCTCCGGCGGACACGGACACGATGTCGCCCCCGCCTCAACCCGGAGGCGGCGACGGCCACTTCGAGGCAGGCGTCCTGAGTCGCCCCGGGCTCCCAGCCGGCGAGGCGCCAGGCGGTGGTCTGCTGCCGGGTCCTGCGCAGTGAGTCGGCCTGTGCCTTGCCACGGCTCTCGGCCACGGCTTCCGCGAGGTTGGCGAAGATCACCGTCAGCCACAGCCAGACGGTGATCAGCCAGCCGAGGAGGCTGGGGTGGACGACGGCGATGCCCGTGGTCAGCGCGGCGCCGACCTCGGTCACGAACATGACCGGATTACGGAACAGGGCCACCGGATTCAGCTTGGTGAACGCCTGCGGGAGCGCATGCCATGGTTGCGTCGGATCGAGCATTCCGGCGCCAACCCGGCGCGGCGGCCGGTCGGTTCTTGGGGGAGGGGAGGGGAGGTCGGCCCGGGGGCCGGGCGGGGGCGGACACCAGAACTTCTCCGGCGTGCGTCCTCCGCCGGGCGGAAGCCTCGGCACGGCGGAGGACCGGGGTGGGACCAGGGATTACAGCCCGACGTCGCGGTGACTCATGTCGTCCAGCGACTCACGCCGTACGAGCACGCGCGCGATGCCGTCGGAGACCGCGACCACCGGGGGGCGGCCGACGAGGTTGTACCCGGAAGCCATGGAGAGGTGGTAGGCGCCGGCCGCGGGGACGGCGAGGAGGTCGCCGGGGCGCACATCGCCGGGGAGGGCCACCTCGTCCGCGAGGATGTCGCCCGCCTCGCAGTGCCGGCCCACGACGGTGACGAGGCGGGGCGGTGCGCAGGAGGGGCGGCCGATGAGCCGGGGCGCGTAGCGCACTCCGTACAGCGCGGGCCTGGGGTTGTCGCTCATGCCGCCGTCGACGGCGACGAAGGTGTGGGCGCCGGTGCGCTTGACGGCCAGCACCCGGTAGACGGCGACCCCGGCGGGGCCGACGATCGCCCGGCCGGGTTCGAGGGTGAGCCGGGGCACGGGCAGTCCGGCGCGGGCGCAGCCGTCCTCGAGCTCGGCACGGACCCTCCCGGCCAGGACAGAGATGTCGAGGTGCTCCTCGCCGGGGCGGTAGGCGATGGCGTGGCCGCCGCCGATGTTCAGCTGGGGGAGGGCGATGCCGTGCTGGCCGTGGACGCGGGCCATCAGTCCGACCATGCGGCGCACGGCGGCGACGTACGGCTTCACGGTGGTGACCTGGGAGCCGATGTGGCAGTGCAGGCCGACGAGTTCGAGGTGCGGCTGGTCGAGGATCCGGGTGACGGCGTGCTGCGCGGAGCCGTCCGTGACCGACAGGCCGAACTTCTGGTCGTCCGTGCCGGTGCGCACCTTGGCATGTCCGCCGGCCACGATGCCGGGCACCACCCGCACCATGACCGGCTGGCGGCTTCCGGCGGGAGTGATCGCGGCCAGCCGGGCGATCTCCGAGGTGCTGTCCACGACGACGCGTCCGACACCGAGCCGGAGGGCTGTACCGAGGTCCTCGGGGCTCTTGGCGTTGCCGTGCAGCACGATCTTCTCCGGCGGAAAGCCGGTGGTGACGGCGAGTGCGAGTTCTCCGGCGGAGCAGACGTCCAGACCGAGGCCCTCTTCCTGGACCCAGTGGACCATGGCCCGGCACAGGAAAGCCTTGGCCGCGTAGACGATGTCGGCGTCGGGGAACGCTGTGCGGTAGGCGCGACAGCGCTCCCGGACCTCCTGCTCGTCGAGGACGTAGACCGGGGTGCCGAAGCGGTCGGCGGCCTCGGCCAGGGAGACACCGCCCACGGAGACGTCCCTGTCGGGTTCGGGGCGGGCTGAACGGGGCCAGACCGAGAAGCCGTCGGCGTCTCGCGCGTCGGCGTGGGGTCCTTCGCCGGAGCGGCCGGCTCCGCGTGCCCGCCGTCGCTGAACGGACGGTTTCCCGGAGGGCGCTTCCTGAACGGACGGTTCCTGAACAGGGAGTTCCTGGATGGACATGACGTCTCCTCAGCCGATCAGCGGGTTCAGACTCGGGACGCCGGCCGCGGTTCCGGTCACCCGCAAAACAACGGTGTGCTGGGGATGCCAGCGGTGCCAGGAGTTCTCGCGCTCGCGGACCGTGGCCGCGGTGCGGTCGGTCGTGGGGGCGGAGAACTGCGGGTCGACGGTGAGGGCGGTGACGCCCAGAGGCGCGGCGAGGGCGCGCAGTGCTGGTTCGGAGAGCCGGATGGAGGTCTGGTCCGGGCCGAGCGTGGCGGTCAGCCTCGCGACCGAGGTGAAGCCGACGGCCGTACGGCCGCCCAGCGGAGTGCGGAAGAACCGGGCCGTACAGCCCGCTGGCCCCGACCGGACAGGGACGAAGAGAAGTCCGGCCGGGAAGGGTTCAGAGGGCTCGGGGTCCTCGGAGTACTCGACTGGAGACATGGTGTTGCTCCTCGCGGAAGGCGACGTGCGCCGCCCGGTCGGATCGGCCGGGCGCTGCGACGAAGCTATGCCCGCCCCACCGGGGTCGGGGCCCCTCACTGACGGATGCTTGACGGCAAGCCCCGCACCCATGACGCGATGCTGACGGAGGCGGGGATGCACTGGTCAGAGCAGTGGCGGAGTCTTCGGGGATACCTGCGGGGCACGTGCCCTGTCACCCGACCGATGACGAGCAGGACGGAGCGTTGTAGGTGAGGGGCGTGCGAGGTGAGCGATCCGGACGTCAGGCAGGGCAGGCCGAAGGGGATGCCCGACCGGCAGACGTAGGCCGGCGTGTACACGCGAGTGCACGCGAGTACACGCCGTACCCAACCGCTGCCCTGGTGGACTGAGGCGCCTGGCCTGCGGCCACAGGACAGCTGGTTGGTGCTTGAAAGGCCGCTTGCGGCGGCCGATCGGATGTCTCAGCCCCGATACCCGCCGTTCGGTGCCTGCAGCAGCCGGTCCAGCTCGTTGTCGGCCTCGTCGTACCCGGCGTCGGAGATCCGTTGCAGCTCACGCAGGTCGCCGGTCGCGGCCGCACGTCGAGTGAGCAGCAACCCGGCGTGCATGGATCCCTCGTCCAGCAACTCGCTCAGCTCCCTGAGGTCACCGGCCGCGTCGGCAAGGTCGGCCAGCCGGTGGCCCAGCACCTCGACGGTGCCGCGGGTGGGACGGGCGAGAGCCCCGAGGAGAGCGAGCAGGGTGGTCCTGCCCGCGCCGTCGGGGCCGAGCAGCGCCCGGTGCTCGCCGGTCCGTACGGTCAGCGACACGTAGCTCAGGATCGCGCTGCCGTCGCGGAGGAGCTCCACGTCCTGCGCGTGGAGTACCGGTGCCGTGGTCACGAGGAGGCCTGTTCGCAGCGGTTGACGGCGGCCATGACCGCGTGGACCGACGCGGTCAGGACGGAGGTGTCCCAGCCCGCGCCCCAGCAGGTCACGCCGTTCACACGGCACTCGGCGTAGGCCGCGGCGGGGCTGCCCGGCCCGGTGCCGGTGGAGTGCTCGGTGTAGCCGAGGATGTCGACGGTGATGCCTACGGTGCGCAAGGCGTCGGCGAGGGCGGACAGCGGTCCGTTGCCGGTGCCGTGGCAGGAGTGCTCCTGCCCGCCGGTGCGCAGGGTACAGGTGAACCGGTGCTCGCCGGGGGCGGGTTCCGTGGCGTTCCAGGAGGCCAGGGCGATGGGGCCGTCCAGGGCCGGGGCGATGTAGGTGGTGCGGAAGAGTTCCCACAGCTCCTTGTGGCTCAGCTCCTGGCCGGTGGTGTCGGTGACGTGCTGCACCGTGCGGGAGAAGTCCGGTCGCATGGCCCGGGGCAGGTCCAGGCCGTGGTGGGTGTGCAGGAGGTGGGCGATGCCTCCCTTGCCGGACTGGGAGTTGATGCGGATGACCTCCTCGTAGGTACGGCCGATGTCACCCGGGTCGATGGGCAGATACGGCACCGCCCACGGCATCTCCTCGGCGGCGACGCCCTGTTCGGCGGCCTGCTCGGCGTGATGGGCCAGGCCCTTGGCGATGGCGTCCTGGTGGGTGCCGGAGAAGGCGGTGTGCACGAGGTCGCCACCGTAGGGGTGGCGGGGGTGGACCGGCAGCCGGTTGCAGTGCTCCACCACCTCGCGCACCGCGTCGATGTCGGAGAAGTCGACCATCGGGTTCACGCCCTGCGCGTACAGGTTGAGGGCCAGGGTCACCAGATCGACGTTCCCGGTGCGCTCGCCGTTGCCGAACAGGCAGCCCTCGACGCGCTGCGCCCCCGCCAGGACGGCGAGTTCGGCGCAGGCGACGCCGGTGCCGCGGTCGTTGTGCGGGTGGACGGAGAGGATCACCGAGTCGCGGCGTGCCAGGTGGCGGTCCATGTACTCGATCTGGTCCGCGTACACGTTGGGCGTGGCGATCTCCACGGTCGCGGGCAGGTTGTGGACCACCGGCCGGTCGGGGCTCGCCTCCCACAACTCGGTCACGCTGTTGCAGACCTCCAGGACGAAGTCAGGCTCCGTGAGGTTGAAGACCTCCGGGGAGAACTCGAACCGGATGCCGGCGCCCGGCCGCTGTTCGGCCTTGCGCATCAGGTGGCCGGCGGCGTCCAGGATCAGCCGGTGGACCTCGGCACGGGAGCGGGCCAGGACGACGTTCCGCCAGGTGGGCGCGGTCGCGGTGTAGAGGTGTACGAGGGTGCGGGGGAGGCCTTCGACGGAGGCGATGGTCCGGTCGATCAGGTCTTCGCGGGCCGCGGTGAACACGGAGACGGTCACGTCGTCGGGGACGGTGCCGCTGTCGGCCAGGTGCCGTACGAAGTCGAAGTCGGTCTGGCTGGCGGACGGGTATCCGACCTCGATCTCCTTGAAGCCCATGGTGACCAGGAGGTCGAACATCCGGCGCTTGCGCTCGGTGTCCATCGGCTCGGCCAGCGCCTGGTTGCCGTCGCGCAGGTCGACCGGCACCCACAGCGGGGCCCGCTCGATCCGGCGCGAGGGCCAGGTGCGGTCTGTCAGGGGCAGGGCGACCCGCTGGTGCGCGGGCTGGTAGCGGTGGTGCGGCATCGCGCTCGGCCGCTGGGGGTTCCAGCGCGGCGCGTCCGCCGGGACGTCACCGGCGGGAGTGCGCAGGGTGGGAAACGCCGTGCTCTGAGAGGGAGCTGCCATGGTGTGCTGAACTTCTTCCAGTCGGCCATCGTGTGACCGGCGCAGCCCCGTACCCCGCTGCGGGGTGCCGGTCGTGTCAGGCCCCGCAGCGGCAGCCGAGGAGAAGGAGCTCGTGCAGCAGCATGCGAGGTACAGTAACGACAACTCAGCTCCTCAGACAACCTGAGAGGTGTAGGAAGGTGAACCTCACATGCCACTAGGCGCCTTGCGGCCGTCCCCCTTGGTCGAACAAGCCACGGAACACCTGCGCGAGCAGATCACCGGCGGCGAGTGGTCCCTGGGGACGAAGCTCCCCGGCGAGACCGCCCTCGCCAAGTCCCTCGGCGTGGGGCGCTCCACCGTTCGCGAGGCCCTGCGCGCACTGGCCGGCGCGGGACTGGTGCAGGCACGCCAGGGATCCGGGGTCTTCGTCATCGCGACCGAGCCCAGGGAGGACTGGTCCACCCGACTCCGCCAGGCGGCCATCACGGACGTCTACGAGGTGCGGATGCTCATCGAGGTCGAGGCCGCGCAGTTGGCCGCGCAGCGCCGGACCGAGGACGACATCACCGCCCTCCACGAGGCCCTGGCCAGGCGCCGTGACGCCGCGAACGCCGGCAACGCCGAGTTCGTCGAGGCCGACATCGCCCTGCACCAGGCCATGGTCGCCGCGGCCCACAATCCTGTGCTCACCGGCCTGTTCACCGAGTTCGTACCGGTGCTGCAGCGACGGCTGCTCGATCTGGTCGAGTTGCTCAGCCTGCGCTCCGACGATCCGAACCACGGCGACGCGGGGCACGCCGTCCTGGTGAACGCCGTCGTGCAGGGGGATGCCGAGGCGGCGGGACGAGCACTGCGTGACGAGCTCCAGCAGACCCTCGCCCTGCTCCACTCCCTGTGATCCGCGTCGTCGTCCGTCGTTTTCCCGGAGAGCGTAGCCATGCTCGATGCCGAACCGTGGGTACGGGCTTTCCCCTCCGTCGTGTTACCCGCCACGCCCTGGACGGTCCTCTTCTTCCCGCACTCGGGGGGCTCCGCCGACTCCTGCCAGGACCTTGCGGCGCGGCCGGCCGGCACCGCCCGGACGGCATGCGTGCAGTGCCCGGGGCGTGGAAAAACGGGGGCGCGAGCCTCTCTTCACCGATGTGCACGTCCTCGCGGACCAGGGGGCCGAGCGCTCGCCCCGGTCCGCGGGGACGGACCGCTGGTCCTCATCGGTCACAGCCTGGTCCGGCCCCCGACGAAGCGGACCCGCGCCGGCCTCCTGGGTGGTGGCCGGCGCGGGCCGCGTTCACCGGAAGGTCTGGCGCATCTCGCCCAGGCCGTCGATCCGGCTGACCAGGACGTCGTCGGGGCCGAGGAACCGCTGCGGAACGCGACGGTTGCCCACCCCGGCCGGGGTCCCGGTGAAGATCAGGTCGCCGGGGTGGAGCGGGCACACCGCGCTGATGAACTCCACCAACTGCGGAACGGAGAAGATCATCTCGCTGGTGCGTGCCGCCTGGACGCTCTCGCCGTTCAGCAGGCACTCGATCGCGATGTCGTCCCGGTCCGGCAGCTCGTCGGGGGTCACCAGCGCCGGACCGGTCGGGCCGAAGCCCGGATACGACTTGCCCAGCGAGAACTGCGGCGGTTTGCCGGTGAGTTGGAGGACGCGTTCGGAGAGGTCCTGTCCCACGGTGAGCCCGGCCACGACCTCCCAGCCTTCGCTCGCCGGCACCCGATGGCAGGGCGCACCGATGACGGCGACCATCTCCAGCTCCCAGTCGACGTTGCCCTTGGGCAGTTCGACCTCCGCGGCCGGGCCGACGATGCAGCTGGGAAACTTGGTGAAGAGGAGAGGGATCTCGGGCGGGACGTACCCGGCTTCGGCGGCGTGCGGACGGTAGTTCAGCGCCACCGCGAAGACCTGGCGTGGTCGCGGGACCGGCGCGTCCAGATCGGCGGGCCGGTACGGGCTCGCCGCGGGCAGTTCGGCGCTCCCGGCCCAGGCCCGGAACTCGGTCCAGTTGTTCAGGACGTCCATGGGGTCCGGGCCGAAGCGTCCCGAAGAGGCGTCGGCGATGTCGACCGCGCCGTCGTCGGTGAGCAGGACGGCGCGGTCGGCCAGCGTGGCTGTGCGCATCTGCTCCGCCTCAGTTCGCCGGGCCGTAGAGGTCGATGGAGAACGGCTCGGTGTCGTGCGCGTCCTTCCAGCCGACCACGTGGTTCCGCAGCGTGCCGACGCCCTCGATCTCCGCCTCGATGCGGTCGCCCGGCTGGAGGTAGAAGTCGAACGGATTCGGCTGCACCGCGGCGACGCCCGAGATCGTGCCGGTCGTGATGATGTCGCCGGCCGTGTAGCCCTGGGCCGAGTGGTAGGCGACCAGGTGCGGGATCGAGATGATCATCTTCTCGGTGTTGCCGGTCTGCCGCCGCTCGCCGTTGACCCGGAGCTCCATCGCGAGCGCGTGCGGGTCGGGAACCTCGTCCTTCGTGACGATCCAGGGGCCGATGGGGCAGAAGGTGTCGATCCCCTTCGAGAAGGAGAAGACGCCCGACTGCATCTCGCGGCGCTGGATGTCACGCGCGGTGATGTCGTTGAAGATCGTGTAGCCGGCGATGTAGTCCTCGGCTTCCTCCGGCCCGAAGAACTTGCCGCTCTTGCCGATCACGATGGCCAGCTCGAGTTCGTAGTCGAGCTCCTTCGTGAGCCCCTCGGGGTACACGATCGGCTGGTCGGGACCGATGATCGCGTCGACGTTCTGGAAGAAGACGATCCCCTTGTGCACCGGGTGCGACCAGTCGACGGCGGTCAGCTCGTCGTGGTGGTCGGTGAAGTTGCCGGCGGTGTGGAAGAACTTCTTCGGCACGATCGGCGCCCGCAGGGTGACCTCCTCGAGGGGGAAGCGCCGCCCGGTCTCCCCGACCTTCCCTTCCTGCTCGAAGTAGTCGCGCATCGACGGGACGTCGAGCTCGACGACGGCCTCGCCGTCGACGTAGCCGACCCGGCCGTCGTTGAAGGTCACGAGTTTCATGCGGAGTCTCCTGGTGGTCCGACGCGGAAGACGCGCAACTGCAGCGCGAGCGTCACGTAGTAGCCCACCAGGGTGGTGAGCTCCACCACCGCCTCGATGCCGTTCAATGAAACGGCCCGGTCGAAGACGGCGTCGTCGGCGTCACCACGCGCGACCAGGACCCGCACCAGTTCCAGGGCGGCGGCTTCGGCGGGGTCCGAGAGCTCAGGTGCCGTGCCGGCGTTCACCGCGGCGATCTCCGCGTCGGTCAGACCCGCCGCCCGGCCGATCGGCTCGTGGGCGTAGCGCTCGAAGGCCGAGTCCCAGTGGGCCGCGACCGCGAGGATGGCGAGTTCGCGGATTCGACCGCTGAGCGAGGTCCGGTAACGGATCGCCGAGCCCAGCTCCTGGAGGGCCGCCCCGACCCTGGGTGCGAACAGCATCGCGTTGAAGGGGCCGTTGAGTCTTCCCTGTGCGTCGGTGAGGGCGAAGAGCTGGGGACCGCCGGCGCGTGGTCCTCCGGTGATCGCGTCGTAGAGGGGGCGTTGGTCGAGGTCGAGTTCACCTGGGGTGAGGCGGGGCAACCGAGTCATGGCGCCGAGTGTCGTGCGCGCGCCGGAGTACATGCAGAGCTGTGCCGAGCAATGGCATCGCACTTCCGCACGTTCCAATGATTGAAACGAACGTAGTGCGGATCACACACCATCGCCTTTCATCCCTCGCATGGATGACTGGCTCGGACTCGATCATCGCGCGGCCCTGGTGGCCGGTGCCGGCGGCATCGGCGCGGCTGCGGCCCTCGGCCTGGCCCGGCACGGTGCCCGCGTGACCGTCATGGACGTCGACGAGGAGCGACTCGCCGCCCTCGCCAAGCAGGCCGTGGAGGCCGGACTCTCGATCGCGACCCGTGCGGCCGACCTCACCGACCCGCGGAGCGCTCGTTCCGCGGTCGACGAGAGCGCCGAGACGATGGGCGGCCTCGACGTCTTCGTGCACGCGGTCGGCATCAACGACCGGCGCCCGGTGCTCGAGACGCCCGACGACGTCTGGGAGCGGATCATCGACGTCAACCTCAAGAGCGCCGTGTGGAGCGCCCAGGCGGCCGGCGCCCGGATGGTGTCCGGCGGCTACGGCCGGATCGTCCTGCTGTCCTCGGTCTCCGGACTGCTGGCGCACGCCAACCACGCTCCGTACGCCGCCACCAAAGGCGGTATCAACCAGCTCTGCCGCGTCATGGCTCGCGAATGGGCGCCGCACGGCGTCACGGTCAACGCCGTCGCACCCGGTTACACCGAGACCGATCTGACGCGCGCCTACCTCGACAAGCCCGGCATACGCGACGGCATGGTCGGCCTCGTTCCGGCCGGCCGGCTCGGCACCGCCGACGACGTCGTCGCACCCCTGCTCTTCCTCTGCTCCACGCAGTCCGCGTTCGTGACGGGCCACGTCATGTACGTCGACGGCGGTCGCACCCTCGTCTGAAAGGCAGACCCATGAATCTTCCGCAGCGATTCACCGACAAGGTCGTCCTGGTCACCGGTGCCGGCACCGGCCTCGGCGCCGAGATCGCCGTCCGGGCGGCCCAGGAGGGTGCCGACGTCGCGATCCATTACCGCAGCTCGCAGGCTGGCGCACGCCGTACGGCCGACCGGGTCGAGGCCGAGGGGCGCAAGGCCTTCCTCGTCCAGGCCGACATCGTCGAATGGGCGCAGATCACGCGCATGGCCGACGAGGTGTGGGGCCACTTCGGCCGGGTCGACGTGGCGATCAACAACGTCGGCGACATGGCCAGTGACCAGATGTCGTGGCGTGAGATCACCGAAGAGGCGGTCGACCACACACTCGCCGTCGACCTCAAGGGCACCTTGGTGTGCACCCACGAGTTCGGCTCCCGGATGCTGGAGCAGCCCGGCGGCGGCTCGATCGTCAACGTGGGCTCCACGGTCGTCGTCCGCGGCAGTGCAAGGGCACCGCAGTACGCTGCCGCGAAGTACGGCATCCTCGGCATCACCAAGTCCTACGCCCAGGCGTTCGCGCCCAAGGTCCGGGTGAACACCTTCGCGCCCGGATTCATGGAGACCGAACGCATGCTCAACCGTGAGGACTACAAGAACGGACGCGGCGAGAAGCTGCGGGAGATGACCCCGATGCACCACATCCCGAAGCCCGAGGAGATCGCCGGCACGGCGCTCCTCCTCGCGACCGCGGACGCCCAGCACATCACCGGCAGCTACTTCGTCGCCGACGGCGGCTACAACATGATCGGAGCCTGACATGTCCGATCAGCGCATCCTCTTCGTCGACGGCAACGTCTTCGACGGCTCGGGCACCCCGGCCGTCCGCGCCGATGTGGTCGTCCGCGGCGAGACGATCGAGGCGGTCGTCGTCGGCGGTGGCGTGGAGAGGCGACCGGGCGACCAGGTCGTGGACTGCACCGGCAGGACGGTCATGCCGGGCATGACCGAGTCGCACTGCCATCTGACCTTCCCCTCGGCGGTCGGTCACCTCGACACCTCCTTCAACCCGCCGCTGGACGTCAGCTTCTTCCACCACATGCCGACGCCGGACGAGCACCTCGAGATCGCGAAGCGCAACGCGCGCATCCTGCTCGACCAGGGCTTCACCAGCGCCTACTCGGCCGGCTCGCTGACCCCCGTACCGACCGAGGTGATCCTCCGCGACCAGATCAAGGCCGGCGCCGCGGTGGGACCCCGGATGCGCGCCGCGTCGTTCGAGCGCGACAACAACCCGGTGCAGATGGGCCCCGACGGCCCCCGCGAGCAGAAGACGGGGCCGGACGCGGTGCGCGCGTTCATACGCGAGCAGGCCGCGATCGGCTTCGACAGCGTCAAGCTGCTGATGAGCAACGACGACGTCTTCTTCGAGGGCGGGTCGATGGTGACCCAGTACAGCGCCGAGGAGGCACAGGCCGCCGGCCGGCAGGCGCGCGAGTCCGGTGTCTGGCTCAACTGCCACGCCCAGAATCCCGAGTCGATCAAGCGGGCGGTCACCAGCGGCTTCCGCTCGATCTATCACTGCTCCTACGCCGACCAGGAGGCGATCGACCTCCTCGAAGAGGCGAAGGACTCGGTCTTCCTCTCGCCCGCCGTCGGCATCATGTGGGCCAACGTCCACGAAGGCGAGGAGTTCGGCATCGACACCGCGATGGCCCGGAAGATGGGCTCGGTGAAGGCGCTCGACGCGATGACGAAGCTCTACCCCGAGCTCCGCAGGCGCGGACTGCGCGTGCTGCCGGGCGGCGACTACGGCTTCCCCAACAACCCGATAGGCCGCAACGCCCGCGACCTCGAACTCTTCGTCGAGCTCTTCGGTTACAGCCCGCTGGAGGCACTCAAGGCGGCAACCTTCCACGGAGGTCAGGTCCTCGACCTCCCGGTCGGCCTCCTGGCGCCGGAGTACCTGGCCGACATCCTCGTCGTGGACGGCGACCCGACGAATGACGTGACCGTGCTGCAGGACGCCGGGAACCTCGTCGCCATCGTGCAGGGCGGCCGGTTCCACAAGGGCGCCGAGCAGCTCACGCGCGGTGCTGCATGAGGCGGTTCGACGACGTCGAGTACGCCGTGATCCCGGGCTTCCGCCCGCTGGAGCTCGACCTGTACCTGCCCGACGCGGTATCCGCGGCGGGCACTGTCGAGGTGCCGGTCATCGTCCACGTGCACGGCGGTGGGTGGCGACGCGGTTCGCGTCGTCATCCGCTGCCGCGCCTGGGTGAGGACTTCTACCCCGCGATGGTGCGGGCGGGTTTCGCGGTGGCGGCGATCGACTACCGGCTCAGCGGCGAGGCGACCTACCCGGCCGCGGCCGACGACGTTCGCGCCGCGGTCGCGGCCGTGGCCGAGGTCATGACGCCCCACGGGGTCGGCGCGGGGCAGGTGTTCCTCTGGGGCGACTCCGCCGGCGGGCACCTCGCTCTGCTGGCCGCGCTGACCGGCTCCGCCGTGGCCGGAACGGTCGCGTGGTTCCCGGTCACCGACCTGACCGCCATGCCCGACCCCGCCGATCCCCTGACACGTGAGGCGTTCTTCCTGGGAGCGCCGGCCGCGAAGGTCCTGGACCTCGCCCGCGAGGCCAGCCCGATCCACCACGTGCGTGCCGACGCGCCGCCCGTACTGGTCATGCACGGCGACAGCGACACGATGGTGCCGACCGCGCAGAGCGTCGACTTCGCCGCGGCCCTGACCGCGGCGGGAGGGTCCGCGCAGTTGGTGCTCGTGCCCGGCGCGAGCCACTTCTGGGACGGCGCCGCGGACGTGACCGCCCTGCAAGAGCAGTCGCTCGCCTTCTTGCAGAAGCTCGTCACGTCATGACCCGTCCGCTGATCCCGGGGTTCAACCCGGACCCCAGCGTGGTGCGGGTCGGTGACGACTACTACCTCGTCACCTCGTCGTTCGAATACCTGCCGGGGCTGCCGGTCTACCACAGCACCGATCTGCGGGACTGGCGTCAGATCGGTCATGTGGCGACCAGGCCGGAGCAGGTCGAGCTCGATCAAATCCCGACGCCCGGCGGAGTCTGGGCCCCGACACTGCGCCACCGCGACGGCCTCTTCCACCTCGTCGTCACCGTCTTCCTCGGCGGCCGGGGCTGCGTCGTCTTCACGGCGACCGATCCGGCCGGGCCGTGGAGCGACGGCGTGAGCATCCCCGCCGTCGACGGGATCGACCCCGATCTCGCCTGGGACGACGACGGCACCGCGATCATCACGTTCGCCCGCCATCCCGACCCGATCCAGCAGGTCCGCGTCGACCTGACGACCGGCCGGGCCATCGACACGCCCCGGCCGGTCTGGGCCGGCAGCGGCGGCTGTTCCCCCGAGGGCCCGCACCTCTACCGCCGTGGCGCATGGTGGTACCTGGTGGTGGCCGAAGGGGGCACGGACCGCGGCCACGCCGTCACGGTGGCCCGCGCCCGAAGGCCGGACGGACCGTTCGAGAGCTGCCCGGGGAATCCGGTCCTCACCGCCGCCGGCACCGGCCGGCCGGAGCAGAACCTCGGCCACGCCGACCTCGTCGAGACCGACTCGGGGACGGCGCTCGTCTGCCTCGGGGTCCGGCCGGTGGGGCTGGGGCAGTCGTTCTCGCCCCTCGGCCGCGAGACCTTCCTGGCCGACGTCGACTGGGCCGACGACTGGCCGAGCGCGCGGCTGACCGAGTTGCCTCCGGCGCCGGACGAGGAGGTCACCTACGACCTCGGCGCGCCGGACGCGCTGACCGACCCGGTCTGGATCGCCGTACGCCAGTTGCCGGGCGCGGTCGCCACTCCCACGCCCGACGGTCTCCTCATCCGGCGCACTTCCGGTCACACCGGGCTGGACGGCCCGCGACCGGCCTTCGTCGGGCGTCGGCAGCGGCATCTGGGCGCCGTGGTGAGCGCCGTCTTCGACGTCCGGGAGGGGCGCGGGGGGCGCGGGGGCCTCGCCTTCCGCAACGCGGAGGACAACCTGGTGGCCCTGGAGGCCCGGGCCACCGCGACCGGGGTCGAGGTCGAGGCGCGGGTGGTGGTGGCGGGATTCGACCGGACCTGGCACGCCACCCTGCCGTGCGGAGACGTCGAGCTCACCATCGCGTCGGCGCCGCCGCCCTCCGACTTCTCCGCCGGTGCGGTCGGGGGCGACCGGATCCGGTTGACCGCCCGGGTGGCGGACGACGACGTGACGCTTGCCGAACTGGACGGCCGGCACTGGTGCTTCGAGACCGCCAAGGCGTTCACGGGCCGGGTCGTCGGGCCGTTCGCGACCGAGGGCGCGGTCCGGGTCCGCCGGCTCCGGTACTCGGGCCGGTCCTGACGTTCCGTTCAGTCGGTCCTGGCGTTCCATTCAATGGAGCGGCCAGGTGACGTGGATCAGCGCGACCGGAACGCTGCGACGCATGCCGATTCATCCTGAGACCCTCCAGCGCTTCGCGCACATCGAGGGTGTTCCCAGCATGCAAGCCTTCTTCGAGGACCCGCAGTACGCCGAGCGGCGGGTCGCGTTCGAGTCCTGGCCGGACTACGAAGTCCCCGACGTCGCGGTTCGCGCGGCACAGGCGCCCGGGCCGCACGGTCCGGTGCCGGTACGGGTCTACGGCGAGCGTCCAGGAACGACCGGGCGCCCCGCACTCGTGTGGATGCACGGCGGCGCCTTCATGATGGGCGACCTGGACATGCCCGAGGCGGACTGGACCTCGCGGGAGGTGGCGCAGCGTGCCGACGCGGTCGTGGTCTCGGTCGACTACAGGCTGTGTCAGAACGGCGTGCACTACCCCGTGCCCCACGACGACGTCGTGGCCGTGGTGCGCTGGGTCCGCGAGAACGCGGCCGATCTGGGTGTCGATCCCGAGTGGATCTCGGTCGGCGGGGCCAGCGCCGGCGCCAACCTCGCCGCGGGAGCCGCCCTGAAGCTGCGCGACGAGGACCGCCTGCCCCCCGCCCACCTGATCTTCGCCTACGGCGTCGCCCACGCGGTGCTCCCGCCGCTCGGTCCCGAGCTGGCCGAGCTGATGAGCCACGTGCCCCAGGTGTTCCACTTCCCGCCGGAGGCGCACGGCTTCCTCAATCAGAACTACCTCGGTGGCCCGCTCAGCAAGGCCGACGGATACGCCTTCCCGATCCTGGCCGACCTGCGGGGGATGTGCCCGACGCTGGTGCTCAACGCCGAGTACGACGACCTGAGGGTCTCCGGAGAGGCCTTCGCGGCGGCGCTCGCGGCCGCGGGCGTGGACGTGCGCCAGGTGATGGTGCGCTCGATGATGCACGGCTACCTCAATCTCCCGGCCACGTTGGGGCCGACCGCCGCAGCGCTGGACCTGATCGCGGCCACGGTCGGCCGGCCCGTGCCCCTCGACGCATGAGCGCGCCGACCACACCGGCCGTCGAGCACCTCGGTTCTCCGCTCGGGCTCGGTGAACCCGCGCCCCGGCTGTCCTGGCGGCTCCCGGAGGGCACGCGCGCGCAGACGGCGTACCGGATCCGGGCGGAGTTCGGTGGTGCGGTGCACGACTCGGACTGGGTCGAGTCCGCCGGGACCGTCCTTGAGGCATGGCCGTTCGATCCGGTCGGGTCGGCGCAGCCGGTGAGCTGGCGGGTGCGGGTGCGGACCGATCGAGGGGAGTCCGGCTGGTCGGCCGCGGCGAGCTTCGAGACGGGCCTGCTCGCCGCCGGCGACTGGACCGCTTCGTGGATCCGGCCCGGCGAACCGGACCCGCTCCCCAAGGCCCCGCGCCCCGCGTACGAGCTGCGCGGTCGCCTGGTCGTCCGGGGGCCGGTACGCCGCGCCCGGCTCTACGCGACGGCGCACGGTCTCTACGAGACCTTCCTCGACGGGGTCCGGGTCGGCGATCTCGAGCTGACCCCCGGGTACACGCACTACTCCGCCCGGGTGCCGGTTCAGGCCTACGACGCCACCCCGCTGCTCCGGCCGGGGCCGGTCACCTGGACGGCGCTGCTCAGCGACGGCTGGTTCCGCGGTCAGGTCGGGATCTTCCGTGCGGTCGATCAGTGGGGTGAACGCACGGCGTTCCTCGCGCAGTTGCACGTGGAGTACGCCGACGGCACCACCGAGGTGTTCGGTACCGACGCGGACTGGGAGTCACGGCCGTCGAGCCTCGTCCGCGCCGACCTGATCGACGGCGTGTCCGACGACCGGCGTGCCACCGACGCGGCCGGATGGCGCCCCGTGGAGCCGGCCGGCCTGGGCTACGACACGCTGTTCTGGTCGCCGGCGCCACCGACGCGTCGCATCGAAGAGCTACGGCCGAGGTCGGTGGTACGACGGGGCGACGACCGGCAACTGGTCGACCTGGGCCAGAACATCAACGGCTGGGTCCGTCTGGGCAACCTCGGCCCGGCGGGCGGCGAGGTGACGCTCGTACACGGTGAGGCGCTCGATCCGAAGGGCGATCTCACCACCGACCACCTCAGACCCGCGGTGCCGTTCCTGCCCGCGCCGCTTCCCGCCGGGCAGGTCGACCGCGTCATCTCCGCCGGCCGGCCCGGTGACGTCTTCGAGCCGCGGCACACCACCCACGGCTTCCGGTACGTCACCATCGAAGGCCATCCCGACGATCTGACGCCGGAGGACGTCACGGGCGTCGTGGTGCACAGCGATCTGCGCCGCACCGGATGGTTCTCGTGCAGCGACGAGCGGATCAACCGGCTCCACGAGGCCGCCGTGTGGAGCTTCCGCGACAACGCCTGCGACATCCCCACCGACTGTCCCCACCGGGAGCGGGCGGGGTGGACCGGAGACTGGCAGCTCTACGCGCCGACGGCCGCGTTCCTGTACGACGTCGCCGGATTCTCGGCCAAATGGCTGGGCGACGTCGCGATCGAGCAATGGCCCGACGGCACCATCGCCAACATCTCGCCGCACGGCCCGGCAGAGGGCCCGAACGGTCCCACCGCGCCGTTGCAGGGTTCGGCCGGCTGGGGTGACGCCGTCGTCATCGTGCCCTGGGAGCTCTACCGCGCGTACGGCGACGAGCGGATCCTGGCCGATCTGTGGCCGAACATGGTGCGCTGGGTCGGCCGTGCCGAGCGGATGGCCGCCGCCGGCCGGCACCCAGGGCGCACCGGCCCCGAGGCGCCGCACGAGCGCTACCTGTGGGACACGGGCTTCCACTGGGGTGAGTGGCTGGAGCCGGGCAACGAGGTCGGCGACTTCGGCGCCTTCGTCGCCGCCGACAAGAGCGATGTCGCCACGGCGTACTTCGCGCATTCGGCGGGGCTGATGGCCCGTATCGCCGAGGTGCTCGACAAGCCGGCGGAGTCGGCACGGTACGCCGAGCTCGCCGACCGCGTCACCGCCGCCTGGCGCACCGAGTTCCTCGCCGCCGACGGCACGGTGCGCCCGGCCACCCAGGCCAACCTCGTGCGGGCCCTGACCTTCGGGCTCGTCCCGGAGGAGGCCGTGCCGAACGTCGTGGCGCAGCTCGTCTGCCTCGTCCGGGCCGCGGGCACCCATGTCGGCACCGGCTTCCTGGCGACGCCCTTCCTCCTGCCGGTGCTGGCCGAACACGGCCAGGCGGATCTTGCCTACGAGCTCCTGTTCCAGGACGGTCCGCCGTCCTGGCTGCACATGATCGATCGCGGTGCGACCACGGTCTGGGAGCGCTGGAACGGGATCGCGGACGACGGCACGCCCCACGAGTCGCTCAACCACTACTCGAAGGGGGCGGTGATCAGCTTCCTCCACCGTCACACCGCGGGGCTGCGGCCCCTCGATCCGGCCTACCGCCGCTTCCGGGTGGCCCCGCTTCCGGGCGGCGGTCTCACCGCGGCCTCCGCGGCGCTCGAGTCGCCCCATGGACGCATCGAGTCTGCGTGGCAGCTCACAGGTGGCCGGCTGCTTCTCGAGGTCGTCGTGCCCCCGGGGACGACCGCCGAGGTCGTCCTGCCGAACGGCGAAGCGGACGTGGTCGGCCCCGGCCGGCACACCTTCACGTCCTGAGTGCCGCCGCCGGCAAGGCCGCGCTGGGGGCGCCGAGGGCGCGCGAGATGCCCTGCGCGGCGATTCTCACCGCGTAGGTGAGCCGGCGTGGCTGCGCCTCCCGTTCGGGGAGCAGCACGCCGATCGCGGCGACGGCCTCGTCGCGCTCGTCGAAGATCGGCGCCGCCACCGCCACCAGCGTCTCCAGCTCGGTACGACGGAAGATGGCCACCCGCTCCCTGCGCACCTCGGCGAGCGTGCGCCGCATCGCCGCGGCCGGGATCAACACCTTGTCCGGCTCGCTGTGCAGCGGCCGCGCGAGCAGTTCGTCCTGCACCTCGGCCGGTGCGAAGGCGAGGAGCGCCAGCCCCATGCCGGTCGCGTGCAGGGGCATCTTGCCGCCGACCCGGTACCGCACCTGGACCGCTCGGTGCGCCGAGAGACGCTCGACCAGCGTCGCCTCAAGACCGTCGCGGACCGCGAGTTGCACGTGCTGATGCGTGACCGCTCCCAGGTCGCTCATGAAGGGCAGAGCCGTCTGGCGCAGACCGTGACCGCGCGGGGCGAGTGAGGCGACCTCCAGCAGCCGCAGGCCGATCGAGTACCGGCCGGCTTCGTCCCGCTCGAGAGCACCCCAGTCGAGCAGCCGGTTGGCCAGCCGCAACGTCGTGCTGACCGGAATGGAGGTCAGCACGCTCAGCTCGCGCAACGTCAGATGCCGCCGCGTCACGTCGAACGCGTCGAGCAGCGACAGCGCCCGGTCGATGACGGGTTCTCCCTGCGGTGGGCGCTTGCCCCGGCGTGGGGCCGGGGCGGCAGCCGTCTCGCTCACGAATAACACCTTCCGATTAAGCGCGCGTTTCAATCAATGGCAATCATTGCTGACTTGTGTGACTGGCGCCACTCATTGTTCTCCCCAAGTCGGGCCAAGACCCCGACCTGGACAACCCGAGAGGCTTCGATGACCGGCTTCACCTTCAAGCGTCTGGGAGTCAGCACGCTGGCTCTGGCGGTAGCCACCGTCTCTCTGGCGGCGTGCGGCTCTTCGACGAACAGCGCTGGTCGCTCTTCGAGCACCACACTCACCATCGGCTACGACTCCGACCCGGCACCGCAGGGCTACGACCCGCTGCTCTACGGCGGTGGCCAGCGACTCTTCTACGAGTCGGTCTACCAGTCGCTCTTCGCGGAGGGCACCGACGGTCAGCCCGTCCCCGAGCTCGTCTCGACCTTCAGCTACAACAAGGCCAAGACCCAGATGACGCTGAAACTGAAGTCCGGTGTCACCTTCACCGACGGCTCCAAGCTCACCGCTCAGCTGGTCAAGGACAACCTCGACCGTCGCAGCAACTCCAAGCTCCAGGCCTACTCCGGTTTCGCCAAGGGCGGCTCGACCGAGATCAAGGACGTCACGGCCCCGAGCGCGGACACCGTGGTGCTCACCTTCCCCACCGCGCAGGGGTCGTTCCAGACGAACCTCATGGGCGTCCCCGGGGCGATCGTCGGAGCTAAGGCGATCAGTGACCCGAGCCTGCTCAACCAGGGCCCGGACGGCTCGGGCCCGTACAAGATGAACGCCGCGGTCAAGGGCAGCAGCTACACGATGAGCCGTCGGCCCGGCACGAACACGGGCACCTACCCGTTCCGGACGATCGCCTACAAGCCGTACCTGGACAAGAACGCTCGTCTGAACGCGCAGATCTCCGGGCAGACGGACGTGTCGCTCATCGACACGTCCACCGAGCAGACGGCGGCGTCCAACGGCGTCTCGCTGGCCAAGAACGGCGGCACGATGCTGGACCTGCTGGTCTTCGACAAGACCGGGGTCACCTCGAAGCCGTTCGCCGACAAGGACGTCCGCCGGGCACTGAGCTACGCGATCGACCGGGACGCCTTCGTCAAGACCGTGGCGAAGGGCGCCGAGCCGACGGCCAACGCCTTCCCCAAGTCCTCGCCCGGCTACGACCCCGCGCTGAACACCAAGTACGCGTACGACGTCGCCAAGGCGAAGCAGACGCTGAGGAAGGCCGGCCACCCGAACGGGTTCTCGTTCACCGTCACCGCCAGCCCGACCGATCAGGCCGCGCTGGAGTTCCTGCAGAACCAGTTCAAGGCGATCGGCGTCGACATGAAGATCGACGTCACCACCTCGACCGGACAGCTCTTCGCCGCGGTCAACACCCAGCCGCTCGGCTTCATCCCGCTGACGATGAGCAACGAGATCGGCGTCACCGCAGGGGTTCTCGTGGGCGGCTTCGCGAACCCGCACAAGGCGCAGGACCCGGTGATCGGGGCCGCGCTCGGGGCGGCCTCGAACGCCTCCGGCACGGACCACGCCGCCGCGCTGAAGAAGCTGAACGGCGCGCTGATCGACGAGGGCTGGCTGATCCCGGTCGCGGAGCAGTACGCGTACGCCGGCTACAACGCCAAGGTGCTCAAGGCGCCGACCTATCCCGGCACCGACGGCTACCCGCTGCTGAGCTCTTTCAAGCCGGTCGCCTGACCGTTGCCGACGGTCGGCCGGCGGTCCTCGGGACCGCCGGCCGGCCGACAGGACAACGTGCCCGGTGCCGTGATCTCGGAAAGGAACTCATGCCATGTTCACCTACGTCGCCCGTCGTGTCGGGCTCGGTGTCGTCACCGTCCTGGTGGCCTCCGTCCTGAGCTTCCTCCTGGTGCACGCCTCCGGCGGCAGCCCAGGAGCCATCACTGCCGGAGAGGGGGCGACCAGGGCCCAGATCGCGGCGGAGAACGTCCGGCTCGGCTGGGACCGTCCGCTCGTCGCCCAGTACGCGAGCTGGCTCGGACACGCGGTCCGCAGCGACCTCGGGGTCTCGCTGATCGATGGCCACGGCATCTGGCCGGACCTGATGCAGCGCGTACCGGTCACCGCTTCGATGGCCGTCTTCGCGACCCTGTTCAGCGCGATCCTGGGGATCCTGGCCGGAGTCGTGGCGGCGGTGCGCCGCGGCAGACTCGATCGCCTGATCACGGTGACCAGCGGGATCATGCTCTCCCTGCCGCAGTTCTGGCTCGGCATCCTGCTGGTGTACGTCCTGTCGGTGAAGGCGCGTCTGCTGCCCGCCACCGGCTACGTCGGGTTCATGACCTCGCCGGCGCAGTACGTCCAGAGTCTGGTTCTCCCGGTGCTCGCGCTGGGGCTGACCGGCGCCGCGATCATCGCGCGCACGACCAGGGCCGGCATGGCCGACGCGCTGCGGCAGGAGCACATCCGCACCCTGCGGGCCCTCGGCACGCCGGTCTGGCGGATCCGCTACCTGCACGCGCTCCGCTTCGCCGGTGCGCCGGTGGTGTCGGTGATCGGCATCCAGTTCATCGCCCTCTTCGGCGGCTCGGTCATCATCGAGCAGCTCTTCGCGCTGCCCGGTCTCGGCCAGGCCGCACAGGGCGCGATCAACACCCACGACTTCCCCGCGGTCCAGGGCGTCGTCGTCATCGCCACCGTGGTCGTGGTCGTCACCAATCTGGTCCTCGACCTCGTCCTCGCCGCCCTCGACCCGAAGGTTCGTGCCGCGTGAACACCTTCACCGAAACCGTCCAGGTGCCCGCGGCGTCCGAGCCGACGTCAGGCCGGCGCCGACCGCCGGCCCCGCTGCGCCGCCCCGTCACCGTGCTCGCGATCGCATGGCTGGCCGCGATCGTGATCGCCTCGGCGACCGCGCGCTGGTGGGTGCCGTTCCAGGTCGGCGAGCAGGACCTCACTCACGCACTGGCAGGCCCTTCGGGCGGGCACTGGCTCGGCACCGACGAACTGGGCCGCGACATCTTCTCCCGGATCGTCACCGGTGGCTGGATCTCGATCGGCCCGGCACTGCTGTCCGTGGCGGTGGCCTTCTGCGTCGGCGTGCCGATGGCGCTGCTCGCGGCCGAGCACGGTCGCAGGGTCGAAGGGACCTTCAGCCGCGTCGCCGAGCTGCTCCTGGCCCTGCCGACCACCGTGATCCTGCTCGCCTTCGTCGGCGCGGTGGGGGTCCACGTCTGGGCCATCATGGCCGTTCTCGGACTTCTGCTCGCGGCGCCGGTGTACCGGATCCTGCTCGCGCTGGCCCAGTCGCTGCGCACCCGCCTCCATGTCGACGCGGCGAAGGTGAACGGCGTCGGCTCCCTCCTGGTGAACGTGCGTCACGTGCTGCCCGGCATGGCGACCACGATCGCCGTCCAGGCGGCGCAGCTCTTCGCGCTCGGCATCCTGATCGAGGCCGGCCTGGCCTTCATGGGCTACGGGCCGGCCATACCGGCGCCGAGCTGGGGCGGCCTCATCGGCGACGCTCAGCAGCACATCTACGACGACGCCTGGATGATGGTTCCCACCGGTGTCGTGCTCGCGCTGACCGTGATCGCGGCCAACCAGATCGCCGACGCCCTGGCCGGTGAGCGGGAGCGGACCGCCTCCGCCCGCCGCCCCGCGCGGCGAGCGATTCGGCCTCCGGCAGCGGCTCCGGCCGCGGGCGAGGCATCCCCCCGGACCGATGGAGCCCTGCTCGAGGTGCGTGATCTGCACGTCGGCGTCGTGGAGGGCACGGAACTGGTCACCGGTGTCTCGGTGTCGGTCCGGTCCGGCACCGTGCTCGGCCTGGTCGGCGAGTCCGGGTGCGGCAAGACGATGACCGCACGGTCGCTGTTGGGACTGCTGCCCGACGGCGTCGAGGTCAGCGGCGGCTCCGTCCTCTTCGAGGGCCGGGATCTGGTCGGGCTCTCCGACAAGCAGTACCAGGCCGTCCGCGGGCGGGACATCGCGCTGATCTCGCAGGAGCCGATGGTCGCGCTCGACCCGATGTTCTCCATCGGCCATCAGCTCACTCAGCCCATCCGCCGCTTCCGCCGGGTCGGCCGCGACGAGGCCCGCCGCATCGCGCTCGACCTGCTCGCCCAGGTCGGGATCGTCGACCCCGAGCGCATCCTGCGCAGCCACCCTCACGCACTGTCCGGCGGCATGGCCCAGCGCGTATGCATCGCCCTCGCGCTCACCGGCTCGCCGAAGCTCCTGATCGCCGACGAGCCGACCACCGCTCTGGACGTGACCGTGCAGGCGGAGATCCTCAGTCTGTTGCGCTCGCTGGTGCGCAGCACCGGCCTGTCGGTCGTCCTGGTCAGCCACGACCTCGGTGTGGTGGCGGACCTGTGCGACGACGTCGCCGTCATGTACGCCGGTCAAGTGGTCGAGTCCGGGACCGTGGCCGAGGTCCTGGACCAGCCCGCGCATCCCTACACGAGCGCGCTGCTGAGCGCGAACCCCCACATCCCGCAGGGGGAGGCGGTCCCGGGCCGGCTGCCCTCGATTCCAGGCACGGTGCCGGCGCCGAAGGACTGGCCCACCGGCTGCCGGTTCGCGAGCCGGTGTCCCCTGGCCACTCCCGAATGTCACGAGCCGATCGCGGCGGCGCCGGCGCACGGCGCGGGTACCGCGCGCTGCATCCGTCCGCTGACCCTGGCGCCGAGCACGGCCACGCCGAACGAATCCGGAGTCGTCCGATGAACCAGTCAGCCCTCCGCGTGCGGGATCTCGTCGTCCACTACGGGCGTCGCCACAGGACGCCTCCCGCCGTCGACGGGGTCAGCTTCGACATCGCGCCGGGCGAGACCCTCGGGCTCGTCGGTGAGTCCGGCTCCGGCAAGTCGACCATCGGCAAGGCGATCCTGGGACTGCAGGCGGCGAGTTCCGGGTCGATCGCACTGAACGGGACGGACATCACCACGGCCTCGCTGCGGCAGCGCCGGGTCAGCGCGATCGACCTGCGCGCGGTCTTCCAGGACCCCTACTCCTCCCTCAACCCGGCCCAGACCATCGGCCAGACCCTGGTGGAGCCGCTACGGGTGCTGCGCGTGCCGAAGCAGGAGCAGGAGCAGCGGGCCCGGGAGGCGCTCGAGGCGGTCGGTCTCCCGAGCGATGCGATCGAGCGCTATCCGGCGCAGTTCTCCGGTGGTCAGCGTCAGCGCGTGGCGATCGCCCGCGCCCTGGTCTGCGACCCGAGGGTGATCGTGCTCGACGAGCCGGTCAGCGCTCTCGATCTCTCGACCCAGGCGCATGTGCTGAACCTGCTGGCCGATCTGCGTGACCAGCGACAACTCGCCCTGCTCTTCATCGCGCACGACCTGGGCGTCGTCCGGTTCCTCTCCCAGCGGGTCGTGGTCCTCTACCGCGGCCAGGTGATGGAGCAGGGCGATGTCGAGTCGGTGACCCAGGAACCGCGTCACCCCTACACCGTGGCGCTGACCGCGGCCGCACCCGTGCCCCATCCGGCCGAGCAGGCTCTCCGTCGCGCCGCGCGCGAAGCCTTGGGCATCGGCGCGGCCGGGACGGCCGCGGCGGCACCGACGGGCTGTCCGTTCGTGAACCGGTGCCCGCTCGCGGGGGACCTCTGCCGCACCGAGCGCCCGCCGCTCACCGGCACCGGTGACGCCTCCGCGGCCTGCCACCGCCTCGACGAGGCCGCCGCGCTTCGCGCGACCCACTGACTCTCGCACCACTTGCGACCCACTGACCTCGCACCACCTAGGGAGATCCCATGCACCAGTTCCCCGACGGCTTCCTCTGGGGAGTGGCCAGCGCCGGCCACCAGACCGAGGGCGACAACGTGACCAGCGACTGCTGGTTCGCCGAGAACGTGACACCGACCGTCTTCAAAGAGCGCTCGGGCAAGGCCTGCAACGGCTGGGAACGGTGGCGCGAGGATGTCGACCTGGCCGCCGCCCTGAACCTCAACGCCTACCGCTTCTCCGTCGAGTGGGCGCGCGTCGAACCCGTCGAGGGCGAGTTCTCCGCCGCCGCGCTGGCCCACTACGAGGCGATCGTCGACCACTGCGTCGAGCGAGGTCTGGCGCCGGTCGTCACGTTCCACCACTTCGTCGCCCCGCACTGGTTCGCCGCGCGCGGCGGATGGCTGGACGCCGAAGCCCCGGAACGCTTCGCCCGGTTCTGCGACCGGATCATGACGGCCTTCGGTGACCGGATCGAGGTGGCGGTGACGATGAACGAACCCAACCTGCCGCCGATGCTCGCCTGGGCCGGGCTGCCCGACTTCGTCCGGGACCTGGAGCGGGAGACGCTGGAGGCCTGCACCCGGGCGGCCGGCGTCGAGCGCTACCGCCTCACCAACATCACGCTCGCCGAGGAGTCCGGCGCCCTGCTCGCGGGCCAGGCCGCGGGGCACCGGGCGGCTCGCGCGGCGATCAAGGCGCGTCGCGCGGATCTTCCCGTCGGCCTGTCGATCGCGATCGTGGACGACCTCGTCCACGGCCCGGATCCCACCCTGCGGGACCGCAAGCGCGCCGAGGTCTACCAGCCCTGGCTCGAGCTCGCTCGCGAGGACGACTTCATCGGCGTCCAGAACTACGAGCGGCACCACTACGACGCGAAGCGTGCGGTGAACCCCGACGGCACACCCGCCGAGGGCGGGGTGATGAACCGCACCGACCCGGCGTCGCTCGGCAGCTGCGCGGAATACGCCCACGCGGTGAGCGGCGTGCCGGTCCTGGTCACCGAGCACGGCATGCAGACGGACGACGACACGAAGCGCGCCGCTTTCATCGAGCCGTCGCTGGCAGGGCTGCAGCAGGCGATGGACGCCGGCGTCCCGGTGCTCGGCTACTTCCACTGGACTCTTGTGGACAACTTCGAGTGGATCTTCGGCTTCGGGCCCAAGCTCGGGCTGCACAGCTTCGACCCCGTCACCTTCGAGCGCACACCGAAGCCGAGCGCGGGCCTCTACGGCGACCTGGTCGCGGAGCTGCGCCGTGGATGAGGTCTCCGCCGTCCGCTTCGAACATCGTGACGATCCGCTCGGCATCGGGGAGGACCGCCCGCGGCTCTCCTGGCAGGTCGCGAGTCAGCAGCAGGGCCGACGACAGGCCGCCTACGAGCTGACCATCGGCGACGAGTTCTTCCATGTCGACTCGGCCGACTCCGTGCTGGTGCCGTGGCCCGCGAGGCCGCTGGCGTCCCGCGAAGCGCGCGAGGTCCGGGTCCGCGTCATCGGCACCGACGGCGAGGTCTCCGACTGGAGCGACCCGGTCGGCGTGGAACGCGGTCTCCTCGCCCACGACTGGAAGGCCACGCTGATCGAACCGGCCGGGGACGAGCGGGGGCCTGCGGCACTCCTGCGCCGCTCCTTCGTCGCCGACGGCGAGATCGCCCGCGCCCGCCTCTACATCACGGCGCACGGGCTCTATGTGGCCGAACTCAACGGTGAGCGGGTCGGCGACGACGCCCTCGCCCCGGGATGGACCAGCTACCACCATCGGCTGCGCTACCAGACCTACGACGTCACCGGGCAGGTGCGCGCCGGTGAGAACGCGATCGGGGTGCAGGTCGCCGACGGCTGGTGGCGAGGACGGGTCGGGTTCGTGCCCGGGTGGCGCGACACCTACGGCAGCTCGCTGGGCCTGCTCGCCCAGCTCGAGATCGACTACGCCGACGGCCGGCGCCAGGTGATCCCCACCGACGAGGGCTGGCGCTCCTCGACCGGGCCGGTCCGGTCCGCGGATCTCTACGAGGGCGAGACCTACGACGCGACGATGGCACTCCCCGGCTGGTCGTCTCCCGGATTCGACGACCAGGAGTGGGGTGGTGTGCACCGAGGCGAGCGCGACCCCGCCACCCTGGTGGCTCCGTCGGGGCCGCCCGTCCGGGCCGTCGAGGAGCGCGTGCCGGTCGACACGATCACCACTCCCTCGGGCCGTACCGTCCTCGACTTCGGCCAGAACCTGGTGGGACGACTCCGCATCCGGGTGTGCGGCCGACGCGGCGCGACCGTCACCCTGCGCCATGCCGAGGTGCTCGAGAGCGGCGAACTCGGGGTGCGACCGCTGCGTACGGCCACGGCCACGGACCGGTACGTGCTCGCCGGAGACGCCGACGGCGAGCGCTGGGAGCCGTCCTTCACCCTGCACGGCTTTCGCTACGCCGAGGTGAGCGGTGACTACGACGAACTCGAGGCGACGGCGGTCGTCTACCACTCGGACATGCGCCGGACCGGCTGGTTCGAGTGCTCCGACCCTTTGCTCAACCGTCTGCACGACAACGTCGTGTGGGGGATGCGCGGCAACTTCGTCGACGTCCCCACCGACTGTCCGCAACGTGACGAGCGCCTGGGCTGGACCGGTGACCTCCAGGTCTTCGCGCCCACGGCGGCCTACCTCTTCGACTGCGCCGGCCTGCTCACCTCCTGGCTGGCCGATCTCGCCGCGGACCAGACCGCGGAGGGCGTCGTCCCGCTGTTCGTGCCGCGGATCGACTTCCCGGGCCCGTTCGCGGAGCCGGCTCCGACGGCCGGCTGGAGTGACGCCGCGGTGATCGTCCCCTGGGTGCTCCACCAGCGGTTCGGCGATGCGGGGCTGCTCCGCCGCCAGTACCCGAGCATGCGGGCCTGGGTCGACGGCGTGACCGCGTCGCTGGGGCCGGCCGGCCTCTTCGACAAGCCGGCGTTGCAGCTCGGCGACTGGCTCGACCCGGCGGCACCTCCGGACGCGCCCTGGCAGGCCGAGACCGACGCGCACCTGGTGGCTACCGCCTACCGTGCGCACGTCGCCGGCCTGCTGTCCCGGATCGCCGCGGTGATCGGCGAGGAAGCGGACGCGGCCAAGTACGGCGAGCTCGCGAGCGGGGTCCGGCAGGCGTTCCACGACGAGTACGTGACCCAGGGCGGCCGGATCGCCGACTCCGGGCAGACCGGTTACGCCCTGGCACTCGAGTTCGCCTTGCTGCCCGACGCCGGACAGCGCGCGCGGGCGGCACGGCAACTGGTGCGGCTGGTGCGGGAGAAGGGCCACAGAGTCGCCACCGGCTTCCTCGGCACCCCGGTGATCTGCGACGCCCTCACGTCCGCGGGAGCGATCGACGACGCGTACCAGATGCTGCTCCGGACCGAGTGCCCCTCCTGGCTGTATCCGGTGACGATGGGGGCCACCACGGTCTGGGAGCGCTGGGACTCCATGCTCCCCGACGGTTCGGTCAACCCCGGGGAGATGACGTCGTTCAACCACTACGCCTTCGGCGCGGTGGCCGACTGGATGCATCGGGTGGTCGCCGGGCTCGGGCCCGGCTCGCCGGGGTACCGGTCGCTGCGGATCGAGCCGCGACCCGGGGGGCGGATCTCGTGGGCACGCACGGCGCACCGCACTCCCTACGGCCTGGCCGAGGTCGCGTGGGAGCGGGCCGAGGGTGAACTCCGCGTCGACGTCACCGTACCGACCGGGTCGGTCGCGACGGTCGTCCTGCCGGGTCTCGAACCCAAGGAGATCGAATGCGGCAGGCATCGCTTCGTGGTGCCGCACCCGGGCCCGCAGGCCGACCGCGAATGGCACCCGTCCCCGCCCTTTCCGCTAGACGGCGTGCCCGCCGAGGGAGAACGCTGACGGCCAAGGCCGCGGGCCCGGCCGCCGCTGCGGTGACAGACACGCAGTCATCGGCGCGTTCGCCGTTCCGGGCCGCGCCGACTTCCGGTTCCTGGCCGACGTGCTGCCACGGCCGCTCGGGGAATGCGGCCACCAGCGCGGTGATCACGGCCATGGCTGCGGAGCATTGTTCTCGGAGCCGCCCTGGTCCAGGCGGAACGGTGGGTACGCGTCCGTCATCAGAGCGACGTAGGCGGTGACGCGCAGGACCCACCGGTTGAAGCCGATGATCAGGTCGAACAGGTCCTTCGGATACTTCTCGGTGAAGGCCAGGATCACGGCCGCGATGACCGTCAGCACGCCGATCAGCCCGCCGGACCACCATCCGAACTGGGCGCCGCCGAGGAAGAAGCCGATGACCACGTAGTGCGGGATGGCCAGGAGCCACCACTTGACCAGTACCAGGCCGCGGGAGAGCCGCTCGGGGTAGGCGATGTCCAGCCGTGCCGGGTAATCCGGTTCCTCGCCCAGGCTGAACGGCGGGTACCGGTCGGTGCCCAGGGCGTCGTACGAGTAGTACGAGACCCGCCAACTCCAGCGCAGCACACCCAGGTTGAAGTCGAACAGGCCCCGGGGATAGCGCTCGGTGAACAGGATGGCGAAAAACGCGATCACGGTCACTACGGTGAAGGCGATCCAGAGGAAGAACAGCACCACGTAGTGCGGAATGGCGAGGATCCACTTCACGAGCCACAGCCATCGGGACAGTGGCGAGTCGATACGCGCGTTCACCCGGACCGGGCGCTCAGGGAATCCCGCCAGGTTCGTCATGGTGATCAGCTCCTTCACCTCGGCATGGAGTCGCCGAGTGGGCTCATGACCAGCCTGGCTGCTTCCGCCCGATGCCGCGAGGGCAGTGTGGGACCGTACGGGTGCCTGTCGGACCACGCAGCCGCCGGTTCGGGGCACAGCCCCGCAGACAGGCGGCGGAGCCGAAAAAGGCCGCCTGCCACGCCCGGCTCACCCGGACGGTGCGCCCGGGTGAATTCCTCAGGTCCAGCATTGGGCGGTCAGCCTTGGTGAGCAAGCGGTAGCCGGGGCTGCTGTACCGGACTCGATCAAGTGATCCGGAGGGAAATCCTCAGCACCCCTGCGACCTGAGGTGTACCGAAGTGATTCAAGAGGTGGAAGAGGATCTGCGCGGGCTCATTGCGCGCGTCCGCCGCGGCATGCGGTGCGCGAGGGGGCCGCGTCCATCGAGAAGGAGTCGGGTCTCGCGGATCGCGTGCAATCGCGTGCGCGATCCCACGGGGAGTCCGCCGTCTTGTGCGCGGACACGTTGCTGCCGCCGCCGCCGCCGCCGTTCGTGAACGTGACGTTCCCGGTCGTCCCGAAGTTGCCGAGCCATGACGTGCACCCCCCACCGACCGCCGTCGCCGCCGTGATCGTCATGGCGCGAACAGGCCCACAGCGAGGAGGGAGCAGAGAAGGCTGCGCGGTGAGTTGGTCACGATGATTCCCCCTGGGAGTGGAGGTCGCGGGCAGCGAGGCGCTGCCTGCCGGTGTCGGCGACGACGAGCGATGTCGGTCGCACCCGCTCAGCCGGCCGAAGTGTTCTGTGTCGCCTCGCGTGCCTCGGTGAGGGCTCGCTGCCTGAGCTTGCCGCCGAACAACTGAATCGTGGTGGCGGCCAGGATGTCGTCCCTGCCGATGGTCCGTTCGTCCCCCCTGCGGGCGGACAGGGCCCGGAGGGAATCCTTGAGGAACGGAGGTGGGGCCGGTTCGCCCGACACCACTGGGGTGACCGTACCGAAACGTTTGACCCCGCCCTCGCGGACGACCCTGGCCGCGTCCCGGGCGAGATCCGTCAGGAACACGCTCGCGATTCCGTCCAGGTCGCGGACCATCGCCGGAACAGCCGTCGCCCCCTGGCTCCGCAGCAGCTTCTTGACCCCGGCCTCGAACCTGTGGGCGCCCACCACAGCACTCGGTTTGCGCGACCTGCTCCGCTTACGAGAAGGCACGATGACACCCTCGGCGTCGTACAGGACACCGGTCAGGCCTTGAAACGTCGGGCTGTGGTCGTACCACTTGTCCCCCACCTCGAGCTCGACGTTCCGGTCGATCGCCGAGAGAAGGTCCCCGGGAATCAGCTTCTTCCGGGCTTCCGCCGCCGCCGCTCTCCTCGCGCCGTCGATGATCTCCGTCAGCACTGTCCGCGTCACCGACGCGGCGGCCCACGCGGCCGACCGAGAGACGTGCATCGGGGTCACGTCCCTGAACACCGCTTTGACGAGAGAAGGCTTGAACGGCGAGACATCCATGACCGAGGCGGTCTCGGGACCGCTGCGCTCAGGGCGTGCGGGCTGTGCGGTCATCGGAAGAAACGCTCCCTGCTGTCGGAGTTATCAGAGGCCCACACTTCACCACGCAGACCCGCTCTCTTCCCCATCCTCCGTCGAAGCGGCACCCGGTCAAGGGCCTGACGGGCACATCCCGACGGCCGGGCCGATGATTAGCCACCTCCCGCACGCACTCGTACCGTGGCACCTGCGCCCCCCGTCCGGCTGTACCCCGTTCTCCCTGGCCGTAATGCGTGGTGAAGCGGAGTGTGTGGGGTGCGGCGCACCGCCAGACGTTGGTGCGCACCCGATGCACCAGCGATCCTGGTCGCAGCCCGTCCGAACCGTTCCCGTCGCCGGGCCCTGGAGGCCGCCGTTTCCGTCGCCGGGCCCCGGCGGACGTCAGACCGGAAGCCGTTCCAGCACCCCCGCGAAGTCCGCCCCCGGCGGCAGCGTTCCGAACGCCAGACCCCGGTCTCCGGCCAGCCGTGACGCGCAGAAGGCGTCGGCCACCGCGGGCGGTGCGTGGCGGACGAGCAGGGATGCCTGGAGGACGAGGGCGGCCCGTTCGGCGACCCGGCGGGCGCGCAGGGGCGCGTCCTCCGTGAGGACGAGTTCGCCCCTCAACTCCCGCCAGGCGGCGTCGAATCGGGGGTCGGCGCCGGTCGCCGCCTCGATCTCCGCGCGGAACGCCTCCAGCGAGTCGGGCTCACGCGTGAGGGCGCGCAGCATGTCGAGGGCGCTGACGTTGCCGGAGCCCTCCCAGATGCTGTTGAGCGGGGCCTCGCGGTACAGCCGGGGCATGCCGGACGCCTCGTCGTAGCCGTTGCCGCCGAGGCATTCGAGGGCCTCGGCGACGGCTGCGGGCTGGCGCTTGCACACCCAGTACTTTCCGACGGCCGTGGCCAGGCGCAGGAAGGCGCGCTCCTGGCCGTCGCCGCGCTGGGCCCGGTCCGCGGCGCCGGCCAGCCGCAGGGCAAGGGTCGTGGCGGCCTCCGACTCCAGTGCCAGATCGGCGAGGACGTTGCGCATGAGCGGCTGGTCGATCAGCTTGGCGCCGAACACGGAGCGGTGACGGGCGTGATGGGCGGCCTGGGCGAGGGCCGCGCGGGTACCGGCGGCGGAGCCGAGGACGCAGTCCAGGCGGGTCATGGTCACCATCTCGATGATGGTGCGCACGCCCTTGCCCTCGGCGCCGACGAGCCAGGCCACGGTGTCGTCGAACTCGGGCTCGCTGCTGGCGTTGGAGCGGTTGCCGAGCTTGTCCTTCAGCCGCTGGACGCGGAAGGTGTTGCGGCTGCCGTCGGGCAGCACGCGCGGCACCAGGAAGCAGGAGAGCCCGCCGGGTGCCTGCGCGAGGACGAGGAACAGGTCGTTCATGGGGGCGCTGGTGAACCACTTGTGGCCGCGCAGCCGCCAGGTGCCGTCGCTCTGCCCGGTCGCGGTGGTGGTGTTGGCGCGTACGTCGCTGCCGCCCTGCTTCTCGGTCATGCCCATCCCGGCGAGCAGGCCGGGCTTCTCGGCCGGGGTGCGCAGTCCGGGTTCGTAGACGCGGCTGGTGAGCAGGGGCTCGTAGGCCTTGGCGAGCTCGGGGGAGTGGCGCAGGGCGGGAACCACCGCGTACGTCATGGAGACGGGGCACAGATGGCCGGGCTCCAGCATCGTGGCCAGCATGAAGCCCGCTGCCCGCGCGACATGGGCGCCGGAGCGTTCGTCGGCCCAGGCGGCACCCGCGAGACCCTCGCTCACGGAGGCGTCCATCAGCGAGTGGTACGCGGGGTGGAACTCGACCTCGTCCACGCGGTGGCCGTAGCGGTCGTGGGTGCGCAGTTCCGGCTCGTGGCGGTTGGCCTGGTCCGCCCAGGTCTGTGCCTCCGCGCTGCCGACGAACCGGCCGAACCGGTGGAGGTCGTCGAGGTGCCAGGAAGCCCCCTCGCGGTTCACACCTTCCAGCAGCACGGGGTCGGCCGCGGCGTCGTGACCTGTCAACGGCGGTGGCTGGTTGGTCACTTCGTGCGTCACGGCGGTGGGACGGCTGTGCGCGGTGGTGGTCGCGGTCATGCGGGAACCTCCGGTGTGCGGGTCGGCTGGGACGGACGGGGAAGCGGTGCGAGGGACTGTCGGCGGGACCGTTCCGGACCGTGACCGGTGCCGACTCCGCCCTCCGGTCGGCGGACCGCGCCCGGTCCCGGCACCGCCTTCCGGTCGGCGGGGCGCCCGGCCCTAAGGCTCGTCGGACGGGCCCCGCGCGGCGGGAGCGCCCGCGCACCGCAGGGCCATGGCCGTGAGCTCCGCGAGGAGTTCGTCGGGCGTCCGCTCGGCCGGGGCGCCGAGCGGGTCCACGAGCACCTCGCCGATCGCGCCGGTGAGTGCCGCGGCGGTGATCTCGCCGTTCTGCGCGGGCAGCAGACCCGCGGCCATGCCCTGGCGTACCACCTCGGCGAACAACGCGCGGTAGCGGCGCCGGAATTCGAGGCGCTCGGCGCCCACCGCGGCCTCGGCCGGGGCGGCGAGCAGGGCGTAGGCCAGGCCGCGGTTCTCCAGGGCCCGGCGCGCGAACACTTCGATGCCGCGGGCGAGCCGTTCGACGGGGTCGCCCTCGCCGTCCAGTACCTCGCCGAGCACCTCCACCTCACGGCCCGCGGCACGTCGGAACACCTCCACGGCGAGGGCAGCCTTGGACGGGAAGTGCTGGTACACCGAGCCGGCCGAGATCCCGGCCGAGTCGGCGACCGCGGTCACCGAGGTCTGGGCCCAGCCCACCTCGGCGACGACCGAGGTGGCGCAGGTGATCAGGTGCTCTCTTGCGGCTTCCAGCCGGCGGATCTCGGAAGGGGTCTTGCGGTACGCCATGAAAGAAGTGAACCATCATTCAGAACTTCCCGCCAGGGCCCGTTCGGCCGCCGGGAGGCGTCGGGGGAACCGGCCCGGGCGAGTCGACTAGGGTCGCGGCATGGCGGAACAGCGGGTGGAGGGCGTACGGCGGGGGCCGGGACGGCCGCGGCAGGAGCATGTCACTGCGGCGGTGCTGGACGCCGTCGTGGCGCTGGTCTCGGAAAGCGGCATGGGCGCGCTCACCATGGACGCCGTCGCGGCCCGCGCCGGTGTCAGCAAGCCGGCGATGTACCGGCGCTGGCCCACCAAGCAGGACCTCGTCATCGCGGCCGCCGAATCGCGGATCGGGTCGCTGAGCGTGCCGGACATGGGTGACTTCCGCGCCGAGCTGCGGGCCGTCCTGACGGCGCGCATGGAGGCGTACCGGCAGCCCGGTGTCGCCCGGCTGCTCGCCGGGGTGATCGGCGCCTCCGCCGAGGCGGGTGCCGAGCCCGCCGCCTACCGGGCCTACACAGCACGGGTGATGAGCCAGACGCGACACCTGCTGGAGCGTGGTGTCGCCCGGGGCGAGGTGCGTCCTGACATCGATCTGGCGGACGCCTCGACCCTGGTCGCGGCCTCGCTGGTCTTCCGGATGATCGGGGAACAGCAACTGCCGGACGAGACGCTCGTCGAGTCGATGGTGGACATGATCGCCCGAGCGGTGGCCGTCCGGCCCTGACGCCGAACGACCGGCCCGGCTTCCGTCGAACGCCGAGGCCGACTCGCCCGTACGCCGACTGGCCGCCCGCCCCTCCGGCGTGTCCTCGGCATGCCTGGCGAGGTCGGGGGTGTGCGCGCCGGGTTCGCGCGCCCCGTCCTGTCGTCGTGCGCTCACGCGCTGTGCGGCAGCGCGGTACCGGACGCCCGCCGCCGTGATCCGGTGCCGTGTCATGGGCACCACGGCACGCTGTGTCCCCGCGCGCCCGTGCCGGCGACCCCCGACCGGAGACATTCTCCCGGCCGTGTCACGGCTCGGCCCCGGCTCGCCTCCGACGCCGTACAAAGTGGGCGGACGGCTCGTCATACTGGACGAGGCCGGGGGCGGGCTCGGGGCCGAGCAGTGACGGGGGCGATCACAGGAGATGGCGGAGAGCAGGCTGATCCAGGGCCGGTACCGGCTCCTCGATCCGATCGGGCGCGGCGGCATGGGCGAGGTGTGGCGGGCGCGGGACGAGTCGCTGGGCCGCCAGGTGGCCGTCAAGTGCCTGAAGCCGCTCGGCCCGCACCACGACCCGTCCTTCACCCGCGTCCTGCGTGAACGGTTCCGGCGCGAGGCCAGGGTCGCGGCGGCCCTGCAGCACCGCGGAGTGACCGTCGTCCACGACTTCGGCGAGTCCGACGGGGTGCTGTACCTGGTGATGGAACTGCTGGAGGGACACAACCTCGGCCAGTTGATGGAGGAGAACCGGCAGCCGCTCGCGGTCGACGAAGTCGTCGACATCGCCGACCAGGTGACCGCCGCGCTCGCCTACACCCACCAACAGAGCATCGTGCACCGTGACCTGAAGCCGGCAAACATCATGCGGCTGACGGACGGCACCGTGAAGATCTGCGACTTCGGCATCGCCCGGCTCGGCCACGACATCGGGTTCACCTCGCGGCTCACCGGCACCGGCGTCGCGATGGGCACCCCGCACTACATGTCGCCGGAACAGATCAGCGGCTCGGAGGTCGACCAGCGCAGCGACCTCTACTCCTTCGGGTGCGTGCTCTACGAGATCGCCACCGGAGCCCCGCCGTTCGACCTCGGCGACGCCTGGGCCATCCTCGTCGGCCACCGCGACACCGTGCCCGAGCCGCCCCGCAGCCACCGGGCCGACATCCCCGAGTACCTGGAGCGGATCATCCTCGACCTGCTCGCCAAACAGCCCGAGCAGCGCCCGCAGGACGCCCGCGAACTCGCCCGCCGCATCACCGCAGGGCGCAGCACGCCGATGTACGTGCCGACCGTGGTCGCCCCGGCCCCGCCGTACCCGGTCCCCGAACGGCCTTCCACGGCACCGCGGTTCCCGTCCCCGCCCGATCGAGGGCCCTCCCGTGCGTCCCGGCTGCCGTCCTGGACCCAGGGCATGACCACCGGCCACAAGGCCACCGGCGCGGGATGGCGCGGCACCCCGCCCGACGCCTCCGCCGGACTCACCGGCGAGTGGACCGCCCGCCCCTCCACCGCCGTCCCGCCCCTCCCCGGTCCCGGCGGACGACCCGCTCCCACGACGGAGTCGGTCACCGCCCTGGCCGGGCGGCACAACGCCGGACTGAGTCTTGGACGGCTCGGCCGGTGGACCGAGGCGGGCGAGGTGCACCGCTCGGTCGCCGCCGAACGGGAGCGACTGCTCGGGCCCGACCACCCGGACACGCTCGCCAGCCGGTACGAGGTCGGCTTCACCCTCAGCCGCACCGGGCACCCCGGCGAAGCACTCGGCGAGTACGCGCATGTCGCCCAGGCCAGAGAGCGGGTGTTCGGCGTCGACCACCCCGACACCTTGGCCGCGCGACAGGAAATGGCCTATGTGCTGGGCCAGTTGGGCCGCCACGTCGAGGCGCACCAGGCCTACACGTCGGTCCTCGCCGCCCGCGAGCGCGCGATGGGCCCCGACCATCCCGACACCCTGCGCTGCCGCCACAACCTGGCCTTCAACCTCAGCAGGCTCGGACGCCTGGAGGACTCGTACCGCATGGCGGCCGAGGTCGCCGCGGCCCGGGCCCGGGTGCTCGGCCCGGCCCACCCGGACACGCTCGTCACCCGCTACGAAGTCGCCTACGCACTCGGCCAGTTGGGGCGCTGGCCCGAGGCGCTGCACACGTACCAGGAGGTGGCGGCGGCTCGTGCGGGGGCGCTCGGCCCCGACCACGAGGACACCCTCGCCGCCCGCTACGAGGTGGGCATCAGCCTGGGCAGACTCGGCCGCAGCACGCAGGCGCTGGAGCTGTACCGCTCGCTCGTCGCCGACCGCACCCGCGCCCAGGGCGCCTCCCATCCCGAGACCCTGCGCGCCCGGCACGGGCTCGGCGTGAACCTCGGCCGGCTGGGCCGCTGGGAGGAGGCCCTCACCGAGTCCCGTGACGTGTGCGCCATCCGAGAGCGCGCTCTCGGGGCCGGCCACCCCGACACCCTCGTCAGCCGCCGCGAGGTCGCCGTCGGACTCGGCTGGCTCGGGCGCTGGGCCGACGCCCTCACCGAGTACCGGCGTGTCGCGTCCGCCCGCGAGCGGGTGCTCGGGGCCGACCATCCCGACACCCTCGCGAGCCGCACCGACGAGGCGCACTGCCTGGAGCAGCTCGGGCGCGGACAGGAAGCGGCGGAGCTGTACCGCAGGGTGGCCGCACTGCGGCAGCGGCGGGCGGCCACGGGGCGCTGACCGCCCGATCGGGTGCGGTGGCCGTCCCTCGGAAAGGCCGCTGACCCCCGTTCCTCCACGAGAGCCAAAGAATCTTGGCCGGCGATGTCGAGAACCCGTGGCCCGCTCCGTCCCAGCAGTGAAGGCGACCACAATGGGTCGCACCAGTACGGAGGAGATCACGATGGCCAAGTACCTGCTGCTCAAGCACTACCGGGGCGCCCCGGCCGCGGTCAACGACGTACCCATGGACCAGTGGAAGCCGGAGGAGATCACGGCCCACGTGCAGTACATGAACGACTTCGCGGCCCGGCTGGAGAAGACCGGCGAGTTCGTCGACGGCCAGGCGCTCGCCCCCGAGGGCCAGTGGGTCCGGTACGACGGCGAGGGCCGCCCGCCGGTCACCGACGGCCCGTTCGCCGAGACCAAGGACCTCATCGCCGGCTGGATGGTGATCGACGTCGACAGCCCCGAGCGCGCCGTCGAGCTGGCCGGGGAACTGTCGGCCGCCCCCGGCGCGGGCGGCGAGCCGATCCACGAGTGGCTCGAGGTGCGTCCGTTCCTGACCGCCCACCACAAGGTCACGGAGTGACCCCACCCATGGACGAGGCTCTGCTCCGGAGCCTCACACCGAGTGTGCTGGCCGTCCTCGTCCGCCGCGGAGCCGACTTCGCGGCGGCCGAGGACGCCGTGCAGGACGCGCTCGTCGAGGCCGTCCGTGTCTGGCCGGACGACGAGCCGCGCGACCCCAAGGGCTGGCTGGTCACCGTGGCCTGGCGCCGGTTCCTCGACGCGACCCGGGCGGACACCGCCCGCCGCCGGCGCGAGGACCTCGTCGACGAGGAGCCGGCGCCGGGACCCGTGCCCGCGGTGGACGACACGCTCCAGCTCTACTTCCTGTGCGCCCACCCCTCGCTCACCCCGTCCTCCGCGGTCGCGCTCACCCTGCGCGCCGTCGGCGGGCTCACCACCCGCCAGATCGCCCAGGCCTATCTGGTGCCCGAGGCGACCATGGCGCAGCGCATCAGCCGGGCCAAGCGCACCGTCTCCGGCGTGCGCTTCGACCGGAACGGTGACGTCGCCACCGTGCTGCGCGTCCTCTACCTGGTCTTCAACGAGGGCTACTCCGGCGATGTCGACCTCGTCGCCGAGGCCATCCGGCTCACCCGCCGGCTCGCGGCCCAGGTCGACCACCCCGAGGTGGCGGGGCTGCTCGCCCTCATGCTGCTCCACCACGCCCGGCGCGCCGCCCGGACCGCGCCCGACGGCAGTCTGGTGCCGCTGGCCGAGCAGGACCGAGGCCGGTGGGACACCCGGGTCATCGCCGAGGGCGTCGCGATCCTCCAGGCGGCCCTCGCCCGCGACCGGCTGGGCGAGTTCCAGGCCCAGGCCGCCATCGCGGCGCTCCACGCCGACGCCCTCACCGCCGAGGAGACCGACTGGGTCCAGATCGTCGAGTGGTACGACGAACTCGCGCGCCTGACCGACAGCCCCGTCGTCCGGCTCAACCGCGCGGTGGCCGTCGGGGAGGCCGACGGACCGCGCGCCGGCCTGGCCGCGCTCGCGGCCCTGGACGATTCGCTGCCCCGCCACACCGCGGTGGCCGCTTACCTCCACGAGCGCGACGGTGACCTGGTGAAGGCGGCACGGCTGTACGCGGAGGCGGCGCGCAAGGCGCCCGACCTGGCCGAGCGGGACCATCTGACACGCCAGGCCGCCCGCCTCAACACCCTTCGGCCGCGCTGACGGACCCCGCCGTACGGGGTGCCGCCGCTTGCCGCGCACCTCTGGCCGACGTAGATCATCACGTGCTACGAAGAGGCATGCCTGTACACGAGGGATATGACGCCGTGATCGTCGGCGGAGGCCACAACGGACTGGTCGCCGCCGCCTATCTGGCGCGGGCCGGGCGGTCCGTGCTGGTGCTGGAGCGCCTGGGGAACACCGGTGGCGCCGCCGTGTCCACCCGGCCGTTCGCCGGGGTCGACGCGCGCCTGTCGCGCTACTCGTACCTGGTCAGCCTGCTGCCCCGGAAGATCGTGCGAGACCTGGGTCTCGACTTCCGGGTCCGGGGCCGGACGGTCTCCTCGTACACCCCCGTCGAGCGCGACGGACGGCCCACCGGACTGCTCGTCGGCGGCGGCGAGCGGCGCACCCGCGAGGCGTTCGCCCGGCTGACGGGTTCGGACCGCGAGTACGAGGCGTGGCAGCGCTTCTACGGGATGACCGGCCGCGTCGCGAAGAACGTGTTCCCGACGCTCACCGAACCGCTGCCCACCCGCGAGGAGTTGAGGGCGCGCGTCGACGACGAGGAGGCCTGGAGGATCCTGTTCGAGGAGCCGGTCGGCACGGCCGTAGAGGAGTACTTCGCCGACGACCTCGTGCGCGGTGTCGTCCTCACCGACGCCCTCATCGGCACCTTCGCCGACGCCCACGACCCGTCACTGCGGCAGAACCGCTGCTTCCTCTACCACGTGATCGGCGGCGGCACGGGAGCCTGGGACGTGCCCGTCGGCGGGATGGGAGCCCTGACCGACGCGATCACCGGCGCGGCGCGCGCCGCGGGCGCCGTGATCGAGACCGGCCACGAGGTGCTGCGGATCGACACGGACGGCGAGTCCGCCGAGATCACCTACCGGACGGCCGACGGCGAGGGAGTCGTAGCGGCCCGTCACGTCCTGGTGAACGCCTCGCCGCAGGAGCTCGCGCACCTCACCGGAGACGAGCCGCCCACTCCCGCCGAGGGTGCCCAGCTCAAGGTGAACATGCTGCTCAAGCGGCTGCCGAGGCTCCGCGACACCTCCGTCGACCCGCGCGAGGCGTTCTCCGGGACCTTCCACATCGCGGAGGGGTACGAGCAGCTCGCGGCCGCCCACGCGCAGGCCGCGGCCGGTGAGCTGCCCGCCGCGCCGCCCTCCGAGATCTACTGCCACTCGCTCACCGATCCCAGCATCCTCGGCCGGGACCTGGTCGAGCGGGGATATCAGACCCTCACGCTCTTCGGTCTCCACACGCCGGCCCGGCTCTTCGAGCGGGACAACGACGCCGTACGCGAGGAGTTGCTGAAGTCGACGCTGGCCCAGCTCGACGCGCACCTCGCCGAGCCGCTCGCCGACTGTCTGGCCACCGACGCGGACGGACGCCCGTGCATCGAGGCGAAGACCCCGCTCGACCTGGAACGGGACCTGCGCCTGCCGGGCGGCAACATCTTCCACCGCGACCTCGCCTTCCCCTACGCCCAGGAGGGCACGGGCCGCTGGGGCGTGGAGACCCGGCACGCGAACGTGCTCCTGTGCGGGGCGGGCGCGGTACGCGGCGGCGGGGTGAGCGGGGTGCCGGGCCACAACGCCGCGAAGGCCGTACTGGAGTCACTGGGCCGGGAAGCCTAGGCCGGAGCCGCGCCGCCCTCGCGCGGTGCCGGGGCGAGCGGCTGCTGAGGGCGGTGGTGCGCGGGCGCGCCCCAGCCGGTCGGTCGGGCGCTCCGGCCGGCTGCTCGGGCGCCCCTGCCGGGGGCCGGGCGCGTCCCGCCGCTCTGCCGTCAGTCCCGGGACGGTGACCAGCCCGCCGCCGCGATGCGCGCCGCGTCCGTTGGCCGTGACTCGTCGAAGGCGACGCGGTCACCTGTCTCGACCCGCAGCGCGCCGACGTACGCGCCGCGGCCGACGTACAGCCGGTCGGTGGTGTAGCGCCAGCGCAGCGTGAGCACCGCCGCGCTCGGCAGGTCGGCGCCGAGCCGGTGCCACGTGCGCCCCGACCAGCCGGTGGCCGTGCCCGCCGGATGCTCCTCCGGGTCCTCGGGCCGCCGCCGGGTCGTGAAGGGGACCGGCTGCCAGGTCGTGCCGCCGTCGGTGGAGGACTCCAGGAACAGGACGTCCGAGCGGGGTTCGGTGTCCCACCACAGCGCGCAGCGAAACCGCGTCGGACCGGCGGTGGTGTCGAGCGCGGGCAGGGTCAGGGTCGCCGTCGACGAGCTCGCCATTCCGGAGAACCACGAGGTACGCCCGTGCGCCGGACGCACCGCGACGGCTCGCGCGAGATGGTTTCCGGCGGCGACCCGGGGAGCGGATCCGGATCGCCAAGTGCGCACGGGATGAACGGAGTTGCCGAGGACGATCAGGAAGGAGTCGGTCGTCGGGTCGAGCACGAGCGAGGTGCCGGTGAAGCCGGTGTGGCCGGCGGTGCGCGGTGTCGCCATCGCGCCCATGTACCAATGTTGGTAGAGCTCGAAGCCGAGGCCGTGCTCGTCGCCCGGGAAAGCGGTGTTGAAGTCGGTGAACATCAGGTCCACCGACTCCGGCCGCAGGATGCGCGCCCTGCCGTAGGCACCGCCGTTCAGCAGCGCCCGGCCGAGGACCGCCAGGTCCCAGGCGGAGGAGAAGACCCCGGCGTGACCGGCCACCCCGCCCAGGGAGTACGCGTTCTCGTCGTGGACCTCACCCCACACGAGTCCCCGGTCCAGTCCCGACCAGGGCGCCCGGGCGTCCTCGGTGGCGGCGATCCGCGGCTTCCACGAGGCGGGCGGGTTGTAGCGGGTGTCGTCCATGCCGAGGGGGCCGGTGATCTCGTCGCGCAGCAGGGTGTCGAGGGTCCGGCCGGTGATCCTCTCCAGGACGAGCTGGAGCGAGATCAGGTTCAGGTCGGAGTACAGATACGCGGTGCCGGGCGCGGTGGCGAGCTTCTCGTTCCAGATGAGCTGGAGCTTTCCCTCGCGCGTCGGCGCCTTGTACAGGGGGATCCACGAGCGGAACCCGGAGGTGTGGGTGAGCAGTTGACGGATGGTCACGCTCTGCTTGCCGCCGCCCGCGAACTCGGGGAGGTACGAGGCGACGGCGGTCTCCAGTTCCAGGGCACCGCGCTCCAGTTGCTGCACCGCGAGGATCGAGGTGAACAGCTTGGACACGGAAGCGAGATCGTAGACCGTGTCGCTCGACGCCGGGATCTGGCGGTCGGCGGGGAACTCCACGCCGGTGTCCGTCTTCTCGTCGTACGCCGCGTAGCGCACGGCCATGCCGATCGGTTCGTGCAGGGCCACGATGCCGCCCCGGCCCGCGAGCAGGACGGCACCGGCGTACCAGGGGTGTTGGGGAGAGGGCGCGAGGAACGTCTGCGCGTCCAGCACGAGTTGGCGAAGATGGCCGGTGAGCAGCCCGGCCTGCCGGGGTGTGCCGTGCTGGAGTGTCCGGTGGCCGTTCCCCGTCGAGGCCGCCGCCGGGCCCGCGGGGAAGGGGGCGAGGGCCACCGCCCCGCCCATCGCCAGTACGCCCCGGCCCCACTGACGACGGGTCAGCCCGTCGCGCGCTCTGTCCTGTGTGTCTTTCGCCGGGTCCTTCAGGCCTTCGGTCATCGGGAAGCCTCTCGCTCGCGTCGCCTGAAAATATCTTTCCGGGTCTGCTGTGCCGAGTGAAACTTTCCCGTCAGGCGCGAGCGTGTCAACCCTCCCGGGTGAGCCTCCAATATCTGACGGAGTATCAGAAAAGGCCTTCCCTCGTCCGGACGTCTGCGGCATTCTGCGCGCATGCAGACGGAGCTGAGCAAGGAACTGGGAGTCGAGCACGCCATCTTCGGCTTCACGCCGTTTCCCGCCGTCGCCGCGGCCATCAGCCGCGCGGGCGGATTCGGTGTGCTCGGCGCGGTCCGCTACACCGACCCCACGGACCTGGAGCGCGACCTCGACTGGATCGAGGCGAACGTCGACGGCAGGCCCTACGGCCTCGACGTCGTCATGCCCGCCAAGAAGGTCGAGGGCGTCAGCGAGGCCGACGTCGAGGCGATGATCCCAGAGGGCCACCGCCAGTTCGTCGAGGACACCCTCGCCAAGTACGGCGTCCCCGAACTGGCCGAGGGCGAGGCGTCCGGCTGGCGCATCACCGGCTGGATGGAACAGGTCGCCCGCGGCCAGCTCGACGTCGCCTTCGACTACCCGATCAAACTGCTGGCCAACGCGCTGGGCTCGCCGCCCGCGGACGTGATCCGGCGCGCCCACGACCGCGGGGTCCTCGTCGCGGCCCTCGCGGGCAGCGCCCGGCACGCGCGCAAGCACGCCGAGGCCGGCATCGACATCGTCGTCGCCCAGGGCTACGAGGCCGGCGGACACACGGGGGAGATCGCCTCGATGGTGCTCACCCCCGAAGTCGTCGACGCCGTGGGCCCGTTGCCGGTCCTCGCGGCGGGTGGCATCGGCAGCGGACCGCAGGTGGCCGCCGCGCTGAGCCTCGGCGCCCAGGGAGTGTGGCTCGGATCGGTCTGGCTGACCGTGACGGAGGCCGACATGCACTCCCCGGCCGTCACCCGCAAACTGCTCGCGGCCGGTTCCGGCGACACCGTCCGCTCACGCGCCCTGACCGGCAAGCCCGCACGCCAGCTGCGCACCGAGTGGACCGACGCCTGGGACGACCCGGACGGGCCCGGCACGCTCCCCATGCCGCTCCAGGGACTCCTCGTCGCCGACGCCGTCTCCCGCATCCAGAAGTACGAGGTGGAGCCGCTGCTCGGCACCCCCGTCGGGCAGATCGTCGGCCGGATGAACAGCGAACGCTCCGTCCAGGAGGTCTTCGACGACCTGACCCGGGGCTTCGAGCACGCCGTGGACCGCATCAACCGCATCGCGGGCAGGGGAGAAGAGGCATGACCACATCACCCAACGGCTTCTGGGCCCAGGCCGGCGCCGACCCCGAGCGCGTCGTCCTGATCACCCCCACCGGCGAGGAGTGGACCGCCGGGCGGCTGCACGAGGCGGCCAACGGCCTCGTCCACGGACTGCGCGCCGCCGGCCTCGAACGCGGCGACTCCTTCGCCGTCGTCCTGCCCAACGGCGTCGAGTTCCTCGTCGCCTACCTCGCAGCCTCGCAGGCGGGCCTCTACCTCGTCCCCGTCAACCACCACCTCGTCGGACCCGAGATCGCCTGGATCGTCTCCGACTCCGGGGCCAAGGTCCTGATCGCCCACGAACGCTTCGCCGACGCCGCCCGGCACGCCGCCGACGAGGCGAAGCTCGCTCCGGCGCAGCGGTACGCGGTCGGCGCCGTCGAGGGTTTCCGCCCGTACGCCGAACTCCTCGACGGACAGCCCGGTTCCGTGCCCGCCGACCGTACCCTCGGCTGGGTCATGAACTACACCTCGGGCACCACCGGCCGCCCCCGCGGTATCAGGCGCCCGCTGCCCGGCAAGCTCCCCGAGGAGTCGTATCTCGGCGGCTTCCTCGCCATCTTCGGCATCCGGCCGTTCGACGGCAACGTGCACCTCGTCTGCTCGCCGCTCTACCACACCGCGGTCCTCCAGTTCGCGGGCGCGTCCCTGCACATCGGCCACCGGCTGGTGCTGATGGACAAGTGGACGCCCGAGGAGATGCTGCGGGTCATCGACGTACACCGGTGCACGCACACCCATATGGTGCCGACCCAGTTCCACCGGCTGCTGGCCCTCCCCGACGAGGTGAAGGCCCGCTACGACGTCACCTCCATGCGGCACGCCATCCACGGCGCCGCCCCGTGCCCCGACCATGTGAAACGGGCCATGATCGCGTGGTGGGGGGAGAGCGTCGAGGAGTACTACGCGGCCAGCGAGGGCGGCGGCGCCTTCGCGACCGCCGAGGACTGGCTGAAGAAGCCCGGCACCGTCGGCAAGGCCTGGCCCATCAGCGAACTGGCCGTCTTCGACGACGACGGCAACCGGCTGCCGCCCGGTGAACTCGGCACCGTCTACATGAAGATGAGCACCGGCGGGTTCTCGTACCACAAGGACGAGACCAAGACCCGGAAGAACCGCATCGGCGACTTCTTCACCGTCGGGGACCTCGGCCTGCTCGACGAGGACGGCTACCTCTTCCTCCGCGACCGCAAGATCGACATGATCATCTCCGGCGGGGTCAACATCTACCCGGCCGAGATCGAGGCGGCGCTGCTCTCCCACCCCGCCGTCGCCGACGCGGCCGCCTTCGGCATCCCGCACGACGACTGGGGCGAGGAGGTCAAGGCCGTGGTGGAGGCCGCGCCGGGCCACGAACCAGGACCGGCGCTCGCCGCCGACATCCTCGCCCACTGCGAGCGGCAACTCGCCGGGTACAAGCGGCCCAAGAGCGTCGACTTCATCGCCGCCATGCCCCGCGACCCCAACGGGAAGCTGTACAAGCGACGCCTCCGCGACCCCTACTGGGAGGGCCGCACCAGGACGATGTGACGCGGCCGCGCGCGGTGCCCGGAGCGGATCCGGACACCGCGCGCACCGCCCGCCGCCCGAGGTCAGCGCCGGTCGCTCACCCGGACCACCCGCAGCCCCGGCGACGACAGGATGTCCTTCTCGCAGAACCGGGACGTCACCCACCTCTCGTCCGAGAACAGCCGCGTCTGATCGCTGTAGTGCGGCGAGTTCGGGTTCGAGGACTGGGAGTACGTCAGCAGGGTGCGGGCGACCGGGCAGCGGCCGCCGTCCCAGCCGACGGCCTGGATGTACGAGGACCCCGTGGTGACCTCCGTGTAGCCGCCGGCCGACGGGTTCCACGGCATCTCCACCTTGTTCCACACCCCGAGGGACTCCGTGCCGCCCGGTACGGGGATGCGCCGGCCGCCCCGTACGACGAACTGGCCGGATTCCAGCCGCGCGTCGAGGGCGATTCCCGCCGCCCGCAACTCCGTCACCGTGTCGGCCAGCGCCGTCGCGAAGCCCGGTACGGAGGTGTCGAGGGTGTTCGGGGTGCGGACCGGATCGGCCGCCGAGAACGGGACCTTCCAGAGCTGCGCCCCCGGCACCGTGGCCGTCAGCTTCCGCCAGAAGCGGTCGAAGAACAGCGCGCCCCGGCTGCCGGTGTCCATCGAACGGTCCCAGGCCCGCAGCACACCGCACGCCTCACTCACGTCGACGGCCCTGCCGTCGGAGCCCGTCGCCGTGCCGCCCGGCAGCGCGGCACAGGCGCGCGCCGCGTCGGCGGCGACGAGATCACCCGCGGGCACCCGGTTCGCGAACTGCTGCGCCTGGAGATCCCGTACGGTCAGCCGCCCCCGCGCGGCCATCCGGGCCACGTCCTCGACGGCGCCGCGCGTACGCATCGAGCGCTGCGTGCCGATCGTGCCGAACACCCGCTCGTACCCGGTCAGCGGCCGGTCCGCGTTCGCCAGCCAGGCACTGTCGTTGGAGTTCTCCGCGTACGGGGCGTCCTTCAGCACCGGCATCCTGGCCGGACCGAAGATGCCGGGCTGCACGGCGTCGGGATCGCTGCCGAGCGCGCAGTCGCCGCGCGAACCGTCCAGCACGGCGACCCCGGACGACGGGTACAGGGCCCGGCCCAGCGGCGTCGAGCAGCGCTGGACCAACTCGTCGGTGATGCGCGGGAGCACCTGTGACTGGGTGAACAGCGAGTGGCCGCCGGAGTCGGCGGCGATCGTGTTCACCCACGGCAGCCCCTGGGTCCGTGTGAGTGCGTCGAGGACGCCCGTCGTGTCGCGGGCCCTGCTGAAGCCCAGCGCGGTGTCCGGGGCCCGGAGGTTGGCCGCGTTCGGGTCGTTGAGCGCGTACGCCGTCGTGGCCGTCCACGGCAGCGGCACCTGGGCGCCGAGCGTGGTGACGACGGGGCCGTACCGGGTCCACCACTGCGTGCGCGTCACCGGCGTGCCGTCCCGCACGTCGATGGTGACGCCGCGCCGCGTCATCCGCTCCGGCCTGCCGTCCACCAGATACGTCGTCGGATCGGCCGGATCGAGCGTGAGCTGATGGAGGTTGAGCGTGACGCCCGTCGCGACGGTGTGACTCCAGGCGATCCGGGCGGTGTGACCGATGGACACCGTCGCCGTGCCGAGCAGGGCGCCGCCCTGGACGTTCAGCTCGCCGGGGATCGTCTGCTGCACCTGCCAGAAGCGGCGTCCGCCCTGCCAGGGATAGTGCGGATTGCCGAGCAGCAGACCACGGCCGTTCGCGGTCGAGGCACCGCTGAAGGCGACGGCGTTCGATCCCATGTCGGCGGTGTCGAACAGCTCACGCGCGGCGGCGGCGGCGGTGTCCTTCACGTCGGGCACACCGGTGACAGCCTCTGTGGCCGTTCCCGTTCCCGTTCCCGTTCCCGTTCCCGTTCCCGTTCCCGCTGTCGCTGTCGCCGTCGTCGGCGCCGTCGTCGGCGCCGGTGGCTGTGCGGCGGTGATGCCGTCGACTCCGCGCCCCTGGCCGCCGAGCACGGCCAGCGCGAACCCCCGCGCGGCGACGTCCACCTGGGTCACCGGGCGGACCCAGGCGGCCCCCCGGCACGCCGGATCGGTGACGCGGTTCTGCGCCAGCCACGCGTTGTAGCCGGCCGCCCAGCCCCGCATCAGGTCCTTGACATCGCGGCTGGGTCCCCGCGGGGCGGGCTCGGCGAGCAGTTTCTCGACCGTGCGGGCCTCGCGCACACCGCGGTAGTAGAGGTCGCTGGAGAGGTTCGTGGACGCCGAGGAGAGCGAACCGTCCGGTGCCGCGGCGGCCCCGAAGAAGCGGGACCGCTCGCCGCGCAGGGTCACGAACCCGTCGGCCAGGGTGCACACCTGGTCGGCGGCCTGGGCCCAGCCGGTGCCGAAGCCGAGGTTCGCGTAGTCCTTGGCGACGATGTGCGGAATGCCGTACTCGGTGTAGCGGATCACGGCCGACAGGCCGCCGTGCGAGGGATGTTCCTGTCCGGCGTGCCGCTCGGCGGCGGCCGCGGGCAGCGCGGTCGCGGCGGTCAACAGAGCGACGGCCGCGACGAGTAACCGTCTTCCACGGGTGCGCATCGTGCCTCCCAACATCATTGAGGGAAGGGGCGGTTGAGCGTACCAACGGGTAGTGCGCCGTCGGAGTGTCCGTCCGGCTCCGTCCCGGCTCGCGTGCGGTGACTTGACCTCCCCCTCCCGTGGACCGAGGATCACGTGACATGACGCCTGGACACGGCAGTACGGTTGACGGGGTGCTGCGGCGCAGTGCCCGGCGCACACCGGCGCGGCGCGCCGTCGACTACCGGGAGCGCTCCTGGACCTACGCGGAACTCGACGAGGCCGTCTCCCGCGCGGCGACCGTCCTCCTCGACGAGGGGCTGACCCCCGGGGACCGCGTGGGCGCCTACGGCCACAACTCGGACGCCTACCTGATCGGCTTCCTCGCCTGCGCCCGCGCGGGGCTCGTCCATGTGCCCGTGAACCAGAACCTGACCGGTGACGACCTCGCCTACATCGTCGGCCAGTCGGGATGCGCCCTGGTCCTGACCGACCCCGACCTCGCCGGCCGGCTCCCGGAGGGCGTACGGACCCTGCCGCTGCGCGACGCCGACGACTCGCTCCTCGTACGACTGGAGGCGGCACGCCCGTACGACGGTGACGAGCCGCGCGGCGACACGCTCGTGCAGCTGCTCTACACCTCGGGCACCACCGCGCTGCCCAAGGGCGCGATGATGACGCACCGCGCCCTGGTGCACGAGTACCTGAGCGCGATCACGGCCCTCGATCTGAGCGCCGGGGACCTGCCGGTGCACTCGCTGCCGCTCTACCACTCGGCGCAGATGCATGTGTTCCTGCTGCCCTACCTCGCGGTCGGCGCCTCGAACACGATCCTCGACGCGCCGGACGGCGGACAGATCTTCGACCTGATCGAGGCGGGCCGCGCGGACAGCCTGTTCGCCCCGCCCACCGTGTGGATCGGGCTGTCGAACCGTCCCGACTTCGCCGAACGCGACCTGAGCGGCCTGCGCAAGGCGTACTACGGCGCGTCGATCATGCCGGTCCCCGTCCTGGAACGGCTGCGCGAACGGCTGCCGAAGCTGGCCTTCTACAACTGCTTCGGCCAGAGCGAGATCGGTCCCCTCGCCACCGTCCTCGGCCCCGACGAGCACAAGGGCCGGATGGACTCCTGCGGCACTCCGGTGCTGTTCGTGGACGCGCGGGTCGTCGACGAGGACGGCAAGGACGTGCCGGACGGAACGCCGGGCGAAGTCGTCTACCGCTCACCGCAGTTGTGCGAGGGCTACTGGGACAAGCCCGAGGAGACGGCCGAGGCGTTCCGCGACGGCTGGTTCCACTCGGGAGACCTCGCCGTGCGCGACGCCCACGGATACTTCACCGTGGTGGACCGGGTGAAGGACGTCATCAACTCCGGTGGCGTCCTGGTCGCCTCACGGCAGGTCGAGGACGCGCTGTACACGCACGAGGGGGTCGCCGAGGTCGCCGTCGTCGGGCTCCCCGACGAGCGCTGGATCGAGGCCGTCACCGCGGTCGTCGTCCCCCGGGGCGAGGTCACCGAGGACGAACTGATCGCCCACGCACGCGAGAAGCTCGCCGGCTTCAAGGCGCCCAAGCGGGTCCTGTTCGTGGACGAGCTGCCCCGCAACGCCAGCGGGAAGATCCTCAAGCGGGAACTGCGGGACCGGTTCGGCCGGGCGTAGCGGACAGGGCCGCGGGGGTGTCAGGAGCCCCCGCGGCCCTGTCCGCGGTCGGTCAGGCGCGCGGGCGCAGGTCCACGATCCGCTTCAGCTTGCCCACCGACCGTTCCAGGGACTCCGGCTCGACGATCTCCACCGTGACCGAGACACCGATCCCGTCCTTGATGCCCGCGGTGATCGTCCGCGCCGCCGCCTCGCGCGCCTCGGGTGTGGCGCCGTACCGGGCCTCCGCCCGTACGGTGAGTGCGTCGAGGCGGCCCTCGCGGGTCAGCCGGAGCTGGAAGTGCGGGGCGACCCCGGGAGTCCGCAGAACGATCTCCTCGATCTGCGTCGGGAAGAGATTGACCCCGCGCAGGATCACCATGTCGTCGCTGCGCCCGGTGATCTTCTCCATCCGGCGGAAGACCCGCGCCGTACCGGGCAGCAGCCGCGTCAGGTCCCGTGTCCGGTAACGGATCACGGGCATGGCCTCCTTGGTGAGCGAGGTGAAGACCAGCTCGCCCTCCTCGCCGTCCGGCAGCACCTCACCGGTGAGGGGGTCGACGACCTCCGGGTAGAAGTGGTCCTCCCAGATGTGCAGACCGTCCTTGGTCTCCACGCACTCCTGGGCGACCCCGGGGCCGATGACCTCCGAGAGGCCGTAGATGTCCACCGCGTCGATCGCGAACCGCTCCTCGATCTCGCGGCGCATCTCCTCGGTCCACGGCTCGGCCCCGAACACGCCGACCCGCAGCGAGGTGCCGCGCGGGTCCACGCCCTGGCGCTCGAACTCGTCGAGGAGGGTCAGCATGTACGACGGTGTCACCATGATGATCTCGGGCTTCAGGTCCTGGATGAGCTGGACCTGACGTGCCGTCATGCCGCCGGACGCGGGGATCACCGTACAGCCGAGGCGTTCCGCGCCGTAGTGGGCGCCGAGTCCGCCGGTGAACAGGCCGTAGCCGTAGGCGATATGGACCTTGTCGCCGGGCCGGCCGCCCGCCGCGCGGATCGAACGGGCCACCATGTCGGCCCACATGGACAGGTCGTTCTCCGTGTAGCCGACGACCGTGGGCCGCCCGGTCGTCCCGCTCGACGCGTGGATGCGCCGGATCCGGTCCTGCGGTACGGCGAACATCCCGTACGGGTAGTTCTCCCGCAGATCCGCCTTCACCGTGAACGGGAACCGGGCCAGATCGGCGAGCGAGCGGCAGTCGTCGGGGCGCAGCCCGGCCTTGTCGAAGGACTCGCGGTAGAAGGGGACGTTCTCGTACGCGTGCCGCAGCGAGGCGCGCAGCCGCTCCAGCTGGAGCGCCCGCAGCTCCTTCGCGTCCAGCCGCTCGCCCGCGTCGAGCAGGCCCTTCGGGTCCGTCGAGCCCGCCATCGCGCCCTCTCTCTCGCCAACCGTGCCATAGCGGACGACCGATCATTCGGTCGCCCTGTTCCGGACAGTAATTCAGGTGTCCGCCGCCAGTGCAAGGGGTCGGCGGCGCTTTTCGGCGGAGCGGACCGGGCGGCCGTTCAGCGCACCAGGGCGGGGCGCTTGGGGTCGAACTCCCACCCGGGAACGAGGTGGCGCATGGCGACGGCGTCGTCCCGGGCGCCGAGCGCCTCCTTCAGGTACAGCTCGTGCGCCGCGAGCAGCCGGTCCATGTCCAGCCGGACGCCCAGTCCGGGCGCGTCCGGCAGCGCGATCTCGCCGTCGACGATGCGAGGCGGGGCGACCGTGAGCCGCTCCAGGCCCTCCTGCCAGATCCAGTGGGTGTCGAGGGCGTTGTACGGGCCCGGTGCGGCGGCTCCGCAGTGGGTGACCATGGCGAGCGAGATGTCGAAGTGGTTGTTCGAGTGGCAGCCCCAGGTCAGGCCCATCGCGTTGCAGAGCTGGGCCACCCGTACCGAGCCCCGCATGGTCCAGAAGTGCGGGTCGGCGAGCGGGATCGAGACCGACTGGAGCGCCAGGGCGTGGGTGAGCTGCCGCCAGTCCGTGGCGATCATGTTGGTCGCCGTCGGCAGCCCCGTCGCCCGGCGGAACTCGGCCAGGATCTCCCGCCCCGAGCAGCCGTCCTCGGCGCCGCAGGGGTCCTCGGCGTAGGCGAGCGTGCCGACCAGCGGTCCGCACAGCTCGATCGCCTCACGCAGGGACCAGGCCCCGTTGGGATCGAGGGTGACGCGCGCCTCGGGGAAGCGGTTCTTGAGCGCGTGCACGGCCCGGACCTCCTCGGTGCCTTCCAGGACGCCGCCCTTGAGCTTGAAGTCCCGGAACCCGTACAGCTCGTGGGCGGCCTCGGCCTGCCGGACGATCGCGGCGGGCGTCAGCGCCTCCTCGTGCCGCAGGCGGTACCAGTCCACGTCCGAGCCGCTCTCGCGTACGTAGGGCAGATCCGTGCGGTCCGGGTCGCCGACGAAGAAGAGGTAGCCCAGCACCCGCACCCGGTCGCGTTGCTGCCCGTCGCCGAGCAGGGCGGCGACCGGCACGTCGAGGTGCTGGCCGAGCAGGTCGAGGAGGGCCGACTCGACGGCCGTGACGGCGTGGACGGTCGTGCGCAGGTCGAAGGTCTGGGCGCCGCGGCCGCCCGCGTCCCGGTCGCCGAAACGGTCCCCGATCTCGCGCAGGACACGCTGGTAGTCGCCCACCTTCGCCCCGAGGACCAGAGGCCCGGCGTCGCGCAGTGTCCGGGTGATCTTCTCCCCGCCCGGCACCTCGCCGAGCCCGGTCCGCCCCTCGGAGTCCTTGAGGACCACGACGTTGCGGGTGAACCAGGGACCGTGGGCGCCCGACAGGTTCAGTTCCATGCAGTCCCGTCCGGCGACGGGGTAGACGGAGAACTCGGTGATCGTCGGTTGCTGACTCTTCATCACATTCCTTGCGTACGTGGGTGACCGGGGCCGGGAATCCCAGGGTGACGGCGACGGGCCGGGCCGGGTGCCGGCCCGCCCCGAGCCGCGCGGGGCGGTTCCCCCGCGTGCCTCAGGCGGGCCGCCGCACCGCTCCGACGAGGGCCAGTCCCGTGTCGAGGATCCGCTCCAGAGCGGCCAGATCGGCCGGGGCGGGATCGGTGAGCGGCGCGCGCACCGGACCGACGGGCAGACCCCGCAGCCGGGCGGCGGCCTTGACCAGGGACACGGCGTAGCCGGGCACCGTGTCGCGCAGCTCGACGAGCGGGACGTAGAAGTCGCGCAGCAGCTTGTTCACGGTCGCCTCGTCGCCGGTGCGCAGGGCGGTGAAGAAGGCGCCGGCGATCTCGGGCGCGAACGCGTGGACGGCCGACGAATAGGCGGGGACGCCGACGGCGGCGTACGCGCGGGCCTGGATCTCGGCGGTGGCGGCCCCGTTGAAGAACAGGAAGCCGTCGGGCGCGGCGAGCGTGAGGCGCTGGAGCCGGTCGAGGTCGCTGTGTCCGTCCTTGAGCCCGATGACGCCCGGGACCGCCGCGACGGCCCGCAGCCCCTCGGGGGTGAAGGCGACCGGGCCGCGCTGGTAGGCGATGAGCGGCAGCCGGGTGCCGGCGGCGATCCGGCGCAGCTGCTCGACCAGGCCGGACTCGGGGGCCTCGACGAGATAGTGCGGCAGTACGAGGAGGGCGTCCGCGCCGGCCTCCTCGGCGATCCGGGCGAACCGCAGCGCCTGCGCCCATCCGTAGCCGGTGCCCGCGACCACGGGCATGCGGCCGTCCGCGATCTCGACCGTGGCGGTGACGACGGCGCGGTACTCGTCCTCGTCCAGCGCGCTGAACTCGCCGGTTCCGCAGGCGGGGAACACCGCGCCGGGGGCCGTGGCGAGCCGGTCGGCGAGGTAGGCCCGGTAGGACTCCGGGTCGAGGTCGCCGTCCGCCGTGAAGCTCGTGAGCGGGAAGGACAGGACCCCGCTCGCCATGCCGTCCCGCAACCGCTGGACCACGCCGCCCGGATCCGTGCTGAACCCTGCCATGAGTCTCATCCCTGTATGCAGATGCTGTCTATGTATGAGAACTCAGGTTAGATTCGTGAACCCTCGGGGTCAATGGGGAGGGTGCCGCGGATCCGGTGCCGGGTGGCCGCGGAGGGTGTCCGCGCAACGCGGCGGGCCCGCGGCCGGGGAGGTCGCGGGCCCGCTGTGTTCGGGTCGGATGTTCGGAGCGGGCCGGGGATCTCCGCAGGAGCGGTAAGGACCAGGCCGGGCTCGGGGCCGTCAGTGCGACGTCGTCGCGGCCCCGGCGCCCGGGTTCGGGCCGTACGCCGTCATGAAGCGGTCGCGGAACTCGTTCATCGCCCATTCCGGCGCGTCGGCCGCGGGCTCGAGCCCGTCCGTCCAGCCCCAGTCGGAGACGCGGTCCAGTACCTCCGGGTCGCGGGCGACGATGGTGACGGGCACGTCCTTGCCGGTGCCGCCCCCCCCGTGACCGTCGGGACGGGCTGGTGGTCACCGAGGAAGACGAGGACGGTGTCGTCGTCGCCGTAGCGCTGGACCCACTGGGTCAGGCTGTCCAGGGAGTACTGGATGGCCTTGCGGTACTCGGTCCGCACCCGCTTCGAGCTCTTCCAGACCTCCGTGGGGTTCGTTCCCTCGCCCTCCTTGAGCCTCGCGTCGACCTCCGGTCCCATCGCCGGATCGTCGTCGTCGGCGGGGTGCGGGACGGTGGCCTCGTCGTCGGCCGGGTGCGTGGTGGTTTCGTCGTGGGCGGCGGGGTGCGGGACGCCGGCTTCGACGGGGGTCTCGCGGCGCTCTTCGGCGCCGGCCGCCTCCTCCGCCCGCTCATCCGTTCCGGAACCGGTGTGCGTCGCGGTCCGTTCGGCTGTCTCGGAGTCCCCCCGGGTCGCGTCCGGCGCCGTCGCGTCGGGGTCCGGACCCGCGTCGGCATCCGGCAGTCGACGAGGAGGTGTGTGGTGCGACACCCGAAGGTCCTTCCGTGCGTAACCCGGTGCTGGCAGCGACGGAGGCTTTCCCGTCACCCCCCCCGTACGGCCGGCCGTCACCTCCGGTTCGACGGCGGAGGCCGACCGCGCACAGAGTACGTCGGCAGGATCACCCGGATGTCACCGCCGGCCGCTACCGGTCCGCCGTCACCGCCACCTCCCGCGCCCACCGGTAGTCGGCCTTGCCGCTCGGCGAACGCTGGATGGAGTTGGTGATCACCAACTGGCGCGGGACCTTGTACCCGGCCAGACGGGCGCGGCAGTGCGTCTGGATGTCGTCGAGCGACGGCCGCGGCGCGCCCTCGCGGAGCTGGACGACGGCCGCCACGTGACTGCCCCACTTCGGGTCCGGCACTCCGGCGACCAGGGCGTCGTACACGTCCGGATGCGACTTCAGGGCCTGTTCGACCTCCTCGGGATACACCTTCTCGCCGCCGGTGTTGATGCACTGGGAGCCGCGGCCGAGGACGATGACGATGCCCTCCTCGTCGACCGTGGCCATGTCGCCGAGGAGCACCCAGCGCTCGTCGCCCTTGCGGAAGAACGTCTCGGCAGTCTTCTTCGGGTCGTTGTAGTAGCCGAGGGGCACATGGCCGCGCTGTGCGACCCGTCCCGGCTCGCCCGCCGCGACCGGCTCGTACGTCACCGGATCCACCACCTGCGTACGGGCGTTGACGCGGATGCGGAAGCCGCGCTCGGGTCCGGAGTCGGCCGTCGCGGTGCCGTTGAAGCCGGACTCCGAGGAGCCGAAGTTGTTCAGCAGCATCACGTTCGGGACGAGCGCCTGGAACTGTTCGCGCACGGTGTCCGACATGATCGCGCCGGACGAGGACACGCTGAACAGGGCGGAACAGTCCGTGCCCTTCAGGGGGCCGTTCAGCGCGTCGATCAGGGGCCGCAGCATCGCGTCGCCGACCAGCGACACACTGGTCACCTTCTCCTTCGCGATCGTGCGCAGGACGTCCTCGGGAGCGAACTTGCGGTGGAGCACGACCCGTTGCCCGAAGTTGAAGGCGATGAACGCGGTGAGCGTGGAAGTGCCGTGCATCAGCGGGGGAGTGGGGAAGAAGGTGATTCCGGCACCCCCGGCCGCGACGCGCTCGGCGAGCTCCTGCGGCTTCGTCACCGGATCGCCGGTCGGCGCGCCACCGCCGAGCCCGGCGAAGAAGAGGTCCTCCTGCCGCCACATGACGCCCTTGGGCATCCCCGTCGTGCCGCCGGTGTAGATGATGAACTGGTCGTCCGCGGAACGCGGGGAGAATCCGCGCAGGGGCGAACCGGCGGCCTCGGCGTCACCGAATTCCACGGCGTCCACCGCACCTTCGGAGCCCGCCGGGCCCTCCGCGTCCACCGCGCCCGCTCCGGGTGCGGCGGCCCCCACACGGACGAGATGACGCAGCCGCGGTGCCCGTGGCCGTGCCGCCGCCACCCGGTCGGTGAACTCCGCGTCGAAGACCAGGGCCACCAGGTCCGCGTCCTGATAGAGGTAGGACAACTCCTCTTCCACGTAACGGTAGTTGACATTGACCGGGACGATGCGCGCCTTCAGGCAGGCCAGCACCGTCTGGAGGTACTCGACGCCGTTGTACAGGTGCAGGCCGAGGTGTTCGCCGGGGCGGATCCCGCTGTCGATCAGATGGTGCGCCATACGGTTCGCGGCCGCGTCCAGCTCCGCGTACGTCAGCCGGCGCTCGGCGCCCGTGCCCGGGATGTCGACGTAGACCAGCGCCTCGCGGTCCGGGACCACGTCGACGACCGACTCGAACAGGTCGGCAAGGTTGTACTCCACCGCTCCTCCTGACCGTGCACGTCCGTGGCCGAGTGCCGCCAGGGCGTGTCCGCCCCGGACCCGACGGTCATCAGAGCAAAGCCCGACCCAAGTGGGAAGGGCCCCGGCACAAGAAATCTGACTGTCTGTCAGAAAACCCTTGTACTGGATGGACGGCTCCTGCAACCTGTTCTCGCATCCGAGACGGGAGGACGCCCATGGGTGGGACCGAACACCTCACCGTGCAACGCGAAGGCGCCACACTGGTGCTCACGCTCAACAGGCCCGAGGCCAGGAACGCGCTCTCGCTGCCGATGCTGGTCGGTCTGTACGACGGCTGGGTCGAGGCCGACGAGGACGACGGGATCCGCTCGATCGTGCTCACCGGCGCCGGTGGTGCCTTCTGCGCGGGGATGGATCTCAAGGCCCTGGCCGGCCGGGGCATGGAGGGCGAGCAGTACCGGGACCGGCTCAAGGCCGACCCCGATCTGCACTGGAAGGCCATGCTGCGCCACCACCGCCCGCGAAAGCCGGTGATCGCCGCCGTCGAGGGGTACTGCGTCGCGGGCGGCACCGAGATCCTCCAGGGCACCGACATCCGCGTCGCCGGAGCCTCCGCGACCTTCGGGCTCTTCGAGGTCAGGCGCGGACTCTTCCCGATCGGCGGCTCGACGGTGCGGCTGCAACGCCAGATCCCGCGCACCCACGCCCTCGAAATGCTCCTCACGGGACGCCCGTACACCGCCCAGGAGGCCGCGGGCATCGGGCTGATCGGCCATGTGGTGCCCGACGGGACGGCGCTGGACAAGGCGCTCGCCGTCGCCGAGCAGATCAACGCCTGCGGTCCGCTCGCCGTCGAGGCCGTCAAGGCGTCCGTGTACGAGACCGCCGAGCTGACCGAGACCGACGGGCTCGCCGCCGAACTGCGGCGCGGCTGGCCGGTGTTCGACACCGCCGACGCCAAGGAAGGCTCCCGGGCCTTCGCCGAGAAGCGCCCGCCCGTCTACCGGCGGGCCTGACCCGCAAGCCCGGCCCCCGGACGTGCCCCGTCCGCCCCGCGGACACGGCACGGCCTGGCCGTTGGAAGGAGAGATCCGGGATGCCCGAAGTCCTCAAAGCCCCCCTCGTCGTCGAGTTCCCCTTCACCCGCTCGCTCGGCCCCGTGCAGAGCGCCTTCCTCACGGGCCTGCGCGAACAGGTCGTCCTCGGCGTGCGGACCGCCGACGGACGCACCCTCGTCCCGCCCGTCGAGTACGACCCCGTCACCGCCGAGGAGATACACGACCTCGTCGAGGTCGCCCCCACCGGCACCGTCACCACCTGGGCCTGGAACCACGAACCCCGCCGCGGCCAGCCCCTCACCACCCCCTTCGCCTGGGTCCTGGTCAGGCTCGACGGCGCCGACACCGCCCTGCTGCACGCCCTCGACGCCCCCGGCCCCGAGGCCGTGCACACCGGGATGCGCGTCCGCGTCCGCTGGGCCCGCGAACGCTCCGGCGCGATCACCGACATCGCCTGCTTCGAGCCCTGCGACGGCGCCCCGGGCGAACCCCCGGACGAACCCGCGGGCCACGACGGCCGGTTCGCGGACATGGTCACCGGAATCGTCGCCCCCGCACGGCTCGACTACATCTACTCGCCGGGCCGCGCCCAGGCCGCCTACATCGCGGGCCTCGCCGAACGGCGGATCCTCGGCGAACGCTGCCCCTCCTGCCACAAGGTCTACGTCCCGCCCAAGGGGGCCTGTCCCACCTGCGGGGTGGCCACCTCCGAACAGGTCGAGGTCGGCCCGCGCGGCACCGTCACCACGTACTGCATCGTCAACATCAAGGCGAAGAACCTCGACATCGAAGTCCCGTACGTCTACGCGCACATCGCCCTCGACGGCGCCGGCCTCGCGCTGCACGGCCGGATCGGCGGCATCCCCTACGACGAGGTCCGGATGGGCCTGCGCGTGGAGCCCGTGTGGTCCGAGGACGGCCACCATCCCGACCACTACCGGCCCACCGGAGAACCGGACGCGGACTACGAGACGTACAAGGAGATGCTGTAGATGCGGACCGCCAGGGACATCGCCGTCGTCGCCTTCGCGCAGAGCGACCACCGGCGCACCACCGACGAGGTCTCCGAGGTGGAGATGCTCCTTCCGGTCCTGCACGAGGTCCTCGACCGGACGGGCCTGCGGGCCGGTGACATCGACTTCACCTGCTCCGGCTCCACCGACTATCTCGCGGGCCGCGCCTTCTCCTTCACCATGGCGCTCGACGGCGTGGGCGCGTGGCCGCCGATCTCCGAGTCGCACGTCGAGATGGACGGGGCCTGGGCGCTGTACGAGGCGTGGACCAAACTGCTGACCGGCGACGCCGACACCGCGCTCGTCTACTCCTACGGCAAGTCCTCGCCCGGCTCCGTACGCGACGTCCTGACACGCCAGCTGGACCCGTACTACGTGGCCCCGCTCTGGCCCGACTCGGTCGCCCTCGCCGCACTCCAGGCGCGGGCGCTCATCGACGCCGGCGAGACCGACGAACTCGAACTCGCCGCGGTCGCCGCCCGCAACCGCGCCGCGGCGGACACCAACACCCATGCCCAGCTCAGGGGTTCGGTGCCGCAGGGCGACTACCTCGTACGACCGCTGCGCACAGGAGACTGCCCGCCCATCGGCGACGGGGCCGCGGCCGTGATCCTCGCGGCGGGGGACCGGGCCCGCGAACTGTGCGAGCGGCCCGCCTGGATCCGGGGCATCGACCACCGCATCGAGGCGCACTCCCTCGGCGTGCGCGACCTGACCGACTCCCCGTCCGCCCGGCTCGCCGCCGAACGGGCGGGGGCCTTCGAACGACCTGTCGACACGGCCGAGTTGCACGCCCCCTTCTCCTCCCAGGAAGTCGTCCTGCGCAAAGCGCTGCGGCTCGGCGACAGCGTGCGCGTCAACCCGTCGGGAGGCGCCCTCGCCGCCAACCCGATCATGGCGGCAGGGCTCATCCGCATCGGCGAGGCCGCCGCACGCGTCCACCGCGGGGAGTCTGACCGGGCGCTCGCCCACGCCACCTCCGGCCCCTGCCTCCAGCAGAACCTGGTCGCCGTACTCGAAGGGGACGCCCGATGAGCAAGGAGCCCGTGGCCGTCGTAGGGATCGGCCAGACCAAGCACGTGGCGGCACGCCGGGACGTGTCCATCGCGGGACTCGTCCGCGAGGCCGCCCAACGCGCGCTCACCGACGCCGAGTTGACGTGGGCCGACATCGACGCCGTCGTCATCGGCAAGGCGCCCGACTTCTTCGAGGGCGTCATGATGCCCGAGCTGTACCTGGCGGACGCGCTCGGGGCGACTGGCAAACCCATGCTGCGGGTGCACACGGCGGGCTCCGTCGGCGGATCGACGGCACTCGTCGCCACCAACCTCGTCGCCGGCCGCGTCCACGGCACCGTCCTGACCCTCGCCTACGAAAAACAGTCCGAATCCAACGCCATGTGGGGTCTGTCCCTGCCCATCCCCTTCCAGCAGCCGCTGCTCGCCGGCGCGGGCGGCTTCTTCGCACCGCACGTACGCGCCTACATGCGGCGCACCGGCGCACCCGACACCGTCGGCTCGCTCGTCGCGTACAAGGACCGCCGCAACGCGCTGAAGAACCCCTACGCGCACCTCCATGAGCACGGCATCACCCTGGAGAAGGTCCAGGCCTCGCCCATGCTCTGGGACCCGATCCGCTACTCGGAGACCTGCCCCTCCTCCGACGGGGCCTGCGCGATGATCCTCACCGACCGCGCGGGAGCGGCCCGTTCACCGCGCCCGCCCGCCTGGATGCACGGCGGCGCCATGCGCAGCGAGCCGACCCTCTTCGCCGGCAAGGACTTCGTGTCCCCGCAGGCCGGAAAGGACTGCGCGGCGGACGTGTACCGCCAGGCCGGGATCGCGGACCCCCGCCGCGACATCGACGCCGTCGAGATGTACGTCCCGTTCTCCTGGTACGAGCCCATGTGGCTGGAGAACCTCGGCTTCGCCGACGAGGGCGAGGGATGGAAACTCACCGAGTCGGGCGTGACCGAACTGGAGGGCGACCTGCCCGTCAACATGTCGGGCGGCGTCCTCTCCACGAACCCGATCGGCGCCTCCGGCATGATCCGCTTCGCCGAAGCGGCCCTCCAGGTACGCGGCCAGGCCGGAGAGCACCAGGTCGAAGGGGCGCGCAGGGTGCTCGGCCACGCCTACGGCGGCGGATCCCAGTTCTTCTCGATGTGGCTGGTCGGCGCCGAGCCGCCCACCTCCTGACACCGTCCCCCTCACATGGCCTGTGCGCGGCACGGACCGATCGCTAGGCTGGCCGCGGACGACGAACCGGGAGGAGCAGGACGTGGCCGAGAGCACCATCGAGCAGCACCCGCTCGCGGGCTGGGACAAGCCGGAGCTGGACCTCAGCAACGCCGACTGGCAGTCCAGCAGCCGAGGGCGCGGAGATGTCCAGATCGCCTTCGTCGAGGGTTTCATCGCGATGCGCAACAGTGGCCGCCCCCAGAGCCCTTCTCTGATCTTCACGCCCGCGGAATGGGGGGCGTTCGTATCGGGGGCCCGCGAAGGGGAGTTCGACCTGACCTGAACCGACGACCGCCGGGCCCCGCCCCGCCCCCTCGACGAGAGGTGGGCGGCGGCCCTGGCCCCGCGCCCGGAACGCCGCCCACCGGCCGGTCCTCCCGCGGCTCCGCCGTCACTCACGAGGTTCTGACCAGGAGCGTCCGAACGGGCTGCCCCGTGGATGATCGGGGCGTACGCTGAGGTGCCTGGAGGTCACGGTGCGCATCCGCATCCCCGCGCGGACGCGTGATCGTGGCAGGGGGTGATCATGGGGCAACGCAGCCTTCGCAGCCGTCGGACGCTCTTCGAGCGTGAGAGTGAACTCTCGGCCGCAGACGAGGCGTTGAGCGACCTCGTCTGCCTGCGCCGGGAACCCGGCGAGCCGCCCGGCCGCCCCCGCGGCGCGCTCCTCGCCTTCGCCGGACGTGCCGGGATCGGCAAGACGACCCTCCTCCGCGAGGTCCGCAGGCGCGCTGCGGCCAAGGGCTGCACCGTGCTGAGCGCGCGCGGCGGAGAACAGGAACAACGCGTCGCCTTCCACGTCGCCCGACAGCTCCTTCAACCGCAGCTCGCCGGATTCACCGAGGCCGAACTCCGTGCCTCCCTGGGGAGTTGGTACGCCATCGTCGGCCCCGCGCTCGGCCTCTGCGCACCGTCCGAGGGCGCCCCGCCCGACCAGCAGGGCCTGCGCGCCGGACTCGACTGGGTGCTCACCCACCTCGCCGTACAGCGCGCCCCCATGGTGCTCCTCCTGGACGACGCGCACTGGGCCGACGCCGAATCGCTCAGCTGGCTGGCCGCGTTCGCGCCCCGCGCCGAGCAACTCCCGCTGCTGCTCGTCGTCGCCTACCGCCCCGACGAACTCCCCGAACACGCCGAGGCGTTCAGGGGACTGCCCGGTCGTGCCGGACAGCGCCCCATAGGCCTCGAACCGCTCAGCGCGGCGGCCGTCGCCCGGCTCGTCCGCGAAGACCTCGGCACCCAGGCCGACGACGCGTTCTGCCGCGAGTGCTGGGCCGTCACCGCGGGCAACCCCTTCGAGGCCGTCGAGCTGACCGCCAAGGTCCGTGACCGCGGGCTGACCCCGACCGAGGACGGAGCGCACCTCCTGCGCGACCTCGCCGCCGCCGTCAAGGGCAGTGGCATCGTCGCCCGCCTCGAACGCCTCGGCACCGCGACCGTCCGCTTCGCCTGGGCCTGCGCCGTGCTCGGCACCGAGATCCACCCGACGCTCGCCGCCGCCGTCGCGGGCCTCGGCTCCGAGGAGGCCGCCGACGCCGCGGACGCCCTGCGCACCGCCCGCATCCTGACCGGCGCCGACCCCCTCGAATTCGTCCACCCGCTGATCGCCACCGCCGTCTACCGGGACATCCCCGGAAGCGTCCGCGTCGCCCTGCACGGCCAGGCCGCCTGGTGCGTGATCGACGAAGGCCTCGGCCCGGCCGCCGCCGCCCGCCACCTCATGGAGACCCACCCCGACGGCGACACCTTGATCGTCCAGCAACTGCGCGCCGCCGCCCGCGAGACCCAGCGCGCCGGCGCCCCGGACGCCGCCCGCCGCTATCTGGCGCGCGCCCTGCGCGAACCGCCGCCCTTCAAGGACCGTGCCGCCGTGCTGTACGAACTGGGCTGCGCGTCCCTGCTCACCGAGCCGGGAACCACGGTCAACCATCTGCGCGCGGCCCTCGAGGAACCGATCACCGACCCCGATCTGCGCCACAACATCGTCTACCGTCTCTCCCAGGTGCTCGCCCACAGCGACCGCCTCGCCGAGGCCTCCGAGACCCTCGCCCGCGAGATCCCCGTCACCGGCGACGCCCGGGTACGTCTGCGCATGCAGTCCGAGCAGTTCATGTGGGACGCCTTCCGCGCCGACGAACCCGACTCGCCCGCCCGCTCCCGCCGGCTGGCCCGCCTCGCCGACCGGCTCACCGGCCACGACCTCACCGAGCGCTATGTCATCGGGCTCCGCGCCTGGGACGCCACCCTGCGCGGCGAACCGGCTCCCGTCGCCCTCCACCACGCCGAGCGCGCCCTGGCCGGCGGCCTCGGCTGGGCCGAGGCCGACCGCGGCTTCGAGGTCCCGGTCCTGGTCGCCATGACCTTCATGTACGCCGACCGGCCGGGCCGGACCGAAGAACTCTTCGCGACCGGGATCGCCGACTTCGAATCCCAGGGCTGGCACGGCGCCCACCTCTCCTTCGGCTACACGATCCTCGGATACGTCCGCTTCCGCCGCGGCCGTCTCGCCGAGGCCGAGGATTTCGTCCGTGCGGGTCTCAGGCTCGCCGAACGCGTCGGGCCCGGTACGCCCGTCCACTGGTACGCGGTGGGCACCCTCATCCAGGTCCTGCTCGCCCGGGGCCAGGTCGAGGAGGCCGCGCGCACCGGCGAGGCCTACGCCTTCCACGCACCCTTCTCGGCCGCCGTGACCTTCCCCGACGCCCAGACCGTGTACGGCGAACTCCTGCTCGCCCGCGGCCTCGCCAAGGACGCGGCCGACGAGCTCGCGTCCGCCGGCCGCCGGCTCGACCGGCGCGGCATGCGCAACCCCGCCTGGTGTCCCTGGCAGCTCCACCTCGCCCGCGCCGAGAGCCACGACGCCCCGGAGCGCGCCGTCGACACGGCACTCGAAGCGGTGAACCGCGCCCGCCAGTACGGCGCCCCCTCCACGATCGGCCAGGCTCTGCGCGTCGCCGCCGAGGTCTCCCCCGGCCCGGCCCGCGTCCAGCTCCTCGAGGAGTCCGTCGGTCATCTGGAGCGTTCCCCAGCCGCCTACGAACTGGCCTGTTCCCTGGTCGCCCTGGGCACCGAGCTGCGTCGCGCCGGACGCCCCAGGGAAGCCGCCGAGCACCTCTACCGCGGCCTCGACGCGGCGGTCCAGTGCGGTGCCGACGGACTGATCGAGGACGCCCGCGACGAGCTGGCCTCGGCGGGGCTGCGGCCGCGCCGTCTGCACAGCACCGAGACGGACACCCTCACCGCCCGCGAGCGCACCGCCGCCGCGCTCACCGCACGGGACCGGACCCCGGCCCAGATCGCCGAGGAACTGCACATCGACGAGCACGCCGTGACCCGGCTCCTGTCGGCGGTCTACCGCAAGGTCGGCACCGACCGCAGAGGACTCGGAGCGGCCCTGGGGGACCAGGCCACGTCCTGACGCGGCCGGGCCGTCCTCCGCCCCGCACGCGCAGCTCCCGTGGGACCGGTACGCACAACACCCGCGGGCCGGGTACGCACGGCTCCCGTGGGACCGGTACGCGGCCGTGCACGTACCATTGCGGCATGTCCTTCCTCCGCCGCCGCAGTGCCACGCCCGCCGGGCCCGAGTTCGATGTTCTGGCCATGGATCCGGGCGACTGGCCCGGCAATCTCGGTGCGGGCCTGCTGCCCGCCCCCGACGGCAGCTGCCAGGGCGTCTTCCTGCGCTACGACCTGTTCGGCGGCCGCGGTCCCGCGATGATCATCGGCAATCTGCCCGAGGGCTCCCAGGCCCGGGACGTCGCCGAGAACGAGGTCCCCTTCGAGGTGGCCCAGCTCCTCATCGCGCTGGAGAACAACGAAGAGGTCACCGTCACCGGGACCGAGGACATGCCGGTGATGCAGGGCGACAACCTTCTGATCGTGCGCAGGCTGAAGCTCTCCGAGACCCGTATCTCCTGCGTCCAGTTCGACCGCAGCGACAACGTCCTGGTGACCATCGCCGCCTGGGACCGTCCGATCACGGACGACCTGTACGCGCTCCTGAAGCCGCTCCCGGCAGAACTCTTCCAGCAGGGCTGAGGCCCGACGCGGCCCAACACCCCGCCGGCCGTCACAGCTTGAGGGTGAACCAGGTGGTCTTGCCCGCGTCGGTGGGACGCACACCCCAGTTGTCGGCGAGCGCGCGGACCAGGATCAGACCCCGTCCCGACTCCTCGCCCTCGCCGGCCGTCCGGGGCTGCGGCAGATGCGGGCTGCGGTCGCTGATCTCCACGGTCAGGTCGGTCGCGGTGCGGCACAGATGCAGACCGATGGGCCCCTGCGCGTGCTGCACGGCGTTGGTGAGGATCTCGGAGAGCAGCAGCCGGGCGTCGTCCGCCGCGGGAGCGCAGTCCCAGGCGGTCAGCGCCTTGCTGAGGAAGGCGCGGCCCTCCGGGACCGACTCGGGCACCGCGGGCAGGTCGGTGTCGACGGTGGCCAGGGGCCCCTCGGGCAGCCGGGTGAGCAGCAGCGTGACATCGTCGTTGTGCCCGTCGGCGTCCGGCAGCAGGGCCGACAGCACGTGGTCGGCGGCGTCCTCCAGATCGGGCGCGGCGACGAACAGGCCCGTGAGGGTGGCGGTGAGCTCGGTGAGTTGGTCCTCGATGTCGCTGCCGGGCGTCTCGATGAGACCGTCGGTGTACAGGACGAGGGTCGCCCCGGGCGGGATCAGCGACGTCGCCTGCTCGTAGAGGATGTCGCCGACACCGAGCGGCGCGTTCACCGGCGCGGGGAGCGGCCGGGCGCCGACGCCGGGCGTGGCCACCAGGGTCGGCAGATGCCCGGCGGAGCAGACCGTCACCTCGCCCGCGTCGGCGGAGATGACCAGATAGCAGCAGGTCACAAGCTGGTCGGGCACGTCCAGATCACCGACGACGGCCTCCAGGGCCTGCATCAACTGGCGAGGCTGCATACCGGTCTTGGCCAGGGCGTGCGCGGCCGACCGCAGTTGGCCCATCACGGCGGCGGCCTCCAGACCGCGGCCCATCACATCGCCGATCAGCACCCCGACCCGGCCGGCTCCCAGCGGGATCAGGTCGAACCAGTCCCCGCCCACGCCCGCTCCCTGCGTGGCGGGCCGGTAGCGGCTCGCGGTGGTCAGACCGGGAATGGCGGGCGGGGTGCCCATGAGGCTGCGCTGGAGGGTGAGGGCGATGTGCCGCTGCTGCTCGTACAGGAAGGTCAGCTCCGCCTCGGCCTTCTTGCGGTCGCTGATGTCCCGGACGATCGCGCACGCGCCGATCACCGTGCCGTCCGCGTCACGGGTGGGCCACAGCGTGATGTCCACGTCCAGCAGGGCGCCCGAGCGGGTCAGCCGCAGGGTCTCGAAGTGTTCGACCTTCTCACCGCTGCGCAGCCGGTCGAGGAGCAGGTCGATCTCGCTCCGCCGTTCCGTGGTCGCGAGAAGGGACACGTGCCTGCCCATCACCTCGGCACGCGAGTAGCCGTACAGCCGCTGCGCCGCCGCGTTCCAGTAGGTGATGTGACCGTCCAGGGTCTTGGCGAGGATCGCGTCCTGCGAGGACTCCACGAGACCGGCCAGTTCGTTGATCCGGGCTTCGGCGCGCTTGCGGTCGCTGACGTCGCGGACGGCGGCGGAGACGAGGAGCCCGTCGGTGGTCTCCAGCGGGCTGAGACTGATCTCGACGGGGAACTCGGTGCCGTTCTTGCGCAGTCCGTGGAGTTCGAGTCCCGCGCCCATCGGGCGGACCTGCCGGTTGTCGGCGTATCCGTCGCGGTGGCGGTGGTGGTGGCCGCGGAAGCGGCCGGGCACGAGGAGCTCGACGGGGTGTCCGAGCAGTTCCTCGCGCCGGTAGCCGAAGAGGGCTTCGGTCTGGGCGTTGACGAGTTTGATGGTTCCGGTGTCGTCGACGATGACCATGGCGTCCGGTGCCGCCTCCAGCAGACCCCGAAACCTTTCCTCAGCGGCCTTGCGGTCGCTGACGTCGCGGACGGCGGCGGAGACGAGGAGCCCGTCGGTGGTCTCCAGCGGGCTGAGACTGATCTCGACGGGGAACTCGGTGCCGTTCTTGCGCAGTCCGTGGAGTTCGAGTCCCGCGCCCATCGGGCGGACCTGCCGGTTGTCGGCGTATCCGTCGCGGTGATGGTGGTGGTGGCCGCGGAAGCGGCCCGGTACGAGCAGTTCCACCGAGTGACCCAGAAGCTCCTCGCGGGTGTAGCCGAAGAGGGCTTCGGTCTGGGCGTTGACGAGTTTGATGGTTCCGGTGTCGTCGACGATGACCATGGCGTCCGGTGCCGCCTCCAGCAGACCCCGAAACCTTTCCTCGGCCCCCGCCGGAGCGTCGTTGCGCGGTTCGCCACCGCACTCGCATCGCTGGGGGACCGCCGCACCGGCCGGCCGCGTTGAAGTCTCTTTGACGAAGTTGCCCATGCCTGCCCCAGGGTGTCCCGTGTTCCGTGAACGGCCCATCAGAGCGCACGGAGAGCAGCAGCGCCGTTACATGTCGTTAACTGGTCCGACCGCGGCCGAACCTGTCCTCGACGGCGCTTTCCCTGGCCGGTTGCCGGTGCCAGTCATTGCCTTCGGCGATCCGGATGCCGGGCCCGCCCCGTACGGGCCCGGCCCCGGACCGCCGGACGCCCTACGGAACCAGGTCCACGTCCGCCGCCCGCACGAACTGCACCCGGTGCCCGAACTGGATCTCGTAGTACATGTCCGTACCGATCACGACCCGGTGCGGTGCGGTGTCGAAGGTCGGTGCGTAGAAGTACTCGCCGGGCACCTTGTCGCCGGCCGCGTAGCGCTGGCCGGCGAGGATCTTGTACGGCAGGGGTGAGACGGCCTGGACGGGCACGCCCGCCGGGTACGCCTCCTTCTCCGGGTACGCCCTGCCGTACACGGGGATCTCCGCCAGGCCCGCCTTGGGTGTCACGGCCGGCCCCGACGCCCTCACCGCGGTCGGCTGCTTGCGCGGGTTCTCGAACCAGGCCTTCTGGCCCAGGTACCAGATCGCCGTCCAGTCGCCGTCACGTCCGGCGAGCGCGTACCGCTGTCCGGTGGAGACACGCGAGGCGACGTCGTTCACCCCGGTCGTCGAGGCGTCGCCCTTCGGGTACAGGCCGATGTCCTGGACCAGCGGCGCGTTCTCGTCCGGCTGGGAGTACAGCCGTACCTCGCTGGAGCCGTGTGCGGCGCAGGGCTCGCCCTTGGTGACGCAGCCCGTGTACACCGGCTGGTTCGCGTCGAAGTCGGGCAGGACCGTCACCAGGTCACCGCCCTTGCCGAGCGTGGGGTGGAACGGGTGCCCGAGGAGGGTGAAGTAGTGCTGCCAGTCCCAGTACGGGCCCGGGTCCGTGTGCATCCCCGGGATGGTGGAGGCGGTGGGGCCCGGTACGTTGTCGTGCCCGAGAATGTGCTGCCGGTCCAGCGGGATGTCGTACTTCCGGGCGAGGTACCGCACCAGACGGGCGGAGGCCCGGTACATCTCCTCGGTGTACCAGGTGTCGGGCGCGGTCAGGAAGCCCTCGTGCTCCAGGCCGATCGACTTCGCGTTGATGTACCAGTTGCCCGCGTGCCAGGCTACGTCCTTGGCCTTCACATGCTGGGCGATGTGCCCGTCGGTCGAGCGCAGGGTGTAGTTCCACGACACATAGGTCGGGTCCTGGACGAGGTTCAGCACACCGTCCCAGGTGCCCTCCGTGTCATGGATGACGATGTACTTGATGCTCTGCGAGGCGGGGCGGTCGCCCAGGTCGTGGTTGCCGTAGTCGCCCTCGCCGAACTCCTCGTACGGGGCGGGGATCCACTCGCAGGACACGGTCCTCGGGCACTCGGTGCCGTCGGCGGAGGCCGTCCGCAGTCCCGCACGGCGCAGCTGCGCCGTGTCCGGGCTCAGCCCGGGCCGAGCGGCGAGCGTCACCTGCTGGCCGGCATCCGTGGTGCGCCGCTCACCGGTGCGCATCACGTCGTACGCGTCGTCGGCGTAGGCCGCAGCGGTGCTGCTGTCGTCCGCACCCGAGAAACGTGCCACCGCTCCGTACCAGTCGGAGGGGTCGTCGCTCAGGGGCCGGCCGAGGTCCCGCTGCGCGGCGGCCAGGAGCGCCGCGCCGCCTGCGACGTTCGCCGCCGCGTCGGTGCGCAGCCGCTTGGGCGGCAGGCCGGTCAGATCGGCGGCCTTGGCCAGTGTGGTGAGCCGGGCCGGGAGCCGGGAGTCCGTGGGCAGCCGTGCGTCCGGCAGGAGGGCGGGGCGCGAACTGTCGCCGCGGGCGTCCTCCGCGCCGTCGCCGTGATGCGGGGTCGCGGCGATCGCCGTCCGGGCGTCGGTCAGGTGCATGGGGCCGTAGCCGCCGGTGACGCTCGGAGCACCGTCGTGCGTGTCCCAGCGGGACTGGAGATAGGAAACCGCGAGCAGCACACTCTGCGGAACGTGGTACTCGCCGGCCGCGGCGGCGAAAGCCTGCTGCAACCGGGTCGTGGGCACTTCCTCGGCCGAGCCCGAAGGGGCCGCGCCGAGCAGCGGCAGCAGCAGCGCCGCCGAGGCGACGGCTCCTGCGGTTCTGCGCGCGCGTCTGTGCCTGGTGGTGCCCTGGGGTTCGGTGGCGGACCGGTGCAATGCAGCCTCCTGGGACGGTGGGGCGCGGTGGGGCGTGCGAGAGCCGAACGCGTCAGTGCTACCCGCTCTCCGACGATCCGTCAATCATGCCCAGGAGGAGGCGATTTCCCATGTCAGCGTGGGGTGAAGGGGGTTTCGTGGCGGAGGGCTCCCGGCCTGCGGGGCGTCAGTGGCGTGGACCAATGCTCCGAACGGCGGGTCGTGCATGAGGGAGGTCCGCGGTGCGCCGGTGTGTCGGCGCCACCGCGGACCTCCCTTCCTCTTCAGCGAGTGCCGACAGCCGCGCGTACGGCCCGGCGGGCCAGCTGGCAGTCGTCGTGCAGCCGCCTCAGCAGCAGCCGCTGTTCCTCGCCGGACGGCGCAGCAGCCGGGTGGGCGGGGCCCGCTGCCGCCGGGGCCGCGTCGTGCAGGGAACGCTGCACGGCCATCTCGTACGTACGGATCTCGCGGGTCAGGACGATCATCAGGTTCACCAGGAAGGCGTCCCGAGCCGTCGGGCCCGCCGACTGTGCGAGCTGGCTGATCTGACGGCGCGCCACGGGAGCGTCGCCGAGGACCGCCCACAGTGTCGCCAGGTCGTAGCCCGGCAGATACCAGCCCGCGTGCTCCCAGTCCACCAGCACTGGACCGGCCGGTGAGAGAAGCATGTTGGACAGGAGGGCGTCGCCGTGGCAGAACTGGCCCATGCCCTGGCGGCCGGAGGACGTCGCGATGCCGTGCACCAGTTTCTGGAGGTCACCCATGTCCCGGTCGGTGAGCAGCCCCAGCTCGTGGAAGCGGGAGATCCGTTCCGCGTAGTCCAGCGGGGCGTTGAAGGTCCCGGCCGGCGGCCGCCAGGCGTTCAGCCGGCAGATCGCGCTCAGCGCGGCGCGGATGTCCGCGCGGGGCGGGGCCTCGACCGGGTGGCGCTGGAGCGCGGCCACCCGGCCCGGCATGCGCTCGATCACCAGTGTGCAGTTGTCCGGATCCGCCGCGATCAGCCGGGGCACCCGAACAGGCGGGCGGTGCCGGACGAACAGACGGTATGCAGCTATTTCGTGCCTGATCCGCTCGGCCCAGACGGGGGAGTGGTCCAGTAAGCACTTGGCGACGGCCGTGCTGCGTCCCGTCGTGCCGACGAGGAGCACGGAGCGTCCGCTGCGGCGCAGCACCTGGACCGGAGCGAACTCCGGACAGATCCGGTGCACCGACGCGATCGCCGTGCGCAGCTGGGCGCCCTGAGGGCCGGACAAGTCGAGTCTCCCGCTGAGCGGTTGGGTGCCGAGCCCCGGCACGCGCCGCGTCCGGCCGGCACCGAGCACGGGGGCCGCCTGACGTGCGGGGTCGAGGTAAGGGCCGCTGCCCACCGGGCGGGAGTGCAACGACCGGGGCGGAGCGGACACGGAGGACGATGCTGTGTACATGGGCGAAACAGATCCCTTCGTGTGCCTGCAAGTTGCCGCGCTGCCCGCCCCGGCCGCCTGGTTCATCCTGGGGAATGTCCCTGGCAACCGGGTCGGGGTGGCGCGTTCCTACCTGACACCCGACGTCCACTGGCACACCATCTGGCGCACCCTGGCGAACCCTGGCGAATAGTCGCTCAGCAACTGACAGGCGGTTACTGTCGAAATCAGCCGAGAACCTGGGGGCTTGACGTGAACGGACAACCCAACACTCGTCTGTCGGACCTGTTCGGCCTGGCCGGCTGGTCCAAGGGTGAACTCGCGAGGCTGGTCAACCGGCAGGCGGCGGCCATGGGCCACCCCCAGCTGGCGACCGACACCTCGCGGGTGCGGCGGTGGATCGACATGGGAGAGATCCCGCGTGATCCGGTGCCGCGGGTGCTGGCGGCTCTGTTCACCGAGCGTCTCGGCCGTGTCGTGACCATCGAGGACCTCGGTCTGGTCCGGCACGGGCGCGCGGGGAAACGGCAAGGCGCCGCCGGGAGTGCGGAACATCCCGACGGAGTGCCGTGGGCGCCCGACCGAACCGCCGCGGTCCTCACCGAATTCACGGGAATGGACCTCATGCTCAACCGACGCGGCTTGGTGGGCGCGGGTGCCGCGCTCGCCGCGGGATCCGCACTCAGCCCTGCCATGCACGACTGGCTCCGCAACGATCCGGCCCTCGCGGCCGACGCTCCGAAGTTCGAAGACCCCCTGCATGCCGACCCCGCCGGGTTCGACCGCTACGAGGCCGCCCCCATCGGGTCGCAGGAGATCGAGGAACTGGAGCGCTCCGTCGAGGTGTTCCGGGCCTGGGACGCGGCCCGCGGTGGCGGGCTGCAACGCAAGGCCGTGGTGGGCCAGCTCAACGAAGTGGGAGGCATGCTCTCCTACCGGCACCCCGACCATCTCCAGCGACGCCTGTGGGGCGTCGCCGCCAATCTCGCCGTCCTCGCGGGCTGGATGTCGCACGACGTCGGCCTGGAGCCCACGGCTCAGAAGTACTTCGTCATCGCCGCCCATGCGGCCCGCGAGGGCGGCGACCGGCCCCGCGCGGGGGAGGCGCTCTCCCGGGCGGCCCGTCAGATGGTGCATCTGGGCCGCCCCGACGACGCACTCGACCTCATGAAGCTCGCCAAGTCCGGATCCGGTGACGAGGTGCTGCCCCGCACCCAGGCGATGCTGCACACCATCGAGGCCTGGGCACAGGCGTCCCTGGGCAAGGGGCAGGCCATGCGGCGCACCCTGGGTGTGGCGGAGGACCTGTTCGTCTCCGACCGGGGTGACGTCCCTCCGCCCAGCTGGATGCAGTTGTTCGACGAGGCCGACATGCACGGCATGCAGGCGCTCGCCTACCGCACGCTCGCCGAGCACGAGCCGGCCGCCGCGGCGACCGCGCAGCGTCACGCCAAGGAGGCGCTGAAGCTGCGGGAGTCGGGGCGGGACCGGTCGAAGATCTTCGACCACATCTCGCTCGCCTCGGCCTGCTTCATCGCCGACGATCCCGAACAGGCCGACCGCTACGCGCGACTGGCCCTGACGTCGATGGGCTCCAACTCCTCCCATCGCACCTGGGACCGGCTGCGCGAGATGTACCGGCTCACGGGGCAGTACTCCAGCTATCCGAAGATCAGCGATCTGCGTGAGGAGATCAAACTCGCGCTGCCGAAGGGTTCGCTCAAGCCCCGGCGCGGCGACGGCGCGCGAGTCTAGGGCGCCGACTGCGGGGGCCCTGGTGCTCTACGCCTCCCGCGCGAGCGGGTGTTCGGCGCCGGCCGCGCCGCGGCGGCTCGGCTGACAACGGCGTCAGCCGCCGTCAGGGGAGGATGCCGGTACCGGCCGTCTCTCCGTCTTGTCCGGCTCCGTCTCGTTGGGCTCCGGTGCCGTCGGGCTCCGGTGTTCCAGGCGTTCCCGGCATCCTCGGCGTCAGGATCCGATCCGGGCGATGAGCACGCAGGCGTCGTCCTCGCGCTCGGCTGCACCGCATTCCTCGACAACCATCCGAATACAGTCCTGGGCCGTACGGGCCTCGCCGAAGCGTGGGGCCAGGTCAAGCAGCCTCTGGACGGCCGTCACCGCTCCCTGACGTTCGGTTTCGTCCGGGTGAGGGGCCCCTGCTCGCCGGGGAACCAGCCCCTCGGTGTGCAGGAGCAGCAGGTCGCCCGCGCGGAGGGTTTCCTCGGCCTGCCCGTAGACCGCGCCGGAGGTGGCTCCGAGCAGAACGCCGTCCGGTGCGGCCAGCGCGCGCCCCGTCCCGTCGCGGTACAGCAGCGGGGCGGGGTGTCCTGCCTGCGCCCAGCTGAGGGTGCGGGTCGCGGGGAGGTAGCGGCAGCAGACGGCGCTGCCCAGGGCGGGCTGAACGGTGGCGTCGAGCAACTGATTGAGCCAGGAGAGGAGTTGACCGGGCCGGGTGCCCGCCACCGCCATGCCGCGCAGGGCACCCAGCAGCATCGCCATTCCCGACGTCACGCCGACCCCGTGGCCGGTGAGGTCGCCGACAGTCAACAGGGTCTCGCCCTCGGGGAGTTCGAGGGCGTCGTACCAGGTTCCGCCGATCAGTGCGCTGTTCGACGACGGCAGATAGTGGGCCGCCACGTCCAGCGCGCCGGGTCCCTGGCGCGGGAAACGCAGGGAGCCGCGCCAGGGCGGCAGCACGGCCTCCTGGAGTTCGACCGCGAGCCGGTGCTCGGTCTGTGCGACGTGCCGCCGGCGCTGGAGGGATTCCCGGGTCTCGCCCACCGTCCGCTGACTGCGGCGCAGTTCGCTGACATCGCGCAGCACGGCCCACATCGAGGCGGTGCTGCCGCCGGCGTCGAGCACGGGCTCGCCCATCATGTGCACGGTCCGCACTCCACCGTCGGGTCGCACGATGCGGAACTCCCCGTCGATGGGTTTGGCGTCGATGAGGCAGTCGGTGACCATCGTCGTCAGCATCGGCCGGTCCTCGTCGAGGACCAGTGAGGGCAGCTCGTCGAGGGTGAGCGGGGGAGCGGCGGCGTCGCGGCCCAGGATCTGGTAGAGCTCGCCGGACCAGCTCGCCTCGTCCGTCAGCAGGTTCCACTCGGCGCTGCCGACCCGGCTCAGCAGGGAGCCCTGCCGGGGTGCGGCCGGCGCGGTCCGGGCGGCGGCGGTGGCCTCGGGCGGGACGGGCAGCTCCGTCGGTCCGTCTCGCAGTTGAGCCAAGTGCGCGTCCAGGTCGTTCAGTTGATGCAGCGCCAGATTGCACAGTGCGCGCTGCCAGCGTCCCTGCGCGTCCTCTTCGTCGGCGGGTGCCTCACGCCGTACGGCGTCCACCTCACCGCGCAGGCGCCGCGTCTGCGAGATGAGCGCGTCGACCGTGCCGCGCCGGGGCGGCTGGGCGGCGGGGCGGTCCGCAGAGAGATGGGGTGGCATGACGTACTCCGATGCGGGGACGGTACGACCTGGGCGACGGAAGGACCATGACGACTGTCGCACAGCCCGCGACGCACTGTAAGTGGTTTGGCAACACCCGATACGGTCATGCTTCTGGTATATGCCGCAGTCCTCCCGGAGCGGGCGACCGGTCCCGATGAGGTAGTCGCTGTTCGGATTCAAGTCGTAGACGCCGTACGCGACTTGACGGTCACAGGCGGCCCCGCGCGAGGCTTTCATTCTGCTGTTCGAGGGGCATTTGTGCGAGTGTTCGGGGCCCGTTCAGGGCGAGCGTACGAACTCCGCCACCTCGGCCTCGTAGAGAGGGGACGGATCGATGCCCATCGACGTGAAGTTGCCCTCGATCTCCAGGGCGACGATGCCGTGCAGATGAGCCCACAGCAGCGTGGAGCGTGCGGCGACCGCCTCCGGCACGTCCTCGAAGCCGTGCCGCTCCCGCCACTTGGTGAACTGCCCCGCCGTGTCGCGCGGGACGTGCGGCTCCGGCTCGGCCAGGGCGCTCACCGCGTCCAGGAGCACGGTCATGGCCGGCTGCGAGGCCTCGACCAGGCTCGCGGCCTGGGCGTCGTAGCCCTGGAGCGGTGCGCGGAAGAGCAGCCGGTAGCGGTGCGGCTCGGCCAGCGCCCAGGCCCGGTAGGCGTGGACCAGTCCGGTCAGCCGGGCGGCCGGGTCCGCCGGGCCGGCCTCGGCGGCCGCCCGGGCGAGCGCCGACGCCAGGTCTGCGTAGGCGTCGACGGCGAGGTCGGTCAACAGGCTGTCGCGGTTGGCGAAGTAGCGGTAGAGCGCGGGGCCCGTCATGCCCAGCTGCTTGGCGATCGCGTTGAGCGACAGTGCCTCCGGGCCGCCCTCGGCGAGCTGGCGCAGCGCTGCCGTCTTCACCTCCTCGCGCACCTGCGCGCGGAACCGGTCGCGCGGGCCGGTCCCGCTCCGGGTGTCTGCGGCCACGTCGTCGCCTCTTCGTGTCGGGGTGCGGAAATCAAGTTGCGTTAGAGCCTATCACGAAAGAGACAGTCAGTAACGGAAGAGTCCCGTGCGCGCGATACGCGATGGTCAGGGCCCGTACTGGCATATGCCCCCGGGTGACTCGTCCCGGATGCAGTGGTGATCACCGCGTGCCACGGTGATCACGAGGATCCCGGGCTCGGCCGGGATCCTGCGTACCGCGGGACGATCTCGGCCACTGTCATGGGCCGGACCGATCACCCCGTGCAGGACTCGCTCGACGGCGGCGCCACGCCGACCGTCCTCTCGTCCGGGATGCACAAGGGCCGTGACTACGCGTGGGTCGGCGCCGGCGACGGCCTCCGGCTCAACCGGTACGTCTACGACTTCGAGGTCAACGGCGTCAACGCCCGCAGGGTGCGGTAGCGCGGCGGACAGGCCGGTCCAGTGGACCGGCCTGTCCGGGAGTGTCGCGGCCACCGCACGCCGGTGGCCCGGTTAGGCATAGAGGTCCGGGCGAGGGGCCAGTTCGACGGTCACCCGGCCGCCGCTCTCCAGCGCCCGGACTCCCGCCTCGGCGACGGCGGACGCCGCGTACCCGTCCCAGACCCCGGGTCCGGTGACCCGGCCGGCCCGGGTGGCGTCCACCCAGGCCTGCACCTCACGGTCGTAGGCGTCGGCGAAGCGCACGAGATAGTCCTGCGCCACCTCCTCGTGTCTGCCGCCCGCTGTCGTGACGGCCATGGAGCGCTCGTCCCCGATCCGCGCGCTCCCCGACTCGCACACCGCCTCGCACGCCACCTGGTAGCCGAACCCGCAGTTCACGAAGACCTCGACGTCGACCAGGGCGCCGCCGGCCGTCTCGAACAGGACGAACTGAGGGTCGATCAGCCCCTCGGGCGCGGTCGAGGACGACCGGGGGCGCAGCACGGTCACGGCCGTGAGCTCCTGCCCCAGCAGCCAGCGTGCCACGTCGATCTCGTGCGAGACGGAACTGTTGACCAGCATCGCCGAGGTGAAGCCGGGCGGCGAGGACACATTGCGGTGGGTGCAGTGCAGCATGAGCGGGCGGCCCAGCCGGCCGCTGTCCAGCAGGGACTTGAGGCGCCGGTACTCGGCGTCGTACCGGCGCATGAACCCGACCTGCGCCAGCCGCTGCCCGAGTCGTACCTCCGCCTCCATCACCCGCAGTGCCCCGGCCGACTCCGGCACCAGCGGCTTCTCGCACAGCACGGGAAGACCCCGGGCGAACGCCGCGAGCAGGGCCTCCTCGTGCGCGGGGCCGGGGGAGGCGACCAGTACGGCATCCACCCCGGGCGCGTCGAGCGCGGCCGCCGCCTCGGCGTGGACCGACACGCCGTCGATGCCGGCCGCCGCCTCCTCGGCGCGACCGGTGTCGGGATCCGCCACAGCGGCGACTCTTGCACCGCTCACCACCTGGTCCAAGCGGCGTACATGGTCGGCTCCCATGTGGCCGGCACCCAGTACCGCCACACCCAACAGCTCACTCACGCGGTGCGCACCTCTCCGACGACTGCCCGGGCCGTTCCGTCCCGGTGATCCGATTGTCGGCCGCGAAGATCGATGACGCAGCACCCTGACGACGGCCTTTAGTTGCGCATTCCGGGCAATTGATTGCTAATCTCACCGCGTCGCCAGATGACGTTGCCCGCATCGTGGTCGCGCACGACGATGCCCTCTCCGCAGGACACCCATGACGCAGGTCGACACGGAATCCGAGACGGCACCGGCGGCCGCCAAGCTGACCCTGGTCACGCTCTCCATGATGGTCGTCGGCTCCATGGTCGGCGCCGGGGTGTTCTCCTCGTCGTCTCGGTCGCCGGTGCCGTCACAGGGATCGTCGCCCTGGCGCTGGGCCGGATCAGTCTGTGACCCGTCGGCCTCCGGCCTGGAGAAAGGCACACCGTGACCAGCGAAGACACCACGAGCCGTCCGGCGTACGGCGTCCACTCCGAGGTCGGCAGGCTGCGCAAGGTCCTGGTCTGCGCACCCGGCCTCGCCCACCGCCGGCTCACCCCCACCAACGCCGACGACCTGCTCTTCGACGACGTCATGTGGGTGGAGAACGCCCAGCGCGACCACGCCGACTTCGTCGACAAGCTGCGCGGGCGCGGGGTGGAGGTCGTGGAACTGCACGACCTGCTCGCTCAGACCATGGCCCTGCCCGCGGCGAAGGACTGGCTCCTCGACCGGAAGATCACCGCGAACGAGGTCGGACTCGGACTCGTCGACGGCACGCGGGCCTACCTGGAATCCCTCGAACCCGCCGACCTCGCCCAGTTCCTGATCGGCGGACTCTCCACCGCGGACCTGCCCGACGAGTTCCGCACCGGCTACCTCTCGCTGGCCCGCGAGTCGACCGGCGTGCGCGAATACCTCATGCCGCCGCTGCCCAACACCCTCTACACCCGCGACACCACGTGCTGGCTCTACGAGGGGGTGACCCTCAACCCGCTCTACTGGCCGGCCCGGCACGACGAGACGCTCCTGATGAAGGCCGTCTACTCCTTCCATCCGGACTTCACGGGCTCCAAGGTGTGGTGGGGCGACCCCGAACTCTCCTGGGGCCAGGCCACGTTCGAGGGCGGCGACATCATGCCGGTCGGCAACGGCGTCGTCCTCATGGGCATGAGCGAGCGCACCTCACGGCAGGCCATCAGCCAGGTCGCGGCCGCCCTGTTCCAGAGCGGCGCGGCCGAGCGCATCGTCGTCGCGGGCATGCCCAAGCTGCGCTCCGCCATGCACCTCGACACCGTCTTCACCTTCGCCGACCGCGACCTCGTCACCCTCTATCCGGCCATCATGGACTCGGTGCACACCTTCTCCCTGCGGCCCAGTGACAAGGCCCCCGGGGTCGAACTCACCGACGAGGGCTCCCGCGCGTTCACCGACGTCGTCGCCGAGGCGCTCGGACTGTCCGAGCTGCGGATCGTCGAGACCGGCGGCGACGTGTACGCCTCCGAGCGGCAGCAGTGGGACAGCGGAAACAACGCCGTCGCCCTGGAGCCCGGCGTGGTGTTCACCTACGACCGCAACACGCAGACCAACACGCTGCTGCGCAAGGCAGGCATCGAGGTCATCACCATCGTCGGGTCCGAACTGGGACGAGGGCGCGGCGGCGGCCACTGCATGACCTGCCCCATCGTGCGGGACCCCGTGGACCTCTGACCGCCGGCGCAGGCCGGCCGCTCGTCGGCTCAGAAGGAGTCCGGATCGGCGGCGGCCCAGTCCGCCGCCCAGGCCGAGGGCGGCTCGGCCAGCAGCACCCCGGGCGCGAGCCACTCGTAGAGCTCCGCGTACGACCTCACCGTCGTCGGTCCGACGCGCCGCAGCAGCCGGTGAGGTGTGAGCTCGCCGGGATCCCGCACGCCCATCGCGGCCATGATCAGGCTCGCGCTGTGCACGGTGGCCCGCTGGTAGCGCCGCACCCGCTCGGCCTTGTCGGCCACGTCCAGCGCGCGGAACCGGCGCGGATCCTGCGTCGTCACACCGGCCGGACAGGTGTTCGTGTGGCACCGCCGGGCCTGGACGCAGCCGACGGCGAACATCATCGCGCGGGCGGCGTTGGTGTAGTCGGCGCCCTGCAGAAGGCGTCTGACGATGTCGGAGCCGGTCGCGACCTTGCCGCTCGCACCGATCCGGACCCGGTCGCGCAGGCCGGTGCCGACCAGCGCGTTGTGCACCGTGATCAGACCCTCGGTTAGCGGTGTGCCGATCGTGCCGGCGAACTCCGCGGGCGCGGCCCCCGTGCCGCCCTCCGAGCCGTCCACGACGACGAAGTCGGGTGTCACCCCCTCGGCGAGCATCGCCTTGCAGACGGCCAGGAACTGGCGCCGCGAGCCGATACACAGCTTCAGGCCGGTCGGCTTGCCGCCCGCCAGCTCGCGCATCCGGGCGACGAACCGCACCAGCTCCCTCGGGGTCGAGAACACCCGGTGGTACGGAGGCGACACCACGGTGACACCCTCGGGCACCCCGCGCGCCCGCGCGATCTCCGCGCTCACCTTCGCCCCGGGCAGCACCCCGCCGAACCCCGGGTTCGCCCCCTGGGAGAGCTTCAGCGACACGCACTTCACCTCGGGCAGCGCGGCCTTGTCCTTGAACTCCCGCTCCTCGAAGTCCCCTTCGGCGGTACGGCACCCGAAGTACCCTGTGCCGATCTCCCAGATGAGGTCACCGCCCCCGCGCAGGTGATGGTCCGACAGACCGCCCTCGCCGGTGTCCTGCGCGAAACCCCCCAGCGCGGCACCCCTGTTGAGCGCCAGGACGGCGTTCGGGGACAGGGCTCCGAAGCTCATCGCGGAGACGTTCAGCAGAGCCATGTCATAGGGCTGGGTGCAGTCGGGGCCGCCCACCCGGACCACGGGCGGTTCGTCCGGAACCTCGACCGGGCGCATCGACGGCTCCAGGAACTCATAGCCGTCCCCGTACACGTCACGCTCCGTGCCGAACGGCTCCCCGGCCTCGACGCCCTTCGCCCGCTCGTGCACGAGGGTGCGGACCGCACGGTCGAAGGGCCGCCCGTCGACGCGGCGCCCGACGAAGCGTCGCCGGCGATCCGGGCGCTGCGCCTCCGGCGGGAAGCCCAGACGGCCGAGCAGCGGATAGTTGCGCAGCACGGAGTAGCGGCGCTGCGCCAGGTCATGGCCGCCGAGCGCGGTCAGTGCCAGCAGCGGGCCCGCCGCGCACCACCACCACGCGGAGACGGCGCCCGCCAGAAGCAGCGCCCCGGCCGCACCGAGGGCGACGAGCAGCAGTGGGAGCATCCGGCGCACACCAGGAGTCAAACCCATGGAGGCGAAAGCCGCTGATCGGGGACACCCGCGCGGGCCGTCACGCTCACCCGGTGGGGTGCCCGTCAGTAGCCGTCCGTGTCCTGCGGACCGCAGGAGCTGCCGCCGGCCGGCAGCGACCCGTACAGCAGGAAGTCGTCGACCTTGCGGTGCACGCACTTCGAGGACGCGTACCCGGTGTGCCCGTCGCCCTTGTTGTCGAGCACCACTGCCGAGGAACCCAGACGCCTGGCGGTCTCCACGGTCCAGCGGTAGGGGGTCGCCGGGTCCCCGCGCGTGCCGACGAGCAGAATCTTCGAGGCGGGTACGTCGCGGACCTTCTCGCGTATGTAGTCGGTGCCCTTCGGGCGGCCGTAGCACATCAGCACCTGGGCGAGCCGGTACCGGCCGAAGACGGGCGACGCCTCCTCGTAGGCGGCACGCAGTCCGGCGATCTGTTCGGCGACCCGGCCGGCACTGGGCCGGTCGGGGTCGTCGGCGCAGTTGACGGCCATCAGGGCGGCCGGGAGGTTGTCGAGCGGGACGTCCTCGGCGTCGACGAGCCCGCCGTTCCGCCGGGGCCCCTGCCGGACGGGCGTGGAGGTGGCCGGCAGGGAGGCGCCGCCGTAGAGCTGGGTGAGTCCGTGGGTGTCGCCGTCCTGGACCAGCAGGCTGAGGGCCTGTTCGAGGACGGGCCACATCTCCTTGCTGTAGAGCGCCTGGCTGATCGCGCCCACCAGGTCCTGTCCGGAGAACGCCTGGCCGTAGTCCGACGGCACCGGGTCCCGGTCGAGCGACTTCACGAGCTCGACCACCTGTTCGCTCGCGCTGCGCCGGTCCTGTCCGAACGGGCAGGCCATGTTCTTCGCGCACCAGGTGATGAAGTCGTCGAGCGCGGTCTGCTGGCCCTCCGCGCCTATACGGCCCTGTTCGGTGATCGGCTCGGTGAGCGTGTCGACCCCGTCGAGCACCATCCGTCCCGTCTTCTTCGGGAACTGGGCCGCGTACACCGCGCCGAGCCGCGTCCCGTAGGAGAATCCGAGGTAGTTGAGCTTCTTGTCGCCGAGCGCCTGACGCATCACGTCCAGGTCCCGGGAGGCGTTGACCGTGCCGATGTGCGGGAGGACGGCCCCCGAGTGCCGGGCGCAGGTGTCGGCGGCCTTCTTGACCGCCTTGAGCGCCGCCTGCACGTCGGTGTCGGCGGCCGTCGCCCCGAAGATCTCGTCCACACCGTCTCCGCAGCTCACGGGCGAGGAGCGGCCGACGCCGCGGGGGTCGAAGGTCACCACGTCGTAGCCGTTGGTCAGGCCCATGAAGTCCTTGCCGGCCGCTGCGAGCCCGGGAACGCCCGCACCGCCGGGACCGCCGAAGTTCAGCACCACCGACCCCCGTGAACGGCCCGTCGCCCGGTAGCGGGCCAGCGCCAGGTCGAGCGTGCCGCGGCCCGGCCTCGCGTAGTCGAGGGGGACGGTGATCCTGCCGCACTGGAGGTCCTTGGGCATGCCGTCGCCCTCGCAGGCCGCCCACGTGACCTTCTGGCGGTAGAAGCGGGACAGGCCGGGCCCCTCGTCGGCGGTCGCCACCGTCGGCAGACCCGCCGCCAGCAGGGTCAGCGTCGCGGTGGCGGCTCCCACGACCGCGAAGCGTTGGTGCACGGACAGCATGCCTGCCTCCAGGGTCGCCTGCGGTGGACCGGCGATACCTCCCGGATCACGATAGACGCGGCCCCGGTGACACGCCTCTGGGCGAGCGGGGCCGGCCGTCGCCGCCCGTCCCGCCCCGCGCCGGGCCCTCCCCGGGGGTGCGGAGACTGTTCGAAATGCGGGACGCTCGATGGGGTGAAAGGCCGATAAGCCATAACTCGGATGGTCCGCAGGCGTTCTTGGCACTGTGGGCGAGTGCCCATGTTGGTGTCAGGAAGGCAGTGAACGTATGAAACGGGTGACCCGAAATGGTTTGATCGCCGCGGCCGCCGCCTCGGGCGCGCTGGCCGCTGTCGTGCCGGCGCACGCCGACTCCGCGGCGGACGGCGCGGCGGCAGGCTCGCCCGGCCTGATCTCCGGCAACACCGTCCAGCTCCCCGTGCACGTCCCCGTGAACCTGTGCGGGAACACGGTGAACGTGGCCGGGCTGCTCAATCCCGCCGCGGGCAACCGCTGTGCCAACCAGGGCGCCGGGGGCGGGGCCGCCGCGACCGGCGGCGGGCGGCACGGGGGAGCCGGAGCGCACGGTGGCGCCGCCGGCCGGGGCGGCACGGCCGGTGGCCACGGCGCCGACAGCCGTGACGGCGGGGGCGCGGTCGCGCACGGTCGCGGAAAGGATTCGCCGGGTGTGCTCTCGGGCAACGGCCTTCAACTCCCGGTGGATCTTCCGGTCAACGTCAGCGGCAACTCGGTGACGGCGGTCGGCCTCGGCAACGCGGCCGTCGGCAACGAATCGGTCAACACCTCGGGTGCCGAGCCCGTGCGGGCGCACCACGACGTGAAACCCGCCCCGAGGCCGTCCGCCCCGTCCGCCGGGACTCCCGTCACCGCGGCGCCGGAGCGGGTCCGGCCGCGCGGCGGGGCCGTGGCCACCCTTGCCCACACGGGCGCGGACGCCGCGATGCCCGCCATCGCGGCGAGCGCGGCGATGCTGCTGGGCGGTGCCGTCCTGTACCGCCGGTTCCGGCCCGCCACGGTGCGCTGACCCGCGGCGGTCACGACGGGAGGCTCCATCGGACGGGTGACCGGTGGAGCCTCCTCGCCGTCCGCGTCCTCCTGTCCGGGGTCCTGGCGTGCTGGGGCTCCTGGGGTCTCGGGGAGCCGTCGTCCCGCTGCCGCGGGCCCGGCTCGCCCGGGGCATCGCCAGGTCCGTGCGGCACGGTGACACCGTCGTGCCGGCCGTGGGTGCCGAAGTGGCCGAATCTGCTCCCGTGCGCGGCGCTCGTCGCTGCGATCGGCACGGAGATCGGGAAGGATGCTGCGCGAGCGACCGGCCCGGCGCACCGCGCGCCCCGAACGCCGGCACGCACCCGACCTGTACGCATTGGAGCGCCCCATGACCTCACCGGGACCCGACGGCCTCGTCGTCAGCCAGGCCACCCTCGACGACTGGAAGGTCGTCGGCGGCTGGGCGGCGGACGAGGGATGGAATCCCGGCCTGTCCGACAGCGCGAGCTTCTTCGCCCAGGATCCCGGGGGCTTCTTCATCGGACGCGTCGACGGGGAGCCGGTCTCGGCCGTCTCGGTGGTCAACTACAGCGCCGACTACGCCTTCCTGGGCTTCTATCTCGTACGCCCCGACCTGCGCGGGAACGGATACGGCCTCGCCACCTGGGAGACCGCCCTCGCCCACGCGGGCGGCCGGACCGTCGGCCTCGACGGCGTGGTCGCGCAGCAGGACAACTACCGCAAGTCGGGTTTCGAACTCGCCTACCGGACCGCCCGGTTCACCGGTGTGGCCCCCGTGGGGGAGGAGCCGTCGGGGGTGCGGGCGGCCGGGCCGGCGGATCGCGCGGCGATCACGGCGTACGACAGCGCCTGCTGTCCGGCCGACCGGCCGGTGTTCCTGGAGTCGTGGCTGACCGCCCCCGGACACCGCACCTTCGTCCGGCACGACGGCGCCGGCAGGCTGAGCGGGTACGCCGTGATCCGTCCGGCGCGTGACTCCCTGCGGATCGGCCCCCTGTTCGCCGACACCGCCGACGACGCCCGCGCCCTGTTCGCCGCGCTCGCCGCCGACGCGGACGGCAGCGCGCTCGCCGTCGACGTGCCGCGGACGAACACGGCGGCCGTCGCCCTAGTGGAGAAGCTCGGCCTGATCCCCTCCTTCGAGACGGCCCGCATGTACACCGGGCCGGTCAGGGCGTTCGCGCGGGAACGGGTCCACGGGGTGACCTCACTGGAACTCGGTTAGCCCGGCACGAACCCGGCCGGCCCGGCGCGGCGTTCGGCCCCGCACGCGGCCATGCACGGGAGCGGCGGCGGCTCACGGCGGAGGTGAGGCCGCCGCCCCGGTGAGCAGGATCATCCCGGAGTCCCCGTAGTCCGGCAGGGTCGGGTCCGAGGGGATGCGGCCGACCGCGAGCCGGTCGGTGAGCGGGGCGAACACCTCGGTGACGACGTCCGTGTCCACCGGGCAGCCCGGCCAGCGGGACGCGGCGCCGATCCGGTAGGTCGGCATGTTCTCCATGAAGGCGGCGACCAGATGTCCGCCCGGTACCACGCACCGGACGAACCGGCGGCAGAAGTCCTTGAACTCCTCGAAGTCCTCGGTGGCCCCCTCGGCCACGAAGTGCATGGAGGCGAGGTCGTAGCTCCCCGGTTCGATGGACCTCAGGTCGCCGTGCACCAGACGCACCGGGGACAGCGCCCCTTCCAGGGTCTCGGGTATGTCCGGGTTGAGGCTGCGGCACAACGTGTGGAACGGCAGCCAGCTTTCTTCCGGTGTCCCGTTCAACTGCCGCTCCAGATAAGCGGTGTTGGAGGCACCCGCCTCCACGGCGTCGATGCGGCGGCTGGCGGCGGACGCGAGGATCAGCGGATAGAGATTGGGTCCGGCCCCGATCTCCACGGACCGACCGACGCCGCCCGGTGCGAACTCGCGGTAGAACGCGCAGTGGTGGGTGATGACCGCCGCGTCCGAGGGATGCAGTTCGCGGTAGTTCTCCGCCAGGTAGTCCTCGACCGGCCAGCTGTCCCAGTCCACGTCGTCATTGAGAACCGCCATCGCGGACTCCGTCTCCCGGCCGCAGCCGATAGCGCTCGGTGAGCCGGGTGAGGGTGTCGTTGAGCCGCTCGATGTCCTCGTCGGAGTTGAGCGCGGTCAGCTGGACCCGGAACCCGACCCGGTCTCGGGGTACGAGGGGGTAGGCCGCCAGGGTCACGTAGATGCCGTTGTCCCACAGGAACCCGCCGACCGCGTCCAGGTCGTCGGCGTCGGCCAGGGGGATCTCGATGATCGGCAGACGGTCCGTGTTGAGCGTGCCGACCCCGAGTTCCTCCAGGTGGTCGAGCACACACCCGGTCTTGCGGTAAAGGTCGGCCCGGATGTCGTCCCCGCGGCGGTCGTTGACCTCGAGACCGGCCAGCGCCGTGGCGAGGGAGGCGGTGGGCGAGGGACCCGAGTAGAGGTAGGGGGCCGCGGCGGTCTTGAGGCGGTCCTTGAGCGAGCTGGGCAGCGCGAGGAAGGCCAGCAGCGACGAGTACGCCTTGGAGAAGCCGCCGACGAGCACGATCCCCTCGTACGACTCTCCCGCGTGCCGCACGATGCTGTTGCCGCGGTCCCCGTACGGACACGACTCCTGCGGTCCGCGCTCCCCGATGACGCCGAAGCCGTGCGCGTCGTCGATGTACATCAGGGCGTTCCGCGGCCGGCACACCTCGATCAGCCTCGCCAGGTCGGGGATGTTCCCGCTCATGCTGTTCACACCGTCCAGGCAGACCAGCCGGGGCAGGTCGGCGGGTACCGCGTCCAGCATGACGGCCAGCTCGTCGGGGCGTTCGGCGTGGAACCGGTGCAGCGTCGCGCCCTGCCCGCGGGCCCCCACGCATCCGTCGAACACGGTCCGGTGCGCCGTGGCCTCGACGAAGACATGGCCCTGGCCCGCGAGGGCGGGGATCACCGAGGCGTGGATCAGGGTCAGCGTGGGCAGCAGCAGCGTGTCCGGCGCGCCGAGCAGGTCGGCGAGCCGTTCCTCGATGTCGGGGTACAGACGGGGACTGCCGATCAGCCGGGACCAGCTGGGGTGGGTGCCCCAGAGCCGTACGGCCGGCTCGATGGCCTGGATGATCTCCGGGTCACAGTCGAAGCCGAGGTAGTTGCAGGAGGCGAAGTCGATCATCCAGTGGTCGCCGCTGCGGATGTGCCGGCCGCGTACCTCGTCCAGCACGGCGTCGCTCATGGGGTTGGTCTTCCGCAGGTGTTCCAGGTCGCGCCAGCGCCTGGAGCGGCGTGTGCTCGCCGCCTGCGTGCCGTCGGTCTCCGCCGCCTCGGGCGGGGCGGACGGCTCCATGCCCGGGTCCGCGGACGGCTCCTTGTCCGGGTCCGCGGCCGGCGGCCCGATCCGTCCCATTCCGTACCTGGTCTCCGCCGTCGCGGTGGCGGACCGAGCCGGGGCGCGAACGCCGTCGCGCTGCCGCAGCAGGAACTCGCTCTGCTGCACGGTCATGGGCCGGGCGAAGAGGAAACCCTGTCCGAACCGGCATCCCATGCCGGCCAGGAGATCCCGCTGCGCCGGATCCTCGATCCCCTCGGCGATCACCTGGATGCCCAGGGTGTCGGCCAGACCGACGATTCCCTCGACGAGTGCGACCTGCCGGGTGTCCAGCGCGATGTCGTCGATGAACGTCTTGTCGATCTTCAGTACGTCGACGGGGAAGTCCCGCAGATACCGCAGCGACGAGTAGCCGCTGCCGAAGTCGTCGACGGCTATGTGGACCCCGAGGTCCTTCAGCGAGTACAGGACCGCCTGGATCTGCGCGTCCCGGCGCATCAGCACCGTCTCGGTGAGCTCCAGCTGGAGCGACCCCGGGGCGAGCCCCGGGGTCTCCAGCGCCTTGCGCACCTCGCCCAGGAACCCGCTGTCGCGGAACTGGCGGGGGGAGACGTTCACGCTGACGTACGGCGGGTCCGCCCCGTCGGCCGTCCGCTGGAGTCCGGCCATGTCGGTGGTGGCGTTCCTCAGGACCCACGCGCCGAGCGGCGTGATGTGCCCCGTCTCCTCGGCGAGGGCGATGAACTGGTCCGGCGGAACCGGCTCGTGATGCGGATGCGGCCAGCGGGCCAGAGCCTCGAAGCCGACGACCTCGCCCGCGCCGATGTCGACGACCGGCTGGTAGCGCAGGGTGAACTCGGACCGGGCCACCGCGCCGTCGAGCCGTGCCTGGAGATCGTGCCGCTCCACCATCCGCACCCGGAGCCGGGGCAGGAACCTGCGCCACTGCCGCTTGCCCGCCGCCTTGGCCGCGTAGAGGGCCAGATCGGCGTGGCCGAGGAGTTCCTCCGCGTCCGTGCTGTCCCTGGCGGTGGCCACGCCGACGCTCGCGGACACGCTGACCGAGCCCTCGCGGAGGCTGAACGGCCTGCTGAGCGCCTGGATCACCTGTGCCGCCAGGAGTTCGGCGTCCAGCGGCTTCTTCGCGTCCTCCATCAGCACGGCGAACTCGTCGCCCCCGAGCCGGGCCGCGGTGTCCGTGCGGCGCAGGGCTCCCGAGAGCCGTTCGCCGACGGCGGTCAGCAGGTGGTCGCCGGTGGAGTGCCCCATCGTGTCGTTGACCATCTTGAAGTCGTCGAGGTCGATGAAGAGCAGACAGGTGAGCGTCGTCCCGCGGCGGCTGCGCAGGAGCGCGCGCTCGATCCGCTCCAGGAGCAGGGTCCGGTTGGGCAGACCGGTCAGCGGATCGTGGAACGCCCGTTCCGTCAGCTCGTGCTCCAGGCGCCGTTGCTCGGTCACGTCCCGCAGGGTGATGACCAGTCCGGCCACGGTGGGGTCCTTGCGCAGGTCGCTGCACCGCACCTCGACCTCGATGCGGCTGCCGTGACGCAGCACCCACCAGTGGTCGTGGGTCTCGGGGGCCCCGCCGTTCCGCAGGGCGGCGAGTCCTCTGACCACCCGGGTCCGGTCGCTGGAGTCCACCAGTTCGGGCAGTGGTGCCCCGGTGAGTTCCACCTGGCCGAAGACGGCTCGCGCGGACGGGCTCGCGTACCGGACCGTGTTGTCGTCCTCGACGATCAGGATGACGTCCGAGGCGTTGCGCACCAGCGTGCGGAAGTAGGCCTCACTCTCCTTGCGGATGATCTCCTGGCGCAGCGCGATCCGTTCCACGGCCAGTCCGGCGTGCGAGGCCAGGATCTCCAGCGAGCTCTGGATCTCGCGGAGTTGCTGCTCGGGGCCCGCCGCCATCAGCACGCCCGGCAGTTCACCGGCCGGCTCGTCGGGCGGGATCATCGGGCACACCAGGGTGGTCGGCAGACCGTGGAGCCGGCCCGCGATGTCCGCCCCGAGCTCCGCTGTGGGGACCAGGTGCGAGCGGCGTGTCGTCAGCCCGCTCGCGTACTCGGCCGGCAGGACCAGACTCCGGTGCGCGACCTTGGGCCCGAACAGGGTGCTGACGGTGGTGTCGCACGCCCGCGCCACGTCCTGTGGCCGGACCGCCGCGACGAGGGACGTGGCCGCCGTGCGCAGCGCCTGCTCTCGTGCCACGGCATTGCGGTGGGCCACCACCATCCCGGAGAGCCTGAGGATCACCAGCAGGAAGAGCGCGGCGGAGAAGACGGCGATCACGGCGGCGTCCTGCGCGTCGCCCCGCCGTCCCTCGTACAGCAGGATCCCGGGTGCCACCAGGGTGGCCGCGGCGAGCATGAGCAGGCGACGGCGTGTCGGCCGCAGGGACTCCTGCCGCTCCACGGGCCGGGTCAGTTCCACCATCGAGGGATGCAGTCCGGCGAGCCCCCAGGCGGTGTAGAACACGATCCAGCCGGAGTCGAGCACGGTCCCGGTCTGCCACAGGTCGTTCAGCTGGAGAATCCCGTACGCGATGTCGAAGGTGAGCAGGGTCGCGGTTCCCAGCACGAGGAGCTGCAGGGAGCGGATACGGCCGGAGCCCGGGCTCGCGGACAGCAGGCGGGCCAGCATCGCGAGGACGAGGACGTCGCCGATCGGGTACGCGATGCTGATGGCGCGCTGCTGCCACGTCAGGCCCGGCACATGGGCGAGCGGCTGCACCAGGAAGACCCAGACCGGCAGGGCGAGCCCCAGCGCGAAGATCAGCGCGTCGAGCAGACTCGGCAGGTCGTGACCCGGCCAGCGGTAGCGGACGAGGCCGTAGAGACCGGCGGCGAACAGCGGATACGTGGCGAGGTAGCAGGCGTCCGCGACGGAAGGGAACGGATTGTTGAAGTTGAAGTACGACTCCATCACGTTGTAAGACGTGTCGCCCGCCGCGAACGCCAGCAGCCCCGCGGCCAGCAGGAGCCAAGGCCAGCGGTGGTTCGGGCGGTTGACGAAGATTCCCGTGAGCATGGCCGCGACCCCGCCGAGTCCGATGACCGCCCACAGGGGGGTCCGGGTCGTGCGAACGGCCATGTAGACGACGGTGGTGGCTGTCACCAGGAGGAAGTACGCACCGAGGCGTCGTGGCCGCAGGAGGCCGCCGGTGAGGCGATGTACCCGCAGCAAGCCGAACCGCCTCCCTACGTCGGACGGCACTGGACCGTTCGCCGGGTTACGGGGCAGTGCTGATCGTAGGCACGCGGGGTGGACCGGTGCATCTTCAGCCCGGGCGGCGCCGTGCGGCGGAGTCGCACTTCCGGGGGCTCGCCCGGGCCCTTCCGGACGGCCGCTGCGGGATTCCGCGTCCTCGGGCCACTGTTCATTCCTGTGCGAAGCGCCTCGGCGTCCGCGCGCCCGGGTCCGCTCCTGTGCGAAGCCGTCCGGCGTCCCGCGCGCGCCCGGGTTCGGTCCTGTGCGAAGCCGTCCCGGTATCCAGTGCCGCATCTGTTCACTCCTGTACGAAGCGGTCCAGCAGGGCGTCCAAGCCGGCGTCCAGGCCGTCCTGGCCGCCCCGCTCGGCGAGGGTCGCGGCGATCTCGCGGAGCCGGGGCAGCTCCTGAGGCGGCATCCGGTGCAGGCCCAGCCGGAAGCCGGTGTCCTCCTCGTCGGGGTTGTCCACCATGGCGCGCAGCTCCACGGACACGTACCCGAGCACCCAGCCGGTGAAGGCGCGGAAGACGGCCGCAGAGCGGGCATGGCCGAGCCCCGCCTCGTGGAGCAGTGCGAGCACCCGCTCGTGTTCCTTGAGCACGGCCGGCGGTCTGCGGGCCAGCGGGACGGCGAGCATGCGGGTGGCGAGCAGCGGCACGACCTGGGGGTGGGCGAGGCAGACCTCGTAACTCGCCCGCGCGATCCGGTGGAGTTCGTCGCGCCACGCGGCCGGGCCGGGCGTCGTGGAGCCCTCCGGCGCGGAACCGGCGGTGAGGTGCTCCTCCAGTTCGAGGTAGAGGGCCTCGACCAGTCCGTCCAGCAGGGCGTCCTTACCGTCCGCGTAGCGGTACAGCGCCATGGCCTCGACTCCGAGGCGGGCGCCGAGGCGGCGCATGCTCAGAGCCGACAGGCCCTCCTCGTCCACCAGGCCGAGGGCAGCGGCGAGCACGAGCTTTCGGCTCAGCCGACCGTAGTGACCCCGGTCGCTGGCCCGTCGCGCCGGCGCGGCCGCCTCGCCGTCCTCGTCCCGCGTTCGTTGCCCGGCCATGACTGCCTCCCTACGACCCGCCGCCCGAAATCCTGCGCGTCGACTCCGTGCGTTGACGAAGTCGTCTATGAAGTCAAGTGTACGTATACGACGTATATGGAGAAAAGGGCGCCGTTCTGGCTATGTGGGCGCGGGTGGCGTCGGGGTTCTCCTGGCGGCGCGGTCCGGGCGGTCGCCGCGCGCCGTTCCGGTCCTGGCTCGGCCGGGGCGATCCGCCGGCCCGGATCGACCGGCCGGATTGACCGGAACGATCCGAGGGGTAAAGATGTACGTATACGTCGTAAATATACGTACATCTCACATGTTCATCGGTGGTGATCGTCGATGCTGTACAGGACCCTCGTCCCCCACTCGGGGCGGCCGGACGGTACGGCCGGAAGCGGGACCACGCCGCCGCGGGTGGCACCCGTCGAGGCGCTGCCCCCGGCGCCGGTCCTGCCGCGGATCAAGGTTCTGCACGTCATCACCCGCTTCTGGGCGGGAGCCGGGGACGGCACGCTGCTGGCGGCCGAGGGCATGGACCCCGACCGCTACGAGGTGTGGGTCGCCGGCGTGCCGAGCGCCGACCTGTGGGAACCGGCGCGGGCCGCGGGGGTGAGGACTCTCGAGACACCGGGGTTCCGGCACACCCTGGGCCCCGCGGACATGCTCGTCCTGGGACGGCTCGTGCGGCTCATCCGCCGCGAGCGGTTCACGGTCGTGCACACCCACTCCGCGAAGGGCGGGTCTCTCGGCCGGGTCGCGGCACGGTTGTGCCGTACCCCCGTGGTCGTGCACACCCTTCACGGACAGAGCTTCCACCCGTACATCGCTCGCCCCCGACGCACGGTGCACCGCGGCCTGCGGCGTGTGACACGCCGACTGGCCGCGCGGTTCCTCGCGGCCGCCCCGCTCGGGGCCACCGCGGCGGCCGAGGAGCGTCCGGCCACGCCGGGCCGGGGAGACGTGGTGCCCTCCGCCGTACGGCTGGGAGCCGTCCCCGAGACCTTCGACCCCGCCGCCCGTGCCCTGCTCGAGGTCCCCCGGGAGACGGCACTCGTCGGCACCGTCGGCCGAGTCGACACCCGGAACGACCCCCTCGCCTTCGTCCGCATGGCGGCCGCGATCCGGGCGGAACATCCGGGCACCGCGTTCGTCATGATCGGGGACGGTCCGCTGGCGGAGGAGGTGCGACGGCTCGCCGCGGACCTGGACGTCGAGGTGACGATCACCGGACAGCGTCCGGGCGCCGAGCGGCTCGTGGCCGGACTGGACGTCTTCGTGACCACCTTCCTGTACCAGGGGCCGGGCCGGGCGCTCACCGAGGCGCTCGCCGCCGCCCGGCCCGTCGTCGCCACGGCCGTGAACGGGGTGCCCGACCTGGTGGAGCACGGTGCCACGGGACTGCTCGTGGCACCGGCGGACCCGGCGGGCGCCGCACGCGCGGTCGGCTGGCTCCTCGACCATCCGCGCGAGGCCGCGGAGATGGGCCGGCAGGGCAGCCGCCAGGTCCGCGGCGCGCTCGCGCCCGAGACCCTGCGCGGGGCCGTCGACGACTGCTACCGCGGCCTGCCGCGCCTGCCCGCCACCGGGCGCCGAGGCCTGCCGAACCTGCCGAGCCTGCCCGCCATCGGGCGCGCCCCGGGAGGCGTCCCCCGCCCCTGACCCCTCACCCCACGAACACCCACCAGCCTGCCGGTCACAAGCCGACCACAGGCAGACCACGGAGAACGACATGCGTCTGACAGTCATCGGCACGGGATACGTCGGCGCGGTGCACGCCGCCTGCATGGCCGACATCGGGCACGAAGTGCTCGGCGTCGACGTCGACACCGACAGGATCGCCGCCCTGACCGCGGGCACGCCCCCGTTCTTCGAACCAGGCCTGTCGGAGACGCTCGTGAGAGCCGTGGACTCCGGCCGGCTGCGATTCACCACCTCACCGGCCGAGGCCGCCCGCTTCGCCGACACGCACTTCGTCTGCGTCGGCACACCCCAGCACCCCGAAACGGGCGCCGCGGACCTGCGCCATGTCGAGGCGGCCGTCGACGCCCTGGCACCCCGGCTTCGCGACAGCGGTCAGGAACGGGTCCTGGTGGTCGGCAAGTCCACCGTTCCGGTCGGCACCGCGGCCCGCCTGGGCGAGCGGCTGCGCGCCACCGTGCCGGGGGCCGAAGTGGCCTGGAACCCGGAGTTCCTGCGGGAGGGCCGCGCCGTCCGGGACACCCTGCGGCCCGAACGCATCGTGGTCGGCACGAGGCAAGGCACCGGCACCAGGACGCCCACCGGGACCGGGACGGGCGCCGCCGCGGAGAACGGCACCGACTGGGCCGTGGCGCGGCTCAGAGAGATCTACGCACCGATCCTGGAAGCGGGCACCCCGTTCATCGCCACCGACCCGGCCACCGCCGAACTGGTCAAGGTCGCCTCCAACTCCTTCCTCGCCACCAAGATCTCCTTCATCAACGCCATGGCCGAGATCTGCGAGGCCACCGGGGCGGATGTCCTCACCCTGGCCGAGGCGATGGGCCGGGACTCCCGCATCGGGGCCCGCTTCCTCGCCCCCGGACTCGGTTTCGGCGGCAGTTGTCTGCCCAAGGACATCCGGGCCTTCGCCACCCGCGGCGAGGAACTCGGACTCGGCGGCTCCGTCGCCTTCCTGCGCCAGGTCGACGAGATCAACACGCGGCAGCGCCTGCGTACCGTCGGCCTCGCCGCACGCCTCCTCGGAGGCTCCTTCGGCGGCCGGAGCGTCGCGGTGCTCGGTGCCGCCTTCAAGCCCGGCAGCGACGACGTCCGGGACTCGCCCGCCCTCGTGGTCGCCGACGAGATCCGCCGCCGCGGAGCACAGGTCCGCGTGCACGACCCCGAGGCGATCGACAACGCCCGAGAGGCCTACCCCGCGCTCCAGTTCGCCCTGGACGTGGCCAAGGCCTGCGAGCGGGCCGATGTCGTCCTGCACCTCACCGAGTGGCCCCAGTACCGGGACGTGGACCCCGCCGCACTCGCGACGGTGGTGCGTTCGCCGGTCCTGGTGGACGCACGGAACACACTGGACCCCGCCCGGTGGCGCTCGGCGGGATGGGCGCTGCACGCGCCGGGCCGTCCGGGACTCACCTGACCGGCGGGAGGAGAGAGCATGCGTGTCGTCGTGTCCGGCGGAAGCGGCTTCCTGGGATCGCATCTGTGCGAGGCCCTGCTGAACAGAGGTGACCGCGTCTGCTGTCTGGACAACCTCTCCTCGGGCAGACCGGCCAACATCGCCGGGCTCCGGCACGACCCCCGGTTCGCCTTCGAGGCCTGGGACATCACCGAGACGTTCAGCGTCGCGGGCGACGTGGACGCCGTGGTGAACCTCGCGAGCCCCGCGTCGCCCGTCGACTACCAGCGCTTCCCGCTGGAGACACTGGCCGCGGGCAGCAGGGGGACGGAGAACATGCTGCGCCTCGCCGACCGTCACTCCGCCCGGTTCGTCATGGCGTCCACCAGCGAGGTCTACGGCGATCCCAAGGTGCATCCGCAGGACGAGACGTACTGGGGACACGTCAACCCCATCGGCCCGCGCAGCGTCTACGACGAGGCCAAGCGATACGCCGAGGCCCTGTCCATGGCGTACCGGCGGAACCGGGCGGTCGACGTGGGAATCGTCCGCATCTTCAACACCTACGGCCCCCGCATGCGTTCGTACGACGGCCGGGTGGTCTCCAGCTTCATCCGGCAGGCGCTCCGCGGCGAACCCCTGACCCTCTTCGGGGACGGCAGCCAGACACGGAGTTTCTGCTACGTCGACGACCTGGTCCGGGGTCTGATCGCCATGATCGATTCACACCGGCCGGGCCCGTTCAACCTCGGGAATCCCGGCGAGCGGACCGTGCGGGAGCTCGCGGAGCTCGTCGTCATGATCACCGGATCGCGCAGCGGACTGCGCTTCCGCCCCCTGCCCGTCGACGACCCGGTCCGCCGGCGCCCTGTCATCTCCCGCGCGCGAGAGGCGCTCGGGTGGTACCCGCGGGTGTCCCTGGAGGAAGGGCTGCGGCACACGATCGACTGGTTCACGGCGGAGTCGCGGGGACCCCTGCGGCCTTCGGAGCAGTCCCCGGTGGGGCGGAGATCATGAAAGGGACTCGCCCCGCGCGGCGGAGCGCGCTTCATGAATCACCTGGTCAGGATGCGAACTCCGGTGCTGTGGACATATCCTGAACAGGCGGCGAAGAACACAGCGGCGTGGCTTCGATCATGAACGCACCCATCGAGGACTACGCCCTCATCAGCGATCTGGAAACCGCTGCCATGGTTGGCAGGGACGGTTCCATCGACTGGCTGTGTCTGCCCCGGTTCGACTCCCCGGCCTGTCTGGCCGCGATGCTGGGCACGCAGGACAACGGCTTCTGGCGCATCGCGCCGGCCTCACGAGCGGTGCGTGCTCCCTGCGCCGACCGCGCCTACCGGCCGGACACACTCGTCCTGGAGTCCCGCTGGGAGACGCCCACGGGCGTCGTGCGGGTCACCGACTTCATGCCGCCGCGCAGCCAACTGCCGTGCGTCGTGCGCATGGTGGAAGGACTGTCGGGCTCCGTGACCATGCGCAGCGAGCTACGGCTGCGCTTCCACCAGGGCAGGGTGGTGCCGTGGGTCCAGGTCGGTGAGGCCTGCACGGTCGCGGTCGCCGGGCCGGACGCCGTCTGGCTGAACACCGAGGACCTGGAGGCGGAACCCGGCGGCGAGCGCTCCATCGTCCACGACTTCACCATCGTGGCCGGGCACAGGACGACCCTGACGTTCGTGTGGGCGCCCTCGTACGTGCCCGAGCCGCCCACTCCGTTGTCCGTTCCGCCGGAGACGGTGCTCAAGGAGACCATTGACTTCTGGCGGCGCTGGACCGCCCAGTGCCACTACCAAGGGCCCTGGCGCGACGCCGTGGTGCGGTCCCTGATCACGCTCAAGGCGCTCACCTACGCGCCCACCGGGGGTATCGTCGCGGCCCCGACGACCTCGCTGCCCGGCCGCATCGGCGGCGAACGCAACTGGGACCACCGCTTCTGCTGGCTGCGCGATTCCGCGCTGACGCTGTCCTGCCTGCTTCGATGCGGCTACCGCGACGAGGCGACGGCCTGGCTGGGCTGGCTGGTGCGGGCCATCGCGGGGCAACCCGCCGATCTTCAGTCCGTGTACGGCGTCGGCGGACAGCGGCTGCTCCGGGAGACGGAGGCGCCGTGGCTGCCGGGCTACGAGGGCTCGCGGCCGGTCCGCTTCGGGAACTCCGCCATGAGCCAGTTCCAGCTCGACGTGTACGGCGAGGTGCTCGACGCGCTCCTGCTGTCGCTGCGGGCCGGCATCCCCATGCCGGGCCATGTGTGGAGCCTGGTGGAGGCCATGATGGGCCAACTCCGCCGCCAGTGGCGTCAGCCGGACCAGGGGCTGTGGCAAGTGCGCGGCCCGGCGCGGCAGTTCGTGCACTCCAAGGTGATGGCCTGGGTGGCCGCCGACCGCGCGCTGCGGATGGGAGAGCTGCTCGGCAGGAACGGGCCCTCGGACGTCTGGCGGGCCCTGCGGGACGACGTGCACCGGGAGGTGTGCCGGGAGGGGTGGGACGCGGGACGCGGGTCCTTCGTCCAGTCCTACGGTTCGCCGGCGCTGGACGCCTCGGCGCTGCTGATTCCGCGGCTGGGTTTCCTGCCCGCCGACGACGAGAGGGTGCTCGGCACCGTGCGGGCGATGCGGGAGCTGACCCACGGCGGGTTCGTGCGGCGGTACGCCCCGAACGGGCACGGCCCGCACGGCGTGGACGGGATGCACGGCGGCGAGGGCACGTTCGTGGCGTGCTCCCTCTGGTACGCCGACGCGCTCGCCACGACCGGACACCGGGAAGAGGCGACGGAGGTGTTCGAGCGGGTGCTGGAGATCCGCAACGACCTCGGTCTGCTCTCGGAGCAGTGGGATCCCGACGCGGGCCGCCAACTGGGCAACGCACCGCAGGCGTTCAGCCACATCGCACTGGTGGAGACCGCGTTCCTGCTGTCGGGGGAGTGACGGGGAGACCGAGGTCCCGCTCTCGGAGCGACCGGCGGAGACCGAATTCCCGCTGTCGGAGTCGGAGTCGGAGCCACAGCCACAGAGCCGGAGCACCTTCACGGAACGAGAACCGGAGCCGGAGCAAGAGCCACAGCCGCCGAGTCGGAGCCGGAGCAGCGGAGTCGGAGTCGGATCCCGGCGGGTGTCAGCCCTTGCCGGACGAGCGCCGGGCGGACCCGGCGTAGCCCTGCGGGTTGAGTTGCTGGAACCGCCACGCGTCCCGGCACATGTCGGCGAGGTCCCGCGAAGGGTGCCAGCCCCAGGCGCGCCCCACGGCCGAGGCGTCCGCCACGAGTTCGGCGACATCGCCGGGGCGGCGCGCGACCATCTCGTAGGGCACGGGCCTGCCGCACTCCGCGGAGAAGGCGGCGATCACGTCGAGGACCGAACTGCCCCTGCCTATACCGAGGTTGTACACGCGCATGCCCTGCTCGTCGGCGAGGCGGTCGAGGGCGACGCGATGCGCCTCGACGGTGTCCATGACGTGCAGATAGTCGCGGATCGCCGTCCCGTCCGCCGTGGGGTAGTCGTCGCCGAAGACACGGAGACGTTCCCGTCGCCCGATGGCCACCTGGGCCAGGTTCGGCAGCAGGTTCTCCGGGGAGCCGGCGGGGTCCTCGCCGAGAAGCCCGCTGGGATGGGCGCCCGCCGGATTGAAGTACCGCAGACACAGCACGGTGTACTCGGGGTGACGGTGGCACACGTCGGCGAGGATCTGCTCGCAGATGAACTTGGAGGCAGCGTACGGATTCGTCGGCCGCGCCGGGGTCGACTCGTCGAGCGGTCCGTGGCCGGCGTCGCCGTACACGGAGCAGGACGAGGAGAAGACGAGCTGGTGCACGTCGTGCTCGTGCATGGTGTTCAGCAGCGCGGTCGTTCCGCCGACGTTGGTGTCGTAGTAGTCGATGGGCATCCGTGTCGACGTGCCGACGGCCTTGTGCGCGGCGAAGTGCACGACGGCGTCCACGGAGTGGCGGTCGAAGACGGCCGACAGGGCGCGTCGATCACGGATGTCCAGTTCGTAGACGGTGCCGAGGAAACGGCCCGCGATGCGTTCCACGCGGGCGAAGACCTGGGGGCTGCTGTTGGAATAGTCGTCGACCACGATCAACTCGTAACCGTGGTCGAGCAGTTCGACGCAGGCGTGACTACCGATGAATCCTGCGCCGCCCGTGACGAGAATGGTCGAGGGGGCGCTCATGGGCCCGACTCCTTCGTGCGCGCGGGCGGCGATCGGAAGGCGAGCGTCGCATCGGCACGGCAGGCCCGGTGCCCGGGGGAGGGGCGGACCGGTGCTCGGGGATCCCGGCTCCGGCGGCCCCGCTCCCGGAAGATTCCGCGCGACTGGGCTTGCCGTGCGCCATGGTGCGACGCTCCTGAGTGAAACCAATGGACAGACGACGTATGTTTACGACGTATATATACCACTCTGCCCCCGCCTGTCCCTTGCGTCAAGCGGCGGCGGCGCCCGTCGCCGCCGGGCTCCGTCAGCCGGCCAGCTCCCGGGCGCGACGCGCGGCCTCGCGCACCGGGGCGCGGTGCACGGGCCCGTGTCCGGGCAGCAGCACATCGGCGGCGAGGGCCTCGATGCGGTCGAGCGAGGCGAGCGCCCCGGCGCGCTCGGTGTCGAACATCCTGGGCAGCAGCTGGGGCCCCTGTATCCGCGAGGTGGGGTGACCGCTCACCAGGGCGTCACCGGAGATCAGCACTCCGGCCTCCGGCAGGTGGTAGACGCAGTGGCCGGGCGTGTGGCCCGGAGTGTGCACCGGGACGGGCCGGCCGGGCAGGTCGAGCGGACCCTCGTTCGGGAACGCCTCGGGCTTCGTCATGGCCACGTCCGCCGTGCCGCCGGAGCGGATGGCGTGCACCGCCCAGGGCAGCACGCCGGGGCGCCATGCCTGCCGCATGACCTGTCCGATGCTCACCTGGTGGAGGAACTCGCGGCGCGCGTGCGGCACCTCGGTCTCGTGCAGCCGCACCGGAGTGCCGTAGGTGCGGTTCAGGAACTCGGCGGAGCCGAGGTGGTCGCTGTGCGCGTGGGTGATGAGCACGGCCGTCACCGCCTCCGGCGCGTGCCCGAGGGCCTTCAGCGACGCCAGGAGGTTCTCGCGGTCGCCCGGATAGCCCGTGTCGATCAGGGTGACCGAGTCGCCCTCGGACAGCACCACCCAGTTCGTGTTGCTGCCGTGCACCAGATGTACTCCGGGCGCTGCTTCGACGATCGCTTCCTCGCGCATGACCATCCTGACGTCGGACAACTGCTGATGCCCAGGGGGCTCTGACAGGGCGAAAGGTATCGCGAGCGCCTTCCCGGCCGCGCACGGCCGTCGCTCCCCGCCCCACTGCGAGCCCTGGAGGGAGGTGCGGAGGTGAACGGCCTTGTGCGGCACGGGACTTGACGTGGCGCGGTCAAGGCGCTGCCATATGGCGAGCCGCGTTCGCTTTTGTTCGACTCTGCGAACAAACCCCTCAAGGGAGAGCCGCATGTCCCCTCTTTCGAACATGCTCTGTCTGGCACGCCTCCTCAGACGCGCCGGTGTCCATGGCGCCGTCCTGCTGCTCACCGTCGCCGCGCTGACCGGACTCGGCCGCCCGGCCGCGCCGCTGCGGGCCACTCCGGCCGCCGTCGCCACCACCCAGGCAGCGGTCACCCCGGCCCCGATGGGCTGGGCGTCCTGGAACAGCTTCGCCAGTGCGATCGACTACGCCACCATCAAGGCCCAGGCCGACGCCCTCGTCTCCTCCGGCATGGCCGCCGCCGGATACACGTACGTCAACATCGACGAGGGCTGGTGGCAGGGCGCCCGCGACAGCAGCGGCAACATCAGTGTCGACACCGCCCAGTGGCCGGGCGGCATGAAGGCCGTCGCCGACTACATCCACGGCAAGGGTCTCAAGGCCGGCATCTACACCGACGCCGGGAAGAACGGCTGCGGCTACTACTACCCGACCCCCTCCACGACCCCGGCCACCCCCGGCACCGGTCTGGAGGGCCACAACCAGCAGGACCTCCAGACCTTCCAGAACTGGGGCTTCGACTTCGTCAAGGTCGACTGGTGCGGCGGGGACGCCGAGGGCCTCGACCAGGAGACGACGTACAAGGCGATCCGCGACGCGAACACCGCGGCCACCGCGGTCACCGGCCGCCCGCTCGTCCTGTCCCTGTGCGAATGGGGGACGGGCAACCCGTGGAACTGGGCCGCCGGCACCGGAGACCTGTGGCGCACCAGCACCGACATCGTCTACTGGCCCGACAACCCCTCGATGACGAGCGTCCTCGCGAACTTCGACAAGTCGCTGCACCCCGCCGCCCAGCACACAGGCTTCTACAACGACCCCGACATGATGACCGTCGGCATGACGGGTCTGAGCGCGGCCCAGAACCGCACCCACATGGGACTGTGGGCCATCTCCGGCGCACCCCTGCTCGCGGGCAACAACCTGGCCACCATGAGCGCGTCCACCAGATCGGTCCTCACCAACTCCGAGGTCATCGCCGTCGACCAGGATCCGCGCGGTCTCCAGGGCGTCAAGGTCGCCGAGGACACCACGGGCCTTCAGGTCTACGGCAAGGTCCTCTCCGGCACCGGAAAACGCGCGGTCCTGCTGCTGAACCGCACGTCCGCCGCCGCGAACATCACCGCACGCTGGACGGACATGGGCCTGACGGCGGCCTCCGCCACCGTCCGCAATGTGTGGACCGCCACCGACGCCGGTTCCCACGCGACGAGTTACACCGCCGCCGTGCCCGCGGGCGAGGCCGTCCTGCTCACCGTCGGCGGCACGGAGGGCTCCGGGACGACGTACGAGGACACCACCTCGGCGACGACCCCCACCTTCACCGGCGTCAGCACGTCCGCCGCCGGCACACGGCTGGTCGACATCAGCTACGCCAACGGCGGTTCCACGGCCCGCCGGGCGACCCTCCAGGTCAACGGCCAGTACACGCAGACCCTCGCCTTCCCGCCCACCGGGTCGTCGAGCACGTACCGCACCGTCTCCGTCCTCGCCTCGACGGCCAAGGGCTCCAACACGCTGAAGTTCGCGGCGGCTTCGGGCACGGTGCCCGACATCGACGCGGTCACGGTCCGCGCCCTGCCCGGGACCGACGGCACCGCGATCGTCGGCACCGGCTCCGGGCGCTGCCTCGACTTCTTCAAGAGTGCCATCGCCGACAACACCCAGGCCGAACTCTGGGACTGCGGCGGAGGCCAGAACCAGACGTTCACCGCCACCTCCCGCGGCGAACTCGTCGTCTACGGCAACAAGTGCCTGGACGCCTACGACAGCGGGACCGCGAACGGCACCCGGGTCGTCCTGTGGGACTGCAACGGCGGCACCAACCAGAAGTGGACCCTCACCTCCGGCGGCACCGTCACCAGCAACGTCTCCGGCCTGTGCCTCGACGCGTCGGGCAACGGCACGGCGAACGGAACACCGGTCGTCCTGTGGTCGTGCAACGGCGGATCGAACCAGCGGTGGAGCCGCAACTGAGCCGGCACACTGCACCCGCCCACCGGACCGCTCCCGGAAAACCCGGTGCCGGACCGCGCCCGGTTCCCTACACTCGCCGAGGAATCACACACCGGCACTCCGAGTGCCGTGTGTGCCGTGACGAACGAGGGGAGCCGGGCCGTGCGTTACCGCACCGCTGTCGTCGTCCCCCCGTCACAGTACGAGGTGATCCTCGTGTCCTCGTGGGCCCGGTACCGGCTGCGCGGCCGGAACCGGACGCCCGCGACGACTCACTGACCTCCGCCCGCACGGCGGCGACCGCACGCCCGGTCGCCGTGCCCCGTGCTTGCCGGAGCTCCGCCACCGCCTGATCCCAGGTGTGTCGTCCGGGAATCGCGCCGACCCGATTCCGGATCGTCCGAAAGGCCCTCGGCCGTGCGTACCGACCTGCACCGTCACCTCACCAGCTCTGTCACCAGCCCCCTCGCCGCCGTCCGCAACCTGGGCATCCTCGCCCATGTCGACGCCGGGAAGACCACCGTGACCGAACGGATCCTCTACCTCACCGGCACCATCCACAAACGGGGCGAGGTCCATGACGGCACCACCGTCACCGACTTCGACTCCCAGGAGCGCGACCGCGGCATCACCATCTTCGCCGCGGCCGTCACCTGTGCCTGGGACGGCCACCGGATCAACCTGATCGACACCCCGGGCCACGTCGACTTCTCCGACGAGGTGGAGCGTTCGCTCCGCGTCCTCGACGGAGCCGTCGCGGTGTTCGACGCCGTGGCGGGCGTCGAGCCGCAGAGCGAGTCGGTGTGGCGGCGGGCCGACCGGCACGGCGTCCCGCGGATCGCCTTCGTGAACAAGCTGGACCGCGCCGGCGCCGACCTGGACACCGCCGTCGACTCGATCCGCGAACGGCTGCATCCGGCGCCCCTGGTCGTCCAGTTGCCGATCGGAACGGAGGACGCCTTCACGGGCGTGGTGGATCTGCTGCGGATGCGCGCGCTGGTGTGGGCCGACGGCGCCGAGTCGGCCGAGGAGATCCCGGTGCCGCCGGAGCTGCTGGAGGAGGCCCGACGGCGACGCCGGCTGCTGGAGGAGGCGGTGGCGGAACTCCATCCGGTGGCCCTGGAGGAGTTCTGCACCCGCTCCACCCTGACGGCGGGAACCCTCACGGCCGCGCTCCGCGACCTGACCCGAACCGGCGAGGGCGTGGTCGTGCTGTGCGGCTCGGCCTACCGCAACCGCGGTGTCGAACCGCTGCTGGACGCCATGGTGGCCTACCTGCCCTCGCCGCTCGACGTGCCCGCCGTCCGCGGCACGCACGACGGCGCGGAGCAGGAACGGGCGGCGGACCCGCAAGCGCCGTTCGCGGGGCTGGTGTTCAAGGTGAACGCCACCGCCACCGGACGGATGACGTATCTGCGTGTCTACGCGGGCACGGTGGAGAAGGGACAGACGGTGCTGGACGCGGGAACGGGACGCACCGAGCGGATCGCCCGCATCCTGCGCGTACGGGCCGACCGCCACGCGGAGCTGGAGCGCGCGGTGGCCGGGGACATCGTCGCCGTGATCGGGCCGAAGTCCGCCCGGTCCGGCGCCACCCTGTGCGCCCCCGCGGCGCCGCTGCTCCTCGAACCGCCGGTCGTCGCCGATCCGGTGGTGTCCGTGGCGGTCGAGGCGCGCAGGAGCACCGAGACCGACCGTCTGGTGTCGGCGCTGGCCCGGCTGGCCGAGGAGGACCCCTCACTGGTCGTCCGCACCGACCCCGAGACCGGGCAGACGGTGCTGTCGGGCATGGGAGAACTGCATCTGGAGGTGGCGGTGGAGAAGATCCGGCGCGCCCACGGGCTCGACGTCGCCGTCGGGCGGCCGAGGGTGTCCTACCGGGAGACGGTGGCCCGCGGGGTGGCGGGTCTGGTGTACCGGCATGTCAAACAGGACGGCGGCGCGGGGCAGTTCGCCCATGTCGTCCTCGACGTGGAGCCGCTGGGGACGGACCCCGGCGGTCCGGAGGGGACGGCGGCGGACTTCGTCTTCCGTTCGGCGGTGGCCGGGGGCCGGGTGCCGCAGGAGTACGTCCGTGCCGTGGAGGCGGGCTGCCGGGACGCGCTCGCCGAGGGTCCCCTCGGCGGTCACCCGGTGACCGGGCTGCGCGTCACCCTCTCCGACGGGGCGACCCACGTGAAGGACTCCTCGGAGACGGCGTTCCGCGCGGCCGGCCGGTTCGGGCTGCGTGAGGCGCTGCGCGCCAGTGCGATGGTCCTGCTGGAGCCGGTGGCCGAGGTCACCGTCACCGTGCCCGAGGACGCGGTGGGCGGGGTGCTCGGCGACCTCGCGGCCCGGCGCGGCCGGGTCTCGGGCTCGCTCAGCCGCGGGAGTACGTCGGTGATCACCGCCACCGTGCCGCTGGCCGAACTCTTCGGCTACGCGACCCGGTTGCGCAGCCGGACCCAGGGCCGGGGCGTGTTCACCACCCGTCCCGCCGGTCTCGCCCCGGCCCCCTCCCAGAGCGCGGCCGCCCGGTAACCCGGCGCGGTCCCGCTCCTGACGACGGCCCCGCCCCGACAAGGGCGGGGCCGTCCCCGCCCCTTGCCGCCGGCGGCCGCACCCCGCGGGGCGCGGCCGCCGGCATCCCCCTCCGGCCGCTCAGCCCATCTGGTCCTCGTCCGAGAGGTGTTCGACCGTCTTCCCGGTCTCGGTGAAGGTGCGTGTCACATGGCCCGAGGAGTAGACCCACAGGATGCGCAGCGGGCGGTCGCCGATGTTCCTGAAGAGATGGGGGACAGGGGAGGGGACGTAAGTGGTGTCGAATCGCCTCAGCCTCGTCACCTCGCCGTCGACGACCACCTCCGCCTCGCCCTCCAGGATCGTCACGTGCTCGTCGCAGTTGTGCGAGTGCAAAGGAGCTCCGGAGCCGACCGGGTAGACGCTCATCCCGCTGGTGACGCGGTTCTCCCCGCCCGCGGAGCGTGTCGTGATGAGCGGCGTCGTCACGACGGCCCCGCCCCGGTCCAGCAGGGGCACGGACGCGGCTTCGATGATCGTGGTCATCCGGAGTTCCTCTCCCGTCGACGGTGATGCGTCGACCGACGTTAGGTCGCGTCCCCGTGAACGGGTGCCGTCCGGCGTGCAGTTTTACCTTGCATTCCGGGAAGGGTGAGCTTCCCGCACCCGGCTGTACCGTCGGCTGGCATCGCACGGCATTCCCGTACGTGCCGGAAACACGCCGGAAAGAAAAGGCAGGTAGCAGCCACATGAGGCTCCCCGTTCTGACCGATGAGGACATGGAACCGCGCCAGCGGGAACTGGCCGCCCGCATCGCCGGCCGGCGCGGCGCCGTCCGTGGTCCCTTCCGGGTCTGGCTGCACAGCCCGGAGATGTGCGAGCGCGCCGAATCCCTCGGCGCCTTTGCCCGGTTCGACTGCAGTCTGCCCGAGCACCTGCGCGAGCTCACGCTGTTGATGGCCGCCCGGAACTGGGACGCGCAGTACTCCTGGAACGCGCATGTGGACCAGGCGATCGAGGCCGGTGTCCCCGAGGCCGCGGTCAAGGCCGTCGCCGAGAGGCGGGAGGCGGTCTTCGAGGACGAAGCCGACCAGGCCTTCTACCAGTTCTGCCGGGAGGTCCTCGACGAGCACTTCGTGCGCGACGAGACCTTCGCCCGGGCGCTCGGCCACTTCGGCTCCAAAGGCCTGGTGGACACGATCGGCGCGCTCGGCAACTTCACCATGCTCGGGATGTGCCTGAACACCTTCCAGGTGGACCTCCAGGCCGACCGCGAGCCCCCGTTCCCCGACATCCGCGGCTACGGGCGGCTCGGCCACGACGACGGACCGCGGCCGTGACCACCCTCACGGACCGGGACGCGCAAGGAGGCGCCGCCGTGACCCCGAGGAATCCGACGACGACGCCCGCCGGCGACGCCGGGACCGCCCGCGGACCCGTGCTCCGCGTCCGCGGAGTCACCAAGAGCTTCGGCGGGGCGGCCGCGCTCACGGACGTGGACCTCGACCTGTACCCCGGCGAGGTCCACGCGCTGATGGGCATGAACGGCGCCGGGAAGTCGACGCTGGTGCAGATCCTCTCCGGGGTGCACCAGGCGGACTCCGGCACCGTCGAGGTCGACGGCCACGCCCAGCACGGACTGACCGTACGCAGGGCGCGACGGCTCGGCATCGCCTCGGTCCCCCAGCGCCGCGAACTGGCGATGGGCCTGACCGTCGCGGAGAACGTGATGCTGGGCGATCTGCCCACCCGGCGCGGCGCCGTGCACTGGAGGACCCTCAAGTCCGAGGCGGCGCACGCTCTTTCGGGGCTCGGCATCGGCATCGACGTGGAGCGGACCGCGGGTTCGCTGACCGTCGCCGAGCAGACCATGGTGGAGGTGGCCCGCGAGGTACGCCGCGGCGGCCGGATCCTGGTCCTCGACGAGCCGACCGCCTGTCTGAGCGCGGAGGCCGCCCGGCAGATCAGGCGGTTGGTGCGCACCCTGCGCGACGAGGGCGTCGCTGTCGTCTACATCTCGCACTACATCGACGAGGTGATGGCCGTCGCGGACCGGCTCACCGTGCTCCGCGACGGAGCCGTCGTGCGCAGCGCACCGGCCGCCGAACTCGACCCGGAGTCGCTGGTGCGCGCCATGGTGGGCCGGGACGTCGTCTCGCGGCGCTCCGAACGACCCGCCCCCAAGGACGAGATCGGCCTCGCGGTGCGCGCTCTCCGCGACGGCCGGGCCGTCCGGGGCCTGGACGTCGAGGTGCGCAGGGGCGAGGTCGTCGCGGTGCTCGGACCGGCCGGCGACGCGCAGTCCCGCCTCTTCGACCTGCTCTCCGGCCGGCGCCGCCCCGACACCGGGGAACTCCTCGTCGACGGTGCCCCGGTGCCGTTCGGCCGGGTGCACGCCTCACTCGCCGGCGGTCTGCGCTGCGTCACGGGCGACCGGCGGGCGCTCGGACTGGTCCCGGGCATGTCCCTGGACGAGAACCTGATGCTCGCTGGCGACCGCTTCGCCCGCAGGCGACTGCACCGCCGTGGCGAACTCGCCCGCCGCGCCCGCCCGTTGCGGCGCAGCTACGGAGTCGTCTCACTCGCGGGCAACCCGCCCGTGAGCGCCCTGTCCGGCGGCAACCAGCAGAAGGTGCTGCTCGCCAAGTGGCTCCAGACCGAGCCGGTCGCCTGCTTCCTCGAAGACCCCACGAACGGCGTGGACATCGCCGCCATGGCCGACATCCACGCCCTGATCGACGACCTGGCCTCCCGCGGCGCGGCCGTGCTGCTCGCGTCCTCGTCCGCCGAGGAGGTCATGCGGCTCGCCGACCGGGTGATCGTCGTCAGCGCGGGCCGCACGGTCGCCGAGCACGACATCACCGCCATCACCCGCGACGAACTCGTCGCCACCGCACTCGGAGGTCAACCCCAGTGAGCGTCAAGACACTTCCCGATGCCCCGGGGGTCGCCGACCCGCACGGCCGGAGGCGGCCGGGGGACCGGCTCGGTGCTCTGCGCCGCGCCCCGCACACCGGCCTGACCGCCGTTCTGGTCGTCGTGGTGGTGGCCACCGTGCTGCGGACCGACGCGTTCGCCACCGACACGAACGTGATCAACATCCTGCGGCAGGTAAGTGTCACCGCCGTGATCGCCGCCGGTCTGACCCTGCTCATGACCGCGGGCGGCATGGACTTCTCCATGGGCAGCAACGTCTCCGTCACGACCGCGCTCGGGGCGCAGCTGTTGTCGCACGGCCACTCCACCGTCTTCACCGTGGCCGCCACGATCGTTCTCGCCACGGTGATCGGCCTGGTGAACGGGCTGGTGGTGACGTTCACGAACGTCGCCCCGTTCGTCGTCACCCTGGCCACGGCCACCCTGCTCGACGGCGTCGCGCTGCTGGTGCTCGACAGCGTCAGCGTCTCCATCGGCACCAGGATGTTCTCGCTGGGCAACGACAAGATCCTCGGCATCCCCTATCTGTTGATCCTGGCCGTCCTGGTCCTTGTCGCGACGGCCCTGGTCATGCGGTTCACCGTGTTCGGCCGCGACGCCTACGCCATCGGCGGCAACGAGCACGTGGCCCGGCTCAGCGGTATCAACGTCACCGCGCGCAAGCTCACGCTGTACGCCCTCACCGGCGCCCTGTCCGGTCTGGCCGGCCTGATGCTGCTGTCCCGGCTCGGCTCCAGCAGCCCCGGCACGGGCGGTCTCTCCCTTCAGCTCACCGCCGTGGCCGCGGTGGTCATCGGCGGTACCTCGCTGGCCGGCGGCCACGGCACCGTGACCGGTACCGCGCTCGGCGTCGTGCTCCTCGGCGTCGTGGCCAACGCGCTGAACCTCCTTCAGGTCTCCAGCAACTACCAGCCGGTCTCGGTCGGCGGGGTGCTGCTCGTCGCGGCCGTCGCCAACGAGTTCCACAAGTCCCGGTCCGCGCGGAACTGACGCCGCCCCGACCGCATATCCATCTCCCCGTTTTCCGCGGGCGATTTCTCTCTCCCCGTTTTCCGCATGCGCTCCCCCCTGCCCTCGCCCGTCATGAAAGGCGTACGACCATGAGACTTTCCGTCCGTTCCCGCCGCGCACTGATCGCCGCGGCCGCCGGCACCACCCTGGTGCTGAGTGGCTGCGCGAAGAACGACAACACCGGTTCGGCCGGGGCGAGTTCCGGTTCCGTCACCATCGGATTCGTCAATGGCGCCGACACCGCGTTCCACACGTGTCTGCAGAAAGCCGTCGAGGAGACGGCGAAGTCGGAAGGGGCCAAGGTGTACACGGCCAATTCCCACCAGAACGCGGGAACCGAACTGTCCAACATCGAGGACATGATCTCCCGAAATGTCAGCGCGCTGATCGTGCAGACCGTCAATGTCGACTCGCTCGACGGCGACATAGCCAAGGCCAAGGCTTCCGGCGTCCCGATCTACCTGACCTCGGTCGCCCCCAACGGCGCGAACGACATCCTGGGCGCGGCCGTCGTCGACCTCCAGAAGGTGGGCGCCCTGGACGCCGACTGGGTCGTCAAGGACGCCGCCGGCGAGAACGTGAAGGTCGGTGTGATCGCGGGTGCGCCCGGTGCCGCCTCCGACCTTCTCGTGGGCGGGTTCACCAACGAGCTGCCGTCCACTGTGAAGGTCGTCGCGAACCAGCCCGGCATGTTCAACCCGGTCAAGGCCCAGGAGGTCGCCGAGAACATGATCCAGGCGCACCCCGACCTGGACTACGCCTTCGTCGCCAACGAGGAGATGGGCTTCGCCGTCCGCAAGGCGTTCGACGCGGCCGGCGCCAAGAACGTCCGGATCGTGACCGTCAACGGCACCGACGAGGGGCTGGCCGCCGTGAAGGACGGCCGTTTCTCCGCCACCGTGGCCAACTCGGCCATGGTCATCGGCCGGACGGCGGTGAAGAGCGCCATCGGTCTGCTGGGCAAAGAAAAGGTTGACAAGATTGCCAACATTCCTCTTCTCTTGGTCACCAAGGACAACCTGACCAAGGCCCCGCAGTACTGCCCCACGTCGTAGCGCCCGCACGGTGAGCGGCGCCTTCCTCGGTGCGTCCCGAGCCGCCCGTCCCGTCGTCCCTGGAATGTCCTCACCGAGCCGCTCGTCAGGGCATTCCGGACCGGCGCGACCCAGGCTCGCACCGCAGTGAGGCCTGCCCCGGGGAAGGAAGCACCGCCCGCACACCCGAACGACCGGCACCGCCGCCGGGGCCCACCCCTGGCCGTAGTGGGCCTCCGGAGGAAACATGGACCGCTTGCTCCTCATGCACAGCTTCGTCACCGTCGCGCAGGTCGGCAGCTTCAACGGCGCCGCCAAGAAGCTGGGCTCCTCCGGCTCCCTGGTGTCGCGCCATGTCGCCGAACTGGAACGGCAGGTGGGCGTCAGGCTGGTCAACCGCACGGCCCGTTCCGTCAGCCTCACCGAACCCGGCCAGCGCTACGCCGACTTCGCCGCGCGCATCCTGGAGGAGATCGAGGCCGAGGACGCGGGGATAGCCCAGCTGCACGACCGCGCCGAGGGCACGCTCAGCATCATCTGCCCCAAGTGGATCGGGAGTCTGGATCTCGGTGACGCCATCGCGGCGTTCTCCGCCTCCCACCCGAAGATCCAGGTCCGCTTCGAACTGGGGGGCATGTCCGACCGGACCTACGACTTCCTCGACAGCGGATTCGACGTGGCCTTCCACACCCGGGACCTGAGGGACTCCAGCGTCCGGCTCAAGAAGATCGCCTCACTGCCGTTCGTCCTGTGCGCCTCCGAGAAGTACCTCGAACGCGGCGGCCCGCTCACCGAGCCCAACGAGATCGCCGCCCACGAGTGCCTCGTGCACGTCAACGACCCGGTCTGGCGCATCGGCCACGGCCACGCCTCCACCCTGCACAAGATCCGCAACGTCGCCTTCTCGTCGAACTCCTACATCGCCCTGCAGAAGGCCGCCGTACACGGGCGCGGTATCGCCCTGCTGCCCCAGCGGCCGGCGTACGACGACCTCATCTCGGGCGCCCTTCAGGTCCTGCTGCCCGAACTCGCGGTCCCCGACCGTCCCTTGTACGCGATCTACGGCCCCGGACAGGGCACTCCGCGCAAGGTCAGCGTATTCCTGGATTTCCTCACCACCTGGTTCTCCCAGAATCCCATTCCGGTGATCCGTTCCTAGAAGGCGTCCGCACGGAGCTGTCCGCACGGAGCTGTCCGCACGGCGTTCTCCGGCCGCAAGAAACGATTGCGCATTCGGTCGAGCCGTGACCGTTGAACCCGCTGCCGCCCGAAACCTACGCTCACCAGGCGACCCGCGAAACGAGGAACCCATGGGAATCCAGAGAATCGAATCGGTCACCTACAGCATCGACGACCTCGGCGAATGCGTCCGGTTCTTCGACGACTTCGGGCTCTTCCTCCTGGAACGGACCGACGAACACGCCGTGTTCGAGACCCGCACCGGCCAGACCCTCCACCTCGACACCGCGCCGGGCGCACCGCTCCCGCCCCCGGTGGAGGACGGCCCCACCCTGCGGGAGGTGGTCTGGGGCGTCGACACCTCCCAGGAGCTGGAGCGCCTGGTCGCCGCGGCCGGCCGCGACCGCCCGGTCCGGCAGGACGCCGCAGGCGTGTTCCACACCGTGGACGAGACCGGCTTCGGGGCCGGTCTGACCCTCGCCCGGCCCAGGCCCGCCGACGTCACCCCCCGGCCCGCCAACGCACTGGGCAGCGTCACCCGCTGGAACACCGCGCTGGAGCCGATCACCCGCGTACACCCGCTCCGCATGTGCCATGTCGCGCTCAACATCCCCAAGGAGGGCCGCGAGGAGGCCGTCGCCTTCTACGTGGACCGCCTCGGCTTCCGGCCGACCGACGTCGTCGAGCCCATGGGCGTCTTCATGCGGGCACCGGGCGACGACGACCAGCACACCATGCTGCTCTGCCACCGCCCCGACAAGGCGGGCGTCAACCACATCGCCTACGAGGTCCCCGGCTTCGACGACGTCGTCGAGGGCGGCAACCACATGATCGACCGGGGCTGGCGCGAAGCCCGCAGACTCGGCCGCCACACGGTCGGCTCCAACGTCTTCCGCTTCGTGCACGCACCCTGCGGCGGGCGCGTCGAGTACGCCGCCGACATGGACCGCGTCGACGACTCCTACGAGACGCGCGTCCACACGGCCACTCCGCCGCACCACATCTGGGCCCTGCGCACCAACCGCGACCAGCAGGACGCCGCCCCCGCCTCCTGACCCGCGCTCCGCCTCCCGCCCCGCCGCCCCGGCCTCCGAGCCGTGGGCTCCCACCGTCTCGTCCGCCGGCCTGAGAGGGCTCCCACCCATGACCACCGACCACGGATATCCCGCCGTCCGCCTGCACATAGCGGGGCAATGGTGCCCGGGCGGCACCGGACGCACCGCCCCGATCGTCAACCCGGCCACCGAAGAGGTGATCGGAGAGGTCCCCCTCGCCACCACCGACGACCTGGACCGCGCCCTCGACGCCGCCGCGCGGGGATTCAGGACCTGGCGCGACACCCCCGTCGCCCGGCGCACCGCGATCCTGCACACCGCCGCCGACCTGCTCACCGAGCGGGCCGCCGAGGTCGGCCGGATCATGACCCTCGAACAGGGCAAGCCGCTGGCCGAGGCCACCGGGGAGGCCCGCCGCGTCGCGGACACCCTGCGCTGGCACGCCGACGACGCCCGCCGCGCCTACGGCCGCATCATCCCCTCCGCCCCGGGCACCCTGCTGTCCGTACGCCGTGAACCGATCGGCCCCGTCGCGGCGTTCGTCCCATGGAACTTCCCGGCGGGCGGACCGATGCGCAAGATCTCCTCGGCCCTCGCCGCGGGCTGTTCCATCGTCATCAAGGCCTCCGAGGAGACCCCGGCCACGGCCGCCGCCCTCGTCGGCTGCTTCGTGGACGCGGGCCTGCCGGCAGGTGTCCTCAACCTCGTCTTCGGCGAACCGGCCGAGGTGTCGGCCCACCTGATCGCCTCGCCCGTCATCCGTCTCGTCGCCTTCACCGGCTCGGTGCCCGTCGGCAAGCTCCTGGCAGCCGCCGCGGGCGAGGTCATGAAGCCGTCCCTGATGGAGCTCGGCGGCCACGCCCCCGTGATCGTGTGCGCGGACGCCGACCCCGCCCGCGCCGCCCGCCGCGCCGCCCAGGCCAAGTTCGCCAACGCCGGCCAGGTCTGCACCTCACCGAGCCGGTTCCTCGTCCACGAGAGCCTCGTCGACGACTTCACCGCCGAGTTCGTGAAGGCGGCCGAGGCGGTCGTCGTCGGCGACGGCCTGGCCGAAGGAACGACCATGGGCCCCCTCGCCAACGAACGCCGACTGCGGGCGATGGAGCGGCTGACCGCCGACGCCGTACGCCGCGGCGCCACCGTGCGCACCGGCGGCGAACGGCTCGACCGCGCGGGCTACTTCTTCGCGCCGACCGTCCTCACCGACGTGACCCCGGACACGGACCTGATGCGCGAGGAACCGTTCGGGCCGCTCGCCCCCATCAGCGCGTTCGGCGACCTCGACGACGCGCTGCGCACCGCCAACGAACTGCCCTACGGGCTCGCCGCGTACGCCTTCACCGAGTCCGCGGCCACCGCCGAACACCTGGTGCGCGAACTGGAGGCGGGCATCCTCTCGGTCAACCACTGCGGCGGCTCGGTCCCCGAGGCGCCCTCGGGCGGCGTCAAGGAGAGCGGCTACGGCAGGGAGGGCGGGCCCGAGGCGCTGGAGGCCTACCTGGTCACCAAGCGCGTCTCCCACCTCCTGGCGGGCTGAACACCATGAGGTACACCCGTGTGTCGGCCGGTGGACGGGCGGTGTGGGGCCGCGTGGGGGAGGAGGACATCGAGCTGCTGTCCGGGTCCCCCCTGAAGGCCATGGACCGGTACGGGTACGACGATCCCGGCCTCACCGTCATCGGCACCGTTCCCCGGGCCGAGGCCGTCTGGCTGCCGGTCGTCGTCCCGCCCGTGTTCTACGCCGTGGGCCTGAACTACCCACGCCACATCGCGCATTGCGGAGCCGAGGTCCCCGCACGCCCCGAAGTGGGCTACCGGGCCAACAGTGCGCTGACCGGCCACGGATCACCCATCGTCAAACCGGCGGACGTGTCCGGCCGGTTCGAGGCCGAACCCGAACTCGTCGCCGTCATCGGCCGTACGCTGCGGCACGCCACGTACGAGGAGGCCCGCGCCTCGGTCTTCGGCTGGACGATCGGCAACGACGTCAGCGCCCGTGACTGGCAGCACCGGGACCGCACGTTCTGGCGCAGCAAGAACAGCGACACGTTCAAGCCGATGGGTCCCTGGATCGAGACGGACGTCGACGCCCTCGCGCAGACGACCACACTCCGGGTCAACGGCGAGGAACGGGCCGTGTTCCCGACCGGCGACATGGTCTTCGACCCGTACGACTACATCGTCGAGATCACCCGGCACGTCACCATGCGCCCCGGCGACGTGCTGTGGATGGGCGCCGAGTCGACCTGCCGGATCGAGCCCGGGGACACCGTCGACATCGAGATCAGCGGTATCGGCGTGCTCTCCAACCCCGTACATCCAGAAGGGAATTCCGTATGAGCAAGGCCCCGCGCTACATCCACCACGTCAACTTCCCCACCACCGACCCCGACCGCACCGCCGAGTGGTACACGAAGGTCTTCGGGATGAAGCGGATCATGCCCAAGTCCAACACCCGGGTCGTCCTGATGACCCGCGGCAACTTCGACCTCCACTTCACCCCGGTCGAGGAGATGGAGCGCATGGCGCCCTACCACTTCGCCGTCGAGGTCGACGACTGGGACGAGTTCCTCGCCCATCTGAAGGAACTGGGCATCCGGCACACCCGCCCGATCGAACGCCCCGAGAACCAGTCCAAGTTCTGCTACATCCACGACCCCGACCACACCATGATCGAGCTGGTCTTCCACGGCAGGCGCACCGACTGAGTTCGCGCCGCCCGGATTCCCTTCCCCCGAAGTTCCAGGAGTTTCCTCCCATGCCTTTCGCCGACTCCGACGGCACCTCCCTCTACTACGAGCGCCACGGCAGCGGTCCGGTGATCCTCTTCGTGCACGGCAGCGGCGGCAACCACGCCGCCTGGTGGCAGCAAGTGGCCGCGCTGCGCGACGAGTTCACCGTCGTCACCATGGACCTGCGCGGCTTCGGCAAGTCCGACTCCTCCATGCCGGAGTTCGACGGCCAGGACTTCCCCGGTGACGTCCTCGCCGTCCTGGACGCCGAGGACCTCACCGATGTGATGCTGGTGGGCCAGTCCATCGGCTCGGTGGCCGCCCTGCGCGCTGGCCTGCTGCGCCCCGACCGGGTCGGGGCCGTCGTCCTCGGCCATTCCCTCGGCGGCATCAGCCACCCCGAACTGCGCGAACTGGCCGCGGCCGACCGCGCCGAGGCCGTCAAGCTGCCCGTCATCGACCGGCTGCTCACCCGGCGCTTCCAGCGGGAGCACGCCGACCGCACCTTCCTCTTCCAGCAGATGGGCACCTTCAACGTCGCCAGGATGGCCGACCTGCGCAACCTCGACACGGACGGCCCCTCGCTGCGGGACATCGAGGCGTCGGGCGTCGAGATCGCCTTCCTGCTCGGCGAGAAGGACGCGGTGCTCAGCGTGAAGACCGTGACCCGCGCCCACGAACTGCTCCCGGGCTCCCGGCTGGAGATCGTCCCGGAGGCCCCGCACTCCATGTACTGGGAGACACCCGGCCCCTACAACCGGGCCGTCGCGCACCTGCGCCGCACCCTCGGACAGAAGGAACCCGCATGAGCAGCCTCACCCTCGACGCCGCCGATGAGATCGTCGCCGCCGCGCTGAAGCGGGCCCAGGCGCTCGGGAAGGCGGTCAGCGTCGCCGTGGTGGACGCGGGCGGCTTCGTCGTCAGTGTCCGCCGCTGCGACGGCGCCCGCCCCCTCACCCCGGACATCGCCCGCGCCAAGGCGTACACCGCGGCCGTGATGCAGCGCCCCGGAAAGATGCTGAAGAAGTGGCAGGAGAGCCAGCCGGTCTTCTTCGCGCAGCTCTCCCAGCTCCCGGGCGCCGCCCTGCCCATCATGGCCACCGAGGGCAGCGTCACCATCAAGAAGGACGGCGAGATCATCGGCGGACTCGGCATCGCGGGCGGCACCGCGGACGAGGACCAGCGGGTCGCCGACGAGGTCCTCGAATCCCTCGGCTACGAACTGGAGTTCGCGGCCTGGGGTGTCGCGGGCACGGCGGCCGGCGACCACGGGAAGACACGGAGCGCCGAGCACGCCGGGCAGGCACGGAACGCCGACGGCGCTGGGCAGGCACGGAACGCCGACGGCCCCGAGAGGGCACGGAACGCCGAGAACACCGAGAAGGGTGCCTGAGCCATGGCTGACACGTTCAACTACCGCATCGACCACCACGGCAGCCTGGTCCGCCCGGCCGGCCTCACGGACCGGGGCGACGACCCCGCGGCACTGGACGACGCCCTCAAGGAGGCGGTGGCCCTCCAGCGCAGGGTGCGTTCCACCGTCGTCACGGACGGCGACTTCCCGCGCGAGGACTTCCGCGGTGCCGTCCTCGGCGCCGTCTCCGGCTTCCGCCGTACCGGCGACACCGGACCCGACGGACTGTCCCGCTGGGTGGCCGAGTCCCTGCCCAAGGCCGACGGTCCCCTGCCGGCCGACCGGGCGGCCCGGCTGGCCGAGCTGACGGTCATCGCGCCCAAGGTGTCCCTGCCGTCCCCGGCCTACCTCGCCGCCACCACCTTCGACCCCGCTCTCGCCGGTTCCGGCGGTCCGGCCTCGGCCCGCGAACTCGGCGAAGCACTGGCGGAGATCATCCACGCGGAGATCGGACGGCTCGTCTCCCGCGGGGTCCGGCTGATCCAGCTCGACAACCCCCTGCTGCTCGGCCACATCGGGGCCGAGCAGGCCACCGCCGACGCGCTGACCTTCGAGGACACGCTCGCCGTGGAGGCACTCGCGGTGCGCCTGGACGAGCGCCCCGAGGGCGTACGGATCGGCGTCTGCCCCGGCTGGCGGGCACCGGGCACGGTGGACCGGGCCAGGGCCGAGCGGCTGTACGGCGACATCCCGGCCGACCGCTGGATCCTCCCGTACGACCAGGGGACGGCCGCCGAACTCGACCTGCTCAGGGCACTGCCGGAGGACCGGGACGCGTGCCTCGGGGTCGTGGACCCGACCACCCCCGAGCTGGAGGCGATCGACACGGTGCTGGCCCGCATCGACGCCGGCGCCGAGATCAAGGACATCGAGGACATGGCCCTCTCGCCGTCCCGCGGCTTCGCCGACGTCGCGACGCGACCGCTCCTCGGCGCCGAGGACCAGCGCCGCAAACTGGTCCTCGTGGAGACTCTCGCCCGCTACTGCTGGGGCAACGAGTTCTGACCCGGTGACCGATGCCGGCCGGGAGCCACGAGAGGCCTCCCGGCCGGCGGTTCACAGCACCTCGGCGAACGTCACCGTGCGTTCCGTGAGCAGCGGCAGGACGACGCCCACGATGAACTCCGTGAAGTGGTCCGCCGCCCGGTGCGCCTCGAAGCCCGCGCGGTCCGTGTACCGCTCGTAGAGCACGAACGACCCCGGCCGGTCCACCTCGGCGTGCACCTCGTAGGCGAGGTTCGCCGGCTCGCCGGGGGTGAGTTCGCGCATCTTCAGAAGCGCCGCGCGCACGGTGTCCGCGTCGGCGGGCGCGCAGCGGTAGTGGGCGACGACGGCGAGAGCCATGGGTGTCCTCCGTAGGAGCGGGGTCGTCGGGCCCGCCGATTCCAGCACGAATCCCCTGATGAGCGACCCGCGCGGCGCGCAAGCAATGTCTGCCGCCGCGGGACTGGCCGACCCGGCCCCCGCTCGTGTGTTGTCGGTGCGGCCCCTGCGGCCGTACCACCCGGTTGACCGCGGCCCCGCACCGCGGCGGACGAGAGAAGTGATCTTGATGCGAACCCTGGAAACCCTCCTCGGTGGGGAGTGGGTGGCGACCGGCGCGTGGATCGACGTCCACGACCCCGCCGATCTGCGCGCCCCCGTGGCCCGCGTTCCCGCGCTGAGGGCGGCCGATGTCACCGACGCCTACGACCACGCCGAGCGGGGCTTCTCCGTCTGGAAGCGCACCAGCCCGTTCGAGCGCGCCCGGATCATGACGGACGCGGCCCGGCTGCTGCGCGAGCGCGTCGCGGAGATCGCCGAGGACCTCAGCACCGAGATGGGCAAGACCCGCGCCGAGGCGACGGGAGAGACCCTCAAGGCAGCCGACTTCCTGGAGTACTACGCGGGTCTCGCCCGCCAGGGCTACGGCACGCTCGTGCACGACGTACGCCCGGACACCCGCACGCACCACCAGCGCGAGCCGGTCGGCGTCGTCCTCGCGATCACCCCCTGGAACGACCCGCTGATCACCCCGGCCCGCAAGCTGGCCCCGTGCCTCGCGGCGGGCAACGCGGCGATCCTCAAGCCGGCCACCGACACCCCCCAGGCCGCCCTGCACCTGGCCCGCGCCCTGCACGACGCGGGGCTGCCCGCCGGTGTCCTGGGCGTGGTCACCGGACGCGGCGCGGAGATCTCCGGGGCACTGCTCGGCGATCCGCGCCTCGCCGCGGTCACCTTCACCGGCAGCAACGAGGTCGGCGAGGGCCTGCGGGCCGCGCTCGCCCACACGAACGTCCGCTTCCAGGGCGAGCTGGGCGGCAAGAACGCCACCGTGGTCCTCGCCGACGCCGACCTGGGGGCCGCCGCCAAGGCCGTGGCCGCCGCCGGCTTCGCCCAGGCGGGCCAGCGCTGCACGGCCACCAGCAGGGTCGTCGTCGAGCGGCCCGTGTACGAGGAGTTCACCGCGCTGCTGCTCGCCGAGGCCGCCACCCTGCGCGTCGGACCAGGACTCGCCGCCGGCACCACGATGGGGCCGCTGGTCAGCGCCCGGCAGCGGGACGGCGTCCTCTCCGACATCGAGCGCGCCGTCAAGCAGGGCGCGACGGTCCTCGCCGGCGGCGACCGGCCCACGGACGAAGCCCTGAGCCACGGCTGTTACGTCAACCCGACCGTGCTCGCGGACGTGGCCCCGGACCTCGACATCTGGCGCGAGGAGGTGTTCGGACCGGTCGTCGCGCTGCGCGCGGTGGACTCCTTCGACGAGGCGGTCGAGGCGGTCAACGACTCGGTCTTCGGCCTCGCCGCCGCCGTGTTCACCCAGGACCTGGGCGCCGCCCACCGGTTCGCGGACGAGGTGGAGTGCGGCCAGATCGCGGTGAACACCACCACCTCCGGCTGGGACGTCCACCACCCGTTCGGGGGTTTCCGCGACTCCGGCTCGCCGTTCAAGGAGCAGGGCGAGGAAGGGCTGCGCTTCTACACCCGGGTCAAGACCGTCGCCATCCACTTCGGTGCCTGAAGGGGCCGTGAGCGGTGAGAGGAGGAGAGCGGATGGCTGACGAGACGATCGCCGTCGTCGGCGCCGGGATCGTGGGTCTGGCCACGGCACGGGAGATCGCCCTGCGCCGGCCCGGTACGCGGGTCGTGGTCCTGGACAAGGAGCACGAGGTCGCCGTCCACCAGACCGGTCACAACTCGGGCGTGGTGCACGCCGGGATCTATTACAGACCCGGCAGCCTGAAGGCCCGTCTGTGCACCAAGGGCATGGCGATGATCCGGACGTACTGCCAGGACCGGAGCCTGCCCTACGACGAGTGCGGCAAGCTCGTCGTCGCCGTCACGGACGACGAGGTGCCGCGTCTGGAGGCCCTGTACGCCACGTCCCTGGAGAACAGGGTGCCGGGCCTGCGCCGGGTCCACGCGGACGAGATCCATGAGATCGAGCCGTACGCCGTGGGCCGGGCGGCCCTGCACTCACCGCGTACCGCCATCACCGACTACACCGCCGTCGCCCGGTCGTTCGCCCGGGACGTCGTGGATTCCGGCGGCGAGGTGCGGCTCGGATTCCCGGTGACCCGCGTCACCCGCCTCGACGGCGGGGGCATCGAGGTCGGCTCCGGTGGCGAAACCCTGCGCGCCGGCCGCCTGGTGCTCTGCGCGGGACTCCAGAGCGACCGTGTCGCCCGGCTGGCCGACGACGGGGACGAGCCGCGCATCGTCCCCTTCCGCGGCGAGTACATGACCGTCACCCCGAGCAGGGCGCACATGGTCCGCGGCCTCATCTACCCCGTGCCCGACCCGCGTTACCCCTTCCTCGGCGTGCACTTCACCCGCCGAGTGAACGGCGACGTGGAGGTGGGACCCAACGCGGTCCTCGCCCTCGCCCGCGAGGGCTACCGCCGCTCCGACATCGACGTCCGCGAACTCGCCCGCATCGCCCGCTTCCCCGGCATGTGGCGTCTGGCCAGGGAACACTGGCGCACCGGCGTCAAGGAGATACGCGGCTCACTGTCGGTGGACGCCTACATGAAGGCCGCCAGGGCGTACGTCCCCGCCATCCACGCCGCCGACGTGGTGCGCGGCGGGGCCGGCGTACGAGCCCAGGCGCTCGGCAGGGACGGCTCGTTGGTGGACGACTTCGTCATCCACCAGGCCGGTGGCGTCACCGCCGTACGCAACGCCCCCTCGCCCGCCGCGACCTCCTCGATGGCGATCGCGGAACACATCGCCGACACCGTCCTCGGCGACACCCGCGCAACCTGAACATGCCCCGTGCGCAGGGCACTTCCGCGCAAGAACTGCTTGCGCCCCCAGCGCTCGGCAAAGGCCTTTCGCCGACCTAGCGTTCCCTCCGCACCACCCCGGTACCCCTCCGCAGAGAAACGGCAGATGACATGTTCGTTGTCGACACCCAGATCCACATCTGGAAGGAAGAGACCCCGGACCGCCCCTGGGTCCCCGGCGCACGGGAGCGCATCCGCCTCAACGGACACCGCGAGGACCCGTTCTCCTACGAGGAGGCCCTCGAGCTGATGGACGAGGCGGGCGTCAACCGGGCGCTGATCCTGCCCCCGTCCTGGGAGGGCAACCGCATCGACTACGCCCTCGAGGCCTGCGAGGCCCACCCGGACCGCTTCGGCATCATGGCCCGCGTCCCGCAGGACGACGCCGTCGAGGGCACCGCGATGCTGAAGGACTTCGCCCGGAACCCGCACATCAAGGGGACCCGACTCACCTTCCACCGTCCGCAGGACCGCAACTGGATGATCGACGGCACCAACGACTGGTACTGGCCGATCGCCGAGGAACTCGGCATCCCCACCATGGTCCACGCCCCGATCTGGAAGCGCGAGCTCGGCGAGATCGCCGCCAAGCACCCCGGGCTGAAGATCATCATCGACCACATGGGCATCATGGCCCGCTGCGTGGACGACGCGATCGGCTACTGGGTCCAGGAGACCGCCGACCTGGCCGTCCACCCGAACATCTACGTCAAGGTCTCGGCGCTCCCCGGCTACTCGACGCAGCCCTTCCCGAACAGGAACATCGAGAAGTACGTGCGCGAGATGGTCGACAAGCTGGGCCCCCGGCGGTGCTTCTACGGCACCGACATCACCCGTCTGCTGGGCCACGGCATCACCTACACCGACACCATCGAGCAGTTCACCCAGCACTGGGACTTCACGCCCGAGGAACTGGAGTGGATTCTGGGCCGCGGCATCTCCGAGGTCCTCGACTGGCCGATCGAAGGCTGAGGGCGTACCGGAGATGACGGACACCGAGAACACACCGGGTGCCGGCGGCAAGGACGGCGGTGAAGCGCTCGTGTCGGCCTTCAACGCCGTCGGCGCCGACTACGTCTTCTGCTCGTCGGGGTCGGAATGGGCCCCGGTCTGGGAGTCCCTGGCCCGGCGCCACCGCGACGGCGAGCCGGCTCCCCAGTACCTGGACCTCACCCACGAGACGGTCGCCGTCGGGATGGCCACCGGCTACGGTCTGCTCGCCCGCCGCCCCCAGGCCGTGCTCCTGCACGCGGCCCCCGGCCTGCTCCAGGGCTCCATGGCCGTCCACGGCGCCCTGCTGGCCGGCGTCCCCATGGTGGTCGCCTCCTCGGAGTCGACCACCTACGGCGACGGACCCGGACAGGACCCCGGCGGCCAGTGGTACCGCAACCTGTCCATCGTGGGCGGACCGCACGGCGTCGCAAGGCCGTTCACCAAGTGGTCCAACGAGGCCGCCGGGGTGCACACCCTGCCCTCCATGGTCACGCGGGCGGCCGAGCTGGCCTGGCGGGCACCGGCCGGACCGGTCTACCTCAACGTCCCGCTGGAGATCCTGCTGGAGGAGTGGGACGGCCGCGAGGCCAAGCCCGTCGTCCCACCGGGTTCGACCCACAGTTCCCCCGAAGAGGCCGACCTCGTAGCCGAGTTGATCCGCGAAGCGGCCGTCCCGGTGGTCGTCACCGAGACGGCGGGCCGTGAGGCGGGCGGCTTCGAGGCCCTGGTCGCCTTCGCCGAGGCCTGGAACCTCCCGGTCGTCGAACCCGACTCGGCGGTGTGCGGCAACTTCCCGCGCACCCACCCGCTGCACGCGGGCTCGGACATCGGCCCCTGGATGGACGAGGCCGATCTCATCCTCCTCGTCAACTGCCGCGCCCCCTTCTATCCGCCGTCGCGCCGCCCGTCCAAGGCGCGGATCGTCGTCATCGACGAGGTTCCGCAACGCCCGCACGTCGCCTACCAAGTCCTCTTCGCCGACCGCTATCTGGAAGGAAACGTCGCCAATACCCTGCGCCAGCTCGCCAAGCGGGCGCACACACGGCCGACGGACCCCGAGGCCACGGCCGCCGTCACCGCGCGCCGCTCGGAGCACGAGGAGCGGCACGCGGACGAACAGGCCGCCATCGCGGCCGCCGAGGTGAAGGCGGCGCTCTCCGAGGGCGTCGACCCCGTGCACGTCGCCGCCACCCTGCGCGGGCTCCTGGACGGGCAGGACGCGATCGTCGTCGACGAGACGATCACGCACAGCCGTGTCGTCAAACGCCATCTGCAGACCTCCGAGCCCGACGCGTACTTCTACGTCCAGGGCGGACTCGGCCAGGGCATCGCGGTCGCGCTCGGCGTCAAACTCGCCGCGCGGGAAAGGCCCGTGGTCCTCACGATCGGCGACGGCGCCTTCGCGTACAACCCGGTCATCCCGTCGTACGACGCCTCGAACGCGTACGGACTGCCGCTGCTGATCGTGGTCTTCAACAATCGTGTCTACAAGTCGATGAACCTCAACCATCGCCGGTTCTACCCCGAGGGCGCGGCGGCCGAGACCGGCGAGTGGCTCGGCACCGACCTGCGCCGGCTGCCCCGGCTCGCCCGGTTCGCCGAGCCGTTCGGCATGCACACCGAGACCGTCGACGCGCCGGACGCGCTCGCCCCCGCCCTGGAGCGCGCGCTCAAGGCGGTGGCGGAGGGGACCACCGCCGTCGTCGACGTCCTCGTCACCCGCTGATCCAGGAGGCACCCGCCACCATGACCGACACCCCAACGCCCGAGCCGGGCAAGGTGCTCGTCCCCGCAGAGGAGCTCCGCGGATTCGCCGCGGCCCTCCTCGAGAAGGGCGGCCTCGGCCCCGAGCACGCCCGTACCACCGCCGACGTGTTCGTCTGGGCCGCGCTGCGCGGCGTCGACTCCCACGGCACCGCGCGTGTCCCCGCCTACCTGGAGCTGCTCTCCAAGGGGGTGGCCAACGCCAGTCCCGAGATCACGGTCGAGTCGAGCACCCCGGCCGTCGCCGTCCTCGACGCCGACCGAGCGCCAGGGCCGGTGGCCCTCACCGCCGCCGCCCGGGAGGCGGTCATCCGGGCCCGGGCGAGCGGCGTCGCGGCCGTCGGAGTGCGCCGCACCGTGCACACCGGTGCCATCGGCTACTACGTCTCGAAGATCGCCGAACAGGGCCTGATCGGCATCGCGTTCGTCGCCGGCATGCCCAACATGGGCTACACCGGGGTCAAGGGCGCGGCGGTCGCGACCAGCCCGCTCGCCGTCGCCGTACCGGCGAGGAGTCATGCTCCGCTGCTTCTCGACATGGCCACCGCCACCATCGCCCTGGGCAGGATCCGGCAGGCCCGGGCGAGCGGCACCCCGCTGCCCGAAGGCGCCGCCGCCACCGGGGACGGCACCCCCACCACCGATCCGGACAAGGCGGTCATGCCGCTGCCGCTGGGCGGCGCCAAGGGGTCCGGCATGTCGCTCGCCTTCGAGCTGCTGACCAGCGTCCTCGTCGGCGCTCCCATCTTCGCCGCCTTCCACTCCGACGATCCCGAAGGCCGCAAGCACCGCCAGAACGCGCTGATCGTCGCCATCGACCCGGCGGCCTTCGGTGACGCCGGCGAGTTCACCGCGGCCGTCGACGCCACGCTCGCCACGCTCAAGGCGCTGACTCCGGCGGACGGAGCGCAGGGCGTGTTCTACCCGGGGGAGCGCAGCGCCTCGGTCGGGGCGCGGCGCGCGGGGGAGGGGGTGCCCGTGGCGGCCAAGGTGTGGCGCGAACTGACCGAGAGCGCGGCCGGGTTCGGCATCACCGTGCCCGAGGTCCGGGGGTAGCTCCCGGACGTCTTCGTACCTCCGGCGGCCCGGTGCCGCGGCAGACGCTGTCCGTCTGCCGCGGCACCGGGCCGCTCCGCTGCCGGCGCCCGGCCCGGCCGGTGCCGTGAACGCGCCGGGCCTGTACCTGAACGCGCCGGACCCACAGCGGTCGCGTCGCACGAGATGAGCGCCCCTCCGGCCGGCCTCGGGTCCGCCCCGGCTCCGGCACGGACCCTGCGTCTTCCGGAGCGGTGGCGGACCCGAGGGTTCCGCCGCCGTACGGTCGGCAACATGCCGAACAAAATTGTTGACAATCTTGTTGGTCTAGATTTACGTTCGACAGGCACTCACTCAGGGAGGGCGCAATGCAGACGGAAGCCCGTCCAGGCACCGGCGAGCAGGCCAAGCAGCACGCGTTGGTGCAGCTGCGGCAGGCGATTCTGCGCGGAGAGATGGCACCGGCCCAGCGGCTGGTGGAGAACGAACTCGCCGAGCAGTTCGGTGTCACCCGGGCCAGCGCGCGGGCGGCGTTGATCGAGCTGGAATCGGAGGGACTGGTCGAACGGATCCGCAACCGCGGATCACGCGTCCGGGTGGTGACCGTGGAGGAAGCGGTCGCCATCACCGAGTGCCGTATGGCCCTCGAAGGTCTCTGCGCCGCCAAGGCGGCCGTCCTGGCCACCGACGACCAGCTCGCCGAGCTGGCCGACCTGGGCGCTGCCATGGTCAAGGCGGTCGGCGACGGTGAACCCATCACCTACTCCGAGCTGAACCACGAAGTACACGCCCGGATCAGGGAGTTCTCCGGCCAGCGGACGGCCGTGGAACTCCTGGAACGGCTCAACGCCCAACTGGTTCGCCACCGCTTCCAGTTGGCGCTGCGTCCCGGTCGCGCGCAGCAGTCCCTGAGTGAACACCTGGCCATGATCGAGGCGATCGCGGCCAGGGACCCGCAGGCGGCCGAAGCGGCCGTCCGCGCTCACCTCGGCAGTGTGATCGAAGCACTGCGCGACTGACGCACCGCGCGGCGACGCGCGGTGCGACGGACAGCCGAGGCGGGCGCCCACCTGTCCACCAAGGAGATTGCTGCGATGACGCACGGCTACGCGCCCGCCACCCCCGAGCCCCCGGCCCCGCCCGAGCCCGGGGGGAGCCCGTCACGATCGACGCTCGTCGTCACCGCGCACGCCGGAGACTTCGTGTGGCGGGCAGGGGGCGCCATCGCCCTGGCCGCGTCCCGCGGGGAGAAGGTCACCATCGCGTGTCTGACCTTCGGCGAGCGCGGTGAGTCCGCCAAGGCCTGGCGCGAGGGCAAGAAGCTCGACGAGATCAAGGCGATACGCCGTGAGGAGGCCGAGAAGGCCGCCGCCACGCTCGGCGCCACGGTCCGCTTCTTCGACGCCGGCGACTACCCGCTGACCGTCACCGCCGAGCTCACCGACCGCCTGGTGACGGTCTACCGCGAGACCCAGCCGGACGTCGTGCTCACCCACCCGACCGAGGACCCGTACAACGGCGACCATCCCGCCGCCAGCCGCATGGCGCTGGAGGCCCGGGTCCTCGCCCAGGCCATCGGCTATCCCGGCGAGGGCGAGATCATCGGCGCCCCGCCCGTCTTCTACTTCGAGCCCCACCAGCCCGAGATGAGCGGCTTCAGGCCCGAGGTCCTCCTCGACATCACCGAGGTGTGGGAGACCAAGCGCAAGGCGATGGAGTGCCTCGGCGCCCAGCAGCACCTGTGGGACTACTACACCGACCTCGCCGTGCGGCGAGGTGTCCAGCTCAAGCGCAACGCCGGCCCCAACCTGGGCCTGGCCCACAAGACCATGGCCGAGGCGTTCATGCGTCCCTACCCGCAGATCGCGAAGGAGCTGGCATGAGCGGCGTGATCGTCACCGGCCCGCCGAAGGCGGACGCGAAGGACGTCGAGGCGATCGCCGGATACGGCACCGCGACCGTGCACGAGGCCATGGGCCGCACCGGCCTGCTCGGCACGCGTCTGCGCCCCGTCCAGCAGGGCGTCCGGGTCGCGGGCACCGCGGTCACCGTCCTGTCCTGGCCCGGCGACAACCTCATGATCCACGCCGCTGTGGAGCAGTGCGGAGAGGGTGACGTCCTCGTCGTCACCACCACCTCGCCCTCGACCGACGGCATGTTCGGCGAGCTGTTCGCCACCGCGCTCCAACGGCGCGGTGTGCGCGGGCTGGTCATCAACGCCGGCATCCGGGACACCGCCGAACTGCGGGAGATGGGCTTCGCCGCCTGGTCCGCCGCTGTCAGTCCGCAGGGCACAGTGAAGGCGACCGGCGGCTCCGTGAACGTGCCGGTGGCCATCGGCGGTCAGATCGTCCGGCCCGGCGACGTGATCCTCGCGGACGACGACGGCGTGGTGTGCGTGCCGCGCGAGGAAGCCCGCGAGGTCGCCGAGGCCTCCGCGGCCCGCGAGCGCAAGGAGGCGCTGGCCCGCGCCGCCTTCCTCGACGGCGAACTCGGCCTGGACCGCTACGGGTTGCGCGAGACCCTGGTCCGCCTGGGCGTGACCTACACGTCGTACGACGACTACGTGCGGGACGGAGCCACGCCATGAGCGGGCCCCGCTTCCGGGCCGGATCCGGGAGCCGGGTCATGAGCGGGCCCCGCTTCCCGGACGGAGCCACGGCATGAGCGGGCCCGACGAGGTGCGCTGCATGCTCCTGCGCGGCGGCACCTCCAAGGGCGCCTACTTCCTCGCCGGGGACCTTCCCCGGGACGCCGCCGAACGCGACGATCTGCTGCTGCGCGTGATGGGCAGCCCCGACCCGCGCCAGATCGACGGCCTGGGCGGCGCCCACCCGCTGACCAGCAAGGTGGCCGTGGTCTCGGTCTCCGCGGACCCCGCCGCCGACGTCGACTACCTCTTTCTCCAAGTCGCCGTCGACCAAGCGGAGGTGTCGGACCATCAGAACTGCGGCAACATCCTCGCCGGGGTCGGCCCGTTCGCCGTCGAACGCGGACTGGTCGAGCCGAGGGAAGGCCGTACCTCGGTACGCATCCGCATGGTCAACTCCGGGGACCTCGCGGTCGCGAGCTTCCCCACCGAGGGCGGGCGCGTGGTCTACAGGGGCTCCGCCGAGATCTCCGGGGTGCCCGGGACCGCCGCCCCCGTGGTGATCGAGTTCCCGGTGGGCAGCAGCCCGCTGCTGCCCACCGGCCATGCCCGGGACATCGTCGCCGACATCCCGGTGACCTGTGTGGACAACGGCATGCCGACCGTGCTGATCGCCGCGTCCTCGCTGGGCGTCACCGGGTACGAGGCCCCCAAGGACCTGGAGGAGGATCTGACGCTGGCCGACCGGCTCCGCGAGATCCGCCTGGAAGCGGGCAAGCTGATGGGTCTCGGGGACGTCGAGAACGCCACCGTGCCCAAGCTGACCCTGCTCGCCCCGCCCCGCGCCGGCGGAGCCGTCATGACCCGCACCTTCATCCCGGTGCGCTGCCACACCTCCATCGGCGTCCTCGGCGCAGCGAGCGTCGCCGCCGGGCTGCGCCTGGAGGGCGGCGTCGGGCACGGCGTGGCGCGCCCGCCCGAACGGGGCGACCGGCTGCGTATCGAACACCCCACCGGATTCCTCGACATCGAAGCAGGTGTCGAGTACGGCCCCGGGGGCGCCGCACCCGTGGCCCGGCGCACCGCCGTCGTCCGCACCGCACGCAAGATCTTCGACGGCACGGTCTTCCCCCGGCCGGCCGGAGCCGCACATCACCCTTAAGGAGGCCCCATGGCCCCGCCGCTCGGCGACATCGCCCACCTCGGGCACGTCGAACTGCTCACCCCCGACCTGGACGCCAGCGTCCGCTTCTTCACGGACTACCTCGGCCTGACCGAGAACGGCCGCTCAGGAGACTCCGTCCATCTGCGGACCTGGGACGACTACGAGCACCACAGCCTGACCCTCACCGCCCACACGACCTCGGGCATCCGCCGCACCGCCCTGCGCGCCTCCAGCGAGGAGGCCCTCCAGCGCCGGGTCAAGGAGATCGAGAGCGCCGGCCGCGAGGGCCGCTGGGTGAACGACGAGCCGGGTCTCGGCCCGCTCTACGTCACCACCGACCCCGACGGTCACGAGCTCGCCCTGTACTGGGAGAGCGAGTGGTACCAGGCGCCCGACCATCTCAAGCCCGGTCTGAAGAACCAGCCGCAGGCCAAGCCCGGCCACGGGGTCGGCGTACGACGCCTGGACCACGTGAACTTCCTCGCCTCCGACGTCGCCGCCAACGGAGACTTCGTCCGTGACGCGCTCGGGGCCCGGCCGACCGAGCAGATCCAGCTCGACAGCGGCCGGATCGCCGCCCAGTGGCTGACCTTCAGCAACAAGTCGTACGACGTCGTCTACACGGAGGACTGGACGGGTTCGAGCGGGCGCCTGCACCACATCGCGTTCGCCACGGACACCCGTGAGGACATCCTGCGCGCCGCCGACCTCGCCATCGACACGGGTGTGTTCATCGAGACGGGCCCGCACAAGCACGCCATCCAGCAGACGTTCTTCCTGTACGTCTACGAACCCGGCGGCAACCGCATCGAGCTGTGCAACCCGCTCACCCGACTCGTCCTGGCCCCCGACTGGCCCCTGGTCACCTGGACCGAGAACGAGCGGAAGAAGGGCCAGGCCTGGGGCCTGAAGACCATCGAGTCCTTCCACACCCACGGCACACCGCCCATCGGCTGACCACCCCGATGGCGTCGCGTCGGGCGCCGATCTTTTGAGCGAACCGTTCCAGCCAGTACACACGTACGGGCGGCACTGATCGTGTGCCGCCCGTGCGTGCTTTCACCTGCCTCTCAGTCGCCCGTGCCAGGGTCGCGAGAGGTGGCCTGATTGTTTCGCAGATTGTTGACAAAAACGTTGACACTCTGGGACTCCACTCCTTAGCGTCTGTCGCACAATCGGGTCAGCCGCACGAGCCGCGTCGACCCGCGTCCCCGATCCCCTTCCAGGGCCCCCACCTCCTGGACGAGAGGAAACAACGATGTCCTCCTCCCTCGCCCTGCCCGCTCGCGGCGGCAGCAGACTGGCCGCGATCGTCGTCGGCCTCTGCTGGCTGGTCGTCCTCTTCGACGGCCTCGACATGTTCATCTACGGCTCCGTGCTGCCGCACATGCTGGAGACGAAGGCGCTCGGCATCGACCCCGGCAAGGCCGGCGACGTCGGCTCCTACGCCACCTTCGGCATGCTGATCGGCGCCCTGTGCTCGGGCACCGTCAGTGACTGGGTCGGCCGCAAGAAGACGATCGTCACCTCGACCGCCGTGTTCTCGCTGGCCTCCGCGGTCTGCGCCGCCGCCGGGAGCCTGGGCGTCTTCAGCCTCGGTCGCTTCCTGGCCGGCCTCGGCCTCGGCGGCCTGCTGCCGAGCGCGATCACCATGGTCACCGAATACGCGCCGAAGGGCCGCCGCGCCCTCATCGTGGGTTCCCTGATGACCGCCCACCAGGCCGGCGGCATCGTCGCCGGATTCGTGGCGCTCGGGACGGGCGACTGGCGGGTCTCCTTCTGGATCTGCGTGATACCGCTGTTCATCGGGGTTCCGCTGGCGGCCGCCTTCCTGCCCGAGTCGATGTCCTTCCTCCAGGCCAAGGGCCGCACCGACGAGGCCCGCGCGCTCGCCGACCGTTACGGGGTCGACCTGGCCGCCCGCGCCGAGGAGCGCCAGGCCGTGGCCGACCGCTTCAGCGCCGTCACCGCCCTGTTCCGCGGTGGCCGGTGGATGCAGACCCTGCTCTTCTGGATCGCGTCCTTCGGCGGTCTCCTCCTCGTCTACGGCGTCTCGCAGTGGCTGCCCTCGCTGATGAAGGCCAACGGCTACGACCTCGGCTCCTCGATCGGCTTCGTCATCGTCATCAACCTCGGCGGCATCGTCGGCATGCTGATCGGCGGACGCCTCACCGACAAGTTCGGCGGCTCGCGCATCTCCGCGATCTGGTTCGGCGCCACCGCCGTCGGGATCTACTCCCTCAGCTTCAAGATGGCGCTGCCCCTCACCTACACGGTCGTCTTCCTGACCGGCATGTTCCTCTTCAGCGCCCAGGCGATGATCTACGCCACGGTGGCGCACCGCTCCGAGGACGACAACCGTGCCACCGCGGTCGGCTGGACCTCCGGAATGGGACGCTTCGGCGCCGTCTTCGGACCCTGGCTCGGCGGCCAGCTGCTCGCCACCGGCTCGACCACCGCGGGCTTCACCGCCTTCGCCCTCGCGGGCGTCTTCTCCCTGGTGTTCGTCAGCCTGACCGGCCTGCGCCGCGTCCAGGCGACGCCCCTGAGTTCCGTCCCGCAGCAGGAGCTGGCCGCCACCGGCTGACCGGAGCGGCGCAGAGCCGGCGTCCGGGAAGGCCCTGCGGAAGGGCCCTCCCGGACGCCCTCATGCCCGGGGCGTACGCGCGGTGACGCCTGGCGAGTGATGAACAGGGAGGACACCGCCTTATCCCGTTGCCCCGTTCGTCCCGGGATGTTGAAGTGACCCCATGGATCACGTAGCGGTACTGGCGCTGTTCGACAGGGACATGCGGGAAGGCGCGCGGCCCGACGCGCCGGGCGCCCGCGTCGAGCGCGTCGGCAAGGTGGTGCGCCTTGTCGGCGCCGACAAGGGCTGGAACGGGGTGGTCTGGTCCGACCTCGACGCGACGGGCGCCGACGCGGCGATCGCCGAACAGGTGCGCTTCTTCTCCTCGCTCGGGGGCGACTTCGAGTGGAAGCTGTACGGGCACGACCGGCCGGAGGACCTGGGGCAGCGACTGCGGGCCGCGGGTTTCACCGCCCAGCCCGAGGAGACGCTGATGGTCGCCGAGCTGAGCGATCTGGCCCTCGACGGGGAACCGCCCGAGGGAGTACGGCTGCTGCCGGTCACCGACCGCGCGGGCGTGGCCCTCGTCGCCGACGTCCATGAGCAGGCCTTCGGCGGCGACAGCACCCTGCTGCGCCACCAGCTGCTCGCCCAGCTCACCGGCGACGCGAACACGGTCGTCGCCGTCGTGGCGCTCGTCGGAGACGTCCCGGTCAGCGCGGCCCGCATGGAACTCCCGCCGGGGGCCCGGTTCGCCGGGCTGTGGGGCGGCGGGACCGTCGAGGCCTGGCGGGGCCGGGGCATCTACCGCGCCCTCGTCGCCCACCGGGCCCGTGTCGCCGCCGAGCGCGGCTACCGCTACGTCCAGGTCGACGCCTCCAGCCAGAGCCGCCCCATCCTCACCCGACTGGGCTTCCAGCCGCTCACCACGACCACGCCGTACGTGTACGAAGGGTGACCCCGGCCGCCGTCGACGCGTGCGGCCGGGGGTGATGTCGCCGCGCTGAAGGCGGCCGTCCGACACAGGAGTCCGTCGTAGGGCGCCGGGTCCCGGCCGGGAACTCCGGCCGAGCCCCCGGGACCGATGCGGGACCGACGCGGGGTCGACGCGGGGCCGAGGGGACCGGCACCCCGTAGCGCCGCTGTCCCAGTGCCTGCCCCTCAGAGGTCCAGCCGGTATTCCAGCTCCCGGTGGGTCGGCCGATAGCCGAGCGCGTCGTTGATGCCGATCATGTGCGCGTTGCTGTCGGCCGTGTCGGTCAGCAGTCCGGCGAGTTCCGGGTACCGCAGACGCGCTGCGCGGATCGACTCCGCCTTCATCCACAGCCCGAGGCCGTGGCCGCGATGTCCGGGCAGGACGCCCGTTCCGTAGTGCTGGGCGTCGCCGCGCCCGCCGCCCGGTACGACGAGTTCCGAGAATCCGGCGACGGACCCGTCCGAGCGGTCCACCACGGCCACCGTGTGCAGCGCGTCGCCCCGTTCGAGGACGGCCTCGGCCACGGCCACGACCCGCGTGACGTCCCAGACGTCGATGCCGTGGTCGCTGTCCTCCATCGGCATGTCGTCCATGGCCCGGCGGGAGTCGGCGAAGGTGTGCGCCAGTTCGGGCGGCACGACGCCGTCCCAGCTCGTCAACGCGTACCCCGGGTGCGGGCGTCGGGCGATCGCGGTCACCGCTTCGAGGTCGAGTTCCGGCAGCGAGAGGCGGGCGAACGTCAGAGCCAGCACCGGGCGGAACCCATGGGCCGTGAGAAACGGTTCGCCGGGGGAGCCGGCCGTGACGCGGGCGACCAGCGACCGGCGTCCGTCGCCCCGCGCGGCGGTCAGGGCGGCGTCCAGAAGGGCGCCGCCCGCTCCGGCACGCCGCTCGGCCGGGTGCACCGCGATCTCCAGCTCGGCGCGATGGTCCCGCCCCTTCCCGCCGGGCAGCCGAAGGAACGCCGAGCCCACCGGGACCCCTTCGGCGTCCGAGGCCAGCCAGGCCAGTCGTCGGTTCGAGGGGGAGGAGCCGGGATCGGTCAACGGCGTGATGCGTGGCGGCAAGGTGTCTCCGTGAAGTGGCGGCGCAGGCATGCGAAACCCGCAGAACGTAGCCGCACACACCCCCGCCCGGCAACGCAATTCGGCGAGCGCCGCCCGTCAGCCGATTCCGGCCCGGCGCCGACCGCTCAGTGACGCCCCCTGGCCCGGTCCAGTGCCGTGACGCCGATCGCGGCGAGGCCTATCTGAATGAGCCACTCGATCCAGTCGACGCCCTTGGTGTCGGCGACGCCGAACGCGGCGGCGATCCCCGACCCGATGAACGCGGCCACGATGCCGACCACGATCGTCCACAGGATGCCGATGCGCTGGCGTCCCGGCACGGCGAGCCGGCCCAGTACACCGATGACGATGCCGATGACGATGGCACTGATGACGCCCGAGATCTCCATCTCCGCCCCTCCTGGTCGGTCCCCCGTAGTTATGTATCTGCCCGCATCGGGCCCGGCCAGTCCGTCGCCGCGCGGGCACTCGCGGGGATGCCGCCGGAGGGCCCGCGGCGCGCCCCGTCCGCCCCCTGGGCAACTCTCGTTTGGACATGTACCGTTCAATAATCTGTTGAACGGGAGACAGTCAACTTCCGTTCTACGCGCGCAGACTTGGCGCCCGCACCGCCTCTCCCCCCTCATCACCGGAGGTTCGTCGGATGCTCGGATTCAGGAAGTCCCGCCACAGACTCACCACCGCCCTGGGCCTGTTCGGACTGCTCGTCACGGGTGCCGCGCTCCAGGCGGCCACCGCTGTTCCCGCCCGCGCGGCCACCCCCCACCGCGTCCTGTTCGACAACGGCCACGCCGAGACCGCGGGCAACGCCGACTGGATCATCTCCACCAGCCAGCCCGACCCGCTCGGCCAGAACTCCAGCCCGACCTCGGAGACTTCCTGGACGGGCGCCCTGTCCTCCTGGGGCGTGGCCCTGCAGAACACCGGAAACTACAGCCTGAAGACGCTGCCTTCGGGCTCCAGCCTCACCTACGGGGGCAGTGCCGCGACCGACCTGTCGAACTTCGACGAGCTGGTGCTGCCCGAGCCCAACACGCTGTTCACCACGGCCGAGAAGACCGCCATCATGACGTTCGTCAAGAACGGCGGCGGCCTCTTCATGATCTCCGACCACACCGGAGCCGACCGCAACAGCGACGGCTACGACGCGGTCGAGATCTTCAACGACCTGATGAGCAACAACAGCGTCGACAGCACCGACCCGTTCGGCTTCTCCATCGACACGCTGAGCATCAGCTCCGACTATCCGAGCGCCATCAGCGACAGCACCAACACGATTCTGCACGGCTCGTTCGGTACCGTCACCAAGAGCCTGATCGCCAGCGGGACGACGGCCACGCTCAAGCCGGCCGACAACTCGGCCGTCAAGGGCCTGCTCTACCGGACCGGTTACTCCGGGAACACCGGCGCGTTCTTCGCGACCAGCACGTTCGGCAGCGGCAAGGTCGCGTTCTGGGGCGACAGTTCCCCGATCGACGACGGCACCGGCCAGTCCGGCAACACCCTGTACGACGGCTGGAACGACACCGGCGCCACCAACAAGGCCCTCGCCCTGAACGCCACCGACTGGCTCGCCGGCACGACCAGCGGCGGTGGTGGTGGCGGTGGCACCTGCACGGCCGCGCAACTGCTCGCCAACCAGGGCTTCGAGTCGGGCAGCACGTCCTGGACCGCCACCAGCGGGGTTATCACCAACAGCGCCGACGAGGCGGCCCGCACCGGTTCGTACAAGGCCTGGCTCAACGGCTACGGCTCGGCCAACACCGACACGCTCGCGCAGTCCGTGACCATCCCCTCGGGCTGCTCGGCCACCCTGAGCTTCTATCTGCACGTGGACACGGCCGAGACGACCACGAGCACGGCGTACGACACCCTCAAGGCCCAGGTCGTCAACAGCAGCGGTACCGTGCTGTCGACCCTGGCCACGTACTCGAACCTGAACGCCGCGTCCGGGTACACGCAGCGCTCGTTCAGCCTGGGCTCCACCTACGCCGGGCAGACGGTCACGATCAAGTTCACCGGCGTCGAGGGCTCCACGCTCCAGACGTCGTTCGTCCTCGACGACACCGCGCTCAACGTGAGCTGAGCGCGAGCCGGACGAGGGGCGGGCCCGGAACCGGGTCCGCCCCTCGCGCCGTTCCACCGGGCCCGGACGGTTCTACCGGGCCCGGACCGTCCGCTCCTCCGTGTTCCACCCGGAGATCCGCACCGCGGGCCCGGCCCCGTGCAGTTCGGCCGTCCGGCAGGTCGCCGTCAGCGTCACCGACTCGCCCGGCCACAGGCTCACCTGGTTGTCGGACCACCGCACCGGCAGCACCGGCCTGCCCTTGCCGTCCACGAGATGCGCGTCGGTCAGGAGCGAGGGCGTCTTCCCGCTCCCGTCGTTGCGCAGGACGACCTTCGTCGTGGAGGTCCCGCCGGGACCCGAAGAGGTCGACACAGAGGCCGAAACCGGCACCCGGGCCATGGAGTTGAGCCCCTTGAGGTCCGCGTAGCTCGTCGTCGGCGTGTAGTACCAGTCGGTGTTCGCCCAGTCGATGGTGTCCGGCCGGGTCGACAGCCAGTAGACGTTGCGGCTGACCTCCCTGCCCCCGGCGTCGCGCAGCACCAGGCGCGCCAGATACGTCGTCGACAGACCCCTCACCGAGGACGGCACCGTGAGCGCGGTGCGGCGCGCCCCGTCGCCCCGCAAGGTGACACCGGTCGCCGTCCTGTCGTACCGCTGTGTGCCGGCGGTGTCGAAGAGCGTGACCCGCGCCGTGAGGCCGGACACGGACGCGTGCCGGTTGTTCACGACGACGACGGACCGGTCGTCGTACGAGTACTGGATGTGCAGGGGCTCATTGGCCTTCTTCGCCCCGAAGTAGGCCCCGCCCTGGTCGAGGTAACGGTCCATCAACTGCCAGTGCAGCGACGTCCATCCGCTGTTGAGCATCCAGTGGACGACCCCGGTCGAGGGCTTCGAGGAGTCGGTGGCATTGCGCCCGTACGCCTCGAATTGCGCCCGTACGTTCTCGTACTGGGCGAGCTGCGCCTTGCGCACGTAGTCGGTGAGACCCGTCGGCGCGCCGTAGCGGCCGGCCAGGGCGGCGTCGTAGATCTTGAGGGTGCCGAAGACCGGGGACGGTGAGCGGTGGTACTGCCTGACGTCCGGGTTCTTCCAGAGGGTGTCCAGTTCGGCGGGCGACATCATGCGGCGGAGGGTGTCGAGGGTGGGGATGTCGGGGCCCGCGCCGGTCTCGGAGTTGAAGCCGGTGGCGCCGCCCTCGCGCTTGGCGTACCAGTAGCCCGGCGGGATCCAGTCGTAGGGCCCGGTCATCTTCATGCCCGAACTGCCGGACACCGGGGAGGATTTGTCGGACGCCGCGGCGACCACCGGGGTCGGCCAGTCGGCCGCCTTCAGCGCGTCGAGGTAGGTCTTCTCGATCCTGGCGTCCGGCGCGAAGTCGCTGCCGATGAGGAAGGAGATGACGCTCGGGTGGTCGCGCAGCCGGGCGGCCTCGGCGGCCATCGACGCCTTGGCGACCGGGTAGTCGGCGGCGGTCCACTTGTCGCCGGTCTCCGTGCCGTTGACCTGCCCCTCCCACTTGTCGCAGCACTCCCAGCCGGGCAGGGTGAGAATGCCGTAGCGGTCGGCGAGGTCGAAGAACTCGTCCGGCTCGATGTGGCCTTCGAGGCGGATGGTGTTGAGGCCCAGATCGCGCACATACCTCAGCCGGTCCTCGACGTACTCCCGGTCCCAGCGCAGGAACTCGTCCGGGGACCAGCCGCCGCCCTTGATGAGCAGCCTGCGGCCGTTCACGCTGTACTGCCGGGCGCCGTCGGCATTCAGGGGCGCCTTCACGTCGCGGACGCCGAAGTCCTCGTGTGCGGTGTCGGAGGCGGCACCGGCGACGGAGACGGTCAGATCGAGGCCGTACAGCGGCTGCCCGCCCATGTCGGCGGGCCACCACACCCTCGGTGACGTCAGGTGCAGCCCGGGGGCGTCGGACGGCGAGAAGGCGACCGCCTTCGTCTGGTGGGCCGCGAGCGGGACGGTCTTCGAGAACGACACCGGGCCGATGCGGCCGGACACCGTGGCCGTGACGGCCGAGCCGGTCTCGTTGCGGGCCCGCGCCTTGACCGTGAGGTCCGCGGACCTGAGCGAGGACACGTCCAGGCGGGTCAGCACATGCGCGTCGCGCAGCGCGACCGGGCCGCCGCGGCGGACAAGGACGTCCCGGACGATGCCCATGTTCTGGTCGGGCGGCGGCTGCAGCCAGTCGATCCAGCCCATGGTCAGGTTCTTGTTCGGATCGTTGGGCCGGATGCGGAAGGCGACCGTGTTGGTGCCCGCGCGCACCAGCGAGGTGATGTCCAGCTCGTGGTGCGTGTAGGCGCCGGCCACCTCGGCGGCGTCGGCGACCCGGCGGCCGTTGACGTAGACGTCTGCCGCCGAGATCACCCCGCTGAAGTCCAGATAGCTGCGCTCGGAGGTGTCGGTGACCGTGAAGTCCGAGCGGTACCACCAGGGCACGGTGAAGTCGGCCTTCGGGACCTTCCGCAGGTTCGTCGAGTAGAACGGATCCGCGTACGTCCCGTTCGCGAGCAGCGCCGCGAGGACCGTGGAACGGGAGCCGGCCGGGTACCAGCCGCTCACCCCGTAGCCGGGGCTGGAGACGGCGGACGCCGGGTCGAGGACCTTGGCGCTGGACTGGATCGCGTACCCGGACAACGCCGTGGCGCTGCCCGGCGCGGAGGCCACCGGTGTGACGCGGACGTGCGGCACGGCGGTCGCTCCGATGTCGGGCCCGTCGGCCCAGGCGCTCGCGGAGAGGGTGCACAGCAGGCTCAGGGCGACGGCGGCCGTGGCGAGGCGCCGCCGGGAGGCAGGGCGGTGGAACACGGTGATCTCCTTGGGAGGTGGGGGAGCATCCGCGCTTCGGCACTGCAAGTTAGGAAACTTTACTAACTAGGTCCACAAGCTAGGCCGGTGAGTAAGCCATGTCAATCACCGGCCCCGTCGATCACAGCGGGGCGGGCCTTCCTCACTCGCCTCCCGGCCCCCGCTTCGCACCACCGACGCCAGCCGTGCCGACCGCCCGTGCCAGCCGTTTCGACCGCCTGTGCCGACCGCCCGTGTCGACCGTGCCGCCCGTGTCGGCCGGTCCGGCCGCGTCGACCGTGCCGGACGCGCGAGTTGTGCCGGGCGGCGGCGGGCGCCGCCCCCGGTTCAGGATGCCGACCTGCGCTCGAACACCACATCGCGCGCGGTCCCCAGCGCCGTGGCCACCGCGCCGAGCAGCACCGCGTCCTCGCCCAGACGGCCGGGTGCGATCCTCGGGCGCAGGGGTGTGAGGGCGCGCAGGGTCTCACGGACCGGCTTCAGCAGCAGATCGACGCTGTGGCCGACGCCGCCGCCCAGAACCACCAGGTCGGGATCGAGCACCGCCGTCGCGGCCGCCACCGTGTGCGCGATCCGTTCGCCCTCCAGCCGGACCGCCTCGACCGCGGGCTTGTGGCCTTCCCGGGCGGCGTCGAAGACGGCCTTCGCGGTGAGCTGCCCGGTCATGCCGAAGTGCCGGGCGGCTTCGACGACCGCCTCGCCGGACACCGCGTCCTCCAGGGTCTCGGGCTTGTGTTGGCCGGGCCACGGCAGGAAGCCGATCTCACCGGCTCCGCCGTGCGCCCCCGTGAACAGCCGTCCCTCGCTGACGACACCCATGCCGAGGCCGGTGCCGATCATGATGTACGCGAACAGCCGACTGCCGGCGCCGACCCCGTACGTGTACTCGCCGAGTGCCGCGAGGTTCGCGTCGTTGTGCACCTCCAGCGGGATGCCGAGTTCCTCCCGCATCCGGTCGAACAGGCCCGCCCGCCCCCACCCGGGCAGATGCATCGCGTACCGCACCCGGCGCTGCTTCTCGTCGTACACGCCCGGCGTGCCCACCACCGCGTGGGCCACCTCGTGCGCGCCGACACCGGAGTTGGCGACGACCTGGTGGGCGGTGGAGACCACCAGGTCGGCCATCGCCCCGGAGGTACGGGCACGGTTGCGCACGTCGGCGCGCGCGACCACCGCGCCGTCGAGATCGGCGACCGCGACGCGCAGCCAGCTGCGGCCGATGTCTATGCCGAGCGCGTACCCGGCCGCGGGGTCGGGGGCGTACAGGACGGCGACCCGGCCGCGCTCGGGAGCCCGCGTTCCGACCTCGTGGACGAGTCCCGCCTCCTCCAGCGCGGCGAGCGCGCTGGAGACCGTCGGCTTGGACAGGCCCGTCTCGCGGGCGAGTTGCGCGCGCGAGGCGGCACCGTCGTTGCGCAGCCGGTCGAGGAGCAGTCGCTCGTTGGTGCTGCGCAGCCGCTGGCGGTTCCAGGGCTGTTCGGGCTGCTCTGCGGTGTCGTCGGCGGGCATCGGACCATTCTCACTCATTCATGACACCCTCTTGACGTGCTTAGTAAGGCTCCTTAACTTTATCGCCCAGTCAGCTTCGCCGGGCGAGCCAAGGGGAGTCCAGCGCCGACCGGTCACCCGCCGCCCTTGATCCGTCGGCCGCCATCGACGCCGGCCGTCACCTCGTACCTCTCCCCGCGTCCTGTCCTGAGGAGGACCCGTGTCCGGTACCCCGCCACCCGCCGGCGGTTTCGTCCGCCGTATCGGCCTGTTCCAGGCCACCGCCATCAACATGAGCCAGATGTGCGGCATCGGGCCGTTCGTGACGATCCCGCTGATGGTCGCCGCGTTCGGCGGCCCGCAAGCGGTCATCGGCTTCATCGCCGGCGCTCTGCTGGCGCTCGCCGACGGGCTCATCTGGGCCGAGCTCGGCGCCGCCATGCCCGGTTCCGGCGGCAGTTACGTCTATCTGCGCCAGGCCTTCCAGTACCGCACCGGGCGCCTGATGCCGTTCCTGTTCGTGTGGACGGCGATGCTCTTCATCCCGCTGATCATGTCCACGGGCGTGGTCGGCTTCGTGCAGTACCTGGGCTATCTGGCCCCTGACATGGGCAAGACCACCGGCGACCTCGTCGGACTCGGCATGGTCGCCCTCGTCGTCCTCCTGCTGTGGCGGGGGATCGAGCACATCGCGCGGATCACCGCTGTCATGTGGGCCGTGATGATCACCTCAGTCCTCCTGGTGATCGTCGCCGCCGCCACCGACTTCAGCGCCGACCTCGCCTTCACCTACCCGGCGCACGCCTTCGAACTGTCGGGCAGCCACTTCTGGATCGGCTTCGCGGCAGGCCTGACCATCGGCATCTACGACTACCTCGGCTACAACACCACCGCGTACATGGGCGCCGAGATCAAGGACCCCGGCCGCGTCCTGCCCCGCTCCATCATCTTCTCGATCCTCGGCATCATGGTGATCTACCTGCTGCTCCAGATCGGCACACTCGGCGTCATCGACTGGCACCGGATGAAGGACCCCGGTGACATCGCCTCCACCTCGGTGGCCTCGGCGGTCATGGAGGAGACCTGGGGCAAGGGCGCCGCCGACACCGTCACCGTCCTCATCCTGATCACCGCGTTCGCCTCGGTCTTCACCGGACTGCTCGGCGGCTCGCGGGTGCCCTACGACGCCGCCCGCGAGCGCGTCTTCTTCCGCCCGTACGCCAAGCTGCACCCCAAGCACCGCTTCCCGATGCTGGGTCTGGCCACGATGGGCGTCATCACGGCGATCGGCTTCCTGATCGGCCGCCACACCGACCTCGCCACCCTCATCCAGCTGCTGACCACGGTCATGGTGATCGTCCAGGCGCTGGCCCAGGTCGTCGCCCTGTCGGTGCTGCGCAAACGGCAGCCGGGCCTGCGCCGCCCGTACAAGATGTGGCTCTACCCGGTGCCGAGTTTCCTGGCCCTCGCCGGCTGGCTCACCATCTACGGCTACGCGGACAAGAACTCCCCGGGCCGCCACCCCATCGAGTGGTCGCTGGCCTGGCTCGCCCTCGGCCTCGTCGCCTTCGTCGTCTGGGCGCGCCTGGACAAGGTGTGGCCGTTCGGCCCGAAGGAGGTCACCGAGGAGTACCTGACGGCGCCGGCTCCGGAGACGGAACCCGCCGGGGCGTGACCGCCCGGGGCGCCCCCGGACGCACGATGTCCGGGGGCGCCCACCTGAATCCGACGGCCTGGGCAGATCTGGGCCCTCGGACCCTCCGGCAGCCTGTCGCCGCCGGTCACGGAGCTCAGCCGTGGCCGTCGTCGGCCGGCTGGCTCCAGGTCCGAAGGACCACGTCCCGGCCCTTCGCCGTACGGACCACGGGTTCGTCACCGGCGAGAACGAAACCCGTCGCCTTGGCGACCGCCTCGCTCGCGGTGTTCCCGTCCTCGATGCACAGCACGACGCGCCGACCTCCGACGCGACGGTGGGCGAAGTCCACGACGAGCCGGACCGCGCGGGTCGCGAGCCCCCGGCCCCGGTAGGCGGCCCCCACGCCGTAGGCCAGCTCGACGTCACGGTCGTCGGCCGTGCCGGGGAACAGCAGGATCTCGCCCCGGGGCCGCGCACCGTCCGTGGTGATGGCGAGCTGCACCCCGCGCCTCTCGGCGGCCTTCTGCTCGGCCGCCGCGAGGTAGGCGAGCGCCGCCTCCGCGTCGAAGGGCGAGACGACCGGTGTCCACCGGTCGATCTCGGGATCGTCGTAGAGCGCGACGAGATCCGCGACGTCGTCGTCGGACCACTCGCGCAGATGCAGTCCCAGCCCGCCGATGCGCAGGGGCCGGGGCAAGTCGAACGTCGGTCGGCTGTCCATCGGACGATCGTGACGTGCCGGGCGGGCGAAGGCCAAGGACGCGAGGACGCGTACATGGGTCCGGACAGCGCGGCCGGTGCCCTTCGCGGCCCCTTCGTGTGTTGTCCGGATGCGCGGGGGCGGGGCCAGGATAGAAAGGGGACATCGTCCGATCGTCGGGAGGCCGTGATGCTCGTCCCTTTCGGAGCCCTTGATTTCCTGGACCGCGCCGTCACCGTGTACGGCGACCGCCTCGGTGTCGTCGACGAACCCGACCAGCCGGCCGAGCCCTGGGAAGGGCTGACCTACCGGCGCGTCGGTGAGCTGGCCAGAGCCCAGGCCGCCGGGCTCGACGCGCTGGGCGTCCCGCACGGCGCGCGCGTGGCCGTCGTCTCGCCCAACAGTGCCCGGCTGCTCACCTCCTTCTTCGGTGTCAGCGGCCACGGCCGGGTCCTCGTACCGGTCAACTTCCGTCTGACGGCCGACGAGGTGAGCTACATCGTCGAGCACTCGGGCGCGAGCGTCCTGCTCGTCGACCCCGAACTGGCCGACCGCTTCGCCGGGGTCGACTGCAAGCACCGCTTCACGCTCGGTCCCGCCGCGGACGCCGAGCTGTACCGCTTCGACACCGAACCCCGGCCCTGGGAGGCGGACGAGAACGCCACCGCGACGATCAACTACACCAGCGGCACGACGGCCCGGCCCAAAGGCGTACAGATCACGCACCGCAACATCTGGGTCAACGCCACGACCTTCGCCCTGCACGCCGGGGTCACCGACCGTGACGTGTACCTGCACACCCTGCCCATGTTCCACGCGAACGGATGGGGGATGCCGTTCGCGATGGCGGGCCTCGGCGTCCGGCAGATCGCGCTGCGCAAGGTCGACGGGGCGGAGATCCTGCGCCGGGTCGCCGAGCACGGCGTGACGGTGATGTGCGCGGCCCCGGCCGTCGTCAACGCGGTGCTGGCCGCCGCCGAGTCCTTCGACGGCGAGATCCCCGGCCGCGACCGGGTCCGTATCATCGTCGCCGGAGCGCCGCCGCCCACCAGGACCGTCGCACGGGTCGAGTCCCTGCTGGGCTGGGAGTTCATCCAGATCTACGGCCTCACCGAGACCTCGCCCCTGCTCACCGTCAACCGCACCCGCGCCGAGTGGGACGGCCTCGACCCGCAGGACCGCGCCGAGAAACTGGTACGCGCCGGCGCCCCCGCGCTGGGCGTGACCCTGCGCACCGCCGCCGACGGCGAGATCCTCGCGCGCTCCAACGTCGTGCTGGAGGGCTACTGGGAGCAGCCCGCGGAGACCGAACGGGCGCTGGCCGAAGGCTGGTTCCACACCGGCGACGGCGGATCCATCGGTGAGGACGGCTATCTGACGATCAGCGACCGCAAGAAGGACGTGATCATCACGGGCGGTGAGAACGTGTCCTCGATCGAGGTGGAGGACGCGCTCTTCAGCCATCCGGCGGTGGCCGAGGTCGCGGTCATCGGGGTGCCGCACGAGAAGTGGGGCGAGACCGTCAAGGCCCTGGTGGTCCTCGCTCCGGACGCGGAGGCCACGGAGAGTGAGCTGATCCAGTACTGCAAGGAGCGCCTCGCCGGATACAAGGCGCCGACCTCGGTCGAGTTCCGGGACGTCCTGGCCCGGACGGCCACCGGCAAGCTCCAGAAGTACAAGCTGCGCGAGCCGTACTGGGAGGGGCACGAACGGCACGTCAACTGACCGTCGCTCCCGGTGACGGCGGGCGTCGCGGCGAGGGCGGTCCCCGCGTCCCGGCGCCCCGGTGGCCGGGAGTGACGGAACGATCGCCCTCGGTGTTCGGCCGCCGGGCGGTCCGGCCCTTCCTCCGCCCGGCGCGGAGGAAGATCGGGCCCCGGCCCATCCGTTCGGCCCTCTGCTTCGGAATACCTCCGAGAGCTCCGATCTCCCGATCAGGAGCCGGGCGGGAGGAATCCGATGAGAACGAGGCACGGGCCGGCAGGCGCTCCGGACGGCGGCGCCGGGCACACCGGACAGGAACGCCCGGGGGCACTCCGGCGTACGGCCGTGATCGGCGGGGGAGTGGCCGGGCTCACCGCCGCGTACGTGCTGGGCCGAGAGCGGCCCGTGGCCCTCTACGAAGCGGACGACCGGCTCGGCGGACACGCCCACACCCACGACCTGACCTCGTCCGACGGACGCCTGCACCGCGTCGACTCGGGCTTCATCGTGCACAACCACCGCACCTACCCCCACCTGCTGCGGCTGTTCGCCGAACTCGGCGTCGCCACGCAGGAGTCCGAGATGAGCATGTCGGTGCGGTGCGAGGGATGCGGACTCCAGTACGCAGGCGCCCGGGGCCCCGCCGGTCTGTTCGCCCGGCCGCGCAGCGTGCTGCACGGCCCCTACCTGCGGATGCTCGCCGAAGTCCCGGCGTTCCACCGCGCCGCCCGCCGACTGCTGGCCGACGGCGGCGAAGACGCCCTGACGCTCGGCGAGTTCATCGCCCGGCAGCGCTTCTCGCCCTATTTCACGCGGCACTTCATGACCCCGCTCGTCTCCGCCGTCTGGTCCTGCGACGCGGCCACGGCCCGCCGCTACCCGGCCGCCTACCTGTTCCGCTTCATGGACCACCACGGCATGCTCTCGGTGGGCGGCTCGCCCGCCTGGCGCACGGTCACCGGAGGCTCCCGCTCCTACGTCGACCGACTGGCCAAGGAACTCGACGCGGTGCACACCTCCACCCCGGTCCGGGCCGTGCGCCGCCACGCCGACGGAGTGGACATCACCACCGAGGACGGCACCACCGCCTCGTACGGCTCCGTCGTCATCGCCGTGCATCCCGGCCAGGCCCTGCGGCTGCTCGCCGACCCCACCCGCCTGGAGCGCGAGGTGCTCGGGACGTTCCGCTACTCGCGCAACACCACCCTCCTCCACACCGACACGGCGCTGCTGCCGAGTGCCCGCCGGGCACGCGCCTCCTGGAACTACCTGATGCCCGACTGCGACACCGACGCCGACCGGGTCCGGGTCAGCTACGACATGAACCGACTCCAGCGGCTGGACGCGCCCGAGACCTACGTCGTCACCCTCGGCGGCGAGGACCGGATCGACCCGGCACGGGTCCTGGCCCGCATGGAGTACGAACACCCCGTCTACACGCCCGAGTCCGTCGCCGCCCAGCGCCGTCTCCCGGCCCTGAACAGCCCGGTGACCGCGTACGCCGGCGCCTACCACGGCTGGGGCTTCCACGAGGACGGCTGCCGGTCCGGCGTCGAGGCGGCCGAGGCACTGGGGGTGACCTGGTGACCGGCGTCCCCGCTCTCTACCCCTGCACGGTCGCGCACGTACGGACCCGTCCCACCCGGTACGCACTCCGCCACCGGACGTACATGTGGCTGACCGACCCCGACCATCCACCCGAACTGCCCTGCCCGCTGCGCCCGTTGGCCCGCTTCGACCCCCGCGACCACTTCGACGGCGACCAGCCGAGCATCCGTGCGGGCCTGGACCGCTTCCTCGCCTCGCACGGCGTCGACCTGCACGGCGGACCGGTGCTGATGCTCGCCCACGCCCGAGTCCTCGGTCATGTCTTCAACCCGCTGACCCTGTACTGGTGCCACGACCCCGACGGCACCGCCCGCTGTGTCGTCGCCGAGGTGCACAACACCTACGGCGAACGGCACACGTATCTGCTGCGCCCCGACGACAGCGGCATCGCGCGGACCCGCAAGGAGTTCTACGTCTCGCCGTTCTTCCCCGTCGACGGCGCCTACCGCATGCGGCTGCCCGAGCCCGGCAGCCGACTCGATCTGACGGTGCGTCTGGAACGCGCGGGAAACCGGCCCTTCACCGCCACCGTACGCGGGACACGGCAGGCGGCGACGGTCGGCGCGCTGCTGCGTCAGGCACTGCGCCACCCGTGGTCCACCGTCGCCGTGTCCGCCGCCATCCGGCTGCACGGCATCCGCCTCTACCTGCGCGGGCTGCCCGTCCAGCCCCGCACCCCGCGACGAGATCAGGAGAGCGTGAAATGACGACAGCCGAGTCCTGTCCCGTCGGGACACCCCGACGGGACACCGACCCGCTCCGCTGGCCGGACGTCGTGACCCGGCCGCCGTCGTCGCGGGCCCGCACGGCCGTCACCCGCGCGCTGGTGCTGAGGGCGCTCGAACGACTGCCGCTGCGGGCGCGGTTCGCGGACGGAACCCGCGCCGGCCTCGGCGGCCCGGTCATCGACATCCACGACCCGGCCGCCTTCCACCGCCGCATCGGCGCCCAGGGCCTCGTCGGCTTCGGAGAGTCCTACATGGCGCGGGAGTGGGACGCGCCGGACCTGGTCGCCGCGCTCACCGTGCTCGCCGGCAACGCGGCCCGGCTGGTCCCGGCACCGCTCCAGAGACTGCGGGCGCTCTGGGCGATGCGCCGGCCGGACATCCAGCGCAACACCCCCGCGGGAGCCCGCCACAACATCAGCCGCCACTACGACCTGTCCAACGACCTGTTCGCGCTCTTCCTCGACGACACCCTCAGCTATTCGTCGGCCCTCTTCCGCGGCTTCCCCGCTTCCTGGACGCTGCTGCCCGCCGCCCAGCACCGCAAGATCGACCGGCTCCTCGACCTCGCCGACGTGGGACCCGGGACACGGCTCCTCGAAATCGGCACCGGCTGGGGCGAGCTGGCGATCCGCGCCGCCGCCCGCGGCGCCCGCGTCACCTCGCTCACCCTCTCCCGTGAACAGCGGGCCCTGGCCCGTGAACGGGTGCGCCGGGCGGGACTCGACGACCGGGTGCGCATCGAACTGTGCGACTACCGCGAGGCCACCGGGACCTACGACGCCGTGGTCAGCGTCGAGATGATCGAGGCCGTGGGAGAGGAGTTCTGGCCCGTCTACTTCACCACCCTCGACGCCCGGCTCGCCCCCGGCGGCCGTCTCGCCCTCCAGGCGATCACCATGCCGCACGACCGCATGCTCGCCTCCCGCGACACCTTCACCTGGATCCAGAAGTACGTCTTCCCCGGCGGGCTGCTGCCCTCCGTGGAAGCGGTGGATGAGGTGACCCGCGCCCACACCGGTCTGCGCACCATCCGCAGGGACGCCTTCGGGGAGCACTACGCGGAAACGCTGCGGCTGTGGCGCGAGCGGTTCACCGAGCGGGCCGACGAGGTCGCGGCGCTCGGCTTCGACGAGACCTTCCGCCGGATGTGGACCTTCTATCTCGCGTACTCCGAAGCCGGATTCCGCTCCGGCTATCTGGACGTCCAGCAGTACCTGTTCACGAAGGAGGACCCCACGCCATGAGCGGTTTCCCCTGGGAGGCGTTCGCCCGGAACCTCGTTCTCACGGCCGGCGCGGCGTTCGCCGTCATGCTCGCCACCTTCGCCGTCGCCGTACGCGGGGGCCTGCACCGGATCGTGGACGTCGCCTGGGGGATCGGCTTCACCGCGGTGGCCCTCGTCACCTTCCTGGCGTCCGCCGGTGAGGGCGACGAGGCCCGCCGCGTGCTCGTCACGGTCCTCACCTCGGTGTGGGGACTGCGGCTGGCCGTGCACATCGCGCGGCGCGGCCGGGGACACGGCGAGGACCCGCGCTACGAAGCCCTGCTGGCCAAGGCGCCCGGCAGCCGTGACCTCTACGCCCTGCGCATGGTGTACCTCCTGCAGGGGGCGCTGGTGTGGCTGGTGTCGCTGCCCGTCCAGGCCGCGCAGTACATTCCGGGGCCGCTGACGGGCTTCGCCTGGGCAGGCACCGCCCTGTGGGCTCTCGGGCTGTTCTTCGAGGCGGTCGGCGACGCCCAGCTGGCCCGCTTCAAGGCCGATCCGGCCCACCGCGGCCGCGTCATGGACCGGGGCCTGTGGAGCTGGACCCGCCACCCCAACTACTTCGGCGACTTCTGCGTCTGGTGGGGCCTGTTCCTGCTCGCGTGCGACAGCCCTCAGGCGGCCGCCGTGGCCCTGGTGTCGCCGCTGGTGATGAGCTACCTCCTGATCAACGGCAGCGGAAAGCCGATGCTGGAGCGCCACATGGCGCGGCGCCCGGGTTTCGCCGAATACGCGGCGCGCACCAGCGGCTTCTTTCCGCTGCCACCGAGACCGCGCCGCTGACCCGCTCCAACGGAGCCGAGTGTTCGTCCCCTCCCCCCAACGGAGGGGACGAACACTCAGACGGGGAGGCCCAGCAGGGCCACCGGCGCGGACGTCGGCCTGGGGGAACCACCGGCCGGCTCCACGGTGATCCCCATGCCGGACGCACCGTCGAGGGAACCCTCCAGCGGTACGGCCTCGGTCGTGCGGCCCGGGTCCATCAGCCCGGCGGACCGCATGGTTCCCGCGTCGTCGAACCACAGCTGGTAGACCTTGCCGCCCGGCGGTTTCGCCATCTTCGAGGAGATGAACACCGCCTGGTCCCGGCTCCGGGACACGACGACCGTGCCGCTCGCCCCGCCCGCCAGCTTCGCCGTACGTGACCTGGCGTCGGGGGCGGTGAGGACCGCGGCCACCTGCTCCGCACGCCGTTCGGCCTGCCGTGCCTGCTCCTGGGCGTCCTGGGCGCGCTCGTGCTGCCACACCGCCGTACCGCCGAGCGAGGCCGCCGCGGCCAGAGCCGCGGCCAGCGCCCATCGCCCGGGCCGGCGCCGGCGGATGCCGGGGGCTCGGCGAGCCCTGGGGGGAAGGGCGTACGGCGGCTCCTGGCGGACCGTGGTGATCCGCCGCATCACCTGGTCCTTGAGGGCCGGGCCCGGCGAAGCCGTGACGGCCAGGCCCAGCCGCGCCGCGGTGGCACTCAGCTCACGGACCTCCTGCGCGCAGTCGGCGCAGCCCGCGGCGTGCCGCTCGAAACGCTCGCGTTCGTCGTCGGCCAGCGCGTGCAGCGCGTACGCGCCGGTCAGCGTGTGCAGATCCACCGGGGTCACGCCGTGACCCCCAGACAGTCGCGCAGCCGGATCAGACCGTCGCGCAGCCGGGTCTTGACCGTGCCGAGGGGAGTCGCCAGCAGCTCCGCCACCTCCCGGTAGGTCAGCCCGCGGTAGTAGGCCAGGGTCACCGACTGGCGCTGGAGCTCGGTCAGTGTGCGCAGACAGCGCCGTACCTGCTCACGTTCCAGGCGCGCCTCGACCTGTTCGGTCACCTCGTCGAACGGGGCCGTCCGGTCGAGGAGCGCGGCCTTCTGCTCCCGCGCGGCCGAGGCCTCGACCGAGCGCACCCGGTCCACGGCCCGCTGATGGGTGAGGGTCAGGACCCAGTTCATCACCGACCCCCGCTCGGGGCGGTAGCGGGCGGCGGTCCGCCACACCTCGACGAGCACCTCCTGCGCCACCTCCTCCGACTGAGCCGGGTCGCGCAGCACCTTGCGCACGATGCCGAGGACCGGGCCCGCCACCACGTCGTAGAGCGAGGCGAACGCGTCCTGGTCACCGCGGGCGACCCGGGACATGAGATCGGGCAGGTCCGGCTCCGCGGACGGCTTTCGCCCGATCTCCACGGCTTCCTTCACGGTGTGGTCCTCCGAGACGCGACGACGGTTCGGATGTGATCCGGAGCCGGTGGGGTGGTGGATTGGCCCGCGGGCCGGAAAGTGCTGGTGGGCCCTTTGCGCTCAGACCTCCGCCAGTGGGCGCAGACAGTCGCGGAGCTGGTGCATACCGCGTCGGGAGTGGCTCTTGACGGTGCCCAGCGGCCAGCCGGTGCGCCGGGCGATCTGGGTCTGCGTGAGGTCCTCGTAGAACGCGAGGTGCAGGACCCGGCGCTGCGGGGTCGGGAGCTTGGCCAGCTCGTGCCGGACGACGACACGGTCGAGCGTGGCCTCGGGCCGGGACCTGGTGTCGTCGGCGAGGACCAGGAGGGCGCCGGCCGCGCCCACCAGCTCGGTGCGCCTGGTCCGCGCGGACAGGGCGTCGGCGATCTTGCGCCGGGTGATGCCGACGAGCCACGCGGCCACCGGGCCGCGTTCGGGCCGGTAACCCCGGGCCCCCCGCCACACGGCGAGGAACACCTGCTGGGTGACGTCCTCCGCCTCGCGCGCGTCGCCCAGCGAACGCCGGGCCAGGGCGTGGACGAGGGGAGCCCAGCGCCGGTACGCGGTGGCCATGGACGCCTCGTCCCCGTCGACGATGCCACGGGCCAGGTCCGCGTCCGTGAGCGCGTCCCCGGACTCGGCGGTCGGGTGCTCGGCGGTCGGATCTGCGCTCATGGCCACGGCTCCTTGCTCCGGGAACTCCCTGTGTGGGGCCCCGTGAAACCGATTGTGTGAACCATGCGACAGAGGCGACAACTCGCATCGTTTCTGCGTCGTATAGTCGCCGTATGGGTGATGGCCGGTCGGATCAGGGTCGGGAGCCGGGCACGGGATCCGCCGAAGCCGGTGTCACCACAGGTGCGCTGGCCCGCCGCCTGGGAGTGTCACCCACCACGCTGCGTTCCTGGGACCGCAGATACGGAATGGGCCCCGCGGTCCGTTCCGGCGGACGGCACCGCCGCTGGACGCCCCAGGACGTGGCCATGCTCGAGGAGATGTGCCGGCTGACCTCGTCCGGAGTCCCGCCCGCCGAGGCGGCCAGGGCGGCGAAGGGCAGGTCCGACCCCCTGGCGCCCGAGGGCGGGAGCGCGGCCGACGGCCTGGAACACCCGGCACCGTCGGCCGGAGCGGAGCCCTTCGGGGACCCCAGGCAGGAGTGCAAGGGGCTCGCGCGCGCCGCCGTACGCCTCGACGCGCCTTCCCTGGACGACCAGTTGACCTCGCTCGTCGAGCGGCACGGCGTGGTCGTCGGCTGGGAGGAGGTGATGGTGCCGACCCTGCACGCGGTGGGCCGCAAATGGGAGTCCGCCGGGGACCGCTACGTGGAGGTGGAGCACCTGCTGTCGTGGCAGATCTCCCGGGTGCTGCACCGCGCTTCGGGACCGGTGGGGCCCCGATCGCCGGCGGCCGGCGGTCCGATCGTGCTGGCCTGCGTCCCGGGCGAACAACACTGCCTCCCGCTGGAGGCGCTGCACGCGGGGCTCGTCGAACAGGGCCTGCCCGCGCGGATGTTCGGCCCCGCCGTGCCCCCCGAGGCGCTGACCGCGGCGGTGCGCCGGCTGGGACCGGTCGCCGTCGTGCTGTGGTCGCAGACCCGTTCCACCGCCGACCGCCCGCTGGCCCGGCACATCGCGGCGACCGCCTGGGGAGTCAAGGGCGCCCGCAGCCATCCCGCCGTCCTGCTCGGCGGCCCCGGCTGGGCCGGACGCCAGGAACAGGGCATGCTCCGGCCGCCGGGACTGAGGGAGGCGCTCACCACGCTGGTGAGCCTGGCCGAGGGCTGAGCCGGAAGGCGGCCGCCCTCACGAACTCCCGCTCGGGCCGCCGCCGTTCACCCCACCTGCGTGGTTCAGCCCACCGTCGGCGTCGGCGAGGGCAGCGAGGCACCGCCCGCGGGCAGCGACGCCCCGCCCGAGGGCAGCGCCGCACCACCACCCGCCGGCGGTGTCAGGACGACCTCCGGCTCGCCGGGCTGCGGCGCGGGAGGCGTCAGATTGACCGCGGGCACCTTCGGGATGGTGGTCTCCTGGATGATCACCTGGTCGAAGTCGACCAGTCCGGTCTTCTCCATCACGGTGATGTGGTCCAGCACGGTGTCGTTGGCCTGGTCGGCGAGCTGCCGTACGAGGGAGTTCTCCGTCGAGGCGCGGATCTTCGCCACGGTCGAGAAGATCTGTCCGTGGGTGATGCGCAGGATGTTGGCGAAGTCGGTGTTGAACTTCGAGCCGGAGTCCGCGCTCAGCGTCGCCACGAAGCCCTGCTGCTGCGGGGACGGCTTGTTGGGCAGCGTGATGCCGAGTTCCTTGGCGACCTTGCGGCTCGTGGTGTCGAGCCCGGCATGCCCCGCGATCAGGTGCTGCCCCGCCGTGCGGACCTCCGGGGTGGTCCCCTTCTGCAGGGCCAGCTGCCCGACCGGGTACTCCCACAGCCCCGCCGCGCGCACCTTGACGACGAAGTCACGGTCGGCCTCGGTCAGCGGCCCCGAGGACGGATTGGCGATGATGCGGACCGGGGCGGCGGACGTGGTCTGGACCCCCAGCATGGCCGGATAGGCGAGCGCGGCCAGGGTCAGCGTCAACGCACCGGTCACGAAGAGGGTTCCCGCGTTCCGTGTAATGCGCATTGAGCAGCCTCCTGGGGGCGGGTACGGCGGTTCCGGAGCCGTTGGCTCCGGGATGGCCGCGCGATGGATCCGGTGCGCACGGATCCGGTACGAGTGGTTCGGACGACCACCAGTACGGCGGCGCACCGCTGAGGAATCTCTACAACAGGTAAAATCCTCGGCAGTTTATATTCGATTCGGATCGTTCCTGCACGCGGCCGCGGTGTTGTTGCCGGTCCAGGCCCCGGGCGTTGTTGTCAGTCCAGGCCCCGGGCTTTCTTGAACCGGGCCAGCCCCTCGGACAGGTCGACGATCGGGTCCGGGTAGTCGCGGGCCGCCCGGTCCAGGCCCCGGACCTTCCACGGCTCGTGCACCGCGCGCCCCGCGATTCCGGCCAACTCGGGCACCCAAAGCCGAACATATGCCCCTTCCGGGTCGTAACGCCGTGCCTGGGTCAGCGGGTTCAGGACACGGTTGGGCCGGCTGTCCGTGCCCGTTCCCGCCATCCACTGCCAGTTGAGCTGGTTGTCGGCGACATCGCCGTCCACCAGCAGGTCCAGGAAGTGCCGGGCCCCGACCCGCCAGTCCACGTACAGGGTCTTGGCCAGGAAGCTCGCGGTGAGCAGGCGCCCCCGGTTGTGCATCCAGCCCTCGTGGCGCAGTTGCCGCATCGCGGCGTCCACCACCGGATAGCCGGTCCGCCCCTCCCGCCAGGCCTCGATGTCCTCCTGTGCCTCGGCCCCCGAACGCCAACGGTCGTGCCGGGGACGGTAGTCGGCGGCGGACGCGTCCGGCCTGGCCGCCAGCACCTGGTGATGGAAGTCCCGCCAGGCGAGCTGTCGTACGAACGCCTCGGCGCCCGGACCGCCCACGCCGCGTGCCCGGTGGACCAGTTCGACCGCCGACAGCGTGCCGAAGTGCAGATGGGGGGAGAGCCGGGAGGTCGCGTCGCCGGGCAGGTCGTCGTGGCGGTCCTCGTACGCCCCGATCCCGTCGCGCAGCCAGGCCGTCAGCCGTTTCCTGGCCTCCGTCTCGCCGCCCCGGGCCAGCCCCTCGGACACCGTGGACACGTCCGGGCGCGAGGGGATCGCCTCCGAACCGACGCCGTCCGGCACCCGGACGGCCCGGGGAGCCGCGACCGGGTCCCGCAACGGCTGCCGCGCCCAATGGCGGTGGTACGGCGTGAAGACGGCGAAGTGGTCGGAGGCCGCCGGGGTCACCGCACCGGGAGCGAGCGCGGTGATCACCGCCTCGTGGACGTGCAGGCGGCGTCCCTGCGGTTCCAGCGCGGCGCGCAGCCGCTCCTCCCTGCGGTGCGCGTAGGCGCTGACCCCCGCCGCGATGTGCACCGCGTCGGCGTCGGCCTCGACGGCCGCCCTGGCCACCTCGTCCGCCACGTCGCCGGAGCGCACCACCAGTCGACCGCCGCGGTCACGGAGCCCGGCGTCCAGGTCCGTCAGACAGTCGGCGAGGAACGCCATCCGGTTGGGGGCGGTGAACCCGGCGTCGGCGACGGCCTCGTCGCGGACGAAGAGCGGCACCACCGCGTCCGCACCGTCGAGGGCGGCCCGCAGCGGCGGGTGGTCGTGCAGGCGCAGGTCGGAGGTGAACAGGACGATCGAGACGGTCATGGGGTGGCTCCGGGGGCGGTGCTGAGAGGGGTACGGCGTCGGTCTGCTTCGGTCCGGGCAAGTCCCGCGGATGCGGTTCGGACAGCTCGCGCGGTACGGACACGGACGCGGTCGGGGAGCCGGCGGGTGAGCAGGGACGCGGGTCGGCGGGTGCGGTGTCAGTGGGTGGGCGCGGGTGCCGTCGCGTCGGCGGGAGTGCTCTCGGCGGCCAGCGCGATGTTGCGGGCCATGCCGCCGAACACCACGGCGTGGAACGGCGACACGCTCCACCAGTACAGGTGCCCGAGCAGCCCGTGCGGATGGAACAGGGCCCGCTGGCGGTAGCGCGTGCGCCCGTCGGCGGTCACGTCGGCGTACATCTCCAGCCAGGCCGGCCCCGGCAGTCTCATCTCGGCCCGCAGCCGCAGCAGATGTCCCGGCTCGATCTCCTCCACCCGCCAGAAGTCGAGGGAGTCGCCCACCCGCAGCCGGTTGGCGTCACGGCGGCCGCGCCGCAGGCCCACTCCGCCCACCAGCCGGTCCATCCAGCCGCGCACCGCCCAGGCCAGGGGGAAGGAGTACCAGCCGTTGTCGCCGCCGATGCCCTCGATCACCCGCCACAGGTTCTCGGTCGACGCGTCCACGGCCAGTTCGCGCTCGTCCGTGTAGAGACTGCCGCCGGCCCAGTCGGGGTCCGTGGGCAGCGGGTCGCTGGCCGTGCCCGGGTACGACGCCGACGACCAGCGGGTGGTCACCTGGGCGTCGCGCACCCGCTGGAGCGCCAGGGCAACCGCCGCGTCGAAGCCGATCGGCCGTCCCGGAGGATCGGGAACGTACCGGACGATGTCGTGCTCGCGGCACACGACCTCATGGCGCAGCGACTCGGTGAGCGGGCGGGCGATCGACGCGGGCACCGGGGTGACCAGGCCGACCCAGTGGCTGGACAGCCGGGGCGTGAGGACCGGCACCGGGAAGATGAGTCTGCGCGGCAGCCCGGCGACGGCCGCGTACCGGCGCATCATCTCCAGGTACGTGAGGACGTCGGGGCCGCCGATGTCGAAGGCGCGGTTCACCTCCGCGGGCATCCCGGCGCTGCCGACCAGGGTGCGCAGCACATCGCGTACGCCCATGGGCTGGATCCGGGTGTGCACCCAGCTCGGCGTCACCATCACCGGCAGCCGCTCGGTGAGATAGCGCAGCATCTCGAAGGAGGCCGAGCCGGATCCGATGATCACCGCGGCGCGCAGCACGGTGGTCGGTACGCCGGACTCCAGCAGGATGCGCCCCACCTCGGCCCGCGACCTCAGGTGCGGTGACAGTTCCCCGGCCGGTACGCCCGCGGGGGTGAGGCCGCCCAGGTAGACGATGCGCCGCACACCCGCCGCACGGGCCTGCTCGCCGAAGATCCGGGCCGCCCTGCGGTCCGTGTCCTCGAAGTCGTGGCCCGTGCCGAGCGCGTGCACGAGGTAGTAGGCGACCTCGCATCCGCGCAGCGCGTCGGCGACCGAGCCGGCGTCCGTCACATCGCCGCGCACCACCTCCGCCTCGCCCGCCCAGGGATAGTCGCGCAGCTTGGCGGGTGTGCGGGCCAGACAGCGCACCCGGTACCCCTCGGCCAGCAGTTCGGGGACCAGCCGTCCGCCGATGTAGCCGGTGGCACCGGTCACCAGACACCTCGGGCCGGTGCCGGTCTCGTCGTCGCTCATGGGTCCTCCGTCGGTCGCCGTCCTGGCCCCCTCGGGGACCGCCTCCCTCCCTGATCCCTTCCACCCCGGTACCGCCCGCGGATGCGCCGGACGGGGCGACCTCCGGGTGCCGGACGCCCGAACGGGGGAGTGCCGGGACTTCTATAGGCTGATCACGTGGCCAGACGAGACGACCGTGACGACCGGACGGATGATCCGGACCCCGATGCGGGCCGGGAGCGGGATCAGGCCGTGGCGACGGATCTTCACGCCTTCGCGGTCGAGCTGCGCCGCCTGAACGGCGAGATCAACCGGCTGGTCCACGCCTTCGCCGGGGAACACGGTCTGCACGCCACGGACGTTCTGGCGCTCGCGGCGATCCTCGACGCGTCCGAGCCGCTCACCCCGGGCCGGCTGCGCGAGCACCTCGGACTCACCTCGGGCGCGGTCACCGCGTGTCTGGACCGGCTCGAACGCGCGGGCCACATACGGCGCGTCCGGGAGAGCCCCGACCGCAGGGTGGTCCACCTCCACTACGTTCCCGACGCCAGGTCGGCCGCGCGCGCCCACTTCCGGCCGCTCGCCGACGTCACGGCGAGCGTGCGGTCCGGATTCAGCGAGGACGAGCTGTCCGTCGTCCTCCGCTTCCTGGCGACGATGAACGAGCGGCTCTCGGCCGTACGGTCCCCCGGACGCTGAACCCGCCCGCCGCCCGCCGCCCGCCGCCCGCCGCCCGCCGCCGCCCGCCGCCGCCCGCTGAACCCGCCGCCCTCGGACGCCCGCTGAACCCGCCGCCCTCGGACGCGTCCTCGGGTCCGGGCGGACGCTGTCCGTGCCCGGACGGCCGCCGCCCGGCGCATCCGGACGGCCGCCGGGGACGGAACTGCGGGCATGGTCTACGATCTGGACGCGAGATATCTCAATGATTGAGATTGTCATTCATCGAGATATTTGCCGCTCATCGAATCACCTGCCGGCGCAACCTGGAGAACGATGTCCCTCACCCCGCGACGAGCCCTGTGGCTGATCCCCGTCGTCCTGCTCGTCGCCTGGCTCGGCATCGGAGGCACCCTCGGCCCCTACGCCGGCCGGCTCGGCGAGGTCTCCACCAACGACCAGGCCGCCTTCCTGCCGCGCAGCGCCGAGTCCACGAAGGTGGTGGCCCAGCAGCGTGCGTTCCAGCAGGCCGGGACGCTGCCCGCGATCGTCGTGTGGACCGTGGACGGCGACGCTTCCACGGCCGGGGCCCGGCAGTCCGCCGCGACCCGCGCGCTCGCTTCCCTCGCCGGTACCCCCGGCGTGGTCGGCCGGCCGTCACCCGCCCTGCCGTCACGGGACGGCAAGGCACTGGAAGGCGTCGTCCAGCTCAGGCCCGACCTCGGCAAGCGGCTTCCCGACGCCGTCGACCGCATTCGTACCGCCGCCGCAGCCGTCCCCGGTACGACCACGTGGATCGCCGGACCCGCAGCCAGTCAGGCCGACCTCGGCGACGCCTTCGCCGGAATCGACGGACTGCTCCTCGGGGTGGCCCTGGCGGCCGTCCTCGTGATCCTGCTGCTCGTCTACCGCAGTGTGCTGCTCCCGTTCCTCATCATCCTCGGATCGGTGTTCGCGCTGGGCCTGGCCTGCGCGGTCGTCTACGTCCTCGCCGACCACGGTGTCGTACGCGTCGACGGCCAGGTGCAGGGCATCCTCTCGATCCTCGTGATCGGGGCCGCCACCGACTACGCCCTTCTGCTGAGTGCCCGTTTCCGTGAGGAACTCGCCCTGAGCGCCGACCGGTTCACGGCGGTCCGGGCGGCACTGCGGCAGTCCTGGGGCGCGATCGTCGCGAGCGCGGGAACCGTCGCCCTCGGACTGCTGGCGCTGCTGCTCAGCGACCTGACGAACAACCGCTCGCTCGGTCCCGTGGGAGCCATCGGCGTGGCCTGCGCCGGTTTGAGCTCGCTCACCTTCCTGCCTGCCGTCCTGGTGCTCCTCGGCCGCGCCGCCTACTGGCCGGCCAGGCCCCGCCCGGCGGGCGGGGTGAGCACCGGCGGCGGCATCTGGAACCGGGTCGCGGCACTGGTCGACCGCGCGCCGCGCAAGGTCTGGGCGATGGCCCTGGCCGGGCTCCTCGCCTGCGCGGCCTTCGCACCCACCCTGACCGCGAAGGGCATCCCGCTCGCCGAGATCTTCGTCAACGACGCACCGTCGGTCGCCGCGCAGGAGACCCTCGGGCGGCACTTCCCCGGCGGCTCCGGCAACCCCGCCGTGATCATCGCGAACGCCGACCGCGTCGCGCGGGTCACGTCCGCGGCACGCGCCACGGACGGTGTCGCGTCGGCCGCCGCGGTGACGGAGTCCGGGCGGCCCGGTGGGGGAGCGCCCCGGACCGTCGACGGCCGGGTCCGTGTCGACGTCACGCTGCGGTCCGCCGCGGACAGCGACGCGGCCAAGGCCACCGTCGCCCGGCTGCGCACAGCGGTGCACGCCGTACCGGGCGCCGACGCGCTCGTCGGGGGCTACGCGGCCCAGCAGTACGACACCCGGCAGACCGCCGAACGCGACCGCACGCTCATCGTGCCGGTGGTCCTCGCCATCATCCTGGTCATACTGACCGTCCTGCTCCGCTCGCTGCTCATGCCGGTGCTCCTGGTGGCCACGGTGGCGCTCAACTTCCTCGCCACGCTGGGCATCTCGTCGCTCGTGTTCCGGCACGGGTTCGGCTTCACGGGCACCGACGCGTCCGTGCCGCTGTACGGCTTCGTGTTCCTGGTGGCCCTCGGCGTCGACTACAACATCTTCCTGATGTCCCGGGTCCGGGAGGAGTCGCTGCGTCACGGGGTACGTGCGGGCGTGCTGCGCGGACTCGTCGCCACCGGCGGGGTGATCACCTCGGCGGGCGTGGTGCTGGCCGCGACCTTCGCCGCCCTCGGGGTGATCCCGCTGGCGTTCCTGGTGCAGATCGCCTTCATCGTCGCCTTCGGCGTCCTGCTCGACACCCTGGTCGTCCGTTCCCTGCTGGTGCCGGCCCTGGTCCGCGACATCGGTCGCCGGGCGTGGTGGCCGGGGACACTCAGCCGCGAGCCCGGCGCCGACCCCGAGCCCGCGTCCGCGCCCGGGGCCCGAGGGGACGAGCGCGTCGAGGTGTGAGAACCCTGTCGGAGTGGCCCCGTCCAGCGGGACGGGCCCACTCCGACAGGACGCACGACGGCCAGCCGTGTGGTTCGCGCGGGCCGTAGTGCGTGCGGTCCGTCCGCTGCGCTCCGCCGCGGTCCGTCCGCCGTGGTCCGGCTCAGTCCTCGTCGCCGGCCGGCACGACCACGAGGAAGGCGTCCGAGTTCAGGTCCATCACGACCGTCGCCTGCAGCCCCTCGGTACGGCGCCGGGCCGCGTACTCCTCCGCGGTCCAGGATCCACGCGGAGCCCCGGCGGGAAATCGTTCCAGCACCTTTGTGCCCATGGCGGCAGACACCTCCAGCTCTGACGGCGGACCCGGAGCGACGAGTCCCGTGGAATGCGCTTGCCCGGGTTTCCCCGGGACATGTCCCGGTCCGGGATGCGAGACCGAACCGCCGTTCCTTGACTGCCCGTACGCGGAGCTGCGACGATCGCGGCCATGAAGATGCGACTGGACCTCACGCGGCGACGCCACGTCGACCTCGCGCGTGTCTGCAGTTCCTTCTGTCGCCGCGAAGCCTGACGATCCCCGACTGCGGGTCTCCTTCGCGCGGGTCCTCCGTCCACGGTGACTTCTCCTCACCGTGATCGGCGTGTTCCCTCGCCTCTCCGCGGCACATCGGCGCCCGAACTCCGGCTGAGTCCGGCCGGGTTCCCGAACCCCGAGGCGTCCCGAACAGCCGCCGGCCCAGCGTGCCGCGCGACGGTCCGTACGGTGCGCCGAGGTCCGACCGCCGTACAGGGAGCGGGAGTCCGTCGGGACTCAGGTGCTCCTCCAGCGTGCCGCGCGGGTGCGGTGCGAGCCTGATCCGTCTCCGTTCGCTCTCCGCCCGCCCGGCAGCCCGTCGTCCAGGAACGCCGGTCACGTCCGTCCGTTCACCCCGGTATCCCGCCCACCCGAAGTCCCGGTCACGCCTTCCGGTCACCCCGGCAGCCCGTGACCCGGCACCCGGGTCACGGAATTCACCCGCGAGCCCGCTCGCGGTACCGACCCGGAACCCGTTCACCGGAACCCGTTCACGAAAGAGGACTCATGGCCACCGTCCTGTCCGTCTCCGGCAGCCCCTCGGTCTCCTCCCGCACGGCCAAGCTCCTGCGCCACCTCGACGCCCGGCTCGCCGGGCAGGGGCACGAGGTGATCCCCCTCGACGTCCGTACGATCCCCGCCGAGGCGTTGCTCGGCGCGGACTTCCAGCACCCCGCCATAGTGGAGGCGGCCGAACTGTTCGCCCGCGCCGACGGAGTGGTCATCGGCACCCCCGTCTACAAGGCTGCCTACTCCGGTGTCCTGAAGGCGCTGCTCGATCTGCTCCCGCAGTACGCCCTGACCGGGAAGACCGTGCTGCCGCTGGTGACGGGAGGCAGTACCGCTCACGTGCTCGCCCTGGACTACGCGCTCCGTCCGGTCCTCAACTCCATGGGGGCGGCCCATATCGTCCAGGGCTGGTTCACCCTCGACAAGGACATCATCACGGGCCAGGACGGGAGCGTCACCGTGGCGCCGGGCAGCGCCGAGGCCCTGGCCCAGGTGGTGGACCAGTTCTCCGCCGCTCTGGGCCGTACACCCCTGCTCGCCGCCACGGGCTGACACCGATGACCGTCGAAGCGATCGCCGACGACGCGGAGGCGCCGCGACGGGGCGAACGCCGCCTGCCGGGGCACTGAAGCCGCAGCAGGCACGGCACCGGCCGCAGCCGACGGCCCCCTCGCCCATCAGGTCCCCACGATCGGAGAACGCCGCCGTGTCCCTCACCTTCCACTGGTTCCTGCCCACCAACGGCGACAGCCGCGATGTCGTCGGCGGCGGTCACGGCACGCCCGCCACCGTGACCTCACGGGACCGGCCACCGACGGTCGCCTATCTGAGCCAGATCGCCCGTGCCGCCGAGGACCTGGGATTCGTCGGCGCCCTCACCCCGACGGGCGCCTGGTGCGAGGACGCGTGGCTGACGACCGCGATGGTCAGTCAGCACACGGAGCGGCTGAAGTTCCTCGTCGCCTTCCGGCCCGGCTTCGTGTCGCCCACACTCGCCGCGCAGATGGCCTCCACCTTCCAGCGCCGGACCGGCGGACGACTGCTCCTCAACGTGGTGACCGGCGGCGAGAGCCACGAGCAGCGCGCCTACGGCGACTTCCTCGACAAGGACGCCCGCTACCGCCGTACAGGCGAATTCCTGCGGATCGTCCGGGACCTGTGGGACGGCAAGACCGTCGACCTGGCCGGCGAGCACCTGCGGGTCGAGGACGCCCGGCTCGCCCGGGTCCCCGACCCGGTCCCCGAGATCTACTTCGGCGGCTCCTCGCCGATCGCCGGCGAGGTCGCCGCCCGCCACGCGGACGTCTACCTCACCTGGGGCGAACCACCCGCCCAGGTCGCCGAGAAGATCGCCTGGATCCGCGGGCTCGCGGAGAAGGAAGGGCGGACCCTCCGGTTCGGCATCCGACTGCACGTCATCACCCGCGACACCTCCGAGCAGGCCTGGGCCGAGGCGCACCGGCTCCTCGACGGCTTCGACCCGGCGACCGTACGGTCCGTGCAGGAGGGCCTCGCCCGCAGCGAGTCGCAGGGCCAGCAACGGATGCTCGCGCTGCACGGCGGCGGCCGGGACGGACTGGAGATCCACCCCAACCTGTGGGCCGGCATCGGCCTGGTGCGCGGCGGAGCGGGCACCGCGCTGGTCGGCAGCCACGAGGAGGTCGCCGACCGGATCGAGGAGTACCACGCCCTCGGCATCGACGAGTTCGTGCTCTCCGGCTACCCGCACCTGGAGGAGGCCTACTGGTTCGGCGAGGGCGTCCTGCCCCGGCTCGCCGAACGGGGCCTGTGGCGGCACCCGTTCGCGGCCCCGCCGGCCCCGGTCGCCCAGGTGCCCTTCACCGGCTGAGCGGACCGAGTCCGCCGAGGGAACCCAGCGACCCCAGGTGCGCCGCGCGCACCTGGGCCGTCTGCCCCTGCACCAGCAGGAACATCCCCTCGCGCGCGAGCCGTTGGGCCGGGCTGCGCAGGTCCATCGCCCGCCCGCCGCCGGCCACGACCGCCGCCGTGGTGGCCGCCCGCATCACGTCGTACGCCCGGGTCTTGCACTCCAGCCGCTCCTCGATCCGCTCGGTCGGCACCGGGTGGTCGGCGAGTTCGTACGCCTGCCGTCTGACCTCGTCGAGACGCGCCCGCAGTGTGTCCGCCGTCCCCTTCGCCGAGGGATCGTCCTCCAGCAGGCCGATCGCCGTCGCCGTGACCCCGAAGACGGCCGGCGAGGCATTGGTGTTCTTGGGGCGGTCCGTGACCGCCCAGGACTCGTACGGGGTGCGCAGCGCCACCGCGTCGTCGGGCAGCCACAGCCCGTCCAGCTCCAGCGAGACGGTCCGGGACGCGGTGAGCGCTGCGAGCCGCATCGGCGGGGACGGGCGCAGCCCCGGCTGCTCGCGCGCCTGCGTGAACGCGAACAGCGCCTCGTCGTCCTCCGTCACCCCGGCCAGCAGCATGACGTCGTTCAGCCCCCAGCCGGTGTACCAGGGGACCGTCCCGTCGAAGCGCCACCCGCCGCGCTCGCGCGTGACCCGTACCGGGACCCGCGGGTACGCGCGCAACTGGGCGTACGCGACACCGGACAGCAGCTCCCCGCGCGCGAGCGGACCCAGCAGCCGTTCGCGTACCGGAAGGCCGCTCCTCGCCAGGGTCGCCACCGGCGTGTGGTGCTGGGCCTGCACGAACCAGGTCGAGCAGCACGCCCCGGCCAGGATCTCCGCGGTCGTGCGGACCACCGCGGCCGGCGCCGCCGACCCGCCGTCCTCGACCGGAGCGGCGATCCCGAGCAGCCCCGACCGCTTGACGGCCTCGACGCTGCTCGCGGGCATGCCGTCCCGGTCCACGTCCTCCGCCAGGGGCGCCAGGACCCCGGCCGCCAGTTCCCGGGCCGCGGCGACGAGCGGATGCGATGGGACGGTCATCGAAGGAATCTCCCGCTGTCGTCGTGGCGTGTGTCGATCCGGCGCCCCTTCGTTCGTGTAGTCACAAAGACGCCGAGTGGGACCACCGAGGAGGAACATCATGAAGTACTACCTGCTGAGCGTGATGCAGCCGCAGGGCGAGCCGCCCGCGCCCGAGGTCCTGGAAGAGATCATGCACAACCTGGACGTGTTCAACACCGAACTGCGCGAGGCCGGCGCCTGGGTGTTCGCCGGCGGACTGCACGGGCCGGAGACGGCCACCGTGCTGCGCGCCCGGGACGGTGACGTCCTGGTCACCGACGGGCCGTACGCGGAGAGCAAGGAGTATCTGGGCGGGATCTGTCTGATCAAGGCGCCCGATCTCGACGCGGCGCTCGCCTGGGGACGCAAGGCGACCCTGGCGACGACGCTCCCGATCGAGGTGCGGCCGTTCACCCACGAGTCCGAGGACCGATGACTGTCGGAGCCGGTGACATCGAGGCCGTCTTCCGAGCCGAGTACGGCCGGGCGGTCGCCGTCCTGATCCGCTTCCTGGGCGACATCGACCTCGCCGAGGAAGCGGTCCAGGACGCGTTCACCACGGCCGTGGCGAAGTGGCCGGGGACCGGAATCCCGCCGAGCCCGGCCGGCTGGATCATCACGACCGCCCGCAACCGCGCCGTCGACCGGCTGCGCCGCGAGTCCACCCGCGCGGCCCGGCACGCCGAGGCGGCCCGGCTGCACGCCCCGGACGACCCCGCGGAGGAGGGCCCCGTGCGCGACGAACGGCTCCGTCTGATCTTCACCTGCTGCCACCCCGCGCTCGCGCCCCAGGCCCAGGTCGCCCTGACGCTACGGCTCCTCGGCGGCCTGAGCACCGCGCAGATCGCGCGTGCCTTCCTCGTCCCCGAACCCACCATGGCCCAGCGGATCGTCCGCGCCAAGGCCAAGATCCGCGACGCGGGCATCCCCTACCGCGTGCCGCGCGACGCGGACCTGCCGGACCGCGTCAGAGGTGTACTGGCCGTCGTCTACCTCGTCTTCAACGAGGGGTACGGGGGCCGCGAGGACCTCTGTGCCGAGGCCCTGCGCCTCGGACGTCTCCTCGTCGAGCTCATGCCCGACGAGCCCGAGGCACTCGGCCTGCTCGCGCTGATGCTGCTCGTCGAGGCCCGCCGGCCGGCCCGCGCGACGGCCGGCGGTGACCTGGTCCTCCTCGCCGAACAGGACCGCACCCGCTGGGACCGGGACCTGATCACCGAGGGCCAGGCTCTCGTACGCCGCTGTCTGCGCCGCGACCGGCCGGGGCCCTACCAGATCCAGGCCGCGGTCAACGCCGTCCACAGCGACGCCCCGACCGCCGCCGCCACGGACTGGGGGCAGATCCTCCAGCTGTACGACCAGCTCATGCGGCTCGCCCCCAGCCCGGTCGTGGCCCTCAACCGCGCCGTCGCCGTGGCCGAGACCGAGGGACCGGGGCCCGCCCTCGCCCTCGTCGACCAGCTCGACCTCGACGGATACCACGCCTTCCACGCCGTACGGGCGGACCTGCTGCGCCGGCTCGGACGCGACGCCGAGGCACTGCGGGCGTACGACGCCGCCATCACGCTGTCCGGGAGCGCGCCGGAACGCGCCCACCTCGAACGGACCCGGGCATCCCTCGCGGGGCGCTGACGGCCGAGGCCGCGCGCCCCGTCCCGGCCGATCATCAGGGTGCCCGGCGGACTCCACCCGCGGTCACACGCTGAGCGCCTCCCGCACCACCCGCTCGGCGTCCCGGCCGCCCTCGCCCGACGAGGTGACCCGGCCCGCCTCCAGGACGTAGTAGCGCTGCGCGGCCCGCATCGCGAAGCCGACATGCTGCTCGACCAGGAGCACCGACAGACCGCCCCGGGCGGCCAGCGCGAGAACCGTCTCCTCGATCTCGGCGACCACCGAGGGCTGGATGCCCTCGGTCGGCTCGTCCAGGAGAAGAACCCGAGGCTCCGTCACCAGGGCCCGTGCGATGGACAGTTGCTGGCGCTGCCCCCCGGAGAGCAGCCCCGCACGGCGGCCCGACAGGGCGCGCAGCGCCGGGAACAGGTCCAGTGCCTCGGCGATAGCCTCCCTGCCGCGGCGTCGCCCGTCCGCGACCAGCTGGAGATTCTCGGCGGTCGTGAGGTGCGGGAAGGCCTGCTGGCCCTGCGGCACGTACGCCATGCCGCGCGCCACCCGCTCATGAGGCCTCAGCCGGGTGATGTCCTCGCCGTCCAGGCGGACCGATCCGCTCCGCGGGCCGAGCAGTCCGACGGCGGCCCGCAGCAGGGTGCTCTTGCCCGCGCCGTTGTGCCCGAGCACCGCCGCCACCCCGTCCCTCGGCACCTCGACGGAGACACCGTGCAGGACGAGACTGCGGTGGTACCCGACGTGGACGGTGTCGATCTCCAGCATCACGCCTCCTGAACGGCGGTCGGTCCGGGAACGGCCGCCGTGGTGTCCTCGGCGGCCGCGTGCCCGAGATACACCTGCTGCACCTTCGGGTCGGCCTGCACCTCGGCCACCGTCCCCTCGCTGAGCACCCGGCCCGCGTGCAGCACACTGACGCTGCGCGCGAAGGAGCGCATGAAGTCCATGTCGTGCTCGATCACGACGACGGTCCGCTCCCGGCTGATGCGCTCCAACAGCTCGCCGGTGGCCTGTCGTTCGTCGTGGCTCATGCCCGCGACCGGCTCGTCGAGCAGCAGCAGCCGGACGTCCTGCACCAGCAGCATGCCGATCTCCAGCCACTGCTTCTGTCCGTGCGCGAGCGTGCCGGCCGGGCTGTCGGCGCGGCCGGTCAGGCCCACCGTCTCCAGGGCGCGCGCCACGGACTCGGGCACGCCCTTGCGGCGGCGCAGCATCGTCAGCGCGCCCCGCCCGGCGCCCGCCGCGATGTCCAGATTCTGAAGGACCGTCAACTCCTCGAAGACGGCGGCCGTCTGGAAGGTGCGGCCGATCCCCGAGCGGGCGATCCGGTGCACGCTCCTGCCGAGGATGTCGGCACCCCCGAAACGCACCGATCCTGTCGCCCGCACCAGTCCGGTGACCGCGTCGACCAGTGTCGTCTTGCCCGCGCCGTTCGGCCCGATCAGGAAACGAAGATCCCCCGGCCGTACATCGAGGTCCACCCCGTCGACGGCGGTGAAGCCGTCGAAGGTCACCCGCAGTCCCCGAATCTCGAGCCCCGCGGGTGCACTGTCCGTAAACTCCGTCATGCCGTGTCTCCAGCGATTCCTCGGTTCGCCCGGCGCCGCACGATCCCGGCCAGCGAGGCGAGTCCGCCCGGCAGGAACGCCAGGGCGACGATGAACAGCAGCCCCTGGAAGTACGTCCAGGCCGCGGGGAACTCCTCCGACAGGGCCGTCCTGGCCCAGGCGACGCCGATCGCGCCGAGCACCGCGCCCGTCAGGCTCGCCCGGCCGCCGACCGCGGCGCCGATGACGAGTTCGATGGACGGCACGATGCCGACCAGCGCGGGGGAGATGATGCCGACGGCGGGCACGAACAACGCACCCGCCAGTCCCGCCATGCCCGCCGCGGCGACGTACGCCACGAGCTTGACGTTCGCGGGGTCGTAGCCGAGGAATCGCACCCGTTCCTCGGAATCCCGCACGGCGACGAGGAGTTCGCCGTAGCGGCTGCGCATCAGCTGACGGGCGAGCGCGATCAGCAGGAGCAGCACCGCGGCGATGACGAAGTACACCATCCGCTGGTTGACCGGGTCGTTCAGGTCGTAGCCGAAGAAGCCCTGGATGTCGGTCAGTCCGTTGGTGCCGCCCGTCGTGGCCTGCTGGCCGACCAGCCAGATCGCGAAGGCCGCGGCGAGGGCCTGGCTGAGAATCGCGAAGTAGGCGCCCTTGACCCGGCGCCGGAAGATGAAGGAACCGAGGATCGCGGCGACGGCCATCGGCAGCAGGAAGGTCGCGGAGATCGCGAACACCGGATTCGCGAACGGCCGCCACCACCAGGGGAGTTCGGTGGCGGTCCCGTACAGCTGCATGAAGTCGGGCAGGTTGCCGGGGCCGGCGTCCGCGATCTTCAGGTGCATGGCCATGGCGTAGCCGCCCAGTCCGAAGAACACCCCTTGGCCGAGTGTCAGCAGGCCGCCGCGCCCCCACGCCAGACAGATGCCGACCGCGACCATGGCCGTGCACAGATACTTGGCGAGCAGCCCGAGCCGGAAGTCGGACAACGCGAGCGGGGCGACGGCGAAGAGCATGAGGGCGGCGGCAACGAATCCGGCCGCGGGCCGAGCCGCCGTGAACCTGCGTCGGCCGCCCGGCAGTTGTCCCGCCTTCGGGGCGAGGGGAGTGGTGGTGGTCATACCAGGCTCCTCGTGCGCAGCGTGTACAGGCCCTGCGGCCGCCACTGGAGGAACGCGACGATGGCCACGAGGACCAGTACCTTCGCGACACTGACGGTGGTCGAGTACTCCAGGACCGACTGCAGCGCGCCCAGCACGAAGGCGACGATCACGCTGCCCTTGAGCTGCCCGATGCCGCCGACCACGATGACCAGGAAGGCGTCGATGATGACGTTGGTGCCCATCGTCGGCCCGATCGGGCCGACCAGGGTCAGCGCGACCCCGGCGACCCCGGCGAGCCCGGAGCCGATGAAGAAGGCGGTGCGGTCCACGCGCCCGGTGGAGATGCCGGACACCTCCGCCAGGTCCCGGTTCTGCACCACCGCGCGGATGCGCCGCCCGAGCGGGGTCAGCCGCAGTGTGAGGGACAGTGCCACGACGGCCGTGACCGCCAGTCCGAGGATGAACAGCCGGCTGTTGGCGAAGGTGAGCGGGTCGTCGCCGCCGATGACCGTGATGTGCCCGGTGAGGACATCGGGTGCGCGGGTCTGCACATTCGGCGCGCCGAAAATGTCACGGGCGAGTTGCTGAAGCATCAGCGAGACACCCCACGTGACAAGAAGGGTGTCGAGGGGGCGGAGGTAAAGGCGGCGGATCAGCAGCCATTCCAGCAGCGCGCCGAGCGCCCCCGACACAAGAAATGCGACGGGCAGCGCGACGATCAGTGAAATTCCTGCGCCGGAAATGGACTTCTGCAGTACGTACGTGGTGTAGGCGCCGGCCATGATGAACTCGCCGTGGGCCATGTTGATGACATTCATCTGGCCGAAGGTGAGCGAGAGGCCGAGCGCGATGAGGAGCAGGACGGCACCGATGCTGACGCCGGTGAACAACTGCCCGAGGATCACGGTCATACGGCGGCTCCGGGGAGTCGGGACGCGGGGCCTGTGCGCACAGGCCCCGCGCGACGGGTGGTCAGGAGAGGCCGGAGGCCCAGTCGTAACCCTTCAGGTAGGGATCCGGCTTGATCGGCTTGCCGGAGTCCCAGACCTGCTTGATCAGCCCGTCGGAGCCGATCCTGCCGATGCGGGCGGTCTTGTAGATGTGCTGGGTCGCGCCGTCCACGGTGACCTTGCCCTCCGGTGCGTCGAAGGTGATGCCGTCGGACGCAGCCTTGACCTTCTCGGGGTCGAAGGACTTCGCCTTCTCGACCATCGCCTTCCACAGGTAGACCGAGGTGTACGCGGCCTCCATCGGGTCACTGGTCGGCTTGTCCTGGCCGTACTTGGCCTTGTAGGCCTTCACGAACTTGGTGTTCGCGGCCCCCGGGGTGGTCTGGTAGTAGTTCCAGGCCGTCAGCTGGCCCGCCAGGTACTGCGCCCCGATCGACTTGACCTCCTCCTCGGCGATCGACACCGAGACCACCGGCATGCTCTTGGCGGTGAGTCCGGCGGACTTGTACTCCTTGAAGAAGGCCACGTTCGAGTCGCCGTTGAGGGTGTTGAAGACCGCGTCCGCCTTCGAGGCCTTCACCTTGTTGGCGATCGTGCTGAACTCGGTGGAGCCGAGCGGCGCGTAGTCCTCGCCGAGGACCGTCATGCCGTTGGCCTTCGCGTACGCCTTGATCTCCTTGTTGGCGGTGCGCGGGAAGACGTAGTCGCTGCCAACCAGGTAGATCCGCTTCCTGCCCTGGGACTTGAGATAGTCGAGGCCGGGGACGATCTGCTGGTTGGTGGTGGCACCGGTGTAGAAGATGTAGGGGGACTGCTCAAGTCCCTCGTACTGCACGGGGTAGAAGAGCAGCGACTTGTTCTTCTCGAAGACAGGCTTGACGGCCTTGCGGCTCGCGGAGGTCCAGCAGCCGAAGGTGGCCGCGACCCGGTCCTCCCTGATCAGCTTGCTCGCCTTCTCGGCGAACGTCGGCCAGTCGGAGGCGCCGTCCTCGCTGATCGGCTCGATCTGCTTGCCGAGCACTCCGCCCGAGGCGTTGATCTCGCCGATGGCCAGTTTCAGGGAGTCGCGTACGGTCACCTCGCTGATCGCCATCGTGCCCGACAGCGAGTTGAGCAGGCCCACCTTGACGGTGTCGCCGCTCACGTCCGCCTTCGCGGCCTTGTCGGACGTACCGCCCGCGTCGGTCTTGGCGCCGCACGCGGAGAGTGCGACGACGGTCGCGAGCACGGCGGCACCGGCTGCGATCCGGCGTCGGAGAATTCGGGAACCGCTGGACAATAGAACCCCCTCGGGCTGTGGAGGAGACAACCTCCTGAAGTGCGGTCCACAGCCTCAAGTCGCCCTGTTTCCAAGGTGTTTCGCGGTACTTTCCCGGCCGTATCTTCCCGCTCTCATGATGCGTTCGGGGGCGCTCGGCGGGGCAACAAAAAAATGCCCGGGGCGGAATTCGGCATCCGAATTCATGACACGCCCGAGGCATTCTGATTACTTCCTGCGGGAAGTATCTTGGCGCCGACGAGCCGGTGTCAAGGGCCGGGTTCGTGAAGGTCGAGCTCGGCGACCACGTCGAAGTCCAGCCCCTCGGCCCGTGCCAGGTAGATGCGTTGGCGCACATGACCGCCGCGCAGATGGAGCAGCCCCCGTGGCCCCTCGTAGGACACGGTCTCGGCCGCCGCCCCGATCGCCGACACGTCGAGGGTCCCGGCCCGGCCGATGAGCGCGGCGAGCAACAGCACGCCCTCGTAACAGGATTCGCCGAAGCTGCCGAGGGCCGGCGCCTCGATCCCGTATCGCCCTGCGTACAGTCCGTGGAAGTCGAGGGTGTCCCGGCCGGCGAGGGAAGCGAAGAACCCGGCCGTGCTGTAGAGATCCACCGTGGCCGAAGGACCGCTGGCCATCAGCATGTTCTCGTCCATCAGGGTGCTCAGCCGGAGGCACCGGGCGTCGAGGCCGGCCGCGGCGAACGCCCGGTTGAAGCGCACCGCGTCACTGCCGACCAGCAGCATGATGACGCCGTCCGCCTCCGTGCGTTCGATCCGGCGCAGCACCGCACCGAAGTCATGGGTGCCCAGCGGCAGATACACCTCTCCCTGGATGCTGCCGCCGCACTCGCGCGCGTACACGTGAGCGGCTCGGGCCGTACGGCGCGGCCACACATAGTCGTTGCCCACCACGAACCAGCGGCGCAGCCCGCGCTCGTGCGCCAGCAGGCCCATGGCCGGGCGTAGTTGGTCACGGGGTGTCTCGCTCGTGAGGAACACCCCGGCGGTGTGCTCACCGCCTTCGTACAGGGCGGTGTAGACGTAGGGAACCCGATGCGCGATTCTCGGGGCGAGGGCCTGGCGCACCGAGGAGATGTGCCAGCCCGTGACCCCCTGCACGGCCCCCAGGTCCACCAACGCCTCGACATGGTCCGCGACTTCGCGTGGTGTGCCACCCCCGTCCACGGGCAGCAGTCGCAGCTCCCTGCCGAGCACTCCGCCCGCGCGGTTGACCTCCTCCGCCGCCAGCTGTGCGCACAGTTCGCAGGTGGGCCCGAAGATGCCCGCCGATCCCTGCAGGGGAAGGACCAGGGCCACGCCGAAAACGGAGTCGTCTGCCGTGAACCAGTCGGGCACGGGTGCATCGGGCCGGAACATGGCGTCATGATTCCGGGTCCTCCCGGTGAACTCCAATCCGTCTCGTACCATGTACACCCCCCGGGAGCGAGGAGCAGGATGCCGACCCCATCGCCGCGTCAGCCCCAGGATCTGATGCAGCTGCTGACGCGGGCGGAGCGCCTGGCAGCACGGCGGCTCCAGTCCGTCCTGGACGAGGACGGCTGTTCCCTCGACGCCTGGCGGGTCCTCGCGCTGCTCTCCGACGGCGCGGGCCACCCCATGACCGCGATCGCCGAGGCGGTCTTCCTCCCGCCGGCCACGCTCACCAGACTCGTCGACCACCTCGTGGACCAGAACCTCCTCTACCGCCGCGTCGACCCGCACGACCGGCGCCGCATCCTCGCCCACCTCACCCCGCGCGGCCGGACGTACTGGCGGCGCCTGGACCGCGAGGTCCGCGCACGCTGGCCGGTGCTGAACGACGGGGACGACGAACTGCTGCGCTCGCTGCTGGGACAGCTGACCGACACGCTCGGCGCGGCGGGCGAGCGGTCCACGTTCTGAAGCCGGATGCCGGAAGGTCCCTCACCCGAGACCCGCGTCATCCGCCGACAACCGCCCGAGGCGGAGCGGCGCGGGGCAAGATGGCCTCATGACAAAGCTGTCCGTACGGTCGGTCCCTCGTACGTCCTCTGGTTCGGTGCTGTCGTTGTGGTCACAGGACTCCGTGCTGTCGATCGGCTCCGTGGGATCGGTGCTGTCCGTGGGGTCCGTCGGTTCGGCCTTGTCGGTCGGCTCGATCGGCAGCGCCCTGTCGGTCGGCTCGATCGGTTCCGCCCTGTCACTGATCTCGACCGGTTCGTGGCTGAGTACAGGATCGTTGTTCTCCGCGCAGTCGCGGTGGTCGGTACTGTCCTGGCGTTCCTCCCGCGGTTTCCTGGCCGCGGGAGCGGTAGGGGCGGCGACCGGAGGCGCCCTGCTGGTGGCCCGGATGCTGCACGGGGCCGGAACCGGCACGGATTGGTCGAACCCGCGCGCTCGGCCGGCGCGTCGCCTTTGACGGATCCGACGAGTTCGACAGCTTCATCGCCTCCGCGCTGCCGGGCGCGTCGTCCACGCGGGCGGGGTCGTACGGCACTGACGCCCGAGTCGCGGTCTCCGGGGCGCCCACGAGCGAGGAGCGTCATAGCATGGCAAAAACCGGGTGAAAGGCTCACGGCCAAGCCTTGAGGGACCGGGCGCGGTGCGATGAGCCTCGGCCCGGGATGCCACCCCCGTTCCAGGCCGTCGCCTCCGCCGGACCTCACGACATCACCCTGCACCGCGTCCACGAGAAGCACGGGCCGAGCGATGACAGGAGGACCGGGATGACCACCTCGTACGAGACGATCAAGACCAGGCTGGACGGCACAGTCCTGTCCGCCACGTTCAGCGCGCCGCCGATGAACCTCATCGGCGCCGAGGTCGTGCGGGACCTGGTCGCGATGCTCGAGGAGGTGTCACACCCGGCCGCCCCCAAGGTGGTGATCTTCGACAGTGCGGACCCCGACTTCTTCCTGCCGCACGTCGACATGACGAAAGTCCCGGAGTACACCGCCGAGGCCGCGAAGGCCGGAGGCCCCGGCGACGCCTCCCTGGGCATGCTGTTTCGCAAGCTGAGCCGGCTGCCGGCCGTCACCATCGCCAAGCTGCGCGGCCGTGCCCGGGGAGCGGGCAGCGAGTTCCTCCTCGCCTGCGACATGCGCTTCGCCTCCCGGGAGAACGCCGTCCTGGGCCAGCCCGAAGTGGGAATCGGAGCACCGCCCGGCGCGGGCGCGATCCAGCACCTCACCCGGCTGATGGGCCGGGGCCGCGCACTCGAAGTCGTGCTGACGTCGTCGGACTTCGACGCCGACCTCGCCGAACGCTATGGATGGGTCAATCGGGCGGTCCCCGACGCCGAACTGGACGCGTTCGTCGCCGGTGTCGCCGCGCGCATCAGCGGTTTCCCCCGCGATGCGCTGATCGCGGCCAAGGCGGCCATCAACGCCGTGAGCCTGCCGAGTCCTGCCGAAGTACGCGCGGACGCCGCGCTGTTCCAGCAACTCGTCCGAGGCGAGAAGGTGCGGCAGCGCACGGCTGAACTGTTCGCGCAGGGCTTCCAGACCCGTGGTGCCACCGAACTCGATCTCGGAGAAGCACTGGGCCGATTGAAGGCCGCCGACTGATGAAGGGCCGCCGTCTGCAGGACGGCGGGGTCCGACGAGCTCACCGCAACCCTGCAGCTGAACATCGCGGTGGCCGCCACCCTCACGGCGTACGAGACCTGGCCCGCGGACGAGTCCTTCGACGGATTCCTGCGGCGCCTGGAGCGCTGCCTGCGCCAGACGGGCCCCGGCACGGCCGAGGGCTGAAACGGCCGACAGCCGGCTGCGGCCACGCACCCGTTCGGAATGAGCCGGAGCGACGAAGGCTCGCCCGCCAAGGGTTTCCGGTCCGACGGTGTCCCCGCCGGATCGATGGGGTGGACCCGCCGCCCCCGGGCCGGTGACACCTGGGTCCGCCGGCCCTTCACGGCCGGGCCGCTCGGCATGGGCCTCGCCCTGATCGGCGGATTCGTGCTGCGGATCTGCGCGGTTGCGGGCACGGTGATGGTGGGGCTGATGCGGGTCGCCGAGCGGGGCCCGCCCAGTACCCGGCCGACGGCTCACGGAGAGTACGGCGGTCGATCCGTTCGCCGACCACCACCTCGTCCACACGGCTCTCCTGATCGCCCTCGTCCTCGCCCTCGCGCCGTCTCCGCGGGCGGCACACCCCCGGGTGTCGGTGGGCTCCCGGCCGAGCTGTCGGTCAGGCGCACGGTCGCCGACCGCGCCGGCCCCGGGCGGGAGGCGGGCTCCCGAGAGGGTTCCGTCCTCCCGCGCGGCGCGGTGCCCCGGCTTGGGCCGAACGGCCCCCACCGGGGACCAGCGGCCCCTGCCCCGCCCGACCGTTTCGACACGACCCTGGAATCGGACCCGGACCGGGCCCGATTCAGGAGGTGGACATCATGCCCCGCACTGTCACCGTAGGCCTCGACGGTTCTCCCGAGAGCCTCACCGCCGCCGAATGGGCCACCCGTGAGGCGCGGCTGCGCGCCCTGCCGGTCAGGCTGGTCAACGTATGGGAACCGGCCCCGGACCCCATGGCCCAGGCACCACTGCTCGGCGCCGAGACCCACCAGCACTGGAGCGAACGGATCCCGCGCGAAGCAGCCGAAGGGCTACGGGAGCGCCACCCGGGAGTCGGCGTCACCGCGGAGCAGCTCACCGGCCGGCCCGCCGAGGTACTGCTCAAGGCCGCGGACGACGCCGAACTCCTCGTCCTCGGCACCCGTGGGCTCAGCGGCGTCGGCGGTTTCATGGTCGGCTCGGTCGGCCTGGCCGTCGCGGCGCACGCCGGGCGTCCCGTCGTGTACGTACGCGCCGGTGAACAGGCCGCGGACGAGCACCTGACGGATCCGACGGGCGTCCCGTCCGCCCTCGCGCCCTTCCGCCCCGTCGTGCTCGGGCTGGACACCGGCGCCCCGGACGACGCGCTGATCGGCTTCGCCTTCGAGGCGGCCCTGCTGCGCGCCACGGCGCTGCGGGTCGTGCACTCCTGGAACGAGCCGCCCTACATCGCGTACGGGCTGCCCCCCGACATCAAGATGAACGCCCGGCTGGCCGCCGAGGACGCCGCTGCCATGACGGAAGCGCTGCGGCCCTGGCGCGAGAAGTTCCCGGCCGTGGAGATCATCGAGGACTCCCTGTCCGGGAAGCCGGCCAACCACCTCGTCGACGCCTCCAGGGAGGCCTCGCTCGTCGTGGTGGGCCGCCGGGTCCGCCGCGCCGCGCTCGGCGCCCACGTCGGGCCCGTCACGCACGCCGTGCTGCACCACTCCACCGCCCCCGTCGCCGTCGTCCCGCACCCCTGATCACCACGGGCCGCTCTCGGCCGCGTACTGGTCGCGGTCCGATCCTGCAAGGAGAGGCATCCCATGAAAGCAGCAGTCGTACGAGCGTTCGGTGAGCCGCTGGTGATCGAGGAGCGGCCGGACCCCGAGCCCGGCCCCGGCCAGGTCCGCGTCCGGGTGGAGGCCTCCGGGCTCTGTCACACCGACATCCACGCCGCCAACGGCGACTGGCCGGTCAAGCCGAGCCCGCCGTTCGTCCCCGGACACGAGGGTGTAGGCCTCGTCGAGGCGCTGGGTGACGGTGTCACCCATCTCACCGTGGGACAGCGGGTCGCCGTGCCCTGGCTCGGCAAGGCCTGCGGACGCTGCGAACACTGTCTCTCCGGCTGGGAGACGCTGTGCGAGCAGCAGATCAACACTGGTTACGGGTGCGACGGCGGCTACGCCGAGAAGATGCTCGCCTGGGCCGACTTCGCCCAGCCGGTGCCCGAGGGGATCTCCCCGCTCGACGCGGCCCCGCTCACCTGCGCCGGTGTGACCACGTACAAGGCCCTGAAAGTCGCCGACGTCAGGCCCAGCCAGCTCGTCGCCATCTCCGGCGTGGGCGGACTCGGCCACCTGGCCCTGCAGTACGCGAAGATCGCCGGTGCGACCGTGGCGGCGATCGACGTCACCGACGAGAAACTCGAACTGGCCTCGGAACTCGGCGCCGACATCGTGATCGACGCCCGTAAGGAGGACCCCGGCGAGGTCCTCGGGCGCCACGGCGGAGCGCACGCCGCGCTGGCGCTCGCGGTGAACGAGGACGCCTTCTCCGCGGTGTACAAGGGACTGCGGCGCGGCGGAAAACTCGTCATGGTCGCGATGCCGGCGCACGGCACGATCCCGGTCCCGATCTTCGAGACCGTGCTCAACGGCACCTCCGTGATCGGCTCCATCGTCGGCACCCGGCAGGACCTCGCCGAGGTCTTCGAACTGCACGCCGCGGGCCGGACCAGGGTCATCCGCGAGTCCCGGCCCCTCGCCTCCGTCAACGAGTCCATCGACGAGGTGCTGCACGGCCGGATCCAGGCCCGGATCGTCTTCGACTTCGGCGAAGGGAGCTGACCGTCGTGGACCTGCCCCTCGTCGTCGGTGTCGACGGGTCCGAGCCCGGAATGCGCGCCGTGGACTGGGCCACGGACGAGGCCGCCCTGCGCGGTCTGCCGCTGCGTCTGGTGTACGCCTCGCTCTGGGAACGCTACGAAGGCGCCGCCCTAGCCGAGGGGCTGGGCAGGTCCGCCGAGCAGATCATGGCCGACAGGGTCGTGGAGGCCGCCGCCCGGCGCGCCCGGCGTCGCGACGCCGCCGTGCGGGTCACCACCGAGGTGGTGCCCGACGACGCGGTGAGCGCGCTGCTCAGGGAGGGCTTGAACGCCACCGCGCTGGTGCTCGGGTCGCGGGGCCGCGGCGGTGTCGCCGAGAGGCTCCTCGGGTCGGTGAGCCTCACGGTCGCCGCTCGCGCCCACTGCCCGGTGATCGTGCTGCGCGGCAGCCACGACAACCGGGGCGGAGCCGGCCGGTACCGGCGCGTCGTCCTCGGGGTCGGGGATCCCTCGCACGGCCCGGCCCCCACCCGCTTCGCCTTCCGGGAGGCGTCGGAACGCGGGGTTCCGCTGGAGGCCGTACGGGCCTGGCGGTGCCCCGCCCACGAGAGCACCGATCACCCGCTGATGGCGGGCGAGCCCGCCCGGGCGCACGAACAGCAGGCGGTGGAGATCCTGGACAAGGCGCTGAGCGGCGCCGCGGCGGATCATCCGGCCGTGGACGTGCACCGGCGCACCGTCGAGGGGACCGCCCGCAACGTGCTGCTGGACGCCTCCACCGAGGCCGATCTGCTCGTCGTCGGGGTCCGGCGGCAGGACAGCCACGGCCACATCGGGATGCAACTGGGCAGGGTCGCCCACACCGCCCTGCACCACGCGGCCTGCCCCGTGGCCGTCGTACCCCAACGGGTATGAGCGCCCTAAAGGCTCGCCGCGTGGTCGGGGACGAACGTCTGCAGATCGCGCGGCGGGCGGACGTAACCCGTCGACGGCGGCCGGTCGGGCAGCTCCAGAACCGGCGGCGGCACCTCGCGATACGGGACGGTGGACAGCAGATGGGCGATCATGTTCAGCCTGGCGCGGCGCTTGTCGTCGCTCTCGACCACGAACCACGGCGCCTCGATGATGTCCGTGTGCACCAGCATCTCGTCCTTCGCCCGGGAGTAGGCCTCCCAGCGGGTGATCGACTCCAGATCCATGGGCGACAGCTTCCAGCGCCGCGTCGGGTCCTTCAGCCGGCGCCGGAACCGCTTCTGCTGCTCCGCGTCGCTCACCGAGAACCAGTACTTGCGCAGCAGCACACCGGCCTCCACCAGCATCCGCTCGAAGATCGGGCACTGCCGGAGGAAGAGCTGGTGCTCCTCCTTCGTGCAGAAGCCCATGACGTGCTCGACCCCGGCGCGGTTGTACCAGCTCCGGTCGAACAGCACGATCTCCCCGGCGGCCGGCAGATGTTCCACGTACCGCTGGAAGTACCACTGGGTGCGCTCCCGCTCGGTGGGCGTCGGCAGCGCCGCGATCCGCGCGACACGCGGGTTCAGATGCTCAGCCACCCGCTTGATCGTGCCGCCCTTGCCCGCCGCGTCCCGGCCCTCGAAGACCACCACCACACGGGCGCCCTCGGTCCGCACCCACTCCTGGAGCTTCACCAGCTCCGTCTGCAGACGCAGCAGCTCCCGCTCGTACGCCTCACGCGGCACCCTCGCCGTCTTCTCCTCGGCCATGCCGCCTCCTCCGCCCGATGACGCCTCCTGTGAAGCGCTGCGACGCCCCGCCTTGTCGACGTACCCCGATGACCAACGGAGTCTCCATGCCCAAGGCCGAACACCAGGACAGCACCGTACTGACCGACGGCGAACTGCGCACTCTGGACGCCCACTGGCGGGCCGCCAACTACCTTGCCGTGGGCCAGATCTATCTGATGTCCAACCCGCTGCTCACCGAGCGCCTGACTCCCGCGCACATCAAGCCCCGCCTGCTCGGCCACTGGGGCACCTCGCCCGGCCTCAACCTGGTCCACACCCACCTCAACCGCGTCGTGAAGGCACGCGGTCTGGACGCGCTGTGCGTATGGGGCCCCGGGCACGGCGGCCCGGCCGTGCTGGCGAACTCCTGGCTGGAGGGCACGTACAGCCAGACGTACCCCTCCGTGCCCCGGGACCGCGAGGGCATGGAGAGGTTGTTCCGGCAGTTCTCCTTCCCCGGCGGAGTGCCCAGCCACGTCGCCCCCGAGACGCCCGGCTCCATCCACGAGGGAGGCGAACTCGGCTACTCCCTCGCCCACGCCTACGGAGCGGCCTTCGACAACCCCGGGCTGCTCGTCGCCTGCGTGATCGGTGACGGCGAGGCGGAGACGGGACCGCTCGCCGCGTCCTGGCACTCCAACAAGTTCCTCGACCCGGTCCACGACGGTGCCGTCCTGCCCGTCCTGCACCTCAACGGCTACAAGATCGCCAACCCGACCGTGCTCTCCCGGCTCCCGGAGGCCGAACTCGACGAACTGCTGCGCGGATACGGCCACGAACCGATCCATGTCACCGGCGACGACCCCGCCCAGGTGCACCGCGCCATGGCCGCCGCCTTCGACCGGGCCCTGGACCGGATCGCCCTCCTCCAGCGCACGGCCCGCGAGGAAGGCATCGCCGAGCGGGCCCGCTGGCCCATGGTCGTACTGCGCACCCCCAAGGGCTGGACCGGCCCCGCCGAGGTCGACGGCGAGCCCGTCGAAGGAACCTGGCGCGCCCATCAGGTGCCCCTCGCCGGGGTCCGTGAAAACCCGGAACACCTGCGGCAGTTGGAGACCTGGCTGCGTTCCTACCGCCCCGAGGAACTCTTCGACGCCCAGGGACGGCCGGTCGCCGACGTACTGGCCTGCGTGCCCGAGGGCTCCCGGCGCCTGGGCGCCACCCCGCACGCCAACGGCGGCCTCCTCCTGCGCGATCTCCCGCTCCCGCCCCTGGAGCGCTTCGCCGTCCCCGTGGACAAACCCGGAGCCACCGTGCACGAGCCGACCCGGGTCCTCGGCGGTCTCCTCGAACACGTCATGAGCAAGACCTCGGAGCGCCGCGACTTCCGGCTGGTCGGCCCCGACGAGACGGCCTCCAACCGCCTGGACGCCGTCTTCGGCGCCAGCGGCAAGGCCTGGCAGGCACAGATCCTGCCCGTGGACGAACACCTGGACCGGCACGGCCGCGTCATGGAGATCCTCTCCGAACACCTCTGCCAGGGCTGGCTGGAGGGTTACACCCTCACCGGCCGACACGGACTGTTCTCCTGCTACGAGGCCTTCGTGCACATCGTCGACTCCATGGTCAACCAGCACATCAAATGGCTGAGGACCTCACGCGAACTGCCCTGGCGCGCCCCGATCGCCTCCCTCAACTACCTGCTCACCTCACATGTCTGGCGCCAGGACCACAACGGCTTCTCGCACCAGGACCCCGGCTTCGTGGACCACGTCCTCAACAAGAGCCCCGAGGTCGTGCGCGTCTACCTCCCGCCGGACGCCAACACCCTGCTGTCCGTGATGGATCACGTACTGCGCAGCCGCGACTACGTGAACGTCGTCGTCGCCGGCAAGCAGCCCTGCTTCGACTGGCTCTCCATGGACGAGGCCCGCGCCCACTGCGCCCGCGGCGCCGGCATCTGGGACTGGGCGGGAACCGCCGAAGGCGCCCGGGACCCCGACGTCGTCCTCGCCTGCGCGGGCGACGTCCCCACCCAGGAGATCCTGGCCGCCTCCGACCTGCTGCGCCGCCATCTGCCCGAGCTCGCCGTCCGCGTCGTCAACGTCGTCGACATGACCCGGCTGCTGCCGGGCGAGGAACACCCGCACGGGATGAGCGACTTCGAGTACGACGGACTGTTCACCACCGACAAGCCGGTGATCTTCGCCTACCACGGCTACCCCTGGCTCATCCACCGCCTCGCCTACCGCCGCACCGGCCACGGGAACCTCCACGTACGCGGCTACAAGGAGATGGGCACCACCACGACCCCCTTCGACATGGTCGTCCGCAACGACATGGACCGCTACCGGCTGGTCATGGACGTCATCGACCGCGTCCCCGGCCTCGGCGTCCGCGCCGCCGCCCTGCGCCAGAAGATGGCCGACGCCCGCTCCCGCCACGGCATCTGGATCCGCGAACACGGCACCGACCTTCCCGAGGTCGCGGACTGGACCTGGACCGGCTGAGAGGTCCAGCCCGCGGCCGGAGCGGGGTGTCACCCCGGGACCGTACGCGTCCACGGCCGACGCTCACGGGACAGGCCCGCCGTCGCCCCGCGTGTGCCGCGAGGCCGGCGGGCCGCCCGTACCGGAGGATGAAGGCATGGACGACCTCACCTGGAACTACGAGGGCTACCACCCGGCGCAGGAACGCCTGCGCGAATCGCTGTGCACCCTCGGCAACGGGTACTTCGCGACCCGGGGCGCGGCCCCGGAGTGCTCCGCCGACTCCGTCCACTACCCGGGCACGTACGCGGCGGGCTGCTACAACCGTCTGACCTCGCAGGTGGCCGGGCACCAGGTCGAGAACGAGGACATGGTCAACCTCCCCAACTGGCTGCCCCTGCGCGTGCGGACCGCAACCGGGACCTGGCTCACCCCCGACTCCCACCGGCTGCTCGACCACCGGCTGAGCCTCGACCTGGTCGCGGGCACCCTGGACCGCACCGTGCGCTACGAGGACGAGGAGGGCCGGCGCCTCGCCGTGCGGCAGCTTCGCCTGGTCCACATGGCCGATCCCCACCTCGCCCTGCTGCGCACGCAGGTGACGGCCGAGGGCTGGTCCGGACCCGTCGAGATCGAGTCGGCGCTCGACGGGACGGTCACCAACAGCGGAGTCGAGCGCTATCGCTCCCTCGCCTCCCGTCACCTGATGGATGTCAGGGCCGGTACCGGGAAACCCGACACGGTCTGGCTGCGCTGCCGCACCTCCGCCTCGGAGATCGGTATCGGAATGGCCGCCCGGACCGTCACGGACGCCCCCGCCGAGACCACGGACGCGCACACGCCGGGACGTGCCGCCCAGTCGCTCAGGATCGCGCTGACCGACGGCCGGACGGTGACCGTGGACAAGACCGTCGCCCTGCACACCTCCCACGACACGGCGATCAAGGACCCGCTGGACGCGGCCGTCGACCGGGTCGGGCGGGCCGCGGACTTCGAGGGGCTGCTGGACACCCACCGCACCGCGTGGCAGGCACTGTGGCGCAACGCCGAACTGGACGTGCAGGGCAGCGTGGGACCGATCCTGCGTCTGCACCTGTTCCACGTGCTCCAGACGCTCTCCCCGCACACCGCGGAGCTCGACGTCGGAGTCCCGGCGCGCGGGCTGCACGGCGAGGCCTACCGGGGGCACGTGTTCTGGGACGAACTGTTCGTGCTGCCGTACCTGAACCTCCATTTCCCCGAGGTCTCCCGCGCCCTGCTCACCTACCGCCACCGCCGTCTGGAGCGGGCCCGCCGGACGGCACAGGACGCCGGCCGCACCGGCGCGATGTACCCGTGGCAGAGCGGCAGCGACGGACGGGAGGAGACCCAGCAACTGCACCTGAACCCGCGATCCGGGCGCTGGCTGGCCGATCACTCGCACCTCCAGCACCACGTCGGATCGGCCATCGCGTACAACGTATGGCAGTACTGCGAGGCGAGCGGCGACACCGAGTTCCTGCACACCAAGGGCATCGAGATGCTCGTGCAGATCTCCCGTTTCTGGGCCGGCTTCGCCGAGTACGACGCCGCCCTCGGCCGCTACCGGATCCGCGGTGTCGTGGGCCCCGACGAGTACCACGACGCCTACCCGGACGCCATCCGGCCCGGGCTCGACGACAACACGTACACCAACGTGACGGCCGCCTGGGTGCTCGCCCGCACTCTCGACGTGCTGGGCGAGCTGCCCGAGCTGCTGCGTCGGGACATGGTGGAGCGGACCGGCCTCGACCCCGCCGAACTCGACCTCTGGCACGACGTGTCGAGCGGACTGCACGTGCCCTTCCACGCCGGGGTCATCAGCCAGTTCGAGGGGTACGGGGACCTCGCAGAGCTCGACTGGGAGGGCTACCGGGACCGGTACGGCGACATCCGGCGGCTCGACCGGATCCTGGAGGCCGAGGGCGACAGCGTCAACCGCTACCAGGCCTCGAAGCAGGCGGACGTGCTGATGCTGGGCTATCTCTTCGCGCCGGCCGAACTCGGCGCTCTGTTCCGCAGGCTCGGACACGAGGTCGACGACACCCTCTGGCGGCGCACCGTCGACCACTACCTGAGCCGCACGAGCCACGGTTCGACGCTGAGCAGTCTCGTGCACGGCTGGGTGCTGGGCCGGGCCCGGCGCGCCGAGGCCTGGACGTACATCCACGAGGCTCTGCGGGGCGACATCGCCGACCTCCAGGGCGGCACCACGGGGGAGGGCATCCACCTGGGCGCGATGGCCGGCACCCTCGATCTCGTCCAGCGCGGGCTGACCGGTCTCGAGACCCGGGGCGGGGCGCTGCGGTTCGATCCGGTCCCGCTGCCGGAGCTGTCCGAGTACGGTCTCGCGATCCGCTACCGGGGGCACCGTGGTGTGCAGCTGCACCTGGGTGGGGGGAGGCTGAGCGTCAGCGTGCCGGCGTCGGACGAGCCGCCGATCGACATCACCCTGGCGGACCGCACGGTCACGGTGGCGCCGGGTGAGTCCTGCACACTCACGCTGCCGGAATGGCGACCATGACCGGGGTCCGGGGTCCGGGGGCCGGGGACAGTGACCGGGGCCGGCCGGAGCGGGGCTCAGCGCGTGGAGTGGTGGCCGGCCGTTTCCGGGTGTTCGAACTGGTTGGCCAGGACCGCGGCCTGGACGCGGCGCTGGACGCCGAGCTTGGCCAGCAGCCGGGAGATGTGGTTCTTCACCGTCTTCTCGGAAAGATAGAGCTCCTTGCCGATCTCGCGGTTGGTGAGCCCGTCCCCGATCAGCGCGAGGATGTCCCGCTCGCGCGGCGAGAGGCCGGCGAGCTCGGGCGAGAGGGGCGGTTCCTCGGCCGGGTCCGTGCGCAGCTTGCGCATCAGCCGGGCGGTCGTCGTGGGGTCCAGCATCGACTGGCCGGACGCGACGGTGCGGACCGCCGAGACCAGGTCGGACCCCTTGATCTGCTTCAGTACGTAGCCCGCCGCCCCGGCCATGATCGCGTCGAGCAGCGCTTCCTCGTCGTCGAAGGACGTCAGCATCAGGCAGGACAGCTCGGGCATCTGGCTGCGCAGCTCCCGGCAGACGCTGATGCCGTCGCCGTCCGGCAGGCGTACGTCCAGAACGGCCACGTCGGGGCGCAGCGCGGGGCCGCGCACCAGGGCGTGCTCCACGTTGCCCGCGTCGCCGACCACCGAGATGTCGGGCTCGGCGTCCAGCAGGTCCGTGAGACCGCGGCGTACCACCTCGTGGTCGTCCAGCAGGAAGACCCTGATCGGGTTCCGCTCGGAGAACGTACGCGCCTCGGCCATGACGACCCCTTGTTCAGTAATGGACAGCAGACCGTGAGCCCGCTCAGGTCGATCGTCGCGCTTCCGGCCCCGATGCACTAGGGCCGACCGGCCCCATTCGAGTCTGCACGGGTTTCCCCGCCGAGGTCGACGGCAGGCTCACCGATCCGCGCGACGCCGGTGGTCAGCGCGCGCTGCCGCTGCCGTAGGGGGCGTACAGGTCGAGCAGCCGGGTCCGGGCCGACTGGAGCCGGTGGCCGACGATCTCGCCCGCCCACTGGGCCACGGCCATTCCCAGCTCGGGGTCTTCGCGGCACAGTGCCCGGACGTCCTCGGCGTCGAACTCGTAGGCGCGCACCGGGCTCGTCGCCTCGGCGCCCAGATGCCAGGTGTGCGGGGCGAACAGCCAGGACCAGCCGACGAGTTCGTTGTGACCGAGGATCTCGATGACGGTCGCCCGGCGGCCCGGGACCCGCATGTCGAGGGACACCGTCCCGGTCCGGATGATCCAGAACCGGTCCGCGTGACGGCCTTCCTCGAACAGCCGGGTGCCCTCGGGGAACGACACCTCGCGGGCCATGCGCAGCAGCCGTTCCTGCTGGTGGGCGGGCAGCGCCCGCAGCATGGTGGATGTGGTGGAAGTGCTCATGATCCTGCCTCTTCCTGGCGCCCGACCCTTCCGCCTCCAATCTCCGCCCGCGGTCCGCCCGCCGCCATGGGCCGTCCGGCCCCCTTCACGGGCCGCATGGCACCGGCCCGGGCCGAAGGCTTCCACGGAAGGAGACTGCCGTCTCCGCGGTGCCGTGCCGCGCGCCATCCACGCCTTGACCGTCCCGGACCCCGTCGCCGCCGAACGCCTCCCGGACGGCAACACCGTCCGGGAGGCGTGAAGTCCCGCACCGCAGAAGTCCCGTACCGCAGAATTCCCTTACGGCTTAGGCCGGTTGACTCCTGCCGGGGACCAGTGGCCCCGACCGTGGGGGATGGACGCACCTGGGTCAGGGCGTCTTGTGCCCCCACTGCGGTCCGAGCCGTTCCCACTCGCGCTCCCACCGGCGATAGCGCCGCTGGTCGAGCCGCCACCGGACGAGGCCGCCCACGCCGAAGACCAGGCCGCCCAGGGCCACGGCGGCGGCGACGCCCAGCAGGGTGGACTCGGTGGCCGCGGCGCTCGTGGTGGGCGGTGCCGTGGTGGGCCGGCCCTGCGGATCCGTCCAGATCACCACGTGCGATCCGGCCTTGTGCCCGGATTCCACCAGGGCGCTGCCGATGTGTGGCGACCCGTCCGGCGTCGTCCAGCGGACCGTCGCCCGGACATGGTCGAAGGACGAGCCCTCTCCGGCGGGTACCGCCCTTTCCGTGCCGCTGACCAGTATGGCCGGGATGGCGTGCCGGTCGTGGCGCAGCCGCGTGAAGGACTCGTCGGCGGCGTGGGCGGTCACCAGGCCGGCGAGGGTGCCGCCCAGCACCATCACCGTCCAGACGATCAGCACGATCCACGCCTCGAAGACGTCGTCACGGCGACGCAGCGGATTCCTCCGCCAGCGCCAGCACCACTGCCTCGCACCCTGTGCTCCGCGCATGGCACCGCACCTCCTCGTTACACCCCAACAGTGCAAGGGGATCGCGGCGCGCGCGAGCGGTGGCAGAGTCAGGTCGGTCCCGCGGCGGGGACCAGGCGGCCCCTGCGCGAAGCATCTGCCCCGGTCAGGGCGGGTATCGCGAGATCGACTCGTGTACTGAAGGCGCCGTTGACAAGGAAATTTCCACCTTGGGCGCCGATGAACGGCGGGGCACCGAGCGAGGCGTGCGCACCGCGTGGGCCGGCACCGGGGACCTTCCGTCCGGTGACCTCCGCGCCGGAAAAATCCCGGGCCGATCCTCCGCGCCCGGGGCAGGATGCCCCCTGTGAACCATGTCCTGAGCGGTCTCGCCGCCAACCCGGCCCTGCCGTCCGAACTGGTCGACCGGCTGATCGCGGTCGCGGACGCCGACCTCGCCATCGACATCGCGGGCCGGGAGGACCTCAGCCACGCGCAGGCGGTCGCCCTCTTCGCGCGCGACGGGCGGAGCGGCGTACGGCTCGCCCGTGAAGGCAGGCTGACAGCCGCCGAGGTCGATCCCGTGGCGCGGCCGGACACTGCCCTCGCCCTGCTCGACGAGGGATCCGGCAGCCCGGAGTGGGCGCGCCTGTTCGCGGCGGACCCGGTGGCGGAGCGCCGGGAGAAGCTGGCCGCCTGCCCCGGCCTCCCCGCCGACGTGGTGGAGACGCTCGCCGCGGACCCGGACCCGGATCCGGACGTCGTCGCGGAGCTCGCCCTCTGGACCGCACCGGAAACGGCCGCCGGGCTCGCGAAGCATCCGCATGCCGAGGTGCGCCGCGCCGTGGCGGCCAACGAGGCGACACCCGCGCACGTACTGGCCGCGCTCGTCACCGGCGAGGGACTGCCTCCCGCGAGACACTGCCGGGTCTGCGACCGCGAGGCGACCCCCTTCACCCACGATCCGGAGTGCTCCCGGCCGGACTGCGATCTGCTGCCGGGGGCCTCCTGCGACGGCTCCCACGAGTCCACGGTCCACGACATACAGGTCGCCGCACTCCGCAACCCCGCGACACCCGCCGAAGCGGTCGTCCGCTTCGCGGACCATCCCTCGATGATGTTGCGCTGGACACTCGCGGCCCGTTCGGACCTGTCCCCGCAGGTGTGCGCACGACTTGCCGCGGACCCCGTTCCCGGTGTCCGCGCCGACCTCGCCGAGAACCCCGCGACCGGCGAGGACGTGATCCGCGTACTTGCGGGGGACCCGTGCGTCCAGGTGCGCCGGGGCCTCGCACAGCATCCTCGTGTCCCGCTCGACGTGCTCACCGAACTGGCCCGCACCGCCAAGGTCGGCGCCACCCTGCTCCCCCGGATCGCCGCCGCGACTCCCGCCGAGGTCAAGGAGCTGGCCCGGTCGCCGGACCCGGCGGCACGCATGCTGGCGGCCCGACGCCGTGATCTGCCGCCGCAGATACGTGACGCGCTGGCAAGCGACCCCGATGCGAAGGTGGTCAAGTCCGTCGCGCCGCACCCTGGCCTCACCGAAGACCGGTTGCTGGCCATGGTCGACCGGCACGGATCCCGGGTCCACGCCAAGGTGGCGGTCAACCCTGGAGCGAGCGCGGCACTGTTGGAACACCTGGCCAGGCAGGCCCCACCCGGGCAGAAGGTGTTCCGGGAGATCGCCCGGCACCCGAACGCGACCGCCCCGGTCCTGCTCTCCTGCCTCGCGGACGACCGGGCGAGACCCGTGGCCGCCGCTCACCCGGCACTCCCGCCGCGGGTGATCGTGGAACTGCTCTCCGACCCCGACCGGCAGGTGGCGGAAGCGGCGGCCGGCAACCCGTCGCTGCCGCCCGCGGTGATGACACGCCTCGTGACGGGGATCGACGAGCCCTTCACGAACGCTGGTTGAGACGCCCGGCCGTCAGCGAGGGGCGGGCCGTACCTCCGTCACCACGGAGGTACGGCCCGCCCCTCGCTCGCTCATCGACCGACAGGCGTCACAGGACCTCGGTCTCGCTGCGGGACGCCTCGCCCCACAGCGTGTGGAAGCTGCCCTGGCGGTCGGTGCGCCGGTAGGTGTGGGCACCGAAGAAGTCGCGCTGGCCCTGCGTCAGGGCGGCCGGCAGCCGGTCGGCGCGCAGCGTGTCGTAGTAGGACAGCGCCGCGGAGAACGCGGGCACCGGAACGCCTCTGCGGGTTGCCGTGGAGACGACCTCGCGCCACGGGACCTGGGCGTCCTTGATCTCGGTGGCGAACCCCGCGTCCGACAGCAGGCTGACCAGGCCCGGATCGACGGCGTACGCGGCGCGGATACGGTCGAGGAACGCCGCGCGGATGATGCAGCCGCCGCGCCAGATCTTCGCCACCTCACCGAGGTCGATGTCCCAGCCGTACTCGGCCGCCGCGTCCAGGATCATCTTCCAGCCCTGGTCGTAGGCGATCAGCTTCGAGGCGTACAGGGCGTGTTCCACCTGGCTGGTGAAGCGCTCGGCCTCGGTTCCCGACAGGTCCCAGTGGGTGCCGCCGGGCAGGCCGCGGTAGGCGGAGCGCAGTCCGTCCTGGCTGGAGGCGGCACGGGCGAAGGTCGCCTGTGCGATGGCGGTGACCGGGGAGCCGAGGTCCAGGGCGGTCTGCACGGTCCAGCGGCCGGTGCCCTTCTGCCCCGCGGCGTCCACCACGACGTCGACGAACGGCTCGCCGGTGGCGGCGTCCGTGTGCGCGAGGACCTCGGCGGTGATCTCGATGAGGTACGAGTCGAGGCGGCCCTTGTTCCAGCGCCGGAAGATCTCCGCGATCTGCTGCGGCGTGTAGCCGCCGACGCGCCGGAGCAGGTCGTAGGCCTCGCCGATGAGCTGCATGTCGGCGTACTCGATGCCGTTGTGCACCATCTTGACGAAGTGTCCGGCGCCGTCGGTGCCGATGTGCGTGGCACACGGCTCGCCGTCCACCTTGGCACTGATCGACTCGAACATCGGGCCCAGCGAGGCGTACGACTCGGGGGAGCCGCCCGGCATGATGCTCGGCCCGTTGAGGGCGCCCTCCTCGCCGCCGGACACACCCGCGCCGACGAAGTGGATGCCGCGTTCGCGCAGCGACTGCTCACGACGACGGGTGTCGCTGAAGTGGGCGTTGCCCCCGTCGATGATCATGTCGCCGTCTTCGAGCAGCGGGGCGAATTCCTCGATGACGGCGTCGGTGGCGGCACCCGCCTGCACCATGATCATGAGACGTCGGGGGCGTTCCAGCGCCGCCACGAAGTCCTCGGCCGACTCGGCCGCGACGAAGGAGCCCTCGTGCCCGAACTCCTCCACCAGTGCCTTGGTGCGCGCGGGGGTGCGGTTGTGGACGGCGACGGTGTAGCCGTTCCGGGCGAAGTTGCGGGCCAGGTTGCGGCCCATCACCGCGAGCCCTGTGACGCCGATCTGCGCGGTCGCCTTCATGGTGTGCTCCTTGGATCCGGATCTGCCTGTCCGCGTACCTGACGGGCGAGCAGACGACTGTCGCTGTGCCGATCAGTACGCCGGGAGGGGCCGAGGTGTTCACCGTCCGAGGCAGGAGGTGTGCCGGACCGTGGGACGGGCCTCCGGGCGCCGGACGGACCCGGACGTCCGGGAGCCTCGCGCCGAGGTACGGAGCCGTCGGCCGGCCGGGGTGCGGGCCCCGGGCGGGCGGTGGCCGACGGAAGGGCGGGCCGTGCCCGAACGAGGGTCGCCGACCGGGGAATCGGGCAGCCGTGCCGGGATCGCGGGCGGCGGCCCGGGCGGGATTCCGTGGTGCCGGAACGGCGGGCGAACGCCGGGCGGGATCGGTCGTACCGGAACGGCGGGCGTCCGCCGGGCGGGGTCGGCCGTGCCCGAACGCCAGGCGAACGCCGGGCGGGGTCAGTCGTTGCGGCGCAGCCGCCACCCGTGGTCCACCGGTCCGATACCGGCACCGAGCGCGAAACCGGCCTCGATCGCGGCCGTCACGTACGCCTTGGCCCGTCGTACCGCCTCCGGCACCGAAAGGCCCTCGGCCAGGCCCACCGCGATGGCCGAGGCGAGCGTGCACCCCGTACCGTGCGTGTGCCGGTTGTCGTGGCGGGGCGCACGCAGCCAGTGCTCGGCTGTTCCGTCGGTGAGCAAGTCGACGGCCTGGCCCGGCAGATGGCCCCCCTTCACGAGCACCCAACGGGGACCGAACGCGAGCAGCAGCCCCGCGGCCCGGCGCATGCCCGTCTCGTCGTCCACCTTCAACCCGGTGAGCTGGGCGACCTCGTCGAGATTCGGGGTGGCCACGGTCGCCCGCGGCAGCAACCGGGTCCGTACGGCGTCCAGCGCGTCGTCGGCCAGCAGCCGGTCCCCGTGCTTGGAGACGCTCACCGGGTCCACGACGACCGGGGCGTCCACGTCGGACAGCAACTCGGCGACCGTGGTGACGAGGCCGGGTGACGAGAGCATCCCCGTCTTCACGGCCTGGACCCCGATGTCGTCGACCACGCTGCGGTACTGGGCGCGTACCGCCTCCTCGGGCAGCTCCCAAGCCCCCTGCACACCCACGGAGTTCTGCGCGGTCACAGCGGTGAGCACGCTCATCCCGTGGGCGCCCAGCGCGAGCATGGTCTTCAAGTCGGCCTGGATTCCTGCGCCTCCGCCGGAATCGGAGCCGGCGATCGTCAGGACGCGGGGCGGGGCGGTCATGAGGTGTTCCTCTCGGATACGGCCGTGGGCCCGAAGCCCTGGACCGGCGGAGCGACGGGCAGCCTCAGACGCGGCGGCGCAGCCGCAGCGGGGCGTAGAGGGCGAGGGCGACGAGGAACGCCACGTAGTACGAGAGATCGGCGCCGTGCAGCGCGTCGGCCACCGGACCGACGTACAGGCCCGTGTCCATGAACGGCACCGCCGCGCCGAACGCCGCGACGAAGGCCACCAGCGACGGCCATCCGGAGCGCGGACGGGACATCTCGACGGCGACGTCGACCGGGGCGTCCCCACGCTCCCGCCCCCGGGCGATCCAGTCGACGACGACGATCGCGACGAACCCGGGGATCCAATAGCCCACGAACAACAGCACGTTCTGGAAGCGGGCCGTGGTGTCGGCGGCGTGCATCCACAGCACCAGCGGGAAGCCGAGCGCGGCGGCCAGGGCGGCCGCCAGCGGGCGCGGCATCCGCACACCCAGGGTCTGGAGGGCCAGCGAACCGCTGTAGTCGTTCATCGCGTTGCTGCACACCGCGGCGAGTGCCACGGCCAGCAGTCCGAACGCTCCCGCGGCGCCACCGCCCAGCAGCGAGTCCACGCCCGCCGCCGTCTGGTCGGTCAGCACCGACGCGCCCCACAGCCCGAGGACCTGCACGGCGACGAAGGACGTGACGAGCCCGAGCAGGGTGCACCAGAACATCCGCGGCCGGGACGTCGAACGCGGCAGATAGCGGCTGAAGTCACCGGCGTACGGTGCCCAGGACAGCGAGAGGCTCAGCGCGATGGTGCTGGTGAGCACGAACGCGCCGGCGCGGTCGGCGCCCGCCGCGGATCCGGTCGTCGCGGGGTGGACCCCGTCGAGCATCCGCCAGGCGATCACCGCGAAGGCCACGGCGAGCACGAACGTCATGACGATCTGCAGGCGGTGGATGGCTTCGTAGCCGAGGACGCCGAGGGCCCCCTGAGCGGCCATCATGACCAGTACGCCGAGCCAGAACGGCCAGCCGCACAGCCGCGCCAGCGCATCCCCGCCGAACAGGCCGATCAACGCGTCCCAGGCGACCGAGGACAGCCACTGGAGCATCCCGGGCAGCACCACTGCCCGGCCGAAAGCCAGCCGTGCGAGCGGCAGTTGGCCGGTGCCGGTGAGCCCGCCCCAGGTGCTGAGGTAGGCGGTGGGCAGGGCACCGATCACGGTTCCGAGGACGACCGCGGCGAGCGCGGTGCCGAAGTCCAGGCCCAGCGCGATCCCGATGGTGCCGGTGAACACGCCCGTCATCGTCAGGTTCGGGGCGAACCACACGGTGAACAGGCGCCCGGCCCCGCCGTACCGGTTGCTCTCGGGAACCGGCTCGATGCCGTGCCCCTCCACCCGCAGGTCGCCGGGTGCGGCGGGCATCCGTCCGTCGAAGACGGCGGGCCGGCTGTCGGCGGGCAGCCCGCCGGGAACATGCGCCAATGGCATGGAAGACATCCCTCCGCCAGTATGAACTGGTTCAGGTTCGACGGGTGTGATCTCAGCCCTCGGACGGGGCACCCCGTGTCCGGTACGACGGACACACTAACCGCTCCCGAGGACCGAGCGGGAGTGGGTCCCCCGGGCAGAACCCGTGCTCAGCTCCTGTGTACGGGCGGACCGCGTCACCACCGGACACGGGCCGGACCGTTCGGGGAGCCCTCCGGGGCCCGTGACCCCAGGTCCCCTTCGGAAGCGTCGCCTCATGGGCTCACTCACCCGGACCGTCGCCCGCCCGCGCACGCTCCGGTTCATTCGAACAGCGCGAGCGGGCCCGTTCGCAGCGCGGCGCGTGCCGCCCCTCGGTACTGTCGGAAGTGATCGCCGCTCGCTCTCCGCTCCCGGGTTCCCGGACCCGGTGGCCGGGCGGAAGGAGGCAGGGTGCCGTGACCGTGATCTCCCTGAAGTCCGCGCAGGTGCGGGAAGGTCTCGCTCTCCCGTACGCCGAAGCCGGCTACCCCAGTGGTACGCCGGTCGTCTTCGTGCACGGTCTGGCCGACTCCTGGTGGTCCTTCGAACCCCTCCTGAGGCGCCTTCCCGCGTCCCTGCACGGATACGCGCCCACGCAGCGCGGGCACGGCGATGCCGGTCGGCCCCCGGAGGGCTACACCCCGGACGATTTCGCCGCCGACCTGGTGGATTTCCTCAACGCGGTCGACATCCCCCGGGCCGTCCTGGTCGGGGCGTCCAGCGGCGGCGTACCGGCCCGGATCGTCGCCGGCAGCCACCCCGACCGCATCGCGGGCCTGGTCCTGCTCGGTGTCCCCGGCACCCTCGCGGACAAACCGGCGGTGGCCGGAATGGTCGGCGCCATGGAGGATCTGGCCGATCCCGTGCCCCGCGCGTTCGTCGAGGACTTCCTGGCCGACACGGTGACCCGCCCGATCGCCCGGGGGTTCGTCGAGACCATGGTGGAGGAGAATCTCAAGCTTCCCGCGTACGTCTGGAAGGACACGGCCCGCGGTCTCCTCGACGCCGATCTCCGCGCGACCCTCGCCGGCATCCTGGTGCCCACACTCGTCATCTGGGGTGAACAGGACGAGTTCCTGTCCCGAGAGGACCAGCAGACCATCCTGGACGCGGTGCACGGCGCGGACTTCCTCGCCTACCCGGAGACCGGCCACTGCCTCCACTGGGAACAGCCCGAACGCGTGGTCGCCGACATCGCCGCGTTCGTCACGCGGATCGAGCACCCCGGCACGCGAGCCGACGGCCGCTGAACTCACCCGGCGCATGCGCGGAAAGGCATCGGCCCGGGGCCACGCCCACTGACGCGATCCGTACCGCCGCCGCCCGCCCCTGTGCCGCTGCATGGCATGCTCATGCTCCCCACAGGAAGGGATCACGTGCCATGAGACCGAGCCGACGCTCCCTGCTCGCCGCCACCGCTGTACTGGGCTCCGTTTTCGCCGTCCCCGCGCCCGCCGGCGCCGCCGAAGTCCCCGCCGCGGGCACCTACTTCGTCCAGAGCGCCATCACGGGACTGAACGCGGCCGACAGCGCGGGCGCGGTCGTCCAGCACAACCCCAAGGGAAACGAGGACCGCCAGCAGTGGACCCTGCGCCAGAGCGGTTCCGCCTCCGTACTCGAAAGCTCTGACAGCGCGGGCAGTTGTCTGGGCCGCTCGGGCGACCAGGCCCGGACCGTCGCCTGTACGAGCGCCGACGCGGCCTGGGAGGTGACACCGAGCGGAACCGACCAGTACACACTCAAAACCCCGGGATCCGACCGGTACTTGACGGTCACCGACAAGCCCTCGGGCTCCAACTACCCGGCCCAGCTGGCGATCGGCTCACCGGGCGCTCTCGCCTCCTGGTACCTCACCCCGGCCGCGCCCGCGACCCGGCCGATGCCACCGCAGGACCAACGCACCCTGGACCAGGTCACGTTCCTCACCGCGCACAACGCCTACGCGAACGGCGTGGACGGCGGATTCGCCCCGCCCTTCGTCAACCTCGTACCCAATCAGAAGCGCGGTATCGATCAGCAACTCGCCGACGGCGTACGGGGCTTCATGCTCGATCTGCACCAGACCCCCGACGGCGCGATCCTGTGTCACAACAGCTGCACCCTCGTCAGCAGGCCGGTCGCGCTCTGGGTCGACCTCCAGCGCATGGTCGACTTCCTCAAACAGCACCCCGACCAGGTCGTCACCGTGTTCCTGGAGGACTACGTCGATCCGGGCGTCCTGCGCTCCGAACTCGCCCGCGTGAACGGCCTGTCCGACGTCCTCTACCGTCCCGACCTGACCGGCGTGCGTGAGCACGGCTGGCCGAAGCTCGCGGATCTCACCGCGACGGGACACCGCCTGCTCATCTTCACCGACCACAGCCGTTCATCGGACGAGTCCGCAGGACTGACCCGGGACAGCTTCGGCGTCATGTACCAGCGCGAGTGGACCGTCGAGAACTACTGGTCCATGGGCTCGGGCCTCGGCTCCTCCGACTGGTCCTGCTACAGCCGCTGGTACGACGCGGGCACGAACGTACCGCTCACCCGTACCGAGAACGGCTTCCGCCCGCTCTTCGTCATGAACCACTTCCGTGACGCCGCGATCTCCGGGACCGCCGGGACGGACAACACCAAACTCGCCGACCGGGCCCGCCGCTTCTGCGAGCCGGCCGCCCGAAAGAAGCCCAACTACCTCGCGGTCGACCGCTACGACCTGGGCGATCCCGGCTCCGCGGTGAACACGCTGAACGCGTACGTGTATCCGTAGCCGGACGCGACCCGCGAGCCTCGCCGAGGCCACCCCGAGGGGAGGGGGCCAGGCGAGGCCCGCCGGGCGTGACGGGGGCGCCCGACGGCGTATGTCAGTGCGGTGCGGCAGGATCCGCCCAAAGACGTGGGAGGGGATCACCATGGGTATGGGCTACAAGACATCCTGGCTCGCCGTGCCCGGCGCCGGCAGTCGGGCGGTCGCCGACGCGCTCGGGTTGGTCGGGCGAGTGCCGATGGACTGGGACTCAGGGACCGAAGCGGCGTACAAGCGGGGCGTCTTCGTGGCGTCCCCCGTGGAGGGGTGGACACTGGCCCACGGCCGGATCCACCTCGACAACGGACGCGACGGCGACGGTCCGGCCATGCTGGACTGGCTCGGAGCGCTCGGCCGACGCCTCGGCGACCTCCAGTACTTCAGCACGGATCGCATCGGCGATTATCACGCCTGGGCGAGAGTGGAGGCCGGCCGACTGGTCCGGGCCTATTGCTACCACGGCTGCGTCGGTGATGTGCCCCTGCGGCTCGGCGAGCCCACCGAGATCGAGCGCCGACTCGGCGTCGGGGAAAGGTGGCTGGAGGAAGGCCGACAGAACTGGAGCGAGGACGAATGGGACGACTGGCATGCCGCCATGCCAGATGAACAGCACGTCATGGCCATCGCCCGGAACTGGGGAATCCTCCCCCTGGACATCCCGGACGGGGTCCCCGTGGACGACGGCATCTACGGATTTCCGCCGGGCGCCGAGTGACGGCTGCCCCGTCGGCCGGCCGTCGCGGCCCGAAGCCCACCGGGGTCGGTGCGCGGCATCGATCCGATGGGACCTCATGGGCCGGTCATGGCGACAGCGCAGCCCCGGTTCGGAAGCCCGCGCGCCAACTCGGAAGCCGTTGTCCGCCGTTGCCAGGTCGAGACGATGCAGAGCGGTGCCGACCCGCCCTCGCTCTCGTAGACTCCGCCGGGTGAAGTGGGGGAGAGCGACAGGCGTCCTGGTTCTCGCACTCCTGCTGAGTGGTTGCGGCGCGGAGTTCAATCCGCTGTTCGTCGAGAGCGGGAGTTCCGGTCCGGTGATCGGCTGGCGCGAGTGCCCAGGCGCCAAGCACGACGGCATCACCGAGGTCGGCCTGTACCGGTGGGATCACGATGGCACGGTCGATGATCCGGGTGAACTGCTGTGGCACATCAAGGCTGCCCACGGGATCCCGTTGCATCGAATCCGCCTCGGGAGCTCCCCGCAAGGCTTCACGACGCGGCTCCCCCTGTCCGTCACGCTGGACCCCACATCCACGTACGCGCTGCGCGCCAACATGACCTCGGACGATCTCGTCTCGGGATTCCTCACCTTCAAGCCCCGCCGACTCGACACCGGGCGAGTGATCTTCGACGAAGGCGAGGAAGCATCACGAAAGGCGTACGGGGATCGGGACAACGAGGACTTCGGCTGCTTCGCCGACTGAAGCCGTTGTCGATGTCATCGAGGAACGGCGGTCTTCGCACGCCCTCGGTCGCCGCCGCCTCGTACCCACTGCCGCAGCTTCGTGAGGGCGTGCTCCTTGTGGATCCGGGTCGCTGAGAATTCACCCGTGCTCGTGATGAAAGCGGTCAGAGGGGTCCATCGCTCGCGCCCGTTGCGGGCTGTCCACGTCACGGCCGGAAAGTCCGTGACGGCCTTGATGTGTTCTCGGTCGATGACCCGCGTGCGCGCGTAGCCGCGAATCGTGATCCGCGAGTGGTCGTATGTCACGCCGAGCCGATATCCGCGGACTGCCAGTACGGCGAACCCGAGCACGGCCAGAACCGCCACGAGCCGTGGCAACCCGCCGTCGGCTTGAACCGCGTACGCGGTAGCGGCAACCGCCGGGACGACCGCGAGGCCGCTGTTGGCCAGACGGTTACGGGTCGACAGCGAATGCTCCATGGTGTCCCTCGGGTGATCTCAGCGACGGCCGCAGCCTACCGCCCGTGGTTCGCCGTGGGGTCTTCGCGGAGAGGGGGCGGGGGCGCCGTTGCCGCGGAGCGGATGTGGGGGAAGAACCGCGCGAGGACGTACACGAGCAGGCTCAGCCAGCAGGTGGCGAACAGCCAGCCGCCCACGACGTCGGAGAACCAGTGAACGCCCAGGTAGACGCGTGACAGGCCGACGAGCACGGCCCAGCAGCCGATGAGCAGGACGAGGGCTCTCCTGGACTGCGGGGCGCGGGCGAGCACCGCGAGGACGAGCAGCCCGCCCGCGACGGCGGAGGTGGTGGTGTGACCGGACGGGAACGACCACCCCGAGGCATGGGTGGCCCAGTTCGCCACGGGGGGCCGGGGACGGGCGATCAGCGACATCACGGCGAACCGCAGGGCCTGTGCGGCGGCCAGGGCGCATACACAGGCGGCGACGGCGCGGACCCGCTGGCGTGCCGTCCGGCCGAGGAGCAGGCCGGCCAGGACGACCAGCGCGTACGGGACGACACCGGTGCCGGTGTAGGTCACGCCGCGTGCCATGGCGAGCGCCACGTCCGGGCGGTGCGTGAGCGACCAGGAGGTCAGCTCGGAGTCGCCGGACAGGGGTGCACCGTCGTGACCGGTCACGACCAGGGCCAGCAGCACGAACGCCACCAGGCTCCCCAGCGCGGTCGACGCGGCGATGTCGCTGGTGCCGTGTCGCTTCATGGCCGGGCCTGGGTGGCGTCGGCCTCGTGCGCGGGTGAGGCGCCCGGGGCGGCGGACATGACTGTGGCCCCTTTCCACGGGACGCGCGCACGGGGGCAGGACTGCTCGCCCGCGCCCAGCTGCGTCGCGGTCTCGTCTACATAACTGTAGACGATGGGCGTCCGGGATTGTCACCGGGTTGCTCCACGAAGATCAGCGTCCCATCGCCCGAGGAAGTCGGCGTCCCGTGACCCGGCGGGTGTCGGCGTTGCGTCACGCGGCGGAGAAGCGGTGCCGTGTCGCCCGGCAGAGAAATCGGCGCCGTGTCACCGGGCGGGGGAGCGGTGCCGTGTCATCTGGTGGGGGAAGGTGCCGTCGGCCCGACCTCCCATCCCGCGTGACCGGCGACGGGAGCCACCCCGGCGACCGGCAGGGAATGACGTACCCTGCGTGTTACGTATAACCCTGGAGAGGTCCGATGAGACGCATCGCCCTGGTCACCCTCGTCGTCGACGACTACGACGAGGCCGTCCGCCACTACACCGAAGCCCTCGGTTTCCGCCTCGTCGAGGACACCCCGAGGCCCGACGGCTCCCGCTGGGTCGTGGTCGAGCCGGGTGCGGAGGGCGGCGGAACGGGGCTGCTGCTCGCCCGGGCCAAGGACGAGGCGCAGCGCGGCCGGATCGGCGACCAGACCGGCGGACGTGTCGGCTTCTTCCTGTACACCGACGACTTCGCCCGCGACCACGCCAGGATGCGCGCCGCGGGCGTGACCTTCCTGGAGGAGCCGCGCCACGAGCCGTACGGCTCGGTCGTCGTCTTCCAGGACCTGTACGGCAACCGCTGGGACCTGCTCCAGCCCGCGGGCTGACCGGCCCGGTCCTCCGCACCCTCCCGTACGCCCCGTACTCTTCCGAACCCTCCCGATCCGAACGACCTCCCGAGGAACACCGCACATGACCGCGCCCCGCATCGACATCGACACGATCCGCCGCCTGCCCAAGGTGGTCCTGCACGACCACCTCGACGGCGGCCTCCGCCCGGCCACCCTGGTCGAGCTCGCGGAGAGCGTCGGCCACACCCTGCCCACCACGGACCCGCGGGAACTGGCCGACTGGTACTACGAGGCCGCCAACTCCGGCGACCTGGTCCGCTACATAGCCACGTTCGAGCACACCCTCGCCGTGATGCAGTCGCGCGAGGGCCTGCTCCGCACGGCCGAGGAGTACGTCCTCGACCTCGCCGAGGACGGTGTCGTCTACGGCGAGGTGCGGTACGCGCCCGAGCTCATGGTCAACGGCGGGCTGACCCTGCCCGAGGTCGTCGAGGCCGTGCAGGAGGGCCTCGCCGCCGGTATGGCCAAGGCGGCCGCCGCGGGCAACCCGGTGCGCGTCGGCACCCTGCTGTGCGGCATGCGGATGTTCGACCGGACCCGCGAGATCGCCGACCTCGCGGTGGCGTTCCGAGACGCCGGAGTCGTCGGCTTCGACATCGCGGGCGCCGAGGACGGCTTCCCGCCCGCCGACCACCTGGCCGCCTTCGAGCACCTGCGCCGCGAGAGCGTCCCGTTCACCATCCACGCCGGCGAGGCGCACGGTCTGCCCAGCATCCACCAGGCGCTCCAGGTCTGCGGCGCCCAGCGTATCGGCCACGGCGTCCGCATCACCGAGGACATCGTGGACGGCAAGCTCGGCCGCCTCGCCGGCTGGGTGCGCGACCGCCGCATCGCCCTGGAGATGTGCCCGACCTCCAACCTCCAGACCGGCGCGGCGAAGTCCATCGCCGAGCACCCCATCACCGCCCTGCGCGACCTGGGCTTCCGCGTCACCCTCAACACCGACAACCGTCTGGTGTCGGGGACGACGATGACCCGGGAGATGTCGCTGCTCGTGGAGGAGGCGGGCTGGGGCATCGAGGATCTGCGCACCGTCACCGTGAACGCGGTCAAGAGCGCGTTCATCCCGTTCGACGAGCGCAAGGCCCTCATCGAGGACGTCGTGCTTCCCGGCTACGACTGCTGAACCGGACCGAGGACGTCGTGCGTCCCGGTTACGACTGCTGAACCAGTCCGCGTACGTAGGCGGCCTGTCCGACGTGCTGGAGATCGTCGGACAGGACGCTGATCAGGCGTACGCCCAGGGTGACCGGCGGGTCCCAGCGTTCGTCCACGACGCGCTCGAAGTCGTGGGCGGCCAGCCCGCCGATGTAGGCGAGGGTCCGTTCGTGGACGGCGTCGTAGTAGCCGAGCAGCAGGTCGCCCGACTCCACCCGGACCCGGGCGACCTTCCCGGACGTGTGGCCGTACCCGGTGTCGCCGCGCGGCAGGTCGAGCGCGAAACGCTTCGCCCAGTCCTCGGTGAGCCACACCTGCTCCGTCCCGGCCGCGTCGGCGACATGGTCGTCCTGGACCCGGGTGAGGTGCCAGACCAGCCAGGAGATCGAGTTCGCGGTCTCGTCGGGGCGGGTGTTGAGGGCGTCCGGCGCGAGCCCGTCGACAGTGGCACGGACTTCTTCCCGGATGCGGCCGAATCCGTCGATGAGGATGTCCTTCGCAAGCATGGAACCACCATCGCCCATCGGGCCCGTCCCTGCGTCCGGAACCGCCCGAGTGTCCTGAAACGGTGCCGGGCACGCCGCCTCCCCGCCGTCGCCGCGCGTCCCGGACGGTTCAGGCACCTTCCTGAGAGGCGTCGAGCAGGGTCATCAGGGCCCGCGCGGCCGGGCTCGTGGCCTCCGCCAAAGGCAGCATCGCGACCGTCTCGTATGAGCCCTCCGAGGCGCCCTTGAAAGGCAGCGCGGTGAGATCGCGGGCCTCCGGCTTGTGACCGAAATGGCGTGGTACGACGGCTATGCCGAGGCCCTCGTGGACGAGCTCCAGGAGGCTGTGGACGTCGTTGACCTCCAGGGCCACCGTCCGTCGCACACCCGCTGCCGCGAAGGCCGCGTCGGTGGTGCGCCGGGGACCCCAGTCGGGGTGGAAGTCGACGAAGGCCTCCCCGCCCAGTTCCTCGGGCGTGACGACGGCGGCGGTCGCGAGCGGGTGCTCGGCGTGGCAGAGCACGGTCATCGGCTCACTGGCCAGCGGGACCGACCGCAGATGCTCGGCATCGGCACGGGTGCGCACGGCGAAGGCCAGGTCGAGACGGCCCGCCGCGACCTCCTCCGCCAGCGCCTCGGAACCCGCCTGGCGCAGCCGGATCTCCACGTCCGGATGGCGCCGCCGGAACGCGGCGAGCAGCCGGGCGCAGTGCACGCCGGCGATGCATTGTTCGGTGCCGAGGGACAGAGTGCCGCGCAGCACCCCCTGTACGGCGGCCACGGCGTCGTGCGCCGACCGCACCTGGGCGAGGATCCGTTCCGCCTCGACGAACAGGGCGCGGCCGGCCTCCGTGAGGGTGACCCGGCGGGTCGTACGGACGAACAAAGGCGCTTGGAGCTCCCGCTCCAGCGCTCTGATCGAGGAGGAGAGACCCGACTGCGACACCATGAGCCGCTCCGCCGCCCGGGTGAAGTGCCGGTCCTCGGCGACGGCGACGAAGTGCTGAAGATGACGCAGTTCCATGAGAGGCAAGGGTAGGCGCCGACCGGCGGGCGCCCGGACCGATTGAGAAGCGGGATCGCTCAATGCCATCCGATCCTTCCGTTGGACCGCTGCCCGCGGGGCGCGCGAGAGTGGAGGCAGCCTGTTTCCCCCGGCCTCTCAGGAGTACGCGTTGTACACCCCGCACCCCGACCGTTACGAGGACATGCCCTACCGGCGCACCGGACGCAGCGGCCTGAAGCTTCCCGCGCTGTCGCTCGGTCTGTGGCACAACTTCGGCCCCGACCGGCCTGTGGACGTCCAGCGCGCGATCCTGCGCCGCGCCTTCGACCTCGGTGTCACCCACTTCGACCTGGCGAACAACTACGGCCCGCCGCCCGGCGCGGCCGAGTCCGCCCTCGGCGACGCCCTGAAGGCGGACTTCGCCCACCACCGTGACGAGCTGATCGTCTCGACCAAGGCCGGTTATCTGATGTGGCCGGGCCCGTACGGCGAATGGGGCTCGCGCAAGTACATGCTGTCCTCGCTCGACCAGAGCCTGGGCCGGATGGGCCTCGACTACGTCGACATCTTCTACTCGCACCGCCCCGACCCGGAGACTCCGCTGGAGGAGACGATGGGCGCCCTGCACTCGGCCGTCCAGCAGGGCAAGGCGCTGTACGTCGGCGTCTCGAACTATTCGGCGGAGCAGACCCGTGAAGCCGCCCGGATCCTGGCCGAGCTGGGCACCCCGCTGCTCATCCACCAGCCGCGCTACTCGATGCTCGACCGCCGCCCCGAGGACGAGGGGCTGCTGGACGCGCTCGACGAGCTCCAGGTGGGTTCCATCGCGTACTCGCCGCTGGAGCAGGGCCTGCTCACCGGCCGCTACCTCGACGGCATCCCGGAGGACTCGCGGGCCGCGAGCGACAGTCCGTTCCTGAGCACGGACACGGTCACCGAGGACCTCGTGGGCCGGCTGCGGACCCTCGACGAGATCGCCAAGTCCCGTGGCCAGTCGCTGGCCCAGCTCGCGCTGGCCTGGGTGCTGCGCGGCGGCCGGGTCACCTCGGCCCTGGTCGGTGCCAGCAGCCCGCGGCAGTTGGAGGACAGCGTCGAGGCCGTCGCCAACCTGGACTTCACCGAGGACGAACTCGCCCGGATCGACGCGGTGGCCAGGGCGTAGGACCTACGGCGCGGGGCGCGCCCGCCGGTGTACGCCGAGGTCCCCGACGTGTGACCGCGTCGGGGACCTCCTCGAAACCGAGCGTGACGGCGGTCTCGTGGCGGTCGGTGTTCGCGGACATGGTGAACCGGCGTCCATCGGGGCACGTATGCATGGTCAAGGTCCTTGTCCCGAGCCGGTGTTCGGCTCCGGGAAGTGATACGACCACCGTGACGGGCGCCGCGTCGATCGCCTCACGGGTCATGCCGGGGGCCGGAGTTCAGGGGCCTGAAGGCAGGGGTGGGTTCCGGGACCGGAAAAGCTGTCGATGCCGTTTCGGCCAACCGCGGCGATGAATATGCCAAGAGACTGGCTGAATTCACGTGGTGACAGTGTGTCAGTAGTGACGATACTCAATCAGTAGGGCAATTCAGCCATGCCTGTGCAATTGCACGGAGCATAGCCCATGAGCCGCAGGGAAAGTGAGGCCGGACCGGCGACGAGCGACGCCAATGGGGGAAGATCGTGCACGACGAATTCCTGTGCCATGTCACCGCGTACGGCATGTGCGGCGGTCAGCGAGTCGGCGTACCCCTCGGCACCTATCGCGCGCCGACCCTCGCGCTGGCCCTGTGGTGGATGCGGGACCGTGCGGCCTGGATGGCCGAACGGCTCGATCCGCAGCCCGAGGATCCCGCCTTTCCGCCCAACTCGATCGCCCCGGTGGGGGACAGCGTTCCCGACGTCCCGACCATGCTGCGCTCCTGGTGCGGCGACTCGGGGCAACAGGAGCTGGTCGCCGAGGAGTTGGCCGCGGGCAAACTCGTCCGCGTCTCCACCAGTGACGACACCACCGAGTACGAGCTGCTCGCGGAATCGGTGGACGCGCTGCGCATGCACCGCACCGCCGCGGTCCTCGGAACCTCCGCCGCCTGACCGTTCGCGCGCCCCGGCCACCGGGCGCAGATCAGGCGCTTATGTGGGCAGATCGTTAGAATTCAGGCATGGCAGAGAGGCCGCTCACGGCGACTGCACCCGAGCTCGTCCTCGAAACCGAGACGGGCTCGACGGTGATGAGCCCGGACCACGACTACCACGTCGGGCGCGATCCGCTGTGTGACGTCGTGATCGACGACGTCCGGGTCTCGTGGCACCACGCGGTGCTGCGGCCCCAGGCAGATCACTGGACGCTCGAGGACGAGAACAGCACGAACGGCACGTACGCCGACGGCCGACGCGTCCACGAATGGGGCGTCGGACCCGGCAGCGTGATCCGCTTCGGGAGTCCCGCCGACGGCCCGCGCGCCGTCCTCGTCCGACGCCCGCCACCTGCCGCGGAGCGCCCCTCGGCCGTCTCCATGCCGGCCGCCACCGGTACGTTCAGACAGCCGACCACCGTACGGCCGCTGCCGTCCCGCACCGTCCGCATCGGCCGTGGCGCCGACAACGACCTCGTCATCGACGACCTGATCGTCTCCCGTAACCACGCCGAACTGCAGGCCAGGCCCGACGGGACGTACGAGATCGTCGACCTCGGCAGCCACAACGGCACGTTCCTCAACGGACAGCCCGTCGAGCGTGCCCTGATCACACCCGGTGACATCGTCGGCATCGGACACTCCGCGTTCTGTCTCGTCGGCGACCAGTTGCAGGAGTACGTCGACAGCGGCGAGGTCTCCCTCGACGTGCAGGACCTCACCGTCGAGGTGGACAAGGGCCGCAAGACGCTCCTGGACCAGGTGTCGTTTCCCGTCGGCGAGAAATGTCTGCTCGCCGTCGTCGGCCCGAGCGGTGCCGGCAAGTCCACGCTCCTGAACGCGCTCACCGGACAGCGGCCCGCCGACCACGGCACGGTGCTCTACGACGGCCGTGACCTCTACCGCGACTACGCCGAACTGCGCCAGCGCATCGGCCTGGTCCCGCAGGACGACATCCTGCACGCCCAGCTGACCGTCCGCCGGGCGCTGACCTACGCCGCCGAACTGCGCTTCCCGCAGGACACGGCCAAGGAGGAGCGCCTGGCCCGGGTGGACGAGGTGATCGGCGAACTGGGCCTGGGGCAACGTGCCGACCAGCCCATCCACAGTCTGTCCGGCGGACAGCGAAAGCGCGTCAGCGTGGCCCTGGAACTGCTCACCAAGCCGTCCCTGCTCTTCCTCGACGAACCGACCTCCGGACTCGACCCGGGTATGGACCGCTCGGTGATGCACATGCTGCGCGGCCTCGCCGACGACGGCCGAACCGTCATCGTGGTCACCCACAGCGTGCTCAGCCTGGACGTCTGCGACCGGCTCCTGGTCCTCGCGCCCGGCGGCAAGGTGGCCTACTACGGGCCGCCCGACGACACTCTGGCCTTCTTCGGCTACCGGCAGTGGCCCGAGGCGTTCGAAGCCTTCGAGCGCGACACGGACCGTGACTGGGCGGGGGAGTACCGGGACTCGCCGTTCCACGGTCAGTACATCGACAAGTCGACCTCGCAGCCGAAGATGCCGGACGCGGCCACCGGAGCCCTCGTCGGACCGCCGCCGAAGGCCCAGAGCTGGGGCTCCCAGCTCCGTACCCTGGTCCGCCGCTACGCGGCCGCGCTCGGGGCCGACCGGACCTTCCTCGCCATCATGATCGCCCTGCCGTTCGTGATGGGCGCGATGGCGCGGGCGCTCGCGGGCGGCAAGCTGACCCAGGAGACGGCGATGAACGCGCTGCTCATCCTGTGCGTCGGCGGTGTGCTGACCGGCGCGGCCAACGCCGTGCGCGAACTCGTCAAGGAACGGACGATCTACCAGCGAGAACGGGCCGTCGGCCTGTCCAGATCGGCGTACCTGATGTCCAAGGTCGTCGTCCTCGGCACCATCACCGTGCTCCAGGCCGTCGTGCTCACCCTCGTCGGCCTGTTCGGCGTCGACCTCAACGCCCCCGGGGGTGAAGGCGTCCTGATGCCACCCCTCCTGGAGATCACGCTGGCCGTGGCCCTGCTCGCCTTCACCGCGATGATGCTCGGCCTCCTCGTCTCCGCCGTGGTGCGCAAGGAGGAGGTGACGATGCCGCTGCTGGTGCTGCTGGCCATCGTCCAGGTGGTGTTCTGCGGCGCCCTGCTGAAGCTCCACGGTGTGCCCGGTCTGGAGCAGCTCTCCTGGCTCGTGCCCTCCCGCTGGGCCCTGGGCGCGATGGCCGGGACCATCGGCCTCGCCCGGATCGTGCCCGGCGAGCTGACCGGCGACCCGATGTTCCGGCACTCGACCAGCGCGTGGCTCATCAACATGGGCATGCTCGTGGTGCTCTCCGTCGTCTTCGGCTGGCTGGTCGCCCGGCTGCTGCGACGGCACGAGCCCGCGGTCATGCGGAAGTAGCCGCCGATGACGACCCCCGGCTTCCGCCCGACGCATGTCGTTCCGCAGGACGGGCTGCCCGCCTGGGAGTCGCCCGACCCGTCCCGCCCCACCGTTCCCCTGGACGCGCTCCTGCCGGTCGAACTCGTCGACCGGCTCGGCGACTGGGGGCGGATCGTGTGCGCGAACGGCTGGTCGGCCTGGGTCGACGGCCGCCTGTTGATCGCCGTACCGCAGGTACCGCCGGCGGCGACCCGTCCGCTCGCCCGCACGGCCGATCCGCGCCCGCTGCTGGCCCGCGTCGAGCAGGCGCTCACCGACTACCGGCAGGCGGCCGAGGAACTGGCGTCCGGGCAGCTCGAGGCCGAGAACTTCCGTGCCCGGACGCAGGGCAGCCGGATCGGCGTGGTCGTCGACGGCGAGTCGCTGTGGCTGTACGACGGCGAGCACGAGCGGTGGGTCTACTGCGACGGGACGCGGCTGAGCACCTTCGCGGCCGAGCGCACCCCCTCGACCGCACGACGCGAGAGTGCACACCAGCCACGGGAACAGGAACCGTCGCGGGACCGGGCACAGTCGCGGGACCGGGGCACGGAGCGGGACCGAGGTCCGGAGCAGGATCGGGGTCCGGAGCGCGACCGGTCGCAGGAACCCGGCCGATCGCAGGATTCCGAGCGGCGGCAGGAGCGGGATCGGTCGCAGGGGCCGAGCACGGCGCGCGGGCGCCAGGCGGAGCCGACGCGGATCGTGCGGGAGCCCGCTCCCGGCGGGCCCCCCAGTGGGCCTCGGGGCGGGCCTCCGGGCGGACACGAGCCCACCCGCCTGGTCACTTTCGGCGGTGACGACGGCGGTGACGACGGCGACGACGGGAGCGAGGACTGATGCACGGCGCGGGGCAGGACCGGGGTGACGGCTGATGGACGAGACGTCCGGGCGGGACACCAGCCCGTTCTCGGGGCGGCCCTCCGACCTGATCGGACGGCAGATCGCGGGCTACCGGATCGAGCGGGAGATCGGCCGCGGCGGGATGGCCGTCGTCTACCAGGCCAAGGACCTGCGTCTGGACCGCACGGTCGCGCTCAAACTGCTCGCCCCGGAACTCGCCCGGAACGACACCTTCCGCGGCCGCTTCACCCATGAGTCACGGGTGGCCGCCGCGATCGACCACCCGCACATCGTGCCCGTGTTCGAGGCGGGCGAGACGGACGGCGTCCTCTACATCGCCATGCGTTACGTGGCCGGACGCGACCTGCGCCATCTTCTCGACCGTGAGGGTCCGCTGACGGTCACCGTGGCCGCCCGGATCGGCATCCAGGTCGCCTCCGCGCTCGACGCGGCCCACGACCACGGCCTGGTGCACCGGGACGTGAAACCCGGCAACATCCTGGTGGCCCAGGGCACCGACAGCGACCACCCCGAACACGTCTATCTCACGGACTTCGGACTGACCAAGAAGTCCCTGTCGCTGACCGGGTTCACGAGCGTCGGACAGTTCGTCGGCACCCTCGACTACGTGGCGCCGGAGCAGATCTCCGGCAAGCCGGTCGACGGCCGCTGCGACGTCTACAGCCTCGGCTGTGTCGTCTACGAGACGATGGCCGGCCGGCCGCCCTTCCAGCGCGACGACGACATGGCGCTGCTGTGGGCCCACCAGTACGACCAGCCGCCGGCCCTGACCACGCACCGCCCCGACATCCCGGAGGCGGTCGACGCGGTCCTCGCGAAGGCGCTCGCCAAGAGCCCCGACGACCGGTACGACTCGTGCCTGGCCTTCGTCAGCGCGCTGCGGGTCGCCGCACGCGGCCCGGTGACCGGGAGCGGCACCGGGTCGAGCACGGAGGCCGAGGCGGCGCCGGGCGGCCCCGGGCCCGTGCCGCAGCCGCCCGTCTGGGCCCGGCCCGTGTTCCGGGGCTGAGGCGCCACCGTCAGCCGTCGTTCGTCGGTATCGGTCAACGGTGGCCGGTGGACCCGACCTCGCCCTTGCGTCGGACGCCCTTGGCCAGAAGGGCGCCCAGGAAACCGGTGACCAGCCCCCACAGCACGGCGAGGCCGAGGGCGCCCCACACCTGGGGCTTCAGGAAGAGCTCCCCCTTCAGGCCTCCGCCGATGTCACCGAGGCCGAGGATCGACAGGCCGTAGTGCGCCGAGATCCGGCCCAGCAGGCAGATCATGAGCACCGTCAGCGCCAGCGAGGCCGCCATGCGGACGGCGTGCTGCCAGGCCCGCGTCCGGGCCGGTGAGCGGGCCGCCATCAGGAACGCCGCCCCGAGCAGCAGTACGGCGTCGACGACCACCAGCCACCAGACCCTGCCGTCGTAGTCGGCGAGGGAGCCGAGGTTGAGCGCGGACACGTCCGGCGTGCGCAGCACCTCGTCGAGAACGTGCGGCATCGGCAGTCCGAAAGGCCCGTCCACCCGTCCGTTCCAGGTGGCGCCCAGCCCGATGGTGAACGCGAGCCAGACGACATTGGGAAGGCCGAGGAGCATCACGGCGAAGGTCTCGGCCGGATGCCCGCGGGTCGCCGCCACGACCAGTCCGATGACCACGCCGAGGCCCACGCAGGCGAGCAGCAGGATCACCATGGCGTACGCGGCCGGCCGTACCGATTCCTGGAAGCGCAGCAGCCGGGCCGGGAGCGGCGCACCGCGCGAGACCAGCAGCGCGATCACGAAGACGCCGGCGAGCCACAGCACCCCGAAAACCAGCGTCGGTGCCATGGCGGCCTTGAAACCCACCTCGGGCGTTGCGCCGAACAGGTCGCCGATGGCGCCGATGGTGCCGTCCCCGAGGTCGATGGTGAAGTTCTGGCGGGCCGCGAGCGCCAGCCCGATCAGGACGAGCAGCCACAGCACGGCGAGCCGTCCGGCCCAGCCGGCCAGCTCCGTCGCCCCGGCGACGGCGCGGTGCCGCAGCGGCCGCAGGAATCCCGCCCCGAGCACCAGCGCCCCGGTCAGGGTCACCGACAGCGGAATCACCGTGAGGCCCGCCTTCGTCTCGGCGATGGCTCCCGCGTCGCCGGTGAACTCGATGGTCCCGCCGACCGCCGTGACCAGGGTGGCCGCGACCACCCGCGGATAGGCGTTGTCGGGGAGGTCGGTGGCCCCGGAGGCCCACAGGCCGAGAGCGGCGACCACAGCCATCAGGACCAGACCGGCCAGTACGGCCGCGAGGGCCTGGAGCCAGCCGTGACGGGCGGCCGGACCTGCACCGCTGCTGTGGGCCGGCTGGGCGGACGGTGTCTGGGGACTCACGCTGCCACGCTAAGCAGCACCGACACCGTCCGCCCCTCGGGAGAGCCGACCGCGTCGGCTTGCGGGCACCGGCGGACCGGGGCACACAATGGTTGCGTTATGTAGGAAAGCAGTACAAAAGCACCTCGGTGCCACCGCATCCCTCCATCGGGAGAAGAGCTTGTGAGCGTCGAACCGCCGTCCTCCGGCCGTCCCACAGGACCGCCTTCGGGCCCGCTGTCGGGCCCGTCGCAGCCGAGCCCCACCCAGCCCGTCAACGTTCCGCCCGCGGGACCGCCCAGCGGCGCCTCCGGCGCGGGCGACGGAGCCGGTGGACCGGGAAGCGGTGGTACGGGAGGGGGCGGTACGGGTGGCGGTGGTACGGGTGGCGGTGGCTCGGGTCCCGAGGGGCCCGGCGGTGGAGCCACCGGCCCTGGGCAGCCGGGTGGGGGACCCGAACGGCCCTGGTGGCGGTCGGCGCCGCGGGTCGCGCTGATCACCGGTGTCGTGGCGGCGGCGGTGATCCTGGGACTGGTCTTCACCAACAACGGCGGCGGGGCCAAGAACGCCGGCAGCGAGGTCTTCGCGCAGTCCGCGGACAAGTCGGGGCCCGACCCGTTCACCGAGTCGACCGCCAACGACAGTTCCATCGAGTCGGAGACGCCCGCGGCATCGGCCTCGTCGGCGCCCGCCGACAAGGCCGGCACCTACAGTGGCAACGCGCCCGGTCTCTACGGCGGTACCCGCAACGTGTCGAGCTGCGACGTCGAGAAGCAGGTCAGCGCTCTGAAGGCGGACCCCGCGAAGAACAAGGCCTTCGCCTCGGTCGAGGGCATCCAGCCGAACGCGGTCCCCGTGTATCTGCGCTCCCTGACCCCCGTACAACTGCGCCTGGACACCCGTGTCACCAACCATGGCTACCGCAATGGCGCCCCCACCAGCTACCAGGCGGTCCTCCAGGCAGGCACCGCCGTTCTCGTGGACTCCCGCGGTGTGCCCCGGGTGCGCTGTGCCTGCGGCAACCCGCTGCTCGAACCGGTACCGCAGAAGGGCAACGTCAAGACGACGGGCGACCCGTGGCCGTCGTACCGTCCGCAGAACTCCGTGGCCGTCGCGCCGTCGACCACGGTCATCAATGTGTTCGTGCTCTACGACCCCGAGAGCAACGAGTGGATCGAGCGGCACCGGGGTGACGACGTGGACAAGGACAAGAAGACGCACCCCCCGGTGAAGCCCTCGCCGTCGGTCAGCGACTCGGGCTCCGAGTCCCCGTCGACCTCGACCTCGACCTCGACCTCGAACTCGCCGTCGTCCGAGAGTTCGTCCCCGTCGTCGTCCTCCTCCGAACCGTCCTCCTCCGCGCCGTCCTCGGTGGAACCGGAGAGTCCTTCCAGCGAGCCCCCGCCGCCCGTGACGGAGTCGGCCCCGGCGTCCGGCTCGTCGTCCGGCGAACAGTCGCCGGAGTCGCCCGGTTCCTCTCCCGCCGCGGGCGACGGCGGCTGAGGGTCCTGGGCGACGCACCCCGGCTTCACCGAGAGCGGAACGCCGGTCCCTTCCCGTACGGCCCCGCGCTTCTAGGCTGAAGGGGTGAGCGACCACGTGACGAACGAAGCCCGCGTCATTCCCCTGCGCCCGGCGGCGGGAGAGCCTGCCCGGGCAGCGCCGCCGGCCGGTGCCCCGGGCCGAGCACCGCGGCCACCGGGGCTCGCGCCGCTCCGGGGACCCGCGGCTCCCGCTCCCACAGCCAAGGAGCCGCTGTGGCGCGACCTGGTCGGCGACGTCCTGAGGCGCGAGCGACTGGCCCAGGAACGCACGCTCAAGGACGTGGCCGACGCGGCCCGGATCTCCATGCCCTACCTCTCCGAGGTGGAACGCGGCCGCAAGGAGGCCTCCTCCGAGGTCCTCGCCGCGGCCGCGCGCGCCCTCGGTCTGGGTCTGACCGAACTGCTGTCGCTGGCCCAGCGTGAGCTGACCCGGCACACCCGGGTCGAGTCCGTCCGGAGCCGCTCCGCGTCCACCCCGTCCTCGGCCTCGCGGTACGACGGAATGTGTCTCGCCGCCTGACGCTGTTCCGCGTGGCTCGCCGAGGTCAGACCACGGCGAGCCGGCGGCTCAGGATCTCGTCCGCGAGCCCGTACTCCACGGCTTCCTGCGCTGTGAAGATCTTGTCGCGGTCCATGTCCGCGCGCAGCGTGGCGACGTCGTGGTGGGTGTGCCGGGACAGGACCTCCTCGACCTGCGAGCGGATCCGCAGCATCTCCTTGGCCTGGAGGCTGAGGTCCGACACCGTGCCCTGACGGCCGCCGCTGGCCGGCTGGCCGAGCAGCACGCGGGCGTGTTCCAGGACGAACCGCCGCCCGGGATCACCCCCGGCGAGCAGCACCGCGGCGGTGGAGGCGGCCTGCCCGACGCAGAACGTCGAGATGGGCGCCTGTACGAAGGTCATCGTGTCGTAGATGGCCATCAGCGAAGTGAACGATCCCCCGGGCGAGTTGATGTAGATCGCGATCTCGCTCTCCGGGCTCGACGACTCCAGATGGAGGAGTTGCGCGATGACGACGTTGGCGACACCGTCGTCGATCTCCGTGCCGAGGAAGATGATCCGCTCGGAGAGCAGCCGGCTGAAGACGTCGTACGACCGCTCGCCCTGAGGGGTCCGCTCGACGACGTTCGGGATCGTGTACGTACCCATGTCAGAGTCCCATCCGTCGTCGTGACGCGGCCGGGCGCACATCGTCGAGCGACTCCACGACCCGGTCCACCATGCCGTACTCCCTGGCCTGCTCCGCCGTGAACCAGCGGTCGCGGTCACCGTCCCTGGAGATCGTCTCCTCGCTCTGGCCGGTGTGTTCCGCGGTGATCCGTTCGATGGCCCGCTTGGTGAACTCGTGGTTCTGCGCCTGGATCTCGATGTCGGCGGTGGTGCCGCCGATGCCCGCGGACGGCTGGTGCATCATGATCCGCGCGTTCGGCAGGGCGAAGCGCTTGCCGCGGGTGCCCACGCTGAGCAGGAACTGTCCCATGCTGGCGGCGAATCCCATCGCGAGCGTGGAGACGTCGTTGGGGATCAGCCGCATGGTGTCGTAGATGGCGAGCCCGGCGGTCACCGAACCACCCGGACTGTTGATGTAGAGGCTGATGTCGGTGTGCGCGTCCTCGGCGGACAGCAGGAGCAGTTGGGCGCACACCCGGTTCGCGGAGACCTCGTCGACCTGGGTGCCCAGGAAGACGATCCGCTGGGCCAGCAACTGCGCGGCCAGATGGTCGTCGTAGCGGGTCGCCGGGGTGTCGCCCTCCTCGGCCCGCGGCATGCGGTCCGGATACCGGCCGGTGATGAGGGGAGTCATGGATCCTCCTGGTCGTGACGCGGCGGGCGTCGCCGCTGACTCCACTCTCGGTCCGGTGCCGGTGCCGGAGCGGATTTCTCGGCCCGTGGCAGATTCGCTGTCGGCAGAGCCGAAGTCTCCGGGGTGTTCCCGCAAGGTCCTCGCGACTGCCGTCACCGTCGCCGTCGCAGGGCGGGGCCGGCGGAGGACCGGCACCGTTCCTCAGGCGGTCGCGCGGAGTTGGCGGAAGAACGCCCGGATGTCCGCGACCAGCAGATCCGGCTCCTCCATCGCGGCGAAGTGACCGCCCCGGTCGAACTCGGTCCAGCGCACGATGGTGTCGGTGCGTTCCGCGACATGGCGCAGCGCGACGAAGTTCTCCTCGGGGAAGACGGCAAGGGCCGTCGGAGCCGTCGACGGCTCGGGCGGTGTGCCCCAGTAGGCGGCGTGGGCCCGCTCGTAGTAGATCCGCGCGGACGAACCGGCCGTTCCGGTCAGCCAGTACAGCATCACGTTGGTCAGCATCAGATCCCGGTCGACGGCGTCCTCGGGACGGTCCCGCGAGTCCGTCCACTGCCTGAACTTCTCTGCGATCCAGGCGAGTTGACCGACCGGAGAGTCCGTGAGGGCGTACGCGAGGGTCTGCGGCCGGGTGGACTGGAGCGCGGCGTATCCCGCCTCCTCGCGGTTCCATTCCTGGCCCCGCCGCCAGGAGCCGAGGGTGCGCTCGCGCTCGTACGGGCTCAGCGCGGCCAGTTCCTCGGCGGTCGGCTCGGTGACGGCGGACGACCCGGGCAGCAGGTTGAGGTGGACGCCGGTCACCCGGTCGGGGTGCGCCCGCCCCAGCTCGCGCGAGACGGCGCCGCCCCAGTCCCCGCCCTGTGCGCCGTATCGCCGGTAGCCGAGGCGCTCCATCAGTACGGCGAACGCTGCGGCCACCCGGGTGAACTCCCAGCCGGTGTCCCGTGTCGGCCCCGAGAGCCCGAAGCCCGGGATGCTCGGCACGACCAGGTGGAAGGCGTCGGCCGGATCGCCGCCGTGCGCGCGCGGATCGGTCAACGGCCCCACGACATCGGTGAATTCGACGATGGACCCGGGCCAGCCGTGGGTCATGATCAGCGGGGTCGCGTCGGGTTCCGGCGAGCGGATGTGCGCGAAGTGCACGCGCGCGCCGTCGATGTCGGTGGTGAACTGCGGCCACGAGTTGAGGCGTTCCTCGGCCGCGCGCCAGTCGTAGGCGTGCCGCCAGTGGTGGACGAGATCCTGGAGGTAGTCCTTCGGGACTCCGTAGGCCCAGCCCGCTCCGGGCAGTTCGTCGGGCCAGCGGGTGGCGTCGAGACGGCGGTGCAGGTCGTCGATGTCGCTCTGCGGGAAGTCGACGCGGAACGGATGGACGCCGGGGGAGTCGGTGGGATTCATGTCCGGGGATGCTAACTCCGCGCCCGGCTCGCCCGGCACGGGTTTTCCGCGGGACCGGGGGCCGGCAGCCAGGTGTCACCGGACAGCGGTCCCGGGGGCCGCGTCGACCCCCGACGGTCATGGTCGAGCGGGTGCGACCACTCCGGGTGACCAGGTCGGGCCGGTCCCGGGCGGCCGAGAATGGTCGAGGCGGGTGAAGGGGCGCGCACCGGGCTGCCCGGTCGTCGCGGGTGAGGTCGTGCGCGCGCGGCCGATGAGTTTTCGGACGAGGATCGGTCGACAGAGGTGACGACGATTTCCGCCCGAGGAGGTACACATGCCCGCCGACGGTTTCACCACCTGTCTGTGGTTCGACGGCCAGGCCGAGGAGGCCGCGCACTACTACGTCTCGATGTTCAAGCACTCCCGGCTCGGCAGGGTCGGCCGCTACACCGAGGCCGGGCCCGGGACGCCCGGCTCCGTGCTGGCCGTCGAGTTCGTGGCCAACGGTCAGAAGTTCGTCGCGGTCAACGGAGGCCCGCAGTTCACGTTCGACGAGGCGATCTCGTTCCAGGTCCACTGCTACGGCCAGGAAGAGGTGGACCACTACTGGGACAAGTTCATCGAGGACGGGGGCGAGGCGGGTCCCTGCGGCTGGCTGAAGGACAAGTACGGACTGTCCTGGCAGATCGTCCCGGACGGGCTCATCGAGTTGCTCGGTGACGCGGACACGGAGAAGGCCGCCCGTACCGCCCAGGCGATGTACAAGATGACCAAGCTGGACATGGCGGCCCTGGAAAGGGTGCACGCGGGGGAATGACCGACGGCCGCCGCCCTCCGGCCGGGACAGGCTCCCTGTCCCGGCCGGAGGGACGGGGACGCCGGGCGCAAGGTGTGCGAGTGACGCAAGGGGCGCAAGACGTGTGACGGGGGACAACGACGGGCGACGGGCGGCGGACGACGGGTGCCGGGGCGCCTCAGGCAGGGTGGTCGCGCGGGCGGATCCGGGCCGCCAGCACCGCCACGTCGTCCTCCGCGTGCCGGGCGTCGAGCGCGACCAGCACCTCGTCGAGCAGGGCGTCGACCCCGGCACCCGGTGGAAGCCGCAGGGCGGCCAGCCGTGCCAGCGACTCGTCGATGTCCTCGTCGCGGCGCTCGACGAGACCGTCGGTGAACATCACCAGGGTGTCGTCCGGGGAGAGCCTGCGGACCACCTGCTGGTAGCCGCCCACCCCCGTGCCCAGCGGCGGACCCACCGGCAGCGGCAGCAGTTCGCCCGAGCCGTCACCGGCGAACACCACCGGAGGCAGATGCCCGGCACCCGCGATCACCGCGATACCGCGCGCCGGATCGACCCGCACGAGCAGACAGGTGGCCGGGCGCCGGCCGGCGTCCTCGGCGACCGCGGTGTCCAGACGGCGCAGCACCCGGTGGGGCGGAAGATCCGTGGAGGCGACGTAGCGCAGCATCGAACGGTACGCGTTCATGTCCACCGCGGCGTCCAGGCCGTGGCCCATCACGTCGCCGACGACCAGCAGAGTGCGCCCGAAGTGCAGCCGTACGGTCTCGAACCAGTCCCCGCCCACCAGGGAACCGCCGCCCGCGGGCAGATAGCGGGTGGCGAGGTCGATGTTCGGATGCGGCCGGCCCGGTGCGGCGAGCAGTGCCCGCTGGAGGTCCAGGACCGTGCCGCGGAGGGATGCGTGCTCGCGCGAGTGGCCGAGGTGCACGGCCGTGAGCCGCGCCGCGTGGTGGGCGCCCGCCACGTCGGCGCCGGTGAACGGCGCGCCCGGCCGGACGGCGAGCAGCACCCCGTACAGGCGACCGTGCGCGAGGAGCGGTACGGCCATGACCTGCCGGGGTGTCCGGCCGGACAGGTCGATCGAGGCGGCGATCGGACGGCCCTCGTCGAGTGCCCGGACCGACAGCGGGCGCCGGCCCTCCAACGGGATGAGCAGCCGGGTGCGGCCGGCCTCGGCGACGCGGGTGAACTCCGGGCCCGAAGTACGGCGGCCGGCCGTCACGTCCTTGGACAGCAGGTCCACCGCGGCGGTCTCGCAGAAGTGCCGGCACACGAACGCGACGAGTTCCTCGCAGGTCGTGCGTTCGTCGAGCGTCGTGCCGATCGACTCGACGGCGTCCTCCGAGGCGTCGGACGGCACCCCCGCACCCGCCGTCCCGTCCTTGCCCCGGCCAGCCATCACACCTCCACCGCAGCACCCCCTGGGTCCATCCACGCACGGGGGTGGCCCGCCCGCACGCTCAGTGCCGCGGCGGTCGGTCGTTCACCAGTACCGCCGCGCCGTCGAATCGGCCCGCCTTGAGGTCGCGCAGCGCCCGCGGCGCGTCCTCCAGGGGATAGGCGTGCGTCGTGGCGCGGATGCCGTGGCGGGCTGCGAGCGCCAGGAAGTCCCTGCCGTCCTCACGCGTGTTGGCGGTGACGCTGCGCAGTTCCTTCTCCTGGAACAGGTCGCTCTCGTAGCGCAGCGGCGGGATGTCGCTCAGATGGATGCCGGCGACGGACAGGACACCGCCCCGGTCGAGTGCCCGCAGGGCGACCGGCACCAGATCACCGGCCGGCGCGAAGAGGATCGCGCTGTCCAGCGGTTCGGGCGGCTCGTCGTACGCCCCGCCGGCGGACGCGGCCCCCAGGCCGAGCGCCAGCCGTCGTGCGGCCGGATCGCGGGTCAGTACGTGCACGGTGGCGCCCTCGGCGAGCGCGAGCTGCGCGCAGAGGTGGGCGCTGCCGCCGAAGCCGTACAGGCCGAGCCGCCCGCCCGGCGGCAGCGCGGCCCGGCGCAGGGCCCGGTAGCCGATGATGCCCGCGCACAGCAGAGGGGCCAGGGCGACGTCGTCCACGCCGTCGGGCAGCGGGTAGGCGAAGGCGGCCGGTACGGTCGTGTACTCCGCGTAACCGCCGTCGGCGTCCCAGCCGGTGTACTCGGACGCCGGGCAGAGGTTCTCGGACCCGCGCATGCAGTACCCGCAGGTGCCGTCCGTACGGCGCAGCCAGGCGACCCCCACCCGGTCACCCGGGGCGAAGCCGCTCACCGCGCCGCCGGTCGCCCCCACCACACCGACGGCCTCGTGGCCCGGTGTCACGCCGGGGCGGTGTACGGGCAGGTCGCCCTCGGCGATGTGCAGGTCGGTGCGGCACACCCCGCAGGCGCGGACGTGGACCAGGAGCTCGTCGGGGCCGGGCTCCGGCACCGGTCGCTCGGCGAGGCGCAGTGCTTCCCCCTCGACCGGCCCCGGCCGGACCACTTCCCATGCCCGCATCATCCCGTGCCCCGTCCCGTCGATGGCCGGACCGGTCCGCCTCCAGTGTCCTGCAGGGCCCCCGGTTCGGCGCGCGGCCCGGGTGAAGGCTGGCTAGCGTGAACAGCGCAATCGTTCACCGAACAGGAGAAGGTCGGGTCATGGCCGTACAGCCTGAAGGAACGCCCTGCTGGGCGGACGCGATGTTCAGCGATGTCGAAGGGGCCAAGAGCTTCTACGGGGACGTGCTCGGCTGGACGTTCGGCGAGTCGTCCTCGGAGTACGGGAACTACACACAGGCTTATTCCGGCGGCAAGGCGGTGGCCGCCGTCGTACCGCCGATGCCGGGGCAGGAGGGCCAGTCCGCCTGGTGTCTGTACTTCGCCTCACCCGACGCCGCAGCGACCGCCGAGAAGATCAGGAGCCAGGGCGGCGAGGTGCTGATGGAGCCGATGCAGGTCGGTGACTTCGGCACGATGGCGCTGGCCCGGGACCCCGGCGGGGCCGTCTTCGGCGTCTGGCAGGCGGGCGTCCACGAGGGCTTCGAGTCGATCGGCGAGCCCGGCTCGTACGCCTGGGCCGAGGTCTTCACCCGTGAGCCGGAGAAGTCCGACGCGTTCTTCCCGGCAGTCTTCCCCTTCACCGCCCAGCAGGTGCAGGACGACGCAGTCGACTTCCGCGTCTTCAACATCGGCGGGAACCCGGTGCTCGGCCGGATGAAGATGACGGACGACTTCCCGCCCGAGGTCCCGTCGTACGTCAACGTCTACTTCGCCGTCGAGAACTGCGACGAGGCGGTGTCCAAGGCGACCGCGCGCGGTGCGGTCCTGCGCTTCGGGCCGATGGACAGCCCCTTCGGCCGGTTCGCCGCGCTGAGCGACCCGCAGGGCGCGTCGTTCTCCGTCATCGACATGAAGGCGACCCAGGGCGAGATGCCCGGGATGACGGACGTGTCCTGACGCTCGTCCGTGGCCGCCACCCCGCCGGTCACCGGCGGGGTGGTACCGCTCCCCGCCACTCCGTGCGCGGGGCCCGCGGCCGGGCGTGGCATGATCGGGGTCATGCCTGAACGCGTTGTTGCCGCCTGTGACGGGGCTTCGAAGGGAAACCCGGGACCCGCCGGATGGGCCTGGGTCGTCGCCGACGGGGACGAGACCCCGGCCCGCTGGGAGGCGGGACCGCTGGGCACGGCGACGAACAACGTCGCCGAACTGACCGCGCTGGAACGCCTGTTGACGTCCGTGGCAGTCGATGTGCCGCTGGAGATCCGGATGGACTCCCAGTACGCGATGAAGGCCGTCACTACCTGGCTGCCGGGCTGGAAGCGCAAGGGCTGGAAGACGGCCGCGGGCAAGCCCGTCGCCAACCAGGAACTGGTCGCCCGGATCGACGAACTCCTCACCGGACGTACGGTGGAGTTCCGCTACGTCCCCGCCCACCAGGTCGACGGCGACCCGCTGAACGACTTCGCCGACCGTGCCGCCAGCCAGGCCGCGGTGGTACAGCAGCCCGCGGGCAGCGACCTCGGATCCCCGGAGCCGCCCGCCTCCCCCGACACCCCGGTCGCCTCGGGTGCCGCCCGCCGCCGCCCCGCGGCCAAGACGTCCCGGCCGGGCGCGTCGAGCCGCACCATCAAGGCCAAGTTCAACGGCCGTTGCGTGTGCGGTCGTTCCTACGCCGCGGGCGAGCCCATCGCCAAGAACGCCCAGGGCTGGGGTCACCCGGAGTGCCGCACCGAGGTGCAGGGCGGAGCCTGAGCCCCGGCGTTCCCCGTGACGCGGGCGCTTGCTCGCGCCCGCGCCGCGGCCGGGATCAGACGGTGTCGAACGTGTAGAACGCGGAGTGGTCGAGCAGGTCGGCCGGCCGGGTGTCGTTCCACGGCTTCATCGTCTCGCCGAGGTCGACGACGTTCGGGGTGTCCTTGAGCGGGACGTAGCCGGAGCCCGGGTGACGGTGCTGCCACTGGGCCCACAGCCTGTCTATGAAGGCGTGGTGGAGCCAGAACACCGGATCGTTGGGTGAGACGCCCGTGCCCATCTGGCCGCCCACCCACACGTGCACCCGGTTGTGGAGGTTGACGCCCCGCCAGCCTTCGAGGTGATTGCGGAAGCCGTCCGAAGCGCTGTTCCAGGGCGCCATGTCGTACGTCGCCATGGCGAGCACGGACTCCACCTCGGCGCGGGTCGGCAGTTCCCGCACCCCGTTGCCCAGCGACCTGCGCAGATAAGTGCGGCTGTCGACGCGGACGTTGATGGGCCAGTTGCCCGAAGAGGCGGCGAACGGACCGTCCATCACCCGGCCGTCCAGACTGCGCCCGGTTCCGCCGAGGAAGTCCGGCGCCCACAGGGACGCCCGAGCGGTGCGGTCGGTGCTCCAGTCCCAATAGGGCAGCGCCACCGAGGGGTCGACGGCCTGCAGGGCCCGCTCGAACTCGAGAAGGAATCTGCGGTGCCACGGCAGGAACGAGGGTGAACGGTGGCCCGTCCGCTCGCCGTTGTCGGTGTCGCCGAGGATGAACGCGTTGTGCGTGGTGACGAAGGCGTCGTACTTTCCGCTGCGCTTGAGCTGCAGCAGCGCGTCGACGAATCGCCGCTTCTCGTCGGCGGTCAGGCTCGCCTGGTTCTTGCGTACGGTCATGTGCGGGACTCCACGATCTGCTTGCGGGGTGGTTCAGTTGGCGGCGAAGGGCACGAGCGGCGCCCCCTGCAGCTCCACGACGGCGGCGCGGGCCGCGTCGCGCGGGGTGGGCACGGGGGAGTAGTGGCTGACGACGCTGATCCAGCTGCCGTCGGCGTTGCTCATCACGTGCAGCTCCGCGCCGTCGACGAACACGGCGTATCCGGCGCCGTGGTGGTGGCCGCCCCCGGTGACCGGGCGGCCTTCGATGCGGCGCCCCTGGAAGACCTCGTCGAAGGCTTCCGGGCCGCCGTGGTGGTGCCCGGCCATGGACCGCCGCGATGCGGCCGGTCCGTTCGGGTTCGCGGACGCGGCGGGTGCGGCCAGGGTCTGGGCACCCGCGCCCACGGCGAGTGCGGCGGCGGCCCCGAGGGCGCGGCGACGAGTGAGCTCCGGCATGCGGAGACCTCCTGTGATCAGCTGTGTTGATGACCCGATATGCCTATCGGTTCGTCAAACAACGGGAGAAATCGCCGAATGTCGGTTGGCTGTGATCCGGACAATCGCGTATATGTCATGCAGGGTTGAACAAAAATGATCTTGCTGTCCGGGTGTCCGCGGCCCGCCGACAGGCGGAAATCCTTCGGCCGGAAGGCGTCGTGGCGATGATCTTGCGGTCGCGGCGGCCGGCTCGTGGCGCGGCTCACGCCCGCGATCTGGCGCGAACCGCGGGCATGGCGCTCCTGCTACTCTTCGTGGTCAATCGACCGCATTGTGCAACATAGGGGAGTGCGCGTGAAGATCGCGTGCGTCGGTGGCGGACCCGCAAGCCTGTACTTCTCGATCCTGATGAAGCTCCAGGACCCGTCGCATGACATCACCGTCCACGAGAGGAACCCGGCCGGATCGACCTACGGCTGGGGCGTGACCTACTGGGCGGGCCTGCTCGACAGACTGCGCGAGGGCGACCCGGCGTCCGCGCTCGCCGTCAGCGAGAACTCGGTGAGCTGGAGCGACGGCGTCGCCCATGTCGGCACCCGCACGACAGTGGCCCCGGGGGACGAGGGATTCGGCATCGGACGCCGCCGGATGCTCGACCTGCTCGCGGAGCGGGCCCGCTCCCTGGGGGTCCGTGTCGAGTACGAGAGCGAGATCGCGGCCGACCGGCTCCCCGACGCCGACCTCGTCGTCGCCGGGGACGGCGTCAACAGCGCCCTGCGCGAGCGTTACGCCGACCACTTCGGCAGCGAGATCAGCCACGGGCGCAACCACTACATCTGGCTCGGCACGACGAAGGTCTTCGACGCGTTCACCTTCTCCTTCGTGGAGACGGACCACGGCTGGATCTGGTGCTACGCGTACCGGTTCGGCGACGACCGGAGCACCCTGGTCATCGAGTGCTCCCCGGAGACCTGGACCGGCCTCGGGCTCGACAGCGCGGGCGAGGCCGACGGGCTCGCGCTGTTGGAGAAGCTCTTCGCCCGCCTCCTGAACGGGCACGGGCTGATCGGCCGGGCGCAGCCCGACGGCGCCGCCCAGTGGCTCACCTTCCGCACGCTGACCAACCGGACGTGGCACCGCGGCAACCTCGTCCTGCTCGGCGACGCCGCCCACACCACGCACTACTCGATCGGCGCCGGCACCACGCTCGCCCTGGAGGACGCCATCGCCCTGGCCGGAGCGCTGCGGGAGCACCCGGACCTCGGGACCGCTCTCACCCGGTACGGGCAGAAGCGCAGGTCCGAGCTGCTGTCGGTGCAGAGCGCGGCCCGCCACAGCGCCCAGTGGTACGAGAGCCTGCCGCGCTACATCGGTCTTCCGCCGGCGCAGATGTTCGCCCTGCTCGGGCAGCGTCACTCGCCTCTGCTGCCGTACGTCCCGCCGCAGCTGTACTACCGCATCGACCGCGCGGCCGGCCGGCTGGAGGCGCTGCGCCGCTTCAAGCGCTGGCTCGGCCCCAAGGTCGCCCGCGGAGTACAGGCCCGCGCCGGGCGATAGCCGTGCCGGGGCGACAGCCGTACCGGCTCGTGCCGGGCGATATCCGTACGTGCCCGTGCCAGTGCCCGTGCTCGACGCGGACAGGCCCGCCCCACGCCACTCATGAATCCCCGGCGCGCCCCGGAAACACCCCGGCGCCGCCGAGGCGCCCTCACGCACTCCGGGAGAAGCGGACACCGCTTGGGGTGAATGACAATTCACCGCTAAGGTGAATTGTCATTCACCTCTTTCCCACGTCTACTTCTGGAGTGCCGATGGCGGCCCTGCGCGAGCGGCTCGCGATCCCTGTCCTGGCGTTCGGCGGGATTCTCATGGCCGTCATGCAGACGGTGGTCGTCCCGTTGCTGCCCGACCTGCCCCGCCTGACCGGCGCCTCGGCGGGCGCGGTCTCCTGGATGGTGACGGCGACCCTCCTCGCCGGAGCTGTGCTCACCCCCGTCCTGGGCCGCGCGGGAGACATGTACGGGAAGCGGCGCGTGCTGCTCATGGCCCTCGGGATGATGACGGTCGGCTCGCTGATGTGCGCGCTCACCTCCCACATCGGCGTCCTGATCGTGGCGCGGGCGCTTCAGGGTGCCGCCGCCGCCGTGGTCCCGCTGTCGATCAGCATCCTGCGCGACGAACTGCCGCCGGAGCGCACGGGTTCCGCCGTCGCCCTGATGAGCTCGACCGTGGGCATCGGCGCCGCCCTCGGCCTCCCGCTCGCCGCCCTCCTGGTGCAGTACGCCAACTGGCACGTCATGTTCTGGGCGACGACCGCGCTCGGTGTCTTCGGGACGGCACTGGCCTGGTGGGCGGTGCGCGAGTCGCCCGTACGGGAGCCTGGCCGCTTCGACACACTGGGCGCCCTGGGTCTTGCCGCGGGACTGGTGTGTCTGCTGCTCGCCGTGTCCCAGGGCGGCACCTGGGGCTGGACCAGCCCCAGGATCCTCGCGCTGTTCGCCGCCTGCGCGGCCGTTCTGACGCTGTGGTGGCGACAGCAGCTGCGCACCGAACGCCCCCTCGTCGACCTGAAGCTGGCCGCCCGTCCGCGCGTCGCCCTGCCGCACATCGCCGCGCTGCTGACCGGCTTCTCCTTCTACGGCAACTCGCTGGTCACGGCGCAGCTGGTCCAGGCGCCGAAGGCCACCGGCTACGGGCTCGGCCTGTCCATCGTGGCGACCGGCCTGTGCCTGCTGCCCGGCGGGGTGACGATGCTGCTGCTGTCGCCCGTCTCGGCGCGCATATCGGCGGCCCGCGGTCCCCGGATCACCCTGGCCCTCGGTACGGCGATCATCGCCTCCGGCTACGTCCTGCGGATCGCCGACAGCCGTGACCTGTGGGCGATCATCCTGGGCGCCACGGTCTGCTCGATCGGCACGACGTTCGCCTACTCCGCCCTGCCCACGCTGATCCTGCGTGCCGTGCCCGCCGGGCAGACCGCGTCCGCCAACGGCGTCAACGTCCTGATGCGCACCATCGGGCAGGCCGTGTGCAGTGCCGCCGTGGCCGCCGTGCTCGTGCACCACACGAGCCTTGTCGCGGGTGCCCCCGTTCCGACCCTGCACGGCTATCTGCTGGCCTTCGCCATGGCGGGTACCGTCGCACTGGTGGCCTGCGCCGCCGCACTGTCGATACCCGCCGACCCCGCCTCCCGCGAGACCCCGCGAACCGGCCGCCCCATCGGCGCACCCCGCGACGAGGCCCTCGAAGGAGCTTGAGCACCGTGACCACCCCGCACTCCGGTCTCACGGCGTCCCCGGCCGCGCCAGGGCCCGGTGAGCAGCCGGCCGCCGCCGCTCCACCGCACCACGATCCCGAAGCCGCGCCCGCCCCGCCCCGCGAACCGGAAGCCGCGCCCGCCCCGGACCAGGAGCCGGAAGCGGCTCCCGCCCCCCGCCGTGACGCCGAGGCGAGCAAGGCGGCGATCCTGCGCGCGGCCCGGTATCTGCTGGCCCGGCACGCGCACACGGACATCACGCTCAAGGCGGTCGCCGACCGGGCCGGAGTGAGCGCACCGCTGATCCTCAAGTACTTCGGCAACAAGGACGCGCTGTTCGCCCGTGTCATGTCCTTCGAGTCCGATGCCGAGGCCCTGCTGGACGCGCCGCTGGAAGAGCTCGGGCGGCACATGGTCCGCCATCTCCTCGAAGGCCAGACCCAGCGCGGTGCCGACCCCGTCCTGCGGATCGTCTTCGCCCCGCTCCAGGGGGAGCAGGGCGAGATACTGCGGGCCAACTTCCGCGCCCAGGTCAGCGACCGTCTCGCCGGCCGGCTGAGCGGGCAGGACGCGGGCCTGCGCGCCGAACTCGCCGTGAGCACACTGCTCGGCCTCGGCGTGATGTACGGGATCGCGCGGGGCTCGCACCTGCGCGCCACCCCCGTCGACGACATCGTCGACCGGTACGCGCCCGCCGTGCAGGCGCAGCTCGCGCCGTGAGCCGGCCGGGCCCGGCGGGAGCGTCCGCGCCGGTCAGTTCACGCCGTCCGGGCGGAACTGGACGCTGATCCGGGGTCCCGCGGCCCGCGCCGTCTTGGGGATCGCGTGTTCCCAGGTGCGCTGGCAGGAGCCGCCCATGACGATGAGGTCGCCGTGGCCCAGCGGGCGCCGGACTGTGTCCCCACCGCCGCGCGGCCGCAGCAGGAGATCACGCGGGGCGCCCACCGACACGATGGCGACCATCGTGTCCTCGCGGGCGCCCCGGCCGGTCCTGTCCCCGTGCCAGGCCACGCTGTCGCGCCCGTCCCGGTAGTAGCAGAGCCCGGCCGTGGTGAACGCCTCGCCCAACTCCTCGGCGTAGTGCGCCGACAGCGCGTCCCGGGCCTCGTCCAGGACCGGGTGCGGCAGCGGATCCTCCGCCCGGAAGTAGGCGAGCAGCCGGGGTACGTCCACCACCTGCTCGTACATCTGGCGCCGTTCGGCCCGCCACGGGACCTCGGCGGCGAGGCGGGTGAAGAGCTCGTCGGCTCCGCTCAGCCAGCCGGGCAGCAGGTCGATCCAGGCGCCGTCGCCCAGTGTCGTGCGCCGCAGCCCGTTCAGGGCGCCGAGACGGAGTTCGTCGGTCTGGTCGAAGAGCGAGCCCTGGAGGTGCGTGGCCATGAGGCCAGCGTACTCTCGTAATCGAATATGCGTTCCAATAAGTGACCGAGTGGCCGAGTGGCTGGGTGGCCGGGTGACGTGGTCACCAGGGGACGGGGCCCGCCGCGTCGAAGAAGCCGCCGGTCGGTCCGTCCGGGCCGATCAGCGCCATGCGCACGATGATCTCGGCGCCCTCCTCCACGGTCTGGATCCCGGTGTTGCCGTTCAGGTCGGTGGCGGTGAAACCCGGCTCCACGGCGTTGACACGGATCCCGGGGAACGCCTTCGCGTACTGCACGGTGATCGTGTTGACGGCGGTCTTGGACGCCGGATAGGCGACACCGGGGTAGGCGTGGGCCGGGCCGGCGGGGTCGGTGATCCGGTCCAGCGAGGCCAGGCCGCTGCTGAGGTTCACCACGACCGGGGCGGCCGACCGCTGGAGCAGGGGCAGGAAGGCGTGGAGGATCCGGACGACGCCGAACACGTTCGTCTCGAACAGTTCGCGCATCATCCCGGCGGTCACCTCCGCCGCCCCGATCACGCTGTTGCCTTCGCCGCGCCCTTCTATGCCGGCGTTGTTGACCAGGACGTCCAGGCCGCCCTCCGCCTCGATGGTCCTGGCCGCGGCGGCGACGGACGCGTCGTCGGTGACGTCGACGACGACCGGGCGCGCCCCGAGTTCCGCGGCCGCGCGCCGTCCGCGCTCCAGGTCCCGGCTGCCCACGTAGACGGTGTGGCCCGCCGCGACGAGCCGGCGGGCCGTCTCGAAGCCGAGGCCCTTGTTCGCTCCGGTGATTAGTGTTGTGGTCATGCGTCCAGAGTCCGGCGGTCCGCCGCCCGCAGCCAGGAGTCCGGTCTTCCTGGGACCGCCGGTACCAGGCGCGCCGGCCCGGGCGGGTGCACAGTGGGTGGCATGGCGAACACGGAGTTCGGGCGGACGGTGCGACGCTGGCGTGACCGGGTCACGCCGGAGGCCGTCGGGCTGCCCGGCGGCGGGACCCGGCGCGCGGCCGGACTGCGCCGCGAGGAACTGGCCCTGCTCGCCGGCATCTCGGTCGACTACGTCACCCGCCTCGAACAGGGGCGGGCGGCCCATCCCTCGGAGCAGGTCGTCGAGGCCCTGGGCCGGGCGCTGCGGTTGTCCGGAGCCGAAAGAGAGCACCTTTTCCAGGTGGCCGGGCTGGTGCCGCCGGGCCGGGGCATGGTGCCGGCCCACATCACCCCCGGCGTCCACCGGCTGCTCGACCGGCTGAGCGGGACGCCCGTGGCGGTGTACGACGCGGCCTGGACCCTGTTGCTGGCCAATCCGCTGTACGCGGCGCTGCTGGGTGATCCGTCCGGGTGGAGCGGCAACGAACGCAACGGTGTGTGGCGCGCCTTCGTCGGCCCCGGCGGCCGGGTGCGGCACACCCCCCGGGAGCGGCGCGCCTTCGAAGCGACGCTCGCCGCCGACCTGCGCGCGACCGCGAGCCGGTACCCGACGGACCGGCGTCTCGGGCAGCTGATCGACGAGCTGTGCGCGAACAGCGTGCGGTTCGCGGAGCTGTGGGAGTCCGGAGCCGTCGCCCGTCACGAGGCCTCCCGCAAGACCATCGACCATCCCCAGGTCGGAGCCGTGACGCTGGACTGCGATGTGCTCAGCGTCGCGGGCAGCGACCTGCGGATCATGGTCTACACGGCCGAGCCCGGTACGGAGGACGCCGAGCGCGTCGCCCTCCTCGGCGTTCTCGGAACGCAGGCCCTCGTCGAGTGACCGCGTGACGGCGGCTACGACACCCGCTGTTCGGCCAGCACTTCGCGGATCACGTGCTCGGCGTTGCCCGCGATGACCGGGTTCGTGACGCGGTAGTACGGGAGTTGGGCGAGGGCCATGGACAGGGCCCAGCCGCGTCCCCGTGCCCATCCGGCGTCGTCGGCGCCGGCCGCGTCCCGGAAGGCGGGCCTCGCGGCCGCGGGCAGGAGGTTCCAGGCAGGGATGAAGTCGCAGGCCGGATCGCCGGTGCCGAGGGTGCCGAAGTCGAGGACGGCCGCGAGCCGGCCTCCGCGGACCAGGAGGTTCATCGGCATCAGGTCCGAGTGGAGCCATCGCGGCGGTCCCGCCCACGCCGGTGCCGCCAGGGCTTCCTCCCACGCCGCCGTCGCGGCCCCGGTGTCGATGACGCCGCGGAGGTCGTCGAGCGCCGAGCGCGTCTCGGCGTCCACCGCGGCCAGTGGTGTGCCGCGGTAGGCGTCCGGCCCGCCGGGCAGATCGATCCCGCGCAGGGCGGTGACGAACACCCCCAGATCGACGGCGAGTTCCCGTGGGTCGGTCAGGGCATCGGGCGCAGGGAGGTCGCCGTCGAGCCAGCGCAGCACGGACCAGTGCCACGGGTAGTCCGCGGCGGGGGTGCCGAGGCCGAGGATCTCGGGGACTGGGAACGGGAGCATCGGGGCGAGCCGCGGCAGCCACGTGTGTTCCTTGAGCGCGTCGTCGGCGCCGTCCGCGACCCGCGGGAGGCGCACGGCCATGTCGTCGCCGAGACGGTAGAGGGCGTTGACGGTACCGGCCGACTGCACACGTTTCAGGGGGAGTCGGACCCACTGGGGGAACTGCCCGGCCAGCAGGCGCCGTACGAGCGAACCGTCGATCCGCGCCTCACCTGTGTGCATAGGTGCTTGGGGCAACGGTGGCCTGCTTTCCGCGGGGGAGGCTCTGCTGCCGCCATCCTGTGGCCGGTTCGGGCCGCCGTGCAACGTGTTCGGGGCGGCCAGGCAACCTCCCGGACGCGATCGCCGTCTTGATCGGCAACGGGCGCGTGGCGCGCTGTCCTCCCTGAAGCATCAGTTCACGGACAGTGATCGGCGCACTATAAACATTGCGTATACAGTCCGTGTATACAGTCCATGTATACGTGTTGTGTATACGTGGTGTGCATAGTGGGATCGCCGCACGTCACCGCCTTGAAGGAGTCGAGAACGGCATCACCACCGGACTGAGCCCGTACGGGGACGGACGGTGGGCGGACGGAAGGGCACTCATGTACGGCAAAGCCTTCGCCCCGGAATACCAGGGCGCCTTGACCACCTTGTCGGTGAACTCCTCGCTGACCGACGTCCTCGCGGCGGGCACCGAGCAACTGCGCGCCGCCGAGCGTGCGGGCGCCCGCGCCGAGGCCGCCCGGTCGGGCCTCGCGGTCGCCGAGGCGCACCGCCGGCTCGGGCAGGTGACGGACGCCGACCGGGCGTGGAAGGCGAGTTACCGCACCGCCCGGGAGGCCGGGGACGGCGCCGCGATGGCGTGGGCGCTGTGGAGCGGCGGCACCCTGGCCCGCCAGCGCGGGGCGTTCCCGCTGGCGTGGCGGCTGCTGCGGCTGGCCGCCGAACTCGGCGGCCGGGCGGGGGATGTCGTGGTGCGCGGCTACTCGCTGGCCGGAATGGCGGAGACCGGCCGCATCCAGGGCGACTACGCGGCCGTGACGGAACTGCACGAGCAGTTGCTGGCCGAGGCCCGCAAGCGCGGCGAGGCCCGGCACACCGTGTGGGCCCTGGAGGGCATCGCCCAGATCCACCGCAACACCGGCGCCTACGACACCGCTTACGCGATGTTCGAGGAGGCGGCCGGGATAGCCGCCCGTGCCGAGGACCGGCGCGGCCACGCCTGGGCGCTGCGGGGACTCGCGGACATCGTCTCCGTGCGCGACGGGGACACGGAGCGCGCGCTGGAGCTGCTGAGCGAGGCCGAGGTCTCCTGCCGCGCGATGAAGCTGTCCGGCGCGCTCGCGTACAACCACAAGATGCGCGGCAACGTCCTCTACCGCGCCGGGCGTTACGGGCGGGCCCGCGATGTGTACGCGGGCGCCCTGGCGGAGTTCGAGGCGATGAGCGAGCCGCGCGGCACGGCCCTGTCCCGTCTCGGGCTGGCCAAGTCCCTCGCCCGCCTCGGCCGCGACCGCGCCGAAACCGCCGCCGAACTCGACGAGTTGGCCGTGACGCTGGAGGGCATCGGACTGCGGCACGCCCACCGGATGGTCGAACGGGCACGGACAGAACTCGGGTTGACGACCGGGACCGACGAGACGGAGGCCGCGGGATGACGTCCACCGCCCTCGACCGTTCGACCGTCCCGGCGCTGCCCGCGCCGTCGCCCGCCGCCGCGCAGGTGCTGCGTCGGTGCCGCGAACTCGCCGCTCCCGCACTGTCGGAGGCGATCGGCACGCTGCACCCGTGGGTGGCCGAGATGGCCCGGTACGCGCTCGGCCGCTGCGAGGTCGGCGGCGCCCCCGCCGACCACGGTCAGGGCAAAGGGGTACGCCAGGCGCTGGCCGTCCTCGGGGCGGAACTCGTCTCCGGCCCGGCCGAGACCGGTGTGCCGGGGGCTGTCGCGGTGGAGCTCGTGCACGTCTTCTCGCTGCTCCACGACGACATCATGGACGGTGACCCGCTGCGCCGCGGGCGCCCGGCGGTGTGGAAGGCGTACGGCACCGGTCCCGCCGTCCTCGCGGGCGACGCGCTGTTCGCGCTGGCCGTCGAGACCGTCGCCCTCACTCCCCAAGCCGGTTCCGCCGTACGGCAGTTGACCTCCGCACTCGGTGACCTGGTCCGTGGCCAGGCCGACGACCTGCTGTTCGCCGACCGGCCCTGGACCGGGCCCGGCGCGGTCGGGGTACGGGAGTACGAGCTGATGGCCGAGCGCAAGACCGGTGCGCTGCTCGGCTGCGCGCTGGCACTCGGCGCCCGGCTGGCCGGAGCACCGGACCGGACCGTGGCCGTGCTGGACCGCGCCGGCCGCCATCTCGGCGTCGCCTTCCAGATCGCCGACGACGTGCTGGGCATCTGGGGCGATCCGTCGGTCACCGGCAAGCCGGTCCACAGTGACCTGCGGCAGGGGAAGAAGACCCTGCCGGTGCTCGCGGCGCTCGGCGGAGCGGGGTACGGCGAACTCGAAGAACTCCTCGCGGCCTCAGCCGTCCTGGGCGAATCCGGAGTCCGCCGCGCGACGGCTCTCGTCGAGCGCGCCGGGGGCCGCGCGGAGGCCGTGCGCGCGGCGCGCCGCCACCTGGCCGCGGCGGACACGCTCCTCGCCGGGGTGCCGTCGGCCCAGGAGCCCGCGGCGCAACTCCGTACCGTGCTGTCCGCCCTCGCCGTCCGCGCCGTCTGAGGTCTCCGCGTTCCCGGATCCCGCCTCGCCTCTCAGCCCGCACTCCCGCCCTGTCCGCTCCGGGGCCGGGTCCGTGCGACATCGGTCACACACGGACGCTGATCGGCCGGGCCGGGCAACCACCTTGTTCCCCCGCACATCTGTCCGATCGGGACCCGACAGCCCCCGTGGTGCCCGACGGCGCCGCGCCGTAAGGCGGTTGGTGATCCCGGCCGCTCTTGTACAAAGGAACTCAGTGCGTAGACCCCACATACGCCGCGTGGCGATCGCCGTCGCCGTGACGACGGCCGCCACGCTCCCCGGTCCCGCCTTCGCCTCCGCGCCGAACGGGCCCGCCCGCGCGGCGACTTCGGCCTCGTCGCCGGTGTCCGCCGCCAGGGCGGCGGCGTTCGCGCACGCCTCGGCCACCGGTGTCACCCACGGCGACACCCTCCGGGCCAAGGACGTGATGACGGACCCGGACGGAAAGAGCCACGTCCGCTTCGTCCGCACCCACCGGGGCCTCCCGGTCCTCGGCGGCGACATGGTCGTCCACCTCGGCAAGCGGGGCGAGTACCTGGGTGTGACCCGGGCCGCCGACCACGTGGTCGAGCCGTCCACCGTCGAGGCGGAGCTGACGCCGGAGCAGGCGGAGCGGAAGGCCGAGGCCGTGGCGAAGGGCGACGCGGGCACCGCCCGGCTCGTCGTGGACGCCCGTGACGGCGCCGCCGCCCTCGCCTACCAGGTGCTCGTCATGGACAGCGACACCACGGAGGCCGGCGGGTCGAGCACGGTCGTCGTGGACGCCCGTACCGGCCGGATCCGCAGCAACACCCCGAACACCGACGAGTTCATATCCCCGTCCCTGGCCGCGACGCTGCGCGAGCGCGGCGAGAGCGCGACCCCGCGGACCGGCACGGCCGCCGGTGCCGCAACCGGGCTGTCCGGCCTCGCGAGCGCCGCCGCCGCGGGCCGTTACCCGGCGACCGCCACCGGAAGCGGGTCCTCCCTCTTCGCCGGCAAGGTGGCGCTGACCACCACCCGGACCGCGCGGACCAGCTACGTGCTCAAGGACCCGACCCGGTGGAACACCGAGACCCGGGACGCCAAGGGCCAGGAGCTGGAGTCCTTCGCGCGGGGCAAGGCGTTCACCGACGGCGACAACAAGTGGGGCACGGGTACCACCTCGGCCCGGACGAGCGCCGCCGTCGACGCCCAGTACGGCATCGCCCAGACCCTGGACTTCTACAAGAAGACCTTCGGTCGCAAGGGCATCAAGAACAACAGCGCCGGTGCCCGCGGAATGGTGCACTTCGGCAACAAGGTCGGCAACGCCTTCTGGGACTCCACCTGCGGCTGCATGCTGTACGGCGACGGTGACGGCCGGGTGTTCAAGAAGCCGCTCGTCGTCCTCGACGTCACCGGCCACGAGCTGACCCACGGGGTGGTCGACGCGACCGCCGCCCTGGAACCCACCCGCGTCGACGACGACGGCAACCAGTACGGCGAGGCGGGCGCTCTGAACGAGTCGCTCGCCGACATCTTCGGCTCGGACGTCGAGTTCTCGGCGAACAACCCGAAGAACCCGCCCAACTACCTGGTGGGGGAGAAGCTGGGCCTCGCCCAGAAGTTCCTGCGGCGCCTCGACCACCCGTCCCTCGACGTCCTCGAGGAGACGATCGACTACTGGTCGCCCGCCGCGTACGACACCGAGGTGCACGCCGGCTCCGGTGTCTCCTCGCACGCGTTCTACCTGCTCGCCGAGGGCAGCGGCCGCAAGACGGTCAACGGCGTGACCTACGACTCGCCGACGTACGACGGTTCCCGGGTGACCGGCATCGGCCGCACCAAGGCCACCGCCGTCTTCTACCGGGCGCTCACCCGGTACATGGTCTCCACGACCGACTTCCACGACGCGCGCAAGGCCACGCTGAAGGCCGCCGCCGACATGTACGGCGCGAACAGCGCCGAGTACAAGGCGGTGGGCTCGGCCTGGGCCGCCGTCAACGTCACGGCCGCCAACACCCCGGCCGCCGGCCGCTGACGAACCGCTCCGGAAGACGACACGAGGGGGCCCCGCCGGCCGGCGGGGCCCCCTCGCCGTTGCCCGGATTCAGTGCTGCTGCGTCTTCTGCGGTGTCGCCTCACTGGGACGTACGACCACGTGGCCCTCGCCCTCCAGCTTGAGCTGCACCGCCTCGCCCGAACCCCCTCGGATCATCGAGCCGATCGACTGCGAGCGGTGGAGCGAGGTGCGCAGATGCGCCGTCCAGCCGACGACCGCGTCGGTGTCGACGAACACCGGCTGCTGCTGGGAGACGGGGATGACGAGCGGGTTGCCCTCGCATATCAGCCCCAGGCTGCCGTGACCGGTGAAGACGCTGTTGAACAGACCGCCGCCGCTGATGCCCGCGCCCTTGACGGTCTTGATCTCGTACGACAGCGAGGCGTCGAAGCACAGGACGTTGCGGCCGTTGACCGTGAACACGTCACCGGGTTCGATGCCCACGATGAAACAGTTCTGTGCCTCGTGCGCGAACCAGGCCTCGCCCTGCCCGCGGACGGTCATCAGCGGAAGTCCCTCACCCGTGACCGCGCGCTTGAGCATGCCGCCCACGCCCTGGCCCTTGCGCTCGAACTGGAGACTGCCCCGGTAGGCGACCATCGCGCCCTGACGCGCGAACATCTCGCCCTGGACTGCGTACTTGATGGACTTCGCGTTCTGGACGGTCATGCCCGCCGCCACGGCCGGCTGCACCATGTGGTCACTGGAAAAGAGATCGCTCTTCATGCGGGCATCCTGTCGCGGAGGGTGAGGCTCCGCCAGAGTCGTGGCGATCTTGGGACGAACGGTGACCGAGTGACGACATGCCGGAGGCCGGTCCGGGGCAACCGGACCGGCCCACAAGGGAGTTGTCAGGCAGCGGGCGCACCGACGTGGCCGTGCAGCCGGTTCAGGACCTCGGAGAGCTGCGCCGCGACCTCGGCGTCGTCGACGGGGTGCGTCTCGGCGAAGCGGACCACGGAGCCGGGGACGGAGAGCTTGACGTCCTCCAGCACGGTGCCGCCGGCGATGCCCACGGCCTTGCGGGCCTCGTCCTGCGCCCAGACGCCGCCGAACTGGCCGTACGCGGTGCCGGCCACGACGACCGGCTTGCCGCCGAAGGCGCCGGCGCCGTACGGACGCGACAGCCAGTCGATGGCGTTCTTCAGGACGGCCGGAATGGTGCCGTTGTACTCCGGCGAGAAGAGCAGGAACGCGTCGGCCTCGCCGGCCGCGGCGCGCAGCCGGGCGGCGGCGGCGGGCACGGCGCCCTCGACGTCGATGTCCTCGTTGTAGAAGGGGATCTCGGCCAGACCCTCGAAGAGCTCGACCTCGGCACCCTCCGGGGCGAGCTTGACGGCCGCCTCGGCGAGCTGACGGTTGTGGGAACCGGCGCGCAGGCTGCCGACGAGGGCGAGGATGCGTACGGACATGGATATCTCCCGGGGGGTGGAATCGCTGAAACACTGCCGTAATAAAACGGACCGAAGTCCGCTTAAGGTCTACCACCGAAGCGGACCGCAGTCCAGTTGGCCCCGGATGCCGTTACGCTGGCTTCATGTCCCAGCCACTTCCGCCGTTTCCGAAGCGACCGGAGTCGCCCGGAGAGCCCGTCCTCATGCAGCTCACCGCGCCTGAGGAAGCCCCGTTGCGCGCCGACGCCGCCCGCAACCGCGCGCGTCTGCTGGAGGCCGCCGCGCGGCTGGTCGAGGAGCAGGGAGTGGCCAGGCTCACCATGGAAGGCGTCGCCTGCGCGGCGGCGGTGGGCAAGGGGACCGTCTTCCGGCGCTTCGGCGACCGCACCGGCCTGCTGATGGCGCTGCTCGACCACACCGAGCAGCGCTTCCAGACCGCTTTCATCAGCGGTCCGGCCCCGCTCGGCCCCGGCGCACCACCGGTGGAGCGCCTGCACGCCTTCGGATGCCACGCCCTTCGCCAGACCTCCGAACAGCTCGACCTGTACCTCGCCGCCGAACCCGAGGTCACCCGCCGCTTCACCTCCGCGCCGTTCCGGGTCCGCTTCATGCACGTGTGCATGCTGCTGCGGCAGACCGGCTCCGGGCCGGACACGGACACGGAGCTCGTCGCCCAGACCCTGATGGGATACCTCGACCCCGCGCTGATCGGCCATCTGACCCGCCAGCGCGGTATGCCGCTGGAGCGTCTGGAGGCCGGCTGGCGCGACCTGGTCGACCGGAGCGTCACCCCGCGCTCCGTCTAGCGGCTCCGCCCCGGGCGGGCGGACAATGGGTACATGGGCCATCGCCTCGAGGACATGAGCGCACCCGCCCGGCTGGCCGGCCCGGAGGAGGGCATCAGCGCCCAGGAGCTGGCCCTCGCCGCCCGGAACCACGGACTGCCGCTGGAGGCGCTGCGCTACGAGGTCACACCGCCGGGGCTGCACTATGTGCTGACGCACTACGACATCCCGTACGCCGAAGAAGCCTCCTGGCGGCTCGTTCTCGGCGGGCGGGTGCAGCGCCCGCTGCTGCTCGGAGTCGACGAGCTGAAGGCGTATCCCGCGGTGAGGCAGCGGGTGACCATGGAGTGCGCGGGCAACGGGCGGGCCCTGCTGACACCCCGGCCGGTCAGCCAGCCGTGGCTGGTGGAGGCGGTCGGAACGGCCGAGTGGACGGGTGTGCCGCTGCGCCTGCTGCTCTCCGAGGCCGGGGTCGAACCGGACGCGGTGGACGTGGTGTTCACCGGAGCCGATCACGGTGTGGAACGCGGGGTCGAGCAGGACTACCAGCGTGCCCTTCCGCTGGACGTGGCGCGCGGCGACGAGCCCGAGGTCCTGGTGGTCTACGCGATGAACGGAGCCCCGCTGCCACCGCAGCACGGGCATCCCCTGCGGCTCGTGGTGCCGGGCTGGTACGGCATGGCGCACGTGAAGTGGCTCCGGGACATCACGGTGACGAGCGCGCCGTTCCGGGGATTCCAGCAGGCCGTGGCGTACCGGCTGCGGCAGGAGGCCTCCGACGAGGGTGAGCCGGTCACCCGGATCGCCCCGCGCGCCCTGCTGGTCCCGCCGGGCTTCCCCGACTTCATGTCGCGGGAGCGGGCGGTCCCGCCGGGCGTCGTCACCCTGACGGGACGGGCCTGGTCGGGGCGCGCGCCCGTGACCGGCGTCGAGGTCAGCACGGACGAGGGGCGCTCCTGGCACCCGGCACGGCTGGACCCGCCGAACGCCGACCGGTGGGCCTGGCGCGCGTGGAGCTTCACGTGGACGGCGACCCCCGGCCGTCATGTCCTCAGTGCGCGCGCCACCGATGCCGAAGGCCACACGCAGCCGGTCGAACAGCCGTGGAACCGCGGGGGCTTCGTGAACAACCTGGTCCAGCGGGTCCCCGTGCACTGTCTGGATCCCGGCGACGACGGACGAGGCCGCTGACGGCGACCCACGCCCAGGCGGTCCGGGCGACGCGGCACGGGGACGGACGCGAGGGCGGGGGCGGTTCCCGCCCGGGACCCGCTTTCGCTCCCGCTCCCGCCCCCGCTCCCGCGACGCGGCGTCGGTCAGCTGAACGGGTCCAGCGTGACGAACGCCTGCTGCGGATTGCCGTCGTTGACGAGGGACTCGTGGTTCCCGACGTCGTCGAACGCGAACGCGTAGGCCTTGCCGTCGGCCATCTGAGCGTGGATGGCGCGGGCGTACTGGTTGGTCACCGCGTCCGCGTAGAAGTTCGCGGACGAGGTGTCCGGCTGGTTGGGGTTGGTCAGCAGCGTGGTGCGGTTGAACCCCGCGCACAGCGTGCGTGAAATGGGCCCGCGCACCAGGTCGTTGGGCGCGTCGAGCCGCTTGTAGCAGCCGAAGACGCTGTCCGAGTCCGGTTTCTGGAAGCTGGTGACGACCGCTCCGGAGCTGTTGGTGAAGTTCATGACGCCACCGGAGACCCGGCCGAAGTACTTGGTGTTCGGCTGGTCGCCGAAGGGTGTCACCGTCAGCGTCGACGAACCGTACTTCTGCCAGACGCGGTTGATGTAGTCGTCCATGACGCCGGCCGGGAGCGCGCCCGCCTCGATGCCGTGCCCCGGGGCGAGTGCCCGCAGCACGGTGCCGTCGGACCGGGTCTGGATGAGGTTCGCCCACCCGCCCGGCCGACTGCGCAGCGCGCTGAAGAAGCCGTTGTAGCCGCCGGCCTTGAGGTGCCCGGTGCTCTTCGTGGTCCCGTCGGCGAGCTTGACTCCGACGGCGTACGGGGCGGAGAACATGTCGACCTGGGTGCTGTTGATCCACAGACCGGAGTCGTTGAGCGTGTACTCGGACCAGTTGAAGAGGATGTTGCGGTTCGGGTCGCTCGGATTCTGGACGGCCGGCTGCACGAGACCGCCGGTCGTCACCCGGAAGTCGAGCTTCTGCCCGAAGGAGAAGTAGAGCCGCCCGGAGAACTTGGGGAGCCGGATCGTCTTCGACTGACCGTTGGCCGGTCCCGTGATCGACGCGTCGGGCGCGGGCGTCGGCGGGTTGCCGCCCACGGGCCACGCGTGGAAGGTGCCGTTCGTGTCGGCCCAGCCCTGTCGTCCGGTCGAGAGCTCGGTGCCGAGGTCGTAGATGTAGACCTGGTCACCGCGGCCGGAGTTGTTGGTGAAGGTGAGGGGGATGGTCGCCGGTACCGCGGCTTCGGCGCGGGAGGGCGCGCCGAAGGTGAGCAGTGCCGCGGTGAGTGTGGCGCAGGCCAACGCCCAGGCGGGCCATCTGATGTGTACGCGCACTCTCTGCCTCCTTGATGTGGGGGTTCAGCGAGGTGGATGCACGCGGACGCGGCTCGTCCGCTTCCTTTTGAGAGCGCTCTCAGAATCCTGCCGGGCGGCAGGCGTGTCAACGATTCGCGCAGCATTGGTCCGGTCCAACTCGCCTCGCGGTGGGGAGGGTTGAGCGCACGCGAGGGGTTGACCCCCAGGGGTGGTCGCTGGTTCAGTGGCTCATCCACTCAGCCACTTGCCCGGAGGGGGAAACGTGGAGGCTCTGCCCCGCGAGACCATCGTGGACGTCCTGGAGGACCGGCTGCGGACGGACATACTCGACGGCCGTCATCCGGCGGGGAGTTACCTTCCCCCCGAGCGGCGGCTGGCCGACGGGTACGGCGTCACGCGCACCACGCTCAAGCACGCCTTCGGACGGCTCGTGCAGGCCGGACTGCTGGAGACCCGGCACGGAGTGGGCACCCGGGTGCGGGACTACGCCCGGCTCGGCGGGGCCGATCTCCTGCCCATGCTCGTGCGGCACGACGCCGGCTGGGTGCACGAGGTGTTCGAAGTGCGGCGCGGGGTGGGCGCGTTGATCGCCGAGCGGGCCGCCGAGCGTGGCACCCGCCCCCAACGGGCCGAACTCGGCGCGCTGCTCGCGGCCGTACGGCGGGCCGAGGGTACCGACGCGGTCCAGCTGGCCGACGTCGAGGTGCACCGCGCGCTGGCCCGCGCCACCGGAAACCGCGTGTACGTCCTGCTCACGAACACCCTCTTCAACGCCTACCTGCCGGTCCGTTCCCTGCTCAAGGGGCCCTTCACCGACCCGGAGGCCGCCTACGAGAGGCTCGCACCTCTCGTGGAGGCCGTCACCGCCGGTGATGCCCGGCGAGCGCACGAGGCGGCCGACACCTATCTGCGGGCCACCGAACGCATCATGCTGGACGGCCTCAAGTGAGGGGCACGCGGTTCACGGAGACGATGCTCGGCACCGTCCGCCTCGACGGCGAACCGGGCCACCGGCGCATCCGGCTCGACCTGCGCGCCGTCGCCGACCAGGTCCTGCTCCCGCACCGGACCACCCCGGCCCGCCTGACCGGCCGGGTACGCATCGCCGGACACACCGACGACCCGCGCGCCGAAGGCGAGTTGGAGGTGTCGCCGATCGCCCGGCGGCGCATTCGCTACCGGCTCACCTTCACCTCCGACGGGCGCCGCCTCACCCTGGACGGCTGGAAGTCGGTGACACCCCGCCGTCCCCTCACCTCCATGACCGTGCTGCCGTTCACCGTCCACGAGGGCCCGGCGCGGGTGGGCGAGGGCGTCCTGCGCTTTCCCCTGGCCACCGGCCTTCTCCCCTTCCTGCTCGGATTCCGCTTCCCGCGCCGCGAGGACCCCGCGGAACACACGGCCCCGCGATGGAACGGCACCCCGGGCCGCACGGAGGTCTGGTACACCACCCTCACCGACCCGGCGACCGGTACCGGGGTCTGGCTGCACCACGAACTCACCGCACCCGCCGACGGATCCGAGCCGTTCGCCCACGGCTGGGCCGCGGTGTTCCCCCGCGAGGGCGAGGTGCGGCACGCCCGCTTCGGACCCGTCCCCTGGACCCGGCCGGCCGACGGATTCACGGCCGAGGACGTCACCAGCGGCGGCGGACAACTCGCCGGCAGCGCGGGCGACTTCCACTGGAGACTCATCGAACAACCCCAGGGAACACCACTGTTCACCTTCCCCCGATGGTCCTGGCGCCGCCCTGTGCTGCCCGCGGCCCAGATGCTGCCGGCCGCCCGCGCCACGTACGAGGGCGAATTCTCGTACGGGGAAACGACCTTGAACCTGCGCGCCGCGCCCGGAGCCTCGGCCCGGATCTACGGGCACGGCAATGCGCAGCGCTGGACCTGGCTGCACGCGGACCTCGGCGACGGAGACGTCCTGGAGATCGTCGCCGCCGTGTCCACCCGGCCCGCCCTGCGCCGGCTGCCCCCGCTCGTCTTCCTGCGCCTGCGCCGGGACGGCCGCACCTGGCCACGGCGACCGGAGCGCTCGGCCATCGGCCGGGTGGGACTCGGCCGCTTCCGGGCCGCCATGGGCCTGCCCGAGTGGACGGTCACCGGCCGGACGGCTCTGCGCCGCATCCGCGTCGAGGTGCGCCAGCCCCCGGAACGGACCCTCACCCTCGAATACCGCGACCCGGACGGCGCCCGCGCCGTCTGCCGCAACAGCGAGTCCGCCGACGCCCGAGTCGTCCTGGAACGCTGGTGGGGCCACTGGCGCCCGGAAGCCACCTGGGAACTCGACGGCACCGCCCACGCCGAGGCGGGCGAACGATGACCGCCGACGGGCTCGTCGCCGCGCTGCTCGCCGACGAGGGCGGCCCCGCATGGCCCGCCCGTGTGCCGCACCGCCTCGATTCCGTGCTCGCAGCGCTTCCCCGGCCCGCCCGCGCCGCAGTACGCACCGCCGTCGCCGCCGTGGAGTCGTACACCCTCGCGCGCACCGGCAGACGTCTGGCGGCGCTTCGCCCCGAGGAACGCGAGGAGGTACTCCGCTCGCTGGCCCGGCGACCCCGGCTCGCCCCGCTCCTCGACCTCCTCAAGGTTCCCGTCCTGCTGGCCGCGGGCACCGAACGGACGCAGGCCCGGCCCGCCCCCGGGGCCGTCCCCCAGGATCCGCCCCTCGACTGCACACCGGCCGAGGAATGGCCCGCCCGCACCACCGCCGACGCGGTCGTCGTCGGCTCCGGCGCGGGCGGCGCCATGGTCGCACGGACCCTCGCGCGCGCCGGGCTGGACGTCGTCGTCCTGGAGGAGGGCAGGCACCACCCGACGGCCTCCTTCGGCCGCCGGGCGCCCCTCGACCGGTTCACCGAGCTGTACCGGGACGGCGGCGCCACGGTGGCCCTCGGCAGGCCGCCCGTCCTGCTGCCCGTCGGCCGCGCCGTCGGCGGTACCACCGTGGTCAACTCCGGCACCTGCTACCGCACACCGGACCACGTACGGGAGCGCTGGCGGAGCCTGTTCGGGTTCGCGCTCGCCGACCGCCTCGGCCCCTTCCTCGACGAGGCCGAGCGCACCCTGCGCGTGGCGCCCCAGCCCCTCGACGTCCTCGGCAACAACGGGCTGCTCACCCTCACCGGCGCCGGACGGCTCGGCTGGCGGGCCGCCCCGCTGCGCCGCAACGCCCCCGGCTGCAAGGGCTCCTGCCAGTGCGTCGTGGGCTGCCCCACCGGAGCCAAGCAGAGCGTGCAGCTGTCCGTCCTGCCCGACGCCTGCGCCGCCGGTGCCCGGATCGTCACCGGCGCGCGGGTCCACCGCATCCTGCTGGACCACGACGTTCCCGGCCCGCCACGCGCCGCCGGAGTCCGGGCGCGCCGCCCCGACGGCGGCGAACTGGAGATCCTCAGCCCCCTCGTCGTGACGGCCGCCGGCACCCTCCAGACCCCACCCCTGCTGCGCCGCTCGGGCCTCGGCGGACATCCCCGACTGGGCCGCAACCTCAGCGTGCACCCGGCCACCAGCGTCGCCGGACGCTTCACCGAACCGGTGACGGCCTGGCGGGGCGTCCTTCAGAGCGTCGGGGTCGAGGAACTCCACGCACAGGGGATCCTCGTCGAGGCGACCGCGAGCCCACCCGGCATGAGCAGCTTCGTCCTGCCCGGCCTCGGCCGGGAACTGCGGCGCGAACTGGAGGGATCGGACCATCTGGCGACCCTCGGCGCCATGATCGCCGACCGTCCCTCGGGGCAGGTCAGGGGCCGGGACCGCACGCTCGTCCGCTACGACCTCGACCCCCGCGACGGCGACCGCCTGATGACCGCCGTACGTGCCATGGGCCGCCTGCTCTTCGCCGCCGGGGCGACGGAGGTCCTCACCGGAATCCCCCGCGCGCCCCGCGCCCGTTCACTCGACGCGCTCGACGAACTGCTCACCTCGGCCGGGGCCCGTGATCTGCACGTGTCGGCGTTCCACCCGACCGGCACCGTGGCCGCGGGCGACGATCCGCAGCGGGCACCCGCCGACCCCGAGGGCAGGCTCCGCGGTGTCCGCGGAGTGCTCGTCGCCGACGGTTCCGTCCTCCCGTCCTGCCCGGAGGTCAACCCGCAGCTCAGCATCATGGCGGCGGCCCTGGCGGTCTCGGACGCGTGGCTCGACGGAGCACGGCACGGGGGCTGAACCGTCGTGCGCCACCCCAATGGGCCCCCGTGGTTCGCCCTGGCCGGGCGTGGCGCGGAGCATGAGGGAGTCCGTAAGGCAGGAAGAGGACGAGCCCCCGTGCCCCGTACGGCAGGAAGAGGACGAGCCCCCATGAGCAGACGTGTTCCCCACGGCCGGAGCGGATCACGGCGTGTCGCTGCCCTGTTGTCCGTGATCGCGTGCTGCTCCGTTCTCGTCTCGTGCAGCTCCGACGACGGCGGCGGCAGCAGTACGGCCTCCATCACCCCGCCGAACAAGTCCGACTTCACGGGGTCGGCGCCCTCCGCCATCGCCTCGGCGGCCTCCTCGATCATCGCGTCGGCCAGCGAGCGGGCGTCGTCGGCGGCGGCCTCCGTGGAGGCCAGGGCCTCGGAGTTCGCGGCCTCGGTCTCCGCCGACACCGTCCGCGCCGCGGCCACCGCCGAGAAGGAGCTGAAGGGCGTCCAGGGCAGCGGCAACGCGACGTCCGACGTCAGCATGAAGGGCGTGCCCACGGCGGAGACCGGCGGGCTGCGGGCCGTCCTCGTCACCATCACCAACACGACCGGCAAGACCGCCTCGTACGCCGTGCAGGTCGACTTCAAGAACCCCGACGGCAAGGTCGTGGAGACGAAGTTCGTAGGCAAGGAGAACCTGGAGCCGGGGAAGAAGGCGACGCCGATCGTGATCAGCAGGCAGCCCGCGGAGCCCCAGCTCACCGCCGTGCTGGTCAAGGCCCAGCGCTACTGACACGGGCGGACGCGGACGAACACGGGCGTCGGCCACGTCCTCGCCCCGGGAAGCCCGTCCTCCTGTCGGGAACGGGCTTCCCGGGGGCGCGCCGGTGGAAGCCGTGCCGGGCGAACGGTCAGGGATACGAGACCACGGTGGACGGCACGGTGGAGGTGCCCGAGGTGGGGGCGCCCGTGTCGTTGATGACGCGCTCGTACTGTCCGTTGCCGCCGAGCGAGACGACCAGCAGATCGTGGAACTTCACGCCCGGCCTGTTCGGCGCCGCGAAGCCGTGGTGCTGGACGATCGTCGGAGCGACGTTGTAGTAGCAGTAACTGCCCAGTCCCCAGCCTTCATGAGTGGTCACGGAGTCGGCGACCTTGTAGGCCGCGTACCCCTTGACGCTCCCGTTCTGGATGGCGGCCTGGTTCGGCGCGTCGTACGCCTTCTCGTTCTGGAAGAAGATCGTGCGGCCCCGCTGGCCGTACCACTGCACGTCGTACTTGTTGAAGTGCTCGACGAAGAGACCCGTGGCCAGGACGTCGTCGCCGTTGACGCGGATGCCGTAGTCGGCCCGGTTGGTGTCCCAGCCGACGCCGGTACCGTGGTCGGCCCGCCAGACCCAGGTGTGGTCGACGATTGTGTGCCGGCTGTTGACGACCATGCTGGTCGTCGCCTTGCCGGCACCGGCTCCGCCGATACGGACGAAGACGTCCTGCACGGTGGTGGGATTGGCCGAGTGGTCCGCCGAGGCCCCGGCCGGACCGATCTCCAGGAGGGTCGTGGAGTTGACCGGCCCGGCGTCGATCAGGAAGCCGGCCAGCCGGACGCCGTCCACGTCGGCCGTCCTGAGCACGGTGACGCCGTTGTCCGGGATCAGCGTGGCGTAGCCGAGACCGAGGACCACGGTTCCCGCGCGGTTCACCTGGATCGGCTGGTCCAGGTGGTAGATCCCCGGAGTCAGCAGCAGATGGAGACCTTGCGTGAGCGCGGCGTTCAGGGTGGCGGCGGTGACACCGGGCTTGGCCACGTAGAACTGGCCGAGCGGCAGGGAGGAGCCGCGCGGGGTGCCGTTGCCCCAGGTGACGCCGCGCGCGTTGGTGCGCTTCTCCGGCAGGAACACCCGGTACTCACTGCCGTTGAGGTACAGGAACGGCTTCTCGCGGGACACCGGTGTGGTGTCGAGCGTCGTGTACGGAGGGTTCGGGAAGGACTGGGCGGGCGCCCCCTGGACGCCCGAGAACACCATGTTCCAGACGGCGTTGACCCAGCCGCCCACCGAACTGTCGCGGGTGTACCACTGCTGCTGCGAGTACGGTCCGACCGAGCCGTCGATCCGGCTGTCGGCGATGTAACCGCCGCTGGCCCAGCCGTAGCCGTCGGGCGCCAGGTTGAGGCCGCCCTTGACGTGCATACGACGGAACGGAGCGGCCTGTGCCACCGCCCACCGGTTCGTGCCGCTGACCGGGCTGAGGGCGAGATTCTCCGCCGAACGCCAGAAGTTCTGGGTGGCGTTGCCGTTGAACCAGCCGGCGTCGACGGTCACGTCACCGTTGATCGTCGTGTCGTCCGGTGACAGACCGAGGCCCGCGATCGAGGTGTAGAAGCCGAGCTGGGCGTTGAGCCCGTTGTACGTGCCCGGCTTGAACAGGAACGCGTAGCGGCCCGTGCCGAACTGCGCCGACTCCTGCTGCCGGAAGATCTGGTCGAGCCGGGTCTGGATCCCCGGCGTCGAGGGATCGAACACGATGACGTTCGGGCCGAGATCACCGCCGCCGGGAAGCGCCGACGGCTGCCGGGCGGGGGAGACGGACTCGGCGGGCGAGGCGGGTACGGCGGACGCCGGTGAGGACAGCGCGAGCAGTCCGGGCGCCGCAGCGCCGGCCGCCATCGCTCCGAGGACGGTGCGCCGCGCGACGGGGGAACGGCCGGAGTCCGGGACGTCTGTGGGGGTTGGAGGCATGGGGGGCGACTCTCCTGGTTCAGAAAGTGAACGATGGGAGGTACGGGGGAGCGCTCTCTCGCCGATGCATGCTTCATCCAGGTGAACGACGCGTCAAGAGTTGTGACCGCAGTCCCGGATGTTGTTGCACGGCGAAGGGCAACACGGTGTGGATTTGGGATGGTTCACCGCTCTATGGGATCACTCGAAGATCGATGACGGGTACGGAGCTGTATTCAAGAGGTGAGCGCACGACTGTCGCGTGATCCTTCGTCAACTCCCTTGACACTCCCGCGCGACCGCCACAACACTCCTCGGCGGGAGAGCGCTCTCCCGTTCCCTCGGCACATGTGATGGACCGTCACGCGGGCGGCCCGGCGGCACCGTGCTCATCGCCGCTCACGGCCGTCCGACCCCCACCGTCCCCATCGACGTGGCAGGAGGTCTCCATGGCACGGAGATCGAAGATCGTTTCAGGAATCCTGATGTCCGGCGCGCTGGTGCTGACCTCGCTCGGCCTGGCCGGAGTGGCGATGAGCGCCGACCCCCCGTCCCGCCCGGCGGCGTCCGTGGCCGGTGCGCCGGCCGTGCACGCGGCGCACGCGATGGCCGCCTCCACGCTCTCCTCGCCCGAGGACCCGGACGGCGACGGCTACATCCCGGCGAACCCGCAGGTGACCGGGGTCGTCCCGTCCAAGGCGGAGCCGACGCACCGCTACTTCCACGAGTTCCAGGCGAACTGTTCGGTGTCCCACACCCGGCCGGACGACCCGATCGTCTACCCCGGTCAGCCGGGCAAGTCGCACGACCACACCTTCATGGGCAACACCACCACGAGCGCGGCCAGCACCACCGCCTCGCTCGACGCCGGCGGGACCACCTGCCGGGCCCCCGGTGACAAGTCGGCCTACTGGATGCCGACCCTGCTCAACGGCAACACGCCCGTGCTGCCGGTGGGCCCCCAGGTCATCTACTACAAGGCCGGGGTCACCGACTACACCAGTGTGCGCCCCTTCCCGAAGGGTCTGCGCTTCGTCGTCGGCAGTCCCATGCAGTCGGCGGCCGAGTTCCGCAACCACCGCGGCTTCGTGGAGGGCTGGGAGTGCGGCGACAGCTTCTTCAACATCGAGTTCCCGCAACAGTGCCCGAACAGGGCCGACGTCCAGCTCAACATCCGTTTCCAGGCGCCCAGTTGCTGGGACGGCAAGTATCTGGACACCCCCAACCACCAGAGCCACATGGCCTATCCGGTGGTCAACCCCGGTACCAACAACAACATCTGCCCGGACGACCACCCGGTCGCGCTGCCGATGATCGAGTTCAAGATGGCCTTCCCGGTCAACGGTGACATGTCGCAGGTCAGGCTGGCCAGCGGCTCCGGCCACTCCTTCCACTACGACTTCTTCAACGCGTGGGACCCGGCGACACAGAAGGCGCTCGTCGACCACTGCGTCGTCGGCGGGCTCCAGTGCGACGCCCGCGGCTACGACCAGACGCATCCCGAGGCGGGCGCGGCACTCGACGCGAACTACCGGCTTCCCTGAGGCGGCACCTCCCGCCGGCCGGTACATGGCCCCGGCCGGCGGGACCCTCGGACCACCCGGCTCACATCCCCTGATCTTCCCCCCCACCCGTACACCGGACGGACTCTCATGACCGGATCCCGTACCACCCGGCGCCGTGTCGCGGCGCCCCTCACCGCGGGCCTGCTCGCCGCGGGAGCACTCGTTCTGCCCTCCCAGCCGGCCCAGGCGGCCGGCGGCGTCGTCAAGGTCACCGGCTCGCAGGGCAACTGGCAGCTGACCGTCGACGGAAGCCCGTACCAGATCAAGGGCCTCACCTGGGGGCCGGCCGTCGCCGACGCGGGGCGCTACATGCCCGACCTGAAGTCGATGGGCGTCAACACCGTCCGAACATGGGGCACCGACGCCTCCAGCAAGCCCCTGTTCGACGCGGCGGCGGCCCAGGGAATCAAGGTGATCGGCGGCTTCTGGCTGCAGCCCGGAGGAGGTCCCGGCAGTGGTGGTTGTGTGAACTACCTGACGGACACCGGCTACAAGAACCAGGTGCTCACCGAGTTCCCCCAATGGGCCGCCGCCTACAAGGACAACCCGGGCGTCCTGATGTGGGATGTCGGTAACGAGTCCGTGCTCGGACTCCAGAACTGCTACAGCGGCGCCGAGTTGGAGCGCCAACGGGACGCCTACACCACCCTCGTGAACGACATCACCAAGAAGATCCACGCCGTCGACCCCAACCACCCCGTCACCTCGACCGACGCGTGGACCGGCGCCTGGCCCTACTACAAGCGGAACGCGCCCGATCTGGACCTGTACGCGGTCAACGCCTACAACGCGGTCTGCGACATCAAGTCGGCCTGGCAGCAAGGTGGTTACACCAAGCCCTACATCGTCACCGAAACCGGCCCCGCGGGCGAGTGGGAGGTGCCGGACGACGCCAACGGCGTCCCCGCCGAACCGGCCGACCGGGCGAAGGCCGACGGCTACACCCGAGCGTGGAACTGCGTCACCGGACACCAGGGCGTCGCGCTCGGTGCCACGATGTTCCACTACGGGACCGAGTACGACTTCGGCGGCATCTGGTTCAACCTGCTGCCCGCGGGCGAGAAGCGGCTGTCGTACTACGCCGTGAAGAAGGCGTACGGCGCGGACACCTCCCGGGACAACACCCCGCCGGTCATCTCCGACCTGACCGTGGAGGGGGACGCGGGCAAGGTGCCCGCCGGGCGCGACCTCACGCTCTCCGTCAAGGCCACGGACCCGAACGGTGATCCGGTCACGTACGAGGTGCTGGACAACAGCATGTACATCGACCAGGGCAAACAGCTGAACCCGCTGCCCTTCACCGACCTCGGCGGCGGCCGGCTCCGCGTCACCGCGCCGGACCGGCCCGGAGTCTGGAAGTTCTACGTCAAGGTCAAGGACGGCAGGGGCAACGTCGGTGTCGAGACCCGGTCCGTGCGGGTGGTGCCGCCCGTCCCGAGCGGAACGAACATCGCGCTCGGCCGGCCGGCCACCGCCTCCTCGTTCCAGACCGGCGGCGGCGACTGTCCCTGCACCGCGGCCGGTGCCGTGGACGGCAACCTCAACACCCGCTGGGCCAGCGACTGGAGCGATCCCCAGTGGCTGCGGGTCGACCTCGGCGCCCGTACCCCGTTCCGCCATGTGCAACTGGTCTGGGAGACCTCGTACGCCAAGGCCTACACCGTGCAGACCTCGGACGACGGGCAGAACTGGACCACCGTCCGCACGGTCACCGACGGCAACGGCGGAGTGGACGACCTCGATGTCACCGGGGCGGGTCGCTACGTACGGGTGAACGGCACCGCGCGAGGAACCGGATGGGGTTACTCGCTCTACGAGTTCGGCGTCTACAACTGAGTCGAACACCGACGGGGAGAGCGCTCTCCGGGAAATGAGGCCGCACTTGACGGAGAAGACGGACGACGAGGCGGAACGCGAACGGCTCCTCGGCAAGCTGACCCTCCGCCAGAAGGTCCGGCTGCTGACCGGTGCGACCACCTGGCGCACCAGGGCCGAACCAGCCCTGGAACTGAGGGAGATGGTCCTGTCGGACGGTCCCGCCGGAGTGCGCGGGCAGTCCTGGGACGAGCGCGATCCGGCCCTGCTCCTGCCCTCGGCGTCCGCGCTCGGCGCCCTGTGGGACGAGGAACGGGTGGAGCGTCTCGGCGGGCTGCTCGCCGCCGAGGCGCGCCGCAAGGGTGTCGACGTCGTCCTCGCACCCACCCTCAACCTCCACCGGACACCGCTCGGCGGGCGGCACTTCGAGTGCTTCTCCGAGGACCCCGAACTGACCGGCCGCACCGGCGCCGCGCTCATCCGGGGCATCCAGGCACACGGAGTGGCCGCCACCGCCAAGCACTACGTGGCCAACGACTCCGAGACCGACCGGCTGACCGTCGACGTACGGGTCTGCGAGCGGGTCCTGCGGGAGGTGTATCTGACACCGTTCGAGGCGGCCGTCGAGGCCGGCGTCCGGGTCGTCATGGCCGGGTACAACGGCGTCAACGGCACCACGATGACCGCCAGTTCCCTGCTTCACGAACCCCTCAAGGGGGAATGGGGCTTCACCGGCGTGGTGGTGTCCGACTGGGGCGCGGTGCGGTACGGGGAACCGGCCGCCCGCGCCGCCCTCGACCTCGCGATGCCGGGGCCGGAGAGCGCCTTCGGCGAGGAACTGGTGCGGGCGGTGGAAGAGGGGCGCGTTCCGCGGAACGCCGTCGACGACAAGGTGCGGCGGCTGCTCGGGCTCGCCGCCGCGTGCGGCGCGCTGGGGGAGCCGCCGCGGGACGCACCGCCCGCCACCGGCCGGGGCGAGGCCCGCGCGCTGCTGCGCGGGGCCGTGGCCGCGAGCACCGTCCTGCTGCGCAATCGCGGTGTCCTCCCGCTCGATCCCGCCGGGTTGCGCACCGTCGCGGTGATCGGCGCGCACGCGGCCCTGCCGCGGGTCCAGGGCGGCGGCAGCGCGGGAGTCTTCCCCGAGCGGGTCGTCACTCCGCTGGAGGGGATCAGGGCCGCGCTCGGCGACGGCGTACGCGTCGTCCATGTGCCGGGCCCCTCGGCCGACGCGCCCGCGCCACCCCTGGCCCCGGACCTGTGCGCCGATCCGGAAACCGGCGACCCCGGTGTCCGGCTGCGCGTGCTCGACGTGGCGGGGCGTGAACTGCTCTCCGAACACCGCCTCGGAGGACGCCAGTTGGAGCCGCCGCTGCCGCCGGGTGCGCACACCGTCGAGATCGCCGCCCTTCTGCTTCCGGGGATGTCGGGGCGGTGGACGCTCGGAGTCGGCGGGTTCGGGCGCCTGAGCATCACGGTCGACGAACGCGTGCTCCTGAAAGGGGAGTTCGGCAAGGAGACCGATGATCCGGCGGTCGTCCACGTGAACCCGCCCGTCCACGGTGCGCCCGTCCGGCTCACGGCGGGACGCGCGGTGCGCGTGGTGGCCCGCCGCGAACTCGCCCCGGGCACCGGCCGGGCCACCGTCGTCACCGCGGCCCCGCCACCCCCCGACGACGGTCCGGCCCTGGCCGGCGCGGTGCGGGCGGCCCGCGACGCGGACGCGGCGATCGTGGTCGTCGGCACCACCGAACACGGCGAGTCCGAGGGATACGACCGGACGGACCTCGGGCTCGGCGGACGCCAGGACGAGCTGGTCCGCGCGGTGACCGCCGCCGAACCGCGCACGGTCGTCGTCGTCAACAGCGGCGGACCGGTCGAACTGCCCTGGCGCGCGGCGGCCGGTGCCGTCCTGCTGACCTGGTTCCCCGGCCAGGAGGGCGGCGCGGGCCTCGCCGACGTGCTGTTCGGCCGCGCCGAACCCGGCGGGCGGCTGCCCACGACCTGGCCGGCGACCCTCGCCGACGCGCCGGTCACCCGCACCCGGCCCGAGGACGGACACCTCGACTACACCGAGGGCCTGCACATCGGCTACCGCGCCTGGGCACGCCACGACCGCGAACCCGCCTACTGGTTCGGGCACGGACTCGGCTTCACCACCTGGGCGTACGAGGGGCTGGACGTCCCCGACGACATCGTGGCCGGCGAGCCGTTCACCGTGCGGGTCGAGGTACGCAACACGGGTCCCCGGCGCGGCCGCGAGGTCGTCCAGGTCTATCTCGCCGGGCCCCCCGGCCCGCCGGACCGCCCGGAACGCTGGCTCGCCGGGTACGCAGCGGTGAGCGCCGAACCGGGCGAGCGGGCGACGGCGTCGGTGCGGATACCGCCCCGGGCGCTGCGCCACTGGGCCGAGGACGAACACGCGTGGCGCACGCGGCTCGGCGCCTACCGCGTGCTCGCCGGCAGCTCCGCGGGCGCCCTGCCGCTGACGGCCACCGCCCTGGTCCGGCCCCCTGGCTGAGCGCCGGGGGCGGGGGAGAGCGCTCTATCCCGGGGCGGTGCCGTGCCGTTAGGGTGCCGCCATGAGCAGACAGGCTCCCACGCTGGAGGATGTCGCGCGGGTGGCCGGAGTCTCCCGCGCGACCGTGTCCCGGGTCATCAACGGTGTCCGCAATGTCGACCCCGGAATCCAGGAGGTGGTGCGCCAGGCCATCGAGCGGACCGGATACGCGCCCAACCGGGCCGCCAGATCGCTGGTGACCCGGCGCAGCCAGACGGTGGCGCTGATCGTCTCCGGCGCGGGCGACACCCCGGGGGAGGCGCAGAACGCCTTCGCGGCACGGGTGTTCGCGGACCCCTTCTTCGGACGGGTCGTCAGCGGCGTTGTGGGATACCTGCGTCCACGCTCGATGCATCCGCTGCTGATGTTCGCCGAATCCGCGGAGACCAGGAGCCAGGTGCTGGCCGACCTCCGGCAGGGCAGCGCGGACGGCGCCCTCGTCGTCTCCACCCACGCCGACGATCCGCTGCCCGCCCTGCTCGCCGACGCGGGCCTGCCCGCCGTCCTCTTCGCCCGGCCCTCCCGCCCCGTGCGGCTCAGCTATGTCGATCTCGCCCACCGCGAGGGGGCGCGACTGGCGGCCGAACACCTGCTGAACCGGGGCTGCCGGCGGATCGTCACCGTCACCGGGCCGCTCGGCGTCGCCGCGAGCCAGGACCGGCTCGCCGGGTTCCGCGACACGATGGCCCGCAGCGGTCACCCGTACGTCCCGGTCGCCGAGGGCGGGTTCACGCTGGACAGCGGCATGGCGGCGATGTCCGGCCTGCTGTCCGAACACCCGGATGTGGACGGGGTGTTCGCCGCCAACGACCTGATGGCCCAGGGCGTGTGCCAACTGCTGCGGGAGCGGGGCAGACAGGTGCCGGACGATGTCGCGGTCGTCGGCTTCGACGACTCCAGCGTGGCCGTGACCTGCCGTCCTCCGCTGACCACGGTGCGCCAGCCGGTGGAGGAGATGGCCGCGGCGATGGCCGCCCTCCTGGACGAGCACATCCAGGGCGTTCGCACCGAACCCACGTCGCTGATCTTCGACCCGGAACTCGTGGTCCGCGCCTCGGCGTAGGACTGGTCCGACAAGGCCTGGCCGGGTCACGCCCGCCGGCCGGTGCGGGAGCGAGTCCTCGGCATGTCCTGTCGCGTGTCCGCCGTCCCCGCCGGTGACGGAGACTGGACCGGCAAGGATGGACGAGCACCCGGCCGGGCAGACGGGCCGGCGACGGAAGGCAGGCGGATGACCCACCCGATCACCGTGGGCGTGGACGGATCACCCGAGAGCAGGGCGGCGCTGGCCTGGGCGGGCCGTGAGGCCGTCCGCCGGGGTGTGGCCCTGCGGGTGGCGTACGCCTGGCACTGGCCGCCGCACGACATGGTCGGCGGTGGTGACCGGGAGGACCAGGCACGATCGGCCCGCGGCATGATCGAGGACGCGGCCCGCACGGTCACCGGCCGGCACGAGGGTCTGCCGGTGACGGTCGACGTGATCGACTCCGTCGACGGCGACGTGGTGCAGGCGTTGCTGGGCGTCGCGGCCGACACGCAGACCCTGGTCCTCGGCTCGCGCGGATACGGCGCGTTCGTCGGCTTCCTGCTCGGTTCCGTCGGACAACGGGTGATCGCCGAGGCGTCCTGCCCGGTGGTGCTGGTGCGTTCGGAGGACCGGCCCGAGGACGAGGCGGGCGGACGCGAGATCGTCGTGGGCCACCAGGGCGGACCCGAGGACGACGCGGGTCTGCGTTTCGCGTTCGAGACCGCGGCGGCCCGTGGCGCGGCGGTGCGGGCCGTACGGGCGTGGAGCCTGCCGCCGGTGTTCGCCTACAGCCCCGGTTCGCTGAAGATGCTCGACGAGGCCGGCGGCCTGGAGCCGTACGAGAGGAAGGCGCTGGCCGAGGCGCTCCTGCCGTGGCGCGAACGCTTTCCCGAGGTGCCCGTCACCCAGCACATCGAGATGGGCAGCGCGGGCCAGGTGCTGCTGTCCCTCTCCGACCGGGCCCAGTTGCTGGTCGTCGGCCGCAGGGCCGACCGCTCCGCGGTGGGCGTCCGGATCGGTTCGGTGGCCCACGCGGTGATGCATCACGCGCCCTGCCCGGTGGCGGTCGTTCCGCACGCCTGACCCGGCACCGGGCCGTCGGACCCCGCCGCGGACTTCCCCGGGTCGAGAGCCGGCCGGGGGAGCCCGGGCCGAGACCGGCCGGGTGCGCGTCGAGCGGGACCGGTGATGTCGAACGGGACCGGTGACGTGGAGCGGGGCGGGACGACGCGCCCGGGCCGGACGGCGGTTACTCGTTGTCGGCCCGGGACATGCGCAGGGCGAGATCCTGGAGCAGATCGGCCGTCGAGACGTCGGTGCGCCCGGAGTCGTGGAGGTCGGCGAGCTCGGAGAAGAGGAACGCGAAGGCGCCCACCAGCGAGATGGCGGCGGGCAGGTAGGCGTCCGCGACCGCCTGCCCCGCCTCGGCGGGGCCGGCGTCACCGGGCACCTCGACACGCGGGAACACCTCGGTGACGAGAGCGCCCAGGTTGTTCTCGGCCGATTCGACTCCGGCCTCCTCGTCCTGGGCGATCCTGCGCACCATGGCGTTGGTCTCGGTGAGCACGCCGATGGCGCGCAGGATGATCTCCGTCTGTTCCATGCCGTGAGCCTAGACGGGCGAAGCCCCGCTGTGACCAGGACCTTGGTCTCGGGATGGTAGACAGTGCCCATGAACGACAACTCCCGCGCCCGCCGGGCCCGCGCGCGATGACCGCCGGCATCGACACCCCCGACCGCCGGGGCCGGACGGGACTCGACCGGACGGGCCGCGACCTGACCGGCAACCCCCGGGTCAGGATCCGCGACGTGCAACTTCTGTCCTGCCACTGGTACGTGGAGCGCACCACCACCTTCGACCTCCGGCTCGCCGACGGGACCTGGAGCACCCAGGAGCGCGAGACCCACGACCGCGGCAACGGAGCCACCCTCCTGCTGTACGACACCGAGCGTGAAACCGTGCTGCTGACCAGGCAGTTCCGCTATCCCGTGTATGTCAACGGGCACCCGGACGGCATGCTGGTCGAGACACCCGGCGGTCTCCTCGACGAGGAGGACGAGCACCCCGAGGACGCCGTACGGCGCGAGGTCATCGAGGAGACCGGGCACACCGTCGGCGCGGTGGAACACGTCTTCGACGTCTACATGAGCCCGGGTTCGGTCACCGAACGGGTGAGCTTCTACGCCGCCTCCTACGGCCCGTCCACCCGCACCCACGAGGGCGGCGGACTCGACGAGGAGGGGGAGGACATCGAGGTGGTCGAACTGCCCTTCCGCGAAGCCCTGTCGATGATCCGCACCGGGGAGATCGCGGACGCCAAGACGATCATGCTGTTGCAGTGGGCCGCCCTGGAGGGGCCCTTCGCCAAGGCTTGACCTCAAGAGCACTCCAACAACCAGACTCCCGTTCGGGCCCGCGGACTTCGGGCCCGAACGGGAGGGAACACCATGCGCTACCGCACGATCGGCACGGACCCGGCGACCCGCCGCGAGGTGAGTGTGCTCGCGCTCGGTGCGATGCTGTTCGGCTCACTGACCGACGAGAAGACGTCGTTCGCCGTACTGGACCGCTATGCCGAGGCCGGCGGCAACTTCATCGACACCTCGGACAACTACGCCTTCTGGACCGACGGCGGGCAGGGCGGCCAGAGCGAGGAACTGCTCGGACGCTGGCGGCGCAGCCGCGGTGTCGGCGACGGGATCGTCCTCGCCACCAAGCTCGGCGCACGCCCGCTCGCCCCGGGTACCGGCTACGTCGACAACCCCGAGGGGCTGTCGGCCAAGGTGATCCGCGAGGCCTCCGAGCGGAGCCGGGAACGCCTCGGCGTGGAGAAGATCGACCTTCTGTACGCGCACATAGAGGACCGCACCGTCGAACCGGGCGAGACCGTCCAGGCGTTCGCCGAACTCGTCGCGGGAGGCAGCGTCGGACTCCTCGGGGTGAGCAACCACGCCGTCTGGCGTGTGGAGCGGGCCCGCGCCCTGGCCGCCCTGGCCGGACTGCCCGGCTACGAGGTCCTCCAGTACCACCACAGCCTGCTGCGCCCGCGCTCCGACGTACCCGGCGGGCTCTTCCCCGAGGGCGGACTCGGCGCCGCGACCGGTGAACTCCTCAGCTACCTGGGGGCGGAGCCCGGGCTGACGCTGGTCGCCTACTCGCCGCTGCTGGGCGGCGCCTACGGGCGCCGGGACAAGCCGCTGCCGTCCGACTACGACCACCCGGGAAACACCGCCCGGCTCACCGTGCTCAAGGAGGTGGCGAAGGAGACGGGGGCGACCCTCAACCAGGTCGTGCTGGCCTGGCAGATGGGCGGCGAGCTGCCGGTGATCCCGCTGGCCGGCGCCTCCTCGGTGGCCCAGCTGGAGGAGAACCTGGCCGCGGTGGACCTGGAGCTCACCCCGGACCAGCGGGCCCGTCTGGACGCGGCCCACTGACATCGGTCGGGCCCACTGGCATCGGTCGGGCCCACTGACCTTCGTCAGGCCCACTGACATCCGTCCGGCCCGTGTCACCGTGAGCGGTCCGGACGGGTGTCCGCCCCGGGCGTTCACCCCTCGCCGGGCGGCCGGCGGGTGGTGAGCAGCAGCGCGATGTCGTCGGGGCGCTCGTTGGCCCTCCGGGCGTCCGCGGTGAGCAGGTCGGCTGCGCTGGACAGGGACGGACCGCCTGCCGTGCGGTGCCGCGGGGGGTCCGCGTCGGCCAGGGTCGAGCGAAGGGCCTCGATCCCGTCGTCGATGTCCGTGCCGGGCCGCTCGACCAGCCCGTCCGTGTACAGGGCCAGTACGGCCTCGGGTTCCAGCACCAGGTCCGTCACGGGGTAGTCGGCGTGCGGGTCCACGCCCAGCACCACACCGCCCGGCAGGTCCAGAACCTCGGTGCGGCCGTCGGGGTGGCGCAGCAGCGGCTGCGGATGCCCGGCCCGCGCCGCCTGCGCGACACCGGTCAACGGATCCACCCGGACGTAGCAGCAACTCGCGAACTGGCCCGGATCGAGGTCGATGAGCAGCCGGTTGGTGCCGCTCATCACCTCGTCCGGAGGATGGTCACCGAGGGCGAACGCCCGTACCGCGCTGCGGAGTTGACCCATGGTTGCGGCGGCCTGGACGCCGTGGCCCTGGACGTCCCCGATGACGAGGGCGAGCCCGTCGCCGGCCTCGACGACGTCGTACCAGTCGCCGCCCACGTCCATGCCGACGGTGCCGGGCAGATAGCGGCCCGCCGTCTCCACGAGGGGGTGTGCCGACAGCCGGTGCGGCAGCAGGGCCTCCTGGAGCCCGCGGGCGAGCGCCGCCTCGCTGTCGTAGCGCCTCGCCCGTTCCAGGGACTGCGCGATCAGCCCGGCGAGCGCGGTGAGGACCGTACGTTCCTCGGTGCTGAAGCCGCGCGGCCGGTCGAACCCGAGGATGCAGGAGCCGACCGGTCGTCCGGAGGCGATCAGCGGAAGGAAGGCACGGGCGCCGACGGTGGCGTCCAGGGAGATGCCCGGATAGGCGGCGGCGAGCTGTTGCATCGACTCGAAGAAGAGCGGCCGGCCGCTGGTGAGCGACTCGACCCCGGGCAGTTTGGCGTCCAGGCCCACACCGTCGAAGGGAGCGAGGAACCCTTGCGGGAAGCCGGTCTCCCAGGCCAGATAGAGCCTGCGGTCCTGGAGCAGATAGATGGCCAGGCGGCGGCTGCCGAACGCGGGCAGCAGCTCGCGCATCACCACCTCGGACACCTGCCGCGCGGTCACCGCCTCGGTGAGCGCGATCGCGAGAACGATGGGCCGGTACTGCGGTGCCGTGCCCGGGGCACCGGTGTCGGGCTCTTCGGTCCCGGCCCCTGCGGCCTGCGTCGCCTCCAGGTCGAACGGGGCATTCCCGGTGGCCCCCGAGGCCCGTCCCAGAGGCGTGATCTTGCAGGTCACCCCGTGCGGTCCGGGATAGACGGAGAAGCTCAGCCAGGTTCCCGTCAGGTGTCCCGGAGTCGTCGCGGTGCCGTGTCCCAGCGGGCTGCGGGCCCGGAAGTGCACCGGGTCCGGTGAGAACAACGCGCTGCGCAGGTGATCCTCGTAGGCGGGGTGGTCCATCCAGGGCACCGCGTCCCACAGCAGCCGCCCCATCAGCTCGGCGCGCGGGCGGCCGAGCAGCTCGGCGGCGCGCGGGTTGGCGTAGGTGATCAGCCCGATCCGGTCGATCGAGAAGACACCCTCGGGGAGCTGGTCGGCCGCCCCGTCCGCCGCCGGCCCCGGTCCCGGGTCGACGAGCGCGCCGCTGACCCGGAACGGCGGATCGTGCGTTCCTCCCGCTGTCCACAGTTCGAGGAGCCGCAGTCCGCCGTTGCCGGTCCGTACGGGCAGGGGATGGGGCGGGGGCCGGCCGGCGGCGGTCTCGCGCAGGGCGGCCAGCAGCAACCGGGGATCGTCGTGGGCCAGCGCGTCCGCGAAGGCCTCGGGGGTGCCCGCGAAATCCTCCTGGGGTATTCCCAGCAGCGCCCACAGGGCGTCGTCCGCGAGCAGCGTGCCGTCCTCCGGATCCCAGGTGAAGCCCCCGACGCACCGGGTGGACGGGCCGTCGACCGGCGGCCGGGTTCCGAGGGGGTCGCCGTCCCACAGGACCGAGGACCCGTCCTTGTCCAGCTTCGCCAGGGCGGCTCCGAGCTCCGCCGCCACCGCCGTCATCCGGGTGCGGTCCGGCAGGACTTCGGTGGCGTCGGAGGCAGGCGGGCGCAGCACCGTCAGGACGCCGTACGGGGTGGAGTCGCTCACGACCGGCACGTAGAGCGAACCGAACTGGAACGGCAGTCCCGCCGCGAGCTGCGGATAGCGGCGCATCGTCTCCGTCGGATCGGCGAGCAGCACCTCGACACCGAGCCGATGTGCGTCCGCGACCGGGAACGGCCGGTCCACGTGCATCCGCGACCAGGGGCGGAAGAGGGGCCCCGGCAGCCCCGCGAGCACGGCGAGACGCAGCAGGCCGGGCGTGCCGGAGCGCAGGTACACGCCCCCCGCGAAGCCGCGGGCGGCCCGGATCGCGTCCGTCACCGCGTCACTGAGCAGGGAGGTCAGGCTGTCCAGCGCCTGGCCCTCACGCTCGGCGCTCCCTGTCATCGATCTGCCCTCGTCCGCCCGCCACCAGGGGGATAACACAGCAAGAATGCGCCTCTCGGGCCGTTCACCGCACCTCGACGTCCTCCGCGGCACCGGGAGGTGAGGCCATTCTTCCCGGCCGCGCCCGAATGCGCCCGGCGTGAACATACAGGCTCTGGCCCGCTTCGGGAGCTGTCGGGAAGCGAGTGATTCAGGAGGCCGGTCCGGGCCGCAGTGTCTCGGCGGCGACGGCCGTCACCGCCTCGGCCAGCGCGCCGAGGGCGGGGAAGTCGAGCTTCCACTGCTGCCAGAAGAGGGGGACGTCGATGCCCCGGCCCGCCGCGAGAGGGACCAGTCTTCCGGCGCGCAGCAGCGGTGCCGCCTGGACCTCGGGCACCATGCCCCAGCCCATTCCGGCCGCCACGGCGTCGACGAACCCCTCCGACGTGGGAACGAAGTGGCGCAGCGCGCTTCCGCCGGGACCGCCTGTGAGGGCGCGGACGAAGTCGTCCTGGATGTCGTCGTTGCGGTCGAACGCCACCACGGGGGCGGAGCCGATCAGCTCGCGCAGGGGTGTGCCGGTCGTCGTGCCGAGCCACTGCTCGGCGCAGCCGGGGCTCGCCACCGGCAGATAGCGCATGATCCCGAGGGCACGCACGGAGCAGCCGGCCACCGGGTCGGGCGACGAGGTGACCGCCGCCATGACCGTTCCCTCGCGCAGCAGGGCCGCGGTGTGGTCCTCGTCCTCCCGGCGCAGTTCGAAGCACAGCCGCAGTTCGCCCGGCACACGGGCGAGCGCCGGCAGGAACCAGGTCGCCAGCGAGTCGGCGTTCACGGCGACCGACAGCCGTGTGGGCTCACCGGATCCGGACATGCCGAGCTCGGCGTGCGCGTCGCGCTCCAGCCGGGCGAGCCGGCGCGCGAAACGCACCACGATCTCGCCGGACTCGGTCGGGCGCACCGGCTTCGTCCGTGTCAGCAGGACCCTGCCGGTGCGCTGTTCGAGCGACTTGACCCGCTGGCTCACCGCCGAGGGCGTCACGTGGAGAGCCGTGGCCGCCGCGTCGAAGGTGCCCTCGTCGACCACCGCGAGCAGTGTGCGCACCTGGTCGAGGGGGAGCTCCGTCATCACGATTGCTAAGGATACGTAAGAATCTTTAGCTGTACTTCCGGCGATCCGTTTTCTAGCGTCGACGGCATGACAGACGCCCTGGCCGCAGTGGTCGCCGGATTCGGCGCCGGCCTCTCCCTCATCGTCGCCATCGGCGCGCAGAACGCCTTCGTCCTGCGTCAGGGCGTCCGCCGGGACGCGGTCCTCGCCGTGGTGGGCATCTGCGCCCTGTCCGACGCGCTGCTCATCGCGCTGGGAGTCGGCGGGGTCGGCGCGGTGGTGGTGGCCTGGCCCGCGGCGCTCACCGCGGTCGGGCTGATCGGCGGCTGTTTCCTCGTCGTCTACGGAGTCCTCGCCGCCCGGCGGGTGCTGAAACCGTCGGCCCTCCAAGCAGCCACCGGCTCCCCGGGCTCCTGGCGCCGTGCCGTCCTCACCTGCCTCGCCCTGACGTGGCTCAACCCGCATGTGTACCTCGACACCGTGTTCCTGCTCGGCTCGCTGGCGGCCGGCCATGGATCGCTTCGCTGGACGTTCGGGCTGGGCGCGGTACTCGCCAGCCTGTGCTGGTTCGTCGCCCTCGGGTTCGGCGCGCGGCTGCTCGGCCGCTTCCTCGCCCGGCCGGCGTCCTGGCGTGTGCTCGACGGCCTGGTCGCCACGACCATGATCGCGATGGGTGCCACCCTGATCGCCGGCGCCTGACCCGTCGCACCGCACGTACGGCCCGCACCGCCCGGACCGACGCAAACGTCCCGCACGCCGCACGCCCCGCTCCGGGCGTGCGCCGTCGTGCGCCCCGCTCCGCTCCCGGCGTGCACCGTCCCGCAGTGCCGTGCGCCCATGTGCCTGCACGCCCCGCCGGGGTGTTCTGCCCCGCCCGTCGCGCTGGACGTGCGCCTTCGTGCACCGTCGTGCGCCCTGCCGCGGTATCCCGCCCCGCCGTACGCCTGTCGTGCGACCGGCTCGTGGGGCCGGTCTCCGGGCGCCTCGTGCACCGATCTCGTCCCCCGGGGGACACCCGCCGCCCGCGCTCGGCCATAGTGATCCCCGAATCGAAAGATGTATCGAGCAACCAGGATGAGTGTGGACACGAGCCAGAGCAGTACGGACAGCGGCGCCGCGGAGCCCGACGGGAGGGCGGAGACCGAGCGGCCCGGCCGCTCCGGATGGCGTCGATGGGCCATGGACACCCGGCCGCTGCGCCGTCCCGCCTACCGCCGGCTGTGGTCGTCGACCGCGGTCACCTCCGTGGGCAGCCAGCTCACCGCTGTCGCCGTGCCCAAGCAGATCTACGACATCACCGGCTCCTCGGCCTGGGTCGGCTACGCGAGTCTCGCCGGCCTGCTGCCCCTCGTGGTCTTCGCCCTGTGGGGCGGTGCGGTCGCCGACAGCGTGGACCGCCGCAAGCTGCTCCTCGTCACCAACATCGGCATAGCCGTCACCTCCCTGCTCTTCTGGGTCCAGGCCGTCACCCAACTGGAGTCGGTGCTCGTCCTGATGGTCCTGCTCGCCCTCCAGCAGGCGTTCTTCGGCCTCAACTCCCCGGCCCGCAGCGCGTCCATCGCGCGGCTCGTCCCGGCGGACGAACTGCCCGCGGCCAACGCGCTCGGCGCGACCGTCATGCAGACCGGTTCGGTGGCCGGGCCGATGCTCGCCGGTGCCCTCATTCCCCTCATCGGGCTGCCCGAGCTCTACCTGATCGACGCCCTCGCCCTGTGCGTCACCGTGTGGGCCGTCCTGCGCCTTCCGGCGCTGCCGCCCCTCACCGGAAAGGCCTCCCAGCGCGCGGGCCTGCGCGAAGTGGTGGCCGGTTTCCGCTACATCGCCCTGCACAAGGTGCTGCTGCTGTCCTTCCTCGCCGACATCATCGCCATGGTCCTCGGCATGCCGCGCGCGCTGTTCCCTCAACTCGCCGCCGAGACGTACGGCTCCTACGGCGAAGGCCTCGCGCTCGGACTGCTGTTCGCGGCGATCCCCATCGGCGCGGTCGTGGGCGGACTGATGTCGGGCACTTTCTCCCGCGCCCGCCGGCACGGTCTGATGGTCATCGTCTCCGTCGCGGCCTGGGGCGCGGCCGTCGCCGGGTCCGGTCTCAGCGGCAGTCTGTGGCTCGCCGTGGCCTTCCTGGCCGTCGCCGGGGTCGCCGACATGGTCTCCATGGTCTTCCGCGGGGCGATCCTGCTGTCCGCGGCCACCGACGAGATGCGCGGACGGCTCCAGGGCGTCTTCACCGTCGTCGTCGTGGGCGGCCCGCGCGTCGCCGATGTCCTTCACGGCACGGCCGGTTCGGCCTTCGGAGCACCGGCCGCGGTGGCCGGTGGAGGCCTGCTGGTGATCGTGGCGGTGCTTGTGCTCGCTTTTGTCACACCGGCCTTGAGGCGTTACACAATCTGAATGCGAAAAACGACCATGGTGGTTCTAGAGTGGCCGCCATGGTGGACACGCGCCCTACGTCGGCATTCCACGCGCAGAACATCAGCGCGGACAGTACCTCCCGTCTGGTGGGAGCCCTGGATGCCCAGGACGTCAACGACGGCGTACAGCGCCTGCGTTCGTGGGCACACGCGGCACTGGCCGTGCGGCCCGGGGAGCGGGCTCTCGACATCGGCGCGGGCACCGGATCACAGACCCGGCGGCTCGCGGCGGCCGTGGGTCCGCGCGGCAGGGTGCTCGGCATCGAACCGAACCCCGGACTGCGCGCCGTGGCCGAACAGCGGGGCACCGAGGAACGCAGCGCGGCGCGGTTCGCCGACGGTGACGCCCTCGCCCTGCCGCTGCCCGACGCCACTGTCGACGTGGTGTGGTGCGAGCGGGTTCTCCAGCACCTCGTGGAGCCGGAGAAGGCCGTCTTCGAGATAGCGCGCGTGCTGCGCCCCGGCGGGAGGGTCGCCCTGCTGGACACCGACTGGGCGACCACGATCCTGCACCCCGGCGACCCCGAGACGATCGCCGCGCTCACCACCGGCGCGCTGTCCGCGGCCACCGACCCTTACTCGGGACGCAAGCTGGTCGGACGGCTGACGGCGGCCGGCCTCGTCATCGACGACCGTGGATCGCAGGCGCTGCTCCAGGACCACAAGTCGGTCGCCTGGCCGCTCATCCGCATGCTGGGCGACTCGGCGCTGAGCCGCGGACTCATCGGCGAGACGCAGCGCGACCGCCTGTACGACGACCTCGCGGAAGCCGCGCGCCAGGGCGGCCTGCACATGTCCGTGACGATGTTCGGAGCCGTCGCGCACCGTCCGGAGTGACCGGGTCCGCGTTCACCGTGCGCCGTCGGCGGTGACCGGGTCCAGGAGCACGGCGTAGCGTCCGGATTGATCCGGAATACAATGGAATGGCCGTCGCTGACGGGCCAGTACGCAGATTTCCCCTGGTATTGGGGGTACGCGAACACCATGTACACCGCTAGCCAAGATCTGATCGCAGCGAGTTCATCGCTGAACGCGGGCGCCGCTTTCATCGGTGGCCTCATCATCGCCGGTGCCCTCGTCTGGGCCGTCCGGATGGGCATCCGGGTGCGGAACCTGGAATCGCGCCCACCCACAGCCGAGGAGCAGCCCAGGCTGCCCGAGACCGGGGCGGTGCACGAGGAGCGCGAGATGCGGGAACCCGACGAGGTCCCGCACGCCGCGGACGAGAGTGAACGGCTCATGCCGTACAACATCCACTCCGCGAGCACCAAACACGCCGATGACCAGCACCGCAAGCGCTGGCAACCAGGGTCCAGCGGGTCCTTCGGCAGCGGCGGACCCGGCAGAACCTGACCGGGGCGCGAAGGAGCCGACCGCCGTGAGCGGCCGGCTCCTCCATGTACGCGCACGGCCTCTCCCGGGGGATCGGGTCTACGGGAGATCGGCCGCCGAGTCCTCGGGAGCGAGGTCGGGACGCAGCCTCAGCCACGACGGCTGGCGCAGCAGTCCGGCCCGGGTACGGGTGCTGTAGCGGACCTCGCCCACCAGCCGGGGCAGCACCCAGTGCGCCTCGGCCGCCCGCGGGAGACTGTCGAAGGGGCAGTGACCTGTCTCGGAGGCCCGCAGCAGCCGGGCGAGTCCGGCACGTTCGGCCTCGCTCCAGCCGGTGCCCACGCTCCCGACGTAGCGCAGTCTTCCCGCGTCGCGCTGGCCCACGAGCACGGCACCGGGCAGTCCCGACAGGCGCCCCTTCCCGGGGACCCAGCCGCCGACCAGGACGTCCGCGGTCCGCATGTTGCGGATCTTGATCCAGGAGCGTGAGCGCACGCCGGGCTCGTACACCGAGTCGAGGCGCTTGCAGACCAGCCCCTCGAGGCCGCTCGCCCGTGTCGCCCGCAGGGCCTCTTCGCCGTGCCCCACGAGTGCCGTCGGCGTCGACCAGAACGGGCTCTCCAGGGAGAGGCTCTCCAGCGTCTGCCGCCGCCGCGCGTAGGGCTGGCCCGTGAGATCGCCGCCCAGACGCATGACGTCGAACAGGACGAGACGAGCGGGCGCCTGCTCGGCGCGCCGGGCCGCCCTGCCGGGCGACCGGGCGAGGCCCATCCGGGACTGCAGCAGGTGGAAGTCGCCGCGTCCCTGTTCGTCCAGGACCAGCACCTCACCGTCCAGGACCGCCGCAGTCGTGCCGAGAACACCGCCGAGTGCCCGCAGTTCCGGATAGGCGGCGGTGATGTCCTCACCGGAGCGGGCCCGCAGCGTCACCCCGCCGTCCCCGGGCAGATAGACCACGGCGCGCTGACCGTCCTGCTTCGTCTCGTAGGCCCAGTGCATGTCCTGGCCTGCGGCCGGCAGGGATCCGGGGGTCGCGAGCATGGGCGCGATCAGCGGCAGCTTCGGCGGGTTCACACCTCCTGTGTCGGCACGCCGCCGGCCGCACACGCCCTTCCGGCATCCGTTTCGCCTGAACGGCCGCGCCGCGCCGCACCGGCGCCGCACCGGCGCGGCGCGGCCGTTCAGGGCTGCCCTAGCCTTCTAGCCTTCTAGCACTCCAGCGCCTGGGCGATCAGTGTCTGCAGGTACAGCCCGCGGTGGGCGTCGAGGTCTCCCGGCCGGCCCGAGCGGACGGCGGTGGCGAACTCCCGGCGCAGCACGGGCCAGGACTCCTCGTGGTCGAGGGCCCCGGCGTCGAGGACCAGTTCGTGATGCCGGCCGAACAGCTCGACACGGGTGATCCCGCGCTCGACCTCGACCGAGCCCGACAGGGAGGCCTGGCTCACGGCGCCGCTCTCGTGCTCGCAGGTGAGTTCGAGCCAGCGGCGCGGGTCCCCGGAGCCGCGTACCCGGACGACCGGCCCCAGTGCCGCGTCCAGCAGATCCAGCAGATGTGGTCCGAGGTCCAGGAGCGCTCCGTGCTCAAGGCGCCACGGGGTCGCGAAGTCGCCGCCCAGGAAGGCGCCGCTCAGACCGCAGGAACGCGCGCCCGAGACGTCCAGGGTCCGTGCCGCGGCGAGGAACCGGCGGACGGCCGGGTGGTAGCGGTTCGTCAGGACGAGCTGCGACACCACGCCCGAGGCGTCGATCGCGTCCACGAGCCGTCGCGCCGCGGACAGGTCGAGCGCCAGCGGCTTCTCCAGGAGCAGGGCCTTGCCCGCCTCTGCGGCCCGTACGGCCAGTTCGGCCTGCACCGCGGGCGGAACCGAGAAGGCCACCGCCTCGCATCCGTCGAGCAGTTCCTCGAACGTCGCGGTGACATCCGCGCCGTACGGGGCCGCCGTCTCGCGGGCGGCCTCCGGCCGGCGTGCCCACACCGACGTCAGCACGGTCTCGGGTCCGGCGGCGAGCACCCGGGCGTGCACGGCCCGCGCCCAGGGTCCCGCGCCGACGAGCCCCACCCTGACGGGTGTCCGGTTCCAGGCGGGCGAGGTGGTGGTCACGGCTTCTCCTCTGCGCTGTACGGGTTCTGACATACCGTCGGCCGACCGCCCCCGACGAGGGGAGCGGCCGCGGCCGACGCCGGATCCTCGGACGTGTGGACAGACTTCACCACGGTGTCCCGGTGTTCGGCCAGCGGCCCGACAGCGCGCTCGCCTCCCGGTCGCGCGGGGCACGCGGGGCGCGGGAGCCCGGCGCGCGAACCCGGAAAGCGCGCCTCTGTCGGTCCCCGCCCGCCGCACGCCATCATGCCGGACATGGATCCCACACAGGACAAAGCGGGCTTCGGGGGCGGTACGGGTCTGCCCGCGCTGCCGGAGGACTGGGAACGGTGTCTCGCCGTGGCCGCCCACCCGGACGACATCGAGTACGGCACGGCCTGCGCCGTCGCGCGCTGGACCGCACAGGGCAAGCAGGTGAGCTATCTGCTGGCGACCAGGGGAGAGGCCGGTATCGACAGCCTGCACCCGGACCGGGCGGCACCGCTGCGGGAGGCCGAGGAGCGGGCCGGCGCACGGCACGTCGGCGTCGACACCGTCGAGTTCCTCGATCACCGCGACGGCGTCGTCGAGTACGGGACGGGCCTGCGCCGGGAGATCGTGCGCGCGATGCGCCGCCACCGGCCCGAGATCGTGGTGTCCGGCGCGTTCACGGTACGGATGATCGGCGGCATGACCAACCAGGCGGACCACCGGGCGGTGGGCCTGGCCGCCCTCGACGCGGCACGCGACGCGGGAAACCGCTGGATCTTCCCCGAACTCGCCGACGAGGGCCTGGAACCCTGGAACGGCATCCGGATGGTGTGCTTCGCCGGAGCGGAACGGCCCACCCACGGCGTCGACGTCACCGGCGAACCCCTCGAACGCGGCATCGCCTCGCTGGAGGCACACGCCGAGTACACCAAGGGTCTGGGCGCGGGCGCCCTCGAAGCACGGCCGTTCCTCACCTGGGCGGCCGGCATGGGCGGAGCGGCGCTCGGCGTCGAGTCCGCCGTCCTCCTCGACGTCCACCAGCTCGTCCCGGACGGTCCGCCGCCCTGGGTGTGAGCGCTCCGGGACCGTCCGTCGGGACGGGGCCGGGCCCAGCGACCGGGGGCACCCGGCCCCGTCCGGGAGGGGACGTTCTCCCGGACGGTTCCTCCCCGCGGGTCGGCGCGGCACGGACGCGACTTGACCGGATCGTGGGGGCCGAGGCCGCGAGGGACTCATAGGCTGTGCGCGAGTGATCACCGTCGAACCGGAGGAGCGAACGTGACAGCACGCCCGCACGAGGCCGCACGACGCACAACCGTCCTTCGCCGCGAGGCCGTTGTCGCGGCCGTCCCCGTCGCGCTCGCCGCGCTGCTCACCGCGGCGGGCCCCGCCACAGCGGCCGGGACCGTGGGCTCCGCGGGCGCGGGTGACCCGTACTTCCCTCTGTCGGGCAACGGCGGCTACGACGTCCACCACTACGATCTGACGCTCGGGTACGACCCGGGCAGCCGCCACCTCGACGGCAAGGCGGTCATCACCGCCAGGGCCACCCAGCGGCTGACCCGCTTCGACCTCGACCTCAGCGGGCTGAAGGTCACCGGCGTCACCGTCGGCCACGCCAAGGCCGCGTTCCGGCGCGACGGCCGGGAACTCGTCGTCACCCCGAAGGAAACCCTGCGCGAGGGCCAGGAGTTCCGCGTCACCGTGACCTACTCCGGCACCCCGAAGCCGGTCACCGACCCCGACGGTTCCCTCGACGGGTGGATCCCCACGGACGACGGCGCGTTCGTGGCCGGTGAACCCCAGGGCGCGATGACCTGGTTCCCCGCCGACAGCCACCCCACGGACAAGGCGTCGTACGACTTCACCCTGACCGTCCCGAAGGGGTGCACCGCCGTCGCCAACGGCGTCCTGCTCGGGCAGCGGACCGCGAACGGCCGGACCACCTTCCGCTGGCGCCAGTCCGAGCCGATGGCGGCCTACCTCGCCACGGCGACCGTCGGCACGTTCAAGGTCGAGCAGTACACCACCCGCGACGGCCTCAAGATCTACAACGCGGTCGACCCCCGCGAGGCGACCGCCGCCGCGCCGGTCGTGAAGAAGCTGCCGTCCGTCCTGGCCTGGGAGAGCAAGCTCTTCGGCCCCTATCCCTTCCGCGCGGCCGGAGCCATCGTCGACCGGGCCCCGCAGGTCGGCTACGCCCTGGAGACCCAGACCCGTCCGGTGTACGACTCCGCGCCCGACCTGGACACCCTCGTCCACGAGAGCGCCCACCAGTGGTTCGGCGACTCCGTCACCCTGACCCGGTGGAAGGACATCTGGCTCAACGAGGGCTTCGCCACCTACACCGAGTGGCTGTACGCCGAACAGCACGGCGGCCGGAGCGCGCAGAAGGCCTTCGACGCGCTGTACGCCACCCCCGCGGGCAAGGACCTCTGGGCCTTCCCGCCCGGTGATCCGGGCAGCGGCGAGCACATCTTCGAGACTCCGGTCTACGCCCGGGGAGCCATGGTCCTGCACAAACTGCGCACGGCCGTCGGCGATCCCGCGTTCTTCCGCATCCTGCGCACCTGGGCCACCGTCCACCGCGGCGGGCACGGTACGACGGCCGAGTTCATCCGGCTCTCCGAACGGGAGTCCGGCAAGGACCTCACCGCTCTCTTCCACACCTGGCTCTTCACGGCCGGGAAGCCCGCCTCGGCCTGAGGCGGGCTTCCCGGCGGCGGCTGCGGTCCGGCTCAGGCCGGCCGCAGCCAGACCGTCGCCAGAGGCGGCAGCGTCAGCTCGATGCTGGTCGGGCGGCCGTGCATACCGATCGCCTCGGCCTTCACCGGTTCGGGGTGGGTGATGTCGCTGCCGCCGTAGCGGAGGCTGTCCGTGTTGAGGACCTCCTGCCAGGCGGGGACGTCCTCGGGGACGCCGAGGCGGTAGCCGTGGCGGACGGCGGGGGAGAGGTGGGAGACGGCGAGGAGGGGAGTGCCGTCGGCGGCGTGGCGCAGGAAGGCGAACACGTTGTCGTCGGCGGCGTCACCGACCACCCATGTGAAGCCGGACGGGTCGGTGTCGCGTTCCCACAGCGCGGGTTCGCCACGGTAGAGGGTGTTGAGGTCGCGGACGAGATCCTGGACCCCGCGGTGGTCGGCCTCGGCGCCGTAGGCGGGGTCCAGCAGCCACCAGTCGGGGCCGTGAGCTTCCTTCCACTCGCCTCCCTGGGCGAACTCCTGGCCCATGAAGAGGAGTTGCTTGCCGGGGTGGGCCCACATGAAGGCGAGGTAGGCGCGGAGGTTGGCGCGCTGCTGCCACCAGTCGCCGGGCATCTTGGAGACGAGTGACTGCTTGCCGTGCACGACCTCGTCGTGGGAGATCGGCAGGACGTAGTTCTCGCTGTAGGCGTACACCATCGAGAAGGTCATCTCGTTGTGGTGGTACTTGCGGTGGATCGGCTCGTGCTGCATGTACTCCAGCGAGTCGTGCATCCAGCCCATGTTCCACTTGAGGCCGAAGCCGAGACCCCCGTCCGAGGTCGGACGGGTGACGCCGTCCCAGGCGGTGGACTCCTCGGCGATGGTGACCACGCCGGGGTTGCGGCGGTACACCGTGGCGTTCATCTCCTGGAGGAACGCCACGGCGTCGGGATTGTCCCGCCCGCCGTGTTCGTTGGGGGCCCACTGGCCCTCTTCGCGGGAGTAGTCGAGGTAGAGCATGGAGGCCACGGCGTCGACGCGCAGGCCGTCGATGTGGAACTCCTCGCACCAGTAGGTGGCGTTGGCGACGAGGAAGTTGCGGACCTCGCGGCGGCCGTAGTCGAACTCCAGGGTGCCCCAGTCGGGGTGGTCGGCGCGCCTCGGGTCGGCGTGTTCGTAGAGGGGGCGGCCGTCGAACTCGGCGAGGGCCCAGTCGTCGCGCGGGAAGTGGGCGGGTACCCAGTCCATGAGGACGCCGACGCCGGCGCGGTGGAGGGCGTCGACGAGGAACTTGAAGTCGTCGGGGGTGCCCAGGCGGGCGGTGGGCGCGTAGAACCCGGTGATCTGGTAGCCCCAGGAGCCGCCGAAGGGATGCTCGGCGACGGGCATCAGCTGGACGTGGGTGAAGCCGAGGTCGGTGACGTAGGCGGGGAGCTGGTCGGCCAGTTGACGGTAGGTCAGACCCGGTCGCCAGGAGGGCAGATGCACCTCGTACACCGAGAACGGCGCCTCGTGGAGCGGCCGGCGCTTCGCCCGCTCCTTCATCCACTTCGAGTCCTGCCACGTGTACGACGACCGTGTCACGACCGACGAGGTCGCCGGAGGCACCTCGGTGCGGCGGGCCATCGGGTCGGCGCGCAGGGTGCGGGATCCGTCGGGGCGCGTGATGTCGAACTTGTAGAGCGCCCCCTCACCCATGCCGGGCAGGAACACCTCCCACACGCCGGACGACCCGAGTGAACGCATCGGGAACCCGGCGGCGCCGTCCCAGTGGCAGAAGTCCCCGCAGACCCGGACCCCTTGCGCGTTCGGGGCCCACACGGTGAAGCGGGTGCCCTCGACCCCCTCGTGGGTCATCGGCTCGGCGCCGAGCGCCCGCCACAGCTCCTCGTGCCGGCCCTCGCCGATCAGATGCAGGTCCAGATCGGCGAGCGCGGGCAGGAACCGGTAGGGGTCCTCCGAAGCGGACTCGGTGCCGTCGTACGTCACCAGCAGGGTGTAGGCGGGAATCGCGTCGAGCGGCAGCACGGCCCCGAAGAGCCCGTCGCCCAGGTCGTCCAGGTCGGTGCGCTGCCCGTCCACCATCACCGCCACGCCCTGGGCGTACGGCCGCAGCGCGCGGAACACCACCCCGCCCGGCACCGGATGGGCACCCAGCAGCGCATGCGGATCGTGATGGGTGCCGGACAGCAGCCGCCCCCGATCCATGGGGTCCAGCGCGGTGTGCTGCGCCGGAGAGGGGACGGGCTTGGCCCGTCTTGCGCGGTTGGATGCGGTGCGGGTCACGGCTTGAGCCTCTCGAAGTGGGGGTGTTGAGGGGGGTCGGTCGGAGTGTCGAGGGTGGTCGGTGGTCAGGGGCGGTCGGCGAGACGTCCGACCGCCGCCATGGGCACGGGCAGCCAGTCGGGCCGGTGCCGTGCCTCGTAGAGCACTTCGTACACGGCGCGGTCCGTCTCGTACGCGCGCAGCAGTTCGGGTTCTTCGCGCGGGTCCCAGGCCGCCGCGGCGGCGTAGCCCGCGCAGAAGGCCTCGCGGCAGCGCTCCGCCCACTCCGGACGCCAGGGCTGCCGGGAACGGGCCGCGTAGTCGAAGGACCGCAGCATGCCCGCGACATCGCGTACAGGCGACTGGACACGCCGACGTTCGCTGATCGGGCGGGCCGGTTCACCCTCGAAGTCGATGACCGACCACCGCTGCCCGGCCCGCAGGACCTGGCCGAGGTGAAGGTCACCGTGGATGCGCTGGGCGGGGCGGACCGCGGAGTCCAGCGCGGCGAGCGCGTCGAACGCCGACCGCAACCCGGCCGCGTGGGGGCGGAGTTCGGGGACGGAGCGGACCGCGGCGTCGAGACGGCCGTGCATCGCCTCCGCGAGCCGCTGGTTGCGGTACGGGCTCGGCGCGTCCACGGGGAAGGCCGTGCCCAGGGTCAGATGCACCTCGGCGGTGGCCCGGCCCAGCTCGTACGCCTCGCCCGTGAAGTCCTGCCGCGAGCCGAGGGATTCCAGGGCGAGCGCCCAGCCGTCGGCGGCGTCGCGCAGATACGGCTGCAGGACGCCGAGCGTCGCCTCCTGCGGCTCCGAGGTATGGAACCATGCGGCCGGCGCCGGGACGCGGGTGCAGCCCTGCCGGGCCAGTGCGCGCGGCACCTCCAGGTCCGGGTTGATGCCGGGCTGGACGCGCCGGAAGACCTTCAGTATGAACGCGTCTCCGTAGACCAGTGAGGTGTTGGACTGCTCGGCGTCGAGGAGGCGTGGCGTGAGACCGGACGGCACCGTCACACGAGGATCGCGCTCGAACCGCAGCGGTCCCGCCTTACCCGAACGGCGCAGTCGCTCCAGGAGCAGTCCCGCGGCCTTCGGGTCGTGGAAGGCGTCGTACACGGTCAGGTCGGCCAGCGGGCCGGCGCTCGCCCGGCCGATGACGGCGTGGGCCAGCCGGGGCGGCAGGGTCTCCCGCACCCCGAGCAGCAGTTGGTAGCAGTCCTCGGCCGCGGGAGTGCCGGCCGTGCCGTGGGCGGGCGGGCCGAGGTGCTCGGTGCGGACCAGCAGATGCAGACACCCCGGGTACAGCTCGGTGGTCGACAGCAGCGTCAGATCCGTCACGGGCCTGCCCTTGCCCGCGAACCAGCGCTGCCGCGGCAGCCAGGCCCGCAGCAGCTCGGCCAGCGAGGTGAGCAGCGGAGCGGTGTCGAGGCCGCTCGGACGCTGCAGAGCGGTGTTCGCCATGACGGCACGTCCTTTCAGGGGCGGGCGGGCTGTCGAGGGGTACGCGTTCACGATCGCCTCGTGGTGCCGGGCCCGACCGCGCGGCGCAACCGGAACCAGTAGAAGCCGTGACCGGCGAGGGTGAGCAGGTAGGGCAGCTCGCCGATGGCGGGGAACCGCACGCCGCCGATCAGCTCGACCGGGTGTCTGCCGTTGAACTCGCGCAGGTCGAGCTCGGTGGGCTGGGCGAAGCGCGAGAAGTTGTGCACGCACAGCACCAGGTCGTCCTTGTACTCCCGCAGGAAGGCGAGGACGGCGGGGTTGGAGGAGGGGAGTTCGGTGTAGGAGCCGAGTCCGAAGGCCTTGTTCTGTTTGCGGATCTCGATCATGCGGCGGGTCCAGTGGAGCAGCGAGGAGGGCGACGACATGGACGCCTCGACGTTGGTGACCTGGTAGCCGTAGACGGGGTCCATGATCGTGGGGAGGAAGAGGCGGCCGGGGTCGCTGGAGGAGAAGCCGGCGTTGCGGTCGGGGGTCCACTGCATGGGGGTGCGGACGGCGTCGCGGTCGCCGAGCCAGATGTTGTCGCCCATGCCGATCTCGTCGCCGTAGTAGAGGATCGGGCTGCCGGGCAGGGACAGGAGCAGGGCGGTGAAGAGTTCGATCTGGTTGCGGTCGTTGTCCAGGAGGGGGGCGAGGCGGCGGCGGATGCCGATGTTGGCGCGCATACGCGGGTCTTTCGCGTATTCGGCGTACATGTAGTCGCGTTCTTCGTCGGTGACCATTTCGAGGGTGAGCTCGTCGTGGTTGCGCAGGAAGATGCCCCATTGGCAGTTGCCGGGGATGGCGGGGGTCTTGGCGAGGATTTCGGAGACGGGGTAGCGGGACTCGCGGCGGACGGCCATGAAGATGCGGGGCATGACGGGGAAGTGGAAGGCCATGTGGCACTCGTCGCCGCCGGAGGGGAAGTCGCCGAAGTAGTCGACGACGTCCTCGGGCCACTGGTTCGCCTCGGCCAGCAGCACCGTGTCCGGATAGTGCGTGTCGATGTCGACCCGGAGCCGCTTGAGGAACTGATGGGTGGCGGGGAGGTTCTCGCAGTTCGTCCCCTCCTCCTGGTAGAGGTAGGGGACCGCGTCGAGGCGGAAGCCGTCGATGCCCAGGTCCAGCCAGAACCGGAGGGCCGCCAGGATGTCCTCCTGGACGGCCGGGTTCTCGTAGTTGAGGTCGGGCTGGTGGGAGAAGAAGCGGTGCCAGTAGTACTGCTTGCGGACCGGGTCGAAGGTCCAGTTGGAGGCCTCGGTGTCGACGAAGATGATCCGGGCGTCCTGGTACTGCTTGTCGTCGTCGGCCCAGACGTAGTAGTCGCCGTAGGGTCCGTCGGGGTGGGCGCGGGACTCCTGGAACCACGGGTGCTGGTCGCTGGTGTGGTTCATGACGAAGTCGATGATGACGCGCATGCCGCGCTGGTGGGCGGCGTCGACGAACTCGACGAAGTCGGCGAGGTCGCCGAACTCGGGCAGGACGGCGGTGTAGTCGGAGACGTCGTAGCCGCCGTCGCGCAGGGGGGACTTGAAGAACGGGGGCAGCCACAGGCAGTCGACGCCCAGCCATTGCAGGTAGTCGAGTTTGGCGGTCAGGCCCTTGAGGTCGCCGATGCCGTCGCCGTTGCTGTCCTGGAAGGAGCGGACCAGGACCTCGTAGAAGACGGCGCGTTTGAACCACTTGGGATCGCGGTCCTTGGCCGGGGTGTCCTCGAACGTATCCGGGACGGGCTCATTGACCATCATGCTGGGGACCCTCCGATCCGCGGTGCCGGGCCGACAGTGAGCACATGTGCACCGCCCGGACCCAGGCGCACAAAGTTGGACCTGCCCCAGTTGTAGGTCTCGCCGGTGAGCTCGTCGCGCACCGGCACGCGCGCGTCCTCGCTCGGAGCGAGTCGCGGCATGTCCAAGGACACTGTCGCCTGCCGGGTGTGGTGGGGGTCCAGGTTCGCCACGACGACCACCGTGTCGTCACCCGAACGCTTGCTGTACGCGATCACGGCATCGTTGTCGACCTGATGGAATCGAAGGTTCCGTATTTCGCGCAGAGCCCTGTGATCCCGTCTGATCCGGTTCAGCCGGGTGATCAGCGGGGCGATCGTACGGCCCTCGCGCTCGGCGGTTTGCCAGTCGCGTGGGCGGAGCTGGTACTTCTCGGAGTGGAGGTATTCCTCGCCGCCCTGGCGCAGGGGGGTGTTCTCGCAGAGTTCGTAGCCGCTGTAGATGCCCCAGGTGGGGGAGAGGGTGGCGGCGAGGACGGCGCGCAGTGCGAAGGCGGGGCGGCCGCCGGTCTGCAGGAACTCGTGGAGGATGTCGGGGGTGTTGACGAAGAGGTTGGGCCGCATGCGGGCGGCCGAGTCGCCGGAGAGCTCGGTGAGGTACTCCGTCAGTTCCTGTTTGGTGTTGCGCCAGGTGAAGTAGGTGTAGGACTGCTGGAAGCCGACCTCGGCCAGGGTCCGCATCATCGCGGGGCGGGTGAAGGCCTCGGCCAGGAAGATCACGTCGGGGTCGGTCGCGTTGACGTCCGCGATCACCTGTTCCCAGAACACGACGGGTTTGGTGTGCGGGTTGTCGACGCGGAAGATCCGCACGCCGTGGTCCATCCAGTGCCGCAGGACGCGCACGGTCTCGGCGACCAGGCCGGGCATGTCCTGGTCGAAGGCGATCGGGTAGATGTCCTGGTACTTCTTGGGCGGGTTCTCCGCGTGGGCGATGGTGTTGTCGGGGCGGTGGTGGAACCACTCCGGGTGCTTCTCCACCCAGGGGTGGTCCGGGGAGCACTGCAGGGCGAAGTCGAGCGCGATCTCCAGGCCCAGAGAGTCGGCCCGGCGGACGAAGGCGTCGAAGTCCTCCAGGGTGCCCAGGTCGGGGTGGACCGCGTCGTGGCCGCCCTCGGGGGAGCCGATGGCCCAGGGCACCCCGACGTCCTCGGGACCCGCGGACAGCGTGTTGTCGGGGCCCTTGCGGTAGGTGGCGCCGATGGGATGGATCGGCGGGAGGTAGACCACGTCGAAGCCCATCTCCGCGATCGCGGGCAGCCGTTCGGCGGCCGTCACGAACGTGCCGTGCACCGGCGGATCGACCTGACCGCTCTCGGAACGCGGGAAGAACTCGTACCACGCCCCGTACAGCGCCCGCTCCCGCTCCACCAGCAGCGGCAACGGGATGGAGGGGGTGAGCCGTTCACGCAGCGGATGCTCCGCGAGAGTGGCGGCCACCTCGGGCGCCAGGGCCGCCGCGAACCGCTCGGCCGGGGGCAGGGAGTCGTCTCGCAGGGTGTCCGCGGCGGCCAGCACCGTGTCCCGGCCGGCACCCTCGGGTACGCCCGCGGCGGCCCGCTCGTGAAGGGCGGCGCCCTCCTCCAGCATCAGCCCGACGTCGATCCCGGCGGGGATCTTGACCCCGGCGGCGCGCCGCCAGCCGGTCACCGGGTCGCTCCACGCCTCCACCCGGTAGGTCCAGTGGCCCGTCGCCGACGGAGTGACGTGGGCTCCCCAGCGGTCGGTTCCCGGGGCCAGCTCGCGCATCGGCGTCCACGGCCCTGGGCGCCCGCTCGGATCGCACAGGACGACATTGGCGCCGACCACGTCATGGCCTTCGCCGAAAAGAGTGGCGGTGACCTGGAAGGTCTCGCCCACAACCGCTTTGGCGGGCCGTCTGCCGCGATCGACGACCGGCCGCACATCCATGACGGGTATGCGGACGGTCTCCGAATGCGCGTCCATGATCGCGTCCATGCGTCTCGCCTCCGCGGTTCTGGGCCCGAATCGTCGTTGCCGCGAGAGGCCCTCTCGTTGCGGTCCCTGGGACCGTCGTTCAGATCCGTGCCGGAACGTCCTGCAGATAGACCTCGGCGGCGTTCGCCGCCTCCCGTGCGCAGCGCTTCCCCATCAGGACGCACAGGGTGTAGCCGGTGTTCTCGAAGTTCCCCCGCACCACGCGGTCGGCGGGAGTCGCGAGAAGCAGGCGTTCCCACGCCCGGTAGCGCTCCAGATGCCTGGCGACCTCGGCTTTGGCAGGCAGCAGCATCACGCTGGTCACCTTCCCGATCTCTCGACCGCGCACGGCTCGCCTGGCCGGCGGATGAGGGCCGTACGCGAAGGGGAGCCGGTCCGTCACGGAGCGACACCCTCACTCATGGTGCCTGTACGGGGACCGAGCGTCTTGTTGGGTCTTCAATCACATTGGGTTCGCGCTCGGGTTGCACGAATGGAGTAGCCCTCTCATGCTGAGGGTGACTCAGGAGCGATCAGTGCTCACGCTTCGCAATCGGGGCTCGGTCCCGCAGGGGGCGAGGAGGAGCGAGAGCTTCGCCGGTGAGGAGCCAACGACGATGAAAGCCGCAGTCCCCTGCTACTACCACCTGGATGTGGAGCTCAGCGAGGAAAAGGTCGGACAGGTCAAGCGGATTCTGGCCGCGCACCTCAGGTACTGGAACCTGGAGAATCTCGCCGAGTCCGTCTGCCGCTGTGCGGAAGCGCTGCTCCGCACCATCGAGCAGCACTCGGCGGACAAGAACACCACGATCGAGATGTGGTGGAACGGCCGCCGTCTGTTCGCCGCCGTCTCGGACAACAGTCAGGACATCCGCCCGCACCGGGCACCGCAGGGATGTCTGGCCCAGATCGCCGCCCTGAGCGACGGCTGGGGCTGCTGCGCCACGGACGTGGGTGGAAAGATCATCTGGTCCTCGTGGCGGGCCCGCGCCGCCGATCACGCCCCGCTGGACCCGTCCGTGCCCGCGCCCTGCCTGCGGGTGGCGCGTCCGACGCCCCTGTACGCGGTGCTGCCGGAACCCGCGCTGGCCACCGGACGCGACGAGACCGAGCCGGTCGCCTCCCACGGATGACCGGCCGGCGGACCCGGCCGTGACGCCCGGCCACGCTGTCCGGCCGTGTTTCCCGACCATGTCGCCGGGCGCTTCGATCCGTACGGGATCGAAGCGCCCGGCGATGTCCGTGCTGCCGTCTGCTGCCGTCTGCTGCCGTCTGCTGCCGTGCGCGGTCGGTGCGTCGCAGGTCGAACGGGTCGCCGAGCTAGGCGGATGTGACGGGGTTAGGCTGGTCATTGATCGGGCTGAAACGGGCACATCGGACCCAATGGCGGGGAACCGGTCCACGGCCCGGACGTCGGACCTGGGGCGGTCCCCAGATACGGGGATGCACATGTCCACAACACCGGTACAAGCGGCACGCCAGGAACTCTCCGGATTCAAAGGGCAGTTGATCGGTCCGGAGGACTCCGGGTACGACGAGGCCCGTGCCGTCTACAACGCGATGATCGACCGGCGCCCCGCCCTGGTGGCGCGGTGCACCTCCCCGGAGGACGTCGCCCTGGTCATCGGTTTCGCACGCGACCACGCCCTCCCGCTCGCGGTGCGTGGCGGCGGCCATCACGGGGCGGGCCTGAGCACCTGTGACGACGGAGTGGTCCTCGACCTCTCCCCGTTGAAGGACATCGAGGTCGATCCGGCCGCCCGTACGGTACGTGTCGGCGGCGGCTGCCTCCTGGGCGAGGTCGACCGCGCCACCAACGAGCACGGCCTGGCCACACCGAGCGGCATCATCTCCACCACCGGGGTCGGCGGCATCACCCTCGGCGGCGGACTCGGCCATCTCACCCGCAAGTGCGGGCTGGCCGTCGACAACCTGCTGGAGGCGGAGCTCGTCCTGGCGAACGGTGAGCGCGTCCGGGCCGACGCCGACGAGAACACCGACCTCTACTGGGCGATCCGTGGCGGCGGCGGCAACTTCGGCGTCGTCACCTCGTTCCTCTTCCGGCTGCACGAAGTGAGCACGGTCGTCGCGGGTCCCACGTTCTGGCCCGTCGAACTCGGCGCCGAAGTCCTCGCCGCCTACCGCGACTTCATTCCCCACGCGCCGCGTGAACTCGGTGGCTTCTTCCTCTTCGCCTCGGTCCCGCCGGGACCGCCGTTCCCGGAGGAGCTGCACCTGAAGAAGGTCTGCGGTGTGATGTGGTGCCGCGTGGGCGACGACACCGACGCTGCGGCCCGGGACATGGCCCCGCTGCTCGACGCCCTGCCCGAGCCCCTGCTGCACGGCCCCGCGCCGATGCCGCACCCGGCCATCCAGTCCGCGTTCGACGGCGTCTACCCGCCCGGCGACCAGTGGTACTGGCGGGCCGGTTTCGTCGACGAGATCCCCGGCGAGGCCGTCGACCTGCACGCCAAGTTCGGCGCCGAGATGCCGACCTGGAAGTCGACCATGCACCTCTACCCCATCGACGGAGCCGTCCACGACGTCGGCCCGACGGACACCGCCTGGGGCTACCGCGATTCCGGCTGGGCCGCCGTCTATGCGGGTGTCGATCCCGACCCGGCCAACGCCGAGGTGATCAAGCGGTGGAGCGTCGACTACTCCGACGCCCTCTTCCCGTACTCCGCGGGCGGCGCGTACGTCAACATGGTGATGGCCGAGGACCAGGAGAGTGTCCGGGCCAGCTATCGCGGCAACTACGACCGGCTGGCCGGGGTGAAGGCCGAGTACGACCCCGCCAACCTGTTCCGGTTGAACCAGAACATCGAGCCGGCGTCGAGCGACTGACCTGCCGGGCGGGCCCGTTCACGGTTTGCGGGCCACGCCTCCGTGGACGTCCGTGGGCTCGGGCGACGTACCGGGCTCCGGACGCCACAAGGGGCAGGACACGACGCCGGGTTCGACCGGTTCGAGGCCCTCGTAGAACGCGCCGATCTGTTCGGGGCTGCGCAGCACGTACGGGATCGCCCCCGTGTCGTCGTAGCCCTGCTGGGCCTCCTTGAGCGCGGCGTCCGTGTCCGTGCTGTCGTAGTGCACGAAGCAGCTGCCCGGAGGCAGGGCTTCCTGGAGGCGCCGGACGATCGACCTGGCCTCCCCGTAGTCCTGGATGTGGCCGAGGATGCCCATCAGCATCAGGGCGACGGGCCGGGAGAAGTCGAGGATCCGGGACGCCGCTTCGATGATCTTCTCGGGCTCGTGCAGATCCGCGTCGATGTAGTCGGTGACACCCTCGGGGGTGCTCGTCAGCAGCGCCTGGGCGTGGCGCAGCACCAGCGGGTCGTTGTCCACGTAGACGATGCGGGACCCGGGCGCGACGCGCTGGGCGACCTGGTGGGTGTTGTCGTACGTGGGCAGGCCCGTGCCGATGTCGAGGAACTGGCGGATGCCGAGCTCGCCCGCCACGAAGGTGACGGTACGGATGAGGTAGTCGCGCGAGGCGCGGGCCATCGTCTCGATGTTCGGGGCGACTTCGCGGTACGCGTCACCGGCGACCCGGTCCACCTCGTAGTTGTCCTTCCCGCCCATCCAGTAGTTCCAGATGCGAGCCGAGTGCGGCACCGTGGTGTCGATCTTGGACAGTGCGTCCTGGTCGGGGGCGGGTCGGTCGGCCATAGGAGTTCTCCTGCCGTGCGTCGCGCGGTCGGTTCTCTACGTTATCGGCAACAGGCCTGGACAGAGGCCGAGTTGACGGACCGGTCAGGAGGGGTCGTGGACCGCGCAGGCCGGTTCTCCGGTGTCGAGGGTGATCACGGGGACGTGCTGGGCCAGGGTCCGCAGCACCCGCTCGTAGGCGCCGACCGCCTCGGCGTCGTCCGTCCGGCCCGTCAGATGGACGAGCGCGCCTCCGCGTTCGGCCACCGCCTCCGCGAAGTCGAGCGCCTGGATCCATGTCACCCGGGAGCGGCCGCGGCGCAGCGGTCCGTATACCAGTTCGTGGACGAGACCGCCGTCGACGGCCAGCCGGCCCGGCGCGGACAGGAGTTCGCGGTAGGGCTGGGTGGGGTCCACGTGGTGAAGGTGCCCGTGCAGCGGGCGGATCGTGAAGCGGTGGCGGGCCAGTTCGGCGAGGAACGGGCGCCGGTCGAGACCGTCGGGACCCTCGACGACGAGCGTCCGGCACCGTGTGAGGGCCTGTTGGTGGATCATGCCCGTATCCGCTCCCTCCGGGACGAACGGCTTCGCCAGTGTGGGGGGACAACCCGCACGGCGGGAGTGTGCGTGCGGGTTGTCCGGTCGTGGGGGCGTGGTTGCGGTCTCCAGAGGCGCGGCGCGGACTCGTTCAGGCGATCAGGAAGTCGGCCTGTCCCGACTTGGCGCCCTCGATGAACGCGGCCATCTCGTCGCGGGAACAGATCAGCGCGGGTCCCTCGGGGTCCTGTGACTGGCGCAGCGCGACACTTCCGTCGGCAAGCCGCTTGGCCTCGACGCAACTTCCGCCGTTGGTGCCGCTCCAGGGCTTGTGCCAGCCCTCGGTCCCCAGACCGGCCGCGGACATGCCGTTGTGCACGGGTCCCATGGATCACAACTCCTTACGCAGTTCACCCAGGATGGCCCTGGTCCGGGCGACCGGCTCCGCCTGCACGGACATCCGGTCCAGTACTTCGAGATAGCTGACGACGACGTCGGGCCGGTCGACGTAGACCGCGCCCACCAGGCTCTCCGTGTAGACGATGTCGGGGAGTTCGGAGAAACCGAAGCGGAAGTGGTGGAAAGGGCCGAACGCCCCGGGGTGCGCGCCCACGCCGAAGCGCATGATCTGGATCCGGACCTTCGGCAGATCCAGGGCTTCGGCCAGCCGGTCGAACTGGGCCCGCATCACCTCGGGTCCGCCCACCGGTCGGCGCAGCACCGTCTCGTCCAGGATCGCCCAGACGGCCGGGGCGTCCGGTTTGGCGAGCAGGTCCTGGCGTTTCATCCGCAGGGCGACGCGGCGGGCGACGTCCTGCTTCGTCTCGTTGGGGAAACCGACGCGCATCAGGGCCGTGGCGTAGTCGCGGGTCTGCAACAGGCCCGGGACGTAGTGGGGTTCGTAGAGACGGATGACGCCGGCCTCGCTCTCCAGGCTCACGTAGGCGCTGAACCAGTCCGGCAGTACGTCGCGGTAGGAGTACCACCAGCCCGGCTTGTTGGCCTCCCTGGCCAGGGCCAGGAAGTCGTCGACCTCCGCTGCCGGCACCCCGTAGGCGCGGAGCAGTTCCCTCACGTACGGAATGCGGAGCCCGACCTCGGCCTTCTCGATCCTGCGGACCGTCAGCGCCGTGACCTCGATGGCGCGCGCCGCCTCCTCGAAGGAGACTCCCGCCTGTTCCCGCAGATGGCGCAGCCGTTTCCCGAGAACCAGGCGCAGGACGGTCGGCGCGCTGCCGCCGGAGCGGTTCTCGCCCACGTCCTACCTCCCGGTAACGGCCGTCTCAGGGGGCAGTGTGCCACGCGGCCGATGACAGGGACAGAGCGACGCGGATCGTTCTGAAATTATCAGGACGCCGGTTGCACAGGCGGCGGGCGGGCCACCATAGTGATCGAGTGACTTGTCGCACATTCGGCGACGATCACGCTCAACTGCGCTTGTCCACACGGCAATTGAAAACCCGCCAGCTGGGATCGGAGCGCAGCCGCACGCGGATGTGAGGCGATTCGGGATGGCCGCCGTGACCGAGGGGCAGACGAGGAACGCCGGCAGGAGCGCCGGTCCGAATCGCGTGCTGGGGGCCTTGCTCAAGGAGGCCGGCTGCTCCTATGCCTCCCTCGCTCTGCGGGTCAATGAACTGGGGCGCCGCCAGGGCGCGGACTCCCACTACGACAAGGCCTCGGTCACTCGCTGGCTCCAGGGCCAGCAACCCCGTGGAAGCACCCCGGAGTTGATCGCCGCCGTCCTGTCCGAGCGGCTGGGCCGCGCCATGTCTCCCGCCGACCTCGGCTTCCACTCCGACTCCCAGCGCCCGGTCGCGAGCAGAGCGCTCGTCTACGGCGAGGACGTGGCCGAGACCCTGCACACACTCGCGGAACTGGGCTCGACCGACATCTCCCGCCGCAGCCTCCTCGGCACGGTCCCCTTCGTCGCGGCAGCCCTGACGACTCCCCAACGCGATTGGCTGCTCTGGCTGTTGGAGCACCAGGAGGCACTCTCCTCGGTGCTGCCCGTGAGCGGCGGACCCGTCGAGCAGGTGCACGCGATGATCGCCGTGTTCGACCAGATGGACAACCACTACGGCGGCGGCGGAGTCCGCACCAGCATCGTGCACTACCTGTCCACCGAGGTCGTCCCCATGCTCCAGCGGCGCGGCACCCCGGCCGGCCGGCGCCGACCGCTGTACGCGGCCGCCGCGCGCCTGGCCGCCATGGCCGGCTGGAGCTCGTACGACGCGGGGGAGTACGGCCTCGCCCAGCGCTACATGACCCAGGGCCTGCGGCTGTGCGCCGAGGGCGGCGACCGGGTGCTCGGCGGCCAGATACTCGCCGGGCTCTCCCACCTCGCCACCAGCCTCGGCCGCCCCGACGAGGGGGTGGCACTCGCCCGCGCCGGAATCGTCACGGCCCAGGGTGCGGGCAGCCCCCTCGGACTGATGCGGCTGCACGCCATGTCGGCCCGCGGACATGCCGCGCAGGGCCGCTCGGACGACACGTCCAAGGCGCTGCGGCTGGCGGAGCGGCAACTGGCGGCGAGCAAGGGGGCCGAGCAGGAGTCACCGTGGGTGCGCTATCTGGACCATCACTACCTCCAGGCCGAATCCGCCCTGTGCTTCCGTGACCTGGGACAGGCCCGGCAGGCCGAGCGCACGGCCGGCGAGTCGCTCGCCTCGGGCGCCGACCGGCGCAGGCGCCAGGCCATCAGCCGTTCCGTCCTCGCGACCGCGCACCTTCAGCAGGACCGCCTGGACGAGGCGGTCGGCACCGCGACCCTGGCGCTGGAGACCCTCGGCACCGTGCACAGCGAACGTTCCGTCCAGGCCCTGCGCGACTTCCGTCGACGTCTCGAACCCCGCCGCGCCGAACCGGTCGTGCAGGAGTTCGAGCGCCGCTCCCGCGGGGTCCTCGGGGCGGTTGCCTGAGAGGCCGGCACGTCACCCGGGACCGGGCTCGGTGCCATGAACGGGAGCGGTACCGCCGGTCCGCCTCCGGGGTCAGTAGCCCTCGGGGGAGGGGGCGTTCTGGGCGCGGTCGACCGGGAGGTGCGCGCCGGAGATCCCGCTCGACCAGTCCGACAGCAGGAACGCCACGACCCGGGCGACCTCCTGCGGCGCGACCGGCCCGCCGCCCGGCAGCTCCGCCGCCACGAAGCGGGCGAACGCCTCGGGCTCCTCGCGGCGCATCCGGTCCCAGCGCCGGCCGGGGATCAGCATGGACCCGGGGGAGACCGCGTTCACCCGGATCCCGTCCGGACCGAGCTCGCGGGCCAGCGAAGCGGCGAGCTGGATCTGCGCGGACTTCGCGACCGAGTACTGCGCGGGCGGGCCGGGCTTCCAGCCGGAGATCGAGGAGATCACCACGACGGAGCCGCCGCCCGCGGCCCGCAGATGCGGGACCGCGGCCCGCACCAGCCGGGTCGCGTGACCGACGTTCACCGCCCAGGTCGCGGCCCAGTCCTCCGCGTCTGCGTCCTCGAAGCCGCCGCCGCGCGAACCGCCCGTGCAGGCCACCACGCCGTCCAGGCCTCCGAAGCGTTCCGCCGCGTCCTGGACGAACCCCTCCAGGTCCCCGGGCGCGGTGACGTCGAGCCGTCTGGTGAACAGACCGGGACCCATCGAAGCGGCCAGCGTCTCCAGACCCCGCGCGGTGCGCGCGCAGGTGGCCACGCGTACGCCCTCGGCGGACAGCAGCCGCACGATCTGTTCGCCGAGCCCTCGCGTACCGCCGGTCACCAGCACTCGTTTGTCACGCAGTCCCGCCCGGCCGGTGTCACCGTCAAGGGACACCGCCGCCCCGCCCCCGCTCCCGTTCCTCACAAGATCGAACATACATCCCGCGCCACTACGTTCTTACAACCGGACAACCCGAATACCCTCTGGTCGCCGAGGCAGTCCGGCGTGTTGGCTGCACGGGCAGCCGCCGAGACAGCCGCCCCCGGGCCGCACCCGAAGGAGGACCGATGCCGGCATCCAGGGCACCGCGCCGCGAGCCGTGGCCCGCACCGGCCCACGGCAGCCGGGCTCCGGGGCACGAGGCGCGGGTACCGGAACAAGGGGTCCACCCGGCGGACGGCCAGGCACTCCGCGCCCACCTCGCCGAACGGGCCGAGCCCTCGGCACCGTCCGCACCGGCCCCGCCGACGGCTCCGGCCCCGACCGAGCCCGTACAGGCCCCGGCTCCGGCACGGACCGAACTCATGCGGTCCGCGACCCCGGCCCGGACCGGGCCCCTGAATTCCGCGGACCCGGCACGGACTGAGCCAGTACAGCCCCCGGCCGCGACCGAACCCGTACGGTCCCCGACCGAACCCCTACCGTCCCCGGCCCCCGCCCCCCGCGCCGGTTCCGGACCGTCGGGAGCCCCGGACTTCCTCGCGGGCTCCGCGCCGGTCGTGGCCCCCGCCCTCCCCGTGCCTGCCGTCCCCTCCGGGACCGCCGCCTCCGGGGGCCTCCCCGCGAGCCGGGTGCGCGGGGCGCACGGCCTGCGGACCACCGTCCCGGCGCACCCCTCGCGGGTGCCCGCCGTGCGGGCCATGGTCACCGAGTACCTCACCCGCCTGCGGCTGCCGGCCCAGCGCGTCGACGACGCGGTGGTCGCGGCCGGGGAACTCTTCACCAACGCACTCAGACACGGCAGCCCGGACCGCGGTGACACCATCACCGTCGGCATCGAGTGCGACCCGCGCGAACTGCGGGTGTCCGTCGCCGACCGCTCGTCCACCCTCCCCGCGGCACGGACGGCGGGCGGCGCCGAGGAGTCGGGACGCGGACTGACGATCATCGCCGCGCTGAGCGACGACTGGGGCATCGCGCCGGCCGACCCGGGCACCACGGGAAAGAAGGTGTGGTTCTCGATGGTGCTTCAGGCGTTGCCGTGAAGGTCGCCCCGAGGCGTCCGGCCAGGGACACCGGGGCGGGTCCCGGGGGCCGGGGCGTCGCGCCGATGGTCCCTGCGCTCGCCAGGGCCCTCGCGGGGGAGCTCGTACGCCGGGCCGACGAGGAACGCCGCCTGATGCGCCAGGCGCGGGACCGTCCCGCCGGGCCGTGGCGCGAGCCCCTCGCCGCGTGCCGCGCGGGCAACGCCGAGGCGCTCGCGGTCATCGTCCGGCGGCACGGCTGGCCGACCACCGACCAGGTCGGCGCGCCCGCCTCGACCGCGGCCCTGATGATCCTCCTGCACGCCCCCGACCTCGGCCTGCAGCTCGGATGCCGCGACCTGATCGCGCAGGCCGCGGCCGACGGACTCTGCCCGGCCCTGCACCACGCCTACATCGCCGACCACTGCGCGGTGGAACTGGGTCTGCCGCAGTTCTACGGAACCCGCGTCGATCCGGTCACCCTGTGCCCCTGTCCCGTACGCAGGCCCGGGACTCTCGACGAGCGGCGCCGGGATGTCGGACTGGGCCCGCTCGACGAACAGCTCCGGCGTCTGCGCGACGGCGCCTGAGGCCTCCGGGGAACGTGATGTGAAGCACGCCCGGAAATACCCCGTTCGGGTGGCGCGGAAAGATTCTGGCTGGGCACGGCTTGATCACCGATCAAGAAAGGCGAAATCGCTGGCCACGGCATGTTCGGCGCATTTGACACTTCGTTGAGGGCACAGATAGGAACAACTCTCTGAAGCGGAGAGGTGGACTGTGCACGAGCCGAACGTGGTCGGGGACTGGCAGGAGTACGACGAGCAGGCCGGCCTGCGTGTTCGCGTTCATGGTGTGGAAAAGGCGGAGCCCCCGAAGGGGCGCGACGATGCCGCCGACGAACTCACCTACTTCAGATTGCGGGTGACCGTCGAGAACCGTGGCACCGAGCATTTCGGTATCCTCCTCGAAGACGGCCAGATCGATATCCGTGTCGGCGCCGACGGCGAGAGCGCCTTCCTCGACTGGCGGAACTCGCAGTTCATCGAGGGATACGACCTCTATCCCCTGCGCCGGGCCACCGCGGTCCTCTTCGCGGCCGGCCCCGACGCCGTCCTGGACCGGATGGACATCCAGGTCCAGCTCAAGGTCGACGACGAGTGGACCGAGCGCTACCTCTGGACGGGTGGCATCGAGAACGGCACGCCCGTCGAGGCGGGCGCGCGTCCCGACACGGCCCGGGAGAGTCTCGCCTGCCAGGTGACCAACTTCCTGAGGCGTGAGGCGGAGTCCTGAGCCCACCGGCCCGAACGCCGCGGGCCACGGGTGTGCCCTGTCCGCAGGCGTAGGCGTGCCCCGTCCGCGGGCGGGTGCAGGCGTGTCCCGTTCGCGGGCATGTGCGTGTCCCGTTCATGGGTAGATGCGTTCAGCCCCGGAAAATCGCCTGAAAGGTGACAGGGCGGGTGAACGACGGATTTCGCCGCTCCGGGCTATGGTCGCCGGGTGAGTCGAACCGAAGCGCGCTCCGAGGGGGCGGGTCCCTTCACGACCCGGCTGACCTGGCGTCTCATGGACGGGCGTATCGCGGTCTGGGAATCGCGCCGGGCCCGTAAGCGCGGTTTGCTCACCGTGCGCGCCCCGGGCGAGGCCGAGGCCCGTTCCCGGCGGGCGGACACCGTGTCGATCGCCCGGCTGCGCCGGCTCAACGCCGTCGCCGCGGCCGCGTTCACGGTCGGCGGGCTGCTGTTCGCCCTCGGGGCCGGGGTCGCCCAGTTCGGCTCGAGGGGCGCTACGGGCGCCTGGATCTACTTCGCGGGCGGCCTGTTCTTCAACACCGGGGGCTACGCCTCACTGCTCCAGGCGGTGAACGCTCCTCGCCGCGACAGCGAGTCCGACGCGCTGGCCGGGCGGCGCTGGAGGTGGTGGAGCTACGAGCCCGGCCGGATCGACTGGCTCAGCACGTTCCTGCTGTTCGTGGGAACGCTCGTGTTCGGCGTCAATCTGCTGGACTCGCTGCTGAAGGGACTTTCGGCGCAGCAGACGGACCGGCTGATCTGGGCGCCCGACATGATCGGCTGCGTCCTGTTCCTGGTCTCCGGCCACCTCGCTGTCGTCGAGGTCTGCCACGGGCGTCCCCGCGTCCTCGCCGGCGACCTCGGCTGGTGGATCGTCGCGGTCAACCAGTTCGGATCCGTGCTCTTCTTCGTCTCGGCGCTGGCCGCCTTCACGCGGCCGGCGACCGGCAGTCTCGTGAACGTCGACATCGCCAACTGGGGCACCCTCGCGGGCGCGCTGTGCTTCTCGGCCGGAGGCGTGATCCAGTTCTTCGAACGGCCCTGAGGGGTGCGGCGGGACAGGCGTCTCCTCGGGCGGTCCCGGGTGTGAGCGGTCGAGGTGCGGAAAGTGCCGCCGAGGTTGATCTTGGCCTGATCTGTCTGCTGCGTGAGTGCTTCGGGCCGGCGGGGCACCGCGCCGGCCCGAAGCTCGCGCAGGGGCTCGGCGTAAACCCTCTTGCGCAATGGTCAAGAATCGTTGACCATTGCTCACATGCCTACCGACGATCTTCCCGAGACGTTTCACGTCACCACTGACGAACAGCTGCGCGCCGTCTCCAATCTCACGCGTCACCGGATCATGGCCGTGCTCCGCTTCGAGCCTGCGACGATCACGCAGATCGCCGAGCGGGTCGGCCTCGCGAAGGGGAGTTCCAGCTATCACGTGCGGCTGCTGGAGCGGGCCGGCCTGGTGAAGGTGGTGCGGACGCGGAAGGTGCGGGGCGTCACCGAGCGGTACTACGCGATGGCCGCGCGGTCGATCGCGCTGCCGGATCCGGGCGAGGGAGCGCCGGATGTGCTGATGCGCCATGCGGTGGCGGACCTGGAGGCGTCGCCGGCGGATGGTGAGCGGTACGTGGGGATGGCACATCTGCGGCTCACCGAGGAGCAGTTCGCGGAGCTGGGGGCGCGGCTGCAGGCACTGGCGGACGAGTACCGGGAGCTGTCCGATCCGTCGCTGCCGGACGCGTCACTCGTCTTGGCGCTGTTCCACCCGGCGCCGCGCAACCAGGCCGAAGGGGACGCCAAGTGACCTCGGAATTTCGGAAGTTGCCGACCGGGTTCGGACGGCTGTGGACCGCGCAGACGATCTCCTCGCTCGGTGACGGGGTAACGCATGCCGCGCTGCCCCTGCTCGCGTTGACGCTGACACGGGATCCGATGGCGCTCGCCGTCGTCACGGCCGCCGGAACGTTGCCGTGGCTGCTCTTCGGGGTGCTCGGCGGTGCGCTGGTGGACCGCTGGGACCGCCGGCGCACGATGTGGGTCGCGGACACGGCACGCGCGATGCTGCTCGCGATACCCGCGGCGGCGGCCGTGCTCGACGTGCTCAGCATTCCGCTGCTCGCGGCCGTCGCCTTCCTGCTCGGCCTCGGCGGACTCTTCTTCGACACGGCCGCCACGGCCTATCTGCCGGAGCTGCTCCACCGCGACCCCGCACTCCTGGAACGCGCCAACTCCCGTCTGCGCGGGGCCCAGACCGCCATGTCCGGCTTCGCCGGACCGCCCGCGGGCAGTGCCCTGCTCGCGCTCGGACGGGCGGTTCCGCTGCTCGCCGACGCGGTGTCGTTCATGCTCTCCGCACTGCTCGTCCGTACGCTGCCCGCCATGCCCCGGCCCGTGCCGGAGGCCCGCGAGTCGCTGCTTCGGCAGGCGCGGGCCGGGGCCTCGTACGTCTTCCGGGACCGGATGCTGCTCGGGCTCGCGCTCCGCCCGGCGGTCGGGAACGTCGCCTTCCTCGCTGTGGAGACCGTCCTCGCCCTCTTCGCGCACGAACGCCTCGGCATCGACACCTACGGTTTCGGCCTGCTCCTCACGGCGGAGGCCACCGGCGGCCTGCTCGGCGCGGGCATCGCCTCCTACCTCGGCCGACGGCTCGGCACCGGCACCGCACTGACCTGCACGGCCGCCGTCGAAGGGCTTGCCGTCCTGGGTCTGGCCGCTGCCCCGAATCCGTACGTGGCCGGGCTGGCGCTCGCCGTCTGCGGGGCCGGCATGGGCGCCACGATGGTGCTCGCGCCCTCCCTCCGGCAGGCGATCGTCCCCGCCCACCTCATGGGCCGGGTCGCCTCCACCTCCCGCATGCTGGCCATGTGCGCCGCACCCGTCGGGGCCTTCCTCGGCGGCTGGCTGGCCACCACCTACGACATCCGCACCCCGCTCTACGCCGCCGCCGTCCTCCTTCTGTCGATGACGGCCGTCACGGCAACCATGACCAGCAACCGCCGGGTCGAAGCGGCGCTGCGTGCCGCCGCTCCGGCCGGCGGTCCAGATCACCCGGCAGCCGAGGATCCCGTTCAGGAGAGTGCATCCGACGTGTTGTGACGCCTGCGGTGAAGGCCTCGCAACACGTCGGGAGCCAGGCTCCCGCGGGGCGCAACGAGTGGCCAGGCCGGTCGGGTGTGCCGCCTGTCGATCCTCGTCGTCCCCGGCGGCGTCCGGGTCCCGGAAGGGGCGAAGGCGCCGGCCGGGGCCGCCGGCTTCGATGTACCGCGCCACGCCGGGATCGGCGTACCGGCGATCGTCTACCGATCGCTCGCCGGGTTGCCCTCGACCCACTGGATGAGGAGCTGTCGTACGTACGGATTGCCCTCCTGGGCGGCGTGCGCCAGTCGCTCCGCGCTCGCCCGTGCCGCCCGCCAGCCCGCCGGGGTGTCCTCGGCGTTGGCCTGGTCCGCCGCGGCGAGCGCGTCGGCCGCCATGAGCCGGAGGTCCTCGGAGAGATCGTCGTCGGCGGCGGCCCGGTACGCCTCCAGGCGCAGGGCTGCGAGAGCCTCCTTGGAGGGGGCGGGCTGCGAGGGCGGCTGGGCGTAGCCGCTCACCGCTATGACCACGCAGAAGGTGGCGACGTCCCGGCTGCTCTCCGACTGGCCCTTGGCGATGGCGGGCGCGAGCCAGGTGGAGGCCCGCCAGTGCAGGACCGCGGTGGCGATGAGAAGGGCAACGGCCAGCAGTGCGAAGGGAATCCAGCCACCGAAGAACCAGCCGAGCGGCCCGAGGACCAGGAAACAGACGGCGCTGCTCATCCATATCCGGCGGCGGCCGAGTCTCAGGTGTCGTGGATCCATGTGTCTCAGTGTCGCAGGGGCGCCCGGGACACGCTGAGGGGGCGGGCGATTCACGCGGTCCCATCCCTTCCGGCCCGCCCGGGACACGGGAGCGAATGCCTGGGGGCCGGGGTCCGGGAGGGGCGCTCGGGTCCTTCACGCGGGAGCGGCCGGGGCGCCCGGGCGTGCTCCGGCGTCTTGGCGGCGGGTACGCACCGTGACGGCCGACGGGAGACCGGCACCCCGGCGCAGGGTCCCTGGGCGCCGGCCGCGCCCGGCGCGGGTGCCGCGAACCGTGGTGAACAGGCCGGTGACCGTGGCGCCGGGTGTGAACGGCGCATATCGAATGGCCGGAGATGGCCCTGTCCAGCGAGGCCCCCCGTACGTACGATTTCGTCGCTCCCGGTCTTCACAGCTCCTTCACAGCCGGGAGTGGATCGCGCATGTGCATTTGTCATGCGCATGCATAAACGAGTCGCTGGATCCAACGCACTGGTCCGCGACGGTTCCCCGTCCGTTCGGGGAGCCGCACCCCCCATTCATGGCGGCGCACCCGCGTGCTGCCGCCGGAACGCCGACGCAACGGATTGGAGCACCATGGCCGGTGGCCTGTTCATGGGTGGCGCGATCGCCGCCCTGTTCGCCACAGCGCTTCCCCTGTCAAGCCCGAACGGCGGTTTCGAGGACCCGCCCCCGGACAAGATCGTCATCAGCGTCGCCACCGTCAACGGATCCGGCTGTCCCCAGGGGACCGCGGCCGTCGCCGTCTCCCCGGACAACACCGCCTTCACGGTGACCTACAGCGACTACCTCGCCCAGGTCGGAGGCAACGCCGACCCCACCGCGTTCCGCAAGAACTGCCAGCTCAACCTGAACGTGCATGTCCCGCAGGGTTTCACCTATGCCATCGCCAGCGCGGACTACCGCGGCTTCGCCTCGCTCCAGCCGGGTGCCAGCAGCACGGAGAAGGCCTCGTACTACTTCCAGGGATCCCCGAACACGGCCTCCATCACCCACCCCTTCCGCGGCCCGTACGGCGACGACTGGCAGGCCACGGACACCACGGACTGGGCCCAACTGGTCTGGGCCCCGTGTGGTGTCCAGCGCAACTTCAACATCAACACCGAGCTGCGCGTCAGCGCGGGCACCTCGACGCCCGGCAGCTCCAGCTTCATGACCATGGACTCGACGGACGGTGACATCAGCACCATCTACCACATGGCCTGGAAGGAGTGCCCCGCCGTCTGACCCGCCCCTTCACTCGCAGGTCCCCGGCCGGCTCCGCCGCATCGGAGCCGGCCGGGCCGGTCCAGGGTCCTCGTCCTGCGGGCAGGGCTCTACGGCAGCAGCTTGTCCACCGCCGCCGAGCCTTCCTGCTCGAGTTTGCGCTCGGCCCAGGCGAGGCTCTGCGGTGTGACGTCGCGACCCGCGGCGAGAACCAGGTCCTCGGCCGTCACCGGGCCCTCGGTCCCGGTGTGCAGCAGCGTGTCGGGGGTCGCCCTGTCGTCGGAGGGCGTGGACGCGTCGGGCTGGCTGGTTGGCATGGTTTCTCCCTGTTCCACCGGATCTGTATTCACGCTACGGGCATTCCGTACGCCCCGCGCGACACGTCCTGGGCCAGGGCCCTTCCATGCCCGCCGCGGCGGGCGAACCCCCGTTCGGCTGCGCTGGAATGTCGACAAGTGTTCGCGGAGGTGATGGTGGAGGAGCTCGCACCACTGCGAATGAACGGAGCTTGGAATGCGTATTCGTCTGATGGCCGCCGCCGGACTTGCCAGCGTGGCCCTGCTGGCCACCGCCGGGACCGCCGCCGCCGACCCCGTGCCGGTGGTCGGTACCGCGGCGAACAGTCCCGGAGTCCTGTCCGGCGACGTCATCCAGATCCCGGTCAACATCCCGGTCAACGTCTGCGGCACCACGGTCAGCGTGGTGGGGCTGCTGAACCCGGCGGCCGGAAACAGCTGCACGAACAGCTGACGGTCCGCGGGTCCGGGCGGTAGGTGCCCGGACCCCGCGCCCTCTCCGAGCCCGGCGGCACACTCATCCTCCCGAGTGAGCCGCCGGGCTCGGCCGCGTTCGGGGGGTGTGGGACCGTGTCGGCGCGGGCGTCGGCGGTTCGGTCGACCCCGCGGGCGGCGAGGCCGAGCTCGATGCCGGCGGCGACGTGATGGCGGGCGGGGGAGGGCGGGAGGCGACGGGGAGAAGGCGGGGGCGTGTCGGCGGTCACGGGGTTCGGTGTCGGGCACGGATTGGTCTGTACATGACCATCGTGGCGGGCCAGACTGTGCGCCGACCGGACACCCCCCATCGAGGAGCACCTTTCATGCGCATGCCCGCACGGCGACGTTGTCACGCGGTCCTGGCCGGGCTCGTCACCCTCTCCACCGCCGCCGTCCTCTCCGTGGCCACCGGAGCGCCGGCCTCGGCCGCCGACACCTGGAACGAGGTGGGTTCGGACCGCGCCGACCCGCTGACCGAGAGCCAGGGCCTGACCTCCGTCGAGGTCCCGGCCGGCAGCCCCAACCACTACACGGGCATCGGCACCGTCCCCACGAGCGTGAGCAGCCGGGGCTGGAACCACGTGGGCGACCCGGACGCCTCGTACAACGGCTACTACGTGGAGCCGTACCAGAGCGACTCCGGCAGCGCGAAGATGTTCCGCGTGCAGGCACCGGGCGGCGCCTGGTCGGAGTACGTCCACAAGCTGAGCGCCGGAGAGGCGCTGAACAACTCGTTCGTCAGCATCGCGCCGAGCGGTACGTGGATGGTGTCCGGCGAGTACGGCACGATGAACCGGCTCCTGGTGTTCCCGACCCCCGGCGTCAACCCGGCCACTTCGCCCTCGGCCGACCTTCCGCAGGCCTCCACCGTCACCCTCGACCACGCCGTGCGCGACGTACAGGGCTGCGACTTCGTCACCGCGACCCGGCTGCTCTGCTCGTCCGACGACCCCGCCGGCACGCTCTTCGGGATGACCAAGCCGCTCCTGCAGATCGACCTGTCCGGCGAGCCGAACGGCTCGGCCGACGTCTCCGGACATGTCACCGCGCTGCGCCAGCTTCCGCTGCGCAGCTCCTGCTCGGGCACCTTCGAGGTCGAGGGCATCGACTACGACCGGCGCAGCGCCACCCTGCGCGTGATCGTGGTGTCCCCGGGCTTCTGTGTGCTGACCGACAGCAAGACCTACCGCTTCACCAGGAGTTGAGCCCACACTTCTCCCTGAGGCCCGGGCGCGTACCCCGCCGAGCGGCTACTGACCGACGGGGGGCGTACGCGCCCTGACGGGGCTGGGTCTAAGGTCAGAGGCAGATTCAGAGTGATGGGGGGTGGCCGGCTGTGGTGGAGGACGAAGCCGTGATCGGCTGCACGGGGGAACTGCTCATCGGCACCCGGGGATCCGCCGGTCCCGGCGAGATCCTGGTGCGCGTGAGAGGCGGATCCGAGACCTTCCTCGCCTGGTCTCGGGAGCCCCTGCCGAAAGGGGCGACCGCGCTGGTGATCGAGTCCAGGGGATGTCGCACGGTCGACGTCATCGAGTGGGCCGATCCGCTGGACGCGCTGGACGGCGACGCCGTCGGCGCCGGTTGAGAAAAGGAGAAGCATGTTCGGTTATCGCGTACCCGCTCCCGATGAGGCGATGTTGATCTCGGGTGGCAGGCGGGGACTGGGGGGCGCGCCGTTCCGAGTGGTGACGGGGCACGGAAAGTTCGTGCTCCCCGTCTTCCGTAAGACCCGCTTCCTGACCCTGTCCATGTGCGAGGCGGAGGTCACCGAGACCTGTGTCACCAAGCAGGGCATCTCGCTGCACGTCCGTGCCGTGATCGCTTTCAAGGTGGGCAACGACACCGAGAGCATCATCAACGCGGGGCAGCGGTTCCTGTCCGACCAGGACCAGATGTCGGTCCTGACGGGCCGGATCTTCGCGGGCCATCTGCGTTCCATCATCGGTTCGATGACGGTCGAGGAGATCGTCACCGAGCGGCAGAAGCTCGCCGCCGAGGTCCTCGACACCTCGAAGCTGGAGATGGCGAAGATCGGCCTGATCGTCGACTCGCTCCAGATCCAGTCGATCGACGACGGCGACACCGGCTACATCGACGCGATGTCCGCGCCGCACAAGGCGGCCATCCAGCGTCAGGCCCAGATCGCCCAGGCGCAGGCCACGCAGGCCTCCGTCGAGGCGCAGCAGGTGGCGGCGCGCAACCAGGCCGAGTACGCCCGGCAGACGGCCATCGTCCAGGCGGAGTACTCGGCCGAGGTGGACCGGGCACAGGCGATGGCCGCCCAGGCGGGTCCCCTCGCCCAGGCCCACGCCCAGCAGGAAGTCCTTGCCGCGCAGACCGAACTCGCCCAGCGCGCCGCCCTGTTGCGTCAGCAGCAGCTCGTTGCCGAGGTCGTCAAGCCGGCCGAGGCGGAGGCCGAGCGGATCAAGGTGCTCGCCATCGCCGATGCCGAGCGCATGAAGATCCAGGCCGAGGCGGCCGCCTCGCACGACCGGGTCGCGCTCGACCGGATGCTGATCGACCAGCTGCCCCTGATCGTCAAGGAGGCGGCCGGCGGTCTCGCGGGCGCCAACGTCAACGTCCTCAACGGCGCCGACGGTCTCGGCGAGATAGCGGCCGGCCTGGTCGCCCAGGGTCTGACCATCCTTGACTCGGTCCGCCAGAACCTGGGCGGGCAGAACGCCGAGGGCGGCGCCGCGAAGGCGAACAGCCCGCTCGAGCTCCAGGGATACAGCCGCACGCCGGTCGACGTCGACGGCGACGAGCCGAAGGGCGCCTCGTCGGCCAACTGACCGTCCCCGGTCCCCGGTCCACCGCGTCCGCCGTCCCTCCCGGGGCGGCGGACGCGGCCGTTTCGCCCGGCACCGGGCAGGCGGGGCACCGAGGCCGGCCGTCGGCTCGCGACGGGACGAGACCGGACCCGGGCCGGCGCACCAGCGACCCCGTTCGGATCAACCGGCCCCAAGGGCTCTCAAGTCCCTTACACTCTGCCCCAGTTGATCTCGATGCGGCCGCCCCTGGAGGAGCGCATGCCCCGGACACCCTCGCGACGTACCGCACTTCAGGGCCTCGCCGCCGCCGGCGCCGCGGTCGTCGGGTTCGATCCCTTCACCCGGAGCTGGGCGGCCACCACGACCGGCGCCGGCAGCCGGCCGCTCGCGGGCCTCCCGCCGCTGGACGGGGGCGTGCACACCGACGACGCCTCGCTCACGGCGGACGCCGACGACTACGGACACATCGTCCACCGGCGTCCGGCCGCGGTGCTGCGACCGGGCTCGGTGCGCGACGTCGTCGCGATGGTCCGCTTCTGCAACGAGCACGGTGTGTCCGTCGCACCGCGCGGCCAGGGCCACGCCACACAGGGGCAGGCACAGGTCGACGGTGGCCTGGTCATCGAGACGGCGCCGCTCGCCTCCATCGGTCCCGTCGGGCCGGGCAGTACGACGGTCACCGTCGGCGCGGGCGTCAGATGGAGCCAGGTCGCCCACGCCACCCTGGCCCACGGACTCACCCCGCCCACCTTCACCGACTACCTCGAACTCTCCGTCGGCGGAACCCTCTCGGTCGGCGGCATCGGAGGCCAGACCCACCAGCAGGGCGCCCAGGTCGACAACGTGACGGAACTCCAGGTCGTCACCGGCGCCGGTGACCTCGTCCGCTGCTCCCCGACCCGCCACCGCGATCTGTTCCACGCCGTGCTCGCCGGACTCGGCCAGTGCGCGATCATCGTCGGCGCCACGCTGCGCCTGGTCCCCGCGCCCGAGACCGTACGCCACTACCTGCTGCCATACGACGACCTGCGCACGTTCCTCGACGACCAGCGGCTGCTCGTCGAAGAGGGCCGTTTCGCCTACGTCGAGGGCCAGGTGACCGCCGACGCCGACGGGGCGTTCAACGGCTACGTCCTCGAAGCCGTCGCCTACGGGCCGCCGGCCGGTCCCGCCCCCGACGACACCGCGCTGCTGCGCGGGCTGCGGCACGACCCCGCGGGCGTGCAGACGAGCGACCTCGGCTACTACGACTTCCTCGACCGGCTCGCGCCCTCCGTCGCCGCCCTCAAGGAAGCGGGCCTGTGGGCCTTCGCCCACCCCTGGCTGAACCTGCTGCTGCCGGGCCGTTCGACGGCGGCACTGGCGGAATCCCTGCTGGCGGACCTCACCCCGGCCGACCTCGGGCCCGGCGTCGTCCTCCTGTACCCGGTGCTGCGCGAGAACCTGCACACCCCGCTGCTGCGCACTCCCGACGACCGGGTGTCCTATCTTCTGGCCGTCCTGCGCACGACCCCGCCCGAGGACACCGCGACCGTCGACCGTCTGCTCGCGGCCAACCGGGCCGCCTACGACACCGTCCACGCGGCGGGCGGCACCCACTACCCGGTCGGCTCGGTCCCCTTCGGCGCGGCGGACTGGCGCGAGCACTTCGGCCCCGCCTACCGACGGCTGGCCACCGCCCGGCACACGTACGACCCGCGAGGAATCCTGGTCCCCGGGCAGGGCGTCTTCTGACGGAGGCGTCCCGTCCCCGGCCCGGGGACCGCGCTCACCAGCGGCCGGGCTCGCTGCCCACGATCGGCGCCGACGGCTCGCCGTTCACCCCCCTCGGGACATCACCGGCCAGCATCACCCGGTGCATGACCCGGGGGTGGTCGAGGTGGGCGGTGTCACTCGGTGCCAGATGGATGGTGGCCCGGTTGTCCCAGAAGGCGACACTGCCCGGTTCCCACCGGAAGCGGACCGTGTACTCGGGCCGGGTCGCCTGCTCCAGCAGCATGTCCAGCAGCGCCCGGCTCTCCGGCCGGGACACCCCGAGGATCTGCTCGACGTAGTAGCCGTTGACGAACAGCACCCGCTCACCCGTCTCCGGGTGCGCCCGCACCAGCGGGTGGTCGGTGGCGATCTGACGGTCCAGGAGATGACGGACGTACGCGTCGTCGCCCGGCCGGCTCTGGTACCCGACCCCGAGCCGGTGCTCGGCCCGCAGGGTGTCGACGAAGGCGCGCACGGGAGCGGAGAGGCCCGCGTAGGCGACGGCCAGGTTCGACCAGGTCGTGTCGCCTCCGTACGGGGGCACGGTCTCGGCGCGCAGAATCGTCGCGGCCGGGGGATCGACCCGGGCGCCGTGGTCGCAGTGCCATCCGCGCAGCAGCGAGTGACGGCGCCTGCGCAGCCATTCCTCGTGGTCCATGCCGTAGCGCCCGCCCAGTTCGAGACGGTCGGCCGTCGTCTCGATCTCGGGGAACTCCACGGGCGACGCGCTGCCCCGGGAGCTGAGACGGACCGGAGTTCCGAAGCGGCGCGCGAAGGCGACGTGCGCGGCGTGATCGAGCCGCTGGCCACGGAAGAACAGGACCTTCCAGCGCAGTACGGCCGCCCGGATCGCGGCCACGACCTCGTCCGTCAGCGGTTCCGCCAGGTCGACTCCCGTGATCTCGGCGCCGATGTGTCCCGCCGCCGGCCTCACTTCGAGGGATGTGACCTGGTCCGTCATGGGGCCTCCGTGGTTCGTGTGTCCGGCTCTTCGGCTCCAGGATGACCGTTCGACCGGGAACGGGACAGGCCGCCTCGCGAGCGGTGCAGGGTGCCGGTCGGGGAGGGGCCGTGCGCGGGGGCGGCGGGGCGTCGCTCGGGCAGGGCGAGCGCTCGGGCAGGGCAGGGCGGGCGCTCGCGCGCGGGCGCACACGGGAGGCGCGCGGCGCGCACGGGGTGTGTCCGATGTCCCCCACGTCACCGGGTCGCACTCCCTGTCGGCGGACACGGGCCGTACCGAGAATGGAGCACAGTGAACGGGGCCCGCCCTCCATCCGCATAGGGGCGGGGCCCGTTCACTCCGTACAGGGGCCGTGCGCGAGGCGCCCCGGACCTCTCAGCCCTTGTGCTCGCGCAGCGCGGCCAGAGCGCGGCCGGCGTGGGCGCTCATGCGCAGTTCGCTACGGACCACCTCCAGGACGGTGCGGTCCTTCGCGATGACGAAGGTGACCCGCTTGGTGGGGGCGAGCGAGAAGCCCCGCTTCACCCCGAACCGCTCCCGCACGGCTCCGTCGACGTCGGACAGCAGCGGGAAGCCGAGCGTGTGACGGTCGGCGAACTCCTGCTGCCGGTCGACCGCGTCACCGCTGATCCCGACCGGCCGCGCGCCGGCGGCCGTGAACTCGGTGGCCAGATCGCGGAAGTGGCAAGCCTCGGCGGTGCAGCCGGCGGTGAGGGCCGCGGGATAGAAGAAGAGCACCACCGGCCCCTCGGCCAGCAGCTCGGACAGGCTCCGCGTCGCCCCGGTCTCGTCCGGCAGCGCGAAGTCCTCGACCTTGTCGCCCACGTTCACCTGAGATGTCATGACTGTCCCTTTCCGGACCGGGCGACTCCGCGCGCCCACAGTACGAGCGGCACCTGGAGCGGGAGCCGTGCCAGAGCCGCGGCCCTGAGCGGTGCGGGGCGGTCGCGCCAGTCCGCGGCCATCTTGACGTTGGCGGGGAGGACCCCGACGAAGAACGCGGCGGTGGCGAGCGCGGCGACCCTGCGCGTCCGGGGGAGTGCCACCCCTGCCGCCAGGGCGAGTTCGGCGGCGCCGCTCACGTACGTCCAGGTCCTGGGCGCTCCCGGGAGAGCACGCGGGATGATGGCGTCGAACTGCCGTGGTGCGGCGAAGTGGGCGACGCCCGCGGTGGCCAGAAGGCCTGCGAGCAGCAAGGGTGATCGTTCGGGCCGTGGCACGGTTCCTCCTCGGGGGGCCTGCCCGCGGATATTACTGCAGAGTAAGTGCCAGCGGTACGGGTGGGACACGTCGGCCGACCGTCGTTCGGATGCCGTCCGCATGCCCTCCACGTGCCGTCCGCATCCCCTCCGCGTGCCGTCCGAGGGTCGGGGCCGGGAGTCGGGGCGTCAGGGCGTACCGGCGGGGCGTACCGGCCGGGAGTCGGGGTGTCAGGGCGTGACGGCAGGAGGTCGGGTGTCAGGGCGTGCGGCAGGGAGTCAGGCCGTCAGAGCATGCCGGAAGCCGTTCGCGGCCATCCCCTCGCTCCGACCGGTCGCTTCGTTCCGGCCTGTTCCCTCGCTCCGTCCCGTTCCCTCGCCCCGTCCGGTCGTCTCGCCTCGGCCCACGGCGGTCGTACGTGCGGTGGCCTGGACCGCGTACGTGGTCTTCGCGGGGTCGACGAGCGGGTCGCCGAGCGTGATCCGTCCCGCCGCGTGCAGCGCGTCGCACTCGCCGGTGGGCAGGGCGACATAGCAGCCGCCGCGCCCGGTCGAGGGATCGAAGGGAAGCCAATAGCCGTACCGACGGCGGCCGTTGGCATGCACGGTGAGGCGGACGGGGAACCGGCGCTGGGTGATCAGACGCAGGATCTCGGCACCTTCGGGGCCGAGCGGGGCGGGCGTGCGGGGCAGCGGCCGCACCATGGTCACCGGCCTCCGATCGGCGCTCGCGGCACGGAGGTGCGAGGTCGGTGTCATGTGCGGGCGGCCTTTCGACGGACGGACGGGATCACACGGCACGGGTGCGGTGATCTTCTGGCTGACCAGCATTGTTCCGTACGGGACTGACAACAGGGAAGGAATGGCTCAGCCACGTCGTGTCGATGCCCGTGCGCGATGGGACCGGGCGGTGAGCTGGCCCTGGACGAAGGGGTCCGTGGCGGGGTCGTAGGACCCGGCGTGGTCGGCCAGGGTCTCGGTGATCCGCTCCCATTCGTCCAACTCCGTCTGAGTGTCGGGCGCCGTCCCGCCGGCGGACGGATTCTCCCCGGCCGCCTTCCTCACGTCGTCGAGGGCCGCCTTGGCCCGGTGATGGTTCATCCCGGTGGCGGTGCGGCGCACCCGGTCCCACACGGCGTGCTCCCGCTCGGACGGCTCCGGCTCCTGACTCAACGCTCCACCTCGATCGTGCGACGGACCAGCTTCCTCACCGCAACCGTGTGCCCATGCCGCGCGGAACGACACCTCCGCGTCGGCGTGCGCGGCGCGGGTACCGTCCCGTCACCAGGGCAGGAACGCGTGGACGTCCTTGCCGTCGGGCCGCACGATCACGCTCACCTGGTCGCAGAGCGCGTGGACGAGATGCCAGCCGATGCCGCCCCCGCCCTGGGACGGGCGGAAGCGGCGTGGCGCGGGCGGGGTGGTGCTGGTGTCGTGGAGCGTCACGTGCACACCGCCGATGGTCGGACGCATCTGGAGCTCGAAGGGGCCGGGAGCGTACTGGATCGTGTTCGCGGCGAGTTCGGTGACCACCAGCAGGATGTCGTCCCAGTGCTCGGCCGCCGAGGGCGGTGTCGCTCGCGCGAGGGCACGCAGATAGCCGTCCGCGGCCAGCCGCGCGTCGGACACGTTGCGCAGCTCGCCGCCGAACGCGCTGGTGAGCGTCCCCAGTTCCCCGTACGACGACTTGCTGTTCCGGCTCGGATCGATCTCCATCGTGTCCTTCGTTCGGATCTCGTCGGCGGAATGTCTCTCGCTGCGCCGCGACCCGGTCGTCTGCTCCGAACCCGGCCCTGTGGCGAGGCCCGGTGCTGCCCCTCCCGCTCTACGCGGAGGTGTTCCGGGAGCGCCCACGGGAGCGGCGCCGCGCCAGCGCGCGCCGTTCGGCCTCGCTCGTACCACCCCAGACGCCGACGGTCTGGCCCGTGTCCAGGGCCCAGCGCAGGCACTCCTCACGGACCGGGCAGCCCGCGCAGACCGCCTTCGCCTCCTGGATCTGGAGCAGCGCGGGTCCGGTGCTCCCGATGGGGAAGAACAGATCGGGGTCAACGGTGCGGCAGGACGCGCCTTCGCGCCAGTTCTCCATGCGAGCCTCCTGATCGAGTCGAACGCGTTCTTCGGAATCCGGTCCCTTCCCGGGTCACCCTTGATCCGCCGGATGAAACAGGCGAGTCGTGCAAAGATCCCGTGGATACTGGAGCGGCCGTACGGGCGGCCGTGCCGTACGGCGGGACGCGCCCGGGCCGGCGTACGGACGTCCCTCGACCGCCACGGCGGGTGTGTACCGCGGTGTCACAATGGAACCCCCGGGTGAGGGCTGGTTTCGCTTCGACGGATGATCGGATGGCCCATGACGCAGGAGTCCGGCGAGGTCTGGGAGAAGTTTGCCGTCGCCCTGGCGGACATGGCACGGGACCTGCTGGCGCAGGACTCGGTGCAGGCGACCTTGGACCGGATCGTGGAGCACGCGACGGTGCTGATCAACGGCTGCGACGAGGGCGGCATCCTCACCGTCCGCCGCGGTGAGGTCAGCGCGCTGGCCGCGACCAGCGACGTCGTGCGCATGGCGGACCGGATCCAGCAGGACCTGCGGGAGGGCCCGTGCTTCGACGCGGTGACCGACCGGGAGCAGCTCTACGCCATCGAGGACCTGCGCCGGCCGCACGAGAAGTGGTCCCGCTTCGCGCCCGAACTGAGAAAACTGGGCATGGGCAGCATGATGGGCTTCCTGCTCTTCACCGACGAGGACGAACTCGGCGCCCTCAATCTGTACTCGCACCGTCCGAACATGTTCGACGAGTCGGCCCAGCGCGCCGGCTGGGTCCTGGCCTCGCACGCCGCGGTCGCCCTGTCCTCGGCCCGTACACACCAGCAGCTCGGCCATGCCCTGGAGACCCGCCACGAGATCGGTGAGGCGATGGGCATCCTCATGGAACGGCACGGCCTCAGCGAGGAGGACGCCTTCGCCGTGCTGAAGAAGGCCTCCCAGGACCACAACATCAAACTGCGGGAGATCGCCCGCAAGGTGTGCGAAACCGGCGAGCGGCCCCGCTGACCCCCTTACCGATCCCGTCCGGGCCCGGCCGGACCAGGGTTTGTCCGGCAATTCCTAGAGGAAACGGCGCAGGGGTACGACGGCCAGCTCCTTGGCGCGCTGGACCGGGGACCTGCTCCGCCAGCGGGTCGGATCGATGCCCACGGCGTTCTCCCGGTCCTCGTCGAAGTCCCGGTCGAGGGTCGCGGTGAACGCCTCGTCGAGGACGGCCAGCATGATCTCCTCGTCGTGCTCCATCGAGCGGCGGTTGAAGTTGGTGGAACCGATCAGGGAAGCCACCCCGTCCACTGTCATGATCTTGGTGTGGAGCATGGTCGGCTGGTACTGGCGTATCTCGACACCGGCGGCCAGCAGCGTGCCGTAGTGGTTCTGGCCGGCGAGCTGACAAGCCCGCTGGTCGGTGTACGGACCGGGCAGCAGGATCTCCACCCGGACACCGCGGCGCGCCGTCGCGCACAGCAGGTCGACGAAGTAGGTGTCGGGAGCGAAGTAGGCGGTGGCGAGGCGGAAGCGTTCCTCCGCGGAGCCGAGCATCACCCGGATGAGGGTCTGCATGTCCTGCCAGCCGAAACTGGCCGAGCCCCGCACCACCTGCACCGTCGCCGTCCCCGGCTGACCGTGCCCGGTGAAGCGGTCCCGGTCGTCGAAGAGCTCGTCGTGGCACTCCGCCCAGTTCTGCGCGAACGCGGCGGCGATGCCGTCCACGGCCGGCCCCCGCACCTTGACGTGCGTGTCCCGCCACTCGGAGGGACCGCGGGCGTCCCCGCACCATTCCTCGGCGATACCCACGCCGCCGGTGAACGCGATGTGCTCGTCGACGACGAGCGCCTTGCGGTGACAGCGGTGGTTCTGCTTCAGGGGCGAGAGCCACAGCGGCTTGCGGAACCACGCGACCTGCACACCTGCTGCGGTCATGGACCGCAGCAGGTCCCCCTCGATCCGCTTCGCGCCGAAACCGTCCAGCAGGAGCCGCACCCTGACACCCGCCCGCGCCCGGTCGGCCAGCGCGGCGGCGAAGTCACGGGCTATCTGCCCGCGCCAGTAGACGAAGGTCATCATGTCGATGGTGTGCTCGGCGGACCGCACCGCGTCGAGCATCGCGGCGAAGATCCGGTCGCCGTTGCGCAGGGGAACCAGCTCATTTCCCTCGGTGGCGGCGATGCCGATCAGCCGTTCCAGGCGTCTGCGGAACCGCTGCTTGCGGCGACGCGCCTCCGCCGGGGCCAGCGTTCCGTACGCCTCGACTCGTGCAGCGATGGTCTGGGACATCCGCAGTCTCCTGTTGTGCGTGCCGCGTTCCGACAGTCCGGGCCGCGTTCCGTCCGGTCGCCCCGGGCGGGCGCGGAGAAGTGCCGGGGCGGTGGCCCTGCCGGCCGCTGCCCGGCGAGGGCCACCACCCCGGCCGCTCGACCGTGCCGGCCTCGGGGTCGCCCGGCCCCGACGACCGACACGGGAGCGATGTCGCCGAACCACCCGTGGGCGTCGGGACGCGTGCCTAGTGCCCCCGATCCGCCGCGGCAGTCCCCTGTCCCCGAGACCTTTCGCCTGTCCCCAAGACCTTTCGCCGTGGGCCGTCCTCCGGGTGCCGTCTCGGAGGGGACGTCTGTGGACGGGGTGTGAAGCCGGGGATACCCGTGACATGGCCTCCGGAGGTCCGGGAACAAGGGGAGGCAGCCTGCCCGGCACTTCGACCGGCACGGAGGGGCGCCGCCGCGCGGCGCGCGGGCGGGACGTACGGCAAGGGAGGCGAAGGCATGACCACCGTCGAACCGTCCTGCGATCTCGGTCCCGATCTCGGTGCGAGACTGGAGCGGGATCCGCAGGCCGCTGTGCACGCCCGGCGGATGGTCCGCACGTTCCTCGGCGGCCTGCCGCGCGCCGTGCCGCGCGAGACCGCCGAGGCGGTCACGCTCGTGGTCTCGGAGCTCGTGACGAACGTGGTGCGCCACGCGCGCGGTCGGCTGTGCAGCCTGGACCTGAGGGACATGGGCCACGGGGTGGGCATCTCGGTCTCCGACGACGACCCCGAGCCGCCGCGCCCGAAGCGCCTCGACCTGACCGGGCAGGGCGGCTTCGGCTGGCCGCTGGTGCACCGGCTGTCCGCAGAGCTGACCGTGCTGTCCCGCCCCGACGGCAAGACGGTCCACGCGGTCGTGAGGTTCTGACGAGTGCCGCTTCCGGCCGGCCCAGCGGGCGCCAGGCCGGCCCCGTCGGCGCCCGGCCGGCCGCCCGAGCCGGTTATGGCCCCTCGGGCGGCCGGCCGCCCGAGCCGGTTATCGAGCTCCGTCGTGCCGGGCGCTCGCCGGGCCGTGCCAGTCGAGGCACACCACGAGGGCGTCGTCCTCCGGGCCGGGCCTGCCCCGGTGGCCGGTCAGTTCCCGCAGGACGGCGCGGGGCACCTCCGTCGCGGGCAGCAGCCGGGTGGAGCTGATCGCCCTGGCCAGGGCCTTCTGCCCGTACTTCTCCCCGCCCGGCCCGGCCACGGCGTGGACGCCGTCGCTCACGAAGAGGAGCCGGTCGCCGGGTTCCACCCGGAACTCCTGCACGAGGTAGTCGGTCTCCTCGAACATGCCGAGGGGCAACTGGGCCTCGAAGTCCACGCGTTCGACGGTCCGGCCGCGCAGCCGCAGCATCTGGGGCGACCCCGCGTCGATCACGCGCATCCGGCCGGTGGACAGCTCGAAGTCGAGCATGAGCACGGACAGGTAGCGGTCGCCGCGGTACTGGGCGTGGACCGCCTGATCGGCGAGCGCCGCCTGGTCCGCGAGCGGAATGCCGGCCCGGCGCGCGTTGCGCAGGGCGTTGATGCCGAGATTGGTGAGCAGCGACGCCTCGATACCCTCGCCCATCCCGTTCGTCACGTAGAGGGACAGCCGCTCGGCGTCGGCCGACCAGTCGAAATTGTCGCCGAAGATCGCGTAGGCGGGTTCCAGCTGGGCGCCGAGCTCGTACTCGGGCCGGGAGCAGGAGCGGCCGGGCAGGAGCTGCCACTGCATCTCCGCGGCCAGGGTCAGCCGGTCCTTGCGGCGGGCCTGGAGGTACAGGTCGGTGTCGCGTTCGGCCACGAGCACCTCATGGCCGAGGACCTCGGCGATGTCGGCGAGCTCGGCGACCGTGTCCGCGTCGCAGGCGGCGGAGGGCAGGACGACGGACAGGACGCCGAGCCGGTCGCCGCGGACCGTCACCGGGAGGTGCGCTCGTACGCCCCCGTCGCCGTGTTCCTCCACGAAGGGTTCCTGGGCTCCGAAGGCCCGGCCCTCGGGGCTGGTGTGCACCGGAATGGGTTCCAGGGTGTGGGGAAGCACCGAGACGGGCTGGAGCACGGTGAGCCCGTAGTCGGCCATGAAGAGTTCGACGGAATCGGCCGCGTAGTGACCGCACAGCACGTCACGGACCGCGTCCAGCAGCTGATGGGGCGCCGCGGTGCGCAGGGCACGCTCTGCGGCCACGAATCTGTTCACGATGTCGCACAGACCAATCTTTGAGAAGTTCAAGGAGTCCAAGGGATTCGAAGGCCGGTATCCACCCTTTCGTTCCTGGTGTCGCGCCGACAGGCTGACAGTGCCCGAGAAGACTGGGAGAGTTGGACGGTGACTTCCTCTGGCCCCCGTCCGCGCCGCAGCGAGGTGGCCCGCGTGACCGCCGAGGCCGCCGAGCTTCTGGAGATCCTCTGGGGCCGCGCCTCGACGGCCCCGGTCTCCGCCTCCCAGTTGCGGGTGCTGTTCATCCTGGAACACGGAGAGGGCATCAACCTGAGGACCCTGGCCGACGCGCTCGGCTCCACACCTCCCTCGACCAGCAGACTCTGCGACCGGCTGCAGGCCGTGGGGTTCGTCGAACGGGCACCGAGTGCCACCAGCCGCCGCGAGCTGCGCCTGTTCCTGAGCCCCCAGGGCCGGACCTTCCTCGCGGAACTGCGCGCACGGCGCGAGCGGGCCGTGGAAGCCGTCCTCGCGCAGATGCCGGCCGCCGGGCGGGAGGCGCTCGTGGAGGGGCTGGCGGCCTTCTGCGCGGCCGCGGCTGCACAGCTCCACGAGGCGGACCCCGTCGGGGCCCGCTCCGCCTAGCGCCGGGCTGTCCCTTCTCCGATGTGGACCAGTGCGGCGTCCACATCGGCCACCGACGGTATGGCGAGGCTGACGCCCGTGAGATCCAGAACGCGCTGGACGGCCGGCGCCGGGGACACGAGACACAGTCCGCCTCCCGCGTGTCCGGCGGCGTCGTGGGCCTTGAGCAGGGCGTTGATGCCGGAGGAGTCCATGAAGGGGACCGCGGACAGGTCGAGCAGCAGGTGCCGCCGGCCCCCGCGTATCTGGTCGGCCAGTCGGTGGTGCAGCTCGGGGGCTGTCTCGACATCCAGTTCCCCGGCGACGGTGACCAGGGCGATGCCCTCGCCGTACAAGGTCGCGTCGATGGTCACAGGAGCCTCTTCGGCCGGCACGGTTACCTCCAAGGGGAACTGACCCGTCGGGATCCACCCGGCGCTGGGGTACGCCGGTGAGCAGGTCAACGGTTACCCCCCGAACCGAGGTGCACACCTGGGGTCTCGCCGCCGGACCCGGTCTCTTGATCCTCCCTTTCCCGAATTACCTCTGACACAGAGGTAATTCGGACCGTGAAGTCGGAGTCGGAGAGTTTCCCCGAAGCCCTGGCGGACACCCTGGCCGGTTTGCAGCGGCTGATCAGACGGCGGCTGCGCCGCGGCACGGCCGGACCGGGCCTGCGCGGTGCCGAGGCCGATCTGCTGCGCCTGGTCGTCGACCGGCCGGGCATCGGTGTGTCGGAGGCGGCCAAGGAGCTGTATGTGGCGGGCAATTCGGTCTCGACGCTGGTCAACCGGCTGGTCGCGGACGGCTATCTGGTCCGCGAGACCGACCCGGCCGACCGGCGCGCCGCCCGGCTGCTGTCCACCCCGGCGGCCGATGCCCGGTTGCGCGACTGGCGGCAGCGGCGCGCGGTGCTCGTACGCGGTCAGGTGGCGCGCCTCGACGCGGCCGACCGTGCCGCGCTGGAGGCCGCTCTTCCGGCCCTGCGCAAACTGGCGGCGAACCTGCACGAGGAGGCCGAGGAGACATGACAGGGCACAGCGGCGGACGCGGGGAACCCGCACGGCAGGAGAACCCGGAGCCCCGGTGCGACGAGGAGGACCCGGCCGGCGACCGGGCGGACACGCCCCGAACGCCGGTCCCGGCCACCGCGGTCGACGCCGGCGCCGCGCCTGCCCCGTGCTCGGCCCCGGACGCCGTGTCCTGTGCCGGACTCGTCTACGCCTTCGGCGAGATGACCGCCGTCGACGGTCTCGACCTCGCCGTCCGTGACGGTGAGGTGTTCGGACTGATCGGTCCCAACGGCGCCGGCAAGACGACGGCGCTCCGCTGCATCACCACGCTGCTGCCGGTCCCCTCGGGAAAGGTCCGTGTCTTCGGGCACGGCGCCACCCGTGAACGCATGGCCGTACGACGCCTGTTGGGCTACGTGCCGCAGCAACTGTCCGCCGACTCGGGGCTCACCGGCAGGGAGAACGTGTTCCTGTTCGCCCGCGTCTTCGACGTGTCCCGGCGCGAACGCGCGGCCCGTGTGGCCCAGGCGCTCGACGCGGTCGGCCTCACCGACGTGGCCGACCGGCTCGCCAGGACGTACTCCGGAGGCATGGTGCGCCGCCTGGAACTCGCCCAGGCCCTGGTCAGCGCGCCGCGGCTGCTGATCCTGGACGAGCCGACCATCGGCCTCGACCCGATCGCCCGCACCAGCGTGTGGGAGCACATCAACGCCGTACGGGCCGCCACCGGGATGACCGTCCTCGTGACGACCCATTACATGGACGAGGCCGACCAGTACTGCGACCGGGTCGCGCTGATGCACCGCGGACGCGTCCGCGCGCTCGGCACCCCACAGCAGCTCAGGGCGGATCTCGGCGAGCGCCGTGGGATCGACGGCGACGCTGAACCGCCCACGCTGGAAGACGCCTTCCGCGATGTTGCCGGCAGTGGACTCGACGACCGATCAGGAGACTTCAGCGATGTCCGAAGCACCCGCCGTACCGCTTCCCGCGTCGGCTGAGAGCGTCCGCCCCGGGAGCCTCGACCTGCTCGTGACCCCGCCCAGGGCCCGTACGGGCTGGCGCGTGCTGCCCGCCCGGGTCGCCGCGATGTGCGCGGTCGAGCTCCAGAAGCTCCGCCACGACCGCACCGAGCTGTACACGCGGGCGATCCAGCCGGCGCTCTGGCTGCTGATCTTCGGCGAGACGTTCACCCGGATCCACGCGATCCCGACCGGCGGAATCCCCTACCTCAACTATCTGGCGCCGGGCATCATCGCCCAGTCCGCCATGTTCATCGCCATCTTCTACGGCATCATGATCATCTGGGAGCGGGACGCCGGCATCCTCACCAAACTCCTCGTCACCCCCACACCCCGCTCCGCGCTCATCACCGGCAAGGCGTTCGCCGCCGGAGTGAAGGCGCTGATCCAGGCCGTGGTGGTCGTCGTGATCGCCGCGTTGCTCGGGGTGGCGATGACCTGGAACCCGCTGCGGCTCCTCGGAGTGGCCGTGGCCGTCGTGCTCGGTTCGGCGTTCTTCTCATGCCTGTCGATGACGATCGCGGGCATCGTGCTCACCCGCGACCGGCTGATGGGCATCGGGCAGGCCATCGCGGTACCGCTTCCAAGTACTGGGGGAGTGGTCTGGAGTGATGTGGATCTGCTCTGGTGCCGGATCGTCGGAACTGTGTGAGTCGTGCCTGGCGTCGTGGAAGCATGGTTGGTTAGCTGATGGTGTGTAAAGGGGCGTCGGATGGGACGGACGGGGCGTTGGCTGCTGGTGATCTTCGGGTCGTTGCTGGTGTTCGGGTTGTGTGTGCTGCTGGGTGATCTGTTGCTGCCGTGGGACCAGTCGACACGGATCGGGACGGGAGCGGGAGCCGGCGCAGTCATCGCGGGTGTGTTGGGGGCTTGGGCATCGTCCGTGATCGGGTCTTCGGCTCCGCCGGTTGCCACGATGCCCGGAACGTCGACCGCATCGGGTGAGCGGGCGGTGGCCACGCAGGACAATTCCGGTGTGATCATCACGGGGGACAACGGCACTGTTCAGCGATGACCGAGACACCCACACCACCCGCCTCCGGGGGACGGTCCGCTGCCGCGGGCAACAGTTCTGGTGTCATCTCCACTGGTGACCAGGTCCGGATCGAGCAGCGAAACGTCGTGCTTCCTCCCGGCGCTCTGCAGGCTGCGGTCCCTGACGACTCGATAGAGCGGCTGAACAACCTTCCTGCACCTGACAGTCGAGTCTTCGAAGGTCGTGACGGAGCACTTGCTGCTTTGCGGGAGTTGCCGTCGACGGGGACGGGGATCGTTACCCAGACCGTGCGGGGCATGGGCGGGGTCGGCAAGAGCACCCTGGTTCTTCACCACGCTCACGCCTGTTTGACGGCTGGGCGTGGTCCGGTGTGGTGGATCAATGCCTCGTCCACCGCCACCATCACTGCTGGTCTTGCTTCCCTCGCCACGGCCATCGACCCGGTGCACGCTGCGCTGCCACTGGAGGAGGCGGCCGACTGGGCCGTTGCCTGGCTGCAGGGGCGCACCGGATGGCTGCTGGTCTTCGACAACGCAGAAGAGCCCACTGACCTTCACCCCTACCTCGGTCGGCTCAGCACCGGTCAGACCCTGGTCACCACCCGACGCGACCTGCTCTGGCGCGACCTCGGCACCCCACTCAGCCTCGACACACTCACCCCTGACACCTCCCTGAAGGTGCTGCAGGAGATCACCGGACGTCACGCCGACAAGGATGCTGAGGGCCTGGCCCGCCTGGCCGAGGAACTCGGGCATCTGCCCCTGGCCCTGCAACAGGCCGGCGCCTACCTCGCGCAGACCCGCACCACCGCAGCCAGCTACCTCACCCAACTGCGCACCGACCCGGCGGACGTGCTCGCAACCACGCCCCCCGGCGATTCCCAGCAACGCACCATCGCCCAGCTGTGGAGCGTCACATTCAGCGCCGTACAAACTGAAGACCGACACGCAGTCGAGCTGCTGCGGACATTGGCCTACTGCGCACCCGATCCCTTGCCCCGCCACGTACTCACCACCGCCCTACCCACGGTCCGAGACGTGGATCATGCACTGGGCGTCCTTGCCGCATACAGCCTGATCACCCTCACAGACCTCACGGTCACCGTTCACCGCCTCGTCCAGACCGTACTGCGCAGCACCACCCCCGCACCCGCCCTAACACTGCAGTCCCGCGGAATCCGACGATTGCTACGCCGAGCCCGGCCTCCCATCCACCATCATCCGAGCGAAACCGCTCTGAACCTTCTGTATGAAGCAACGCCACCGGGCAGTCCTGAGAACGTGCAGAGCTGGCCCAAATGGCAAGAGCTTCTGCCTCACGTAGAAGCCGTAAACGCGCACTGCCCTGGCACTGAAACGATTTCGCACCTCGCCGTCCTGCTGGGCCAGGCAGCGACCTATCTGATGGCCCGCGGCCAAGCCGCTCAAGCCCTGCCGTTGGCGGAGCGGGCGTTGGCCATCACCGAGGCAGCACTCGGTCCCGACCACCCCACCACTGCGATCATCCTGGGCAACCTCGCCACCACGTACAGCGCTCTGGCCCGGTATACCGAGGCGCTGCCGTTGGAGGAGCGGGCGCTGGCCATCACCGAGGCAGCCCTCGGCCCCGACCACCCCAACACCGCCAGATGCCTGGGCAACCTCGCCAGCACGTACGGTGATCTAGGGCGACACGCAGATGCCCTGCCGTTGGCCGAGCGGGCGCTGGCCATCACCGAGGCAGCACTCGAACCCGACCACCCCAACACCGCCATCCGCCTGGGCAACCTCGCCAGCACGTACGGTGATCTAGGGCGACACGCAGATGCCCTGCCGTTGGCCGAGCGGGCGCTGGCCATCACCGAGGCAGCACTCGGCCCCGACCACCCCAATACCGCCAGATGCCTGGGCAACCTCGCCGGCACGCTCAGTGTGCTGGGGCGGCCCAGTGAAGCCCTGCCGTTGGAGGAGCGGGCGCTGGCCATCACTGAGGAAGCCCTCGGCCCCGACCACCCCAGGACTGCCATCCGTCTGAACAACCTCGCCGGCACGTTCAACACGCTGGGGCGGCACACCGAAGCCCTGCCGTTGGCGGAGCGGGCGCTGGCCATCACCGAGGCAGCACTCGGCCCCGACCACCCCACCACCGCCATCCGACTGGACAACCTCCGTGCGATCTATGCAGCGTTGGAAGATCTAACAAGGGACGGATCCTAGCGCCGCCAACCGTGCACCAAAGGTTGGCGGCGAAAGCTCATAAGGCTGCATTCGCCGAGGTGTTGCGAGCAGCACCAAGAGATCCGAAGAATCATGTCTTGTCGCACCTGCCTATGGTCACAGGTGCAGTCGACGTCCGAGCTCTTGCAGATGTTCGAGCGAGTCACGGCCTGACCACGTGCTGGCACCGGGTGGCACGTTCAGATCGCGTGCATGCTCGCTCCGGGCGCTGGCTGGTGCACGCTTTGGGTGCATCGGACGTGCTGACAGCCATCCGTCCGGCGACGACAAATACCTTGTGGGCCGAGATTGACCCAGGCCATCGCGGTACCGCTTCCAAGCAGTGGCGGCACGGCTGACCAGCGGGTATAGCGCGAGTGGTACAGGATCTCCCAGTGGCGGATGGTTTTATCGTGCTGCAGTGCGACTGTGCGGGCAGATTCGCCGGATCGTTGGCTGGTCCGCCGCGACAAGGAAAGAGACCCGCTCGTCCTGGAAGCCCTGGACATGACCTTTTGGCAACGCGATTGGGACGGAATCCCCCCAGAGCCAAGACGAGTTGAGACTTCACGCCGATGCCGGATCACAGGGTGGATTCAACCGGTCGTCGCAACACTCGCAGTGGTGGGAGTGTGATGGGCAGGCCGGCAGGGTGAATGAAGGCGTTGACGCCCAGTTCAAGCTCGACACTGGCGTCGCGGTCTACTTCGCGGACCCGCACAGTTCCTGACAGCGCGGGACGAACGAGAACGCGAACAGGCTTCTCCGCCAGTACTTTCCCAGGGGCGCCGACCTGGCCAGGTGGTGGCCAGATGAGCTCCAGGTCGTGTCTCACGCCCTCAACAGCAGGCCCCGGAAACGATCCGGTTGGAAGACGCCCGCTGAAGTCCTGAATGATGACCAGTTCCACTACGACACCGCACCGGCCAACGGCTGGCCCATCGCCGCAAATGGTGACTTCGAGGACTAGGCCGTGTATCGAAAGTGGGATCTTGAGCATGGATGATCGTGGGTCATGGGGCGGGGAGATCTCACGGACGAACAGTGGGCTGTGTTGGAGCCGTTGTTGCCCAAGGGGAAAAGAGTGGGACGGCCGCCTGTCTGGCCCCGGCGCCTGCTGATCGATGGCATACGTTTCCGGGTTCGGACAGGTATTCCGTGGCGGGATATGCCGGCCGAGTACGGTCCGTGGGGCCGGATCTACGACCTGTTCCGCCGATGGCAGCGAAGCGGTATCTGGCACCGGGTCTTCACCCAGCTCCAGGCCCTGGCCGACGCGGGCGGATCGATCACGTGGGACATCAACGTCGACTCCACCGTGTGCCGTGCTCATCAGCACGCGGCCGGAGCCCGGAAATGGGGTGATCTGCAGAAGGAACCCCCGGGCGGTTTCGTCAACGAGCCGAACGACCACGGGCTGGGACGTTCACGCGGCGGGTTCACCACCAAGCTGCACCTGGCCGTCGAGCAAGCACAGAAGCCCATGGCGATCGTTGTGACCGCCGGGCACCGGGGCGATTCACCACAGTTCGAGACCGTCCTGGAACGCATCCGGGTGCCTCGCCTCGGGCCGGGCAGACCCCGGACCCGGCCAGCCCGGGTTCGGGCGGACAGGGCGTACGCCTCTCGGAAGAACCGCGCCTACCTGCGCAGGCGTGGGATCCGTTGCACGATCCCGGACAAGGCCGATCAGGCGCGCAACCGTATGAGGCGAGGGTCGCGCGGAGGCCGGCCGCCGAAGTTCGATCCGGCCGACTACCGGGCCCGTCACGCGGTCGAGTGCGGTATCAACCGCCTCAAAAGGCACCGCGCAGTCGCCACCCGATATGAGAAACTCGCCGTCCGCTACGAAGCGACCGTTCTCATCGCAGCCATCAACGAATGGTTGTGACTCCTTCGTTTCCCCTGGGCGCGGTGCGGGTGGCGAGCAGTTCCAGCAGGAGTTCCACGATGAGATCAGGCTGACCCACGAACGGGGAATGGCCAGTCCGCCACTCGCGCACGTCGGTGCAGCGCGAGGCCATCTTCCGCTGGAGACCCGGATCGATGGCCCGGTCCTGTGCACAGACGACGTAGGTGGAGGGTGTGTGCTTCCAGCTGTGGTGCTCCGGGACTCCTCGTCCGCAGCCGGGGGCTTGCGCACGCAGTAGGCCAACCGCCTGGGCGGCGAGGTGTTCGGGGCAGTCACCGTAGAGGGTGTCGATGGCCCGGTCGGGGTGCAGAGTGGTCGAGCCGTCGGGCTCAGGGATGATCGCGTCCTGGAGCTGCAGGGACGCACCGCCCAGACTGGCCGCGCTCTCGCCAGCATCCGGCATGAAGGCCGCCAGATAGACCAGGTGCCCCGCTCCGTGGACCCCTGTGATCACTGACCCTCCGTAGGAGTGCCCGAGCACAATCGGGGGCTCCGCCAGTACATCGACGGCGGCCTGGACGGCAGCTGTGTCAGCCGGTAGTGAGCCCCGGTGGAGCTCGGGAACGACAACCTCGGTGCCCGTGGTCCGCAATCGTTCCGCCAGCACGGCGAAGTGCTCCGGACGGTGATACAGACCGTGAACGAGCACCACAGCGGCCAACTCGCCCGCCTCCTCAGATCGACACCAGGCCAGGGAGCCTAGCTCCGAACCACGGCCGGCCATCACCCACCACCTTGATCCATTTTCGATACACGGCCTAGGAGCCCTTCCTCCCAGTCGGTGCAACTACCGTCGCCCAGGCGCCCACCCGCAGCTCGATGCCAGACTAGCTCGCTCAGAGATTCGAATTGATGCAACCACATTGCCGGAAGGGTTTTTGATCTTTTGGTGAATTGCTTGAGACTGCCCGCCGAGAAGGCTAGCTTGATGAGATGTTCAGCCGACGATGGACCGTCGAAAACAAGATCGTTGCACGCAAGATGCGAAAGTTCTTCTCTCATTTGCACGTGACCGGTGAGACGCAAGGTGAAACATGCGCCACGATATATGCGAAGTTCATGTGGAACGAACGGTCTGGCGAACTCGCCGACGCCAAACGGCTTACTAGGTCTCGCTACTACGTAGGTCTCGGAATCGACGACTCCCACTTCGATGATGTCACAAAGCGTTCAGTTATGATTTCTGACACGCTTCTGCTATCTCACGCTACGAGTCATACATTTCATTTTGTTGGCTCCTATGGATACTCAGATAACTCCGTACGCAATTCCACCATCTACGACGGCGATGGCCCAGGCGCAACCGCCATGTATGGCCATCCAGGTGCAGGCTTGCCCCTCAGGAACGCAGACGACACTCCGGCCACATACTCCCGAAAAACAAATTACGGATTCCACTGCCCCGATTTGGAGAGTCTGGGGCAATGGTTGATATCGGCGAAGCCACTTCTCAAATCGGGCTTGGCGTGGTACTTGCCAAACTACTCGACCCGCACCCAGTCTTTAAATATTCGCGAATCAGAAATCCACTACGGAAATCCCCGACACGTAGAGGCCGTCGATTACCTCCTGCGGGATGGTAGAGCTGTGGAAATGTCGGGCGTGGAGCCGACTACAGGTGACCACGTAAGGGAAATTCTACGCATCGACTTGCCCTTCCTTGAAGGAGTGAGCCTTCGAGACTTCTCTGATATCACGCTTAATGAATTTGCATCTTACTCGTCATTTCGGAATTTCCTCCGCTCACAATTTATAGAGCTCGATCTGTCAATGAATGATGTCCAGTCACAACGAGCAGTGCACAAGATCAGCCTGCAGATTGCGGATGAGATCCACTCCATGGAGTCGCAAATCCGAAAGGTGAAACGGACGCGTGCCGTATCAGTGGCCGGTGGAGCGTTGGGAACAGTCACCGCCTCACTGGTGGCCGTTTACGGCCCTAGTCTCGGCCAAGCGGTTACAGCCCTCGGTCTCGGAGGGGCAGGTGGGATCTGGGGAATCATCTCAAGCATCGCTCAAAACGAAACTCGCCGCGTGGACAAGTGGTATTACGTGTGGGCGCTCTCCCGTAGGGCGCACATCCTTTGAGCCTCGGTTTCCGTGACGGCATCTGGGGCAGGCCCACCGTCAACGAGCGCTACGAGCGAGCTTAAGCGCGCCTCCCCGTCGACGTCGGTTGAGCACGGTTCGGTGTTCCCCGTCCCAGGACGGGGAACACCGAACCGTGGCAGGCAACTCGGATGACGGTCGGACTCGCGTCGAAACAAGTTGTATTCCGGCGGTGCCCCGAGTGCCAGGAGCACAACATCGTGCGTGAGGACGACTTCATCTGCGTCTTCTGCGGCAGCGACCTGCCCGCGACGTGGAACGTGGATCCCACCGCGTGACGTCCGGGGGTCACAGCCACTCGTTGATGGCAGCGACGAGCACGATCGCCTCGTAGCGGACGGCGAGCTTGTCGTAGCGCGTGGCGACAGCACGGTGTCTCTTGAGCCGGTTGATCCCGCACTCGACCGCATGGCGCTCGCGGTAGTCGGCCGGGTCGAAGCGCGGAGGTCGGCCGCCGCGGGAGCCGACTTTTCGCGGTTACGTGCCTGGTCAGCCTTGTCCGGGATGGTGCACCGGATCCCGCGGCGGCGCAGATAGGCACGGTTCTTGCGGGACGCGTACGCCTTGTCAGCCCGCACGCGATCGGGGCGGACGCGCGGTCGGCCCAGTTTGATGCGAGGCACACGAACTTTCTCCAGCACGGGTTCGAACTGCGGCGAGTCTCCGCGCTGCCCCGCCGTCACCACAATCGACATGGGCTTCTGACCTTGCTCGGCGGCGAGGTGCAGCTTGGTGGTGAACCCGCCGCGCGACCTTCCTAGCCCGTGATCACGGGGCTCGGTGAACACGCCACCTTGTGGTTCCTTCTGCAGATCGCCCTGGTTGCGGGCCCCGGCCGCATGCTGATGGGCGCGGCAGACCGTGGAGTCGACGTTCAGGTCCCACGTGATCTCGCCCTTCGCGTCGGCCAGAGACTGCAGCCGGGTGAGGATCCGGTGCCAAGTGCCGTTCCGCTGCCATCGGCGGAACAGGTCGTAGACCCGGCCCCACGGCCCGTACTCGACGGGCATGTCCCGCCACGGAACACCGGTACGGACCCGGAACCGTATGCCGTCGATCAACTGCCGCCGAGGCCAGACGGGCGGCCGTCCCGCCCTGGCACCCTTCGGCAACAACGGCTCCAGCACCGCCCACTGCTCGTCCGTGAGATCTCCCCGCCCCATGAACCGTGATCATTCACAGCCCAAGATCGAGTTTCGATACACGGCCTAGGTCGCCGAGTGGTCCTGCCGCGGCTCGACGCCGACGGACAGCGACGTATCGAAAAGAGGCGTGCATGCAGGTGACCTGCGGAATCGACTGGGCCGAAGACCATCATGACGTGGCGGTGGTTGACTCCGACGCTCGCCTGCTCGGCAAGCTCAGGGTCAGCGACGACGCGGCGGGCTTCCAGGACCTGCTGCGTCTGCTCGCCGAACACGGCGACACCCCCGACGATCCGATCCCGATCGCGATCGAGACCTCGCGCGGACTCATGGTGGCCTGTCTGCGGGCCTCCGGGCGCCAAGTGTTCGCGATCAACCCAATGGCCGTGGCACGCTACCGGGACCGGCACTCCGTCTCCCGCAAAAAGTCCGACCACCAGGAGGCCGTCGTCCTGGCGAACATCCTACGGACCGACGCAGAGCTTCACCGTCCTCTGCCGGGCGACACTGAGCTGGTCAAGGCGATCACCGTCCTCGCCAGAGCCCAGCAGGACGCGGTCTGGGACCGCACCCGTGCCCACAACCGTCTGCGCTCGCACCTGCGCGAGTACTACCCGGCAGTTCTTGAAGCGTTCGTCGACAAGCGCGAGAGGCTTCTGGCGCGAGAGGCTCGAGCGATCCTGGCGATCGCGCCCACACAGGCCAAAGCCGCCAAGCTCGCCCGCAGCAAGCTCAAAGCCGCCGTCAAACAGGCCGGCCGCCAGCGCCGGATCGAGGCCGAGACCGACCGCCTGCTTGAAGTGTTCCGCCGGACCTGGCTTCGTCAGCCGGCTCTAGTGGAAACGGCGATGGGACACCAAACACTTGCCTTGCTCGCCCAGCTCGAAGCCGCCTGCAAGGCCTGCGATGACCTGGCGAGCGCCACTGAGGAGCTCTTCCTGCAGCACCCCGACGCGGAGATCATCACGAGCTTCCCGGGTCTCGCCGCGCTGACCGGCGCCCGGCTCCTCGCTGAAATCGGCGACGACCGCACTCGGTTCGACACAGCCCGCGATCTGAAGGCTTACGCCGGAAGTGCCCCCGTGACACGCGAGTCCGGCAAAAGCCGCCGCGTCAGCCACCGCCGGATCAAGAACAGCCGCCTGGCCGCAACCGGCCGGCACTGGGCTTTCGCCGCACTCACTGCCTCAACAGGCGCCCACGACCACTACAACCGCCGAAGGGAGACCGGCGATCGCTACTACGCGGCTCTCCGAAACCTTTTCAACCGCATGCTCGGCCAGCTCCACCACTGCCTGACCACCCGCCAGAAGTTCAACGAGGCGATCGCATTTGCCCCACCGAAACCATCACCACTCGCCGCAGCTGCTTGACCCGATAGCTGCATGGGGTGTCTTGTCCGCGCGGACCCGGTTGGGGCAGACGCGCGGCCGGCCCAACCCGATGCGCGGCACGCGGACTTTTGATGGCAATTCTTGAAAAGGTCCAGGGCTGCGCATCACCTCACTCGATCAAGCCCTTAGACCGTGTCCTACGTGGTCAGCTTGAGGAGTCGCTTGTAGCAGCAGATGGCCGCGGCGAGTCCGAGAAAGGCCAGGTAGTTGCGAGGATGGCGTTCGTAGCGGGGGCTGAGTCTGCGGTAGCCCGACAGCCAGGACATGGTCCGTTCGATCACCCACCTTCGGCGACCGAGCCGTTCGCTGGACTCGACTCCCTTGCGTGCAATGCGGACGCCAATACGCCTGCCCCACAACCATTTTCGCAGGTGAGGGACGTCGTAGGCCTTGTCGGCATGCAGGCGTTGCGGCTTGAAGTAGCGGCCGTTGTGGGGGTCGTGTCTCGTTTGGTGACCCGTGATCATGGGCTTCAGTGCTTGGCTGTCGTGGGTGTTCGCTGCCGAGAGGCCGACGAGTAGGGGCAGTCCGTTCGCGTCCGACAGGACGTGCATCTTGGAACCCGGCTTGCCCCGGTCCACGGGGCTCGGACCTGTGAGTTCGCCCCTTTTTTAGCCCGGACATGGGCGGAGTCGAGGACGGCGCGGGAGAGGTCGAGCAGGCCGGCGTCGTTCAGGCGGTGCAGGATCTCTTCGTGCAGTCGGCCCCAGACACCGGCTCTTGACCAGATCAGGAACCTGCGGTGGGCCGTCGACTTCGATATCCCGAAGCACGGCGGCAGTGCCCGCCAGGCGCATCCGCTGACCAGCACGTAGATGATCGCGGCGAACAGCGTCTCATCAGGTGTGTCCTGCGTCCCGCCACCCTGCGGCCGCATCTTCGACGGCGGGATCAGCGGCTCCGCGATCTCCCACAGCCCGTCCGGAACAATCCAACTCCACGTACCCCGCCCCATGACGGACCCAACGACCGAACCCCACGTAGGACACGGTCTTAGACGTCGTTTCCTTTGGTCTTCGGCGATCGTTGACGGGACGTGGATCGTCTTGTTGAGCAGTTGGTGCCGGACGAGTTGTGGGAACTGTTTCGGCGGGTGGTGCCACCGACTGTGGTGCATCGGCCGCAGGGTGGGGGACGTCGGCGAGCCGGGGACCGTGAGGTGCTGGCTGCGATCGTTTTCGTAGCGACGTCGGGCTGTACCTGGCGCCAGCTCCCGCCGGTCTTCGGGGCTTGTTGGCAAACGGTGTACAAGCGGTTCGCGCGGTGGAGCCGTGAGCGGGTGTGGGCCCGGCTCTACCGGGTCATCCTGGACGAGCTCGGCTCACGCGGGCAGCTCGACTGGTCCAGGTGCGCGATCGACTCGGTGAGCATTCGCGCCCTCAAAGGGGGTATCTGACGGGACCGAATCCGACCGACCGCGGTAAAAAGGGATCGAAAATCCATCTAATCTGCGACCGCACCGGCCTGCCGATCTCACTCGCGATCTCGGGCGCCAACCTGCACGACAGCCAGGCTTTGGAGCCCTTGATTCGGGGTATCCCGCCGATCCGCTCGCGCCGTGGGCCGCGTCGGCGTCGCCCGGCCAAACTGCACGGCGACAAGGGCTACGACTACGACCATCTGCGCCGATGGCTGCGCGAGCGCGGCATCGTGCCGCGGATCGCCCGCCGTGGCATCGAGTCCTCCCAACGCCTCGGCAGCCATCGCTGGGTCGTGGAACGCACGATGTCCTGGCTTGCCGGCTGCCGTCGCCTGCATCGGAGATATGAGCGCAAGGCCGAGCACTTCCTTGCCTTCGCAGGTATTTCCGTGGCCCTCATCTGTCTCCGCCGCCTCGTTCATGCGGACGTACAGAACCGGTCAGCGTCGTGATAGCTGGCTCGCCCGGCCAAGCGGGTGCTCAGGTCCGGCAAGGCCAGCTAGCGGTCAGCCGCCGTGGAGACCCCACTCGTCGAGGCCACCATAGACATGGGCTTCAAGGCATCCTGGGGCGTCCATGCCGACAGCCTCGCCGCGGTAAAGGGCGATGAGTGAGTCCTTGCCCCGCCACCAGGTGTCAGTCAGGCCCAGCACTTCAGGTACTGGCTCGTAGCCTTCGAGGTCTAGGGAGTCGACGGTCTTGCCCGTGATTCTCGTGATGGTTTTGGCCCAACGTCTCGCGTGGCTGGCCAGCGCCAAGGATTCCACCCAGCCTTCGGTACTGGCATGCAGTGGTGCCCAACGGGAGCCATAGATTCCGAACTCGCCACCGGGGCCGATCATGAATCCGTAGGCCATGGACACCCGACAGTTCCCGGCCGGGATCCACCAGCCCTCAGCGGCCGAGCCCTCGGGAACGTCCGCGTCCAGGATGCGCGGGCCGCTCTCGTAGAACGGCGCCGGCGGTAGCGCGAGTCCGCCCCAACGGTCCTGGAAGGCCGCTGCACGGTTGATCTCCGCAGCCGGGATACCGTGCTCGATCCATGCCTCGCGGTGAAGCTCGATGCCCTGCCGAGGAATGCAGAGTCCCTCCACCTCGACGAAGCTCTTCGCCCTACGGGTCAAACCGGCTGGCGCAGCCGGGATGGGCGATTCGGAAGTGGCAGCCATCATGGTGCCGGAGTCTACTGGCGAGGTTCGGTAGCGCCCTGGGCGGAAGCCCGCCCGCTCCGTTGCGGCCCAAGACTTGCATTCAGACACCAACAAGCGTGCCCAAGAGCCAACTTTCATGCTCAGTCATCCGTGCTTCCAGGAACCGCCATAAGAAACGACGTCTTAGACCGTGTCCTACGTGGGGTTCGGTCGTTGGGTCCGTCATGGGGCGGGGTACGTGGAGTTGGATTGTTCCGGACGGGCTGTGGGAGATCGCGGAGCCGCTGATCCCGCCGTCGAAGATGCGGCCGCAGGGTGGCGGGACGCAGGACACACCTGATGAGACGCTGTTCGCCGCGATCATCTACGTGCTGGTCAGCGGATGCGCCTGGCGGGCACTGCCGCCGTGCTTCGGGATATCGAAGTCGACGGCCCACCGCAGGTTCCTGATCTGGTCAAGAGCCGGTGTCTGGGGCCGACTGCACGAAGAGATCCTGCACCGCCTGAACGACGCCGGCCTGCTCGACCTCTCCCGCGCCGTCCTCGACTCCGCCCATGTCCGGGCTAAAAAAGGGGCGAACTCACAGGTCCGAGCCCCGTGGACCGGGGCAAGCCGGGTTCCAAGATGCACGTCCTGTCGGACGCGAACGGACTGCCCCTACTCGTCGGCCTCTCGGCAGCGAACACCCACGACAGCCAAGCACTGAAGCCCATGATCACGGGTCACCAAACGAGACACGACCCCCACAACGGCCGCTACTTCAAGCCGCAACGCCTGCATGCCGACAAGGCCTACGACGTCCCTCACCTGCGAAAATGGTTGTGGGGCAGGCGTATTGGCGTCCGCATTGCACGCAAGGGAGTCGAGTCCAGCGAACGGCTCGGTCGCCGAAGGTGGGTGATCGAACGGACCATGTCCTGGCTGTCGGGCTACCGCAGACTCAGCCCCCGCTACGAACGCCATCCTCGCAACTACCTGGCCTTTCTCGGACTCGCCGCGGCCATCTGCTGCTACAAGCGACTCCTCAAGCTGACCACGTAGGACACGGTCTTAAGAGAGCGGAAGTCCAACGAGCAGCGTGTCTGGAATGCGCCAGGGGGCGCCGCGCGATCGGTATCGGGACCGCGCTGGCCTAGCGAAGGCGTCTGCGGCGTTGCTCACTCATGCGCTGCGAGGCGTGAGCGGTTGTTGGGCGGAAAGGTCCGGCGGGATTGGTTACGGCCAGTAGGTGAAGGTTCATGAGCACACTGTGGCGAGGGCGGCTGTTACGGCAGCCGCGAGGGTGATCACTGTGGCGAACGCGGTAGCAGCCTGTTTGAGGGCGGCTGGGTAGCTGGCACCGTCCATGCGGGCGAGTTTGCCCGCGCCGACGGCGGCCAGCAGTGCGATCACGAGAATCAGGCCGGTGGTGAGCAGGACGACGGTGACCGACACGGCAATCTCCCTGGACGGGTTGGGTGTTGACGTGAGTGAAGGTCGCAGAATCGGTGTTCTCCATGGTTCGTCCGGAGGAAGATGAACACTGGCGAACACTGCACCGTCCGGGGGACGAGCACATGCACGACGACGAGCAGAGCAAGCAGAATCAGGCACTCGCCGAATTGCGCACGAAGTTGAGCAACGGGCTGGCCCGCGCGGGGCTGAACAAGACACAGCTCGCCGACCGAGCGAGGCTGGGGCGGACCACGGTGTGGGAGGCGTTTCGGCCCGGGGGACCTGTCCCGTCGGCCAGCACGGTGGCGGCGCTGGCCCGTGTGCTGCAGCTGTCGCAGGACGAGCTGCTGAACTTGCAGCGCACCGCTGAGGAGGCAGCATCGGACTCAGTTGTGCAGGTCGTGCCGGGGCCAGGAAAGCCGATCAGCGAGTGGGATCCGCATCACCTGGAGGTCCATCCGGCTGTCCCAGTCCCGAACGGTTATGGCTCGAGTTCGCCGCGGCAGCGGGTGCTGCCGGGCTATGTGCGGCGAGCGCATGACCGGGTGTTGACGCAGGCGGTACAGGATGTCCAGGTGGGCAACAGCCGGACGGTGGTCCTGGTCGGCACCTCCTCGACGGGAAAGACGCGGGCCTGCTGGGAGGCTGTGCAGCCGCTTGCCAAGCTGGGATGGCGGCTGTGGCACCCTCTCGACCCGACGCGGGCTGACGCCGCTCTGGAGGGTCTGAAGCAGGTTCGGCCGTCAACGGTGGTGTGGCTGAACGAGGCCCAGCACTACCTCGGCGACGCTGCGGTCGGCGAGCAGATCGCTGCTACTGTGCGCGCACTGCTGACGGATCCCGGGCGGATGCCGGTCCTGGTGCTGGGAACTCTGTGGCCCGAGTACGCACGCCGGTACGTGGCTTTGCCCTCCGCCAGCGAAACAGATCTACACAGTCAGGTACGCGAGCTTCTGGCCGGTCGTACCCTCCACGTCCCGGACAGCTTCGATGCCAAGGCGCTGAGCGCGGCATCCGTCCTGGCCGAGGCCGGGGACCAACTGCTGGCGGACGCCCTCACCAGGGCTGGCGCTCATGGGCGGGTAACACAGGATCTGGCCGGTGCGCCCGAACTCCTGCACGCCTACGAAGATGGCACCCCTGCGGCGCGGGCGCTGCTGGAGGCGGCGATGGACGCACGCCGTCTCGGCGTCGGCCTGCACCTGCCGCAGACGTTCCTCACCGACGCCGCATCTGACTACCTCAGCGACACCGACTACGAAAGCCTCCCCGAGGACTGGGCAGAAGCCGCCTTCGCCGAGCTCGCCCGTCCCGTACACGGCAGGCAGGCGCCTCTGCGGCGCATCGTCGTCCGGCCTCACCGCCACCCTCCGGGAACACAGGCCTCCGCCGCGCAGCCCGGCCCGGCAGCAGGGCCGGACTTCAGGCTGGCCGACTACCTCGAACAGCACGGCCGCACCATCCGGAAGCGGTTGTGCCCACCTGCCTCCTTCTGGCACGCAGGCCACACCCACCTCATACGTCCCGACGACCTTTATGGTCTCGCCAAGGCAGCCGAGGACCGGCTTCGCCTTCAGTGGGCCCACCATTTCCACCACCGCGCAGCCATTGCTGGGCACCACGAATCCCTGATGCGCCTGAGCGGGAGACGAGACCTGGAAGGGATCTGGAAGGGACGCCAGGCCCTCTACCGTCAGGCCGTCGACGCTGGCGACATTAACAAGCTGCTCTATCTGGCTGGCGTGTGGGAGCCGATCGATTGGGACTTATCCGAGGCCCTCTACCGGCGGGCTGCCGACGCCGGCAGCAGCGAGGCCATGTACTGCCTGGCTATGGCTACGCAGGAGTGGGATCAGGAGGGCGCCGAGGCCCTATACCGGCAAGCTGCCGACGCCGGCTACGCCCGCGCCTTGCGCCAACTGGCCGTAATGCGGGAGAAGGCGGGGGACCGCAAGAACGCCGAGGCATTGGCCCGGCAGGCCGCAGACGCCGGCGACACCGGCGACACTCTGCACTACTTGGCCCTGGTGCGGGACGCGGCGGGAGATCGAGAGGGCGCCGAGGCTGTCTACCGGCAGGCCGCAGACGCCGGGCACTCCTCTACCCTGTACCGCCTGGTCGACTCAGCAGGGGAGTCGGGGGACCAGGAGAGCGCCGAGGCCCTGGCCTGGCAGGCCGCAGACGCCGGGCACACCGACGCCCTGATGTACCTGGCCATGAAGCGTAAGGAGGCGGGGGCCCGCAAGAGCGCGGAGGCCCTCTATCGGCAGGCTGCCGACGCAGGCAACACAGACGCCGTATATCGCCTGATTGAGCTGCGGGAGGAGTCGGGGGACCAGGAGGGCGCCGAGGCCCTGGCCCGGCAGGCCACCGACGCCGGGCGCACCTACGCCCTGATGTACCTGGCCATGAAGCGTAAGGAGGCGGGGGACCGGAAGGGCGCGGAGGCCTTCTACCGGCAGGCTGCCGACGCAGGCAACACAGACGCCGTACGTCGCCTGATTGAGTTGCGGAAGGAGTCGGGGGACCAGGAGGGCGCCGAGGCCTTGGCCCGGCAGGCCGCCGACGCCGGGCACGCCAACGCCCTGTACAGCCTGGCCAGATGGCCAGGAGAGGCGGGGGACGTGGTGCGTTATTACGGGCTGGACCCAGATGGCACCCCTACCTCACCCTGGCAGTGAAACCGCTCCCTACAGGCGACGATGGATTGCCCAACTCCCTATCCGTGCCACCCTCGCCCTGCCGGATGGAAGCACCGACCTTCCTCTGCCCGCCAGCGCGTAGCCGCACGAAGCAGGCGGAGATCAACCGCACCGGCATCGTCTGCACGCTGTATCGCCCGGGCACAGGTCAGTGCGGTCTGCCTGGGGAATCAAGCCGAGCAACTCTGAAGGACGCCCGAGCGCCGGATGGCCATTTCCAAATAGCGCCATCACTTTCTCCAGGACGGGCTCGAACTGCGGCGAGTCGCCGCGCTGCCCGGCCGTGACCACGATCGACATGGGCTTCTGACCTTGCTCGACAGCCAGGTGCAGCTTGGTCGTGAACCCGCCGCGCGAGCGTCCCAGTCCGTGATCTCCGGGCTCGGTGAACACGCCGCCCGGTGCTTCCTTCTGCAGGTCGCCCTGTTTGCGGGCCCCGGCCGCGTGCTGATGGGCACGGTACACCGTGGAGTCGACGCTCAGGTCCCACGTGATCGCGCCTTTTGCGTCGGCCAAGGCCTGAAGCCGGGTGAGGATGCGGTGCCAGGTACCGTCCCGTTGCCATCGGCGGAACAGGTCATAGACCCGGCCCCACGGTCCGTACTCGACGGGCACGTCCCGCCACGGGATACCGGTACGAACTCGGAACCGTATATGCCGTCGATCAGCTGCCGCCGAGGCCAGACCGGCGGCCTCCCCGACCTGGCACCCCTCGGCAGCAACGGCTCCAGCACCGCCCACTGCTCGTCCGTGAGATCTCCCCGCCCCATGAACCGTGATCATTCACAGCCCAAGATCCACTTTCGATACACGACCTAGTGGCGCTACCACGGGCATCGCGGACACCGGCATCTCCATCCCGTGTCCCGCCAGCAGGAACACGGGCCTACAGTCTGATCAGGAGCTAGCGACGGTCCCCGTCTCAACCTCCTCCCTGGTGCTGAACTGGCAAGGCAAGGGGGTAGGCGCCCGTCAGACGCAGATCCAGCAGTAGAGGCGATGCCCTCGCTCGACCGCCCGGCCCGCCAGGTCGATGGCCTGCTCGAGGAACTCCGCAAGGCCCTGTGGATCCGGCGGTGTGGGGAACACGTCCGATGCGGCCCATACCTGGGCCACGTGGTGCAATGAACCGTGGTCAGCGGCGGCGAACGCGTCACGCAGGGCATCTGTCAGCGACAGACGCAACAGTTGCCCATCGTCGGCCGTCGCGAGCAGGTGACCGTACCGCGGGTCCGCCTGGATGGTCTCGGCAGACCGGCCCGAAAGGATCACCTCCGCCGGCAGCAGGTCGACGGTCGGATCCATACCGTTGACGTCGAACCCGTCATAGCCCGGCGCGGTCGGTTCGTCGTCCTCACGCATCACGGCCCGGACCGCGTCGTCATCGTCAGCAGCAGCGAAGTAGCCATAGATGACTCCCATGCGGCGATCTTGGCACCCGCCCCTGACACCCGCTCTCGATCAGTCCATCACTCCGGAGGAACCGCACCCAACCCGGATCGCATGCGCCGTCGCTTCACATCGCCGGGTGCGGGGTCCGGTCGTCGCCGCGCAAGCGCGTGCTGTGAGTCGGGTGACGGCTGCGCTCATCGCCGTAACCACCTTTGAACGCGCGTGGCGTCGGCTATGCGGACTCCGACCGGCGTCCTCTCCTGCCGCTGTCGTCGCTGGTGGTGTCCGTACCGCCGGATCCTTGGGGCTGTGAACGCTGTGGCGCCTGTGCGTCTTGGGCCGCGGCGAGCGGCGCCAGGTGTGCCGAGGCACTGTCCAGCAGCCCGAGGTCGGCCTTGGTGTGCGCGATGGCGGCGTCGATCAGGACCGCGACCAGCGGCTCGGCGGCGTGGGCCCGGCGTTGCTGTGCCAGGCCGGCGAGTTCGGACAGGTATGTCTGCCGCTGTGCCTCGATCAGTGTGGTCAGGGCGTGCGGGCCCAGGGCGACGGCGCCGAGGAGTTTCAGGAACAGCTCGTCGCGGAAGCCGCCGACACGTACCCAGGCGCTGGTCGCCCACGTGTTCAGCTCGGTCCTGCCGGCCTCGGTGAGTGTGTAGAGGTTCTTGTCGGGCCGGTCGGTCTGCGTGACCTGTGAGCGTGAGACATAGCCGTCACGGACCAGCCGTTCGAGGATCTGGTAGAGGTGGCCGATGTTCAGGCCACCCCACTGCGGGCCGATGGCCTCCTCGAACCGGGCTTTGAGTTCGTATCCGTGGTTCGGCCGCTGGGTCAGTAGCGCGAGTACTGCGTGGTGGAGCGGCATATACCTCTCCCTTCGGCATTGCTCCCTCCTGCATTGTGACAACATACCCTTGAATTGGGACAATGTATGAGGGTGAGGCTGCATCTATGGCTGTGAGCGTGGCGTTGCGCGGGGTGAGCCGCCGGTATCCCGGGCTGACCGCTCTGGACGGGATCGACCTGGAGGTCGCGGCCGGCGAGGTGGTGATGCTGACCGGGGCCTCCGGTGCCGGCAAGTCCACCGTGCTGCATGTGACGGGCGGTATGGACCAGCCCGACGAGGGGTATGTCGAGATCGACGGCACGGAGCTGGTGCCCCGGAACCTCGACCGCCACCGGCGGCGTATCGGCTTCGTCTTCCAGCGCTTCCATCTGCTGCCCGCGCTGACCGCGCTGGACAACGTGCTCGCCCCCGTCCTGCCCCGCAGAGTGGACTTCGACCGGCGCGAGCGCGGCATGGAACTGCTCGAAGCGGTCGGCCTGGGAGACCGGTCCGACGCCCTGCCCTCGCAGCTGTCGGGCGGTCAGCAGCAACGCGTCGCCGTCGCCCGCGCGTTGGTCAACCGGCCGGGACTGCTGCTGGCCGACGAGCCGACCGGCAACCTCGACAGCGTCATCGGGCGGGAGATCATCGATCTGCTGATGTCGCTGCGCGAGCGGTACGCGATGACGATGCTGATCGCCACCCACGACGCGGAGGTCGCCGCCAACGGCGACCGGGTGGTGCGTCTGCAGGACGGCAGGATCACCTCCGACCAGCGGGTCACGCCGTCCGGCGACGTGCTGAACCGGCTGGGGGGCCTGCGCCCGTGATAACGATGATCCTCGATCAGCTCCGGCGGCGGCGCGGGCGGGCGCTGGCCCTGGCCGCCGGCATCCTGGTGGCGGCGACCAGCTTCACCCTGCTGACCGCGACGGTGAGCACCAGCAGGGCGACCACCGTGGGCACGGTCCGCAAGAACGCACGGTCCGCCTACGACGTCCTGGTGCGCCCGCCGAACTCGCAGACGGACGTGGAACGGCAGAGCGGACTGGTCGAGCCGAACTTCCTGTCCGGCACGTTCGGCGGCATCACCATGGACCAGTACCGGCGCATCCGCGGCATGGCCGGGATCGACGTGGCCGCACCGGTCGCCAACATCGGGTACCTCATGGTGATGAGCACCGTCACCGTGGACGTCTCCCGCTTCCTGGACAGCAAGGCGTCCCGGCAGATCCTGCGCATCAGCCCGACGCTCACGGCCGGACTGGGCGCCTATCGCACCTCCGACGAGTACGTCTACCTCACCCGCTCCCCCCTGACGTCGGGGTCGTCGTCGGATCAGGTCTTCCAGTCCGACACCCTGGAGAAGGGCGCGGTCGACAAGAGCACCCAGCGCTATCAGCTGAAGGGTAAGTACGACGTCTGCTTCTACTTCAACCGGGACAAGACCGAGCAGACGGACTTCAACCTGCAACTGCCGATGAGGCCGAACCTCATCGCCGAGGATCTCAGTGACAGGTCGGCGTTCGACCGGGACCTGAATTCGTGGATGAACTGTCAGTCCGGGCAGGGCAAGGCCACCATCGACGTTCCGGTCAGTTACCCCGTGCTGCTGTCCGCCGTCGATCCTGAGGCCGAGAACCGCCTGGTGGGCCTGGGCGGCGCGATCGCCTCGGGCCGCATGCTCACCGAGCAGGACAAGCCGTGGACGCTGCCGTCCTCCAAGAGCATCCACGGACAGCACGACTCGTACATCCCGGCGCTGCTCAGCAGCAGCCCGCTGACCGCCGGAACGCTCAACGCCGCCGTCGAGCGGCTCGATGTCGGTGACCCGGCCGAACTGCCCTCCAAACTGGGCAATCCGACAGCCGCCAGTTTCGTCCGCGGCCTGCACGGGACCCGTGTGGGCAAGGTCGGCGTCGATCTGAGCAAGGGCTACCGGAAGGCGCTGGAGGAGGATTCCTTCGACACCGGCGCCTACTGGACGGTGGGCCCTGTCACCTACCGCCGGGCATCCGACGGCGGCCTCGCCGTGCAGGCACAGCCGCGGCAGAAGCCCGGCCTGTGGGTGACCAACCAAGGACAGCGGCCCGTCCCCTACGTCCCCGAGGAGAACCAGGGCAAGCAGTACCGGAAGGTGGTCAGCCATGCCTCCACGGACTGCCTCGGCCTGGGATACTGCGACCAGGTCGACTCCGGGCGCCTGCCCAATCCCTTCGTCCGCCTGGTCGGCCGCTACGACACCGGCAAACTGCGCGGCTTCTCGACACTGTCCGACGTCCCGTTGGAGACCTACCAGTCGCCGCAGGTCACCGGCGCGGACCCCGCCACGCGCGCGGTGCTCCACGACAAGCCGCTGCGGCCTGACCGCAACCTGGGCGGTTACGCCAGCCCGCCGCCCACCATGCTGACGACGATGGACTCCATCACCGCGCTCACCAAGAGCCGCCGGGTCCCGAGCCTGCAGGACAAGGCGCCGGTCAGCGCGATCAGGATCCGGGTGGCCGGCGTGAGCGGCGTCGACACCGCTTCCCGTGCGCGGGTGAACGCCGTGGCCGGGGCGATCCGGGCCGCCTACCCCCGGCTCCAGGTCGACGTCACCGTCGGCAGTTCCCCCGCCCCTCAGACGGTGACGCTGAGTCCCTCGGCGCATGTGACGGAGCGCTGGGTCGCCAAGGGCGTGGCACTGCGGATCCTCAGGGCGGTGGACACCAAGAGCGCGGTGCTCTTCGTACTGGTCCTCGTCGTGTGCGCGCTCTTCCTCGGGCAGGCGGCGCTGGCTTCGGTGTGCTCACGCCGCACCGAGATCGGCACGCTGCGCTGCCTGGGCTGGAGCGGCGGTGAAGTACTCCGCCTGGTCCTCGGCGAACTGGCGGTCATCGGCCTCGCTGCCGGAGCCGCGGGCACGGTCCTCGCCTACGCCCTTGGCCGCATACTGGGACAGCCCGGCGCCGGCGCCAAGTCACTCCTCGTCCTGCCGGTGGCGCTCCTCGTGGCCCTGGCGGCGGGATTGATCCCCGCCTGGCTCGCCGCCCGGCTGGGGCCTATGGCAGCCGTCCGACCCCCTGTGACCGCGGCCCGCCGCTCCCGCCCGGTGGGTTCGGTGGCCGGACTGGCCGTGCTCAACCTGCTGCGGGTGCGGGGCCGCACGCTGCTGGGCGCGGCAGGGCTGGCGCTGGGAGTGGCCGCCTTCACCGTGCTGCTCGCCCTGACACTGGCCTTCCGCGGCGAGGCGGCCGGCTCGCTGCTCGGCAACGCCGTGGTGGCGCAGGCACGCGGGGCCGACTACCTCAGCGTCGCCCTCTCCCTGCTGCTGGGTGCCGCCGGCGCTATCGACGTACTGATCATCTCGCAGCGCGAGCGCGCCGCCGATCTCGCGGTGCTGCGGGCGACCGGCTGGACCAACCGCGAGCTGGCGATGCTGACCCTGTACGAGGGGATCGGACTGGCTCTGCTGGGCGGCCTGACCGGCGCGGTGGCCGGCCTGCTCGTGGTGCTGTCGCTCGGTCAGGGCGTGCTGCACGGACACCTCCTTGCGGTCGCCGGCGCCGCACTGCTGGCCACGCTTGCCGCGACCGCCCTGGTGAGCGCGGCTCTGACAGTCCCGATCCGGGGGCTGTCCCGGATCGCCCCCGCCCACCTGCTCGCCGCCGACTGACAGTGAGGATGTGACGTGGTGACGCTGCTGGTGGGTCCGACCCTCCGACTGACTGACGTTTCGACTGTCCTGTCTGGGATTTGTCGGCCCATCGGGTGTCACCACGCACGCGGCCGGACGGGCGCTTGTGACTTCATGGGAGCTTGGCCCAGAAGCCCCGTCACTGTCTTGTCCACCCGCCCGACCGGCGCGTGCCGCCCTCGGATCGGACACGCAAGGACGGACATGACCAGCATGACGCACGACGGCCGGCAGATCACAGGCGGAGTCGACACCCACGGCCTGACCCACCACGCCGCAGTGATCGACCGGATCGGCCGGCACCTGGCCGAGGGTGCGGATCCTGTCGAGTGAAGGCCGTTGATCAGGCGCCGAGTTGGTAGTCGTGCTGGTCGGTAGGTGCGCTGGTGCTCGGGGGTGTGGTGGTAGGTGAGGCAGTCGTCGAGGTCGCCGTTGGCTTGGACGGCGCGGAGTTCGAGGACGGCTTCGGCGACTACCTCACCTACCACCACACCCGCAAAACCCCAGCTCAACCGTCCCCCGAGAGGATCCACACCCAACGGCGACTTCGAGGACTACTGGAACTTCCACGTGGCCCGCGAACATCAACGCCTCTACCTCAGCCCTGACCAGCAGCACTACCGCCTCACCGCTTGATCCCGACCTTCACTCCAGAGGATCCGCACCCAACGAGGAAGGGGCTCAAAGACCACGTGGCCGTACAGAACCTGGACCCGGTTTTCGGGCTCACCCTGTCTCGGAGGCGATCCGCGAGGCGTCTCAAGTACCCACCGGGGACAGGCTCAAGATCGCGTCCTTAGTGCCCTTCGATGCAGGCCAGTACGCGTTTGGGGCGCGCATCGACCGCCCCGGCAGTCGGACGTCGGTCGACAGTAAATGTCTTGTGAACCGACGTTGACCCAGGCGAACGCGGTCAGTCCGGTGACCTTGAGGATCTGTCCTTCCACGATGCCCTTCGGCTCATCGGCGACCGCGATCTCGATGACGGAGATACGCCGTCCGTCCTGCCTCACCGTGACGGCGACCGTGTAGATCGTGTTGCCGTCCCGGTCCTTCTTCACCTCCTGTGTCTTGAAGTTGCTGATCAGGGTGCGAGCTGAGGACTCGAATGGAGTCCGTTGCGAGCGTCGAACTCGGCGCTCTCGGCTTGTACTCCAGCCGTAGATCGTGATCTTCATGCCTGAGTGGCTTGTCGACGGTAGTGGCTGGCCTGGGATCGGGCCTGGTGGCGGCGCCGTCAGTCGGACCAACCGAGCCGGTGGGCGGCATCGTGGACGGGTCGGACAACGAGTGTGATGAACAGGCGCTGGATCTCGTTGCAGGTGAGCGGAATGAGGGCATCGGGTGCGGGGCGGGTGTGCTCGTCTGCGCGTACGACGGCGAGGAAGGCGTGCGCGAGCATGGCGAGGGTGACCCAGCGGGACCAGGAGGCATAGCGGCGGACCTGGTGCTCGTCGAGTGCGGCCAGGCCCTTGCCCGACTGGAAGAACTCCTCCACCCGCCATCTTGATCCAGCGACTCTGACCAGCACGGTCAGCGGCACGGGTGCGGGCGAGTAGCAGCGGTAGTAGGCGAGTTCGCCGGTGCTGCGGTTACGGCGGATCAGCAGCTGACGACTCCCGGGTCGGGGGTCGGCGAGGTCGATGACTGCCCAGTCGTAGAAACGGTGGCCCTTGGCCCCGGCCCCTGCGGAGAGTTTCTGCCAGGCCCGCTTGGGCACCTTCTTGGCCAGGGTGTCCGCACGGAACCTCCCCGCCCCGGTGGTGACTTCGTGTGAGCAGGCCACCGCGAGGACGTAGCCGGTGCCGCGTTCCTCCAGTGCGGTTCGCAGCCTGGGGTTGCCGCCGTAGATCTCGTCGCCGGCGACCCATGCGGCCTGGTGGCCGGCGTCCAGGAACCGGGCAACCATACGAGTGGCCAGTTCCGGCTTGGTGGCGAAGGCGGTGTCCTGGTCGGGTCCGGCATACCGGCAGCGGTCAGGGTCGGAGGTCCATGAACGCGGGACGTACAGTTCCCGGTCCACTGCCGCGTGCCCGCGCCGGCCGGCGTAGACCAGGTAGACGGCGACCTGGGCATTTTCGATCCTGCCCGCGGTGCCGGTGTACTGGCGCTGGACGCCGACCGTGCCGGTGCCCTTCTTCGCGTCCCCGGTCTCGTCGACCACCAGTACCGCCTGGTCGTCGTGCAGGTGGTCCACCATGTAGTCACACACATCGTCGCGGGCCGGTCGGCGTCCCACTTGGCCCGCCTCAGCAGATGCTGTATGCCGTCTGGGGTCCTCTCCCCGGCCCATTCGGCGATGGTCCAGCAGTTCTTGCGCGGCAGGTCCGACAGCAGTCCGAGCACCAACTTCCGGATACGGAACCGGGGTTCGACCCGTGTGAACCGTCCCGCTATCCGGCTCATCAGGCCCTCGAACGCCTCCTGCCAGCGGGCAGGGTCTACGCTGTGACCTGCGGCCACCGCGTGATCGTTTGTCTTCACACACCGATGATCAACGGGTGGCCGCACCCGTCTCCACAGCGCGTCGGGGTCGCGCAGCGTCCGCCCGCCGTCCTGTGTCAGGAGGACATGTGCAACGTGGCGAAGTCTGGTGGGTGGAGTTCGACGAGCGGCGGCCGGTCGTGCTGCTGTCGGGAGACGACGCGTCCGGGATCCGGGTGATGCAGGTCGTCGCTCGGGCGGGTGTCGACATCACCGGTCTGGGCGTCGAAGTGGCAGTAGGCGCCGTGGAAGGACTGCCCTTTGAAGGCGTGCTTCGGTTCGCGTTCCCGCGTCCGGGCTTTACCCCTTGCACGTGGCTGACCACCGTGTCCCGGGACGACCTGATCGAGCGGGCGGGCGCCCTGTCCTCCGCGAAACTCAGCGAGATTGAGAACGCCCTCCGTCTCGGTGAGCAGGCGAAGGAGTGGACCCCGGCGACGACCGCGAAGCTCGGCGAGATAAGGAACGCCCTCCGTCTCGGTGGACTCGGGTAGGCGGAGAAGGAAACGGACGCCCGCGACGGCGTGGTCGGTCTCGTCCAGATGATCGACGCTGCCAGCTGCCTCCTCGGCGCCCCTCACGATCGAGATCACGAACTACGGCTGGAGTACTTGGGAGGCTTTGGGCCCACGGCGGCAGCCCTCCGATCTGCGTTGGACTGGTGGGGGAGCTGTGCTGCCGCCTACAACCGGTCTCCGCTGCTCCCTGTGGTTCCCCGCAGTATCGGGCACGCTGTCCGGCACGCCTGCCGCGCTGGTCGTCGATCCGTCCTGCAAGGTCACGGGACGGCCGGCCTGTCGGGTTTCCGCTCGCCGAGTTGAGGAGTTTCGGGCTTGGCAAGTCGGAGAGTCAGTACGTATGCGACGACCACGGCCACGATCACCAACGGCATCACGGTCAGTCCCACGGTACCCAGGAGCAGGGTGGCCAACAGGACTGAGGTCATCGGCAGTTTGAGCATGGCGACGCTCAGGGCGCCCATGCCGAGCGCGAAGCCGGTGGTGGCGTCGAGGCCGGGGAGGTGGGACATGGCCAGCCCGCCCGCACCGCCGACGAACAGGGACGGGAAGACGGGACCTCCCCGGAAGGCGCTGAGGGAGGCGCTGTATGCGAGGGACTTGAACAGGACGAGGAGCAGCAGAGTGCCGAGGGAGTAGGTGGCGTGGTCGGCTAGGAGGGGGCCGATGGTGCTCTCGCCGGAAAACAGCACTCCGGAGATGGGTTTACCGGTGATGGTGGTGTAGAGCAGGGCGAACAGTCCGATGCATACGCCCATCGCTACGGTGAGGGGCAGCCTGCGTCGTTGGACGTGCTTCTGCAGGTGCTGGCCGGAACGGCGGATGGCCTCGCCGAGGATCGCGGCGGCGAGGCCGGCGAGGATCGCCCAGCCGAACGCGGCGAGTGTCGGCCGGTCGGCGGGCGGCACCTGGGTCATGGACAGGGAGTAGGTGCCCAGTCCGGTCCAGTTGTCCAGGCCGGTGAAGATCAGGGAGCCGACGCCCGCGGCGAGCAGTCCGGGCACCAGCACGACGCCGAGCATCGGGCCGGCCAGGCCGGAGGCTTCCATGAGCAGGAACGCTCCGAGCAGGGGTGAGCCGAGGAGTTCACTGATCGCCGCGAAGCTGCCCGCTGCTGCGACGACGGCAAGGCCGGTGGGAGGGGTGTCGCGTTTCAGCATCCGGATCGCCCCGACCGCCAGTCCGCCGCCGAGGGCGATGAGCGGGGCCTCCGGGCCGAGGACGGCACCGAAGCTGAGCGTGGCGATCGCGGCGAGGGCCACGCCGGGCACTGCCGTCACCGACGGTGTACCGCCGGTCTTGAGTCCTTCGGCCGGCTCGTGCCCGCCCTTTCCGGGCAGATGACGGATGGTGAGGGCGACGATCGCGCCGGCCACGGCGAGCAGGGGCACGGCCCACCAGTCCGGTGTTCCGCTGAAGCCGAGGCCCTTGGGCAGGTCCTCGTAGAGCAAGGACTGGAGTTCGGAGACGAGAGCGAGGAACCCGTAGGCCACGCAGGAGATGGGGACGCCCAGCCCGGCCGAGATCACCAGCAGGGAGATGTAGCTGCGGCTGCGGACGATTTCGAGCGGGTTCTGTGGGGCGGTGACGGGTCCGGCCGACATACGCATCCATTCCTCGCAGACGGGACTGGGGCCGCAGGCTCAGACACCCCCGTCAGGTGCTACCACGGGGTAGGGAATCACCCCGGCTGCGGTGCTCGCGAGACCGCAGCGTTCACCCGTTTGAGCAGTTCGGGTGAGCCAACTGTCCGTCACGATGGTCTCGTCGGCGGCTGTGCTGGTGTTGGCCAGAGGTCATACGCTCACAGTGCGACGGTTGGCTCCGCTGGTCACAGACGGGGTGGCGCACGCCTTGTTGATGCCACGTCGGTCTTCCGCGTCGTCCCGGCGCAGAGCGCCAGATGACGAAGATGTCGATGGCGATCAGCACGAGAGCCCAGAACGGGTAGTACGGAAGCCACAGGAAGTTCGCGATCAGGCCGAGCCCTACGACTACGACGCCCACGGGGCGAGCCCATCGCCTGACCAGCGACACTCACAAGATCAAAAGGCTTGCAACGCCCCTGCGTATTACCGACGCCCAGCTTCGGGCAGCTCTGACGTTCAGGCGCGTAGGCTGATTCGGTGATCGTGAAGGAATCGTTCAACTTCCGCAGGACCGTGCCGTATGTTCGATTCGATTTGCTGCTTGCCGCGATTAGCGCCACTGCGACGTACCTGCTGGTCGACGTCGCCGAAATCTCCTGGCTCGCACTGCCGTCTTTGGTGGCCACTGTCCTTGGTACCGCTCTGGCTATCCTGCTCGCATTCCGCGCCAATACCGCCTACCAGCGCTGGTGGGAAGCAAGCACCATCTGGGCCCAGATCACCGGTCTGTCGCGCACCCTGATCCGGGTCGCACGGTCCCTCACCGATGCCAAGGTCGCCCAAGGTGCCGTCGCATCCGACGCCGTCCAAGCCTGGCAACGTGACCTGGCCGTCCGCCAGGCAGCCTGGGCGCACAGCCTGGCCCGAAAGCTACGCCACCAGGACGCCACGGCCGAAGTCACCCGTCTCTTGCCGGCCGACGAGGCAGACCTTGTCCTCGCCGCCGACAATGGGCCCGCCGTCCTGGCCCGGCTGCAGAGCCAGGCCATCTTCCGAGGCTATGCCGACGGAATCCTCGCCGGTCTGGACAACTTCCAGTTGGAGACTGCTTTGGCCGGACTGTCCGTCCAGCAGGCACTTGCAGAACGCATGAGCACAACGCCGATCCCTCGACCGCACGACTATCTCAGCCGTATGTTCGTCCACTGCTATGTCGTGGTTTTCCCGTTCGCGACTATCAGTGTCGTACCCGCCTACCAGTGGCTGGTGATTCCCACCACGCTCCTGATCGCCTTGTACTTCCGGCTGATCGAACGGGTTGGCGCCGCCAACGAGGAACCGTTCGCCAACCGCGTCCAGGATGTTCCCATCACTGCTCTGGCCATCAACCTCGAACGCGACCTGCTTGAGCTCATCGACGTTCCGGACCGCCCGACCAAGGCCGAGCCCGTCGACGGATACCTCTGGTGATGGTGAACCACCGCTTGCGCCGCGCTCGCCCGTACACGAGCACACGGACACAACCTGTCGGCTCCACCGTCCGGCAGGGGATCGTCACGGTCGAGATCTGCCATCCCTGGACCGCGGCAGACCCCAGTGCCGGCACCGCCGCGCACCGTCGGCCCCCGGGGGCGATCGAGACCCCGGCTTGCAGGCGCCGGTGGGGGCGGTTCTCATGGTGTGGGGCGCGTTCTCAGCCCCGGGGAGCCGTGTCGGCGGGCGCCTCCTGCGGAACCTGGGAAGCGTGAGTTCTGGGCCGTCAACTGTGCCACCGACCGCTGGAGGCGGAGATGGGCAGCGTGGAAGCGGGACCTGCCGGTCGGACGCCGCGCGCAGGGCGTCCGAAACCCACGGCAACATGACGGACGCATAGTGCAGGTCCTGGACCGGCCTGCGTGGCGCGCTCTTGGTGCGGGAGGGGTCGAAAAGGCTCCCGATACGAGCGGTCACCCGGCGGCGGGATGTAGTGGAGGAGTCGGCAGTGACAATCCCAGCGCGCACGCCCGAACTGCTCGGCCAGACCGTCGTTGTCATCGGCGGTAGCGCCGGCATCGGGCTGGAGACGGCCAAGCGTGCCCGGACCGAGGGCGCCGACCTCGTCCTTGTCGGCCGCGATCCCGGCCGGCTGGAGCGCGCGGCCGAAGAGCTCGGCACGCAGCGCACCGAGGCGTTCGACGCAACCGATCCCGCGGCCTTGGCAACGTTCTTTCATGACCTGCCGGCCCCGATCGACCACGTGATGGTGACGGCCGGCGGCCCGAGCTACGGGCCGCTGCTCGAAATGAGCGCCACAGAGGTACGGGACGCGATCAGCGATCACGCAGTGCTGGAGCTCGAGGTCGCGCGCAACGCCGTCGGCCGGGTGAGACCCGGAGGCAGCCTGGTGTTCATGGGCGGCACCGGAGCACGGCGCGTCAGCCGAGGTCTCGGGGCAGCCTCCGCCGCCACCAACGCGCTGCCTCCGTTCACCGCAGCCCTCGCACTCGAACTTGCACCGGTACGCGTCAACCTCATCGCGGCCGGCTTCGTCGACACCCCGCTCTCGGCCTCGCTGCTGGGCGACCGGATCGAGGAACGCCGCGCCGAGCTGCGCGCGACACTGCCGATCGGCCGCGTCGTCGGAGCCGCGGACGTCGCGGCGCTGGCCATCCACCTCATGGTCAACACGGCGTTGACCGGCGCGACATACGACATCGACGGCGGGCAGCAGTTCGTCTCATGACGAACACACCAAGACCAACGGAGTCGACATGACCGCAGAGCAGTTTCATGTCGTCGAAGTCTCCCCCTCCTATTGGCGGGTGACGTTCGACAACGGCCCGGTCAACCTGCTGGACCCTGACACTCTTGACCAACTCGGCGCGCTCATCGAGCGCATGGAGACCAGCCCGCACCTCACCGTGGTCGTGTTCCGCAGCGATACCCCTGGCTACTTCATGGCCCACTGGGACTTCGAGGCCGACAATGCCCGGGTGGCGGGGATGCGTCCCGGACCGACCGGCCTGCACCCGTATCTGGACAACTTCGTACGGCTCAGCAAGCTTCCAGCGGCGACGATCTGCGAGATCCGCGGCCGTACCCGCGGCGCGGGCAGCGAGTTCGTGCTCGCCACCGACATCCGCTTCGCTTCCGAAAGGGCGGTCCTCGGTCAGTTCGAGGTCGGTGTCGGTACCGTCCCCGGTGGCGGACCCATGGCACGACTCGGGCGGCTGGTCGGCCGGGGCCGCGCCCTGGAGATCCTGCTCGGTGGCGACGACATTCCCGCCGAGCAGGCCGCCCAGTACGGCTACGTCAACCGCCTCATTCCGGATGCCGAGATCGAGGACTTCACCGACGCGTTCGCGCGCCGCATCGCAGCCTTCGACAAGGTGGCGATCACCGGAATCAAGAAACTGGTCGATGTGGCCACCCTGCCCGAGGACAGCGAATTCGTGCCCGGCCTCCAGGCGTACTTCTCCACCGCCGGCCGCCCAGAACACCGGCCGTTCGTCCAACGCCTGCTGGAGAACGGCCTGCAGCAGCCCGACGGCATCGAGACCGACCTCGGCACCGCGATCGGCCGGCTGCGGCAGCCGTGAAACCGCCTACCGGGGAGTTACGGCCCCTTACGCGCTGACACAGCGTGGCAGGTTCAGATCACGTCCGTTGTCCCGTTGGGCACAGGCTGGTACGCGCAAGAGGTGCATCGGCCGCTCTGGCATCCGGATGTCGATCGACAGCAAATACCTCGTGAACCGGCATTGACCCAGGCCATCACCATGCCCCTGTTCTTCGGCTCCAACGCCCTCTACCCGGTGGCCGTCATGCCCGGCTGGCTGAAGGCCGTCAGCCTGGTCAACCCGCTCAGCTACCAAGTCGACGCCCTGCGCGGCCTGTTGCTCGGCACGCCCGCGCACCTGGCCCTCGACTACGGCGTCCTGGCCGTGGCCGCGGCCCTCGGTGTCCTGTCGGCCTCGTCGCTGCTGGGCCGACTGGCCAGGTGAGGCGGTGATCCCGGCCCCGCACGTTGATCGATTGGTGGGGCCGGGCGGGCAGGCTTAACGTCGATGGGGTGAACACCCACGTTCGCCGCCGACCCGCGATACAGGGCCATCCCCGATGACGGCCGATCACGTGACATCCTCCGAGTCTGCCGAGTCCCCGCAGCGGGGCCGAGGCAGCGGGATCGCGCTCCTCGTCATCGCCTCCTGCCAGCTGATGGTGGTCCTCGACATCACCATCGTGAACATCGCGCTTCCGCACATCCAGACCTCGCTCGGCTTCTCGACCGAGAACCTGTCCTGGGTGATCAACGCCTACACGCTGACCTTCGGCGGTCTGCTGCTGCTCGGCGGACGCTCCGGGGACATCCTCGGCAGACGCCGGGTCTTCATGTTCGGTGTGGTGCTCTTCGCCTTCGCGTCGCTGCTCGGCGGACTCTCCCAGGAATCCTGGCAGTTGCTCGCCGCACGCTCGCTGCAGGGCGTCGGCGGGGCCATCGCGTCGCCCACCGCGCTGGCGCTGATCACCACGACCTTCCGTGAAGGGCCGGAACGCAACAGGGCGTTCGGCGTGTTCGCGGCCGTCTCCGCGGGCGGCAGCGCCATCGGGCTGCTGGCCGGCGGCATCCTCGTCGAGTGGCTCGACTGGCGCTGGGTGTTCTTCGTGAACATCCCCATCGGCCTGCTGATCGTGCTCGCCACCCCCCGCTACATCAAGGAGTCCAAGCGCCACCCGGGCCACTTCGACTTCCTGGGCGCCCTCACCTCCACGCTGGGCATGGTGCTGCTCGTCTACGGCTTCATCCGGGCCTCGGAGAAGGGCTGGAGCAACCCGCTCACGCTCGCGGCCTTCGGGGCGGCACTGGTGTTCCTGATCGCCTTCATCGCCGTCGAACGCCGGTCGAGACAGCCCATCACACCGCTGTGGATGTTCCGCGACCGCAATCGCTCGGGCGTCTACGCGATGATGCTGAGCCTCTCCGCCGCGATCTTCGGGATGTTCTTCTTCCTGACCCTGTTCGTGCAGAACATCCTGGGCTTCAGCCCGCTCAAGGCCGGCATCTCCTTCCTGCCGATCAGCGCGATCATCGCGATCGGCGCGGGAGTCGCCTCGAACCTGCTGCCCAGGTGGGGGCCGAAACCCTTCATGGCCGTGGGCGCGGTCCTCTGCGCCCTGGGCCTCGGCTGGCTGACACTGACCGACGTCGACAGCACGTATCTCGGCAGCATCCTCGGCCCCACCCTCGTCTTCGGCTTCGGCATGGGCCTGCAGTTCGTGTCGCTGACGCTGATGGCCGTGTCCGGAGTCCAGCCCAAGGAGACGGGCGCCGCCTCCGGCATCCTCAACGCCACCCAGCAGGTCGGAGGATCCCTCGGTCTGTCCGTGCTGGTCACGGTCTTCGGCACGGCGAGCCGCAACGAGGCCACGAACCAGGTCGCGGACTTCCTGTCGACCGCGACCCCGGCCCAGCAACTGCAGTTCCGCAGGACGGGACAGCTGCCCGCGCCCTGGAGCGGCCAGGTGCTGACGTCCGGCATCACGGGCGCGTTCGTCGCCGCCGCCGTTTTCGCGGTCTTCGCCGCGCTGGTCGCCCTGATCGTCATCCAGGTGCGCCCCTCCGACCTGGAGCGGCTCCAGGGAGGCGCCGCTTCCATGACTCCGGCGGACGCGGCCGGCGACGCGGAGGGTGCCCCGACCGGTGCGAGTCCGGCGGGCGAGTCGGACGGCCGGGACGGCCCGCCCGGCTCCGGCTGACCCGGCCCCGCCCCAGAGGGTGCGCCCGCGGGCGGGCGCCCGAACCGCCCGACCGAGTCGAGCCCCGGCACCCGACCGAGCCGAACTTTGGCACGGGACCCTGGTGTCCCGGTGGCCGCGTCGCCGCCGTACCGCCGTAGCGGTGCCGCTGGCGTACCGCCGCTGCCGGGAGCGTCCGGCTCAGGGCAGCGGCTGTTCCGCCCAGATGACCTTCCCCTCGGGCGTATAGCGGGTGCCCCAGCGGTCGGTGAGCTGGGCGACCAGGAACAGGCCGCGCCCGCCCTCGTCCGTCGTCGCCGCGTACCGCAGATGCGGTGAGGTGCTGCTGCCGTCGAAGACCTCGCAGATCAGCGTGCGGTCCAGCAGCATGCGGACCCCGATGGGCCCGTTGCCGTAGCGGATCGCGTTGGTCACCAGTTCGCTGAGGATCAGCTCCGTGGTGAACGCCAGCTCGTCGAGGCCCCACCGGGCCAGCTGCCGACTGACCGAGGCACGCACCTCGCTCACGGCGGCCGGTTCGGACGGCACCTCCCACGAGGCGATGCGGTCGGGGCCGAGAGCGTGGGTCCGGGCCACGATCAGGGCGATGTCGTCGCTCGGCCGGGCCGGGAGCAGGGCGCTCAGCACGGCCTGGCAGGTGTCCTCCGGCGAGCGGTCGGCTCCGGCCAGCGCCGTGCGCAGCAGTTCCAGCCCGACGTCGATGTCCCGTTCCCGGTCCTCGACCAGGCCGTCCGTGTAGAGCACCAGCCGGCTGCCCTCCTCCAGTTCCAGCTCGGCCGTCTCGAACGGCAGACCGCCCAGGCCGAGCGGCGGGCCGGCCGGCACATCGGGGAACTCGACGCTGCCGTCCGGACGGATCACCGCGGGCGGCGGGTGTCCGGCGCGGGCGACGGTACAGCGCCGGGTCGTCGGGTCGTAGACGGCGTACACGCAGGTGGCGCCCGTGACGGCGGCTCCGGTGTCGTCCGGGAGCTCGTCCTGGTCGATCCGGCCGACCAGTTCGTCCAGAAGACCGAGCAATTCGTCCGGCGGCAGATCGAGCGCGGAGAAGTTGTGGACCGCCGTACGCAGCCGGCCCATCGTCGCCGCGGCCAGCAGTCCATGGCCGACCACATCGCCGACGACGACCGCGACCCGGGCACCGGGCAGCGGCAGCACGTCGAACCAGTCGCCGCCGACCCCCGCCTGCGCGGGCAGATAGCGGTAGGCGAGGTCGAGGGCGCTCTGGTCGGGCAGGGTGCGCGGCAGCAGGCTGCGCTGGAGGGTCACGGCCATCGTGTGCTCGCGTGTGTAGCGGCGCGCGTTGTCGATGGAGACCGCCGCACGGGCGACCAGCTCCTCGGCGAGGGCGAGATCGTCCGCGTCGAACGGATCGGGCTTCTCGGAGCGCCAGAAATTGACCACGCCCATGACCAGGGGCCCGACGCGCAGCGGGACCGTGATGAGGGAGTGGATCCCGTAGTCGACGACCTGTGCGGTGCGCTGCGGGTCCTGGGCCAGCCAGCCCGGGGCACCGCCTAGGTCGGGCTCGACCACGGCCTCTCCGGTACGCAGACTGTGGGCCTGGGGCGTGGAGGGGACGAACCCGATGTGCTCCCCGACCGGATAGAGCGGCGCGTCCTTGCGGATGCCGCCGGAGGCGGTGCGGCGCAGGCCGGCGCCCGCGTCCGGCTCCTGGCCGTTGAGCACGGCGTCGGCCAGGTCCACGGTGACGAAGTCCGCGAACCGGGGGGCGGCGACCGCCGTCAGTTCCTCGGCCGTCCTGGTGACGTCCAGACTCGTCCCGATGCGCACGCCGGCGTCGTAGAGGATCTTGAGCCGTTCGCGGGCGATGTCCGCCCGGCCGGAGAGCGCGCGCAGTTCGGTCGAGTCGCGGAGCGTGGCGACGCTGCCGGCCGGCCCGCCGCGCAGGTCCGTGGGCCGCTGGTTGACGGCCAGGAGCTGGTCCCCGACGAGATGCACCTCGTCGGTGGCGACGCGCCCGGAGGCCAGCAGCTCCGCGGTGCCCGAGTCGAGACCGAGTTCCTGGACGTGCTGTCCCTCGGCGTCCGCGGGCAGGTGGAGCAGGCGGTTCGCCTCGTCGTTGGCCAGGAGCAGCTGCCCCTCCGCGCCGACGATGATCACACCTTCCCGGACGGAGTGCAGCACGGCGTCGTGGTGCTCGTACATCCGGGTCATCTCGTACGGGCCGAGGCCGTGCGTCTGGCGCAGCAGGCGCCGGCTCACCAGCGCGGTGCTCGCGGTCGCCAGGGCCAGCGCCACGGCGGCGGCGCCCAGGACCAGCGGCAGCTGGTGGTCGGCCGTGCCGCCCACGGTCGCCGTGGTGATCCCGGCGGACACCATGCCGATGACCGTGCCGTCGGGTGCCTTGACGGGGACCGTGGCCTGCACCAGCGGTCCGAGCGTCCCGGTGATCTGCTCGGTGACGGAATGCCCGGCCAGCACCGGAGCGGTGGTCCCGATGAACTTCTTGCCGATCCGGTCGGGCTTGGGGTGGGTGTAGCGGATCGCGTCGGTGTTCAGTACGACGATGAAGTCCACGTCCGACGCCTTGCGGGCGGCTTCCGCGCTGGGCTGCAGAAGGGCCGTCGGATGGGGGGCGCCGAGGGCCGCGCGCGTGCCGGGCGCGTTGGCGAAGGTCTCCGCGACGGCGAGCGAGCGGTTGCGGGCCTCCTGCGTGCTGTCATGCCGCACCTGGAGTACCAGTGCGACCACCGCGGCGACGACCAGGAGCAGCACGATCACCACTTGCAGGACGAACACCTGTCCGGCGACACTGCGCCCGCCCAGGGCGGAACGTAGCCCGTTGGACGGGCCGTTTCTGTGCTTGCCGTCGTGTGGCCCACGCTCATGTTGCGCTGTACTGGGGCGGCGGGTCGACTGAGCCCGGGTTCGACCCAATAGTCCGACCATGAGCTATGTCTACACTGCCCGGCGTCCGGTGGCGAGAGGCGTCACGTTCCGTGATCGTTCGCTACGCCGGTCGGCAGGCCGGCCCGGCGCGGGCGACGCGGCTCGCGGGCGCGTGGACGCATGATGGAGACGTAGTCCTTCTTACCTGCATTTGTCGCTTCGGCGCGGAGGCCCTGATGAAGACCGTTGACCGCTACCGGCTGACCTTCACCCATCCCGGACCGGATGCGCGCATGGTGACGGATGAGGTGGTCGTCGAGCGGACGACTGCCCACGGACCGGGCGGCAACCCGGTGTACAGCGATCCCACGGGCATCCTCCGTGCCGAGATCAGCCCGGCGGGCGAGGTCCGCATGCTGGCCAGCGGCGCCTATCAGTCGCCGATCAACCCGGCCGCCGAACCGCTCTCCTGACCGGCGGTGTGCCCGGCCGGAAGCACACCGTCGGCGGCGGACGGCACCGCGTCGGCGGCCGGGAGCTCCCGCGAGAAGCGGAGGCCCGGGCGCCCGTTCAGCTCGATCTCGCCGGTCACGAGGAATCCGGCGCGGGCCAGAACCGTCCGGGATCCGGTGTTGTCGACGGTCGTGACGGCGCGCAGGGTGCTCAGGCCGTACGCGCTCGCCGCCAGGGAGCACATCTCCCGTACGGCGGCCGTGGCGAGCCCCTGTCGCGCGGCCCGCTCGGCGACGCGGTATCCGAGCTCGGCCGAACCGCGTGCCACGTCGACCAGGTTGACGCGGGCCAGCACCGCGCCGGAGTCGTCCACCACGAGATGGAAGTGGGCGACCCCCTCGGCCTGTTCGGCCAGACGCTCGTGGAGCAGGGCGTCGAACCGGGCGAAGAAGGTGTCGCCGCGGTCGGAGATCGACACGGCGAAATAGGCGCGGTTCTCCCGCTCGAACGAGAGCAGGGCGGGCGCGTGGTCGAGTCGCAGGCGTTCGATGCGGGGCATCACGCCATGCTAGGGACCCGTGCGTCCCCGGGCGCGCGGATTTCGGCGCGTGCCCAGGGACGCAGGCCGGCGCCAGCCCTAGGGGTTCTCGCCCTCCGGGTCGATGTGCGGGAGGATCCGGTCCAGCCAGCGCGGTGACCACCAGGCGCGCGGCCCGAGCAGCGTCATCACCGCCGGAACCATCAGGAGCCGTACGACCGTCGCGTCGATCAGCACGCTCACGGCGAGCCCGAGGCCGAGCATCTTGACGACGATGCTGTCGCTCAGGATGAACGCGGCGAAGACGCTTATCATGATCAGAGCGGCGCAGGTGATGACGCGGGCGGTGATCTCCAGGGCGTGCGCGACGCTCGCCTTCGCGTCCCCGCTGCGCAGCCAGAACTCGTGGACCCGCGACAGCAGGAAGATCTCGTAGTCCATGCTGAGCCCGAAGATGATCGCGAACATCATCATCGGCACGTAACTCTCGATGGGCACCTTGCCCGAGACCCCGAGCGCGGGCCCGCCCCAGCCCCACTGGAAGACGGCGACGACGACACCGTAGGAGGCGGCGATGGAGAGCACGTTGAGGACGGCCGCCTTCAGCGCGACGAGCAGGCCGCGGAAGACGATCAGGATGATGATGAAGGCGAGCCCCACCACCACGGCGATGATGAGGGGGAGCCGGCTGGAGACGATGTTCCGGAAGTCGACCTGGGCGGCCGTCGTGCCCGTGACGTAGCCCTTGGCGGAGGTCCCGGTCACCGCCTGCGGCAGGGTGTCGTCCACCAGACGGTTCGTCAGGTCCGTGGTGTCCTGGTTCTGCGGGGACACCTTGGAGTAGACGGTGCCCACCAGCACGTCCCCGTCCTGGGTGGCCGTCAGCGGCGTGACCACGGCCGCCCCTGACACGCCGTCGAGTGTCTTCTGCGCCTGTGACTCCAGCGAGGAACGCTTGTCCGACGGTACGTTCGTCTGGTCGATGACGACCGTCAGCGGGCCGTTGGAGCCGGACCCGAAGGAGTCCGACATGATGTCGAACGCCCGCCGGTCCGTGAAGGACTTGGGGTCGGCGCCGTCACCGATGTGCCCGAGCTGGATGGTGAACAGGGGGATGGCCAGCACGACCACCGTGATGAGGCCGCCGGCCAGGAACCGCCAGGGATGCCGCTCGACGCGCTGGGCGTAGCGGTGCCAGGTGCCGGTGGCGGGCGCCCCGGGTTCGGCGTTCGTCTCCGCGATCGGCGTGCGCACGTGATAGCGGTCGATGCGCTTGCCGACGAGCCCGAGCAGGGCGGGTACGAGCGTCAGCGCGCCGGCCACCGCGGAGACGACCGTGACGGCCGCCGCGAGGCCGAGTTTGCTGATGAACGAGACACCGGAGACCGACAGCCCGGCCAGGGCGACGATCACGGTGCAGCCCGAGACCAGGACGGCCCGTCCGCTGGTGGTGACGGCCCGGCCCGCCGCCCTCACCGGGTCGGCCCCGTTGATGAGGTTCTGCCGGTGGCGGGTGATCAGGAACAGGGCGTAGTCGATGCCGACGCCCAGTCCGATCATGGTGGCGAGCGTCGGTGACACGGTCGCGAAGGTGGTCGCGGCGGCGAGCAGCCCGAGGATGGCCAGCCCGCCCACGACGCTGACCAGGGCGGTCACCAGCGGCAGACCCGCCGCGATGACGCTGCCGAACCCGATGAGCAGGACGACGATCGCCACCGCGAACCCGATCAGTTCGCTGATCTTGTCGTTCGCCGCGGGCCTGGCCAGTTCGCCCAGCGGGCCGCCGTACTCGACGTCGACCCCCGCGGACCGCAGCGGCTGGACGGCGTTGTCCACGCCGTGGAGGTAGTCGTCGCCCAGGGTCGAGGGCTGCACGTCGAAACGGACCGTGATGTATCCGGTCTTCCCGTCGCTGGACAGCGGTCCGACGTTCTGCTGCTGGGACTGCCCCGAGGGCGGCTGGGACCCGGGCGGCGGCAGCGGGTTCTGTGCCGACATGACGTGCGGCAGCTTCTCCAGGGAGTCGACGGTCTGGCTCATCTGGGAACTCAGCTCGGTCAGCGGCTTCTGCGTGTCGCGCAGCACGACCTGGCTGCTGTAGCCGCCCGCGGCCGGATCGTGCTTCTTGAGTACGTTCAGCCCTTCCGTGGACTGCACTCCCGGCAGTGAGAAGTTGTCCGAGTACTGTCCGCCGAAGGAGTGGTTCAGCCCCTGCAGCACGCCGAGAGCGACGAGCCACGCCACGATCACGATCACGAAATGGCGGGCGCACCACTCACCCAGCCGCTGCAGCACTCCAGGCCTGGTCCGCCCGCTGGCTGAAGGGGCTTGTGTCGCCGACATGGGCAGCTCCTGCTCGAGGACGACTCCTCCGACTCCGTCATTAAACGACGCGACGATCATCGCGGCCCGCCGGGAATCACGGCGACTGCCCGCCGTACGGCGGTCGCGGATCGGCCGACCCGCTCCGGTCCCCTTTCGCGTCGGCCCGGACGGCGCCCTGGCGGGCCTGTCGGGCCGCCGGGTCCGGGCCGAACCGGGGGAGAGCACCCCGGACGGCACCGGACGGCATCTGCGTCCACGCGCGGAACGCGGTCCGGTCCGCCGACGTACCGGGCCGGGTCCGACGTACCGGGCCCGGTACGACGTGTCGTCGCCAGGGGGAACGCGGCGCGTGGCGGGGGTTTCGGTGCGTGGGCGTAGGGATAACCCTCGATCGCCCTCAACCGCATGTCATGGCTAGGTCAAAAGTGCGATCCTTCCCACACCTGTCGGACAGGTCGTCCATGGCCTGCCCACAGTCGCGTTCCCGCGCGCCCCTGCTCAGCTCTTCCCGGACAGCACATCCCGTCTGCCCGGTCTGTCACCGGCCGCCGACCGCGGCCGAAGCAGTAGGAGTACGAGTGAGACGTTTCCCCCGTCAGGCGACCGCGGCCGGAGCCATGGTGGCCACCGCCGCGTTCCTGGCCGTCGGTATACAGACGGTCCCGGCAGTCGCCAAGCCTGCCCCCCACACAACTCCCCTGCGCACAGGTGGACTTGAGGCAAAGCTCACGCCGGCCCAGCACCTGGCGCTGCTGACGAAGGCATCGAAGCAGACCACCGCGACCGCCGGCACACTGGGCCTCGGCTCGAAGGAGAAGCTGGTCGTCAAGGACGTCGTCAAGGACAACGACGGCACCCTGCACACCCGTTACGAGCGCACCTACGCCGGCCTCCCGGTGCTCGGCGGCGACATCGTCGTCCACACCCCGCCCGCCTCGCAGGCCACCGGCACGGTGAGCACGACCTTCAACAACAAGCACACCATCAAGGTCGCGAGCACCACCCCGGCCGTCACCAGGGCGACCGCCGGAGCACAGGCACTCAAGACGGCCAAGTCGCTCAAGGCGGAGAAGCCCTCCACCGACAGCGCCCGCAAGGTCATCTGGGCCGGTACCGGCACCCCCCGGCTCGCCTGGGAGACCGTGATCAGCGGCCTCCAGGACGACGGCACGCCGAGCAAGCTGCATGTCGTCACCGACGCCACCACCGGCAAGGAACTCACCCGGTACGAGGGCATCCAGACCGGCACCGGCAACACCCAGTACAGCGGCACGGTCACGCTGAACACCACGCTGTCGGGATCGACGTACCAGCTCACGGACTCGACCCGCGGCAGCCACAAGACGTACTCGCTGAACAACGGCACCTCCGGCACCGGCACGCTGATGACGGACGCCGACGACGTCTGGGGCACCGGCGCGGGTTCCAACACCCAGACCGCCGGCGCGGACGCGGCCTACGGCGCCCAGATGACCTGGGACTTCTACAAGAACACCTTCGGGCGCAGCGGCATCAAGAACAACGGTGTCGCCGCCTACTCGCGCGTCCACTACAGCACGGCGTACGTCAACGCGTTCTGGGACGACAGCTGCTTCTGCATGACCTACGGCGACGGCACCAGCAGCACCCACGCGCTGACCTCGCTGGACGTCGCGGGCCACGAGATGAGCCACGGCGTCACCTCCAACACCGCGGGCCTGAACTACACCGGTGAGTCCGGCGGCCTCAACGAGGCCACCTCGGACATCTTCGGCACCGGTGTCGAGTTCTACGCGGCGAACTCCTCCGACGTGGGCGACTACCTCATCGGCGAGAAGATCAACATCAACGGTGACGGCACCCCGCTGCGCTACATGGACAAGCCCAGCAAGGACGGCGGCTCCGCGGACAGCTGGTACTCCGGCGTCGGCAACCTGGACGTCCACTACTCCTCGGGCCCGGCGAACCACATGTTCTACCTGCTCTCCGAGGGCAGCGGCACCAAGACCATCAACGGTGTCACGTACACCAGCTCGACCTCCGACGGTGTGGCCGTCGCGGGCATCGGCCGCGCCGCCGCCCTGCAGATCTGGTACAAGGCGCTGACGACGTACATGACGTCGAGCACCAACTACGCGGGTGCCCGCACCGCCGCGCTGAACGCCGCGACCGCGCTGTACGGCGCCAGCTCCGCGCAGTACGCGGGTGTCGCCAACGCCTTCGCCGGCATCGCCGTCGGCAGTCACGTCACCCCGCCGACCAGCGGTGTGACCGTCACCAACCCGGGCAGCCAGTCCTCCACCGTCGGTACCGCGGTGAGCCTGCAGGTCTCGGCCAGCAGCACCAACACCGGCTCCCTGACGTACTCCGCGACCGGCCTGCCCACCGGCCTGTCGATCAGCAGCTCCACCGGGGCGATCACCGGGACCCCGACCACCGCCGGTACGTACAGCACCACGGTGACCGTCACGGACAGCACCGGGGCGACCGGTACCGCGTCCTTCACCTGGACCGTCAGCACCTCCGGTGGCGGCGGCACCTGCACCTCGGCGCAGCTCCTCGGCAACCCCGGCTTCGAGTCCGGCGCCACCACCTGGACCGCGAGCAGCGGAGTCATCACCACCGACTCCGGTGAGGCGGCCCACGGCGGCTCGTACAAGGCCTGGCTGGACGGCTACGGCTCCACCCACACCGACACGCTCTCCCAGTCGGTGACCGTCCCCAGCGGCTGCAAGGCCTCGTTCACCTTCTACCTGCACGTCGACACCGCGGAGACCACCACCAGCTCGCAGTACGACAAGCTGACGGTCACCGCCGGATCGACCACGCTGGCCACGTACTCCAACCTCAACGCGGCCACGGGGTACACCCAGAAGACCTTCGACCTGTCCTCGTTCGCCGGCTCCACCGTGAGCATCAAGTTCAGCGGTGTCGAGGACTCCTCCCTGCAGACCAGCTTCGTCGTGGATGACACCGCCGTGACGACCAGCTGACCTTCGGGACCGACATCCCCCCACAAAGGCAGCACCGACATCCCCCCACAACGGCAGCGACGTGGGTCCTCCGCGAGGACGACCCACGTCGCGCGCCGCTTTCCGGGGCTACTCGAACCGGGAGGGGTCACCCGCCCCGAGGCGTACGAGCTCGGCCTCGCCGCCGGAGAAGTCGACGACGGTCGTCGGTTCGGTGCCGCAGTCGCCGGAGTCGATGACGGCGTCCACCACGTGGTCGAGGGTGTCCTTGATCTCCCAGCCCTGGGTCAGCGGCTTGTCCTCCTCCGGCAGGAGCAGGGTGCTCGACAGCAGCGGCTCGCCGAGTTCGGCCAGGATCGCCTGCGCGACGACATGATCGGGAATCCGCACCCCGACGGTCTTCTTCTTCGGGTGCAGCAGCCTGCGCGGAGCCTCCTTCGTCGCCGGGAGGATGAAGGTGTAGCTGCCGGGCGTAGCCGCCTTGACCGTGCGGAAGACCGCGTTGTCGATCCGCACGAAGTGTCCGAGCTGGGCGAAGTCCTCGCACATCAGCGTGAAGTGGTGGCGCTCGTCGAGCTGGCGGATCGAGCGGATGCGGTCGATCCCGTCCCGGTTGCCGAGCGCGCAGCCGAGTGCGAAGCAGGAGTCCGTCGGGTAGGCGATCAGCCCGCCGCTGCGGACGATCTCCACCACCTGGCTGATGATGCGCCGCTGCGGGTTCTCCGGGTGAACATCGAAGTACTTGGCCATGCCGCGAGCCTAGTGCCCCGACAGGCAAGGGCACCGGAGCCCGCCGGCCCGTTCCTGTCGTCGCCCGGGTCGGCGGCCGTGCGGCCCGTGTTCGGGGCGGCGGTGACAACGGCTCCGGTTCACCGCCGGAATTCTCCCCGGTCACGGCTATAGGAACCTTGAGGCCGTCTCGCTACCCTCCGCCGCATGATTTCCACGGTGGTCTGGGGTACCGGCAATGTCGGCCGCGCGGCCATCCGCGCCGTCGAGGCCCACCCGAAACTGAAACTCGCGGCCGTCCTCGTCCACGACCCCGGCAAGGTCGGCCGCGACGCGGGCGACCTCGCCGGCCTCGGGCACGGCCTCGGTGTCGCGGCGAGCGACGACATCGACGCGGTCCTGGCCTCGGGTCCCGGAGCCGTCGTCTACGCGGCCACCGGCGACATCCGTCCCGACGAGGCCCTCGCCGACATCGGCAGGGCGATCCGGGCCGGTGCGGTGGTCGTCACCCCCGCCCTCTATCCGCTCTACGACCAGCGCAGCGCCCCGCCGGAGTTCCGGGATCCGATGCTCGCCGCGATCGCGGACGGCGGCGGTTCCCTGTTCGTCTCCGGGGTCGATCCGGGCTGGGGCAACGACGTCCTGCCCCTGCTGATCAGCGGTCTGGGCACCACGGTCGACGCCATCCGCTGCCAGGAGATCTTCGACTACTCCACGTACGAACAGGAGGAGTCCGTACGGTACCTGGTCGGGATGGGACAGCCGATGGACTACGAGCCGCTGATGCTCGCCCCGTCGATCCCGACCATGGTGTGGGGCGGCCAGATACGGCTCATGGCGCGGGCCCTGGACGTCGAACTCGACGACATCCGCGAGACGTTGGAGCGGCGCGCGCTCACGGACACGGTGAGCACCCGCACCATGGGGGAGTTCGCGGCCGGCACCCAGGGCGCGGTCCGCTTCGAGGTGCAGGGGATCGTCGGGGGAGAGCCCCGGATCGTCATCGAGCACGTCACCCGTATCCACGCCTCCTGCGCGCCGGACTGGCCGACGCCGCCGGACGGGGACGGTGCCCACCGCGTGATCATCGAGGGCCGTCCGCGCATCGAGGTCACCGTCGCGGCCACCGACGAGGGCGAGAACCGCTCCGCCGGCGGGAACGCCACCGCGGTCGGCCGCCTGGTCGGCGCCATCGACTGGCTGGTGGACGCCGAACCAGGGCTCTACGACGCACTCGACGTCCCGCTGCGCCCCGCAGTCGGCCGACTCGGAAGGAAGTGACCCATGACCCTGCGCATCGACATTCCCGAGGGACAGGAACCGATCGGATACGTGTGGGGCGAGATGGTGCCCGGCATCGGCATGGCCGCCGCGAACTTCTCCCTGTCGGTGTACGAGCACACGACGCTGGGCCTGCGCGAGTTCGAGGCCGCCCGACTGCGCATCGCGCAGATCAACGGGTGCCTGTTCTGTCTCGACTGGCGCACGGAACGGGAGGGCCTGAAGGTCGAGGAGGAGTTCGCGGACGCGGTGACCCAGTGGCGCACCACCGGTGCCTTCGACGACCGGACACGGCTGGCCGCCGAGTACGCCGAGCGGTACGCCCTGGATCACCACGGTCTGGACGAGGAGTTCTGGACACGGATGACGGCGTTGTACAGCCAGCGGGAGATCGTGGAGCTGACGATGAGCATCGGCTCCTGGCTGGCGTTCGGCCGGCTCAACCATGTGCTGGGACTGGACGCCGTGTGCGTTCTGCCCACCCACTGAGAGGGTGGCTCACCCGGCGGTCCCGGCCCCCTGAGCGGCTCCGGGCCCCACGCGCGGCCCGGACACGCTAGAGGTCCACGGCGATGATGTTCTCGATGTTCCGTTCCGCGAGGGCGGTGATGGTGACGAACGGATTGACGCTGGTGTTGCCGGGGATCAGCGCGCCGTCGATGACGTACAGGCCCGAATAGCCCCGCAGGCGGCCGTAGTTGTCGGTGGCCTTGTTGAGTACGGCGCCGCCGAGCGGGTGGTAGGTGAGATGGTCGCCCCAGATCTTGTACACACCGAACAGATCGGTCCGGTAGATCGTTCCCTCCTTCGAGTTGATCTTGTCGAAGATGGTCTTCGCCATGTCGATGGCGGGCTGTTTCCAGGCGGTCTGCCAGTTGAGGTCGACGGTGCCGGTGGAGGAGTTGAAGGTGAACTGGGCGCGGTTCGGGTTCTTGGTGATGGACAGGTAGAACGAGGCGTAGGTCTCGATGCCGGTCGGCAGCGGCGCCACCTCCGCGAACGCGCCTCCGGCGGTCCAGTTGTCGATGCCGCCGCAGGGAATGCTGGCCTGGAGCGCGCCGGTCGGATCCCACAGATGGTTGGCGCGGCCGCACATGACGTTGCCGTTGTCGCCCCAGCCCTGCCCGATCTCGCCGTTGAGGCCGGGCAGCGCGCCGGTCGCCTTCAGTTTGACCAGGAGCTTGCTCGTTCCGACGCTTCCGGCCGCGAAGAACACCCGGTCCGCGGTCACCGTCTTGGTGGCGGTGGTGTCACCTGTGGTGTTGAGCTGGTCGATCAGGACCGTGTAGCCGCCGCCGGACGCGGGTGAGACCGAAGTGACCTTGTGCAGCGCTGAGATGGTGACTCTCCCGGTGGCCGTGGCCTGGGCGAGGTAGGTCTTCTGGAGCGACTTCTTGCCGTAGTTGTTGCCGTAGAGGATCTCCCCGGCGAGGGCCGACTTGGTGACGGTGCCCGCGGCCTCCTGCTTCATGTAGTCCCAGTCGTACACGTCGGGCACGAAGACGAACGGGAAGCCGGAACGCTGGGCCTGCTTACGGCCGACCCGTGCGTACTGGTAGCAGTCGGTGGTGTCGAACCACGCCGGGTCGATGAGACCGACGCCGAGCGCGGCGTTGGCGCGCGGGTAGTAGGTCGCGTACATCTCGTCGGCGTTCACCGACGGGAGGATGGCGCCGAAGTTCTCCCGTTTGGGGGTGACCGCCATGCCGCCGTTGACCAGTGATCCGCCGCCGACGCCACGGCCCTGGTACACGATGATCTGGCCCATCTCCTCGGCGTCCAGGATCCCCGTGTAGCGGGGGATGTCCTTGTCGATGGGGAAGCCGAGGAAGTTGCTGAGGGGCTGTTTGGTCCTGGTGCGCAGCCAGTACGAACGCTGGTCCGGACTGGTCGTGTTGGCGAAGATCTTGCCGTCCGAGCCCGGGGTGTCCCAGGCCATGCCCATCTCGACCATCTGCACGTCGACGCCCGCCTGGGCGAGGCGCAGGGCGGCCACGGAACCGCCGTATCCGGTGCCGATCACCAGGACGGGGACGTGTGCTCCGGAAGGGATGGACGAGGCCGCCGTGGCGATCCGCGCGGGGGCCGCGACAGCGCGACCGGCAAGGCTCACTACTCCAAGAATAGAACCTGTTCCAGCTATGAATCGTCGGCGCGAAACACCCCTGGAGTCCTCGGGCTGCTGGTTGATGTCACCCACGTGACACTCCTCACTCTCGATGAGTGGGAACAGGTTCTACTGTTACTGGCTTGTTAAGTCACTACATACCGGTTGGTAACTTCTGTCCGATCTTGGGGTGATCGGCGAGCTCTGACGGGCTTGCCCTTGACTTCACAAGACCCTCGCGCGACATTCCTGACGCTGCATCAGAACTGCTACGGCGGGGGCCTGTCGGCTCCCGGAGCAACGGAACGCCTCACATTCCCTCGCCCGCTGGAGAGCCCTGCCATGTCCCCGAGCGCGGACCCCGTCGGACGTACCGACCCCTTTCCGGCCCCCGGCCCGTCACGGCGCCGGGTGCTCGGCACGGCCACGGGCGCCGCACTCGCGCTCGCCGCGGGCGCCGCCGGTTCCACCGGGTCCGCGGCGGCGGCCGACCTGCCCCCGCTCGGCACCTACGACGTCGTCGTGGTCGGCTCGGGTGCCGCGGGGATGACCGCGGCGCTCACCGCCGCGAAACGGGGACTGAGCTGTGTCGTCCTGGAGAAGGCGGCCACCTTCGGAGGCTCCGCGGCCCGCTCCGGCGCGGGCATCTGGATCCCCAACAACCCGGTGGTCCTCGCCGCCGGCGTCCCCGACACCCCGGCGAAGGCCGCCGCCTACCTCGCGGCCGTGGTCGGCCCGGAGGTCTCCGCCGACCGGCAGCGGGCCTTCCTCGGCCACGGACCGGCCATGATCTCCTTCGTCATGGCCAACAGCCCGCTGCGCTTCCGCTGGATGGAGGGATACAGCGACTACTACCCGGAACTCCCCGGCGGCCTCCCGGGCGGACGTTCCATGGAGCCCGACCAGCTCGACGGCAACATCCTCGGAGCCGAACTCGCCCACCTCAACCCGGCGTACATGGCCGTCCCGGCCGGCATGGTCGTCTTCAGCGCCGACTACAAGTGGCTCACCCTCGCGGCCGTGAGCGCCAAGGGCGCGGCCGTCGCCACCGAGTGCCTGGCGCGCGGCACCAAGGCGGCGCTGCTCGGCCAGAAACCGCTGACCATGGGCCAGTCGCTCGCGGCCGGGCTGCGCGCCGGCCTGCTCGCCGCCCAGGTCCCGGTGTGGCTGGACACCCCGCTGTCCGACCTGTTCGTGGAGAACGGCGCCGTCACCGGCGCGGTGGTCACCCGGAACGGCGCGCCGGGACTGGTCAGGGCCCGGCGCGGAGTCATCGTGGGCTCCGGCGGCTTCGAGCACAACGCGGCCATGCGCGCCGAGTTCCAGCGGCAGCCCATCGGGACCGCCTGGACGGTGGGCGCCAAGGAGAACACCGGCGACGGCATCCAGGCGGGCCGGCGCGCCGGGGCCGCGCTCGACCTGATGGACGACGCCTGGTGGGGACCGGCCATCCCACTGCCCGGCCAGCCCTACTTCTGTCTCGCCGAACGCACCCTGCCCGGCGGCCTGCTGGTCAACGCCGCCGGAGCGCGCTTCGTCAACGAGGCCGGACCCTACAGCGACGTCGTGCACACCATGTACGACCGCAACCCGAGCGCCCCGGACATCCCGGCCTGGCTGGTCGTCGACCAGAACTACCGCAACCGCTACCTGTTCAAGGACGTCGCGCCGGCCTTCACGTTCCCCGACTCCTGGTACACGTCCGGCGCCGTGTACAAGGCGTGGACCCTGGACGACCTCGCCGGCCGGGTCGGTGTCCCCGCGGCCGCCCTGCGCACCACCGTCAGCCGCTTCAACAGCCTGGCCCTGAGCGGCACGGACACCGACTTCCACCGCGGTGACAGCGCCTACGACCACTACTACACGGATCCCGCGGTCCTCCCCGACTCCTGCCTCGCCCCGTTGTGGCTCCCCCCGTTCTACGCGTTCAGGATCGTCCCGGGCGACCTCGGCACCAAGGGCGGCCTGCGTACCGACGCCAGGGCCCGCGTCCTGCGTCCGGACGGCACGGTGATCCCCGGCCTGTACGCGGCGGGCAACGCCAGCGCGGCCGTCATGGGCCACAGCTACGCGGGAGCGGGTTCGACGATCGGTCCCGCGATGACGTTCGGGTACATCGCGGCACTCGACATCGCGGCGACCTGACGGAGGACTCTCAGTTGCTGTTGCTGTTGCTGTCGCTGTCGCTGTCCGCGTTCGGGTCCGGGGTGCTGCCGGGCTTCGCCCCCGGGGCTTCGTCGCCGTCGTCGCCGTCGTTCCGGTGGCCGCGGAGCCGGGGTGACAGGACCAGGACGGAGACGTCGTCGCGGATCGAGGGGCAGAACGCGACGAGGTCCTCCCAGAGGCGGTCGACGAGCACGTCCGAAGGCTCCTCGGCGAACACGGCCAGCCGGTCCGTCAGCGGGTAGAAGGCGCCGGTGGTGTCCCGGCTCTCGCTCACGCCGTCCGACGCCATGAACAGCCGGTCGCCGGGTTCCAGCTCGACGGTGCGCCCCTTCGGCGGGGACAGCTCGAAGAACCCCAGACCCAGCGGGGACGCCGGCTCGGCGTCGAGTTCGAGGGCCTTCGCACCACGCAGCAGCAGCGGCGGGGGATGCCCGCAGGACACCAGCCGTACGGTGTCGGTGCCGGGCGGGAACTCCAGGAGCAGTGCGGTGGCGAACAGCTCGGCGTGATCGACCGACGCGGAGTCGACCACCAGCCTGCGGTCGAGCCGGGCCGCGGCGGCCTCCAGATCACGCTGGTCGAGCACCGTCTCCCGGAACGCCCCGAGCAGCGAGGCGACCGTCCCCACGGCCGACAGCCCGTGCCCCTGTACGTCGCCCATCACGGCCCGGACGCCGAAAGGCCCGTCGCGCACCTCGAAGAAGTCACCTCCGACCAGCGTCTCCCGCTGCGCGGGCCGGTAGAGACCGGCGCAGCGGACCGGTCCGACACGCTCCGGCAGCGGCGGCAGCACGGCGAGCTGAGCGGCTTCCGCGACCGACCGCACGGTGACCAGATGCGCGTCCCTGCGGCTGCGCACGAGCGACACGAACACGCTCAGCACGGCGACGAAGCTGATGGTGAGCAGGTCCGCGTTGCCCGGACGGTTCAGATCGAGGGCGGGGATGTTCATCAGGACCACGACGATCACGCCGAAGGCGGCCGTCCCCAGAGGGCCGTAGGACAGGACGGCCAGGGAAGGGATGGCTCCCAGCAGAAAGCCGATGTCCAGCGCCTCACTGCTCACGAGTTCCCCCACGCAGACGCCCACCAGCAGGACCGGCGGGAGCAGCCGTACCCAGCGCGGAGGGGGCGAGCCGCGCAGCCATCCCCGGTGGTCGTCCCGCCGGCCGGGCGCGGCCTTCGTGGCCATGGCACTCCTCCCTTTGACACCACGCTCCCCCTTTCCCCGCCGTCGCGCATTCCGATCGGTTCGCTCACGCGTGCGGGCCGGAGCGATCCGGTGGCTGCCGGAGCGGGGAAGGGGCGGCCGGCCGGAGAAGCCCTGGCGGGGCGGGCGGCACGAAGCCCCGCCACCACGGGGATGGGATGACGGGGCTCCACAGGGCGGGTGCCCCGTCGGCGACGCTTCATCCCACCGACGTCTCGGGCCATCGGCGCCTCGCCCCACCGGTGTTCCGTCCCGTCGGCGGCCCGGCCCGGCCCCTGGCCGTCACCCGCACGGCCGGCCGAACCGGACGCGGTCGTACGGGCCCCGCAGGCGTCGCCCGGAGAGGCCCCGGCCCCCGTCCCGGGGCATGGTGGAGGGGTGACGGGACTGGCCGTGCTGTTCGCACTCCTAGGGGCAGCCAGCAACGCGATGGGCACCGCGTTCCAACGCAAGGCGGCCTCGCGCGTCAGTGAAGGCGGTGGACTGCGGCTCATCATCCGGCTGGCCCGGCAGCCGCCCTGGCTGATCGGCATTGCCGGGGTGATCGGGGCGGCACTCTTCCAGGCGCTCGCGCTGGCGAACGGGCCGCTGTCCCTGGTGCAGCCCCTGTTCATCCTGGAACTGCCCTTCGCCCTGATGATCGCCGTCCCGCTGCTGCACCGGCGCCTGTCGCGCGCGGGATGGCAGGCCGTGGCCGGCGTGGTGGCCGGCCTCGGGCTCGTCCTCCTGTCGGCCGCTCCCTCGGGAGCACGGTCCGACGCCTCCATGGCACGCTGGATCCCGGTGCTGGTCCTGTGCCTGGGCGCCGTGGCGGCCGCGGTCGTCGTCGCCCGTCCGGGCCGGCCGCCGCTCTTCCGCGCCGCGATGCTGGGAACGGCGTCGGCCATCAGCAACGCGCTGACCGCCGCTCTCCTCAAATCGGCCGTGGGCACACTCGACGACGACGGGTTCGTCGCCTTCCTGGGCGTGTGGCAGACGTACGGATTCGCCCTGACCGGGATCACCGCCGTCCTGCTGCTGGAGAACGCCCTCCAGGCGGGCCCCCTGGCCGCCTCGCAGCCCGCGCTGACCATCGGCGACGCGACGCTCAGCCTGGTGCTCGGTGTCACGCTCTTCGACGAGACGATCCGTACGGGCTGGTGGCTGCTGCCCGAGCTGATCGGCGCGGGGCTGGTCCTGTGGGGCGTGCTGCGGCTGACCCGCGTGGTCCCGCACCTCGCGGACATGGCCCATTGACGGCCGCCCGGCCCGGCCCGCACCCGCCCCGCCCGTCCCCTGACCGACGCCGAAGCCGTGGCCACGGCCGCCGGAGGCGACTGGCCGGTACCCGCTCGATTGGTGACTGCCGGGATGGGAAAGACCCTGGTGGTGACGAGTCGGATCGAGAACGTTCGGGAACTGGTCGCACGGACGCGCTATGTCGTCCTCGGCTTCGACGGCCCGATCTGTCAGCTGTTCTCCGGGCCCTCGGCCACGGCCGTCGCACGAGCCCAGCGGGACCGGCTGACGGAAGCGGGCCTCGGCGCGATGCTCACCGACGAGGAGCGCGGCCCCGCGGACCCCTACCGCGTCCTGACGGCGGTGGCCGGACGGCACCCGGGCAGCGAAGCCCTCGCCCGGCTCGACGCGTGGCTCACCCGGGCCGAGCTGGAGGCGGTGCGCACGGCGATGCCGACGGCCTACGCGGATCCGCTGATCCACACCTGGGCGGCGGTCGGGGCGAGGCTCGCCGTGGCGACCGGCACATCGGCCCGTGCCGTCACCTCGTACCTGGACGCCCGGGGGCTCACACCCCGCTTCGCCCCGTACATATTCGGCCGGGCGCCGGACCCGGGAACGCTCACCCCCCGTCCGTCCGCCCTGTCACTGGCCCTGGGCGCCATGGAGGCCGCACCCGACGTCTCGCTGGTGATCGGCGGCACCCCGGCGGACCACGCGGCGGCGCACCACGCCGGTGTCCGATTCCTCGGATACGCCCGCCACCCCGCCAGAGCGCGGGCACTGCGGGAGGCCGGCGTTCCCGACCGGTGCGTCACGGACTCCCTGGAGCCACTCCTGCGCGCCCTGCGTGACTCCTCGTGAGCCGATCGTTCGGCCATACGAGGGGAATACCGGCCGGAAACCCGTGTGCATGCATCGCCGGGAGCGGGGCAGCAGCATCCTGAGACAGCTCGGGAAGCTACCCCCCTGGCGAAACCCGAGCTGCACGGCCCCGCAGGCAGTCACTCCCCCCGGCTGCCGGCGGGGCCGCATTCGTACGGCCCTACTCCACCCGGATGCCGACGATGCAGGTGTCGTCGTCGGTGTCGGACCTGCTGTACGTCAGGAGCCGGTCGAGTTGATGGTCCAGCGTCCCGGACGTCGTACGGGCCGCGTTGAGGAGCTGGCGCAGCGACACCTCCACCGAGCGGTCCCGCCGTTCGATCAGACCGTCCGTGTACATCAACAGCGTGTCGTGGACGTCCAGTTGCACCTCGTCCTCCTCGAACGTCGCCTCGGGGACGGCACCGAGCAGGATGCCCTTGAGGAGCGGCAGCGGGTTGGCGTCCGTGTCCCGGACCAGAACGGGCGGCAGATGTCCGGCCCTCGCCCAGCGCAGAACACGGCGGCGCGGATCGTAGATCCCGCAGACCGCGGTGGCGGTGACCCCGCCCGTCAGATGGTGCGCCACGATGTTGAGCCAGGACAGCAGCTGCCCCGGCCCCGCACCCGTCACGGCGAGTCCGCGCAGCGCGTTGCGCAACACCACCATGCTGGTCGCCGCCTCGATCCCGTGACCGGCCACATCGCCGACACACAGCAGGACCAGGCCGGACGACAGCACGACGGCGTCGTACCAGTCGCCCCCGACGAGCTGCTCGGTCTCCGCGGGCCGGTAGCGCACCGCCACGTCGAGGCCCGGAGCCCGCAACGGCGCCTGGGTCGGCGGCATGATCGCGTGCTGAAGCTGGAGGGTCAGCCGGTTGCGCTCGTGCGCCTGCTGCTCGGTGTGCGCGAGCTGGTCGCGGGTGACCGCCAGCGCCACCTCGGTCCAGTGCTGCGCCGAGATGTCCTGGTAGGCCCCGCGGACCGCGAACAGCCGGTCGTCGGCGTCGAGCACCGGTTCGGCCACCACGCGGATGTGCCGGGTCACGCCGTCGGGACGCTGGAGCCGGAACGCTGCCGACGCCGGCCGGTGACGGTGCAGGACGGTCCGCAGGAAGCGGCCGATGGCGACGGCGTCGTCGGGATGGGCGTGCGAGGCCAGCTCCTCCAGCGGGACGGGAGTGCCCGAGGGGGAGCGGCCGTACAGATCGAACAGCGTCTCGTTCCAGATGGTCTCGCCGGTCAGCAGGTTCTCCTCGAAACCGCCGATCCTGCCGAGCCGCTGGGCATGCTGGAGCAGACTCGCCAGCCGCGCAGTCTCGTCCTCTATGCGCCAGATGAGCAGCACGGTTCCGCCGTGCCGGCTGACGTTGATGTCGGCCACGGCCGACAGCCGCACCTGGTCGACCAGCGCCGTCAGATCCATGCGCCGCGCCCGGAACGGCTCCCCGGTGGCGTAGACGCGCTCGACGCACTGGAAGAGGCCGCTGTCCCCTGCGGCCAGCGGATAGGCCTCCAGCAGCAGCGACCCCTGAACGGTGCCGCGCGGCCGGCCGGCCGGATCGAGGAAGCGTCCGTTCACATGACGGATGCGGAAGTCGGCGAGCCGCCCCTGGTCGTCGAGCTGGGGGACCAGCACCAGGGCGGGATCGTGCAACCCGTCCACCAGGTCGATCAGTTCGCAGACATCGGCCGTCCCCCGCACGTCGTGGAAGTCGCCCGACGGCGCGTGGGTCTCCAGTGTGTGCGAGCACAGTTCGGCCAGTGCCTCGACCTGGCGGACCACCTGCGGTGGCTGAGGTGCCAGGGCGGACGGCCACGCGATCTCCAGGACGCCGTGGATCCGGCCTCCGGAGCCGGCCGGTACCGCGACCCGCCCGCCGTCCGGATGTTCCGCGTGCCCGATGGAGGGCAGCCCGGTGTCCGTCAGCGAGCCCGCCCACTGCGCCGTACGGTCGGACAGCGCGCGGCGTGCCATCGTCGCCACGCCCGGGGGAACGTAACGCCAGCGCCGGGCCTCGGCCGCCGAGAACCCGGCGCTGCCCGCCAGGGAGAGCGAACCGTCGGCGTCCGCCGCCCAGATGGCCACGGCGACCGCCCCGAGGGGAGTCAGCGCGTGCTGCAGCAGGGAGTCGGCCACCGCCTGGCTGTCGCCGGCCGCCAGCGCGCCGCTCTCGGCCGCGCGCAGCCGTACCGCGGGGGCGTCGTCCTTCGGGGGATGCTCCGTCGTGGCGGAGAGGAAGGCGCTGGTCACCTCCGAAAGCCGGTCGTGGGCCGCCTGGTTGATGATCTCGACCGCGAGCTGGAGCTGCGGCACCTTGGCCTGTTCGGCCAACTCGGTGAGCTGGCGGGCGGCTTGTGCCGGTCCGCAGCCCAGCCGCTCGACCAGGATGCCCTTGGCCAGCTCGATCAGGGCCCGCCCCTCGGCCTCCGCCTGCGCGGCCCGTACCTCGCGGCGCAGCCGTTCGACGGTGGCCGCCAGCCGGCCCACCGGAGACGTCCGGGCCGCGCCCGACAGCTCGCCGGCCTGCCCGGCGTCCGCGACGTCGTCCGGGGAGTCGGGGACGCTCGGGCCGGTTGCCTCAGGACTGTTCATCGTGCTGCCGCTCCTCGGCGGGGACCCTGTGGAGGGCGGGGGAGGGGCGGCAGCGGCGGGTGTCCCGCCGCACGGCCGCGGTGGAGGGTACCGGGCGTCATGTCACTCCCCGAGCCAGCGTCGGACACAGGCGATGAGGTCGTCGGTGTCGACCGGCTTGGTGACGTGGTCGCTGGCGCCCGACAGCAGGCTCTTCTCCCGGTCGCCGGGCATGGCCTTCGCCGTCACCGCGATGATCGGCAGGTCCGCGTACCGGGGCATCCTGCGGATCTCGGCGGTCGCGGTGTACCCGTCCATCTCGGGCATCATCACGTCCATCAGGATCAGCGCGACCTCGGGCCTGGCCAGCAGTGTCTCGATGCCCTTCCTGCCGTTCTCCGCGTGCAGCACCTGGAACCCGTGCAGCTCCAGGATCCCGCTGAGCGCGAAGAGGTTACGGGCGTCGTCGTCGACGACGAGCACCGTACGGCCCTGGAAGGCGTTGTCGATCGGCCGCGCGGGCCGGTTCCTGGCCTCCTCGGCGCGGACCAGCGGCACCACGTCGCCCGGCTGCTCCGCGGACAGGTGCAGCGCGATCCGCTCGCGCAACTCGTCGAGACTGGACAGGAATTCCAGCGACCGTGCGCCCGAGCGGGACTGCAGCGCCTGCTCCTGCGCGAGGTCGACCCGGCTGCCGTTGTGGACGAGGACGGGCACGGTCGCCAGGGCCGAGTCGCCCTCCACCGCTTCCAGGAACCGGGCCGTCTCGCCTTCCGGCATGCCGAGTTCGAGCACGACGCAGTGCCACGGCTCCGCGGCGAGGGCGCTCGCCGCCTCCTGCGCCCCGACGACGGTGATGATGTCGACGCGCTCCCGTGTGTCGCCCTCGTCACGGCTGCGCGCCACATCCCCGACCGCGCTCTCGGCCACCAGCGTGAGCAGCCCCCGCGGCCGTTCCTCGACGACCAGGAGCCGCCGCCGCCGGCGGGGCAGGCCGGCCGAACCGGGAGCGGTGTGCCGCGGTTCGGTGTGCGCCGAGGCGCCCTCGTCCACGGCCGGTTCGGGCGCCCGGCCGCCGGCCAGCAGCTCCTCGAACTCGGGCCGGGCCACCGGGAGGAAGAGCGTGAACGTACTGCCCTGTCCCGGGGTGCTGTCCACGGTGACCGCCCCGCCGAGCAGGTGGGCGATCTCCCGGGTGATGGACAGACCCAGACCTGTGCCGCCGTACTTGCGGCTCGTGGTGCCGTCGGCCTGCTGGAAGGCGCCGAAGATCGTCTCCAGCTGCTGCTCGGGGATGCCGATGCCGGTGTCCTTGACCCGGAAGGCGGCGATCGTGCCGCCGCGCGGAACGCCCGCGGGGATCTCCGCGTCGGCCGCCGGTTCGATGCGCAGTTCGACCCGGCCCTGCTCGGTGAACTTGACGGCGTTCGACAGCAGGTTGCGCAGCACCTGCCGCAGCCGGGAGTCGTCGGTGAGCAGGTCCACCGGGGCCCCGGGAGCGGTGCTGACCGTGAACTCCAGGCTCTTCTGCGAGGTCATGGGGCGGAAGGTGGCCTCGACGTATTCGAGCAGCTGCCGCAGCGGGACCCGCTCGGGGGTCACGTCCATCTTGCCGGCCTCGACCTTCGACAGGTCGAGGATGTCGTTGATCAGCTGGAGCAGGTCGGAACCCGCGGAGTGGATGATGCCCGCGTACTCGACCTGCTTCGGCGTGAGATTGCGCGAGGGGTTCTGCGCCAGCAACTGGGCCAGGATGAGCAGGCTGTTGAGCGGGGTCCGCAGTTCGTGGCTCATGTTGGCGAGGAACTCGGACTTGTACTTGGACGCCAGCGACAACTGCTGGGCCCGTGCCTCGAGTTCCTGCCGGGCCTGTTCGATCTGGAGGTTCTTCGCCTCGATGTCGCGGTTCTGGGTCACGAGCAGGGAGGCCTTGTCCTCCAGCTCGGCGTTGGAACGCTGGAGTTCGTCCTGCTGGACCTGCAACTCCTCGGAGCGGGCCTGGAGTTCGGCGGTCAGGCGCTGCGACTCGCCCAGCAGCTCATCGGTGCGGGCGTTGGCCACGATGGTGCTGACATTGACGCCGATGGTCTCCATCAGCTGTTCCAGGAACGTCCGGTGCCCCTGCTTGAAGCGGGTGACCGAGGCGAGCTCGATGACGCCGAGCACCTGTTCCTCGACGACGATGGGCAGGACCACCAGCGCCGTCGGTGCCGTCTGCCCGAGGCCCGAGGAGATGGTGACGTACCCCGGCGGCACCTCGTCCACGGTGATCGCCCGCCTGCTGCGCGCGGCCTGCCCGACCAGGGAGCGGCCGAGCGGAATACGGGTGGGACGCCCGTCCTCGTCGGGATAGCCGTACGAGCCGACCAGCCTGAGCTCCGTGCCCTTCGTGGTCTCCTCGGCGAGGTAGAAGGCGCCGTACTGCGCGGCGACCAGCGGGGTGAGCTCGTCCATGATGAGGTCGGCCACCACGTCCAGGTCGCGGTATCCCTGCATCAGGCCGGAGATACGGGCCAGGTTCGTCTTGAGCCAGTCCTGCTCCTGGTTGGCCCGCGTGGTCTCACGCAAGGACTCCACCATGGAGTTGATGTTGTCCTTCAGGTCGGCGACCTCGCCGGAGGCCTCCACGGCGATCGACCGTGTCAGGTCGCCCTCGGCGACGGCGCCGGTGACCTCGGCGATCGCGCGGACCTGACGCGTGAGGTTGCCGGCCAGTTCGTTCACGTTCTCGGTGAGCCGCTTCCAGGTGCCCGAGACGCCCTCCACCTCGGCCTGGCCGCCGAGCCTGCCCTCGCTGCCGACCTCCCGCGCCACCCGGGTGACCTCGGCCGCGAAGGCGGAGAGCTGGTCGACCATCGTGTTGATCGTCGTCTTGAGTTCGAGGATCTCTCCCCGGGCGTCGACGTCGATCTTCTTGGACAGGTCGCCCTTGGCCACGGCCGTCGTGACCAGGGCGATGTTGCGCACCTGCCCGGTGAGGTTGTTGGCCATCGAGTTGACGTTGTCGGTGAGGTCCTTCCAGGTGCCCGCCACATTGGGCACGTGCGCCTGGCCGCCGAGACGTCCTTCGGTGCCGACCTCACGGGCGACGCGGGTGACCTCGTCGGCGAACGCGGACAACGTGTCGACCATCGTGTTGATGACGTCGGCCAGGGCCGCGACCTCGCCCTTCGCCTCCACGGTGATCTTCTGCGAGAGGTCGCCGCGGGCCACGGCGGTCGCCACCTGCGCGATGGAGCGGACCTGGCCGGTGAGGTTCGACGCCATGACGTTGACGTTGTCCGTGAGGTCCTTCCAGGTGCCCGAGACGCCCCGCACGGTGGCCTGTCCGCCCAGATTGCCCGCCGTACCGACCTCGCGGGCCACCCGGGTCACCTCGTCGGCGAACGCCGAGAGCTGCTCGACCATCGTGTTGATGGTCTCCTTGAGCTCCAGGATCTCGCCGCGGGCGTCCACGGTGATCTTCTGCGACAGGTCGCCCTTGGCCACCGCGGTGGCCACCTGGGCGATCGAGCGGACCTGGGCGGTGAGGTTGCCCGCCATGAAGTTCACCGAGTCGGTGAGATCACGCCAGGTGCCCTTGACGCCCTTCACGTCGGCCTGGCCGCCGAGGCGTCCGTCGGTGCCGACCTCACGGGCGACGCGGGTGACCTCGTCGGCGAAGGCGGAGAGCTGGTCGACCATCGTGTTGATGGTGTTCTTCAGTTCGAGGATCTCGCCGCGGGCGTCCACGGTGATCTTCTGGGAGAGATCTCCCTGGGCCACCGCCGTGGTGACCTGGGCCACGTTGCGGACCTGGGCGGTGAGGTTGCCGGCCATGAAGTTCACCGAGTCGGTGAGATCACGCCAGACGCCGCCGACACCCGGGACCTGGGCCTGGCCGCCGAGGCGTCCGTCGGTGCCGACCTCACGGGCGACGCGGGTGACCTCGTCGGCGAAGGCGGAGAGCTGGTCGACCATCGTGTTGACGGTCTCCTTGAGCTGGAGGATCTCGCCGCGGGCCGGAACGTCGATCTTCTGCGAGAGATCACCCCTGGCGACCGCCGTGGCCACCTGCGCGATGTCGCGGACCTGGGTGGTGAGATTGCCCGCCATGGCGTTGACGGAGTCGGTGAGGTCCGCCCAGGTGCCCGAGACCCCCGGCACCTCCGCCTGGCCGCCGAGCGTCCCCTCCGTGCCCACCTCACGGGCCACCCGTGTCACTTCCGAGGTGAACACCGACAGCTGGTCGACCATGCCGTTGAACACGGTGGCGATGTCGCCCAGCAGGCCACCGGCCTCGTCGGGAAGCCGGGTGCCGAAGTCGCCGTCGCGCACGGCGGTGAGGCCGGCCAGCAGTTGCCGCAACTCCTGCTCGCCCGGAGTCTGTACGGACGTCCCGCTCGCTGCCCTGGTCATGGCCACCCTCGTTCCGCTCCCCTGGAGTCCCGTGTCACGGAACTCGGAACCGCGCGGGGCCCACGGGCGGCCCCCGCCTGCCCGTGGGATTCCCGCAGATCACAGGTCATCCCCTTAAGAAAATACGCCGCAGGCTAACCCAGATCGCGGGGACGGAACAAAGCGCGGGAAAGAATTCTCCAGGGGCCGGAAAACTCGCCGGCAGCAGGAATGACCTGGACGGAACTGGATACACAGGACCCTCTCGGTCCCGTTCGCCGGGACCGTGTACGCGAAATCCCGTCGGCCCGCCCCGGACCGGAGTCCGGGGCGGGCCGACGGGACCGTCGTACGGGCCGTGACGTGCGGAAGCCTCAGGCGACCGCGGGATCGAGGAGTCCGGTGCGCAGACGCTTGATGATGCGCGTGATCAGCCGGGAGACGTGCATCTGCGAGATGCCGAGCTCCTCGCCGATCTGCGCCTGGGTCCACTCCTCGACGAAGCGCAGATGAATGATCCGGCGCTGCCGATCGTCGAGCTGGGCGATCAGGGGGGCCAGGGAGTTGAAGTCCTCGACCAGTTCCAGCGAGGGATCCTCCTCGCCGATGAAGTCCGCGAGGACCGCCTCGCCGTCCGCACCGCCGTCCGCCGTGAGGGCGGCGTCCAGGGACGAGGAGTTGTAGCCGTTCGACGCCTTGCGGGCCTCGATGACCTCTTCCTCGGACAGACACATCAGCTCGGACAGTTCACGGGTGGTGGGCGTACGGCCGAGGCGGGTGCGCAGTTCCTCCGTCGCCTTGGCGAGCTCGACGCGCGCCTCCTGCAGACGGCGGGGCACGTGGACCGCCCAGCTCGTGTCGCGGAAGAACCGCTTGATCTCACCGACGATGTAGGGAACCGCGAACGACGTGAACTCGACCTCGCGGGACAGCTCGAAGCGGTCGATGGCCTTGATGAGCCCGATCGTGCCGACCTGGACGATGTCCTCCATCTCACCCTGGCTGCGGCTGCGGAAGCGGGCCGCCGCGTACCGGACGAGGGAGAGATTCATCTCGATGAGGGTGTTGCGCGCGTACTGGTATTCGTGCGTGCCCTCCTCCAGGACGGAGAGCCGGTCGAAGAACTGGCGGGACAGCTCGCGCGCGTCCTTCGGGCTGATCTTCAGCGGTTCGTCGATCTGCGGCAGGACGCCCCCCTCGGTCGTCGCTGCCCGGTGCGCCGTGTCCCTTGCCTTCGCTGCCGCCACGGCCGCCATGCCGTCCACCCCAAATCGTCCGAAGGAAATGATGACAGGGCCCGTCTGCCCTGCTTCACACCGCTCATGCCACCCGGTTGCGAAATTCTGCGGGACGCGTACGTCCAGACTCCCCCTGACACCGGGTCAGGGTCTACTTCCTCCCGGGGGCACCTTTCGGATGCGGGGTTGTGGCACCGATTTCCCGACCGGGCTGATGTCGCTTTTGGCCCGACTGATACCGGTTAAGCCCGAACGCCGACACGGTTCCGCCGGGGATCGAGGGGGCAGGTGAGGACGGAGGGCGACCGTCGCGACGGCGCTCTCGCGTCCGGGGGCCTGCCCCGCTGTCGTGACGGCGACGTAAAATGGATCGCGGGGTGAGTCCGTGGGTATCGAGCGGCGAGTCGGCCGAGCGCACACGCGCTCGCCCTTGGCGCGCCCCGACGCGGGACCGCTCGCCGGACGCCGGCCCCGGGGCGCGGTGATCGTGGCATGACTACGGCGGCACTTCGCGACGATCCCTTCGTCCACCCCGCGCTCGTCTACGACGACGACCGTGAGTACGTGGAAGGGACGACACGTTTCGTCTCCGACGGCGTAGCCGCAGGGGAGCCGGTGGCGGTGGCCGTCCCCGCCCCGCGACTGGAACTCATCCGCGGCGCCCTGGGGCCCTTGGGCGCCGGCGTCCGCTGGATCGACATGACGCGGGCGGGCCTGAACCCGGGCCGCATCATCCCCTCCGTCCTGCGGGCGTTCGCCGACACCCATCAGGACGTCCACGTACGGATCATCGGCGAGCCCATCTGGCAGGGCCGTACGGCGGTGGAGTACCCGGCCTGCGTCCAGCACGAAGCCCTGATCAACAGGGCGTTCGCGGGACGGGACGTGACGATCCTGTGCCCGTACGACGGGCGTGCCCTCTCCCCGGACGTGATCGCCGACGCCCACGCCACGCACCCGGTCGTGATCAGCGCCGGCCGGCAGAGCGCCAGCCCGGCCTACGACCCGGACGGGGTGCTGACGCGCTTCAACCAGGTTCTGCGCCACCCCCCGGGAGCGGCGGTGGTCCGTTTCGACGCCGAACTCCTGCCCGTCGCCCGCGACTTCGCCCTCGCCGAGGCCCGGGACCGCGGGATGACAGCGGCCCGGCTGCACGACCTGAACCTCGTCGTCGCGGAGCTGACGACCAACAGCGTGGTGCACGGGGGCGGTTCGGGGATCCTGAGGATCTGGGCCGAGAGCGAGCAGATCGTGTGCGAGGCGCAGGACGAGGGCCGGCTCAGCGATCCTCTGGCCGGCCGGCATCCCGTGCGTCCCGACCAGATCGGCGGACGGGGCCTGTTCCTCGTGCACTTCCTGTCGGACCTCGTCCGTGTGCACACCGACACCTCCGGGACGACGGTGCGCAGCTACATCGGCCGCGGCTGACCGGCTCACCACGCACGTCGGCCGTGGGGCCCGGACCCTGTGTTCCCGGTCCGGGCCCCACAACCGACGTGTACCGCTGTTCCTTGGCATGATCCAAACGGCAGGCCCTATTCCGCGGTGCCCTGCCGGGCCGATCGCGCCGCCTCGCGTTCCGTGCGGGCGCCGGCCTGCGACAGCGACCCGCCCGAACTCTCCAGGTGCGCCCGGACGAACCACTGGAACTGTTCGAGCGCGCGGAGCTGTTCGATGAGAAGGTCCTCGGTCACCGGGTCGATCTTGCCGACCTCGGCCACGGCCGCGCGGTGCTCCTCCACGATCCCCGTGTAGACGAGGTCGAGGGCGCCGAGGTGGGCGATGGCGTCAGCGCGGCCGACGCTGTAGTCGTCCCAGGTCCGTTCGGCGACGAGCGCTCCCGGTGTACCGTGCGGCACCCCGCCGAGGGCGGAGATCCGTTCGGCGGCGTCGTCAGCCATCTCGCGCACGCGGTCCACCTGAGGGTCGAGCATCTCGTGCACGGCGATGAAATGGGGGCCCACGACGTTCCAGTGGATGTGTTTCAGCGTGAGCGACAGGTCGTTGAGAGCGTGCAGCCGCATGCTCAGCAGATCGATGATCCGGCCGCCGTCGTGCGTGCTGACGCCGGGGACGGTGTATTTCGGTGTCGTGGAAGTCGTCATGTCCCTCTCCTTCACACAGATCTTTTGTACGTGTTCCGGCGCGTGGCCGTCCGTGGTGGGGCTGCCGGCGGTGCCGGCGGCAGCGGCCGATGCCGGACGCGCCTGGCAGGGGAACCATCGCCGTCAACCTCCGGTGCCTCCAAGTGCCCTGGTTCCTTTGCGTCACACCTTTTCGCCAGGGCGCCGCTCCGTTCCGCGGGCGACGGGTGGGAGCGGCGGGGATGCCGCCACAGGGGCGACGTTGGGCCACATAGGTTGTCTGGGGCGGTTGTTGGGAATGAACCGTGGCGAACCCGGGCACACGGACGGAAACTCGAGAGAGGAGCCCTCGCCGTGCTCGTGCCCGACCCGAAGGTTGTCCGGAGGCTGCTGACGCGTTACGCGGCCCTGAAGATCGCGTATGCCGAGAAGGAGACACTGGAGACGGCCCGCGGCCTGGAGGACGTCACGTACACGCTCTGTGTGATGACGGGAACGACCAGCGTGCGCGACGCCGTCGTCGCCGCCGACGCCCTGCTCGTGGCCGGAGAGAAGCGGCGGGACGCGGGGCGGGCCGGACTGCTGGGGAGTGTGACGTCCCCGGCGCCCTCGCCGAAGGCGGTGTCCGCCGCCCCGCCGCTCGCACAGCCGCCCACGGAGGTACGGACGCTGAGCGGCCGGCGTCTGGACATGTCCGGCCCGCTCCGCTGAGCGCCGCTCGCGTACGTGGAGGGGCGCCTCCCCTGATCGGGTGGCGCCCCTGTTGTCCGTCGAACGGCTGAACTACCTAGTCGGCCCCCGCTCGTTCTCCTGCTGTGAGCATCGTCGAGGCGGAGATGAGGAATCGATGAGCCGACACAGCAAAGGCCGTAGGCACCGCAAGGTGAACATGACGCCCCGTCCGGTCGGACCGAGGAGATCGCCCCGCGAGGTCCGGGAGCAGGTGGGCGCGGGTGCGGTCGGCCCGCAGCCGGCGCGGGCCAGGCCTCCCGTTCCCGGGCAGGACGCGAACGGGGAACGGGCCGAGGCCGTGTCCAGAACGGTGAGTGAGAGCGGTCTGAGCCGCCATGCCGTGCGTACGTGGGAGCGATTGGCGGAAGCGGGCGCCGAGGGCGTCGAGGTCGCCGAACTCACCGCGTCCGTGGGCTTCCGGCGCTCCACCGTGCTCGGGCACCTGAAGGGCCTGGCCGGACTCGGACTGGCCGAGGACCACGAGAGCGTGTGGCGGGCGACCGGCCCGGTGGAGGGCGCGGCCGCGCTTGAGGGCGTGGGGGCTTCGGCCGGGAGCGTCACCTAGGACGGAGGTCCGAGGCGGCGCTCGCCGGGCGATCCGCCCGCGTCCGAGCGCCGCCTGCCGGTCGCATACGTACGGGTGCGTACCTGCCCTTTGCGTGCTTGCCCCTTGTGCGCCGGTCCCCTGCCGCCCGCTCCTCAAGAGCGTGCCCCCGCGACCTTCCGCCCCCTGCCGCCGCCCCCGCGTGCCCGCCCTCTCGCGTGCGTGGCCGCCTCTGCCGGGTTGTCGTGCGGGCCTTGACGGGAGTGGATTCGACGGATCCGTCACACGACGTAGTGTCGGGCGGCCTTCTCGGGGCATCCGGACTCCATCGCTCGACTGCCGGACCTTCACAAGGAGTCCTCATGCTCGGCATAGCTGCCGCCGTACTGCTGTTCATCGCGTTCCTGATCAACGCCGGTGACGTTTCGACCAATCACGTGTTCACGTCCACCAATGTCATGCTCATCGGGCTCGCCCTGCTCGCCCTTCACCTCTCGGGCGTCGGCGGGGGCTGGACGACGCGCAGCCGTCGCCGCTGACGGGCGGGGACCGTCTCCCCGGCGGTGTGCGCTGTTGACGCGGATGACGCGGATGACGCGGATGACGCGACGGCGCCCGCCGGCCGGAACGGTCCTTTTCGTGTGACTTCGCCCGGGTGACTTGCCGTGGCACGGTCCGTCACGAGATGGTTGTCGGACGGAAACAATCTGTCGTCCGGAAAGGTGGTGGGCTCGCCGAGCGGGCCCTTGCTCGTGGACACTTCCCAGCAACCTCCCGCCGGCCCGCGTGGCGCCGGTCCGGCCGCCAGGTGGGGTTTCGCCCCCTGTCCCGTGGTGGTCGCCGACCCGTCCGGCGGCGTGGTCGACACGAACGCCGCGGCGGCCACGCTCTTCCCCGACGCGATCGCCGGGGCGTGGCTGGAGGACGTGGTCCCCGCGTGGATGGCCGACGCCCACACCCGGCTGCGGGGCCTCGTGCCCGGGCCACGGAACCCCGGTCCCGGCGCGTCCGTGCACGGCCCGGTCGGCGACCGGACCTTCGAGGCGCATCCCACCCCCACGGACGACGGCGACGTCATGTGGTGGCTGGTCGACGACACCGACCGGCGGCTGGCGGAGGACGCCCTCAGGACCGAACGGGAACGCGCCGCCTTCCTGGCCGGCGCGTCCAGCGCCCTGCTGTCGTCACTGAACGTCGAACGGTGCATGGAGGTGACGGCAGAGCTGGCCGCCGAACACCTCGCCGACGCCGCCGTGATCGTCGCCCCTCCGCGCGGGCGCAAGGTCCAGCTCACGTTCTGCGGGCCCGACGGCTCCGTGGTGCACCGGACGGTGCAGAACGACGTACAGGAGCTGCCGGGGCTCAGTGAGGCCCTGCGCGGATTCCCGCCCGTACCGTCCCGCTGGATCGACCCGGCCACGGTCCCCGGATGGGCCGTGCCGGAGGGGTTCACCGAACCGGTCGGCTCGGCCGTCGTGACCCCGCTGCCCGGCCACGGGGTGCCCGCGGGCGCTCTGATCCTGCTCCGGTCGAGCCACCAGGCCGCCTTCACGGAGAGCGAGGAGATCTTCGCCCGGCTCTTCGCCTCACGCGCCGGAGCCGCCATGTCCGCGGCCCGCATGTACGCCGAACAGGCCGCCATCACGGCGACGTTGATGCGCGAGCTGCTGCCGCCCCGGCTGCACGCGGTGCACGGGGTCGAGTTCGCCGGACGGTACCGCCCCGCGGGCCGGGCCGAACGCGTCGGCGGCGACTTCTACGACGTCCACCCCGCCGCGGACGAGGGACAGGAATCGCTCGTCGTCCTCGGGGACGTCTGCGGCAAGGGACTCGAGGCCGCCGTGCTGACCGGCAAGATCCGCAACACGGTGCAGGCGCTCCTGCCGCTCGCCGACGACCACCAGCGGCTGCTGGGACTGCTCAACGGCGCGCTGATGAACTCCCATCACACCCGCTTCGCCACCCTGGCCATGGCCTCCGTGGTGCGCCGCGCGGGCATCGTGCATCTGCGGGTCACCAGCGCGGGACATCCCGCTCCGCTGATCGTGCGGGCCGACGGCGCGGTCGAACAGGCCGGCACACGCGGGACCCTCATCGGCGCGTTCTGGGACGTCAGTTCCACCACGGCCCGGATCGAACTCGCGCCCGGCGAGACCTGTCTCTTCTTCACGGACGGCATAACCGAGGCCAGGGGAGGGCCGCTGGGGGACGAGTTCTTCGGCGCCCGGCGGCTGGAGACGGCGCTCGCGCAGTGCGCCGGCATGCCCGCCGAGGCCGTGGTGGAGCACATCCAGATGCTCGCCGCGCAATGGGTCGGCCGCGGCGGCCACGACGACATGGCCACGGTCGCGGTCACCGCACCCCACCACGCGCATCTGAGTGCGGTGAACGGCCACACCCGGGGCAGGTACACAGGATGACCCCACCCCTCCCACAGCACGCCGACGCCGTATCACTCGGCCCCGCCCGTGACCTCCTGTGGTCGGCGGTCCACCAGGGCGACGAGCGCCGTGCCGCGGACGTCGTCCTGGACGCACTGGAGTCGTCGGCCGACCCCGAGACCGTTCTGCTCGACCTGATCGCCCCGGTGCAGACGAGAGTCGGCACGGAGTGGGCGGCGAACCGGCTCACCGTCGCCCAGGAACACACCGCCACCGCCATCCACGAGCGGGTCATCGCGGTCCTCGCCCACCACCCGGACCGGCGGAGAGAGGCGCCGACCGGACCGCGTGTCACGGTGGCCTGCGTCGACGGTGAGTGGCACGCCCTGCCGGCCAGGCTTCTCGCGGAGGTGCTGCGGCTGCGCGGATGGCGGGTGGACTTCCTCGGTGCGCACGTACCCACCCCGCATCTCATCGCGCATCTGCACCAGACGGGACCGCGGGCGGTGGCGCTCTCCTCCTCGATCCCCACCCATCTGCCCACCGCGCACATGGCCATCACGGCGTGTCAGGCGGCGGGCGTGCCCGTCATCGCGGGCGGCGCCGCCTTCGGCCCCGACGGCCGCTACGCCCGTGTCCTGGGGGCCGACGGATGGGCCCCCGACGCCAGGGGCGCGGCGGCGGTCCTCGAACGGGGCCTCGACCGTCCAGGCCCCCCGGCCGTCCACCGGACCGTGGACCGTCTGCCGCACCTGGCCGACCAGGAATACACGATCGTCGCCGGGACGACGCACCAGCTCGTCAAGCAGACACTGGCGGACCTGGAGGAGCGGTTCGAGCCGCTGCGCGGTTACACCGAACGGCAGCGGCGGCACACCGCGGAGGACCTCGCGCACATCGTCGAGTACCTGGCCACGTCCCTGTACGTCGCCGACGACGAGCTGTTCACGAGATTCGTCCTCTGGACCGCGGACATCCTGACCGCCCGCCGTGTCCCCGCGCGGAGCCTGGACCCCGCGCTGGACCTGCTGGCCCGGCAACTCAAGGACTTCCCGCGCGCCTGCCGCACGCTGGCCCGCGCGCGCGAGGCGCTCGGAGACCGAACGCCGCTGCCCACGATCCCCGGCCCCGGAAAGCCCGCATGACCACTTCACATTCCCCTGCCTTCACGCTGACCGTCGACGTCCAGCCGGCCGCACTCGTGATCCGGGTCGCCGGAGATCTCGACTACGAGACGTGCGACGAACTGATGAGGGCCGTCGACCAGAATCTCTTCGCCCCCCGGGACTCCGAGGGGCAGTTCCTCGAACTGCGCGTCGACTTCACCGAACTCGGCACCATCGACTCCATGGGCCTTTCCGCCCTGCTGATGATCCGTCGCCGTACGGACGCCGCCGGTGTGCGCCTGTGTCTCGATCAGCGGCCCCGCGGCCTGGACCGGCTGCTGGAGATCACGGGAACGCTGGAGCACCTCACCGCACCCCGCGACGAGAGCGCCGGGGCGCGGAGTCCCGGGACCGGCTGACACGGCGCACGCCCCGGTCACGCACTCGGGCGAACGGCACCGAGCCCGCGTATCAGCACGCCCGATTCATCGAATGCCCGCCGCATAGCGGGGTATTGGCAGCCCTGTGAGACGGCGCGGGGGCGTATCGGCGAACCCGCGAGCTGACGGAGGAAGACATGACGATCGACGAAATCTGGTCGTACGCACCGGAGTTCAACCAGCCCGAAGCCAACGAACTGTCCGGCTACAGCGTCGAGGCGACCGACGGGACGATAGGGCATGTCGACCGGCAGGCCGACGAATCGGGGATGCGGCACATCGTCGTCGACACCGGCGTCTGGGTGTTCGGCAAGAGTGTGCTGGTGCCCGTGGGTGTCGTCGCCGGCATCGACACGGAGTCCCAGAAGATCACCGTCGCGTGCACGCGCGAGGAGATCAAATCGGCGCCGGTGTTCAAGACCGACCGCGAGACCCTGGACCCCGCGTACCTGTCCAGCGTCGGGACCTACTACCGAAGCCTCCCGCCGAGGCAACCCGCATGAGCCCTCGCGCGGTGACGTACGGCGGTGCGCGCGCGGCCGGCCGCCACGGACGAGGTGAGCAGGCGTAGAGGGACCCGCGCGTGGAAGGAGAGCCTCGACCGACTCCGCCGGACACGGGGTCCGGAACGCCGGCCGGACCGGCGCGGAGAGGTGAGGGATGAACAGACGAGGCGTCACGCGGTTCCCGGGGACCGGGCATGTCCGCTGAGCCGGGGCCCAACAGTGTCATCGAGGCGGTCGGCCCGGCACGGCTCCGCCGGTACGGGCCGCGGCTGCCCGCCTTCTGGTGGCCGGCGCTGCGCCGCACCCCGGTCTCGATGTGGAACGACGACGTGTCCGACTGGGCGGCCGCGCTGACGTACTACGCGATCCTCTCGGTGCTCCCGGCCCTGCTGGTCATGGTCGTCGCCTTCGGCCTGATCAGTCCGGATACCGCCGAACAGTTCATCGCGCACGTCACGGCGTACGCGCCCGCGCAGTCGGGGGCCGAACTGCACCAGGCGCTGGGGGAGATGCTGCGGCAGCGGTCCGCCGCCTGGACGCTGCTGGTCACCGGTGCGGCCAGCGCGCTGTGGTCGGCGTCGAGCTACCTGGCGGTGTTCCGCAGGGCTCTGCACCGCATGCACGACACGGCGGACCACCGTTCGGCCTGGCGCACCGCGCACCGGCTGGTGCTGACCGCGCTGGCGCTTCTCGGACTGCTCGTCGTCAGCGCGCTCCTGCTGTTGCTGACCGGCCCCGTGGCCGAGGCCGCCGGCCGTGTCGTCGGGGTCGACGGTCCGGTGGCCGTGGCGTGGAACCTGCTCCGCTGGCCCCTGTTGACGTGCCTGGTGGCCCTGCTGGTCCTCGTCGTGTTCCACACCGGGCCGCCGCCCGCCCGCCGTCGCCGGCACAGCCTGCCCGGCGGCGTCCTGGCCGCCGTCCTCTGGCTGGCCGTCTCGGCCGGATTCGCCTTCTACGCCTCCGTCCTCGGCGCCTACAGCCGGCTCTACGGGTCCCTCGCGGGCCTTGTCGTCTTCCTCGTGTGGCTGTGGCTGTCCAACCTCGCGCTGCTGGCCGGCGCGCAGTTCACGGCCGAACTCGACAAGGCCGCGGCGGCGAGGAACCGGGCGCCAGTCTGAGGTTCACAGGTTTGTTCCGGCCAGGACGGCGCACACGGACTGAGGAAGCCACATCTTGTACGGACGGACGATGGAGGAACTGTGGGCATCATCGCTTGGATTCTGATCGGGTTGCTTGCCGGTGCCATCGCCAAGCTGCTCCTGCCGGGCAAGGACCCGGGCGGGATCATCATCACCATGCTGATCGGGGTGGCGGGCGGCCTGCTGGGCGGCTGGCTGGGCAAGGTCGTCTTCGGCGTCGACTCGATCGACGGGTTCTTCGACCTGTCGACCTGGATCGCCGCCATCGCGGGATCGCTGATCCTCCTTGTTCTGTACCGCGTGCTGACGGGCAACAGCCGGTCGCACCGCCACGCGTGAAGGGGCCCCGGCCCGTTCGACGCGTCATGACTCACGGCCTGGGGCCGGCACCGGAGTTCCCGGTTGCCGGCCCCAGGCCGTACGTCACCCCCCCGGGGCACGCCCGGGGCGCCGCGCCGCCTTCCCACCGCGGCGGGCCTCCTGCCATGATCACCGGAGAACGCGCGGGCCCGCCCCGTCACGGGCTTTCGACGTCCGGACCCGTTCCGGGCCGCCCGGTGCGGGCCGCGCCGCAGCCAGTGAGGAGCCCGAGTGACGTACGACGTCGGCGCGCTGCGCGCCGAGATCCCCGCCCTGGTGTCCGGTGTCGCGCACTTCGACGGGCCGGGGGGCACACAGACCCCGGCCCGCGTGGCCGGTGCGATCGCGGACGCGCTCACCGGCCCGCTGTCGATCCGGGGGCGCCTGACGCCGGGAGAGGTGAACGCGGAGAACCTCGTCCAGGGGTTCCGGCAGGCGGTGGCCGACCTGGTGGGCGGTGATCCGTCCGGAGTCGTCTTCGGCCGCAGCGCCACCCAGCTCACGTACGACGTCGCCCGGGCGCTCGCGAAGGACTGGGCTCCCGGTGACGAGGTCGTCGTCAGCCGTCTCGACCACGACGCGAACATCCGGCCCTGGGTCCAGGCTGCCGAACGGGCCGGCGCCCATGTGCGCTGGGCGGACTTCGACCCGGAGACCGGTGAACTCCCGTCCTCCGCGGTGGGCGCCCTGCTGACCGAGCGCACCCGGCTGGTCGCGGTCACCGCCGCCTCGAACCTGACGGGGACCGTGCCCGACGTCGCCGGGATCGCCCGCCTGGTCCACCGGCACCCACGGGCGCTGCTTCACGTGGACGGGGTGCATTACGCGGCGCACGCCTTCGTGGATCTCGCGCGGCTCGGCGCCGACTTCTTCGTGTGCTCGCCCTACAAGTTCCTCGGCCCGCACCACGGTGTCCTCACCGCGTCCCCGCGGCTGCTGGAACAATTGCGCCCCGACAAACTGCTGCCGTCCACCGACGCGGTTCCCGAGCGGTTCGAACTCGGGACGCTGCCTTACGAGTTGCTCGCCGGCACCACCGCCGCGATCGACGTCCTCGCCGGTCTCTCGGGCGACACGACGGGTGGGCGCCGAGACCGTCTGCGTACGGCCTTCGCGGCGATCGAGCGACACGAGGAAGCGCTGCGCGAACGGTTGGAGGCGGGCCTCGCCGAACTGTCCGGTGTCACGGTCCGCTCCCGCGCGGCCCGTCGTACGCCCACCCTGCTGCTGACGTTCGACGGCCGGGAGGCGGCGCACGCCTCCGTGTACCTGGCGGACCGCGGTGTGCACGCACCCGCCGGATCGTTCTACGCGCTGGAGGCGTCCCGGCACCTCGGACTCGGGGACACCGGGGGCCTGCGGGTCGGGCTCTCGCCGTACAACGACAAGGACGACGTCGACCGGCTGCTGGAGGGCCTGGCGGCTTTCCTGCGGTCGTAGGCGCGGGGTCGGTCTCCCGCGTCGCGGGCCCGGTGCCGGAGTGAGCCGGGCCGGGCCGTGGACGAGCGCGAGGCCGGCCGGTCAGGAGCGCATCGGTGTCGTCGGACCCGTTGCCCGGTCGTCCGGGGCGGTGAGCAGGCGGAGCGCCTCGGCGAGTTGACGCGGACGCAGGAGTCCGGGGCCGGGCTGTGTGTCCCAGCCCGGCCCGCTCAACAGGATGCGGCTCCGGGTTCGTGCTCCCCGTACTCCCCAGCGTGTGGCGGCGAGGTGCCGGGCGAGCGGCAGGTTCGCCGTCGACCACGACTGGGACCACAGGACGACCGCCGGGGGACCGACGCGTTGCACCGCCGCCATGAGTGCCTCGGGCGGGACGGCTCCGCCGAGGGTCACGGCGGGTACGCGCCGTTCCGCGAGCGCCGCGTTGAGGGCCTCCAGGGGCAGGGTGTGCTGTTCGCCCGGAGTGCAGGCCAGCAGGACGGGCGACACCGCGGCGGGCGGTTCGTGCCCCGCCGCGGACACGTAGGCGTGTCGCAGGGTGGCGGAGACGTGCCAGGTCAGAAGGTGCTCGACCTCGACGTAACGGTCTCCCGACGACTCCCATTTGCGGCCCACCACCCGCAGGGCGGGCACCATCACGTCCTCCCAGGCCCTGGCCAGGCCGTGCGTACGGACCGCCGTCGCAAGCCGCTCCTGGACGGCGCGGGCGTCCAGCCGGACGGCGGCACGCGCGAGACCCCGGCCCTCCTGGGCCACGTCCGTCGACGGCAGCCCGGTGCCCGTCGGCGATCCCGTTGTCCCCGGGCCCGGAGCGCCGGTGCCCGCCGACGATCCCGGTGCCATCGGGGCCGGAGCCGTCGACGACCCCTCCGGTATCCGGGCACCGGTCCGCGTACGGGCGGTGGTCCGCGCCCGGGCGGCGAGGGCCGGTGACGCGGCGACGCGGCCGCGAGCCGACTCCTTGGCCGCGCGGGCGGCTTCGGCGGGGGGCAGGCCGGTGGCGGTCAGCCGGCACATCTCCTGGACCATGGCCACGTCGTCGGGCGACCACCGGCGGTGGCGACCGTCCGCCCGCACCGCGGGCCCCAGACCGTACCGCCGGTCCCAGGAGCGCAGCGTCGTGGGCGACACCCCGAGCCTGCGCGCCAGGAAACCCGTCGTCACTCCCACCCCCGTGGTCTCCGGCTCGTCGTCGGCGCTCAGTTCCACGGAGCGGCTCCCGGGAGGACGGTGGACGGCGCTCCGGCGGAGGTGCCCCACCCACGGGTGGAGGGGCCCGGTGCACGGCGGCAGCGGATCATGACGGGCCTCGCCTCGATTCCCGAGCCGTCCGGGACCCGGCCGGTCCGCCGGGCTCACCCCTGCTTCGGCCCGGGGCGGCCCCCCGGATGCGGCGAACCGGCCCGTCGTGCGCCGGGCCGGCCGGCCGGGAGGGGCGGGCGGGTCTCGCGTCCACCGCTCACGTGACCGCGTGGACAGTTCGCGCGCGCTGCGGTGCCATGGCCCAGCGGACCGCCGAGGTGAAGGCGCTGCCGAGCGGACGTACGCACACACTGTCCACCAACGGCAGCCGGGGCAGCCGGAGTTCGGCGGCGGCCCAAGCGGGCAGCAGGGACACCGCGTTCGCGGCGAGCACCCCGTACGGCAGGCGGGCCACGAGCGGCACCGGCGGGTCCAGCAGGAGAAAACGCGCGGCGTCGCGGGCCTGTGCCGTCGCGCGCACCTCGCCGCGGTACGCGTTCAGCCGGTCCGCGAGCTCGGCACGGTTCGTGGGCGGGTCCAGGACGCCCAGCGCGGAGGCGACGCGGGCCGTGTCCGCCACGTAGGCGTCGCAGTCGGCCGCGGAGAGCGGCCGCGAGCCGTACCGCTGATGCGCGCGCAGGAAGCTGTCGATCTCCGCGACGTGGACCCAGCCGAGGAGGTGGGGATCCGCCGCGTGATACGGCGTTCCCTCCGAGGTCACACCGCGCACCCGCTCATGGACCGCCCGTACCCGGTCGCAGGCGTCCTGGGCGCTCTCGGCCGTGCCGTATGTCGTCACCGCGAGGAAGGTGCTGGTGCGCTGGAGTCTTCCCCACGGGTCCCCGCGGAAGCCCGAGTGCGCGGAGACGGCGGCCATGGCGAGTGGGTGCAGCGACTGGAGCAGCAGCGCGGAGAGGCCGCCGATGAACATCGACGCGTCCCCGTGCACGGTGCGGATGGGGCGGTCCGGGCCGAACCAGCGGGGTCCGGGCGTGCCGTGGATACGGGCGCGGTTCTTCGGTCCGTCCGGGCCTGCGACGCGGGTGAACAGGGCACTGCCCAGCCTTTCCCGCACTCCGCCGCCGTTTGCTCCGGTCACTCTCATAGGGCACCGGCCTCCTCCGCGTCGTGCTCCGTCGCGCCCGCGGCCTGTTCCGGACCGGCCTGTCCGGGACCGCGGCCGTGGCATCCGGGGTCGCCCGCGGACCGGCGGAAGCACCCTTCAGCATGGCCGAACCGGGGGAGGAAAGTCCACGGGCCCCATCGGTCACCGAATGATGCCGGCGCCGGCGAGCGGGACCGACGCTCACGGGTCGCCGCCTCACAGGGTGATACGGGTGCCCCATGCCCCGGCGCGGGCGACGGTGTCGGCGACATGGGCGGCCGCGACGTCCAGAGCGGCGTGGCCGGTCGACTTGAACAGCGTGAGTTCGTCCTCGTCGCGCCGCCCGGGGTGTTCGCCGCCGAGGACCGAGCCGAGGAGCGTCACGCGCCGGTCGGACGGGAGGTCCTGCAACTCGTGGGCGCCGGAGGGGGGTCGGGTCGTGGCGGCGCCGTGCCATTCGGCGAAGAGGGTGGCGTCCCGGACCGTCTCGGCGTCCAGCTCGGGCCCGTGGGAGCCGCCCACCGAGCTGACGTGGGTGCCGGGGGCGAGCCATGCGCGACGGATCACCGGGAGGACGGCGCCGGTGCAGCAGAACACCGTGCCGGCCCCGCGTACCGCGCCCTCGATGTCCTCCGCCACGCTGCCGGCGGGGTGGAGCGCGGCGGCGCTCCCGGCGCGCCCGGGATCGCGGCCCGCGACGGAGACGGGGGTCTCGGGATCCACGGCCGCGAGCAGTGCGATCTGGGCGCGTGCCTGCGCGCCCGTCCCGATGACGGCGACCCGCTCGGCGTCCGGGCGGGCCAGCGCGCGGGCGCTCAGTGTGGCCGTCGCCGCGGTACGGATCTCGGTGAGGGGCTCCGCGTCCATCAGGGCCAGCGGACGGCCGTCGGTCTCGTCGAAGAGCGCGACGATCCCCCGGTGGCTGCTGCGACCCGGCCGTGCCGGGTCGGCGAACACCGAGACCAGCTTGGCCGCGAGCCCGAGACCGGGCACATGGCCGGGCATCGCGCCGAGCAGGCCGTGCGGGGTGTGCGCGGCGATCCGCGGCGGTACGGAGACCTCGTCGCGGCCGATGGCGACGAGGGCCGTGGCCACGGCGTCCAGGACGCGCCGCGGATCGAGTGCGGCGCGCGTCTGCGCCCCGTCGAGGAAGAGGATCTCGCTCATGCCGGGCCTTCGGTGGACGGGGACGGGGAGGCGTCGGGGGAGGGGGAGAGGGGGAGGGGGGCGGACGTGGTCAGGGACGGGGACGAGGGCAGGGGCGACGCTTGGCCGGTGGCCCCGGTGGCCCCGGTGGCCCCGGTGGCCTGGGGGACTTCGGTGACTTCGGTGACTTCGGAGGTTCCGGGGCCGGCGAGGATCCGCGCCAGTTCCTCCGTCGCCTCGCGCAGTCGCTCCCGCAGACCGGGAAGCCGGGCCTCGCCGAAGTCGGGGCCCAGTCCGACCAGGGTGAGGGCGCAGACGGGGGCGCCCGGACGCGTGACCACGGCGCGGGCGAGCGAGGCGACCGGCTGCTCGTTGCGCCCGTACTCGACGGCGAATCCGGTGCGTTCGGCGTCCTCGATGTCGGCCAGCAGCCCGTCGGGTCCCTCCAGCGGATACCCGGACTCCTCCGCGGCGCGCAGATAGGGGACCCGGTCGGCCGGGGAGAGGGCGGCGACCAGGGCGAGCGGGCCGGCGAACCGGTGAACGGGCAGGGCCTGGCCGGTCAGACTGCTGATCATCGCCAGACGGTCGGGCCGTACGACGTCGATCACGCGGGACCGGTCGACCTCGGGCACCTGAAGGTTGACCATCATTCCGGTGCGCTCGGACAGCGCCGCGAGAACCGGCCGCGCGAGGGCGCCGAGCGAGTTCCGGGCCGCCGAGGACGACAGTTGCAGGACTGCCGTGCCCGGCAGATAGCGGTCGCCGGCGCGCAGTACCCAGCCGCGCCGGACCAGGTCGACGAGCACGCGGTAGGCGGTCGCGCGATGCAGCCCGACCTCCTCGGCGAGGTCGACGAGACGCGGGGGCTGGGACGCACGGGCCACGGCCTCGACCAGGTCCAGGGCCTTGTCCACCGCGGTGCGGGGTGCTGCGGGCAATTCCGGCCCCTCCTTGTGACGACGTGAGATGCGAGCGTACGGTAGCGCATGTTGCGAGAGACGATACGTCTGTTACGTAGAGCGTAACAAGATCCATCAAGCGGCCCATCGGTCCGGACGGCGGCGGCTGCCGGGTCCGGGCACAGCGACTACTGAGGTGAAGATGACGGACGAGACTTCGGGCGCACCGGCCCCGCACGCGCCCGCGGTGAAGGGCGCCGTCGCGGTGTACCGCGGCGCGACACTGTTCGACGGAACCGGCGCTCCGGCCCGCGGCTCGACGTCGATCGTGATCGACGGCCAGGTCATCCGTGCCGTCGGCGACGACGCCGTGATCGCCGGGACCCTGCCCGCCGACGCCCAGGTCTTCGACCTCGACGGACGTTTCGTCATCCCCGGTCTGATCGACGCCCACCAGCACATCGCGACGCCGCCGGACCGGCCCGTCGCCGAGGCGGTGCTGCGCCGGCTCGTCCACAGCGGCGTCACGGCCATCCGCGACATGGCCGACGACCTGCGCCAGGTGGGCGACCTCGCGAGGGCGACGCTCGTCGGCGAGATCCCCGGCCCGGACATCCGCTATGCCGCCCTGATGGCGGGACCCGGCTTCTTCGACGACCCGCGCACCCACCAGGTGTCCCAGGGCGAGACACCCGGTGCCGTTCCGTGGATGCAGGCGATCACGAAGGACACCGACCTGCCGATCGCCGTCGCCCTGGCGCGCGGGACCCATGCCTCCGCGATCAAGGTGTACGCGGATCTCGACCACGCCACCGTCGCCGCGATCACCGAGGAGGCGCACCGCCAGGGCATCCCCGTCTGGGCCCACGCCACCGTCTTCCCGGCCTCGCCCGGCGAGATCGTCGCGGCCGGCGCCGACAGCGTCTCGCACGTCACCCTGCTCGCGTTCGAGGGCACGGACGAGCCGCTGACCAGCTACAAGACCAAGCCGAAGGTCGACCACGAGCGGTTCGCCGCCGGTGACGACCTCCGTGTCGAGGAACTGTTCGCCCTGATGAGGCAGCGGGGCACGGTCCTCGACGCGACCGCGGGCATGTGGGCGAGCGAGGCCCTCGCGGGCGAGGGTCCCGAGGACGCGGCGCGGGCGGCGGCCAACACCGAGCTCGCCGCCGTGCTCACCGCCCAGGCCCACCGGGCCGGTGTGGAGATCGCGACGGGCACGGACTACGAGACCGACGCCGAGGACCCCTTCCCCGCCCTGTACGACGAGCTGGCGTTCCTCGTCGACCGCTGCGGGATGTCGCCCGCGCAGGTGCTGCGCTCGGCCACGCTGATCGGTGCCCGGAGCGCCGGCGCCGAGGACGTCATGGGCACCGTCGAAGCGGGCAAGCTCGCCAACTTCGTCGTCCTGGAGGACGATCCGCTGCGGGACATCGCGCACCTGCGCAGCGTCACGCTGACCGTCAAGCGCGGCCGACGCTTCGAGCGCCTGGACTTCGACGGCGCCGCCCCCGGCGCCGGGCGGCCCGAAGGCGCTCAAGGCTCCGGGTCCGATGAGCCCGCCGCGACCCACCCCGTCGACGTGAACCGCCCCGCCGAGTCGACCCACTCTGTCGAGGAGACCCGATGACCGACCTTCCCATGATCATCAACGCGCTCGGGCAGCTCGACAATCCGAACGCCCCGCAGTCGGCCGAGGCCGCCGCGCAGCTCAACCCCTCCAGCGAGCAGATGACCGTCGACGCCCGCACACTGGCCGACGCCCACGCCTCCGGCCTCACCGCCGTCAACATCACCCTCGGCTACACGATGGGCGATCTGCCGCCCTACGAGCACACGCTGCACGAGATCGCGGTATGGGACGGGATCATCCGGGACAACGCGGCCGACCTTCTCAAGGTCCGTACGGTCACGGACATCCGCCGGGCCAGGGAGGAGCGCCGGATCGGCGTCATCTACGGCTTCCAGAACGCCGTCGCGGTCGGCGACGACGTCGGGCGTGTCGCCACGTTCGCCGATCTCGGCGTCCGGGTCGTCCAGCTCACGTACAACCAGGCCAATCACATCGGTGACGGGTCCATGGCGCCGGAGAACCGGGGCCTGACCGACTTCGGCCGCAGCGTCGTGGAGGCCCTCGACGAGCACCACCTGATGGTCGACCTCTCCCACAGCGGCGAGCGCACCTGTCTGGAGGCAGCCAAGGCGGCGCGGCTCCCCGTGTCGATCAACCACACCGGCTGCCGCGCGCTCGCCGATCTCCCCCGCAACAAGACGGACGAGGAACTGCGCCTGGTGGCCTCGCGCGGCGGCTTCGTGGGCATCTACTTCATGCCCTTCCTGAACGTGTCGGGTCACGCGACGGCCGCCGACGTCGTGGAACACATCGTCCACGCGGTCAACGTGTGCGGCGAGGACCACGTAGGCATAGGCACCGACGGGACCGTGACGTCCATCGACGACCTCGACGCGTACCGCTCGCATCTCGCCGAGCATGTGGCCCTGCGGCGCCAGGCGGGTGTCGGGGCGGCGGGGGAGCGCGACGACACGCTTCCCTTCGTGCTCGACCTGCGCGGAGTGGACCAGTTCCGGGAGCTCGTCCGTCTTCTGGAACAGCGCGGCTACACCTCGGAGCGCATCGAGAAGATCCTCGGCAGGAACTTCCTGGACTACGCGGACCGGGTGTGGGCCCCGGAGGCCGCCCGGTAGCCGGCTCCGGAAACCGGGCGGAGTGGGGTGGCGGGCGGTCGGACCGGATCCGCCCGCGGCCCCCGTTCCCGGTCATCCGGCCGTCCTGTCATCCGAATGCCGGAGTCCCGTCACCCTCACCCGTACGAGCGGGCCCCGGCCGGCACGCCCGCCCTCGCGGCCGCCGGATCGAGTCTCATGACGAGCGGTGGCGGTTGAATCGGTTGTTTGTGCAACTGAATCGAGTGTTTGGGCTTGCTTCGGCACCGCATACGTTCGTACGCTGGCCGAATCCGCTCGCCGAACGTGTCGTCGACCGAGCTCGCCGACCGGGTTCACCGACAGAGGAGCCCTTGATGGACCGCACACGCCTGCACCAGCTCCTGGCTCGGGAGAGCGCCGAGGCGGAGCGTCGCAACCCGCGGTCCAGAGCCGCGTACGAGCGCGCCGAGCACCTGTTCGGCAGAGTGCCGATGACCTGGATGAACAAGACCGCCGGGGCCTTCCCGCGCTATCTGGACAGCGCCCGCGGCGCCCGCGTCACCGACATCGACGGGCACGAGTACATCGACTTCTGTCTCGGCGACACGGGCGCGATGGCCGGTCACTCACCCGAGGTGGTCGCCGAGGCGGTGCGGACGCGGTTCGCCGAGAGCGGCGGCGCGACCGCGATGTTGCCCACCGAGGACGCGGAATGGGTGGGCGCCGAACTGACGCGCCGCTTCGGTCTCGCGCGCTGGAGCTTCTCGCTCACCGCGACCGACGCCAACCGCTGGTCCATCCGCCTGGCACGGGCGGTCACCGGCCGTCCGAAGATCCTGGTGAACAGCTACAGCTACCACGGCAGCGTCGACGAGTCGCTGATCGTCGTCGGCCCGGACGGACACGGCACAGCCCGCCCCGGAAACGTCGGCGCTCCCTGCGACGTCACCCTCACCAGCCGCGTCGCGGAGTTCAACGATCTGGAGCAGCTGGAGCGCGAGCTCGCGCACGGCGACGTCGCCGCCGTCCTCATGGAGCCCGCGCTCACCAACATCGGCATCGTGCTGCCCGAGCCGGGCTACCTGGAGGGCGTCCGTGCCCTGACGCGCCGCTACGGAAGCCTCCTCATCAACGACGAGACGCACACCTTCTCCGCCGGCCCCGGTGGCTGCACCGCCGCATGGGGCCTGGAGCCGGACATGCTCACGATCGGCAAGGCGATCGGCGGAGGAATTCCGGCCGGCGCGTACGGGCTCTCGGCCGAACTCGCCGACAAGCTGCTCGGCCGCGCCGATCTGGACCTGGTCGACATGGGCGGTGTCGGCGGCACCCTCGCCGGGAACGCCCTCTCCACCGCGGCGACGCGCGCGACCCTGGAACACGTCCTCACCGACGCCGCGTTCGACACGATGGCCAAGCTCTCCGAACGCTTCGAGGCGGGTGTGCGGGCGGGGATCGACACCTGGGGCCTGCCGTGGTCGGTGAGCCGGCTCGGAGCCCGTACGGAATACCGGTTCGCCGATCCCGCGCCGCGCACCGGAACGGAATCGGCCGCGGCGGCGGACACCGAGCTGGAGGACTTCCTCCACCTGTACCTCGCCAACCGGGGCATCCTGCTGACCCCGTTCCACAACATGGCGCTCATGTGCCCGGCGACCACCGAGGAGGACGTGGACCGGCACACCGAGGTCTTCGCCGCCGCCCTGGCCGAACTGGTCGGCTGAACGGCCCCGTTAACCTTGGACCGGGTCAGCCGGAGAGGAACAGCGTGGACGAGATCGACCGGGCCATCCTGCGCGAACTGCAGATCGACGGCCGTATCGCCTATGCCGAACTCGGCCCCAAGGTCGGGCTGTCCGCGTCGGCGGCCCGCCAGCGCCTGCAACGCCTGCTCGACTCGCAGGCGGTCCAGGTCGTCGGCGTCACCGACCCGATGGGCATGGGCGGACAGGCGATGGCCCTGCTCGGCATCGCCGTCGACGGCGACCCCCGAGCGGTCGCCGACGCGCTGGCCGAACGGGCCGAGGTCGTCTACGCGGTCCTGACGTCGGGCGGCTTCGACCTGTTCGCCGAGGTCGTGTGTCCCGGACCGCGGGATCTGCTGGACTTCGTCAACGACGTCGTACGGCAGATCGAAGGCGTCCGGCAGGTGCAGTCGTTCCCCTACTTCGGGATCCACACGCACCGGTTCCTGTGGAACGTGGGCTGAGCACACCCCGCCCCGGCCACCGAACCGTGCCTCCGCCGCGGCCACGTGCGACAGCCTCCGCCCCGGCCACCGTGCCATGCCCCCGCCCCGGCCAACCGCGCGACTCCTCACCGCGGCTACCGCGCCCCGCTCCGGGCCGCCTTCTTGCCGGGCGTCGAGATCCGCACCCCCAGCGGGCGGGCCAGACCGATCACGCCTTCGTCGAGACGCTGCAGATGGCGCAGGACGCGACCCGTGACGCGGTCGTGCCGGGGCGAGTCCGGCGTGTCCAACTCCAGCATGGCGGCGAGGCTCGCCCCGGTCTCCGCGACACCGTCCCCGGCGTCCGCCGCCACCCGGGCGACGAGGACGTCGATGTTGTGGCTGATCCGGCGGCCCGCCAGTTTGAGCCGGGGATCCGCGGCGACCGACCTGCTGTACGGGAGGAGTTCGGCCGTCGCGGCGAGGGACCGCGCGTGATAGGCGCACGTCTCCAGCAGGGCGACGATGTAGCGGGCGGTCTGACGACGGGCCCGCCACGGCGTGATGGGGTGGGTCAGCGGTTTGGTGGAGGCCCGCAGTTTGTCCAGGGCCATGTCCAGCTCGCGGGCCTTGCCCAGCAGATCGAGGGCGATACCGCCGCTGAGCTGCTCCACCGCCGCGCCGCTGACGTCCCCGAGCCGGACGAGCACGGCGGCGAGGAGTTCGTCCGTACGGCGGTCGGTCTGCACCGGAAGGACCACGATGGCCGCGACCATCCCGCAGATCGCGCCGAGCGCAGTCTCCTCGATGCGCAGGACGAGCACCGCTGGACTGTAGGTGTTGAGCACCGTGTACAGCAGCCCCAGCATCGCCGTCACGAAGAAGGACATCAGGACGTACGACACAGGGGCGGTGAAGTACATGGCGAAGATGAACAGCAGGACCAGGGTGAACGCGGTCCAGGTGTGGCCACCCACCAGGCCTGCCAGAAGGACACCCGCGACCACACCGAGGATCGTCCCCAGCAGTCGGCGATAGCCCTTCACCAGGATCTCCCCGGTCGAGGAGGTATTCAGGAAGACGACCCAGCACGTCAGCACCGCCCAGTACCACCGTTGCGGGGAGAGCAGTTCCCCGCCGACGATGGCCAGGGTCGACCCGACCGAGACCTGTACCGCCGCCCGGGTCGTCGGCCGGTCCAGTCCCGTGGGGTGCGGCTCGTCGTCTTCGCCCTCCTCGGCGGCGATGGAGGCGTCCTCGGCGTCCAGTTCCTCGCGGGAACGTTTCGTCTCGGGGGAGTCGTCGGATTCGTCCTGGGGGCCGTCGAGCGCCAGCCGCAGTCCGAGGGCGGCCCGCGTCGCCTCGCCGATGCCGCGGAAGACGTCCTGCACGGCCGCCGGGGCGTGCGGCAGGTTCTCCTCGTCCCGGTAGCCGAGCAGCCGGTTGCGGAGCTGGGCCACCCCGGCGCCGCGCTCACCCGAGACCGGGCCCACGACGAGTACTTGCAGTGCTTCGAGGTCGCGGTGCAGCGTCGCGATGGTGTCGTCCTGCTTCCGGAGCCGGTCTCCCGGCGCGGGCAGCGGCGCGTGCGGCAGGTGCAGGGCGAGCGTGTCGGCCTGTTCGGCGCTGCGCGCGGTGAGGATGAGGACGCCGAGCCGTTCCGCGGCGATCTCTGCTTCGGCGACCCGTCGTTGAAGCAGCGAGGCGGTCGCGCCGTTGGCGGTTCCCTCGTCCAGGCGGTCCTGGATCATCATCGCGCTCTCGTGCAGTCGCGCGGTGTGCAGCCGTACGTCGTCCAGGGCCTTCTCGACCTCGTCCTGACCGGCGTCGAGAAGGTCGATCTGGACGGACACCAACTGGGCCACGCGAGCCCGGAACGCCTTGCGCAGCCGTCCCAGGACCCGCTCGGTCGACTCGGCGATCACGGCGAAGCGCACCAGGGCGCTGCAGGCGAAGCCGATGGCCAGTGTCGCCCAGAGTTCGGGAAGGGAGGCGTAGGTCGCTCCGCCGAACAGGGACAGGAAGTAGATCTGGAAGGCGATCAGTCCGAGCGCCGTACCGCGGTCTCCGTACCGGCGGCAGTAGACCGCGGCGAAGATCAGGGCGACGAAGCACGCGTCGCTCGCGACCGAATGATTGCGCAGCAGCGCACCGAGCGACATCGCCATCACCGCCACGGGCAGGCCGAGCGCCAGCGTGACGGCCTGTTCGCCGCGGTGTTTCTCCTTGATGGAGAACGTGGCGACCATGGCGGTCATGGCTCCGGTCACCATGCGGCTGGGACCGGAGCCCATCAGGCCGAGGACGGCGAGAGTGAGGGCGATCGCACCGACGGTCCGCAGTCCGGCCATGAGCCGCAGCAGGCCCGGGTCGGATGCCACGAACCGGTTCCAGATCGCCACTCGGTTCGGCCGAGTCACTGTCCTCACGCTGCCGTCGTTCCCTGCTCCCAGGTCATGATCCGGTACTTCAGCATGGCACCTCGCGGCGTTCTGCGCCGGATGGTGCCCAGGCGTCCCGCCTCGCGGAGGGTGCGAGCGACCTCTTGTGGGAGCGCTCCCATACGAGGGAGGATGCACCCATGAACCCAGTGCCGACCATTCGCCCCTACCGGCCCGCCGACCGCGCCGCCGTCGCGGAGGTGTGCGTGAGCACCGCGGACCTCGGCGGGGATTCGCGTGCCCTGTATCCCGACGAGGAGCTGATGCCGACGCTCTTCGCGGCGCCCTACTGCCATCTGGAGCCCGGCCTGGCCTTCGTCCTCGACGACGGGAGCGGCCGGGCGGTCGGCTATGTGGTCGGCACCGGAGACACGGCGGACTTCGCCGCCCGGTTCCGCGACACATGGATCCCTCGGGTCGCGCACCGCTATCCCGAGCCCACGACGCCGCCGCGCACACCCGGCGAGGTGATGGTCGGGCTGCTGCACACCCCCGAGCGCATGATCCTGCCCGAACTCGCCGCCTATCCGGCGCACCTGCACATCGACCTGCTGCCGGACTTCCAGCGGCGCGGCCACGGCAGAGCGCTGATGAACACCTTCCTCGCCGCACTGCACGACCGCGGGGTGCGGGCGGTCCACCTGGGCATGGTCACCGCGAACAAACCGGCCAGGGCGTTCTACGACCGTCTCGGCTTCCACGAGATTCCCGTCGACGACCCAGGGCCCCTCACCTACCTGGGAAGGCCGACGGCGGTGGCGGAAACGTGAACGCACCGGTTCCGGCGGACGGGGCCGCCGGAACCGGTGCGGGTGGTGCGTGAACCTCAGCGGGTGGCCGTGGCCGCTTCCGGCGTGGCCGTGAGGCCGGTCTTGTCGTCTCCGGCGGTGGCGCGGACGGCCGGAATCAGGGCGGCGATGGCCGCGGCCACCAGGGCGACACATCCACCGACGACGAGTCCGGTGCGGAAACCGTCCTCGGAGGTGAAGGTGTAGCCGCCCGCGCTGGTCGTCATCTGGGCGAGGATGACGCCGACGACGGCCGAGCCGACCGAGGTGCCCAGTGAGCGCATCAGTGTGTTGAAGCCGTTGGCCGCGGCGGTCTCGGAGAGCGGGACCGAGCCCATGATCAGGGCCGGCATCGAGCCGTAGGCGAGTCCGATACCGCTGCTGGTGACCATGAGGGTCAGCATGAGACCCCAGGCCGAGCTCATGAGAACCAGCGACAGCCCGTAACCGAGGGCGACGACGAGGACACCGCAGACCAGCGTGAACTTCGGGCCGCGGGCGTCCGTCAGCTTCCCGCCGAGCGGGGAGACGATCATCATCATGATGCCGCCGGGTGCCATCCACAGGCCCGCCGCGAGCATCGACTGGCCCAGGCCGTAGCCGGTGGCCTCGGGGAACTGGAGCAGCTGCGGGATGATCAGCATGCTCGCGTACATGCTGAAGCCGACGAAGACCGAGGCGACGTTGGTGAGCAGGACCCGGGGGCGGGCGGTGGTGCGCAGGTCGACCAGCGGGTCCTTGGTGCGCATCTCCCAGGCGCCCCAGGCGATCAGGACCACGACGGCGGCGACGAACAGCCCGAGCGTCGTCGCGGAACCCCAGCCCCAGTCGGCGCCCTTGGAGACGCCGAGGAGCAGGCAGACCAGGCCGGCGCCGAGTCCGAGCGCGCCGAGGACGTCGAAGCGCTGACCCTTGGCGCTGGCCGGCACGTCCGGGATGAGGAACCAGATCAGCGTTCCGATCGCCAGGGCCAGCACGGCGGAGCCCCAGAAGAGGACGCGCCAGTTCGTGTACTGGGCGACCGCGGCGGCGATGGGCAGGCCGAGGCCGCCGCCGATACCCATGGAGGCGCTGACCAGCGCGATGGAGGAGCTCAGCTTCTCCGCCGGCACCACGTCGCGCAGCAGGGCGATGCCGAGCGGCACGATGCCCATGCCCATGCCCTGGAGGCCGCGTCCGACGATCATCGGGACGACGGACGAGGAGAGCGCGCACACGACCGAGCCCACCATGAGCGGGATGGAGCAGGCGAGCAGCATCCGCCGCTTGCCGACCAGGTCGCCCAGCCGGCCGGAGACCGGGACGCAGACGGCCGCGACCAGCAGGGTGACGGTGATGACCCAGGCGGAGTTCGCGGGCGTGGTGTGCAGGATCTGGGGCAGCTCGGCGATCAGCGGGGTGACCAGCGTCTGCATGATCGCCGCCACGGTGCCGGCGAGGGCGAGCGTGGCGACCACGCCGCCCGCTCGGGCGGAAGGCTGGGGGGCGTCCATCAGGGACTCCTCGGGTCTGTCTGTGGCAAGGGATGTGCATCGTACATGTCTTATGTATCGCGCATGTGATGTGGCTCATGCATGTGATGTGGGCCGTGCATGGGGGTATGGGACCATGAAGCCGGGCCGCACCGATGTGCGCGGGACGCGCGGCTCAGGTGACACCGGGAGGCGGCAGGCGGATGGTCAGGCCCACACACGAGGTCGAGTACGAGCAGATGCTGCTCAGCCGCCACGGATGGATGAACCACAGAGGCGGCCGCACCAAGGACGGTGTCCTGGAGCGCAGCGCGTACATCCTGCTCAGCCGTATCCGGATCCAGGGGCCGATGTCGATCGGTGAGTTGAGCGACGCCTTCGGGCTCGACGCCTCGACCCTCAACCGGCAGACCGCGGCGGCGATGCGTGCCGGGCTCGTAGAGCGGATCCCCGACCCCGACGGGGGCATGGCCCGCAAGTTCAGCATCACCGACGAAGGGGCGCGGCTCCTGGACCAGGAGCGGCAGGGGCTCATCGACGCGCTGGACCGGGTCATGGCCGACTGGCCGGAGGACGACATCGCCGCGTTCGCCTCCTACTTGCGGCGCTTCAACACGGGCATCGAGCGCATCGGCGGACGTCCCTGGCCGCGCCCGTGAGCTGAGATCCGACTGCCGCCGCTTCTCGATCTCCTGGCGGCGAGGTCTCCTGCTGACGGGCGGGGCGGGGCGGAAAACCCGGCGACGCGGTGGCGTGCCGCCTTCTAGGCTCGCCCGCATGAAGAGTTCCGGGAGACTGCTGAACGTCGTCGATGTCGAAGCGACCTGCTGGGAGGACGCGCCTCCGCCCGGAGCGGTGAGCGAGATCATCGAGATCGGCCTGACGGTCGTCGACCTGGACGAGGGTGTCCGGCTGGAGAAGCACCGGCTCCTGGTGAGGCCCGCGCGGTCGACGGTCAGCGCCTTCTGCACCCAGCTCACCGGGCTGACGTCGGACGAGGTCGAGCAGGGGGTCGAATTCGCCGAGGCCTGCCGCGAGTTGGCCGCGCGGCATCGTACGGGGGAGCGGCCGTGGGCGAGTTGGGGCGACTACGACCGTCATCAGTTCACGCGTCAGTGCGCGGCCACGGAGACTCCGTACCCCTTCGGCCACCGGCACGCCAACGCCAAGGCGGTCTTCACCGCAGCTCACGGGCTGCGGAAGCGGCCGGGGATGGCGCAGGCCCTCCGCCTGGCCGAACTGCCCCTGGAGGGGCGGCATCACCGGGGCGAGGACGATGCGTGGAACATCGCCGCTCTCGTTCTCGACCTGGCGGGGCGCGGGGCCTGGCCGGGTGCGTGACGCCCTCGGCACCCGGCCGGCCCGACGGATCCGGCGCCGGTGTCAGCCGATCTTGTCGGCGTCCCGGGCCGCCTGCTCCAGCCGCGCCCGATAGTCCTCCCACCACGCCGCGTCACCCGGCATCAGGCTGTCGTTGTCCTCGTTCATCCCGGCGGCGCCGTCCATGAGTTCGCGGATGATGTCGGCGTGCCCGGCGTGCCGCTGGGTGTCGGCGAGCACACGAACGACCGCGTGATGCAACGTCACCTCGTTCTTCCCGGCGGGCCACCACGGCACCGTGCCGGTCGTCTCCAGCGGCAGCGCGTCGATCGTCGCGTCCGCGTGAGCCCATGCCCGGCGGTAGAGCCCCACGACGAACTCGCGTGTCTCGTCCGCGGTGGCCCACATGTCCCCGTTCGTCTCGTGGGCGTGCTCCAGCCAGGGGAGCGGCTCCCCGGACGGCCGTCCGAAGGTGTCGCCGAGGTAACCCAGTTCGATCGTGGCCACGTGTTTCACCAGACCGAGCAGGTTGGTCCCGGTAGGGGTGAACGGGCGGCGGATGTCGTATTCCGAGAGACCCTCGAGCTTCCAGATCAGGGCGTCGCGAGCCGACTGCAGATAGCGGTGGAGTTCGGCCTTGGGGTCCGGTGAAGTCATGGCGTTCAGTCTGCCGCGCCCGGGGGCGTTGTAGTGGTCGACCGGATCAAGTAGCGTCACCGACGTGAACACCGGACCGGCGTCGAGCCACACACGGATGGGCAATCCGGTGGAGGGCTGATCGCCCGATGGGTGCGCCGAAGGCACCGTCTCAGTCCGGCACGTGGACCTCCCAGTGCTTGTGCACCGCGAGTCCCTTTTCCGTGTCGAGCACTACTGAGGTCAGTCGAATGACAGTCACCTTCAATCACACCATCATCGCAGCCAAGGACCGCCACGAGTCGGCACGCTTCTTCCGGGAGCTGCTGGAACTGCCGGAAGCGCCGTCCTGGGGGCCTTTCACCAACATCCAGCTGACGGACGGCGTGCTGCTGCAGTTCGCCGAGCCCCCGGTGGACATCCAGATGCAGCACTACGCGTTCCTGATCGACGACGAGCTGTTCGACCGGGCCTACCGGCGGCTCTGTGACGACGGCATCGAGCACTGGGCCGATCCCCGGATGCGGCGCTCGGGCGAGATCAACAACGAACACGGCGGCCGGGGCGTGTACTTCAAGGACCCGGCCGGCCATGCCATCGAGTTGATCACCCGCCCCTACCTGTAGTCGGCGGAGCCTGGTCGGGTGCGCGGGACGCGGCACCCGACCAGGCGGCCGGCCGAACCGGGCGCCGTGCGGGCGGGTACGGGGGTGCGGGCCGTGGGGCGAGGCGCGGCAGGCCGAAGACACGGTGCGCCGGAGTACGACTGGTTCACCCCGATGGGTTGTTTTGTGGCGGGTTGTCGTGAACAGGGCGTGGATGTCCGGTGCTTGGGGAGAACCTGGAGGTACGCGCAACGTCGTCATCGAGGAGTGCCGCGTGTCCGATGTCGTCTTCACGGCGGATTTCGCCTCGCCTCGTCAGTGGGTCGCGGGCCATTCCTGGGCCTATCCCGACGGCGGTCCGGTCAATCCGGACGACGGGAAACTCGACCATCTGGTGACCGACCCCGCCTACTGCCGGACGGGCCGCTTCTTGGCCACGCGACGCCCGGACGGTGACTGGGACGCGGGCCTCCTCACCACCGAGGGCAGCGCGGACGGGTTCATGGTCCGTACGGGGGACGTGCTGGAGACGCGGGTCAAGCTGCCGACGGCGACCGGGGCCTGGCCGGCCGTCTGGACATGGCGGGACGGCGGTCAGGAGATCGACGTCTTCGAGTACCACCCCGACAACCCGGACCTGCTGGAACTGTCCAACCACGTACGCAACACCCACCGCTACTACCGGAACCCCGCCATTCGGCCGGGTGCCTGGGTCGACCTCATGGTCGAGTTCGGCGCCCAGCGGGTCGTGTGGTGGGTGAACGGGATCCAGGTCTTCGACGACCGGCGCGGAGTGGGCAGATCCTGGCACGCCTATCTCATCGTCAACCTGTCCGTATGCGCCGGGCGTTACCACCCGCCGCCGCCTCCCGAGGCCTTCGAGATGGACTTCGAGGTGGCCCGGCTGACAGTCCGCAGGTCCCGGGTCGGCAGGCCCTTCCCCGCAACGGAGGAGTACGGCGCCGACCTCCTCGACTGAGACGGGAACCGGGCGGCCGTCGGCGGGAGCCCGGAAGCCGCACGCCGGCCACTGAGATCCGCGGGCCGGGCACCAGAGTCCTCGGCAGGTGCATCCGCCGAGGCCCTTGGCGCGGAAGCACGGCATCAGAAGCGACGCCGCGCCGGTGCGCGTCGCACCGACAGGTGCCGAGGACCATGCCGAATCCTGAGCCGGGGCGGGACGCCCCCGAGACCGCCTACATCAGTCACGTCGGCAACTGCCGCACGTGCCGACGGGAGTCGGGACGCTGCCCACAGGCGGCACGCCTCTGGCGCTTCTACCAGGAGTGGCGCGACGGTTACCGCGCGCGGCCCGAGAACACGGGCTGAGACCACGGCTTGGTCGGCTCCGGATGAAGGGTGGCAGGTGGTCGGCGACCGGTGGCCGGTGAGACGATCCCTCCTCACGGTCCGGTGCGAGGCGTGCGGGAGCGCCGCGAGGTGGAGAGGTGTCATGCGAGGCTCTGTGCGGATGTCCGCCGATGATGTGTCCCGGTCCGGGGCGAGCGGCGCCCCCGTGGCGCTGCGGCCGTGTCACGTCGTCCGTCCGGACGCGGGTCCCGCGCGTGCCGCTGTACTGATCCTTCACGGTGGAACCGTCGACAGCAAGGACCCGTTGCGGCCGTGGAATGTGGCACGCGCCCGGATGCGGCCGTTCGTGCGCTCCGTGACGCGGGCCCTGCCGGACGGGAACGCGTTCGTCGGGCAGGTGCGCTACCGCTACCGGGGATGGAACGGCGTTGACGCCGACCCCGTCGCCGACGTTCTGCGGGCACTGGACGAACTCGCCGCTCTGGTGGGGGAGGTGCCGGTCGTGCTCGTGGGCCATTCGATGGGCGGGCGCGCGGCCCTGCGGGCCGCGGCCGCGCCTCAGGTCCGGGCCGTGGTGGCGCTGGCGCCCTGGTGCCCGGAGGGTGAGCCGGTGGCCCACCTCCGGGGCAAACGCGTCATCGTGCTGCACGGCGACCGGGACCGGGTCACCGACCCCGCGGAGTCGTTCGCCCTCGTCCGCCGGGCCGTGGAGGCGGGATCCTCCGCGAACGCCGTGCGGGTCGAGGGCGGTGACCATGCCATGCTCCGGCGCGCGGGGACCTGGCACAGGGCCACGGGTGCGACGGTCGCCGATCTGGTGATCCGGATCGGCGCTGGGCTCGACCCGCTCCCCGCCGAACGGCCGGGCGGCGAGCCCGGCGTCCTCTGACAACCCGTCGGGAGCGGCTGCTCCATCGGCCGCCCGGGACGTGCCGGCCGATGGAGCAGACGGTCACCGGTTGGCGTTCGAGGGTCGATGGCCGCCAGGGACGTCCGGCCGGTCCTCGGCCTCCGGTCGGATTCGGCCGGCCGTCAGGGGCCGCGGGTGTCGAGCCGGTCGTCGGGATCCGGGGTGGGGGAGAAGGGGCGCCGGGCGCCGGACGACGGCCGTGCGGTGGACGCGGGAAGCGGGGCGCCCGTCGACGGATCCCAGCTGAGGATCCACTCGAAGTCGCGTTGCAGCCGACGGGCCTCGCTTCGCACGAGCGTCGGTATGTCGCCGCGTTCGGAGATCAGTTGGGCATAGATCGGCGCATCGTGCACGTGGGGATCCTCGACTCGCTCTCGTGGTCTGACGTGCCTCGACGGTACGGCCGGCACGTGGTCGCAGTGGTCATCCGGCCAGCTCGGCCAGAACTGGTCAAGGTGTGACCAATGGGTGCCGTCGATGTCGAACGACATGCCAGGGAACGTCAGTTCTGTGCACGCTTTCGACACATCCGGGGCGGCTGGGCGGGTGACCGGCGGACCTGGACGGGCCGGCCCCGTGCGGGTCGGCCGGCGATCGGGGTGGAGCGGGGCGGTCCGGCCGAGCGGCGTCCGGGGCGGGGCCGGGACGGGCATCGGGCCCCGAGCGCCCAACATCCTTGCTCAGCGGCCTTTTCGAGCACGGCCCGTGTCCTCACCGTCGCGCTGCGAGGTGATGCGATGAAGGTCACGAAAATGTATCGGACATCTGGGACGTGGATCTTCACATCGGGTGCACAACATGGCTAAGTTGGCGACCGGGCCGCCCGACTCCCTCCGGCGGAGCTCGCCGGGCGGCGCGGCCTCCGCCGAATCCTGCCTGTCCTCGTGGCAGCTGGAGCCGGGGACCCACCGAACTTGGGGTGAATCGGCCAACTGCCTTACGGGGCAGGGGCCGTAGGGCATACCTTCCGGAATCGTCCGCCCGAACCCGACAGCTAACCCGGTAGGCGGACGACGGAAGGAGCACCACTCCATGGCGCCGGAACGCACCCCGCCCAGCGGCGAAGAAGTCGCCCGACGGCTCTCGTCCCTCTACGACCAGGCGGAGCTCGCCACCGGTAAATTCAACGGGACCCGTGCCTCGGCGAACTCCACCCGCAGGCCGGGCCGACGGGGCGCCGGTCAGGGGGGCGGGGGTTCCGATCCCGCCCAGGAAGATCTGATGCGGCAGTTGTACGACGGGGCGCGCTCCCGGTACGGACCCTCGGCTCCGGCCACCCTTCCGGCCGACAGACAGCCGGAGCGCGGCGGCGGGAGTGCCCGTCCGAGGGAGGGTGCGAAAGGCCCCAAGGGGTCCGCGGGGGAACTTCCGACGGTGTATCAGCTGGAGCAGATCATCCGGCCTGTCGCCGAGTTGACAGCGGCACCGATGCTCGAGCTGACCGCCGGTCCGGCCTCGGAGCCGGCCGCGCGCCCCGTCCTGGAGCTGACCGCGGGTCCGGCGGCCGGGACGACGGCCGGTCGCGCCCCGGCACCGGGAGCCGAGGCGGCGGGCCGTGCGGCGCTTCCCGCGGGGTCCGTTCCGGAGACCGCCTCACAGAAGTCGTCGCTGCACGTCAAGAAGCAGACCGCCCGGCGCAAGCTCGCCGCCGCACAGGAGCTGATGGCACGGTACGCGGCACGGCAGAGCATGCCCGTCGCGCAGGCCCCGGCGATCGAGTACCGGCCGGTGGAGGAACCCCGGCTCCCGTCCTTCCCGTCGGTCGGTCAGACAGGTTCGTTCCCGTCGGTCGGTCAGACGGGTTCGTTCCCGTCGGTCGGTCAGACCGGCTCCTTCCCGTCGGTCGGTCAGACGGGTTCGTTCCCGTCGGTCGGCCAGACCGGCACGTTCCCCTCGGTCGGTCAGGCACCCGTGTTCCAGCCGGCGCCCCAGTTCGCCCCGTACGAGCCCACGCCCCAGCCCGCGGCACCCCAGCCGGCGCCCATGCCCATGGTCTTCGACACGGGCTCCATGCCCGGGGCGTACGAGGCGGCGCCCCCGACCGGCGAGTACAAGTCGGTCCTCCTGCCCCTCGGGTACGAGGCGGCGCCCCCGACCGGCGAGTACAAGTCGGTCCTCCTGCCCCTCGGGTACGAGGCGGCGCCCCCGACCGGCGAGTACAAGTCGGTCCTCCTGCCCCTCGGGTACGAGCCGCCGCCCCCGCCCTCCGAGTACAAGTCGGTGCTCCTGCCCCTCGCGTACGAGACGGCGACCCCTCCCAGCTCGTACCAGCCGGCTCCGATGCCCCCGGTGAGTGAGCCGGTGCCTCAGCCTCCGGTGTACGAGCCGGCACCGGGTCCCGCCGCGTATCAGCCGGCCCCCGTGCCTCCGGCGAACCAGCCGGCGCCCCCGCCGGCCGACGACGCCTGGCGGCAGTCGCTGCGGACGGCCGGCAAGCAGCAGGCGTGGCCCGCCGCTCCCGGAGCCGTCGACACGAACCCCGGGTTCAGTATCGACAGCCTCGTCGCGCCCGCCGCCCCGCCGGTCGTCGGACCCGACAGCAGGGCCGCGGAGGCGGTCGCCTTCGCCCGCGCTCAGGTCGGCAGACCCTGCGTGTGGGGAGCGTCCGGACCCGGTTCGTACGACCCCTCAGGGCTCACGCAGGCGTCCTGGAAGAGCGCCGGGGTCATGCTCCCCCGTGCGACGCAGGACCAGGCACAGGTCGGCCCGGCGGTCGCCCTCGGCGCCATGCAGCCGGGTGACCTGGTCTTCTTCCACGCCAACGTGAGTCACGTCGGCCTCTACGTGGGTGACGGCATGATGGTCCACGCTCCGAGTCCCGGAGCGCGCATCACCGAGGAGTCGGTCGAATACGCCGGACAGGCGGCCATCCACAGCGTCGTACGTCCGGTCTGAGCTCCGGTCCGGCTCAGGGGCGTACCGCCGTCCGGGGCGTACAGGCCCGTTCGTGGAGTGCCGTCGTCCGCGAGGGCGGGCGCGGTGGCGTGCCGTCAGAACTCGCTGTCGATCCCCGTGACGGCGGCAGGCCCCAGCGGGGCGTCGTCGGGGGACAGGCCGCTGTCCAGGAGTGCGCCGGAGACGAGCCGCACGGCTTCGGCCTCGGCGCTTCTCCGGTCCGCGGCCTCGACCTCGAGCCGGACGGAGAACCTGTTGTCCTCGTCGACGGTCAGCAGGCTCAGCTCCTCGCTCTCGCCCAGGTCCGTGTTCTGCGGATCCTGGGGGCGAAGCCTGCGTTCCACGTCGGCACGGGAGGCATCCGGCAGGCCGTGGACGAACGTCCCGGGAACGGTGATGACGTAGGTGGTCACAGGAGCTCCTAGTGCGGCCGGCGAGTGGGCCTGAAGTGCGGTCGGTTGTGTGATCGCCCGTATACCCCGCATTGTGCCGGGCACCCGGATCTTCTTCGCGTCGGGCGGAGCCGGCGGTGCGGTGAGCCTGCCCGGCGGTGCCTGCCGCCCGGTGATCGTGTGGCGATACGGTCGCCCCATGGCTGACGCTCGGTTGACCACCGCCTCGTATCTCGTCCTCGGCATCATCGACAAGCTGGGCGAGGCCAGCGCGTACGACGTGAAAGGGGAGGCGGCGCGGACGGTCGCGCCCTTCTGGTCGGTGCCGCACGCGCAGGTGTACGCGCAGTGCGACCGTCTCCTCGACGCCGGGATGCTGTCCCAGGTGCGGCAGGAGAGCGGCCGCAACCGCAGGGTGCTGACGCTGACGGACCAGGGCAGGGCGGCCCTGCGGGGCTGGCTCGAGGACCCCGAGTTCGTCCCGGTGGAGGCTCGTGAGCGCGGCATCCTCAAGCTGTGGTTCGGTGGCGAGCCCGCCGTGCTCGGTCCCGTACAGCTCGGTGAGCACCGCCGGACCCTGGGCGAGTACGAGGAACTCGCCGAGACCGTCGGGGAACTGCTGACGCGCGGGCAGCGGGACGCGCTGGAGTTCGGAATCCGGTACGAGCGGATGATGATCGACTTCTGGCAATGGGTGCAGCGCCGGGACGAGGACACGACAGACCGTTGACCCCGGCGGTGGACGGCCCTACCGTCTCGATAGTCCAAACGAGACTATCGATGGCCGGGCCGCGGCCACGAGCAGGGAGTCGTCGTGCGTCGTCCCACGGGCACCACCTGGCGCCGCCTCGCCGTCATCGCCGTGTCCGCCGTGTGCGTGGGCTACGCGCCGATCGCGATGACCGAGCTGTGGCCGTACGCGCACCCCGGCGCGCCGGCGTTCGGTGAGTGGATCCTGGCCCACGTGGTCTCGCCGCGCTACGTGGCCGACGCGCTGGCCACCCGGATCGGGCCGTACCGCCACAGCCTCGTGCCGATGATCGTGCACTCGGTGCTCGGTGGTGTGCTGATGCTGCTGGGCCCCGCGCAGGTGCTCACCGCCGTACGGCGGCGCACGCGGCTGCACCGGGGTCTCGGGGTGGTCTTCGCGGTGACCGTGTACGCCTCGATGGCGGGCGCCGGGCTGTACCTGGCGCGCACGGCTCCCGAGGACGCCTTCAGCGGCGCCGCCTTCTGGATCGTGCTCGCGACCATCCTGGTGGGCACCGTGATGAGCGTGACGTTCGGAGTGCTCGCCGCCGTCGGAGGGTTCCCCGACCTGCACCAGCGCTGGATGCTGCTGTGCTACGGCTTTCTGCTGACCGCCCCGCTGCTCCGCTTCGAGTGGGGTGGCCTGCCGCTGATCCTGCCGGGACTGTCCATGGCCGAGATCAACCAGCTGGCCACCATGCACCTGGGCTCCGTCGTCGCTTTCGGCGCCCTGATCGCCTCGCGTTCCCTCGACCGGCGCGCGAAGGTCGCGGGGGTGTCCGGGTCGTGGGCCCCTGTGCCCGTCCTGGCCCTCGCGCACCTGGCCGGAGCGGCCGCGCTGACCTGGATCGCGCGCGCCTCGCTGGACCACGGGACGCGGGGGACGAGGCTCCTGCTCGCCTATCTCCTGCCGTACGCCGTCACGTACGCGGTGATGGCCCTGCGCGCGAGGCGCGCCGGCCGGGAGGGCCGCCTCTGGGCCCGCGAGGAGTGGCGTCTGCACTGGGTGGCCCTGTGCCTGGCGCCGGTGCTGTCGGCCGGGGCCGCTCCGCTCTTCGAACGGTCGCTGGGGCTCGACGGGCTCACGGCACTGGCCGCGGGGGCGGCGATCGGCTGCGGCGCCATGGCGTTCACGGCGACCCTGATCGTCAGCGTGCGCGTCATGTACGCACGGGAGGTCCTCAAGAGGGCCGTGCCCGCCCCCGGTTCGCCCTCCCGCCTCTCGGCACCGGTCTCGTAGCCCCCCTCCTCGCTCCCCGGCTCGTTCACTCCGTCGCGCCCTACGTCCGGAAACGGAATTCCCATGCCGAACGCATCCGACCCGCCCCGGCCCGACGACGTCCCCGGGCAGCCGAGACCCCTCGCGGCGGGCGGGCGGGCGCTGACCGCCGGAGTGGCGATGCTGGCCACTGCGGTCGCCGTGGTCAGTGTCCTCGTCGGCGGCCTGCTGGCGGCCGTGGCCCTCACCGGACACGTCTTCGGTGCGTGGCGCTCCCCCGAGTCGCTCACTCCAGGGCTGATCGGCGCGGCCATGCTCGGCACCGCGCCCGGACTCTTCGCGGTGAGCCGGGCCCGCGCCTGGCACGAGGTCCGCTCGCTCGTCCACCCGCTGGCGGTCGTCCTGGTCGGGCTGTTCACCGTGAGCCTGCTCAACGCGGGGCAGCTGTACATCGCCCGGGGCGGCTCCATCGTCCCCGTGCTGTTCAGCCTCGGCTGGCTCTTCGTGCTCGGCGCCCTGTGCGTGTGCGTCCTGATCGCGCTGTTCCTGCAGTACCTCACCCCCGGCCGGCCGCTCGGCCCGCGCGGTGCGCCGCTGCCCGGCTGGTCGAAACCGGCGCTGGCCGTGCTCGGTTCCGCGTGGCTCGGTATCGGCACGGGTCTGCTCGTCCGGCCCGGTTTCTGGGCCGACTTCGTGCCGTGGAGCGTCGACCGCCCCGACGCGCAGGCGCTCGGGGTCTGGGCGCTGGCCCTCGGTGTCGGCGTCCTCGGCGCGCTCGCCGAGGACGACCTCGGCCGCACCGGCCCGGCTCTGATCGCCCTGCCCGGGACCGCCGTCGCCGTGACCGTCGTGCTGTCCTGCCGCGCTACTGCCGTCGACTGGTCCTCGGGTCCCGCTCTCTGCCTCGTGCCCATGGTGGCCGGGCTCCTGCTGGCTGGCCTCAGCGGACGCGTCCTGCTGGCGCGATCCTCGGCGGTACCACCCCGCCAGAACCCCGCCACCGAGGGCTGAGAGAGCCGACTGCACCCGGAATCAGCATATTTGACACTCCGTCACCAGGATGTCTGGACCGCCTTCGCTCCCGGGGGGTCCGACCGGATCCTCGCTGCCGACTCCCGGCAACGTTGTCCACGCCATCTGTTCCGGACCGGGGCAGGGCCACGGCCCGTGCCCGGACGGCAGGATACGAGGCGTCGAACGACGAGGAATGGTGGGTGGTCCAGGTATGCGCGGGTGGCGTCGTCCTGCGCCCGTCCGGGAGCCGGACCTGACGGCGTACATGCGGAGCACGGTGTGGGGGCCCTCCGAGTTCGTCGGATGGCCGCCCCGGTGGCTGGTGGGAGAGGGAATCCTCGCCGGAGTGCTGGGGGTCGGATCGATCGTCGGCGCGGGGGTCCTCGGCGACCGGACCGGAGTGCCGGTACTGGCCAGCGGTGAGGCCGGACTCGTCTGCGCCGGGATCCTCGTCCTGCACCTGGTTCTCCTGCGGGCGGGGCGGGCGCTGATCGGTATCGTCGCGGCCCTCGGCGTGTGTCTCGCCCTCCAGACCCCGCAGGCCGCGGCGGACGTGGTGCCGGCGGACGGCGAGCGGGTGGCGCCCATGGTCGTCACGTCCGTCGAGGGCGGCGGGAAGGAGGGCGCGGGCCGCACCCGCTACCTGTGCTCGGTGGTCGCCCGGGACGGCGCACCGCTCAAGGTCCGCGTATGGCGGGGATGCGGGCGGACCACCCGGCCGGGGGACGTGCTCGCCGTCGTCTACGACCCCGGGGGGCGGATGCCGCCACACGCCCTGACCGCGGGACCGGTGCCGACGGGGCCGTTGCGTGCCCTGGCCGCCCTGGCCGCGGCCCTCCTCGCCGCATGCGTGCTCGCGGTCGTCCGCTCCCACCGGCTCACCCTGGCAGCCTCCACCGGGTGACGCCGTCCGGTGGCCACCGCCGCCGGGCGGCCGTCGGCCCCGGAGCCGTCCCCCGCCGGTCGGGTTCACAGCGGGAGGATCACCAGCGCCGTGTCGTCGGTGACGCCACCGGGCGGGAGCAGCTCCGACAGCAGTGCGTCGGCGAGGGCCTCGGGCTCGGCCCCCCGGTGGCGGATCAGCGCGGCGGCGAGTCGTGAGAGGCCTACGTCGATGTCCTCGGTGCGGCGCTCGATCAGACCGTCGGTGTACAGGACCAGGGTGTCGCCCGCGACGAAGTCCGTCGCGGCCTCGGGGCGGTCCGCGTGCTCCGGCCGGGCTCCCAGCGGCGGGTCGGTCGCCCCGTCCAGGAACTCCACTGTCCCGTCGCCGCGCAGGAGAGCCGGCGGAGGATGTCCCGCGCTGCTGTACGCGATGGTGTGCCTCTCCCAGTCGATCCAGGCCGTCACCGCCGTGGTGGACTCGGCACCCTCGACGGAACGCGCGTACAGCCCGAGCACCTCGAGTGCGCGCGCGGGACCGGCGGAGGCCCGGGACGCGGCACTGAGGGCACTGCGCAACTGGCCCATGACACAGGCGGCGGGCAGCCCGTGGCCCACGACATCGCCCACCGCGACCGCCATCCGGTCGCCGTCCAGTGCCACCAGGTCGTACCAGTCCCCGCACACGTTCAGCGAACTCGTGGCCGGCTGGTAGCGCATGGCGGCATGGTGCGTCACCACCTGGTTCGGTGAGGGCAGCAGAGCGTCCTGGAGCGCGACGGCGACCTCCCGTTCGCGGGCGTGGGCGCGCCGCAGGCGCTCGTTCACCTCCTGCAGTTCCCGGGCCCGCGTGTACAACTCGGCCTCCAGCACCGGGGTCCGGTCGCCCGGTGCGAGCCCGCCGCGGGCGCGGATGAGTTCGGTGACCTCCTCCACCCGGTGCACCACCAGCGCCACCGTGCCGTCCGCGTGGAGCACCGGGGCGTTGACCGGGCTCCAGTACCGCTCCTCCCAGACGCCCGGCCGGTCCAGTGACTCCACGTCGTACCGCTGGAGGGCCATGGCGTCGCGCTCGCCGGACTCCACCACCCGGCGCAGGGACGCCTCAAGGTTCCGCATCCCGGTGGAGGCGGGGTCGCCCGGCCGGTCGGGAAAGACGTCGAAGAGGTACCGGCCGACCAGTTGCTCCCGGGAGCGCCCGGAGTTGCTCAGGTAGTCGTCGTTGGCGTCCACGAAGACCATCTCCGGGGTGAGCAGGGCGACCATGCCGGGCAGGGCGTGGAAGACACCGCCGAAGTCGATCGCCGCTCCCGTCACTGGTCCACCGCCTCACGCCGCTGCCCTGGCCGTGCCCACGGCGGAAGCGGCGGAGCACCCTGCCCTGTGCCACCGGCCCGGGTCATGACCGGGGCCCCACGTCCAGGGCGTACCCGTGGTGCAGTGCTCCCATCAGGCCATCGGTCCGCGCCCGGTGCAACCGCAGGGGTGTGCGGGCCACGCTCGGCGCCGCCCGGTCCGCCCGGTCCGCCCGGTCCGCCCGGTCCGCCCGGTCCGCCCGGGGCGAGCGGGTCCTCCGGCGTTCACCGAAGCGCCCTGGGGCAGTTGCTCCATACGGGGTCACTGTGAATTCGGGAGACGGCTGAACACAACGCGACCCGCGTGCGTATAGGGGCGGGGGATTTCCATGTCGAGCCGACCACGACGCGTAGGAGCACCACCTTGGGACGCAACACGCGCAGACGCCCAACGGGCGCACGCCGCGCGACCTCTGCAGCTTTCGCACTGATATTGGGCGGAGGCGGACTCGTAGGAATCAACGTCTACGCATCGGCGAGCGAGACCGGTGCCACGGACGCGAACGTCCTGTCCGCCGGGTCCGCCACCATCGACTGCCCTGACGTCGGTGAACAGTTGAAGACGGTTCCGGACGCCGCGAAGGAGGGCGTCGACAAGGAACTGGCAGACCTGGACCAGCAGATCGCCGAGGCGTACCGGCAACTCCAGGCAAAAGCCGACCAGATGCAGCAGAACGGCGACAGCGGCGCCGACGCCATCATGAATCCGCTGAAGGAGAAGCGGTCCGAGTCGATCGGCCGCATCGTGGCCGCGATCGATGCCGCGGGCGACCCGCCGAGCGGGCTCGACGGTTTCGCGGCCTGCACTCTGCGTCCCTCCGGCAACCAGCCCGGCACCGGGGCGGACACCGGTCAGAGCGCCGCGCCGCAGGACCAGAACAGCGCGTCACCGAGCGCCGGCGCGCCCCAGAACCAGGGCGGCCAGCAGGGAGGCGCCGCACCGGCCGGCAACGGCCCCGTGGCCGCCGACTACGCGGACATCAAGTCCGTCCAGCCCAACGTGGCGAATCCGCAGCCCCAGGCCGACGCCTCCCAGGGTGAGTTCGTCTCCAGCTGTGGAGTGAACGCCAACGGCCTGTTCAACTCGGACAACGTGATCGTGGCTCCCGGTGTCACCAACGGCGCCCACCACTTCCACGACTACATCGGCAACCAGTCCAACACGGCCTTCGCCAGTGACGACGACCTGGTCAAGGCCGACACCTCCTGCCAGGACAAGGGCGACAAGTCCTCGTACTACTGGCCCGTGGTGCGCCTCCAGAACGGAACCCAGGAACGCGACGCGGGTTCCCCCGGAGGCGGGACCGAGGGCAACGCCGGCAAGATCGTCACGCCCAAGCAGGTCACGCTGACCTTCGTCGGCAACCCGCGCAGCAAGGTCACGGAGATGCCGCGGCTGCTGCGCATCATCACCGGTGACGCCAAGGCCTTCGTCAACGGCCCCGCGAACGCCAACGCCTCCTGGAGCTGCACCGGTTTCGAGGACCGGCAGCTGAAGGACAAGTACCCGCTCTGCCCGCAGGGCAGCGACGTGGTGCGCACCTTCAAGTTCCAGAGCTGCTGGGACGGCGCGAACATCGACAGCGCCAACCACCGTACCCACGTGGCCTTCGCGGACGCACAGGGCAACTGCCCGGGCGCCTTCAAGGCGATTCCGCAGTTGGTGCAGCGCATCGTCTACGACATCGACGCGCCGAGCCTTCAGGACGGCGGCCGTACCTCGCCGCTGTTCGCGGTGGACTCCTTCCCGGAGAACCTCCACAAGCCGGTCACGGACCACGGCGACTTCATCAACGTCTTCGACGAAGGCACCATGAAGAACGTGGTCGACTGCATCAACAGCGGCAAGAAGTGCGGCGCCGGCGCCGGTGACGGGGGCGGGCAGCAGGAGGATCCGCCGGCCACCGACGAGCCGTCGCAGAGCGCCGAGCCGAACCCCTCCGAGGCAGCCCCGAACCCGTCGGAGCCGGACCCGAACCCCTCCGAGGAGCCGGCGGAGAACCCCTCCGAGGCGGCCCCGAACCCCTCGGAGGCGGACCCGAACCCCTCCGAGGAGCCCGCGGAGAACCCCTCCGAGGAGCCGGCGCCCACCGCGGACGACCCGTCCGACGGCAAGGGTGAGCAGGGCTCCGGTGACAACGGAGGCGGTCAGGCCGAAGAGCCCACCGAGGAAGCCCCGGCCACCGAGCCGGCCGGAGACGACGCGCCTCCCGCCACGGTGGAGCCCAAGTCCGATGTGACGACCCCGGGCGACGACCAGGGCGCCGAGGTGGGGACACCCGCGCAGACGGAACCCCCGGCCGGGTCCTACCCGCCGGCCACGTCGGGGATCGAGCCGCAGGCGGTCGGGACCGGCGGGCTCGCCGAGACCGGGGCGAACCTGTGGCCGGGCGTGATCGGAGGGATCTTCGTCCTCTCCGGCATCTTCGTGCTCTACCGGATCCGGCGCACCTACGCGTGACACGGACAGCCCGGTACGGGCGACTCCCGACGGATGAGTCCTGACGGATGACTCCTGGCGGATGAAACTCGCCGGACGAGTCCTGACGGACGAATTCCGGACAACGAGTTTGAGGGGGCTCGTGGCCTGTGCGAACAGGGCACGAGCCCCCTCGGCCGTGTTCCGGGCGGTCGTCTCGACCGGCGGGGCGAGCCGATTCGCAGCATGCTGGTGGGAGACGCGATCATGTCGTCCACATTGGGGAAGGCGAAGCTCCATGGACGCATCAGAGCAGGCACCGGATGACCGGCCCCTCGACCTGTACCTCGAAATGCTCCGCCTGCGTATGGCTCCGGCGGACTACGCGCTCTTGCTGCGCATGGTCGAGCCCGTACTCGAAGCGATCAGGGAGGAGAGGGTGGGAGCGATCGAACTGTGTCTCGACGGCGCGGAACCCGAGAGCGTCCCGCAGGAGGTCCGTGACGAGGCGTCCCTCGTGGTCGCCGTGGCCGTCACGGGACGCCTGGACAACCGGATCGTCGAGCTGGAGACCGAGGAGATCGGTGTCGTCCGGGTCGTCACGGATTCGGGTACCGCCGATGATCCCGAGCGGTGCAAAGAGATCGCCGACTTCATCGGAGAGCGGCACCGTCAGGACGAGGAACTGCGGGGCATCGCCGAAGTGAGCGGTCTGCCCACCGACGTGTGACAGCCCCCGTGCAGTCCGCCGGCGGGCGATCATGGTCCTGGGTCCGGAAAACATGGCGTAGAGTTGATTTCACCAACGCGGGGTGGAGCAGCTCGGTAGCTCGCTGGGCTCATAACCCAGAGGTCGCAGGTTCAAATCCTGTCCCCGCTACTCGAAGACTGAGGGGCCGACATCACGATGTCGGCCCCTCAGTCGTGTCGTGTCTTCCCGGCCGCCCGGACCCGTGAGTCGTCGGAACGTACGAGTGCTGCTCATTCGCCACGGGCGGAGCGCCCGGTGCCGACACAATCGCCTCATGACGAAGATCGAAACAGTCGCGGAGCGCGTCGTGGCCGCCGCCCGCGCCCGCGCCGACAAAGGACTGGTGCTGATCGCGGTCGACGGCATGGGCGGGTCGGGAAAGTCGACCCTGGCCTCCGCCGTGGCCCGGCTCGATGATGCCGTGGTCGTGCACGGAGACGACTTCTACCGTCCGATGGACGCCGACGAACGCGCCGCACTGACCCCTGCCCAGGGCTACGACCGCTACTTCGACTGGCAGCGGCTGCGCGACGAGGTCCTCACCCCGCTCGCCACCGGCCACGACGCGGCCTACCGGCGCTACGACTGGCCGACCGGATCCCTGGCGACGGACGAGGTGTGTGCCGTCGCCTGCGACGGCATCGTCCTCGTCGAGGGTGTCTACACCGCCCGGCCCGAACTCGCCGACCACTACGACCTGGTCGTCTACGTCGACACCCCGCCCGAGGAGTCCATGCGCCGGCTCCGGGCCCGCGGTGACGACCACGGCCCCATCGACTGGGAGGCCCGCTGGCGCCTGGCCGAGGAGCACTACCTGAACACGACCCGTCCCCGGGAGAGGGCGCATCTCGTGGTTCCCGGCCACTGACGACAGTGCCCTGACACGACAGCGCACTGACACGGCACAACGAAACACCGCCTCCGGTCGAATGACCGGAGGCGGTGAATGTGGAGCGCCGGGCAGGCCTTGCACCTGCATTTCCCCGCAGGAAGCGGGGGGTCTTTCCTTGGACCACCAACGCCGGGCTCGTCACCGAGTGTTCGGTGCGGGCTCAAGACCGAGCATATCGGCAGTTCAGCGGGTCATACCGCGTTCAGGCCGTACGAGGCGAAGACGGAGCGGGCCTCGGCGATCTGGGCGGCGCTCGGGACCGGGGTCGCGGCGAGGGTGAAGTTCATGCCCAGTCCCGCCCATTTGTCGGCGCCGAACTTGTGGAACGGCAGGATGTCGACACGGGTGACGTTGCCCAGGGACGCCGTGAAGGCGGCGACTCCCGCCACGTTCTCCGGGGGGTCGGTCAGACCCGGGACCAGGACGAAGCGGACCCAGACCTCCTTGCCCAGTGAGGCCAGGCGACGGGCGAAGACCAGGGTCGGTTCCAACTGACGGCTGGTGAGGCGCATGTAGAGCTCGCGGTCCCAGGCCTTGATGTCCAGGAGCACCAGGTCGACGCTGTCCAGAAAGGCGTCGGTGGCGCGGGCGCCGAGGAAGCCGGAGGTGTCCAGGGCGGTGTGCAGGCCCAGGTCGTCGTGGCAGCGGCCCAGGATCTCGCCGGTGAAGTCCGGCTGGAGCATCGGTTCGCCTCCGCTGACGGTGAAGCCGCCGCCCGCGGCGCGGATGAACGGCACGTACTTGGCCGCCTCCGCGACGACCTCGTCCGTCGTGGCGCGCTTGCCGTTGCTCATCCGCAGGGTGTCGGGGTTCTGGCAGTACAGACAGGCCAGCGGGCAGCCGGCCACGAAGAGGACGAAACGGGTGCCGGGACCGTCGACACCGGTGGAGATGTCCCAAGAGTGCACCGACCCGGTGAGGGGCCCGGTGCCGCGCTGCGGGACGGCCTGCTCGACGGGCCTGTCGGGGTCGGTGGAGACGATGGGCAGGAGAGCGTGTCCCGGCTGGATCAGGGTCATGACGAAGCCTTCTTCCGTCGTGGCGGTTCCCGGGGAGCGCGGTGCGCGGTCCGCTCTCCCCGGGAGGCAGGCGGCTACAGCGACCCGTGGAAGGTGCGGCCCAGCACGTCGAGCTGCTGCTCCCGCGTCAGCCGCACGAAGTTGACCGCGTAACCGCTGACCCGGACGGTGAGCTGCGGGTACTTCTCCGGATGCTCCATCGCGTCCATCAGCGTGTCCCGGTTGAGCACGTTGACATTCATGTGGAAGCCCTGGGAGGTGACGAAGCCGTCCAGGACTCCCGCCAGATTGCGGATCCGGTCCTCGGGGGTGCGGCCCAACGCGTCCGGGGTGATCGTGTTCGTGAGCGAGACCCCGTCCTCCGCCTGCTCGTACGGCAGCTTGGCCACCGACAGCGCGCTGGCGACGTAACCGTGGGTGTCACGGCCGTTCATCGGGTTGGCGCCGGGCGAGAACGGCTCGCCCGCGCGGCGGCCGTCCGGAGTGTTGCCGGTCTTCTTCCCGTACACCACGTTCGAGGTGATGGTGAGCACCGACTGAGTGTGCTCGGCGCCCCGGTAGGTGGGGTGCTTGCGCACCTTGCGCATGAACTCCTCGACCAGCCACACCGCGATCGAGTCGGCCCGCTCGTCGTTGTTGCCGTACGCCGGGTACTCGCCCTCGATGCGGAAGTCCACGGCCAGCCCCGTCTCGTCCCGCACCGGAGCGACCTGGGCGTACTTGATCGCCGACAGGGAGTCCGCGGCGACCGAGAGCCCGGCGATGCCGCATGCCATGGTGCGCCGGATGTCACGGTCGTGGAGCGCCATCTCCAGCCGCTCGTAGGCGTACCTGTCGTGCATGTAGTGGATGACGTTCAGGGCGTGGACGTACGTCTCGGCCAGCCACTCCATCTGCCGGTCGAGCCGGCCCAGCACCTCGTCGTAGTCCAGCGTCTCGCCGGTGACCGGCCCGGTGGCCGGGCCGACCTGGGTGCCGGACAGCTCGTCGCGGCCGCCGTTGATGGCGTACAGCAGTGTCTTGGCGAGATTGACCCGGGCGCCGAAGAACTGCATCTGCTTGCCGACCTCCATCGCCGAGACACAGCAGGCGATGGCGGTGTCGTCCCCGAAGCGCGGGCGCATCAGTTCGTCGGACTCGTACTGGAGGCTGGAGGTGTCGATCGAGACCTGCGCGCAGAACTCCTTGAAGCCCTGCGGAAGCGCCGGTGACCAGAACACCGTCATGTTCGGCTCGGGCGCGGGCCCCAGGTTGTACAGGGTCTGCAGGTAGCGGAAGGAGGTCCGGGTGACCAGGGTGCGGCCGTCCGAACCGATGCCGCCGATGGACTCCGTGACCCAGGTCGGGTCGCCGGAGAACAGCTCGTCGTACTCCGGGGTGCGCAGGAACCGCACGATCCGCAGTTTGATGATGAAGTCGTCGACGATCTCCTGCGCCGCGCTCTCGTCGAGGATCCCGGCGGCGATGTCCCGCTGGAGGTAGGCGTCGAGGAAGGTGGAGGTGCGGCCGAGGGACATCGCGGCGCCGTTCTGCTCCTTGACCGCCGCGAGGTAGGCGAAGTACAGCCACTGCACGGCCTCGCGGCCGGTGCTCGCCGGGCCCGAGATGTCGGATCCGTAGGAGGCGGCCATCTCCTTCAGCTCGCCCAGCGCACGGATCTGCTCGGAGATCTCCTCGCGTTCGCGGATCACCTCCTCCAGGCGTGCGGGGTCGCGGGGCAGGGCGTCCAGGTCGGCCTTCTCCTCCTGCTTGGCCTCGATCAGACGGTCCACGCCGTACAGCGGGACCCGCCGGTAGTCGCCGATGATGCGCCCCCGGCCGTAGGCGTCGGGCAGGCCCGTGACGATGCCCGCCTTCCGGGCCGCCCGGATCTGCGGGGTGTACGCGTCGAACACCCCGGCGTTGTGGGTCTTGCGGTACTGCGTGAAGACCTTCTCCAGCTCCGGCGAGACGGGATAGCCGTACGTCTTGAGCGCACCGGCCACCATCCGCCAGCCGCCGAAGGGCATGATGGCCCGCTTCAGCGGGGCGTCGGTCTGAAGACCGACGATCAGGTCACGGTCGCGGTCGATCCAGCCCGGCGGGTGCGCGGTGATGGTGGACGGGACGTCGTAGGACACGTCCAGGACGCCCTTGGCGCGCTCCTCGGGGAACAGATCGGTGATCTTCTTCCACACGGTCGTGGTGCGCTCGGTGGGACCGGCCAGGAAGGAGTTGTCACCTTCGTACGGGGTGTAGTTCTGCTGGATGAAGTCCCGTACGTTGATCTCGTCGCGCCACAGACCTCCCCGGAAGCCGTCCCAGGCGCTCCGGACGGGCCGCTGCTGCTGCGTGGTCATCGGTGTACGACTCCTTCTCGGTCGATCGGGGCCTTGGCGTTCGTACGGGGGCTCACACCGGGTCGCCGTAGTAGGCGCGGCGCATCAGTTCCTGCATGTCGGCCAGCATCGGCAGCCTCGGGTTGGCGGGCGCGCACTGGTCCTCGTAGGCGAACATCGCCTGCTCGGGCAGGGCGTCCAGGAACGCCGCCTCGTCGACCCCGGCGTCCTTGAACGATCGCGGGATGCCGACCTTCTCGCGCAGTTCCTCCAGCGCGTGGGCGAGGGACTCCACACCCTCCTCCGGGGTGTCGGCGGGCAGGTCCAGCATCCGGGCGACGTCCTGGTAGCGCTCGGGGGCGACGTAGTTGTGGTACTTCGGCCAGCTCGTGACCTTGGTGGGCGCCGATCCGTTGTAGCGGACCACGTGCGGCAGCAGCAGCGCGTTGGTGCGGCCGTGGGCGACGTGGAAGGTCGCGCCCAGGGTGTGCGCCATCGCGTGCACCACGCCGAGGAACGCCGACCCGAAGGCCATGCCCGCGATGGTGCCGGCGTTGTGCATCTTCTCCCGCGCCACCGGGTTGTTCGGCCCGTCCAGCACGGCCTGTTCCAGATTGCCGAAGATCAGCCGGATGCCCTGCAACGCCAGCCCGTCGGTGAAGTCGTTGGCGTACACCGAGACATAGGTCTCCAGACAGTGCGTGAGCGCGTCGAAGCCGGAGTCCGCGGTGATGTCCTTGGGCAGACGGGACGTGAGCGCCGGGTCGCAGATGGCGACGCTCGGGGTCAACGCGTAGTCGGCCAGCGGGTACTTCTGGCCGGTGGCCGTGTCGGTGATGACGGCGAACGGGGTGACCTCGCTGCCGGTGCCCGAGGTGGTCGGGATACACACCAGATCGGCCTTGGTGCCCAGGTCGGGGAAGGTGAAGGCGCGCTTGCGGATGTCGAAGAACTTCTCCTTCATGTCCGCGAACTCGACCTCCGGATGCTCGTACATGAGCCACATCACCTTGGCGGCGTCCATCGGCGAACCGCCGCCGAGGGCGATGATGGTGTCCGGCTCGAAGTGGCGCATCATCTCGGCGCCCGCGCGCACGGTGTCGATGCTCGGGTTGGGCTCGACGTTGTCGATCACCCGGACCTCGGAGGGCTCGCTGCGGCGCCGGAGGACCGTGCGGATCCGCTCCAGGTGGCCGATCTCCACCATGGTCTTGTCGGTGACGACGACGACCCGGCGTCCGCCGCGCATGTCGGCGAGGTACTTGATGGAGTCGCGCTCGAAGTAGATCTTCGGCGGGATCTTGAACCACTGCATGTTGTTGTTCCGCCGCCCGATCCGCTTGATGTTGATCAGGTTGAGCGCGGTGACGTTCCCGGAGACCGAGTTGCTGCCGTACGAGCCGCAGCCCAGGGTCAGGGACGGCATGAACGCGTTGTAGACGTCACCGATTCCGCCCTGCGAGGTGGGCGCGTTCCAGATCACCCGGCAGGCCTTGACGGCATGCCCGTACTCCTCGGCGAACGCCGCGTCCTCGGTGTGGACGGCGGCCGAGTGGCCCAGACCGTTGAACTCCACCATCTCGGTGGCCAGCCGCACCCCGTCGGTCCGGCTGTCCACGGTCAGCACGGCCAGCACCGGGCAGAGCTTCTCCCGGGTCAGCGGCTCCTCGACACCGACCTCGGAGACCTCGACCAGGAGCACCGAGGTGTCCTTGGGCACCTCGAAGCCGGCTCCCTCGGCGATGGCGACCGCGCTCTGCCCGACGATGTCGGCGTTCAAGTGGGCGCCCGCGCAGTCGCGTCCGCCCTGCTGCTCGGCGCCGACACCGAAGAGGTACGCCTCCAGCAGCGCCTTCTCCTGGTCGTTGGCCGTGTACGCCTTGAGCTTGCGGAACTCCCCGATCGCCTCGTCGCGGATCTCCCGGTCCAGGATCACGGCCTGTTCCGAGGCGCACACCATGCCGTAGTCGTAGGTCTTGGAGAGCACCACGTCGTTGACCGCACGCCGTATCTGGGCGCTCTTCTCGATGTAGGCGGGTACGTTCCCGGCCCCGACGCCCAGCGCCGGCTTGCCGCAGCTGTAGGCGGCCCGGACCATCGCGTTGCCGCCCGTCGCCAGGATCGACGCCACTCCGGGGTGGTTCATCAGGGCGCTGGTGGCCTCCTTGGACGGCCGCTCGATCCACTGCACGCAGTGGGCGGGGGCGCCCGCCCGCACGGCCGCGTCCCGGACGATCCGGGCGGCCTCGGCGGAGCAGTTCTGCGCGGCCGGGTGGAAGCCGAAGATGATCGGATTGCGGGTCTTCAGCGCCATCAGGGCCTTGAAGATGGTGGTGGACGTGGGGTTGGTGACGGGCGTGACGCCAGCGATCACCCCGACGGGCTCGGCGATCTCCACGATCCCGTCGATGTCGTCGCGGCGGATCACGCCGACGGTCTTCACACCCTTCATCGAGTGGGTGATGTTCTCGCAGGCGAAGATGTTCTTGACGGCCTTGTCCTCGAAGACGCCGCGCCCGGTCTCCTCGACCGCCATCATGGCGAGTCGGGTGTGCTCGGCGAGCGCGGCCAGACTGGCCTTCTTCACTATGTGATCGATCTGTTCCTGGGTGTAGTCGGCGTACTCTCCCAATGCCTCCAGGCCACGCGCCACCAGCTCGTCCACGGCCTGCTCGACCCCGGCGGGCTGGGATCGGGCGGCCGACGCGGCGGCCGTGCCGGCCCCGGAGGTGTGCTGGCCGTCCTTCTTCCGGCGGCTGGTCATCGGATCACCCTTCGGTCGCGGTGTGCCGAAACAGCCGGGCTCCAACCGCTCCGGATTACTTCCAGCCTTGCACCGCGCACCCGATCGTGCAGCCGGGCGGGCCGCCGCCTCCCGGCCGTGCGGCACCCGTGACGGACGGTGTCGGCGCCCGGACCCCGGCGCCTGCGGCGGGGAGTCGGAGGCACGGGCGGGGAGCCGGGGTCTCCTCGTCCAAGTCGGCGGTCGGCTCGGCCCGGTGGTGCTTGCGGCGACGGCGGGCGGCGCGGCAGGGTGCGGGGTGTGCCTACTCTGCTGATCGTGCATCACACGCCCTCGCCCAACTGCCAGGCCATGTTCGAAGCCGTGGTCTCCGGCGCGACGGCGCCCGAGATCGAGGGCGTCCGGGTGGTGAGGCGGGCGGCGCTGGAGGCGACCGCCTCGGATGTGCTGGCCGCCGACGGTTATCTGCTCGGCACCCCGGCCAACCTCGGCTACATGTCGGGCGCGCTGAAGCATTTCTTCGACCAGGTCTACTACCCGTGCCTGGACACGACGGCCGCGCGCCCCTTCGGCTACTACGTGCACGGCGGAAACGACGTCACGGGGGCGGTGCGCGGCATCGAGTCCGTGACGACGGGCCTCGGTTGGCGCCGTGCGGCCGAGGCGGTGAAGGTGACCGGCGAGCCGGGCAAGGCCGACATCGAGGCGTGCTGGGAGCTCGGCGCGACCCTCGCGGTCCAACTGATGGAATGATCCCGCCCGTTGAGGCCTGAGGCTACCGCTACCGGGTGCCGGAGTCGGCCGGGGCGAAGGTACGGGCGAGGTGGGCCGTCAGCTGCGCCGCCGTCGGCGGACAGAGGCGGGCGCCGATGTATCCGTCCGGGCGGACCACGAAGGCGGTCACCCCGTCGGAGACGCCGTACAGACGGGCGAACTCGCCGAGCGCGTCGACGTACGCCGGAGAGCCCGAGGTGTTCGTGGTGCTCCCGGCGGGCCGGATCACGCAGGTACCGACCCGCCCTCCGGAGAACTCACCCGCCACTTGGGCGAGTTGACCGCTCTGCTCGCCGTCCCCGTACACCAGCAGAACGTGCCCGCGATCGCGCAGGAGGTCGTAGAGGCGCAGCGGGAAGGTGGCGATGTCCGTCGCGAGGCCGGTGCAGTCGGGTGCCCGGTCGCCCGGCTGGGGTCCGGGGCCCTCGGAGGCGGGGCCCACGAGCGGGCTGCCGCGGTAGCCGACGAGGAGCTGTGCCTCGCGCAGCATCACGGTCCCCGGGGCGGCCGGGTCCGCCTGGACGCCCTGGGTCGCGTGGCGGACCGTGCGCTCGACGACCTCCTCACCGACGGGACGCCGTTCGGCGTCGTAACTCGCCGCCAGATCGCGGCGCGCGCCGCCCTCGATGGCGAGGACGAGTTTCCAGGCCAGGTTCCAGGCGTCCTGGATACCCGTGTTCATGCCCTGGGCACCGGTCGGGGGGTGGATGTGCGCCGCGTCGCCCGCGACGAAGACCCGGCCGTCGCCGTAGCGGTCGACGATCCGGTGACTGATGCGGAAGACAGAGGACCAGCGCAGACGGGAGGCGGTCGTGGGACGGGGGGACAGCCGGTCCAGCACGGTCTGGATGTCGGAGAGCGCGGGAGCGTGTCCGCCGTCCAGGCCGTGGACGACGCCGTCGGCCGGCCCGTCGTTCCGCCCCGCCGTGGAGAGTGCGGGCGGGACCATCATGGACATCCGGTACCGGTTCCGGCCGGGCAGCGGGATGCACACCAGGATGTCGTCCACCTCGCCGTCGCCGTTCCGGTGCATGGCACGGACGCCGTACCCCTGCGGCAGGTCCCAGTCCACCTCGACATCACCGAGCATGTACTCCTCCGGGAACGCGCTGCCCTCGAAGGTGAGTCCCAGCTTCCTGCGCACGATGCTGTGCGCGCCGTCGCAGCCCACCAGATAGCGCGCCCTGACCTCTTCCTCGGCTCCGGACGCCGACCGCAGGGCGACCGTCACACCGTCGGCGTCCTGGCTGAACGCGACCAGTTCCGTGCCCCGCTCGATCCCGGTACCGAACCGTGCGAGATAGGTGTCGAGGATGCGCTCGGTCTCGTACTGCGGCAGGGCGGCGAAGCCGTACGGCACCTCGGGCGGCAGGACGAGGTCGATCCGGGCCTGTTCGGTGCCGTTGACGTAGGCGAGCTGCCCGTACATCGGTACCGCCGCCTCCAGGACCGTGCGGGTGAGCCCCATGTGGTCCCAGATCTCCAGCGTGCGCGGCTGGATGCCCACCGCCTTCGCGTACGGGAGCCGAGCCGGAAGCCGGTCGACGATACGGCAGCGGACCCCGCGCCTGCGCAGCTCCGCGGCCGCCGTGAGACCCACCGGGCCCGCACCCGCCACCACGACGTCGGTTCCGAAGGTGTGGGCCACGGGAGCCTCCCTGGGTGAGCCCCTGCGTCGAGTCGATCTCCCACCATCGTGGCCCCGCGGCGGCCGGCCTCGCGAGTCGGGCACGGGCGCGAGAAGCGCGGTGTCGCCTAGGGCGTCGTGCGTTCAGAGTTGTGCGGGAGGCGGCGATCCGTCGGTGGGAAGCCGGTGGTGGCCGTCCGGCGTGCGGTGCGAGAGGCGGAGGTGGTGCGCGGGGGTGCGTTCGATGACCAGGAAGGCGGCGTCGTCGCCGGGCTGGTCACCGATGTGCCGGACGAGATCGTCGTGGATCTGGCGCAGCAGGACGTCGGGGCTGGAGGCGGTGAGGGTGGCCACCCGGTCCGCCAAGGGGTAGAAGGCGCCGTCCGGGGAGCGGGCCTCGATCACGCCGTCGGTGTACAGCAGCAGGAAGTCGCCGGCCTCGAAGGCGAACGGATCGGAGTGATGGCTGGTGGCGGGCAGCTCGCACATGCCCAGCGGGGGCACGGGATGCCGTGCGTGCAGGACGGTGACCCGGTTGTCACGCAGGAGCAGTGGCGGGGGATGACCACAGTTGATCATCTCGACCTGCGCGCCGTCGTCGGGGATGTCGAGAACGAGCGCCGTGATGAAGTGTTCGCCCGGGTCGTGCTCGGTGTCGGCCACCTCGTCCAGGTCCCGGCACACGCTCACCTCGAGGGCCGCCGTCAGTTCGGGGAGCGTGGCGTACCGGTGGGCGCCCTCGCGGAAGGCGCCCAGTACCACCGAGGCCTCGCCGATGGCGGCCAGTCCCTTGCCCCGGACGTCCCCGATGATGACGCGGGTGGACGCGCCGGCGGCCCGGGTGACCGCGAACAGGTCGCCGCCGATCTGGGTGTCGTCCTCGGCGGCCAGATACAGCCAGGCCACGCGCAGCGGACCGATCCGGCGCGGCGGGGGGCGCAGCAGCACGCGTTGCGCGGTCTCGGCGATCGAGCGCGCCCGCACCAGCTCCCGGGCGCGCCGCTCCCGTACATGACACACGAACACGACCAGGGCGGAGAGCACCACCAGAGCGATGAGCTGCGCGATGTGGTTGGTGGTGCCGAGTCCGCCGTGCAGGACGGCGATGACCACCTGGGCGGCGACGGCCAGCACGCCGACCAGGGCCGTCAGCGCGGGGCCCGCGAGCGAGGCCGTGAGGGTCGGCGCGATGACCAGCAGGGGGCCCAGATGGACGTCGGTGGGGGAGCGGATGTCCACCACGGTGATCACGACGATCAACGCGAGCGGGATCGCCACCAGACCGCGGCCCGACGGTTGCTGCACGAGACGGTCCACTGACATGCGCCGGATACCCACACGCCCCATTTTGTACCTGTTTCCGTGGCTGTGGGGTTCCGTACGGTGTTCACCATCGGCGAGTCGACGGTGAACACCGTCGGCGAGTCCGGCGCGCTTGTGTGTTCTCGGGTGACCCCTCGGAACGGCCTCGGGCGGGGGCCGTCAGTCCGCGACGCCAGGTCGGCGAACGGCCGGCGTCAGTCCCACAGCGGGTAGCTGACCTTCTGCGCGTATCCGTCCGGGTGGTCGTGGGTGTAGGTCAGCGTCATCCGCGCGTAGTGCTGCACTTGCGGCTGCTTCTTCCACGGCTGCGGGTGGTCCAGGCGGACGATGACCGGGTACGAGTGGAACTTGCCCGCCGCGCAGTACGGCTTGCAGTCGTTCACCATGTTGACGCCGCGGGCGACCGCGGAGTCCTGGTTCCAGTGCGACCAGTGGAGCGAGACGAGTCGGCTGTTGCCGTCGCCGCAGGCCAGGATGAACTCGGCGGGGCGCACATCCGGATGCCAGAAGCAGTCCACGAGCACAGGGGGCGCCTGTCGCTGCTGCGTGGCGTGCGTGGCGTGCGAGGTCGCGGGGGCGGCGGAAGCGGTACCCATCACCGCTGCGAGCGACGCGGCCGCGCAGACGGTGAACGCGGTCCGGATTGAGTTTCTGCGCATATCAGCTCCATGCGGGACGCTCTGTCATGTGGCCGTCAGCGTGTCGGCTCTGCCTCGACGCTACGGCCTCGGTGTGTGATGTACCACTCATACGGATTAACGATGCCATTTCGTAAGAAGTGGCAGACATCGGTACACAGGGCGACGCATCAGAACGCACCGCAACAGACGGCAGCGCATCGCGACACATGGCAACGCACCGCGACACATGGGAACGCGCGACACATGGGAACGCACCGCGACGCCGCCGAGCACACCGCGACGTGTTCGGCGGCGCCATAGAATTCGTCTGTGATGAATAAACCCGGTTCACAGCGCGGACGCAGGCCGGGAAGCCCGGACACCCGGGCCGCGATCCTGGCCGTCGCCCGGCGGCGCTTCCTCGAGGACGGCTATCACGCGGTGACCCTCCGGGCCGTCGCCGGCGAGGCCGACGTCGATCTCGCCCTGATCAGCTACTACTTCGGGTCCAAGAAGGGGCTGTTCGGTGCCGCTCTGGCGCTGGGTGCCAACCCGGCCGAACTCCTCGCGCGGGTCGTGCAGGAGGGTGAGCTCAGCACGTTCCCCGAACGGGTCGTCCGTCAGGTCGTCGCCGTCTGGGACGACCCCGTGACGGGTCCGCCCCTGCTCGCGATGATGAAGACCGCGATCGACGACGACTCCCTCGGCTCGCTGGTGAAGGAGGCGCTCGAACGCGAGATCGTCGACCGGATCGCGGCCCTCGTGCCGGGACGCGACGCCCGGCAACGTGCCGCCGCGTTCACCACCGTGGTGGCCGGGCTGATCGCCACCCGCTATCTGCTGCGGCTGGAGCCCATCGTCTCCATGACGACCGACGACCTGGTCCGTTTCGTGAGCCCGCAACTGCGGCAGGCCCTGCGCGGCCCCGGCCGCCCCGAGCGGGACGCCCGACCCGCCGGACGACCGGTGCCGCGCCCCTGATCCATCGGTCGGTCCGTTCCGCGGGTGGGCCGCCCCGACACACGACCACGACCGGTGCCGCGCCCCTGACCGGCCGTCCCGTTCCGTCGTGCCGGTGGGGCCCGACGCACCGAAGACCGGCGCGGCGCCCCCGTTCCGGTCTCCTGGTCGGGCCCCCGACACGACGAAGACCGGCGCCTCGCACAGTGCGAGGCGCCGGTCCGGAGTTCTCTGCGGCAGTTCAGAGGTACGAGGGCTGCTCCTGCGCGGCCCGCTCCCGTGCGTCGACGGTGCCCGGAACCTCGTCGTCCTCGGCAGGGGCTTCCGGCCCCGGAGCCGAACGCAGCAGGGCCGCGACGGCGACGGCGGCCAGCACGGCGGCCGAGGCGGCGCCGAGCAGCGCCAGGTGCATGCCGTCGACGAACGCGGCCGTCGCCCGGCCGGAGACAGGGCCGCCGATGGAATGGGCGGCGGCCAGCGAGGAGCGCGCCGCGTCCGCCACCTGCTGCGGCAGGCCGGGCAGGCTGCTCAGGTGGTCGCGGTAGGCGGCGCTGAGCAGGCTGCCGAGGACGGCGATCCCCAGGGCGCCGCCGAGCTCGCGTGCCAGGTCGTTCATGGCCGAACCGACGTTCTGCAGCGAGCGCGGCAGCGCGTCCGTGATGGCGGTCGTGGCCGGTGTCATGGCCAGGCCCATCCCCGCACCCAGCGGTACGAGACCGGCCGCGATGATCCAGTACGGGCTGGACGCGTCGAGCCGGGAAAGAATCCCCATGCCTGCCGCGACACCGGCGAGACCGGCCACCCAGGGCCCCCGGAAGCCGAACCGGCCGACCAGCACAGGGGTGGCGCGGGAGACAGGCACCATGGTCACGGCCATGGGCAGCATCGCGGTCGCCGCCATCAAGGCGCTGTCGCCCCGCACCAGTTGCAGGTACTGCATCATCACGAAGACGAATCCGAAGAACACGAAGAACTGAAGCATGATCGAGAGCGAGCCCGCGGCGAAGTGGCGGTTGCGGAAGAGCCGGGGGTCGAGCAGCGGGTTCTCGCGGCGCAGTTCGAAGACGACGAACCCCGCCAGCACGGCCAGGCCCAGCCCGATCCCGGCGAGCGTGACCGGGTCGGCCCACCCGCGGGTCGGCGCCTCGATGACCGAGTAGACCAGCGTGACCAGGCCCGCCACGGCGAGGACAGCGCCACCGACGTCGAGCCGAGGCTGCCGCGGTTCCGCGGACTCGGGCACGAACAGCAACGTGCCGACCAGGGCGACCAGGGCCAGAGCGACGTTCAGCAGGAACACCGATCGCCATGACCAGCCCTCCAGCAGGGCCCCGGAGGCGAACAGACCCACCAGCGCGCTGGCTCCGGCGACCGCCGCCCAGACGCTCACCGCTCGGGCCCGCTGGGCGCGCGGGAACGTGCTGGTGATGGTCGAGAGCGTGGCCGGCATGACCAGCGCGGCCCCCACTCCCAGGACGCCCCGCAGCACGATGAGCGCCGAGGGCTCGGTGGTCAGCGAGGCGGCGGCGGATCCGGCGCCGAAGATCGCCAGTCCCGCGAGCAGGGCCCGCCTGCGGCCGAAACGGTCGCCGAGGGCGCCGGCCGGCAGCAGCAGCGAGGCGAAGACCAGGCTGTAGGCGTCGATGATCCAGGACAACTGTGTCTGGGTGGCATGTGTCTCGCGGGCGAGATCGGGCAGCGCCACATTGAGCGACGCCATGGCGGCGACCACCGCGCCGAGGGCGACGCAGGTGACCACCAGGACCAGGTTGTGTCGTACGGCCGGCGGGGAACCGGCGGCAGGGGTGCGGGTGGAGGGCATGTGCTCCGTCCTTCCTCCGAGTGGTCCGGGAGGTTCCCGGTGCCTGGACCCAGAGTCGGGAGTCCGCCGTGCGATTTCCACGTTGATGAATTAGGGAAGTGGTCCGGCGGCCGGTGCCGGAGGTCCGTGCGAACGCGGTCCCCGGCACCGCGCCGGGCGGACATGCCGTTCAGCGGGCCGGAAGCCAGGGATGGCGGCCCGCCGGGGACGGGCGCGCCTGCGTCTCCGTCCCCGGATCGGTACGACTGACCGGCACCTGTTGAATTCCCGGGCCCCGGGCCCCTGCCGGCAGGGGCCCGGGGAGAGCGCGTCTCCGTCCCCGTCTTCCACGAAGGCGGGGACGACGAGTACCTCTAGCGGTCGGCGGCGCGCGCCAGCAGGTCGGTCACCTGTCGGCCGACGAGTTCCCCCGCCGAGGCCGGAAGCCGGCCGAGGGAACCGTTCCGCAGTGTGCGCAGAATGTCCTCGGCGTCGGTGTCGCCGTGGCACTCGGCGCTCTCGCTGAACACCTCGTCCTCGGAACGGACCGCGACGCGAAGGAGGGTCCGGCCGTCGTCGACGCGGTGCAGGGCGGCGGCGACGACGAGCGGCGACGGTCCGCCCGGCTCGGCCGCGGCCTTGACGTAGTTGCTGGTGACCGGTGTGCGCCAGCGCAGGCTCAGGAGCAGGTGACGCTTGGCGAGCACCTCGGCCAGATCGGTCTCGGTGACGCCCTCCGGTTCCAGGATCACCGCGCGGGCGTCCAGGACGAGGGCCGCGGGCAGCAGACAACGCAGCGTGCTGCCGACGATGTTGCCGCCCACCGTGGCCGTCCGGCGTACGGCGCCGGTCCCCACGCCGGCGGCCGCCCGGCGCAGCACCTCCGGCACGCGGTCGTCTATGCGGCTGAGCACCACGGCCGAACCCAGGGCCTCGGGCTCGATCGTGTTGGCCTCCGGGAGCTCGCGCAGCGACATGGCCCGGTCGGGGAACCCGTCCCGCTGCCAGGTGGCCCACAACAGTGTGGCGCCGCCGATGGGTACATCCCCTTCGGTCATGTACTCCTGTGCTTCGGACACGGACGTGGGCAGACGCAACAGCACGACAGCCGACCTGCTTTCCTGGTGACTTGGCGGCGGGGTACTCGGTGTCTTGGCGAAATGACCGTCGACAGGCGCATTTTCGCCGTACGGGCGGGGGCGCGTACAGGGCACACTCCCTCGACCGGTGCGCCCCGCCGTGCGGATGCGCTCACGCCGGGGACTTCGCCGGGGGCGGCCGCACGCGTTGTCCGCACTCACTGGGCGGCCATGACGCCCGTCACTTTCCTTTCCCACGCCGCGAGTTGCTTCGTACCGCTGTCAACTACCCTGGTGGGAGCCGGAATAGGCCGCCCATCGCCCGCCGTGCCGGACCACGGTGATCCGCCGTCCGAAGCAGGTGGTCATCCAGGAATCGGTCAGGGTGTCCTCGACGGTGCCCTGCGCGAGGACGCGCCCCTCGCGCAGGAGCAGGGTGTGGCTGACGGCCGGGGACAGCTCCTCCAGATGGTGGGTGACCGTCACGGTGGCCAGCTCCGGGCGGCTCTCGGCCAGCCGCTGCATGGCCTCGACGAGGTCCTCGCGGGAGGGCAGGTCCAGGGCGTTGAACGGCTCGTCGAGCAGCAGCAGGGCCGGCTCTGCCATCAGCGCCCTGGCGATCAGGACACGGGCCCGCTGCCCGCCCGAGCAGACCCCGTACGGCCGGTCGGCCAGCTCCTTGATGTCCAGCTCGGCGAGCAGTTCGTGGCCACGCCGACGCACCTCGGCGTCGTACATCCGCCACAGCGGCTGGACCGTGCCGGTGTGGCCCGTCAGGACGACGGAGTGGGCGTCGAGGTCCTGCGGTACGCGCTGGGCCGTACTCACATGGCCGATACGGGCGCGCAGCTCGCGCACGTCGACCCGGCCGAGCCGGCAGCCGAGCACCTCGACGCTCCCCGTCGTCGGATGCATCAGTGCGCCCAGCAGCCGCAGCAGGGTCGTCTTGCCCGCGCCGTTGGCTCCGAGCAGGGCCCAGTGCTCACCGGCCCGTACCGTCCAGTCGATGTCCGAGAGGATCACCTGGCCGCTGGTGTGACGGTGGACGCTCACGTCGCGGAGCGCCACCACCGTGCCCGTGCCACTGACGTCTGACTCGGTCCGCACCTCGGTCATGTCGGGCTCCCCTCGATCGGTCGGCGCACCTCGCACATTAGATGCGCCGGGCATCTTGTTACCCGTGTGTCCGCTTGGTGGACGGCGGCGAGGCGCGTGGGGGCAGCGCCGAGCGCCGGCCTTCCGGCGATGGCGGATCACGACCGCTTCAGGATGCCGACGGCGCGGCCCGCCTGGAGGAGAACCGCCGCCGGGATCGCGGTGGTCACCGACCCCGGCGCGGCTGACCATGCGTCATCCTTCGCCAGTAGCGGGCCACTTCACGCTCGCCCGACTCCGAGAGCCGATCGATGCGCACCACCCGGCTCTCGGTGTCGCCACGCTCGCTATCGTCGGGGCAGGTCAGGTGAGCCGAACACGGTGGTCCAGCGACGGGCGAGCACCGCGTTTTCCCGGGGCGCGAGCAGCTCGGGGGCTCCGAGCGCCAGCGCGGCCGCGTACGCCGCACGAAAGGCCCGCAGCCAGGCCGGATCGCTGAGCACCTCGACGTCGACCTCCTCATCCGGACCGAACAAATGCGGGCCCACCCGGTGAGCGGCCTCAGTGACAACCCTGTTGAGAGTCGTCAGGGCGCATCCGACCGGAGAAAGAGTGTGGTGGCCTCGCGACCAGCGAGACCACAGTGTTCGTATCAGAGGCTCTTCGCCGTCGTCCGACAGCGCGGCAAGGGCGTCGGCCTGGGCGCCGGTCAGCGTTCGCGTCCGGGCGATCACCCATTCCACGGCGTCCCCGTGCGGGCCGGCGACCAGCCATTCGGGCACCTGCTCCATGACCGTGAAGGCCCGGCAGGGCACCCACCTGTAGCCGTACAGCGGCCGCATCGGCTCGAGATCGGCCACGCGCCACAGGCTGGACGGCCACTGCCGGGCATCGGCGGCGATCTCGTTCACCATCAGTCCCTCGTCGCCGACCGGCTGTCGGTCCGCCGGTCGCACGGGACGGCGCTCACGAGCGGCGAACAGCTTGTCGGGAACGAAGGACACGCGCGCCCCGGGCACAGGCTCCGGCTCGCCGTAGAAATGTTCGGCGTCGTAAAAGGCGAAGAAGGACACGCCGCCACAGTACGTACCTCGACGCAGCGGCCGCCCCCGACTTACGGAGCGTCGAGCCGGAGCCGCTGGTCACGCTCCGCCCCCGGACCAGGATCACGCTCTGCACCGGTCCGCCTCGTGCCGGTCGGCGTTGGACGCGAACTCCGGTATGCGTCGGCGGCGTCCCTGCCCGCTGTGTTCCGCACCCTGTCGCCGACAGGACCAACACCGCTGACGTCAGCATCCCGAGCCAGGCTCTCAGCTTCCTTGGCGTCGTTATTCACTGATCCTTTCCCGTAGCTCGGCGGGCTCATCGCCGACGCGGGCCGCCCCGAGGACGGCCCGGCCCGCCTCGATGCCTTGAAGGCACGCCGTGGCGAGGAGGAGTGGGACCCCTTCTGGATCCGGCTTCCGCTGCCGGCCGCCTGCGACCGCGTCGACGAAGCGATCGAACGGGCCCGGGCTCACCCCGAGGGCGGCACGTCGTACGCGGCGCCGCACATTGCCGAGCTGCTGGCCGGCGCCGGACGCGCCGAGGAGGCTGTCGCGGTCCTGCGACCCCACGCCTCCGTGAACAGTCACGAGTTGGCCGGGTACCTCGTCGGCTCGGCCGGGTCGAAGACGCCGTTGCCGTCCTGCTCAGGACAAGTCCCGTCCGCCACAGCCCTCGACCACGGCCTGGAGCGCAGAGCCCCCGTTCTGATGTGTGTCTGGTGCCTTCCGGCGATGGGCGCTGGACGGGCAGGGGTGCTGATGGCGCACCCGATCCACCGGCTGGGGCGTGACCGTGCGGATCACGCCGGTGCGGCGGTCCACGGCCACGCGGCCTCACGGCCGGCCTCGATGAGGCCGACCATCCGGAACGCGGCGTCCGTGAGGCCGCCGAAGGTGTGCCGGTGGGGGCCCGTCGGTCCGTGGGCGGGCTGGTATCCCGCAAGGTTCCAGGTGTAGACCGGGATGCCGGGCGGGACCGGTTCTGCCGCTCCGCCGCGTCCGTAGGGGGCGGCCTGTTCGTCGGTGACGATCAGGACCCGGTCGTGCCCCCGGTAATGGGTCCGCACCGCCTTCGTGGTGTGGGTGCCTCCAAGACTGCGGAACCGTTTCAGCACATCGAGCGCCGGCTCGCCCGCCTCGAACGGCACTTGCGCGCTGCTCCAGCCGAACTCCACCAGATCCGCCTGCTCGGCGCGCATGGCCAGCGCGGTGCCGAACACGGCCGCCGCGTCCGACCGGGTCAGTTTGGACCGCTCGGAGACCGTGTCCCAGAACATGGAGTCGGACCGGTCCACCAGGATCAGGGTCCGGCCGGGCAGCGGCGGTACGTTGGCCAGGGAGTGGGTCAGTGCCTGTTCCAGTGCGGCCGCCCAGCGCTGCGACGGTGCGTGCTGGTGTGCGGCCAGGTAGCGGAAGGGGAACTGCCGGGACCGGGCCACCTCGGAGGCGTTCGAGAGACGGGCGGCGACCTGGGCCGCGACGTCGTCCGAGACTCCCGCCTCGTCGAAGTTCCGCAGGTTCCGCAGGAGCGCCATCGGCGCCATCGTGGGGATCATGGCTTCCCAGACAGCGGCGTCCATCGGTCCGTGGAGCCAACCCGCCAGCACCTCCCACGTCATGCCTGCCGCGGCCAGCCGCTCGGAGCCGCCCGGCCCGGTCACCAAGGCGCGCCGCTCGTCCGCAGGCGCTTCCATCAGGGTCCGGTGGGCGGTCAGCAGACGGTCAAAGGACGGCGGAACCGCCTGTTCCGGGTGGTGGCGGCGGTCCAGGGCGTACCGGAAGAGCGCACCCTGCCAGGGCTTGTCCGGGTCGGGGGAGGCGTGCACCAGGTTGAGCACGTCGCCGAAGCGCAGACCCTTGGACGCGGTGTCGTACTTGAGCAGGGACCGAGACGTGTACAGACGGCGTACGCCGTCGGCGATGCCCCGCTTCACCGGCTGCGGCACGTTCCGCCCGTACGCCGAGATCCAGTGGGCGAGCAGTTCGCCGGGCTCGTCGGCGCGTTGGAGCACCGAGTCGATCACGGACCGGTTGGACGGGCCCCCGGACTCCCCGGCCCTGAGCCGGGCCCGCACGTACGCGGCGGCGCCCACCAGGGACGCCGTGCGCATGTTGCCCTCGCCGCGAAGCCAGCGCAGCAGGCCGGCCGTCCACGCGGGGTCCTGGAGAGCGAGTTCACCGACGAGGCGGGCGTACCGGTCGTCCCGCTCCGCACCGCTCTCGTAAAAGGTGCGCTGGGAGACGAAGTTGCCGACCGCGAGCAGGAAGAGTTCCTCGCGGGGTTCCCGGACGAAGGCCTGGCCGCCCTCGTAGGTGCGGAAGTCCGGCGTGCACTCGTGACCGAGCCGTGGTGGGGACAGGGTGCGGGCGGTGGCCGAGATGTGCGGGGCCACGAGCATCTCGGACCAGATCTTGGAGACGCGCGGGGTGTGACGAGGCAGCGAATCCCCCCGGATTCAAAGGACTTGGACGGCCCCGGCCACAAGGTCGACGGGGCGAAGACGCCCCGACGGGGCGAACGCGCCCGCGCCTGCCGAGATCAAAGGTGGCGGCGGCGTTACTTGGTTTCGGAAGGAAGTAGCCGCAGCCGAGCGCATCGGAGGCGCGGTCGCGATCCCAACGTACAAGCGCCATCGGGTCGCACGCCAACGATTTAATACTCCAGCAGCACTTTGACGTTTTCCCTGTTCAGGGGCGGTTTGGGTGAGTGTAGTGGGCTGATTGCCGGCCTGTGTTCTCTTTCCCGGGCCGTCCCTCGATCGTGTGCAGCCGTCGTCGGTAGTGGCATTGTCGGGCGACGGCTTGGCGTCGTCTGCGCCAGTGTGACCATCTCAGTGCGCGTGCGTTGATGAGGGGCTGGCGAGCCGTGGGTGAGTGGACAGTTGCCAGGAGCCGCCGAACTTCTGCCACGGTGAGGGGCGCAAGGCAGGAACCGTTTCTGCTGCCCCTTTTGCCGCGGCGTCGGCGGCCATGACGGCCAGGAAGGCATGCGCCAGCATGGCCAGAGTGACGTGCCGCATCCAGCCCGTGTAGCGGCGGACTTCGTACTGATCCAGGCCGCATTCGTTCTTCGCGGCCTGGAAGGTTTCCTCGATGGCCCAGCGCATCCCGGCGACACGGACCAGGGTCTCGATCGTGGTGCCGAGCGGTGCATGGGCGAGGTAGTAGGCGATCTCGTCGGGCTTGTTGATGCTGCGGCGGGCCAGTGCCCACCGCTGGTGGGTGGGCATGTCGCCGTCGAAGTCCTCGATGGACGTGATCTGCAGGGCAGCCCAGTGGTAGAAGCGCGGGCCCTTCGCGCCGTCACCGCACGAACGTCTCTCCCATGCCTCGCCCGGTGCCTGGGAGAAGAGGTGATCGATGCGTCCGAAGTGCGGCACTTGCTGGGACTTCGGGACGGCCAGGACGTAGCCGACGGCGGTCTCTTCCAGCATGCGGCGCAAGCGCCACTCCTGGCCGTAGGCAGAATCGGCGGTCACCCAGGCGATCGGCAGGGGAGAGGCGATCGCCCGCAGCACCATGGCCTTGGCCAGGTCAGGCTTGGTGGCGAAGGTGCGCTCGTCAGGAATGTGGGCGGCGCGGCAGCGGGCGCGGTCATCCGTCCAGGACTTGGGCAGATACAACTCCCGGTCCACCAGGGCGCGTCCGCGTGTGGTGGCGTAGGCGGCGAACACGCCGATCTGGCAGTTTTCGGTGCGGCCGGCGGTGCCCGAGTACTGCCGTTGCACGCCGGCCGAAGTGGTGCCCTTCTTCAGGAAGCCGGTGTCGTCGAGGACGAGGATGCCGTCGGGCTCGCCGAGTCGTTCGGCTACGTAGCCCTGGAGGTCGTCGCGGAGCTCGTCGGCGTTCCAGCGAGCGCCGTTGAGGAGCCGCTGCAGGCGGTCAGGGGTTTGGTGTCCAGCGTATTCGGCCAGTTGCCACCCGTTCTTTCGGCCGACCGGGCCCATCAATCCACGGATGTAGTCACGCATCCTGCGACGCGGCTCGACGCGCTTGAAGCGGTGTCCGGTACGCAGGAACAGTTCCTCGAGCTCGTCGTTCCAGATCTCAACTGCACGCTCGTCAATCACGCCCGAAGGCTGCCCAGAGCGTTGCCACTACCGACGGCGGCTGCACACGATCGAGGGGCGGCCCGGGAAAGAGAACACAGGCCAGCAATCAGCCCACTACACTCACCCAAACCGCCCCTGAACAGGGAAAACGTCAAAGTGCTGCTGGAGTATTAATACTCCAGCAGTGTTTCGTTGTCTGGCCTGGTCAGAGGCGTTGTCGAGAGTGCAGTTGGCTGATGGCGGGTCAGGGGTGGTGTTGGCCGACCGCCCTTGCGACGAGTGGATCGCCTCGCCGGCCCGGCCGAGTGCGTCGTCGTCCGCGCGGCGATTCGGCAGAGCTGTGCTGCTCCTTCTCGTGAGCGCCCGTCCTCGACGGTGAGCACGATGACGTACGTCAAGCAGGCCCACCGCCCCTCGGACCTTCCCGGAGCAGTACGGGGTGGCCCACTCGACCAGGGTGGGGGCAGGTCGAGTGCGGCAGAATTCGGAACCAACGCGACTCCTGGGCTTGGGGGTTGAGACTTCGAACACCTTCCCCAGCGGCACAGGAGCCTCGTGCGTTGCGGACATCGAGCCCGTCACCCGATCAGCGGCCATGCTGAAAGAGCTCAGTAGGTCAGCGCGTCCTCGGCGGTACCGAAGAAGCTGGTGACCTGGCTGTCGTTGACCGTGATGGGGCCATCGTTGACAGGAACGGTCGTCGGGCTCTCGGAAGCGGTGAGTGCCACCTCCACCTTGTCTGTGCTCTTGCCACCCGCGGTGTCGGCGCGCGAGAACATGATCCCGGCATACGCGCTCTCGCCGGGCTTCAGAATCCAGTCCTTGCCGTTGGGTCCCATGTGCCCGGCGGCGCCGTCGAGTCCCGGGATCGTGATCACCAGCTCGTTCCCCGACAGCAGACAGGGGTCGCTGCCCTTGTTGCTCGCGGTCAGCAAGGCGTGATTGACAGGCCTGGACGCGACGGTGACGTTGTAGGTGAGGTCGGCCGTCTCGCACATGCCGACACCTCCGTCCTGATCGTCGTCGGCCCCGGGCTTCGGCGACGACGGCGGGGTGCTGGGGCTGCCGGAGGACTTCCCGCTGCCGCCGCCACCGTCACCCGGGTCGGCCGACGAGGGCGTGTCGGTGCCCTCGTCCGTACCCGTGGCGGAAGGGCTCGCGTGCGTGCCCGGGGTGGTTACGTCGTTCTCGGCGTCACCGTTGCATGCGGTCAGGGCCAGGATGCCGATCGACAGAGCGGCGAGTGCGGCGGTGGTACGGCGTGAACGAGCTGTGTGAGCCATGAGAAGTCCCCCGGGATTCGGAATGTCCCGGTGATCGTGCCTCATGGGAGCGGTGCCGCCGCCTGATCGCACCGAGCGGGAGCGGTCTTCGAACAGGTTCGTGACATTGTGACGGTGGCCGTGGCGAGGGAGTACCCGGCGTCGAGCGGTGGCCGTACACGCGGCCGGCCCGGTTCGGCGAGGCCTGAGCAGGGGGTGGGCGGTGACGCGATGCCGGTTGGCTCAGCCCTCGACGACGGTGTTGTGGCAACTGAAACAGACGGGACCGTTGCCGAGCGTCGTTCCGGCCGACGCGGTGACCTGCCACGATGAGTGACCGGCGGTCGCCGGCCTGTGCGAATGGCCTTTCGGCTGTTTCGCGCTCGTGCCGGTTGATGGGGCCGGAAGTCCAGAAAAGTCCCAGGGACGCCGCCGCACCCCTTCCTGGCTCGCTGCGCTGCAGGTCGGAAGGGGCGCGGCGGCATTCACCCGTCACATGTTGATCATGTGGCCGGCCAGCCCGTGCACGGCCTCCTTGACCGCCTCGCCCAGCGTCGGGTGCCCGTGCACATTGCGTGCGACCTCGTGGACCGTCAGGTCCCACTGCTGAGCGAGCGTCAACTCCGGCAGCAGTTCGGTGACTTCAGGGCCGATCAGATGCGCGCCGAGGAGTTCGCCGTAGCGCGCGTCGCTGAGGATCTTGACGAATCCCGCCGTCTCGCCCAGGCCGTGGGCCTTTCCGTTCGCCGTGAAGGGGAACTTCGCCACCTTGACGTCGAAGCCCCTCTCGCGTGCCTGCGCCTCGGTCCAGCCGAAACTGGCGATCTGCGGCTGGCAGTAGGTCGCCCGCGGGATCATGACGTAGTCGAGTTCCATGGTCTCCGCGTCGGCGATCGTCTCCGCGGCGACGATGCCCATCGACTCGGCGGCGTGGGCCAGCATCAGCTTCGCCGTCACGTCTCCGATGGCGTAGATGTGCGGCACGCTCGTTCGGCACCGGCCGTCGATGTCGATCGCACCGCGGTCGGTCAGCTTCACACCGGTGTTCTCCAGGCCGTAGCCCTGTACGCGAGGCTGGAACCCGATCGCCTGGAGCACCTTGCCGGCTTCCAGCGTCTGCCGCTGCCCGCCCGTGGTCACCATGACCTTGACCTTGTCCCCGGAGTCGTCGATCGCCTCGACACGGGTGGAGGTCAGCACGTTGACGCCGAGCCGCTTGTAGCGGCGGGACAGTTCGGCGGAGACCTCCTCGTCCTCCAACGGGACGATCCGGTCGAGGAATTCGACGAGGGTGACCTGGACGCCGTAGTTGTGGAGCACGTAGGCGAACTCCACGCCGATGGCGCCGGCGCCCGCGATGACGATGCTGTCCGGGAGGGTGTCCGAAAGGATCTGCTCCTCGTACGTCACCACACGCTCGCTCAGCGAGGTTCCGGGGAGCAGCTTGGTGGTGGCGCCGGCGGCGACGATGCAGTTGCCGAAAGTGACCGTCTCCGTGCCACCGTCGGCCAGGGCGACGTCGAGCGTGTGGTCGTCGCGGAAGGTGCCACGGCCGCTGTACTGGGTGATCTTGTTCTTCTTCATCAGGTAGTGGACGCCCTTGACGCGTCCGTCCGCCACCTTGCGACTGCGGGTGAAGGCCGCTCCGTAGTCGAAGCTCACCTCCCCGTTCACCTGGATACCGAAGGTCTTGGCCTCCTGGGTGAAGATGTGGGCGAGCTCCGCGTTGCGCAGCAGCGCCTTCGACGGGATGCACCCCACGTTGAGACACACACCGCCCCAGTACTTCTCCTCGATGATCGCCGTGCTGAGTCCGAGCTGGGCGGCCCGGATCGCCGCGACATATCCTCCCGGGCCGGCGCCCAGGACCACCACGTCAAAGTGTGAGCTCATGACCTTCAGCCTAGAACGCCACCGCCCCCGGCGGCGCGACGGGCGCGGCCGGGAACGCCGCGGCCTTTCACGCAGGGGAACGCGTACGGGCCAGCCCCCGCGGGGACCGGCCCGTACGTCAGGCCGTGTCGGGCGGCGTCAGGCGCCGCCCGACCTCAGACGAGGTCGAACCGGTCCAGGTTCATGACCTTGTCCCAGGCGGCGACGAAGTCCTTGACGAACTTGGCCTGGGCGTCGTCGCTCGCGTAGACCTCGGCGAGCGCGCGCAGTTCGGAGTTCGAGGCGAAGACGAGGTCGGCACGCGTGCCGGTCCACTTGACCTCGCCGGTGGTGTCGTCGCGGCCCTCGAAGGTGGTCGCGTCCTCCGACGTCGCCTTCCACGTCGTGCCCAGGTCGAGCAGGTTGACGAAGAAGTCGTTGGTGAGCTTGCCGGGGGTCGCGGTGAGGACACCGTGCGAGGACTGCCCGTGGTTCGCGCCCAGGGCACGCAGACCGCCGACGAGGACGGTGAGTTCCGGGGCGCTCAGGGTCAGCAGGTTCGCCCGGTCGAGCAGCAGGTACTCGGCCGGCAGCCGGTTGCCCTTCCCGAGGTAGTTGCGGAAGCCGTCCGAGGTCGGCTCCAGCGCGGCGAAGGACTCCGCGTCGGTCTGCTCGTCCGTCGCGTCCACACGGCCCGGGGTGAAGGGCACCTGGACGTCGTGACCGGCGTCCTCGGCGGCCTTCTCGACCGCGGCGACGCCGCCGAGGACGATCAGGTCGGCCAGCGAGACGTGCTTGTCACCGGAGTTGAAGTCACGCTGGACACCCTCCAGCGTGCGCAGCACCGTCGCCAGCGTGTCGGGGTCGTTGGCCTCCCAGCCGCGCTGCGGCTCCAGACGGATGCGGCCGCCGTTGGCGCCGCCTCGCTTGTCGCTGCCGCGGAACGTCGAGGCCGACGCCCAGGCGGTGAAGGCGAGCTGCGCGACCGTCAGGTCCGAGCCGAGGATCTTCGCCTTGAGGGCGCTGATGTCGTCGGCTCCGATGACCTCGCCCTCCGCCTCCGGCAGCGGGTCCTGCCACAGCAGCGTCTCCTCCGGGACCTCCGGGCCGAGGTAGAGGGACTTCGGGCCCATGTCACGGTGGGTCAGCTTGTACCAGGCCCGCGCGAAGGCGTCCGCGAACTCGGCGGGGTTCTCGTGGAAGCGGCGGGAGATCGGACCGTAGATCGGGTCGAAGCGCAGCGACAGGTCCGTCGTGAGCATCGAGGGAGCGATCTTCTTGGCCGGGTCGTGCGCGGCCGGGACGGTGCCCTCGCCCGCGCCGTCCTTCGGCTTCCACTGGTTGGCGCCCGCGGGGCTCTGGGTCAGCTCCCACTCGTAGCCGAAGAGGTTGTCGAAGAAGCCGTTGCTCCACTGGGTGGGCGTGGTGGTCCAGGTGACCTCCAGGCCGGAGGTGATGGCGTCGGCGCCCTTTCCGGTGCCGTAGGTGCTCTTCCAGCCCAGACCCTGCGACTCGATCGGGGCGGCCTCGGGGTCGTCGCCGACGCTCTCCGCCGGGCCGGCGCCGTGGGTCTTGCCGAAGGTGTGACCGCCCGCGATCAGGGCGACCGTCTCCTCGTCGTTCATCGCCATGCGGCGGAACGTCTCACGGATGTCGCGGGCCGCGGCGATCGGGTCCGGGTTGCCGTTCGGGCCCTCGGGGTTGACGTAGATGAGGCCCATCTGGACGGCGCCGAGCGGGTTCTCCAGCTCACGGTCGCCGGTGTAGCGCTGGTCGTCGAGCCAGACGTTCTCGGGACCCCAGTACACGTCCTCCTCGGACTCCCACACGTCCTCGCGGCCGCCGGCGAAGCCGAAGGTGTCGAAGCCCATCTGCTCCAGGGCGACGTTGCCGGTGAGGATCATGAGGTCGGCCCAGGAGAGGCTCTGGCCGTACTTCTTCTTGACGGGCCACAGCAGACGGCGGGCCTTGTCCAGGTTGACGTTGTCCGGCCAGCTGTTGAGGGGGGCGAAGCGCTGCTGTCCGGCACCGGCGCCGCCGCGGCCGTCGCTGATGCGGTAGGTGCCCGCGCTGTGCCAGGCCATACGGATCATGAAGGGGCCGTAGTTGCCGAAGTCGGCGGGCCACCAGTCCTGCGAGGTCGTGAGCACCTCGGCGATGTCCTGCTTCACCGCGGCGAGGTCGAGGGCCTCGAAGGCCGCGGCGTAGTCGAAGTCCTCGCCGAGCGGGTTGGCCACGGCGGGGTTCTTGGCGAGGATCTTCAGGTTGAGGCGCTCCGGCCACCACTGTCGGTTTCCGCCGCCCTGGGTCGGGTGCGGAGCGCGGTCGTGCGCGACCGGGCAGCCGCCCGCGGCCTCGGTTTTCGCGTCGGTGACGATCGCGTCGTGGTTCTCAGACATGGGAATCCTTCCGGATGGGCCGATCTCGGTGCTCAGCGACTGCGGGTGGGGGGAGCGGCCGGGGCGGGGCCCCGGCGACCGGCCCCGGAACCGTCGACCGAGTCGACGGGGAGGCCGTTCTTTTCGGACGATAACGGGCAAAGGGGGTGGCCAGCCGTGCGGCCGGGAGCGGGGACGCCGTACACGGCTCGCGCCGGACCGGCTGGACCGGTCCGATACGGGGTACGCATCCCGCCACGGTGGGCGGACGGAGGGCTGTGTGCGACGTACGGGCAGGTGCGGCGCCGGGTCGCCCGTCCCGGTGGCGATCGCGTCGTCGCCGAGACGGTCCCGGGGTCCGGGAGGGTCCCGGGCTGCGTGTCATGGCGGCCGTCACACGCAGGCCGGCGCCGCGTGGTTCCACGGCGGTGGTCCCGACATCTGTGTCTCTCCTGCTCGTACCGAAGTCTTCTTGTCCCTTGGCCAGTGCCAAAACCGATCCTACGATGGACAGAGTCCAAGTCAAGAAGAACACCAGACCCATATTCGATCGGACCCAGGATGCACACCGATAAACTGCGGGTTCCCACCGATCCTGAAAAGGTGAACCGATATGAGTGACCTGCTGGAGCGACTGCGAGGACGTGGCTGGCGGATGACTTCCCAGCGGCGCGTCGTTGCGGAGGTCCTCGACGGTGATCATGTGCATCTCACGGCCGACGAGGTGCATGCCCGTGCGGCCGAACGGCTGCCCGAGATCTCCCGGGCGACCGTCTACAACGCGCTGGGGGAGCTGGTCTCGCTCGGCGAGGTCATCGAGGTCTCCACCGACGGCCGCGCCAAACGCTACGACCCCAACGCGCACCGGCCGCACCAGCATCTGGTGTGCTCCGCCTGCGGCACCGTCCGTGACGTCCACCCGACCGGCGACCCGCTGGCCGACCTTCCGGCGACGGAACGATTCGGGTTCACCGTGGCCGCCGCGGAGGTCACCTATCGGGGGCTGTGCCCTTCGTGCGTCTAGGCTCCGCCTGGATCCCGGCAGACGGCAGACGGCAGACGGCAGAGCGGACAGTCGATGGCCGACGGCGGATCGCCGAGGCGGACGCTCGACGGCGGACTGGGGCCGACGGCCGGTCGGCGGACTCGTCGGCGGTGATCCTTTCGGTGACCGGCCCTGTGGCGGGCCATCCACGCGGCCTAGGCTTCCGCCGTGAACAGCACCCAGCGGGACATCTCACGGTCGATACGGATCCGGCCGGGCGACCCGGCCGACGCACCCGCCGTTCTGGACATGCTCGATGGAGCGGTGGTCTGGATGAACGCCCGGGGCAACACCGAGCAGTGGGGTACGACCCCGTACTCGGGGACGGCGAACGGGGCGGAGCGCGTCCGGCGGTACATGGCCGAGAACGCGCCCTTCGTCGCGGAGGCCGACGGAACACCCGTCGGGGCCCTGGTCCTCGACACCGGGCCCAGCCCGCAGATGCCGATCGAGCCCGCCGCGGAACCCGAGCGGTACGTCCGGCTGCTGGTGTCCGACCGCCGGTACGCCGGCCGCGGCATCGGGGCCGCGCTCCTGGCCCACGCCGCCGAGGAGACACGGCGGGCCGGAGTCGAACTGCTGCGGGTCGACTGCTGGGCGGGCGGCGGGGGCGAACTGGTCGCGTTCTACGAGCGCCAGGGATTCACCCCCGCCGAGCGATTCCTGTCCGGGACCTGGCCGGGCCAGGTGCTGGCCCGGCGGATCGTCGTGCCGCGTGAGCCGAGCGATCAGGCGAGGTAGTCGGCGACGAGTTCGGCGAACTCCTCCGGCGCCGCGAGTCTGATCCCCAGGGTCTCGGCCTTGGCGCGCTTGGACCCGGCGCCCTCGCCCGCCACGACCAGGGCCGTCTTCTTCGACACGCTGGAGGAGGAACGGCCGCCGGCGCGCTCGATGAGCTCGTTCATCTGGTTGCGGCTGAGCTGCTCCAGAGCCCCGGTCATCGCACCCGTGACCACCACCGTCATCCCGGCCAGCGGCCCGCCGGCGCTCCCGCCCTCCTCCGCGTCCGGGCCGTCCTCGCCGGGCGCGGCGGGCGGGGTGGCCCCGGGCTCGGTCATGTTGACCCCCGCGGCAATGAGCCTGTCGATGAGCGGGGCCAGTTCGACCAGCTCCGCGACGATCGAGGGGGCCTTCTCCGTGCCGATGCCCTCGACCCGCTGCATCGTTTCCGCATCCGCCGCACGCACCTCGTCCATGGTGGCGAAGTACCGGGCGATGCGCCGGGACATGGAGCGGCCGGTACCGCGGACACCGAGCGCGCACAGCACCCGTGACAGCGGCCGGCCCTTGGCCGCCTCGATCGCCGCCAGGAGGTTGTCCGTGCTGGTCTCACCCATCCGCTCCAGACCGAGGAGCTGCTCGCGGGTCAGGCTGAACAGCCCGGCGAGATCGGCGACCAGACCGCTCTCGACGAGCTGGACGACCCGCGTGTGACCGAGGCCCTCGATGTCGAGCTGGTCGCGGCCCGCCGCGTACGAGAGCGCGGCGACGAGATGGCAGTTGCGGCCCTGCTCGCAGCGCCACCGCTGCTCGCTGGTGTCGATCGCGGATCCGCAGTTCGGGCACGTCTCGGGGAAGGCGATGGGCTGTTCCTCGCCGGTCCGCAGATGGGCGACGGGCGCTTCGATCCGCGGGATGACGTCACCGGCGCGGTGGACCATCACGTGGTCGCCCAGCCGCAGATCGCGGCGCGTGATGTCCGCCGGGTTGTGGAGGGTGGCGTACGTGATGGTCGAGCCGTCGATCTCGACCGGCTCCAGCACGCCGCGCGGGGCGATGATGCCGGTGCGGCCCACGTTCCACTCGACCGCCAGCAGCCGGGTGATCTTCTCGACGGCCGGGAGCTTGTACGCGATCGCCCAGCGCGGCGCGCGGGAACCGGACCCGGCGGCCCGCTGGTCGGCCGCCAGGTCGGCCTTGACGACGATCCCGTCGATCCCGAACGGCAGCTCGGCGCGCAGCGCCCCGATCTCCTGGACGCGGGCCAGGACCTGCTCGGCGGTCGCCGCCGTGATCCCGGGGACGGCCGTGCTCGCGGTGGTGTTCACGCCCAACTCGGCCGCCCGCGCCATGAGTTCGCTGTGCGCGAGCTCGCCCAGCCGTGCGGCCTCCTCGGCCTCGGTGCCGGACACCGGCAGCAGGCTGTAGCCGAAGAAGGTCATCGGCACCGTGTAGGCGCGCTCCTTGGCGCGCAGCGTGCCCGCCGCGGCGTTGCGCGGGTTCGCGAACGGCTGCCCGCCGTGCGCGGTGCGCACCTCGTTGGCGTGCTCGAACTGCGCCGTCGTCATGAGGACTTCGCCGCGCACCTCCAGCGTGAGGGGCTCCGCGAGCTCGCCGGGCAGGCCCTCGATCGTCCCGATCGCGTGCGACACGTCCTCACCGGCCGTGCCGTCCCCACGGGTGATCAGCCGGGTGAGCCGGCCCTGGTGGTAGCGCGCCGCGATGGCCAGGCCGTCGAGCTTCGGTTCGACGCTGTACCGCTCCACCTCGTGACCGGTCCGCCGGGCCAGCGACGCCGTCCAGGCGGTGAACTCCTCGGGCGAGAAGACATTGTCCAGGCTCAGCATCGGCACCGTGTGCGGGACGTCCCCCTCGACGGCGCCGCCCGCGACCTTCCCGGTCGGCGAGTCGGGCAGCACCTGATCGGGATGCTCGGCCTCCCAGGCGGCGATGCCGCGCACGAGCCGGTCGTACGCGTCGTCGTCCAGCACGGACGTGCCGCCCTCGTAGTAGGCGGCCGACGCCTTCAACGCGTCCTCGACCGCCTGCGCGTAGGCGACGGCATCCACGATCACTGCAACAGGTGTTGTCATACCCGTCATCCTGCCTGCCACCACTGACAATGCCCTCCGGAGCAGGCCTGGAGGCTGTGAGCGCGGTCGCTGCGGACACCCCCGCGCAGGGCCCGTCTCCTACGACGACGGCCGTCACCGGCGTACGGGGCGCCCGGACCCTGCGGCCACCGGCCACTGGACCGCCCGATTCGACGCCCCTCACCAGTGATTCGCGTCTCTCAAGGCCCGCACTTGGGACGATGCGGGCAACAGCGTCACGCGGGAGGTGACACGGGCCTACGGCTTGAAGTAGACCTTGGAGGAACCGTGAGTTCGGGCAGGCCACGGGTTTCGCAGCCCCCGTCCCGTCCGGCGTCACTACGCCGACTTCAAGGAGTGGCCCATGCTCGCCGCGCTCGGTCTCGGTCCGGCCGAGGAGGAGGTCTACCGCCTTCTGGTGGCCCGGGGACGGGCTGCCGTCCATGAACTGGCCGCCGACGGTGGCCGCCCCGAGTCCGAGGTGCGTGAAGTCCTCACCGATCTGGCCGGACGCGGTCTCGTCGTGCGTCTGGCGAGCGAGGGCGCGGTCACCAGGTATCTCGCGGCACCCCCCGCGGTGGCGCTGGGCGGGGAACTTCGGCGGCGTCGCGACGAGTTGAGCGCGGCGGAGCACGCGGTGCTCACTCTCGCGGAGCAGCACCGCACGGGTGCCGAGGGCGGCGCGGTGGAAGTGATCAGCGACATCGACGCGGTTCGCCATCGGTTCAGACAGCTCCAGGAGTCCGCCCGGCAACAAGTGCGGGCGATGATGGTGCCCGAACAGACCGTTGTGTCGCGCAGCGACAACGTCGCGGAGGGGGCCGGCGTCCGGCGTGGCGTGCTCTACCGGACGATCTTGCACCGGGAGGCGCTGACCGAGCCCGGAGCGCTGGCCCAGGCCCTCGGGGCGCTCGAAGCCGGACAGCAGGTCAGGGTCGCCGACGCCGTGCCGGTCAAACTCATGATCGCGGACCACGAACTGGCGATGCTTCCCCTGTTCAGCGGCCGCAACACCGCGGCCGCCTCGGTGCTGGTGCACGTCGGCGGGCTGTTGGACGCGCTGGTCGCCTATTTCGAACTGGCCTGGGAGCAGGCGTACCCGCTGTCGCCGCACACGGCGGGCGACGGCGTCGCCGAGCAACGCGCGGACGCCATAGACGCGTTCGACGCCCGGATGCTCGCCCTGGTCCTCGCGGGACTCACCGACCAGGCGGTCGGTGCGCGCCTCGGCGTCTCCCGCCGCACGGTACAGCGGCGCATCGGTGAACTCATGACGCGGGCAGGTGCGGAGAGCCGTATCCAGCTCGGCTGGCACGCCGCGCGCAGGGGGTGGGCCTGACGGCCCGGCAGAAGGCCCTCCCGGGTGTCAGCGCCCCCGGACCGCGGGTGAGGGCCGTACGGACCGGGTGACGACGAGGTCCGGCTCACGCGGACCGGGAGGCAGGCCCGTGCCGACGTCCGCCTGGCGCAGCTCGGCCAGCAACTCGGTCTGTCCGGCGAGCAGTTCGGTGAGGATGCGGCGGGCGGCGCGCAGCAGTTCGGCGACATCGCCGCCCGCCAGGGCGTAACTGACGGTCGATCCCTCGCGGATCGACACCACGATCCCCGAGCGGCGCAGCACGGCCAGTTGCTGCGAGAGGTTGGAGGGTTCGACCTCGATCTTGCTGAGCAGGTCGCGCACCGAGACGGGTCCGCTCTGCAGCAGTTCCAGGACCCGGATGCGCACCGGGTGTCCGAGCATGCGGAAGAACTCGGCCTTGGCCTGGTAGAGGGGAACCTGCCTGGTCAAAATCGTTCGCTCCCTGCCGCCTGGGGACGGTCTGTTGCTCCGGCTGGTGCGGTGGCTCTCCGCTGCTCCGGCTGGTGCGGTGGCTTCCGAGCGTCCGCCGCGAGCGGTGCCGTAAGGACCGATCCTGGCGGCTCCGCCTCCGCATGCCCACGTGATTGAGCTGATCTGGATGTACCCAATTGAAGAAGTCTTCAAGTCGTGGGCATGCGAAGGCGCGGAGAACGTGGCTGTCTACACCTCTAGTTCGGCTTCGATGCGTGCGAGCTGGTGGCGGGCCATGGCCAGGTTCGAGGTCGCCTTGTTGAGCACGAGGTACAGGAACAGTCCGTTGCCGTTGCGGCCCGTGAGTGGCCGGATCACGTGGTACTGGTTCTCGAGCGTGATGAGCACGTCCTCGATCTTGCTCTTGAGCCCGAGGTGTTCCATCGTGCGCACCTTGGCCCGGACCACGTCGGTGTTGCCGGCCGCGGCGACGTTCAGGTCGAGGTCCTTGCCGCCCCCCAGCGTGCCCAGTGCCATGCCGCTCGTGTAGTCGACGAGGGCCACGCCCAGCGAGCCCTCGATCGACGTCATCGTCTCCTTGAGGGAGATCTCCACATTTGCCATACCGATGTCTCCTTCGGGTCACCGCGCGGACGGAGGAGTTCCCGACCGGCCGGTGACTCGGACCCTACGGACCGTCCGCGACGCGCGGCCGGGTTGTTTCGGGACTGGCGGAAGGAGCGTCGAAAGGCGTACGGGATGACAGATAGGTGATCACCGGTGACCAGTTGTTGATCACGGATGGCGCCCGGCGCCCCCTGTACCGGTGGCCGCGAACTCCGCGAACCACACCAGCATCTCCGGGTGCGTGATGGACCCCTCGCTGCTGACCTCGCCGGGGCGGGCGCCCTGGAGGACGCGTTTGACCGGGACCTCGAGCTTCTTGCCGGTGAGGGTGCGCGGGACGGCGGGGACCGGCACGATCACGTCGGGCACATGGCGCGGGGACAGCCGGCTCCTGATGGCCGTGGCGATGTGGCGGCGCAGGCCGTCGTCGAGCGCGGTTCCCTCGGCGGGTACGACGAACAGCGGCATGAAATAGGCGCCGTCGGGCTGTTCCACCCCGATGACGAGACTGTCGGCGATCTCCGGGAGCTGGTCGACGACGGCGTAGATGTCGGCGGAACCCATGCGCACACCCGAGCGGTTCAGGGTGGAGTCGGAGCGGCCCGCGACGACGACCGACAGGTCCGGGTCGATGGTGACCCAGTCACCGTGCCGCCACACCCCGGGGTAGGTGTCGAAGTAGCTGGCCCGGTAGCGGGCGCCGTCCGGATCACCGACGAAGCGCAGCGGCATGGACGGCAGCGGCGCGGTCACCACCAGCTCGCCCTGTTCGCCCGTCAGCGGCCGTCCCTCGGGGTCCCAGGAGGCCAGGGCGACACCGAGGGAGGGGGCCTGGATGCGGCCGACGCGGACGGGCAGCAGCGGGGTGCTTCCCGCGAGCACGGAGCAGACGTCCGTGCCGCCGCAGATGGACTGGAGCCGCACTCCGGGCGCCAGCCGGTCGTGGACCCAGCGCCAGGTGCTCGGCGGCAGGGTCGACCCGGTCTGCAGGACGGTCCGCAGCCGCCCGAGTCCGAACGTGTCCGCGGGACGCGTGTCCGCCTTCTCGGCGGCGGTGAGATAGGCGGCGCCCACGCCGAGCACGGTCGCACCGGTCCGTTCGGCGATCTCCCATGCGCCGTCGATTCCGGGATACGTCGGGCTGCCGTCGTACAGGACGACGGTGCTGCCGTGCAGCAGCCCTCCGACCAGGAAGTTCCACACCATCCAGCTGGTGGAGGTGATGAAGAGGTAGCGGTCGTCGGCGCGCAGGTCGACGCCCAGGCCCAGTGCCTTGAGCAGTTCGACCACGATGCCGCCGTGGCCCTGCACGATCCCCTTCGGTATCCCCGTGGTTCCCGACGACCACAGGATCCACAACGGGTGGTCGAAGGGCAGGTCGGCGAATTCCACCGGACCGTCCGCGGACGGCAGCGCGGACCAGGTGTGCTGGTGGACGTCGGGCCGGCCGGACCACGGATCCGCCGGGGTGTCGAAGACGTTCTCGACGGCGAGGATGTGGCGGACGGTGGGCAGCCCGTCCGCGAGTTCGGCGACCTCGGGGCGCCGGTCGTAGGTCTTGCCGCCGTAGCGGTATCCGTCCGCCGCCACGAGGACGGCGGGCCGTGCCTGGCGGAGCCGGGCGAGCACGCTGGGCGTGCCGAAGTCCGGGGAACAGGCCGTCCACACGGCGCCGACGGCGGCCGTGGCGAGCAGTGCCACCACGGTCTGGCGGAGGTTGGGGAGGTATCCGGCCACGCAGTCGCCGGGCTCCACGCCCATGCGGCGCAGCGCCGCCGCGACATCGGCGACCTGCCGGCGCAGCTCGCGCCAGGAGGTCTCCTCGGGGGTGCCGCCCTCGGTCAGACAGACGAGCGCGGGGCGGGCGTCCGTGGCCTGGGCGAAGCAGCGTTCGGCGAAGTTCAGCCGGGCGCCGGGGAACCAGTCGGCTCCCGGCATCGACGCCTCGCCCAGTACCTCGTCGTAGTCGGTGACCGCGTCCAGCCCGTAGAACTCCCACACCGCCGACCAGAATCCCGCGAGGTCGGTGGAACTCCACCGCCACAGCTCGGCGTAGTCGGAGAAGTGGAGTCCCCGTACTTCGCTCACCCAGTTCATGAAGCTCGCTGCGTTGGAGTCCTCCAACTCGCGGCGACCGGGGGACCACAGCAGGTCGGTGTCGGTGTTCATCGGGTGCCTTCCTGGGCTGGACGCGGCGTTCAGCCGGTTTCCACGTCGCGGAGCAGTTCTTCCGCGCGCGGCCACGGGCCGTAGCCGGACGCGGGGTTGAGATGGCCGACCTCGCCGAGTTCCACCAGGGCGCCGCCCCAGTCGCGGGCCAGTCCTGCGACCTGCTCGGCCGTGCCGAGGGGGTCGTTCGCGCTGGCGGCGACGACGCTGGGGAAGGGCAGCGGGGTCCGGGGTACCGGTGTCCAGCCGTGCTCGCCGAGTACTTCGGGTGTCGGATAACCCTCGGGGAGCGGGGTGTCGAAGTCCGGCGGCGTCACGAGCAGCGCTCCGCGCACCTGTGCCGTGTGCCCCTCGGCCCAGTGGACCGTGGTGATCACGCCGGCGCTGTGCGCGACGAGCACGACGGGGCCCTCGGCCTCCGAGACCACCTTGTCGAGCGCCGCCACGCGGGCCGCGCGGCTCAGGGAGTCCTCGGTGAGCGGCGGGACGGTGCGCACGGTGCGCCCGGCCTCCGTCAGCCGGTCCGCCAGCAGGGTCTGCCAGTGGTCCGCGACGTGATCGCGCAGCCCCGGGACGATCACGACGACCGGGTCGGTCCGGGTGCTCACGCGGTCACCACCGCGTCCTCCGGCTCCGGCGCCGGGGCGGGGGCGCCCGTCAGACGGAGCAGGTCACGCTCGTAGAAGTGGCGGCCGACCAGGAACGCGAGGGTGGCGCCGAGCGCGGCGAGCGGGATGACCCGCAGGGCGCCGAGCAGTCCCATGTGGTCGGCGAGCGCGCCCGTCACGGCGGGCCCGGGCGCCAGCCCGAGCAGGCTGTTGGCGAGGGTCAGGGTGGCGAAGGCCGTCGCGGAGATGGCCGCGGGGGTCAGGTTGGCCACCATGGCGGTCGCGGGACCGGCGGTGCCGGCCGACAGCAGGGCTCCGGCCGCCAGCACCGCGAGCTGGAGAGGTCCGGTCGGCAGCCGGAAGGCGGCCATGAGCAGGACGAGCGAGCCGATGCTGCACCCGATGGCGACCGCCCATTTGCGGATGGGGAACGCCCGGCTGACGCGGTCGGAGACGATGCCGCCGCCGATCATGCCGACGCCGATGACGAGGATGAAGACGCCGGCGGTAGCACCCGCCTTGGCGGTGGGCATGTCGTAGTAGCGGTTGAAGAAGCTGGGCAGCCAGGCCATCAGGGAGGCGGCGATGAACAGTTGGAGACCGCTGCCCACATAGGCGCTGATCACCGACACGGAGGAGAACAGCCGGGGCAGCAGCACGCGCAGCCGGCCCTGTGGTCCGGGACCGGGACCGGTGTCGGTGGAACCGGCTTCCGGCGTCAGCCTCTTCTCGGTGACGACGATCCCGTAGACCGCGGCCAGGACCAGACCGAAGATGCCCATGACGCCGAACGCCCAGCGCCAGCCGAGGTGTTCGGCGACGGCGCCGCCGATCGACACGCCGAGGACCGAACCGAAGGCACCGCCCGCTATGAAGGCACCGGAGAGGGTGGCGCGCAGACCGATCGGGAAGATGCTCAGGACGACGGCGATGCCGACGCTTCCGTACGCCGCCTCACCGATGCCGACGAAGAGCCGGCCGACGAGCATCTGGTCGTAGCTCGCGGAGACCGCGCAGCCCAGGGTCGCCACGCTCCACATCGCCGCGGCCAGCAGCAGGCTCTTCACCCGGCCCCAGCGGTCGGCCATCAGCGACATGGGGAACGTGAGCAGGCCGACCATGAGGGCGACGACGCTGCTGAGCGTGCCGAGCCTCGCGTCCGAGAGCAGCCACTCGCTCTTGAGGTCGGGGAAGACGGCGTTGAGGACCTGCCGGGACATGTAGTCGGACAGCAGCAGGCCGAAACTGAGGGCGAAGACCACCCAGGCGTAGCGTCGGGACACGGGCCATCCGGACGAGGCGGTCGTGTCCGTCTCGGGGATGGGCCCAGCAGTGGTGTGCAACTCCATTGTCATCACCTCACGCGCTCTTGGAGGAAGGGGTCTAGAACGGTCTGTCGCCGACGATCCCGGCGCGCTCCATCCGGCGGACGGCGGGCCAGTAGTCCTGCACGGCGTAGTGCTGGGTGGAGCGGTTGTCCCAGATGGCGACGCTGTTCGGGGTCCAGCGCCAGCGCACCTGGTACTCCGGGATCGCGGCCTGGCCGATCAGGTAGTTGAGCAGGAGGCCCGCGCCGGGGGCGAAGTCCTGCCCGAACCGCACGTTCTCCGGCGTGTGGTAGTTGACGAAGTGGGTGGCGAACGCGTTGACGAAGAGGATCTCCTCGCCGGTCTCCGGGTGGACGCGCACCACCGGGTGTTCCGCGTCGGGGAACCGCTCCTTGAGGGCGTGCCGCTTCTCCTGCGGCATGGCGGCGCCGAACGTGGCCTCGATGCTGTGCCGGGCCCGGAGGCCACGGATCTTGGTGCGGATGTCCTCTGGCAGCCGGCGGTACGCCTCGGCCATGTTCACCCAGATCGTGTCCCCGCCGACGGGAGGCCCTTCGATACACCGCAGCACGGCGCCCATGGGCGGGTTCTCGCGCCACGTGGCATCGGTGTGCAGGGCGTTCTCGTAGTGCTCCGCCGGGCTGTCCAGGTCCTTGTAGATCCGCACCAGGCCGGGGTGCTCGGGGTCGCTGCCGGCCACCGGGTGGTCCTCCAGCGCGCCGAACCGTTCGGCGAACGCGACGTGTTCGGCGCGCGTGATGTCCTGGTCCCGCAGGAACAGCACCTTGTACTGGAGCAACAGAGACCTGATCTCTTCGAAGAGGTCGTCGTCGCGTGCGGCGTCGCCGAGGTTCACTCCGGACAGTTCCGCGCCGATCGTACAGGTCAGCGGTTCGACCCTGATCGAGCCGCGGTGGTGGGCGCGGACCGGGGCGCCCTCGGGGGGAGCGAGCGTGTGTTCCATGGTGCTTCCTCCTGGAGAGAGTGGAGTTGACCGAGGGGGAGCGGTGGGGCTCAGAGCACGAAGACGGACGATCCGGTGGTCTGCCCCGCTTCCAGGTCGCGGTGTGCCTGGGCGGCGTCCTCGAGGGCGTACCGCTGGTTGACCTCGATGGTGATGCGGCCGGAGGTGACGTGGTCGAAGAGCTCGCCCGCGAGTTCCGCCCGTTCCGCGGGGTCCGCGATGTAGTCGGCGAGCGCCGGCCGGGTGACGAACAGGGAGCCCTGGACGGCGAGTTGCATGGCGTCGATGGGCGGGACGGGGCCGGAGGCGGTGCCGAAGCAGACGAGCAGGCCGCGGCGGCGCAGCGACGCGAGCGAGGAGGCGTAGGTGGTCCTGCCGACGCTGTCGAAGGCCACCGGGACCCCGGCGCCGTCGGTGAGTTCGCGCACCCGCTCGGCCACGTTCTCGCGCTTGTAGTGGATGACGTGGTCGCAGCCGTGCGCTCGGGCCAGCTCGGCCTTCTCCTCGGTGGAGACGGTGCCGATGACGTTCAGTCCGAGCAGCTTGGCCCACTGGCAGACGATGAGGCCGACGCCGCCCGCCGCCGCCGTGAGCAGGATCGAGTCGCCCGCGGCGAGGGGGTGGATCCTGCGGAGCAGGTAGGCGGAGGTCAGACCGCGCATGGTCATCGCCGCGGCGGTCTCGAAGCCGATGCCGTCCGGCAGCCGGATCAGGGAGCCGACGGGCATGACGCGTTCAGTGCTGTAGGCGCCGAGCGGACTTCCCGTGTACGTGACCCGGTCGCCCTCGGTGAACTCGGTGACGCCCGCGCCGACCGCCTCGATCACGCCCGCGGCCTCGACGCCGAGCCCGGCGGGCAGCGGCGCGGGGTAGAGCCCGGTGCGGAAGTAGGTGTCGGCGAAGTTGAGCCCGACGGCGTGGTGGCGGATCCGGACCTCGCCGGGGCCGGGGTCGCCGACGACGACCTCCTCCCAGCGCAGGACCTCGGGACCGCCGGTCTCCTTGAATCGAATGGCGTGGGCCACTGGGAGGCTCCGTTGTTCGTGTCGTGTGGATGGGAGGGGAGGGGACCGCCGGAACCGGGGGGTCTGGCCCCGGCGGCCCCGTGGCGTGTGCTTCCGCCCAGGCCGGGCGGGTGGCACCGCGGGGCCGGGCGCCGGCCCGGCCGGCCGCACCGGCGATCGGTGCGGCAGCCGGCGTATCGCGGGTCGGCGGTCGGCGTCGTGGTGCGGTGGAGCGCCGTCGGGTCAGGCGTCGCGCAGCATGAAGCCGCGCTGTCCGGGACGGCGGTTGGGCACCATGCCGAGCTGGGCGAGCGTCTCGTCGGTGCTCGCGTAGGTCTCGCCGATCTTGTAGATCTTCCTGGCCTCCGCGCCGGTCGCGATGTCACGGCCGAGCGCCTGCGAGATCTGCACCATCTGCTCGATCTGCTCGACGCTGGACATGCGCTGGCCCTTGCGCCCCCACAGGTTGTCCTCGTTGCCCACCCGGACGTGCACGCCGAGTGCGATGCCGATCGCGTTCATGGGCGCCACGGCGCGCATGGAGCTCTCGATGGTGAGGACGGCGCCGTCGGGGACGCGGCGGACGAACTCGATCAGGTCGGCGGGGTGACGGCCCGCGAAACCGCCGCCGATCGCGACGTAGTTGAGGACCAGCGGGCCGGTGTGGACACCGGACCGGATCAGCCGCTCCACGGTTTCGAGCTGGGCCAGGGTCGCGAGCTGGAAGTGCGGCTGGATACCGCTCGCGCTCAGCCGCTTGAGGTGCTCCAGGTAGAAGTCCGGACCGGCCTCCAGGTACATGTCCCGGTACGCCTTGTAGTAGTCCGGCTTGGCGATCGAGGTGCCTTCCAGATCGTCGTCGGTCATGATCTCGACGATGTTCATCTGGCTGGTGTTGATCGCGATGGTGACCTGGTCCGGCTTCGGGTCAAGGTCGGCCAGCATGTGACGGCTGTCGAAGTCGAGCCACTTGGCGTCCGCGCCCTCGCCCTCCGGGGCGAACGAGATGGACCCGCCGATCTGCAGGACCATGTCCGGCACGGTCTCGCGCAGCCGTCCGATCAGCTCGTTGAACATGGACAGCCGCTTGGAGCCCTTGCCGTCGAGCTCGCGGACGTGGATGTGGAGAACGGTGGCACCGGCGTTGTAGCAGTCGACGGCCGCCTGCACGTGCTCGTCCATCGTCAGGGGCAGGTCGTCGGCGTCGCCGGGAAGCCATTCGGGCCCGTAGGGAGCGGCCTGGATGACGAGCTTTTCCTGGTTCTCGGGGAACAGTGAGTCGTCGTGGAAGTGCACGGTCCGTCTCCTTCGTCGGATCGGTGATCACTCGCCGGGGGCATCGCCGCGCACTGCGCGGGCCTGGGACGTCCGGCGGGGATCGATGCGGGTCACCGGTGACAGCGGGCGCGAGGTGGCCCGCTGCGGTCGGCCGGTCCGGAGGGAGCCTGGGGGAGTGGCTCGGCTCCCTCCGACGGCCGACCGCGTTGTGCTGTGCGGTGGTGCAAAGGTAGGGCCGGGGTCAGGGACGTGCTTGCCTTCAGGAGACAGATGATTTGTCATTTGGGGACATCTGTGACGCGGGACTGCCTCGGGAGCGGCGCACGGCGGAGGTGTGGGTCCCACCCGTAGCTCGCGTCACCCAGGGGGAGTTGCTACGGAGTCCTGCTCTCGCGCCACGCTCGGGGGCTGCACCCGAACTGCTCGCGGAACCACCGTGAGAACCCGCTCAGCGACGAGAACCCCAGCAGGTCGGAGATCTCCGTCAGCGACCGCCGGGGGTTCGCCACGAACTGTTCCGCGAGATGGCGCCGGGTGACATTGAGGAGCGAGGAGAACGTCTCGCCCGACCCGGCCAGATGGCGGTGGACCGTGCGCCGGTCGACGCCGAGGCTGCGCGCCACCTGCTCGACCGAGCAGCGCCCGGTGGGCAGCAGGACCTCGATCAGTTCGCGCACCCGGTCCGCGGCTGTGGTGTCCTTCGGTACGGCGATCGCGTCGAAGTACTGACGGGCGTACTCGCGCATCAGCGGGTCCGCCATGGCGTTCGGCGCGTCGAGGTCGTCGGCGTAGAAGACGATCCCGTCGATCTCGCGGTCGAACTCCACGATGGGCCCGAACGCGTCCTGGTGCGCCGAGGTGTCCGCCGGCGCGGAGTGGCGGAACCACACGGACAGCGGCCGCCAGCGGGCGTGCAGGAAGTCGCTCAGGATGCGGTGGAAGGCGACGACGGCCAGTTCCGTCGCCTGCCGGGACTCCATGGCCTCGCCGAGCCTCAGATCCACCTTCAGCGTGGCCAGCCCGTCGCCCTCGGACAGCCGGGTGTGCAGCACCTCGTTGTACATGTACTGATGGCGGATCAGCATCTCCAGCGCGCTGCGCACGTCCGGTTCCTCGCGGACGACCAGGCTGATGGGGCCGAGCGTGGAGAAGCGGCGGAACTCGGCGAGGAGGACTCCGAAGTCCTCGTGGCCCGACTCGGCCGCCGACAGTTCCAGCACCTGGACGGCGGCCGTGCCGGAGATCCACCGGTCCTGGACGGTGAGGGCGGCGGTGTCCAGGCCCACCTGCTTCAGCAGTGCCTGCGGATCGATCCCGAGGGAGCGGCACAGCTCGACGTAGCCGCTCAGGGCGGCGGTGCGGACCAGAGGTCTCATGGGCGCGCTCCAGGGATGTCCCGAAAAGCCAAGTCTCCTGTCCCGCCACGACAAGCACGGCGGTGGTCGAGGAACCTAGCATGACGCCGTTCACCGGCCGGGCCTGCTCAGGGGTCATTCTCTCCGGCAGGTGAACGCGCGACGGATTGGAGGCGAACATGACAGGACTGACGGACGCGGACCGGACACCGCCCCCGCCCTGCTCGGGCCCCGCGGTGTGGACGGGCCCGGAGCTCGCCGACCCCGGGCAGTGGCGGACACGCCTGTCGGAGACCGGGCTCGCCGAGATCGACTCCGCCCTGCGCGAGACGCGCCGACGGGACCTCACCCTGCTGAGGCTGACAGCCGCCGACTTCCCGCTCCCCGGCCTCGGCGCCGACCTGGAGCGCCTCCGCGGTGTCCTCGAACACGGACGCGGGTTCGCGGTCGTCCGGGGCATCCCCGTCGAGCGGCTCGGCGAGACGGCCGCGAGCACCGTGTTCTGGGGGATCGGCCGGCACCTGGGGCACCCCGTACCGCAGAACGCCGACGGACTCGTCCTCGGCCGTGTCCGGGACACCGGACGCAGCCCGGGCGACCCGGCCGTACGTGACGACCGGACCCGGGAGGCCCTGGCCTTCCACACCGACCCCACCGATCTCCTCGCCCTGCTGACGCTGCGCACGCCCCGCACCGGCGGACACGTCTCCCTGGTCAGCGCGGCCGCGGTCCACAACGCGGTGCTGGACCTGCGCCCCGACCTCGCGGGGCGCCTGTACCGCACGTACCACTTCGACCGCCGCGAGGAGCACGCTCCCGGCGAACCGCCCTGCGCGGTGACCCCGCTGGTCTCCCGCCACGACGGCCCCGCGGGCGCGCTGAGCATGCGCTACGACCGGTCCTGTCTCGAATCCGCCCAGCGCTTCCCCCACGTGCCCCGCCTGGAACCGGCCGACCACGAGCTCTTCGATCTCATCGACTCCGTGGCCGGCTCCGCCGAGTACCGGCTCGACCTCGACCTCCGGGCCGGGGACCTGCTCGTGCTCGACACACACAGGGTGATGCACGCCCGTACGGCGTTCGAGGATCTTCGATCGCCGGAACACGAACACCACCTGCTGCGCCTCTGGCTGGCCTTCCCGCAGGGACCCGGCAGCCGGGACACCCACCACTGGGTCACGCTTCGTGATGTGATCCGACCGCGCGGCACCGCCGCGCCACGCGCGACGAACGCAAGGAGATACCCGGCATGACCAACCTCGTCACCCTTCTGGCCGCCACCGTCGCGGCCCACGGCGAGAACGTCGCCGTCCGCCACGACGACGACACGCTCACCTACGCCGAACTCGACGACGCCAGCGCGCGGGTGGCGGCGCTGCTGCGGGACCGCGGGCTGCTGCCGGGCGACCGTGTCGCGCTGACCATGCCCAACGTCCCGCTGTTCCCGGTCCTCTACTACGGCATCCTGCGGGCCGGCGGAGTCGTCGTCCCGATGAACCCGCTGCTCAAGGCCCGCGAGGTCGCCTTCACCCTGCGCGACTGCGGAGCGCGCGTCGCGCTGGTGTCCCCGCTGTTCGCCGACGAGGTGACCAAGGCCGCAGCGGAGACGGGCACCGACTGCCTGGTGACCGGTTCCGCGGACTTCGACACCCTGCTGCGCGGCCACGAACCCCTGCGCGAGACCCCGGACCGGGCCGACGACGATCCCGCCCTGATCCTCTACACCTCCGGCACCACCGGAACGCCCAAGGGCGCCGAACTGTCGCACCGCAACCTGGCGAGCAACACCCTCACCACGGCCGAGACCCTCCTCCAGGTCGGGCCGGACGACGTGCTCTTCGGCGGCCTGCCCCTCTTCCACGCCTTCGGCCAGACCTGCGCGCTCAACGTGGCCGTCGCGACCGGAGCCACACTGACCCTGCTGCCCCGGTTCGACCCGCGAAGCGCCCTGGAGATCATCGCCCGGGACAAGGTCACCGTCTTCCTCGGCGTGCCGACGATGTACGCGGCGCTGCTGCACGCCGAACTCCCCGACGGCTTCGACGCCGGCCTGGTGCGCCTGGCCGTCTCGGGCGGGGCCGCGCTTCCGGTCGAGGTCCTGCACGGATTCGAGCGGCGCTTCGGTGCCGCCGTGCTGGAGGGGTACGGGCTGTCCGAGACGTCGCCCGTGGCCGCGTTCAACCACCCGGACCGTCCGCGCAAGGCGGGCTCGATCGGTATGCCCATCCGCGGGGTCGAGATGCGGCTCGTCGCCGAGGACGGCGGCGCGGCCGCGCCCGGAGAGGTGGGCGAGATCGCCATCCGCGGCGAGAACGTCATGACCGGTTACTGGAACCGGCCGGACGCCACCGCGGAGGCGGTCCGCGACGGCTGGTTCCACAGCGGTGATCTGGCCCGCGTCGACGAGGACGGCTTCTACTTCATCGTCGACCGCAAGAAGGACATGATCATCCGAGGCGGATACAACGTCTACCCGCGCGAGATCGAGGAAGTGCTGTACGAGCACCCCGCCGTCGCCGAGGCCGCCGTCGTGGGGATGCCGCACCCCCTGCACGGTGAGGAGATCGCGGCCGTGGTCACGCTCCGGCCCGGCGCCCAGGCCACGGCCGAGGAGATCCGCGCGCACGCCAAGGAGCGGGTCGCCGCGTACAAGTACCCCCGGGTCGTCACGATCGCGGCCGAACTGCCCAAGGGACCCACGGGCAAGATCCTCAAGCGGGAGATCGTGGTCAGCGGCCCGTGAACCGGTGACGACGAAGGCCCGGGTGACGGTGGCGGCCGCCTTGCCGCCGTCACCGGTCCCTCGGTCGCGGCCCGGCGAGTATCAGGCTCTCGACACGCTCGTACACCCCGCGTTCCCGGTCCGCCGCACGGCGACCGGACAGCATGCTGCCGAGCCAGCCGAACGCGAAGCCCAGCGGGATGGACACCAGCCCCGTGGTGGTGAACGGGAACCAGTTGAAGTCGGCGGTGGGAAAGGCGGAGGTCGGGGAGCCGGACACCAGTCTGGTGCCCGGCATCAGGACCAGGACGGCGAGCGTGCCGCCGATGAGCGTGCTCAGCAGACCGGCGCGGGTGTAGCGGCGCCAGAAGAGGCTGTAGACCAGGGCCGGGGCGATCGCCGAGGCGCCCACGCAGAAGGACATCGTGGCCAGCGGCTGGAGACTTCGGTTCTGGACGAGGACCGCGAGGGCGATCACGGGCGCGCCGACGACCAGGGCCGAGCCGCGGGCGAAAGCCGTCTCCCGCTGGGACGACATGGCGGTGCTGTGGCCCGCGAAGACGTCGTGGGCCAGCGAGTTGGCGCAGGCCAGGGTCATGCCGGCGACCGAGGCGAGTAGGGTGAGGAAGATCGCCGTGGTCACCGTGGTGAACAAGAGGGTCTCCGCCCGGGACACCACGGGGCCGAACGCGGCACGAGAGCCCAGCAGATAGGCGGTGTGCCCGCGCGGGTCGGCGGCGGTGACGCCGGCCCGGCCGATCAAGGCCATCGCCCCGATGGCGACAACGCCCGCCATCAGCATGAACAACGCCACCGACGACACCGCCCAGGACATCGAACGCCGCACCTGGCGGGCGCTGTTCGCGGTGAACATACGCATGGTCACATGTGGGAGGCAGGCACCGCCCAGCACGATGGCGAACTGCGTACTGATCATGTCGAGCCGGGGATGCGGGCCACCGGCGAACTGGAGTCCGCCGTGCAGGAACGCGTCCGGTGAGCCGCTGCGTCGCGCTGCCGCGGTGAACAACGCCCCGGGGTTCCAGTGGAATTGACGGAGGATCAGCAGGGAGACGACGATTCCGGAGCCGAGGAGCACGACCATCTTCAGGAGCTGGATCAACGCGGTGCCCCGCATGCCGCCGATGGCGGCGTAGGTGATCATCAGGGTGCCGACTCCCACGATGCAGCCCGTCTTCATGGAGCTGTCCGTGAAGCCGAGGATGTACGCCAGGAGCTGCCCCGTGCTGGCGAGTTGGACGAGCATCATCGGCACGAGAGCGGCGATCGTGACACCGCACCCCGTGATCCGCACGGTGCGGCCCGGCATCCGGCGGGCCAGCACGTCGCCCATGGTGAACTTCCCCGTGTTCCGCAGGGGTTCGGCCAGCAGGAACATCAGCACCAGCAGGGAGAGCAGCGTGCTGAGAGCGAGGACGACGCCGTCGAAACCGCACAGGGCGATGACACCGCCGATGGTCAGCACGGTCGCGGCGGAGATGTAGTCGCCGGCGATGGCGAGTCCGTTGCGCAGCGGGGAGAGCGAGCGGTAGCCGGTGTAGAACTCGGCGAGATCGTCGCTGTCGGGGCCGGTCAGAACGCACAGCAGCAGGGTGACCGTGACGGCGATGGAGAAGGCGACGAGGGACCAGGACTGCGTGGAGCCGGCGAAGTCACTCACCGCTTCCGCTCCTGCTGGGCTTCGGCCCACGGAACGCTCCGGTTCACGCGGTGTGCGAGGGGATCCACATAGCGGCGGGCGGTGCGTTCGTAGACGAGCACCGCGAACCAGGTGGCGGGGATCTGGGAGAGGGCGATGACCAGGCCGGCCGAGAGACCACCGGTGACGGGACGGTTCATCAGGCCGGGGCAGCCGGCGGTCAGGCCGAGGAAGAGAGTGAAGCAGCCGAGCACCGCGAAGGTGGTCACGCGCCGCTGGCGGCGGTAGGCGCGCCGCAGGATGCGCAGATCGCGGTGGTGCCCGGTCCAGGCGCGGGGTGATGCCCCGCCGCGTAAGGGTTCCGCCGCGGACGGGTCCGGGACGTGCTGGGCGAACGAGTTCTGGTGTCCCCGCGGCGGTCGTGCGGGCCGTGGGGCGGAACTGTCGTACGACATGCCGGTCTCCAGGTGGGGTGCGGGCCCGGCGTGCACGGACCGCGGGACGGTGGGGGAACGGCTCGGGTCCTCGCACGCTATGCGGCCCGTCGGCCCGTGCGAAGGGCTTTCCTTCAACTACCTGGTCGGAACGTGTCCACGCCGCTGACCTCGTCTGTTGTCGGAGAAACCGCTGTTGCGCCCGGGCCTGGAGTGAGGAGTGTGGTGGGGGTGGTGCGGACGTCCGGCGTGCGCGGATCCGGTGCCGGACCCACCGTGGGGCGGGACACCGAGGGCGTACGTGTCGGTCGAGGAGGCGGTCCGGGAGGTGATCGGAGCGGCGGTTCGGGAGGCGGTCCGACAGGGGTGGGGCGAGCGTTCGGCGCTGTGGCCGCCCGCGGGTCCCGCGGGCGGGCGGAGGACGGGTCCGTACGGCTCAGGGGGAGTCGCTCAGTTCGTTCAGCGGGGTTCCGTGCGCCCAGCGCCGCAGGCACGGACCGTCGATCAGACGGACACCGCCCTGGCGTCGCGCCCACTGGACGTCACGCCGGGTGAAGGCCCCGCGGTGCACCACGAGACGGAGCGGGGGGCCGGGGCCGCCGGTACGCCCCGAACGCGAGGGCGTGTCCTCGTCGGGCAGCGGCTCGGCCACGGGCCGGAAGGCGACCTCCAGACGGTGCCCCCGGCCGTCCCGGGCGCGGACCCGGACACGGGCCTCGCTCCTGCGCTGCGGGAGCACCCGCCAGCCGTCCCGGCGCAGCATCCGGGAGACGGCCAGGGCCAGACCCTGGGTGTCCAGCTCCGCGAGTTCCTCGGGTGTGTAGAAGCCGAGGCGGCGGCGGGCCAGTGGCCGGTGCCGTCGTATCGAGGCGGGGGTGACGACGGCCAGGACGGCCAGAACGCCGATCGGTACGCCGATACCGGCGACCCGGTAACCGACGGCGACGCCGGCTACGACCGCGCACAGGATGACGACGACCGCCGCGAGGGCGGGCAGCACCTCGCGAAGTGCGGGCCCGTAGGCCCCTTCCGCACGCAGTCGGCGGACGGCTCGGCGCCGCTGTGCGCGTGCTGACAGGCGTTTTCCCGGTGTCCGCCCCCTCGAACTCACTCGGGCCAGCTCCCCCCAACCCTCGCGCGCTTCGGCGTGTCCGGGGAGGGCTACCCCTCGCGGGCGGGCCGGTCCCCTGAGTACGGGATCCGGCCACGAATCCGGCTGAACTCTTTCGAGGCGCCGCGACGCGTGGGGCACGATCGGCTCAGGGGACCGCGGAGTCCGGTGCGGCGGACCGCCCGGGGGCGGCGGGTGATGGACCCACCGCCCCCGCCGGCATGGGTCCGCGGGAGGGACCCGGGACCGGCTGCCGGACCGCTCAGACGGTGCCGCTGTCGGAGATGACGATCTTCTTGGAGGTGGCGCCGTTGCCGCTGCCGAGCTTCTCGATCGCCTCCACCACGTCCATGCCCTTGACGACCTCGCCGAAGACGACGTGCTTGCCGTCCAGCCAGCCGGTGACGACGGTGGTGATGAAGAACTGCGAGCCGTTGGTGTTCGGGCCCGCGTTGGCCATCGACAGCAGACCCGGCTTGGTGTGCTTCAGCTGGAAGTTCTCGTCCGCGAACTTCTCGCCGTAGATGCTCTTGCCGCCCGTGCCGTTCTGCCGCGTGAAGTCGCCGCCCTGGAGCATGAAGTCAGGGATGACGCGATGGAACGGCGAGCCCTTGTAACCGAAGCCGTGTGCGCCGGTGGCGAGCTCACGGAAGTTCTTCGCGGTCTTCGGGACGACGTCGTCGTAGAGCTTGAACTCGATGCGGCCCAGCGGCTCGTCGTTTGCGGTGACGTCGAAGTAGACGTTCTCGCTCATTGCTCTGCTCCTCATGGATGCGAATGTTCGCCCCCGAGCATAGAGAAGCTGAGAGGGTGGGTGCGTGACCGGGGGTGATCATTCGGCGTGTGGGCCGGGGTGGTGGAGTGATGAGCCGCGGGTGAAACGTGTCTCGGATATCACCGGGACACCGCGGTCTCCGGCGCGTGGTATCCGCCCGCGCCCACTGGTGCGAATTGAGCTGCGTCAACCGGCCCGGAAGCGTACCGGCAGCCACCGCTCTGGCGGGTCGGAAATTGGTCGGATGCGCGCCGGCAGCCGGCCCGTGTCCAATGGATCGAGTGACCCGGCACGCTATCGGGAGGCGTGGGACGGGCCTGCCTTCGAGACTGATGTGCCGTGCGCGCCGAGCGAGTTCCGCGTACGTCCCTGGTGCCCGAATTTTCGACAGGAATGGCGACCGGCCGGGGCAGGCCGCCTTGTTGCCGTGGAGCGTCCGGCCCGAAGGGAGCAGCCGCGGCCAGGCACCACACCGGAGCGCTGTCCCGCCTCCAGGAGGCGGCCGTCGATCGAGGGCCGTCGCTAAGGGCTGTCCCGTAATCCCCGTCGGGCGCACGACGACAACTACGGCACTCCTCCGAGCTCTTCGAGCAGGGGACACCCACGCCGCGTTGTCGGATCGCCCGAATACACCCGGTATGAGGACGACCCTCCGCCTTGCGATGCTCCCCCCACAGCCCGAAAGGCGTGGGAGGGGCCCAGCATCCGACGCCGCGCGCTGATCCACCGGGGATTACGGGACAGCCCTTAGGAGGGCGCTTTCGTCTCCTGCTGAGCGGCCTTCAGGTCGGCGAGCAGCTCGGCCTGCCCGGCCAGCACCCCGGACAGGATTGTCCGCGCGACCCTGAGCAGCTCCGCCACATGCGGGCTGGTCAGGGAGTAGTACACCGTCGAGCCCTCCTTGCGTGTCACCACCAGGTTCGCCCGGCGCAGCACGGCAAGCTGCTGGGACAGGTGCGCGGCTTCGATGCCCACCTCGGGCAGCATCTCCGCGACGGCGTGTTCACGCTCGCTGAGCAGTTCCAGGACGCGGATGCGGGCAGGGTGCCCAAGGGTTTTGAAGAACTCGGCCTTCAGCTGGTACAGCGGCGTGCTCATCGTGCTGTCGCCTCCCCGGAACAGGTGTCCGGCCGAGCCGGCCAGTCCTCGGTGCATCGCATCCACCTACTCGTCAACAATATGGCGCCCATCTTCGCCCGCGGAGTCGACCTATCCGAATCCGTGTGCGAGGACCCGTCCACTCGTTCAAGCAGTGAAGGCCTCATGACTTGCCAAGATAATAAATTCTATATCTCGTAAGGGATGCTTGGGTGAGGGGCATCCCCCTGCGCGGCTTGGGCGTCGTCCGGCTCAAGTGCGCCGCATGCCGGCCGAGCGGATGGGCAGTCGGTCCTCTCCAGCCTTCCTGAGGTTGCGCAGCCCCTGCCGGTTGAGACAGTGGATGTCCTGCGACGGCCTTCCGGCGGACGGGAGGCTCGTTTCCTGGACCGTCTCGGGTCGCAGGGACAGGGTGATCCGGAACGCGGACCGGCGCGAACTGCTCGGGATCCACCCGGCCACCAGCCCGCCCGCAGGGACCGCGGACGAGCTCGACGCGGAGCTTCCCACCTACGTGACCCGCGATGTGGACGCCGACGTCCGCGACGCCCTGCGCGCGGCGAGCCGACCCGGCTCCGCGGGAGGCTTCCTCCTGCTCTGCGGCGCCGCCGCGACCGGCAAGACGCGCTGTGCCTACGAGGCCGCACGGGCCTGCCTGTCCGATTGGAAGCTCTACATCCCGCGCGGCGCGGCCGAACCGGTCGAGCAGGTCGACTCCGGTGCCGACTTCGGGCGCACCGTGATCTGGCTGGACGAGCTGCACCGGTTCGTCGTCGAAGGCGGGCGTTGGGGAGGCATGGCGAAGCGCGCTGGAGTCCGGACACCCCGAGGCCGGCTCCTGGGCGGCCCTCAACCTGGGCAACCTCTGCTCGGCCCGCCACGACGAGGCCGGCGCCGGCGCCGCATGGTGGCTTCCATGGCGCGTACCGAACTCGGCACCGCGCACCCGGCGGCGGCACTGAGTGAACCGCCGCGGGCGGAATCGGGACCAGTCCCTGGGCTGGACACAGCCGCTTGGCGGGATGTCAGCTAGCCCTCGACGGTCTGTGTGCCTGGGGGCAGTCCAGGCGTGCTGGTGCGGTTTCCATCCCGGGCACCTCCGTGCAAGAGGCTCTCGGGATGCGCCCTCAACTCGCGATCTGGCGCAATGGAACGCCTTGGTCGGAGCTCCCTGGCGAGGGAAGTGTGCGCATCGGCCGGTCTGCCGACCTGGCGCGACAGGCCGGCTGCTGGGTCAGCAGACCAGCACGGCCGGCTGCTTGGGCGTGTGCCGGCATCCAGATGATGGAGCCCGGGCCGCGCTCGCTACGACGGCGCGACTGCCCACCATCTCGCCCACCATCTCGCCCACCATCTCGCCCACCATTTCGGCGACCAAGATCAGCACCTTGGACTCGGCTGCAAGCACCTCCTCGAAACGCCCGCGCACGGCCTCTATGTCGGCACGCGGTAGATGGCCGGATCGAGTTGGACATGCCTTTCAGCATTCGTGAGACGCAAGCGGACAAGTGCGGGCACGTCCTCCCGCTCCGCAGCCCTGACCAAGATCGGCACGACCGGAGCCCTTCCATCCTGCCTACCCACCGCAAGACACGCGGGGCGACTCAAGACGGGGCGAACGTTGCCTGATGCGGCACTGGAGAGGACACTCTGGGCGGGTATTGCGTATCCGGTCCGCTCCGGCGACGCCCGGGATGCAAGGTGCCGATGATCTATGCCTACGATGGGGCCGTGACAAGCCCCGGACAGTTCGCCCGACCGCAACTGGCGTTGCGGTCCTGGGTTCTGCTCGTGGGTGCCCTGCTGCTGGGTCTAATGGGGATGCACGGTCTCGGGCCGGTCCCCGGCGCGCACGCCGAGTCCGGGCTCCACCGGATGGCGGCACCCGGGCACACAGAAGTCACGGCCTCGATGCCGGGCGAATGCGATCACGGTGACGGGGGCTGCACGGGTCACATCGACCATGCGGACTCGACCTGCGCCTCAGCGTCCGTCGCCGGGACTCCTGCGGTCGCACCGGTGCTCCTGCCCGACGTGGCGGCCTGCGTCGAGCGGGTGGATGCCGGCAACTCGCCGTCCGGAAGCGGCCCCGACGGCGGTCGCGCCCCGCCCTCACTCTCCGAACTGCAACTCCTGCGGATCTAGAACGGCCTGCATGCCGCCGTATGCCCTTGCGGGCGCGGTGCTGTGCCTCTGCATGCCCTTCACCGGATCCGAACGCAGGAGCTCAACCATGACTGCACACCGCAGGCTCATTCGTCGTACCGCCCTCGCCGTCACCGCTGGTGCGGCCGCTTTCGCGCTGGCTGCCTGTGGCAGCGACAACGGCGGCCACGACACGGGGTCGATGAACTCCGGCTCCAGCCCCTCCGCGACCGCCTCGGCCAAGGCCGGCGCCCACAACGACCAGGACGTGTCCTTCTCCACGGAGATGATCCAGCACCACCGTCAGGCCGTCGCGATGGCCGATCTGGCCGCGAGTCGCGCCTCTTCGCCGGAGGTCAAGGATCTCGCTACGGAAATCAAGGGCGCTCAGGCCCCGGAGATCAAGACGATGTCCGGCTGGCTCGCTTCGTGGGGCGAGGAGGTCCCCGAGGACGTGTCGTCCGCCATGCCCGGGATGGACCACGACATGTCGTCGTCCATGCCCGGCATGATGAGCAGTGAGGACATGGCCAAGCTGGAGAAGGCTTCCGGCACCGGGTTCGACAAGATGTTCCTTGAGATGATGGTCGAACACCACGAGGGCGCCATCACGATGGCCAAGACCGAGAAGGCCGACGGCAAGCAGAGTCCTGCCGTCAAGCTCGCGGACGACGTGATCACGGCCCAGACGGCTGAGATCGAGCAGATGAACAAGATGCTCGGCAAGAGCTGACACACCGCCGGGAGGAAGTGTGGCCGTCGGCGTACTGCTTCGGCCACACCTCCTCCCCGCTCCGTCAAACGGGAGCGGGCCGCGGTTCCTCCCGCGCGACCAGCTGCTCGCAGTCGCGGCGACGGACGCGACCTGGGGCTGTCGACCGCCGTACCCCGTCCCCGGCGCGCCGGGGACCGAACAAACCCATGGTGCGCAGCGTCTGCGCGGCTCTCCGATGCGCGGGGTGGCTTCCGGCACGAAGGATCCGCGCTGCATCGCCGTGTCCGCGGCCTCGCTCCCGCTCTCCTGGCGGGGTGTGGGCGTGAGTGGGTTGTGTGCGTTACGCGGAGCCGTTCGAGAGCAGGAGTCGGGCGAGCCAGTCGGTGCGGGTTCGGCGGGCTGTGGCCGAGATGTGTGCCTGCGGGTACAGGGCGTCGAAGCCGTGGAAGCCGCCTGCCCAGACGTGGAGTTCGGCCTGGCCGCCGGCTGCCCAGATGCGGGTGGCGTAGTCGGTGTCCTCGTCGCGGAAGACTTCGGCGGAGCCGACGTCGATGTAGGTGGTCGGCAGGCCCGAGAGGGCCTTGGCCCGGGCGGGCGAGACGTACGCGGACACCTCGTCGACGGTGAGGTCGCCGAGAACGGCCCGCCATCCGAACTCGTTCATCTCGCCGGTCCAGACACCGGGCACGCCGGAGTACTGGCGGCTGGAGGTGGTGGTGTTGCGGTGGTCGAGCATGGGGCAGATCAGCACCTGCGCGGCGATCGCCGGGGCATGGAGGTCGCGCGCCAGCAGGGTGAGGCCGGCAGCGAGGCCGCCGCCGGCGCTGGCGCCGGCGACGATGATACGAGTGGGGTCGATGCCCAGTTCCTCGGAGTGTTCGGCAGTCCAGAGCAGACCTTGGTAGCAGTCGTCGACGAGGGTGGTGCCGGTGGCTTCCGGCGCGAGCCGGTAGTCCACGGACACCACGACCGCGCCGAACTCGTCGAGCCATTCCAGCGGGATGTCGATCTGCGAGAAGCGGTCGCCCATGACCATCCCGCCACCATGGATCCAGTAGATGCAGGGGGCGGCCGCCCCGCGATCAGTGTTCGCGGGGCTGAAGACTGACAGGCGGATCTGGGCACCGTCCTTGGCCTGCACGCTGACCTCGCGCCTGTCGACCTGCCGGTGTGCCGGCAGCGAGTCGACGGGCGCCGAGGGGAGCTGTCGCAGTTGCGCGAGAACTTCCGGGGCGAGCTGGGACAGGAGGGGCATGTCGGTCAGCAGCTCGCGCAGTTCGGGGTCCAGAGCGGGGCGTGCCGGGGTCATGGCGTGGGCCTTTCGTGGTGTGGTGCCGGACAAACGAAGACGGGTGGCGTTTGGCCAGGTGGCCAGGTGGCGGGCCGGCAGATCGGTCCGGGGGCTCAGAAGGCGGTCCTGCCGAGGACCGGGACGTAGTCGGTGTACTCGGGCTCCTTGGCCAGCAGCCCGGCGATCTGCGCCACGATGGCCTGGGCGGCCTCGCCGGCGAAGATCCGGTGGTGGTTCTCCTCGCTGGTCCAGCCCTCGGTGACGTGGATGACGTCGGTGTCGGACGCGGAACGGGAGACGAGGTAGACGACGCAGTGTTCGCTCGCGCCGGGGTTGCCTTCGTTCAGGCCGGTCAGCAGCAGATCGACCAGTCGGCCGCCCATCCCGGGCTTGGCGGTCAGGGTGGCGTTGAAGCCGTAGTTGGCAAACATGATGTTCTCCTTCGCACTGCTGGAGTGAGCTGATTCCATTCAATGCTCCTGACCTGCTGAAACGTTAGAACGATGTTCGCGAGCATTTGCACGATCCTCGCGAATTTGGGAGCAGGGTGGCGGAGGGGTGCTGCAATGGACGCATGTCCCTGGAAGAGTTCCGAACCCTGCTGGACCGGCATGCCCGGCCCGACTGGACCACTGCCATCGACGGCGTCCTGATCTCGAAGGTCGACCGGCCGGATCCGTCGGCGCCCTCCATGTCCGGCACGGTGCTCGCCGTCATCGCCCAGGGCGCCAAACGGCTCGCGCTGGGCGAGAGGGTCTACGAGTACGGCCCCGGGCAGTACCTGGTCGCATCCGTCGACCTGCCCGTCACCGGGCAGTTCACCCAGGCCGACCCCAAGCAGCCCGCCCTCGGCTTCGGCCTCACCCTGGAACCGTCCGCTGTCGCCGAACTCCTGCTGCAGGCCGGTCCGGGTGACCTCCCCCGCACCGGCGGAGGCACGCCGTCGGGGATCGCCGTCGGCGACGCCCCGCCCGCCCTGCTCGACGCGGTGGTCCGGCTGCTGCGTCTGCTCGACCAGCCCCGCGACCGGGCCGTGCTGGCCCCGCTGGTCAAGCGCGAGATCCTGTGGCGCCTGATCACCGGCGAGCAGGGTGCGACGGTACGCCAGCTCGGCCTGGCCGACAGCGGCCTCAGTCACGTCTCCCGGGCCGTGCGCTGGATCCGCGAGCACTACGCGCAGCCCTTCCGCGTCGAGGACGTGGCGCGGATGTCCGGCATGAGCGTCTCCGCCTTCTACCGCAGTTTCCAGGCGGTGACCGCGATGAGCCCCATTCAGTTCCAGAAGCAGATCCGCCTCCAGGAGGCCCGACTGCTGCTCGCCACCAACCCTGGAGACGTCACCGGGGTCGGACATCGCGTCGGCTACGACAACCCGTCGCAGTTCAGTCGCGAGTACCGCCGCCAGTTCGGTGAACCCCCGAGCCGGGACGCGGCCCGCCTGCGGAACGCCGTGCGCACCCCCGTGAGCATCCTCCCCTGAGTAGAACTGGAACATGAAGGAGGATCGTGCAAGCCAAAGAGAGAATAGTTCTACTATTCATGCAGGTCAGAGCGATTCAATGGGATCAGTAGTTCTTCCGCTGAGTAGGAAAATGCCTGCTCGTCGCGGATCCCACTACATCGCAAGGATCGCAGCATGAAGACAGTTCTGATCACTGGTGCCTCATCCGGATACGGGCGGGAGACCGCCCTCCACTTCCACTCACAGGGGTGGAACGTCATCGCCACGATGCGTACGCCGCGTGTCGGGGTCCTTCCCGAGTCGGACCGGCTGCGCGTCATCGAACTCGACGTGACCAAGCCCGAAACCATCACCGCCGCGCTCGAGGCGGCGGGGCCCATCGACGTCCTGGTCAACAACGCGGGCGTCCCGTCGATCGGCGTGTTCGAGGGCACCCCCATGGCCCGGGTGCGGGACGTCTTCGAGACCAACACGTTCGGCGTGATGGCAACAACGCAGGCCGTACTCCCCCAGTTCCGTGAGCGGGGCTCCGGCGTGGTGGTCAACGTGACCTCCAGCGTGGTGCTGGGCCACATGCCCCTCTCGGCCGTCTACAAGGCGAGCAAGATGGCCATCGAGGGGTTCACCGCATCCCTCTCGCTCGAACTCGCGCCCTTCGGCGTGCAGGCGAAGACGGTCGAGCCAGGTGCCTGTCCGACGACCAACTTCGCAGCCAACGCGACCAACGGCGCCTCGACGGACGAGCTGGTCCCCGCGCCCTACGCACCGTGGGCGAAGAAGACCATGGACGCATTCACGGGCCAGGACCTGTTCACCAAGGAGAGCGACGTCGCCGAGACGGTGTGGCGTGCCGTGCACGACACGACCGGCCAGCTGCGCTTCCCGGCCGGCCCCGACGCGGTCTGGCTCGCCCAGGCGAAGTGATCAACGGGCGAGCTCCGAGTGCGCCCCTGGTGCTCGATTTCGGCAGGAGCAGTCGACAGGCGGTTCTCTTGCGATCGTGCCCGATCACTGCATGTAAGCCTCGGAGATGCTCCGTTGGCGACTCGGGCGTGCGCATACGGTGCGGTCACGCGGGAGGACCGGCACTGCCGCTCCTCCCGCGTGACCGACAACAGAGGAGAGACGCTATGGCGAGTGTGGAAGTGAACGCGCGTGCCATGAGCGAGAAGGACCGGGTAGGCACATTCTGCGGCAGCGCCCTCCTGGGTGTCGCCGCACCGTGGCGAGCAACTGGCCACCGGTCAGGGCGGATCTCGCAGGCAGCCGACCTGGATGACCCCATGGCGGGGAGTGGCAGGGTTCCGCGCGGCGAGGCACATGCCGAGCTGCGCCTCGGTGCCCGGGTCAAGGGCTCTCTCCGACTTCCGCCGCTGCACAGTGACAGTTCGGGCAGGGGAAACCTCGGTCTGGCGGTCAACGGTGGGCTATCCCTCGTTCTGCGCAGGTCGGGCCTTCAGAGCACCGGTCGGCATTCAGCCGGACCAGCCGTTGGTACGCCACTGCTGCTGATCGGCATCGCGCTGGTTGTGCGCGTCGTGTTCCGCGATGGCCGCCGCAAGGTCGGTGTGGATGGTGATGGGCGGGCAGTCGCCGTCAGGGACGAGGGAGCCGTCGGCGGGGATCGCGGCCAGTTCCAGGCTGCGTTCGTGTGCGGTGAGCCGGCGTGCTGCCTCGATGACGGCGAGCCGGCCGTTGGCGGACCAGCTGCGCAGTCCGCTCATGTCGACGATGACCGGACCGGTTCCGCGGGTCAGGACCCAGCCGATGGCACCGGTGAAGCGATGTGCGCCCTCGGGTCCGAGGTGCCCGGAGAGGGAGAGGAGACTGAAATCCTCTCCGGCGGTGTGGTGCCATTCGATGGTCATGGTGGTGCACCTTCTTGTGGGTGTTACCTGTTCGGCTCGTCTCCTGGATCGGCTCTGATCACAGGGGCAGGGTGATCCAGATGCTTTTGCCGTTTCCGTCGGCGTCACCGCGGACGACGGCGGTGCCGCCCAGACCGAGGGTGAGTTCCATGACGGTGCTCAGACCGCCGGTTCCCGTGCCGATCGCGGCCCCGTACAGCGGTGGCTGGTGGGGGTGGCGGTCGTGGACGGCAAAAGCCAGGCAGTCGGATCCGGCCGCGTAGATGACGGTGAGCTGGGGGGAGAGTGTCACAGCGTGCCGGACGCTGTTGGTGACCAGTTCGCCGAGGATCAACAGCGCCGGGTCGACGGTGGGGTGGCGCAGGTTGATCCCCCATTCGGTCAGGGCCTGTTCAGCGGTCTGGCGGGACAGCCGGACAGCGGACGGCTCGGTGGGCAGGGTGAGAACGTGCCGGTAGGGCAGGGCTTCGAACAGCCTGGACATCAGCTCTCCGTCCCTGGGACCGGCCGGAGGCCGGATACCGTCCGGGGACGGATGCAGACGATCGCATCGTGCGGGCCGTGGCTCCGGCCGGCGAGCGTTCGGCGGTTGTGGACGGCCTCGTGCGGGTCGGCAGTCGCCTCGGCGGGCCCAGTGACCGGCACCGTCCAGCCGGTGCCGGTGCCGGTGCCGGTGCCGGACGCGGCCCGGACCTTGTCGACGTCGTCCGTCACGGACAAATGAGCCGCGGCAGCCCGCAGTGGTGTGCGCACCACCAGCCGCCCCAACTCCCACACATGCCGGGCCAGGCGGACAACGGTCGGATCCCGCTGCACAGAGACAAGGCGGCTCGAGGCAGCCCCCGGCAATGGCCACAGCGCCTCAGTGTCGGAGCTCTCGACCATGCGCAGGGTGGCGGGAGCGGCGCTCATCGGGGTGTCTCCTCTCTCTTCTCTGTGACGTCGTGGGCGGACTTCCGGGCAGCGAGGAGGATCCCGGCCCTCTCCAGGTGGTCCCGGGCCCCGTGGATCGCTTCGGCGGTAGTGGTGTACTCGCGGCCCTCCAGCCGCAGAAGGTCCAACACGCCGACGGAGTCGAGGACTCGGTGTTGCCCCGGCCTGATTCCGGAGGTCAGGACGACGATTCCGCGCCGGTTCAGTTTCTGGACCGCGTCCTTGAGCACCAGCGCCCCGGTCGCGTCCATCGTCGACACCCGCGACATACGAAGGATCACCACGCGTACGTCGGCCACCTCGGCCATCTCCAGCAGGAACCGGTGCGCGGCGGCGAAGAACAAGGGCCCGTCGACGCGGTAGGCAATGATGTGCTCGGCGAGCAGGGCGTGTTCCTCGGCGGTGTGGTTTCCGCGGTCGAGGGGTACCTGGTCGAAGCGGGCCTGCTTGGCAACGGCGCGCAACGCGAGGGCGCCCGCGACGACCAGGCCGACGATGACGGCGTATACGAGATCGAGGGCCAGCGTCGCGACGGCGGTCAGGACGAGGATCAGCGCGTCCGAGCGGGTGGCCTTCACCATCGCCCGCAGCGAACCGACCTCGACCATGCGGATCGCGGTGGCCAGCAGGACACCGGCAAGGGCCGCCAGCGGAATCTTCGAGACGAGAGGCGCGGCCGCGAAGACGATCACCGCGAGGATCGCGGCGTGGGTGAGGGCGGCGAGCCGGGAACTCGCACCGGTGCGCACGTTGACCGCGGTGCGCGCGATCGCCCCGGTCGCCGGCACGCCACCGAACAGGGGGGCGGCGATGTTGGCAAGGCCCTGGCCGAACAGCTCCCGATCCGGGTCGTGCTGCCGGCCGACGGTCATGCCGTCGGCGACCGAGGCCGACAACAGCGACTCCAGCGCGGCCAGCGCCGCGACCGCCACCGCGGGGGCCAGCAAGGAGCCCAGCGAGCCCAGGTCGAGGAAGGACAGCGAGGGCGCGGGCAGTCCCGAGGGCAGTTCACCGATAGGTTTCGCCCCGGTCAGCCCGGCGGCCTGTGCCACGACCGTGGCGGCGATCACCGCGACGACGGAGAACGGCACGGTCGGACGCCACCGGGCTCCCACGAGCATGACCACGGCCACCGAGACAGCGACGGCGACGGCCGTCCAGTTGGGGTGCCGCACGAACTCCTCGATGGCCCGCCAGGTCACCACCAGTACCCGGTCGCCCTCTGGTTCGGGCACACCGAGCACGCCCGGAATCTGCTGCAGCCCGATCACGCACGCGATGCCCAGCGTGAAGCCCTCGACGACCGGCGCGGGCACGTACCGCATGTACCGCCCGGCCTTCAGCACGGCGAGGCCGACGAGCATCACCCCAGCCATCACGCCGACCGTGAGGACGCCTGCCGGACCGTACCGCCCCACGATCGGGACCAGCACCACCGTCATGGCGCCCGTCGGCCCCGAGACCTGCAGACTGGATCCGCCGAACAACGCGGCGAGGGCGCCCGCGACGACGGCGGTGGCCAGGCCCGCCTCGGCGCCGAGCCCGGAGGAGACGCCGAAGCCGAGGGCGAGCGGCAGCGCGACGATTGCCACAGCCAGCCCGGCGAGCAGGTCCCGGCGGGGGTTGCGTCCCATCTCCGCCAGGTCGCCGCGGGCGGGCAGCAGCGAGGCGATCCGGGCCCGGACCCGGCTGATCCCCGAGGTCATCGCGCGGCGACCTCGGTCTCCAGCAGCTCAGCCGGCAGTTCGTTGCGCCCGGACAACATCCGGGTCGGGATCCGGCGCGCGGCCTTCATCAGGTCGCCCACGTCCCCGCCGGCCAGTGCGTGGACGACCGTCGAGCCGAGCTCGGCCTGGTGCAGCGGAACGGACACGACCCCTCACCTTCCCCGGATGGCGCCCCACCCGGGGCAGACACAAAGGGCTGTGCCTGAGGCTACCTGCAGGTACAGCGAATACAGCATCTAACCAATTGCGAAATTTTGCAATTCAGCAAGACACTGCCGCCTCGGTCACCCGCGAGTCAGGGATCAGGCCTTCTTGACCACGCTGGACTTGAGCTGCATCGCCCCGAAACCGTCGACCTTGCAATCGATGTCATGGCCGTCGACGCCGTCGACCAACCGGATGCCGCGCACCTTGGTGCCGGCCTTGATCCCCGAAGGGCTTCCCTTGACCTTGAGCGCCTTGACGACAACCACGCTGTCCCCGTCCTGCAGCACGTTGCCGACAGCGTCCTTGACGACCCGCTCCCCGGTGGTGGACCCACCCTCGGCACCGCTTTCGGCGGGAACCCATTCGTGGCCGCACTCCGGGCACACCACAAGGGCGTTCATCTCGTAGGTGTACTCACACGAGCACGTAGGACAGGGAGGAAGGTTTTCGATCATTCCGTCAGGGTATCCGGCCCTGGTTCTCAGGCGGCCCGTAGCTCCCGCCTGCTGGAGTCCGGCCACGTCGACGGAACCGAGTGGCCGGCCCCTGACGCGCGCTACGCGCCAGGGGCTGAACGGAGTGTCCTCCGGTCACCGACGTGATCCACCCTCGGTCACCCCGCGTGATGGCGGGCCCGCCTATTCCACCTTCGCCCAGTCGAGCGTCCGCTCCACCGCCCTCTTCCAGTCCGCGTACCCCTGTTGGCGCCGGTCCTCCGACCACTGGGGCTCCCAGCGCTTGGACTCCTGCCAGTGGGTGCGCAGTTCGTCGGTGTCCCGCCAGAAGCCGGTGGCCAGACCGGCCGCGTACGAGGCGCCGAGCGCGGTGGTCTCGGCGACGACGGGACGGCTCACGGGGACGCCGAGGACGTCGGCCTGGATCTGCATGCACAGGTCGTTGGCGGTCACCCCGCCGTCGACCTTGAGCACGTCGAGATGGACTCCGGAATCCTGCTCCATCGCCTCGACGACATCGCGGCTCTGGTAACAGATCGCCTCCAGCGTCGCGCGGGCCAGGTGGGCGTTGCTGTTGTACCGGGCGAGTCCGACGATCGCGCCGCGGGCGTCGGAACGCCAGTACGGGGCGAACAGTCCGGAGAACGCCGGGACGAAGTACATCCCGCCGTTGTCCTCCACCGTGCGGGCCAGCGTCTCGCTCCCGGCCGCGTCCGTGATGATCTTCATCTGGTCGCGCAGCCACTGCACCGCGGATCCGGTGACCGCGATGGACCCCTCCAGTGCGTAGACGGCGGGCTCGCCGCCGAACCGGTAGGCGACGGTGGTCAGCAGGCCGTGCTGTGAACGGACCAGTTCCGTACCGGTGTTGAGGACCAGGAAGTTGCCGGTGCCGTACGTGTTCTTGGCCTCGCCGGGCGAGTAGCAGACCTGCCCGACGGTGGCCGCCTGCTGGTCGCCGAGCACGCCGGTGATGGGGACGGCGGCGCGCAGTGGCCTGGAGGTGCGTGCCGTGCCGTACGCCTCGCGGTCGGACGAGGGGTTGATGCTGGGCAGCATGGCCCTCGGCACGCCGAAGAAGCCCAGCAGCTCGTCGTCCCAGTCGAGGGTCTCGAGGTCCATGAGCATGGTGCGGCTGGCGTTGGTCACGTCGGTGGCGTGGATACCGCCGTCGGGACCGCCGGTCAGGTTCCACAGGACCCAGGCGTCGGTGTTGCCGAACAGCGCGTGTCCCTGCTCCGCCGCTTCCCGGACCCCGTCGATGTTCTCCAGGATCCACTGGATCTTGCCGCCGGAGAAGTAGGTCGCCGGCGGCAGCCCCGCCTTGCGGCGGATGACGTCGCCCCGGCCGTCACGCTCCAGTGCCGCGGCGATGGAATCCGTCCGGGTGTCCTGCCAGACGATGGCGTTGTAGTAAGGACGGCCGTTGCGCGGGTCCCACACCACGGTGGTCTCCCGCTGGTTGGTGATGCCGATCGCCGCCAGGTCCTCCGCGGTCAGGTTCTTGTGCCGCAGGGCGTTCTGGATCACCGAGTTGGTGCGTTCCCAGATCTCCACCGGGTCGTGCTCGACCCACCCGGAGCGCGGAAGGATCTGGGCGTGTTCCAGTTGGTGCTTCGCCACTTCGTTGCCCGCGTGGTCGAAGATCATGAATCGGGTGCTGGTGGTCCCCTGGTCCACCGCGCCCACGAAGTCAGCCATGGGTTGCCGCCTCTGCTGTGGGTGTTGCGGGAGTCAGGACTCGGAAGGCGGGATGCGTCCCGGCGGTTCGGGCTCCGCCGTCGGCAGGAACCTGCCGATGAAGAGCTTGTAGATGCCGGCGCCGAGCACACCACCGATGAATGGACCGATGATCGGCACCCAGAAGTAGAAGTTGCCGTACTGATCTCGCCAGGCCCCTCCGTAGCCCGTGAGGAAGCTGGCCAGGCGCGGACCGAAGTCACGGGCCGGGTTGATCGCGTAGCCCGCGAGGGTTCCCCACGCCATGCCGATGCCCACGACGAGCAGACCGATGACGAACGGGCCCAGGTTCGCGCCGGGCGGGGTGTTGAGCAGGTCCGTGACCGCGAAGATCACCAGGAGCAGGATGGCGGTTCCGATGATCTGGTCGCGGAACGCGCCCCATTCGTGGACCGGCAGGTTCGGGTTGCCGTTGGCGGGCAGTGTGGAGAACACGCCCTGGGTCTTGATGGTGTGGCCGGGGTCGGCCTTGGCCAGGGCCTCCGTGTAGTTCCAGCGCACGATCAGCGCGGCCACGAAGGCGCCGATGGTCTGCGCCACCACGTAGGGCGCCACCTTGCGCCACGGGAAGCCCTTGAACGTGGCGAGGGCGAGGGTCACCGCGGGGTTGAGATGGGCGCCGCTCAGGCGTGCCGCGACGTAGACGCCCATGGTGACGCCGATGCCCCAGGCCCACGCGATGCTGTCGTGGTTCCCCAGACCGCCCGGCGGCGTCGTGAGCGCGCCGCCGGCGACCACTTGGGCCACCACGCCGCACCCGAACAGGATGAGAATCATGGTGCCGAGGAACTCACCGGACAACTCGCCGATCAGCCCCGACCTTTTCAACCGATCAGTCATGGAAGCCCGCTTCCCGCCGGTCAGGAACCGGCTGTTGACCGCCGCCCGAGCCCCCCTCACCTCAGCATAGGGTGATCAAGAGCTAATTGCATCAAAAGTTAATTATCCTGTTTTACCGCGTCATGTCGGGTGACTCATGGATCGATGCGGCCTGAAGCGACGGGTGCCCGCGGTGGCGGGCGCGGACCGGGGGCACGTCAGGCGGGCACCGTGACGATGCCGAGCGGATCGCTCGTCGGCTGCCGCGATCCGCCCGCCGGTTCGGCCGTGATGCCTACGGCGCCGACGTCGTCCAGGGAGCCGTGGAGCAGTTGGGCGTGCCCGCCGCCGGAGCCGGGGAGCAGGCCCGCCGGGCGGAGGCCGCCGGACTTCGCGGCGTACCAGAGTTCGTAGACCTGATCGTTCCCGAGGCGGGGCAGGTCCGAGGCGATGAAGGCCGCCCGGCCCTGGGAACGGGAGGCGACGACGCCGATGTCGGCCCCGTTGCTCAGTTTCTGAGTGCTGATCGTGGCGTCCCGGGCCGTCAGGAGGCCGGTGAGGACGGAGGCCTGTGCCTTCCTCACGGAGACTTCGCCGCGTGCCTCGTCCGCCTCGGTGTGCTGCCAGACGGCGACCCCGCCGAGCGCGGCCGCGAGAGCCAGGCACGCGGCCAGGGCCGCCCGCAGTGCCCGCCGGTGAACCGGAACGGCGCGCGGGAGGCGCTCCTGGCGGGTGCGGGCGATCCGTTCGAGGACGTCCCGGCGCAGTTCGGGGGACGGGGTCGCGTCCTGGGCCGAGGCCAGTCGCAGCGTGACCTCGGACAGTTCCGCCACTTCCTCCCGGCACGCGGCGCAGCCGGCGAGATGGTTCTCGAAGGAGGCTTCCTCGGCCGCCGGCAGGGCGTGCAGGACGTACGCGCCGACGAACTGGTGGGGATCTTCGGCGGCCGTCATCGGCCTTCCTCCAGGCATCTGCGGAGCAGGCGGAGCCCGGTGCGCATCCTGGACTTCACGGTGCCCGCCGGGGTGGCCAGACAGGCGGCCACCTCCAGGTAGGTCATGCCCTGGTAGTAGGCGAGCACCAGCGGTACGCGCTGATGCCGTTCCAGGTCGGCGAGACAGTGCTGCACGCGATCGTGCTCCTCGTGCCGCTCCACGGCCTCGGCCACCTCGTCGAAGGGGCGGTCCTCCGCGAGCAGGGCGCTGCGCCGCTCCCGTGCCGTACTGGCCTGGACGTGCCGGACCCGGTCGACGGCCCGCCGGTGCGCGAGGGTCAGGACCCATCCCCGGGCGGTACCGAGGTCCGGGCGATAGCGGTCGGCGGTCCGCCAGATCTCCACCATCACGTCCTGTGTCACCTCCTCGGCCTGTGCCTCGTCCCGCAGTACGCGGCAGATCAGGCCTTTGACCGGCCGCGCGAGGGTGTCGTACACGTCGGTGAACGCGTCCTGGTCGCCCTGTGCGGCGCGCTCAAGCCGGGCGTCCAGCCACGCGTCCGCCGATGGGTGCCGTCGCGAACCGTGTCCGTCCCGGCCGGTCTTGGCATCGCTCACAGAATCCGTCCGTTGCTTCCTTCTCGCCTGGCCCGTCCGGCTCGACTCTCCGTCGTGGCGGTCTCCTTCGCAGCGCGAGGGGGCCGTTCGCCGACGGGCCGCGCGCTGGGCGTCGCGCGGGTGGGCCCGCGTCGGCCGTGCGGTCGGCAAGCGTGGCGTTCGGCACGTACGCGGTCGGTGGCCGGCGCGGTCGGCGGGCGTCCCGCGGACGGGAGGGGTCCCGTCACCGTGTATTCGTGGCCACCCGGCCCGCGGATGGGCCGGGGCACCGACGCGTTTCCCGGTGCCGGGCCGATGACGGGCCGATCGCGGGCCGGTGCCGGTCACCGCCGGAGCCGCCCCGTTCGCCCACTCCCGAAAACTCGTACCGAAAACTTACACAGGTCTATCCTCATACATACCTTTTGTTGCTCCGAATGCCCTATGTCCCGCGCATCGAGGGCCTGGAAACGCACCGTCAGCTTCGGCGTGAACTTCCCGGACAGCGGCCCCCGTGGCGCACGTCCATCACATTGCGAGGGAGGTGAGTCCGATGACCACACGCATCAGCGCCCGGCGACTGCTCGCCGGTGCGGCCGCGACAGGCCTGCTGGCCGGAGGTGCCGCTCTGGGCATGTCCGGTACCGCCACCGCGGCCCCGGCCCCGACGTCCACGGCTTCGGTGGCGACAGTCGACCACCACGGTCACCACGACCGCTGCGAGTGGAAGAAGGGCCACTGGGAGAAGAAGTGGGTGCCCGGACACTGGGTCAAGAAGTGGGTCCACCAGGACTCCTGGCACCACGGTCACCACAGCCACGGCTGGGTGAAGCAGTGGGTCTACGTGCCCGGTCACTGGGACCACGTGTGGGTCAAGGCCCACTGGGACTGCCACCACCACGGCCACTGAGCGCTCCGGCCGAGGCGTGAGGACCGGGTGCGGTGACCCCGCCCCGGTCCGTCCCTCGGGAAACGCGGTGGAACAGGGCCGATCCCGTTCGTTAGGCTCGTCGGATGACCACACGCACTTTCCGCATCACCGTTCGCGGTGTCTTCGACGGGCTCGGCGCCGACCAGCGTGCCGACCTTCTGGCGCACGCGGCGGAACATGACGTCCTTCGGGCGGCCTTCACGCCCGAGGGGCACCTCAGCTACGACGTGGCCGCCCGGCCGGCCTTCACCTTCCGCTTCCTGGACTCGGGGGAGGCGGAGGAGGACATCCTGGAGGCCGTCGAACGGGCCGAGGCCGCCGCGACGGCCTGGCTCAGTGAGCGCAACTACGGCTTCAAGCGGCTCAAGTCGCAGGCCGAGGACCTCTCCCAGGCGCCCCTCGGCAAACGGCAGCGGCGGGCCATCGCGCAGAACACCCCCTGATCCGCGTACGTCAAGGGTGGCTTGCGCTCCCCATATGCTTGAGTAGTCAAGGAGATGTCAATGAGTAAAGGGCTGGACGCGGCACTGCGTCTGGTGCGGGCGCAGGCCACCCTGGTGAAGCGGTTCGACGCGAGCCTCGGCGGACTGCACGGAGTGAGCCTGGCCGACTTCACGATGCTGCTGCGTCTGTCCGAGGCCCCAGGAGACCGCATGCGCCGGGTGGACCTGGCGGAGGCGCTGGGGCTGACCGCCTCCGGTGTCACCCGGGGACTCGTACCGCTGGAGCGCATCGGTCTGGTCAGGCGGGACCCGGACGCCCGTGACGCGCGGGTTGCCTACGCGGCCCTGACGGAGACCGGCCGGGAACGCCTGGCGGAGATGCTCGTCACGGCGGAACGGGTCGCCGAGGAGGTCTTCGCCGAGCCGGCGTGGACCGAGGAGGAGACGACGAGGCTCGCCGGTCTCCTCGGCCGCCTCGGCGGTACCGGGTTCACCCGCCACACGTCCGGCGGCTCCTGAAGCCGTCGCCGGTCCCGGGCGGACGCCCCACCTGGGACCGGCGCCCCGCCCGGGGATCATCGGGGATCATCGGCGGTCCCGGAATCGATGGACTGTGGCCGAGGCGGCGAGGAAGTGGCGACCCGGGACCCGGGGTACCCGGCCTCGTCCATCGGCGGGGACCCGGGACCGTGAGTACCCTGCCTCGTCCATCGGCGGGGACCCGGGACCCGTCCGCCGGTCCTCACGACAACAGCGGCCCGTAGGCCCGGGAGGACGTTCTGACGTTCACCGTGACGATCACCGGATCCGGTGGCGCCTTGCCTGTGCCGTGACCTCGGCGCACTCTGGTGGCATGGGAGCTCGCGACGGGCCCACGCTCATCACCTCCGTTCAGCGGGCCTTCCGCCTGCTGGAGGCGGTGAGCGCGCACGAGAACGGTGCGCCTGCCAAACAGCTGGCGCGCGAGACCGAACTGCCGCTGGCCACCGCCTATCACCTGCTCCGGACTCTCGTTCACGACGGGTACATCCGCAAACTCGACGACGGCGGGTTCATCCTGGGCGACAAGATGCAGACGCTGCGGACGCAGGGCCGCGGGCAGGAGCTGCTCAGCCGTGTCCGTCCCGCGCTCGCCGCTCTGCGTGACGAACTCGCCTCGGCCGCCTACCTCACCTTCTACGAGGACGGTGAGATCAGGGTCGCCGAGATCGTCGACGGGCCCCGGGCGCCCCGGGTCGACCTGTGGGTCGGCTTCGAGGACGCCGGGCACGCCACCGCGCTGGGCAAGTCCGTGCTGCGGGAGCTGGACGAGGAGTCCCGCAACGACTACCTCGCCCGGCACACCCTCGCCGACCTCACCCCGCGGACCATCACCAGCCGGCGGCAGCTGCTGCGCCACCTGGCCTCGTCGCCGGCGGCCCCGGCCGTCACGGACCTGGAGGAGTACGCTCTCGGTACGGTCTGCGTCGCCGTACCCGTCTACAGCGGGGACACGCTCGGTTCACTCGGCGTCTCGCTCCCCGCCGCGCAGCTGTCCCGGCTCGACAAAGTCCTGACGCGGCTGATCCCGACCGCGAACCGGGTGACCAGGGGCCTGTCACTCACTATCTGAAATCTCCGTGCTTGTGGATCACGCCTCGAACGTCTTTCCTGGATCAACCGGACATTTCAGGGATGAACCCAGGTGAGGACTGCGGACGAACATGAGTCAGGCCCGAGAGCACGGTAGCGAGCACTGGCCGAAACGGACGTTCAGGAACGGGGGCGTCGGTTCCGGCGCGGCGGCCCGCAAGCGCGCCGCCCATCTGGCCTTCGGCACCCCGGTGCTGCCTTTACTGGTCGTCGGTGCCATCGTGCTCGCCGACCTGGCCGGGGGAGCGGGGATCATCTGGCTGCCGCTGCTGGCCGCAGGGCCCGCGCTGGCTGCCACCACCAGCCGGCCGTTCGGAGTTCTGTGCGTCGGTCTGCTGGCCGCGACGCTGAGCGCGGTGCTCGGCATCCGGGACGGCGTTCCGGGTGCCGAGCTCATGGCCGTCCTGTCCGCCCTGGCGGCCGTCACGCTGGCGAGCGCCCTGGCCAGCGCGCTGCGCTGGCGCCGGGAGCGGGTCCTCGCGGCCGTCCGCTCCGTCGCGGAGGCCGCCCAGCACGCTGTGCTCGCTCCCATACCGTCGAGTGTCGGACCGTTCCAGGTGGCCGTCCGCTACAGCGCCGCCGCGGCCGAGGCCCGGATCGGCGGGGATCTCTACGCGCTGGTGCCCACGCCGTACGGGGTCCGCATGATCATCGGCGATGTCCGGGGCAAGGGACTGCCGGCCGTGGGCACGGCCGCGCTCGTGCTCGGCGTCTTCCGTGAGGCGGCCTACGACGAGCCCGATCTCCTCACCGTCGTCACCCGGATCGAGCGGAGTCTGGCGCGCAACCTGGGCTACGACGACTTCGTGACCGCCGTGGTCGCCGGGTACCCGGAACCGGGCCGGCTGGAGGTCGTCAACTGCGGTCACGCGCCTCCGCTGCATGTCCGCGCGTCCGGGAGCGTCGCGTCGGTCGACCCCGTCAATCCCGCTCCGCCGCTCGGGCTGCGGGCCCTGACGGGGGAGACCCCGAGCCTCCAGGTGCTGCCGCTCGCCGACGGCGACCAGCTCCTGCTGTACACCGACGGGGTCACCGAGGCCCGTGACCACGGTCGGGAGTTCTACGCCCTCGCGGAAGGGCTGGCACGGCACGTGTCCGACGAGCCGGCCTCCACGCTCGCCGCGCTCGACGCCGAGCTCCAGGCCCATGTGGGTGGCCGGCTGCACGACGACGCGGCCCTGCTGCTGCTCCGTATGCCGGCCTCGGTCGAGCCGGCGTCGGCGGTGGCCGCGGGCGGTGGCTCCGTCACCGTTCCCTCCCCGCCCCGGCCGCCTGCCGCGGGTGTGCGCTGCGGCAGGGGCGCGGAGTAGGCCGTTCCGGCGAGGACGCCTTCACCTCGGATGCGCCCCGGCGTGCGACGGGGCGCACTCCTCAGTGCCGGGCGAACTGGAGCCGGGTCGTCTGCGCGCTGCCGGGGCGCAGCGCGATGCCGTCGACGGTCAGGCGTTCACCGTAGATGTCGGTGATCCTGATCGTGCCGCCGCACCCGCCGCCGTCCTCGGCGAGGAAGTAGTTGTAGTCGGTGCGAGGCAGCAGCCGCCATCCGCCGTCGGCTCGCAGTTCCAGCCGGGCCACCGGATTCCGGTGGCCGATCACCTGGACCGCGCACCAGTAGCGGCTGGACCCGGTCTTGTAGCGAAGCGCGACCGTGCCGGAATCGCCGGGACTCAGCAGCTTCCACGTGATCGGGATCCGGCCGGCCACCGGGTTCGCGAGCCGGGCGAACGCCTGTGCGCTGAGGTCGAGCTGCCCGGGGGCGCAGCCCGTCGGGCATTCGTTGGTGATCCGGACCGTGACGGTCGCGCCGCCGGCCGCGCGCACCAGTACGTAGGCCCCGCACGCCTTGGACGTCTCGTAGTCCGTGTGGTTCATCGCCGCCGTCATGAGATCGCCGCTCGGACCGTAGGAGCAGGCGCCGTCGCCGGTTCCGGCGTCGTACGTGGTCGCCACTCCCCGGTAACCGACCCCCGGGCGGATCCGTCCCGCCAGCGCGGCTGTCGTCGCCGTGGTCCGGGAGGCGTCCGGGGTCGACGGCCGCGCAGACGCCGTGGAGGGGCGGGCCGTCTCGGTCGGGGAGACGGCCGAGCCGGGCGACCGGGTCACCGTGGGGGACGTCGATCCGGCCGGGGACCCCCGGCCGGGAGCCGCGGTCCCCCGGGAACCGGCGGCGGTCGAGACCGCCGGGTGTCCCGTATCGGCCCGGTGACCGGGGCGGAACGCCACGGCCAGACAGACCAGAGCACCGACCGCGACCAGGGCGACCGGGGTGAGGGCCCACAGCGTCCGCCGACGTCCGCGCCGTCGCGCGGCCTGCCTCGTTTCCTTCATGCGCATCCGTTCGGAGGATCGAGCCGGTGATGTGTCCATCAGTGGCCGCCGGAAGCGAAAAGGTTGCCGCCCGTTCCCCGGAGATCTCTCCTGTGGGCCGCGCGTGGACGGGTCACGTCGAACGCATGCGGCGGATCCGTTTCCGGCCCCGGGCCTGACCCGGCACCTCGACGAGGCGATGGGTCAGCGCTGCCAACGGCAGCAGCACGGCGAGGAACGCCGCTTCGAGTACGGGACTGTCGCGGCGGTACCGGCCGATCACGCTGCCGCTCACCGCCAGCAGGGCCGGATGCACCAGGTACACCGAGTAGCTGACCGTCCCCAACCGGGTCAGCGCGCGCGGAAATCTCCGGCGGCGCAGCGCGAGGGCCACGCCGAAGGTGAGTACGGCCAGCAGGAACGCGGTGATCCAGCCGCGCCGTGCGAAGTGGGTCGCCGCGCCGTGCTCGTACGCACTCCCCACGGCGCAGATCAGCACGACGGCGGCGGTGCGGGCCGCGCATGGCCAGGTGATCTCCCCGCCTTCCGCCCGCCGGACGGCGGTGCCGAGGAATATCACCGCCAGGATCACCAGGCCTTCCCAGAGGGGAACGGTGCCGTTGAAGGGGACCAGGACCAGCGCGAGGACGCCTCCCGCCACGGCCCCCGGCACACGCAGCGCGGACGTCGTGGAACTTCCGCAGAGGACGGCGAACACCAGCGCCGTCGCGGCGAGCGCGACGAGCGGTCCGGTACCGACCGCGGACGAGAGCGCCGACGCCCGCGGCACGAACGCCGCCGTCGCGCTCACGGCGGCCAGCGCTCCCAGAACCACCGCGACCGTCGCCGAGCGCCGGTGCAGCCGGACCGTGAACAGGGCGACGACCAGCAGGTAGAACGCCAGCTCGTACGACAGCGTCCACAGGACGAGGACGACACTCGGCGTCCCCAGCAGTTCCTGGAGCAGGGTGACGTGCGCGACGGCCACCGTGACGGGATTCCGCCCGTCGAAGCGAGCCCCCAGGTGCGCGACGCCCAGCAGATCCAGCGCGAGGACCGAGCCCACCACGGCGGCCCACAGCGGGTAGACGCGAAAGGCCCGCCCGATCCAGAAGGTCCTCACACAGCCCCGGCGCTCGAGCGAGGCGGGGATGACGTAGCCGCTCACCAGGAAGAACACCATGACGCCGTACCGGCCGATGTTCAGCTGGGGCATCAGCTGCTCACGGAACTCCGCCATGAAGGCGTACGACGAGTGGTCGACCGCCACGAGGAGCGCGGCGATCCCGCGCAGGGCGTCCAGCCAGCCCAGCCGTGGGGGACCGGCGGAGCCGCCGGACGCGGGTGGACCTGACGCCGGGGACGGCCGGTGTGAGGGCGGCCGGGGAACGGGAGGTGCGGGTTCCATGGAGGTGCCTGCCTGGACCGGGTCCTGTGGGGTGACGGGTGCGCCGGGCCGGCCGGGAAGCGGGCACGGAGGGCGGGGCGGCCCGGTCCGCGATTCGCCGGCGCTCGGCTCGCGAGGCCCTGGAATCCACATCGAAGTGCGGACACGCCGCTGCGCGGTACGGGACACGCCCTGAGGAGACGGCTTTCGCCGGGATTGGCTACGCGCCGGTCGGTCGCGTGTTCCCGCTACGCGTAGGCCGATCGGGTCGAGGAGCCCGCCGCATGATCCGGACAACAGGTCCGCAGGCGTTGCCCGGCGTCGTCGGCTTCACGGGGACGCAGGGCTTGGTCCGGCTTCTGGGCGGCCGGGGGAGGAGAGTCGCGGCGGCGAGAGGTGGCATCGGGCATGCGTCGTATCCGGGGATGGGACAGAGTGATGCCATGGGCCGCCTGTGGATGACCTGGTCGCTCGAGGGTGTCGGATCGGCCGGCCAGAACGTCGCGGACGTCGAGGCGGCCTGCCGTGCCCTGATCGGCTCCGTGGAGCGGTCCCGGCGTGCCTTCGAGGTACCGGAGCCGTGGGAGGAACTCCGCGAGTCGGCGCTGCTCCTCCAGGAGCAGATTATGGGACCGGGGCGCGAGGTCCTGGAACAGGGCCGGCACTGGGCCTCCACCCTGAGGGGCGTGAGCATTCTGCTGGTTCCGCGCGAGTGATCCGCGCGGCCGCCGGGCCGGTGTTTCCGGCCCGGCGCTCGCCGTCCGCGCGAGTCACCGTCCGCCTGCCCGGCAGGCCCGGTTCCGGCGGGAGCGTCAGACGTCCGCCGACAGGGGCACCGCATCACTCCCGTGCCGGAAGGCGGGGTGATCGCCGAGACGGCGTACGTAGTCCCGGAGCCGGGGACGCGAGCGGAGGGCGTCGCAGGGGCCCAGCCCGGTCAGAGCCGTCCATACGTCCACGTCCGCCGCCGTGAGGGAGTCGCCCAACACGTAGGGCTTCGCGGCGAGTTGACAGTCCAACAGTTCCAGGGCCGCCGCTAGTTCCGAGGACGGGGCGGACGGGGTGACATCGCGGTCCAGCAGATCGCGGAGGGCTTCGATGTCGGCGGCGAGGGACGGAGGGCAGAGCGCGGAGGGGCTCGTCGTGGTGTGACCGGAGAACAGTCCGGCCAGATCGCGGAGGATGGCGGGCGGGTGGTTGCTGACGATGCGTCCGCTCCACCGGTCGCACAGGGCGGGAGCGGTGAGCGGTCCGTCGAAGTGGTACTCGGTGGCCTCGTAGGCGCGGCGCAGTGAGGCGAAGGCGTCGGGTGTCCGCGCGGGGTCCGCCAGGAGTGTGGTGGCGACCGAGTCCCGAAGGCCGAGCAGTTCGAGGGTGATGGCGATACGCAGCGAGAACGGACAACTCCGCGACAGATACAGCTCGTAGCGGTGTGGAGCCGGGTAGAAGCCGCCGGCGAGACCGACACCGATGCGGCTGTCGACGCGGTGGGGGAGGACGGACGGTGTCGCCGTCGGCTGGAGGCGAAGGGCCGAGGGGAACGAAACCTGCTCACAGGGGCGTGCGTTGGCAGTGCTGGACGTGCGCGAAGCTGTCTCGGGCATGACTCTCCCTGGGGGAAGAAGGAAGCCACCGCCGCTTTGTGGGCACCGGCGGCCGAATGCGGATTGACTGCGCTGGTCGCACCGGTCCGGATCGCACGGACCGGCAGCGGATCAGTAAGCGCTGGAGACACGCAACAGATCGATGTGCAGGCGCCTCGTCAAGCCGTTCCTTGGCATTCCCACCGGTCCCGACTCCGGGGCTCGCGAGACGCGAGACCGCTCTTGTCCCGCCGCACCGGCGGGACCCGGTCGTCACCCGGGGCACCCCGTCGCGGTGGAAGGGTTGCCTGTCAGCGGGCCGGGGCCGATGACCACCGGAGCGGGCGAACCCGCACCGTGGGCGCTGACAATCGTGACCGTCCATGCCAGTCTCGGTGCGCTCTGTTGTGCCGTCAAGGAGGCCGCACGTGCGGTCTCACCTGGTGGTCACCCGCATTGACATTGTTTTCGGGGCGGGCCTAACCTGCGGCCCACTACAGGATGCCTTTTCGGCCGGAGTAGAAATGGTGACGGCGATGCACACAGCTGACGGGACGGCCGCATGGCGGCGCCTCGGCCGCGATGTGCTGTGCGCCGACCGCTCCGTGGACCTGCTGCGCGTCAACAGCGCCCTCTGTACGGGCATGTGTCGCTCCCTCAGCCGAGGCTGACCGCCCCTTCGGGTCTTTGACGACCAGGGGCTGACGGCTCTTCGAGTTTTCGACGACCACCGCTGTCGCGATGTGTCCTTTCCCGTTCAGCCCCCGTTCCACGTGTGCCCGTGCCTCGCCGCGTACTGAGCCGTCCCGCTCGGCGTGGCGCTGCCGCTCCGTGGTCCGGGGTGTCCGAATCCGCTGGAGCTCTCCATGAGTCAACCTTCCGGCAGCGCTGTGTCCTTCGGATCAGCGGCGCCCGCAGAGGCGATCCCCCGTACCGACCTCCCCGCCGCACCCAAGCCTCTGGCGGCCCAACGAGTCCTTCCGCTCCGGCGTCCCGGCCGCTGGATCATCACGGCCGTCGTACTCGTGCTGGCCGCCCAGATCGCCCACGGCCTGGTGACCAACCCCTTCTACCAGTGGGATCGGTTCCAGTACTGGTTCTTCCGCCCCACCATTCTCGACGGCCTTCTCATCACCCTCGAAGTGGCCCTCTACAGCGCCGTGTTGGGCCTTCTCGGCGGTATCGTGCTGGCTCTGGCCAGGCTCTCCCGGAGCCCGGTGCTGCGCGCGGTGAGCTGGGTCTACACCTGGCTGTTCCGATCGGTGCCGCTGATCGTGGTCCTGCTGTTCCTCTACAACTTCAGCGCGCTGTACCAGACGTTGAGCGTGGGCGTTCCGTTCGGGCCGGCCTTCTTCACCTTCGACGAGTCCCGCCTGGCCACCGACATGGCCGTCGCCGTCGTAGGACTGAGCCTGAACGAAGCGGCGTACGCCTCCGAAGTGGTACGCGGCGGCGTTCTCTCCGTCGACCAGGGCCAGCACGAGGCGGCCTCCGCCCTGGGGCTGCCGAAGCGGTACCAGTTCGCGAAGATCGTCTTCCCGCAGGCACTGCGCTCCATCACCCCCAACTACGTGAACCAGTTGATCGGCCTGATCAAGGGCACCTCGCTGGTCTTCTACGTGTCCCTGCTGGACCTGTTCGGCTCCGTGCAGAGCATGGGCAGCACCTACCCCGGCGACATCGTGCCGCTGCTCCTCGTGGCCACCGCCTGGTACCTGATCCTCACCAGCGTCGTGTCCGTCATCCAGTTCTACGTCGAGCGGTACTACTCGCGGGGCGCGCTGCGCACCCTGCCGCCGACCCCGTTGCAGAAGGCGCGGAACGCTCTGCGTGACGTGCGGGCCCGGTTCCGGAGGGAGACGGCGATATGAGCGGCGAGACGCATCTGACGACAGTGAGGACTCGGACGGCCCCGGCCGCCGACGCGGCGGAAGTCGCGTCGACCGCCTCCGCCCGGGCGGCGGACGCCACCGCGACCGCCGAGAGCGCCGGAGCGCTCCAGGTCGAGCCGGCCGCGGTCGAGGTGCACGATGTGCACAAGTGGTACGGAGCCCAACGGGTTCTGGACGGTGTGGAGTTGACCGTGCGGCCCGGTGAGGTGACGGTCGTCCTCGGTCCGTCCGGCTCCGGGAAGTCCACCCTCCTGCGGGTGATCAACCATCTGGAGAAGCCCGAGATCGGCCATGTGAGCCTGAACGGTGAGCTCATCGGCGTACGCAGGCACGGCGACCGTCTCAAGGAGCTGAGCGAGCGGGCCATCCTGGCCCAGCGCAGCCGGATCGGGTTCGTGTTCCAGAACTTCAACCTCTTCCCGCACCTGACCGTGCTGGACAACGTGGCCGCCGCTCCCGTGGCGACCGGGCGGCTGTCCAGGGCCGGGGCGCGGGACCTGGCCCGCGATCTGCTCGCCCGGGTGGGCCTGGCCGACAAGGCGGCCGCCTACCCCCGGCAACTGTCGGGCGGTCAGCAGCAGCGCGTGGCCATCGCCCGCGCGCTCGCCCTGCGGCCCGGAGTCATCCTCTTCGACGAACCGACGTCGGCGCTCGACCCCGAACTGGTCGGCGAGGTCCTCGCCGTCATCAAGGATCTGGCACACAGCGGCACCACGCTGGTCATCGTCACCCACGAGATCGGCTTCGCCCGCGAGATCGCCGACCGGGTGGTCTTCATGGACGGCGGCCGCATCGTCGAACAGGGCCCGCCCGAGCAGGTGTTGGACCATCCGCGAGAAGCGCGCACCAGAGAGTTCCTGAGCAAGGTGCTCTGACCGCTTCCTCTCGACGCGCAGCGAGACACCTCTCGCCGAGGTGCTCCTGCCTCACCGCCCCGACCCGCGGCGGGGCGGCTCTCCCCCGATTCGGCGGCCCGCAGGGACCGTTCCCCCACATCTCTCACCGCACACCCGATAAGGACAGCCATGCCCACCTTCAGCCTGAACCGCAAGGCCCTCCGCGGCGTCGCCGCCACCGCCGCCGTCGCCTCCCTCGCGGCCTCCCTCGCCGCGTGCGGGGGAGACAGCGACGCCGCCACCCGCACGCGGACCGACGCGGCCGGAACCGTGACCGTGGGCGCGCTCTCCAACGGGGCCGCCAAGGAGACCGTGCTGAAGGTCTCCGAGGTGAAGTCGATCAGCGATGAGCTGCCCAAGTCCGTAGCCGAGAGAGGCACGTTGGTCGTGGGGATCGGCGCACTGCCCGCAGGGTCCCCGCCCTTGAACTTCGTGGGACAGGACCAGAAGACGCTCACCGGCAGCGAACCCGACCTCGGCAAGCTGGTCGCCGCGGTCCTCGGGCTGAAGCCGGTCGTGAAGAACTCGACCTGGGAGAACCTGTTCGTCGGCGTCGACAGCGGCAAGGTGGACGTCGCCTTCTCCAACGTCACCGACACCGAGGAGCGCAAGAAGAAGTACGAGTTCGCCTCGTACCGGCAGGACAACCTCGCCTTCGAGGTCCTGAAGAAGAGCACGTGGAACTTCGACGGCGACTACCGGAACCTGGCCGGCCAGACCGTCGCGGTGGGTGCCGGCACCAACCAGGAGAAGATCCTGCTGGAGTGGAAGGCGAAGCTGGCCAAGGCGGGCAAGGCGTTCACCGTCAAGTACTACCAGGACAACAACGCCACGGCTCTGGCGCTGAACAGCGGGAAGATCGACTCCTTCTTCGGCCCCAACCCGGCTGTCGCCTACCGCGCCACCCAGAACGCCAAGTCCCCCCACCCGACCCGCAACGCGGGCCAGTTCTCCGGCGCGGGCGAGACGATCCAGGGCCTGATCGCGGCCACCGCGAAGAAGGACAGCGGGCTCGCGAAGCCGGTCGCCGATGCCATCAACTACCTGATCAAGAACGGCCAGTACGGCAAGTGGCTGGCCTCTTGGAACCTCTCCGACGAGGCGGTGGAGACCTCCCAGGTCAACCCGCCCGGCCTGCCGCTCGACAACTCCTGAAACCACCGTGCGCCCAAGGGACTTCGCCGTGCGCGGCGAAGTCCCGGGGCGCGTCCGGCCGCGTTCCAGATACGGAGAACCCGCACCGCCATGTCCACCAGCGTCCACCCCGTCCCCGTCCCCGTCCCCGTCCCCGTCCCCGTCCCTTCCCCGAGTCCGACCGCACCGCACGTCCTCGACAACGCGGCGTGGGCCGCGCTGACCGGTCCGCACGCCCACCTCGCCGAGCGCGTCGGCCGGGCCGCCCGCTATCCCACGGACATGTCCCCGTTCACCGCCCTCGACGACCCCGCCGACCCCCGCTCGTGGGACGACCTGGCCGCACTGGTCGGTCCCGGCGCGGTCACCCCCGTCACCGCGGTGCGGGCCGTGCCCGACGGCTGGACGATCGAACGCAGCGGCGACGGGGTTCAGTTGACCGCCACCACGCTGCACTCCGAGCCCGCGCCCGAAGCGGTACGGCTCGGCCCCGCCGACGTGCCCGAGATCCTCGGCCTGATCGCCCTCACCCGGCCGGGCCCCTTCCTGCCCCGTACCGTCGAACTCGGCACCTACCTGGGCATCCGGGAAGGCGGTCGCCTGATCGCCCTGGCCGGCGAGCGCCTGCGCCCGCCGGGCTGGACCGAGATCAGCGCGGTGTGCACGCACCCCGGCCACCGAGGCCGGGGCCTGGCCACCCGTCTCGTCCGCGCGGTCGCGGCGGGGATCAGGGAGCGCGGAGACATCCCCTTCCTGCACGCCGCCGCCGACAACACGAACGCGATCCGGCTCTATGAGTCGATCGGGTTCACCCTGCGCCGTCGCACGCGTTTCGTGCTCGTCCGCACACCCGGCGGACAGCAGTCGGTGCACGCCGGACAGGAAGAGGCCGGGCAGCCGGAAGAAAAGGCACACCCGTGAGGTTGGGACTGTTCACGACCGTGCGGCGCCCCGTCGGGGAACCGCGAGGGCCGGGCGGACGAGAGACCCGGGAGCACCGGGCCGAGAGGGCGGAGGTGAGGCACATGCGCCGCGTGTCCCGCCGCGTGCCGAGGCCGCTCGCACCCCGCCCCCTGCACCTGTACGGCCGGCCGCACATCGATCTGCAGCGGGTCGCCGGCGCGCTCTGTCGCCCCTGACCCGTCTCCACGCAGCCCCGCCCCGCTCGCCGGGGCGGGAATCCTCGTACGGCCGATCAGGAAGGCACCTCCCGTGTCCTCGTCACGCTCTCCCCTGCACCTCGCCGTCGCCCTCGACGGCGCCGGCTGGCACCCGGCCGCCTGGCGCGAACCGGTCGCCCGCCCCGGTGAACTGCTCACCGCCGCCTACTGGGCCGATCTGGTCACCGAGGCCGAGCACGGTCTGCTCGACTTCGTGACCATCGAGGACGCGCTCGGCCTCCAGTCCTCCTCGCCCGCGGAACCGGACGGCCGCACCGACCAGGTCCGCGGACGCCTGGACGCCGTCCTCATCGCCGCGCGGATCGCGCCACTGACCCGTCACATCGGCATCGTGCCGACCGTAGTGGCCACCCACACGGAGCCGTTCCATACCTCCAAGGCCATAGCCACCCTCGACTATGTGAGCACCGGCCGTGCCGGTGTGCGCGTCCAGGTCACGGCACGCCAGAACGAGGCCGCACACTTCGGACGCCGAACCCTCCCGCAGTTCCGAATCGAGGACTACCGCACGCCCGCCGGGCAGGAGCTCGTGACCGACCTCTTCGAGGAGGCCGCCGACTACGTCGAGGTGGTCCGCAGGCTCTGGGACAGCTGGGAGGACGACGCGGAGATACGCGACGTCGCCACCGGCCGCTTCATCGACCGCGACAAGCTGCACTACATCGACTTCGAGAGCGGCCGCTTCAGCGTCAAGGGCCCCTCTATCACCCCCCGGCCGCCACAGGGCCAGCCGATCGTCAGCGCCCTGGCCCACGCCACCGTCCCGTACCAGCTCGTGGCCCGGGCCGCCGACCTCGGCTACGTCACCCCTCACGACGCCGAACAGGCACGCGCCGTCGTCGAGGAGATCCGCGCCGAACAGACCGCGGCCGGCCGGGGGGACGAGACCGTGCACGTCTTCGGCGACCTCGTGGTCTTCCTGGACGACGACCCCGGAGCCGCCGAGGCCCGTCGCGAGCGGCTGGACGCCCTCGCGGGCCACCCGTACACCAGTGACGCCCGGATCTTCACCGGAACCCCGGCCGAACTCGCCGATCTCCTCCAGGAGTTGAGCGAGGCGGGACTGTCCGGCTTCCGGCTCAGGCCCGCCGTCGTCGGGCACGACCTCCCCGCGATCACCCGAGGCCTGGTGCCCGAACTCCAGCGCCGGGGCGCCTTCCGGCGGGCCTACGAGGCCGACACCCTGCGCGGGCTGCTCGGGCTCGCCCACCCCGCGAACCGCTACGCCACCACCGCCTGAGCCGGAAGGACCCCGACCATGAGCAAGCCGCTCAAGCAGATCCACCTCGCGGCGCACTTCCCCGGCGTCAACAACACCACCGTGTGGAGCGACCCCGAGGCCGGCAGCCATATCGAGTTCAGCTCCTTCGCGCACTTCGCGCGCACCGCCGAGCGCGCCAAGTTCGACTTCCTGTTCCTCGCCGAAGGCCTGCGCCTGCGCGAACAGGGTGGACACATCTACGACCTGGACGTCGTCGGACGGCCTGACACCTTCACCGTCCTCGCCGCGCTCGCCGCCGTCACCGAACACCTCGGTCTGACCGGCACCATCAACTCCACCTTCAACGAGCCCTACGAGGTGGCCCGCCAGTTCGCCAGCCTCGACCACCTCTCCGGCGGGCGTGCCGCCTGGAACGTCGTCACCTCCTGGGACGCCTTCACCGGCGAGAACTTCCGCCGCGGCGGCTTCCTGCCGCAGGAGGAGCGCTACTCGCGGGCCAAGGAGTTCCTGGCCACGGCGAACGAACTCTTCGACTCCTGGCGGGGGGACGAGATCGTCGCCGACCGGGCGGGCGGCACCTTCCTCAACGACGCCAAGGCCGGAGCCTTCGTCCACCACGGACAACACTTCGAGATCGAGGGGCAGTTCAACGTCCCGCGCTCCCCGCAGGGCCGCCCGGTGATCTTCCAGGCCGGTGACTCCGAGGAAGGGCGCGAGTTCGCCGCCTCCGGCGCCGACGCCATCTTCAGCCGCTACTCCACGCTCAAGGAGGGCCAGGCCTTCTACACGGATGTCAAGGCGCGTCTCGCCCGCTACGGCCGTCGCTCCGACCAGCTGCTGATCCTGCCCGCCGCGACCTTCGTGCTCGGTGACACCGACGCCGAGGCCGAGGAGCACGCCCGCGAGGTGCGACGCCTCCAGGTCAGCGGCGCCACCGCCATCAAGCACCTGGAATTCGTCTGGAACCGCGACCTGTCCGCCTACGACCCGGACGGTCCGCTTCCCGACATCGACCCGGACCTCGGCGAACACACCGTCGCACGAGGCCGCGCGCAGGTCCGGATGTACCGCGACCCGCTGGCCACCGCTCGTGAGTGGCGCGAACGGGCGGCCGCCAACAAGTGGTCCATCCGCGACCTCGTCATCGAGACCGGCAGCAGGCAGGCCTTCGTCGGCAGCCCCGCCACGGTCGCCGCGACCATCAACGACTTCGTCCAGGCGGACGCCTCCGACGGCTTCATCCTCGTCCCGCACATCACCCCGGGCGGCCTCGACGCCTTCGCCGACAAGGTCGTCCCGCTCCTCCAGGAACGCGGCGTCCACCGCACCGAGTACGAGGGCACGACCCTGCGCGACCATCTCGGCCTCGCCCACCCCGACGCCGGGACGCCGGCCGACCGGGTGGCGTCATGAAGTTCCTGGCGATCACCCTGATCGTGCACGCGCCCCACCCCGTCACAGGGATCCGGAAACCCACGAACGACCGCTTCCGCGAGGTGATCGACAACGCGCTGCTCGCCGAGGAGCTGGGCTTCGACGGCTTCGGCGTGGGGGAGCGGCACGAGCGTCCGTTCATCTCGTCCTCACCGCCCGTGGTCCTCAGCCACATCGCCGCGCTCACCTCACGGATCCGGCTGTTCACCGCGGTCACCACCCTCAGCCTCCTCGACCCGGTGCGGGCGTACGAGGACTACGCGACGCTCGACCATCTGTCGGGCGGACGCCTGGAGCTGATCGTCGGCAAGGGGAACGGCGCCGCGCAGCGGGAGCTGTTCCAGGTCACCCCCGAGGACCAGTGGGACCGCAACGCCGAGAGCTACGAGGTGTTCCGCCGGATCTGGCGGCAGGACAAGGTCACGGCGGCGACCCGCTTCCGCCCGGAACTCAAGGACGCCGAGGTGTGGCCCCGTCCCCTCCAGCGGCCCGTCCGGGTCTGGCACGGCAGCGCCACCAGCAAGGAGTCGGTCGACCTGGCCGCCCGCCACGGCGACCCGCTCTTCTCCGCCAACGTCACCAACCCCATCGAGCCATATGCCGAGTTGATCCGCCACTACCGCGAACGCTGGGAGCACTACGGCCACGATCCGGCCGGCATCGCGGTCGGAGCGGGGACGGCCGGCATCTACGCGGCCCGGACCTCCCAGGAGGCGCTCACCGCCTACCGGCCTGTCTTCGAGGGAAACCTGGCGTTCCAGAAGCGGCTCGGCCTGGAGCCGGTGTTCACCTCGCTGGAGGACTTCGTGGAGCGCAGCTCGGCACTGATCGGCAGTCCCCAGCAGATCATCGACAAAGTACACCGGTATCACGCGGAGTTCGGGCACAGCGTGCTGCATCTGCACGCGGACGCGGGAGGGCTGACGGACCGTCAGCACCGCGACTCACTCGAACTGTTCCAGTCCGCCGTCGCGCCCGTGCTGCGCCGCGAGATTCCCGACCCGCCGTTCCCGTGGGAGCCGGTCCTCGGGTCGTCCGGGCCCGCGCCCGAAGCCGTACCCGCTCTCGAACCCGTACCCGCTCTCGTACCCGCCCGCACATCCGCCGAGCGCTGAGGAGGCCTCCGCCCATGTCCGACATCCCTCTCGGCGTCCTTGATCTCGTTCCGGTCTCCTCCGGCTCCACCGCCGGTGACGCCCTGCGCAACTCCATCGATCTGGCCCGGCGGGCCGAGAGCCTCGGGTACGCCCGCTACTGGTTCGCCGAACACCATCTCAACCCGGGCGTGGCCGGAACCTCGCCCGCGGTCGTCCTCGCCCTGACCGCCTCCGCGACCTCGACCATCCGCCTCGGCTCCGGTGCCGTGCAACTCGGCCACCGCACCGCCCTGTCCACGGTCGAGGAGTTCGGCCTGATCGACGCGCTGCACCCCGGGCGCCTCGACCTGGGCCTCGGGCGCTCCGGCGGCAAACCGTCCGGTCCGCCCTCCGTCCCGCCCGTGACCGCGACTCCCGTGGTCGACGGCCGCGCCCCGAACGGACTCCGCATTCCACCCCGCTTCTCCTTCGAACACCTTCTGGGCTCACCGCGGGTCGCCGTCCAGCGCGCCCTCCTCCAGCAGCCCAACGCCCAGTCGCAGGACTACGGCGAGCAGATCGACGACATCCTCGCGCTGCTCGCGGGCACCTACCGCTCGGCGGACGGCACGCAGGCGCGCGCCGTCCCCGGTGAGGGCGCGGACCTGCAACTGTGGATCCTGGGCAGCAGCGGTGGGACGAGTGCCGAGGTCGCGGGCCGGGGCGGACTCAGGTTCGCGGCGAACTACCACGTCAGTCCGGCCACCGTGCTGGAGGCGGTGGACGGCTACCGAGCGGCGTTCCAGCCCTCCGAGGTCCTCGACAAGCCGTACGTCAGCGTGTCCGCGGACGTCGTGGTCGCCGAGGACGACGAGACCGCCCGTGAACTCGCCACGGGATACGGCCTCTGGGTCCGCAGCATCCGTACGGCCGAGGGGGCCATCGAGTTCCCCACGCCGGACGAGGCACGCGCCCACGTCTGGTCGGACGCAGACCGGGCACTCGTCCAGGACCGCCTCGACACCCAGTTCGTCGGCTCACCGCGCCGCGTCGCCGACCAGCTGGAGCAGCTCCAAGAAGCCACCGGAGCCGACGAATTGCTGATCACGACCATCACCCACGGGCACGCGGACCGGGTGCGGTCGTACGAACTGCTGGCCGAGGAGTGGCGCGTGCGGTGAGCCGGCGTCGGCCTCAGGAGAGACGGCCGCAGCCGACGAGCCGTGAACCCCGTGCCCGGGACTGCGGGCACGGGGCCGTCACATGAGGGCCCACGCGTACCGCTCGCGAAGGACAGGCGATAGCGTGTGCCCATGACCTGGCGGGGACCGACCTATCGGATGGTGGGCGGAGAGAGGATCGACGGGACCTGGTGCCACGTCTGGCGGCGGCATCGAGCAGATGCTGATTACTACGTCGACGACCTGATCGTCTTTGCGGACGGGGCGATCACCTGTGGGGAACGCACAGACCTGGCCGGCCTCGGGAGGATGCTGGCGACGGGCCGACTGGCGGTGACCGGGCCTGACGCTCCGCCGCTTCCCGGCGAGCCATCGAAGTGGGCCTCTCGTCACGGGGAACCGCTGACACCAGAGGGATTTCTTCTGGACGTCTCCGACCGCGTCGAAGCGCTCAACGAGCGGCCGACCGCCGGGCAACGCTGCCGTGATGCGATTCGGCGCTTTCAACAGGAGCCGGCCGAGTCCAACCGGGCACTTCTCCGAGCGGCGTACCTGGCGGTGCCACCGCATCTTCGGATCTATGTCCTCGGAGACATGGACCGTCAGGACCGGCCCTTGCGGATCCTGCTCACGGACATCGGTGAGCCCGTCGACGGCGATGGCCCGGTCGTGACGGCGAAGATGCATCAGGACGTCCTGAACTACTTCAACGCCGGAGATCAGGGAGTCCGGAGCGAGAGAGAGCGGCGAGCCGCCCGGCATTCCGACGATCCTTCAGAACCTGGCCGACCGGCTCTGATCTCCCACGAGACCGTCTACCCCCAGGGCTGGCCCGAGGAACCGGGTCTGTTCATGCTCCGCAACGACTTCCCGGCGCAGATCGTGTTCGCCGGCGAATGCTACGCGTCCGTTCTGCATGGGTATTGGGCTTGGGCGGCGGCGGACGACGCCGACAGAAGGAGAATCCGGGACGCGGCCTCCGGCCGGGAGGCACATGACCTGGGCGGTCAGGTGAAACACAGGACCGACTGGCCGGAGGTTCGCCTCGCGGTCATGGCAGGTCTCCTTCGCGCGAAGTTCACACAGCACCCCGCACTCGCCCAGGTCCTCGTGTCCACCGAGGATGCCAGGATCAGCTACACCGGTCTCTCGGACTCACCTTTCTGGCGAGACGTGTCCGACGGCCGAGGGCGAAACTGGATCGGACGACTGCTCGAACTGACCCGTTCCGAGCTCGCTGCCCAGCGATTGCTCCGGTTCGAGGAACCCGGCGTCGGAAGCGTGTGATCAGCCGTCTCCCATGCCGGACACGTCATGGATCGGCCGCACCTCGACCGCCACCACGTGGAAGTCGAGTACGCGCTCGGCGACGGCGCGCGCCCGCTCGGGGGTCGCGCACTCGATCACGTAGTAGGCGGTGAGGTGTTCGGCGGCTTCCACGAACGGCCCGGCGGCCGCGGCCGGTTCTTCCTCGCTCCATCGCAGAGTCGTGGTGTCCCGCGGATGGGCCAGCCCCGCTCCGTTCAGCAACTCGCCCGAGCCCTCCAGATCCTTGTGGAAGGCTTCATGCCGGCGGAACACCTCGGTCCGCTGCTCCGCCGTCATCGCTTCGGTCGCCGCGGGATCGGCGTACATCAGCACCATGTATTTCATGGCTTCATGCCGGCATCGGGGACTGACATCCACGGTGCGGGGCGATGCCGGCGGTCCCGTTCAGCCGGTCGGGGCGAGGGCGGTCGTGCGGCCTCCCAGCGCGGCGGAGAAGTGGTCCGTCACCTGCTCCAGCGCCTGGGCCGCGGCGGGCGCGATCACGGCTGTGCCGTCCTCGTCGGCGGTGACATCCTTGTCGAGGGTGAACCAGCCGGGCACGATGTGCGACGCGCCCATGGAAGTGAGCACCGGGCGCAACGCGTAGTCGATGGCGAGGACATGGGCCGTGCTGCCGCCGGTCGCGAGGGGCAGTACCGTCTTGCCGGCCAGCGCGTACTGCGGGAGCAGGTCGAGCAGCGACTTCAACAGGCCCGAGTAGGCGGCCTTGTACACGGGCGTGCCGATCACCACCCCGTCCGCCCCCTCGATCAGGGCGGCGGCCTCGACGATCGCGGGGTGCTGGAAGTCGGCCCCGAGCAGCGCATGGGCGGGAAGTGCACGTACCTCCAGCGGAATCACCTCATGGCCCTGGAGGCGGAGCCGGTCATCCAGGTGACGCAGGAGACGCGTGGTGCGGGAGGTGGGGGAGGGGCTTCCGGAGACGGACACGATCGTGGCCATGGCGGACCTTCCGGGTCGGGATTCGGTTACGTGAAGCGGGTGTGCGGCGAAGGGCGGTGCGGTCGCGGCGGGAGAGTTCACCCGCCGCGACCGCACCGCGAGCCCTCACCAGGCGCTCGAGCGCACGGTGATCAGCGGCCGCGGGTCACCACCCCGCAGCGCTTCGAGGAAGGTGATGACCTCGGCCGCCACCGAGCGGTGCTGGAGGTCGTTGAGGACGTCGTGGTGGGCGCCGCGCACGGCCGAAAGGCGGGCCAGGGGCAGCGACTTGGCCAGACGGGCGAGCGCCTCGTCGTCGGCGAGCGGATCGGAGTCGCCGACGAGCAGCAGGGTAGGGACGGGTGTCTCGCTGTCGTAGGCCGCGCCGAGCACGAATTCCGGTATCGCGTCGTTGAGTGACCCTCGCCGTACCTGTGGGTCCTGGGAGAGGTTGCCCCGATGAGTGGGGCACGAGGTGCGGACGTCGAGCTCGTCGTCCCACGTCCCGACGCCCTCGCCGGTCTCCGCGGACGGGCCGGGAAGGCCGGCGAGGACGAGGGCGTCCGGCCACCAGGCGGCCGGAGCCTGCGCCCCGCCGAGGAGCGCGGCGAGCGCGACGGCCCCCGAGTCCACCCCGACGAGGACGACAGGCCGTACGACACCCTCCTTCGAGGAGGTGCCCTCCACGGCGTCGGCGAGCCGGGCCGCCAGATCGGCCAGGGAAGCGGTCGGGTCCTCGGCGTCGAGGGCCGGGGGGTCGATCACCCGGACGCGGTAGGCGTCGGCGGCGAGCCGTCCGCCGAAGCGCGCGTAGGTCGCCCGGGTCTCGCCGCGACCGGGCACCACGAGGATCGTGCCGCGGACGAGGAGCCCCTCGGGCCCGTGGTGGTCGCTGTACTGGGTCATCTCATACTCCTGCGGATGCGGGCTCGTCCGTGTGCGCGGGCTTCCAGCCGAGCGCGGGTGCCACCTCGGTCGCGATGAGTTCGAGGGCACGGACGGAGGCGTCGTGGTCGGGGACGGCGGGGTTGAACTGGGTGATCAGGTCGGTCGCGACGGGCAGGACCTTCTCGCGGCCCAGGGCTGCGACGATGTCGTCGGGATGGCCGTAGAAGGCGTGGAAGCGGCGCAGCGCCTCGTCCGGGCCGAGGCCCTCCGGGAACGCGCCGCTCTCGGCCATGCGCAGTGCCGCCCGGTGCACGTCGTCGCCGATCGCGCGGAGCGCCGTGCGCCGGTCCTTGGCCGGGAAGACGAAGCGGGACAGGCCGATGCGCGGGCGGTGCGGCTGGTCCCAGGCGGCGAGGAAGGCGTCGGCCCAGGGGCGTTGCACCTCGTCGATGGGGGCGTCGAACCCGTAGGCCGCCCGGTTGAGCAGCAGGTTCGAGCCGCTGCGCGCGGCGTACTCGGCACCCTGCGCGCTGAAGACGCCCTGCCAGAAGCGGCGGCCGAAGTCGCCGGGGCGGGGCTGGATGCGGAAGCCGGGTGTGCCCACGTCGTCGTGGGCCAGGGCCCGGCGCAGGACGTCGAGGTTCTCGCTGGTCAGTTCGCGCTTGCGGCCGGCGTCCTTGCCGAACGCGGCGTACTCCAGGGCGCTCGATCCGCTGCCCACGCCGATCTCGACGCGGCCGCCGCTGAGGGCGTCGACGGTGGCGATGTCCTCGGCGAGCCGGACCGGATCCTCCAGCGGGAGGACGGTGACGGCGGTGCCCAGCCGGATCCGGGTGGTCCGCGCGGCCGCGTGGGCGAGGAAGGTCCAGGGCGAGGACAGTCCACCGCCCCCGAGGGAGACGTGGTGCTGGGCGACCCAGCCGACGTCGAAGCCGAGTTCGTCCGCCACGGTGAACAGTTCCTGCGCGTTGCGGTAGGTGCGGGCGATGTCGGGATCGCGTCCCTGGACGTGGGTGAGGAAGCCGAGCCTGAAACGTGGTCGCTCGCTCGTCATGGGATGTCGGCCTTTCGGTGTCGGGCCGCCGTGCCGGCCGGTTGCCGGGTGAGCGGGCCGGTGGACCCGGCCGGTGGAGGCGAAGGCGTGGTCCACCGGCCGGTCGCGGCGCGAATCTCAGTCGCTCACGAGCTGCGGCTCGCGGGTGTGGCGGTTGGCCGGGACGGGCAGGCCGAGGTTGCCGCGCAGGGTGTCGGCCGCGTACTCGGTGCGGAACAGTCCGCGCTTCTGGAGGATCGGGACGACACCGTCGACGAAGAGGTTCAGTTCGTCCTCGGTGCGGAAGGCGAGGTTGATGCCGTCGAAGGTGCCGGCGTCGAACCACTTCTCCACGGTGTCGGCGACGGTCTCCGGGGCGCCGACGAACGGCGAGCCGCGGAACTGATTGACGGACTCCGCGACTTGACGCAGGGTCAGGCCCTCGGTCCGGGCCCGTTCGATGAGGGCGGACGCTCCGGTGCGGCCACCCTTCTCCGCGAGGTGCGCGACATCGGGGAACGGCGCGTCCAGGTCGTGCGCGCTGAAGTCGTAGGCGCCGAAGGAGCGGCCGAGCAGGGCGAGGTTGCGGTCGAAGTCGTTGTCCTCCTCGAAGATCTCCCGTTCGCGGCGCCGGGCCGCCTCGTCGGTGGCGGCGACGACCGGACTCCCGTGGATGAAGATCTTGATGTGGTCGGGGTTCCGGCCGTAGGAAGCGGTGCGCTTCTTGACGTCGGCGTAGTACTCCTGGGCCTGCTGGAGGGAGCCGCCCGGTGCGTAGATGCCCTCGGCGACCTGCGCGGCCAGGTCACGGCCCTCCTCGGAGACCCCGGCCTGGAAGATGACCGGCTGGCCCTGCGGGGAACGGGAGAGGTTGAGCGGTCCCGCCACCTTGAAGTGCTCGCCCTCGTGGTCGAGCGCGTGCAGCTTGGCCGGGTCGAGGAAGACGCCCCGGTCCACGTCGGCCGGGAAGGCGTCGTCCTCGTAGGAGTCCCACAGGCCGCGGGCGACCCGGACGAACTCCAGGGCGCGGCCGTAGCGGGTGGTGTAGTCGAGGTGTTCGTCGAGCCCGAAGTTCCGGGACGTACCGGTGTCGAAGCTGGTGACGACGTTCCAGCCGGCCCGACCGCCGCTGATGTGGTCGAGGGAGGCGAACCGGCGGGCCAGGTTGAACGGCGAGTTGTACGTCGAACTCGCCGTGCCGACTAGGCCGATGTGCCGGGTGTGGGTCGCGACCGCGGACAACAGGGTCAGCGGTTCCAGGCGGTTGAGGTAGTGCGCCGGATAGGTGGCGTTGATGAACTGGCTGTCGACGATGAACAGCGCGTCGAAGAGGGCGTGTTCGGCCGCCTTCGCCAGCCGGATGTAGTAGTCGATGTCGATGCTGGCGTTCTTCGCCACGCGCGGGTCCTTCCACAGACCGTGCTGGCCGGGACCGCCGACACCGTAGGGGTGCAGGGCGAGATGGATGGTGCGGGGCATGGCGTTTCTTCCTGTCTCTCGTGGGGTTCAGACGTTCAGCAGGGCCCGCAGGGCGGCGCGTTCGGCCCGGTCGGCCGGGGCCGAGTGCAGCGTGGGCGCGGAACGGACCAGCAGGCGGGTGTACGGGTGCCGGGGCCGGCCGATGACATCGCGGGCGGCGCCGGTCTCGACCAGCTCGCCCTGGTACAGCACGGCGATGCGGTCGGCGATCCCGGCGACGGAACCGAGGTCGTGGGAGATGAAGACGAGGGCCACACCCTCGTCGCGGAGTTCCTGGAGGATCCGCAGGATCTGGACGCGGTTGGCGGAGTCCAGGGCACTGACCGGCTCGTCGAGGATGACAAGACGCGGTTCGGTGACCAACGCCCGTGCCACGGCGACGCGTTGGCGCTGCCCGCCGGAGAGCTCACCGGGCAGCCGGTCGAGCAGGTCCTCGGACAGCTGGACGCGGGCGAGGAACGCGCGGACCCGGCGTGCGGCCTCGTCGCGGGACACACCCCGGACGAGCAGCGGCTCGGCCAGGGAGGCTTCGATCGTGAGGTCCGGGTCGAGGCTGCGCAGCGGGTCCTGGAAGACGTACTGGACCAGACCGCGGCGGCGCAGCGCGCGCCACCGGCGCCCGCCGTAGGCCGTCACGTCCTCGCCGTCGACGACGACGGACCCCGCGGAGGCGCGCACCAGGCCGAGCACGGCCCGCGCCAGGGTGGACTTGCCCGAGCCCGTCTCGCCGATGATCCCGACGGTCTCGCCGGGCACGACGCGCAGCGAGACACCCCGCAGCGCGTGCCGGCGCCGCCGGCGCGGTCCGTAGCGCACTTCGAGGTCCGTGACCTCCAGGACGGGCCGGGTCGGCTCCCCGGAGGCGGTGGGCCCCGCGGCCGGGCCGGTGCTCACGGCCTGGGTGCCCGTGACTCCGGGTTCCACGGTCTCGGTGTCCGTGGTTCCGGAGTTCAAGGCCTGGGTGTCCGTGGTTCCGGCGTTCACGGTCTCGGTGTCCGCGGCTTCGGTCCTCGCGGTCTCGGTGCTCATGCGTCCTCCTCGGGCGCGAGGAACTTCTCCAGGCCGTACTGCTGGTGTTCGGCGATCAGCAGCCGGGTGTACTCGTGCCGCGGACGGTGGAGCACGTCCTCGGTCGGGCCCTGTTCGACCACCTCGCCGTGGCGCATGACGAGGACTTCGTCGCACAGCTGGGCGACGACGGCGAGGTCGTGGGAGACCACGACGAGGGCCAGTCCGGTCCGCTCGCGCAGATCGGCGAGCAGGTCGAGGATCTCGGCCTGGACGGTGACGTCGAGCGCGGTGGTGGCCTCGTCGGCGACGAGGATCCGCGGTCCCGCGGCGATCGCCACGGCGATGAGGACCCGCTGGAGCATGCCGCCGGACAGCTCGTGCGGGTACTGGGAGCTGACGAGTTCCGGGTCCCGCAGGTGGACGGACCGCAGCAGTTCGACCGCCCGGCGTCGGGCCGCGCGCCGCTTCAGTCCCTTCTTGACCCGGACGACCTCGGCGATCTGCGCCCCGACCCGGATCGAGGGGTTGAGATAGGACGCCGGGTCCTGGAAGACCGCGCTGATCGTCGCGCCCCGCAGGTCCGTCCACCGGGCGGGGGACAGGCCGGCGATGTCGCTGCCGTCGATCTCCACCGAGCCGCCGGTGATCTCGAAGGGGCCGGGCAGGATGCCCAGCGCGGCACGGCAGGTGAGGGTCTTTCCGCTGCCGGACTCGCCGACGATGCCGACGGCACGGCCGGGCGTGAGCGCGAAACTCACGCCGTGCACGATCTCCCGGCCGGTGGCCGGGTCGCCGATGCGCACATCGCGTACGGCCAGCACCGGGGACGGAGACCGGGCCGGCTCTCCGGGACCGGGTCCGGTGGCTTCCTCGGTCGCCTCGGCCTGGGCGGGGAGCTTCTCGGACAGGGTGGTCATCGCGCACCTCCTGCGGGAGCGGGGTCGGCCTCGGTGCGGCGGTCGGTGCGACGGCCGGCCCGTGCGCCGCGGTCGGCGGCCGGTGTGCGGCCCGCCTCGCCGGAGACGTCGCGGACGGCGTCGGCGAGGAGGTTGCAGGCCCAGACGGTCACCATGATCAGCAGGGCGGGGGCGAGCGGTGCCCACGGCTGGTGGCTGAGGTAGCCCAGATCCGAGGCGAGCAGGCCGCCCCAGGTGGGTGCGGGAGGCTGTACCCCGATCCCGAGGAAGGTCAGGCTCGACACGATGACGAAGCCGACCCCGACCGTCTGCGCGAGCGCGACCGCGATCGGCGGAAGCACCTTGCCCCAGATGTGACGGCGTACGATCCAGCCGGTCGAGGCGCCCGAGATGATCGCGGCCTCCACGTACGGCGAGCGGGCGACGGCCAGGGTGGCGGCGCGGGCCACGCGGTAGAACAACGGGGACACCAGCGCGCCGGTGACCAGCATCGCCTGGGTGAGACCGTTGCCGAGCAGGGCGACCACGGCTACGGCGAACAGCAGGAACGGCAGGGCGACCAGCGTGTCGGCGAGCCGGAGGGTGACCCATTCGAAGACCCGGCCGAGATGGACCGACAGGATGCCGGGGACGGCGCCGATGGCCAGGGCCGTGAACGCGACCTCCAGCGAGCCGAGGACGCTGACGCGGGAGCCGTCGAGGAGCCGGCTCAGCACGTCACGGCCGAGGTAGTCGGTCCCCAGCCAGTGGGCGCCGGAGGCGGCGGCGAGCGGATGGTCGCTGGTCGCCAGGGGGCTCTGCGGAGCGAGCAGCGGCCCGAACACGGCGAGCACGGCGATCGCGGTGAGGACGGCCAGGGCGATCCGGCCGGAGGTGAGGGCGAGGACGCGGCGCACCATGGTCACACCCCCCGCCGGGAGGCCGGCGTCACGCGGGCCAGCACCAGGTTGACGAGCAGGTTGAAGGCGACGACCAGGACGATCGACACCACGAGGACGCCCTGCACGGCCGGTACGTCCCCGGCCTGCGCCGAGTCGTTGGCGAACCGTCCGAAACCCTGGAGTCCGAAGATCCATTCCGTGACGACGGAGGCGCCGACCAGGGCGGGGAACTTCAGGCCGAGGGTGGCGAGCGCGGGCCCGAGGCCGTTGCGCAGCACGTGGCCGAAGAAGATCCGGCGCGGACCGAGCCCGCGGACCACCGCGCCGGTCACGTAGTTCTCGCGGTAGGCCCCGACGAGGCTTCCGCGCAGCTGACGGGCGACATCGGCGACGACGTCGAAGCTCAGCGCCACGGCGGGCAGGGTGATGTGCGCGAGCCACGGCCCGAACCCCTGCTCCGCCGGTATGTATCCGGCGGACGGGAACAGGTGCAGCCCCACCGAGAAGACGGCGACGAGCACGATGCCGACGACGAAGGCCGGCATCACCGAGATCACCGTCACGAAGCCGGTGATCGCGCGGTCGACCCAGGTGGTGCGGCGCACCGCCGCGAGCGTGCCGAGACCGAAGCCCGCGACGACACCGATGATCAGCGCGAAGGTCGCCACCGACAGGCTCACGCCCAGGCCGAGGCCGATGAGGGTGGAGATGTCGGCGCCGTTGGTCCAGCTCGTGCCGAGCCGGCCGTGCAGGACGTCACCGAACCAGTCCCCGTACTGGACGAGGAAGGGCCGGTCGAGGCCCCAGTGGGCCTCGACACGGGCGACCGCCTCGGGAGTCGCTTCCTCGCCCAGCTGGATGCGCGCCGGGCTGAGTCCGCTCAGCGACCGCAGCGCGAACGTCACGAACGTCGCGACCAGGAAGACGGGCACGAAGATCGCGACCGACCGGGCGAGGGTGGCCAGGACGCGGCCCAGGGTGTACCGGGTCCGGGCCGCGGCGGCCGGGAGACGGACGTCGGGCGGGGCCGTTGTCTCCGTCGTCGTCATGGGTTGCCCCCTCTCTGTGATGGACGGAGTGTCAGTTGCCGCCGGCGATGGTCACGCCGGTCCAGTCGATGTGGGCGGGGTTCTTCGGCAGGTCGGAGATGCTCTTGCTCTTGGCGATGAGGTTGGGCGAGGAGTACGTGAAGACCAGCGCCTTGCTCTTGAGGCCGGCCCGGGTCGCCGTCTGGAGGACCTTCGCGTAGTCGGGCGAGTCCAGCGGGGTCCGGCGGACCTTGGCGATGGCCGCCTCGAAGCCGGACGGCTCGTAGGGCGAGCTGAGGTTGAGCGGGCCGTTCGGGCCGAAGTGCGCGGTGAGCGTCTGCGCCGCGGAGTCACGGCCCGTGGTGCCGTACAGCGAGAACGTCAGGTCCTTGGCGAAGAACGGAGTGGCCCAGTTCTTGTCGATCTTGATCGTGACGGTGATGCCGACCTTCGCCAACTGCGCCTGGACTATCTCGGCTTGAGGGTCCTCGGCCGGGATGACCAGGTTGAGCTTGAGGTCACCGGCCTTGTGGCCGGCCTCGGCGAGAAGCTTCTTCGCCTTCGCGGGGTCGTACGCGTAGGTGTCGGCCGATTCCGGGTCGAAGGCGACGTACCCCTTCGGGAACGGCTGGTTGGTCACCGAGCCGTAGCCGAAGGTCAGCTTGTCGACGAACTCCTGACGGTTGATCGCGTAGCGGACGGCGTCGACGACCTTGTCGTCGTCGAACGGCGCCTTGTTGGTGTTGAGGCTGAGGTTGGAGGCGTTGAAGCCGGGCTGCACGAAGACGTCGAGTCCGGCCTTCTTGGCCGCGTCGGCCTGACTCGGGGCTATGTCGGCGAAGTTGTAGACGCCGGTCTGGAGTCCGGAGACGACGGTGGAGGCGTCGGGGGCGGAGCTCAGCTCGACGGTGTCGATGTGGATGTTCTTGGCGTCCCAGTAGTCCGGGTTCTTCTTCAGGACGGCCTTGGTGCCCGGGACGAGCTGGGTGACGGTGAACGGGCCGGCGCCGACCGGGCCCTGGTCCAGTTTGGCGGGGGACGCCGCCGCCTTCGGACTGGCGATCTGGAGGACGCGCTCGCCCAGCAGTTGGGGTATCTGGTAGTCGACCTGGCTGAGGTGGATCACCGCGTCGAGGCCCTTGGCGTCGACCGACGTGATCGAGGTCAGGTCGCCGAACAGGGCGGAGTTCTTCTGCTTCTTGGCCCGTTCGATCGCGGCCTTCACGGCGGCACCGTCGACCGGCGTGGCGTCGCTGAACTTCAGGCCGGGCCGCAGATGGAAGGTGACCACGTCGCCCTTGGCGTTGTAGTCCCAGCTCTTGGCCAGGTCGGGGACGGCCTTTCCGTTCTCGTCCGTCCGCGTCAACGAGGCGTAGACCAGCGCGAGTTCACGGAACTGTGCGCCACTGCCGCTGACGACCGGGTCCCAGTGGGCGGGGAAGTAGGAGGAGGTCCACTTCAGCGCGGCGGAGCCGGCGGACGAGGAGGTCTCGCCGCCGCAGGCGCTGAGCGCGGGGACGAGCACGGTGGCGAGGGCGGTGCCCAGGGCGGCGGCGCGCAGCCGGCCGGGTCGAGGGGCGGAACGGAAGGCCGTGGCGGGGGTGCGGGGCGTGAGACGTCCGGGCATCGGATTGCTTTCTGCGAAGGCTCCCGCCGCGCCGGGGCGGCGGGCGGGGAGCGAGGGCGGCCCGCCCCGCGGACGGACGCCACGCAGGCCGAAGACGCGCATGCCTGTGTGTGCTTCGGTGCGCACGGGGGCATGCCGCGTTCAGGGCAGGAGGCGTCGGCGGATCGCGGGGAGGGCCGGGAGGCCGGGGAGCGGAAACGACGAAACGCTGGGAGAACGGCGCGCGATGACGGGGGCCGGGCGGCGAGTCGGCTCGGGGCCGGTGCCGGAGTCGGCGGGACGGGCGTCAGGCGCCTGGGGGCCGCGGCTGGCGGGCGGTCAGCGACAGAGTGCGCTGCAGGTGCGCCGCAGGTCCACGTAGCGGCACACCACGCCGGGGTGCGTCGTGAGCATGGTGCACATCCTGGGGCCGGTTCTCGGCGGCTGTCAATGGACACCATTTGGTGTCTCATTGGGCGGGACGGGTTCTGACCGCTGATCAGAGCACCGGCAGGGACGGGAGAGGGCTTCACGGCCACCCTCCGCCGCCCTGACCATCCGTCAGGAGGCGCTCAGGGAAAGGCGGGAGTGCCGCGGTCGCGCGCCGGGTGCACGGCGGCCTCGTCCGGGTGCAGCCACAGGGGGCCGTTGCCGGTCTCGACGCGCACGGCGTCCCCGGGAGGCCACGGTCCGTCGCTCAACACCTCCGCCTCCGGGCCGGTCAGGCTCCGGTACCGCGCCAGCGCTTCCGGGGGAGCCGGCCGCGCGGGCTCCGTCAGCAGCCCGGGGCTCAGCTCGTCGAACGCCGCCGCGTACTCCTCGTACGGCCGCCAGCCGGGTACGACGCGCCGCCCCGCGGGAGCGCGGACCAGCAGCGTCGGCAGCGCGTAGCGGTACCCGCCGTCGTCGGTCTCCTTGGCGGCACCGGGATGCGGCGAACCACCGCGCACTGACAGCACCTCGCCGACCGGCCGGCGTGCCTCGGAGCGGTCGGCAAGTACCGCTTCCCGTACGGATGCTGACGCCGCGTCGGCGGCCAGCCGCTCATGGTCGAGGCCGGGCACACCCCGGACCGCGGACAACGCCAGCGCCGGGGTGTCCGCCGGTTCTCCGAGCACGAACACGCTCTCCCGCAGGCGCCGCAGCACCCGCCCGGCGACCTCGTCGCCCTGACGCTCCGCGGCCTTGGCCGCCAGCGAGGACGGCCACGAACTCGCCGCGACCCGGCTCAGCCGCCGTGCCCGCGGTGCCCCCGTGTGAGCGCTGATGTCCTCGACGTACCGCGTGTACCAGGCGGTCTCCGCGGCGGGATCGGGTGGCGGGTCGTCGTCGTGGTCGAACAGGACGCAGTACGCGCGTCGCCAGCGGACCCGGCCCGCCAGTGCGGCCCGGAGCCTGCGGAACACCGGCTCCGATCCCCAGGCCCAGGGACACAGCGGGTCGGTGTACTCCACCACCTCCACCGCTTGCACGGTGTCGACCGCCTCCACCGCTTCCACGATCGGCCGGTCCGGCGGGCGGGTCACGCGGCTCCCTTGTGGCCCATCCGCCCGGCCGCCTCGGCGGGCAGCAGCGCGGCCAGGGTCGTCCCGCCCAGTACCGCCGCGGCGTCCGCCTCGATACGACGCCAGACCCCGGGCAGTCCGGACGCGGCCCCCGGATAGTCGAGTCCGGCCAGTGGCTCGCCCCGCAAGGTGATCAGCTCACCGTCCACGGCGCGTACGACGTCCAGCAGAGTGATCTCGTCGGCGGGCCGGCCGAGCCAGTACCCGCCCTCGCAGCCGCGCTGGCTGCGTACCAGGCCGGCCCTGCGCAACTCGCCCACCACGGACTTCAGGAAGCGGAACGGAACATGCTGCGAGGATGCTATGGCCTCACAGGTGAGCGGGCGGGCCGGTTCGCGGGCGAGCTCCAGCAGAGCTCGCGTGGCGTAGTCCGCCTTCGCGGAGATATGCATGGGCCCATGATGCCCGACCAGGTGTGCGCCGACGGGGTCTCCACGGGTTCCCCACGTACATTGCGGGAACATTGCCGCAGGTGAAGCGCAATGGATACCTCTTGACATCCTTTTCCGGGCCGCTCTAGCGTCCCCTCCATGAGCGAGCCGTCGACAACCCCCGGCGAAGGTTTCCACCCCCATCTCCCGGACGCCGAAACGCAGTCCGTACGCCCCCTGCGCACCCGCCTGCACCACATCCGCGCCGACGCCCTCGACGGTGACACGGCGCAGACCGGTGGCATGCGCAGATTCGCCGCCGTCAGCGGCACCACCGGTTCCGAGAAGCTGTGGATGGGCCAGACCCACGTCGCCCCTTCCACCGCCTCCTCGGACCACCACCACGGAGCCTCCGAGACCGCCATCTATGTGGTCAGCGGACACCCCGAGTTCGTCTTCCTCGACGACTCGGGGGAAGAACCCGAGGAAGTGCGGCTGCGCACCTCACCCGGTGACTACATCTTCGTGCCGCCGTTCGTGCCGCACCGCGAGGAGAACCCCGACCCCGCACAGGAGGCCGTCGTCGTCATCGCCCGCAGCACCCAGGAGGCGATCGTGGTCAACCTGCCGGGGCTGTACGTGCTGCGGGACGGGGAAGAGGGCTGACGGCACAGGCTGTTCGATCACTCGGTGGGTACGGTAGCGAGGACGACGTCGTGACCTGCGACGCGACCGGACCGTGGAAGGAACCACCGAGATCATGCGCGTCATCGTGGCCCGCCGCCTGACGGAGGCGTTCGGATGAGCGGCACCGAGGTACCGGGCGCCGCCGGGGAATCCGTCCTGCTGCGCACCGAGGGGCGGGTCGCCCACATCACCCTCAACCGGCCCAGGGCGCTGAACGCGCTGAACCACGCGATGGTGCGCCGCATCGACCGGGCGCTCACCGGCTGGGAGCACGATCCGGCCGTCGGGACCGTGGTCATCACCGGCGCCGGGGAGCGCGGGCTGTGCGCGGGCGGCGACATCCGAGTCGTCCACGACGACGCGCGCGACGGGGACGGCACCGCGTCCGCCGCGTTCTGGCGCGACGAGTACCACCTCAACGCCCGTATCGCTCGCTACCCCAAGCCGTACGTGGCGGTCATGGACGGCATCGTCATGGGCGGCGGCGTCGGAATCTCCGCGCACGGCAGCGTCCGGATCGTCACCGAACGCTCCCGCGTCGCCATGCCCGAGACCGGCATCGGTTTCGTCCCCGACGTCGGCGGCACCTACCTGCTCGCCCTCGCCCCGGGCGAACTTGGCACCCACCTCGCCCTCACGGGCGCTTCCATCGGCGCAGGCGACGCGCTGTTGTGCGGCCTCGCCGACCACTATCTGCCGTCCTCCGCGCTCCGGCGGTTCGTGTCCGACCTCGCGGACCGGCCCGTACCGGAGGCCGTGGCGGCTCACGCGCGGCCCGCGCCACCGGCGGAACTCGCGGAGCGGCGCGAGTGGATCGACGCCTGCTATAGCGCCGACACCGTCGAGGAGATCATCCGGCGCCTGCTCGCGGCGGACGACCCGGCCGCCAAGGAGACGGCGGAGATTCTCCTCGGCAACTCGCCCACCGCCCTGAAGGTCACGCTGGCCGCCCTGCGCCGGGCCCGGCGGCTCGGATCCCTGGAGCGCGTTCTGGACCAGGAGTACCGCGTCTCCTGCGCGGCCCTGTCCGCCCCCGACCTGGTCGAGGGTGTCCGGGCTCAGATCATCGACAAGGACCGCGAGCCGCGCTGGTCCCCGGCCACGCTCGCCGAGGTCACCGACGCCGACGTCGAGCGCTTCTTCTCTCCCCTCGGTGAGCGTGAACTCGGGCTGTCCGACGACGAGTCAGGCACCGGCGGGGACACGGCGGGGCAGGACTGAGCACAGCGCGTCACCCGGGACGAGAGGAAGATCACCCCGGTCGGCGCGGTCTTGGCCAGGTACGCGCCACGCGGTACGGTCGGTCCGATAACGATGACGTCAAGACGGAAGCCGGTGGAGATCCGGCACGGTCGCGCCACTGTGAACGAGACGCTCCAGCCATGCTGGGCGCCCGTGAGTCAGACCCGTAGGCGTCATCCTGTGCACCACCGAGATGGGACGCGAACTCCCGAGGAGGTCCTGCCATGGCGCAGACCGTCGCTCCGCCGACAGCCACCACCCCCGCTCTTCCCGCCAAACTGCCGATCGGTGCGATCGTCCCCTGGGCGGCCTTCTTCGGCATCCTGATGCTGGTCCTGCTGTACTTCGTCGGCGCCGAACAGGGCGCCACCTCCGTCGTCTCCGGCGAGAACGTCCACGAGTGGGTGCACGACGCCCGCCACCTGCTCGGTTTCCCCTGTCACTGACGCGAGGGACACCTGCTCGTGCGAGGCACGCTCGTCGGCCTCGCGGCCGGTGTACTCGCCCTGGCCGTCGCCTACTTGCTCGGTGAACCGACTACACCGCAGGCCCCCGGAATCCTTCCGGGGGCCTGTCGTCCTGTACGGGCCGCGACGGACGGCTGCGGGGAGCCGGGCCCGTCGCGGGTCACCGCGGGTGTGAGCGGTGGCCGGGCTCCGACCTGCCCCGCCACCGCCGTCCGACTCAGCGGCCTTCGCCGCCGAACACCTTCAGAATGCGTTCCGCCGCGAGTGTGGCCGTCAACCCGCCCTCCCGTACCTGCCGTTCGAGGTCGGGGGCGAGCGCCCGGACGGCCTGATCGGAGTGCAGGCGGCCGAGAAGCTCGTCCCGGACCATCGTCCAGGTCCAGTCCACCTGCTGGTCACGGCGCTTCTCGGCGAGACGGCCGGTCGAGTCGAGCAGTGTGCGGTGCTGTTCCAGGCGGTCCCAGACCGTGTCCAGGCCGGCCGACTCGCGGGCGCTGCAACTCAGCACCGGAGGCGTCCAGGCCGCGTCCCTGCCGTGCATCAGCCGCAGGGCGCCCGCGAGTTCACGCGCGGCGGACTGGGCGTCGCGCGCGTGCGGGCCGTCCGCCTTGTTGACGGCGATCACGTCGGCCAGCTCCAGGACACCCTTCTTGATGCCCTGCAACTGGTCCCCGGTGCGGGCCAGCGTCAACAGCAGGAAGGAGTCGACCATGTTCGCGACCCCGGTCTCCGACTGGCCGACGCCGACGGTCTCCACGAGTACCACGTCGTAGCCGGCCGCCTCCATCACCACGATCGACTCGCGGGTCGCCTTCGCCACCCCGCCGAGCGTGCCGGCGGTGGGGGAGGGGCGGATGAACGCGGCCGGGTCCACGGCCAGGCGCTCCATACGGGTCTTGTCGCCGAGGATCGAGCCGCCGGTACGGCTGGAGGACGGGTCGACGGCGAGCACCGCGACCCGGTACCCCAGCGAGGTCAGCATGGTGCCGAACGCGTCGATGAACGTCGACTTGCCCACGCCCGGCACCCCGCTGACGCCGATCCGCCGGGCCTTCCCGCTGTACGGGAGCAGCTCGGTCAGCAACTCCTGCGCCAGCGCCCGGTGCTGGGGCCGGGTGGACTCGACGAGTGTGATGGCGCGGGCGACCAGCGCCCGCTTCCCGTCGAGCACACCCTTGACATAGGTGTCGAGTTGGATCACAGGTCGTGCCCGAGGTCGGCAGAGAGCCGCTGGACGAGGTCGTACGCCGCGTCCGGGATCACCGTCCCGGGCGGGAAGACCGCCGCCGCGCCCATCTCCAGCAGCGTCGGCACGTCCTGCGGCGGGATCACCCCGCCGACCACGACCATGATGTCCTCGCGGCCCTCCGCCGCCAACTCCTCGCGCAGCGCCGGGACGAGGGTGAGATGCCCCGCGGCCAGCGACGAGACGCCCACGATGTGCACGTCCGCCTCCACCGCCTGGCGGGCGACCTCGCCCGGCGTCTGGAACAGCGGGCCGACGTCGACGTCGAAGCCCAGGTCGGCGAAGGCGGTCGCGATCACCTTCTGGCCGCGGTCGTGACCGTCCTGGCCCATCTTGGCGACCAGGATGCGCGGGCGACGGCCCTCGGCCTCCTCGAACGCGTCCACCAGGGTGCGGGTGCGGTCCACGGACGGGGACTCCCCTGCCTCGTTGCGGTACACCCCGGAGATCGTACGGATCTGGCCCGCGTGCCGCCCGTACACCTTCTCCAGGGCGTCGGAGATCTCACCGACGGTGGCCATCGCGCGGGCCGCGCGCACCGCCAGCTCCAGCAGGTTGCCCTCACCGCCCGCCGCCCGCGTCAGGTCCTCCAGCGCGTCCTGGCACGCCCGCTCGTCGCGCTCGGCCCGCAGCCGCCGCAGCTTCTCGATCTGCTGCGTGCGCACGGAGGAGTTGTCGACCTTGAGGACGTCGATCTTCTCGTCGGTCTCGACCCGGTACTTGTTGACGCCGATGACCGGCTGGCGGCCGGAGTCGATGCGGGCCTGGGTGCGGGCCGCCGCCTCCTCGATCCGGAGCTTGGGGATGCCGGCGTCGATGGCCTGCGCCATGCCGCCCGCCGCCTCGACCTCCTCGATGTGCTGCCAGGCCCTGCGAGCGAGGTCGTACGTCAGCTTCTCGATGTACGCGCTGCCGCCCCACGGGTCGATGACCCGGGTCGTGCCGGACTCCTGCTGGATCAGCAACTGGGTGTTGCGGGCGATCCGCGCGGAGAAGTCGGTCGGCAGGGCCAGCGCCTCGTCCAGGGCGTTGGTGTGCAGCGACTGGGTGTGGCCCTGGGTGGCGGCCATGGCCTCCACGCATGTACGCGTCACGTTGTTGAAGACGTCCTGCGCGGTGAGCGACCAGCCGGAGGTCTGCGAATGGGTGCGCAGGGAAAGGGACTTGGCGTTCTGCGGGTCGAACTGCTTCACCAGTTTCGCCCACAGCAGGCGCGCCGCCCGCAGCTTGGCGACCTCCATGAAGAAGTTCATGCCGATCGCCCAGAAGAACGAGAGCCGCGGCGCGAACGCGTCCACGTCCAGGCCCGCCTCGCGGCCCGCCCGGATGTACTCGACGCCGTCCGCGAGCGTGTACGCCAGCTCCAGGTCGGCCGTCGCGCCCGCCTCCTGGATGTGGTACCCGGAGATCGAGATGGAGTTGTAGCGCGGCATCCGCTGCGAGGTGTACGCGAAGATGTCGGAGATGATCCGCATCGACGGCTTCGGCGGATAGATGTAGGTGTTGCGGACCATGAACTCCTTCAGAATGTCGTTCTGAATGGTCCCGGCCAGCTTCTCGGGCGGCACGCCCTGTTCCTCGGCCGCCACGATGTACAGCGCGAGGACGGGCAGTACGGCGCCGTTCATCGTCATCGACACGGTCATCTTGTCCAGCGGGATGCCGTCGAAGAGCTGCCGCATGTCGTAGATGGAGTCGATGGCCACGCCCGCCATGCCGACGTCGCCCGTCACACGCGGATGGTCGCTGTCGTAACCGCGGTGCGTGGGAAGGTCGAAGGCGATCGACAGGCCCTTCTGGCCCGCGGCGAGGTTGCGGCGGTAGAAGGCGTTGGACTCCTCCGCCGTGGAGAAGCCCGCGTACTGGCGGATGGTCCAGGGCTGGTTGACGTACATCGTCGGGTACGGACCGCGCAGGTACGGTGCCATGCCCGGGTACGTGTCCAGGAAGTCCAGGCCTTCCGTGTCACGGCCGGTGTACAGCGGCTTGACCGCGATGCCCTCCGGGGTCTCCCAGAACGCCTCGCTCCCGCCCGTGGCCTTCTCTGCGGCGGCACTCCACTCGTCGGCGCTGCCTTCGGTGGTGGGCGTCCCCAGTTCGATTCCGGAGAAGTCGGGGATTCCCATCAGGACACTCCCATGCGGTCGAGGGTGGCGGAGAGGACGGCGACGGCGTCGCAGCCCGCGAAGACATAGGAGTCGACACCGGCGTACCCCGCGGGGCGGCCGGCCAGGAAGACGTGCCGGGCCCCGGCCGCCGCGAGGGCCTCGGCGGTGCTCACGGCCCGCTCCTCGTACAGCGCGTCGCTGGAGCACAGGCAGGCCTCGGTGGCACCGCTGTCCTCGAACGAGCCGTCCGTGACGGCCTCGATGCCGCCGGCCTGGAACAGGTTCGCGACGAAGGTGCTCCGCGCCGTGTGCGCGGCGGCCGGGCCGATCGTGGCGAGATAGATCCGGGGGCGGGCCCCGGTGGCGGCGAGATGCGCGTCGGACCGGGCCCGCAGCGCCTCGTACGCCTCGTCGCGGCGCACCCGCGGCAGTCCGCCGGACGGTGCCTCGGGAGCGGGCTCGCGCTCCACCGGGCGCTCCGCCAGATGCGGGAACTCGCTGACGCCGGTGATCGGTTCGCGCCGCTTGGCGAGCTTGACCGAACGGGCCGCCCAGGTGTCCGCCAGGTCGCGCGCCAGCCGGCCCGAGCGCAGGACCGCGGCCTGGCCGCCGTCCCGCTCGATCCCCTGGAAGAACTCCCAGCCGGCGTGGGCGAGTTCGTCGGTCAGCTTCTCCACGTACCAGGAGCCGCCCGCCGGGTCGATCACCCGGGACAGGTGCGACTCCTCGATGAGGATCGTGGAGGTGTTGCGGGCGATGCGCCGCGCGAACGCGTCCGGCAGACCGAGAGCGTGGTCGAAGGGGAGGACGGTGACGGAGTCGGCGCCGCCGACACCGGCCGCGAGCGTCGCGATGGTCGCGCGCAGCATGTTCACCCACGGGTCGCGGCGCGACATCATCACCGGCGAGGTCACGGCGTGCTGCACCTGCGCACCCGCGCCCGGCGCCCCGCACACCTCGGCGATCCGGGCCCACAGCCTGCGCGCCGCCCGCAGCTTGGCGATCGTCAGGAACTGGTCGGCGGTCGCGGCGTACCGGAACTCCAGCTGCGCACAGGCCTGTTCGACGGACAGGCCCGCCTCGGTCAGCTCGCGCAGATAGGCGACACCGGTCGCCAGGGAGGCGCCCAGCTCCTGCGCGGGCGAGCCGCCCGCCTCGTGGTACGGGAGCGCGTCGACGGTCAGCGCCCGGAGTCCGGGGTACTCGGCGGCGCACCGCGCGGCGAGCGGGACGACCGCGGCGAAGTCCATCGGGGCCCCCGTACGGGCCTCGTGGCCGAGCGGGTCCGCGCCGAGGTTGCCGCGCGCGGCGCTCGGCGCGACGCCTCGTGCCGCGTACAGCCGCAGCAACTCCTGGGCCGCCGCTTCGACGTCAGGTCCCGCGTCGAGGACGACAGGCGCCAGATCGAGGTAGACGCCGTCCAGGACCGCTTCGAGCGAGGGGACCGGAATGCCGCCCTCGCCGACCGTGAGCCACAGCGACGTGACGCCGTTCTCCAGGTCGCCGAGGACCAGGGCGTTGTCCGCCGCCGTGTGCCGCTGCCGTACGTCCCAGCCGCCCGCGGTGTTGCCCTCGGGCCTGCTGCCCCGGACGAACGGGGCGAAGCCGGGGAAACCGGCGTCGGCGGCTGTGTCACGCGCGGTGTAGAGGGGCCTGGAGGCGAGACCGTCCTCGAGCGTTGTGGTCAGCACGTCTTCGGCTGCCGCGCCCGAGGCCTCCTTGCCCGATTTGCGCAGCACGCCTTCTACCAGGAGCTGCCACTGGTCATGGGTCGCGGAAGGGAACTCGGCGGCCAGCGCGAGCCCGTCGTTGGGCAGGACTGTCATGCTCGGATGCTAGGTCAGACCGCTAGGGCGACAGCAGAGGCGAAGCCTGTGACCTTGACCTCTTGGTTTCGGTGATCCAGATCTCAGCCGTCGGGCGGGGCCTTCGCCCGCCGCTGGGAGGACAGCCCGGGAAGCCTCACCCCGGGCGAATACGCCGACCTGGTGGTGCTCTGCCGACGCCGTCCGGGCTGATCGACAGACAGCCCCGCCCGGCTCTGTCAGGGTGAACCGATGCGGATACCCAGGCAGGCAGCCAGAGTCGCGGTGCTGGACCCGGCGGGCGCCGTCTTCATGTTCCGGTACGACAACGAGGAGGTCGGCGTCCACTGGGCGTTGCCCGGCGGCGGAATGGATCCGGGGGAGACCCCGCTCCAGGCCGCCGTGCGCGAGGTGCGGGAGGAGACGGGCTGGACGGACATCGAGCCCGGCGGCACGGCGTTGTGCTTCTGGGAACACGACTTCACCCGCGTCGGTGTCCCCGTACGGCAGTACGAGCACATCTTCCTCGCGTACGGCCCTCGCAGGCAGCCGGGCGGTGAGCTGGCCGCCTCGCAGGCGGCGGAAGGCATTCTCGGCGGGAGATGGTGGTCGCCGCGCGACCTCTCGGAAGCGGCGGAACCTCTGTGGCCGCCCCGGCTTCCGGAACTGCTGGCCTCGGTACGGCGGGACGGTCCGCCCACGACGCCCGTCGACCTCGGTTTCATGCCCGACGGCGGCCTCGCGCCCTGAGCGGGAGCGAGGCCCCGCGTTCGGCGGGGCCCGCCTCGATCAGTACACGTCGCGGACGTACCGCTTCTCGGCCGCGAGTTGTTTGACGTACGCGGCGGCGCCCTCCGCGCTGTGGCCGCCGTGGGCGACGGCGATGTCCCGGAGGGCCTGGTCGACGTCCTTGGCCATGCGGGAGGCGTCGCCGCACACATAGAAGTGCGCTCCGTCGCGGAGCCAGGACCACAGCTGGGAACCGTGCTCGCGCATCCGGTCCTGGACGTAGACCTTGGCGCGCTGGTCGCGGGAGAAGGCCGTGTCGAGGCGGCCGAGGGTGCCGTCGGCGAGGAGGCCGGCGAGCTCCTCCTCGTAGTAGAAGTCGGTGGCCCGGTGCTGCTCTCCGAAGAACAGCCAGTTGGGCGCGCGGTGGCCGAGGGCCCGTCGTTCGTGCAGGAAACCCATGAAGGGCGCGACCCCGGTGCCGGGGCCCACCATCACCATGGGGGTGGCGGGGTCGACCGGCGGCCGGAACCTCGGGGAGGACTGGACGAAGACCGGTACCGGTGTGCCGGGGGCCGCGTCGGCGAGAAAGGGTGAGCAGACGCCCTGGCGCGGTCGTCCGGCGTGGTTCTCGTAGCGGACGACGGAGACCGTGAGCGAGACGAGGTGCGGGTCGGTCAGCGGGCTGGAGGATATGGAGTACAGCCGGGGCTGGAGCGGCCTCAGCATGTCGGCCCACTCCTGGGCGTCCGCCCGGACCGGGTGTTCGGCGATGAGGTCGACCGCCTGACGGCCCCAGGACCACTGGGCCAGTTCGTCCTTGTTGTCGGGGCGCAGGAGCTTCTTCAGGACCCGGTCGTGCGTGCGTTCGGCGACGAAGCGCAGCATCCCGGGAGTGATCCGGGTGATGTCCAGATGCCGGTGCAGGGCGTCGTGGAAGGGCACCTCCCCGCCGCCTTCCAGACGCACGGTGCCGTCCGGCGCGAGTCCGGTCGCGGCCAGCCATTCCGCGACGAGTTCCGGGCCGTTGACGGGGCGTACGCCGAGGGCGTCGCCGGCCTGGTACACGAGCGGGGTCTCGCTGTCGCGGGTGTCGAAGGTGAAGCGCCGGACCTCCTTGCCCGCGCCGGGCAGGCTGAGCAGCCGGTTTCCGGCCAGACGGGCGGTGACGGGGCCCGGCCTCCTCGGCGGGGCGGCGGACGGCGGTGCCGGGGGAGGGGACGCTCCCGGCGCGGCCGTCTCCACGGTGTCGTCGGTCAGGGAGGTGAGGACCTGATCGAGCCAGGCCGTGGCCGAGGACCCGTAGTCGGGTTCGCAGTCGGTGCGCGGTGCGAGGCGTACGGCCCCCAGTTCGTCGAGGCGCCGGTCGAGGCGGCGGCCGTGCCCGCAGAAGTCGTCGTACGAGGAGTCGCCCAACGCGAGGACCGCGTAGCGCAGGCCGTCCAGTCGGGGAGTGTCGGGAGCGGCCAGGGCGTCCCAGAACCCGGAGCCGTTGTCGGGCGCGTCACCGTCACCGAAGGTGCTCGTGATCAGGAGGACATCGGCGCCGGCGGGGAGTTCCCCCGGGTGGGCGTCGTGCATGCCGACCAGAGTGGCCTTGTGCCCGGTGGTGGTCAGCCGGTCGGTGGCGGCCGTGGCGAACTCCTCGGCGTTGCCGGTCTGCGAGGCCCACAGGACGACGACCTCCCGGACGGGGCCGGCGGGCGCCGGGGCCGGGGGCGGTGTTCCCGGAACGGCCCGGGAGTACATGCCGGCGAGCACCCCGTTCACCCACAGGGCGTGCTCGGGGCTGAAGGGCGCGCCCGGAGGCAGCACCGGTACGCCGGGAGCGCCCGGTTCGATGCCGGCGAGGAAGCCGACCAGATACCGCCGCTCGTGCTCTGCCAGGACCGGTGGCGGGGCGGGCTCGAGCCCGAAGACGCCCGCGGGACCCGCGGGCAGGGCGGCCGGCAGGCCCGGCCTCCCGGTCACGGCGGCCGCCGCGAGGGCCGGAACCGCGCCGGCCCCGCTCCCGGGTCCCGTCGTGACCGTGACTGCGGCCGCGACCGTGGCCGTTCGCGGTGCCGTCACGGACACCGGAGTCGCCACCTTGGTCAGCGACACCGCGCACACCTTGAACTCCGGCTGGAAGGACAGCGGGTCCACGGCGTCGCTCGTGACGGCGTTGACGCTCAGGTATTCACCGAACAGGTCGTTCCAGTGGAAGGGCGCGAAGCAGCAGCCCGGCCGTACCCGATCGGTCACCACCGCGGGCAGCACCGCCCTGCCGCGCCGGGAGGCGACCTCCACCGAGTCGCCGTCGGCGACACCGAGCGCGGCGGCGTCGTCCGGGTGCAGCTCCACGAAGGGCCCGGGGTTGAGCTTGTTCAGCTTGGCGACCCTGCCCGTCTTGGTGAGGGTGTGCCACTGGTGCTGCACCCTGCCGGTGTTCAGGACGTACGGGTAGTCGTCGTCCGGCATCTCGGCGGGAGCGATGTGCGGGCGGGCGTGGAACACCGCCCGGCCGCTCGCCGTGGGGAACACCGGGCCCCCGCCGTCCTCTTCCACGTAGCGGATCGGATTGCGGTCGGGACCGTCCTCGCGCGCGGAGGGCCACTGCACCGGGGTGGAGCGCAGCCGCTCGTAGCTGACGCCCCGCAGGTCGTAGCCCGTCTTCGGATTGTGGGCGCGCTTGATCTCCTCGAAGACCTCTTCCGCGCTGTCGTAGGAGAAGCCCCGCTCGTATCCCATCGCGCGGGCGACGGCGGCGATGATCCGCCAGTCCGCCATCGCCTCCCCGGGCGGATCCACCGCGGGCCGGGCGAGCGTGACATTGCGCTCGCTGTTGACGAGGACGCCCTCGGTCTCGGTCCACAGCGCCCCCGGCAGGACGACATCCGCGTACGCGTTGGTCTCCGTCTCGGCGAACACGTCCTGGGTGACGACGAACTCGGCCCGCTCCAGGCCCTCGATGACGGTCTTGCGGTTGGCCACGGACGCGACGGGGTTGGTGCAGATGATCCAGCACGCCTTGATGTCCCCGTCGGCCATCTTCCGGAACATCTCGACCGTGCCCTGACCGACCCCGTCCTCGCGGACCGTGCCGGGGGCCAGTTCCCACAGCTCCTCGACGAAGGCGCGCTCCGCGTCGACCAGCACCGACCGCTGTCCGGGCAGGCCCGGACCCATGTATCCCATCTCCCGGCCGCCCATGGCGTTGGGCTGGCCGGTCAGCGAGAACGGGCCGCTGCCGGTCCGGCAGATCGCCCCCGTCGCCAGGTGCAGGTTCACCAGCGCGTTGGTGTTCCAGGTGCCGTGCGTGGACTGGTTCAGGCCCATGGTCCAGCAGCTCATCCACTCCCCGGCCTCGCCGATGAGCCGGGCCGCCTCGCGTATGTCGTCCTCCGCCACGCCCGTGATCGCGGCGACCGTGGCGGGCGGGTAGTCGGCCAGGAACTCCGGCATCGCCTCCCATCCCTCGGTGTGCGCGGCGATGAAGGCTTCGTCCGTGTGCCCGTTCTCGTACAGCAGGTGCAGCAGACCGTTGAGCAGCGCCAGGTCCGTGCCGGGCCGGACCGGCAGGAACAGGTCCGCCTTGTCGGCGGTCGCGGTGCGCCGCGGGTCGACGACGATCAGCCGGGCGCCGCCCGACCTGACCCGGTCCATCATCCGCAGGAACAGGATGGGATGGCAGTCGGCCATGTTGGAGCCGATCACGAGGAAGACGTCGGCGTGCTCGAAGTCCTGGTAGGAGCCGGGCGGGCCGTCCGCGCCCAGCGACAGCTTGTATCCGGTGCCCGCGCTGGCCATGCACAGCCGGGAGTTCGACTCGATCTGGTTGGTCCCGACGAAACCCTTGGCCAGCTTGTTCGCCAGGTACTGGGCCTCCAGGCTCATCTGCCCGGACACGTAGAACGCGAAGGCGTCCGGGCCGTGCTCGTCGATCACCGCGCGGAGCCGACGGGCCGTCTCGGCGATCGCCGCGTCCACCGGCGAGGGCTCGGCCTCCGCTCCCCGTTCGGCGCGCACGAGGGCCGAGGACAGACGTCCGGGAGCGGCGAGCATGTCGGCCGTGGTCGCGCCCTTGGTGCACAGACGCCCAAAGTTGGCGGGGTGCGCCTTGTCGCCGGACGCCTTCAGGACCGTACGCCGTCCGTCGGGCCCCATACCGACGTCGAGAACCATCCCGCAGCCGACACCGCAGTACGAGCAGACCGTCCGCACCTGCTGGGTGGTCGTGGTCACGAGCGGCCCTCCGTGTGATCGGTACCTTCCTCCACCGACGCTACGAAGGACCCATTACGCGGTTGTCACGCCGCTCGATCACCGGGGGTTACGCGCTCCACACACCGCTGCTCCGGGGCTTGTGAGGTGTGGTCCGTGCCGCGTGGCCTGCGCCGATGACGGGGTGCCCGGACTCGCGCCGGGCGCCCCGTCACCGTTTCAGTAACCGAAGCTCGTGGTGGTGTACGCACACTCCGTGTAGATGTAGCCCGGTGACAGTTTGGCGGTGTCCGAGGCGGGGGACTTCCCGGTGCCGCTCCGGGACTTGTGCACGAAGTAGGTGGTGCCGACGGGCAGATGGATGGTCCGCTGCGGGTAGTGTTTGCCGCTGTCGCTGCACGGCTTGAAGCCGATTCCCAGCGTGCTGCCCAGCGAGTACGAGGAGCAGCCCCCGCAGGCCTTGAGGTTGAAGCTCCCCGTCACAGGTCCCGTGTACAGGACCGTTACCTCGTCGGGGCTGTCGTTCTTGACCGTGACGGTGATGCTGCCGCCCGACGCCGTCGTCGGCAGACGCTTCCCGGCCGCGGGCACGGTCTGCGCGACCTCCGCGGCGATGGCGATCTTCTGGGCGCGCGCCCGGTTCTTGTGGTGCGGGTTGTTCTTGGCGAAGTCGTTCATGGTGGTGACGGCGTCGGCGAAGCTCCCGTCCTTGTACTGGTCGACACCGCAGGCGTACGCGCCCGAACGCGCGCTCTGCGAGGCCCGGTCGGCGTCCTTTCCGAGGGCGTCGGCCACACCGGCCTTTTCCCCGGGCAGTCCGCGGACCTGGGTGTCGAGGGTGCCGAGCCGCTTCACGGCGGTGCACGGGTCGTCGCCGCCCACGGCGCCGACCACCTTGTCGACCGCGCTCTTCACGGCGGGCTCGACCTTCCCGGCCTGCGCGGACCTGGGGAAGGTCGACAGCAGCTCGCCGAACTGTGCGGTCCAGCCCGCTTCCCCGCCGCTCAGGGACGCCGCCGCGCAGGCGTAGAGCGACGTGGCCAGCCGGTCGTCGGGCCAGTGGGCGAGGTTTCCCAGCGCCTTCTTGTCCATGGTGCCCGGCAGCGTACGCAGGTACTGCAAGGGCGGTACGGCGGAGCAGTAGTCCTTTCGCGCGTACGGGGCGGCGACGGTGGCGTAGTAGGTCTTGAGCCGGTCGGGCACTCGCCGGGCCGCGCGTGAGCCCGGGTGGTCCTCGCCGAGCGCGCTGTAGGCGGCCAGAGCGCGGCGATAGCCGGCCTCGGCCGTCGCAAAGTCCTGCTTCCCGGACTGTCCGACCAGCTTGTCGGCCCGGTCGAGCCGGTCGAGGAGCATCCGTTCCGTCGCCTCGTCGCGCGCTCCGTCGTACAGGACGACTCCCCCCGCGGGCACGGCCAGCAGGACGACGCCGAGCACCGCCGCGATCAACGCGCTGGGCAGCAGCGCCAACCGGGCCCGCAGGCCCACGGACGCGCCGTGCGCGGCGGCCAGCGCCAGGAAGACCAGGTAGAGCACGAGCGCGGTGCCCGGGACCCCGTCGGGGTCCGCGGGCAGGGCCACCACGAGCAGGATCGCCGTCGCGACCCAGCAGACGGCCATCAGCCCCCAGCGCCGCACGACGGCATAACCGAGCCCGAGTCCGCTGAGGTTGAGCAACGCCACCGCGAGGGCCCGCCAGAGGTTGGCGGGAGCGGGCGGCGGCGCGGCCGGCATCGGCGGAACGACGAAGCCGTCACGAGCACTTTGATGATCCCAGGACATGACGGTCCCCCCCGTCGATCACGCCTGAAGCTACCTGACTTGTCAGCGTACGGACAGTCAACGACCTGCGACAGTGCCCGCGTCGACTCTCTGCGCCCCGCCCGCCAATCCGAACGGCGGCGCCCCGCACGTCGCACACGAAGTGACCGCGTCTTCTCATCGTGTTCTGCGTCACGTGGGGCGGCGCCGTCCGCGAGCCTTTTCGGCGCTGCCCTGACAGGTGTACGTGACCATGAGCCATGGGGCGGCCGCGTTACGACGTTGCCCGACGACCGGGGCCGGACGCGGACATCGGGCCGTCGTGAGGCGTGTGTGTCTGCAGTGGCGCCGCACCTGACGGCCTTCGCTCTCTGGTGAGAGGCGCTCTCGCCGTGTAACGTCGCTGGCAGATGTCGTGGTTCGCAGTACCTGCCCGCGCCGTGGTGCGGGCGTTTTGCTGTGCAGTGCCCGAGGACCAGGACGACTACCTCCGGGTTCGCGCGGTGCGGACCCGTCATCGAGTGAGAGGCACTGGCATGGCCAGCGGAACTGTCAAGTGGTTCAACGCCGAAAAGGGTTTCGGTTTCATCGCGCAGGACGGCGGCGGCCCCGACGTCTTCGCGCACTACTCCAACATCAACGCCACTGGCTTCCGTGAGCTCCAGGAAGGCCAGGCCGTGACGTTCGACATCACCCAGGGTCAGAAGGGCCCGCAGGCGGAGAACATCACCCCCGCCTGATTTCCGCGTCACGTCCGCACGGCGCCTCGCCGAACACTTTCGGTCGAGGCGTCGTGCGGGACGACGGACGACAAAGACTGGCCGTTCCCCCAAGAGGGGCGGCCGGGCCGCGTACTGACACAGCGGCAGCGTGCGACATGCCTGCGGCGGGCGGTATCCGCCCTTTCCGGCGCCTCCGGCGCCGATGCTCCGACGGCCCGAGTGGCGCCGTCCTCCCTCGTCGGCGACCCACCACCTCGCGCGGGTCGTGCCGAAGCGCCCGAGGCCTTCCGGCCCGGGACCGGGCCGAGTCCGTCGGCGAGGGTCCTGCCGATGACGCTTGTCGCGGCGCAGACTCCCCCGGATGCCCCCCGTTGCTTCCGCGACTTGTGGTCCGGCCGCGTCGATGATGTGTCTGCCTTCCGGGTTCTGTTTTTTCCGGGCCGTGTTTTTCGAGGCCCTGTTTTCGAGGTCCCGTCTTCCGGGTCGTCTCGTCGAGCCTGATCCCCGGACCGTCACGCGATCCGACCGGAGCGGAACGGTGTTACTCACTTTCGGGTGACGGCTCGGTGGGCTGGGGTGACGTCGAGGATGCCCGACTATCGCCTGGAAGCTGTAGGAGTACGGGAGTTGGCGATGACGAGCCGTCAATCGTCGGCTTTCAGCAGTTAAAGGGCTGATACAAGCATCTGTAACCGACATGTCCGTAATTCGTAACAGGGGTCGGGTGTTGCCCGTCCTGGGCGGGGATGTGCAGCAAGTTATGAGTCCTCGGCCACCGGGCCGGGACTCGCACAGGGTCGCACCGTGCGGGTTCCCCGAGAGGGGCGCCCGCACGGGGTGTGCCGGCTCTCGAACCTTGAGGAGCATTCATGTCCGTTTCCACGTCTGTCACTGCCCGTCGCATGGTGGCCGCCGCCCTGGCGGCCGGCGCGCTGGTCGGCTCGGCGTCCGTGTCGGCCTCGGCCGCGGATCCGCGCTTCGACCGTTCGCACGTCGCCATCAGCAGGGTCCAGAGCGACGCGCCGGGCTTTGACGACCGCTCCGCGCGTTCCTTGAACGCGGAGTGGGTGGAAATCACCAACTCCGGTCGCCACGGGGTGAACCTGAACGGGTGGACCCTGAAGGACAAGGACGGCAACCGCTACACCTTCAGGCACTACACCCTGGCCGGCCGTGCCACCGTCCGTGTCCACACCGGCTACGGCCGTGACACCAGCCGTGACCTCTTCCAGGACCGCCGCAACGAGGTCTGGGACAACCGTTCCGACGAAGCCACGCTGCGGAACGACCGCGGCCGCTTCGTCGACAGTGTCTCCTGGGGCCGGCACCACGACCGCAACCACGGCCGTGACGACCACCGTGGCCACGGCCGTGACGACCACCGCGGCCACGGGCACGACGACCACCGTGGTCACGACGGCCGCTGAACGTCCCCTGACGGCACGCCCGTTCAGCACCGGATGATGGAGGATGACCGGCCGACGGCCGGACGCCGCCAGACCCCGTGATCACTCGGCTCGCCGGACGGCTTCGCTGAGGAGGACCCGCACCGCACGGTGCGGGTCCTCCGCGTGTACGGGAACGCGCCCCTGCGGGGCCATGACCGTTCAGCCGGGCCCCATCCCGGTGCCGCCGAGCAACAGGCCCACATCGACCGCCGCCACGACGACCGCCGTCGCGAACGCCAGCCGCTCTCTGCGGCGTCCCAGCACCGTCCCCGTCACCGCCACCAGGAGAACCAGGGCCAGCGCCGTCACCTCGCGCCGGCCGGGCGGCCCTGCGGGCCCCAGCGCCAGCAGCGCGGACGCGATCACCAGCGGTACCGGGAGCAGCAGTCGCGCACGGTCCGGTCCCAGCCGCTGCGGCCACCCCCGTACACCCGCCACCAGATCGCCGCGGATGTCGGGAAGCACATCGCCCAGATGCGCTCCGACCCCCAGGAGCGCTCCGGCGGCCAGGACCCACCAGGCCGGCCACGGACGGCCTGGCAGCCCGAGCGTCACGAAGGCGGGAAGCGCGGCGAACCCCAGCGCGTAGGGCGCCCAGGACCAACAGGTGGCCTTGAGCCGCAGGTTGTACGCCCATGCCGCACCGACCCCGGTCAGGTGGACGGCGCCGGCCGTGAGGCCGCAGAGGAGTGAGAGGGGTACACACAGGGCCAGCGCCGCGTACGCGGCGGCCCACGCCTGCCCCGCTCCGATCGCGCCGTCCACGACGGGCTTGCCACGGCGGCCGGCCGCGATGTCCCGCCGCGCGTCGAACGCGTCGTTGCACCAGCCGACGGACAACTGCCCCGCGAGCACGGCGGCCCAGAGCAGGAAACAAGCCCCGGGACCACGGCCGGTGATCACGGCCAGCGCCGCCGTCAGCGTGGTGACCGCCACGACGGGCCCGGGGTGGCACGCCCGGCCCAGACCGGCCACCAGGCCGCTCCCACGCCTCGCGGTGTCTCCGGCCGTCGTGTGCTCGGGAGTACCCACCCGGCGATGGTAGAAGGCTTCGTCCACGCGGTCCGGGCTCGCCACGGGACGAACGGCCGGACGGGCGATCCCTGGTGCCGATGTGCGGGTCCGGGGAAGGGCTGTGGGGCAAGCCCACCCCAGCCGGTTCGGACGGGAGCCCTATGACGCGGATCGCCGCCGTTCACGGAACCCTCGCGCCGCACCGCTACGACCAGTCCGAGATCACCGACATGGTGGCCCGCAGGTGTCTGCGGGACGGGGCCGACCGCCGCGCGCTCGACCGGCTGCACCGCGCCGCGAAGGTCGGCGGCCGCCACATGACCCTGCCGCTCGAACAGTACGAGGCGCTGGACGGATTCGGCGCCGCGAACAGCGTCTTCGTCCAGGCCGCGACGGACATGGGGGCCAAGGCCGTCCGGGAGGCACTGCGCCTGGCCGGTCTGTCCGCGGCCGATGTGGACCTGCTGGTCTTCACCTCCGTCACGGGGATCGCCGCGCCCTCCGTCGACGCCCGGGTGGCGGGCCGCCTCGGACTGCGGCCGGACGTCAGACGGGTGCCGATGTTCGGCCTGGGCTGCGCCGGGGGTGCCGTGGGCCTCTCCCGGATGCACGACTATCTGCTGGGCCGGCCCGAGGAAGTCGCGGTCCTGCTGTCGGTGGAACTGTGCTCGCTGACCTTCCAGCGCGACGACGCCTCCTTGGCCAACCTGGTCGCCACCGGCCTGTTCGGCGACGGCGCCGCCGCGGTGGTGGCCTGCGGATCCCGTCGTACGGGCGAAGCCGCCGGCCCCACGATCGTGGACACGCGCAGCCGGCTGTATCCCGACACCAGCCGCATCCTCGGCTGGGACATCAAGGACTCGGGCTTCCAGGTCGTTCTGGACCCGGAGATCCCCGAGGTGGTGCGCCGTCACCTCGCCGACGACGTACGGGGGTTCCTGGACGACCACGGTCTGAAGACGAAGGACGTCAGCGCGTGGGTGTGCCATCCCGGCGGGCCCCAGATCCTGGAGGCCGTCGGTGACGCACTCGACCTGCCGGACGGGGCCCTGGACGTGACCTGGCGTCATCTGGCCGACGTGGGCAACCTCTCCTCGTCGTCCGTGCTGCACGTACTGCGCGACACCCTGGCCACCTGCCGGCCGCCCACCGGCACCCCGGGCCTGCTGCTGGCGATGGGGCCGGGCTTCGCCTGTGAACTGGTGCTGTTGCGCTGGTAGGCCACCCGGCGCACGACATGGAACGGTTGGGACACGGACACATGGACTGGTACGCACTGCTGGTGGCCGCCGTCGCCGCCGAACGGGCCGGCGAACTCGTCGTCGCCCGTCGCAACGGGCGCTGGAGCCGTGCGCGCGGCGCGATCGAGGCGGGCCGGGGGCACTACCCGGCGATGGTCGCCCTGCACACCGCCCTGCTGCTCGGCTGCCCGGCCGAGGTGTGGCTGGCCGGCCGGCCCTTCGTCCCGGCACTCGGCTGGTCCATGCTGGCCGTGCTCGCGGGCGCCCAGGCCCTGCGCTGGTGGTGCATCGTCACCCTGGGGTCCCGGTGGAACACCCGGGTGATCGTCGTGCCCGGCCTGCCGCTGGTGGCTCGCGGCCCGTACAGGGTGCTGCGGCATCCGAACTACGTGGCGGTCGTCGCGGAGGGTGTGGCCCTGCCCCTGGTGCACACCGCCTGGGTCACGGCGGTCGTCTTCACGCTGGTGAACGCCGCCGTGCTCACGGTACGCATCCGGTGCGAGAACCGGGCACTGGCCGGCGTGGCCACCTCGTTCGGGTCCGTTCCGGCGTGATCGACGTCCTGGTGGCCGGTGGCGGCCCGGCCGGTCTGGCTGCCGCGATCCACAGCGCGCTGGCGGGCCTGGAGGCGGTCGTCGTCGAGCCGCGGACCGCGCCCGTCGACAAGGCCTGCGGAGAAGGCGTCATGCCCAGCGGCGTCGCCGGGCTGCGGGCGCTGGGCGTCGAACCCGTGGGGAAGGAACTGCGCGGAATCCGATACGTGGACGGCACCGCCCGCGCCGAGGCGTCCTTCCGCGGCTCCCGCGGCCTGGGCATCCGCCGTACCGAGCTGCACCGCGCGCTGCACGAGCGCGCGCTCGGCCTCGGTGTGCGGATCGTGCCGGGCAGGGCGGGGGAGGTGCGCCAGACCGCGGACACGGTCACCGCCGCGGGACTCACGGCGCGCTGGCTGATCGCCGCCGACGGCCTGCACTCCGCCGTCCGCCGCGGCCTCGGACTGGAACTGCCCGGCGGCGCGCACCGGCGCTACGGACTGCGCCGGCACTACCGTGTCGAGCCCTGGACGGACTTCGTCGAGGTCCACTGGTCCGGCCAGGGCGAGGCCTACGTGACACCGGTCGCCGACGACCTGGTCGGTGTCGCGGTCCTCAGCCGCGTGCGGGGCGGATACGACGAGCACCTGGTCGGCTTCCCGGACCTCACCGCGTCGCTGCGCGGGGCCGGGGCCACGGACGTGCGAGGCGCCGGGCCGCTGCTCCAGCGGACACGCCGCAGGGTCGCCGGACGTGTCCTGCTCGTCGGCGACGCGGCGGGCTACGTCGACGCCCTCACCGGCGAGGGGATCGCCCTCGGCCTGGCGACGGCCGGTGCCGCCGTCCACTGCCTCGTCTCGGGGAGGGCACGGGAGTACGAGCGGGCGTGGGCCCTGCTGACCAGGCGGCACCGGTTGCTGACCGGCGCCCTCCTGGCCGCGAGCCGCCGCCCCGGCACCGCCCGCATGGTCGTCCCGGCGGCGGCCCGGCTGCCTCCGGTGTTCACCGCCGCTGTCCGCGCCCTCCAGTAGCGCGGCGGAAACCTCACCGACGGGGAACGGCGAGAACCGCCCTGGACCGCCTGGTTCGGGGTACCCGGGTCCTGAGCGACGGCCGGAGCACGCTGGGTCCCGACAATTCAGGCCCTCGTGGCCACCGTGATCGCGATCAAGAGGAGTGCCCACCGATGAGTGAACCGTCCGACGACAAGCACACCCCGACGACACCCGGCGAGATGCGTGAGCAGGTCGAGCGGACCCGCGCCGAGCTGGGAGAGACGGTCCAGGCACTGGCCGACAAGGCCGATGCCAAGGCCCGTGCCAAGGACAAGGGAGCCGAGGTCAAGGAGAAGACCGTGGAGATGGCCGAGCAGGCCAAGGAGAAGACCGCTGAGGTCGCCGAGCAGGCCCTGGCCAAGGCGGGCGAGCTGAGGACCAGGGCGGCCAGGGCCGCGCACACGGTGCAGGACAAGGTGCCCGACCCGGTCAGGGACCGGGCGGCCCAGGCCGCGGACCAGGTGCGGGACAAGGCCGCGCAGGCCGGCGGCGTGTGGCAGGAGAAGGCACCGGAGCCCCTGCGGCAGCAGGCGGCCCAGGGGGCGCGGCTGGCGCGCGAGAACCGCACGCTGGTTCTGGCCGCGGCGGGCGCCGCCGTCCTCCTGTGGCTGGTGCTCCGCCACCGGAAGGGATGAACGGGCGGCCGCGCGGAGCGGCGTCGGGCTGATCCGCCGCGACGCGCGGTGCTCCTGTCCGCCGGTGTCCACTGCCGCAGGGAAGTCCCCGGCCGTCCCGGTGCGGGGACTTCCGCCGTTCCTGGGCCGTAGGGACGCAATTCCGGGCGACCCGTGAGGCCGCGGACCATCGGGGGTACTCGATGTCCACGTACGGGCCACATCCAGCACGTACGGGCCGCATCCAGGAGGAGGGCGCACCATGCCGGCGGGATCGAACAGGAAGCGCGAGCGGCAGTACGAACACATCAAGCAGAGCGCGCAGGACCGCGGGGAGTCCACGGGCCGCGCCAAGGAGATCGCGGCCCGCACGGTGAACAAGGAGCGGGCCAGGGCCGGCGAGTCCGAGACGGCGAGCAAGGCGTCTTTGCGCGACCCGAAGTCGGCGTCGCAGCGGGGTGGCGAGCGTTCGCACTCGGGGGCGCAGGGCCCCACCAAGGACCAGTTGTACGAAGAGGCCAAGAAGCGCGACATCCAGGGACGCTCGTCCATGAGCAAGCAGCAGCTGAAGAACGCGCTGGGTCGCTGAGCGACGTACCGCGGCGCCGAGCGGGAGACCGGCCGCCGGCCGGGAGGCCGCGTCACACGCCGCGTCACACGAGCGAGCCGCGACACGAGGGGCGGCTCAGCGGGTGGTGCCACCAGGAGAGGGACTGCCGATGCAGGGCGACGCACGGACCGACGGACGCGATGAATCGCCCGAGGAGCGGGCCGACCGCAAGTGGGCCGACCTGCTCCAGGAGATCCGCGTGGCCCAGACCGGCGTGCAGATCCTGTTCGGCTTCCTGCTGACCGTGGTGTTCCAGCCGTCCTACCGGCGGCTGTCCGAGGCGGACCGGACCCTGTACATGGTCACGATCGTCCTCGGTGCCGCGGCCATCGGCGCGCTGGTCGCCCCCGTGGCGTTCCACCGCATCGTGACGGGCCGCTTCATCAAGCCGGAGGCTGTCGTATGGGCGTCCAGGCTGACTCTGCTCGGCCTGCTGCTCCTGCTGCTCACCATGATCTCCTCCCTCCTGCTGGTGCTGCGCACCGCCACCGACGACGACTCGTACGTGCCCTGGATCGTCGCGGGTGTGGCCGGGCTGTACATCCTGTGGTGGCTCGTCATCCCGGCGGCTCTTCGCGTGCGCATGGCGGACCGCGCGGCCGACCCCCGCGACGAGGACAGCGATGGAACGGACTGAACCGGACGCCCGGCACATGCCCCGGGTGGGACGGCCTCCGGCCGTCCCACCCGGCGGCCGCCCGGTCGCGCAATGTCCGTGAGCGCGTGGGGCGTCTCGCTGTCAGCGGTTGCGGATCGCGCTGGTGGTGAAGAATCCGGTGGCGGCGGCGGCGACAAGAGCACAGACAGACAACAGCATGGTTCGACGCACGGGACGTCCTCTCTGACTGATCGTGAGTTGGCACCGTGCACAACGCCGGTCATGCCATCGGGGGCTCGCCGCCGCCCCATACGCCACCCGCATGGACGCGATGCCGGGCCGCGTCCTGCGGATCACCATCACCGGGGGCGCGGGGCGCGGAACATCCGCCGTACCCGTTCCGCTCAGCGGACGCGTGCCACCGCCGCGTAGATGCCGCTGTCCTCCGGAGCGGGCGCCGCCGACTTGGCCCACTTCGTCGCGGTCACCAGGCCGGGGGAGACGAGGTCGAGGCCGTCGAAGAAGCGCTCCACCTCGGCACGGGTACGGAAGCCGAGCTGGATACCGCCCTTCGCGTACTCGGCGGTGACCTGCGCGGAGAGCTCGGGGAACACGTCGGAGGAGGCGTGCGACAACACGAGGTAACTGCCCGAGGGCAGGGTGTCGACGAGGTTGCGGACGATGGAGTGGGCGTCCTGCTCGTCGGGGATGAAGTGCATGAGCGCGATCAGCGACAGCGCGATCGGACGGCTGAAGTCCAGGACGTGGCGGGCGTGTTGGACGATGTCCTGCGGCCGCCGCACATCGGCCTGGATGTAGTCGGTGACACCCTCGGGCCTGCTGACCAGGAGCGCCTCGGCGTGACGCAGCACGATCGGGTCGTTGTCGGTGTAGACGACCTTCGCCGACGGCGTGATGTCCTGGACGATCTGGTGCAGGTTCGGCTGGGTGGGGATGCCGGTGCCTATGTCCAGGAACTGGTCGACGCCCTGCTCGGCGAGCCAGGCGGACGCCCGCTGCATGAACTCGCGGTTCTGCCGGGCCGCGTCCCTCGCCTCGGGCGGCAGCTTCTCTCCCACCGCCTCGTCGACCGGGTAGTTGTCCTTGCCGCCCAACAGCCAGTCGTAGACCCGCGCGGGATGCGCCTTACTGGTGTCGAGCGGCGGAAACGACTGTCGGTCGATCGTCATGCTAGCTCCCATCGCACCACGGAAACGCGGGCAGACCAAGTGTTCGATCATCCTACTCGGAGCGGTCATGTGGTCGGCACGGCAAGGGAGTTGAGCGGACCAGGAGCCGCCCACGAGGAACGGGACGGGACGGGCACCCCCGCCGGGGGTCGCGGAGCCGCGCGGCCGACCGGGCAGGGCTCCGGTTGCGGGGCTCCGCGGGCGCCCGCAGGCTGGCGGGAGGAGTGACCCGTGGCAGGGGATGGTCGTCGTGAGCGGATCCGCAGGCCGGACGACGGGACTGTTCTCACGCCGGGACCGCGCCGTCATCGCGGCCGCCTCGATCGCGATGCTGCTGGTGGAGCTGGACTGGTTCGCGCTGAACCTGATGCTGCCCGTGATCGCCCGGGACTTCGGGACACCGGCCACGAACCTTCAGTGGCTCGTGAGCGGCTACATGCTGACACTCGGGGCACTGATGATCGTCGGCGGGCGGGCAGCCGACCTGTACGGCCGCAGACGGATCATCGTCGTCGGGCTGACCGGCTTCGCCGTGATGTCGGTGGTGTGCAGCGCCGCGCAGAACGCGGTGTGGCTGACCGCGGGACGCGTGGTCCAGGGGATGGCGGCGGCCCTGGTCCTGCCCATCGCGGTGGCGGTGGTGACCGCGCACTTTCGTGACGGTCGTCAGGGCCGGGCCGTCGGGACGGTTCTCGCCTTCAGCGCCGTCGGTACCGCGCTGGGGCCCTTCGTCGGCGGCACCTTCGCCGAGCTCGTCAGCTGGCGTGCGGTCTTCCTGCTGAACGTTCCGTTCTGCGCGCTGGCTGTGCTGCTGATGCTGCGGTACGTGACGGAGTCGCGGGACGAGGGGGCCACACGGGGGATGGACCTGCCGGGCGCCATCACGCTGGCCGGCGGTCTGACAGCCGTCATGATCGCCGTCGACCAGGGATCGAACTGGGGCTGGGGCTCGGCGGCCACCCTGGCGTGCTTCGCCGTGGGCGCGTCGATGCTGGCCCTGTTCGTGGCGGTCGAGCGGCGGGCGGCGGAACCGCTGATCGACCTGACCCTGCTGCGCAACAGGCCGTTCGTGACCGTGACGGCGGCCGGGACGGTGTCGAACATCGTGTACTGCCTCGTCGCGGTGCTGGCGGCGCTGTATCTGGAGCAGGCGCGGGGGCTGTCACCGCTGGAGTCGGGAGTGGTCTTCCTGGCGCTGTCGGCGGGAGTCGGCGCGGCGAGCTACTGGTCGGGCCATCTGGCGCACCGGTGGCGGGCGGAGGTGCTGATGGCGGTGGGGCTGTTGCTGAGCGGGGTGGCGCTCGCCGCGCTGACCTGGGCGCATCCCCTGCCGCTCTACGCCGCGGTGTTCGCGGTGGTCGGAGCGGGCGTCGGGCTCGGCTGGGCGCTCACCAACGCGGCCACCCAGTCGTACGTGTCCGCCGGGCGGCTCGCGGCCGCGTCGGGCCTGGTGCTCACCTCCCTGGTGCTGTGGGGCGCGGTGGCCGTGACGGTGGCCGCGACCGTGCTGGAGGAGATCAGCGGGTCCGCCGGCGGAGCGGCGTCCGACGGCTCGGCGATCAACGGGGTGCTGCGGGTGGTCGCCGTGCTCGCCGTGGCCGGTGCCGGAGTGCTGGTACCGCTCGTCCGCTCCGGCGCGGGGACGTCCACGGGACAGCCCGCGACGGCGCCCCAAGAGGTCGACGCGGCCCGGCGAACGCGCTCCTAGAACCCCGGCCGGCACAAGGAACTGCCCAGGGTCGAGGCCGACGGCGCGGTGCGGTTCCTTTCGCGGCATCCGGGCCGCGCCAGCGCCGGCGCACAGGCGTGAGCCGGCCTGAAGCGGGTACCGGTGACCGGCGGTCCGGCACAGGTAGCCGTCACGCGTTCCGCCCGATCCGCGGGGGCGCGAGCCTCCCGAGTCGGGTTTTGAACCGCGCTTTACACACGTACTGCAACCGCGGGCCGGTGCCCGCAGTCCAAATGAACAGTGAGGCAGGCACGATTGTGAGCCGGGGTAAAAGTGAAGCGACGTAGCGGGATATCGACGGCACTCGTCATGGTTGCGGTGCTGGCGGGGGCCAGTGCCTGTGGCGGGGGTACGCCGAAGGCGAGTTCAGACGACGGAAAGGCGGGGTCGAAGAAGCCGACAGCCAGTGCGAAGCCGTCTCCATCGAAGCCGGCCGGGCCACCGATGCTGTTGGAGACGATCACGCCGCAGACCGGTGCCACGGTCGGCGTCGCGATGCCGATCTCGGTGATCTTCACGAACCCGGTGGGTCAAAAGGCCCGGGCCGGTGTGGAGAAGCACATGAAGGTCACCAGCTCCCAGCCGATGACGGGCGCCTGGCACTGGTTCGGGGACCGGCGCGCCGACTGGCGGCCCAAGTCGTACTGGGCGAGCGGTACGAAGGTGAAGATCACCGCGGACCTGAAGGGTGTCGCCAACGGCAACGGCCGCTACGGCACGCGTTCCTACGTCCACGACTTCACCGTCGGCGACGACGTCCGCGCGGATGTGTCCGTCACCGGCCACACCATGAAGGTCACCAAGAACGGCGCGCCGGTACGGACCCTGTCCATCAACGCGGGCAGCGCCGAATACCCCACGTGGAACGGCGTGATGGCGGTGATCGACAAGCAGGAGAAGGTCCACATGACCTCGTGCAGCGTCGGCATCAGCTGCAACAAGGGTGACGCGAACTACTACGACCTGACCCTTCCCTGGGACATCCACCTGACCCAGTCAGGGACCTACGTCCACTACTCGACCGGCGACCCGAACCCGGGCAGTGGCAGCGCCCGGGGCTCGCACGGCTGTGTCCACCTCTCGATCACCGACGCCAAGTGGTTCTACGGCCAGGTCAAGCAGGGCGACCCGGTCTCCGTCACCGGCTCCCCGCGCGCGAAGGCCTCGGCCGACAACGGCTACGCCTCGTTCAACCTGAGCTGGGACCAGTGGCTGGCGGGCAGCGCGAGCGGAGAGACCGCCGCGGGGTGACCTGCGGTGGCGCACCGGGGGCCGGGGTGATCAGAAGAGCATGGCCAGATCGCCCGGCCGCACCCGGGCAGTGACGGGGAGGGCGGCCTCGACCTCCCCGTCGGCGCCGTAGGGGACGGGCCGGTCGGCCTCGATGCGGATCTCCCGGCCCCGCAGGATCACCACTTCCGGCCGCGCGGTGTGCGCGCCGGTCTTGAGCTCGTTCATGAGGGTGAAGAACAGCCGGCGCGGGGCCTCGCGGATCATGACGACGTCCAGCAGGCCGTCGTCCGTCAGGGCCGCCGGGGCGATGATGCGCCCGGAGCCGTAGTAGGCGGAGTTCGCGGCCACGACGGTGTAGCCGCGGTGGAGGTGTTCCTCCCCGTCGACGGTGACGCGGTACGACACCGGACGCCAGCCGGTGACCGCGCGCAGGCCGCCCGCGTAGTACGAGGCGGCCCCGCGCAGCACGCGTGCGTGGTTGGCGTGCTGATTGGCGAGCGCGTCGACGCCCGCGTACACGCTCCCGAGAACCACGGTGCGCGCGTGCACCGCGGATTCCACCTCGATGGTGTCGACGCGCCGGGGCTCGTGGTGCAGCAGGACGCGCGTCAGGTCCGCGGCCGCGGTGGGCAGTCGGAGCGCGCGGGCGAAGTCGTTGCCGCGGCCGGCCGGTATCAGCCCGAGGACGGTGTCGGTCCCGCTCAGGGCGCCGCCGATCCCGCCCGCGATCCCGTCGCCGCCCACGCCGAGGACGACCCGGCCCCGCTCCCCGGCGCGGAGCGCGAGCTCCTGAGCGTGGGCAAGGCTGCGGCTGTACTCGGTCTCCAGACCGGCTCCGGCCTCCCTGAGCAGGCGGGCCACCGGGAGCAGTGCCGCCGCCCCGGTGGAGCCGCCCGCGGTGGGATTGACGACGGCGGTGAACTGTCGCATCGGGTGTGCCTCCGGGCAGTGACGGGTGGGACGGAGCGGGCAGGGGCGGAACCTGTGTACGGCGGCGGTGTCGGGGCCGGGTCCGGCGGTACGGCTGTACGCGGCGGGGTTCGGGCCGCCGGAGCCCGATGACGTGGCAGTGGCCCCGGGCCGCCACCACGTCATCGGGGGCGGTGTCAGTCGACGGGCAGCAGGATCCCGGGATTGAGGAGGCCGTCGGGGTCCAGCCGCCGCTTGACGGCCCGCAGGGCCTCGACACCCAGCGGCCCCGCTTCCCGGAGGTACCAGTCACGGTGGTCCGTTCCCACCCCGTGGTGGTGGCTGATGGTTCCGCCCGCGCTCAGCACGGCCTCGTTGGCGGCCTCCTTGGCCGGCACCCAGTGGGCCACGGCGTCCTCGCCCTGCGCGGAGACGACCGTGAAGTAGAGCGAGGCACCGTTCTCGTAGACGTGCGAGATGTGGCACATGACCAGGGGCGGGGTTCCCGCGGCGGTGAGCGTCTCGGTCAGGGCGGCGCGCACGGCGGCGTAGAGCTCGGGAACGCGGGACCAGAAGGCCGCGGTCTCCAGGGTCTCGGCGAAGGCCCCGGCGTCGAGCAGCGCGTCGCGCAGATAGGGCGCCGAGTAGCGGCCGTGCGCCCAGCGCTCGCCGGGTTCGGCGCCCAGGTAGGTGCCTCCGGCCGCGCGCAGGACCGCCGCGGCTTCCTCGCGGCGGCGCGCGGTCTCCTCCTCGGTCCCCTCGTACCCGGCGATGGCCGTGCAGCCGGCGGCCGCGGGGGCCTCGGCCGAGCCGATGGCGTCGGGCTGGGCGAGTCCGACGAAGGTCTCGGTCTCGTCGGACAGCCGCAGTACCGTGGGGCGCGGTCCGTCCTGGGCGAGCCGGCGCAGCGCGGTGGCTCCCTCCTCGAACGAGGCGAACCGCCATCCCTCGTACACACGCGTCCGCGGCAGCGGCCTGATCCGTACGGTGACGGAGGTGATGACCCCGAAGGCGCCCTCGGAGCCGAGGATCAGCTGCCGCAGGTCGGGGCCGGCCGCCGACCGGGGGGCGCGGCCCGTGTCCAGGGTGCCTTCAGGGGTCGCGAGGGTGAGTCCGAGGACCATCTCGTCGAAGCGGCCGTATCCGGCGGAGGCCTGGCCGCTGGAACGGGCGGCGGCGAACCCGCCGATGGTCGCCCACTCGTAGGACTGGGGGAAGTGTCCGAGGGTGAAGCCGTATTCGGCCAGGAGCGCCTCCGCGTCGGGAGCGCGCAGGCCCGGCTGGAGCGTCGCCGTCCGGGAGACCGGGTCGATGCCGAGCATGGCGTTCATGCGGCGCAGGTCGAGGGCGACGAAGGCGCTCCGCTCCGGGGCGAGGCCGCCGACGACGGAGGTGCCGCCGCCGAACGGGACGACGGCGAGGCCGTGTTCGGCGCAGACGCGCAGTACGGCGAGAACCTCGTCGTGGGTGGAGGGCAGGACGACGGCCCCGGGGGCGTCCCCCGCGTCGCCCGCTCGGAGCCTCAGCAGATCGGGCGTCGACTTCCCGCGGGTGTGCCTGATCCGGGTCTCCGCGTCGGCGCGCACATGCTCCGCGCCGCCGACGGCGTCCGCCAGCGCGTCCAGGGCCGGGCCCGGCAGGGGCTCGGGAACGGAGATCTCCTCGAGAGCGTGTGCGGCGGTGTCCCGCGGCTTGACGCCCAGCAGGTCCCGCAGCAGTCCGGTCACCGAGTCGGGCAGCGGTGCCGCCTTGGCCGGGTCGCCCCAGCCACTCCACAGCATGTCCATGAACTAGTCCTCATCGGTCGGTCGCGAGGTGCCGTCTCCCGCACAGCAGCACGGGGCGTTACACTGTGACACATGGCGCCTATTCGTCACAAGCACTCGGACGGCGACCCCGTCCTCGACGCCGTACGCGACTGCGTCCTGGCGGTCGGAGTCCGGCGTACCACCCTGACCGACGTGGCCCGCCGCGCCGGTGTCTCGCGCATGACGCTCTACCGGCGCTGGCCCGATGTGCGGTCGCTGGTCGGCGACCTGATGACCCGTGAGTGGATCGACGTGGCGACCCGCGCCATGCCCGAGCCGCACCCGGACAAGGTCACGCGGGCCCAGATCGTGGACGGTCTGGTGGCCGGAGTGGAGGGCTTCCGTGCCCACCCGCTCTTCCGCAAGATCATCGACGTCGACCCCGAACTCCTGCTCCCGTACGTACTGGACCGGCGCGGAGCCAGCCAGGAAGCCCTCCTGGAACTCCTGGCCGACGCCCTGGAGCAGGGGCACGCCGACGGCTCGGTGCGGTTCGCGCCCACGAGAAGACAGGCCCGTGCCGTGCTGCTCGTGGTCCAGTCCTTCACCCTGTCGCTGCGGACCATGACCGACGAGGACGACCCCGAACTGACCAGCACGGCCTTTCTCGACGAGCTGCGCACCCTTCTGGAGAGGACCCTCACGCCATGAGTCCCACAAGCAGTCCGTCCGGCCCGGCGGCCCCGGCGCCCGGATCCTCGCTCTCCGCCGCCCGCCGCCGCCGTGAACTGGCCGAGGCGGTGGGCGGCGACACGGTGGACGTCCTGGTGATCGGACTCGGCGCCACCGGCGCCGGGGTCGCCCTGGACGCGGCCGCGCGCGGTCTCGACGTCGTCGCCGTCGACGCCCACGACCTCGCCTTCGGCACCTCGCGCTGGAGTTCCAAGCTCATCCACGGCGGACTGCGCTACCTGGCTTCCGGACAGCTCGACGTCGCCCACGAGAGCGCGGTCGAACGCGGCGTCCTCATGGAACGCACCGCCCCCCACCTGGTCCGCGCCCAGCCCTTCGTACTGCCCCTGACACCGCTGGTGTCACGCGGCCAGGCCTCCCTGGCCTGGGCCGGGTTCCGCGCCGGGGACACCCTGCGGCTGGCGGCCCGCACCTCCCGCGCCACCCTGCCCGCCCCGCGCCGCCTCTCCGCGGTGGAGGCCCGGCACCTGGCGCCGTCGGTGCGCCCGGCGGGCCTGCGCGGCGGCCTGCTGTCCTGGGACGGCAAAGTGACCGACGACGCCCGGCTCGTGACAGCGCTCGCCCGCACCGCGGCCGCCCGCGGCGCGAAGATCCTCACCCGGGTCAGGGCCCTGGGGACGGGCGGGACCGTCACCCGGGTCCGTGACGAACTGACCGGCGAACAGGGCGAGATCAGGGCCCGCGCGGTCATCAACGCGTCCGGCGTCTGGGCGGGCGACCTGGTCGAGGGCATCCGTATCCGCCCCTCGCGCGGAACGCATCTGGTGCTGCGCGCCGACCTGTTCGGACCGCTGCCCGCCGGGCTGCACATCCCGATCCCGGGCGAGAGCAACAGGTTCGTCCTCGTCCTGCCGCAGGACGACGGCCGCGTGTACGTGGGCCTGACCGACGAACCCGTCGACGGGGACCTCCCGGACGTGCCCCAGGTTCCGGAGTCGGACATCGGCTTCCTGCTCGACGTCGTCGGCTCCGCCCTGGACACCCCGGTGAGGCGCCATGACGTCGTCGGCGCGTTCGCGGGGCTGCGCCCCTTGCTCGACACCGCGCCGGGCCGCTCGGGAGAGGCCGCCCGCACCTCCGACATCTCCCGCCGGCACGCCGTCCTCACCTCCGACGACGGGGTGACCACCGTGGTCGGCGGCAAACTCACCACCTACCGGCGCATGGCCCAGGACGCCGTCGACGCGGCGGTCGAGGCCCGGGGTCTGCGTGCCGGCCCCTCGACGACCGCCTCCCTGCCGCTGGTCGGCGCGGCGGCCCCGCACCGGCTCGGCTCCCTGGCCGCCCCCGGCCACCTGATCCGTCGCTACGGCGCCGAAGCCCCCGCCGTCGACGCCCTCGCCACCCGCGATCCCCGGCTGGGCGAGCCCGTGGTGCCAGGACATCCCGTCACGCGGGCCGCGCTGCTGTGGGCCGTGCTGCACGAGGGCGCCCTCGACGAGTCCGACCTCCTGGACCGGCGCACCCGCATCGGCCTGGTACCCGAGGACCGGTCCGCGGCCCTGGCCGCGGCGCGTGAAACGCTCGACGCGGCTGCGGAGCACTCCGTCTGACGTCTCGTCAGAACGGCTCGCACGGACGGCGGAGCCGGCATGTGGCCCGCCGTTTCGTGTGCCCGCCGTTCCGCGTGCCCGCGTGGGCCGCGTATGGCCGGGTGTCCCTCCGCGATGCGCCCCGACGCCTGCGTGCCGGGCCGGTCACGGCATGTCCCAACTCTGGCCCAACTCCCTTTATTTCAAGGTCTGTTGTAACGCGAACCTCATGAGCTACCGTCGGTAACACCTGCCAGTCAACCCATCGGTAGCACCTGCCGGTCGGCCCATCGGTGACGCCTTTACGCCTCGGCACCTCGCGCACGTATCTCCCGTACCTCCGGCACCTCTTGACGAAAGGCAGCCATGGAGAACTCCAGAGGCAACTCCGCATCGCGTCACGGGAACGACGCGGAGGCGGGAGGGGGCATCACGCGCCGCCGCGCCCTCACCGTCACCGGAGGGATGATCGCCGGAGCCGCGCTCGCCGCCCAGGCCTTCCCCGCCTTCGGCGCCGAGTTGCAGGACGCGGACGCGATCGTGGTCGGCCACGGGCTCGCCGGGCTGGTCGCGACCGCGGAACTCGCCGCGGCCGGACGGAAGGTGCTCCTCCTCGACCAGGAGCCGGAGGCAGCCTGGGCGGTCAGGCGTTCTGGTCGTTCGGCGGACTGTTCTTCGTCGACTCCGACGAGCAGCGGCTGATGGGTGTCAAGGACTCCCGTGACCTCGCCTGGCAGGACTGGCTCGGCAGCGCGGGCTTCGACCGGGGCGTCGGTGACCCGTCCGGCCAGGACCACTGGGCGTACAAGTGGGCCGAGGCCTATGTGGACTTCGCGTCGGGTGAGAAGCGGTCGTGGCTCTCCGGGCTGGGCGTGCAGTGGTTCCCGGTCGTCGGCTGGGCCGAGCGGGGCGGCGGGCTCGCGGACGGACACGGCAACTCGGTACCGCGCTTCCATGTCACCTGGGGCACCGGTCCCGCGGTGGTCGAGCCGTTCGAGAAGAAGGTCCGCGCCGCGGTGGCGGCGGGCAAGGTCACCTTCAAGTTCCGGCACCGGGTCGACGGGATCGTGACGACCGGCGGGGTCGTCACGGGTGTTCGCGGCGCGGTTCTGGAACCCAGCGGCGTGGCACGCGGGAAGCCCAGTTCCCGCACCGTCGTGGGTGACTTCGAGCTGCGCGCCCCGGTCGTCGTCGTCACCTCCGGGGGCATCGGCGCCAACCACGATCTCGTACGGCAGAACTGGCCGGACCGCCTCGGCGCCCCGCCCAAGTTCATGGTCACCGGTGTGCCCGCGCATGTGGACGGCCGCATGCTGGCGATCACCGAGCAGGCCGGCGGCCGCATCGTGAACCCGGACCGGATGTGGCACTACACCGAGGGGCTGCGCAACTACGACCCGATCTGGCCCGGTCACGGCATCCGCATCCTGCCCGGCCCGTCGTCGATGTGGTTCGACGCACGGGGCCGTCGCTTCGGCAGCCCCGACATCCCCGGCTACGACACCCTCCACACCCTCAAGTCGATCACGGGCTCCGGCTACGACTACTCCTGGTTCGTCACCACGCAGAAGATCCTCGCCAAGGAGTTCGCGCTCTCCGGCTCGGAGCAGAATCCGGACCTCACCAACAAGGACGTGTGGAAACTGCTCTCCCGGATCTGGCAGAGCCCGGAGCCGATCGAGAAGTTCAAGAAGAACGGCGCCGACTTCGTGGTCGCCACCACGCTCGCCGACCTCGTCACCGGAATGAACAAGCTCACCGGCGACAACCTCGTCGACCGTGCCGACCTCCAGCGCCAGATCGAGGCCCGTGACCGCGAGATGGACAACCCCTACACCAAGGACGTCCAGGTGATGGGCATCCGGAACGCGCTCGCCTACGTCGGGGACTCCCTCAGCCGCACGGCGCCCGCCCACAAGATCCTGGACCCCGACGCCGGTCCGCTCATCGCCGTACGCCTCAACATCCTCACGCGCAAGACCCTCGGCGGCCTCCAGACCGACCTCTCGGGCCGCGTCCTGAACGCTTCCGGCAGCCCGGTTCCCGGTCTGTACGCGGCCGGTGAGGTCGCCGGCTTCGGTGGCGGCGGCGTTCACGGCTACCGCTCCCTGGAAGGCACCTTCCTGGGGGGCTGCCTCTTCTCCGGCCGCCAGGCGGGACGCGCGGCGGCGGCCGCCACCGCGACCTGACGACCGACGACGATGCCGGGGAGGGGCAGGCCGCCCCCTCCCCGGTGCCGGCCCCGCACTCGGCACAGCCGTGCGTCGGTCCAGGTCTGGGGGCTGTCCCGTAAATCCCTGGCCGCGTAGGCGTGGGGCCGGCAGGATGACGGACATGACCGCATACCGAAGGGCCGATGCCGCGTAGACGGCCTGGCGCCCTGCGCGCCCAGCACCATGGTCCTCGCGTCTGGGAGGACCCGCCGCCGAGTCGGATCCACGGACTCTCCGCTCCTACCAGCCTGGCAATACATCGAGTGGAGCGTCTCTCGGGCGACTATTACGTCTTCCCCGGCGCTACCGCCCTCGCGCTGCGGCGTTATCAAGCGTTCTTGCAACCGCCGGGGCGGCGGCCCTTGTATCCCCAGGACGCCCACTGCTCGTGCCGCGGCTGTTCCTTCGACGATGTGAGGCATGCCCGCGACGTTCTCGAGGAGGTACTGCAACAGCTGCCTTCCCGGCCCCGCGCCGAGCTGAAGCGCCAAGTGGCCCACCTGGACGCCGTGTACGTCGTGCGCACTCTGCCTGATCCCTTCGCCGATCGTCGCCAGTGGCGTGCCGACCTCTGGTGGCGTCGCCGTCTCACGGTAGGCGGGGAGGCGATGTGAGGTTCGCGGCTCGAACCAGCCATGCGGCTTGATCGCACTCATCATGAGCGGCATGCAGAGTCCGCCGCCGGCCTGCTGTTCGCAAGCTGGATCGCCGGAGCCGTGCACCTTCTCCCGATCAGGAAGACGGAGAGGCAGGACCGTAGCGGCTACAGGCTCTCACCTGCCATCGGCAACCTCCGCGCCCATAGTCCGCATCGAGGGGGCAGGGCGGCTCGGTTGTACGGCAATTATCAGGATTTAGCCAGGCTCGCGGGGTAGACCTCAACAGGCGCGATCACCGTCGGTGCGGCGCGTTCCAGCCTGCGGACGAGCTGCCGGACGACGATGATAGACAGCACTGCGGCGCAGATGTACAGACCGTCGCTGAGCATGATCTGCCGCAGGGCATGACGTGCCTGGCTCGCGCTGACCGCCTTCTTCAGATCGTCGGAGGTGTCGCTGTAGGCATTCGCCGCGACGAGGACGGACAGCCACCATGCCGTGAGCAGGGGGTGCCCTCTACGGCGCTGCGGCTCGGGTCGGCCGGCGGCCCACAGGTCGTTGACGAACATCTTGGGTATGAACAGCTGCGCCACCGGTATCACCCAGCCGAAGATCAGCCACGCTCTGCGCCGACGCTGTCCCTGGCGCCAGAGCACGTCCGCGATGTCGCGCATGTTGGCCAGCCAGATGCTGAACTGGAACAGGGCCATGAGAAGCAGAGCGGTCCGCCAGCCCATCAGGTTTCTGAAGTACGTGTCGGCCCCGACCAACGGGTTGTCGACGTAGGGTCCTCGCGTCAGGGGTCCGGCCAGCAGTTGGTACTTGTGCCACGCCGCCAGCCCGGCCGCGAGGGTCACCAGCGCGAACGCGGCGATGGCGCCGCAGGCGAACCGGGCCTGTCCGCGCGGCACCCTGACCGATCCGGTCACTTCACACCCCCTGGAAGCCGCCCGTTCGGACTTTCCGCAGGTCGGCAGCGGATCTTAACCCCCAGGCAGCCTGATGCCACAGCCCCGGCCCGCAGGCCCGGCAGTCCCGGGTTCGTGGCGTATCAGGCGGTTCAGGAGCCACCGGGGTGCAGGCGGGTGACGGCACCGGGCAGACGCTGGTGAGCGCGGAGCAGTGGGACGGCGGGGTGAAACCCGGCTGTAAGGGGCCGACGGTCACCTGGATCTCCTGACGGAGCTCGTCCATGGTGTCCGCGCCGCTCAGGCTGGCGGGTGAGATCCGGCAGAAAGCGGTGGCCTCGTCTTCGGTTGCCGGCGCTGTGTCCTAGGCCGTGTCCGCAAAGTCTCGCCTGCCCGGCGACGCCTGGCACGCTCCCCCAAGCTCTTCGAGCAGGGGGCACCCCCACTCGCCGCACCGGGCGAAGACCCAAGTACGTCCAGTACGAGGGCCTGCGCCCGGCACGCCGAGAGCACGCTCCCCCGAGCTCTCGGCTTCGCTCGAGCAGGGGGACCCCCATGACGCCGCCGGGCCCGCCCTTCGGGCGGACGACGCGACTTTGCGGACACGCCCTAGTCGTCGATGTCAAGCACCGTGCCGTACAGCCGGTCCACCTTCAGCCGGATGACCACCCGGCGCTCGGCGACCAACTCCTCCAGGTACGTATCCTCGTCCTCGGGCCTCGCGGCCTTCGGGATCATCCCGAGCAGTTCCAGCCCGACCGCGTCCCCAGGAGCGGTCGTGCTCTCGGAGACCACGGTCTCGCCTTCGGCGACGGCGAACGACCACACGTCACCGCCCGACACGTGCAGTGCCGCGCGTGGATTGCGCCGCAGGTGCCGGACCTTGACCCGGTCCGCCGTGGTCGAGAACCGCACAATGCGGGCTTCGGGGTCCCAGCTGTACACCATGGTTGTCAGGTGGGGGTGGCCACTGCGTTTGATGGTGGCGAGCGTGCCGAACTGCTGCCGGCCGAGCAAGCTGGAGAGGGCTTCGTCGGACAGTGCGCGAGGCTCTGGTCGTTGAGTCATGAAGTGACCAACGTCCCTGACCGTCCAGCAATTTCGTGCTCCATGAGCGCGACACTCACTTTCACGACACGCCCTGGAGCGGGGAAGCTGAGACGCGCTGCCAGTGTGCACACTCAGCAGGCGGACCCGGCCGTCAACGGGGCGTCATCATGGCGATGCGTCAGACCATGGCGAGCCGGTCCACCAGCAGTTCCACCCTCCGCTCGGCGTCCCCCGGCGGCAGCCGACCCGCCCGGGTCAGGGTCGCCAGCCCGTGCAGGGCCGCCCAGAACACCTCGGTGAACAGCGCCGGGTGGACGCCGTCCCCGGCGACCTCGCCGAGGCTCTCCAGCAGAGCGGCGAAGGCGTCCTTCAGGGGCTCCGGGGTGTCCTCGTGCGCGAACGCCAGGCCACCGTCGAGCTGGAACATGGCGTCGTAGACCGCCGGGTTGCGCTCGGCGAAGTCGAGGTAGGCGCGGGCCAGGGCGGTGACCCGGGCGCGCGGGCCGTCCGCGGCGGAGGCCGCGCCCCGCAGCGCCGCGGCCATCTCGGCGGCGCCCTCGAGGGCGACGGCGCCGATGATCTCGCGCTTGCCGCGGAAATGGCTGTAGAGGACGGGCTGGCTGTACTCGATGCGCTCGGCGAGCCGGCGCGTGGTGACCGCGTCCCAGCCCTGCTGCTCCGCGAGTTCACGGGCCGTCGCCACGATGAGGCGCTCGCGGCCCGCCCGTTCGCGCTCCTTGCGTTCCTGTACCGACATGATTCGATCCTAGCACCGCTAGACAATCGAGCGGCAGCAGTACTAGCGTTGCCTCATCACCTAGCAGCGCTAGATTCCAAGAGGGGTCATCATGCTCAACGCACTCGAGGTCTTCACCACCGTGGCCGTCGGCGTGATGGTGGGGGTGGAGTTCTCCGTCGCCTTCTTCGTCAACCCGATCCTCAACGGCCTCCCCGGCGACAACGGCCTGCGCGGCCGCATCCACGGGGCCCGGCTGCTCGGCGCCGTGATGCCGTTCTGGTACATCGGCTCGCTCGTCCTCGCCGCGGTCTGGGCCGTCGCCGGATGGCACCACCACGGCGCCGGCCTCGTCGTCACCGCCGCCGCGCTGCTGATTCTCAGCGTGGTCATGTCGATCCTGTTGCTCGTCCCGATCAACAACCGGGTCAAGACGTGGACCGCCGACGGCCTCCCCGCCGACTGGAAGCAGCAGATGAACCGCTGGGACCGCTTCCACTACGTCCGCGTCGCCGTCATCGTCGCCGCCTTCACCCTGCTGGTCGCCGCCCTCGCCTGAACCCGCGGGCCGAGACGGACACGCGCAGGTGGCGCGTATTCCCCTGACTCTGCGGACGGTGGCGGGCCGTCAAAGGCACGCGGCTCATTCGCAAGTAGGGTCAGGGCATGACTGATGCAACCCCCGCTCAGCAGGCGCCAATTGACATCAGGGCACTCGCGGAAGATCCCTACGCCGTCTATGCGCAGTTTCGCCGGGCAGGGCCCGTACACCGGATCACTGGGACGGACGGGCTGCCTGCCTGGCTGGTGACCGGCTATGACGACGTACGTGAGGCGCTCGCCGACCCGCGGCTCTCCCTCGACAAGCACAACGCGACTCCCGGTGGCTACCGAGGCATGGCCTTACCACCGGCACTGGACGCCAACCTGCTCAACATGGACCCCCCGGACCACACCCGCATCAGGCGTCTGGTGACCCGGGCCTTCACCCCGCGCCGAATCGAGCAGCTGCGCGAGCCGGTCCAGCGCACCGCTGACCAGCTTCTTGACCGTATCGCCGCGGATGGACACGCGGACCTGATCCGCTCGTACGCCGCGCCGCTGCCGATCACCGTGATCTGCGACCTGCTCGGTGTGGCCCCAGCCGACCGGCTCGACTTCCGGTCATGGACCGACACTCTCGTGGCTCCCGATCCGGCGCGCCCGTCCCTCGCCAAAGAAGCGGTCGGCAGCATGCTGTCGTTCCTCACCCACCTCATCGCCGGCAAGCGGACCGCCCCGGCGGATGACCTGCTCTCCGCGCTGATTGCCGTACGCGACGAGGAAGACCGGCTGAGCGAGGACGAGTTGATGTCCTTGGCCTTCCTCATCCTGTTCGCCGGGTACGAGAACACCGTGCACCTCATCGGGAACGCGATCCTGACTTTGCTCCGCCACCCCCAGCAGTTGGCCGAGTTGAGGGCCGATACCGCGCGACTGAGCTCTGTGGTCGGGGAGTTGGCTCGTTACGACGGCCCGGTACCCCTGGCCATCCGCCGGTTTCCGACCGAGGACGTCTCCATCGGCGGGGTCACTGTCCCGGCGGGCGACACTGTTCTGCTGTCCCTCGCCGCCGCCCACCGGGACCCACGCCGCTTCACCGACCCCGACCGCTTCGACATCGACCGGGACGCCACCGGGCACCTCGCCCTCGGCCACGGCATCCACTACTGCCTCGGCGCTCCTCTGGCCCGCATGGAAACCGAGATCGCGCTGTCCGCGCTCCTCGGCCGCTTTCCGGACATGGCACTGGACGTGTCTCCGGGCGAACTGCAATGGCGTCCCTCGATGCGGTCCCGCGGTCTGCTTGCCCTTCCGGTCCGCACCGGTACTGCCAAGGAGCCCGCGGCGGATCGATGACGGGGCTTGCGGCTGCTGTTGAGCCTCAGGGGAACAGGGGGAACGATGCCATGCCGGCCGGCGGCGGCGTATGTCTGACGTTCCGGTGGCCAGAAGTTGCTGTTCAACCGGAGTACACGGCGTTTCAAGATCGTCTGACCAGAGTTCCCCTTCGTGCCTACCTCACCTTCGCGTGCCGGCGTCGCCTCTGTGTGCGCCGTGTCCCTGACGCTCTCAGGACTCCTCGTCACCGGATTGCTGGCCGCTCAGCCCGCGGCTGCCGCCGACCCGGTCGGCTATCAGAACGTTCGGATCAACGAAGTCACCTCATCGAACAACGACACGGTGGAGCTGTACAACTCCGGCTCGACCGCGGTGAGCATCAGCGGTTGGAAGATGTCCGACGACAGCTTCTCGCAGCAGTCGTTCAGCCCGTCCTCCAGTTCTGTCCCGGCCGGTGGCTTCGTCACCTTCAACTCGCCCAAGGGACTGGGTGATGCGGACAAGCTGGTGATCTACACGTCCGGCGGCACAGTGGTCGACCGCGTCGAGTGGGCGACCGACAAGGCGAAGCCGGCGATGGCGCGTTGTGGCGGCGACGGCACCGGGGCGTGGGTGACCGCGGCCTCGGCGGCCACGTTCGGCGCCGCGAACGCCTCGGGCTGCCCGTCGTCGATCCCGGCGGCGAGCCGGGTACGGATCAACGAGGTCGCCTCGGACGGCTCCGACACCGTGGAGCTGTACAACGGCGGAACGAGCGCGGTCAGCGTCGGCTCGTGGAAGTACGTCGACGCCGACACCTCCCACTCCGCGGTGACGGTCTCGTCCTCCTCGCCGAGCGCGAGCAGCATCCCCGCGGGCGGCTACGTCACGTTCAACTCCACCATCGGCCTGGGTGACAACGACTCGGTCCTCCTTCTCGACAGCAGCGGCAACACCATCGACTCGGTGACCTGGACGACCGACGCCGCCAAGCCGTCGGACGAGCGCTGCGCCAATGGCTCCGGCTGGTTCCAGACCGCCGGGACCGCGACGCTCGGCAGCGCGAACTCCTGCTCGGGCAGCACCGGCGGCGGCACCGGCGGCGGCGGTTCGCAGACCGGCCAACTGCTCGGCGGCGGCGGCTCGCTCACCAGCGGCTGCGCGCCCGAGGCGCCGTCCGGTACGGGTTCCACCCCTTCGGGCACGACGGCATGGCCGGGCGGGCTGGACGTCACGATCGTGGACAACGTCTGCGCGTTCACCACGTCCACCGGTCCCGAAGGCCGGGACGTGAGTGGTCTGGCGTTCGACTCGGCGAACCCGTCGGTGCTGTGGGCCGTGAAGAACAAGAACTGGCTGTACAAGCTGGTCAAGAGCAACGGCAAGTGGATCCCGGACACGACCTGGAGCGCGAGCGGCAAGCAGATCCGCTTCGCGAGCGGCTCCGGCGAGCCGGACTCCGAGGGCCTGACCGTCGGCAGCAACGGCCACCTCTACGTGACCTCCGAGCGCGACAACACCAACAACACGGTTCCCAAGGACACGATCCTGGAATTCGACCCGGCCGCGACCGGATCGACGCTCACGCCGGTCCACCAGTGGGACATGACCTCGCAGTTCCCGCAGCTCAACACCGGTAGCAAGGACGACGCCAACCTCGGCTTCGAGGGCGTCGGATACGTGCCGGACAGCTGGCTGACCGCGAACGGCTGGGTCAACCCGCTCACGGGTGCCGCCTACAACCCGGCGAACTACCCGCTGCACGGGTCGGGCCTGTTCTTCGCCGGCCTGGAGTGGGACGGCTCGCTGCACGTCTACGGTCTGAACTCCGACGGCACGTTCACCACGTTCGGCACGATCGCCACGGGCAAGGCCTCCGTGATGGACGTGACGTACGACGCCGGCACCCAGCGCCTCGTCGCCACCTGCGACAACACCTGCGGTGAGACCCACACCTTCATGAAGGTCAACGCCTCCGGCGCGATCGTGCCGGACGTGACCTACACGAACCCGGCCGTCATGCCGGCCGACAACCTGGAGGGCTTCGCGATCGCGCCGACCTCGACCTGCGTCAACGGGTTCCGCGAGGCGGTCTGGAGCGACGACGGCGTCTACGGCTTCGGTTCCGGAACCTCCTCGTACGGACACGCCCTCTACAGCGGCACCTTCCCCTGCTGATCGTGCCGAACACGGGAGGCGGCTCATTCACGGGCCGCCTCCCTCACTTATGCCCGGTTCCCGTTGGAGCGGTCACCATGGGCTGCCCCATTAGCTTGTGGGGATGACCGACTCCTTGCCCCGTGGTGGCGTCGTACTCGCAGCGGATGAACTCGATGCCCGGCGGACGGACGCCTGGCGGCCCGAACAGATCGCGGAGCGGCTGGATGCCGTCTCCACCCCCTGGCGCGTCAACGCAGGCCCGCGTGCATGTTTGGGAAAGAGTCCTTACTAGAATGATCGTATGACCGCGCCGAAACCGTCCCTGGAACTGCTGCGTGCCCTGACGGACGAGAACGTGCTGCGCGCCCTGATGGCCCACGCCCGGCTCACCCGGGCGGAGATCGCCACCAGGACCGGCATCTCCAAGCCGACCATCTCCGAGAGTGTCCAGCGGCTTGAGCAGGCACGACTCGTCGTCGACACCGGCGAGCGCACCACCGGGCGCGGCCGGGTCGGCTCCTACTACGCGCTGGCCCCGCGCCTCGGTACCGCCCTGGTGGCGAGCATCACCCCGCACGGCGTGGTCGCCGAGGCGGTGGACGCCCTCGGACGCACCCACGGGCAGGTCCGCGCCGCGCTGCAAGCCGACGCGGGACAGGAAGCGGTCGCCGAGGCGCTCGGCGCGGCCGCCGTACGGCTCGGCGGCCAGGTCGGCGGACCGCTGCGTCTGGCGGTCGTGAGCGCCGCCGACCCCGTGGACCGGGCGACCGGCCGACTGGTGCACCTGCCGGACGCTCCGTTCCTGGTGGGCGCACTCGATCCGCCCGCCGTCCTGGCCGGCACGGTGACAGGCCCGGTCCTGGTGGACAACGACGTCAACTGGGCCGCGCGCGCGGAGTACGAGTACGGCTGCGTGCAGGGCGTCGACGACTTCGTCTACCTCCACCTCGGAGAAGGCCTCGGCTGCGCCGTGGTCGGCGACGGCGTCGTGCGCCGCGGACATCGCGGGCTCGTCGGGGAGATCGCACACCTGTACACGGCGGGGCCGGACGGGCAGGCGATGCCCTTCACGGAGGTGTTCGCCGCGCTCGACCTGCGCCGGGTCTCCTCCAGCGCCGTCGACGTGCCGAAACTGCTGGAAATCCTGGAAGCCCCCGACGCCGGTGCCGAGCGGGTACGCGTCGCACTGGCACACGCCATCGGCGGTGTCCTGTCCGCGGCCCTCTCCTTCGCCGACCCCCGGACGGTCGTCGTGGGCGGACCCTGGGGCTCCCGCCCCCGCCTGATCGCCGCACTCGAGGAACACCTGACCCGCTCGCCACGCTCCGTCCCGGTCACCGCGGCGGCCCTGACCCTGCCCGAGCTGGCCGGAGCACGCTCCCGTGCCGTCGAGGAGCTCGGTTCCCTGATCGTCCGCGCCGCCCACCCCGCCACCCAGTGGTGACCGCCCTCAGCCCCTTTCCGCACCGACCCACCCGGAACATGATGACCACGCGCCCTGCCCCTGTCCCTGCCTCTGCTCCTGCTTCCTTCTCCCCTCGTCCCGGCATCCGGCTCGTCGTCACCGACATGGACGGCACCCTGCTGGACGCCGACGGGCGTGTCCCGCAGGGGCTGTGGCCGCTGCTTGCCGATCTGCGCCGCCGGGGCATCGTCTTCAGCCCGGCCAGCGGACGTCAGTACGCCACGCTGGCGCATCTGTTCGCCGGCGCCGACGACGGCATGGTCTACATAGCGGAGAACGGCGCGTTCGTCGTCCGTGACGGCGTGGAGGTTTCCTCGGACCCACTCGACCCCGCTGTCGCCGCCCGCCTGGTCAAATCCGTCCGGCAGCTCACGGACGAGGGAGTGGACGTGGGCGTCGTCGTCTGCGGCAAGCGCGCGGCCTACATCGAACGAGGTGACCAGGCCTTTCTCGATGAAGTGGGCCGGTACTACAACGCGCACCGCCTGGTCGACGATGCCACCGCGGTGGACGACGAGATCGTCAAGGTGGCCGTCTTCGACTTCGGGCCGATCGAGCGCACCACGGCGCCCGCCCTGGCGTCCTTCGCCGACACCCACCAGGTCGTCGTCTCCAGTGAGCACTGGATCGACGTCATGAACCACAGCGCCGACAAGGGAGTTGCCGTACGCCGGCTTCAGGAGCACCTGAACATCGGTCCGGCCCAGACGATGGTGTTCGGGGACTACCTGAACGATCTCGGCATGCTCGACGCCGCCGAATGGTCGTACGCCATGGCCAACGCCCACCCCGCCGTCATCAGCCGCGCCCGTCACCTGGCTCCCGCGCACAGCGAGGACGGCGTCGTCCGAACCATCAGGAACGTTCTGGACATCTGACACCGGGCGAGGCGGCGGGAGGTTCATGTATCACGGAATCGGGCGAACCATATGATCTCGTCGCGTTGGGGCGCGTGCGTGGCCGGGACGCTGGACGAGTGCTGACGGCCCGGCATCACTCCCGGTCGACGGCCACCCGGAGTCCGCGGATCACATAGCCCCCTATCTCGTCCTGGAACGTGACGCGGGGCGGTGTGAGCATTCGGATGCCCTTGAGGGCGAAGAGGTGCCCGAGGAAGACGTTGGTCTCCATCATCGCGATGTCGGCGCCGGGACAGCGGTGCGGTCCGTCTCCGAAGGACAGGGCGGCCGCGTACCGCCCGGTCGTTGCCGGCCGGCCGGGGCAGACCGCAGTGGGGGCGGCGCCCACAGCCTGCGGGTCGGTGTTGGCCTCGTCCACGTAGATGTCGACGAGCGCGCCGGCGGGTACGGTGACCGGGCCGTCGGCGCCTGGGACGTCGAGGGCGCCGGTGGTTCGCCGGCTCAGTCGGGCGACCGCGGGTTCCAGGCGCAGGAGCTCATGGATCACCGCAAGGCGTTCGGTCTCGTTCCCGGTCGAGTAGCGCTCGCGCAGAGCGGCGTCGGTGAACAGATGCCATGCGGCGACGCAGATGAACTCGCGGGTGGTGACCATTCCGGCAGCGGCGTAGGTGAGGCACTCGCCGAGGATCTCGGGGTTCGAACAGCCCTCCGCGATCAGGTGCGAAATCAGGTTGTCGGCGGGCCGTTCGCGGTGGGCGCGGACGGCCGGGCGGACGTCGGCGAGGTAGATCCGCAGCCAGTTGGTGTTCTGGCGCAGCAGCCAGTAGATCCCGTGCGGGCTGGTCAGCCCGGGCCTGCCGAACTCCTCGGGGAAGAAGCGCTCCAGCCGGCGCTGGATGCCGGGTCTGCTGCGGGTCAGGCCGATCACCCCGCACGCCACGTCGATCGCGACGCCGAAGGTGAGGTCCTCCAGCCGTGCCTCGCCCTCGGTCCGCAGGGTGTTCAGGTGCTTGTGCGTGACGCGTTCGGTGAGTTCCCGGTAGTGCTCGTCCACGCGGCGGGGTGTGAAGTAGCGGGCGGTCTGACGGCGGTGTTCCCGGTGTTCGGGCCCGTCGCGGTACAGCACGGGCCTCCGGATCCGGGCGGGTAGCTTCTCGACGGTCTCGATGCCCAGACCGGCTTGTACGGTGTCGGTGCTGCGCAGAACGGTGCGGGCCGCTGTGTAGCCGCGCACCTGCCATGTGCCGTCGTCCCCGCGGCTGATCGGGCAGCCGGGTCCGGTGCCATCCCTGCGAATCTTCCGTGCGTCGTCGTCGGCTCGGTCCATCGAATGCTGCCTCCGTCGTCGTGTCGGTACCCCTCCCGTGAGGAGTCCCCGTCAGGCACGTGCGGCCAGACTTCAGGATGGCCGCCCTTGCCGCCAGTGCTTCGGCCGCCGGAGCCCGTGGCTCGTCCTCGAGGCCGACCGCGCTCACTACGGCCGCGACACGGGCGGTCCGCTCGGTCTGGACGCAGGCGGTCAGGGCGCGTATGCGGGTCATGGCGTTGCCGTCGATGACGTCCTGACGGAATGACGGCGTCGAAACCGCGCTGTACCCACTCCGAAGGCCGGTGTCCGGCAGGAGGAACAAACCCCTGGTCACAAGGATTCTCTTACTCGTAGCCTGCACTCGTGATGGAGGAAGACGAGACCAGCCCAGCCGTCCGCGTCGGAGGTGACCGCTATCGAGCGATCAGCCTGCGCTTCCACCAGCTGACACGCTCCTTCCCGGAAGAGCGGGATGACTTGATGCGCGACTTCCTCGCGACGGCTCAAGGGGAGTCGGTGCGAATCGAGGTCATGGTGAGGACCTGGGACGGTGACGGCCTCGATGTCTTCCTTGCCGAGCTGGCGGAAAAGTTTCGAGGATGGAACGGCACCAGGACTTGGCGCTCTCTTGAGGACGACCTGACGCTGGCTGCCGAGCACGCAGGATCACACGTCCGACTGACGTGGGGGCTGCACGACCGTCTCCCTGACGACGAGTGGCGTTTCGAAATGACGACCAGCCATGCTCCTGGAGAGGACATGCGCCACCTTGCCATCGAGATGCGTACCTTCTTGGAGTCCGACCCGCTGTAGTGAGCGGAGACAGCTCGCCAGTCGTCGATGGCCGGACCAGTGCGCCAAGTTGCCGATGCGTGAGCAGGCAGCAGTCGTCTACCAGTGTCTAGGGGTGCTCCTTGAGGACCACGACCGGCGGTCCGTCCCGGCCGGGCTCGGGAGGCTCATCGGGACGGCGCGGGTGGATTCTCCTGCACGTTCGCGGCGGTGATCCGGACGGCCAGGACCAGGCCGAGTGTGCCGTTGCGTTCGCTGCCATGGTCGGGAGTGCTGTCGCCGAACCCGGCCCTTCAGTGCCAGGTCAAGTGACTCATCGCTTCAACCAGATCCGGTAGTGGCCGTTGTGCTCGACGAAAGGCACGGTTCGCAGCAGGTGGGTCCGGACGTCGTTACTGGCGCTGTGGAAAGGCAGGGCGGCGAGAAGACGGTAGTGCGGATTCCCTTTCAGCGCGTCCGTGATGACGCCGTTCACTCGTGGGTTGGTGAACCCGTCGAGGACGACCAGGTCGAATTCGCCGTTTCGCAGCGCCTTCCAGTAAACATCGGTGCCGGTGTGGCGGACGCCGTGCCCGTCCGTGTACTCCATACCGAAGACGCTCTGCCACTGGCGGTGAGTCGTCCTGTCACGCAGGTAGTAGACGGGTACCTCGGGCGTTGAGCTGAGGTAGTGGCCCTTGCGGTTCACGTGGGAGGAGATCGTTCGGATCATCGTCGAGGAGTCGGGCCAGCTTGCGAAGCGCCAGTCTGCCTGCGAGATACCGATGCACAGCGTTGCCGACCACAGGGCAATGCCGAGGTGGGTGTGGCGAAAGTGCGCGCCCACCAGTCGCGTCAGGCCCACGCCCGCCATCGGGGCGGCGAAGAGGAGACCGAAGCCGACATGCTTGAACAGCGATACGACCGTCCCCAGGTGCATTTGATACGCGGGCGCGAGCAGCGCTGTGGCGCACATCAGCGCCCCGAGCAACGACCGCTGTACGCGTCCCGGGCCGCTCGACCCAGGAGCGAGCGGTGACTCGTGCAAGCGATAGCGCCGGGCGTACGAGATCCCGCCCGCGACTGCTGCGAGGAACAGTGGTCCGCCCCACGCGATCGACTGCTCAAGCAGGAACATGGCCCCGTCGGAACCATGTTCACGGTTGGTCGTGGTCTGGCGCACTCCTGCCGACAGATCGGTGCTGTACATGCCGAGCACAAGCAGAGCACTCATACCGAGCACAAGCAGCAAAGCCCGAAGGAACGCGCTGCGGCGCCGATGCGGCAGTGCGGTGAGCAGGGCCAGTGCGACGATGGTGGGCAGGTAGAGGCCGGCCGCATACTTCACACCGACAGCCAGGACGGCGACGGGCGCGGCGAGGAGCACAGTCGGAGAGGACATCCCAGCGGTGCGCACGACGATCCAGGTGGCCGATGCCAGGAGGAACACGGCGGGTGCGTCGTAGGTGGCGAGGTGCCCCATGACGATGGTCGACTGCGCCACGGAGAACAGGCCTGCGGCGGCCAGCCCCGCCCGCTCGTTGAAGAGCCGCCGCGTGAACGAGTACAGCAGCGCAGTGGTGCCCAGCATGAAGAACAGGCTGAGCATGCGCGCGCCGGACAGTCCGAATCGGCTGTCCACGACGGCCGCGAGTACCGGGTACAGACGTGGCGAGCCGGAGAAGTACGCGGCGTAGTTGGTCTGCACCGCTGTCCCGTGGAGCAGGTGGCTCACTTCGGCACGACCGGCTGTGAGGTAGAGAGCCTCGTCCTGGAACGCCGTGTTCGACAGTCTCAGTGAGAGTGCCGCTTGGAAAGCCAGGATCGTCAGCAGGACGGTCCGGCTGATCCAGGTGCGCCGTCGGCACCCGGCGGAGCTCCATGCGACCGTGGGCGCCTTCGGCAGGTGGTGAGCCGGCGCGTGGTGGTCGTCGACCTGTGCGGGAGTGGGGGAGAAGGTTTGGGAACCGTGCTGTGTGGGTGTCATCGGACCCTCCGCACGTCGAAGCCGTAGAGGTCATCGGCGCTCAGACGCCGGAACTCCGCGGCGCCCTCCGGGCTCGCGTCCAGCCGCCAGTCGGCGCGCGCCTTGTGGTCGAACCAGGCGAACCCGACGAGGCCGGGGGAGGCGGTGACTCCGTGGAACAGGGCACGCACGTCTTGAGCGCGGTGTCGGCCAGGCATGGCGGCGGTCTCCAGGAGGAGCTGCGGCTTTCGGCTGAAGCGTGCGATCTCCGTCAGGGTCGTTCCGAACAGGCCGTCGAAGGAGTGAGGGTCCCAGTCGGTGAAGTAGCCGATCAGACCGACCCAGTCGACGTACGCGTCGCCGGGGTAAAGGGGGCTCAAATCCTTGTGTGTGCCTGGCTGAACGATGTTCGGTGACCAGGTCCAGATCACGTTGGTGGCCCCGGCAGCCTCGAAGACATCGTGGACGTGACGCCAGGCCCTGACGTACTCCTGTGGCGTGGTCCCGGTGGTCCCCCACTCCTCCCAGTCGCCGTTCATCTCGTCCGCGAAGCTGATGGCGATCGGGATGTTCAGTCTCCGGACCGCCTTCGCGTATTCCCGGAGATAGCTGTCGGACGCACCGTCGGCAATGCGGGTGAGCGTCGTGCCGTGCGGCTCCCAGGAGGCGACTGTCATCGCCCCCGAGTTCCAGGCGTTGCGCGTGCCCGAGGCATCGAAACTGTCGCCCCAGCCCGCGTAATAGACGATCAAGTTTGGCTGTTTGCCGACCTTCCGAGCCCAGTCGAGCACCGGCTCCATGGAATGTGGGGCTTTGGGCCGGGACACTCCGAAGTACTTCTTCGACGGGTGCAACAGCGGGCCTACGTCGTAGGGCGAGGCATCGGCAGCCGCCACGGCACCGCCATGGCGGCCTGCCGCGGTTGGGGCGCAGGCGGACGCTGCGGGCACGAAGGCTGTGAGAGACATCAGCGCGACGACGGCAAGGGCGCGTGTCATGGGGTTCCCATCGCACGAGGCTGCAGCAGGGCTCTCGCGACGACCACAGCGTAGAAGAGTCCGGACGAGAGGAGAATGACGAAATCGACGGGGTCGAGGGTGAGTGTGCGCCATGCGGCGGATCCGACCCACAGCAGGGCGGTCCCGCCGCCCCACGACCACATGCCGATCCGATGCCGCTCGGTGCCGCTGAGCTTCGCGCTGCAAGAACCGGTTGCCTGCCAGCCCACATGCCGCCCACGCAGGATGTCCCAGATCGCGAAGGTGTGCGCCCAGCCGTACATCATCCGCGCGGCCCAGGCTTCGAGGCGGTAGGGAACCTTGTGCCACAGAGGGAAAACAGTGGTCGTGTACAAGACGCTGGGCAAGACCAGCCACATGGTCTCCGCGGTGGGTTTCTCCGGGAACGCCAGCAGGAGCAGAATCGGAATGAGGGGAGCGACGAATGTGAACAGGGCCGTGTGGATGTAGTAGAGGAAGCCCGACAGGTAGCAAAGCCTGCTTGAGATCCGCATCTTTGCCCGCCAGAACTTGGAGCTGCACAGCATGCTCATCGAGCCGGCGCACCAGCGGTATTGCTGACGGAAGAAGGAATCCGCGTTGTCGGGGCACACGCCTGCCGACAGCGCGATCGGGACGTAGCGCAGATCCCACCCGAGACTCCGCAGGTCGAAGCCTGTGTGGACATCCTCCGAGTGCTCGACGAGCGTAGTGCCGCCGTTTTCATGCAGTGCCGCCCGTCGATAGACGGCGCAGCTTCCGACGCAGATAGCCCCGTCGTTGCTCTGCCGGGAGACTTGGACAGCCCGGTAGAAAAGCTCCTGGACGGCGCCGGCACCCCGTTCGATCCAGTTCTGGGCGTCCAGCACACGGAAGTACTGAGGGGACTGGACGATGGCGAGACGCTCGTCTTCCGCCAGATACGGAAGAAGTTCGTGGAGCAGATCCGCGCGCGGGGCGAAATCGGCGTCGAGAATAAGGATGTACGTGCCGTGGGTCTGCTCGAACCCGAAGTGCAGATTGCCGGCCTTCTTGAACCAGCCCAGGTTGCTGCGGGTGGCATAGCGGAATCCGAACTCATCAGCCATGGACTGCAGTTCAGGACTGGCCGAGTCATCCAGGACGAACGGCTCGCAGACCCCCGGGTAGTGGGCTGCCAGCGCACGGACATGGGTCCAGGTGTTGTGCAGGATCTCGACAGGCTCGCCGCACACCGGCAGGAAGACATCGACCGACGGGTAGACATCGGGGCGCCAGGAACCCACGAGCTTTTGGTGGCGTGAGAGGTCGAAATCACGGCTGAACAGGTTCACCCAAAGCGAGATCAAGTAGTAGAGGACTGTGAATGCCAGAAGCGGATAGAAGAACCGCAGCAGTGGCGCCGAGGAGAAGAGTCGGAACTGGCTCAAGGCGAGGCAGCTGATGCTCACCAGCGACGCAACTGTCAACACCCGTAGGCGGCGGCCTACATAGGAATACTTCTCGAAATCCGACGGCGGTACCGGCAACAGGTCCGAGTTGATCGATCCGCAGGGACGTCGCTCAAGGGCCTGTCGATTTTGTGCGGCCGACCGTACCGCACGGACGGCTTCAACTGAACTCATGCAAGTCTCCCGTACCAACCGCCTCGTAGGGGGCGAGGTCGATATGCCCGAACCATAGGATGAGACCTGCGGGCACCACGGATAACGCGGTCGAAGGTAGTGATGGTTAACTCGAAATAATGAGCGTCTTCAGCGTTGTCCCTCCAGGGTGAGGACCAGGGCTTCGGCGTAGTCGGCGGGCGTCCGTTTCGTAATCACTTGAGATGAAGAGAGGGAGAGTGGGCGGTTTCTGCTCACGCCTGTTGCGCCCGGGAGCCCTTGCGTCTCCCCGGTCCCTCGGGTGGAGCGAGCCGACTGCGCCAGGAGATGATCCCGCGCGCGGCTGAAGAGGTAGGTACGGATGCGGACGACGCTTGTGCATGGGTCGAGCGGCCGGGTTGGGCGTTCGGACTTGGAGGGCATCTGATCCAAGTAGTTGGTAGTCAGGGATGATTTTGCGACTGCCGGCGTTGGTGGTCGTTGGGTGATGTGTGAGTGTTCGTTGTCCGTATCGCAGTGATGTCTCCGACGCCCGCTGGGCTTTGATCCAGCCTGCCTTCACCGCTTGGCGAGCCAAGCGGACGGGTCCCGGCGCGGCGGCCCGGGTCCACGACTTACGGGAGATCGTCAACGCGATCCTCTACGTCAACCGAACCGGCATTCCCTGGGAGTACCTGCCGCACGACTTCCCGCCGTACAAGACCGTCTACGACTACTACGCGAAGTGGGCAGCGGACGGCACGACCCAGCAGGTCCACGACCTGTTGCGTGACAAGACCCGACGCTCCCACGGCCGCCGCGCGGAGCCGACCGCGGCCGTGATCGACGCGCAGAGCGTGAAGACCTCGGCGAACGTGGCCGAGACCAGCCAGGGCATCGACGCGAACAAGAAGATCAAAGGACGCGAACGGCATCTCATCACCGGCACACTCGGCCTGGTCCTGGCCGTCCTGATCACCGCGCGAACGTGCACGGCGGAGAACGCCTGTATGCGGCCGGGGGGAACCACCTGGCTCGCCAACCCGGTCCGGGCCGGCGACACACACGTCAACGGCGCCCCAGGATCCCCGTGGGTTCAGGAAAACCGAAGGTTCTTCGGCGCGAACCCACGGGTGCACCGATGTGCGTCAGACCGATGCATCCGTGGGTTCGGGTGAAACGCGAGGATGCCGAGCGATCCGAGGGGCTTCGGCCGGACGTCCTGGGGTTATGACGGCCGCCCGCCGAACTGCCAGTTGTGCACCTCGATGTCGGCGTACCGGTCCGGGGCCAGGATGGTGCGTGCCGTGTCCGGGTCAGGCGCCCGGAGCAACGCCGCCGTGCCCAGCCAGGTGGCGCCGTTGTCGGACAGCAGCGGCCCGTAGGCGATCAGCTCGTCCCGGGCGGGCGGCACCGCGAGATCGGCGGCCTGCCCCGTGCCGAGGCCGAGCACCAGGTACCGGTTGCCACCGGTCCGGCCGCCGGGGAAGTCCCACATGGTGCGCCCCAGGGTGTTGCGCCACCGTCGCAGCAGCACGTCCCGGTAGACGCCGGCCTGGTAGTTCGGCTCGTCGAAGGCGAACGCGCGGGCGGCGGCGGGATCGGGCAGGTCGACGATGTGCACGCTGCCGGTGGCTGTGTCGCCGTCGTCGGCGAGGGTCGGGCCCCGGGCGATCATCTCCTTCGCGTACCGGTCCATATATGACCAGTGCTCTTCCAGCAGCTCGTCGCGCAGCGGCAGGGAGTCGGGCCGGTCGCGGTGGAAGCAGAGGAACTCCATGCCCATAGGGTCTCTTCAACGAGGTGACCGGGTCGAGCGGATTTCACTGCGCACCGGTCCGGCCGGCATCGACCGCTGGGCGGCGGACATCCGGGACTCGGCGATGTTGCGGATGCGGCGGGTACGGCCACTCTCGGCCAGAACTTCCAGAACGGTCACGGCTGAGAACTCCTCGGCGGTGCGGAGCTGCAGCCAGTTGGAGGACGCGAGCAGGTTCTCGGCGTCCCACGGCTCGTTCAAGGTCATCGCCCGCAGCAAGGTCCACTCATTGAGGCGCCGTGTGGAGAAGTCGTCCACTCCAACGGGGCCGGTCATCTCCAGGCGCCAGGCAGGGTAGACGGGATCCGTGAGCAGTTCTGCGGCTCGTCTGTCGAGGTACTCGCAGACGGCGCTGCTCGCCATCTCTCCATCCGGATCGGTGAGCACTTGGGCGATGAGGGAAGCCGCATCCGCCGGGGCCACCTCGTCGAACGCGCTCCGGTAACGAGCGAACCGCACATGCTCGTCTGGGTCCCGGTCAGGATCGTCCGCTGACACCGCGCCGCTCGACACCACCGTCACCCCTCTCATCCGGTCCGGGAGGGAAGCCTGTCCCAGCCCTGGCACCCCGGTGCCTGGCGATGTCCCGTGGAGACCCGCCCGGGTTCTGGTCATTCTGCGTTGCGGGCCGGATCGAACAACCGGTGGACGACCGTTGCGGGCCGTCCATTGGCGGCACGGTCGGCGCGTGTCGGACCCGACTCCGCGGCTGTGAAGTCGCCGGTGCCGAGACTGTCCGCATGAGTGAAGAATCCGCACCGCCACCCCCACCGCTGCCGTCCGCCGAACGACGCGAACGCCAACGGACCGTCGTCATGGCGACCCTCACCGTCCTGGCGGGCGCGGCCGACGCGGTCAGCTTCCTGACCATGGGCCACGTCTTCACCGCCCTGGCCACGGGCAACGTGCTCTTCCTGTCCTTCGCCGTAGCCGGTGAGGGACAGGTGTCGGTGGTCCGCCCGGCGATCGCCCTGGTCGCCTTCGTCCTCGGTGCCCTGGCCGGTGCCCTGACCACCAAGGGTCTCGTCGCACACCACCGGCACTGGTTCGCGGCCGCGCTGGCGGTGGAAGGGGTACTGCTGGCGCTCGCGGGCGCGACAGCGCTGTGGCGGCACGGTTCCGGCTCGCTCGCCGAGGACCCGGACAACCTGGTCATCGCCATCGTCGGCTTCGCCATGGGACTGCGCGCGGACACCGCACTGCGCGCGGCTGTTCCCGGTATGCCCACCTTGCTCGTCCAGGTGTCGCTGGTCCGCCTCATTCACGGCCTCACCGGAGCCGTCCCCGCGACACCGGAACGGCACACGATCCGTCCCCGGCTCGTCGCCACCGTCGGCGGCATCTTCGTGGGCGGCGCCCTCGGCACGCTCATCACGCCGTGGGGGACAGGCCGCGCGTTGCTCGCCATCGCCGCGGCGGTCCTGATCATCGCGGCGCTCAACGTGCTCCTGGTGCGGTATCACCGGCTCGCGCCGGAACTGATCGGCTGACGTCCTCTCCCGGACAGCTCCGTTTCGCTTCCCGGCGCAGCGTCTGTGCCGTCGTGCTGTACCGGAGTTGACCCGATGGCCGAAACCTTGCGGGCGTGCCGACCGCCTCCCGCCGCCGGACGGTTGGTGACGCGACGGCGAGACGGCGTCATCTGTGCAGGTCACAGCCCTGCATCGGTTCATGGAGCGGAGTTTCTGCCGAAGATCGACAGCGGCTATTCTCCGCCTATGTCCCCAACTCCCGCGCAGCGTCGGCTGCGTGACGACCCGCGCACCGCCGAGGTGGCCGCCCGCGAGATCGTCCCCCTTCCCCTCCGTCAGGCCGACGCACTGCTCCGTACGCTCGGGTCCAGGGAGCGGGTGATCGCGCTCTACCACCAGGGGCTGGGGTACGCCGCGCTCACCACCGACGCGCTCATCCTCCTGAACGGGGAGACGCCCGCGCGGGTCGACAGGCCTCTGGTGATCATGCGCCCCGCGCACGGGGCCGCGTCACGCGTGGACGTGTCCGTCGAGGGGCGACGGATCACCGTGTGGGGTTCGCTGATCGACCCGTCCGGCGACCTTCTGCCGGGGACCGGGAACGTGGTGCAGGCCTCCACCGCCGATGATCCGCGCCTGGCCGCGGTCGTCGCCGGGGAGAAGCTGTCGCTGCCCGACGACCACAAGAAGGCACTGCTCGCGGAACTCGGACCCGGTGAATCCGTGCGGTCCCTCTACCACTGCGGCTGGGGCTACGCCGCGCTCACCGGGCGCGGACTCGTGCTGCTCCGCAGTCTCATGGCCCCCAAGGCGACCCGCGTGCCCGAACCCGTGTCTATCCTTCGCCGCGAGCACGGCATCCTCGACTCCACCGTCATCGTCGTCGACGGCAAGGAGTGCAAGCTTCACGGGTCCACGCTCGACCCGAAGGGGGAACTGCTCGCGGAGACGGGCGAGATGCTGCCCGCCGGCTCCTTCGTACGCCCCCACGGCCGAGCCCGGGTGTGGGCCTGGGCCCGCAGGCGCCCCATCCTCGCCTCCATGGTCGCGATGACGATGGTCTCCGCCGCCTGGGGCGCGGGACACGAGACACCCGCCCGGGCAGGCGCCGACGGCCCCGTGGCGGTACGGGACTTCAAGGGAACGGCGCTCACCACGGCCGTCGCGGACGCGCGACGCCAGTCCTGGATGGCCGTGACGGCGGCCGATGCCTCCTCGTCCTTCCGGCCGGTGAAGGACTCGGCGCCCGGCTGGCGGGTCTGCTTCCAGACGCCCTCCCGAAAGGAAATGGTCCGCCCGGCCGTCAGGGTGCTGACGCTCTACGCGGTCCCCGAGAAGGAGGCGTGCCCCACGCGGCTGCTCGGCCCCCGACGGATCGTCATGCCGGACCTCCGGGGCGAGAGTTTCCGCGAGGCCTCACGTGCCGTGGACGACCTGGGGTTCGTGTACACGGCAGCCATGCACGCGCACACGGGTGAGCGTCTCGACCACGGTTCCCGGGACGTGGACGACTGGCGGGTGTGCCGCCAGCAGCCGGCACCCGACAGCGAGGTTCTGCTCTCGACCCGGGCCGACCTGTGGCTGATCGGTCCTGGTGACTCCTGCGCCAAGTCCAGCCCGAAGCCGAAGCCCAAACCCAAGCCGAAGCTCAAACCCAAGCCGAAACCGGGTACCGGGGGCACGAGCGGCTCCGCCACGGCGGGTGGTGCGTCAGGAGGGGGCACCGGCAATGGTGGTTCCACGGGCGGCTCCTCCGGGACCTCGGGCGGAACCACCGGCGGCACGGGCGGCCGGTCCGGCATCGGGTTCGGGCAGTACTGCTCTCCCGTGGGCGCCACCGCCACCACGGCCGACGGTCGCCCCGCGAAGTGCTTCATGGGCAGGGACGGTCAGGCCCGTTGGGGCTACAACTCCGGCTGATCGGCAACACCCGTCGGGCTGCGACCCCGGCTGATCGGGAGCGCCCGTCGGGGCGGCGGCTCCGGCTGGTCGGGGGCCGACCCCCGTGAGCGCTCGATGTTGCCGGAACCCGGCAGTTCGGCCGGGGCTCCACGCTTCCGGGACCTGCCATGTCGGCCGATCGGCAACGTGTGACCTAATGCTCCGGAACGAAGGAGACACGGGAGTGGCTGTGCGGACGACGGACCGGTGGATCGCGGCGCCGATCCGAAAGGAGTGGTGGCGCGCGGCGGCGTGGGCGCTGCTCGGACTGGCCCTGTCGGCGGTGGCCGTGGGGCCGAGCCTGTACGTCCCCGGAAAGGTCGCCACGGAGGCGGCCTTCCGCGACGCCCGGCCGTGCGCCGGTGAAGCCCAGGCACGGGACGACGGTGCCGGCTGCCTGCGCACGATCCGGGGCACGGTCCTGTCCGCCCGGACGGTCAAGAGCGGCAGGACGAAGGTCTTCCGCGTGCGACTGCGGCCGCCGGTTCCCGCCTCCGCCGATCAGTCCATCGACCTCGACGCGTACGGCGACCTCTCCGAACTCGTCCAGCCGGGGGAGCGGGTGGACGTCACCACGTGGCGGAACGACGTGGTCTCCGTCCGCCAGGGCGCGGTGCGCGAGAGGCTCGCGGGACTGCCGGACGAGGACCCCACCGTGTTCACCGGAGCCGCCCTGGTCGTCGTCTGGTCGGCGGCCCTGGCCTTCATCGCCGCGTTCGGCAGCGCCCGCCGGGCCCGCTGCCTAGCCACCGGGCGCCCCGTCGTTCCCCGGGTCCCGTTCGGCAGGGCCAAGCCCGTGGGCGTGGTGGCCGTGCCGCTTGTCGCGGCCTTCTGCGCCGGTCATTTCTGGGACACCTGGACGGCTGTGGTCATGGCCGTGCTCCTCTGGGCCCTGATCGCGGTCCCGGCCACGATCCTCGCCCTGCGCTGGGACCGGGAGCCGTCCCCGGCATCCCCGCCGGGCAAGGAGGTCACCGGCCCGCTCCGCGAGCCCGTCTGACCGGGCGGGAGCCGGAGTTCGAGGAGGGCCACCCGGACTCACCGTCTACGATGCCGCGCCCGGCGCAGAAGGGTCTCCACCGCGGTGATGATCTCCTCGTGCGCCAGCCGCCCCACCAGTGCGCCGCCGAAGACGACGACGCCGACACCGACCAGCCAGGACTGGACGACCAGGACGGTGCCGAAAGGACCGTAGTTGACGGTGCTGGAGGCGATCAGGGGCGAGAAGACCAGACGCGAGAACATCCGTAGACCGAACAGGCCGAGTGCCGTCAGGACGGCGCCGGGCAGGAGGGCCTTCCCGGCGATCCTGCCGCCGAGCAGCATCCACTGCGACCACCAGAAGAACAGGACGGCGCTCAGTGCCGCGGTCACCGTTCCGGCGGCCGAGTGGCGCCACAACGTGGTCGTCGCGGTCACGTAGATGGTGCCGATGAGCACGGCGAGCCAGAGGACCTGGCGCCATCTGGCGTACCAGCGGGCCGCGGACAGGTCCCAGATCTTCTCGTAGCCGGTCTGCACCGCCGCGCCGAAGCTCAGGCCGAAGACGGCGAGCGCGGCGAGACCGAAGGCCGTCGTGGTCTGCCGTACCTGCGCGGGCCCGGCGAACAGCCGCGCGACCTCGTCCCGGGCGGCCCTGGACACCCCGAGGCCGTCCCCCAGCCACTGTGCGAAGCCCCGCCCGTGTGCCGGATCGGCGGCGGAGACGACGACCAGGAGGGGCACCAGCGTGAGGAAACCCAGGGCCGCGAAGCCCAGCGACCTCTGCCCCAGTTCGATGTCCTTGCCGTGCCGCCATCCCCGGCCGGCCGGGGAGTCGCGCAGCGCCGTGGACAGCCGTACCCGCGCGGTGGGCCGGTCGTGGTCGTCGGCGTCCGGCGGGGCGTTTTTCGGCATGCAGACCGATTACCACAGACGGCGCCGACAGCGTCAAGGGCGGCTTGCCGGTGCGGGGTCCGTTCCCGCCGGATCCGGGGAACGGTTAAGGGCGGCCGTCCGTGACCCGCGACGGGTGGGCCGTCTGTGACCCGCGAAGGGCGGGCCCGGCCGGGCGTCGCGTCCGGCCGGGCCGAAGGGTGGTGAGACGGGGTCAGCTCAGTGCGAACTTCTGTGCGGCGGAGCCGTTGCAGTCCCAGATCCGCAGGCGGGTGCCGTTGGCCGTGGCGCCGTCGGGGGAGTCCAGGCAGCGGCCCGACTGCGGGTTGAGCAGCGAGCCGTCGGTCTGTTGCTGCCAGATCTGACCGCCGGCCGCGTTGCAGTCCCACAGTTCGACCTGGGTGCCGTTGGCGGTGCCGTTGCCGATGATGTCCAGGCAGCGGCCCAGCGTGTGCATCCGGCCGTCCGAGCTGTGGAACCAGTGCTGGTCGACCGCGTACGACTGGCAGCTCCAGAGCTGAACGGCGGTCGCGTTGGAGCCGTTGTCGTCACCGGCCACATCGGCGCAGGTGCCGCCGGGGCCGGTGACGGGCGCGCCCGCGTTGACCGCGAACCGCTGCGCGGCGGAGCCGTTGCAGTCCCAGATCCGCAGGCGGGTGCCGTTGGCCGTGGCGCCGTCGGGGGAGTCCAGGCAGCGGCCCGACTGCGGGTTGAACAGCGAACCGTCGGCGCGCTGCACCCACTTCTGGCCCCCGACCCCGTTGCAGTCCCACAGCTCGACCTGGGCGCCGTTGGCGGTGCCGTTGCCGACGATGTCCAGGCAGCGGCCGATGGTGCCGAGCGATCCGTTGGCGTTGTGCGTCCAGTGCTGGTCCTCTGCGTACGACTGGCAGTTCCACAGCTGTACGGCGGCGCCGTTCACCCCGGTGTCGTCCGCGGCGACGTCGACGCACTGGCTGCCGGGGCCGCTGATGGTGCCCTGCGGACCGTTCGGGACGTTGGTCTGGCCCGAGTAGCCCACGGAGACGATGTTCGCCTGGACGGCGTTCTCGGCCGCGTCGGTCGGATAGCCCGCGACCATGACGCCCTCGAAGAACGTTCCCATGTTCCAGTTGCTGTTGTCGCCGCCCGTGCCCAGGATGATGCCGCCCTCCTGCTGCATCGGCCGGTATCCGCCCCGTGTGGGCAGCGCTCCGTCCCACCAGGTGGTCAGGCCCCCTGACTGCGAGTTGCCTCCCTTCAGCGCGTAGGTGGTCTGGCCGTTGTTCTTGAGGACCGCCGTGACGTACGTGCTGTTGTTGCCCTTGTTGGCGGTGTTGGAGCCGTTGTCGCCCTGGAACATGCCGTTCTCCAGGTCGGCCTCGATCCAGGGGCCGGATCCGCTGCAGGGAGCGAAGTAGCAGGTGGTGGCGATGGACACGGCGTCCATGTGCCCGTTGCCGGTGTCGGCGGGGGTGGCCTCGGCGTTGCCGTAGTCGAAGCAGCAGGCGGAGCCGACGTGGGTGCCGCTGGCGACCATGTAGGCGCCCTCCGGCTGCCCGTTGACCGCGGTGCCGGACGCGGCGCCGTGCGAGCGGTAGCCGACTCCGGGGGAGATCCAGATCCCGTACACCTTGTGGCCGCCCGCTGTGACGGACAGTTCACCGGCGTCCGCACCCCGGTCGGCACCCATGCCGGCCGTGCCCGCGGGGCCGGGGAACAGGTCGTTGTGGCGGGACGTCTGGTCGTACACCTTCGAGATGCTGCACGTGGTGTTCGCGCAGAAGCCGTCCTGCTGGGCGGCGTTCGCGTAGCCGCCGGCCGCGAGCAGCCCGATGTCGGCGCTCGCGCCGTCGGAGACGCGGGTGACTTGATACAGCGGGCCGTTGTACGCCGAGAACAGCGCGCGTGTCGAGCTGTGGGCGGCGACGCACGGGGTGCCCGCGGCGGCGTAGATGTCGCAGGGCTGGGAACCCGCGGCCTGAGCGATACCGGGCATGCCGACCAGGACGGTCACCAGGAGGCCGAGGACGGCTCCGACGGACAGCAGGGCGTGGCGCAGTCGGGGTAACGCCCCGGCCGTGGGGGAGGGGAAGAGACGCGAGGAGGCAGATCTTCTTCTGCGCATGTGTGCTCCCGGAGTGGAGGGTGGAGCTACAACTCGCCCTCGGGACAGCCGAGTTCAGGGCTGCCTGGCGACTGAGACGGAAGTTACAAGCGCTGGTCGATTGCGTCAATATTTGTTGCTTTCCTTTCTGGTCGACCTTTGCCGGTGTCCGAACGTGTGGCTTTGTGGAGCCCGACGGTCTGCGTGGCGGTCTGCTCCGGCCCGGCGCCCTCACTCCGTCAGGACGGGCGAGACGACGGGGACGTACGCGGTGTTACTGCCGCGTACCGCCACCGCGGGCCGGCCCGTGACCGGCGTCGGGCCGACCCACTTCGGCCGGATCATCCCGTTTCTCTTCGCGCCGCCGGCATTCGCCCTGAACAGCGGCGCGCCACCGGAAGGTGAACGAGGTACGACGACCGAAAAGCGCCTACGGCGGCCCGCCGGAGTTTTTTCGACCGGCCCTGCTGTGCAACATTCGAGCGAGGTCGAGCAACAGCCTCGGAGGGGAAACGCATTGTCGCCCACCACGGGATCCGAACACCGGTCCCCGCACGTTCTCACACAGTCCAGCGACGAATCCCTTGTCACCGAATGGGCCGGTGGTAAAGGGAAGAACCTGCACACCCTGACCGCGTCCGGATTTCAAGTACCGCGATGGTCGGTCATCGGCCTGGACGTATTCGCGGAATTCAGCCGCGGCAGTGGCCTCGACGGGCACCTGAAGCGGCTGCTCGCCGACGACTGGGAGCCGAAAGCGGGCCGGATCGCCGCCGAGATCGCCGGCCTGATCGAGGCCGCTCCGCTCGACGACCGCCTCACCGACGCCATCGGACTGGCCTACGGCCTGGCCGGCGGGGGCGCCGTCGCGATCCGGTCGTCCGGTGCGCAGGAGGACGGCGCACGCCACTCGTTCGCCGGGCAGTTCGACAGCTTCCTCAACGTCCGCGGCCTCGACGAGGTCGTCGCCCACGTCCGCCGCTGCTGGGCCTCGGCCTTCAGCGAACGCTCCCTGCGCTACCGCGCGCGCCACGGGCTGGTGATCGACACCGGAGGCGTCGCCGTCATCGTGCAGCGCATGGTGGCCGCCGAAGTCAGCGGGGTGCTGTTCACCGCCGATCCGGCGAGCGGGCGCACCGACCGGCACGTCGTCAGCGCCGTCCACGGACTGGGGGAGGGGCTGGTCTCGGGCGCCGTCGACGCCGACACCGTCGTCCTGGACGCCGCCACCGGCGAGCCGCTGACCACGGTGATCGGCGACAAACAGGAGCGCTACGACGCCGGATCCGGACCCGGCTGCCAGGTGTCACCCGTCGCCCACGAGGACCGCGCCCAACCGGTGCTGACGGCCGCCCGACTGGCCCGGCTGCACGCGGCCGGGGTCCGCGTCACCGCCCGGTACGGCGCCCCCCAGGACATCGAGTGGGCCATCGACGAGGACGCCCTGTGGATCCTGCAGAGCCGGCCCGTCACGACCCTCGCCCCGGCCACCGGCCCCGCACCTGAGCCCGGGCAGGACCTGCGGCTGTGGGACAACTCCAACATCATCGAGAGCTTCAGCGGTGTCGTGTCCCCGCTCACCTTCAGCTTCGCCGCCGACACCTACGCGAAGGTATACGACAGTTACGCCCGAGCCCTGGGCGTCCGCGGGGAGCGGCTGCGCGAGGTGCGGGAGTGGACCCCGTACCTCCTCGGCTATGTCCACGGACGGGTCTACTACAACCTATTCCACTGGTACCGCATGGTGCGTCTCGCCCCGTTGTACCCGCTCAACCGGCGCGTCCTGGAGAAATCCCTGGGCGTCGCCGAGAGTATTCCCGACGAACTCGCGGACACGCTCCACCCGTTCACGCCCCGGCCCGGGCTGCGCGGCCATGCCTCACGTCTGACACGTACGGTCATCTTTGCCGGAAGATTTCTCACCATCCGAAAGTCCGTCGACACGTTTCATCGAGATTTCTATCGCGCTTACACGGTATTCAACAATGTCGACTACGACGCACTGCCGGGAGACGAGACCTACCGCCGATTCCGGCGGCTTCAGCGGGAACTCATCGAAAAATGGGGCCCGATGCAGACCCTCGACGCCACGATCCTGCTCTCCGTGGGACTCCTGGCCCTGCTCACCCGCAGATGGCTGCCGGCCGCGCCCGAATGGTTCATCTGGGCCGCGGCGGCCCCGGGCGACACGGTCGAGTCCGCGGAACCCGTCTGGGCCCTGCGCGAGCTGGCCGTGCAGGCGCGTGCCGACGCCGACATCCTGGCGCTGCTGGAACGCACCCCTGACTCCGAGGCCCGACAGGCGCTGGCCGACGCCGGTCACACCGGCTTCCTGCGGGCCGTCGACGCGTACATCGCCGACTACGGCTACCGCAGCCCCGACGAACTCAAGCTGGAGGTCCCCGACCTGCGCGAGAACCCGGCGGGAGTCTTCACCCTGCTGCGTGAAGTCCTGCCGGACACCGGCGACGGCGGCGGCACGCCGGACCGCGGCGGCGAGGCCGACGCCTACCTCGACGAACACCTGAGCCGTCCGCGGCGCCTGGTGTACGAACGGGTGCGCGGCAAGGCCCGTGCCGCCCTCGCCGACCGGGAACGGCTCAGGTTCTGCCGCACCCGCGCCTTCGGAGCGGCCAAGCGCATGCTGCGCGCCCTGGGCCGCGATCTTGCGCGAGCCGGTGCCGTCGACGCCTGGGACGACGTCTTCCTGCTGCGCCTGGAGGAGATCCGGGGCGCCTACGAAGGCACGATCGCCCACACCGAACTGCGGGACCTGGTCGTGCTGCGCCGCCGGCAACAGGCGGCCGACGCCGAACTGCACGCGCCGTCCCGCTTCACCACCCACGGCGCGCCGTACTGGTCGGGCAACCTCGAACGGGCCGGCTGGAGCAGCGGCCCCGCCGCCCCCAGCGGCGCCCGCGAACTGACCGGAGTCCCCTGCTGCCCCGGCGTCGTCGAGGGGCCCGCCGTGGTCACCGACACCCCGCGCGACATCGGCGGCGGCATCCTGCTCGCCTACCGCACCGACCCGGGATGGGTGACCGCGCTCTCCTCGGCCGCGGCCCTCGTCATCGAACGGGGCAGCCCGCTGACCCATGTGGCCGTCGTGGCAAGGGAGCTGGGCATTCCGACCGTCGTCCAGGTCAAGGGCGCCACCACCGAGATCCGCTCCGGCACCCGGCTTCGGGTCGACGGCGCCGCGGGCACGGTCACCGTACTCGCCGACCCGCCGCACGACAGCCCGGCCGCCGCGGACAGCCCCCGAACGGAGACACACAAGTGATCCTCACCGAGGAACGGCTGCAGGGCCTGCTCGACAAGTCGCTCGCCGAACTCCCTCCCGACACCGAGCGGGCCGTGACCCTGGAGGGCTCCATAGCGGAGGGGTTCGGCAACCCCTCCTCCGACATCGACTTCCTGCTCGTGAGCCGCACGGACGACGATCTGCCGACCATGCCGTCGCTGCTGTTCGTGGACGGCAGGCGGGTGGAGATCCGCACCCGGTCGGTGCGCCGGCTCGCCGACCAGTTCACGGCGCTGGAGCAAGGAGCAGGACGGCCCGGCCGGCTCTCCGAGGATCTCCTCAACCGCTGCCAGCGGGTGCTGCACAGCCATCCGCTGCGCGGGCACAGCCTCATCGAGGAGGTGAAGGCGCTGCTGCCCGTGGAGCGCTTCCGCCGGATCGCCGCCGACTGGTGGGCGCACCGGGCCCGGCAGTCCCTGCGGCACGCGATGGCACTCCAGTGCCTCGGCGAGAGCGAAGAGGCGGTCGACTGGACGCGCGCCGCGCTCGTGCAGAGCGTCAAGTCCTGGGCGGCCGGCCTGGGCGAGACCTATCTCGAACCCAAGTGGCTGTCCATGCAACTGGACCGGGCGGGACGGGCGGACATACGCGACCGCTACTGGGAGCTCGAATCGGCCGCGGTCCGGCCCGGCGACACCGATGCCGCCCAGGCCCACCTGACCGACTGCCTCGGCTTCGCCGAGGACCTCGGACTCACCAAGGTCCCCCGGCGGCCCGAGCGGCTCACCGTCGAACGCGTGGCCCGGGTGACCACCTGGCAGACCGGCGAACGGATCCACGTCGTCCGCGGCCGGCGCGACGTGTTCGCCCTCGGCGCCGACGCCGGGGCCGTCTGGCGCTCCCTCGTCCTGGGCAGGCCGCTGCCCAAAGTGCTGGCCGGGGCCGCCGGTACCGGTGTCACCGGCCCCGGAGCGCTGTTGGCCGTCTTCCTGCGCTACGGACTGATCCGCCTCGCCTGGAAGGGCGGCGGCGCCGTCACCCCCGCGCTTCCCCTCGCCGCTCCGCCCGGCCCCGTGACCCCGCCGCCCTCCACGGCGCAGCCGTTGCTGTCGGTGCGCGGCGCGGCCGTCGGCGAAACCCGCTCGGTCGACCTGATGCCCCTGCCCGCCGACCGGTTCGCCGCCGCCGCCATGGCCCTGGTGTGGTCCAACGTCGTGGTCGAGAACGCCGTCGAGGACCTGACCGGGGCCCTGCGACGCGGCCAGCACCGGGTGGCCGAACTCACCGCGCGCCGCGCCGTGCACGCCGCGCTGCGCGCGCTGTTCAGCGCCCACGGGGTCAATCCACTGCCCGCGGACGCCGACCTCGTACGGCGTATGGACCTGCTTCCCGCAGCCACCCGGCCGATCGGCGTGCACGCCGCGGAGCTGCTGGGGCGGGGCGTGGACTCGGCGGAGGACGGCGACGCCCTCCGCGCGGAGCTGCGCCGCTTCATCGGCCTGGTGCGGGGTGCCGTGGGTGCCGACTCCTTCCCGCTCTCGTTCGACTCCGCCCACACCTGGCGGGCGACGCTGCAGCTCGGCCACGACTGGCTGCGCATGGGCGCCCACCTCGGCGCGGAGCTGCCCATCGAAGAGGCCCGCGACCTGCTGGCCGGCAACGGGGCCCAGCCCCATCAGGCCCGGTGACGGCGCCGGGCTCCCGAGCATCCCACCCGACGTTCCGCGCGGAGGATCCACCGATGTCCGATCCGATCAACTCCGGTCCGATGAAAGCCGATACGTCGGCTTCCGATCTGATGACGTCTCAGCCGATGGCGGCCGATCCGGCGGTGTCCGGCCCGATGACGGTGCTGCTGACCGGCGCCAGCGGCTTCGTGGGCGCAGAGGTGACCGCCCGGCTCACCGCCGCCGGTCACACCGTGCTGGCGGTGCTGCACCGCAACGGCGACCTCGTCCGCAACAACGGCAGAAAGCTCACCGCCGGTCCGGGCACCCTCACCCGGATGACCGGTGACATCACCCGCCCCGGCCTCGGGCTGAGCGGCGACGACCGGCGGCTCGCCGCCACCGCCGACCGGATCGTGCACTGCGCCGCCGTCACCGACTTCGGACTGCCACCGGGACGGTACGAGCGCGTCAACGTCGAGGGCACCCGGCACGTCCTGGGCGTCGCCCTGGCGGGCGGTGTCCCCCTGGTGCACGTCAGCACCGCCTACGTGTGCGGGGAACGCGACGGCACCGCGTACGAGGACGAACTCGACCTCGGCCGGCGCCCCGGCAACGACTACGAGAAGAGCAAGCTGGCCGCGGAGACCCTCGTCCGCAAGGCCGCGGCGGACGGCCTGCAAGTCGCCGTGGTCCGCCCGAGCATCGTCACCGGCGCCGCCCGCACCGGCCGTGTCCGCGACCTCAAGACCATCTACCCCGTGCTCCGCGTCCTGACCAGAGGCCTGGTCCGCACCGTGCCCGGCCACCTGGACGCCGTCCTCGACCTGGTCCCGGTCGACCGGGTCGCCGACCTGGTGACCGAGGCCGCCACCCGGTTCCAGGACACCGAGGGCCGCACCCTGCACGCCGTCGGCCACGAGCTGACCCTGCGGGACATGTCCGACGTCCTCGCCGAGTACCCGTCCCTCCACGTGCCGCGCTTCGTCCCCCCGTCCGCGTTCTCCGCCACGGCCCTGCCCGGCCGTGAACGCCCCTACTACGACCGTGTCGTCTCCCTGTACGCCCCCTACTTCCGGCGCCGCGTCCGCTTCGACGCCACCCACGCCGAGGCCTTCGGCCACCGCCCGCCCGCGACGGGCGCACACGCCTACCTGCGCCGCCTCCTCGACCACTGCCTCGCGACCGGCTACCTCGGCCCGCCCCCGCGCAAGGAGCCGGCCGCCGCCCGACCCGACGGGAGCACCCACCGATGACGCCCGCCCACCCCACCGAACCCTCGTACGGCATACCCGTCTCACCGCTGCTGACCTGCCACCCCGACAAGCAACGCCTGTACGGCGCGGACACCTACTACCAGGAGAGCCACGACCAACTCGCCGCCCTCACCGGCGACATCACCGGCTTCGCCCACCGGCACGCGCTGCTGCTCCTCAAGCCCGACGCCGTCGTGGCCCGCAGGCTGGACGTGGCCGCGGACTGGCTGGCCGGGCAGGGCTTCAGGATCGTCGGCGCGGCCGTCACCCGGCTGACCCGCACCATGATCCGCTCCCTGTGGTACTTCCAGTGGAACCTCGCCACCCCCTACCGCAGACGGCTGGCCGCACTCTTCCTGGAGGACGCCGACGCCCTCGTGCTCCTCGTCCGCCCCCGCCACGACCTGGACGTGCCCGCCTCGGTCGAACTCACCCGGCTCAAGGGACCCACGGACCCTGACGTCCGCCGGCCCGGTCAGCTGCGTCATCTCCTGGGCCGCTACAGCTACTTGCTGAACCTCGTGCACACCCCCGACGAACCCGCCGACGTCCTGCGCGAGTTGGCCGTCCACTTCGACGACGGCGAGCGCGACCGTCTGTTCCGCTCCGCCCTCGCCGACGAGGACCGCACCGGGCACGCCCGGGAACTGACCGGCCGGTTGTACGACGCGACCGCGCCCCGGGACCTCGCCTTCGATCCCGCCGTCGCCCGGCTGCGCGACACCGTGTCCCGGCACCCGGGCGCCGACCCCTCCGCCACTCCGCGCACGCTGCTGGAGACTGCCTGGCGGCGGGGAATCGAACTCGACCCGTGGGACGCCGTCATCGTCGGCTCGAAGGTGCTTCCCATGCGGCAGCCGGGCCGGACGCCCGTGCTGGACGGAGCCGACGCCGACACCTGGCGCCTTCACCTGGACACCGTCCGCGCCACCGCGAACTGAGGAGCGGCCCATGCAGTTCACCCGGACACTCCCCAAGGAACTGGTCCACCGCTCCGCGGCCGCGGAGGTCTTCCTGACCGACGCCGAACGGCACGGCGAGAACGAGATGCTGCTGGCCGCACGGTTCCCCCGCCGTCACGCCTTCTACGACGACACCCTCGGCCCCGGCGACCGCCTCGACCCCTTGCTGCTTTTCGAGGCGTGCCGGCAGGGCATCTTCGTGGTGGCCCACCGCTGCCTCGGCGTCCGTCCGGGGCACAAGTTCCTGCTCAGGGCGGTCGAGTTCGAGGTGCCGGACCCGGCCGCCCTCACCCGGGAGGACCGGCCCACCGAGGCGGTCGTCGTCACCCGGATCGAGAAGCGGTTCCGGACCCGGGCCGAAGTACGGGGCCTGCGCCTCTGCTTCACGCTGGCCATCGGCGGCCGCGAGACCCTGCTGGCCCGCATCGACTACTCCTGGATGCCGCCCGAGGACTGGACGCGTCTGAGGGCCGGACAGCGCGGCGCGCTCGGCCTTCCGGCCATGCCCGTCGCCCTGCGCGGACCACACGTCGAGCCCGCACTCGTCGGCCGGCGCACCCCTGCCAACACGGTCATCTCCCCGCCGCGCACCGCGGACGACGGCACCCACACGGCGGACCTGGTCGCCGAGACCAGCCACCCCACCCTCTACGACCACTGGGTGGACCACGTGCCCGGCATGCTGGAACTGGAGGCGTTCCGCCAACTCGCCCTGCGCGCCTGTGTGTCCGCCGGAACCGTCCGCACACCCAGCCCGTTGCCCGTCGCCCTGAGAGCACGGTTCCGGCGTTTCGCCGAGATGGATCTGCCGCTGGTGTGCCGGACCGCTCCGGTCCGGCCGGGCGCCGACATCGAGTGCACCCTGCGCCAGCCAGGCACCCTGGCCGCCGAGGCCAGCGTCAGGCTCGCCGACCCGGACACCCGACCGGTTCGTTCCATGGCGGCCCCGACCACCCACAGGGCCGCATGAGTTCGGCCGTACCGAACCGAGACGCACCCCACCGGAAGGTCCCCGCAGTGCCCACCGCCGCCGCCCCGCACGTGCCCGCCCGACCGGGCCGGCGTCTGCCCGCCCGCCCTGGACGGCATGTGCCCGCTCGACTCGGCCGTTTCGTGCTGCGCATGTTCCGGCCGCAGATCTACGTCACCTACGGACTGCTGTGGGTCCTCGCCCTGGAGGGCACGGCGGCGGCCGCGACCGGCACGGCCTGGCGTCCCTCCGGCGCCACCGCGATCCGGGTCGTCAGCGTCGTACTGGCCCTGTTGTTCCTGCGGATGCTGGACGAACAGAAGGACCTCGCCCACGACCGTGTCCACCACCCGGACCGGCCGCTCGTCACCGGCGCGATCACCGCGGCCGAACTGCGCGGCGCGATGACGGTGATCACCGTGGTGGTGACCGGTCTGAACGCGGCCCGCTCCACGACCGACGCACTGCTGATTCTCGCGGCCCTCGGATACGGGCTGTTCCTCGCCCCGTTGGAACGTCTAGTTCCCGCCGTGGGCGAACGGCCCCTGCTCGGCCTGGCGTTCACCTACCCGGTCCAACTGCTGCTCGGCGGCTATGTCTACGGATCCCTCGTCGCCGCGGGGACCGTCACCGCCGACTGGCGCGGCGCGGTGCTGCTCGCCCTGTGCGCCTGTGTCTTCCTGCACTTCGAGTTCGCGCGCAAGACCGCCTGGGAAGCGCCACCGGGTGCCCGGCTGTACTCGGCCGCCCTCGGCCCGAGGCGCGCCGCGGCGGTGACCGCGGGCTTCGCGGCCGGCGCCGTCGGCTGCGAGGTCGTGCTGCTCGCCCCGCACGGTCCGCTCGCCCTGCTGCCCTGCCTGGCGGCCGTCCTTCCCGCCCACGGCACCCGGCGGTTCCTGGCCGCCGGCCACGGCGGGTGGCCGGTGCCCGCCGCGATCGCTTTCGTCGTGGCCACCCACCTCGCGCTGGCCGTCGGGGCGGTGCTGCTGCCATGACCGCCGAACTCCCCCTCTCCTGCGAGGAGTTGCTGACCACCACGCGGTCGGTGCGGTACGGCCTCGACCTGGACCGGGCGGTGGACCCGGCCCTGGTCGAGGACTGTCTGAGCATCGCGCTCCAGGCACCGAGCGGCAACAACCGGCAGAACTGGCGCTGGATCGTGGTCACCGACCCGCGTGTCCGGGCGGATGTCGCCGAGGTGTACCGGGCCGCGTTCTACGAACGCAACTCCGCCCGTCTGGACCGGCCGGCGGACCTGCCCGAGGGCGTACGCTCGGTCCTCGTCTCCGCCCGGGCGCTGGCCGACCGGCTGCACCGGGTACCGGTCCTGGTCATCCCGTGTCTCGAAGTGCCCGGCGGACGGCTGCCCACGGGCAACCAGGCCGGGCTGTGGGCGTCGTTGCTGCCGGCCGCCTGGAGCTACGCGCTGGCCGCCCGCAGCCGCGGCCTGGTCACCGCCTGGACGGCGGTGCACCTGGACCGTGAACAGGAGGTCGCCGACCTGCTGGGCCTGCCGCCCACGGTCCGCCAGGGCGCCCTGCTGCCCACGGCCCACCCGCTGCGCGACACGTTCCGTCCGGGCCCGCGGCTGCCCCTGGACCAGGTCCTGCACCACGACGGCTGGCAGGGCACCCGGCCGGCCTGAAGTCCCGCGCGCAGGAACGACCGGCCGCCCGGCCGCCCGCGCTTCAGCCGACCGTCGGGCTGGGCGTCGGGCTGTTGGTGTTCACGTTGAGGTCGGGGCGCGGGGTGAGGACGACCATCGGGGCGCCGGGCTGCGGCGCGGGCGGCGTGAGCTGGTCCTTGGGAAGTGTGGGCGGGGCACTCTGCTGGGCGATGACCTGCGCGAAGTCGATGGTGCCGGTCTTCTCCATCATGGTGATGTGGTCGAGGACCGTGTCGTTGGCGAGGTCCGCGAGCTCGCGTACGAGGGAGTTGTTGGTGTTGGCGCGCACCTTGGCGATCACCGAGAAGATCGAACCGTGCGTGACGCGCAGGATGTTGGCGGTGGTCCTGTCGAACTCCTTGCCGCTCAGGGCCGCGGAGGTCGCCACGAACTGCTGCTGCTGCGGAGACGCCTGGTTGGGCAGAGTGATGTTCAGCTGGACGGCGACCTTGCGGTCCAGATCGTCGAGACGGGCGTGCCCCACGATCAGGTGCTTGCCGGCCTCCCGCATCGCCGGGGTCGAGCCCTTCTTGAGCGCGATCTCGCCCAAGGGGTACTCCCACAGCCCGGCCGCGCGGACCTTGACGACGAAGTCACGGTCGCCCTCGGTGAGCGGGCCCCACTGGGTGTCCGCGATGACGCGGGTCTGGGCGCTGGACGCGGTCTGGAACCCGAGCATGGTCGGGTATGCCAGAGCGGCGAGAGTCAGAGTCACCGCGCCGCCCACGAAGACCGTTCCTGCCAAGTTGCGTGAGACGGGCATGATGCCTCCTGACGTATCGATCAGATTTCACAGGGGGTACGGATGTCACGGCCCCATTGATCATTTTGCTGGGTAAATTCTGACCTCTTCGCTGTGTTGTGCGTCACAGTCGGTGCACAGGTTGTCGGTTCGGTGCGGCGCGGTGCCGTCGGCGGTGCCGGGTCCGAGGGGCCGGCCGGGAGTCGGCGGGGGCCGTCCGGCGGGCGTCCTCGGCAGGAACGTACGGGCGAACCGCCGTGCGCGTCCGGTGGGGTCCGCGAAATCGTCTCCATCAATCGATTGATCGGCGCCTCCCGACGGCATATCCTCCCCGCCATGTCCGACTCGCCACCCGCCTCACCGGCCCCGGCCCCACCGCCCGCCGACGCCAGCCGCGAACGCATCATCGCGGCAGCCACCTCCCTCTTCGCCGACCACGGCTACGACGGCACGAGCACCCGGCGGATCGCCGCCGAGGCAGGGCTGAACATGGCCACCGTCGCCTACCACGTCGGCGGGAAGCCGGACCTCTACCGCGAGGTCATGCTCCGCGCCCACCTCGCCGAGCAGCGGGTGCTGACGGACGCGCTGGCCGCCTTCCGGGAGCTCGCGCCCACCGATCCGGCCGCGGCCGTCGCCGGCCTGGTCGACCGCTACCTCGACTTCTGTCTCGACCAGCCGCACATCCCGGCCCTGTGGATGCGCCGCTGGCTCTCGGACGCCGCCGAGTTCGCGGATCTGGAGGCCGCCTACGCGCGGCCGCTCGTCGACGCGGTCCGCGACACCGTGCGCGAGGTCGTCCCGTCCGCACCGCGGGCCGGATCCGCCGAGCCCGCCGACGTCGAGATGACCGTCTGGACGGTGCTGTGGAGCACCCACGGCTTCTGCCGCTCGGGCATCCGCGCTGAGGTCCCGCGCTTCCGCGCCCACCTGCGCGCCCTCGTCCTGCGCGAACTGGGGCTCGCCGCCCCACGACCGCGCGACCGGGAGCGCGGATGACGACCGCCCTGGTCCCCCCGCCCGCCGTCGGCGACCTCACCCGGCGCCGCCTGTTCGTCTACGGACTCGGCTCGGTCGGCACCGGCCTCTTCTCCACCGTTCCCGGCCTGCTGCTCCTCTACTTCATGACCGACGCGCTCGGTGTCCCCGCGGGTATCGCCGGACTCGTCGTCGCCCTGCCCAAGGCCTGGGACGCCGTGTTCAACCCGCTGGTCGGGGCGGCGAGCGACCGTGAGGCCGTCCGTACCGGCCGACGGACCCGGCTGCTCGTCGCCGGCGCGCTCGCGCTGCCCGCCGCGTTCGCGGCGATGTTCCTGTCACCCATGACCGGCACGGGCGCGGCGGTGTGGGTGACGGTCACCTTCGTCCTGGCCGCGAGCGCCTTCTCACTCTTCCAGGTGCCCTACGTCGCCCTGCCCGCCGAGATGTCCCCCGAGCCGTCCGTCCGCACCCGGATCATGGTCTGGCGGATCGTCTTCCTGACCCTGGGCATCCTCGTCGCGGGCGGCGCCGCACCCCTGGTGGTCGACGCCGCGGGCGGAGGCCGCAAGGGATACGGAACGATGGGGCTGACCGTGGGCCTCGTCATCGCGGCGGTCCTGCTGGTGCCCGCGTTCGGCACCCGCTGGGTGCGCTCACGGCCCGGACCCGAACCCCTCGGACTGGTCGCCGCCTTCCGCACCGCACGCGGCAACCGTGCCTTCTTCGCGCTGTTGCTCTCCTTCGTGCTCCAGGCCGCCGCCGTCGCGATCATGCTCGCCGCCGCACCGTACGTCGCCACCTACCGCCTCGGCGGCTACGGCCTGACCTCGATGCTCTTCGTCTGCCTGGTCGCACCCAGCGCCGTCGCCGTCCCGCTCTGGGCCAAGGCCGCCGGACGGTGGGGACGACTGCGCTGCCTCACCGTCGCCACCTGCGGCTACGCCCTCGGCGCCGCAGCCCTGCTCCCGGCCGCCGGCAGCGGCAGCGGCACCGTGGCGATCGCCACGACGCTCGCGCTCTGCGGACTGCTGGGGGTCTGTTACGCGGCCCTCCAGGTCCTGCCGCTCGCCCTGCTGCCCGACACGGTGCACGCCGACACCGCCAGGACCGGACAGATCCAGTCCGGCGCGTTCACCGGACTGTGGACGGCGGGGGAGACCGTCGGTCTCGCGGTCGGCCCCGGCGCCTACTCGATCGCCCTGGCCGCCACCGGCTTCGTCTCCTCGACCCTGGACCACCCGGTCGCCCAGTCCGCCACCGCGCGAACCGGGATCCTCCTGGGCTTCAGTCTCGTCCCCGCCCTGCTCATGCTGCTCTCCCTGCCCGCCCTGCGCGCCTACGGCCGACGCCGCGCCGTGCGAGAAACGGAAACCACCCGATGACGACCCCTCAGCAGACCGCCGCCCCGGCCGCCCACCCGGGCCTGCCCGAGACCGGCCGCTCCGGCGCCGACCTCCTCGCCGAACTCGCCGTCCTCACCGCCGCCGACCTGCCCACCAGGGGCGGCAACACGACGGCCTACGTCTACGACAGCGGCCGTCCCGAAGTACGCGAGGCCGCCGAACGGGCCTACCTGACGATGATGGAGGTCAACGGCCTGGACCCGACCGCGTTCCCCAGCATCGTCGCCCTCGAACGCCAGGTCGTCGGCGCGACCGCCACCCGCCTCGGCGGCGACGACACCACGCCGGGCATCTTCACCAGCGGCGGAACCGAGTCGATCATCCTCGCGGTGAAGGCCGCACGGGACGCCCGCCCGGACGTCCTCGCCCCGGAGATCGTCGTCCCCGTCACCGCCCACGCCGCCTTCCACAAGGCCGGCAGCTATCTGCGGGTCGCCGTGCGCAGCGCACCCGTCGACCCCGTGACGTACCGGGCCGACCCGGCCGCGATGGCCGAGCTCTGCAACGAGAACACGGTCCTCGTCGTCGCCTCCGCCCCCTCCTACGCCCACGGCGTCATCGACCCCGTCGCCGAGATAGCCGCCGACGCCGCCGGCCGCGGCATCCCCTGCCACGTCGACGCGTGCGTCGGAGGCTGGCTGCTGCCCTGGCTCGCCGAGGCCGGCGCGCCCGTCCCGGCCTTCGACCTCTCCGTCCCCGGCGTCACCTCTCTCTCCTGTGACCTGCACAAGTTCGGCTACGCCCCCAAGGGAGCCTCCGTCCTGCTGTTCCGCGCCGAGGCCCTGCGCCTCGACGCCTACTACGCCTGCGCCACCTGGCCCGGCTACAGCGTCGTCAACTCCACGATCCAGAGCAGCAAGGGAGCCGGCCCGCTCGCCGGGGCGTGGGCCACCCTTCAGGCCCTCGGCGCCGACGGTTACCGCGAACTGGGCCGCGCCGCCCTGTCCGCGACCCGGACACTGATCAGCGGCGTCCAGGAGATCGACGGCCTCACCGTCCTCGGCACCCCCGAGGCCACCCTGGTCGCCATCGGCACCGATCCGGCGGCCGAGACCCCGCTCGACCTCTTCGCCCTCGCCGACGAGACCCGCGCCCGGGGCTTCTTCCTCCAGCCGCAGCTCAGCCTCGACGGGCTGCCGGCCAACCTGCACCTGACCCTCACCGGGGTCAGCGAGCGGGGCGTCGAGGAACTGCTCGCCGTCCTGCGTGAATGCGTCGACGTGGTCCGTCCGCTCGGGCCCCCGACGCCGCCCGCGGACATCGTCGACCTGCTCCGCCAGGTGGACCTGACCGAACTCGACAACGCCTCCTTCGCGGCACTGCTCCCGGCCGCGGGCGTCGACCTGAGCGGCGACAACGCGGCCCGGATGGCCCCGGTCAACCGCCTCTTGGACGCCCTCCCGGCGACGACCCGCGAGGTCATCGTCACCCGCTTCCTGTCCGCGCTCTACAGCCCTTACCTGGGCGGCTGAGCGCCGGGCCGGGACAACCGTTCCGCGTCGGCCGGGGCGGTGCCGCGCTCACCGCGCCACGCGCTGCTTCCGGCCGCCGTGGCGCAGGCGCATCCCTCCGTAGACGAGATCGGCGAGAAGGACGACGACGCCGATGACCAGCAGGTAGAACAGTCCGTGGGCGGCGACCCCGATGATGCCCAGGACGACCGCCACGAGAATCAGGAACAGAAACAGGCTCATCGGGCCCTCCCGGGCTCTCGGCGCGGATCAGCGACGGGCGAGACGCCGCTCGCCCTTGACACCCGGCGTGTACTCGAGTTCGTAGTGCGCGAAGACCTCCGGCTCGTCCGTGGCGGGCAGCACACCGTCCGTGTCGATGGAGGGGGCCCTCTTCACCAGACTCCGGTCGTGGGCGACCCTCAGGTAGCCAGGGCCGACGGTCGCCCGGTCCAGGGGGACGAACACCAGGCGACGGCGGGTGGGAAGGCCCACGGTCACGGTGGCGAAGGAAGGATCGTCGGTGGCCGTGTCGACGTAGACGGACTCCAGGGTGCCGATCTTGTGGCCACCGGGGTCCACCACGTCGTGACCACGCCATTCGCGGATGTCACCTGCCTCGAACATCATGTGCCTCCGATGCGGGGGTTCCCCTTCGGGAGTTCCCCCGATCACGGGTCTGATGCCTTGACGGTCCCGGCACCCTGCCGGCGGGCGGTTTGCTTTGCGGATCGAGAACGTCATCGCCGACGTCAACCGCGACGCCACCCGCCTGACCAGCGCCCCCGGCACGTCCGAGGCGTTCCGGACGGGCTTCGCCCAGGACTCCGACGACCAGGCGGTCGACTACTCGCGGGGGGAAGGCCTCGGCGGCCGGCGCGAGCAGATCGACCCGCGGGCCCTGACCGGCCCGCGACGCGTCCACGTGAACCGTCGCGTCGCCGATGCCGAAGGCCGGGACGCGTGTGCGCAACAGGCGCAGGGAGTGGGCCACCGGACAGGGGCCGTTGCCGGCCGACGCATGCCGGTGCCGGCAACGGCCTGCCCGGATCGGTGAGTTGCTCCTCGAATCGTGAAGGTGCTTCGGGGTCCGCCTGCCGGTCGACCAGTCCGTTGAACTGAAGCCGCCGCAGAGCCAGAATGGCCGGATGCGCTGTCTCGTCGTCATCGATGCCCCGTCCAATCTCGGCCTCCGGCCGCCCGCGGAGGGTACCGTGCCCGGGTGCTACAAGCTGGCGGGTGCGTTGCGGGAGCAACGGCTGGTACAGCGGCTCGGGGCGTACGAGGGTGGAGTCGTCGTGCCGCCCCGCTATGACCGTGGCGGATGGGCGGAGGGCGACGGTGTGTTCAACGCCGGGGCGATCGCCGCGTACAGCCGCAAGCTCGCGGACCGCGTCGAGCACCATGTCCGGGCGGGAGACTTCCCGGTCGTCCTGGGTGGGGACTGTTCCATCCAGCTCGGTGCCTCGCTCGCCCTGCGCCGCATCGGACGGTACGGACTCGTCGTCATCGACGGATCCGCGGACTTCCGGCACCCGGGCAACTCCGACCGGGTCGGTGCCGCGGGCGGCGAGGAGCTGGCCCTCGCGACCGGCCGTGGCCAGCTGGACCTGACCGACCTCGAAGGGCTGCGGCCGTATGTCAGGGACGAGGATGTACGGGTCCTCGGTATCCGGGACTACGACGACGAGCGGGCCGAGCTCACCGAGTTGAAGATCATGAACGCGACGGTCGGGGAGATCCGGCAGTGGGGCGCCGGGGAACTGGCGGGCGTGGTCCTGCAGACTCTCGAAGTGCCCGTGACCGAGGGGTTCTGGGTCCATCTGGACGCGGACGTGCTGGACCCGTCCGTCATGCCCGCCGTCGACAGCCCCGACCCCGGCGGACTCCTGCCCGACGAACTCGTCGCGCTGCTGCGGACCTTGGTGCGATCGAAGCGGTGCGTCGGCTTCAACCTCACCGTCTACGACCCCGATCTCGACCCCGACGGCACCTGCGCGGCCCTCCTCGCCGACCTCCTCCGGACGGCCTTCACCGCCGCTTGAACGACAGGCTGTCAAGCTCCACGGCACGAGCGGCTGCGCCGTGCGCCTGCGGCCGGGTGCCGACGTCCAGGCACGAGCGCACCCGCCGGCGCACCCTCTGGGTCTGGAGTCCCGGGATAGGCTGCTCGGCTGTGGAACGGATCTTGGTGGTGGGGGTCACGGGCGCGGGCAAGTCGACACTCGCGCGCGCTCTCGGCGAGCGGCTGGGGCTGGCGTACCACGAGATGGACGCGCTCTACTACGACGGTCCGGGGTGGTCCGTGAACGCCTCGTTCGCCGAGGACGTGGCGCGGCTCAGCGCGGGGCCCCGCTGGGTGGTGGACTCCCTCGGTCATCCGGAGGTCCGTGATCTCCTGTGGGGCCGGGCCGACACGGTGGTGTGGCTGGACTATCCGAGGCATGTGGTCGCGCCCCGCGTGCTGCGCCGTTCGCTGCGGCGCTCCGCCCGCCGCGAGGTCCTCTTCGGCGGCAATCGGGAGACCTGGCGGGGGTGGCTGAGCAGGGAGCATCCGGTCCGGTGGTCCTGGTCCCAGTACGCGGGCCGCCGTGAGGAGATCGATCGCCGGACCCGTGATCCCCGCTTCGCCCCGCTCGACACCCTGTGCTTCGCCCGCCCCGAAGAGGCCGCCTTCTGGCTCGCGACCCTCTGACGCCGCGTCGGCCGCGCTTCCGTTCCTCAGCTCTGGCCCGCTTCCTCGCTTCCGAGGTCGCGCCAGCCCCTGTCGAGCAGGTCGAAACCTCTGGTGATGACCTGCTGGGGGTCGTCGTGGGCGCGGGCGGCGTGCGGTGCTTCGAGGGCGAAGTGGGCCAGTGCGGTGCAGGCGGGATCGCCCGCGGGGAGGCCGCTTTCTTCGGCGATCACCTGGGCGAGTGCGGCCGTGTGGCGTAGCCACATGGCCTGGTGGTAGTCGCGCAGAGCCGTGGTGCTGTTCACCAGCGCGAGGAAGGTGACGAAGCGGGGATCGCTGTCGGCGCCCGCTCTGCGGTGGCGCAGCGCGTGCTCGCGCAGGGCGTTAGGGATGGACTGGCCCGGGGGCCGCTCGCGTACGACGGCGAGAAGGCTGGCTTCCAGATCGGATTCCTCGTCGAAGACGAGCGCCTCCTTGACGGGGAAGTGCTTGAAGAGCGTGGTCGTGGACACGTCCGCGGCGTCGGCGATCTCGCGGATGCCGACGTCGTCGTAACCGCGCTCCAGGAAGAGGCGCAGTGCGGCGTCGGCGATGGCCTGGCGAGTGGCCGCCTTCTTGCGCTCGCGGCGCCCTACGGGAGCCGGGGCGCCGACGGCCGGGCGAGTGGGTTCGGACATAGAAGCAATCTACACCACTAATTGCCTCGATGAAAAAGTTGAGTTGTTGCACTTATTGATCCGGTGTGCTCTTCTGGTGTGGTGGCCGTGAGGCACTGCCCGGCCCCCTTGCACCTCACCTCCCTCTGCCCGAATGGAGTGATCGGCCATGTCCGCGACCGCTCCTTTTCCCGCGGCCGGCCCCAGCGCCCCGCCGCACCGCACGAACGGAGCACCACCATGAACACCGACCCCACTCCCCGCATCGCCGTCGTCGGAGCCGGTCCCGGCGGTCTGACCTGCGCGCGGATCCTCCAGCGGCACGGCATCAGCGTCACGGTCTACGACCACGAAGCCGGGCCGGAGGCCCGCGACCAGGGCGGCACGCTCGACCTGCACGAGGACAACGGCCAGATCGCCCTGCGCGAGGCCGGACTGCTGGACGACTTCTTCCGTCTCAGCCGCCCCGAAGGACAGGAGATGCGCCAACTCGACCATGCGACGGGGACGATCGGCTTCCATCATCTGCCCGGGGAAGGCGAGAGCTTCAAGCCCGAGATCGACCGCGGACAGCTCCGCGACCTTCTCCTGAACTCCCTCCAGCCCGGGACCGTGCGCTGGGGCCACACCCTGCGTTCGGTCGGCGGCCCCTCGCAGGGACCCCGTCTGCTGCACTTCACCGACGGCACGAGCGTCGAGGCCGATCTCGTCATCGGGGCCGACGGCGCCTGGTCCAAGGTGCGCCGCGTCCTCTCCGACGCCACGCCTCGGTACACCGGCATCAGCTTTCTCGAGGCGTGGTTCCACGACGTCGACAACCGGCACCCTGACCTCGCGGAACTCGTCGGCCGGGGCAGTGCCGCCGCAGGCGACGGCGAGCGCGGTCTGTTCGCCCAGCGCAACAGCGGCGACCACATCCGCGTCTACGTCATCCAGCGCGTACCCGCCGACTGGATCACCGCCGGGGGCCTCACGCCACAGGACACCGATGGCATCCGAGCCGTCCTCCTCGACCGCTACCGCGACTGGTCCCCCCGCCTGCGGCAGATGCTCCGCGACAATGACGACCTCTACGTCGACCGCCCGCTGTACGCACTGCCCGTCCCCCACACCTGGGAACACAACCCCACCGTCACTCTGCTCGGGGACGCCGCCCACCTCATGCCCCCGCTCGGCGTCGGCGTCAACCTCGCGATGCTCGACGCCTGCGAACTCGCTCTCGCCCTCGCCCGCCACGACACCGTCGGCGACGCCGTCCAGGCCTACGAGAAGACCATGGAGCCTCGCTCCACCGAAATGCAGTACGCCCTCGACGGCCGCGCCGAAGACCTGCTCTCCGACGAACCGCACGGCCCGAACGGGGGCGACAACCACTGACCGTACGGCCCGCTGATGACCCATCACGGTGCCGGTGCCGTCCGTCCACGGTGGCGATAGCCTCCCCCTCATGATCAAGGGTGAGGACGGGCGAGCCGGAGACGATCGCGAGGCGCATGACTGGGGTGCCACGCGGTCGTGGGTGGAGAAGCGGCTCGCTGACGGGGAGCGGATAGAAGGCGTCGAGCGCTTGCGGGGCGGTTGGACCTCGCACATGCGCAGCCTGCGCATTTCGGGGCCTGACGGCCGGCGGGTTCTGGTGCTGCGGTCCTTCGAGAAGCCCTTCTACGTCCGGCACGCGGATGGTCTGCTGTCCCGCGAAGCCGCGATTCTGCGCCTGCTCGGGGAGACGTCCGTGCCCGCGGCCGTGCTCGTGGACGTCGACTCGGCCGGGACGTGCTGCGACTACCCGTCCTTGCTGATGTCGTCGCTGCCCGGGTCCGTCCGCCTGGACGATCGAGGTGCTGAGCGCCGGGCCGGTCTGCTGGCCGCGCAGCTGTTGCGCATTCATCAGATCGAGGTCCCCGCACAGGCGAGGCCGCGGACCTGGCAGGCATGGACTTCGCCGGAACGGGTGACGCCACCTGAGTCCACGCCGCGGCCGGAGCTGTGGCAGCGGGCCGTCGACGTCATCCGGCAGGGTCCTCCCGATCACCGGTCCTGTTTCCTCCACCGGGACTTCCACCCGGGCAACGTTCTCTTCGAAGGCGACGGGAACGACCTCCGTCTCAGCGGTGTGGTCGACTGGGTGGAGACCTCGTGGGGACCGGCTGACCTCGATGTGGCCCACTGTTCAACAGCCCTGGCCCTGCTCCACGGTGTCCCCCTGGGAATGAGCTTCGCGGACCGGTACCTCGCCGCGGGAGGACGACTGGCCGAACGGCGCTCGGCGCACCTGTACTGGAGGCTCATCGACGCCCTGGCCTTCGCCCCGGACGCGGAGAAGGTCGCCGTCCCCTGGCGCGAACTGGGCCGCACAGATCTGACCCCTGCCCTGTTGACCAGCAGGCTCGAGAACTACATTGCTGCCCTGTTCGAGCGCTACGCGTAGGTCCGGCCCGAAGTCTCTTCACCCGTACCGTCTTCCGGCGGAACGGCTTGTGGCTGTTCGGCCCTTGGCGCGGCCGGGCCGAGGGGCAGCCGAAGTCCCCATGGCCGCCGGCCGCCATGGAGACCTACCGGCCGCCGTCACCGTCCAGGAGCCGGCGCAGCTTCGGCGAGGTGCAGGGGTCGGGCAGGACGAATCCGCCCGGCGCCTGCGAGGAGTACGACAGCTTCCGCAGCGCGGTCGACGGGAAGGGCCAGCCCGTCTCGACGGACCAGTGCACGCCGCTCAGGTCGGCGCCCGCGAGGTCGGCACCCCGCAGGTCGGCGCCCGACAGATCGGCGCCCCTCAGCCGGGCCTTTCGGAGTGAGGCGCCGTGCAGGACCGCGCCCCGCAGGTCGGCGTCGGACACCACCGCGGCCACGAGGTTGGCGCCTGTCAGGTGGGCCCCGGCCAGGTTCGCCTCCGTGAGGTGGGTCGTGTAGAGCTGGGCGCCCGCCAGGTCCGCGCCGACGAGGTTCACCTCACGCAGATCGGCGAAGGGCATGAGAACGAAGGAGAGTTGGGTCCCCGTCAGCCGCGCCCCGGCCAGTTTTCCCTGGATCAGGACCGCGCCGTCCAGGTTCAGGCCGGAGAGGTCGATGTGGGCCGGCATGCCTCCCGGGAGATGGGCCAGTTCCTCGACGAGGTGTCGCAGTTCCTTGACGGCGGGCGTGCGTGGGTCCCGGCATGCCTCCTGGTGGCCGCGCTGCCAGTCGGCCGTTCGCGAACGCGGTCGAGGCCGGACACGGACATCGGCATGACCCGGGTCCGGGTCGCAGGACCCTGTGCGGGAGAGGGCGCCTCGGCGCGACGCCGACCCGGCATAGCGAGAAGCCCCCGGCCTCAGCCGGGGGAGGAGTCACGACCACGAACACCGTGCCGTCCGCGTCCTGCCCGTAGTCGAGCACGGCCACCACGCGCGGGTCCCATATCCGCCCGAGCGCTCTCGCCTCCGAGGCGAGCCGTTCCTGCGCGGCCGGCACACCGTATTCGGGCGGCAGCACCTTCAGCGCCGCCGTTCGGCCGATCCGCTCGTCCTCCGCGCGTCAGACGGCCCTCATGCCGCCCCGGCCGAGCACGTCCTTGAGCCGGTAGCGCCCGGCGAGCAGTGCCTGTGTCATGGCTCCCCTCGAAACAAATGGCGTCACACTGACAAGAATTCTCGTCAGTGTGACGCTATTGTGACCGTGGCCGCCTGTTCAACCCGGTCGGTGGCCGACGGCGATCAGCGCACGACCTCGTCGGCCAGGAGGTCCATCAGGAGGCCGTCGTGCCAACTGCCGTCCAGGCCACGCTCGTACCGTCGCATGATGCCGACCGGGCGAAAGCCGACCTTGGCGTAGCAGCGGATCGCCGCGGAGTTGTCGGCCGCAGGGTCGATGATCAGGCGGTGATGGCCGTGATCATCGATGAGGTGGCAGGCCAGTGTGCGTACGGCGTCGGTGCCCAGGCCTCTGCCGTGCACCGCGGGATCGAGGAAGAGGTCGATGCCGGCGTGCCGGTAGTCCGGCTCCTCCTCGGCGTGCCACTGGATCATGCCGATGATCCGCCCCTGGTGGTCCACCGTCAGGCACCGGGTGCCGGTGTCCTGCAGATCGGCCGTGAGCTCCGCCTCGAGATCGTCCCCGCCCCGCCATCGCGCACGTACTTCCGGCGTGGCCCGGATGGCGGCCAGTGCGGGGACGTCGTCCTGGACGGTGGGCCGGAGAACGACGGAAGCGCCACGCAGCACGGTCATGCCGTGTGACCCTAGTGCGACCGGCTTCGAAGCGGCGCGCGCCGCGACGGGCTCAACGGCGATGACGATTCTTGAAGGCGGCTTCGTTCGCCGTTCCGTGAACCACGGCGCCTGGCGTGCCGGCACGGACAGTGCCCCGATCCTCCTGTCTCCCGATCGTGGGGAATCCTGTTGTCGTGAGTGATCCTCAGCCGGCATGGCAGGAATGGCTGAACACCCTGGACGCGCCACGGCAGGCTGCTGCGGAGTCGCTGCGTGCCCGGTTCAGTGCCCCCGGCGTGGCCGATCCTGTCGACCGGATCAAGTCGGAGGTCATCGATGATCTTCCGCAGCTCGCGCGGTCCGTGCTGCTGCGGAGCCTGTGGCAGGCTGCGATCGACGGCTGGACCGACCCCGGCTCACTCGATCAACTGCCCACCGCATAGCGGCTTCTTGCCGCCGGGGTGGACCGCGAGGACCTTGTTCGCCTGGTCCGAGCCGTGGCCTACGAGGCGGTGTTCTCGACGCTCGACGAACTGGACGCCCGGCCTCGCCGGGTTCCTGGCGGACAGCCTGGTGCGGGTCAAGGGGTACGCCGACGACCGGACGGCCGCCGCCGTGTGGGAGGCGTGACCGCGCACGATGTGCGTCCCGTGCCGGTCGAGCGCTGGTGCAGCGCCGGTCCAGCGCTCGTCCGTGCCCGGCTCCCGCCGCCGTCCGGCGATGGGAGCGGCAGGCCGCCGAGGTCGTACCGGAGGCTTGGTCAGCCCCCTGGAGGGGTGAGCGGCAGTTCTGCCTCGACCCCTATCTTGACCCCCTCCACCACCTCTACCGAGACCCCCGCCGAGAAGGTCAGCCCCTTCTCGTCCACCGTGAAGCCGAACTCGACGTCGATGTTCTTCAACAGCTCGAAAGGGTCAGGCAGTTCGGGCTCTCGACCGGCGCCACCCTCTGCGGCGGCGGCTCCCGCCTCGGCCTTCGCCTCCGCGGACGCCTCTGCTTCGGCCGACGCCTCCGCTTCGCCTTCCGTCTCGGACTCGGCCGACGCTTCGGCCTCGAACTCGGCCTCGGCTTCGGCCTCGAACTCCGCCGACACCTCGAACTCGATCTCGTCTTCTACTTCTACTTCTACTTCTGCTTCGGCCGACGCCTCCGTTTCCGCTTCCGTTTCCGCCTCGAACTCGGCCGACACCTCGGAGTCCGCCGCGGTCACGGCTGCGACCTCGGCGTCAGCCCCGGCCGCGGCCGCGGCTTCGACATCCACCTCGAACGCCGCTTCCGCTTCAGGCTCGGTCTCGTCACCCTCCGGGTCGTGTTCCGGAGCCTCGGCGTACTGGGAGAAGTCGATCTCCACCGGTTCGGGCAGCTCCGGCTCCGAGGCGGCCTCGAAGTCCTCCGCCGCACCGGCCTCGACGGACTCCGGCGCCGACTCGACGGCCGGCTCCATCGACCAGGACTGTTCCGACACTGTCAACTCCCCTTCTTCGCTGCGACCGTTCGCCCCGCGGGGCTGTCGAGATACCGGTGGAACTGACGGACCCATTCGGCCGCCTTCCGGGTGGCCGTCGGCTCCGCCGTCGACTTGGGATAGGCGGCGGCGTGGACCGCCCGCAGCAGGGCGACCCGCCAGTGGGAGTCGTCCGACGGGATGTGCCGTGGTCGCACGGACTCACCGGTCTCGTCCAGGTAGCCGGCCAGCCGCCGCCACCAGGCGACCACGAAACGCTCGGAGGCACCCTCCTCCATCAACCGGACGAAGCCCGTGGCCTGTCCGGCCGCCCGCCCCGCCAGGAACTCCAGGGCGCAGTCCACCGGACAGAACCCGCAGGGCGCCTGCGGGCGGAGCGACTCGGCGACGACCGGAGAAGCCCCGGCCCATCGGGCGTGCCTGCGGGCGAGTTCCTCCCGGCCGGCCAGCGGCGCCCGTTCGGCACCCAGCCGGGCCGCGTCCTTCGCCCGTACGTCGGGGACCTCCACCAGTACCGGGCGGTCGATGCGCGAGTGTGCCGCGTACGCCGACATCTTCGGCAGCACGGCGGCATGATCGCGCTGGTCGTCGTTCATCAGCATGGTGTCGCCGACCAGCCGCCGGTCCTCCGCCGCCTTGAGCTGGTGGACGATCTTCAGCGCCGTGTTCTTGTACGCGTCGGGGATCAGCTTGGACGGATCCTGCTCGATCACCACCAGCCCTTCCCCGTACTTGCGGTTCTCCGCGAGGGTGTTGGCGAACGCCTCCGCCGCTCTGGCCGTGGCGTCGCCCTCCTTCGCGGACCCCGCTCCGGGCTGCGGACGCCGGAGCAGCCGGTGGGCCTCCTCGACCAGCGTCACGTGTGCCAGCCGCGAGGAGTTCCGGTGCACCTTGTAGTGCTCGGTCATCGCGTTCAGGAGCAGCGCCATGACCAGCGCCTGCTGCTGGGAGTCACCGAGCGAGGCGAGTTCCACCACCACGGGGCGGCTGAGCAGTTCGCCGATCGGCATGGAGCGGGGTGCCGACAACACCGGCCCGCAGGCCCCTTCGGCCAGCGACCGCGCGCGCAGCCGGGAAGCGGCCACGATGTTGGCGCGTGCCTCGCCCGCGTAGTCGTAGCCGTCGGCCACGTTCTCCATGATGTCGACGAAGTCCGCCAGCACCGGCCACTCCTCGTCGCCGCGCGCGGTGGCGTTGACGTCCAGGCCCTTGCGCCGGTAGGTCTCGGTGAGTGCCGTGCGGTAGAGGTAGGGAAGCGGGTCCCACAGTCCGAAGGCCGCGTCGAAGCAGTCCAGCAGGTTGCCCGCGTGGGTGGAGATCCGGACGCCGGCCGGCACCTCGAAGGGGTTGAGGCGCAGCGGGGCGGTCTCCTCGTCACCGGCGGTCAGGACGAGCATCTCCTCGAAGCCGGGGAGGGTGGCGAGCCACCGGTAGTCGTCGTGGTCGGTGTTGACCGGTTCCAGCACGGTGAACGGAACCCGATGGTCCGCCCAGAGCTGACGGCACAGGGACAGCGTCGAGTTGGTCTTGCCGGAACCGCTGCCACCGACGATCAGCGAGTGCCGGGTCAGATCGTCCAGCTCGACGCCGAGCGGTGTCCTGGTCCGGCCGTCGGCCGCGTGTCCGAGGACGACATGCGGTGCCTGGGGTACGTACGCCAGGGTCGTCGCCTGCTCGACGGACTGGACGGGGAAGCCGGGCACGAAGCCGTTCAGGGCGACCGGGAGCCGGAAGACCGCGCTCGCCTCCGTCACGTCGGCCAGCCATTCCAGCGGTTGGAGAGCAGGGGGCATCGCCTGCGCCCAGCCGCCGTCGTCTCCCCACAGGGTGGAGTCCAGCCAGCCGGTGTTCCCGGCGAAGACGGAGGCCTGCGCGGGGTCGGCCGGCCGCACCAGCCGGTAGGCCGGCCCCAGGGCGGCCGGGTCCAGCCGTCCGTCGGAGACCCCCGGCGCGCCGCGCGAGAAGGTCTCGCCGGCCAGCGAGGGCAGCGAGTCGTCGAAGGGCATGGGCGACCAGCACGACAACCGCATCCGGAAAGCGGTGTTCAGGTAGCGCCGCCCGGCGTCGGCGTACAACTGCTCGGCACGCACCGCGAAGGCGTCCGCGGTGAGCTTGACCTTGCCGTGGTAGAGCGAGCCGCCTTCGAACTCGCCGTCGGTGGCGAGGCGTTTGTACGCGGTGGCGCAGTGGGCGACGGCGGTGCGCAGCGAGGCCGGCACCGCCATGGGGGTGAGACCGATGCTCAGCGCGATCGGGTGAGGATGCGCGGTGAGTGCGGTGAGCAGGCCCTCCCAGTGGCGCGAGGCGCCGGCGAACGGCTGGGTGGCCGTGTAGAACCGCACCCCGGCGTCGGGCCGGTTGGGTGTCTCGGTGAACAGTCGCCTGCGGATCTCGACGGCACCGCCCGGCGCGGCGCCGAACGGGGCCAGTACGGCGCGCAGTTCGCTCGCGTCCAGCGGCTCGGTCACCACGTGGGGCGCGGTGAGGGAGAGCCGTTCCGTCTCCGCCCGGGCCGCCGCGTCCGCCGTCGCCGGATCAGGCGCCCATACGCGGGTGAGGAGATGAGCCTGGAGCCGGCCCGACGCGGGGTCCCACAGCCAGCGGAGCTCCAGCGCGTAACCGGCCGGGGCGCCCAGCCTGCCCGCGAGGAAGTCCGCCTGTTCCCGGACGGCACGGGCCAGTCGATCGGCTTCGGGCAGGCTGGCGTACTCGTGACTGCGGGTGAGGTCGCGGGCGGCGGTCAGCCGGAGGCCCGCCCAGGCCCAGTGGCCGTGGGGTGTCGCCGGAGCGATCACCGTGGTGGCCTGCTGGACCTGGACGGGCGTGGCGGGAGTGCTGCTCACAGTGCGGGCGGGGAGGCCGGGACGGGCGGGTGGAACGGGGCGGGCGGCTGAGCGGCCCCGGGCCAGGCCGCGGGAGCCGCCGCTGCCGTGGGCAGGGCGACGGTCTCGACCGGGATGTCATGGCCGAAGGTCTGGCTCAGCGGGACACGGATGTCGTGGTTGGCGGCGTCCACACCTTCACGGACCGCCGAGTGGACGGCCTCGCGCAGCGCCCGCGCCCGCTGCGAGGAGAGCTGGCCCTTGAACACCTTCTGTCCCGCGAAGGGGCTGGTGACGGAGTCCTTGAGGAAGCGGCTGAACATCGCCATGGGACGCCTGCTGCTCCACAGGGACCAGCCCACGTAGAGGCCGGTGCCGTACGCGAAGACCGAGACGTAGACCTGGTACTCGCCGTCGGCGATGACCAGGAAGTTCTTGATCGTGGGGTCGTGAACCGTCCGGAAGCGGCGGGGCACCACCGAAGCGGGCAACTGCCGGGCCCTGATCACCTGGTAGATCACGCCGTAGGCGGATTCCGCGGCGGCCGCCTTGCCGTCGACGACCAGCTGCCACTCCGACAGGCCCTGGCGGTCGGGTATGAAGAGCGTGGCCAGGGAAGCGATCAGGGGCATCACGAGGAGGACAGGGATCGCTTCTAGGCCGCCGGAGACCAGCATGATGAGAGCGACGGGCAGCATGAAGAGCACCGTCGCCATGAACGCCCAGCGGGCCCGCTTCAGAAAGGAACGCAGGTCGGAGGGGTCGACGACGCCGGCGAGCTTTGCATCGAGTTTAGGGGAGTATTTGAGCTGGTTCCCCAAGTAGGTCGCGTTGGAGAGGGACTCGGCCTGGGCCGCGAAGGCCGGGGTGGTCATTTGTTCTGGTGTTCCTTGTCATGGTTCGGAGGGTGGATGGGGCTCAGACGTTGTTGTCGTCCGCCAGTCCGATGCCGCTGATCGCGATGTACGGGAAGCGGGCGTCGGGGTTGCCCGTCTCGACGACGTCGAGGCTCGCGCTGTCCGCGGTGACGGCTGACGGCAAGGTGATCCACTCCATCGCCTCTTCGGGCTCGTCGATCACCTCGGTGTACTGGGCGACCACCTGTCCGTGCAGGTAGAACGTCCACTTCGCCTTCGTCACGGTCAGGTTCTCGTAGAACCAGTTCGTCCCGTCGGGGTCGGTCTTCGTGTAGCCGGGAACCAGGCCGACGTTGGTCAGCCGCGTGGGACCGCCCAGGTCCAGTGACAACCGACCGGTCCTGTGCCCGCACCGCCAGGCCGTGTCGTCCAGCTTGTCCGTCGCGTTCTCGGGCTCGTAAGTGAAGTACTGGCCTGTGGTGTCCTTCCTCTTGGGCAGGACACAGTCCGAGCTCGCGGACGGCGGGAAGAAGACGTAGCCGGGATCGAACGTGCTGTCCGCGAGCAACACCTCTTCATCGGTGCCGTCCGACGCGGACGTATCGTCCCCGGTGTCGGTGTCCGCGCCGTCCTGCAGTGTGCTCGCCTCGGGAGCGGCCGACGGTGACGCCACGTCGGCACGCGCGTCCGTGTCCGGTGTCCGTACGGATCCTGTCGTGCCGCCGTTGCCCAGCAGGTAGCCGGCGACGAGTGCCGCGGCTACCACCCCCGCGACACCGCCGGCTGCCCACAGTCGCTTACGGGCGGAGGCGGGCGGGGTTGCTGCTGATGCCGGGGTGAACTGCGGGACCGTCAGGGTGGGCGGGGTGAACTCCGGGGCCGCCAAGGTGGGTGCGGCGAGCTGTGGCGGCGCGGCAACCGGGGCGGGCGCGTCGACGGGAGCAGCCGGTGCTACGGGGAACACGGGTGCGAAGGCGAGGGTGGGCGCGGTGGCCGGCGGGGGTGGTGCGTGCTGCGGCGCGGGCGCCGACGTTGTCGGTGCCTGGGCCTGGACAGGTGTGCCGCACTGGCGACAGAAGAAGCGCGCCTCGGTGGCGGCCGTCACGCAGCCTGGGCAATTCTCCATCGATACCCCCGCCGTTCGATGACCGGCACACCAGATCGGGGGACTCGCGGGGAGCCCCCAAAGGTGTATCAGCCATGTAAAGAAAGTGTGTGAAAGATCTTTTAGCATTCAAGAGACTGCCTGGTCAACGCCAGGCCTGAAGGATGGGATCCGCAGGAGATGTGCTGGATACGTGAAGGTGGCGCTGGCGACCTCGTGCACGGTTGACCGTGGCTCGGTGCCCAGTTGGCTCGTTGAACTGAGCGTGACGGGGGCTGGGGCACGTGAGTTGATCGTGGCGGAGTACCGGATCACCGGGTTGTCGCCGACGGTGATCGCTGAACTTGTCGCTGAGGTAGGGCCGTTGTGGCACGAACAGCATCAGTCACGTCTGACGGCTCGGCCCCGGCGACGGCCAGGGCGGGACGCGCAGCTCGTCACCGACGACCTTCACGAACACCCGGTCGTTAGCGAGGAGCTGGGAGCCGCGATGGGCCGGCAGCGGGGCTGTAGTGGCTTGCCCGCATCCTTGGGGTCGAAGGCGAGCAGGGCCCGGTCGTCGCGGACGACGGCGGAGGCGTGCAGGAGTGTCCATCCGTCGCGCAGCGGGGACGCGCGGATCATCTCCCGGGCGATCCGCGCCGCGGCCGACGCGAGCGGCTGCGCCGTGCGGCCAGAGAGAGTGAGGTGGCCGCCGCGCTGTTCGGAGCGGTGGGCGAGTCCTTCCTTCAGGGAGACGCCGGTGATGCTGCCTGCGCTTCTCGGCTCGGAGAAGCAGCCGAGCATGGACGATCTGCTGCCACTGAACGGGCAGCTCGGCAGGCTGCCCAGACGGGCCCGACAACCTGGGGCCGGCGCGAGAGACCTGCACGGATAGCTGGTGGCACTCGGCCAGATGGGTACGCTCACGGTAATCGATCTTTCCGGCACAACTGCCTATTCGTGGACATACCGCCGCCTGTGAATGCCATTACTGAAACACCCTCACAGAACGACGACTTCAGCCCCGCAGGCGATGTGCCGGCTTCGTGACAGTGAGCCAACTGGGGATGGTGCCGCCCCTCGACAGCCGCGAGGTCGCGAGGTACCACCACCGCGTCAGTGACAAGCCCCCAGCCACAGGCCGACAACCAGCAGGAACACAATTCGCCCACTCAAGTGCGGCTGACACACCCTCACTGCCGCAAAGCCGACACCAGCTTGAGCGGTGGCCCGCGTGACCAACAACCGCCACCACCAAAGGGCAATCACCTGATGTCGGCGCTGGAACTGCTCACGCAAACCAACCGGCCGTTATCAAAACTCCACGTGTTGACACATCCACGTCGAAAAATCAATACCTGCAAACCGATACAGCTCAACAGGTCTACGCGGGCGGGCGTCCTGACCGGAGGAGCGGGTCGGGAAGCCCACGGTGTCCGGACGCGATGCTGTCACCTTCGCCTTTCCCCATGAAGATTTGCCGCCCGGGTCCCGTGTCTGGGATCTTGTCCGGAGCGGCGATCTCAAGCAACGCGCTCGGCCGTCGGCACCACTCGCCTCGGCCCCAACCCAGGCCTACGGGTGGAGCCGTGGCCAAGCCGCGAGCAGCGGATCTTCGGACTGTCCATGGCCATACGAAGAAGGAGAAATAGCGTGAACACCGAAAAGGTTACGGCTCGACGTCTTACAGCCGAGGAAGTTTCAGAATTGGGTCTCCAGGAGGAGATCTTCGTCTCGGCAGAGCTGGACGATCTTTCTCTCGACTGCTACGCTCCGGCCTTCCTCACGAAGCCGGGAAAGTATTTCGATGGAGGATCCTTCATCGCAAGGACAATTTTCGGTAAGGAAATTCATGTTCTTCCGAACAACGTTGAAGAGCGTGGGATCTGGGTTGCCGACGAGGCTGGGGAAGAAATCGAGGTTCTCCAGAGTGCTGGCGTCCTCCTGAACCTCGCTCTCTTCGTGCCCAACGGGAACAAGGAATCTCTGGAGTCGCTCTACACCGCAGCAAGGGAAGCGTTCGGCGCGGGAATCGTTCAGCGCTGGAACGAGGAAGTCGTGGCGGTGCCGGACGTCAAGGTCGACCTGTACGAAGAGCCGGCCCGCGGGCGAAAGGGCACGAGCGGCCAGAACCGCGACCGCCGCGCCTTGGACATCTACCCCACCCGAGTGCGGTTCATGGAGCCCAGCGTCGGCTGGAAGTTCATCGTCGAACCGCACCAGGAGGCCATCGACGACACGCCGACGATCTGAGCTGACAGCAGCCCGGAGAAGGTACGCCGACGGCTGCGATCTCTCACAGTCCGATTTCTGCACGCAGCATGAGCCAATCGGCTCGGGGCGGGACGGGGCATTGGTGCCGGCGCCCCGCCCCGCGTGACCCGCATAGGTTGCGGAGCATTCCGCGTATTCGCCGATCAGGCGCGTCGGCTTCGCGTGGGAGCAGGGCGCGCCGGGCGAAACTGCCTGGCTCTCGGGGGCTGATCGGCCGGTATCCCCGCCGCCAGTCAGCCACCGCAGCTGGAACCCAAACCGTGGGGCAGGTCAACCTCACCCAATCGTGCATCAGACCCGTCGGACCATCTCCTGATGCGCAAAGACTGATCACGAGCCCGGACCCACCCAGTCACCGCACGACTTTGCCCATGCCGGTACCGTCCGTCGTGAGCACCCGCTCGGGCGTCTTCCGCGTGTCGGCGGTCCCGGGTTCACACAGGACTCGCGTGGCCTCCGGCGTACCCGAACGCTTCAGCCATTCACGGTAGGCCGGTGCCTGACGGGCCGCCTCCCAGTAGGCGTCCACCAACTCGTCGTATCCGAGATCGAGTTCGGCCTCCGACCGGGCGGCGAGCAGCAGTCGTACTCCTATCGGGTCGCCCTGCAGGGGCCGGACGACGACATCGGATCGCGGGCGGGCGGTGGGCTGGCTGACCGTGACGACTTCGCCGGTGGCGGCCAGCGAGTACGCCGTGAGGTAGTCGCCGTGCAGCATGTCGGGCTCGAGCCCCGCGTCCCGCAGGACACGGCAGAGCGCGTCCCACTCGCCGTCGACCGTGGAGTCCACCATCCAGTGGTTGTCGGCCAGGTCGGCGAGCCGCACCTCGGAACGTTCCGCAGCCGGGTGGTCGGTGGCGAGCGTGACGAACTGCGGTTCGCGTTCGACCAGGACGCGCAGACAGAGCCCGGACGGGATGCACAGGGGACTGCCCTCGACCTCATGCACGAAGGCCAGTTCGAGCCACCCCCCGGCGACCATGCGCAGCAGGGAGTTCGCGGAGACGTCCATCCGGAGTGTGGGTTCGGTGCGGGGAACACGGGCGCGCAGTCGGCGCAGCCAGCCGGGCAGGGCACGGCTGGCCGTGGCACCGATCCGCAGTGTGTACTCATCCGTGGCCCGGGCCACCGCCGCCCTCGTCTCCGTGACGATCGCGGCGAGTTCGGCGACGAGAGGCCTGGCACGGCTCAGCACCGCGTGGCCCAGGGGTGTGGGGCGGCAGCCCGTGCCCGCGCGGACGAATAGCTGCGCGCCGAGTGCCTGCTCGATGCGGCGCAGTTGGGTGCTCAACGAGGGCTGTGCCACCCCGAGCTCACGGGCCGCCTTGTGCAGGCTGCCCGTGTCGGCGATGGCGCACAGGGCACGTAAGTGCCTCACCTCGAGCTCCATGCCGGAAGGGTAGGGCGACGCGGAGCGGCGCACCAGATGTTCAAAACGCGACGAAGCCTGACGAGTCGGCTCCCCGATAGCTCCGCGCTATCCCCGAATGCCATCATCCGCCGCCCCCTTGGCCTCCCCGAGACTCCTGCTGAACCAATCGTTCACCACCCCACACGAACGAGTAGGAGCACCCCCATGCTGTCCTCCCGCATGAAGTCGAAGGCCTCCAGGAGGCTTCTGGCTCTCACGCTCGGCCTCGGTCTGGCATCCGCAGCGCTGGGCACCGCGGTCCCGGCGAGCGCCAAGTCGGCGGACTCCGCCCCGGCCGGTTCCGCCTCCGCCGCGACGGCCCGGTACGCCGGCTCGGCCGAAGACACCGCCGGCAACAAGGCGTTCTTCGACGCCGTCCTGAAGTCGGTCGCCAAGAAGCAGGCGGCCAACCCCTCCGTGCAGTCGGTGACCGTCTACTACAACGCCTCCCAGGCGCCGACTTTCCGCTCCCAGATATCGAGTTCCGCCTCGATCTGGAACAGCTCCGTGTCGAACGTCAAGCTCCAGGCGACCTCGAGCGGTGCGGACTTCACCTACTACGAGGGCAACGACTCGCGCGGATCGTACGCCTCCACGGACGGCCACGGCAGCGGCTACATCTTCCTCGACTACGCGCAGAACCGGCAGTACGACTCGATCCGCGTCACCGCCCACGAGACCGGTCACGTGCTGGGTCTGCCGGACCACTACAGCGGTCCGTGCAGCGAGCTGATGTCGGGCGGCGGCCCGGGCACGTCCTGCACCAACCGCTACCCGAACACGGCCGAGCGCTCCCGCGTGAACCAGCTCTGGGTCAACGGCCTCGCGAAGGCCCTCGCCAAGCTGGAGAAGGCGCGCTGACCCAGCGTCCTGCACGTGTGTCGAGCGCTGCGCGCCGCACACTCGAGTCGAGCCGGTATGGGCCGTGGTGTGACGCCACGGCCCATACCGGGTTCGTCCGGGTGCGGGCGTGGCCCGACCGGGACACGACGCGTCCGGGCGGTGATCCGGCCGGACGCGTCGCTCAGGGCTGACGTCCGATGAAGGCGAGCAGACGAGTCTGTACGTCAGCGCTCTCGGGGACCTCGACCCGCGGCCCGTACTGCCCGCTCTTGCGCAGCACCTCGTTAGCGCCGAAGTGACGGGCGAGCGTGACGACACCCTCCAGGAGTGCCACCTCGTTTTCGTTTTCCCGTGTCCAGGAAGGGCGGCAGACGAAGTACGTCCAGTGCGTGTCTGCAGGTGATGGAAATCGTTGAGCAGGTCATCGCGGGCCGGATCAGGAATCCCATTCTTGAAAGGCGTGCGGTCGGAGGGACCGGACTCCACGCACCGGTATCGGGCCCTCACCCGTGTGACGGGCTGGCGTGGTCGGCCGACCTGCTGGATGCGTGGGAGACGCACGAGAACGCCTGGCGGAAGTCGTCCCGGCCCTCCTCCCCCCGGCTGGGATCCCCAGGACGCGGCGGAGATCGCCCGGCTACGGGAGCGGGAAGTCGAACTCGCCGGGACGATCGTCACGTACGCGTACTGGACCAGCCTCGCCCCGGCCGACCTCCTCGCGGCCCGTGACGCGCTCAAGCACCACCACGAGCAGCAGATGGCTGACGCCTCCAGCTCGCCGCAGACCGCTCCCTAAACAGCAATCGTCGAGTCCGCCGTTCCGGTCTCACGGCGGTATGCGGCGTTCAGCTGCTGGGCCTCTTCGAGCTGGTCCTCGAGGATGATGATGCGGCACGCGGCCTCGATCGGAGTGCCCCGGTCCACGAGCTCACGGGCGCGGGCCGCGATGCGCAGCTGGTAACGGGAGTAGCGGCGGTGGCCGCCCGCGGAGCGCAGCGAGGTGATCAGGAGGGCTTCGCCGATCGCGCGGAGGAAGCCCTGGGTGGTGCCGCAGGCGGCTGGTGAGGCGGTCGTTGGCCTGCTGCCGGCACCGCTCGATCCGCTCGGCAGGAGGAAGAGATCGCCCAGGCAATGGATCACCTCGTCCCACTCTCCGGGTAACGTCCAGGCATGAGTCATCCACACCCCGAGCTGAAAGCCGCTCCGCCCCTTCCTGAAGGAGGGCTGCGGGTCATCGCCCTGGGCGGCCTGGGCGAGATCGGCCGCAACATGACCGTCTTCGAGCACGCCGGCAAGCTGCTCATCGTCGACTGCGGCGTGCTGTTCCCCGAAGAGACCCAGCCCGGCGTAGACGTAATCCTTCCGGACTTCACCTCCATCCGGGACCGGCTGGACGACATCGTGGCCGTGGTCCTCACCCATGGCCACGAGGACCACATCGGCGGCGTGCCCTACCTGCTGCGCGAGCGGTCCGACATTCCCATCGTCGCCTCCAAGCTGACGCTGGCGTTCCTGGAGGCCAAGCTCAAGGAACACGGCATCCGGCCGCGCACGGTGCGCGTGCGGGAGGGCGACCGGCGCAGCTTCGGGCCCTTCGACTGCGAGTTCGTGGCGGTCAACCACTCCATCCCGGACGGCCTCGCGGTCGCGATCCGCACCGGCGCCGGGATGGTGCTGCACACCGGCGACTTCAAGATGGACCAGTTCCCTCTCGACGACCGCATCACCGATCTGCGTGCCTTCGCCCGCCTCGGCGAGGAGGGCGTGGACCTGTTCCTCACCGACTCCACCAACGCCGAAGTACCCGGCTTCACCACCTCCGAGCGTGAGCTGAACCCGGCGATCGAGCAGGTGCTGCGCACCGCGCCGCGCCGGGTCATCGTCTCCAGCTTCGCCAGCCATGTGCACCGCATCCAACAGGTCCTGGACGCCGCCCACCAGCACGGCCGCAAGGTCGCCTTCGTCGGCCGGTCGATGGTCCGCAACATGGGAATCGCCCGTGACCTGGGCTATCTGAAGGTCCCCTCCGGTCTGGTCGTGAGCACGAAGGAGCTGGAGAAGCTCCCGGACCACAAGATCACTCTGGTGTGCACCGGCTCCCAGGGCGAACCGATGGCCGCGCTGTCACGGATGGCCAACCGCGACCACCAGATCCGTATCGGCAAGGGCGACACCGTCCTGCTCGCCAGCTCCCTCATCCCCGGCAACGAGAGCGCCATCTACCGCGTCATCAACGGGCTTACCCGGTGGGGCGCCCACGTGGTCCACAAGGGCAACGCCAAGGTCCACGTCTCCGGGCACGCCAGCGCCGGCGAACTCGTCTACTGCTACAACATCGTCAAACCCCGCAATGTCATGCCTGTGCACGGCGAATGGCGCCATCTGCAGGCCAACGGCGACCTCGCCATCCGTACCGGTGTCGACCCGGACCGGGTCGTCATCGCCGAGGACGGCGTCGTCGTCGACCTCGTCGACGGCCGCGCGTCCATCACCGGGAAGGTTCCCGCAGGCTACGTCTACGTGGACGGGATGGAGGTCGGAGGCGTCACCGAAGCCTCCCTCAAGGACCGCCGCACGCTTGGGGAAGAGGGTGTGGTCACGGTGGTGGCGATCGTCGACGCCGACACCGGCGCCCTCGCCGAAGCCCCCGACTTCCTGGCCCGCGGCTTCGCCCATGACGACACCACCTTCGAGCCGGTCATCCCCGTCATCGAGAAGACCCTAGCCACCGCCGCCGACGAAGGCGTCGGGAACGCGGTCCAACTCGAACAGCTCATCGCCCGCGCCGTGGCGAACTGGGCGTTTCGCACCTACCGCCGCAGGCCCCTCATCATCCCCGTCATCATCGACGCCTGAGCCCCGGCAGCACGGCCCCCTGACTGCCGTGCCCGGCCTCGCGAGTATCGAAGCCGGGCACGGCAGGCAGCAGCCGCCCGAGGAGTCGCCACGCAGCCGGTCGCAGCCGATGGCGCTCGGGCAGCGAAGGGTGACATTGCCACCCGCTCCATCCTGGCGGGCGCGGCACGGCGGCGGAACTCGTTCGTACGGATCTCACTCGAGTGTGTGCCGGGTCCCGGTGGGCCCGGCACATCTATTCGCTCAGTGGGAGTCGTTAACGGGGTGGCACGGGCCGCACTCGGCAGCCATCCGCCCACAGTCCAACTTCTGGGCGAGGGGAGCGGACGAGGGGTGTTTCGAGCCGGGTTCACAGCAGATCGCTCGTGCCGTACAGGCGTGCGTACCACCAGGCGCCCCTGCGCCAGTCGACCAGGTGCAGGCGTTGCTGTCGGGCGGCGTCGCACCCAGGCTGATGACGCCCCCTTTTGTGGACTGGGTCAGCGCCTGCTGCTCAATGCCCCTGCGGCTGAGGACGCCAAGGCCATCGCGAGTTCGAGTGCTTGAAGAGGCCGTCGACTTACACCGTGTCCTACATGGTCAGTTGGCCGTTGGCCGGGTCATGGGGAGTGGACGGGGGGATGGATCGTGCCGGACGGATCGTGGGAGATCGTGAAGCCGTTGCTGCCGTCGGCACGCGTGCGTCCGCAGGGCGGCGGGGTGGCCAACATCGATGATGAGGCGGTGTTCGCGGCGATCGTCTACGTCCTGGTCAGCGGCTGTGCCTGGCGGACCTTGCCTCCGTGTTTCGGGGCGTCGAAGTCGACAGTGCACCGCCGGTTCCTGATCTGGTCGCGAGCCGGCGTCTGGGGGCGGCTGCACCAGAAGGTGCTCGAGATGCTCTACGGCCAGGGCCTGGTCGACCTGTCCCGGGCGGTACTGGACTCCGCTCATGTCCGCGCTAAAAGGGGGCGAACTTGCAGGTCCGTCTCCCGTGGACCGGGGCAAGCCCGGTTCCAAGACGCATGTCCTGTCCGACGCGAACGGACTGCCTCTACGCGTCGGCCTCTCCGCAGGGAACACTCACGACAGCCTCGGGCTGAAGCCGATGGTCGCCCATCTCCACGTAGGACACGGATCCCACAGCGAGTATTCCAAGCCCGAGCGACTCCACGCCGACAAGGCCTACGACCTCCCTGACCTGAGGAAATGGCTACACAGCCAGCACATTGACATCCGCATCGCACGCAAGGGAATCGACTCAAGCGAACGCCTGGGCCGCCGGCGGTGGGTCATCGAGCGCACGATCTCCTGGCTCACCGGATACCGCCGCCTGTCCCCTCGTTACGAGCGCCACCCCCGCAACTACCGGGCCTTCCTTGGTCTCGCCGCCGCCATCTGCTGCTACAAGCGCTTCCTCAAGCTGACCATGCAGGACACGGTGTCAGCAGTTTCGAACAGCGGCCGGCGTCCGCGTGCTTGGTGGGGCCGGTCCGGCGTGAATGTCAGAGGCGTCTGTCAGGCTCTGGATATGGAGATGACGCTGCTACTGACGATCGACTGTGCCGACCCGCCGAGGATGGTGGCGTTCTGGAGCGAGGCTCTGGGATACGTACCCGAACCCCCGCCGGGTGACCATGCCACGTGGCGGGAGTACTGGGCAGCCATGGGCGTGCCCGCGGAGGAGCTTCCGGCGGGTGCGGGCGACGTCCCGGAGTCGATCGTCGATCCCGCAGGACAAGGGCCCCGGGTGTGGTTCCAGCAGGTTCCAGAACCCAAAGCCACCAAGAACCGCATACATCTCGACCTGAAGGTCGGCGGCGGGCGCGACGTCCCGTTGGCGGTCCGCACGCAGCGGGTCACCGCCACAGTGGACAGACTCGTCAAAGCCGGCGCCACTGTGCTCCGGATCACGGATGCGCCGGACATGGGGCACTACGCCGTCCAGCTGCAGGACCCCGAAGGCAACGAATTCGACGTTGTCTAGGAGCCGTTCGGTCAGGCTGCTCACGGCCAGCTGCTGAACACTGCGACGAGGACGGTCACTTCGCAGTAGACCGCGACCTTGTCGTAGCGGCTCGCGACGGCAGGTTGCCTCTGAAACCGACCGGTCGCTCTCGCTTGCGTGCGCGACACGGTCCACGCCGCCTACCGAGGGTTCGGGTGATCTTGGAATTGGGATCGGAGGGAGTGGGCAATCCGGTCTGCCTGGTCGGCCGATACACGCTCTGTCTCCGGTCGTCGAAGCAGCTCGAAAATGCCCGGCCCGCAATGCTCCGGCCGCAGATCCTCCGCGCGCGGAACGATGTGGAAGTGCACGTGCGCGAATCCTTCGGCCTCGGCGAATTGGATGACGTAGGTCTTCGCGCAACCAGTCATGGTTCGGAGGGCTCGGGAAAGCTTCACCTGCCACGTCCCCAGGGAAGATGCCTCGTCGTCGGTGAGGTCATGAACCGCGGCGACGTGGCGTCGAGGAAGGAGCACCAGCCAGCCCGGCAGCGCGGTGTTGAAGGCGTGGGCCACCCGCCAGTGCTGGTCATATGTCACGCACTCGCGTGGCGGAAGGTCGTCGAACCCCGCTTCCTGGCCACATGCAAAGCAGTCGGGAGTCGTCATGAACCGTGATCGTAGAACTGTCGCATGGCGAAACGCCTGTCGGTCTTCATCGGCAGTCACGTCAGGAGGGCTCTTTCCCGAAGGAGTTCGCGCTGCCACCGCGTCCCTGAGCCGGTCCGCGCCGCCCTTCCGGGCACGGACCGGCTCGTTCTCCCGGAGGCGTCCCGTGTGTGTCAGGGCGCGGAGAAGGGCGGAGCGTCCTGGGCGCATCTCGTTCCGGGGCGCGGGAGGGTGCCGTCGATGAAGTAGCGGCTCTCGTGTGCGTTGATGCAGGTGCTGGGGTTGAGCAGTGCGGTGTGCCCGTAGCCGGTGTTGGTGAGCAGACGGGCGTCGGCCAGTTCCCCGGCAATGGCCTGCGCGTCGCGGTAGGGGATGGAGGGGCCGTAGGCGGTGCCGACGACGAGGATGGGCTTGGACGTGGGCTTGTTCCACGGGCCGGTGTGGCGGTTGGCGGCTGTCGCCGGTCAGGTGGCACACGGCTCGGCGGCCCAGGTCCAGTAGCGCCCGGCGTCGCCTGTCCGGGCCGCACTCGCCTCTTCGAGCCGGTGGTAGACCTGGGGATCACGCGGGTTGGGGCTGTCTCCGCAGAACACGGCCCCGGCCTGCTCCTCGCCCAGGTACGGGATCGGGTAGGGGAGGGGTGACGTGTCCGGCGCGGCGGGCTGCGGCTCTCTGCCCTGCCACAGCTCCTGGAGCCTGACGGCGAGTTGGGTCCATCCGGGGTGGACGATGTAGAGGCTGTTGATCGTGTCCGCCACCGTCCTGGCATACGTCCAGGTGCCCACCGGATGCGCACCGATTTGTACATGCCCGGTCCTTTCACGGCAGGCGTCCGACGCCGCCCCATGCGGGCACCGGCACGCTTCCGTGGCAACGTCATCGAGATCCACGGGGACGCCGGACGACGGCAGCCGAATGGCCCAGCCACGGCTTTGACCCTGAACTGCTGGACGCGGAACTCGAACCCGGTACGGGCACCGGCAACGCGCCCCACCGCAGTGTGCTGTTCGAACCGGTAATGTCGCCGCCGCGCGGAGCGCATTGACGTACGGGGAGAGCGGGGCACTGATGCATGTCCTGGAACCGGGGGATCCCCGGCAGATCGGGGACTTCACGCTGATCGGCAGGCTGGGTGCCGGTGGTATGGGGCAGGTCTTCCTGGGACGTTCCGCCGGCGGGCGGGCCGCGGCGGTGAAGGTGGTCAAGGCGGAGCTGGCCGAAGAGCCCGAGTTCCGGGCCCGGTTCCACCAGGAAGTGGCCGCGCTGCGAAGGGTGGGCGGTGAGTGGACGGCGCCTGTGCTCGGTGCCGACACCGTGGCCACCGCACCCTGGGTGGCCACGGAGTACGTGCCCGGTCCCTCTCTGCAGCAGGTCGTCGAATCGGACTACGGGCCGCTGCCCGAGGACACACTGCATTGCCTGGCCGGGCGCCTCGCCCGGGCGCTGCGCGCCATCCACGGCGCGGGCCTGGTGCACCGTGACCTGAAGCCGTCGAACATTCTGCTGACCGTCGACGGACCGCGCATCATCGACTTCGGCATCGCGCGGGCGCTCGACACCATGGCGGGCAGTGTGCGGACCTCCACCGGACTGGTGATCGGCTCGCCGGCTTTCATGTCGCCGGAGCAGGTGCGCGGGCAGCGGGTGACGCCTGCCTCGGACGTGTTCAGTCTCGGGTCGGTGCTGGTGTACGCGGCGACGGGGCGGCTGCCGTTCGGCTCCGCCGAAGTGGGCCTGCACGCGCTGATGTTCCGAATTGCCGAGGAGGAACCGGACCTCGCCGGGGTGCCGCACACCCTGGCCGGCCTGGTCGCCTCCTGCCTGGCCAAGGACCCGCAGAGGCGGCCCACCGCCGAGCAGATCGCCGCCCACACCCGCACCGACGTGGCCGCCCCCTGGCTGCCCGCGGAACTGCTGGCCGATCTCGGCAGGCTCGCCGCCAGGCTGCTCAACGCGGAGACACCGCCGCAGGGTTCACCGGCGCTGGAACGGTCCGGGCGGCGGTGGAAGCCACTGCTCGCGGGAGTGCTGGCACTCGCCGCGGTGGCCACCGGCACGGCGCTGGCGCTCCACTACAACGGTGACGCGGATCCCGGGGCGGACGGGAAGCCCTCCGCGACCGGTTCGGCCGCCGCAGGGGCGGCGTCGCGGAGTACCGGGCCGGGCGTTGCGAAGGATTTCGTCGGCGCCTGGGAAGGCGTACTCAAGGGCGATGTCGACTATCCGAGGCGGGTGCTGCGCCTGGACATCTCGACGGGCCGGCAGGGCGACAAGGTCGCCGCCTACATCGACACCGCCGGATCCGCGCAGTGCACCGGGCGCGCCAAGCTGGTCTCCGCCGATGCCGACTCGCTGGTCGTCGACAGGGGTCAGGTGACGGCGGAGGTACCGCAGGGGCGTTGCAAGCCGCTGTCCCGGCAAACCCTCACCGTACGGTCGCGGGACGTGCTGGTGTGGAAGTCCGGCGACGTGACGGCCGAGCTCTACCGGTCGACCGAAGGCAGGAAAGCGGTGCCGGACGAATACGTCGGCGTCTGGGTGCCGGCGATCGAGGGCAACCGGGACAAGGGGATGCTCCGGATCTCTCAAGGACCGGCCAGCGGCCGCCTGGTGCAGATCTGGGAGACGGGTGCCGCGGAGGACGGCTCGGAGAACTGCGACAACACCTTCACCGTCGGCGCCGTGTCCCCCGTGCTGGCGCTGAGTCCGGCGATGTACGCCGCGGACGCGGGCAAGGACTGCCGTCAGCCCGACTCGATCTTCTTCATCCTCGACCGCAACGGTCATCTGCTGCAGTTCAGCATGGCTGTGGACGCCGAACCGGGGGAGTGGGTGCGGAAGTAGCGGCGGCTGTCCCGGAACAAGACTTCCAGGTCGGTTCCGAGCCGTGATCACGGCAGACACCCCAAGACGATCCCACCTGCGACCAGCGGTTACGAGGCAGCCCTCAGCAGTGGTATCCGTCCGGGCACTCGGGGAACAGCACTCCGAAAAACAAGAGGCAGAGAATCGGCGGAGTGGACACCGCGGCCATGACCAGGAATCGTCCGCGTGCCTGTCGCCGGTTGCTGACCCGAGCCACCACGAATCCCGCTGCCGGCGCGAGGGCGACAGTGAACAGCCCCGTCAGGCCGAACACCCAGCCGATCTCTCGTCGTACGTCCGGCAACCCCATCGCATGCGCGATCGCCGGGGCGAACGTGATGAGGGGCGCAGACGCCCACCCCCACGACAGTGCCCTGATGATCCGATCCGTTCGTGCGGGCACCAGGTCGGTCGACCTCGTTTCCCCGCGGCGGCCTTCCGGAGCGGCCCCAGGCGATGGCATGCCCACATCGTAGGTGGCTGAGGGGAACCTGCGGCCCTTCGCGGCCTTGGCTCTCCCGTGAAGGGGCCCGAACCCGCACGGCGCACAGGTCCCGGTGGTCAGCGCCCTGAACCGTTGCCGATCATGCCTATGACCTGCGATGATCCTGACACGACCATGATCACGGGGGAGTCCGGGCATGCGACTTTTGAGGTCAGGCAGTCCCAACGCCGCGTTGTGGTGGAACAGGAAGCGACCGCCTATTTCGCTGCTGGCCGCGCTGGGTATCGCTGCCGTCTCCGTCACGGGGTGCGGCGGTACCGACGATGAAGGACTGCCGGTGCGAGTGGTCAATGAGTCGGCGTGGGATGCCCTCGTGGTCGGTTGTCCGCTGTGCGGAGAGCGCGGTGTCGTGGTCGAGGGGGATCCTGACCGAACACCGGGCGAGAGCGGCGGCATGTACTTCGGGTGGACCGAAGAACGCCTGTGGCCTGTGACGTACAGGATTGTCGTCCGAGGCGTGGAGTCGGTCTGCCCGTTCATCGACCCCGAGCCCGGCAGGACGGAGGACCCGGACAACGTGAGCACCCGTGACGTCATCTACGTAGTGGACGAGACCGGGCAATGCGTCGCAGGCCCAGGGGACATGGACGCCTTCTGACATCAGCGGCTGACTGTCGGCCGCTTCCTCCGCCTCCAATGGAGCGGTCCTGACCATGAAGGGGCCGCAGTCCGGCATCACACCAGTCGGTGAGAGCTATGCGGCGAGCGTGGCCGGCTCGCCCAGGTGCGCGGCGGCTGTCCGCCAGGCTGCGGTCACCGCGGCTCTGGCACCTGCTGTACGCGCGGCTCGGTCGCCGGACAGGACCAGCGGCGTGCCCACGTGGACATGCAGCTGAGGACGGCGCACCGGTGCCGTCGCAAGACCGGCGAGCTGCTTGACCACACCGCCTGAGACCATCCGCCGGGCGCCGGCCTGGCCTACGGGTATGACACGAGCGCCGGTGTGCTCGGCGAGCCGGGCCAAGCCGCTGCGGAACTGGCCTGGGGCACCCTCCGCGGAGTCCTTGCGGCGGGGGAGACCCCCTTCGGCGTAGATGAGGAGGTGGCGCCCCTGCTGAAGGGCTTCCGCGGCCAGATCGAGGGCGGCCGCGGCCCGCGGACCGCCCCGGTGCACGGGGATGTGTCCTTCGCTGACGAGGATGCGGCCAAGCACCGGGATCCGCCACAGGCCTGCTGCCGCCATGATGACCGGTTCGATGCCAAGGCGGTACAGAGCGGCGACCACGACGACGGGGTCCGCGAGCGAGGTGTGATTGGCGGCGATGATGCTGCCGGGCTCAAGCTCGGCGGATGCGTCGGTGGTCACCGACAGACGCCCGAACGCGGGCACCAGCAAGTCGGCGGTGCGGCTGAGCACGAAAGGTCTCCCGGTCTGGACGGCGTTGATCCTCATCCTCGCTCCTGGACGACGCCACGGCCTGAGTCCTCGTACTCATCTTGACGGCCTTCAGATACTTCCCTCCGGCGTGAACCGCGTGACCGGCATGATCGACACGTCCGGCAGTCACGGTCACCAGGCCCGCCGGGACGTTCTGCGTCCCGCTGGGCTCGCCTTCAGGGAGTTGTCGGGACAGCCGGCGCATCCGCAGGATTACCTGATCACCAGGTGCACAACAGCGAAGGAGGGCTTCGATGAGGAGTGAGCCGGTCACCGAGGAGTCGATCGCCGAGGCACGGTCATCGGCCCGCGAGGAGCCGGGCACCGGGCTGCCGGTGCTCGCTCGGCGCCTGGTGGAGTTCGGATGGCGCATCGATCGCGAGAGGCTATCTGCGCGCATCCCGTTCTTCGAGGAGGCCGCGGCAATCTATCGGGACCTTCTCGCCGGCGGTTCAGAAGAACACCTCGCAGCCGCGATGCACGCAATCTCCTACCTCGGCCTGCACTACTCGCTTGTGCATGCCGATGATCGTTCCTTGGCGGCAAAGACCGAGGCAGCGGCGCTTGCCCGGCAGTTGAACCGTCACCGTCAGGACGGAAACAAGGAGATCAAAATCCTCGGCGCGTTCGCGCACGGCCTTGCCGAAGCAGGTCGGTTCGAGCGGGCCGTGGCCGCTCAACGCGAGGTGGTCGACATCTACCGCGCAACGGAGGGCCCGGCGGGCTACCCCTCACCTGACGGCGTCGTGTGGTCACTCCTGGATCTGGCGGTCTACCTCGATCTGGCGGGACAGACCGACGCGAGCCTCGAGACCGAACGCGAGGCGCTCCAGCTCAAGCGCCGCATGGCCGCAGCCGAACCACGGCGCCGGACCGGACTGGTGATCTGGCTCGCGGGGGTCTCGCACCGGTTCGCCGACACCGGGCATCCACAGGAAGCCGGAGAACTCCTGAACGAAGCCATCGCCGTCTGCGACCTGCTTCCACCCGGAGGCGACCGCGGGAACTTCGGATTCAATCAAGGCGTCCAGGCCGCGTTGTTCGCCAGGTCCGGCGCCGGAGACGAGCGGACCACCGACGGCAGGGCCGTCCCGATCGGCGTCAGCCCAGATCCCCAGGCTCTCCAGCCGGTCCTCGGCGTCAGCTTTGATTGGTGGGCCTTCAGCGTCCGGCAGAGCTACCGCGCGGGACGCGAGGCCATCGATGACGCGATTTCCACGACAGGGGACCTGTCGGCACTCGATCCCACACAGTTGGCCGAGCTCGGGACCCTGCTGCGCCGCCGGAACATACGCCAATCGGTCGCGTTCAACTGCGTTCCGCAGCAGTTCATCGAGAAGGTCATGCCGACCCTGGGTGAAAGCGTCGTCCTCGAGCGCCGGCTTGCCACCGCCCGTCCGGACAGCAGCCGTCGACGCTTGATCCGATCTCTGACCGACCAAGCCATAGGCCACCTGGTCACCGGCGCCAACTCGGCGGCAGGTGAGGCGCTCCGTGAAGCTCATGACCTGTACGCAACTGCCGGGAGCGCCCCGAACTGACCTGTCTCAGGGGCAAGTGGGCATGGTATTCGGACAGTTCTCGACGCACACGGCCGGAGGCCGAGTGCTGCCGGGAGCCCGTCGGCGACCTCCGGGCGCAGCCCCATCAGGTCGCAGGCGTGGTACGAGAGTTCGCCGGTCCGGTTCGCGGTCCCCGAGCGCGCCCGCCCACTCCGAACACGGCCGACCCGCGCGGATGCGCTCAGGCCGGGTGCTGACGCTTGCTGTCCGCGGCCTGACCCTGACAGCCGTCCCACGGGAGACGCCCCCCGCCCAAGAGGCTGCCGACCGATGCACCGCGCTGACGACGGGCCCGCGACACCGGGGGATGATGGGGACGGAATGACGGAACGCGAAGTCAGGAGATCCCATGGTGAGGCGGGTTCACCAACCCCGTGAGGACGCGGAGTTCGATTTCATCCTCGGGATGAGCAAAACCCCGGTCCTCGCCTACTTCACCGGGACATGGCCCAAGGCGATCGAGCCCTGCCGGGCGATGGACCTCGTCGTGGGTGCTGTCGCCGACGAATACGCGGGTCGCCTGACGGCAGTCCGCACCGACATCACGCGCTGTCCGGCCGCAACCGAGCGATACGGGGTCACCGGAGCCCCGTCCTACGTCCTGCTGAAGGAGGGCGAGGCGGTGGCGCAAGGCACGGGGCCCATGACCATCGCCGAGGTACGGAAGTTCCTGGACGGCCACCTCTGAGTGGCGGCCGCTGCACTGCGGCCGCGACGTCGCACCCTGGCCCACCACCCCCGACACCCCATGCTTCTCGGGCCGGCTCGTGGACACCGGAACCTTGGCTTGAGTTCTAACGGCACGGTGGATTGTCGGAGGGGCCAGAGCCCTACTCTCTCGTGAGTCGGGCGAGGTAGGTGTCCAGGGGTTGAACACGTCCCGGGAGGACTTCCCGGAGGTTCCACCAACGGATGGCCACGATCTCTTCGGTGGCCTGGAAGCCCCGGACATCGGTGGTGCGGCCTGTGAACAACGCCAGGTTCTCGGCTCGTTGGTCGGGTGCGAGTACGAAGCCCGCGTAGCCGATGAACCGTAACGGTCCGTCGGGTACCTGGCCGCTCTCCTCCAGCAACTCGCGCGCGGCCGCCTGCCGAAGGGATTCGCCTTCCTCTATGCGGCCGCCGGGCAGTTCCCACGCCTGGCGGAATCGATCGAAGACCATGAGGACACGGTCGGCGTGCCAGATGGCGACCAACGCCGCCGGCAGCGGCGCGTCACACGGTGGCGCGTCTTCGGTCCCGCGTGCGAAGGAGACCAGGAAATTGCCGCGACCGTCGACTGCGAGAGGCGGGACATGAGAAGGGGGCACCTCGCTATGATTCCCAGTTCATCGCCGTGAAAGCCCGATCCGGTCATGACGGACGAACGGCCGCGACGCGGGTGGGGCAGTCGAGGGACATCGCCCCTGCGGGAGACCTCACTGCCGGTGCGAGGAGATCTCCTTGCACCGGCTGGCTGAGTCTGTCGGCAGAACCCCTGGCCTGCTGCGACTCACCACGCGCGGGCCTTCGGGCGCGGCTGCTGGTCGAACGTGTCTGCGCGGGGCGCCCTGTCGCTCATGTGGCCGCCGAAATTCGGCGGCTGCTCCGAGAGGGCTCGGTCGACGGGGTGACCGCGGCGATGCCGGATAGGGTGACCGGGATCAGGACTCAGGACGTGGATGGGGTGTGTCGGGTGGCCCGGGTTGCGGTGCTCTCCGCGGGATCGTGGGGAACGACCATGGCGAAGGTCTTCGCCGACGCCGGTAACGACGTCGTGGCCCACGCCCGGCGGGCAGAGGTCGCCGAGGCGATCAACATGCGGCATCAGAATCCGTCCTACCTGCCGGGCGTCCTCCTGCCAGCCCGCCTCCGGGCGACGACGAGCGCGGCCGAGGCTCTCGACGGTGCGGCATACGTGGTGCTGTCGATCCCCGCGCAGACGCTACGGGAGAACCTCGCCGCCTGGGCCCCGCACATCGCCCCGGATGCGGTCGTCGTCAGCCTGATGAAGGGCATCGAGACACACTCCGGGCTGCGCATGTCCGAGCTGATCCACGAGGTTACGGGAATTTCGCGCGAGCGGATCGCCGTGCTGTCCGGGCCGAATCTGTCCCGGGAGATCGCCGGCGGGCAGCCGGCCGCTTCCGTCATCGCCTGCCCCGACGAGACCGCGGCCGCCGCGGTCCAAAGGGCCTGCCACACTCCTTACTTCCGCCCGTACACGACCACCGACGTGACGGGCTGCGAGCTCGGCGGCGCGACCAAGAACGTCATCGCCCTCGCCGTCGGGCTTGCCGCCGGTCTCGGCCTCGGCGACAACTCCCGCGCTCTGCTGATCACCCGCGGTCTCGCGGAGACCGCCCGGCTCGGCGCTGCGATGGGCGCCGACCCGCTCACCTTCTCCGGGCTCGCCGGGGCCGGTGACCTCATGGCCACCTGCTCCTCGCCCCTGTCCCGCAACCGCACCTTCGGCGAGCACCTTGGGCAGGGCATGAGCGTCGAGGAGGCCACCAAGGCGACGAACCAGACCGCGGAGGGCGTGAAGTCCTGCCGGGCCATCCTGGACCTGGCGCGGGCCCACGGGGCCGAGATGCCGATCACCGAAGTCGTCGCCGCCGTGATCGACGGTGAGGCCACCGTGGAAGACGCCGCCGCGGTCCTGCTGTCCCGCACCCCGAAACCGGAACACTACGGCGCCTGAAGCCATCAGCCGACCGGCAGGCAGGTCAACCGTCCGGCGGGTCCGGTTCGGCGATCACCGCTCACGCGTGTCCCCTGAGCTCACGTCCGTTGACCATCTCCGATTCGATCCGCACGAACACCGTGCTCCGCAACGGCATCCAGGAGGTCGGGCCGACCTGCGACAGCCGTTCGTGCTCGGTGGGGTCGGTCACGACGATGGCCCGTCCGGTGACGACCACGCTCCAGCCGGACCGGGTCTCCGCGTCGAACTCGTCCGCCTCGAAGGCGACCACGACGCCGTCGATCGCGCGGACGAGTTCCGAGTCCGACGAGGTGCGCAGCAGAACGGAGTCGTCCGTGTCCAGACAGAAGTTGACCGGCAGGACCGCGGGCAGTGCCTGCCGGGTGTACACCACGCGGCCGACCGGGACCTTCGCCAGGAGGCGAAGGCACTCCTGCCGGTCGAGTTCGTGAAACGTGTCTTCCTGCGACATCCAGCCATCGTCCCTCCCCACGCCGGGACCGAGTAGGGCCGGTCGGCCCTACTGAGGGGGAGCCGAAAGGCAGGTTCTCCTGCCGGACGGCCCAGGGCAGGACGCCCCGGAAGGCGCCCCGGAAGGTCAGGCAACCGTTCCGGCGCCTGTCAGCCGGGCTCGCTCACCGGCAGGGGCTCGCGCACCATGAACACGTCCACCGGATCCTCCGCCTCGGCGGTGAACCCGTACCGCTCGTACAGCCGCCGGGCCGGGCTGCCCTGCAGCACGTTCAGCCGGACGGGGACACCGATGCGATCGCACCGCTCCAGCAGCTCGCTCAGTACGGCCGAGCCGATACCGCAGCCCTGAAGACGGGGCGCCAGGTAGAAGTGCTCGAACCACCGGCAGTCCTCCGCCGGCCGCAGTGCCACGGACCCGGCGAACGCGCCGGCGACCTCGATCACCCAGGTGTGGGCCGGGTCGAATCCGTCCCGCAGCCGCTGGCGCACGCGGTGCGGGTCGTAGCGTCCGAGCCGCTCCAGATCCGCCCGCATCACCACGGCCCGTAATTCGACCACCGCCTCGACGTCTCGAAGCGAGGCCGGACGTAGATCCCAGTCAGCCATGATGATCACACTATCGCCCGGGATTCTTCCCGGGATCGCAGGTGCGCTTCCGCCGCCGGACCCTGACGTGTAGGGCCTGGTGGATCACTTGCCGTGATCAGAGGCCTGCGGCCTTCCGTTCGGCCTCCGTCAGCGGTGGGCCGTCCAGGAGGGGCTCCTTCCGGCCGAGGAAGACACGAAAGAGCATGTCGGGCCCGAGGAGCCGGGCCGGGGACCGCTCCATGCTCATGACGTCCAGGAGTACCCGCAAGGCGTGCGGGTTGCGCGCCCCGGCGTCAACGGCGCGGTCGATGAACGTGGCAGCGACACGTTCCAGTCTGCTGGGCGCCTCGTCCGTGGCGCCTGGGTAGAGGGCGTCCTGGCCCACGGCGAGATCCCACGCCTGCCCCACGGGGCGTGCCGCGCGACGCTGGATGAGCCCAGCCGTCTCCCGGGAGCCGATGGCATGCTTCGCGAGCACCCGCTTGAGCGCCAGGACGCTTTGCGCGGCAGCCGTCAGGCCGTGTCCGTAGACGGGGTTGTATCCGGCGACGGCGTCTCCCAGAACTGCGAAGCCGGCCGGCCAACTCGGCAACTGCTCGAAGTAGCGCCGCTTGTTGGCCGTGCTGTGGGTGGTAACGACATCGGTGAGTGGCTCTGCCTTTTCGAGGAGATCTCCGATGACGGGATGGGCGAGAGAACGGGCGAAGGGCACGAACTCGGCGTTGTCGCGGCTGGGTTGGCCTCCCCTGCTGCCGGAGAGGGTGACAAGCCACTGGCCCTCCTCGATGGGGAGGACAATGCCGCCCCTGCCCGGCGGCCGCGTGGGGTCCGCCTGCACGTTGACTATGGGGAAGTCTTCGCCCGTCGAGGCGGGGGCCCGGTAGAGCCGGCTCGCATAGCCGACGCCGGCGTCGACGACCCGCTCCCGCACTGGTGGCAGTCCGAGGCCGGTGAGCCAGACCGGTGCGCGGCTCGCGCGTCCGGTGGCGTCGATGACGAGGTCGGCCGAGAGAGTCCCGTCCCCCGCGGTCCCGCGTACGCGCACCCCGGTCACGCGGTCGGCGTCTCCTTCGAGTGCGACGAGGTCGGTCTGCTCGCGCAAGGTCACGCGAGGCCGCTGGAGCACCTCGGTACGGATCGTCGAGTCGAGCAGGTCGCGGCTGCACACGAGGTTGATGTGGTGGGCGTTGTCGAACCGTCTGAACCACTGTCCCGAGGGCGCCTTGCTGACCATGCCCGACATGATCGGCACGCGGCGGGCGCCGCGCGTGACGAGCTGATCCGTGATGCCGGGCAGCAGGTCTTCCAGGGCCAGCACCCCACCCGACCACAGCACGTGGGCATGGCGGGCCTGGGGAAGTCCCTTGCGCGGGGCCGGCAGCAGGGGAAGGACGTCGGACTCGATGACTGTGACGTCCGCGTGGTCGGAGAGTATGGTCGCCGCGAGCATGCCGGTCATTCCTCCCCCGATCACGAGCGCGGCGGGCCGACGACCGGACGTTCTTTCGGGCATTGGCGGAAGCACCTTTCTGGCGGCCTTCCCGGCCGTGACGGCCCCTGACAGGCAATCGCCGCCAGAAGCACCGGAGTTCGAACTGCGGGGAACGACAACGTACCGTCAGATCCGGCCACCAGGGCGCGGGGCGCGGCTACGTGGACGTCCGCCTCCTGGCATCGGCCGGCGGTGCGTGCGGTCTTCCGGAGATCGGTTCCCGAGCGGACCGGCACCATGTACGCGCGTCGCGATCCTTTCTGCCGCTGCGGTCACTCTTGGTGTATGTCTTGCAGACCGGCGCGCCGACGGGCTGCCGCGACGATGGGCGACGTCTCGATTGCCTGGGCGAGCCTGACCCTTGTGTGGGGCCGCTCCATGGTTTCGAGGAGCCTCATCTCGGAGGTGTGGTGCTCATTGTGATGACTCGTCACATGAATGCGGGCCGCAGCCAGCATGGCGGCGTCCGCCACCACCATGGCGTCCTCGAGCTCCGTCTGTCGTGCGCCGGCGACCCGCTGAGGGCCCGGGGAGGCGGGAAGGGGTACGGCCCGCGGTCGCCGTGTACGGAACTTTGCCCACCCGGTGCGGATTCTCGGCACAGGGCTGGAGCCCGCCGGAGGGACCGACTGGCGAAGTGCCTCGGCGTAGGCGGCGTCACGGATCTCCGTGTCCAGGTACGGCGCGCAGGCCAGGATGCCGTCCAGGATCGTGATCTCCTGCTGGGTCAGTCGCACCACGGGAGAGGTCCACCAGCGGAACTCCGCCGTGACCGGGCCGCGTAGCTCGCGCAGCTCCGCCCAGAGCGGTTTCTGGAGCCGGTAGCGCCTCCAGGCGCGCACGTTGTCCGCGAGAGGGGGGCCGAGGCGGGGCAGCGCGAAGCCGGTGGCGACAAGGACGCCGGCCGCCGAGACCAGAGGGGGTGACACGTCGGTGCTCAGATAGTCCCAGTCACGGCCGGCCCAACGGGCAGCCATGGAGGTGTACTTCACCGCCTGGTAGGACAGGTCGAAGCAACTGCCGATGACGATCAGGGCCAGACCGGTGCGTGTGACACCAGTGATCATCCGGAGCCAGCTGAGACACATGCCCGTCAGTGCGACGGTGGCAAGGGTGTGAAACACCAGATATAGAAGGATCATTTCGCGCATATACGGCGTATTGGCGTAGTAGGTGTCCAGGTCCCGTGTCCGCTCGACGGGCACTTCGGCCAGTCCGAAGAGCACCACGATTGCGATGATCACCAATGTGTAGAGGGTCACGACCAGAAGCGTCCGCCGCTTGATTCGGGGGAGCGGTCCGCCCCGCCAGGCGATCATCAGGACGAGGTAGGAAGCGCTCAGCGCGGACATGCCGCAGTACACCAGCGGTCCGGAGAAGTTGGATATCCCGGTGAAAGCGTTGACCTCGGTGATCGTCGGCGGAGCGGACAGCACGCATACGGCAGAGCCGATCAGCAGGAGCGCGCAGCTGGGCATGATCACAGGGTCCCGCCACGTGCCTTTCAGGGAGGGAACTTTGATCGCGACGGCGATCAGCAGAATCGCACCGGGCACGTAGAACACCAAGCCGCTGCCGTTCATCGCTCACTCCCCTTCCGGGTAGGGGGACGCATGCGGGTTCACCGCGGCGGACGCGGGCGTGAGGACTCCACGGCGCAGCCGGGGACCGGTGCGGGTGCGTGACCGCGAACCGCAGAGGGCGCGAGGCTCAGCAGGGTCCGCGGGCGCACCGGCTCGGTGGGCGCCCCGGTTCGGTGGGGGAGTGGCACAGGGGTGAACCCCGGGGGTGGGGCGGCGGGGGAGCTCATGTGGGTGATTTCTCGCCATCCTCGATGTTTTTGACGGCAGGACGAGGCGAGACCGCGGAATCCGTGTGGACGGCGGCCACGACGGGTGAACTGCGCAGGGCACGGGACACGCCCACGAGAGCGGCACGCAGGGTCGGGACGGCGGAGTCCCCAGCTGTGCGCGGTGCGCGGGTGCGGCCCTGACGTGTGGCCTGCGAGGCTGCGCGGATCATCGCCGCTTGACCGATGAGAACGGCGTCCGGGCGGGCGATTCCGGAGGCTTCGGCGGCCGATTGCGCGCGTGCGCGAACCTCGTCGTCAAGCTGCGGACGTACGAGGCTCAGTCCGTCCTGGATGCCTGCCTCGCGTCGGGTCAGGTGGACTTGGGGCGAGGCGTACCAGCGGATGGGCGCGGCAAGGGACGTGTCGGGGCTGGCTCCACCGAGTTCGTCCCACAGCGGCCCGAGTTGTACGTAGGCGGCAAGAGTCCGTCCGACAGTGACCGCCCAGGGCCCTACCAGCGGCAGCAGGAATCCGACGATGGCGAAAGGGGCGGCCATGGCCGAGAAGAAGGGCGAAAGGGTGGTGCTGAGCACGTCCCAGTCCCGGCCGCTCCGGTGAGCGGCGACCGCGGCGAGTTTGAGGCTGCTGAAGGAGAGATTCAGCAGCCAGCCGACGCACAGGATCCACAGGCCGGCGCGCAGCCAGCCGTGCACCTGAAGGGCCCAGCGCCAGCACATCAAGGTGGTGACGAGCGCGGCGGTCATGTGGGCCAGCAGGTACAGCATGATCATCTCGCCGATGAACGGCGCTGACGCGTAGTACGTGTCGAAGTCGACGCGGCGTTCGACGGGAGCGTCACCCAGGCCGAACAGAACGATGAGGGCGGCGGCGACCAGCGTGTATCCAAGGAGCCAGTGCCGCGAGACCCGCCGTACGTGCTCAGGCGAGCCGCCGCGCCAGTGAACGATCAGCAACAGGCAGGCGGCGCTGAACCCGCTGATGATGATGTAGACCAGCAGACTCGAGGCGTTCGGGATCCCGCTGATGTCGTTCACCGCGGCGATCGTCGTGGGAGCCGCGAAGAAGAATCCCGCGCCCCCCACGGCGATGACGACACAGACTGACCGGACGAGAGGGTCACGCCAGGCTCTCCGTAGATCCGGAAGCTTCACGGCGAAGCAGATCCACAGAGCGGCGGCGGGTATGTAGTAGTCGAAGGAGTCCACGGATCAGACCTGCCGGCGGCGGTTTCCCAGCGACGCACTGATGCGCCCGGCGATGTCACCGCGACCCGTCGGCATGCTGCCGGGCTCGCTCTCGAGCCAGACGCGGAACCGGGTGGCCGCCAGCAGGCCGAACATCTCGGCGGCCTTTTCCTCGTTGTGCTTGAACTGGGTTCGCGCGGCCACCCTGCGCACCGTCTCGTCGAGTTCGGGTAGATCCGGGCGGGTGGAGAGCATCCGGGTCGCCACGGACCGGCCGACAGCGTGGTTGCCGCACGCACCGTCGAGCAGGTGCCAGACCTCGTGAAAGAAGATCGCCAGCTGATGGAGGGGAGTTGCTCGCTCGTCGATCACGATGATGTCGCGGTCGGGCAGGTCGAGCCAGAGACCGCTGGCTGTCCGGTGCGGGAATTCCTTACGAAGGACGATGAGTTCCCGTCCCGTCTTCGCGCTGACCAAGCGGATCAAAGCGTCGAACAGGGCGTCCGGCTCCGTGGGGACCGGCAGTCCGATACCGGCGACCAGTTCGTCGACGAGACGACGCATGACCCTTACCGTGCGCACTGTTCTCCCCAGGAAGTGCGAGAAGCCTGCGGCTTCGTGTCTTCGTGCTTCACTCCGTGCCTGCCGGACCGTCCGAAGGCGCACCCGTGGGACGGACCCCCGCCCGGCTCCCGGTCGGTATCGCCGACAGGCCGCGCTGATCCGGGACGCCGACGCAGTCCGCCTCCGTACGCAATATGCCAAACCCGGGCTTGCCGTGCACGGGCAATCATGCGAAGGCGGCGACGCGGTGGGTCATATGATGCTGAACAAGTCCGATATAAGCAGACCCGTGAGCGCTGGGCCGGATGACTGGTTATTGCCCTTGTCCGTGCAGCCCGAACGGCTGCGGCCGCCGCCGCTGGTGCATCGTGAACCCGTCGGTCATCCGTCCGCCTGGGAAGCGGTGTCGCCCACCCCGCTCTGCGGGATGGCGGAGACGCGGATCAGTGCCCGCGGGTGTTTGGCGGTCTGGACAACTCGCGAGGGTTCAGGACGACCGTAATGACCGTGCCCACTTTGTCCGAGTCACCGCCGGGCGATCCGAAGGAGAACGGGTCATGACCACATTCCCCACCGCACGAGCCGTCCGGACCACCCCGGAGGGTCTCCTGTGGGAACCCAGCGCACGCTGGGTGCGCGGACGACGCGGCGAGGTGACCGTCGTGGACAGCAGGCACCCCGTCCTCGTGTGGGAGCCGGGCGTACCGGTGCCGCTGTACGCCTTCCCGCGCGAGGAGGTCCGCGAGGACCTGCTCCGCCCCGCGAAGAACCCCGCGACGGGCACGCACACCGGATCGCGGATCTTCTACGACCTGGAGCTCGACGGCGAGCTCCAGGAGAACGCGGCCTGGACGTTCCCCGCCTCCGACCTGGCCGGACACATCGCCTTCGAGTGGTTCGGCCGCGTCGGCCGGGGCCTGGACCACTGGTACGAGGAGGAGGAAGAGATCTTCATCCACCCGCGCGACCCGCACAAACGGGTGGACGCCATCGCGAGCGGCCGTCATGTGCGGGTCGAGATCGACGGCACGCTCGTCGCCGACACCGTCCGCCCGGTCCTGCTCTTCGAGACGGGGCTGCCGACGCGGTTCTACATCCCGCGCGAGGACGTCCGTCTCGAACTCCTCGTCCCCACCGACCACCACACCGGCTGCCCCTACAAGGGCACGGCCGACTACTGGTCGTGGCGGGGCGGCGCCGCCGTCCCGGCGAACATCGTCTGGACCTACCCGGATCCGCTGCCGGCGGTGGGCGCGGTCAAAGACCTCCTGGCCTTCTACAACGAGGTGGTCGACATCACCGTGGACGGCGAAGGCCTGGAGCGCCCCGTCACCCCGTTCACCCGAGCGCTCGCGGAGCAGACACGGCCGTGACGGATCAGCCGTCCAGCCGCGGCTGCCCCGGCGGAAGCGGCGATCGGTCAACCTCGCAGATGTCCCCATACGGACCGTGCCGCGCGCTCCACGGCACGGCGGGCCTGCTCGGAGTGGTCGGTCGTCTCGAAACCGTGGCGGCCGAGAGGTACGTCGATCACCTCGACATCGGCGTCACACTCCTTGGCGGTGGCCAGGAACTCCTCGACCGTCGCCGCGATCTCGGCGCGTTCCAGTTCCACCCGGGTCAGTACGACCGGCAGCCGTTCCGCGCTTCGCAGGGCGGCCGCGGGCCGGAACCGGGAGTCGACGCGCCCCCAGTTCGGCATCGGTGCGAGGACCGGATAGGTCGCCGCCACACACCGCAGCCAGGGCGGGGGCGCCGCCAGCCAGTCCGCCGACAACAGCCCGCCGGCGGAGAAGAACCACAGCGCCACGCGGTCCGCGTCGACACGGGGATCGGCCCGCACGAGGTCGACCGCTTCGGCGATGTCCTCGGCGGCCCGTCCATAATCGGCCAGATCGTGCAGCCGATGGTCCAGCGTGACGCCGACCGCTCCCAGACCCGCCACGAGTCGGGCGTAGCCGACGAAGCCCGGCCAGTCCCGCGGAGTCGGCCGCACGTCGGGGTGCACCGGACCGCCATGGACGAACACGACCGCCGGCCATGGGCCTTCGGCTTCCGGGAGGCCGTCAGGAAGGTCCGCGGGGAGGGCGTCGGACAGGTCACCGGGGAAGTGGAGATCGACCCGTCCGATCCGCTCGCGGCGCCGCTCCGGTACGTCCAGCAGGAACGGGCGAAGGTGAGCCGGCTGTTCGCTCACCGCGGCCGTCACCCGGTGGCCTTCCCCCGCGGCGGCCCGGAGCAGCGTCCCGGCCACCTCGTCGGCTCGGGAGAGCATCGGCCAGTGCCCGGTGTCGAGTTCGAAGAACGTCACCCGGGGCTCGGTGAGAGCCCGGAGCCGGGGGTCCCCCAACGCCACCAAGCCCTCGACCATCGCGATGCTCGAACCGTTGCCGGTGCACAGCACGCCGGTCGACGGCAGAGCGGAGACCGCTCCCGTCAGACGGAGCGGCTGGGTGAGCGTGCCCACCGGCTGCGGTACGGCGTTCTCCGTCAACCGGGTCAGGGCGCTCGACGGGATCCCGGCGACGCTGCCCCAGCGCTGCCACGCCTCGAGCGGCGGTGGAGGGATCAGCCAGTCGTCCCCGTCCGCACCGGTCCGCTGCGACAGCCGCTCGCGCACAGCCTCGTCCGGCACCAAGGTCAGGGCCTGGTCGCCGTGTTGGGGCATGCCGGCGTCCAGGTGGACGATCCGGGCGATCCGCTCGGGACGCCGGTCGGCTGCGCCGAGGACCGGGTGGATGCCGTAGCAGTGACCGACCAGGACCACCTCCGGCGCGTCCAACTCGTCGATCAGCCGCAGCAGATCGCCGATATGCGTCTCAAGGTCCGTACCGGGGCCCGCCGCAGGACCGTCGGCGCCCATGCCGGTGAGCGTCACCGGACAGGCCCGCGCCCCCGACTCCCGTAGCCGAGCGGCCACTTCCTGCCAGATCCAGCCGCCGGTGTGGGCGCCCGCCACCAGGATGAAAGTCGTCATCGCCGTCTCCTCGTAATGGGGTCCGCGGGCCGGGCGTACCGGCGCTCCGCGCTCGCCGGTACGGTAGGAACTCCCCCTGAGGGAGGTTCAAGTCCGTGTCCCCCGACAGCATGTGGAGCATCGGAGAGCTCGCCGAGCGCGCTGGCGTCACCGTCAAGACCGTCCGCTTCTACTCGGACCGGGGCCTCCTGCCCGAAGGGGCCCGCAGCTCCGGCGGCCACCGCCGCTACGGCCCGGAGGCCCTCGACCGGCTGCACCTGATCCGTTCCCTGCGCACCCTCGACCTGCCGGTTCCCGAAGTGGAACGGATCCTCGACCGGGACGACACGCTGGAGGACGTCGTCGCGGGACAGCTGCGGCAGATCGGCTCGCGGCTGACCGCCCTGCGCTGGCAGGAGGCGGCGCTCCAACTGCTCCAGGACTGCGCCCCCGAGGAACGCGCCGCTCGCCTGCGGCTGATCGGCTCCGTGTCCGTCCCGCCCAGCACCGCGCCGCTGGCACGCTTCTGGCGGCGCTGGCTGCCTCCGCGGCTCCCGGCCCGGCTGGTCTCCGCGATCGTCGAACACTCCGTTCCACAGCTTCCCGAAGGCCCGACACCGGCCCAGGTGCTGGCCTTCACCCGGCTGCACGCCTTCGTCACCGCCCCTTGCCCCGGCACGGACAACGGGCAGCCCGCGGCACACCGGCCCGACGGCGGACGCCCGGCGGTGCTCTACGACGGTCTCGTCGAGGCGTACGCGCTGGCGTCGCCGCAGGTACGAGCGGAGCGGTCACCGCGAACGGGCGAGGCACTCGACTGCTTCGTCTCCGCCTACGCCCGCTCCCGTGACACGCGGGACACGCCCGGGTTCCGCCGCGGACTCAGCGGGATGCTGGCCGCGGACCCCCGTATCGACCACTACTGGAATCTCACCGCCGAGATCACCGCCTCACCCGAACCGACCCCCGGCGCCATCCACGACTGGCTCTGCGCCGCCTTGGACGACCAGATCGCCCACCAGGCCGGCTGATCAGGGTGGCTCCGCCCGGCGGCCGGAGAGGCTCCGGCGCCGCCCACGGCGCCATGAGGACCACGTCGCCGGGAAGGCCGCTCGGAACGCCCACCGTGTGTGTGCTCAGAACGCCCACCGTGTGTGGGTGTAGACCCCGTCGTCGCGACCGAACCCGTACGCGGTGGCCGGGGCCACCCCGTACACCACCGCGTCTCCCTTTCTGAACGCGTTCCCGATCCTGTGGAAGGTGCCCTGAGGGGAGGTGATGTGCGGCCCGTATTTCGTCTCGTACGCCGCGATCACCTCTTCCAGAACGACCGGATCGGCGACCGGTACCGCCTCGCCCTCGATCACGAGGTCGAGCCCTTCGGTGAGCGAGTTCCCGCCGGTGGTCAGCGCGCAGTGCCCGTTGTGGGCGAGGTTCTTCGCCTTCTGCTCCCCTGGGCCGGTGGAGAAGTACAACACCCCGTCGTGCCAGGCGGCGATCACGGGGGTGACGTGCAGCCGGCCGTCGGGCCGCACGGTCGACACCCAGAAGATCTCGGCGGCCTCCATCGTCCGCCGGGCCTCGGCCCACTCGGTGGCCGTGACGTCCGCGGCACCCGGGCGGGGACGGAGCGCGGAGCTGTAGCGGGCGTCGAGCTCGGTGGTGGGCTGCTTGGCGGGTTCCTGTGTCGGCATGGAGAACTCCCTTCCTCTTCCTGCCTCTTTCCTGATGACGACCGGTCGACCGGTGAGTATTCATCGCCGCGCCGCCATATCGTCTTAGTGACGATAATCGGTCCGTGGCTGGGGAGTGAGGGCCGGATCAGGTGGACACAATGGCGTTGAGTCCGTAGTCCAGCTCCGAGCCGTCGACCAGAACCGCCTCGACCGTGCGCGAACGAGGGTCGATGTCGGCCACGATTCCGTCGCCCGCGTAGCGCGGGTAGCCCGTCTCTCCTGTCTCGCCGGTCGCCTCGACGGCCGCCGATCGCACAGCGGATTCCTGGGCGGAGACGGCGTCCTTGTTCACGACGTGCTCGGGGACCAGCAGGACGGTGAAACGCTGGGGTTCGGTAGTCACGCTCCGGTATTTAAGTGCCTCGCCCGTCGCCCGTCGCGCAGGCGCACGGTAGTTCTTCGCACCTCGGCGGTCGGCCGAGCGGGCGACAGCGGTGGGATGCGCCGCGTGATGGGGGAAGACATCGATCATGCCGCCGTCCCGGCCGCCGCTCGGCCCCATGACGGCGTTCTGCCGGCGGACGGTCACTCGTCGCATCGGCGGCGCGGCTGTCGTCCGGCGCGGCCTCGCGCCTGAGCGGCGGCGATGGTTTCCGCGGACGGTACGGCGACGCGCCGACCGTCGAGAACAGATGGGCGAACCGTGAGGCACAGGACTACGCAGGTACGAACGCGCAGGACGTCACCGGCTCGGAGCCGTGCGGGATGGGCTCGGCGGCTGGCGGCCGTCACGGGAGTTCTCGTGCTGTGCGCACTGCCCACCGGACCGGCGGGCGCGGCGCAGGAGAACGGTCCCTCACCGGCGAGAGCGCCGCTGTTCGTGTCCGACTACGGCAACAACCGGGTGGTGAGGCTGTCGGCGATCGGCGACAGCCCGTCGACGGTCCCCCTCGACGGTGTCGTACGTCCGACCGGTCTGGCGTGGGACGCCGCCCGCGATCTCTATGTCGCCGACACGGGCAACAACAGGGTGGTGAAGGTGGTGGCGAAGGGCGGGGAGCAGTCCACCGTTCCCACCGTCGGCCTGTCGCGCCCGCTGGGCCTCGCCGTCGACGCCCACGGCACGCTCTACATCGCCGACAGCTTCAACGACCGTGTGGTGAAGGTTCCCGCCGACGGCAGCGGGCAGACCACCGTCCCCACCACGGGACTGCTCCACCCCTGGGGTCTGGCACTCGGCGCGGGCGGGGACCTGTACATCTCCGACTTCGCCAACGACCGGGTGGTGAAGATCGCCGCGGACGGCAGCGGCCAGACCACGGTCCCCGCGGTCGGCCTGTCCCAGCCGACCGGACTCGCCCTGAACGCCGCCGGTGACCTCTACATCTCGGACAGCGGCAACAACCGCGTCGTGAAGGTGTCCGCGGGCAGTGGTACGCAGAGCACGGTGCCCACGACCGGACTGAGCGATCCTCTGGGCCTCGCCCTGGACGGCCGCGGCGGCCTCTATGTGGCCGATGGTTTCAACAACCGGGTGGTACGGGTCGCAGAGAGCGGCGGTGGTCAGGTCACGCTTCCCGCCTCCGGCCTCAGCACGCCGACCGGCGTCGCGTTCCCGCCGGCCGACAAGCCGGTCGGGTGACACGGAGCACCACTGAGTATCGCGGAGCACCACTGACTACCACGGAGAGAAGCCGCTCATGATCCGTCCGTTACGGGGACCTCCACGGGCTTGAGCGGCGTGATGCCGGCACCGGGCCCGGACACGGATCCGCCCCGCAGTTCCGGGGTCCTCACGCCGACCCAGAGGACCGCGAACAGGCAGAGGAGACCGCCGCTGACCAGGGCGGTCGCCCCCGAGGTCCAGCCCGCGACGACGCCGCCGCGCAGGTTGCCGAGGTTCGGGCCGGCCTGGCCGACGATCTGCTCGGCCGCCGTCACCCGGCCCAGCAGGGCGTCCGGTGTGTGGGTCTGGACGATCGTGCTGCGCGAGATCACCGAGACGGCGTCACCGGCCCCGGCGAGGGCCAGGAGCACGAGCCCGGCCCACGGATCACGCACCAGGCCGAAGGCCGCGAGGGCCCCGCCCCACAGTCCCGCCCCGCAGAGCATCACCGGCCCGGGACGCCCCAGTCGCGTGATCGTCCCGGACAGCGCGGACGCGGAGATGCCGCCGACGGCGAGCACGGACAGGAACAGACCGAGCGTACGCGGGCTGCCACCGAATCGTTCGGCGTTGACCAGCGGGAACAGGCTCGTCGGCATCGAGAGCACGCAGGCGGCGAGGTCGGTGATCAGGGCGCCGCGGACCGCCCGGTGCCCGGCCAGGAAGCGGAGGCCGTCCAGCACCCCGTGCAGCCCGGCCCGGGACGGCTCACCGGCCGGCGGCAGAGCGGGCAGCCCGAACGCGCCGTAGAAGGCGAGCCCGAAGGACAGGGCGTCGACGAGGTAGCAGGGTCCGATGCCGGCCCAGCCGAGCAGGATGCCGCCGAGTGCCGGACCGGCGAGCATCATGGCCTGACCGGTGAACTGGTGGAGCGCCAGCCCGGCCGCCACCTGCTCCTTCGGCAGCAGCCTCGGCACGAACACGCCCGCCGCGGGACCGCCGATCGCCGCGAAGCAGGCCTGCGCGGCCACCAGGGCGAGCACACCCGCCACCGGAACATGCCCGGTGAAGCCCTGCACCGCGAGCAGCAGCGAGACGGCCGCCTGGCCGACGGTCGCGAACAGGTAGATCCGCCGACGGTCGCCACGGTCCGCCCAGGAACCGGCGAGCAGTCCGAACACCACCATCGGCAGTGCCTGTGCCAGCCCCACCGCGCCGGTCCAGACCGTGCTGTGCGTCATGTCCCAGACCTGGAACATGACGGTGACCATGGTCATGAAGCTGCCCAGCACGGACACGGTCCGGCCGATCAGCAGGCGCCTGAAGACCGGTGACGTACGCAGTGGCCGGACGTCGATCAGGGTGCGGGCCAGGCTCATGAGGGGCGGCGGGATGCGCGGGGGTCGTTCACGTCGCGCAGGGTAACCGGCGCCCTCCGGCCGGGGCGAATCGTTTTCGCCTAGACCGACGCTCCCCTCCGGCGTGCGCGCCGCGGCCCTGGAGCGCAAGAGGAGCGCCGGGGTGGCTGGTTCTACGGTGTCGGGAAAGACGAGGAGCTGCGGCGCGTCGGTCGCGCGTTCCTCGTACGGCTCGGCTGAATTCCGTAGCGGCCCGCCCCGTCGGACGGACCGACGTGCGTCAGTTCATCCGACGGCGGGCCTGCTTCACCTCGCGGTGGACGGCCCAGGCGTCGGCGACCGGACCCAGGTGACCAAGCTTGTCCGGGTTGAGCACCGAGCGGATGGCCTGGATCCGCCCGTCGAGCACATCGAGGGCCAGGGTGTGCAGGATCTTGCCGTCGGGAGTGCGGAAGACCGCGCCGGGCTGGCCGTTGACCTCGTGCGGCTCGAACGTCACGTCGATCCGGGCCAGCACGGGGAAGACGGAGGCCAGGAGCCGGGCCACGTTCTCCGCGCCGACGACGGCCCGGGCCAGATTCGGGGCGTTGCCTCCGCCGTCACCGACCATCTGTACGTCCGCCGCCAGCAGACTCCGCAGGGCGTCCACATCGCCGTCCCTCAAAGCGTCGAAGAAACGCTTCGCGAGTTCCTGCCGCTCCGTGTGGTCCGCCGCGAACCGTGGCCGGCCGGCCCTCATGTGCCGGCGTGCCCGCACCAGCAATTGCCGGCACGCCGCCTCCGAACGTCCCACCGCCGTGGCGATCTCGTCGAACCCGAAGGCGAACACCTCCCGCAGTACGAACACCGACCGCTCCAGCGGGCTGAGCCGTTCCAGCAACAGCAAGGCCGCCATCGAAACGGAGTCGGCCAGCTCCGCGGAGCGCTCCGGATCCTGGTACGGATCACTCAGCAGTGGCTCGGGCAGCCACGGACCCGCGTACTGCTCCCGCCGCACGCGCGCGGAGCGCAGCACGTCGATCGACACCCGCGTGACCGTGGCCGACAGAAAGGCCTTGGCCGAGGTGGGCAGGGTCGTGGAACGGTCGAAGCGGATCCAGGTCTCCTGCACCGCGTCCTCGGCCTCGCTCACGCTGCCCAGAATCCGGTAGGCGATCGAGAACAGCAGCGCTCGCAGCTCTTCGAACTCCTCGGCCTTGTTCACTCCGGTCTCCCTTTCCATCCATCCTGTCCCGTCCGGTCGCCGGTCTCGCTCAGTGGAACTGTCCAGGCTCGTAGTCGCCGGCCGGCCGGCGGGCGATGATGTTCAGCCGGTTCGCCGTGTTCATGAAGGAAATCAGCATCACCAGGGCCGTGAGCTGTTCCTCGTCGTAGTGCTTGACGGCGTGCGCCCATACCTCGTCGCTGACCCCCTGGGCCGCGTCCGCCACGCGGGTGCCTTCTTCCGCCAGTTCCAGCGCGGCCCGCTCGGCCTCGGTGAAGACCGTGGCCTCCCGCCAGGCCGCGACCAGGTTCAGTCGTACCGAGGTCTCGCCTGCGGCGGCGGCCTCCTTGGTGTGCATGTCGACGCAGACGGCGCATCCGTTGATCTGGCTCACCCGCAGTGACACCAGCTCCTGCGTCGTGGACGGCAAAGCCGAGTCCTTCAGCACTTTCCCGGCCGACATCAGGTACTTGAGAGCCTTGCCCGCGGTCGCGCTGGCGAAGTAGTTCAGTCGTGGGTCCATCGTGGGCCCCTTCCGTTCGTGAGTGGTCACACCCCCGAGACGAGACAGCCCGCCTTCTTGTGACACGAGCGCATGCGACCCACGTCACGCCACCGCCGACGCCCACCGGCGCACCGATCCCGAGCCCGATCCGCCGCACCGAGCCGCGCCGTCGCACTGAGCATGAACCGCCGCGGGGGACGGCCGGCAGCTGTTTTCGGCCACTGGATAAGATCCGCGAGCAAAGTGGCCCGTCCGGGCTGCCGAGTTCTGTGGGGGTCCTTGCCGCCGCCCACGCCCACTACATGAAGACCTACGCCGGAATGGGGGCGCCGACGGGAGCCCTGCCTCCGGTGGGCGAGGTGTACGGCGGATTCCGACGGCTGCTCGCAGCCCGGCCCGGTGACCGGCTCGCCGTTCTCGCCGGCGGGACGCGTCCACCGAGGCCGCACCGCTATGACTCGCACCCCCCGGATTCCGAACGGGTCGCCCGGATCGAGAAGTTGACCGCCGACGGCCGAGCCGACGGCGGGGACGGCCCGGCCGCGCTCACGCTGTTGCGCGACGTGGACGGAGTGTTCGCGGCGCTGGAGAGACGCCTGCTGCCGGGCGGGGCAGCACAGTTGCCCCGTATGAGCTGGGACGATCTCGTCTTGGCGCGCGCTGTCGCCGACGCCGAGGACTGGTCGCGGCCGCTGCGGGTCGCCGTGGCCAGGGCGCTGCGTGCCTCGGCCCCGACGGCGGACGCGGCGGCACCCGTCCGCCAGGGCGGTCCGGCCGGTCAGCCTGAGGAAACCGCTCTGCCCGGCCTCGACGAGGTGCTGGAAGCGTTCGACCGCGGACTCCTGTGGATGGAGGTCGCCGATCGCATGCCCAAGCCGCCCCAGGCGGCCCGGCTGACCGGGCCGTCGGCCCGGAACTTCATCCGGCCGAGGATCTTCGACGGGCTCGCCGGCATGGTCCATCTGCATCTCGTCCGGAACGGACACGCGGTTCCCGACACCGGCTGGTCGGGACAGCCCGGACTCGCCCTGCCGGAGCACTGGGAGAAGGGCCTGGACGACGCCCTCGACGCGGCCGTGGCCGACACACCTGACACCGCACGGCTGCGCTCCCTGCTTGTCGGCAGCGAGGCCGTCTCCGCGTGACAGCCGCCCAGGACGCATGGCCGGACGGATCCACGGCTCGGGAACGAGGCCGCTCCTGCCGTACCGGCCGCTCCTGCCGTACCGGCCGCTCCTGCCGTACCGGCCGCTCCTGCTGTACGGGTCGCACCTGCTGTACGGGTCGCACCTGCCGTTCGGGCTGCTCCTAGCCGTAACGAGGGATTCGCGGAGGCCCGGGTGGTTCGCCCCGCCGTCGAGTCCTCATGGCCCTCGGCGGCCGGCGCGGCTGGTTAGCCTGCCTGGATGTCATACCTGTCGCTCACACCGCTCCGCTTCTCCCCGGAGGAGATCGCCGAGGTGGTCGGCCTCTACGCGAGCAATCCGGAGTACTGCCGTGCCGCCGGTGAGTACGACCCCGAGCGCATTCCGGCCGACAGGGTCGAGGCGGATCTGCGGGAAGAGGCGGGTACCGAAGGCTGCGAGGTCCTGCTCGCCCGTGGCGAGGGGCACCGGATCGTCGGTCTGCTGTGTCTGCTCGACCGTCATCCCACCGACGGACACCCGTGGATCGGACTGCTGTTGGTGCACGGGGGCCTTCACCGGCAACGGATCGGAAGGCGCCTGGCCGGCCTGGTGGAAGAACGTTATCGGCGCGATGGCAGGGCCGGCATCAGGCTGGCGGTCCTGGAGAACAACCCCGCGTCTCTGGCCTTCTGGAGTTCTCTGGGATGGCAGGAGATCGACCGGCGCACCGACCGCCAGTACGGCCGTCCGTGCATCGTCATGCACAAGCAACTGACCTGATGCCCGCCGGAGTCGGGTTGCTTCGAGCCGCCGTCCGGCCGCCGAGCCGACGGTGTTCTCTCCGGGCCGGGCCTTTGCGTCCCCGATCGGTGGATTACTACCTGGATCCCCGGAGCGCGAACGACGCCCGCTGCCGCCACCGCGATCCGTCGTGGGCCATGAGATCCACCGACCCTACGCGGGAGACGACGGGGAGCCGGCCTCGAAGGTCGGCCTCGGCCTCGTCCAGGACGGTGTCGTCCTGCCCCTGGGCGATGGTCAGATGCGGCACGATCTCGGCGAACTCCCCGCCGAAAGGCGGGGTTTCGGGCCACCTGTCCACGATGGCCTCGGTGAGCGCGCGAAACGAGGTGGCCGGTTCCGGGGCGAGATACAGGATCCCGGGAAACCGCCCGAACCGCTCGAACCGGGCCTCGAAGGGCTCGTGACGCCCGATGACGGCGTCGATGGCGGCCAATGTGCCGCTGTCGATACGACTCTCGGGGAGAAAGGGGAAGAGCACGGTGACATGGGTCGGCATACCCGAACGGACGGCCGGGTCCAGCCGGTCCCGCCACCCTCGAACAGCGGGTTCCGCCTCGGGAATCCTCACCACCAGTCCCGACCGCGCTACTTGAGGTGTGCCGGAGTCGTCGCCTGTCATCGCCCCGGTCTATCGGCCGACGAGGAGATCCGCGACCGATTTTCGAGGGTGATGCGCGGCGCCGCCCTCACCTCCCGCCGCCCTCACCCTGCTCGTGGACTCGTGACTCGTGGACTTGTGGCGTGGGGGAGCGGGTGCCCGCCGCCTGCTCACGGCCGTAGGCCCACCTGCTCACGGCCGCAGGCCCGCCTGCCTGAGTGTCAGGCCCGACAGGTCGGCGATGACCTGCTGGTCTCCGCGTCGCCAGGCGTCGGCGAGGCCGCCCGGCGGGCTGGGGATCGCCGTGAGGTCGCGCTGCGGTCCGGTCAGGGCGCGCAGCGCGAGCAGGTCGGCGCCTCCGGGAGCGTCCAGGAGACGGCGGGTGGTGGCGCTGCGCCGGATCCAGCGCAGGCGCGGCGGAAGCCACAGCACCAGGACGAAGGCCACCGAGAGGACGATCAGAGCGATCGCGGCCAGCAGGGCCACGCGGCCCACCAGGTCCTCCAGCGACTGCCCGGCGTCGGAGAGACCGGTGGCGGCGTCGGCGGCCGACCTGAGCGGCTTCTTCAGTGAGCTCCCGACGAGCGGCACCTTCGACGCCGCGTCGCCGGCGTCGTCGAGACCGCCCGCGAGGCTGTCGCCCGCGCTCTGGGCCTTTCGCCCCGGCTCGGCCAGCAGCATGATCGCGTGGTGCACCACCAGGGCGAACTTCACCGCGGCCGCGATCAGTGTCACGGCGATCAGGTCGGCGACCACCTGCCGGCTCCGGCGTGCTGGGGTCTGGGCGTAAAGGCGCATGGGCGTGCTCCTGTTCCGGCGATGCCGTAGACCGGACCGGTCGAGTCTCACGAGGCGCTGCGGGGCGTACCGTCGAGGATCGGCCGGTCGTGTGCGTACGAGGGAGTGGAGGTGGGTTGCGAGGAACGGGTTTCCACGGCCGGTGAGTTGAATCCGAGAGGGACGAGCGGTGGCGCTGTGACGGAGGTCGACGGGGGTCGGAGGGGCGGGCCCGAACGGTTTCCCGGGCAATGGTGACATTCCGTCAGGGCGACTTCCCGTCTTTCGCGAAGTCGTGCTCGGTGTGGTGCGTGAGGAGGGCGAGGCCTTCCCTGCAGTGATGGCGGACCGTCAGGTCATGGAGCGGTGCTCCGGTCAGCCGCGTCCCGCTCGGGCCAGGGCCTGTCCGGCCTCGGAGGCCAGGGCGGCGACAAGCTCGGCCGCGGGTGGCAGGTCGGTCACGAGGTCGATGCCCTCGCCCGCCCAGACCGGCTGTGCGGGCACATTCCCGCTCGCCACATCGGCCTGATAGGCAAGGCGTGCCGCCGCGGGGTCCGCCGCGAGTTCTGTCTCCCGGCCCCGCCACCGGTCGAGGTACGGGTGACCCAGGGTGCGGGCCGTGTACTTCGACGGCCATCGGGAACTCCGCGCGATGTCGAGGATGCGGTTTCGCTCCGTGTCCTGTCCGCGTCCCTCCACGAGCGCCTTGGCCGTCGCGGGATCGATGAGGGACTCGGCCGTGGCCTGGAAGCGGGTGCCGATGACCGCCCCGGCGGCGCCCAGGGCCAGGACGGCCGCGAGACCCCGGCCGTCCGCGATCCCGCCGGCCGCCAGCACCGGCACACCCTCGGCCATGTCCACGACGACGGGTACGAAGGGGAGCGTCGACCGCCCGTGCCGACCGCCGTGCCCGCCGCTCTCGGTGCCCTGCGCCACGATGACGTCGGCCCCGAGTTCCACGGCCTGTCCGGCCTCGTCGAGATCGGTGACCTGGATGATCACGGCCGCGCCGGCCTCACGGACCCGTTCGGTGTACGGGCTCGGATCGCCGAAGGAGAACATCACGGCCGCCGGGCCGTACTCCAGCGTCTGCTCGATCACGGCTGCGCCGGCCGCCCAGGTCTGGAACCCCACTCCCCACGGCTTCCCGGCCCCCGCCACGATCGGCAGCTCACGGGCCAGCCAGTCCGGATCTCCCCCGCCCGCGCCGAGCAGGCCGAGTCCGCCCCCGCGCGAGACGGCCGCCGCCAGCTCGCCGCCGGCCGATCCGCCCATGGGAGCCAGGGCGATGGGGTGCTCGACACCGAACAACGTCGTGAACGCGGTCGATAAGGGCATGACGGCAATCATCGCCCGTTCGCCGGATCATGCCTACAGCGTGGGCGAATCTGTGACCCCGGACCGACATCGATGTGGCTCCGGACATCGATGTGACCGAGCCACTGAGAAGAATGGGGCCGGTGAGCCGTCCGGAGCGCTCACACCGCGGCGAGCAAGCCGTCGAGCGGAGCGGGTACGTGGTCGGGGGAGAGGGCCTCGACGAGGACACGGCCGTAGTGGATCTTGCGGCCCTTCTTCGTCCCGAGGAAGCGCCTCAACTGCCGCTGGGAGGAACGGCCGTGCTGTGCCGGCTGACGAACGAAGGTCCTCAGGGCGCGCAGATCACCCTCCGCCCGGACGAGCTCCTCCACCCGGGACACGCCCAGCGCGCGGATGAGCTCGTCCTCCAGATCCGCCGCGCAGACGAAGAACTCCTGTGGCCGCGCCGTGTTCCCTTCCGGACCGTCCTGTTCCAAGGCGCGGGCGTAGTAGCCCCGTTCCGCCTCGTCGCACAGTCCCGTGAGACGCAGGCCCAGGCCCGAGGGTCCGAGGAGGCGGGCGAAGCGCCCCACGCTCATGGCACCGTTCATCGCCAGGACACAGACCCCTTCGGCCTCCAGGTCCCGGTCGCGGCTCGCGGCGAGCGCGTCGACCGCCGCGAGATCGCTCGGTCCTTCGAGCAGAACGACCGTCCTCACGGCCAGCCGCGCGGCCAGCTCGCGCGTGAGGTCACCGGGGCCACCGGCCGCCCAGGCGGTGACTGACTCCCGGAACGCCCCCATGTCGGTCATGGGCCGAGTCTGAGCCCTCCCGTCCGGCACGGCAACGAGATTCCGCTGCCGCGCCCATCGGCGGGGCGGATGTGCCGGAGGCGGACCGACCCCTGCGCGGGCTCCGGCCACCCTCCCGGAGCGAGATCGTTTATCGTCGCCGACACCGGCCCGGGCGCGGAGTCACGAACAGAAGTCCTGTCCACGTAAGCCGATGCGAGCGTGAGTATGCTCGCGGAGTTGTCCGTCATGAAGCGGCGGAGTGGTGGCGGGTGTGGGGGTTCATTCAATGATGACGTCGCAGCCCGGGGCTGCCGGCGTGGCTTCGCCCGAGCTGGACCGCGCCGCGGCCTGGGGGACGGAAGAGCCGTCGGTGCTGCTCGTCGAGGACGACCCGGGCGACGCGCTGCTCGTGGAGGAGATGGTCGCCGACAGCGCACTCGGTATGCGTCTGCGCTGGGTGCGTTCGATGGCCGAGGCCTGTGACGTGCTCGCGTCCGAGGTCCCCGACTGTGTGCTGCTCGACCTGCACCTCCCGGACGCGCAGGGCCTGGAAGCGGTGTCGAGGGTGCGCGAGCGTGCCGAACACGTCGCCGTCGTGGTCCTGACCGGACTCGCCGAGGAGGGAACCGGTCTGGCGGCCGTGGCCGCCGGCGCACAGGACTACCTGGTCAAGGGCCGGGTCGAACCGGAGCTGTTCGGACGCGCGGTCCGCTACGCGATCCAGCGCAAACAGGCCGAGCGTGACGCCGTGGCGTTGCAGGCCGGCCAGATGCAGGCCCAGGAGAACGCCCGCCTGGAACGGGGGCTGCTACCGCGCCCCCTGCTGCGCGGCGACGGTGTGGAGGTCGTGACCCGATACCGGCCCGGCCGCGCGCACGCGCTGCTGGGCGGGGACTTCTACGACATCGTGCAGAGCGCCGACGGCACCGTGCACGCCCTGATCGGTGACGTCTCCGGACACGGTCCGGACGAGGCCGCCCTCGGGGTAGCGCTGCGCATAGCCTGGCGCACCCTCGTGCTCAGCGGCGTCACCGGTGCCGACCAGGTGGGCCGGCTCGAGGAGATCCTCATGGCCGAGCGGGCCAGGAACGGGGTCTTCGCCACCCTGGTCGTCCTCAGCGTCGGCCCCGGCCGGCGACGCGTCCGGATGGTGCGGGCGGGCCATCACGGCGTGCTGCTGTGCGGGACCGGCGGCGTCGAGTGGGTGGAGGTCCCGGGCGGCCCGGCGCTCGGCATCATTCCGGGCGGAGCACGCTGGCCCGTCGAGGAACTGGAGCTCCCCGAGGGCGCGGCGATGGTGCTGTTCACCGACGGCCTCTTCGAGGGACGTGTCGGCCGCGGCACGGAGCGGCTGGGCGAGGAGGGACTGCTGGCGATGGCCCGTGAACTGGACGGTCTGCCCCCGGCCGCGTTCGTCGACGGACTCATCGACCGGGCCGAGGCACTGGCCGAGACACAGGGCGGCCTGGCCGACGACGTCGCCGTGCTCTATCTGCGCTGGGGCTGACGGGTGTGAAGAACGTACGGGAGAACAGTGACTTCGAGGACGGGACACGGAACATGACCGGCGGGCGGTGGGCCGGACGACGGCTGACGGTGCAGGGCTGGATCAGGCTGGTGCTGGCGCTCATGGCGCTGCTGGTGGTCGTGGGCGCGGGGATCGGCGCGGGGCTCCTCCGGAGCACGACCTCGGTCACCGACCATCTGCTCCTGGACGTCGAGCCCGCGCAGACGGAGGCCTACCGGCTGCAGTCGGCCCTGGTGAACCAGGAGACGGGAATCCGCGGGTACGCCATCGCGGCCGACCGCCGGTTCCTGGAGCCGTATGTGCAGGGCCGGAAGGACGAGGCCCGCGCCGCCGCCCGGATGCGCGCCCTCATCGGTGACCGACCCGAACTGCTCCGCGAACTGGAGACGGTCGAGAAGCGGGCGGCCGACTGGCGGCGCGCCTACGCCGAACCCCTCGTGGACGGCGTCACACCGGGCGAGCCCCGCACGATCGACTCCGCGACCGCCGAACGCGGCAAGAAGTCCTTCGACCGTATCCGCGGCGCCTCGGCCCAGCAGATCGCCGGACTGGCGACGGCGGTCGAGGAGGGCCGAGACCGGCTGGAGTCCTCGCGGAAGGTCCGCGACGCGGTGCTCATCGCCATGGTCGTCGTGTTCCTGCTGACCGGTGTGGTGCTGACGATCCTGATCCGCGTCCTGGTGACACGCCCGCTGGACGACCTGCGGATCGCCACACGCCGGGTGGCGCAGGGCGACTTCGACCATGCCATCACCGGTGGCGGGCCCGTCGACCTCACCGCCGTGGCAGGCGACGTCGAGAACATGCGCCAGCGGATCGTCGCCGAGCTGGGCTCCACCCGCGAGCAGCGGGAGATCCTCACCCGGCAGACCGCCGACCTGGACGCGCAGGCGGTGGAGTTGCGCCGCTCCAACGCCGAACTCGAACAGTTCGCCTACGTGGCCTCCCACGATCTCCAGGAGCCCCTGCGCAAGGTGGCCTCGTTCTGTCAGCTGCTGGAGAAACGCTACGGCGACCAACTGGACGACCGCGCACGGCAGTACATCGACTTCGCCGTGGACGGCGCCAAACGCATGCAGGTCCTCATCAACGACCTGCTCACCTTCTCCCGCGTGGGCCGCGTCAACGACGCCCGCCTTCCCGTCGACCTGGACCAGGCGCTCAGCAAGGCACTGGCCAATCTGGAGAGTTCGGTCACCGAAAGCGGAGCCCGCATCGACCGGCCGGACGAACTGCCCCAGGTCGTGGGGGATCCGACCCTGGCCACGATGCTCTGGCAGAACCTGGTCGGCAACGCCGTCAAGTTCCGCCACCCCGACCGCCCGCCACACATCCGCATCACCTGTGAGCGAGACCCGGAGGACCCCGGCTCCTGGCGCTTCTGTGTCACCGACAACGGCATCGGCATCCCCGGCGAGTTCGAGGACAAGGTCTTCGTCATCTTCCAGCGGCTGCACGCCCGCGATGCCTACGGTGGAACAGGCATCGGCCTCGCGCTGTGCAAGAAGATCGTCGAATACCACGGCGGCCGCATCTGGATCGACACGGCCCACACCGACGGCACGCGTTTCTGCTTCACCATCCCGTCCACCGACACGGCGGACACCGTTCACGACAGCACCGAGGACAAGGCCCTGATATGACGACTCCCGCCGGCACCCCCATCGACGTCCTCCTCGTCGAGGACGACCCGGGCGACGAGCTGATGACCCGGGAGGCGTTCGAGGACAACAAGATAGGCAACACCCTGCACGTCGTCCGCGACGGCGAGGAGGCACTCGACTTCCTCTACCGGCGCGCCGCCCACGCCGACGCACCGCGGCCCGACCTGATCCTCCTCGACCTCAACCTGCCCAAGTACGACGGCCGCCAGGTCCTGGAGAAGATCAAGTCGGACCCGGCCCTGTCCCACATCCCGGTCGTCGTCCTCACCACCTCGGCGGCCGAGGAGGACATCCTGCGCAGCTACAAACTGCACGCCAACGCCTATGTCACCAAGCCGGTCGATCTGGACCAGTTCATCGCGGCCGTCCGCCAGATCGACGACTTCTTCGTCCAGGTGGTGCGCCTGCCACGGCAGAACGGCTGATCAGGAACCGGCGGCCCCCGGCTGCCAGGTGGCCTGCACCAAAGCCCGTTCGACGCCCGCCAGATAGACGGCCGCGGCGAGCCAGGCCCGTGCGTAGCGGTCCGGGTCGGACCCACCGGTGCGGCCGAAGACGTCACGGGTGCGCCGGTCGGCCTCCGCCGTGAGACCGGCCGCCAGGTCCGCCGCCGTAGGGAAACCACCGCGTCGCAAGGCCGCCCCGTCCCCGCGCAGATCGCCGTCGCGCGCGGGTTCCGCGACGGCTCTGCGGCCGCCCGACACGGCGACCTCGACCAGCCGCCGCAGCCGCCACAACGGCGCCTGCGCCAGCGGGTCCGGCGCTTCGTCGCCCGGTCCGTCCACAGCGGGCATGGCGGTGGCCCCTACGACATCCGCCGGCGGGAAGTGCGCGCCCTCCAGCCGGTTGTAGCCCAGGTCGGCGTGGCCCCGCCACTCCGCGGGCAGCCGCAGTGTCGCCTCGGTCACCGGCAGCGGGGCGACGGCCAGCGGGCGGAGCGTGGCGGCACGTTCCGGGTCCAGACGGCCGATGACCCGCAGCCGCAGTCCCGGCCGGGAAGCGAGCCGACGGAAGTTGGCCGTGTGGGCGAGGCCGGGGTGGCCGTGGGCCGGGACCAGCCGCATCAGGACGCCCTCGGTGTCCGGCCGTCCGGGGGGCAGCTCCCGGGCGATCAAGTGATCCCCGGCCGCCCCGACGAGGACGAGGTCGCAGCCGACCAGCTCGCGCGCGGCCTGCTCGGTGCGCTCCGGGTCGGCGTCAGGCGCCACGGTCAACCGCTCGGCGACAGCTTCGGCGAGCGGACGGGCGAACAGCGCGGCGAGCGGACCCGAGGCCCACGACCCACCGGTGAGCGGAGTCGCCCGTACTCCCTTGCCGGAGCCGAGGCGGCCGTCCTCGGACACCGTCGCGCCGGAGATCAGCATCCCCCCACGGGCGAGCTGGGCGTGATCGAGGTTTCCCGAGCCGAGCGCCACGGTCGCGGTGGCCGCGCCCTGGGCACGAGCCGGTCCACCGGGCTTGACGTCGGCGACCGAGAACCAGCGTCCGTCGTCGGAGACGACATGGGTGACGACGCCGCTGTAGCCGGTGGCGGCGATCACTGGCTCGCTGCAGACCCCGTGGACCCGCAGGCTGCCGCCCGGCCGGTAGGCGCGGCGGGCGGTGCCGATCAGCGCCGGTCCCGGCGTTCCCGCGCCCAACAGGGCCGTGGTGAGGAGCAGTTCCCGTACCTGCGCGACGAGGTCGGCCAGCCGGTGGCCGTCATCGCGGGCACGCGCGCCACGCAGCCCTCGTACGACCCTTAGCGCGGCTGCCTCGGCGCGGTGCAGCCCGGCGAGCCGGGCCGTGTGCGCGGCCCGCAGCAACCCGGCCTGGGGGACCGCGCCCGCGGCGGGCACCCCGGCGGCGAGCAGCGCGGCGGCCGCCGTCCACAGGTCGGACGCGGCGGCCAGCTGGGCGTCGGTGAGGGAGACCGCCTCCCCGGGCTCGGTGACGGCCTCCGCGTCGACGGCCTCCGCGGCGTGCGACGCGGTGGCAGCGGCGGTGTGCGCCACCCCGGGAACTGCGCTGGGCGCCGCCCCGGGAACGGCGTCGGGCGGGGCGACGGGAACCCTGGTGGTCGCGGCGGCGAGGGGCGTGTCGGCAGCCGTCTCGGAGCTCTCCAGCGGCGCGCTGTGGTCCGCGGTCTCCGCTTCGGCGTCCGCATCGGCCAGCGGGCAGGAGCCGAGGACGGCGGCCCTGTGCAGGCACCGGGGGGCGAGCAGACAGCTGCACACCACCTGGCCCGCGTCCGTGACGGCGCCGGACGGGCCCGGGGCGAGAGCGACCTCCGCGTCCTCACCGCACCGCACGCGCAGGACCGTGCCGTCGGCGAGGACCGGCAGGGCCGCGTACGACGCGATCGCGGCGTCCAGCTTCTTGCGCAGCCTGCTCGTCAGGCCCTCCACGGCGGAGGCGACCACATCGGGCGTCACCAGGGGCAGTTCGGCGTTCATCGGGCATCTCCGCGGAGACGGTCGCCCACCCAGCGGGCGAGGGCGAGGGGACTGAGCGCGGCGACGGGCATGCCGGCCGCGACGAGTTGCTGCGCGACGGGCACCGAGTAGCGCGGGTTGCCGGTGTCGTCCAGGGCGGCGCATCCCATCAGATGCACCCCGGAGCTCGCCAGGGCCCGTACCTCACCGAGGAGGCCGCCCAGCGGGTAGCCCTCCTCGAAGTCGCTCACCACGACCACGAGCGTCCGGCTGGGCACCGTGACCAGGGAACGCGCGTGACTGAGCCCGGCCGCGATGTGGGTGCCGCCGCCGACCCGTACCTCCAGGAGCAGTGAGAGCGGGTCGTCGACCCGGTCCGTCAGGTCGATCACCTCCGTCGAGAACGCGAGGAAGTGTGTGGACAGGGTGGGGACGCCGCCCAGGACGGCCGCCGTCAGGGCCGACCAGATGACGGAGGCCTCCATCGACCCGGACACGTCGACCACGAGGATCAGGCGCCAGTCGGCCTCCTTGCGCGAGCGGGTGCTGAACACCGGCCGCTCCGGCACCACCACGGTTCGTCCGTCGGCCGTGCGGCGTGCGTGGGCGAGGTTCGCCCGCAGGGTGCGCTGCAGGTCGAGCCGGCCGCCGGGCCGCCTGGTGGGGCGAGGTGTCGCGAGCCCGGTGAGGGCCGGGCGCATCCGGGTCGCGAGTTCCTTGGCCAGTTCATCGACCAGACGCCGTACGAGGGGGCGCAGGCCGGCCAGCTGCTTCTCTGGCATCCCGCCCGCGAGGGACAGCACCGAGGTCAGCAGATCGACCGACGGGCGGACCGCGGCGGGGTCGAGTTCGGCCAGTACGTCGCTGCGGCCCTGGTCGGCGGCGCGGGCCAGCACCTCCTCCCGGACCTGTGCTCCGAACAGCGCCTCCAGTTCCTCGGCCCAGTCGCGGGCCGTGGGGAAGGACGCCTCGCGGCCACCGCCCTGGCCCGGGGACGTGCCCTCCCGGCCGAGGTCGGCGGAGCCTTCACCGCGGCCGGTGCCGTACAGCTCGTCGAGCGCGTGCGCGTAGCGGCGGGCGTGCTGCGGGAGCTTGTCGGTCTCCCGGCCGAGCAGCAGCCGCCAGCGGTCGGTGGGAGTGATCCGGAGCGGGGCGGACGGTGCTGTGGTGGCGGCTGTGGCCGTGGAGTGCGTGGGTGCGGGGGGTGCGGACGCGGGGTGCTCGGCCGTCTTGGGACGGCCGGGGACCGCGCGGATCCCTGGGTCCCCCGCTTGAGCGGCGTCCGTCCCCGCGGGCAGGTCCAGCGCGCGCAGGGCCGCGCGCCCCGCGGCGTCCGCGGCCGTCCACAGCGCGAGGAGTCGCGGCGAGGCGGTGAGCGACAGGTCGAGTCGGTCACCGAGCCGTTCGGTGACCGTGTGCAGGAGTCGGTCGCGGCCTGCGGGGGTGAGCGTGTCGAAGCCCGCGCGCAGGGCGGGCAGCCGGTCGAGGAAGTCCTGGTCGGTGAGGGTGTCGACGCGGTCGAGAAGCGGGTCGAGTGCCGTCGGTGCCGACTGGAGGAGCGCGGCCGCGCCACCGAGCAGTCCGCCGAGACGGCGGCCAAGAGCATGCCGAGCCTCAGGGCCGGTGGCCGTGTCGATCCAGCCCGCTGTACGTGCGCCGAGGACGGTGGCGTCGTCGAGGTCGAGCAGCACCCGGGCGGCCAGCGCGGCGCCCTGGACGAGTGGTGAGCCGGTGCGGGCGAGGGTGCCGAGGGCGTCGTCCATCCGCAGTCCGAGGCGGTGTTCACCGGCCCGCGAGGCCAGTTCGACGAGCGCGGCCGTGTCCTCCGGCCGGTCGCTGCCCGCCAGTCCGGGCAGGGTGCGGACCGCCGACTCCAGCAGATCGGTGGCCAGTTCGGCGGCGGCCTGCCGGGTGTCCGGGCCGGTGCCGGGCAGATGGCCGCGGCACAGAGCCTCCAACAGATCGAGTGCGGCCAGGAGTTCGGGCAGGGTGGCCGTCGCGGGGAACAGTGCGGCGGCGTCGGCGAGCCGCTCCGACACCAGCGAGGGCAGATCGCAGCGGGCGGCGGCGCCGAGTGCCGCGAGAACATGGGCGCAGGTGGGCCCGCCGTCCGCGGACTCCCGGCGGAAGGTCTCCCGCAGGGTGCCCTCGGCGGCCAGGGCCGGGGTCACGCCCCGCATCCCGGCCAGGTCCAGCCGTACGGGGACGGCCGGTGTCCATGACACCCGCCAGCGGGTCGTCAGCGCGGCAGCGTCGCCCGTACCGGCCACCGCCACGGTCTCGCCGTAGCCCGCGCCGCACACGGCGAGGCGCTGGAGCAGGACTTCGCGGCGGCCGTCGAGGGCGGAGCGGAGCGGATCGAGCCGTACCTCGCGCGCCGCGTGGTCGTCGGGGCCGGGCAGCCGCAGCGCGGCGACCTCCGCCTCCACGTAGGGGCCGAGCCCGGAACGGGGTGTGCCCGGTGCGATCCGGCCCCGGTCGGTGCCGACCAGGACCACTTCGAGCGCCCGCGCGAGGGCCCGGCCGCGCCCGAGCGGTTCGCCCTGGCCCATCACGCTCGTCAGCGCCTCGACGACCTCGCCCCGCCCGGGCGCCGCGAGGCCGCGCACGCGCGCGAGGTCGCCCGCCATCCGCAGGGTCTCGGCGGCCTCGCCCGTTCCGGCGGGGTGCCCGGCCGCTCGCAGTTCCCGGCACACGTCGGTGACCGCTCGGGCGGCCGCGTCCCGCACCCGCTCGGGGTCGCCGTCGGCCCGGAACACCGCCTGCTGCCAGCGCGGGTCCCGGATGCCGGCCGGGTAGCCGGAGCGGGAGTCCAGCAGATCGAAGGCGTAGGGGACGAGGGAGGTGACGACCTCGGGATCCTTCGTGCCGGAACTGCGTTCGAGCGGCGCCGCCCCCTCGTCGGCGACACCCGGATCCGTGCCGGGCGCGGCGGCGATCGCCGTCAGCGCCGGGGCGTGGAACGCGCCGACGACGGCCGCGACCCGGCGCCCGTCATCGGCGGCACGGGCGATCGTCTCGCGCATGTGGGCCTCACGGGCGAGGTCCAGCGCCGGTGTGCCGCCCGAGGCCTCGGCGTCGCTGCGCAGTGCCCAGCCGACACCGAGCGCGGCGCGGCGGATCGCCTCGGGGGTGGATCCCGGGGCGAGGACCTCCACGCAGCGGTCCCACAGATCGTCACCGTCACGGCCGGTCCCGGACGCGGCGAGAGCGTTCCCGAAGGAGACGGACACACCCACCGGCGCCTCCTCGGCGACCGCGGTCCGCGTGTCACCCGACGGGAGGGGACCCTCCGCGGTCCACAGGGGATCGGACATCGGCAGGTCGCAGCACACGACGTCCGCCCCGCGGTCCCGCGCCCAGCGGACCGCGGCCAGCTCGGGGGAGAAGTCGGCGAACGGATAGAAGCCGAGACGACCGTTCTCACCCGCCCCGGCGAGCGCCACCGGCGCGACGGTGCCGGGCGCGGCCAGATGAGGCAGCCACGCCTGGAAGTCGGCGGGCAGTTCCACGCACACGACCTCCGCCCCGTACGCGTCGAGCAGGGCGGGCACCGCGGCCGCGAGCGCCGGGCTGTGGTGCCGTACGCCGAGCAGGTACGGCGCCACGGAGCCGGCGAGGGCGGTGAGGGCCGCCCGTGGATCCTGGGTGTACGTCACCGGAGGTTCTCCCGCAGGTCCCAGAGCCGACGCCACACCGCGGAACCGTCCTCGGCGCGGCGGCGCACCGGACCGTCCCAGTAGCCGAGCAGACGCGCGTGGTCGGCGGGGTCGTCCTTGCGGACGACGCCCAGCAGGTGACCGGGGACCAGGTCGAGGGTGTCGGACCCGGGAAGGTAGGCGGCGGCCACTCCGAGGGAGACCGCCACCTGCACCGCCTCGGCCGTCGACATGACCGTGCCGGGCCGCTCCACGTCCCAGCCCTCCGCGGACCGCCCGGCCCGGAGGTCGCGGAAGACGGTGACCAGCACGTCAAGGACCGCGTCGTCGACGCCGAAGGCGGCACCCGCCCGCTCGACGGCCGCGACCGCCTGCCGACGTACGAGCGCGGTCTCGGCCTCGACGTCGGCGATCGGGTGCACGGTCTCGAAGTTGAAGCGGCGCTTGAGCGCGGCGGACATCTCCGAGACACCGCGGTCGCGGAGGTTGGCGGTGGCGATGACGGTGAACCCGGGGGTGGCCGCGACCTGGGCGTCCTCGGTGCCGGCCAGTTCGGGCACGCTCATCCGCCGGTCGGACAGGATCGACACCAGCGCGTCCTGGACCTCGGGAAGACAGCGCGTGATCTCCTCGACGCGGGCCACCCGCCCGGCGCGCATGGCGGCCAGCACCGGGGAGTCGACCAGCGCCGTCGGCGTCGGCCCCTGGGCGAGCAGCAGGGCGTAGTTCCACCCGTAACGCAAGGCGTCCTCGGTGGTGCCCGCGGTGCCCTGGACGGTCAGCGCGCTGGTGCCGCAGACGGCGGCGGACAGCAGCTCGGAGAGCATGGACTTGGCCGTGCCCGGCTCCCCGACCAGCAGGAGACCGCGTTCTCCGGCGAGGGTGACGACACACCGCTCCACCAGGGCGCGTTCGCCGACGAACTTGGGGGCGATCACCAGTCGGCCGGGCAGCGTGTCGTGGCGCCCGGGGAGTTCGAGGGGCTCGCCGCCGCTGCCGCACACGAAGGTGATGACGGCGCGCGGTGTCAGCCGCCAGCCCGGCGGGCGGGGGCCCGTGTCGTGGGCGGCGAGGAAGGCGAGTTCGGTGGCGTGGCGCTCCTCGGCGGGCAGCGTCTGCCGTGCCGGAAGGGCCGTCGCCGTGTCGGTCGGGGTCATGCGTGTTCCTTGCTCGGTAGGTACGTGTTGGTGAGCGGTTTGGTGAATACGTGTGTGGTGAGGGGCGGAAGGTGCCGGGGCCCGGGCGGTCGCCAGGGCCCCGGCGGTGGCTCAGCGGCGGCGGCCCGGTCGCACCTCGAACTCCGCGAACCGGGGCCCGCCGCCCTCCTGGACCTGCTGCCAGACCCTTCGGTACAGCTCCGCGACCGGTTCGGTCGGCACGATCACGGCGAGCAGAGCTTCCTCCTGCCACAGCAGGTCGTCGTACAGGGGCCGCTTCCACTGCTCCAGCGGAACGCGCGGAGCCTTCGGCACCACCCAGCCGCCGGGCAGGAACAGCGAACGCCCGGCCCTGGCGCGGCTGGCCTCCACCACCAGGTCGGTGGCGGCCAGTTCGGCACGGGCCGCCTTGAGACGGGCCGGCTTCCACCCCGTCCACCGGGCCGTCATCCGGTCCGTCGGGTCGGGCATGGCGAGCAGCATCAGATAGAGCGCCGCGGCGTCCTCCCCGAGGCCGTACTCCTTGGCGGCCTCCGTCACCAGATCCGGCACCGAGCGGCTGGGGTCCTGCGGCCACCAGGTGCCGTCCTTGCCCCGCTCGCCCGCCTGCGGGTCGCCCGGATCGCCGAGCAGGGCCTCGAAGCGGGCGGAGCGGGCCAGGCGCAGGGCCACCTCCACCTGGTAGGGGCGCTGGCCGTCGACGCGCAGCGCGGGCAGGTACGGGTCCTGGCCCGCCTCGTCGAGCAGGGAGACCCGCAGGGCGGGGGAGGGCTGGTCGTCGTGCGTGGCGAGGACGACGGCGCCGTACCGCTCGAAGCCCTTGCCGACCTCGGTCGGCGCGCCCGCCGTCTTCCGGAAGGCGGTGATGCTGATGTACTGACCGAGGTCGAGCATCAGTCCGGGGTGGGACAGCCGGTCGCGTACGGCGGCGAGCGCCGTGGGCAGCGCGGCGCGGATCGGATCGCCGGCCGGCAGCCGGTGGGCGAGCCAGGCCGCGAGTCCGACGAAGCCGAGCAGCACCGGTCCGCCGAATCCGGCCGCGCTCCTGTCGACGCACTGGACCCGGTCTCCGTCGACGGCCCACTCGAGGTCACGGGTGAGCCGGGGCTCACCGGCCGGGTCGAGCAGTGCGGGCAGTGCCTGGCGGACATTCCACTGCCCGTGCTTGAAGGCGCGCACCGCGTCGCCGAGCAGTTCCTCGGGTACGGCGGCCCGTCGGCCCATCCTGCTGTTCCAGACCTCGGCCGCGGCGGCCCAGTCCGGTCCCTCGGTCCACAGGCGGGCGGGTTCGGCGGGCAGCAGCGCGGCCACGACCGCGGCACGGATCGCCGGATCCACCTGGTGCAGTTCCTCCTTGGCGACGGCTGCCGCGGCGGCCTTCACGCCGATGGCCGCGCATGCCTGGGCGGTCAGGAACGACCGTTCGTAGACGTCGACCTGGGGCAGACCGGCCACGATCAGCTTGGCCGTGGTCTCGGTGACGCCCGTCAGCCGCGCGAACTCCTCCGCGGCCTCAGGGAACCAGGGCGCGGGTCCGCGCGCGGACAGCTCCGTGAGGAACGCGCCGAGCCGGGCCGCGTGCCCGTCCTCGCCCAGCGGTGTCGATGCCCGCAGCGTGTAGGGCTCCGGGGTCTCGAAGCGCCCGGCCGGATCGTGGAAGAAGCCGGCGAAGACGCAGCCGTCCTCATCCTGCGAGAGGCGTCCCACCACGGCGATGAACGAACCGCCGCCCAGGGGCAGCACCCCGTTCCACGCACCCTCACGCCATTCGCCCGACGGGGTGCGCAGCACGCCCGCTCCCAGGTGCAGCTCCACCTTGCGCCAGTGCGAGGGTTCGGCGGCCGGCCCCAGACCCAGGGCGTCGAACTCGGCGAGCAGCGCGTGCAGGGCCGCTCGATGGTCCTCGGGGGTGGTGCGGGCGGCTGCCCGGAAGGCCAGCGCGGGCACCCGGTCGAGCAGCGTCTCCAGGCTCGGCAGGCCGACGGGCACCCGTCGTCCGTCGAGGTGGAGCAGCGCCGCCGGTCCCTCCTCCGTCACGGCGGTGCCGGGGAGCCGGGCCGCCCGCTTCATCTCGCGCAGGGCACGGAAGACGGTGTCGGACTCGTTGTCCCGGTTCCACCAGGAGCGGGTGCTTCCGCTCAGACCGCTCGTCGCGTCGAGGAGCACGCTGTCCGGCGGTCCGGCCGGACCCTCCTCCTGCGGGCCGCCGTCGAGTGCGCGGGTGAGCCGGGCGGCCACCGCGTCCAGGACGGCCTGCTGACCGCCCGCGTGCCGTACGACACCGGCGATCCCCGCGATCAGCGCGCCGTGGGTGACCGGGAGGAGGGAACGGATCGCCTCGGGCAGGACCTCCTTGTCCTCCTGCCCCGCGGCGGACAGCAGGGCCGCTGCCGTGTCGCGGTCGATGTGCCGCAGCGACGCGGAGCCCTCGGGGTCGCGGGCTGTCAGACACTCCCAGTACTGCACCGGCGGCAGCAGCAGCGAGCCCTCGCCGAAGGTTCCGGGCGTGCGGTCGGTCTTGGCCACCGAGGTGACGACGCCGTCGGCGTCCACGATGGACAGGCGCCAGCTGTCGCGGACGACGGCCCGCGCCTCCTCGGCGCCGGGGAAGACCACCAGCGTCGAGGGCCGGCCGACGTCCGCGGGCAGGGTGACGGTGTGTCCGGCCAGATCCTGGGCGCGCACGGAGCCGTCGGGCAGCTTCACCACGCGCAGACCGACCAGACCGTCCACGGGCGCGGAGGCAGGAGTGGCGCCGGCGGTCGGCGACGGGCTCAGCCGGCCACCACCGAACGTGCTGCCCTCGGGGGCGTCCCGCAGGGCGTCGGCGAGGAAGGCGGGCCTGCTCGCACGGCCGCGCTCACCCGTCGCCGGGTCGTACTCGTGCCAGTCGTGCGCGCCGCCGTCCGCGCTCCACACCCAGTACGAGACGCCGTCGCAGAGAAGCTGGCGTTCCTCGGGCAGGGTGGTGTCCCCGGCGTGCAGGACGCCGCCGCCGGTCGTGCGGCCGCCGCCGGGCAGAGGCAGGGTGATCGGTCCGTTGCCCTGGTACCAGTCCATCCTGGTGCCCCGGGTGTTCCGGGCGCCCTCCAGGGGCTGCGGGCGGTCGGGGCGGGTGTGCCAGTAGCCGCGCAGGCCGTCGTTGCGGTCGTTCCAGTAGACGAGAAGCTGTCCGTCCACGTGGTGGAAGCCCGGATCGCCCCAGGTGCCGTTCGTCGGGATCCGCAGGTCGTGGGTGAGGAGCGTGCCCTCGGCGCCGATCACCCGCGCCTGGGCGGCCCCGGCCACGATGAGGTGCGGCCAGGCGTCGGCGACGACCACATCCTCGACGTCGGCCTTGGGAACGAGGGAGGCGACCGCGTCCTCCCAGGCGGGCCAGCCGAGTTCGTCGAAGAGCCCGGCCCGCAGGGTGCGCGCCAGCACCGGTGCGAGGTCGGTGCCGGCGGCGGCGCGGACCTCGTCCTCGGCCAGCGCCAGCGCCTCGGCGGGCAGCCACTTCAGCCGGGCCAGTGCCTCGGGCAGCTGGGGCAGGCCCACCGCGGTGAACCGGCGTACGACCGTGCGCACCCAGTCCGTGAGCAGGGGACTGCCGCCCGGCGACGCCGCCAGGAGCGCGATCGCCCGCAGCGACTGGTCGTCGTTGGCGAACCGGTCCGCGCCCCGGCGGAAGGCCGGGTGGAAGCGGCTGTCGGCGGCCAGTGACACCAGGTCGCGGCGCCCCTCGCCCAGGGTCCACTGCGTCAGCAGCAGCGCGTCGCCCTTCCGCGGGGCGGCCACCGGAACGTCCAGCGACAACAGCAGATCGATCAGGTCGACGTCTTCGATGACCCTCAACGCGGCGCCGGACGCGGCGAGTTCGGTCCGCAACCGGTCCGCCATCCGTTCCACCAGCGGATACAGATCGGCCATGCGACTGGGGTCACGCCACGAACGGGCCCGCTGCCGGTAGGTGAGGAACCGCTCCAGCCAGCCCGCGGCACCGTCCTGCGGGCGCTGCTCCCCGGGCAGGGAGGCGTCCCACAGCCCCGCGGTGGCGCCGGAGGACTCGAGCAGCTCCAGCCACATCGCCGGCATGTCGCTGTCGAGAGCGGCGGGCATCAGATCGAGGAGCGCGCCCCGCACCCGCAGCTCGCGCGCGGCCAGGGAGACCAGTGCCGCGCGGTGCCCCTTCCACCAGCCGGCCGCCGCCCGCAGGGTGGCCGGCAGAGTGAGGAGCTCGGACACGTACTCCTGCTCGGTGAGGTTCGCGTCCCGGCCGGCCCCCCGGGCCAGCTTGCGCAGGTCGTTCGCCATCTGCACCGACGGCGGCAGCCCTCCTGCCGTGCGGCGCAGACACAGCCGGGTGAAGCGCCGCAGCGCGTCCTCGGCCGGCACGCGCGCCGCCAGCTCCCTGGCGTAGGCCGACAGCACCTTCACCGGGAGCGCCCCGGCGAGCGCGAACTCCAGGAACACGGCGTCCAGCCGCTCCTCCTGCACCGTCAGACCGTGCTCCGCCTCGGCCTTGCGGGCACGGGTGAACAACTGGGCCGCGTAGGTGGCGTTCTCCTCCGCCAGGAACACCCGCCCGGCCTGCTCGTAGAACGTCGGCAGGAAGTGCGGCACCGAGGCCGCCAGCCGCTCCCCGAGTTCCACGAAGGCGTCCAGAGCTGCTTTCGGACGGGACTTGACCTGCCGCGCGGCCCGCTCAAGGTCCGGCACCACGCGCAGCGCGTGGTGTCCGTCCCGCGGGTGGTGCACCAGCACCCATTCGGGAAAGCCCAGCGACTGGCGCGGTCCGAACCCGACGACGACGGGCTCGGTGTCCCGCTCCAGGCCGAGGAATCCGGCGGCCAGGTCCTCCGCCTCCCCCAGCTCGCCCGCGACCAGCCGCACCACCACCCGGTCGTCCAGACCCGGGTGACGGTACGCCCGCGCCGTCAGCGGCACCCCCTGCTCGCCCGCGTTCTCCGTGTCGGGCGGCAGCACCGCGCCCGCAGCCAGCAGTTCCCCGTACGACACCTGCGTCCCCCCGCTCATGCGTTCTTGCCCTCCTCGATGACACGGCCTGCGTACAGCGCCGCGGCCATCCGCATCCCCTCGGACCAGGCGACCGGTCCCACCTCGCCCAGTGGCAGGGCGCGGCCGTCCTGGTCCCGCCAGGTGAGGGCCCCGGTCTCGACCTCGCTGTCCCAGTACGGCTCCCCGATCCACACCGAGGATTCGAGGCTGCGTCCGCCGTCCCGCACCCGGGCGGTCGCGTACCCCCCGGACACGCGGTAGCCGAGCGAACTGGCCCGTGCGGCGAGCGCGAAGCGGGAGCGGAACGACCCCCCGGCGAAGTCCCTCACCTCGGTGGCCTTGGCGCGGAGATCCCCGGGCTGCCGCCATATGGCCCGGTGGATCTGCTCGACGCGCTGGACCATGCCCAGTTCGGCCGCGAAGTCGCGCAGGTCGTCGAGGTCCGGGAGCAGTACCGGGTGCGGAAGCGTGACCGTGCGCGGGGCGATCCGGACGGTCTCGCCGTCCAGGTTCACCAGCCGCAGTTCGCCCGTTTCGGTGGCGCCCCGCAGGAAACCCACGTCGTCGGGGTCGTCGCCGACGACCACCAGATCGCGCAGCGCGGACTGCCAGGCCTCGTCGGGCCACACCCGGGCCAGCAGCCCCGTGGGTACGGGCAGCGACGACACCATCCACGCATCCGCCTGTGCCACACACGCCGTGGCGTGCCGTTCGAGCCACTCGGCGAACCGTCGCAGCCGGTCCACCTCCGGGTGGTCCTTGAGCGCGCGCGGGAGCGATTTCAGCTGCCGTCCCGCCGCCCGGCCCGAGGTGGCACGCGCTGCCACCCGCCCTTCCACCAGGGCGACTTCATACCCGTCCCCCGCCGACAGCCACCCCACGAGCCACAGCCTTTCGCGTCAAGAACACCAGATGAGAGCACAGTTCACCCAGGTCAATGCGTCCCGGGCCGAGTGCGACTATGCAGCGAACGCTAGCGTCGGCCACTGACAATCGGCCCTGCGGTCCCACAGATCCCGGCCGCCGCACCGGATCCTGAGCCACCGCCGATATCGTGCGGGACGTGAGCAACTCGTATGCGGGACTGGACGATGCCGCCGTCGCGACCGCAGCGGCCTGTGCCGGCGCGGACGTGGTGCGGGCCATGTACGGCCGGCGCCTCGCGCGTATCGACAAGGGCGCCGGAGACTTCGCGACAGCCGCCGATGTGGAGGCGGAGAGGACGATCCTGGGGGTCCTTCGCGACGCCCGGCCCGATGACGCCGTGCTCGGCGAGGAGAGCGGGCCGCAGGGTCCGGCGGGGGCCGCGCGCGAGTGGCTGGTGGATCCGTTGTGCGGCACGTTGAACTACGCCGTGGGCAACATGCTGGTGGCCGTGAACGTGGCGCTGCGCGGCGGTGCCGCCGCGGTGGCCGACCCGTTCGGCGGCGAGGTCTTCTTCACCGACGGGGAGAGCGCGTGGGTACGGCGGGAGGACGGTGATGCCCGGCTGGTGCCCACGTCCGCCACCCGGCTCGTGGATGTCAATCTGGACCCGCCGTTCCCGGGTGCGCCCGGCTTCCGGGCTGTGGACCTGCTGGCTCGCTCCGCCTTCGTGGAACACTTCCGGCCCCGGGTCGTGTCCACGACGCTGGCCCTGGCCTGGGTCGCCGCCGGCAAGCGCGCCGCGTACGTGACGGACGGCGGCGACCTGTCCGGGAGCGTGCACTTCGCCGCAGGCATCGCCCTGTGCAGGGCCGCCGGTTGCGTCGTCACCGGGATCGACGGTGCCCCGACCGGACCGTCGGGCCGCGGACTTGTGGTGGCCGCCGACGGCGAGACCCACGACCTGCTGATGTCGATGACGGGAAGCCGCCGCTGATCCGACGCGGTCGGAGCGGGAGCACCGCGGCAGGCCCGTCCCTCGAGGCCTCGGCCGCAGGTGTGAACAACACCCTGCGAGGAGTCCGGCGCGTTGACACACGAAGCGGCTAAATACCCTAATAGCGGATAAAGATCACCTACAGGTGTCACTTGTCGACTTGTGACGTGACAGGGCACCTGAGAGGAGCTGTCCGGATGGCAGGATGCGGAGGATTCCCGGGGTTGCGACCACGGGGCATCCGCGCTCAGGACGGATCGACCGCTCCGGGCGCCCTCGGGCGGAACCCGCCCATGGCCGCGCCTGCCGTCCGCGGCTTCACGGTGATGAAACACCTCACCGCGCTCGGTGCGATCACGGGCGCCGCCGCTCTGGCCCTGACCGGTTGCGGTGACCAGACCCCCAAGAAGGTCACGCCCTCGGCGTCCGGCACGGTCAAGGCGCCGTTGTGCGACGAACTGCCGGCGTCGGTGCGGCAGGCCGGTGTCGTCAAGGTCGGCTCGGACATGCTCTACCCGCCGATGGAGTTCGTCCGGAACGGCAACCCGGTCGGTGTCGACCCCGACCTCGCCACCGTGATGGGCAGGGAACTGGGAGTGAGGTTCGAGTTCGCCAACGGCGCGTTCGACACCCTGCTCACCGGTCTGCGGGCCAAGCACTATGACGCCGTGATGTCCGCGATGAGCGACACCAAGGACCGTCAGGAGGGCTTGGACCCCTCCACCGGGGAGAAGATCGGCGAGGGCATCGACTTCGTCGACTACTTCACCTCCGGATCGTCGATCATGGTGAAGAAGGGAAATCCGGAGGGCGTCGGGTCGCCAGCCGACCTCTGTGGCAAGAAGGCGGCCGTGCAGAGCGGCAGCACCGCGTACGACCTGCTCCAGTCCCAGAAGTGCGACGAGCCGATCGACATCGAGGCCTACGACACCCATGACGAGGCGCAGGCCCGCCTCAAGGCCGGCGGTGTGGTGGCCGACGTCGCCGACTACCCGGTGGTCGCCTACGCGGCGAAGACCGCAGGCGACGGCAAGGACTTCGAGGTCGTCGGCGAGCAGGGCGACGCCGGCCCGTACGGCATCGCGGTGCTGAGTTCGAACACCGGGCTCCGGGACGCGCTCCAGGCGGCCCTGGACGCCGCCATCCGGGACGGTTCCTACGGGAAGGTCCTGAGCAAGTGGAACGTCAGCGAGGGCGCGGTGACCGACGCCACGATCAACAGCGGCACTTGAGGGCGCGGTCCCTCAAGCGACATCGCCGCACCGCCGGACGGAGGTCAGGTCATCCACGGTGCGACGCGTTCTCGAGCGGCGCGATGTCGAGCGACCTGAACACCGGCCACTGGTTTCCGGCCTTGTTGATGCCGGACCGGATGGTGATGCCGCCGGAGAGCTGAGCGGACGGCCGGTTCGACACATGACTCAGTTTCACCTGGCCGTCGATGTAGGCCGTGGTGGTGTCCCGTCCGACCCTGACGGTCACGGTGTGTTCGGACTTCGGGTCCAGCGGCTGCGAAGCCACCTTGTAGCCGTTGGCCAGCAGGGTCGCCCGGTTCCGGGTGATCACCACGGTCATGGGTTCCTTGCTGTTGGTCCGGACCCCCAGCGCGGCCTGGTTGGTGCCGTTGCCCAGCGATCCGAGGAGCGCGGTGGCGCTGTAGTCCGTCCAGTCGACGCTGCTGTTCGGCCGGTAGTCGGCCTTGGCGTACCGGGGTGTCCGCGCCGTCGAGGGCGCCTTGCCCAGGAAGACGTCGAAGCTCGTACGGGTCTGGCGCCCACTCCAGTTCTCCGGCTCGAACAGCGGCCGGTGCGCACGGGCCGGCACCTGGACGTTCCGCCCGACGTCCTCCAGCATCCGGTCGGGAGTGGTCTGGGCGTAGACCTCGACACGCTGGACGAGGCCCGTCGACGCGGACCGCCGACTGGGGGTGAGCGGAACGCTGGAATGGTCCGTCATCACGAGCGGGAAGAGCTCCTTGAGCAGATGCCTGGCCTGTGAATCCGTCGAGTCGGCGTCCTGCTGACCCGGTCCGTCGGAGAAGGGGACGGCGAACATCGACGGGGTCGGCATGCCGTGGCGGACGATGTCGTCGACGGAGCCGACGAGGTCGTGAAGCACCCGGGCCCGGTACTCGGCCGAGTTCTCCCGCCGCCCCTCGTCCTTCAGCCACAGGCGGTTCACCAGCGGCGCGCCCGTGTTGCCCGTGGCGTCCACGGGCTTGACGCTGTGCATGGCGCGGGTGTGGCTCTGGAAGTCCCAGCGGCCCGACCGGTGCATCCGCTCGATCTCGCGCCAGGTCAGGTAGTAGGGGCGGTGCTTGTCCATCGAGCCGGTGATCAGGAAGATCGTGCCGTGCATCCGGTGCTTGGCCAGGATGCGGTCGGCGTACTTCCACAGTCCGTCGGTGCCGTCGTCGAAGGTCAGCAGCACCGAACGCCGCGGCACCGGACCGCCGTTCATGTAGTCGGTGAACTGCTTCGCGCTCAGGGTGCGGTAGCCGGCCTTCTCCAGCGCGGTCAGCTGGGCGTCGAACGCCTTCGGGGTGAGCACGTAGGGGCTCTTGCTGTTCTTGTTGACGTCGTGGAAGGTCAGCACCACCGGCGGAGCGTAGTCCGGCAGTTCCCGGCCCTGACTCATCCAGCCGGCCCTGTCCGCGGAGGTGACGGATGCCCGGGTCGGCGGTGCCTGCGGGGACATGTACTTCCGGCTGAGGTAACGCTCGATGCCCGCGGCGCCCGACGCCACCACCACGGAGAGGGTGAGTGCCCCGAGCAGGACACGGACGGGCCACTGCGTCCACCCACGGCCCCAGCCGTGGCCGCGGCCACGGCTGCGGTCGTGGGCCGCCTTCTCCGCGTAGTCACCGCGGAAACACGGTTCCGGACCGTGCCCGTGGTCGTGCACGACGATGCCGACAGGCTCGCGCCGTGTGCGCTGCAGAGTCATCAGAGCACGCTCCCTCGCGACAGGACGATCAGATAGACGCAGCCGACCACCGCGATGGCGACCACGTCGGTGATCACCCGGACCGTCCTGCGCCGCAGGAAGTTCTTCATCATCGAGTCCTCGACCAGACACCGCGACGGATGGTCGCGAGGGAGTAGGGAAGCAGCCAGGACAGGAGCAGCGCCGACAGCAGACTCATCAGCGGCCGGTAGCGCCAGCGGGGGTCGCCAGGGTTGTCGATCTTGAACGCCAGACCCCAGATACTGCCCTTGAGCACCACGCCGCTCAGATACAGCACGCTCACGAAGATTCCGCCCTGCATCGGCGACCAGATCATGTGACGTACCGCCATCAGCGGCGCGGCCATCACCCACAGCACGTGCCCGTAGTACAGACAGGAAGGGCCGAGGCCCCGCCGCCACATGAAGGTGCCGGTGAAGCAGGTGTTGCGGATGAAGCTCTTCTTCCAGCGGATCTGCTGCTTCATGAACGGCCGGAAGTGCTCGGGCACGTTGGTCCACACCTTGGCCGACTGGACGTAGCCGATGCGCCACTTGCGCTCGGGGTAGTCCTGCGCCGTGACGAACGGAGAGTCGGCGTACTGCTTCTTCAGCTTCTTGCCGACCCACAGCTGGCCCAGCACGTAGCCGGTGAGCTGACGATCGGTCGCGAACCGGAAGGGGGCGCCCAGGAAGCGGTCGCCGGCCCACGCGGGGAAGTAGTTGTACACCGCGTCCCGGCGGAAGACCGCCAGGGGCCCGGAGACACAGGTGACCGATCCGAAGACCGACTCCGCGGCCTTGGCCACGCGGAACTGCCCCTCGTACCAGACGTCCTGCGCCTTCGTGAAGAGGGTCTCGTCCACGTTCAGCGCCCGGCAGTGGCCGCTGACCGCGCCCAGTTCGGGGTGGTCGACCAGGGCCTGCACACACTTGCGCAGAGCGTCGGGTGCCAGGATGCAGTCGGAGTCCGTGAACGCCAGCACGTCACCGGTCGCGATGCCCGCTCCCCTGACCAGGGCGTGCTTCTTGCCGAGGTTCTTGTCCAGCTTGAGCAGGGTGATGCCGAGCTCCTGCGCCAGCCCGTCCAGGATCTCCCGTGTCCCGTCCTCGGAGAGATCGTCGATCACGATGATCTCCAGGTCGGGGTAGTCACTGCCCGCCATCGAGCGGACACAGCTCTCGATGTAGTCGACCTCGTCCTTGACCGCGAGCAGGAAGGACACCTTCGGCACGGCCGGCAGGGACGGGAAGGACGCGAGGTTCTTGGGGCGCCTGCGGAGGGTACGGACCGACGGGTCGTCGTACCGGCTGTACGCGATCTGCAGCATGGCGATGGTGCCGACCAGCACCGTGATGCCGTAGCCGATGACCAGCGGCTTCTCCGGCACCAGCGGGAGCTCGCGGGCCAGGATCAGCCCCAGCGGCAGCAGGCAGAACATGGCCAGCACCCGGCGCACCGCGAAACGGACATCGGTCTGCATCCGGTTCGTCCAGCGGGTCAGCCGGCCGGGCGGTCTGCCCACGACGGCGGACGAGCGGACCCGCGGCAGCGGCACGGACGTCTTGGGACGCGGGTTCGGCAGGATCAGTCCGCACGAGGCGGAGGGCACCGGGACGGTCTCGCCCGCGGGGGCGACCGTCATGTCCCGGGACTCGGCCGGAGTCGCCTGACCTGGTACGCCGCCTGCCGGCGCCCCGGGCAGCACTGCCCCGGGCGCCGGGAGGGCCGCGTCCGCGGCTCCCGGCGTCCGCAGGTCGCTCACAGGGTCTCCCGGGCGTTCACGGAGTCCAGCCGGTAGGTGGCGTCGAGGACGTCGTCCCGGTCGTTCAGCCAGGTCAGGTCGGCGCCCGGGTGCACGGTGTGCACCAGCACCAGGTCCCACTCGTGGTCCTCGGGCGCGATCACGCTCTCCTGGATCCCGCCGGCCACGCGCGCGGCGCGCACCATCGAGTCGGTGAAGCGGACCTGGGCACCCTCGTGGACGAGTTCGTCGAAGATCTCCAGCGCGGGCGATTCCCTCAGGTCCTCCACGCCCGGCTTGTACGCCATGCCGACGATCAGGACCCGGGCGCCGGTGAGCGGCTTGCCGCGCTCACCCAGCGCCTCACGCACCCGGCGCACCACCTTGCGCGGGCGTCCGGCGATGGCGTTCATGGCCGCCTCGACCAGCGGGGAGGTGCTGCGCTCGGCGCGCAGCTGCCAGAGCAGGTAGTGCGGGTCGCAGGGGATGCAGTGCCCGCCGACTCCGGGGCCGGGGTAGAAGGGCATGAAGCCGAACGGCTTGGTCGAGGCGGCCTCGATCACAGGGATCGGGTCCAGGCCGAGGACCCGGCAGTTGTCGGCGAACTCGTTCGCGAGCGCGATGTTGACCGCGCGGAAGGTGTTCTCCCAGAGCTTGGTCATCTCGGCCGCCTCGGGCGAGGGCAGCACGTACACCGAGGAGGCCGTGCGGGACAGCACGGAGATGGCCCGGTCGACGGTCTCCTGGCCGGCGCCGCCGACCACGCGCGGGGTGGTGTCCTGGGTGTGGCGGGCATTGCCGGGGTCGATCCGTTCCGGCGAGAAGGCCACGAAGATGTCCTCGCCGACCGTGAAGCCGCGCTCGGTCAGCGGTTCGGTCAGCAGGTCACGGGTGGTACCGACGTAGGTGGTGGAGGTCAGCATCAGCAACTGGCCGGGCACGGCGTACTCGACGACGGTGGCCGCCGCGGCGGTCAGTGCCCGCAGGTCGGGGGCGAGATGCCGGTCCACCGGTGTCGGCACGCACACCAGGACGGTCCGGGCGCGGGCGAGTGCGCCCGGGTCGTCGGTGAGGGTGAAGCGCGGATCGCCGTTGAACTGCGACAGCCGATCGAGGTCGCTGGGCAGGAGGTCGACTTCACCGCCGCGAATGGCCTCCAGCCGCTCCGTGCTCGCGTCGATGCCGATCACTTCGGTGCCCGCGGCCAGCAGGCCGAGCGCGGTCGGCAGGCCGACGTACCCGAGCCCTACGACCGCCACGGCCCCCACGTCCGGTGCGTCCAGGGTGACTTGACCGCTGAGAGTCTCGAAAGCGGTGCCGAGGTGGAGGCCCTGGGGGGCGGACAGGGTGTTCGTCAGCATGATCGAAGCTCCAGGAATTGCGCTCGGGGATGCACACCGACCGGCGCGCACGGATTGCCGCGATGGGGACCTCGAGTCCTGCTCGCAGAATGTTCTTCGCTTCAACAATCGTCCCAATTGTCCATTTTTGGGGCAAGCGCTGGAAATAGGGGAGAAGGTGTTGCTCGATGGCCTTTACGGAATCATTACCGACCCTCTGGCCAGGCCTTTTGCCTCCGCTTTACCGACTGGTGGGCCCCTTCCGTGTGTGCGTCGGTGTGACATAGCAGCCAATTTCCGAGCCGCCGGGGAGTGGTGCGGGTCACTTGTCGGTGGAGAGTCCGGTTCGGTTTCGTGTCGGTTTCACCCCGGGCTTCGTTTCTCGGGTGGCGAGGCGGTGTGTGGAAGAATGAACGAGGCTGCGGAGCCATTGCTCCGTGAGCGAGGCGTCGCGCGGGAAAGGCGACCGGGGCGCCGGATCAGGCGAGTGGTCTTCACCATCGCGAAATGCCGCGCCCGCTGCCCGGGGCGGCTGTGACTGCGGAACAAGCGGGAAATTTCTATGACTTGTGGCATCGCGGCAGCAACTCACTGCCAACTCCCCATGCCGGACGGACCGTTGCGGCATCATCGCGTCGAGCGCCGGACGCTCCGCTCATGACGCGAAGACGACGCGCAGCGAGCCTCCTGGCCGTCCTCGTCGCCGGCGCCGCCATGACACAGACGGCCTGCGGCGGTCGGACCCCGTCCGCCGGTCCGCCCGCGTCGTACGACGCTGCGGTGCGCTCCGACTCCCCGGCCCTCTATCTGCCACTCGGCGCCGGGAACGCCGTGAAGCGGTCCACGGCCGGACTCGAGGCCACCTACCATCACGCGCCCGGCGTCACCTCCATGCCCAACGGGGACCAAGCCCGCGTGTTCGACGGAACCTCGCAGTACGTGGAGGTCCCGGACGACGACCGGCTCTCCGTCACCACGACCGGTGAACTGACCGTGGAGGCGTGGATGCGGCCCGACACGCTCACCTTCCCGAGGACCGCGGGTTCCGGCTACGTCAACTGGCTCGGCAAGGTCTCCGCCAAGCAGGTCGGGGCCGAGTGGCTGGCCCGCATGTACTCGCGGGACAACACCGAGGTCCGCGCCAACCGCATCAGCGGATACGTCTTCAACCGGGGCGGCGGACTCGGTGCCGGGTCGTACTTCGAGGACCGGGTCAGGCCCGGCGAATGGATCCACTACGCGCTGGTCATCAGCATCCGGGACAAGAGCGATACGTATCCCACCGGATACGTCAAGATCTATAAGAACGGGGTGCTCCGCGACCAAGACGCCCTCGACGCATACGGCATCGCCCCCAGCAACACCGACGCCCCGCTGAGGATCGGTGCCGCCGACGCCACGTCGTACTTCAAGGGCGCGATCGGCAAAGTGGCCGTGTACGACTCCGAGGTCTCCCAGCCCCGGCTCGCGGCCCACTACGGCGCCATGGGCGCAGACCTCACGCGATCCGCCGCCGGAACCTGACGCCCGCCCGCGTCGCCGGAACCTGACACCGACCCGAAGGGATCCGCAGGGATGCGGTCGGCGTGCGTGGATGGTCGGTGACGCGTTCTCTGGACAGCCGGACTCCGCCGTGCTGTCATGTCCGCGGCGTTATTTCCAACGTTGTAGAAGTCCGCGGCGCCTTACGGCTCGGAGACAGCGTGGAACCGGATCCGGACGATCCGACGGGCGGATCCTGCGCAACCGGACAGAATGAGACAACGTTGTCGCACTGCGAGTAGGCCCCTTCGGGAAGGCAGGTCACCTGCATGTCAGTGAGCAGACGGAGAATCCTCGCCATGGGTTCCGGCGCGCTGGGCGCCGCGACCCTCGGAGGCGCGTTCGCGGGGGCCGCGGCCGCGGTGCCCCAGCCGCGAGCGGAGACGACACCGGCCGACGCGTTCCAGAAGCTGCCGCCCGGAAGTGTGGTCGCCCGTGGCTGGCTCGCCGGGCAGCTCCGGTTGCAACTCGCCGGTCTGTGCGGCACGTACGAGAATTTCTCGCACTTCCTCGACTTCTCCACGACCGGCTGGGCGCATCCCGAGCACGACGCCTGGGAGGAGGTGCCGTACTGGCTCCGTGGCTACATACCGCTGGCGATCGCCACGGGTGACCCGCACGCGCTGACCCGGTCGCGTGAGTGGGTGGACGCGATCCTCGCGACCCAGCAGAGCGACGGCTTCTTCGGGCCCCGCGGTTTACGCACGGCACTCAACGGCGGACCGGACTTCTGGCCCTTCCTGCCGCTCCTGCAAGCACTGCGGACGCACGAGGAATACACCCACGACCAGCGCATCGTGCCGTTCCTCGTCCGCTTCCTCCGCTACATGAACGCTCAGGGTCCGGGTGCCTTCAACGCGAGCTGGGTGTCCTACCGTTGGGGCGACGGCCTCGACATCGCCGTATGGCTCCACCGCCGTACCGGCGAGGCGTTCCTGCTCGATCTCGCCGCCAAGATGCACAGTTACGGCGTCGACTGGACCGGGGCCACCCCGAGCCGGCACAACGTGAACATCGCCCAGGGCTTCCGGGAGCCCGCTCAGTACGGGCGGCTGACCGGCTCCGCCGACCTCACCCGGGCCACGTACCAGGCCTACGATGCCGTGATGGGCGCCTACGGGCGTTTCCCCGGCGGCGGGCTCGCCGGTGACGAGAACTACCGCCCCGGTTTCGCGGACCCCCGGCAGGGCTTCGAGACCTGCGGCATCGTCGAATTCATGGCCAGCCATGAGCTGTTGACGCGGATCACCGGAGACCCGGTATGGGCGGACCGCTGTGAGGACCTGGCCTTCAACATGCTCCCGGCGTCCCTCGATCCCGACGGCAAGTCCGTTCACTACGTCACCAGTGCCAACAGCGTCGACCTCGACAACCGCCCCAAGACCCAGGGACAGTTCCAGAACGGCTTCGCCATGCAGGCGTTCCAGGCCGGCGTCGACCAGTACCGGTGCTGTCCCCACAACTACGGTATGGGCTGGCCCTACTTCACCGAGGAACTCTGGCTCGCGAGCGCCGACGGCGGCCTGGCCGCCGCGCTCTACGCCCCGAGCCGTGTGCGGGCCACGGTCGCCGGCGGAACGACGGTCACCGTCACCGAGGAAACGGGATATCCCTTCCAGGACACGATCACCCTTACCGTCTCCACGCCCCGTCCGGTGCGCTTCCCGCTGCAACTGCGCGTGCCCGGCTGGTGCAGAGGTCCCCAGCTACAGGTCAACGGTACGGCGGTCACCTCCTCGGACGGCCCGTCCTGGGCGCGGATCGACCGCACATGGCGCGACGGCGACGTCGTCCGCCTTCGGTTGCCTCAGAAGGCTCAACTGCGCTCGTGGCCCGGCCAGCACGGCGCGGTCAGCGTCGAACGGGGCCCTCTCACCTATTCGTTGAAGATCGGCGAACGCTACGACCGCTACGCGGGAGACGACAGGTTCCCCGCTTACGAGGTACACGCCACCACCGGATGGAACTACGGCCTCCTGCCGGAGACGTCCCTGACCCCGACGCAGACCGGCACCACCGTCCCGGACCAGCCCTTCACACCCGGCACCACGCCCGTGTCCATCGCGGCGCAGGCCCGGAGGATCCAGGAGTGGGTCGCGGACGACGAACACGTCGTCGCACCGTTGCAGGAATCTCCCGCCCGCAGCGACGCGCCGGTCGAGACGGTCACCCTCATCCCCATGGGCGCCGCACGACTTCGCGTAACGTCGTTCCCCACGGCGGCTCCCGACGGCAGAACCTGGACGCCGGAGCCGCCCTTCCGCCGACTCGCCAACAAGAACAGCGGCAAGGTCCTGGCCGTCGACGGGATGTCGACCGAGAACAGCGCGCGCGTGGTGCAGTTCGACAACACGGGGACGGGCGACCACGCCTGGCAGCTCATCGAGAGGGGCGACGGCTGGCATCTCATCCGCAACGGGAACAGCGGCAAGGTGCTCGGCGTCGACCACATGTCGATGGACGACAGCGCGATCGTCGTGCAGTTCGAGGACAACGGAACGGACGATCACCTGTGGGCGCTGGTCGACAACGGCGACGGCTGGTACCGCATCCGGAACAAGAACAGCGGGAAAGTCCTCGGGGTGGACCGTATGTCCACCGGCAACAGCGCGCAGGTGGTCCAGTACGACGACAACGGAACGGCCGACCACCTGTGGCGCTTTCTGTGAACGCCTGAGCCCGACGTGAACGCCTGAAGCCGACGTGAATGCCTGAGCCCGGCGCGGCGACGGATCGGCGGCGCGGTGTCCGGCCCGCCACCTATCGGGCCCCGCACCAGTGGCCCTTCCGCGCCTCGGTCCGAGCAGAGACCAGCCCGCGCAGGCGCTGACGCGCGACGGGGACCCGGCCGGCGGCCAGGTCCCCGTCGACGCGCGCAAGGGTGTCTCTCAGTGGCATGGGCCGATGATCGACTGCCGGGGCGACCGGCGTCGACTGCTTTTGGCGTTCGGTGCAGCGCACTGTCAGGATCGTCACCCATGGGAATCGACATAACGTCGGCTGAAGTGGCCGACTTTCACCAGGTGCTGACCGATCACTCCCGCTATTGGGGCGGACGGGACCTTCGCTCGCTGCATATTCTGGCACTGGTGCAGGAATTTGGTTCCACCTGCTTGGTCGCCCGTTCCGGGGACGGGATCCGCGGGTACGTCTTCGGGTTCGTCACCCCGGACGCCACCGGTTACGTGCATCTGATCGCCACACGGGACGACACCCGTGGCAGCGGTCTCGGACGCCGCCTGTACGGGGCCTTCGCCGAAGCGGCCGAACGCCAGGGTGCGCGGCGGCTGAAGGCGATCACGTTCGTCGGGAACGCCGGCTCGATCGCCTTCCATCGCCGTGTCGGTTTCGACGTGAGCGTCATCGACGACTACAACGGGCCCGGTCGCCCCATGGCTGTCTTCCGACGCGATCTGCCGCTTCCCTCCGTCGGCCTCCCGCATCGGTGACGTCCCCCTCCGCGTCATTCGGATGAGGGGTGTGCGCTGTGCCGCCGAGGGGCCCGGCGTTCTTCACATCGCCGGCTCCGAAGGGTGGATCAGGACGCCCGCGTGACCCGGTTGAAGAGCCGGCCGGCGATGTCGACGCCTGTGACCGTTCCGTCGGCGTCGTGGGAGAAGCAGCCGCGCTGTCCCGCGAGGCCTCCTTCGGTGATGACGTACTCGTCGCTGTCGCTGTCGCAGGGAAGGAACCCGATGGCCGCGGCCGGGTGGTCCGGAGGCATCTCCTCATCGGACACCGCGGCGGTCACGGAGTACGCCGGAGCACCCGACAACTCATTCGAGTTCGGGCTGCGCTCCCTTCTCGACGGTTTCGAGGCCCGCCTGGCGGCCGACCGCTTGGACGCGGGCGTTGATGAGTCCTGAGCCTCGAGCCCTGGTCGCCGACGGCCGGGGCGCGGTGACGCTGTCGAGCGCGACGCGTCCCGGGGCTTCGACGAGGTTCGGTGGCCCGGGCCCGTGCGCCGAGTTCCGGTGGCTGGGTGGTCTCGCCTGGAAGTCCTTCGGGGGTTGGTCATTCGGTCTTGCCTGTGGCAGTGGTTGCTGTGCGACCGGCCGCTGATCACCGCGGCTCGCCGCGCTCGGCAGCTGTGAGATCGAGCTCGAACTCGAAGTACGCATCAACGCCGCGCTCAACGTCGGCCCGCCACGTCCGAGATCGCCGAAGTGCTGCTGCACTCGGCCGTCTGCTGCGCGATGTCACGGTCCGTCAACGCCACCTTCGTCGCCAAGAAGGTCTTTGCCGAGCGTGAACTGCTCCCGGGGTCACCCCGGTGCCGGGCTTCGGGCGTCGGTGTCCTGCCCTGCCCTGCCGAGGCCAGGCGGCGGGGCAGGACGCCACGGCGCGGTGGGCGGGTCAGCCGAGCGAGACCAGACGCGCGCCCCCGTCGGTCTCGATGATGGTGCCGGTGAGGTTGGCGTTGGTGGCGGCCAGGGCCACCACCTCGGCGATCTCCTGTGCCGAGGCGATGTGGCGGACCGGCAGAGTGGCGGCCGTGTGTGCGAAGTACTCGCGCTTGGCGTCTTCCGGCAGGCCGTTCCACCAGGGCGTGTCGACGAGCCCGGGAGAGACGGCGTTCACTCGTATCGGAGCGAGTTCCACGGCCAGCGGCTTGACCAGGGCCTCGACGGCGCCGTTGAGGGCGGCGATGCCGGCGGTTCCTGGCATGCCGGTCCGCGCGGTGATGGCGCTGAGCAGGGTGATGGACCCGTCCGGTGTGAGGTGCGGTAGGACCGCCTGGATCGTGGTGACGTGGGGCCAGAACTTGGCCTCGAACGCGCGTCGCAGCATCGTCAGGTCGAGATCGGCTACCGGCCCCGGCCCTTCGCTTCCGCCGGCCGCCAGGACCAGCCAGTCGAGGCTGCCGGTCGCCTCGGCGAGTGCGTTCATCTCGTCAGGGTTTCCGGCGTCGGCCCGGTGCCCGACCAGTTCGGCGTCGGTGTCGGCAAGGGCATCGAGGCGCTCCTTGTCGCGGCCGGCGATGTGCACCGTGGCGCCACGTGCCTGGAGCAGGCGGGCCGTTGCGAGCCCGATGCCAGACGTTCCCCCGACCACGAGGGCAGTGCGCTGGGACATGGCGCCTCCTTATTTCGAACCGCTGCGTCTCGAATTAAGCTAGCCTCCATGGTCATGGACAAGCAACCCCCCTCGGAGTCGCGCCCGGGACGCAAGCGCAGCGAGGAGAGCCGGATGGCGATCCTGGTCGCGGCGTTCGAACTGGTCGGCGAGGTCGGCTACGCGGGCCTGACGATCGAAGGAATCGCCAACCGCGCCGGATGCGGCAAACAGACGATCTACCGCTGGTGGCCCTCCAGGGCCCACGTTCTCCTCGAAGCACTCGCGGTGAAAGCCGATCTGTACGTCACGAACGCCGACCACGGCTCCTATACCGACGACGTACGGGCTTTCCTGGGGGACACGTTCCGGCTCGGACGCCAGCAGCGTGTCGTCGACATCCTGCGCGTCCTGATGGCGGAGGCCCAGATCAACGAGGAGTTCGGCGAACTCTTCCGCGGTGCCTTTCTGCAGCGTCGGCGCGACGCCCTCCAGGTGGTCCTCGATCGGGCCCGGACACGGGGCGACCTGCCGCCCCGTCCTGCTGCGTCCACCGTCCTGGACATCGTGTTCGGCACCTTGTGGTACCGCCTCCTGGCCACGCGCCAGCCCGTGGGTGACGACCTCGTCGAGGACCTCACGGCCACCCTCACGCAGGCCGCACAACCCCCGACCAGCACAGCGATCGACCTGGGAGATCAGCGATGATCCCTTCCCGTACCATCCTCATCACCGGCGCCACCGACGGCCTCGGCCTGGCCCTGGCCGAACGCCTGGCAGCCGACGGCGCCGACCTGATCCTGCACGGTCGCAACCAGGCCAAACTCGACCGCATCGCAGGCCAGTTCGCGGCCCGCGGCGTATCCAGACCCCGGACCGTGACCGCGGACCTCGCCGACCTCGACCAGGTTCGCCGCATGGCCGCTGGGATTCGCGCATCGGTGGACCGACTCGACGTCCTGGTGAACAACGCCGGTATCGGCGGCGGGCAACCGGACGGCCGTACCCGCCGTACCAGCGCCGACGGCCACGAGCTGCGCTTCGCCGTCAACTACCTGGCCGGTTTCCTGCTCACCCTCGAACTCCTGCCGCTGCTGCGCGCGTCAGCGCCGGCCCGCATCGTCAACGTCGCCTCCATCGGCCAGCACTCGCTCGACTTCGAGAATCTGATGCTGGAGCGCGACTACGACGGCATCCGAGCCTACGGCCAGAGCAAGCTCGCCCAGATCGCGTTCGGCTTCGAACTCGCCGCACGCCTGCCCGCCGACGAGGTCACGGTCAACAGCCTGCACCCCGCAACCTATATGCCGACCAAGATCGTCCTCGCCGAGATCGGACACAGCATCGACACGCTGGAAGAAGGAGTGACTGCCACCCGCCGGCTCGTCACCGATCCGGCACTCGCCGGTACCACCGGACGCTTCTACGACCGCACCCGCGACGCACGCGCTCATCCCCAGGCATACGACAGCGAGGCCCGACTGCGCCTGTGGCAGGCGAGCCTGCAACTCACCAAAGCCGAGAGCCCCCTGTGGTGAGTGCCGCTGGAGCGGAAGGCCATGGGCAGGGCCGCCAACCTGCCCGACGCTCGCAGGACCAAAGGGCCGCAGACTACGGCCTGTCGTGATCCGCTTCTCGTGGCCGGCCCGTCTGCATGCCCGTCGCCGTAGCCCGTCCCATCGTCTTGACCGCCTCCGAGCGGCACCGACTGAAGAAGGCGGCCTACGGTCTCCGTCGCGCCGGCAGCTTGATCAATGCCCGAAGGACTTCCGGAGTCGACCGCTAAGGGCAGTCGTAGCGCTGTGTGAAGGGACGGCCGGGACAGGTGTGGCACTCGAAGAGATACACACCGCCGAGGTCACCCAGGACCAGGCCCGGACCCTGGTGGGGCGCATGGGCTTCCTCGATCGGGGTCCAGGCACGTCGGGACAGTGCGTCCGCCTCGGTGCTTTCCACGGTCAGGAGGTGTTCCATGCGACTCCCGCACTCCGCGCAGTCCGGCCACTTCGGGTCCTGACTCCAGCCGGGATATCCGACGAGTTTGGTGCCCGGCGCCGTGGAGAGGTGGCTCTGGTAGTCCCAGCCCGTTCTCTCGTCCAGGTCCAGAAACCTGAACTCGAGTTCATCCCAGAGGTCGTCGTCCAGGTCCCAGAAGGGATACTCCGTCACCGGCTCCGGATGGACAACGCACGGACGCGGCACGTAGTTCTCCCACTTCTCGACCGGACCCGGCGCCGCCGCCCGCACCTCGCCCACCGCGTCGGCCTCGCGCCATCGCACATGCGGAACGACCCAGCGACCGCCGCTGTGCTTCCTCGGGCACCACAGGACCTGGAGCAGATCGGACCCGTCGGGAAACGGGACGATGTCGGGAACGCTGCCCCGGTAGATCTGTACGACCGGGACCATCGGGGAACCCTCGTGCTCGGGACACAGGGGCCACGCTTCCTCGGCCGGCCACAGCAGTGGGCCACCCACCGAGCTGTCCCGGTACGTGGGTTCACCCGCACGCGGGTGGAGCCGCACGGTCTCTCTCCGGAGGGGCGCCACCTCGGGAAAGAGCTCTTCTACGTCCACAGGGCGGGGCGGGGTATGGCGGGCCACGCCGACAGACTACGGCGGCGCGGCGTGCCGCGGGCGGGAGTGCCGCTCAAGGGCCGGTGTGCCCGGGAGCCGGTCAGGACTGTGCGGACGTCAGGGAAGAGGCTTCCCAGGTGAAGCCGTCCGGGTCGGTGAACGTTGTGGCGGAGCTGGTGAGGGCGAGCCTGTGCGAGCCGCTGCCGTCGTCGGCGACGCCGAGGTCCTTGGCCAGCCCGGCACGCTTGTACAGCGCCAGCTTGAACTGGTCCGGTCCGTCCGCGGTGAACTCGGCGTACTTGCCGCCGAAGCTCTTCGCGACGGTCAGCCCCTGCTCGACGTAGAACCGCTTGCTCGCTTTCACGTCTGCGACGCCCAGCAGGAGCACTCGTTCGTCGATGGTGCCCGTGGCCGGGCCCGAGTCCTTCTTCGCCGAGGTCGCGACCTTCCAGATCGTTCCGTCCGGGGCCTGGACGACGCCGCCGTAGCCCCACAGGGACTTCGACACGGGCTTCAGTGAGGTGGCGCCGGCCGCGATGGCACCGTCGATGAGGCTCGCGACGTCGGCCGGCTGGGACACGGTGAGTGCCAGCGTGAATCCGCGGAAGCCGGCCGTCGGGGCCTCGGAGGTGCGCAGGCGCAGCCGGGAGCCGAGTCCGAAGGCGGTGGTGTAGAACTGCTCGGCGGCAGTCGTGTCGTCCACTTCGAGGGTGATGGATGCGATGGAAGTCATGCCGATCACGCTAGCCGCGGCTCGGTGGCGGTGGCTTCTTCGATCCTGCTCGATCCGGTCCTGTCGGACCCTGTCCTGTTCGATCCGGTCATCGTTGATCGGCCGCCTTCGTCCGTCGTGTCGTCCTGGCCGCCCTTCCGTCGGATTCAGGGTCCGGAGATGGCCTGGCTGGCGATGAGCTGTTGGTAGGGGGTGCAGCGCGCGAGGAGTGTGGGGTGGTTGCCGGTGTCGGTGACGGTGCCCTGATCGAGCATGATCACGTGCTCGGCGTGCTGCACGGTGGTGAGCCGGTGGGCGACGACGATGACCGCGCGGGTCGTCGCCAGCTTTTCGATGACGGTCCGGAAACGTTGTTCGTTGAGGCCGTCCAGTTGGCTGGTGGGTTCGTCGAGCAGCACGATGTCGGCGTCGGAGAGCAGGGCGCGGGCGAGGGCCATGCGTTGCCTCTGGCCGCCGGAGAGGTCGGTCTCGCGGCCGAGATGGGTGTCGAGTCCCTGGGGGAGGCGGGTGATGTCGTCGGTGAGTCCTACGGCGTCGAGGGCGGTGGTGAGTTCGGCGTCCGTGGCGGGGGTGGTGCGGCCGAGCTGGAGGTTCTCGCGGGCGGTGGCCTCCAGCAGGGTGAAGGCCTGGTCGACGTAGGTGATGCGGGTGCGGAGGGCGTCCAGGGGCCAGTGCCGCATGTCGTGACCCAGGACCGTGATGGTGCCCGAGGAGGGCCGGATGAACCGGTCGATGAGGGAGAGGGTGGTGGTCTTGCCGGCCCCCGACGCGCCCACGACGGCCGTGAGTCCGGTGCGGGCGGTGGCGAAGGAGATGCTCTGCAAGGTGGGCCGGCCGGCTCCGGCATGGGTGTAGGAGACGGAGTCGAAGGCGACGGCGGGTGCGTCGGGCAGGGGGGTGGGGGCGGCCTGGTCGTCGTCGGTGGGGTCGTTCTCCGGTGGCAGGAGCAGCAGGTCGTTGCAGCGGTCGCGGGCGGCCAGGCCGGACTGAAGCCGGCCGAGGCCGGTGGCCAGCGTGTTGACGGACGGGATGGCCTGCAGCAGGTAGAGGAGGAACGCGGCGAACGCGGCCGCGGTGATGTCGCCCGCGGCGAGGCGCGCGCCCCCGGTGAGGATCACGGCGATCATGGCGAGCTGGTTGCCGAGGGTGAGGACGGCGGGGATCAGCGTGCCCAGCCGGGCGCCTTCCAGGGAGACGGAGCGCAGCCGTTCGGCGTCCTCGGCGAGGGCGCGGGTGGCCAGCGGCTCGGCCCGGTTGGCCTTGATCGTGGTGAGGGCCTCCAGGTTCGCGGTGAAGCGCTGGGCGATGTGTCCGACGGCGTCCTGCTGGCCGGTCACGTTGGCCCGCATACGGCGCAGGACCAGCATCACCATGAGGGTCAGGACGGACAGGGCGACAAGGGTGACCACGGTGAGGACCCAGTCGATCCACAGCATCACGCCCAGGGTCGCCGCGATGGTCACGGTGGCCAGGGGCAACTGGCTGGCCACGTCCACGATCTGGCGCAGCAGCAGCGCGTCGGAGGTGATCCGGGCGGCGAGTTCGCCGGTGCCCTGGGTCCGGACGACGGGCAGGGGCAGCCGCAGCGCGTGTTCCATCAAGGTGATGCGCAGCCTGTACGCCATGCGTTCGCCGATGCGGGCGAGCAGGAAGCCGGAGCATGCCTGGGTGAGGGCACCGGCCGCGGCGGCGGCGCACATCAGGGTGATGTGACCCGTGAGTGGGTGATGGTCGGAGAAGTCGGTGATGACGTCCTGGAGGAAGAGGGGGAGGGCGAGGGTGGAGGCGGTGGCCGCGAGTGCGAGGAGCAGTGCGACGGTGAGGGGGCCGGGTTCGGCCGTCAGTTCACGGCGCAGCCGCAGTGGGCCCGTTGTGTGGAGAGCGTGGGGAGCAGGCTCGTCGGCCACGGGGAACCTCTCTGGTGGGCGAGGGGGCGTCGTCGTGTACGGCACGCACCCGGCGGAGGGAGGGGTTGCCGGGGCTGAGGCCGGCTGAACGTCGGGGCCGGGGTGGCGGAGTCGCGGAAGCCGGTCGGGTTCGCCGGGGGTGTGCGGTGGTGGTGGACGGGCTGCCTTGGGATGGGTCTGTGGGCTGTGCGGCCGTCCGGTGTTGTTGCGGGTACAGGCACTGATGGGCGACCGGCCGGGCCGCTGGTGGCGGCCCGGCCGACTGCGCTGCGTACGCCCCTTACGGGGCGGTGCCTGCTAGAGGCAGAGGAGCGTGCTCACGGTGCTGGTGCCGCAGTTGAGCACGCTCAGGGAGCTGGTGCTCGCGAGGGTGTCGTCGATCGGGGTGGCCTCGGTCTCGGGCAGGTCCATCGTCTGCAGGTCGAGGATCATCATGTCGGTTCTCCTTCATTCACTGACGGGTGGATCACCCGGCCGGGCGGCCGGGAGTCTGGGGTGCGCAACTCGGTTGATCCCGCTGCGCGTTGTGGTGACGTGGTCAGAGGTGGCCGATCGTGTGCCCGGCGGAGACAGGGCTGTGGCCGGCGGTGGGCGGAGCCGTTCGGGTCGCGCTCGTCGGTACGGGTCCGGCTCCGCCGGTCCAGGGGAGGAAGGGGGTGCCGGCCAGGGCGGTGCCCAGGGCCAGGAGCACTCCGGCGGAGCCGGTCGCCAGGTCCGCGGAGAGCCGCAGGAGCTGGTCGCCCGGGAAGGCGAGGTGGCCCTGGTACGAGATCTGGTGGAGGGCCAGGAGCCTGCGGTGGCGGTCCAGCGCGGTCTGGCGGTGGGCGGCCGCTTCCACGTCGTCCGGGGTGCGCGGGGGCGGGGAGTGCCGAACACCCGGAGGGTGCGGCTGGAGCCTGGTGAGGGCGAGGTAGCCGAGGAGCCCCGCGCGGCCGTTGAACAGGCCGGGCTGGATGATGAACTCGGGTTCGGCCGCGCGGCTGATCGGTGTCCGGTAGCGGGCCGTCGGACTGGCGGGATGATGGCCGAGGAGGGCGTCCAGAACCAGTCCGATGCCGGTGCTGCCGGTCTCGATGTAGGGCAGTACCCGGTACTCGTCGAGGACCTGGACGGTGCCGTCCGCCGCGGTGACACATCGCTCGAGGTCCAGTTCGAGCAGCGTCTGGGCCCGTTCGAGGAGAGCGTGATCGCCGGTGCGTTCGTAGAGGCGGACCAGGGCGAGGGCCGCACCGGACGCTCCGTTCATCAGGCCGGCCTTGCGGCGCCCGCTCGAAGGGCCCTCCTTCTCCAGTTCGTCGGCCGCGGCCTGCGCGTGCGTGAGGGCGGTGTCCAGCAGATGGGGGTCACCGGTGGCCGTGGCGAAGTGCGACAGGGTCAGGGCGATGCCGGCGAGGCCCGACGACAGGTCAGGGCCCGGCGGGCCGTCCGAGGTGGTGTGGGCGAGCCGTCGCAGCAGATCGAGTGCGGCGTCCCGTTCACCGAGGAGGTCGAGGGTGTAGGCCACGCCGTGTCCGCCGGTGTAGAGACCGGGCTGGGCCGGTCGGGTGCGGGCGGCGTCGATGAGCCACCGGACGTGTTCGCTGTCCGTTCCGGCGCCCGTGGCGTGGAGGGCGTACAGGACACCCGCCGCTCCGTGGGCGAGGCCCAGGCTGCCCTGGGTGAACTGGGCGATGTCGCCCGGGAAGAGCCGGTCGCCGCGGTGAGGGGTGGCCATGGCCCGGATGCCGGCCGCGAGCGAGTCGCGGATGGCCGGCCAGTCGGCCTGCGGCCCGCTGAGCAGGGCCTGTGTCTCGGCCCTGCGCAGGCCCAGTTCGGGCCTCGGGGTGCGGCCGTCCGAGGGGGAGGGGGCCAGCATGCGGCGGATCTCGGCGGTGTACCCGGGGGGCACGGGGAACCGGCGCTCGATGACGTCGGCGAGTTCGGTGCTCTTGCCCGCGTCCAGGGTGGGCAGTTGGGCGAGCGGCAGGAACAACCACAGGCGGATCGCGGCCAGTCCGTACAGGTCGATCTCCGGTCCGGTGTATCCCTTCGGCGCGGTGAAGCCCGCGGCGCCCAGCGCCGGACGCACGAAGGCGTCGACAGGGCTGGCGAGTTCGAAGTCGATGAAACAGATGTCGCCGCTCGGCCGGATGATCAGGTTGCGGGGGTGGAGGTCTCCGAAGACCACCCCGCGGGCATGCATGGCCTTCAGGATGTGCTCGATCCGGCCCACGATCCCGATCGCCTCGCGGGTGTACTCGGCGACCGTCGTGTCGTCGGCGTCCGGATGGATGAGCGGGTACTTCGCGGTCAGCCACTCGCTCAGTGACTGTCCCTCGATGAATTCCTGGACCAGGAAACGGTGTTCCCACACGGACAGCAGTTCGTGCAGTGCGGGGACCCCGGGCGAGCCGGCCAGGCGGGCCATCATGTCGTGTTCCTGCTGGAGCCGGGCGACGGCGTCGACCCCGCGCTGGTCAAGACCCGCGTGGGGGCGAGCCTCCTTGAGCACCACCTGCGGACTGTCCGCGTCCTTGCGGCCCAGGTAGACGCCGCCCGCGTTGGAGAAGTGCAGGACGCGTTCGACGGTGTAGGGGAGCGAGGGCGCCTGCGGGGCGTTGCGCTCGGCGATGGCGCCTTCGACGAATGCGGGTACGGGCGCCCAGCCGGGGACCGAGAAGCCGGCGCCACGGACATCGGGGACCAGCCGGCCGTCCGGGTCTTCGAGTGCCAGCACCCGCTGACCGGCGTCGTTGTGACAGTGGCGCTCGGCGAATCCCCCGTAGCGCAGATACAGCGGTCCCTCCCCCCAGCGCAGATCGCTGAGGATGTACGGGCCGCGGCGTCCGGCCAGCAGCGGTCCGAGGCCCTCCAGACACCGCCGCAGCCCGGCGTCGTCCACCGGGTAGAGCGTGCAGAACTTTCCGCTCGAACCACGCGGGGAGTACTTGGAGTTCTGCATCTGCAGGATGGGCAGCCCGCGCAGGAACTTGAACGTGATGTGCTCGCGCAGACAGTAGTCGTAGACCTGTTCCAGTACCGCCTCGGCGTCCTCCGCACACGAGGACACGTGGATCTTCCAGCCCTGCGGGGGCAGTTGCACGTCCTGGGGGCGTACCACCGCCCAGATCTCCAGGTCGCCGCGCTCCCAGCCGGCGGGCAGCGGCCGGCTGACGGCCGCGAACTCCTCCTGAGCGCCCCAGCGTCGGGGTGAGTCGTAGAAGATCGGGTCTGCGTAGGCATAGGCCTCGTACCGGTTGTCCATCGGACTTCTCCTCAGGGCAGGGACGTGTACAGGCGAGTCGGCGAAGGGGAGCGGAGATCCGACCGGCCTGGAGAGCGGGGAGCGGGGAGGTGCGCCGGCCCGGGGAGCGGGAGCGGGCTGCGCGTTTTCGGCTGGTGGCCGGAGCTCTTGGCGGGGCTGCGGCCACTCGAAGTATTGGGAAGGCGATACTTCGGCCACAACGGCGCGAAAGAAGGCTTTTCCTAAGATATTCGCCCCGGGCGTGATGTTGGGACCGCCCATCGCCGACAGCGCCGAGGCGTACACCGGATCACCGGACCGGCCCGGTGCGCCGAGCCGTCGCCGGCACGGTGAAGGCGGGCGCTGTCTCGCCGGGCCTGCGACCAGGAGTTTTCGCAGGAGTGAGTGGTGTCGGCCGTCCCGGTCAATTGGGCCCTGGGGGGCGGTTAGAACGGCATATGCCGGGCGGGGGGCGACACGGCGTATGACCCGCGCGTGCCCGCCGTTCCCTCGCGATGGATTTGTCGTACCACGCGAGAGATGGACAACCGCCTCCGCGGACCGCTCGGAAACCTCCGCGAGCCCGGCGAACAAGCCGCGAGGCGATGCCCCTCTGTCAGGAACTCGGGTCCGGCTTCGCCGAGTTGGCTGCGAAAGTCACGGATGCTTGCCGCGGATGCCATCGTGCGATCTCGACAGCACAGGCATCGGCCCCGGACCGCTGGAGGATGCGATCGAAGGCGGTTGGACGTGGTCGGACGCCCAACTCCAGAACAAAGCCGTGAAGTTGGGCGTTCGGTTGGTGATCGACGGCCGGTCCGACCTGGCGCCTGCGCGATGTACGCAGACGAAGTGAATGCCGATGACCAGCCGCCGTGGACCGATGAAAGCCGCGCGACGCGCGGCCCTCGTCACTGCTGCGGAGGCTGTGGCAGGCTCTGCCCGGCGTCGTCGATCCGCCCGGCGCGGATCGCCTGCTCCCGTGCCGCGGCCCTGTGGGCGGCCCAGAACTTCGACTGGATCTCGGCCATCGGCCCGCGCAGCGCTCGCAACGCCAGGCAGGACGCCAGTGCCAGGACGCCGGTCGGGATCGCGATGCCTCCGGCGATCTGCCAGGACAGCCGGGGGTCGGTCACCGAGCCGCCGACGATGACACAGAACCCCACCAGGATCCAGCCCAGCCGATAGCCGGAATCCACGCCCTCGGCGTCGCCGGCCAACGTCAGCCGGCCCGCGTTCACCAGCCCGTAGCCCACCAAGCACACCAGACCGGCCGGGATCAGCCCGATGAGCAGCAGCACCGGCATCGGGATCGGCGGGTCCTCGTGGTTGGTGGCCCAGATCAGCGACTCGATCACCACCCCGGCGACGAACACCACCAGGCCCAGCGCGCTCAGTACACCGCCGAGGATCCGCAGCCGCTTGCGCAGCACCGGGTCGGCGAGGGCGCCCATGTCCTCGCCCTGATACCGCCATGCGGCCAGGGCGCGCGCGACACCCGTGGCGATCGGGATCACGCCCAACACCACGCCGGCCGCCAGCAGCAGGGCGCCCAGCAGATAGTCGTGGTCGTAGAGCATGCCGATGCCGACGAACAGGGCGAGGGTGCCGAACGTCAGCATCGCCCGGTACAGGAACATGGGTGTGTACCTCCGTGAAGACCGCGGGAAGGCTCTGCACCCTACCGCTTGACGCGTGCCGGTCAGCCCTCGCGCGGCGTTCGTCTGACGGGTGCGCCGGCCCCGGTGTGTGGTAAGCCAGTTGAGGTGATCCAGGCGATGTCGCCGCACCAATTCGCTGCACGTGCCCGGAACTGTGGCTTCCACCACGGTGATTGTGATCTTGGTGTGGTGAGATCGTCGGATGCTCGGTTTCGTCCTGCGTCTCCTGCCGTTCTGGGTCCGTGAGCCTCTGCTCATCGTGGTCGGGTCGGTTTTCGGCGTACGCATCATGTATCTCGCCATCCGCGATCAGGAACTGGTCCCGGCCGGTATCGGTGCGGTGTTCCTCGTGTTCACCGCACTACGCGTCCACGAGGTGGTCCGGGCCCTGCGTGCCCGCCGGACTCCCACTCCGGCGGTCCCCGCGGCCGGGGTGGCGGTCGCTGCCGACGCCCCCGACCGGATCGCGGTCGGGCCGCGCCCTGGCCCGGTCACTCCGCGGAAGGACCACAACGCGTGGGGCCAGGCCGTCGCGGCCATAGCCTTGTTCGGGGCGCTCGGGGCCGCGCTGTGGCTGGGCCCCCGCGTGATGCCGTCCGACGTCAGCACCCCGCAGGCCGTCTCGTGTCCGGGCGCGGAGCAGGAGGAGCTGCCGAGGGTCTACAAGAAGACGCCCAGGACCGTCACCGGTGAAGAGCTGTGCAAGGCGCTCAACCGACCGGACCTGGCCAAGCTGCTCGGAACGCCGACGGAGACCGCGACCAGTGTTTCCGGCACCAACAACACCGCTCCCCTGACCGACGGCAAGGTGGCCGCGCCGGAGGCCGAGGTCGAGTTCGACACGTACACCGTGAATGTCTCGGCCACGTACAACCATCTGACGACCGGCCAGTACGTGAAGCTGATGAAGTACGGGACCGAGCAGAACATCAAGCCCCTCACGGTTCTCGGCCGGCCCGCGGTCTTCTCGTCGGACTACACCATGCAGATTCGGATCAGTGGTGGGAGCGGCAGTACCGGCGGTCCGGTCGAACGGGGTCCCCTGGCCAGGACCCTGACCGTGGCCCTCGACCGCAAGGACCGGGGCGGCTACTGCGACATCACCGTGTGGAGCGAGTCCGGAGCGCTCCCCGACGACAGCGCTCTCCTCGCCATCGCCGACAAGGTACTTCCGGCGATCCGTGAACGCTGATCGGTGAGACGCCCGGAGCTCCCCAGTGGCCGGCGGCAGGAGGTGCGGCCGGTCTCCATGCTCATGGGTGGGCAGGACATCGCCCATACATGTGTGCGCTACTATTTCGCCAGAGCCGGTCGGAGGAAGTCACTCCGGTTGGTGATGCGTCGGTGGTCCAAGGAAAGACGCCCCGCTTCCTGCGGGGAAATGCAGGTGCAAGGCCTGCCCGGCGCTCTGTCGAAACCCTGTTCCGCGGTGTGCGGGACAGGGTTTCTCGCTGTCCGGGGCCGGTCGGGGACTGGTCCGTGCCGGTGCCGGGCGACAAGGGGCCCGGCTGCCCTGGTGCTGTCAGACGGCACCACCCGGTGCCGAGGCGGCGAGCAGTGCCGTGCGTGCGGCCTCGCACAGTGCGTCGTCCTCCGGGACGGAGCGCCAGGTGCCGTGTCTCACGGGCCGTTCGTCGGCGTCGAGGAAGATCTTGAGGACGGGGCGCGCGGGAGCCGCGTCCGCGCCCATCTCCGCCAGCAGCCGCACTGTTTCGATGACCGCCGGATAGGCGCCGCCCCGTTCGGCGAACGGGGTGATGGCCCGGACGAGGGCAGGGACCACCTCGTCGGTCCGGCCGGTGATCCGCCACAGTGCCTCACCGGCGCGCAGCGGCAGCCAGCCCTGCGCGTGCCGGGTCAGGAGCTCACGCAACTGTCCGACGTACGGGACTGCCGCCGGGCCCAGTTCCGCCAGCAGCGTGGCGGCGCTTTCCTGGCCGTACGGCTCGCCGAGCCGGGGAAGGAGCAGTCGCAGTGCGGGCTCGCGGTCGCCGGTCAGCCGCCCGTAGGCGAGGGCCAGGCTGCGTGGTGCGAAGGGCTGGTCCGCCGGCGGGGCGTCGAGAAGGGCGCGCAGTCGCTCAGGAGATACGGCCTTCGACGCCTCCGGCCCGATCGCGGCGAGGGCGTCCAGCGCCCAGACCGCGGCGTCGGTGTCCAGGAGCGCGAGAAGTTCCGGGATCGCGGGGGCGGCCGAGGCACCCCACGACGTCAGCAACCGGCAGAGCGAACGGCGTTCGTCGAGACTGGAGGCGGCGGGGAGACGGGCCCGCAGCGGAGGCAGCAGCACGTCCGCGTGGGCGCCGAGATCCGCGGCGACCTCGTTCAGGCTCAGCTCGTACGTCCACCAGCCGTCGGCGTGGGACGAGTGGGAGGCGAACCCGTGTCGTTCTTCGGTCAGGCGCCGCACCAGGGGCGGGACGCACCGCGCGTCACCGAGTCGCGACAGCGCCCAGAGCGCGTGGGACCGGGTGGGCGGATGCGGTTCGCCCGCGTCCGTGCTCATGGCCGCCAGCGCGTCCGCCCAGGGGCGGGCGGCGCGCCCGCACATGCCGAGGACCCGGGCGGCGAAGAGCCGGTTGTCGGGTTCGGGATCGCCGAGGCGGCGGGCCACGGCCGGCAGCAGGTCGGCGACGGCGGAGCGCCGGCTGCTGAGCGACTGGGCCGCCACCCGCAGCGCTCCCGCGCGCACCACGGGGTCCCGGTGGGCGAGCAGTTCGCGGGTCGCGTCGGTCAGGGCGGTCCGGTCGTCTCCCAGCAGGCCGGCCGCCCAGACGACGGTCCCCGTGGTCGCGCCTTCCGGTCGCCACGTGGCCGGTTCGCTGTTGGACAGCACGTCGGACACGGTCCGTCCGCAGTCGCTGTCGGCCTGCCCCGGGAGCGCGCGGCGCAGGGCCTGCACGGCCGTCAGCCGTACGGAGGGCTCGGTGCCGTTCATCTGCGCCCGCAGCCAGTCGACGGAGGTGCCGCGCTGTTCACCGGTGTGGGCGGCCAGTGAGCCGACCGAGTCGATGAGCTGGAGCCGAGTCCGTGGCGCGGACTCGACGTCCCAGCGTGCCCGCAGCGCGGCGATCACCTCGTCGGCCCGCCGCCTGGCCTCGGCCAGACAGTGCGCGACGGCCGTACGGTGCTCCGCCACCGGGTCGTCGAGCAGTGGCAGCAGGTCCGTGACCGCCAGGTCCCACGCCTCGGGCCAGTCGGAGGTGACGAAGCGGGCTTGTGCGGTGTTTCCCGAGTGGGCCAGGGATTGTACGAGGTGGAGGAGATCGCCGCGGACGCCCGCGGCGACGGCCGGGTCCGCGGCGGCCGCGAGCACGTGGGGCAGCACGGCGGGTGCCGACGAATAGACTCCACCGCCCTGATGATGGACGTGCGTCAGCAGATCGTCGGCGGCTTCGGCGGCCGCCTCCGGCCGCCGGAGGTCCCGCAGCATGGCGGGCACGTCCTCGGCCGTCCCGTAGGCGTGCCTGAGGGCTGTCCAGTCCACGGCTTCGATCCGCGCGGGCGCCTCACTCATATCCGGCTCGCCTCGACCTGGTCCTCGACGGGGAAGACGTCACCGCAGTCCGGGCAGGTGGCCCGGCCGAAGAGGTACGTGATGCCGCGTGCGATGTCCTCGTGTCCGGTCTGTGCCGCGGTGCGGTGCAGGCGCGTGGGGAAGGGAGCGAGGGCGGCCGGATCGGCGGGCAGCAGGGCCGCCTTGGCCGGGTCGGACGTCACGTAGTCGCCGGCCGAGGCGAAGGTGCCCCGGTCGCCGAAGGCGATGAACAGTTCCCACGTGCACTTCGGGCACTCGATCTCGTACTCGTGCTGGTACAGGCCTTCCAACAGCCCCGTGCTCCAGACCCGTTCCCCCTCGAAGGCCAGGACGCACTGGAGGAGGTCCACGAACGCCACGGCGGACCCGCGCGCCGCGTCCAGCAGGCGGCGGGCCACCGGGAGGAGGACGGCGAGTTCTTCGGCGTAGCGCGCGCTGTGCTCGTCGTCGGCCGCCGACGCGATGAGGCCCGCCAGTTCGACGGCTTCGTCCGGTTCGCCGGGGGCGCGGCCGTCCGCGATCTCGGCCAGGTCGGGGAGGGCGACGGAGCTGCCGCTGCCGACGTACCCCTGATGGCACAAGTCGTCCCACAACTCGCTCCAGACCTGTCTGTCGTCCTCACCACCCAGACGTGCGAAAGCGGCGGCAAGATCGTCGGAAGGTATCGCGGTCATACCACCGGATCATGTCAGGACGCGGCTCGGGCTCGTACCGGAGGACGGGGTGGTGGGCCGTCGCGCGATGACGCATCCGACTGGGCCGTCGATGCGGTCGCCGACTACGTCGAGAATGTCCGGCCACGGTTCGGGTTCCCCGATCACCCGGCCCTGTGGATCACCGAGTGCAGGGGACGTCCGCAGCCTGGTTCCATCAACGATCGCGGCCGGCTCTGCCTGAAGGACCCCTCGGTGGAGGGCGGGCGTCGCTCGCCCTCCACCGACTCCGAAACGTCGCCAGGACTCCGGAGACGTGTACTTCGGGCCTGACTTCCGGGCCGGAGCCTCAGCTCCTGGTCAGGGTGCGGCCGAGAAGGGGCAGCAGGCGGTCCCAGTGAAGCTGCAGTGCGGCGGGGCTGAAGGCATCGGTGTCGGACATGGTGAAGCCGTGGATGGTGCCGGGGTAGATCTCGGAGGTGTAGCCGACGCCCGCCGTGTCCAGGGCCTGGTTGAGCTCGTCGAGGGCCTCGGGCGTCAAGTCGCTCTCGGCGTGGCCGAAGTGGACCTCGGCGGTGAGTTTGGAGAGGCTGTCGGGGCCGTCGGCTCCCACCGGGCCGTGGAATGCGGCGAGGGCGGCTACCTGGCCGGGGTGGGCCGCGGCGGTGCGCGTCGCCAGGAGGCCGCCGATGCAGTAACCGGTCACCGCGACCGGTCCGGCGCCGACCTCGGGCTGAGCGGTGAGGAACTCGAGATAGGAGTCGGCGTCGCTCAGGACACGTTCTGTGGTGTGCGCCTCGATCATGGGCATCAGCTGGGGGAAGAGCGTGGGCCGGACCTCTTCTCCGATGTGCTCGGGAAGTTCGATCACCGGTGTGGGGCCGTGCCTGTAGAAGAAGTTGGGGACGAGTACGTAGTACCCGTGCCCGGCCAGTTCGCGGGCCATCTCCCGCAGCACGGGCCGAATCCCGAAGGCGTCCGCGTACATCAGCACCCCCGGGTGCCGCCCGCCACCGTCGGGGAAGGTGGCCAACGCGTCGGCCTGTCCGTCCGCGGTGGGAATCTGCAGCGTCTTGGTGGGCATGAACTCTCCTGTCGTGGTTGACGTGCCGAGTCTGTGGTCAACACGATGGAGGCGGGGCCCGCGCAGCAGGGCAAGATCTTCGGTCCAACAGCGGGCCGACACCGGCCCGTACGGCGCTCAGGAGAGCACCGGGTCACCGAACCGTGTGTGGCGCAATGCCGTCCCGGTAGTCATGGCTGCACAACGTAGTCCACCGGATGAAGCCGATGCCAGCCCATCAGGAGACAGTGCTGGTCGCGAGAATGATCTCGGTCGACATCTCGGGATCCTGAACCCGGTCGACGCGCTGCCCGTGACAGGGATACCCGTCCTGCGGCTGCACGGTCGAGTCACCGCACTTCGAAACACTCCCTTGCCGAACGCTCCGGACGTGGCCGAAACCGGAGCCACTCTTCCGGTCCGGTTCGGCCATGTTCGTAGGCTCGCGAACGCGGAGATCTCCTCCACCCGCTCCCTTCCGTACCGCGGCTACTCACGCCCGATGGCGTGCCGAACCTCCGGTCAGGCGACCTGCGGTCACGCGACCTAGTAGTAATGGCGTCGCCCACCGACCTCGCGGCCGACCGCTCCCAGGATCCACAGCAGGACACCGACAGCGACCAGGATGATCCCGATGGTCCACAGGATTCCGATACCGGCGATGAGGCCGATGACAAGCAGGATGACTCCGAGGATGATCATGGCGTCCTCCGGTGGTGGGACGTCGTCTGCGGGCGTCCCTTCTTCCGCCGGGTTTCCTGCGTCGTGCGAGGCAAACACGGGATGGGTGTCAGCCGCTCGTCGGCCCGCACGCTCGCCGTTCTCTCCCGCGACTGTCATCGGCAGGCCGTAGGTCCGCAGACAATGAAGGCGCGTCGCATCCTGCGGAGCAAGGGAGGCAGCATGGCCGACAGCGGTCGCGGATATGTCAGGGACCGGCGTGGATGCCGTCATTGGGGCCCCCACGGCGCGGCGGGACTGCTCCTGCGCCAGGACGGCCGGTTCCTGCTCCAGCGTCGCTCCTGGCGGGTCCATCACGGCCGCACCTGGAGCACTCCGGGTGGCGCGCTGCACGCGGGTGAAAGCCCCTGGGACGGGGCCCGCCGGGAGTTCGCGGAGGAACTCGGCGGTGTTCCCGCACTCCGTCGGATCCACACCTTCGTCGACGATCACGGCGGCTGGGCCTACCACACCGTCGTCGCGGAGGTCACCGAGTCGTTCTCCCCGCGTCGTGGCGACGGCGAAGGCGCCGCCTACCGGTGGTGCGCCCCCGTGGAGATCGACTCGCTTCGTCTGCACCCCGGATTCGCGGCCACATGGCCGCTGCTGTCGGCCGGCCTGCACGGACTCTGACGACTCCCGGGAGCCGGGAACGCAGCCGGATCGGCGCACGGGTGCGTCGGTGACGTACGAGGGATTGGGGGAGCCGGGTCCAAAACCGGGGCACCCGCGGAACGGAACGGCTCGGGCGGACGTCTCCCTTGAGGAGACGGTTCCATCAACTGCCCCACCGGTGCCATGAGATGCCTCACCTGCGCATCGCGAGAGGATCGCGGCTGACCCGGCCGTCGATTTGTTAGATTGCGCAACTACGCAACCCGGACAGACGCGCGCTTCATCCGCCCGTAGACCGCAGTTCACGCTCGGCCGTAACTCCTGATGGCCGGAGCCGACGGGCCCGAGTGTTCATGGGAGTGGGAGATGAGCGACCCCTGGGACGGCTCGGGCGGCCAGGCGACACGCAACCGAACGTCGCGGGTTCCCGGGCAAGGCACGTCGCAGCCCGACGGAACCGGCCTTCCGGGCGACCGGTTCGCATCCAGAACGGCCTCCGGCTCGCACGGCGGCAGACGGACGCGCCGGGCGGGGCGCGGCAGGCGGGTGCTGAGGACCGCCGGGATATGTGTCGCACTCCTGGTGCTGGGCACGGCCGGGGTCGGCTGGTGGTTCTACGAGCACCTGAACGGCAACATCGACACCCTCCCCCTGGACGGCAAGGGCGGCGCGGAGAAGGCGGACGCCTTCGGTCGCACCCCGATCGACATCCTGGTGATGGGCTCGGACGGCCGTACCAGCAAGGCGGACTGCAAGCTCGGCGGCGGCTGCGCCCGGACCGGGGTGCAGACCGGCAGCAACGCCGATGTGCAGATGGTGGTGCACGTGTCCGCCGACCGATCCAACGCCACCGTGATGAGCATCCCGCGCGACACCATGACCCGTGTCCCCGCCTGCAAGGACAGTGAGACCGGAAAGTCGACGGCCGGCTACTACGGCCAGATCAACAGCGCTCTGCAGTACGGCCCGGCCTGCCAGGTGGCGACGGTTCACCAGCTCACCGGCATCCCGATCAGCCACTTCGTCAAACTCGACTTCTCCGGCGTGGTCAAGATGTCCGACGCCGTCGGCGGCGTCTCCGTGTGTGTCAACGACGACGTGTACGACACCTACTCGCACCTGAAACTGTCCGGGGGCAGCCACACGCTCAAGGGCGAGGCGGCGCTGCAGTTCGTCCGTTCCCGGCACGGCTTCGGCGACGGCAGCGACCTGGGCCGCACTGTTTCCCAGCACATCTTCCTCAGCGCGATGATCCGCAAGTTCAAGAGCGCGGGCACCCTCACCGACCCCAGCGCCGTGTACCACCTCGCGGACGCCGCCACCAAGGCCCTGACCGTGGACGAAGGCCTGGGCAGCGTGAAGAAGCTCATCGGGCTCGCGTCCGACCTGGACAAGGTTCCGACCAAGCGGATGACCTTCACGACGATGCAGACGGCACCCGACCCCGCCGACCGCAACCGTGTGGTGGTGGGCGCGGGCGCGAAGAGCCTGTTCGCGACGATCGCCGACGACAAGTCGCTGACCACCGGATCGGGCAAGAAGTCCGCGGCGGCCGCCGCGACCGCGAAGCCCACCGACACCACACCGGCCGTACCCGCCTCCGAGGTCGCCGTGACGGTGGAGAACGGCACCGGGATCACCGGCCGCGCCTCCGTGGTCGCGGCCGCTCTCACCGGGAAGGGCTTCAGCCCGAGGACGACCACGGCCAACGCCCCGGCCTCGGCCCCCACCACGACGCTCACCTACGGCACCGGACAGAAGGGCGAGGCACTGACGGCCGCCAAGGCCCTGGGGCTGTCCGCCTCGCATCTGAAGCAGGGCACCGGCCCGGGTCTGGTCCTGGTGGTCGGCAGCGACTGGTCCAGCGGCAGCACCTACCCCGGCGGCTCGTCGTCCGCCCCGGCCGACAGGAAGACCGCGGTCGCCGACGCCCACGCCTCCACCGCCGAGGCCAAGAAATGCGCCGACGTCAGCCCCTACAAGACGGTCAGCCTCAACGGAGTCCCCATGACTCCGGCACAGGCCTACGCGGCGGCGCGGAACAAGCCGGACTCCGACGAGTGATGCGGCCCGTGTGAAGCGGCCCGGCCGGCGACTCAGGAACCGGGGGAGCGCCCGTCGCCGAGGGGCCACGCCTCGATGTCGCGGTAATGGATCGGTCCGCTGCTGCGGCCGACGTTGCTGCCGACCAGGTGCAGCCGTTCGGCGGGCCACCGGCGACCGGTGAACCCGGCGAGCCCCTGGGCGATCTCGCCCGCCGAGGACCGGTCTCCCCTGCGGGCGCGGGCCAGCGTCAGATGCGGACGGAAGGGCCGTTCCTCGAGGACGACTCCGCAGTCCTTGACGGTGGTACGCACATCCATGGCGAGGGCGTGCAGTTCGTCGAGGTCTCCGTCGATTCCGCTCCACAGCACACGGTCGTCGAAGTGGCCGCCGCCGCGCAGGGCCAGCGAGGGTGACCGGCGGCCCGCCGCGAGGTCGGCGAGCGGCGGTCGCAGGAGAGGAACCGTCCCGACCGGCAGCTCCCCCAGGAACGCCAGGGTGATGTGCCAGTCCTCGATACGGTTCCACCGCAGGTGAGGGTGGGTGCCGTAGGCGGGGCGCAGTTCCCGGGCCAGTTCTTCCTTCGCGGGGTCGGGCGGGGCGAGGGCGATGAACACCCGAACGGTCGCGGGTCGCGTCTGATCGTGCACAGCAGACTTCATACCGCACCTTCCGCCGGTGACGACGCCCTCGCCGTGGGCCATGGGCCACGCCCGGTGTCTCAGATCTCCTCGCGCAGGCCCCACGGCGAGCCGTACTCGTTGAGCAGGTCGAGGAAGGGGCGGGGCGGCAGAGCCTCCGGGCCGAGGACACCGCTCGCCGACCAGGCTCCGCCCGCGATGAGTTCGAGGGCGATGACAGGATTGACCGCCGTCTGCCACACCACCGCCTGAGACCCGTACTCACGCATCGACCACTGATTGTCGACCACGTGATAGAGGTACACCTCGCGAGCCGAGCCGTCCTTCGTTCCCTTGATCCAGGTGCCCGCACAGGTCTTGCCGGTCATGCGGTCGCCCAGTGTGGCCGGGTCGGGCAGACAGGCGGCGACCACATCGCGCGGGGAGACCTCCACCGGCCCGTTCTCCGAAGGGACGGTGACCTTCCTGGTGGAGTCGAGGCCCAGCTCGTGGAGGGTCTTCAGCTTGGCGATGAAGTCGTCGCCGAGGCCGTACTTGAACGTCACCCGGCGGGCGTCGACCCAGCGGGGGATGAGCAGGACCTCCTCGTGCTCGACGTTGACGCACTCCACCGGACCGATGCCCTCGGGGAAGTCGAAGACCTCGGGTTCGCTGAAGGGGGCGGTGGTGAACCAGCCGCGGTCCTTCTCGTAGACCACCGGGGGATTGAGGCACTCCTCGATGGTCGTCCAGATGCTGAAGGACGGGGCGAAGTCGTAGCCCTCGACCGTCAGGTCGGCGCCGTCGCGGACACCGATCTCCTCGATCTCGTCGAAGAGTTCGTCGGCCGCGTACCGGGCGAAGACGTCCGACAGACCAGGCTCCACGCCCATGCCGACGAGGGCCAGTCGTCCGGAACGCTCCCAGGAATCGGCCTGTTCGAACTGCGCGTCGCCGAGCTTGACCCCGCACTGCTCGTAAGGGTGGGTGGCGTGCGGCGCGGACAGGGACATCGCCATGTCGAGGTAGTGGGTGCCCGCGGCACGGGCCGCGTTGAACAGCGGCATCACGAACCGTGGATCGGTCGCGTTGAGAAGCGCGTCGCACCTCTCCTCGGTGAGCGCCCGGCGTACCGCGTCCTCGTCGGAGGCGTCCAGGCGCCTCGCGCTGAACCGGTGCCCGTGCTCCTCGATCGCCGCCACGGCCGCCTCGGCGCGGGCGAGGTCGTAGTCCGCGACCACCATGTGGGTCACGAAGCCGCGACGGGCCGCGATCCGGGTGACGGCTGTGCCCACGCCGCCCGCGCCCACGAGAAGTACTCGCATGTCACACACCTTTCGTCGCCGGGGACGAATGTCTCCGGGCTGGACAGATGCAACGGGATGCCTTCGGTTAAGGTCAATCATGTTGGCATAAGGACTGTCGCCGCACGGTGAGCAGGGAGGGTCGGCATGGCGAAACAGGTGGTGCCGGAGACGGAACGGCGCAGACGCCGGCCGACCCGGCAGGGCACGGTGCTGTCCGAGAAGCTGATCGTGCGGACGGCGTTGCGGATGCTGCGCGAGCACGGCAGCACCGGGCTGACGGCACGCAGGCTCGGCACCGCCCTCGGCGCCGACCCCAGCACCCTCTACCGCTACTTCGCCGGTCTCGACGACCTGACCAGGGCCATCGGCGAGGAGCTGATGGGGCGGGCGCTGGACGTCTGGACGGCCACCGGAGAGTGGCGGGCCGACCTGCGGGCGCTCGGCCAGGCCATTCACGCCTCCTATCTCGCGCATCCCCAGGCCGCCGTGCTGACCGCCAGCCGGGTCACCGGCCGGCCGCGCGAGATCGCGGTGGACGAGACGATCCTGGGCATCCTGCGCGGCGCGGGCTTCCCGGACGTGGACGCGGTCGTCGTCTACCACGCGTTCATCGACCTCACTCTCGCCTTCGCCGCCCTGGACGCCGGGTCGCTGGCGCTGACGGACGAGGCCCGCGCGGCGGACGAGGAGATGTGGCAGTCCACATACGCCGAGCTGCCCGCGGGCACCCACCCGCATATCGCGGCCACGGCACGGCTCCTGGCCGGACGGATGACCCACAGTGCCTACCCCGTCGTCCTCGACACCCTGCTGAACAGCGCGGCCGAGCAGCTCGCCTGGGCAAGCGCCCGGCGCTACCCCGATCCCGCGAAGACACGGAAACCCTGACGCGGGCTCTTATACCAACGGTCTTATGCCAACGCCCATGGGTTTCGTCACGGGGGCGGGAGAGGTCGGGTTCGGCCATGTCATCGGGCCGAGTCCGGATGCGGTCGGGCATATGGACACCGCGAGAGTCGACATGCTCTGATTCCCAGGTTGATCGCTTCGGGTGCGGGCCGGTCTGTTCGAGCACTGGCCGGTTTCTTCGGGCACGGGCCGAAGACCCGTGTCACCTTGCACCTCGCACCGCTGCACCGCCGCACTTTCGGAGGACGCCGCAGCTCGGCCACTGCCCACGAGCGGTCAGGCAACTCCGGATCTCGACCGGCACAGGGGGACATGTCTTCCTGCTGAGAGCAGAACGGATGTGCGTATGAAGACCGCGGCAAGGACATCAAAGACCTCAATGACGTCGAAGACGGCAAAGGCGTCGAAGAGGCGACGGCTGAGATGCGTACGAGGGCGGGCAAGCGTCGCAGCCGTCCTCGCCGTGTCCGCCGCCATGACGCTGACAGGTGCCGACTTACCGTCAGCCGGTGCTGCGCACACTCGGCGCATCCCGGCCGTCTCCTCGGGCAACGCCCGCTTCGAGATCCTCTCGCCCACCCTGATCCGTACCGAATACGCGGGTGACCAGAAGTTCACCGACGAACCGACGTTCAACGCGATCGGCCGCGAAGGGTTCGAGCCGGCCGCGTACAGCGCGACGACGTCCAACGGCTGGCTCACCATCGAGACGAGCGCGATGAGCCTGCGCTACAAGGTCGGCTCGGGTCCCTTCGACGCCCAGAACTTCTCCCTGCGGTCGACGGCGGGCGGCACTCCCGTGGCCTCCGCTCCCTGGCAGCGTCTGACCTGCGCGCTCGGGACCCTGTGCGAGGCCGAGAGTCTTCGTCTCGACGGGCTCTCCGTCGCCTCCGACCACGGCGGCCACACCGGGAGCGGGTTCGCCGCGGGATTCGAGAGTGCAGGCAGTTCGGCATCCGCTGACATCGATGTCAAGGACGGCGGGGCGTATCGGTTCGACCTGCGCTACGCGAACTCCCTCGGCGGTGACGGCCAGACCCGCACCCGCACCTTGACGCTCAGCGTGGACGGCGGCGCACAGCAGACGATGTCCTTGCCGGTCACGGCGAACTGGGACACCTGGAACACCGCTTCGGCAAGCGTCCGGCTCGGCGCGGGCCATCACACCCTCGCCCTGACCCGGACCGCCTCGGACTCCGGCGATGTCAATGTCGACAGCGTCGCGCTCGTCCGGCCCGGCGACACCTACCCGCCCGTCTCCAGCACCGCGATCATGGACTGCGCGTACGGCGCGAGCTGTGAGGCGGAAGCCGGACGCATCGGCGGCGCGGCGGTCGGCGCCACCGATCACAAGGGATACGCGGGCGGCGGCTTCGTCGGCGACCTCCACCAAGGATCGAGTCTGACGACCCACGTGGTCGGCGTGCCCGCCGACGGCGTCTACACCCTCCGGGTGCGGTACGCCAACGGCGTCGGCGGCGACGGCCTCCACCAGCGGCGCACCGCCTCCGTGTCCGCCGCCGGAGCCGGCGACACCTTGTCGTTCCCCACGACGAAGGGCTGGGACGACTGGCAGACCGCCGCGCTCCCCGTCACCCTCACCGCGGGCACCAACGACATCACCCTCGGCTGCCCCGACGCGGCAAGCTGTCACATCAACGCGGACACCGTCTCGGTGGCCGCCCCCGGTACGGCCGCGCCCCCGCCGCACCTCGCGCTCGGCGGATACCGCCGGGGCCTCGACGGTGTGACCGGCAACGAGAGTTCCGTGCCCACCACGCCCGGCCTGCTCAACCAGGACGGCTGGTACCTCCTCGACGACACGACGTCAGCGGTGTACGACGCCACGGCTCACAAGACGGCCCCCCGCCCCGACCACGGCGGCACGCCCTACCAGGACGGCTACGTCTTCGGCTACGGACACGACTACAAGCGGGGACTCACCGACCTGGCCACACTGACCGGTCCGCCCGCACTGCTGCCGCAATGGGCCTACGGCGTCTGGTACTCGGAGTACATCGACCGCACCGCGGCCGACTACGAGAACACCATCCTCCCGGCGTTCCGCTCCGAAGGCACTCCGCTGGACGTCCTGGTGACCGACACGGACTTCAAAGCCGTGAACACCTGGAGCGGTTGGGAGATGGATCCCGCGAAGTTCCCTGATCCCCAGGGCTTCTTCGACTGGTCGGCTTCGCAGGGGCTGCACAACACGCTCAACGTGCACCCGAGCATCCTCGCGTCCGATCCCCAGTTCGCCCAGGCGCAGGCCACGGCCAAGGGCAAGCTGACCAAGGGCGGTTGCGCCTCGGGAGCCGCCGTCGAGGACAACTGCTACACCTTCGACTTCGGCGACCCGGACCAGCTCAAGGCGTACATGGACCTGCACCGGACGATGGACCGGCAGGGCAACGACTTCTGGTGGCTCGACTGGTGCTGCGACGCGTCGCGGTCCTCACTGAGGGGCGTCACCCCCGACGCGTGGATCAACCAGGCGTACGCCACCGCCAGTTCGGCGAACCTCGGCCGAGGATTCGTCCTCTCCCGGGCCTACGGCTCGTTGCAGGCGGCCGGGTACAGCGGCCAGCAGGGGCTGCCGACCGGGCCGTGGGCCGACAAGCGCAGCACCGTCCACTTCACCGGTGACACCTCCTCGACCTGGGGCGCGCTGAAGCTGGAGGTCGGCTACACCCCGGGGGAGTCCGCCGCGACCGGCATGGCGGCCGTCACCCACGACATCGGCGGGCACAACGACACGACAGGGCTCACCGGTTCGGAGAAGTACACCGAAGGCGGGCAGAGCCGCACCACACGCAAACTGCCCGACGACCTGTACGCCCGCTGGGTCCAGTTCGGAACGTTCCAGCCCATCGACCGGCTGCACAGCAATCACAGCGACCGGCTGCCCTGGCAGTACGGGACCGCGGCGCGGCAGTCGGCCGACACGTTCCTCAACCTCCGCGAGAACCTGGTGCCTTACACGTACACCCTCGCCGAGGAGGCGAACCGCACCGGCGTGCCCATCGTCCGCCCCACCTACCTGGAGTACCCCGACGAGCCCCAGGCGTACGCCGCCGCCGACAGCGAGTACTTCTACGGCTCCGACGTCCTCGTCGCCCCTGTGACCACGCCGGGCACCTCCGCCACCACTCCGGTATGGTTCCCGCCCGGCCGGTGGACCGACTACTTCACGGGTGAGACGTACACCGGCGGAGGCATCCAGGACGTCACCACCGGCCTGGACTCGATGCCGGTCTTCATCAAGGCGGGCGGCATCCTGCCCACGCGCACCCACGACGTGAGCGGCAACGACGGGAACCCGCTGACCGACGTCACGCTCAGCATCGCCGCCGGTCGGCCGGGATCGTTGCGCCTCTACGAGGACGACGGAGTCACCGCCCCCAAGGGCAGGAGCGCCACGACGACGATCCGGTACCGGCAGAAGGGAGAGCGTCACACGGTGTCGATCGGTCCGGCGCGGGGCTCCTTCGCCGGTCAGGTGCGGACCCGCCGGTGGACGATCGCACTCATGGCGGCGCACGCGCCCACCAAGGTCTCGGCGACCGGTGTGCACCTGTCCCCGCAGGCGTACCACTGGGACGACACCTCGAAGGTGCTGACCATCACGCTTCCGCGCCGCAGCGTGCGTGCCCCGATCACCGTCACCTTTCAGTAGGGGGTGCAAGTAGCCTCCTGGAGCGACCCGGGTTCCGGTCACGGAGCGGCAGCACTTCGCTCCGTGACCGGCCGCCTTCGACGGTCCGGCCTCGCTCCGCAGGCCGGGCCCTCTTCGACGGCCCGGTCTGACGCCCATGACGCACCGCGCAGGTTCACGGGAGACACCGACGCATGAAGACGCCACCATCGCCGCCCGTGTTGCCGGGGGAGACGCCGACCGACGGATCATCCGTCCGGATCGGTGCTCTCGTACCGCTGACCCGGCCCGGCTGGACCGAGGCGGGCCGACACCTGCTCACCGGGCTCGAGCTGGCCGTTCACGAAGTCAATGACACCGGCGGCATGGCCGGGAAACCCCTCGAACTGCTGGTCCGCGACACCGCGGCCGATCCGCAGAAGGCCGCGGCGGCCGTGGACGAACTGGCCGGGCTGGGCGTGGCCGCCCTGGCGGGGGAGTATCACAGCGTCGTCGCTCGGGCCGCTGCCGCAAGGGCCGACGCCCTCGGTGTGCCGTTCCTCTGCTCGTCGGCGGTGCTCGACACACTGACCGAGCGGCCGACGCCCTGGGTCGCGCGCCTCGCCCCGGCGCAGTCCCACGGCTGGACGATCTACGCGGACTTTCTCCTCGGCGCGGGCCACACTCGTATCGCCGTGGCGACCGAACCGAGTGTCTACTGGGCGTCCGGGGCCGGCATCCTGCGGAACCGCCTCGCCGCACACGGTGGTTCCGTCGTCGAACTCGACATGCGCACGCTGACTCCCGCGGCCGTGTGCGACGAACTCGTCCGCCATCGCGCGACGGCACTGCTTCTCCTGGTCGGCCATCCGGAACCCGCGGTGTCGATCGTCACGTCGGTACGCCGAGACCAGCGCCTGCCCGGGATCACGATCGGTGCTCCGGCCGGGCAGCCGGAGTTCGCCGAATGGGCCACGTCGGCGGGCGACGACGGCGCCGCCGTCCCGTTCCTGCGTTACCTGCCGGAGCGCCTGAGCCCACTCGGCGCGCGCGTCGGGAGCGCCCTGCGTGAGCGGCTGGGCCAGGCGCCCTCCTTCGTCGCCTTCGAGGGCTACGACACGGTCACCGTCCTCGCCGATGTGCTGCGAACCCAGGGCGCGGACCGGGCACGGATCGCCGCGGCCTGGCCGGGTGTCGACGTCGAGGGGACCCGCGGGCGGATCAGGTTCTCCCGTGTTCCGGGCATCAGTGTCTGGCAGTGGTCATGGGCACCGGTCCAGGTCGTCGAGCGAGTACGGGCGGAACCCGGTCGCTTCCGGATCCTTCACTCCGGGTGAGGGGCCCGGGGTGCTCGACGTGGTCGGGCGACTGCCGCGCCGGGCACCCTGGCGGGGCCGGAACGGATCAGGCCGTCGGAGCCCCGGCGATGTTGACCGTCCACTCGACGCCGAACCGGTCCGTGCACATGCCGAACGTGTCGCCCCACATCTGCTTCTCCAGCGGGACCGCCACCTTGCCGCCGGCGGACAGCCTGGCCCAGTAGCCGCTCAGCTCCCCGGCGTCGTCGCCGCTCGGACTCACGGCGAAGTTGTTGCCCGCACGGCGTTCCATCCCCGGCGGGGCGTCGGCCCCCATGAGGACGAAGCCGTTGGGAGCCTCCAGCATGCCGTGCATGCCGTGCATGCCGTGCATGACCTTGCCTGATCCGGCCACTGGCTCGAACGCGCCACAACAAGTCTCCGGCAGTGCAACCATTCGTACCCCGAGCATGTCTTCCCTAGTGAAATAGTGTGTCCCCTTCACCAGGAGCAACTGGGGGCGTCATGCACCACCACCCATCCCGCGCAGCCATAGTCGCCGGCGTCGTTCTCACCGCCGTCGGCGCCACGATCCCCGCCTCCGCGGTCACCCAGCCGAAGGCAGCCGCGACGCCTTCGTCCCCCGCGCGCATCGTCAACGCCCGGTGGGCCGGGCACTGCACCTACGACCGGCTCGTCATCGACGTCCAGGGCGGCACCCCGTCCGTCGCCGTGAGCCGGGTCAGCACACTCCGCTACGACCCTTCAGGGAAGAAGGTCCCGCTCACGGGCAAGTACTTCCTGTCCATCAGGCTGTCCCCTGCGGTCGCTCACGACAACGCGGGCAAGTCTGTGTACAAGGGCCCCCGACTGGTGAAGATCCCGTTGTACAAGCTGAAGGGTCTGGCCCTGACCGGGGACTTCGAAGGGGTCGTCTCCTTCGGAACCGCGTTCCAGACCAAACCCGCGTACAAGGTGTTCAAGCTGCACAGCCCGGAGCGTGTGGTCCTGGACTTCAACCACACCAACCGGTGCGGCTGACTGCCGGACCGTCGGCCGAGAGCGCCGCTGAGCGTTCGGACGGCAGGCCCGGACCCCTTTGTCGGGGTCCGGGCCTGCCGTGCTGCTGTTTTCCTCCCCCTGGCCAACACCGTGGTGCAGACTGCTCGTTGACGTGCGGACGAGGGTGGGGGGAGCCGGTCGTGCGGCAGGATCTGGCGGTCAACCTCGTGGCCTCACTGTTGGCGTTCGGCGTGGGCTGGCTCGGCCGCGCCCTGCTTCACCACTACCGCACGAGGACACCGGCGGCGCGTGTGTGGCGGCTGGACCGGGACCGCCGGGTCGTGATGGTCGTAGGGGAGTCGGGCGGGCCGTCGTCCGCGTACCCGAAGATCCCGGAGACCGATGCCCTCGCGGCCATGAACCTGCGGCAGTTCCTCTCCCAGGACCTGGGGTTGCACGAGGCTGCGACGGTACGGGCCAGGGCCTTCGCCATGGCGTCGGACGCCGAGGAGAACCTGGTCGTGATCGGCGGGCCGGTGCACAACGGCGTCTGGACGCTGATGACCGACCGGCTCGACCCGCCGTACGTCTTCCGGCAGTTCCCCGACGAATACCGCATCGTCGGCGTGGAGAGCGGCGAGGAGTACGGCGAGTCGGACGTGGACACGGCGACCCTCGTGGATCACGCCGTCGTCGTGCTGGCGCACAATCCCTTCGCGGCGGGGAGCCGCTTGATCATGATCGCGGGCTGCGCGCTCCTGGCCACCTCGGGCGCGACCCAGCTCTTCGCCCGCGGTGAGATCCGCGCACTGGCCAAGGCGTACGACACGACGTCGCCGCTGGCGCTCGTGGTCCGTGTCGAGAGCGTCGGCGGATACGTGCGCCGGCCCGAGGTCGTGGCAGCCGCCAACTTCCCCCAGGCCCCGGCGACCCGTACCGCTCCGGCCACGCGCCCCTGACGTCCGGCGGACCACGAGGGGAGTGGTCCGGAGCCGCGTGCTCGGACGCCGAGAAGGGGCGGGTGGGCGCCGTGTCCTCGGCTGCTCGCCCGCCCCGGTCTCCCCGGACCTGATGGGTCGCGCTCTATGGCGCGATCTCGAACCGCGGGGGCTGAAGGCCCGCGAGGCAGGACTTGTCCGGTGCCGTCGGCGTGTCGAAGAACGACCGGGTGATCGTCTGCGCGCAGGGTGATTCGGCGAACGCGACGTGGGCGACGTACGGGATCTTGACGGTGGTGGAGCGGCTCAGGGTGCGCGCCACGTAGGGCCCGTTGCTCGGCGCGGTCTGCGCGTCGAAGCCGGCCGACATGACCAGGGTGGGGATGTCACTACGTACGACGCTGCGGACGGCACGCGGTTGTGCGGGGACGTTCCAGGCGCGGCAGTCGTCGTGGAGGAAGGCGAGCTGCGGCGCGTTGGCGAGGACGGAGCGGGGGAACGTGGGGAACACGCGCCGTCCCGCCCGGATCACCTCGGCCTGGGTCTCGTACGGTGTCCACTCGCCGCAGAAGACGCCGTAGGCGAGCCCGTGCGCGACCCGGCCGACAGCCTGCGGGCTGAGCTTGCCCCCGGCCCACTGCTCGGCGATGCGCTGCGGGTTGCCGTGCGCCAACTCGTCGATGGAGCGCGGCACTCCGGGCGCCAGGTGGGTGGCGGAGGTCAGCCAGGTCACCAGCGTGCCGCCGTCGATGACGACCTTCACCGGTCCGGGCTGTCCGGGGACGGTGACGTGGGTGGTGACCGGATGGGCTTCGAGCTTGCTCACCAGGCCCTGGAAGGTCCTCGACAGATGGGGATAGCGCTGGTTGCACGCGGGCTGCTGAGCGCAGGCCGCGAACAGGCCGTCGAAGCCCTCGCGCGCGGCCTTCCAGGTCACCGCGCCCCCGGCCAGGGAGGGCGGCAGCACGCCGTCGATGCCGACGGACCGGACGCCCTGCGGGTGCGTGCGCATGTACGTCAGGGCCAGGTCAGTGCCGTACGAGATGCCGAACACGTTCCAGAGCCTGATGCCCAGGGCGACGCGTAGGTCGGCGTAGTCGGCGGCGCTCTCGGTGGTGTTGTAGGCGCCGAGGTCGGCGGTGCGCCGCACCAGTCGGTCGCGGCAGGCGCGTGTCGCCTGCACGTGCAGACGCCCGGTGGAGGGGGCGTCGAAGACCAGGCCGACGGCGCGGGCGTTGAACTCGTCGATGTTCGGACAGGTGAGCACCGGGTCGGCGGAGTAGGTCCCGCGCTGGGACATGAAGATGACGTCCCGGTCGCGGTTCAGGCCGCCGTCGACCGCCAGTTGGGCCTCGGAGACGGCGTCGTCGCCGGGCCCGCCGGCCAACCACACGATCGGGTCGGACGCGTGCCTGCGGGTGGCGGCCGGCACGATGGCGACGGAGAGGGTGATCTTCCGCCCCCGGGGGCGGGAGCGGTTCTCGGGCACGGTGAGCGTGCCGCAGTTCGCCCCGGCCAGAGGGGGGACGGGGTCCGCGGTCCGTGGACAGGGGCCCGGTACGAAGCGGGAGTGGCCGGCCGTCCGGGCGACCGCGCCCGGTGTGGTGGTGCCGGACTCGGCCTCGGCGGGGGAGGCGGCGAGACCGGCGACCAGGAGGCCGGCCGTGACCCCCGCCAGCGCGGCGGGGAGCCGTCGCGCGTTGCTGCGACGGCGCGGCGGACGGATGGACGTCATGACTTCTCCAGAGCGGGGACGATGGTGAACGGTTTCGGCGTCAGGCCCGCGACACAGCGGGTGTCGGGCGCGGTGGGACGCGTGAGGAACGAGGTCAGGACGCTCGCCGCGCACGGCGACTGGGGGACCACCCAGTGGCCGATTCCGGGAATCCGCACAGTGGTCGAGCGGTACAGCGTGCGGGCCGCGTACGTGCCCCAGCGGGCCCCCGTCTTGGCGTCGAACGTTCCTGAGAGCACGAGCGCCGGCACGTTGCTGACGGTCGTCACCCGCTGGACCGGGGTGCGGTCCGGGACGTTCCAGACGCGGCACGCCTCGTGCTGGAAGGGGAGCTGGGGTGCCTGGGCCAGCACCGAGTCGGGCCACCCGGGGAAGGCCCGGCGGCCGGCCGCGAGCAGGTCGGCCTGCGAATAGCCCGGCACCCACTCGCTGCAGGCCACGGACTGCGTGAGGCCGTGCGCGAACTCGCCGATGACGGGTGTGGCGCCGGCGGCGCGGGCACGCGCGAAGCGCTCCGGATCGCCGTGGGCGAGTTCGTCGAGCGCCGCGGGTACGTCGACGGCCGGGACGGCGTTGGCGACGAGCAGATTGACGAGCGCGCCTCCGTCGAGGACGACCCTGACCGGCGCGCCTCCCGCGGGAGGCTGTGCCATCACCGTCAGGGGGTGCGCCTCGAGCCGCCGGACCTGTTGGGTCAACGTGCGCGAGAGGTTCGGGTAGCGGTTCCTGCACGCCGGCTGGGCCGCGCAGGCGGCGAAGATGGTGTTGATGCCTTCCTGCGCGCTGTCCCAGGTCCACGGCAGACTCACGATCCGGGGAGGTACCACCGAGTCGATCGCCACCGAACGGATGCCCTGGGGGTGGCGGCGGAGGTAGGTGAGCCCGAGGTCGGTGCCGTAGGAGTACCCGTAGACGTTCCACCGGCGGATCCCGAGCGCCTTGCGCAGGTCGGCGAAGTCGGCGGCGTTCTCGGTGGTGTTGTAGGCACTCAGGTCGACGCCTTCGCCCGCGAGACGGTCCCGGCACTGTTCGGTCGCGCGCACCAGGCGCCGTCCGGTCGACGCCGCGTCGTAGCGCAGCCCGACGGACTCCGCGTTGAAGCGGTCGATCTCCGGGCAGGCGAGGTTCGGCTGCGCGTAGAGCGTTCCGCGCTGGGTCATGACGATCAGATCGCGGTCCTGGTTCACGCCCGCGCCGATCACGAACGGCATGTCGTCGAACGCGTCACCCCCGGGACCGCCGTTCATGAACACGACCGGATCCGCGCCTGGCTTCGCCGAGACGGCCGGGATGATCGCGACGGCCAGCCGGACCGTCCGCCCGCCGGGGCGGGCGCGGTTCTCGGGAACCTCCAGGAACCCGCACCGTCCCGGGACCGGCTCGGGCGTCTCCGGGCAGGGGCCGGGTACGAATCGTGCGGGCGCCCCGGGCCGCGGTCCGCTCTCGGATGCTGTCACGGCGTGGCCAGGTGTCGGGGCCAGGACACCGAGCAGGGCCACGCCCGCCGTGACGACAGCCAGCCTGGTGCGTGCGTGCCGGGAGCGCCGCCGCGTGGACCGGTACGGTGTCCGCACCGGTTCGGCCCCGGAGCCGCCGCGATGGACGTCGCCCACGAGCCGGCCACCGCCGCCCCCGCCACTCCAGTGACCGACGTCCCCGCTCCCGCTGTTGCAGCTACTGCCGCCGTCTCCGCTGTTCCGGGGCTCGCCGCCCGCCCCGCCGACGGTGGGCGGACAGCCCGTTCCGATGCCCTGTTCCCTCATGTGATCCCGTTTCTCTGACGTCCCCGGCCACGCCGATGTCGCGACGCCGGCGCAGGGCTCCGCCCGCCACCGCCTGCTGCGGGCGGGCACCACGTGGGCCAGCCTGGACGCGTGGCCAGAGGTCCACCACTCATGGGCTCCACTCGGAGCAGTCCTTGATCGGGGGCGCGTTCGCGGGCGCGCGGCCGCGACGGAGCCCCCGCTCGCGGTGGAGAGACTGCCCCAGAGGGCGGCGGGACCGCGGGGCGCGAGCGCGGTGACGGCCGCGGGGGAGACGGCGAGGCCGAACCCGTGGAGAGCTCGAAGCGGGCAAGGGAGCGTCTCAGGCGAGGCGTTGACGGTGGACCAGGGCACCTGGACCCCGGCCCCGACGTCGTACGTGTACCAGTGGTACTGCAACGGCAAGTGGCGTCACGGCGCCACCAGGTCCACGTACAGGCTCACGACGAGCGACCGCGGGCGCGACATCACCGTCAAGGTGACCGCCAAGAAGATCGGCCGCACCACCGGCACGGCCACCACCAAGAAGGTCCGTGTCAGTTGACGCGGCGCGCCCAGGGGGCCCGGCTGCCCGTCCGGCGGCCGGGTCTCACGCCCGTTCACCGCGGGTCATGATGGTCCGGAAAGCCCGTGAACGTCTTCCGGCAGTGCATCACCAACTCGCGGATCGGTGGATTGTGCGCGTTTTTCCAGAGCAGGGCGAGCAACGCCGGCGCCTGGACATCGGCGATCGTGCGGCCCGTGAGCCGGTCGCTGTGGTTCTCGGCCATCGAGGCGCTGAGGACGGCGACGCCGAGCCCGCGGGCGGCGAGGCCGGCGATGGCGTCCGCGGCGCTGGCCTGCAGCGCGATCGTGGGCCGGAGGTTCTGCGCGGCGCAAGCCTGGTCGAACACCGCACGCAGGCCGGTGCCCGGCGGCATGCACACGATCGGGTAAGGCATCAGGTCGCGCAGGGTGACGCGCCGTCGCTTCTCCAAGGGGTGTCCGGCCGGGACCGCCGCGGTGAGCCGTTCACTGATGACGGTCAGCGAGTCCAGCCCGTCGGGGGCGGCGTTCGCGGCGCCGACGAGCGCCAGGTCGACGGTGCCGTCACGCACCCCGTCGACGAGCCTGTCGGAGCCGTCCTCCAGCAACGAGATCTCCACACCGGGATGTGCCGCGTGGAACGCGGCGAGGGCGTCGAACAGCGGGGCGAGGGTGCAGCCGATGACCATTCCGACGGTGAGCCGGCCCCGGACCAGGCCGGTCACCTCGCCCACCGCCTGACCGACCGCCCCTGCCGCGGCGAGTGCGGCACGGGCGTGGTCCAGTGCCGCGGCCCCCGCGACGGTGAGGGTCACGGTGCGGGCCGACCGGTCGAACAACTCGGCACCGAGTTCCCGTTCGAGCTGCCGGATCTGGGCGCTGACGCCGGACTGGCTGATGTGCACCCGCTCGGCGGCGCGGGTGAAGTTCCGCTCCTCGGCGACCGCGACGAAGTACTCCAGCTGCCTCAGGTCCATGACTGTTGATTCTAGTTCGCAGAAGATCCATCTGTTGGACTTCTGGAAGGCGGACGGCCACGCTGGGAAGTGCCGGAGCCCAGCCCCAGGAGGAACCCATGCCGGAGTACGAGAAGGCCATGCGACCCGAGGACATCACCCGCTTGTTCGTCGAGCGGTCCAACGCCGGTGACGCCGCCGGAGTCGCCGCGCTCTACGAAGAGGACGCGGTGATGGCCTTCCCGCCCGGCGAGCTGACGGTCGGGCGGGAGGCGATCCGCGCGCTGTGGGAGAAGGTGCTGGCCGCCGCTCCCCGCTTCGAGCCGGAACCGCCCCTGCCGACGCTGGTCAGCGGCGACATCGCTCTCACCTCGACCCCGCCGAAGGACGGGGCGGGCGCCCGGGCGCAGGTCGTCCGCCGCCAGCCCGACGGAAGCTGGCTGCGCCTGCTGGACCAGCCCGAGTTCACCCCGCCCGCCCGCTGACCCCGGAGCGGTCACCGGGTCTGGGTGCGGCCGGGCGGGTACTGCGGGCACAGGCGCCTGTAGGGCGTGTCTCCGACGTGTCGTTCCCATTCCTGGTGCGTGAGGTTGCGGCCCGCCCTGCGGCACAGTTCGTCGGCCCATTGCCGGGGTACGGGGATGATCCTGGCGGCCCTGTCCCAGGAGGCGGTGGCCAGGAGCGTGCCGTCCGGGCTGAACGCCACCGAGGTGACCCAGCCGGCCGTGGCGCCGAGGGTGGTCACGAGGTGTCCGTCCCGTACGTCGAAGAGGCGTGCCGGTGCCGTACGGTCCCGGCTCCCGATCGCGACCATGCTGCCGTCCGGGCTGAACGCCACCGTCGTCACCGGGGCGTCCTGCCGTGCGAGGGTGCGGACGACGGAGTGGGCCGCGATGTCCCACAGGCGTGTGGTGCCGTCGTTCGTGGCGATGGCCAGGGTCTTCCCGTCGGGGCTGAACGCCGCCCCGTTGACGATGGCGCCGACGTCGAAGCGCGCGGTGGTGCGGTGAGTCCGCAGGTCCCACAGGCGGGCCGTGCCGTCGGCGGACGCCGTCGCCAGCGTCCTTCCGTCGGGGCTGAACCGCACCGCGTCCACCCAGCCGTCGTGGCCGTGCAGGGTGCCGACGCAGCGGTGGGTGCGGGTGTCCCACAACCGGGCGGTGCCGTCGGTGGAGGCGGTCGCCAGCGTCTTCCCGTCGGGGCTGAACGCCACCGAGTCCACGGCGGCGACATGCCCTCGCAGGGTGGCGAGGGCGCGGTGGGTGCGGGTGTCCCAGAGGCGCGTACGGCCCTCTTCGTCTCCGGTCGCCAGCACGGGGTCACGGGGACTGAACCCCACCGCGAGCACGTGCGGTCCCTGGGGGAGTACGGCGACCGTACGGCCGCTGTCCGGGTCCCACAGCCGGGCGGTGCCGTCCCTGCTCCCGGTCGCCAGCGTGCGGCCGTCGGGGCCGAACGCCACGGCATCGAGGTAGCCGCTGTGACCGGTCAGTTCCCTGAACGCCCGCCGGACCGCGATGCCCCATGTCCGGGCGGTGCCGTCGGAGGAGGCCGTGGCGACGGACTTCCCGTCCGGACCGAAGGCCACCGCGTTGACGGCGTCCGTATGGCCCTCCAGGACGGAGCCCTTCCGGGTGCGCAGGTCCCACAGCCGGGCGGTGCCGTCCCGGCTTCCGGTCACCAGCGTGCGGCCGTCGGGGCTGAACGCCACCGAGCTCACCACGCGTGTATGTCCGTGCAGAGCGGCCGAGGAACGCCGGGTGCGCACGTCCCAGAGGCGGGCCGCGCCGTCCGCGGAGCCCGCAGCCAGCGTCCTGCCGTCGGGACTGAACGCCACGGAGAACACCTCTCTCCCGTGACCGCGCAGGACGGCGGTGCCCCTGTCGCTCCGCAAGTCCCACAGCCGGGCCGTGTCGTCCCAACTGCCGGTTGCCAGCGTGCGGCCGTCGGGACTGAACGCCACCGAGCCCACTCTGCCGGTGTGGCCGGTCAGGGTGGCGAGCGGTCGGCCCGTACGGGATTCCCACAGCTGCGTGGTGCCGCTTTCCGAACCGGTGGCCAGGGTCCTGCCGTCGGGGCCGAACGCGACGGAGGTGACCGGGCCCGCGTGCGCCGTCAGCCGGATGACGCTCTCACCGGTGCGGGCGTCCCAGAGGCGGGCGGTGCCGTCGAGGGAGCCCGTGGCCAAGGTCTTCCCGTCGGGGCTGAAGGCCACGGCGGTGACCTCGCCGGTGTGCCCGGTGAGAACGGTCGCCTTCCAGCCGTGGTCTGCACGCCACAGTCGGACGGTGTGGTCCCTGCCGCCGGTGGCCACCCCGCGGCCGTCGGGGTTGTACGCCACCGCGGTGACCCCGCCCGTGTGGCCGATCAGCGGCCGTACAGGGTGCACGGGTGCCGCCAGGGCGCCCTGCGCGCTCGCGGCGGTCGTCGCGTTCGACCGGAAACGCAGCCCGGCCAGGGCCAGGAGGCCGGCCAGCTCGGGCCGGGTCGCGAGTGCCGCGCGGGAGTCCGCCGCAAGGCTGCTCGCTCTGGCGGTGCGACTCTGGTCGTCGGCCGTCCTGCGCTCGGCCTCGGCGGTCCGCCACTGCCAGCCCGCCAGCAGAGTCGCGGTGAGCGCGGAGACGACCAGCAGCGCGAGGACCGCGGTGAGACGTCGTAACCGCCGATTGCTGCGCAGCGCGGCTTCGGCCCGCGCGGTCGCCGCCTGGATCTCGGCCCGTGCCGCCGCCTCACTCTCCGCCAGGAACGTGCTCTCCAGCGGATTGAGGTCGGCACGCCGCCCCTCTGCCATGTCCGCGGCACGGACGAGCCGGTGGCCGCGGTACAGGCTCCCCGGATCGCGTCCGAGAGCCTGCCAGGACTCGGCGGCGGCAGTGAGGTCGCGGTGCGCCCGCAGCCAGTCGCGGTCCTCGGCGAGCCAGCCACGCAGCAGATCCCAGGCCCGTACAAGCGCCTCGTGCGTGATCTGGACGACCCCGTCGTCGGCGGTGACCAGACGTTTGTCCACCAGCCGTTCCAAGGCCACCCGAGCCGGACCGCCTTCGTGGGCCAGTTCGTCCTCGCGGACCCTGCGGCGCACCGCCTCGCCGCCCTCGTCCACCCTGACCAGCCGGAGCAGCAGCCGCCGGGCCGCCTGCCGCTGGTCTGGGTCGAGGGCGTCATACGTCCCCTGAGCCGTATTGGCCACCGCGTCCCGGATTCCGCCGGACGCCCGGTAGCCGGCCAGGGTCATGCAGCGGCCGTCGCCCTGTGCCCAGGTCGCCCGCAGCGCATGCGCCAGCAGCGGCAGGGATCCGGCGTCGTGACCGCCGTCCTGAACGCCCAGGTCGCGCAACAGGGTTTCCACCAGACCGGGTTCGAGTTCCAGACCCGCGGTGCGCGCCGGGCCCACGACCGCCTCGCGAAGTTCCGGCTCGCTCATCGGCCCCAGGACGAGACTGCCCGAGCCGACCACTCCCGCCAGTCCCGGTACGGCGATGCAGCGGTGGAAGTAGTCCGCGCGCACGGCCAGCACCACCGGGGCCGGCCCGCGGCCGCCCGCCTCGCCGGCGGCCCGCTCGATGAGGCGGGCCACGAAGCGACGCCGTTCCTCCCGATCGGCGCACTGGGTGAAGATCTCCTCGAACTGGTCGACGATCAGCACTGGTTGACTGGTCCGACCGTTCTCGTCCGCCGGCGGCCGATCGAGCCCGTCCAGCCGGCGCAGCGCCTCCAGCGGGTGCGGGCCGGGGGTGATACGCAGCGCCGTCGAGGCACCGGCGTCGTACGGGGACAGCTCTCCTCGGCGCAGCGCCGGGACCAGGCCGGCACTCAGCAGGGAGGACTTGCCGGCCCCCGACGCTCCGGTGACGAACAGCGGCGGTCCGCCGTCGAGGCGGTTCTTCAGGAGTCTGAGAAGTTCCTCGACCTGAGCGGTGCGACCGAAGAACCAGACGGCGGTGTCCTCGGTGAAGGCGTGCAGTCCCGGATAGGGGCATCGTTCGTCAACGCGACCTTGAGTGCCGCCGGATCCTCGGTCGGAACCGGTGGGGCGGGCCAGCAGGCTCTTCAGCGCCAGATAGTCGCCGAGCAGGCTTTCCGTCCGGTTCTGCGTCTCCCTTCGGTCGATCTTCAACCGGGCCAGGCACGTGCTGACGTACGAGTCGAACAGGGTGCGGTCCGGAACCCTGGTGCCCCGGCCGTTCTCGAGGTCGGAGATGGTCGAACCGGCCCAGCCGTTCCGGCGGGCCAGAGCCTCCTGGGTCAGGCCGGCTTCGACACGCAGCTCACGCAGATGCCGCCCCAGCAAGGCACGCCGCACGCTCGCCTCGTCGCTGCCGCCCGGGGCCGGCGTCATCCGCTCACCCGGTGGCCGGAGCTCCGGTGAACTCCGGCGCCACCGTGCCGGAACCGCCTCCGGCCTGCGCGTTCACCCGGTGATTCCGGCATCGACCGCCACCGGGGCCGGTCCTCCCCGCTCCGGTGCAGGCTGGCCCCAGCCGAACTCCCCCGATCGCTCACGGGTGTTCGGCCGACCGGAATACCAACAGTCACGCTCTGCCTCCCCGCCGCTCACGCGATGCCGTCAGGAGCGTATGCGCTGGGCCCGCACAGGTGTCTCGGTTCGCCACAAAAGGGGCTTCGCGTGCTCCTTTTCACCGATTGCTCCACAGCGATCGGCAGCCGCCGCCACGAAAGGACCAAGATGAACAACGAAGCGAACGACCGGGTGAACGAGGACGCCGAATCCGGTAAGCGCCGCGGCCAGGACGACGGCCCCACCGCCCTGCGCCTCGGCCGCACGGCCCTGTTCGGCCTGGTGCGCGGGATCGCCACCGCGACCGGTTCGGCGTTGATCGCCGGGATCATGTGGTGGACGCGGGACCATTGACCTCCCGGGGTGGGTCCGCGCGCCCCGCGTGGACCCACCGCCACGCCTCGTGTCGCCGATGTGAGCCGTACCGCAGGACTCCGGGACACGAGAAGGGCCGCGCACGGTGGTTCAGGGCCCTGCTCGTTCACTGCCTTGCTCGTGGCCGCCGCCCCGGGGCGGGCGTCCGTCAACGCAACGGCGTGGCCTCGCCCTGGCCGACGGTGTGACGGTCGAACCAGGCCTGGGCCGCCGTGCGTTCGGCCTGGGTCGGCTTCGGGTTCAGCTGGTCCGGGTTGCGGATCAGGAAGTGGTCTCGGGCGGCTTGCAGTCCGATGGCGCGGGCCTCCGGCGACAGTCCGGGGTGGTCGGCGACGTCCATGGCTCGCTGCCACCAGCTCCGGCTGTGAGGGCTGATGGAGTAGTGCCACAGCGGCTGTTCGGCGTCGGCCACACCGATCAGCACCCGGCGCAGGACGTGACCGTTGATGCCCGGGGTGCCGAGCAGCCGGTCGGCCACGAGCAGCGGACGCTCCCCGTCGAGGCGGGCCCGGACCAGGACCCAGGTCATCAACTGGCCCACGTCGTGGGCGGGTGAGGTGACGAAGTCCCACAGCTCGGCGGCCTTGGCCTCGTCCGGGGCGCCGAGGTGGGTGAGGAGCCGCACCTTGTCCTTCCACACCGGCCGGGCTCCGTTCCACCAGGAGACCAGCTTTCCCGCGGCCGGATGGTCCAGGTCGAGGGCGAGGCAGGTCAAGGTGACGAGCGGGTGGCGCCACTCGGTGTACGTGGTCCGGTACGTCTTGGTGAGGTCCTTGAGCCGCCGCGGCAGCAGCGCCTCGACATCGGCCTCCGTGGCCCTGCCATGGGCGAGGAGGAGTTCGAGGCAGAAGCCGAGTCCCTGCAGACCGGTGGCCGGGTCGGCCACCCGCTCCCGCAACCAGCGCACATCGGTGTCGGTGAGCGTCCGGTACCGGTGCCACACGCGACTCAGCGCCCCCTCGGAGGCGGTGAGATCGGTGCCGGTGCCGGACAGAAGCCCGTCCCGGACGGCTTCGTAGCGCTCCACGGCGGCCAGCACCTCGGCGGTGTCGGTGCCGACGAGCACGGTACCGCCGGGCCGGAGCGCCTCCTCCCGTACGAGATCCACCTGGTCGCGGGCTGCGCCCGCCGCGAGGACGCGCAGGGCGTGGGGCAGCCGTTCGTCGGTGCCGAAGCGGACCGTCGAGAGCGCCGCGTAGGACAGGCCGGTGCGGTGGTCCGCCCCCGTCTCCCGGCGCCAGTCGGCCGTGACGGCCCCGATCAGCGCGTCGTACAACCCGCGCAGGGAAGTCTCAGGGGCGCCGGACGTGGCGAGTGCCGCCGCGAGGTCGGCGGCGGCCCGTACCGCGTCGGCCTCACGGAGCGACCGGTGCAACGCCAGCCAGGAGTGGACCGAAGCGCGGTCGCCCGCGAGCGCGAACTCCCGCACCGCGGCCAAGCCCCGCTCGGACGGCACCTGCCGCAGGACACCGGACGCCCCGGCGCCGAGGTCGGCGACCAGCTCCCACGCCTCCGCACGGCCGTGGCGCAGCAGCGCGTGGAGCAGTTCCCGCCAGGCACCCCACTCCGTCAGCGGCCCTTCACGCTCCAGCCGCCAGGCGGTCAGCAGCCGATCCGTCTCGTCGGGTGTGAGTTCGTCGCGCCGCTCCAGCGAGACCACGAACCGCGTCGCGGCGGAGAGGTCCAGGGGGTCGCGCAGCCGTTCGTGGAGCCACGCGGCCTCGGCCGGTGACAGCGGCCGGTACCGGAGGGAGGGAGCGCTGCGGTCCACCGGTTCGCCGAGTACCGCGAGGAACTGGCGTACACCGTCGGGGTCTTCGGGGTCGGGCAGGCCCGCCTCGTCCCGGGGGGTGATCCGGTCCAGCCGGAAGGCGCTCTTCGGCCCGCCGTCGACGACCCGGAAACCGGTCGGCCCCTCGCCGAGTCCGGCGGCGACGGCGGCGTGATCGCCGCCCCAGTGCAACAGCAGCTCGCCCGTCAGGGAGCCGGAGCGGTCGAAGGCATGCCGGTGGGACTGCCAGTGCCAGTACGCGAAGGAGGCGGGGCCACTGAGCCCCCTCGCCGCGAGGAGTTCCGCCGCGTCACCATGGCCGTCGGACTGGGTGTAGCGGGCCCGGTTCGGCGGCGGCAGCACGAAGAACCCGTCCCCCTCGAGCTCCCGCCACCAGGCCTTGATCGTGCCGAGGTCCGAGCGTCGCCGCGTCGTACGCTGCCCGGGCGGGGCGGTGTCGGGGCTGGTCACGTGCTGCTCCCTGGGTCTTCGGGATCCGTCCCGGACGAATCTTCCGTCCGGGACTCACCCTGTCACAGGGCTCTGACATCCCCTTCCGCGCTCGGTGCCGGTCTGCCACCTCTCAACGCGTATGCCTGCTTCAGGCGTTCTGCCGGTCCCTGCCTTCCGTTTCCTCATCCTCCGCTTGCGAGGGCGCCGTTCGAAGACACCGGGGTGGATCGTCTCCGCCTGGCCGTCGGTACGTCGTCGTGCGTTCGCCCTCCGTCCGGGGCGGGAGCAATGCCTGCTCCAGACCGTGGACTGCGCGGTCTTTGCGGAGGCGACTCCGCTGCGGCCCGGAACCAGGGCGGTCGGCTCAGTACCCGCTGATCCGGGCCACGAAGTATCCGGCGACGATCACCGAGCCCACGATAATGAAGCTGAGCCAGACGTAAGGGTGTTCCCATATACCGCCGTCGGGCTGTTCCTGATGCGCTTCGGCGATGGAGCCCTCGACGGGAGGGGTCTCGCCTGGGGGTACGAGTGGATGTGTCATATATCAACGGTCCGTCCGATGAGTGGGCGCCGCATCTCCGACGCGGACCTCGTAGCGGCCCCTGCGCGAATCGTTGACATGACCCTGCCCTGTAGCTAGCTTCACGAACAGTTCTCGTCCGCGCCCCCAGGTGCTCGCGGCCCAGGGGTCCCGTCCGTGCGTTCGCATCGCCAGGCGCCCCATCTCGACGATGCGACAACGTTGTCCAACTCGACTGCCGTCCAAGTGTCACGCCTCGCAGGAAGACAACGTTGTCAGTCTTCAGCTCCCGCTCCCGAGTAGAGGAGAAACCCGTGACACGACTGTCGAGACCCCCCGGAACGGCCGCGATCGGTTTATTCGCGGCCGCGGCACTGGCCATGGCCGGGCTGTGCGCACCCGTGTGGGCGGCCGGAAAGGCCGCGCTCGTCGCGTCTCCGGCCACCGTGGTCAACCCGTTCATCGGAACGTCGAACGAGGCCAACGACTTCCCCGGCGCCGACGTGCCGTTCGGCATGGTGCAGTGGAGCCCGGACACGCCGTCGCGGCCCCCCGGTGGCGGATACGAGTACAACGACTCGTCCATCACCGGCTTCAGCCTCACCCACATCGCCGGGCCCGGCTGCGGCGCGGCCGGCGACATACCCGTGCTGCCCACGGTCGGCACCGTGAACACCGGAGCGACGGACGCGTTCTCGCACGCCAACGAGTCGGCGTCCGCCGGTTCGTACAAGGTCGCGCTCAACAACCAGGTGACCACCGAACTGACCACCACGACACGCAGCGGGATGGCGCGCTTCACCTTCCCCTCGACCACCCAGGCCAACCTGATCTTCAAACTCACGGGCAGTCAGAACGGCGCCAGTGCGACGCAGTTCACCAAAGTCTCGAACACCGAGGTGAGCGGTCAGGTCACCAGCGGTCGCTTCTGCGGTGCGGGGAACACGTACACCGTGTACTTCGACATGGTCTTCGACCAGCCGTTCGCCTCGCAGGGCAGCTCGGTCGCCAAGACGCCGGCCGCCACCCCGGCGAAGCCGGGCACCGCGTCCAAGAACGCGGCCGAGAAGCCCAACAAGCCCGTGCTCCACGGCAAGATCCCCGCCCCCACCGCCCCGAAGACCGCCGAGGACAGCGCCTCTCCGAACGCCGCCGCCTCGAACGGCTACGTCACCTTCAACACCACGAGCAATCCGGTGGTGCAGGCCAAGGTCGGCATCTCCTACGTCTCGGTGGCCAACGCGACGGCCAACCGGGCCGCGGAGAACACGGGGTGGGACTTCACCGCGACCCGCACGGCCGCGCAGAACGCCTGGAACAGCGCACTGGGCAAGATACAGATCGCCGGCGGAACGGCGGCACAGCAACAGAGCTTCTACACCGCGCTCTACCACTCGCTGCTGCACCCGAACGTCATCAGCGACACCAACGGCCAGTACTACGGATTTGACGGCAGGACCCACACCGTGGACGCCGGCCACAAGGCCGCCTACGCCAACTACTCCGGCTGGGACATCTACCGTTCGCAGGCCCAACTGGAAGCGCTGGTCGCCCCCCAGGTCGCCTCGGACACGGCACAGTCGATGGTCGACGACTACGCCCAGACCGGGATCTTCCCCAAGTGGTCGGAGAACAACGGCGAGTCCTACGTGATGGTCGGTGACCCGGCGGACGCCATCCTCGCCGACTACTACGCCTTCGGCGCCAGGGACTTCGACACCGCGACCGCTCTGGCCGACATGGTCAGACAGGCGAGCACGACCAACAACGACCGGCCGGGCCTCAACTACCTGAACTCACCCGGATACATGCCGCACGACGGCAGCTACGGCTGCTGCAACTTCTACGGCCCCGTGGCCACGACGCTGGAGTACAACACCGCCGACTTCGCCATCTCCGCACTGGCCGGAGCGCTCGGCGACACCAACAACCAGAAGACGTACGCCAACCGTGCCCAGAACTGGCGCAACGTACTCAACCCGGCCTCCGGCTTCGTCGAGCCGCGCAACGCGAGCGGCTCCTGGACCGGCGGCTTCGACCCCACCAGCGGCACCGACATGGTCGAGGCCGACTCCTGGATCTACACCGGGATGATCCCGTTCAACATCACCGGCCTGGCGCGCGCCAAGGGCGGCAACACGGCGATGGGCCACTACCTGGACACCGTGCTGCGCAGCTACACCGGCGACAAGGGCTATGCGTGGGTCGGCAACGAACCCAGCATCGAACTGCCGTGGGAGTACGACTACATCGGGCAGCCCTACAAGACCCAGGGCACCGTCCGGGCGATCCAGCAGCAGATCTGGGCGAACACCCCCGGCGGGCTGGCCGACGGCAACGACGACCTCGGCGCGATGAGCGCGTGGTACGTGTGGTCCGCACTCGGCATGTTCCCCGAGACGCCCGGCACCTCCGACCTCGCCCTGGGCTCCCCCTTGTTCACCCAAGCCGTGATCACACTCCCCTCGGGCAACACACTGACGATCAACGGAAACGGCGCCGCCGACAACGCCCCCTACGTCCAGTCCGCGACGTGGAACGGCTCCGCCTGGAACAACGCCTACGCCCCCACCTCGGCGATCACCGCCGGCGGCACGCTGAACTACACCCTCGGGACCGGCGCCAACACCTCCTGGGCGACGGCCGCGTCCGCCGCTCCGCCCTCCTACGCGGGTGACACCCCGGCCCCGGCCTCGCCGCGGATCGGCCCCGTCACCTCCGCGGTGGCCTCGAACCTGTGCGTCGACGACGCCAGTTCCTCGACCACCGACGGCAACCACGTCCAGATCTGGACCTGCAACAACACCTACGCCCAGGACTGGATCGTCGCCGGCGACGGAACGGTCCGGACCCTCGGCAAATGCCTGGACGTCGACCACAGCGGCACCACGAACGGGACCCTGATCCAGCTGTGGACGTGCAACGGCACCGGCGCCCAGCAATGGACCGCGGGTGCCAACGGATCGCTGATCAACCCCCAGTCCAAGCTGTGCCTGGACGACCCCGGCTCCACGACGACGACCGGCACCCAACTCCAGCTCTACACCTGCAACGGCACGGCCGCCCAGAACTGGAAACTCCCGAGCTGAGCCACCGGCCACCCCGACACCCCCGGCGCACAGCCTCCGTATGCCCGGCCACGCGTGCGGGCATACGGAGGCGCGTCCGAGTTCGGCTCGCCCGCCTTGGCCGAGGTGCTCCTGGATCACAGGAGCCGGGGGCGTTACAGTACGCCCGAGCTGCTGGAGCTGTGCGATCTCGCGCGCCACTGGCAGGAGACGGGGTCGAGATCGAACCAAGGTCCATGTGTACGGGAGCGGGCCCGACTGCTTGGCGGCCGGTGCGGACCTGGTGCGGAAGGTCGCCGCCGCACACGGTGCGGCGCGGGCCCGCGCCGCCTGATTCCTCGGCCCGGACCAGCCCGAGGAGCGCTGCGCGAGGTCGGCGGTGCGGTGGGCCGGGTCACAGCAAGCTGCTCCAGTACGGCCAGAAGCGGGTGAGGACGAGCAGCGCGATCACCCCGTACCAGGCGCCGAGCAGCATCCAGTGCGTGTCCCGGACGATCACCAGCACACGGCGTGGAGCGGGCAGGATTCCGCGTTCCAGGCAGTGCACGGTGAGGTACCAGAACAGAGCGATGGTGGTGATCCACACACCGGCGCAGTAGGGGCAGATCTTGTTGAGTTCGTAGAGCGACTGCGCGATGAGCCAGTGGACGAACACCACTCCCAGCAGAGCCCCGGCGTCCAGCGCGAGCCAGAGCCCGCGGTGCAGTCGGGCGCCGGTGAGGACGGCCAGGCCCAGGGCGGCCACGGCGGCGAAGGCGCCCAGCCCGAGCAGCATGTTGGGGAAGCCGAACAGGCTGCCCTGCGAGCTGGACATGACACTGCCGCAGCTCACGACCGGGCTGATGTTGCACGGTGGTTGGTAGGTGGGGTCGCGGAGCAGTCGCCAGTCGTCCACGGTGAGCTGGAAGGAGGCGAGCCAGCCGATGATCCCGGTGAGGAGCATCACCAGGCCCGTCCGGCGGCCGGCGCCCGCTGTGCGGGTGCTCGCGGCGGTCGTGGACTGTGCCGAGAGCGCCGGACCGTGGCTCATTGGGTTCGCCCGGAGTGGGAGGTCCGCAGGGTCCGGCCCGCGGCCGTCGGGGCCGTCGCCGGCGCGGTCCGCCTGCGGTAGACCAGGTACGGCCGGGCGAGGTATCCGATCGGCGCGCTCCACACGTGCACGAGGCGGGTGAACGGCCAGGCGGCGAAGAGCAGACAGGCGCTCAGTGCGTGCAGCTGGAACAGCAGCGGGGCCCCGGAGATCGCCTCCGGCTGCGGCTGGAGAGTGAACAGGCCGCGGAACCATACGGAGACGGTGGAGCGGTAGTCGTAACCGGGGCCGAAGACGTTGTGCGTGGCGGTGGCGGTGATGCCCAGCAGCACGGTGGCGGACAGCAGCGGGAAGAGGACCTTGTCGCTGCGGTCGGTGCCCAGCCGGATCCGTCGGGTCAGCAGCCGTCGGGCGCACAGCATGCCGAGCCCCGCGACCATGGCGACGCCCGCCACGGAGCCCGCCCAGACGGCCGTGGTGTGGTACGCGTGCTCGGAGATGCCCGCGGCCTCGGTCCACGAATCGGGGACGGCGAGCCCCACGACATGTCCGCCGATCACCATGAAGGCACCCAGGTGGAACAGCGGGCTTGCCCAGCGCAGCCAGCGGTGTTCGAAGAGCTGGCTGGTGCGGGAGGTCCACCCGAACTGGTCCTGCCGGTAACGCCAGATGTGCCCGACCACGAACACCGCGAGACAGATGTACGGGACGGCGACCCACAGGAGCAGATCGGCGCCGCTCACGGGGGCGGCGGCCACGGGGAGGAGCGGGGCGTTCATCGGGGGCCTTCCGTACGGCTGGTCGGGTGGGCCGGCACACGGGTCGGCGGGGCGGGTATCGGGGGCACGAATGTGCCGGGAGGAGCGAACTCCCCCTCCCCGTAGGTCCCGTAGGGGTCGAGTCCGACCTCCTCGTCGGGCGGCCCCTCGGCGATCAGCTGGGCCACCGCGGCCCGGTCCGCCTCGGTGGGCGGCGGGAGCAGGGTGAGCAGTGCCCCCAGTACGTGCCGGTAGGGCGAGTCGGCGTCGTTCAGCGCCCGGTGGATCAGCTCCAGTCCGCGCCGGTGCTGACGCAGCGGTGCCTCGCCCGCGCCGGTGCCGGTGAGGGCGGCGAACTCCAGCACGACCGGGAGGTGGTCGGGCAGTTCACCCCCGTCGGTGTCCCAGCCGGCGGCCTTGTACCGCTGGTTCAGGGTGAGCAGGGCCATGCCGCGGCGGCGGGTGTCGCCGTGCAGGTAGTAGGTGAGGTAGAGGCTGCTCTTGCGCCGCAGGTCGAACATCTCGACGTAGTGGCGCTCCAGCGCGTCCGGTTCCTCCGAGGCGAGCCAGGCCGTGAAGGAGGCCAGATCCTCGGCGGCGGGTGAGGGGGGCAGAGACTCGACGGCTGCCGTCAGGACCGGCCGGGCGGTGGTGAGTTCGGCGTCCGGGTACTGGAGAAGCAGCGAGCACAGCCGCAGCAGCAGCGTGCGAGCCTCGGCCTCCTCCGGCGTGAGCCGTGCCGGGCGGCGTACGGCCGCCCGGACACGGGTGCGGACCAGGGCCGGGATGCTTGCGGGCAGGGGGCTCACGGTCGGTCTCCGGTGTTCTTGCGGCGCAGGGTGGGGATTCCGAGCATCACCCGTCCACCACCGGTGTCCTCCGGGGCGCCGGACGATTCGACCGGGCAGCGGTTCTCCATGGCGGTGAGGGCGGCGGCGTCCTCCTTGTGCGCGGCGGGGACGACATAGCGGTCGGCGTACTTCGCGATAGCGAGCAGGCGGTGCATGTCCTCCGCGTCCCGGGCGGTGAGGCCCACGGCCTTGAGCACCGCCTCGTCGCCCTCCTCGCCCAGGGTGCGCTCGCGCATGAAGGAGCGCAGCGCGGTGAGCTTCATCAGCACTCCGCCCACCACGTCGGCGTCCCCGGCCGTGAACAGCTCCGCCAGGTACTCCAGCGGGATGCGCAGCCGGGTGACGGCGGCGAAGACATGGTCGGGGTCGTCCTGGTTCCCGCCCGCCGCGTTTACGGCGTCCAGCACGGGCGACAGCGGGGGCACGTACCAGACCATCGGCAGGGTGCGGTACTCCGGGTGCAGCGGCAGTGCCACCTTGTACCGCATGACCAGGTCGTACACCGGGGAGCGGCGGGCCGCGTCCAGCCAGTCCTCGGGGATGCCGGACTCCCGTGCGGCCGCGATGACTTCGGGGTCGCGCGGGTCGAGGAAGACGCCGCGCTGGGCGTCCAGCAGGTCCTTCTCGTCAGGGGTGGCCGCGGCCTCGCCGACCCGGTCGGCGTCGTAGAGGAGCAGTCCGAGGTAGCGCAGTCGGCCGACACAGGTCTCGGAGCAGACGGTGGGCTGGCCGGCCTCGATGCGCGGGAAGCAGAAGGTGCACTTCTCGGCCTTGCCGGTGGCGTGGTTGACGTACACCTTCTTGTACGGGCACGCCGTCACGCACATCCGCCAGCCGCGGCAGCGGTCCTGGTCGACCAGGACGATGCCGTCCTCGACCCGCTTGTACATCGCGCCGGACGGACACGCCGACACACAGGCCGGGTTGAGGCAGTGCTCGCACAGGCGCGGGAGATGGAAGAGGAACGTCTGCTCGAACTCGAACTTGACCTTCTCGGCCCATTCCCCGCTGAGGTTGGGGTCGGCGCCGGCGTTCTCGCCCGCGCCGCCGAGGCCGTCCTCCCAGTTGGCGCCCCAGGTGATGGCGGTGGGCTTGCCGGTGAGGACCGAACGGGGGCGGGCCACCGGCATGTCCGGGCCCGCCGGGGCGCTGACCAGGTTGTCGTAGTCGTAGGTGACCGGCTCGTAGTAGTCCTCGATGGACGGCAGGTCGGGGTTGGAGAACAACGACAGCAGTCGCTTCAGGCGGCCCCCGGAGCGCAGGACGAGCCGTCCGCGCTTGTCGAGCATCCAGCCGCCCTTCCAGTGCTCCTGGTCCTCGTAACGGCGGGGGTAGCCGACGCCGGGCTTGGTCTCGACGTTGTTGAACCACGCGTACTCGACGCCGGCGCGGTTGGTCCACGTCTGCTTGCAGGTGACCGAGCAGGTGTGGCAGCCGATGCACTTGTCGAGGTTCATCACCATGGCGATCTGGGCCATGACGCGTCCGATGGTGGCTTCGCCACGGGGCATGTCAGTACTCCACTTGCTGGCTGCGACGGCGGATGACCGTGACCTCGTCGCGCTGGTTGCCGGTCGGGCCGTAGTAGTTGAAGGCGTACGTGAACTGGGCGTAGCCGCCCGCCAGATGCGTGGGCTTGATCAGCAGGCGGGTCAGGGAGTTGTGGATGCCGCCGCGCTTGCCGCTGACCTCGGTCTTCGGCACGTTCACGTTGCGGTCCTGGGCGTGGTACATGTACACCGTGCCCTCGGGCATGCGGTGGCTGACCACGGAGCGGGCGGCGACCACACCGTTGCGGTTGTACGCCTCGATCCACTCGTTGTCCTTGACGCCGATCTTCTCGGCGTCGGCGGTGGACATCCAGATGACCGGGCCGCCCCGTGACAGCGCCAGCATGTGCGCGTTGTCCTGGTAGTTGGAGTGGATGGACCACTTCGAGTGCGGGGTCAGATAGCGGACCGTGACCTCCGCCCGGCCGTCCTCGTGCAGCTGATCGTCTCCGTAGTGCTTGGGCGTGTTCAACGGGGGCCGGTAGACCGGGAGTTGTTCGCCGAACTCGGCCATCCAGTCGTGCTGGACGAAGAAGTGCTGCCGTCCGGTCAGGGTGTGCCAGGGCTTCTTGTGCTCGGTGTTGATGACGAACGCGGAGTAGCGCCGCCCGCCGGCCTCGCTGCCCGACCACTCGTACGACGTCATCACCGCGCGGGGCTGGGTGCGGGTGTCGGCGAACGTGATGCGCTCGCCCTCCCGTTCGGCGGCGAGTTCCACGAGGCCTTTGCTGCCCGTCTGCCGTTCCAGTTCGCGGAAGCCCTCGGTGGCCAGGCGCCCGTTGGTGGTGCCGGACAGGGCGAGGATCGCCTCGCACATGTCGGAGGCGGTGGCCAGCGAGGGACGCCCGGCGGCGACTCCGTCCCGGACGGTGCCGTTGCGGTGGCGCAGTTCCTCGATCTCCTGGTTCGGGTGGACGGTGACGCCCTTGGTGGTGGTGCCCAGGGTGTCGAGGAGCGGGCCGACGGCGCGCATCTTCTGCGCCACCGCCGCGTAGTCCCGCTCGATGACCACCAGTTTCGGCATGGTCCGGCCGGGGATCGGCTCGCACTCACCGGCCTTCCAGTCCCGTACCACCCCGCCGGGCTGGGCGAGTTCGTCCGGGGTGTCGTGCAGCAGCGGTACGGCCAGGACGTCGGTGCGGGTGCCGAGGTGCTCACCGGCCAGTTCGCTGAACCTGTCGGCGATGGTCAGGAACGTGTCGTAGTCGGTGCGGGCCTGCCAGGGCGGGGCGATGGCCGGGGTGAAGGCGTGCACGAAGGGGTGCATGTCCGTGCTGGACAGGTCGTCCTTCTCGTACCAGGTGGCGGCCGGCAGGACGACGTCGGAGAGCAGGCTGGTCGAGGTCATCCGGAAGTCCATGGTGACCAGCAGGTCGAGCTTGCCCTCGGGGGCCTCCTCCCGCCACACCACGTCCTGCGGGCGTGCCTCGGGCGGGGTCTCCTCGGAGCGGACCGCCGCGTCCGTGCCCAGCAGATGGCGCAGGAAGTACTCGTTGCCCTTGCCGGAGGAGCCCAGCAGGTTGGCCCGCCACACCGTCAGTACGCGGGGAAAGTTGGCCGGGTCGTCGGGGTCCTCGGCGGCGAACCGCAGCCGCCCGGACTTGAGTTCGTCGACGATGTGCTCGGCGACCGGGCGCCCGGCGGCGGCCGCCTCGTCGGTGAGGTCGAGCGGGTTGCGGTTGAAGCCGGGGTGACCGGGGGTCCAGCCCATCCGGATCGCCTGGGCCAGACAGTCGGCGGTGGACTTGCCCGCGAAGCGGCCCTCGCCCAGCGGCGACGCCAACTCGTCCGGCCCGATGGCCTCGTAGCGCCACTGGTCGGTGTTGAGGTACCAGTACGAGGTGCCGGCCATGTGCCGCGTGGGCCGCTGCCAGTCGAAGGCGAACGACAGGTGCTGCTGACCTGTGACCGGGCGGACCTTCTCCTGCCCGACGTAATGCGCCCAGCCGCCGCCGTTGACGCCCTGGCAGCCGGTCATGGTGGTCAGCGCGAGAAAGGCCCGGTAGATGGTGTCGGAGTGGAACCAGTGGTTGGTGCCCGCGCCCATCGCGATCATCGAACGGCCGCCTGTGCGCTCGGCGTTGCGGGCGAACTCCCGGGCGATCCGGGCCGCCTGCTCGGCCGGGACCGAGGTGATCGTCTCCTGCCAGGCCGGTGTGTACGGCTCGGACGCGTCCTCGTACGACGAGGGCCATGAGCCCGGCAGGCCGGGGCGGGCCACGCCGTACTGGGCCAGCATCAGATCGAACACCGTGGTCACGAGCCGCCCGCCGATCCTGCGGACGGGAACCCCGCGCACCATCGTCGAGCCACCCTCGGTGGCGCCCTCGTCGAACCGGGGCAGCGCGACGGCGACGGTGTCCTCGGCCCGCTCCAGCAGACTCAACTCGGGTACGACATCGCCCAGTTCGAGGTTCCAACGGCCCGCGCCCGTCTCTCCCCACCGGAAGCCGAGCGAACCGTTCGGCACGACGGGTTCACCGGTCACGCTGTCCAGGAGAACGGTCTTGGACCCCGCGTTCTCCTCGGTCCCCTCGTCGTGCCCGAGGTCGGCGGCGGTCAGGAACCCGTCCGGCACCAGCCCCAGCTCGTGCTCGCGCAGGGTCACCAGGAACGGAGCGTCTGTGAACGTCCTCAAGTACTCCTGGAAGTACGGCACTTCACGGTCGACCAGGAACTCGCGCAGGATCACTTGGCCCATCGCCATCGCCAGCGCCCCGTCCGTTCCAGGATGCGGGGAGAGCCATTCGTCGGCGTGCTTGACGTTGTCGGCGTAGTCGGGGCTGACCGCGACGACCTTCGTGCCGTTGTAGCGGGTCTCGGTGAGGAAGTGCGCGTCGGGCGTGCGGGTGACGGGGATGTTGGAGCCCCACATCACCAGGTAGCCGGCGTTCCACCAGTCGGCGGCCTCGGGGACGTCGGTCTGGTCGCCGAAGACCTGCGGGGAGGCGACCGGCAGGTCGGCGTACCAGTCGTAGAACGACAGCAGCGTGCCGCCGATCAGCGACATGAACCGGGTGCCGGCCGCGAACGACGCCATCGACATCGCCGGGATCGGGGAGAAGCCCGCCACCCGGTCCGGACCGTAGGCCTTGACCGTGTGGACGTGGGCGGCGGCGACCAGCTCGCTCACCTCGTCCCAGTCGGCGCGCACCAGACCGCCCTTGCCGCGGGCCCGCTTGTACGCCCGCGCCTTCGCCGGGTCGGAGGTGATCTCCGCCCAGGCGGCGACCGGGTCGCCGAGCCGCTTGCGTGCCTCGCGCCACATCTTCAGCAGCGTGCCGCGCACATACGGGTAGCGGACCCGGCTGGGGGAGTAGGTGTACCAGGAGAACGACGCTCCGCGCGGGCAGCCGCGCGGCTCGTACTCGGGGCAGTCCGTGCCGATCGACGGGTAGTCGGTGGCCTGGTGCTCCCAGGTGATGATGCCGTCCTTGACGTACACCATCCACGAGCAGGACCCGGTGCAGTTGACGCCGTGCGTGGACCGTACGACCTTGTCGTGCGCCCACCGGTCGCGGTAGAAACCCTCCCACTTCGGGTCGCCCTCGCCGAACACGGCGCGGCCGTCGGCCGACACCTCGCGGCGGGTGAGCAGCCGCCGGGCGGCCAGCGGCCAGCTCTCACCGGCGCGCGACGCCTGCCCTCGTACGTTCTGATCGTTCTCCATGGCTGGGACGCTAGGTGCCACGGACCTCGGCGCACCTGGGTCCGGCGGTCCCTGCCGGACCGCTTTCCGGCCCACTCCGGACGGCCGCAACAGGGCCGAACGGCCCCTGTGCCGGGTCCGGTCGGCGGCGGCCGGCACCGGACAGACGGGACACATGCCAACCGGACACGATGGGCACATGCCGGCCGTCACCACCGACGGCCTGGACCTCTCCGCCGACTTCTCCACCGGCTGGCAGCCACGCACCGCCGACCTGGCCGCCGCGCCGGGCGGTACGGTGCACAGGGCCGAGCTGCACGCCGCTCACACCGAGATCGAGGTGGCCCCGGGCGTGAAGCAGCGGATGTGGACCTTCGGCGGCACCGCGCCGGGCCCCACCCTGCACGGCAAGGTCGGCGACGTCTTCGAGGTCACCCTCGTCAACGACGACACCGGCATGGGCCACGGCATCGACTTCCACTCCGGCTCTCTCGCACCCGACACGTCCATGCGCACGATCCAGCCCGGCGAGCGCCTGGTCTACCGCTTCCGCGCCGAGAGGGCCGGAGCCTGGCTGTTCCACCTTGCTTTCGGGCAGGGTGCCCGGTCCTTCAGGGGCGGGGTGAATGCCCGTTCCCTCGGAGCGGGTCGGGGGGAAGCCGAATCGCCGGCAGGGCGATTCGGCGTCTCGGGCGAGACGGCGGCGAGACGGATCTTGAGCAGGTGCGGCAACTCGGAGTCGACGGTGGTCGCTTGACGGTGGCTGACGATCGGTGGTCGGGCAGGTCGGTGGCCGGGGTGGTCACTCGCACGGGTGATGTCGGTCGATGGTGTGGGCGGTCGGGGAACGCGTTGGCTAGGTTCACGGTCATGGCACGGTTTCGGATGTGCCCGACGAGTGAGCAGGCGGGCGTCATGCTCGGCCACTGTGCGCACGCCCGGTACGTCTGGAACCTTGCTGTCGAGCAGCACGCGCACTGGTACAAAGGCCGCGGGGCGGCGCCCGGCTTCGCCGAGCAGTGCCGTCAGCTCACCGAGGCCCGGCGTGACAACGCATGGCTGCCGCGGGCAATGCCGATGTGCAGCAGCAGGCACTGAAGGACTTCGCCAAAGCCAAGAACGCCATGTTCGCCTCCGGATTTGGTGAGCCGACCTGGCGCAGGAAGCACGTGCACGAGGGTTTCCGCGTGATCGGCACGGACCGTATCGGGGAGTTCGAGGCGGATGGTTCACCGAAGCTGAACGCCAGGGGCAGGCAGGTCATGGGCCGCTCGGTGGTGATGCAGAAGCTCAGTCGGCGGTGGGCGCGGGTGAAGGTGCCCGGCTGTGGCTGGGTCCGCTTCCGGCTCAGCCGCAACGGCAAGGGCTCTGAACTGCCGAAGGCGAAGACGTTCCGTGTCACCTGCCGCAACGGCCGGTGGCATATCGCGTTCGCCGTCGTCCCCGCACCCGTCGAGGCGCCCGGCACGGGCGAGATCATCGGCATCGACCGAGGCGTGAGGATCACCGCTGCCCTCTCCGACGGGCGGAAGTTGAACTGCCCGCAGCTCACCGTGAAGGAACGCGCGCAGGTCCGTAAACACCAGCGCCGGGCCGCCCGCGCCCCCAAGGGTAGTGAGCGCAAGGCCGCCGAGCACGCGAAGGCCGCCAGGCTCAAGGCCCGCGAAGCAAACCGGCGCAAGGACTGGTGCGAGAAGACCAGCACGATGTTGGCCCGCAGCTACGCCCTGGTGCGGTTCGAGAAACTGAACATCAAGAACATGACCCGCTCGGCCAAGGGCACCGTGGCAGAACCCGGCAAGAAGGTCGCCCAGAAGACCGGCCTGAACCAGGCGATCCTGGCCCAGGGCTGGGGCCTGCTCCGGCAACGCACCGGACCCAAGGCCCCCGGCCGCATCGAGGACGTCCCCGCCCCCTACACCAGTCTGCGCTGCAGTGCCTGCGGTTGGATCGACAAGAACTCGCGCAAGAGCCAAGCCGAGTTCGTCTGCTCCTCCTGCGGCTTTACCTGCAACGCCGACACCAACGCAGCAGCCAACGTCGCGGCAGGACAGGGCGGGATCCCCCGCCCCCGGCGAACAGCCGGTGCCGGAGGGGTGACAACGGCCACCGGCCATTCGAACACCCGTGAACCCCAACCCGTACGGGTCGGAATCCCCCTCTTTCAAGAGGGGGAGGATGTCAAGAATACGTACTGGTCTCCTCCGAGCTCTACCTCGGTACGCCGGGCAGCACCGCCCAGGTGACGAAGATGCGCCAGGACACCCCGGACGCCTGGGTGTTCAACGGCGTTGCCGACCAGTACACCCAGCGGCCCCTGAAAGCAAGGGCCGGTGAACGGGCGCGCTTCTGGGTGGTCGCCGCCGGGCCGAGCGACGGCATCGCCTTCCACATCGTCGGCACCGTCTTCGACACCGTGTACAAGGAGGGCGCCTACCTGCTCCGGCCGGACCAGCCGGGCGGCTCCCAAGTGCTCGACCTGGGCACGGCGCAGGGCGGCTTCGTCGAGACGACGTTCCCCGAGGCCGGCCACTACGCCTTCGTCGACCACGACATGCGCCACGCCGAGGCCGGCGCACACGGCATGGTGGAGGTGAGCGGCTGATGGACACCGTCGGCTGGTGGTCCCTGGTGCGCTTCGCGCATGTGACCGGCGCCGTCCTGTGGGTCGGCGGGCAACTGGCCCTGTCCCTGGTGATCCTGCCGCTGGCCCGCCGTCTGCTCCCTCCGGAGGCCAAGGACCGCTTCACCTCCGCGGCGGGGCGCCGGTTCGGGATGCTGACCGGCGCGGTGTTCCTTCCGGTGCAGCTGTGCACGGGCTGGGCCATGGCCTGGCACCGGGGCGTCACCTGGTCCTCGCTCGCCGAGCCCGGCTACGGCCGCACCCTGTCGGCCAAACTCGCCCTGTTCGCCGTGGTGATGATCGCCGCGGCGGGCCACGGCATCGCCCAGGCCAGGGGCCGCCCGGATCTGGCCCGTTCCCTGGCGGTCGTCTCCCTCGTCGGCTCGCTCGGCGTCGTCCTGCTCGCCACCGCCCTGCCCACTACCTGAACCGACCCGGCCCATCCGCTGTGCGGGGGACGGCCGAAGCGACTCACCGAACGTGTGGCTCTATGCGGTCGCTGACTGTTCGGCCCCGCGCGGCCGACCCCTGAAGGGATTCCAGCGCCGCTTTCGGGGTGGGAGGGGAACGAGGGCCGGCGAGGGGACCCCCAGTGCGGCCAGTCGGGAAAGGAGCGCTGTCTCCTGCTCTTGAGTGACGGCGACGCACAGGGAGGTGCCCGTGTCGGCCGCGCTGAATATCGAGCGGTCGCCCTGCCGTCCTTCCGCGTTGATCGTGTAGGGAGCCAGGTCCAGGAGCAGGCCGAACTGCTCGTCGTCGCGCACGTCGATGCCGATCGCCATGCCGAGGTCGTTCCGCCGGGAGCGGGTGCCGTCGGTGACCTCCTCACGGGCGAGAGACAACGCGCTTTCATAGGAGGTCAGTACGGCGGGCGGCCAGGCTTCGTCGCTGTAGGCGTCGAGGTCGGCCGAGTCGATGTCGGAGCGCAGGACACGGAGCGCCTCGCGGTGAACGCGCTGGACGTCGGCCGGACTCAGGCCGTCAGCGATGACGAACTCGTTCCGCGGGACGCCCTGTCGGCTGGTCATGGACGACACCTTATTCGCTGCCGGGGGCTCGTCCGGCAGGGTGAGCAGCGGCGACGCGGCGGTGATGCCGGTGATCACCGCGACCGTCGTGGCCGTCGAGAACTCTCGCCGCGCCGTCCTCCTCGCCGATCGAGGCCGCATGGCCCGCAGTGTGGGGCCGTTCAACCCTCCTCTTGAAGGGGTCGACGTCGGAGGGTTGACGCAACGGAGGAATACGCTGCGAAGGAGCCTCGATGCAGACCCGGAAATCCGACGCCGCAACGGTTCATGCCCTGCTGGCCGCGGCGGTGGCGGCGCCGTCGATACACAACACGCAACCCTGGCGGTTCGGCCTGGACCCGGACACCGGACTGATCCAGGTCCGTCTTGACCGACGCCGACCGCTGCCCAGGGCGGATCCCCGGCTGCGCGCCCAGCACCTGTCCGTGGGCGCGGCCGTCTTCAACCTCCGGGTGGCGGCTGAGCATCTCGGCTGGGATCCGGTCGTCCGGCTCTGTCCGGCCCCGGACGATCCGGACCTGCTGGCCACCGTGCGGCTGGCTCGGCCTGTCGCTGACGCGCAGTTGCCCTTGCGTGATCTGTACGAGCAGATCGAGCGTCGACACACGAGCAGGATGCCCTTCACCGGTCGCCCGGTGCCGGAGCCGATCGTGTTCGAGATGACGAGTTCGGCTCGGGCCGAGGGCGCGCACCTGGAGGTTCCCGACATCATCGGCACCCGGCGTCTGCTGCGCCTGACGCAGGCGGCCGAGGCCCGTAACGCCGCCGACCCGGCTCGCGCGGACGAGGAGCGCACCTGGATCACCGTGCCGGGAGGCGACGCGACGTACGGCGTTCCGATCACAGCCCTGGGCGCGCGGGACGTGTCCGGCCGGATGCCGGTGCGTGACTTCACCGGCGGCCTGTCCGTGCCGCGGCTGCCGGCCCTGCGTTTCGAACGCCACGCCCAGGTGGCCCTGCTGTGGACGCCCTACGACTGGCGGGAGGACTGGCTGAGAGCAGGGCAGGCCCTGGAGCGGGTGCTGCTCGCGGCGACCCGGCGCGGGGTGCGTACCTCGGTGCTGCACCAGGCGATGGAGTGGCCGGACCTGCGGGCGGCTATGGCCGGAGCGAAGCGGCGGTGCGGCCCGCAGGTGCTCATCCGCTTCGGGTACGGCACCGACGGGGGCCCCACACCGCGTGCCTGCGCAGACCTCGTACCGGGTTCTGACACGAGGCCGGATCCGGAAGATCGCTCGCATCGATACTGACATCCGGACCGATACGTGGACCGGGCGGACGTACTGACTGCGCCCGGTGGCCTGCGCCGACGGGTGCCGTCACTCCGCTCCGATTGCTCCCCTGAGGTCGCGGCCGGTGGCCATCTCGGATTCGATCCGGACGAATACGTCGTTCCGCAAGGGCGTCCAAGATGTCGGGCCGACCTGCGACAGCCGTTCGTGCTCGGCGGGGTCGGTCACGACGGTGGCCCGTCCGGTGACGACCACGCTCCAGCCGGACCGGGTCTCCGCATCGAACGCGTCCGCCTCGAACGCGACCACTGCGCCCTCGATCGCGCGGATGAGTTCCGAGTCCGACGAGGTGCGCAGCAGGACAGAGCTGTCCGTGTCCAGGCGGAAGTTGACGGGAAGGACCGCGGGCAGTGCCTGCCGGGTGTACACCACGCGGCCGACCGGGACCTTCGCCAGGAGGCGAAGGCACTCCTGCCGGTCGAGTTCGTGCAAGGCGTCGTCCTGGGACATCGAAGCATCGTCTCTCCGTCTGCCCAGGACCGTGTAGGGCCGGGCGGCCCTGGTCCGGGGCAGGCGAAGGGGGCCTTGTGGCGGAACGGCCGGGTCATCATCAGGGACCGTCCGACCGGGAGGCAGGGACTCATGGCCCCATGTACGGGGAGGGACGCGGGCCCATGGTGGTCGGTGGGGTTCCGGCCCGCCGGCGAGAGGCCTGCGGTGCCTGGGGAATCCCGGTGCTGCGGCACCACCGTGAGAGGGAGGGGATGGACAGCATGGTCCAGCCATTGAAGTCGAAGGGCGGCAGCTCGCCGTCGGAGGCCCCGGTGTCCCGGCAGGCGTGGCTGATGCTGGCTCTGGCCACCGTCGGCTTTGCCGTGAACTTCTGGGCCTGGGCCCTGGTCAGCCCGCTCGGTCCCCGGTTCAAGGACACACTCGAACTGTCGTCGTTCCAGCAGTCGCTGCTGGTGGCGGTGCCCGTCGTGGTCGGCTCCCTGGGCCGTGTCCCGGTGGGCGCGCTGACCGACCGGTACGGCGGTCGCATCATGTTCCCGACCGTGTCGGCCGTCACCATCCTGCCGGTGCTCTACCTCGGCCTGGCCGGACACTCTTCCCTCACCGCGCTGCTGACCGGCGGGTTCTTCCTCGGCGTCGGTGGCACCACCTTCGCCGTCGGCGTGCCCCTGGTGAACGCCTGGTTCCCGCCCGAGCGGCGAGGTCTGGCCATCGGCATCTTCGGCGCCGGTATGGGCGGCACCGCCATCAGCGCCCTGACCACCGTGAAGCTGGTCGACGCGCACGGTACGACCACACCGTTCCTGATCACCGCCGCGGTCCTGGCCGTCTACGCCGTCCTCGCCGCGCTGCTGCTGCGCGACGCACCCGGCCGTACCGTCCCGACCGAGCCCCTGGGCCGCCGGCTGGCCGCCACCGCCCGTTTGAGCATCACGTGGCAGGCGTCCGCGCTCTACGCCGTGGCCTTCGGCGGCTATGTCGCCTTCTCCGTCTACCTGCCCACCTACCTCAAGACCGGCTACGGCCTGACCCAGGCGGACGCCGCGAACCGCATGGCCGGGTTCGTGCTCCTCGCGGTGGCGATGCGCCCGATGGGTGGCTGGCTGTCGGACCGTATCGGCCCGGTTCGGGTGGTGGCCGGCTCGCTGGCCGTGGTGGTGGCGGGAGCGCTCGTGCAGTCGGCCACACCGGCGCTGGCGCCGCTGGGGACCGTCGCCTTCCTCGCCATGGCGGCCGCGCTCGGTGCGGCCAGCGGAGCGGTCTTCGCCCTGGTGGCGTTGCTGACCCCGGCCGACCAGGTCGGCTCGGTCACCGGTGTGGTCGGTGCCGCGGGCGGCCTCGGCGGCTTCCTGCCGCCCCTGCTGATGGGTTCGCTGTACGGCGCGTACGGCACGTACGCGGCCGGTCTCGCCCTGCTCGCGGTCGTGGCCGCCGTGGCGCTGATCTACACGCTGACCGGTGTTCGCGCCGCCGTAGAAGCCCGCGGGAGCACGCCGGGCACCACAGGCGCGGGCGAGCACCGCACCGTCGGCCACCCGGCCTGACGGCGAACGGACGAGACCGACGGCAACGAAGGACAGGGAGAAGAACGGTGTGTGAGTACTGCGGCTGCCAGTCCCTGGCGACGATCGACGAGCTGACCCGCGAACACGACGAGGTCGTCCGCCTGATCAGCCACCTCCGCCCCGCTCACCAGGAGGGTGGCGCGGCGGCGATGGCGCAGGTGGCCCGGGAGATCGCGACCGTGCTCGGCCCGCACACCCAGGTGGAGGAACGGGGTCTGTTCCCCGCCCTGGCCGAGGACTTCCCCGAGCAGATCGCCGCCCTGGAGGCGGAACACCGTCGCATCGAGTCCGTGCTGGCGGAGGCCGCCGACGGGGCCGTATCCCCTGACCCGACCTGGCCGGACCGTCTGACGGAGGCGATGGCGATGCTGCGCGATCACATCCTCAAGGAACAGGACGGCGTCTTCCCGGCCGCGCTGGCCAACCTGGGCACCGAGGACTGGGAAGCGGTCGAGGCCGTGCGCGGCTTGGCGGGCGGCGCCCTGGTCCGGCCGACCACCTGACCCGGGCGGTGCTCCCGAGCCGTCGGGAGCCCATCACAGATCCCGCGTCTTTCACTCCACGAGTGAGGGGCGCGGGATCCGTCTGTGCGGGCGGGACGCACCGCCACCGGGGCAGCGGCCCCGGCGGACGGGTGACGTTCACCGAGCCACAACTCCATCGTGGTGCCACTGTTGACGTCAGCACGTCCTCGGCACCTGCCGGACCAGCGGCACTCCTTCTTCCGGACGGCCCCCACCGACGCCTTCGGCGGCCTGCCGGCCGCCTGGAACCGCGAAGAGGACCTGACCGCCGCACCGTTCGAGTCGTGGGCCGCGGGGTTGTGCGGCCGGTGAGGCCGGGGGTCAGTTCTGGTTCACCGGCCAGACCGCCGCCGGGTCGCAGTGGTCCGGACACGCCAGCAGGTAGACCTCGTTGCCCAGGAACAGGCTGTAGGTGTCGGCACCGACACTGTACGGCTGCTCGGGCAGGCCGGGGTGAACGGCGAACTCCATGCTCTCCGGCACCTGGCAGAGATACACCAGGTCGGATCCGCACGCGCACCTGTAGTACTCGGGGTCCTGTGCCCAGGACGGCGTGCCACCGACCTTGAACGACTGGGCCCCGAGCCCGTGCGGGCCGGGGGTGTCCACGAAGGGCCGCAGCGTCAGCGGCATTGCGCGCAGGGACGGTTCGGCCTCCGGCGTCGGCAGCGCCGCGTGGCGCTGGAGCAGTACGCGCCAGAACGGACTCGGGTAGGGCGGCTGCGGAGCGTCCCAGTACCGGGGCACGAGCCGGCCGTCGGCCAACTCCGGGTCGGACGCGTCGTTGTGGGCACGGCAGTGGAAGACCAGCAGGTGGTCTCCACCGAAGTGCCGAATGTCCACGGGCAGGTCGAGTTGGAAGAACAGAGCCATCCGCTCGCCGCAGAAGCACTCGGGCCAGCCGTCGGCGTCGTCGAGGAAGGGCCGGCCGCCCACTGAATTCCGCGTCGGCCGGTCCAGCGGCTCGGTCCCGACCTCGATCGCGTAGGCGGGCGACACCGCCTGCGTCGTCCATGCACTGCTTTCGGCCATTCGCTCACCCTAGAGACTGTCCCATGACCCGCTGCCTGCGGGTGGGACGGCCTTGGCGCGAGGCACCCGATTACCTGGACAGGTGGAGCACCTGCCCGATCCGTGCGGCACCGGTGATGTCGACCGGCGGACTCGGCGAACCGTGGGAACTCTGGCCTGTGCCGGTGGTGACCGTGGAGGGAAAGCCCAGCGCGTCGCCCGTGTCGACGTCGACACGGGTGGTGCCGTGACGGGCGAACAGGTGGGCGGCCAGGCAGGCCGGGCTGTTCACGTTGGCGATGTCCTCGGGCACGCCGATCGATGGAGCGAACATGCGGGCCTCGACCCGGGCCGTGGCCGACACGGGGGAGTGGGCGAAGCAGCCCGGCAGGCCCAGACGGTCACACGCGGCGGCGAGCCGGTCGGGAGCGGGGGACACGGCTGCGAGAGCGGATCGGTCGGTGACGGGGATCAGCAGTCGCGGACGTCCCAGCGTGGCGACGCAGGCCCCTGAGGACACCGCCGCGGGGAGCCCCAGAACGGGGAGAAGGAGCGCGAGTTCCCGTGGCGTGGGCTCACGCAGGTCGATCGGCCCGGCCTCGAAGATGACATGGACGGACGACGAGGTCCCGCGGACCGCACGCCCCTTGACGACTCGTCCGGACACCCGCACATCGACCCGGCACTCCTTGCGGCCCGCATGTGCCGCAAGGAAGGCCGGCGCCGCCACGGTCCCGTGGCCGCACGCGGGCAGTTCCCCCTCCCTGGTGAAGAAGCGCGCCGAGACCACAGGTTGTTCGTGCGCCCGACCGTCCGGCGGAGAGCGGTCGTCCGACAGGAAGACCGCGTGAGAGGTGCCGGCCGGCGCGGGCACGCGGCGTCGCTCGTCGTCGGTCGAGGGGCTGCCGGCCCGGACGGAGAGCCCCTCGTCCACGACCGCCGTCGGGCTGCCGCCACGGCCCTCGCGCAGGCATGCCCGCACGAGCGTGACGGCAAGGCCGTCCGGACCGCGGACGACCAGGACGGGCGACGACTCATCGCGAGCGGGGGAGGAAGTCGGCGAACTCCGGTGCGCCGGGCTCGTGCGGCAGGCGCGCGGCTCGCGCGGCGAAGCTGACGGCGTGGTACCAGCCGCACAGCAGGAGCAGGTCCAGCAACTGGAGGTCGTCGAACGCCGATGCGAGCCGTGCCCACAGCGCGTCGTGGATGTCGGAGCGCTCGTGCAGAGCGTCGACGGCCAGGATGAGCAGCCGTTCCCGCTCGGACGTCCAGCACGCGTCGGAGGGACCGCCGTGAACCAGCGACGCCGTCTGCTCGTGGGTGAGGCCGGCCCGCTCGGCGTACGTCATCACGTGCACGCCCCATTCGTAGGCGCAGCCGCACCGCGCGCACGTCCGGTCGATGACGATCTCGCGTTCCCGCAGGGTGAGGGTCAGCTGCCGGCCCAGCTCGTAGCGGCCCCAGCCGTGCATGGCGCCGGTCATCGGGAGGTTTCTGGCGAACATCCGGAACAGCCCGATCGGCGGATCTCCGCCGGGCATCATCCGCGCGAACAGCGCGTCGGCCTGGTCGGTGTACGGCGGCTCCAGCGGGGTTATCCGCGGCATCGGCTCTCCCGGTAGACGTTGTTTCGAAATCAGAAACGCGCGGTCGCCGATGCTAGTGTTTCGAATAACGAAACGCAAGGAGGGTCATGTCGACACCGCGCCCAGGAGCGCCGGTTCGCGGCTCCGCGACCGGCCGCCCGATCATGGCCGCGATGGACCTGTTCGGCCGTCGCTGGGCACTGCGCATCCTCTGGGAGCTGCGTGAGGGGCCGCTCGGTGCCCGCGCGCTGCTGGCGCGGTGTGAGGGCCTGTCGTCCAGCGTCCTCTACCAGCGGCTCCGTGAACTCACGTCGAGCGGGATCGTCGCCGGCTCGCCCGACGGCTACGGGCTCACCCGCCTGGGAGCAGCCCTCGGTGACGCACTCCGCCCACTCGACGACTGGGCGACCGTGTGGGCCCGGACGCAGGCGCAAGCGCAGGGCGGCCAGGATTCCGTGGAGGCGTGAGGTGCCCGGCGAATCGGACCGCCCCGGTGGCGGGCCGGAGGGTGGACGGGCCCTTGCGGGGCGGTGGAGGACCGCATCTCGGTAATGTGGTTGAAACATGCCTAAAGCGGGCATATCGCGAAACTTGGGAGAGGAGCAGGGAGATGCGTCGAGAGTTGGTGCAGAAGAAGCACGAAAAGAAGTCCGAGCCCCATGGTCGCGCGCCCGAGGAGATGCCCGGGGAGACGGAACAGCGTCCGCGCCCCGAGGTCCGCAAAGACATCGCGCGAACGTGGTGGCCGGACGGGTAGTCCGGCAGGCGCACGGGGCCGCTTCAGGAGCATGCCGGGGCTGCCGGGGCACGTGAACCGGACCGCCGAGTCCGGCCGCGGGAGGAGGCTCGCCGTTGTGTCGACCAACCCGAGAAGGGCGAGTCCGGGCCGCGCTGAGCGGTCGATCCGCGCCGACACGCTCAGTGGTGCCGGGAGGCCGGGCCACGTCGAGGATTCGAGCGGCCCCGGAAGGCCGGGCCGCGTCGCGGAGCCGCGTGGTGTCGAGAAGCCGCGTGGTGCCGGGAAGCCGAGTGGTGTCGAGCCGCTGGTGGAGTCACTCGTCGTGGCCGTCCGTCGCAGCGGGGCGTCAGGCGGCGGCATCTACCTCGTGGACGAGACCAGCCGGCTGCTGGAACTGAAGATCGGGTGCGGGCTGCCCCGCGACATCGCGGTGTCCTGGCGGCAGGTGCCCGTGACGGCGTCCGTCCCGGTCTGCGACGCGTTCCGTGAAGACCGTGTGGTGTGGGTCGGCTCGCAGGAGGAGATGGCCCGCTCCTATCCGCAGACCGCGGCGGCGCTGCCCTACCGCTACGCCCTCGCCGCCGCACCGCTCTCCGGCCGCAGCGGCTGCCGGGGTGTGCTGTTCCTGATCTGGCCGGCCAGCCACTCCGGTCGGGCCTCGCCCAGGGAAAGGGCGAATTTCGCCGCCCTCGGCCGACGGGTCGCCCGGGTGCTGGAGGACGCGGGCAGAGCGCTCGTCCCGCCCGACGAGCCACACATGATCCCCGTGGACGGCGCTTCCGAGAACTTCGTCCTGTCCGCCCACGCACCCGCCGATCTCCTGGAACGCCTGCCGGAAGGCTTCCTGGCCCTCGACCTGGAGGGCAGGATCACCTTTCTCACCACCCGGGCGGCGTCCCTCCTCGGCCGCCACGTCAGCCGGCTCCTGGGAACCCGGCCCTGGCAGTCCCTGCCCTGGATGGACCAGGTCCTCGTCGAAGACCACTACCGCACCGCGGTCATGAGCCGCGAGCCCGTCGGTTTCACCGTTCTGCGGCCGCCGGACACCTGGCTGGACATCGATCTCCATCCCGATTCCAGCGGCATCAGCGTCCGCGTCAGCCCTCGCCGTTCAGAGCCCCGTGACCGGCCCGGCACGGCTTCTCCCGCCGCGCCCGAGGCCTCCGTCGGCCGTCTGTACCAGCTGGTGCACCTGGCGGCGGCCCTGACGGACGTGGTTGGCGTGCAGGATGTGGTCGACCTGATCGCCGCCCAGATCCTTCCCGCGTTCGGGGCCGACGGCATGGTCCTGTCCGCGGCCGACGCCGGACGCCTGAAGATCATGGGCCACCACGGCTACGACCCGCAGACCATCGAACGCCTCGACGGCCTTCCCGTGGCCACCAGCCTGACGCCCGCGGGCGAGGCACTGATCGGCGGGATCCCCCTGTTCTTCTCCGACCCCGACGAACTCGCCCGTGACTATCCCGCCGCACCCAGGATCAGCGGAAAGCAGGCCTGGGCCTTTCTCCCGCTCATCAGCGACGGCCGCCCCGTCGGCTGCTGCATTCTCACCTACGCCCGCCCCCACGCGTTCACGGCCGACGAACGGGCCGTCCTCACGTCGCTGGGCGGCCTCGTCGCCCAGGCCCTCGACCGGGCGCGCCTCTACGACGCCAAGCAGGCCCTGGCCCACACGCTCCAGCAGGCACTCCTCCCGCGGAGCCTGCCCACCCTCAGTGGGCTGGACGTGGCGGCGCGGTACCTCCCCGCCGGTCACGGCATGGACGTGGGAGGTGACTTCTACGACCTCATCCGGCTCGACCACGCGACGGCGGCGGCCGTCATCGGCGACGTCCAGGGTCACAACGTGGCGGCCGCCGCGCTCATGGGACAGGTCCGTACCGCCGTCCACGCCACCGCGGGCGCGCGGCCCGACGAAGTGCTCGCCCGCACCAACCGCGTCCTCGCCGACCTGGAACCCGACCTCCTCGTCTCCTGTCTGTACGCGCACATCGACCTCGCTCGCGGCCGGCTGAGCCTGGCCAGCGCGGGCCACGTACCACCACTGCTGCACCGTCCCGGGGAACGTCCCGGCGTGCTGGAGATCGAACCAGGTCCGTTGCTCGGCATCGGTGTGGAGCTCCCGTACCCGGTCACCACGGTCCCGATGCCCCCGGGAACGATCCTCGCCCTGTACACCGACGGGCTGGTCGAAGTGCCCGGCACCGACCTCGACCGGATGACGAGCGGTCTCGCACAGCTCCTCGCGGGCGGATCACGGCTGGACCGGCTCGTCGACGAGCTCATCCACCACTCCTGGCCCCACGGCCTTCCGACCGACGACATCGCCGTACTGCTCCTGAAGGCCGGCGAGGCCTGAAGCCTGCGACCGACCCGTCGAATCGGCGTGTGTCTGCGATCGTGGGCCGACGGCGGGCGCAAGCCCGGCGGCGTCACATGTCCGCCTGCCGGTGTTCGGGGATCCGTGCGAGCTGCTGTTCCAACTCGTTGCGGATGTCGGGCGGCAGCTCCTCGGTCCGGGCCCATTCGATGACCAGTTCCGCCACGTTCCTCAGTTTGACGTTCGTCCGCTGCGAGATCGCCCTGAGGACGTGCCACCCCTCATGCGGCGTCAGCCCTCCGAGCGCCAGCACGACGCCGATCGCCTGGTCCACCACGGCGTGCGACCGCAGTGCCTCCTGAAGCTGGATGTTCTCCCCCTCCAGCTCCCTCACGCGCGCCGTGGCGCATGCCTCCAACGACGTCGAAGAGGTCGAGTCCACCTCGTCGCCCCCAGTCACCGTTTCCTCCGCGGTCCGGTCTCCGATACGGATTGTCTGCTTGCCCCCGTCCTTGCCCGCATGCCCGGCTACGGCGGGTGGAAGCTCGGTCCGGGACATTCAGAGAGATGGATCACCCGAGTCGGTTCGAGCGCGTTCGGCGGCGCGCTGCCCCGCCAGGGCGTGGCCCTGGGGCTGCCGCACCGCGGTGAGGGTCGCGTACACCACGACATTGCCGCGGTATCCGGTGCCCCCGGCCGGTCCGCCGCAGGTGATCACGCGCAGTTCGGGCCGGTCCGAGGTGCCGTAGACCTTCTTGTCGGGGAAGCGCTCCTTGTCGTAGACCTCCACGGCATCCACGGTGAAGACGGCGGTACGACCGTCCGCCCGGCTGATCTCGATCGTTTCGCCCTTGGTGAGCGCGCCGAGCCTGTAGAAGACTCCGCGGCTGCCGGCGCGGGTGTCCACATGCCCGGTGGTCACGGCCGTGCCTCGTGACCCCGGAGCCGTGCCTCCGGCGTACCAGCCGGCGAGACCGGCTTCGTCGTCGGGCGGGGGCTCCAGAGCCCCCGCCCTGTCGAGGCCCAGCCGCGCCAGCCGAGTGTTCACACCGATCGCCGGGATCCGAAGCCGGACGGGCTCGGCGCGGGGCAGCGGCGGGACGGCGGGGTGCCTCGGCGGGGCGGCAAGGCCCGCCGAGGGGGTGGAGAAGGCCTGGTCGGCCGAAGGCTGCGGGGGCCGCCTGTCGACCATCGTGCCGAGCACCAGCAGGCAGCCCGCCACCAGTGCCAGGACCAGATACGTGACCGGTGGGACGAACGTGCGCGGGGGAGTGCCGGCCTCGTTCCTGGATTCCTTCAACGTCGGGCCTCTTGCCTGGAGGGAGCCGGGTGGAGTTCGTCCCCGCGGTGCCGGGAACGAGGCTGGGGGCCGAGGTGGCCGGAGTGGAAGGTCAGGACCCGGCGCCGTGCGAGCGTCGGCGCATCCTGAACAGCGCCCCGGCCGCGGCCGCGGTGATCAGCGCACCGCCCACGGCGACCTGTGTGTCGGTGTCCTGGGCGTCCCCGAAGCCGGCCTGGATGGCACCGTTCGGCTGCCGGTCCGCGATCTCGTACGTGTCCGTGAGCTTGATCCGTGGCGGGCACTTCACGGTGACGGTGTCGGTGCCGGACGCCCCCTCGGCCGGGATCTGGAATTCTCCCGCGAGCACGCCCTTGCGGCTGCCCTCGAAGAGATGGAACTGACCTCCCGCCGCCGACTCGCCCTTGCCGTACGTCACGTCCGGGCCGCAGGCCGTCGTGGTGACCGTGACCGTGGAGCCCGGCAAGGCGTTGCCCGGGTAGATACGGAGCTCCGTGTCATCGGCGGCCACAGCGGCCGGGCTCTGCAGAGCCATGACGCCGAGGAGCAGTCCGACACCGACGCCAACATGTGTGTTTCGCAAGGGAATCCTCCGACGATGCAGTGGCCGACCTGTCCGCTCGGCGCTCCTGTGGTCTCCACCGACGAGAAAACCGACGCTCCGTCAGGTCCGCAACAGGAGGCATCGGCACGGGCATCACCCGGGCGGCCGCGGTGACCGCTCCCGCGGGAGCGTTTGCGCAGGTCCCCGAAGCGGGAGCGCGGCGGCGGACGTGCGCCACAGGAAGCGGATGGGCTAACGGGTTTCATCCCCGAACGGGCCAAGGGGGTACGGCCGCAGTCGTATTGCGGGGACGCCGCGCACCGCTTGCCGGCCCATCGGCGACGAAGGCCGACGGGCCGGGGAGCGATGGTCCGAGGGCGCCGGGTTCATCGAACGTGCTCGGATGCGCTGTTCGTGGGCGTGGCGCGGTCGGCGGCTACCGAGCTTCACGCTTCAAGGAACGCTGACCCCGGACCGGCATGGACGTTGTCACTGTCACTGTCACTGGTCGTGGCCGGGGCGTGTGCCGGAAGACGCCGTACGGCGGGGACGCAGAGGAGCGCGAGCGCGGCGGGGACGGCGATGACCGTCATCGCGTACAACGTGGGTCGAACGCCGAGGGAATCGGACACCGGGCCGGTGAGCGCGAGGCCCAGCGGCATGAGTCCCGTCGACAGCAGGTAGTCGTAGGAACTCACCCGGGACAGGGCGGCCTCGGGGATGTGTGTCTGCAGTGCGGTTTCCCAGGTGACGAAGAAGAGGGAGACCGCGACGCCGGTGACCGCTTCGAGGACGGCGATCACGGCAACCGGTGCGCCGGACCCGATGATGACCGCCTGGCAGGAGCCGACGGCGAGCGCCGCTGCGGCGAGTGCCATCGGATGTCTGACCTTGAGCCGGTAGGCGCAGACGTCTCCGACGATGGACCCGATGCCGAAGCCCGCCGTCACGACCGACCAGGCGGCAGCGCCGCCCCACTCGTCCTGGGCCAGGACAGGTCCCAGCACGAACACCGACGGCAGCACGACGACGTGGTAGACGGAGATGGCCGCCATGCCGGACCACACCCAGGTCCGGCTGCGTACCTGCGCCCAGCCGGCGCGCAGCTCCCCGAGGAACCTTCCTCCTGGAGCGGGCCGGGTCGTCTCGGGTGTCATGTCGCGAGGTGTCAGCCGGGACAGGAACGCGGCACTGACCGCGAAGGTGAGCGCGTCCACCGCCAAGGCGCCGCCGGGGCCCGCCAACGCCACCAGGCCTCCGGCGAGGACCGGACCGACCACGAGCCCCGCCGACTGGACGAACCCGCGCAGGGCGTTCGCCTCCCGCAGCCGGTCGGCCCCGACGAGCAGGGGCGTCAGCCCTGTGGCCGCCGGCATGAAGAACGCGTCGGCCGTTCCGAACACGATCATCAGCAGTACAAGATGCCGGACCTCGGCGACGCCGGTCAGCAGCAGTGTCGCCGCGAGCCCCTGCACGACGAACCGCACCACGTCCGACACCAGCATGATGCGGTGCCGCTGAAAACGGTCCGCCCACACCCCGCCCACCAGGGCGAACAGCAGCATGGGCAGGAGCCCCGCGGCCGCCAGCAGCCCCACGTCGGAGGCGGACCCGCCCACCGAGAGCACGGCGAAAGGCACGGCTATGAACGACACACGGTCGCCCACCACCGACAGCGACTGCCCGATGAACAGGCGGGCGAACTGCGGCTCATCACGCAGCACACCAGGAACCAAAGACTTCACGAGACGACCGATCAGGGACAGAGGACACGGAACGGGAGCGCCCGATGGTAAGCGGCGCTGGCCTCGCAGGTCACCTGCATTCCCCAGGCCAGGACCCGCTCCGGCGGCCTCTCGCGAAAGCGCGGACGGCCCACCGCGTCGGCCGGTGTTCGGCGACGGGCCGCGTGGTCGTCCTGCCGTTCACGACGACGGCGTCATCGACGGCGCGGGCTACGGCGTCATGCGGGGTCCGCGACGGTCGGTGAGCCGGGCGAGCCGGGTGAGGTGGGGTGGGGGAGGACGATGCCGGTGGGCGCGTACTGGGCTGCCTGGGCCGCGAACATCGCCGCGTAGCAACCCCGGGCCGCCACGAGTTCGTCGTGACGGCCCTCCTCGACCAGCCGTCCCTGATGCAGGACGTAGATGCGGTCGGAGTGGCGGACACCGGACATGCGGTGGGTGACGAGAACGACGGCGCGGTGCGGGGAGGCGAGCCCGCGGATGCGGTCGAACGCCTCGATCTCGGCCTCCGGGTCGAGGGCGGAGGTGGGTTCGTCCACGATGAGGACACTGTCCGCCCGCGAGGTGGAGCTGCGCCAGTGCGTGCGGGCCAGACCGACCTTCTGCCACTCGCCGCCGGACAGCTCGATGGCTCCGCGGAAGAAGCGGGCCAGCAGACTGTGGAGCCCGTCGGGGAGTTTGGCGATGACCGGGCCCGCTCCCGCGTAGTCGACGGATGTCCGCAGCTGTTCGGGCGAGGCCTCGTGTTCGGGGCGGCCGATCCGGATGTTCATCGCGGCCGTCACGGGCCAGCGCTCGAAATCCTGCGTGAGCAGCGCGACGCGCTCGAAGACCTGGGAGCGTTCCAGCCCGGTGACGTCCAGGTCGCCCCATCGCACCGTTCCTCCCTGAGGGAGCAGCAGACCGGAGAGGACCTTCATCAGCGTGCTCTTGCCGGAGCCGTTCTCACCGACGACGGCCGTGACCGAGCCCATGGGGATGGTGAGCGTGACCCGGTCCAGCGCCGGATCGTCGCGGTCGGGGTATCGGTACGTGACCTCGTCGAGCGTGACCTGCTTGACATGCTCCGGAACCGGACCGCCCGTCGTGGGGATGGCGCGTTCGGCGGCCTCGGTCAGGAAGCGCCCATGGTCGCGGACGTACAGGGACTCCTCGTGCAGGGTGTTGACGTTCATCACGAGCGCGCCCAGGCTCGCCGATCCCGACCGGACGGCGATCACCGCCGTGCCGGCCACCGCCAGGCTCATGTGTCCGCTCAAGACCAGCCAGATCATGGTTCCGTACGTGGCGGCCATGGCCAGGCCGGACAGCGCGGAGGCCACCCACTCGGTGATCGCCTTGCTGGAGGCCAGCCGTTCCTGCTCGGCCTCCGCGCTGCGCGCCATGCGTTTGTACCGGCTGAGCAGGAAGGGACCGACCCCGTGAATACGTACCTCCTGGGCGGCGGTACGTTCGGTGAGGAGGTTGCCGATCAGCCGGCTGGCCCGCAGGTGCTCGATCCAGCTCATCACCGACACATAGCGTTCCTGGGCCACCCGCATCGCGCCCCAGCCGCGCGGGGCGGCGATGAGGATGAGCATCGGCAGCAGCGCCGGGTGCAGCACGGTCAGTACGCCCGCCGTGGCCACCAGGGAGATCGTGCTGTTCAGCGCGGCCACACAGGCGCTGATCATGCGGCGGGCGGAAGCGGGGCCGTACTGCGCGACGTCGATCAGCCGCCGGAAGTCCGGGTCGTCGATGGCCTCCAGTTCCACGGAGGCCGCGGCGGCCAGGTACTGCGTGGTGGCGATCCGCTCCACGAGCGGTTCCAGTCGGCCCGCCCGGGAAGTGGACCAGCCCGCCAGCGCGGAGTTGACGACGGCGATCGCGGCGGTGGCGAGCAGACCCGGCATCAGAGCGTGCAGCCGCTCCACCGCGGTGCCGACACCGAGCAGTGCGTGCATGACCGCGTTGACGGCGAGGAGCGCGACGGCGGCGGCGACGCCCTGCCCGATCTCGCCGGCCCCGACGGCGATGAGTGCCCGTCGATCCGTGCTCCACGCCATGCGCAGGGTCGCTCCGACCAGGGTCGGCATCGACCGGAGTGCGGACAGCATGGTCAAGTCGAGCTGTGCGTGCTCGTGTTGGGACCAGCCCATGTCGTAGCGCAACGGGCCGCCGAACAACTCACGCTCCGCGTCGGACACCTCGGGCTCGGCGAGCCGGACCTTCCCGAAGAACCTCTTCACACCACGCCTCCCCGCGTGTGCCGGTTCCGTGCCCTGGGCTCGCGGCCGTGACTGAGCATCAGAGAGAAGACATACCCGGGTGTCGGCACCCACCTCCGGGCCGGTAACCGCCATCGGTCGGACGTCAGCATCTGAGGAGCCTGCCCAGCCGACGTGTGACCATGTCCCATACGTCGGTTATCGGCCTCCTGGGAGTCGAAGCGGCCGAGGACCGCCGGGCCGGAAAACCGGTGGAACAGCACCGCCGCGGGCCTCTACCGTGCTGCCGAGCCCCATCGCCCAGGCAAGGACGTGCCGTTGTACACCCTGTGAGACCTCCCGAGTGCTGATCTGTCGCGCGTCGCACCTGTGCGCCGCGCTGCTTCCTGCTGCGGACTTCTCACTGAAACCGGTGTACTTCTGTGCTCAATAGCTGGGTGGTCATGCCCACCTGCCTGCCGACCGTTCTCCGCCGATGCCACGCCTGCGCGTCCGAGCGTTTCCGGGCCGACGGAAAGTTTCGCGTCAACGCGAACCACAAGCTCCTCGACGCCTGGCTCCTCGTCCTGTGCGCCGGGTGCGGGGACACGGGCAAACTCACGATCCTGGAGCGGACCCATGTGCGCTCGGTCCGACCCGAGCTGCTGGACCGGATGCACGACAACGACCCAGGCCTGGCAGCGGAGTTGCTCCAGGACCCGGTGGTGCGGCGCCGCAGTCGCATCGCCCTCGACTGGGACGGCGCCTGGCGCCTCGACACCGGCGGGTCGGATCACCTCGACCGTGAGGTGATCGACGTCTCGGTCCGCTTCGCGGCGCGGATACCTGTCCGGCCGGTGCGCCTGATCGCCGAAGGCTGCGGTCTCTCGCGGGCCGAGGTCGAGAGACTGACAGCGGAGGGGAAGGTCGTCTCGACGGTCCGGCTGAGCGGCAAGGTGTCCGGCGACTTCACCTTCACGCTCAAGCGCTGAGCCCTGCTCGGTACCGGTGTGGGCCTGTCCGGCATGATCCGCCGGGCAGGCCCCGGCCGAGTTCGGAGCGCGGACTACCGGCGCGCCCGGCGGTAGGCGATCAGCAGCCCCAGGAGGATGCCGACGAGGAGGGTGACCGTCAGCACGATCCAGAGGGGGAGGGTGACCTCGGGGATCCAGAGCCGGATGGTCACGGAGCTGGTGTTGGCTGCGATGAACCAGATCGTCAGGGCCGCCAGCACGAAGAATCCGATGCTGCGTATCCGGTAGTCCCGCCCCTTGACCGTCACCGTGGACGGCCCGTGCGCCTTCGCGGTCTTCTGGGCCATACAGTCAGTATCCGGCTGTTCAAGCGAGCGGGCGACTCGATCGGTCGCGACGGGCGCCCTGCCCTGTCGTCTGCTGATGCGCTCTGTCCGTCTGCGGTGTCCGTCCCCTGCGGCTGTCGGCGGACTGTGCGGCCGTCCGCCGATCAGAGCCGCGGAGCCGGCCGGTAGCCTCACCCCATGGATGCGCTCGTGCCCTTCGTCGTCATGTTCGGCGGCCTGGCCGCGGTCCTGGGGTCCTTCGTCTGGCTCGCCGCCCGCGTCCGTGCCAGAGGCCTTGCGGGTGGAGCCGTGAACGCGGCCCTCGCTTCGTACGAAGAGGCGTTTCGCGCGACCTCACACGCGGCCCACGTCGAGATCCAGGCGCAGAAGGAACGCAAGGCACCGGTCCTGTCGCCCGACGACCACGGGGAGCGCGGTTCCGGAGCGAGAAACCCGGTGAGCCCCCGGGAGCGCCGACGACCGGCCCCCTCGCGCATGCGTCGTCCGCGAAGGACTCTTCGTCGCTGGGCCGGTCGCCTCCGGGGCGAGCGCTGAGCCACGCCGTCCCCTCCGGCGGTACGGCCGAGGTCTCGGGCGTCTTCCACGAACCGGAGCCGGACCGACTCCTGGTCCGGCTCAGGCCGCGGCCTCGTCCAGGGGGATGCCGAGCCGGCCGGCCACGGTGGCGAGGGCCGTGCCCAGGGGGAGCGCGACCCGGGTGAGGGCGTGCTGGTCGCCCCGGGTCGCGTCCCGGTTGACGATCACCACCGGCTTCTCGGCATCGGCCGCCTGACGGACGAACCGCAGACCGGACATGACCGTCAGGGAGGAGCCCAGGACCAGCAGCGAAGTCGCCTCACGGACCAGCCGACGACAGTGCTCGACCCGTGGCGGCGGAACGGACTCGCCGAAGAAGACCACGTCCGGCTTGAGGATGCCGCCGCAGACCGTGCACGGGACCACATGAAAGTCCCCGACCTGCTCATCGGTGAGATCGGCGTCACCGTCCGGGTTCACGGCGGCGGCCACCGGATCGAAGCCGGGATTGGCCTCCTCCAGCAGCCGGGCCAGTTCGCGGCGCGGGGTGCGGGCACCGCAGGAGAGACAGACGACCCGCTCCAGGCTGCCGTGGAGTTCCACGACACCCTGACTGCCGACGGCCTGGTGCAGCCCGTCGACATTCTGTGTGATCACTCCCGAGAGCAGACCGTGCCGCCCGAACGCGGCCACGGCCCGGTGTCCGTCGTTGGGGCGAGCACGGCCGAAGGTCCGCCAGCCGAGGTGGCTGCGTGCCCAGTACCGCCGCCGGGCCTGAGCGGTCGCGGTGAAGTCCTGGTAGGTCATCGGGGTGTGCCGACGCAGGCTCCCGCCCTCGCCGCGGTAGTCGGGGATGCCCGACTCCGTCGAGATGCCCGCCCCGCTGAGCACCAGCACACCGCCCGTGCTCAGTGCGGCGGCGACCGGCTCCAGATCCGTGGTGCCCGGCGGTAGATCCCCGGAGGGTATCCAGCTCAGAGTGGGGCGCATGCGCATGCCCCCAGGGTACGGACACGACGACACCCTGTACGGGCCGGCGGGCACCGCGCCGCTCTCCGGCCCGCCCCGCCGCCCGGCCGGCTGTGCGCCTCAGCTCCCGTCCGGGCGTCGGAGCCGCGCGGAGAGATGGTGTTGCAGGGGCTGACCGACCGCCGCCAGGTCATGGAGGAAGTCCAGCGTGCCGGCGTCCGCGAACGTGTAGCGACGGCGGGTGGCGACCACCTCCTTGGCCGTGGGGGTGAGAGCCACCTGCTCGGTGGCCAGATCCACCGTGCCGTCCGCCGCTCGGCCGACCAGGATTTCCGCGATGCCGGTCGGCTGCGTGATCAACGCCTCCACACGTCCGTCGCCCTGCATCCGCCACCAGCCGCTCTCCCGGGCCGAGGGGCGCAGCGGAGCGCCGTCCGCGTCCAGCAGCCAGGCACGCGCCTCGTAGTGGAGGAAGGGCCGGCCGTCGTGGCTGAACGTGACCTCCTGCGCGTAGACGAACTCCTCGTCGAGCGTCGGATACGTTCCGCGGCCCTGTCCGGCCCAGGTGCCGAGGAGTCCGATCACCGGCGTGAGCAGCGCGTGCGGCGCGGGCGCCTCGTCCGATCCGAGCGCATCGGGGTACGGGTGCTTTCCGACGGGGGCGACCATGGCATCCACTCCTGGGTTGAGGCACCGGTACCGCCCGGCAGCCTAGTGCTACTCCACCCGTAGATCGTGATCCTCCCGCTGGAGCGGCTCGTCGTGCCGCGGCCGCGGTGCCGGGAAAGGGGCGTCCCGGCACCGCGGCCGGGGTGTCACTCCTCGTCGCGCAGCCGGGAGGCCAAGGCGGTCAGCGGTTCGGCTTCCGCCGTGCGGCCCAGGGCGGACAGGAGGGACACCGCCGCGCCGAGGCGGGTGAGGGCGGGGGAGACACGCTCCAGGTAGATGCCCTCCACGGCACCCGCGAAGCGCACGCACTCGGCCCACTCGCCGGCCCGGTCGTCCTCCGGTCCCGGCTCGCCGAGCAGGGCGAGGGCCTTCTCCAGCGCGGCCAGGGCGTCCTCGTACGCACCGGCGTAGGCGTTGACCCGCCCGTGTTCGTAGGCCAGGGCCGATTCCAGGGAGCGGCCCTGCGCCTCGTACTCGGCCTCGCGGGCCTCCTCGGCGATCCTGCCGGCGTCGGCGAGGAAGGCGAGCGCGTCGGCCAGGCCGTCCTCGCCCTGCTGCTGGGTCCGCTGGCGGGCGAGTTCGCGCAGGCAGCTGCTGAGCTGCTCGTAACGCGGTGCCTGCCCGTGGGCGGCGAGCGCCTGGGCCACCGCTTCGCGGGCCCGGTCGAACTCGCCGGACTCGCCGAGGAGGACGGCCGCCTCGGCGGCGATCATGGCGTGGCTTCCCGGGTCGTCGTCCCAGCCGGCCGACTCGGCGGCGAGGGCGACGAGTTCTGCCGTGGCGGCCTTGAGGTCCTCTCCCGCGTGCAGCGCCCGGGCCCGGGTCAGTCGCAGCTGAGCCAGGAGCCGGTCGTCCAACTCTCCCGTCGTGACGTCCGGTTCGGCCATCAGGGAGTCGAGCAGGGCGATGCAGTCCTCGACGCGGCCCATGTCGAGGCTGAGCTGGGCCGCGTTGCTGTAGGTGCAGAACGCCTCCGTGCGGCTGCCGTGACGCAGGTCGAGCTCCGCCGAGCGCGTCAGGTGGCGCAGTGCCTCGTCGGGCCTGCCCAGGTGCATGCAGACCTCGGCCAGGTCACCGTGGAGGCGGCCGGTGTCGACCGCCGCGGCCGGCCAGGCGGCGGCCAGTCGCAGGCCCTCGGCCAGGCTCGCGTGCGCGGCTTCCGGGTCCCGGAGGCCGAGCTGGAGCCGGCCCCGGAGCCCGAGTGCGCGAGGCATGTGCCAGGCGGGGCCGTGGGCCTTCAGCCGGTCGAGGAGATCGTCGACCCCGGTGACCGCGGCGGGGAGGTCCCCGGAGAGGGCGTGCGTGCCGGCCCGCAGCAGCAGCCCGCCGGAGATCTGCCCGACGACGTCGTGCCGGGTGGCGAAGTCGAGAAGCAGGTCCACCTCGGCGAAGACCGGAGCGACGTCCTCCTCGTTCCCCGACTTCTGCAGGCGCAGGCCGAGGGTGGTCGCCCGCAGCCGCAGCAGACGGGCCTCGTGCACCGGCGCGAGGCCGGAAGTCCCCTCGTGCAGGGCGACGATGGACGCGTGGGCGGCGGTCAGCGCGGCGGCCCTCGCCTCGGCCTCGTCGCCGACGCCCTCCGCGGCGGCGAGCAGCGCGCAGGCGCGGGCGAGTGCCGCCTGACCCGGCGCCGCGGCGTCTTCGTACAGGCCCGCGGCTTCCTCGTACAGGGCCTGGGCGACGGCGAAGTCGTCCTTGTCGCCCGCCCGGTTCGCCTCGTCGTCCAGCAGGTCCGCGCGCAGCCGTACGAGCGGGCCCACCTCCGGGTCGTCGGGGTGGGCGTAGTCGCCGGCGGCGGCGAGCGTGCGGAGGCGTGCCCAGCAGGCCGGTGAGTCGGGGTGTCCCTGGTCGTCCAACGCCCTTGCCTGGAGGATCATTTCGGCGATCGACTCGGGCACGGCGGTGGTGGTACGGGTGGGGGGTGCGGCAACCGGGACGGCGGCGGTGGCCAGGTCGTCGAGGCTGCGGGGGCGCAGGGTCAGCTCCAGCGCGTCCAGGAGCGGGGTACGTTCGACGCGGGTCCTGCGACGGTCGCCGTGGGTGCCGGTTCCGTTGCGGGTGTCGAAACGCGCGGCGAGGTCGTCGGCACGGTCTCCCACTTCGGCGCGCAGCCCGGCCACCGTCCAGGCGCGGCCCGCGAATCCGGCCGCGGGCAGTTCGCCGTGGCCGAGCTGCTCGACGCGCCGCAGCAGAACCTCCACACCGGTGAGGAAGGCGAGCATGTCGCGCGGTGAGTCAACCTCGTCGAACAACCCCCGGTTCTCGGCGAGCAGTTCAAGACCGCGTGCCTCGTTGCCGGTCAGCGCGCAGAACTCCAGGTGACGGCCGACCTCCCCGGCCATCGAGGGGTTGCGGCGGCAGGCGCGGTAGCCGGCGAGGTGCAGTTCGACGGCCCGCTCGACGGCGCCGGTGCGCAACAGGGGGAGCAGCGCGTGAGAGATGGAACGGGCCGGCTCCTCCTGACAGGAGTCCTTCCCGGCCAGGACGGGCTCCCAGACGCGCAGGGCCCGCTCGTCGTCGCCCGTCGCGAGGTGGTACAGGGCCCGCTCGCAGATCTCGCAGGCCTCGCAGTCGCTGAGCCGGGTGCGGGGGCGGCCCGCCCACAGCTCGAAGGCGAGGGCGGTGTCCTCACCGATGTGGGCGGCGAGTTGGTACGCCTGCCCGTAGTAGGGCTGGAGGCCGAGGCCGGCCTTCTCGTACCGGTCGCGCATCTCCGTCTGCCACTGGCGCAGGCTGGTCAGCGGTATCTCGGGCAGCGCGAGCAGGGCGTTGGCCACCCACTTGAACCGCCAGAACAGAGTGTGCCGTAGGCGCTCGTCGAAGACGTCGGGCTGTTCGTCGAACAGGGTGAGCAGGCGGGCGAAGACGACGGGCGACTTCCGGGGCTCGGAGCCGTAGGTGTACGCCTCCTGAAGTTCGAGGAGAGCGTGAATGAGCGGGACGGGCTCCTCGAACTGCTCGGCCGCCTCGACGAGTTCCTCGGCGGTGACGGTGCGGGTGCGGCCGTAGGGGCGCCGGTCGTTCTCCTGGAGCGCCTGGAGCAGCTCGTCGGTGGTCTGGGGTGCGATCGGCATCGTCAGCTGTCCTTGCGGAGGGCGTGGGCGAGAAGGTCGAGGAAGGACCGGTTGATGAGGCTCGACTCGGCGGGCCTGAGCGGACGCCGTGACAGCATCGCGGCCTGACCGTAGAGGGCTTCGGCGCTGGTGCGGGCCAGCTCGGGCTCGGTGATGGTGACGGCCGTACGGACCAGCGGATTGAGCTGGTTGAGGATCAGCTGCGCCCGCGGAGCCTCTTGGCGCAGGGCACCGAGAATGTCGCCCCACATGCCGCCTTCCTGCTCACGGGCGAGCTGGGAGCGGGTGCGCTCGTGCCGTGCCTCGCGGCTGTCGACGAGGAGGGCGGGGGCGGAGGCGGGCTGGAAGGCACGCAGGGCGACATCGCAGTCGAAGACGGCCAGGGCGTCGCGGGCCTGCGCCAGGTACGCCGCGGCGGCCAGTTCCGTCTCCCGGTCGACGGGGTCGAGGTGGGCGGTCAGGGTCGCCGGGTCGAGGTCCGCGACGCTTGCCTCGGGCCTGATCTCCGGCAGCCGGTGGACGAGTTCACGGTCGTACGTGTACCCGCCGTTGACGACGCCGAGCCCGGCGGCCGAGGCGATCGCGGCGACCTGGCGGAACTCCTCCACGCTCGATGTCACGAGTACCGTGCGGTGGGTGCGCGCGAACTCGTCGAGCGTCGCGTGCCCGTCGGTCGTCTCGAACGGCAGCCAGGGCAGCAGCATCCGCAGGATCTCGTCGTCGTGCACCGCGAGCGACTTGACGGCCAGATGGTGCGCCTGGAGGAAGCGCGCGAGCAGGTCGGGGTCGCTGGCGGCGGCTCGGGCGATCCACTCCCGCAGCCGTTCGGCGAGGGCGTCGCGGACGGCTGCGAGAGTGTCGTCCTCGTACAGGGACTCGCGGGACGCCGTCGGGCGAAGGCTCTCGGCGTCGATGACGCAGCGGACGAAGAACGCCCACTCCGGCAGGATCTCCTCGGCCTGCTCGGACAGCAGCATGCCCTTGACGTGCACGCGGTGGCCGTGGCGGCGCCCGGCCGGCACCGTCTCGGGCAGCACGCAGGCGATGCCCTTGAGGCCCACGGCCGGCAGGTCCAGCTCGATCGTGTCCAGCGGCTTGAACCCGAGGACCTCCTCGCCGTACGCGGCCAGGGCGCGCGAACGGGCTCCGGGCGTGGGGTACGTACCCGTCCAGGGCGCGGGCTCGGGGTTGACCGGCGCGGGCGTGCCGCCCGTACCGTCGGCGAAGGTCACCGGGTGGCGCAGCAGGGAGCCGAAGTGCCGGGCCAGCGCTTGGACCTGGACCGGCCGGGTCCACTCACCGGCGTCGGCGCGCGGTGTCAGGGTGACGGTGGTGCCGGGCCGGGGGCGGGCGGACGCGGGCAGGGTGCGGACGGTGTAGCTGCCGTCGCCGCGCCCCCGCCACTCCACGGTGGGCGCGTCGGGGGTGCGGGCGGAGCGGCTCAGGACGTGGATCTCGTCCGCGACCAGGAAGCAGGACAGCAGCCCGATGCCGAACTGGCCGATGAAGTCGGCGCGTTGCTCGGCGATGCGTTCCGCGCGCTTGCTGCTGCGGCCGATCGTGGCGAGGAAGGTGTGCACGTCGGCCTCGGTGAGACCGACACCGTCGTCCTCGACGCGTACCACCGAACCGTCGGCGTACAGGCGGATGCCGAACGCGTCGGTCGAGGCGCCCGGTTCGAGGGAGTGCCGGGCGGTCAGCGCGTCCACCGCGTTCTGCAGGAGTTCACGCAGATAGACGCGGGGGCTGGAGTAGAGGTGGTGGGACAGGAGGTCGACGAGGCCACGCAGATCCACTTGGAAGGTGCGGTCGTCGCCCGCCGGGATCGCGGCGGTGTCGGGCAGTGTCATCGGGACGTCCGGAGGGGAGAGGAGACGGGTGGCGGGATCGGCGTGCGCTCAGGCGCGGCGGTGGTGGCGGGCGAACTGCTTCTGGGGCTCCGAGAAGTACGTCCAGGGCCAGCTCGTGTACGCGCCGTCGAGTGCCTGGAAGACACGCCGGACCGTGTGACCCTCACCGGCCAGCGACAGCGCCATGGCGAAGATGTTGAAGTCGTGCTGCCAGCCCGGGTGCCGCACGTAGTCGGGGTGCAGGATGCTATGGTCGGCCACCTTGCGCAACTCGGCCTGGATCTCCGGGGTTTCGAGACAGTCCGCCCGTTCCGACTCGACCCAGTCCTCGATGTGCGCCATGGCGATCGCGCAGCCGAGCCGGTGCCCCTGCGGGGCCCGGCCGATCGCCTCGCGGGCGAACGCCAGTGCCTGGCCGGGATCGCCGCCCCAACGGGGCTGCAACTGCGACACCCACTCGATGTGGGTCTCCAGATCCAGCGGGTCACGGCGCAGAGCGGCGTCGAGCCGGGCCTCCTTCACGGACGAGGCCAGCGACATACCCCGGGCGGAGGTGAGCAGGCGGCGCCACGGGGTGATCCACTCCGGCCGCAGCTCGGCGGCCTCCAGCAGGTGTTCCTCGCCGATGAGCAGCCGCTCGCGGAAGACACGCCACTGCTCCTGCTTGACGTCCACGGCGAGCGCGCTGGTGCGCGCCTCCCAGCCCCAGCTGATGTGACGCGTCCCGGATATCAGCAGGGCCGTCGCCCGGTGTTCCTTGTCCTCCTCGACGGCCCGCCCGATCCAGTCCTGAACACCGTCCAGCTCGGCCAGTTCGGCGAGGACGCGGTGGTCGCGGCCGAGATCGAACGGCGCCAGCCTGGCCCTGACGGCCTCCCATTCACCCGCCTCGGCCGCCTGGACCAGCGCGAGCACCCGTACGTCCCCGAGCGCGAGCAGCGTGTGCGTCCCGTTCTTGCCCCTGCGCACCACCGGGAGCGCGTACGGATCCGCCGCCGGTCGCTCCGCCTCCCTGCCGAACAGCCTGCCCCACATGCTGCGCCCTCCCCTGGTCCCTCATGATCGTTCGGTGCAGCATAAACGGACCTACTGACACCGTTGCCACCGAGTTTCCACGGGTGCTTCACGGTCCCGGATCCCACGCCGCGCCGGATCTCGGCCCCGCGCCCGCCCGCCAACCGGGCGAGGCGGCGGGCGGAATGGCATGGTGCGAGGGCCTGAACAGGACGGCGGCCGGAGACTGGTGGCCCGGTGTCAGGTTTGAGCAGGAGAGCGCATGGACGACCGCAGCAGCGCGGGTTCCCAGGGATCGGTGACCGCCGTCACGGACGGGGGAGTCGCCAACCGGGCCGGGGTGCTGAGCACCGCCCTCGCCGGTGTACTGGCCTTCGCGCTCTCCTCCGGCTCCTGGCAGTGGTTCTCCACCTATCTCGGCGCCACCCTGCTCGCGCTGATCCTCGCCTGCACCCGGCCGCCGGTTCCCACACCCGGCGCGCGGTCCGCGTACGCGCGTAGCCTGACCGCCTACTCCCTGGTCGTCGGCCTGTGCGTGGCCCTCGCGGCGGCGCCCGCCATGCAGCGCTGGAAGTGGTTCTTCCCGATGCCGGGCACCCGCACGAAGTGTGCCCACCTGGGCGATTACGCGGCACTGCGGGCCCAGGCCGCCCTGCACGACCTGGCCGGTCAGGACGGGGCCGCGCTGGCCTATACCCAGGACGACCGGAGCCGGCACGTCGTGGACGACTGCCTGGCATCCACGACGACGCTCTGGCTGCCGGTGTACGCCCTGGCCGCCGCTGTCCTGGCCGCGCTCGGCACCTGGCTGCTGGGCCGGGCCGGCGCGAGACGGGCGACGGCCGGGAAGCTGTGAGCGGTCGCCACGAGCCGTCGGCCGTCGGCGTCACCGGTTGGCGGCGTGGCCGGGTGGTGGTCAGTTGGCCCAGGGCAGTGGTACGGCCCCGGTCTCCGTGTCGCCGAGGAGCGCCTCGACGAGTGGGAAGCCGTCGAGCACGTCGGCGGGGTCGGGACCCGGGACGATGTCGCGCTCGCCCGCCGGCGTGGCCCGGTGGTCCTCGCCGAGCGACATGCCGCTCGGCCCGAGCTCGTGCTCATACATGGAGTGGAGCACCCAGGCCGCGTCGGGCGACGCCGGCGGCATGAACCCGGTGAGTCCGTCGTCGGCGGTCAGATCCCGCAGCCAGTCGGTTTCCCGGGACTCGGCGAAGGGCCACCGCGCGGACGCCCGTGCGGCGGCTGTCCCGTGCATCCGCCCAACAACGCACCCGCGCCGAAGGCACACCCGAGAAGCCCCGGGAAGACCGTTCAGCCGCGCCGGACCACTTCCTCCGCGTCGCCCTCCTCGAATCCACGCGGCGCGGTCGGCGCGGCCCGTTCCGGCTCGGGGTGCGCCTGGCGCACACGCAGGTCGGCGACGGCCAGCAGCAGCGCGATCACGCTCATCCCGACGGCGGTGAGCAGCCCGAGCTGGATGGCCGTCACGGAGCGGCCGTGGTCGACCTGATGCGCGAAGTACACCGCCCCCACCACGGCGATCCCGGCCGCCGAGCCGATGCGCTGCCCCGTCTGGAGCACCCCGCCGGCCGCGCCGGCACGCTGAACGGGGACGCGGGTGAGGGTGAGTGTCGTGTTGGGGGAGACCGTGAGGCCCGAACCGATCCCGCCGACGACCATGGGCAGGGCCGTGGCCCATCCGACACTCTGCAACGGCACCAACTGCACCGCCACGACCACCCCGAGCAGCCCCACCACCACGGCGAGAAGGCCGAAGACGACCAGCTTGCGCCCGTGCCGCATCACCAGCCGGCCCCCGATGGCCGCGCCGACCGCGGACGCGGCCGCGAAGGGCAGCACCGAGACGCCCGCCGCCAGCGCGCTGTATCCGGCCGTGTTCTGCAGGAACAGGGAGTAGACGAAGAAGACGGTGGTGAAACCCGCGAAGTAGGTCAGGCTGATCAGGGAGCCGAGTGTGAAGGAACGCAAGGAGAACAGGTCCAGATCGACCAGCGGAGCCCGCCCCCGACGCTTCTGGCGCCGTTCCCACTCCCAGAACGCGAGCAGCAGCAGCGCGGCCACCGGCAGCAGGGCCCACTTCAGCCGCCCGGTCCACTGCTGCTCCTGAACCAGCGGCAGCATGAGCGCGAGCACGGCGGCGCCGAGGAGCAGCACGCCGAACGGGTCGAACTCCTCCCGCTTGCCCGTCGACGCCGGGAAGCGCGGCAGCAGCCGCAGTCCCGCGGCCAACGCGGCCACACCGATGGGCAGGTTGACGAAGAACACCCAGCGCCACCCGTCGTCGGTGCCCACGGAGTCGATCAGCACACCGCCCACCAGTGGGCCGGCCGCCGTCGAGATCCCGATGACACTGCCCAGCAGCCCGAACGCCTTGGCCCGCTCGGCGCCCTGGAACATCTGCTGGATCAGGCCTGAGGTCTGCGGGGCGACCATGCCTGCCGCCGCGCCCTGGATCAGCCGGAACAGCACGAGCCAGGAGGCACTGGGAGCCAGGCCGCACGCCCCCGAGGCGAGCGTGAACAGGGCCAGCCCCACCAGGAAGGACTGGCGCCGCCCCCGCATGTCGCCCAGCCGGCCCGCCGGGACGAGCACCAGCCCGAAGGTCAGGGCGTACCCGGAGACCACCCAGGACTGGGCGGCCTCCGAGGCGGCCAGCCCGTGCTCCATCGAGGGCAGTGCCACGTTCACGATCGAGGTGTCGAGGAGCGAGATGAAGCCCGCCGTCAGACAGACGGCGAGCGCCTTCCACCGCCGGTGGTCGGGGGTGGGCGGGGCTTGGAGGGTGGTCATGGGGTCACGCTAAGCAGCCGCCCCGCCCAACGCAGGGAAGGAGCCCTTCCGCGCGCGTCGTGGCCGCCGGGGCCGGTACGAGACACTCCGCGCCGCACCCCGTACCGTCGCCCTGCACGCCCTGCACGCCCTGCACGCCCTGCACGCCCTGCACGCCGTACCGCCCCCGAAGCGGATACTTCTCCCGCCCCTCGCCGTGAGTGCCGCGGCGCTCACGCGCTTCCGGCGCCTCTCACGTCAGGTGTGAGGGCGGCGGGCCGCCGCTACGGGACGTTCCAGGCGGCGATGAACGGCTGTTCGTCCTCGCCGGCCAGGAAGCTGAGCGTGCCTGGGTGCGGATGGCCGAGCAGGCGGCCGGCGGATGCGTCGAGGCCGAGCCAGCGCACGGCGAGCACGCGGGCCAGATGACCGTGGGCTACGACGGCCACGTCGCCGTCGTACAGCAGCGGCCGGATCCGGTCGAGCACCGCGTCCGTACGCGCGGCCACCTGCTGGATCCGCTCACCGGGATGGTCGCCGTCGCCGGGAACGACGCCGTCCCGCCACAGGTCCCAACCCGGCCTCCTCTCCCGGATCTGCGCCGCGGTCAGGCCTTCGTAGCCGCCGTAGTCCCACTCCAGGAGATCGGGATCGGACCGGACGCCCGTCAGGCCCGCCAGTTCGGCGGTCCGCGTGGCGCGGCTCAGCGGGCTGCTGAAGACGGCGGCCAGAGGGTGCCGGGCCAGCCTCGGGGCGAGTGCCTTCGCCGTGGTCTCGCCCACGTCGGTCAGCGGAACGTCGGTGCGGCCGGCGTGCCTGCCCGACAGGCTCCACTCGGTCTGACCGTGTCTGATCACTATCAGTTCACCCATGGCCGGGCACGCTATCGGAGCACGTGCGAGGACCGAGTGCTTCCGGTCATGGGAGCGCCACGTCCGTCACATCCGTAACATCCGTCACGTCAGGAAGAGGGCCGCCCCGTCCCGCCTGCTTCTCCGGGCCCGCAGAGCGAGCACGGCGAGCGCCGCGGCCAGCCAGCACGCACCGATCAGCGTCTCCCATCCGGCCAGTCCGGCGGTGTGCGCGCTCGCCGCGCCCGCCAGCACCTCCCGGACCGCCAGCAGTCCGTGGGTGAGGGGCAGCACGTGGCCGAACCCGGCGAGGACGGGGCCGACGGCGTCCGCCGGTACCTCCGGCCCGCAGACGATCAGCATCACCGTGAACGCCGCGTTGGACACGACGTTGCGCAGGTCGACGGCGGTCAGCACCAGGGACCCGAGGAAGAGGCCGAGGCAGTAACTCGTCACCGCGACGAGGACCAGCAGGGCGGCGAGCAGAGCCACCGACGCCACGCTCGGACGCAGTCCGGCCACCGGGCCGAGGATGAGCACGGCGCCCAGCCCGCAGGCCACCCCGTCCGGCAGCCAGAAGAGGCTCCGCCCGACCAGGACCAGTGCGGGGCTGCTGGGTGAGGCGACCAGCAGGGGAAGGGTGCCGTTCTGGAGCTCCCAGGTGGTGGAGGCGGTCGCGAACACGCCGTGCAGCGCGACGAGTGCCACCGCGTTGCCGATCAGGAGATAGCGGGCCTGCCCCGGCCCGAGCAGGTTGCCGATGGTGGCGAAGAAGAGGACCTGGGCGAGCATGCGGACGAACCAGCCGAGCAGCCAGGTCTTCCAGGTGAACACGGTGCCGTAGTCGGCGGCCCCGGCGCGTGCCGCCCAGCCCAGGACCCGCGTGCGGCGGCCCGTCCGGGTGTCGTCGGCGGTGCGGCTCAACGCAGTCCCACCGTCCCGTTCTCGCGGACGAGCCGTACGACCCTGCCGAGCAGGAGCCGTCCGCCGGCCCCGGTCAGGAGGCCGAGACCGAGGATGGCGCCGGTGCGCCACGGGACGGAGGTGACCGCGGCCGGGGCGAGTGCGTCGCGCAGCAGGTCGGAGCTCCAGGACAGATAGATGAGGCGGCCGACGGGGTGCGTCCACTCCGGCAGCCGGTCGAGGGGGGTGAACACCCCGCCGAGCAACAGAACGGGGTAACTCAGGGAGTTCTGGAAGGTGCGGGCCGTCCGGGTCGCGACGAACAGGGCCGCCATCAGCGTGGCGGTGCCCGCGGTGGCGACGGCGGTGGCCAGGAGCCCCACGGCGAAGACGCCGGGATGCGGTACGCGGGGAACGGCGCCGAAGCCGAGGATCGCGACAGCGGCGACCTCCCCCACCGTCAGCAGGCTGATCGCGGTGGTCACCCAGACCCGGCTGAGGACCACTCGGGCGAAGTCGACCGGTGCGGCGATCTGGAGCTCCAGCGTGCCGAGCCAGCGGTCGTTGTCCACGACCTCCCCGGAGATCAGCATGGCCATGCTCCACACCCCCATCAGTACGGGGGCGAGGAGGCCGTTGGCGAGGAGGTCGGGGCGCTCGTTGTGCCGGATCAGGAGCAGGAAGACCGCGGCGAGCAGCGGCGTACGCACCAGGTCGATGAGGTAGTCGCGGTGGGTGAGCACCAGGCGTCCCTGGAACCGGCCGGCGGCCGCGAGCAGGCTCACCGGTTCACCACGCTGCGCGTCTCGCCACGGTGCACGAGGTGCAGGTAGACCTCCTCGAGGCCGGGCAGTTCGGTGCGGACCTCGGTCACACCCCGCTCGACGACGAAGGCGAGCACGCGGCCCACGGCTTCCTTGTCCTCCACCGTGACGAGCGTGGTCCCGTCGTCGGCGGGTTCCGTGCCGAGGACCCCCGGGAGTGCGCGCACCAGGTCCAGCAGGGGTTCCTCGGCGCGGACACGGACACGTTCTCGGCGTGAGACGAGCCGGGCGAGGGTCCTGGGTGCCTCCGCGGCGACCACCCGTCCGTGGTTGATCATGGTGACGCGGTCGCAGAGCACTTCGGCCTCGGCCAGGTCGTGCGTGGCGAGCAGCACGGTGCGCCCCTCGCCGGCCAGCCGCCGGATCAGTTCGCGCAACTGCCGTGCGGCCAGCGGGTCCAGGCCGTTGGTCGGCTCGTCGAGCAGCAGGACGCGGGGGTCGCCGATGATGCCGCGAGCGAGGTGCAGACGCTGGCGCATGCCCACGGAGAAGGTCTCCACCCGGTCGTCGGCGCGGTCGGCGAGCCCGAGCTCGTCGAGCAGGGCGTCGGTACGAGCGATGCCGTCCCGGCTGGTCAGACCGTACAAAGCGGCCCAGTAACGCAGGTTCTGACGTGCGGTCAGGCGGGGGTAGAGTCCGCGCTCGCCGCCGAAGACGATGCCGAGCAGGGGCCGGATCCGACGGTGTTCGGTCGCCAGGTCGTGGCCGAGCACCCGGCCGGTTCCCGAGGTCGGCAGCAGTACCGTGGACAGGATCTTCATCAGGGTGCTCTTGCCCGCGCCGTTCGGCCCGAGCAGTCCGTGCACCTCGCCCTGCTCCACGCTGACCGACACGTCGTCGAGCGCGACGACCGCCGGGCCGCGCCGTGTGCGGTACTCCCGCCGCAACCCGCTTGTCTCGACGGCCGGTTCGCCGTTGCCCGGACGGGCACCGCTTCTCCCGCCGTTTCCGCTGTCCGTCATCGCGCTCCCGTTCGCGTCGGGGTCGTCGGACCTGTGTCCGCCGAGGGGCACAGGAGGATCACGTGCCGGGCTCCGCGGCGGCCCGCCCACCGGCGGCCGCCTCGTCGAGCCACTCCCGCCGGGCGGCGCCGGACACCAGCAGGAACGAGCCCAGCGGGGTCCGTGCGACGAGATGACGCCCCACGTCGTGCAGGCGCAGCCGGTCGGTCCGCTCGGCGTCCACAAATACGCCGAACAGCGGCAGCCCCGCGCCGAGCAGCCGCCGGGCGCCGATGCCGCGGTGGGCGAGGTCGGAGGCGAGTTCCGCGATACGGCCGCCCTCGCCCTCGATGCCCGACTGGGCGACCAGCGCGGGCGCGCGGACCGGGCTGCTCCAGCGTGCCGTCGCGCGGGCCGCCCGCAGCAGCCGGGCGCGTACCGCGGCCCTCCGGGTGTGCGGCAGCGTCACGGCGGGCCGCCAGCCCAGCCGGGCCATGGCGCGCAGGGCTTCCCGCCACTCCGGCCACAGACCGGTCCTGGCGAGGTCGGTACGCAACTGCCGTACGCCCGTGTCGTCGAGGTGCTGGAGCAGCAGCGCCAGGTCGAGCAGGTCACGGCTGCGGAAGGGGCGCTCCCAGCGCTCCGCCACCAGCGCGACAGCACAGGCGGCCAGGGCGGAGCGGGAGGGGCGGGTCAGCTGCCAGGCCGGGGCGTGCACCTCGGTCACGATCTCCGCGGTGAACAGGCCGACGGCGTAGAGGTCGGGGGACGGTTCGGGTGCCGGGCTGCGGAACTCGGCTCCCAGATGCAGGGGCACACCGTCGCCGGTTCTCGCGGGGCTGACGGTGAAGGCGGCCAGGTCCCAGCCGTTCGCGGTCAGGTGCCGGGCGCAGTTCCACAGGTCCTCGTGGCCGGGGCAGACGACGTCGAGATCGCCGGCGGCGCGGAGCACTCCCGGCGGGTAGAGGCCGGCGATCGTCATTCCCTTGAGCAGGGAGGCGCCGGGTGCCGCAGTCCGCAACCGTGACCAGATCCGGCGGTAGTGGTCGACGCGTTCCCGGTGCAGGCGCAGTTCGGCCCTCTCCGCCTCGGTGAGCGTCCGGCCGTCCTCGGCCCACAGGCTCAGCAGCGTCGCGGCGAGTTTGTGGCGGCTGTCGCGGGCGGTTCGTAACACGGCCTCTCGCGTCGCCATGGGCCCCGCGTCGAGGAGGGCGAGGACGGTCGCGGCGGACACCGTCACGTCCGTCGCCGTTTCGGTCGGTGCGTCTGTCAACGCCGGCTCCGCCCCGGTGCGCGAAGGTGGACGGGGCCCCTGGTCCGGGGGACTCCGTGGTGGCCGAGGAAGAATGCGATCAGGACCGCTGGAGGGCGAACAGGCCCGGATCCGGATCCCGATCGCATTCGACGGTTGACTACTTGCCCGGCTTCGGGCGGACCTTGACCTGCTTGAAGGCGACACTCATGGGACCCTCCTTGATGTGGTCGGTCATGGAAAGTAGCCTCAGCGTATTGCCCTCGAATGGTGCATGACAATGATGCAACTTGCTTTGCATACAGCTGACTTGGTGTGCCGCGCGGGTGCTCGATCGAGCCCGGCGGACGAAGGGAATTCCGGAGGAGCATGACGGTCCACGCGTGGTTGATGGCTCCCCTCACGCATGATCCGGAAAGGCGCCGCACCTATCCCGACGACGTCTATTTCCGGGAAATGGCGGCTTTGCTGGACGGCTGGGAACCGGACAGGGCCGACCGGGCACTGTTGCTGTCGACGTTCGTGATGTTCAAGCCGGACGCCGTCGTCGGCCGCCGTGTCGAACCCGCGCTCGCCTTCCTGGCCGGACACGGATTCGAGCCCCTCGGTGCCCTGACCGTGCGGGTCGACGCGCGGGTGTGCCGGGAACTGTGGCGCTACCAGATCAACGCGGCGCCGCTGGCGGTCATCCGGGCCGTGGACATGATTCTCGAGTCCGGACCGCCCTGTGTCTTCGTCGCGCTCCGCGACACCCGGGGACCCGGGCGCACCGGGACGACCGCGGCGGAACGGCTCGCCGAGCTGAAGGGGTCGTCCAAGAACCGCTCGGCGGACGGCGGTTCACTGCGCGGGGCGCTCGGTTGCGAGCTGATGTGCCTCAACTTCGTGCACGCTCCCGACGATCCGGCCGACCTGATCCGCGAGGTGGGCGTCCTGCTGCCCGGACGGCGGGCGGAGGCGCTGTCCCTGCTGGCCGCCGAGGTGTCGCCGCGCGGCGCAGCCGAACCGGCAGCCGTGGCCCGCGAGTTGTACGCAGCCCATCCGGCCCACACCCTCACCCGGCCCGCGTCCTCAGGTGCCTCCTTCCGTCCCGCGCCTTCGGGCATGTCGGACCGCCCGGCCGACCCCCGGTCGCTGCTGGCGCGGGTGGAGGAGCTCGCCGCGGACGAGGACGGGTTTCCGCTGTGGGACCGGATCGTGATCGCCGCGGAGATGGTGGAGGGCCTGCCATCCGAAGGCCGGCCGCTGATCGGGCCGCCTCCGGGCACGCGCCCCACCCATCCCCGTACGGTCCGCACCGCCGGACCCCCGGCCGCCGCCGCGGCGGACCGCTGAAGGCACCGGTCCCGCCCGACCGGGGAAGCCCCCACTCACCAGGAGGAAGGCACCCATGGCCGACGTCGACGTCGAACTGCACGGTCCCGCGAACGGGGAGGGACCGCCACGCCGGTACGGGCCGGCCGCCCGGGTCGCCGTGCTCTCCGATGTGCACGCCAACATCCCCGCCTTCGAGGCGGTGCTCGCCGAACCGGACGTCGCCACGGCCGACTTCGTCGTCCTGTGCGGCGATCTGACGTGGGGGCCGCAGCCACAGGAGACGTACGAACGGATCGTCGCGCTGGGCGAACGCGCCCTGTGCGTACGCGGCAACGCCGACCGCTACGCCGCACAGATCGGCACCGCCGCGCGGACCGCCGACACCCCGCGTCAGGCGTGGATCGCCGCACAGCACTCGCCCGAGGCCATCGCCTTTCTCGACCGTCTCCCGTTCGGGGCCGTCGTCGAGATCGACGGACTCGGACCCGTGCACTTCTGTCACGGTTCACCGCGCAGTGACCACGAGCTGGTCACGCCGGGGACACCGCCGGAGCGGTTCGCGGAACTGTCCGCGGCCATCGACGCGCGGGTTCTGGTCACCGGACACTCGCACCTCCAGTTCGACCGCGCCGTGGCGGGTCTGCGCAGCGTGAACCCGGGCAGCGTCGGGCTGCCGTACCACACGGGTGCCCCGGGCACCGCCTACTGGGCGCTGCTGGGCCCCGATGTCCGGCTCAGGACCACTCGCTACGACGTGGAGGACGCCGTCGCACGTGCCCGCCGCGTCGCCGACCCGGACGCGGACCGCTACGCGGACACCCTGTCGAACGCGCCCGATCCGGAAAAGATCGTCGTGGAGGCGGAGAAGCTGATCTTCGTCAATTGACGGTGTGTCTTGATCGCCGGGGGGAATCGGTGACCGCGGTCGACGGAATTTATTGTTCCGTCAAATACGGGAAACAATATATGAGTTGAGGGTTGATTTACGGCGCGACGTTGACATTCGCGGCCGCGATGTGCTGACCTGTGCATGCAAAATTGGCAAGTTGTTTGGCACGTTTCTCTGGCACCGTTCCCGGCAGGAGGAATCCATGCAAACAGCTCCACTTCCCATCGCGAAATTCCCCACCGAGGTGACGCGGACGTCGACCCCGGCGCCCGTGATGCTGCTGCCCCGCCTGGTCGAGCGCATGATCACGGACCGGCAGGCCGCGCACATCGTCAAGTTCCGCACCACCTGCACCGACTGCGTGCCGAACTTCTGAGCACCCAGTCGCGCGTCGGCGGACAGTCGACAGCGTCCGCCGACCTGCGCGTGGTCACCGAAGTCGTCGCGCGCAACCTGAGCGCCGCAGCCAAGGGGCTGTGTGTCCTGGCGGTCGACGGCCTGTCGCTCGAAGTGGCCGAGTCCGCGTTCCGCCACGCGAACATCCGGCCACTGCGCTCCACCTTCCCGAGCACGTCGACGACGGCCTGGCTCACCGCGGTCACCGGCACCGGCCCCGGTGTCCACGGCGCCGTCGGCATGGTCCACCGCGCGCCCGGAGCCGACTGCGTCACCCATCTCGTCACCGGGGAGACCTACGCCTTCGGCTCGCCCCGCACGCCCGGAAACGCGCTGCCGCACCCGGGACCGACCCTCTTCGACCGCGCGGCCGAGTCGGGCCGGCCCGCCCTCGCGATCGGCGCGGAACTGGAGCGGCTGACCGGTCCGTGGGTGAACGCGTTGCTGCACGGCGCCCGGATCGTGCCCTCACCGGCCGCCGTCGCGCCCCTGACCACCGATCCCGTGAGCGTGGCCGAACGGACCGTCCGCGAGGTCGAGGCCGTCCTCGCGCACGCCTTCGACACCCCGCCCCTGATATGGGCGTACGTGAACCTCGACGACCACATCCACCGGTCCGGCTACGACACCCGGCTGCGCGAGGCACTGCTCCTGCTCGACACGGCGGCCGCCCGCTGGGCCGACGCCGACTGGAGCGTCCTCGCCCACGCCGACCACGGCCAGGTGGAGGTGACCCCCAGCCAGAGTCTCGCCGAAGCATGGGCGCGCCTCGACGCCCCCGCCCACTGCCGCATGCCCGGCGGCGGCGCCGGCCGCGTCCGCTGGCTCCATCCGCTCCCCGGGCGCGAGGAAACCGTGGCCGCCGCGCTGCGCGACACCCTGGGGGACCATGCCCTCGTCCTCACCCCGGACGAGCTCCACGCACGGGGACTGCTGTCCGTCACACCCGTCGTCCGCGCGCGCATCGGCGAGGTGGTCGCGCTGGCCACCTCCCCGCACTTTCCCGTCCCCGACCCCAGTGCCGCCTGGGAGCACGGATCCCTCTCCGACGGCGAGACGCTGGTACCGCTGGCCGCCTGGAACCCCGCACCACAACCCGCCCTGCCCTGATCACCCGGAACCTCACGACACGATGGGAGAACCCGTGAGCACGGTCGTGTTCCGCAACAAGACCGGTGGTTCGGAGACCCTGCACGCGACACCGGGACAGCGTCTCCTGGACGTGCTGCGCCTCCACGGAATCCCGGCGAACGCCGTGCTCGCCCATCGCGACGGGGAGGTGATCCCCGAGTCGACGGCCGTCGTCGGCACCGACGACGTCATCGAGGTGCGCCAGGTGCGCCACTACGACCTCGACGTGCTGCGCCGGCCCAAGGAGTACGTCTACGCCGCGCCGGACCCCGTCTACACCAAATCCGTTCTCTTCGACCACGGCGGCACTCTGGAGCGGCGCACCGAACAGTTCACCGCGGAGACCTTCGTGATGTACGTGGAGGAGACGTTCGTCCAGAGCGTCGCCGCCGGTGCCACCATGCGGGCGGGGGACCGGGTCGTCATCGGGCTGTCCGGCGGACGTGACAGCGTCGCCTACCTCAAGCTCCTCGAACGCACCCGCGGCCGGTGGCCCGAGGTCGACATGACCGCGGTGACCATCACCGGGCTGCCCGACTGGGACGAGCCCGCCACCTTCCGCACCGCCCTGGACGCCTGCGCGGGACTCGGCCTGGACCATGTGATCGTCACCGCCGACGACGTGGCCGAACTGTTCAAGCTGCGCGAACCCTTCGTCGACGTCATGAACAAGGTCGTCGCCGGCGAACACCGCAACATGAACATGGTCATAGGCCACCAGGTACTGCGCCGCATGCTCGAACAGGAAGCCGAACGCAGAGGTGCCCCGGTCGTCGCGTTCGGCTTCAACGCCGACGACCTGGTGGCCAGCATGGTCACCTGGTTCACCACCGGCTACCGCATGGGTGGCATCCCGGTCCGTGAACTCGGCTCCCTGCGCTACGTGTTCCCGCTGTACCGCATCACCAAGAAGGAGCTCACCCTCTACCTGGAGCTCGTCGCACCCGGCCTCAACCGGCAGGGGGCACCGGGCCGGTTCACCACCGGCTCCGACGAACGCTCCCTCGCCTACGCCGTGGCCGACCACCTCTACGACCTGTGGCCGGGCATCGACTACTACCTCTTCAACGCCTTCGAGAACGTCCAGCGCACACTGCTGCCCCTGATCGACGACCTGTGCCGCGTCTGCGGCGGACGGTATGTGCTTCAGGAGGGCGTGGCCAACCCCGCGGGTCTGTGCGACGTGTGCGGATTCCTGCACCGGCAGGAGGCGTTGCGGGCGGACGCGGTATGAGCGATGCCCGCCGCCGGAACGGTCCTCCCTGGTATCTCACCTTCTTCGGGGAGGACTTCTGGGCCGTCGCGGACCACGAGTACACGCCCGAACGCACGGCGGCGGAGACCGACTACCTCGCCGCCGTCCTCGACGCCTCGGCCCCCGGCCGCCGCGTCCTCGACCTGGGCTGCGGCACCGGCCGCCACGCCGTCGCCCTCGCCGCAAGGGAGTTCAGCGTCACCGGGGCCGACGCCGGGGGCTGGGCGCTGGAGCGTGCCGAGGCCGCCGCGAAGGCGGCGGGCGTCCGGGCCGACTGGCTGCGGCTCGATCTGCTGCGCGAACTGCCCTGGCCCATGGGTGAGTTCGACGCCGTCGTCTGCGTCCAGTCGTTCGGCTGGGGGAGTGACGCCCAGCAACTGAGACTGCTCCAGGAAGTCCGCCGGGTGCTCGTCCCGGGCGGACTGCTGATCCTCGACCACTCCAACGTGCTGGCCATCGCCGGAAACTACGTGCCGGAAGCCACCTTCGAGACCGAGGGACTGCGCGCCTACTTCCGCCGTGCCTACCGTGTGGCCTCCGGCCGCAGCACCGGCGAGATCGAGGTACGGCGGGGCGACGCGGAGCCGGTGGTCATCCACGACGACGTCCGGATGTACCAGCCGGCCGAGGTGCACGACCTGCTGACCCGCGCCGGCTTCACCGTCGAGCGCGTCGACGCGGACTTCGCCGTCGGCCGGGAGCCCGCCCCGACGACGCGCTACGTCCAGTTCGTCGCCCGGAGTCGGGCGACTGCCGCGGCGGCGATCACCGCGTGGAAGGGAAAGCGGGAGGAGACGCGGGAGGAGACCCGCCCGTCCACGCTGGACCTGCGCTGGTCGCCGGACGAGATCGAGTTCGTACGACCGTGGGTCGACGCCGCCTTCCGGAGCGCGTACGACGACGACGGCGGCCTCGCCGAACTCTCGCGCGCCTACCCCCTGTCCGACCCCTACTCCGCGGACCTGGCCGCACCCGTGCTGTCCGGGCACTTCGGGCTGGACCTCGCACCCGGCACGGTGACCGCCGGGGCGGGTGCCACCGGTCTGCTGCACGCGTGTGCGGCGCTGGCCCTGCCCGGACCCGTACTGCATCTGGCCGGTGGCCACCCGGACCTGCCGCGCTGGGCCGCCCGCCTCGGCGCCAGGACGATCACCACCCGGTTCGAGGACCTGACCGCCGACCTCGACCGGCACACCCCCTCGGTCCTCGTACTGGACCGGCCCACGATCACCGGAGACCTCTTCGGAAGGGAGCGGCTGGCGGAGATCGCCGAGGCCGCCCGCGCGTGCGGCACGACCGTCGTCCTCGACGAGGCGTACGCCGTCTACGCCGGGCCCGGCGCGAGCTGTGTCCCGGCGGTCGCCGAGTACCCCAACCTGATCGTCCTGCGCAGCATGTCGAAGGGGTACTGCTGCGGCGGGCTCCGGGTCGGATTCGCCTTCGCCGCACCCGAGTCGACACAGCGGCTGCGGGAGATCGCACCGCCCCTCGGAGCCGGGGGCGCGGGTCTGGCCGTCGCTCTCCGTCTCCTTGCGCAGGGTGACGTCTTCGGCGCGCTGCGGACCAGGATCGCCGAGGTGAAGCCGGTCGTGGCCAGGACGCTGCGGCGGACAGGCCTCAAGGTCACCGAAGGGGCCGACTGTCTGCCGTGGGTGACGGTCGAGGGGGAGCGGGACGCGAACCCGGTGTGGGAGAGGCACGGGGTACGGGTGAAGGAGATCGGTGCGGGCGAGGCCGGGTTCGGCGGGAGGCCGGGTGAGGTCGCCGGCTTCGGCCGTCGTGACAGCTCGCTGTACAAGATCGCCGTACCTCTCTCCGGAGCCCGTCTGACCGCCTTCCACGACGCGTTCGCCGATGCCGGGTAGTCTCACCGACCTCGTCGCCGGGATCCATCACGGCATCGACGCCGACGAGGCGATGTGCTGGGTCGCCCGGCTCACCGAATGGGACCGCTACCAGGGGTCGAGGGGCATCGCCGCCGCGGCCGACTTCGTGGCGGGCGAGGCCGAACGCGCCGGGCTTGCCGGGGTGGAGATCCTGAGCTTCCCCGCCGACGGCCGTACCTCGTGGTGGACATTCACCGCGCCCTCCTCATGGACCCCTAGCTCCGCGCGACTGTCGCTTCCCGGCCTGACCGCACTGGTCGACTATCCGGCCCAGCCGTACACCCTCGCCGCCCACTCGGCCGCCACGCACGGTGAAGCCCCACTCGTGCACGCGCAGGACCACCGGTGGCCGCCGGGCGCGGTGGTCCTGGTTCCGTCGGTGGCGGGCCTCGACGGGAAGCTGTTCGCCCGGATGCGGGTCGAGCGGGCGAGCGGTTTCTGCGTGAGGACCGGCTCCGACCGGTCGGACGGGGCGGGCCGCGTCGAACTGCCGGGCGGCAGCGCCCTGTTCGGGTTCAGCGTGGTGCCCGGTCAGATGGACGCACTCCTGCGTGCCTACCGCCGGGGCGAACATGCCCGTGTGGACGTCGACGTCGACACCGCCCCCGCGCGGATGCCGGTGGTCGTCGCCCGCACCCCGGTGGGATCCGGCGCCGCGCCGTCGTCGCCCGACGCCTGCCTGATCACCGCCCACCTGTGTCACCCCGCACCCGGCGCCAACGACAACGCCTCCGGAGTCGCGGCCGCCCTCGCGGCCGGGCGGGTCCTGGCGGCCCGGCGCCTGCGCCGTCCCGTCCGGTTCCTCTGGGCACCCGAGTTCGTGGGGCTCGCCGCCTACGTCCACCGGCTCGTGGAGGAGGGCCGGGGACCGCTGCCCACGATGGCGGTCGATCTCGACATGGTCGGCCAGGACCAGCGGCGCTGCGGGGGCCCGCTGATCGTCGAACACAGCCCGGAGTACCTGCCCCACTTCGCGAGCGCCCTGGTCGAGGCCTGTGTCCGGGCCCTGCCACCGGCCGCGCACTCCTACAGCGGGGCCGTCGGCTGTGACGTGTGGGCGTGGCGTACGACCCCGTTCGTCGGAGCCTCCGACCACGCGGTCCTCGCCGACCGCGCCATCGGCTGTCCAGCCGTCCAACTGGGCCACTGGCCCGACCGGTTCAACCACTCCGGCGCCGACACCCTCGACAAGGTCGACCCGCAGGAACTGCGCCGATCCGCCGCGATCGCCGCGTCCGCCGCCGCCGTCGTCGCGACAGCCGGTGCCCAGGAAGCCGACCGGCTCGCCCACCTCCTCACCCGCTGGACGGCACGTCGGATGACCGCCTGCCTGCCGCCCGACGACGACCCGCTCGCCCCCGATCTGCTGAGCCGCCGTTGGCGGTACGGGCGGGACGCACTGGACACCCTGCGGCCGCTGGGCGCCGGCCGAGGCGTCCTCGAACGGCAGGCGGACCTCCTGGCCGATCTGCACCACACCCTGTCGAAAGCCTGGGGCGAGGTTCCTGCGGCAGCCCGTGGTGGCCCGAGCCTGCACAGGTCATGGCCGGGCCCCTTCAACCTCCGTGCCCTGACGGGAGCCGTGGACGAGACCGACCGGCAGTGGTTCCAGCGTCGGCTCGCCGACGACCGGGGCCGGTTCTACGCCTCCGCGATGGCCCTGGCGCAGAGCGTCGACGGAGTGTCCGGCACGGCGGATGTGGTCCGGACCGCCCAGCTCGACGCGGGAATCCGGTGGGAGCCGGGCTTCGGAGAACGATTCCTGGCCGCGATGGCCGGAGCGGGCTGGGTGAAGGAGAAGGACGGAGACGCGTCAGAGGGAGGGGAACCGAGTTGAGCACGCGGCGGATCACGGTCGATGTCACCGACCGCATCGATGACGTCGACATCGTCCAGTGGGAACAGGTGGCCACGGAGAGCATCGCGTCCGTCCACTACATCCCCGCGTATCTGCGCGCCTATCAGACAAGCCCGTTGAGCCCGTTCCTCGCGGCCCGCTATGTGACGGTGACCGAAGCGGGACGCATGCTTGCCGTGCTGCCGTGCTATCTCCAGAAGCAGGGTGACCCGTACGGCTTCCTGCGCGCCGTCGGCATCGAGGGGGCGGACGGCCCGGCGCTCCTCGGGCACAACTGGTACTGCTACGACACCCGCGTACCCGTACGCGCGACCGGCCCCGGACAACGGGCGCGCGTTCTCGGAACCGTGCTGGACGTTCTACGGGACCTGGCGGTCGCCGACGGTGCCCGGACCGCGGGACTCGTGAGTGTCCCCGAGCGGGACCCGGTCCTCGACGTCGCGCGGGACAAGGGGTGGCAGGTGGCACCGATCGTCACCCGGTTCCAACTCCCGCTGCACAGTGGGGCGGGGGGCGCCTTCGACTCGTACGACTCCTATCTCGCGACCCTCGGAGCCCGCACCCGGCGCACGATCCGCCAGTATCTGCGGCGCGCGGCGGACGCGGGCGTCACCACCGCCGTCGAGGCACCGCGCCCCGACTTCCTCCGCACGGTGGGCGACCTCACCCGGCGCACGGCAGCCAAGTACGGCAGCGCGGGCATGTATCCCGAGAGCGCCTTCACCGACTTCGTCCTGGCCCTGGGCGACAACGCCCGTGTGGTCCGCGTCGACCGAGGCGAGCAGACTCTGGCCGCCGCGGTCGTCCTCCTCGACGAGGAGCGCCTGCACATGTGGGCGGGCGGCACCAGCCACGCCACCCTCGACGGGTTCAGCCCCAACTACCTTCTGTGGGCCGCGGAGATCCGTACGGCCATTGAGTGGCGCAAGAGCTGGGTGGAGGGCGGCCGCAGCAACGCGCCCATGAAGACCCGCCACGGCATGAGACCGCTACGCCTGTTCGCCTGCGTCGCCCCGTCCGGGGGCTGACCGGTGGCCACAGCGTCGGTGTCAAAGGGCTTGCGTAGGACCGCCCGGCGGCCGTGTGACCGCTCACCGATGCCATCGGACCCGATCACGCTCCTGAGAGCAGGCCCGACTCACGGTCCGCGCCAGAGATTGGCGAAGGCCGCGTTCTCGATGGTTCGCCGCTGGCGTACGGCCTCCAGTTCCATCACCGCGTCGTGGACGGCGGCCACCACAATCGTCACGGCCTCGTCATCGAGGCCGGTCTCGTCGTCGGATCCTTCGTCGTCGGTGCCCAGGACCGCGGCGAGGGCGGTCAGGACGGGTTCCTTCTCTTTCCAGCGGTCGGCTGCACGGCGGTGCGCGGGCGTATCGACCGGTTCCAGGCTTTCCGAGCCGAAGGACAACCGGCTGCTCCGCTGCGGCTTCAGCTCACCGTTCTCCTCCAGGTCGGTCTGGTATGCGGCCGAGAGGTCTCGGCCCCGGCGCCACAGCCAGTCAGCGATCCGCTCGTAGGGGGCCTGCCGGGTGAGACCTGCCGCAGCCTCGCCCAGGAATCGATCGCCCGGCGGCGGCGGTCCACCCGGCACGATCTGGTCGCCGTCCACGGCGACCGCCCCTGCGCCGATGAGATCGATCAACTCGGCTCCCGCGAGTGCGAGGGACAGGTCACCCTGCCCCACGGGATGCTTCAGGTCCAAGGCGATGATGAACAGATCCTTCGCCGTGGTCATGAACGGCTCCCTTCGGAGGAGGGGCCGGCTCCGGCAGGTCCGTCCTCGCCTACGAGGCGGTCGTCGGCGGCCTCCACGCGACTACGCGGTGTGCAGGGGTTCCTTGAAGGACTTGCGGAACACCGGACCGGCGAAGGGAATGATCGAGGACATCATCTTCGATTTGAACGAGGTGGGGTGCCGTTCCAGTCTGACGTCGACGCGGGTGCCCTCATCCGTGGGGGTCATCTGGAACTGCCAGCCCCCCGAGCCGAAGGGCACCGATTCCCGCGTGGTGACCGTGACCTTGTTCGCCGCGGGGTCCCATTCGTAGCGTGCACGTTCCCACGACTTCTCGTTCCCCTCGGTCACCTCCGCCCAGGTGTCGCCCCGCTCGTGGACCTGGAAGTGCTCGGCATCGATGGAGGGCCACTCCTCGACACGGGAGGGGCTGAAGTTCGTCAGCACGCCCATCACCTCCCCCGGGCTCATCGAGGAATCCACGTGGAAGTGTAGGGATGGCATGACCTGCTCCCTGGTTCGAGATGACCGTTGTCTGTCGGCGGCCATCGGTACGCACCTCGCGGGTGCCTGGCTCGCTTCGCCGACGCTGGTTCGCAGACCCGGCCCTGCTGAGGCCACGTAAGGGCCTGCTGGGCAGGCTCGCTGACCGGAACGCTCACCTTTCAGAATGCACCTGAGCCCAGCACCGCGCACCAGCAGGTTCCTGGCCTGCACGTGTGTGACCGTGTCCGGGACCGGAATCGGTACCGGACAGCGCCCGATCCAGCCCCACGCCGGCTGTCACAGGACTTCCTGGGTAGTTCTCAATAGGACGATGCGGTCACGACGGCAGTTCGGTCCCGGCCTGCTCGCGCACCATGTACTCGGCGTACCAGTCCGGCCAGTTCGGGTCCTCCGCACCGATGCGTGCCTCATGCTCCCCGTGCGCGGCCGCGGCCCGGCGCAGCGCGCTCGCCAGGTCCTCCGCGGAGGCGAACGTCGTGGTCACGGGGTCGAGGCGTCCCGGGAGCCGGGTGGTGATCTCCTGCAGGAGCCAGCCGTTGCCGTCCGGATCGCTGAAGGACAGGAACGAGCCGTAGCTCGTGCGCTGCGGATCCGGCCCCGGCAGCCGGGCGTCTGTTCCGGCGTGGTGGAAGACGCCGCCGGCGTCGTGGAACACCTCGCTCGGCTCGGCGCCGAGCCGTTTCAGCTCATCGTATGCGGCGTTGATGTCGTCCACGATCAGTTGCAGGCCCTGAGCCGAGCCCGGCGTCTGGGACGTGACCGAGGTGCCGAAGATGACCGACGCCGGCGAGCCAGGCGGCGTCATCTGCACCACCCGGAAGTTCTCGTCCGGGGCGATGTCCGCGTCCAGCCTCCAGCCCAATCGCGTGTAAAAGCCCTTGGCCCGGTCGACGTCGGACACCGGCACCACCACGACTTCGAGTTTCATGTCCATGACTGACACCTCCTGCGCTCGTACAAGATGGGCGTGATCGTGGGCTCACGATGCTTGGACGGCGGCCCAGGAGCAACCGCACACCCATCGGCAGGGAGCCGTGGCGCGCATGGGCATCGGCCCGTGGCCGGCAGGCGGCTCACGGTCTCCGGCCGCCGGCGCCGATACCGAGTCGGCTGAGCAGCCAGAAGGCGATTGCGGTGCCGGTGCCGTAGGCGACGTGCGCACCGAAATCCCAGGCCAGGACCTTGGCGTCGTACTGCCAGATCGGCTTGTAGAGCCCTGCGATCGGCAAGGCGACGTAGTCACCGGCGAACACCGCGGCACCGAAAGGCACGCCGTACACGGGGGAGGGCCTGGGCAGTGATCCGGCCAGGATGCCGTAGGCCGCGCCGGCCGCTGAACCGTAGCCCCAGTGAGCGATGGTGCTCGTGAGCCAGGCGGAATCATCAGGAAGCCGGCGCTGAGTGAAGCCCTCGATCACCCGCTTCGCCATCTGCCCCGGATCAGGGGCCTTCTCCCAGCTCTCGACCGGTGCGAATTCCCAGGCGAGCGGGCTGTCCGTCCCGCCTGCGCGACGGTACTTCAGGTAATGGACGGCATCCAGGCACACCGTCCCCACCGCCCCCGCCAGCAGGCCGGCCGTCACCGCCTCGAGAGGAGTCAGCGGATTCCTTTGGGAGCGCATGACGCAATCTCCTCATCGGTGGGGGCCGGGAAGGAAGCCCGATGTTCCTCAGCGTCCGGACTGCGGTTGGGAGGCATCGAGCCCCCATCGAGTATCCGGCGGCCAGGACGTGCGCGCACGAGGAGAACGTCCGCGGCAGGACTCGACGCGCGTAATCGCCCCGTACCTGTTGCCCTGGAACCAAGCCCTTGCACGCGTCCATCGGAGGGACCAATGAACAGCTACCGAGTCGCGCAGGTAACCGCCCCGGGCGGCACCTTCGAGATCGTCGAGCGAGAGGTGCCGCAGCCCGGCCCCGGACACGTCAGAATCGCCGTGGAGGCGTGCGGTGTCTGCCACAGCGACGCCAGTTTCGTCGAGGGTCGTCTACCTGGTGTCTCGTTCCCGGAGGTGCCTGGACACGAGATCGCCGGGCGTATCGAGGAACTGGGCGACGGGGTGCACGAGCGGGGGTGGCAGGTGGGCGACCGAGTGGCGGTCGGCTGGTTCGGCGGTAGCTGCGGCCACTGCACACGCTGCCGCCAAGGCGACTTCATCGTCTGCGAAAACCTGAAAGTCCCTGGCTGGGCCTACGACGGAGGCTTCGGCGACAAGATGATCGCGCCCGCCGACGCGCTCGCCGAGATTCCTGACGATCTCGCGGCAACCGACGCGGGGCCCATGGCATGTGCCGGCGTGACTACTTTCAACGGATTGCGACGCAGCCCAGCTGAGCCCGGAGACCTCGTCGCCGTCCTTGGCCTGGGCGGCCTGGGTCACCTCGGCGTCCAGTACGCGTTCGCCCTTGGCTTCGAGACCGTGGCGATCGCCCGCGGTGCTGAAAAGGCGGAGTTCGCCAAGCGACTGGGTGCCCACCACTACATCGACAGCACCTCGGACGTCCCGGTCGCGGAGGCGCTGCAGGCCCTCGGCGGTGCGAGGACCGTGCTGGCCACTGCCGGAAACTCCCAGGCCATCAGTGCGACCGTGGAAGGCCTGACACCGCGAGGCGAGCTGGTGGTCATCGGAGCGGATCCCTCACCGATGAGCATCGCCCCCGCCCAACTGCTTCTCAGCGGCCGTGTCGTCCGCGGCCATCCGTCCGGCACTTCGCAGGACGTGGAAGACACCATGGCCTTCAGCGTCCTGCACGGCATCCGGCCGATGACCGAGACCGTACCGCTGGACCACGCCGATGAGGCTTTCCAGAAGATGCTCTCCGGAGCCGCCCGCTTCCGGATGGTGCTCACACCTGGCTGACTCCGGCAGGCCTGGGCGACGGTCATGATGTGACCTGACCGGTCTGTGAACCGGCGGCTCTTGCAAAGGCACCGGTACAGCCCGCCGTGTCACCGGGACGGGCTGGTGGAAACGGGTCGCGGCCGCGCCTCTCGGTCAGGGCCCAGTGGGTCAACCGACCGGGTGGCCCAGCGGGTTGGCCCGGAGGAACTGACCGGCGTCGGCGCCCGGATCCACACCATGGCGCGTGACGCCGGTCAGAGCCAGGTCACCGAGTGGGTGACACGCCTCTTCGGCCACGCGACGTGCCCGGAGTGCGGAACGAGGTTCGTGATCTCCGAAAGCGTCATCGACCAGTAGCGCTCAGCGAGCAAGACGGTGATGACCGGCGGCGTCGCAACTGTCTGGTCCGTTGCCGCAAGCGGGGTGGATTGGTGGGAGATCTCTTTTCATCCGATCAGGTGGGTGGGCCAATCCGTCCGGTGGGCAGAACCGGATTCCCCATGTGAGGGACGAAGAGAAGGATCAGCGAGTACGGCCAGGCACGCGTTCGGCGCTGGGTGCGCTGAGCGGGGCACTGGCCGCGTTCGCCGCACTGGCGGTGGCCGAACTGGTCGCCGCGGCGGTGCGTCCGCAGTCCAGTCCGGTCATCGCGGTGGGCGGCGCGTCCGTCGACGCGACACCCGCTCCGGTGAAGGACTGGGCGATCCGCCACTTCGGCACCAGCGACAAGCTCGTACTGCAGCTCGGCATCCTCGTCGTGCTGACTGTCTCGGCTCTGGCGCTGGGCGTGCTGGCGGTGCGGTTTCGGCGGGTCGGAACCGCCGGGGTCCTTCTCTTCGGGGTCGTGGGCGCGACGGCGGCCATCAGCCGGCCCGACTCGGCCGGCGTCACCGACGCGCTGCCCTCCGTCCTGGGGGCCATGGCAGGGGCCCTGCTTCTGAACGTTCTGGTGAGCCGCCTGACCGCGGTGAGACGGTCACCGGCGCCGCCCGCGTCCGTGACCGAGGAAGCGGGAGACGGCTCGCCCGCTTGCGAGGGATGGGACCGACGGGGGTTCGTCCTGGCGGCGGCGTCCGCCGCGGCGGCCTCGGCCGCGGTGGGCGTGGTCGGCCGGTCACTGAACACCTCGCGCGGCCGGGACGCGGTCGCCTCACGTGAGAGGGTCGTGCTGCCGGCCCCTCGGTCACCGGCACAACCGGTATCCAGAGGCGCTGGCCTGCGCGTCCCCGGCGTCAGCCCCTTCCTCACCCCGAACGGCGCCTTCTACCGGGTGGACACCGCGCTGGTGGTGCCCGAGGTGGACGCCACCGGCTGGCGGCTGCGTATCCACGGCAAGGGGGTGAGCCGTCCGGCCACGTACTCGTTCGACGACCTGCTGCACAGGGAGCTCATCGAGCGGGACATCACCTTGACGTGTGTCTCCAACGAGGTCGGCGGCCCTTATGTGGGCAACGCCCGCTGGACCGGCGTACGTCTGGCTGACCTGCTGGCCGAGTGTGGGGTGAGGCCCCCGTCCCGGGGAGGTCCGGGGGACCAGTTGGTGGCGCGTTCGGTGGACGGCATGACGATCGGCAGCCCGGTCGAGGAACTCATGGACGGCCGCGACGCGATGCTCGCCCTCGGCATGAACGGCGAACCGCTGCCCTTCGAGCACGGTTTCCCGGCACGGATGGTCGTCCCGGGCCTCTACGGGTTCGTCTCGGCCTGCAAGTGGATCGAGGACATCGAGCTCACCACCTTCGATTCCTACGACCCGTACTGGGTCAAGCGGGGCTGGGCCCGCAGGGCCCCGGTCAAGACCGCATCGCGTATCGACACCCCCAAGCCCTTCGCCCGGCCCAAGGCCGGCACAGTGATGATCGCCGGCGTCGCCTGGGCCCAGCACCGGGGCATCGACAAGGTCGAGGTCCGCGTCGACGACGGCCCCTGGCAGAAGGCCCACCTGGCCGCGGAGGACACCCGCGACACATGGCGCCAGTGGTCGATGCCTTGGCAGGCCACCCGAGGCGGCCACACCCTCACCGTCCGCGCGACCGACCGCACCGGCGCCGTACAGACCGCCAGACGCACCCGCACCATCCCCGACGGTGCCGGCGGACGGCACTCCGTCGTCGTCACCGTCGACTAGGCCGTGTCCGGCCGATCACGGCGGAGACGCGCCCGCCTCATGACAGGGCCGGGTGTCCTTCCGAACCACCATTCCGCGCAACCCGAACGCAGCCGCATCGTGCTGCATTTCCAACAGGAGAACATGATGAACACGCGTATCCGCCGTACCACCGGCCTTCTCGCCGCGGCGGCCGTACTGCCCCTGGCCCTGACCGCCTGCTCCAACGGCAACGGTGACGCGGACAAGTCCGATTCCGCCAGTACGGCGGCGGCTTCGACGACAACGGGCAGTGACGACATGGCCGGCTCGGGCAGCAGCGCGGGCAGCATGGACCAGCCGTTCGGCCCGGCTTGTTCCTCCGTTCCGAAGAACGGCGCCGGGTCCTTCGACGGCATGGCCAAGGCCCCGGTCGCCACCGCCGCCTCCAACAACCCGGCGCTCTCCACTTTGGTGGCGGCGGTGCAGAAGGCGGGCCTGGTCGACACCCTCAACAACGCGCAGAACATCACCGTGTTCGCGCCGACCGACGACGCCTTCGCCAAGATCCCGAAGGCGACCCTGGACAAGGTCCTCAACGACAAGGCCCAGCTCACGAAGATCCTCACCTACCACGTCGTCGGCCAGAAGCTGACGCCCAAGGACCTGGAGAACGGCTCCTTCACCACCCTGGAGAAGTCGAAGATCACGACTTCCGGTTCGGGCGAGTCCTACACGGTCAACGACTCCGCCAAGGTGGTCTGCGGCAACGTGAAAACCGCGAACGCCAACGTGTACATCGTCGACACCGTCCTGATGCCCAAGAGCTGAGAGGTGATCCTCTGGGCTGGTCTGCGCTCCTCAAAGGCCTGCAGACCAGCCCTCTCGGACTGCGGTTCATTCGTCAGGTTCGCGCGTCAGGTTCGTGCGTCACGTGCATTCGTCAGGGGAGGAGGACCCGACGCACGCCTGGCAGGCACATCGGAGGCAAGCTCACCGGCCGACGGACCCGCGAACCCTGTCGCACCTGCCGGACCGCGGCCTGCGGGTCAACCGGCCGGGTGGTCCAGCGGGTTGGCCCGGACGCGTTCGGCGAGGCCACCGCGGACCGACGCGGCCGGCGAGCTCCGCGGCTTGCGGGCGGCCTGGTCCTGGAAGCAGGCCAGGAACTCGTCGGAGAGTCCCGCGCGCGGGTACCGGGCCAGCACGTCCGCCTGGAACTCGGCGCTGAAATCGTCCAGATGCCGCCCCGAGATGTCCACGCCGGTGGCCCGCTCCAGCAGATGTCCTTCCGGGTCCTCCCGCACGTCCACCGTGTCCCACATGTGGCGGACGATGACCTCCGACAGCCGCTGTCGACGCTCCGCCGGCCACCCGGCCCCCGCCGCGAACACCCAGGCCACATGCCCGCCGGCCACGTCGAAGTCGACCGTGTGACTGTCGAACTCCGCCACCAGACCGATGTCGTGGAGCAGCGCGGACACGTACAGAAGCTCCGCGTCGTGCTCGATGCCACGCTGCGCCGCGTACGCGGAGGCCCACACATAGGACCGCGCCGAGTGGTTGAGCAGCGCGGGGGAGCAGTAGGCGGTGGCGACTTCGAGTGCGGCGGCGCAAGCGGCCGTGTCGGGGGCGACGGGCACGGTCAGGCCTCCGTGGGCGCTGTGAACAGTCATGCCGCCGAGTATGCCTCTCCGCCCTGCCCCGGCCGCCCCATCAGCGACTTCTGGGCACCCAGCGGCGTGGTGGGCTTTTGTACCGCTGCCCCATCACGCAAGAAGTTGCGTTAATTGCGCTTGTTTGCATTGCCGCTTCTCTTGGCCTGGCGAGCCTCATGCATTGCCCTATTCATTGGTTCGCGGAGAGTGCCCGGTAGGTTCTTGCCGTTGATGCGCGGGTGTTGATGGTGAAACTTGTGGCGTCCTGGCGGTAGACGGGTTCGCAGTGCTCTGCAATATTGCGATGAAACAATGCAAAAAGCTGCGCATGGGCATCTCCTGTTGAGGATGTCGTGCGCCGTGCAGCCGACTCTTGCCGTTCGTCGTACCGCGCCACCGCTCTGCCCAGGAACGAGCCGACCCCCGCCGCCCCTCCGGCGCGCGAACCTCCGCAGGGAGTGAACCCCGCATGACTCCACACAAGCCGAGATCCTGGAGAAGCCGCGCAGCGACCGCCGCGCTGGCTTCCCTCGTCATGGTTCTGGGCCTGCCCGCCGTCGGCGCCCACGCGGCCGGCGGCCCCGACGCCGCCGCGGAAGCCGTCACCAAGGCGGGCAGCGCCCGCGGCGTACACACGGCCGTCAAGGTCACCGACGGCGACGCCGACACCTATTGGCAGGCCGCAAAGAAGTCGGCCCAGTGGGTGCAGACCGACCTGGGGCGGACCAAGCGTGTCCGCCAGGTCGTGCTGCGGCTGCCCGAGCACTGGCAGACCCGCAAGCAGACGCTGGCGCTTCAGGGCAGCGCCGACGGAAAGAGCTTCGCCACGCTCAAGTCGTCGGCGCAGTACGTCTTCAGCCCCGGAAACGGCAACACGGTGAAGGTCTCCTTCCCCGCGACCCTCGCCCGGTACGTACGGGCCGACTTCAGCGGCAACTCGGTGGCCCCCACGGCCCAGCTCGCCGAGATGCAGGTCCTCACGACCGCGGCCTCGACCCCCAACCTCGCGCAGGGCAAGCCCTTCAGCGAGAGCGGGCACGCCGACGTGTACCCCGCCGCCAACGCCGGTGACGGCAACCGGAACACCTACTGGGAGTCCACCAACAACGCCTTCCCGCAATGGCTCCAGGTCGACCTCGGCTCGTCGGTCAAGGTGAACCAGGTGACCCTGCGGCTGCCGAGCAGCTGGCCCGGCCGCAGCCAGACCCTGAAGGTCCAGGGCTCCACCGACAACCAGAACTTCACCGACCTGACGGCCTCGAAGGCGTACACCTTCGACAGCTCCGGCGACCAGTCGACGACCATCGCCCTCGACACCGTCACGACGCGGTACGTGCGGGTGCTCTTCACCGCCAACACCGCTTGGCCCGCAGGGCAGTTGTCCGAGCTGGAGGTCTACGGGCCGGCCACGGGCGACACCCAGGCGCCGACCGCGCCGTCGAACCTGGGCTACACCGAGCCGGCCACCGGGCAGATCAAGCTGACCTGGAGCGCGGCGAGCGACGACACGGCCGTCACCGGCTACGACGTCTACGCCAACGGCCAGTTGCGGGCGAGCGTGGCCGGGAACGTCCTGACGTACACCGACACACAGCCGGCCGGCAGCGCCGTCACGTACTTCGTGCGGGCCAAGGACGCCGCGGGCAACGTCTCCTCCAACAGCAACAGCGTCACCCGCCCGGCATCGGGCGGCGACACCCAGGCTCCCACGGCGCCCGGCAATCTCGCCTACACGCAGTCCGGCAGCGATGTGAAGCTCACCTGGCAGGCGTCGAGCGACAACGTGAAGGTCACCGGCTACGACGTCTACGCCAACGACCAGCTGGCCAAGTCCGTGGCGGGCGACGTCACGACGTACACCGACACCCCGTCGGCGACGGCCACCGTCACCTACTACGTGAAGGCGAAGGACGCGGCCGGGAACGTGTCGGCGGCGAGCAACAGCGTCACCCGGACCGGCTCGACCGGCTCCGGATCCAACCTCGCCGAGGGCAAGCCCATCGAGGCGTCCTCCTCCACCTTCACCTATGTCGCCGCCAACGCCAACGACGGCCAGATCGGCACCTATTGGGAGAGCGCGGGCGGTGCCTACCCGGCCACCCTCACCACCAAGCTGGGTGCCAACGCCGACCTCGGCCAGATCGTCGTCAAGCTCAACCCGGACGCCGCCTGGTCGACCCGGACCCAGAACATCCAGGTGCTCGGCCGTGACCAGGACGCGACGGCCTTCACCGGCCTCGTCGCGGCGAAGGACTACACGTTCAACCCGGCCGGCGGCAACACCGTGACCATCCCGGTCTCCGGAACCGCCGCCGACGTCCAGCTCAAGTTCACGTCCAACTCCGGTGCCCCGGGCGGGCAGGTCGCCGAGTTCCAGGTGATCGGCACCCCGGCCGCCAACCCCGACCTCAAGGTCACCGGCATCACCAACGCGCCCGCGGCCCCGGTCGAGTCGGACGCCATCAGCCTGACGGCGACCGTCACCAACAGCGGGACCAAGGCGTCCAAGGCCACCGACCTCAACTTCACCCTCGGCGGCACCAAGGTCGCCACGGCCGATGTCCCGGCGCTCGCGGCCGGTGAGACGAAGACGGTCACCGCGAGCATCGGGGCCCGGGACGCGGGAAGTTACCCGGTCGGTGCCGAGGCGGACCCGGCGAACAAGGTGATCGAGCAGAACGAGGCGAACAACACCTTCACCCGCTCCGACGCCCTGGTCGTCAAGCCCGTCTCCAGTTCCGACCTCCTGGCCGCACCGGTCTCCTGGAGTCCCTCCAGCGCCTCGGCGGGCGACGAGGTCAAGTTCACCGTCGCCATCAAGAACCAGGGCACGGTCGCCTCCGCCGCCGGCACCCACGGCGTCACCCTCACGGTCCAGGACTCCAAGGGCGCCACGGTCAAGACGCTCAGCGGTTCCTACGATGGTGCCATCGCCGTGGGCCAGACGACGGTGCCGGTCGCCCTCGGCTCGTGGACGGCGGGCAACGGCAAGTACACCGTCAGGACGGTCATCGCCGACGACACCAACGAACTTCCGGTCAAGCGGACCAACAACACCACCACGCAGGCCCTGTTCGTGGGCCGCGGTGCCGACATGCCGTACGACATGTACGAGGCGGAGGACGGCGCCCTCGGCGGCGGTGCCAAGACCGTCGGACCGAACCGGATCATCGGCGATGTCGCCGGCGAGGCGAGCGGCCGCAAGGCGGTGACCCTCGACGGGACCGGCCAGTACGTCGAATGGACCACCCGCGCGGCCACCAACACCCTGGTGACCCGCTTCTCGATCCCGGACGGCACCACGACGACGCTCGACGTGTACGTGGACGGCCAGTTCCTCAAGGCGATCGACCTCACCTCGAAGTACGCCTGGCTCTACGGCAGTGAGACCGCGCCCGGCAACTCGCCCGGCTCCGGAGCCCCTCGGCACATCTACGACGAGGCGAGCCTGCAACTCGGCAGGACCGTCCCGGCCGGATCCAGGATCCGGCTCCAGAAGGACGCGGCCAACTCCTCCACGTACGCCATCGACTTCATCAACACCGAGCAGGCGACGGCGGCCGCCAACCCCGACCCGGCCGCGTACGCCGTCCCGACCGGATTCACCCACCAGGACGTGCAGAACGCCCTCGACAAGGTCCGCATGGACACCACGGGCCAACTGGCCGGGGTCTACCTGCCCGCCGGTGACTACGAGACGTCCAGCAAGTTCCAGGTCTACGGCAAGGCGGTCAAGGTCGTCGGGGCCGGCCCCTGGTTCACCCGCTTCCACGCCCCCGCCTCGCAGGAGAACACCGACATCGGCTTCCGGGCCGAGGCGAGTGCCAAGGGTTCGACGTTCGCCGGCTTCACCTACCTCGGCAACTACACGTCCCGGATCGACGGCCCGGGCAAGGTGTTCGACTTCTCCAACGTCTCCGACATCACCATCGACAACATCTGGGTCGAGCACATGGTGTGCCTCTACTGGGGCGCCAACACCGACAGCATGACCATCAAGAACGCCCGCATCCGTGACACCTTCGCCGACGGCATCAACATGACCAACGGCTCCACGGACAACCACGTCGTCAACAACGACGCGCGCGCCACGGGCGACGACAGCTTCGCCCTCTTCTCGGCGATCGACGCCGGAGGCGCCGACGAGAAGAACAACCTCTACGAGAACCTGACCTCGACGCTCACCTGGAGAGCGGCCGGCATCGCCGTCTACGGCGGCTACAACAACACCTTCCGCAACCTCCGCGTCGCCGACACCCTCGTCTACTCCGGCGTCACGATCTCCTCGCTCGACTTCGGCTACCCGATGAACGGCTTCGGGACCGAGCCCACGACCATCGAGAACGTGTCCCTGGAGAGGACGGGCGGCCACTTCTGGGGCTCGCAGGTCTTCCCCGCCATCTGGGCGTTCTCCGCCTCCAAGGTCTTCCAGGGCATCCGGGTCAACGACGTCGACATCGACGACTCCACCTACGGAGGCGTCATGTTCCAGACCAACTATGTAGGCGGCCAGGCGCAGTTCCCGGTGAAGGACACCATCTTCACCGACATCTCCATCACCAACTCCAAGAAGAGCGGAGACGCCTTCGACGCCAAGTCCGGATTCGGCATCTGGGCCAACGAGTTGCCGGAACCCGGCCAGGGCCCGGCTGTCGGCGAAGCCACCTTCCGCAACCTGCGGATGAGCGGCAACGCCCAGGACGTCCGCAACACGACCAGTACCTTCAGGATCAATATCGAGTAGGTGCCGGACGACACCGAGCGGTATGGGGCCTCCCTCACGTGAGGGAGGCCCCGTGCTGCACCCGAGCGGTCACTGCGCGGGTCGGACGGGCTGCTGGCGGGGAGGAACGGGCCTGCCGGTGAACGCGTCGAGGAGGATGCGGTCACCGACCGGGTGGCGCAGCTTCACCGTCACCTTCTCGACGCGCAACTCGGATGTGCACGGCCCGTCGTCGGTGCCTCGGATCGAGGCCGAGAACACCACGCTGCCCTCGGCTTCGAGCACAGTGACGGCCGGCCCGTCGTCGCACCCTCCGTGCTCGGCGCGCAGGGTGAGCGTCCTGCCGTCCCGCGCGATGGTGTCCAGCCCGGCGAGCGGCCCCAGTCGGTTCGTCTGCTCGGGTACGGCCCCGATCGGTGAGCGGGGGAGTTCCGAGGGGGTGACCGCGACGCGCTTGAGCGGAGTGTCGTAGCCCTTGACGGTGAAGAGCCAGGCCGGAACCGTCGCCGTCCCCCGGCTGGTCGGCACCGTCATCTGGCCGAGCCGGGCAGCGGTCACGGTGAGGGCCGGGCCGGAGTTACTGCCGCGGGCGAGCTTGTCGTAGGCCTCCCGTGCCGAGGCGAGGGGGAGGGTCAGCGAATCGCCGTCGCGCCACCGGACCTTCGCCTGCTTCTTCGCCGTGTCGGGAAGGGGGGCGCGCAGTTGGAAATTCTGGGTGGCGTAGGCGCGTTTGTCGGCGTCGTCGTGGAAGGCCCCGTCGGGCAGTTGGACGGCGTCGCCGAGCGGGTAGTAGCCCTGGCGCCAGACACGCGCCGCCTCGGAACCCTCCCAGGCGGTGGCGACCCGGCGGGCACGCTCGGCCGTGTCGACGTTGCGGACACGGTTGTCGGCGGGTGCCCTGTCGTCGCCGCATCCGACGGCGGCGGCGACCAGACCGAGGGTGACGAGCATTTTGACAGACCGCATGATGCCCCCAAGAAGACGGTCGAACGGAGTCGATTCCGACACCAGACCTGTGACGCCCAAGGCGTGCGGGACGTTCAGTCCAGCAGGGGGACGATACGTGCGGGAGCCGCCGGTTTCCCCCTTTCCCTCCGCGATCTGGTAACGACTGTTACCATGTCGGTATGGCGAAGACACAGCTGGGCGCGCGTGTGGACGAGGACGTCGCGGACCTCGCGAAGAAGCGAGCCGCCGACCTGGGGCTGAGCATCGGGGACTATCTCGCCCGACTGGTGCAGGACGACACCAGCGGCCTGCGTGCCCGTGCGGTGGACGCGGCCGCCCGCTTCCTGAGCGAACACCAGAGTGTCTTCGATGAGGTCGAACAGGCCCAGCAGACGGCTCGGGGAGCGCACGCGGCCTGATGGATCTGCACATCGACGTTCCCTGGATCCTTCAGGTGGCCGAGGCCGCCGGAGCCGACGATCCGGCGCCGGACGACTACGGCGTTCCCGCCTCGGCGGTCGCGCGCCACCGTGCCGAGCTGTTCGAGCAACCCGTCTACGAAGGCCCCTACGCCAAAGCCGCCGCCCTGGTGCACACCCTGGGCCGGTGCCGCTGGCTGGAGCGTTCCAATCTCGCCGTCGCCGCGGCCAGCGGCGTCATGTACCTCGAAGCCGCCGGGATCGGCGTCAAGCCCGTACGCGAGGATGCCATCGCCCTCAGGGACCTGCTCCTCGACCCCGCCTGCACCGCCGGGAAGATCGCCGCCCTGCTGCGGACCTGGCCCACCAGCACCTGACGCCCACGGACCCGGCGCCGTCTCGCTCGCCCGGACAGGTCCCCGACGTGGGCGCTGGACCGTCCGGTGAACCGCCGGCCCCGCGCCCGCCGAGATCCTCACCGCGTATCTCGACCACTACCTACCGCGCACCGACCTGCGCCACGACCAGCACGCCGGCCTCGGTGCCCTGCTCCGTCTCGACGCCCGCCTCGGCACCCACCACGCGGATCGCTTCACCCGACCCGATGGCCTCTGGGGCCAGTGGGTCGACGCACTGGCCCACCTTCGGGGCGACCCCGACGACACCCTCGCCGAACTGCGTCGCTGGACCGACCTCCGGTGCGACTTCGCCAACGGCTGGACCCTCGGCCGGGAAGATTCCGCCCCGCGCCCCGAGCAGCCCGGAAGCCGGGAGCCCAGATCGGTCGCGTGGCATCAGATCGTGTGCAACTAGCCCTGTACAGCAGCTAGTTGCACACGACCACCTCGTCTCGGCGCCGTTACAGCGACATCTCGTACGCCCCGGACAGGGCCTCGACGCGCTGCCAGACCTGTGCCGATCGCTCCTCGTCCACGACGGGACGCCGGACCGCGCCGAGTGCCCAGCCCTGCTGCTGCTCGGTGGCGGAGTCCTTGCCGTGCAGTTCGACGCAGTGTCCGGAGAAGTCACGGACCAGCACGGAGAACAGCTCGTCGAGCACCGACTCGTCCAGGTCCGTCAGACGCGCCTGCTCCAGGATGAGCTGTCCGTGCACCACCAGCGCGAACAACTGCCCCACGGAGAGGAGGAAGTCGAGGTCGCGGCCCTGCTTCTCGTCGGGGGCCATGGTGGTGACGAACTCGCACAGGGCGTCGGCCTGTTCGCGGAAGCGGGCGACGTTCGGGACGTCGGCGTACGAGTCGTAGGCGGGGCGCCAGTCGTGGAAGCGTACGGAACCCAGGCCGCGAGCGGGTCCCTGCCGGAAGAGGAAGTCGTCGTCGGCCGCGTCGAGGCGGGTCGGTACGGCGGGCACGTCGATCGGGGCCAGCAGGTGGTTGCGCATGAACTTGAGGATCAGCGCGAGGTTGACGTGGACCGTGCCCTCGAGCTTGGGCAGGCCCCGGATCTCGATGGCGGCCTGCGAGAAGTAGTTGTCCTTCTCGAAGCCCTTGGCGGCGATGACGTCCCACATCAGGTCGATGACCTTCTCGCCCTCCGTGGTCACCTTCATCTTCGTCATCGGGTTGAAGAGAAGGTAACGGCGGTCCTCGGGACCGGCCGAACGGAAGTAGTCGACGGCGCGGTCGCTGAACAGCTTCATGCCGACGAGACGGACGTACGCCTCGGCCAGCTCCCGGCGGACATGCGGGAAAGCGGTGACGGGACGGCCGTAGAGGATGCGGTTGTGCGCGTGCGTGACGGCCTCGTACATCGCGTGCTCGCAGATGCCGATCGAGGCGGTACAGAGGTTGAACTTGCCGACGTTGACGGTGTTGAGGGCGGCGTCGAAGGCGGCGCGGCCGGTGTGCAGGACGTCTTCGGGGGCGACCGGGTAGTCCTCCAGACGGAACTCGCTGACGAACTTGGAGGAGTCGACGACGTTCTTCACCAGGTGGTACGCCGGGTGGCGGCTGTCGGCGGCGAAGAAGACGTATCCGTCCGGGCCGTCGACGTCGGTGCGGCGGCCGAACACGGAGACGAGGCCGGCGGCGTTGCCGTTGCCGATGTAGTACTTGGAGCCGCCGGCCAGGAAACCGCCGTCGGCCTGGGGCTCCAGCAGCATGTCGGTGGAGTAGATGTCGGCGCCGTGGGCCTTCTCGGACAGGCCGAAGGCGAAGACCTCGCCCTCGGACAGGAGGTCCGCGGCACGCGTGCGAGCCGTGGCGTTGTCGCTCTGCCAGACCGGGCCGAGACCGAGGATGGTCACCTGCCAGGCGTACCAGTAGTCGAGACCGTAGAACCCGAGAATCTCGTTCAGGGCGGCGATCCGGGCGGTGTCCCAGCGCTGGTCCTCGTCCGTGGCGGCGGAGGCCGGGGTGAGGAAGGTGGCGAACAGGCGCTCCTTGGCGGCGAAGGCGAGGAAGTCACCGAGCCAGGCGCGGGTGCGGTAGTCCTCGATGATCTGGCGCTTGCCGCGCTCCTCGAACCAGTCGACGGTGGCGCGCAGCAGCCGGCGCGTCTCGGGGTCGAAGTGCGCCGGGTCGTAGGTGCGCGGGTTGAACAGCAACGGAGTGGTGGTCACAGAGGTTCGCCTTCCGAGGGTTGGGAGGTTGGAGATTGCATGACGGGGAGACGGAGGAAGCTGGGGTGGTTCAGGCCGACTGCCACGCGGGGCCGTCCTGCGGGTCGCCTCCCGTGACATCGGTCGTCGTGTCGAGGGTGCGGAGCGTGGCGAGGACGTCGTCGAGCCAGGCGATCGTCATGCGCTCGTACGCGATGCCGCCGCGCAGTACGACGTGCTGGAGCTGCTGACCGGCGTCGAGAGGGGCGGGGGCGTCAGGACCGGTGAAGTCGCGCAGCTCCCCGGCGAGATAGCGCGCGAGCCGGTCACTGTGTATCCGGTGGTGCCGCTCGACCTCGTCGACGAGCGCCGCCGGGTCGTCGAAGGCCGCGCCGCGGATCTTCACCGCGAGATCGTGACGGATGCTCTCCGGTTCGATCGGCTCGTGCAGCCACTCGGAGAGGACGGCACGCCCGGGGCCGGCGACCGAGTACACCTTCTTGTCCGGCCGCCCCTGCTGCGGCACGTCCCGGACGGCGAGCACGCCCTCGCTCTCCATGCGCTTGAGCACGCGGTAGATCTGCTGGTGCGTCGCGGTCCAGAAGTAGCCGATGGACCGCTCGAACCGCCGGGCCAGCTCATAGCCGGACCCCGGCTTTTCCAGCAGGGAGACGAGGATCGCGTGTTCGAGCGCCATACCGCACAGCTTTCTATGCAACTCGTTGCATAGACAAGCGCTGCCGCCCTTGTGAGACACGGCTCACCCGGGCTGCCGCAGACACCAAGGCGCCCCGCGCGCGATCACGGCGATGTTGTCGGCCTGCCCACGCGAGGAAGCCGGGAAGTTCCTCTGCCGGCCCCGGAGGCCGCGAACTGGTCAGAACCACGGAGTGAAAGGGCCCGTGCTTCTGATCCAGCGGCCCAGCAACCTGACGAGCTGCAGCGCGGTCAGCGGCCACAGAACCGCGAAGCACCAGAGAAGCGCGGCGTTCGACGTGCTGATGCCGACCACCGCGAGGACCACGGAGCACATCAGCATCAGCGCGACCGCGACGGGCAGCCGGCGCCCGCCGGACGGGCGGTGCGGCGCCGGCGCGTGGTCCTGCCGCAGCCCCTCCTCGATCTCCGCCAGCGCGGCACGTTCGCGCGCTGTGAGGCGGACACCGTCCGCGTGATCCCTTTCGTCCACGGCGACGCATCTCCTGAGCGTTCTTCCACGGCGGCCGGTGGATGCGAGTCTCCGGCGCCGGTACGGCGGGTCACGTCACGCGAGGGCCGTCCTGCGGTTCCTCGTCCGGTTCGTCCGGCAGACGCACGTCGCCGACGGCGACGTTCACCTCGACGACCTCCAGCCCGGTCATGCGCTCGACGGCGGAGACCACGGCGACGCGCATGTCCGCGATCACGTCCGTGATGGGGTACCCGTACTCGACGACGACGTCGAGATCCACCGCGGTCTGCCGTTCGCCGACCTCGACGCTCGCGCCGCGGGTCTGACCGGGGCGCCCGGCGGGCACCCGGTCGCGGACGGACCCGAGGGTCCGGGTCATTCCTGTGCCGAGGCCGTGGATGCCGGGCACATCGCGTGCGGATGCCGCCGCGATCTTGGCCACCACGCCGTCGGCGATGGTGGTCCGCCCCTTGCCGCCCGGATCACCGGTGCCGGAGCGCCGGATCCCCGTGGCTTCGCCCGTTTCGTTCTTGGTGGTCGCGGAGCGGGTGGTCAGGTCCGTCATCAGGACCTCCTCGGTCTTCCGTGCGGACACCTCGCGTGACGCTCAAGGGGGACGGCCCTTGTCCTTCAGTCATCGTCACACGAATGGCGCAATTCGTGCGATCCGGGGTGAATGCCGCAACGTCCGACCCGGGGCACCGTTACACCGCTCGCGTCGCGTGGGCCCGTACATCAGCGTCCGCTGGACGGAACGGGAATCCCCGGCCTCGCGGCCGGGGACGATGTCACTTCTGCCAGCCGACCGTTTCGGGGAGCGGGTTGTAGAAGATGGTCGCGCCGACGTTGGCGAGGCCCTTCTTCACGGCGTACGTCGAGGGGCCGCTGAAGAGCGGGAGGAAGGCGTACTGCTGGAGCGCCTTCCGCTCGACCTTGTTGGCGGCCCCGGCCTGCTGGTCCAGGTCGGCGATGGTCGTGGTGGCGCGGACCTCCTCGTCGAGTGCGGCCGAACCCGCGCCCGTGATGTTGGAGGCGCGGTCCGAGCAGTAGAAGTCGCACAGGTAGCGGGCGCCGAACGGGTCCATGGAGCGGTTGCCCGAGAGGAACAGATCGAACTTGCGGTCGCTGAGGATGGTGGAGAACTCCGCCTCGTCGGCCTTCTTGATGACCAGCCGGATGCCGACCGGCTTCAGCATGGCGGCGAAGGCGCCGGCGGTGGCCTTGTCCAGCGGGTCGTCGCCGAGGAGGGTGTAGCCCACTTCGAGCTTCTTGCCGTTCTTGGCCCGGACGCCGTCGCCTCCGGGCTTCCAGCCGGCGGCGTCGAGCGCCTTCTTGGCCTCGTCGGGCGCGTACTTCAGTACGGCCGAGACGTTGTCCTCGTAGCCCTTCTGGAAGCTGTACAGCACGGCCGAACCGGGCAGCGGTTCCTTGTAGTCGAGGCCCTGGAACTGGATCTTCGCGATCTGCGAGCGGTTGATGCTCTCCTCCACGGCCTTGCGCACGTCCTTGTCGGCGAGGACGGGAGACTTCGTGTTGAAGTACAGCGAGTACTCGAAGGGGCTTCCGCCGCTGCGGATCTCCGTGCCCTTGAGCCCCTTGACCTGCTTCAGGCTCTCGGCGTCGACGGCCGAGACATAGTCGAGCTGGCCGTTCTTGAAGGCGTTGACCGCGGCGGTCGATTCCAGGTTCACGTAGACGCGCTGGTCGAGCCTGCCCTTCTTGCCCCACCACTTCGGATTGCGGACGAAGGTGATGTTGCCCGAGTGGGTGTCCCACCTGCCGACGGTGTACGGACCCGCGCCCCACTCAGGGTGAGCCTTCTTGACGTACGCCTTGTTGAAGTTGCCGACCGTGGCGGCCTTGGGATGCAGGAAGGTCGTGAACAGGCTCGACCAGGAGGCGTTGACGCCCTTGAAGGTGATGACCGCCTGCTTGGCGTTCGTGCCCTTCTCCACCGAGGTGATCCGGTCGTAGCCGTCCGTGGACGAGGCGGCGTACGCCTTGTCGGAACCGTTGTTGGCCTTCCACGTCGACTTGATCGCGGTCCAGTCGATCGGCGTGCCGTCGTTGAAGACGGCCTGGGGATTGATCGTCAGCGTCACCTTCTGGTTGCCGTCCTCGACGGACACCTTCACGTCGCTGTAGTAGTCCGGGTTGTACTGAACCTCGCCGGTCGGCGTGTAGGTGATCGCGTCGGCGTTGTACCAGGCCCAGACGCGAGCGGCCGTCAGTGTCGCATTGACGTTGAACGGGTTGCCCTGGTCGTCGAAGGTCCCGACCGTGGTGTAGGTGCCGCCGTCCTTGATCCTGTCGTACGGCGTGGGGTTGTAGTCGGCGGCGGCCGACGCGGCGGACGGGGCATCCTTCGCGTCAGGGCCCGCGGAATCCTTCCCGGAAGAGGACTGGCATGCGGTGGCGGCGACGGAAACGGCGGCGATGAGGGCGACGGGCAGGGCCAGTCGTGAGCGCATGGGGGGTGGATCCTTCTGGTCGGTGGTGGAGGTGGACGGGAACCCGGAGGTCGATGCCGGGCACCCGGGTTCGGGAGAGTGCGGGTGGTCCTCGACGCGGCCCGGGCAGAAGCTCAGACGCCGTGGCAGGCGTACAGATGGCCGGGCTGCCCGGTCACGGGGGTCGGCACAGGGCGTTCCTGGCGACAGCGGCGGCGGACGTCGTCATCGGAACGGCGGTACAGCGGGCAGCGGTCGACGAAGACACAGCCCGCGGGCAGTCGCGCGGCGCTCGGCTGCTCGCCCTCCAGCACGACACGTTCGCGGGTGCGTTCCCGCAGCGGATCGGGCCTCGGGACGGCCGACAACAGCGCCCGGGTGTACGGGTGCTTCGGCTCGGTGAAGATCGTCTCGGTGTCGCCGGTCTCGACGATGTGCCCCAGGTACATCACCGCGATGCGGTCGGAGATGTAACGGACCACGGCCAGATCGTGGGCGACCACGAGGTAGGCGAGCCCGAGTTCACGCTTGAGCCGTGCCAGCAGGTTGATCACCCCGGCCTGGACCGACACGTCCAGGGCGGACAGCGGCTCGTCGAGGGCCAGGAGCCTGGGCTCGGTCGCCAGGGCGCGCGCGATGCCGACCCGCTGGCGCTGACCGCCGGACAGGGCGGACGGGAACCGGTCGCTCACGGCATCGTCCAGACCGACGAGCCCGAGCAGTTCGCGCACACGGGAGCGGATCGACGCGCGGTCCCGTCCGATCGCCCGCAGGGGCTCGGCGAGCAGTTCGAAGACGGGCAGGCGCGGATCCAGAGCCCCCAGCGGATCCTGCATGACGATCTGGACGTCCTGCCTCAACTCCCGTACCAGTGAGCGTGATCCGGCCGTCCCCACCTCGGTGCCGGCGATCTCGATCCGGCCGCCCTCGGGCTGCCTGAGCCGGAGGATCTCCATCAGCGTCGTGGTCTTTCCGCTGCCTGACTCGCCCACCAGGCCCAGGGTCTCCCCGGCACGCAGTTCGAAGCTGACTCCGTTGACGGCGCGCAGGGTGCCGGTCCGGCGCTTGAGGAGTGCGCCCTTGGTGACCGGAAACGTCTTGACGAGCTCCTCGACCCGAAGCACCGTCTCGCCGGCCTCGGGCCGACCGGAAGCCGCCTCCCCGGCGACCGGCACGACATCGCCGCGCGGATCGAGAGATCCGTCGGCGATCTCCGTGGCACGCAGACAGGCCACCTGCCCGTGGCCGCCGACCTGGCTCAATTCGGGTTCGCCGGAGTGGCACGCGTCGAGGGCGACGGCGCACCGGCTCGCGAAGGCGCAGCCGTCCGGGAGGCCCACCAGGGCGGGTGGCTCTCCGCCGATCGGCACGAGCGGCCGCCGGACCCCGCCGTCCACGGTCGGCACCGCGGCGAGGAGCCGCGCGGTGTACGGCATCGTCGGCCGGCGGAAGAGTTCCTCGACGCCCGCCCGTTCCACGAAGCGCCCCGCGTACATGACGGCGACGTCGTCCGCGTGCCCGGCCACGACCCCGAGGTCGTGCGTGATGAGGACGAGACCGGCGCCGGTCTCCTGCTGCGCCCGTCGCAGCACGTCGAGGATCTGGGCCTGCACGGTGACGTCGAGCGCGGTGGTGGGCTCGTCCGCCACGAGTACGGACGGTCTGTTGGCGATGGCCAGGGCGATGACCACGCGCTGGCGCATGCCGCCGGAGAACTCGTGCGGGAAGGCTGTGGCCCGGTTCCGCGCGTCGGGGATGCCGACGAGATCGAGCAGTTCGACGGCCTGCTCCCAGGCGGCCCGCTTGGTCAGGTTCTGGTGGACCCGCAGGGCATCGGAGAGCAGTCTGCCCACGGAGAAGATCGGTGTGAGCGCGGACAGCGGGTCCTGGAAGATCATGCCGATGGACTTGCCCCGTACCCGGGAGAGCGCCCGGTCATCGAGACCGATCAGGTTCTGTCCGCCGAGCAGCACCTCGCCGCGCAGCGAAGCGGAGGGCGGCAGCAGGCCCATGATTCCCATGGCCGTGGCCGACTTGCCCGAGCCGGACTCGCCGACGATGCAGAGGGTACGGCCGGGCAGCAGGTCGAAGCTGACTCCGCGTACCGCCTCGACGGTTCCGGCCTCGGAGGGGAAGGAGATCCGCAGATCGTGTACGGACAGCACGGGCGCGGTCCCGGCGGGAGGCACCGCATCGAGCAGAGGGGTCGCGAGGGTCATCGTCGGCCTCCTGCCGAGCCGGTCACCGACGTGGGGTCGAGGGCGTCGCGCAGCCCGTCGCCGATGAAGGTCATCGACACCGTGAGCAGGACGACAAGACCCGCGGGGAAGGCGAAGAGCCAGGGCGCGCTCGTGACGCTGCTCGCCCCGTCCGCGAGCATCGTGCCGAGGGAGACGTCCGGGGTCTGGACGCCGAACCCGAGGAACGACAGGGCGGTTTCGCTGAGTACGGTCGCGACGACACCGAGGGTGAGGTTGACGATGAGCAAAGAGCCGAGGTTGGGGATGATGTGGCGCAGGACGATGCGCAGTGGGCTGACGCCCATGAACTCGGCCGCCGTCACGTAGTCCCGCTCGCGCAGCGAGGTCGAGACGGACCAGATCACCCGTGCGGTGGACATCCAGCCGAAGACGGTCAGTACGACGATGAGGACGCGCCAGTCGCCGGCCAGGCGGTGGGAGACCAGGGCCAGGATGAGGAACGAGGGGACGATCAGCAGGAAGTGGATGACGGCGAGTGTCACCCGCTCGACCCGGCCTCCGACGTACGCGGCGCCGGAGCCGATCACCGCCGCGACGACGACGGTCAGCACGGACACGCTCACGGCGATGACCAGGGAACGCTGGAGGCCGTGCACCGCACTGGCGTAGATGTCGTTGCCGCCCTGGTTGGTGCCGAACCAGTGCACGGCGCTGGGAGGTTGGGTGAGCGCGGTGAAGTCGGCGTCGGTGAAGGCGTAGGACGTGAACAGACCGCCGACGGCCGCGAACAGCACCAGCAGCACGAAGATCGCCACACCGGCGACGGCGAGCCGGTTGCGCAGGAACCGTCGCAGATAGAGCCGGCCGAGGCCGAGGTTTGTCGTCCGGCGAGCGGAGTGAACCGTGTCCCGGACGGGTTCGGTTGCCGTCGTGCCACGGTCGGCGGCATCGGCCGTCGCTTCGGTGGCCATGTCAGCTCACCCTCACGCGAGGGTCGAGGAAGACCGTGGCGATGTCCGCCAGGATCGCGCCGACCGCGGTCAGGGCCGCGGCGAAGGCGGCCGTCGCGACGGTTCCGTGCACGTCGTTCTTGCTGATGGTCTGGATGAAGTAGCGGCCCATGCCGTTCCAGCCGAAGACCGTCTCGGTGATGACGGCACCGGTGAAGATGGCGGGGACGCTGAACGCCACGGAGGCCGCCGTCGGAATGAGCGCGGACCTCAGGGCGTGTCTGCGGACCGCCTGGGCGCGGGTGAGCCCCGTTGCCTGAGCCGTGCGGACGAAGTCGGCGTTGATCGTGTCCAGCAGCAGCGAACGCTGCGTCAGGTGGTAACCCACGTAACCCATCAGTGTCAGTGTCAGCGTGGGCAGGATCAGGTGCAGGAGGCGGTCGCCGATGGTCGGGAGCAGTCCCTCGACGGCGGGTGAGTTCTCTCCGGCGACGTAGAGGAAGTGCAGTCCGGCGTGCTGGTTCAGCCAGATCGCGACGAAGACCACGGCGAGCGCGGCGACGGATGTCGGAACGTTGAACACCGCGATGGACACGGCCTGCGAGACCCGGTCGGCCCAGCCGTACTGCCGTGAGGCCGTGTACACACCGAGCGCGACGCCGATCACGACGGACAGGACGGTCGCGATGACGACCAACTCCGCACTGACGAGGGACCGGTAGCCCACCTCCTCGTTGACGGAGACCCCGGTGGGCGACCTGCCCCAGTCGAAGTGGAGGGCCACCGAGGTGAACCAGTCCCACCACCGGTGTACGAGCGGTACTCGCGGGTCGAGGTTGTACGGCGCGAGGGCCCGGTCGATCTGTGCTTCGCTGCGGACGGGCCGCAGCTCCTTGAAGTTCGACCGTGGGTCCAGAAACCAACTGGCCAGAAAATACGTGGCGTTGGTCGCGACCACGATCATCAGGAGCCAGCCGAGCGCCTTGCGCGTCACATGGCGCACCATGTGCGGCACCTCCTCACCACAGGAGAGGGGTGTGCCTCGGGCACGCGAGAGGGGCAGGACGAAGGCATGCGTGGGGGGAACTTTCTGGGGGGAAGAGGGCGCGAAGGAACGAACGAGCGTCAGCTTGGTCCGTACTTCGCGGCGCACACCAGGGTGTTGGCCGTCCTGCCATGAGGCCGACATGTTGCCGTAGCAGACGATCCGGAATACCGGCCAATTCGGATGATCTTGGCGCGGTGCGGAGTGGACGCCCTCCCACCCTTCCCGCTGTGCTCAGTGGACCTCGTCGAGCCACACCGCTCGCGTCGCGTAGGCCCGTACGTCCGCGTCCGAGTCCGTTGTCGCCGTGGCCAGGGCCGCGCGGGCGTCCTCGGTGGCACGGTGGAGGGTCAGCGCGAGTACGGCCGCCTTGCGTACGTCGGCGTTCGGGTCGGCGAGAGCCCTGGCCAGGGCGGGGACGGCCGTCGCGGGGTCCGCGGCCGACAGGGCCTTGGCGGAGCCGGCCCGGACCTGCCAGGCGGTGTCGGACAGGGCGGCCATGGCGAGGGCGTCCAGGGGTGCCGGGCAGCCGGTGGCCGCCAGCGCCTCGTAGGCGGCCGCTCGCACCAGGGCGTCCGGGTCGGCGACGAGCTCGGCCAGGACCGCGCGCGCCCGGGTCGGCCCGGAACCCGTCGGCGGCGTGTCGCCGAGCCGTCCGGCGGCGCCGGTGCCCAGCGCCCTGGCGATCGTGACGCGGACCTCGCGGGACGGGTCCCCGGCCGCACGGGCGACCTCGTCGGTGGCGTCGACCGACACGAGCGCCCGTACGGCCTCGATGCGGACGGCGATGCTGGAGTCGGACAGGGACCCCCTGAACAGTTCGGCGTTACCGAGGCGAAGGGCGCGCAGGACGTCGAGTGCCGCGGCGCGCACGACGGAGTCGTCCGCGGAGAGGGCGAAGGCGAGCCCCTCCCGCAGGGCTCCTTCGGCCGGCAGCGTCTCGACGAGTTCGCGCAGCGAGCCCGCCGCGGCCTCGCGCACGCCCGCGTCGGCGTCGACGAGCGCGGCGGCGAGGGCCGGTCCGGTGCCCGGCGGCACGGTTTCCGTCAGAACGGTGACGGCGGTCCTGCGGACGACGGGGTCGGAGTCGGTCAAGTAGGGCGCGACGGAGGCCAGTTCGGGTTCTTCCTCCGCGAGCGAGAGGAGCTGGAGCAGGCGAGGCGTGGCAGGTGCCTCGGTGGCGGCATCGTGGGGGAGGGCTGTGCCCACCGGCGTGTGCTCGGGCCCCATCGCCACCGGCGCCGCTTCCCGGGTCCCGGCCGTCGCCACCTGCTGCGGGTGGACCTCACCGAGGTGGCGAGAGGGGCCGCCGACCGGGTTGAATCCGTCGACCGGTACCGGATACGGGGCCACGGGGCGTGCCGTGAACTCCATAGCCCCGGAAGGTGACTTGTACAGGTCCAGGTGGTGGAACCAGGACGCGTCGTCGCGCCGCGGGTGGTCGAGGCGGTCGTGGTAGAGGCCCCAGCGGGACTCCGTACGGGCCAGGGACGCCCGCGCAGCCATCTCCGCGCAGTCGCGGATGAAGGTGACCTCGGCGCAGCGCATCAGCTCGTGCGGGGTGCGGGCGCCCATGGCGGCGATGTCGGCCCGCATCCGCTCGAACGCCTCCAGGGCGAGGGACAGCCGGGCGCCGGACTTCGGCGGAGCCACGTAGTCGTTCACGAAGCGGCGCAGTTTGTACTCGACCTGGAGTTGCGGCGGGCCGTCCGGGTTGCGCAGGGGGTGGTAGATCAGGTCGTGGGCCTCGCGCAGTTGGCCGGACGGCAGTTCGCCCTCGTACGCCGTGTACCGGGCCGCGTCCGCGCCCGCCAGGTCGCCGAACACGAACGCGCCGATCATGTAGTTGTGCGGTACGCAGGCCAGGTCGCCTGCGGCGTACAGACGCGGGACGGTCGTACGGGCGTGGTCGTCCACCCGTACTCCTGAGGCCGAATGGCCGCCGCACAGACCGATCTCGGAGATGTGCATCTCGACGTCGTGCGTCCGGTAGTCGTGGCCGCGGCCGGAGTGGAACGTGCCCCGCGTCGGGCGCTCGGTCGAGTGCAGGATGGTCTCCAGGGCCGCGACCGACTCCTCCGGGAGGTGGCTCAGCTTCAGGTACACCGGGCCGCGGTCGGAGGCCAGCTCGGCGGCGAACTCGGCCATCATCTGCCCGGACCAGTAGTCGGAGTCGACGAATCGCTCTCCGTGCCGGTTGACCTGGTAGCCGCCGAAGGGATTGGCCACGTAGGCGCAGGCCGGCCCGTTGTAGTCCTTGATCAGCGGGTTGATCTGGAAGCACTCGATACCGGTGAGTTCGGCGCCCGCGTGATACGCCATGGAATAGCCGTCACCCGCGTTGGTCGGGTTCTCGTACGTGCCGTACAGGTAACCGGAGGCGGGCAGGCCGAGGCGGCCGCAGGCGCCGGTCGCCAGGATCACGGCGCCCGCGCGGACGGTGACGAACCGGCCTGTACGGGTGTTGAACCCGGCCGCACCCACGGCCTGCCCTCCGGCCGTCAGCACGCGAACCGGCATCACCCGGTTCTCGATGCGGATCCGCTCGCGCATCTCACGCCGTCGCAGCTGCCGGTACAGAACCTTCTTGACGTCCTTGCCCTCCGGCATCGGCAGCACGTAGGAGCCGGAGCGGTGCACCTGGCGCACCGCGTACTCGCCGTGCTCGTCCTTCTCGAACTTCACCCCGTACGACTCCAGGCGCTGCACCATGGCGAAGCCGCGGGTGGCGGTCTGACGGACGGTGGACTGGTCGACGATGCCGTCGTTGGCGCGGGTGATCTCGGCGACGTAGTCGTCGGGCTCGGCGCGGCCCGGGACGACCGCGTTGTTGACGCCGTCCATGCCCATCGCGAGCGCGCCGGAATGCCGGACGTGTGCCTTCTCCAGCAGGAGCACGTCAGCGCCGTGTTCGGCGGCCGTCAGCGCCGCCATGGTGCCGGCGGTGCCGCCCCCGATGACGAGGACGTCGCAGCTCAGCTCCTCGGCGTCGCCGGGGGCGGGGATCTCCAGGAGGGTGTTCACGGAGGTGGTCACCGGAGTGCCTTTCAGGTACCGAGCGAGGAGAGGACTTCGCGTCGCAGTGCCACGCGCGCAGGGTCGTCGTGCGCGGCGCGGTCGCGCGAGCGGGGCACGTCGTGCAGCGCGGCGAGCCGGCCGGAGCCGAGCAGGGCGACGCGGTCGCCGAGGAACAGCGCCTCGTCGACGTCGTGGGTCACGAACACGACGGTCGCACCCGTGCCCCGCAACACCTCCACCAGCAGATCCTGCATACCGGCGCGGGACTGGGCGTCGAGGGCGCCGAACGGCTCGTCCATGAGGACGGCGCGCGGTGCCGGAGCCAGGGCGCGGGCCAGTTGCGCGCGCTGGCGCTGGCCGCCGGACACGCGGTGCGGCAACTGCCGTGCCTGCTCGGCGAGTCCGACCCGGGTGAGCCAGGACTCGGCCTGAGCACGGCGTTCGGCTCGCGGCAACCCCTGTATGACGAGGGGCAGTTCGACGTTCGCGCGCAGGGTACGCCAGGGCAGCAGGGCGTCCTCCTGGAAGACCAGGGCGCGGTGGGCGGAGGGACCCCTCAGCGGGTGCGCGTCCTGGATCACCTGTCCGGCCAGCGGAGACAGCAGCCCGGCGAGGGTGCGCAGCAGTGTCGACTTGCCGCAGCCGGAGGGGCCGACGACGGTGAGGATCTCGCCGGGGGCCACGTCGAGGTCCACCTCGTGCAGCACGGGCGCGTCCGGGCGGCCGATGGTGGCGCCGCGCAGGGCGAGGGCCGCCCCGGAGCGCGATGGTGAACGGACTTCAGACGAGCTGGTCATGGGGCACGTCCTTCTCGGTGCTGGGCGCTGCCGGTACGGGGGCGGTGGCACCGCGCGCCTGCCGCGGTACCCGCACGCCGGGCACGTACGAGGTACGCGGCAACCAGCGGGTCAGGTGACGGCCCAGGACCTCCACGGCCGTGGAGGTGACCCAGCCGAGGACGCCGATCGTCACCATCCCGACGAACACGCCTGGATAGTTGACGATCGTGTAGTCCTGCCAGGTGCGGTAGCCGACGCCGTACTGGCCGGAGATCATCTCGGCGGAGATGACGCAGATCCATGAGACGCCGAGTCCCACCGACAGGCCGCCGAAGATGCCGGGCAGCGCGCCCGGCAGGACGACCGAGGCGAGGATGCGCAGGCGGCCGGCGCCCATGGTGCGCACAGCCTCTTCCCACACCGGAGTCAGCGCGCGCACGGCGTGCCGGGTGGAGACCAGGACCGGGAAGAAGGCGGCGGTGAAGGTGATGAAGACGATGCCCTGTTCGTTGGAGGGCAGCAGGAGGATCGCCACGGGGACCAGGGCGATGGCCGGGATGGGCCGGATCACCTCCAGCAGCGGGCCGAGCAGGTCCTCTGCGAGGCGGGAGCGGGCCACGAGCACGCCCGTGGCCACGCCCAGGACGGCGGCGAGCACAAAGCCGGTGAGGATGCGGGTGAGGCTGTCGGTGAGGTCCGTCCAGTAGTCGGGGCCCGTCAGACGGTCGGTGAAGGCGCGTGCCACGTCGGCGACCGTGGGGAACTGCGAGAAGCGCAGCCACAGGTCGACGTCGAGGCCGGTCAGCAACTGCCAGAGGACGAGGGCGGCCGCCAGGGAGCCGAGTCGCAGGGCGAACCGGCCCGCCCGCCGCGGATACCGGGGGGCGAACCGGCTCACTTGTCGCACGTCCCGGGTCATGACGCCCGCCGCAGCGCGTCGGCGTAGGTGATGACGCGGGCGCCGGTGTGCCCGGCGACGTACACCTCGGCGGTCGCCGGTGCGACGAAGGGGAGCAGCCGGCCGCCGTCCGTCACCCAGACCGCCTTGTCGGCGAACCACAGGGTGCCGGTGGTGGCGTCGGGTACGTAGGCGGCGCGGATCGTGGCCTCGTGCCGGGCGACATGACGCAGCAGTTCCGCCGGGGACTTGAAGGTGCGTACCTGCCGGGCGCCCCTGGGCCACACCTCGCTCGCGACCGGTGCGGGCCCTGTGCTGAGGCGCTCGGCGTAGTCGGCGCCGAGGGCCTTCCTGACGTACCGGTCGTCGACGAAGGCGTCGACGTCCACGTCGCCGGTGAGCTTCGCCGATTTGAGGATCGACACGTCCTGCTTGAGGGCGGAGACGAGCTTCGGTTTGATCGCCGGGTCGAAGGTGGAGATGCCGTGGGCGCCGTTGTAGAGGTAGACGACCTCGGCGGGCAGGCCGGTGGCCTCGGCGACCTTCTCGGCGGCGGAGACGGGGTGGGCGTCGAGATAGTCCGTGGCCTCCGTCTGGGCCTTGAGGAAGGCCTCCAGGACGTCGGGCCGTTTCTGGGCGAAGTCCTCGCGGGCGGTGACCCCGTGAAAGGTCGGCAGGTTCAGCTGGGCGCCGTCGTACAGGGCCTTGGCCTTGCCCTGGTAGGCGAGCAGGCCCGGCCAGGCGACGAACTGGGACAGCGCGTCGGCGCTGCCCCCGGCGAGGGCGGACGCTCCCACCGCCGGTTGCTGGTTGAGCTTCTGGATGTCCTTGTCGGGGTCGATGCCGACGCGTCGCAGAGCGCGTATGAGAGTGCCGTCGGCGGCGGAGCCGATGCTCGTAGAGACCTTCTTGCCCTTCAGGTCCGCGAGAGAGCCGAGTTCGGAGCCGGGAGCGGTGACGACGGTGTTGAGGCCACCGCGCAGGTTGTAGCCGGTGACCGAGACGAGACGGGTGGGACGGCCGAGCTGTTGGCCCCGGGCCGCGTTGATCAGGAGCGGGAAGTCGCCCATCGAGCCGATGTCGATCTTCCCGGCGGTCATCTGGGCGGTGATCGGGGCACCGGTGGCGTAGTCCTGCCAGTCGACCTTGTAGGTGTGGCCGTCGTGGAGGGCGTCGAGCTCCTTCTCGAAAGAGCCGAGGGAGCGCAGGAGAGTACCTGCCGTGACGGTGTTGATGGTTTTGGACTGGTAGCCGACCGTGACGGTGATGGTGGAGCCGTCACTTCCCGCCGTGGCGGTGCCGCCGCACGCCGTCAGGGGGAGGAGCAAGAGGCAGCTCGCGACAACTGCACTGCGTTTCATGAGAGTTCGAGGCCTTTCACCGGAGCAGATAGGGCATGTTGACCGTGACGGCTCCGGTGGGACAGCGGGCCGCGCACGGGCCGCAGTACCAGCACTCGTCGACGTGCATGTACGCCTTGCCGCTGCTGTCGTCGATGGCGAGGGAGTCCAGCGGGCACATGTCCACGCAGAGGGTGCAGCCGTCGATGCACTTCGACTGGTCGATGGTCACGGGCACGTCGGCCCGCTGGGGTACCAAGGGCATGACTGTCTCCGGAGAGGTCGTACGGAGGAAGGTGGTGGCGTCAGTGAGACCGGTGCAGGAGACCGCTCATCGTGATGCGGTCGCCGCGGAACCGGATGAACTCCAGGTCGACCGGGCGGCCGTCGGCGAGGTGCGTGAGCCGTTCCAGCATGAGGACGGCAGTGCCGCGCGGGGCTTCGAGCACGGCGGCGGAGTGGGCGTCCGCGGTGACCGCCTCCAGGGTGATCTCGGCGTGCCCCAGGGGCAGGCCGGTGATCGTCTCCAGGAGACGGAAGACGTCGGTGTTCTCCAGGTCGGCGCCGAGCAGGGCGGTGCCGATGTCGAGGGGGATGTAGGTGAGGTCGAGAGAGAGCGGGAGGCCGCCCAGGCGACGCAGGCGTTCGATGTAGAGGACGTCCGTGCCGGGCGGGACGTGCAGGCGTTCGGCGACCGGGGCCGGTGCCGGGGCGGGGCCCGCCGTGCGGACCTCGTTGGTGACCCGGCCGTGTTCATGGAGGGTTTCGGCCAGGCCCATCAGACGGTCGAGGCCGTGCGGGTACTTCCGGGCGACCACCACGGTGCCGACGCCCGGCTGGCGTTCGACGAGACCTTCGGCGCGCAGCAGGTCGAGGGCTTGGCGGACGGTGTTGCGGGAGGCGCGGTAGTCGCCGGCGAGGATCGACTCGTGAGGCAACGTGTCTGTGGGGAAGCCGCCGGTGAGGAGCTGGTGGCGGAGGAGGTCGGCCAGCTGCCGGGCCCGGTCGGCGCGCAGCCTGCGCCGCGCGCGGTGGGCGGCGACGGTGGTCGCGCCCTGGCCGGCGTGGTCTCGGACGCGGTCGGTGGGAGGCACGGGTCGAACCCTATCGATCCCCTAGGAATATGCGTGTTGCTGAAATATTGCGCCACCTGATGCCCGGCCGGATGCCCCGCTCACCTGGGGTTTCCGGCGGCTGACACGAACATGTGCCGCTTGCCGCCGCTTCGGGGACGGGACGCCGGGCGCGATCCGCCGTGGCGCCGGCGGCTTCGGCACGGTGGATCAGAGCGCCGGCCGTCCAGGGACACCGTCCCGGCTTCCCTGTCCGGGGAGAGAGGCTGCGGGCGCGCGGAGTCAGGGGTTTGCCCAGCTCCGCGGGTGTCCGTCAACGCGCCGACATCAGCGGGCAGTTGGGCTGCCGCGACGTCGGCGAACGTGACGCCTTCGAGGATCTCGCCCTGGCTGGAATCCGCATGGGCGCACTATCCGTACGGCTCGGGTCGGTTTCGACGCTCTCTCGTTCAGAGGGGCAGGACGAACGGAGGGTGCGCGCCGTTGAGGAAGTAGTCCCCGACGTCACGGAGTCGGGCGCCGACGGGCTCGTACAGGGTGAGGGTTCGCGCATTGCGCCAGAAGCGGTCGAAGCCCAGCCGTGAGGACGCGGAGCGGGCGCCGACGACCTCGAGGGCACGGGTGGTGGACTCCTGTGCGGCCCTGGACGCGGCGGCTTCGGCCATGGTCACGAGAACGGAGATCTCCGCGTACTCGTCGTAGCTCAGGGCTTCGCCGCGTGCCAGTCCGCCCAGCACGGCTTGCACCGCCTGCTCGTTGAGTGCCGAGGCGGAGCGGGTGAGAACGGTGAGTTCTCCGTGCAGGATCAGGATCCGCGGGTCCGAGGGAGAGCCGACCGGCCAGGCGGGATGCCAGAGCGAGTGGCCCGCCCGGCTGTATTCGCGTACTTCGGTGAGCACTCCCTCGGCGATACCGAGCAGCAACTGGACGGAGAGGAGGCGTCCGACCGGCGAGGTGAAGGCGGTCAGGGGTGACAGGACGTCCTCGTCCGCGGACAGGGATCCGAGCACGTTGCCGGCGGCGACCGGTACGGCGTCGAAATCCACGCTGCCGCCGGCCGCGAGCCGCTGGCCGAAGGTTTCCGAGTCGGCGTCGATCCGCACACCGGGATGGGCGGGATCGACGACGACGGCGAAGGGCTCGCCGGTGTCGACCCGCTCGCCCCGTACGGCGAGGCGGTCGGCGACCTGGACCCCTGTGGCGTAGTTCTGCCGACCGTCCAGGACGTAGCCGCCGCCTCTCCTGGCCAGCCTCAGAGGCGGTTCCTGGCGGGCGAGACCGCCACCCCAGAGGAAGGGCTTCTTCGTGGAGCGCCGGGCGGTCTCGGTGGCGCGCGCGGAGGCGGCGAAGGACAGCGCGCTCCACGACAGGAAGTAGTGACAGCCGAGCAGTTGACCGATCGCGGCGTCGGCGGCGGAGATCTCCCGGACGACGGCGTAGGCCGTCGCCCAGTCCGCGCCGCCTCCTCCGGCGCCGGCCGGTACGAGCAGCGTCAGCAGTTCCGCCTCGCACAGTCGGGAGACCTCGTCGAAGGGGGTTTTGCCCGCCTGCTCCCTGGCCACCGCGTCCGTGGCCAGGTCTTCCGCCGTCTCGCGGGCCGCACGCAGCCAGTGTGCGTGGCCGGGTCCGGCCGGGTCAGGTCCGGCCGGCTCGAGTCCGGTCCGGTCGGATTCGGTGGCGGGTCCCGACGGCGCGGTGACAACGTCCATGATGGTGGTTTCCTCAAAGTCGGTGGCAAGGTGCCGTGTCGGGAATCTCTTGCCGGTCGGGCACGCACTTGGTGGTCCACGCGCCGTACGGTGACGACGCGGCGCCGGTGAGCCGTGCCCGGGTTCGGCTTGGGCGGCATCGCGTGATCGCCCGGGCGGGAGAAGGAGCGGCGGCACGTTCAACGTGTGGGTGCCGCGCGCCCTACGCGCTGCGACAGACGGCGCTGGCGACGCGACCGAAGTCGACGTGCCGACGGCGAACCAGTCGCTGCTGCGTGGGGGGCATGTACATCATCCTGCGCATCCTCGGGACGCGCGGTCAATGATTTCCTAGTAAATCAATAGGAAATCAGGAGGAGCGGTCCCACGGGCGGAGAGGCGAGCCGATGAGTACCGGCCACGTCCGGTCGTCCGGCATTCGGACCGTAGTTGACGGGAAGCCAGGCGCACTGCTGAATGAGTTGCATGAACGCCGAGCATCGCCTGGTCACCCGGGACCACATCGACTTCGGCCGGGTGTGGTCCGCCGCGTGTCGCGCCTGACGCGACAGCGGGCCGTATGAACGGCCCGTCCCCCCTTGGTGATCCTGTCGTGGGCGGATTCCTTCTTCGTGGCATCGTCATAGGCGTGCGCTGAGCACACGCTGCATGGATGTCCGGACGGTCCCGCGAGGCCTGTCACGCGCCGCCGTCATCCGGCATGACCCGAGGCGCGTGTCCCGGTGTCATCACGCGACCCGGATCCCAGCTCTCCGATGCATCGTCAAATTCCGTGCCTCCACGGGGTGTTCAGTCCTGCCTCGCCCCGCTTTCCACGGCACGACCCACAGGACTCGAGAAGGGCCATCTCCCATGCCAGTGGAGTTCCTTGGTATCGCCGCCACTCATGACGGCTCCGAGACCGTCCCGCGCTCCGGTGCCGCTTTCGACAAGGAGTACACGCTCCGGCTCGCGCGGGCCCACGAGGAGAACGGCTGGGACCGGGTGTTGTTCGCCTACGGTTCCGGATCGCCGGATCCCGCCCCGGCCGCCGCCTACATCGCGAGCAGACTGGACCGCCTCCAGATCCTGCTCGCCCACCGGCCCAACGTCTCGTACCCGACCTTCGCCGCGAAGACCTTCGCCACCCTCGACCAGATCAGCGAGGGCCGGCTCACCGTGCACTTCATCACCGGCGGCAACGACCACGAACAGGGCCGCGAGGGCGACACCCTGACGAAGGACGAACGGTACGCCCGCACCCGCGAGTACATCCGGATCGTCAAGAAGATCTGGACCACCCACGAGCCGTTCGATCACGAAGGCGAGCACTACCGGTTCCACGATTTCGTGAGCGACGTCTTTCCGGTCCAACATCCCCGTCCCGGCGTGTCGTTCGGTGGTTCGTCGCCCGCCGCGTACGCCGCTGGAGGCGCCGAGGCCGACATCTTCTGCCTGTGGGGCGAGCCCCTGGAGAAGACCGCCGAGCAGATCGAGTCCGTGAAGGCCGCCGCGAAGGCCGCGGGCCGCACCGAAGCGCCCCGCATCCAGGCGGCGTTCCGCCCGATCATCGCCCCGACCGAGGAACTGGCCTGGGAGAAGGCCCACCGCACCGTCGGCGCGATCAAGGCCCGCAAGGAGAAGGGCGAGTTGCCCACCAGACGGCACAACGGCCAAGGCCAGCCACAGAACTCCGGGTCACAGCGGCTGATCGCCATCGCCGAGGCGGGGGAGCGGTACGACCGCGCCCTGTGGACCCCGACCGCCGCCGCGACGGGAGGCGCGGGCAACTCCAACGCCCTGGTCGGAACCCCGGAGACGGTCGCCCGGGCGCTGCTCGACTACTACGACCTGGGCGTCGACATTCTCTCCGCCCGCGGCTACGACCTGCTCGACGACGCGATCGACTTCGGCCGGTACGTGATCCCGATCGTCCGCGAGGAGGTCGCCAAGCGCGACGCCGAGCGAGCGACGCGTGGCACGCGGAATCTCGCGGCGGTACATGGCTGACGCCCCACGCACGACGCCCCTCGCCTGCTGACGGGCGCCTGGCGGTCGAGGGGTGGGAGGGGCGCTGTTCACGCCGCCGCCGAGAGTCGTCGGCAGGACGGAATCACCCTCGCCGATCGTCGCGACGACGTGCCCCGCCCGGTGCGCTCGGGTACGGAGGCGGAGCCGGGCCGCGTCCGACCGCACGTCCGGCTCCGGGAAGCGGACTCAGCGGACCGTCTCCGGTACCGTCAACGAGGCCGGACGCCAGCCCAGTTCGGGTGCGATCAGCTGCCGTGTGTCGTGCAGGATCTGTTCGTACTCCTCCCGGTGGAACTCGTACGGCAGCTCCAGGCGCAGCTCCGAGACCTGCGCCAGGACCGGGTCGGCGGCCAGCTGCTCGAGGATCTGTTCGGCCGTGCCCACCACGTCGGGGGCGAACAGGGTCCGCTTCGGTCCCTGAGGTGTCAGGGTGCGGGCGTGACGGCCGGCCGCGTAGGCGCGGTACCGGGCCCGGCCGGCCGCGTCGGCGCCGTCGAAGGGCACGATCACCCGGCCCAGGGCCACCCGTGCCGGACGCTCCACACCCTGCCGGGACAGCGCTCGTCGGTACTCGGCCAGCAGATTGAGCTGGGCCGTGGTGAAGTCGTCGGTGCCCTCACCGGAGACGATGTTGCCGGACAGCAGGTTCAGGCCGTTCTCCGCTGCCCAGCGGACCGAGCGCAGGCTCCCGCCGCCGTACCAGATGCGGTGCGCCAGACCGGGATCGTGCGGTTGCAGACGGGGACGCTGCACGTTGCCCGGCGAGTGGATGACCGTGTCGAGGCCGCCGAGATGGTCGCCGCGCAGGTTGTCGAGGACGCGGGCGATCCTGCCGTACGAGAGGTCGAAACCGCGCCAGTCCCCGTCGTACACGAGGTCTCCGAGCAGCTCGGCGTGCGGCATGCCGGTGCTGAAGCCGATCTGGAGCCGGCCCCGGGACAGTACGTCGGCCAGCGCCAGATCCTCGGCGAGGCGGAAAGGACTCTCGTAGCCGATCGGTATGACGGCCGTGCCGAGCTCGATCCGCTGCGTGCGCTGGCCCGCCGCGGCGAGGAAGACAGCAGCCGATGAGACGCCGTGTTCGAGGTGCCGCTGCCTGATCCAGGCACCGTCGAAACCCGACCGTTCGCCGTACTCGAACAGCTGGAGCGTCTCCTCCAGGCCGGTGTACGGGTCGTCGTCCGCGAAGTTGCCCGGGGTGAGAAACGCGAGGGACGTGATGGTGGGAATGGTCATGTGATGCCGGTCCTCAGCTCGTGATGGTCTCGGCGTCGGGGGAGGGGACCCGGGCGCCGGGGATCGCCGCGAGCAGCTCGCGGGTGTAGGCGTGGCGGGGACGGGTGAAGAGCTCCTCCGGAGGACCCGCCTCCACGACGCGGCCGGCCCGCATGACCGCGACCTGGTGCGCGATCTGGCGTACGACGGCCAGGTCGTGGGAGATGAAGAGGTAGGCCACCCCCGTGCCGGCCTGCAACTCGGCCAGCAACTCCAGCACTTGGGCCTGCACCGAGACGTCGAGCGCGGACACGGGCTCGTCGCACACCACCAGGTCGGGGGAGAGGGCGAGCGCACGGGCGATCGCCACACGCTGACGCTGCCCGCCGGACAGCTCCGCCGGCCGGCGTTCCAGTACGGCCGCCGGAAGCGCCACCCGGTCGAGCAGTTCGCGGGCCCGCGCGAGCCGCGAGGCACGGTCGCCGACCTTGAAGGCACGCAGCGGCTCGGTGATCACCTCACCGATGGGGAAACGCGGATCGAGGGACGCGTACGGGTTCTGGTAGACGAGTTGGGCACGGCGGCGCAGCACCCTGGCACGGGCAGCCCCGGCGGTGGTGACGTCGATGCCGTCGAACAGGACCTGCCCGGCGGTCGCGTCGGCGAGCCGGAGCACCAGCCGGGCGGTGGTGGACTTGCCCGAGCCCGACTCACCCACCAGGGCGAGGGTCTGCCCGTGATGGACGGCGAAGCTGACGTCGTCGACCGCGCGCAGGGTCCGGGGTCCGTCCGCGGTGCGAGGCAGCCGGAACTCCTTGACCAGGTTGCGCGCTTCCACCAGAGGAACCGTGTCCGCCGCGGCCACGGCCGCGGACGGGCGGCGGCGAGCCGTGGTCATGCTCGGGGCGCTCGCCAGCAGATGCCGGGTGTACGCGTCCTGGGGATCGGCGAGGACGTCACGGGTGGCTCCCGCCTCCACCACCCGGCCCCGCGCCATGACCACCAGCCGCTGCGCCCGTTCGGCGGCGACCCCGAGGTCGTGGGTCACCAGCAGGATCGCCGTGCCCGACTCCTCGGCCAGGCGCTGGAGATGATCGAGGATGACCCGCTGCACGGTGACGTCGAGCGCGCTGGTCGGCTCGTCGGCGATGATCAGTTCGGGTCGCGCGGCGATCGCGACGGCGATCAAGGCGCGTTGCCGCATGCCCCCGGAGAGTTCGTGCGGGTACTGCCGGGCCCGGACGGCGGCGTCGGGCAGTCCGGCCCGGTCCAGAACGGCGAGCGCCTCGACGGCGGCCGAGCGGCGGTTCGCCAGACCGTGGATGCGCAGCACCTCCGCGACCTGTTCGCCGATCCGCTTGACCGGGTTGAGCGACACGGTCGGGTCCTGCGGGACCAGCCCGATCCGTGCCCCGCGTACGGTGCGCAGTTCCGCCTCCGACAGCGTGGCCAGGTCGTGCCGGCCGAAGCGCACCGAGCCCGCGTCGATGACGCCGTTGTCCGGGAGGAGACGGGTGATCGCGTGCGCGGTCGTGCTCTTGCCGGAGCCGGACTCACCGACCACCGCGGTCACCTGCCCCGGCCACACGTCGAGGTCCACGCCCCGGACGGCCGCCACGCCGCCACCGCCGCGGGTGCGGTACGAGACGGACAGGCCGCGGATCTCCAGCAGTGGTGTGGTCATGTCCTCACCGTTCTCGGCTTCGTCGGTCATCGCTGCCGGGACCATTCGCCGTCCAGGGCCCTCGCGACGCGGTTGGTGGCCAGTACGGTCGCGGCGATCGCCAGTCCGGGCAGCGCGGTCAGCCACCAGGCGTTGGCCAGGTAGTTGCGGCCTTCGGAGATCAACGTGCCCCACTCCGGGGCCGGCGGGGGAGCGCCGTACCCGAGGAAGCTCAGCGCCGACACGGCCAGGATGGAGGCGCCGAAGTCGAGCGTGGCCAGGACGATCACCGGGCCCGCGGCGTTGGGCAGCACATGCCGGCCCAGCACCGAGTACCAGCGGGCCCCGCAGGAGCGCGACGCCTCGACGAACACCGCCTGACGCACCCGGAGCACCTCGGCGCGGGCGACGCGGGCGAAGGAGGCGACACTGGCGATGCCGACCGCGACGGCCACCTTCACCGTCCCGTATCCCAGCGCGGTCACCAGGGCCAGCGACAGGAACAGCGCGGGGATGGCGAGCAGGACGTCGACGAAGCGCATCAGCACGTCGTCCACCCAGCGGCCGACGAACCCGGCGACCACGCCGAGCAGGCCGCCCACCACGAACGCCACCAGCACCGCGATCAGCGTGGCCTTCAGGGACAACTGTGCGCCGTGCACCACCCGGGAGAACACATCGCGCCCCAGCTCGTCCGTGCCGAACCAGTGCGCGCCGCTCGGGCCGCGGAAGTTCTGCGCCGGTACCCCTGTCAGCGGATCGCGAGAAGTGAACAGCTGCGGCCGGAACGAGGCCAGCACCACCAGCACGAGGACGCCGATCGACAGCAGCAGACCAGGGCGGCGCAGCAGGAACCGCAGCACCCGCCGTACGCGGACGCGGCGCCCTGGTGCGGGATCCTGCGGTGGTCCCACCGGCCGAACGAGACCGAGCGCGGTCTCGGCGGGGTCGTCGACAAGACTCTGGCTCATGCGATGCGCGCCCTTCTGTCCGAGGCCACCACGATCCGGGGGTCGAGCAGCGGATAGACCAGGTCGACGACGAGGTTCGTCGTCACGAAGATCAGTGCGCCGAACGCCACCACCCCCTGGACCACCGGGATGTCCTGGGCCGTGACGGCCGCCGCGGTCACGCGGCCCAGGCCGTCACGGGAGAACACCGTCTCGACGACGACCGAACCGGCGATCAGCTGCCCCACCAGCAGTCCGGCGACCGTCAGCGCCGGCAGGGAGGCGTTGCGCAGCGCGTGCCGCAGATGGACCCGCCAGCGGCCCGCGCCCTTCGCGCGGGCGGTCTCCACATACGGCTGGTCGAGCGCGGTGAGCAGACTCTTGGCCAGCACCTGCGCGATCAGGGCGCCGGTCGGGACCGCGAGGGTCAGCGCCGGCAGCACCAGCCCCTTCGGCCCGTCGTTGCCGAACGCGGGGAACCAGCGCAGCCGGAAGGAGAACGCCTCGACGAGCAGGAGCCCCACCCAGAACGTCGGGACGGACACTCCCAGCGGCGGCAGCGACAGCAGCAGCTGCCGCAGCCAGCGGCGTGTGGTGTACGTGGCCGTCACCGCCAGCCCGCCGCCGAGGACCACCGCGAACAGCAGCGCCGAAGCCGTCAGTTGGAGGGTCTGGGGCAGCGCGTCGGCCAGTGTCGAGGCGACCGGGCGGCCGGTGGCGACCGAGTCGCCGAAGTCCCCGCGCACCGCCCGGCCGAGATACTCGGCGTACTGCGTGAGCACCGGCTTGTCGAAGCCGTACTCGTGCCGCAGGGCGGCGATCTGCCGGGGATCGACCTGCCCCGAGTCCATTCCGGCACCGGCCATCGCGGTGACCGGGTCGCCCGGCAGGTAGTCCAGCACCAGGAACGACACGGTGTACGCCGCCCACAGCACCCCGACCGCCTGCGCGAGCCGTTTGAGCACGTAGCCGCGCACGGGTCAGCCGATCCAGGTGTCGTGCAACTGGATCCGGCTGGAGGCGTCGAAGGCGAGGCTGTGCACCTTCGTGGACAGGCCGAGCTGGGTCTGCAGCTCCACCACCGGCACGTTGTAGGCGTCGCGCACGATCGACTGCTGTGCCTGGGCCACCAGTTCGCTGCGCCCCGCCGGGTCGGTGGTCGCGGCCTGCGCGGACAGGGTCCTGTCCAGGCCGCTCGCCGGAACGCGGTAGAAGTTGGCCAGCTTCGTGGAGAAGGAGCTGCGCAGGATGTCGGGGTCGGCGCGGGTGATGTTCCCCCATGTCGCGTCGAATTCGCCCGACTGCTGTGTCGGTGTCAGCTGGGTGAGCTGGAGCTGCTTGAGGGTCACCTGAACTCCCACAGCCTTCAGCTGCTGCTGTATCAGCTCCAACGCGGGCTGATTGGTCGCCGCGTTGGGAACCCAGTCGATGGTCAGGCTCAGCTTCTTGCCGCCCTTGGTGCGCGTGCCGTCGCCGCCCGCCTTCCAACCGGCCTCGTCCAGAAGGGACTTCGCCTTGGCCGCGTCGAAGGCCAGATCCGGGGCGAGGCTGGTGTAGTCGGGCGTGGTGTGTGCGAGGACGCTGGTCGCCGCCCGGGTGCCGGTGGGGAAGACGGTGTCGGCGATCTGCTTGCGGTCGATGGCGGACAGGATCGCCCGGCGGACCCTGGCATCTTTCAGGAGGGGCCGCGCGTTGTTGAAGCCGAGTCCGAAGACGATGCCGGGGTTGGCCCGCCTCTGGAGGGTGACCTGGCCGCCCTTGAGCGCCGCCTCGTCGGCCCGGCCCACACTGCCGATCGCGTCCACCTGGCCGGACCGGAGACTGCCGGCGCGCACGCCCGCTTCCGGCACGACCTTGAACACGAGCTCGTCCAGGTACGCCTCGCCCTTCTTGTTCCACCGTGAGGAACCCCAGGCGTAGCCGCGGCGCTTGGCCAGGGTGATCGACTGGTTCTGCACGTACCGCTTCAGCACGAAGGGTCCGGATCCGATCACCCCGTCACTGCACTTCTGCTGCGGTGACCTCTTCGCGCTCGCCGACGACTCGATCCCCAGGGAATGCGTGGAAGTCGCCTGCAGGAACTGGGCGTTGGGCTGCTGGAAGGTGACCTTGACGGTGAGCGGGTCGACCACCGTGGTGCTCTTGGCGCCGCTCAGGTAGCCCTCGGCAAGGGTCCCCAGGACACCGAGACGCGGCACCGCGTCGAAGTTGTCCTTGACCACCTGGGCGGTCAGCGGGGACCCGTCGCTGAAGGTGACACCCGAGCGCAGGTGGAAGGTGAAGGCGGTCGCGTCCGCACTGATGTCCCAGCTCTTCGCCAGCCACGGCACGATCTTGCCGGTCCTGGGGTCCTGGTCCGTCAGCGAGTCCACGACCTGGCGCACCGAGTAGATCGTGTCGTTGCTGCCGACCTGCTGGGGATCCACACAGCCGGCGTCCGACCCCACGGCGAAGGTCAGGGTTCCGCCGGAACGCGGCTTGCCGTCACCGGCGCCGGAGCCGCCGGTGTCCGACCCGCAGGCCGTCAGCAGCACACTGGTGGTGAGAAGGGCGGTGAGCGCCGCCCATCGGGGAGATCTGAAATCCGGAAGTGCACTCACGGAGGGTTCTCCTCATTGTGTCGCCAGGCACGGGACACCGCGCGGGGCACGGCCACGCACAGGCGTGCGGGCCCGGTCGGCGCGGTGCCGTGACGGGGGAAATGTCCTGCGGACAGGGGCCGGGCGGAAGGTGGATCCGAAGGATCAGCAGGAGCAGGAGGAGGCGGGACCCGGACGGGGACGCATACCCCGATCACTGGTCACGGACGGGGCCCTCGGCGGGCAAGCCCGTCAGCGCTCCGCTGCGGAAAGGGCCGTCAGGCCTGACAGAAGCAGCTGGTCGAGCGCTTCAGATCGATGTGGCGTCGGCGCGCCAGCCGGGAGAACACCATGGCGACGGAGAAGGAGGCACGAGGGTCACCACTGTGTCGCATAACGGTCCTCCCCCCATCTCCGGCCCCGGTCATGGGGCCACGCGCTTGCGCGGATCGTCGCTGATCCCGCCGGGCTTTCACCTGGAGCACCCCACCGCGCGGGAGGGTTGCCGGTCAGCAAGCCAGGGCTTGACGCTGACACTCGATGCCGTTCGTGATCGTACGGAGCGGTTCTGACGTACGTCAATGGCGGCACCGGACTCCGCCGGGGAGCACGGGCCGGCCGCCGTCATGTCAGGGACACGAGGCCGGCCGCGGTCGTGTCGGGCGACACGGGCGTCGGTCGCCGTCACGTGGGGGACACAGGCCGGTCGCCGTCACGGCGGGGAGAGTCGGCGTTCAGGAATTGACACCATCGCGCCGGCCCGCCGGTCAGGTGCGGGGCCGACGGGTCGCGGCCGCCACGCCAACCGACCTGCCTGGACGCCCGGTTCACCGGCACGAATGCTCCGTTGACGCCTTCCGCCCCGTGTGCTTTCATCCCGCCATGCCGATGTCGGAGCCGCTGACCCGCCGCCGCGCCGTGGACCTCGTCCGCGTCGCCGCCGCGCTGTGTCGGACGACCGGCTGATCACGCGCTTCCGCGAACTTCCGCTCCGTACAAGCCGGTTGAGCCCATACCGGTCGACCTCGCGCATACCCGTGCCGACTTGTGCCGAGCCCTCTCGTTCCTCTCGCCCCGTTATGACGAGGACCCGCCATGCCTTCGCTCACCCCCGCAGGTCGCCGCTACGAAACCGAGTACGACCGCCGCAGGCTGCGCCAGTGGCTCGCAGGTGAGGCCAGAGCCGAAGGGGTCACCCGCCGTCGGCTGCTCACCCTGCTCACCGCTGCCGCCGCCGGAACCGCACTCGGCACCCCCCAGCCCGCCCACGCCGCCGACAGACCGATCGTCAAGCCGCTGCCCGCCGAGTGGTTCATCGAGCGCGGCACCAACGCCGAGACCCGGTGGGAGGCGCTGCGCGGAACCGGTCACCACACCCCCAACGAACTGTTCTTCGTGCGCAATCACACCGCCACACCCGTCCTGAATGCCGACGACTGGCGGCTGCGGCTGTGGGGGAGCGGGTTGCGCGGCAACCACGGCGAGGACCGTCCGGTGGAGTTCGGGTACGACGATCTGCGCGCGCTGCCGGCCGTCACCCGGACCGCGTTCGTCGAATGCGCAGGGAACGGCCGCTCCTACTACACGACGCAACAGGGGGAGACGGTCACCGGCACCGCGTGGACCCTGGGAGCGATCGGCGTCGCACGCTGGCGCGGGGTGCGGCTGGGTGACGTGCTGCGCAGGGCAGGGCTGTCCCCCCGCGCCGTGGACGTGCAGCCGCGCGGTCTGGACGCCGAGTACGTCAGCGGCGGCGAGAGTCTGGGGCGGGTACGACGTCCGCTGCCGCTGGCCAAGGCCCTGGACGACGTACTGCTCGCGTACGAGATGAACGGCGAGCCGCTTCCGTACGACCACGGTCATCCGGTGCGGGTGTTGGTGCCCTCCTGGGTGGGGATCGCGTCGATCAAGTGGGTCGGCGACATCGAAGTGTCCGCACAGCCGCTCTACTCGCCCTGGAACACCACCTTCTACCGGCTGTTCGGCCCCGCCTACCCCGAGGGCGGGAGCGCTCCGCTGACCCGGCAGGCCACGAAGAGCGCCTTCGAGCTGGCGAGCGGGGCCACGTTCACGGCCGGAAACAGGCACGTCCTGCACGGACGGTCATGGTCGGGGGCGGGAGGCGTCGCCAAGGTCGACGTCAGTACGGACGGCGGTGCCAACTGGCGGCCCGCCCGGCTGCACGACCGGCCCCAGTCCGGCACCTGGACCCGGTGGTCCCTCGGCTGGCGGCCCGACACACCCGGCGCCACCCACCTGCTGGCGCGCGCCACGGACACAGCCGGCCGGACCCAGCCGGACACCGCCGTACCGAACGCACAGGGGTACCTGTTCGGCGCGGTGGTACGGCATCCGGTCAGCGTGGTGTGACAGCAGGCACTCCGCCGTCCCCTCACACCGACCCGTGGGGCAGCACGGGCAGTGCGGCCAGACGGCGGTGCAGATAGCCGCCGCCCCAGGCCAGTTCGTTCAGCGGCACAGCCGGCTCCAGCCGTTGCCAGCGGCCGAGGACGACGGTCAGGGCCACCGTGAGCTCCAGGCGGGCCAGTGCCGATCCGGGACAGTAGTGCGGGCCCAGACCGAACGTGAGATGACGGCCGGCGGTGCTGCGGTCCGGGTCCAGTGTGCCGGGGTCGGCATGGCAGCGCGGGTCGTGGTTGGCCGCCGCCACGGAGAGCAGGACTCCGCTGCCCGCCGGAATGACCGTGTCCCCGAACCGGACGTCCTCCAGCGCCACCCTCTTGGTGCTGAAAGGGCCCGGGGTGTCCCAGCGCAGCAACTCGTCCACCGCGCGCGGAATCCGCGACGGCTCCTCCCGCAGGGAGTCCTGTACGTCGCGGTGGCCCAGCAGCGCCACCACGCTCATGCCGATCGCCTGCACCGTGCTGTCGAAGCCGGCCAGCAGCAGCATCGCCAGGAGGGAGGCGACCTCGTCCTCGGTCGCGCCGCCCTGTTGGCGCCATGCCGCGAGGACGCGCGAGACGACGTCGTCACCCGGAGCGGCCGCGCGGCGGACCATCTCGCGGCGGACGAACGCGTCGATACGGGCCACGCTCTCCTCGACGGCGCGGGCGGAGCAGCCCGCCTTGTCCGCGAGGAGCGCCACCGGTTCGTACAGCGCGGCCCGCTCCTCCTCACGCACCTCGAACACCTCGCACAGCGACCGGAAGGCGAACGGGCGCGCGAACGCGTCCATCAGCTCCAGCGGCCCCTGCCCCCGCGCCGCGTCCGCCGCGTCGAGCAGTTCACCGGCGGCTTGCTCGATGCGCTCCCGGTGGGCGGCCATGCGTGCCGGGGTGAGGGCCGGAGTCGCCAGGCGGCGGATCCGCGTGTGGTCCGGCGGATCGTAGTTGACCAGCGTCACGTCCAGCGCGCGTCGGCGCACGCCAGGGTCGGGAACGTGGCCGCCGCTCAAGGACAGGCGGGGATCCAGGAACCCGGCCCGCACATCCTCGGCACGGGTCACCAGCCAGGCGGGCCGTCCGGCGGGCGTCCTGATCCGGGCCACGGGACACGTCTCCCGGATCTCGGCCAGCGTCTCCTCAGGACGGGCCAGGAACGCGGCCCCGAGCGGCTCCGGCAGCCGCTGCCGTCCTGCCGCCGCGGGCTGGGCGGACGGCGCGGCCGTGACGACGGGCTCGGTGTCCATACGGAGGCGTCCTCTCGAGGTCGCGGAGCGTGCGGCGGCCACCGTAGGAACGGCCGGTTGCCCGCCGGTTCGCGCCCGGTGCGATTCCGGTATGCGGCCGACGCGGCCCGTCTCGCCGGCGACACCCCCGAGACGCCATCGCCCCGCCGCAGTAGCAAAAGCAACCGTCCGAACTCCCCGGAGCAGCCCCCACAGCCGTCTCCGTCGCGGTTCCGGCCGGCCGCCATGGGCTGAGCCCACGAGCCCACCAGGGGTTTCACCACGGGCCAACCGGCGGTGAACCGGTGTCGAACCCCCTCCTCCTAGCTTCCTGCCGGTCGGCGCACCGCTGCCGTCCGTCGTCCCGAACGCCCGTCGTATGGAGGACCATCATGGCCGAGAACGTCGAGCCCAACGAGGAGACCACCGAGACGCCCGCGGAGGATACTCCCGAGGTCGTCGCGCACGCCGCGTCGAACGTCGCCTGGTGCGGGGTGCACCAGGAGTCCGCCGTCGACGAGCCCGAGGTCGTCGCGCACGCCGCGTCGAACGTCGCCTGGTGCGGCGTGCACCAGGAGTCCGCCGTCGACGAGCCCGAGGTGATCGCCCACTCCGAGGAGGACGAGGACACCCCCTGGTGCGTCGTCCACCAGGAGCACCAGGCCTGATCGGCTCACCACCGGCGCGGTCCTCCCGGTCGCGGTGGCGCCTGACGCCACCGCGACCGGGCCGCGCCAGCCCTCCAACTCCCGCCCCCGCTCCGGAGGTTGCCGTGCCCGGTACGCAGTCCGTCGCCGCCGTCCCCGCCGCCGGGGCCCGTATGATCCAGGCCCGCAGGGGGTGGTGGTTCCTGGGCGCCGGCGGATACGCGCTGATGCGCCCCGGCCAGGTGGAGCCGGACGGCACCCTGCGACCCTCCGCCGAACGCTATCTCCGCGAGGCGGGACTGTACGACGTAAAGCCCTACAACTCGTACTCGCTGACCGTACTGACCAGCACGGACTGCAACCTCGGCTGCGGCTACTGCTTCCAGAACACCGCCCAGGACCCCAAGGGCGGAAGCCGGCCGCCGCGCATCCGGCACGCCCGGCTGACCCCCGAAGCCGTGGGACAGGTCCTGGACTTCACCCGTGAGCGCATGGCCGCGGCCGGCATGGACAAGCTGTCGCTGCTGCTCTTCGGCGGCGAGCCGCTGCTCAACCCGCGAGGCTGCCGGGACCTGCTGACCAGGGCCGGGGAACTCGGCACCCTCACCGCGTCGATGACGTCCAACGGCACCCTGCTCACACCGCTGATCGCCAAGGAACTCAACGCGGCGGGCCTCGGCTCCGTACAGGTGACCTTCGACGGCGACCGCGCCGACCACGACGCCATCCGGGTACGCCGCTCCGGAGGCGGCACCTTCGACGTCATCGTCTCCAACATCGCGCGCGCCATCGAGAAGACCTCCCTGCGCTGGATGCTGCGCGTCAACGTCTCCCACCTGAACCGCAACGGTGTGGACGACCTGGTCGAACGGCTCGGCGCACGCCTCGATCCGGCCCGCTGCGGCATCCACTTCGCCCGCGTCGGCGACGTCGGCGTCGGCTACGCGAACAACCTGCTGCACGAGAACGGCCTCGTCGACGACTTCGTCCGCTGGCACGCCCGCGCGCTGGAACTCGGTTTCACGGTGGCCCGTCCGCGAGCCCATGTCCCCTGCCAGGCCTGCTCCTTCGCCGACGGCCGTTACGGCGCGGTCGTCAACGCCGACGGGGTTCTGGCCAGTTGCTGGGAGACCGCGGGCAAGCCCGGCATGGAGGTCGGCACCATCACCGACGGCTATCTCGACGCCGAGCAGACGAAGGGCCGTTGGGTCAGCTGCCACGACCACTACCAGTACGACGAGGAAGCCGCCGTCCGCGCCGTCTTCCAGGACCGGGTCGACGCCGGAGTCCTGGACAGCCTCCACGCCGTCGGGCGGCTGGGATGAAGAGCGCCGGCATCCTGCGCACCAACGCCGACTTCCGCCGCTTCTGGCTCAGTTCGACGCTGTCCACCCTCGGATCGCAGCTGTCGTTGCTCGCCTTCCCGCTGCTCGTCCTGTCCATCGGCGGCAGCGCCGCACAGGCCGGTACGGTCGCGACCTGCTCGCTGGTGACCCGGACCCTGCTGCGCCTTCCGGCGGGCCATCTCGCCGACCGGTTCGACCGGCGGATGATCATGGTCGGGACCGATCTGGTACGCCTCGTGGCGCTCGCCAGCATTCCTCTTGTGTCGGCGCTGGGAGACCTCGGGCAGACACACCTCCTCGGCGTCGCCGTGGTCGAGGGCGCGGCCACCGCGCTCTTCGCACCCGCGGCCACGATCGCCGTGCGCGACGTGGTGCCGGAGAAGGACCTCACCGACGCGTTGAGCCGCAGCCAGGCCGCCATGGCGACGAGTTCGCTCATCGGCCCGTTCCTCGGCGGCTGGCTGTACACCCTGGACCCGATCCTGCCCTTCGCCGCCGACGCCTTCTCCTACGGGGTGTCCGCCGTGCTGCTGCTGCGGATCGCCACCAAACCTCCCCGAGAGGTCGCCGCGACCGACCGCGACGACCGGCTCACGGCCGGGCTGCGATGGCTGACGCACCAACGCGCGCTTCTGGCCGCGCTGTTGTTCGCCGCGGGCATCAACGTCGTCTCGGCGGCGGCGCAGACGACCATGGTCGTCTCCCTGCGGCAGAGCGGCGCCGGAGGGACGGCGATCGGAGCGGTGATGGCCTGCGCGGGCATCGGGGCGATGCTGGGCGCCGCCGCGGCGCCATGGCTGATGAAGAGGATCCCCGCCGCCCGTCTGTTCCTGCTCATCGGCGCCGTGTGGGCGATCGGCCTCGCCGTGTTCTCCGGGACCACGCACCCCTGGACGATCGGCCCCGTGCTGGTCGTGGTCGTCTTCTTCAGCCCGCCCGCGGGCATCGTCGTGGGCCGCGCGATGCTGGTGCTCGCACCACGGGACCTGCTCGGCAGGGTCAGCACCGCGACCGGACTGGTCATGGCCGGTCTCGCCTCCCTCGGACCGCTCCTGGCCGGCTCCTTCGTGGACTCCCTGGGGGCGAGCCACACCTGGCTGGCACTCGCCGGAACCGCGGCGGTCGTCACCGTGGTGTCCTCCGTTCCCCTGCTGCGCGAGACCAGCCTCGACGCCGTGACGGACGACGCGAAGCCCGGCCTCGACGCCGTGGCGGACGAGCCGAAGAACACCGGCCTCGACTCCGACGCCCCACACGCGATCAGGTCCGACCTCGACGCCGTCGCGGCCGACGCGAGAAGCACCCGTCCCGCCGGTCTCCCGGACATGCCCGAGCCCGTGGACACCGCCCCTTCTTCCGGCTTCCTGAACACTCCGGCCCTCGCGGGCACGAGCCGTGCCGAGCGGCCGGCGGTCGAGGCGCACGGCGAACCGGCCCCGGCCGACGGCTCCACGCCCGAGGACCCGTCTGCGGCGTCCCCCGCGCAACGCCCGGGCACCGGTGACGCCTGAGCCCGTCCCCCCTCACGTGACCGACGTGATCCGTTCTCCCTGGAGCGCCGCGATGACCCAGTCCCCGCCCCGCGACGCCAGGCCGGCGCCCGCCCCGTACACCTACCCGCCGGCCCCGCGCAGCGGACCGGAGGAGATCATCCACGGAGTGCGGGTGGCCGACCCCTACCGCTGGCTGGAGGATCCGCGGGACCCCGCCACCACCGCGTGGTGCGCCGCCCAGGATCTGCTCTACGCCGAGGAGGAGGCCCGCTGGCCGGCCCGGGACGTGTTGCTCGCGCGGATGACCGCCCTGCTCGCCGCAGGAGGCGCCCGTCCGCCCGTGGCGCGCGGCGGGCGGGAGTTCCATCTGCGCAGGGAACCGGGGCGCGAACTCGCCGCGCTGGCCGTGCGCGAGGCCGGCCGGACGCGGACCCTGCTCGACCCGCTGGACACCGATCCGTCCGGTAGGACGGTCCTCGACGCCTTCGAACCCTCCTGGGAGGGCGACCTCGTCGCCGTCCAGCTGTCCTCGGGCGGTACGGAGCACTCGGTGCTGCGTGTGCTCGACACGGCGACGGGCGAGACGCTCGACGGGCCCGTGGACCGGGTCCGCCGTTCCCCCGTGGCATGGCTGCCGGGCGGCCGGGCCTTCTACTACGTACGCCGCCTCCCGTCCGGGCACACGGCCGGCGCGGCGGGACCCTGCCGCCGTGTGTATCTGCACCAGGTCGGCACACCGGCCGACCAGGACGCGGAGATCTTCGGGGCCGGACGGTCGGACACCCAGTACTACACCGTGGCCACCGCCCCCGACGGCCGGCTCCTGGTCGTCGGAGCCAGTGAGGGCACCTCCCCGCGCACCGATCTCTGGACCGCCGACCTGACCGGAACCGGTCCCCACCGGCCCGGCCTGCGCCGCCTCCAGCACGGCGCCGACGGCCACACCGCGGTCCGCCTCAGGCCGGGCGGGGGACCGCTGCTGCTGAGGACCACCACCGGCGCGCCGCGCGGCCGGATCGCCGCAGCACCTCGCGACGAGACGGATCCGCGCCGGTGGCGCACCCTGGTCCCCGAGCAACCCGGCACCGTACTCCAGGACTTCGCGGTCCTGGACGGCCCGGCGCTGGACCGGACCCTGCTGGCGGTCGTACGAACCCGGCACGCCGTCGGCGAGTTGACCCTGCACGATGCCCGGACCGGCGCCAGGACCGGGACCGTACCCCTGCCCGGACGAGGGACGATCACGTTCCTGACCACACGTCAAAATCCTGGACACGAAATCTGGTTCGCGTACACCGACCACGTCACGCCCACCGTCGTCCTGCACTACGACGCCGCCGCCGGACGCCTGAGCCCCTGGTCCGGCCACTCCCCGGCGCTGGCCCCCGTCGAGGGCGTGAACGTCACCCAGGAGGTCCTGCGCTCCCGCGACGGCACCGAGGTGCGCATGTTCGTGATGTCCCCCACGGGCCGCCCCGACAGACCCCGCCCCGCCGTCCTCACCGGCTACGGCGGCTTCGGCGCCTCGATGACCCCCGGCTTCACCCCACAGGCCGTGCCCTGGGTGCGCGCGGGCGGGGTGTACGCGGTGGCCTGCGTGCGAGGCGGGGGAGAAGAAGGAGAGGAGTGGCACCGGGCCGGGCGCCGCGAGCACAAGCACAACACCTTCGACGACTTCGACGCCGCGGCGGACCATCTGCTCCGTGACGGATGGGCCGCGCCCGGCCGGCTCGGCGTCCTCGGCAGCTCCAACGGCGGCCTGCTGGCCGCCGCCGCGCTCACCCGCCGTCCGGAGACCTACGCGGCCGTCGTCTGCGCGGCACCCCTGCTCGACATGGTGCGCTACGAACTGTCGGGGATGGGGGCGAGCTGGCGCGACGAGTACGGAAGCGCCGCGGACCCCGCTCAGTTCGCCCGTCTCCTGTCGTACTCGCCCTACCACCAGGTCCGCGGGGGCGCGCGCTACCCGGCCGTGCTGCTGGCCGTCTTCGACGGCGACACACGCGTCGACCCCGCGCACGCACGCAAGATGTGCGCCGCCCTGCAACGGGCCGGTACCGGTGACGCGCCGGTCGTGCTGCGCACCGAGCACAGCGTCGGACACGGCGTGCGTGCCACCTCGCGCAGTGCCTGCCTCTACGCGGACGTCATGGCCTTCTTCGCCCACCATCTGGGCCATCCACTGCCGGGGGACAGCTGACATGAACGTGCTGCTGTGCCCGCTCAACGAACCGGGCTACCTGTACCCCGCCCTCGCGGTCGGCCGCGAACTGCGCCGCCGCGCCCATACGGTGCACGTCCTCGCCGGGCCGCGAGCCGCTCCGCCGACGACCGCGGCGGGCCTGGAGGTGTCCGCCGTCACCGACGCCACAGCCCTGTCGGTGGCCCAATGGACGGTCCGCGCCCCCAAGCAGTACACCGAAGTGACGCGGGCGGTGCGGCGGTTGCGGCCCGACGTCCTGGTCACCTCCGTGCTCTGCCACGGCGCGCTCGTGGCCGCCGAGGCCACCGGACTGCCGGTCGTGGTGCTCGGACTGACGGCACACCTGTGGCCCTACCGCGCCGGCGGTGCCGGGCCGGCGGACGCGCACGACCGCGCGTGGCGGCTGACGGAGACCCTGAAGCACTACCGGGCGGTACGAGAGGCGGCCGGCCTCGCCCCACGGCACGACCGCTTCCCCGACACCCCGCTGCTCGGCACCACCTTCCTGCTGCGCGGCCACCCCGTTCTGGAACCGGCCGGCGCCGAACTGCCCCCGGCCGTGCGGCATGTCGGCCCCTGCTGGTGGGAGCCGGAGCCGCCGTCCACCGAACCGCTGCCGGATTCCAAACCCCTGGCCTACGTCCACCTCGGCCGGACCTTCGGTGGCGCGTCCCTCTGGCCGCGGCTCAACGCGGCCTTCACCTCGGCCACTTACCGGGCCGTCGTGGAACTGGGACGGTCGGGCGCGCCCGAGGCCGCCGCCGACGCCGACCTGATCGTCGGCCGCCGCCCCTGGATGGGGCCGCTCGTCGACCGGGCCGACCTCGTACTGACGAACGCGACCTCCGCCCCCGTACTCGCCGCCCTCCTGCACGGCAAGCCGCTGCTCGTCGCCCCCAACGGGTCCGAGCAGCAGGTCCTCGCCGCCGGCTGCCTGCGCGCCGGCGTCGCCCGCAGGCTGCCGGAGCCGGGCGCTCCCGCCGCGGAACTGCGGGCCGCGGTCGAGGCGACAGCGCGCGATCCCCGACTGCGGGCGCGCGCCGAGGAGATCGGCGGCCTGCTCACCGACGGCAAGAGCGAAACCCGCGCAGCCGACGCCGTGGAATCGGCGGCACACTGAATTCCCGGAGGCCGTTCCGGAAGCCCTTTGGCTTGAGCTTTGACATCGATCTCAAGATCGTTACCGCTGTGGTGCAGCTGTGCAGCTCAGCGCCTTGGCGGCCGGGTTCTCGCATGGCTACGGCAGGGCCGACACCGTTGTCGGTGCCGGATGACACCATCCGGCCATGAGCGATGAGTCTTTCAACTGGCACGAGTTCCTGGGACGGTGGCAGGAGGAGTGGGTTCCGCGCGCGGACGAGGACGGCGGGCATTCCCTCGCCCGCCCCGGCAGGCCAGGGGCGGACGAGGCCGCGATCGCTGCGGCCGAGGAGCGGCTGGGTCGGCGGCTGCCGCCCTCGTACCGGGAGTTCCTGGCCGTGAGCGACGGGTGGCACGTGGACCAGACGGCCGGGGTCTATCAGCTCGGCGGCGCCGCGGACATCGACTGGTTCCAGGATCCGTTCGACATGACCTCGCTGTACGAGGAGAACCTGGGCGACGACCCGCGCGAGGAGGACATCCTGCTGGCCGGGATGTGGCAACGGGCGCTACGGCTGGAGACGGACTCCGACATGTCGTACGCCCTGCTCGACCCGGGCGACGGTGACCAGGACGGTGAGTGGGCGCTCTACCTCTACAAGGGCTGGGGCGGTGAACTGCCAGACCGCTACCCGTCGTTCCGCGCGTACATGGAGGCCATGTACCGCAGCTTCCACTCGGACCGGGTGAAGCGGCCCGACTTCGTGAACACGACCACGCGCGCCCAGGATGTCCACGTGGAGGAGGCCCGCCTGCTGGCCCTGCGCGGACGGTACGAGGAGGCCCTGCCCCTGCTCGAGGAAGCGCTGTCCTTCGGACGGCCACGTAGCGCCGTCCTCCTGAACCAGCTCCGGCATCTGCTGGCTCCGTACAGCTCCCGGGACTACGGCAACCTGGTGGCCGACCCGCGCTACCTGCCCGAGCTTCTGCCCGTGCACGCCATGGCGCCGGCACGCGGCGAACGGCGGCTGGGCGGGGATGACCACTGGCTCGGGATGATGACCGCCCGCGGGGCCGCCCGGAAGACCGTCGAGGCCGTACTGAGCACGATGCGGGACGGCACCCATCACTACACGCCTCCCGGTCCATGGGGCCGGGCCGTAGCCGAGGCTCGGGAATCAGCCCGCTGGGGGGCGACCGACGCCGCGTGGCGGGTGCTGCGGGACGCGCTCCCGCTGTGGGAGGCTCCCGGGCCCTTGCTGATCGCCCCGATCGGCCTGCTCGCCGATCCGGTCCTGGGTCCGCTGGTCACCCCGGAGCGTGGGCGGGAAATCCTCGCGACACCGCGGGCCGGGGAGCGGGGTCCCGCTCCCGAGCCGGTGCCCGACCTCGACCCGCCGGGACTCGCCTGGTTGGCAGAGCCTGCGGCGAGCCGGCGGCCGCTCGACGGGTACCGCTGTGTCTGGGTGGAGGGGATCGATCCCGCCCGACTTCCCGCCCTGATCGGGGAGGAGGGCACCGGACTGAGCACGCCCACGGATCAGCGTGAGGCGTCCTGGCGGGCACCCCGGCCTCGCGAGCGGGAGGGCGTGGAACTCTGGGAGGACCGGGCCGTGGTCGCCGTCGGCCGTACCGCCGAAGGGTGGGTCTTCGCCTTCGACGGCCACCCCGGCCACCTGAACAAGCTGTTCCTGTCCCCCGCTCCGGCTGCCTCCTCGTCCGGCCGCGCGGTGGTGGTGTGGCGTGAGCCGAGGCGCTCGTCGCCGGGTGACCACCCGGCCGCGTTCCACCTGTCGGTGGCCGAACAGAGCGAGGAGCTCTACGCGTTCACCGTGCGGGGTACGGAGATCCAGCGCTCCGGCGCAATACCCGAGGCGCTGGACCCCGCACGGCTGTTCCACCCGCAGGACACCGAACTGGACAACGAGCTGCGTGTGCTGGAGGCCCTGTACACCGAGCTCGGGCTCTCGCTCCCCCGCTTCGCGCTGACCCAAGGCAGGCTCCGCACCTTCACTACCCGGTCCTGGACCCGGGCGCCACGCACGGGCGAAGGGTTCGTCTATGCCGGCTTCGTGCGCCACCGGCCCTGAGCGGGTGCGGGCCCGCACCCCCGCGGAAGGCGGCCCGCCCGGGACGACCGGCTGTGGTCAGCTCAGGTCAATCGCGCGGGCGCTTGCCGCGCCGACCTCTTGGGCCACCTTCGTGAGGACCGGCTGCGGCACCGTGGCGTCCACGCTCAGAGCTCTGTTCTCGTCTGGCTGCGTCGGCAGATCGTGCCGCGCGTCACCCGCCGTGGCATCGAACCGGCCGGCCGCCTGGGCCGACACCGCCGGGTGGTCGAGCGCACGTTGTCCTGGCTGAGCGGCTGCCGCCGTCTGCACCGCCGCTACGAGCGCAAGGCCGAGCACTTCCTCGCCTTTGCCGGCATCGACACCTGCGGCAGCCCCGGGCCTCACCCCTCGTGCGACGCCTGCGGCGGCACTCCTTCGAGCAGCACGTCCCGCAGCGCCGCGACCAGCTCCAGTCCCCGCGCCCGTACCGCCGACGGTGTCTCCTCGTGGCGCCGGTCGGTGATGACCGCGAGCGCCGCCGCGGCCTGACGGGCGAAGAGGGCCAGGAGGTCGAGTTCGGAGAGACTGGAACGGGACTGCTCGGCGGGGTCGAGCACTTCGAGCACGCCGAGCACCCGGTCGCGGTGGGCGAGCGGCGCCGCCATCAGCGCGTCCGGCACGTACCCGGTCGACTTCGCGACGTCCTTGGCGAACATGCTCTGTTCCCGGAGGTCGTCCGCGATCATGGGCTCACCCGAGACGAGCACCCAGCCCGCCAGGCCCCGCCCTGCGGGGAACCTCGAACCCACGAGGGAGTCCTCTCCCTCCCCGGCCACGGCCTGGAAGACCAGTTCGTCGGTCTCCCGGTCGTGCAGCAGGACGGAGCTGGCCGCGGCGCCGAAGATGGCCCGCGCGGTGTCGACGACGGACTGCAGCAGATCGTGCTCCGCGCTGCCGGCGCCTGTCGCGGGGTCCACGCCTGTGGCGGGGACGAGGCCGGGGGACTGGGTCATCGGGGCACTCCTTTGTGGATACCTCGGCGTTCAGGCCGGGGAGGAAACGAACTTCCTGCGGAGCAGGGTGAAAGGTGCCGGTTCGGGGCAGGGGCGGACCGGACTCCACTCGCGTGAACCGGCAGGTCCTCACCAGCCGGTGCGCTAGTTTGCGGGGCATGCCCACGTATGTGAAGCGGTCGTTCAAGTACCGCTTCTACCCGACCGATGTGCAGGCGGCTGAGCTGTCGCGCACATTCGGGTGTGTGCGCAAGGTCTACAACATGGCATTGGTGGCCCGCACCGAGGCGTGGACGCGTCAGGAGCGACTGAACTACAACGCCACGTCGGCGATGCTGACGGCGTGGAAGAAGACCGAGGAACTGGCCTACCTCAATGACGTCTCGTCGGTGCCGTTGCAGCAGTGCTTGCGGCACCTGCAGGTGGCGTTCACGAACTTCTTCGCCAAGCGGGCGAAGTTCCCGCGGTTCAAGTCGCGCAAGAAGTCCCGCAAGTCCGCGGAGTACACCACCAGCGGATTCCGTTTCCGTGACGGGAAGCTGACGCTGGCAAAGATGGCGGAGCCGCTGGACATCGTGTGGTCGCGTCTCCTGCCGGAGGGTGCGCGTCCGTCGACGGTGACGGTGTCGCAGGACCCGGCCGGCCGTTGGTCCGTGTCCCTGCTGGTGGAGGACCCGGAGGTGAAGCCGTTGCCCGCCACGAATGCGGCGGTGGGTATCGACGTGGGTCTGGCCCATCTGCTGACCCTGTCCACCGGTGAGAAGATCGCCAACCCTCGGCACGAGCGCCGCGACCATGCCCGGCTTGCGCTCGCCCAGCGCCGTCTCGCGCAAAAGGCCAAGGGTGACGGCACGAACCGGGCCAAGGCCCGGCGCAAGGTCGCCCGGATCCACGCCCGGATAGCAGACCGGCGCCGCGACCACCTGCACCAGCTGACCACCCGACTCGTGCGTGAGAACCAAACGCTCGTGATCGAGGACTTGGCCATCCGTAATATGCTCAAGAACCGGCCCCTGGCCCGCGCCGTCTCGGATGCCGGGTGGTCGCAGTTCCGAAGCATGCTCGAGTACAAAGCCGCCTGGTACGGACGGGAAGTGGTCGTGGTCGACCGCTTCTTCCCCTCCTCCCAGCTGTGTTCCCACTGCGGTGCCCTCGTCGGAAAGATTTCTCTCAGCGTCCGCACCTGGACGTGCCTTTGCGGCACGGTTCACGACCGGGACGTGAACGCGGCGAAGAACCTGTTGACCGCCGGGCTGGCGGTGACAGCCTGTGGAGCCGGTGTAAGACCTCAACGGGAATCCTCCCGGACGGGGCGGTCGGCGATGAAGCAGGAAGCCCTACAGCGCGAGCCGTAGGAATCCCCCTCCGTCAGGAGGGGGAGGAAGTCAAGATTCACCTCGGGTTCCTGGTTCGCCGATGCGCACGTTCGCGGCGGAGAGGTAGAGCGCGTGTTTGATCTGGAACGGTGTCAGCTTCGGGTGCGTGCCGAGCAGGCGTGCGCACATCCCGCTGATGAAGGGGGTGGCGAAGCTGTTGCCCGTGGTGCGGATGGTCTTGCCGCCCGTCCAGGCCACCTGCACGTTCTGGCCCGGTGCGAAGAACTCGACGGGTGGCGCGGGGTTGTAGAGGAAGAGCCCCGAGTCGTCCTCGCGGTGCGTACCGACCGAGATGACGGACGAGAACCGCCAGGGGAAGCTCTCCACCGGTGTGTTGTGGGCGGACGCCACGAGCGTGGTCCCGGTGAAGAACGCCTGGTCGGCCAGGGCCCGCAACGTTTCGAGGAACTTCGGACGGGTCGTGGACAGACTGAGGTTGACCACGTCGAAACCCTGGTCGACGGCCCACCGCAACCCGGTGAGCAGGGCTTCGCCCGTGCCGGTGAAGCCCTCGCCCAGCACCCGCACGCTGTACAGCTCACAGCCCGGTGCCACGCGCCGGACGATGCCGGCGCACGCCGTTCCGTGCCCGCAGCCGTCGCCGGCGCCGTCGGGCAGCGGGCCGCTGTCGACGACGCGCAGGGTTCCGTCGGGGGCGGACGCCACCTCGTACGAACCCTGGACGGTGCCGACCGAGGGATGGCCGCACTCCACCCCGGTGTCGACCACGCACACCCGCACCCCGGCGCCGTCCGACCACGCCGAGGGATCGGCGGGCAGGTCCGGCACCGTGTCGGCGAGCATCGTGAGGTCCTCGGGGGAGCGGTCACGCAGGCTCCAGGTGAGCCCTCCCGCCGTTCCTGTGGTCATCCGGTCCTGCCTTCCCGTCCGGCCGGGCGTTCCGCGCCCCGGACCGTGGCCGTCGTCTCGTCGGCGAACACGGACGCGCGGTCCGTGCCCGGCCGGTGCCCCTTGGCGGCGAAGTGTCCCCGTGCCGTGTGCGCTTCCCGCGCCGCGTCCGCGGCCAGGCCGAGTGTGCGCAGCGTGTGAGCGAGGTCGAGGGCCGCGGTGCCCCGTACGACCGGGGAGTCCGTCTCACCCGCCGCGGTGACGGCCCGGTCCGCGCAGACACGCGCCAGGTCCGGCTCACCGGCGAGCGCCAGGGCACGGGCCCGCAGTCCGTAGGCGTCGGCGGACTCGGCCGGAGGCAGCGTGGACCGTTCGGGGTCCGGCAGAGCCAGTGCCTGCGCCGGCTCTCCGCGGTCCAGCAGGATCCGCGCCCGCTCCCGGGTGATACCGGGCAGGGCGCCCGTGGCGCCGAGTTCGCGGCCCGCGCGTTCCGCCTCCTCCAGCAGGGTCAGACCGCGGGCCGGTGTACCGCTCAAGGCCTCGACCTCCGCGGCGAACAGCGGGATGAACAACGCGCTCTCCGCGTAGCCGAGGCCGCGGGCCAGGCGCGCCGCCTCGGCCAGCCGCTCGTGTGCTTCCTCGTGCCGCCCCTGCAGGGCCAGGAGTACGGCGAGCGGGCAGCCCAGCGTGGCGCGCACGGTCGGCCGGCCGGCGCCGTGGGCCGACAGCAGTTCCTCGCAGCGCCCGACGGCGCGCCCCACCGGGGTGGGGCCGCGCCACAGGGAGATGCCGACCGCGCCGAGTGCCAGCGCCCGTTCGGGTTCGGCGTCGGCACGGTCGGCGTGCTCCAGGGCCCGGTGGAGCAATTCCTCGGCCTCGGCGTGCAGTCCGCGCCGCTGACGGTCCTGGGCGATACGGACACAGGCACGGGCGATGCCCTGGTCGTCGCCCGCCCGGTCGAACAGCGGGAGGGCGGCCTCCGCCACCTCGGCCGCGGAATCGTGCCGGGGGTCGAGCGCGGTCAGCGCGAGCCGGGCATGGGCGGCGTCCAGCGGATCCCCGGCCCGGTCCGCCGCGTCGAGCGTGTCCGCCAGGAGCTCCCGGCCGCGCTCGGGCTCACCGCGGGCGGCCTTCGTCTCGCCGAGCCGGCGGGCGGCCGCGCGGGCGACGGGTTCGCCGGGCGCGGCCAGGTCCAGGGCCTGGGTGAGCAGGTCGTCGGCCCACGGCAGGTCGGAGCGCGCCAGGGCGGCCGCACCGGCCCGGGTGAGCAGAGCGGCGGCGCGAGTCCGCAACGCGTCGGTGTCGCCGTCGTGGATGCCCAGTTCGGTGAGCAGACGGTGGGCGCGGGCCAGATGGGAGCCGACGGCGGCATCGCCCGCGTCGTGGCGGACGAGGACCCGGGCGGCGTGCTCGTGGCGCCGGGCACGTACCTTCTTGGCCATCCCGCGGTACGCGGTCTCCTGCACCAGCGCGCTGCCGAACCGGAGTACGGAGCTGGTGGACCGGGCGCGGCCACCGGCCTCGATGAGCCGCCGTCGCACGAGGCCGCGCAGCAGACCGCCGGGGGACTGAGCCGGGTCTCCGGACTCCTCGTCGGTGGCCAGTTCGGTCAGGTCGGCGCGCTGGAACTCCCTTCCCAGGACGGCGGCCACCTGCAGCAGCGTCCGCTCCTCGGGCGGCAGCGCGTCGATGCGGGCGCCCAGCAGGGCGTGCACGGTCAGCGGCAGGTCGTCGCACTCGGCGGCCATCGCCGTCAGATGTTCCAGATACAGCGGATTGCCCTCGGCGCGGTCGAGCGCGCCTTCCAGCACGTCCTGCCGGTGGGCCGCCACCTCGACCAGCTCCCCGGCGAGTGCGGCCGCCTCCTCCCGGGTGAGTGGTGTGAGCAGCAGCGACGCGGACCGCATCCGCCCGCTGCCCCAGCCGGGACGGGTCTCCAGGAGCTCGGGACGCGCGACGCACACCAGGGCCACGGGGGAGTGGTCGAGTTCGTCCAGCAGCCGGTCCGCCAGGTCGAGCAGAGGCCCGGACGCCCAGTGGCAGTCGTCCAGCACCAGCACCACGGGCCGCTCACGGGACAGCGCGTCCAGGAGGCAGGCCAGGGCCATGAGGGTGTCGTCCGCCGAAGGACTGGGCGTGCCGTCCGCGAGGAGGCCGGTCCGCAGCAGGCGCAGCGCCTGTTCCGCCTCCGTCCGCTCCGGGGCCGGCAGCGCGGCAAGGGCCGTGTCCTCGCCGACGGCGGCGAGCACCTGGCGTACCGCTTCGGCGAGCGGCGACAGGGAGCCGGACTCGCCGTAGGGCCGGCATCGGCCCTCGCCGTACGCCGGGCAGTCCCGCAGCCACTCGCGCAGCAGGCGCGTCTTGCCGAGGCCCGCCTCGCCGTAGACGGTCACCAGGTGCGAACGCGGGTCCGTCTCCAGCTTGCGCGACAGCAGGCGGAGTTCGGCCAGTTCCTGCTCTCGTCCGATGAAGGGGGTGTCGAACCGGCGTACCCGCTCCGGGTCGTCCTCGTGGAGTGCGACCAGGCGGTGGGCCGGGACGGGGACTCCGACGCCCTTGAGGGACAGCGATCCGGCGGATTCGGTGACCGCCGAGGGACCGGCGGCGTCGAGTGTGGCGGGGCCGATCAGGATGTCCCCCGCGCTGGCGTGCTGTTCGAGCCGGGCCCCGATGTTGACGACCTCGCCGGAGACGAGGGCCTGCCGGGCGGTGGGATCGACGCTCACGACCACCTCACCGGTGTTCACGCCGATGCGCACGGCGAGCCGCACGCCATGCTCGCGCTCCAGCTCGGCGTTGAGCCCGTCGAGGCCGGTGACCATGCCGCGCGCGGCGGCGAGCGCCCGGTGGGCGTCGTCCTCGTGGCGCACGGGCGCCCCGAACACCGCCATCACCGCGTCGCCGATGAACTTCTCCACCGTGCCGCCGTGCTCCTCGATCCGCGCCCGCATCAGCGCGAAATACCGGAGAGTGACCGTGCGCAGGGTCTCCGGGTCGAGCCGCCCGGACAGGGCCGTGGACCCGACGAGGTCGCAGAAGAGCACCGTCACCACCCGGCGCTCCTCGGCCGCGGCGGCGTCGCCCGCGGCCACGCACGCGGTTCCGCACCGGGGGCAGAACGCCGCGCCGTCCGGAGGGGGTTCGGGGCACCGCGGGCACTTCACGCGTGTGCCACCGGTCATCGCGCCCGTCATCAGAACAGCGCTCCGCCGGCGATCTCGCTGTGCGCCTGCACCTCCGGCTCGGCCGCGTCCAGTCGCTCCTTCAGGCCCAGCAGCAGGGTCAGCTCCTGTGCGCTGAGGTCCTGGAGCACCTCTCGCTGCTCGGGGGAGAGGCTGTGCAGAGGGAACCCGGCGTCCTCCAGCGCGCGGAGGCGGTCGCGATCGGGTGCGGGGTCAGTCATCGGTGCTCTCCCATTCGGTTGGTGCCGCGGTGATGCGGTCGAACAGCTCGGCGAGGGAGGCGACCGTGTGCAGCGCGCTGACGGCGACCAGGCAACGCTGTGCGGCGTCCAGCGGCAGCCGCTCGATCAGCCGGTCCAGGTCGGCGCTGTGTCCGTCGTCGAGGTCCGCGTGGAGGCGTACGGTCTCGAAGGCGGCCGGCGGCAGCCCGGTCTCGCGGGCCAGCCGGCCGGCCAGGCCGGGAGCGGGCGCGTTGCCCTCCAGTACCGCGATGTAGCCGAGCAGGGCCACCGGATGACTGTGCTCGATCCAGTAGTACTGGGCCCCCACCAGGGCGGCCACATGGGCCGGCGGCACGGTGCCGGTCAGCTCGTCCGGCGGCGTCCCGGTCGCCGCGGCGTCGGTGAGCAGCCAGTCGTCGTGGCCGCGTTCCTCCTCGGCGTGCGCCCGCAGGTACCGCGCGAGGGGGCGTGCCACCGGGTCCCGCGGCAGTGCCTCGCAGCGGGTGGCGGCCCGCTCCATGAGCGGAACGGAGGCGCGGATCACCTGGTGCATGGCGCGCAGGTAGCGGTGGTAGCGGCCGGGGAGCCCGGAGTCGGCCCGCCACATGCGCGCGGTGGCGGCCCACAGCACGGGCCGCACGAGGGACAGTTCGAGTCGCAGGCTCGCGACGGCCGACGGGCTCACCCGGACACCTCCTCGTCCCCGGGACCGCCGAGCAGCACGAGCGGTGCGTACCGGTCGCTTCCGTACCGTCGCAGCAGTGAGGCGGCCCCCGCGTCGTGCTGGAGCCGGGCGCCGAGCGCGTCCATCGCACCGGCCGCGGGGCGCGAACCGGACCGTTCGGCCGCGTCCAGGGCCGCGGGCCGCCGGGCCAGGCTTCGGCAGTCCGCGCACGATCCGACTCCGGCGGTACGGATGGTGCGCAGCACGGGAGAGGCCTGGCAGCGGCGCCGTATCGCGGCCCAGTCGTCCTGCGCGATGTGCCCCAGGCGCAGGTGTTCCGGGATGGGCCGGGCGTCCACCACACGCTGGTTGCAGCAGGCCGCGACGGTGCCGTCGAAGGCCACGGTCGGCCAGGCGGCCATCGCGCACGGTGCCGGGGGCGTCTCGGAGGAACTCTCGTCCGCGGTGTCCCGCAACGGGACGGTTCGCGCGGACGCCCAGCCCGCCGCCCGGCCCACCGGCCGGATGTGATTGACCAGGACGGCCGCCTGGTCGTGGAATTCTGTACGAATGGACGCGGTGATGTCCGCGAGATAGTCGTCGTCCGCCGGGGTTCCCGCCACGTGGAAACTCACGTCGATTCCGCTTTCCCTGATGCGGTGCATCGCGCGAAAGACCGCGGCGCGCGGTACTTCACGTTCGTGGAACACGTCGATGCTCGCCGAGAAGTGGGCGACGTGCCGCAGGGCGCGCAGGATGCGGTCGGGCACCCGGCCGTCGGCGGCGAAGAACATGCCGCTCAGTACCGACGTGCGCGTTCCGGCCGCCGCCGCGAGTGCCGCGAGGTCCGCCACGAGCGCGGGCCGCAGCAGCGGCTCGCCCCCCGTGAGCATGAGGACCTCCGGACGGTCGCCGGGGGCGAAGCCGCCGACGAAGCGGCGCAGTGCCTCGGCCGGGGTGTCCTCGCCGCGCGGCCCCGACGAGGTGGAGCAGTGGGCACAGCTCAGCGGGCAGCGCCTGGTGAGGGTGGCGAGGAGCCCGGCCGCCGGCACCGGACGTAGCTCGATGATCTCGGCCAGCCGCATCGCGTCACCTCCGTAGGCCACCGGGACGTGCGGGCTCAGCGTGCGGGGCACCGGTTCGGTCGTGGTTGGCGGACGGTTCGGAGCCGGTACGCGGCGCGGGGCGGACCGGCCGTGGGGACGGACCGTGGCACGGCCGGTTGTTTCACACGGATTTGTACACTTGTTCGCTCTTTATCCCGGCGGGTGTGTTGCTGCATGCACCTTGAGCCATCCTCGAGTCCATGGCCCCCGAACCGGCCCGTGCGCATCCTGTGAAGGCCGAAGGAATTCCACCGAATTCCCGAAGGGTTCACGGCTCCTCGCGGATTCCCTCATCCCCTGCCGATCCTCGGAGGCTTTCGTGCACAGAATTCCCTTCCTCTGTCAGACCTCCGACGACACCGGCTGGGGAAGGGGCTGAGGGGGCGAGATGGCCGAAGCACTCACGGAAAGCCGCGGCATGGCATCGGCTCCCGGAATTCCGCGAGAGCCGGCCGGTGAAATCGGCGGCGAAACCGCCGCCGCCCCCTTACGGCTGACCCTCCTCGGTCCGCTGCGCGCCTCCCGCGGCGGTCTGCCGCTCGCGCTCGGACCGCTGAAGCAGCGCCTCGTCCTGGCGGTCCTGCTCACTCGCCCCAACACGCCGGTGTCGGTGGAGGAACTGACCGACGCCCTCTGGCCGGACGACCCGCCCCGTACGGCCCGCAAGAACCTTCAGGCGTACGTGTCGGTCCTGCGCCGCGTGCTCGACCCCGACGACCTGGGCCGGCTGAGCCACGGTCCCGGCGGCTACGTACTGCACCTCACCGCGGAGGAATGCGACACCCTGCGCTTCGACGAACTCGCCCGGCGCGGCGACACCGAGGCGCGCGCGGGCGCGCCGAGTCACGCGGCCCGTACGTACCGCCAGGCGCTGGACCTGTGGCGACACGACCCCTTCAGCGACCTGGCCCCCCGGGCCGACGTGCTGCGCGCCGCCGTCGAACGGCAGCACGCCCGGCGACTGGCCGTCTACGAGGCCTGGGCCGAAGCGCAGCTGGAGATCGGTGACCCGGGCCCGGTCGCGGACACCGTGGACGAGATGGTGAGCCGCCACCCGCTGCGGGAGCGGCTGCGCGCCGCCCAGCTCACCGCGCTGCACCAGGTGGGCCGCAGAACGGAGGCACTGGCCGCCTACGACGACTGCCGTCAGCGGCTGTCCCGGGAACTGGGCCTGGAACCCGGTGCGGCGCTCCACGGTGCCTACCGCTGCCTGCTGGACGACATGGCCCCGTCCCGGCCGCGCCGCGGCCCCACCGGATCACGGCTGCTGCTCCCGCCGGACCTCGTCGACTTCACCGGGCGCACAGGGGAACTGGAGGCCGTCCGGGCCCAGTTGGAGACCGAGGGCGGCCCCCCGGTCCTCGTCACCGGCGCGGTCGGCGTCGGCAAGTCGGCCTTCGCCGTACATGTCGCGCACCGCCTCGCCGCGCACTACCCCGACGGCGTGGTCGCCACCCGGCTGTGCGCCGAGGACGGCTCGACGCGCCCATGGGCGTCGGTACTGGCGGAGCTGGCCCGATCCCTCGGCTGCACCGAGCGGCTGCCCGCCGACCGGGAGGAGGCCGCCACCGTCTGGCGCTCCTGGCTGTCCGGGCGCCGGATCCTGCTGCTCCTGGACGACGCACCCGACGCCACCGCCCTCGGCCCGCTGCTGCCGCCGTCGGGCGGCGCCGCGGCCCTGGTCACCTCCCGCGGCCGGCTGCCCTGCCTGGAGTGCGCGCACCGGGTGGAACTCCCGCCGCTGTCCCCCGAGGAGGCACAGGACCTGCTCGGAGGAATCATCGGGCGGCCCCGGCTGGCCGCCGAGCGCGCGGCGGCAGAACGTGTCGTCGCGGCCACGGGGTTCCTCCCGTTCGCTCTGCGAGCGGCCGGAAACCGTCTGTCCGTGCTGCGCCACATGCCGCTCGGCCAGTACGCGGACCGCCTCGAACATCCTCTGGAGGCGCTGGACGAACTCGCGTCCGGCGGCCTCGGGGTCCGCGCCCGTCTCGCCGGGGCCTGGGCCCGGCTGCCCGCTCCCGCCCGTGACTCCCTCCACGCGCTGGCCGCACTGCCGGACGTCTCCTTCACCCTCCCCTCCGCCGCCCGCGTCCTGGGCAGGGCCGGGCGGGACGCGCAGCGCTCCCTGGAGGAACTGATCGACGTCGGCGTCCTGCCACCGCCGTCCCTGCCCGAGGTGACCGCGCACACGACCACGGCCCCGGAGGCGGTGCGCTACGAACTGCCCTGGCTGACCCTGCTGTTCGCGCGCGAGCAGGCAGCCGCGGCGGGAGAGCGGTGCTAGGGCCTGTCGTTCGGATCACGCAGCGGGACGCGGGGCCCGTCCGGGCCGGCCGGCGGGGCGCCGCGTCCCGGAGCCGCCTGATCCGGACGACAGACCCCAGGCCGAGTCCGCGATGTCCTGGGAGCGGGATCAGGAGGCTGACGACGGTGGCCACGGCCGTGCTGGGGCGGCCGACGTGTCGTGGCGAGTGAGGCCGGCTCTGCACCGGGATCGATATCGATATCGGCACCGGTGCCAGCACAGGCACAGGCACCGGTATCCATATCGGCACCAGTATCGGTATCGACGCGTCGCCCGGCCCTCAGCGGCCCGAGGCCGACCCTGGCAGGGTTCTCACGCTCCACCCGTCGTGGCCGAGGCCGGACCGGAGGACTGCACACGGGCCAGATATCCGGCCTGGAAGCGGCTGGCCGCGCCCAACTGCTCCATGATCTCGGCGATGTGCTTGCGGCAGGTGCGCAGCGACATCCCGAGCCGCCGGGCCACCATCTCGTCCTTCATGCCCTCGGCCAGCAGTCGGACGATCGCCTGCTTCACCTCGTCCCGCGCCGAACTCTCCGTCCAGGCCGGTTGATAGGGCTCGGCCAGGGACCAGGCGTGATCGAAGGTCGCGCAGAGATAGGAGACCGTGGACGGCTCCTGGATGACGATGGCCGCGTCCAGGTCGTCCTGGTGCGGGATGAACACCGTCTCCCCGTCGAAGGCGACCATGCGGCCGAAGAGTTCGCTCAGCGTCCTGATCTCGGCGCCCTCGTCGGTCATCCGCCGTGCGTACTCCTGCGTGGGCAGGTGGTAGCGGGCGGTGTGCTGGTACAGGGTGCGCATCCGTATGCCGCGGCGCAGCATGTCGCGGTCCTGTACGAACGCCTGCTCCAGCAGCGCCGGGGAGCGGCCGCCGCCGGGGTGGCAGGTGCGGACCTCCTTCCGGCACCGCATGGTCGCCTCGGTGATCATTCCCACGACGGTCTTCAGGTCCGTGATCTCCGTCAGCGGAGCCCGCCCCTGCCACTGCCGCCGGCCTTCCGCATAGAACGGCGCCAGGAGGGAAAGCTCTGCCCGCAGCCGATCGATCTCGGCGAGCTGGCGGCGCAACCCCGCCTCCCGCGGCGCGACCAGCGCGGCGAGGGCCGCGTCCGGCGCCATCGCCACGAACTGGTCGGGGTCCCCGGGCAGGCGGCGCAGCAGCAGGAGTTCGGTCAGCGTCGCCACCGCCGAGGCCGCCCGGCTCTCCGGCAGCCCCAGCGTCGCGCCCAGCGTCCCCGCGTCGCACGATCCCTGGTCGCTCACCCACCGGAACACCCGGACGGCGTCCTCGGACAACTGCGCTTCGTGCGAGGGCCACCCCGCCGCCGTACGCAGGCCCGGAATCGTGCCGTCCTCACCGATGCCGCCCACCCAGCCCCCTCATCAGGCACAAGACCTCAGCAGCTGCTGCTGTGCCCATTGTTCAGATGTGCGATGGAGTTTCCCAGACCCCCTCGGAAGGAATCACTGTGAAACCGGCCAAAGGCGCATTCATCCTGCTCTTCGAGCGCTTCACCGTACTCGGCCACCGGGTGCGTGCCCGGCGGCGCCGGGGCGGTGGCGCCGGCGCCACGGCGCGCGAGATCCTCGACCAGCCTCCGCGTCCGGTGCGCGAGGGCGACGACGACTCGCCGACCGTCCCCACGCCGCACTGGTGACATGCCGGCGACCCCGCGCCGAGGCCCGTCGACAGCCGGCCTCACGCTCACGCCGGGCCGGACGCCGCCCTGGACGCCGCGCTCGACGCCGGGCGCCGGCCCGGCTGTCGAGAAGTCCCTTCCGCGTCCCGGCAGCCCGCGTTTCCGATCCCGGCGTTCCCCATGCACGGGATGGCGGGTTAGGGTCGGGTTCCGCGAGGATCATGTACGGAGGGGCCGGGGGATGGAGAACAGCACGCCAGTACGCCGGGGACGACCCCCGGGCGTACAGGCCGTCGAAGGTGAGCTGACGGCCCGCCAGGCGGCCATCGTCCGCTACATCACCGAGTCGGTCGCGCGGCAGGGCTACCCGCCGTCGATGCGCGAGATCGGCCAGGCCGTGGAGCTCTCCAGCACCAGCTCGGTCTCCCACCAACTGGGCGCACTGGAACACAAGGGTGTGCTCTACCGCGACCCGCACCGTCCCCGCGCCTACCGTGTGCGCCCTTCCTGGGCCCCCGATCTCGCAGCCCGGAGCTCGAAGCCGGCCGAGGTGCCGCTCGTCGGACGGATCGCGGCCGGCGCGCCCCTGCTCGCCGACGAGATGGTCGAGGACGTCTACTTCCTGCCCCGTCAGGTGGTCGGGGAGGGGGAGCTGTTCGCCTTGACCGTGTCCGGCGACAGCATGATCGACGCGGCTATCTGCGACGGCGACATCGTGACCGTCCGCAAGCAGGACAGCGCCGAGCACGGCGACATCGTCGCCGCTCTTCTGGAGGACGAGGCCACCGTCAAGGTCCTGCACCGGCAGGACGGACAGGTGTGGCTGATGCCGCGCAACGCGTCCTTCGCCCCGATCCCCGGTGACGACGCGCGCATTCTCGGCAAGGTGGTCGGCGTCCTGCGCGTGCTCTAGGGCAGGGGTTTTGGCGCACGCCGTGAGAGGCGGAACGCCTGGGCGGGCTCCGGTCTCGGCGCGCGTCATCGATGCGACGCCCGGCGATTACCTCCGAGGTAATCGCACTGACCAACCACCCTCGGCTACGTTCCGGTCATCGCTCACAACCCCGGAACGAAAGGAGCCCCGTGGTGCCCGCTTACGGCTTCGCTCATCTCCGCAGCCGCCGGAATCACTCCGACATCATCGAGTACCTGGAGCGCATCCAGGCGACCCTCGACCCCTTCGCCGGCCGCTTCGTCATCCACGGCCCGCCGGTCGAGGTCGTCGAGGGTACGTGGCCCGGCAGCATGGTGCTGATCGAGTTCCCCGGCCTGGCCGAAGCCCGTGCTTGGTACGACTCTCCCGCCTACCGGGCCATCCTGAGTTTGCGTACCGACCACGTGGAGGGCGACTTGGTGCTGATCGAGGGCGTCGGTCCGAACTACGATCCGGCCGAGCGAGCGCGCACGTTGCGAACGGAAGCCGGCCGAGCGGGTCAGTCGACCACGTGATCCTGCGGTCGCCTCGGCGAGCTCACCGACATCGCGTCCCCCCGAGCTGCCGCCAAACCAGTTGGCGTACCCGTGGACGCGCCGCATAGCTTGGGCCCTCGTGACTGACGACCCGAAGACGCGCCCGGATCGACAAGACCTCGGTCGGGTGTTCAACGAGGTGCCGGAGCTCTACGACCGGGTCCGGCCGGGATACCCTGACGAGCTGTTCGCGGACCTTGTCACGGTCACCGGCATGGACGAGGGGTCGTCGGTGCTGGAGGTGGGCTGCGGCACCGGTCAGGCGACGCGCTCGCTGGCGGCGCTCGGATGCTCCGTGACCGCTGTCGAACCGGGCGAGGAAATGGCCGCACTCGCTCGCCGACGGATCGCCGCCTTCGACAACGTGGAGATCGAGACGTCGACGTTCGAGGAGTGGGACGACGGCGGTGGACGCTTCGATGTCCTCGTGGCCGCGTCATCCTGGCACTGGGTCGACCCGTCGATCGGCTGGCGACGAGCGCACGACGTGCTGAATCCCGGAGGTTGGATGGCACTGCTCGGCAACGTCGTCGTCCGCCGGCCGGGAGAGCCGGAGGTGTACGCCGAGACCGCGGATCTCCACGAGCGGTTCTGCCCCGGGAACCCCGGCTGGGGGCATCCGCCGCTGGAGAACGCCGTGCGCACCACCGACGAGGGGTGGGGACTGGTCGAAGATCCCGGCGGATTGTTCGGCCCGACGATCGTGCGCTGGTACCCGACCGTCCAGTGGTTCGACGGCGACGGCTTCGCCGATCTTCTTCGCTCGACGTCGCTGTACCGGAGGCTCGACCGCGACGTCCGAGAGCCCCTGCTCGACGCGATCGCCGAACGCATCCACACGCGGATGGGCGACCGAGCAGCACGCCGCTACCTGAGCGTCCTCCGTGTCGGGCAGCGCGCCGAGTGAGTCCGGTGGTGAAGGACCTGCCGATTCAGCGGCAACCGTGCGGCTCCCCAGGCGTCGGCGTCGGCTGAACCTCCGGAGCGGGCGTTGCGTATCAGTTCCCGAGGAACAGCTCAGGTCTCTACCACGGGACGGAAGGAGAGCATCGTGCCCACACCGCCCGCGTCTGACTCATCGGACGACGACCCCGCGCTGGAGCCCATCCGCGTGCTGCGCGCGCGCCGCACCGACGCGCTGGCCCAACTGCTCGACGAGATACGCCAGGACAAGGACTACCGCGGCCCCGAGACCGTGACCGCACCCGACCCACCCACCCGGACCGGCGGTGACACAGAGGAACTCCAGTCTGTCCCCGGCGGCAAGACGGAGGAACTCCCCGCACCCGACGGCGACGCCCACCCGCCGCATCCCATAGGCCGCCCGCGCCTCCGGCCCGGACAGCGCCGGGCAGCCGTGGTGATCGCGGTCGTCGCGGCGGCCGTCGTCGGCTTCGGCTGCTCCCTCCTGATCCCCAGTCGCACCGACGCCACCCCGGCCGCACCCGAGGCGAGCGCGTCGGCGGCCTCGACGTCGGTCACCCCGGGCGCGACCGGGGCCGTCGACGTCCTGACCGACCCCGGCTTCGAGTCGGGCAGCCTCTTGCCGTGGAGGTGCACCGGCAACCTGGGCTCGATCGTCTCCTCCCCGGTCCATGCGGGCTCCAAGGCCCTCCAGGGGAAGGTGAGTTCGAGCGACACCGCACAGTGCGACCAGACCATCGCTGTACGGCCGAACACCACCTACTCACTCAGCGGCTGGGTCCGCGGCTCCAACGTCTACCTGGGCGTGAACGGCGGTGCCTCCACCTGGACCACTTCCCCCTCCGGATACAGCCCACTGACCGTCTCCTTCAGGACGAAGGCCTCCCAGACCAGCGCGACGATCTACGTGCATGGCTGGTACGCACAGGGCACGTACTACGCCGATGACATCACCCTGGACGAGCCCAATGGCGGCGGTGGCGCCTAGGTTCTGTCTCTTTGGTCAGCGTCGGGTCCAGATGAGGATGCCTGCGAGGTGGAGTGCGGCTTGGTAGGCGGTGGCGAGTTTGTCGGTTCGTGTGGCCAGGCCTCGCCAGTGCTTGAGGCGGTTGATGCAGCGTTCGACGGTGTTTCGTTGCTTGTAGGTCTCGGTGTCGAAGGCGGGCGGCCGGCCGCCTGCGGCGGCCTCGCTGCAGGCGGTGGCCCACCTGGTCGGACGGTTGAGGGATGACCGCGCGGATTCCCCGACGCCGCAGGTGCGCCCGGATGGCACGGGAGGAGTAGGCCCGGTCCGCCGGCACGGCCGCGGGCCGTGTCCGGGGCCTGCCCGGGCCGCTTCTCGGCACACGGATGCGGGCCGTCACCGTCTCGAAGGCCGGTGCGTCGCCGGCCTGGCCCGCGGGGACGGCGAATGCCAGTGGCCGGGCCCGGCCGTCCGCGGCCAGGTGGACTTTGGTGCTCAGCCCGCCGCGTGAGCGTCCGAGTGCATGGTCGGCGGGCTCGACGCGACCGACGGCCCCCTTTTCAGTGCGCCGGCGGCGTGCTGGTGGGCCCGAACGACGGTGGAGTCCACAGATACGGTCCAGTCGATGTCGTCGTCGGAGTCCGCTGCGGCCAGAACAGCGGTGAGGATCCGCTCCCAGGTGCCGTCGACGGTCCACCTGATCAGGCGTTTGTGAGCGGTCTGGAACGAACCGAGCTCGTCGGGAAGGTCCCGCCAGGGCGAACTGGTTCGGTACTTCCACGCGATGGCCTCAAGGGTACGGCGGTGGTCGGCCCATCGCCGCCCACGAACCGGATCGGCCGGCATCAGCGGCTCGATCCGGTTCCACATCACATCAGTGATCACCAATCGGACAGACACACCCGATCAACTGACGATCTGCTGCAGCTTCTGCCCCTCCTGGTCGGTCAGTCTGCGCACACGGACAGGCTCGGCCACCGCGCCTCCAGCGGTCGGATCGGACGTCACCCCACATCCAACCGCCACGACCACCAACCCGGCGAACCAACGCGGTCAGAGCACTACTGACCTTTTCGGATTGGCTTCGGGGCGTCTGAGGTGAGGGTCAGTCCGGTCTCGGTGAGGCAGCCGTCGATGAGTTCGGGGTGGCGCTGGATGTGGGCGAGTCCTCGGCGGAGGGTTCGGGTGAGGTGGTCGGGGTCGGTGAAGGCGGTGTTGGCCATCCACCCGCGCCGCAGTAGGGACCAGATGCCTTCGACGGGGTTCAGGTCCGGGCTGTAGGAGGGGAGTTGGATGATGGTGAGCCAGTCGTGGTCGGCTGCGTACTTCTTCATCCCGGCGGCACGATGGGTGTTCAGATTGTCCCAGACGACCACGATCGGGGCGCCGAGCTGCAGGTGCGCGCGGACCAGGAGGTCGCGGTAGTCCTGCCAGGCAAAACTCTTGCGTGCGCCTTTGAGGAGCGGGTGGAAACGGGGCCGGTAGATCAGCCGGGACCGCTCGCCGGGCCGGTAGCAGCACAGTGCGGCGACCGAGATCCGTCGCCGGGAGCGTCCCCGCACCCGGACCACGGGAGTCTGCCCGCGCAGGCCCCAGGTGCGGGCGCGTGGCGGCGTCATCGCGAACCCGGCTTCGTCCTCGAAGACGATGAAGGCCCCGAGCGCCGCCGCGGCGCTTCCACCTGCGGCCACACGTCCTTCTTCCACAACTCGACCGCATGCTCGTCGCGTTCCAGCGCCCGACGGGCCGGACACTGCCACGACCAGCCGTGACGGTGCAGCAGCCGCCACACTCCCGCGACCGAGCAACTGACCTGGAACTGGCGGCCGATCAACGTTTGGACGCGTTCCAGGGTCCACCGCTGGTCTTCCCAGCCATGCACGGCCGGCCCTTTGCCCAGCTCCGTCTCCAGCAGGGCGAACCGTTCGTCCGACAGCTTCGGCAGTTTCGCGGGGCCCTTCGACTTCAGACCCGCCACGCCGCCCTCACGCCAGTTGCGGCGCCATTGCTCCACCGAACGCTCGCTCACCCGCAGGTCCTTGGCGATGTCCGAAGTCCGGTCACCCTGGGCGAACCTCTGCCCGGCCTCCAGCCGGATCCCCTCACGCGCAGCCCGCCGCTCAGCAGTCAGGCCCCCACCATCCGCATACCGCATGACACCGGCATACCGCAGGGATCACCCAACGTCACCACCCGAAGACAACCCGAAAAGGTCCTTACGTTGTTGTTGGGTCGATTCCGCTCACTCGTAGGATCGGAAGGCCCTGGGGCACTGGGTGTGGCTGTCAAGGTCATGCCGCACGTGTGGCTTCTACTGATTGGCCGCCCGGTGCCCCGCGACGACTCGGCCACTGATTGGGATGCGCGCGAAGATCGCTTGGTAAGGACACGTTGGCGAGGTCGTCTGTTGGGACCAGTACAGGAACGACTTCGGAGGTGGCCGTGCCCGAACTGTGGGCCGGAACGGACGCGGGCAAAGCCGAGCATCACTGCACGGTGATCGACACCAGCGGGAAGCGGAGGCTCTCGAGGCGGGTCGCCAACGACGAGAACGCACTGCTCCAGCTGATCGCAGATGTTCTCGCGTTGAGTGAGGGCGAGCCAGTGACCTGGGCGATCGACCTCAACGCCGGCGGGGCCGCGCTGATGATCGCCCTGCTCACCGACAACGGGCAGAGAGTCCTCTACATCCCTGGCCGCACCGTCCACCACGCCTCCGGGTCCTACCGGGGCGACGGGAAGACGGACGCGAAGGACGCCTTCGTCATCGCGGACCAGGCCCGCATGCGCCGGGACCTCCAGAGCATGCACCGTGGTGACGACATCGCCGTCGACCTGCGCATCCTCACGTCGCGCCGCCTGGACCTGGCCGCCGACCGCACGAGGGCGATCAACCGGCTGCGGGCCCAGATGCTGGAGTACTTCCCGGCCTTGGAGCGGGCCTTCGACTACAGCACTTCCAAGGGATCTCTGGTGCTGCTGACCGGCTACCAGACTCCCGGCGCTCTGCGCCGGATCGGCAGGAACCGGCTCGCGGTCTGGCTGAAAAACCGCAAGGTCCGCAACTTCACCCTCGTCGCGGCCACCGCGGTCGAGGCCGCCGAAGCCCAGCACACTGCCGTTCCCGGGGAGAAGCTGGCCGCCGCCGTGGTGGCCAAGCTGGCCAGGGAGGTGATGGCCCTCGATGAGGAGATCGCTGAGACCGACGCCCTGATCGAGGGCCGGTTTCGCGACCACCCACACGCCGGGGTCATCCTGAGCATGCCCGGCATCGGCCCCGTCCTCGGCGCCGAGTTCATCGCCCACACCGGCGGCGACATGAGCATCTACGGCACCTCCGACCGGCTCGCCGGCGTCGCAGGCCTGGCCCCCGTCCCGAAGGACTCGGGGCGGATCAGCGGCAACATGCGGCGGCCACGGCGTTACTGCCGGCGGCTGCTGCGGGTCTTCTACATGTCCTCTATGGTCGCTGCCCGATGCTGCCCCACCTCGAAGGCCTTCTACGAACGCAAGAAGGCCGAGGGGAAGAACCACAAACAGGCCATCATCGCGCTCGCACGCCGTCGCCTGAACGTCCTGTGGGCACTCATACGCGACGGCCGAACCTTCGAAATCACCGCACCACAGAGCCCCATCCCACTGGGCTGACACACTCACAGCAAGTCACCAACCCAGCTTGACAACCTCATTGGGAATCAGTAGGAAGCCGTAGGAACCAACCCATGAGGCCAGGATGACCGATCTTCACAACGAGTGGCGGCTCTTGAGCGGAAGCACCCTCGTCGGCACGATCACCGTCGACGAGGCCGGCATGCCCTGGCAGCGTGGACGTTTCCTCCCAGAGCCTGTCTTCAGCCAGTTCAAACCCTGGTTCGACGAGGTCAACGCCTGTGTCGAAGCTGAGGAGTTCGAACGGTTCGACGACGCCTACGATCGCATCGAAAGTTCCCTGCCCCTGGTGTCACCCTCGGGGCCCGTTGCCGAGTTCCTCCTCCACATCGACCACGACCGTGCCTGGTTCCGCTGGGGCGGGGAACCTACAGCAAGTTAAAACTCAAGCTCAGGCCGGTTTGCGTCCTGTCCGCCGGACAGTTCGAGGTGAATCTGCGTCTGTCGTTCGTCGTAGCCCTCCGGCAGGCGCAGGACCCGCGGTTGGCCGCCGTAGCGGCGCGGCGCACCGCTTCCGCAGTGCTCGGCCACGCCCACAGCCCATAGGCGGAGTCCTCGCTGTAGGGCAGTGCGTCGACCTGCCACGTCACGGCGACCTGCGGGACGACGTCGAACAGTTCGCACGGCTTGGAGCCGTCGGCGCAGCCGGTCGGGGTCCACAGGACCGTGCCGACGGCGGCCCGCAGCGGCCGGCTCACCATTTCTTCACGATGCCGGGCAGGGCGTCCTCGGCGAGCTTGATATCGGTGAAGATGATCTCGCAGTCCCAGTCAGTGGCGTCCGAACATTCCTTGTCGTCGTTCCAGCCGTCGTCGTTGCCGTCGGAACCGATGCCTCAGCCGACGCACAGCCCGCCGGAGATGACCGGATGCTAAATGGTTGGGTGTCAGGTGCGGCATTCCTGGACACGTGTGGGCTGCAGCGCAGGACCGCGATGCGGTGCTACCAGTTGGTCAGGTCGACGAGGAGATCGCAGTGCGGGTCGTCCGGGGCCGGCCGTCGGTACTGCTCTTCCTCGACGAGGGAGGGGAGAGAGGCGATCAGCGCGGTGGGGGGCGTCTCGGTCAGGCGGATGTCGGCGCCGATGATGCCGGGCCCGTCGGGACGCTGCACGTAGAGCCGCAGCAGGCCGTCGCCGTGCATCAGGAAGCCGATCAGGAAGGGGTTCTCGTCATCGCCCGGGCCCGACAGGGCGTGCACGACAGTGAGTACCCGGCCCTGTTCGGGTTCCGGGTCCGGGGTGATCTCCTCCGGGCGGAGGCAGATGAGGGTCATCCCCATGGCTTCGCCGACATCACTGCTGCTGTAGATCTGAGGCCCGGTCAGGACCGTACGCAGCAGGCCGGGGACGTAGTACGGGGTCACTGTGTCGTTGGGGATCTCGTAAAGGAAGTCCCGGCCGTCCTCGTCGTCTCCGGCGCGGATGGCGATGCGTACGGCGCCGGGAGCGGGCAGGACGCCGCGCAGGCGGCAGTACTCGGCGACTGGAGCGTTCAGGTAATACAGCAGTCGACGGGTGGTATCCGCCTGCTGCTCCCGGTCTTCAGGGTCTGTCACGGATGCATCCATGCGGGGCACTTGTTGTTTGGTTGGTTGCGGCAGAAAGCGTTGATGACGCCGATCTTCTGTCCCCTGCCGGCGTCGTACAACCCGTCCGTTGTCTTTCGCGTGTACTGGACGATGACGGTGAACTTGACCTGCCGTGGCCGTGGGACGCCAGTTTCGAAGGCGACGCCGTCATACTCCAGACGGCCGTGGTGGTTGTCCCGGTCTACATTGCCATGAATGGCTGCGGCCAGCGTAGAGCACTTGTGGATGTTGTGGCGGTTGGTGAAGTGGTACCAGCCGAAGTCGGAAGTGCCGAATCGGGTGACGATGTGACGGCCGTCAGGGTCGGTCGCGTTGCAGTGCACCCGCTTATCCCAGGGGTGCGGTACGACCGGGCCTGGCCGGGCCCTGCGCGGAGGACGCCGCGCAGGCCAACAGAGTCGCGGTGGTCAGGGCAGTGGCCGCTGACGCCGTGATCTTCTTCATGGCGTTGATCACATCACGATGCGAGTAGGGTCAACAGGCACCCTTGAGCCGAACTAGAATTCTATATTAGCCAGTTGGTATATGCAGAAGTGATCCGTTTTCAGCCTCGGATCCTATCGAGTGCGGCGCCGGAAGTTGCGAGTCTTTCCTCGCGTACGGACAGGGACGCCTTCTCCACTGACAACGCCACGGAGGCATTCTCATCCGGACGGGGTACGCACTGATGTCTCCAGGCAGTCCGCGACCCCACCGCACTGCGTCAAACAGGGAACCCGCAACGCTCGGTCCCGTGATGGCTGTACCACGCCCCTAACGCGGGTGTCGACGCTTTGCAATGCTCGACATCAGCTGTCGAGCATTGCTGGCATGAGCTGTCGCAGGAGGGCGTCGAGGTTGGTCTCCCCGTTGTTGCAAAGAATCACGACGGTTACCTCAAGACCGGGCAGCCAGCCGAGGAAGGACTGATATCCGGGGTTGTCACCGATGTGGAAACGCACAGCATGCCCGGCCAGAGTGCCGAGCGAGTAGCCGTACCCGTAGCTGTCGGCAACCGCCGGCCCGCCGGTGCCCCATGCGCCTCCCATGGACGCATGCGGAGCCACCATCGCCTCCCGCGAACGAGCGGTGAGCAGATGCCCGGCATTGAAGGCAGCAGTGTAAAGAGCCAGGTCGCCAACAGTCGACCAGAGGTCACCAGTCCCCGGCATGGCGGCGAACTCCGGAACGTCCACCCGCCGATCCTCCCGGTAGCCGCAGGCAGCCATCTCAAGTGGAGCCTGCCCGACGCATGTCGACGTCATAGCGAGGGGCCGCAGAACATGCTCGGTAACGAAGTCGGCGTACCGCTGCCCACTGACTCGCTCGATGATCCGCGCCGCCAGGAGGTAGCCCGGTGAGCTGTAGTGCCATGTACTGCCAGGTGTGCTGCGAAGCGGCACATTCGAGAATCGCTCGAGGAATGTGCGGGCATCGCCGGGGTGGTCGATGTCGAAACCGGGGAGGTCCCGCCAGTGGCCCAGGCCCGATGTGTGTGACAAGAGTTGATGCAGGGTCAGCTGCTGCCAGCGTTGGGGGCAGTCGGTCAGCCAACGATTGATTGGACCGTGGAGACTGACCTCTCCTTCCTCAGCCAAGAGCATCGCCGACGCGGCCGTGAACTGCTTACTCACCGAGGCGATCTGGAACCGGGTGTCCGTCGTGCATCTCGCGCCCGCCTTGGCGTCCGACACGCCGGCGGAAGCCTGCACGACAGTTGCTCCGCCGCGAGTAACCAGGATGGCACCGGAAAATCCGTCACGTATCTCCACGTGGCAACGATAGGCCCAGCTAGGAGAGACCACGGCCCTCGACGGCGAGACCTGCAACGCAACACCGTCGAGCGGTACGTCAACCGCTCTCACATGAAAGTGTGCGACGTCGAGGCGGCCAATCCAGTGCCCCTTTCCGCGTTCCACCCACAGCGCCTGGACCTGCGCGACCGGCTCTCCGCCCTGCCCGGTGTCACAGCGTGGCTGCAGCACGACCCCGGCCAGGCCGGGCAGCGCTGGGAACTGCCACCGGCTCTGGTCGTGCGCCGCGGGGACCAGACCGCGGTCATCGAACGCCCCCGGCGGCTGCTCTCCCCCGCCCTCGTGGAGCGGCAGCTGACAATGGTGCGGGCCCGGCACGGCGCCGGAACGCAGCACTGGTGGATCTTCGACCGGGAAGACCCCGTCCACTACACCAGTGCCGGCAGCCTCTCCGTACGGCCGGGTGGCCAGGCCCTCTTACCTGGCCACCCGGCACCACGTCTTCCCCGCCGACGCGGGGATTCCCGGACAGCGCACCGATCCGGACAGCTCCGAGTTCGTCCAGCCCACCCACGTGCCCCGCCCCCATGACGCCCGGTTACGCACATGCCTGACCGCCGCGGTGACCGAACCGGAACCTGGGCGTGAGGGCATGAGCCCCAGAACGCGGCGGTGCCCCGATCGCCCTGGGTGATCGGGGCACCGCCGCGTTGCCGTCCGGGTAGCTACTCCGCCGCGCTACTCGAAGGAGAGGGTGCCCTGGCCGGGCTGGCTGAGGTAGTTCTGCCAGCCGGAGGAGAGCGGCTGGTTGGCGCCGAAACTGGTGCCGGAGCCGAGGTGGGTGGCGATGGTTCCGTCGGTGCCCTGGATGACCAGGTCGGCCTTGCCGTCACCGTTGACATCGGGGAAAGTCAGGCGACCCTGGCCGGGCTGGCCGAGGTAGTTCTGCCAGCCGGAGGAGAGCGGCTGGTTGGCGCCGAAACTGGTGCCGGAGCCGAGGTGGGTGGCGATGGTTCCGTCGGTGCCCTGGATGACCAGGTCGGCCTTGCCGTCACCGTTGACATCGGGGAAAGTCAGGCGACCCTGGCCGGGCTGACTGAGGTAGTTCTGCCAGCCGGAGGAGAGCGGCTGGTTGGCGCCGAAACTGGTGCCGGAGCCGAGGTGGGTGGCGATGGTTCCGTCGGTGCCCTGGATGACCAGGTCGGCCTTGCCGTCACCGTTGACATCGGGGAAAGTCAGGCGACCCTGGCCGGGCTGGCCGAGGTAGTTCTGCCAGCCGGAGGAGAGCGGCTGGTTGGCGCCGAAACTGGTGCCGGAGCCGTTGTTGAAGCGGACGCCGATGGTGCCGTCGGTGCCCTGGACCAGGAGATCCTTGTTGCCGTCGCCGTTGATGTCGGCGTAGTACAGGCGGCCCTGACCGGCGCCGCCCAGGAAGTTCTGCCAGCCCGCGCTGACCGTGGTGCTGGCACCGAAGCTCGTCCCCGAACCCGGACGGAGACCGATCGTCCCGTCGGTGCTCAACACCATCAGATCGGCCTTGCCGTCACCCGTGACGTCCGCGCGATTGTCGGTGTCCTGGATGTTGTCGTAGCGGCGGGGGCTGAAGGTGCCGTGACCGCTGTAGTAGGGGTAGGGGATGCTGTGGTGGACGGCGCCGCTGCTGCCGGACTCCTCCAGCGCGTCGTACGTGGAGTGATCGGAGCTGGTCCATCCGTTGAAGATGACCACATGGCCGCTGGCGCCCGAGTCGGGGTTGAGGAGGACGTCACCCGGCTTGAGGGACTCCTTGGCTATGGAGGAGGTGTAGTTCAGCAGAGTGCCGGTGGTCTCGCCCCAGTTGTTCCCGCTGGAGGAGTCCAGGTGCCAGGCCATGGAGACGAAGCCGGAGCAGTCGGTGCGGTACTTGCCGTTGGCGTCGGTGCGGTAGCTGGTCATGCTGTACGGCACGCCTGCGTCGACCCACGACTGGGCCCGGGCAATGACGTCCGCTCTGCTGATGCTGCCCCCTGCCGAGGAATCCGCGGTCAAAGCGGCGAAGGCGCCGACCGGCCTGGGTGCGGCGGCCAACTGCGCCACTGAGGCGGTCGTCGGGTTGGGCACGGTCGGGGTGAAGTGGGTCAGTAAGCCCGAGTTCGCCGTACTGGACGCGTCGGCGGACGGCGCCGGGGTGTCGGCGACGGCCTGCCCCAGCGTCATGGCGGTGACCGCGCCGACGACTGCGACGGACAGGGAGAGACGTTTAATCATGTTCATGACATACTCCTGGTGAGGTTTGTAGCGCAGAGGTTCTCCGGGTCCGGAGAACCGGGAGCTGAACTGTGAAGAGGGCGAGCGGGATCGCTGTCGCACGGGCGCGCCGATCTGGCGGCGCAGTTCGTGGGAGTCGGAGAGGGCGGCGACGCGGGCGCCTGCCTTCGCAGAGTGACGTCGGGTCGGGGTTCGGCTCGCGACTCCCGCTCTCAGGGCTTCAGTCGGGGTACGTCCCGACGGCATGCCGGAGGCCGGTGGCGGGCCTTGCGCCTGAGGAGGAGGCTTGGCGGCCGGGGCCGGGATCAGCTTCGCTACGAGGCGATGCCGTGCGATGCAATGTGGTGCGATGTGACGCGGGGACGTTCCAGCGCGTGCCCCGCGTCGCGAAGGTGAGTGGCAGTCAGCCGCCCTTGCCACCGGCCCGGCAGGTGGGAATGTCGACGCCGACCGGTGTGCCTGCGGGTGGTGCGCCCGTGAACCCCCGTGGTGGACCTCGGCTCGCCGCCCCGGCCGGTCTTCCTGAGCCGGCCGGTGAGGTGTGGGCCGGGAGGGCGGGCAGGTTCAGGGAGCAGGCGACGGTAGCGGTCGAGTGAGTGGTCCTGGTCATGACGATCCCCCCGGGTGGCCGCGCGGTGATTGGCTCAAGAGCGGTAACTGTGGATCAGGGTCTTTCCGTCAGGCGGCCCTCCGGAGGGGCTCGTACTTACTGGGGCCTTCCGGCAGAGCGCCATCCGGTCCGATCGCGCCGCAGACCGCACTGCAGACCGGGGCGCGCTTGCCCGAGGAGCGTCCGGCACCGAGTGTCCGGTATTGGCTAGCCCCTGGCCTTGGCCTGGGCGGCGGCGACGTAGCGCACGGTGAACAGCACGGGGACGACGAATCCGGCGGCCTGGACAAGTGTCGCCGTCGTGGAGTGGCCCTGGCCGGCGTGGGCGAGGGCCGCGAGGGCGCCGGCCGTGACGGCGAAGGCGGCGGTCCATACGGTGGTGATGACCACGTTGACCCGGACGAAGGGCTTGAGGCTCCAGACTTCGGGTGGGGTGGTGCGCTTGGCGATGCCCAGCGTGAACGGCTTGCCCGCGAGCAGTGAGGCCCCGGCGATGAGAGCCAGGGTCGCCGAGGAGAGCGCCGCCGAGTAGGCGTGTGCGACCGAATGGGGGTCTGCGAAGGCGACGACCGCCAGGACCGCGAAGAAGACGGCCGAGCCGGTTTCCATGATCAGCGCGTCGAACCCGACTCCCGTCCGCCGCTGCTGGGCAATCACCGCCACCGCCACCAGCAGACCGGCGAGCGCCCCCCACTGCCACTGGGCGGACGGGACCACTGCGAAGACGATCCATGGAAGGAAGGCGCGTACGTACGACATGAAGACCCCCGGGTTTCTGACATTCCTGTTTTGACATGTCGAAACTAGAAGTTCCACCCTCGACATGTCAAGAGTGGAAGGTAAACTGGTGGTATGAGCCTTCGACACGCCCTCCTCGGACTCCTGTCAGAGCGACCCGCCAGCGGCTACGACCTGCTGAAGCGCTTCGAGACCTCTTTGGCCAACGCCTGGCCCGCCACGCAGAGCCAGATGTACACGGAGCTGTCCAAGCTCGCCGACAACGGCCTGATCAGCGTCTCGACCCAGGGCCCGCGTGGCCGTAAGGAGTACACCCTCACCGACGAGGGCCTGGCGGAACTGCGCCACTGGCTGACGGAGATCAAGCCCCAACGCCACACCCGCAGCGACATCCTGCTGCGGGTCTTCTTCCTCAACGTGATCACGCCCGACCAGGCGCGCAGCTACCTCACCGAACTCATGGAGCTGTCAGAGCAGGAGCACGAGGCCTTGCGTCGACTGGCCGACTCCATCGACTGGGGCGATGACCCGCTGTCGGTGAACGGCAAAATCGCCCTGGAGTACGGCCTCCGCTTCAACACAATGCGCCGCGAGTGGGCCGCGTGGGCGGCCGACCAGATCCGCTAGCGCGTGTCTGACAAATGATCAACGTCGTACTGGCTTCGAGCAGCAGGTAATGGCCTTGCTGCGATGGTGGGGCTCAGCGATGCTGGACCGGTGCCAGGGCAGAGGAAGAGGAAACGTCAGAGGCAACGTCAGCAGCAGGACGAGGCACAGCGGGCGGCCGCTCGCTTCGCGCCTGATGCGGGTCGCTGGAGGTGCTCTTCGAGACTCAGGACGAGTCGCAATGGCGTGCTCACATCCGCCGCCTCCGAGCCTTGGACACGCAAATCGACTGGACGGCGGTGCGGGCGGACATGCTCTGTGGGTGCCTGGTGCAGCGGACCACCTTCCGACTGAGCCTCTTCGTGCCGAACTTCGCGCCCGATTCCGGCCAGGGATCACCCGATAATTGATCTTGTGACTGGTAGGGGTGAGTTGACTGACGCGGCTCGGGACTTCGACGAGCAACTGGTTGGCTTTGTTCCGAGATTGGACAGCAGATGTCGACCGCTTTGGGAGGTACGAGAGTCTGGCGCTGTTCGATTGCCAGGCGGCTAGTGCTCTGACCGCATAGGTTCGCCGGGTCGGTCAGGCGTGGTGGGGTCCGCTTCCAGCGGGCGCCCTTGGTCGCCACGGAGTAGGGCGTGTTTTCGGGGTCTAACCTGGCTCCGTGACGCAGCGATTGAGCACGGTGGTGCTGATGTGTGGCCTTCCGGGAGCGGGCAAGACCACCTACGCGATGGAGCTGGTGCGACGCGGTTACGTTCGGCTCTCCATTGACGAGGTGGTCTGGCAGCGACTCGGGCAGCGCGACGCTGGCTTGGTGCTGGAGGCCGAGGCATTCGACCAGCTCAAGGAAGAGGTCCGTCGTGAGCAGCGGCAGGAGTTGGTCGAGCTGATGCTGGCAGGGCGCGATGTGGTGGTGGACTACAGCTTCTGGAGTCGCGCCGCCCGCGACAACTACAAAGCGCTGATTGAAAGTCACGGCTGCCGCTGGGAACTGGTCCACCTCAAGGCCGACCGGACGACGCTGGAGCGTCGCCTCGAGGTCCGAAATGGCAAGGAAGGTGCTAACTCCGTCACCGTGGATGAGACGCTGTTCAACCGGTACCTGGCCAACTTCGAGGAACCGAGTGGAGAGGGCGAGCGGGTCTTCACGCAGTCCTCGACCTGAAGACCTGGAGCCGTTCGGCGGGGAGGGGACGCCCTCCCCAGTGGAAGCCCTTCTCGCTGCGGATCCGGGCGTGCTCGCGGCGTTGGGCTGCCGGCACGTCAGGATGCCGGGCGTTGCTGTTGCGCCAGCGAAGGTACGCGTGCAGCGCCCGGGTCTGCACGGTGTGGTTGGAGTTGGCGATGGTGAACTGCCGCAGCGGTCCGAAGTGGGCTTCGATCGGGTTGGCCCATGACGCGTAGGTCGGGGTGAAGCACAGCTCGACCCGGTTCTTCTTCGCCCAGCGACGGATGGTGTCGCCCTTGTGGGCGGAGAGATTGTCCAGGATCACGTAGATCGGGGCGCCGTCCGGACGGGCCGCGCGGATCGATCTCAACGCGGCCAGGGTGTTCATGGCGCCCTTCTTACGGCGGCTGACGCCCCAGAGTTTGTCGTCGCCGACGGAGTAGCAGCCGTGGAAGTAGCGGATCCCGTGAGTGCGGTGGTAGGTCGCGGGGTGCCGCTCGGGGTGGCCGGCAGGGGCCCAGCACGACCCGGCGGTGGGCCGGATGCCGAGCGGCCCGAACTCGTCGAAAGCGAACACGCGGTCGGGGAAGCGGTCCAGGACGTGCTCGATGCGGTCGAGCTTGGCGTCGCGGTCAGGGTCCGGGGACTCCTTCCAGGTCTTGGTGCGCTGGAAGGTAATGCCGCGGCGAACGAGCAGGCACCGTAATGCCTCGCGGCCGATGCGGATCACTCGTCCGTGAACGCGGCGCAGGCAGGCGGCGAGTTTCCGGACCGATCAGCGGGTGAGGGGCTGGCCGAGCTTGGTCGGGCTGGTGGTGGCCGTCTGGACGACGAAGTCCTCGCCGTCAGGGCCCAGTTGGCGGGGAAGGCCTCCCGCCCACCGAGGGTCCAAGCAGGCGAGGCCGATCTCGTTGAACCGGTGGATCACGTGCCGGACGGTATCCTCGTCGGCCTGTACCAGCTTCGCGATCACCGGCACCCGGTTCCCGCCGGCCGAGGCCAGCAGCATCGTCGCCCGCCGGAACCGCACCGAACTGGTGCTGCCACGGCGCACGATCTGTTGCAGCTTCCGGCCCTCTTGGTCGGTCGACCTGCGCACACGGACCGGCTCAGCCACCACACCCCCAAACGGTCGGACGAACGTCAACGGACATCCAACCGCTTGGACCACCAACCCGGCGGACCTATGCGGTCAGAGCACTAGAGCGGAAGTTCGTGGCCAGCGCAGCCAACGAGAGCACCCAGGAGATCATCGGCTCGTTCGCCCAGCGCCGCCCCGGCTGGCGGGTGGAAATGCGGCAGACCGACTGGTCCGACCCCACCGCGGGACTGGCCGACGGGCAAGTGGACGCGGCACTGCTGCGGTTACCGTTCCCTGGCCAGGACACACTCCGGGTGGAGGTGCTGATCACCGAGCCACGCTGGGTCGGCATCCCCACCACGTACCCTCTTTCGGAGCTTGCCGAAATCCCTTTCCGTCAGCTCTGGGACGAGCCGTTCGTGGCAACCCCGACCGAGTCAGGCTGGTGGCGCGACTACTGGCTGGCCACCGAAGAACGCGAGGGCCGTCCCGTCAAGATCGGCGCCATCGCCAGCAACCCGGATGAATGGCTGACCGCGATAGCCAATGGCTACGGCGTCAGCCTCACCCCCGAGGCCACCGCCCGCTTCTACCAGCGTCCTGGGGTGACCTACCGCCCCGTCACCGGCGTCAGTCCCAGCCAGGTCGGAGTCGCATGGGCACCCGCAGGCGACAACGACGCCGTCATCGGCGACTTCGTCCGCGCTTGCCTGCGCCATCGCACGTCCGCCATTGTCGAGCAGGACAACATTTAGAGACCAGCACTGGCTGATCAACTCCCAAGGATGATCACGTCGCCAACAAGCCCCTTGCAATAGATCATCTAGTCCGGCCTGCTCCTGTGGTCGTCCTCGTCCAACGCGAGTGCGTCCGGGTCGCGCAGAGGGCGCATGGCGCCGACGGCCGGGGTGCTGGCGGCCGGGGTGCTGGCGGTGAATCGGAGTCGACGACTTCGCTCTACGCCGGCGCCACCGCTATGCCACCGTGGTGATCGACGCCGAGACCCATCAGCGGATCGACGTGCTGTCCGACCGCACCGCCAGCACGCTGGAGGCGTGGCTGCGCAAGCATCCGGGCATCGAGGTCGTCTGCCGTGACGGCTCGACGACCTATGCCGAGGCCATCCGCCGCGCCCTGCCCGACGCGGTGCAGGTCGCGGACAGGTGGCACCTGTGGCACAACCTGTGCAAGGCAGCCCTGAGCGAAGTGAAGGCGCACAGCACCTGCTGGGCCGCCGTACTGGACGCGCCTTTGCACGACGGTCCCCGCGCGCAGACAACCCTGGAGCGCTGGCACCAGGTCCACAGCCTGCTCGAGAAGGGCGTCGGCCTGCTGGAATGCGCCCGCCGCCTGCAGTTGGCGCTGAACACCGTCAAACGCTATGCGCGAGCCGACCGGCCCGAGCGGATGCTCCGCGTCCCCAAGTACCGCGCCAGCCTCGTCGACCCCTACCGCGAACACCTGCGCAAACGGCGGACCGAAGACCCTGCCGTCCCTGTCGGCCACCCAGGGCTGATGCGTTCTCAGTCAGCGAGATGAGCTGATCGCCTGCGTATGTGCCGCCGTGGTCGGTTCGCCCGGTTCAGCAACGAGAGACGCGACCCCTGATGATCAAGGTTCTCGAAGCCTTTGATCACGAACAGGGGTCGCGTTCGCGTGCCATCCTCCCTGATCGGTGTCCTGCAGCGCCACTGCGCGGACACCGATTCCACCTGCCCGGAACCGGAACCGTCACAGCTCACCTGCCTGGCGGACATGCTGGGCCGCCGCTACCGCCTGGGTTCCCTGCTCGCGCTGTGCATGGTCGCCGTCCTCGGCGGGGCCACGTCCCTGGCGGCCATCGCTCGCTTCGCCGCCGAAACCGACTCCGACCTGCGCAAACAACTCGGACTGACCTCCAGCACGCCCAACGCCTCCACCCTGGGACGACTCCTGGCCCGCCTGGACGGCGACGCCCTGGACGACACCGTGGGCGCCTGGCTCGCCCGGTACGCCGCCGACCCGGTCGACGAACCCGGCGACACCCTGGTCGGTCTTGCCGTCGACGGCAAGACCGTGCGCGGCTCCCGCACCGACGGCACCGCCGTCCACCTGCTCGCCGCCGCGCTCCACACCTGCCAGACCGTGATCGCCCAGCGCCAGATCGCCGCGAAGAGCAACGAAATACCCGCCTTCGCCCCACTGCTGGACCGAATCGACCTGCGCGGCGTCGTCGTCACCGCCGACGCGATGCACACCCAGCGCACCCACGCAGAACACGTCATCACCGCCGGCGGCCACTACCTCCTGGTGGTCAAGGGCAACCAGTGCGCCACGAGGCGCTTTGACACATCCCCGCCGAAGGCGGGACAGACTCGAAGGGAGGTCTGCTGGGTCCGATGGCTTACCTGGATCCGAAAGGTGAAGGGGACCAGAGCATGCCAGGAAACCGGCGACCGGGCTCAGGTGCCTGGGGCGGTGCGCCGGGGGACCCGCGCGGTATGGCGAAAGCTTGACTGCCTGAACCCCAATCTCCAGCGGCAGCAATTTACTGCGACCGGAACGGCACCTGAAACCGGTGCCCGTCGTGACCGGGGACGTATTGGTTCGCCCTGGTCAACCTTCGCGGCGGGAGCGATGCCCAACGAGGGCATTGAAGGAGATGAATGGGGCGCCTGCAGCCGCGCTGATCGTGTGTCAGAGACGAACGTGGGATCACCGTCCCAGTACGGCTGGCGGTGACGGAGTGCCCGTAGTAGTCGCCGGAGTCACGCCCGGCCGGGGAGAGCGGGAAAGCCGCTCGCAGGGCGAAGGGGCACAGGTGGTACGGACACCGGCGACACCGGGGAGGTATGCGAAATGCAGAGCGCTGACACAGTGCTCGGTGTCCTGATCGACAGGGGCAGACGCGGTCTGTCTCTGGAACGGCTGTATCGGCAGCTGTTCAGCGAACAGCTGTTCCTGATGGCCTACGGGCGCATCTACGCCAACGGCGGAGCGATGACGCCCGGGGTCGACGGGGAGACACCCGACGGGATGAGCCTGGGAAGAATCCGGGAGATCATCGGCCTGCTGAAGGCCGAGCGTTACCGGTTCTCCCCGGTCCGGAGGGTGCACATCCCGAAGAAGAACGGAAGTCTGCGGCCCCTGGGGCTGCCGACCTGGTCGGACAAACTGGTCGGGGAGGTGGTGCGTCTCCTGCTGGAGGCGTACTACGAACCGCAGTTCTCGTCCAGGTCGCACGGCTTCCGCCCCGGCCGGGGCTGCCACACCGCGCTCGACGAGATCGCTTCGACATGGACGGGCACCACCTGGTTCATCGAGGGCGATATCGCCGACTGCTTCGGCAGTCTCGACCACGAGGTCATGCTCGCGATCCTGGCCGAACGCATCCATGACGGACGCTTCCTGGCCCTGGTCTCGGACATGTTGCGGGCGGGATATATGGAGGACTGGATCTGGCACGCTACCTACTCCGGTGCGCCACAAGGAGGAGTGGTCTCGCCGATCCTGTCCAACATCTACCTCGACCGTCTCGACAGGTTCGTGGAAGAGGAACTGGCACCGGCCTTCACTCGGGGCGCCACGCGCCGCAGAAACCGGGAACACGCGAACGTCACTGCGACGATCGGCTACTGGAGACGCAAAGGCGACCGCGCCAAGGTGCGGTCGCTGCGCAAGATCCAGCAGTCGATTCCGAGCATCGACGTGAACGACCCCGGCTACCGGCGGCTGAGGTATGTCCGATACGCCGACGATCACCTGCTGGGGTTCGTCGGTCCGAAGGCCGAAGCCGAGGAGATCAAGGACAAGCTCGCCGTGTTCCTGCACGACGGGTTAAAACTCCGGCTTTCCGCCGAGAAGACCTTGATCACACACGCCCGCACCCACAAGGCGCGGTTCCTCGGCTACGACATCTGGACCAAGCACAACGACACCTGGCGGACGAAGGGACGACGAGTCCTCAACGGATCCATCGCCCTCGGCATCCCGCCGGAGACCGTCAACACCAGATGCCGGGCCTACCAGCGCGGACAGGGCAAACCTCTGATCCGCAACGACCTGATCCGCACCAGCGACCACAACATCGTCGCCACGTTCGGGATGGAGTACCGCGGCTACGTCCAGTACTTCCAGATGGCAGGGAACATCAACTGGCTGAACAAGCTCCGCCAGTACATGGAACGGTCGATGTTCTCGACCCTGGCTGCCAAGCACCGCCGCCCACCCTGGGTCATGCGAAACCGCCTCAAGAGCACCGTCGAGACCCCGTTCGGGAAACGCCGGTGTTTCGAAGCGGTCCAACGCGCACCCTCGGGCGCGGTGTTCACCGCCAGGTTCGGCGGCATCCCTCTGCGCCGGCGCACACACGCCCGCCCGATCATCGACGGAGCGTGGCCGACCAGAAAGGGACGCCAGCTCACCGCCCGGCTGACCGCCGGCATCTGTGAACTGTGCGAGTCGCACGACGGGATCACCGTCCACCACGTCAGGCGACTCTCCGACCTCAACCGATACAGCTCCACGGCCGCACCCCGATGGGTCGAGGCCATGCGGACCAGACGACGGAAGACCCTGATCGTCTGCGACCGCTGCCACGCCGAGATCCATCAGCAGCCGATCGCTCAGTAGCACCGCTGGAGAGCCGGATGCGGGGAAAGCTCGCACGTCCGGTTCGGAGGGAGGTCACGCGGAAAAGGACCAGCTCACAGCTGGTACCTCGCCGCGTGGCCGACCCTACGAAGAAGCTGCGCAAGCAGCTGCGGCGCCTGCCCTGGAAGCAGATCCCGCTGCAGGCCCGCACCACCGGGGCCGGACACGGCCGCCGCGAGGTCCGCCGGCTGAAGGTCTGCACCGCCCGCCCCGGCCTGCTCTTCCCGCACGCCGTCCAGGCCATGGAGATCAAGCGCCGCCGCACCCACCGCAAGACCGGCAAGGTCGAGACGAAGACCGTCTACGCGGTCACCAGCCTCCCGCCCGAACAGGCCGACCCGGCGCAACTCGCCGAACTCATCCAGAATCACTGGTCAGTTGAGGCCCTGCACCACGTCAGAGACGTGACGTTCGGCGAGGACGCCTCGCGAGTACGCACCGGCACCGCACCCCGCGCCATGGCCACCCTGCGCAACCTCGCCATCGGACTCATGCGCCAAGCAGGCTGGACCAACATCGCCGCTGCAGCCGATCACTACAGGTCACGACCTCAGCACGCGATCGCCACGCTCCGGCTCACAGCCTGAGAACGCATCACCCCTGGATGAATGCCTGAAATGCTTTTTGAAGGTCCAGGAATTTAACACCGATGGTGGCGAGCCCGGCCTTCAATCCGACGATCGACAGGATGAGGATCGCGGCGGTGCCGTTTGCCTTGAAAATCCCGATTACTTCCTTCAGGGCGGGAAGCTCACTGATGGCGCCTATTAGATCCGTGGGCTTGCCCTTCGGGCCTTCCTCGATCGCCTTCTTCAGGGAGGCTATTTTCCTGTCGAGCTCTGCGGAGGTGACGGCTTTCGAGCCATCCCCCTTGGGGATGATATCGACTGATTTCTCCAACGACGTCAACTTCTCGTAGACGTCTTCGGTCGTGTGCTGTGTCACGGAATGCACCGCCTTGTATGCTGCGTGCGGGTTTGGTTTCCCAGTTCGGGTGATCAAGAGGGGGTTCGATGTACGAGGCTGCTTCTGAGGTGAGTCGCTCCGAGGTGTTGGCCAGAATGGCGGGCGTCGCTTTGGGCTCAATCGGTGGAGGATTTTGCCTGATCGTCGCTCTCGTTTGCTTTATGGCAATTCGGCAAGATAGACAAAAGGGCGACTTGTCGAATGCGCCTCGGATGCGCCGAAACGGCATCATCTGGGCGGCCGCCGGAGTCCTGCTGATAGCCGGCGAGTTCTTTGTTTGGTATCTCACTGGCGGCTTCGACTAAGAAATAGGGGGCGATGTGTCGCCTTTCTCTGTCACTCCCGGATCCCCCTGTGAGCCCTTGCGGTGGGTGAATAGATGGAGTTCGCGACCGCTGAGACGCAGGTGAAGCCGGAGGGTGGGAAATTGCTTGAGGTTCTGCAAGGCAACAGGCCGGGTGCGCTGATCTTCGGAATCCCTATCCCTGTGCTGGCCGGGGCGCTTCTCTTCATCTGGCGCGATGGAAATCTCCGGCGCAGGGGAATTGTTGTCAGCGCAAAATGCGTCCAGCAGGCTCGGGACGGAAAGGGTTTGGTCACCCTGCGCCTGGCATATGAAGTCGACGGCTTGCAGTACTACTGTGACAGTCCGCCCTACCAGTTTCCGTCGGCCGGTGTCGGCGTACGCCCGAATGTGCTCAGGTGCGTACACCGCTATGTACCCAGCATTTGAATCGTCGGGGCGTGGCCGCGTTGGGCCCGTCCGTGCCTTCGTGCGGTGCTTGTGGGGGGCGGATCCTAGCGTCGCGAGGGGCGCAGCCAGGTCTGTCGCTGTCGTGCAGCACGCCAGGCAGCCGAAGCTGTCTCCAGGTCGTCGCGGGTGCGCACGGTGTGCGGGTGCTCAGGGCCCAGCACACGGACGCGGTCAGCGAGGGTCTGTCGCAGCAGGCGTATCGCCTCTTCTTGCTCGCCCATCCTGGCCAGTGCGCTGGCGAGGTTGTGGCGGCTGGTCAGGGTATCGGGGTGGTTGAGGCCCAGCACACGGATGCGGTCGTCAACGGTCTGCCGGTGCAGGCGGACCGCCTCCGCGTGTTCGCCCATCCCGTCCAGGGCGAGACCGAGGCTGTCACGGCTGGCCAGGGTGTGCGGATGCATGACTCCCAGCACACGGGCGTGGTCATCAAGAGCTTCCTGCAGCAGTCGTTCCGCTTCCGCATACTCGCCCTGCCTGGCCAGTGCGCTGGCGAGGTTGTGGCGGCTGAGCAAGGTGAGGGGGTGTTCGGGGCCCAGCACACGGATGCGGTCGTCAACGGTCTGCCGGTGCAGGCGGACCGCCTCCGCGTGTTCGCCCATCCCGTCCAGGGCGAGACCGAGGCTGTCACGGCTGGCCAGGGTGTGCGGATGCATGACTCCCAGCACACGGGCACGGTCGGCGAGGGTCTGCCGCAGCAAAGACACCGCTTCTGCGTGCTGCCCCGTCCCGTCTAGGGCACAGGCGAGGTCATGACGGCTGATCAGGGTGTCAGGGTGCGCGGGGCCTAGGACACGATTACGGTCCTCCAGGGTCTGCCGGAGCAGCCGTATCGCCTCAGCTGGCTCGCCCATTCCGAACAAGGCGTTGGCCAGGTGGTTGCGGCTGGTCAAGGTGTCGGGGTGCTCGGAGCCCAGGGTGCGGCTCTCGAAGTCGAGGACGCGTTCGTGGACCAGGCGGGCTGCGCTGAAGGCGCCGGCGCTTTCCAGTACTTGCGCGAGCGTGCTGAGGGCGGTGCGGTGGTGTGTGGCGGAGCGTGGGTCCGGGAGGTCGAGCAGCACTGGCAGGTGAGGGGCGAGGAGTACGGCGGCAGGCCAACCGGCGCGCCCCTGCTCGTCTACCTCGTGCACGGCCGCGGTCAGCCGCTCGGCAAGGGCTCGGTGCCACGTGGCGAGATGGGATGCCTCGGCCGCTAGAGCGACAGCATTGATCTCTCGGATCAAAGGGTGCAGCACCACCTGCGCCGGGCCGCTGATGCCCCATGCCTGCCCGGCGTTGCCGGGAGAGTAAGGAAGGTCAAGCAGGCCATACCGGTGCAGACCTGCAAATGCAGCCTCCAACGCTGGGACGGTAACGTCGTCTCCGGTGACGGCAGACAGCAGGTCCGGGGTGATGAGGGACAGCGGGATGGGAGCTTCGGCCAGTGCGGCTAGTAGTCGCAACACGGGGCGGGCCAAAGCGTTGCCTTCGCGGGCGAGCTGGTCCAGGGACACCTCCCAGGTGTGCCGCACCACAGTGCGGGCGACTCGCGGATGAGAGGCGTCCGGGTGTTCGGCTCCCAGCAGGAAGGGCAGTTCATGCTCCAGGGCCTGGCGGTAGGTGGTGAAGGTGCGGTAGCGGCTGGTGGGCCCGGCCAGGTAAGTACCGGCCGCGTGCAGCGCCAGCGGAAGCCCGCCCAGCCGCATGGCCAGGTCCCGAGCCTGCTCGGCTGTGCCAGCTGCGGGAGCAACGTCGACCAGGATCTGGCCTGCAGGCTGTTCGGGCAGCGGCTTCAAGGGCAGTAGCCGGGCACGCGGCCCCCATGTCTGCGGGCTGCTATCTCGGCTAGTCATCACCAGCAGGCCTCGGCCGTGTGGGCGGATCCAACCGCGGTAATCGGCTAACGGCTCCCCTGCCGGGCCGATCTCTTGCGGCTCGTCGGCGTTGTCCAACACCAGCAGCCACCGCCGCGCCCGGCCCAGCTGCCGCCACACTACATCGGGCAGACTCGCCCGTCCGGCCCGCGCGGACTCCAACTCTGCCTCGGGCAGCCCACAAGCCAGTGCCGTCTGCACCATCTGCTGCGCCAGCTCGGCGGAATCGCGCCAGCGCACCCAAAACACTCGCCAGCCCGCCGCGTTGGCCTGCGAGGCGAACTGCGCGGCTACCGTTGTTTTGCCCATCCCGCCAGCCGCGCACAACACCGCGAACCGTCCTCGTGGCCGCCGCAGCATGCCTGCCAGCTCGGCCAGCTCGGTTTCACGTCCGCGCACGCGCTCCACATGTGGGGAGCGCAAGGAATCCTGCTGGCCCCTGGCCGGTCGGCCCACCGGTCCCAGCCGCGCTGGCGGTCTTGCTGCAACATCCAGCCGTCGGCTCCACAACACCAGCCCGATGCTGGCCGTCACCAGCACGGCGAACAGCGGCCAGATTACCCATGCGTGAGCCGCCCATCCTGGCACGGTGGCACTGGCGTAGTTGGTCACCGGCCCCAGCCCCGCCGCCACGACTGCAGCCGTCCCCGTCACGGCCGACCCAGCCCACGCACCCTGCCTACGCCGCATCGTCGCCACCCCCGGTCCACCGTCATCAGCATGCCCAAACCGAGACCACCTGCGCAGGAGGTTGAAAGACTGGTAGTCAAGCTGGTGAGGCGCCCCTCTCTCACGACCAGCGCACCCGTCCCGAAGGAGCCAGCAATCAGGTAGCCCCGGCGCCCGGCGGTCGAACTTGCTGGGTACGTAGCCGTGTACCGGGCTGGGCACTTTCACGCGAACGCCGACAGCCGGTACCGGTCAGTGCATGGACGTGAGCTACGACTCCAAAGATCCCAGCTATTCGGAAGTGGTGTCGCAAAGGGGTCGCGGAATCGTGTCGTGGATCGTCGGAGGAATCGCGGCTGCTCTGCTCCTCGTGACCGGTGTCTCCTACCTCTGACCCTGTCCCGCCATCAGGAAAGAAACCGCTGGATTTCCTGCAGGGAGGGTCAGGGCCAGGGCTCCGTCGCCCTCGCGGATTGCCCGGTTTGATAGGCGACTGAGCGGTTCGGGATGCTGTGCGGATGGTCGCCCCAGGGTGGAACGGAGGCAGGCACGGTCTTCCGTTGCGGTGATCATGAGGTGTCGAATCCCTGATCACCGCAACGGAAGACCGTGCCTGCGCGCTCATCATCGCCCATCCCTGCCGGTCTGGGCCACCTCGCCGACGCCACCTCGCTCTTACCTGCCGACCCTCCCGGGCTGCTGGCCCGGCTGGCGGCCGTGCCCGACCCGCGCCGCGCCTGCGGCAGGCGTCACCCGCTGGTCTTCGTCCTGGCCCTGGCCGCCTGCGCGGTCCTGGCCGGCGCCCGCTCGCTCACCGCGATCGCGGAGTGGGCCGCCAACGCCCCGCCCGACCTGCTGATCCGGCTCGGCGGCACCGTCCGCGAGCCGGACACCGGACCCGCCGCTCCGGCGGAGGCCACCGTGCAGCGCGTCCTGCAACGCACCGACGGCGACGCCCTGGACGCGGCCATCGGTGCCTGGCTTGCCGACCGCGACCGTGCCCGGACTCCCCAGGTGACCCGGTCCGTCCTGGCCGTGGACGGCAAGACCGTGCGAGGTGCGGTCCGCGCCGACGGCACCCGGGTCCACCTGCCGGCCGCGATGAGCGGTTCCGGCCTGGTCCTGGCCCAGCGCGAAGCCGACGCGAAAACGAACGAAATCACCGTCTTCAGGCCTCTGCTCGCCCCGCTCGACCTGGCCGGCACCGTGGTCACCTTTGACGCCCTGCACAGCCAGACCGCCCACGCCCGATTCCTCGTCGAGGACAAGAACGCGCACTACATCGCGCTGATCAAGGGCAACCACCCCACCCTGCACCGCCTGCTGAAGGCACTGCCCTGGCGGGAGATACCGCTGCTGGACAAGACCCGCGCCACCGCTCACGGCCGCGACGAGATCCGCCGCGTCAAGACCGCCACCGTGGCCAACCTGCCCTTCCCGCACGCGGTCCAGGCCCTGCAGGTCGTGCGGCGCCGCCGGAACACGACCACCGGCAAGGTCTCTCTCGAACGCGTCTACGTCATCACCAGCCTCGCCGCGGAGCAGGCCAACGCCGCCGAGATCGCCCGCCGAGTCCGGCACCACTGGGGCATCGAAAACAAGATCCACCACGTCAGAGACGTCACCTACACAGAAGACGCCTCCCGCGTCAGAACCGGCACCGCCCCCGGGCCATGGCCGCCCTGAGGAACCTGGCCATCGGCGCACTCCGGCTCACCGGCCGCACCAACATCGCCGCCGGCCTCCGCCACCACGCCCGCGACACCACCCCACCGCTCACCACCCTCGGCATCACGTGATCAAACCGGCGCAACCACGAGAACGACGCAACCCTGGCCAGGCAGGTGAGCTGTGACGGTTCCGGTTCCGGGCAGGTGGAATCGGTGTCCGCGCAGTGGCGCTGCAGGACACCGATCAGGGAGGATGGCACGCGAACGCGACCCCTGTTCGTGATCAAAGGCTTCGAGAACCTTGATCATCAGGGGTCGCGTCTCTCGTTGCTGAACCGGGCGAACCGACCACGGCGGCACATACGCAGGCGATCAGCTCATCTCGCTGACTGAGAACGCATCAGCCCTGGTCGGCCACCTCTTCGAAGAGATCAAAGCCCTGGGGTTCACCGGTTGCCTGAACCTCCTGCACAAGTACATCAACCAAGGCCGCGCCGACGCCGACCGCAGCCACATCTCCCCGCGCCGGCTCGCCCGGATAATCCTCACCAGGCCCGACAACCTCAAGGCCGAGCATCACAATCTCCCGGCCAGGCCCACCGGCGCCTGTCCCGAAATGACCCAACTGTCCTTCGGCATCAGGTACTTCGCCGGACTCCTGACGCCTCGCGCAGAAAACGCCGACAGGCTCGCGCGCTGGATCGTCCAGGTCCGCGCAGCCGATCTGCCTCAAGTGCACACCTTCATTCGAGGTCTGGACAGAGACCGCGCCGCCGTGATCGCCGCGCTCACGCTTCCCTACAGCAACGGCCCGACCGAGGGCGTCAACACCAAAACCAAGCGGATCGCGCGCCAGATGCACGGACAAGCAGGCTTCACCCTTCTCCGCCACCGCATCCTCCTCGGACAGCAGCACGTTCCGTCACCACCGAATGTGAGACAGGGCCGAACGTTTTACAGTCCCGCTCAAGCTGACCAAGAGGCGGCGCGAAGCCCTCGTCGCAGCAATGAGGCGGCCCCGCAAGCTGGTGGGCTTGCAGGGCCGCCTCGCGACAGGAGCGTGGGTCGGTCACGTCTCCGAGAAGACGAGGTTGAACAGGTCGAAGTAGGTGTTGTAGCTGCCGTTGGAGCAAGAGTCGAGGCGCATCTTGTTGCCTGGAGCGGTGCCGCCCCAGGCCGTTACACAGTTGGCCGAGGCATTCTTGGGCTGAAACTGGAAGTAGTTGTTCCAACCGGAGCCGACCTGATTGAACCAGGAATCGGTACTGGCACAGGAGTAGAGCTTGATCTCGTCGCCCTTGGCTCCGCCGCTCGACCAGTTGTTCAGGCACAGACTGGGTTTGGCCGCCACCTGCACCTGGAAATACTGGCTGCTCACGTAGACAACGTTCCACTTCTGAGCGCTGGTGTGGTTACAGGTCCACTCCTGCACGGGTACGCCGCTGCTGAAGTCGGAATTGGGTACGTCGAGGCATTTTGCGTCGGCGAGGTCTATCTCGATGTTGGAGCGATTGGCAGCCTGGGCTGGAACAGAGAGCACGACTGTGCCGAGGGCAGCTGCGGCGATCGTGGCCATCGCGGAAATGTGTATGCGCATGAAAAGTTCCCTTGGGAGATTGTCGATCGCGGGACGCTTGTCGGGTGCACCCTGCGGGTGATGTGCGAAGCATGGCGTGCCGCGTCGCGACGCACGGTGTCATCCAGCGCGTCTGACGATGTGTGGCGCTAAGGCTTGACTCTTCTTCAATCTCCTTATTTCAGCTGCCAGTTGCTCTCTAGGCGCGGCGTTCGCCAGCGTCCTTTCCAGGCTTTCGCCCTGACCGCTTGAATTCCTCTGACAGGTTCCGCGGTGTCGACGCTGCGCCCGCCCCATGACTCGCACGAGCTCGGGCTTGCAGCCCGCTCTCAACGTGAAAGTACGTCAGGCCAACAACAACCCACCAACGGCTCACTCCGGCAGCGTTGCTGCGGTTCGGCCACCAGGCGGACCACGGCCTCGGCGTCATCACTGTGCTGGGCAGCGGGTGGCCAGTGTCCGAGGCGGTGGTGGCGGTTTCTTGGACACCCCAGTCGATACCGGTGTCCCTCCCCGTGGCGGGCAGCGCCTCAATGGTGGTGCGCCGCGACGAACGAGGCGTACCAGGGGCTGAATCTGTTGCGATAAACACGGACGGTGGACGGCTGCTCGGGCATGTCACGCGATCACACCGTCGTCACGGCGATGCCGCTCGCGTTGTGCAGCGTTCGTCGTTTGGTGTGACTCTTCTGCAGGGACCAACCCGCATGGGCGTCGGTCGCAGGTTTGCTCAGTGGGGCTGCTGGCGGCGGTCAAGTACCTCGAAGTGGGCTGACCGCTTATCGAAGTCCGAGAGCACGGCCTGGGCGGCCGCTGGCACGTGTGCTCTCTCGTAGTCCTCGCCCATGAACGCCTGTACAGAGGCCAGGGTGTCGAACCACATTAGGGTCATGAACTCGACGTCGTCTTCCCGCTCGCGCCGGATCAGATCGATCGACTGGAACCCCGGGATGCGCCGTGCTTCGATTCCGGGAATGACCTGCCCCCGGACGATGCGCTCGTATGCGTCGGCGTTTTCCCTCGTGGTCCAGCCACGCCACAGACGACAGATCATGGGCGGAGTGTAGTGCGCACTCGCGCCGGTCTGCCCGGGATTCGGGCCAGTCCGGGTCCGGCGGGCCGTATCGTCCCCGGTCACGGGGTGGGCAGAGGTGTCGACGTCTGAGGGCGAGGAGGATGCGCTGGGGGTGCAGCCCTTGTGCAGTGAGCTGGTGATGCCGTGCGCCGTTGCCGTTCGTGGTCGGACGGCGGATCGTCGTGTCCCAGGACGCGCTCTTGGAAGCGGCGATGGTCTCGTGGCTGGAGGAGCTCGATCGGCGGGAGGCTGCCGCGCGGGAGGAGATTTCCGAACCGTGTGACCGCATCGAGGTATTGACCGGACATCTTGCCGAGCAGGAGGAGGTATTGTCCCGGCTGGAGATCACGCGGGAGACGATGACGGAGATCCTGTCCGGTGATGAGGCGGTCACAGGGCTCGAGATCGAGCCGGGGGACACCGGGGCGGGGGACGCCGGGCCGGCGGAAGCTTCGAGGCAGCTGGCGAAGGAAGAGGAGAGCCGGTTCAGGGTGGGGTCGCCGGTCGGAGTGCGGCTGGTGCCGGAGCTGGCGGTTGGGCGCTGCCTCGTTCCTACCAGGACATCCTTGAAGTCCTCGAAGACACGGTCTATCCGACGCGAGCGCATCACATCTGCGCGGCGCTGGGGTTGTCGACGGACAAGAGCAAGGTGGAGGATTTCCGGTCGAAGCTGAAACGGCTGGTCGAGCGGGGCTGGCTGACGGAGGCGGGACCCGGGCTCTTTGCCACGCGCGGCCCGGCTCCGGTGAAGGCGGATGCCCCGGAGCAAGGACGGCCTGCGGCCTCGCGCCGGTGTGGGGTCGGGCTCTCGTCCCTAGCGTCGAAGGTGCCAACCGATCCACGCCCGACAAGCGAGAGCCCGATGACTGGAGCGTATGCGGCCGCCACGGCGGCTGACTCCTTTGACCGAGCCGTTTCTTTCTTCCCTCCCCTCGTCTGCGATCTCTCCAGCCCCGAGACACTGCACCTGCCGCACGAGCGGGTGGAGGAGAGCGTCGAAGAAGGGGCCAGGCAGCTGGGCCGTCTGCTTTCGCAGGACCATTTCGATCTGCGTGCCGAGAAGGAGGAGGTCCGGCTGTCCACCCTGGACGCCGACGCGCGGGCCGTTCTGGCCGACAGCCGCACCGCCTGGAGAAGGGCCACCGGCGTCAACTGGCCACGAGGGCCGGGACGGTGACCGCCTCCCGATGCGCGCTGCGCTCTGTCGACCTACCCAACCCTTGTCCGGCCGATGGCGCTCTCGCCCTGCCGCGTGAGCGGCACAGCCTGGGCCTTCGGCGTCTGGAGGTGCTGGAAGCCGGCCGCCTGCGGCTCCTACAACAGTACGCTGGAGGCGATCGACCGCCGCTGCGGCCATCGGGCGGTCGGCAAGCGCCAGGTGGAACACCTCGTCCGGGCGAGTGCGGCGGACGTAACCGCCTTCTATGCGCAGCGCATCCCCATCCCGGCCGGGAAGAGGACGCTGCTGGTGATCAGCGTTGACGGTAAAGGGATCGTGATCCGCTTGGCCGATCTACGCGTCGCGACCCGCAAGGCCGCCGAGCGATCCGCGGCGGCCACCCGCATGTACGAGTGCCGGATCCCGGACCCTTTCCGGCCGACGACGCCAGCGAGCTCACCCTTTACGTACGCATCGAGAAGGCGGTCGCCCACCCGAAGGCCGAATCCATCGAGGCCATAGGCCGCACCGGCTTCCCCAACCGCGACGGCCAACCGGACTCCGCCCCCGGCGCCCTGAAGATCCCCGGCGGTGCCTCGCCCTCATCGGCCTCGGCAACTTTCGGTACGGGCGCCTCCACCAGCGGCTCTGCCTCGGCATTCGACGCAGGCAGCGCGACTGGCGGAGCATGCATGCAGAGCGGCGCACTGGCCGCCGTCGCGCTGGGCACCGCGTTGTTGCGCCGCCGGATGTGCTCCTAGCGAGCACGACGACACGGTGCACCCCGCAGCGCTCGAGTCGACGGGATCAGGACGGCACGCGATGCCAACACCAGGGCAGCAACTCCCTGCGCCGCGCCGCTGAACCCCCTTTTGCTTCGTACCTGTCACAGAGTCAAGATCCCTCACAGGAGGGGATCCACTCGCTCCTGGCAGAGGGGACGTGAAAGCGTCCTGAAGGACGGGGAAGCCGTGCAACTTCGCAAGTCCATAAGCCTGCTCGGCGTCGCCGCAGCCACTGCGGCAGCGCTTCCTACCGTACCAACGCCGGCGAGCGCATCGAGATGGGGATGCTCGACCTACATCGACCTCTACGATGACGCCGGCCGCCAATGGGGCTCGGCATACTGCAGCGGAAACGGGCCGATGAGGCTGCGGCCTACTGCGACTCCGACCGGTACCCCTACCGCGCCAAGCTCTACGGCACCTGGGGTGTCAACAGCAGCAACGTCTACGCGAGCAACTGCTACATCAGCAAGGTGTGGGGCGACGTCGGCTGACACCGCCTCGGGAAACAAGGGAACCTCCCGTTTTGCTAGGGGATGATCTCGAATAGGGAAGACCTCGGCGAGGTAGTCGCCGAGGTCTTCGTTCTCTTCTCTCACCGCCAGGACGTCTTCTCCAAGGTGAGCGGCAAATGGCGTCCGATAACCAACGGGAGCAACCTCCTCGACACGCCCCCAGCTGTCCGAGTCGTACCCCTCCTTTCTCAGGTGAAGGCGGGGATATCGGGAGCCGTATATCACGGTCCTTGACCGGGTCGGCAGGTCACTCTGATGGCCTAGTGTTCCGGGAAGGCCGTTTGGCCTCCTCAAGAAGGATGTTCCCTATGGCTGGTGATGGCGTCTCAGGTGCACCTGGTTGGTTTGCTGCCTGTTCGAGGTGAAGATTTCGGCGGCGGCTGGGCGGACAAGGTGTCCAATTCCCTGGGCGGTCGGATCAGTCACGCCGAGGGCAGCGGCAGCTTCAGGAGATCTACACCGGCGCTGGTGGCCGCGCTCGAAAGCGGCAGGCTGTGTTCGCGCTCAAGGAGGTCCTGGAGCCGGACCTGTCCGGTGAAGCCAGCAACCTGCATGCGTACCAGCGACAGCAGACCCTGCCTTCGGCGATCCGCGGACACGATCAGGATCCACGGCGAATCAACCGTTCCGGCAGGGCAGGGCCGATACTAAGGAGCGGTAGTGGCGAGGATGTTTGGTGTACTGGGCGAGTTGACACTCCATCTGGAGGGACGGCCGCGCACGCTCCGGGCGAGCAAGGCCGGCGCGCTGATGGCAGCACTGCTTCTTAGTCGTGAAGTCGCCCTGACACCCGATCAGTTGATCGACGCGCTGTGGGCGCACAACCCTCCCAGGACGGCCACCGCGTCCCTGCACAATCACCTCAGTCGGCTGAGGGTATTGCTGGGTCCGCATCGGGAGCGGCTCGTGCAGGGACACGGCGGGTACCGGCTCGACCTTCGTGAAGGAGAGCTCGACGCCGAGATCTTCGCCACCCGGCTGGTACAGGCTCAAGATGCCCACGCGGACGGCCGTTGGGATGCCGTATACGCCGAGACCGCCGCGGCCCTTGGGCTGTGGCGTGGCCGGCCGCTGCCAGAGTTCCCGCTGCTCCACGACGGCCCCCACGTTGCGCACCTGGTCGAGCTTCATCTCAACGCGCTGGAGATGAGCTTTGAGGCACGGATCCGGCTGGGACGTCATCACGGCACCATCGGAGAGCTCGGTCGCCGCATAGCGGAGCATCCGTTGCGGGAGCCGTTCCACCGACAGCTCATGACAGTACTGCAACGTGAGGACCGGACTGCCGAGGCCATCGCCGTCTACCACGGCCTGCGGCAGCGGCTCGCCGACGAGCTCGGCATTGATCCCTCCTCAGCCACCCAGGAGTGTTTCCAGGAACTCCTCTTGTCGCCCGGCCCGGGTTCCTCCCCTCCGGTGAACACCGCTCAAGCGACAGACAAGAAGGTGCAGCCGTCAGCAGCTGTATCGCTGACCAAGGCGTCGTTCCAGCCAGTGCCGGGAGCACCGTTCCAGACACCGCGCGACATCGGCGATTTCACCGGGCGGACGGACGAACTCTCGACGCTGCTGGACGGGCTCCGCGAGCGGTCGATGACCCCCCCTGCCGTCGTGATCGTCTCCGGTATGGGCGGGGTCGGCAAGACGACCCTCGCCTTGCACGCGGCGCATCTGAGCCGTGAAGATTTTCCTGGTGGGCAGTTGTACGCCGATCTCCGCGGCTTCGGAACCGGCAGCCCACGGGCCGCCCATGACCTGCTGGCGCGCTTCCTGGCAGACCTGGGGGTGTCGCCTCGGTCGATCCCCGAGGACAGCGACGACCGTGCGGCCCTCTACCGGGCGACGCTGGCCGAGCGCCGCGTCCTGGTCGTGCTCGACAACGCGGGACACACGGAGCAGGTTCTCCCGCTCCTGCCGGGTACCTGCCCCAGTGCTGTGGTTGTGACCAGCAGGCACACTCTCGCCGGGCTGCCGGGGACCTCACGCATTACCCTCGGCCCTCTCGGCCGGGCCGAACAGCGAAGCCTGCTGGCGTCCATCTGCGGCACGGAACTGGTCCGGGCCGATCCGTCGGCGACCGACCGGGTGCTGGATGCCTGTGCGGGACTCCCGCTCGCCCTGCGCATCGTGGGTGTTCGTCTCGCTCAGCCCGGCGGGCGATCTGTCGCAGGCACCGCCGACCGACTCGCGTGGAAGGGGCAGCGCCTGGATGCCCTCAGTGTGGACCACCTGGGCATTCGGGATGTGTTCATGCTGAGTTACCGAGCTCTGGCCAACTCCGACAGGCTGCGGCAGCGTGATGCCGCCCGGGCCTTTCGCCAACTGGGCCTGTGGCCTTCGCATCCGTTCTCCCTCCAGGCCGCATCCGCCCTGTTGAACCAGCCGCTCGACCACACACTTGATCTGCTCGACCTGCTCGCGAGCGCTCACCTGCTCCAGAACCCCTCCCCTGGCGTGTTCCGGTTCCATGACCTGCTCGGTGAGTTCGCTGCCGAGCGCGCCCGCGACGAGGAGTCCTCTGAGGAGGCCGACGCGGCGCTGCTGCGGCTTCTCCTCTGGCACGCCGAGGCGACCGAGCACGCAGACCAGGCGAGCGGCATCGGACGCCCCAGGCCCGTAAACGCCTCCACAGCCTTGCCAGAGCTCGCGAACGGGCAAGAGGCACTGGACTGGATCTCCCGGGAACTACCCGCTCTAACGGACGCCGTTCAGCTCGCCGCGCGCAGTTCCCGGCCCGAACTCGCCTGGCGCACCGCTGGCGCCCTGTTCGGATGGATTCAGGCGAACTGGTGGACCAAGGAGTGGGAAGAGCCCGTCACCGTAGCGCTGTCCGCCGCGCAACGCGAGTCCGCTCTGAGCGGCCAGGCCGAACTGCACAACGTGCTCGGCATGGCCCACGGATCGGCGCACCGCAACGAGATCAGTCTCAAGCATCTGGAGGTGGCGGTCGCACTGTACGAGCAGACAGGAGAAACCGAGCGCCAGGCGTCGACGCTCGCCAACACGTCCAACACCTTGCGACAGGCCGGCCGCCCGGAAGAGGCTCTTACCACCATCGAGCGAGCCATCTGTCTGGTGGGAAGCTCCCACCGGCCCAGGGCACGTTTCGAGTACATACTCGGCGCGGTCCTCCTCGAACTGGGTGACACCCGTGGCGCGACTGCCGTCTTCCGCCGGGTGGTGGAGGTCTGGCGTACCCAGCAGCGGCCATTCCTCGTCCAGGTCGGCCTCATCGCCCTCGGTGACGCGCTGCGAGCCCTCGACGAGCGCGAGGAGGCGCTCGCACTCCTCGCAGAAGGACTGCAGCTGTCCCGGAAGACGAACCAAGACCACCAGACCGCCGACGCACTGGAGGCCCTTGGACGCGCGCACTTCCAGTTCGGCGACCACCAACAGGCACGCGTGCATTGGCAGGAAGCTCTCTTGATCGCCGAACGGAACGACCTGCAACAGGTCGTCAACGACTGCCGCAAGGGAATGGACCTGCTGGACAGTGTCCTGTGATCGGCGCCGCAGGCCCGCAGCAAGTGGGAGACTGTCTCCGCCGCCCGCTAGCACGTGTCTCTTTGATGGGTTGGTCAGTTGATCGGGTGTGTCTGTCCGATTAGTGATCACTGATGCGATGTGGAACCGGATCGAGCCGCTGATGCCGGCCGATCCGGTTCGTGGGCGGCGATGGGCCGACCACCGCCGTACCCTTGAGGCCATCGCGTGGAAGTACCGAACCAGTTCGCCCTGGCGGGACCTTCCCGACGAGCTCGGTTCGTTCCAGACCGCTCACAAACGCCTGATCAGGTGGACCGTCGACGGCACCTGGGAGCGGATCCTCACCGCTGTTCTGGCCGCAGCGGACTCCGACGACGACATCGACTGGACCGTATCTGTGGACTCCACCGTCGTTCGGGCCCACCAGCACGCCGCCGGCGCACTGAAAAGGGGGCCGTCGGTCGCGTCGAGCCCGCCGACCATGCACTCGGACGCTCACGCGGCGGGCTGAGCACCAAAGTCCACCTGGCCGCGGACGGCCGGGCCCGGCCACTGGCATTCGCCGTCCCCGCGGGCCAGGCCGGCGACGCACCGGCCTTCGAGACGGTGACGGCCCGCATCCGTGTGCCGAGAAGCGGCCCGGGCAGGCCCCGGACACGGCCCGCGGCCGTGCCGGCGGACCGGGCCTACTCCTCCCGTGCCATCCGGGCGCACCTGCGGCGTCGGGGAATCCGCGCGGTCATCCCTCAACCGTCCGACCAGGTGGGCCACCGCCTGCAGCGAGGCCGCCGCAGGCGGCCGGCCGCCCGCCTTCGACACCGAGACCTACAAGCAACGAAACACCGTCGAACGCTGCATCAACCGCCTCAAGCACTGGCGAGGCCTGGCCACACGAACCGACAAACTCGCCACCGCCTACCAAGCCGCACTCCACCTCGCAGGCATCCTCATCTGGACCCGACGCTGACCAAAGAGACAGAACCTAGAGCTTGTCATCAAGTGATCCTGCGTCTTGGATCATGGTCGGGCGATACGTCGCCATGAACTGTCCGATGCCGTTTGGGAGTTGGTCCGGTCGCTGCTGATCGAGGAAGCGGTGATGGGCATGCTCGCTCTACTGCATGGCGCGTCCAGCTCCGAGGTGCGGATGCTGAAGACCGACGACATCGACCAGCAGGCCCGTACTGTCTGGCCGGAGAAGCGGCCCCATCCCCCCTCGGCCCCGCTTCCTGGACGGTGCTGCAGCGATGTCTGGCATTGCTCGTAGGCGGCCTCGACCAGCTCGCTGACCAGTTTCGTCGCGAGGGTGTAGTGGACGCGGTAGCCCTTCATGGCTGCCTTGGTGCTGAGAGGGCAACTGATCTATTTTGCAGGCGATTTGGGGGCATTCACTGTGACCAGGGCGATGGTGGGTCGTTGCGTGTCTTGTGAGTCCTCGACGCCCCTATCGCAGTGACGTCTCCGATGCCCGCTGGACGTTGATCGAGCCGGTGTTCGTGTCTTGGCGGGCAGGCCGGACAGGGCCGGGAACCGCGGCACGGGTGCATGATCTGCGGGAGATCGTGAACGCGATCCTCTATGTCAACCGGACGGGCATCCCGTGGGAGTACCTGCCGCACGACTTCCCTCCGTACAAGACCGTCTACGACTACTACGCGAAGTGGGAGGCGGACGGCACCACCCAGCAGGTGCATGACCTGTTGCGTGACAAGGCCCGTCGCGCACAGGGCCGGCCCGCGGCCCCGTCGGCTGCCGTCATCGATGCGCAGAGCGTGAAGACCTCCGCAAATGTCGCCGAGGCCAGTCAGGGCATCGACGCCGGCAAGAAGATCAAAGGGCGCAAGCGTCATGTCGCCACAGACACGCTCGGCCTGGTCCTCGCGGTCATCGTCACTGCCGCCTCGGTCCACGACTCAACCGGCGGGAAACGCCTCCTCGACGAGCTCGCCGCGTCACACCCCAGCGTGACGAAAGTCTGGGCCGACGGCGGATACCAGAACAGCGTCTTCCAGCACGGAGCGTCCAGGGGCATCGACGTCGAGGTCGTGAAACGCTCCCCGATCAAGGGGTTCCAACCCCAGAAGAAGCGCTGGGTGATTGAGCGCACCTTCGGCTGGCTGATGCAGAACCGCCGCCTCGTCCGGGACTACGAAGCCCTCCCTCAGCGATCCCGCACCATGGTCCACTGGGCCATGGCTAACAAAACCAGCCGTGAACTCACCGGAGAATCAGCACCAACCTGGCGAATCGAAACAGGTGATTCAGACAATCCAGCCTAAACGTTGATCAGATGCTCTCTGAGAGTTCGTAACAGGATCATGGGTGGGCCTTCTTGAGGCGTCGCCGGCAGATGAGGCTGCATGCCAGGGAGACGAAGGCGTCGTGGAGTTCGAGGCATCGTTCCCCCTCGGATGCCGAGGCGTTTGAGCTGGTGGAGGAGGGCGAAGGCCTGCTCGACGACGTAGCGGAGTTTGCGAAGCTCCGCCTGTCGTTCGCGAAGTTCAGCCGTGTGGCGTGCCTGCTACCGGTTGGCCACGAGGAATTCCTCCAGGATCTCGACAAACCGCGCCGGCTGCTCCTCGGCCGGGTAGTGGCCGCAGTCGTCGAGGACGACCCCCGTGACGTCGTCGGCCGCCTGCCGCATCGTCTGGGCGACATTCGCGCCGCTCCACAGCGCGCCGCCGAGGGCGAGCACCGGCAGCGTCAGCCGGGTCTTGCCGCGCTGCTCGTTCTGCGCGATCGTCTCGTCCAGCGCCCGGTAGTACGCGAAGCTCGCCCGCAGCGCGCGAGGATCCGCGGTGATCGCGTCGACGTAGACGTCGACGGCGTACGCGGGTATCGCGGTCCGCGTGGCGGCCTTGGTGGCGAACTGCCAGCCGAAGAAGAGCCGCTCCCGTCCCCGGACCAGTTCCTCGTTGAGGTCGGTGAGCCGGTTGAAGCCGAACTGCCAGAGCTTCAGGTTGACCGCGGCCGGGCCGAAGAACGGCGGGGACGGCGTGAGACCGGGGATCACTGCTTCGAGGATGGCGAGCCGGCCCACCCGCTCGGGGTGATCGGCGGCGAGGGCGTATCCGGTCCACGTACCGATGTCGTGGCCGACCACGTCGAACCGGTCGTGCCCGAGCGCGGCCATCAACGCGACCAGATCGGCGGCCAGCGTGCCGGCGTCGTACCCGTCGTCGGGCTTGTCGGAGAGCCCTGCCCCGCGCGAGTCGACGGCGACGACGGTGTGCTGTCGGGCGAGCGCGGGCATCACCTCCCGCCAGGCGTACCAGGTCTGGGGCCACCCGCCGATCAGCAGCAGCGCCGGGCCGTCCCCACCGGTGACCGCGTGCAGCCGCAGTCCGTTCACCTCCACGAACCGGCTGGTGAAGACGTCAAGGAATCCGTCAGGCAGTCGCAGCGAACTCAAGCTTGTCATGCCAGCGACCATACACATCTTTGAACGATCGGTACAAGATGTGTAGACTGACGGACCATGGCAGGCCGCAAGCAATTCGACGTGGACGAGGCGCTACGACGTGCGATGCACGTCTTCTGGCGCTGGGGTTATTCGGAGGCATCGATCGATCGCCTGGCCGAGGGCACGGGCCTGGGCCGGGGCTCGCTCTACGGCACCTTCGGCGACAAGAGCGCCCTCTTCCGCAAAAGCCTCCAACGGTACGCGCAGACCTACCACCCGCTGTACGAGCAGGCACTGTCCGGCCCCCACCCGAGCCCGAGCGCCGTTGTGGCCGCCTTCCTGCAGGTCGCCCTGAACCGCATCGCCGACCCGACGGTCCCGGATGGCTGCCTGCTCACGGTGTCGGCAACGCAGTTCCCGGCCCTCGACGCGGAGGGACGGGCGATGGTCCGCGCCATGATCGACGGTTTGCGGGCGATGCTGGAGCAGGCATTGCTGGCGGCGGGGGCCGGTGAGCAGGAGGCGGCAGAGCTGGCGTTGTGCACGCTGGCGACGAACAAATCTCTGGCAGTGCTGAGCCGCGCCGGCTTCTCGGGCGAAGACCTGGCAACCGTCGCGGCAGCCGCCGCAAAGAATGCCAAGGCTCCGCTGAACCGGCCGGCCGAACCGTCGGGGCCGCGATAGGCGGGAACGGCTCCGTCGCCAATGGATCTGCAGAGACCTTGGGACAGCCGACGGCTCGGCAGGAAGTGACTCGGCACAGCCCTCATAGGGGCTGAGCCGACCCTGGCGACGAAATCGTCCCACCGGGGGAAGAGGCTGACCTGAGCCGCCTCGGTCTTCGGGCTCTTGGAGCTCGTAACAGGGTCATGGGTGGGCCTTCTTGAGGCGTCGCCGGCAGATGAGGCTGCATGCCAGGGAGACGAAGGCGTCGTGGTAGGCATCGGCAATCGGAGCTTGCTGATCACGTTCGACAGCCAGGACGGCCTGGGCCGGCAGGCCCTGAAGCTGATCGAGGCGGGCTGTGGTGCCGTCGGTGATCGCGTCGACCACAGCCCGGATCCGCTGCTCCGGTGCCGGCAGGTCAGGTTCATCCCATGCGAGAACACATCTGACCGACTTGTACGCGACGACTGCCGGGCCGTAGCGGGACGGCGTAAGGTGACGCCCTTCCATTCAGGAGAAGCGAGGAGACGGTGGTGGCTGCAGCAGACGAGAGGCCGGCAGAAGTCGACAAGCGGGACATCCCCCTGTCCGGCGGGCGAACGCTACGGGTGACGGAGTACGGCAACGGCAGCATCCGGATAGCGGTACAGGCCGGATCCCCTTACGTGATCACCAGCCTCGAACACATCGACGGCCAAGCCGTATTGAAGATCTCACCCGGACGCGAGGGATCGAACGCCCACAAGAACTGGGTCAGCGACCACAACGCCGGCCAGGAAGAACTGCCTTGACATCCTCCCGAGCCCAGAAGCCCGGGATTCCCGTCTGTTCCCACACAAGCCGTGTGGGTCGCTTCGGGTGGGTTCTGCCGCACAGCGTTGTGCGGGCGCGGGTGCCTGTCTTACCTGCGCTCCACAGGCTGTCACCGCCGGTCCGGCGGCCTTGGCGACGCTGAGTGCCGCGTTGGTGTCCCGGTCCAGGACCGTCCCGCAGGCTCCGCACGTCCAGGTGCGGACGTGGAAGGGCTTGGGGCCGTCCTTCACACCGCACCATGAACACACCCGAGGGATCGAGTCAACGCGCCCTCGGCGAAGGGGAGCTGAGAGAGGATGCCGGATCACCCACCGGCCCGAAGGCAGGCTCTGTGCAGGCATGGGTCATCGACAGGGATCGACGGGCCCCGGTCCGCCGCGTAGATCCCAGGCTCCCCGGCTTCACACCTTGAGTAACTGTCAAGACTTGTGGACGGACAGTCCGTTGGGTGGCGCATCGGTCCTTCGTTCCAGCAGTGTGACTGTGACGCCGGGCGCAATCTGACGTTTGCCGGTGGGGGTGAATCCGCGTCTCTGGTAGAGGGCGAGCGCGGGGTGGTTGGCGGTTCCGGTGGAGACCAGGGTCAGGTCTGCGGATTCAATGGCATCGAGACGGTCGAGCAACGCGGTAGCGATGCCGCGGCGGTGTGCGCGGGGATGGACCACGAGTCGGCAGATATCCAAGGTGCCGTCGTCCAGTCGGGTCCAGGAGACGGCTCCGGCCAAGCCGGTGTCGTCAGCGATACCGAGGAAGGATTCGGTGCAGCCTCGAAACTCTTGGAGGGTTTCGTGCAGTGGCGGGATGCCGTCGAATCCGATGAGTGCGGCCTCCACGGCGTAGGCGGCGCGCTGAAGTTCCCACAACTGGCGCAGGGTGGCTGGGTCGGCCAGGTCCAGGCGGTGGGGCTCGTTCAGTCGTCGGTAAGGTGTTGCGCTGGTGTCGCGGTGTCTTGTCATGCTGCGATCGTTTCAGAACGCTCAATCAGCATGCCATGGTCGAAGCCTGCTCCGGCCCGGACAAGGGTGACGAGGTGGGGCGCGTTCACGGCCCGCCGGCGGGCCTGGGCGGACTCGACGAGATTGAAGACCATGGCGAGGGCGGCGGCCGCGCTGCCGGCTCCGCGGGTGACCTTGGTCCGTAGCCGGACCGTGGCGAACGTCGACTCGATCGGGTTGGTCGTGCGCAGGTGGATGCCGTCGGCCCGGACGTAGACGTAGTCGGATCCGGCCAGGTCGCGCTCGCCGAACGCCTTGTGGTCGGCCCTGCCAGTGCGTGGTGAGGCGGGTGACGGTGGCTGGCGAGAGACCAGCTGAACTGCCCAGGAACTGCTCCAACGCGGGCACGAAGTCACCGGAGGACAATCCGTGCATGGAGCAGCGGCAGCACCTCACTGATCGCGGGCACGCCTTCCCGACCCGCGCTGCGAACGTGGGCCTACTCGGTGACCATCACAGGACCAATCGGGAAAGTACGCCCTTCACGTCCAACCCGAGGTTGATCCACAGGCCTTGAGCATTGCTCCCACGGGGGGGCATGAACGTCCAGGTCATCGCCGATGCGTTCGGACGCCTGCTCTGGGTCTCACCTGCCCTGCCGGGTGCCGTCCACGACATCAAGGCCGCACGCACCCACGGCATCATCGAAGCGCTCACCCAAGCCGGCATCCGGACGTGGGCAGACAAGGGATATCAAGGAGCTAGGGGACCGATCCGGGTGCCTTACCGGGGCCGCTGGAGCACGCTCCCGGTCGGCAAGCGGGCGGTGGACTCCTCCCGCGCCAGGATCCGAGCCGTCGGAGAGCAGGTCAATGCCACCCTGAAGAGGTGGCGGCTCCTGCGCAAACTCCGTTGCAGCACCGCCCGTATCACCGACATCGTCAAGGCGGTGCTGGTCTTGCACCTCGCCACGGCAGCCTGAGGTCGCTGCGGCCGGAGGCAGAGCAAGGACAGCGCCGCCATCAACGACAGCAAGGGAGCCCGCTCACCGTGGCAGACGTCAGAGTCACCTACGACAAGACCGTGGACGCAGCGTACGTATACCTCACCGAACCGCAGGCCCGCGTGAAGTCCGCCCACATGTATCCCTGCGATCCGGTGGACGTCGACGGCATGATCAACCTCGACTTCGACGAGCAGGGCCGCCTCATCGGCATCGAGGTGTTGGCGGCCAGTTCAAAGCTACCCGAGTACCTGCTCCAGTCCGCGGAGCGACTGGATACCGAAGGTGCATGAAACAGTCGAGCACCGCGCTCGCGGCGACCGCGGTGCGCTCTGCAGCAGGTTGGAAAAGGCTCAATATCCAAGAAGGCCGGCGACAGGACAGCCTTGGCCCTTCAGCGGGCAGGTCACGATCAGCAGCGAGGAGCTAAAGAGGACGTGTCGCCTTCAGCTTCCGGTACTCGTCGACCCCTCGCACGAACCGGCACTTCCGGTCCTTATCGTTGACGACGGTGGGCCAGTTCCCGCCCAGTCGCGCGCCACTCTCCGCGCTCGGCGGGTGGACGAAGACGTGATGGCCGGTCGGCCCGGAGCCTCCAGGCGGTGGGTCGTCCAGGGAGCGAGGGCGCGCGCGTTGCCGCCGAGGCTGCGGGCGCCGGACGGCGTGGTGAGGACGGTGTCCGCGGAGGCGAGCAGGGCCCGTCCCGCGAGGTCCAGGTTGTCGCCGTGGTGGTCGTGGCTGAGCAGAACGGCGTCGATCGGAGGGAGTTCGGCGGGGGTGAGCGCGGGGCCGGCCGTCTTGTGCGAGGACGTTCCCCAGCCGAAGCGGTAGCGGTGGCCGGGCGGGTCGAACGTGGGGTCGGTGAGCAGCCGCCAGCCACCGGCCTCGATCAGGGTGGTCGGACCGCCGATGTGGGTGATGCGTGCTTCGCTCATGCCGGGTCCCCGTTCACCGTGTCGTCGTCCGCTGTCCTGTCGTCCGGAGTCTCGTCGTCCGCGGTGTCGCCTGTGTGGTCCGGCCGTTCGTGGTGTCACCTGTACCGTCCAGCCGTTCGCGGTGTCACCGTTTGCGGTGTCGGCCGCAGGTGGTCCCCCCGGGCCGGGACGGATCGCGTACGTCCGTCCCGGCCCGGGCAGTTCCGTGCAGGGCGTCTAGCGGATGGCGTGCTCCAGTGCCCACGACAGGGCGTGGTCCGCGACCTCTTCCCAGCCGGGCGAGGCCGGCATGAGGTGCGGTTGGCCGGGATACACCTTCACCTCGGTGACGGTGTCCGACTTGTAGTGCCGGGCGTTGGACTGCTGGACCTTGGGCGGCATCAGATGGTCGAGTTCGCCGGAGAGGAAGAGCAGCGGCGCGCGGTCGTCGTTGTGGTAGTTCACCCAGATGTCCTGGTGGCCGGGCTGGAGGTTGGCCAGCACGCTGTTCCACAGGATGCGGCCCGAGGCGGGGACCGCGTAGCGCTCGTACAGCGCGCGGGACTCCTCCTCCGCGAACGTGTTGGCGAAGGCGTAGTGCCACTCGTCATGGGTGAGGCCGACGGCCTTGTGGTGGTTCGCCGGGTTCTTCAGCACCGGGAAGGTGGCCTTCACCTGCGTCAGGGGCACCACCGATACGCCTTCGGTGGGGGCGGAGTTGATGGCGACGCCCGCCGCGCCGTAGCCGTGGTCGAGCAGGACCTGGGTGAAGGCACCACCGGCGGAGTGACCGATCAGGACGGGCGGCCTGTCGAGCCCGCGGACCACGTTCGCCAGGCTCTCGATGATCTGCGGGGCGGTGATCCTCTCGATCGGGGCCGGGTCGGCGTTCAGGGACTCGACCTCCACCTCGAACCCGGGGTACGCGGGAGCGATCACGCGGTAGCCCTGCTTCTCGTAGCGGTCGATCCAGTGTTCCCAACTGCGGGGTGTGACCCAGAAACCGTGGATCAGGACGATGGTGTCGGGGGCAGTGCTCATCGGAGCTCCTCGGGAGACGGTGACAGGTGTCAGCGGGTGGCGCGGTGCGCGGCCAGGATCTGGCGGACCACGACTTCCGGGTGGGACATCATCACGACGTGCGAGGCACCCTTGACCTCGACGGTCGTGCTGCCCGCCCGCTCGGCCATGAAGCGCTGCGCCGCGGGCGGGATGACGTGGTCGGCGGTCGGGATCACGTACCAGGACGGCAGGCTCCTCCAGGCCGGGACACCGCTTCCGGCGCCCAACCCGCCCACGGAGCCGGGGCGTTGGGTCGCCGCCATCAGCCGTGTCACGGAGTGCGGGAGATCCTGCGCGAACACGTCGTGGAACTTGGCCGGGTCGATGTATCCGTCGATGCCGCCGGGGGTGCCGTCCGGCAGAGGGAACGGGCGGGTCAGCAGCGCGTCCGGCAGCATGCTGCCCGGGAACATCGAGGCGAGTTGCAGCGCGCTCTCGCCCTCGTCGGGCGCGAACGCACCGACGTAGACCAGCGCCTTGACGTTGCTGTGCCCGCGTCCCGCGTTGGTGATGACCTCGCCGCCGTAGGAGTGCCCGACGAGGATGACCGGACCCGGAACGGTGTCGACGACGCTGGAGATGTACGCGGAGTCGCCCGCGAGGTCCCGCAGCGGGTTGGCGGGGGCGATGACCGGGAAGCCGGCCTTCTGGAGCCGGGCGATGGTGTCGTTCCACCCGGACGCGTCGGCGAACACGCCGTGGACGAGGACGACGGTCGGTGTGCTCGCGTCGCCGGTACGGGCCGTCGCGGAGGCGGTCGCGGTGCCACCGCTGAGCGTGAACGCGCCGGTCGCGAGCAGGCCGCCGAGGACACGGCGGCGAGGGTGGGCGGGGGAGGCCACGGTATGGCTCCTTCGACTCGGGCGGGCGGGAGGCCCGCCGGACAGCGGGCGAGGAATCGCCCGGCAAGATGCAGGAAGGGGGAAGAGGGCCCGACGGAGTGAGGGCGGGGCGAAGAGGTGCTCGACGGGGTGTGGGCAGGGTGAGGTGCCGTCCGGCAGCGATGGGCGGTGACCGCGTCCGCCCCCACGACGGCCCGTAACACCGGGCCGGGGCAGACCGGTTCACCCGGTCGCACCGGACGCCTGTGGCGAGCGCGCGAAGGCGCGTCCCGGCCGTCACACTCTCCTGGCGCGGCCGACTCGCTCGCTCCCGCTCAGGAGTTGAGGAACTCCAGCAGATCAGAGCCCAGTTGGTCCTTGTGCGTGTCCGTGATGCCGTGCGGTGCGCCCGGATAGACCTTGAGGGTCGCGTTCTTGATACGGGCGGCCGACGCCTTGCCGCCGACCTCGAACGGCACGACCTGGTCGTCGTCGCCGTGGACGACCAGCGTGGGGACGTCGAAGGCGTCCAGGTCGGACCGGAAGTCGGTGGCGGAGAAGGCCGCGACACACTCGTAGGCGTTGCGGTGTCCCGCCGCCAGACCCTGCCGCCAGAACGCGTCCCGGATGCCCTGCGAGACCTCGGCACCGGGCCGGTTGTTGCCGAAGAACGGTCCGTCGGCGAGGTCGTGGTAGAGCTGCGAGCGGTCGGCGAGGGAGCCGGCGCGCAGCGCGTCGAACTCCTCGAGGGGCACACCGCCGGGGTTGTCGTCGGTCCTGAGCATGAAGGGCGGTACGGCGGAGACCAGGACGAGCTGGGCGAGGCGTGCGGTGCCGTGCCGGCCGACGTAGCGGGCGACCTCGCCGCCGCCGGTGGAGAAGCCGACGAGGGTCGCGTCGCGCAGATCGAGGGTGTCGATGAGGGTGGCGAGGTCGTCGGCGTAGGTGTTCATCTCGTTGCCGTTCCAGGTCTGGTCGGAACGGCCGTGACCGCGCCGGTCGTGGGCGATGGCGCGGAAGCCGTTCGCGGCGAGGAACAGTTGCTGCGCCTCCCAGCTGTCGGCGTTGAGCGGCCAGCCGTGGCTGAGCACGACCGGCCTGCCCTGGCCCCAGTCCTTGTAGTGGATCCGCGCTCCGTCGGCCGCGGTGACGTACGGCATGGGTGCTCCCGTCTTCGGACGATTTCCGACCGGTTGATCGTCCGCCGGGACAGGGCGGCCCCGAATCCCGTGCGGCGCATAGTCGTGACCGCCGCGCGCCGGTCGCGTCACCGGGTGTCCGCCCTGCGAACGGTCCGCCCGGCCGCCTGGATCGGGCGGACCGGCCCCTGCACCGCGAATCCGAAGGGAGTACCTGGGCCCGGCTCCGGGCTCAGAGCCCCGGCGCCTGGCCGAGCCGGCGTCGGGAGGTGACGTCGAGCTTCCGGAAGACCTTTCTCAGGTGGTAGTCGACCGTGCCGGCGCTGATGAAGAGCTGGGCGGCGATCTCGGCGTTGGTCGCGCCGTCCTTCGCGAGCCGGGCGATCGTGAGTTCCTGCGGGGTCAGCGCGGGCTGCGGTCCCGCGGATCCACGACGGGGGTGTTCCCCGGTCGCGGCCAACTCCTGGGCGCTGCGCGCCGCATAGCCCATGGCCCGCATGCCGTCGAACATCGCCAGGGCCGTACGCAATTGCTCACGGGCGTCCTTGCGGCGCTTGCGGCGGCGCAGCCATTCGCCGTACAGCAGATGGGCGACGGCGCGATCGGAGCGGGCCCTGGTGCCGGAGAGTAGGGTGATCGCCTCGCGATAGAGCGGTTCGGCCTCGTCGGCGGGAGCGAGCAGCGCTTCCGAACGAGCCAGTACGCCCAGCGCCCATGGTGTGTTCGCCGCCCTGGCGCGGGAGGTGAGCGTACGCAGCGCGGCCGAGGCAAGCACGCGGTCGCCGCAGCGCACCGCCGCCTCGACGAGGTGGGGCAGCAGCCGGGAGTGCACCCCGAGGACGTCGTGCTCGATCAGTTCGTGGGCGGTGGCGCGTGCCGGCGCGTAGTCGCCGCGGCTCAGCGCCAGGACGACGGTGCCGATGCGGGCGATGGACGCGACGGCGCCCGCGCCCAGCCGGGTTCCGGCTTCCATCGAGCCGCGCAGGACGGTGTCGAGATCGTCGGTCTCACCGTGCCAGGCGAGCAGTTCCGGGTGCCGGTAGATGGCCCACACCTCGTCGTTGGCGCCGATCGCGGAACGTATCTGGTGACCCTCCGTCAGCAGATCGTCGGCGGCGGCCAGTTCGCCGAGATTGGTCTCGGACATGGAGGCGCAGTACAGGGCGGAGTCCAACTGCCACAGGGCGCCCGCCCGTCGGCTGATGTCGGCACCGCGCCGGATGACGGCGGTGTGCGCCTCCTCGTCCCACAGGACCATGGTCATGGTGATGACGGGCAGTTGGCCCCGCAGCACGTCCTCGTCGCCGGTCCGCGGGTCGAGCAGCATCGTGGCGGCCCTCCGCAGATGGGGCACGGCGCTCTCGTACCCGTCGGTGGCCAGGACGGCGAACGCGCGCAGCACGAGGTCGACACCGGTGGCGGGCGCGTCGCGCGGCACCAGTTCCTCGATGGCGCGGGCGATCTCGGCCGGTGTCGTTCCCTCCGCGAGGTGTTCGGCGGTGATGACACGCTCGACGGCCCTGAGAAGCGCCTCACGGGCGAGGTCGGGTGCTCCGCCGGTCAGGGAACGGGCCGCGTTCAGGCACAGCGCCGGCGCCTTGGCGAACGAACCGGCGTCGCCGAGCGCGATGATGGTGTGCGCGCGGACGAGCAGCGCCCTGCCCCGGCCGACGTCGTCGAGCAGTGAGACGTCGAGGGTGTCGAGGAGCGATTCCGCCTGCACCGGCGCTCCGGCGCGCAGCGCGGCCTCGGCCGCTGCCAGCAGCCGCTCGGCGCGTGTCCCGGCCCGCGAGGTGAGTTCGGCGGCCCTGGTCAGGAAGGTGGCGCGGGCCGCGTAGCCGCCGCGCGCGCCCGCCCGGTCGGCCGCCCGCTCCACCTCGGCGGCGACGGCCTCGTCCTGGCCGAGCGCCGCCGCGGCGAGGTGCCACGCGCGCCGGTCGGAGTCGGCCGGGCGGTCGGTGACCTCGGCCAGGGCACGGTGGGCGCGTCGGCGTTCGCCGCCGTCCGCGCCGCCGTAGACCGCGGACCGCACCAGGGGATGCCGGAACCGCGCGGTGGTCCGCAGCACCACGAGCCGCTCGGTCTCGGCGGGGCCGGAGGCCTCGGGGTCGACGCCGAGGCGCCGCGCCGCGCTGGTGACGTATCCGAGATCGCCGCCCGGCTCGGCGGCGGCCAGCAGCAGCCAGGTCCGGGCCGGTTCCGGCAGCGCCCGCACCTGCCGGAGGTAGTGGGCCTCCAACCGGCCGCCGAGAGGCAGCGGTTCGGGCAGGGCGAGCCCGCCGGAGAGCTGCTCGGCGGAGAGCTCCTGTCCGAGGTCGGCCAGCGCCAGGGGGTTCCCGGACGTCGCGGTGACGATCCTGGCCGCGACCCGGGCGTCGAGCTGTCCAGGGACGGTCTCACGCAGCAACTCCAGCGCGAACTCGTCCGCCAGGCCGCCTACTTCGATGACCGGCAGCCCCGCGGGCACCTCGAAACCGGTACGGGCCGCGAACAGCAGACCGACGCCCTCGGCGTGGAGCCGTCGGCCCACGAAGGACAGGACGCCCAGCGACTCGTCGTCGAGCCACTGCATGTCGTCGACGCAGCACAGCACCGGGCGTTTCCTGGCCGCTTCGGCGAGCAGGGTCAGCACCGCGAGCCCGACGAGGAACCGGTCGGCCGGCGGGCCGTCGGCCAGTCCGCAGGCCACGCGCAGCGCGTCGTGCTGGGTGGGCGGCAGCGCGCCGGAGTGCTTGAGCGCGTCCAGGCCGTCCCGTCCGTCCACCAGTGGGATGAGCATCCGGTGCAGCGCGGCGAAGGGGAACCCTGCGCTCTCGGACTCGATCCCCGCCATCGAGACCACGCGCAGGTCGGCGGCCTCCGCCGCCGCGTACTCCAGCAGCGCGGTCTTGCCGATCCCGGCGTCCCCGCGCAGCACCGTCACCTTGCTGAGCCCGTCACGCATTCCTGCCACGAACCCTTCGAGGACCCGGCGTTCCCCGGCCCGCCCCTTGAGTGTCAACGCCACGCCCTTCGGATGCCCGGGTGGCGAGTCGACGACGGCACGCTCCCTCGCGCCCGCCGTGATCTCACGCTCCGCCTGTCCTGCCCATCCTGGAGGGACCTGACCAGGAAAGGGGGCTGCCGGCGGAAGTCCGAGATCACGTTCCGGTTCGCCGGCTCGGCGCGTTCTGACGGGGAACTCAGCCGGCTCAAGTCATCATTCGGGGACACGGTCCTGTTGACTCATCGCAGTGACGAGGGTGGAGGAGACGTGGGCCAGGGCGGGGTCCGCGGCGATGAAGAACGTCTCGACTCCGGCCAGTTCGCGGTTCATGCGAGCCATCGGCATTTCGTAGTCCAGGTCGTGAACGTTGCGGACTCCGCGGATGACGACGTCGATTCCCGCTTGGCGGCAGTAGTCGACCAGCAGGCCGCCGGTGTGGGAGTCGACCGTGACGTTGCTCAGGTCAGTTGCTGCCGCGCGGAGCCGGTCCAGCCGTTCCGCGATGGGGAAACGGCCGGTCTTGTTCGCATTGAACATCACGCACACGACGACCTCGTCGAACAGGAGGGCAGCGCGCCGGAGTACGTCCTGGTGCCCTTGAGTGATCGGGTCGAAGGATCCTGGGAAGAGGGCTCGCATGATCGGAAAGAGTAACAAGCGGCCGCCCCCGGCAGTGAAGTGCCAGGGCAGCCGAACCACCAAGATCAAGCGTGCCAGGGAGAACGTCCAGAGACGGGACAACCGCAACGTCACAGTTGATCACGGCCACGTGGGTCACGCTCCTAAGGGCGAGTAGCTGCGGCAGCGACGCCGGACTCCCGTAGCGTGCGGGCCAGTCGTTCCATCTCGGGAAGCGTTCCTGAGTAGTCACCGTCCAGCACACGGCGCAGCACAGACTTGGCGGTCATCAGGTCGATGCCGAGCTCAGCCCGCAGCACGCGCATGATGGCGACGCTCTTCGCCGGTGGATCACTCACCTGCAGCCTCGCGAGTCCATGCTCGGAGAGCATCTGATCCCGCCGTTCGGCCGGCAGGTCGCCATCGCACACGGCTACCGCGAATCCGCAGGTGAAACAGGTCGACTCAACGTCCCATCGCAACCGGTCATCCACCAGTGCCTGGACTCCCCGGCACTCCAGCTCCGCACCGCAGTCCGGGCATACACCGGAGTACCTGACGGATTCGAAAACCACCTGTTCCATCCCACCTCCAACAGGGACGAGGTGGGGGAGGCCAACCCCGCCGGACAGGCTCACCCCCCACCCGCGTCCGCGGCGACTTCGTGCACATCCGCCCGCAAGCCGCCTGTCCGGCCCAAGCACCGAAACCCTCCCGCCCCTGCCTCGGGCGACCCCCAGGCAAGCCGTCGCCCACATGCGCAACCTCGCCCGGCCGCGCGTTCAGAACGCCCGGGCCAGGACCCTGACCTGCAAGTCAGGGGCTTCTGCGCCACGCTTCAGGCGACGGGGGAGGCGAGGTCGGGAAGCGGGCGTCGGGCGACCTCGCGGGCTTCGTCCGGCGGGACGCCCAGCATGCGCAGGACCATCTCGGCGAGGTTCGCCGCCGCCTCGTCCCCGTCCAGGTCGGGGCGCGCGAACCGCAGCTCCACCAGGGACAGGAGGGTTCCGCCCAGAGCCGTGAGGGCGACCGCCGGATCGAGGGCGGTGAAGCGGCCGGAGGCGATGCCCGCCTGGAGGTCCCGCAGCGCCCGGGCGGCCAGGCCGTTCTCGGAGTGGATGTGGGACAGGCCGCAGCGGCGCAGGACCTGCATCAGTTCAGGGTGGGACGTGGTCAGCCGGGCGCTGAGGCGGAAACCGGCCGCGACGAGCTCGGCCGGGTCGTCGATGCCGGTCAGGCGCTCGTCGAAGGTCCTGCCGAACTCCTCCAGGGCGTCGACCACGGCCGCGTCGAACAGCTCCGTCTTGGACTGGAAGTGGTTGTAGAAGGAGCCGAAGCCGACGTCGGCGCGTTCGGCGATCACCTGGATGCTGGCGCTGGTGTCCCCGGATTCGGCGAGGATCTGCCGGGCCGCGTGGACGAGAGCGCCGCGGGTCTTGGCGCGGCGCCGATCGAACCGGTTGCCGGGCGGGGCTGACGTAGGCATGCGCAGATTCTAACCGCCGAGGCGATGACTGTCGCAGTCCTGATGAACCCATCATTTCCTGTCGTGAACGTATTGACGACGGAACCGTCACAGTTGATGATTTCATCATTACGGCGATGTTGCTGGGAGGGCACCATGTCTGAAACCCGCCTCAACGGGGCTGATGCAAAGACGGCCCATCAAGACCTCCACAGTGAGCAGGGTGCCCAGCGCGGTGAGCATCCGGGACGCTCCCGGAACCCCGTGATCAAGGTGGCGGACCTGGCCTGGCTGGAATTCGAGAAGCCGGACCTGGAGCGGGCGGAAGTCTTCGCCCGCGACTTCGGCTTCCAGACCGCCGCACGCACCGAGCACGAACTGTGGCTGCGGGGCACCTTCTCCGGATCGCCCTGCATGGTGATCCGGCGCGGCCGCACGTCCCGCTTCATCGGCCCCGCCTTCCGCGCGGCCGAACGGGGCGACCTGGACCGCCTTGCGCGCGCCACCGGTGGGGACGTGCGCGGCGCGGACGTGCCCGGCGGCGGCACGGCGGTCGACCTGCTCGACCCCTCCGGCTTTCCGGTACGGGTCGTGCACTGCGCGGAACCGCTCCCCGAACTGCCGGGGCAGCAGCCGCAGCTCCTCAATTTCGGCACCGAGCGGCGCCGCACCAACGCCACCCAGCGCCCACCGCGGGAGCCGTCCCGGATCCAGCGCCTGGGACACGTGGTGCTGGAGACACGGGTGTTCGCGCGGGCCCTGGACTGGTACCTCGACACCCTCGGCATGATCGTGTCGGACTTCCTGTTCCTGGACGGGCAGCGCGGGCGCGGTCCGACGATGGCGTTCATCCGCTGCGACCAGGGCGGTCTGGCCGTTGACCACCACACCCTGGCCATGCACCTCGGCCCCGCCAACGGCTACGTCCACTCCGCATACCAGGTCACCGACCTGGACTCGATCGCGGCAGGCGGCGAATACCTGGGCGAGCGCGGCTACAAGCGCAGCTGGGGCATCGGCCGGCACATCCAGGGCAGTCAGCTGTTCGACTACTGGCGCGACCCCGACCGCTTCATGCTGGAGCACTTCGCCGACGGCGACCTGTTCTCCCGCGACCTCGAACCGGGCTGGGCGCCGATGTCGACCAGCGGACTGGCCCAGTGGGGGCCGCCCGCCACCCGCGACTTCCTCGGCGCGAGCCCCTCCCCGCAACGGATCCGCGACGTCATCCAAGCCCTGCGCGGCGACAACGAGATGGACCCCGCCCGTCTGCTCGGCCTGATGAAGGCCATCAATTCCTGACCCCGCCCCCTCACAAAGGCACCGACATGAGCACCAACATCCTGCGCACCGCCGACGGCTGGTGGGTGGTGCGCGACGAGCACGCCGTCCTCATCGACACCAAGGCCATCACCACCGCCGACCTGATCGCCGACCGCCAGGCCGTCTGTGAGGCCGCCGAGAGCACCGCTTCGGGTACACCCGTCGCGGACCTGGCCGCCCTCTCCCCGGTCACCACCCCCTGCCGGGTCGTCGCCCAGATGGTCAACTACCGCAGCCACGCCCGCGACTCCGGCTTCACCGGCGACATCCCGCCCACCTTCTTCCGCAAGGCGTCCGGCTCGGTGAGCGGCCCCGGAGATGCCATCGTCCGCCCCCGGCACGTGCGGTTCCTCGACTACGAGGTGGAACTCGGCCTGGTCATGGCCGCACCGCTGCCCGTCGGCACCGTCGTCCAGGAGGGCGACCTGCCCTCGTACGTCGCCGGCCTCGTCATCACCAACGACGTCAGCGCGCGGGACGTGCAGCTGACCAAGACGCAGTTCTACGAGAGCAAGTCGTACCCGACCTTCACGCCCACCGGCCCCCACCTGGCCCTGCTGGACGCGGAAGACTTCGCCCACCTCCTCGACCTGCGACTGAAGTTGAGCGTCAACGGGGACCTCCGCCAGGACCGCACCCTCACCGACATGATCGTGCGGCCGGCCGAGGCGCTGACACTGCTCGCCCGGTTCCAAGCCCTCGACGCCGGAGACCTCCTGCTGACCGGCACCCCCGGCGGCACCGCGCTCAAAGCCCCGCCGAAGGCCATCGAGAAGATCGGCGCCCTCCTGCCGCCCGCCATGAAATGGAAGGCGTTCTTCAAGAGCCAGGCCCGCAATCCGCACTACCTGCGCCCCGGCGACGTCGTGACCGCGACCATCGCCACCCCGGACGGGCGCATCGACCTCGGCGAGCAGCGCAATTCCGTGTCCGCCGCGACGTGACCGACGTGAACTGAACCCGAAACGAGCCGCACATGACCGTCGAGCACATCCCGGCCGACATACCCGTGGTGATCATCGGCGCCGGACCGGTGGGCGTGACCGCCGCCCTCCTCCTGGCCCGGCGCGGAGTCCGCACCGTCGTCCTGGAACGCCACCACGCCCCCTACCCGCTGCCACGCGCCGTCGCAGCCGACGACGAGATCCACCGGATCCTCCAGGCCGCCGGTGTCGGTGAGGAGTTCACCGCGATCAGCCGCCCGGCCCGCGGACTGCGGCTGCTGGACGCCCGGCACCGGGTGATGGCCGAGTTCCCGCGAGCGGCGCTCGGCCACCACGGCTACCCGCAGACCAGCATGTTCGACCAGCCCGAGCTGGAGCGGCTGCTGCGCGACGCCCTCACCCTGCGCCCGGAGTGCGAACTGCGCAGCGGCGCGGAAGTGACCGGCATCCACCCGGACGGCGCGGGCCCCGTCCACGTGACCTACCGCGACGAGCACGGCGAGCACCAGCTGCGGGCGGAGGCCGTCCTGGGCTGCGACGGTGCGAACAGCGTCACCCGCACCGCCATCGGCGCCGCCTGGGAGGACCTGCGCTTCGAAGAGCGCTGGACCGTCCTCGACATCCGCACCGATGCCGACGTCCGCTGCTGGGAGGGGGTCGAGCAGATCTGCGACCCCGACCGGCCGGCCACCTTCATGCGCGTCGGCGAGGACCGCTACCGCTGGGAGTTCCGCCTGAAGGACGGCCACGGGACGGTCCGTGAACTCCTCGCCCCATGGCTGCCACCCTCGTACGAAGGAGACTTCGAGGTCGTCCGCGAGAGCCAGTACACCTTCCGGGCGCTGGTCGCCGACCGATGGCACCGCGGACGCGTCTTCCTCCTGGGCGACGCCGCCCACCTGACCCCGCCGTTCGTCGGGCAGGGGCTGTGCTCGGGCCTGCGCGACGCCTACAACCTCACCTGGAAACTGGCCCGCGTCCTCCAACAAGGCGCCGACGAACGGCTGCTGGACACCTACGAGAGCGAACGCAGACCGCACGCCCGGCACATGATCCGCCTCGCGGTCGCCATGGGCTGGGCCATGACCGGCGGCCAGGACGGCGCCGCCACGCTGCGCCGCAGACTCCTGGCCGCAGCCTGCCGCATACCCGGCCTGACCGCAGCGGCCGGCCGGGATCTCAGCCCGGCCCTGACCACCGGGCCGCTCGTACGACGCCGGACGCGGCCCGGCCGGCGCGGCCTCGCGGGCACTCACTGCCCGCAGCCGTGGACCGGCACCGGCACCGGCAGAACCCGCCTCGACGACCTGCTCGGCGACTCCTTCACCATCCTGACCGCCAACGCCCCGACCCCCTCGCTGAGCGCCCTCGCCCACAGCCTCGGCGCCCACCCGATCCGCGTGACCGAACTGGGCGACGACGGCACCCTCGCCGCCTGGCTGCGCGCCGGCCGGGCGGACGCTGTCCTCCTGCGCCCCGACCGCGTCGTCCTGGACGTCATCCCCACCGGAAGAAGCGCCTTCACCGACACCGCCGCCTGGGCATTCCTCCTGCACACCACGCACAGCCCCGGTCCTCGCCCCCGCCCACAGCCCGCCCCGAAGAACCCGCTGAGGAGCGCCACCCGATGACCACCAGCCCCGCCCCGGCCCCCTTCACGACACCCGACCCGAAGGACGTCGCCGACAGCCGCATCGCCGACTTCGCCCGCCACGCAGGACTGGACGGCACCGACTACGCCGCCCTGCACCACTGGTCGGTCACCGACCTCGAAGGCTTCTGGCGTGCCGTGTGGGAGTACTTCGACATCGACGCCGACACCCCCTACGAGCAGGTGCTCGTCGAAGAGACCATGCCCCGCGCCCGCTGGTTCACCGGAGCCACCCTCAACTACACCCACCACGCCCTGCGCAATCTCCCCGACGACCAGAGCGCCGTCATCGCCCTGGACGAGACCGGCGCCGCCTACGAGTTGACCGGCAGGCAGCTGCGCGCGCACGTCGCCTCCGTCGCCGCCACCCTGCGCGACCTGGGCGTCCGCCCCGGCGACCGCGTCGTCGGCTACCTGCCCAACACCCCGCACGCCATCGTCGCGTTCCTGGCCGCCGCGAGCCTGGGCGCCGTCTGGTCGGTGTGCGGACAGGACTACGCCCCCACGGCGGCCGCCGACCGGTTCGCCCAGCTGGAGCCGACCGTTCTGGTCGCCGCCGACGGCTACCTCTTCAACGGCACCACACACGACCGGCGCGATGCGGCCCTCGAACTGGCCGGCGCCCTGCCCACACTGAAGGCCACCCTGCTCGTGGACCACGTCGGCCTGCCCTGGCCGTCCCGCGACCATCCCTCGCTCGTCGTCCCGTGGGAGGACGCCTCCACCCGCTCGGAAGAACTCACCTGCACCCCCGTACCGTTCGACCACCCCCTGTGGGTCGTCTTCTCCTCCGGTACCACGGGCCTGCCCAAGGGCATCGTGCACGGCCACGGCGGCGTCCTGCTGGAGCACCTCAAAACCCTGGGCCTGCACTCCGACCTCGGTCCCGCCGACCGCCTCCTGTGGTACACCACCACCCACTGGATGATGTGGAACCTGATCGCCTCCACCCTCCTGACCGGCGCCACGACCTGTACCTACGACGGCAGCCCAGCACCCTTCGCACAACCCGACATCCTGTGGCAACTGGCCTCCCGCCACCGCGTCACCGTCTTCGGCACCAGCCCCCAATACCTGCTGGGCATGGCCAAGTTCGGCATCGACCCCGCCGTCCACGACCTGTCGTCCGTCCGCGTGGTCGGCTGCACCGGCTCCGCCCTTCCCGCCTCCGCGTACCCCTGGGTCCGCGACCACGTCGGCGAGGGCGTCCTGCTCGCCTCCACCAGCGGAGGCACCGACATCGTCTCCGGCTTCGCCGGCAGCGCACCCAACACCCCCATCTGGGCCGGAGAACTCTCAGCACCCAACCTCGGTGTGGCGCTGGCCGCCTACGACACCGCAGGGCTCCCCGTCACCGGCCAGGTCGGCGAACTCGTCGTCACCCGCCCCATGCCGTCCATGCCGCTGTACTTCTGGAACGACCCCGACGGCACCCGCTACCACGACGCCTACTTCACCGCCTACCCCGGCATCTGGCGCCACGGCGACTGGATCACCCTCACCCGGCACGGCTCGGTCATCGTCCACGGCCGATCCGACTCCACCCTCAACCGCAACGGCGTCCGCCTGGGCAGCGCCGACATCCACGACATCGTCGAACGCCTCCCCGAGATCACCGAAGCCCTCGTCATCGGCGCGGAAGAGCCCGACGGCGGCTACTGGATGCCGCTGTTCGTGACCCTGACGGCCGGAGCCGTCCTGGACGACGACCTGCGCGAGCAGATCAAGGACGCGATCCGCAGCGGCGTCTCACCCCGCCACGTCCCCGACGAGATCATCGAAGTGCCGGGCATCCCGCACACCCGCACCGGCAAGAAGTTGGAAGTCCCCGTCAAACGCCTCCTCCAGGGCGCCCCGGCCGACGAAGTCGTCAACCCGGCCACGATGGACGCGCCCGACCTCATCGACTACTACGCCCGCCTGGGCACCGAACGCAGAGACCGATCGGCATGACTCGGCGCGCCCCTTGATCCCGTCCCGATCGCGCGTCGCGAGCCCGCAAGGAGACTCCCGATGCTGTACGAGCTGAGCACCGCCGACCGTGCGGCTCTTCCGGCCGACCGGATCACCCGGCCCGACTACGAGCACCTGGAGAGCGGCTGGACCCGCCTGTCCAGCGGCGTGGTCATGGTCGGCGTCCTGACGCCCATGCCCGGCGTCACCGCAAAGATGTGGGACTGGTGGTTCGGCTGGCACAGCACGGAGAGCGCCCGCTACGAACTGTGGTTCCCCGACGCCCACCAGTACGCGGCGCTCGGGGAGGACCGCAGCGCGGACCGGACCCTGACCGACCGGCAGTGCTACATCGGCAACGTTTCCTACGTCGACGAGTACATCGGCGGCCGTCTCCAGAAGCTGGCCATCCGGTTCCTCGATCCGGAGAAGATGGGCATCCCCGCATCGTCCGGTACCACGCACATCTGCGCCCGGGTCACCCTCAGCACCCACCCCGTCGCGATCGGCTGGCTCATCCACCAGGTACGCCCTACCGACGACGGAGCCGAGATGCGGTTCCGGTTCTTCCTCAACGACACCGGCATCCTCGACCTCCCCGCCCGCTCGTTGTCGCCGTCCGCCGACGGGCGGGCGCTCGCCTCCCCCTGGGGCGCCGCATCGGCCGTACCGCGCTGCCCGTCCTCGCGCCGCGCCTGATGCCGAGCACATTGGGCACCGACATGCTGCACCACCGCGCATCGGAGATGAATCATCTCGCGGGCTTCCTGCCGCAGCTGTACGACGAGTTCCGCGGCACACCGTGAGTGTCATGGGGGTATGAGATCGCGGTGGTCGACCTCATCACCTGCGGACTCACCGCCGAATCCCACCCCCGCCCAGTACGACGGATCATCAATCGGTCGGTCCGGACGCACCGCTCAGTCCGAGAGTTCCCACAACAGCCGGTAGTAGATGATCCGTTCCCGGTCCGGCTCGACCCCGTAGGCTTCGAGCAGCGGTTCCTCCCATCCCGGGCCGTAGTTCCACTGCGTACTCCAGGTGGCGACCGCGAGGTCGGCCCAGCGGTCCGCGACACCGAGTGCGCCCAGGTCGACGTGTCCGCTGCACGTGCCGTCCTCGCCGACCAGGGTGTTGGGAGCGCAGGCGTCGCCGTGGCAGACCACGAACCGGTCGACGGGCGGCATGTCCGCGAGAACGTCCAAGGCGCACTCGACCGTGCCGAACTCCTGAAGGTCGTGATGCCAGTCCGCCGGACCCGTCCGGCCCGCCGCCGCTCGTGACCGAGCACGGTCCAGGCGCCTTTCGACGGACCAGTCGAACGGGCAGTCCGCGACGGGCAGCGCGTCATGGAACGCCCGCAGCCCGGATCCGATCGCGCGCACCGCGGTGCCGGGGTCCCGCTTCCAGCGATCGTCCACCGCCGCCCGCCCGGGCAGGCCCTGGGTGATGATCCAGGAACCCGTGGAGTCGGCACCCTCACCGAGTACCCGCGGCACCACGGTGAACCCCACCGCCCACCGGAGACGCGCCACCTCGGCCGCAAGGTCGATTCCACCGCCGGCCGGCATCCACTTAACAAACCGTCGCGTATCACCGGAGTCGATCTGGAACGTCAGACCGCCGAGCTCGTTCTCCCATACGGCACGTGCCGGCTGACCCGCCGCGAGCTCGGTGACAATCCGTGGAGACTCGACGGGTCCTCCGGGCGAGGCGGCGATCATCCGCCCATTCTCGCCGGAGCGGCTCGTGGCAGGCCAACGGTTTGATCCCGGGGCCCTCGGCCTCGGCGGCCTACCACCGGGCGGCCCGTGCGATCCCCTTGTCCGTGTTCCTCGCACAGGCCAGGTCGAAAGCCGTCCATCGGACCAGCCCATGGGTGTCTCACGCGAGGGAAACCCGCGCGCCATGGAACCACAAGGTGCCGGCCCCCGCGCGGACACCGTGCGGCCGGTTCGATCGTCCGAAGTGCTGGGCGGCGGGATCGCGCGCGGGGGAGGATGGTCGTCATGACGAGCGAAGGCACCTCGATCGACGCAACCAAGCCCAGTATCGCGCGTGTTTACGACTATCTGCTGGGCGGCAAGGACAACTACGCCGTGGACCGGGAGATCGGCGACGTGTTCAAACGCGACCTGCCCGGCTCGGTGGCGATCGCCTTCGCCAACCGCTCGGCGTTGACCCGGGCGGTCGCGGAGATAGCGACGACCACCGACGTGACCCAGTTCATCGACCTGGGCAGTGGTCTGCCGACCGCCGACAACGTGCACCAGGTCGCGCAACGCCATACCCCGGAGTCCCGCGTGGTGTACGTCGACATAGACCCTCAAGTGCTCGTCCATGGGCGTGCCTTGCTGGAGGAGAACGACCGGACCCGGGTCATCGAGGCCGATGTCCGTGACCCCGAGGCCGTCTACAACCACCCCGAGACCCGGGAAATGATCGACTTCGAACGCCCGGTCGCCGTCGTGTTCAGTGCCATCCTCCACCACGTCAACGACGAGGAGGACCCTGCCGCGATCGTCCGCTACTGGCGCGACCGCGTGCCCTCCGGAAGCTACTTCTTCGTCAGCCACTTCCGTTCCGGCAACAACCCGGAGACGGCCGAGGCGGAGAAGGTCCTCCAGCGGACGTTCGGCCGCGGCCGCTGGCGCACCGACGAGGAGATCGCCTCCCTGCTGGACGGTCTGCAGATCCTCGATCCGGGAGTCGTCCCCGCCTCCCTGTGGCGCCCTGCACCGGTCGGCGAGCCGTGGGGCGACGGCGCGGAGAGGGAACTCACCGTCTGGGAACACCTCATCGCCGCAGGGATGGCCCGCAAGGCCTGACGGCAGCCAGGAAGCGGGCCTCTACGGCGGGGCGTCGTCCCCGCGGCGAGCGGCCCGCAAGCCGTGACCCCCGCAGTCCCGCCCGTCGGCCGTTCCGGCGGGACGGGGTGCGCCCTGTCGGTCCGACGTCGAGGTGCCCGGCAGCAGCCGCGTCGTCACCGGGTCTCGGGTTAACCCCACCCCCGATCCGCCAGCAGCCGCCATGGTCCGCCGTGACCGCGATCCGTAGCTTCGAGGTATCGATGCGCGAAGATCGTGAGAGGGCGGAACATTGAGGCTGCGCGGGAACAAGCGCCGGAAGACGGACGACCAGCCGGAGCCTCAGGGCACGCCCGGTCTCGCTGTCGAACTATGCGGCGTCCGGCGGCAGTACGGGCGCGGCAAGGGCGCCGTGCACGCCCTCGGCGGCATCGATCTCGTCCTGTCCCGCGGTACCTTCACCGCCGTCATGGGCCCGTCCGGCTCCGGCAAGTCCACGTTCCTTCAGTGCGCCGCCGGCCTAGACCGGCCGTCGGCCGGGTCCGTGCGCCTCGGCGGTACGGAGATCACCGGTATGCGTGAGAACCAGCTCACCGAACTGCGCCGCAGCCGCCTCGGCTTCGTCTTCCAGGCTTTCAACCTGCTGCCGTCCCTCACCGTCGAGGAGAACGTGCTGCTCCCGATGCGTCTGGCCGGACAGCGCCGGGACCGCCGCCGCGCCGCCCAGGTGCTGGCGCAGGTCGGGCTCGCCGACAAGGCCGGGCGTCGACCCGGCGAGCTCTCCGGCGGCCAGCAGCAGCGCGTCGCCATCGCCCGCGCGCTGGTCGCCCGCCCAGACGTGATCTTCGCCGACGAGCCCACCGGCGCCCTGGACTCCACCACGGCCGCCGAGGTCCTCAGCCTGCTCCGGCACGCCGTGGACACCCTCGGCGCCACCGTCGTCATGGTCACCCACGACCCCGCCGCGGCCGCCTGGGCCGACCGCGTGCTGTTCCTCGCGGATGGCGTCTTCGCCGGCGGCCTCGACTGTGGTTCGCCGGAGCGGATCGCGGCGCGGATGGCCGACCTGACCTCCCGGACGGGCGCGATGGCGAGGGCCGCGGCGTGAGGAGCTTCGCCCCCAACGGCCTCGCCCGCGCGGCAGTGCGCTTCAAACCCGCCTCGTTCGCGGGCACGTTCATCGCGTTGATGATGTCGGCGCTGATCGTCTCCGCCTGCGGAATCCTCCTGGAGACGGGCGCCCGTGCCTCGGTGCCGGCCGAGCGCTACGCGAGGGCGCCGGTCGTCGTGGCGGCCGACCAGTACGCCCACCTGGTCACGGGCAGTGGCGACAGCCGGTCGGACTCCCCGGCACCGCTGCCGGACACGGCGCGCCTGGACGGCGTCCTGGCGCGCAAGGCGGCCCGCGTGCCCGGAGTGAGGGCGGCGGTGCCGGACTTCGCGTTCCCGGTGCGCCGGGGCGACGGCACGCTGACCGGGCACGGCTGGGGATCGCACGCCTTCACCGGTGCGGCGCTCGTCTCCGGGGCCGCGCCCCGTACCGGCGAGGTCGTGCTCGACGCCCAGGCCGCGAGGACCGCGAAGGCCAGCATCGGCGACACGGTCTCGCTCGAAACCGCCACCGGGCGTGCCGACTTCCGGATCTCCGGGCTGGCGAAGGCCGGATCCGGCGATGTGACCAGGGCCGCCACGGGCTGGTTCGCCGACGCGCAAGCCCCGGCCCTCGCCGGGCATCCGGGCAAGGCCGACGCGATCGCCGTACTGGCGAGGACCGGAGTCGACCCCCACGCCCTTGCCGACGACGTGGAAAAGGCGCTCGCCGGCTCCGGCGCCAAGGTGTACACCGGCGAGGACCGTGGCGCCGTGGAGGAGCGCGGCCTCGGGTACGCGAAGGAGACGCTCACCGGCCTCGGCGGCTCCTTCGGCGGGATCGCCGCCGTGGTCGCCGTCTTCACGGCGGCCGGCACGGTCGCTCTGTCCGTCGCCCAGCGCGCCCGGGAATTCGCGCTGCTGCGCGCCATCGGTGCCACCCCGCGGCAGATCCGCCGCGCGGTCGCCGCCGAGGCGCTGATCATCGCGCCCACCGCGGGGCTGGTCGGCTGCCTGCCCGGGGTCGGCCTCGCGCACTGGTGGTTCGGGCAGCTGAAGGACCGCGGCGCCGTCCCGCAGGCCGTGAACCTGCACGTGTCCTTCATCCCGCTCGTCGTCGCCGTCGGCGTCGGACTCCTGACCGCGCTCGCGGCCGGCTGGGCCGCCGGCCGCAGGCCCGCGAAGATCAAGCCGGGACAGGCGCTCACCGAGGCGTCGGTGGAGCGGCTGCGGCCCGGTGTGATCCGTACCGGGCTGGGCGTCGGCGCCCTCGCCGGGGGCGGGTTCCTCACCGGCCTCGCCGCCCGTTCGGCGGGGGACGACGCCGCCAACGCGGCTCTCGGCGTCGTCATGCTCTTCATGCTCGCCGTCGCGCTCCTCGGTCCTCTGGTGGCGCGGCTGTGTGCCACGCTGTTCTCACTGGCGCTGCGCGAGGGCAGCGTCGCGGCCTCGCTCGCGGCCGCCAACTCCCGTACGAACGCCCGTCGGCTGGCGTCCGCGATCACCCCGATCGTGCTGGCCGTGGCCTTCGCCTCGACGCTCGTCTTCATGCACACGAGCGAGAGCCACGTCGCCGCGCAGCAGGTGCGCGCCGGCGTCACCGCGGACCACGTGGTCACGGATCCGGCCGGACTGCCCGCCGACGCGGTCGACCGGGCCGCCCGGGTGCCCGGTGTCGACGGGGCCGTGGGCCTGCTCGACACGCAGGTACTCGTGCCGGTGGGCTCCGGAGGCGACCGATGGCTCCAGGGAGCGGCGACCCAGGGCATCTCCGGCTCCGGCGCGCAGCTCGCGAAGGTCCAGGACCTCGACGTGCTCAGCGGCAGCCTGGACCGGGTCGAAAGAGGCCGGATCGCCATCGACAGGACGCTCGCCACGTCGGCGAAGGTCGAGATCGGCGACCGGCTGCCGCTCCACCTCCCGGACGGCACCAGGGCCAGCCCCGAAGTCGTCGCCGTGTACGGCCGCGGCCTCGGTCTCGCGACGGTGACCATGGACCGGGCCACTCTGGCCGCCCACGTCACGTCGGGCTTCGACAGCACGCTGCTGGTACGGGGCGGCGACGCCCGAGCCCTGGCTCCACTCGGAAAGGTCACCGACGCTTCCGGCTACGCCATCGGGCAGGGCGTCGAGCGCGAGCTCAACGCCTGGGCCAACTATACGATGGCCGGTGTCCTCGGTGGCTTCGCGGCCGTCGCCGCCGCCAACACGCTCGTGATGACCGTCCTCGCCCGACGCCGCGAACTGGGCATGCTCCGCCTCGTGGGCGCCACCCGGCTCCAGGTGATGCGGATGCTCCGCTGGGAGGGTCTTCTGGTGGCCGTGGCTGGCGTGGTCATGGGCACGGCCATCGCTGCGGCCACGCTCGTCCCGATGATGCGCGGCCTGACGGGGGAGTCCCCGTACGTGCCCCCGCTGGTGTACGGGGCGTTCGCCGCGGCCGCCGTAGGCCTCGGCCTGCTCGCCGTCAGCCTCCCCGCTCGCGCCGTACTGCGTGAGGGGCGGGCCTGAGACCAGAGGACGGTGGCCTGTGCGGGCACCGGTGATCCGGTGGTGTCCAATGGCGCCTGCACAGTGATTCGGCGGAGTCAGGGGGAGCCTGATGGAGGGGCTGGAACCGACCGATCCGCAGCAGGTGGGCCGGTAGCGCATCGCGGGCTTGCCGGGGGCCGGCGGGATGGGCCACGTGTACATGGGCCGTTCGCCCAGCGGGCGGCTGGTCGCGGTCAAGGTGGTGCGGCCGGAACTGGCCGATGATCCCGGGTTCCGGCGCAGATTCGCCCGGGAGGTGGCGGCCGCCCGGAAGGTCACCGGATTCTTCACGGCCGCGCTGGTGGACGCCGATCCCGATGGGTCACCCCCGTGGCCGGCGACCGCCTACGTGCCGGGCATGGTGCTGGACCAGGCGGTCGCCGCGCATGGTCCCTGGTCTGTGGCCTCGGTGTTTGCGCTCGGCGCGGTGCTGACCTGCGCGGTCACCGGCACCGGCCCGTTCGGAACCGGCTCCGCGCAGTCGCCGGACTGTGCGACGCCGTGGTCCGTCGCGCGATCCCGGGCGTGCGGCGAGGTCACCGGGCCGTGGCGGTGGGGTGGTTGCCCAGGGCGGCACCAAGGAGGGTGCGGAGGTGGTCGGCCTCCGGGAGCAGGGTGGCCTCGATCTGGTCGTCGGTGCGGCCGGCCAGGGTGAGTTCCTGGATGCGCCGGAACAGCAGGCGGTCCGCGGCGGCGATCAGGGCGGCGGTGGCCCGGGGTGCGATGGCCGGGGTGGGGTCCGGGGCGGCGGCGGTCAGTGCTGCGGCGAGTTCCGCCTCCCGCTGGTCGTGCAGTTCGCGCAGCCGGGCGGTGAGGGTGGGGCTGTCGGCGACCATGCGGGCGAAAGCGGGGCCGGTGAAGCCGACCACGGGGTTGTGTTCCAGCAGGGCGGCGCGGAAGGTCCGGCCCAGGGCGGCGAGCGGCTCCTCGTCGGGCCCGCGCTCGGCGACGGCCCGGGCCAGGCCCTGGGTGAACGCCTCGTGGTGGTCGAGGGCCAGGTCTTCCTTGCGGGGGAAGTAGTTGGTCACCGTCTTCTTGGCCACCCGGGCCGCGGCGGCGATCTCGGCGATGGTGGTCTGCTCGAAGCCCTGCTCGATGAAGAGCCTGGTCGCGCAGTCGGAGATCAGCTGCCTGGTCTCCTGCTTCTTGGACTCACGGAGTCCCATCTCGGTAGCCATGGAGCAATCTTACATCCGTCGCAAAATTACACTTGACCTATCAGGTAGCCTGTGGCTAAAGTTACATCCGTCGCAAAATTAGCCCGAGTGAACGGAACTGGATGCGCAAGCTCACCTACTTCGTCGGCGCCACCATCGACGGCTTCATCGCCGCCCCCGACGGTGACTTCGACTTCTTCACCCCCTACCTCACCGAGGACTACCTCCCGCACCTGGCCGGCGAGTACGCGGACTGTCTCCCGAGCCCGGGCCGCGCTGCCCTCGGCGTCGCGGACGTACCCAATACCCGTTTCGACACCGTGCTCATGGGTCGCGGCACGTACGCCCCGGGTCTGGCCGTCGGCCTCACCAGCCCCTACCCCCACCTGCGGCAGATCGTGTTCTCCCGCTCGCTCACCACCAGCCCGGACCCGGCCGTCGAGGTCACCGGCGAGGACCCGGCCGCCCTGGTCCGCAAGCTCAAGCAGCAGGACGGGCTCGGCATCTGGCTCTGCGGCGGCGCCGACCTGGCCGGCCGGCTGCTCCCCGAGATCGACGAGTTGATCGTCAAGCAGTACCCGGTCGTGACCGGCACCGGCATCCCGCTGTTCCGCGCCGGCTTCTCGCCGCGCGCCTTCCGGCTCACCGACAGCCGCGTGTTCGAGAGCGGCACCCTCGTCCTCACCTACACGAAGACCGCCGACTAGACCGGCACCCTTCGCCCGCCCCGCCACGCCCGAACCAGCCAGGAGCTGCTCTGAACGTCACCACCACCACTCTGTCCCTCACCGTCGCCGACGTGGACGCCTCACGCGAGTTCTTCTGTACGTACCTCGGCTACCAGGTCGCCATGGCCGCCGACGGCTTCGCGTCCCTGACCCGCGGCGACGCCGCCGCCGACATCGTGCTGCTCCGCCGCGGCACCGAGGTGCTCCCGCCCGAACAGCGGGACCGGCAGGCCGGCGGCCTGATCTTCGCGCTCACCGTCATCGGTCTCGTCGCCGAGGAGCGCCGCCTGCGCGAGGCCGGCGCCCCGATCACCATGCCGCTGCGCGAAGAGCCGTGGGGCGAGCGACTGTTCCAGCTGACCGACCCGAACGGAGTCGTCGTCCAGCTCGTCGAATGGGCCACCCCCGACGAACCCGCGCAGACCGAGGAGCCCGCCATGCACGTGATCAGCCCCGACGCCAAGAACGTCACCGAGTCCCCGAACGCCCGGATGACCGGTCTGGCCGCTCCCAGCCAGGGCAGCTCCGAACTCGGCACCTAGACCGTCGCGATGGAGGCCGACCGCAGGCCCTTTGCCTGGACCCCATGAGCCGTACGGCCCGTACAACTTGCGGCGCTACAGGACGTGTCACGCAGAGACCCCTCTGCCCTGCCACGTGCTCGTGAGTTCGTGAATGCAAGAGGTGTGACCGTGTTGATCTTTCACGTACGGCGTGACACCTCTTGCAACTTTGAACGGGGCATCGGCGAGTACGGCCGACCGTTGGCTGCGGGTCAGAACAAAGGGGAGCGGCTACGCCTCACGGCCTTCGAGCGGCACCCGCCGGACAACCCGAGCGCCGAGGCCGCGGTGGCGGGGGATGGGTGGCTGATCTGGACCACCCATTGCCCGGCGCAGCTCGGGGACGGCCGGGTCCGGTGTCCGGCTGGGAGGAAACCGGGAAACCCGTCACAGCCCTGCACTTTCGCATCGTCGGTGACAGCCGATCACCGCACTCCCGGCAGTGCTGCCGGGCCGTCTTGTCAGCGCCCACAACCCAGATGATCCAGCCGTACACACCTCACGGCCAGGGATCAAAGCACCTACTCAGGCGCATGGTTCTTCGTCCTGGGCCGCATCGCGTCGGTGGCCGGCACGGTCCGGCTGTCGGGTCCGAAAGGTGGAGGCAGGGCAGCCTGACCGGTCCAGGCCCATGGCTGCGGCCCGTTCACGCGGGCCGGCCCCGTCAAGCCTGGCCATGCGCCATCAGCGTTGCGTGCGGCAAAGTCAGTACACCGCGGCCGGGGGAACCGCCCAGACGGTGAAGGCTGTCCGCCCACCCGGCCGGGTCACCCTTCGGAACTCCGTCAGGGCATCCCGAGGCCGTCCGACATGGTTGAGGACGAAGTTGCCAACCACGGCGTCGAACGCGTCGAACACGCACGGACCAACGGGCCGGTGCACGCCTCGCACCGGCCCGTAAGGTTGGAACAGGAAGGGTGAGTTCTGACGCGAATCCGGTGAACTCTCAGGCTTCCCTGGGATTTCCGCTACTCGTCGATCGCCGCGCCGAACCGTGCGTTGGCCGCTGTCGCTCCGAGGCGCGCCCCGTCATAGGTCCACGAACCCGTGGCGGTGAGTCCCGAGGACGACGCGGGAAGCACCCATACGAAGCCGTCGTCCGTGTTCTCACCCGGTGCCGCCGCCAGCAGACCGAAGCGGCCGTCATGGTTGGCGTCGACCAATCGCACCTGGCCGCCCCAGCGGTCCGAGGCCTCCGCCACGCCGGGAACACCGGAGGAGTTCTGGTCGAAGCTCCGCACCCCCGTCGCCGTCAGCCCGCCCGGTGCGCCACGCAGCGTCCAGACCGCACCCGCGTCGGACACGGAACCCACGTCCTCCCCGGGTGCCCCGATGGCGAGATCCGGGCGGCCGTCGCCGTCGGTGTCACCGGAGGACAGCTCGGCACCCCACCGGTCGCCCGCCTCGGCCGTGCCGGGGACGCCGGGGGAGTCCTGCGTCCACGTCTGGGCCGGGGCCGGGTCGAGGCCGGAGAGGTCGCCCTTGCCCAGGTAGACGGAGACGGACCCACCGACGGGTGAGCCGACACCCGTGTCGCCGATGGCCAGGTCGTCCTGGCCGTCGTGGTTGAAGTCGCTGGAGACGACCGCGGGACCACCTTCGAACGCGCCGCCGTCGCCCAGCGCCTTGACGTCCGGTGCGCCGTGGAGCACCTGGGTGGCCCCGATGCCAGGCCGGTCGCCGGTGGTCACACCGGAGATCGCCAGGTCGGCCCAGGAGTCCTCGTTGTAGTTGCCGTGGCTGAGGCTCCGGAAGGCGAAGCCGGTCTCCAGCGGGCTCATGTCCCGGGCACGGACTCCCGTGTCCACCGCCTTCAGCTGCCGGGCAGCCGCCATTGTCGCGGAGGTGAAGAACAGCAGCGTGTCGTTCTCCAGGACGGCGACGCTGTCGCGCGGGCCGGCGTCCGGGTCTGCCGGGTCCGGGGCGAAGTACCGGGCCGCTTCGACGGCCAGACCGAACCTGGCGCCGGCCCGCGGTTGGCCGGTGTCCTCCAGCCAGGTGCTGTCGGACCCGTGCAGCCCGCTCGGCGAGCCCCAGAAGACGACGGCACCGCCCGCGTCGGACAGTCCGGCCAGGTCTTCGCCGGGGATGCCGACGATCGCGTCGTCGTAGCCGTCGTTGTTCAGGTCACCGGAGGCCACGGCGCTGCCGAAGCCGTCGCCGGCCTCGGAGGCGCCCGGAACGCCCGGGGTGTTCTGGTGAAGGACGCTCTTCTTGGTGGTGCTGAGACCACTCGACGAGCTGTACTGCACGGAGACGTAGCCCGTGGCCTTGGCACCGCTCACCGTGGCGCCCGGGGCGCCGATCAGCACGTCGTCGAACCCGTTGCCGTCGAAGTCACAGTTGTGCTGCTGCCAGCCGATGGACGGGAAGGGTGCCACGGCCTGTGCCGCGGGGGCCGCGATCATCGCGCCGCCACCGAGGGCGAACACTGCCGCGGCTGTCAGGGCCGCGCTGGTGATGTGACGCACAGGAGCCAACCTCCTTGGGTTCCTGGACTGCCTGCGGCGTCCTGCTCGGCCGAGGCGGAGGGGTCGGACGGGGCCTGGGGGCGGTGCAGGTACGCAGTCGGCCGTTCACCGACGACACCGCCGAACAGAAGGCTGTGGGTGCTGGTGGTCGCAGAGACTCGGAACGACGTCGTGCCCGCAGCGAAGCGGCATGGAGTCACGCAAAGGCCCCCTGATCCGACAGCGCGGTGAGAGCGACGCCCTCCTCCGCTCACCCAGAAGACACCCGAAGTTCGTCCATGGTTGTAGTCGGCGCGCGGGACAGCCGTCCGATGCAGGGGCCGCCGAACTCGCCCGTAGGCTGGACCCGCGCGACCGTAGCCACGTACAACTACAAGGGCCGACACCTCCGCGAGGTCGCCTTCCGGCACCTCCACCCGCGTCCGGGCAGCCGCCTGGCGGGCTTCCGACTCCCCGAACAGCGAGCCCATTCACCGCTCCTCTCCCGCCACAACGGTAGAGATGAGCAGACTGGAGCGGGAGTGGCCGTCCAAGCGGGGGTGTTCGTGGCGTACCGGCGAACAGATGCTACGACGCGCCCCGTTGCCGGACACGCACCAAGGCGCGCTCCGATGGTTGTCGCTCGCTCCGGTCCAGGGATACTCCAACGGGCGGCAGCGAGTGCACATGCGAGGGTCGGCTACGCCTTCGGCACTGACCACTCCGCCGGTGCCTCCGGTGTCGTCGAGGTGTAGAGCACTCGCACGGGCCGCTCCTTCGCCGGCACCGCGAACACCGTCTTCCCGCGCACACACGAGCCCGCCTTCACGGTCGTCATAAGGGGATACTCCGGTCGCGGGAGGTCGTCGTACGTCACGCGGCTGGGCTTGATCCGCGCTCCGTCCGCGTACGCGAGTACCCACGAGTTGCGGGTGACCACGGCGAAGCCGTTCTTGAGGCACGCCCTGATCTCGACGGCGGCCCACGTGAACCCGGTCGTCCCGAACTCCTCGTCGGCGGAACGCCGGAGGTGGAACGTGCCCTGTTCGTACCGGAGCGCGGTCATCGCCATCGTCGATCCGTCGGTCGTGAAGGACAACGGTGTGCCGAGCGCGCGGGGTGCCTTCGGGTCCGGGTCCGGCTTCGCGTCGGTGCTCTCCCCGGCGGCCCTTGTCGTGCCGGGCTTCGTGGTCGGCTCCGCGGGGGTGCCGCCGCCGGTGCAGGCCGTGACGGCGGTGATCAGTAGAGCGACGGTCACGGTGGTGGTTCGGGTGTGCATGGTCCCCCTGGTCGTGCGAGCCGAGGGAGGCATCATCGTGTGTGCATCGCCCGCCCCGGATCCATGTGTTCAAGCTGTGACCCGTTCGCCGCCGAGGTCCGGGGTCGGCCAGAATGCGGCGCCGACAGGGCGCTCGAGGTCTTCCCGCCGGGCAGCCTATGGGCTGGGATCCGCCCTGCTGCCGCGCCCATGGCTGCCTGCGCCACTTGGCTTCGAGGCGTGTGTGCGGCTGGTTCGTCATGGGCGAGCAGCCGGCCGTCCTCCGCCCATGTCCTGGCAGTCGCTTCCCATCGTGCGGCAGATGGCGGCCTGGCCGCCCTCCGAGTCGGCTGTGCCCCGTCGATCGCCGACAGGGAAGCCGCCCGTCGAGAGGGTGGCTGTGCTCAACCCGTGCAGAATTGACGGGAGTTGTGAAAGGCGACAAGAATGTGGCTCGCTTCGCTGTGTCTGAAGAGAGCGAAGTGACGCGAGCGACGTGAGTGACACAGGCGTCCACGTCTTCGTCGGTCATGTCTTCATGGCACCCGTCCGTATCGCCCGCTCGCACTCTGCCACCTCCCACACCCTTGACCTTCACAGAGGCTCATCTTGTCGCGTTCGCAACAAACACGAATCCTCACCGCCCTCGCGGCAACGGCTTTCGCCGGTGCCGTGGTTCCCCTCGTCGGGGCAGGGGCCGCAAGCGCCACGACGTCAGGCGACTGTCAGTCCGCCACGGTCCAGTACCGCATCGTCGACGCCGACGGAAAGCCCGTGGGCGCGGACTGGTCCTCCCAGGGCGGGTTCCACCAGTGGGACGCCGTCCCGGGAACGGTGGAGGTCCGACTGGCCCCCGGCCAGAGCGTCGGCGACGGCTGCAAGTACCCCGTCTCCCTCGCCGAATACACCACCGAGGGGCCGAACTGGTTCGTCTCCGGTCACCAGGCCCTGGTCGACAAGGCCACCGTCTACCTCACCGCCGAGGACGTCGCGGACTCGGCCGACGCGAAGCAGACCTGGCAGAAGCTCGAGGTGCGGGCGCCCGACTGCTACGGCCAGATCGACCTGTACGGCGATGACGTCTCGTACGACGGAAAGACCGGGGAGGGTCACGGCCCCCTGCCCTATCAGCCCGACAATATCGCCACGCCTTACCACCTGATAGCCGCGTGGAACGGCGGCGAGAAGCCGTGCACCCCCGCGACACCGGACTCGCCCTCCCCGTCGCAGTCCGCCCCCGCCACGCCCACGACTCCCGCGGCGAGCGAGCCGCCGGCCGACGAGACGACGGAGCCCGCCAGCCCCAAGCCGTCCAGCACGCCCTCCACGACGCCGGACGTGCCCCCGCTGACGTCGACACCGCCCGCCACCCCGTCGCCGTCGCCCAGCGACAGCACGCCGCCGCTGGCCGAGACCGGTGCGAGCGGCCAGCTCGGCCCCATCGCCGGTGGTGCGGCCCTGGTGATCGTCGCCGGAGCCGGCGCGGTCGTCATGTCCCGCCGCGCGCGTCGCTCCTGACGCAGACACCCGGGATCACCCCCGAACGCTAGATAGTTCGCAGCTCCGCCCGCAGGACATCGACGCCCACCCGCGTCGACCTGCGGGCGGAGTTGTATGGGCAGGGGCAGGGGCAGGGGCCGGGAGTGGGGAGCCGGGGCGAAGCACTGTGTTGCGTTGTGCCGCTGCCGCGGCCGCGGCAGCGGCAGCGGCAGCGGCAGCGGCAGCGGCAGCGGCCGCAGTGGGGTCACGAGGTGGCCGGGTGGCTCGAACCTTGTTCGGAGCACGTGATGCGGCACACATGTTTTCCCAGTGCACCCCGCTTACCAGCCACTTCGCTCGGTTCATGTGTGGTGACTGACCGTCAGGTCGACCAATTCCGCATTTAGTACCCGGGGTTACATCTGTCGAGTCGATCAGGCTTGCTATCGTGTTACTCGTTGGTAGCAATCCGTAGGGGGCCCCGGGAGGCCGGCGCGCATGTCGTCGGCGCTGCCTGGGCGGATTGGCCGAGACGGACGTTCTGGCAAGGGGGCCAGGCGGACGCGGTGTCTGCGCGTACCTCATGACGCGGCCTTCGAACTCCAGTCTTCCCGCTCACTCATCCGAACAGGTGAGACTCGTCTTATGGCTCGTTCCCTGGTCGATCTATTAACTCTGCACGCTTCCCGGCAGCCCGACCGGACCGCCTACCGGTACCTCGTCACGGGTGACTGCGACGGAGAGATCCAGGACATCTCCTACGCGCGGCTCGCCGAGCGGTCCCGGGCCATCGCCGCCTGGCTCCAGGAGCGCGGCCTTGCCGGTTCCCGCGTCATGCTGCTGTATCCGCCCGGCATCGAGTTCATCTGCGGTTATCTCGGCTGTCTTTCGGCCGGGGTCGTCGCCGTGCCGGGCCTGCCGCCGCACGGGCGATCGCAGAACCACCGCGCCCTGCTCCGGATGAAGCGCCTGATCGCCGACGCGGACGCCCAGGTGATCCTGGGCGGCCGCGAGGTGATCGCGGCCCTCGCCACCATGGCGGAACACCTGCCCGAACTGGCCGGGATCACCTGCGTCGCCACTGAGGATATTCCCGACGAGGCGGCCGGTTCCTGGCGTGAACCAGACCTCACCGCCGACTCCGTGGCCTTCCTCCAGTACACCTCCGGATCCACCTCCGCCCCGCGCGGGGTGATGGTGACCCACGGCAATCTGCTGGACAACGAGCGGGTCATCACCGAGCGGATGGGCCACACTCCCGACGTGATCGAGGAGTACGACCATGAACTCTTCGTCAGCTGGCTGCCCGTCTACCACGACATGGGCCTCATCGGCCCCGTCCTGAACGCGGCCTACCTCGGCGTGACCGCCACCCTCTTCTCCCCGTTGCACTTCCTGCAACGGCCCGAACGCTGGCTGACCGCCATCAGCCGGTATCGCCCGCACACCAGCGGCGGCCCCAACTTCGCCTACGAGCTGTGCCTGAAGCACGCCACACCGGAGCTTCTCGACACCCTCGACCTGAGCCGGTGGAAGGTCGCCTTCAACGGCGCCGAACCCGTGCGGGCCGCGACCCTGCGCCGGTTCACCGAGACCTTCGGCCCGGCCGGGTTCCGCCGCGAGGCCCTGTACCCGTGCTACGGCCTGGCCGAGGCCACGCTGATCGTCACGGGCGGTTCGGTGCACGCCCCGCCCACACTGGCCACCACCGCGGACACCACCACCGCCACTTCCACTGACGGGACCGGGGCGCGCGCCATCGCGTCGGAGACCAGGTCGGTGGACGCGGCGTCGGTGGGTTCCGGCCGGCCCGGCCCCGGCATCACCGTGGTGATCGCCGACCCCGAACGGCAGGAAGAACTGCCCGAGGGCGAGGTGGGCGAGATCTGGGTGTCCGGCGCGAGTGTCGCCAAGGGCTACTGGCGCAACGCGCTCGCCACCCGGCAGACCTTCCGGGCCGTCCTCGCGGGGCGCGAGGGCCGCTTCCTGCGCACCGGAGACCTCGGATTCCTGCGGGACGGCGAACTCTTCGTCACCGGTCGTCTCAAGGACCTGATGGTCATCGAGGGGCGCAACCACTATCCGCAGGACCTGGAACTGTCCGCCGAGATGTCGCACTGGGCGCTGCGGCCCGGCTGCACCGCCGCCTTCTCGGTGGACGTCGGGGGAGAGGGCGAGCAACCCGTCGTCGTGGCCGAGACGGCACCGGAGGCGGTGGGCGAGTCCGAGAAGATCATCGATCTGATCCGCGGCGCGATCAGCGAGGCACATGGCCTGCCGGTACGCGACGTCGTGCTCGTCCACCCCGGCACCATCCCCAAGACGTCCAGCGGGAAGATCCAGCGCCGTGCGTCCCGGGCGGCGTATCTCGACGGCACGCTCTCCCTGGTCGGCGGGCCCGAGACGAGTTGACGGCGCCCGCCGGCGGTGCGCCCACGCGCTGCCGGCGGCTCAACGGCAGCTTCGGACACGTCTGTTCGGCGGTCGCGGATGGTGCTGCGACGGTCGTGCGTCAGCGCCGGCGCCATGGGGGTCGTGCAGCGCTCGTACAACCGCCGGAATCCGTCGCTCCTCACCCGAATCCACCCTCCACCCTCCATCGTCTGCCGTCTGCCGTCTGCCGTCTGCCGTCTGCCGTCTGCCGTCTGCCGTCTGCCGTGCACTGTGTGTCGGCGGCAGCAGTCGTACGCCGCCGTGCGCACCCGTCGCGTCGGTCGTACGGAATCCACCTGCGCCCAAGTTCACGAGGACACCAGCCCAGATGCCTGCGAACGAGTCCCCGAAGCGGTACACCGAGATGTCCCCGACGACCTCCGAAGGGGTGCGGGCCTGGTTGACGTCCGCCGTCGCGGAAGTTGCCGGGCTTGCCCCGTCGGCCGTCGCGCCGGAGCGCCCGATCGCCGAATTCGGCCTGGGATCAGTGCAGTTGGTGACACTTGTCGCGGGTCTGTCCGAGTGGACCGGGCGGCCCCTCGAGCCGTCCATGGTCTTCGACCACCCCACCATCGCGGGGATCGCCGCGGCCGTCTTCGACGAACAGCCCCTGGGCACGCCCGATCTGGCACTGGCACCGGCCTCGACGCCGACCGGCCCGTCCGTGCACAGGGGCGACGACATCGCGATCATCTCCATGGCCTGCCGGTTCCCCGGCGGCGCGGACGACCCGGAATCGCTCTGGCGGCTGCTGGCCGCGGGCGAGGATGCCGTCGGCGAGGTGCCCGCGGGCCGCTGGGAGACCCACGGGCTCTACGACCCCGACCCGGACGCCGCCGGCAAGGCGTACTCCCTGCGCGGCGGCTTCCTGACCGGCATCGACCGTTTCGACGCGGCCTTCTTCGGGATCTCGCCGCGCGAGGCCGCGGCCATGGACCCGCAGCAACGGCTGCTGCTCCAGACCGGCTGGGAGGCGATCGAGCGCGCCGGGATCGTCCCGGAGACGCTGAACGGCACCCGGACGGGCGTCTATGTCGGCCTGTACGACAGCGGATACCTCGCCTCGGCCCCGCTGGACCGGCTCGACGGGCACGTCGGCACGGGCTCGGCGTCCAGCGTGGCGTCCGGGCGCATCGCCTACACCCTCGGACTCCAGGGCCCTGCCGTCACGGTCGACACCGCCTGCTCCTCCTCCCTCGTGTCCCTGCACCTGGCGGCGCGGGCACTGGCCGGCGGAGAGTGCGACCTCGCGCTGGCCGGTGGCGCGACGCTCCTCGTGACACCCCGCGGGCATGTCGAGTTCAGCAGGCTGCGCGGGCTGTCGCCGTCCGGTCGGTGCAGCCCGTTCTCCACCGACGCGGACGGGGTGGTGTGGGCCGAGGGCTGCGGTCTGGTGCTTCTCAAGCGGCTCGCGGACGCGCACCGGGACGGCGACCGGGTCCTCGCGGTCGTCAAGGGGTCGGCGATCAACCAGGACGGCCGCAGCCAGGGCCTGAGCGCGCCGAACGGTCCGGCGCAGGAGCGGGTGCTGCGCGCCGCCCTGGACGACGCCGGGCTCCTGCCCGACGACCTGGACTACGTCGAGGCCCACGGCACCGGCACGCCCCTCGGTGACCCCATCGAGGGCCGCGCACTCGCGTCGGTCTTCGGACCGGGCCGCCCGGCGGACCGGCCGCTGGGCGTCGGCTCCCTGAAGTCCAACATCGGTCACACACAGGCCGCGGCGGGCATCGGCGGCGTCATCAAGACGGTCCTGTCCCTCGGCCATGAACGCCTCCCCGCGTCCCTGCACGCCGAGACACCGACCGAGCACGTCGACTGGGCGGAGCGCTGCCTGCGTGTGCACAGCGGCGCCGAGCCGTGGCCGCGCCGGGCCGACCGGGTGCGGCGGGCCGGGGTGAGCGCCTTCGGGATCAGCGGCACCAACGCGCATGTGGTGCTGGAGGAGTCACCGCAGGACCTGACACGACCGACGGCGACACCGACGCAGGATGCGACACCGACTTCGGCCGCCACTTCGACACAGGGCGTGACACCGACACCGGCTGCCACGTCGGCAGACACCACGGCGCCGACCCCCGCCGCCGCTCCGGTGCAGGCCGCGACACCGACGCCAGCCGCCACCCCGACACAGGCCACGACGCCAAGGCCGACCGCCCCTCCGACGCCCGCCCGGCACCCCCGTACCGGGCAACCCACGCTCTTCCCGCTGTCCGCCCGCACCCCTTCGGCCCTCCGTGGTCAGGCGGCCCGCCTGCTCGACGTACTCGCCGGGCAACCGCGACCGGAACTGTCCGACGTGGCCGGAACACTGACCCACCACCGCACACACTTCGAGCACCGCGCCGTCATCAGGGCCGGCGACCACGACGAACTGCTCACCGCCCTCCGCGGCCTCACCGAGGGGGAGCCGGACCCCGATCTGGTCGTGGGCCCGCAACAGACCCTCCCATCGGGCAAGTTGGCATTCGTCTTCCCCGGACAGGGCGCCCAGTGGTCCGGCATGGCCCGCGAACTCCTCGATCGTTCACCGGTGTTCGCCGACGAACTCGACCGCTGCGACGCCGCGCTGCGCCCGTTCACCGTCTGGTCGGTGGCCGCCGTCCTGCGCGGCGACGAGGGCACCCCCTCCCTGGAACGGGTCGACGTCGTCCAGCCGGTCCTCTTCGCCGTGATGGTCTCCCTGGCCGCGGTGTGGCGGGCCCGTGGAGTCCGGCCGGACGCGGTGGTCGGACACAGTCAGGGCGAGGTCGCCGCGGCCTGCGTCGCCGGGGCGCTGAGCCTCAACGACGCCGCGGCGGTGGTCGCCCTGCGCAGCCAGGCCCTGACCGCGATGTCCGGCACCGGGACCATGGCCGTCGTCGCCCTGCCGCACAGCGAGGTCGAGGCGCGCCTCGCCGGCCTCGGCGGCCGGGTGTCCGTCGCCGCCGTGAACAGCGGCCGCTCGACGGTGATAGCCGGTGACGTGGAGCCCCTCGACGCCCTGCTCGCCGACCTCGACCGGGAGCAGGTGTTCGTCCGCCGCCTCGACGTCGACTACGCCTCCCACAGCGCCCGGGTCGAGCCACTGCGCGCGACGATCCTCGATGAACTCGACGGCGTCACCACCTCCCCGGCCACCGTCGCCTGGTACTCCACCGTCACCGGCGAGCCGGTCACCCAGGAGCTGGAGGCCGACTACTGGTACACGAACCTGCGTGAGCCCGTACGCTTCGCGTCCGCCGTGGAACGCATGGTGGCCGACGGATACCGCCACTTCGTCGAACTCAGCCCCCACCCCTCCCTCATCACCGCCGTGCGCACGGTCGCCGAGGACCACGGCCACGACGACCTGGTCGCCGTCGGATCGCTGCGCCGCGACGAGGACGGACCCGCCTGCCTGGACCGGGCCGCCGCCGAACTCCACGTCCACGGACGACGGATCGACTGGCGCCGCGTCGTTCCCGATGGGGAGACGGCCGAACTGCCCACATACGCCTGGGACCCACAGTCGTACTGGAACGACCCCGAAGCCGAGTCCGGGCCGGTGGCCTCCGGCCTCTTCGACCGCGCCGCGCACCCTCTCCTGGGCGTTCAGCTGCGCTCGGCGGACGAGACCCGCTGGACCTTCCGCAACGAATGGTCCCCGGCCACCGCCGACTGGCTGGCCGACCACGCCGTGTTCGGGCGGACCGTGGTGTCGGGCACGACCATGATGGAGCTGTGCCGTGCCGCGCTCGCCGTGGCCCGCCCGGACCTCCCCGGCGACGTGACCGATCTGCTCCTGCTCGCGCCCCTCGTACTGCCCGGGACCGGCACGGTCGAGGTGTCGGTCGAAGTGGTCACCACCGGATCCGCGCCCGAGGTCACCGTGCACAGCCGCCCGCGCGGCCCGGAAGCCGAGGGCTGGACCCTGCACGCCACCGCGTCGGCGTCCGCCCCCGCCCCGGCGACGGCGGCGCTGCCGCCGGTGTGGCCGGAGGCCGCCGAGTCCGCCTGGGGCGCGCAGACGTACGAACGGCTGGCCGCTCTCGGTCTCGGCTACGGTCCCTCCTTCCAAGGCGTCCGGTCGGCGGTCACGACCACCGCCGACGGCGAAGTGCTGGCCCGGCTGTCGCTGCCGGCCGTGGCCCGCGGCTCGGCCGATCCCTACCCCGTCCACCCGGCACTGCTGGACGCTGCATTGCACGTGGCCGCGGTACTGGACGCGTCCGACGGCCGGGTGCTGCTCCCGGTCGCGGTGGGCCGCTGCGTCCTGCCGCCCGGCGGCGCGAGCGACCTCACGGCGCTGGTACGGCGGACGGGCGGCTCGGCGACGGACCTCGCCCTCGACGTGACCCTGTGGGACGCCGACGGCCTCCCGGCGGGCCGGCTGGAGGACGTACGGCTGCGGGCCGCCGACCCGGCGGACCTGAACGGCGCTTCGGAGAACGACCGGCACCTGTACGAAGTGGCGTGGACGGCCGTGTCCGAACCGCCCGTGACCGAACAGCCCGCGGCGGTGTCGCAGGCCGTGTGGGCCCTGCACGGCGACCGCTCCGACCCGGAGGTCGCGGCCGCCCTGCGGGGCCTGGCGGCGGCGGGCGTCCAGGTGCGCGACACCGGTGCCGACATCGTCGTACGGTTCTGGCCGCGTCCGGCCTTCGACGCCGAACCGGCCGCTGCCGCACAGGAGTTGGCCGCGACGGCGCTCGCCGAACTGCGCGCCCTGATCGCGCTCACGGACGACCGGCCGCCCGCCCGGACCGTCTGGGTGACCCGCGGCGCGGTCGCGACCGGTGCCCAGGACACCGTGCCCGGCCTGGCCCAGTCGGTGCTGTGGGGACTCGCCCGCAGCGCCCGGGCCGAACACCCGCACCTCGGGCTGACCCTGCTCGACCTCGGCGGCGCCGACCCCGCCGACGTCCTTCCGACGGCCGTCGCGCATACCGGCGAGCCCGAACTCGCCTTCCGCGAAGGTTCCTTGCTCGCTCCACGGCTGGTCCGTGCCCGCGCGGCCACCCCCCTGCGGATCCCGCCCGTCACCGCCGCACGCGAGGCGCTCCGGCGGGGCGAAGCGGCGGACACCCCAATAGCCCTCGACCTCGTCGGCCGCAGCACCCTCGTGCCCACCGACGGCACGGTGCTGATCACCGGCGGGCTCGGTGCCGTCGGCCGGCACATCGCCCGGCTCCTGGCCGAACGCGGCGTCCCCCGACTGCTCCTGACCTCACGTCAGGGATCCGCGGATCCACGGGCCGCAGAGGTGACCGCCGAACTGACCGCGCTCGGAACCGAGGTCGAGATCGCGGAGTGCGACGTCGCGGACGCGGCGGCCCTGGCCGGCGTACTCGCCCGGGCCGGCGGCGCGTTGCCGCTGCGCGGAGTCGTGCACTGCGCCGGAATCCTGGACGACGGGGTGGTCGCCGAGCTGACGCCCGAACGCCTCGCGCGGGTGCTGCGCCCCAAGGTGGACGGCGCCGCGCAGCTGCACCGGCTCACCGCCGACACGCCGCTCGACCTGTTCCTTCTGATCTCCTCCGCGGCCGGTGTGCTCGGCAACCCGGGCCAGGGCAACTACGCCGCGGCCAACGTCTTCCTCGATCAACTGGCCCACCACAGACGGGCTCTGGGCCTGCCCGCGGTCTCCGTCTCCTTCGGCGCCTGGGCGGGTGAGGGTCTCGCCGCCGAACACGCCGACCTGGACCGGATGGCCCGGCTCGGCCACCGCGCCCTGACCCCCGACCAGGGCCGCGAACTCGTCGAGCTCGCCCTGCGCCAAGGCGCACCGCACCTGATCGCCGCATCCTTGGACCTGCCCCGCCTGCGCACGGCCACCGCTGCCGCGGACGACGGTACGGCGGCCCTGTGGCGCTCGCTGCTGCCCGCACCCCGCACCGGTCAGGACGGCGGTGTCGCTCTGGCCGACCGGCTGGCCCGACTCCCGGAGGCCGACCGCGCCGCACGGGTCCTGGCCCTCGTCCGTGAGGAGACCTCCCGGGCGCTCGGCCTGCCCTCGGCGGAGTCCGTCCGTCCCGATCAGCCGCTGCGCGAGCTCGGCATGGACTCGGTGACGGCGGTGGAGCTCCGCAACCGCATCGGCACCCGGATCGGCGCCCGGCTCCCCGCCACCCTGCTGTTCGACCACCCCACCGCCGCCCGGCTCTCCGCCCACCTGCTGACCACCGCGCTCGCCACCGACGGCCGGACCACGCGGCGCGGCACGCTCGATCCCCGGTCTCCCGTCACCCCGGCGGCGACGGCGGACGAGCCGCTGGCCCTGGTGGCCATGGCCTGCCGTCTGCCCGGCGGCGTGAGCGACCCCGAGGGACTTTGGCGTCTCGTCGCCGAGGGACGCGACGCGGTGGGCCCGTTCCCGGCGGACCGCTGGGACGTGGAGTCGCTGCACGACCCCGACCCGGAGGCCCTGGGCACGTCGTACGCCAAGGAAGGCGGCTTCCTCGACGACCTGGAGTCCTTCGACGCGGGCTTCTTCGGGATCACTCCGAAGGAGGCCGAGAGCATGGACCCGCAGCAGCGGGTGCTGCTGGAGACGGCCTGGGAGGCACTGGAGCGCGCCGGGATCGTGCCGGCCGAGCTGGCCGGCAGCAACACCGGTGTGTACGTGGGCATGTTCGGCAGCGACTACCTGGCGGGTTCCCGGCTCGACGAGCTGGACGGCTACGTCGGCACGGGGTCAGCGCCGAGCGTGGCCTCGGGCCGGCTCGCGTACACGCTGGGGCTGAACGGACCGGCGCTGACGGTGGACACCGCCTGCTCGTCGTCCCTGGTGGCGCTGCACCTGGCGGCACAGGCACTGCGGTCGGGCGAGTGCGATCTGGCGCTCGCCGGCGGGGTGACGCTGATGGTGACACCGGGAACCTTCGTCGAGTTCAGCCGGCTGCGGGGACTGTCCCCGACCGGCCGCTGCCGCTCCTTCTCCGACGACGCAGACGGTGCCATCTGGGCCGAGGGCGCGGGCATGGTCGTACTGAAGCGGCTCGGCGACGCGCGGCGCGACGGCGACGAGGTGCTCGCCGTGCTGCGCGGTACGGCCGTCAACCAGGACGGCCGCAGCCAGGGCCTGTCCGCGCCCAACGGTCCGGCCCAGGAACAGGTGATCCGGCGGGCCCTGGAGCTGTCCGGACTGGAACCCGCCGACATCGACTACGTCGAGGCGCACGGGACCGGCACCACCCTCGGCGACCCGATCGAGGCGAACGCCCTCGCGGAGGTCTTCGGCACCTCGCGCCCCCAAGGCAGACCCCTGCATCTCGGCTCGCTCAAGTCCAACATCGGTCACGCGCAGGCGGCTTCGGGCGTGCTCGGTCTGATCAAGGTCGTGCAGTCCCTGCGGCACCGGTCTCTGCCGCGCACCCTGCACGCGAGCACGCCCAGTCGCCATGTCGACTGGGACGACAGCGGGTTGCACCTGCTGCGGGAGACGGTCGCCTGGCCGTCGTCGGGCGAACGCGTACGGCGGGCCGGTGTGAGCGCCTTCGGGATCAGCGGAACCAACGCGCACCTGATCCTGGAGGAGGCTGAGCGGGCCGAGACGCCGACGCGGAACGAAATCGCCCCGGGTGCACGGCTGTTCGCGCTGTCGGGGCGCGGTGAGGCCGCCGTGCGGGGGCAGGCCGCACGTCTGGCCCGCCACCTGGACGAGGACGTCGCCCTGTCCGACGTCGCCCACACCCTGGCGCGACACCGCAGCCACTTCGAACAGCGAGCGGCGATCGTGGCCGGCGACCGGGACGAACTGCGTTCACGGCTCGACGCGTTGGCGGCCGGACACCTGCCGCTGGCACCGATTCGCGCGGAGCCGACGGGCAAGGTGGCCTTCGTCTTCGCCGGGCACGGCGGCCAGTGGCCCGGCATGGGTCTGGAGCTGGCGGCCGAGTCGGAGGCCTTCCGCGAGGAACTGGCCCGTATCGACGAGGCGGTGCGCCGACAGGTCGGCTGGTCGGTGCTCGACGTGCTGCGGGCGCCGGAGGAGTTCGCTCCGTTCGACCGCACCGAGTTCCTGCAACCGGTGCTGTTCGCGGTCAACGCGTCCCTGGCCGCCGCCTGGCGCGCGCTCGGGGTCCGCCCGGACGCCGTGATCGGACACAGCCTGGGCGAGATCGCCGCCGCGTACAGCGCGGGCGCCCTCACCCTGGACGACGCCGTGTCGGTGGTCACCGGGCGCGCCGGGGCGGTCGCCCCACTGGTCGGACGGGGCGGCATGCTGGCCCTGGAACTGCCGCGCACGGAGACCGAGAAGCTGCTCGCGCTCCACCCCGGCCGGCTGTTCGTCGCGGCGGTCAACAGCCCGCACTCCACGGCCGTCTCCGGTGACACCGAAGCACTGGCCGAACTGCGCGCGCATCTCGAAGCGCGGGACGTCCCGGTACGGCGGCTGTCGACGCCGTTCGCCTCCCACACCCCCCTGATGGACCCGGTCCGCGCGGATCTGCTGGACCGGCTCTCCGGCATCAGGGGCACGCGCACGGCGACCCCGCTGTACTCGACGGTGTCGGCCGAACCGGTGCCCGGCGACCGGCTGGACGCCGACCACTGGTACGCGAACCTCGGGCGCCCCGTCCGCTTCGCGGACACGATCCGGCGGATGCTGGACGACGGCTACCGCTACTTCGTCGAACTGAGCCCGCACCCCTCGCTCACCGCGTCCGTCGAGGCGGTGGCGGCCGAGGCGGGGATCGACGCGGTCGCGGTCGGCTCGCTCAGCCGTGGGAGGGACGGACGGGGCGTTCTGCTGGGCCGGGTCGGGGAGTTGTACGAGGCCGGGCACACGCCCGACTGGCCCGTGCTGCTGCCGGAGGGTCGCCGGATCGACCTGCCCACGTACGCCTTCGCCCGCGAACGCCACTGGCGCGCACCTGCCCCGGCCACCGGAACGGCCGGGGGTTCACCGCTCCTCGGCACCCATGTCGAGGCCAGCGACACGCCCGGCCGGCACATCTTCCAGAGCGACATCGACCTGCGCGACAGCCGCTTCGCCTACCTCACCGACCACCGGGTCACCGGGGAGGTCTGGATGCCCGGCGCCGCCTTCCTCGACCTGGCGCTGGAGGCCGCGTCCGCGCTGCGGGACGGCGGCGAGACACGACTGGCCGACGTGAGATTCGTACGGCCCCTGGCCCTCGACGCGCACAAGCCCGTACGGCTGCAACTGGTCCTGCATCCCGTCGGGGAGGACGGTTCGAGGGACTTCACCATCGCCTCGGCGGCCACCGGGGAACGGCACGTGCCCTGGGAGCGGCACGTCACCGGACGGGTCGTCGACGGCACCGCCGAACCCGCGCCCACCGCGCCCGACGCGGGCGAGGAGCTCGCCGCGCTGCGCGAACGGTGCGAGGAAGAGGCCGACCTGCCCGCCGTCTACGCGGGGCTCACGGCCCTGGGCATCGACTACGGCCCCTCCTTCCGGCTCCTGGAACAGGGCCACCGCACGACGACCACCGCGGTCGGCCGACTCACCCGGCGGCCCGCCGCCGGTCACCTGCTGCACCCCGCGGTCCTCGACGCCGCCTTCCACACGGCGGCCCTGCCCGCCGACGCGCCCGAGGGCCGGGCCTTCGTGCCCGCCGGTGTCGGACAACTGCGCTTCACCGGCCTGCGCTCCGCTCCCGCGTGGGCGACCTGCCGACTGCGCACCGTGGACGGCGACACCGCACTCCTGGATCTGCGGCTCTGGGACGAGCAGGACCAACTGGTCCTGGAAGCGACGGAGTTCCAGCTCGCCGCGCTCTCGCCGCTGGACGGCGCGCTGTTCGAGACCCGCTGGCAGCCGCGCCCGCCCGCGCAGGAGCGGCCCGTCGACGGCGGCTGGCTCGTCCTGGCCGACGAGACCGGGGTGGCCGACGCACTCGCGGAACGGCTGGCCCTGACCGCCGTGCCCCATGTGATCGTGCGCAGGGGAACGGAGTTCGGCGCCCAGAGCCCCGGCCGCTACGTCCTCGATCCGTCCGAACCAGAGCAGTTGACCCGCCTGCTCGACGAGGCCTTCCCCGACGGGCCGCCGGAGCGGGTGGTGCAGCTGTCCGCCCTCGACGCGCCGACCGTCGAGGACGCCGCCACCGCCGAAGAGGCCGCGCGCTGCTGCTGCTTGAGCACCCTGCACCTGGTGCGCGCGCTCGCCGACCGGCCCCGGGGCCGCTCGCCGCGCCTGTTCGTCGTCGTACGGGGGAGCCAGGCAGCCGGCGACAGCACACAGGTGACGCACCCTCAGCAGGCTCTCGCCTGGGGCTTCGGACTGTCCGTGGCCCAGGAGTACCCGGAACTGCTCACCACGCTGATCGACCTGCCGGCCACGAACGACGACGACGGCCTGTGGACGCAGCTCCGGCACGCGGACGACGAACGGCTCGTCGCGCTGCGGGAATCGGGCCGACTCGTGCCACGCCTCGCCCGCACCCGCCCGGACGACGGAGGGCACGACGGGATCACCGCGGACGGCGTGCACCTGATCACGGGCGGTCTGGGCGGTCTCGGCCGGGTGGCCGCCGAGCGGCTGGTCCGCCGGGGTGCCCGCCGACTGGCCCTGCTGAGCCGGGGCGGGCCCGACACGGTGGCCGAGAGCTGGATCAAGGGGATCGAAGCACGCGGTGTCACCGTCCACCTCGCCCGCGCGGACGTCGCCGACCGTGCCGCGCTCACGGCCGCCCTGGACGCCGTACGACGTGAGGCCGGACCGATCGCCACCGTCGTCCACGCGGCAGGTGTCCTCGACGACGCCACGGTGGCGAACCTGACCGACGAACGCGTCCTGCGCGTGCTCGCCCCCAAGGTCCTGGGTACCACCCTGCTCACCGAACTGGCCCCGGAGGCCGAGAGGTTCGTCCTCTTCGCCTCCGCGGCAGGTGTCCTCGGCTCACCCGGTCAGAGCCCGTACGCGGCGGCGAACGCGTTCCTCGACGCCTGGGCACACCACCTCTCCCGCACCGACCGCCGGGCGCTGAGCCTGGACTGGGGCGCCTGGACGGAGGTCGGCATGGTCGCCGGTTCCGGTGCCAGGGCGGCCGAGACCAGCCGTTCGGGTCTCGTCGCGTTCACCCCGACGGAGGGCGGCGACCTGTTCGAGCGCGTGCTCGCCACCTCCCGCCGCCAGCTCGCCCCCCTCGCACTGGACCCGGAGGCACTGGAGCTCGACCAGGAAGCGGCGCGCACCCGCCCGATCCTCGCCGACCTGATCACCGTCGCAGCCGACCCCGCGGGCACGGACGACCTCGTCGCCCGGGTGTTCGCGGCGACGACGGACCAGGACCGGGCCGCACGGCTCGAAGCGTACGTACGGGCCAAGGTGAGCCAGGTCTCCGGCGGTGCCGTGGAGCTGTCCGCGACGACGGTCCTCAAGGAACTGGGCCTGGACTCGCTCATGCTGGTCCGGCTGCGCAACGCCTTCACCCGCGAGCTCGGCGCCGAACTCCCGGCCGCCGCCGTCTTCTCGGCGTCCGACATCCGGAGCCTCGCACGGGCCCTGGGCGAGGTGCTGCCCGAACGCGCCATCGGACCACGGAGCGAGGAGCCACAGCCCGACGTCACCTCCGAGGTGCCCGAGAGCGAGCTGCGGCCCGCGACCCGCGACGTCGTACGGCTGCTGCGCAGCGCCCAGCCGGGCATGCCGGACGCGGCGCACTCCGTCGGCCTGGCCGTCCGGCTCACGACCCCGACCACCCGCGAGGCACTCACCGACATCGTCACCCGGCTCGCCGGACGGCACGCGGCCCTGCGCACGGCGATCGCCGGAAGCGGCGGACGGGGCCGACAGCTGTGTGTGGTGCGGGAGTCGACCGAGCCGCTCCTGCGCTGGACGGAGCTGCCCGCCGATGCCGAACCGGGCGCCGACGACCGGTTGTCCCGGCTGCTGGAGCCGCCGTTCGACCTGGAGAGGGCGCCCCTGTGGCGGTTCGAGCTGCTCGACGCCGGTGCTCGTGGCCAGGTGCTGGTGTTCGGAGCACACCACGCCGTGAGCGATCTCCAGTCGCTGCTGCTCGTCGCGGGGGAGATCGACGCCGAACTGTCCGGTACCTCGCTCGGCGACGCCGTCACCAACCGTGACATCGACCTGCTCATCGAGGCACAGCGGACCGGCGATGCCTCCGGCGGCGCCGACTCCGGCACCGGCGCCGAATGGCGCGAGGCCTTCCACGGCAGTGAGCGTCTCGACCTGACGCTCGCCCGGCCGCGCCCGGCGGCGCGTTCGTACCGGGCCGGGAGCGTGACCGTGGCGATACCCGACGGGCTGATGGAGCGGGTGTCGGCGACCGCGAGCAGGCTGGCCGTCACACCGGCGGCCTTCTGCCTCGGCACCCTGACCGTCCTGCTGGCCAGGATGCGTGAGCGGGAGCGCTTCGTGCTCGCCGTGCCCGTCGACACCCGCATCCACGCCGACGCGTACGACGCGGTGGGGTTCTTCGGCGTACCGGTGCCGTTCCCGGCACAAGCGGCGGCGGGGGAGCGGATCGAGGACGTACTGCGCCGGACGGACACGCGCCTGAACCGGGTCCTCGCCAAGGGCGCCATGTTCTCGGACGTGCTGTCGACACTGGCAGGGCAGGGACTGCACCGGGCGAACGCCCCGCTGGTGGAGGTGTACTTCAACTTCGTACGCTCCTCGGCGGCCCGCCTCGGCCGACTGGAGGTGCTCCCGGCCGGAACCGGATACTCGGACCTCGATCTGATGGTCACCATGACCCCGGACGCCGGCCGCGTGCGACTGGATCACAATCTCGACATCCTGGACGCGGCGACCTCCACCGAGTTGGCGGAGACGTTCCTGCGACTGCTCGCGGAGACGGCCGACGACCCGACAGCGGCGGTCCGTGCGACGGGTACGACGGCCACCGCCGCGACGGACGCGGCGGCAACGCCGGTCGCGATAGTTCCTGCTGCGACGGGTACGACGGCAGCCACGGTCGTGACATCAACTCCGCTTACGCGGGGCATCGTTGCCCGCCCTCGCCGCTCGCTCGCGCTCGCCGCCACCTTCGCGCTCGGCAATCTGCCGCTGCTGTGCGAAGCGGCGATCGAGGAGGGCACCCGGGAAGGAACGCGGGAAGGGGAGCGAACGCGGGACGAGGGACCCACGGTGGCGGAAGCCCCGTACCACCAGGTGCTCGCCGCGTTGCGCGATCCCTCGGGCGTCCTCACCGGTCCCACGACAGCGGTGGGCGTGGTGCTCCTACGGGCGGCGGACCTGGAACGGTTCGGCCCGGTCACCGACGAGGCGCTGACCGAACTGCGCGCCGCGTACCCGGCCGCGCTGCGGGCCCTGTCCGAGCGGACCCGCAGACCACTGATCGTCGGCGTCCTTCCCTCGGCCCGGAAGGACGAACGCCTCGGGCGATGGGAGAGTGACCTCGTCGCCGAGCTGACCGATGAGCCGGGCATCGCGGTGCTCGGCCCGGACGAGTGGACGCGCCACCACGCCGTCACGGAGCGCTTCGACGAACGGACCGAGCGGCTGGCCCATCTCCCCTTCACCCCGAGGTTCCAGGCGGCGGTGGCCCTGCGGCTGGCCCAGGTGGTACGAGCGGTCCTGCGCCCCGCGCCGAAGGTGATCGCGGTGGACGGCGACGAGACCCTGTGGGGCGGGATCGCCGGGGAGCTCGGCCCCGAGGCGGTGGACGTGAGCGGACCACGCGCCCGGCTGGCAGGGACACTGCTGCGATGGCGTGCCGCAGGCGCGCTGCTCGCGCTGGTCAGCAACAACGACGAGGACACCGTACGGGCCGTCCTGGACCGTCCGGACAGCACGCTCAAGGCGGAGCACTTCAGCGTGCTGTCCGCCGGCTGGGGTCCCAAGCCGGGCCGGCTCACGGAGGCGGCACGCACCCTCGACCTGGGTCTGGACAGCTTCCTCTTCCTCGACGACAACCCGGTCGAGATCGAGAAGATGCGGTCGGCGCTGCCGGAGGTGCTGTCGGTGACCTGCCCTCCGACAGCCGAACTGGACGATTTCCTGGGACGTCTGTGGCCGCTCGTCCCGGCGCCGGCGACGGCCGAGGACGGGCTGCGGGCGGGGTTCTACGCGCAGGAGCGGCAGCGGGACGCGGTGCGCGAGCAGGCCGGATTCGAGGAGTTCCTCGCCCAGTTGGAGCTGGAGGTCGACATCCGGGCCCTGTCCGGAGCCGACGCCGAGCGGGCCGAACAACTCGTCCGCCGCACCAATCAGTTCACCCTCCGCCCCCGATCCGCCGACGGTGGCGATCTGGCGCGGTGGCGGGAGCAGGGCGAGGTCTGGACGGCCGCGGCGCGGGACCGCTTCGGCGACTACGGCCAGATCGGCCTGCTCGCACTGCGCGTGGACGGCGATCAACTCGACGTCCTCGCATGGCAGCTGAGCTGCCGCGCGCTCGGCCGGGGCGTCGAGGAACGGCTGTTGCGGTGGCTGGCGGACCGAGCCGACCGACTGGGCTGCGTGAAGGTCCGGCTGACGGCGGAGCGCACCGACCGCAACGTACCGGCCCGGCGCCTGCTGGCGGGACTCGGTGGCGGCGACCAGGACGACGAACACCTGGAGACCGTGGTCACCCCGGAACAACTGCGGACCTTCCGCTCCTGGCGACGTCAGTGAGCAGGCCGTCGGCTCGGCCCGCGGAAACAGCGGGAAAAGGACAGGCACAGGGGGAAGGGCTCTCATGAGTGAAGTGAACGAGAACGCGGCGGCGTACGCCGGACAGCGGGCGACCGGTGAGGCGATCGAGCGGGGTGACGGCGGGCCGGGCGTGGAGGCCCTGCTGGCCAGGATCGGACAGGCCGCCGCACCCACGGCGACAGGAACCCGCACGGAGCCGGGCGCGCGCACCGGGGCGGACACCTCCGCGTCCGGTGCCCCAGGGGACGAGGACGCGGACGCCGGTGGGGTTGCCGGGCGGTCCGGGGCCGCCGTGGATCCGTACGCGAAAGCGCCCACCGCGCCGTTCGGTGCGGGGGCCGGTGACGACACCGGTGCCGTGACGGATCCTGTTGTCGACGCCCGGCCCGCCCCTGGCGCCCCCGCCGCCCCCGACGCGCACGGCCTGGCCGCTGTCGTCGCCGCGACGGCCGGCCGCTTCGTACCCGGAGGGCATCTGTCGCCCGACACGGACTTCTTCGACGCCGGGGGTACCTCGGTCGGCGCCGTGGAACTCGTCGCGGCGCTGGAGGACGAGCTGGGCGTGGAGATCGACCTCGACGAGGTGTTCGCCGACGCCCGGCCGCGCAGCCTCGCCGTGCGCTGGCTGGCGACCGCGGGTACCACGGCCGCCCTCTCGGCCCCGGGTGTGCCGGCAGCCCCGTCGGCCGCACGGACCCCGGCCCCGGTGACCGGTACGGCCCGCACCACACGGGCCCCGGACACCCTTCCCCTCCCGGTCCCGGCACCGCCCTCGGTTCTTGTCGCTGTCCCGGGAACCAGCCCCGCTTCCGCCCCGGGATCCAGCCCGGCTCCCGCTACGGACACCCCGTCCGTCCCGTCTCCCCGCGTTCCGTCCGGCGCGACGATCACGGCGCGGACCAGCGGCGGCGGCACCCCGTACGCCACCGCCCGCCCCGAGGACCTCGACCAGATCCTGGCCGACCTCTCCCTGGCCGACCGCCTGCCCTGGACCGGCTCGCCCGAGCCCCTGCCGCCCCGCCGGATCCTGCTCACCGGCGCCACCGGCTTCCTCGGCAGCCATCTGCTCCTCGATCTGCTCCGGCACAGTGACGCGCACGTCTATTGCCTCGTGCGCGCGGCCGACGAGGAAGCGGCCACCGCTCGTCTCGGCGAGGCGCTGAAGAGCCACCGGCTGCCCTGGTCCTCGGAGATCCGCCGCCGGGTGACGGTGCTCCCCGGCGACATCAGGCGTCCTCGCCTCGGACTGTCCGACAGCGGCTGGAACGAACTCGCCCACGAGCTGGACAGCATCGTGGGCGTGGCGGCGGCCGTGGACTTCCTGCGCGGCTACCAGTCGCTGCGGCAGAGCAATGTCATCGGCGCGCTGACCCTGGCCGAACTGGCGGCGACCGGCCCGCCCAAGCCGCTGCACCACATCTCCTCGATCGCGGTCTTCAACGAGGTCGGCATCGCCTCCATGGGCGAGGACGACCCACTCGCCCACGCCGACCGCCTCGTCGCCGGTTACGACCAGACGAAATGGGCCGCGGAGGTCGCCCTGCGGCGGGCCCGCGACCACGGCCTGATCGTCACCGCGATGCGTCCGGGAGGCATCGGCGGCCACACCCGGACGGGCGCCCACAACCCGCAGGACCTCAGCAGCGGCCTCATCGCGGCCTTCGGCCGCTTCCGCACCGTTCCCGCCTTCCACTGCCTGAACGCGGCCCCGGTGGACTGGGTGAGCCGGGTCGCGGCCGCCGTCATCTGCGAACCCGACGCCTGGGGATTCGACTACAACCTCACCGGCGTACCCAACACCCTCGACGACGTCGTACGGGACATGGCGTTCGGCGGGATGCATGTGCGCGTACAGGACTGGGACGAGTGGCGCACCGGCGTCCTGGCCCGACTGGAGGCCGAACCCGTTCCCGAACTCGGCTTCCTCACAAGGGTCTTGCAAAGCCCCACCGCCCTCAAACTGTGCGAGGCGACCCTGAAGGGTCCGGCGGCCGGCGGTGAACGCACCGCCGCGCTCGTCGAGGCGCTGGGACTGCGCCCCGCGACGCGCTACGACGCCCGGGCCCAGCTGAGGACGTTCGAACGGCTCGCCCAGGACGGACTGGCCCGGCTGCCGGACAAGGACGACCAGCCGTACCTGTGGTTCTCCGAGACGACCGAGGGCTCCGTGGGCCCGGCCGATACCGGTGCCGGCGGCGACACCCCCTGCTCGATGGCGCTCACCCTCTCCATCGCGAGCATGCACCAACTGGTGAAGGAGCGCCGGGTGGACGTCAGCGGTGAGTTGGTGTGCGCCGCCGCCCATCCCGCACCGCTCCTCGTGGAACACGGCGACGTCTGGATCCGCCCCGAGGAGGGCATCCCGCAGCGCCACGGGATGCGCCACCAACTCCTGCGCTACCGGCTGACGTTGTGCGACGCCGACGGGGGCCGCTGGTGGCTGGAGGGCCACAAGTACGCCCGAGCCCGCCGTGACGTATGGCGGCAGACCCGCGCGCTGAGCGTCGAGATCGGCCGCGAGGGCGAACCGGCGAGCCTCACCGGCGAACTCGTCGTGCCCGCCGACAGCTATGTACGCGACCAGATCGACGGCATCAAGGTCGACCCCCGTCTGACCGGCCGGGAGAAGCGCGCCGCCAAGCTGACCTGGCTCGCCTGGTTCGGCGCGGAGATGGGCCGCGGCCTGCTCGGCCCCTTCACCCGCGCCGCCGCGGACCTCTTGGACCTGCGCCGCACCCCGACCCCCTCGGAGCACCACCGATGATCCTGAGATCCACCAACTCCCGTACCAGGCCCACGATCCGCAAGGTCAGGACGGGCACGGTCCTGCGGCCGCTGCGCCACCGCCTCGACCCGGCGCGCGTCGAGGAGATCCCGTTCCACGCCGGGGACGGCGTACGCCTGGGCCTGACCCGCATCGGCGGCGGAGAGCGGGACCGGCCCGCCGTGCTGCTCCTGCACGGCCACACCGCGTCCGCGGACATGTTCCTGCTCCCCGAGACCCGCAACCTGGTCGACGTCCTGCTCGACGACGGCTACGAGCCCTGGCTGCTCGACTGGCGGGGCAGTTGCCGGCTTCCCTACAACGAGACCGGTCAGAGGTACACCTACGACGATGTCGCTCTCCACGACATCCCCGACGCCGTCGCGCGCATCCGCGAACACATCGGCGACCGGCCGCTGTTCGTGGTCGCGCACTGCATCGGCTCCCTCGCCCTGTCCCTGAGCATGACGGCGGGGCTGGTGCCCGGGCTCGCGGGCGTCGTCTCGCAGGGCGTGTTCCTGACGCCGAAGCTCGCGGGACGCACCTCGCTGCGGATGACGGTGGCGGGTGAACTGCTGAAGAACCGGATCGACCACATCCCGGTCGACTTCCGCAAGGTCGGTCTCCGGTCGAGGTACACACCGCTGTTCGCGCTGGCCTCCCGCGGGGCGGTGTGCCCGGACCCGACCTGTCAGATCCTCCACAACTCGGCCTGGGGTTCGGGAGCTTCGCTGTTCCTGCACGAGAACCTGTCCGACACCACCCACGACCGGCTCGCCGAACTCCTCGGGCCGGCGCCCCTGTGGATCCTGCCGCACCTGCGCCGGATCGAACTGGCCCGCAGCGTCGTCCGCTGGCACGACACCGACCACCGCTACCGGGCCCTGCCGCCCAACGCGCTCGACGCGGCCGCCCGCATCGACACCCCGGTGCTGCTGCTCGCGGGAAGCGAGAACGGACTGTGGCTGGACTCGCAGAAGCTCTGCCACGAGGTGCTGGCCCACCGCCGGCCCGAGCTGGACGTGTCGTACACCGAGCTCCCCGGCTACGGCCACCTCGACACGTTCCTGGGCCGGGGCGCCGCACTCGATGTCTTCGGACACATCCTCGAATTCCTCGGCGAACGCCGGTGACGGCGCCCCCTCCGCCGGATACCGTACCGACCAGTAACCACCGGACCGCACTCCAGGAGGCCCCATGCCGCAGCTCGAAGTCGACGGCGCCGCGCTGACGTACGACGACGAGGGCCCCCGCGACGGCGACGGCGTGCCGCTGGTGTTCATCCACGGCTGGACGGCCAACCGGCACCGCTGGGACCACCAGCTGGACCACTTCACCCAGAAGCGCCGGGTCGTACGACTGGACCTGCGTGGGCACGGGGAGAGCGGGGGGTCGGGGCGCCGGACCGTGGCGGAACTGGCCGGTGACGTACTCGCCGTGCTCGACCACCTGGAACTCGACCGGTTCGTACTCGTCGGACACTCGATGGGCGGGATGATCGCGCAGACCCTGACGCTGGACCATCCCGAGCGGGTCGAGCGGCTGGTGCTGGTGAACTCGATCAGCAGGATGACGTACAGCCGGGGGAGGGGCCTGCTGATGGCGGTCTCGACCCTGGTGCCGTTCAAGCTGTTCGTGGCCGCCAACATCCAACGGGCCTTCGCCCCCGGCTACCCGCGCGAGAAGATCCGCGAGTACGTCCGGGCCTCGGCGGACACGCCTCAGGAGGTGGTCATGACGTGCTACGGCGCCATGCGGTCCTTCGACGTCCTCGACCGGATCGGTGAGATCCACACCCCCACCCTCCTGGTCCACGGCTACCACGACATCCAACTGCCCGTCTCACAGATGCTCCGGATGGCGAAGGCCTACCCGGACGCCGTGGTGCGGATCGTGGACGCCGGCCACGAACTGCCCGTGGAGAAGCCGGCGGAACTCACCGCCGTGCTCGACCGGTTCGTGACCGACCAGCCGTGACGTCCGTCCCGGCCCGGCGGCCGGATGATTCCCGGCCCGGCGTGCCTCAGGACCCTCCCCGCTCGCGGGGGATCTTCTGGCCGGCCTCGACGGCCACGGGCAGCCGGTTCTCCGCCGGCGGCAGCGGGCAGGTCGCCAGGTCCGTGTAGGCGCACGGCAGGTTCGCCGCGCGGTTGAAGTCCAGCACGACGGTTCCGTCGGCGGCCGGCGCGTCCACGCTGAGGGAGCGGTTCGCGGCGTAGGTCGTGACTCCTGAGGTCGCGTCGGTGAAGAGCACCGTCAGCCCGTCCGGGGTGTGTCCGGGGAACGCGGTCAGGGACAGGGACCGGCCGTCCAGTTCGAACTCGACGCGGCCCGGAGCGACGTACACGTGCTCCAGGCCCTCGACCGCGGCGCCCACGGTGGTGGGCCGGGGCTCGTCGAAGGCGACGTAGCGGCCGGTCACGGCCCAGCGCGGGTCCGGTGCGTAGGCGGGCGTTCCGGTGAAGGCGGTGCGCAGCGGCGCGTCCGGGTGCCGGGGACGCACGATGTCGTTCCCGCCGCGCCTGGCCACCTCGATCACGGCGTCTCCCCAGACCGCGTTGACGCCGCCGCGTTCGGGCAGCACTCCGAAGCGGTGCTCGCCGTGCACCGGCGTTCCCTCCACGACCAGTTCCTCGCCGTCGTCGAGGGCCACGGCGACCCCGTCGGCGTCGGTCCACCACGAGCCGGGGGCGTCCGGGAAGCGCTGCGGGCGGTCGTCGAGCCAGTGCAGGCCGGTGATCGCGAGGAATCCGTGCGGATCGGCGAGCCGTTCCTCCTGGGCGCGGTACCAGCCCAGCCAGTCCTCGGTGAAGGCCTGGAGGTCCGTCGTCGTGAGCTCAGTGGTCATGAGTGCTCCTTCGTCCCGCGAGGTCCGGCCTCGCGGCGGTGTGTGGATCTTCTGGGGTGTGTGTCCATGTGTCCGGTGGTCGCTCATCCGGCCAGTTCGCCGAGGAGTGCCCAGGTGCGCCGCCGGTCCGCTTCCCCGGCGATGTCCGTGGAAGTGAAGACCACCTCCGTGGCTCCGGCGTCCCGGTAGCGTCGTACCTCGGCCGCGACCGTCCTCTCGTCGCCGATCACGGCCACGTCGGAGGCCCGCCGACCGCCGGAGAGCTCGACGACCCGCGCGTAGGACGGGATCTGCTCGTAGAAGGCCAGTTGCTCGGTGGCCTTCGCGCGTACGGCCTCGACGTCGTCCGTGACCACGCCGGGCACCAGGGCCACGATCCGGGGCGAGGGACGGCCGGCGGCGGCTGCCGCGGCGGTGAGAGCGGGCACGATGTGCTCCTCCAGAGCGCGCGGGCCCGCCAGATAGGGCAGGATCCCGTCCGCCAGTTCACCGCTGGCCCGCAGGGCCTGCGGGCCCATCGCGGCGACGAGCAGGGGCACTCCGCTCTCGGCGCCGGGTACGCGCGCGGAGATCGGCGGGGCGGCGGTCAGCAGCTCACCGTGGAAGTCGGCCGTGCCCGTCCGGGTCAACTGCCGAAGGGCGGTGAGGAATTCACGCAGACGGGCGATGGGCCGCTCGAAGGGAAGACCGAAGCCGCTCTCGGTCAGGAGCTTGGTGCCCAGGGCGAGCCCGAGGTGGTAGCGGCCGTGCGTGGCCGCCTGGGCGGTCTGGGCCTGGCTGGAGACGAGCAGGGGATGCCGGCCGAAGACGGGGATGGCGGAGGTGCCCACGTGGAGCCGGGGCTCTTCCCGCCCGACGATCGCCGCGAGCTGCGGCGAGTCCGCGCCGAAGGTCTGTCCGAACCAGGCCGAGCGCAGGCCGGCCGCCGCTGCTTCGCGAGCCAGACTCACAGAGGCGTCGACCTGGTTCTCCGCGTCGGATGCGTTGAGTGCTACTCCTACGGTCATGCCAGTCAGAACCGCCCGCGTCCGATCCCGCATTCCGGTTCGTGTGTGACAGCTTCTTGTCAGTCATGTGTACGGGGGCGGACCTGCCGTCAGTCCGAGGCCCCCAGGAGGTGACGAACTCGCCCGGTGCGACATCAGGGGTGATGTCGTCCGGCACGAGCTGCTGTCCGCCGGGTGTGCCCGGTGCGGAGAAGGACGTGGAGACGTGCTCGATACGGGCGGCCTGGGTCACCGCCGTCGCGTCCTCGGCAGCCGTGGCCGTTGTGGCGGCCACGGTCGTCACCTCCTGGGAGGTCATCGGGTCCGGTTGTCGTTACTCGGCGCCGAGACCGGCGTCGTCGACCTTGTCCTTGCCCTCGGCCTTGAGGACCTTGTCCAGCGGTGCGAGGTCGTAGATGCCCTTCAGATCGGGCTTGTCCAGCAGGCCGGCCTTGACCGCGTGCTCCGCCTCGGTGCTGAGAGTGGAGGCCAGCGGGTCGTCGAGGAAGGCGATGGACTTCCACGCGGGATCGATGACTTCGGCGGGCAGCGCCTTGCCCGACAGCTTCTCCAGCGCCGCGTTGGCGGCCGCCTTGGCCTTGTCCGGGTTGGTGTTGATCCACGCGTTGGTCTTCACGGAGCCGCGCAGCACGGCCTCGACGACGTCGGGGTGTTCCTTGAGGAACTTCTGCGACACGATGATGTTCGTGATCACGAACTTCTTGTCGGGCCACAGGTCCGACTCGTCGAGCAGCACCTTGCCGCCCTCGGCGACCAGCTTGGAGGCCGTCGGCTCCGGCACCCAGGCGCCGTCGATGGAACCGGACTTGTAGGCGTCCGGGGTGATCTTGTTGTCGGTGCGGACGACCGACACATCACCCTTGCCGCTCTGTGCGTCGACCTTCCAGCCCTGCTCCGCGGCCCAGTTGAGGAACGCCACGTCCTGCGTGTTGCCGAACTGCGGTGTCGCGATCTTCTTGCCCTTGACGTCCTTCAGGGACTTGATCTTCTTCGGGTTGACGACGAGTTTCACGCCGCCGGAGGCCGAACCGCTGATGATCCGCAGGCTCTTGCCCTTGGACTTGGTGTAGCCGTTGATGGACGGGGAGGGGCCGATCCAGCCGATGTCGATGGAGCCGGCGTTCAGCGCCTCGATCTCGGAGGGGCCGGCGTTGAAGGTCGAGGCCTTGATCGTGGTGCCGCCGAGTTCCTTCTGGAACAGGCCTTCCTGGACGCCCACCAGAGCCGTGGCGTGCGTGAGGTTGGGGAAGTAGCCGATCTTCACCTCGTCGGCGGAGAGCTTCTTGGCGCCCGCCGCGACCGCGGTCTGCTTGTCGTCGTCGGTGGAGTCGGAACCGTAGCCGCAGGCGGTGAGCAGGAGGGGGACCGCGGCTATGACGGCGATGGCACGCAGGGCGGAGAGCGGTCTTGCGGCAGACACTGAGGTGTCCTCTCGGAAGATGGGGCGAGGAAAATGTGAAACCGCGCGGCGACAACGCGCCGGCGCGCACCGGCACGCCCTTTCCCTGCCTTCGGCGACACGCGTGCCGCCGAAGGCAGGGAAAGGGAACGCTGAGGTCGCGGCCGGGGGACGGGTGTCCGATCCGCCGGACACAGACGTGGCGGGCGGGGAAGCTGTCGCGGCTCGGAAAGGTGCAGGTTCTGGGGCGTCAGACGGGCCGACAGATGGCACTGGACGTACGGCCGAGGTCGATGTGACGGCGTGAGGTCAGAAGCGGCAGTGTCCGCCCTGTGCAGTCGAGCATTCCCATGGCCACCCCCCACGATCCCCGGTATTCCTACCTGGCTGATAGGGATCGTGGCAGAAGGCGGCCCCCACCCCAAGGGGGTGTTCGGATGATGGACGCTGCCGTCTCGCTTTATGGGACGAGTTGTGGGACGACCCGGCGCATCAGGGGTTCGTCCAGGCTCCCGGAGCGTCGGTCAACGCGGATACGTCGGCGGGTAGTCGGGCGGACGCGACGTCGGCGAGTGACACGCCCTCAAGGATCTCGCGCACGTTGGAGCGCAGCGCGATCCACAAGGGGAGCAGCGATTCGGCGGGGCCGGTGTACGAGAGCTCCGGGGGACGCACCCCCCGTACCGAGACCAGTGGTCCGTCCACCGCGCGTATCACGTCGGCGATGCTGATGGCCTCGGCGGGCCTGGCCAGTCGGTAACCGCCGTTGCCGCCGCGCCGGCTGAGGACGAGACCGCCCCGGCGCATGTCGTTCAAGATGCTTTCGAGGAACTTGTGCGGGATGTCCTGTGCGTCGGCGATGGCCTCGGCTTTCAGAGGCGCGTCATCCCGTGACGCGGCGAGCTGCAGCGCGGCACGTACCGCGTAGTCCGCCCTGGCTGAGATCCGCATGTGCGTAGTATCCCGCACTGTTCCGGTCCGTTCCCCTCTGCCCCGGCCGACGGTGCTCGTGCCGCGCCCTGGAGGGTTACCGCGGGCCGGGCACGTACTTGTAGCCCACGCCTCGTACGGTGACGATCCGGTGCCGGTGGGCCCTGCCCAGCTTGCGGCGCAGCCGCGCGATGTGGACGTCCACGGTGCGGCCGTCGCCGATGTGGTCGTAGCCCCAGACACCGGCTATTAACCGCTCTCGCGAATGCACTCGGTGAGGGTTCCGGACGAGATGGGCCGGCAGCGCGAACTCCAGCTGGGTGAGATCGAGTTCGCGCCCGTCGAGTTCCGCGGCATGCCGTGTCGGATCGATGTGGACGACGCTGACTCCCGTGTCCTGCACGGGAGGTGAGTCCGTGCAGGAGACCCGTCGGATCTCCGGTCGCGTCACGCCCTCGGCGAAGAGCTGAGCGGGGTCGGTGCCCTCGGGGACGAGGATGAGGTAGCCGACGAGGGGTGCGGAACCGTGCGCCTCGGGGCGGCCCTGGGCGGTGTCGCCCACAAGACGGAGGTGGCGCGCGTCGGAGAGCGGTGAACCCTGCGGGGTGGTCTGGGCCGGAGGTGCCGTGGTCATGGCGGTCGTCCTTCAGGAGTGTGTCGGGCGTCCGGGCGCAGTGGCGTGGGTCCACCTGATCGCCTGGTGGCGGAAGAGGGAGAGGAGCGGCACGTGCGACGTGTGAGCTGCCTGCCCTGCGCGTGACAGCAGACCGCTGCGCACTCCACGCGCGTCAGCAGGCGGTGTTGACGACATGACCAAAGTCGACATACCGACGACCGGCGAGTCGTTGCCGCGTAGCGGGCGTGCGGACCATCCTGCGCACTCGGCGGGTGGGCCGCAACGCTTTCCTAGTAAATCAATAGGAAATAGGGGAGGGCGACTCCCTGGCGGCTGTCTCGCCCTGCCGTGTCGTGCGGGGGGTCGCAGGGCGCGTTCGGCGGGGGCGCAGGTGACGGCGGTGGGGCGGTACGGGCTGTTCCGGTGGCGCCCTCCATTGCAGCTCCGTGAACTGTTCCCGACGGCCCGGACTTCCGGCGGCCGACCGCACCGCCCGACTGGCTGCACGGGGCATTCGCTGCCGCGCATGACTGTGAACGTCCGCGTCGTCGAATGGCTGTGGACCGGCTCGCCGTCGACCGGCGGGAGGCAGGTGCCTAGTGGTCGATTCGGAAGCCATCGACCTCCATCCCGTTGATGCCGATGGCGAAAACCGGAACAACGTCACTCTGTTTGCGCCACGCAACACTTCGGCCATGCGTGGCCGACCGGGAACTCGGCGACGAGGACTTGTTCAAAAGGGGCAAGATGCTCCATTCCTGATCTCACGTCGCCCATCTCGGTCGTGTACCTTCCGATTGCCCGCAGGAAATGCTCTGGTTTTTCTGCGATCACCCTCGGGGTGCCGTGGAAGACCGTCATGATCCGCGGCAGTGCTGTTCCGGCCCCGGAATCTTGAAATGCGGCCGCGGAGACTTGGTCGGGGAGGCGCGAAAGGCATGTCCGCACGACTTCTTGAACGAGCGCAGCACCCCACTGGGCGATGTACGAGACGGTCTGAGAGCCGGGCTCACACCATGTGGTCGCGACGCTGATCAAGCGAGCGATCCCGTGAAGTCAAGTGTTCCGGCTGCTTGTGCTCGAAACCAGATCCATCACCGATCGCGCTTTTTCCATGCCTGATTTCCCAGGGCATGTTACGCGCGTCGACCTGCCCGGAAACGTCGAATTCTAGGTTCGAAGGACGATGGCGAAACCAACGGGGTCCGAGAAGATTTCCCTGTCAGACATGCTGCGTGCGGCCACGCACGCCCAACCCGACCGGACTGCCGTCTCCTGCGGCACGGAGCGGCTGACGTTTCGGCAGCTCCATGAGCGCAGTGAGGACGTGGCGGACCGTCTGCGACGGCTCGGAGCCGCGGCGGACGATCCCGTCGGCATCTTCATGGGGCCGTCCGTCGACCTCATGGCAAGCGTCTGGGGTGTCCTGCACGCGGGCGCCGCATACCTCCCGCTGTCGCCCGAGTACCCGGACGAGCGCGTGCGTTACATGGTGGCCGACTCCCAGACCAAGGTCATCCTGACGGACGAGTCCTTGGCGCCCCGCCTGTTCGCGATGACGCAGCCAGGGACGAAGATCGTCATCCTCGACCGGACACGAGCCCACCGGGCGACCGAGCCCGAGCCCCGGGCCGTCCCGCCAACGGCTCATCGCACTGTGGAGGGTGCCGGCCTCGCCTACGTCATCTACACCTCGGGAAGCACGGGCAAGCCGAAGGGCATCGGCATCGAACACCACAGCATCGTCGATCAGATGCGCTGGCTCGCCGACGAACGGGGCCTGGACGCAAGCAGAACGGTGCTGCAGAAGACACCGCTGAGTTTCGACGCCGCACAGTGGGAGATCCTCGCACCGGCCTGCGGCAGCAGCGTGGTGATGAGCGAGCCGGGGGTCTACGCCGACCCCGGCGGGCTCATCGACCTGATCACGGCGAACGGGGTGACCACTCTGCAGGGCGTGCCGACCCTGCTGCAGGCGCTTGTCGACACCGGACGGCTGTCCGACTGCACCTCGCTCACCCATGTCTTCAGCGGCGGCGAAGCACTCACCAAGAGCCTGGCGATCGAGCTGCTCGACGCGTTACCCGGCTGCGAACTGGTCAACCTGTACGGCCCGAGCGAGTGCACCATCAACGCTTCGGCCCACGTGGTGGACCGCGGCTCCGTCCAGAACGGTCCGGACCACGTCCCCATCGGCCTGCCGGTGCGCGACATGAGTTTCCACATCCTCGACACCGCCCGCCGACCGGTCGCGCGGGGGGAATCGGGTGAACTCCACATCGCGGGACCCCAACTCGCCCGCGGGTATCTGAACAACCCCGAGCTGACCGCCGAGCGGTTCGTCACCAACCCGTTCGCCACCGGTCCCGAATCCGCCCGTCTCTACCGGACCGGCGATCTGGCCCGGTGGAACGACGACGGCACCGCGCAGTTCCTCGGCCGTACCGACACCCAGGTCAAGTTGCGCGGCTTTCGGGTCGAGCTCGACGAGGTCAAGGTCTCCATCGAAAGACACGACTGGGTCAAGCGCGCCGCCGTCCTGGTCCGGGACGACACGAGAATCGGCACCAACCTCATCGCCTTCATCGAGCTCGATCCTCAGCGGGCCGCGCTGATGGACCAGGGCAACCACGGCGCTCACCACCAGTCCAAGGGCAGCAGGCTTCAACTCAGGGCACAGCTCTCGAATCCGGGAGTCCGTGAAGAGGGCGGAGCACCGTACGTCGACCTGCCCGGACGGACGGCCACGGTCCGCCAGCGGCGCACGGTGTTCGCCCGCAAGACGTACCGGTTCTTCGAAGGCGGCGCGACAACCCGGTCCGACGTCCTGGGCCTGCTCGCCCGACCGGCCGCCCGACCGGACGCGCCCCGGACGCCGGACACCCTGACGCTTCCCGAACTCGGTTCCCTGCTGCGCTATTTCGGGCAGTTCCCCAGCGGTGAACGGCTGCTGCCCAAATACGGGTACGCCTCGCCGGGCTCGCTCTACGCCACACAGTTGTACCTGGAACTGTCCGGCGTCGCGGGCCTCGAACCGGGCTATTACTACTACCACCCGGTCGGTCATCAGCTGTTGCTGATCCGCCGTGCTCCCGCCGGTGCTCCGAGGCTGCGCGTCCACCTCGTCGGGCGCCGGGCGGCGATCGAACCCGTCTACCGGAACAACATCCAGGAAGTCCTCAGGTTCGAAGCCGGTCACATGGCCGGCCTGTTCGACCATGTGCTGCCCGGGTACGGGCTGCGGATCAGCGCCCGCCCGGAAGCGCCGGAGGTCAAGGACGTCCTGCGCTGCCCGGAAGAGGACTACCACCTGGCCACGTACGAGGTGGAGACGGCGGACAGCCCCTCCACGGACAGTCCGGTCGACCTGTATGTGCAGGCTCATCCCGGCCGGATCGTGGATCTCGACGGCGGTCAGTACCGCTACGCCGACGGCGAGCTGGTGCGTGTGTCCGACGAGCTGATCCGCAAGCAGGACGTCATCGCCATCAACCAGGAGGTCTACGAGCGCGCGGGCTTCGGCATCAGCCTGATCGGCCACGCGTCCGAACCCTGGCGGCGCTACGTCGACCTCGGCCGGGAACTGCAGCGCCTCCAGACGAACGGCCTCGATCTGGGGCTGATGTCCTCCGGCTACAGCTCGGAGACCGGCAACCCCCTGCCGTCGGCCCGGCGCATCGCGGACATCGTCGGCCTCGGCCCGGACACGGCCTCCTACTTCGCCGTCGGCGGCCGCATCAGTGCCGAGCAGCGGCTCAGCGAAGGCATGAAGGAGGACTCGGTCCACATGCGGGGGCCGGCCGAGATCGTGAAGGACAATCTCGCCGAATCCCTGCCTCCGTACATGGTGCCCAACCGGGTCACCGTCCTGGACGCCTTCCCCCTCACCCCGAACGGCAAGATCGACCACCAGGCGCTGCGCGACCTGGACAAGGCCGCCGTGGAAGACAGCGAAGCACCGGTCGTCCCCCCGCGCACGCCCACCGAGGAAGCCATCGCCGGGCTGTGGCGGAAGGTGCTGCGACAGGAACGGGTCTCGATCCGGGACAACTTCTTCGCCGCCGGGGGCCACTCGCTGACCGCGGTCAACCTGGTCGGCCGCATCAACCGGGAACTAGGCAGCGCCCTGCCGCTCCAGGTGCTGTTCGACGCTCCGACCATCGCGGAGCTGGCCCGACGCGTCGACCGTGAGCCCACGAGCACGCTGTCGAGGCTGGTGCGGCTGCACAGCGCGGAGGGAGGCCGGCCGGTGTTCTGCTGGCCCGGTCTGGGCGGATACCCGATGAGCCTGCGGCTGCTGGCCGGCCGGCTGGAGCAGGACCGGCCGTTTCTCGGTGTCCAGGCCCACGGCATCAACGCGGGCGAGATCGCGTACCCGTCGTTCGACGAGATGGTCGCCAAGGACGTCGAACTCGTCCGGCAGGTCCAACCGGTCGGCCCGTACACGCTGTGGGGCTACTCCTTCGGGGCCCGAGCCGCGTTCGAGGCGGCCCGCCAGCTGGAGTGCGCCGGCGAGCAGGTCGACGAGGTGATCCTGATCGCGCCGGGCAAGCCGCCGGTCGGGAAACGCGCAGGGACCCGCCCGTCCGCCGAGGCGGCGGTCAGCTTCACCGACAGCACCTTTGTCGCGATTCTCTACTCGGTTTTCTCCGGGAACCTCGAACAGTCGGCCGTCGACGCGTGTCTGGCCGCGACCCACGACGAGGACTCGTTCATCGCCTTCGTCTGCGGCAGGTTCGCCCATCTGGAGCGTGCGCTCGTGCGCAGGATAGTCGGCGTGGTGCGGCAGACCTTTCTGTTCGAGTACGCCCCGCACGAACTGGCCCGGCGCGGCATCACCGCGCCGATCACGGTGTTCCGCGCCGACGGCGACCAGGACTCCTTCATCGACACCAGTAACACGCTGTCGAGCACGCCCCCCAGGATCAGCCGACTCAAGGCCGATCACTACGAATTGCTGCGCGCGAGCGGAATAGACGAACTCGTCACCGCCATCAAGGCCGCACAACTCACCGGAAAGGTCATCGGAGTGCCCCACGTCAGCATCAAGCATTTCCCGAACAACCTCGCAGCCGACCAGATATCGGCCCTCGTCGACGCGATCACCAGTGCGGTCCGGACCGCGTTCTCGGTCGACGAGGGCGCGGTGTCTATCGCCCTCGAACCGGTGGCTCAGGACGCCTGGACCGAGCGGGTGTACATACCGGAGATCGTCGAAGGCACCGGAAATCTGGTCAAGGCCCCGAACTACTGAAGCCTGCCACCGAATTCGACTGTGCCGACGGAGAACCAGGACATGAATTCACGGAGGACCGCATGCGCAGGGTGATCATGAGAGCGAGAGAGGACCTCTCCGTGATCGTCGCGCGGGACCCGTCGGTCCACACGCGCGCGGAGGCGCTGCTGCATCCCGCGCTGCCGGCGCTGTGGACCCACCGGCTGGCCTCCGTCCTGTACGCCCGCAGGCACCGTCAACTCGCCCGGCTCCTGGCCTACCTGGCGCGCGCGGTCACCGGCGGCATCGAGATCCATCCGGGCGCGAGGCTCGGCCGGCGCGTGTTCATCGATCACGGGGCCGCGGTGGTCATCGGGGAGACGGCCGAGGTCGGCGACGACGTCACGATCTTCCATCAGGTCACGCTGGGCGCGGTCGGCTGGTGGCGGGACGGGCGACGCGAGCCCGGCGCCCGGCGGCATCCGGTCGTCGGCGACCGCGTGGTGCTCGGCACCAACGCGATCGTGCTCGGCCCGGTCACCGTCGGCGACGACGCGCTGATCGGCGCGGGTTCGCTCGTACTGCGCGATGTGCCTTCAGGCGCCCGGGTGATGGCCCCCACGGCAGAGATCGTGCCACGGCTCTCGGCCGCCGACCGAGAGGAGTCGGACCAGTTGCTGCGCTCGCTGGCCACGTCCGGGTGCTGGTGAGGGTCCGCCCGGACCGGTTCACCGGTCGCTGTCCGCCGCTCGTCGTGGGCGGTCTCCGTGCACCGCTTCTCACCCGCCGCCCGTCGTCCCGCTCAAACCCGACCACGCGTCGGGATGCCATCGGAGGCATAGATGATTCACGTCGGTGTCGTGGAGAGCAACCTCTCCGGTTCCGGCTTCGAGGGCCTGCAGATCATCAAGGAACTCGACTGCCGCGTCACCTTCTTCACCCGCGACCTGGACCGGTACCTGGAAGTACCGGGCGGCCCGGCCTACTTCGACAACTACGTCGACGAGATCGTCCACTGTGAGACGAACATCTTCGAGGAACTCCTGCCGCATGTGCACGCGGCCGGGGCCGAGCACCCCTTCGACGCGTTCTTGACCCTGGCCGAGTACGACGTGGTCGTGGCCGCCCAGGTGGCGGTCCACCTCGGACTCCCGACGGTGAGCGTCGACGGCGTGGCGACAGCGCGCAACAAGGCGTCGATGCGCCGGCGCTGCGCCGAACTCGGCGTCGCGATACCGGCGTTCCGCACCGTACAGACCCCGGCCGAGGCGGAGGCGGCAGCGGCGGAGATCGGCCTGCCCTGTGTGGTCAAGCCCGCCGACGAGACCAGCAGCGCCGACGTCCGGCTCGTCGAGACCGCGTCCCAGGCAGCCGAGCACGTCGCGCTGATCCGGTCACGGCGGGAGAACACGCGCGGCCAGGCCCGCCACCACGAGCTGATGGTCGAGGAGTACCTCAGCGGCCCCGAGGTCAGTGTGGAGGTCCTGGCCGACGGCGACCGGTACGAGGTGTTCGGGGTGACCGACAAGTCGGTGATCGGCCAGGGCTACTTCGTCGAGCTCGCCCACAGCTTCCCCTCAAGCCTGCCCGAGCCGTTGGTCCGTGCCTGCGGCGACCTGGCCGTGGAGGCGCTCCGGGCGGTCGGGTTCGACCTGGGCATGGCCCATGTCGAGATCAAAGTGACCGAGTCCGGGCCCAAGCTCATCGAGATCAACCCCAGGCCCGCCGGCGGCAAGATCACCTATCTCGTCGACCGTGCCCTCGGCATCCGCTCACTGGAGCTGGTGGCCCGGCAGTACCTCGGACAGCCGCTCCCGGCCCGGGTGCTGCCCGAGCGGCCGGTCGCCGGTGCCGCCATCCGCTACCTCACGGCGGCGCCCGGCCGCGTGGTGTCGGTCAGCGGGCAGGAACGGGCCGCCGCGCTGCCCGGAGTCGAGGAGGTCGTCGTCAAGCCGGAACCGGGCGCCGTGCTGCGGGAGTTGCGCCGCAACGGCGATCGCGCCGGTCATGTCCTCGTGGTGGCCGAAACCGCCCAGCTCGCGGCGCGGACGGCCGAGGCCGCCGTGAAGGAGATCGACATCCGCACGGAGCCGGTCGCCCGGCGGCCTGTCGCACACTCCCTGGTCGACCTGATCGGCCGTACACCGCTGCTCCGGCTGCCGGTGGACCGCATCACGGACGGCGTCCCCGGCGATGCCGAGGTGCTGGCGAAACTGGAACTGTTCAATCCCTGGTCCAGCAGCAAGGACCGGGCCGCACTGTGGATGCTGCGCGGCGCCGAGGAACAAGGGCTGCTCACCCCGGGCAACGGCACCGTGATCGAGGCGACCTCGGGCAACACCGGGATCTCGCTGGCCGCGCTGGCAGCGGCCCGCGGCTACCGCTGTGTCATCGTGCTGCCGGACAACGCCACCCAGGAGCGCGTGGCCATGCTGCGGACGCTGGGCGCCGAAGTGGTGCGGACACCACACACCGGTGGTTACCAGGCCGCGGTGGACAAGGCCGCGGAACTCCACCGGCAGACACCCGGGTCGTGGTTCTGCTGCCAGCACGACAATCCGGACAACACCCGTGCGCACTACGAGTCGACCGGTCCGGAGATCTGGTCCGACACCGACGGGTGGGTCGACGTGTTCGTCTGCGGAGTCGGCACCGGCGGCACGATCAGCGGTGTGGGGCGCTACCTGCGCGAGCGGCACCCCGCCGTCCGGATCGTGGCGGTGGAACCGGCGGGTTCACCTCTGCTGTCCGGCGGCGAGCCCGGTACCCACTCCATTCCGGGGTTCAACGGCGGCTTCATCGCGCCGACCACGGACCGACGCCTGATCGACGAGGTGATCGCGGTCTCCGATCAGGACGCGCTGGACACCACCCGGCGGCTCGCGCTCGACGTGGGCCTCATGGTCGGTGTCTCGGCCGGTGCGGTCGTCCACGCGTCCGGTGTGGTGGCCGGCCGTCCGGAGTACCGGGGCAAGCGCATCGTGACGCTGTTGCCCGACACCGGTGAGCGGTACCTGAGCCTGCTCGGCCGCGAGACCGAGCCGGTACCCGTCGGGGCCGCCGCCGGCGGAGGTGCCCGGTGACAGCGCCCACGCCCGCCGACGACCGGCCGCGCCTGCTGATGGTGATGCCGTACCGCCAGTTCGTGCGGAAGGCACAGGCCGAGGGCTTCTGGGTCGGCGCGATCTGGGACCCACGGCTCGAGTCACCCGAGTACCTCGACGACGTGCGCGAGCTGGCGGACCTGTTCGTGACGGTCGACTTCCGGGACACGGAGCTGCTGCGCCGCACCCTTCGCGAGGTGGCCCGGGAACACCACGCCACGGTGATCTACCACATCGGCAGAGAAGAAACGATGGTCACCGCCTACGAGGTGGCCGAGGACCTGCACGCCGAGGTCAACCCGGCCGCGGCGATCCGCCACCTCGTCGACAAGCACGCGATGCGGGACCTGCTGGCCCGGCGCGGTCTGTCCCCGGTGTCCTTCGAGGCGGCACCGACCCGGCACGAAGTACCGGAGGCGGTGGAGCGGATCGGCTACCCGGCGGTCGTCAAACCGACAGCGCTCGCCGGCAGCCGAGGCGTATTCCTCTGGCAGGACGCCGAGGACCGGTCGGCATGGAGCGCGCTCGTCGACCAGTACGGCTACGAGGGCCCCTTCCTGGTCGAGGAATACCTGCGGGGTCCCGAATACAGCGTCGAGACGCTGAGCAAGGACGGCCGGCACCTGGTCGTCGGCGTCACCGAGAAGGTACTGGGTCCGCCGCCGCTGTTCGTGGAGGTGGGACACGTCCATCCGGCGCCCCTGCCCGAGGACCGTCGGCGCACCATCGAGGATCTCACCACGGAGTTCCTCACGGCGTGCGGGTACCGGTTCGGCCCCGCGCACACCGAGGTGATCTGGACCCCGCACGGCCCGCGCATCGTCGAGTCACAGGCCCGGCTCGGCGGTGACCGGATACCGCGGCTCGTCGAGCTGGCCACCGGACTGGACATCGAACAGGCGATCTTCACCGGCCTCGCGGGCACGGCGGCCGAGCCGGTCGCGTCGCAGGCGACGGCGATCGTACGGTTCTTCACCTTCCCGCCCGGCCGCGTCGGTGAGATCCGCGGCCTGGAGGCAGCCGCGGAGCTCGGTCACGTCGACGAGCTGATTATCAGGCTGCGCCCCGGCGACACCGTGGCGGCGGTCCGCGACTCGAAGAGCAGGCACGGGCACGTCATCGTCTCCGGCCCCACTCCCGAGGAGGCCAGGGCCCGCTGCGAGCAGGTGCTCTCCGCGATCGAAGTCGTCATCGACGAAACGCCCGTACGGGCTGACGGCCGGGCCGGTACGCCCGTACGGGCACCGTCGGTCACGAGTCCCCCCACCCCGCAGAAAGGCAGTGGCCATGCAGTGGTCCCCAACGACAACCAGGAGGTCGCCATGACCACCGCCCCCACAGACGCGCAGGTGGTGTTCGTCGGCTACAACGCGGCCTACCTGCGCGCGATCGACGGGAAGGTTCCCAGCAGGTCGGTCGTGGTGATCGAGGAACCCGACATCATCCGCAAGCGGGAACTGGGTGACGTCGCGGCCGGTTTCGACTGCCTGGACCGGATCGTGCCGGCGAGCTATCAGCAGTCGACCGAAGCCCTGGACCTGGCCGCCGAGCTGACGGCCGCGCGAACGGTGGCGGCGGTCGTCCCGGGGCTCGAGTACGCGGTGCCGGCGGCGGCCGCGCTGGCCGAGAAGCTCGGGCTGCCGGGCGCGACCGAGGCCGCCGCGCAGGCGTTGCGGGACAAGGTTCGGCTGCGCGAGGTGTCCGGCGCCGGGGGAGTCCGCAATCCGCGCTGGCGCGAGGTGCACGGGCCCGCCGACATCCTCGAGTTCGCCGGCGACGGCCCGGTGGTGGTCAAGCCGGCCAACCGGCAGGCGAGTGTCGGCGTACAGCTCCTGGACGCGGTCGACGCCACCACCGCGGCACAGGCCTGGGAACGGACCTCGTCCGCCGCCGAGTACGAGCAGGTGCCCGACCGGCAACTGGCGTGGCGCTTCCTCGCCGAGGAACGACTGCGGGGTCCCGAGTACAGCGTCGAGGCGCTGGTCCAGCGGGGCGAGATCGTCTTCCAGAACATCACGGCCAAGACCGTGATTCCGGGGCCGTACCCGGTCGAACTCGGCCATCTGCTGCCCGCGCCGCTCGACCAGGACACACAGACCGCGTTCGCCACGGCCATGCGGGCGCTGGTCACCGCGATCGGGTTCGGGACCGGCATCCTGCACGCCGAGTGGATCCTGACCGACTCGGGACCGACGCTGGTCGAATGTGCCGGCAGGTGCCCGGGTGACTACCTCATCGACCTGATCGACCTGGCCTACGACACACGGATCAGGCTGACCCTCATCGACCTGCTGGCAGGCCGTCCGGTCACGCTGCCCCGATCGTCGCAGCGGACCTCGGCGATCCGGTTCCTGGCCGCCGGCCCCGGCACCGTGACCGAGGTCGTGGGCGTGGACACGGCCCGGGCGCTGCCCGGCGTCCAGGTCGTGGAGGTGGACGCCGAACCCGGCCAGGAAGTCCGGCCGTGGGCGTCCTCCTGGGACCGCGCCGGGCACGTCATCGCGACCGGGCCGGACGCGAACACCACGCGGCATCGCGTCCTGGACGCGGAGACCGCCATCCGTATCGCAACCGATTGAGGAAACACATGTCTGTTCTGTGGCAGCGCGTCCGCGGATGGCGCGGATCCATGCCCGGAGGCCCGGTCGGCATCCGGCTGGCCGTGATGGCGATGATCGACGCGGTGGGTACCGGTGCCTTCCTGGCCGTGTCCGTGCCGTTCATCACCAGGTCGGTCGGGCTGTCGGAGGGCAGCCTGGGTCTCGGCCTGACGCTGTCCGCCGCCATCGCCCTGGGCACGGCGATACCGATCGGCATCCTGGCCGACCGGATCGGCCCGAAGAAGGTGCTGGTCGGGGTGAGCCTGTGGCGCTGCGCCTGCTTCGTGGTCTACCCGTTCGTCCAGAACCTGTGGCAGTTCCTGACCGTGGTGTGTCTGCTCGGCCTGGTCGACAAGGCGGCGGCACCGATGGAACAGGCTCTGGTCGGGCAGGCGACGGCGACCGACGACCGGGTCAGGGTGGTCGCCGTCCTGCGGTCGCTGCGCAACGTCGGCTTCACGGTCGGCGCCCTGCTGGGCGGTATCGGGCTCCTGATCGACAGCCGGGCGGGGTACTCCGCGATCCTGCTGGTGAACGCCGCCTCCTTCGCCGTACTCGCGACACTGGCCTCCCGGCTGCCGGTGCTCAGCGCGCCGGCGAAGAGTCTGCGCCGTCGCTTCTCGGTCAGCGTGCTGCGCGACGGATCGTTCCTGTCGTTCACCGGGATCAACGCGGTGCTCACCATGCACATGACCCTGCTCAGCATCGGGATCCCGCTGTGGATCGTCGGGCACACCGCTGTCTCCTCCGCGCTGATCTCGCCGCTGGTCGCGGTCAACACCGTGCTCGCGGTCGCCCTGCAGGTCCGAGCCAGCCGGGACACCGACACCATCGCCGGAGCGGCGCGGGCGCTGGTGCGGGCCGGGATCTGCCTCGCTGTCTGCTGTCTGCTGCTCGTCGCGGCGCCGAAGCTGCCGGTCGTCCTGGCCGTCGGGGTGCTGGTGCTGGCCATGGTCGCGCTGACCGGCGGCGAGTTGTTCCAGTCAGCCGGCGGCTGGGGCGGGTCCTATCTGCTCGCGGTGCCCGGAGAGGAAGGCGTCTACCTCTCGGTCTTCTGGCTGGGCGTGGCGGTACAGCAGATCGCGGCCCCGGTCCTGGTCAGCGTGGTCGTGACGAGTGGCACCACGGGATGGGCAGTGCTGGCCGCGCTGTTCGCCGTCTGCGGCCTGGCGGCGCCGCTCATCGGCCGGTGGGCGCAGGCACAGGCGGACAGCAGAACGCCGGCGGACTCGAGTCTGGCCGAGGCCACGTAACCACCCCCGCACGCCGAACCCGTAGTCGATTCAGCACAGTTGATCACCATCCAAGGAGAGAAATGTCCGTTCCGCTGTATGTTCCCTCGGGCGAAGGCGAGTTCGTCAACATCCGGGACACGAAGAGGACCTACCTCAAGCTCACCACGGCCGACTCCGACGGGGAGTTCGGCTTCTTCGAGCACCACATGGCTCCGGAGGCGAGCGGTGCCAGCCCGCACATCCACAAGCAGTCCACCGAGATGTTCTACGTGGTGAAGGGCGAGATCGAGTTCACCATCGGCGACCGCAAGGTGGTGGGCGAGCCCGGGGCGTTCGCCTACGTACCCAAGGGCGAGCCGCACGGGTTCACGAACAGGGGCAACGAGGACGCCACGCTGCTCATCATGTTCTACCCGATCTACAACCGTGAGGACTACTTCCGCGGCCTGGGGCGCCTCACGGCCAACGGGCGCAACCCCAGCCTGGAGGAACTGCAGGAGCACATGGCGAAGTACGACCAGTTCATGGTCTGATCCACGAACACGTGGGAACGACCGGGGCCTGGCAGCGGATTTCCGCTGCCAGGCCCGGCGTTCGTGCGGCGGTCAGCCGGTCGCGCTGTCCCTGTTACGGAAGCGCCACTGCAAGTCCCGTACCTGCTCGGCGAACTCCGGGACCGGACCCGCCACTTCGAGACCGGGGACGACGTCCTGGATGGACAGCGGACTCAAGGGCGAGGTGATGGCCACGCCCCACTCCGCCTTCCAGTCCCGAGCCTGCTGGGACGAGCTCGCGTACACGATCCGTCCCAGCCCGACCCACCCGTGCGCGGCCGCGCACATCGGGCAGTGCTCACCCGAGGTGTACACGGTCGCCGTGGCTCGTGCCTCGGGGCTCAGGTGGGCCGCGGCCCAGCGGGCGAGTTCGAACTCCGGGTGCGCGGTCGGGTCGCCGGTGGTGGACTCACGGTTGCGCTCCTCGGCCAGGATCTTGCCGTCCGCGTCGACGAGCACGGATCCGAACGGCCAGTCACCGGCCTCCACCGCCTCGGCCGCCAGCTCGACGCAGCGGCGCAGGTAGGGCAGTTCGGCTTCGCCGACGGTGCCGGCGCGGGGGGTACCGCTCTCGGGAAGGTCGCGGTCGTTGAGGGCCACTGTTGCTCCGTTTCTGGAAGGTGTCGGCTATGGCCGGTGGGCGGCCACGGTGGCCAGTGCCTGCCACGCCACTTCGGGCCGCAAGGTCTCGTTCGGATCGCCGTGATAGGGATCGAGCAGCACGGTCTCGGCACCCGCGCGACGCAATTCCTCGATGTCCTCGAGAATTTGCTCGATGGTGCCTTCGCCCGCCCGGCGATCCGGGTGGTCGATCGGTTTCTCCGTGATCCGGAGGAATGTGCGTGGAACCAACTCGGGGACCGGTTCGCCGAGATCGGCTGAAATACTGTTCAGTCGGTTCAGGGCCTCCCTGAACCAGGGCATCGTGAACCGCAGCGGATGCCACGGAGACGCGAAACGTACGGCCCGGCGCATTGCGGCATCGCTGTTTCCGCCGACCCAGATCGGAACCTGTCCGCAGCCGTAATCGGCTTCGTTCTCCCATGCCGCCCGTATGGTCCGCAAGTGTTCGTCGGTGAGAGCGCCGCGTCGCTCGAAGGGGACGCCCAGTGCCTCGAACTCTTCCCGGGCCCACCCGACCCCGACGCCGAGGATCAGCCGGCCGCCGCTGAGTTGGTGCAGGTTGGCCGCCATGCGGGCGACCAGTAAGGGGTGTCGGTAGGGGGCGATGAGGACTGTCGTACCCAGTTTGATCCTGGTCGTAATTCCGGCCAGCCAGGCGAGAGTTGTGACAGGTTCATAAAATGGAGCGGGATATTGTTTGGCGACGTCAGAGGTGATCGCCACATGGTCGGAGAGCATCAACAGGTCGAACCCGAGGCCTTCCACGGTTTTGGCCCAGCGGGCCAGGACATCCGGGTTCGTGCCGGGCCCGAAGTTGGGAACATTCACGCCTATCCGCATGGCCCAACACTAGCAACTGTGCGCCGTGGACGGGTGGTTGGCGCCAAGGCCTTCGAGGATCCGAATGTACGACCAGATGCGGGGTGTCAGGCTTCGCGCGCCGGGTCGCCATTCTTCGAATGCCGCGGGCGTACCGTGAGGAAGTCCACGAGAAGGAATACGGCCAGGACGGCCGCCGTCGCCGGGAAGAGGAGGGACGGGCCGCCCGCGGAGAGCAGGGGGCCGCCCGCGAGCGAGCCGACTCCCGTGCCGCCGTCGAAGGCGACGTTCCAGGCGACCCCGGCGACGCCTAGACCGGCGGGGCTGTCGTCGGCCGCCTCCATGACGAGCACCAGGGTGGCGCTCTGGACGGCTCCGAAGCCCGCTCCGAACAGGGCGGTACCGATCAGCAGCAGTGCCGTCTCGTGAGAGGCCGCACCCGCGGCGGTGCCGAGAGTGGTGACCACGACGGCGGGTACGAGCACCCGGCGGCCACCGTGGCGGTCGATGAGCCACCCGGCGCCGAGCCGGGCGAGCACGGTGGAGGCCTGCGCGGCAAGGAGCGCCTCGGGAGCGGCCGAGGCGGTGAGCGGCAGAAACGTGAAGACGACGCCGTAGGCGGTGGTGGAGGCGACCTCCACGAACAAGGGGCCTGTCATGGGACGCAGCGATCGCCAAGTCCCACGCAGGGTCCATGAGCGGCCGGACCTCGGTCCTGCCCGGTGGGCCGGCTCCGTTCCACGGGGAAGGCCGAACGAGCCGGCCACGACCAGCGCGGCCGTGCCCGCAGCCAGGGCGAAGGCGAGCCCGTACGCCTCCTGACGGGCCAGGGCGATGCCCAGGGGAGCCCCCAGGACTCCGGCGACTCCGACCACCGCGCCGTACCAGCCGATGGCCCGCCCGCGTCTGCCGGGCGGGAACAACTCGGCGGTGAAGGTGACGCCGGCGACGACGAAGACGCCGAAACCCAGCCCGCGTACCGCCACGAGGCCGGCCAGCGTGGACATCGTCGTGGCGGCGGGCAGCAACAGGCAGGGCAGCGCGAGCAGTACACCACTGAGGGCGAGGGAGTACCGGCGTCCGAGCCGGGCGAAGAGCCGCGGCGTGAACGGCTGGACGGCCAGGGTGGCCGCCATCAGGGTGGCGGTGAGTACTCCGGCCCCCGACGGTCCGGCGCCGGACCGGACGGCGTACGCGGGCATCGCGGAGAGCGTCACGTTGAAGCTGGCGAAGCCGCCGAACGCGGCGATCAGGGTACCGGCCACCGATGCCCGCCTCCGCCCGGCGGTCGGCGCCCCGGATCGGTCGGTCGACGAGGCCGGGGCCGTGGACGGGTCCGCGGGCGTGATCACCGCGATCCGGCCATGAGCGTGAACCGGGTGTGCGTCCGGGCCGGGTAGGGGTCGCGGAAGGCGTGCGTGGTCTTCTCGGGCACATCGACGAAGGTACCCGCGGAGTCCGCCAAGACGGCCGTGCGGATGCAAGTACCCGCCTCGGCCACCGCGGAGTCCCGCCAGGACGGCCGTGCGATCGAGCCGGCCGGCATGTTGGGCGACGACCGAGTCAACCCAGCCCCTCGGACCGGCGACCACGTGAGGCCTCGGGCACCCGTCAGTTCGGCGTCGCGTCCTGACAGCTCTCCGAAACCTCCATCACCTCGAAGACCACCGGGAAATCGGTGATCTGCTGGTTCGGGCCCGGCTGGGAGCCGCAGATCTTCCACGCGGCCGGATCGTCCACCGAACGACCCCGTCCGCTCGCGTCCTTGAACGTCATGTCGAGTTCGGAGCCCATCTGCTCGAACGCGCGCCCGGCATTGCCGCCGATGACATCGGGCATGACGGCGCTGACGGGCTGGGGGAGTGCCGAACCGCGCGTGTTGACGGCGGCCGGGCCGGCCGCCTGGCCCGACGATGCGTCCGGCCCGGAGGACGCTCCGCAGGCGGTGGCCGATGCCAGGAGAGCGGCGGCGAGGGCGGGTCTCAGAATCCTGGCGACGGTCATGTCATGTTCCCCCGGCTCGACGGCAGTTCCGACAGTATCCAGTCCGGAGAGCGCGTCCGGATCGTAGGCCCGGCCATCGGAACGGCCGGGACCGGCTTCTCGCGCCGAGCGGAGAAAGGCGCAGATCGGAGAAGCGCGCCGAGCGGAGAAGCGCGCAGCGAAGATCCGTAAAGCCGTCCGGAGTGCCCAACAAACCCCCCGACCGGGCCGTCCGGTCCCCGATGTGCCCAACTGGGTCCGAACGCGGACGCGATTGTGGTTATGATCATCGCGGCAAGGCTGTAGCGCAGAGGTCGTCGCGCCCAAGCATCGAGCTGGAGGACGTCGGTTCGAATCCGGCCGGCCTTGCCACCCTTGTCGTGGAAGAAGTCGATTGGCGTCGGTTCACCCTGGCGGGCGGAGGGCGATGGATGCCGCCCTCGGCGCGCCGGGCACCGGCAATGGACCGGTGGAGTGGTGATGACGCAGCCGACACCCGTACGCTGCCCCGCGATCGAGCACCCCGACATCCCGATCAGCGAACCCGCCGCTCTGGAGCCGTTGCTGGCCCGACTGCGGTCCGCCCTGCCGGTCGAGGCCGACGAGGCGTTCCCGCTCGGCACCGTGCGCGCGGACGGACGTGTCGACCTGTGCAAGCAGGGACTCGGAGCGGGCGGCGCCGCCCGGCTGATGCCCGTGGCCGCGGCCTCCCCGCACGCCGCGCACATCCTGCTCGGCACCAACGCCATCGGCGACGAGGGAGCCCGCACGGTCGCCGACGCACTCGCCGACGGCCATGGCCTGCACACGCTCTACCTCGGCTGCAACCGCATCGGCCCCGACGGCGTCACCGCGCTCACCGACGCGCTGACGACGGACGCCACCGTCCACGCCCTGTGGCTCAAGCGCAACCCGGTGGGCGACCACGGCGCCCGGGCCCTCGCCGCGATGCTCCGCAACAACACCACGCTGCGCACCCTCGACCTGGTCAACACCGGTCTGACCACCGACGGTCTGCGAGCCCTGTGCGAGACCCTCACCAACCGGCCCACCCCGGTGGAACGACTCTTCCTCGGCGGCAACGGGCTGACCGCCGACGCCGCCCCGCTCCTGGCGGCGCTGATCCGTGAAGCGGGCGTGCGCGAGCTGTACCTCCCCGCGAACCACCTCGGGGACGAGGGTGCCGCGATCCTCGCCGCGGCCGCCGATCCCGCGCGGCCCGTACGCCTCGGTCTGGGCGGCAACGGCATCGGCCCCACCGGTGCCCGGGCCCTCGCCGACTCCCTCGGCGGCATCGAGGCGCTCGACCTGGGCCGGCCGATGTCGGAACGCAGCCTCGGCGCCCCGGCCAACACCACCGGTGACGAAGGCGCCCACGCGCTGGCCGCCGCCCTGCCCGGCAGCCCGCTGCGCCGGCTCGAGTTGTGCCACACCGGTCTGACCGGACGGGGCGCGAAGACCTTGCTGGCGGCCGTTCCCGACAACACGCCCCTGGAGTACGTCGGCCTGGGACCCGGCCTGCCCCGCAAGGTGAAGCGGTCCTTCACCCGGCGCCTGCGCCCCGTCGGCGGGGCGCACCCCGACCTGCGCGCGATAGGGAGCGTCTACCGTTGAGCTCTCGTGGCGAACTCCGCTGCTTCCCCGCGGACGAGGCGTCGAGCCGGCGCCGGATCCGCCGGTACGCCGTGCCCCGCTGGATGATCGAACGCGCGACCGCGTCCCGGCTGGCAGGTGACTGGCGCGGAGCCTGCGCGGCGGCCAACGTCGACGTCACCTTCGAGCTGTCCGAGGTGGCCGACCACTGCGGCGACGACGTCGCCACGGCCCTGGAGGACGACCTCCGTCACTTCGCCCCCGACCTGCTGCGCTGGCATCTGCCGCGCCTGCTCGGCGGGCGGACCACGCTCGCCACGGACCGGACGGTCGTCCTGGCGCGCTACCGCCCGAAGACGGCCGACGAGAACCGCCTGACCACGCCGTACCTGCACATCACCACGCCCGCGATGGTCGAGGGACCACAGCGGATCGCCCTGCGGTTCAGCACGGTCGAGAACGAGTCGGCCGCGGGAGTCTTCGGGCCGGGCACCGAGGACTGGCGGTCCGCGCGGCACCTGTGGGACACGCGGCACACCGCCGAACTGCTCGAACGCTGCGGCGGCGGTACGGACCGGCCGCCGTTCTTCCACGCCGACGCCACCCCGCGCGGCACGGACGAACTGCCCCCGGCCGATCCCGGCGCGGGGGACCCGGCGGCGCGGGCCGAGTGGGCCGCGCTGCTGTACCAGAAGGGCGAGACACAGGCCGCCCTCGCCGCCGCCGGCATCGAGGCGGACCTGACCCGCCCGCAGAACTCGCGCCGGTTGGTCGCCCTCGAGGAGCTCCTGGGCGGGATCGCACTCGAGCACACCCGCCTGGAGCCGGAGATCCGCCGGCAGATCGCCGAGGGTGTCGGCGACCGCTTCGTCATCGCCGCGCACTGGCGGACCCACATCCTGCTGGAGCCCGCGGAGTCCGGCGGACTGCTGATGCGAGCCGTCGACCGGGAGGAGGTCAAGGGCCGTCCCATACTCGCCGAGGCCCTGTGGCGCAGGCTCCCCGACCTCGACCTCATGCGCGCCCGTGGCATCGCGGCGGAGCAACTTCATCCGCTCGTCCGCGAGGCGCTGTTCCCCGCCCTCCCCGTCCCGGCAGCGCAGGCCGGCCCGCCGGGCCCGACGCTCCCCGAACCGGTGCGGATCAGGTGCCGCGGGGAATGGCACGAGGTGGCCTTCCGCTCCGGCGGCCTGATGGCCATGCCGCACAGCGACGCGGAACAACAGCGCGAGCGTGCCCTGCGCGCCTTCGGTGGTGCCGTCGCCGGATGCTTCGCCGTGGAGCAGACGTGGACCTCCGGCGAGGGCCGCCTGCCGAAGGCGCTGCGGGCCCAGCGCAACGAACTGTTCCTGCGCGTCCAGCACGGTGACACCCCCGGCGTGCTGGAACTTCTCGACACCGGTGTCGACCCGCGCGTACGGGACCCCAAAGGTCGCACCCTGCTGCACCTGCTGAACCTCCTCGACCACGAGCCGCTCCTGCCACGGCTGCTGGCGGAGGGACTCGACCTTGAGGCCCGCGACCAGCGGGAACGCACACCGCTGTACGTGGCGGTCAACGACCTCGGTTCGAAGGCGCTGGTGGAGGCGCTCGTCGCCGCCGGGGCACGGCTCGACGCGGTCGACGAGTCCGATCTGTCGCTGGCCCAGATCGTCCGCCGCTACAAGCGGCACGACCTGGCCTTCCTCCAGAAGCGCGTCCAGGCGGAGCACCCCGGTATAGGCGCCGAGTGGTGGGACGAATGGATGGAGGAGCAGGCGGAGGCCTACGACGACGAGCCCGACGAGTCCGACCACGATTTCGAGTCCTATGACGAGCCCGCCGATGAGTTCGGCGACGAGCCTGCCGACGAACCCGGTGACGAGTCCGTCGACGAGCCCGGCGACGAGGAGAGGCTGCCCCTTTGAGTACCGACGTGACCGCCCCCACCGCGCCGTCCGGCCCGCTGGCGGCCGCGGACGATCTCAACCGCAGGCTGCGTACGCACCGCACCGAAGCCGCCACGAACCCTCAACTCGAGGCGCTCACGCTCGCCGTGACGGCCAATCAGCCCGTGCTGCTGTGGGGAGAACCCGGAATCGGCAAGTCGGCGGCGCTGGAACAGCTCGCCGCCGGGCTCGACCTGCCGCTGGAGACGGTCATCGCCAGCGTGCACGAACCCTCCGACTTCGCCGGACTGCCCATCGTCGGTGACGACCCGGCCACGACCGGCGTCCCGATGGCCCCGCCGGACTGGGCGGTCCGCCTCGCGCGAGCCGGACAGGGTCTGCTCTTCTTCGACGAACTCTCCTCCGCGCCGCCCGCCGTGCAGGCGGCCCTGCTGCGCGTGGTGCTCGAACGACGGGTGGGCAGCCTGGTCCTGCCGGAGGCGGTACGCATCGTCGCCGCCGCCAACCCGCCCTCCAGCGCGGCCGACGGCTGGCATCTCAGCCCACCCCTCGCCAACCGGTTCGTCCACCTCGAATGGACCCACGACCCCCGGACCGTCGCCCGCGGCATGGCCGGCACCTGGCCGGAGGTGACCGTGCCCGTCGTCGGCGCCACCAAGGTGCCCGGCGCCGTCGCCCGGGCCCGCGGCGCGATCTCCGGCTTCCTGACGGCCAGGCCCGGCCTGGTCCACCACATCCCCGGCGACGCCGAGAGCCGCGGCCGGTCCTGGCCGTCCCCTCGGACCTGGGAGATGGCGCTCAAGCTGCTCGCCACCGCGTACGCGGCCAGCGCCGGCCGAGAGGCCCTGGCCGCCGCGCTGACCGGTGCCGTCGGGGACGGCGCGGGCCTCGAGCTGCTGTCCTACCTCGAACACCTCGACCTGCCCGACCCCGACCGCGTCCTCGCCGACCCGGACGCCTTCGCCCTGCCCGAACGCGGCGACCGGCAACTGGCGTTCCTCATCGCGGTGGTCGCCGCCATCCAGAGCGACCTCACCCGGCCCCGGTGGGAGGCAGGCTGGACCGTGCTGGCGAAGGCCGTGGACGCGGGCGTACCGGACGTGGCCGCCCGGGCCGCCACCGACCTCGCGATGATGCGGCAGCTCGACTGGCCCGTACCGCCCGGCATCGACGGGTTCCTGGACCTGCTGCAGATGTCGGGGGCGCTGCCCGGCGGCGGCCGGTGAGGGGCGCGGGTACCACGGAGGACTCCAGCGGGGCCCTGGACATGACCAAACTGCTCGCCGCCCGCTACCGGGCGGCGAGCGACCGGCCGTATCTGGCGGCCGCGTTGTACTCCCTGACCGTGGTGCCGAGCACGCAGGTGCCCACGATGGGCGTGGACCGGCACTGGCGCTGCTACGTGTCGCCTGCCTTCGTCGAGGCGACAGCGGTGCCCGAGCTCGCGGGCGTGTGGGTGCACGAGGTGGCGCACCTGCTGCGCGACCACCACGGCCGGGCGGACCGGCTCCCCGCCGCCGCCCAGCGCGACTGGCACCGCGTCAACGTCGCCCAGGACTGCGAGATCAACGACGATCTGCTCGCCGACGGTCTCCGGCTGCCCGAGGGGCGCATGGAACCCCGCCTGTTCGGCCTTCCCGAGGGCCGGCTGTTCGAGGTGTATGTCGACCGGCTGCCGCCGCAGGTGCGTACGCCGGACTGCGGATCGGGCGCCCACGGCCGGCCCGGGCCCTGGGAGCTGCCGGGAGATGCCGGGTCGGCACGGATCGGGGAGATCGAGGCACAGGCACTGCGGCGGCAGACCGCCGACGCGATGCGCGCCCACCAGCGCACTCGCGGCACCCTGCCCGGGGGCTGGCAACGCTGGGCCGAGCAGATCCTGGAACCCACGGTGGACTGGCGGCAGGCGCTGTCCGGCGCGGTCCGGGAAGCCGCGGCCTGGGCGGGCGGAGCCGTCGACTACACCTATCGCCGCCCTTCGCGCCGCACCCCGGCCCTGCGCGGCGTCGTCCTCCCGAGTCTGCGCCGCCCGCTGCCGAGGGTGGCCGTGGTCATCGACACCTCCGGTTCGATGGGCGACGCCGAACTGGCCGCCGCCCTCGCGGAGGTGACGGGTGTGCTGCGTGAGGTGGGTGTACGGGGCAACCGCGTGACCGTCCTGGCGTGCGACGCCGATGTGCAGGCCGTGTCCCGGGTGGCGGCCACCGAGCAGATCACCCTGGGCGGCGGTGGCGGCACGGACATGCGCGTCGGCATCGAGGCGGCGCTCGCGACGCCGGACCGTCCGAACATCGTCGTGGTCCTCACCGACGGCTTCACCCCCTGGCCCGACGGGAATCCGCCCTGCCGGGTCATAGCGGCCCTGATCGGCTCCACGGCACCGCAGCCCCCGAGCTGGGTGGAGACGGTACGGATTCCCACCTGACCCCACGAGCCCGGTGCACGCCCTACCGGTTGAGGTCGCTGACCGGTCGATCCCAGGTCAAGGGGAGGGCGACCTCGACCTTGGGGCCAGGTCGCAGCTGTCGGTGGTCCCCACCGCGCCGGGGGCCGTGGTCGGTCGTCTCGGCGGACTCCACAATCGTGCGCGCTCATCCTTCTCTGGTCCGCCTGCTGGCTCAGGGAAGCTGTGGGGTGTCAGCTGACATGGATCGGTACGCCCGTTGTCAGACGCTGCTGGCAGCATCACCGCTGTGAACGCCATCTTTACGACCCCACCGCGGCCGTTCGACATCACCGCGCTCTTTCCTCAACTGGCCCCACTGGCGCGCACGGCGACCCGGCTGCACCCGCGGCCGGGGGCCCCGACCGTGCACGATAGCTCCGTCGGCGGCCCGCTCCTGTGGCCCGCCGACGAGCCGTGGCCGTACTGCGACGAGCCGCACGACAGTCGCGTGACGAGAGTGGTCCACTCACCGGACGACATCCGGCTCCACCGCCGTGTCTGCGCCGCATCGGCCGAACGGTTGCACCTCGACCCTCAGGCGCCCCAGTGGACCCCCGAGGAACGGGAGACCTTGGAGCGGATCAGCGCGGGCCGCCCGTGGTTCGACGGCCCGATCCCCCTCTTCCCCGTCGCCCAGCTCTACGCCCGAGACATCCCCTTCCCCCGCCCGCCCGACGCGGACCTCCTCCAGGTCCTGTGGTGCCCCTTCGACCACGCGGAACACGCCCACCCGAAGACCGCGCTCTTCTGGCGCTCCTCCGCCACCGTCACCGACGTCCTCGACGCACCGCCCGAGCCGCCGATCATCCAGTCCGCGTACTACCTCCCGGAGCCGTGCCTGTTCTCACCGGAGCAGGTCACCGAATTCCCCCACCCCAGGGAGCTGGACAAGGAGCTTCGGGACCAGCTGGACGACATGAGCCGCTGGGAGACGATCGACCGTGCGCTGTACAGCAGTTACGCGGACGACCCGCAGGAGCTCTACCTGACCAACCTCTCCACCGCCCCCGGCTGGAAGACCGGCGGCTGGAGCAGCTGGCCCCGCACCGACCCCGTGCCCCGCCCCTGCCCCGAGTGCGGCACCGAGCAGGTCCCGCTCCTCACCATCGCCTCCTCGGAATGGGACGGCGGCAGCGAGACCTGGATCGCCGAGGAGGAACGGACGAACCCGGCCCCGCCTCCCCTGGGCGCCCAGGACGGCAACTTCACCTTGATCGACATCATCGGCGACTACGACCTCCAACTCCACGTCTGCCCGGCATCCCCGGACCATCCGCACATCGAACTGATGCCGTGAGTCATGCGGAAGTCCTCCGCGCCGACGCGTACGCCACTATCGGTACCGCGGTCGACTCTCCAGTCAGCAGCCTTGGCCAACCACCAGATGATCCAGACGGGCCCCAGGACTGGCCCGCGAGGGCCAGGTCGCCGACCGGTTCAGCAAGGCCATAGGCCACTTGGGCAGCCCGACGTGCGACGTTCGCCTGGGCGGCATCTATGCCCTGGAACGCCTGGCGAAGGCGTACCCAGCCGATCAACCCCATATCGCCTATCTGCTGGGCGCCTTCGTCCGCGACCGTGCTGCCTGGCCCGCGGGCCTGCCGAACGGGCCGGAGCGCCCCACGTCCGTCGTGGACACGCAACTGCCCTGGCTCAGCAGCCGTCACCCCGATGTGCGAACGGCCTTGCCGGCCCGGCCAGAACACGCTGTGATCCGGCCGAGCGCCTGATGACATGATCGACGCGTGATCAGTGAACCCGGCCGTCCCGGTGCGGCGAGGTATGTCCTGTTCGATGTCGATGGCACGTTGATCGATGCCGTGGAGAACCAGCGCCTGGTCTGGCGAACATGGGCAGAGCGTTATGGGCTCGACCCCGACGAGGTTCACCGAGTGGCGCTGCGGACGAGACCCATGGAGACCTTCGCGCGGGTCGCGTCGGACAAGGACCCCCGAGAGTGCCTGGCCGTGCTCCATGAACTGGAGGACGAGGACGTTCGCTCCGGCACCTATGCGGCCTTCGACGGCGCCGTGGAGTTGCTGAGTGCTTTGAGGCCCGGGGCCTGGGCGTTGGTGACCTCGAACTACGAGCACCGGGTACGTGGGCGCTTCGCGCGGACGGGTCTGCCGGTGCCTGAGGTCTTGGTGGACGCGGCCGCCGTGGAGGAAGGGAAACCGTCGCCGGTGCCGTATCTGCAGGCCGCCGCGCGACTCGGCGCCAGACCGGAGGAATGCCTGGTCATCGAGGACGCCCCCTCCGGGGTGCAGTCCGGCCTGCGTGCCGGGATGACGGTGTGGGGCGTCAACACCGCCGACGCGGAGAACGGCGTGCACCGTCACTTCGACAGCCTGCGCGATGCGGTCGCCGACATCCTCGCCTTCGCGTCGGGCCTCCCACCTCACCGGCCCGAGGGTGCGGACACCTCGCCGCGCTCCAGCCCGTGGCGGCCGACAGCGGCGGAGACAATGGGGAGCTGAGGGACTCGACGGCTTGGGGGAAACAGGTTGCTGACGGGGATCGTGATCGACGCGCTGGATGTCGCGCGCATGGACCGCTTCTGGCTGGACGCTACGCAGGGTCGGACGGGCGGCCTGCGACTGCGCTTCGTGCCGACCGTGATCCCGAAGGCGTCGCCCAAGAACCGACTCCACCTCGACCTGGCCGGGGGACCCGACTGGGAAGCCGAGGTGGCACGCCTGGTCGCACTCGGTGCGACGCGGGTCGACATCGGCCAGGGAGACGTCCCGTGGGACGTGCTGGCCGATCCGGAGGGCAACGAGTTCTGCGTGCTGCGTCCTGGCCACCCCGGTGTGCTCGCCGACTCCGGCCTCGTCGCGGTCTGCCTCGACGTCGCCGAGGAAGACCGCTTCGCGCAGTCGGCCTTCTGGCAGTCCCTGGCCGACTGGCACGCGGTCGAGCACCACGACTGGGGTGTCCGGCTGCGCCGGAGGTCCTCCAGCACGGTCTCGCTGGTGATGGGACCGCCCGCGGCGCCGAAGGCGGGAAGGAACAGGCTGCGCCTGGAGGTCACCCGATCCGACAGGGAACCAGGCGAGTTCCTCGACGCCGCCGGCAACGAGTTCCACGTCACGAACTGACCGGCCCGTGCTACCTGCCACTGCGTGACACGCGTGCAGGGGCACCTTTCCTACCCGCACGGGTGAACGCCGCGACCACCCTGCGGAACGAGAGCCGTCATGCTGAGCGCTCAAGCCGGCGCACACGCCCGATATCGCGGTAGGCGGCCCCGTTGTCCTCACGATCAGCGACTGCGCCGACCGCGGTGGCGGTCAGGCCGGAGCGCTTGTTCTCGGGTGCGGTGCAGGGCCCGCCCCGGTCGTCCGGCGTCGGCTCGGTCTGCCAACGAGCCCGTAGACCTCCGTCGTTGTCAGGCGGAGGGCCGCCCTGTCGATCCGGCGCGGAGGCGCCTAAGATCGCGGGCATGGCCCTGAGCATGAGTGACGTGGACCGATTCGAGGCCGCCAGGCCCCGGCTGGAGGCCATCGCCTACCGGCTGCTCGGCTCGTCGGGCGAGGCGGAGGACGCCGTACAGGATACGTTCCTGCGCTGGCAGGCGGCCGACGTCGGCCGGATCGAGGTGCCCGAGGCCTGGCTGACCAAGGTCCTCACCAACCTCTGCCTCAACCAGCTGACTTCGGCCCGCGCGCGGCGCGAGACGTACGTGGGACGGTGGCTCCCCGAGCCGCTGCTCGCCGGGGACACGATGCTCGGCCCCGCCGCCACCGCCGAGCAGCGCGAGTCCGTGTCGTACGCCGTCCTCGTCCTGCTGGAGCGCCTGTCGCCCAAGGAGCGGGCGGTGTACGTCCTGCGGGAGGCCTTCGACTACCCGCACCGGGAGATCGCCGAGATCCTGGACATCACCGAGGCCGCCGGCCAGCAGATCTACCACCGGGCCAAGAAGCACGTCGCCGAGGGCAAGGCGCGCACCGAGGTCGACGAGGACGCCGCACGGCGGATCGTCGAGGAGTTCCTGGCGGCGGCGACCAGCGGCCGCACCGACCCCCTCATCCGCCTGCTCACCCAGGACGCCGTCTCGGTCGGTGACGGCGGCGGCAAGATCCCGGCACGCGCGAAGGCGTTCGAGGGCGCGCACGCGGTCGCCACCTTCCTGCGCGGTCTCTTCAAGCCCAGCGACGCCAAGCGGAAGTACATCGGCGGCGCGCCCGACATGTACGCCACAACCGCCAACGGCGGGCCCGCGATCGTCGCCGTCGTGGACGGCAGGGTCGTCGGGATCACCTGCCTGGAGGTCACCGCGGACGGCATCGTGGCCGTCCGGAGTCAGGTCAACCCCGACAAACTCGTCCGCGCGACCCGGCAGTGGGCCGCCACGGACCACGGGGAGGGACCGCTCTACACGCTCTGACGTGATGTGGCGCAGGTCACATTCCGATCCTGTCAGGAAACGCCGGGCTGCCCGGTTCAAGGGGCGACACCACGCCGGACAACGGCGGACCCGCCCAGACAGGAGCACGGACATGCAGCACCGCATCGTCGTCCTCGGAGCCGGCTACACCGGAGCCACCGCCGCCGGCCGCCTCGCCAAGAGGCTGCACCGCGAGGACGTCACCATCACCCTCGTCAACCCGGAGCCCGACTTCGTCGAGCGTGTCCGGATGCACCAGGTCGCCACGGGCCAGGACCTCAAGCCGCGGCCGTTCAGCGAGATGTTCGCCGGCACGGGTGTGGAGCTGGAGCTGGCGAAGGTCACCGCTGTGGACGCCGACCGCAGGACGGTCTCCGTCACCGGCGCCGACGGCCCGGCCGAGCTCGCCTACGACACCCTGGTCTACGCCCTCGGGAGCGGCTGGAACGACGGAGACGTCCCCGGCACCGCCGTACACGCCGACGAGCTGGCCAGCCGCCCCGGCGCCCGCCGCCTCCGCGACCGCCTCGCCGCGCTGGACGCCGGCATGCACGTGGCCGTCGTGGGCGGCGGCCTGACCGGCCTGGAGGCCGCGACCGAGATCGCCGAGGCCCGCCCGGAACTCAACGTCTCCCTGGCCGCGCACGGCGCCCTCGGCGACTGGCTCTCGGAGAAGGGCCGCGCTCACCTGCGGAAGGTGACCGACCGGCTCGGCATCGAGGTTCACGAGCACGCGGCGGTCACCGCCGTGACGGCGGACGGCGTGACGACCGCCGACGGACGGACCGTCCCCGCCGCAGTCACGGTCTGGACCACCGGCTTCGCCGTTCACCCGATCGCCCGGGCCACCACCCTGGAGGTCACCGACCGCGGCCAGATCGTGGTCGACAGCACGATGCGCTCGGTCTCCCACTCCGATGTCTACGCCGTCGGCGACGCCGCGATGGCCATCGGCCCCCAGGACAAGCCCCTCCGCATGTCCTGCGCCTCGGGCGTCCCCATGGCCTGGCAGGCCGCCGACGCCATCGCGGCCCGCCTCACCGGCACCAAGATCCCCCAGGTCTCCATCCGCTACTTCCAGCAGTGCGTCTCCCTCGGCCGCAGGGAGGGCCTGATCCAGTTCGTCACCGCCGACGACCGAGCGGTCGACCGCGCCCTGACGGGCCGTGTGGCCGCCCTCTACAAGGAGCTGATCTGCAAGGGCGCGGCCTGGGGCGTCGCCAACCCGACGGTGGGCATGCCGTCCCGGCGCCGGCGAGTCGTACGGCAGGAGACCCAGGACCTGGCCCCCGCGGAGGCGACCGCCTGACCCCGCCCCGGCCGAACCGACCGAAGCCCCGGGCCGGACACCCGGGGCTCGGACGGCGGGGGCTCCGCTCCCGCCCCCGGCTGTCTCACGCCTTGGGGAGTTCCCCGCGCTCGGTGATCAGCCGCATCCACCCCTCAAGGGTGGTCACGAACTCACCGAGGTCGGATGTGATGTGGGAGGCGTGCTCATGATCCCAGTCAGGGTCGAGGACGACGATGCGGAAGCCGCAGCCCTGGTACCACCCGGCGTCGATGTTGATCTCCCTGGCCTGCAGGCCACCCCTCGACGCCGCCTCCTGCGCCGTCAGCCACGGCGGTCGGGCGGTACGTGCCCAATACAGGTCCTCGGAGTCGCTGACCTCGACTCTGTCAAGGTAAGTATTCCCAGGCCCGGTTGAGCTCAATGGCGTGGAGTGGATCGGACCGGAGGCCGCAGGGGCTTCCCGGCCCGACGGCGGCTCTGCGGTGCTGTCGAGCAGGTGGTGTTGTCGGTCAGGTGGTGGGCTGCTGTCGTGAACCGGGCGGTGACGTGGTCCCGGCCTCCGCGTGTCTGCCCCCAACGGATGCCCGCACGCGGGTCAGTTCCGCTCCGGTACACCAAGGACCGCGCACACGGTCCGCGCTATGTGTTGCGGGGTCGCTCCCGGGTCGTGGGCGGGCAGCAGCATGTGGCTGAGGGTGAGGCGTACGGCCAGATCGGCGGCCGCGCTGCGACGGTCCTCCGCGGTGTGCGGGACTGTTTCGCCGAGCCACGCGCAGAGCAGTCGCCGGGTGCTGGAGAAGACGGGCTCGGGTCTGCTGGTCAGGAAGGGCAGCAGGGCATCGGTGCCCCCGCGCGTGGCGGTCAGTACGGCGCCGATGAACGGGTTGACCGCTGCCTGTTCCAGGGCGTGGGCCACAGCCGCCTCCAGCGCCGGGGCAAGGCGACCGCGATGGGCGTCCAGTATCGCGGTGAGGCCGATGAGGAACGCGTCCGTCTCGTGCTCCACCAGGGCACGGCCGATCCCCGCCCGGTCGCCGAATTCCTTGTAGATCGACGGGCGTGATACGTCGGCCCGCAGGGCAAGGTCAGCCACCCGGACACGGTCCCAGCCGTCTTCGGCGGCCAGCGATTTTGCCTCGGTGATGACCCGCTCGCGCATCTGCCTGCGCCAGGCCACACGGGGTGGATCCGGCCGGGAATGCGGAGTCGTGGAGGCGTGGCCGTCAGACATGGCCGCAGTGTGCCATGACCGGCACGGGGTGCACGCGGCGCTGTGACGGTGGTACGCACGGGACGTCGTACTGCGGCGTCACTCGGGACGCCTGGCCGCCGTCGCTCGGTGTCGCTTCGGCCCGTATTCCTTCCGACCACCTCAGGGCATTGACGTTGCGTCCGTACAGGGACGGCGCGAACTGCCCTTTTCCACGCGCTTCCGCCGGTCCCGCCCGGGAGTCGGCGGAAGCGCGCTTGGCGACGAGCGTGTCACCCTCCACGCGGTTCGACAAAGGGGGCTCGGTGTAAACGTTCTGATGAGTCGTCAAGTGAAAAGGTGCTACTTCATCACGCACGCGTGCCTGGTTGGTCTGCACGGTGGGGAGGCCATGCCACGAGCCGGTGACGCCGAGGCCCGCCGGCCACCAGCACCGACCGGCGCCACCGGGTCCGGCACAAGGCCCGAGGGGGCGTCATCGACCCATGCCGGTGAGTCGCTGCGAGACCTGTGTCGGGGGTCAGGGCTCGTCATACCAGGCGACCGCCGCGATCCGCCAGCCCTGTGAGGTGCGGACGAACTGGATGGTCTTCGCACCCACTCCCTCGAACCGCCGGCCGTCCAAGATCCCGGACTTGCGGTACTTACTGAACCGCGAAGCGATGTCGCCCGCGATCTCTGTCCGTTCGGAGGTCTCCCACTCGGAGAACTCGACCAGGCGGCCGTCGGCCAGCAGTTGCCGGCGGGGCTCGATGAACTCGTCCACGGTGTAGACGGTGAACTCCGGGCCGGTCTTGACGATCACACCGCCCGGGAGAACCAGTCGGCTGATCCGGTCCACGTCGGCAGCCTTGCCGTCCCGGTTGTCGAAGGCACCGAAGAACTCTGCGGTCACTGCGTCTATATCGGTCTTGGACATGGCGCGACGGTAACGCGAAAGCGGGCCGGACACCGCCTGCCTCTGTGCCGACTGTGAAACCGTCGCACCACGGGGTCGGGCCCGGCAGGATCGAATGGTGGCCTGGGAGGGCCGTTTCCGGTGGTGTGGCAGAGGGATCGGATGACATGGATCATCATGCCGCGTTCGCAGACTCATACCCGTTTCTGACGGCGAGGGCTTACAGTGCGGCGCCGCCATGTCAGCCTGCGTCGAGGAGCAGGGGCCCCGCGTGCGGTTGTGCCGGGACGGAGGCACGCTGGAAGTCGGGGGCGGCACGGTGGAAGGAACCTTGCGGCCCCTTGCCCCTTGAGTACGGCTTGCCTGCGCGCCCGGAGTCCCGAGCGCAATTCCGCGCCGTTCGGTGCGGGATGCCACGCGTCCAAGACGTCCTGCAGTTTCACGCCGGGATCAGGGGCCCGCGGGCGGCCTTCGGGTGCCTCTGGCAGCGCGTGTGCGGTGGCAGAGCCGGCCTGTCGAGATGAATGAGGTCACCCCATGGTGAGTCGGAGCAAGGACCATGCGCTCGATCACGTGGTGGTGGTCGTGTTCGAGAACCGGTCGTTGGACAATGTACTCGGCCGCCTGTACGGGCCGCAGGACGGCAAGACGTTCGAGGGCGTGGCCGGCAGGGACCTCACGAACCCGATCCCGGAGTGGGCCGAGCACGGCGCCGACCGCAAGGTGGTGCCGTACACCGTGGCCACCGACATGGACAGCCCCAACCCGGACACCGGCGAGGAGTACCCGCACACCAACACCCAGCTCTTCAACATCCTCGACGAGCACAACCGCTTCAAGATCCGCGACGAGGTCACGGCCCCCTACAACGCCCCCGAGCCCGGCCGCACGCCCACGATGGACGGCTTCGTCACCGACTACATCAGCACCCTGACCGCGGAGCTGGGCCGCCAGCCCACCTACTAGGAGTACGCGCAGGTGATGACCGGGTTCACCCCGGAACAGATCCCCGTGCTGAGCGGGCTGGCGCGCGCCTTCGGCGTGTTCGACCACTGGTTCAGCGAAGTGCCCTCGCAGACCCTGACCAACCGGTCGTTCTGGACCGCTGCAACGGCGTCGGGGTTCGTGGTGAACTCGCCGGTCCAGAACTGGGTCCTGCACAACGACGCCGAGACGATCTTCAACCGGCTTGAGCAGCACGGCCGGACCTGGAAGGTGTACATCGCCGAGCCGGACCGGTTCTCCATGACCGGTCTGATCCACTACCCGCGGCTCAAGGACCGCTTCGAGACGCACTTCGTGCCGTTCTCGCAGTTCGAGGCCGACGCCGCCACCGGGGACCTGCCCGACTTCTCCTTCATCGAGCCGTGCCTGGTACTCGGACACGGCGACTACCACCCCGCGGTCTCGCGCGCCCTGGGCCAAGGCGTCGTGATCCCCGGCGTGGACCCGCCGTCCTCGATCCTGGGCGGCGAGGCGTTCCTGGCCCGGATCTACAACGCCTACAAGGCGATGCAGAGCGCGGAGGGGTCCAACGTATGGAACACGGCCCTGCTGATCGGCTGGGACGAACCCGGCGGCACCTACGACCACGTCCCGCCCGGCCCCGTGCCGCCACCCGACCCGTCCGCCCCGGCCGGCCAGCTCGGGTTCACGTTCGACCGATCTGGCTACCGGGTCCCGGCCATCGTGGTCTCCCCGTGGGTGGCCGAGGGCGAGGTATTCAACGAGGAGCACCGCCACACCTCGCTCATCGCCACTCTGCGCGAGCGCTGGGATCTGGGCGAGCCGTTCACCGCACGCGACGCCGCCGCCCGGACCTTCACCCACGCCTTCACCCTCGACACCCCCCGCGACCCGGCCACCTGGCCGGTGGCTGACCCACGCCCGGTGCCCCAGTACGTCGAGGACGCCCTGATCATCGGCAAGAGCCTGTCCACCCTCGGCAAAGCCGCCTTCGAAGGCATCCGCGGATTCGCCGACCAGCAGGGCATCCGGATCGCCGGTCTGCCCGACGACCCGAACGCGGATGTCCCCCCGGAGCAGGCCCTGCAGATCATCCGCGACTTCCTTGCCATTCACTTCCCCCGGCTGGCGCCACCGACAACCTCAGAGTGATTCGCTCATTGGAAGACGTCGCGAGGGACGAACCCGAGTGGCGCCGATCCTCGCGGCAAGGACGCGAGAGGCAGTCGCAAGAGACTACTTTCGCGAAGGTGTTGTGCGGACGCTCAGTCCATCCCGATACAAGCTAAAGGTCTGTGAACGCGCCTTGCCATGAGTCATCAAACAGCGTTCACAGACCTTTACCGCCCTGCGACCCATGGGTCGTGTCGGCGGTTGTGCCCGGATCGCCGGTCAGGGACACAGGTGGGCCAGGAGTTCCGTACCAGCCGGGTATTCCTGCTCTTGGGGCAGCAGTTGGGCGGCCGAATCCAGTGCGCGGTCCCTGACGAGTGCGTGGATCTCGTGGGCGAGCGGGGTCACGTCGCTGATGGAGACGATCCACTCGTTCGCGTACCGCGACGACGCCTCACCCGAGAGCCCCAGTTGCAGCGAGCGGTGCGGCAGGGGATGCAGGTGCAGATCGCGTTCGGGATCCCACTGGACGCGGGTCGGCGCGCGCTTGAGGTCGCGCTGCCAGGCGCTGCGATCGGGATGCAGTCCGCGGACGTAGTGCGACAGGCAGGCATGGCGCAGGGCCCAGTCGAAGCCGTCGCGAGTTATCTCGACGGCGAGGACGGTCTCCTGCCCCTCCTTCATGCCCCAGCCGGAGCGGTACATCATCCACATGAAACTGGGTTTAATCCATGTCATGCGGTCGGGCTTCCACGCGGCGGGGAAACGGCCGTCGCGGGCGGCGGGGCCGCCGATCTCCGGGCGGTACGCCTGATAGACGGTGATCGTGGAGTCCGTGTGGGCCGCGCGGATCTGACGTTGCGATTCTTCCATGGCGTACAGCGTGGGCCCGGTCAGCTCAGGTGACCACCGATTTTCGACTCGTTGCTCGATCTGACGGCGCACGCCAGCCGCAGGCGGCGGGCAGTTATCCGTGCGGACCAAGTGGCGGCCGGCGCATGGAGCAACATCTCGGCAATGCCGCACGCGAGGCACCGGCGTGATCGCAGGCGGCGGACGTCAGAGAGCCGAGCATCGCAGGCCCTCACACTGCCGAAGCCGATAGGACGCCCCGGCCGAACCCGATTGCGGCATATTCTTTACCCCATGTGAGAGTGGGGCACATGGGTAACTCGCGGGCGTATCCCGTCTTCCGCACCAGCGATGCCGTCGAAGCGTGGACGCAGGCACTGCGCCTGACAGCTCTGCTGGAGGAGCACGACGACGAGGTGATCCTGATGGCCGACATGCTGACTGTCGAGGACACGCGACGGATGGCGGCGGTGCTTCCCGATGCCGAGTTCTGCTACGTCCACCCCCGGAGGGACCCCGTGACACATGACTACACGGAGTTCAACCTGGCGATCACCACCGCGGAGGAGCAGTTCGTGCGAGCTGTCGGGAAGGGAAAGGGAATGGCCTCGATCGGTCGGGGTGGCAGATGGCCGGACGATGCCGAGGCCGAGCGGCCCGGCGCCGCCAATTACGACGGCGTCGAAGTCGTCTTCAACGGCGACGATGTCCACTTGTCTCAGCCGGCCGACCACCACACTGTCTTCGTCCACGTGGACAACTGGGGTGATCTTTCACGGGCGGAGAAACTCGCCGCACACCTCGACAGCACCGTACTGGGAGACGCCCAGGTCGGCTGATGAGGGGCTCGGCTCCATCGGTCCGGTCGACCCCTTGAACCTGCTGAAGAGGTCTGTGAACACGGCTTGACATGAGTCATCAAACAGCGTTCACAGACCCCTGCGCGGCCGACCGGGGAAAGGGAGCCGGCCCGGCTCTCAGAGGCCGGCTGGGTGGCTGGAAAGCCAGTCGGTGTGCCGGTCACGTACGCGGTCACGTTCTGCAGGCGTGGCAAGGATGACGTCTGCGCCGCCGTCGTAGGGGTGGTGGATGCGTCGCAGTTCCGTGTCGGCGATGAAGACTTCGACGAGCGCCTCGTCCGCGACGGCTCGCAACAGCCCGTCGATGCAGCCGCGGTTCCACCGGCGCCGATCGGCGTACAGCCGCGTGTGGGTGTGGAACTCCGGGTCGGGGTCGTCCTGGTCCGACTCGGTCCACCAGCGGATGCTGTCGGGGTGCAGTGTCTGTCGTGGTGTCGGGTAGCCCTCGGGCCCGGTCGGTGTGTCCGACCAGTCCATGGTCACCACGAATACGTCCGTGTCCGCGAACAACTCGTCCAGGATCGTGTTGTACCGGTCCAGCACGATCGCGTGCTCGTCCTCGGACTCCGGGTAGCGCTTCGAGCCGGGGAGGCTGTGGAAGCGCACCCAGTGATCCGCGTACCTGGTGCGGAACGTGTGAGCGACGGGAGGGCCCGCCGGATGCCGTTCCCTCCACAAAGCCGCCATGAGCTCAGGGTCGATGGCGAAACTCCCCCCTTGGTTGGAGCCACATCGATCGGACAGGAGACGCCGGTTCCGCCGTGGCCGTTGATGTTGCGGTCAAGATACTGCTGGTGGTAGCCGTCCGCCGGGTAGAACGTACCGCCCGCCGAGCAAGGCAGGCGCCCACCCCGATGACGGTGGATGCAAGTTACGCCTGCGTGGTGGACCGGGGTCATCTTCGGGACCGGCCTGCTGGGGTGTGGATCATGGTCCGGTGATGAAGTGGACGAAGAAGACGCCTCTGGTCGGGCAGTCCGAGCATGAGCCGGACCTCTCGGCCTACCAGCGGGCGATGCGCAACCGGCTTCTCGCGGCCCCTGTGGTGCCCGCGCCCGAACCCTGGCGGCCCGTCTTCGAGTACGAGTACGGCGTCCCTGCCAGCGGGCTGCTCGGTATCGGCTTCGCCACGGACCCCGATACCGGCCACGATCTGGTGATGGTCGTCTCGCACGACGGGCACGGTCTCTTCGACGCCGTCACCGGCGAGAAGATCGCAAGGGACCGCGACCCCGCTCAGCCGTCGGCGGACAGCTGGTCGAGTTCGAGGCCGATCATCTGGTCGTAGGCGGCCGGCACGATCAGTCTTTGCCGCTCAGTTCGGCACCTACTGCGGGCGGATGCCTTTCTCAGGACCGTGTGCATCGCGATCCGTGACTCCTGCGCTGCGCAACCTTCGAGATTCCTTGCCGAACGTGGAATCACCTTGGTTCTCGCCGGTGAGGACCTGTCGGCGGCCAGGTTCTGTCCGGCGGATCATGTGACCGTCGTGCGGTCGGGTCGTTGTTCTGACCATGGGGCGGGGTGATCTGACGAATGACGAGTGGATACGGCTTGAACCGCATCTGCCGAAGTCCGGTGCCCGGGGCGGACGGTGGTGCAACCACCGGCAGGTGATCAACGGGATCTTGTTCCGGGTCCGCACCGGGCTGCCGTGGCGTGACCTGCCTGAGCGTTTCGGCAGTTGGAAGACCGTCTACGAGCGGCATCGGCGCTGGTCCGCGGACAGGACTTGGGACAGGATCCTCCAGGCGATCCAGGCGATCCAGGCGATCCAGGCTGACGCCGATGTCCACGGCCGAGTGGACTGGAGCATGGTCAGCGTCGACTCGACCTCGTGCCGGCTCACCAGCACGCGGCCGGAGCCCCGTGGAGAACGCCGCGAGTCCCGAAAAAAGATCAACGCCTCGGCAGCACCGCCCCGACGAAGGACTCGGACGCTCCCGGGGCGGCCTGACCTGCAAAATCCACCTCGCTGGCGAAGGCGGATGCCGACCGCTGGCACTGCTGATCACGCCCGGCCAGTGGGGTGACAGCCCGCAGTTGATCCCGGTCCTCGAACGGATTCGGGTCAAGCGGCCAAGCGGCGGGCGCCCGCGCACTCGCCCCGACCACCTCAGCGGCGATAAGGCGTACAGCTTCCGCCGAAACCGACGCTACCTGCGCAGACGCCAGATCAAGCACACCATCCCCGAACCGAAGGACCAGAGAGCCAACCGCCGGCGTCGAGGCGGCATGGGTGGCAGGCCGGCCGGGTTCGACAAGGAGATGTACAAGCGCCGCAACGAGGTCGAGCGCACGATCAACCAGCTCAAGCACTCCAGGGCCATAGCCACGCGATACGACAAACGCGCCTACGTCTTCGCCGGAACCGTCACCGTGGCCTCGATCCGCCTGTGGCTCAAGCCCTGACGAGCCGGTGCCGTCAGAGGGCTTCCAGGTCTTCGGCCCGCCGCCCGAGTTCCGCCGCGATGTCGTCCCAGTCCGGGCCATGCAGCCACAGGTTCTGCGCGGCTTCCCGAAGCAGAGCCGGCTCGGCTGGCCTTTGCAGGAGCACGAGCCGATAGGCGAGGTTGCGAATCCACACCGGGAGCTGGCCGTCGACCAGGTTCGGGCAGAGCTCCCGCAGCATCGAGAGGATCGCGTCCGCATCAGCGAACGTGAGCTCCTCGACGAAGTAGTGCTCGCGGTGCTCCTGGCCGCACGCCGGTGTCGGACGGTATTCATCTCCGTAAAGGCACCTGGCGTGCTCGGTCAGGGTGCTGTGCATGCGCTGCACCCTACGACGTCGTGATCCGCCGGACAGAACCTAGTCGTTCAGGTGGGCGAGGAGCAGGTCGGGGTCCTTGGCGGTGACGTAGGCGGCGCTCAGCACGTAGACGGTGTCGCCGCGCAGGGCGATGGACGTGGGGTTCTGCAGGCCGTCGGCCGCGGTCAGCACGACGGAGTGGCTGCCGCCGGGCTGGACGAGCGCGACCTCACCGGGACCGTTGAGCGCGGCCAGCAGCTGGTCGCCGTGGCCGGTGAAGGCGAAGTCGTCGATCCCCGGCAGGCCGGTGGCCTCGGTCCGGACCGAACCGGCGCGCCCGTCATGGCGGATGGGGATGCGCAGGATGGTGCCCTTGTCGAGGTTGGTGGCCCAGACCGCGCCGTGATGGACCTTCAGGCCGTTGGCGCCGAGGAAGCCGGTGGAGGCCAGTTCGGGGGCGGTGGACCAGGGGGTGGGGGTGCCGCCGGTGGTGGGCAGACTCCAGACGGTGCCCAGCACGGAGTCGGTGACGTAGAGGGTGCGGGTGCGCGGGTCCAGCGCCAGGCCGTTGGGCAGGCCGTTGGCGGGCAGCGCGGCGATCCGCCGGGGTTCGCCGCCGGGGCGCAGGCGCCACACGCCGGTGAGGTCGGGGGTGCCGGTGGCGTAGAGGAAGTACAGGGTTCCGTCGTGGGCACGGACGATGCCGACGGTCAGCGGGAAGCCCAGGACCGGGGTGTGGACACCCCCGTCGGCGGGCTTGGGCAGGGTGGCCAGGATCCGGATGGCGCCCTTGGGGGAGACCTCGGCGATCTGGCGGCCCTCGGCGAAGGTGACGTACGCGGCGCCGCCCGGTGCCAGGGCGACGTTCTCCGGCGTCTGGCCCTTGGCCAGGTCGAAGTGCACGGCGATCCGCGCGTTGCTCAGCGGGGCGGAGACGGCCGAGGCCGCGGCCGGGCTGAGCGCTGCGGCAGCGGCCGCGACAAGGACGGCCGCCGACACGGCGGGCGTGGAGATCTTCTTGAACATGGTTCCTTCACTGGTTTTCGGGCATGCGGCAGCAACACGCCGACGCACGCGTGGAGACAGGTGGATTCCGCTCGGGGCCCTGCGGCCCCGGGGGTTGATGCCGGCGGCTGGTCGTCAGCCGTGTCCGGGTGGGACGGGTGCTCGCAAGTGCCGGTCGAGCGCCCGGTGGCGTTGCGTGAGGTCAGCCGACGTCTGCCCGTGGCGCCGGCTGCGCCGGGTCGGCCGGGACGGTGTCCTGGGTGATGACCTGGGCGAGCAGGGCCAGCGCGGCCCGTGAGGGCGAGCCCGCCTCCGTGGTGGCGACCACCATGTTGGGGCCCGGCCCATGGCTCAGGGTCTGCTGAACGACGGTCAGCGGGCCGACCAGCGGGTGCCGCATCTCATAGGCGGCGACGGCACACGCCTTGACCCGATGGTCGGCCCACATCGAGGCGAACTCACCGCTCTTTGCGCTCAGTTCACCCAGCAGCGCGTGCAACGCCGTGTCCTGCGGATGCTGGGCCGCCACCAGGCGCAGATTCCCCACCACCGCCCTGGCCTTGCTCGGCCAGTCCGCGTACAGGTCGCGGGTATGACAGTCGAGGAACACCAGTCTGGCCATGTTGGGACGCTGCGCCGACAGGTCCGGGACGCCAGGGTCCAGGTGCCCGGCGAACAGCGCGTGGCCCAGGCGATTCCACGCCAGCACGTCGCTGCGCCGGCCGAGCACGATCGCGGGAACGTCCGCCAGCACGTCCAGCAACTGAGCCGTCGCCTCCGTCACACGCTCCGGCGCAGGCCGCCGGCCCCGAGTACGAGGCCTGTCCGCCCGGGCCAGGTCGTGCAGGTACCGCCGCTCGGACTCGTCCAGCCGCAGAGCCCCGGCGATCGCGTCCAGCACCTCGGGCGACGCGCTCAGTGACTGCCCCTGCTCAAGCCGTGTGTAGTAGGAGGCGCTCACACCCGCCAGCAACGCCAACTCCTCGCGCCGAAGCCCCGGCACACGCCGACGCTCCCCATAGGTGGGCATCCCGATGTCCTCGGGACGCAGCTGGGAGCGTCGCGCCTGCAGGAAGTCCCCGAGCTGCGATTTTCCGGTCATGGATCCGAGTATGGGCCGACTCGAAACGCACAGCCTGCCCCAGCTGTGGATAGGTACCAGCCGGTCTGGCTCCCCGGCAGGACTGGTGATGACGTGGGCGTCGCCGAACCCGGCACCACCCCGCACGTACCCAGGAGGACGCCTTGAGCGCAACCACCAACGAACACGACCTCTTCGAGGTTCTGGCCGCATCAGCCTTCGCCTTCACCAGACGCGCATGGGTGGATGCTGCACCCGCCCGGGTCTATGACCTGGTCAGTGACGTGTCCGCGATCGGCCGCTGGAGCCCCAACGCGACCGACGTCACGTTCGACCAGGGCGCCGGGCCTCGGGCCGGCGCCTGGTTCAGCGGCCGCAATCAGAAGGACGGCAGGGAATGGACCACCCGCTCCCAGGTCGTACGAGCCGACCCCGGCGAGGCCTTCACCTTCGTGGTCGGCGGTGCCGAAGACGGCATCGTGCAGTGGAACTGGACCTTCCACCCCCAGGGTCGCGGAACCGTCGTCGAGCAGTCCTGGCAACTCCTCCGCCTCGACCCCGTACTGGGCACCACCCGCGCCGACCTCGACGCACTCCGCGACTACATGACGAACAGCGTCGAAACCACCCTGATCTCCCTCGCCCAATGGATCGCCGAAGAGTGAGGTTCCCAGGTGTGGCTTCGTCGACGGTGGCAGGCGCGAGAGACGCGCCGAGACCTGTCTGCCCCCTCGTGCCGCACCGTGTTGATTTACTCCGGCCTGGATGAGTGGGGGCTCTATGGAGGCGTACGGAGTCCTGGACACCGCCACACGAAAGGGTCTGTGAACGCGCCTTGACGGATCGTCAAGGCGCGTTCACAGACCTCAACAGGTGGTTCGCCAGGGGCCAGAACTGGCCTTCCACGCCCCGGAGGTCGGCCCCGTTGGGGCGTCCCGCATCCGCGCCATGATGGTCCATGCCGTCGAACTCGCTGCCGCGGCGGACCAGTTCGCCGACCGCGGTCAGTCGCCGATGAACCACGGATACAGGTGCAGCCCGCGCTCGACGACCTGGCACGGCTCGCGGGCCTGCTCGGCCCAGTCGCCGCCCAGGTCGACAGGAAGCCGGTCGAGCTCCGTCGGCAGCAGCGGCATCTGCCGCTGGTTGAAGACGGCATCCCCATACGGCGTCAGGGCCCAGAGCATCGGGAACTCCGTCGGGTTCGGATCCGTGAAGCCGGCCGTCCACTCCACACCGGCCTCGGCGTCGGCCACAACTCTGCGACTGTCACCACGCACCGCCATATTGATCACCCGCCGAGCCTATCGGCGCCCACAGCGACCCGCGAAGGAGCAACCGACCGTGACGTCTCCTCAGGTCCCGGCGCTGCCCGAGGAGCTCGACAAGCTGATGCGCCGGATGTGCCTGCCCCGCATACGCAAAGCTGCACCCGACGTTCCGGGCGCCGCCCGCGTTATCCAGGGTCGTCAGATACCACCAGGCACGTTGGGTACGTGGTCTTCAGCGGACATGCCTCACTGATATCCATGGGTTCTTCTGGCATGTTGGGGACGTGAGCCAGGCAGGCTGTCCGGGAGGCGATGGCGGGGTTTTGGTCGGAACCTGCCAGCGCCGGTCCGGGGTCGGATCTTCGCGGCGAGCCTGCGGCTGGGGGAGCTGCGGCGTGCCGATTGCGGCTACGCGCAGATGTCGGTACGGCGGCTGGCCATGTGTCAGGACGTGATGTCCACCAGGACTTTGCCGACCGCGCCGCTTTCCACTGCCCGGTGTGCGTCGGCGGTGCGGTGGAGCGGGAGGCGTAGCAGTGGCAGGCCGTGTTCTTCGCCGACAGGCAGGGCGCCGTCGCGGACCGCGGCGGCGACGTCCTCGACGGCCACGGCGCGTGCCTCCGGGCCGGCCGTGTAGAGCACCAGGAACTGAAGACGTGTGTTGAGCACCATGTTCTGCAGTACGTTCAGTTCGACCGGCTTGCCGCCGTCGTTGGCGTAGGTCGCGATCGTGCCGCGCGTCCGCAGTACGGCCAGGTCCAGTGCGAGGTTCGCGCCGAGCGCCACCTCGGCGATGATGTCGACGCCGTTCGGGGCGATCTTGCGGATCTCGGTGGCCGGGTCGCCTTCGCGGTAGTTGATCACGTGGTGGGCACCGGCGGCGGTGGCCAGCCGGGCCTTCTCCGGGCCGCTGACCGTGCTGATCACGGTGGCGCCGGCCCAGCGGGCGAGCTGGATCACGGCGTGCCCGACCGCCCCGGCCCCGCCCGCGGCGAGCACGACCTGGTCGTCGAGCGCCCCGGGATGGAGACGGCCGGGTCCGTCCTCGGCGACGGTGAGCGCGCGATGAGCGGTCAGCGCGGGGACGCCGAGTGAGGCACCGAGGCCGAAGCCGGCATCGTCGGGCAGCGGCACCGCCCGCTCGGCGGGTACGACGGTGTACTCGGCGGCGGTGCCGGTGGGCCGCCCGGCGGCGGCCATGTACAGCCAGACCCGCTGGCCGGTCCGGCTCTGCTCGACCCCCTCGCCCACGGCGTCGATCACACCGGCACCGTCCAGGTGCGGGGTGACCTCGGAGAACAGCTTGGGATGGGCGACGCCTGAGCGGGCTTGCCAGTCGGTCGGGTTGACTCCGGACACGGCGATCCGGACACGGACCTCGCCGGGGCCAGGTACGGGCAGGTCACGGTCGACTAACTGAAGAACCTCGGGGCCGCCGTTGTCGCGGTAGATGATGGCTTTCATGATCTGTCCTTAGATCCTTGGCGGATATGGGCTGTGCGCCGTGGCCGGGCGCCCGGGCTGCGGCCGCGAGCCGGGCCCGGTTGGTTCCGGTCAGCCGATGGGGACTTCGTTGGAGCGGGACTCGATGGCGTCGAGGGTGGCGAGGGTCGCGGCGTCGAGGGTGATCTCGCTGACCGCGATGTTGGCCTCCAGATGGGCCGCGTTGGCGGTGCCGGGGATGAGCAGCACGTTCGGGGCGTGGTGCAGCAGCCAGGCGAGGCCGACCTGGGAGGGTGTGACGCCCAGGGACTCGGCCGCGGCGTGCACCGCCGGCTCGTCGGTCGCTTTGGGCAGGCTCGGGAAGGCCCCGCCCAGCGGGAAGAACGGCACCCAGGCGATGCCCTCGGCCGCGCAAAGCCGCAGCATGTCCTCGTCGTCGCGGGAGACGAGGCTGTAGGCGTTCTGGACGCAGACGACGCCGGCGGGCAGGGCGCGGCGCAGGCCGTCGAGGGTGACGCTGCTCAGGCCGATCGCGCCGATCTTCCCCTCGTCGCGCAGGGCGGTCATCACCGCGAGCTGGTCGTCGAGGTCGACGACTTGATCGCCGTCAGGGCGCAGGCCGGGGCCGGAGTCGAGACGGCGCAGGTTGACCACCGGGAGCTGGTCGGTGCCGAGGCTTCGCAGGTTGTCCTCGACGCTGGCGCGCAGTTGTTCGGGCCGCTGCGCCAGACGCAGTGGCAGCGGCCCGCCCGGGTCGGGATCGGCACCGACCTTCGTGACGACCAGGACGCCGTCCTCGGGGCGCAGCGCCTCGCGGATCACGTCGTTGGCGAAACCGAAGCCGTAGAACTCGGCGGTGTCCACGTGGTCGACGCCCAGCTCGACCGCGCGGCGCAGCAGCGCGACGGCGTCGCTGCGGCGGTCGTGCAGGCGCTCGAGCTGCAAGGCGCCGTAGCCGATCCGGAAAACGGTGCGGGCGGCTAACGGAGCGGTCGAGGTGGTCATGACGATGTCTCCTCGGTCGGTGATCGCAAGGCGGTGTGCAGCAGTTCGGCCAGGTAGAGCGCCATCACCCGGTCGGTGATCGGGACGACCTGCTCCTGGGCCTCGGCCGGGTCGAGGTGCTCGACCTTGACCAGGTGGGCCGTGACGCAGTCGTGCACCATGGCGCGCATCCGGTCGATCGTGTCGACGACGATGCCGCGGATGGCCGGGTTGGTGGTCGCCCCGCCCCAGGTCTGCACGCCGACGCGGGCCTCGGCGGGGTCGATCGCGGCTATCAGGCGGGCGAGCAGTTCGTCGGGGTCTGGCGGGGTGTCGCTCGCGGCGTAGTCGCCGAGGGCTTCGGCGCGCTTGGTGAGCACCGCGTGGGCGGAGGCCTGGACCAGGTCGGCCTTGCTGCGGTAGTGGGCGTAGATCGAGCCGTTCGAGAGGCCCGACTCGGCCGTGATGTCGGCGATCGAGGTCCGCTCCAGGCCGTTGCGGCTGAAGCAGCGTACGGCGGCCTCGGTGATCTGGGCGCGCCGAAGTTCCTTGCGTGCGTCGGTAAGCCGCGGCACTGCACCCTCCAGCAAAAGGAATCACTGCTCTGCTTGCAGAACCCACCATACAGAATCGCTGCTCTGTTTAGCTTGGAATGGGTCACGGGTGGACAAGCCCGGCCGTGGACTGCGCCCAGCGCTGAGACCTCTCCGAAGTCCTGCGGCTGCTTCGCCCAGGAGGTCACCGGCCGCGACGCGGCAACCAAGGGTTGTCCCGCTGTTCGCTCGTCCACACCCCTCGTGCGCTACAGCGACTGACCGGCGGCTGACTGGCCGGATCGGGCACCAGGAATCCGCTTGGGCCCGCCCGCGGACGATGCGTACCTTGTCGAACCATGTGCTACCACGCGTTCAACGGCGCCTTTCGGCACTACGTGTGCGTCGCGTGTCGGCTCGCCTTCAAGGGCAGCGCGTGGCCGATCCGGAAGCGCATCTGTCCTGGCTGCCGTGAACAGCTCGTCTTCGCCGGCTACGACTTCGCCGCGCCCCGGCGACGCGACACGAAGGCATGGTCCGTCGTTGCGACCGTGCTCGCGGAGGGGCTGACCTACGATCACCGCCCTGGCTGCGGCTGCTCGCGGCTCCCCTCCTTCCGGCCCCGGACCCGAGCGCAGGTGCGTGTCCGGCGACGCGCGGCCGAGCGGCTGGGTCTGCCTCTGTCGGTGACCCTCGCTCGCCGCGACGCCTTCACCTCGGAGAGCCGCGACGAGCAACCACCCTCTCCGTCGGCCGCGAAGCGCGACACGACCTGAGCGTCGACGCGGCATGATGGCCTGCATGACCAACGACGTGGATCTGCATCCCGCACGGTCTGCTCTCCCACGGTCGGCGACAGCGAAGAGGCACCATGACAACCGCCGCCACCGACGCCCCAGTTGTGGTCGAGAGACCAGGGTCGGCACACCCGGCCCTGGAGGCTCTCCCCGCGAGCCGTGGTCGTACCGCACAATGCGGAACGAGTACTTGTGCTGACAGCGGCAGAGCCTTCGGATCGGTGAGTATCGGCGTCGATGCAATCGATCACGACTCGATACCCGCCCTGGACGGGCGGGCAGGGGCGGCGCATCCCCCTTGCGAGCTACAGGGATTGTCCATGTGGGGGTGACTCGCGGACGTCGGCGCGTCCCTAGCGTGGTTGTCAGGTCGCCACCGGTGCGACCACCACCACAAGGGGAGGCCACGATGGGCACGACATCCACCGCACCGCACGACACAGGCTCCGGCCCGGACGAAGAGGGCGACGGCCGGGGCGGCCGTTTCGGCCGGATCGTTCGGTCACCGCTCGGCTGGATGCTGACGGGCATGGTCGGTGTCGGTCTCGTCTCGGGCCTGACCGCGACTGGCCCCGGTCCGGTGCCGGCGCTGGGAGCGGCTGCCGCGGTGGCCGTGTACTGGACGGTCATGCGCTTCGTCGCACGACGCTCCACGCCGGAGATCGCCCGGCGCGGGGCCGGCCGGGAGGTATTGCTCGGCTGCGGGATCGGTCTGGGCTTCATCCTCGTGTCCGCACTCCTGATCACGGCCTTCGGGGGCTACTCGTTCTCCTGGGCGGGCAACGGCTTCGTGTCGGTCGTGTGGTCCGCGGTCATGGTGCAGATCGGCGCCGCGGTCACCGAGGAGCTGATGTTCCGCGGTCTCGCCCTGCAGGCTCTGGAGCAGTTGTGGGGCAGCCGGGCCGCCATCGCGATCACCGGGCTGTTCTTCGGCATCGCCCACCTGGGGGCTCCGGGAGCCAGTGGGCGGAGCGTGGTGGCGATCGCTCTCGAGGCGGGCGTCATGCTCGGTGTCGCGTTCCTGTGGCGGCGTAGCATCTGGTTCGTCGTGGGTCTGCACTTCGCCTGGAACACTGTCGAGCAACTGCTCGGCGTCCCGGTCTCCGGGCACACCCCCGAGGCTCTGTACACCGTCGACGTCCATGGTTCCACTCTGTTGACCGGCGACGGCTTCGGCCTGGAGACGTCGATCGTGCCCATCGTCCTCGGCGTACTGATCACCGTCCCGATGGCCGTCCTCGCCCACCGGAACGGCCGACTGCTGCCCCGGCGGCGGGCCCGGCACTGAGACAGACCGACTGGAGGAAACGGAAGTGATGTCCCGTCAGGCGCTCTGGAGTCCCCCGCTGTTCCGGGCATTACGTGACTGGTGGAGCGAGCGGGATGCCTCCGTCAAGGACGGTGTCCTTGCCCTGGTGCTCACCCTGCTGGCCTTCGTGCCGACCCTGTCGAACATCGGAGGGCAGATCGGCGATCTGCCCGAGCGGCCGGCGAACGCGCTGGGCATCGGACTGATCCTGGCCCAGACCCTGCCGCTGGCAGTCCGTCGCCGGTGGCCCGCGATCTGTCTGGCCGTCGTCGCAGGCGCGTTCGCCGTGCACCAGGCGCTGGGCTTCGCGACGACGTTCGGGAGCGTGGGACTGTATCTCGCCCTGTACTCCGCCGGGTCCCATCAGGTCGGCCTCCGCCGCGCTGTGACCGTCGCGGCGAGCGCGGCCTACGCCGTACTGGCCGTCGTCCTGCACCACCTCGGCTCACCACAGGAAATCCCGGACTATCTCGCGTTCTATCTGACTCTGGCCGCGATCTGGCTGGTGGGGAGTGCCGTGCGCATGCGGCGAGGGGAAGAGGTGGAACGGCGGCGGCTGGCCGCCGAGGTGGCCACGGCCGCCGAGCGGGCACGGATCGCCCGCGAACTGCACGACGTGGTCACCCACCACGTGACGGCCATGGTGGTCCAGTCCGACGCGGCGCAGTTCCTGCTCACGTCCGCGCCGGAACGGGCCGGGGAGGGACTGACGGCCGTCAGCGACACCGGCCGCCGGGCTCTGACCGAGCTGCGGTACCTGCTCGGTGTGCTGGAGGCGACCGGTGAGTCCGCGTTCGCCGACCCGGCGCGTGGGGACCGGGCCCCGACCCTGGGACGGGTGGTGGACCTGGTCGAACAGGCCCGCAGGTCGGGTCAGCCGGTCGAGTTCAGTGAGCGGGGCGAGCGGCGGGCGCAGTCCGTGGACGTGGAACTGGCCGCGTACCGCGTGGTGCAGGAGGCGCTCACCAACGCGATGAAGCACGCGTCCGGGCAGATGGCACGCGTCCTGGTCCGGCACCGCGAGGAGCACGTCGAGATCAAGGTGACGACCGACGCACCCACTGCCTCCCCGGCGACCGTACCGGTCCCGCGGAAGCCTGGCCCAGCGGGCGGACGAGGCCTGGCCGGGCTGCGTGCACGGGTGTCGATGCTCGATGGTGAACTGGAGGCCGGACCCCGGCCCGAGGGCGGGTTCGAGGTCCGCGCAACGATTCCGTCCAAGCCCGTTCAGGAGTGACCCCGTGAGCGATGCGCCGCAACCCATCCGTGTACTCGTCTGCGACGACCAGGAACTGGTGCGGACCGGCTACGTCACCATCTTCTCCGCGCAGCCCGACATCGAGGTCGTCGGGGAGGCCGAGAACGGGCACGCGGCGGTGGAAGCCGTACGGCGGCTGCGGCCCGACGTGGTGGTGATGGACATCCGGATGCCCCTGCTCGACGGCATCCAGGCGACCCGGCAACTGGCCGGTCCCGATGCCGAGTTCCCGCCGAAGGTGCTGGTCGTCACCACGTTCAACGTCGATGCCTATGTCTACGACGCGCTGCGGGCCGGAGCCAGCGGCTTCCTCCTCAAGGACGCGCCTCCCGCGGAGCTGGTGAACGGGATCCGTACGGTCGCCCGGGGCGAGGCCCTGCTGGCGCCCGCCGTCACCCGCCACCTCATAGGTCACTTCGCCGAACACCTGCGGCCGGCCGACACCTCCAGGCAGGCCAGGGAAGACCTCGTACGCGCGCTGACCCCCCGCGAGCTCGACGTGCTCCGGCAGATCGCCGAGGGGCTGTCGAACGCGGAGATCGCCACGGCACTGTTCATCACCCCCGAGACGGTCAAGACCTACGTTTCGCGGATCCTGGCCAAACTCGGCCTGCGCGACCGGGTCCAGGCGGTCGTCCTCGCCTACCGGGTCGGGCTGATCCCAGCGGCCGACTGACTGGGGGCCGACCCTGCTGCGCCTGGCCCGGGACATGCCTCAGGTGCCCTCTGACAGCGCCCGGCCGCCCATGCCTCGAACAGTGGCCTGACGGTCTCCCAGCCCGGTCCGGGCACGAAATGGCACAAGAACGTCGGCTGGTCGACCTCGTACTCGCGAAGCTCACCGACCCGAACGTCTCCACGCATGAGCCACCATGTCCTCACTCTGCTCCCGTTCTTCGCCGCGGAAGCACGCTACTGCTGTCCGTTCACGTTCGAGCTGTGCGAATCAGTCGCTCCGCATCGGCACAGGACGGTTGGACCGTCGCCGCAAAGTCTGCGGACGTGGGTTGACATGAGTCGGCAAGCCGCGTTCGCCGACCCCGGGGGCACGCACGTGACACTTTGCCCGGCCGACTTCCTCGGGTGTCCGCCGGAGCGTGGATCGTGGCCAGGAACCCTTGACGGAGTGCCGGCCGGGCCAGAAGTCCTGCCCTGGCCCTCGAAGCACGGGAAACGGCGCGCACCGTCAGCTCGTTTCCCACAGCCTCACCGTTGTGTCGACGCCGCAGCCGGCGAGCATCCGTCCGTCCGGGCTGAACGCCAGACCCCGCACGGCCTTGGGGTGGCCGGTGAGATGGGCGGTCGGGGTCAGGCGCGTGGGGTCGGTGACATCCCACAGGGTCACGGTCGCGTTCTCGCATCCGGAGGCCAGCAACCGGCCGTCCGGGCTGAACGCCACCGCATACATCTGCCCCGTGTCCCCAAGACTGGCCAGGGGGAGGGTGCCTGTGCCCGTCCTCACGGGATGTGTCGGGTCGGTGACGTCCCACACCGTGACGGCTCCTTGTCGCCACGACCCGTAGGTGCCGGAGACAACGCCCAGATCCCCGCTGCCGGTGGCCAGTAGCCGCCCGTCATGACTGAACCCCACCGAATGGACGGCCGGCGCCCCGCCCGCGGACAACGCCTTGAACCAATCGCGGGCCTGCGGTCGGACGACGGCGGTTCGGACCGGATGCGTCGGCTCGCTGACATCCCACAGGACCCCGGTGTTCTTGTCGCCGTCGGAACCCGAGGCCAGTAACCGTCCGTCCGGACTGAACATCACCGATATGACGGGACCTGACCGCCAGGCACGCCGATGATGGGTGACACGGGCGCACCGGCTCGGCCGTGCCGGGTCGGAGACATCCCAGACGATCACGGCGCGGTCGCTGGCGCAGGCGATGAACCGTCCGTCCGGGCTGAAACTCGCCGCGTGGACACCGCCTTGCCGCCAGCCGTCGCGAAACAGCCAGCCGGGGCGTTCATGGACGAGGACCGCCGACCGGGCCGGGTTCACCAGGGCCGTGACGTCCCAGAGGATCACGCTCCAGTCGGTGCTTCCGGAGGCCAGCAGCCGTCCGTCCGGACTGAACGCTACCGCGTTCACCGCTCGGTGATGGCTGGTGAGGCCGGCGGCCCGGGTCGGGTGGGATGCATCCGTGACGTCCCAGAGGACCACGGTCCTGTCGCTGCTTCCGGACGCCAGCAGCCGTCCGTCCGGGCTGAACGCCACCGCGTTCACCGCTCTGCCGTGCCCGCTGAGGGTAGCGGCCGGTCCCCGCCGCGGAGGCGGCGACGGCCGTCCCAGGAATGCCATGGTGCAGTCTCGCGCGATCCGGCATCCCGCGGAAGGCGGAGCGCTGACTTCCGCCGCCCGGCCGTGCAACGGTGCCGACGGGTCCGCGCGCCCCGGCCTGTGGACGCAACCATGCCCATCACCTCGCATCACATGGGTATCAGGGCAAAGGTCTGTGAACGCTGCTTGACTTGAGTCATCAAGCAGCGTTCACAGACCCTTTCCGGGCTGTCGGCGTGGTTGGCGAGGGGTGCCGGGTGCGGGTCGGCTGGTGAGCGGGACCGACATCGTCCCCGCGCTGTGAAAGCCATGCTCCGGAACGTCAGTCGAACGCCACGACCAGGCGAACGCCTTCATCCCCGAAGCGGCCTGCAAGAGCCCTCATCACGGCGAAGACATGTGGCCAGTGCGTTTCAGGACCCAGGACAGCGCCAACGGTCAGCCGTTCGTATACGCAGACCATCTCGCCGGTGGTCCATTCCACGCGTTCTGCCGCACGGTGCACGTCCGCGGGTGGCACGCCTACCACGGACAAGACTTCCGACGGCCACGGATCGGCCACGAACTGTCGATACCTCACCGATGGCAGCGATTTCGTGTGCCAGGTCAGTCGGCCGGTGCGGAGATCGGGCACGGTCGCGAGATCGATCGATGCAAGCTCCGCCCAGTTGACCCAGCTCGCGCCGTCCAGATCGCCCGTTGCGACCAAAGGCCCCAACTGCGAGCGCATCCCGCTCGACAGGTCATCGGGAAGTCCTCGGTCCGGAGCAAGAGGCTGAAAGCCCGCGTAGTTGCGCACTCCGAAGAGACAAGCGAAGGCCGCGTAGTCGGTCTCGTCGTACAGCGGCCAAAGATCCATGGCAGTCACCCATGGCTCGCCGTCGTAGCAGTCGGTGTCGACGCCGGGATGACGAAACTCGATGCCACCATGAATGTCCGTACTCACAACGCCGGACCCTAGCAACGGCAGTCTGGACAGGCACGCCATTATCGGTCAGTCAGCAGCGGACTCGGCCCGTTTCGCCACAGACGTGCGGGGTGCGCTCTCGGAAGTAGCCCCGAGGTGCGCCGTCTGTCTGCATGGCCGGGAATGAAAACCAAACGGGCCGAGCTCTCGGCGGGACGAATCCGGGGAAAGGTCTGTGAGCGAGGCTTGACTTGAGTCATCAAGCAGCGTTCACAACCCTTTTCATGGCCGAGGACAGCAGGATTCCGCAGCCAGAGGCCCCGTTGCAGCGCGTGCTTCTGTGGTCAGCGAGGGATGCCTGCGTCGTCCAGGTATCGGTGCATGACTTCCGCGGGAAGGCTCGGGTTGCTGAGGGCGTGGGAGGAGGTCTCTGGATTCCCGCAGCTTTGGAGGATGAGGTCGACCGGCAGCGCGGGGTGTGCGGCTGCCATGGCACGTACCCGATCGTCGGGGTCGGCGAGCAACCGGACCACAGCGTCGGCGGGCGCTTCGGAGTCGAGCCCCACCAGCCATCGTTTCTCTGGATCCGGGTCGTCGGCGAAGCGTTCTCCGCTGCCCGTGCGCGGGAAGTTCGGGTGGTGCAGCAGATCGCCCTTCGTGATGACAGCGCAGTCCAGATACGTCTGCAGCACCACCTCCCCGTCGACGGTCGGTTGGTTCTCGCACAGCAGGAGTCGCACCGGGTAGTCATCGTCCTTCGAGAGCAAGTCGACGGCGTCGGCAGGCAGGTGCCGGTTGTGGGCGGCGCTGCGCCGCAGCAGGATATTGGCCGACTTGGCGCATTGCCGAAGAACGTCGGGATCGGTGCAGAGGCGAACCCATTCGACGGGATCGAACCGATCCAACGGGCTGATGGTGACGTCGATGACGGTACGTTCAGCCTCCGCCAGCTCGGGTCGTACCGAGACCGCCAGCCGGACGCTGTGCGCGTCGTCGTTCGCCAGCGTCCTGACGATGTCGATGGGAACGTTCAGGTTGGCCGCCAGCGCCCGGCGGTCCTCCATTTCGGTGCCGGCTGCGAGCTGTTCGGCGGTCGCCGTCCTCATCACGCCGTGCCGGATCACATCCTGCCTGGGCAAACAGCCGATTTCCGCGTCGAGAAGAAGGTCCGTGCAGTCCGCGTCATCGCGGCAGGCCTTCATCATTGCCGCCTGACGGACCCTGCCATCGGCGTCGTGGAGCAGACGGCTTCGAGTGTCCTCGGAAAGCGAGGCCCACTCGCGGCAGGCTGCCCGCCGAAGATCCGCGTCCTGATGGTCGGCAAGCCCTGCGACCAGGCTTGGAGCTGTGTGGCGGGAGAAGGCCGCACTTCGGCGGACCGGCAGTTCCGGATCGGCGAGCAGGCGCTGCTGAGTGGCCAGGGGCAGTGGTTGCGCGGGGCTACGGAACCATTCGGGTCCGATGGCCAGGTAATGCCGGACGCGTGGATCGGGATCGTCCACGAGCCGAGCGCGTTGCTCCGCCGTCACCGCACCGTTCCCGGTGAACACTGTCCGCAGCCTGTGGTCGGGATGCGTGACGATGGCGTCGACCACCTCGTCCGGCAGGGCGCGCCAGGCGAGCGCGTCCCACGCCGCCTTGGCCTCCCCGCACAGCAGCCTGGTCAACACCGCGACCGGCGCCGCAGGATTTCGCGCGATCGCATCAATGGTGTCGCGATGACCGCAGTCTCCATACATTTCGCCCCTCCCTGTTCGCCGACGGGCGTCGCGGGCCCGCAGATTATGCGCATGTCGCGTGTACAGGGGCAACGTCGGCGATCGTCCTCTGCCGCGTATCCAGAGCTGCCCAGCGCTTCAGCCAGGGGTGTCTACGCGCCCACCCCGGCTGACGACAAGGACTATGAACGCGGCTTGACATGGATCAAGCCGTCGTTCCTGTGGGTGATGTACCGCTGCGGCTGGAGTACGCAGGAGGGCCAGGAGACCGTTCTGCCGTCGAGATCACGCGTGAAGGCTTCGAGTGGGCGCTGCGCAACGCGTGCCTGCCGAGCTACGTGCGTGGAGTGCACCCCGACCGAGCCCGGCAGCGTGAGCTCAAGCGCGCCCCGCCCCGCGTCCAGTGGGACCCCGAACGAGACCTGCGCCTGCGGCCCTTGCCGGTACCGGTCGCTGCAACTCGGCCTCTCCGGTGAGGCCGTACGACGCTACGCGGACGAGTGGACGCTCGCCGGCCGCGACGTCACCCCGCTCGTCCAGTGGCTTCCGCGCGATCGGCATCGAGGGCCGCACCGGCTCCTGCCGCCGGACCGCCGTCCGCCCGCGTGCGGCCCGGCGGTGGGCGGAAACCTTACGCCCCTTCGGCGAACGGATTGCCGTGCCCGGGAAGCTGCCCGCCCCGGGGAACGTACCGCAGCCGCCCGCTCTGCTCGGTCACCGGCGTGAACCCGGCGGCCTGCAGCCGGGCGACGTGCTTGGCTCTGTAGCGCCGGTTGACGACGATCCCGACGGGTACGAAGGCCATCAGCGCTGCCCAGGCGATGCCGGCGACGACCACGGCGGTGGTGTCCGCACCGAGTTGAAGGCCGAGGCACACGGCCAACGTGCTGAAGCCGACACCCATGATGACCGTCAGCTGCTTCTCGGTGTACCTGGCGGCAAGATCGAACGCGATGCGCGCCTTGAGAAGCTCGACCTCGTCGGGCACGAGCGCCGGCAGCGCGCCCCCGTCGCTCGCGTTCTGATACTGCGCCCGGTTCTGCTCGGCACGCGCCCGGGCCTGCGGGCTGAGGTCGGGCACGATCAGCATCACGAACCCGTTGCCCTGTGGCCCGCCCTGTCTTACGTCCGCGTACTCGTACCCGAACTGCTGGGCGATGAAAGCGAGTCGGGCGAGTTTCTTCATGGACGCCATGGCGCTGGTGACCTGAACGGGCTCCCCGCTCGCCATCTGCCGCAGCATCTTTTGCACATGCCGGTTACTCACCGATCGCCTCCTCACACACGATCAGACAGTCTTCCATATCTGCATGCTCATGCCAGACATGGGCTGAACCGCGGTGAAACGGTGAGAGCGGCACGAATGGGGGGACTCCCAGGGATCGGCTTCGCGTCGCATCCCGACAGCGGCCACGACCTGGTGATGATCGTCTCGTGCGAGGGCCACGGCCTCTTCACGAGCGCCGCTTCCAGAGCAGGTCGGTCCGAGTCCGGCCCAGCTCGAAAACGGTCTGCGAGCGATCCTTGACATGGATCACCAAGCCGCGTTCACAGACTTCGACGGGACCCGTGCTCGCGACCGGTTTCCCCGACGACCGGCTGCGACTCATGGGGCACACGGCGGCACGGCAGCACGGACTTGCCTGGCCCCCGTCGTCGTTGGGGTGGTGCCGCGTCCGAGTCGTCCTGGCTGGTTCGGGCAAGCGGAAGGGGCCGGCTGTGAACACGCGCCGTGGCGACTCCCGCCGAAGCGCCTTCGCCCGCCTCCGTGACGAAGTGGTCCCGGGCCGTGGCCACTCCCTTCCCCGCAGGCGTTTGCCCGCACACGCTGAGCGCCGTCATGTCACTCCTGTCGAACCGCCGAGCAGAGAGGAACGGGAGAGTCGCGGACGGAGACCGGGAGGAGGAACATCGGAGTCACGGAGACAGGGTGGTGGTTATGGGAACGCCCTCGATGCATTTCAGCGAGAGTCCGGAGGATCCGTTCGCCCTGGGGCATGCCGCTTCGGCCGTGCTCGACGATCACGGCACAGTGGTCGGCTGGAGCGCACGGGCGCAGGATCTGCTGGGCTACCGCGCCAAGGAAGTGCTCGGACGGGCGTGGCGGGACCTCCTGGTCGACGCCCGTGACCTGCCTGTCGCGCGGTCCGTCGTCGTGGACGCCATGAGGACAGGGGGCTGGTTCGGAGTCCTGCCCGTCCGGCACCACGACGGACGGCGTGTGGAGATGGGTTTCCGGGCCCGCGCGATCACCCGCGACGGAGATCACCAAGAGTGGTTCCTGGTCGGTGCCCCTGCCGCGGAAGTCGTTGCCTGGCAGCGGGACCGTGCGCTGCTGGACGGCCTGTACCACCGGTCCCCGATCGGTCTGGCCATCCACGGCCCGGACAGGAAGGTGATCCGGGTCAACCGTGCGATCGAAAAGGCGAGCGGCATCACAGCCGAGGCGCCGGTGGGCCGTAGTTCCGGTGAGTTCCTGGTCGACGAGGACGCGGGTCCGGCCGAGGAGCGGGTACGCCACGTCCTGGAGACCGGCGAGCCGTTGATCTTCACGGAGCAGTCGGCGCGCACACGCCATGCTCCGGGGCGGGAACGGATGGTGTCCGTCTCCGCGTTCCGGATGGAGGACTCCTCGGGCCGGGTTCTCGGCGTGGCGGAGACGATCGAGGACGTGACCCAGCGCTACCGAGCCCGCCGCAGGCTCACTCTGCTGAACGAGGCGAGCGCCCGGATCGGAACCTCGCTGGACGTGACGCAGACGGCCCGGGAACTGGCCGAGGTGGCCGTCTCCGGCTTGGCCGACTACTGCTCGGTGGACCTCCTGAAGCCGGTGGCACTTGGTGACGAACTGCCCTTGGACATGGCAGGTGTGCTACTGCGCGTGGCCCTTTCGCCCCCGGAACCACGGGTCCCGTTCCAGGAGGGCGACGTGGTCCCGCTCCTTCCGGAGTCTCCGCAGGCGCGGTGCCTGGCCGAGCACCGCCCGGTTCTCGAACGGGTGCTGTCCCTCCGCTCCGAGTGGTACGCCATGGACCGGCGGCGGATCGAGGTCGTCCTGGGTCTCGGCGTTCATTCCCTGATCGCGGTGCCCCTGATGGCACGCGGCCTGGTACTGGGCGTAGTGAGTCTGTGGCGAGTGCGCCATTCGGAGCCTTTCGAGGACGACGATGCCGCGGTGGCCCATGAGTTTTCCTCGCGTGCGGCCGTCTGTATCGACAACGCGCGCCGCTTCACCCAACAACAGAGCGCCGCTCTGACTCTGCAGCGCAGTCTGCTGCCGGGCACGGTGTCCGACCTGCCGGCCGTCGAGGTGGCCTGCCGGTACCTGCCGGCGAGCGGTGAAGCGGGCATCGGTGGTGACTGGTTCGACGTGATCCCGTTGTCAGGGGCCCGAGTCGCCCTCGTCGTGGGAGACGTGGTCGGCCACGGAATCCACGCCGCGGCCTCGATGGGGCGGCTGCGCGCCGCCGTGCGCACCCTGGCCAGCCTCGACCTGGAACCGGACGAGGTGGTGGCCCGGCTGGACGATCTGGTCAGTCTGCTGGCCGCCGAGGGGGAGACGAACGCCGAGGGCAACCAGTCGGCTATCGAACAGGTGCTCGGGGCCACGTGCGTCTATGCGGTCTACGATCCGGTCTCCCGGCAATGCTCCCTGGCACGTGCCGGCCACCCGGCACCCTTGGTGTCCACGCCGGACGGCCAGGTGACCGTGCTCGACCTGCCCGCGGGTCCACCGCTCGGCCTGGGCGGACTGCCGTTCGAGATGTACCACCTGGACCTCCCTGAGGGCAGCCTGCTCACGCTCTACACCGACGGCCTCCTGGAGGCGCGCGACGGCGACATCGATGCCGCGCTGGAGAACCTGGAGGAATGTCTCGCCCACAGTGCCGACGGCCTGGAGCGCACGTGTGACGGCGTGGTCGAAGCGCTGCTGCCCACGGACCGCCGCCCCACCGACGACGTCGCGCTGCTCATGGCCCGTACCCGGGTACTGCCGCCGGAGAGCTTCGCCACCTGGCACCTGCCTCTGGAAGCGACCGCTGCCGGCCGCGCCAGGGAGCTGACCACGGCGAAACTGGCCGAATGGGGGCTGTCGGACATGGCCTTCACCACCGAGCTGGTCGCCAGCGAGCTCGTCACCAACGCCTACCGGTACGCGGACGGCCCCGTCACCCTGCGCCTCATCCGTACACACTCTCTGATCTGTGAGGTGTCCGACGCCAGCCACACGTCCCCTCACCTCCGAAGGGCCCTCAGCACGGACGAGGGCGGACGCGGGCTCTTCCTGGTCGCGCAGCTCACGGAGCGGTGGGGCACCCGCTACACCCACGACGGCAAGACAGTCTGGACGGAGCAGCCCATGCCGCCCTCCTGACCACCCGCGGCCTCGACGACTTCCACGACCACGGCCCACCGCGACCCGCGAAGCAATAACCGACCGTGATCGAATCAGTCCGCGCCCGCGGTGTCCGGCGCCGTGCATCGCGAGGCTGAAGAGGGGCACCGGCCAGTGGTGGTGGGGGAGGGGTCGGGCGTGGGCGACTGACGGAACGCCGCGAGGCGCGGTGCCGGGCGTCGTGGGTCCGGCACGATCCGGTAGGCAGCGCCTGGCGCGGGCCGACAGGAAACCCCTCGCGCCGGCGATGGTGGGCGTGCCAGCCTGGCGATCATGAGCAGTGACGCCGATGACCCGACCCACCCCGTCGACCAGGCGCGGCGCCTCGCCGCCGAGTGGTTCCCCGACGCCCTGAGCGCGGTGCTCGCAGGCTCCACCGTGTCCGGCCGCGCCACCACCACCAGCGACCTGGACATCGCGGTCTTGATAGAGGACGGCGGCGAGACCCGCCGGGAGACTGTCCGCTTCGAGGGACGGCTGGTTGAGCTGTTCATCCACACGCGGGCGGGTCTCGACGAGCTCTTCGCCGCCGACACAGTCTCCCGCCGCGGCGTCATGCAGCGCATGTACGCCGACGGCCTGGTCCTTTCCGAGCGGGACGGAGCGGCCGCCCGCATCAAGCGGCACGCTGAGGACGCGCTTCGTGAGGGCCCCGGCGCCCTGGCTCCCGCCACCGTCGAGAGCCGGCGCTACGTGCTCACCGATGCGCTGGACGATCTCGCCGACACCGCGGACGTCGTCGAGCGACTCGCCGTGGCCGCCGTCGTCCTCAGCACCGCCGCCGATCTCCTCTTCGACCACTGCCGGGCCTGGACCGGCGGTGGCAAGTGGTTGCCCCGCCGCCTGCTGGAGGCCGACCCCGGGCGCGGCGGAGCGCTCCTCGACGGCTACCGCCGTCTCTGCGAGTACGGCGAGCCGGAGGAATTCGCCGACGCCGCCGCGGAGATCCTCACCCTCGCAGGCGGCCCCCTCCGAGAGGGCTACGCCCGAACATGGCGCGCCGCCCCCGAGCCCCACCCCTCCGCGCCACCTGGCTAGTACTCCAGCTGTCGATCGCTCTTGGCTGGTGGCGGCTATGTTCTCCGCGGTTTGCGTGGCCTGCCCCAGCTGCCGTGCGGCCGGTTTCGTTCCTGGGCCAGCGTCGCGGCGTCGAACCGGGTCTTGCTGGTCACTTCTCGTGGTTCAGGTACGAGCGTGGTTGCGGTCGATCGCCAGGGGACAGCCGAGGCCCAGCCGACCAGGGGCATGGTCTCGTCGTAGTGCGGAGCGAACTGCGCGACGATGATGGTGGGCATCTGATAGTTCAGGCTGCGGACGTGTTCGACGAACGCGCCGGGCAGCGAGACATGGTGCGTTTCCACGTAGTGCGGGAAGTCCAGGCGCCACAGCCAGGAACCGTCGGTCACCAGGGAAGAGCACCCCATGGAGTGCCGGTGGGTGCTCCCGGTGATGACGTCACGTCCGCCTTCCATGACGTCGATGAGGGCGTGGCCGGCGTCCAGGTAGGCCACCAGGTCCGTCTCATCCGGCTCACCGACAGGCTGGACTGCATCGCGTATCGATCCGTTCGGCCGGCCGCAGCGGTTGTCCAGTTCGTCGTAGAAGCCCAGCAATCCCAGCACTGCGTCTCCTTCGACGACCCTTTCCATCCCGCCGGCACTCCTAGACGCGGCCACCGTTGATCATCGGCGTGCGAAGACAAACGATCAAGCCGTGGCCGCAGGCCACAGCGTAGACGCTGCCCACTGGCAGGAAGCGTTCGAGGGCCTGGTGGACCACATCGCAGGCAGGTCCGCCCGGGTCGAACCCCGTCGTCGAATACGGCACCTGATGCTGGGACTGCTCGCGGATCTGCCGCGGAAGAACTGCCGGACCATTGCCGAATGGGGCGGGGAGGCGACCCCGCGACCCCCGACGCCATGCAGCACCTACTGAGCCGTGCCAAAGTGGGACGCCGATGCCGTCCGTGACGACCTACGCGTCACGTAGTCGAGCACCTGCACGACGGCCAGGCAGTACTCGTGGTCGACGAAAGTGCGCGCGGCACGTACTACGGTCTCGACGAGCGGATGCGGACCGCGAGCGGAAGGAGCCCCCGTGCTGAGGCAGGTCACCGAGGGTGTGCTGATCCACGAGAGCGAGTTCGTGCAGAGCAACGCCGTCGTCGTGCAAGGCCATGCCGGCGTGCTGCTCATCGACGCCGGGGTGCAGGGCCACGAAATGGTCTGCCTCGCCAACGACCTGTCCGATTCGGGCCGGACCGTTGTGGCGGGGTTTTCCACGCATCCTCATTGGGATCACCTGCTCTGGCACGCCATGCTCGGCTCGGCGCCTCGTTACGGCACGGCACGCTGCGCGGCCACTGTCCGAGAGCGCCTGTCGGACGAAGGTGCCAAGGCCCGCGTGACCGCGTTGATGCCGCCGGACATTGTCGAGCAGGTACCGCTGGACCTGCTCGGCCTCATTGCCGGTCTGCCCGCCGGGACGGCGCAGATTCCTTGGGACGGCCCACTGGTCCGGATCATCGAACATGACGCGCATGCCCCAGGCCATGCGGCGCTGCTGATCGAGGAACACGGTGTTCTCGTCGCCGGCGACATGCTCTCCGACGTACTGATTCCGATGCTCGACCTGAACGGCACCGCTGACCCGATCGAGAACTACCTCGCCGCACTGAGGCTGCTCGAGGACGTGGCGGACGACGTCGATGTCGTCATCCCCGGGCACGGGTCCGTCGGCCACGGTGACGAGGTACGCGTACGGATCGACCAGGATCGCGCGTACGTGCACGCCTTGCGTGACACCCATGCCTCCGGCGACCCGCGGGTCGGCCCGTCGGCCACGTACGGCAGGGACTGGCTGCCCGGCGTGCACGAACGGCAACTCCAGCACCTCGCCCGAAGAGGCTAGCCCGACCGATGAGAGGGCCTTGCGCGGCTCGGACTCTGGGAGCGTGCCGCGCCGGCGGTCAGTTGCCGCTCTGTGCCGTCTCGTAGTGGCGCGTGCGGTCGGACCCGGTGCGCAGGATCCCGGCGGCCGCAGCGGTGGTCACACACAGCAGGGTCAGCAGGACGAACGCGTGGTTAAGGGCGACGAGGTGGGTCAGCCAGCCGATGACGGCGGGACCGGCGAGCATGCCGACGTAGCCGAGCCCGGCGACGCGGGAGACGTTGGCACCGGCGGCCGCGGGATCGGTGTGCCCGGCCGCGCTGAACAGTTGCGGGACGGTGCCGGACAGGCCCAGGCCGAACAGCGCCCAGCCGGTGAACGCGGCCCACATCCACGGGCCGAGAGCCACGAGCGTGATGCCGACGGCGGCCATGGCCGCGCCGTGGCGCAGGATCGCCACGGAACCGAACCGGGCGACGAGGCGGTCGGCGACGAGCCGGCCGATGGTCATGGCCGCCGCGAAGGTGCCGTACGCGAAGGCGGCCGCGCCGGCGGACGCACCGAGGACGTCCTTCAGGTGCAGAGCGCTCCAGTCGTTGGCGGCGCCTTCGCACAGCATGACCATCAGCGCCAGGACGGCGAGGAGCCAGACGCGCCCCCCGGCTCCGCGCCGGGTGACGGTCGGTGCCACCTCGGGCTCTTCCATGAAGCCGGTGCCGGCAACGGCGGGGGAGAGCGGCAGCAAGGCGCGCGCCGACGCCAGGGCGATCACGATGCCCACGGCTCCCATGACGGCCATGCTCGCGACCGGTTCCAGGCCGACGGTCGCGGCACCCGCCCCGACGAGCGAGGCGATGACGCCGCCGACAGAGAAGGTGGCGTGGAAACCTGACATGACGGGCCGGCCGTACGCCTTCTCCACGTGCACGGCGTGCGCGTTCATGCTCACGTCCAGGCAGCCGTTGCAGAACCCGAAGACCAGCAGGGCTCCGGCCAGCGTCCACGGATCGTGGGCAAGACCGGGGAGCACCAGGGCCGCGCCGCACAGCACGCCGCCGGTGGGCACCACGATGCGCGCGCCGAAGCGATCGGTCAGCGGCCCCGCCATCTGCATCCCGGCGAAGGCCCCGAGCCCGAGCAGCACCAGCAGTCCGCCCAGCGTCGCGTGGCTGATGCCCACGCGCTCCTCGACGGCGGGAATCTGCACCACCCAGGCGCCCATCAGGGTGCCGCACAGGACGAAGTAGACATAGGTCGCCGCACGAGCGGCTCGAAGCGAACGTTCCATGCCGCGTACCGTAACGAACATATGATGTGTTTGAAAAGTGCGGTAATGAACATCTTGCATGTTTGTTTTCTGATGGTGTTCAATCCCGTCATGAGCAACGCAGACCGGCACGGGCTGATCGCGAAGGCTGTGAGGGACTCCGGCGGCGCCACGGTCCAGGAACTCGCGGAGCTGACCAACGCCTCCGAGATGACCATCCGGCGTGACCTCGACACCCTGGCCGCGCAGGGAGTTCTCGAACGCGTCCGAGGTGGGGCGCGCAGCCTGCTGCTCAGGGGTGAGGAACCTCCGTTCGCGTTGCGCGCGCACGAGGCGATCGACGTCAAGCGCCGTATTGCCGCCGAAGTCTCCGCCCTCATCGCCGACGGTGAGAGCGTCCTGCTGGACAGCGGCACCACCTGTCTGGAGGTCGCCCGACTCCTGCGCGAACGGCCCGTCACTGTGATGCCCTTGTCCCTGCAGGCCATCCACCTGCTCGGCGAGACACCCGGCCCGGCCACACTGGTGGTGCCCGGCGGACAGCCGCGCGCCGCCGAGGGAGCCCTCACCGGCCCCCTCACCCTCGCCTCCCTCGCGGCCCTGCGTTTCGACACCGCCGTCATCGGCTGTTGCGGACTGAGCGCGGCAGACGGCCTGACCGCCTACGATCTCGACGACGCCGCGGTGAAAAAGGCCGGCATCGCCTCCGCCCGCCGCACCATCGTCGCCACGGACGGCGGCAAGCTCGGCCGTACCGCCTTCGCCCATGTGAGTCCCTCGGCACTCCTGCAGACCCTCGTCACGGACACCACGGCGCCCCCCGACGAGGTGACTGCCCTCGAAGGCGCGGGCACCACCGTCAAAATCGCCTGATCTGGCGTCGGCCGACCGGTCGGATGTGGCTCTCGGCGAGGTTGCGCAGTTCGGCGCGAGTGAGTGCGGGGTCGGCAGCGATCTCGACGGCACGGCCCCTCGGGAGGTAGCGGACACCTTCGATCTCGCAGATCAGCGGGCCCACGCCGGTGTCGTGCACCAGGGCGTCGCCGACCGGAGCGGGGCCCCCGACGGTGCGGCGCTCACTGCCGCGGGATCGTGAGATTCGCTGGAGGAACACCGGGGCCGCCACCTCTCCGCCGTCCGGGCGGAACAGGACCAGCACCAGCTCTCCGGGATCCGGGCGCAGCCGGATGTAGCGCATGGGCTGCCATGTTTCGTCCCCGGCCGCGGAACGGGCGGCACGCAGTACCGGGCCGCAGAGGGCGGACCGATCCACGATGAACCAGCCGATCCGGGCGAGGGAGACGATGGCGACCGTTCCGAACACGAGGAAGCGCCGGTGCCCGAGGTGGAAGGGGTCGTCGAGGACGGCGGCGCAGGAGATCAGCAGGAAGTACCAGGCGCCGCTGCCGAGGACGCTGTTCAGCACCCAGATGCGCGGCGAGAGGGACGTACGGCCGAAGCCGCGGCGCGGCGAGGTCACCCGGGGACCCGGAGCGTGGCGATCGCCGTGCCGGGCCGCGGCGGCGAGGCTCGCGTAGTTCAGGTCGTCCTCGAGAGCGGGCCACGTGTCCTCGCTCTCCTCGTCCTCCTTGTCGCTCGCGGCCGCCTTTGGGTTGATCACGGGTCGGGCTTGGCGCGCCCTACGGACGCGCCGGGCGCAGGCCAACGGGCTGATGACCAGTGCACCGCCAAGGCCGAGCAGACCGGGGCCGCCACCAAGGACGGCGACCACTGTCAACGAGGTCCGTGTATCGATGGCCTCACCCAGGAAGGGCCAGGGCAGCGCGATGATCGGGACGTGATCGCCGGGGTCGACGTCTGCCGTGTCGCAGTCCACAGTCGTATGTTGCAAACCGTCGTCCCAGCTGACGATGCAGCCGTCCTCGGCCCGGTTCAGACGGACGACCTCGGCGGAGGCGTGTTTCCCGAGCAGGGCGAAGTCCGCTGCTGCCAAGCCCACGAACAGCGACGCCACGAGCGCCAGCACCGCCCATAGCGGCGCGGTCGGCAACAGCGGCCGGCGGGCGGGTGCGAGGGTCGGGTGGGCCTGTTCGCTCAGCCAGGCGCCGATCGTCCGCGCGTCGTGTGTGCCCAGGCCCAGCCGCAACACCTGGCCGTCGGGCGTCCGGTAGCGCAGGCCGACCTTCTCGAAGGCGGCCTGACCCATGGTGGTGACCGTCGCGTCCAGGGCCTCGCCGCCGCGCGGCAGGGCAGTGGCACTGCCGGAGCGGTCGAGGAAGACGGGTCCGTCGAGGCGCGGGTCGGCCAGCAGTCGGCCCTTGCGGCCGTCGAGTCGGCAGCGGAAGTGAACGGCCCGGCCCGCTGCCAGGCCGTGGCGCCTCCTTGCCGCCGCCCATCGAGCCAGCCCGGCCATGGCCAAGGGGGCCACCACGAGGGCCACAAAGCTGCCGATCATCGATTCTGTCGTCTCTTCGCTGTGTTTGATTGATGTGAGTGAACGAAGAGTACGAGCGCTGCCAGAGACTCTGGCCCCAGGGGTGACCCCGTGGTGCCTCGTCCGAGTTCATCGGATGACGCGAACCCCGCCCTTCCCGCGGAGACCGCCGCACCATGATGACCGCGAGGGCGGCCGACAGGATGTACGACGCGGTCCGGCCGACGAGGTCCGTCGTACCCCTCGGATCGGGTGAACGGGCACTGGCAACAGCCACGGCACCACTGACCAGGGGCCCGCCAACCGGCCCTTCAGCGACTGTCAGGCAGCTCCTGACCAGCGGAAACCTGAAGTCGCCGACGTCGAACGGTCGGTACACCTATCGCCCGAGCCAGGCCTGAAAGCGCCTGTGCACTTCACCGCAATGACCATCGCCTGATGCGTGGACGTTGTCTGGGGTGAAGATGGAGCCGTAGGGGCCGGAGTTGAGCGCACAAGCTTCTCGGACAGGCTGCAGAGCGTAGTAGCCGAATGCGACCAGTGCCACGACCAGCAGGGTGGACAGCAGGTAGCGGTAGCGGCGGACTGTCGGGGAAGGCACGACGTGATCCTACTGACGCTTCACAAACACCCGTTGGGCGGCGTGGTGACAGCGGCGCTTCCTCCAACCTCACCGGAGAGACTGTCAGATGCAAAGGCGGCAGCATCGTGTACGGGAAATGCTCGTGTCCACTCCGACGGCATCGACCTCACCAATGCCGCCGCCACCGCCATCGGCCCGGGTTGCCGGGTCTGCGAACGCCTCGACCGCCCCCAGCGCGCCGTACCGCCCCTCGGCCGGTCCCTGCGGATCGACCAGAACACCAGCACGTTCGTCCCGTACCCCGTACCCCGTGACCGATCGCACGAACTGACGGTACGACGGACTTGATAGCCTCATCAGGCCAGTTGAGCCTCATCCGAGGCCAGGGAATCCGGTGCGAATCCGGAACTGACGCGCAGCGGTGAGGGGAACGGGCGGGGCACGCGAGCCACTGGGAGACCGGGAAGGCGCCCCGTCCGGACGAACCCGAGTCCGAAGACCTGCTGGCACCTCCGCGCCCCGGCGCGGAGGACATCCACAGTCCAGGCTCCGCGTACGAGCCCTGACCCCGAGGTCTGCCCGTGCTCCCCACCCCCGCCCGTCACGCCAAACCCGTCCCGCCGGTCACCGCCGTGCCGGTCACCGTCTGCGGCGGCCCGAAGAACGACACCGAGGACGCGACGAAGTCCGCCGCCGCGGGCTACCGGGCGCCGTGCCGCGTCGTCGTCTGCCGGGACTGCTGCTGCGGAAGCCCGAAAGTCACCGGAGTGGATCACGCCCAGCAGACGGCACGCCTGGCCGAGAGCGCACCGGTGCGCATCGCGGCCTGCCTCGGCGTGTGCGAACACGCCAACGTGATCGTCGTCCAGCCCTCCGCCGCCGCACGTGCCGCGGGCGCCCGCCCGGTCTGGCTCGGCCTCGTCAACGACCCCGATGCCACGGACGACATCGCCGCCTGGGTGAAAGCCGGTGGCCCCGGCGTCGCCCCCTGCCCCGACATCCTCGACCTCTACGTCTTCACCCCGCCCCGGAGGGCGCGATGAGCGCGAAAGACGGCCTGGTTGACGCCCGTTCTCTGGTTCGTCGTCGATGCTGGGGCGGCAGTGTCATTGCGCGGGTCGGTGAACTGATGACGATCCGAATTGTTGCGGCGATGCACCATGATGTGACAACTCGTGATGTCGTCGATCCCTGACAGGGAAAGCCACGCGTCGGGCCACGCATCCGGTCACGCATCGTCCGGGAGTGGTTCGCCGGTCTCCAGGAGCGACTTCATGCTTGCCACCACGTTCGGCCAGCCCTGGCTGACCATCTCGGCCAGGCTCGATCCGGGCTCGAATCCGTCGTGTACGACGGTGAGCTTCACGACCTGCGCGGCGGTCTCCTCGATCGTGAAGGTGACCTTCGAGCGGGCCTCGCCGGACAGCTTGGCGAGCAACTCCTCGTCCCAGTCGAAGCGCTTGGCCAGCTCCGGGGTGATGGCGTGCCAGGTGTAGGAGAGCCGGCTGTAGGGCTCGGCCTCCAGCACGACCTGCTTCGGGTCGCTGATCTGCACGCCGTGGTTGTCCCAGGTCATCGGTGAGCCGACGGACCAGTCCGTGGCGAACTCCGTGGACCAGTAGCGGCGGGTGAAGGCGGGCTCGGTCAACGCCTGCCAGAGTTTTTGCGGGGTGGTGCGGATGTAGGTGGTGTAGACGAAGGTCGGCGCGTCCATCGCGGTCTCCTCCAGGGCGAGTTTCAGGTCCGCCAGGGCTTGGACCCTGGTCCGGTCGTAGCGGCTGATCCACCGGTGAGCGATCTCGTGCACGGGCGCTGCGTTGAGGTAGTGCAGCTTCTCCCGGCCCCGCCGCACGGTGGTGACGAGCCCGGCCTCCTCCAGTACCGCGAGGTGCTTGCTGACGGACTGCCGGGCCATGTCGAGTCCTGTACACAACTCGCGCAGGGTCTGCCCGTTGTGTGCGTTGAGCGAGTCGAGCAGTGCGCGCCGCGTCGGATCGGCCAGTGCCTTGAACACCTCGTCCATGCCCGTCCCCGTACCCAGGCCACCGCCTGTCGATATGCAGCCTTCCAGCTGCCTTTAATTTAGGCAGCCAATAGGCTGCATGTCAAGGCCGGCCCCGCAGCCGGACGAGGGTCGCGGGGCCACCGTTCGGCGGTGCCGAGGCCGAGCGAGTTCGCCTGGATACGTATGGACGAAGCACGCGGGAGGGCATCAGGACATCTGGTCCCTGGAGGAACGCGACATCGATGTCTCGGCGCCGCCGACCTGGCCCGATCACCCGCGCGGTGAAGCGCGGTGAAGCGCGACTGAGGATGCTGCGGTACCGGCCGGAGGTGATCGACGGCTGCCTGGCGGGCACTGGCTTGGTCCTCAACACATAGTCAGCGTTGGGGATCTGGTCGAGGTGACCACATGGATGCGGCCGCTTTGCCTGTGTGTCGCACCTGGTCAGCGGTCAGGCGCCGCAGATCCCAGATCAACTCGGCCACGCCGACCGCCGCCGGCTCCTGTGTGTGGGGCTCCTCGGAAGACGGGCCGCCGGTCAGGGCGCCCAGGGCGCCGGCGGGAATGCCCAGCACGGTCCCGAAATCGGCCACGAGGTCGGGGGTCAGCTCCTTGCGGCCGGCGCCCACCATTCCGTACGTGGACGCGGACCAGTACCGGCCGGTCAGGGAGTGGAAGACCCTGGCCATGCCCATCCAATGCAGGTTCCGGTATCTGAGCATCCGGACGAGCAGGGCCCCGGGCGGCCCAGGGGGCGGGACATCGACCCGCGGGAACGCCGGTGACTGCACGACCTTCCGCTGCGGCAACGACCGGACGAGGTGGCGCAACTCGCTCTTCTTCTCCGATGGGAGCTCTACGGCACGTCTCACGACCTGCGGAACCCACCTGCTGGCCTCTGCGTCCAGGGGAGCAAGGTCGTCCGGAACCGTCGCCCCCGCGATCACGAATACGTCTGCGGCATGGAGACCGAGTGCGGGTCCGAGCTGTCGGAGCAGGGCTGGGCTCGGCGCGATGCCGGCGAAGACCCTTTGGAGCTCGGGTTCGGGGACTCCGGATTGCCGTGCCAGGGTGCCGATGTCCAGCTTCCTGTGATCCAGCAGCCTTGCCAGGAGCACACCGAAGCCTGGATATCCCGTCATGCCGCCAGCGTAGAAGGGGGATCACTCACCTGTCCGCTGGTTCAGACGGCATCGGGCAGGGCGAACCCCGTCGCCAAGGCGTCGGCCGGACTGCCGACGCCGCGCGTGACCTCGCAAAAGGCCCCGCGATGGAGCTCTAGGGGCATGCCGGTCCGGGGATTCGGCGTGCTGCTGGTGGTTCGGTAATCGCTGTCGGTGGCCCGCTACTCGTAGCGGTACTTCAGCGAATCCGCCTCCGTCTGCTCGATGTCGGCGATCGTCAGCTCCGGCATCCGCAGTTGAGCCAGCGTCACCTCGGCCGAGGTCGGCTGGGCGTCAGCCGACAGCCACTGGTCCGGCTTCCAGGCCCCGCTGCGCAGGAGTGCCTTGGGGCAGTGCGGGTAGACCTCCTCGATCCCCAGCACCAGCGCACTGGCCGGCGGTTTGCCCACGGCGGTCAGCTGAGACAGCAGCTCCGGGCGGGTGGAGACGCAGGCCCGGCCGTTCACCCTGAGCGTCGTGGTGCGCCCCGGGATGACGAACAGCAGGCCGGCCCGTCCCGTGGTGACGACATTCTGCAGGGTGTCCAGACGCTTGTTGCCGGTCGCGTCCGGTATCGCCACCGTCCGTGTGTCCAGGACCGCGACGAACCCGGCGGGGCCGCCGCGCGGGGAAACGTCACAGTTGCCCTCGGCGTCCGTGCTGGCGACCAGGACCAGCGATGAGCATCCGATCAACCGCTTGGTCTGTTCGGTGAGTTCGGTCATCTGCTTACGCACGGCGGCGTCGCTGGGGAGTTCGTAAGCCCGGCGCAGTGCCTCCTGGTCGGGCACGGCGTCGAGAAGGAGCGAGTCGAAGGCACTGCCGGCAAGGGATGGCGTCATGCCCCCGACCCTAATGGGCGCCGATCCGCGATGGATCTTGGTCGTCCGCAAGACGGTATGTCTGCGGCCTGCGGCCTGCGGCCTGCGGCCTGCGGCCTGCGGCCTGCGGCCTGCGGCCTGCGGCCTGCGGCCTGCGGCCTGCGGCCTGCGGCCTGCGGCCGCATGACGAGGGCAGCTACGAGACCTACCCCTTCGAGCTGAAGATCGACAAGCGGGTGGCGGGTGCCAAGGGCTCGGTGGCGCTGAGCACCGAGGCGCGGCCGTCCGACTCCGACAAGGCCGACATCATGCTGGACGTCACGGGTGGGGGCGACCGGTTCGACGACCCGCTCGACGGGCAGTTCGACCAATGGCTCGGGCGGGTCGGGCGGCGGGTCGTCGTCGACCGGCGGCGACGGCACGACGACGAACGGCGGCAACCTGGCAGAGACCGGCTCCTCGACGCTGCCGGTCATGGGCGCGGCTGCCGCGGCGGTGGTCACGGGTGCGGGCGCGCTCCTCCGCGTGTGCCGCCGCCGGGCCCAGCGCCTGAGCTGACGACCGTTTGAGGCGAGTCAAAAAGCTGTCGCGGTGTCCTTGATCATCCTGATACGACATGACAATGGTTACTGAAGCGCTGGATCCCACGGACCGTGTGCTTGCCGAGCGGGCTTGTGAACGCCTCATCGTCGAGTTCGTCCATAAGCTCGACCTCGGTGACCCGGGCGACGTGGCCGATCTCTTCACGGATGTCGGGTATTGGGAGTGGGCGGAAGGAAACCGTCGGATCCAGGGCCGTGACGCACTTCGGTCGTATTTCGTCGGCCGGCCCGCGGACCGGCTCTCGCGCCGGATATGCACGAACATCCTGGTCACCGTCACATCAGAGTCAACAGCCGCCGCGACCACCTACTTCACGACCTACCGTGTCGACGGACATACCGGCGGTTTCGTACCCCCGCGAGCCCCGACGCAGGTCGGCCACTACGAGGACACGTTCCTCAAGACCGAAGGCCATTGGCTCCTCAGCTCTCGTTCCCTGTACCTGGCCTTTGCAGGGCCGACCGAGCGGCTTGAAGCAGCAGCCGAGGACTGAGCCCGCTCTGGTATGGGGCCCGGGGAGCGCGAGCGGTCTGCCGAACTGCTGGTCCGGACGAGTTGTTCGCCGAAGGCGGCCCGGAACGGGGTCAAGGCCATCAGCGGCGGCCGCCCGGTGCGTACCGGGTCTCTTGCCCATGCCCTTCACGACACCGCGGCGTCCCGGTAGTGCCCCAGGTACCGGAACGCGCCGTCGACGACCTGGAACTCGAACATCCCGTCGTGGTTGTAGCCGTACCCCGACTCGTACTTGACCGTGCGGGTGATGCCGGCATACGTGATCTCGGGCATCCGGCGGGCGATCGCGCCCCGTTCCGTCAGCGTGGTGCCGTTCTTGTCGCAGGCCTGGGCCAGGAACATCACGGCGTCGTGGGCCTCCGCCGCGTACCAGCCGGGGTCGGCGCCGAAGCGGGCGCGGTAGGCCGCCGTGAACGCGCGGGCGGAGGCGCGGGCCGTCGGGTCGGCGAAGGAGGTGACGAAGACCCAGCCCTTCGCGGCGGCGCCGGCCGACGTGAGGAACCGTGGGTCGAGCGCGCGTTCCGTCGCCAACCGGGCGCCGGTGAACCGGTCGGCGGCCAGCGCGGACGCGAGTCCGGCGGCCCGGGCCGCGTCGCCGGTGAAGACGACCGCGTCCGCGCGAGCCGACCTCACCTCGGCGGCGAGCGACGCGTAGTCGATCTTCCCGACGGCCACTTGGGTCACCGTGGCGTCCCGGCCGTTATGCCGCAGCGCCTGCTCGGTCTGGTCGCACACGGTCCAGGCGAAGTCGCCCTGCGCCCGGTCGTCCACGAGGAGCACGCGACGGGAGTCGACATGGTTGCTGAGGTAGCGGACGCAAGGGGCGGCGAGAAGCCCGTACGTGACGTGCAGCGCCGCATGACAGTGGAAGACGTTCGTGCCGAACGTCGAACTCAGTGTGTCGGTGCCCACCGAGACGGACACGACGGGCATCACCGCCTCGGTGTACGTCCTCTCGGTGGCGCGGAAACAGGCGTCGGTGGTGGGGCCCAGCACGGCGAGCACCTCGGCGTCCTTCGTCAGCCGGGCGGCCAGCTCGCCGGCCCGCCCGGTGTCGCCGCCGTCGTCGTACGTCCGCAGCTTCAGCCGGAAAGGGCGGTCGCTCCGCGCGTTGAGCTGTTCGACGGCCAGCCGGGCACCGTCGAGCTGGGCCTTCCCACTCTCCTTGCGGGCGCCGGTCAGATCGCCGTGGAACGCCACGACCAGTTCGGGGCGCCGAGGGCCGGTCCCGGACGACGTGGACGTTCCCGGCTTCGCCCGGGTGCTCCACCACCAGGCCCCGCCACCGCCCGCCGCGAGGAGTCCCGCCGTCGAGCCGAGGCGCAGGAAGCCGCGGCGGCCGACCGCGCGCGGGGTGGGGCGGGTGGCGGTGACGGCCGTCAGCGTCGCGGCCTCCGGTGACGCCGCACTCGCCGTGCTGGACGGTGTGGACGCGGACACCTGGGTCGGCTCGATCGCGCCGATGGTGAGCACGGCGGCGGACCTGTCGTTGATCAGCCGGGTGACCGGCGCGGGCAGCCAGTCGGACGGCTCGGCGGAGTCGGCCGCCGCCTTCTCCCCGAGCGCCGCACGGAGCCGCGCGAGGCTCGGGCGGTCGGCCGGATCCTTGTGCAGGCAGGCACTCAGCAGGGGTGTCAGACCGTCCGGGAGCGCCGCCGGATCGGGCTCCTGGTAGATCGTGCGCAGCAGCACCCCCGCCGCCGCGCCGTCACCGAACGGCCGCACCCCGGTCGCGGCGAACGCCAGTACGCACCCCAGCGAGAACACGTCGCTGGGCGGGCCGATCTCGCCGCTCCGAGCCCGCGCCTGCTCGGGTGACAGGAAGCCGGGCGAGCCGATGATCACGCCGCTGGAAGTGAGCGCGGTGGCTTCCGGCGCGCGGGCGATGCCGAAGTCGATGAGCCGTGGTCCGTCCGGGGCCAGCAGGACGTTCCCCGGCTTCACGTCGCGGTGCACGAGACCGGCCCCGTGCACCGCCTCGAGCGCTTCGGCGAGTCGCAGGCCCAGCACCCGCACGGAAGCGAGCGACAGCGGCCCGAATGCGTGCACCGCCTCGGCGAGCGAGGGACCCGGCACGTACGAGGTCGCCAGCCACGGGGTCTCCGCGTCGGCGTCCGCGTCCAGCAGCGGGACCACCCAGCGGCTGCTGACCTGCCGGGCGGCCTCGACCTCACGGCGGAAACGGGTCCGGAATCCGCTCTCGGCGGCGTACGAGGACCGGACAGTCTTCACCGCGGCGATCGCCCCGCCCGGCGCACGGGCCAGGAAGACCACGCCCATGCCACCGGCGCCCAGCCGCCGCAGCAGACGATAGCGGCCGATCCGGGACGGGTCGGCGGCCCGCAGGGACTCCATCAGACGGTCAGCGGCGCGGGGCCGTCGTACACGAAGGCACCGTGGTCCACCCGCCAGAGGAAGCCGCCGGTGCCGTCGATGACGATCATGCCGTTCTTCTCGAAGGCGAACTTCTTGGTGATGCCCTGGTACTTCCCGTCCCGTACGGCCGTGAGCAGGTTCTGCCGGGTGCGGCCCTTCGACGGCAGCCCGGCCAGGGCCTTGAGCAGCATCCCGGTCACGTCGTAGGCCTCCGCCGCGTACCGGGGCGGCGCCTCCTTGAAGCGCTCGCGGTAGGCGGCGGCGAACTTCCGCGCCTCGGGTTTGCGGGTCGCGTCGATGACCGGAGCGACCATCACCCAGCCCTCGGCGCCTTCCTGGGCCTGCGTCAGGAATCGCTCGTCCAGCAATGCCGGGCCGGACACCCGAGCACCCTGGAAGTCGCGTTCCCGTAGCGTCGCGGCGATCAGCGCTCCCCGGTCGGGCAGACCGGCGAAGAACACGGAGTCGGCCCCGGCGGAGAGCACCGCGTCCACGGCGCTGCCGAAGTTGTGGCGCATCGAGCTGACCACTTCCGGCACGGACGGGTACGGGATGCTGCCGAGCGCGTTGCTGAGGGAACTGCCCAGATTGGTCCCGTAGGTGCCGGCCGGGCGGTCGATGACGATGCCGACCTTGCGCGATCGCCCTGCGCCGCGCAGGTAGTTGCTCACGTAGATGGGCAGTACCGCGTCGGGCAGCCGTGCGTGCAGGAACGAGCGGAATCCCTGGAGGGACAGGGCGGTCGTGCCGGGGGACACGCCGACGACCGGCAGCAGCCCGGCGTCGTACGCCGCGAGTGCCGCCTGCCCGGTGTCGTCGGTGGTCGGGCCGACCACGGCGAGGACCGCCGGATCGTCGGTGAGCTCCTTGGCGAGCCGGGCCGAGGCCGCCGGATCACCCCGGTCGTCGACGGCTTTGACCTTCACGGTGAACGGGGCGTCGCCGCGCGCGTTGAACTCCGCGACCGCGAGCCGCAGTCCGCGCTCCTGGGCCCGGCCCGTCTCCCGCTGTGGTCCGCTGAGGTCGCCGTGCAGCGCGACGGTGTGCACCGACCGGCGCGAGGACGCGGCGGCAGGGCTCTGGCCCCCCGGGCCGCTGTCGCGGGTGACCGCCCACCAGGCCCCGCCTCCGCCCGCCGCCAGCGTCATGGCCCCGCCGGCGAGCAGCAGGAAACGACGCCGGCCGGCCGGGAGGGAGTCCCGCGGCTCCGTCGGCTCGGACATGTCACGCGTGTCGGGCTCCGCCGGGTCGCCAGCGGCCGGTGTGGCGGAGGGCGCCAGCGTGTGCTCGATGTCGGGAAGCGCGAGCGCGGCGGCCGAGCGCTCGGCGATCAGTCGGGCGACCGGCTCGGGCAGCCACCCGGACGCGCCTTGGTCCCGCGGTGCGGCCTCGGCCGCACTCTCGTCCCGCGGTGCGGCCTCGGAGGTCGCTTCGTCCTGGGCGGCGCCGTCGGCCGCCAGTTCCCGCACCAGCTCACCGGCATCCGGCCGCCGGGCAGGATCCTTCTCCAGACAGCGGCCCAGCACCTCGCGCAGCCACGCCGGCACCCCATCGAGGTCCGCCGGGTCGTGAACGGCCCGGTACAGCAGGGCGTCGACCGCTCCGCTGCCGAACGGCGCCCGCCCGGTCGCCGCGAACGCCAGGACACAGCCGAGGGAGAACACGTCGCTCGCCGGGCCGATGCCGTCCCCGCCCCGCCCCTCGGCCTGCTCGGGAGACAGATAACCGGGTGTGCCGACCACCATCCCGGTCGCCGTGAGCGTCCGGTCCTCCGGTGCGCGGGCGATGCCGAAGTCGATGAGTCGTGGACCGTCATGGGCGGTCAGCACATTGCCCGGCTTCAGATCCCGGTGGACCAGCCCGGCCCGGTGCACCTCGCCCAGCGCCTCGGCCAGCCGGGCGCCGAGCAGCCGCAGACCGCGCTCGGGCAGCGGCCCGTACGCGGCCACGGCCTCGCCCAGTGACGGTCCGGGCACGAACGCCGTCGCCAGCCACGGCGCCTCGGCGTCCGGGTCGGCGTCCACCAGCGGCACCACCCAGGGGCTGTCGACCCGCCGGGCGACCTCGACCTCGCGGCGGAACCGCTCCTTGAAACCCGGCTCTTCGGCGTACTCGGCGAGCAGCACCTTCAGCGCCACCAGCGCGCCCCCAGGAGTGCGTGCCAGGTACACCACGCCCATGCCTCCGGCGCCGAGCCGCCCGAGCAGGCGATGGTCCGCGATACGCGCGGGATCCGACGAACGCAGCGGCTCCATCAGCTGTCTCCTCCGAGCTCGGACTCCACGCGGGTGAGCATCGCGACGTTGGCGCGCGACGCGTACGTCCCCAACTCGTTGTCCGAATAGCCCTTGGCGCCCTTCACCGACACCGCGAGAGTCACTGTGCCGAGCCGGGTGACGTACCAGTAGTAGGTCTGCGCGCCGCTTCCGGTGAGATATTTGCCCATTTCCACGACCTGGTCGTCGGAGTAGGTGTTGCTGCCCTGACCGTAAGGAGTGGCGGTCGAGATGAGTTCGGCGATCCGCTCGTCGGTACGGACCTGCTGCTGCCGGCAGCGCAACGGTTCCTCCAGCGTGGTGGCCAGGTGCTCGTCGGCCTCGCGCACGGTGGTGTGCACGGTGACCGCCGCGCTCACCTTGAGCTCGCCCTTGCCGCCGACGGCGGGAATCTCGCTGTAGCGGGACAGGGAAGCCAGGACGCCCTGAGGCAGCGCCCGCCGCTCCCACCGGCACTGCTCGTCCAGCACGGCGGCCGTGCCCGGAGTGCTCACGGCCAGCCGCTGCTCCCGGAAATCGGCGCCCCACGCCTGCGGTGTCAGCGCGACGACCGCTGCCAGCGCCTCGGCCTGGTTCTTCGTCCTGGGCACCTTGGCGGGGTCCGCCTGGAACGGCGTCAGCGACGACGCGTCCCCCGAGGAGGACGCGGACGCGGCGCCCGAGGGGGAGCCGGACGTGACGGCTGATGGAGAGCCGGACGTGGCTGTTGCGCCGGATCTCGAAGGTACCGAAGAGCTCGGCCCGGCCGCCTTGCCGTCGTCCCCGGAACCGCAGCCGCTGAGCACCACGGCCGCCGTGGCGACCGAAGCGGCTAACCGCCACGGCCAAGTGCTCCTGCGCACAACGGTGTTGCCGTTACTCATCCCCGCCCCCTCGCTCACGAGCCCCCCGCTCGCGTGCCGTGATCGTACCGGCGGGCACGAGGAGTGCGCGGGCGGTTACACGAACAGGGGACGGCCGAGTCAGTGTGCGTCGGCCCAATCCCGGCCAGGTGTCCGTGTATGAGGATCTTGGCCGTGCAGGAGAACCGCAGCGCTCGTGCCCTCGAACCCGAAGAGGGGAAGCCCCGATGGGCCCGCCCCACAGCGTGATTGACGGCTGTTCCGCTCGGGTGCGGGGCTGAGAGCGGCGGAGAGAGCGCAGCCCGTGTGGTGATTCCGGAATCCGCCTGTCGCCCTGTCAGCGCAGGCCGCTGTAGGCGGCCATCACGATCTCCATGCCCCGGTCGTCCTCCTGCCGGTCCCGGTCGATCATCTGGTTCATGACATAGGCCATGGTCATGTGCGAACCGGGATCGCTCACGACCAGCGAGCCACCCCAGCCGCCCCAGCCGAAGGTGTCGCCGAACTTGCCGAATCCGACCGTCCAGGACATCGGCGTCCCCAGCACGCGGTCGTCGCCGCGGAACACCTCCTGCCACGCCGGCTCGCATCCCTGAGGGGACAGCAGTCGCACGCCGCCCGCCGACCCCTGGTTCGCCAGCACCGACTGGACAAGGGCGACAGAGCGAGCGTTGCCGAAACCGTTCACCGCGGGGATCTGCGCACGGCGCCAGGGCACGGAGTTGGCGTCCTTGACCCGGACAACGGCTCCGGTGTTCTCCCGGCGTGTGCCGTCTGGGCCCGGCGGCGCACTGGCAGCGTACGCGTCGGTCAGTGACGGTGGCGGGATGAGCGGTGCGACGCGGTGGTCATGGTCGGAGGAGAGCCCGACGTGGAAATCCGCGCCCAGCGGTTCGGCCACCTCTTCGGCGAAGAACTCGCCGAGACCGCGGCCGGTGATGCGGCGGACGATCTCACCCACAAGGAAGCCGAAGGTGAGTGCGTGATAGCCGGCGGCCGTTCCCGGCTCCCACTCGGGTGCCTGCGCGGCCAGTCCTGCCGTCACGCTCTCCCAGTCGTAGAGGTCCTCGACCGCCGTCAGCCCGGACAGGTCCGGAAGCCCCGCGGTGTGCGACAGCACGTGCCGTACCAGCACGTTCTCCTTGCCGGCCGCGGCGAACTCGGGCCAGTAGGCGGCGACCGGCGCGGACAGATCGAGCTCGCCCCGGTCGGCGAGAATCAGCGCGCACAGGGCGACCATGTTCTTGGTCGTCGAGTTCACGCCGGTGAGGGTGTCGCGTTCCCAGCCGACGGAGCGGTTCGCGTCGGCGTACCCGCCCCAGAGGTCGACCACCGGCTCGCCGTCGATGAAGACGGCTGCCGAGGCGCCCACGTCGTCCTTGCCGAGCAAAGCCGCGAGTGCCTCACGGACTGCGCCAAACCCCGGATCGCAAAATCCCCTAACATCGTTCATGGGCGTAAGCCTCAAATAATCCCAGGGCTTCCCGCCCAACAATTCCCGCACCGGTTTTGTCGGGCGGGGTGCGATCAGATCTTCTCTACTGCGGTGAGGCGGCCTGACGGGTCGCGCGGTGGGCCCGTCGGCCGACCGCTCCCGCCGCCGCCCCGCGGTCTGCCGGCGGCCCGGCGGGTCGTCCCCGAGCCCGGCCGTATCGGTGGCTGTCCCACAAGGCAAGGGCGGATACGCGTGCTGGAGCGGCTGAATCAGGCGCTGGACCACCTGGAGTCCTGCCTCGATCAAGAGGTCGACATGGCCGAGGTCGCCCGGATCGCCGCGGTCTCGGAGTACCACTTCCGGCGGCTGTTCTCCGCGCTCGCCGGGATGCCGCTCGCGGTCTACCTACGGCGTCGGCGGATGACACTCGCCGGCGCCGAGGTGCTGGCCGGGGAGCTGACGCTGCTCGATGTCGCGGTGCGGTACGGGTACGGCTCGGGCGAGGCGTTCGCCCGGGCGTTCCGGTCGGTGCACGGCATCGGTCCGGGCGAGGCCCGGCGCACGGGTGCGGTGCTCACGGCACAGCCGCGCATGTCCTTCCGCGTCGTCGTCGAGGGGAGCACGACCATGCGGTACCGGATCGTGGAGAAGGAGTCGTTTCGGGTCGTCGGCAGGAAGGCCCGGGTCCCCCTCGTGCACGAGGGGCTCAACGCGGCGGCCGCGGCGCACGTGGAGAGCCTGGACAAGCAGGCGATCGTCCGGATGAAAGGGCTGGCCGGCGGGGAGCCGGAGGGGGTCCTGTCGGCGGTGGTGTACCTGACCGACAGCCGGGAGGAGGGCGCAGAGGCGGACTACTGGGTCGGCGTGGTGACCGGTCCCGAGGTGGTCGCCGAGGAGCTCGACGCCCTCGACGTGCCGGCCGGCACCTGGGCGGTCTTCGACAACCACGGGCCCTATCCGAGCGCACTCCAGGAACTGTGGCGAGACGTGTTCACGCAGTGGTTCCCCTCGAACCTGTACACGGCCCGGCCAGGCCCGGAGCTTCTGCTGACGCGACCGGTGGAGATCGGTGTAGAGACCGGCTCGCAGCTGTGGATCCCGGTCGAGCGGGACGGTGGGAGCGCCGGGGCGTGAACATCGGTACCTGGAAACGGAGTTCTGACTCAGCCGGCCGAAGCGGCCCAAGTGAGCCGTTCGTTCGACGGACTCCAGCCCCGATGGCCGTGGCCCTTGCCCCAACTGCCGCTGGTGCGTCCTCGATCGCCGGTGCGGCCTGGGTGCAGAGCGGCGTGGCGATGACCCAGCGTGAAACGAAGCCGGTCAACGAGCTGGTCGAGGCCGCGGACGAGAGGCAGCTGTACAAGACTATCGCCCGCTACGGACGCGTAGATCTCCTCTGCACCGACGAACTCGGCCACACGGAACTCGACCGTCACGGCGCCGAACTCCTCTTCCAGGTCCTGACAGAACGCGAGGAGAAGAACAGCGTCGCCATCGCATCCAACGAGTCCTTCGGCGGCTGGACCAAGACCTTCACCGGCCCCGTCGCGCGCGGCCGTCGTCGACCGCCTGTCCTTCAACGGCACCATCATCGAGACCGGTACTGACTCCTACCGTCTCGCCGGCACCCGGGCACGAGCTGAGGAGCCGGCGAAGACCGGCTGAGCTCAGGGCGACCAGACATACGGTGTCGTCGTGGTGACCGCGTGCAGGCCGAGGCGGGTGAGTATCGGGGCACTGTGGGCTGAGGCGTCGACATGGACGTAGGGGATATCGCGGGCAGCAGCGAGTCGGGCTCGGTGGGCGACCATGGCCCGGTAGATGCCCTGTCCGCGCCATTCCTCGAGCGTCGAGCCGCCCCAGAGGCCGCCGAAGTCGACGCCGTCCTTGAACACCAGCCAGGCGGCGCAGACGACTTCGGTGCGTGCCTCGGCGACGAGGACGACGATGTTTTCGGGGGCGTTCTCGATCCGGGCGGCCAGGTCGTCGGCGAGCCAACTCCAGTCCTCGCCCCAGACAGTGCTCTCCATGGCGGCAATGCGCTGGAGGTCTGCTCTGGAGAGGACGTGAAAGCCGACCGCGTCGGGGAGCCGACTGGCTACCGACGGATCAGTGGGCCGATCGTGCCACCCGTACTCCGTACCTACTTCAACTGTCTGAAGTCGAAAGGAATTCACGTACATCCCAGGATGCGAAAGCGCAACCTAGGGGGGACGATGGAGTAGCCGGGAGTCCGTTTCTCGGAGCGCCTGCCTGACCGCGGGCGGACGGCGCGGGCCCTCGGAGTTCCCCGGAGTGGCGACACCCGCTTCTCCGGCCCCGTTCCTTCCCGAACGGGCCCTACCGCTAAGACCGTTCGACTTGGGCGCGTGCCGATTCCGGATACGGATTCACTTCGCGGAGGCATCGAGATGCCCGTGCTCTTCTTCGACATAGGAGCGACCCTGGCGGACGCCCGCATGGAGGCAGACGGTTCGCTGAGGCTACTGCCCCGACCGCGTGTCCTCGCCGTGCTCGATGACTTCCGCGACGTACGCAAGGGTGTCATTTCCAACCCCGGCCCCGGTGAAGGTGCCGCGGAGCGTGCCTTCTCTGCTCTGCGGGAGGCATTCCCCGGCCGTTTCACGGACGATGCGCTCGTGCACTGGGGTTCCAAAGACAACCGGGAGATCTTCGACGAGGCGGTCGCCGGCACGGCGGGCGAAGGCACGCCTCCCTCGGCGGCCGGCGAGTGCGTCTTCGTGGGGGAGGATCCTCAGGAACGTGGGTTCGCGAGGGAAGCCGGGCTGCGTACCGCGGCTCACCCCGTGTTCACCCGCGCCGCAGTGGAGAACCGCCCCGTTTTCTGGGCGCGGATCAAGCTGTCCGAGGGGCAAGGGCTGAGCGATCTGGAGGCCGTCACCAACCGGACCGAGGTCGTGCCCGTGAATATCGCCTCCGCCCGGCTCGTGCCGGCCATGGCGAGCATGCACGGAGCCATGGCACTCGAACAGGCCGGTTTCACAGTGGACTTGCGGGGACCGGTGGAAGATACAGCAACTCTGCTGATCCGCGACGATCGTCCGCTCGCTCCAGCTCGGGGATTCGCCGAGAGTCCGGCGGGGCGAGGCGCGGGGGAGCAAGATCTGCCGGAGCGGGATCGGTAAGCGCCGAGAGCCGGTGACGGAAACCTTCGGTACCGGGTTCGGGTTTCGGGTTCGGGTTTCGGGTTCAGGACCGGTCGTGGGCGCGTCCGGCGTGCCGGGCGTCCTGGCAGCGGACACCCCCTGTACACCCGGCACCGATGTCGCCGAGCAGTACGCCCGCAGTGGCGAGGAGTTGTGGCACGAGGTTGCTTCCGCCGGGCCGGGAAAACCCTTGAACGGTTCGTCACCAACATTGTTTCCTCGGCAATCACATGAGGTCGTGGAGAACGACGGCATGGTCGTGACCATCGATCTCGTGTCCGAAGTGACCGAGCGTGCACGGAAGTTGTTGCCTGAGGAAAGCTGTCGGCCGGGTCCGCGTCATCCTCGGAAAGAGAGCCTCGCCCGGGGTGCGCGTCGATGGCACCGAGCGGATACTCGAAGTAGACACGGTTCTCACCTCTTCGGTCATGCGCACGAAGCAGAGACAGTGAGACCGCTCGCTACACGGCTGAGCCGGCATCCCGGAATTCACCTCGCCGTACAGAGGTGCGGAGCAGGTGGGGCCCGGCGCGTCAGACGCGATTGCCCGGTCACAGTAAAACCGTCCGCCTGGCGATCGACACCGTCGATGCGCCGCCTCCGGCGCAGACGATCGACGAGGGCGAGCTCCAGTCGGGATCGGCGTGAGTGTTCCGAACGCGGAGAACAACCACGCAACAACATCCGATGAGCGAGGTTTCCCCGCCTCTCCTCATGTACGCGAGGTGTCCCATGACCAGGACCTCCCACCTCCATTGCATCATCCCCCCGCACCTGCTCGAGAAGCTCCTGAGCAGCGACGACAGCGAAGTGCGCCAGATGGCGCTGAACACCATGCTGACCACCGCTCGGTTGCGGGGCGAGCGAGGGATCCGGGCGTCCTTCGCCGGCGCCGCTGCCACCCCCGGCAACGGCCGGCGGACCGTCTTCGACTGCCAGAACGGCACCTTCCTCCCTTCTGCTGTTCTCGCCCGGTCGGAGGACGGCCCGGAGTCCCCGGATGATTCCGTCAACCGCGCATTCGGCGGACTCGGAACGACACGCGATTTCTACAAGGCGGTGTTCAACCGCAATTCGATCGACGGCCAGGGGATGCGCCTGGACGCGTTCGCCCACTTCGGCGAAAGGTTCAACAACGCTTTCTGGGACGGGCAGCAGATGGTATTCGGTGACGGGGACGGAAGGATGTTCTCCGACTTCACCGGATCCGTCGACGTGATCGGCCATGAGCTGACACACGGAGTCACCGAGCTCACCGCGGGACTCAAGTACCACAACCAGTCCGGGGCCCTGAACGAATCCATGTCGGACGTCTTCGGGTCGCTGGTCAAACAATGGTCGCTGAAGCAGTCGGTCGATGAGGCGGACTGGCTGATCGGGCCCGACATCTTCACCCCGGGAATCGACGCCGACGCCCTGCGATCGATGAAGGCCCCGGGGCACGCGTACGACAACGCCCTGTTCGGCAGGGACCCCCAACCCGACCACATGGAGCACTTCGTCAGACTGCCGGACACCGAGAAGGGCGACCTCGGCGGGGTGCACGTCAACTCCGGCATCCCGAACAAGGCGTTCTTCCTGACGGCGTCGCGCATCGGAGGATTCGCCTGGGAGGCTCCCGGCCTCATCTGGTTCGAATCACTCAAGGCTTCCAACACCGAGACCCAGTTCCAGGAGTTCGCGAACACCACGTACCGGAAGGCCGCGGAACTGTTCGGCGACGACAGCACCGAACAATTGGCCGTACTGGCCGCCTGGCAGGACGTCGGCATCCAGATCAGCGGGATCCTGGCAGGCGTCGCCCGGGCGCGAAGCCTCGCCGCCAACCGGAACGGTGGCGCGGGCGGGGACAAGGGAATGGCGACCGTGAGCCGCCAGATCGGCGCACTGGCCGCCCAGGTGACGGGGCTGGCCAGGGACGTGACCACGCTGAAGGGCAAGTGACCGACGGCTGTTGACGCGGCCGACCCCCGACGGCGAGGAGTGCCGGTCGGTCGGCCTGAAGGGTGTGCCCGATGAGGGTGACCTGGGAAGCACAGGGAGGCCAGGCGGCTGCGATCCGTCTGGGCCTTCCGCCCAAGGTGCTGGACACCGATGCCCTGCCCGAAAGCACGGCGGGGGAGCTGGACCGGCTGGTGGCGGCGGCCGCCCCCGAGGCCGGGCAGGAACGGCCGAGCCGGGCCAGGGACGCGATGAGCTACACGATCACGGTGGAGGACGGCGGCCGCTCGACCGCTCTGACCCAGTCCGAAGCCGCCATGTCCCCGGCATTCGCGGCCCTGCTCGGCTGGCTCGAAGAACACATCGCGGAGCAGTGACACACGCAGGAACGCCCCTCATCGGGCCGAGGAGAACACCATGGCCGACCATACGCACGCTCACATCCCGGCCGAGGTCCTGGCGGGCAGGGGACAACCACCGCGCGAACCGGTCACGGACCCTACGCTGGGCATTCCGTTCGATCACCCGGAGCAGGAACAGGAGCCACGTCATCGGCTCGTGACGATCGGCGACTCACTCACGCACGGGTTCCAGAGCGGAGCGGTCTTCAACACCGACCTGTCCTACCCGGCGATCATCGCTCACGAACTGGGATCCGGCACCGACTTCCGATTCCCCGTGTACCCGGGGTACGGAGGACTGCCCCTCAACATCGAACTGCTGCTGAGGGAGCTTCAGGAGCGCTTCGGCAAGGATCTGGACTGGTGGGAGGTCCCGCTGGCCCTGTTCCACGCCCGCAGGTTCCTGGACGAGGTCGAGGACTACTGGGAGCGCGGGCCGGGAAGCGTCGTCCCGCAGATCAACGCCATCAACCACAACCTCTCCGTGTACGGCTGGGACCTGCGCGACGTCCTCGAAAAGAGCGCCAAGATCTGCCAGGACGCCATCGCGACACCCACCGACAACCTGCTGCGGCAGACCGTGGAGAACAACGGTGACCGCGCGGCACTGCGGGTCCTGCCCTCCGGCAGCGTGGACCGAGGCGGAACCATGACGCTGCTGTCGGCGGCCCGCCGCCTCGGTGAGGACCGGCCCGACGGAGGGAGCCACGGAATCGAGACCCTGATCGTCTTCCTCGGCGCCAACAACGCCTTGCAGACAGTGACCCAGCTCAAAGTGGAGTGGAGCGGTGAGGGATACGACGACCTGGAGCGCAAGAAGGCGTACACGGTCTGGGATCCCAGCCACTTCAAGGACGAGCTGCGGCAAATCGTCGCCCAAGTACGGCAGATCGCGGCTCGCCATGTCATCTGGTGCACCGTCCCGCACGTCACCATCCCCCCGCTCGCCCGTGGAATCGGCGGCAAGAGCGCGTCAGGGTCCAGGTACTTCCCCTACTACACCCGGCCCTGGATCGACGATGACACCTTCAGCCCCGTCCTTCACCCCCACCTGACGGGGCAGGAGGCGGAAGACGTCGACCGGGCCATCGACCTCTACAACGAGGCCATCACCGACCATGTGAGAACAGCGCGGACGACGGGGGCGGACTGGCTCCTCATGGACACAGCCGGCCTGCTCGACCGACTCGCGTCACGCCGGTACATCGAAGACATGACGGCCCGACCGCCATGGTGGCGGCCCTACCAACTGCCGCCGCAACTGAAGGCCCTTGCTCCGGAGCCGAACTCCCGCTTCATCACCAGCGACGGCACAGGACGTACCGCCGGCGGCCTGTTCTCCCTCGACGGCGTTCACCCCACCACCATCGCCTACGGGATCCTCGCCCAGGAATTGATCAACGTCATGCTCGCGGCCGGTGTGCAGTTCCGCCACTCCGACGGAAGCGTACGGACAGCCCCGGTCACGGTCGACTTCGATCGGCTCATCCGCCGTGACACCCTCGTCAACCAGCCTCCCGCCAACCTGGACTCCACCCTGAACATCCTCGCCTGGGCGCAGTCGACACTCGGCCTCCTGAAACGCACCCTGTACTTCCGCGTCTGACAGGTCTCCCGGAGGCACAAGCGTCAGCCCTCCTCACTGCGTCTCCCGATCCGTCGAGAGCGGCCGACGGCTCACTGTCCGGCCGTACCCAGAATCGCGTCGGCCGTCGCGAAGCGGTGCACACTCGGCTTCAGCACTTCGTGGAGGCAACCGAAGTACTCCGTTTCCGCAGTCCCGTTGAGCACCGCCAGCAGGAAGGCGAGGCACCCCATGTCATGCTGCTCCCACAGGGGACCGCGCCCCTCGTTGTAGAGCACGGTCCACTCGTCGGGGTGCTGACCGGGCCGTGCCAGCCAGTACAGGAACGCTCCCGTGCCCTCCTCGAATGCCCACGGCAGGACCTTCGCCCCCGCCTCCCGCAGACCGGCGGGCTTCTCCTCGAACTCCCACAGGTCTGCCAGGATTTCGTCGCGCTCCGCCGTCTGCGCGTGCAGGTCGCAGTCGTCGTAGGCGGAGTCGGGGACGAGCAGCCAGATCGTCTCGTCGAAGATGCCGTCGCCGTACGTCTCGACGAGCTGCTTGTAGTCGGCCGGCAGACCCACACCCAGGGCGCCCTCGGCTTGCGCCCAGTCCACCACGGGTGGCGGATCGGCGGGCGGAGGGCAGAGCCGGACGAGTGCGTCGAGAGCGATCACGGAGCGGACGCTACAGGGATACCGGCCGCTGCCCGAGGGCGGGTTCCCAGCCCTGTTCGAGGGCGGAGGCCCGGGTCGGAAGGCCGGCTCTCGTGAGCCGCGGGAGCTTTCTGGTCGCTGATCCTAGAGACCCTCACTCGGAACGCCGATACGGCGCAACAGCCCGAGCAGCGTGGCCCGTTCGCTTTCGTCCAGCGGGTCGAAGGATGCGGTGAGGACATCGCGTGTGACGGTGCGCCCCGCCCTCAAGACGTGCTCGCCGGTCTCCGTCAGATGGTGCTCGATACGCCGGCCGCGACCGGGACGGCGCTCGATGAGGTGCTGGGCCGCGAGCCGGGAGGCCAGTGTGCCGAAGGACTGGTCGCCCTGGAAGGTGGCGACCGCCAGCTCGTGTGCGGATGCTCCGGGCGTACGGGCGATGGCCCGCAGCGCGTCCCACTGCGCCAGCGTCGTGCCGACCGCCGAGAGGTGAGTGTCGAGCGCGCGGTGGTGCCGGTACTGCGCTTCCTTCACGGCGCGCCCCAGTTCTTCGAGATCGACGGGAACGGCGGACGAGCCCGGTTCCACGGCGGGCGGAGCGGCGAGGTCGGACGCGGTGCCGGTGTCGGCAGACGTCCTGCCCCCGGCCTTGTCGCCCGTGCCTCGGACCCTGGGTTCCTCACGGTTCGCGGTCATGGTCGCATCCTAATCCAGAATCTAAGGTTGCGTATATACGTATGCGTAGATACCGTGAGGTGCATGACCGACACCGAGACGCGAACCCGTACCGTCCACCCACGCCCCGACCTTCCCCTCACCCTCACCGAGGCCGGACCCGCCGACGGCCGCCTCGCGCTCGTCCTGCACGGCGGTGGCGGGCCCGCCACCGTCCAGGGCGTCGCCGCGCATCTGGCCGGCCGGCACGGCATGCGATGCGTCGTTCCCACCCACCCGGGCTGGAACGGGACCGAGCGCCCCGGCTGGTTCACCGGCGTCGACGACCTGGCGATCGCCTATCTGCACTGGCTCAGGGACGAGGGCCACCGCGACGTCCTCGTCGTCGGCTCGTCGCTCGGCGGCTGGACCGCGGCCGAGATGGCCTTCCGCGACGACGGAGCTGTGATCAGCTCCCTGGTCCTGGTCAACGCCGCGGGCGTGGCCGTCCCGGGAGAGCCGGTCCGCGAGATCTTCGGGCTCCGGCCGGACGAGATCGCCGCGTACTCGTTCCACGATCCGGCCCGTTTCGCGGTGGACCCGGCCACCCTCACCGAGGAGCGGATCGCGGTCCAGCAGGCCAACATGGCCACTCTCCGCCTCCTGGCCGGCGACCCGTACATGCACGACCCGAAGCTCCTGAACCGGCTCGCACGGGTGCGGATCCCGGCCCTCGTGGTGTGGGGTGAGAGCGACCGCATCGTCACGCCCGCGTACGGGCGGGCCTACGCGGGGGCGTTCGCCCGAGGGCGCTACGAGCCGATCGCCGAGGCCGGCCATCTGCCGCACATCGAGCGCCCCGAAGCGACATTCGCCGCGCTGGACGCGCACATCGATGCACACGCCGGTGCCGTGGGTACTCCCGCCCAGCCGAGGTAGGGCTGTCCTCCGGAGCCACGGACGGTGATGCGTTCGCGCATGTCACGGTGTGTCCCGGTCGGTCAGCGCGAAGGCATGGTGCCGCGTGAGTGTGATCACGGCCAGGCTGAGGGCTCCGAGCCCTGCCGCGGCGGTGGCGCCGGCGGTGACGTCGACACGCTGCAGGAGGAGGCCGCCGACGATGCCGCCGAGTGCCATGGCCGCGTTCCACAGGGTCACGAGGGTGGCTTGCGCGGTGTCGGCGATGGCTGGACTCTGACGTGTTCCGGCATGCCCGGCTGCGGCCTGAAGGAGCGTGGGCGCGGCGCCCCATCCCAGCCCCACGCGACGGCCGCCACCGTCGGGTCTGCACTCCGAACAATCGAGGTGCGGGCCTCCGCACTCATGGACAGGCCGGGAACCTCTTGTTGTCCCGACCGGGGCAGCGGGGCTCACCTCCGGTGCCGAGCGGGGCAGTTCGGGACCGAGAAGGAGTTGGGCAGGTGGCCTCGTCGCGGCCGCCTCCGGCGCGCAGCGCCGGGCATGAAGCAGATCAGAGAAGCGCACGCAATGATCAGGTCTCTGACCACGCGGCAGCGCAGGAGGTCTGCTTTCGATACACGAGGGGCCGAGGGAACTCGCCGGGGACGAGCGGCGAAGGAGAGATGAAAGCCCAAGCCTTCGAAGCACGTTCCCTTGAACGAGAGGAGCCCCGATGACCGTCGAGCCAGGCGTCCGCACGGGGGCGGAGAGCGATGCCTCGGTGATTGCACGGTCCCGGGATGAGCCCGAAGCATTCGCCGCACTTTTCGACCGGTACGCGGATGAGGTACACCGCTATCTGGCCCGTAGGCTCGGTGGCGAGCCGGCCGACGACCTCATGGCAGAGACCTTCACCACCGCTTTCCAGCAGCGGCACCGCTACGACCCCTCTCGGGCCACGGGCGACGGCGCCCGGCCCTGGCTGTTCGGTATAGCGACCAACCTGGCCGGCCGACACCGGCGGGCCGAGGGCCGCCGCTTCAAAGCCATGGCCCGTATCCCGGCTCCGGCCGATCACGAGGAGCCGCTGGCCGACCGTGCCGCGGCCCGGGTGGGGGCACAGGCCGTAGGCCGCGAACTGGCAGCGGCACTGGCCGCACTGCCCGCACGGCACCGGGACGTGCTGCTGCTGGTGGCGTGGGGCCGTCTCGGCTACGAGGAGGTGGCCCAGGCCCTCGGTGTCCCCATCGGCACGGTCAGATCACGGCTGCACCGGGCCCGCAACAAGTTACGCGAAGCGTTGGGCGGATCCGATCCGACGACACTGCGAGAGGTACCCGGCCATGACTGACGAACTCGAACTCCTGCGGGACTGGGACGCGGACGCTGTCCCGCTCATCGACCCGGTCCGGGCGAAGGCCCGCCACCGACTGCTCAACACGATCGCGCGTGCGCAGCAGCACCCCGACCCGGCCCCCAGCCGACGGCACGCGCTCCGCCTCGCGGCAGCTGCGGTGGTCGCCGTGACGGTCACGGGAACGGCGGTACTGATCACAGAAGGCGGCGACGGCGAAGGCGACCGCCCCGGCCGTGCCGACCGCGTACCGGGCACAGCGACCCCGAGTATGGAAAACGTCAGCGCCGTGACCGTGCTGAACGGGGCGGCGGCGCAGACGGGCAAGGACGAGAAGCCTGTGACGCCGCGCGACGACCAGTTCATCTACTCGAAGCGGATCATCAAGGAGACGGAACGCAAGACCGGCGCGGTCAAGACCTACGAGGACGTCAACTGGGACTCGGTGGACGGCTCCAAGCGCTCCTTGACCATGGAACTCGGCCGGGTGATCTGGGAGGAGCCCTTGAAGAAGGGCGAGGGCGTGTGGCCGCCTCGGGAGTGGAGCAAGCTGAAGAAGCTGCCCACCGACCCGGAGAAACTCATTCCGGACATCGCCGGTGGCGGCGGGCATTCCAGCAGGTCGATGAGCGACTTCACCGCACAAGAATGGTTCGACGCCTACTTCATGCTCGGTGAGCTCCTGAAGTGGCCGGTGCTGCCCCAGGGGCTGCGTCCCGCCGCGTACAAGGCGCTGGCCCTGGTGCCCGGTGTCGAGGCGGTTCCGGGAGTGAAGGACTCCGCCGGGCGCACCGGGGTGGGGATTTCCTACCCCAAGAGTCCGTTCGCGAAGGGCAAGTACCTTATCTTCGACCCGGAATCCTATGAATTCCTGGGCTTCCGCGACGAACGGACTTCGGCGTCCGGCGACAAGACGTACATCCAACTGTCACACGTGGTGGACTGGGCCATCGTCGACCGGATGAAGCAGCGCCCATAGCCTCATGTCTGGTTCGGGCGCGGCCGTTGCCGATGCGGAAGCGTGAAGTTGCCTTCCTGGCCCGGAACTCCAGGCGGAGGGCACTTTCCCGGCGTGGACTGTCGGGTTGCCTCCCCAAGCTCCACGCCGCTCCGAGGCTCGGGGCAGCCGGCCCCGGGCGGCGGAGAGCGAAACCGGATCCCGGGACGGATCAGGTAGACCCCAATCGGACGAGACCGGAAGACAACACCCGTGAACGATGAGCCAGTCGCAGCAACAGCCCTGGTACGCGCCGAGTACCACCTATTCCAGATCGCGGACCCGCAAGGGCCCGTGGCCGACGACCTCGACGCGACCCAGAACGGACTCGCATCCGCTGTCGGCGGCGTCATCGAGGTGGCGACCGGGATCCACACCGGCAACGTCCGCGTCACGGTCGAACAGCACTCCCAGCGACCGATCCTGCTCCGGGCTGGGAAGAGATCGCTGAGATGCCCTGCCATTCCCCCTCCGGGTAAGTGCTGGTCGCACCCATGATGGACGACCCCGCCGATCTCCCCACTCTGGCCTTCCAAGGCCCGGGACAGTACCGGCTGCGCGTCCACGCGCTCGGCAGGGACACGGCTGTGGACGACACCACGGACGACGTCGTGGAGTCCTACCTGATCCAAAGCTGGCCCGCCGCCCACCAGGACGCCCTCCTGGTAAAGGCGACCGACGCCTACGGAGCCCAGGTACGAGCCCGACCGGTCGGCGACACCATCGTCATCGACCACGAGGACTCACTCGACACCCAGACCGGCCGGGAACGCGACATCCTGCGCCGGGCCGGACACGGCGACTACTCCTGACCCGCTCCTGGATATTCGGTTGGGGCGACCTCACACGGCTGCCCCGACCGAAGCCGACCACGCCCGACAGCAAGAGAAGCACTCAGGGAACCGGCCAAGCCCCCGCTGCGTGAACTGCGTATACATTCCGAATATGCCTCAAGGTGTGCGGACACACACCACCTCTCTGGCGTTCTCCCAGTGCCGGTCGAAGTACGACTTGAAGTACGCTGCAGCCTCGCTGTCTTCAATGCGCATGCCCTGGACTCGGTCACCGACGGTGAATGCGAGGAACACCGCGCTCGTATCCATGATGGCCATGCTCATGAGGTCGGCCTTGATGGGCCAGGTCACCTCTCGAATGCTGTAGCTGCGCAGGTGGCGGGTCTGTTCTCGGTGCCGTGCCGTCCAGCCGGCATACCCTCTGGACGATCCGAGGCAGAACAGGCGTCGCACGGATCCGCCGTTGTGCGCCCAGTCGAGTACCGCCTGGAAGTAATCCGAGAAGGCTGCAGACGATGCGCTGAAGTCATCCGGAGTTTCAAGCCGCATGTACCAGGCGTCCATATGGCTGGGGCGGCGGTTGACGAGATAGTCGACCTCCGCCTTGTAGAAGGCCCCCGCGTCCGGATAGTGCTCTATACGTGATGAGTTCACCTGGTCGAAGTCACGCCGCAGCAGTTCGACTTCGGTGCGGAGATCGGTCAGTTCCCGCCGCGACGAGGTGATGGGGACGAGGGAGCGCAGGATTGCGTAGACCGCCGTGAACAGGAACGGCATCTGCCAGGCGGCGGACAGTCCGAAGAGCGCAGCGGCCACCGATCCGCAGACGGCGACAAGACAAGCGATGGCCAGCCCCCGCTGATCCCAGCGCTCCAACAAGTCGTCCGACCCCGACTCGGCCCGCGAACCAGCCATGCACACCTCACAGACCCTCGGCGCTACGTCCCTCCAGGGGGTGAGCCCCGTTGAGCTCAATTCCCTGCGTGTGTCGAGCTCAATCACGCCCGGCGCGCAGAGCGCGAACCCTCTGGGGCACCAACTCGCGCGTTCGCTCACCGATTGAAGCGCTCAGCCACACGATCCCCGCGGACTGTTCGGGCCAGCGCCCCTACGACCTCGTGCACGGTTGCCGTGGCTCGACGCCCAGGTAGCTCGCTGAGCTGAGCATGATGGGGGCTGAGGTGTGTGAGTTGATCGTGGCGGAGTACCGGATCACCGGGTTGTCGCCGATGGTGATTGCTGAACTCGTGGCCGAGGTAGGGCCGTTGTGGCACGAACAGCATCAGACACGCTTGACGGCTCGGCCGCGACGACGAAGTGTAGGAGCCGGGGGTGAGGCACAGATAGGGCTGGAACGTGAGGAGGACTTCGACGGCGCATGAGACGCGCTTGCTCAGAGCAGCTCGAACTGCGGGGGCGAGCGGTGAGAGGGCTTTTCGGCTCGGCCCTGCCTGGTACGGACAACCGGAGCAGGTGGTTCTCGTCAAGTCTGTGAACTGGCCTCAGAAGCCGTTGCCATACCGATCATGGAGTCTGTCGATCGAACGGGAGTCTCGATCGGGTGATCGCGGGCCCTGCCCAGCATGAGAGCAGGGCCTGGCGGTATGCGGGGAAAATCCAGGGGAGCGGACGGCCGCGCGCTGCTACGGTCGGGCGCCATGAGTTGGCTTCCCGATGACTTCGTCCACCCCGTCCTGGTACCGCTGCCGGGCGGTGGTCATCACCTGCGGCCGATCCGGGAGGCGGACACCCCGCTCGACTATCCGGCTGTGATGGGTTCGCGCGAGCGGCTGTGGACCATCTTCGGTCCGGCCTGGGGCTGGCCCGCGGCCACCATGACCTACGAGGCCGACCAGGCCGACCTGTTGCGGCACGAGAAGGAGATCGCCGCACACCAGTCCTTCAACTACGCGCTGTTCGACGCGGCGGAGACAGCTCTGCTCGGCTGTGTCTACATCGACCCACCGGAGAGGGCCGGCGCGGACGGCGAGATCTCCTGGTGGGTGGTGGACGAGCTGGTGGGCAGCAAGGTCGAGCAGGCCCTCGATGCGCTGGTGCCGCAGTGGATCGCCGCCGACTGGCCGTTCGAGCAGCCGCGCTTCCTCGGCCGCGAGATCTCCTGGTCCGACTGGCTCGCCCTGCCGGAGCATCCCGACACGTAAGTGGTTGTTGCACGTACCGATCTCGAAGGCTGTCGATCGAACGGGAGTCTCGATCGGGTGACTGCGGCGGTTTCCGCGCGTGAAAGCAGGGCTTCTTGGTAGCTCGGGGGTGCGATCCCATTCCGAGTGGTTCCCGGAGGCCCTGTTGTCTTTGTTGTACGTGCCCGAGCACGTTGACTTCAACTCGCACGCCGTGTCGTGCGATTGCCTCGCGCACGTGTACGGCAACGCGGCCGACCATCCGGACCGGGTGTGCCGGTATCCGTCGGACATGACGGACGCGAAGTGGGTGGCCGTCCGGCCGTTGCTGCCGGTGCCAGCCTGGTTCCAGGGGCGGGGTGGACGGCCCGAGGGCTACTGCCACCGGCAGCTGTTGGACGCGATCCGCTACCTTGTCGCGGGCGGGATCTCATGGCGGGCGATGCCCGCGGACTTCCCTGCATGGGCCCGGGTCTACGCCTTCTTCCGCCGCTGGCGCGAGCACGGGCTGATCGCCGAGTTCCACGACCGGCTGCGCGGGACGCTCCGTGAGCGCGAGGGCCGCGAGGCCGAGCCCACTGCGGGGATCATCGACGCGCAGTCGGTGCGGGCCGCCGCGACGGTACCGGCCGCCTCACGCGGCTACGACGGCGGGAAGAAGGTGCCGGGCCGCAAGCGGCACATCGTGACCGACACCCTCGGCCTGCTCCTGGCCGTCGCGGTCACCGCCGCGAACATCGGCGACCGGGACGCCGCGGCGGGCCTGCTGATCCGGCTACGCCGTCTGCACCGCGACATCACCCTCGTGTGGGCCGACGGCGGCTACACCGGCTCCCTCGTCGGCTGGCGCCGGGACAAACCCGCCCTGACCTTGGACATCGTCAAGCGCACCGACGACATGGCAGGGTTCGTGGTGCTGCCCAGGCGCTGGGTGGCCGAGCGCACGTTCGCGTGGCTGATGAACTCCCGCCGTCTGGCCCGGGACTACGAGACCCTGCCCGCCACCAGCGAGGCGATGATCCGGTGGTCGATGGTCACGCGGATGAGCCGGCGTCTGGGACGGCCACGGTCCGCCGGCCGGCACTGAACGCCCCCGACGCCTCCAGGAGGAGCCACCCGCGCTCCGCCAGGCGCCGGGCTTTCGACCGCAGTCCCTCGACCTTCGCCGGCGTCGCGTCAAGGCCCAGCTCCACCGCGATCTCCTTGGCCCGAAGCGGTCCGTGACCCGTGGATCGCTGCTGTTCCAGCACGCCCAGAATGCACTGATAGTCCGGCGCCAGAACCGTCATCGGCAGCCCTTCCCGCCAGGGCGGCACCGTCGAGCCCGGCACCGGCGCGAGCGACAGCACCGTTTTCTCCTCGGCCTCGGTCCCGGCGGTGGTCTCGGCAGCCGAGGCTGCTAGGGCCTCGACCAGCTCTTCCCGCGCGATCACCCGCCGGTTCAGCTCGATCTCGGCGGCCTCCAACACCTCAGCCAACCGGGCGACTTCCTCCCGTAGCCCTTCCACCCGCACACGGGCCGCTGTCTCCCGCTCGCTCCTCCAGCATTCCCAGCACCGACGCCACCGCGCACCCCTCGCTCACGGAGCGGAAACAAGACGCCGGATGCCTCTCTCATTCCGAGCTACACCATGCCTGACCAGCAAAAATCAACGGATCACGTTCGGTTGAGAGACGGCTTCTCAGCGTTCAGAGATCCGGTGTCTGCGGACCGCAGGGGGCGGCGCACTGTGTGCGGATCAGCGGGCGATCGAGATCGCGAAGGGTGTGAATCCGCTGGACCGGATCACGTGCGGTACGAACAGTATCGCGGCCTCCGTGGCGCGGGCGGTCTGGATCCCGCCGAGGTCGGTGATCCACTCCTTGCGCCAGCCGAGGTCGATGAGCAGTTCGCGGACGGTCTGCTTGGCCTGCGGGTCCTCGCCGGAGAGGAAGGCCTCGGGCGCCTGGGTGAGGGTGGCCGGCGCGGTCATCACCGGGAAGAGCATGGTGTTGAGTGTCTTGACGACGTGCGTTTCGGGGAGCGCTTCCTGGAGTTGCTCGGCGAGGCTGGAGCCGGGGTAGAGCAGGTCGGCGGGCAGTCCGTCGGGGCCGTCGACGGTGGCGTTGGAGACGTCGACGAGGATCTTGCCGCGCAGTTCCTCGCGCAGGGCGGCGAGCCGGTCGAGCGAGCCGGCGCCCGGGGTGGCATTGATGACGATCTGGGCTGTCCGGGCAGCGTCGGCGGCGGCGCCCGGAGCGCGGTCCGCCACGGTCACCTCATGTCCTGCCCGGGCAAGGGCTGCGGTCAGGTTGCCGCCGACGCGGCCGTTTCCGAGAACTGCGATCGTGGTCATGGTGATCTGGTCCTTTCGTGCGTGCAGGTTGTGGTGCGTGGTCAGCGTGAGAGCGTGGCGACGGCCTCGGCGTGGACGCCGGGCGCGGCGGCCAGGAAGCTCTCGCTCTGCGGGGTCCAGGGGCGGCCCTCGGCGTCGGAGATCTGCCCGCCGGCTTCGGTGACGAGCAGCGCCCCGGGCAGCAGGTCCGCGCGGGCGCCGGAGTACTGCCAGAAGGCGTCGATCCGGCCGGCGGCCACGTTCATCAGGTGCAGGGTCGCGGGTACGGCGGTGCGGACGACGAGCGCGTCGAAGAGCATCGCGGTGATCGAGGAGCCGACGCGCCGCACGACCTTCTCGTCCTCGTCCGGCCGGGCCTGGCTGGTGGCCGCGATGCTCAGGCCGAGGTCCGCGGTCCGGGAGACCTGCAGCGGCCGGCCGTCGAGGTGGGCGCCCGCACCGGTGAGCGCGGTGTAGGTCTCGCCGGTCAGCGGCAGGTGGACCGCGGTGAGCACCGGCTGGTTCTCGCGCACGAGCGTGGCAGTCACCGCCCACTCCGGCAGGGCGTGCAGGTGGTTGACGTTTCCTTCTGCCGGATCCACGACCCACCATTCACCGGTCGGCAGCGCCCCGCCGTCCAGCTCGTCCTCCACCCAGCCGGCGTCCGGGCGCAGGCGCGTGAGGCCGGGGCGCAGGATGTCGAGCGCCGTGTCGTCGTTGGCGGCGAGGGCGTGCATCAGCTCTTCGCGGGTCTGGTAGCGCACCACCTCGCCGAAGCGCTCGCGCAGCGCCGATCCGGCTGCTCGCACGACGATGGCGGTCTGGCTGAGCAGGTCGGCGTCGGAGGCGGCGACGTCGGTGGTCTGAAGCGTTTTGGACATGGCGGTACTCCCGTGTGAGGAGGGGTGTTGAGGCTGGTCGGGCCAGGCGGTGCGTTCCGTCTTGCGCTCTTGCCTCGAAGGTATAGAGCCCCTTCATTAACTTCAAATGCATGTCAAGCACGGCTAGGATTACTCGTATGCAATTGGATTTGAACCTGCTCACTGCCCTCGACGCGCTGCTGGAGGAGGGGAGTGTGACCGGGGCGGCCGCACGCCTGCACGTCACCGCCCCCGCGATGAGCCGGAGTCTGGGCCGAATCCGGCACGCGACCGGGGATCAGATCCTGGTACGTACGGGGCGCACGATGACCCCGACGCCGTATGCGATCGCCGTCCGGGAACAGGTCCACGAACTGCTGCGCCAGGTCCAGGGGGTGCTGGCACCGAGCCGTGAACTCGATCTGGCAACGCTGGAGCGCACTTTCACCCTCCGCTGGCACGATTCCCTGGTCGCCTTGAGCGGCCCCTCACTCCTCGCGGCCGTTCGCGGACAGGCGCCAGGCGTGCGCTTGCGCTTCGTCGCGGAATCGAGCGTCGACACCCCCGAGTTGCGGCGCGGCGAGGTCGACCTGGAGGCGAACGCCAACCGCCCGAGCGCACCGGACATCCGTGCCGAGAACGTGGGCGAGACCCGCCTCGTCATCGTCGTGAGGCAAGGGCACCCCCTCACCCGCGTCAGGACCCTCACGGCAAAGCAGTACGCCGCCGCTGAACACGTCACCGTCTCGCGCCGTGGAAACCTCAGCAACGCCCTCGACGACGCCCTCACGCGGCTCGACCTCACCCGCCGCGTAGTGGCCACCGCGCCCACGGAAGCGGCCGCGCTGGAGTTCGCGCGCGGCTCCGATCTCCTGATCAGCGTCCCCGAAGCCACCACGCGGTCAGCGGTCGCCGACCTCGGCCTGGTCGTCCTCCCCCTCCCGCTCGAACTGCCGCTGGCACCCGTATACCTGTCGTGGCATCAGCGCTACGACACCGACCCAGCCCACACCTGGCTGCGCGGGCTGGCGCGAACCGCGCTGGCCGTGTCCGGAGCGTCGTAGCCGGCACCGTCAGCACGGCCGTCCGACCTCGTGAGCGATCAGATCAACGACGAGCCGAACTCGGCGACAAGGTTCTGGCCACCGACCCCAAGACCGGAAATTCCAGCCCCGCGATGGCCACAGGATCATGTCCTCATGGATCCAGGCGGACACCGTAGGCTCCCGCCCGGATACCAACGCTGCGAACGGGGCGCGGCACCGGCCTTCTGGTGCCGCGCTCAAGCGTGATGCTGATGGGGCACGGCGGCTGCACTCAACGGACGACAAACGATCCAGCGCAAGGCCTGCAGCCCGACAGGCCGCCATCTTGGGCGACACGGGGTCGGCGCGAGGCGCGCGCGGCTTTCGGCGGTGAAAGAGTGGCGGCATGTGCGGTCGTACCCGCACGGGAGAGGCTCGCGCCGAACTGGAATGTCGCCCCGACCGGCGACGTGTGGGCCGTCCTCGAACGCGCACCCCGCGGCCAGGACGACGACGATCCAGCCGCCTGGCTGATGACCTGCACCATCATCACTGCCGAAGCCGCCGACGCCGCCGGCCGCGTCCACCCCTGCATGCCGTTCGCCCTCACCCCCGAGCATTACGGCGCTTGGCTGGACCCCGACCGTCAGGATCCCGATGAACTGCGGGCCCTACTCGGCCGGCCGACGGACGGCCACCTGGACGCCCGCCCCGTCTCCACCGCCGTCAACAACGTCCGTAACAACGGCCCCCAACTCCTGGACAAAGCCGTCTCCTAACGTCTGTCCCCGGCGAGGGACGGACGCTTCGTCGGCGACCCGGGCGGGCTGGCAACGACAAGCGCACGGTGGCCGAGGCCGTCACCGAGTGCGCGAGGACCGCGGCGAGTTGCGCGTTCTCCCCTCTGTCCGACTACTCCTTCGCCCACTACGACCGGCTGGTCAGTCAGTTCGACGTGCTGCGAGCCCGCGGGCAGGCCGACGGGAGGTGCCGCGGAGTTCGCCAGTCGAGCAACACGTTGGACGGATGTGCGAATCCTGACCTGACATCAAAAATCCATATAGAGGATGTTGTGCCATATTTTGGACATATCTCCTAGCGAAAGGCATGTCATGAAGTTCGCGGTCATCGGCGGTACCGGGCTGATCGGGTCGCAGGTCGTCAAGAACCTGAACGCCGCCGGGCACGAGGCGGTGCCGCACTCGCAGTCCACCGGAATCGACGTCATCAGCGGCCACGGACTGGGCGAGGCGGTGGCGGGGTCCGACGTCATCGTCAACCTGACGAACTCCCCGACCTTCGACGAAGCCTCCCCGGCCTTCTTCCAGACCTCGATGGACAACCTTCTGGCCGCGGCTCAGAAGGGCGGCGTCGGTCACTTCGTCATTCTCTCGATCGTCGGCGCGGACCAGGTGCCGGAGCTGGACTACTACCGGGCCAAGGTGCTCCAGGAGAACATCCTCGCGGCCGGGCCGGTTCCCTACTCGATCGTCCGCGCGACGCAGTTCATGGAGTTCATGGACGCTGTCCTGTCCTGGACGACCGACGGCGACACCGTCCGGCTGCCCGCCACGCCGATCCAGCCGATCGCCTCCAAGGACGTGGCCGACGCGGTGGCTGAAGTCGCCGCGGGCGCCCCGTTGGGGGGCATCCGCAACATCGCCGGGCCCGAGGTCTTCCCCCTGGACGAGCTGGGCCGGGTCACCCTCACCCACAAGGGCGACAGCCGCACCGTTGTCACCGACCCCACCGCCGGCATGTTTGCCGTCGTCAAGGGTGACGTCCTCACCGACAAGGACGCCCACCTCGCCCCCACCCGCTACGTCGACTGGCTCTCCTGAACCGCTCGCGCCCTCCAGCCTCCAGTTCGGCCAAACGCGGATGATCCAGGCAGCCGACAGGTGCTCCTGCTTCACCAGCACCCGCCCAATAGGCGCCTGACGCGACACGGTCCGCCCCGCCTCTGGCCAAGGCGGACACCGCGCATACGGGTGCTGTCGGGCCCGTCGGCCAGCGGACGTGGAAGACATGCCGCGTGACCTGGACGTTGCCCAGCCCATACTGACCACCCCCACACCCGGGCCGGACCTGCGACCGGGGTGGGCCGCGGAACCGAAATGGGACGGGTACCGGGCTCTGCTCTCCGTCGACGCAGGCCGGGTAGAGCTGCGCTTGCGCCGCGGCACCCAGATGGCGCCGGCGTTTCCCGGAAATCGTGGACGGCACCGCGCAGCTGCCCGATGCGACCTCGCTCGACGGCGAACTGATCGTATGGGAGGCGGGACGGCTCGCCTTCGAGAGGCTGCAGCAGCGTAGTGCCGGGGCGGCCCGGGCCGCGGACGAGTGGTCGGCACACTTCGTCGCATTCGACCTCCTGCGCCTGTCCGGAACCGGCACGACAGGGTGGCCCCACCGACGCCGCAGGCATGCACTGGAGTCCGTCGTCTTCACGCCCCCCGGCTGACGGCGCCGTGGGCGCACAACGTCGGTCGTCAGCTCATCGGCGTACTGCGGACCGCTCCCCACCGGCTCGGCATCGCTCGTCAAACCGCCCCCTCTGCTTTGGCCTTGGGGCTCAGAACCCGTCGCCCCATCCGAAGGTGACGTTGTACGCCCGCTGGAGGGCGTGTCGACCGTGGTCCCCGTCGGCGTAGGCCCACGCGAGGGCTGAGGCGAACCAGAGCAGAAAGACTCCGCTGACGACGCCCAGAGCGGCCGGCTTGCCGAACCAGCTGAGGAGGACCAAGGCGACGATCACGATGACCGCGCCGACGTGGGCTCCCCGCAGGTCGAGCGGCACGGCCTTGCGAGCCGCTCTGCGTTCGGCCTGTTCTGCCGCGAAGCGCTGCTCGCGAACAGATTGCGGTTCGTTCTCGTCGAAGCTCATCGCATCCCCTGGCGCCGACGCTACATGGACGCGGACCACGTCGGCTGAGGTTCGGAAACAGGTTAGCGAACACCCCCACAGCTGCGCCCCACCGCCGACCCAGTGCCCCGGCGGGTGATCCGCAACAACCGCCGGCCCTCGTCACCATCGATCTCACGAACCCGCACACGTCCAGCCGCGTGATCATTCTGACCCGGTCGCCGCGCGGGGAAGCGTCCACGCGGCGAACTGTCACGAGGCAGACATTGTCAGCGCGCGGGTCAGCTCGGCGTCGTATTGATCGGCGTCGAAGTGAAAAATCGGAGGGCGCGCCTCATCAGCGGGCACCCGCCAGTCGGACCACTCCACGATCCCGCCGTGACGCTGTACGAACACGGACAGGTAGCCACAGCATCCGCCCGTGCACTCGGGCTCACCCAGCACTACACGTCGTCCCTCGCCGGTTGCCCAGAGGGGACCCTGGCCATCGGCCGGCAATGCCTCCTCGGCAAACGGGCCACGGCCTCCCTCTCCGATCGAGGCCGCCACCACTTCCTCGCCATCGATCCGGAAAGACAGCTGGGCAGCCCATCGGGGGCCTGGTGGCAACACACTGATCTCAAGCCGATTGAACACCCAAGCACCCTACGGGACTACTGACAGCCTCAGTTCCGTTCCTACGACTGGATACCGGCCATCATGCAACGTCCGATGAAGCGAACGTTGCCTGATGCAACACTAGGGACGGGCGACCCCTCCTGTAGTGCGCTGCCCCAGGTCGTCGCGAAGACCGGCGGCATGCCGTGTGACTCTCCGGGACTGGCGTGCGGCCCTGCCGGGTCCGTGCGCGGGTCGAGCGCGCGTCTGCGTGACCGACGTGCTGCTTCTGCGCATCGCAGGTCCGGCTTCAGCTGTGAGCGGCCGGTTCGGCCGTCAGGTCGGCGAAGTCCCCGAGCATGTGTGAGGTGTGCGCGTGTCGACCCGTGACGAGTTGGAAGTTTCGCGCTGCCGCGTGGACGAGCAGGCTCCCGCCCTGCAGCACCGGGCACCCCAGAGTTCGTGCCGCCTGCGCGAGCGATGCTGCGGCAGGGTGGTAGTCGAGGTCGCAGATCCACAGGTCGCTGCGCAGCGACTCGGTGAGCGCCTGGGTCAGTTGGTCGGAGCTGTCCGTGCGGGGGAGGGCGTTGACGAGTCCGTCGGCCTGCTTCAGGTGATGGTCGAGGGTCTCGACCGGACGGGCCTTGGCGGGTCGGTTCTCCGCGTGTCGGTTCACGGCTTCGGCCAGGGCTGAGGCGCGAGCCGGGTCGGTGTCGACCAGGATCAGGTGTTCCACGCCGCGTTCGGCGAGCGCGTGGGCGGCGGACACCCCAGCACCCGTTGCGCCGACCTGTACGACCCGGGAAAGGCCGGCGTCCGGCATGTTCTGTTCGAAGGCGGTGGTGAAGGCTTCCATGCCGGTGTCGTGGCCGGTGGCCCGTCCGTCCGTCTCGTAGATGACGGTGGTGACCGTGCCTGTTCTGGCGGCGGACCAGGACAGTCCGTCCATGGCCGCAGACACCTGGTGATCGGTGGATGTGGCCACGCTGAGCCCCGAGAACCCGAAGGTTCTGCAATCGTTCAGCAGGGTGCCGAAATCGCGTCGGCTGCCCAGGTGCCGGCACAGGTAGCGCAGTTTGTGGCGCGCCGCTTCGCGGCGGTGGAGTTCGGAGCTGACCGAGAACTCGGCGCCCGGTGCAATCAACCCGACCAGGTACGAGTGCTGGTTCATTTCGACTCCATACGAGTAATGTACGAACTAGTTCGTTATCCATATCAGGATCGGCGCGTTGCGGGAAGTGGCACGGATGCCCCGACCGCGCCCAGGGCACGTCGCGCCTCCGGCCGGGGGCGGGCGATGGGGGTTCACATGGGCACGGCTGCCCCTTCGGACGAGCACCGTTCGCACGACGCCGACCGCACACGGCGCGAGATACTCGCGGCAGCCAGAGCGGAGTTCGCTGAAGCCGGGTACGCCGGCGCACGCATGGACGAGATCGCCGCTCGGACCCGTACCAGCAAGAGGATGATCTACTACTACTTCAGCAGCAAGGAAGGCCTGTTCACAGCCATCCTGGAGGGGGCGTACCGCGAAATCCGCCAACAGGAGCTGCTGTTGGACGCCGATGAGCAGGACCCGGTGGAGGCGATGCGACGGCTGGCTGAACTGACCTTCGACCATCACGAGGCCCACCCCGACTTCGTCCGCCTGGTGAGCATCGAGAACGTCCACCGGGGTCGTCACCTGGCCCGGTCGCGGCATCTGACGGACCTGCGGACCCCGGCGCTCGCGGTCATCGAACGGATCCTGCGCCGGGGACGGGAGAACGGGCAGATCACCGCTGACGTCGATGCGATCGGCATGCACGCCTTCATCAGCTCGTTCTGTGTCTTCCCGGTGGCCAACCGCCACACCTTCGCAGCGCTGTTCGACTGTGACCTGCTGGCGCCGGTGCACCGTGACCGGTTTCGCACCATGCTCGGAGACATGGTCGTCAACTATCTGACGGGCACTGCCGCGCAGCGGGTACAGCCGGTGGTCTCACAGGCGTGAGCGAAGCGTCCTGGCCGCCTGCTCGGCGGAGGCGAAGCACTGCTTCAGGGAGGCGCCCGCTTCGTCCGCCGCCCCCACCGGCTATACCCCCAGCCGGGGCCTGCGGCGCAGGCACGCGTCGAGAAACCGGGTGTCGGGCACCGCGCCCTGCGACACGAGCAGCGGACCGGGCGCGTCGATCCACTTCTCGGTACCGGCCGTGCGGATTCTCACCCGCCGTTCCTCCAGCTCCGTCACCTCGGCGTCGAGTACGATCCGGACGCTCGGATGGTGCTCCAGCCGGGGAACGGTGAGGATCTTGGTCCGGCGTCCAACCTCCGGCGCGAGGGTGGTCTGCGAGCCGACGAGAACCACGGTGGTACCGGTCGTCGCCAGGTGATCCGCCACGGCCACCCCATCACGGTCGGCGCCCCAGATCAGGCAGTGGTCCGCCCGTTTGCCGGTCGCCAGCCATGTCCGCACGTCGAACGTGTCACGCAGGCCGGCTCCCGCAGGCAGCAGACCTGTTGCGTCCCGGCCGACAGCGCCGGTGGCCACGACGATCGCGTCGTCTCTGCTGGCCAAAACTTCCTCGTCGACGGGCCGTTCGGTGTGTACGACGACACCCAGCCGGTCGAGTTCGCCCTCCAGCCAGTCGAGGAGGAGCCGGTAGTCCGGGTGCTGCCGCAGACCCGCAGCCAGACGGAACGCCCCGCCCAGCCGCGATCCCACCTCCAGCAGCCGGACGGTGTGCCCGTCCTCGGCCAGCAGACGGGCCGTCTCCATGCCGGCGGGGCCGCCGCCGGCCACCAGGATTCGGGCCCGCGCCGCACGGTGCGGGGTGTTCGCCACCTCTTCCCGTCCGGCGCGGGCATTCACACTGCACCCGATGGGCTGGTTGTCGTGGAGCTCGTCGATGCACCGGTTGCAGGCGATGCAGGGCCGGTAGGCATCACCGGACAGGACACGCCCGGGGAACGCGGGGTCGGCGTGCAGAGTCCTGGCAAGGGACACGAAGTCCGCCTGACCCGATGCCACGATGCGCGCCGCGGCCCGGGCGGAATTGACGCGCCCTGCCACCCCGACCGGCAGCCCGAAGTGCCGGCGGTAGCGCCGAGCGTAGGGGGACAGGACCCCTGGCTCCCACTCGCCCGGTTGAACGATCCGTTCGCCTGCCTCGTACGAGCCGGCGGAGATGTCGAGAAAGTCCAAGCGGTCGAGCGGTACCTCCTCCATGAGAGCGAATGTGGCATCGGCGGACAGCCCGGCGGGATGCCCTTCGTGCGCCGAGATGCGCAACCCCACTGCCTGCTCAGGTCCCGCTTGGTCCAGGACCGCGTCGAGCACGAGGCGCAGGAAGAGTGTCGGGTTGCCGAACTCGTCGTCGCGGTGGTTGGTCACCGGGGACAGGAACTGGTGGATGAGATAGCCGTGCCCGCCATGGACGGTCAGGGCGTCGATGCCCGCCTGCCGGCAGCGGCGCGGGGCCTCCCCGTAGGCACGGACCAATCGGTGGAGATCGGTCGGGTCGAGCTGCCGGGGGAGATCGCCGCCGGTGACCTGGCACGGCACGGGAGACGGAGCGACAGGCTGGTGTCCGCTGACGGCCCGCTGGGTGGTGCGGCCTCCGTGGTTCAGTTCCATGCCGATGAGGGCACCGTGACGGTGGACGGCGTCCGCCAGGGCCCTCAGCCCGGGCACGTGACGGTCGTCGTCCAGGGCGAGTTGGCGGGGTCTGCCCTTGCCGTCGGCGCGGATGTACCCGGCTTCGGTGTGCACGAGCGCGGCGCCGCCAGCAGCCCGTGCAACGAGGCAGGCGATGTACCGCTCGGTGACTGAACCGTCCTCCGTGCAGTAGTGCGTTCCATGGGCGCGGCGACGAACCGGTTCCTCAGCTGCAGGGGTCCCACCTGCAGCGGAGTCGCCAGCACCACCCCTGGATCGGTGGTCGGCATGTCGGTCGTGGCGGTATTCACAGTCCCAGGTACACCTCCCGCACCCGCGGGTTGTGGCTGAGCTGTGCGGAGGTGCCGCGCATGGCGACCTGACCGTTCTCCATCACGATGCAGTGACTGGTCACCCCGAAGGTGAGCTTGGCGTTCTGCTCCACCAGGAGCAGGCTCAGTCCTTCCTCACGCAGCCGCAACAGCACGTCGAGGATGTTGCCGACGAGCTTCGGCGACAGGCCCATGGACGGTTCGTCCAGCACCAGCAGACGCGGCCGGGTCATCAGGGCACGGCCGATGGCGAGCATCTGCTGCTGCCCGCCGGACAGCGCCCCTGCCAGACGCTCGCGCATCTCCTTCAACACGGGGAAGAGAGCGTAGATCTCCTCGAGTTGCTGGTGGGTGTCCTTGTCCCAGGCGCGGGAGTAGGCGCCCAGGAGGAGATTCTTCTCGACGGGCAGCCCGGGGAAGACGTGCCGGCCCTCGGGGACGTAGCCGATGCCGTGGCGGACCATGTCGCGGGCCTTGACCCGGGTGAGGTCCTTGTCGCCGAGGCGGATGCTGCCGCTGCTGCGCGGGACCAGGCCCATGAGCGCCTTGAGGGTGGAGGTCTTGCCGGCGCCGTTGGCGCCGATGATGCCGACGGACTGGCCGGGCTCCACGGTGAAGTCGATGGAGCTGACGGCTTGGACCCCGCCGTAGTGCACGCTCAGTTCCTGCACACTCAGGCACTCTGCGGTGGTGCCTGCGATGACCTTCACGAGGTCGCCTCCTTCGCACGGTCGGACTGGTCGGCCTCGGGAGTGTCCATGCCGAGCTCTGTCAGGTCGGACTCGCCGAGATAGGCCTCGATGACCTCCGGTGCGGTCACGACCTGCTGAGGAGTGCCCTCCGCGATGACGTTCCCGCTGGACAGGACGGTGACCTTCTCGCACAGCGACATCACCAGTCCCATGTTGTGCTCGATGAGGATCACGGTGGTGCCGCTGTCCCTGATCGAGCGGACGATGCGGATGAGCTGCTGCACCTCCTCGCCGTTGAGACCGGCGGCCGGTTCGTCGAGCAGCAGCAGCCGGGGCCGGGCCGCCATGGCGCGGGCGATCTCTATACGGCGCTGGATGCCGTACGGCAGTGCCGTGGGGTCGGCGTCCGCGAAGTCCGCGAGACCGAAGCGCTCGAGGACCTCGGCCGCCTGTACCCGCAGCCGACGTTCGTGCGCCCACACTCCCGGCTGCCACACGGCGTACTGCCAGATCGACCGGGTGTGGCTGCGGTCGAGCGCGACGAGGATGTTCTCGCGGACGGTCAGCTGCCCGAACAGGCGCAGGTTCTGGAAGGTGCGGGACAGGCCGGCCAGCGACAGGACGTAGGGCCGCGCAGCGGTGGTGTCGCTGCCGGCAAAGCGGACCGTGCCCGCGGTCGCCCGGTAGAAGCCGCTGATCACGTTGAACAGGGTCGTCTTTCCGGAGCCGTTAGGACCGACGATCCCTCGGATCTCGCCGTCGTTCACGGCAAAGGACACTTCATCGAGCGCTCGCAGTCCCCGGAACTGCTTGGTGACGCCTTCCACCGCCAGCAGCACGTCCGCGGTGTCAGAACGCCCGATGGGGGAGTAGGGCGTGAAGGGCCGCAGTTCGGCGCGGACGGACTCCCGGCCGCGCCGACGCTCGTACACGCCGCGCAGCCGCGCCGGGATGCCGGCGAGACCGGTCGGCGCGAACACGACCATGAGGACGACGACGATGCCGTAGCCGAGTTGGGCGTAGGTGGAGAAGTCCGACAGCCATTCCCGGACCAGAGTCAGTCCGATGGCTCCGACCACACAGCCCACCAGGGATCGGCGGCCGCCGATGATGACCATCGCCAGCAGGATGAACATGTTCCCGATGGAGAACGTCTCCGGTGCGACGTACCGGATGAGACCCGAATAGAGGACTCCGGCGAGGCCGCCGTAGAAACTGGCCAGGAGGAAGGCTGTCATCCGCAGCAGCGGGATCTCCGCACCCATTGCCCCGGCCGCCAGGGAGTCGTCGCGCATGGCGCGCAGACGACGGCCGAGCGAGGTGCGGACGACGAAGAGGCCGAAGACGAGCGCGAGGCCGAAGACCATGGCTTCCAGGTAGTAGTAGAGGTACTCGCTGGAGAGATCGATGCCGGGCAGCGTGGGGCCGGGGACACCGGAGATGCCGTCGGCGCCGCCGGAGATGTGGGCGTTGGTGATCCAGTTGATGAACCCCAGGGCGAGACCGAGGGTCACGATCCCCAGATAGTGCGACTGCATCCGCAGGGCCGGGATGCCGACGAACAGGCCGGCGGCGAGGGTGGCCAGGACGGCGAGCAGGGCCGCGGCCCAGAAGCCGTACCCGTAGTGGGTGGTGAGGACGGCCACCGTGTAGGCGCCGACGCCGAAGAACGCGACCTGGGCGAGGTTGATCTGGCCGGAGATGCCCATCGCCAGGCCCATGCCGATCGCCAGCAGGGCATAGATGAGGGCGATGTTCACGACGTGGATGGTGTAGCTCCCCAGACCGTAGGGGAGTACCCAGGCGGCGACGACGATCGCGACTGTCGTGGCAATGCGGCTCTTCATGCGCGGCTGACCGTCCTCTCGCCGAAGATCCCCGTGGGCCGGATCATGATCGCCACGGTGAAGACCAGGAAGGTGACCAGGACCGAGTAGCCCTGGAAGTGGCCGGCCGCGTAGGAGTCGAGGACGCCGATTGCGATGCCGCCCACCACTGCCCCTTGGATCGAGCCGAAACCGCCGAGCATCGCCGCGGCGAAGCCCTTGATGCCCAGCGCCCCGCCGAGGGATGCGTCGACGTAGAGCATGGGGCCGACCAGGCCGCCCGCGAGGGCGGCCAGTCCGGCTCCGATGGCGAAGGCCAGGGCGTTGCTGCGGCCCACGTCGATTCCTACGGCGGTGGCCGCCTCGTGGTCCATCGCGACCGCCTGCATGGCCGCGCCGCGCTTGGTGCGTGACAGGAAGAGGGCCAGGGCGACGACGGCAATCGCGGCGACCGCCATGACCAGCAGGTCGTAGGTGCGTACCCGGATGCCGAAGATGTCCAGGGGCGCGGAGTGGAGGGGCGAGGGGACGGCGCGGCCGGTGGTGCCCCAGATGAGGACGGCGACCGCCTGGAGCACGATGCCGAAGCCGATCGTGCCGATCAGCATCAGGTCGAAGTCCTTGTTCTCCAGCGGGCGCAGTACCCGCTCGATGACCAGGCCGATGGCCCCGGTGACCACGATGGAGGTCACCATGGCCATGGCGAAGGGGAGTTTCGAAGTCAGGTAGAACGTGGACGCGGCGTACGCGCCGATCATGGCGATGTCCGCGTGCGCGAAGTTGACCAGCCCCATCGTGCGGTAGACGAGGGAGAAGCCCATTGCGACCAGGGCATACACAGCCCCGAGACTCAGACCGCTGACGAGTGTTTGGAGGGTGTCTTGCACGTCGTCCTCAGTTCTGCGCGACGAGCGCGCCGGACTTGATGACTCCGATGCTGGTCCTGGTGATGCCGACGCCGTCGGCGCCGTACTGGAACTGTCCGAGCAGGCCGTCGTACCGGGTCGCGCGGATCGCGTCGGCGAGCTTCTTGCCGGTCGCCACCTTGCTGTTCTTCAGCGCGGTGAGCAGGATGCTGGTGCCGTCGTAGGCCTTGGCTCCGTGCAGTTCGGCGTCCTCGCCGTAGGCGGCCTTGTAGGCGGCGGCGAACTTCTGTGCCGCCGGGCTGACGTCGTTGCCGAGGTAGGGAGAGCTGACGATGGTGCCCTCCGCCGCCTCCTTACCGGCGGTCTGTGTGAAGACCGGGGTGCCCTGCGGGGCGGCGCCCGCGAACGGCACGGTGATGCCCAGGTCGCGGGCCTGCTTGACGATGAGGCCGGCCTCGACCTCTTCCGAGCCGATGAACACCACCTGCGGCTTCTTCGCGCGGATCTTGGTGAGGGCGGCGCTGAATTCCTTCTGGTCGGTGGTGACGACCTGATCGGTGACCGGGGTGACGCCGAGGTCCTTGGCGGCCTTGGTGAAGGCGTCGTGCTCACCGGTGCCGTAGGAGCCGTTGTTCGTGATCATCGCGATCTTTTTGTAGCCCTTGTCCTGGATCAGGTACTTCGCCAGCGTGCTGTCGTAGGTGGTGCTGGTCGGACCGTTGAGGAACAGGAAATCGCTCTTCAGGGCCACGAGTCCGTCGGACTGGCCGGAGGTGATGTTGGGTATCCCCGCCTGCTTCAGGACGGGCGCCATCGCGATGGTGACGGCGCTCTCGGCGGTGCCGATCATCGCGATGTAGTGCTCGCTGGAGATCTTGCGGGCCAGGTTGGTGCCCGTGGTCGGGTCTCCCTGGTCGTCGAACGACTTCAGCTCGATCTTGCGGCCGTTGATGCCGCCCTTCTTGTTCCACTCGTCGACGGCGAGCTTGGCGCCCTTGTACTCCCAGTCGCCCAGAGAGGAGAGCTGACCGCTGCGGGCGTCGACGACGGCGATCTTGATGGGGCCCGAGTCGGAGCTGCCGCTCTTGTCGGAGTCGCCGGGTGCGCTGCAGGCGGTGAGGGTCGCGGCCACGGCGATGGCGGCGGCGAGCAGGGTGCGTGGGGCCGAAGGCTGAGAGATGCGGGACATGATGGTCACCTCGTCGGTGTCGGTGGGTTGGAAGGCAGGGGTGGGGGAGGCGACGCGAACCCCGCCGACCCGTGATGCCGGGGCCGGCGGGCGTTGCACAGATGGGGATCAGAGGGTGTCGGCAGGGAAGCGGCCGGCGTAGATGTCCTTGATGTTCCAGTGACCCGGGGTGGGCACCGGCTCGTTGACCATGGGGACATCGAGGACAGCCGGGCGGCGGCGGGCGATGGCGTCGTCGAGCGCCTTGCGCAGATCGCCAGGTGAGGTGACGGTGTAGCCGGCGGCGCCGCAGGACTCGCCGTACTGCGCGAAGTCCGGGCTGTAGGGCCGGCCCTCGGCGTCGGTGAACTCGCAGCCGTAGGAACGTCCGAACGACGAGGACTGCAGGTCGGCGATGGTTCCGTGGGCGCGGTTGTTCATGACCACGAAGATGACGGGCGCGCCCTGCTCGACCGCCATGGGCACTGCGGGCAGCTGGGCGCTCATGCCGCCGTCACCGATGAGGGCGACCACGACGCGCTCGGGCTGGGCGATCTGCACGCCGACGGCCGCGGCCGGCCCGAAGCCCATGGTGGATGCGCCTCCCGGAGTGATGAAGCGGCCTTCATCGGGCAGTTCGTAGCACTGTGCGACGCCGTTCTTGTTCCAGCCGACATCGGTGACCAGGATCGCGTCGTTCGGCAGGGCCTCGCGAAGGTCGGTCAGGATGCGCTGGGGCCGCAACGGGAAGTTGTCGCTGCGTCCGGCCTCGCGTGCCGCGTCGAACACGCCGGTCCGCGCGGCAGCGATGCTCTCGCGCAGGCCCGGACGGGAGACGGGCGTGCTCCGGCGGGCCCGGACCGCTGCACCGATCTTCTCCAGGGCGAGTTCCACATCCGCCACGGCACCGATGTGCACAGGGTAGTTGCGGCCGATCTCGGCGGGGTCGATGTCGATCTGCAGCAGCCGGCTCGGCGGGAAGTTCCAGGTGTACGTCGCGTCCCAGGAACTGGAGTCGGTCTCTGCGAAGCGGGTGGCCAGCGCCAGGACGACATCGGCGCCCTTGGTGCGTTCGTGGGTGCTCTCCAGTCCCCAGAAGCCCGGCATACCCAGCAGCAGGGGATGACGGTCGGAGATGACGCCCTTGCCCATCAGGGAGTGGGCGAGCGGGATGTCGAGGTGCTCGGCGAGGGCCAGCAGTTCGGCGCGGGCACGGGGGCCGCGCAGGCCGCCGCCGAAGTAGATCAGAGGCCGCTGCGCCTGCAGCAGTTCCTGGGCGATCCGGTCGGCGGTCGCCTCGTCCAGGCCAGGCTGGCCGAGGTGCCCGGGCAGCGGGTGGCCGCAGTCGTAGGGCGCGACCGGCCGGTTGAACAGGTCCATCGGAACATTGATCAGAACAGCCCCGGGTCGGCCGCCGGCGGCGGTGAAGAAGGCCCGCTCGGTGACGCGCGGGATGTCCTGGGCCCGCTGGACCTCCCAGGTGCGCTTGCAGAAGGGCCGGTAGATCGCGGTCTGGTCGGCGTCGGCATGGAGGTTGACCTCCTGGTGTGGGTGCCGGCCGTAGTAGTAGGAGGGGATGTCGCCGGTGATGACGACCAGCGGCACGGAGTCCAGGGCGGCCGTGGCGACGCCGGTGACGGCGTTCATCATGCCCGGCCCCACATGGGTGAGCAGTACTCCGGGGCGGCCGGTGGCCCGGGCGTAGCCGTCGGCCGCGTGGGCCGCGGCCTGTTCGTGCCGGGCGATCACGAACTCGATCGGGCTCGGGCCGAGTGCGTCGAGCAGGGCGATGTTGGTGTGCCCGCAGGTGCCGAAGACGTACTCCACGCCGTAGGACTCGAGCTGAGCGACGAGGGCTTCGGCGGCGGTCACAGTGGTCACGAGTTCTCCTTGGGCAGCTCACGGCTGTCGCCCCAGATGGACAGTCCGCGCAGCACGAGGGTCTTGACGACGGTGTAGTCCTCGATGAGCCACCGAGGGGCCTCGCGGCCGAAGCCGGAGTCCTTCACACCGCCGAACGGAACATGGTCGAGACGGAAGTTGGAGGTCCCGTTCACGATCAGTCCACCCACCTCCAGGCGTCGCCAGGCGGTGAGGATGCGGGTGATGTCGTGGGTGAACAGGCCGGCCTGCAGTCCGTAACGGCTGGCGTTGCACTGATCGAGAACGGTGTCGAAGTCGTCGAAGGGCAGGACGGCAACCAGCGCGCCGAACACCTCGTGCACGACCACGGAGGCGTGGACGGGCGGGTCGGCGACGATGGTCGGGGCGGCGGTGGCGCCGTCACGGGTGCCGCCGCGGATCACGCTCGCGCCCAGTTGACGTGCCTCGTTCGACCAGGCCACCACGCGTTCGGCCGCGTTCTCGTCGACCATGGAACCGACATCGGTGCGATCGTCGAGTGGATCACCGACGACCAGCGCATCGACCGCCGCGGTGAATGCGTCGAGGAACTCGGCGTAGCGGGACCGGTGAACGTAGACACGCTGCACGGAGATACAGCTCTGACCGGAGTTGCTGTAACCGGTGCGGGCACTGATCTTGGCAGCCGCCGCGGCGTCGGCATCCTCGCACACGATCGTGGCGGCGTTGCCGCCCAACTCCAGGGCGAGCCGCTTTCGGCCCGCGGCGCGGGCCACGGCGGCACCCGTGTCGGCGCTGCCGGTGAAGCTGATGACGCTGACCGGATCGGCGGCGCACAGGGCGGCACCGACATCACCGCCGCCGTGCAGCAGCTGGACCGCCTGGTGGGGCATGCCGCTGTCCAGGAGCAGGGCGACGACGGCGGCCGAGATGGCCGGCGCCTGTGGCGGGGCCTTGACCAAGGTGGTGTTGCCCGCCGCGAAGGAGGCACCGAGCTTGTGGGCGAGGAGGTTGGCCGGCGCGTTGAACGGCGTGATGGCCAGTGCCACTCCGGCGGGCGCCCGGTAGGTGAAGGCGGTGTTGCCGATGCCGGTGTTCCAACCGGCCACGGGCAGGGTCTCGCCGTCGATGCGGCGGGCTTCGGCCGCGCAGACCGCGAACGTGGAAGCCACCCGTTCGATCTCGGTGCGGCTGTCCTTGACGGGTTTGCCCAGTTCAAGGGCGAGCAGGCGGGCGAGCCGGTCGCGGTGGACGAGCGCGTTGCGTGAGGCGGCCTCCAGGATGTCGGCCCGGGCGGCGGGCGCGAGGTCGGCCATCTGCCGCGCGTAACCGCCGGCCTGCGCGACCGCTGTGCCGATCTCACGCTCGGTCGCGGCAGGGGCGCGGCTGACGGTGCGCCTCAGATAGGGGCCGGTGCGATCCGTGGGAGGGCCTTCGCCGCCCCAGGATCCGGCGCTGTAGGGGAGGGCCTCGACCACGTCGTTCTGGTCGGCGGCCTTGAGGAGATCTTGCAGCATCACGTCTCCAGAAAAAACCATCTGACGGTTTCCGTGGACTGCTCTGTGGACTGGCGTGTAACGTACGGGCGCCGAGAGGCCGTGGCAATAGGTCGGCATGAGGAAGTTGAAACCAGCGGTTTTCGAATGGACCTTGGCTGGTGGAAGCTGTCCTTTCGAGCGCCACGCCCGGCAACGGGCCGCGCGGCCGACCACTGACGAAGGAGAGCGCATGGACACGGAGCAAGGACAAGGCGGCGTACGCAGCGTGCGCCGGGCTCTGGACATCCTGTCGCTGCTGACCGAAGATCAGCCCACCGTTCCTCTCAAGGACATGGTCGACGCGACCGGCCTGCCCAAGACAACCGTGGTGCGCCTCGTCCAGACGCTGGAGCAGTACGGACTGTTGTGGGCGACGCCCGGCGGCTACACAGCCGGGCCCGGCCTGTGGCGCTGGGCCCATCTGGCCCACACCAGCTGGGAGTTGCCGCCGGACACGCAGAAGCTGTTGCGTGAACTGGTCGACCGGCGCGGCGAGACGGCGAATCTGATGATCCGCCGCGACATCCACCGTGTCTGCGTCGCGCAGCAGGAAAGCCCTCAGCCTCTGCGGCATGTGGTGCGCGTGGGCGACGAACTGCCGCTGTGGGCCGGCGCTTCGTCGAAGGTGTTGCTCATCGGGGCCACCGACGGGCTGCTGCAACGGGTCGCCGCTGCCTCCCCGCACGGCGTGCCCCATGTGCAGCAACTGCGGCTGTGGGCCGACGAGGCCGCAAGCCGCGGGTACGCCACCAGCCACGGCGAACGCGACATCGGCCTCACGGCCGTTGCCGTGCCCATCCGCACCCAGTCGGGTGTCACGGTCGCCTCCCTTTCGCTGAGCGGCCCCAGCGCGCGCATCACGGAGCAGGACATCGAGGTGTTCGCGGACGACCTGCGCGAAACAGCCGCACGCATCGCCTCGCAGGGCTTCCACCACCCCCTGGGGCCGCGCACCTAACCACGCCGGCAGCGGCGCCGCAGCAGGCGCCGCTGGAAGGAGACGTCATATGCACGTTCGCCCACTCGATGGAATACGCGTTCTCGATCTCACGAACGTGCTGGCAGGCCCCTACTGCAGCTACCAGCTCATGCTCATGGGCGCCGAGGTGGTCAAGATCGAGCGTCCGGGCCAGGGTGATCTGGCCCGGAACCTGGGCCCCGATCCGTCTCTCAACCGGGACGGTGTCGGGGCGTCCTTCCTCGCCCAGAACGCGGGCAAGAGCTCTCTGGAGCTCGATCTCAAGGACACCGCCGACCGGGCCCTTTTCGAACGGCTCCTGTCCGGGGCGGACGTTCTGCTGGAGAACTTCCGGGCCGGTGTCCTGGACAGGATGGGCTACGGTGCGGAACCCCTTGCCCAGCTCAACGGGCGTCTCGTCTACTGCTCCATCTCCGGCTTCGGACAGGACGGCCCGATGAGCGACGCGCCGGCCTACGACCAGATCGTCCAAGGCCTCACCGGCATGATGAGCATCACCGGCACGCCCGAGACCGCGCCCCAGCGCGTGGGCTTCCCCGTCTGTGACACCACTGGTGGACTGATGGCCGCCTTCGCCATCAGCGCTGCCCTGCTCCACCGTGAACGCACCGGGCACGGCAGCCGTCTCGACGTCTCCATGCTGGAGGCATCACTGTCCACCATGGGCTGGGCTGTCTCCAACTACCTGGTCAGCGGGATCCCACCCGAACCGCTCAGCGACCAGAACCCCACCGCGGCCCCCTCCGGCACCTTCCACGCCCTGGACGGACCGCTCAACATCGCAGCGAACCAGCAGCGCCAGTTCGAGGCGCTGTGCCGACTGGCCGGCGCGCCAGAACTGATCACCGATGACCGTTTCGGTGAACGGGAACAGCGCAAGATCCATCGTGACGAGCTCAACACCGCCCTGAACGAGGCACTGTCGAGCCGACCGGCCGCCGAATGGGAGCGCGAGCTGAACGCCGCCGGCGTGCCCGCCGCCCGGGTGCTCACCGTGCCCCAGGCCCTGGAACAGCCGCAACTGGCGCATCGGAACTTCATCACCAGTCTCGGCCATCCAGGACGTCCCGGACGACCACTGCATGTCGTGGGCAACGGCGTTCTCGTCGACGGGGAAGCCTTCGACCCGCCCTCTCCGCCGCCGCTGCTGGGCGAACACAACGCCCGCCGTGAGGAGATCGCGAGCCGCTGGCTCGGTGCGGCCGCCCGGACAGCCGGAGAGGCCGCCGCGTCATGACCAGTGCGCACAGCGACGCCAGTGAGGCCGCACAGTGGTGGGCCACCGCAGTCAGCCACATCGAGCCGGGCAGCATCGAACTGCGCGACCACCCGGTGCAGGACCTCATCGGCACGGCAAGCCTGGTCGACATCATCTGGCTGATGCTGCGTGGAACCACACCCGCCCCACGCGAATCGTCCCTGCTCGAGGCCGCATTGGTCGCAGGTGTCGATCACGGGCCCCAGGCCCCTTCCATCGCCGCCGCCCGAATGGCGGCCACCTGCGGAGTCGGCCTCAACAACGCTGTTGCCACCGGTGTGAACATGCTGGGTGACGCCCACGGCGGGGCCGGCCAGCAGTGCGTGGAGATGCTCACCGACATCCGCGACCTCCACACCCTGGGCGGCAGCTGGCAGGAAGCGGCCCATGAGGTCATGGCCGACTGGCAGAGCCGTTCGCGCTACCTTCCGGGCTTCGGCCACCGCTTCCACCCCATCGACCCGCGGCGCGACCCGCTGATCCAGCTCGTCCAGCAGGCGGTCTCCGACAACGTCGTCAATGGCGGCTTCCTCAACGCCGCCCTCGCCGTCGAGGACATCCTCAAAAGCCGCCGAGCCGGCGCCCGGCCCGTTCCGATGAACATCGACGGTGCCACCGCCGTCATCTACGCCGAACTGGGCTTCTCCGCCCCGCTCGCCCGCGGCCTGTTCGTCCTCAGCCGCTCGGTGGGCATCCTGGCGCACGCGTGGGAGGAGACCGGGCAGGGCCGCCGCAACAAGGGCCCGATCCCGCGCAACGTCCTCCCGGCCCGTCTGCCCCAGCCGAAAGACGCGTGAACAATCCGCGTCACATCTCTTGCCACACCCCCGGCGCATCCCTAACGTAGCTTTCCGCCAATCGGCAACCACGGTACGGACTATTCGAACCGTACAGCGGACCATGATCCGCCCCGCAGCTCTCCTCCCCCCACTTGAGACTCCGCAGCCCCGCCACTGACGGGTATTTCAGGACTCGTCATGAAAGAGGGACCATGGACAGACGCAGCTTTCTCACCTCGACCGCAGCCGGAACAGCCACCACCGTCGCCCTGCTCAACGGCACACCCGCCCAGGCCGACACAGCCGACAATCTGGCGCGGCCGGTACCCGACCAGGCCCACGCCGCCACCGCCGCGAACTACCCCAAGGCCGGCGGCAACCTCGGCAACCACAGCTACTCCTCGCTCAGGAAGGTCACCGCCGGAAACGTCCGCAAGCTCGGCGGCGCCTGGCACATCAACCTGGAGAACGGCTCCACCTCTTCCGCCCAGCAGTGCGCCGTCATCGCCCAGGACGGCGTGCTCTACCTGGCCACCACCCAGCAGAACGTCTTCGCCGTCGACGGCCGCACCGGACAGGTGAAGTGGAAGACGAACGTCGGCACCGACACCACCAACATGCGCGGCCTCGCCCTCGGCGAAGGCCTCGCGTTCACCATCTCCGGCGACAACAAGGTCTACGCCCTCAACCAGAAGACCGGCGCCGTCGTGTGGAGCCGCGAGCTGATGGTCGAGGACCAGGGCAACCCGGACTGCGACCCCGCCTCCGGCCAGTGCGGCGGCAGCAAGGGCGGTCTCGCCGGAGCCGCCGTGTACTGGGACGGGCTCGTCTACATCGGCACCCAGGGCAGCACCGCCGGCGCCCGCGGCCGCGCCTACGCCCTCGACGCCCGCACCGGTGAGATCGCCTGGGTCTTCTGGGGCACCCCGGGCCCTGGGGAGTACGGCAACGACACCTGGGAGGGCGACACCTGGAAGACCGGCGGCGCCGTCTGCTGGATCCACCCCGCCGTCGACCCCGAACTGGGCATCGTCTACTGGACGTTCGGCAACCCCTATCCCCGCACGGACGGCTCCACCCGCGGCGGCGACAACCTCTTCGCCAACTGCCTGGTCGCCATGGACGCCAAGACCGGACAGCGGCGCTGGCACTTCCAGTCCGTGCACCACGACATCTGGGACTACGACGGCGTCATGTCCCCCGTGCTCGCCGACATCCTGGTCAAGGGCAAGAAGCGCAAGATCGTCGTCTACGGCAGCAAGACGGGCATGTACTACATGCTCGACCGCGCCACCGGCAAGCCGATCCACGGCATGGAAGAGCGTCCGGTGCCGCAGCACGCGGCCCAGAAGACCGCCCCCACCCAGCCGTTCCCCGGGGGCGAGCCCTTCGTCGAGACTGAGCCGCGTATCGACAAGGCCACCCGGCCGGTGCCGTTCTACCCGACCGGCGGCCTCTTCGAGGCCCACTGGGACCGCGCGACGATCATCTTCCCCGGCGCGGGCGGCGGCGCCGACTGGTCCTCCCCGTCCTTCAGCCACCGCACCGGCCTGGTCTACGTCGGCTACGGCCTCATCAACTCCGCCTACTCCAACACCCACGGCGGCCGCGTCAACACCGCACGGCCCCTCGGCGAGTACTTCGCCGGCGGCCTCGCCGCCGTCGATCCACGCACCAACACCGTGGCCTGGCGGCAGGAGGGCGAGTGGTCCCTCGCCCACGGCAACGGCGTCCTCAGCACCGCCGGCGGCGTGCTCTTCCAGGGCCGTCCCGACGGCGTGCTCACCGCCCTCGACGACCGCGACGGCAGCGAACTGTGGACCTGGCAGTGCGGCGCCGGCGTCAACACCAACCCGCTGACCTACGAGATCGACGGCGAGCAGTACATCGCCGTGCTCGCCGGCGGAAACGGACTGCCTTACCCGGACATCCCCAGGGGCGATCACCTGTGGGCGTTCAAACTCGGCGGCACCGTGAAGCCGGCCGCAGCCCCCACCCCGCCGTCCAGGCGCAACCAGATCCGGACCGCCGCCGTGACAGGCGACACCGCCAAGAACACCATCACGCTCGGCCGGACCTGGGACAACGCGAAGAACGCCCCCGGCGCCACCGAGAACCTTGTGGCCCAGAACGCCATGGCACCGCAGCACCTGAGCATCGCCAAGGACACCACGGTCACCTTCGTCAACCCCGCGGACAACAAGTCCGCGCACGGTGCGGTCTCCTTCTTCGAGGCCGAGTTCGACACCGGGCTCCTCATGCCGGGCCAGTCCTACTCGTACACCTTCAACACCCCCGGCGAGTACTTCTACAACGACCCGATCGCCCCGCAGAACACCGGCAAGATCGTCGTCCAGTAAGCCGCCCGCCCCCTGCGCCGCGCTCTCGTAGCCGCTTCGCGGCAGCCCTGCACGCCAGTGTCGGCTCCTGGCCCTGACCCCTTCCGCGAGGCCGCCCCACCACGCTCTTTCGAACGATGTAAGGACGCCCCATGAGAACCAGACTCCGCATGCGTCCGCTGCACGCAGCACTCACCAGCGCCGCCACGACGGTCGGCATCACCGTCGCCCTGGTGGCCACCGGCACCCTCAGCATGGCGCAGGGCCGCACAGGCCAGGGCGCCCAGGAACTCGGCGACCCCGACTACGGCGTATGCCGCGGCGTCGACGCCCACTGCTACCACGACTGGGGCAACTTCGACACCACCAAGGGCTTCAAGGTCCTGCTCTACACCCGTACAGCAGGCCCCCGCCACGCCAACCTCGGCCCGGTGCTCGCCACAGGCATGAATCCGCCCCTCACCGATGCCAACGTCGTCCAGAAGGCCGTGCTCAAGCTGGGCGCGGACAACGGATTCCAGGTCGACTACACCGAGGACGTCTCCCAACTCGCCTCACCCGCGAACCTGTTCAAGTACAACGCCGTCATCTTCTACTCCACCAGCCGCGACGCCCTCGACGACGCAGCTCAGACCTCCCTGCGGCAGTACGTCCGCGGCGCCGGCGGATTCGTCGGCGTCCACAACGCGTTCGGCACCGAGTACAACTGGCCCTGGTACGAGGGCCTGCTCGGCAACGCCAACTTCTACGACCACGGCCCCGCGCAGCCCGGCACGGTAGAAACCGTCGACCGCAGGGACGTCTCCACGAAGTCGCTGCCCTCCAAGTGGAACTTCTCAGACGAGTGGTACAACCTCGTTCCCGCGCCGACACGGGTGCGTGTCCTGGCCAACGTCGACGAGAGCACCCTCGCCAAGGGCGTGACCGGCAACTACAACCATCCCGGGCACGGCGAGAACCACCCCGTCGCCTGGTGCCAGTACTACGACGGCGGCCGCGCCTGGCTGACCACACTCGGCCACGACGCCAAGGACTTCTCCACCGACGGCTCCTTCGCAGGCGCCGCCGAGTTCCCAAAGCTCCTCCTCGGCGGCATCGAATCCGCCATGGGCAAGACGCCGTTCTGCAAGTGACGTCCGGCCGCAACCGGCCGGCCGGCTCCCGGCGCCCACCACGGCGCCGTCACCCCTCCCGACAGGAAGGCAAGATCATCATGTACGACGAGACCCGCACCCAGCACCAGGCCGAGCCGACAGCCCAGACCCCCGCGGACTGGCAGAGCCCCGACTTCACGGTGGTCGACACCGCCCTGGAAGTCACCGCCTACTCGCTGCGCACGAAGTAGGGAGACGCCGCCGTGCTGCTGCGCATCCTCGGCACAGCAGCCGGTGGTGGCATACCCCAGTGGAACTGCGCGTGCCCCGGCTGCACCGGGGCACGCCGCCACCCCTCACGCCGACGCCTCCACGACGGACTGGCCTTTCAACCGGCGGACTCAGGGGCCTGGTTCCTCGCCAATGCCACACCGGACATCGCCGAGCAGCTCGAAAGTCACCCCAGCCTCAGGCCCGACGCCGGACAGGAACGCACACCCGTCGTACGCATCGTTCTCACCGATGCCGAACTCGACCACACCCTCGGCCTCCTGCGGCTCAGGGAAGCCTCCCGCATCGACATCTGGTGCACCGAACCCGTCCGCAAAGCCCTGACCACGCGTCTGTCCCTCAACGAGGTCCTCGCCCCCTACACCACGCTGAACTGGTACGACCTTCCCCTTACCGGAGCCGAACACCCCACAGACATAGGCGGACTTGACGTCAGCGCCATCCCGCTGTCCGCCAAACGTCCCCGCTACGCCGCCGACGAACCCGCGCACCCGGCCTGGAGCATCGCTCTCAAAGTCCGCGACCGAGCCACCGGGAAGACCGCACTGTACGCGCCGGCCCTCGCGACCTGGAACGACCGACTCGACGACGAAATCACCGACGCGGGCTGCGTCCTGATCGACGGAACCTTCCTCACCGACGACGAGCCCCGCCGCACAGGCTTCTCGCGGCGCACCGCCTCCGCCATGGGACACCTGCCCATCGAAGGCCCGCACGGCACCGCCCTCCGCCTCCAAGGAAGCGGCGGACAGATCCTCTACACCCACCTCAACAACAGCAATCCCCTGGTGGACCCGGACGATCCCGCACACGAACGGCTCGCCGGCCTGGGCCTGGGCGTCGCCGCAGACAGGATGGTGGTGTCTCTATGACCACGACCGCACCCGACACCACGCTCGTCGCCCGCCACCGCGCCACCGAGGACGGTCCGGCACCCTGGACCGCGGACGAGCTGGAACGGCGCCTGCGAGAACTGGCGGTCAGCCGCTACCACGACCGCCACACCTTCAACCAGCGCATGCACGAAGGCCAACTGACACCGGCCGAGCTGCGCACCTGGGTCGCCAACCGTTTCTACTACCAGTGCAACATTCCCATCAAGGACGCTCTCATCCTGAGCAAGCTCCACCTTCCCGCGCAACGCCGGTCCTGGCTGCGACGCATTCAGGACCACGACGGGCACACCGATCAGGACGGCGGCATCGAGAGATGGCTCCAGCTCGGCGAAGCCGTCGGCCTCCGGCGCGATGAGCTGCTCGACCATCAACACCTTCTGCCCGGCGTCCGGCTGGCCGTGGACGGCTACGTCAACTTCTGCCGCAACGCCAGTGTGCTGGAAGCCGTGGCCTCGTCCCTGACGGAACTCTGCGCTCCATCGATCATGCTGACGCGCCTGGAAACCTTCCCCCTGTACTACCCCTGGATCAAGTCCGCCGGCCTGTCCTACTTCCGCGGCCGTGTTCCCCAGGGCCGACGCGACGGAAGCGAAGCCCTGGGCTGGGTACGCACGTGGGCCACTACGTGCGAGCAGCAGCACCAGGCCCTGGCCGCCCTGTCCTTCAAGTGCGACGTCCTGTGGAGCCTGCTCGACAGCGTTCAAGGAGTCGCTGATCAGGACCACCGCCATGCCTGACACATCCACCTGGCATCCCCGCCTGCCACCCGCCGCCCGCCTGCGTCACGACCAGGTGCGCAACACCGATGTCCTGCTCCTGCCCGAACGGGTCATCGTCCTGCACGGCTCCGGCCGGGCCGTCCTCGATCTCGTGGACGGCACCCGCACCGTCGACGAGATCATCGCCGCCCTCGCCCCGGATCCCGTCCCGGACACGATCCGCGACGACGTCATCTCATTCCTGCACAAGCTCCATACAGAAGGCGGCCTGCGATGACGGCTCCCACCCCGCCCTGGGCACTGCTCTCCGAACTCACCCACGCCTGCCCCCTGCACTGTGCCTACTGCTCCAACCCCCTGGAACTGACCCGCCGGTCGCAGGAACTCACCGCCGGCCAGTGGGCCGACATCTTCCGCCAGGCAGCAGAACTCGGCGTCCTGCACACACACCTCTCCGGCGGCGAGCCCCTGCTGCGCAAGGACCTCGAGCAGATCACCCGCTCCGCAGCGGACGCAGGCCTGTACACCCAGCTGGTCACCAGCGGCGTCGGACTGACGGCCGAACGACTCGATGCCCTGGTGGATGCCGGGCTGCACAGTGTCCAACTGTCCATCCAGCACGCCGACTCGCGCCGGTCCGACGACCTCGCCGGCCACCCTGCCTTCACCGCCAAACGGCAGGCTGCCGCGCTTGTCAGGGAGCGCGAGCTGCCCCTGGGCATCAACGTCGTTCTGCACCGGCACAATCTCGACGCCCTGGACGCACTGATGGAACTTGCCGTGGCCTGGGACGCAGACCGGATCGAGCTGGCCAACGCACAGTTCTACGGCTGGGGCCTGCTCAACCGGGCCGCGCTCATGCCGAGCCGTGAGCAGTTGGCCGCCGCCGGAGCGCAGGTGGAGGCCTGGAAAGAACGACTCGACGGCACTCTCGAGATCACCTGGGTGGTGCCCGACTACTTCTCCGGCACGCCCAAGCCCTGCATGGGAGGCTGGGGCGCTGTCTCGCTGACTGTCACTCCGGACGGGACGACTCTTCCTTGCCCGGCAGCGGCAACACTGCCAGGGCTCGATGCGCCCAACGCCATCGAGCGGCCCCTGCGCTGGATCTGGGAGGAGTCACCCGCCTTCAACGCCTACCGAGGCACCGACTGGATGCCGGACCCCTGCCGCAGCTGCGAACGGCGGACCGAGGACTTCGGGGGGTGCCGCTGCCAGGCATTCGCCCTCACCGGAGACGCGTCCCGTACCGACCCGGCCTGTTCACTGTCGCCGGACCACGCGACTCTGATCGATCTCACGCGCCCCGGCACTCCGCCCGCGCTCATACCTCGACGCCCTGCAGCAGCCAGTCGGTTCCAGGCGCGCGTCGTACGGCACGTCCCGTGAGGGGGCTTCCACCTTGATCGTGGACACCGGTTGTCATGCAGCGATGGCCGGCGTAGTTGATCTCTGTTCGAAGGCGACCGGCGTGAGGCAGCCGATCGTGGAGTGCCTGCGCCGGTGGTTGTAGAAGCCGAGCCGGCGGAAGACCGCGAGCCGGGCGGCTCGTTCTGTCGGCCGGCCGCGTCGGCTGGGAAGGATCTCCCGCTTGAGCGAGGCGAAGAACGACTCCGCGGCGGCGTCGTCCGCGGAGGTACCGACCGACCGCTCCTATGGATCGGAGAATCCCGGCCTGGTGGCAGGTGTCGGCGAACGCCTTCGACCCGTACTGAGCCCCGTGATCGCTGTGGAAAATGACTCCGTCCGCCTGTCCGCCGCGAGTGCGGACGGCCGCGATGAGCGCGTCGGTGACGAGCTCGGCCCGCATGTGATCGGCCATCGACCAGCCCGGCAGGCGACGGGAGAACACGTCGACGGCGGTGGCCAGGTACAGGAATTTCCCGCCGGCGATGGGTAGATGGGTGATGTCACCGACCCGTGCCCGGTCGGCGGCGGACGCGGGAAGTTCCGCCGCAGCAGATCGGGCACCGCCTGGGTGGCGGGGTCCGGGATCGTGATGCGGTGCCGCCGCTTCAACCTCCGCCCCTGGATACCGTCTTGGCGCATGAGCCACTCGACGCGCTTGCGGTTCACCATCACACCGCCGGCGCGGAGCTCGGTGGTGATCCGCTTGGCCCCGTACGTCCTCCCGGATTCTGCGTGGACCTTGCGTATCCGCCGGGTGAGCGCTGCGTCGGCGGCCTTCTTCGCTGCCCGCGCCGGCGCGGTCTTCAGCCATCGGCAGAACCCGGACCGGGACAGATTCAGCACGCTGCACAGCCGCTTCACGCCGAAGGCGTCGCGATGGTCGGCAACGAACTCGAAGCGGCTCACCAGTTCGTCTCGCCCGCAAAATACTTGGCCGCCCGGCGCAGGATCTCGCGTTCCATCTCCAGCTCGCGGACCTGCTTGCGCAAAGCCACGATCTCCGCGTCCTTCGCGGACTCCGCGACCGCCTCGGGCCTCTCGGCCTTCTCCACGGCCTTGATCCACTGTCGCAGGGTCTCGTGATTCACGCCGAGCTCGGCGGCGATGCGTGAGACGGGCCGGCCCGACGAACGAGCCAGCGCCACCGCGCCGGCCCGGAACTCCGCCGAGTACTCGTAGGCCCCCACCCGGGACTCCTCTCCCTGAATTCAAGATCCAGTGTCGAGGTGTCCACGATCAAGGTGCAGGACCCCCTGAGCCAGAACCCAATCGGGTGTCCAAACGCTGCTGCTCCAAGTCAACGGAGCCACCCCTGACGCCCGCGCGTTGGTCTGGGGCGTCAGGGGGTGCGTGTTTCACGGGATGATGACGACGAGTTCGCCGGGCGCGTCCTTACAGGCCCACGCCTCCTGCGCGCCCCACAGGATCTATTCGGCCCAGGCGCGCTCCAGCAGGGCGCCGAAGGTGGCGGGCTCTCGGCCGATCAGCTCGGCCAGCGTCGAGTCGACGACGGTGAACTCGCCTTTCCGCGCCGCTGCGAAGATGCTCAGCATCAGGTCGGCGATCGGGGCCGGGGCACCGTGCGCCAGTGCCTGCTCGCGGAAGGCGTCGTCGGAGACGACGGTGCGGGTGAAGGGCCGTCCGGTGGCCTGGGACGCGATCTCGGCGATGGTGCCGAAGTCGAGCGTCGCCGCGCCGGTGAGCGGCGGGGTGGGCCCCTCGAATCGGCCCTCCTCGGTGAGGATCGCCGCGGTGGCCTCGGCGAGGTCGTCGTGGCCGGTCCAGGCGACGGGGCCGTCGGCGGGGAGGGCGATGTCGCCGGTGTGGCGGGCGGACTCCAGGAACTGCAAGGCGCTGGCCGCGTAGAAGCCGTTGCGCAGCGCGGTCCAGGGCAGGCCGGTGGCGCGCAGGAGGTCCTCGGTCTGGGCGTGGTCCCGGCATGCCTGGAAGCGGGAGTCGTGGGCGGCGCCCATCTGGCTGGTGTAGAGGATGCGGCTGACGCCGGCCTTCACGGCAGCGTCGATGGCGGTGCGATGGCCGGTGACGCACTCCTCGCCGATGCGGTCGAGGGAGACGAGGAGCAACTGCTCGGCCCCCTCGAAGGCATGCGCGAGCGAGGCGGGGTCGTCGAAGCTGCCCTGCCGGACACGGACGCCGCGGTCGGCGAGGTCCTGGGCCTTGCGCGGGTCGCGGACGCTGACGCCGACGCGGTCGGCGTGGACGCGCTCCAGGAGGCGTTCGACGGTGCTGCGGCCGAGCTTTCCGGTGGCTCCGGTCACGATGATCATGGGTTCTCCCGACGCTGTTTCCAGTGGAATCATTTCGACGGTAACACTGGAATATCAATGGAACCAAGTCTTCGATATCATCGATTCATGGCCACGCACGACACCACCGACAGTCCTCGTCGCCGCATCGTCGAGGCAGCCGTCGAGCTGCTGGAGAACGGCGGCCCAGACGCGGTGAGCACCCGCGCGGTCGCCGCCACGGCCGGAACGCAGCCTCCGGCGATCTACCGCCTCTTCGGAGACAAGGAGGGGCTCCTCGAGGCTGTCGCCGAGCACGGCTACGCGCAGTTCCTGGAGAGCAAGCGCGCGCAGCTCGACTCCGACCCGCAGGACGCGGTGGAGGACCTGCGCCGAGGCTGGGACATGGTGGTGGAGTTCGGGATCTCCCGCCCCGAGCTGTTCGCGGTAATGAACAGGGCCACCGGCCGGGGGGCGGACATGGCACACCGCGCGGGCCTGGAGATCCTCCACGGCCGGGTGCGCCGACTGGCGGCCGGGGGGTGGCTGCGGGTCGACGAGGAGCTGGCCGCCCAGATCATCCAGGCCACCGGTCGAGGCGCGGTCATCACCTGGCACTCCACCTCGGCAGAACGCCGCAATCCGGCGCTGCTGACCGCCCTCCGCGAGGCCATGGTCGCCGCCATCACCAGCGCCGAACCGACGATCCCCGCCGCGGAGACCGGCCCCGCTGCGGCGGCCCGCGCGCTGCGCGCCGCTCTCCCGGATGATGCCGATGTCCTGAGCGACGCCGAACAGCACCTTCTGCGCGAGTGGCTCACCCGCCTGGCAGCCGATCCAGCTTGAGCCGCCTTCACCGCGCCCCAGGTGGCGGAGCGGATCCGGGGCGATCGGCGCGCGGCCGCGCTGCGCCGACTGCTCGGGTCGCATGAGGCGTAAGAGGCGTGTCTTTCAAGGAGGTCGCGAATGAGGCGGGACGCCACGCCGCCGAGTTTTTTCTTCGCTTCCCCGGCCCGACGAAAGACCGCAGGACATCGGACCAGGAGTTGGGCGCTTGGCTGAACCTCCGGCGAATGCCGGGGGCTCAGTCGTCTCCGGGCGCCGGTTTCCTCAGCCGGCTGGGGGTTCGCGAGGTCCGGATCTGCAGGGACGCCGTCAAGGAGAGGTACCCCGGCATCGGATCCACGCCAGGGTGACGCAGCGTTCATCCGTTCGAGTAACTCCGGGGTGGCGGTGCCGTAGCCGTGGCGGCGGTGCAGCCTCAGAGGCGGTCGTCCAGTACCGCTCTCAGGTCTTGAGCACAGTCCCTGACATCGTCGTCGACATCCGGTGTCGTGATCAGGTCCAGCAGCAGGTCGGCGGTGCGAGGGTCAGCAGGCCATTCCAGCGCGATCATCCGTAGGATCCGGCACTGTGCTTCCGGGTCCGTCTCTGTGCGGGCGTGGGTGTGGAGGCGGGATCCGTCGTGCCAGTCGGCGACGTGAAGGGTGCCGAGCCCGAGACCGAGGGTTCGTACGTCCGGGCTGGGGTCGTGAACGGCAGACTCTGCTGTCGGACCGTATACCTGCGGGTCACGAGGCAGATGACTCTCCCCTGACTGCAGGGCGGTGTGACGGAGGTCGGGGCCTGGGTCGGTAGGGACGGCCTGGACGGCGGCGAGGGCTTCGGGCCGGTCGGACCAGTGCTCTGCCAGTAGCGACAGGGCGGTGCGGCGGACGGGTTCCTCGGAGTCGGTGGCGGCGGTCTGGACGGCGGCGAGGGTTTCGGGCCGGTCGGACCAGTACGTCGCCAGCGTCTTCAGGGCGGTGCAGCGGACGTCGGGGTCGGCGGTGGTGGTGGCGGTCCGGACGGTGGCGAAAGTTTCAGGGTGGTCGGGCCAGTGCCGCCCCAGCAGTTCCAGGGCTTTGCGGCGGGCGGAGCCCCACAGCCATACGTCGAAGCGGTTGAGGTCCGGGGTGGGGAGGGTGGTGGCGACGGTCTGGACGGCGGCGAGGGCTTCGGGCCCTTCGGGCCAGCACGCTTTCAGCGCCGACAGGCCGCCGAGGCAGATGGAGACCTCTGGATCGATGGTGGCCCGGACCGCGGCAGCCAGGGTGTCGGGTCGGTCGGGCCAGCCCGTGCCCAGCAGGTGCAGGGCGGTGCTGCGGGCCTCCTCGCTGGGGTGAGTGGTGGCGGCCTGGATGACGGCCAGGGTTTCGGGCCGGTCGCGCCAGCGCAGTACCAGCAGCCGCAGGGCGGTGCCGCGGACGAACTGGTCGGTGTGGGTGGCGGCGGTCTGGATGGTGACGAGGGTTTCTGCTCGGTCGGGCCAGTGCCTCGCCAGCTCCTCCAGGGCGCTGCTCCGTATGTACAGATCAGGATGGGCGGTGGCGGCCTGGATGACGGCCAGGGTTTCGGGGCGGTCCGGCCAGTGGGCTGCCAGCAGCCCCAGGAACGAACCTTCGATGTCGGCGGAGGGGCCGACGACATCGGCGTCGGTCTGGATGGTGGCCAAAACCTCGTCGGGGTCGGGCCAGTGCGTTTCCAGCAAGGGCCGGAAAGCTTCGTCCATGTCGGGGTCGATGACGGTGGCCTGGAGGACGGTCCGGACGGTGTCCAGGGCTTCGGGGTGGTCGGGCCAGTACGCCTTCAGCGCCGCCATGGCGCCGCGGCGAGCGCCGGGGTCGGGGTCGGTGGTGGCGGCTCGGACGGTGTCCAGGGTTTCGGGGTGGTCGGGCCACGTCTGTGCGAGGTGCTCCAGGAAGACGGCGCGGTCGTCCGGGTGATGTGCGGCCACGGCGAGCCTGCGGACCTGGCCGGGGTCGTCTCCGAGCAGGACACAGGCGACGCGGGCGGGCTGGGAGAAGGCGTCGGCGAACTGGCCGACCAGGTGATACCAGCGCAGGTAGCGGCTGCGCCCGGGCCACGAGGGACCGAAGGACGCCAGCGCCGGCCGCACCACGGCCCACAACTTCCTGACGCCCTCGTCGGAGGTGGAGGGGAACAGATCGCCGGTGGCGGCGTCGACGGCGGCGATGCCCTGGGGGGTGAGGGTGTCGGTGGCTCCGGCCTCGGCCAGCGCCCGCAGCACCAGGGTCGCGGCCTGCCCGCCGGGCAGGGGACCGGTGGCGGCCAGGGCGAGGACGCGGTCCACGGCGGTGGCGGCCTCTGTGTCCTGGAGACGGCCGATCACCTGCGGCAGGACCTCGTGCCAGTCCGGGTCCACCGCGCGGCGCACGATGACCTCGTCCATGAACTGCTCGGGCGTCCATTCCTGCCGGTCCGTGTACGCGCCGAAGAGAGCGGTGGCGGCCAGGTGGTCCAGGAACCCACGGCAGACGAACCCGAACACCCCGCCGCCCTGGTGGGCCAGGAGGAAGGTACCGGTGCGCAGCCGGCCGATCAGAGCCTGGGCGGCGAGACCGGCGACCTGACGGTCCACGCCGTGGCGCCCTCTGAGATGGTCACGGACGACGTCCTCGAGTTCACGGACGTGGATGTGGTTGCCGGAGATCCCGGCGCCGCCTTCCCGCATGGCGCGGGCGAGCTGTTGCAGGATCTCGGTGTGTTCGCGTGCCCCGAGGGCTGCCAGGACCTCCCGCACGCTGTCGGGCAGGGAGGCTTGAAGGCTTCGGGTGGCCCGCTCCCACTGGGCGACCATCACGGTGACCGCCCGCTCGTACACCGCGCGTCGGTCCTGCGGCAGGGCCTGGTGGCGGCCGGTGACGGCCAGATGGGTCAGCAGGAGCGGGACGCCCGTCAGTTCCCGCACCGGCGACAGGGCGCGCACCGCTGCGATCAGTTGTTCCGTGAGGCGTTCGCCTTCGGCGGGGTCGGTCGGGCAGGAGGCCGCGTACCAGCGTCGGGCGAACGTTTCGACCCGCAGCTCGTCGAAGTGCTGAAGCTGGTGGTGGGCGAACCCCGCATTGCGCAGAGCGTCGGGCCGGTGGCCGACCGGCCGGGAGGTCACGACGAGGTGTGCGCGCGGCCACCGGTCGGCGAACCCGGCGATCCGGTGCACGGTGTCCTCACGCGCCCGCGGGTCGGACAGCGCGTCGAGGCCGTCGAACACCACCGTCGCCCGCCCGGATTCCAGCAGGTCCCGCATCACCGCCCACGGCGGCGCCATCGACCGGTCCTCGTGCAGCCGTCCCAGGAACTCCTCGAATTCCTCGCACGCCCGGTCTGCGCGCACCCGGGCGTAGGCGTGCAGGTCCACCACCACGGGCACCTGCCCCGCCAGTGCCGCCAGCGGCCCGTCCGCCGCGCCGCCCTCGAGCAGTGTCAGCGTCAGATACCTGGCCAGCGTCGACTTCCCCGCTCCCGGATCTCCCAGCAGCACCGCCCGACGCGCCTTGGGGTGGGCGAGTACCCGCAACGCGTCCAGGGCGGGCGCATCGTGGTGGACGAAGTACTGCCTCCTCCGTGCCCACGCCTCTCTCGAGGAGTCCGCCGGGGCGGGAGGCAGATCGCCCGTTTCCTCCAGGCGCCGGGCCAGTTCCTCGGGCAGGTCCGCCGGTGCGGGTTCCGCGCGGACCGCCGGTGCCACGAACACCTCACGCAACCCGACCGGAGCGTGATCGTCCTGCTCCGACGGGTGGACGAGCTCCTCCAGGTCAAGATGTCCCCAGGTCCGGCGCACCTGTTCCGCGTACCGGCCGACGGCCTCCGCCAGACGCCCCTCGTCCGCCGGAGCCCCGGTGACGGCCGCCATCGGATCGGCGCCGCCGGGCACTGCGTCGCCCTCTGAAGGATCATCGGCCGGGGCCGCGGCGGGTATTGCGGTGAGGACCACTTGGGCGGCGCTGGCCCAGGTCCGCTCGGCGGCGCAGACCCTGCGCATCAGGGCGGCGTGGTTGAACGCGGCCTCGCGGTCGGCCAGCACCGCGGCGATCCGGCGCCCCCACGTCGCTGCGTCCTCCTCCCGGCGATCGGTGACCGGGACGACCACCTGTTCCGCGTCCCGCACCGGCAGCACTTCGCGCAGCAGCATGCCCAGACCACTCCGGTCGGAGACGAGCAGGGGGACCCCGGCCGTGGTGGCCTCCAGTCCGACCAGGCCGAATTCTTCGGCCCGCGACGGCATCAGCACCAGGTCGGCGTCCTTCCGTTCCCGGCGCAACCACGCCCCTTCGACGGGCCAGTGCTTCACCGTCACCGACAAACGCTCGGGCTGGCCCGCCCACTCCATGACCTGCACGCGCAGGCTCTGGCCCTCGTCTTGTGCGTCGTACAGAGCCAGATCGACTTCCGTCTGGTGCGGCAGGTGGTCCAGCGCGTGGGTCAGCGCCCGCGCGGCGATGTCCACGCCCTTGACCTGCCAGTCCTTCAGACGGCCCAAGAGCAGCACCTTGTGCGAGTCCAGCCGTCTCCAACTGGGCGGCGCAGCCGGGATGTCCGGTGCATCGGTGTCGTCGAAACCGGGATCGAGCCGAACCACCCGGCTCGCCGCCTCCGGGGGCAGTTCCTTGCGGAGCCATTCGGTCAGGTGCGGCCCGACCGCGAGCACCTGGTCCGCCTGCGAGGCCAGCTCCACCTCGAACCGGGCGAGTTCCTCCGCCCGTGCCGACTCATCGGTCCCGCTCGGCAGGGATTCCTGATCGGACGGTGCCATGTGCACCACCTGGACCAGCCGAGCCGTCTGATAGGCGCTTCGCTTCAGGGCGAGAGCCAGAGGCCCGGTGACCCGGCCGTGCCCCACCACGATGTCCGGCACGACGCCGCCCGGCAGTACGGGAACGTAGCCCAGCGCGGGGTCGTCGCCGGCACCTGAAACCCGAGGCAGCGCCAGCAGAGTCACCCCCAGCGCCTGCGCGTCATCCCATGATTCCTTCGTCATCCAACGCACCGCACAGAACACCTGCGCCCCGGCCTCGGCGAGCGCTTGGCACAGTTGCCGGTTGAACGCGGTGATCCCGCCGTGTTCCGGTTCCCACGACGTGGCCATCGCCAGTATTCGCGCCGTCGTCCCCGTCGTACCGTCAGCCATTCTCAATTCCCCCTGCTGTGCTCACGATCACGCTGGTGATCGTCTCAGCAGCCTCACACACCTCATGAGCCACAGCCCACCCGTTTCCGCCTCGGCCTCGTCCTGCGCCTCCCCTGAGTGGCGGACACGCTGATACCGGATCTGCTTGATCTGGAGGAGGCGAGAAGATCACCGATGGCGATGAAGGACTGTTCGGACGAGTTCAAGGCCGATGCCGTGGATGTGCTGCATACGGGCGGTGTCCTTTCGGCTGCGGCCGGAGGGTTGCCAAGGACGAAATGGTGCTCTGGGCCCCCGCCGTCATGTGTTGCCGTTCCCGTCACGGTGCCGGCCGAGGACCGGCACCGGATGTCACTCGGACCGGCGTGACGGCGACTTCGAGGACGGCCTGGCGGAGGCGGCCCTTCCCCTCCGGCGGCGGTGGCCCGTCGGCTTCTTACTGCTGCGGGCACTTACCAGCGCTTCGGGTGGATAGGCGGACCGGATGCCTGACTTCCGGCCGTGCGCAAGGCAGGCGAGGGCGGCCAGCATGACGACCCCCACCGGAAGCAGGCTCCGGGCAGCCGGGTCGGCGCCGCTCTCGCGGTGCGCCACGAGTCGTTCCTCAAGGGCCCGCTCGAACGCGGCCTGGTCGTCGGCGAGCAGAACGCGCAACAGCTGCTGGTCCCCAGTCAGTGAGCCCTTTCCAACCTGGCTGTGACATCGGGGTGTTGGTGGGCATGGGGTGTACGGAACGACGAAGCTCCTGGTAGACGGGTTCTCGACCAAGATCACCCGTGTCAACCAGGAGCTTCGCGCGCTTGTCCACCCGTCGTCGATCGACCTGTCCAGCCGCACGCTGCGGCACCTGACGAGGCAACTGACCGCTCACCGGCGGGAGACCGGCACGCGATGGCGGCGTCTGCCCGTCGGCCGTCAGGCCCTGCTCGCCCTGACCCACCTGCGATGCGGCGACACATGCGCCCAACTCGCCGCAGGGTTCGAGATCGGCATAGCGACCGTCTACCGCTACATACGCGAGGCCGTCGAAGTGCCGGCCGCCCAGGCGCAGACCCTGGCCGAGGTAATGACGACCGTCCGGACGAAGGCGTACGTGATCCTGTGAACCGCTCCGGGTCTGATGGAGGCTCGGCTCCGTCCCGAGTTCTGGCGAGCTCCAGGTTCGGTTCCCTGCGGCTACTGCTACTGCTTCTGCTTGGTGGTGTGCTCCTCGGAGCCCTGGCTCGTCGGCAGCAGGTGCTGCAACTGCGTGTACCGCTGAGCGCAGGCCGTTTGCGCGATGGCCTCGGCGACAGCGTCGGCGAGGGGGCGGGATGATTCGCTCAGCAGCGTTCGGGCCTTGTCGGTGAGTGCCACCTCGACGCCGCGCCGATCGCGGCATGCGGAGTTCTTGGTGATCAGTCCCGCGTGCTGCAGGCAGGCCACCTGGTAGGTCAGCCGGGTCTTGGGGCGGCCCAGCAGTTCCGCGATCCGCGTCATCCGCAGGCTGGAGCCGGGCTGATCGGCGAGCAGGCACAGCAGCAGGAACTCGTCGTGCGAGATCCCCGTCGCGTCCTTCACCCGTGAGCGGAGCTGCTGCTCGATCGTGCCGGCCGCGGCCAACAGTCGCATCCAGGAGCGCAGTTCGGCGGGCAGGAGCCCGGTGTCGTCCGATGGCTCGCGCTCGGGCTGATCGGCGGGGGCGGAAGAGTCGGCCATGGTGTCACAGTCTAACGGTTGTCCATTTTTGGATAACCCGCTAGCGTGCGTGGAGTCATCCAAATTTGGACTACTGGACTGCGGTCCCGACACTCGGGTCGCGGATGCGGCTTCCCCGTTCCCGTCCTCAACTCTTCTGGAGAACCTCCATGACCGTCGTCATCGAAACCGGCCTGTGGCAGCTGGATCCCGCCCGGTCCACCGTGGCCATCGCGCATCGGACCATGTGGGGCCTGGTGACGGTGAAGGGTGCCTTCGGCAATGTCACGGGAGAGGGTGAGATCAAGCCCGACGGGACCGCCCACGGTGTTGTCAGCGTGGACGCGACGTCTCTGGACACGAGGAACGCGAAGCGGGACGAGCACCTGCGGGGCAGTGACTTCTTCGACACCGAGAACCACCCGACTCTCGCTTTCGCCGTCAACGGCGCAGCGGTGCCCCAGGACGGCACCGCCGAGATCGTCGGTCAGTTGACCGTCCGGGGTGCCAGCAGCCCGCAGACCGTCACCGCCCACGTCACCGCCTCGAGTGGCGACGCGATCAGCCTCGCCATGGAGTTCACCGTGGACCGGGAGCAGTTCGGTATGGTCTGGAATCAGCTGGGTATGATCCGCGGCCTGACCACGGTCACCGCGACGCTCACCTTCGCTCGCGCGGTGGTCTGAAGAGCCGACGGGCCCTATTAGTACCCCTTCGCCCTGTCAAGCAGTTCCCTCACGATGTCCGCGTGCCCCGCGTGCCCTCCGGTCTCCTCGACGAGATGGATGAGCGTCCAGCGGAGGTTGGCGTTGCCGGAGCGGCAGTCGGGGTGGCGGCCGACGTCATCCGAAGAGGCAGCGGCCAGGATCCCGTTGTTTCGGGCGCACTGGGTCTCGTACCACGCACACGCGCGGCCGGGAGTGCGCCCCATCTCTTCGAGGGAACCGGATGCGCACCACCGGCCGTGGTTCAGGCCCGGGTGTAGCCGCCGTCGGCGAAGAGTTCGGCGCCGGTGACGAACGACGAGGCGTCCGAAGCCAGGAAGAGGGCGGCCTCGGCGATTTCCTCGGCGTCAGCCAGCCGCCCCAGTGGCACGGCGTCCTCGGCGAACCGGTCGATGTCCGGCCCTGCGGCGCCCAGCAGGCCAGGGGTCCGCGTGGGTCCCGGGCTGAGCACGTTGACCCGGAATCGGCGCTCCCGCGACTGCCGGGCCCAGTTGTGCACGAGGTTGCTCAACGCCGCCTTCGAGGCGCTGTAGACCTCGAGGTGCTCATTGGGCCGCACGCTGTTGCTCGAGCCGATGACCAGGATGGAGGCGTTCTCCGCCAGCAGCGGAAGCGCCTTCTGAACGGTGAATAGCGGGCCCTTGACGTTGACGGCGAGCGTCAGGTCGACGTTCGCCTCGGTGTGGGCGCCGAGCGCGGCGTCCGTGACGATTCCCGCGTTGGCCACCAGCACGTCGATGCGTCCGGCCTCCTCGCGGACTCGCGCGTAGAGCGCGTCCAGGTCGGCCAGGACCGAGACGTCGGATCGTACGCCGGTGGCCGCAGGGCCCATCTCCTTGACTGCCGCTTCGAGGCGGTCGATGTCCCTGCCGGTCACGAAGACCCGTGCGCCCTCCCGGACGAAGCGGTGGGCGATGGCCAGCCCGATCCCGCTGGTCCCTCCGGTGATCACGGCCACCTTCTCCTGCAGCACGCCTGGCATGTCGAACCCCTTCAGTTGTGGAATGGATCGTCCATAACGTAGGCAGTAATGGACGATCGAGTCAAGAATGGATAGGCTGAGGCCATGCCGAGACCACGCGCATTCGACGAACGCCAAGTCCTGGAGCGGGCCCGGGAACAGTTCTGGGCGACCGGCTATGCAGGAACCCGGATGGACGACATCGCCCAGGTGACCGGCCTGGGCAAGGGCAGCCTGTACGGCGCATTCGGCGACAAGGGCAAGCTGTTCCACCGCGTGTTCGGCGACTGGTGCACCGCAGTCGTCGAGGTGGCCGAAGGACGGCTGGCGGGTGGCCCGGACGCAGAGGCCTTGGCCCGGCTTTCGGGATACGTGCACCTGATGGCGGAGAACGCCGCCTCCGACACCGAGCGCCGCGGGTGCCTGTTGGCCAAGGGTGCGGCGGAACTGGCCCAGCATGATCCGACGGTCGCCGGACGGTCGGCCGAAACCATGACGGCGCTGCTGACCCTGCTGCAAACGGAGATCAGCGCCGCCCAGCGCCACGGCGACATCGATAGCGCTGCGGATCCGGAGCGGTTGGCGGCACTGCTGCTGACGGTGGTCCGCGGTATCGAGGCGGTAGGCAAGGCCGGCCTGGACCCGGAGACGCTGCGGAACATTGCAGACACCGCACTGGCGGTCCTGCCCATGCCCGAGGGGCAGAAACACCTCGCAACCGGGCGCAGTCCGGCCCGCGAGAACTAACTTGGTGCCATCACGGCCACATGATCCGCCGGACAGTGCCTAATGGCCGGCAGGTCCTTGACCCCAACATGCCCGATCTCTGGCCAAAATGAACGACCTGCAGCAGTTTGCGCGTGTACCGATCCCCGCAGTACGTGCAGAACGGAAGTGCGCATGGGACCGTGTCGGCGAGACAGGACCCGACAGACCAGGTGGACCTTCGTGGTGAAGCCTCCTCGGGACCGGCCCAGGCCGTGGTCGTCGGGCTCGGTGCGGGTTCCGCCCGGCGGTTCCTTCTGGTCCTGGCCGTTGCGGCGGGCGCCTGCAGCGTGTTGATGGGCCCGGCAGATCGTGGAGTCGACGTTCACTTCCCACGTGATGAGCCCGGCCGCGTCCGCCCGAGCCTGGAGCCCGGTCAGCACCACCGGCCAGACGCCGTCCCGCTGCCAGCGACGGAAGAGTCCGTAGACGGTCTGCCACGGCCCGTACTCCTGCGGCAGATCCCGCCACGGAGCACCAGTCCGCACCCGCCACCGGATCCCGTCAATCAGCTTGCGCCGACCTACCGATGGCCTGCCCAGCACCGTCACCGGCAGCAACGGCTCCAGCACCGCCCACCGCTCGTCAGAAAGATCCCCTCGCCCCACACCGAGATCATTACGACTCGGGACGAGGGACCGACCCCACTTCCAAAACACGGCCTAGCGGTTCCCGCCGTTCACCGATCCGGACCTGCGGCTCAACCGTGGCTGTGCGGACGCCCGCCCCGGCGGACCACGAGGCCTACTGCGAAGCCTCGCCCCGGCCGACAGCCCTTGTCGCTATGGACCTCTGCCACGTGGTTGCCGGGCGCGAGCGTCCGGCAACCACGACCGTGGCTTTCGTGAACAGGGGGTCAGGACACCACGGGAGCGGCGTCCGTGACCTCGCTCAGCCGGACCGTGCACAGCCCGCGGGATTCGCTCTTCACCTCCGTCACCTTGAGCTGGGTACCTGGCGTAAGGATGTATTCCTCCTCGCCGGTGAAGGCGGAGAAGCGCTTGATCCCGACGGCCCGGGCCGGCGTCACCTCGAAGAGGGTCCGCTTGCCGCGACTGCCCAAGAACGCCCTGGCCACCTTCAGCTCGGAGGTACAGGAGGAGACACCCCACCAGGTCACTGTCTGGCCCACCGGGTACTGCGCCCGAAGGTCCAGTGACACCCCGCGCCACAGCGGTTGCGTGTAGGCCGGCAGCTTTGAGACCGCCGAGAACAGCAGCCGCAGGTACGCCAGGTAGGGCATGACCCTGGTGCGGTCGGGGGAGCGCAGAACGCTGTTGATCTCGCGGTAGAAGGCTGACTCACAGGTGTAGAGGTGGAGCGCGGCGATCGCGTCGGCAGACGGGCCGCAGTCGGCCACCTGGTCTGCACGCTGTTTGCCGAAGTCGCGGGAGCGCTGGATGTGTCCGGCGAGCCCGGACATCGCCGCGGAGACCGGAGCGACGGCGTCCTGGAAGTCCATCAGTGGGGTGTCGAAGACACCGGTGATCGCGGGCAGGACCAAGCCCTCGTCCTTGACGCTGGTGAGGCGTTCCAGGTACAGCTGGTGCAGGTTCATGGTCGACTCGATGAAAGCGCCCATGCGCGCCGCGACACCGCCGTCCGCACCGCCCGCGCCGACCGTCGTCTCGTTCCATCCCTTGCTCGGCAGCCAGTCGATGCCGTCGGCGCCCAACGAGGTCAGAGCGTCGTTGACCTGGGCGAAATGGTCGCCCTCGCAGAAGATGTCGCCCTGTGCCGCCGGGTTGGCGTGGTCGAGGTGTCGGACCTCGACGTCCGGGTATTTCTGCTGGAGCCGCAGGACAACCCGCTTCAGGCTGCGAGCGTGCGCTCCCCACCACGCGAACACGACTCCGCGGTCCTCCTCGGCCGCGTCTTGCTTGGCCTTGAGGATCTCCTCGACGATCCGCTCGGCGACCGGCCGCCAGAACGCCGTGTGCTGGTCGGCCCCCATCGCTCCGTCCCCGCTCGCGGTCAGCGACGCGTTCAGCAGGAGCACGCCCTGTGTCAGCATCGCCTGGAACCACTCCGGCGGCTGGACTGTGTCCCGCTCCTTCAGCAGCGCCCGCACGTCGGCGATCGGGGTTTTCTTGGCGATGCCGTACTTCCACATCGCCGCCGCCTTGATGAGGCACCGGATGCTGACGACCCGGCCGAACTGGCTGTCCTTCCAGTCGCTGAAGGTGTTGTCGAACATGGCTATGCCGGTGGCGCTCTCCGGCCGTGGATACGGGTTCTGACCGAAGACCACGACCTTCCACTTGTGCGGCGGGTTCGGCTTGAGCGCCTGGAACGTCAGCTCGCGGACCGGGACCACCTCATGGCTGCGGTCCTTTCCGATGAACCGTGCGGCGTCCGGCTGCGCCTCGATGACCGGCTTCAGCAGCGGGAGCCAGGACTCCCCGCCGCCGTTGAAGAGCTCGGTCAGGGCGAGGGGGTCGTTCGCACCGGGCTGGGGCTGCGGCTGACCCGGAGCCGGGACGCCGGTCGTCGATCCGGTCATGGCGTAGGCGCTTTCACTCGTCGTGGCAGAAGGAGAGGAAGGAGCGGGAGTTTCGGGCGCCGGCATGGCGGCTGCCGGTGGCACGATGCGCACCCGCTGGTCGACGGGCGCGTTCTCGATTCCGTGCAGCTGGGAGATGATCGTGGAGCGCAGCTCGTCGTCGTCCTCGAACCAGTGGTCGTGGAAGAGCGTGTAGCCGGTCCACATCAGATTGGCGCACACCCGCGCCGGCACCTGCCCGGTCTGCGCCCCCAACCCGACCAGCGCCACGGACCGGATGCTGCCTGGCTTCTTCCGGTTCTGCCGGTGAACGGCCTGGAAAGCAGCCGCACACGCCAGCGCCACGTTCAGCGTGGCACTCACATTCTGCGAGGACTGCACCATCGTCGGCGTCGATATCAGGTACCGGGGAACGGTCGCGCCTGACGGGACGCAGACCGCGCTGCCCACCGGCATGGGTCCGGCGAACCGGTCACGGATCGCCCGCTGGACGCGCACCTGGATGCCAGACCCCAAGTACCGCTTGATGACGGCGTCGACCCCGCCGTCCATTCGGCCCCGGGAGTTGGTGGGAGTGACCCAGGCGTCGACGTCCTCGTCGAGGATCGAGCCCTTGTGGATCTCGATGCCAGGGGTGTCGGCGAACGCGACGCGCCACGCCTCCACCACACGCTCGTTGACGTCTGTCAGCACCACCCTGAGCGTGGGCAGCACACTGCTCTCGGTCATCGTCCACTCCTGTCGTGCAACAGCGGTTCCAAGGCGCCGAACGTATCGCCCACCACTGACAACGCAGCCCCGACAAGGGGTCTATGACCTGCCGTCATGCTCTGGTGAACCCGCACCGACCGGTGGCCGCACACGCTCTGGAACGGCTGTGCCGTGGCGTTGTAATGGTCGTCGCGGTGAGGTCGGCCGCCTTCTGACCGCGATGGAGGAGCCGTTGTCGACGATCCAGAACACGTGCTTGGCGCTTGCGTAGGGTTCCTGGTTCATGACCTGGGTGGCCAGGTTCATGAACGGGACGATGCCGGTGCGTTCTTCGGTGCGGCCGAACACGTTCGCGGCGTGGACGTCGTAGGCGGCGAGGTAGGCCAGGGCACCGCCGCGTCCTTAGGTGTGATTGACGCGCATCGCCCTGGCCTTGCCGGGGGTGAGGGTGGGGTGACGGCGGCACCGGGGCCATCGGACAGGGGGTGCGGACGGGCATGGCGGGCGAACCGATCAGCCGAAGTGGATTACTGACCCCGTAGCCTGCCCCGCCGGTCACCGCCCCAGCCCTCGCAATGACCGGTGCAAGAGGCCACTTGGACAGGGAAAACGCAACTTCGACATGGCTCGCAGAGGCAGTTACCTTCACCTGGTCCTCGGCGATCGCCCACGGCCGCACAGGAGTTCCTTCGGCTGAACCGGCCGCGACGGGATGAGTTGGTCACGCCCCACGAATCCTCGCCTGCGTAAGCCACCGAACCGGGTCCACACCAGGCCCCCCAACCAGACACCAGGCACCCCCAACGAGGGAGAGACGCATGTCCCATCTTGCTCTGTACACATTCGGCGTCCTGAAGTCACCTCTCGCCGATCCCGCACCTCTCACGCGCGAGTTCTACGACATTGGTGAGGCCGTCTACCGGAAGATCAGTCAGCACCCCGGGTACCTCGCGCGTGCTGAAACGGCAGACGGTGACCGGGGCGCGCTCTTCGAGGCGGACTGGGGCGCATGGGGAGAGTTCGCCGTACCGACCTGGTACGGCAAGGGTCATACGGTGGAAACCACCGCCCTGGCCGCGACCCTCTCACTCTGGACCGACCTGCGCCCCGCCTTCGACGCCATCTACACCGGTCTGCACCGTGAGGCGCTGAACAGGCGTTACGACTGGTTCGAGAGGACAGGACACCCGAATTACGTGTTCTGGTGGGTCTCCGACGGCGTGATCCCCACCTGGCAGGACGGGGTTTCCAGGCTGGAACACCTCCACGACCACGGCTCCGCGCCGCACGCCTTCACCTTCCACCACTCGTTCGCCCCGGAGGGAACTCCGACCAGGATCAAAGGCGTCGGGCCGAAGAGCGACCAGGTTCGCTGACAAGGAAAGCCTGTCCTGCGTGGTGAGGCGGTGGTTGGTCCGGGCACGGGGCCGCCTGTGCGAGGCCGTTCTGCATCGGCTCGGCGACGCCGGCCTCGTGGATGTCACCCGTGTCGTCCTCGACACCGCTCAGGTCAGGGCTGGAAAAAGAGGGGGCGAACACAGAGGTCCGAGCCCCGTGGACCGGGGAAAACCGGGCTCCAGGATGCGCATCCTGTCGGACGCGAACGGACTGTCCCTCATCGTCGGCGTCTGCGCCGGCAACGTCCACGACGTGAAGGACTGAAGCCCATGGTCGAGGGTCACCAGACGCAACACGACCCCTACCGCGGACGGTACTTCAAGCCGCAGACGCTCGCCGCGGCCCTGTGCTGCTACAAGCGGCTCGTCCACCTCGCCATATAGGACACGGTCTTACGCGTACTGACGAACCTCGGAGTCAACCGCTGACAGACGGTCCACCCTGCAGGCCGCGGCCCTCGGCTTGATAGGCAAGTCAATACTTGCCTATCCTGTGGTCGTGGCCGACGACCTTTTCAAAGCCCTGGCCGACCCCACGCGCCGCATCATCCTCGACGAGCTCACGGAGAGGTCCGGACAGACACTGTTCGAGATCTGCTCGCGGCTGAGCATGAAGCACCAGCTCGGCATCTCGCGTCAGGCGGTCTCCCAGCACCTCGCTCTGCTGGAGGCCGCCGGGCTCGTCGAGACCAGACGGGAGGGCCGTTACAAGTTCCACGACCTGAACACAGCCCCGCTGCGGCAGATAGCCGAGCGGTGGCCCATACCCGACCCATCCGGACCGGAGAAGAGCACCCCATGAAGATCCATCTGACCAGCGTCTTCGTCGACGACCAGGCCAAGGCCGAGGCCTTCTACACCGAGATCCTCGGCTTCGTGAAGAAGCACGACGTCCCCTTGGGCGAGGGGGCCCGGTGGCTGACCGTCGTCGGGCCCGACGAGCCCGACGGCACCGAACTCCTCCTGGAGCCCGCCGGCCACCCGGCCGTCAAGCCCTATCGCGACGCGCTCGTCAAGGACGGCATCCCGCTCGCCCAGTTCGCCGTCGACGACGTGGAGGCGGAGTACGAGCGGCTGCACGCCCTCGGCGTTCGCTTCACCCAGGAGCCCCTGGCGATGGGCCCTGTCACCACCGCCGTCTTCGACGACACCTGCGGCAACCTGATCCAGATCGCGACACAGCCGCAGTAAGCGGTACGCCTGGCGCGGGGCCCGGCCGCCACGGTGACCAGGACCCTTGCTGGGTGTGTGTGGGAGGGGCTATCTCGTTTGGGTCTCCGGGGACCGTGGTGGGTGTTTGCGACTGTCGTGGCAGGCGGGGTTACATGCCGCGGTCCGGCCCGCTCCAGGGTTCTGGCCGTTCGTCGGCGGTCATCGGAAGTCGGCACAGCTGTACCGGGCCGGGGTAGAAGGCTGAGGTGTTGGGGCCGGCCATGTCTTCGCCTATGAGATAGCGGTAGAGCCATTCGGCGAAGCTCGTGTCGTATCGAGTCCAGGCGCCTTCGCCGTCTTCGACCAGAATCCATGGGGCTGTGTCGTCTGCAGCTACGAGGAACAGTGTCTCGCCTCGGTCGGTGCTGGCGATCGGCCGCAGTCCGTTGCGCGTACCGAAGCTCAACTCCGTGAGTCCGAACAGCAGGCGAGGGTCCTCGTCGGGGTCAAGGTCGTCCCAGGAGATCGCGGACCAGGCACGGGCCGGGTGGCCGCCGCGTGTTGTGGCGCGCTTGCCGACCACTCCGAGCGGCGCAGTTGGCTGGCTTGACGAGCCCCTGCTGGTCAGCAGTTGATGGGGGGGTTACCAGAAGCGACTCGGCAGTAGTCCGACCCGAGTCCGCCGTCGACGGTGCCGGCGTTCGGGCCGACGGAGATGAAGTCGCCGTCGGCTCCGCCGAGGATCTTGCCGGTCGCCGTGGTACCGGCGTTGGCCGTGATGGAGTCGCCACCGGCGCCGCCATCGACGGTGCCGGCAACGATGCCGTTGATGACGATGTAGTCGCTGCCGCCCAAGCCGTTGACGCTGTCGCCCAAGGCGAGGGCGCCGCAGCTGATGTGGTCGGAGCCGGCGGTACCGCTGACGGTCGTACCGGACACGGGGCGGCCGTTGACCGTACATGACGTCAGGGCTTGTGCAGGCGTTGCGGTCAGGGCGAGGGGAGCGGCCGCGAGGGTGGCAGCGCAGAGCGTACGCATCGCATGTCTGATCATGCAATGAGTGGCTCACGACGATTTCATGATCGCAATGCTGCGTCATCGGTGGCGCCGCCGTTCGGGGCAGTCTGTCGCCCGGACGGGCCCTCGAGGCCGACAGCCAGATGATCAGGGTTTGCGGCGGGTGTCCGAGGCCGGAGTCAGAGAGTCGTCCCGCAGGTTCCCCATCCGGGAACCTGCGGGAACCGCCCACACCGACGACGCCGACGTAGGGAAGTTCACTGGGAGCCGTCACCTCCCAGTCCGGGAAGTCCACCCGCTACGGCCAGTGTTTCCGTAGGGCGGCGAATTTCCTCGGTGTCCCTACGTAGTGGGGGATGAAGTCGCGCAGCGTCCCGTAGCGCATTGACCGCTCTCATCCAATCGAGGCGTTTACTCGACGAACCCAGTCGTTTCGCCTTCCGTCTCAGCGAACCTAGTCCGAGCGGGGATCGCACCGGGGGTGCTGGGTGGCTGTACCGGCAGGGGCGAATCTTGCGGGGTCGTACATCGAGCCGGCGTACTTGGACGGCATACGGGAGCGACAACGTCGTCCGCTGCTGGACTGCGTGACGGCCCGCTTCGAGGACTCGGCACCGGTGCGGTCTTTCCGGTGGTTTCGGGGTGAGCGTCACTTCGCGGGCTGGTACTGGGCGGCCATGACTGGGCAGCACGTCGGCTTCGAATCTTGGCTGGAACGGGACCGACTTCTGCTCATGGATTTCGATCCGAAGGTGACAGGAATCGCCTCGCAGCCGTTTTGGCTGCACTGGCACGACGGCGAACGGGAGCGTCGGCACGCTCCGGACCACTTCGTCCGCCACACGGATGGCTCAGCGGTGATGGGGTGCCGGTAAGAGCCGTGGCATCAGCGCAAACGGCGGTAATCAGTCCTTCGACCTGGAGGGTCGGGGCAGTTCTGCCGTGTTGGTCGACTCGGCGAGCGCGAGATGGCCGCCCTTCAGTTCGGACACTAGTTGTAGATGGTGTTGCGGAAGACTCCGAGGAGCTTCGCGATCGAGGTGACGGTGTTCGCCGGGCGGGTGAGCAGGTCGGGGGCGTGACGTACCTGTTCGTCGGTCATGGCCGACGGGCGGCCGAGCCGGGTGCCTCGGGCGCTGGCGGCGTGGGGTGGTGTCGTTCCCGAACCGGTCTCGGCCAGCGTGTTGTCCTGCTGCGCGGCGTCGGCCAACCCGCCCCCACCGGTATCCACACTGCCGCGCGGCTTGGGTGCGGCGAAGGGAGGCGCGTCCTGGCGGCACATTGTTCCGGTCGGCGGGAGGGCGCCGTCGATGAGGTAGCGGCTTGCATGAGCGTTGACGCAGCTGCTGGGGTTGAGCAGTGCCGTGTGCCCGACTGCATCGTGGGTCAGCAGGCGGGCATTGGCCAGCTCCTTCGACATAGCCTGCGCGGCCGACAGGGGAGTGGAGGGGTCGTAGGTGTTCCCGACCACCAGGATGGGGTTCGCCGTCGGCTTGTTCCATGGCCCGCGGTAGCGGTCCTCGGCGACCGCCGGCCAGGAGGCACAGCCCGCGGAGGCCCAAATCCAGTAGCGTCCGGTGTCCCCCGCACGGACGGCGGCGGCCTCTGCCAGGGTGTGGTACACACCGGGGTCCCGCGGGTTGGGGCTGTCGCCGCAGAAGACCGCAGTGCTCTGTTCCTCGCCCAGGTACGGATTCGGGTTGGGGACCGGTGGCGGGGGCGGGAGGGGGGACGGCTCCGGGACGCGGCCCTGCCACAGGTCCTGCAGCCTGCCGGCGAGTTGCGTCCCCCCGAGCTGGACGTCGTAGAGGCTGTTCACCACGTCGGCCACCGTGCCGGCGTAGGTCCACGGGCCCACGGGCTCCTTTCGGAGTCGCTGCAGCAGCTGGTCGTACTTGTCCTGGGTCGCCTTCGGGCTGCCGGCGGAGAACGCGCAGCGGGCGGTCGTCGCGGATCCGCACAACGTGAGGAACCGGTTCACGGTTTCCGCGGCGCTGCGGCCGGAGCCCAAGCGCTGGAACGACGTGGTCTGGGGGGCCTCGTCGGAGGCGCTGTTCGTCCAGGCCTGCGGGTCCCAGTTGGCGTCGAAGATCATGGCGCGGACCCTGCCGGGGAAGAGGTTCGCGTAGGTGGCGCCCAGGTACGTGCCGTAAGAGATCCCGTAGTAGGTGAGTTGCTGGTCACCCACCGCCTTGCGAAGCTGGTCGAGGTCGCGAGCGTTCTCGGCGGTCGACACATGGCGCAGGAGCTCGGGGGCACGCTGCTCACAGCGCCGGCCCAGTTCCTTGTACGCGGCGGTGAAGGCCGCCCGCTCCTTCTCTCCCACCGGGAAGCCTGCCGCTTTGCTTGCATGCCAGTCTGCTGCTTCCTTGGGACTCGCGAAGCAGTTCACCGCGGTGCTGTTGCCGATGCCGCGGGGGTCCCAGCTGACGATGTCGAACCGTTCCCGCACCTCGCGCGGGAAGGACTCGTAGTTCTGTGGCATCTGGACCGTTCCAGGGCCGCCGGGTCCGCCGGGGTTGAAGAACAAGGTGCCGATGCGCTGTCCGGGGCCGGTGGCCTTCCGTTTGACGACGGCGAGTTCGATGGTGCGGCCACCTGGGTCGTCGTAGTCGAGCGGGACCTTCGCGGTCGCGCAGTCGAACGGACTGCCCTGGACGCAGGGTTTCCAGTCCAGCTGCGGGGCGGGCACGGAAGGGGACGGCGCGCCACCGGCCGGAGCGCCAGCCGATCCGGTAAATGCCGTCGAGCAGATCATCACCGCGGCGAGGGCCGCGGCATGATGCCGACGGCCCGCTGTCGGTGCAGATATATGCATATCTTGTCCTTCCCGGTTGAGGGTCCGACGCCGCTCATGCGCTGGACGTCGGCACGCGTCCGGTCAACAACACCTCGGTCCGGCAAGGCGCGCGAGCGAACCGGGGCTAAATGGCGGAGCTACGGCCGACATCGTCTTAGAGGACGTTTCCTCCTGTTGTTTCATCCCCGAATGCGGCTTTGGTGTGCTGGTGTCGAGGGTGACCGGTCACTCCGCGGATCCGAGGGATCGCGTCGAGCAGGGGCAGCAGCTGGGTGATGTCGTGGCGGTCGCCGCCGGTCAGGGTGATGGCGAGCGGGGTGCCGCCTGCGTCGGTGATGACGTGGTGCCTTCGAGCCGGGCCGGGCACGGTCGACCGGGCTCGGCCCGGTTTTGGGCCGCCCCGACGGGCCTGGTGGTGGGAGCCGTCGATCACCGCCCGGGACCAGTCCAGCTTCCCGGCACGGTGCAGCTCGGTCAGCAGTACCTGGTGCAGCCGATCCCACACCCCGGCCTCGTGCCAGTCCCGCAGTCGGCGCCAGCACGTCATCCCGGACCCGAAGCCGAGCTCCTGCGGCAGCCACTCCCACTGGATCCCGGTGTGCAGCACGAACAGGATGCCCTGCAGGCAACCACGGTCGTCCAGTGGCAGCCGGCCGGGATGGCGCGGACGCCGCTGCCTGACCGGCGGCAACGGCTCGATCCGCCCCCACAGGTCATCCGGCACCATCCACGGAGGATCGTTCCCCTTCCCCATGACTCGTTCGACAAGCCAGACAGGAAGGGGATATGGCTACGACCAGGCCTTCTATTAGGTGCTCTGACTCCCGCAGCTGACGGTCTGGAAAATAGGGTGCGGTCGGCTGAGCTGGGGTGATAGGTAAGCGACGTGACAGACAGTCTTGAGTTTTCCGCCCTGCTGCAACTGATCGACGAGCGGTCGGCCGCGTTCCGGAGTGCGGTTGCCGCCGCGCCCAGCCTTGACGCGCCGGTGCCGTCCTGCCCCGAGTGGACGTTGTTCGATCTGGTGCAGCACCTGGGTACGGGCCAGCGCTGGTGGGCCGCGATCGTCGCCGCGGGCCCGGCCGAGGCTCCGCCGGCCAAGGATGCCGCGAAGGCGCCGCGCGAGCTCGAGGCGCTGCTGGCCTGGTACGCCGAGTCGAACGAGCTGCTGCTGAGTGCGCTGCGCGAGGCTGGCCCGGAGCGCGAGTGCTGGACGTGGTGGGGCGCCGGCGTGTCGCCGGCGAATGCCTGGGGCGTTGCCCGGCGCCGGGTGCACGAGGTGTTGGTGCACACCTACGACGCCCAGCTCGCCGCAGGCGCCGTGCAGCCGATGCCGGCGGACGTCGCGATCGACGGCGTGGCCGAGTTCCTCGACACCTGCAACTCCACCCCGGCGGCCTGGCCGCACGAGGCCGCCACCATCCACTACCACGCCACCGAGGGCCGCTCCTGGCTCCTCGCGTTGGACGGCACCGGCGCCTGGCCCGCACCCCTCACGGACGACGCCGCGCCCGCCTCCGCTTCGGCCAGGGGCACGGCCGAGCAGCTGCTCCTCTTCGTCTGGGGCCGCCTCACGCTGAGCGACCTGAAGATCGACGGCGACCAGCAGGTGTTCGAGCATCTGATCGCCTGGGAGCCCGAGGAGTAGCCAGTCAATACCGCCAGCGGACGGCCTTGATGACGTCCGCCTCGGTGAACATCGTGAACAGCTCCGCGTCCACGCGGCGTACGGCCAGTACGGCCTCGTACCGCTCGGGTCCGGGCGCCTCCCGCAGCACTGGCGACTCAGCCAGGAAGGGGATGTGGCTACGACCAGGCTTTCTGTTAGGTGCTCTAAGCGCGAGTTGTTCTGCGTGTCGTGTTCCGCCACCTTCGGCTCGTTGTCCAGCCAGTGCCGGCACGCTGTCCAGCGGATCCGCAAGGCGGCTGCCGACCAGCCCGCAATGCGACGGGAAAGGTGTCCATGACGAAGGCGAGGTAGACGACGCCGGCGAACGTGGTGACGTGGGTTGAGTCGGCGGCCCGGCACCGGTTCGGGGCCGCAGCGACGCAGTCGCCGTCCACGAGGTCCGGGGCTCGTTCCGCGCTCGCGTCAGGGACCATGGTGATCACCCGCTTGCCGCGGACCGCGCCGGTGATGTCGAGCTCGCGCATGAGGCGTTCGGCGGTGCATCGGGCCACCGCGACACCCGGGCGGTTCAGCAGCCGCCAGATCCTCATGCCTCAGGGGCACCACCAAGCACATTCCGGGACGTCTCGCGTCATTCCCGTGATTCCTCCTACACTCACCGTCACGCGACGTGCCGACGTGATGGGGGCCAGATGGTGCTGAACAGAATCGTCGAGCAGGGGGATGCCGCCGTGTCGGGACCGACGCTGGAAAGGCTGCTGTCGGTCATGGGGGCCGGTGCGCTCGAACCGTGCACGACGCAGCGTGGTCTGGAGGCCGTGGTCGAGGGGGTCACGATGCTGGACCCGCTGGAACCCGGGCTGTTACGGGGGCAGATGCTGCTCGCGGTGGGCATCGACCCGGGGTCGGCCGCGGCCGTCGACGTCGTTCTCGACGCCGCCGGCTCGGCCGCGGCCGCGGTGGTCTTCGGACAGGGAAGGTCGGGTCGGCCCGCGGACGCGCTGCGGGCGGCGGCCGAGGACGCCGGTGTGGCGGTGCTCTTCCGGACGGCGTGGTGCGGCTGGACCGAGCTGGTCGGGATGCTGCGGGCCGGTCTGGTCCTGTCCGGGATCCCCGCCGATCCGGCGGTGGCACCGGGCGACTTGAACGGACTGGCCGACGCGGTGGCACTCCTGGTCGGCGGCGCGGTCACGATCGAGGATGTGGAGTCCCGGGTCCTGGCGTACTCGTCCACGAAGGAGGACGTGGACGAGCTGCGGCGGCTGACGATCCTCGGCCGCCGGGTGCCGGAGTGGCGCGTTGCCGCCATGCGGGAAGCCGGTTTCTTCCGGGCGTTGTGGGGTTCGGGGGATGTCATCCACCGGCCGGCACACGGAGAGAACCCCGAACGTCTGGTGATGGCGGTCCGGGCAGGTGGAGAGATTCTCGGATCGATCTGGGTGGCGGCCGCGGGCGGCGACCTCCCCTCGCACGCCTGCGACACGCTGCGCTCGGCAGCGCGGGTGGCCGCCGCACATCTGCTCCACCACCGGTCGCACCGCACGCACGCCCGACTGGTCGAGGACGCGGCCCGTGCGCTGCTTGACGGGTGGGGACCGGCCGGTGTGCTGACCGAACTCACCAGGATCCCGGCACACGGGCACTGCGCCGCCCTGGCGGTGCGCCCCGGTGCCTCCTGCAAAGCAGACGGAACCGGAAGGCTGCACGCCCTGCTGGCGGTGTGCTGCGGTGCCAACAACCTCACGCCGGTGGTGGTACCGGTCGACCAGGGCGCCCTGGTCCTGGTGGGCGCCCTGCACCAGGACCAACGGCGGGCCGCCGAACAACTCGCGCGTCTGGGGAAGTCACTGGTTGCGCAAGTGGCGGACGCGTCCGGACCGGAAGCGAGAATAGGTCTGGGCACAGTCGTCGAAACCCTGGCGGACCTGCCCGCGTCCCGCCGGTCGGCGGACCTGGCCCTGCGAGCCCTGCTCTCGCCGGGAGAGCACCGTACCGTCGCCTGCGCCAGCGAGGTGGCCGAGACGATCGCCCTGAACCAGATGCTGGACACGCTGACAGGGCCGGCCCCGGCACCGGAGACACCAGTGGCACGCCTGGTAGCCCTCGACGCAGGGCAAGGCGGAGGGACCATGGTGCAGACCCTGCGGGCGTACCTCGACCACTTCGGTCATGTGCCGGATACCGCCCGGGCGTTGGGCGTGCACGCGAACAGCCTGCGCCACCGGATCGGCAGGCTCACCGAACTCTCCGGACTCGACCTCCGCAACCCTGACGCCCGGCTCCTCGCCCAACTGCAACTGCGCCTTCTCGAGCGCGGTGGCGGCCGGGAAGCATGAGCACGCGAGCGTCCGCCACGAAGAGAGGGCGCCTTCTTCGTGCCCGAGTCCAAAGGAGGCTCGGCGGGCCCACGGTTTCGCTCCACGGTGAGAACCGCGCGACCGAACACCGGGACTTGCGACGAAGACACCGGCACCGCTGCGACGAGAGGCTGATGGTCCGCCCCACGGCAATCGCGGGGCGGCGAGGCCCGGCTCAGGGAGGACGCAGCATGAACGGTTCCGACAAGGCCGACCGGCGTGAGCGGATTCTGCGGGCAGCAGTACAGGAAAAGCTCCTGGAACCCGAGACGGCCGTACTGGCCGGGTTTGTCGACCTCGACGGCGTCGGTGAAACCGTCACGTCCCTGCACCGAGCGTTCCGCGACTCCCCCCGGGTCCTGCACGCGTTCGCGGCCAAGGCGAACTGCCTGGTTCCCGTACTCGAGGAACTGCGCCGAAACGGCATGGGCTGCGAGGTCGCCAGCGCCGGCGAGCTTGCCCAGGCCCTGGAGGCGGGATTCGAACCCGAACACATCGTGTTCGACTCCCCGGCCAAGACCCGGGCCGAACTGGACCGGGCACTGAGCCTGGGGGTCGCCGTGAACGCGGACAGCTTCCAGGAACTCTCACGGCTGGACGAGATCCTGGCGACCCGCGGTTCCCGCTCGCGGATCGGCGTGCGCATCAACCCTCAGATCGGCGCCGGCTCGATCACCGCCATGAGCACGGCCACCACGACCTCGAAGTTCGGCATCCCCCTGGAGGACGAGGGCAACCGGCAACGGCTGCTGCGGACTTACCAGGACCGTCCCTGGCTCACCTGGGTGCACACGCACATCGGCTCCCAGGGCTGCCCCCTGGACCTGATCGCCCAGGGCATCGCGAAAGCCGTGGACTTCGCCGAGGAGATCAACGCCCACCTGGGTCGTCGGCAGGTCACCGGTATCGACATCGGGGGAGGACTGCCGGTCAACTTCGACAGCGACGAGACGACGCCCGGCTTCGACACCTACGTCGACCACCTGCGCGAACACGCGCCTGCCCTGTTCTCGGGCGAGTACGAGATCGTCACCGAGTTCGGCCGCTCCGTACTGGCCAAGAACGGGTTCACCGCCGCGTACGTCGAGTACACCAAGACTGCCGGCGGGCGTCCCATCGCCATCACCCACGCGGGCGCACAGGTTGCCACGCGGACGGTGTTCGCCCCCGACGCATGGCCCCTGCGGATCGAGGCCCACGACCCCACCGGCCGGGCCAAGCGCGGCCGGCCGGTGCCGCAGGACATCGCCGGCCCGTGCTGCTTCGCTGGTGACCTGCTGGCACGCAACCGTGCGCTGCCCCTCCTCGACGCCGGCGACCTCGTCGTCGTCCCGGACACCGGCGCCTATTACTTCTCCACGCCCTTCCACTACAACAGCCTGCCCGAACCCGCCGTGCACGGAGCCCGCATCGATGCCGACGGACAGGTCACCTTCCAGTTGCTCCGTCCCGCGCAAGCCGGCCACCTGATGCCGGCCCTTGCCGACCGGTGATACCTGCCCGCCCGCGTGACTCCACCAGAACGCCGGTCGCAGCCAGCTGGGCTGGCGGGGCCCCGAGCGAACACGCCCGGCTGCCCGAAGAAGACCACAACGCCGAGGAAGGAAGGTGCAACCGCCATGACAGTACGGTGCGCCCGGACAGGCTGCCCCGCGAGGAAAGCGACGCCCTCGGGCCAATGGGAGGTCATCGGACGAAGGCTGTCCGTCACGAGGGTGCACTGCGGCCGTGCGACATGTGATGTCGCGCGGTGGGTCCTGCGACGGCGACGTATCGCAGCCACCCAGTTCCTGCGGGGCGCGTGCTACGGGGCCGGCACAGCCGCAGTGGGTGTGCTGGCGGTGTGGCTGCGCACTCGCTGAGGGCTTCGGGCCGGTCGGCGGCCCTGCCGGGCACGTGGTCGGCGAGATCCCGGGAGGTGGCGTGGCCGTCAATGCTGTCACCTGCCTCCTCGGACGCCAGGACCGGCACCTCGGAGGGCCACCGGTCCGAAATGACTACTAGCCGCAGACCGCTCCTTAAGCCGCGGTCGTCGGGTCCGCCGTTTCGGTCTTGCGGCGGTAGGCGGCGTTCAGTTGCTGGGCCTCGTCGAGCTGGTCCTCGAGGATGACGATGCGGCACGCGGCCTCGATCGGCATGCCCTGGTCGACGAGCTCGCGGGCGCGGGCTGCGATGCGCAGCTGGTAGCGGGAGTAGCGGCGGTGTCCGCCCGCGGAGCGCAGCGGGGTGATCAGGCGGGCTTCGCCGATCGCGCGGAGGAAGCCCTGGGTGGTGCCGAGTATCTCGGCGGCCCGGCCCATCGTGTAGGCGGGGTAATCGTCGTCGTCGAGCCGGTCGAACGAGTCGTCTGCTGTCATTGCACCTCTCTCGTGGAACGCGTGGAGGGGCCCTGGCACCATGTGTGCCAGGGCCCCGAAGGAACTGCTACACCATCTGCCGGCCCTGATACTGCACCGGCCTACTGTTTCCGCACGAGCTCACGGGGGGTGAGAGCGTGTGCGGGGATCGCGGTTGCTCGACCGGAGACCACCTCACTATCGATGTCCTGCGGTACCCGGGCTCAGCCATTCCGCCCGGGCGATCCTGATGGCGCCTCGCTCCTCCGTTCTTCCCTCTTGATCCAGCGCCTTCGAGGGGCGCTGTCTATTGCTGGTACTGCGCACTGCTCTGTACTACGGGGGATGCGAACTGCTTGGTGACCTGAGGAAGCGTCACTCTTCGGCAGCCAGCCCCGTCGCCCGTCCTGCATCTGCTCTGGCTTGGAACCCCACTGCCGAACCTCCCGGTGCGCGCGCCCGCAGCCGACGCCTTCACCGAGGTAGCACTCACACACCTTCGCTGCTGGATACCGCGAACTGCACTTGCCAGTACTTCAACTGCGGTCCTGCTCACGGCGGCCCCTGATCACTGCGGGCCACCCGGTCCGATCGTCAGCCCCGTCGCCGACCTGCGACAACCCTGGCTTCGGAACTCCACCACCGCACCGTCCTGCCAACTGCAACTACCGGTACTACTGCCCGGCAGTTCGTGTCTGCCGGGCCTTGCTGATCTCGACTACGAGAGAAACCATAGCCAGGCGATCACCCAATGTCTACTCCAGCCAACACAGATTTTCGTGTCCCCTGCGAGGAATAAGTCGGTCTCGAACAGGGACGATGAAGGGCCGTCCGGAAGGGTTGGCGGGCCCTGGTGCCGTGTGCCCCAGCCGAGCTCGTGGCCGAACAGGGCATCTGCGGGTTCTCCGGACCTAGGCGGTTTCGTTTGGATCAGCGGGCGGACCAGAGGAAGATGCCTGCCACGTGGAGTCCGGCCAGGTAGACGGTTGCGGTCTTCTCGTAGCGGGTGGCGATCCCGCGCCGCTGTTTCAGGCGATTGATGCATCGCTCGACGGTGTTGCGCTGTTTGTAGGTCTCTCGATCGAATGCCGGCGGTCTGCCTCCCCGGCTGCCTCGTCGTAGCCGGTGGCCACGCTGGTCCGCCGGGACCGGGATCACCGCTCGGATGCCGCGCTTGCGCAGGTGGTCGCGGATTGCGCGGGACGAATAGGCCCTGTCCGCCAAGACCACGTCGGGCCTGGTGCGGGGTCGTCCTCGGGGTCGTGGAATGCGCAAGCGGGCCATGACTTCGGTGAAGGCGGGTGCATCCCCGGCCTGCCCGGCGGTGAGATGGAAGCCCAGCGGCCGGCATCGGTCGTCGGCGGCAAGGTGGATCTTCGTGGTCAGTCCGCCGCGGGATCGCCCGATGGCGTGGTCGCCGGGTTCGCCGGCCGGAGCCCCTTTTTGCGAGCCCCTGCCGCATGCTGGTGAGCGCGCACGATCGTGGAGTCCACCGAGACAACCCAGTTGAGGTCTTCGTCGGTGTCGGCCTGGGCCATCAGCGCGGTGAACACGCGCTCCCAGGTGCCGTCGACGGCCCACATCCGCAGGCGGTTGTAGACGCCGCGCCAGTTGCCGTACTTCTCCGGCAGATGCACCCACTGGGTGCCGGTCTGGAACTTGAAGGCGATCGCGTCGATCACCTCCCGATGATCACGCCAGCGACCACCCCGTCTGGGCGTCCGGTCCGGGAGCAACGGCTCGATCCGCGCCCACTGCGCATCACTCAACGGCACACCCGAACCAACGACCAACTGATCCAAACGAAACCGCCTAGACGTCACGAGCGACAACGTGACGTGGGTACGTGCTGCAGGCCCGGGCCTCGCAGCGATCGTGCGGCCCTTAGCTGCAGGTGCGGTAGTTGTAGCCTGCGATGCGCCCGCTGCCGTCTCCGTCGGTGAAGTGGTAGTAGCCGTCGCTGTCGCGCGAGAGACTGATGGTGTAGCTGGTGCCGATGTAGTAGGCCACGGTGTTGCCGCTCGGCAGGTAGTCGGAGTTGCGCAGCCAATTGCCCGCCGCGGTCCACGTCTTCTCGCCGGCGGAGCCGTCGCTGGGTACTTGGAACTTGGTCTGCCACCGCGCTGTCGCGGCGGCCGTGTTGCTCCCGAAGTCGCCGTCGATACCGGAAGCGGCGAGTTCGCCGTCGGCCCAGAGGATCTTCTGCCACAGGCAGGTGGCGTTGGACTGCTTGTTGTGAGTGGTGTCCACAATGCCTTCGTTGTCCCAGTCGTCGGCGAAGACTCCGCCGCCGTAGACATAGGCCAGGCCGCTGTAGCTACCGCTCGCGGACGCCGGGGTGGCACTCACCGCGAGGACGGTGGCGGTCAGGGCACCGATTGTGCAGGCAGCAAGCCTGGATGACTTCGAGTTCACGGGAGTTCCTCCTGGTTCAGGTGACGGTGGACCGTCGGATTCGGGTCACTGGGGCCAGTTGGCCTTGCGGAACCTTGGCACGCACGCGTCGGCGGGGACACACTCTTGCGGCTGAGTGCAAACAAGGAGGCTTTCGAGGGGAGTCGCGTGCTCCGTATTCACTTCACCGAGGTCGATCTCGCTCGCATCCGTGTTGCCGCGCAGCCTGACCCGATGTGGGAGGTGCTCGCAACACTTCACCGTCTTCAGTCCCGCACGGGCCGCAGTCAGTTCGCCGCTTGGCACCGGACGGTCCGTGTCGACCTGGGTACTGCCGGACTCGCCCGTCCCGTACGGGAGGTGCTGCTCTCCCTGTATCCGCTCGGGCCGTACCTGCCCGACTTCCTGACGCCCCCGGAGTCGGAGGGTGGTCTTGAGTCGGGAATTGACGGCATCCTTCGTCCGCCCCGGCAGGACGTGCTCCATGAGATAGCTCTCCTCGACCGTGTGCGCGGCGTGCCGTCCTGGGCTCTGCGGCTGGGCCGGCCGGTCGAGCGGCGGGGGCTCACCGACCTGATCCGTCGCTACCACGCGGTCGCGGTCGCGCCCTTCACGGAACACATGGACAGTGGCCTCATCGCGCACCGGAGCCTTCTCGCACGTACTCTGCTGACCAGCGGGATCGAGGGGGTGCTGTCGAGCCTGGGGCCGCGCATTCGGTGGCGCGAACCGATACTCGAAGTGGACTACAGAACGGAACGCGACCTTCACCTACGGGGACGGGGGCTCCGGATCGTTCCGACGTACTTCCTGTGGGGCACCCCGGTCGCACTGGCGAACGCCGAGCTGCCGCCCGTTCTCTCGTATCCGTTGAACCATGCGCCCGTGCCGCAGGACCCCCGCCTCGATGAGGGAGCGCCCCTCGGGGCACTTCTTGGAGTCACACGAGCACGTGTCCTCAGGTGTGCCGCGGACGGTCTGACCACAGGAGAGCTCGCCCACGCCCTGGGGGTTTCGCCTTCCACCGCGAGCCGGCACGCCTCCGTACTCCAGGAGGCTGGACTGACAACCAGTCGACAGATCGGCCCGGCGGTCCTCCATACCGTCACTCCGCTCGGCGCAGCCCTGCTTCGTCGGGACCGCGACGGCGCGAAGGCGGCCCAAGCGCGAAGGCCGCACATCCGAACTCGCCCTGATCAGCCTGACGGATGACGGGGACGAAGCTTCAGCCGGAGCCTGGTCCCCGCTCAGAGGGTTACGCGCGGGCCTGGACGATGAGCGTGCCGACCTCGCGCTTGCCGGGCGGCGTATCGAGCACCGAGGCCCGCACGTCCGTGGAGCCGTGCTCCTTCAGCAGGCGCTCCCAGCCCTTGGGCTCGTAGTCCCAGCGCTTTACGACGAGCGGGTCCTCATCCTCGGCGCGTGGGACCTGGAGCTGGACGGTCACGTCGCCACCGGGACGTGGACCGAGCAGACGGCGACCGAGGGGCATCACCGGGGCGCCCGGTACCATGGGGCGATCCAGCTGCTTGTTGAGCTGACGGGCCGTCGTATGACGGGCAAGTGGGTCGGTTTCGGTAAGGAGTTCGACGTCAACACCGGCGCTTGGGAGCTCGTCTTCCAGGACGCGTCGACGAACAAAGCGACGCTCGCCGCATACGACTGCCGTCCCGACGCCTGACCCCGGCCGGACAAAAGCGGCCCCGCCCCCCAAGGAGAGCGCGGCCGCGCTAGGGACCTTCGTCTGGATCACCGGGCGGACCATAGGAAGATGCCTGCGATGTGGAGTCCGGCCAGGTAGATGGTCGCGGTCTTCTCGTAGCGGGTGGCGATCCCGCGCCACTGCTTCAGGCGGTTGATACACCGTTCGACGGTGTTGCGCTGCTTGTAGATCTCGCGGTCGAAGGCCGGCGGTCTGCCGCCCCGACTGCCCCGTCGGAGGCGGTGGCCGCGCTGGTCCGCCGGGACCGGAATCACCGTCCGGATGCCGCGCTTGCGCAGATGGTCGCGGATCGCGCGGGACGAGTAGGCCCTGTCCGCCAGGACCACGTCCGGTCTGGTGCGCGGACGGCCTCGTCGCCGAGGAACGCGCAGGCGGGCCATGACGGCGGTGAAGGCGGGTGCATCACCGGCCTGTCCGGCGGTGAGGACGAACGCCAGGGGCCGACAGCGGGCATCGGCCGCGAGGTGGATCTTGGTGGGCAGCCCGCCGCGGGACCTGCCGATGGCGTGGTCGGCGGGTTTGCCGGCCGGGGCCCCTTTTTTGCGGGCCCTGGCAGCGTGCTGGTGAGCCCGCACGATCGTGGAGTCCACCGACACGGCCCAGGCCAGGTCGTCGTCCGCATCGGCCTGGGCGATCAGCGCGGTGAACACGCGTTCCCAGGTGCCATCCACAGCCCACATCCGCAACCGGTTGTAGACACCCCGCCAGTTGCCGTACCTGTCCGGCAAGTGGACCCACTGCGTTCCGGTCTGGAACTTGAACGCGATCGCGTCGATCACCTCTCGGTGATCCCGCCAGCGACCACCCCGCTGCGGCGTCCGGTCCGGGAGCAACGGCTCGATCCGCGCCCACTGCGCATCACTCAACGGCACACCCGAACCAACGACCAACTGATCCAAACGAAACCGCCTAGACCGAGGCCGGGGGTGCGGTGAGGGTCTGGTTCAGCGCGGCCAGGCCCTGCGTGTAGATGCCGTGGAACAGGGTGACGGCGTCGTGGTCGCTGATGCCGTCCGGTGTGAAGACGCCGGACCATTCCACACGGGCCGTGTCCTGGCGGGGCGTCTCGTGCACTGTGAGCGTGGAGCGGTAGCCGGTGACGGGGAACGGGGCCCGGAGGATCGAGTAGCTGTACGTCCGGGCCTCGTTGTCGAAGGCTTCGAGCCGTTCGACGATCACCTCGCCCTCCTCGTTCTCCAGGCGGCGCAGGCGTCCGCCTTCACCGAGTTCGCTGGTGGGGATGTAGGGGAGCCAGTCGGGCAGCGAGTCGAAGCCCCCGATGAGCTGCCAGACGCGGTCGGGCGATGCGGTGATGTCGATGGACGCGGTGGTCGTGGCCACGGGTTTCTCCTGTATGTGTATGTGTACGTGTGCGGGGTGGGAAAAGTCAGGCGGCGGGGACGGGGGCGTCCTGCGCTATCAGTCGCTCCTCGCGCAGGTCGGTCCAGAACTCGGCCGGGATCCTCTCGCCGAGAGCGGCGGTGTCCTCGGCGATGCGACCGGGCTTGGTGGCGCCGGGGATCGCGGCCGCCGTCGCCGGATGGGCGAGGGAGAACTGGAGCGCGGCGGACTTGATGCCGACTCCGTGCCGCTCGGCGAGTGCCTTGATCCGCTCCACCTTGTCGATGATGTGTGCGGGCGCCTTCTGGTACTCGAAGTGCGTACCTCCGGCGAGGATGCCTGAGCTGTACGGGCCGCCGACCACGATGTCCACGTCCTGGGCTGCGGCGGCCGGCAGCAGGCGCTGCAGGGCGCGGCCGTGGTCGAGAAGGGTGTAGCGGCCCGCGAGGAGGAAGGCGTCGGGCTTCGGCTCGTCCAGGTCCAGGGTGAGCTCCAGGGGTTCCACGCGGTTGACGCCGAGGCCCCAGGCCTTGATGACCCCTTCCTCGCGCAGCCGCTGCAGGACCCGGAAGGCGCCGGTGCGGGCGCTCTCGTAGGCAGCCAGCCACTCGTCTCCGTAGAAGTCCTGTGCGACGTCGTGCACCCACACGATGTCGAGGCGGTCCGTGCGCAGCCGCTCGAGACTGTCCTCGATGGAGCGCAGGGTGGCATCGGCGGTGTAGTCGTTGACCATCTTGTTCGGGCGGCCGTGTTCGAACAGGCCACCCTTCTCGCCGAGGTCGCGGGCGGCAGGGTCCTCGATCTCGTCGAGGACGACACGGCCGACCTTCGTGCTGAGGACGAACTCCTCGCGCGGGTGCTGTGCCAGTACGTCGCCGAGCCGGATCTCGGAGAGTCCCGCGCCGTAGAAGGGCGCGGTGTCGAAGTAGCGGATGCCCTGGTCCCAGGCCGCCTCGACGGTGGCCGCGGCCTCCTCGTCGGGGATGGCGCGGAACATGTTGCCGAGCGGTGCGGTGCCGAAGCCGAGCGCGCCGGGCAGGAGGGACTTGATGCTCATGAAGGGGTCCTCGCGATGGTGGTTCGGACGGATACGTCACCGGATGTGCGATCCGTCGGCCTTGCGTCTTCGAGGCTAGGATCCCTACATGAGACTGTCCAAGACTTGCTCGGACAAACTTGAGACCTCCGAGGTCCTACATGCTTGACCTGCGACAACTCCGCTACTTCGTCGCCGTCGCGGAGGCCGAACACGTCGGTCGCGCCGCCGAGCGGCTGCACATCTCCCAGTCACCCCTCAGCCGACAGATCGCCCAGCTCGAGAAGAACCTGGGCCTCACGCTCTTCGAACGCAGCCAGCAACGCATCCGGCTGACCTCCGACGGCAGAGTCTTTCTGACCGAGGCGCACGCCCTCCTGCGCCACGCCGACCGGCTGGAGAACCTCGGCCGACGGCTCGGCCGCGGGGAGGAGGGCGGCCTGTGCATCGGCTACGTGGCCGATGCCATGCACACCGGCGTCCTGCCCTCAGCCCTGCGCACCCTGCGTGACCAGCGCCCCGGCATCCACGTCGCGCTGTACGACCAGGAGTCGGCCGAGCAGTTCGAGGGGCTGCGCCAGCGGAGCCTTGACATCGCGCTGGTGCGCACACCGCCGCCCGAGGGTGACCCGGACCTGGACGCGGCGCCGTTGCTGCGGGACCCGCTGCTGCTCGCGCTGCCCGAGCGGCATCCCCTCGCCCTGGCGGAGGAGTTGACACCCGGCGTCCTCGATGGGCAGCCGTGGATCGCGGTGGGCGACGCCCAGGATCCTGCGTGGCGTGACACGTTCGTCGCGTCGTGCGTCGCCTCCGGTTTCACGCCGGACATCCGTCTCGACGCGGCCGACCCCCTCACCGCGCTGGGTCTGGTCGCGTCCGGCCTGGGCCTCGCGCTCATTCAGAGGAGCATGGTGCGAGGCATGTCCGACGGCGTCGCGGTACGTGAACTTCCCTGGTACGAGGGGTCCGTTCAGCTGTGGGCAGCCTGGCACCGGATCGATCTGCGCCCCGTGGTGGCCGCCTTCCGCGAAACGGTACTCGCGGACCGGGCCGTCGGGTGAGGGGAGGCCGCGGGTCGGCGAACGGACGCGGAGGGCTCCGCAGGCCGCCGCCCACGACCTCAGCGGAAGTCGTTCTCCTTGAGCTCGATCACCCATGCACGGCGTTCGCAGATCTCTCCGTCGCGCATACGGAACACCTCGGCCATCGACATGCGCATCACCTCTCCTGCTCTCGCGCTTCACCGTTCCACCGAGCTCGGCCATGACCACGTCGTCCTCCTCGACCATGTGCCGTCCCCGCGCCCGCGGGGGTAGCTCCTGCCCGAAGTGCATGGGGGTTGCTGTCGCTGGGTGTCATCGCGTGTGGGGTGATGCTGATCAGGCAGCTGGTGCAGTGATCGGCCCACGTCGAAGGCGTGACAGGCTCTCGGCGGTAAGTCCGGCCAGTTCGGCGGCGCGGTGGGTGCATTCCGTATGTCGCTCGGCTCGAAGACCGGCTACGACACCAACCACAAGCAGAAGCTCCAGGCCGGGAACCAACCCGCAAACACCGGGTCTGGGGCAAGAACGGAAAGATCAGCAGTGGCAAGGCTGGCGACATTTAGTCGAAGTAGGCGCGGCCTGCTGATTGCCGCAACCGCGGTGCTGGTCGTCATGGCAGCAGCTCTGACGGCCTGGCTGGTCCCTCAGCGACCAGATGACACAGGTGCATGGAAAGGCCACGCGCTGGGCGCAGGCCTGCTCGAGCAGGCCGACCTGGAGTACGACCAGCTGCAGATCGGCAAGGAGTACTGGCTGAACCTCCCCCGAGCGACCAATGCCAGCGGTGAACCTGTGACCATCACCAAAGCCCAGTTCGTCAGCCTGCCGAAGGGGCTGGAGCTGATCGGCTACAAGGTGGTGAGCACCAGGGACACCGACGGGTACGGGATCGGCGTGCTGGAGGTGAAGTCACCGGGTGACGACGTCACCGGCCTGCCGGAACGGACGGATACCTTCACCGTGAAATCCCACAAGCCGGCCGACTGGTATCACATGGTCCGGTTCAAGGTGACCGGACCGGTGACGGATGACACCTCGCAATGCCGGTTCTGGTACCAGCAGGGCTCAGTGAAGTACCGGCAGGATCTGCGGTGCGTCAACCAGCTCCGCCTCGCCAAGTAGGTACGGCAACCGGAGAAAGTAGCCGGAGGCGCCCCCAGAACATTCGGTTCTGGGGGCGTCGGTCAAGCTGGGCGTCATCAGCGGCTTTACCTGACGGCAGGAACCGGACCCAGTTGGGCCAGCCAGTCCGCCATGCTCCGCCGCATACGCCAGTCGCAGCGGCAGCAGCGCGTCGTCATCGCGGGCAGTCGCGGCCAGATCGGCCACGCGAAGGGTATGGGGTGGCAGCCTGGAGGGAGGGCATTTCCGTTGACGGAGGAAGATCGCGTGAGGGTGGCGGAACCCGGCGGGGCGCAGGACGGTCGCGAGACCGTATCGGTGGTGTGGCTGCTGGCCGGGCTGACCGGCTCGGGCAAGACCACGTTCGCGAAGCGGCGGCTGGAGCCGACCGGGGCGGTGCGGCTGTCGGTGGACGAGATCGTGCACGCTCGGCACGGCCGGTACGGCGTGGACTACCCGGAGCGAGACTATTTCACCCTGGAAGCCCCCGCGGTCGCCGAAGTCCGCGAGCGGCTGGTCAACCTGGTCGCCGCCGGCCGTGACGTGGTCCTGGACCACGGCCTGTGGCTGCGCTCCTCCCGGGACGAGTGGAGGAAGCTTGTCGAAGAGGCGGGCGGCCAGCGGCGGCTGTTGTACTTCCCTGTCCCCCACGAGGAACTGCTGCGTCGCCTGCGGGAGCGCAATCAGCGTGAGGACGGTAACGCGTTGATGGTCACCGAGTTGGCACTGAAGGACTTCTACGCGCGCTTCGATCCCCCTCACGGCGAGGGCGAAGAGATCATCGAGCCCGGTTCGTTCTGACCTGATGGCGGCCTCCAAGCGGCGGCCTCCAAGTGGCGGTCGGCTGCCAGCACCGTCGCCATTGTTGCCCACCAGGCAGGTATCCGTTTTCGGGGCGGCCGGATGCACGGTCGAAGATCGCCGCCTGGGGGAGCTCACCAGCTTGCCGAACTGACCTCACGGCCTGGCCAGATGCGCACCGGCTGCTGCGCGGGCGGTCTGAGGCGCGCGAGGTGGTCAGCGGGCGAGATTTGGTAGTCGCCGACAGGTGGCGCTGCACCGATGCCCCAGCCCTGGACGAAATGCTCTGCGGTGAGACTGGGCATGCCGTCCTGCTCGCCGGTCAGAACGAAGAGGAGCGCGAGGTCACTGTCGAGCGGCTCGAGATCCAGGACGCGGCCGGGCGGTCTGGTCCGTCCGGCCCTGCAACTGATCCGGAGCACCGAAAGTGATGACGTGCCGGCCGTGATCGCTCACCTGGACAACACCGTCAAGCGACCCTCCGCCGAGCCGGGGAAGGTATGAGGCCCGGCGGCTCGACCGACGCCGGGCCCGGAGACTTACAGGCGATGCCTGCTGTTGGGCAGGATCGCTCGTGGCGAGCGCACCGCGGTGCGTCTGGTTTGCTCGTGGCGCGCATTCATTCTGTGCTGCCGAAGAGTGGCGTTGACTCCGGGCAGAGCCCATCGAGGAATCACCGTCAGGGTTCAGAGCCCGGTCACCTTGGCGTTGGCCGCCAGCTCGTAGACCAGGGTGACCGTGCGCCGGCCGCCGGGTGGGACAGAGAGGTTCCAGCGGGCGATGCCGTCGGAGTCGAGCGTGTCCGGGGCGGGGGAGCAGTCCTCTTCGCGCAGGCGTGTCTGCACCGCCGAGATCTCGGAGACCGGGATCCGTTCGCGGAGGACGATCACGCGTTCGCCGTGTTCGTCGGGGGTGGAGAAGCGGGACAGGTGAAGGCGGACGGTGCGGGTGAGCACGGTGCGTTGAGTGATCGCGGAGGTGTCACGGGTCTCTTCGATGTGCCGGGTGACCCGGTGGTCGTCGCGGCTGCCGTAAGCGAGCTCGACGGGGGCGCCGGGAGCGGTGAAGTCCAGAGTGCCGCGGCCGCTGAACTGGTTGCCGAGGACGAGCTCGACGGGGCCGGCGAGCAGGGCGTGGCCGGACAGGTTGTCGAACCGCACCACTTGGGTCACCAGCGGGGACAGTTCGGGTGCGCAGGCGTACTCGCTGCTCGCGGTCGTGGTGAAGGCGGACAGCGGCACGCGGTGGGCGCGGCCGTCCGAGGGCACCGTGACCGGTGCGGGGGAGTGCAGCACCCGTACCTCGCCGCCGTCGTCCACTCCTGGCAGGCCGAGCACGGGGGCCGGGCCGAGCTCTGCGATGTCCTCCTCGCGCAGCTCGACGTCGACGGTCTTGCGCTCCAGCGAGGTGCGGTCCTGGAGCGTGAGCCGGTCCTCGCTCAGCCGGGGCGGATCGGTGGCCAGCGCCGAGCGGGCTGTCGACAGCGTCAACCGTACGTCCGACCAGTCTTCGCCAGTGCGCTGCCAGACGGTCGCCTCGGTCTCCAGCGTGAGGCGTTCCCCGTCGAGTACGGCGCGGTAGGCGGGCCGCCACAACGCACACGCGATGAGGTGGCTCAGGCACAGCTCGGCAGGCCCGGCGGCCGTGGCTTCCACGGTCAGCTCGATGTGGCCGGTCAGTTCTGCGGGCTCCTCCTCGGCCTGGGTCAAGGCTCGCTGGGCTGTGGCGAGTTCGGTGCCGAGGGATTCCAGGCGGGCTTCCACGGCCCGTAGTTGCTCGCTGTAGGAGCCGCGCTCATCGTCCACACGGTCCAGTTCACGGGTCCAGCGTCGCGCGTCGGCCTCTCCGTAGCCGGCGCCTTCGCCGACCTCCCGGAGTAGATCGGCGGCGAGACGGCCGAGTGTGTCGAGGCGGGCCTGGAGGCGGTCGTGCTGCCGCCCCAGGGCGACCAGGTCCTCCTCGAGAGCGTGCACCCGGTGCCGCAGGGCGGAGTCGTCGTCGCGGGGCCGGGGCCCGCGCGGCGTCCAGCCACGGACGATCCGCACGTCGAGGACGTCGGCCGGGTGTTCGGCTGTCAGCTCGGCGTGCAGCGTACGGTCGACGGCCAGCGCGCTTACGGGCCCCAGACGCAGCCGTTGGACTCCGGCCTCGAGGTCGAGCACGGCGGTGCGCTCGACGTGGGCGCGGTCCTCCAGGCAGGTGACGGCGGTGACGGGGAGAGGGATCGGCTCCGGTGCCGTGGACATGGGGTGCGTCAGCTCCTGCGGTTGCCGCCGGCCAGGGCCTTGGCGGACGGGATACGGATCTCGTAGCCGCCGTCGAGGGCGGTGGTGGCGCCGGCGGGCAGGTCCACGCGCCAGACGCGTGTCCCAGGGGCGTGGTGTTCCCCCTCCGCGTCGTCCGGGGGCGTGGTCCAGTCGGCCCGTTCCTCGATCCGGACGTCCGTGTCGGAGGCGACCGGGACCCGCTCGAGGACCTCGACGGTGACGGGTCCGGCGAGCCGGCTGGCCAGCTCCACGTGGACACGGTGATCGAGCACCGTGGTCGTGCCGCGCAGCCCCGAGGTCGACTCGTGCAGGTTCGTGCGACGGGTGACCCGGATGCCCTCCGCAGGGCCGAGCCCCACCCGGCAGACACCACCAGGGGCGAGCGTGGGCAGTGCGGCGGTCAGCAGGAAGTCGTCTCCGGCGGTGACCTCCACCGGTCCGGCCAGCAGTGCCTGGTCGGTGGAGTTGTCGAGCTCCAGCGTCGCATACACGGTCTGCTCCACGGACGGCACGCAGCGGTACTCGGTGCGCAGTCCGACCGAGATCTCTCCGATGCTGACGGTGTGCCAGGTGCCGTCCGAGGGTACGTCCGCGCGGGCGAGGGCGTCGAAGCGGTGGTCGAAGGAACCGGCCGACTCGCGGGGCCGCACGGCGTGCCCGGGCAGCGGCAGCGACGCCACCGCTTCGGCGCGGCGGCGGTACTCGGCCGCCACCGGGTCGAAGGCGGAGTCGGCAAACAGCCGGCCCCGGCGCTCGTCCTGCTCCTCTGGGCCGCTCAGGACGAGGGCGGTGTAGTCGAGTTCGGCGCCGCTCGGCTGCGGCGGACCGGACGCCGGCGCCGCGGCTTCCGGCGGTGGTGTGAGCCAGGCAGGAGCCGCGGGTGCCGGCGGCGCGGCCTGGCGGCCAGAGGCCGCAGGTGGCATGGCTGCGGGGGGCGGGAGGGAGCGGCCGTCGGCACGTGGCCTGCCGCCCGGTCGGGACGGGACCGCCTGCGCGAAGTCGCCCAGGCCGGTGTCGAACACCTCTGGGTATGCGCTGCCGGGCGCGGGCGCGGACGGTGGTGCTCCGTAACCCTGGGGTGTCGGCAACGCCGCGGTCAGCGACTGGCCGTAGCCCTGCAGCGATGACGGTGACGGTGGAACGGGAGCGGACGCGAAGCCGCCCGCCGCGGCTATGGTGCCGCCCCCGACAGTGAAGGAAGCGCTGGTCGTGGCGAGCCGGGGGCTCGCCCCGTCGTACCCGGCGAAGAGGTCGGCCAGGCCCGTCGGCGGCTCGCGCCAGCCGGAGGGCGTCGGGGAGGGCTGACGGCGCCCGATCCGCAGGGAGCGCAGCCTGGGCAGGTCGGTACGGCGCCGCAGGTCGGCGGTGGCCAGGGCGATACGTACGCCGGTCCAGTCCTCGCCGGTGCGCTGGGCGATGGAGGCGCGGAGCACCAGACGGCCGCTGCTGTCGTTCTGACGGTGGGTGAGACGGTAGGCCGGTACCCAGACCGCGCCCGGCACCGCGTACTCCAGCTCCACTTCCGCGTCACCGGTGCCGTCGAAGGTCACCACCGCCGAGACCGTGGTCTCCACGTGCGCGGGCGCAGCGTCGGTGGAAGCGCGGGCGAACCGGTCGACGGCGGCATGGAGCGCGTGCTCGACGTCGGCCCGCTCCTTCTCCAGGTCGGCGAGACGGGTGTGCAGCCTGGTCAGCCGCTCGTCGACGAACGCGGCGAGCTCGAGCCACGCGTCGACCGGGGTGCGGCGGTGCGGGTCGTCGCGCCTGCGGACCGGCGGGACCGGGTGCAGCGACCTGACCTCCCCGATCAGCGTCAGCTGCCGGTCGTGTCGCTCCTGCGCCGCCGCGTACTCCTCCCGCAGCCGCTCGACCTCGCGTTGCAACGCGTCGGGCACGGCGGCGCCGAGCGGCTCGGCCTCGATCTCCACCCGTGCCTCGACGACGCGTACCCCGGGGGCACCCGTGATGCGAGCCCGCAAGGACCCCGGGTCCAGCGAGCGCGGCAGTCCCGTCACCCGCACGCGCCCGCCAGGCGGCACGCTGCCCCGCGCCAGGCGGCGGCAGATCGCGCCCTGCGCGTACACCACGACCGAATCGAGGGCCGAACCCCACCTGTGTGCTGCCTCAGCCGCCATGTGCTCCGTCCCCCGCCGTGTCCGTGCTGAGCGAAGCCTACGTCCAGGCGGTCGGTGCTTCCCGAGGATTGTTGATCCGGAGAACCCGGCACTTCGCCCACCGGGGGCGCCCATGACTCGCCGCTCCGCTGGGACCAGGCGCAGCTGGAAGTGCTGATGAGGCGTCAGCCCCGTTGGCTCAGAAGGCCATTGGCGCCCGTGCCGACGTCCTGCCGCGGCGGGACGGGTGTGCTCGTGACCGGCGCCGCCTCACATGTCGAGGACGTGATCGATGCCGGGACGGGCACAGCAGATCAAATGCCTCCCCTGCGGGGGGATTCCCGAGCGGGGGAGTGATGTAAGCGATCTCGCCGGAGACCTTCGGGGGCGCCGGTCAGACCCTCGGCCGCGCCCTCTGCGCCGCCGCGCGGGTGTCAGCAGGTCGAGCCGGCGGGCACTCCTCGGGGCCGCGGCGCGCAGCCGCGGCCCCGCTGCCCGTACAGGCAGCGCGGACACGGCCCTGCAGCTCCTCAGGGAGGCGCACGGTGAGCTGGACGTCGGCCCCAGGCTGTTCGCGGCCTTCCTGGACGTCTCCGGCATATGGGCCCCGACCGCGGCGTTCACCGCTGCCGAGGCCCATATGCCCTCTGCCACCCAGCAGTTCGCAGCCCTGGCCGAACACCGCAGCCCGCCTTGTCCGTGGCCGCGGGCAAGGAGCTGTCGCCGGCGCAGTGCGTGTTGTACGCGGGCGTTGCCGGGCCCTGCGCTAGAAGGTCAGGTTCCAGGCGTCGATCTTGCCTGTGTCGGAGGCGGCGTTGTCGTTGACGCGCAGCTTCCAGGTGCCGTTCGCGACCTCCGAGGAGGCGTTTACGGTGTAGGTCTGGGCGATGTTGTCGGCGCTGCCGCCGGCGTGGTTGTGCAGCGTGTAGACGGTGCCGTCCGGCGCCACCAGGTCGACCTTCAGGTCACCGATGTAGGTGTGCTTGATGTCCACACCCACCTTGAGGGTGGCCGGGGCGTTGCCGGTCACGCCGGTTATGGCGATTGGGCTCTCCACGGTCGCGTTGTCGTTGATGGCGAAGTCCGCGAGGTTCTCGAAGTACTTACCGGGCGGCGGGGTGGTCCCGACGGCCTTGAGGGCGTCGACCTGTCCTTCGCCGAAGAACGAGTTGTTGGCCGTCGTGCCCGTGCAGCGGCTGTCCGAGGGGCAGGCGATGTCGTTGGCCTGGGCGGCCAGCTTGGCGCGGATCTGCGCCGGGGTGATGCCCGGGTTGGCGCTGGCGATGAGTGCCGCCACGCCGACCACGTGCGGGGTGGCCATCGAGGTGCCGCTCTTGCTGCCGTAGCCGCCGCCGGGGACGGTGGAGTACACGTTGCTGCCCGGCGCCGCGACGTCGATGACGCCCTGCCCGTAGTTGGAGAACGAGGCCTTGGTGACACCCGTGCCGTTGGCCGCGACCGTGACCACGCCCGGCAGCTCGGTCGGGATGTCGAGGCAGGCGTTGGTGATCGTGCGGGTGACCGGCGTCGAGTCGTTCGGGCTCGCGGAGTCGGTCGTCTTGTGGGCGAGGTCGTAGTTCTCGTTGCCCGCGGCGGCGATCTGGAGGGAGCCCTTGCCCTCGGCGTACTCCTGGGCGCGCTTGACGCCCTCGATGATGGCGGCCTGGTCGATGTTGTCCGGGCAGTTGAACTGCCACGGGTCCGTGTAGTAGCTGTTATTGGTGACCTTGAAGCCGTGGTCACCGGCCCAGACGAAGCCGCAGATGGTGTTCTCGGCGAAGAAGAAGGAGTTGCCCGGCTCAGCGACCCGGACCGCGGAGATCTTCACCCCGGGGGCCACGCCGACGACGCCCTTGCCGTTCTTGGCCGCGGCGATGGTGCCCGCTACGTGGGTGCCGTGCGTGTCGACGTCCCGCCAGGCGCCGACACGGGTGTCGGGCTTGCCGTAGGCGCAGGAGACCGAGTCGGCCGCGTTGAAGTTGGGCGCCAGGTCCTGGTGTTGGTCGTCCACACCGGTGTCCAGGATGCCGACCGTGACGGAGGCGGAGCCCGGGTTCACGGCCCAGGCCTGGTCGGCCTTGATCTGGCTCATGTCGGCCCGGACCGGTTCTCCGGCCGGGGTCGAGGCCTGGGCCGGATTGGCCGGGAGCGCCGGGTTGTAGGCGTCGGCCGGGACGTCCGAGGTGCGCGTGGCGCCGACCTGCTGCACGCCGGCGACGCCGCGCATGGTGGCGGCGAATCCGCTGGACGCCGAGTGGGCGACGATCACACCGATGGCGTCGAAGTTCGAGAAGACGGTGCCGCCGTTGGCCGCGATCGCGGAGCGGACCGCCGAACTGTCACCGGGGGCGGTGATCACGAGGTAGGCACGCGTGCCGGCCACCCAGGTCGCACTCTGGGAAGCCGGCACGGCGGCCGGAGCGTGGGCCTTGGCGGCCGGCGCGGGGGAGGGGTCGACGGGGAGCGTGCCCGCGAGGGCGCCCGGGGCGCCGAACGCGAGGGCGGCGCCGAGCGTGGCCGCCAGGACCAGCGTGCGTCTAGGCCGGATGGATATGTGGGGTATCAATGCGTCCTCCGGAGACGGCCCGGCCGTGCTGAGGGCACCGGCGGGGCCGTACGAAACGAGTGGTGGATGCAAGATGTCAGGCGCGTGCTCCCGTACGGAAGTACCTTTCCGTACAGGGGTGTTATAGGGGAATGGCTGAAAAAAGACGTACTCCGGGCATCGGGGGGTCGGGATCCACCGGGAGCTCGGCGACGTCGACCGCGCCCTGGCGTACGCCGCCGACCTGGCGCCGGCCGTACTGCCCGCACCAGAGCGCCGGACCCGCGCGGCGACCGACACCGCCCGCGCCCTGGTGGCCGTCGGGGACGTGCCAGCTACATCCGTCCGGCTGCAACTCGTGGAGCGGACCGCGCCGCAGCCTCATCTGCTGGCGGCGTCTCAACAGGCCCGAATCGTGAGATCGTGCCCGCCCTTGCCGCCCGGTGGTCAGCCTTGTTGAACGAGGTGTTCCAGTTTTTCGGTGACGTGGTCCTCGCCGTAGCCGAACCGCCTGCCGAGTGCTTGGTAGTGGCTGTACTGCTTCGGGGTGAGAGACGGGGACACCTCGTCGAGCAACCGCAGCAATAGCCTGAATCCGAGGTCGGCATCCGTGTCGGTGACGACCTCCTCGACGGCGGCCAGCGCGTTCGCGCCGGGAATCGGTTCCCAGTGTGGGCTGATGACCGCGCCTTTCAGGAGCGGTGCAGTCTCCCGGACGGCTTGTAGCACGGCGTTCCGCAGGTTGCTCCGGTCAAGCGGTTCGGCATGGCGGTACTGGGGGGCGATCTCCCTCAGGCGCTCTTCACAGATGCCTTCGATCATCCGGAGCCAGTCCCGCGCGTCGATACCGAGGTGGTCGATGTTGTAGCCGCGGCCCGTGGCGGACAGCCACAGCACCTTGATCGTCTCGGTGCGCAGAGCGGAGTCGCGCAGGCGGCGTACGTCCGTGAGCAGCAGTGCCGCTGCCGAGCCCGGGGTCTGTGCACTGTCGTCGGCGGCTGCGGCCTGCCGGACACGTTCGTGTGCGGTGCTCTCCTGCCAGTCTCCTTCGAACCACGACGTGAGAGCGGAGAGCCCGAAGTCGCCCGAGGCGTCGCGGCGCGCCGTATCGATGGGGGGCCAGAGCACGTTCAGGCCGTCGTACACCAGCGGCCCGGGAAAGCCGAGGACGGTGTCCAAGGCCATGAGACGGTCGTACTGCTCCTTGCCGACCGGTACGTCGTAGGCCTTCAACACGCGCAGGAACAGCCGCAGTCCGAGGTCGCCGTCGCCTTGTCGTGCGACGGCCTCCAGCGACTCGGCGACTGCGCTGGAGGGCAGTGCGGCCTGGTCGCTGCCAGCAGCGCTTGCGTCGATCGCCATTGCCGATGCGCGGATCTCCGCGACGACTGCCGTACGCAGTTCCTCCTCCTTGATCTTCGGCCGGGCATCGCCGTGTCCGGGTGCGTGCCTGCGCTCGATCTGCGGCCAGCGCTCGGCGAGACGGCCCAGCCAGCCTCGGACGCCCGACTCGCACGCCGTCGGATCGAAGCGACCGTGGGCGGCAGCGAGCCACGCTGTGCGGATGATGTCGTCCGGCAATGCGGAGTCCAGGAGACAGTGCACGTCGACGCCCAGCTCGACCGCGCCCTCGCCCTCGGTGGCAGCGGCGACTTTGGACGCGAGGTGCAGCACCTGTGCCTCGTCGGGGGATCCGGTTGTCTCGGACAGCTTTTCGGCGAGTGCGCTGAGGCCGAAGTCGCCTTCGTAGAGAATGCCGTACTGCTCACGCTGTCTCGCCATGGTGCCGTGTCCTGTCTTCGAAAGACGTCGGCGGGTGGGTCCGTCCCTTTGCGGGGACGGACCCACCCGTGGTGGTTGTAAGCCGTTCACGCCGTGTGCCCGTTGGGCGCCTTTACTTGGGCAACGGATACGAATCGAACACGATGAAGCCGTCGTGGCCCTTCTTGCCCGGAAGCCTCTTCAGGACCACTCGCACCCCGTTCCCCGCGGCCTCAGCGGGGCCATTTGCCTTGTACACGTGCCCAGCGATGCGTACTTGTCCCACTTGCCGGTGATCACGAACTCGGTCTTTTCGGCCCACTGTCCCCGCTTGGCCAGGAAGTTGTCCAACGCCGCGCGTCGGGCGGGTCACGCTGCGCCGACTCATCGTCCGGGGCCCTGGAAACCGTGTCGAAAACCAGAAGGTGCGCGCGGCCCAGGGGCTGTTACTCACTTTCGGGTGACGGCTGGCTGTCCGGCGGGGTGGCGCTACCTGGCGGCCAGTGCCTGATGGCCAACTGCTGCAAGGCTGCTGAGAGCGGGCGCGCGTCAACTTCATGCACCGCAAAATAGGTGGCGGTTGCAGCCAAGTGTCACGGCGATGCGGTTGATCGGTAACGCACCTTGGATGACGTTCACATCGAGGCGATCCAGAGTGCAGGGTGTGAATGCGCGGCCGGCCGGCCGCCACCCGCACACCGCACAACCTCACCCCCACCAGGGTGTTTTGAGGTTGTGCCCGCACCATGCAGGGGGATTCCTGTGACCGTATCCACGACCTCTCGCCGTCTGACCGCCGCCGCGCTGAGTGCCGCTGCCATCACCGCGGCGATCGCGGTCCCGGCATCCGCCGCCGACCCACGCCCGCACCGCCAGGCGGTGGAGATCAGCAACGTGCAGTACGACTCCCCGGGCCGCGACGACCGCTCCAACCGCTCCCTGAACCAGGAATGGGTGGAGATCACCAACAACACCCGCCGCAGCGTGAACCTGGACGGCTGGACCCTCTCGGACGCGGACGGCCACACCTACACCTTCGACCACTACCGCCTGGGCGGCCGCTCAACCGTCCGGGTCCACACCGGACTCGGCCGCGACAGTCGCACCGACCTGTTCCAGGACCGCCGCGCCTACGTGTGGAACAACGACCGCGACACCGCTACCTTGCGCAACGACCACGGCCGGTTCATCGACGACGCCTCCTGGGGCCGCCGCCACTTCCACCACTGACCCGACCTGAACCACCGCCCGCCCGGGACTGCTCCTCGCCGGGCGAGCGGTGGTGAAGCCGGGGTGGGCCGGGCCGATCACCTGCGGCCCGGCCCACTGTCCTGTCCGGGACTGCGGGAACAAGTTCAGTGACGGCCGGTGGGCCGCGGTTGACGTACGGGACTGGAGTACGGCGCGTGAGTCGCACCCGCATCTGTGCGAGAACTGCCAGGGCCAAGCCGTCGCAGCCGAACAGCAGGCTGAAGCCGGCGAACGTGAGCGCCAGGACCAGGCAGGTCACCGCCAGGAGCAGGAGGCCGAGCAGGCCGGCAGAAGGCCGGCGGCTGGTTCGGACGCCGGCGCACCTGATCCGGCCAAGGCAAGGCGCAGTGACCGACCATGCAGATAGGCCCAAGGTGCTGGGCGAGCCCGCGTTGTCGGTGGCGGCTGCAACGCTGGAGGGCATGAACGGTGATGAGCAGCTGCTGAACCGGCGTGTCTACGGCGCGGACCACGAGGATCCCCACCCCGGCCCGCTCCTGCACCGGACCTACGCCGCATTGATCGGCGGACCGCTGGACGGCTTGTTGCTGGACATCCACGGATGGCGGACCGAGGAAGTCGACGACGGCGTGGCCCTGCCCACCGAACTCGGGCGGTGGCCCGGCGGCCGCGCCCTGTACGACCTGCACCCCGGCGAATCCCGCATGCCTGGCCCGGGTGTGACGTGCCGTTTCTACTACTCCGGCGACACGCCCTGACCGTTGCCACACCCTGGCTGCCGTCCCGACCACGACTGGTCAGCGCGCCGCCGGCCTGCTGACCGGCACCGGCTCGCTGCATCTGCTCTCGGTGGCCATCCCGCGATGTCGGCCGACCATGCGCGAGGCGAAGCTCTGGTCAGCGGTGATCGCAGAGGGCAGGCCCGTGCCGTTTCGTCGGGCGCCCCGCTCAGCGGCGGCACCGGCGCGAGGGCGATGACGGCCCGGACCACGCAAGAGGGTGAGCTGCAAGGGCCGGGGCGGAGCTGCGCTGCACGGGCTGGTGGTTTGCCGCATTCGGGTGACCGGTGGTGGCGCCGTCGCGGGGTGACCGTTTCTGCTTCGGTAGTCATGCCGCATGACGCTCAACAAGACGCTGATCTGCACGCTGGCCGCGGTGGCGCTGGCCGGTGGCCTGCCGGTGGCCGCGGCACAGGCGCATGACCCGACCCGGGTGGGGAGTGTGCGCGAATTGATCGCTGAACTCCCGGTGGCGGGCGAGGTCAGGACCGGCTACGAGCGCAGCAAGTTCCGCCATTGGATCGACGCCGACAAAGACGGCTGCAACACCCGCATGGAGGTGCTGAAAGCCGAAGCGGTCGAGGCGCCGACACAGGGCGTCAACTGCACCCTCAGCGATGGCCAGTGGTTCAGCTACTACGACGACGCCCTCATGAACGGGGCATCCGGCCTGGACATCGACCACATGGTGCCGCTCGCGGAAAGCTGGGACTCCGGCGCCTACGACTGGACGTCTGAACGCAGGCAGGCATACGCCAATGACCTGGGGTGGTCCCGCTCCCTGGTGGCCGTGACGGCCAGGACGAACCGGCAGAAGGCCGACCAGGACCCCAGCACCTGGATGCCTCCGGCCACCGACGCGCAGTGCCACTACGTGGCCGACTGGGTGAGCGTCAAAACGCGCTGGCAGCTCAGCGTGGACCCCGCGGAACTGCAGGCGCTGCAGCAGACTGTGACAGCGTGCCCGGACGAGGAACTGGCCGTGCCACTGGCCTGAGACGCCCCGCCGCCCCTGCCCCTGCGGCCAGCACCAGCTGTGGAACGTCACGTAATTCCCCAGCAGCAGCGTCAACGTCCCCACGCATACGTTCGAGCCGGAGGCCCTCGTTGCGCGTGGGGCTCTGTGCGGGCAGCGGTCAGTCCCACCAGCCGTCGCTGGCGTGCCAGCGTTGCACCCATTCCAGGAAGCCGAAGGCTTCCGGCATCGGATACGGGTAGGCGCCGACTTCAGTGACCAACCAGACCTTGCCTCGCTGGGGACCGGTCACAACCAGAACCCAGTAGGAAGCGCCGTCGTCGGTGCCGAGCACGATGGAGCCGTGGTTGTAGACGTCGGCGACGCGCTCGTGATGGTCGTCGGCGAGAGGTTCGCCTTCCCAGGCCCAGGCCTCCTGGAGCGGGAACGGGGCGGCGGGATTGCGGTCCCTGTCGTACGGCCAGTCCGGTGGGAACCAACCCAGAGGGAGGAGGCCGCCATCTTCCGGCGGTCCGAGGGACGACCCGTTGGTGATCTCGGCGATCAGACTCCGGTACGGCTCCGGAAGCACGACCCCGTGCTCGGACTCCCACGCCGAGATGCCGTCGTGTCCCAGTGCAGGCTCGCGCCACTCCGCTTCAATGGCGGAGCGCAGGAACTCCAGGGTGTCCTCGGCAGGGCGCTGATCAGGTGATGTGGTTGTCACGGCAGCATGCTTGCAGAAGGGACTGACAGGGCCGCTGCTGGGCCGCCAGGCTCGAACGTTTGGGCGGGGAAGTTGACCCTGTCGCTGAGGAATTACATGAGTGTCGACAAGAGCCGGCCCGTAACGCGAATGCAGGCAGGGGAGTTGGCCTCGGCATGGACAACTATGATCACCTTGATCTCGACGAGATCGACTTTGCGCCGATGGGCGACCGCGCCGAGAGGCTGGCCCTGCTGACGCTGCAGGAAGCACACGACCTGCTCCAGCTCCTGCTGACGATTGCGCAGGACGGACATCCGCTCTCGCCGCAGGCGGACCGGCTTGCGCGGGAGATCGCCGCACGGATCCCGTCAGAGAACTGACCGCCACATGGCCGCGGCGCCGGGCTTTGTGCACAGGGCGCCCGGGCCGACATCGAGGCTGGGCGTCCGTTCGGCCACAGGCGAAGCAGGGGAACGCGAGCGGAAGTCGAGTTGCCTGTCCTCCAAGCCTGATACCGGCTTGGGGGAGCGGGCAGGCTCAGATCCGGCGCACGCACGTGGCCGGGATCTGCCCGCCCCGCACCACGCGCCAGACCGAGCCGGTGCGGCCGCATTTGCGATACGCCGGACCCCGTTCCGTCCGAGCGAGTGCATCGAAGCACGACACGAGGACATCACCGCGATGCACATAGTGGTCAACCGGGCTGTCCGGCCTGGCCACCGGCCCGTCATTCCAGGCCGGACGCCGTACCGCGACCACCCGACCGGTCACCTTGTACTTGGTTGCACACGATGAATTGGCCGTCCCTGCGGGCATCTGAGTAACTGCCGCAGCCTCCGTGATCAGCGTGCCGGCAAGGACGGCGGCAGCTACCAAGGACGTGATCACTTGTCGCATCATGCCCGGCCAACCCTCAAAGCCAGATGCCGTCACTGGCTATCCGCCGCTACCACTCCAATGACCCGCTGCCGCGCGTGAGGCAAGCAGTGTGCCACTCGGAGTCAGGTGTGGCAGAGGACCCTGCTGCTTGCTGTCGGTCCCAGCAGACGATCCCGGCCGAAAGTGCCTTTGGTCCACGAAGATCCGGCCGACGCCTAGCGTGCAGCGTGTGTCCCTGTGGCCAGTACTTTCGACTGAGCCGTCACGATGTCTGCGGGCACCTTCGGATAGGTGTTGAGGCGAGGAAGGCTTTCCATGGCGTTGAAGATGGCGACTGTGGAGCCCGAGCGGATGACGACGACGCTCTCGGGGGCCTGGATCGGGTCATCCTGTCCGGGTGTCTTCACGAGTTCGGTGAGCCGGAAGGACACCGCCTCGTCCCCCGCGGCCGGACCCTCAGTCGGCAGCACCTTTTCATGAGCTGCGCTGCTCGTCGACGAGGTGAAGGCCCTGCAGGTCTGCAGGGCCGTGCGGAGTTCGTCGACGGCCCGCACCGCGTCTGCCTCCCGGTAGGACACCAAGTAGAACGTAGCCAGGCCGCTCTTGCTCTGCGCCATGCGCATCACGCTGGCGACCGGCGTGAACCGGCTGCTGCCGGAGAGAGCGCTGCTGACCGGTGCACATGCCGAGGGATGTGTGGCGCGGTCGGGGATGGCGTGGACGACGCCATTGCCCACACCCTCCGTGCCCACCCCGATCGTGTTGACGCTGACCCCGGCAAGGTCGCGATCATCGAGGACCGCGTCTTCCAGCCGGTCCTGAACCAGCACCGGAACACGAGCCGTTGCCTTCGCCTTCGAGGCCCCGGCACTGGCTGCTTGCTCGCCGTTATGGCCGGCTGGCGCGTGCGCCGCGGTGGAACCCTTGGCCCCGCACCCGGTCGCCCCAAGAACCAGAGCCAGGGCGACAGCACCGGCTGCGCCTCTTCGATGCACGGCGTTCGTCACTGCCCACTCCCGGATCATGTGTGTGAGGACGCAGAGTACGGCTTGACCAGGGTGATTCGATCAGGGGCCCGGATACTCCGTGTCCGGACTGCACCTCACCTCGAGATGGCAGCGGCTCTGTATGCCGTCCAGAGCGAGCACGGGCCTCTCGTCGACGAACGCTGGGCTGGGGCTCGCCATCCGCGCCCTCGCGGGCGTGAGCCGGGAGGGCGCCCTGGAGGCGAGCTGGTGCCGCGCGGTGGCGGGGCGGTTCTAGGAGGCGGTGGGAGAGGCCGCGGGAGTGGCGGCCACTGTCAGTTCGACGGTCAGGGGGCTCCGCCCGTGGTGGTGACGCGGAGCAGGAAGGTGCCTCTCCCTGAAGACGACGAGTGAGTCGTGCTCGGTGCCGTGAGTCGTGGAAGCGGATCCGGCGGAGCCGACGCGATGGAGCAGGGTGGCGAAGCAGGCCTGGTGAGGTTGCCGCCACGTCGGATCAAGATCGAGTGGTTCCGGTCTGTCTTTTAATGTCACTGTTGTTCGGTCGAGCGCTGCTGACCACAGTGCGCGCCGGAACGGCGAATTGCCGATACTGCAAGGGGGAACGGGGAATGCCTGACGTCACGTCGGCAGAGGTGTTCAGCGGGCGCGTGCTGGAGTGGCACAGCGAAGAGGGCTGGGGAGTTCTCGCTTCCGATGCCCTCCCTGACGAGGTGTGGGCACATTTCTCGACCATCCAACTCGATGGCTATCGTGAGCTGACCGTTGGTCAGTCCGTCACCTTCTCGGCTGAGCAGGCAGAACAGGACGAGTACCGATGGCGTGCCGTGTCCGTCTGGCCTGAAGCCGGGGCACGGCGCTCGCCGAACGGGGACGAGGGGCCGGGCTATTCATCCGGCCTGGACATCACGTTCGATTCCTGACGCGGTATCGGCTACCGACTGAATTTCTCCTATCAGCACGCGCAGCAGTGGCATGGTCTCTCCTGCTGTGCGCTCTAGACAGGATTCGCATGTCTTCCACATCCACGAAGAAGATGGCTGCGCTTGGCTTTGCCACGTTGGCCGCAGTTCTTGCACTGGGAAGCACTTCCGCTCACGCTGGCACCCAGCACGGCCGGCACACATTCAAGATCTCAACCCCGAGCTACAAGAAGACCGACGCCAACGGCACCTTCACAGGCCAGGTGAACATGGCCGGGACCGTCGGCTGACCCGCCCCCATGGGCTGGTCGTTCCGCACCTCTCCGGCGGTGCAGGCCATAGCCACGGGCCGAATGACATGCACGGCCGGTCACATGCAGCTGCCCTACCACGACAAGCACACCAACGTCGGCGTCGACTACTTCTGGCACTCGACGGTCCCCAACAACCGACGCAACAAGGACTACACGCTGTACGGGCACTGCACCTTCCGCGTCAACGTCGGCGGCAGGACCGGCACGGCCAACCTCGGCTTCAGCTTCAACTACGCCTTGTTCGACGGGATCACTCCGCCCCTGGCCGCGGAGGACAGCACCAGCCCCGAGAGTGATTCCTACGCCAGCGATCTTGCGGTCACCTACGACTCCTGACAGGTCCTGACCTCGGTCTCACGGGCCGTCAGTACACCTGACGGCCCGACCGTCTCGTCGTGATTCGTTCGGGCAGCGCGGTACGAGGCTCTTACTGGTAGTTCGTTAAATCCGGCGGTAGAGGTCGATAGAACGTGTTTTGCTCACTTCATGCGAGCTGGCCGTGCTGGTGAGGCTGGCCTAGCACGCCGCCGAAGCGGAGCGCATTGATCCCGGCACCCCGGATCAGTTCGGTCATGGGCCGATATGGACGTAGCCCGCCCAGTTGAACACCGCCAGGGGATGTTGCGTCCGCATTGCCCGGACTGCGCTATGCAGGGCGGCTGCCGGATCGTGTGGGTCCTGGCGCGAGAGTTCGTTGTACACCCGATTGGCGACGTCCGGTGCCTTGTTGTCGTCGATGGTCCACAGCGTGCCGACGACGTGTTGGAAGCCGGCGAGTTGGACCCCGGCTGCGAAACTGATTGCTTCGTCCGCCAAGACGACACTGCCGCGCGAGGTCTCGCAGGCGGACAGGAATGCCAATTGGGCGTGCGGCAGTCGAAGGCTGGCGATGTCCCACAGCGTCAGCGGGCCGTCGTGCAGCATGAGTGCACCGCGCGAAGGTCGGCCGATGTCCTGGCGACCGTGACAGGCGAAGTGGGCCCAGGTGCAGTCGGTGAGTGCCGCTGTGATGGCTGACCTGGTCGCGGCGGGGCCAGTGAGGAGCATGGCGTCCGGGTGGCGTTGGTGCAGGTTTTGGGCTTCGACGGCCGCGGCGGGCAGATCTGGCAGGTCGGGCGTTGTCGGAAGGGAGACGATAAGGCCGCCTGTGTCGTGCCCGTTCGGTGGTTCGGGGCGGGTCCGGGTGTGAAGCAACATGCGTAGGGTCGGGGTGTAGGAGGAGATCACCCGGTCCAGGGCTGTGTCCGCCTGGTTCCCTGCGGCGTGGATCGGTAGGAGTGTGAAGAGGCCGGTGGGGCACCACCACATGCGCGACCATTGGCCGTCCGAGGCAACCGGTTTGCTGTTGCCCAGCGCGTTGAGCACCGGTTCGGTGACCGTCTTCCACAGCCAGGCCAGGCTTTTCACCAGCGTGTCGCGCATCTTCCGTGGCGATGGTTGGTTGCCGAGGGCGTCCAGGAAGGCGACCACGTGATCGGCGAGTTCCGCGACCTCCACGGCGAGCGGCACCACCTGCACGCTGGCGTCGCTCAGCAGGAGAGCCGAGCAGCCGTGGGCACTGGCGATGAGCAGCGCGACCGGTCCGCTGCTGGCGGCGGCCTGGAGCGTGGTGAAGGACGGTGCCCGCAGGAAGCGGCTCTGCTTCGGCAGTGCGCGGATCTCGGCGAGCAGTTCGTCTCGTTGCTTCGCGAGGTCCGCGCGTCGGCTGTGCGCGTGCCGCCGCTCGTTGGTTTCCCAGACGGTGAAGTCCGACGGCCCGTCGGACAACTGCTCCAACTCCTCCAGGACCTGCTCGAGCCGTTCGGCGAGATGCGATGCCTGGGTGCGCAGCAGTCGAGTGTCGGTGCGGGTCTCCAAAGCCTGGGAGAGCAGGATTCCGCGGCCTTGTTCAAGTAACTCCACCGCGCGTTTCGCCTGTCCGGCGCGCACTGCGCAGGCTGCCGCATTGGTCACCAGGCTTGGGAACTTCGCGATCAGATTCTCTCGGTCCGGACGCTCCAGGCCGTGCCAGACGGCCAACTCCAGTTGCTCCAGGGCGAGGGCGTAGGAGTCGGCCGCCGCGATGAAGTCTTGGCCGTCGGCGGCGGTGTCCCCCGCAAGGGAGGCCGCCAACGCGCGGTCGCTGGCCGGGGCGGTGGGAACGGCAGCCGCTCTGAGCAGTGTTGCAATGGCCTGGGCGCGCCCGGCACCGTCCGCTGTGCCGACGGGCAGTTCGCGCAGTGCGATGCCCAGGGTGGTCAGGACGCCCGTGAGATCTGGATGACTACTCGGGAGCAGCCGGTCAGCCTTACGCAGTAGCTTGACTGCCTTGGTGAGGGCAGCGGGGTCCTCGAAGTGCTTAGCGTAAGTGCTAAGCGCTTCGGCAGCACCTGTCAGAAGGGTCGGTCGCAGGTAGTCAGGGACCGTGCCAGCTTCGAGGGCTGAATTGCTTGCTTCGACCGCGTCGGTCAAGTCACGGGAGTCCTGGCTCTGTGCGAAGCGTCTCAGCAGCACACTGGCCAGGAGATTCTGGCATCGGGGCCTGCCGGGATGGGCGCCGGGGACAAGGGGCAAGGCCTTGCGTAGAACGGCGATTGCTGCGTCGTACTGGTCGTCTCCGAATACGTCTCGACCAGCTTGGCCACTGATTCCGGCTGCCAGATTCACCATCCGGCTCGCCAGATCCGGATGCCCATCTGGGGTGCTGCGCACGGCCTCGGCCTGCACCTCGATCGCCTCCACCGCTGCGTCGGTCTGGGCCGTGCGCCCGTGCCATGCAGTCAGCGCCGCACTCAGATTGGTCAGGGCGGCGGCACGATCGGCGGAGTCGGGGGGCGCCCCATAGGCCGCCTGACGGAGCATCTTCACCGCTTGGTCGAGCAGTTGGAGATCACCGTTCAGATGGAACTTCCGGATCAATGCGTGTCCGAAGTTCAGCTGCACCTTCAGCCGGACCGGATCGTCCTCGGAGATCGCAGGCACCGCTTTCGCGATCACGTGAAGGGCCCGTTCAAGATCCTCCGCGTTGTCCGTGTACTCGTACCTACGGGTGAAGACGGCTCCGAGCGTGACAAGTGCCTCCGCCAACACCGCGTCCTGCCGCGGGTTGGCGCGCGCCGCGAAGAGGCACCACTCGACGGCGTCGTCAAGCGGTTGTCGAGCGCCAGTTGCCTCGGCTTCCTTAAGGAGTTTGCCAGCCTGACCGGCACGACTCAGGAGTTCGTCCTCTGAGGGCGTATCGGCGATCCAGTAGCCGTTGTCGCGGTAGTGGTTGAGCAAGACATCGGGCACAAGGTGCGAGGCGGTCTGAAGCAGCACAGGATAGAGGTACATGGCTCGCCTCATGTCCTCCTGCGAGTCCTCGTGCAAGCAGCGCCGGTAGTGAAACTCCGCCAGCAGCACGGCCACATTGAATGCGCGGGCAGCCTCGATCCCGGCGAAAGACGCGAACCAGTCGAAGGCGAAGAAGAGCCTGTGGGCCTGTTCCTCGACCTGCTTCCCACGTAACACCGACGGATTGCCGCTCCTGTAGTACTCGTCGAGCCGCTTCTCCATGGCGAACGCGAGATCCTGGACGTTCACGATGCCCCCTGAGCCGTCCCGTGAATGATGCACAAGTCGGGACTTACCCGCCCCAGCAGTGCCAGACTATGGCGCGTTGCGATAAGCGGGGGGAGAAACCGATGAACAGCTCCACAGAGGATGCCAGTGAACTGACGTGGTTCTGCGATGAGTTGCCGGACCTGATCGAGGAGGCCCGGCAACAGGGATGGTCCATGGAACTGGAGCGGGCACGGCAGGAGTTGCGCACCGGTACGCGGCCAGCCGCGCTCGTACTGGAAGTGGTCCGTGACCGTCTCGGCATTCCGACGCGGCCGCGTGGGTACACCTCAGTCCCCGGTCAGGACCCCGCCCCGCCGCCACCTGGCTTCTACACCTGCCCCAGCAGAAGCTGCAGTCGGCTCGAGCGGCGTGGTCCCGGCAGCCCGTTGCCCGAGTGCGCCTTGCTCGATGAGCCGTTGACGTTCGGGTGAACGCCTTCCTATCCGCGCTGGGATCCAAGCTCGCCGAGCGCTGGGTAAGCCTGCTGGTCCTGCCAGGCGCGCTCTTCGCGGCGATCGCGGCGGCAGCATTCGAACTCGGACATCGCCACGCCCTGGACGAGCGGCGGCTGAGCCACGCCGCTGAAGATCTCGCCGCCCGCTACAACCACCGTCCCGTGTCGGCCGTCCTGCTGGCCGCCGCGGCGGCGGCAGCTGCGGCAGCGATCGGACTGCTGGCGCGTGGCCTCGGCTCGGCGGTCGAAAAGGCCTGGGTGATGACTGGCCCAGCCTGGCTGACCAGCCCACTCGTGCGGTGGCGGCTCAAACGGTGGGAGCATGCGCAGCGCGCTGCCGTGAGCGCCCCCGCGCCAGAGCGGGCCGGCCGTGTCGCGCTGCGCAATGCGATCGCCCTCACCGAGCCGACCCGGGCGACATGGATCGGTGACCGGCTGCGAAGCGTGGGCGTGCGGATCCAGGGCCAGTACGGGCTCGACTTCTCCTTTACCTGGCCCCGCTTGTGGCTGATCCTTCCCGACAACTGCCGCGGGGACGTGATCGCGGCCCGCGAGGCCATGACCGGCGCCTCCACCCAATGCGGGTGGGCGCTGCTCTACCTGTGTCTAGGCGTCGTGTGGTGGCCAGCGGCGCTGGCCGGCGCGGCCCTGCTTCTGCTCGGCTGGCGCCATGGCCGGGAGACCGTCAGCAATCTGGCGGACCTCACGGAGTCGGCCGTCGACCTTTACGCCGCCGAGCTGGCCCGGACCCTCGGTGCCCAGCCACCGACCGGCGTGGTGTCCCCCGGCGTTGGCAGACAGCTCAGCGAACGCTTCCGTAAAGGAGCCTGACGTATCAACAGCCCCGGCCCACCTGCCGGTGGGCCGGGAAGATCCGATGGAGGCCTTCGAACGCATCGCGGCACAGATCCCCGTCTTTCGTGTCACCGCCGACCACCCCGACCCGGGCGCGGCCGGCACATGGACCCGGCGCGGCAGACAGGGACGGAGCACGCGGTCCCTGCACCAGCGGGTGGAGTCCTCCCGCACAACGTTTGGAGCGGGCCGGGGCCAGGAATCGCTGAGGTAATACCGGCAGCGGGCCGCGCCGAGGCATCTGGCCAGCCGTGACGCTCCTGCCCGATGCCCCAACACCGTGCCCTCGGGCTGATCTTCGGGAGAATGGCTGTGGTCGATCTCGGCTTCGTGGGTCCCAGCAGACCCCCCAAGGACTACCGGTTCCTCAGCGTCACCGACGGCGACACCCCCAACATCGCCATGCCGGTGCGCATGGTGTCCATCGACACCCCGGAGACCCACTACGGCGGCGCCCCAGACACCGCCCAAGCCGCTCTCGAGCGCACGAAGACACGACTGCTGGACGGCACCTACGACGCACTGCCGCAGGACCTGCGCGACTACCTCGTCTCCCGGATCACCGCAGACGCCGCGGAGCGCCACCAGGCCGCGGGCCGGGCGGCAGCAGAGGCCCACACGACGATGGTCGCCGACCGCCTGGCCCGCCCGGACGGCTCCCAGCGCAAGATGGCCGTGATCGCCACCGGTGAACTCCTCGAGGACCACGGACGCCTGCTCGCCTACACCGCGCCCTGGTTCGCAGGCAGCACCTCGGATCCGCTGCCGCCACGCGACGATCCCCGCCGGCGGACGTTCAACCTGGACATGGTGGCGCTCGGCTGGGCCGCCACCTTCCTCATCTACCCCTCCATCCCGTCCGCGAAGGAGCTGAACCTGCTGCTGGAGGATGCCGGGACCGCCTGGGCGCAGCAGCGCGGGGTGTGGGCGCAGTTCGGGCAGGACCTCCTGCTGGGATACGAGTACCGGGCCTGCATCAAACTCGGTGTGGCAGAACTGGCCGACCCGGCCGACGCGATCAACCAGGCCTACCAGCGGGTGTGCGTGGACCTGCGGACACTGACCGAGACCGGCCTGTACGGCTATCACCAGATCCCGCCCCAGCACCGGCTGTGGATCTGGGCAACCGACCTGGAACAGGCCCGCAGGGACCTGCCGATCAGCTCCTGATCCAGCCGGACGCACCCCCGGTCAGAGCCGTTTGCACAGACTGCGTGGCTCCGCCCCGTGGTTGACTGCGTCGTGCATCGCCCTGTGCCCGCACCGGCTCGGCCGTCAGCGTCTGTATGTGCAGTCGAAGACCAGCCGGGCAGCTGCCAGTCCTCCAGCGGCTCCTGGTACTCCGCCTACGACGACACCACTGTCGTCGCCCGGGCGACCATCGACCACATGGTTCCCCTCGCCGAAGCCTGGCGCTCCAAGTAACGGACACCCAGCTGGGCGAGTTGCCAGAACCTTCATCCGGCGTCATCCCAGGGCCTGTGATGTCGTCCGTCCTTCGTCCGCCGTCTCGTCTTGGGCCGGGCGGGACGGCGGCGGAGAGTGGTGGCGCGAAGCGCGGCCGGGCCAGAAGCGGGTGGCTACTGCACGGCGGGAGGCGGTACGCGAACGATCAGCAGGAGGCCAGCATGCTCGACGTATTCGGGAGTCGAGGAACATTCGAGCAGCCCCTGGCGGTAGCGAAGATTCACGACCAGCAGTCTTGTCGAGCGTAGTGTTTCGAGCGTAGTGTTTCGAAACATGTCTTCTGAAGAATCGCGTCAACCCTCAGTCCCGGTCCACCCTGGGGCCGACACGCGTCCGGTCCGTCCCCTTGCGGACCCCAAGACGATGCGGGCGGTGGCGCATCCGACTCGGCTCGCGCTCTTGGAAGCCCTTGCTCAGCGCGAACCGCTCACGGCGACGGAAGCCGCCGAGATGATCGGGGAGACGCCGACGAACTGCGCGTTCCACCTGCGGACCCTGGCCAAGTACGGCTTTGTCGAGGAGGCTGGTGACGCGCCCGGCCGGCGCAGGCCGTGGCGGCTCAAGCACATCGGCTTCTCCTTTGACGATTCCTCAGGGGATGCGGAGATGTCCCATGCCTCCGAGGCCCTGGCCCGCCTGCTGTGGGAGACGTGGCTCGACCGGGCCGGCACGGTCAACGCCCGCCGTTCCCAGTTCTCAGAAACCTGGCAGCAGGTGACCAGCGGCATCGAGAACCTGGCCTACGTAACGCCGGATGAAGCTCAACAGCTGAACGCCGACCTGCGCCAGGTCCTTGACCGCTACCGGGACCGCTTGGAGGACCCGTCGCGTCGACCGGCCGAGAGCCTGCCGGTCGAGTTGCTCCTGTTCAGCTACCCGCTCGACGCGACCAAGCCGGAGGCCTGACCAGGATGCGCAAGCTGCTGGCGAACCGCAACGCCCGGCTCTACATGGCCGGGCAGATCCTGTCGACCTTCGGAGACTCGGCCCTGTGGCTGGCCCTGGGCATCTGGATCAAGATGCTCACCGGGAGCGCCTCGGCCGCGGGCCTGTCCTTCTTCATGCTCGCGCTCGGCACCCTGGCCGGGCCGGCCGGAGGCTTACTCGCCGACCGGATGCGCTGTCGACCGCTGCTGATCGCCACGAACCTGGCCACCGCAGCGCTGGTCCTGCTCCTGCTGCTGGTCCAGGACCGGGGCCAGGTGTGGCTGATCTACGTCGTGATGTTCGGCTACGGCTTGTCCGCCAGTGTTCTGGGGCCGGCACAGGCCGGCATGCTGCAGACCATGGTCCCCGAGGAGCTTCTCGGGGACGCGAACAGCGTCATGCAGACGGCGCAGTGGGGGTTGAGACTGATCACGCCCCTCCTCGGCGCCGGCCTGCTCACCGCGTTCGGTGCGACTCCGGTGATCATCGGCGACGTGGCGACCTTCCTCATCGCCGTGGCAACCCTGCTCGCCCTACGCATACGCGACGAGTCGCCAACGCCGTCCGAGCAGCACTGGTTGGCCGAAGCGGCTGCCGGCGCCCGCCACATCCGCGACACCCCCGCCCTGCGACAACTCACCATGACCGGCGCACTGATCATGATCGTATTCGGTCTTTCCGAGACAGCCGCCTTCGCCGTGGTCAGTCAGGGGCTGCACCGCCCGGACGCCTTCCTGGGGGTCCTCATCTCAGCGCAAGGAGTCGGCGCAATCGCAGCCGGCGTCACGGCGGCCCCGCTGATGCGTCGCCTCAACGAAGGCCTCCTCGTCGCCCTGGGCCAGGCCAGCGCCACGGTCGGGTTCCTCCTGCTGACAGCCTCCTCGACGCCGACCGTGCTCGTAGGCACCGCACTCATCGGCTCAAGCCTGCCGTGGATCACCGTCGGCATCATGACCCTCTTTCAGCGACGCACACCACCAGAGCTGATGGGCAGGACGGATGCAGCGCTCAACGTGGCACTCTCCATTCCGCAGACGATCGCGATCGCCACAGGCGCCGCGCTGATCGCCGTCATCGACTACCGGATCCTCCTCCTGGTCATCGCGAGCCTGGCTGCCCTGTCGTCGGCCTACCTGCTCACCCGACCCGAGCAGCGCCGCGGCGTCGACATCGAACCGGCGAGGGCCACCGCTGACAGCACCCCATAATCGATCCCCCGTCGACTGCGGCGTTCAAGTAGCAGGATTTCCACACACCACCGTGTTCAGGACCAAGCCGTGATCGGAGCTACCACGTGTCTCCTTGTGTGAGTCCGGCAGCAGCATGATCGAACTGTTCGCCGTAGCGATCAGCGTTTTGCGCTGCCGGTTCACTCCGTCCTGGTCTCGTGTGTGCCCCTGCCCAGGAAGGTCTGGGCCTCCACGAGCGCTCAGTGACGGCTTTCCGTGGGCAGGCAGTCGCCCGAGGTGAAGATTTGGGGCCATGCGCTGTTTCCTTGATAGGCGGCGATGACCCAGTGGGTGTAGTTCCATTGTTTGTTCGTGTTGTATTCGGCCAACAGTCTGGGGCAGGCGGTCTTGCTGACGACGTCCTGGAAGTGGGATTGCTGGGCGCGGCCGCCAAGGGCGCCCGAGCCGTCGTGGGCCCACACGTACATCATCTTTTCGACTGGGTCGAAGCCGAGAGTAATGGCATTGTCGCGGTCGAAAGGCTCCAGGCCGTATCCCTGGGTGAGGCGGGTGTTCCAGGCAGCTGTGATCGCTTTCAGCGTGTCGGAGGCGACGCGTATCTCGTCCTTGTTGCTGCTGGGGATCTCGGCGGTGGTCATACCTTCGGCCGAGCCCTGGCGCTGGCCTGCTTCGTCCGTGTAGCAGCCGTCGGTGGCTTTACCGAAGCCGAGGACGTTTGCCTCATCCTGGCCGTCGTAGTCCTTCCAGTAGACGGAGAACCGGCCGTAGGGCCAGCTCGTTGGTGCGTCCTTGAGCCGCTGGGCCAGAGCGGTGCAGGCGGCCATTTCCCCCGCTCGGCGGAAGACTTCCTTGTAGTCGTCGGTCAGCGTAGAGATCGGGCCGCCAGTCACCATGACGGTTTGCGCCTGACGGTTGAACGTCACCGTCGGCGTCATGAAAGACATGCCTTTCGTGCCGAGCATGGATTTCACTTGACGGCCGATGGCGATCGCGGCGTCCTGTTCCGTCGTGCCGTCGGCCTTCCGGCTGGCGTTCCACTCGCCAGGGACGGGCTGGGTCTCGTCGTCCGAGCGGGTGAAGGCGGGATCTGCCACGCCGGCCAGCGGGTCGGACGGGACTGGGACGGAGCGGGGGTCGGATACCGCCTGGCCGGTCACGTTCGTGTCGGCAACGGGGGTGGAGGTCTGACCGGTTGTGGCACCGGAGGGATGAGCGCCCACAGCCGGCGTCGAAGCGGCGGTCGTGGAATGACCGCTGGCATGATCTGCGCTGTTACGGAAAGCCAGTGAGCCGCCCGCGCTCGCGCCCACGACGGCAGCTGCCACCACCACGGCCACAACGACCCGACGCCGCGAGGAGCTCTCACGGACCAAAGCAGCCGGGGCCCAGGAAGGGTCTTCGGGGATGGGCTCAGACCACTGTGCCGTCACCGGTGCGCCGGCCAGTGCCGGGGTGTTGCCCGCCTCTGTCGCCGTGGCGGCGTTAAGGATCTGGGTGGACTCGGCATCCAGCAGCCGTGCGCACGCATCAGCCGCCTCGTCGGCGTCCGGCCGCTTGTCAGGTTCCTTCGCCAGCGCCCGCTCCAGGATCTTCTTCAGCGCTTCGGGCACGCCGTCCAGGTCCGGCTGGCCGGATATGACCCGGTAGGCCACGGCTTCGGGGGCGCCGCCGCCGAAGGGAAGACGCCCGGTGGCCGCATAGGCCACGAGCGCGCCCCAGCCGAAGATGTCTCCCTCCGCTGCGGTGACGCCGCTGCGGTAGTGCTCGGGGCTGATCCAGCCGGGCGTGCCCGTCACTACCCCGGTGCGGGTGACGCTCGTGCCGTCGGCGGCATGGGCGATGCCGAAGTCCAATATGCGGGGGCCGGCTGCGGTGAGCAGCACGTTTTGGGGTTTGACGTCTCGGTGGACGACACCGGCCGCGTGGATTGCTGCGAGAGCCTGCGCGGTGCCGGTGGCGAACGTATGCAGGGTCGCGCCGGTCAGGGGGCCGTGGGCGGCCAGGTGTTCCGTCAAGGTCAGGCCCGCAGCGTAGGCGGTCGCCAGCCAGGGGGCGTCCGCATCGGGGTCGGCCGCCAGGAGCGGCAGCAGAAACGGGCCTCGCACCCGGGTGGAGAGCCGGACCTCGCGGCGGAAGCGGGCACGAAACTCCGGATCATCCGCATGCAGCGGATGGATCACCTTGACCGCGACCCGCTCCCCGCTGCCGTCGAGTCCCGCGTACACCGTGCCCATGCCGCCAGCACCAAGCCGGCCGACAACGCGGTAGGGACCGACACGGGACGGATCCCCGGGGCGGGCAGGCTGAATTCGCCTGTCCGAAGAGGCAACGCTCACGGCTTGTCCGATCGATCTGTCAGAGAGCAAGACAAGGGTGGATGCTATCCGGCCGCCGTTTTCTGGGCTCTGTTCTCGCTCTGCCGATTGTCAGTGCTCCGTGGGATTCTTTGAGTACGCCAGTGACGGACCGAGTGGAGAGTGTTGAGGTGCGTGCCATGTCCGTGCGTGTTCGGCATACAGATCCACCCGCGCCGTCGGGCTGCCGGTGGTGCGGTGAGGAGAAGAGCAAACACGGCCGTCGGTGGGTGGCTTCTGTGGGGGTGCACTCATGGGAGGCGCCTACCCGGGAGCAGCGTCTGAGCAGGATGAAAGCCCGCCGCTCAGCGCGGCTGGCTCATTCGTCCTTGGGCCAGTGACGCAGTCCGGCCTCGCTGGCCACCTTGATCGCATCATTGAACGACTTCACCAGGGCCGGCGGAACGTCTGAGGGCTGTCGCAGCCGCTGTGCCAGCTCGACGACCATGCTCTCCTTCTTTCGGGGGGCCTGCTCGGAGTGGCGGTACAGCAGGGTGTGCAGCGACTTGCTGAACTTGCCGGTGCTGCGCAAGCCTGCGACATCCTTGGGCGTCCACTGCTGCTCGTCCTTGCGTGGCCATTCGGCGTTCATGGTGTCGGCCCACTGATCGTCGCTGAAGACGTCCTCCAGCTCGTACGGGTCACCGAGGAACAGGCAGTCCTTCTCGGTGAAGCCGTACTTCTCCAGACGATTGAGGTTGAACTCGCGGTCTTTGTCGCGGACCGAGTCGGCGTCGACCAGGAACACGACAGTGCGCTTGTGCTTCTTGAGGAACTTGGCGAAGTTGAGGGCGCCGTCGTTGCCGCCACAGTCCCACAGAGCGATGCCCGCAGACTGGATCGGATAGCCGAACGCCAGTTTGAACAGTGCCGGCAGGGCCGCGTACTCGGTGGGGCCTTCCACGCCGACGAAGCACCGTTCGTGCAGGAGGACGCTGTTGCGAAAGCCCAGGGAGACCGCCATGTTCGACATGAAGCGCCGAGTGTCCTCGTCGCTGTCATCCGCGCCGAGCGACTGAACGTAGGCGCGTCCGTCTCTGCTGTTGAGATGCACGATGTCCTGGATGTCGACACCATCGATCAGGTTCAGGGAATGGGTGGCAACGATCACGGTGGACTGCGCGGCGGACGCGGACACCTTGATCATGTCCATGATGCGCCGCTGGTGCTCGTAGTCGAGGTGTGTATCGGGCTCGTCATAAGCGATGATCACACCGCCTGTGGCACCGTCCTCTGCTGTTTCCGACAGAAGCTGCTGGCTGGCCTCCCACAGTGCCAGCGAAATCCGGCGGGACCTGCCGGCCCCGGCAGCAGCCAGCGACACGGCCTTCTGGCCCGGCGTAGCAGCGGTCATCGAAACACCGCTGACGGTCGGCCGGAACTGCACGGTCGGCTCCAACGAGAAAGCGTCGAGAGCGCATCGTTCCTCGACTAATTTCTGCAGACGGGCAGCGTCGTCCTTGAGCAGGCCAGAGAAATCGGTCTCCAGATCGGTGATCTTCTGCCGGGTCTCCTCGCGCAGGGTGTACTCGCGCAGCTTGGCCGTCAGGATGCTGCGGACCACGGTTTCGGGAGTTTCCGCGGCGTCGCCCCGGAAATAGAGGAGCTGTGGCAGGGCGCCGACGACATGCTCAGGCGTTGGCGCCCAGTCGGTGACCGTGGGGGCCGAGGCCGCATGCTCCTCAAGCACCTCAGCCCAGCTCGCTTTGACGTTCGGCTGGCCGTCGCGCAACGTGACGCCAACATCGGAGGCGAGGGCGCGGAGCTCGGGAACTTTCAAGGAGGAGATGCTCCGTAGCGCTGGGTTCTGCGGCACCTGCGCCAGCCACTCGAGTGAGACGCCTTCGCCTTCCACGTGACGGCGGCGCACCTGGATAGAAGAGGTGAGCCCCAGAACCTTCTTCTCGGCGTCGGACAGGTCGAACCGGCCCTCCACCGTCACCACGATCGGCTTTGCCGCATCATCGTCCGAGGGCAGAGCAGCGCGTGCGGGTTCACCTTCAGCAAACTGCGAGATGTCACTGTCTGCGAGAGGGCGCTCGCCGAGCAGGAAGGCGATGGCGTCCAGAGTCGCCGTCTTCCCACAGTCGTTGTGCCCCGTCAGAATGGTCTGCTTGTGGATGGGGATGCCCTGGACGTCGACCAGCGAGCGGAAGTTGATGACGCTGAGTTCGACAAGTCGCACATTGCTCCCTTGCAGTACGACACGGGCAGGCGATGGACAGCCGCCAACGCGCCGTTGAAACACACCACTTTGTGACGAGGTGGGGAAACTCTAGCGCCTGACGAGGCGTGAGAGAGCCGAGATCCGAACGTTGTGGGCGCCGTCGTTGGGTCCCAGAAGCGAAGATCGAACCAGCCCCCGCAGACTCCCGCCCCTAACCCCGTGGCGGGCTCCACTCACCCGCTGCGGGCCTTGGAGGAGCGGAGCAGCGAGGCGTACCGGGGGTCGGGCGACCCGCTGCCCTGTTCGCGCGTCGGCGGGGCCGCGCGGGGCGGGGCCAGCAAGCTGCACGGCCCCCTGGCGGGTGATCTTGGGATGAGGGCCGTGACCGGGCGGGTGGGGAGCGGGGTTGACCGCGTATGCACCTGACCCGACGTCTGCTCACCACGGCGGCCGCCGTCGCCGCCCTCGCGACCGTTCTGTCCACTGCTCCGTCGACCGTTGCCGCTTCCGTACCGTGCAGGGCGACCTGGCAGGCCGTTCAGAAGGTGGCGGTGCGCAGGCCGGCCTGGAACGAGGGACCGGTCGCGACGACGCATTCGCCGATCGTGCGGTATCTGCGCCGGGGCGAGCGGGTGCGGTCGTGCATCGTCGCCGTCGGCCGCAACTCCTGGTCGCAGTATCGCGAGTGCGGCGGCGGGAGCCTGTGGCGGGTCGTACCCGGAGGTCAAGTGCCGTCCGGGTGCCTGCGCCGGGCATGAACAGACAAGCCGACCCTGCGCACCACGACCCGGCACTCGCGCTCACCCTTGCCGTTTTGCTCCTGACCGGCAGCGTGCTGCTGACGTCCTGCTTGATCGGCCCCGTCACCACGTTCGCCGCCGTGGCCGTCCTCGTCGTCACCGCCTACGCCGCACCCGGCATCGCCCGCCGCCTGGCCCTGCGCCCGCGCCCTCCGCCAACTCCTGCGCACCCTGCCCGGCGCCTGACTTGCCGCGCCGACCTCAAGGAGGTCGGAGGCGGGAACGTCCCTCTTCGAGCTGTTGGACAGGATCGGAAGCCTGACTGACGAGGGCCGATAGGGAGTGAGCTTCCGCCGAGCCCTCACGTCGCACTGGCGCGGGGCAGGTTGGGACCCGAGGCCCACCCCGCACGTAATGGCTGCTGCTCTGCCTGGGTTACAGTCCCGCATGGGCATTGCAGACACTTCCATCGCGGCTCTTTCGGCCGCGTTCAGCGGACTCGCTGCTTTCGGGGCTTGGAAGGCGTCGCGTGAGGCGAACGATGCCGCGGCTTCCGTTGCTCGGATCGAGCGGGACCGCTGGCACGACGCGCTGACTCCTCAACTCCGTTTGAAACTGCAGCAGTCGGACGGACTGCTGCTCTACGTCCGCTTTGACGGTCCGGCCCAGCTGGGTCGGCTCAGCGTACGACTCACCATCCGTGACGACTTCGACCGTTCCCAGGTGCCCAGCCTTGCCGGCGGTCCGACACCGGACGAGATCGAACGGACCATCTGGGGCCCCTACCGGTTCCAGCCCGGGATCAACGGTGCCGACCCACTAGGGCGGAGTGTCCCACCGTTTCCACTGGAGGCGGGCGACCGCACCAGGCTGGCTCTTGACCCGTCTGGAAAGCCGACTTGGTACGAAGGCGCTGATGGTGAGGAGCGCTGGCGGCAGCAGTACCAGGACGCGACGATCAGGCTGTGGGTCGACTGCGAAGCCGAGGGACACAAGCCGTGGCGACTCAGCTTCGGAGTCACGCCGGACGGCCGGTGGGCGCAGACGGGCCGCACCGTCGGCAGCTGAGATGTCGGTGTCGCGAGTCTGCGATACGAAGAGCTGCGCGCCGCCTACGAAGAGGCCGCCGCTCTTCTCGGGCACGAACCCGGTGGGCTGGAGCACGCCGTATGGCGGTTCAAGTCATAGGCCGGCTGACGGCTCGAGCAGTCACATGCCGGTTTGATCTCCGTGGAGCCAGTGTTCGCGAGGAAGGGCCGGGCAAATGTCGAGTGGGCTGCTTATCGAAGGGCTGGGCTGGTGGTCAGGGCTGCCGAGCGCAGGGGGCAGGGTTCGCTCGAGCGGAGATGCGGGGGCGGTCTGCGGGGAGTTGCGCGCGGCGTGCGTGCGTGCGGGGCACGGGGGTTCGGGGAGCAGGAGCGGCGGCGACCGAACTCACGGAGCAGTCCCGCGCGCGGCGATCTGCGGACACCCCGGCCTGCGCGCCTGCCAGTTCGGCATTCACTCGCACCGTCACGTGCCCCGCGAGCGCTGACACAGCAAGCCCCGGACCTGTGTGTCCTGGCGGCAATAGCGTCTGGTCCCGGTGCACGGATTGCGGGAACGTCGGCTGCTCGTTGATCAATTGGGTGCATGATTCGGCCATGCCACAGCTCACGCCTATATCCCTTGTGAAGGCCTCCGGAGCCGACGTGATCGTGCAGCGCAAGCGGCGCATCACGTTGATCGCTGCAGGGGGCCTGGTCCTTGCTATCGCCGGGGCGGTGCTCTTCACGTGGGAGCCGTGGGTCGACAGATCGCCGTTCGTGGCCCGCACCTACGTCGCGGCAGGCACAGCGCACTTTACGGACGAGGGCGACGGCGTATGTCGTCCCAAGGAGAGCGCTGGCAAGCGCAAGCTCCTGGGCGAGGACAAGCGAGTCCTTGCAACCGGCTGGGATCAGAGGGAGAGATCCTCTCTTCCCGGTACGGCGATGCCGCGGGGAAGTGCCTGTACTACACCGAGTACCGGGATGTACCCGCCGGCGAGGACACCTACTACGAAGTGGGGGAGGAGAAGTTCTACACGAGCGACGGAGATCGGTATGAGTCCAAGCTGACGGAGTCGGACCTTCGCAGCCACTTCGAAGAGGTGAAGAAGAGCTACCTGCACTTCAAGGCGCCCCGCTGACTGCTGGCCGTACGAAGCCCACGCTGCGGGCGGCAGGATGCTCCTCGGGTGATCGCGATTTTTCTAAGCCGATCACCTTCGGATGGTGCGGGCGACAACTCCGGCGATGGCGCCACCCGCGCTCATCTCCATCCCGGTCCGGGGCGCGGTCCGCTGGTACGTCGGGTCCGGGAGTTCCTCGTGGTGGCGGGGGACGGGATTCGCCCAGCGCCACCAGGGGGTCAGATCGGCAGCCTGCAGCCCGAAGGCGGCGGCCACCCGGTTCAGGAACGATCACGTCGCCTCACCCGCGACGGGCATCACCCGCATCACCCCAGCCATGCCGATGCCCTTCCGCCCGTGATCCGTTCTGGGACGGTGGCCGCGCGGTGACACTGCGCGCCGTGCCCTGTTTGATGCAGGAGCCGTGGTGCTTGGCGGCGCCGGGCACTCTGGAGCACGCAGGGGGATCACTGCTCTACCCGGCCCGCCTGGGGTTCTCGGCCCTGTGGGACGGCCGCAACAGGTTTATGGCGTTGTGGTGCCTGGCCCTTTCGCCCGCCGCAGATCGGACAGGTTGACCCGTTTCAGAACCGGTCGAAGCACGGCACGCTCCTGATGGCGATCCTGCCATCGTCTCTCGAGCTCCTTGTCCTCCAGCTCTATGTAGCTGACTCCGGCACCGGAGTCGGGCAGTATCCGGAAGGCGTCTACGCCACCGCTGTCGGCGATGAAATCCTCCGCCAGCTCGAGGAACGTCGGGGCCGCGTGGTCGATGTGCAGCTCGGACGCGGACGGGATCGGCCTTCCTGTGACGGAGCAGACCAGTGACTGTCCGGAGCTGAGTGCCGCGTTCCGTGAGACTGTCACCTGATCGGCAACCGCGTGGCGCAGGGCGGCAAGCACCTGGGTGCGGTGGCTGAACGGAGTCAGACAGGCGTTCCACGAGAAGTCAGCCACTTCGCCGTCGAGCCGCACGAGGCCAATCCCGACACTTCTGCGGCCGTGGTCAATGTGGGCGATGACGCGGAAGTGGGCTACGCCGGCCCCGCGCTTGAGGTCGTATTCGGGGTGGCGTTCGAGGAGGTCGCGGCAGAAAGCATCGTCGTCGGGGTCGGTGACGTCACCACCTACGCCGTATCGCTGGACGATGCTGCGGCAGATGTTCCGGACGGCTTCCTTGGTGGGGTAGCGGGTAGCACCGATGGTGATGCCTCTGGGCACGGGTATCTCCGTTCGACGCAGGCAACCGGGAATGCGTATGGCGAGGCCGAAGACACCGTACTTTCCGGTCACCTCTTCGAAACTCCAAACCTCTGTTCCCAGCACGCTGACAAGGTGTCAGTGCACGCTGCCATGCTGCTCACCAGCCGAAAGCCGGTCCGGTCGAGGCCGACTGGCAGACAGAGTGAACAGGCTTGCGGAAAGGGACGACGAGGTGGCAGTGAAGGCGACCGAGGAACAGGCGGCAGCACGAGACAGCTTCACTGCCGGCCATGATCTTGCCTTGGTGGCAGGTGCCGGTACGGGAAAGACATCGACGCTGGTGATGATGGGCGCCGCAACCCCCCGCCGCGGCATGTACATCGCCTTCAACAGGCCCATCGCGCAGGAGGCCAAGGCCCGCTTCGGCAGCAACGTGCACTGCAGCACTTCCCACGGGCTGGCCTACCGCGCGCTCGGGAGCCGCTTCAAGGCCCGCTTGGACGCCTCACAGCACATGCCGCTGTGGCGCACCGCGCAGCTCCTGGGCATCGACCGCGACCTCGCCGTCGGCGGCCGCCGGCTCAAGGCGACGACGCTCGCTCACCTGGTGATGGAGATGGTCAAGCACTTCTGCTACTCCACCGAGGAACAGGTCGCAGCGCGTCATCTGGGCACCGTCAACGGCCTCGACGACCACGGCCAGCAATACCTTGCGCGACTCCTGCTGCCCAGGGCCCGATGGGCATGGGACGACATCTGCTCACACAACGGCACGCTGCCGTTCAAGCACGACCACTACCTCAAGATGTGGGCGCTCACCCGGCCCCGGCTGCGGGCCGACTACATCCTGCTGGACGAGGCACAGGACACGAACCCGGTCCTCGAGGAGATCTTCCTCGCACAGGACGTCCAGCGCGTCTGCGTCGGCGACCCCTCCCAGCAGATCTACGAATGGCGTCACGCCAAGGACATCATGAGCGGGTTCCCCGGCATGCGGATGGAGCTCACCCAGTCCTTCCGCTTCGGGCCCGCCATCGCGGAGGTGGCCAACCACTGGCTCCGCGCAGCCACTTCGACGATGCAGCTCACCGGCCACGCTGCTGAACCGTCCAAGTTGACCGAGGTGGAGGTCCCCGACGCCGTCTTGTGCCGAGGTAACGCCGATGCCCTCGCCGAGGTCCTGCGCTTCCTGGACCAGGGCGTGCCCGTCGCCCTGGTCGGCGGGGGAAAACCTCTGCTGAACATCGCGAAAGCGGCGATCGACCTACAGGCCGGCCGCCGCACCTCCCACCACGACCTCGCTCTCTTCTCCTCCTGGGGCGAGGTGCAGGAGTACGCCGAACAGGACTCCGCAGCCGCCGACCTCAAAGCCATCGTGGACCTCGTGGACACCTACGGCCCCCAGCAGATCATCCGCACAGTCCAACGGATGAGCGACGAAGCACAGGCCCGCGTCGTCGTGTCCACCGTGCACAAGGCCAAAGGCCGCGAGTGGAACCGCGTACGGATCGGAGCAGGCTTCACCCCACCCAACGATGACTCCCCGCGCAACGTGCACCCAGCCGCCGCCCGCCTCATCTACGTCGCCGTCACCCGAGCCCGCACCCACCTCGACATCACCGGAATCAAACGGCTCCAGACCCACGCCACCGCCGCGACAGCAGACGCCACCCCCGAAGGCATCGCACTGGCCCGGCTGCCCCTGACCGGACAGCTGAAGTACCCACGCTCCCCGATGTCCACATTCCTGGCCCGGCACCTTCCCCACCCCGAACGCGTCATCGCCTCCTACCTCCAGCACATCCGCGGTCTACCGCACCCCGTCCAGCCGATGAACGAACGCCGCCCCGACTACGCCGCCCTCGGCCACACCATCGACTACCGGCTGCGCCTGAGCCTCGGCTCCGACCCAGGACCTGCGGCGATCGCCGGCGTCGAACTGATCGGCAGCGACCTGCCCATCGACGGAGCACCTGCCCCCGCAGTGCGCGCCAACCTCCACACGATCGGAACCAGTGTTCTGGGCCGCCTCCACGCCCACCTGACAGACGCTTCCCGACAACTCGACGACGACGAACTGACCAGGCTCTGCTTCGTCACCGGCTTCTTCGAAGCCGTCTACCGAAACGGCTCCTTCCCCCGCAAGCGCAACCTCCTCGCCCAGGTAGACGAGCACACCACCGTCAAGGGCGTGACCAGCGCCGTGCCGAACTACGCCCTCGAAGACATCGACGAGCAGATGAAGCTCGCAGACGAGCCCTTCGCCCCCCTGCGGGGCCTACCTGCTCAGCAGCGCGTATGCGGGCCGACCTTCGCAGGAAGCGCCGACGTGAAGGCCGACGCCGACTTCATCACCGACGGCTTCCTCATCGACTGCAAAGCCGTCACTCGGCCCCACCGCGTCGGACGCGACGAGGTACAGCAGCTCGCCGGGTACCTCCTCCTCGACTACGACGACCGCTACGACATCCGCGAGGTCGGCTTCTACCTCGCCCGCCAAGGCGCCCTGATCCGCTGGACGGTCCCGGAGTTCCTCACCATGCTCGGTGCGCGTATTCCGCTTCCGCCGTTGCGCGCGGCACTACGTGGACACATGCGGGCAAGCCACCCTGCGTAGCGGGCCACGAGAGCCGGACCCGAGTTCCAGGGGCAGGCACGCGATCCGCTCCAGCTCCGCCTCGGCCGCCTGGACCCTCCCGACCAGCGCTGCATGACGGCCGCCAGCATCTCCGCCCCGCTCGCGGTCCCGTCCACGACCAGATCGGCCGCTGCCCGGGAGGGAGGGCGATACGTGGGCTGCGTGGCGGTCCCTGCCGGTCTGAAGATAGTTGCGCAGGGACAGTCGGGGGTCCTGTCGCTGCACCTCGATCTTCCGGAGGATCTTGCGGGCCAGGCGTATGTCGTCGGGCGCGCACACTCGTGTAGGTGCGCGTCCTTCCCTCAGCGTCGGGTGGGCGTACGGAGGATGACCAACTGGTCGCCGGAGGCACATGACCTGTGGCAAGCTCATCTCCCTGGGGGAGAGGAACGACTGATGACCCGTTACCAATGCGGATCGTGCCCGTATCAGAGCGACCATCTCGGCGAGGCTCAACAGCACTCGCACCAGACGGGCCACGTCTGCATCGGCAATGACGATACCGAGTCAGCCGGAGGTAAGTTCGGCAAAGCCAGGGTCATGGTTAAGGTCGGCGCCAGCGTTCTGGCGGCCACCACCATTGGGGTCCTCGCCTGGAAGTACAAGGGGCTTCAGGAAGAATACGAGGGGCTTCAGGAAGAGCACGAGGGGCTCCAGACGAAGCATGAGGGGCTCCTGTCCATGGCTGCCGGACTGGTCGTGCAGTTGGCGGAGTCGACGGCGGAGAACGAGAGCCTGAAGTCGGAGAACGACTATCTGAAGTCGGCCACCGGTGCCTCGAAGACGCTCAAGAGCTACGACTGCTGAGTGTGAGGGCGTAGTAGTGCCACTGGTGGACGGGTGCCCCGGCGCTCGATGCCTTAAAAGGTCGAACGGGTGCTGGCCCAGCCCGGCGCTAGATCCGTTCTCCGCAGGTCACCCATTCGGGGAGATCAACTGAGATGCCATCCGCTTTCCGAACGTGATCTATTGGTTCGGGTGCGGTGGGCATGAACTCTGGTCTGACGCGGGAGAGATGGGGCGATTCGTCCGCTCGCGTTGTTCGTGGAGGTGGCTGGTGCCGTCGGTGCTCGGTCTGCTGGAGGCCCGGGAAAGGAAGATCCGGGAAGAGGTTGTGAGGCTGCGGGCGGAGGCCGAGCGGGTCCAGGTCGCGCTTGGCGGGGTCGAACACGCACTTCAGCGGCTGGTGGAAGCCCGTGCGACGGTGGCCGAAGTGCTGTCCGAGCCGCCCTCGGCGGTCGCGGATCCGGCGCGAGGTGCGGTGGCGGGGGCCGTGGTGCCGCACCGGGCCGACGGCATGACGGCGTCGGCCCTGGCCACCGGACTATCAGCGGATCGTCACGGTGCTGCGGTCGGAAGCGGCCCGGGAGGGCATGCGGTGCCAGCAACTGGCGGCTGCCCTGGGACTGGAGGTGGTCCCGGCGAAGGTCGAGGGGTTGCGGTCGAAGGCGAAACGCCTGGTGGAACGAGGATGGGTGGTGCAGGTGCGGCCGGGAGTGTTCACCGCGCTCGAGGCGTCGGCCGGCTGAAGCCACTCGGACGGCGTCCGGCCAGGCGGCTGCTCATCAGCATGGTCATCGACCACAGCACCATGGCCTCGTGCATGACTGGCAGTGACCTGCCCCAGGACGGCAACGCCCCCGCCAGCACGTATTCCTCGACGCCGTACACAGGCCTGCCAGGAGCTGCCGTCCGGGATCAACATCGATGAGTTTCGAGTCATCGATATAGCCACAGGGTCAAGGCTCATCACCAAGGACGGGATGGTGTCCCATCGGGATCGAGACCGTGTGGCCAGAGCCTCTCAGTCACTCTGCTGATGTCCCACCAGGTCCCCGGCTCGGCGTTTCCGGCGTCGGCGGCCTGTCGCAGGAGTCGCTCAGCGCTCTCCTGATCTCCAGCCTCCTTCCGCATCGAGGCGAGGAAGGCCAGGATGTCAGTGTCTTCAGCTTCGGTGGCTTGTCGGGCGGGCTGTTCGGCGCTGTCCCAGTCTCCGGCCTCGGGTCTGCTGCAGCGTTGGGTGACAGGCTCGGTCACGCGGCCTGGAGGGCCGGTGTGGTCATGACGGTTTCGTATTCGACGGGGGGCAGCCGGCCGAGTGAGGCTTGTCTGCGGCGCCGGTGGTAGGTCCGCTCGATCCAGGTCACGATCTCGATCCGCAGTTCCTCGCGGGTGGCCCACTTCCGTCGGTCGAGGACGTTCTTCTGCAGCAGGCTGAAGAACGACTCCATAGCCGCGTTGTCCCCTGCCGCCCCGACCCTCCCTATCGATCCGGCCATCCGGTGCCGGCCGAGCGCCCGGACGAACTTCCGGGACCGGAACTGCCTGGACGTTCTGACTGCGGGACGCCTCGGCTCGCGCGGTGGTGTCCCGCCGTAGGGGGTGAGTGTCAGTCCTTCGCGGGTTCTCCATCCTGCGTTGTCATGCTCGGGGAGGTGCCGTTTTCGTCCTCGGCTGGCGCACTGCGGTGGTCTTCCGGGGCGGCACGGGTCACTTCGATGAAGGGGGGAGCGAGCCCGTGACGCCCGCCTGGCCGTCTATCTGGCTGGACTACATTTCGCTGGCGTTGTTGGTGATGGCGTGCCAGCGGCGTTCGAAGTTGTGGGCCTGCCTGGCTATGTCCTCGGCGGTGATGGGTCTGTTGTATTGGGCGGTGATTCCTCGATCTGCGCAGTCCTGCGCCACGCTCTCGGCAGAGGGAGTGTCCGTACCCGTCCGGCGGTCAGCCCAGACGTGGTAGATGCGGAAGGAGAGGAAGTAGCGGCGCAGCGTGGACGGGCTGACCGGGTTGCCGCTGCGGCTGGTCATGCCGTTGCTGGCGAGACTTGTGGAGAGCTGTTTGTCTGTGGGCTCCTGGCCGTGCATGTCCTGGTAGTTCTTCCATGCGAGGTAGTACCGGTCGACCACGGTGAGGGTGTTGTCCTCGCTCACAGATGGTCGCTGCTCGTCGATGGATGCGTTCACCTTCGGGCCGAGAACCTCCTGGACCGCCTGCGCTCCTGTGCTGGCAGGAGGCACCGTGGGGGTGAGATCCGAAGCGTTGTTCGTTTCGCCAGGGTCGGTCACTGTCTGGCTGTTGGGCGGTCCGCCGTCGCCGAAGTCACGCTGCTGAAAGGTGTGGACGAAGGCGTGAAGATCTTGTGCAACGAGGGGTTCGCCGGCCGCGGTGGTGATGCCGTCGCGCTCGAAGACGTAGCGGGCCAGGGCGGCCGCGTCCGCGTATCTGCCGTACTCATGCGCGAAGTCGATCCAGGCCCGGTAGAAGAACTCCTCCCAGTCCACGTCATCACGGGCACGCCCGTCCTCAGCCGCAGTGCTCGTCGTGGTCGGCTCGTAGCGCTGCTGCAGGCTGGCAAGAATGGGGGACAGTTGGTCATCGGACAGTGGGGTGCCTGCTGCTGTTGTGATAGCGAACCGGTCGCGTAGGAACAGGGCGAACTGGCCTGGCGTGGGTGCCACGAGGAACTGGGCAATCCACGAGTGGTAGGCGTCCGCGAACAGACCACGGTCACTAGCATCCTGAAACGCCGGAGCCGGTATCTGCGCCAGGGGCAGCTGCGCCTGCATCTGAGTCCGTGTCTGCGCTTCGGCTGGCTCCGGGGCCTGCTGGAGGTATCCGGCCTGCGGCTGCCGCTCGCCGCCTCCGTTCGACTCCAGCTCCAGATGCTCGGGAGCCGCCGGGGCGGCGGCCGGGACGGACGCCTGGACCGGTGCGGGCGCGGGCGCCGGAGGCAGCAGCGCGGGCTCGATGCCGGCCGCGGCGAGACCCGCCGGGGCCGTCTCCGCGAGGGGCACGCCGTAGCGGGCCAGGCGCAGCGGCATCAGCGACTCGACGGGGGCCTTGCGGCGCCAGGCGCGGCCGAAGCGGGAGTGCAGGCGGGCCTGGTAGACCAGACGGTCCTGCTCCAGCTTGATGACCTGCTCGTAGGAGCGCAGCTCCCACAGTTTCATCCGGCGCCACAGCAGGAACGTCGGGATGGGGGAGAGCAGCCAGCGGGTGAGGCGGACGCCCTCCATGTGCTTGTCGGCCGTGATGTCGGCTATGCGGCCGATCGCGTGGCGGGCCGCCTCGACCGAGACCACGAACAGGACCGGGATGACGGCGTGCATGCCGACACCCAGCGGGTCCGGCCAGGCCGCCGCGCCGTTGAACGCGATCGTCGCCACCGTCAGCAGCCAGGCCGTCTGGCGCAGCATCGGGAACGGGATGCGGATCCAGGTCAGCAGCAGGTCGAGGGCGAGCAGGACGCCGATACCCGCGTCGATGCCGATCGGGAAGACGTACGAGAAGTTCCCGAACCCCTTCTGGAGCGCCAGCTCACGGACCGCCGCGTACGAACCGGCGAAGCCGATTCCGGCGATGACGAGCGCACCGGCGACGACCACGCCGATGAGAATCTTGTGCGCTCGACCCAGTTGAGCGGTTGTTCTGTGTTCTGGCATCACGCGCTGGCCCTTCTGCACGGCTGTTGTTTGTGCGTGTTGGGCAGTGCCATGGGCAGGGTGAGCGTCGGGGCCATCAAGGCCTTGGCTTTGCCGTGGTAGCCGATTCACTGAGAGGCGATCATGAGGTAGGGGCCTTGCGGCTGGTGGTGAGGAGCTCCTGGATGAGCTGTTCGGTTTCCAGTTCGAGGTCACAGTCGAGGGCCTGAGCGACCTGTTGGATGCGAGTGATCACGGTGCGCAGACCGGGCCGGTTCCCCGCGGTCCATTCGATGATCAGCCAGTCGCGGTACAGCAGTTCCGCTGTCTCATCGACGTCAAGGCCGGTCACGATGGCTTTGCGTGCGGCGCCAAGATCGTGGTGAAGGCCTTTTTGAGTGCGGTAGGTGGCGACAGCGTGGGCGACGTCGATGATCCGGGTGGTCATCTCCTGCTGATGCGGCTCGGCCCACGCCGGCGCCCTGGTTCCAAAGGGACGACCGCGCACGAGGGTGAGAGCTTCCTCCAGGTCCGCAAGCCCTACCAGGCCCTGGGGCAGTGCCCGTTCAGCCAGTTGAATGAAGCGGGTCCAGTCGCAGCGCACACCGTCGGCGAGCGCGTAGTGGTCATTTGCGTTGCGGCGGCGCGGCACGTACGGGTGACCGTCCCGGTCGTTGCCCAACGCTCGACGCAGGCCCTGGAGGCGGGCGTTGAGCGTGGCAGTCGACCAGGGGCTGATCGGATCCATGTCGGTGCACAGGACATCGGCCGTGCGGTTGGGACGAAAATAAAGGAGTGCGGCGAGTTGAGCGATGCGTGGTCCGTGACCGGTACGGCCGAGACCGTCGACGTCAACTGGCCCCAGCACACGGATCTGGGGCCCGCCGCTGGCCTGCGAGAGGGGCACGTCGCCGGCGCTCTCGTCAGAGAAGGTCTGGGCCCGTGTTCGCTTTGCGGCGCTGGTGTCTGTCTCGTCGACGCTCTCCTCGTCGGCTGTCTGCGAGGGTTTGACACCGCTGGTGGTGGCAGGCGATGCGTGCGGCAGCCACAGCGCAGCGGGATCAGTTGAGGCCTTCAACAGGGCAGGGAACACAGCATCGTCGGTGTCCGAGCCGGCAACTCCTGCGCGATTTGAGGCCGGTGGGGCAATCGTGCCGTTGACACCAGACGGTTCCTCTTGCGAGCTCGGCTTGGCCGACCCTGTGGCACTGGGTTCGCCAGGAACGTGCTGCCAAGCCCCCTCGGCTGCGTGGGCCGGCTGCCCGGAGACAGCGAGCGCCGTGATGATCTGCTGGTAGGCGGCGTGTTCCAGGCGCTGCACAGTGATGTCGAGGCCGAGCGGGTCGAAGCGCTGCGGTGTCTGCGCGGAGACGGCGAGGATGTCCGCCTCGGGGAAATGACCGGCAGTGGTGCCGTTCGGGGCGATCAGCGTGACCGGAATCTGCGGAGCCTTGCCGAGAAGGTCGGCGAACTGCCAGGCCGTGTCGTCGTCCAGCGCCGTCGAGCACAGCACCACGTACGGGTGGTCGGCAGTCTCGGGCATCTGGTAGACCTCCAGCAGTCGCTCGTTCAGATCGCGCAGCGCGTGCGCCGCCTGGCGCATGTACGCGATCCGAGAGTTCGGCAGCAGGTGTGGGAGGTCCTCACCGAATCCCACGGCCACGATCTCGACCTCCCGAGCCCACGGGCTCATGCCCAACTCCAGGGCCAGCGCCGTGCACACCTCGCTGATATGCACAGGATTACCGTCCAGCAACACGACGGGCAGCCGGGCCAGATCAGCCAGGACCAGATCACCGGACTCCGCGCTGCCCACCGTGACCAAGGCCGGACACGGCGCCGCAATCGTGCGGGCCTTCTCCTCGTCCAAGAGCTCGGCGCCGGCCTCGAGCCGCCACCAGCCGGCTGCACCCGCCACGAACGGCACCTGCGGTGCGGACGCGAGGTCATCGGGCAGCACATGAACGGTGCGGGCATCCAGACGCGCAGCCCGCAGGACAGGCACACTCCGACCGTCCCGCTCAGCGGCGTGGACCATCGTGCGCAGCACCACGTCCAACCGAGCGGCGTCGGATGGTTCGGCGGCCGCCGCAAGCTGCGCCTCGGCGGGCGCGGTCTCCGCTGTGATGGCGATCGTCTCGCCCGGCTTACGGCGCCTGCGCTGCAGCGTCCTGCGCAGCGCGAGGGCCGCAGTCACGGCGGCCGCCAACAGCGCGCCGGCACCCAAAACGATGCGCAGATTCAGCAGGCCGCCGGCCGGGGCGGGCTCGGCGCCCTCGGGAGAAGGGAGGGCCGGCTGCGAAGTGGGGGCGGCGGGCTCCGTCGACTCGTGCGGGGATGCGCCGACCGACGGTGTGCTCGAGGCTGACGACTCGGGCGCGGGGCTCCGGCTCGGCGTCGCGGCCGGCCTGTCGTCGTGCTCGCCAGTGCCCTCGGAAGGCTTCTGATCGGGCGGAGTGGGTGACGCAGAAGGCGGCTTGCTGTCAGCGCCGTCGCTGCCCTGACGATCTGCGGACGGGCTGCCCGGGCCGGGGCGGGCGCCAGGCACGATCACGTGCTGGCCCGTGTAGATCAGATCGGGGTCGGTGATGGCCGGCAGTCCGTTCGGCTGCCGGCGGCCCTTGCTGGCCTCGAACAGTGCGGGCCACGCTCCGCCGTCACCGACCTCCACCTGGGCAATCTTCGACAGGGAGTCACCGGAATGGACTGTGACGACGTGCTGCTCGCCTTCCTCGGCGGCCACCGACGCGAGCCCTTCGGTCTGCGTCTGCAGTCCCTGGAGCCTCGAACGTTCAGGCATGGCCAGCTTCCAGCCCGGCTGCAGGAAGCTGTTGGACCGAAAGACGTGCCCGTCGGCCATGGCGTGCCCCTCGTTGAGGTCGGCGATCTCCCGCCACCGTTCCCCGTCGCCCAACTCCCGCTCAGCGATGCTCCACAGGCTTTCCGCAGGCCGCATCTCGCGCACCGTGTACGACCCACTCGCCTCTGCGGCAGAGCCATGCGAGTCCTGGCCCGCACCCGAGGTCTGCGCGCTCTCGGATGCCTGGCCGGGGATACGAGCCGCGGTGGTGGCCGGGGACGCCTGAGTATCAAAGGCGAGGGCAGAACTGGCGGGCAGCAGGACCAGGATGCTGCCGACCAAAAGAGCAGCGGCGCGCTGCGAGGCCCCCAGCCCACGCGGGGCATGCCAACGGCGGCCGCGCAGTTGCGCGACCAACTCCCGCAGCGCGCAGAACGTGAACTGCGCCCACCCGATCCAGCCGACCGCGACCAGTACAAGAAGGAACACGGCCCCGGTGTCCTGCCGGTCCAGCAGGTGCGCCAAGCCGTCGTGGCTGGACGCCCAGATGACCGGGGTGGCCCAGGCCAGCAGCAGCGGCAGCCCACCGACCGTGGCCGCCAGGACGAGCAGACTCACACCGGCCTTGAACAGCCGGCCCATGGAAGCAGTGCGCATCAGTTTCCTTCGGGTGCTGTGACGCCGTGCAGGAGGGTCGCGATGGCGTGGCCGGTCACCGGCAGCGAGCCGATCCCGACAGCCGACAGGAAGGCCGTGTCGCTGGAGCCGTGAACGGTGACCGTGACCCGCTTGCCGTCCCCGGACACGCTGACAGTGCCGGTGGCTTTGGCGGAGCGCAGGTAGGCCTGCGCGGCAGCAGTCGCGTCCTGCGGGTCGACGGTGATCGCCTGGCCGGTGATGGCCTGGGCGGGATCGATGGCCTGCCCACCAGCCCGGGCTGCTTCGCCCGCGACGTAGTCGGCGCGTTCGGTGGCAGCCATCTTCGCGCCACCGTCGACGGCCACACCGATGATGCCGATCAGCGCAAGGACGCACACGGCAACGAACACCGTGACACCCCCACGGTCACCAGTCCGCGCTCGTCCTTTTGCCCACGGGGAGATCATCACACCTCCCGCTGCCGGTACAGATCAACCACGGACGTCGCGGTGGACGTGAGCGTCCGCGCCCCTGGTGTTCCGGGCAGCAGCAGGTCGGACAGCGTGACGGTGCAGGTCACCGTCACAGTCACCGTCCCGACTTGCCCCACGGGCACGCTCAGGCCGCCGGTGTCGACGCGGACGGTGCTGGAGGCACAGGTGATGCCCTGGGCGGTCAACGATTCGGCGGCCGCGGCGTGCGCAGCGTTTTGGGCGGCGGACGCGGTGCGGTGGATGGACGCCTCCCGTGCCGCGTCCTCGGCTGCAGCATCGATCTTCGCCTCCGAGGTGACGATCCGCCCACCGGCGATCGCCAGACACAAAAACATGATCAGCGACGGGAGGATGATCGCCGCCTCGATCGCGACACTGCCGTCATCGCTGCGGCGCCTGCCAGGCCACCAAGCTTCGCGCATCCTGTTCACCCCCCTGGCACCGTCCAGCGCTCGACCGCCCCGGACGCCGACTGCCGCACCTGCAATCCCGCAACTCCCGGGATCATCGACATCGCTGTCCCCGACACCTGCACCCGCACCCGCTGCCCGTCGCTGCCGGCAGCGACGCTGTAACCGAGCAGGCTGTCACCCGCCGTCCGCTCCAAAACGTCCCGGGCCCGGGCGGCTCCGTCACCCGGGCCAGCCTGATAGGCGCGGGCGGCACTGGCCCCCTCACGGGCAGCAGTCAGAGCGATCTGCCGCGCGTAGTACCACATGGACGCCTGGATGACGGCGATGGTGGCAAGCAGCACGAACGGGAAAACGATCGCCATCTGAATGGACGTGTCACCACGGTCCTCGCTCCAGCGCCGCCCCCGCCACCAGCCCTTCACTCGTTCCGGCGCCGGCATCACAAGCCCGAGAGCTTGCCGTTGTACTTGGCGATCACGACAGCGATGCTTCCAGCGATCAGCACGGCCCCGGTGACAGCAGCCACCCAGATGATGACGGTGGTGGTACTGATGTCCCCACGCTCCGGGCGGCGCCTGGCCTCGGCCAGCCCGTCCTGCAGACGGGTCCTCAGCCAATACGCGGCCCGGTAGGTACGGGCTGCGGTGTTCCTCATGGTCTTTGCCTCTCTCAAGTGGTGAGCAAGACGGGCGTGGTGTCAGACGGTGAGCATGCGGATCACCGCAGGGAAGGCCATCAGCAGCATCACCAGCACGGCGAGCAGGGCACCGGGGGCGGTCATCTTCTCGCTGGCGGCGTTCGCCTCCGCGGCCTGATCGGCCAGCAGTTCGGCGTTGAGCGCAGCGGTGCGAGCCCGCAATGCTTTGTAGACGGCGGCCCCGTCGGTGGCCGAGCCGCGCATAATGTCGGCGACGTCACCCAGGACAGGCAGGTCGTACTCGGCAGCCAACTCCGAAAGCGCCTGATACGGCGGGATCTTCTCCAACCGAGCCCGGCGCAGCGCACCTTGCAGGAACAGGAAGGGCCAGCCGCGACCGACCTCAGCAGCCTTCTCCAGCGCCTCCGCAGGGCCAGCATCGGCAGCCCGCTTGAGCGCGACCAAGTCCAGGTAAGCGGACAGCGCGTGCGCGAACTCCTCCCGCGCCCGCTTCGCCTGGTCCCGAACCGCGAGGTCTGGGGTGATGAACAACAACCCGGCGCCGACGAGTCCAACGCCGGCAGGCACATAGAACGGCAGGCCCACCCCAGCGATGATCCACGGAATCGTTGCGATCACCGGACACAGCAGGCCGAGCGCGGCAAGCGCCACCTTCTTGAGCATGAACTGGCCCGGGCCCTGCCCGATCAAGGCCAGGCTGACGGCGGGGACCCGCACACCCGGCACGCGCCCGACGCGGGCCAGCAGCCACCGGCCCCACACCTCGTCACGATCCAGCTCCGGCTCGGGCATCGTCAACGTCGCAGGCGCGCTGCGCGCGAGAGCGGGCGCCAAAGCAGGCTGAGGAAGCAGCAGCTCGCGCACCAGCAGCGCCAGGCCCGCACCGACCGTGCCACCGCAGGCCACGACAGGAAGCAGGTTCACGGTGTGACTCCTTCGGACAGCCGGCCAGGCTCGGGCAGCAGATCCGCCTCCGCGGCGGGGGCGGGCAGGTGGACGGTGCTGGCCGGGTCGATGACCAGAAAGCGCGGGATGCGACGAAAGGTGCCCAACTGCCGCATCAGGGCGAGGACACCGACGAACCCGGCCGTCAAAAACGCGAGCACCAACTGTCCCAGCAGAGTGGAGTAGGGCCTGGTGTAGGACGGCACGAAGAACCCGGCCACCACCACACCTGCGGTGATGATCGCCATCCATCGCACCGTGGTCCGCGGTTTCGCCCGGTCCGCCTCGATAGCGCGCTTCTTGGCGACCTCCTCACGAACCGTACCCGCCAAGTCCTCCAAAGCCTGTGCCAGGCCCGGGCCTCGGTCATTGACGGACAAAATGAGCGCGGCAACTACCTTGTCGGCGGTGACGTCGTTGAGTTCCTCAGCAAAAGCCCGCAGCGCTTCCTGAGGCCGCCAGCCCAACCGCAACCGGTCGGACAGATTGGTGATCTGCCCAGCGAGCTCCTCCGGCGCCCCCTGACGACTGGTGATCATCGCCTGCTCCAAGCCCATACCCAGGCGCAGCAGACCAGCCAGCCGCTGAGTCCACTCCGATAAACCCTCCAACTGACCGATGCGCTCCTGCGCCAACTGCGCCGGGCTGATCAACCAGGGCACACCCACCGTAACCGCACCGAGCAGCGCACCACCCACGAAGTTCCCCGAAACCAGCCACACCACAACGAACACCACGACCGCCGCAACGGTGAGGGCCCGCCGACGCAGCCGGGCATCCTCGCTCTGCTGAAGTCCGTTGCGCCGAGCCTGCCACCGCCCAAGCAGCGAAGCCCGGCGTGGACCGGTCGTTCCCACCACCCCCGCCACAACACCGATCAGCCCGGCGACCAGCGTCATACCGCTGAGCAGCGCCCACAGCAGCATCATCGGCCAGCCACCACCTTCAACGGCAACGGAGCCGCCCACGCCCCATAGAGCTGCTGCAACAGGGCCGAGTCAAACCCGACACGGCGCAGGTCATCGACACAGCCCGGATCCATCCGCGGCACCGCCCGCAACTCCCCGAACTCGCTACCGGGGGAGAAGATCTCGTTGGTGGCGGGACGGCCATTCTCACCGATCCCGGTCAACTCCAGAACGTGGGAAACATAGCGATGACGGCGGCCACCGATCTGCGTCTCGTCCGTCATATCGACGTACACGACGAAGTCCAGGCCGTTCGCGGTCTGCCGATAGGCAAGCTGCTCGGACAAATTGCCCTGAGCGAGCGCGTACAACTCGGCGATCCGATCGAAGACGATATCGGGGCGCCGGGCGTGGATGGTGCACAGGTTGCCGCCAGATCCGTTCGTCAACGCCTGCATCATCGCCACGACTTCGGGTCCGCGAACCTCACCGACCACGATCCGCTCCAACGACATCCGCAGCGCCGGATGCATCAGGTCCAACAGAGTGACCTCGCCGGCACTGCGGCCAGTGACGTCCTTCTCACCATTGGACTCACGCCCGACCAGCGAGACGACCTGACGGTGGTAGCCGTTGGAGTGAGCAAACAGTTCGTCCTCAGTCTGGATGGTCGCAAACCGGCACTCCGGGTCGAACTCGCGCAGCATCGCCCGCAGCAGCGTCGTCTTCCCCGCCTTCTGCTTCCCCGCGATCATGATGTTCTTCTCCGCCCGCACGCACGCCCCGAGGAACTCACGCAGCACCGGATCGATCGTGCCCAGACGAACCAGATGATCCAGGTCGGCATGAGAGACCCGGTGCCGGCGGATCACCGCATACGTCATCGGCCCCAGCCCCGTAATCGCCTGAAGACGAGACCCATCCTGCAAAGACAGCGCCAGCGTCGGGTTCGCGGTCGAGATCGTGCGCTCGTTATGCCCAGAACCCCTCGCCAACTCCCGTAGCAAATCCAGGAGTTCTTCCTCGGAATCAGCGATCGGCCCGACCATGCGGCGCTCACCGTCGCCGTAGTCCAACCACACCTCGCTCGGACCCTGGATGATGATGTCCTCAACCCGCTCATCGTCCAAGTACGGCTGCAGCCGACCCGCCCGAAAAAGCAGATCGTAGACGCCACGGCGGAGCACCTCGTCCTGCAGCGGCGTCATCGCCTGAGCATCCGACCACAAGGCAACCGCCTCGTTGATCCAATCCAGACAACGCTGCTCCTCGCCGGCCCGATCCATGTCCGGCGTGCTCTTCAGTAACTCCTCGCGCTGCTTGGCCACTTGGGCAGCAATGTGCCGCGCAACCCGGTAGTCCACCGTGACCTGCGGCGTTGAGCTACCCAGTGCGCGCGTACTCGCGGCCGCACCAGCCGATGCCGCCTTGGCCGGGCGAGGACCAGACGGCGGGGCCACCGTCGGGTCAGCGTGCAAAGGCCTACCGCGCACCAGGCACCCCCGAAGCGAACGCAGCGCGCGGATCAAGGCGCGCACGCCGGACAGCGGCCCGCTGCACCAGCAGGGCGCCAGTCGTTCGTGCCGCCCTCATCAACTTCGACCTCGTGAAATGCCGCGGCTGCTCATCACCGTCCGACAGCACACGAGCATCCTTCGGCGCATAGGGCAGCGTGGCCACCACCGGAGCCTGCAACACCCGCTGAACTTCGCCCGCCGGGTAGGGACCCTCGTCGATGACCAGCAGCCCGACGTCCCCGACCTGCTCCTCCAGTTGACGCACCCGGCCCTGCGCGGCCTGCAAGCAACGCAAGGTGTTGCGCACCACCACCAAAACCGTGTCGGCCTGCTCGGCCAGGACACCGGAAGGACCGAACGCGCCCCGGCGACCCAGATCCAGCAGAACGTCGTGACCGTGCTCCGACTCGATGCCGCGGAACATCTTCGCCAGGGACTTCCACACCGGGCTCAGACTTGCCGCCTGCGCAGGATCAGTAATACCCGGCAGCAACAACCGATCGGGCGACGAACCCTGGGAACCATCCTCACCGTTCAAATCGATCAGCTGGCGCCAAAACGCCTCACCGAACTCGCCCCTACGCGCCGCCACCGACAAATTGGGCAGCCCGTAACGGTCACCGAGCGTCCCCTGCAACAATCCGTGCAGCACAGCCCCGCCGTCCGGATCACACTCAGCCAAAATCATCCGCCGACCCGGCTCCAACGGCCAGGCCAGCAGTAACGCGAGCGCACTCGTCGTCACACCCGGCGCGCCGCTGCACCCAGCCAGTGCTATCACCGCCATCAGGGGCCATCCGGAGCAGCCAGGACCAGACGCAGCGTGCCCGCCGACACCCACGCCGCCACAGTCGGCCCGTCATCGGCCGACGTAGCAACGTCAACGACCACAACACCCGTACCCGGCGCTGCGTCGGAAGCCTTCACGACCCGCCCAGGAAGCGTCCGCGGCGCGCTGTCCGATGCCTAATAGGCGCTGTGGGTTGGCCGTTGAGCCAGTCCTGGCAGGGGCTGGGTGCGACGTCTGGTCTGTATGCAGCGCCTGGAGCGCTTCGACAAGAGGGACGCAGACCCAGCCTCTGCCGATTCGAATTCGGTCGGCGTACCGTGCCGTGGTTCGAGCCGTTCCCAGGGCCACCTCCCGATCAGCCGGAGCCGTGGAGCTCTCCACAAGAGCGAGGCCCCTGGGCTCAGCTGGGGCCACGGACGGCTGATGGGGTGGTGCGCCGGCGAGCGCTTCTATTAGGTGGCCGGGTGGTCCCGTCTCGGCTCGAAGCCGAGGGACAGCGAAGGCTCGAGAGGAGCGCACGTTGCACGTGACCTGCGGAATCGACTGGGCGGAGGACCACCACGACGTGGCGGTGGTCGACTCCGACGCCCGACTGCTCGGCAAGCTCAGGATCAGTGACGACACGGCCGGCTTCCAGGACCTGCTGCAGTTGCTCGCCGAGCACGGCGACAGCCCGGACGATCCGATCCCGATCGCGATCGAGACCTCCCGCGGACTCCTGGTGGCCTGCCTGCGGGCTTCCGGCCGCCGGGTCTACGCCATCAATCCGATGGCTGTGGCCCGCTATCGCGACCGCCATGTCGTCTCCCGCAAAAAGTCCGACCACCACGACGCCCTGGTCCTGGCGAACATCCTGCGGACCGACGCCGAGCAGCATCGGGCGCTGCCGAACGACTCCGATCTGGCCAGGGCGATTGCCGTTCTGGCTCGAGCTCAGCAGGACGCGGTCTGGGACCGCACGCGAGCCCACAATCGGCTCCGATCTCATCTCCGTGAGTACTACCCGGCGATCCTTGAGGCGTTTGCGGACAAACGCGAGCGTCTGCTTGCCCGAGAGGCCCGCGCGATCCTGGCGGTTGCGCCGACTCCGGCGGAGGCTGCCCGCCTCACCCGCAGCCGACTGAGAGCCGCCGTCACAAGGGCCGGCCGCCAGCGTCGGATCGATACCGAGACCGACCGACTCCTCGGAGTGCTCCGCGAGACACGGCTTCGCCAACCGGCTCTGGTGGAAACGGCGATGGGGCGTCAGACACTCGCACTGCTCGCCCAGCTCGACGCGGCATGCCGGGCCTGCGAGGACCTCGCTCGTGACACCGAGGAACTCTTTCTTCAGCATCCCGACGCGGAGATCATCACAAGTTTCCCCGGCCTTTCCGTGCTCACTGGCGCCCGGATGCTCGCTGAGATAGGTGACGACCGCACCAGGTTCGCGACGGGCCGGGACCTCAAGGCTTATGCCGGAAGCGCTCCGGTGACCCGTGAATCCGGCAAAAGCAGACGCGTCAGCCATCGGCGGATCAAGAACAGCCGCCTGGCAGCGACCGGACGGCACTGGGCGTTCGCCGCCCTCACCGCCTCACCCGGGGCCCATGCCCACTACAACCGCCGAAGAGACACCGGTGATCGCTACCACGCAGCCCTCCGACGCCTGTTCAACCGCATGCTCGGCCAACTGCATCACTGCTTGACGACCCGCCAGAAGTTCGACGAAACGATCGCCTTCACCGTCATCTCACGGACACCGCCAGCAGCTGCTGCTTGACCCGATAGCTGCATGGGGTGTCTTGTCCGCATCGATCGCGCCCTGCACAGGCACATGGACCAGCTGGACCCTCTGACCCGGCACCAGCACCGTCGCCGGAATCTGCTCCGGCTTGAGCCCGATCGGCACCAACTGCTCGCCTGCCTTGACGAGGCTGTCCTTGGTCACCTGCGACGGGGCCAGCAGCGAGCCAGGCCGCAGCTCTACGGCAGCCCGCTTGCCCACCACCTGATCCAGGTCACTGACGCGTACCGCCTTCACCGCCGGATCCAGGGCGATCGACGCCTTGCCCAGATCCTGCTCGGTGAGAACCTGACCGACCTGCACGTCACGAACCACCGTGACAACCTCAGTTCGGTGCCCGACCTGAAGCAGCAAGACCGCCACACCAGCACCGCCAGCCGCAATGAGCGCCAGCGACAGAGCGATCACACCCGGACGGCGCCGGCGCGCCGACACCCGGGGCGGGCTCACGGGGACAGCCGCTCCAATTTGCTGTGGCAGTCCACGGTCGGCCATCGCTGTTGATTCCTTCGTCTTGCTCAACGTCGTACTCCTTTCGGTGGCCCTACCTGACGACCTGGACTTCGCCGACCGCCACCTGCACGTTGGTTTGCCGGACCTCGGTGAGCTGGCCAGCTTGTTCGCCGCCCTGCCAATTGATCGTCCACGTCGAGGTTGCGGTCACCGGGAACTTGCCGCTCTGGCCACCGGCCGAGGTCTTGGAGTACACGTGTCCGCAGGTAGGGGACTGGGCCATGCCTGAGGATGCCGTGTACGGCGTGCCGGGGTCATTGCAGCTCACGGAGGCGCCGTCGCCCATCGACCATACGATCTTCGAAACCTTCGCGGTCGCGGTGACGGTGACCCCGCCCGCCGAAGCAGATGCGGTGTTCGGCCCGTACGTCGTGGCGCTCTGGTTGACCCACATCCACATCGGGACGCCCACCGTGTACTCCCCAGCTGCGCGCGGGCTGGCGATGTCAGGACCGAGAAGCGTCATGGCATCCACCGCACGCTGGGCCAGGTCCTGTGGGTCCAGCTGCGGCACAGGATTCTGACCCGTCGATACGACGACGAAGCTGGCTGGGTTGGTCTGTCCGCCGTCCGTGCACTCCATCAGGTACAGGTCGTTCTTCTCCGGGTCTTTGCCCTTCCATGCCGGGTGGTTGGCCGGAGGTTTCGGTTTGACCTTGGTGTACTTGCACTGCATCTTGTTGTTGCCGTCGCCTTGTGAGCCCCCTGCTTGACCGCCACGGCCGTCGGTTTCGTCACTGACGCCGACGCTGACGCAGAACTCGGTGATGTGGCAGTCGCCCGTCCCAACATGGGGATCATCACTTGCGTGGGCGATGCCCACTGAAGTCAGAATGAGAGTGCCGGTGAGTGCAGCGAGATGACGGGCTAACAGGCCTGATCTTGAGCGGTTAACTTCGTGACCATCCACTTCGTCCCCCACTTTTCAAGCTTTGCGGTACTGACGTATTTGATGAGCCGCGTTGTTGGCAGCGGGACCTTCTTCTTCGAAACCTTGTCGATCAGAGTCCAGTTCGTAGTGTCGACGCAGTCTGTGACCGTGGCCGTAGGGATCTTGGCCTCGGTCACTTGGGCGACTCTGGGATGGAGCGCAGGCTTCCCGGTGGTCACCTGTCCGGCCTTGCGCATGGCCGAGAGGTTGTTCTCGATGTCGGCCAAGGCTTCGAAGGTGGTGTTCTCCTTCAGGGTGGTGCCTGCAGAAGAAGCCTTGCTGTAAGCCTCGGTGTGTGCGTTCCAGGAACTGGCGTACGCCGCGAGGACGGCAGCGTCTGTGGCGTCGACAGGGGAACTGGGGGACGGCGAGGCAGTCCTCGAGGTGGAGTTGGGCTTGGATGACGGGTCCGAGCCGCTGCCGCTACATCCGGCCAGCGCTAGTAGGCAACCGGTGAGAATCACTGTAGTTGCGCGTTTCCGGGCGCGGGACGCGGCGATGTTGGGCTCCGATGAAGATCGTTGCGTAGCTGTCACGTTGTCTCCCTGTGCGACGCGGTGCGGTTGATCTTTGCCCCTGAGCCTCCGACATGCGGCAGCCCAGAATCGCGGCCTGGTCCAGCCGCGGTAATGCTGAGTGATCGCAAGGTTACGCATATGTCAGTCAACTACCCACCATAGTTAGCGAGTTCATACGCGTAACTCGGGACGTATTCGGTCACTTCCGAAACTGAAAGTCGATTTGTAGTTGTGTGTTTTTGCTCGGAAACTTTGATCGTCCAGCTTCCTTTAGGCAACGGGTGGTCTGGCCTGGTGGCGCTCTTGCGGAAGGGGGCGCGGTCGTCGCGGGGATCGTGTCGGCGTTGAACGTGACGGGCCGACTCTGAGTCGGTTCGAGCCGCCCGGGTTCGAAGTCCTCGATCTCTTCGGCGGTGCCGACGCTCCCGATGTGCGAGATGAGCCGCATCCCGGTAGGCCTGTCACTCCAGATGTCTACCTTCATGGTTGCGAATGGAGTCGGCGGCCTGCTTCATCTGGTATCCCCCAGGCTCAGTGTGTGCAAGGCGGTTGGGATCACATGCCGCGCTGTACGGATGTAAATTACTGGTTCGCGGAAGCAAATGGCAAGAGGGTTGTGGGTAGTTGCAAGGCTGCGATACTCGTTCGCGGCAGAGCGGCGAGTCACAGCTGGGTCCATGACTGACCTCCGCCGCCGATCAGCGGTACCCAGACATCGCCGCTGGGACCCTGGAGTTCGATGTCATCCAGGACTGCTGCGGCGAGCGGTACCTGCCCGGCCAGCGTGCCCACGAGGGGGTGTTGCGCGACCATGGCCTGTAGGTCACTGATCCGGTTCCGCAGGGTCGGCTGGGTGGCGCCGGTGAGGACGAACAGGACGCGAGGGAACAGCGGGTACCAGCGCAGCCAGCCCGGGCCGGTAGCCCTTCGGCGGCCCGTCGTCGGGGGCTCGTAGGACCACAGGCGCGCGTACTCGATCAGCTTCGCTGCGAGACGTTCGCTGCTCATGGTGGTGCGGTCGACCTCGATGAAGGCCCGCAGTTTGCGGCGGTGTTCGCCGCTGGTGACGGTGTAGTGCATGACGGCGTCGGCGACGACGCGTTCTCCGTCGCCGATCGCGTGGGAGACCTCGGGGGTCCAGTCGAGGTGACCGTGTTCGTCACCGTGGCGGCGGGCATCGGCGACGAATGCCAGGTGGGTGCGGAGCACGGTGAGCGTGTGCGGGGTCTTGAGCGACACGGCGGAGCCGGAGGTGATCGGATACGGCGGGCGGCCGCGTAGCGCGGGCCAGTCCCGGGTCAGTCGTGCGGCCTTCGGGGTGAGGTACCAGACGCGGCTGCGATAGGCCTGGGGCAGGACAGCGAAGTCGACCATGCGTTCGCGGCGCAGGGCGTTGAGCTGTTGGGAGACCGACTGGCGGGTGCGGTCGGGGCGTAGCAGGACGTGCAGTTGGTGGGTGGTGGCCAGGCGGTGCTGGGCGAGGGTGGCCAGCAGTTGGTGGGCGAGGGGTTCGACGGGGCTGGGTGTGAACCCGGCCGTGGCTGTGGTGTCGCGTGGGGGGTGGGCGGTGGTCATTCGTATCCCTTCGACAGACGGACTCGGCGTGCACCGGGGGTGTGTTCGGCGAGGAATGCGGCGACGCGCGCCAGTTGGCCGGTGGCGTGTTCGGTCAGTTCGGACAGGGGGCGGACGTCGGCGTTCGTGAGGGCGGCGCGCTCCAGATCGGGGACCTGCTGGGGGCGGGCTTGAGCGGCGAAAATGGTGTCGAGGTGCGGGCCGCGGATTTTCACCGGGCCGATGCGGCGGCCGTGCACGTTCATGGACACGTAGTGCGTGAAGCGCTCCATGGTGGCGACCCGTTCAGGGCTGGGGTCATTGCCCCACTCGGCGGTGACCGGAACGATCGCGGACGTTGACCCGGCGGTGGTGGCCAACGTGGACGCGTTTTGCATCAGCGAGAGCCGCACCGGCGCCGGCAGGCGGGCCAGCAACTGGGTCATGCCGTGGACGTGTACGCGGTATTTGCGGAAGTCTTCGAACATGGCGGCGATGGTCTCCGGCGCCGACCCGGTCAGCGTGATCAGCTCGTCGAAGTACGGGCGAAACGGCACCCGTTGCTCCTCGGGCAGGTCGCGGCGCGAGCGCACCGCCCGCAGCAGATCACGTGCCAGCAGCGCCGTGAGCAGGCGGTCGGTGGGCCCGCTGCCACCCGGGCACACCCACACAATCGTTTGGGAGTCCATCGCCGTGCGGATGTCATAGACGCCGACCGGCTGGCCCAGGAACGCGCGGGTGACGGGGTTGGTGGCCAGACGGACCATGGGGTTGAGGACGACTGCGTACGCATCGGGCGGCAGGGTCGGGGACACGGTCCGCCACCAGGAGCGGGTCTCCTCGTCGATGCCGTCTTCTGCGACGGCGAGCGCGGCCGACCGAAACGAGGGATCGGTGAGCAGCGGCCTTATGTGAAAGAGCGTGGCCTGATCCTGTGGCCGTCCGGCTCGGCAGGCGGCGGCATTGACTGCGACCAAGACGGCCAAAGCGGCGGTCAGGATGGTGATCGCGCGCGGGGCGGTCGCGTCGTCCCAGCCGAGCGCGGAGGCGTAGGCGTCGGTGATCGCCTCGACGACTTCGTGCGGCGCCCGGCCGTGCTGCATGCTGATGGGATTCCATGAGCTCACCCGTGGGGAGGGACCGAGCCCGTTGAGGTCGACCAGCATGATGCGGTCCATCAGCGACTCGTGGGCCAGGAATGTCATGGCGCGAGGCCAGGAGTCGCGGTGTGGGTCGATGAACATCAGCCCGCCGCCGGCGTGGGCCCAGCCGATCGCCTGTGCCAGGGCCCGCTCGGTCTTTCCACCTCCGGCTTTCCCGACCCCCACTTCGAAGAACGTCTCGTCCGCGTAGGTGGCCACCAGACGCTCTCGCCCATATGGAGGGAGGTAGGTGCCCTGCAGCAGAAACTGTGGGTCCCCGAAAGCGAACGAGGGCAGATCCGCGGCGAGTAGCGGCAGCCTGCAATGCATGGTCGGGGGCTTGAGCAGACCGGTCAGCTCCTCCATCCGCACCCAGTTCGGGCGCGGCGGCTGACAGTGCCCCAGCCGCCAACGGCGCTCGAAACCGGACCGGTTCAGCCAGTGGTCGGCGCCGCCCACCCGCCACGGACCCACCTGCCGGCCGCGCATCGCCCACCGCGAGCGGCCCCCGAACACATCCAGCGCGGCACGTACCTGCGCGAGCTGCGCCTGAGCGCGACCCTCCTGGTCCGCCTGGCACACCACCAGCATTTGCACCCGGACCAGTTGGTCTTCGGCAAGCTTGCCCAGGGCCTTGATCGCGTCCACCCGACGCGGCGCCGGCGCAACGAACAACCGCCGCGACGAGCCAGCCCCCGCTGTCGCCTTCTCGGTGAGCTGCTCCTGAAGATGCGCGAGCACCGAATCCGCACCGTGACGCAGCCAGCGGGCGGATCGCTGCGCTTCGCTGCGGGCGGCCTGGTGCGCTCCGGCGAGCAGTTGACGACGCCGTAGACGCAAAGTCCACCGGGAAGCCTGCTGGATGTCGAGCCGCATCTCGGCGAGGTCACCAAGCTCCGCCTTCAGGTCGGACACCGCATCGACGAGCGGCTGCAACGGGTCCGGCTCCAGCGGCACCTCCCGCAGCGGCGCCACCGGATTTCCCCGCAACACGAACTCCGCACGCACCGTGTGCTTGCGCGGCGAGTCGGCGATCGGCTCGGCCTGGGTGACCGTGACATCCGGCCCGAACGGACTGATGGACAGCAGCCGTTCACTGCGGGCCGGGCCCTCGATGCGGTAACGCAGCGGGGCCGTACCGTCCGCGCGCAACCGGATCTGCACTGTTCTTGCCCGGCGGGGCGCCCACCACGGCAGCGCGGCCGATGCGCGCGCAAGCTGCAGTCCATGGCGGAAGATCTCCTCCATGCTCGGCTCGAAGTGCCTGCTGGCCACCAGTTCCAGCGCCATGCGCTGCGACGATGCCCGCGCCGCATACCAGCGCACCACCACCTCCCCGACCGTCGCCGTGATGGCTGCGGCCGCCGCAAGGAGGTACCAGTGAGCGCCCAGCCAACTGGCTGCGGCAAGCAATGCGGTGAGCAGGCCGACGACAGGGCCGGCTGCTGCGCCGGTCAGTGTCGCGGCTGTGGATTCCACGTGGGAACTCCCTTCTTCGAGATCGTGCGGATGAAATGCAAGTCGGTGATGCGGCCGTCGGTGAACGTGCCGCCCCGGTCGGTGCCCGCCCACACCAGATGCACCACCGCCAGGCCGGCCGCGTTGTCGCGCCGGGCGATGACCGCCTGGACACGAAAACCGACAGCAGCGAACGCGGGCGCAAGCGCCTGGTTCGGGTCGTCGAAAACGCGCGGCCACCGGGAACGGCCGATGCCAGTGGCGTCCGCCCGCAGCAGTAACCGCCCGAAGACGAGTAACTCCCGTTCGTCGGCAACAGGAAGGTCGGCAGGCCAGGCTGCCTCCAGCGACCGCTGGATAGCCCGGTCGCCCGCCGCGCCCTCGCCATGCGGCGCCAGCGCGGAGGGGAGGCCTGACGGAACAGCCGGTGTCACGGATGCCGTCGACGGAGTCTGGGGCATGGCCGGCTGGCTGGAGGGGGGAGCCACAGCCGACGACCGCTGCGTGGCTGCGCGCGCGGCAGACGACGTCACCGGGGCCGGCGGCAACGGCTCCTGACCGTGGGGTACGCCCAGCAGCGCGACGCCGACGACGGCGAGGACGACGGTGCTCAGCACCAGCAGACACGGAGAGCGCGGGGCAGTGGTCACAGCAGTCGCGCTCCCCCCGCATAGCCCGACATGGCGTTCACGGAGTCCAGCCGTACGACGGTCCCAGGACGGGCGGCGTTGATCATTTGGCCGCTGCCGGTGTACATGCCGACGTGATAGATCGTGGAATCACGTCCCGGGGCGTAGGCATAGAAGACGAGGTCACCCGGCTTGAGGGCGCCGGTGCCGAGGCCAGCGGGTATCCGCCGGCCGACGCCGGCTTGCGCGGCTGCTGTCCGAGGCAGGCCGATGCCGACCTTGGCGTACGCGTACAAGGTCAGCCCCGAGCAGTCGAATCCCTTGATGCCGGCGCCGCTCTTTCCGCTGGGCGAGCAGCAGATCCCCGTCGACCGACCCTGGGCGTTGCCGCCGCCCCACGAATAGGGGGCGCCCCGCTGGGAGAGCGCCGCCTCGATGACGGTGCGGACTCGTCCCGAGACGTTCTTCAGAGCGGGGTCCTTGGCGGCCTGCGTGTACTGGTCGATCCAGCCCAGCACGTTCGCCACGTACGCGTCCGAGTGGTTGTACTGCAAGATCGCGACCTTCAACTGCGACCGCCGGGTCAGGTCACGGCCACCTCCACACAGGTAGACCGCGGCGCCGAGAGCGGCGTCATCAGCATTGTGCGGGTCAGCGACCTTGTCCCCATTGGCGTCCTTGCCGATCACCTCCCAGGTGGAGGGCAGGAACTGAAACGCACCAACCGCGCGCTCCCCGTTCGCCGTGCCGTCCCATTTGCCACCATCGGTGTCTGGGAGAACGGTGGTGTTCCCTCCGGCGCCGGAGCCGTTGAGGAGCACCCCGTAGATCTTCGGACGGATGTCGCCGTCGTTTGCGACACTCCTGCCAACTGCATGATTGGACTCGACCTTGGCGATCCCGGCCAGGACCGGCCAGACCATGCCCCGGCACCTCGGCACGTACGTCCCGACCTGCCGGACCGCCTTCTTGTAGGCGATCAGCATCCGGGCAGGGATGTCCGCGACGCTGCCACCCTCGGCAATCCCACCGTCGTCCTGCAAACCCGTCTTCAGCGCGACGTACGCGCCAATCGCGTTCCCTACCGGCGCGGCACAGCACACGGCAGCGAACATCAACAGCGCCACCATGCATCCCCACCGCCTCACGCGGCGCCTGGGCGGCCTCACGCATCCTCACCGTTCTCGTTCTGCCACCGATCCCGCACCTGGCGCAGTCGATCGGCGTCGGCCGCGGTGCGCCGCAACAACTCCCGCATCCGGGCCCGCGCCTCATCGCGTGCACTACTGCGCGCGTCCGGGGCCCCGGGAAGAAGGGGCCGGCCGAGATCTCCCGCCGGTGTGGGCCTGTTGCGGCGGGGGAGCGGTGCCGGGGAGGCAGTGGTTGCCGAACCGCCTGTGCGCGCGGCCGGAGGTGGCGGAGCAGAAGAGGGACGGCCCGAAGAACGACTGGAGGGCGCAGGCGGCGCCGAAGTGGGCGGGCGAGCGGTAGCCGCTGGGGCGGCGGCAACCGGCAGACGGCGGCTGACGAAGGGACCAGGACCCCCGCTGTCACTGTTCTCCCGCACGACACGCGCCACATGACGCCCCGACTCTGCCCAGGCCAGACCGTCCTCACGGACGGTGTTCCCCCACACCTGCACCTGCTGGCGGGCGTCCTGGGAATAGCGCGATCCCCCCGACCGCGCCCGACGAACGTTGGCCGGCAGACCAACCGTCGCCCCGTACGCGGCCCGACCGCCCCGGTTGAGGATGCGGTACCCGCGAAAGCGCACCAGCCGGTTGTGAGCCCGCGTCGACAGCAGCGTGCGGTCGCTGTTCTGGTCGTGCAGAATCTGGCCGGTGGTGCGGTCGATGACCTGCCCCTGCTTGTTGCGATACCGGTCGGGCGACCCTGCAGGCCGACGCGGCCCCGAACCGCCTGAACCACCGTTCCCGCCATCCGACGGTCCGCCCACGCCCGGGTCGCCGTCCGCGGTGGGCTTGCGCCACTTGGCCAACTGCTCCCGGTCAGGGCGCCGACCGATCAACAACCAGTACCCGCCCTGCACCCCGAGCCGCGCACCCAGCCCGCCCACAGCAGCCGCCGCAGTGAGCGGCGCCAGCCCACGCCGGGCCTCGGCACTCGCATCGGCCAGCATCCCTCCCGTGTCGGCAGGCATGCCCGCCCCGTCGGTAAGGGAAGTGAGGGCGCCCATCAGGCGCTGGCGAGTGCCCAGCATCCCGAACCGGCCGCCCCCACCGCCGGTAAACGCCCGCAAACCCCCGCCGCAACCACCCAGCGCGGCAGGAGAGTTCATAGCGAGCGCTGCACCGAGTTCGCTGGTGTCGCCGGGCAGGTGGGTGCCGCCGACCTTGGCGTAGCGCATCCGCATCGCCATACGCCGCCCAAAAGACGTGATACCCGTCAGCAGGCGGCGGTGCCCAGCAGCACCGGCAATGGCGAGCACGTCGATCAACAGAATGCGCTCCACCACCAGGTCGGGCCCGTTGGTGATGGTGGCATCCACGGCGATACCAAAGAACGGCACAAACGCGCACACGCCGACCAGGGCGAGGACCGCGATCCCCCACAGCGACAGCCACTTCCACACGCTCTGGCGCGCCGGCCCGGGCAGCATGCCCGCGATGAAGGTGATAGCGCCTGCCGCGGCGGCGGCCACGCAGATGCCCTGGGTGCCCAGCAGCACAATGGCAGACGACAGCAGCATGCCGCAGATGAACAAAGCGGCGATCAGCAGCAAGGCGGCGCCACCCACCCGCCACCAGGTGGGCTTGTCGGCGTAGGCGGCGCACGACTTGCCCACCGGACCAGCCTTCTTCATATCGGCGAGGAACGCGGCAAACGCCCGGTCCTCGTCGGTGACGAGCGCGTTGGACGCATTCAGAAGCTCACCTCCCGGGGTGAACTCGGGCAGATCATCGCTTGCCTCACCCATTCGTTTGTCGACGCCGCGCTCGCAGTACTTCTTGGCCGGGCCGTGGACCTTGCTGCAGGCGTCCTTCGCCTTGTCCGAAGGCGGTCCCGCGCTGGGCATGTATCCGCCGGTGACCCACTTCAGATGGACGGCGTACGCCTTACGGTCAGCAGTCTTGGCCGGGTCGAGGATGCGCCCGTACTGGAGCAGCATGTACGGCTTGACGATCAACGCGTTCGTGATCGAATCCTGGATGGGACGGGCCACCTCGGTAGCGGAGACCGGGCCCTCGCCCTCACGCTCCAGGCATTTGAGCTCAGCGTTGCCAGCCAGGCCATCGCACGGCCCCAGGCTGGCAAGCTTGCCGCCCCAGTCGTAGGACGCGACGCTTTGCCGGGCGACCTCGGCAGCCACCTGCTCGCCTTGACCCAGCGGGCCGTCCTGAGCAAGCAGGTAGTCGGGGCGCACGAACGCGGATGCCGCGAACGCCGCGATCAACAAGGTCAGGAAGATTTCACCCAGGCCGCGACCCACCTTGCCACGCACGATCATGAAGGCGGCGAACACAAACGCCCACGCCAGCAGCAGCCCCTTCAGCCCGAGCTCATCGACGACCACATGGCCGTAGGTATCGGCGACCTTCTGCGCCGGATGGATCAGGATCTTCAGCAGCGGGAAACGAAACGCCAGCTCGATCGCCCACCCCGCCAGCCCGACCAGCAGCCGGATCAGGGTGAACAGACCAGATAACGCGAAGACCAGAGCCTGCGACTTGAACGCGAAGATGGAACCACCGGAAGCGTTCAGCTCATACCCGTTGATCGGCACCCCCTCGGAGGAGGTGATGTTCAACGGGGACAGCAGGTCTCCGCTCTCGCTGGTGCTGCCGGCCGCGTACACGACCTGGCTGTTGACCACGACGAACACAGCGGTGAGCAACAAAACGAAGCCGGACGAGCGCAGCATGCCGCGGTCTAGACGGAACATCTCAAGCCCGTCCCTGCCGCATAGGGGTGCGGCGTCGCCAGATCACGAGCGCCCCAACCGCCGCCGCAGCAGGCAGGAGCCTCCACGCGGCGGCGTCACCATCGGCCTGGGCAGATCGGGCGCTGGTGGAATGGCGGCCGTGCTCGCAGTACGCCTTGGCCGGACCGATTATTCGATCGCAAACATCTGCCGGCGTATGGGCGGCGTTGGTGGCGAATGCCTGGTCCGTGCGCGGCCACCAGGCCTCCGGCAGACTCACCCCGAGCGCCAACACGAGCACGCCGACGGCGACAGCAATCGCCGTGACAGCGCTCGCTGCTGCAGCCAGGCGCCGGGAGCGGCTGGGTGCGAAAGAGGTCATCGCACGTCCTTCGAACGGTCGCCCAGTGCGGCGCCAGCAACCGGTACGGACACGGGCGCGGTGGTGCGGCGTCCTGGGGTCGTGGTGATGGCGGAAGAGATCCGCTCGATGCGAGGGATGACGACCTTGACGCGGCCGGTGTTCTGCCGCGGACACGCGATGAGGAACTCGCCTTCGCGACCCCGTTGCCCGATGGGGGACAAGCCGGTAGTCACCAGCTGCAACAGTTCGCCGTCGTTCGGATCGAGCCCGACGAACTCCAGGCCACGGCGGGCACGGTCACGGTCGGCGGTGCGAGCAAGCGCCCGATAGGCCATCAATCCGCGGTCGGGTCCGAGCTCGACGGCGTCGTGCGAGCCCGCCAGGAGCCCTGCGCCGTGTTTACGGCCGTCGTGGAGGATCTCGTGGACCAAGGCTGTGCCCTCGGTCGAGGAGGTCAGCCAGTACAACTCGTCCAAGACCACGGCGGTGAACCGTTCCGGATCCTCGAACGCGGTTTGCCGGGCGATCGCCGCGATCAGGTAGAGCACCGCGCGGCCGATCAATGCTTCCAGCGGCTGCTGGCGCAGGACCTCGGGCCTGTCGAACGCGGCCGTGGGCGGAAGCGTCAGCCCGGTCGTGGTGATGACGATCATGTCGGTGGTGCTGGAGGCGTCCAGCCGTACCGGCGCCAGCGTCGGGTCGAACACCATCCTCGCCAGGGAGTTGGTGGCGACGACGCGGATGAGGCCAGCGAGGGTGGAGGCCGCGTCCTTCCGCTGACCCGCCTCGTTTGTGGTCATCTCCTCGAGGACCTCAAGGACGCGGTGCATCGACGGGCTGTTACTAGCGGCGGCCTGTGCGACGGCGTGGTGGAGGACCTCTCCGCTGGTGCTCATCGGGCCGATGCCGAGCTGCAAAGTGAGGTAGGACAAGGCGTAGTGACGGGCTTCGGGCCCGTCGAACATGCGCAGCGGGTCGATGGACACCTCGGCCTGGGCGGCGTCGATGATCTGGACGCGGTCTGCGGCTGCGGTGCGGGCGAAGGCGGCCCACTCGCGGACCGGAGTGCGGTCGATGCAGATGGCGCAGCCGCCACGCGCCCAGACTGCCTCCGCGATCAGCTTCTGCAGCACGCTCTTGCCCGCACCGAGATCCCCGACGATGCCCATGGAAGCCGATGCATCGACCTTGGGCGCGTCTGCCACGTTGATCATCACGGGGCGAGTCGTGCCGCTGTCGAGGTCGATGCCAAGGAACATGCCGTTCGGGTCGCCGACCTCCGAAACGGTGAAGGCGCCGTTCAGCGCCCAGTCCTCGCTGACCTGGTGCTGGGTGAACTCCCGCACCATGCCCGGCCGCACATTTCCGGGCAGGCCCAGGGTGAACAGGAACTCCTGCAGACCGGCCGGGCGCACCGCACGATAGTCGGTGCCGCCGAGCAGCGCGGCCAGGGCGCGGGCCCGGGCGTCGCAGACGGCAGCGGTCGGCCCCCACACCGTCAGCACGCTCACCGACTGCACCTCGACCTCCACGCTGGTGCGCGACAGACGGGCGTCCAGCTCGCCCAGATCGCGGGCGGCCTCGGTGAGCGAGGCGGGCATGCCGGTCGGCCGGGCGTCGTACTGGTCGGCCTGGTCGATCAATTCGTTCTTCTTGCGCCGTACCTGAGCGCGTGCCTTCTCCGCAGGCACGAGGGTGAGGTCCACCGTGTAGTCGACGGGGAAGTCCAGGCTCTCCAGCTGGGCGAACAGATCCGCGGCATCCTGGCTCACCGTGGGCGGGCACTCGGCCAGCACCAGGTGCGCCTGGTAGCCGATTCCGGCGTCGGACTCGACCTGCAGCCAGCGCCGCCCCAGCGGCGAGCTCGTGTTCAGCCGCCACCAGGCTTTGCGGCCCAACCTGGTGATCCGACCCGCGCTCTTGAGCTCCTGAACGTCGTCCAGAGCGGGGTCGAGGCCGCCTTCCTGCAGGCGGACCTGGCCGAGGCCAACGTAGCTGGGGGAGCGCAGCACACCGTCACGGATCTGCCCGCCGTACAGGCCAGAGATCTCTGCCTCAGCAAGAAGAGGCTCCGCGAGACCGCGGTGCAGGGCGTGCTGGACCATCCACACGATCTCCGCCGGGCGGGCCGGACGGAAGACGACACCGCCGGCGAGCCCGGCCTCCACCCGGGACGCCTGCTCACGGCAGGCGCTCACCTCACGCCGCGACACGGGCACCGGCCGGACGCCCAGCAGGGGCGCGATCTCGGCCCACGCCGCGCCGAGCCACGCCGGCACCCGCACACCCGCGGTCTGGGTCTGCAGGGGCACGGCCAGCCACAGGGTACGGCGGTGCATCTCCTGGCCGTCCAGCAGCTCCAAGGTGGCCTCGACGTTCTCCACCCACGGGTGCTGGCCCGCACGGGACGCCTGCTCGGCTGGCTCGATGCCCTCGATCATCCGCAGGGCGATCTCCCCCGGGTCGACCTGGGCACACAGACCGAACAGCCGCGCCCCGGGCAGTGACCGCACCAAGTGAGTGATCTTCGCCAGCTGTTCGTCCCGGACAGCTGCGGGCACATAGGTGCCCTGGATGGCCTCCTCGCGCTGCCCCTGGGCGTCCGGACCCGGATGCAGGCGGTAGAGGGCCCACACGCTGCCCTGCGTCGACCACACCAGGTGCCCGGCGATATGACGGATCGGAACCCTCACCGCACACCCCCTGCCTGCTGGGCGAGCGCGACCAACTGCTGCACACCCGACACCGGCCCTGTCAGTACGGCGGGAGCGGCCGGTTGCCTGCGGTGGCGCGCGAACGAGCGACCAGCGGTCGGTTGGGGAAGCGGTGCCCGAAGGACACTGCGCCGAGCCGCCGGGGCCGTCACAGCGAGGTCCGGCACAGGCGCACCCTCGATGGTGAATGCCCCGAGCAGCGGCCGCGGCGCGCGATCGCGGGCCGCCCGCCCGCCGATCCGCCCTCCCTGCGGCTGCCAGCCGAGCAGCACCCAGCCCACAGCAATCTGCACCGGCGCCCGGCCGGCAATCTTCGGCCGGCGTACCAACCAGATCGTCAGCACCCACCCGATGATGGGGACCGGCCCCATCCACGACCACCAACTGATGGTCTTCGCCAGGAGGAAGCCACCGCTGACAGCGACCGTGATCTGCGCAGGGGTGTAGGGACCGAGCGGGATCTTCCAGTCGGCGACCTTGCCCAAGACCCAGGGATGACGGCGGGCGGAAGTGTAGAAGCGGCTCACCCGTGTCGCAGCCGCGGTCACAGCCAGCCTCCGATGCCCGGCATGTGGCCGTGGGATGAGGGGAGTTCGGACTGGACGATGCCGGAGACGGCGGGTGCGCTCTTGGCCGGGTTCTTCACCTCGTCCTCGAACATGTTCGCGAGGTCGTTGCGCGCGTTGTACAGCCCGAGCGCGATGATCATCAACAGCAAGGCGCCGATCCCGGCCTTGAGACTGAACCTCTGGATCATGATCACGACGACGAGAACGATCAGACCAGCCTGCAACCCCTTGGTCGCCCACTCCCTGAACATGTTGATCCACGAGTCGCCGAGGTCGTTGAGCTGGCCAGCGAGCAGCAGGGTGTGCACCGTGGTCACCGGGCACCCCCACCCTGGGCGGTCCCGGACTCAAGCGCGGCAACGTCCCAACGGCCCGAGCGGGCCTGGAGTGTGAGCTCGTACGCCAGCGGCCACCGACCCGCGGCATCCCGGGCTTCCACCTGAGCGAGAACGCGCACCTTCGTACCGTCGGCCGGCACCTCCTCGTCGGCCGCAGCCTCCTCGGCGCCCGACACATTCTGAACGGTGACCGCGGTGTACGGAGCGGGGGAGATGGGCGACAGCCGCACCCCAGGCGCGAGATAGCGGTCCACCTCTCCAGCCCCGGTCAGATATGCGCCCAAGAACTCGCCGATGGCTGAGGCCAGATCACCCTCGGACGGCACACTCACCCGATACGGCGACCGGCTCACCACCGCGCGCGCCGGACCGGCCACGACACCGAGGGCGCCGGTCACGGCGAACGAGTCGCCGCTCGCGTCGGCGGTCACAGGGACGACGAAGTAGCGCAACTGTCCACCCGGGTACTGCGCAGCCACCGTCACCGCCCACGCACCGACACCACGCTGCACACTGCGCACCGCAGTCACCGATGCCGGCTCCGCTTGCGCACCGGCGATGCGGTCCGGCAGGTCGACGCCAGGCGCGAGGGACTGCGCAAGCCGCGCCTGCGCACTGCTCGCGTTGTCGGCGCTGCTGCGCAGCCAGGCGTCGACGAACAGCTGCGCATAGCCCGCAGGGTCGGCCCCGGTGGCTGCAGTGCGCACAGAGACCGAGGCCGTCTTATCCGACGGTGCAGCGGCAACGGTGGCCTGCCTGGACATAACTGCGACACCCAGGGCAACGGGCCCGGCCGTGATCGCAGTGAACAGGACCAGGCGTGACACACGCACGCGGCGCCTCATCTTCTCCAGCTCTACGCCTGCGACCCGTGAAGGGGAACTGCCGCGCCGTAGTGCCTGCTTGCCAGGAGACATAGTCAAACCCCCAGGTCAGATCACGTACTTGCTGACCTCGAGAAAACCCGCAGACCCCGACCCAACCCCCGACCAAGCGGCCCCGACCACGGACACGATGGGGACACAAAACCCATGGTCGGCCTCCTGGTCAGGCCGACCACAGACCCGACCAAGGGCACCCGGTAGGAAGCGCTGGCTCCAGGAACGGTCTAAACGCTCGCCCCCGGGACGCAGATGGAGGGGCTGCCCGGCACGCCGGGTGCGCGCCGCCTCCAGAAAGAAGCCGGGACGGTCCTGCTTCGTACCGCCGGGTTGAATGCGCAGATGAAGACCGAGGGCTTCTCAACGTGGGTAGCGGCCTGGGTACACCAACTGCGCAGGACCTGGTGCTCGCCTCTACACAACCCGGGATTCCGCATTGCTGCCGAGCACTTGGGGATGTCAGTGGTTGGCCCAACCACGAGTCCTACCACGGCAGTTCAGCGCGCCGGCTGCTGGAGTGTTACCGGCAGTAGGGGCACCCCCTCATAGACTTGGTGATGGATGTAGATCTGCAAACGAGACTGCACAAGGGGGCGTTTTGGCTGATTTGCCGAGATCGGTGAAAGTCAATGGAAACACTCTGCCGGGCCGGTAGCGTCGCAGGTCAGGCAGTCTGCTCCCCGCACCCGCGGGGATGGTCCCAAGATCGTCTAGGGAGGCGACGGCATGAACAACTGCTCCCCGCACCCGCGGGGATGGTCCCTGTATTGCGCGTTCGACGGCTCCGTCTGGGGTCTGCTCCCCGCACCCGCGGGGATGGTCCCCAAGTTGCCAGGGGGGACCGGTTCCGCCGTTTCTGCTCCCCGCACCCGCGGGGATGGTCCCTTCGGGACTGCCACGCCCACGGTGTGGGGCGTCTGCTCCCCGCACCCGCGGGGATGGTCCCACCGGATCCACGGTCACGGACGCCACCGGTACCTGCTCCCCGCACCCGCGGGGATGGTCCCGGACGATCCCCTGCTCTGGGTCCCGCCGGGCTCTGCTCCCCGCACCCGCGGGGATGGTCCACAGCCGGTCGTTCCAGTCCTCCAGACGGAACTCTGCTCCCCGCACCCGCGGGGATGGTCCCGAGGTCGGCAAGAAGGTCGGTGCTGTTGCCGACTGCTCCCCGCACCCGCGGGGATGGTCCCCACTTGAGTGCGGACTCCGCAGGGCTGGGCACCTGCTCCCCGCACCCGCGGGGATGGTCCCACGGGATCGCCCCGGAGAAGGAGGCGAAGATCCTGCTCCCCGCACCCGCGGGGATGGTCCCCGGGCAGCTCCTCCGACACCGAACGCGCCAAACTGCTCCCCGCACCCGCGGGGATGGTCCCCTGAATTGGACCCTCACGTGGGACGAAGTCATCTGCTTCCCGCACCCGCGGGGATGGTCCCCTCCCCCCGCAGCTCACTGACCTCAGCGATCACTGCTCCCCGCACCCGCGGGGATGGTCCCAAGTACGTCAAGAGCGTCAACGACCAGGGCGCCTGCTCCCCGCACCCGCGGGGATGGTCCCGCCTCGCGCGGGCGCGGCAGAAGGACACGCCCCTGCTCCCCGCACCCGCGGGGATGGTCCCTGCCCGGCCAGCAGGCCGGCCTCCGTCGTCGTCTGCTCCCCGCACCCGCGGGGATGGTCCCCTGCCCGGCCCGCTGGCTGGGACGGGGGAGGTCTGCTCCCCGCACCCGCGGGGATGGTCCCCGGGCGGACGTAGCGGACGTTGGTGTGGAGCTCTGCTCCCCGCACCCGCGGGGATGGTCCCGGGCATGAGCCGAAGTCCGCCCCGCAGTCCGGCTGCTCCCCGCACCCGCGGGGATGGTCCCCTGCCCGGCCCGCTGGCTGGGACGGGGGAGGTCTGCTCCCCGCACCCGCGGGGATGGTCCCGGCCTCACGATCAGCTTGGACAGTCCGAGGATCTGCTCCCCGCACCCGCGGGGATGGTCCCACGTGGAGGTTCTGGGGCCGACGGGGTCCGGCCTGCTCCCCGCACCCGCGGGGATGGTCCCGTCGAACGCGATCACGCGATCCGCCTGGGCGTCTGCTCCCCGCACCCGCGGGGATGGTCCCGGCTCCGCGTGGACGACCCGCGGCGGGATCATCTGCTCCCCGCACCCGCGGGGATGGTCCCGTCACCCTCGACCAACTGCGCGGCATGGAAGGCTGCTCCCCGCACCCGCGGGGATGGTCCCAGCTCGACGGCTGCGCCTCGTTCTACCGCCACCTGCTCCCCGCACCCGCGGGGATGGTCCCAAGTTCGCCGGCTGGAAGGACGGCACTCCGCTCTGCTCCCCGCACCCGCGGGGATGGTCCCACGGGCGCCGCGTTCTACGGCTCCAAGCCCCACTGCTCCCCGCACCCGCGGGGATGGTCCCGGCTGCAACGTCGGCCCGGCGCGCCCGGTGCTCTGCTCCCCGCACCCGCGGGGATGGTCCCAACGGCGTGGATCCGAAGCCGTCCGGGCGCGGCTGCTCCCCGCACCCGCGGGGATGGTTCCCAGAACAGCGGGTTTTCCGGCGACCAGGGAGGCTGCTCCCCGCACCCGCGGGGATGGTCCCAACGGCGTCGACCCGGCCCCGAGCGGGTGGGGCTGCTCCCCGCACCCGCGGGGATGGTCCAGGCGAGAGCTGACTCCCCGAGGGTGAGGGCGCTGCTCCCCGCACCCGCGGGGATGGTCCCCGGCGCGGCACGAGGTGCGCGGGCCGCTGACTCTGCTCCCCGCACCCGCGGGGATGGTCCCTCGCCCAAGGCGACGTCGACTCCGCCACGGCCCTGCTCCCCGCACCCGCGGGGATGGTCCCTTGGTGGATGCCGACGACGACACCGGCCACGGCTGCTCCCCGCACCCGCGGGGATGGTCCCGTGGACTCCGCAGCCCCAGATCTGACAGAGCTCTGCTCCCCGCACCTGCGGGGATGGCCCCACGCCACCCCAACAACCAACCCGCACCAACAACTGCTCGGCGCAGGGATGGTCCCTTCGGTCGGACAGACGTCCCATGGAACCCGGCCTGCTCCCTGCACCCGCGGGGATAGCCCCCTCACGAGGCCGCCCGCGAGTGAGCAGGGGATCGCCCCTGCCCTGGCAGTCGGGGACTTGGCGCGCGAGGTCTGCTCCCTGTACATGGTCCCGGTGCACTACCTGGCCGTGATCCACGGTTACTGCTCGCTGGTTATCGGCCTCTGCCGAAGCGCCGACGCTTCGCAGCTCTGCTCCAGCCGGAGGGCGGTTCGCTTTCGGGAGCCGGTGCGGTTGCTCTCGTGGCGGGGTCGGGGCGGCGGATCAGGGTGACACCTTCGTAGTCCGTCGGGTGCCACGCGTGATCGTGGGTACGGAAAGTGAAGCCCTGTTCGGAGTTGGTGGTGTGGGCGAGAAGGGCGCGGCCCTGGCTTGCGTATTGCTGGACTTCCTCCCAGAGCACGTCGCGGATCCGGGCTGAGGGGTTGCCTACGAATACGCCTGCGGAGATTTCCAGTAGCCAGCGGGTGAGGAAGCCGCGTAGCCCGGCGGGGCAGTTGGTGAGAACGATGACGGTCACCAGCTGATGTCCTCGTAGTCGTCCGGGCCGTCGTAGTTGACGCCGGAAGCGACTTCGTGGCCGCCGTCGCTCTGGAGGGTGACGACGTCTCGGTCGATGTCGGTGGGGGAGTCGGGTGTTCCTGAAAGGAGCAGGCATTTGATGTCGTCGACGCAGCGGTTGAGGAGGGAGGTCTCGTTGATGCGGTCGCGCAGTGCGCGGCGGGTCCGGGAGCCGATGTCTTCCTCTCCTTCTGCTGCTGTGTCGAATGCCAGTGGGATGCCGATTTCTGTCTTGTAGAGGTCGGCGATGTCGAGGACGAAGGAGAGTTCGTGGCCGGAGTGGACGAAGCCGAGTGCTGGGCTGCAGCCCAGGGAGGTGACGACGGCGTGCGCGATGCCGTACATGCACTGGGCTGCTGCGGTGATGGCCTGGTTGACGGCGTCGGCAGCTGCGAAGTTCCCGGGAATGTAGCGGCGGCCTTGCCAGGGGACGCCGGTTCGGACTGCCTGGGCGCGGTAGCAGTCTTTGACGCGACGTCCTTCGGCGCCGAGGAGCTGTTGTCGGGTCAAGCCTGAGGGATCATCGTCGGGGAAGCGCAGTTGGTACATGGCGCGGGCCACTGCGAGGCGGTTGCGCGGGTTGGCCCACTGCCGGGCCTGGGCTTCCATCAGTGCGGAGGAGCGGCTCAGAGCGCGTCCGGAGGCGTAGTAGCGCACTCCTCGCTCGCCGACCCAGCAGACGGCCGCTCCTGTCTCGCCCAGCACGCTCATGGCCTGGTGGGTGATGCGGGTTCCGGGGCCGAGCAGGAGGGTGCCGATGGTGGCGGACGGGATGTGGGTGGTTCCTTCGGCGTCCTGTGCCGTGATGGCGTTGGCGTCGCGGTGCACGGTACAGCGTTCCAGGTAGATGAAGGAGAGGCGCTCGCTGGTGCGGGTGAGTTGCCGGGGTGTCAGCGCCGCGCGCTGGGAGACCGTCGTCATGCAACGGCCCGCGGGTCCGCGGCGATGGGGGCGAGGGTGAGCAGACCGCAGCCATACGCTCTGGCCCGGCCGATGCCCTGGGTGAGGCAGCGGCGCAGAGCGTCAGGGTCGGTGACCTCAAGGTGTCCGTTGAAGGTGACGGTCAGGACGGTGACAGGTTTGCCGCTGCGCTTGCCGTCGGCTGCCCGGGATTTGGTGAAGGACAGGGGCCGTGTGTCACTGACGGCCAGTGCATAGCGGTCGCCGTGGTGGGGCGCCCCGGCGCGTGTGGTGCCGTCGGGCAGGAGCCGCTGGCTAGCGGGCTTTTCGAGGATGCGGAAGCCGCAGCGTTCCTGGCGTTGCGGGTCGAGCAGCCAGCCCATTTGGTGTGCGGGCGTGACGTGGGCGGTGATCTTGGTGGGCTCGCCGTCCTTACGGCGGATGGAGTGGACTGGATTTGCGGTGAGCCGGAATGCCCAGTCGCCGCCTGTGGTCAGGCGGTCGAGGAACGGCTTGTAGGGCCTGGTTTGCCATCCGGGGTTTTCCGGGGTGGCTGCGGTGGGCCAGCCGGCCTGTTCGACCAGGTGGGTCATGTCGGGCCGGTCTGGGCTGACGACGTAGAGCATGAGCTCGGCGCGGGCCGGCTGGTCCAGGCGCCACAGCACGCGCGGCGTGTCAGGGGTCGGTGTATCGGTGGGCAGCAGTTGAGGGAAGGAGGACATGACGGCGGCATGCAGGACCTGCGGTGAGGACAGGAGGCGGCGGGCTCCGGGGCGCGCGGTGTTGAAGCGGAAGCGGGTCAGGAACATCAGGCGCCGTCTCCATCCAGGACATCGGTGAGGTCGTCGGTCAGAGCCTCGAACGGGTCGTGCTGCTGGTCGGTGCCCGACAGGCCGGGCGGGAGGGGCGTCTGCTCGGTGACGATGGTGCGCAGGGCGTGGCGCCGGTGTGCGGGGGAGAAGCTGAGGGGCTGGTCGCGAAGGGTGTCGGCGGGTGCCGGGTCGTCTGCTGTCTTTTCGCGCAGGACGGTCAGCTGCTGCGGTTGGCGGTGGCGTCTGCGGTACCAGGCAGACGCCTGCCAGGGGACGTCTCGCACGATGTCCTCGAGGCGGGCGTCGGCGTGGAGGGCGAGGTCGACGGGGCCTGAGGGCGGGCAGGAGCGGCGGCCGAGGAAAGGCAGATAGACGGGGGAGCGCAGGGCGGTGTGCAGGCGGGTGAGCAGGGCCAGGTCGCCTTCGACGGCGGCGACGAAGACGGCGTCGGCGAGGTAGAAGCGTTCCGAGAGGGGCATCGACTTGCCGGTGACCGGATGGTGGGCGGTGTGGAAGTCCCGTATGCGAGTGCCGGGTTGGTCGATGCGGACCGCGAAGCGCAGCGCCGTCAGGGGGGCGAGGCCTGCGTCGTCGTCGCGGTCGATGCCGGCTGCAGCGGCGAGGAGGCCGATGACGCCGCTTTTGGTGGGGGCGGACTCGGTGGTGCGGCGGGTGAATCGGGAGGAGGCCCCCCAGGACTGCAGCGGGCCTGCCAGGCGCAGCACCAGCACGCCGGTACGGGTCATGCGGGCTGATCCAGGTGCCCTGCGACGGCTTCGCCGACGGCGGCGACGAGGTCACGCAAAGTCTCGGATTCGGTGCCGAGGTCTGCGATCTTTTGGGTGTTCGGGCCGACGCGCAGTACCCAGGTCTGGGTGGATGCCTCGTCTCCGTAGGTGCGTTCGATGTCCGGGGCGTAGGCGGCGAGCCGGTCGCATGCTTCGCGGACGTGGCCGCCTTGGTCACCGCGGATGGGGTCTTCGAAGGCGGTGACGAAGCTGACGGGCCGTGTGGTGCGGAGCTTGACGATGACGGCGTCGGGCAGGGTGTGGTGCCCGAACGTGTTGATCTTGCCGGTGGGCAGTGAGGCGACGAAGCCGTGCACGAAGGCTTCAACGGCCCGTCGTACGGGCTCGGTTCGGGGTTCGTCGTCTCGCAGGCCCTGGCCCAGGTTGGCGGCGAGCTGGTGCACGCCGAGGGCGGCGTAGCGGTAGAGGGTGGCGGAGTTGAATTCGACGGTGCCGATCATTCCGGCGCCGGTCTCCGCGTCGCTGTTTTCGTCATCGACGGCTGTGAAGTAGTCGGATTCGTTCTCCACGCGGTGGACGCCGATGGCGTGGGCGACCTGGACCGCGGCGTCGACGTTGATGTCGGCGGCGTCAGCGACCATCCGGCCGAAGAGCGCGATGTCCACGGAGTGCCGGCTGTCCGCGATCTGACGGGCGTTGTCCTTGTTTTTCTTGTCCTTCAGGAACGCCGTGATGTCGGCGGCGCCGTCGAGGGCGAGGCGGGCCAGGCCGTCGAGCTGGCGGGCGCTGAGGAAGACCAGGTACTTGGCTTCGGGCGCGGGCGTGGCCGCTCCTTCCTTGGCCTGGTCGGCTTTCCGTTTGGGGATCTCGGTCTTCAGCCCGGTCGCTTTGATGGTCTCGTCGGCAAGGTGTAGCGCGTCTTTGCGTGTGAGGGCGGGGCTGCTTTCCTGGATCCGGTCGGCGAGGAGTTCCACGATCTTCTTCGTGCGGACGCCGAGTTCGCTGGGGTCCAGGAGGTGTTCGTCGGCGAAGTAGGTGCGAACGGCTCGTTTCCAGGCCTGGCTGGAGACGCGGGCGCGCTGCACTCCTCCGTAGATCGCCGTCTTCGGCGCGCCGGTGTCGTCCCGGTTGAGATTGCTGGGCGGGACGGTCTGCAGGGCGTGCACGTCCAAAAAGATGCGGTTCACGAGGCGTCCTTGGTGTCCGTGTCGAGGTCGGGGTGCGTGGTGGCGGTCGGGGGGTTCTCACCGGGGTTGCGGGCGGGCCGCCCGCTGTGGAAGGAGCGGCCCCAGCTGCGGCGGACACTCTCCGGGCCACCGGGCCACTGCCAGGCGTAGAGCTGGCCGGCGAGCAGGCCGTAGTCGAGCGAGATGTCCGAGCGGCGCAGAAGGACTACGATCTCGCGCAGCCGCTGGGCCAGAACGAGGGGTTCGGATGCGGTTCCGGCACGCACCAGGCGTTTGAGGACGGGTTCGTCGATGCTGTTGGCCGGCATGAGGCGCCGAACGGCCGCCCCCAGTCCGCGAGGCTGGTCCCGGGAGTGGGCGCGGTGCATCGGGGTGCCGCGGGACTGCTGGTGCAGGGCCCACAGCGTGAGAGTCGTGTAGAGAGCGTCTTCGGCGCGGGCGAGTTCTGCTTCGCTCAGCGGCCGCAGGTCCGAGGTGCTCTGGTGCAGGGGACCGGTGTCGACCAGGCCCCACAGGTCGGGCATCTCGGCGGCGTTGCGGCCTGCTCCCCGGCGCAGGCGGGCGAGCGCGGCCACGGCTGCGGAGCTGTCGCTGAGGTAACCCTGCTGCCAGGGCACGATCTGGGCGGCGGCGAGATCGGCGACACGGGAGCGCACCGTGGGCGGGGCCGGGGCGGTGGTCATACGCGCACCTCAGTTTCGAAAGATCCGCTGGTAGACGAGCTGCTCGTGCCGTGCCGGGGGGTCGGCAGGACGGCAGACTGGTGAGAGGGGGGCGGGTTGCCGTCGCCCGAACCGCTGTCGTCGGGGTCTCCGAGCGCTCTGGCCAGGCGTCCGCGGAACCACGTGTCCGCGAGGCCGGCGCTCAGCCACAGCGTGCCCTTCTTGTCGGTGACGGTTCTGCCCTGCCAGGCGGCGTCACCCGCAGCCTCGACCAGACGGTCACCAAGCTGTGCGACCAACTGCCGCACACTGCGCTGCCACTGCTGGCGCTGCGCGAACGGGTCACCGGCTTCGGCCATGGATGCCAGCCAGCGCCGGTAGGGCTCTTCCAGCGCGTCGAACCCGGTCTGGCGGGCTGTCGCCTGGGGGCCTTCCTGCTCACTTCCGGTGGCGCGGGCGAGGTCGGCGGCGAGGTCCCCCAGGGCCCGCACCGCCCGGTCGGCATCCTCGGCTGCACCGATGGCCTGCCGGGCGTAGGAGCGGTCCTGGCGGTGCAGCAGGACGACGGGCATGGCGAGATGGTCATCGACGATGTCATCGATCACGGACTGCTGTGTCCCGTACACCGCGCCGATCACCCGGACCCTCACCAGGTAGTTGCGCTGCAACTGCCCGTCGGACACCAGACGGGCGATCCACTCGAGAACCCCGGGCCGCAAGTATGGGGCCGCTTCCTGGCCTTGCGTCGTCTCCGTCCGGTCGGCGACGAGAGATTCAAGACCGCGCCAAGCCGCACGAGCTGGGTCGTGCTCGCGGGGAAGATAGACCGGCACCTGGCCCAGCTTCTTCTCCTGGGCCTTGCTGCGCCGCCAGGAAGCCAGCGGTTCCCGCTGGTGCGTGTTACGAGAGGCGAGCGGGTCGCCGTAGCCGAGGACGACGCCGTGGACGAACTGGCCGTCGTGGTGCAGGCGCAGCCGCCGTGACTGCCAGGTGTACAGGTCACGCGGGCCGGTCGCGCTTCGTGGTGTGCTGCCCGGCCCGCACGGTTCACGCCGCCACGCCGGCCGGTCGTCGGGGGCGATATCAAGTTCGCCTGTATCGGACGCTACGAGATTGAGCAGGAGAGTCTCCCGCAGCGTGTCGCCTTCCATGAAGATGCCGCCCAGCCCGCCAGCCCATCCTGTGCCCAGCGGATACACCTTGCCGCCCTTGACTCGATCGTCACCGACGACGCCCGTCTTAATGCCGGACGTGTCGTAGGCATGGGCATGGATGACCCAGCGGGCAGCCTCGGCGAAGCAGAGACGTTCCACACCAGGCATCCGTGCCGTGAAGAACGGCTCACCGTTGGGTACGTCCGCGACCAACCGGTTGAGGGGGAACACCTCGTCCTTCGCCGTCCGCAACCCGGCCGTCTGGAAGAACGGGGTCTGCTGATGCAGCAGGTCGAAGCGCCCTCGGTGCGTGTCCAGATAGGCAGAGACGGGGGCCAAGCAGTCGGGATCGTTGCGCAGGTCGTCCCAGCGGTCGATGTCGCGCGGACCGTCGAAGACATCATGCGCGATGGCCAACAGCAGTCGCATCAGGGCGAACTCCTGAGTGGGCAGGTCCCCGACGAGACGGCGCAGACTGCCCGCCTGGGCGAACACCTCCCGCAACGACAACTTGTCCTGCGAGCCGTCGCGCCGCAGTACCCCGATCCATGGCTTGTCGGTCAGATCGAACGAGGAGATCACGTTCTCGCTCGCCCCGGGCAATTCAGTTGCAGTCACCGGTCACCTCCAGACCGTCGAGGGGGCTGTAGCACGCAGGGAGAACCCTGGCAGACGGCACTGACAAGGCGCCCGAGGGAATGATCAAGCCTTCCCCTGTGGCCATGCGCCCCAGCGTCCGCGCACCGTGCCCGGGCACCTCTGTGAACGCCGCATGAAGCTCTTGACCTGGGACTTCAACCAATGCGTGCCACATGAGGCCTCGGATCCCCTAGAGTTCGAGCACTGCTAGTTCAACAGAGTAAGGGGAGTGGGGAGTTGTACGGGTGGATCCGCTGGATTCTGGCCACGATCGCCATCGTCGGCATCTTTTGGTTAGGTCTGCTACTGGGTCGTTGGCTGCCGTGGGGGGGTCCTGAAGACGAGGCGGCCCGGTGGGGCGTCGCGGCAACACTGGCAAGTGTGGTGTCTGCCGTAGCAGCCAAACCTCTGGTGCGGTGGGCTGAGGCGAACCGCCCGCTTTCGAAGAAGGCGTAATCCCGCGGCCGGAGCCCACGGGTATCATGCGATCACTGCTCCCCGCCCTTGTGGGGATGGCCCCAGAGTTAGGGGCGTACAAAGCTGGTCCCTTCACTGCTCCCCGCCTCCGCGGGGCTTTCCATCCCATCCCATCTCTTCACGCCCCCTCTGCACGGGCAACCTCCAGGCCGTCAGCGGGGCTGTAGCGCAATATGAACCCTGCCAGTTGAGTTTGATAGTCCTCATCAAGGCTGAGAATCAGCTGGTCGGACAGCCAGGGGCTGTTCTTACCTTGCCATGCAGGCAGATACAGCCGTTCCAGTTCCTCAATAGCCTGGTCCATGGTCTTGGCGTCGGAGAACTGTAGAGGCAGGCGCAGCCCGCAACTGGCCGCCGTACGGCCCGCGAACGGCGTCGGGGTCTGCTCTTGTGGCAGCTCTAGGCCCCCGCGCTGCCTTCCCTTACGGTCTGGCTCCAGCCACGGCAGCGTGGCGAGCGTTCCGTCAGCCCGCCGTTGCACGACCACGACCTCCAGACTGTCGCGGCTGTCGCGAACCTGGGCACGACCCGTCCGGCTGTCGTCGGCATCGCCCACCCCCGCCGCCACCCAGCCGAACAGCGGCCTTCCCGGACGCCCGACCTCGCCGAGCCGGAAGATTGCTGCCCGTTCTGCTTGGTCCGCCCGCTGCTCGTCGAACCGGCCCCGGGCCTCTGCCAGTACCTCGGTCCAGTGCTCTGGTCCAACCGGCCCCGCCCCGTACGCGCCTTGCACCAACACGCTGATGTCCGACGGCAGCTGCACCGGACGCTGAACCCCACCCTCGAGATGAGGCAGCAGCACCGCAGCTGACCGAAGCAGTGCATACCGCCCGTACACGGCGACCGAACCCCGAACCGGGACGGGGACGTCCGGCGCCCACTCCACCCCCGTGAGCAGGCATCGGGCAGACTGCAGCCGCTCGGGGCGCTCACTCTGCCCCTGCCCGCGCAGATGACGGTGCAAGCGGCCCATCCGCTGCAGGAGCAGGTCCACCGGGCACAGATCACTCACCAGCAGATCGAAGTCCACGTCCAGGGACTGCTCCGCCACCTGGCTAGCCACCACGATGTGCCGGCCCTCAGGCCGGTCGGTGCCCTTGCCCGGCGGCCCGAAACGCCGGATCAAGTCACGGTCCTTCTGAGCACGGTCGATGTCGACGAAACACGAGTGGGCGACGGTGACGGCGCTCGCCCCGAACCTGTCCCGCAGCACGCGCGCGGTCTCCAGCACCCGTCTGACCGTGTTGCGGACCACCAGAACGCATCCGCCCCCAGAGAGCTCGCCCTGCAGACGATCGGCGAGCACGTTCAGATCATCGGCCAAGGGCTCCAACCCGACCGCGGTGGACCGGCCCGATGCTTGCGGACAGCGCACCACAGCACTGCCGCCCGGGGCGACCGCCGTCAGCAGCGGATAGGCACCCGCCTCCACAGCGTCATCCGCCTGCCCGACAGCAGACGTCAGGCCACCGCCCGCGTATGCCTGGACCAGCTCACGGCGTCGGTCAGCCGGCAGCGTCGCGGACATGACCACCACGGGCACCCGGTACGCCCCCAGCCACGACAGAACCCGGTCCAGGTACACGTTCATATACGTGTCGTAGGCGTGCGCCTCATCGATGACGACGACCTTCCCGGCGACGGCCAGATGACGAAGCGCCAAGTGCCGGCTCTTGAGCCCAGCGAACAGCAGTTGGTCGATGGTGCCCGCCACGAACGAGGCCAGCATCGCCTTCTTCCGGCCCCGCAGCCACGAGTGTGCCACCAGCTCGGCAACCGCGCGGTGCCGCTCGTCCGCCTGCCCCCAGGAAGAGCCGGCTGCCACCTCGTCCACATCGACGGCCGCGACCCTTCCCCCGCGGGCCATCAGGTCGACGAAATCTTCGTTCAGGGCTGCCTTGGAATGGGCGAGATGCACTGAACGACGCGAATCTCGCACACCGGGCAGCCGGCCCAGCCAGTCCAGGAGACGCGGAAACATGGCGTTTCCCGTGGCCATGGTGGGCAGCGCAAAGAACACCCCGCCAGCACCCGACCGCGCGGCGAACACCTCCGCCACCGCCAGCGCCGCCTCGGTCTTGCCCTCTCCCATCGGCGCCTCGATGATCATCAGCCCAGGACGCTCCATGTCCCGGGCGAGCTCCAGGGCCGCAGCTTGAACGGGCCGCACCTGCGTATCCACGGGCAGGCCGAAGCGGGCAGTGAACAATTCCTGTGCACGGGCGACGGGTTCCTCGGCCTGCCAGGGTTCCGGCAGGTCCAACCCCTGCCAGGCGGCGGCAAGCCGCTCTTCGTCGCTGCAAGACGCCCCGTCGGGAAAGTACGGGAAGAGATCAGGATTGCTGGCAATCCAGTCACAGACGATGACCAGCGCTGTGAGCAACACCTGCGCGGGCTGAGGCAGTCGTACCGCCGCCCAGCCTCCGAGCCTGTCGCCCACACCGAACCGATCAGCGCACGCGTCGAGCAACTCGGTCTGCACATCGCGCCAAAGCCTGCTGCTCGGTCCAGGAGTCCGTAGCAACTCCTCATGCTCGTAAAGGGCTTTGACCTGCCCGTGCTCGGGCGGCACTCCATGGTGTCCACCAACCGCCACGGTGAACTGTCCGGTCCGGCTGGCAGTCCACCTGTGCCGTTCCTCCAGCCACTCCGCCAGCAGCACCTGCCCGGCCAGACCATGTGGAGCCAGCCGCCGATCAGGCCCCATCGCCTTACTCGAGCGCATCTCCAAGCGCTGGTCACGCATCACGTCAGCCAATTGATCGACCTGGCAGGCGAAAGCAGGGGTGGCCTTACCGATGTCATGCACACCAGCGAGCCACACCGCAAGAGCGCGCGCGTCCGCGACCCCTCCTGGCAATGCATCGGCGATCAACGCCCGCACTGCAGAAGGCAACCACCGATCCCACACCAGGCCCGCAACGGCAGCACTGTCTTCCATGTGCCGCCACAAAGGAAGCCAACCCTCGGCATCGCGATCATGCTTGGCCCACACCGACCGAGCCGGCCCCCCAAGCTTCGGCAGCATCCCACGCGCGCCCGTTCCCCTCGTAATCACGGGCAATATCTACAGGCAAACCGAACGTCACACGCCGGATTCGAGAAACAGACGACATCTCCGACACCACACGCCAGGACATCGTCCTTCAAGACCGTCCAGAGGTTTAAGATGCCCGGTTGGCATTGCCAGCGGCATCCCTGTCAGGGGAACTGGTGTTGCCTACACGGGCGCTCTCCCGTTGGTGAGTTGTGCATGGCTGCCGTTGAGTCTCATGCTCCTGGCGTGGCAGTCTCACCCGGTGCAAGCGTGGGTGCACCGGGAAGCTCAGGATGGCCTGATGCATGGCCTTCTGTACTCAGTGGCAGGCGTGTCAGACGGGTCGTCCATCACTATTCACGGAGCGTTATGTCCAATTCGCCGGAATCAAAGAAAGTCAATGGAAACGCTCTGTCGGGCCGGTAGCGTCGCAGGTCAGGCAGTCTCTGCTCCCCGCACCCGCGGGGATGGTCGAGCGCCGGACGGCGATCACCGAGTACGGCGCCTCTGCTCCCCGCACCCGCGGGGATGGTCCAGCCCCGCTGCTCCATGAGCTGATGGTTCTCCTCTGCTCCCCGCACCCGCGGGGATGGTCCATATCTACGGAAACATCGACAAGGTTCGTCTCTCTGCTCCCCGCACCCGCGGGGATGGTCCGCACGCGGTGGCGGTCGCGGCGAGCGCGAGTCTCTGCTCCCCGCACCCGCGGGGATGGTCCGGTTGGTCGCGGACGTACCCAACGGTGAGCCCTCTGCTCCCCGCACCCGCGGGGATGGTCCACCACGATCAGCTTGACCATGACCGTGCAGGCTCTGCTCCCCGCACCCGCGGGGATGGTCTGGAACGGCTGTATCTGCCTGCATGGCAAGGTCTCTGCTCCCCGCACCCGCGGGGATGGTCTCGCCCGCGCCGAAGACGCTCTCTACACGACTCTCTGCTCCCCGCACCCGCGGGGATGGTCGTCAGCGTGTGCGGGCCCACCGAGGTCCGCGACTCTGCTCCCCGCACCCGCGGGGATGGTCGTCACCTCGACCGAGTAGGAGCGGCGGCCAGGCTCTGCTCCCCGCACCCGCGGGGATGGTCTCCGGCCAGTGCTCCGAATGCGGCGCCTGGCTCTCTGCTCCCCGCACCCGCGGGGATGGTCAACCCCAACGGTACCGCCATGGGCATTGCAATCTCTGCTCCCCGCACCCGCGGGGATGGTCGCCATATTGATCATCTGCGCGTCCAGCGCGAGCTCTGCTCCCCGCACCCGCGGGGATGGTCCCGCCTTCTCCAACAGCGACGAAGGCTACGGACTCTGCTCCCCGCACCCGCGGGGATGGTCCCAAGATTCAAGCGCACCGTAATCGGTTACGGAACTGCTCCCCGCACCCGCGGGGATGGTCCCCACAAAACGACGCCCCGTCCGATGACTTGGACGCTGCTCCCCGCACCCGCGGGGATGGTCCCACTGCGCGACTCATCTGGGGGATGACCTATGCCTGCTCCCCGCACCCGCGGGGATGGTCCCCGCGCCACCCGACGCGCCATGCAACGCGCAGCCTGCTCCCCGCACCCGCGGGGATGGTCCCACAGAGTGACCATGTCGGATTGCTGAACCGGACTGCTCCCCGCACCCGCGGGGATGGTCCCAAATTCCAGCTCGTGCCGTCGTTACGCCACAACTGCTCCCCGCACCCGCGGGGATGGTCCCGGGCACCGTTCATGACCGGTCCTCCACTCTGACTGCTCCCCGCACCCGCGGGGATGGTCCCCTGGACGGGTCGATGTACCGAGGGTTCCGAACCTGCTCCCCGCACCCGCGGGGATGGTCCCGACGGCAAGACGTACCGCAACCGGGCTGCCGCCTGCTCCCCGCACCCGCGGGGATGGTCCCCGGCGCCGTGACGGTCGCCAACCAGACCGTTTCTGCTCCCCGCACCCGCGGGGATGGTCCCATGCCGATGATGTCCGCGATCAGTCCGCCGTCCTGCTCCCCGCACCCGCGGGGATGGTCCCAACTTCACGCTGTCGATCGCGGATTTCTCCCGCTGCTCCCCGCACCCGCGGGGATGGTCCCGACGAAGTCCGCATCATCGTCGGCCACTTGGCCTGCTCCCCGCACCCGCGGGGATGGTCCCACAAAGCGACGCCCCGTCCGATGACTTGGACGCTGCTCCCCGCACCCGCGGGGATGGTCCCTGGTGGACGTCCTTGCCAGGCGTATATCCCGGCTGCTCCCCGCACCCGCGGGGATGGTCCCTCAGCCGACAGCCGCCCGAACAGCGCCGGCACCTGCTCCCCGCACCCGCGGGGATGGTCCCACCGCACTCACCCACGCATCCAGGGACCGCACCTGCTCCCCGCACCCGCGGGGATGGTCCCCCTTTGGATTCGGTGTGCGACGGTCGATTTTCCTGCTCCCCGCACCCGCGGGGATGGTCCCAGAAGTCAGACCTCGCAGGCCAGCAGGAACAGCTGCTCCCCGCACCCGCGGGGATGGTCCCAAAGATCCCTATGGCGAGCGCACCGTACAGAGCTGCTCCCCGCACCCGCGGGGATGGTCCCTGGTCGGCGTCGATGGGGCGGTAGGACATCCACTGCTCCCCGCACCCGCGGGGATGGTCCCGCGCAGCTGGCGGCCGACGCCTTCAACCAGTTCTGCTCCCCGCACCCGCGGGGATGGTCCCCCGCTGTCGACCCGGCCGTGGTCGCACAGCAGCTGCTCCCCGCACCCGCGGGGATGGTCCCGACACCTCGCCCGGCTACACGGTCGGGGTCGGCTGCTCCCCGCACCCGCGGGGATGGTCCCCGGTACGAGGTCGGGCAGGCCGTCAAGCGCGCCTGCTCCCCGCACCCGCGGGGATGGTCCCGATGAGCGGAACGCCGATCACGATTGTGGGCACTGCTCCCCGCACCCGCGGGGATGGTCCGAAGTTCGTCAATGACGAGAGTCCGCGGAATCACTGCTCCCCGCACCCGCGGGGATGGTCCCGAACTGGACCAAGCGAGCGGCGCACTAGCGAACTGCTCCCCGCACCCGCGGGGATGGTCCCCAGCGGCTCCGCGCGAAGCCCCCGGGCTGGGTCTGCTCCCCGCACCCGCGGGGATGGTCCCCGTGGCGGTCGAGCTGGAGCGACTGCGCGGCACTGCTCCCCGCACCCGCGGGGATGGTCCCCGGGCGGGGCCCTCGTCGCGCTGGACGAGCTTCTGCTCCCCGCACCCGCGGGGATGGTCCCTTCGTCATCGTCAAGGCGACCGAAGGGCTCTCCTGCTCCCCGCACCCGCGGGGATGGTCCCGAAGTCCCGGCCACGCCAACGGGATTGGCGCGCTGCTCCCCGCACCCGCGGGGATGGTCCCTCCGCGGATCCGTCGATGGGGATGATCCAGCCCTGCTCCCCGCACCCGCGGGGATGGTCCCTACGGGCCCAAGACTCAGGCGGCGGTCGCAGGCTGCTCCCCGCACCCGCGGGGATGGTCCCGAGTCCGTGTCCCTGGCCAGCGAGCAGATGCGCTGCTCCCCGCACCCGCGGGGATGGTCCCGGTCGTCGAGTAGCCCATGAGGCCGACCGACGCTGCTCCCCGAACCCGCGGGGATGGTCCCGACGACGGCCGCCGGGGTCGCGCTGTACTCGTCTGCTCCCCGCACCCGCGGGGATGGTCCCTGCTCAACCTTCACCCCGGCGTTATCGCGCAGCTGCTCCCCGCACCCGCGGGGATGGTCCCGGGCCGCGCTACTTCGGCAGTCGCAGGAAGTCCTGCTCCCCGCACCCGCGGGGATGGTCCCCCGACCAACTCATTCGACCTTTACCAAGGCCGCTGCTCCCCGCACCCGCGGGGATGGTCCCTTGTCGGCACCCGGGCCGGTGGGCTCCGCCCACTGCTCCCCGCACCCGCGGGGATGGTCCCCACTCGACCTCGACTGCGCGGCCAGCGCCGCACTGCTCCCCGCACCCGCGGGGATGGTCTCTGGTACTTGTTCGGCTTCGAGGTGCTGAATGGCTGCTCCCCGCACCCGTGCCAGCGACGGCTGAAAAGTAGACCGGTAGCGGCGCTTGGATTCTAACGCTTGTCGCAGCATTCCTTGATCATTGTGGAGTGTTGATGGCGAGGCGGGGACGCAAGCGCAGACCCCCTCCGGGGTGTCCTTGGCCTCGTATTCGTCGATCAGATTGCGTACTGGCTGAGCCAGAATTTCGGGCATCTGGGCGACCTAGTCGGCGGTGGCGTTGCGTAGGTCAGCCTGTGGCGCATATTTCCTGCCCAGATAGTTCACGTCCCCGGTACGGGTTTCCTGCGAGTCGTGCTATATCGCGATGAATGCCGCCCCGGCTGGGTCCGCGCCTTTCAGTTTGGCGATGATCGTCGCGATAATGACGGTGTGGCACGAGTAATCAGCGATCGACTCCGGCTCTTTGACTTCGGCCATCCACCATCCGGTGCGGGCGCTGTTTTCAACGTCCCTGCCTCTTACAGGAAACGTGCCACCGCGGGCAGGTCCTCGGACACCGTCGGGCTCCGCTCACACCTTGGCGAGGCGGATCGCGTACTGGATGTTCTCCAGCGCCCGCCGTCCGCGCGGCGAGAGCCCCCCGCTATCCAACATGATCGATATTCTCTCGCGCAGCGCCCGGGAGGTCGCACCGGAGCGGAGCAGGCCAATCTGCGCTATGGGTTGTAGATCAGTGCAGATCCTTGATCATGACTGAGTACAGCGGGGAGTCGGCGAACGGCTGTTGCTCACCTACTTTGGTGTAGCCCCAGGAACCGTAGAGGTCCTGGACTTTGGGGTGGGTAACGTCGACCAGGAGCACCGCGAGGTCCTCCGGACGCTCCAAAAGCAGGGCTTTGTGTAGGCGCTCAGCTATTCCTCGCCTGCGCCATCCTGGCCGCACCAAGACCTCCGAGACGGCGAAGGTTGCGCTGTAGCCGTTGTTCGGCTGGTAGCCGGTGGACCGCCACCACTCACGGCCAGGCTGGAGCGGCGCACCGTAGGCGAAGCCGGTCGGCTCCTCCCCGTCGAAACCGACGACGCACGTGAAGCCCTCCATGTTTGACCAGTGGTTGGCGAACCAAGGGAAGCGCTGGTTGAACTCCAAGTCCATGGCATTGGCGTAAGCATCAGCGTGGACATCGACCAGCATCTCCGTGAAGTCGGCCGGAAGTTCTCCGTGGTGGTACTGCCGCAGGTTGATCACGCTGGTCACGCTCGACTCCATTCATCTCGCATACGGTCAGCCCAGTCCCGGGCGTACGTTGTGGACGGCGCCATGCTGAAGAGGTCCCGGTGGAAGTCTCCGATCAGCGTGCGCATCCGTCCAGGCAGCGGGGAGCCCTCCATGAGGGCGAAGACGTCGGCAGCCGTCTTTGTGGCCTGTTCGGGCTCGCCTTGGCGCAGCTGCGCAAGTGCGAGCTGGCAGGTCGCCAGGGCACGGTTGCGTCGAAACGTGTCGGGGATTCTCACGAGCGCCTGGTGTGCCTTGGCTTCAGCGTTCGCGTGCAGCCCGCTGTGGTTGAGGATGATCGCGGCGAGGTGGTCGAGCTCGGCTGCTCCGTAGAAGGCGGTCCATCGCGGATGCTCTACCTCTCCGGCTTTGCGGAGGGTGGCCTGTGCTGCCCCAAGGGAGCGCTGGGCCGCTTTGGTATCGCCGAGGGTTGCATGCGCCAGAGCGACGCGGACGCCGGCCATAGAGCCGAAGAACGGGTCCCTGCGGGCAGCTGGAGACGCTTCGGCGGCCTGAGCCGCAGCGAGTTGCTCGGGCCAGTTCCGCCGCTGGTAGGCGAGCATAGCTACGTTGACCCACACGCGCATGCCGGTTGACGGGTCCTGCGAGAGACCGGCGAACGCGGTCGACTCGTGCAAGTAATTCTGTGCGCGGTCGAGGTCGCGAAGGTCGATGCAGGACCAGGCGGCGATGGTCGTGTATTCCGCGGCAAGGGCGTACAGGGATCGGCGCACCCGCTCGCTCGCGTTTCGCTGCTGCAGCGCCAGTACGTCAGCACGGCCTCGGAGAGCGGCGGCGGCCAGGCCAACATGGCCGCCCTGATGGTCGTCCGCTTCGACAAGCCGGTTCATGTTGGCTGCCACACGCGACACGTCGGACATACCGACAGAGCGGCGCTGCTTGACGACCGGTAGTGCTGCAGCGGCCGTTCCGGTGGTTGAGGCGATGAAGTTGCGGCGCCGCACTGGGCCCTCCGGGGAGTCTTGCATGGAGCGTGGTGCGCTGAACCCTAATTCCTCTACCCGGCAGCCGAATACGCGCTCTAGCGCTGCACACGTACGACCGATGGGGCGGCTGTGCCTGCCGCTGAGCAGGTTACGGATGGTGCGTGACGATATTTCACCGGAACGGCCAGTGATCTCCAGCAGTGCCTTGTTCAGCTGACCTGCAAGTTCGTCCTGCGTGAGGCCGAGTTCCTGCATCCGGCCTTGAAGGATGAGGTTCGCTCCCATGTGCCGACGGTAGTCCCGCCGGCACCATGCGATCCAGCCCCGAGGTAATGCAAACGCAAAGTCTTCCGGTTGGGGGTCTCCACGCAACCGGAACCCTTCCTGTTCTCCTCCGCTCAGGCCTCGTTGACTGGACGCGAACCACTGAGCCGACATCTGGAGCGGCCGGTGACGGTGAGCCCGATGTGCGGGCCGAGAGGACGAGGACGTGATGACGACAGCCGTACAAACGCCTCGCGAGGTCCGCTACCGCGACGGGGACGTCATGGGTGTGAGCTTCGAGATTGCGTGCCGCCGCGACGGAACCCTGCCGAGTCCCGAGGACTGCGCGTGGGTAGGAGCCATACGCCGCATCGTTGTGGCCCGCCTGCGGTACCGCGGGCTGGACGCTCTCCAGGACGCCGTGAGCCTCATTGTCTCCGAACTGCTCACAAACGCGATCTTCCACAGCGGAACCACCACGATCAGCTTGACCATGACCGTGCAGGATGGCGGTCTGTGCCTCTCTGTCGCGGACGGTATCCCGGACGTACCACCCCCGGTGCTGAAGGCGGCAGGTGCCGACGCCGAGTCAGGGCGCGGCCTCGCTCTCGTCGACGCCTTGGTGAAGGAGAATGGCGGAGGGTGGGGGACCAGCGACGCAGGCGCGATCACCTGGTGCCGTCTCGTCATCCCGTCCGGGGACCAGTTATGAACGGTCCCACGATCCCGCGCTGGACCATGCTCGTGCCTGATTGGGCGCCGCCGTTGGACCTCGAGACTTTGGAAACAGTACTGACCAAGGTCCGCGGGTGGCAGCCGTTCGACGGTGAATCGCTCCTCGACGACGTCGGCGCGGTCCTCGATGACGTCGTCCCCGCCGAGGAAGCCCTCGACGACCACGTACTGCGGCTGCGCGGCCATCTGATGCAGCTCGTCGCTATCGCCGTCGCTGCGGAGGCCGGGCAGAGGGACCGGGAAGCGGAACAACTGATTGAACGCGCCCGCCGGTTACGTACCGAGGCGATGCCGGGCGACTACCTCCAGGCCGTGGGGCATCTGCGCCGGATGGCCTGGTCGGTCAACGAACTCCACGAACGCCTCGGTGCGATCAAGTGCCTTCGGGAGGTGGCCTGATGCTGGGTCCGCTGCTTCCGTACAGCCCGCCCGCCCCGTTGAGAAAGACGTATCGCTCCATGGCTTCCACCGCAGCCGGACCGGCCGTAGTCCCCTACGTCATCCAGCGGTTAGGGGAGGAGGCGGCGCCCGACAACCTGGTCGTCAGGCGTACCGTGCCGGGCCGAAGCCGCCTTCACTACCTCGACGAAGATCCCCGGGACCGTGATCCCCGTGGTGTGCTGTATGCGCGGGTCGGCTGGAATCCGCTGGACGCGGATGGGATGCCGACCGGGGAACCACTGTGGAAGTTCATGCACCCGCACCGGCAGATGATGACCATGCAGACCCTCCGGTGCCAGGTATGCACACAGCCCGCCCGAACGAAGATCGGCTTCATCTTCCTCGCAGGGCCCAGGGACGAGGACCCCACCCGGCCACAGATCCTGACGAATCAGCCTCCGGTGTGCGCCCGGCACGTGCGCACCGTCGCAGCCCTGTGCCCGCACATGGAGAAGCAGCCGATGGTGTTCCTCGCCCGGAGCGCCCCCCTGTACGGCGTGAGCGGAGTCCTCTACGGCCGTCTCGCCCGCGGAGGTCTGCACGTCGTTGCCCGCCCGGACGTTGCCGTGCCGTACGGGAACCTCGACCTGGCCACGTTCCTCGCCTCGCAGATGATCCGCCGGCTCTCGAGCTTCCGCGTTGTGGATGTGGAGGAGCTGCTGCAGGAGTTGGGCGCGCCCGCATAAGACCCCTGCCCGGTGACCAGGACGGACCTGACCCGGCGGCAGGTAAGGCGCTTGGTGCGGGGAGCTGACTTCGGCCGTTGCCCACGGCCCAGAACACGACCCGCACCGAGTGATCTCCGAGATCCATATTGTTCCAAACCGACTCGAAGGAGCGCTAGTGACCACCTCCGTTACGCAGCCCGCCGCCACCCGCCCGTGGGGCGCGAGCCGACTCGCGCCGTACCCCACGACCGTTCACCGCCCGCATGCCACGGTCGCCATCGACCCGGCCACCCAGCTCGGGGTGTTCCGCGACCGGGCCGGTCAGGTGGTCGAGATGGGCAAGCACGGCACCAGTTCCGGCACCGAGACGTCGACAACCACGAACTCGGACTCGGCGAACGACCAGGGCAGCGACCAGGACAGCCAGCAAGACTGATGTCCATGACCGAGAAGGGGCCGATACTGGTGGCCACCGAGGCAGATGATGTCACCGCCGACATGGTGATCACTGAACTCAACCGGCGCGACGTGCCGGTAGTGCGATTCGACCCTGCCGATATATGCCAGGGCCGTCTGACGGTCTCGGCTCGGTTCGGTACCTGCCCGGCCTTCGTGGCTGGGCAGGTACGCACTCCGTCGAGAACCGTCGACCTCACGCAGGTGCGTTCGGTGTACTGGCGTCGCCCCGTCTGGCCCCAGTTCACGCACCTGAGTGATGACGATGCCCGGTTCGCTGCCGCGCAGGTCCGTTATGGACTCGCCGGCATCTTGTACGCGCTCGATGGCCCGCTCTGGGTCAACCACCCGCTCCGCAACGCGGCGGCTGACTACAAGCCCGCTCAGCTCACCGCCGCCCAGAGGCTTGGTCTCGCTGTCCCGCCTACGCTCGTCACCAACGACCCCGGCGACGCCCGCGAATTCATCAGCGCCCACGATCAGGTGATTTACAAAACGCTGCGTTGGACGCCGTACCAGCAGGACGGAGCCCCGGTCACCGGATGGGCAGAGCCGGTGACCGTCGACGAGATCGACGAGAGCGTACGAGTAGCCCCGCACCTCTTCCAGGCGCGTGTGCCCAAGGTCGCCGACGTCCGGGTTCTCGTAGTCGGCCGACGGCTGTTCGCGGTCCGGATCGACTCCGACCTCCTGGACTGGCGCAAGGACTACTCGGCGCTGGCCTACAGCGTGGTCGACCTGCCCGACCAGATAAGCCGGGCCCTTCTCGCTTACCTGGAGCACTACGCGTTGGTGTCCGGGAGCTTTGACCTCGCCGTCGATGCGGCCGGGGAGCACTGGTGGCTGGAGCTGAACCCGAACGGCCAGTGGGGATGGCTTGAGGAAAAGACCGGACTGGGAATGTCCGCCGCCTTTGCCGATCTGCTGACACAAGGAGATACCGCATGACCGACATGGAATCCGAGCGACAGGCTCTCGCCGAAAGGCTGGTTGAGCAAGGTGTGCTCGTCACGCCGGCATGGCGCCACGCGGTGGAAGCCATCCCGCGCGAGATGTTCCTGCACCCCGGCGTGTTCCTTCCGCAGGACAAAGGGCGGTGGCGCCCGGTCACCTCGCTCGGCACCAACCCGGCCGAGTGGGCAAAGATCGCCTACAGCGACCAGTCGCTGACCACGCAACTCGACGGCCACCTCACCGCCGACGAGGTGAGCGAGCCCGTCACCGGCTCGCCCACCTCGTCATCGACCACCCCGGTCACCGTGCTCAGCATGATCGAAAGCCTGGACATCGAGGACGGACACCGAGTTCTGGAGATCGGGACGGGCACCGGCTACTCGGCGGCCCTGCTGTGCCACCGGCTCGGCGAGGACAACGTGACGACGGTGGAAGTCGACTCCGATGTTGCAGAGCGCGCCGATACAGCGCTGGAAGCAGTCGGCTTCTCGACATGGACCGTCACCGGGGACGGCCTGCTCGGCCATCCCCCAAACGCGCCCTACGACCGGGTGATCGCAACGTGCGCCGTCCGCCGCATCCCCTACTCCTGGGTCCGACAGACCAAGCCAGGCGGCATCATCCTCAGCACCGTGGGTTCATGGGGCTACGGGACCGGGCTCGCCAAGGTCGTCGTGAACGAGGACGGCAACGCCCGAGGCAGCATCATCGGGGACGCCTCGTTCATGCAGGCTCGCGCACAAGCGATCGTGCCGGTCTCCGGCGACCTGTCCGCCCGCACCGCCTACGCGGACAGCGAGCGGGCAACCAAACTGCCTCCGACGATTCTGAACGAATGGATGCCGGCCTTCCTCACCCAACTCGCAGCACCCGGCGCACAGCTCGTCCGAGCTTCGACACGCAATGGCGCCCAACTCCTGTACGTCTTCGATCCGGAGAAGGAGTCGTTCGCTGAATTCACAGCCGACAGTGACGGCTGGACAGTCCGCCAGGGCGGACCCGTGGCCCTGTGGGACGCCATCGAACAGGCCCTCACCGCATGGCAGGACGCAGGAAGCCCGGACATCGCAGCTGTACAACTCCAGATCACCAGCAGCTCCCACACGTACTGGATCGGCGACAACCCGGAACTGCGCTGGGAACACCGCCTCGCCTGACCGCAGGAGGCCAGACACCGCCCCGGGGCAGTCCGGGATCGATACCCTTCCGGGAGAGCCACCACCGTTAAGGAACGCCACGATGGACGACGAACCGCTGTCGGATTGGGCCGAGCGCCGCGACGCGAAGATCGGCCGGCTCCGTGCCGTCCCCGTCGTTCCCGGCAACGCCCCCAGGGGCGCGCACGTGAATCCTGACGCGCCGCGCATCATCGAACGGTGGAATGGATACTCCTGGGAGCCCTACGGGTTCGCGGTGAGCTTGGACGAGGCGAAGTACCTCCTGCACCCGGAGGCTGCTGGAGATCTGGAGCCGCCCAAGAGGTTGGCCCCCAAGCTTCTCGGCAGCGGAAAGGGTAGGCATCGCAAGCCGCAGACCCCGCGGTAGGTCGACCGGACTGTCCTATACCGGACCCGTTCATCCGCTCCCCCCCCGTTACCTTTTTCGTGGCTCCGCAATGGGGCCTCTGGCCTTCGGGTCCGGCATGACTTCCCCCTCCTGTTGTTGATGATCCGGGGGGTGGTGTCACCGGGCCCGGAGGCATCGACGGACCGCTGATGAGGGGCTTGAGCACCGGCTTCACCCGAGCCGGAAGAGCTCTCCGTAACGTGGGTGTGGCAGCTCGGTGCCGTGGCAGGCCGGACGAAATGCGTGACTGGAGGGGCCTGCACGTGGTCGACACCGGCGACATCGACGTCTTCCTCGGCCTGGACGTCGGCAAGGGCGAACACCACGCCACCGCCGTCACACCGGCCGGGAAGAAGGCGTTCGACAAGCGCCTGCCCAACACTGAGCCCAAGCTGCGCGAGCTGTTCGCGAAACTCCAGGCCAAGCACGGAACGGTGCTGGTCGTGGTCGACCAGCCGGCCTCGATCGGGGCCCTGCCGCTGGCTGTCGCCCGGGACATGGGCTGCCCGGTCGCCTATCTGCCCGGTCTGACGATGCGGCGGATCGCCGACCTCTACCCGGGTGAGGCGAAGACCGATGCGAGGGACGCGTTCATCATCGCGGACGCCGCCCGCGCGATGCCTCACACACTGCGGGCGATCGACGGCGAGGACGAGACGATCGCCGAGCTGGAGATGATCGTGGGCTTCGACGACGACCTGGCCGGCGAGGCCACCCGGGTCGCCAACCGGCTCCACGGTCTGCTGACCCAAATCCATCCGTCGCTGGAGCGAGTCCTGGGGCCGCGGTTGCAACACCCGGCAGTCCTCGCCCTGTTGGAACGGTTCGGATCACCGGCCCAGATCCGCAAAGCCGGACGGCGCCGCCTGGTCACGCTGCTGAGGCCGAAGGCCCCGCGGATGGCCGAGCGGCTGGTCGAGGACATCTTCGCTGCCCTGGACGAGCAGACCGTCACCGTTCGCGGCACCGAGGCGGCCGAACTGATCGTCCCAAGCCTGGCCCGATCGCTGACCGCCGTCCTCGACCAGCGGAATCTACTGGCGGGGCGGATCGAGGAACTCCTGGAGGCCCACCCTCTTTCCAAGGTCCTGAGGTCGATGCCGGGAATCGGCGTCAGGACCGGAGCCCGCATCCTGGTCGAGGTTGGCGACGGCAGCACCTTCCCCACCGCCGGCCACCTCGCCGCCTACGCCGGACTCGCCCCAGCGACTCGCAATTCCGGGTCCTCAATCCGCGGCGAACAACCCTCCCGGAGAGGAAACAAGCAGCTCAAACGGGCCTTCTTCCTCTCCGCATTCGCGGCTTTGGGCGACCCTGAGTCGCGGACCTACTACGACAAGAAGATCGCCCAGGGCAAGCACCACACCCAGGCCCTACTCTGCCTCGCCCGCCGCAGAGCCGACGTCCTCTTCGCGATGCTCCGCGACGGAACCTTCTACGAACCCCGGCCAGCCGCAGCGGTCATCTGACCAGAGGTTTCGCCAACATATCCACCTGATCGCTCTCAACATCGAACCCGAGGACCGGATGGCTGGGAGCGCCGCCCTCGCAATACATCACCACCGGCTTGCCCAACCGCCGCCCGATCACGGTGAGGAAGCCGCAGAGCACGTCGAGTCGGTCTTGGCCCTGGAGTTCCCGCAGGTCAACATCGAAGTCGATCTCCTCCACCGAATAGAAACGGAAGATCGCCAATACATCGGCAGTCGGCCAGACCCGCAGTTCCGCGCACTCCGCGTCAGCCGGACGAGATAGCACTGCCTCCGCGCGAGGCACCGGAAGCACCGTCTCGCCTTCGGAGTACTGGCACATCCAGCCGCTCACCCCGACGAGATCGAGGACCGCCTGCCAGTCCTCCACCGAGGTCTCGGGAACAAGCACGTCTGGCAACGACCCCATCAGATCGGGGTCGAAGAAGCTCTTGACGTCATCCCACAGCAGATCAGCCACCCCGTCATCCTGCCCGCCACACCCTCGCAACACAGACAGATTTCCTTGACCAAACTCATAGGGGCACCCCCCCCGGCGGATGGACGGGGTCTCGCCTGTCCTCCCTTTGGACGCCGCCACGCTCAGCTGGGCAGCGAGCAGGTTCAGGCGCTGCGCCGCGGCTTCCGTGACGGCGTCTTCTTGGCCGCTTTCTTGGCGGGCTGCTTCTTCGCTGTTGTCTTTTTGGCTGCGGTCTTCTTCTTGGGCAGGTCGTGGACGGTGGCATCCTCACCACGGGACTCTCGGGCCTTGGCCACGGACTCCTTGAGCGCGGCCATCAGGTCGACAACTTGTGTCGGCGCCTCGGGTTCCTCGGCCGTGGGCGGTTCGCGGTTCTCCCGCTTGGCGTCGATGAGCTGCTCCACCGCTTGCGTGTACCAGTCGGTGAAGTCCTCGCCCTCCAGATTGTCGCGGGTCAGCCGGTCGATGAGCTGCTCCGCCTGGGCGATCTCGTCGTCGGTGAACTCGACCTCTTGCGGTCTCAGCTGGGCGGGGTCGCAGATCTCGTCGGACCAGCGCATCGCGTGCAGGACGATGACGTTGTCGCGGACCCGGAGCAGGCCCAGCCTCTCGCGCCCCGACCAGGCGTACTTTGCGACGGCCACCTTCGATGAGCATTCCAGGGCCTGTCTCAGGAGTGTGTAGGGCTTGGCCGCCACCTGGCCGTCGGGTTCCAGGTAGTAGCCCTCGCCGATCTGGATCGGGTCGATGGAGTCCAGGGGAACGAAAGCCTCGATCTCGATGGCCTTCGCCGTGGGCAGCGGTATCTCCCGCAGCTCCTCGTCGAGGACCAGGATGATCGTGTCCTTGCCCCACTGGTATCCCTTGCCGATCTCGGACTGGGCTACTTCACGGTCTTCGATCTCGCAGATCTTGCGGCTCCGCACGCGGCCCATGTCCTCCAGGTGGACCTGGTGGAAGTGGATGCTGTGGTCCTCCCAGGCAAGGAAGTCCCTCGGCTGATCTGCTGACCCGCAGATGGCCCATGGCCAGGGCAGCGTCGTTCAGTGTGTCTGTCCGGTTTGATCACGTGATGCCGAAGGTGGCCAGGGGGCGGGTGGCGTTGCGCGCGTGGTGGCGGAGGGCAGACGCGATGCCGGTGTGTCCGGTGAGGCGGAGGGCTCCGATGGCGAGGTTGCGCAGGCTGGCCATGGCCCGAGGTGCGGTGCCGGTGCGTACGCGGGAGGCGTCCTCGGTCCAGGCGGTGTCGCGCACGTGGTGGAGCTGGTTCTCGATGGCCCAGTGCCGGCGCACGCGGTGCGCGATTTCGGCGGCGCCTGCCTGTTCGGCCGTGAGGTCGGTGACAGTGTAGACGCGTTCGAGGGTGACCTTGCCAGTGGCGACGGTGCGGCGGCGCCGCACGATCTGCACGGCCTGCGCGGCGTGGGGGAAGCCCAGGTCGGTCACGGTGGCGGTCTTGACCCGGCGGATCTCATCCCGGCCGTGCGCGGTAGCGCGGTCTTGCCCAGCAGTGGCACGTCCCGCCAGGGCAGGCGTTTGAGGCGCTGGTGCAGCAGCGGCTGGTTCGCTTTGATCACGGCGATGTAGTGGGCATTCTTGTCTTCGACCAGGAAACACGCGTGCGCGGTCTGGGAGTGCAGGGCGTCGAAGGTGACCACGGTGTCGGTCAGGTCGAACCCGGCGAGCATGGGCCGGAAGACGGTGATTTCGTTGGTCTTGCCTTCCACCTCTCGCTGGGCGGTGACCAGACCGGTGGCGGTCATCGCGGCGAGCAGGTGGACCTGGGTGCCGTCGGAGCGGCGAGCGCCTCGCACGGTCTTGCCGTCCACCGCCAGGGAACGGCGGGGCTGCTCGAGCGAATCCTGACCGGATCGCGGGCGATCGGGGTCCCGGGCGGCGAGCTAGGAGCCGATCGCTGTGTCGAGCGCGTCGCCGTCGATGCGTTGCAGGACCCGGCGCACGGTGGCCTCGGCCGGGGCGGTCGGGCCGCTTGGTTCACGGCTCGGTCCGCCGAGTGCGGTGAGCACGGTGGCCGGTGCGTCCGCGGCCCACTCTGCGATCGCGGTCAGAGATCTCGCGCCGGCCAGGACTGCGCAGGCGGCCAGGGCGAGGACGAAGGTGAGGGGATGGCGACGGCCCTTGGCCCGGCGCGGATCGGGCACCGCGGCAAGACAGTCCAGCAGACCGGAGTGTTCCTCGGGAGCGGAAAGCCGGGCAGCAGCGAGCCGGCCCAGACCGGCAGGGATGGGCGATGATGAGCGGCCAGGCACGGTCTTCCGTCGCGGTGATCAGGGACTCGACATCTCATGATCACCCGGAGGCCGTGCCTGCCTCCATGCCGGCCCGATCCGGGAACATCGCAACCGGCTCAGGCACATGAGCTGCCATCAAGTCGGCAGAGCGACTGAACGACACCGCCCTGGCCCCGGAGCCTCTACTGGCCGACCGTAAAGATCACGTGGCTTCCTGCGTCCGCTCCCTGCCGGAAGAAGACAACCAGGTCGGTGAAGTTCGCCCAGGTGTAGGCGAAGTCCTCGTGGCCGAAGTTCGGCCCATAGTCTTCGATGTCGATGCAGTCGTAGCCTGCTTGCAGTGCCTCGCGGCCGACATCTGCCACGGCATCGGCGACATCGCGAACCCGATCCGGAGTGAGCAGGCTGACGATGCAATCGTCGCCTTCATGAAGCTGTACGCCACCCAGGATCACAGCGTTCAGCGGGTAGATGCCGTTGTCGTAGCCAGGTAACCGTCGGTCAGGCTGCGATGGATGGCGTCCCATGTCTTGTCGGTGTCACAGTGACCGACACCGATGCCCTCTTCCTCAATCTCCTCGACGAGCGCAGCAACCTCATCGTCGTCGGCGGCCGCGAGCAGGCGATCGGCGGTCTTCGCATCGATGGCGAAGTGGACTCCCAGGCTCATACGGCACACCGTACAGGGGCGGCAAGACTCATCACGTCCAGCTGATCACGGTCGGCCGCACGCGTCTGTCGGGCCGTGGACCGTTCAGCGACAGCCAGGGACTCATGCCGCTTGACCAGGCCGGATGTCTTTATCGACGCCCGTATCCTCGCGCCCTCGGCCTCACATGACCACAAAACGGGCAGACTCGCTGAACGACGTCGCCCTGGCTGCTACCCCGCGACAGGAACAGCGTAGGCCAGGCGAGTGCGTGCTTCGTGCAATGCGCGGACCACGGCGGCAGTTGTAACCGGTCCGCTGTCGCGCAACAGCAAGTCATCGCCCGCTGCAGCGCCGGGTGCCAGCATCTCGGCGTCGGCGGGGGCGTGCAGCCCGGAGAGCCAGGCAAGCGAGTGCACTATGGCGTCGTGTTCGGCCAGGTCGGCTCCTGTCAACAGCAGGGTCCGGAGCGCGAACGCAGTAGAGAAGGCGTTGTCGATTGCGCCGTCGTCGTTGGCCCAGCCGCCGCTGGGCCGGTGCCGCGATATCAACGCTTGCTCAGCTCGATTGAGCTCTGCGGGTGTTGTCCTGTCGACCCGGCACAACGCGGACAACGCGAGGTGGGTCGCGTAGCCGAACCCGGTCCACCAGTACGAGTCCCACAGCCCGCCCGCGCACTGTCGAGTCAGGAAATCCCGTGCGGCACGCAGCCGGCCCGGGTCGGCCATACCGGTCTCGACCAGCGCCATCACTGCAGACGAGGTCACCGAGACCTCGGGCTCGAACCAGGCCAGCTGATCCGCCGGGGTGAGCAAGGTTCTCGCGGTCTGATTGTAGGTGGCGAACCCGCCACTGCTGTCCTGATGGGATATTAGAAACGCTGCGGCCCGTGCCACGAGCCGTTCATGCAGACGTACACCGGCGGCGGACGCGGCCAGCAACACCCAGGCCGTTGAGTCGCAATCGGCCGGCACGTCCTCGCGATAGCCCCAGCCGCCGCTGGTCCGTGGCCTTGTGACAACGGCCGTTATCGCCCGCGCGGCCAACGCCCGACCCTCGGGAATCGGGCCAAGCTGCGCAGCGATGAAGGCGGTGATGCACTCGGTCGAGCCGGCCGTCACGCCGGGGACAGCAAAGTCACGCCACACTATCTGCTGGCCGAGGCAACCGCCCAGGTATTCAACACCTGCTGCGATCGCGCGGTCGAGCCGGCTAGCCATGAGCCCCGACTTGGGTCACGATCTCTGAGAGTTCCTCTGCCGTGTCGTGCAGTTGTGAGGCAAGGGCTCGCCGGAGCAGGTGTGGGCGAAGCCGCACGGCTGCAGCCCGGGAGCCGCGCAACAGTGGTTCAACAACAGTCAGCGGTTCAACAGCCGTTGCGTCCGCCCACATGTTCCAATGCTCGCGGTTGTGATCGTCGTCCCGGTCGTGCCAATCGTCGACGAGTTGCAGCAGCGAGTACACCAGCACGATCGCGGTCATAGCGGCCTGGAAGTCCGGATGCTGATCGCCGACCTCGGCCGCGATCGACCGGGTGCCGATACCCAGAAGGATCATCCACGGCTGACACTTGGCGCTGAACTGTGCCTCGAACGCCGCAGGCGCACCGATTTGGCAGCCTTTATAGGCAGCCGCGATGGCGCGGAAGACCTCGCTGTCGCCGCTCTCACCGACGCGGGCACCGATCGAGCGTGCTCGCTTAAACATCAGGTGGCGAATGGCGCACCCACTCAGGAAGTCCGCAGTGTCGCGGTGCACAGCAGCGGTCGAGGACCCGAGGTAGCTGCCGACCAGGATTGGCACGCACCAGTACGTCGGGTGTTGCCACGGATCGAGCACCGCGCTCTCGCCCGGGGCGAGAGCGAGTCGCTGGGACACTGATCGTTGCATCGCTGTCCAGTTGATCCCGTAGGTCCTCTCGCCACACTCGACGAACGCCGTCACGAGACTCATGAGGCTGTAGGGGTCAGCGATTGCAGGTCATCGTAGATCGCGTCCGTCGTGACGGTCGCATACGACGGGGAGCGGCATACGAAGACGCTCTCGACCTCAATGCCTGTCAATGCCTCGGCCATGTCACGGCCCTCGATGCCATGAATCCGAGACAGCAGCGGCTGCCGGCCGGTGATGACCGCGGAGGAGAAGACCCGTGCCGCCACCGTGCGTCGGACGGCCGGGAACGCCCAGATGTATCGCTCGATCAACCCGTCGCTGAGCAAGGTCTCGAATACGGATGCGCTGCAGGGCGGGCACTTCGGTGGATCTCCGTGGAGAAACTCGACTCGGCAATCCATGTGAAAGTCGAAGTTAATCAGAAACTCGACCGGGCGCGGCACCAGGTCGACGAGGTCGACATGCTCGGTTCGGAAGGCAACGGGCGCACCCGCCGCCTCGTTTGTGAGCCACGTTCGCATGGGCGGTAGCAGGCGCTGCTCCGGCGGGTTGGTGAAGAAGTCGGCATCGATGGAAACAATGCCGGCGCGTCCACGGATCCATTGCGCCAGATCTGCCACGGGCTCGGACCTGATCACCATCGGGTCAGCGGCGCCTCGGTGGGTGGCCCACCGGTCCCACCGTCACTACCGGTCCCACCGTCACTACCGGTCCCACCGTTGGGCGATTCGGCCGCAAGCTGGTGCAGAACCCGTTGGTTCTCCGTCGAGTTCAGCGTCGCGACCAGCGACGGCACGTCGAGGTTCTCACCACTAGCAAAGCCCTCCCGCAACAATCGTCGCTGGTCCTCGCTCAGCGAATAAGCCAGTTCGCGAAGTTTGTCCGCGTCCATCGTCATCGTCGACTCCCTAAGGTCTGAGCAAATGAGCAAGTGAGGCTTCGAATTTCCCTTTGCTGGCGGGCTCACTGGCGAGCTTGCCGTAGTGATCGTCGGGTCGCAACTCGGACCAACCTGCTCCGTGGGCTGCTCGCTGGACGCGCCGCGTTCTCCTCTGCGTGGGTCAGAAGCTGCTCGGCCTGCTGATCCATCTCATCGGTCACAGGCTTCAGTTTCGGTCATCCTCGATCTTTCCCGCCAAGCCTCATACTCGGCGTGTCAGACCAAGACCCGGTCGGTCACGAAGATAGCGCAAAGTAAATGAGAAAGATCAGGTGAAAGAGCGGTGTGTCGGCAACGGGCGAAACGAGGTTCTGGATCACTTTTGGTGCAGGTCTGACGCGTCGACTTCCCCCACGCCATCCAGGCCGTGTAGATCGTGCGCCGCCGCCGGACTATCACGACCGGCAAGGTCACCCTCGAACGCGTCTACGGCGTCACCAGCCTGCGCCCCCACCAGGCCCCCCGGCGGATCTCGCCTCGTGGGTGCGCGGCCACTGGGGCATCAAGAACAAGGTCCACCACGTTCGCGACACCGCCTTTCGGGCTCTGTCTCACATGTGGTGGTAACGCGGCGTGTTCACAGTTGCGGTGCGTGATATCTGCAGGGCAGGGCCACTGAGGTCTGCGCCGGTGGAAGGCTGGACGGTACTCGGCCGTCCCTCGAAGAGCGGTCCGCCGACAGGCTCACTTCGGCCGGAGTCTGCACCTGACTGCTCTTCTCACCAGCCGTGATGTGGCAGATCCGGCCGCGGCCGCCTCGGCTGGACGATACGCCTGACCCGATCATCACACTGCGTTACCACCGCATGTGAGACAGAGCCGAACGTCTTACAGTCCCGGGCCTGCACCGTGTCCCGCAACCGCTCTGGCGGTGTGCATGGGTGGAGCACCCTGTCCGGGTCTGGCATCAGGGACGATGGGGGCATGGATCCATTGCTGCACCAACTACCTGCCGCTTTCTGGACCGTTCCGTACGTGGGCTCCCGGTTTCCGGGGGCGCCGGAGGTCGCTGACCTTCCCAGCCTGGAGGAAGGTGCCAACTGCCAGCTGTTCGCCCGCGAGGTGCTTCGGCACTTCAGCCTGGTTCCGCCTGGTCTGCGTTCGAGTGAACTGTGGGCCGATACGCAGGCCACAGTTCGTGTATCGGTTGCGCAGCCGCTTGACCTGGTGTTGTTCAACGCCACCGACGATGCTTATGGCGCCCACGTAGGAGTCTGGGTGAACGAGGGACGAGTGCTGCATCTATGTGCAGAGATAGGGCGCCCGGTGGTCTGGGAGATGACAGAGTTCGCGAAACGGCGCCGTTACCGGGTCTTGATCGGCATCAAGCGTGTGGTCAACAGGGCGCAGGACGCCGTCGGCTGAACTCGGCAGGACCGCGGGATCTGCCATGGCGTCCTGTTGGCCCCGACAGGCGGGGTGGGCTGCGGGATGTTTCGTAACGGCTGGCCACGGGTTGAGATGATCTTGTTGTGACTGGTGTGATCACGGCATCACAGCCGTCCTGGACAGGCCCGTTCACCGGGCTGAGTCCGCGCTGCTTCGGCAAGCTGGTGACCGCCCTGCGCCGCGAGGGAGCGGACACGGTCCGCCGAGGCCGGCCGCGGGGCCTACCCCTGGAGGACCGCGTCCTGCTGGTCGCGGCGTACTGGCGGACGAACTTGACACTGCGCCAGCTCGGGCCGCTGTTCGGAATCTCGAAGTCTGCGGCCGACCGCATCATCAACCGCCTCGCACCACACTGCTCGCCCTGCGGCCGCGCCGACGATTCCGCAAGGACACCGTGCTCATCGTGGACGGCACCTTGGTCCCCACACGTGACCACTCGGTGGCCGAGCAGTCGAAAAACTACCGGTACTCCACCAACCACCAGGTCGTCATCGACGCCGATACGCGACTGGTCGTCGTAGTTGGCCGGCCCTGCCCGGCAACCGCAACGACTGCAAGGCATGGGAGTTGTCCGGAGCGAAGGCAGCCGTCGGAAACACCACGGTGGTCGCTGACGGCGGCTACCGCGGCACCGGCCTGGTGATCCCTCACCGGCGTGAACGCGGCCAGGCCGAACTCCTGGCCTGGAAAGAGGAGCACAACCGCTCACACCGCAAGGTCCGTGCCCGAGTCGGGCACACCTTCGCCCGCGTGAAGAGCTGGAAGATCCTCCGCGACTGCCGCTTGAAGGGCGACGGCGTTCATCACGCCATGCTTGGCATCGCCCGCCTGCACAACCTCGCGCTCGCCGGATAACCCGGCCCAAGGTGGGCGTCCCCGATGCCGACCGTGTCAGTCAGTTGATCATTGCGGGACAGCCTTTAGATAGACCACACCTCGTAGGAGCCTGCTGCGGAATGCGAGTGCGCGCCCCCAACAGCCGGATACTGTGCCGGGCTATGGCAGGTGTGTCCTGGGCCGATGCCCTCAGCGCGGTCTCCGCGGTCGGCGGTGTCGTCACGGCGGTGATCGCACTGATGATCTCGCGTACGGCGAACGAGGCTGCCCACCAGTCCAATCGGGCCGCTGAGCGGGCGAACGCGACCGCCGACTCGATGGCGGAGGTCGAACGTGAGCGCTGGCACCACGAGATGACGCCGCAGTTCGACGTCACGATCACACGTTTCGGACCGGCCAGCGGTCGGGCGACTTTGCTGCTGACGTTCGAGGGGCCGCCTGCGCTGGAGCATCTCGACTCCGTCGAGATCGAGATCCGCGACGACGGCTATGTTCATGGCGTGAGTCTTGCTGGCATGGAGGAGCAGGAGATCGCCGAAACCATCTGGGGGCCCTACCGCTTCTGTCCGGGAATTAACAACACGACGAGCGACGGACGTCTGTCCCCCGGCGTTCCGTTGGAGCTGGGCGAGTGGATCAAGCGGGCGCTGGAGTATTCTCTTCCTCCTTCCTGGACCGACAGGACGTATTGGCGCGACCGGTATGACGGTGCGCCGGTCCGGCTGTGGGTGCGGTGCCGACGCGAGGGATACCAGCCGTGGACGCTCGCATACAGCGTCACCGTCGCTGACCCTCACTAGCTGTTCTGCCGCTGCACCGGTACGTGGCCCACGTGACGACCCGCCTGCCGTTATGTGACTGAGTGAGCGGGGGCTTGGGTGATGAGGTGGTCGAGGAAGCGCTGGGTGGTGGGGTCGGTGGCGTGGATACGGGTGGTGTGGGTACCGCGGGTGAGTAGGACGCGGTAGATGTTGAGGGCGTAGCGCAGATACTGCTGTGGGGGCAGGTCGCGGAGGGCTTCGTCGTGACTTTGGTCGGGGTGGGCTTTCCAGCGATCGTGGTCCCAGGTGAGGTCGGGGCCGATGATGACGCCGGCGTCCTGGTATTCGAGGCCTTGAGCGGTGTAGATACAGCCGATTTGCTGGTGGCCTCCGCTGTGGGTGGCCCACAGTTGGCTCCGCGGAGCGAGCGGGTTGCCGTTGGTGTCGATGAGGGTTTCGCGGGCGTTCCACGCGGCTTCCCACACGCGTGTCTGGCCGGTGGGGGAAGGAACGTCGATCTGGATATGGAGGGGGAGCGTGGGGGTGCGGGGGCGGTTGCGCGGCCAGGGCCAGCAGAACCCGGCGGTGGTACGCGCGCTGCGCCCGGCGGCGATAGCCCGATCGATCCGTTGCTGGAGGACGAAGGGGTCGTCGGCGAGGTCGAGGTCGTAGCTGGTATGTCCCGTCCAGGGGACAGGCGTGCCGTACAAGAGTGCGTCGACCCATGCGGTGTACGTGGCTGAGCCGGCGCAGCGGAATGATCCGGTGAGTTCCAGGTGGTGGTGCGTTCGGCCGAGGCGCTGGGCGGCCGTGCGGATCTCGTCGACCGTGGTGCCCTCGTCGGGCCGGATGATCTGACGTTCGTCGAGGAAGATGACGGCAAGTGGGACGTATTCCACCACCGCGGTCAAATCCGGCGGCAGCCCATCGGCGCCATTGCGTTTGATGCGTTGCGCCTCGTCGATGACGAGGGCACCTGCCTGCTGTGCGGTGCTGCGCAGGGCGCCAATGCCGGGGAACAGTTCGCGGGCTGCGCTATGGCCGCGCACGGCCTCCTGGAGGTGGGCGCGCAGGGTCCCCGAGGGTGTGATGAAGCGGGGATGCGTCGCGGGGTGGTCGCGCATGAGGCGGCCGAGCAGTCGCACGGCGAGGGCGGTCTTGCCGCTGCCCGGGCCGCCGCTCACGGTGATGATCGCACCGTCTCCCTTGCGCACCGGTTCTTCGCCGCGGGCAGGCAGATGGCGGGCGGCCACGGCGCGGATCCTTACGAACGCGTCCTGTTGGTCGCCCACCAGAGCGAAGGTGTTGGCGCCCTCCAACTCTGATCCGACATGGTTGAGCAGCCGACTGGAGGGCTCCCACCGGATGCCTTCGAAAGCAGCCACCTGTACGGCGTCCGGCGCACCCAGGCCCTCGCAGCGCAGCAGGCTGACCAGGTTTTGTGCTGGGGCGGACAGGTCAGCGCCGCTCAGGACCGGTATATCGGCGACCCGGGGAGCATCAGGACGGAGCGCGGCCGCCTCGTCTGCCGTGGCGTTGTGCAGCACTACCACTGCCCGCACTTCCAGTTCCGGTGCTTCGGCAGGCCGCCAGTGCGTGAAGAAACTCCGGTAGGCGGCGACCTGGAACACCGGATGGGTCGTCACCACTTGATCGCTGCGCATGACGCGCTCCGCGTCCAGGACGCGGCAGATCTGCCATTGCTTCAGTTCGACCACCACCAGGCCCAGCCCGCCGTCCGGGCCGGCACCGACCAGGAGAGCATCCAGCCGCCGGCTGCCGCCTGGCGTCCCGTACTCCAGGTACACCTGCAGATCCGACAGCCCCGCCCGCACCAACGCCTGGAGTAGCGGCGGCCAACTGTTGCGCCAGCTACGCTTCTCGGACTCACCCGGGACACCGAATCCGGCCGCTACGTACCGGGTCGCGCATGCTTGCAGGAACGACGGATCGCCGATGCGGGCGGCGATCTCGCCGACCCGGCCCGCTGCCGCACACGCCACCCTCCCCGCCCTCACGGCAGCTGCCGCTGCGCCTGGCGAGCGTCGCGGGGAAGGGACTGCGAGGTCGTCGGATGTGGCTGCGGCGGCCTGGTCGGACACGTGTTTCCCCCGGGGGTCCTGCGACAGTCCACAGTCCGTTGCGCACCGCTGTCCGGCCCGGCTGGCCTTTGGTCGTGGTGCTCGACCGGGCGAGCTGTCGGATTGTCAGTGGCCGTCTCTAGGCTGTGAGTTGTCGTCCTCTGCTGGAACCTGACCCGCGCAGACTACCAACTGAATCGTCTATCGACGACTCGATAACGGCATGCTTATGATGCCCTGCATGAAGAGTTCGACGTTCATCATGGTCCACGTGGGACAGAGCACCGAGTCCCAGCGCAACCTCGAGCACGGCATCGAGACGCTGTCCTGGGGCTTCCCGGACAACAAGCCCGAATACCACGACGCCCACCCCCAGTTCGCGCTCCTGGCCACCGGCGCCTCACCGCGAGTCCAGCTCGAAAACTGGCTGCAGGACACCGCCACGCTCTACCTCTTCCAGGTCCGCGGCGGCTTCTACGAAGGCAAGTCCTGGCACTGGCCCGACGAGGAAGCCGAACAGCGACTGAAGTACCCCCTGCGCTTTGGTATCGAGCCGCTGGCCAAGCTCGAGAACATCCCCCTGGGCCCCGAAGGCCCGCTCACCGAAGCCGGCAGCGACGCGATCCGCCGCTCAGGCACCGACCGCGGCATGGGCAAGCTCGTCCAGATGCCCGCCCAGCAACTCCTGGAACTCGCCCAGATTCCCTTCGACCCCAACGAGCCCGAAGACGTCCCTCTGGACAAGTCACCGGGTTTCACCGCCGAGCAGGTCGAGGGCAAGAAGAAGCCCCAGCGCCGCCGCCGCGGCGCCGGCTACATCTCCGACCCCAAGAAGCGAAAGGTCATTGAGGAGTACGCCGAAGAGATCGCCATCGCCTGCTATGCAGCGGACGGCTGGACGGTGGAGAAGCTGGGCAAGCCCTACGACCTGCGCTGCATCCGAGGCGCGGAGGAACGCCACGTGGAGGTCAAGGGCACCACGGGGGCTGCGACGAGCGTTGAACTGACGATCAACGAGGTTCTGCACGCCAGGGACAAGGCCAACACCGTCGACCTGTACGTCGTCAGCGACATCAAGGTCGACACCCGGACCGACCCCTACACCCCCAGCGAGGGCACCATCTCGCACTACACCAACTGGGAGCCAGCCGAAGAAGATCTCAGGCCCCGCAAATACGAATACAGACTCCCGAACCCGACGGACTGACCCTCACACTTGCCATCGCCACACCTGTCTCAGCGACGGCGAGTCGAATCCTGGACCGCTCGCCAGGCTTGTAGCAGGTCATGCCCGCCATCGATACCCGGCCCGAGCCTCAGCCTTGCATGCGGAGCACAGGGGAAGACAGCGGGTCGAGCTCGACGAAACCTGACGCGGGGGCCAGCTCCTCAAGGAAACCGCGGACTTGGCAGATCGATCGCCAGTGCTCCGTCGCCGCAACAACTGCTGCGCCATCTCTTGCGGCTACTCCTGCGCCTTCTCTTGCAACATCTCTTGCACGCCCCATCCCGGGAGCGTCAGCGTTCGGGCAGGTCACCCAGCATTTCGTTCCGTGGTCGGAGCGCTGACATCCCCTCTGCTGACCCTTTGCCTTGGCTGTTGGTGATGGGTGAGTAATTGGTGTGGGTGGGATGGGAAGCGGTCTCGAGGCTTTGGTTGTGCCGGTGCTGCGCACCCAAGGCTTCGGCGTAGTGGCGTGACGCCTGGTTCGTGACGATCTGCCAGCTCGGTGGTGCCCCTGGCACGTGGCAGGCACGGCTTCCAGATCATGGAGTTCTCTGCGCCCTGTGATCCATAGGATTGACCCTGAGGCGCGGCCAACGAGGAGGCATGGGTGGGCAATCTGGGGGGATACCAGACGATGACGACGCTGGCGAAGAAGGTGGGCGGCCCCGCGGCGCTGCTCGTCGTCACTGCCGTGAGCGGGTGGGCCATCGTCCGGGGTGCTGAAGCTGGCGGGAAGGGCGTATTCAGGGCCGCCAAGGCTGCGGCCAAGAAGCGGAACGCCCCGTGCTCGACGAAGGGCCAGGTCTTCGACGTCGTGTCCGACGGCGAGGACGGCAAGGGCCTCGTGCTCCGGGCAGGTGACCAGTATCGAGTCATGGACTGCGACGGGGAAGCGATCCTCCTTGAGGTGCTCGGTGGCACGAACAATCCCTACTTCACGTCAGCGCAGTTCCTGGCGTCGGTGTCGGGCTTTCCCACGGCAGAGAAGACCGATGACGAGTAGCTCGACTGCGGGTGTGGGCACTCGAGTCAGCGGCTGACCCGCGCATCGTAGAAGCCCCCGTGAGCGCAGCGCTCACGGGGGCTTCTACGACAGCGAAAGGACAAGTCGCACGCGAGCGGATCTTGGACGGACTCCTCAGCAGACTCGACGGAGAAGCCTCCTGACGAACATCAGTAACTGAAGGGAGCCGTGTTGCTGAGCCTGTCGAGGATGTGCGACCACGCAGCCTCCCCCAGGAGCGCGTCAGCTCCGGGTGTGCCTCCGTACAGGAAGTGCGGGGAGGCTGGTGCCGGGCTCTCGCCGGGAAAGCGTGGTCGGTGGCCGGCATCATGACGGGTGATCAGATGCGCAGTGGTCCCGGCTGAGCGTCGGCGTTCTGCCAGTTGTTCGGCGAAGCGGAGAGAGGGCCACATCGCGTCGTCGCCGCCGGCAACGAGCACCAGATCGGCCCGGGCTCTGTCGACGGGGATCTCTGCCCGAGGGAGCAGGTGAGCGAAGCTCTGCTCGCTGAGTTCGTACCATCCGCGGATGGCGACCGGACCGCTTCCCGGGTTGACGGGGGTCCAGGAATCATCCATTGGAACAAAAGGCAGTGGCTGCCCCTGCCAAGTCCACGAAGAGCGATACGGGCGCTGTTCCCCATCGAAGCCCGGGCCCACATTGCACCAGACTCTCGAGGTGGGTGAGACCGCGATGACAACGTCCACGCGCGGGTCGTGCACGGACGTGAGCAGAGCTGCTTCAGCTCCCTTGGAGACGCCGAGGATGCCGATGCGCCGGGCCCCGCTTGTGGTGAGAAAGTCGACCGCGGTGGTGAAGGTCTCCAAGGAGATCTCGCAAATTCCCGGGGACTGTCCTGGTCCGCCGAACCATCGGATGGACAGAGCAGTGATGCCCTGTTGGGCGAGGATGCGTGCTCTCTCGCGTTCGATGCGTCCGCTGGAACCGGCAGGACCAGAACGCCGACGTCACTGCCGTGAGCGGGCGTGACAAGAAGGCCTTCCCAGGGATGGTTCAGCTCGTGCTCAGCAACGTCCACGTGTTCCCCCAGCTCGACGCGTCGCGGTCAAAGAACGTCTGGGCAGCTTCTCAGACACAACCGGAGGCTTGACTTCGAGACCCGCATATAGAGGCGTCCCGCGGCGCCTGGTCCCGGACAACTTGAAGACCGGGGTGGACAAGCCGGACCTCTACGACCCGCAGATCAACAAGTCGTACGCCGAACTCATCTCCTACTACGGGACATTGGTAGATCCTGCCCGCGCGTCGAAGCCGAAAGACAAGCCCAGAGTGGAGTGGCCCATGCCCTATGTCCGCGACTCGTTCTGGAGCGGGCGCCAGTTCACCTCGCTCGAACACATGCAGGCCGAGGCCCTGCTCTGGGCAACGGATGTCGCAGGCCAGCGGCAGTGCCGGCCGCTGGCCTGCGCGAAGCCGTTGTCGGTCTTCGAGGCGGTGGAGGCCAAGGCACTCCTGCCACTGCCCGAGATGCCGTTCGTGCTGGCGAGATGGTCAACTGCCTTGGTGGGGGCGGATATTCACGTCAAGGTCGGACGATGGTGTCGTACGGCGGGCGTAGGGGCTGAAGTGCGCCGGGGGGTGGTCGATGGGAAGGTCGGGGAGCCAGGCGGCGAGGATCTGGGCGCTGCACTCGAACAGCCCGTCGGGCAGGTCATCGAGCGGCCACCAGGCCCAGTCGCCGACGCTCTCGTCGGGCTGGGTGGCGGGTTCGCCCTGCCAGGCGGTGACGAGGGCTCCCACTGTGACGCGTACGACGTCGCCGACGTGATCGACGAGGGTGCCCAGGAGGGTGACGTCCTCCGGACGTGCGGACAGGCCGGTCTCCTCGGCCAGTTCGCGCACGACCGTCTGTTCAAAGGGTTCACCGGCCTCGACGGATCCGCCGGGCAGCTCAAGAGTGCCGCGATGGTGGCGGCCCAGGAGCAGACCGCGCTCGCCGTAGACGATGGCGCCCACCCCGATCGCCGCGTGCGGGACGGGCGGGCGACGACTGCGGGGACGGCTGGTGATCTGTGCGGGCAGGACGGTCCTGCGGCGGGCCTGGATGAGCTGGCAGATCACGGGGTTGTCCGGCTCGGGCGCATGGAGCTGGGTGATCGCCTCCACGGTGAATCCGTAGTCCGTCAGAAGGTCTTCCCACACCTGCGCGGTCAGCACCCAGGTCTGCAGCGGAAGCGGCTCCATTCCCTTGAGACCGACTGTCTCCTGGCGCGGGGCCACGGTGGCGGAGGGACCATGGCCGTGCCAGTTGGTGTGCAGCGCGGAGAAGACGAGCGGGGCGCCGGGGAGCAGCCCGTCGCGCAGCGCGGGCAGTGCGATGTGTGGGTCGATTCCGGCGAGGGTGCAGATGCCGTACGCGGCATCGTACGGCTGAGCCTGCTGAAGGTGCTCGATCACGTCCGCGTGCAGGAACCGGACGCCGGGCACGTCGCCGAAGTGTCCGGTGGCGCGTCGATGCTGGGTGGGTGAGAGTTCGACCGCGTCGACGAGTGCACCGTGGGTCCGGGCGAGGTGGACGGCGTAGTGGCCTGCTCCGGATCCGATGTCCAGGATCCGGCGTCCGGTGAGCGGGCCGAGGACGTCGTCGCCCGGTCCGACACCGTCCCAGAAGCCCCATCGCAGCTGGTCAGGTACGGGCGGCATGTAGGACCGGTCGAGCTGGAACTGGCCGTAGGCGGTCCAGGTCTCCGGGTTGGGCGACTGTTCGAGGGACATGAGAACTCCAAGGGGGAAGGGCAAGGTCAGGCGGGTCCGGTGACGAGGTACTGCGGGCCGCTACCGGCGCGGGCGCGTACGACGGCCTCCAGGCGGGTGAACGCCGCCTTGCCCATCAGGCGTTGCCACTCGTCGAGGTCGTGGATCGCCCAGAGGTCGTGCTCGGCCGGGTCGAGGCGAATCTGCCGTAGTTGTTCAGTGGTGAGGGTGCCGCCGTCGAAGATGAAGCCGATCTTGCCCATGGGCTGGTAGGGCCCGGGGTGGAGGTAGTGCGTGAGCAGGAGACGGGGCTGGTCCTGGCCGAGTTGGAGCCCGGTCTCCTCGGCCGTTTCACGGCGCGCGGTCTCCAGGGGATCCTCGCCGGCGTCTGTGTTCCCGCCCGGAAACTGCCAGAATCGGCCGCCGTACACCGAACGCAGCTGGACCGGCCGGTCGTACTCGTCACGGACGTACAGGCAGCCGTACACCGTGTGATGGGGAACGGTCTGCGCGTACTGCGCGGGGGTCATCGGCATGGGGCGGCCGGGCCGGGCAGGACGGTGGTCGAACTCGAACGCGAGGACGCCGAGCGCCTCCTTGGCCGGTGGGTAGATCCCCCGGAGGCCGGCCAACAGATCGTCGGGCGGCCCGTCCGGGTCGATGCGGGCGGGGTCCTTTCCACTGAGCAGGTCCTCGAACGAGGCGTACGAGGTGATCCGTTTCACGATGATGTCGAGTTCCCGGCCGCTGTCCCGGTCGTGGAAGACGATGGTGTCGCTGGCCTTGACGGCCGCCTTCTCCCGAGTGGCGACGCGGACCTCGATCGTCTTGCGGCCCGACTCCACCTGCTTGTAGTAGCGCCCGAGCAGGCGGAAATGATGCCGGTGCGGTGTTGCGTGCGCAGTTGGCCCGGTACTTCGGGCGCCGGTCGGGGTGCCCTGTGTTTCGACGGTGGGGGAACACTCTTGGGGGGTTTCTTCGGTGTGGCACGGTTCGCGCAGGATCACGAAGGCCATGTCCTCGGTGTCGTGGCGCATCGTGCTTGCCCAGCCGGTCTGCACCTCGGTGAGTTCGTTCTCGTCGAGCGCGATGCGACGCCGATCGGCCGGCGTTCCGTCGGCGCGCGGCGTGATGATCACGATGGTGCCGCCGGGCCGCAGCCTTCGGCCAAGAGCCTGCAGGGTGCGTTCTCGGGATGTGAGGAACGGAACGACGAACCGGAGGGTGATGAGGTCGTAGCCATCGGCGGACAGGGGTGCCCCGTTGTCGTTCTCGATGTCGAGGCAGAGCCATCGGACGGCGGTGGCATGTCGGTCGGCGGCCTCTGCCACAGCGGCTTTGGACCAGTCCACAGCGTCCACGCTGTAGCCAAGGGTGCTGAGGTGGGCTGCGAGTTCGCCGACTCCGCACCCGATGTCGAGGGCCCGGCCATCGGATGGGCACGGCGTGTGGGTGGCCAGCAGTAACCGTTCGCAGTCCCTGAGCCGGCGATAGCGGCGGCCTTCGGCGTAACTGCGGTCCCATTCCTCCTGCGTGGCGAACATGCGCACGGCACGTCCTTCCTTGAAACGACAGCCTTCACGGGGGCGGTGGATGGATGGCCGTCAGGTCCAGCCCATGGGGGTGTACAGGGCGCCGCGTGAGATGGCCTCCAAGGCGACGCGCGTGTACTCGACGGTGGGATCGGGCAGGGCGTTCAGCGGCCAGAAACGCCATTCGGTGCAGCACTCCGGTTCGCGGACGACGGGCTCGCCCTCCCAGCGGGAAGGCGAGAAGAAGAATTGGACCCGGGGGATCATGCTTCCGGGGTCGAGCAGGTCGAGGACGTGGACGAGCGACAAGTCGCCCTCGGCGATGCGCAGTCCAGTCTCTTCCTCCGCTTCCCGGACCATGCAGGTGAGGGCGGACTCCGTTTCCTCGCGGTGACCGGCAGGCAGGTGCCAGGTCGACGGGGCGAAGGCGCTGTCCGGGTGGCGTCTACCCAACAGGACGGCGCCGTCGCGGATGAGGACGAGGTGGGCGCCGATGATGCTGCGGCTGCGGTGGTCGCGCGGCTCGCGGACTTCCACCACAGGAAGCGTCGCGTCCTGGCGCTCACTGGGCTGGTCCGCTTGGTGGTGGGCGCGCAGGACCGCGGCGGCGCCGGGGTCCATGGCCATCTCGTCGATTTCCTCGATGCGGGTCCAGCGAAGCTGGATGCCCTCGCGGAGTTCGATCTCGTGCGCGGGGGTGTTCAGCGTGCCGTGGTAGACGCGCACCCGGTTGTTGAAGGTGCCGTCCGCGTTGCGGGTGTCGAGCGTGACGAAACCGGTCAGGTCGGGGATGACGCGACCGATCTCCTCGTCGAGTTCCCGGGTGATGGCTTCATCGCAGGTCTCGCCCTTCTCGGTGTTGCCGCCGAGCAGGGCCCAGTGTCCGGGGCGCCAGATCGGTTTGTTCGCCGAGCGAAGGTGGAGCAGGTAGCGGCCGTCGTCGTCGGTGAGCAGGGCCGCGGTGCCGGGAATCGTCGGCCAGTCGATCGCGACGCGTGTGTGCTTTTTGACGAACACGTGCGCAGCGCCGGTCGCGGGCGCGGGGCTGCTGTCGTCCACAGGGTGGATGGTGATGCGCGGGCAGAGGGCGGCGCGGTGGTTGCGCTGCCAGTGCTGGACCTGTTCGACCATTTCCTTTGCAGCCAGGTGGCCGTGGGGACCGTAGCCGTGGACCACGAACTCGTACAGGCCGTTGCCGTCGTCTCCGTCGGAGAGGCGCTCGGTGGCCAGCCGCGCGAGGGAGGTTCCGCGGACGATCGCGGCGCCGGGCCAGTGTTGGGGCGGCGGGTTCAGGACCCCGTTGTCGCCGTCGGGGTCGATCGACAGGCGGCAGAAGCCGGGCAGGGCGCCGGCCAGGTAGAGGGCCAGGGCGTCGAAGGGTTCCTGGCCGCCGACGGTGACGTGGGTGTGCGCCACGCTCGGTTCGAGGGTGAAGGCGGGGGCGAGCTGGTCGACCGGCATGGGGGTGCCGTCCTCCCAGGACAGGTGGATGCCGGTGCCGGGGACGGTGCGCCGGTTCGGGTCCCAGGCACCGTCGCCCTGCATGGCGACGAAGCCGCAGACGACGAGCGGCTCGTCGCTGTGCAGAACCCCGTCGCGCTTGGTGAAGCCGATGGACCAGTGGTATCCGTGCAGACGGAGCGGCGCGACGAGGCGTCCGCCCTCGGTGAGAGCGTCGATCCAGGGCAGGTCCCAGGTGTCGACGGTGACCAGGATGGCGTCGAAGCCGCCGTCCGGCACGATGCCGACGGGCAGGTGCTCGGCGTCCGCGGTGACCACCTGGACGCGGTCGTATCCGGTCTGGGTGAGGAAGCTGGTGGCGCGGTCGGTGACGACCGGGTCGATGTCCAGGGTGGTGACTGTGCCAGCCGGGCCGACGAGTTCTGCGACGAGGGCGGCGTTGTAGCCGCCGGAGCCGATCTCCAGGACGCGGTGGCCGGGCCGGATGCGGGCGGCTTCGAGCATGTCGGCCTGCAGCCAGGGCGCGGAGATGGAGCTGATGGTGCTGCCGTCGTCGCTGTGGCGAGTGGCGACGATGTCGTTGGCGTATGCCTTCTGGACCGGTACTTCGGGGGCGAACGCGTGCCTGGGCACGGTGCGCAGGGCCTCGTCGACCGCGGGGGTTCGGATGTGGCCGGATTCGGCGAGCTGGTCGGCGAGCTGGTGGCGCAGGGCACTGGCTTCGTCGAGGTCGGTGGTCGGGGGTGTCGTCACGGCGGGCCTTTCGGTCGAGCGGGTCATGCGGGGTCCGGGACGCTGGGTGCGGCGGGGGTCGAGATGCTGGCCGTGGTGGGGCGTACTGGGCGGCCTGCGCGTCGAACATGGCGGCGTACCGGCCGCGTTGGGCGATGAGTTCGTCGTGCGTGCCGTGTTCGGCGAGGTGTCCCGCATTAACACCGTGTCCTACATGGTCAGTTTGAGGAAGCGTTTGTAGCAGCAGATGGCGGCGGCGAGACCAAGGAAGGCCAGGTAGTTGTGGGGATGGCGCTCGTAACGGGGGGACAGGCGGCGGTATCCGGTGAGCCAGGAGATCGTGCGCTCGATGACCCACCGCCGGCGGCCCAGGCGTTCGCTTGAGTCGATTCCCTTGCGCGCGATGCGGACACCAATATGCTGGCTGTGTAGCCATTTCCGCAGGTCAGGGATGTCGTAGGCCTTGTCGGCGTGGAGTCGCTCGGGCTTGGAATGCTCGCTGTGGGATTCGTGTCCTACGTGGAAATGGGCGACCATCGGCTTCAGCCCGAGGCTGTCGTGAGTGTTCCCTGCAGAGAGGCCGACGCGTAGAGGCAGTCCGTTCGCGTCGGACAGGATGTGCATCTTGGAACCCGGCTTGCCCCGGTCCACGGGAGACGGACCTGCAAGTTCGCCCCTTTTTAGCGCGGACATGAGCGGAGTCCAGTACCGCCCGGGACAGGTCGACCAGCCCCTGGCCGACGAGCAGCTCGAGCACCTTCTGGTGCAGCCGTCCCCAGACGCCGGCTCGCGACCAGATCAGGAACCGGCGGTGCACTGTCGACTTCGACGCCCCAAAACACGGAGGCAAGGCCCGCCGGGCACAGCCACTGACCAGGACATAGATCATCGCCGCGAACACCGCCTCATCATCGATGTCGGCCATCCCGCCGCCCTGCGGACGCACGCGTGCCGACGGCAGCAACGGCTCCGCGATCTCCCACAATCCGTCCGGCACGATCCATCCCCACCGTCCACTCCCCATGACCCCGCCAACGACCAACTGACCATGTAGGACACGGTGTTAGGCCCCGCAAATACGAGTACCGACTCCCGGACCCGACGGACTGACCCTCACGCTCACCGTCGCCACACCTGCCTCGGCAACGGCGAGTTCCGCATCTCTGGTTAGCGGCGCGGACGTACGTCTGCCCCGGTGGTTTTCGTAGTTGTGTCTTTCTGCGTCTGGCCGGCGTCTGGGGCGCCCATGAAGACGGCCGTGGCTGCCTTCCCGTTCATGGCAAAGAAGAGCAGGAAGAACACGGACAGACCTACGAGCAGTCCGATGGAGTACCAGCCGAACGTGTCTCCCTGCTGTGGGTCAAACAGGCCAGTCACAGCCCCGCCGCCGACAGCGGTAACCACCGTAGCCAGGTCGGAGACAGCCGATCTTTCGGCGCGGACCAGAGTGCGATAGGTGATGTAGCCGATTGCGATGCCGAAGCAGCAGGCACCGACGGACATGACAGTCTGTGAGCTGCCCATAGCTACTCCTGACTGGTCTTCGGCGGCCGCAGGGTGAGATTGGCGAGACAGTAGGCGGTGTACGCCAGGCCCATGACGTTTCCCCGACGCAGCATGGCCCAGCGGGTCCCGTGTAGGGCCTCTCCGATGGAGGCGCCGCTCAGCAGTCGGGTGAGCAGTTCCTCCACCGTCCAACCGGCCACGCCCTGCTCGAGCGTCACCTCGGTGCCTAGAACGCCAGATGCGCCTGCCCATGTCGTGAAGGCGGGCACGAAGCTGTTCAGTGTTCCGCTGGTGGTTTCGGCGGTGTGACAGCCATTGAGGATGACCAAGGGGCGGCGCCGCGGCCAGTGAGGGTCATCCCACTTTGCTCTCGCCCACGTGGTGATGTCCAACGGCTGCATCCTGACCTCTCCTAGGTCGAGGTAGCGGTCAGCGGCGGCCGTATCACTGCGCACGTCGTAACCGCAGTGACAGTAGAAGTAGACGATGTCCATGGCTTCCGGCCCGAGTGCACCAGCCACTTTCGTACCTGTGGCGATGGAGAGGCCACAGGTGGGCGGACCGGCGCGCAACCGGTCCAAGTGGGCAGTGGTGAGGCGCTTGTTCAGCGACCCGCCGACTGCGGCCAGGACCGCGACTTCCTTCGGGTCCCTCAAGACCGTCGTCTCTAGATCACGGTGAACTGTCGGGGGCTGTTCCACGATGCACGACAAACCCCAAAACCCGTATGGACACAGCACGTCGCCTTGATCCTTGTGTTGGTCCTCCCAGGGGCAGACCGGTGGAATGTGGGTGACCGTGCTTTCGGGGCCGTACGCGCGCACTGCTGGGCACGGCTGGTAGCGATCAATATCGCTCCCGACGGGTAGGTCGTACACCATCGACCAGAGCATGGCGTGTTCGTCGAATCGATCGTCGACGATCTGCAGTACCGGCGGGCGATCACGCAAGCGTGCTTCATGGCGGAGGAGGGGCGGCAGTGAGAATGCGGCAGTGTGGTCACCGCTTGGTGAGTTGAACAGTCCGGAATACAATTCGGCGCCTTCGCGAGCCAAACGACGCAGATCCCTCTCGTAGGCCGCATTCGTCTTGCTGAACGTGCTGTCGTAGAGGGAGCGCAAGTGGCCGTCGCGCACCTCAATGTGGCTGTTGAAGAGGGCCTCGCGGGCGTTGAGAGCGGATGTGTCTGCGGCGCCAGCGCTGATTGCGAACGGGTTGTCCAGGAAGCCTACGCCGTTGACTACCACCCGCTGCGATGTCGACGACACCAGTAGGGACGCCGTGCGGCGCGTCAGTTTGCCCAGGTCGTTGAACGTTGTGCTCAGGCGCCCGACGACCGAAGCATTCGGCGCCGCTCCCGACTCTGCGACCGGCAACTCCAACTCGATTGCGACGACAGCGGCGGCCTCGTAGTAGATGACTAGTTCGCCCCGGACGGTGGCCGGTTGCTCTGGAGTCTTGACCGCAAAGCGGACCCACCTTCGCCTTGCGCACTCCCGGCCGTGTCCAGAGCCAGGCTCACAGGCACAACAGAAGCTCTCTCCAGTTGGCGGTAGGAAGAGGGGGACGGTTACGGATTCCTGCATTCCGTCCAGCAACAGTGCCGCGTGCAACCACACGCCCCCCTCAGGCACCAACTCCTCAGGCCAAGCTGCCTCCTGCTCCCGCAGGAGGCTCGCATTAAGGCGTAGGCCAATGTTCAACAAGACCTCGTAGTCCGTTGAAACGGCCAGCTCGCGTACCGCTCCTTCCTCGCCCGGACGGGAGACAAATACGTTGACAAACCGTGCTTCCTCACGAGGTTGTATGCCCTCGCCATGCAACACGGGGCGTCTGTATTTACCGGAAATGACCGGACCGGACGGGGGTGCCGGTGGGTGGTGAGTGCTCCGGTCGGTCTGGTCCGGGCGTGGGGCGGTAACTGGTTCCGGGGTCTCAGGGAAGGTTAGTGTTCTGTGGTACTCGAATGACTGTTTTGCCCACTCCTTCACTTTGGGGCGGGTCAGAATGGCCATGATCTCGTCGCTGACGTCCATGCCGTCGCGGGCTTGCGCGAGCAGGTCCTTGAGTTCGTTGTCGTATGTGCCGGCTTCGTCGCCGACGAGTTCAGGTAGGTGGCGCCTGATTATGCGGGCGACATCGATAATGTTCTGGTCCATCACGAGCCTCCTGTCGTGTGGCGGTCTGTTCAGGCGCACGCATGCACCTAGGTCCACCGGGAGGGGGTATCTCGACAGTTGAGGGTTTGCGAAGGTCTTGTCCGTCGCGAACGGCTCGCACGGCGTGTTGGAGGCATGCGTCGTCGCCATGATCACACCGGCCATACAAGGTCATCTCGTCTGCAGTCAGCAGTTGCAAGACAACACTCCAGTGGAAGTGTATCTACCTTTGGATCAAATCCGCACTAGATGATCTGTCAACAAATAAATGTGATCAGGTGTGGGCTTGACTGGAAGAGTTGAAGGCTGCGGCGCACACTGGTAGTAGGCCCGATGAGCAACAGGTAGAAACGTTCATTGGAGTGGTCATGCAGCCAACATGCATCATCTGCAGGGAACCTACGGACACGCTTCTCTGTCTTCGGGGCGGTGGCAAGTGGCTGACCGGCGTCCTGATGGCACTAGGGGTTCCGCCCGGTGAAGCGAAATATATGATCGGTAACCTCCTTGAGTGTGAACCAAGCGAGGTTTTCAACCATCAAGAGTATGAAGATTTGCCCCTGCTTGCCTGCCCGAGTTGCGTAGAAAAGTCTGGCAAATTTCCGCCTCCTGAACCCGCAGGAACACCCAACCCGACGGTCCTCGTTCAGCCCAGCGACTGGTACTAACCCATCGCATCTCTCAACTGTGATCGGTGACTCACACACCCCGGTGGGTGAACCTGTCGATGGAGTCAGCCGCCACGAAACCATCCGAGGGCGCTGTGCTATGCGAACGGGGTGCGCGAACAGCCTTGTTCCCCTACGCGTCCTCCCTGCGCGAACTAGGTAGGCCCCCTTGCTGGGGGAATCCTCCTGTGGAGTCCTCGTTCTACACCGTCATGCCGCGCCCGCGACTCGACAACAAGGTTGCAACATCCCCTTGGCTGCTCAGAATTCAGAAAAGCTCTGACCGAGTTCGCGAGAAGCCCATTTTCGGTCGCGGAACTTGCATAGATGCAACGAGCGCTCCCCGGATCCGCGACTGCCGCCACAGTGGCTCTGAAGCTGCAGATGACAAGGTAAGAAGTGATGGGGTGAAGGGCGCATGACGCGGGAGAGTTTGCTAGTTGCCGTGATGGAAAGGTTGAGAGATTTTCACGCAACGAGAGATCCGCAAGCCGTCCTTGAACCTGGGGCCCTGGCGGAGGCCGACGCCTTGTTGGACAGCCGTACCGATCCGGTGTCCGACTGGGAAGCCTTGTGCGCGGTCGGACTCCTGCATTGGGACCGGTACCTCGCCCTTCCGGAAGGCCAAGGCCCCGAGGAACTGGAGCAGGCTTTTGAGCTTCTCAGTCCGGTCTACCGGACGGTCCCAGAGGGTGTTCCCGGGCAGATCAAAGAGCGGCTCAACGAGGTGACTGCCTGGCATAACCGTGCCGTTGACCTGCTGGATGAGGCCGATACCCAAGACCGACATGCAATCGAGGAGGCTATAAGCCTGCTGCGGTGCGCGGTGCAGCACACAGCAACCATTGATCCCCGTCGGGCGGGGTATCTGTCAACTCTGTGTAGCGCGTTGGTGGACTTGCACGCCAACACGGGGGATCTGACCGTGCTTGCGGAGGCCGTACGAGTGGGCTGGGAGGCAGTTGCGGCAGGCAAAGAAACCGAAGCAGACAATGCGACACTGGCCCGCTACCTGTCCCACTACGGTCAAACGCTCCACGTGTGGCACGAGCGCACGGACGACGTGAAGGCGCTTGAGGCAGCCATCTCCACACTGCGCGAAGCGGTCAGGAAAAGCTCCCCTGAGGAGCGCTCCGGCTTTGGATTCGCCCTGGGTAGCGCGCTGCAGGCCTGGCACGAGCGAATGGAGGATCCAGAAGCGCTGAAGGAAGCCATCGACCTGGGCCGAAAAGCACTGGCCGAGACTGCGCCCGGTCACCCCCTCCGGTGGTCCTCGTTGGGCAGTCTCGCCGGCGGCCTGCTGCTCTGGTACAAGCGCACGGGGGACCCCGCCACGCTCGAGGAGGCAGTGGGGTTCTACCGGGATGCCGTCAAGGAGACTCCACTCGGGCACAAAGGGCGTGGGGCCAACTTGGCCGCCCTCGGAATCACCTTGCGCGTTCGATACGACGCGACAGGCGACCTCACCACGCTTGACGATGCCATCGACGCCCTGCGCGAAGCCGTCGCCGTGACACCCCTCGGCGCCCCTCTCAAGCCGGGATTCCTGACGGGCCTCAGCAATGCTTTGAGAGTGCGCTACGAGCGGATACCGGACGAGGCAACGATTGAGGAAGCGCTACGCGCGAGCCGGGAGGCGGTCGCCGAAGTTTCGCTTGGCGATTCTCGACGAGCCGGCATCTTGGCCAACCTGGGCGGCACGCTGATAACCCAGCACGAACAGACTGGCGCCTTGGGTCCCCTCACCGAGGCGATCACCGTGTTGAAGCAGGCTATGGAAGAAAGTCCGGAAGACAGCCCGAATCTAGGCATCGTTTTGTCCGGTCTGGGGCTCGCGCTGCAAGCCCGCTATGAGTGCACGGGAGACGTGTCCGCCTTGGAGGAAGCGGTCCAAGTTTCCCGGGAAGCGGTGGAAGCGGCCCCCGCAAAACCCCCACACCCTGACCGTGCGAAGCTCCTGGTGAACCTCGGTAGCGTGTTGAACGCCCAACAGCGGCAAGCAGGCCCCGGGAGCCATGCCGCAGGCGAGGAAGCTGCAACGGTGTTGCGAGAAGCGGCGGGTGTGACCGCTGCGCCGCCCAGCATCCGCCTAGGCGCTGCTCGTGACTGGGGCCGTCTCGAGGCTGCAGCCGGGCACTGGGAAGAAGCGGCCGAAGGGCTGGCGATGGCCGTCGGCTTGTTGCCACGTGTGGCCGCACGCCATCTGCAGCGAAGCGACCAAGAGCATCAACTGACCCGTTTCCCGGGGCTTGCCTCCGATGCCGCGGCCGCTGCCCTGCAGTGCGACAAGGTAGACCAAGCCGTGGAACTGCTGGAGCAGGGGCGCGGAATTCTGCTTTCCCAGGCGCTGGAGTCGCGCAGTGACCTCACCGAACTACACGATTGCGACTCTGGTCTGGCCGCAGAGTTTGACCAGCTTCGCGGAGCACTGGACGACGACCTCTACACTGCATCAATCAGAACTGATGATCTCGGATCGGTTCCGAAAGGCGTAGCGGATCGGCGCTATGAGCTGGCTCGTCAGTGGGACCTCCTGATCCAAAAGATTCGCAACAGGCCAGAACCTGAGCTGCAACGCTTCTTGCTGGCCCCGGGCCTGGATGAACTGCTCCCTGCCGCCCTGGAAGGTTCGATCATCACCGTCAACGTCAGCGCGTATCGCTCTGACGCCATCATTCTCACCCCCCAGGGGGTGCAGGTCGTGCCGCTGCCCGACCTCACCCCCGAAGCGGTAGTCGAACAAGTGCAGAAGTTTCTTACTGCGGTCGAGACTGCCCGGCAGAAGCACAAGGACGCAACAGAGCGCGTGGAGAGCACGCTTGGCTGGATGTGGGACGCACTTGCCGAGCCGGTACTTACGCACCTTGGCCTGACCGCGCCGCACGAGCCTACGCAGGCTTGGCCGCGGATCTGGTGGTCGCCGACTGGGCTGCTCAACTTCCTGCCCCTTCACGCGGCCGGCCACCACGATCTCCTGACGCAGACCGCGCCGCCCACGGTGCTGGACCGGGCGATCTCCTCCTACACATCAACCGTGGACGCCTTGCAGAAAGTCCGGCGGAAGGAAGATCACGACCAGGAACTGGAAACTGATCGCACCTGGTCCGTGGAGCAACGTGACCACACAACCCGTCAACTCGTCGTGGCCATGCCTCACACCCCCGGGCAAAGCGACCTCCCGGGAGCAGAAGTGGAGGCACAGATCATCACCCACCGATTCCCCAAAGCTGAGTTCCTGCTAGCGGCAAAAGCGACGCACGATCGCGTCCTTGCAGCACTCCGGAACTGCTCATGGGCGCACTTCGCCTGCCATGCGTACAGCGATATGACGAGCCCTTCGAACAGCCACCTGCTCCTCCACGGCGCTCCCTTGACCATCGTCGACATCTCACGGCTCCAGGCCGACGACGCTGCACTCGCCTTCCTGTCCGCCTGTAGCACCTTCCGAGGCGGAGCAGCGATCCCGGACGAGGCGGTCCACCTGGCCACCGCGTTCCAACTTGCGGGTTATCAGCACGTCGTCGCCACGATGTGGCCGGTGCTGGATAAGACGTCGGCCTGGGTAGCTAACAAGATCTACGCCGAACTGGACGCCACCGACACCCTGGAACCGGATGCTGGAGAAGCCGCTTTTGCCGTGCACGCCGCGGTCTGCGAGCTTCGCGCAAACGCCCCAGGCGACCCTCTGCGGTGGGCTCCCTACATCCACGCTGGCCCCTGATCCTGCGACGCCCGCCGACCACGTTGGGCGAAACGACAGCAGCCACGGGCGGCCGACCCTCTGTAACTCGGACGCCAAGCTCAAGACAACAAATACGGTTGGAGGCACAATCTGCACGAAACGGCATAGAACGGTTCAACAAGATCTCTCTACCGGCAAGTCCATATCTGTTGTGGTGCACGAAGCACTCAGATGGTCGGGAAGGTGAGTTGCATAATGAGTGTCATCGACGGTTGCTGCGCATGTGGCAATTCCACTGACACGGCTCTCGGATTTGAGGGCGAGGATTATTTCATCGTAGCGAACCTGCAGACGTTGAAAACACCGATCGAACGGGCGCTCCACATAGCTGCCGAGCATGCGGCTAGCGGCCATAAAGCACTCGTAGTCCTCGTCTGCAGGGAATGCGCGGAAAAAGCTAGCTTCCCGGAACCGGTTCGACTAACCGGTAATCTCAACACAAATATACCCACTGCATCCCAATATCCCCGAGCTTGAAGCCATTGTCGTCTGATGGTTCGGCAGGTACACGGGCCAGGGCTTCGGTGTAGTCACATGATGTCCGGTTCATGATCATTCGAGGCCGAGGAGTGCGAGGGGTCGGCAGGGGTCGCGGGTGTTGCGGCGGAGGCCAGCCGCGATGTTCTTCACTCCGGCCGTACGGAGGGCTCCCATGGTGAGGTTGCGCAGGTGGCCATCGCGCGGGGAGCGTTTCCGGTCCGCAGATGGGAGGAGTCCTCGGCGAAGGTGGTGCCGCGGACATGGTGCAGTGCAGGGCTTCGATCTTCCAGTGGCCGCGAACGAGTTCGGTGAGCTGGGCCGAGGTGGCCTGCTCGGCGATGAGGCTGGTGACGGCGTAGACCGGCCGGTGGATCTCCGAGCAGCCGTGGCCGATGCGCCGGGTGTGCCCCTGAAGCGGGATGTCCTTCCAGGGAAGGGACTTGAGCTGTCGGCGCAGCTTCTTCTGGCTGCCCTTGACGATCACGATGTAGTGGGCGCCCTGGCGGAGATCCCGGTGGCTGACAGTCCCTTTTCGTGTCAGTCCCCGTTGAGGTTGTACGGTTCAGCGGTCCCAGCACCAGCCACAGATACTCAGTTCGGGGTCGGTGGTGAGGTGCCTGCAATTTTCGCAGGCGGTGATGTCGTTCTTGCCGTACTCGGTGATGCAGACGAGGCAGAGCCAGGCCGCGTCGATAGGTGGCATCTTCAGCTCTGATTGCCTGCTCACGTCTTCCGCAATCCTGAGAGCGGTTGCCTTGTCGCCGTGATCTAGGGCATCTGCGATGGTGGCCGTGACGTCCTCGCGCTGTTCGGCAGTCAGCAGTCGGTGAAGCGCTGGCAGGGTCTGGAGATTGAGCACGCCTTCGCACCAACACTCTGGGCACGTCCACAGGGCGGTGTATCCGCCCTTGGGGTAGTCACGGGAGATCGCGGAGGAGTATTCCGGGCTCAGCCCCGGAATAGCTTTGCCGCCTGCTATGACAGCATCCAGTGCCTGCTGGTAGGTCTCCTGGGCGATGTGCGCCCGGATACGGGCGATGCGCTGCTGCTTGCTCTTTGCCATGACGATCTCTTTCAGACACGTCGCCGACCTCGCCGTGCCGGAGGTGAAAGACCGACATGATGAGTGCGCTGTTGCCACTGAAGCGGAGCTTCTTCTGCCCAGCGTCCATCGGATGGTCGGAATCCAGACGCCCGTACAGGCACGGGCCTTGGGAGCCCACACGCACTATATCAACTGGCCCTTGCCGCCCCTGTTATCTCCTTGCTTGGTGGGTCCCATGCTCTGCCTGACCGACGCCGTGACCTGCTGTGGGCTCTGGTCTGGCTCCAGTGGTGCCATCAGCATCCCGATCGACGGCTCATGGCTCGAAAGCCGGACCGCTATCTGCTTCTTCGTTTGTCACCGTTTCCGTCCCGGTGCCCGGTGATATTTCGGTCGCGGTACCACGTTCGAGTTCACGCCCGCGGCGGAGGCGGTGCTGCGCCCGCTGTTTGACGGCTGCATCCTGGACCCTGGCCACGCTCGCCGACACGGCCAGCCTTGCTCTGGAGGACGTCGTCGGCAGCGGAGGTCGCCTTTGGGCACCTACCGGTGCCGGGCGATCCCGTAGGCGGCCGTTCGCGCGGCCGCGACTGTCCCCGTCGTCCTGGAAGTTTCCCCGGACACGATCAGCGAGTTCAAGCTGATCACCTTCGAGTCGAACTTCGACGAACTCGCGATCCGCCTCCGCGAAGAGGCCATCAAGCGATTCGCGATCGGTCTGGGGGATATCAACCATTGGGGCTTGTGGGGTCTCACGGCCGAAGCGATCCGCCTCGCGATCGAACTGCGGCTCGCGACCATGTGCCGCGCCCTCACGCAGCAGTGGCTGCGCCCGTTCCTCCAGGCCGAGGGCGTCGAGGACTGGCACCGATACCTCATCTGGTACGACTCCAGCCCGCTGCGGGTGCGCGCCAACCGCTCCGAGACCGCCCTCCAGGTGTACGACCGCGGTGTCATCTCCGACGGCGCCCTCCGCCGCGAGACCGGCTTCGACGACGACGTGCCCAGCGAGACCGAGACCAACTCGAAGGCCGACAAGGAAGCCGAGCAGGAGGAGCAAGCGCAGCAGGACGAGGAGCAGGACACCGGCGCGGAACCCACCGGCACCGACCTGCCGGTTGACGAGACGCAGGAGACCCCCGACCCGCTGCCCGCGTCCGCCGCGCAGAACACGGCGCTCCTGGCCGCCGTTGACGGGCTGATCTGGACCGCGCTGTCCCTCGCGGGCAAGAAGCTCGCCGGCACCCCGGCCTGCCCTCGCTCCGAACGCGGTCGCATCCACCGCACCGTGCCCGCCGAGATCCACACGCAGGTCGGCGTGGACGAGACCCTGGTGGACCAGTACCGGCTCCTGGAAGCCAGACGGATCGGGGCACGACCTCCGCGGTGTGCCCGAGGCCGTCAGGTTATGGTCCTGGACGGCGGCCCGCATGCCGACGGCGTTGGGCCGCGGCGCCGCGCGGCTTGTTACGGGAGCGGGCGCAGCAGGCAGTCGTACAGCGGCGCGTCATCCCATGGATGAGATGTGCCGACCAGTTCGTAGCCCCACGAGAGGTACGCGGTGCGCGCGGCCGCGGCCGCGGCCTCCGGCTCGGGCCGTACGGTCAGCGTGACCCGCTCGGCGGTCACCCCGTCCAGGAGTTGGCCGTGGAGGACCGCCGAGATCCCTCGACGGCGCCACGGCTTGCGGACGGCCATCTCGATGACGACGAACGTGCGCCGACTCCGTCCTCGCGCGTGACCTCGTCGGGGAGCTGCACGTCCTGGAGGTTGGCCCACCAGCGGGTGTCTGGGGCGAGGTAGTAGCCGTACGTGAAGCCGACCACCTCGTCGCCCTCGCGGGCCAGGACGAGGCGCATCCCCGGGCGGCGGGCCTGTACGGCGTAGTGCTCGATGAACTCGGCGACGTCGCGCGGACTCTCCAGGTACGGGGGCTCGGCGTAGATCTCCTCGTAGGCGGGCGCGAACTCGTCGAGCTGGTCGGCGGCGTCCGCGCCGTCGTACCGGCTGTAGGTGATCTCGGGCATCAGGTGGGGTGGACTGTAGGTACGTAGATAACCCGCCGGAGCTACCGCCACCCATGGACGGCAGTCGGGCTCGCACGCCATCACTCTGAGCTCTCCAGTACGCATCCGTATGAGCAACAGAGAGGCATGCCTTCTCACCGAAGGTGCAGGTGATCAAGCCCTGGCACCGCGGCACCCGCAACAATCGCGGCACTCGCGGAGCTGCTCGGCAATCCCTATAAGGATGATCACTGGTCGTACACTCATTCGCATGTTCTACGACCTCGAAGGCATCGCGCAGTGGGACGGGCATATCGGCCGGGCCATTCTTCCTTCGGATGAAGTGGCACAGCGGGATGAACTGGCCAATGCCACCCGCGACGGTAACTGGCAGCGCGTCTTCGCCGTCTTGAGTCCCAGGGACAAGCGCAGTTGGGTCAACGCCGTGCGTCCGGGTGGAAAGAGACGGTACGCGCCGCTCCACCAGGCCGCGTGGCATGGAGTTTCCACCGACATTGCGCAACGCCTCCTCGAGTACGGGGCGTGGCGCACCTTGCGGAACAGCGCCGGAGAGCGGCCTGTCGATGTTGCAGCTAGACGCGGGCACCACTACCTCGCGCGGGTCTTGGAGCCCGAGGTCAAGCACCACGTTCCCGGCGACGTCCTCGCCGGTTTGCAGCGAAACCTGTTCGCCCTGGTCACCAGGTACGACAAGAGCGCCTCACGTGATCTGCGCCTGCCCGATCTTGAGGTTCTCACCGAACTCGACCCACCCGCGTACTGGATCCGGATAAGCGGCGGCATCTTCGTCATCGCGCTCCGCGGTTGCGAACTGAACGTCGAGGCCAAAGGCAAGATGGACTACGGTTCGTCGCCGGTATTTCGCATCACTACCGACTGCGTCTACGAGCCGTCGGGCGAACCGTGGACAGTGCCCACCCCGGTCGCCGTGACGATGGCTGACCTCTTCGATCCTGAGCCGGAACGGTGGGGTCTGCGTGGCGACCCCTACCTCTGGCGGGCCCTTCGTGCTCACCTGTCTGATGCTGACGTCGCGACATCGGTCGACGAAGTGGTCAGCCGTCTGCAGGCAGCGTTCAGTGAGCTCGTTGGCCTGGACCTCGCCGGGGATCGGCAGTCCTCCGTGTACCGGGCGGAATACGCCCACGGAGGCATGTCCAGCGGAATGATTAGTCTCGACACGTGGCGAGAGCGCTTGATGCCCTTGCTCGCGGAGCGAGCAGCGAATGGTACGCGTTGAGCGACTTGATCGGACCAGCGCGATCGTTGCGGCGTGCGCCGGGTACGAAACTGGGTTGGACGCGCTGATCGCCGGGGTTGAGAGTTCCTCCCTCGTCCTTCGACCAGGTGTTGGAGGACTGGTGCTTGCGGAGTTCGTCGCGGTTGGGTGTGAAGTCGTAGCCCTCGTTGCCAAGCAGGGCTTCGAGGCGTTGACGAGGACGGCCGAGACGGGCGGGATGCGGTCGACCAGGGCGAGTGTCCGGATGACGTCGTTGACATTGGCTGCGGTCGTGATGACCTTGAGCGGGATACCGGGTCAGTAGCAGATCAGGTGGTGCTTGCTGCCCGTCTTGCGCCGGTCGACCGCCGACAGACCGGTGTCGGCACCTCCTTCCTTTCGCGCGGATGTGTGAGCCGTCCACACAAGCCCGCGACCAGTCGAGTTCGCTAGTGCTCTGACCGGGAAGGTTCACCGGGGTCGGTACGCTGAGCCCGGCTGCGGTGGACGAGGAGGTCGGGCATGACGCGGAAACCGTCGATGGACGAGGCCGTGGGACTGCTTGAGGGCGAACTGGGGTCAGGGAAACGAGCGCTTGACGATCTGGTCACGGAAGACCTCTGGCTTGGCTTCCTCCGATTCGGCCGACGGCTGTTCGACGTCCCGAACACACCTGACGTTGACGGTCTTCTGTTCCAGTACGGGACCCACGCGTTCGATGGTTCTCCGGCGTTCACGCTGGACCTCACGCGGCAGTTCGAGATCTCCGACAGCGACGGTGATCACGACCATTACGTGCAGGTCCACTGCGAGCTCAGATACGGACTCGCACCCGCCTTGGAGGCTCTCGGAAGCTTCGACTCGTGGTTCTTCCACGATGCCGGAGACGATCTCGAAGAGTGGGCTCAAGGACTGACCGAGCGAGCAGCCTGGGCAAGGATCCACAGACTCAAGCCGACTGAGATCAGGGTGTATCAGGAGCAGGTGTAGTCGTTCAGGCCGTCACCGTGGTGGGACGCCCTCCCCAGCGGACACCCTTCTCGCTGCGGATGCGGGCTCGTTCACGTCGTTGGGCTGCGAGGACGTCGGAGTGGCGGACGTTCTGGTTGCGCCAGCGCAGACACCTCACGTTGCTATGCCGTCAAGCCGCGGCGGTCAGCTCCGTGGGGAAGGCGGTCTGTTCATCGAACAACTCGTGGTCCTGGAGGCAGTGGTAGAGCTGGCCGAGCATGCGGTTGAAGAGGTTTCTCTGCGCGGCCGCGTGCCAGTCTCCGGTCTCGCGACGGCGCCGGTAGTGGGCGTTGGCTCCGGCCGATGGCCGCAGGGAAGCGAAGGCCCAGAGGTAGCCGGCGTGGTTGAGGCGGTCGTTCTTCACCCAGCGTCGGGTGATGCTGGACTTCTTGCCGGACGCGCGGGTGATGGGCGAGGCACCGGCGTATGCCTTCAAGCCTCGGGCGTCGGCGAAGCGGGTGTGGTCGTCCCCGATCTCAGCCAGGATCCGGGCGGCCAACTGAATGCCGAGCCCGGGGAAGCTCAGCAGCACTTCGGCGTCCGGGTGTCGGGGGAACGCCTCTTCGACCGCTGCGGCGAGGTCGTCGGCGGCGGTGCAGGCGGCTTCCAGCTGGACCAGGAGGGCGAGCATCTGCTTGCCGAGCGCGTCCTCGACCAGGAGCGGCTGGTGGGCCCAGTCGGCGCGGAAGATCTCGCGGAGGCGGTCGGCCTCAGCCTCGATGCCGCGTTTGCGGCCGGCCCGCTTGAGCGCAGCCTGGATCTGCGCGCGGCTTAGCTTGACGGCCCTTGTGGGCGTCGGGGCGGTCTTGAGGACCTCGCGTGCCTCGGGCCGGCACAGACCATTGGTCCAGGTGGCGAAGGCGTCCAGGGCGGCCGGATAGTACTCGCGCAGCAGGGAGCGGAGCTGGTTGGAGATCTGCTGCCGGTTCCAGGTCGCATCCTGCTGGGCTCGGGCGAGGACTGCGATGGCGCGGCCCAGGTCGCTGTCGTCGGGCAGCGGCCGGTGGGCGTGTATGTCGGTGCGCAGGATGTTCGCCAGGACCAGAGCGTCACCGGGGTCGGACTTCTTGCGGGAGACGCTGTGCCGGTCACGGTAGCGGGCGGCGGCCATCGGGTTGATCGCGAACACTTTCCGCTTGCCCGTCCGCAGCACTGCCACCAGCAGGCCCCGGGACGTCTCGATGGCCACCGGGATCGGGTTCTCCTCGGTGTCGCCGTATTCGGCGAGCAGGTCCAGCAGCAGCTGGTAGCCGGCCGCGTCGTCGGTGATGTGCCGCTTGGCCAATAATTCGCCAGTCTCGTTGACGAGGGCGACGTCGTGAGTCCGTTCTGCCCAGTCGATGCCACAGTAAATCAAGGGTCCTCCCCTTCCGATAGGTAGGCATTTGCGCTGGTCACGAGCGCAAGCGGGCCACGCAGCGACCTAATCCCAGGACTCAGCACAGAGGCTGGTCCGCCACCTCACTAGCCGTTCGTGACACCAGCGCACCCCGCGGGCCTCGGTCTATGCAGGAGCTCAAGCGGCTCGGGCATCACAAGAAGTCACCGTGGAATGGGCTCGCACCACCAACACCAACGAGTGATCAATCAGTGAGATGTCGGCAGTGGCGGCGGGCGCGAAGACGCCGAGCGTTATCGATCTGCGCTGAGGCATCAGAGGCCAGGCAGGCATGAGACATCCGCCCGACGTCCACGCGACCGCCACCACCACAACACCAGGACCGCCCGCCGGTCTACACAGAGGCCTTCTCGAGCCAGGGTTGCCGAAGGCATCGCGATCCTGCTCGAACAGACTGAAGGAAGAGACCTCCTACAGCACTGCCGTTACTGACCTTTTCGGATTGGCTTCGGGGCGTCTGAGGTGAGGGTCAGTCCGGTCTCGGTGAGGCAGCCGTCGATGAGTTCGGGGTGGCGCTGGATGTGGGCGAGTCCTCGGCGGAGGGTTCGGGTGAGGTGGTCGGGGTCGGTGAATGCGGTGTTGGCCATCCACCCGCGCCGCAGCAGGGACCAGATGCCTTCGACGGGGTTCAGGTCCGGGCTGTAGGAGGGCAGCTGGATGACGGTGAGCCAGTCGTGGTCGGCCGCGTACTTCCTCATCCCGGCGGCACGATGGGTGTTCAGATTGTCCCAGACGACCACGATCGGGGCGCCGAGCTGCAGGTGCGCGCGGACCAGGAGGTCGCGGTAGTCCTGCCAGGCAAAACTCTTGCGTGCGCCTTTGAGGAGCGGGTGGAAACGGGGCCGGTAGACCAGCCGGGACCGCTCGCCGGGCCGGTAGCAGCACAGCGCGGCGACCGAGATCCGTCGCCGGGAGCGTCCCCGCACCCGGACCACGGGAGTCTGCCCGCGCAGGCCCCAGGTGCGGGCGCGTGGCGGCGTCATCGCGAACCCGGCTTCGTCCTCGAAGACGATGAAGGCCCCGAGCGCCGCCGCGGCGCTTCCACCTGCGGCCACACGTCCTTCTTCCACAACTCGACCGCATGCTCGTCGCGTTCCAGCGCCCGACGGGCCGGACACTGCCACGACCAGCCGTGACGGTGCAGCAGCCTCCACACTCCCGCGACCGAGCAACTGACCTGGAACTGGCGGCCGATCAACGTCTGGACGCGTTCCAGGGTCCACCGCTGGTCTTCCCAGCCATGCACGGCCGGCCCTTTGCCCAGCTCCGTCTCCAGCAGGGCGAACCGTTCGTCCGACAGCTTCGGCAGTTTCGCGGGGCCCTTCGACTTCAGACCCGCCACGCCGCCCTCACGCCAGTTGCGGCGCCATTGCTCCACCGAACGCTCGCTCACCCGCAGGTCCTTGGCGATGTCCGAAGTCCGGTCACCCTGGGCGAACCTCTGCCCGGCCTCCAGCCGGATCCCCTCACGCGCAGCCCGCCGCTCAGCAGTCAGGCCCCCACCATCCGCATACCGCATGACACCGGCATACCGCAGGGATCACCCAACGTCACCACCCGAAGACAACCCGAAAAGGTCAGTAGCGGTAGTTCGTTAAATCCGGTGGTGGCGTGGGTTGACGGCGAGGCGGGTTGGTCGTAGGCCGGTGGTAGGAGTCAACTGCCTTGCTGGGGGCTGAAGATGACTGCTCGGCGTCCGTGTCCGCCCGCGCCGGGGCCGTTGGAGGAGTACGCGGCCCGGTTCGACGACCTGTTCTTCAGCCTGGCACAGCGGCGGGGGTTTCGTGAGTATCTGACCGGGCTGCTGGCGCCGCGGGAGCGGAACAAGACGATCACCTGCCTGGCAGGAGCTGAGCCGGTGGCCGGCGCGGGCACGCCGGGAGTGCAGCGGCTGCAGTTCTTCCTGTCCGAGTCTCCCTGGGAGGTGGAGCAGGTCAACGACCGGCGGCTTGAACTGCTGCGTGAGCAGTCGGCGACGGCTCCGCACGACGGCGGGGTCATCGTGATCGACGACTCCGGGGACCGCAAGGACGGCACGGCCACCGCCAACGTGGGTCGGCAGTGGCTGGGCCGGTTGGGCAAGACGGACAACGGCATCGTCACGGTGACCACGGTGTGGACCGACGGCCGCGTGTACTACCCGCTGCACGCGACTCCTTACACTCCCGCCCACCACTTCGCCCGCGGCCGGTCCGACCCGGCCTTTCGCACGAAACCTCAACTGTCCGCTGCTCTCGCGGTCCGCGGGAAGGAGGCGGGCTTCGGCTGCCGGGCGGTGGTCGCCGACTGCGCCTACTCCGTCAGTGACACCTGGTATCTCGCACTGCGCGAGGCAGGCCTGGCCTACGTGGTCGCGCTCAAACCGCACCGCGGCACCTGGGCCCCGGCCGACCAGCCACACACCCCCATCGAAGCCGCCCACGCCCTGACCTGGAAGGACGCCAAGCGTCCAGGCGACTGGACGCCCGTTGAGCGTCACTTCCGCGACGGGCACAGCGAGACCTGGTGGGCCGCCGATGCCCGCCTGGGCGGCTACGGCCCCGACTCGCCCTGCCGGCTGGTCGTGGCCACCACCGACCCGGCCCAGCTGCCGGAGAAGGCCACCTGGTATCTGGCCACCAACCTGCCCCACCCCGACGCACCTCACGCCGCCACCGGCCCGCCGGCCGACCTCGCCGAGATCGTCCGCCTCTACGGCCTGCGGCCCTGGATCGAGCAGAGCTATAAGCAGGTCAAGGACGAACTGGGCTGGGCCGACTTCCAGGTCCGCTCCGACCGCGCCATCCGCCGCCACCAGACCCTGGTCAACTGCGCTTTCTCCTTCTGCTGGGACCAATGGTTCGCCCCACCCGGACCCCTGGATGCCACCGCGCCGGACCCCTGCCCCGACAAGGGATCAGAGAGGGGGACCCGCCCCGTCCCACCAGCCCCAACAGCCCTGCTGGCCCAGGGCCTTACGATCCGTCCGTTCCTGGCTCACCCCCGCCATCACCCTGACCCGATGGTGGCAAGCCTGGACCGACACGAACCCACCCTCCGAACTCCAGGCCCTCATCGACGCGGTCACCACCGGACACGGCATTGACCTCTACCGCCGGATTTAACGAACTACCGGTAGCAAGGGATTAGGTAGGCATGCAAGCCCGATCTCGTTGAACTTGTGGATCAGGTCGCGGACGGTGTCCTCATCCGCCTGGACCAGACGGGCTATGACCGGGACCGTACTGCCGCCGGCCGAGGCCAGCAACATCATCGCTCGCCGGAACCGCACCGAGCTGCTACTGCCTCGCCGGACGATGTGTTGGAGTTTCTGCCCCTCCTGCTCGGTCAGCCTGCGAACCCGGACCGGTTGTGCCATCCCGCCTCCCCACGCTGGCTGGAGAAGTCATTTCCAACCGGCACGACGAGCAACCCGGCGAACCTTCCCGGTCACAGCACTAGCCGCGTTCAGTTCGGTGAGCAGGATGCGGCGCAGACGGTCGAAGACGCCATCCTGCTGCCACCGCCCCAGACGATGCCAGCGGCTCTGTGCGGAGCCGAACCCCAACCCCAGCAGCAGGAGTTGCCAGGGGACGTCGTTGTAGAGCATCTAAAAAATGCCCTGCAGGCACAGTCGGTCGTCCACCGGTCGTGGCTCTGGCGACTGCTCGGGCCATGACAGCAGTACCGGCTCGATCAACGTCCACGAGTCGCTGACCGTTACGCCGGACCAGAGCATCCCGCCAGCTCGTGTTTTGAGCCCTTACACCGTGTCCTACATGGTCAGTTTGAGGAAGCGCTTGTAGCAGCAGAGGGCGGCGGCAAGGCCGAGAAAGGCCAGGTAGTTGAGGGGATTGTGTTCGTAGCGGGGCTGAGTCTGCGGAAGCCGGACAGTCACGACATCGTGCGCTCGATCACCCACCTGCGACGGCCCAATCGTTCGCTGGACTCGATGCCTTTGTGGGCCCGGGCGTTGCGGGCGGCGGGATTTGCGAGCCATCCGATCATCAGCGCCGGCTCTCGCGTTCACTCCTCATCGGGCGCCCGCCCCAGTGGTGCCTGAGATACGACGCAGCCCGGTGGCACACCGGCGTGATCGTCGTCGTCATGCCGGGGGTGCGCCGGGCTGAGCCTGCCTTGATTGCTGCTGTTGCTCACTTTTTGTTGCGGCGGTTTCGGGTAAAGAGCCGACGGTCGCTTCCGCCCGCAGCCGATCGGGCGAGGGCGTTGGCCTGTGTGTTTACCGGTACCAGTACTTGACGCCCCGGTGGTGGGAGCAGGTGCCTCGGAAGTGGGCGCTGTAGGAGTAGGTGCCGTCCTTGCACTTGGCTGTCGCCCCGCGGGGATGAGAGGAGTTCGCCTTGCACACACCCGTCGTGTGCCGGGCGCACGACGCAGCCGCAGCATCGGTGGCAACGGCTACGGGCGTCAGCAGCGCACCTGCCATGACGGCTGCAGCCACAGCGCCCCGGAACTTGGTTAGCATGAAATCCCCCTCAGTGGTTCGGAGACGCGATCATGCACCGCCGGCCCGCCCCCTGGGTGCGATGCCGTTTCCTGATCACCGGATCGTGACAGTCGTGGCCGGCCCGTCACTCGACGTTCGACCCGCGCGAACGCCTGTACGGCAGCGCGGCCTGAGGTACCCCGCCCATGCTCGGTCTGTTGGCGCCGTGCATGCCGTGGATGGGGGAGGGGCCAGTGAGGTACGGAATGAGAAGAACACCGACCATCCGCCGGGTTCGCGCCTACACCTTCCCGACGTTCTGCGCATGAGGGCGGCGAGGGCGTGAGGACCATATGGGGCGGGGAGACCGCACAGCGGATGTTCGTCGAGGCCGTCTTGGGGAGCGTGGACACGCAGCGCGCGAAGGGCGACATCCTGAACGTCCTACGACGTGGGGCGCCGCTGACTTGTGCCGGTCGGGCGGGGGTACCGTCCGTCGACGCTGGGACCTGGGCATCGCCTCCGGGTGAGCAGGCCCGGGTGGGCTGTCCCGGGGCGAAACGTCGGCTTCGCCGATTAAAGGATCTTGCGTCGTGTGGTGGTCTTCGGTGCTTGCTGTGATGGCGTAGGGTGGGCAATACCGACGCGGGGTGGAGCAGCTCGGTAGCTCGCTGGGCTCATAACCCAGAGGTCGCAGGTTCAAATCCTGTCCCCGCTACTGCTGGCAAGGGCCCGGATCTCTACGATCCGGGCCTTCTCGCTTTCCCGGACGATCGCCTGCCTGGCACGAGGCCCGTCGGCTGGTCATTGCAGCCTGGTTGAGCGGGCGGGTGTTCGAGCGTCGTGCCGGCGCGGCGCGGTCCTTGGCGGCGGGTTCGGTCGCGAGCGCGGTGAAGCGCGGCGCGCAGCAACTGGTGGTGGTTCTATCGGGGGGCCGGACTCGTGACGGTCCTGGCCGGGCCGTCACGACGGGCGGAGTTCGGCCAGCGGAGCCCGATGCTTCACGGGTGTGTTGCGCATGGCGACGATGCCTCCATCCAGCGCGATGTGTACAACCTCCGCCACGGCTCCCGCGCGCCTTCCCCTTGGCTCAGGGCGCGAATCTTCACGATGTGACCACACTTTTGCTCCTCGACGCCAGCGCCGGGCTGATGCTGTGCTCGGTGGCCTGGCTCTTGAAGCCCTGATCGGCCCAGCGCGCCTTGTGGCTAGTGCCGCCAGTGTGTTCGCGTCACTGTCGTGGATGTCCGTGGTGAGGATGATGACTGCGATGACCAGGCCCAGCGTTGATCAACTCTGTCCCGGCCCTCCATAATGCGGCAATGGACGTTCACTACTCCTTCACATCAGATTATGCGCAGTTGCATCCCCTGATAGAGGAACTCAGTACCCTGCCTAACCGCTGGGACGACGCACCCGCACGGGTTCTTATCGATGTGAGGGGCGCTCTTCAGTACTGGACTGAGCGGGATGAACGTCCCGCGCAGGCAAGTCAGCTGCCACCGGCCCGAAGTGGTGCTTCTGGCATAGCATTGTTCCTGGCTTGGGAGGATTCACGCCTGGAGCGTCTGGCGCTCCATCTGTTCCGCGGCCTCCTCGACCTCGAAGAGGCCCGAGAACGTGCGGATTTGGCCTGTATTCTCTTCTTTGAGAGAATTGCCAACGACGTCATGCGGGCCGCTCGCCGCGGTTCGCTCAGTCCCGCCCCGGGTGCTTGGCGCAACGCCCTGGACGCGACCCCAAGCACGGCTGACACCGTGCTGCCTGTCGTTGCCGCATGCCTCCTGTGGGTGTCACGATCAAGCGGACTGCACGGCCGTTTCGACGCGGAATCACAAGCTCAGATCGCGCGGACGAAGTACAAGTTCGTCGGGCATACGCTCGACACCACACGTGAACTGTTGAGCTGCTATGAGGTCAACGCCCTAGAAGACCTGACCCGCCAAGTGGAGGAGCGACTGCAGTCGTCTGCCAACTTCACGGCCTCCTGGCTTATGGCGCTGTCCGATATCGAACTGTTCGAGGCGCAGTTGTGGCAACGTCACGAGTGGGCAGCTGCCTTGCGCGAGCCGGGCCTTGCCCCCTTGGACCCGCAACTGGACCACTTCCTGGCCCCCGCTCAGGATGTCGCTCCCAGCGACGCTCGTGACCTGGCAATTTTGGACCGCGTCGAATTTCACGTCCTCGATCAGATTACCGATCCAGCTTTCGGCTTCGGGGAGGGTTCGCTGGACCAACTCTATGCGGAGCGGGTGCTGATCATGCTGCGTAAGGTGGCCGCGCATGACGTCGTCGCCTTGCGCCACCCCAGTCGGTCCGCACTGGTCCACATCCTGCGCGACGTCGACGTCGCCCTGGCCGAATGCTCCGACTCCCGCGCAGCGGCGGAACAGCCCGCCTTGTTGGCGCGCGTGGTAATCGACACTGTCGAAGTCCATCACCGGCGCCTCGAGCCGCGGGCTCGGCCTTGGCGCGCCACGTCGCAGGGCGCCCAGGGCGTTGGCGGCACACTCCGCTACATCTGCGAGTTCGAATACATCAAACTCCTGCGTAGGATGGCAGATCGCCTGTTCGATGGAGCGGCCACCGTAGAGAGCAAGCACACCATCCGTTTCCCCTCGGAGCGGACAGCCAAAGCGGCAGTGCCAGCCCTGGAGCGCGAACTAAACTCCGAGGGCATCAGGCACCTGGGAACAACGGTGCGGCTTCCTGGCCCCGCGGCCTTCGGGCTGCGAATGAAACGGGCCCGGACCTGCCGCTGCTCTCGGCATCAAGAGGTACTCGCTAACGGCGTCGGGCCACTATGACCCCATTCTTTTGCTAGTGCCGCATTAGGCAACGTTCGCCTCGCTGGTGGAGCACGGAGAAGTAAATCGGTAGGGTGATGCAGGGGAATCTGCCACGATCATCGGATGGGTGCATTAGATGCAGTGGCAGGCAGGGTTGCTGGCGGGGCCACCGTGGCGTTCTGGCCCAGCGGTTCCTCGATGGTTCCGCTGATACGCAGTCGGCAGCAGGTGGTCGTTGCTCCGGTCGATCCATCGAAGCTGGAGGCCGGGGACATCGTCCTCGCGCGTGTCGCCGGGACGGTCTACTTGCACTTGGTGTCGTCTGTGGACCTTGCCAGGAAGCGGGTGCAGATCAGCAATAACCGTGGTCGCGTCAACGGCTGGACCAGCCACGATCGTGTCTTTGGCATCTGTGTGGCAGTCGACGGCGTCGCCCGGTCAGGAGCCGTGGGCAAGACGCTCGCGGCCGACTCCAACGAGTTCTCCTGAACTTGACGTTCCGGTGGCATCGGGCCGCCAAGCTATGCGGGTGGCAGAACGAGTGCGCGTTCGCGAGATCGATGACGACGAGGGCCGGCGGTTACACGTCGCAGTCGGCGAAGACCTTCCACAAGTGGCAGCGCCGTAATCAGTGACGTATTCAGCGACGCCGCCTCATCCCAACGAGGCCGACACGCAGTGGCTTTACAAGGCACCTTCGAGGAAAGCTCGATGGCGCTGTCGGGCGACAGGTAGCAGAGCGGCACGAAGTTGACGGCGGTTGCTTCCGCGCGTTTTCAGGGCGTGGCAGTTCGGGCAGAGCGCGATCATGATTTCTGGGATGTCGCCGCCGCCGTTGCCAAGTTCGTTGACGTGGTCGACTTCAAGAAGGGGTGCGCCGGCGTCTGTGTGTTCGGTGGAATGGCCCAGGCAGGTGGGGTTCTCACACGTACCACCGCTGCGGATGATGACCGCTTCGCGCGCGGCGGGGGAGCGGAAGTACTGACCTTTTCGGATTGGCTTCGGAGCGTCTGAAGAAAGGGTCAGGCCGGTCTCGATGAGGCAGCCGTCGATGAGTTCGGGATGGCGCTGGATGTGGGCGAGTCCTCGGCGGAGGGTCCGGGTGAGGTGGTCGGGGTCGGTGAAGGCGGTGTTGGCCATCCACCCGCGCCGCAGTAGGGACCAGATGCCTTCGACGGGGTTCAGGTCCGGGCTGTAGGAGGGGAGTTGGATGATGGTGAGCCAGTCGTGGTCGGCTGCGTACTTCTTCATCCCGGCGGCACGATGGGTGTTCAGATTGTCCCAGACGACCACGATCGGGGCGCCGAGCTGCAGGTGCGCGCGGACCAGGAGGTCGCGGTAGTCCTGCCAGGCAAAACTCTTGCGTGCGCCTTTGAGGAGCGGGTGGAAACGGGGCCGGTAGATCAACCGGGACCGCTCGCCGGGCCGGTAGCAGCACAGCGCGGCGACCGAGATCCGCCGCCGGGACCGTCCCCGCACCCGGACCACGGGAGTCTGCCCGCGCAGGCCCCAGGTGCGGGCGTGCGGCGGCGTCATCGCGAACCCGGCTTCGTCCTCGAAGACGATGAAGGCCCCGAGCGCCGCCGCGGCGCTTCCACCTGCGGCCACACGTCCTTCTTCCACAACTCGACTGCATGCTCGTCGCGTTCCAGCGCGCGACGGGCCGGACTCTGCCAGGACCAGCCGTGGCGGTGCAGCAGCCTCCACACTCCCGCGATCGAGCAACTGACCTGGAACTGGCGGCCGATCAGCGTCTGGACGCGTTCCAACGTCCACCGCTGATCTTCCCAGCCATGCACGGCCGGCCCTTTGCCCAGCTCCTTTTCCAGCAGGGCGAACCGCTCGTCCGACAGCTTCGGCAGCTTCGCGGGCCCCTTCGACCTCAGACCCTCCACGCCGCCCTCACGCCAGTTGCGGCGCCATTGCTCCACCGAACGCTCGCTCACCCGCAGGTCCTTGGCGATGTCCGAAGTCCGGTCACCCTGGGCGAACCTCTGCCCGGCCTCCAGCCGGATCCCCTCACGCGCAGCCCGCCGCTCAGCAGTCAGGCCCCCACCATCCGCATACCGCATGACACCGGCATACCGCAGGGATCACCCAACGTCACCACCCGAAGACAACCCGAAAAGGTCAGTAATCGCCGGGAGCGTTCACGGACCTGGCAGCGCAGGAGTTCATGGATGACCTGGTCGGTCCCGTCGTCCCGCCAGGCGGCGAAGCAGTAGTACGTCGCACTCTTCTGCGGAAGATCGTGCGGGAGATAGGTCCACTGGCAGCCGGTCCGGCCCTGGTAGAGGATCGCGTTCACGATCTCCCGCATCTCGTAGGCGCCCTGATGGCCGCTGACCGAGCGGTGTCGGTCCTTCCACGCGGTGATCAGCGGCTCGATCAACGACCACTGCTCATCCGATAAGTCGCTCGGGTACGGCGTGCGTTCACTCACTCCGCCACCCCAGCAGACCACAGGCTGCCCACCAGCAGGATCCGCTTGCACCCACACCATCAGGCGACGACAGAACCCCCAAAAACTCACGAAACGACCTCTGAGCACGATAGGTGTCGTGTTTGCAGGACACCTATCGGTGCCCTGACTCCAGCGTGTCGGTTGGGCCTGTCCGGCGGATCGGATCCTGCCGGACAGGCCCCGGGCCTGAAGGGCTCAGCGCTTGAGCATGAAGGTGAAGTCACCCGAGAGCTTGCCGCTCAGGCGGGCTGTCGACACGAGGTTTCCCTCGGCGGTCAGCCTCTCGGCCTAGGCTCGCGTGGAGCCGAAACCTTCGGCGCTCAGACGCACCGGTCGCACAGATTTCCGCGCCGGAAAGCGGACCGAGACCAAGCCACCCCCGGCACAGGCGCCCACCGGCCGCGGTGCCCCCGGTGCGGCGGCGGACCGTACGGCGATTGCCAGGCTGGCCGCTCGGTTCGACCCGGGCCGCTCACGTCGCGGCGCCGTACGACCGGGTCCTGGAGCAGTTTGGCTGCCAGGCCGGGGTCGTTGTCGTGCAGCATGTGCAGGAGCTCGGGTCGTACGGAACGCACGTTCATCCGCTCCAGGACAGCGAGCTTGGTGGTGTCCCCGCACTCGGTGCACAGTGCGAGGAGCCAGGCGTGGAGGAACTTGTGGTTCGCGTTGACGCGGAATTTGCTGTTCGCCCGGAAGCGCCCGGAGGCGCACCTGTGGCAACGGCGGAGAACGATCGGCAGGCAGGTGGGCACGACCACCCAGTTCTTGGACACAGAAATACACCGGTTCCAGTGAGAAGACCGCAGCGAAAAGGAGCGCGGCGCACATGTGCGACGCGCGACGGATCAGCGCTCGGGGGGTCTCACTTGGTGTACAACGGCACGTCCTTGACCGGGTGATTGTGGGCGGGAGAACGGTAACGGCACACGAGGGTGCGGTTCCACGGATTTTCGGGCGGTTGGCGATCCCTCGTGGCGGGGGCCCACATCACCCTCGACCCACCGGACATGCCTTATTGGCTCTGGCCCGCCGTAGGAACCACGAAGGTCGACTCGCCCTCCAGGCCGCGAAGAACTGCGGCAGCGCCGACCCGGTCTCACAGCGGATCAACCTCGATGACGTCCGCAGGGCCCGTCTGGAGGCCGAAGCTGCCGGCACGCACGCGCGGCCACCTCGGAGTACCTATCAAGACCGCAAAACGGCTTCCTGCCCGCACCCAGCCCGCTTCGCGTCGAACTGGCCCGTCACACCTCGGACTTGAAGTGATCAAATAGGAAAAGTCGGCTCTGTGGCAGGAGGCCGGCGGCCATAATCCGGGGGTGGCAGGACTCGGGGGCCGACGCCAGCGGCGCAACTGGCAGATGATCGGCGCCTTGTGCGTCCTGGCGATCGTGGTGAGCATCGTGTACGCGGTGCGGCAGCTCATCCGCGGCGGTCTCGAGCCGGCCGATACCGCGGGCCTGCTCGGTCTTCCCCTGGGCATGACCGGGCTCGTGGCGACGGTCGTGGCGCTGCGCAAGCCCGTCGAGGGCAACGACGCCGAACTCGCCCGTGGCTGGGCCGCAATACTGGCCAGCCAGGTCCAGGCTGGGGAGAGCCGAGTGCGGGTGGGGTAGAGGAGTGGCCTCCGCTTGTGCTCCGCGACGGCGTCTTCGGCCCGCTGACGCGCTTGGGCTTCGAGCTCCTTCGGGTCGCGGAAAGTGTCACCGCAGGACACCGTCACTGCCGGACCCAGGCGCCAGAGCGTGGCGTTGACCGCGCACAGGCTGCGGCCACGGATTGCCCGGCCACGGGCCGCCCGGGCGCCGACCGGCCTGTCGGCCACCGGCCGGCTGCCCGCCGGGGCGCCGCCCGCCGACCGATGGCCGGACGCCGGGCGGCGGCGCTCGAGGCGGGGGCCGCCGCCCGGGCGGGGGGTGCGTTCCTCGGCGGGAAGGCTCCCGGTGGTGCCGCATGTGTCGAGGGCCGTCACGGGGAACAGCCCGGAGACGGACCCGGGAAGGCATGCGGGAACCCTCCCGGAGAGGGGTGCGCGGACCGGTCCGCGGGCCGAGACGACCCGGTCCGCGTCCCGCGTCGCGGTCCCGTCCCGGTCGGCCGCGAAGACGAACAGCCGCAGCACCAGGAAGCGGCCGGTCCCGGCGAGCCCGGCCGCGCCCAGATAGACGGCCTGCTCCGTGACCGCCCCGGGCGACGACCGCACCAGGTGCAGGACGAACATCGCCAACGACGTCACCGCGTAGGCGGCGGTGGCCGATCCTGCGGACTGCCAGTGGCGCCGCCACCCGGCCCGGCGCCCGGTCCCGAAGGTGAAGAGCGCGTGCAGCTCCGTGCACAGGGCGGTCGACGCGACGGTGACCACGGCGTTCGCCGCGGACCACGGCATCAGCGCGGCCAGCAGCGCAACGGCACCGCTGGAGAGGACCCCGACACCTCCGCCGCACACCACGAACCGGACGAACGAGGCGAGCGGCCCGGGAACGGCCGCGCCGACCGTCTCCGGTCCCGGCTCGGGCTGCGGCGTCATGGTGAATTCCCTTCCGGCGGGCGGGTCCTGGACCGCGGTGGTCGACCCGGTTCCACCCTGCCGTCGCCCGCGCGCGGCCACGAGACGGTCCGCACCCGGATCCATGGTGGAGCTGGCCCCACCCCGGGCCGAGGGCTCCGCCCACCAGGGGACCGGCGGAGCCGCGCCGGAGAGCCGGAATAGGAGCGGGGACAGAGCGTGCTGACATCAGGGCAGCGATACCGCCCGCACCCGTCCGCACCCCGGAGGAGTCCGCATGGCCCTGTCCCGTGAAGAGCGTCAGAAGTTCCTGGCAGAACCGCACGTCGCCGCCTTCGCGGTGGACGGCGGGGCGGGACGCGCCCCGCTGACCGTGCCGATCTGGTACCAGTACGAACCCGACGGCACCGTGTGGATCATGACCGGGTCGGAGTCCCGCAAGAACCGGCTGATCGAGGCGGCGGGGCGGTTCTCCCTGATGATCGACCGGCTCGAACCCACCATCCGGTACGTGTCCGTGGAAGGTCCGGTCCTGGACACGACTCCCGCCACCCGCGAGAAGTTGCGGGAGATCTCGGCGCGCTATCTGCCGGCCGAGAAGGTCGACGCGTACGTCGACTTCGCGTGGAAGGAGCACGGCACGCAGGTCGTCGTGCGCATGCGCCCCGAGCACTGGTTCTCGTCCGACCTCGGTTCGGTCTGAGCCGTCGCCCCGGTCCGGTCCGAGGCGGAGTCGGGCCGGGCGCGCGGGGCGTCCGCCGCGACCCCGTGCGACGCCGCGTGAAGCAGGTCGATGTCGGACAGCTCGCCCCCGGCCGGTCCGCGGCTGCTGGCCTGCTGCTGGCGGCCGCCCTGTGCGTGGGCGCGGCCGGAGCGTTCTGCCGGCTTCGTGCGGCACACGGCCGCCCCTATGCCCGTCGGCTGTCCGAGTCCGAGGAGGCGAGGGGGCGACCGCTGGAGGTCGAGGACCACGACGAGGCTTTGGCCAGCGCCCGCCATCTGCGCGCGGGGATCATCCTGACCTGCCTGTGCACGGCCCTGCTCGTCACCGCGGTCGGCGTTACCTGGTACGCCCCGCCGAAGAACCTTCCGCAATTGATGATCCGGCAGGGCACGACCACACTGTGCGGGGAGGTCGTCGCGGTGCGACCTGGCACGGTCGTGCTCAAAGACCGACGGCGTCGCTGTGACAGTCCGCCTGTCCTGAGCCGACTCCGTCACCCCGGTCGCGGCGTGTCCCGTCGCCCCTTCCTGCACCGGGTAGGCCGACGGGCCACGATCCTCCGTGGGTCTACGGGGGACTGAGAAGCCGACGAGCAGCCCTCATGCTGAGGGCCGAAGGAGTGCCATGTCGGGTCGGGGCGCGTGGTTGTGCTCGGGTGGCAGTCAGGGGAAGGTCAACTTGAAGCTGTTGATGTACCCGGTGTCGTACGTGGCCCTGTCCTGGACGCGCAGGCTCCAGGACCCGTTGGCGACCTCTGCTGAGGCATTGACCGTGTAGGTGGTCTGGACGTTGTCCGCAGAGTCGGAGGACGAGTAGGGCTTGAGATTGTAGACCGTGCCGTCGGGGGCGATGAGGTCGACGACCAGGTCGCCGCGCCAGGTGTGGATGATGTCCACGCCGACGGCGAGGTCGCTGGGTGCGTTGCCCGTGATTCCGGTGACGTTGACGGACGAGGTCACCACGGCGCCGTTGTCCGGGATGGACACATCGGAGGTGTTCTCGAAGACGGTGCCCGTCGGCGGGGTCGTTGTGCCGGACGAGAGGTTCCAGATCGCGTGGGCGATGGCGTCGCTATTGCGGTCCAGAGCCGTGTCGTTGATGTTGGTGGTCGTGTCGCAGGACGAGTGGTAGCAGCGGTCGAAGGCGGTGGCGGTGCCGCCCCACTTCTGCACCTGCGCGGAGGTCTTGGTGCGGCTGGCGCCGGTGAACAGGCCGCCGACGGGTATGCCGACGTTCTTGAAGGAGGCGTGGTCGGAGCGGCCGTCGCCCTCGGTCTCGATCTCGGTGGGGACACCGATTCCGGCGAAGTAGTCCTTGAAGTTCTTCTCGATCGTCGGGTCGTCGTCGTAGACGAAGTAGCCGGGATTGGGGGAGCCGATCATGTCGAAGTTCAGGTAGCCGCTGATCTTCGCGCGTTCAGTGGACGGCAAGTTGTTGACGTAGTACTTGGAGCCGACGAGTCCGAGTTCTTCGGCGCCCCACCAAGCGAACCGGAGGTGTTTGGTGGGCTGGTACCCGGTACGTGCGACGGCCAGCGCGGTCTCCAGGATGGCCGCCGAGCCGGAGCCGTTGTCGTTGATGCCGGGGCCGGAGGTCACCGAGTCGAGGTGCGAGCCGGCCATGAGGACCTGGTTGGTGTCGCCGCCGGGCCAGTCGGCGATCAGGTTGTAGCCGGTGGAACCGCTGGAGGTGAACTGCTCGATTCTCGTGGTGTATCCGGCGGCGTCCAGTTTCGCCTTGACGAAGTCGATGGACGCCTTGTAGCCGGCTCGGCCGTGGGCGCGGTTGCCGCCGTTGCCGCCGTTGGCGCTGGCGATCGACTGGAGATCGGCGAGGTGCTGCTTGACGTTGGCGACTGGGATGTCGGGTGCGGCGGCGACGCTTTGGGCAGTGGCTGCCGGGACGGCCCCGGCGAGCAGCCCGGCGAGGGTGATACCGGCCACTGCGAGGACACGCTGACGTGCAGAGAGGCTCATGTGGGGGCTCCGTGATTCCGAACTGAAGGTGGGTTGCGGAACGTGTAAAACGTCCCGCTGCGTGGTAACGCGGGACGTTGGAGCTGTGTAAAGCCTGTGCCTGATGCGGCGATGCGAAGTGAATAGTCGATGAGTGTTGACGTTGCGTCAAGAGTGCCTGTCGTGAGCTGGGTTGATGCACACAGCTGTAGGCGCCGTGCGGACAGTCGCAGCTCGTTTCGGACAGGCCTCTCCGCCATGAGAAGCCGTATTTCAACCGATCTTGGAACGTGCGGATCAAACGGAGTTCCTGGTCGGGTGATCTCCCCGTTGTACGAGCATGAAGACAGGGCCTCCTGGTAGCTCGGGGTGTGACCCCATTCCGAGCGGTTCCCGGAGGCCCTGCTGTTGTACGCGCCCGAGCCCGCCCGCTTCAACTCGTTCGCCGTGTCGTGCGATTGCATCGCGCACCTGTACGACAATGCGGCCGACCATCCCGATCGGGTGCGCCGATATCCGTCGGACATGACGGACGCGGAGTGGGCCGAGATCCGGCTTTTGCTGCCGGTGCCGGCCTGGCTTCAAGGGCGGGGCGGACACCCCGAGGGCTACTGCCACCGCCAGCTGCTGGACGCGATCGCCTCTACTCTGATCTTGCGAGAGTGCCCCGGCTTTCAGGCCGGGGGTGAATCGCGTCTCTGGGCTGCTCTGGCCTCGGCCGTGGGCATGGGTCAGCGCTGTCTGCCCGCGCCCACGGCTGCCCGCGCTCAGTCCGGGCGCTTGTGCGGTGAGATGTAGTCCTTGACTGCTTGGAGTGGCGCGCCGCCGCACGAGCCGGCGAAGTAGGAGGGCGACCAGAACCGGCCGGGCATGATCGCCTGGTTGACCCGGCCGGTGAACTCCGCGCGCAGGCGGCGGGAGGAGACGCCCTTGAGGCTGTTGACCAGGCTGGCGAGTGCGGCCTTGGGCGGGTGGTGCACGAGCAGGTGGACGTGGTCGGTTTCGCCGTTGAACTCCTTCAGCTTGGCGTCGAAGTCCTCGCACACCTTGCGCATGATCTCTTCGCAGCGCGTCAGCATCTCGTCGTCCAGGGCGCCGTGCCGGTACTTGGTGACGAACACCAAATGCGCGTGCAGGTTGTAGACGACTGTTCGACCCCTGCGGATATCCGGGTTTGGTTCCCATCGTGGCGACATAGGCCAATGCCGCGAGCAACCGGCGCCGAGCCCGAGGATGCGACCGGCTGAGCCGATGGCGGTCGTCGCCCCCGGAGGACCAGACAAGGTACGCGGCCTCTACCGTCCGGCCGGGCGGGTATGGCGGCGCAGCAGCTCCATCCCTACGACGAGCAGCAGCTGCTTCCCGGCCTGGCCGAACTGCTCCTGGAGGGTGGGCTCGCGAAAGAGGCCGGCCAGCTCTCCGGCACCGGCGGCGAGGTCACCGCGCTGGGCGAGGTAGTCAGCCATGGAGGCGCGGTGGACGGCGCGGGCTCACTCCAGCAGCGCGGATGGGGAGCGGGCGCGGGGATCAGAGCGACAGCACGTGCGAGACTGCCGGAGCGGGGGCGGCGCCGATACGGGTGAAGTATTCGGTGGCCAGGATCCGGTCGCGCGTTGCCTCATCGAGGCGGTCCAGCAGTGCAGGCAGGGGGCGCTGGCCTTCGAGCTGGCTGGTGTGTGAGCAGATCGCGGTCCACTTCTGCGCCAGCCAGTGCGTCACGTCCACGGTCGCGGCCACGTCCTCGTCCTCCACGCTGAGTAGTGTCTTGCCGACGCCTGTCAGCAGCGGCCCGAGGTCGCCGATTGCGGAGTGCGGGTGCGTGGCCCCGTACAGAGCTCGGGTCCGCCATGGCTCACCCGCCCCATGGTGAAGCCGGCCGATCCCGGCGACCTCCACGGCAAGCAGAACCACCTGGTGGGTCCGGCGGTGATCCAGGTGGCCGGTGAGCTGGCCGAGCGCGTCATGCGTGACGACGACATCGGGACGGAACTGCCGGATGTGCGCCACGATCTGAGTGACGGCGTCGTCCAGGTTCGCCTCGCACCAACGGGGCTGGCCGGGCGCCGAGGACGGGTTACGGGCGTCGCGGTATCCGAGCAGGCGCGGCTCGCCCGCGCCCAGAACGGTCAACGCCGCGGCGAGTTCGGCGGCCCTCGCGGTGCCTTGGGCCCAGGTCGCGGTGACGACGGCCGTGCGGGCACCGGCGGCGGCATACTGGGCGAGCACGCCGCCGGCGAGCAGGCTTTCGTCGTCGGGGTGGGCGAAAACGCCGAGCAGCGACGGCAGATCAGACCCGGTCGTGGAAGCGGACGTAGCCAAAGCAGAAACCTCGTTCCTTGCCGTGAGCGGATCGACGATACGGACTCGGGCAGGTGCGCGGCACAGGGGCAGTCGGCCGGTACACAGCCTTCCCTCCTCGCCGGACATCGCTTCTGGCCTGCCAGCGTATGCCGAGCATTCCCATGGAGACACAGCTTCACGATCAGCGGTTGCAGCAGGTGCGAGGCACCAGAATGACGTGCGGGGGCGGCCCAAAGTCGGACTTTCCCCGCACGTCCCTGCCAGCAGCAGCGTCGCGGATACCTGTCCAAGACACATCAGGCTGGAGGTGCTGTTCCTCCGGTCTCCGGGCGCACCTGGACGTCCTGTCATCGTCATTGATCGCCGCCGCCAAGCGGTGGGGGTGGGGTGGGGGCTGACTCCATCAGCGATGAGCCAGGGCCCGGCGCCGGTGGTCTGGGTCAGGTGAGGAGGGCGGCGAGGGCGCCTACTACCGCGGTGGCGAGGGTGAGGACTGCGGTGAAGGCTGTGGCGGCGCGGGTGAGGGCGGTGGGGTAGGTGGCGCCGTCCAGGCGGGCGAGTTTGCCTGCGCTGGCGGCAGTCAGCACGGCGACGACGAGTACGAGTGCGGTGGTGAGGAGGGCGAGCGCGACGTTCACGGCAGACTCCCGTCAAGGGTTGGGGCGTTGACGTGGACAAAGGTCTCGGAATCGGTATGCGCCGGGGTTCGCCGAGACGAAGATGAACACCGGCGAACACATCACCATCCGCGGGGGCACGCGTGCACGACGAACGGACCGGTCACACTCCGGACTCGGCGTTGGTCGAGCTGCGCAGGAGGCTGGCCGACGGGCTGGCTCGGGCCCGGCTGAACCAAACGCAGCTCGCCGCCCAAGCAAGGCTGGGGCGCACCACCGTGTCGGAGGCACTCTCGCCCAACAAGCCTGTGCCCTCTGCGGAGACGGTGGCGGCGCTGGCCCGCGTGCTGAAGTTGCCGACAGGAGAACTGCTGGAGTTGCGGCGGACCGCGGCCGAAGAGTCGGACACGGTCACATTGAGTGGGCCGGGGCGGCCGATCGGCCAGTGGGATCCGCACGCGCTGGAGGTCCATCCGGCCGGCAACGCCCAGGACGGTACCAGCTTGCCGGGGCAGTGGCTGCTGCCAGGTTATGTGCTGCGTGAGCACGACCGGGTTCTGGCGGAGGCGGTCCGGGACGCGGCGGCCGGCCGCAGCCGGATGCTGGTCCTGGTCGGCTCCTCCTCGACGGGCAAGACCCGGGCGTGCTGGGAGGCCGTGCAGCCACTGGCGGAGCAGGGGTGGCGGCTGTGGCATCCCTTCGACCCCACCCGGGCGCAGGCCGCCCTAGAGGACCTGCACCGGGTCGGCCCGCGCACGGTCGTATGGCTGAACGAGGCCCAGCACTACCTCGGCGACCGGGAGGCCGGGGAGGAGATCGCTGCGGCCGTACACCACCTGCTGACCAGTCCGCAGCGCGGGCCGGTTCTCGCCCTGGGCACGCTGTGGGACGACTACGCCAAGCAGTACATCGCCCTGCCCACCCCTGGTGAGCCGGATCCGCACAGCCGAGCGAGGGAGCTTCTCGCCGGACGCACTGTGAGTGTCCCTGACACCTTCGACACCCGCACCCTGGCCTCGGCGACGGCGTTGGCCAAGGGCGGTGACCGGCTGTTGGCCGACGCCCTCACCCGCGCCCACGTCAGCGGACGGGTGGCTCAGGACCTGGCCGGCGCCCCGGAACTCCTCACCCGCTACGAACGCGCAACCCCCGCGGCCAAAGCGATCCTGCACGCGGCCATGGACGCGCGCCGCCTCGGTGTCGGCCTCCACCTGCCACAGGCCTTCCTCACCGCCGCCGCCGCCGACTACCTCACCGACACCGACTACGACCAGCTCACTAAGGGCTGGGCTGAACAGGCATACGCCGAACTCGCTAAACCGGTCCACGGCAAACAAGCCCCCTTGCGCAGCACCACACCCCGGCTCCGACGACGGCCGCCCACACCCACCCCACCCGCCAACACCCCACCTCAGGCGCCTGCGGGGCCAATGTTCCGGCTCGCCGACTACCTCGAACAACATGGCCGCACCGTCCGCAGTTGGCTGTGTCCGCCTGCTTCCTTCTGGCATGCCGCTCTCACCCACCTCACCCACTCCGACGACCTGAACAACCTCACCGAGGCAGCTGAGACGCGACACCGCCTGCAATGGGCCCATCACCTCCGACACCGTGCCGCCGACCAGGGCAGCATCGGCGCCTTGGAGCGCTTGGCTGTGATGCGGGAGGAGGCTGGGGATTGGGAGGGTGCTGAGATCCTCGCCCGGCGGGCCGCCGGCCACGGTGGCCCGGGCGCTCTGTACCGCTTGGCCGTGATGCGGGAGAGGGCCGGTAGCTGGGAGCGTGCCGAGGACCTTTACAGGCGGGCCGCCGACCACGGTGGCCCGGGCGCTCTGTACCGCTTGGCTGTGATGCGGGGGGAGGCTGGGGATTGGGAGGGTGCCGAGGATCTGGCCCGGCAGGCTGCCGACCAGGGCAGCATCGGCGCCTTGGAGCGCTTGGCTGTGATGCGGGGGGAGGCTGGGGATTGGGAGGGTGCCGAGGATCTGGCCCGGCAGGCTGCCGACCACGGCGATAGTGAGGCCTTGGAGCGTCTGACCGTGATGCGGGAGAGGGCTGGGGATCGGGAGAGCGCCGAGCACCTAGCTTGGCAGGCCGCTGAGCACGGTAGCAGCAGGGTGTTGGATCGCTTGATCGTGATGCGGGAGGAGGCTGGGGACTGGGAGCGTGCCGAGAACCTGGCCCGGCAGGCTGCCGACCACGGGAGTATCGACGCCCTGTATCGCTTGGCTGTGATGCGGGAGGAGGCCGGGGACCGGGAGAGCGCCGAGAATCTCTACCGGCAGGCCGCCGAGCATGGAGATAACGAGGCATTGGAGCGCTTGGCTGTGATGCGGGAGGAGGCTGGGGACTGGGAGTGCGCTGAGGATTTGGCCCGGCAGGCAGCCGACCACGGCAATACCTATGCCTTGTTTCGTTTGGCTGAGATGCGGGAGAGGGCCGGTGGCTGGGAGCGTGCCGAGGAACTTTATCGGCAGGCCGCTGACCGTGGCAATACTGGCGCCTTGAAATATTTGGCCATGATGTGGGAGAGGGCTGGGGATCGGGAGTGCGCTGAGGATTTGGCTCGGCAGGCCGCTGACCGCGGGGATACCGATGTCTTGTTTCGTTTGGCTGAGATGCGGGAGAGGGCCGGTGGCTGGGAGCGTGCCGAGGATCTTTATCGGCAGGCCGCTGACCGTGGCAATACTGGCGCCTTGAAATATTTGGCCATGATGTGGGAGAGGGCTGGGGATCGGGAGTGCGCTGAGGATTTGGCTCGGCAGGCCGCTGACCGCGGGGATACCGATGTCTTGTTTCGTTTGGCTGAGATGCGGGAGAGGGCCGGTGGCTGGGAGCGTGCCGAGGATCTTTATCGGCAGGCCGCTGACCGTGGCAATACTGGCGCCTTGAAATATTTGGCCATGATGTGGGAGAGGGCTGGGGATCGGGAGTGCGCTGAGGATTTGGCTCGGCAGGCCGCTGACCGCGGGGATACCGATGTCTTGTACCGTTTGGCTGAGATGCGAGAGAAGGCCAGAGACCGGGAGCGTGCCGAAAACCTTGTTCGGCAGGCCGCCGACCGTGGTATGAACAACCCACGGTGGGCGACTAATCTCACGCGAGCCTTCGTGACTTGGTGGCCTAATGGCCTAGACCCAGACGGCACACCTACGCCTCCATGGAAATAATGTGGGAGCCCTCGTGGTCATGAAGAATTATCCGCCGCAGTTCAAGACGGAAGCGGTCGCGCTGTATCAGCGGGGGTATCGGCTTCGGCGGAAATTCCCGCTCCGCCCCAACACCGCAGTCCGCTCAGCGTTCCCAGTGGAGTTCGTGGTATAGCCGACGCTGTTAGCGATCGTGCCCTGCTGCCCACCGGGTCTGCCGTACGAACGGGTGACATCTTGACCTGCCCCACCATTTGGGCTCCAGGTTCGGTGACTAACCAGCAGCCGGGGTGGTGTCGTTCTCGGAGAGTAGTTCGTACTCGATGGGGGTGCGATAACCCAATGCTGAGTGTCGTCGCTGGCGGTTGTAGAAGATCTCGATGAACTCGAAGATCGCGTTGGCCAGTTCGACCCGGGTCTTCCACCGCCGGCGGTTGAGCAGCTCGATCTGCATCGAGGACCAGAAAGACTCCGTCATCGCGTTGTCCAGGCCGTCCCCGACGGTGCCGAACGACGGCAGAAGGCCGGCGGAGCGGATCCGCTCCCCGAAGACCCAGGAGGTGAACTGGGTTCCGTGATCGGCGTGAACGATCCCGCCCGGCTCAGGGCGGCGGTTGCGGATGGCCATGTCCAACGCGTTGACCACGAGGGTGGAGTCCTGCCTGGAGTCGATGGACCAGCCCACGATCCTGCGGCTGAACGCGTCCAGGACCGCCGCGCAGTAGACCCATCCTTCCCTGGTCCGGTGCTGCGTGATGTCGGTGACCCACAGCTCGTCGGGACGCAGCCGATGGAACGTGCGGTTGACCAGGTCCTCGGCGGTGACGATGCCACGGAGGCGCTTGATCCGCACCGGTCCGGGCAGGCCGTGGATCCCGGCCTGCGTCATCAGCACCGACACGGTCCTGGAGCAGACCTGGATGCCCATGCCCAGGGTGAGCTCGGCGTGGACACGGCGGTAGCCGTAGGTGCCATGGGAGGCGACGTGGACCTCCCGGATCAGCCCGGTCAGCCAGTCCCGCCGTAGCTGGCGCGGTGTGGTCGGGGTGCGCTTGTGCTTGTAGTAGTTCTGCCGGGTGACGCCAAGGATCCGGCAGCACCGGTCGACCGGTGCCCCGGCATCGACGAGACGGTCGATCACCGGGTAGAGCCTTTTGGGCGGGGCTTGTCCTCGTCAAGGAACTTCGCCGCCTGCCGGACGATCCCCAGCTCGGTTTCCAGCTCACGGATCCGCCGGCGAGCGGCCCGCAGCTCAGCGGACTCGCTCGACGGCGTTCCCGGTCGCCGCCCGTTGTCGATGTCGTCCTGCCGCAACCACTTCGACAACGTGACGGGATGGATGCCGAGCTCGACCGCGGTCTGCTTGGCCTGCTTGCCGGCGCGGACCAGCGCGATGGCACGTGCCCGGAACTCCGGAAGATAAGGGCGAGGCATGACTGCCAGCCTTCCGTGAAGGACTGTCAGTTAGCCACCAGAACTGGAACCCAGGACCTGGGGCAGGTCATCTGAAGTGGCTTGCCTTGGCTTGTGGGTGGTGGCGGGTGGTGTCACGGACGACAGCACCGACGCCGCCACATCCCGTATCTATCGCTCCGTTGCGTCCCCGCAGTCCGTCGCCGCCTCGGCGAGTGCGCGTACCAGTGGGGTCGCGCTGCCGGTGCGCCAGATCAGGGCCCACTGGACAGGCGGGGCATCGTGGAGGGGAAGGAAGGCGACGTCGGGCTGCGCGTTGTAGCGCCGTCCCTCGTCGGGGACCGTGCACACCACGTCACCTGCCGCGACGAAGGCAAGGATCTCGTAGAAGGTTGAGACGGCCGGGCCGCGGCGGACAGGGCGTCCGGCCGGTGTGCGGGCCGGCAGGACCGCGCTCTCCCAGTAGGCGGGAAGAGGGCCGTTCAGGCGCGGCACGATGTGGTCACCGAGCACCTCCATGCTCACCGACTCCTGCCGGGCGAGCGGGTGGTCGGTGGCCACCATCAAGTGGAGCGGTTCCTCGCGCAGCACCACCCCGACGGTCAAGTCCGGCTCACGAACGGGCAGCCAGGTGGTCACCGCGTCGACCTCACCGGCCCGCAAGGCTCCGAACGGATCGCTGAAGAACACCTCTTTGAACCGGAGTTCGGCGGACGGGTGCCCGGCCCGGAAATGGGTCAGGACCGGGCGCATGTCATGCATCTGTGCACCCATGACCCCCAGCGTCAGCGTGCCGGACGGATGGCGGGCGATGGCGGTCACCTCAGCTATGGCTTCCTGGATGCCCTCGTATGCCGGCTTCAGCCGCTGGAGCAGCACCTCTCCGACAGGGGTCATCCGCACGTGGCGGCTGGTCCGCTCGAAGAGCTGAGCGCCGATGACGCGTTCCTGCTTCTTGATCGCCTGACTGACACGGGCTGGGGAGACATGCAGGCGTTCGGCGCTGCGGCCGAAGTGGAGCTCCTCCGCGAGCGTCAGGAAGATCTCTATGTCCCGCAGTTCCATTCCGCCCCCGGTTCCCTCATGGCTCCCGAATTCATGAACCTCTGGGTTAACGACCATAACAAGATCGGCCGTTGTTCCCAGGCTGCTCGCTCGGCATGCTGGGTGCCGAGCCGGTCAGCCGCCCCCCACAGGTGACAGCATGAACCGGCACGAGACAGCTGGATCGGCTCGCTCGATCCAGCCGACGGCCCGCAAAACCCGGACCGCGCGGAAGTCGCGTACCTCACCGACCCTTGGGCCTCACGCCCCGGGCCCCGGCCGCCGCGCACGAACCCCCACGGAGCGATTCCCACGTGCCATCCGACCCGAGCGCTGCCCGGACACCTGACCCGGCCACGCTCCACCCGCTGCCTGCCCACGAGCGGGTCGTCTTCCTCAAGCCACTGGTCGCCGGAACCAACGTCGTGGCAGGTGACTTCACCTACTACGACGACCCCGACGGCGCGGCCGACTTCGTGCAGCGCAATGTGCTCTACGCCTACGGTCCGGAACGGCTGATCATCGGCAAGTACTGCGCGATCGCCACGGGCACTCGATTTCTGATGGCGGGTGCCGACCACCCCTCGATGGGGGTGTCCACCTTTCCCTTCACCATGTTTGGTGGGGAGTGGGCCGAGCAGACCCTCGACATCGTCACCGGCATGCCCAGCCGCGGGGACACGATGGTCGGCAACGACGTGTGGTTCGGATACGGAGCCACCGTGATGCCGGGAGTACGGATCGGCGACGGTGCCGTGATCGCGGCCGGCGCGATGGTCACCGCCGACGTGCCGCCGTACACCATCGTGGGCGGGAACCCGGCCAAAACGATCAGACAGCGCTTCGACGACAGCGACATCGAACGGCTCGTGCGCGCCGCCTGGTGGGACTGGCCCGTCGAGCTGGTGACCGCGCACGCGTGCACCATCATGACCGGTTCCCCGCAGGACATCGAACGCATCGCCGCCGCCGAAGGTCTGGAGCAGCAGTGACGACGCGGACCGTCGAAGAGTACGCGGTGTCCGGTCGCGACAGCGGCCCGTACGCGATCACCACCGGACCGGACGGCGCGCTGTGGTTCACCATGGTGCACAGCGGCCAGATCGGCCGACTCGTCCCAGGACAGAAGCCGACCAGCCATCAGCTCGCCCCGGACAGCGGTCCGACGGTCATCAGCAATGGGCCGGACGGCGCCCTGTGGTTCACCCAGTACCGGGCGCACCGGATCGGCAGGATCACGACGGCTGGCCACACGGCGGAGTTCGCGCTGCCGACCGCGCAGTGCGGTCCCTTCGGTATCGCCGAGGGCCCGGACGGCGCGCTGTGGTTCACCGAGACCGCCGCCGACCGCATCGGCCGGATCACCACTGACGGATCGGTCACGGAGTACCCGCTGCCGTGCACCGGCGCGTTCCCCTCCGCGATCGCCGCGGACAGGGACGCAATGTGGTTCACGATGAACCAGGCCAATGCCATCGGCCGCATCGGCATGGACGGCCGTATCACGGTCCACGAGCTGCCCACCGCAGCGGCCGCGCCGGTGGGTGTCGCCGTAGGCCCGGACGGCGGAGTCTGGTTCACCGAGATCGTGGCCGGCCAGATCGGTCGCAGAGCGCCCGACGGCCGGATCACCGAGTACCCGCTGCCCGACCGCTCGGCCCGGCCGCACGCCGTCACCACCGACGCCGATGGCACCGCATGGTTCACCGAGTGGGGCGGCAACCGCGTCGGCTCGATCACCTCCGACGGCATAGTCACCGCCCATGACCTGCCCACCCCGGCCTCCGAACCGCATGGCATCACGGTGGGCCCGGACGGCGCCCTATGGACGGCCCTGGAGACAGGCGCGCTGGCCCGCATCGGACCCACCACCAACATCACCACCAGGAACACCGAACAGGAGAATGCCTCATGAAATACGCCCTCGTGATCTTCGAGACGCACGCGTCACGCGCCCGGATCCAGGCCGACCGCGATGCCTACCGCAATGCGTACGAGACGTGGATCGGCGAGCTCGCGGCAGCGGGCAAGCTGGCGGGCGGCGACGCCCTCGACACCGAGCACCAGGGCCCTGTCACCGTGCGCAAGACGGCGGACGGATCCGCAGCGGTGACCGAGGGGCCCGTGCACAGCGGGGAGGAGACTCTCGGAGGCTGGTTCGTGCTGGAGGTGGCCGACCACGCCGAGGCCATCGAGCTGGCCCGCGGCTTCCCCACCCCGGAGGCGCTCGAAATCCGCCCGGTCCTCGAATCGGCTTGATCGGCAGATGGCCCGCGCCGCCATCTGTCCGGACATCCGGCGCGCCTGACCGGCACGTCCTGCCGGGTCCCGAGCGCTGTACCCCTTCACAGGAGTTGGCTTGACACTGACATCGGTGAGTTACCGACCTCTGACCGGCCCCGAGGAGATCGAACTCTTCTGCCGGCTCTCCTACGTCCTGGACCACGAACTGACCGACGACTTCGCAAACGGATGCCGCCGCCCCGAGTGGACCTGGGTGGCCCTGGACGGTGACCGCCTCCTCGCCCGGCTCGCCTGGTGGACGACTCCAGGCGGTGACATCCCGCTGCAGTTCGACTTCTTCGACATCGACGACACGCTGCCCAAAGCCGACCACGACGAGATCGGCCGGCGACTGTTCAAGACAGCGACGGCGGCCGTCTTCCCGGCGGGCGCCAAACTGCCGGAGTACGGTCGTTTCGTCCCGCCCGACTGGCGTGAGGACCCCGCAGCCCGCGAGGTGGTCGAGTCCCGCACGCGCCTGCTGGAGAGCACGGGCGCACGGCTGCTGGTCGAGCGGCTGCGGCTGCAATGGACCCCCTCGTCCCTGCTCCCGGAGTCCAAGGGGCGTCTCGTCTTCCGCCCGGTTGCCGACCGCGAGGACCTCCTCGCCCTGATGACCCCGGTCATGGAGGGCACCCTCGACGCCCACGGCCAGGCGGATCTGGCATCCGGACTGACCTCGCGCGAGGCGGCGGAACGGCACTACGACGGAGAGTTCGCCAGGCTCAAGAGCCCGCACGAATGGTGGCGCATCGCTGAACTGCCCGACGGCGGCGGCTCGGTGGGCTTCGTGATCCCGGCCCGCAACAGCTACCACCCGATCATCGCGTACATCGGCGTCCTGCCTGCACACCGCGGCAACGGCTACATCGACGAGATCCTCGCCGAGGGCACCCACATCCTGGCCGCCGAGGGCGTCGACCGGATCAGGGCATCCACGGACCTCGGCAACGTCCCCATGGCAAAAGCCTTCGCCCGTGCCGGATACGTCAACTTCGAACGCTCCCTCAACCTGGTCTGGGACTGGCCCCCTCTGCTGCGTCTCCGGATCTCTCCCCAAACGGCCTTCGCCCCGCGCAGTTGACCTTGGCATGTGCCTCCGCAACCCGACCCGGATCCCTGGCTCGACGAACCGGATCCCGACCCGTTGGCGTTGTTCACGAGATTGGGTTCTGGTCCGTTTCCTGTGGTGCGGTCACACGCTGTACTCACTCAGCCCAGGCTGCTGAGATGATCGCCTCCTATTTCAAGTTGGCGGGAGTTGGGTCTGTCATGAGCGAATGGTCGCTGGAGGTGCTTGAGGTCCTGGAGGCTTCGGGGTGGACGGCTGGCAGGCGCGTCGACACGGCTGGCTGGCGGTCCATGTTCGAAAGAGTCGGCGTCCGCATGCACGATGCTGCGGAGACGTTTCTCCAGGAGTTCGGGGGGCTGACCGTCAGCATCGGTGGCCCGGGAATCAACCGCGCCCGCGAGCCATTCGAACTGGACCCTGAGCTGGCGTGGGGAGAGGATGACCGGTTCTCCGAGTGGAGCGACGCCTTGGGGAGAGAGCTCTTCCCGCTCGGTGAGCTCGATCACGGCCGATTCTTTCTCGGTATCGATGAGCGCGGCGAGATCTACCTGGTCGCGGGCTGGGTCGCTAGCTTCGGGGCAATGCCGCACGCCCTTGAGAATCTGATCCTCGGCGTGAGGCCCCGCAGGATCGACGAGGGACACAGGTAGCCGGATCAGGCCTGGTGACAGCTCACTTGGCGAGCAAAACGCGTTTGCGGAGGAGCTCGAATCCCGCGCGGCCGAACATCTGCCGCTTCAGCATCTTGATCCGGTTCACGTGGCCTTCAACAACGCCTGAGTTCCAGGGATGGGAGAGGCCGGCAGTGACAGCGTCCAGGTCGCGTTCGAGGTGCTGGGCGAATCGCTGAAGGCTGGGCAGATCGGTGGCAGTCGCGGACGTGATCCATTCCGACAGCCGTTCGCCTCGCAGTTGCGTGGGCATGTCCGCGAAGGCACGGACATGGCTGGCAAGGCTTTCGAGGCCGGAGCAGTCGGCCAGTACTGCCTTGAGCTGAAGTCGGTCGCTCTCGGCCAGAGCGTCGGGGTGGGTGAGGATTCAGCGGCTGACCGCACGGGTGGATGGCGGCCGGGGGCCGACCGGCTGAGGCTTGCCGCGTAGGTTCCGGCTGACGTAGGCGCGAACGTTGCCGTAGCCGTCTGGGTAACCCTGTGCCTTGATCTCCTCCCACAGTTTCCAGTCGTTGGTGCAGCCTTCCTGCCATCGCTGGTCGAGATAGGGCTTGTAGGCGTCGAGCTTGGTGGGGCGACATTGCCACTGGCCGGTGAACAGCCGCTCCGGCTCGGTGGCGCGGGAGAAGCGGAGAACGGTGTTGAGGCCCATGCCGAGCTGCCGGGCGATGGACCGCTTGCTGTGGCCGGCGGCCAGCAGGGCGTGGACGGTGGCCTGTTGGCCACGGCGAGGACGCGGGCGACTCCGGCGCCTGATGCGGCTCCTCTGGTGGCTCAGGCGCAGGACGCAGGCAGGCGCGGTGCCGGTAGACACACTTCTCAGCGGCCTCGCCGAGGTTGTGCCAGAGATGCCATCTGTCAGCGACCTGGAGGGCTTGCGGGGCGCCGCGGGTGGCGCCTTCGGCGTAGAAGAGGGCACGGTCCCGGCAGATGATCTCGATTTCGGGCCGTTCGGATAGCCAGGCCGCGAGCGTGTCCGCTTCCCGGTCCGGCAGGAGGTCCACCGGGCGGCGTGTTTCGACGTCGACGAGCACGGTTCCGTAGATCCGGCCCTTGCGCTGGGCGTATTCGTCGACGCCGACCACACGTGGCGTGGCCACAGGTGGATCCGGCAGCGAGGTGATCAGCCCCAGGAGGGTGTTCCGGCTGACTGCCCGGGAGTGGCCGCTGTTTCGGCCGTGGGCTCGCCATCCGCCGTCGTCAGGTATCCGTCCGACCTTCTTCACGTCGATGTGGACCAGGTGTCCCGGCCGGCGAGCGGTGATTGTGCGTGGTTTCCGAGTGGTGTGGCCGTCGGGGTCGATGAATCGTCGTCTGCTCAGACCGAGATGGGCGAGGTGTCGGGTGATGGTGCGACGGCTCACGGCGTGCACGGTTTGGCTGAGTTCGAAGGCGATTCGCCCTGCGGACCACTTGTGGTTTCGGCGCATCTGCTCGATCTGCTCTACTGCCTCACCCGGTGTGGCGGTGGGTTGGTGGTGGGGTGTGGAGGATCGGTCGTGCAGGCCGAGCTCGCCATGACGGCGGTACCGGTTGACCCACTTGGAGGCGCATGCCCTGGAGATGCCCATCTCCGCAGCAACGTGGGCGATCGGACGTGACTGGCATCGCTCGACCAGTCGCCTGCGGCCCTCGATGGAGAGCGGTGCGTTGGCGTGGGTGCCCATCAGATCGCGGCGAGGCTGTTGAGCAGGTGGCCCAGCTCTGCCGGCGCCTGAATGTGGGCCAGGTGGCCCTGGCCAGGGAGTTCGTGGACTTCGGCGTGCGCGACGTGCTGCCGCACGTGATCGAACGACGTTCCGTAGGGGGCCGTTCCGCGATTGCGCTGGCCGATGATCAGGTCTGCTTGCTCTGCCTGCTGCGCCATCAGATCCGGAGGTGGCTCCGCGTTGAGGGCGCTGAGTTCGGCGTACAGCGGTCCGCTCAATCGACGCAGTGTCGCCCAACTGTGGGGATCGGCCCGAAGGTCGTCGACATGTGCTGCGGAGAAGCCGGAGATCTGCCGATTGACGATCTCGACGCAGCGATCCCAGTCCGCCGTCCCCTCTGCGGCCTTTAGGTCCGGCAGTGCATGACGTCCGAATGGTCGCATCACCGGCTCGTAGGCGATCACCTGGGGAATCGGGCGTTCGTTGGCGGCCAGCAAGGTGATCAAGCCGCCGTAGCTCCAGCCGAAGAGCGTCCGCGCGCTGTCGAACTCGTCAAGGACCACGCCGAGGTCCTCGATCTCTGTCCGCAGCGAGTACGAGTTGGTCAGCGCCCCCGAGGGGGCGCGGCCCCGGCGGTTTACGACTACCACCGAGGGCCAGGCGTCGATGGAGCCCGCAACGTGGCGCCACGTGTGCGCGTCGCTCATCACGCCGGGGACGACGACGAGGCCCGGAGCGTCCGGCTCCCCGTACACATCGACCGTCACCCAGCTGTTCCCGCCGACCGGCAGCCTCTTCTGAATCGTTTGCTCCATAAATTAATTATGGAGCAAACGATCTATAATGCAAGCGTGACTGGACGAAACCGTGGGCGACCACGAGCCTTTGACCGTGACCGCGTGGTCCTTGATGCAGCTCGCCTCTTCTGGCGACGCGGCTACTCCGGCACTTCGACCCGCGCCCTGACCGCGGCCCTCGGTCTGTCCACCTCTAGCCTCTACGCAGCCTTCGGCAGCAAGGCTGGACTGTTCGAGGAAGCGGTTCGGACCTACGCCGAGCGGTACCGCGAGATCTATCAACAGGCGGTCGCCGAGAACGACATCCTGACCGTGATCAAACGCATCCTCGCCGACTCGGTGCACGAGTTCACCCAGCCAAGCGACACACACCCCGGCTGTCTCATCAGCAGCGCCGTGATGAGCGACAGCACGAGCACGCTCGACACCAGCGCCTACGTCGCCGAACTGCACAGCTCGAACGAGCAGGCCCTCCTCGCACGCATCGAACGAGCGATCCAAGAAGGGGAACTAGCCGCCGGCACCAACGCAGCGGTCCTGACCGGGCTCGTCCAATGCGTCTGGCACGGATTGTCAGTGCGATCCAACGGCGACACATCTCGCGAGGACCTGCTCGCGACGGCGCAACTTGCTCACCATCTGATCTGCCAACAACTCACGTCACCAACGTCCTGACCCGCAACAACTAGCTCAAGACGCGGGTCGCTCAGCCCCGCCAACACAGGCGCTCGCCCGCCAGTTGAAGCGCCCAGTCACACCGACACCATGCACCTGTGACCATCAGAAGCTGCTGTCTTTCCGAGGGCGATAGCTGCGTTTCGGCTGGTCAGCGATCCAGCGCACCTTCGGTGTGCGCCGGATGCTCGGTGGACTCCACCATCGTGCGTGCCCACCAGCATGCGACCGGCGCCTGTACTGATCGGCTGCACGCACAGGCGCCACGGGGGCTGAAACAGCGGAACACCAGGGCAAAACGCCATGGCAGAGCATGCTCGACCGACTGGTGGAAGTGGTGCAGGAGGGTGAGAACCCGGGCCGCTCGCGCGGCGGGTGAGGCGGTCGGCGCGGCGAACGCCCAGTGCCGGTCGGTCGCGGCCAGGCGACTGTTCTTGATCTCACCTGTGGCTTTCCGACTGGCCGTTCAAGGGCGTTCGCCGTACCTACCCAGTACCTGAGCGGCGAGCGTCGTCCAGGACGTCACGCAATGCCCAGTAGGCAGGTTTCGCCTCGTACCTCGTGTCCCAGGGAAGGGCGTTTCCCGCACTCGGGGGATAGTGCCGGAGGTCGGCCGTGGAGCCGTACCTGTCGGTGAAGCCCCAGGTCGAGAACGAGGTGCAGTTGGGTTCTTCGCTGCAGACGGCGAGTTTCCCTGCCAACTGGCGGGCCTGGACGTCCTCCTCGTCCTCGTCGACGAGGACGTCCGCCTCCGAGACCCGGGCCTTCAGGCCGAGCCCGGCCAAAGCCCGGACCTTGCGTCGGAAGACCTCGGGGTCGGTACGGTCGCCGACGGCGTATTCGTGGTCCTGGAAACCGACGCCATCGATCGGAACGCCCCGCTTCTTCAGCCGGATCAGCAGCGCGTAGAGGGCATCCCAGCGTGGGCCGTCCTCCTCCACCCCGTACTCGTTGAGGTACAGCACCGCGTGCGGGTCAGCCTCGCGGGCCGTCCGGAAGGCGATGTCGATGTACTGCTCACCCATCGCTTCGAACCACAGTTGTGGCCGCACGCCCCGGTTGCCGGTGGAGTAGTCCTCATCCTCGTCGGACATGGGCTCGTTCACCACGTCCCATTCCGCCACCTTCCCCCGGAAGTGGCCCGCGACCGCCCGTATGTGCTCCGCCATGACGCGCCTGCGTTGCTCGTGCGTCATCTCGGCGCGCATCCATGCGGGCAGGGCTTCGAACCAGACGAGGGTGTGGGCGTGCACCTTCATCTTGTTGGCCTTGGCGAAGTCCACCAAGGTGTCGCCCTCCGCGAACGCGAACACGCCGCGTCGGGGCTGGACGAACTGCGGCTTGAAGTCGTTCTCCGGTGTGAGCATGGAGAACTCCTCACCCGCCGTCCGGCGGTAGGCGCTGTCAGTCAGCAAGGGGCCTGTGGCCAAGGCGGTTCCCATATGGATCGGGCGGGGGAGCCCCGCCGCCAGATCACGCATCGCGTCGGTGGACCGGGGCACTCGCAGGCCAGGCGCGTCCACGACGGACATCCGGCCCCGGCCCAGTGACTGCGCGTGGAGATCGCTGAGGGTCCAGCCCTTCCCGCGGGCTCCCGCATCCGCGCCGAACCAGATGCGGCCACGGCCGAAGACGTCCCGCGCGGGAACGGTTCCCACGACCCTTCCGTCGGTCTCCACCACGAGTCTGCTTCCGCGGACTTCGAGGGCGAGGCGGACTTCGTGCCCTAGGCCGCCCCCGAGGGTCCGGGTCACCGCAGGTCTGTCGGAGTCCCCGTCCCAGCGGTCGATCCGGAGCCTCCCGCCGACCACGCCGATGCGTACGCCGCGCCGCTCGTAGCGCCATTCGTCGTAGATGACCGGCGTCTCCCCGTACAGATGCAGGTAGGCGTCCGTGTCATCCGTGCGCCGCAGGCTTGCTTCGATCCGGACGTCCCCGCGGAACACCATGTGGGGACCGCGCAGGTTCACCGGCGGGTTCGGCTGCCCACCGGTGCCGTCCTGGCGTGTGATGCGCCGGTCGAGGTGTGTGACGCGTACCCCTGCGTGGGTGGGCTTCCCGCCAGCGAAGTGGGCCCAGTCCCGGCCGTTCAGGAGGTCCGCCACAGGCCCCCGAGCGGGCGCGGAAGCGCCGGCGCAATCCCCCGAGACACCAGCAAGCAAGGCGCACACAACCGCAGCGACAGCACTCTTCCGTAACCGCATGAACAGCAGCGCTCCGTATCTCCAGTCTGTTTTCCGAAGGCATCGCCCCCTCGGCCACACCGTCGCCGAGCACCATCCCTCCCCAGCCGCGGCAAGAACGGTGTGCGACCGATCGCGCCGCCTCGCTGTGACTGATCGCCATTGTCTCAGGTGAGGGTGGGTGGATGAACCGTTCCGGGTTCGGTAGGGACGTCGCGGAGGCTCTCGCGGCGTACCGCGTCGGCGAACGCGAACAGATCACCGGTCACCGCCTCGACCTCCCGGACGCGGACAGTCGTTGACTCCGGCCTTCCACGTGGACGAGTGGGACGAGAAGCACGCCACCGGCACATCGAGAGCATGGACAGCCTCTATCCAGACGACACCACATGCCTACCCAGCACAACCGAATGATCTTCTACACCACCACAGGGGACATGACCTACGCCTCGGCGTGAACCGCGCCAGGTCAGGCTGTTCCGCTACGGTACGGGCCACAGGCTGACAGGCCCCTCGGCTAGGTACGGGCCACGGACTTTGGGGAGCGCATGGCTGAGTACGACACGCACGCGAACAAGGCTCACAAGCTGCTCGAAGGATTGAATGCCAAAAGCTTGAGTCGCTCCTATGAGCTGACCATCAAGGCTGCCCAGGTCGAGGCGCTTTTCGCGCTCGCGGCAGCCATCGCTGACCAGCGAGCGGACCGCGACATCCGATAGGCAGCTCCAGACCTGACCCGCAGTACCGCAGCGAAGTACCGCAACCACAGCAACTAAACACGACCGCTTGCGGCCACCAGAGGCCATGCAGCGACCGTAATGGCTATAGATGACTGATCTACTCTGAGCTACGGATCAGAAGCTGGCCGCGCCCTCTGCGTGCCCGTACCGAGGGGGCACAGCGGGGAGCCACGGGGACTGACAGGCCCCGGCTGTGCTCTCTCCCAGGTCGGAGTCTCGACAGGTCGGCCAGGGGTCGCGTACTCCGTCTTCCGAACTGGCGCCGGGACACTCGACATGAAGTATCCGAGAGTGCCCGATCGCGCTGCGGCACGGCGCACGGTACGCGAGTTGGAGATGCGGCGGGGTAACCCGGCTACGGATGTCGCTTTCGGTTCGGACTCCACTCGTAGACACCGAACGAGGGTTCCACCACCTCGCGGGGCCAGCGTCGGCGAACCTCGCCCAAACGGCGACGCTGGTCATCTATCCAGCCCTCTTCGAGAGCTACGGGCACTGTCACTGTCGTCATGGAACCCGGTATGTCGTCAACGATGACGTCGGGGCAGTCACGCTCTCCTTCGAGTCGGATTCTGATCTCGGGCGCGCGACCTCCCATCCAGCTGATGTCCTGCCCCGCCGTCAGCGAGGCGAGAGCTGTTTCCCAAGCGACCAGGTCCCTGGGTGAGAGCCAAACTTTCAGTTGCCCCTTGACGAACCCGGTCGTTACCAGGACGTTCGCAATCAGGGTGTCGTGGCGTGTCAGCACCCCCGGCATGTCCCGTCCTGTCACCTGTACGGCGACGCTGTTCCCCTCGTCGTCGGCGAGGCGAATCAGATCTACGGCTCCTTGCCCGGTCATCGTCCCTCACTCTTGGCGCCCGTCCATCTCCGCGGCTTCGGAGCGGCCCAACGCACGACAAGGCTAGCTCCGGCCACAGACACCGGCAGAACACACTCCCAGGGGTGCCACCAGCCTTGGAAAGCGGGGGGTGCCTCTATGTCTTTGGTCAAGTAGGGAGGGTCCTGTGCGGAAATTTCGCAGCCTTGGACGACGTGAAGGCGGGCTGACTACGAGTGCGAGTCCGGGGCGGGTTGATCAGGGCAGATCTTCGTCCGGGTATAGGTATGTGTCGTTCTCGGCGTAGTAGACGACTGCCTCGCATGCCTGTTGCGGGGAAGGAATGGCCCCGTCATGGTGTGCGCGCCAGGTGTCCAGGACGTCGTGGATCAGGGCGGTTTCCAAGAGGTAGGTGCGGCCCTCTGCATCTGGCTGGCCGGTGCCTTCCCGGTTGGCGACAGCCATCGCGTCGCTCTGCGCAGTCCAGGGCTCGCTGGCGAATACGGTCAGACCGTCGTCCTTCTCAGTCAGTTGGCTGATCAGTTCTGCAAGTGTCATGGGTACTCCGGCTCGGCTCATCGGCTAACTGGAGAGTCCCATGTGGCGTGGGGTTCTGGGTTCGTAGAAGGTGCCGTCGCGGAGCATCGCGAAGAGCACGTTGATCCGCTGACGGGCAAGGCGGAGAAGGGCCTGGGTGTGGGTCTTTCCGCGGGCTCGGCATTTGTCGTAGTAGGTGCGGGAGGCGGGATCGTGCAGTGCGGCGAACGCGGACAGGAACATTGCGCGCTTGAGCTGCCGATTGCCGCCTCTGGGCGCGTGTTCGCCGTGTATCGAGGTCCCCGACGACTTCGTCGTCGGGGCGAGGCCGGCGTAGGAGGCCAGGTGAGCGGCGGTGGGGAAGCTGGTGCCGTCGCCGACGGTGACCAGCAAGGTGGCGGCGGTCCTGACCGCGACCCCCGGGATCGAGGTCAGGACCGTGGAAAGAGGGTGAGCCTCCAGCAAGCGCCCGATCTGCGCTTCCAGAGCTCGGCGCTGTTCGTGAACGGCCGCGAGCGAGTGGGCCAGCGACGGGATCACGACGTCGAGGGTGCCGGTGCCCGGGACCACGACGGTCTGCTCGTCGAGCGCGTCGAAGACGTCGTCGATCAGCCGCTGAGCCATGCGCGGGGCCTTGGGCCGGATCAGATCAACCAGCCTGCGGCGTCCGGCTTTGCGCAGGGAGGCCGGAGATCCGTGGCGTTCCAGCAGCCAGGTCACGGCCTGATGGTCCAGGCGCGGCCCGAGGACGCGCTCCAGGCTGGGGTGGAACTGGGTGAGCAGGCCGCGTATCCGGTTGGAGGTGCGGGTGGCCTCGGCCGCAAGGTCCTGGTCGAAGCCGACCAGAACGGTCAGCTCGGCGGTGATCTCGTCGGTCAGCTCCAGCGAGCGCAGGGTGTGCGGCATGGTGCGGGCTGCGTCCGCGATCACCGCGGCGTCCTTCGCGTCGGTCTTCGCCTCGCCCGGGTAGAGATCGGCGATCCGCCGCATGGCAAGCCCGGGCAGGTAGGCGACCTTGCAGCCGGTGTCCCGGGCGACCGTCAGCGGCAGGGCTCCGATCGAGGCGGGCTGGTCCACGACGACCAGCACGGTGCCAAACTTCGCGGCCAGCTTGTCGAAGACGGCCCGCAACTTCGGCTCGCTGTTGGGCAGCTGCTTGTCGAAGACCTTCTTGCCGGCCGGGGTGAGCCCGTGCCCGTGATGCGCACTCTTGCCGACGTCCAGGCCGAGGAAGACGCCCACGTCGTCGATGTCGTACAACCTATCCTCCCGAACAGGGCTCGTGCGGTGCTGGTCAGGGCGATGGCGCCGTACGCGCGCATCCACGTTATGCAGACCTGCCGCCGCGAGTTGCCGGGCATTGCGCCCGGCCAGGCGGTAGTCGGACCTCTCATCAGCGTCTCCCACGGCACCCCTCGGGCCCGGTGACACCACCCCCCAGGTCATCCGCTCGACAGGGGGAACAGTCATGCCGGGCCCGGAGGCCAGCGGTCCTCTTGCAGGACCGCGAAGAAGATAACGGGGGATCCTGACGGAGAGCGCCCGTACGCCTCGTGCATGGCCAGCGGGACTAGGATCCCAGCCGGGCGAAGTCGTAGCGCAGAGGTAGTCGCGCGCGGTCTCCAAAATCGCGAGGACGCCGGTTCGAATCCGGTCGGCTTCGCCCGCCCCAGCTGTGGCGTCCATGTGCATGTCCCAAGGGCACCAAAAGGCCCCGTTACAGGTATGGATCATGCGTGGCGTGGGGATCGGCTGAGTGTCAAACTGCGCTACAACGGACCCGTACCAGGGCGCACAGTCACAGACGCTCGCGGACAGTCCGCCGAGGTCACGACCGGTTTGGCCGCAGGTCACGCAGTCGCTTGCATTGCTTCGGGACGAAGAGGTCGTGGGTTCAAATCCCGCCACCCCGACACAGGTCAGAGGCCCATTCGCGTGATCGCGAATGGGCCTCTGTCGTGCGTACAGCAGCGGAGTACAGCAACCGCTATGACTCGTGCTGGCCGTCCTCGGCCGACGGCTCTTCCGCCCGCTCTTGCTGCTTGCGCTTCCCCTTCTTTTCCTTCTTCTGCTTGCTGCCGCCACCCAGCGCCTTGCCGAGCTTGCGGAGCGCCCGGCGGGTGTCGGCCGAGGGCACGTGCGTGTAGACCTCCATCGTGACCGCGATCTCCGAGTGGCGGAGGATCTGCATCGCGATCCGGGGGTGGACGTCAAGCACCCGTCGTCGCTTCGCTCCTCCGGGCGGGCGGGCGCGGGCGGCCGGCGGCGCCCGCGCTCATGTCTCCGCCCCGCTCGGCACCGCCGGCCGCCCGTGCCCGTTAAGAGGCAGGCACACAGGGCATGAGGTCAGAACACGTTGTGCTGGGGTGAGGCGGGTCGGCTCCACGGCTTTAGATCTCAGTCGAATCAGCCGAAGTCGTTGATCTGGTCGCTCGTTGTAGGGCTGGTGGCCTGCCACTGCTCAGGACTCAGCAGACGTGTCCGCGCGGCCAGACGGCGCAGGGCGGCGATGGCACCTTTGTCGAGTTGGGCCCCGCTGTAGCCGATGTACGCCACGACACCGGGCATCGGCTCCCAGGCCAGCGTGCCGTTGCCGCCGAACGCAGACGTGATGATCGCGGGCTTGCCATTCACGGTCCCTGCCGTCTGAACACGGGCGGCGTACAACTGGTCTTCGAGGCCGCCGCACCGGGCGACGCCGGTGAAGGTCAGGCCGCCTGAGAGCTCGTCTACCTCCCCGGTCTCGGCTGAGCTGTATCGGGCCTCGTATATGTAGGTCGGGCGTGAGGTGCCCGTGGCCGTCACTGAAAGTCCGGGCGGTGATTCGACCTCGGGGCGGCCCGAGGCGACGCTAGTAGCGGCGGCGACAGCGATCAGCTCGGACTGCGGCAAATCCCCTCGGACTCGTGCGTATGAGCCACCGACTGGCCAGGTGATCTCTCGCTCAAGGGTCCTGCCCGAGACGCTGCCGACCAGGACCGGGCGCCCCCCTGTCGGCGCAGGTACGGGGAACGTGACCACCGCGCCGTGCAGTCCCAGAGAACCGTCTGAGCGTCGCACGACCACCGTCAACGGGCCTGCGTCCGCTCTGCGATCACGCCTGATCAGCGTGGCACCCTGAGACAGTGGTAACCCTGTGATCACCATGCCAGGGGTCTGCCCCGCTCTGACAGTCGAGTCCGGGCCATCAGGAAAGGCACGGCCGGACGGCGACGCCGACGACGAGCTCACGGGTGCTGCCGGGGCCTGCTCGTCGGGCCCGCTCACGGCCACGATGCCCACCACGAGCGCCGCGGACAGGGCCACGGCTGCGGCCGCAGCGATCAGCCGACGCGGTGGTTTCCAGGGCGGTCGGTCCGAGCCACTGCTGAGTACATCCCCCATGCCCACAGTCTCCCTCGACAGGTTCCGGGCCGTACAGACAGCGGCGTCGTCGGTGCGGGGGAACCACAGGGAATAGCGGGGCCCGTAAAAGACCCAAGCTTCCCAGGCTGAGAAGCCGTTGTTCTATCGGTCTTGAGTGCGGTGTGATCGAAAGCGACTGCCGGATCGGATGAATCTGCTCGTGTCCGTGCATGAGGACAGGGCCTCTGGTGCAGTTCGGAGTTGCTGAGACACCGAGCACGACGAACGGCTCCCGGAGCAACTCCGCGTGGCGCAGCTCGGCAAGAACCGGGTCGGTTTCCTGACGCAGCACCTCAACGCGCCTCCGGCGCCTCGCTCCCGCTCCTCCAGCAAACCGACCGTCCCCATATCACGGACTGATCCGCAGCGCGGGTGTGGGCCAAGTTGCACCGCGTGGTGCTGGACCGGCTCGGTGCGCTCGGTGAGCTGGACTGGTCGCGCTGCGCGATCGACTCAGTCAGCGTTCGTGCGGTCAAAGGGGGCCCTTGACTGGACCGAACCCGACTGATCGCGGCAAACTCGGGTCGAAAATTCACATCGTCTGCGACCGCAACGGGATTCCGATTTCGGTGGGCATCTCCGGCGCCAACCTGCACGACAGCCAGGCCCTGATCCCGCTGATGCGCGGCATCCCTCCGATCCGCTCCCGTTTCGGCCCCCGGCGCCGACGCCCGACCAAGCTGCACGCGGACAAGGGCTACGACTTCGACCAGCTGCGCGGCTGGCTACGCCGTCGACAGATCGTGCCGCGCATCGCTCGCCGCGGTGTCGAAGCCTCCGACCGTCTCGGCCGGCACCGCTGGGTGGTCGAGCGGACGATGTCCTGGCTGAACGGCTACCGTCGCCTTCACCGTCGCTACGAGCACAAGGCCGAGCACTTCCTCGCCTTCGCCGGCATCGCCGGCGCCCTCGTCTGCTATCGCCGACTCATCCAATAAGGTCAGCTCTCAGCTGTGCCTCAGTTCCAAGCGGACCACCCGTGATGCCGGACCTCTGCCGGAGCCATGTCCCAGGAACTGTTCGCGAGCTCCCCGGGGTTGCCGAACGATGCCCAGCTCAAGAGCGTATCGCCAGCGACCTGCGCGCCCCGCTCGAACGAGAAGTCGGCCCAACAGACGTAGCCCGTAGGGCAGTACCACCAACTCAAGCCCCGCTCCACAGCGCCCGCCTCCAACTCCGCATCCAGCTCCCACGCCACACGGCCGATCAGGCGGATCCCCTCACACGTGACCTGGGGACCATGCAGCCCATCGACGAACACGCAGGTCAAGCCCACGCCTTCGATGAAGTAGCACTTCACGGCAGGCTGATGCTCGTCCGACTCAGCCCTGCGGAACTCAACTCGCCACTGCGCACGCTGCGGGTTCCAGCGCTCGATCTCGCACTCCTCGGCAACAAAGCCATGCCCCGCCATGATCGTGACCGCTTCATGTCGATCGACCCCGAAGTCCAGCGGTCCAACCGTCCGGCGGGGAACGAATCCCCACTGCTCCCGGTCCGAGTCCGCGAGCACCGCCCAATAGTCCGTGTTCACCGCCTCATGATCGTCCACACGACGGTGTGGACGATCGCGTATTTCGGCTCTGACGGGGATCTCGCGATGTCGCACGGTCATGGGCGAGGAGCACGCGTTGGCGTAGGAGGCGCCCTTGCGCAGAGCGAAATCGTCTACCCCCGGAAATCTGACCGCCCCGACCGGCGGCTGCGGAACCGAGCGGAGCAGGTCCAACAGCGCGTCCTTGGCGACGAAGCGTGATGACCCCGGCCGTTCGCTCAATCGACTCGACAACAACACCGGATAGATACGGCAATAACCGCCCCAACATCCCTGAACCGCACACACGGAGACTGCCCAGCTCGGCCCTGCGACATCACAAGATCCCCGACAGAGTCGAATTGCGTGAGCGTCGACAACGAGCAACATCGACAGCGTGGCGTGTCCTTGGCAACCTCAGGGCGGCACTGCCCAGCCGCCCTGAAATCACGAACAACGGCGTGCACCTCAGGACCGCTGCAGTTGGTCGAGCATGCGGTGCGCCAGGACAAGATGGCGGTGACCCGACTCCAGTACACACTGCGCGTCGTTAATGATCTGCGCCAGTTCTTGCTCCGCCTGCTCGCTGTGCCCAGTGCTCATCAGTCCTTGAACTCGTTGCAGGCGGGTGTGGAGGGCATGAGGGTGGTCGTGCCCGAGAATCCTGCTGCGCTCGGCCACCAACTGCGTGAACACTGCGGTCGCCTCGCGGGACCGTCCCGCCCGAGCAGCGAAGTCCGCCTGGGTACTGCGTATGGCCAGCAGGTGAGGGTCACCCGGCCCGAGCGTTCGCACGGCATCTTCCATGAGCTGCCGCAATTGTTGCTCGGCCTCTGCGAGGTCTCCATTCATACCGGAGAACCAGATAAGGCTGCGCCGACCGGCGAGAACTTGAGGACTGTCGGGGCCCTCCAGTCGTGTCCGATCCTCCAGGAGAACCGTGAGTTGCTGAACGGCGGATTGCGTATCCCCAGCTTCCCCGGTGAAGTAGGCCTGCTGGTGCCGGGCGGCGAGCGTGTCCGTGTGCTCGGGGCCCAGCGTCGCGGTCGTTGCAGCGACCAGGTTCTCGAACGCACGCGCGGCTGCCTGTACATCCCCGGCTTCCCCGGTGAAGAACGCCCACTGGTGAAAGCAAGCCAGCGTGTCAGGGTGACGCGGGCCCAGTTGGGTCCGCCTACGCCGCACGATGCCTTCCAGGCTCATGGCCGCCTCGCGTGGCCGGCCACGGTCACCGACCGCTATCGCCAGCAGGTAATCCGCCCCCGCCACACCTCCCGCCCGAGCCCGCTCCAGGGCCACGGTCGCCCGCGCCAGCTGATTTTCCTGATGGGCGAGAAGCCCCATGTCATACGCATCCGCCGCCCCTACACGCGATAAGAGCGCCCCCCACAGATGATCCGGCACCGGAGCCAGCCGCGGGGCATTCAGCAGGTAGTCGAAGGCGATGTAGCCCTGGCTGTAGTTCCCGATCAGGAGTCCGCTGGTGGCGTATGCGGCCTTGCATGCCCATTGCATCGCCTCAGAAAAGGGCTCGGGCTGCAGGTCTGGCCCGCCACGCTCGGCGAGATAGGGCAGATGAAAGTCCTGGAGCCACTGCCTGCTCGCCGGTCGCCGTAACCCCGACCTGCGACAGTCGACTGCCGCTGCTACGATCGCCGCGCCCCGGGGATTGGCTCCCGGAGCCCAGGCGTTCTCCCACGCCGTCAACAACTCCGGCCCTGCCGCGAGGACTTCCGCGAGCCCGAACCTGTCACAACTGCCCAGAGCCAGTTGGACCCGTGGATCTCGGTACGCGTCAGCACGATCCTGTTCTGCCGCAGACCAGCGCCGTTTCAACCGGACCTGCACGGCCATGTGGAGCACCTCGCGCTGCACCCGCCAAGCATCCCGGTCCGACCCCGTCAGCCGGCTCTCTTCCCGGGCGTCGTAGCGGCGGAACTCCTCCGACCGCATCGTCGCCAGGACCACGACCCGCCCGAGCGGGCCCCCCAGCAGTCCGGCCACCGTGGACGCAGTCAACCCGTCAGCACCCAGATAATTCTCGAGATCATCCAGCCACAGCACTGCGCGGCGACGTCGCCTGGCGACCTTGACGGCATACGCGAGCGCCGGCCTGGCCAGGGGGCGCACAAACGCATGACGAGGGAAACACGAGCGCGCGACCTCATACGCGAGGCGGGTCTTGCCCGCGGTCGACTCACCCACAATGAGGACGAAACCGCTCTCCAGCACGGCCTGCCGCAGCTCAGGCTCGGCATCACGCTCGACATAGGGCGGCGCCAACTGGTGATCAGGGTGCCCGTCAGCGGGGTGAACACCGGCCAGCTCAGGACGGTCCACCTGATCGAGACGGGGAATACCGCCCGACGAAGTGCGTAGGAGAGCCGCCTCGCGCGGCTCGCTACGCTGCGGCCGCACACGGTCGGTGACAAAGGTATAGACGGCCGTGACGGCTGCTCCGATACCGGTGGCCAACGGACCGGACGCCCACATCGCGGACAGCGCCACGGCGGCCCCACCAGCCCCCACCGCCGTCAGGTACCTCAGCCAATCTCGAGACCGCTCGCCATCCTGCCGGAGATATGCCGACACGCTGCCCCCCTGCGTGAGGTGGTCTTCCATTCTCATCACCACGCCGCTCCTGTCGAGGGAACCGCCCGCACAGAGCAACACCGAGATGCGGCAGCGTCCAACCGCCGGGTGACGGTATGCCGGCCGTCCTCCAGGGACCGGTAGCCCTTGACTCGTCACCACTTCCACTTGCCTTCGCTCTGGCCCCAGTAGCCGCTGCGGCCGTCGTCGTCTCCCAGCTCCGGGAGATGCCTGAGCCGCCTGCGGTCGAACAGGTCCGAAATTCGACCAGCTGCTCGTCTAAGCCCCGTACTACGTGGAGGGGGATTTCCGCGAGAAGCGGATGGGATACCTGTGGGGTTGTACTTGCCCACGACGGCCAGGACGTCGTTCAGACAGGCATAGGGTGCCCCCGTGAAGGTTGATGATCTTGAGTGGCAGTTGAACAACCTCGGCGGTGTCCTGCCGCGGATTGTGGACGAGATCCTGGAACGCGGCGGTCTCGAGGTGTTGGTGGAGACGGCACGTGAGCGCGAGGACTGGTTCTGCGCTGTGGGTGCGGTGCGGGGGCTGTGCAGGGCAGGGGAGTTCGGGCGGGCCTGGATGGTCGTGGAGCCGTTCGCGGCGTCGGGCTGGCAGCCGGCGGTGCGGGCAGGGGCCGATGTCCTCCTGCGGTGGAACCGCGTAGAACAGGCGCTGGAGCTGGCGCACCCCGGCGGGCGGGGGCAGGAGAGCGATGACGTGTGGCGGGACTACGCCGAGGCGTTGGTCGGGGCCGGGCGGGTGGACGACGCGATCGGCGTGCTCGTTCCGTGCCTGCGTGACAGGCGAGTGCTGCGCGGCCTGGTGGAGATGACCGAGGGGCAGGGATGCGACGAGCGGGTGCTGGAGGTGCTCGCCCCGATCGCCGAGGAGTTCCGGCGTGACCCGAGGCAGTGCGGCGTCGGTGACCTGTGGGAGGTCCTGCCCGCACAGGCCCGGGTCCTGGAGCGGTCCGGCCGCGTGGACGAGGCGATCCCGCTGCTCGGCGCGGACGTGGCCGCACGCCGGTACGGGCCGCAGAACAACGTCGAGTTCTATGCCGAGCTGCTGGCCCGACACGGTCGGGTCGAGGCACTGCGCGATCTCGCCACCGGCACCCATAAGTCCACCGCCGCGAGTCCGTACGTAAAGACCTTGGAGAACCTGGGCCGAGCCGGCGAAGCGGAGGCATACCTGCGCGACCTCATCGCTGCCAAGCATCCGGGCTCGTATGAGCACACGCTGATGGAACTGCTCATCCGCCAAGGTCGCTTCGACGACGCCATCGAGTTGGTGGAGCATACGTTCGACGACCTCTACGACGGAAACCTTCTCCAGTCGACCTTGATCGTGCTCGCCGAACAGGGCCAGCACGACAAGGCTCTTGAACTCACGCAAAGACGCAGCCCCGAGTTCCTCGCGGAGAACGAGGAGTGCTGGCTCCGGTCCAACCGGTGGTGGCTGATGGGGGAGGCGGGGCGCGCCCGGGAAGCGATCGCGGAGATCGAGGCACTACCGGCCGACGAGGTCGACGATCGCGAGCTGACCATCGCCTGGCTGCTCGCTCAGGACGGCCGCGTCGAGCAGGCCATCGCCCGCCTGCGCCCGCTGCCCGGCAAGCAGGCGGCAACCGACCTGGCCGAACTGCTGATCCGGCAGACACGCTTCGCCGAAGCTGTCGCCGTCATCCCCGACGTGGCCGCCCAACGGAAAGAGGAACGGCGCTTCTGGACGGACCGGACGGAACAGAAGGAGACGGCTCCATCCGATAGCGGCGACGGGTGGGGCGACCCATGGACAGCCCCGAATACCGCGCACGCGGAATGACACACCCCGCCAGTCAAGTACCGGACACCCATCTGGGCGAGTTGCTCAGGCTGGAAGCTCACCACCACCGACACCGAGAAGACCGCCCTGTCCTCAGTGATCAACACCTGCACCAACTGAGCGTGACCTGAACTGAGTAGGGGCTGCCGGAAGGGCTCTGCCTGCCTCAACGCAGACGCTCCCGGGTGAGCACAGGCAGAGCCCCCCGCCCGTAACGCGAACACCAGTAGGGGAGTTGGCCTCGGCGTGGACAACTACGACCACCTCGATCTCGACGAGATCGACTTTGCGCCGATGGACGACGCCACCGAGAGACTGGCCCTGCTGACACTGCAGGAAGCACACGACCTGCTCCACCTCCGGCTGACGATCGCCCAGGACGAGCATCCCCTCTCACCGCAAGCAGACCGGCTCGCACGGGAGATCGCCGCACGGATCCCGTCCGAGAACTGACCACCACGCCGCCGCGGCACACGGACTCTGCACACCGGGCGCCCGGGGCGACTGTGGCGCTCTCTTTGGTCGCTGGCTTCGTCACGCTGCCGCAGCCTTCGGCAAAATTAAGCTGAGTTCCATTTTTGGATCATTGGTAGGTCCAAGGGCGCGGGCCGGACTCTTGCTATCCCCGGTCATGGCGACGGACGTAGGTCATGCCTCGAGGCAGGTTTTTACTGCCGACGAGTCGGGTGAGTTCACGGTCGCTACGGAAGGCGTCGGCGGCGTCGTCGGAGGGGACGCCGTCGATTCTCCTCAGATGCCCCCTGACATCTTGCTTGTGCATCAGGTGAACCGGCAGCTTGCCCCGCGCTGCCGGGGTTTCGTTGTGCTGCGGTCTGGGCGCGGTCGGTGTCCAGCAGAGCAGGGCCACCTTCGGGTCGCCTGAGCGCGCCGGATACATCAGGTGCCCGATGCGGCTGCGGCTGCCCTGGACTGTGGTCAGCCGACCGCTGTCCAGGAGCTCCCGGATCGCCTGGCCCACCTCCGGCCGAGTCACTGGGTGCCGCTGCGCCTTGGCCTCTTCGAGAACGTTCCAGATCAGGTCTTCCTCGGCCAGCAGCGCCCGGCCGTATTCATCGAGGTAGCCGAGCCCTCTCAAGGTGCGGATCACCAGGTGCTTGTGCGGCAGTGCGTCCATGCCCACGGCGCCAAGGCCGTCACGGGTGAGTACCCGCAGGTCGTACTCGTGGGTGAGCAGATTGCCATCCGCGCTGATCTGACGTTGCAAGACCCTTGTAGCGAAATCCAGTTCCCGGCCACCTCGCCGCCAGGTGCAAAACAAGAGCGTCCCGGGCTTGAGATGGGCCGGCCAGGAGATACCGGTGATCCGGCGGTCACCCGCCTGGGTCTTCAGGCGGACCTGCTGCCGCGCGGGGATGCTTCGTCCCACGAAGCCGTCGTAGCGGACTCTCAGGTGAATCGCGTCCGGGAAAGACGTCAGCCCACGAAGGACGCCACCGTCGTGTCCGGGCAGCGGTACCCATCCCTCGGTCAGGTGCGCTCTGGTCACCGGCTGGGACCAAGTGATCTGACGGTCCTTAAGACTCAGTCCGAAGGGCCGCCCCAGGTCGGCGTCGGCGCCAAGAAGTGCCAAGGGATCCGCTCCGGAGGCCTTGGCGCCCTTGGCCGGCTGTACCGGTGGCAGCTCGCGGAGTGCAGCGCTGCGAGCCTGCTTCCGCTCCTCCCTCCACCGAGAAGAGGCGTGCGCCACTCGGATGCCTGGTCCGGACGCGACAAGAGCGGCAAGTCGTTCACGTGTAGTGGCGGAGATCTTCCGGAAGGGACGATCAGTGGGCAGATGTCCGGTGCTGAGAGCCAGATGCACGGCGCTGACCGCCACCGGCTCCGCACTGGCGATGAACACAGGACCCTCGCCGGCCAACGCCGTAGCCGCCTCGACGATCGACAAGACCATGGCATCGATGTGCGCTCTGGCCTCGATACGAGTGCTGATCAAGCCGCCGTCACTGACCCACGCCACACCTGCAGCGCCGCAGTCCGGGCGATACTGGCAGGCGACCACGACCAGCCGCTCTTCGGCCTCGGGCGAGATCACTTCCAGCGGCTGGGGCCGCGATGCAGGAATCTTCGACGTAACAGCAGCAAGGGCCTGCACCGGGGACGGCAGCACGGCCGCAGGCTGGGCCGTTGCCGTTGCCGGATGATTGGTCACGGGCCTGGTGAGGATGTCCAGGACCGCCAGCACACACTCTTGCCCACAGGAGCCGGGGCTGTCGGTATGCCGGGCTGCCATACGGTGCGCTGCCGATGCCGCGCCGATCTGCAGCCACAGATCGGCTTCGCAGCTCGCCGCCCGGGCAAAAGCAGTGGATGTACACAGATGCCAGAGTTGCTGGTACCGAGCTGACGGCATGGTGCCGGACGCGTTGAACTGCGACAAGAACTCCTGGTGGCGAACCCTTGCCTCGGCGCTGCGGTCCTCCACCCGGGCAAAGGCCTCGGCGGCACGCCGCACAGCGACAACAGACAACTCAGGCGCAGAGGTTCCAGCCTGGCGCAGACGGCGGACCCTGCTGAACGCCTCCTGGACGGCAACGGCGCGTACCTCGCCAGCTCTGCCCGATGCCGCCGCTCTGCGCTGCACCACAGCTGGGTGCATCATCGTGAGACCCGGAGTGTCCGCGTCCCTCATCACCTCATCGATGAACTCCGATTCGGGCATGGTGCGCAGGCGGCTCGCTCGGGGTGACAGAGAGTTCCTCACCCAACCGTTCTCCGAGGCCCACCCCCACAGATCTTGCGTTGCCGGGGCGAACGCCTCCGCACCAAAGCCCCGCTCCTGGCGAGCCCTGACCAGTTCCTTCTCGACCAGTGCGCCATCGAGTTCCGCAAGCGTGCGCTGCTCCAATGACAGCTGCAGGGGTCGGGGCACCCCATCGACGGTGTACGGAGACTGGATGTCCACGCTCAGCCTGCGAAAGGCGTCCAGACGGGCGGCAAGGCGGCGTTCATCAACCTTGCTCTCTACCGCGACACCATGGAGCAGCAGCATCCCCTGCGTCTTGGCCTGCAAGTACGCCAACGCCCCCTGGCAGACCGCACGCAGCTTCGCATGGCCGATTGCCTGCCTTTCCCTCGAAGTCGCCCGCCCGGCTGCGCACTTGGCGAGCACCGACCGCAATTGCTGACGATCGGTGCGAAGGATTTCCACCAACGCTTCGACCGAGTGTTCCGCCCCCGCCACTTGCTGTGTGCCCTTTCCCTGGTACGCCAGTCCCTGCCCCCTGCACGCATCGTAGGGGCGAAAGTTCCCGACGGCCAGAGGAAAGGCTCTCTGACCTGCTGCTTTCCTGATCGTTTCCCCTGGTCCAGAAGGTAAAAGCAACTCGTCGCGGCGCGTTAGGGGGAAGCAGAACCCAACCTGGCCGGACTACATTTCGCCGGCACGGGCCATGATGGCGCGCCAGCGGCGTTCGAAGTCCTCGGCTCGCCCGTTACTCCTCGTCCTCGTCCTCGTCCTCGTCCTCGTCCTCGTCCTCGTCCGTGGCCGCGTCCCAGGACGGCAGGGTCGTTCCGGCCGCCGTCGTTATCCGAAGTACCTCACATCCCATGAGCCGAACAGCGGCGACGAGACGCCGGCGAACCTGTTTGCTGTCCTCGGGTGGGAAGTTGATTCGGATCTGGTGAGGCCAGGACGCGTCGTAGGTCAGCAGCCAGTCGGCATCGACCATCGCGAAGTGGTCTTGTCTCGCCTCGTCGTGCTCGGAGCGCCACGAGCCCCGGTCCGTGGTGGGAGCCAGCGTCTCGCGCAGGATCCGTAGCCGATCGGGGTGGGACAAGGGGCCTTCGGACAGCCGCAGGCACCGGGTGGGTGCGGGTACGGAAGGCGTTGAACCACGGCGCCAGGTTCGGCTCCATGCTTCCGAGCAAGCCAGAGCTCACGCGTCCGCCGGCCCAGCTCTCGAGAAACTCGGCCGCGCCCATCCGATGGGTCTCGTACCAGCCCTCGCTGCTCCACACCACCACAGGCCACTGCTCCGGAACCCCGTCGGTGAGCCAGCACAGTCGGTCGGCGTCCATGGTGGTGCCCCAGATCAGCAGCCCACCCGGAGCGGGGTGCAGTGGATATGGGTAGCGCTCAGGGTCCCCTTCCGGAGATCCCGTGGGGCGGGGAATCTGCCACTGGATGCCGTTGCGCTTGTTGGTTCCGAACGGAGTCCGGAGGTAGAGGAAATCGCAGAACTCGCCCCAGCCGTAGGCTTCGACAAGTCGCTTGTAGTCTTTCGGCAGCCGGGTACCGATTACGGTCTCGACGGTGATCCAGTCCCCATGGGCGTCCACGGGCGCGGCCGGCGGCGGCACGAGTCGGACCAACCGGTCGCAGTTCGCCGCGCTGGGCTTCGCATCGGCCATGGCGGGAGCATAGGCATCCCCCGGCGATGAGATCGAAGAGATTTCAGGCTGGCGGTGGAGCGTTCGTCCGGATCCGTTCACGGCAGTCCGTGCAGAGTGGTGAGGGAGAGCGAACGGCGTGTTCTGACCTTGCGGCTCATCGCGCTGCGCCGCTGCACATCGAACTCCGCCGTCGCCTGGTCAGCGCTCTATTGCGCCGACCTCGCGGTCCTTGCGCAACGCAAGGTTGCGTATCCCTAGTGCGAGGGCTAGGGTGATACGCAACCGATGGTTGCTTATTGGGGGTACGTGGTGGAGTTCGGAAAGTTGGAACGCGAGATCCAGATCGATGCCGCACCGGAGATCGTGTTCGATGTCGTGAGTCGTCCCGAGCACATCAAGATGTGGTGGTCCGACGACGCGTCGTTCGATCCCGCGCCGGGCGCAGTCGGCGAACTGGTCTGGGGCGACCGCGCCGCGGTGGAGCGGATCGTCGTCGTCGACGTGGATCCGCCGCGCAAGTTCGCCTTCCGCTGGGTCGCCGAAGATGGGCAACTGCCCGCTGCCGACAACTCCCTCCTGGTCACCATCGAGCTCGAGCCCTCCGGTGACGGCACGATTCTGCGCCTCACCGAGAGCGGCTGGCGAGAGAAGGGGTGGGAAGCCGCCGCGCTCGAGGAAGCCTTCCACGACCACGAGCGCGGTTGGGACATGTTCCTGCCCAAACTGCAGGGCTACGCCCCTTCCGTGGTGGCGCAATGACCGCCGCCGTCGACGACGAACTCTGGTCGGCGATAGGCGACCCGATCAGGCGCCGCCTGCTCGACCTGTTGCTCGCGGAAGGAGTCGGTACGCCGACCAGCCTGAGCGATCGTCTCCCGATCACGCGCCAAGCGGTCACCAAGCACCTGGGCGTCCTCGATCGCGCCGGCCTCGTACACGCGACACCGATGGGCCGCGAGCGGCGCTACGAAGTCGACGAGGCGCAGCTCGCCCGTGCGGTCCGCCAACTGAATGAGGTCGGCAGGGCGTGGGATGCGCGATTGAACCGCATCAAGCGCATCGCGGAACAGATCCAGCGACAGAAGCACGACCGAGACGACCGTCCGGCCCCGGAAGAGAGCTCTGACCCACCCCTTCGATCAAGGTCGGCGCCCTGGCTACGTCGCGCGCAATGAACCCATCACCTGTGAACGAACCCATCACCTTTGGAGGACACAATGAGTGGATTGCTGCTTGCTGACAAGAACGCTGTGATCTACGGAGGCGGGGGTGCGATCGGCGGCGCAATCGCACGGGTATTCGCCCGGGAAGGTGCAAGGGTCTTCATCGCCGGGCGGACACAGGAGAAGCTCGACGCCGTGGCGCGCGACATCGCCGCCACCGGCGGGAAGGTCGAGACCGCGCAAGTCGACGTCTTCGACCAACAGGCCGTCGAAAAGCACGCCGAAAACGTCGCGGCGACGGCCGGCAGCATCGACGTCGCACTCAGCGCCGTGAGTGTCATGCACGACCAGGGGACTTCGCTGGCGGATCTCTCGCTCGAGGAGTTCATGCGGCCCATCGACGGCTTCCTGCAGACGCTGTTCATCACAAGCAAGGCTGTGGCGCGCCACATGGGCCGCGAGCGTCCTGGCGTCATCCTGACGTTGTCCGAGCCGGGTTCCAAACTGGCTGTGGGCGGCATCCTGGGACACAGCGTGAGTGCGGCCGGCAAGGAGGCCTTCTCGCGGGTTCTGGCCGCGGAGCTGGCACCCGACAACATCCGGGTGGTCTGCATCCGTCCACACGCTGTCGTCGATGCACCGGCAGCGGGTTCGTACACCAAGGACCTCTTCCAGCAGATGGCGGCAGCGGGCGGGCAGTCGGTCCAGGAGATGCTCGAAGGCGGGGGGATGGTGCAAGGGACGCTCCTGAAGAGGCTTCCTATGCTGTCGGAAATCGCAGAGACAGCCGCGTTCCTGGCGTCGGATCGAGCGGGAGCCATGACCGGCACCGTCGCCAATCTCTCCGCCGGCGCGCTGGTCGACTGAGCCCGTCATGTCCGATCAAGCCGACAAGGCCAGGCTGCTTAGGTCCCTGCATATCCCGGGCGCTCCGCTGGTGCTGCCGAACACCTGGGACGTGGGCAGCGCCCGCGCCGTCGTCAAGGCGGGCTTCCCGGTGGTCGCGACCGCCAGCAACGCGATCGCCGCCGCTCTGGGCTACGACGACGGTGAGGGTGCTCCGAGGGAGGAGATGATGTTCGTCGCCCGACGCATCGCGGCCTCCGTCGACGTGCCGGTCACCGTCGACGCCGAGGCCGGTTACGGGATGGCGCCGGAGGAACTGGTCGAACTGCTGCGGGGGATCGGAGTCGCCGGCTGCAACATCGAGGACAGTGATCACGCCGACGGAGGCCTGATCGACGTCGATGTCCGCGCCGCCTACATCGCCCGGATGCGCGCGGCCGCCGACCGTATCGGAGTGCCGCTCGTCATCAACGCCCGGATCGACTCCTTCTTCCCCACCTCACCTCTGGCCGAGAACCGAAAGCGTGCCGATGCGATCAGCAGGGCCGAGGCGTACTGGTCGGCCGGCGCTGATTGTGTGTTCCCTCCCGGAGCCGGTCTGGACGACCTCCGGGCCATCGTCGCAGAGGTCGGCGCACCGGTGAACGCCGGCTTTCCGCTCGAGCGTGGGTCGCTGGAGGAACTCAGTGCCATCGGCGTGGCCCGGGTCTCCGTCGGGCCCCAGCTGTACCGCAGCGCACTCGATCACCTGCACACCGACCTCCAGCCCCTCCTCGAGACATGAAAGTAGGACCACTCGACCGTCGCAGGCTGGTGCAGGTCACCACCCCTGCGGATGTTGGCGGCCGTGTGCCTCGGAGCGATGGTCAGGATCTGTGGACGGACGTCCCACCGACCCAGCGTTGATAGGTGTCAACGTCGACATTGCTTCCGCAGACGATGGTGACTACATGGCAACCGGCGAACCGGTCACGGTCTTCGAGGATCGCCGCGACGCCCAGTGCCGCCGAGGGTTCGACCACGAGGCCGGCGTGGTCGAACAGCAACCTCATGCCGGCGATGATCGAAGCCTCCTTAGACCGTGTCCTACGTGGTCAGCTTGAGGAGTCGCTTGTAGCAGCAGATGGCCGCGGCGAGTCCGAGAAAGGCCAGGTAGTTGCGAGGATGGCGTTCGTAGCGGGGGCTGAGTCTGCGGTAGCCCGACAGCCAGGACATGGTCCGTTCGATCACCCACCTTCGGCGACCGAGCCGTTCGCTGGACTCGACTCCCTTGCGTGCAATGCGGACGCCAATACGCCTGCCCCACAACCATTTTCGCAGGTGAGGGACGTCGTAGGCCTTGTCGGCATGCAGGCGTTGCGGCTTGAAGTAGCGGCCGTTGTGGGGGTCGTGTCTCGTTTGGTGACCCGTGATCATGGGCTTCAGTGCTTGGCTGTCGTGGGTGTTCGCTGCCGAGAGGCCGACGAGGAGGGGCAGTCCGTTTGCGTCCGACAGGACGTGCATCTTGGAACCCGGCTTGCCCCGGTCCACGGGGCTCGGACCTGTGAGTTCGCCCCTTTTTTAGCCCGGACGTGGGCGGAGTCGAGGACGGCGCGGGACAGGTCGAGCAGGCCGGCGTCGTTCAGGCGGTGCAGGATCTCTTCGTGCAGTCGGCCCCAGACACCGGCTCTTGACCAGATCAGGAACCTGCGGTGGGCCGTCGACTTCGATATCCCGAAACACGGCGGCAGTGCCCGCCAGGCGCATCCGCTGACCAGCACGTAGATGATCGCGGCGAACAGCGTCTCATCAGGTGTGTCCTGCGTCCCGCCACCCTGCGGCCGCATCTTCGACGGCGGGATCAGCGGCTCCGCGATCTCCCACAGCCCGTCCGGAACAATCCAACTCCACGTACCCCGCCCCATGACAGACCCAACGACCGAACCCCACGTAGGACACGGTCTAAACCACCTGCTGCGGTTCCAGGGTCGAAGCCTCACGACCGCGAGCCCGATGCGACCGAGCTACTTCTTCTTGCCCTGGGTCTTGTCGGAGATCTTGACGACCTGCTTCTTCCCAGCTCAGGGGCGGTGGGCTTGTGCGTCTGGCCGTCGTTTGTTGGTCGTCATTGGCCGCTGTTGAGCACCCTTGGACGGCCCAGAGACGGCCCAGCTTTGCCGCGCGACTGACGGCCAGCACTCTCGATGCGCGCCGCCTGAACCTCAGCCGAAGACAGTGAGCCACGACGGCGGGTGCGCTGACCGACCACGCACGCGTATGCCCCGCTGCACCCCCGCTAGCCTCAGCCACGCTGCCGTCGAGACGAGCAAGCCCCGACGACCGGGGCTTGGCAACGGCGGTCGAGCCCTCAGCGCGGGCTTCTTGGCGGTGGTTGCTGGGCTGAATTGCGCCGGAATGGTGTTCGAGTCCGAACGGGGCTTTGTTGTCAACGGCCCATTAGGGGATCCCGCTTTACGGCGAGAGCATAAGAAACATTTCGACCTGAACCTACTTCTTGATACTGGATATGCTACCAACTACGTCTTTGAGTGCTTGCACTCGCCCCGCGTAAAGAGGATCCAGCATTGAAACGAAAGTGATCACGGCCCATCCGAATGCCAAGATGTATAGCGCGTTGGAAAATGTGCCGCTGACGCTTACGTCGGATAGATGCAAGGCCCAGAGCATGCCAATCGGCACTAGTCCAGATAGTGCTTTGCCTGTATAGGTAACTGCGGTGTTCTTGACGGATTTCTTTCCACTCTCGCTCGCGTGTCCAATTGGAATTTCTCCGTACTGCCTTCGAATCACCGGGACTATAGCTCCGGCGAATTCACGCAGCAGGGCCTCTCGGGTTGAGTCGTCGGGGAGTGCGAGCAAAAGCTCTGCGCTTCTCAGTCTGCAAGCAGAAAGGGATACCTGTTGCTGTAGTCGCTCCCTATAGGGCGAATCTTTCATATCAAGGATTTTGGGTATCCCGTGCTCCAGGCATTCGGCAGCCCGATGGAGACGCTCAATCATCTCCCGGCGAGCATCCAGGGAGCGCAGGGAGTCACTATGGCCCGTCAACATGTGGGTAAGTAGCTGGAGTTCAGCAAAGAGGACGACGTCTGGATAGTAGTGGAGTCGGGAGAAGTCCAGTACCGCGGATATCGTGCGCATGGTCACCGCGAATGTCATCGACAGTGAGATTATTGTCGTTAGGCAGAAAATGCAAGCAAAGGAAACGGCCTCCGCCACCCCGCATTCCGGGGCAGCGTGAGGGTAAAATTTCCCCTGAGTTAAGCCGATAATGGCACCCGTTGCCGCAAGTGTAAGTGAAAGTGCGAAAAGGGGAGATCGCCTTTTTCTGAAAATGAGTAGGCGTAGATATTGGTAAAGTATACAAATGCTGGGTGTGATGACTATTGCCTGAACCCATGCCGCGGCAGAGGTGATGTCGGCTAGAGCGAATGGGGTGAGCGTCAATCCGATACCGGGTAGAATCAAGAAAGGTGCGATAACAAACCCCCTCGCCCCTTCTTTTCGGTTCTCCCTTGCTGCGAGGTAGCAGTATTTGCGAAACAGCCGACGATCGCCCTCTTTCACGCCTTGATCGTACGCTTGTTCCACGGTGGGCCAAGTGGCATAACGCCATCGCGCCTCGGATATCATGAAGAGGGCTATCCGCCTCTTAAGTGACACTTTATGATGTGATCGATTATGATTCCTTTGGCTCCCCATGGCGCCTACCTCAAGGTCGCTGTTGATTCAGCTTCCAGGCTGCTTCTGCTGCCATTTTCCCTCGGCCTTCTCTGGTCTGCACGCCGACGGGAACTGGCACGTAAAGGGCTGGGGCAAGAAAGCGAGCTGCTGCTGCAGGTCGAGATTGCTATCTGTGCGGTACGGGCGGCGGCCGGGTTGGAGCGGGACGAAGGCAGGAGCGCAGGCCCGACCGGGGGTCGGGCCGCGCGCGGGGAGTGGAGCGAGCCGCCTTGAACTAGTAGGGCTTGGTCATCTTCACCCGTGAGTGGAGTGTCTGCTGGTGTGTGAGCGTCGTTGACGTGGTGTGACACCTGGGGAGATGGCTGAGGTCCGGGAGGACCTGGAGGCGTTCGCGGCGGGGTTGTTCGACGGGTTCTTCCGCGCGGATCAGCGGCGGTGGGGGCAGGCGTATGTACGGGGACTGCTGCTGGAGGGGCGGCGTAAATCGGTGGAGCCGATGGCGGCCCGTCTGGGTGAGGACGGCAACCGGCAGGCGCTGGCGCATTTCATCACTTCCAGTCCGTGGGATCCGGCGCATGTGCGGGCCCGGCTGGCCTGGAGGATGCACGAGGAGATCGGGGCGGAAGCGCTGATCGTCGACGACACCGGCTTTTTGAAGGACGGGGATGCCTCGGCGTGTGTGTCGCGGCAGTACACCGGCACCGCGGGCAAGGTCACCAAATGCCAGGTCGGGGTGTCGCTGCACCTGGCCCGTGAACATGCCTCGGCCGCGGTGAACTGGCGGCTGTTCCTGCCCGCGTCCTGGGATCCCGCCTCCCCGGAGGCGGATGCGGACAAGGTCGCCCGCCGCACTCGTTGTGGCATCCCCGACCAGGTGGGGCATGTGGAGAAGTGGCAGCTGGCCCTGGACATGATCGACGAGACGCGGTCCTGGGGCATCGATATTCCCCTGGTCGTCGCGGACGCCGGCTACGGTGACGCCGCCGCGTTCCGTCACGGCCTGGAGGAACGCAACCTGCCCTATGCGGTGGGCATTTCCTCCCGTCACACCGCTCATCCGGCCGCCGCCCGGCCCGTCCAGCCTGTCTACGCGGGCAGCGGCCGGCCACCGAAACTGCAGTATCCCGAGCCCGCGCAGACCGTGAAGGACCTGGTCATCGCGGCCGGGCGGGCGGCGACACGGCCGGTGTCCTGGCGGGAAGGCTCCCGGCCGGGCAAGGGGATCAGCGGCTTCAAGCGTATGTACTCGCGGTTCGTGGCCCTGCGCATCCGCCCGGCCGGACGCGGGGTCCGGCAGGCCAACGACGGTCCTGAGCTGCCCGAACGCTGGCTGCTGGCCGAGTGGCCCGCCACCGAACCCGAACCGGTGCAGTTCTGGCTGTCCAGCCTGCCCTCCGGGATGCCCCTGGCCACGCTGGTGCGGCTGGCCAAGCTCCGCTGGCGCATCGAACACGACTACCGCGAGATGAAACAGGCCCTGGGGCTGGCCCACTTCGAGGGCCGCACCTGGGGCGGCTGGCATCATCACGTCACCCTCGTCTCCGCCGCCCACGCCTTCTGCACCCTGCAACGACTGGCACGAGACCCAAAAGACGTGGTGCAGTCCTGAGCCTCTACCGGATCGTCCGCGAACTGCAGACACTCCTCGCCACCTGGACCGGCGCCTGCCCCACCTGCCACCAAGACATACCCACACCCATACGAACCTGACCAAGCCCTACTAGGATCCGTCTTCAAACGGATCTTGCCCATAGCAGGAATGACGCGAGACTGACCGCTGCTTCGTAGGAGGTGGCGGTCTTGATGCCCCTATGGATGTCAAGCTGCGAGGGCCTGGTCGCGGGGCCGAGCGTGGGCTCGGATGATGGTCGTGTAGAGCTCTCGGGCGACATAGCGTTTCAGGCATCGGATGGCTTCGCGTCGGGTTTTGCCTTCGGCGACGCGTCGCTCGACGTAGCTGCGGCTGCGTGTCTCCCAGCGGAGTCGAGCAAGGACGATCGTGTAGAGAGCCGAATTGGCCTGACGGTCACCGCCTCGGTTGAGCCTTCTGCGCTGTGTCTTGCCGGAGGAGGCTTCGACCGGGCTCACCCCGCAGAGCGAGGCGAACGAAGCCTCGCTGTGGAGTCGTTCGGGATTGTCGCCTGTGGCGATGAGCAGTGCTGCGGCGGTATCCGGGCCTACGCCGTAGCAGTCAAGCAGCGGCGGGACGTGCTGCCGAATCATGTCGGTGATCTGCTGCTTGAGAGCGGCGATCTCATCGTCGAGTTCCTCGACTCTACGGGCGAGCAACCGCAGGGTGAAGACCGCGGCAGCCGTGGCGGTGCCGGCCGTAGACCTGTGCAGTGACTTGCAGGCTCGGACCAGTTTGGGAATGGTCAGCCCGTCGAGGGGCTCTCGCAGCTCTGGACTGGCCGTCACGAGTACGGCCCTGAGCTGATTGACAGCCTGGGTACGAGCTTTGACCGCGGAAACCTTGGCCATCTTGAACAGCCGGAGAGCTTCAACGGGACCGTCGGCGAGCTTGGCCGTCGCAGTGGCTCGGCCGGACAGCACGGCGTGAGCTGCAGCTTCGGCATCAATGGTGTCGGTCTTGCCGCGACGGCGGCGTGTTGCCTTGTCCGGCTGGTTCACCTCGATGACGGTCAGCTCGTTGGTGCGCAGAAATCGGCTCAGCGCGGCTCCGTAGGAGCCGGTGCACTCGACGCCGGCGCGGCTGACCAGACCTGATGAACGGGCCCAGTCCAGCAGTTGCTGGTAGCCATCGGCCGTGGCAGGAAAGCTCCGGGAGCCGATCAGCTTGCCCGTTGTCGAGATCACGGCTGCCACGTGGGTGTCCTTGTGGGTGTCGACACCCAGGACGACCTCACGCTGGCAGTCCTGAAAACGGATCGGCTGGGTCGTGTTGGTACTGGTCATCGGTCTCCTGCCATCGAACCGGAGTTGGTGGCTGTTGCCGGGCCGGCAGGGTGGTCAGGGACTGTGACGGTGCCTGTCGCGAGGCCCCTATCGGGACACACCCGCCGGTCCGACGACAGCGAGTGCCGTCTCGGACAGTGGCCGACAGATCAAGACTCAGGACATGACAGACGCTCCTATAGTTGTCAACTTGCCGCGGAGGCCCTTCGTGGGGCCGGCCGAAGCAGGTGGTAGACCTCGCGGATGACGTAGCGCTTGAGGCATCTGATGATCTCGCGTTTCGTCTTGCCCTCAGCGGTGCGGCGGGCGACGTAGTCGATCGTGGGCTGGTGGAACCGCATTCGGACGATGACAGTTCGGTAGATCGCGGCGTTCAACTGGCGGTGGCCGCCGTGGTTGATGCGATGCCTGCCGCTGGTCATGCCCGAGCCGGTGGGCACCGGAGCGATGCCGGCCAGCTTGGCGAGAGCGGCTTCGGACTTGATCCGCTCGGGGTTGTCGCCGGTCACGACGAGGATCTCCGCGGCGGTGTCCACGCCGATACCGAAGGGCTCGAGCAGCTGCGGGGCGACTCGTTGGACCAGGCCGCCGATCATCTTCGTCAGTTCCTTGGCCTCGGCGTCCAGGTACTGCCACCGCTTGGCGAGCGTCCGCAGGGTGTGACGAAGGGCGTCTTCGGGTTCCTCCAGACGGCGAGGACGCAGAACCGCCAGCTGCCGCGCCAGACTGATCTGGGTCTTCCCGGCGGTCTCCCGGCGCAGGGCATCGGGGGCGTGAACGAGTATCGCCTTCATCGTGACCATTGCCGAGGCACGCTGCTCGACGGCCTGGTCATGAGCGATCTTGAGCTGGCGAATCATCTCGGCCTCACCGTCGGCGGTCTTCGGCGTGGCCGTCGCGAACCCGGCCAGCATGGCGCGGGCGGCGTTCTCGGCGTCCAGGGTGTCGGACTTTCCGTTCATACGCCGCAGCCGCCGGTCCGGACGCCCGGCCTCGACCACCTTGTGACCGGCCCTGCGCAGGAATGAGGTCAACGTGGCGCCGTAGGAGCCGGTGCCCTCGATCCCGAAGGCCAGGATGGTGCCGAACGAGGCAGCCCAGTCCGCCAGCTGCTGGAAACCGCCGGTGTCGGTGGGAATCGTGAGGGTGGCCAGGATTCCGCCGATGGTGTCCATCACCGCTGCGACGTGCACGTGCTTGTGCGTGTCGACGCCGATCACGACGTGTCCGGACCTGGGTTGCTCGCTGGTCTGCACGGAGTTCCTTCCGGTCGGTAGCGTGGGGTTCACGCTGTCGCCGGCCGGACGGACAGGACTGTCACGGGGACGCTTTGGCGAGTCGGCTCCAGGCTCTTATCAGGTCACGTCCGTCCGGCGGCAGCGCTTGCTGCGTGCCCGGCCGGGCGGTCGACAGATCAACGCCAGGACACTCACGGGGTCAGTCATAAGCAAGAGTCAGACCGCCTCAGCCGGGGCTACCCAATCCTTGCGGGATCCGGTGCGAAAAGACTGACAGTCGTAGCTCGAGCCGACCCGGCCCATGCTGCGGCGGATACCGTGCCGGCGGCAGACGTCGGCGAAGGCGGACGCGCTGTATTGGGCGCCCCATAGGAGGCTGCCCGGCGCAGGATCTCGCGTTCCAGCTGCCACGCCTTCTCCGCCTTCAGCAGCCGGGCATTCTCGGCCCGCAGCCGGGCCAGCTCCTCCGCCTCGCTGATGCCGACGTCGCGGCCTGCGGGCGCGGCCTGGGCCTCATCCTTGCGGACCCATGTCCGCAGGGACTCGGCGGTGATGCCGAGATCCGCGGCCACCGCCGCGTACGTCCGCTGGCCTGCCGCGGCGCGGTAGAGCGCAACAGCGTCCTTCCTGAACTCCTCCGGATACGGAGACTGGCGTCCCACCTGGACATCCCTCCCTGGACCATCAAGATCCATTGTCAGGGTGTCCACTCCAAAGGATCATCCTCACGCAGGAGGTTCTCCCCGGCTTCGGCCCACAGCCTCATCTGTCGTTCCGCGCTCCGCTCGAAGTCGACGTCGCCGTCCGGGCCTTCGCTGGTACGGACCCGGGCCAGCGTGCCGACGCTTTCCTCGGGCTGGTTGGGCATGAACGCCAGGACGGTCCTGCATCCAGGCCCCTCGGTCACGCCGAAGACGTGGCCGCGCCCGGCAGCGGTCTGGGTGTCGCGGGGGTCACGTGCGCGGTGGACCGCTGGTGAACCGTTTCGCGGATGGGCGGGGGCGCCTGGTAGCTCTGCTCTGTGCCGCAGCAGCCGAAGGCGCTGCACCACTGACGGGCACGGCGTGAACACCGGTATGTCTGGGCCCAGTTGTCTTGTTACCGAATGCGGACAGAACCGGGTGAACAATGCTTGTCCCGGCGTCATCTCATGGGGTGTAGCGAAACAGCCGATGCGGCCGGCCGCCCTGCGAAAGCAAGGGAAGGTGCCGTGTCCTGACAGATCATGGGGGAGCTTTCATCATGACCACGTACCGTGCCCGCCGTACCGCCCGTACCGCCGCTCTGGCCACCGTCACCGCCGCGCTGGCGCTGGGCCTGACCGCCTGTGGCGGCGCCGACGGCGGCTCGAAGGCGGCGGGCCGCGACCCCGGTGCGGGGACCGCCCAGAGCCGGTCCGTATCCGACGGGGACGCCAAGGGCGGCGCGGCGCAGGCCAACAGCAGTGGTGACACCAAGGAAGGGGCGCCCTCGGCGACCGCCGCGGGCGGGGCGCAGGAGATCGCGAGCAAGAGCACAACGGCCGGCGCCCAGCAGTGCCGCGGAGACGAGATGCTGGTCACCGCGGTGCACCGGTTCGCCGGCCAGCAGGGCGACCACCTGCTGCTCACTGCGGTGAACGAGGGCACCAAGCCCTGCTGGGTCACCTCCTACCCGGCCGTGGTACTCGACTGGAACACCGACAACGTCGCGTTGCCGCACTCCAAGAAGGACGCCCCGGGCGGCGACAAGCACATCACGCTCCAGCCCGGAGGCAAGGTATACAGCGCGGTGAACCTCTTCGAGTACGGCTCCAAGAACCACACGGCGCAGTCACTCGCCTTCGCGCTGCGCGGCGAGGACGGTCGCCCCGGGCCCTTCTACTCCGTAGTCAGCAAGGGGCAGAACCAGAAGTTCACCTGGAACGAGGCCGACGTGCTGAACTGGAACGCCAAGAAGCCGTACGACTTCTGACGGTCCGATGGTGACGTGTCACCGCCTTCCCGCACGTCCACGGCCGGCGACTCGCAAGGCTCCCGGGCGGCCAGCGGACCGGTGACTCGGCGAGATCACCGGAGGCCGCCCTGCGGACCCACACGCTCAACCGGCCAATTGCAACGCTCAGCTTGTTCTTTATCTAGCGGTGTCGAAATGCGCCTCGAACTAGGCTGTTCACCTGGGCATTTGCCAGACATGACAACAGCCTTCGCTTGATCCTGTGCTCCGTCACAGAGATACGGGATCAACCGAAGGCTGTTGTCATGAGTGTGCTGCATCGCCGTGTCCGGCGGGAAGCGTTCGTGGAAGCGTCATGCTTCCGGGCCGACTTCTACGAGTGTTTGACCGCGCGGGGCGATGAACTGTTCGAACTGACCGACGCGGTGCTGTGTGTCGATGGGCCGGTTGTCTCGCCGGTGGACCTGACGCTGGTGCCCGAGCATCGCCGTGGGCACGGAGCGATGTACGGAGCCCTCAACCGCGGCCGCATCGATGTTGAGCGGCTGCGAACTGTGCTGGCCGGGCTGCGGTTGCCCCGGTTCGAAGCGAGGCGTCTGGTGCTGGCGGTTGATGTGTCGCCCTGGCTGCGGTCGGATGCGCCATGCTCGGCGGACAGGCTGTTCTGTCACGTCTATGGGCGGGCGAAGTCGGCGTCACAGTTCATCCCGGGCTGGCCGTACTCCTTCGTCGCCGTCCTGGAACCCGGGGCCACGTCATGGACCGCGATCCTGGACGTGGTCCGGCTCGGCCCCGCCGATGATGCGACCGCAGTCACCGCCGCCCAGTTGAAAGCCGTGGTCGAGCGGCTCGTCGCGGCAGGCCAGTGGCAGACCGGAGACCCGGACATCACGATCGTCATGGACGCCGGCTACGACGTCACCCGTCTGGCCTGGGTGCTGCGGGACCTGCCCGTCGAGCTGGTCGGCCGGATCCGCAGTGACCGGGTGATGCGCCTGCCGAAACCGCCCCGTGTCTATGCCCCGAGGGGCGGGCGCCCGCCCAAGCACGGGCCCGAGTTCCGCTTCACCCAGCCCGAGACCTGGCCCGAACCGGCCGTCGTGACGGCCACCGACACCATCAACTACGGCAAGGCAGAGGCCCAGGCCTGGGATCGGGTCCACCCACGGCTGACTCACCGTTCGGCCTGGCTGGAGCACGACGGTGAACTCCCCGTCGTTGAGGGCACCTTGGTCCGCCTCAAGGTCGAGCACCTATCCAAGGACCGCCAGGCTCCGCCGGTGTGGTTGTGGTCCTCGAAGACCGGCGCCGTCCCGGAGGACGTGGACCTGTGGTGGCAGGTGTTCCTCAGGAGATTCGATCTGGAGCACACCTTCAGGTTCGGAAAGCAGACACTCGGATGGACCACCCCGAAGGTCCGTACTCCCCAAGCCGCGGACCGCTGGACCTGGCTCCTGGTCGTCGCCCACACCCAGCTCCGCCTCGCCCGACCTCTCGCCATCGAACTCCGCCGGCCCTGGGAAAAACCGGCCAAGCCCGAACACCTCACCCCAGCCCGGGTCCGCCGGGGGTTCAGGAACATCCGCGCACACCTGCACTGCCCCGCCCATGTTCCTCAACCAACCGGAACCGGACCCGGACGCCCTCCCGGCTCGAAGAACCGGCGGCCCGCCACCCGCTACGACGTCGGCAAAACCGCCAAACGTCCCGAGACTCTCAAGGCCATCGGCAAACCTGGAAGATCTTGGTAGATAAAGAACAAGCTGAGAGGTCGTTTTCACCTGTACTGCCTTGATATGGGCCGATTCTTGCAATGTGGGATTGCGGTGCCGAAGAGGTAGCAGGTGTGCGCGGGGCATGCGAGCTGGGCGGGGTGAGAGGTGGCTTGTTCCTGTCTCATCCCAAGACGCCCGGTCTTCGTCGCCGTGTGCTTCTGTCGCCGCTGCTTTGCGCCTGGGCGCACTCGATAGGCGGCGATACGCCGGAAGCATGCCGACGCGACGCCCGTATCCGAGTGATCTGTCCGATGCCCGCTGGGAGTTGATCGAGCCGGTGCTGTCCGCGTGGCGCTTCGAGCGTCGCGGCAGGGCCTTGGACCGCCCGAACACGAACTGCGCGAGATCATGAACGCGATCTTGTATGTGGACCGCACCGGCGTCCAGTGGCGTTACCTTCCGCACGACTTCCCGCACTGGAACACGGTCTACGGCTACTTCGCCAAGTGGGCGAGACAGACGGCGTGTTCGCTCAGCTCAACGGCCTGCTCAGGCAACTACTGCGGCAGAAAAAAGGGCGGATCGCCGAACCCTCGGCCTGCGTGATCGACGCGCAGAGCGTCAAAACTTCCACCAGCGTCCCGGCCTCCAGTCAGGGGACCGACGCCGGGAAGAAGATCGTCGGGCGGAAGCGGAGCATCGTCATCGACACGATCGGCCTCCTGCTCGCGGTGCTGGTCACGGCGGCCAGCGTGCAGGACTCCGTGGCCGGCACTCAGCTCCTGGACCAGGTGGCCGCCGACCACCCAGGTATCCGCAAGGCGTGGGTCGACGGCGGTTATCGTCAGCACCTCGTTGAGCACGCGGCCACGCTGGGCATTGACATGGAAATCACTCAACGCAAGTCCGGGACCAGGGGATTCACCCCGATCCCGAAACGCTGGGCAGTCGAGCGGACCTACGGCTGGCTCATGCTCCACCGCCGACTGGCCCGCGACTACGAGACCCTGTCCGTCCGCTCCGAAGCCATGATCCACATCGCCATGACCGACCTCATGGCCCGCCGCCTTACCAGCGAGAACGCCATCTCCTGGCGTGACGTCACAGGCCTCTTCGGAGCCCAGCTGGTCGACGGCGGCCAGGACTGCTTCCGGGCCGAGGTCGTCGACGAGCTCCACCCAGGGCAGGAGGTCCGCGCCGGCAGGGTCGTTTTCGGCGTAGTCCTGGACCTCGCCCCAGGTACGGAAGAGGAAGAGTTCGTGGTGGCGCGTGCCCCGGCCGTTCTTCAAGTCCTGGGCGGCCGCCGCCAGGCTGCGTAGCGCTCCTCCGCCGCCGGCCATGGCGACACGTCGTCCAGCGTCGATCTGGTGGAGAACTTCGGCCATGGCTCCGCCGTTGGTGCGGCACAGTACTGCGTCAGGGTGCTCGACGGGCTCAGGACGCGTCGTGGTGGACTGATGGCCACTCAGGCGTAGGGGTGAGCGGGTGAGAGCGAGCCACCGGTTGGCTTCGGCTGCCAGGGCGGGGCCGAAGCGGAAGGACTGGGTGAGGGTCAGGTGGGCACCGTCGAATCCCGTCATGATGTCGCGGGCTCCGCGCCAGCCGTAGATCTGCTGCGCGCTGTCACCGACGAGAACGAGTTGGGCGTGGCCGCGTTGGAGGTTGAGGACGTATTCGATGGCTGGATTGGTGTCCTGGGCTTCGTCGAGCAGGATGTAGTCGGAAGCGATGTGGTGATCGTTGAGCTGCCACACCTTGACGTAGTGGTCGTGTTCAACTTTGAGTTTGTCGCCGCGAGGGTCCTTGACATCGTTCCACACGCGCTGGGCGTAGGGCAGAACCGTGGTGGCCAGGACGCGGTGGATGGCGAAGTCCTCGGCGCCGCGCTGGACGGGCACGTGCTTGGGCTCGAGTTCTTTGTCGGCGGACTGGCAAAACAGCAGGACGGTCTGCTTGGCGATGTAGGCGAGGCTGGTGTGCTCGAAGACCCGCTGGTTGACGGTGAGCTTCTGCTTCAGGCCCAGAAGGTCGGCTGTCTTCCACGCGGGGATGCGAGCACCGCCGAACCGGTGCCGGTAGCGGTGCCCGACGGCAGCGTAGGCCAGGCCATGCCCGGTGCTGCACTTGACGCGATGGGGAAAACGGCGGGCTGCGGCTTCTTTGATGGCCCGGTTGAAGGCGACGTAGAGACCGCGGCGGTGGGTGTCCGCGGCCGCAAGGAGTTCGAGAGTGGATGTCTTGCCTGTGCCAGCCCCGGCCTGGAGGACGAGGTTCTTCCCCGTCGTGAAGGCTGTAACAGCGTCGCGCTGTTCAGGGGTTGGGATCAACGTGGGCACCGCGCACGTCTCCATTCATCCGGTGTGGGGCTGTGTGCTCTGGCCGAATAAGGGCCTCGACCGGAGCGTGACAGACGGCACTGACACGGCGGGGAGAAGATTCGCACAGGCGGCTTGTTCTCGAATCTCGGCTCGGCTTCTTGGCGCTATCCGCTCATAGAGAGCCCGACGACGGCGGCTCAAGGATGGCCTGTGGCCCGTAGAGGGGAAGGAAGTCGCCGCATTCGCCGAAGAATTCACCGCTGCCCAGTAGCGATAGCTCAGATACCCCGCTCGAGGATCGGCCGAGGGCAGCGCCCCGGCGGGTGCGGCCGGTAGCCCGGCAGCGAGGAGAGACGCTCGCACCCCCCGCCGTACTCGGGAAGCGCGACGCCCATCTCCTTCTCCATCGCCAGGAAAACTGCTTTGCCTCCGGGGACTGACCGGTGGTCTGCCAGGGATAGTCGGGCCCGTCGGCCAGCGCCCGGCGGATCAGCCGACGGCCACGCAGCATGGGAGAGGAGGCTCACCACTTGGACGAGGCGGCGCTCGTCGCCCTCACCGACCGGATCAGTAGTGGACCAGCAGGAAATCCGCAAGACGGGGCCGCCGGGGGCAGGCGATGTCGCGAGGTAGCTGCCGGTGGCTGGGCGGCACGGCGGGGGTTGAGAGCGCAAGCATCGATCAGACTGCGGGTATGGAACGCGAGTTGGGGCGTATCGCCTCCAGCTGCGGGCTGATCGGGCGGAAGGGGACGGCCATCGAGTGGTGGGTTCCGATCGCGCTCGGCGTCCCCTGCCTGGTCGTGACACCACGCGGGGCTGGGGCTGGCCCCCGGATCGTCGACTTCGCTGCGGACACCGCACCCGACGGCCGCCGTCGGCCCGTCCTAGGTTCCCGCATCGGTGGGCCCATGGTGTACCGGCCCCGCGGCGCGGCGCCGGGCGTTTGGGGGCCTCCTTCGGAGAGGATCACGGTCGCCAGGGCGCCGTCCTCACCCCCGACCCGTGGGTCGAGCGCGTTCGGCTCGGCAGTGGGCACCCGCGGCAGAGCTCCGCTCGACATGCGTCCGCACGTCGTTCGCGTCAAGGTGGAAATGTAAGCCGCTCGCGGCGGGAACCACCGTCGTGGGGCCGACGAGAACTCGCAGGCAGGCGGCCATGAGCGACGCGGCAAGCGCGCCGAGCGCCATCATCAGCACACCTACCGGGGGCGGTGCCCTGCACGGCATCGGTGAGAAGTTCACCCCTGACCTGCACACCGGAACGGGAAACTTCACCGTTCCGCTGGCCCTGCCTCCGGGGCGCTGCGGATTCCAGCCCCGGCTCGGCCTCGTGTACAGCACGGGCCAGGGCAACGGCCCGTTCGGCCTGGGGTGGAGCCTCACCGTTCCCGGCGTGAGCCGTCGGACGGGCAAGGGCGTGCCCCGGTACGGGCCGGACGACGTGTTTGTCCTCTCCGGTGCCGAGGACCTGGTTCCGATGTCCGGTGCCCTCCCCGGGCGGGTGACCTACCGACCCCGTACCGAGGGGCTCTTCGCTCAGATCGACCACATCGCTGACGGTGCCGAGGACTACTGGGAGGTCACAGCCAAGGACGGCTCGACGAGCTGGTACGGCACACCTAGACCGAAGCCTGCCCCGCTGGGCTGGTTCGACCCCGCCGTCACCCGGAACCCCCAGGCCGAGGGATGTCCTGTCTACGCGTGGGCGATCACCCGCAGCCGCGACACGTTCGGGAACATGATCGAGTACGGTTACCGCCGGGACCAGCGGGACAGCGGCGACGAGGGGCCGCACGTTTGGGACCAGCCGTTGCTCACCAACGTCGACTACGTCGACCATGGCCCTGCCGACGCGCCGAGGTTCCTGGTCCATGTCCGGTTCGAGTACGAGCCCCGGCAGGACGCCTACTCGCACTACCGGGCGGGCTTCGAGATTCGGACCTCACGACGATGCCGGCGCGTGGTGGTGCAGACCGAGGCGGACACGCTCGCTCCCGTTCGCGAGTACCGGTTCCGATACCGGGCGGATTCCGCGAACGGCTTCTCACTGCTCAGCCGACTGGAGGTCAGCGGCTACGACGACGGCAGTCCCGTGGACGAGCTACCGCCCCTGGAGTTCGACTACACACGGTTCATACCCGCTGAACGCCGGTTCCAGCAGGTCATGGGTGCCGACCTTCCGCCGCTGTCGCCGGCTCGACCGGACACCGAGTTGGTCGACCTCTTCGGCACCGGCCTGCCGGACCTTCTGCAGATGAACGGCACCGTGCGCTACTGGCGGAATCTCGGTGATGGGCGGTTCGACCTGCCCCGGCCGATGCGCGACGCGCCCGCGGGTCTGGCACTGAGCGATCACGGCGTCCAACTCGTCGACGCCGACGGGGACGGACGCGCCGACCTCATGGTCACCGCTGCCGGGCGGGCCGGCTACTACCCCCTTGGGGCGGAAGGAAGTTGGGACCGGGCTTCGTTCCGCCGCTACGAACGGGCGCCGAGCTTCGACCTGAAAGACCGGCAGGTCCGGCTGACGGACCTGGACGGCGACGGTGTCACCGACGCCTTGCGGGCCGCCGGCAGTCTGGAGTGCTTCTTCAACCACCCGGTCAAGGGCTGGTACGACACCCGGTACATCGAACGCTCGGTTCTTGAGGGGTTTCCGGATCTTCCGTTCTCCGACCCACGGGTGAAGCTCGCCGACATGACCGGCGACGGTCTGCAGGACATCGTCCTGGTCCAGGGTGCTGCCGTCCGCTACTGGCCCAACCTCGGACGGGGCAGTTGGGGGCGCCCCGTCACCATGCGCCACGGACTGGGGCTTCCCTTCGGCTACGACCCCGGCCGGGTACTGCTGGGCGACGTGGACGGCGACGGTCTCGCCGACCTGGTCTACGTGGACGCCCGCCAGGTACTGCTCTGGGTCAACCACAGCGGCAACGGCTGGAGCGAGGATCCCGTCGTCATCCCGGGCACGCCGCCGGTCACCACCACCGACGGCGTGCGGCTCGTGGACCTGCTCGGCACCGGTGTGGCGGGCGTCCTGTGGACCGCGGACCCGGCCGGCGCCGGTCGGGTCGGCCTGTGGTTCCTCGACCTCACCGGTGGCACGAAACCCTACCTGCTCGACGTGATGGACAACCACCTTGGTGCGGTGACCGCGGTGCGGTACGCGCCGTCCACCCGGTTCGCGGTCGAAGACCGGCGCACCCCCTCGACTCGATGGCGGACTCCTTTGCCGTTCCCCGTCCAGGTGGTCGAACGCGTCGAGGTGAGGGACGAGTTCTCCCGCTCCAGACGGACTACCGAATACCGGTACCGGCACGGCTACTGGGACGGGGCAGAGCGCGAGTTCCACGGCTTTGGCCTGGTCGAGCAGCGCGACACGGAGACCTTCGAGGACCATGTGCGCGCCGGACCGGGCACGGACCGGGCCACCGACCCAGTACCGCCGCGGTTCTTTTCCCCACCCACCCTGCAGCGGACCTGGTTCCACCTCGGGGCCGTCGGCCCCGCCCGTGGCGACTGGTCCGCGCTCGACCTCACCGGTGAACATTGGCCGAGCGACGGCCAGTTGCTCGACCACGGCGAGGTCGATGCCTTCCTCGCCTCGTTCCCCCAGGACCCAGCCGCCCGCCGCGCCAAACGGGATGCCTTGCGGGCGCTCCGAGGCAGCGTCCTGCGGACGGAGCTCTACAGCCTGGACGGATCGGCGTGGGAGAGCAGGCCCGTCACGGTCACCGAGTACGTCTACGGGCTGAGCCTGGTCCCGCCCGACGCGGGCAGCGCCGGACTGGTCACAAGGCTGCGACGGGGCGACCTGCGCGACGACCTGGCTCGCACCGACGGCGACACGCCGAACGTCTTCTTTCCGCACCGCCTGGCCGAACGCACCACCCGGTGGGAGCGCGGCGATGACCCGATGACCGTGCTCACGTACCTCGACTACCGCGACGGGGGCGCCTTCGACCCCTTCGGACGATCCCGGTTCACGGCCGAGATCGCCTGCCCACGTGGCTGGCGAGCCATCGGAGACCGGCCCACCGAACGCTACCTCGCCACCAGCACCCGCACCGAGTACGCCGCCCCAACCCGGCCAGACATCCACCTGCATGACCGGGTCGCCAGCGCCACGACGTTCGAGCTCACCGGCACCGAGGGTGCGACGGTCACCGAACTCGCCCTCGCCCGCCCGGGTGACCCGCGGCCCGGGCTGCGCCTGAACGGCCAGACGGTGCACCACTTTGACGGCCCTGCCTTCGCGGGCCTGCCGCGCGGTCAGGTGGAGCGCGGCGCGGCGGTCCGGTCCGAGGAACTGGTGCTCACCGAACAGGTGCTGGCCGACGCATACGGCGACCAGGTGCCGCCCTACCTCGTCCCCGACGAGCCACCAGCGTGGACGGACGACCACCCCGCCGAGTTCCGCAGCGGTCTGGCGCCGCTGGCCGGCTACGCCTTCCAGCCCGGAGGCGACGACCCCGACCGCGAGCCGCGCGGCTGGTTCGCCCAGACCGCACGTTGCCGCTTCGACTTCCAGACCGTCCCAATTACCGACGGCCGAGGCCTGCTGCTGGAGGCCCTAGACCCGCTCTGGACTGTCTCCGCACCCGACGGCCACCGGGTCGTGATCGAGTACGACGGCTACGCCCTGCTGCCCGTGCGGGCGACCGACGCCGCTGGACTGACCACGTCCGCCGCGTACGATTACCGCGTCCTCCGGCCGAGCGCCGTGACCGATGCCAACGGTGCCGAGCACAGGTTCACCTACACTCCGCTCGGCCTGCTGGCGACCTCCTCCGTCCGCGGCCGGACAGCGGCCGAGGGCGACCAACTCCAGCCCGGTGTCCGCCTGCGGTACGAGCTCACCGCCTACGACGACAGCCCGCCCGAAGCACGGCAACCGATCCACGTCCGCTCCGAGCGCCGTGTGCACCACGACACCGATACCGACATTCCGGCGGACGAACGCGACGCCACCATCACCACGGTCGAGTACTCCGACGGGTTCGGACGTCTGCTCCAGACGCGCGCCCTGGGCGAGGAGATCCGCTTCGGCGACGCGGTGTTCGGCGGTGGCGCGGCCGTGCTCCCGGCCGACCAGGCCGAGGACGCCCGCGCCGACATCACCGGCCTTCCACCGCCGGCCGGTGATCCGCACGTCGTGGTCAGCGGGTGGCAGACCTACGACAACAAGGGCCGGGTGGTCGAGTCCTACGAGCCGTTCCTCTCCGACGGCTGGGAGTACCTCCGCCCCGGCGAGGCGGAACTCGGCCGCTCCGTCACCACCTTCTACGACCCGCTCGGCAGAGTGGTACGAACCGTCCAACCCGACGGGGCGCAGCACGTGGCCGTCCACGGTGTGCCCGGCACGATCGCCGAGCCCGACCTGACCCACCCGGACAGCTACGAACCCACTCCCTGGGAGACCTACCTCTACGACGCCAACGACAACGCCGGCCGCACCCACCCCGAGACCACCGCCGGCTACCGGCACCACCACGACACACCGTCCAGCATCTGCACGGACGCCCGCGGGCGTCCAGTGGACGAGGTCGTGCGCCACCGCGAGGCCCCCACCGGGCCGACCGACCCCCTCCCCCCGCCGGTTGAGTACCACACGCGCACCATTTACGACTCCCGGGGCAACCCCGTCCAGGTCAGCGACACCCTCCAGCGGCCAGCGTTCCGCTACACCTACGATCTGGCAAACCGGCCACTCAGGGTCATCGCGGCCGATTCCGGCGACCGTGCGGTCGTCCACGACGCCGGTGGGTCTCCGGTCGAACACCGCGACGGCCGTGGTGGGTTTACGCTCCGCTGCTACGACGGCCTGAACCGCCCGATCCGCACCTGGGCACGCGAACGCACCGGAGCGCCGCTCACTCTGGTGGAGCGCACCGAGTACGGCGACGGTGGCACCCCCGACCAATCCACCGCGGACCGCACGGCGGCCCGAGCCGCGTACCGCCTCGGTCGCGTCCACCGACAGTGGGACGGCGCCGGCCGCCTCACCTGCGAGCGGTACGACTTCACCGGGTCGCTCCAGGAGAAGACCCGACAAGTCGTGGAGGACTCCGCCCTTCTCTCCCCACAACGGTTCCGCCCGGACTGGACCGATCCGACCACCGTCCCCCTGGAAAGCGACGGGCAGACGACCGTCGCCCGCTATGACGCACTTGGCCGCCCGTACCGGCTGACCCTCCCCCGGGACGCCGAGGGCCTCCAGCGGACCATGGTGCCGAGCTACAACCGAGCAGGTGCATTGGAGAGCATCGCCCTCGCGCGACCGGGCCCAGCGGGCACATCGCTCACCGAGACCTTCGTCGAGCACATCGCCTACGACGCACAAGGACAGCGCATCCTGACGATCTACGGCAACGGAACCATGACGCGCTGCAGTTACGACCGGGACACGCTGCGCCTGCGCCGCCTGCGCACCGAACACGTCCAACAGATCGGGGACCACCTCTACCGTCCCACCGGCCCCGTCGAGCAGGACTTCGGCTACGACCACGACCTGAGCGGGAACGTCCTGCGCATCCGCGACCGCGCGCCTGGCAGCGGCGTCCGCAACACCCCCCTCGGCCGCGACGCCCTCGACCGGGACTTCGGCTACGACCCGCTCTACCGCCTGCGCACGGCCACCGGGCGCGAATGCGACGTGCCCCCGGTCACCCCCTGGCTCGGCGCACCGCGCTGCACCGACCCGACGCAGACCCGTGCCTACACCGAGACCTACCGCTACGACGAACTCGGCGGCCTCGAAGAGCTGAAACACCTCGCCGCAGGCGCCGGCACCACCCGTACCTACGCCCGTGCACCACTCAGCAACCGCCTCCAGGGAATGACCCTGGGCAACGGCACAGTGATCGACCACCAGTTCGACGAGAACGGCAACCTCACCGGCGAAGGCACCAGCCGCCACTTCGACTGGGACCACGCCGACCGGCTCGCCGAGTACTGCACCCAGGTCGACGCCGCCGAGCCCACCGTCGTCGCCCGCTACCTGTACGACGCAGCCGGCCAACGGGTGAAGAAGATCGTCCGGGAAGGCCCGCAGGTGACCGTCACGGTCTACATCGACGGCTGGTTCGAACAGCGGTGGCTGACGGGCATGGGCGGACGCGTCCATCACGACACCGTCCACGTCGCCGACGGACGCACCCGCATCGCCACCGTCCGCATCGGCCCCGCCTTTCCGCACGACACCACCCCCGCCGTGCAATACCACCTCGGCGACCATCTCAGCAGCAGCCATATCGTCCTCGACGATGCCGGCGCGCCAGTCAGCCGCGAGGAATACACCCCCTACGGCGAGACCTCCTTCGGCAGCCACCCGGAGAAGCGCTACCGGTACAGCGCCAAGGAACAGGACACCGAATCTGGCCTCTACTATTTCGGCTACCGCTACTACGCCCCCTGGATCACCCGCTGGATCACCCCCGACCCGGCCGGGGCCGTGGACGGCCTGAATCTATATCAAGCCATGCAGGGAAACCCCGTCAGCGTCATGGATTCCGATGGAACGCAGACTGGACCGCCGGAAGGATCCGACCGATATCGGTTCAACGTCACCCAGTCCGAGATTTCCTCTGAGGTGAAGGATGGGATTCAGGAGATCAGTGTCGCTGAATACGGAAATGTTGAAGAGGTTTTCCAGCCGCAGGCTTCAGAGCCGCAGGCCCTGAAGCGTGCCGAGGGCATGGGGCGAATCGAGGGCCAAGATGTTATTCACACTGTCAAGGGTATGTGGAACGGAGTTGCTGGTGAATGGCTGGGACTCCCCAGGACGACAGTCGATCCGATGCATGAGGGTGCGGAGCTCATCGGCCGGCATCTGGGACAGAATCTAGCACTTGAAGGAATTGGCGCAGGCGTTGCCAGGGCTGGAGGCAAAGCGTTGGAATACCTTCGCCCTGCGCGCGAGGTCGTCTCGAAACCCACGTCCGCTCGTGATTTCATGCAAATCGCCCGCCGCCGGATCGAAGAATCAAATGCTAGCCACGGCACGTCCGCACAGGACATCTACGCCTCTGCACTCAAACCCAAGTCTTCGGCCAAGGCGGTGAAGGCGATTAAGGGGGCCGAAGGAGAGTTTAGTATCGTTGACTGGAGCGGATATCCAGCGGGGCGGCCGCGTCCGACAGGACCGTTCCGTGTGCTTGGCGACGCAGAATATGAGGCGGCGAAGGAAGCCAAAAAAGTTGCCAATAATGCTCTGCGTAGGAAATTCTTGAAGTTCTTCAAAAGTACCTGGACGGACATCCATGAGGTTCATCCGGTGAAATTCGGTGGAAGTCCGACCGATCTGGCGAACAAGGAGATAATCAGTCCGCCCGAGCACTGGGAGGTTACAGCGTGGTGGAACGCTCTCATGAGATGGGTTACGAGCGGTGGCTGATTGAGCTTCCCTGCACGTCACTGCGGCCATTCCTCCTGAGGAAGGGATATCCCCATGCCAGAGTCGTTCGGCCTCCGGGGCCAGGTGCGTGACGCGAACGGCGAACCGCTGGCGGGTGTCACGGTCGTCGCCGTGGACCGCGAGCTGCCGAGTCTGCGGCCTTTCGATGAACAGGAGTTGGGGCGGGCTGAGACGGACCAGCAGGGCGGGTTTTCGATCGAGTACCGCGGCAAGCAATTCCGGTCGGTCGACGAGGGCGGACCGGATCTGGTCGTGCGGCTGTTCGGGCGGGGAGCACCGGGTTGGACGGTACTGCGGCTGTTGGTAGACGACCACGAGCAGGACCCGGCGCGGCCGACGTTCAACGTGGGGCCCGAGTGCCGGGTCGAGATCATCGCAGAGCCGACGGACGATGCGTGGTCCGAGTACGAGCGAGTGATGGCCGCCATCACCCCCGAGATCGCGGGCGTACCCGTAGCCGAACTCACCTACGACGACTGGACATTCCTGGCCGACGACGTCGGAGAGGACCGGACCACCATCGCGTTCGCCAGTGCTGCGGCCGGACTGGCCCGGCGGACCGGCCTGCCGGCGGAAGCCTTCTACGGCCTCGCACGGTTCTCCATGCCGAACTCCTTCGCGGTCTTCCCGGACATCGATGACGCGGCCGAGCGCCGACAGCTGCTGAAGGAGGTGTTCGCGGCGCTCACCGACAGCGGGGAGGACGAGCTAACCCAGGTGCTGGACGAGGCGGTTCGGGCACGCACGGTGCCCTCATGGCTCGGCGAGCGGACCCGGGCGATCGCTGCCCGTCTGAACCAGCGGGCGATGGCGGAGACGGAACTCACCCTCCGGCTCGTCGACGCGCGCACCCGTACGCCGCTGGCGGGCTGTCCCGCTGAATTGACGGACCCTGCAACGGAGGGGCTGACGGACGACTCGGGCGTGGTCACCTTCCGCTACTGGGCGGTGAGCGATCACCACGATCCCACGGCCCACATCGCTGTCGCGCTTCCCGACGGAAGCCACCCCACGGCCACCGTGGCGGTTCCGGACAGACCGGGCCTCCACCCGCTCGAGGTCCGCTTCGACCTGCCTGATCCCTCGGCGAGTCTCGCCCACGACGACCTGCGCCTTCCCCAGGAACTGGTGGCGCAGCTCGCCGCCCGCGGCATCGGAACGATGGCCGACATCCGCCACGCGGGCGGGCCCGGCGGGATCGAGGGACTGTCCGCCGGGGACGCGGACCTCCGCCGCCTGGCCGCGCTAGCCGACCTCGACCGGCTCTCCCAGGACCCAGTGGTCACCACTGCGGTCCTGGACGGCGGATTCACCTCCGTCCTGAAGATCGCCCGTGCCCGAAAGCAGGACTTCACGGCCCGGATCGCGGCGTCCTACCCGAACCTCGACGAGCGGCTACTGCCCGTCCTGCACGACGCCGCGGTGGCCCAGACCCACTTCCTGGATGGCGTACTGTCCGGAATCGGCTCGGGTGCCGCGAACGGCTACCCCGCAGAGCTCGGGACTCCGTTCGCGGACCCCGTTGCGCTTCCCGGCGCCAGCAGCTGCGGCTGCGCGGAATGCCGTACCGCAGTCGGACCGGCCGCCTACCTCGCCGACCTGCTGGACTACTCGCTGCGCGTCCTGACCACGGACAACGCCCCGGCCACGCTGGACTTCCTGGTCGAGCGGCTGCACCAGCCGCTGGCCGACCTGCCTGCCGAGTGCGGGGCGGTCGGCAAGACCGTCCGCCAGGCGCGGATCTGTGCCGAGGTGCTTCGCAGCGTCCTCGGCGACCGTCCCCTGTCCGATCCGGTGTGCGAGGCGGAGTTGGCGGCGGCCGAGCGCGACTACTGTTCCACCGTCTACAGCCTGCTGCTGACCGCGATCGGCACCTCGTACGACGAGCTGCGCCGTGCCCGGGCCGAGAGCCCGGAGTACCGTCGGGCGCTGGCCGATCGGCTCGGCATCGCCCTCACCGTGCCGCGGCCCGACCCGGTGACCGGTCCCGGCGACGAACTGGACCGGCTGCTGCTCGACCCGGACGCGGCACCCGCCTCGACCGACGCCCTCACGGAGGCCTCCCTGGAGCGGTTGTTCGGGCTCGCGGACACCCGACGGGACCCGCTCTCCGACGGGCCCACCCTGCGGGACGACTCCGGCCAGCTCGTCCGCTGGTCGCTGTCCACCCCGACCTGGGGAGTCTCAACGGACGACGACGGCCTCGTCCACGGTGACCTGGTCCAACTAACGCCCGATGCCTTTCAGCTGATTCTCTACCGGGACCGGGAACACCTGCAGGCCGTCGGCCACGGCGACGCCCCCACGGCGGACGGGTCACTCACGCTGACCTCCGACAACGGCAGCGGGCTCGCGGGGTCCGTACGGCTCGCCTACCTCATGGATGATCGAACCCTCACCATCAGCGGCCTTCCGGCGCTCGCCGCGTGGCGGCTGCGGCGACTGCGCGAGATCTGGGCCGGAACCGACCACCCCTCCGACGCCTACCGCGACGGTCGGAGCGCCGCACCGCTGGCGACCCTCCCGCCCGGCACGGTTTTCCCCGCGGCCCTGGCAGGGCGCATCGAATACAGCGCTGGCGAGCTGTCCTTCGCCGGGCCCATGCGGCCCGAGGATCGTGACGTCCTCCTAGGGCTGTCGGCCGACCCCTCCTACCTCGCCGCGGTGGCGTTCCTCTACCGGCAGTCGCAGCGTCCGCCGGTGATCGACCCAGACCTCCTCGGACCGGAGGACTTCCGCCATCCACGGCCGACAGACCCGGCCTTCGCGCTCTGGACCGCTCGGCGTGCGACGGTGGACGACTGGCTGACCGAGCTCCGCGCGGCCACGGACGCCCAAGGCCTAGGAGCGACCGTCGATGCTGAAACCGGCACCACCCGGGCGGAGTTCGATGCCCTGGCCGCTCGCCTCGCGGCCCCGTCGTCGGCCGCCGATCTACGGGCGGCCGAGGACACGGCGGCGGGCCTCGGCCTCGTCCCGGAGGCGGTCCAGCGGCTGGCGGCCGTCCGGACAGCTCAGGACGGCGACGCACCCGGCGCGGCCGGGGTCGCTGTGCGACGTGAGGCCGAGTCGATCCTGGTCCAGGCCCGGAAGGCCCGACGGTTCACCCAGTGGCGCGCCGACGAACGGGCCGCCGGCGTAGGCCTGGACGGCGAGCGGTTCTGGAAGGCACTGCGCGAACCGGTCGACGGCCTCTGGCCGCCCCCGTCCGACGCGCCGTTGCTCGACCCAGACCGGGTGCGGCCTGCGGACCTCCAGGAGTTGTTCGGCAACCCCGGCGCGCCGGTGCTGGAGACGCGCCGCTCCGCGCTCGCGCAGGCGCGCGCCGAGCTCGCCTCCCTGCTGGCCGCGGAGGGCTTCGACCGCGTGCTGCGGTTCGCACTCGGGAGCCCCGACCCCGGCGATCCGGTAGTGCCCGACCCGGTCGGCGTGCTGACGGACCTGGACAGCGGCGGACCGGCGGCCGCGGTGGCCGCGCAGCAGATCGCCGACACGTTCCACCTGAGCGAAGCGGAATTCCGCCTCATCATGGCTGTCCGGGCGGAAATCGGGGCCGCCGGGGGCCCGCAGCCGAGCGAGGCTGACCGGACCGCTGCCCTCGACGCCCTGGCCGGCGCCCACAAGATCAAACACCTCTACCCGGCCTGGCTGACGGAGGAAGGGGATCACCACCTGGTCGACTGGCAAGTCCTGCGGCCGAGTCTGCCGCCCTGGCGGGCGCCCGCCGGGGCCCGGCAGACCTGGCAGCAACTGCTGCAGACCCGCTGTTGGCGCCCGCTGCTCGATCCCGACGTGATCGGACCACTCGACCTCCGAACGGTCGATCCCGGAAACACGGCGTTCCACCTGTGGGGCCAGCGACGCGGGTGCGTCGACGGCTGGCGCACGGCGCTTCAGACGACCAGAGAGACCGCGCCCGACGCACGTACCGGATGGGAGCGGATCGTGACGAGCCCGGACGGTCTGGACGCCGACCGCTCGGTGATCGCGGAGTTCGGCACGCCCGCCGACCAGGGCGTCCCTGGCCAGGAACGGCTCGACCAACTAGGTCTCGACCGGTCGAGCTTCGAGCTCGTCCGGCGACTGGGCCTCTACGCCTCCAACGGCCAGCGAATCACCTCCGCCGAGTGGCTGGCGTGCTACGCCGTCCTCGCCGAAGCCCGGAAGCGGCGTTCGTTCGCGGCCTGGCGGGACGAGGAGGAGGCGCACGGCCTGCTGCTCGGACCCGAGTTCTTCCGCCACGCGGACGAGCAGACGTCGGGTGCGCCCGAGCCGTCGCCCGAGGACGCCGGGCTCGCCACAACCTGGCGGACAGCGCGCCGGGACTGGCAGGGCGTCCTCGACGGGCGCATCGACCAGCAGCAGAGCACGATTACCGGGCTCGGCCGCGCGGTGGACTCCGTGGAGGAGACCCAACTGCCGCGACTGCGCGATTCCCTGCTGGCGGTCGCTGACCCGGACAGGCTCGCCCCGGCAGAGCGCGCCGACCGTTTCGCCGAACGCTACTTCATCGACACGCGGACCGACGGCTGTGCCGTCACGACTCGCATTGCCCAGGCGGCCGAGACCCTGCAGACGCTGCTCTGGTCCGCGAACGCGGGGCAGCTGCACCAGGAAGTGCCGTGGGGACTGGCCCGACTGGCGGTGGCCGCCTGGGGCGGACGCCGACTGCACCTGTTCGCCCGGTCGATGGACGGCAAGCTCTGGCAACGGGAATTTGACGGACGCTGGCAGCCCTGGCACCACCTGGAAGGCCCTCCGGTTCCGCTGGCACCGGACACCGGCGTGTCCGTGTCGACCAGCGGACCTGGTCGACTCGACGTCGTCGTGCGGGGCGAGGACCTGTGCGTGTGGCGACGCTCCTACGACGGGCACTGGTCCGCCTGGGAGCAGCTCGACGGAGCGATCGCGGGCACACCGGCGGTGCTGGCGACCGGAGTCGACACCACGGCGGTCCTCGCGTTGCGCAACAGCGACGGCGTGCTCCAGATCCGGACGGGGGACGGCTCCTGGACAGCGTGGACGGACGTCGACGGGGAGGGCACGACCTCGCCCAGCGCCGTGAGCGGGCCGGCTGGGCGGATCGACGTGGTGGTCGGTGCGCCGACGCCGGCCATCCGGGTACCAGTTCACCGGTGGTTCGACGGCACGTGGCACGAGCAGCTCCTCAACGGAGCACTGGAATCGGACCGGGAACCCGTGCTCGTCTCGTCGCTTCCCGACCACCTGGAACTGTTCAAGACCCAGGGAGGCGATCTTCACCTCAGGACCTTCGACGGGACCTGGCAACCGTGGACGGACCTCGACGCTGGGGCAGCGAACCCGCCGGGTTTGGACGGTGACCCGGCGGCCGTGGCACCGGCACCCGGTCAGCTGGAGGTCTTCGCCGTCAGCGGTCGGCGCGGCCTGTTGCGGAGGTCGTTCGCCACCCACAGCGGCTGGGGCGAGTGGAGCCCGGTCCCGGGAGGCGAGATCGCTCTCGACGCGCCCGACTTCGACCAGGAGTGGCGCTGGATCGGGACGTACGCGGACTGGAGGGCGGCGAAGTTCGTCTACTACAACGTCGAGGACTACCTGCACCCGATGCTGGTGGCCCGCAAGACGCCCGCCTACCGCAGGCTCCTGGAGCAGGCGCAAGGGGACACCGGTCTGGCCCCCCAACGCGCGTGCCTCCTCGCCGGCCGGTATGCCGACTACTTCGGTGACATCTGCACGCTCAAGGTCCAGGCGACCTGTCAGCTACGGACCCTGGTGAAGCTGTCCGAAGCCTGCGGTCCGCTCTCCATGCAGTACCGCAGCCTGTTCTACCAGTTCGCGGCGGCGGAAAGCGGAAGGCTCTACTGGACCGCCACGGACGCCGAACAACGACCGGGAGAGAGCAACCTGGTCTGGCATCTGGTACCGGACTCCGACCAGACGTCGGCGCCCGGCCAACCGAGCTGGAGCAGCGAGATCCTCGGTGCGGTCTCGTACGGCGCGGCCCCGGCGACGCGCTCCATCGCCCTGTTCTACCGAATCCAGGAGCTCGGGGGACAACAGCGGTTGATGATGTCGCACCTCGACGTTGCGGAGTTCGACCTCGTCGCGTTCGAGCACTCGGCCGAGGGGCTGGACCGGTCCTGGTCGGGGGCTCCGACCGAGATCACCGACCTGCCCGGTCCACTCGCCGACCTGCAGGTGGTGCCGGTGGTCAACGACACACCGAACCCGCTCCCGGCGGTGGTGGTGCGTAGCGTCGGTAACTTCCGGACCTACCTGCGGGAGGTGGACCCGAAGAGCGGAGCGTGGGTGAGCACCGCGGAGGACTGGACCGCCCACATGGTCCAGCCAATCCACGTGCAGTCCAACAACCCGTCCGTGCTGGAGGACGAGGTCCACGGCGTGTACGCCGCCGTGCGCAGCCGGGGGGTGACGTGGCTGGTGTTCCGCAGTCAGGGCCTGCGACGCGCCTGGCCAGTCGGGGGCATGAGCGTCGCACTAGGCGGCGCCGACGGCGCCTTCCTCGGCGCGTTGCCCGCCACGGGCGGCTCCTCGCCCGGCTCGGTGATCTACGTCTTCGGTGAAGAGGACGGCGACCGCGTCTACTGGAGGGTCGGTGACAAGACCGGCGTCCCGGTGCGGACGAGCACGCTCGCCGACCTCGGCCCCATGGCCCGGCACTGCGGTGTCGACTCCGGAACCCGGGTGTTCGTCTACACCTCCGCGCTGCATCCACGCGTCACCTACGGATTCCGCTACACCGAGGAGGAGTACTCGCTGGCCGGTTCGGTGAAGTTCGTCGACCTGCCCATGGTGACCACCCCGCGGGACATCCCCCTGCACATCCCCGACGGCTGGTACACGAGCCGGGCGAGCGCACTGGACCAGATCTTCAAGGCCAACGACGGCGTCCCGCCCTCAGTGCTCACACCGCTCACGGAGGCGTACTACCTCGTACCGCTCTACCTCGCGCTCAAACTCCAGGAAGCCGGCCACTGGGACGAGGCGCTAGCCCTCTTCCGCACCGTCTACGACTACACCGCCCCGGTGGGCGAGCGCACCATCTACCCGGGACTCGATGCATCGGCCGCACTGCCGGCGGTGGCCATCCAGCAGGCAGCGGCCGACTGGCTGCTCGACCCACTGGACCCGCACCGGCTCGCCGCCACCCGCCGTGGCGCGCACCTGCGCTACACGGCCACCGCCGTCGCACATTGCCTCTCCGATTACGGGGATGCCGAGTTCACCCGCGACACGCCGGAATCCCTGGGGAAGGCCCGCCTCCTCTACGCGGCGGCCACCGACTGCCTGAACGTTCCCGAGCTGGGCACCAGCCCGCAGAAGTGTGATGATCCGCTCGGAAGCGTCCTCGTCCAGCCTGGAGCCGCCGTCCCGCCCGAGACCCTCGCCGCCGTCGGGGAGATCACCGACCGCCTCACCCGAGCCGGCATCTTCATCTGGCCGGACGGTAAGCTGATCTTCGAAAGTCTCGCGGGCATCCTCGCAGCCGCCGACAAGCCCTGGGACCGGCGGGTGGCCGACGCCGAGGCGTTCACGGTGGCGCAACTACACAGGGCGCCACCGCAGCTGACGCTGCGCCGTGTGCTCGCGACGAACGCGGATCTGACAGAACGGGCGCACGTCTCCCTACTCACCTCGGCGAGACTCGACTTCGCCGCGCAGGCCGTCGGCTTCGTCATGTGCACGCCTCCGGGCGGCCCAATTTTCCCGGTGCCGACAGGTACGGCAGGTTCGCCCGCGTCGGTGCCGGCGCCGGTCCTGGCACCGCCGCAGTACCTCTTCTGTCTCCCGCCCGCGGTGACGGCCACCTCACTCCGCTCCCATCTCGATCTGAGCCTCTGGAAGCTGCACACCTGCCGCAACATCGCGGGAGCCAAACGCGAAATGGAGCTGTACTCCAGTCCCACCGACGCGGTCAGCGGCCGGCCCGCACTCGGTCCGGGCGGGCAGCTGATGACGGCGACGGGACCGGCCGTCCCGCCCACGCCGTACCGGTACGCGGTACTGATCGAACGGGCCCGGCACCTCGCCCAACTCGCCGGCCAACTCGAGGCGCAGATGCTGGCCGCGTTGGAACAGCGTGATCGGCAAGCCTACGACCTCATGCGGGCCCGGCAGGACCTCGCGGCGGCCGCGGCCAACCAGCAGTTGCAGGCCCTGCGATTGACCGAGGCGCAATCCGGCGTGGGCCTCGCCGAACTCCAACAAGACCGCGCTCGGGTCCAGCGCGACCACTACGCAGCCCTCCTGACGGAGCCGATCAGCAAGACCGAGCAGTCGGCCGTGGACTACCTGCTCAACGCGGCCCGCTACGCCTCGATCTCGCAGGATCTCTACATCTGGTCGGCGGCGATCCAGGGGGTAGCCGTAGGTGTCCCAATCCTCGCCGAGGCGGGTTCGGGTTTCCTCGCCGGTAGCGTCGCGGGCGGCCTGCCGGGTGGTCTGGTGGGCGCGCTGGGAGCGGCGGCCTCCGCCGTCTTCGCCCAGGCGGGCCCGATCGCCCAGCTCCTCGGAACGGTGGCGAACTCATACAGCAGCCGAGCCAGCCAGTACTCGACGCTCTCATCCGTCCAATCCGCGCTCGCCGGCTACGAGCGCCGGGCCCAGGAATGGGACCTGCAGCAACGGCTCGCCGCGGTGGACATGGCGATCGGCGACCGACAGATCACTGTGGCGAACGAGCAGGTTGGCATCGTTCATCAGGAGGGCGCCCTCAGCGCTCTAACCGCCGACCACGCCCGGGCGACCGTCGACTTCCTGGCCAACAAGTTCACCAGCGTCGAGTTGTACGACTGGATGAGTTCCGTTCTGGAGGGCGTCTACCGCACGTTCCTGCGGGAGGCCGCGGCCACGGCGAACCTTGCGGCGACAGAACTCGCCTTCGAGCGGCAGGAGTCGGCCCCCGTGACGATCAGTGCCGACTACACGGCTGGGGGCGGCGCCCCCAGCTCCGGCGACACGTCCGGCTCCGGCCCGGGCAGCGACCGCAAGGGTCTCACCGGGACGGCTCGTCTGCTATCCGACATCGAAGCGCTCGACCAGCACGCCTTCCTCACGCGTCAACGCACGCTCCAGCTGAGTACGACCGTCTCACTCGCCCGGCTCGCTCCGATGGAGTTCCAGCGCTTCCGTGAGACCGGAGTCATGATCTTCGAGACTCCGATGGACCTCTTCGACCGCGACTTCCCGGGCCACTATCTGCGCCTGATCAAGCGCGTGCGGGTGTCCGTGATCGCGCTCGTCCCGCCCACCCAGGGCATCCACGCCACGCTGATGTCGACCGGGATCTCGCGTGTGGTGACCGGCCCGGAGACCTTCCAGTCCGTCACCATCCGCCGCCAACCCGAAGAGGTCGCCCTCACCTCTCCCATGGAAGCCACCGGTCTGTTCGCGCTAGAGCCCCAGCAGTCGGGCGACCTGCTCCTCCCGTTCGAGGGCAACGGCGTCGCCAGCACATGGCAGTTCAGCATGCCCAAGGCCGCGAACGCCTTCGACTACCGGACCGTCGCGGACGTCCTGGTGACCTTCGACTACACCTCCCTCGACAGCTTCGATTACCGGCAGCAGGTGATCCGCGGCCTGTCGCCGAGCGTGCAGGTCCACCGCGGCTTCAGCCTGCGCAACGACTTCCCTGACGCGTGGTATGACCTGCACAACCCCGAACTCCTCGCCACGGAGCAGCAGATGCTCGTCCGGCTGAGGACGGTCCGGGAGGACTACCAGCCCAACCTCGACGAGCTGCGCATCGACCATTTGCTGTTCCACGTCAGCGGTCTCGATCCGACCTCGAGAGACTTCGGGAAGGTGGACCTCACGTTCCAGGAGGCCACCGCCACGGCGGCGGTCGGCGGTGCCGTCTCCGTCACCGACGGCACCGCCAGCACTCGTCAGGGCAACGCCGGTGCGTGGACACCGATCATCGGCAGGAACCCGCTCGGGGTGTGGGAGCTCCGGCTTCCGAACACGACGCCGGTCACCGAGCTCTTCAAAACCGAGCGAATCGAGGACGTACTCCTCGTCGTCAGCTATTCCGGTCGACTTCCCGTGTGGCCCCGAGGCTGACACAGCGGGCCTGCACGCGTTGGTAGCCCAGGCAGCCGCCAAGCAGAATGCCGACGACCGCGACGATGCTGGTCAATAGCTGAGTCATCGCGGTCCGCAGTCGGAAGTGCCGGTTACAGCGGGAGCTGTATGCCGAGTTCCTGCATGGCGAGGGAGGGCGGCCCGCCTTCGGAGCGTTCGGTCTTGTAGCCCTTGACGCGGGGTTCGAGGGTGCGGGGGTCGATGGCTTCGGCGGGGGCGCTCTTGGCGTACAGGCCGGCGGGGTCGGTGTCGCGGTCGTGGGGCAGGAGCCAGAAGACGCGGCGGCGGAAGGTGCCGGATGCGCGGGAGGGCTTGGCGTCGGGGCCGAGGATCGCGTAGCCGACCATGCGGCCGTCGCGGTGGTAGGGGGGCTTGCCCTTGCGGGTGGGCAGCCGGTCCAGGCTCTGGCGCACGTAGTCGAGTTGATCTGTGTCTTCCAGCCATACGAACTCGGCTTCGTGGCTGATCTCGTCCGCATCGATCAGGGAACTCATGCGCTGGCTTCCCTCTCCTCGTCGGTGAGCAGTCCGATGCCCGGGTAGTACTTGCGCTGGTTGGACAGGATCATCCCCTTCGGCGAGGCCAGCCCGACCAGTTCCCGGGTGCGGGAGGCGAACGCGCGTGAGGACATGACCAGTGCGCCTTCATTCTGGCACCAGGTGGTGTAGGCGGCGTAGAGCGCTGTCTGCTCGGCCCGCAGGTCGGGGCCCAGTCGGCAGCACTCCTCGTAGAAGCGGCCGGTGTGGTCCTCAGTCTCCGCGTAGGCGGTGGTGGCGATCCGGACGCGTTCGGGGCCGGTGAGGTCGCGGTCGCCGCCGAGGTAGCGGCGGGCGCCGTCGATGAGCCAGCCGAGGATGCCGGGGCCCTCCTCCATGACGAGAAGGTCGGCCAGGTTGTCGATCTTGCGGTCGTCAGGGACGACGCGCTCGAATGGGATCAGCCGCATGCGGCGCCAGAACGCGAAACCCCCGATCTGTGACGCGCGGGCCCGGGCCCTGGCCTCGCTGCTCGGCGGCGCCGACTACCGGGCCGTGCGCCCGGCCGGCCTGCAGGAGGCACTCTTCCTGCTCGGCCTGCCGGGCACCGCCCGGCCAGGTGTCCTGCGGGAGTTCACGCAGCACCAGGTCTCCGAGGACTGGGCGCTGGGCGGCGCCTTCAGCATCGGTGAGGTCGGTGACCCGGGCGGCATGTTCCTCGGCATCGACCTGGACTGCGGCACCACCCGCCCCGTCATGATCAACGTGGCGGACGCGCCGAAGCACGACGCCAGCGCCTCCCTGGGCATCGTCGGCGATCTGGGGGCTGGAAAGAGCGTCCTGCAGAAGCTCATCGCAGAGGCAGTGTGGGCGCGCGGCGGCTGCGCGATCTGCATCGACCGCACCCCCGTACGCGAGTGGGCCAGCTTCGCCCGCACCGCCGCGAAGGGCCGCGTCCAGATCATCGACGCCGCTCAGGCCGAGGTGTCCATCGACCCGCTGCGCATGTTCGACGGGCCCGAGGGCCGCCACTACGCCCTGTCCTACCTGACCCTGCAGCTCGGTATCGGCCCGATGAGCACGGGCGGCGAGGTCCTGCACCACGCCGTCGAGAAGGCCGCCGACAGCGACCAGCCGTCCATGAGCTGCGTGCTGCAGGTCCTGGAGGAAATGGCCACGTACAGGCGTACCTCCTCGTCAGAGGCCTCGATGCCACGGTCGTCGAGCACCCCGCGCAGCCAGCTCTGCGCTGACTCGATCCGCAGCAGGGTCCCGGACGCATCGAACAACACACCCTTGATCGTCATGATCGCGACCCTAGCCGCAGCACACCGTCGAGCGTCAAGATCAGAAACCCTGGCGACAGTTCACCGTCGAGCGTCAAGACAGCGCGGCCGCTCCCGGGATCAAAAACAGGCTCTCAGCTTGTTCTTTATCTACCAAGATCTTCCAGGTTTGCCGATGGCCTTGAGAGTCTCGGGACGTTTGGCGGTTTTGCCGACGTCGTAGCGGGTGGCGGGCCGCCGGTTCTTCGAGCCGGGAGGGCGTCCGGGTCCGGTTCCGGTTGGTTGAGGAACATGGGCGGGGCAGTGCAGGTGTGCGCGGATGTTCCTGAACCCCCGGCGGACCCGGGCTGGGGTGAGGTGTTCGGGCTTGGCCGGTTTTTCCCAGGGCCGGCGGAGTTCGATGGCGAGAGGTCGGGCGAGGCGGAGCTGGGTGTGGGCGACGACCAGGAGCCAGGTCCAGCGGTCCGCGGCTTGGGGAGTACGGACCTTCGGGGTGGTCCATCCGAGTGTCTGCTTTCCGAACCTGAAGGTGTGCTCCAGATCGAATCTCCTGAGGAACACCTGCCACCACAGGTCCACGTCCTCCGGGACGGCGCCGGTCTTCGAGGACCACAACCACACCGGCGGAGCCTGGCGGTCCTTGGATAGGTGCTCGACCTTGAGGCGGACCAAGGTGCCCTCAACGACGGGGAGTTCACCGTCGTGCTCCAGCCAGGCCGAACGGTGAGTCAGCCGTGGGTGGACCCGATCCCAGGCCTGGGCCTCTGCCTTGCCGTAGTTGATGGTGTCGGTGGCCGTCACGACGGCCGGTTCGGGCCAGGTCTCGGGCTGGGTGAAGCGGAACTCGGGCCCGTGCTTGGGCGGGCGCCCGCCCCTCGGGGCATAGACACGGGGCGGTTTCGGCAGGCGCATCACCCGGTCACTGCGGATCCGGCCGACCAGCTCGACGGGCAGGTCCCGCAGCACCCAGGCCAGACGGGTGACGTCGTAGCCGGCGTCCATGACGATCGTGATGTCCGGGTCTCCGGTCTGCCACTGGCCTGCCGCGACGAGCCGCTCGACCACGGCTTTCAACTGGGCGGCGGTGACTGCGGTCGCATCATCGGCGGGGCCGAGCCGGACCACGTCCAGGATCGCGGTCCATGACGTGGCCCCGGGTTCCAGGACGGCGACGAAGGAGTACGGCCAGCCCGGGATGAACTGTGACGCCGACTTCGCCCGCCCATAGACGTGACAGAACAGCCTGTCCGCCGAGCATGGCGCATCCGACCGCAGCCAGGGCGACACATCAACCGCCAGCACCAGACGCCTCGCTTCGAACCGGGGCAACCGCAGCCCGGCCAGCACAGTTCGCAGCCGCTCAACATCGATGCGGCCGCGGTTGAGGGCTCCGTACATCGCTCCGTGCCCACGGCGATGCTCGGGCACCAGCGTCAGGTCCACCGGCGAGACAACCGGCCCATCGACACACAGCACCGCGTCGGTCAGTTCGAACAGTTCATCGCCCCGCGCGGTCAAACACTCGTAGAAGTCGGCCCGGAAGCATGACGCTTCCACGAACGCTTCCCGCCGGACACGGCGATGCAGCACACTCATGACAACAGCCTTCGGTTGATCCCGTATCTCTGTGACGGAGCACAGGATCAAGCGAAGGCTGTTGTCATGTCTGGCAAATGCCCAGGTGAACAGCCTAGTTCGAGGCGCATTTCGACACCGCTAGATAAAGAACAAGGTTAGTGGTTGGTGGTGTTGGTGTGGTGGGGGTTGGTGATGGGGATGGTGGTGAGGTATTCGGGGGGGAGGTCGAAGGCGTCGGTGAGGGTGGTGAGGTGGGGGGCGAGGTTTTCGGTGAGGTTTTCGGTGAGGGTGGGGAGTTGGTGGAGGTGGGTGGGGGTGAGGTGGTTGTGGGCGAGGAGGTCGCCGGTGTGGGGGCGGAGTTGTTGGAGGAGGAAGAGGTGGCAGAGGGTGGTGATGAGGTGGTGGGTTGGGGGGTGGGTTGTTTGTTGGGTGGCGTTCAGGAAGGCGTCGGCGGCTTGGAGGGTGGCGTGGGCGGAGACCATTTCGAGGGCGGGGGTGGAGGCGTTGTTCCAGCGGCCGATGGGGTTGGTGGCGGGTTGGTTGCGTAGTGCGGTGTGTGCTCGTGTGTGCCAGATGGTTTGGGTGTGGGCGAGCAGGGTGCGTAGGAAGTGGGGGTTGGTGAGTTCTTGGGGGCCGTGGGGGGTGGGGGGTGGGGGGGTGGTGGGGTTGAGGAGGAGTTCGGCGGCGGCTTTGGCCCAGATGACGAGGTTGTCGCCTTCGGCGGTGATGGTGCCTTCGATGTAGTCGGGGAGGTGGGCGAGGTGGTTGGCGGTGAACAGGCCTTGGGCGCCGCAGCGTTCGCGGCATTGGGTGGTGATGGTGCGGGCCTGCCAGGTGATCCATCCTTTGGTGATGGCGGCGAGGCGTTCGGCTTGTTCGCGGGTGTCGTGGGTGTGGGTGGTCCAGGTGTCGAGGGCGGTGCGGTGCAGGAAGGTCATGGCGTAGGCGGTGGCCAGTGAGGTGAGCAGGGGGGCGTGGTGGGTGCGGTGGGTGTTGATGGTGATGCGTTCGCCGGCTTTGGGGCCTTGGATGCGGCGGTGTTCGCCGTAGCGGACGGCGATGGCCAGGGCGGCTCTGGAGGCGCCGACGGCGGCGCCGCTCATGCACAGTTTGCCGGTGGTGACGCGGCCGATGGAGCGCAGGAAGCGTTTGCGGCGGTTGCCGAGGGTGCTGGTGAGGGTGCCTTCGTCGGTGAGTTGTCCGTGGTCGGACTGCAGGAGTGCCTCGCGTGGCAGTTGCACGTGGTCGAAGGCGGTCAGGCAGTGGTCGACGGGGGCGGTGGGGCGCATCGGCAGCCGGCGTACGCGGATTCCGGGCAGTAGCCCGTTTTCGTCGCTGAGCGGGGTCAGGAACAGGTAGACGCCCTCGTCGCGGCCGTTGATCAGCAGGCGGGCGGCGACCACGGCGGTCTTGGGGCCGCCGGTGAGGCTGGTGTTGGGCATGAACTTCTGGGCGCCGGGGTGCGGGGTGTTCAGGACGAATCCGCCGCTGTCGGGGTCGTGGCGGGCGGTGGTCTCCATCGCGGCGCTGTCGTTGCCGTGTTCGACCTCGGTGCACAGGAAGGTGCCGATGCGCTGCATGGAGGTGAAGGGGGACAGGTCGCGCTCTTGGGCCGCCTGGTGGTCCAGGAGGCTGCCGAGGAAGAGGTTGTAGTGGATGCCGGCCACCGTGCACAGGCTTCCGCCGCCGTCCACGATGGCCGTCCATTCGTGCAGGCTCGCCAGCAGGCGGGGGTCGGTGGCCAGGGCTCGGGGTTCCTCGAGGGTGTCGTTGACCAGCCGCAGCCAGTCGTAGGCCAGGGCCGCCTGGTCGGCGGGGGTGCGGCCCGGGCGGTGGCGGAACGTCTGGTTGCGGATCAGTGTCCGCCAGCGGTCGTGGACGCGTGCGCGGTCCTCGCCGAACAGGAGCCGGGCGAGGTCCTGCGCGGGGGAGAGGGCGGGGGCGGGGGCGGCGCTCTTGATCCCCTCGAGGGTGAGTTCCTCGATCGCGCGCAGTTCGCGCAGGCGGTCGGCGTCCAGCCGGCCCCGCGTTCCCGGTTTCGGCGGCACCTCCGCCGTGGGGCCGGCTGTGCCGTCTTGCACGTTCGGCTGGGTTGTCAGAAGGGCCATGACCCTATCCCCCGTCGGTCGCAGATCCGGATGTGGACGTGCTGGACTCCCCAGAAGATACGGACCTACCGGTTTTGTTATCAAGTCAAATGACGGTAAAGCGCGAGCCGTTCCGGAGGATCTTCGAACGCCGTCCGGGGGATCCGTAACGGAATATCCGATTCTGTATCCGTGCGGGCGCGCCGCTATACCGCATGCAAGGTTTTCTTCAGGTCCGGGTCGTCCGCCGGACCGTCCCGGGAATGCCGGTAAACGGGGCATTCCGGGGCGGGTGAGGGGTGTGGTTGATCGGGCGGACGGGGGGTGGCACGATACGAACCTGTCGGTTTATTTTTACTGGAGGCCGACCGGAGCCGATGCGGAGGTGAAGGCCGTGGCGCTGCAGGAGCGGGCCATCAGGACGAGGCGGGCCATCCTTGTCGCCGCCGCCGGGGTCTTCGCCGAGGTGGGCTACGAGGCGGCGACGATCTCGGAGATCCTCCAGCGGGCCGGTGTCACCAAGGGCGCGCTGTACTTCCACTTCCCTTCCAAGGACCGGCTGGCGCAGGCGGTGCTGGCGGGCCAGCTGGAGTCGATCCCGCCTCCGCCGCCGCAGGAGCTGATGCTCCAGCAGGGCATCGACGAGGCCTTCCTGCTCGCGTATCTGCTGTCGGTGGGGGATCCGATGGTCCGGGGCAGCATCCGTTTGACGGTCGATCAGGGGGCTCCGTCCGACGGTCTTGACCGGCAGGTGCCGATGAGCGGGTGGATCGAGCACAACATCGACATCCTGGGCCGGGCGAAGGAGAACGGGGAGCTGCTCCCGCACGTCCGTGTCCCCGAGGCCGCGCGGATGTTCGTGGGGGCGTTCACCGGGGTGCAGGTGCTCTCCAAGATCATGTCCGATCATGCCGATCTGCCGGAGCGGGTCTCGGACCTGCAGCGGCACCTGATGGCGAGCATCGCCGTCCCGGCGGTCCTCATGCAGCTCGACACGGCCGCGGACCGGGGGGAGCGGGTGCACGGCGCGGCGCTGCGGCTGCGCGCGACGGGCGGGCAGGTCCCGGCCGCGGGCTGACACCGGCCGCCGGTGCGGACCGGACCGGGCCGGCCGGGGGCTGACGCCGGCCGCCGGTGCGGACCGGGCCGGGCCGGCCGGAGGTGCGGGCCGGCCGGAGGTGCGGGCCGGCCGGAGGTGCGGGCCGGCCGGGGGCGGGCCGGCCGGGTGCCGGTGGGGACACAACTGAACAGTCGTCGGGGGCGTGGTCGTGGGCGCCCCCGGAGGGGGAGGGCGGGGGACCCCTCCCCTGGGCACGTGCCGTTGGTGCAACACCGACCCAGGGAGAGACGACGTGAGCACGACTGCTGTATGCCCGTACGTCCTGGACGTGAGCGGGCGGGATCTGCCGGGAGAGGCCGCGGTGCTGCGGGCCAAGGGGCCCGCCGTCCGGGTCCAGCTGCCCGGGGGGGTGATCGCCTGGGCGGTGGTGGGGCAGCGGCATGTGGAGCGGCTGCTGACCGACGCGCGGGTCTCCAAGGACGCCCGCCGGCACTGGCCCGCCTTCATCGAGGGCCGCATCACCGAGGACTGGCCGCTGTATCCGTGGGTGGCCAACGAGAACATGCTCTTCGCCTACGGGCAGAGCCACACGCGGCTGCGCCGGCTGGTGGCGGGAGCCTTCACCGCGCGGCGCACCGAGGCCCTGCGCCCCCGTGTCGCCGTGATCACCGCCGAGCTCGTGGCCGCCCTGGCCGCTTTGCCGGCCGGTGGTGAGGTCGATCTGCGGACCGCCTTCGCGGAGGTCCTGCCCATGCGGGTGATCTGCGAGCTGTTCGGGGTCCCGCAGGGCGGGCCGACCGCCGCCCTGTGTGCGGCGCTGCACAAGGTCTTCAGCACCACCCTGTCCGGCCGGGAGATGGAGGCGGCCCGCCTGCAGTCCTTCGGGCTGCTGTCGCAGCTGGTGCAGGACAAGCGGGAGCGGCCCGGGGACGATCTGACCAGTTCGCTCATCGAGGCCCGGGACCAGGACGACCGGCTGAGCGAGGCGGAGCTGCTCGGCACGCTCTTCTTGATGATCGCCGGAGGGCAGGACACGACCGCCGCGCTGATCACCAACGCCGTGGGCGCGCTGCTGAGCCACCCCGACCAGCTCGGGCACGTGCGGGCGGGCAGGGCCGGCTGGCAGGACGTGTCGGCCGAGACGATGCGCGTGCACACCCCCGGCGCCTACTCGCCGATGCGGTTCGCCGTGGAGGACATCGACCTGGACGGGGTCCTCATCCGCAAGGGCGACGCGATCCTGGTCAACTTCGCCGCCGGCGGCCGCGATCCCGAGCGCCACGGCCCGGACGCCGACCGCTTCGACGTGCTGCGCACCGACCGCGACCTGCTCGGCTTCGGGCACGGCACCCACCGCTGCATGGGCGTCCCGCTCGCGGAGGCGGAGGCCGCCGGCGCCTTCGCCGCGCTTTTTGGGCGCTTTCCCCGGATGCGGCTGGCCTGCCGTCCGCAGGAGCTGGAGCCCATGCCCAGCTTCCTGATGAACTCCTACCGCGCCCTGCCGGTGATCCTGGAGCCGCAGGACTGACACGCGCGCGCGAGCGGCGGGACCGCGTCCGCCCCCGGCCGGGGGCGGACGCGATCCCGCCGTTTTCCGTCTCCCGGCCCCCGCCGCCGCAGGGCCGGGGGTTCGTCTCGTCCTGACCGGGGCAACGTCCTCTACAATAAACGTACCAAGCGCGCGGTTTGATATTGTTCTGCGGGTTGAGGTTCCGGATGTGGGGGGCGGGCGGAGCGGAAGCGGATTTCGCGCGTGCCCCGGAGGAGGGTGGAATGGTCAAGCAGGTGAGGGCGGCGCGGACGCGCCAGTCCCTGATCCACGCCGCGGCCGAGGTGTTCGCCGCCGACGGCTACGCCCTCGCTTCCCTGCCCGTGATCAGCAGACGGGCGGGGGTCAGTGCGGGCGCCCTGCACTTCCACTTCGCCAGCAAGGACGCCCTGGCCGCCGAGGTGGAGTCCGCGGCCGCGGACTCGGTGGAGAAACTGGCCGAACGCTGCCGCGAGGGGGCCGGCGCCTCGCTGCAGCTGCTCATGCGCACGATGTCCGGCCTGCTGCTGGCCGTCGCCGACGACCCGGTGGTCAGGGCCGGCTTCAAGCTCAGCGGCGACCCCTCCCGCAAGAGCGGCGCCACCCTGCTGGTCCTGTGGCACCGGTGCGTGCGTGAACTGGTGCTGCAGGCGCAGAGCGCGGGCGAACTCGCCGACGGGGTCTCGCCGGACGGCGCGGCGACCGCGATCGTGGCGGCCACCGTGGGCCTGGAGGTGGCCGGCGAGGTGGGCGAGGGCTGGCTGCCGGCCGAGCCCGTGGAGCAGTTCTGGTCCTTGATCCTGCCGGGGCTGGCGGCCTGCCCCGAGCGGGCTCTGGACTGGGTGTCGCAGGAGGTCTAGGTCCTGGCGTCCGGGCCGTGCGGCGCCGCGGGGCAGGGCGTACGTACCCGGCTCCGCGGGCAGGGGGGCCAGATGCCCGGCGGCGCCGTGGCCGGTCCGCGGCGTCCCCCCGGCCGGGAGGTGCCCCCGCCGCGTCGCCTTGTCTCCTGCGTGCCGTGTCGCCGTGTCGCCGTGTCGCCGTGTCGCCTTGTCTCCTGCGCCGCGCGCCCGCACGCACCCTGCCCCGCCTGCACGCACCCTGCCCCGCCCGCCCGTCCGCACCCTGCCCCGCCCGGTCCGGCCGGCGCCACCCGATCCCGGGCGCCACCCGATCCCGGGCGCCACCCGGTCCCGGCGCCGGGCCCCGGCCGCCAGGTGCGCGCCGCCGGGAGTGTGCCGCGGCCCGGGCCCGGGCCGCTCCCGCGGCGCGCCGGAGAACGGGCGGGGTTTCCGGTTCCCATTGACATACCGCGCGCGCTGTTTTTTACTCGGGGTGCAGGGAAACCCTGCCGACTGCGTCAGAAACGGGGAGACGGCGTGGACATCGACGTACTGGGCGCACTCGCCGTACGGCACAACAGCGTGTCCATCACGCCCACGGCACCCAAGCCCCGCCAGGTGCTCGCCCTGCTGGCGCTGCGGGCCGGGCAGGTCGTCCCGGTGGGGGTCCTGGCCGAGGAGCTGTGGGGAGCCGGGCCCCCGCGCAGCGCCCGCGCCACCCTGCAGACCTACATCCTGCAGCTGCGCGAGCTCATCCGCGCCGCCCTGGAGGGCGGCGGGCACGGCGGGGGCGGCGGGGGTGGCGGGCGCGGCCGGGCCAAGGACGTGCTGCTGACCGTCCCCGGCGGCTACCTGCTCAAGAGCGGCGACGGCGTCAGCGACGTACGGGAGTTCGAGCGGCTGGCCGGCTGCGGGTACCGGGCCATGGACGCCGAGGACTATCCCCAGGCCGCCCGGCTGCTGCGCCAGGCCCTGGAGCTGTGGACCGGCCCCGCCCTGGCCGACGTCCGCACCGGCCCCCAGCTGCGCACCGAGGCCAGACGGCTGGAGGAGAGCCGGCTGTGCGCCCTGGACCAGCGCGTCGAGGCGGACCTGCGCCTGGGGCGCCACCGCGAACTGCTCGCCGAACTCACCGTGCTGATCAACCAGTACCCCATGCACGAGAGCCTGCACGCCCAGTACATGCTCGCGCTGCACCGCTCCGGGCGCCGCGGCGAGGCGCTCGACGCCTACCAGCGGCTGCGCGCCACCCTGGTGCGCGCCATGGGCCTGGAGCCCTCGCCCGCCCTGGCCAAGCTGCAGCGCTCCATCCTGATGTCCGGCCCCGGCACCCTCGCACCCCGCCCGGCGGCCGGCCCCGCCGTGGCCCGCGTGGGCTGACCCGCACCGTGTCCCGGGCCCTGCTGTCCACCAGGAATCGAGCACCGCTCAGCCCCGGCCGTGCAGCGTTGATCACACCTGGAGGAGGGGACCGCGCATGCCGTCGCAGCGAAAGCACCCCGCCCGGCACACCGCGCCGGCCGCGGCCCCCGCGGGCGTCGTCTACGGCCTGCTCGCCGACGCCCCCCGCTGGCCCGTCCTGCTGCCCTCCTACGTCCACGTCGAACGCGTCGACTTCGACGGCGCCCAGGACAGCCTGCGGCTGTGGCACCTGCGCCACGGCCAGGTCCGCTGCGTACTGGCCCGCCGCGTGCTGCACCCGCGCGAGCGCCGCATCGACTTCGAACTGACCGACCCCCTGCTGCCCGGCGCGCCGACGCACGGCAGCTGGAACGTGTCACCCCAGGGCGGCGGCCGCTGCCTGGTGACCCTGTGCCAGGACGCTGCGGCCGCATCCGGACAGGGGCCCGACATGCTCGAGGCACAGGTGCGGGCGCAGCTGGCGGCCGTCGTCGAGGCGGCCGAACGCTGGGACCGTCTCGACGAACTGCTGCTCTCCTTCGAGGACAGCCTCCACGTCACCGGCTCCCCGGAGATCGTCTACGACTTCCTCTACCGCATCGCGGACTGGGCCGACCTGGTTCCCCACGTCGAGCGCGCCGAGGTCACCGAGGACGTCCCCGGGGTGCAAAGGGCCGTCCTGCACACCAGCGATCCCGGCACCGGGGACACCGGCGTGGTGGAGTCCGTCCGGCTGTGTTTCCCGGCCGCCGGGCGGATCGTCCACAAGCAGACCGTGACCCCCGATCCTGTCGCCGCCCACTACGGCGAGTGGTCCCTGGAGCCCGACGCCTCGGGTGTGCGGGTCGCCTGCACGCACCAGGTGATGCTCCGCGAGGCCACGCCCGCCCCGGGCGCCGGCGCCCGCCCGGCCGACGCCCGCCGGCACGTGCGCGAGTGGCTGGGACGCACGAGCACCGAAGCCCTGACCCTGGCGCGGTGGCACGCCGAGAGCGCCCTGCGCCGGCTGCGATGAGCCCGCCCGGCGACGGCGCCGCGGCGATGGTCACCACGACGACGAGGAGATCGGCGATGGCCCCGATCCGGCCGCACCGGCATGCCGGACACCCCCCGGCCCCGCCCCAAACGCCCCCCGGCCCCGCCCCGGCGCCCCCCGGCGCGGCACGGCACGCGGCGCGCCTGGAGGCACTGCTCGGCGACCCCCGCGACCCCGCCAACCCCTACGGCCGCTCCGCCGTGCGGGCCGCGGCGCCCGGCGCCCTGCCCGCCCCGCCACCGGGCCTGCCCGGCCCCGACGACGTGCCGGGCGCCGACCAGCTCGCCCGCGCCCTGCGCCCGCTCCTGCGCCGCGACCTGGCCCTCGCCCACGCCTGGAGCATCCGCCCGCTGCTCGACACCCCGGTGCCGCACCCGGCGGCCGCGCTGCTGGGCCCGGCCGCGCTGCTCGCGGCGGCGGGCAACGTCCTGGGCGGCGCGACCCGCATCGTGGACGGCCTGAGCCGCCACGAAGCCGCCGCCCGGCAGTGGCGTCCGGTCCTGGCCACCGTCTTCGCCGACCTGCTGGCCTGCGAGAGCCTGACCGACGCGGCCCTGCGCGCCTGCCCGGCCCCGGGCCGGGACGCCCCCGCGGCCCCGCGGCACGGCGAGGAGGAGCAAGAACTGCTCGCCGCCGTCACGGCGTATCTCGTGCCGCAGCTCGCCCTCGAACTGCTCGGCGATCTCGAACTGGTGCTGAACGAGTGCGGTTTCGACGGCCGCACCCCCGAACGGCGCACCCTGGCCCGGCTGGTGCGGGACCGGGCGTTCGCCGGGGCCCACCGGGCGGACACCGGTGCTGCCCAGGCCCGCATCGTGCACGGGCTGTTCGCGGCCGGCAGCCCCGGACAGGACGACGGCACACGGCTTGAGGCCCTGCTCCGCGCCCCCCGCACCACCGAGCCACCCGGCACCGGCGCCCCCCGCACCACCACGCCACCGCCCGGTGCCGACGACACCGGCACCGCCGCGCCACCCGACACCGGCACCGCCGCGCCACCCGACACCGGCACCGCCGCGCCACCCGACACCGGCACCGCCGCGCCACCCGACACCGGCACCGCCGCGCCACCCGACACCGGCACCGCCGCGCCACCCGGCACCGGCGCCCCGCGGGCCGCCGCGCCGCCGTCCGGTGCCGACGACGCCGGCGCCGCCGCCGCCGCGCTCGCCCGCCTGGGCCGCCGTCTGGCCGCCGAGCAGCGGGCGCTGCGCACCGCCTGCGCGGTGGCCGCCGTGCACGACAGCGCCGACCCGGCGGCGCGCGCCCTGGCGGACCGCCGGGCCCTGCTGGTGCTGGCCGCCGCGACGACAGCCGCGCGGGAGACGGCCGCCGCGGCCGATCTCCCCTTCCTCGGCGACGCCGGCTGGGCGCTGTCGGCGCTCGGGCGGATCACCGTACGGCTCGGGCTGCCGCTGCCCGCCGGCATGCCCGACACACACCCAGGCGTGTGGGAGGAACTGGCCCGGCGCGCCGCCGACGGCGTGGACTGCGACCTGCACGCGACGAGGCCGGCGTGGTGAGCGCCGGCGGCGCGCCGCACCGGCGCACACCGGCGCCGCCGTTCCCCGCGCCGTTCCCTGCGCCGTGCTACGTGCCCGGCCCCGACGGGCCCTGGGAGCAGGTCCAGGAGCGATTCGAGGACACGGGCCGGGCGGTGGTGCACGCCACCTGGGGGCAGTGGCTGACACCGGCCCTGCTCGACCCCGCACTGCGCACCCTGCTCGGCCGCGACTGGCCCCGCTTTCGCCGGCATCCGGCCCCGGCCGGACGGCTGATCCTCGCCGTCTCCCGCACCGTGCTCAAGCACACGGCCGCCGCGGCCCTCCAGGTCCCCGCCGAACGGCTCGACCTCGCCTGTCTGCCGGGCGGACGCCCCGTGCTGCGCGGCCTGGGCACGGATCTCCAGGTCAGCCTCGCGCACACCGACGAGCTCATCGTGGTCGGCGTCAGCCGCGCCGGAGCGGTCGGCGTGGACGCCGAACCCGCCACACGCCGGATCTCCTTCGACGCCCTGCGCGACCACGTGTGCACCGCCGAGGAGGCCCGGCTGCTCACGGCCCTGCCCGAGGAGGAACGCACCCAGGCCTTCCTGCGCCTGTGGACCCTCAAGGAGGCGTACGCCAAGGCGCTCGGGCACGGCATGCGGCGCCGGTTCTCGGCCATCGGTTTCGAGTGGAATACGACCGGAACCGCCCGGCTCGCCGGGGACACGGCCGGGGAATGGGCCTTTGCCACCCATCTCGTCGAGGAACGCTACCTGGTGAGCGAGGCGCACCGCCCGGGCGAGGCGCACCCCCGCCGGGCCGCGCGGGCGCGGCCGCAGGGGCCGCGCACCCCGCCCGCCACAAACACGCCGAACGGGCCGCCCGGGGCACAGCCGCCGGACGGCGGGCGGGTCCTCGACTTCCCCGCTCACCGCGGCCTTGGACCGCGGTGAGCGGACACACCCGATGGGGGCCGCGGCCGGCCGGCCGGCCGTGCAGAAACGATTCGAAAAGGAGGTCGGGGTGATCGGCAGGGCTGCTGCGGCACAGCTGTCCGGTGTCCCGGGGACCGGATGAGCAGTCATCACCGCCGCCCCGGCGCCGTTCTCGCCGTCGTGCACGAACCGCCGGGCGCCCACGACGGGGCACCGCTCGTCCTCGAACTGTGCGGACCCGACCGCACGGACGCCGAGGCCATCGCCGCCCGCGTCGCGAGGTCTCATCGGGCCTACGACGTCGAACTGGACGCACCGCAGGACGGCACGGCAAAGGCCGGGCGCCCGGACCGCCACCTCCTGCGGCTCACCCCCGCTCCCCGGCCGCGGCCGGCGCGCCGCTCACCGACGACCTGCTGGCCGACCTGCTGGCACCGCCGGCCGCGGGCACGGTCGCCGTGAGCGGGTATCGGCGGGCGCTGCTGGAGGCGGCGCTCGCCGCCCCGGGCGGCCCCGGCCACTTCGTGGAGCAGGTCTACTGGGACTGGACCGGGCCGCTGGAGCGCACCCGGTTCATCACCGCCTGGCAGTCCCTCACCGAGCGGGAGGCGGTGCTGCGCGCGTCCTTCGACTGGGCCGGCGCCCCGCGCCTGGTGCTGCACGACAGCGCGGGGATCGAGGTCGTCGAGGCCGTCCGCGATGCGCACACCGGCGCCGGCTGGGACGAACTGCTGCGCCGCGACCGCGACCGCGGCTTCGAGCCGTACCGGCCGGGCCTGCTGCGGGTGTCCCTGCTCGATTTGCCGCCGGACGCGGGCGGCGCCGGACAGGTGCCCACCCGCCTGCTGGTGACCTACCACCGGGCGCTGCTCGACGAGCGCGGGGCGCGTCTGCTGGTGCGGCAGTTCTACCGTTCCTACCTCGCCGGCGGCACGCTGCCCGGCGCGGACCGCCGGCCCGACATCCGCGACCACGCCCGCTGGCTGAGGCGCCAGGATCCGGCCGCGGCACGGGAGTTGTGGGCGGCTGCCGCACCGCCCGCCGGCGCCGCCGTCAGCCCCGCCCGTCCCGGCGGGCCGCCTTGCCGGGGCGGGGGGACGGGCAGGATCCAGCGCCGGCTCGGGCCGCCGCAGAGCGCACGGCTGCGTTCCTGGGCCGTCGGCCGGGGCGCGGGGGAGAGCAGCGCCCTGCACGTGGTGTGGGCCCTGCTGCTGTACCGGGCGGCCGGGACCCGGGGGCCGCTGCCGGTGGCCTTCGGCGTGCACGTCCCGGGACGGGACCTGCCGCTGCGGGCCGCCTCAGGCATCCCCGGACTGCTGGGCGACCCGCTGCCGATGACGGTCACCGTGGACCCGGCGGCCCCGCTGGCGGACCTGCTGCTGCAGGTGCGGGACGCGGCGCTCGACCTGACCGCCTACGCATGGGTCTGCACCGACCAGGTCCGCGAGTGGAGCGGGCGCGCCCCGGGATCCCGCCTCACCGAGACGACCGTCCGCTTCGACAGCCACCCCGAACTGCCGGCGAACCTGCGGTCCGAACTCGCGGCGCAGGGCATCAAGGTGGGCGCGCCGCGGAGCGCCGGGGGCGCCACGACCCTGCCCATCACGCTCGTCGCGCACCACGACGCCGAGGACGCCCTGGTGCTGGGCGCCCTGTACGACCGGGCCAGGTTCACCGACACCGAGGCCTCCGGTGTCCTCGCGCAGTGCCTGCAGCTGCTGCGCAGCCTGCCCGACCACCCCGATGCGCGGTTCACCGTCGGTGACGCCCTGCGTCTGCTGGGCACCTGCGCGGTGCCCGTCATGACCGTGCCGGGAGCCGGCGCCGCCGGGCCGGCGCCGGCGGTGCTGCGGGCCGGGGAACCCGGGGCGGACCTCGTGTGCCTGGTCACCGTCCCCGGCGTCACACCCGGTGTCTACGACCTGCTCCTGCGCCGGTACGAGGGGCCCGAACGCATCGTCTCGCTCACCGTCACCGGCGGGCAGGTGCCGTCCGCCGTCCTGGGGGAACTGATCGGTGACGCAGGGCGGCTGACGGTGTGCGGCGCCGGCCCGGCCGGCCGGGCCGCCCACGAGATCGCCCGCCGTGCGGCGCGCTGGACGCGGCAGGCGCCGGCCGTGGTCATGACCGGGGTCGGCGGCGCCGCCGAGAGCGCGCAGGCGCTGTCCCGGGCCCTGCTGGCGGTGCGGGCGCGCAGCGCCTGACCGGCGGCGGCCGCGGCGTCCAGCGGGCCGAGAGCGTTTCTTGAGCACCGTGGCCCAGGGTGGCGCCAGAGGAGGAGGCCCCATGGGCGACCGGGACCGTGGACAGCCGGCTCTGCGCGTCGAGCGCGGCACCGCGACCGAGGAGGAACTGGCCGCGCTGGCCGTCGTCCTGCTGGCCCTGCGCGGCCGGCGGACACCGGTGCGGCCGGCCGGCGGCTCGTGCTGGTGGCTGCGCGGCGAGGACCGCCGCGGGGTGCGCGGCCGGCGGTGAGGTGACCGCCGCAGAGACGAAACGAGAAGACTGGCCGGTCTGTTTGAGGGGAGCGCAGGCCCGGGATCGGGTCCGATCTCTCGGCCCGCACCACGGCCCCGGACGGCGTGTGCCGGTCTGCGGGTGGGTGTACGGGGCGGTAACACGGCCGTCTTTCCAGGGGAGTTGCCCGGTGAACGGCCGTCTTCGAGGGTTGCTGCACTGATGCTGGAAGGTTGTTAAAAACAGGACGATCGGTCTCGTATTGACATACCGTCTGTGCTGTTTTTTAATGTTGGAGTGTCAGCAGCGCACGTGGACAGGGGAGACGGCGTGGACATCGACGTATTAGGTGCTCTGGACGTGAGGGAGAACGGGGTGTCCGTCGCCCCGACGGCGCCCAAGCCCCGCCAGGTGCTGGCGCTGCTGGCGGTGCACGCGGACCGGGTGGTGCCGGTCGCCTCGCTCATCGAGGAACTGTGGTCGGGCCGGCCGCCGCGCAGCGCACGCACCACCCTGCAGACCTACGTGCTGCAGCTGCGCGAACTGATCGGGGCGGCGCTGGAGCACGGCGCCGCACAGGAACCCGCCGCCGGGCCGCAACGCCGCACCGCCAAGGACGTCCTGGTCACCCTGCCGGGCGGCTACCTGCTGGCCGCCGCGGGCGGCACCAGCGACGTCCGCGAGTTCGACCGCCTGGCCGGACTGGGCTACCGGGCCATGGACGCCGGCGACTTCGCGGGCGCCTCCCGCACCCTTGCCGCCGCCCTGGACCTGTGGTCGGGATCCGCCTTCGCGGACGTGCAGACCGGGGCCCAGCTCGCCATGGAGGCCAGGCGCCTGGACGAGAGCCGGCTGTGCGCGATGGACCAGCGCATCGAGGCGGACCTGCGGCTGGGCCGGCACCGCGAAGTCCTCGCCGAGCTCACGGTTTTGACCAGCCGTTACCGCAGCCACGAGAACCTGCACGCCCAGTTCATGATCGCGCTGCACCGCTCGGGGCGGCGCGGCGAGGCGCTCAACGCCTACACCCACCTGCGCACCACCCTCGGCCGCGACCTGGGCCTGGAACCCTCCCCGCGGCTGCGCCGGCTCCAGCACACGATCCTGATGGACGCGCCCGAGAGCGGCCCGGTCCCGGCCCGGGCCGTGCACCACCCGGACGCCGGGGCCCAGATCGCCGGCCGGTAGCCGGCCGCCCCGGCGGCGCCGCGGACCTTCCTGCCCCGCTGCGCCACAGCCTCGTCCTCCCCCGCACGCGGGAGGCACCCCCACCCCCGCCCGAAGGCCGGGGCATCCACGAAGGGACGACCCTGTGACCAGCGAGCCGACGGCAGCGTCCGATGGCCACGCAGACATCCTCGCCGAGCTCACCGCCGTGCTGGCCCATGTCGTGCACGCCGACCCCGACCGGGTCGACCCCGGACAGCCCTTTTCCGTCCTCGGCCTGGACTCCCTGCTCACCGTCGAGTTCGTCTCGGCCATCGAGGGGCACTTCGGCGTCCGGATCGCCGGCGCGGACCTCTACGAGTACGCCACCCCCGCCCTCCTGGCCCGCCACCTGGCGGCCCTGCGCCGCGGCACCGGTGAGGCCCCCGCGGCCCAGGACTCCGGCGCCGCGGCCGCGGTGCTGCAGGTACTGCGCCACCAGCTGGCACAGATCCTGCACTGCGACCCCTGGGAGATCGAAGGCGGCGCCGCCTTCGCCGAGCTGGGCATCGACTCCATCCTGGCGGCGGACTTCGCCGCCGGCGTCAACCGCGCCTACGGCCTGAGCGAACGCCCCGTCACCGTCCACGAGCATCCCAGCCTCGCCGCGATGGCCGCCTACATCGCCTCCCGCACCCGGGGCACACCGGCCCCCGACACTCCCGACACCCCCGACACCCCCGACACCCCCGGCGGCGCACCGGCCGCGCCCGGGCAGCCGCCGGCCCCTGTGGCGCGGACGCGGCCCGCGCTGTCCCGGCAGGAGGTGCTCGCGCTCCTGGACGCGGTGCGCGGCGAGCGGATCGGCGTCGACGAGGCCGCCGCACTCCTGGCCGACCGTCCGGCCTGAACGGGGGCCACCACCCGCGCAGCACCGACAGCCCGCGCCTGCTTCGGCCCCGGCGGCCCCCGCGCCGCCGCCTCGCTGCGTCCGCAGCAGGCGGCGAACCGAGACGGACTGAAACGACACGATGACCATCACCGCACCGGAGCCCCCCGCCACCGGGCCCGCCCCGCACCACGAGACGGTGCCCCCGGTGAAGCTGTGGCTGTGCCCCAACGACGCCCTCCCGCCCGCCATCGCCGCCGTCCTGGCCCCGCACTGGCTCGACGAGCGCGAGAACGAGACCGCGGCCCGGTTCCTCTTCGAACGCGACCGCCGGCAGTACCTCGTCGCCCACACCCTGGTCCGCCGGGCTCTGGCGCTGGAGGTCGGCCTCGGCGAGGCCGAGCTGGTCATCTGGCGCTCCTCCCGCGGGCGGCCCTTCCTGCAGCCGCTGCCCGGCGGCCTGCCCAGAGGCGGCGGCCATCTCGACTTCAACCTCTCCCACGCGGGCGGCTACAGCCTGCTCGGCATCGTCCGCACCCAGCGCGTCGGCGTCGACGTCGAGTGCCTGGACCGGGAGGCGGGCGCCCTGGACACCATCCTGACCACCTTCACCCCCCAGGAGCAGCACTGGGCGTCCCAGGTATCCCCGGGACGCCGGCGCGACCGCCGGGTGCTCAGACTGTGGACGCTGAAGGAGGCCTACTCCAAGGCCCGCGGACTGGGACTCGGGCTGCCCTTCGACGAGTTCGCCTTCACCCTGGACGACGACCGGGGAGTCCTCGCCTTCCAGCCGCCCGCCGACGACCCGAGCGGACGGTGGCGGTTTGTGGAACTGGAACCGGTGCCCGGCGTGCTGGCCGCGGTGGCCCTGCCCGCGGACGAAAGCCCCGCCCCGCACCTGGAACTGCACCAGGGATTCCCCTGGGACCGGGCCGCCCCGCACACCATCACCCTGCCGCAGCCCGTGGGCGCACCGCACGACCAGGTCCGCGGGGGGACCGCCGCGCCGCCCTGACCCGGCGCGCCGCCGCCCCGCAAGCCGGACGGGGAACCCGCAGTCCATCGGATCCGATGAACCCGCAGTCCACCGGATCCATCGGATCCCTCCGTGGAGATCCCCCTCCTCCAGGAGGGGGCGAAAGCCCGGTTCCGGAGCCGGTCCCGGCATGCGTACGGGTGGTCTCGGGCACCGCGCGCATGCGGCGCACCACCTGACGTGGAGCACCGCTGGAGGACCGCTACAGGAAAACGCTCGGGGGGCACGGACACGGCTAGCGTGCCTAGCGGCGGAGATTTCCGGCCACACAAGGAACTGGACAGGGAACTCGACGAGGTGGGGAGGCCACCATGGAGATTCAGGTTCTGGGTCCGTTGAGTGCCGAGGTCAACGGGGGATCCATCGTTCCGACGGCGGGCAAGCCGCGACAGATCCTGTCGCTGCTGGCGCTCTATCCGGGACGGGTCATGCCTGTTCCCACGCTCATGGAGGAACTCTGGGGAACCGAGCCTCCGGCGAGCGCACTGACGACCCTTCAGACATACATACTCCAACTGCGCAGGCGGCTCGGCACGGCCATGGGCCCGGGCGCACCGTCCGGCGCGAAGGACGTTTTGGCCACACGGCACGGCGGATACCTGCTCCAGATCGACAAGAGCTGTGTCGACGTGCACGCCTACGAGGAACTGATCCGGCAGGGACAGTCGGCGTTCGTGGAAGGCGACGACGAGGTGTCCGCAGCGCGGTTCTGCGCGGCACTGGACCTGTGGACCGGCGCACCCCTGGTCGACGTGAAACTCGGTCCCGTCCTGGAGATCGAGGTGATGCGGCTGCAGGAGAGCCGGCTGGTCACCGTCGAGCGGCGCATCGACGCCGATCTGCGGCTCGGCCGCCACGCGCAGCTGATCGCCGAGCTGACCGAGCTGACCGCCCGCCACCCGCACCACGAGGGACTGCACTCCCAGGTGATGGTGGCGATGTACCGCTCGGGCCGGCAGGCCACCGCGCTGGAGGTCTACCGCAGGCTGCGCATCCGGCTCATCGACGAGCTGGGTGTGGAACCCTCCCCGCAGCTGCAGCGCATGCACCAGGCCATGCTGGCCGTGGACCCGCAGCTGGACATGCTGGCGGGACCGCGCCACGGCTCGACGTTCGACCTGTTCGCGGCGTGAGCAACGACGCCGCCCGGCCCCGGCCGGGCGGCCGTTGCGCCCCGGCCCACCGCACGGCCACCGGCCCGTCGCCGGACGGCCGGACCGGCATCCGGTCCGGCCGTCCGGCATTTCTGGTACGGGTACTCAGAGGGCTCGGACGGCCGCCTGCAGCCGGGTCGGCGTTGCCCGCAGGGCCCCCGGTGCGGCGAAGGTGCCCAGGCAGAGAGCATCGTCCACTCGTCCTGCATCCCCGCTCCAGCACGGACGGCCACGATCTACGGGCCGGCCCTGTGGCCGTACCCATGACGGATCGCGAGGAAGGGTCTCTCGTCGTGACGCTGACGCTGACCGAGCCCCTCAGCGGGGCACTGCATGAACTCCTCGCCGCGCGCAGCTTGCGCGAGCGCAACAGGGAACTCGTCCTCGCGCTGGTCGCGGCGGGCAACCGGGGCGAGGTCAACTGTCTCACCCGCCACTGGGCGGGCGCCGCCGCAACGGGCGGACGCACACTGCCCGACGGGCTGGGGCTCACGCTCGAGAGCGTCGTCGCCGACAACGGCGTCGTCGCCCTGCGCGCCACCGCCCGTGCCGAAGGGGCGGTCTGGTCGCTGGCCGCGGAGCTCCGCTTCGATGCCGCGGGCCGGATCCAGCAGTGCCACGACCTGCTCGTGCCGAACACGCCGGCGAGCTGACGCAGTCCCGGACAGGGACCGGCCTGCCTGCCGTGCGGGCGGCTTCGGGCCGTCACCGGCCGCTGCCCGGGCACCGCAAGCGGCAGGCCGGGGCTGGGCCGGGGGCTTGCGGGGCGGGTTGACCGCGGCACCGTCGGCGAAACGGCCGACACCGGTGAACAGCAGGGCATCCGGCCCGCCGAGGACATCCGGGCGCGCCGCCGGCCGGCTCCCGCCTGCCCGAACGGTCCTTGCTCCCGGCGTGCTGCCCGAACCGAGGACCGTTCGGGGGCCGCTGGAGAAAACGGACGGCCCGCACGCGCCGGAGCTAGCGTGAACAGACCGGGGCTCCGGCCTTGCCGGCGCGTGCCCGCCCGCCAGGGCCCGCACGCCGCCCCCCCGAGCCCAGGGGGCAGTTGCTCGTTCCGTACGGGGGTGTCCGGAAAGGGGAAGGCGATGAACGGTGACCGGCCCGCCGGTGTGTGCGCGGTGATCGACCCCGAACAAGGTGAGCACAACACCATGGAACTGCACGGGACACTGGACACCGCCTTTTTCCACCGCGCCCTGCACCGCGTCGCGGAGATCCGCCCCGGTGCCCGGCACGGGGGATTCCGGCTGCTGCGGCACCAGCCCGACCTGCACACCGTCGAACTGTCCGGCACCGAGGCGGCCCCCGCGCCCGCCGCCGTGGGCCTGCTCGCCGACCTGCTCACCGCCGCCCCCGAGCCCTGCCCCGACGGCGGACCGGCCGCCGGATCGGCGGGCCCGCCCTGCCGGACGCTGCCGCGCACCGAACCGCTCACCCCCCTGCAGCAGCAGCGGCTCGCCGACGCCCTGGCCCGGCCCGGCCACCAGGCCGAGCAGATCCTCTGGCGCTGGCACGGCCCCCTGGACACCGCACGCTTCGAAGCGGCCTGGCACGCCGTCGGCGAGCGGGAGAGCGTGCTGCGCACCGCCTTCGTATGGGACCCCCGGCCCCGCGCCGTCGTCTTCGACCGCGCCATCACCGACATCGTCCGCCACCTGGGCACCACGGTGATCCGGCGCACGGCACTGGCGGCCCGCGAACGCGCCCGCGCCTTCGACCTGCGACGCCCACCAGCGGTACGCCTGGCCCTGCTGGACAGCGGCCCCCACGACGCGGCGGCACCCTTCACCGACGTCCTGGTCACCTACCACCGTGCCCTGCTGGACAGCTGGAGCGTGCGGCTGCTGATGCGCGAGTGCTGCCGCGCCTACCTCGCCGGCGGGACCCTGCCCGGCGGCCCGCGCCGTCCCGACCTCGGCGACTGCGCCCGCCTGCTCGGCGCCCAGGACCCCGGCCCCGCCCACGATTTTTGGCGCGGCCCCGCCCACCGGCCCCCCACACCTGCGCCCGGCCCCGCCCGGCCCACGGACAACGGCACCGGCACCGGCACTGGCACCGGCACCGGCGTGCTGCGCGCCGCCCTGTCCCCGGCCCGCAGCACCCGCCTGGCCCACTGGGCGGCACGCTGGGGCGTCGCGGAGAGCAGCGTCCTCCAGGCCGTGTGGACCCTGCTCCTCTACCGCGCCCGCCAGAGCGCGCCCGCCCCCGCGACCATCGAATTCGGCCTGGACTTCCCCGGCCGCGGACTGCTCCTGGAAGGCATCGAGGGCGTCCCCGGCCCGTTCGAGAACGCGCTGCCCCTCACCGTCGCCCTCGACCCGGCACTGCGACTGCCCCGGCTGCTGCGCACCCTGCGCGACCAGGTGATGGACCTGTCCGCCTACGAATGGGCCACCGCCGGCAGAGCGGCCACCGGCACCGGTGCGCCGACGCGGGCCGGCGGTCTGCTCGCCTTCGACTGCGGCCCGCGCCCCGAAACCGCCTACGGCGACGAACTCGCCGCCCACGGCATCCGCCTGGAGGAACAGCAAGCAGCCGCAACGCCCGCCGGATACGCCCTGCGCCTGCGCGCCGGCCACGACACCCACCGCGCGCTCGTCCTGACCTGCGCCTACGACCGCGACCTCATCGACACCGGCACCGCCCGCACCCTGCTGGCACACACCGTGCGCCTGCTGCGTCTGCTGCCCGCCACGGCGAGCGCGGCCACCACCGTCGCCGACGTGCTGGCCTGGATGCCGAAGACGGCCACGCCCCCGGTACCGGACGGCCCCGCCGCCTGGGACACCGCCCCCCTGGTGCTGCTGCGCGGCGCGTCAACACCCACGGCGGCCACCGTGTGCCTGCTCGACGTCCCGGGCGCCCCGCACACCGGGCACCGCGAACTGGTACGGCACTACCGGGGACCCGAAGCCCTGACCGCGCTGCGGCTCACCGCCGGCCGGCAGGCCGCCCAGGCCGACGTCCTCACCCGCCTCGCCCGCTCGGCGGGCCGGCTGGTCCTCGGCGGGTACTCCGGCACCGGCGTTCTGGCCTGCGAACTGGCCAGGCAGGTCACCGCACCCGGAGTGCGCACACCGCTGGTCGTGGTCGGCGGCGCCGGCCACCACCCGGGCGGCCCCCGGAGCCTGGCACGCGCCCTGCAGCGGGCCGGCGCGTCAGCCGCCCGGCCCTGAGCCATCACGCACCCCTGCACCCGTCATGCCCGCACCACCACGGGGAAAGACCGCGAGGGAAAGACCACCACGGGGGGGAAGACCGCTACGGTGAAGACCGCTTCTAGGGCCAGTTGATGTCGTCGTCGGACGACGTGTCACGCATCGGCGCCGGCCGGCCGGCCGGGCCCATGCGGACGGCGCGGCGGGCAGGAACCGCGTGTTTCATCAGACCCTCCGTGGACGCGGACGAGGACAGCTCCCGTGAGCGAGGACGGACCGGTGCGCAGGTACCGGCCCCGGCGCTTGAGACATTGCCTGCAACCGCTCAAGAACCGCTCGAGGAACGCCAGACGAATCCCTGAGGTTCGCACGAACTCCGAGGCACGGCATCTGGCAAAACATTGCCCCGCCCTTGCCCGGCCCCCTAGGCTCGTTGCGGCCCCCGGTGCACCGGGGTGGCACGCCCCGCCCCGCCCCACCGGCCACCCCCCACCCGTCCGTCCCAGGGAATGGTCACATGCTGCGTCAGCCCGCGTTCGGCCGTCGTCTCCGCAAACTGCGACAGGCCCGCGGGCTGTCCCAGACCGCCCTGGCCGGTGACGGCATGTCCACCGGATACCTCTCCCGCCTGGAGTCCGGCGCACGCCAGCCCACCGAACGGGCCGTCGCCCACCTCGCCGAACGGCTCGGCCTGGACGCGGCCGACTTCGAGGAACCCGCCGGCGGCTCACTGGCCCACGCCCTGTCGCTGGTCTCCTCCACCGGCTCCGGCACGGCGATGGAAACGCTGCGCGAAGCCCTGGCGGCCGAGGGACACGAGGCACCGGTGCTGCGCTGGCAGGCCCTGTGGCAGCTCGCCGGGCAGCGGCGCCTCCAGGGCGACCACGCCGGAGAGCGGGAGTACCTGCAGGAACTGGTCCGCCTCGGCGACGCGGTCGGGCTGGTCGCCCTGCGGGTCCGCGGCCTGACCCGCCTCGCCCGCTGCCTGCGCGCGCTGGGCGAGATCACCGCCGCCCTCGACGCCGCGACCGCGGCCCACCACCTCGCCCGCGAGGACGACCTCGACGCGGAGGACCGCGCCGCGGTGCTGCTGGCACTGATCTCGGTGGAGGCCGAAGCGGGCCGGATGCCCGACGCGCGGGCCCACGCCGACGAACTGGTCGAACTCGTCGCGGGCCGCAGCGACGCACTGTGGGCGGAGTCCATGTGGACCGCCGCGGTGGTACGCCTGCGCCAGGGCGACCACACCGCCGCGCAGATCTACCTGGAAGAGGCCCTGGAGAAGTTCAGCAGCCAGGACGACCTCGTTCTGTGGCTGCGCCTGCGGTTCACGGCCAGCCGCCTGTACCTGCAAAAACAGCCGCCGAACGCCCAGGCCGCCGAGCGGTGCCTCACCGACGCCGAACCCGCACTCGCCTTCGTCGGCACCCCCGGCCTGCGCCAGGACCTGCTCGCGCTCAAGGCGGACGTCGCCTTCTTCCGCGCCCGCTACGACGAGGTCCACGCCCTGCTCGGCGAACTCGCCGAGATGGAGCTGAGGATGAGCTACCGCGACCGGGTACGCCTGGACATCCTGCGCAACCAGCTGCGCATCCGCTCCGGTGACCCAAGCGGCATCCAGGGACTGCGGGACCTGGCCGAACAGGCCCAGGCCGGCGCCAACATCGACCTGGCCGCGGACATCTGGCGCATCCTCGCCGAATCCCTGGCGGGCCCCGCCGAACAAAGCGGCCCGGCCCCCTCCGGGACCTGAGCACCCGCTCCGAAAGACTCCCTCACCGCTCGTACAGATCCTCCGCACGCGCCTCGTACCAGCCCTGGGGCACCGCGGCCGCCGCCGGCCACAGGGCCCGGTGGCCGGTGGCGTCGGCCAGCACCACGAAGGCGGCGGACGCGTCGTCGAACGGATCGTCGTGGGCCGCACCGTCCAGCACCCGCAGATTGCCGTACTCGTCCAGCCGGGCGGCCCGGCCGGTACGCCACATCCGGGCGGTGGTGCCCTCCGGGCCGCCGAACGGGTCGGGCAAGAACCGCTCACCGCCCGCCGCGCCCGCCCCCGTGTAGCCGCGGGCCACGCCCGCGCCCGCGATGTAGAGGGATCCGGTCCGGCCCGGGCCCACCGGACACAGCCGCGCGTCCAGGAGATAGGCGCGATGGCCGGGAGCGGGCCGGGCCGGGGCGCCCGGCGTGTGCTCGACCACCAGCCTGGCCTCGGCCCAGCCGCCGCTCACGGTCAGCTCCGCGCCCTCGGTCCGGGCGAGCGAGACCAGCGCGCTCAGCACGTCGTCGGCGCCGCCCAGCACCACCCGCGCCCCCTGCCGGCCAAGCCACCCCAGCACCTCGTGCGGCACATCGCAGGTCAGCGAACCGTCCGGGACGTGCACCCGCGCCCCGCCCACCAGAGCGCCCAGCAGCCCGATCGCCGCGTCCCCGTCCGGGTAGCCGCGCACCAGCCAGGCCGCGTCGGCCCGCGCCGCGACGGTGAGGGCCTCACCGCCCACCGCGACGGTGCCGCCTTCACCGGGCAGCAGCAGGAGCGGGTCCCCGCCGCGCCACGGCCGGGTCCGGTCGGCCTGCGTCACCGGCCAGTGCCCGGCCGGCGCCTGCCGGCCGGCCACGTCCTCACGCACCAGCCGGGCCGCGCCGGGCACGGCCGGCAGCAGCAGGTCCGCGGTCTCGTCGAGCAGCAGCACCACCGGATGCAGCGACTCGGCCAGGTCCAGCGACGGGTCGACCGGCACCAGCGCGGCCCCGGTCTTCACCACCGCCATCGCGGCCACCGCGAACCCCGCCGGTGAGGACAGCGCGGTCAGCACACAGCTGCCGGGACCGGCCCGGTGCTCGATCAGGGCGTGCGCCAACAGGTCGGAACGGGCGTCGAGTTCGGCATAGTCCAGGCCCTCCAGCGCGAGCGCCCCAGGAGCCCGCGCGACCTGCGCCGCGAACAGCGACGCCACGTCCTGGCGCACGAGCGGCACCTGCGCACCGGCCCACACCCCGCTCCCGGCCACCGCTCCGGGCAGCAGCCGCAGCCGGCTCAGCCGCGTGGCGGGTGCCTCGAGGACCGAACACAGGACGGCGGTGAGCTGGTCGGCAAGGGCGGCCGCCGCCTTCTCGCCGAGCGTCTCGTGACGAAAGGAGACGCTGACGGCGATACCGGCCGCCTCGCCCGCAGGACTCTGCCGTTCCGTCAGCGTCAGCCCCCAGTCCGCGGCCGGCACCGCGGGCGTGCACTGCTCGGCCTGCACACACAGCCCACCCGCCTCGAACCGGCCCACGCACTCCTGCACCACCGCCAGCGCGACCCCGCCGGGCAGCGCCGCCAGCGCCGCCTCACCGTCCCGGTAGGCGGCCAGGTCCCGCTCGCGGACCCGGCGCAGCAGCTCGGTGAAGGCCGGATCCCCGCAGGTGTCGACCGTCAGCGCCAGCACCCGCCCGTAGGGGCCCACCGCCTCGCGCAGCGCGGCCGTGTCCCGCGCCGGGACGGGCGCGGCCACGGTGACCGGGTCCTGCGCGCCGAGCCGGCTGAGCAGCGCCACCAGCGCGGCGTGCACCACCATGAACAAGGTGGCGCCCTGCCCGGCGGCCAGCCGGGTGAGCCGCGCGTGCAGTTCCGCGTCCAGGCCCCTGTCCAGGGTGCCGTAGGAGGCAGGCCCGGACCGCGGCCCGCTGCCCGGCAGCACGGCCGGCGGCCGGTCGCCGAAGACCGCGCGGGGCGCCGCGTCCAGCCCGGCGGGACGGCGGTGCGGGCTGCCCCCGCCGGCCCGCGCCCCATAAGCCCGGGCCAGGTCGGCGGCCAGCGGCACATGCGACCACAGGTCCACCGAGTCGGCGGGCAGGGCCAGTTCCAGCAGATGGTCCTCGGCGGCCAGCGCCCGCAGCCGGGTACCGGCCGAGCCCAGCCGGGAGTTGCGCAGCGCCTCATGGCGCCGCCCCAGATCCTCCAGGGCCGCCTCCAGGGCACGCCCGTCCAGCGGACCGCGCAGCCGCAGCGAGAACGCGCGGCTGTCGCCGGCCGTGTCGCCCGGCCCGGTCACCGCCGCCGGCGCGTCGCCGACAAGCAGGGCGAACGCGGCCGGGGTCGGCGCCTCGTACAGCGCCCGGCTGCCCGGGTCGACGCCCAGAACCTCGCGGACCCGGGACAGCAGCCGGGCCGCCGCCAGGGAATGGCCGCCGATACGGAAGAAGTCGGACTCGGCCTGCACCCGGTGCCGGGGCAGACCCACCACCTCGGCGAACAGATCACGCACGATCTCCTGGACCGGCGTGCCGGGCTGGGTGCCCCCGCGGCCGGCCGCGGGGGCGGGCACCGGCAGCGCCGCACGGTCCACCGCACCGGCCCCGTCCAGCGGCAGGGCCTGCAGGACCATCAGCGCGGACGGCACCATGTGCTCCGGCAGCCGCTCCTGCAGATGGGCGCGCAGGACCACCTCCAGATCCACGGTGTCCTCGAAGGCGGCCGGAGTGCCGGCCCAGCCCTCCACCCCGGCACCGGGCGCCGCGCAGGTGCCCGTCACCACACCCGCGGGCACCCGCGCGGGATCGAGGAGGACGATGTCGAGGAGCTCGGGGCTCTCCCCCCAGGTGGGCAGAGCCCGGTAGCCCAGACGCTCGGCCCTCTCGCACAGTGCCTCCGGGCCGGGTGCGGGCGCGTCCTGCGGCGCCAGATCGATGCTCTCCAGCGGATCGAAGAGGGACCGCATCGCCGCGTACTCGTCGTGCACCCGCCGGTTGGGCACCCCGGCCAGGCGCAGCACGGCAGGACGCGCCGCCGCCGCCCGGTCCACAGCCTCCAGCCCGCCGGCGACATCCGCGCCCCAGCGCACCACGGGCGCACCGCGCAGGTCGGCGACCGGCTCGGCGGTGGAGAGCACCACGTCGTAGCGGTAGCGGGTCAGCTCGTTGTGGTGCACACCCCGCTTGATGCGCACGTCGACCGCGCGCACGGCGGGCAGGTCCCGGGCGAGCGCGCCGAACAGGGCGGGGGAGAGGAGCAGTTCGCTCTCCGTGGCCACCTGGCGGCCGATGGCACGGCGCAGCGCCTCCCGGTCGCCCTCGGCGGCGCCCGGCCGGGCCAGCGCGATCCCGGTCTGCAGACAGCGGGCGAGGTCGAGGCTGCGCACATCGCCGAGAAGGAGCGAGCCGCCCGGGGCGAGCAGCGCCAGTACCCGCTCGACGACGGTACGCAGACGGGCCAGGCCCGGGAAGTACTGGATCACCGAGTTGACGACGATCAGGTCGAAGTGGCCGGCGGGCAGCCCGCCGGTGTCCTCGGCACCGCGGCAGTCCAGCCGCACCTTGTCCTTCAGCAACGGGTCCGCCTCCACCCCCGCGGTGAGCGCGGCGACGGCGGCGGGGGAGAAGTCGGTGGCCCAGTACTCGTGGACCTCCTCGTCGCGGGCCAGGTCGGCCAGCAGCAGCCCGGTGCCCACACCGATCTCCAAAACCCTGCGGCGCGGCAGCTCCCGGATCCGGTCGAGGGTGGCGTACTGCCACTCCCGCAGCTCCTCCGGCGGGATCGGCAGGGCGTCGTAACTGCTGTTCCAGCCGGTGAAGTCGTCACCCGGCCCACGGGCCGTGGCACCGGCGTGGAGCGCTTCGTGGATCTCCTTCCACCGGGCGGTCTGCGCGTCCTCCTCGGCGGCCGCCGGAACCACGACGGCCGGCACCACATGCGCCACCAGCCGCCTGCCGCCGTCCGCGCCCTCGTGCAGGGACACCGCGGCGGCGGACACCGCCGGGTGCGCGCTCAGCACCGACTCGACCTCACCGAGCCCGAAGCTCCGGCCGCACAGCTCGACCCGGTCCTGCACCTGCCCGGCCGCCTCCCGCCCACCGCCGTCCCCGTCCGTCCGGCCGTCCGGCCCGGCACCCGACGTCAGGACGGTCCACACCGCGAAGGCGACCGCGTCGAAGGCCGGCCCCGCGCCGTCAGGGCCCGGCCGCACAGGGCCGGCGGAGCGTACGAGGTCCAGCACCGCGCGCTGCGGTACGACGACCCCCTCGACGGCACCGGTGGTGGCGGAGGGGTAGCAGACACACAGGGCGTCGTCCGGGCCGGTTCTCTGCTCGGGCAGAGCGTCGCAGCGCCGGGCGATCTCGGGCGCCTCGGCGTCCAGCGCGAGGACCACCGTGTCCAGACCCGCGTACTCCGCGGCGCCCGCGCTTTCGGTCAGCACCGCGACAGCCGCACTGTCGCGCACGATCAGCCGCCGCCGCTGCGCACGGTCGGCGGGGTCGAGGGGGACACAGACCGCTCCGGCCCGCACGATCCCGAGGAACGCCGTCACCGTCTCCGGGCCCGGCCGCAGCGAGGTCGCCACCCGGTCGCCGCGGCCGATGCCGCGGGCCCGCAGATGGGCGGCGAGACGGTTGGCCGCGCGGCCCAGCTCCCGGTAGGTGAGGCGGCCGCCGGGGCCGTCGTCCTGCCCGGGACGGCGCACCGCGACCGCGTCGGGACGCTCCTGGACCTGCTGCTCGATGAGGTCGGAGATGGACATCGGTACCCGCTCCCTTGTGACAGCGCCTTCCGGCTTGGCAAAACGTTGCCTGAATATTGGCAAGTGCGACCTGAGGTGGCGTCCTGAAGTGGTAGAGCGGCACTGGAGTCGCTGGTGGCGAGGGGCGTTGCCGCCAGGGCCGGGGGTGCGAGGTTGCCAAGGCGCCCGGAGCCGGGGGAGTACCCGGTGATCACCCGGGGGTCCCGCACGCGACGACGTCGCCCCGAAAACGCCGAAGCCCCCGCGCGGCATGGCTGCCTGCGGGGGCGTCACGGGGCGGGCACGGATGCCCGGACGCGGATCAGACGCTGGCGACGGCGGGGGCGACGGGCCAGTCGATGTTGCCGGTCTGGAGGGCGGCGGGGGCGACGGGCCAGTCGATGTTGCCGGTCTGGAGGGCGGCGGGGGCGACGGGCCAGTCGATGTTGCCGGTCTGGAGGGCGGCGGGGGCGACGGGCCAGTCGATGTTGCCGGTCTGGAGGGCGGCGGGGGCGACGGGCCAGTCGATGTTGCCGGTCTGGAGGGCGGCGGGGGCGACCGGCCAGTCGATGCCGTCGGCCTGGACCGCGGAGACCGTCTTCGCCGTCGTCGGCCAGTCGATCGCGTCCGCGGCGGTGGTGCCGGCGGCGGAGAAGGCGGTCAGGGCGGTGGCGGCGATGACGATGCGGGCGATGCGGTTCATGGCGGGCTCCTCGGTGTCAATTTCGTTTTCGTTGCTTGGCAACCTTCTGCCAAGAAGATTGGCAAGCAAAGCTCGCAAATTGGTCGGGAATGGGTCGATTCGGACTCAAGGTGCACGCCAGGAACACTTCAGGAGGCGGTTCCGCGCCATGGATTTGCCTAGAAAAAGCCGCCTTGAGCTGCGGAAATGAGAATTCTTGGCAGAGCCGGAAATGCTCTGGCAACGCTTGGCAATTCCTGGAGAACCGGGCTGGACGCGGCCGGGATCCCCGCCGTCGACCCCGCACTAGAGCCGCACCTGAGCCGCTGCTGCCCGAGGTTGCCAAACTTCCGACACTCAAGGCAAGGTGTTGCCATTAAGTAGGCAATCATTTGCCTCACCTGTGGGGGGAGGCCCCTGAAGTGAACGAGAAATCCCACGGTGACCGCAGGATCCACCTCAATGCGGCCGGTGCCGGACGCATGCCCGCGGCCGTACGGGAGGTCCTCACCGAGTGGACGCGTTTCGAGGACCGCTACGGGCCCTACGAGCTGGACGAACGTCTCGAGGACGTCCTGCACCGGCAGATCCACGAGCACCTGGCCGCCCTGCTCGGCGCGCCGCCCGGGGACACCTTCCTGTGCACCGGTGCCGCCGACGCGTTCGCCGCCGTGCTGTCCCGGCTGCCGCTGGGCCCGCGCGACCGCGTCTGGGCGACTCCCTACGAGTCGGCCGCCAACCTCAGCGCCGTCTTCGCGCTGCGCGCGCGCACCGGCTGTCGGCTGGAGGTCGTACCGCTGGGTCCCGACGGCGACCTCGACCTGGAGTGGATGGCACGGCACATCGGCGACGACGTCGCCCTGGTCTGCGTCCCCTACGTGCCCTCGGGCTGCGGCATCGTCCATCCCGTCGAGGACATCGGGCGCATCCTCGCCCCGCACCGGTGCCTGTACGCCGTCGACGCCTCGTACGCGGCAGGGCAACTGCCCGTGGACGTCGCCCGCATCGGCTGCCACCTGCTGACCGGGGACGGCTGGAGGTTCCTGCGCGGCCCGTACGCGGCCGGATTCGCCGGCGTGGCACCGCGGTTGCGTGAGGCCCTGGCCCCGCACGGCGGCCTGCCGCTTCTGCCGCCGCACGGCGCCGCGGCCGCCGCGCTGAACGAGGCCCTGGTCCTGAACGCGGCCGTGTCCGCGCGCACCGACCTCGCTCCCGGCCTGCGCGCCGCCGTCGAGGACACGGCCGGCACCGAACTGATCGCCCCCGGACGCCTCCAGAGCGGCATCGTCACCTTCCGGCACGAGGACGTGCCGGCCGCACTGGTGCGCCGCCGGCTCGCGGACCGCGGCGTGGTCGTGTGGAAGACGGTCGCCGAGGAGGTCCCGCTGTACCTGCCGAAGCGGGGTGTCGTCACGGCCGTACGCGCATCCGTCCACCACGACAACTCGGCGAAGGACATCGAGGTGTTCGCCGACGCCCTCAAGGACGCCGTGACCGGGACGCGCCCGCTCCCCGCGCCCGCCCGGCACCCGCAGCCGCCCGCACCGGCACCGCACACGGTGGTGTCCCGGCCGGCCGCGGCCGGGATCCCGCGCGCGCGGGCGGCAGGCCGCAGGCACCTGACCCTGGTGACGGGCCGGCCGCCGGACACCGGCCCGCTCCGGCCCGGCGCGTGAGCGGCACGCACACCGGCCGGCCGGGCCGGCCGGCGGCGGACGCGAGCGCCCTTCGGCGTCCGCACCCGCCGCCGGCCTCGGGCACACGCACCACCCGGTGCGGGGCGACCTCGCCGTGCCGTGCCGTGCCGTCCGCCGGCGGGAACATCCAGGGCGGCCGCCGGCCGAGCCGCCGCACCAGGCCCGGCAGGAGGACTCCCGGGCCTCGTCGTAGTTCAGGCGGCCGTGGCCCGATGTTCGAGCAAGGTGCGAGCAGTCTCCAGGCGCATCCCGAGTCCGGTCGTGTTCCCTCCAGGTGCGGTCACTGAACGGCAGCGGCCCCGAAGGAGGTTTCGGATGGCTCTGCGCGACGTTTTCCCGTCCCTCGACGAGACCGACGCCGTCGCTTCGCCGGCCGCGTCCCGCCCGGCGGGCGAGGGCGTCCTCGACCCGGGGAAGGCCGCGGTCCTCAACACCGACGAGGAGGCCGCCGACGCCCCATGACCGTCCTCAGCCAGATCGACGAGGCCTGAGCAGCACGGCAGGCGGCCGCCCGCCGCAGCCTCCCGGCACTGCCCCCCAAACGGCAGCAGCCCCCGAGCCCACACCCCAACCGCAGACGGCGGCCCGAACAGCGGACACGAGCGGAGGCTTGAGACCATGACCGTCGAGCTTGTGGGCACCGCCGAACACGCCCTGCCCGGCCCGGAGTTCGCCACCCTGTACGCACAGGCGCAGCGGTTCTACGCGCACCAGATGCGGCTCCTGGACGCGCACGACACCCAGCGCTGGGCCGAGACCTTCACCGAGGACGCCCTTTTGCACCCGCTGTCGCTGCCCGAGCCGGTACGGGCGCGCACCGCGCTGGACCGCTATGTGCGCACCGGCGCCGCCCGGCAGCGGCGGGCCGGCAGCCGCCTCGACCACTGGGTCGGCATGCTCGACGTGCAGCCGCAGACGGACGGGTCGCTGCACACCCGCTGCTCGGCCCTGGTGTACGTCACGCCGAACCAGGACGGCCCCAAGGGCAAGGTGCTGTACGTCTGCGTCATGCAGGACGTCCTGGTCCGCTCCCGGGGCGAGTGGCGCATCGCGCACCGCCGGGTGACCCGCGACGACCTGGCCTGAACCGGGGCCGGCGAACACCACTGCAGCCGAGCTCGAAGTTCCCTACGGCCAAAGGGACGTGAGGCCGAAGGCCGCCTGGAGTCGGGCAGGTACATCCCCTCCCCGTCCGCGCCCGCCCGCCGTCCTCGATAAGGACGGGCGCGTCGACGTGCAAGGGATCGGTCCAGGAGGACTCGAGAGCGGTTCGAGGTCCGCTCATGACGGCGGCCGCCACGGGCCACACGCCGCTATCGTCGGCATTCCCTGGTCCGGGCCCCCGGGTCGCAGGACCGGACGCCGGAGCGTCTCGTAAGGGAGTGCCCCATGCACAAGGCGGAAGAACCGAAGATGCGCCTGTTCGTGTTCCACCACTCCGGCGGTTCGCATCTGGCGTACCGCGGCTGGTCCTCCGGCTTCCCCGCCCACTGGGACGTGCAGATCCCCGACGCACCGGGCCGCGGCCCCCGCGACCGGCGCCCCGCACTGAGCGACGCGGGCGCCCTGCTCGACCACTTCCTGCACGAGCTGGACACCCGACTGACGGGCCACTACGCCTTCTTCGGACACAGCATGGGCGGACTCGTCGCCTACGAACTGACCCGCCGCCTCCTGGACACGGGCCGCACACCGCCCCTGTGGCTCGGCATCTCCGCACGCGGCACACTGCACCCCGACGGCGACCCGGTGCGCCGGCACCTGCTGACCGACGCCGAACTGCGTCACGAGCTGGCGACGATGGGCGGCACACCCTCCGAGGTCATGGACCACGACGAACTGTGGGAGCTGTTCGAGCCGACCATCCGCGCCGACCTGCGCATGAGCGAGACCTGGCGCACCCCGCCCCTGACCGCGCCGCTGCCGGTGCCCCTCTCGGTGTTCGGCGGCACCCGGGACCAGGTGGCGCCGCCGCACCGCCTGGACGGCTGGGCCGAGACCAGCGAGCACTTCCTTGGCCAACACCTGTTCGACGGCGGCCACTTCTACTTCCAGGACCACCTCCCCGAGGTCGCCCGGCAGATCCAGGACGACGTGCGCCGCGCCCTGCTGACCACCCGCGCCCCCTCCGCGACGCCGCGATGACCCTCCACGGCCTCGCCGCACCGGCCCCGGCCCGCACCGAGACGGCCAAGACGACGGCCAGGACGACCGAGGCGACCGAGTTCCGGCTGCTCGGCCCCGTGGCCGTGTACGACCGGCAGACCGGGACGGGCATCACGCCCTCCGGCCCCAAACAGCGGGCCCTGCTCGCCACGCTGGTCGTCCACGCGGGCGAACAGCTCTCCGTGGACCGCCTGGTGGAGGAGCTGTGGGGCGACCGGCCCCCCGCCAACGCGCCGAGCGCCCTGCACACCCACGTCGCCCGGCTGCGCCGGCTGCTGCCCGCCCCGGGCCACGAGTGGATCAGCACCCTGCCCACCGGATACCTGCTGAGCCTGGGCAGGGCCTCGACCGACGTGGCCCGCTTCACCCGCCTGTCCGGCCAGGGCCGGGCGGCCGCCCCCCAGGACCCCCGGCACGCGACCCGACTCCTCGGCCAGGCACTCGCGCTGTGGCAGGGCGCGGCCCTGCAGGACAGCTCGCACGGCCCCCTGTGCACGGCCGAGGCGGACCGCCTGGAGGAGCAGCGCCTGACCACCCTGGAAGCCCTGTACGAGGCGAGCCTGAACTGCGGCAGACACACCGAGATCGTCGGCGACCTGGAACGCCTCACCACCGCCCACCCGCTGCGCGAGCGCCCCTACGACCTGCTGATGGTCGCCCTGTACCGGTGCGGCCGGCAGTCGGAGGCCCTCGGCGTCTACGAACGCGCGCGCCGCCGTCTGGTCGGCGCGCTCGGCGTGGAACCGGGCCCCGCGCTGCGGTGCCGCCTGGAGGCGATCCTCAACCACTGCCCCACCCTGACCCCCTCGCGTCCGCACCATCCGGACCTGGCCACGGAGGCCGCGCGCCTCCAGGCCCGGATCGACCAACTGGTCAGGGAACAGGCGGACTTGATGCGCAGAATCCAGGAACAGGACGCGGGCCGCTGACACCGCGGCCGGCGCCGCCCGGTGCTCCGGGCCGGCAGCGATTCCCCCAGGGGGTCAGAGCAGTCCGGTGAACGCGGCGAAGACGTCGTCGAGTTCGCTGGTGTGCACGGTGAGCGACTCGGGCGTGAGCGCTGCCGCGTCGAGGACCGCGAGCACGGAGCGCAGCGTCTGGACGCCGGCGTCCGCGGGGACCTGGAGGGTGCGTGTCTCGGGGTCGCTCCACGCGCCGCCGAAGCAGGCGCCGGCACGCTCCAGCGCGATCGCGTCGGCGAACCGCAGGCGGATGACGGCGGCGGGCGGCTCGTCGAGGGGCTCGGGCCACAACCCGCCGTCACCGGGCTCACCCTCGCCAGGCTCGCGGTCGCCGTCACCGGGCTCGCCGTCGCCGGACCCGGACCCGGACCCGGGGTCGGCGGCCGGCCGGTCCGGCCCGGGCGCCCGGTAGGCCGGCAGGAGGCTCAGGGCGGAACGGGCCGGTGGCGCCGTGTACTCGGGCCCGTCGAAGGAGAGCTCGCCACCGGTTGCGTACCCGCCGACGTCATCGTCGTCGTGCCAGGGTTCCGCCTCGGTCAGGGCGTCCAGCAGGACGGACCTGGCCTCGGGCGGCAGGCAGGCGGCGAGCCGGCGCGCGCACTGCCGGGCCTGGTCCCCGTCCGCCTTGGCCACGGTGACCAACTCGTGGACGAGGACCGCCGGTTGCGGGGCGCGCCCGGAGTGCGCCGGCTGCCAAGGGGTGCCGGCCGGCCCGTCGGCGTGCGGTTGCTGTCGCTGTTGCCACTGCTCGTTCATGGCAGGACCTCCTCCTCGTCCGGGTCCGGCACGATCACCGTCCCGATCCCGTCGTCGGTGAACATCTCCAGCAGGACCGAGTGCGGGATCCGCCCGTCGATCACCCGGGCCGCGCCCACCCCGCCCCGTACGGCCTTCAGGCAGCCGGCCATCTTGGGCACCATGCCCTCGCTCAGCTCCGGCAGGAGTTTCTCCAGTTCGCCGGCCGTCAGCCGCGGGATGACCTCGGCACTGTGCGGCCAGCCCGCGCACAGCCCCGCCACGTCCGTCAGCATGACCAGTGTCTCGGCCCGCAGCGCGGTCGCCAGCGCCGCCGCCACGGTGTCGGCGTTGACGTTGTAGACCAGGCCGTCCTCGGCGCTGCGGGCGAGCGGCGAGACCACCGGGATCCGGCCGCCGGCCAGCAGGCCGTCCAGGGTGGTGGTGTCCACGCCGGTGATGTCGCCGACCCTGCCGACGTCGACGGGCGCCCCGCCGATCCACGGCACGTGCCGCACCGCGGTCAGGGTGTCGGCGTCCTCGCCGGTCATGCCGACGGCGAGCGGGCCGTGACGGTTGATCAGCCCGACCAGCTCGCGCTGCACCTGGCCGGCGAGGACCATGCGCACCACGTCCATCGCCGCCGGCGAGGTGACGCGCAGGCCCGCCGCGAACTCGCGCTTCATGCCGCGCCGTTCGAGCTCGGCGTCGATCTGGGGGCCGCCTCCGTGCACCACCACGGGCCGCAGCCCGGCGTAGCGCAGGAAGACGACGTCGCGGGCGAAGGCCGCCGTGAGGTTCTCGTCGACCATGGCGTGTCCGCCCAGTTTGAGGACGACCGTGCGGCCCTGGTGGCGGGCCAGCCACGGCAGGGCGTCGCCGAGGGACCGGGCCTTGACCTGGGCCTGGTGCACGCTGACGGTCATGAGACCCTCGCCCGCCGAACGAGCCCGCCGACCGGGGAATTGGCGCTCATGGGGTCACGACTCCTTCTGTGGGGGCCCCGGTCACGGGCTGGACCCCATGACCGGTGGACATGCGCTGGAAAGCTGCATGAAAGGACTTGGCTGTGCTGCGGGTTCTTGGGACGGTGAACGCCGGCCGGCCCGAGGAGGTGGCGCCGCGGTCGTCGCGCGCGGGTTCTCGAGTGTCCTGCCGCGGGGTCACGTCCTGTCAACGGGACAGTGGCTCGGCCTGCCGCTTCAGGCGGCCGAGCGCGCGGCCCGCGCGGTGCCGGTACGGCTCAGCTCCTGCCCGGTGCGCCGCAGCACGATCGAATCGGCGATCTCGCCGCTGCGCACCGCGATGTTCGACAGCAGGGCCGAGGACAGGCCGTGGGTGTGCTCGGTGCCGCCCTGGAGGTAGACCCCGCTGGTCAGCCCTGACGCGCTGACGAGGCGGTAGTCGCGTTCCACCTGGTGCCGGCCCGCCGTGTCGCGCAGGAAGTGCCGGTCGAAGTCGCCGAGCAGGCGGGCGGGGTCCAGACCGTCGTAGCCGGTGGCGAACACCAGGGCGTCGACGGCGAGTTCCTCCGTCCGGTCGTCGAGCAGCGAGCGCAGGCTCACCCGTGTCTCGCTCCCGGCGCGCTTGACGTCGGTGACCCGGGTGAGGTTGCGAAAGTGCAGGCGCCGGCTGTCGCGCACCCGCTCGTCGTAGGAACGCCGGTACAGGTCCCGGATGACGTCGGAGTCGACCACCGAGTAGTTGGTGTTGCGGTGGTAGCGCCAGAAGGCGTCCCGTGCCTGCTCGGTGCCGAAGTAGTGGTCGTCGACCGCGCCGGGGTCGAACACCTGGTTGGCGAAGGGCGTGTCGTCGGCGATGGCGTAGCCGTAGGAGGGTACGACCGCGGAGACCTGGGCGTGCGGCAGTTCGTCGTGGAAGAACCGGGTGATCTCGGCCGCGCTCTGGCCGGCGCCGACCACCGCCACGCTCTTGAGGTCCCTCGGGTCCTGCGCGTCGAACCGGCTGAGGAACTCCGAGCTGTGCCACACCCGTTCGTCGGACGTCACGTTGTCCGGCAGGCGCGGCACCAGGCCGGTGGAGATGACCACGTTGCGTGCGGCGACCACCCGGGTGGTGCCGTCGCCGCTGCGCACCTCGATCTCCAGGAGGTCGCAGGCCGGTGCTCCGGCCTCGGGGACGGACCGGATCGAGGTGACCTCGGCGCCGTAGGTGACCCGGTCGCTCAGATCGGCGGCCGCCCACTCCAGGTACTGGTGGAACTCCTGGCGGGTGGGGAAGAAATCCTGGTTGTTCACGAACTGCACCAGCCGGTTCGAGGCGTGCAGGTAGGAGACGAAGCTGTAGCGCGACAGCGGATTCCTGTACGTCGCCAGGTCCTTGAGGAACGAGATCTGCATGGTCGTCGACGGCAGCAGCATGTTCCGGTGCCAGCCGAAGGCGGGCTGCCGCTCGAAGAAGTGGGCTGTGACCGGATGCTGGGGAGTGCTGGCCCCGTGTTCTTCCAGAGCGATTGCGAGCGACAGGTTGGACGGGCCGAACCCGATACCGACCACGTCGTAGACCTCTTCGCTCTGCCTGCCCGTTGTCTCCATGTGAATGCTCCCGATGCGTCTGGAAGTCAACCGGTGGCCCACAACGCCTTCCGGCCTGGCAAAACCTTGCCATGATGTTGGCAACTCGATCCTGAGGTCTGGTCTCGTGACGCTGGAGTGGTGGCGGAGTCGCTGGTGAGAGAGGTGAGTTCGCCGTACGGCGGCGGGAAGACCATTGCCGGGAGCCCGCCACACGGAGGCTGTCCGCCGGCCCGCGGTGCCGAGAGGACGAAGGCGCCGGGGGCGGACCGCGTACTCGGGGGCGGGCGGGGAAAAGGGGAAAGCGGCGTGTTTCCCGAGCGTTTCTCGAAGAGGAATCGAAGACCGCTGGAAGACCCCTTTAGGCCTTCTCCAGGCCCTCGGCATGTGGAAGCATTGTCCTGTCGGCGGGACGGCCGTACGGTCCTGGGAATCCTCGACACAGGCCGATTTCCGAAAAGGAGAATGCGAATGTTCGTGCCCAGCTTTTATCGCGAGCCGAATAATTCCTGGATGGCGGATCTGATCCGTGACAACCCGCTGGCTCTCGCGGTGACGAACGGCAGTCCCGAGGACGGTCCCTTCGCCACGCACCTGCCGGTCATCTTCGACCCCGACGCGTCCGGCCACGCCGGCGGCGAGCTGACGGGGACCACCCTGCTCGGGCACATGAACCGGGCCAACCCGCACTGGGCGGCGCTGCGGTCAGGCGACGTGCTGCTGCTGACGTTCACCGGCCCGCACGCGTACGTGTCACCCACGGTGTACGAGAAGACTCCGGCCGCCCCGACGTGGAACTTCACCGCGGTGCACGTCCGGGGCGTGGTGGAGAGGATCGACTCGACCGAGGAGACGCTGGGCGTGGTGCAGTCCACCGTGCGCGCCTTCGAGGGGGCCTTCGGCGACGGCTGGGACATGACCGAGTCGCTCGGCTACTTCCGCCAGATCGTGCCCGCCGTCGGGGCCTTCCGGTTCACGGTCACGGGGGCCTCGGGCATGTTCAAGCTCAGCCAGGAGCAGCCGGGCGAGGTGCGCGAGCGGGTACAGGCGTCGTTCGGGCAGAGCGGGTGCACCTACAAGCGCGAGGTCGCCGGGCTGATGAACCGGCTGCCGTGAGACGCCGGTGGCCCCGGCGCCGAAGACTTCAGGCGCTGATGGCCACCGGCCGGCTCCGCTGCTCGGCGAGCCCCTTCACGTCCTGCACGCCCCTGTCCTGCACGCCCTTGAGCCCGGCGGCCTCGGGGCGCTCCGCCGGTGTGCCGGGCGCCTCCAGGGCGGTCGCGGCCGCGCTGTCCAGCGTGGTCATCACCCACTGCTCGAAGTCGATGCCCAGCTGCTGGGCGGCCTGGTGCCACCACTCCAGACGGCTGCCGGGAACCTCCAGGCGGCGGCCCGGCCGGGCGGGAGCGGCCGGCTGCTGATCGCCCTGGCGTGCGGCGCGCAGGGCGCCGCGCAGCTGCTTGGTGGTCCACTGCCGCTGTTCGGCGCGGTCGAGCCAGAGCTCCTGGTCCGTGACCGGCATGGAGGCCAGTTCGGCGTGGTGCTGGAAGCTCAGGGCGGGGCGGCGCCGGCCGAGGTCGAAACGCCGTGAGACCCACGCGTAGTTGCGCAGAGTCTGGTACGACAGGTTGGCGGCGCGTATCCCGCGCTGGTAGCGGTCGGTGTAGTGGTCCTTGCCGTACACCATCCAGTCGCCCAGCCACCAGGAGGAGGAGTCGACGACGTCGGCGAGCTGCCGGCCGGCCCGCTCCCACTCGTCGTAGGCCATCTTGGCGGGCATCTGCAGGCCCACCTTGGTCGTCAGCACCGGCACCCGGCGCGGCGCGGACGCCGTGGCGCGTGCCTGCCGCGGCGTCACCTGCGAGGCGGTGGTCGCGGTGCCGCCGTGCGGCCCCGCGGTCTGACCGGCCTGATGCGCCATCATGCCTCCTGAGAACGGTGCATATAACCGTCGATAAGCGTCGCAGGACAGCCTGGGGTGGCACCGGAGCGGCACTCGAACGGTTGCACATCGAACCTTTTTTGCCGAATAGTGCCCGCCTTTCTCACCGGGAAATGCGGCAATCTCGCCGGGAAATGCGGCGGTCGCGGATCGGCCGCACGAACGCCGGAAGACCGGAAGATCGGAAGACCGGAAAGAAGACCGGCAAGGGGGGCGGTGGACGGGTGTTTTCCGAACGGAAGAGGCGGCGTACTCCGGCCCGGTGCCGGTGTACGCCGCCCTGGGCGGAACGAGGGTGCGGACGTCGCCCGCCGCGCGGGGTGTCAGTTCGCGTCCCTGTCGAACGTCGAAGCCGACCAGAAGTAGCCGAGCACCGCGAGGCCCAGGCACCAGGCCAGGGCGATCCACCCGTTGTTGCCGATCTCGGTGCCCAGGAGGAGACCGCGCAGCGTCTCGATGGCGGGGGTGAAGGGCTGGTACTGGGCGATCGGCTGGAACCAGCCGGGCATGGAGTGCAGCGGGACGAAGGCGCTGGACAGCAGCGGCAGCAGGATCAGCGGCATGGCGTTGTTGCTGGCGGCCTCCGCGGTCGGGCTGACCAGGCCCATGCCGACCGCGATCCAGGTGAGCGCCAGGGCGAACAGGACGATCAGGCCGAACGCCGCCAGCCATTCCAGGACGCCGGCGCCGCTGGAGCGGAAGCCGATGGCCACGCCGACGGCGGCGACCAGGACCACGCTCATCACCGACTGCAGGACGCTGCCGATCACATGCCCGATGAGGATGGAGCCCCTGTGGATGGCCATGGTGCGGAAGCGGGCGATGATGCCCTCGCTCATGTCGGTGGAGACGGACACCGCGGTGCCGATCACCGTGGAGCCGATCGTCATCAGCAGGATGCCGGGCACGATGTAGGCGATGTAGGCGGAGCGGCCCGCGCCGCCGCTCATCGCGTTGCCGAAGATGTAGACGAACAGCAGCAGGAGCATCACGGGGGTGAGCAGCAGGTTCAGGGTGAGCGAGGGGTAGCGGCGGGCGTGCAGCAGGTTGCGGCGCAGCATCGTGGACGAGTCGCGCACGGCGAGGGAGAAGGAACTCATCGCAGGGTCTCCTTGGGCTGGTTGGGCAGCTTGCCGCTGTCGGTGAGGGCGAAGAAGACGTCGTCGAGGTCGGGGGTGTGCACGGTCAGTTCGTCGGCCTCGACGCCGGCCGCGTCCAGGCGGTCGAGGACGGCGCGCAGTTCACGCTGGCTGCCGTCGCTGGGCAGGTGCAGGGCCAGTGCCTCGTCGTCACGGGATACGTCTCCCAGCGTGGCGGCGGCGGACCGGTAGGCGGCCGGGTCGGTGAAGCGCAGCCGGACGTGTCCGCCCGGGATCAGCCGCTTGAGCTCCTCCGCGGTGCCCTCGGCTGCGATCTTTCCGTTGTTCAGCACGGCGATGCGGTCGGCGAGCTGGTCGGCCTCCTCCAGGTACTGGGTGGTGAGGAAGACGGTGACGCCGTCGGCGACGAGTTCGCGGATTATGCCCCACATGGTGTGGCGGGAGCGGGGGTCCAGGCCGGTGGTCGGTTCGTCGAGGAAGATGATGCGGGGGCTGCCGACCAGGGTCATGGCGATGTCCAGGCGACGCTTCATGCCGCCGGAGTAGGTGGAGGCGGGCTTCCTCGCGGCCTCGATGAGGTCGAAGCGCTCCAGGAGTTCGGCACTGACGCGCCGGCCCTCACTCTTGGGCAGGTGGTGCAGGTCCGCCATGAGGAGCATGTTCTCCTCGCCGGTGATCAGGCCGTCGACGGCGGAGAACTGGCCGGTGACCCCGATCGCGGCACGTGCCGCCTGTGCCTGGGTGGCGAGGTCGTGGCCGCCGACGTGGATCGGGCCGGAGCCGGGGTCGGGGGAGATCAGCGTGGAGAGGATCTTGACGGCGGTGGTCTTGCCGGCGCCGTTCGGGCCGAGCAGGGAGAAGACCGTTCCTTGCGGGACGGTCAGATCGATGCCGTCGAGAACGGTCTTGTCGCCGTAGGACTTGCGCAGCCCGTTCGCCGCGATGGCCACAGTGCTCATGAGGGGTGCTCCTTCGGGGGTGCGGGCGGTCACAGGCCGCGGGCGGTGATGTCGCCGTAGACGGTGGTGGCGTACACGTCCAGGTCGCACGTGCCGGTGTTGCGCAGGGAGTTGTCGATGCGGCCGTAGCCGGTCTCGGCGTCCAGGGAGGCGGAGACGCCGGGGGCGGCGCCCACCGTGATGTCGCCGTGCTGGACGGCGAGGGTGACCGTGCCGCGCACGGCCTCGCCGATCCGGATGCCGCCCTTGTGGACGCTGATCTCGGCGGGGCCGCCGAGGCGGCCGACCGAGACCTCGCCCTCGTGGACGGTGAGGTGGGTGCTTGCGGCCTCGTCGATCTGGACCGAGCGGTGGCCGCCCTCGAAGGCGACGTCGCCGAGGCGTCCGACGCCGCGGAACTCGGCGGCGACCGCCTTCGCCTCGACCCGGGAGCCGGCCGGAAGCTGCACGGTCACCTCGACGGACCCGGAGTGCCCGAGGAACGGGTGGGGCGCCTCGGTGGCCGCGATGCGCAGGACACCGTCGCCGAAGACGGTCCTGATCTCCTCGACCGCCTTCACGTCGCGCTTCTTGGCCGGGTCGGCGGGCCGGACCTCGACCACGGTGTCGGCCCGGTCGGCGGCGACGAACCGGATGCGTCCGGCGGGGATGTCCACCTCGGCGCGGATGGGGGCGGGGGTGTCGAACTTCTGCGTCGCGTACGCGGTCTTCTGCATCGGGGGCTCCTTGGACTCGTGTTTTCCGATGCAGAAAACGCTACGTTGCATTCAATGATGTGGCAACAAGTCTGTTGCGCACTGTATCCATCACTGCAGCTCAACGCTGTTTAATTGTTGCAATGGATGTGAATATAATGCAACGTCACCAACCTGGTTAGTTGCAATGGAGTGAGAGTGAACGCTCCGCGGTGGCATCGGCCCCGGCACGGACGTCGCCGCGCACCCCGGCACGGACGTCGCCGCGGACCTCGGACAGCGCCGCCCCGAACCCCTCGAGGAAGGTGTCCACCTCGCGGTCCGACACGATCAGCGGCGGGGCGAGCCGGATGACGTCCGGCACCGCCGCGTTCACCAGCAGACCCCTGTCCTGGGCGGCCTGCTGCACGCGTGCCGCCAGGTTCCCCTCCAGCACGACGCCCACCAGCAGGCCGGCGCCGCGGACTTCACGCACCAGCGGATGGTCCAGGTCCCGAAGGCCACGCCGCAGCCGCCGCCCGGCCCGGACCACCCGCTCGAGGATGCCGTCCCGCTCGATGGTGTCCAGGACGGCGAGGGCGGCCGCGCACACCACGGGGTTGCCGCTGAAGGTGGAGCCGTGCGTGCCGGGCGTCAGCAGATGCGCGGCGGCGCCGAAGGCGAGCGTCGCGCCGATGGGCAGACCGCCGCCCAGGCCCTTGGCGAGGGTGACGACGTCCGCCTCGACGCCTTCGGCCTGGGCCGCGAACCAGTGGCCCGTGCGCCCGATGCCGGTCTGCACCTCGTCCAGGACCAGGAGGGTCCCGGTCGCCGCCGTGATCTCGCGGGCCGCCCGCAGATAGCCGGGCGGCGGCACGACCACGCCGTTCTCCCCCTGCACGGGCTCCAGCACCAGCAGCGCGGTGTCCTCGGTGACGGCGGCACGCAGGGCCACGGCGTCCCCGAAGGGCACATGGGCGACCTCGCCCGGCAGCGGCAGGAAGGGGCGCTGTTTGGCACTCTGACCGGTCAGCGCCAGGGCGCCCATGGTGCGGCCGTGGAAGCCGCCGGTCGTCGACACCATGTGCGTGCGGCCGGTGAGCCTGCCGATCTTGAAGGCCGCCTCGGTGGCCTCGGCGCCGGAGTTGGAGAAGTACACCCGGCCCTCGCGGCCGGCGAGGGCCAGCAGGCGTTCGGCCAGGCGCACGGTCGGCTCGGCGACGAACAGGTTCGAGACGTGCCCGAGGGAGGCGATCTGCGCGCAGACGGCCCCTACGACCGCGGGATGGGCGTGGCCGAGCGCGTTGACCGCGATGCCGCCGAAGAAGTCGAGGTACTCGTTGCCCTCCGCGTCCCGGACCCGGCAGCCCCGGCCCTCGACGAGAGGCAGCCGGGGGGTGCCGAAGTTGTCCATCATGACGCCCTGCCAGCGGCCGGTCAGCGCCGCGTTGGCCGCCCCGCCGCTCTCCGCACCCGCACCCGAACCGGTGCCGGTGCTGTTGCCCGCGGCGGTGCCGCCGTCCGGCACGACCGCCGTGCCCGCGCGTTCGGAAAGGCTCATCGAGGCTCCTTCGTGGATACCCCTGGCTTCAGCCGGGGGAGGAAACGAAGCTCCTGCGGAGCAGGGCAGGGAAAGCCGGTTCGCCCTCTGGGCGCAACGGCGTTGTCAGTGGCGGCCAGTACGTTGGCCACGTGTATCTGAGGTATTCCTTCCGGATCGACCCGACGCCGGGTCAGCGCACTGCGCTGGCCCGTACGTTCGGCTGCGCCCGGGTGGTCTACAACGATGCGCTGGCCGCCAGGAAGTCCGCCTATGCGGTGGACAAGTCGCGTATTGCGACGGGTGTTCTGGCACGGCGGGTGATCACGGAGGCGAAGCGGACGCCCGAGCGGGCGTGGCTGGCCGAGGTGTCCGTGGACGCTTTGCAGTCCTCCCTGCGGGACCTGGATACGGCGTATGCGAACTTTTTCGCGTCGGTGTCGGGGAAGCGGAGTCGCCGTGTGGGCCTGCCCCGGTTCAAGTCGAAGCGGGAGGCACGGCAGTCGGTCCGGTTCTCGAAGAACGGGTTCCGGTTGCGGGACAACGGCCGTTTGAACCTCGCGAAGATCGGTGATGTGCGGGTGCGCTGGTCGCGTCCGCTGCCGTCGGCTCCGGCGTCGGTGACCGTGATCAAGGATCCGTCGGGCCGGTACTTCGCGAGTTTCGTCGTTCAGGTCGAGTTCGAACCGCTTGTGCCCGTCACGGCCGAGGTCGGCGTCGACCTCGGCCTGACCCACTACGCCGTTCTCTCCGACGGCAAGGTGATCGACAATCCGCGCTTCCTGCGCCGCGCCGAGCGGAGGCTGAGGAAGGCGCAGCAGACCTTGAGCCGCAAGGTGAGGGGATCCGCGAACCGGGCCAAGGCCCGCATCCGCGTCGCCCGTGCTCACGTCCGGGTGGCCGACGCGCGCAGAAACTGGTGCCATCAGAGTGCTTCGAGGCTGGTCCGCGATAACCAAGCGGTCTACCTCGAAGACCTGGCGGTCTCTGGCCTCGCACGCACCCGCATGGCCAAGTCCGTCCACGATGCCGCGTGGGGCACGTTCCGCCGCGTGCTGGAGGACAAGGCCGCTCGAGCCGGCCGTCACGTCGGTGTCGTCTCCCGCTGGCTGCCGTCGTCCCAGACGTGTTCGGTGTGCTGGGCCGTGGACGGGAAGAAGCCGCTGTACGTACGCACCTGGCGGTGCAGCGGCTGCGGTACTGAGCATGATCGTGACCTCAATGCGTCGCGTGTGATCCTCGCCGCCGGACAGGCGGAGAGGCTAAACGCCCCTGGAGGGCCGGTCAGTCCTGGTGCGGAAAACCCGCGCCAGGCACGGCCCGTTGAACGGGGAACCCACCCGAAGCCCCAGCCGGTGACCACCGGCAGGCAGGCGGGAATCCCTCTCCTTTAGGAAGGGGAGGATGTCAAGAGGCGTACTCGCTGTTCTCGTGGACGTAGTCGGCGGTGAGGTCGTTGGTCCAGATGACCGCGCGGTCCGTGCCGGCGGCGAGGTCCACGGTGATGTGGACGTCGCGGCCGCTCATGTCCACCAGCGCGCGGTCCTCGCCGATGCCGCCGCTTCGGCACACCCGCACGCCGTTGATGGCGACGCCGAGCCGGTCGGGTTCGAAGGCGGCGGAGGTGGTGCCGATGGCGGACAGGACCCGGCCCCAGTTGGGGTCCTCGCCGTGGATCGCGCACTTGAGGAGGTTGTTGCGGGCGATGGAGCGGCCCACCTCGACCGCGTCGTCCTCGCTCGCGGCGCCCGTGACCTCGATACGGATCTCCTTGCTCGCGCCCTCCGCGTCCCCGGTCAGCTGCCGGGCCAGGTCGGCGCAGACCGCGTGGACGGCCTGCGCGAACTCGCCGTACGCGGGAGCGATTCCGGCGGCACCGGAGGCGAGCAGCAGCACGGTGTCGTTGGTGGACATGCAGCCGTCGGAGTCGACCCGGTCGAAGGTGACGCGGGTGGCGTCCCGCAGCGCCCTGTCCAGGCAGGCACCGTCCAGGTCGGCGTCCGTGGTGAGCACGGCCAGCATGGTGGCGAGCCCGGGGGCGAGCATGCCCGCGCCCTTGGCCATGCCGCCCACCGTCCACCCGTCCCGGGTGACGGCGGCCGTCTTGTGCACCGTGTCGGTGGTCATGATCGCGCGCGCCGCGTCCTGGCCGCCGACCGCGGACAGCAGCGCGACGGCGCTCTCGACGCCGGGCAGGAGACGCTCCATCGGCAGCGGCACGCCGATGAGCCCGGTGGAACACACCGCCACCTCACCGGAGTCCAGGCCGAGCAGGCCGGCGGCCCGCTCGGCGGTGGCCTGCGTGTCCTTCAGGCCCTGCGCTCCGGTACAGGCGTTGGCGCCGCCGGAGTTGAGGACGACCGCGCGGATCCCGCCGTCCGCCAGGATGTGCCGGGACCACTGGACGGGGGCCGCCTGCACACGGTTGGAGGTGAAGACACCGGCCGCGGCACAGCACGGCCCGTCGTTGACCACCAGCGCCAGATCCGGGCTGCCGTTGTTCTTGATTCCCGCGGCGGTGCCCGCCGCCCTGAAGCCTCGTGCTGCGGTGACGCTCACTGCATCTCCTCAATCGGCGCGCCGCGTCAGCGGCTGATGTCCGTGCCGCCCCGGATCACGGTGCGACTCCGGTCGTGGAAAGCCCCAGCTCCTCGGGAAGACCCAGGGCGATGTTCATGCTCTGCACGGCGCCGCCCGCGGTGCCCTTGGTGAGGTTGTCGACGGCGCTGACCGCGATGATCCGGCCGACCGCCGGATCGAGGGCCACCTGGACCTGGACGGCGTTCGACCCGTACACGGCCCCGGTACTGGGCCACTGTCCCTGCGGCAGCAGCCGGACGAACGGCTCGTCGGCCAGCGCCTTCTCGTACGCGGCCCGCACGTCCTGGACGCCGGTGCCGGGCCGGGCCGCGGCGGAGCAGGTGGCCAGGATGCCGCGCGGCATGGGGGCCAGGGTCGGGGTGAAGGAGACGGCGATTCGGTGGCCCGCCACGGCGCTGAGGTTCTGCACCATCTCCGGGGTGTGCCGGTGGCCGCCGCCCACGCCGTAGGGCCGCATGGACCCCATGACCTCACTGCCGAGCAGGTCCGCCCGGGGTGACTTCCCGGCCCCCGACGTGCCCGACGCCGCGACGACCACCGCCTCCGGCCCGGCGATACGGGCCGCGTAGGCGGGAAAGAGCGCCAGGGACACCGCCGTCGGATAGCAGCCCGGCACCGCGATGCGCCGGGCACCCGCCAACTTCTCGCGGGCGCCCGGCAGTTCGGGCAGTCCGTAGGGCCAGGTGCCCGCGTGCGGGGAGCCGTAGAACCTCTCCCAGTCGGCCGCGTCCGCGAGACGGAAGTCCGCCCCGCAGTCGACGACGAGCGTGTTCTCGTCCAACTCCCGTGCCACGGCGGCGGACTGGCCGTGCGGCAGGGCGAGGAAGACGACGTCGTGTCCCCGAAGGGCCTCGGCGGTGGTGGGCCCCACCTCCCGTCCGGCCAGCGCGGCCAGGTGCGGCTGGAGGGTGCCCAGCCGCTGCCCCGCGCTGGAGTGCCCGGTCAGGGCGCCGATCCGCACCTCGGGGTGGGAAAGGAGCAGACGCAGGAGTTCGCCCCCCGCGTACCCGCTCGCTCCGGCCACGGCTGCTCGCACTGTCATCTGCTCTCCTGGTGGGACGCGGTCGGGTTGCCTCGTGGCGTCAGCCGGACGTCTGCTCGCAGAACTCGGCGTTCAGGATGGGCAGGATCGCCGACGCGTCCCAGTCGCCGTTGTAGTTGAAGGTGAGTTCATGACGGCCGTCCTCGGTGAAGGCGGCCAGCGTCAGCGACCCCACCACACCCCCGTCGTGGTACCAGATGTCGCCGCAGCTCATCGTGAGCTTCTCGATGCCCAGCCCGTAGGACGTGATCGGCAGGTCGGGGTTGACGACGGTCGTCTTCAGCTCCTTCAGCTGCTGCGCCGGCAGCAGCTTTTTGCCCAGCAGGGCCCGGTAGAACAGGTTCAGGTCGTGGGCGCTGGAGATGATGTCGCCGTCGCCCCAGTTCTGGGAGCCGTTCAGCTCGGTGACGTCGTCGATCCGCTCCGGCTGGGTGCTGTAGAAGAGCTTGGAGTAGCCGCGGCCGCTGGGCCGGGGCAGGTCGCTGCCGGTGCCGGGGTTGGACGTCGACGTCAGCCCCAGCGGCTCGATGATGCGCTGGCGCACCTCGTCCTCGTACGGCCTGCCGCCGACCTTCTGGACGATCAGTGCCGCCAGGACGTCGTTGGTGTGGGAGAACGCGTGCCGGGCGCCGGGCTGGAACAGCGGCGCGTGGGAGAAGGCCACCTGCAGACGCTGCTGGGCCGTCAGGGTGTCGTAGCGGTGCTGCAGGAAGCTGTCGCCCATGGTGTACGTCTGGTAGTACGGCACGTCGGCGAGGTAGTCGAACAGCCCGCTGGTGTGGTTCAGCAGCTGCCGGACGGTGATCAGGGCGCCGTCGTTGCCGTTGCCGCTCACCACGCCGGGCAGGTAGCGCTCGACCGGGTCGTCGAGGCCGATCTTCCTCTCCGCCTCCATCTGGAGCAGGACCGTCGCCACGAAGGTGTTGGTGATGCTGCCGGTGCGGAACCGGTCGTTCTTGCCGCGCGGCGCGCCCGTCTCCCGGTTGCCGACGCCCGCCGCGGTCTTCCAGACACCGGCGGCGTCCCGCGCCTCGGCGCTCACGCCGGGGACACCGGCCGCGACGGCCGCCTCGATCGCCGCCTGCGTGCTCTGGTGGCCGGCCGCCCCCGCGGCCGTGTCACCCGATGCCCGGGCGGGACCCGTGAGGACGGTGGCCGTCAGGGCCACCGCCGCCAGGCCGACCACGCCGGCTCTTGGCCTGTTCCGCATCGTCATCGTCGTTTCCCCGTCTCTTCGTCTCGTCCGCACATTGGCTGGATCCGTACAGGTGCGGTTCGTGGCGGCACCGTAGGTCACCTGGCTCGCGGGCAACTCGTGCGGCGCCACCACGGCCGGGAAGGCGCAGGTGCACTGCCCTCCGACCGCCCGCCGCCCTGCCCCGCCGACGGCCGGAATTGATCGTTCTACCGGTGCGCGCAAGGGAGTTCGGCGCACCCCGGGTGTGGCCGGGTCGTACGTCCGTCGCCGCGCGCCGCGCGGCGCGGGGGAGGGGCGAAGGGCTGCGCCCGGCCCGCGTCCGGCGCCGGGGCCGCGTCCCGTGCCATCCGCGGCCTCAAACGGGCCCGGGGCGAGTCCGCGGGCACGCCGTCGCCCGGTGCCCGGCCGACTCCGGTGCCAGGGCGTCGCCGGGTGCCCGGCCGAGTCCGGGATCAAGGCGTCGCGGGGGCCCGGTCGAGTCCGGGCGGGGCGTCGTCGGCTGCCCGGCCGGGTCCGGGGCGGGGTGCTGCGGGCTGCCCGGCCGGTCCGCGGACCGGCATCACCCGGTGCCCGGCGGCTCCGTGGGCGCGGCATCGTGGCACACGAAACCGGCCCGGTACAGAGGATCACCGCGGGGCGCGGGTGCGGGCGGACGGCAGGGGGCCGACGGGGCCGCCGCCCTTGTAGCGCCGACGGCGTGCTCCCTACGGTTTTGAGGCATCGCCGGGGCCGCCACCGGCGCCGGCTGTCCTGTCGACCGGACAGCGCGGGTGTCCCGTCGACCGGACGGGCACCGGCCGGCGGACCCGCGCCCGGTGCCCCGCGCACCCGGCCAGGCGATTTCCCATCCCGAGTCACCCCCTGACCGACAAGGACGGTGCCCAGTTGAGCACGAACCCCTTCGATGACGCGGACGGCCGTTTCTACGTGGTCGTCAACGACGAGGAGCAGCACTCCCTGTGGCCGGTGTTCGCCGAGGTGCCCGCGGGCTGGCGTGTGGTCTTCGGTGAGGCGGCCAAGGCCGAGTGCCTGGAGTACGTCGAGCAGAACTGGACCGACCTGCGGCCCAAGAGCCTTCAGGAGGCCATGGCGGCGGACTGACCGCCGCCGCTCCCGCGACCCGGCCGGCACGACGCTGCCGTCCGCCCCGGACCGGTCCGCGCCCAGGAAGACACTTCGAGTGGGGAGTTGAAGGTTGTGACGGGGGCTGTGAGAACCGCGGGCAGGCACCGGCCGGGGCCCGTGGACGCCGGCCGTGCGCCGGCGCAGGGCGACGTCCTGTCCTTCGTGGGGTCGCAGGCCACGGTGCAGAAGTCGGGGATGGTCTTCCCCCCCAACCTGCCGGAGCGGTCCTGGGAGCGGATCGGCGCCAACCTGCGCGAGCTCGTGAACTCCTCCGCGTGGTGGCTCGCCGACTGGCTGCTCTACGGTGAGGCCACCTACGGGTGGCGGCGCTACAAGGAGGCGATCGAGCGCACCGGGCTCGACTACCAGACCCTGCGCAACTACGCGTGGGTGGCCCGGCGGTTCGAGCACCACCGCAGGCACGACGGCCTCAGCTTCGCCCACCACGCCGAGGTCACCCGCCTCTCGCCGCCGGAGCAGGACTACTGGCTGCGCAGGGCCGAACAGCAGAAGTGGTCGCGCAACGAACTGCGCAGGGCGCTCCGCGCCGGCCTGGCCGCGCAGAGCGACGAGGCCGGCGACTCCCCGGGCACGGACACCGGGAAGCGGGAGGTGCCCCGGCCCGTCGAGCCGGCCGCCACCGAGCAGCACCGGCAGGTCACCACGCTCACCATCGAGCTGTCCGCCGACCAGCTGGAGCACTACTCCCGGCAGGCCGCCGCACACGGCCTGCCCGTCGGCCGGTGGGTCACCCAGACGCTCGACACCACCGACCGGCACGACGCCGACCGGCGCACCACCGACCGGCGCACCGCCTGAACAAGCAGCGCGCACCGACGCACCGCCCGAAGCCGCCCCGCACCGCCCGAAGGCGCCGGCACACCCCTACCGCGCGGCGGGCCGGCGGCTCGTCCGACCGGACACCCCTCTGGACACCCCTCATATCGGAGTCAGTTGATGATCCTTCAGGGAAAACGGGTCGCCCTTCCCCCGGCGCCCGTCGTCCACCAGCAGTTCGAGGCGCACGCGCAGGCCACCCCCGACGCCGTCGCCGTCGTCTGGGCCGGCCGGCAGGTGACGTACGCCGAACTGGACGCGAGGGCGAACCGGTTCGCGCACTTCCTCACTGCGCGCGGACACGGCCGGGGCGCGAAGGTCGGCGTCTGCCTCGACTACTCCATCGACCTGCTCGTCGCCATCCTCGGCACACTGAAGGCGGGCGCGGCCTACGTGCCGTTCGACCCGGCCTACCCGGCCGCCAGGCTCCAGCTGCTGCTGGGCCAGGTCCCCGGCCTCGCCCTGATCGTGGCCTCCCCGGCGACGGCCGCCATGGTCGCCTCGGCGGCCGTCGACGTCGTCGACCTCGACGAACTCGGCGAGCACCTGGCGGACCTGCCGGAGACCTCTCCCGGCGTCCCCGTCACGGGCGACGACATCTGCTACGCCGTCTTCACCTCCGGCTCCACCGGTACGCCGAAGCTGACCGCGGTGCGCCACGAGGGCTGGTTCAACCTGATGAACTGGCTGAAGCTCGAGTACGGCCTGCACAGCGGCTCGGACAACCTCGTCGTCAGCGCGTTCGGCTTCGACCTCTCCCAACGCGCGCTGATGACACCGCTGTTCTGCGGCGCCACCCAGTACCTGCTGGCCAGCCGCAACTTCGACGCCATGCTGGCCTACCGCGTCCTGCGCGAGCACGACATCCGCGTGGTGCACTGCGCCTCCAGCACCCTGTACGTACTGATCGACTGGGAGAACGCGCGCGGCGGCGACGCCCTCACCCGTCTCGACTACGTCCTGTTCGGCGGGGAGGCGCTCAAGCCCGAGCGGCTCACCGACTGGATGCGGCGCGAGGGCAACACCTGCACCCTGCTGCACCAGTACGGCGTGGCCGAGTGCACGGACGTGGCGACGTCGTTCGACCTCGCCGGGTACCGGACGGGCGAGCACGACATCGCCCCGGTCGGCCGGCCGGCGTACAACACCGACATCCACCTCCTCGACGAGCGACTGCGCGGTGTCGAAGCGGGGGAGGAGGGCGAGATCTGCATCGCCGGGGCCGGTGTCGGCGCCGGCTACCTGGGCGCCGCCGGCCCCGAGAACGCCAGGTTCACGACGGTCGAGGTCGACGGCGCGCCGGTCAGGCTGTACCGCACCGGCGACCGCGGCCGGGTGAGCGAGGCCGGTGACCTCGTCGTCGCCGGGCGGATGGACGCACAGGTGAAGGTGCGCGGCATGCGCATCGATCCCACCGACATCGAACGCGCGCTCGGCAGGCTGGCCGAGGTGCGGGAGGCCGCCGTGGCGGTCACCCACACCGACGCCGGCGAGGCCGAGCTGACCGCGTTCGTGGTACCGGAGGCGGGCGCTCTCGCCGAGGACGCCGTGCGCGCCCGCCTCCTTCAGGCGCTGCCGCGGAACATGGTCCCGGCCAGGTTCATCGACATCGCGGCGATCCCTTTGAGCCCGCACGGGAAAGTCGACCGCGCGGCGCTGGTCGACGCCCTCAAGAACCGAGGACAGTGATGACTGCCGACAGCGTGCACGCCATCTGGCGCCGGGAACTGAAGCGCGAGGACATAGCGGCCGACGACGACTTCTTCGCCCTCGGCGGCCAGTCCGTGATCATGGTCAGGATCCAGGGCGCCTTCCTGGAGGAACTGGGCGCCGAGGTCCCCATGGACCAGATGTTCCTCCACCCCACGGTGGCGTCGATCTCCGCCTACATCGAATCCCTGCCGCCGCATCGATAGCCGGCCGGCCCCACGAGGATCTCCCGGCCCGCGGGCCGCGTTGCGTGCAAAAAACTATCTGGTCAGAGAGGCGCGCCATGTACGACGTGATTGTCATCGGTGCCCGTTGTGCGGGTTCGCCGACGGCCATGCTCTTCGCCCGGCAGGGCTACCGGGTCCTGCTGCTGGAGAAGGCACGGTTCCCGCAGGACACGCTGTCCTCGCACTACATCCACATGCAGGGCATGGGACTGCTGAACCGGTGGGGACTGCTCGGCAAGCTCCGCGACGCGGGCTGCCGGCCCATCACCCGCCAGAGCTACCAGGGCCCCGGGGTGCGCATCGAGGGCTTCTCCCTGCCGGTCGACGGCCTGGACCACACCTACGCCCCCCGGCGCTACGTCCTGGACCCGCTGCTCGCCGAGGGGGCCGTCGAGGCCGGCGTGGACTTCCGGGAGGGCTGCGCGGTCAAGGACCTGGTGTGGCAGGACGACCGGGTCACCGGCGTGCGCTACACGACACCCGAAGGCACCGAGACCACGGAGCGGGCACGCCTGGTCGTCGGAGCGGACGGCATGCGCTCCCTGGTGGCCCGCAAGACGGGCGCGCGCAACGTCATCGAGCACCCGCGGGTGAGCTGCACCTACTACAGCTACTGGGAGAACGTCCCCTCGCACTTCGAGCTGTACGAGCGGCCCGGCCGCTGGATCGGCGTCATCCCCACCAACGACGACCTCACGCTGCTGATGACCTACTTCCCGCAGGACCTCTACAACGAGGTCCGCAAGGGAGTGGAGCCCTTCTACCTCGACTCCTTCCGCACGACCGCGCCCGAACTGTACGAGCGGATGCGGGCGGGCCGGCGGGTGGAGCAGATCTACGGCACGGGCCACCAGGAGAACTACTTCCGCAAGGCCTACGGCCCCGGCTGGGTGCTGGTCGGCGACGCGGTCAACCACAAGGACTCCATCACCGCCCGCGGCATCACCGAGGCCTTCGCCCAGGCCCAGTCCCTCATCGACCACGTCGGCACGCAGCTGCACGACGACGCCGCGCTGCGCACCGCGCTCAAGCGCTACGAGAACGACCTGAGCGGCGAGGCCCTCAGCCACTACCAGGGCGCCCTGAACGTGGCCGAGCTCAAGCCCGAGGGCCGCGTGGAGATGCTGCAGCAACTGGTCGGCCACCAGGAGCACATCGACCGCTACTTCTCGACCCTGTCGGGGGCGTGCTCCATCGACGACTTCTACAACGACGAACTTCTGGACCTGCTCGACCTGAGCTGAGTCGCGGCCCGCTCCCTCCTGGTTCTGCCGATTTGGAGAAACACAATGATCCCGTTGTCGTTCGCGCAGCGCCGGCTGTGGTTCGTGGACCGGTTCGAAGGCCCCTCGCCGACCTACAACGGCGCCTTCGCCCTGCGGCTGACCGGTGAACTGGACGCCGGCGCGCTGCAGGCGGCGCTCGGTGACGTCGTCGACCGGCACGAGGTCCTGCGCACCGTGATCGTCGAGGGCGACGACGGCGTCCCGCACCAGCAGGTGCTGGCGTCGGGGGAGAAGCCCTTCGACCTGAGGGTCCTCGACGTCACCGAGCAGGACCGGGCGGCGGCCGTCGAGGAGGCGGCCACCGCCACCTTCGACCTGGCCGCCGACACCCCGATCCGCGCCCGGCTGCTGCGGTGCGCACCCGACGAGCACACCCTGGTCGTCGTCGCGCACCACATCGCCGTGGACGGGGAGTCCTTCGGGCCGCTGTTCCGCGATCTCACCACCGCCTACGCGCTCCGCGCCGAGGGCAGGGCACCCGAGTGGGAGCCGCTTCCGGTGCAGTACGCGGACTACACGCTGTGGCAGCGCGACGTGCTCGGCGACGAGTCCGACCCGGACAGCCTCTCCGCCCGCCAACTGGCCTACTGGGGCAAGGCGCTGGCCGACCTCCCGCAGCCGCTGGCCCTGCCGACGGACCGCCCGCGCCCGCGGGTGATGAGCCCCGACGGCGACCGGATCCCGTTCACCATCGACCCCGACCTGCTCGGCGCCGTGGAGAAGCTGGCCACCGGGGCGGACACCACGGTGTCGATGGTCATGCACGCGGCGCTGGCGGTCCTGCTGCATCACCTGGGATGCGGCGACGACCTGTCCATCGGCGCCCCGATCACCGACCGCACCGACGAGGAACTGCGCGACCTCGTCGGCTTCTTCGTCAACACCTGGGTACTGCGCGTCGACCTCTCCGCCAACCCGACCTTCCGCGCCCTGCTGGAGCAGGTCCGCGACCGCTCGCTGGCCGCCTACGACAACCAGGACATGCCCTTCGAGCGGCTGGTGGAGCTCCTCAACCCCGACCGCTCCACCGCCTACAACCCCTTCTTCCAGGTCATGCTCTCCTGGCAGCCGCCCGTGCCGCCGCTCGAGCTGCCCGGCCTCGGCGTCCAGGTCGAACGGCTGGAGACCGGCACCGCCAAGTTCGACCTGTTCTTCGACCTCCTCCCGGACAGCTCCGGCGGCGCCCGGTGCCGGCTGGAGTACGCCACCAGCCTCTTCGACCAGGACACCGCCGACGCCATCGCACAGCGGTTCGTCCGCGTGCTGGGCCGGCTCGTGGCCGACCCCGAGCGCGTGATCGGCACCGTCGACGTCCTCGACACCACCGAGCGCGAGCACCTGCTCGCCCGCACCGACGACACCCTCGCGGCGGCGCCCGCGGCGACGATCCCGCAGCTGTTCGAGAACCAGGCCGCCCGCACCCCCGACGCCCCCGCGCTCGCGTGCGACGGCCGGATGCTGACCTACCGGGAACTGGACGAACGGGCCGACGCGCTCGCCCGGGAACTCATCCGGCGCGGCGCCGGCCCCGAGGACCTGGTGGTCCTCGCGCTGCCGCGCACCGAGGACCTGGTGATCGGCCTGCTCGGCATCCTCAAGTCCGGTGCGGGCTATCTGCCGCTGGACCCGCAGTACGCCCAGGGACGGGCCCACAGCGTGCTGTCCGAGGCGGCCCCGCGCTTCGCGGTCACCGACACCGCGACCTGGCAGGAGATCCCCGCCAACACCATCGACACCGTCGTCCGCCTCGACCGGCACGCCGACTGGGAGCCCGCCACGGGCGCCCCCGACGACACGGCCCGCCGCGCGCCGCTCGGCCCGGACAACCTCGCGTACGTGATGTACACCTCCGGCTCCACCGGCAAGCCCAAGGGCGCGGCCATCACCCACCGGGGCGTCGTCGACGGCGTACGGGAACTGGTGGACGTCCTCGGCACACCGCCCGGGTGGCGGATGCTGGCCGGCACCTCCGTCAACTTCGACGTCTCCGTCTTCGAGCTGCTGACCACCCTGACCACCGGCGGCACGGCCGAGATCGTCGCGAACACGCTGGCACTGGCCGAGCGCGACAGCTGGGACGGGCACATCGTCAGCGGCGTCCCCTCGGTACTGAGCGAACTCGTCCCCCACCTCGGCAAAGCGCCCGACATCCGCACGGTCGTCCTCGCCGGCGACGTGCTCCCGGGCCGGCTGGTGCGCCAGCTGCGCGAGGCCCTGCCCGACGCCCGCATCATCAACTCCTACGGCCAGAGCGAGAGCTTCTACGCCACCACCTTCTCCCTCGCACCGTCCAAGGAGTGGTCCGACAGCGACGTCGCCCCCATCGGCACCCCGCTGGGCAACATGCGCGCCTACGTCCTCGGCCCGGGCCTCGCCCCGGTGCCCCAGGGCGTCATCGGCGAGCTGTACGTCGTCGGCACCTGCCTGGGCCGCGGCTACCACGGCCGCGCCGCCCTGACCGCCGAACGCTACGTGGCCAACCCCTACGGCCGGGCCGGCGAACGGATGTACCGCACCGGCGACCTCGCCCGTTGGAACGCCCAGGGACAGCTGGAGTGCGTGGGCCGCGGCGACGGCCAGGTCAAGGTGCGCGGCTTCCGCATCGAGACCGCCGAGGTCGAGGCGGCGATCACCCAGCACCCCGGGATCAGCGAGGCGGTGGTCATCAGCCGGGAGGTGCCCGCGGGCGGCAAACGGCTCGTCGCCTACGTGGTGCACACCGGTGAGGGAGCCGTCGGCGACGACGGCGCCGGCGGCATCGGCGACGTGGACGTCCTCGCCGGAGCCTCCTCCGCCGAGCTGCGCAAGTTCGTCGCCGCACGGCTGCCCGACTACATGGTCCCGGCCGCCTTCGTGGCCCTGGGCCGCCTCCCGCTGGGTGCGACCGGAAAACTGGACCGCTCGGCCCTGCCCGAACCGGAGTTCCTCGGCGAGGCCTACCGCGCGCCCCGCACCGAGGCCGAGACCATCATCACCGCCGCCTACGCGGACGTCCTGGGCGTGGAACGCGTCGGCGCCGACGACGACTTCTTCGCGGTCGGAGGCGACAGCCTCCGCTCCATCCAGGTGGTGGCCAGGGCCAGGGCCCGCGGCCTGGAGCTGTCCACCCGGGAGATCTTCGAGTGCCGCACCGCGGCCCGCCTCGCCGAGGTCGCCTCCGCCCGCCAGGGACAAACACCCGTCCTGGAGGAGGACGAGGAAGGCGGCATCGGCCCGATGCCGCTGCAGCCGGTGGCCCGGCACGTGTTCGAACACGGCGGCGGCACGGACCGGTTCGCCATGTCGATGGTCCTCGAACTGCCCGCGGGCATCGACGCGGACGGCCTCACCGCGACCCTGGACGCCGTCCTTAACCGGCACGACCTGCTGCGCGCCCACCTGGTGCGCGGCGACGAGCCCACCCTCGTCGCCCGCCCGGCGGGCACCGTGCGGGCCGCGGACCTCATCCGCCGGGTCGACTGCCAGGGCCGCTGGGAGGAGCCGTCCGCGCTGGCCGCGGCCAAGGCGGAACTGCACGACGCGGTCGGCCGCCTGGACCCGCAGGCCGGAACCATGGCCGACTTCGTCTGGTTCGCCGCCGCATCGGGCCGGGGCAGGCTGCTGGTGGTCCTGCACCACCTGGTGGTGGACGGCGTCTCCTGGCGCATCCTCATGTCGGACTTCGCCGAGGCATGGCAGCAGGTCCGCACCGGCACCGCACCCGAACTGCCCCCGGTCGGCACCTCCGCCCGCCGCTGGGCGGCCGCCCTGGCCGACGAGGCCCTCTCCGAGCGGCGGGAAGCGGAACTGCCGTACTGGCGCGACCTCCTCGAATCCCCCAACCCCCCACTGGGCACCCGGGCGTTCGACCCGGCACTCGACGTGTGGTCCACCGTCGAGACCGTGCGGGTCCAGCTGCCCGCCGACGTCACCGACGCCGTCCTGACCACCCTGCCCGCCGCGTTCAAGGGCACCGGCACCGACGTACTGCTCGCCGCCCTCGCCCTGGCCCTCGACCACTGGCGCACCACGGACGGCCCGACACTGGTCCGTCTCGAAGGACACGGCCGCGAGGAGGACGCCGTCCCCGGCGCCGACCTCTCCCGCACCGTCGGCTGGTTCACCACCATGTACCCCGCCCGCGTCGACGTGACGGCGGTGGACCTGGACGACGTGCTGGCCGGCGGCCCCGCCGCCGCCACGGCGATCAAACGGGTCAAGGAGCAGCTGCGCGAGGTCCCCGGCAAGGGCCTGGGCTACGGACTGCTGCGCCACCTCAACCCCGAGACCGCCGAACAGCTCGCCGGCCTCCCGGTCCCGCAGATCGGGTTCAACTACCTCGGCCGGATCTCCGACACCGACGTGCCCGAACACCTGCGCACCGACGGGTGGGGACCGGCGTCCTGGTCCGCCGAACTGATCGCGCAGCCCGACCCGGACCTGCCCGCCCTGTCCGCCCTGGAGGTCAACTCCGTCGCCACGGACACCGCCGAGGGCACCCGACTGCAGGCCGCCTTCATGTTCCCCACCGGAGTGCTCTCCCGCGAACGGACCGCCGAACTGGCCGAACTGTGGGTCAAGGTGCTGCACGGCATGGCCGCCTACGCCGCCACCGGCGACATCGGCGGACTCACCCCCGCCGACGCCCCGCTGGTCACCGTCGGCCAGCGCGACATCGAGACCTGGGAGGAGCGCTACGGCCGGCTGGCCCAGGTGTGGCCGCAGGCCCCGGGACAGTCCGGTATCCAGTTCCAGGCCGCGCTCGCCGACGGCGCCTTCGATGTCTACCACATGCAGTTCGTGCTGCACCTGTCCGGACACGTCGACCCCGACCGCATGCGCGCCGCCGGACAGGCACTGCTCGAGCGCTACCCCAACCTGCGCTCCGCGTTCCTGACCACCGCCGACGGCGAGCCGGTGCAGGTCGTGGCCGAGCACGTCGACCTGCCCTGGCAGCACCTGGACCTGACCGGATACAGCGAGGCCGAGCAGAACGCGGCACTGGACGCGGCGCTGGCCGCCGACCGCGCGAACCAACTCGACCCCACCCGGCCGCCGTTGCTGCGCCTGGCCCTGCTCACCTGCGGGCCGCAGCGGGCCAAGGTCGTCCTCACCGCCCACCACACCCTGTTCGACGGCTGGTCCTCACCGCTGGTGATCACGGACCTGGTGAGGCTGTACGCCGGGACCACCGCCCTCGCCCCGGTCCGCTCCTACGGCGACTACCTGGCCTGGCTGACCCGGCAGGACAAGGACGCCTCCGCCGCCCGGTGGAAGGCCGAACTCGACGGATTCGACGAGCCGACCCACGTCGCCGCGGGCCTCACCTCCCAGGGCCAGGCATCCTCCCTGGGACGCGTCGAGGTGCCGCTGTCCATCGACAAGGGCCGCGAACTGGCCCGGCGCGCCGCACAGCTCGGCGTCACGCTCAACACGCTGCTGCAGGGCGCGTGGGCGGTGCTGATCTCGAAACTGACCGGACAGCACGACGTGGTGTTCGGCGCCGCCGTCAACGGCCGCCCCGCCGACCTGACCGGCAGCGACGAGATGGTCGGCCTGTTCATCAACTCCCTGCCGACCAGGGCCCTGTGCCGGCCCGAAGCCGGCCTCGGCGAGGTCATCACCGACCTGCAGAACCGGCAGATCACCCTGCTCGACCACCACTACTACGGCCTGGCCGACATCCAGCGCGGCACCGGCCTGCCCTCCCTGTTCGACACGATCGTGGTGTTCGAGAACTACCCGGTGGACCGCGAGGGCATCGTCGACGCGAACACCTCCGCGGGCTTCACGATCGACGCCATCCGCCCGTTCGCGGGCTCCCACTACCCCCTCACCCTCAACTCCTCCGACCCCTACCTGCGCCTGTCCCTCGACTACCAGAAGAACCTCTACGACCACCAGGCGGCCGAGGCCATCGCCGCCCGACTCGTCCGCGTCCTGGAGCAGGTCCTCCAGGACCCCACGGTGCCGGTCGCCGCCGTGGAGGTCCTGGGGGAGGAGGAACGCGACCGGCTGGTGCGGCAGATCAACGACACCGCGCACCCGCTCACCCCCGACACCCTGCCCGGCGCGTTCGAGGCCCAGGCCGCCCGCACCCCCGACCGCCTCGCGGTCATCGGCGAGCACGAGCGGCTGACCTACACCGAGTTCAACAAGCGCGCCAACCAGCTCGCGCACTGGCTCATCGAACAGGGCGCGGGCCCCGAAAAACTGGTCGCGGTGAAGATCCCCCGCTCGGTGGACCTGATGGTGGCGATCTACGCCGTGGTCAAGGCCGGCGCCGCCTACGTGCCCATCGACACCGAACTGCCCGAGGACCGGGTGCGGCACGTCCTGGCCGGCGCCCGGCCGCTGCTGGTGCTCGACCAGAGCCTCCCGGACGTCTCCGGCCACCCGCAGAGCGACCCCGAGCGCACCCTGTCGCCGGACAACGCCGCCTACGCCATCTTCACCTCCGGCTCCACCGGCGGCCCCAAGGGCGTGCCGGTGGCACACCGGGCGATCATGAACCGGCTCCAGTGGGGACTCGCGCACTTCGACGTCACGCCCGAGGACCGGGTGCTGCTGAGCACGACGGCCAGCTTCGACGTGTCGGTGCCGGAACTGTTCGCGCCCCTTCAGGCCGGCGCCGCGGTCGTCATCGCCCGCCCCGACGGCCGCCGCGACCCCGCCTACCTGGCGGAACTGATACGGCGCGAACAGGTCACCGGCGCCGACTTCGTGCCCTCCCTGCTGGAGGCGTTCGTCGCCGAACCCTCGGCCAAGGACTGCACCAGCCTGCGCTGGATCGAGGTCGCCGGCGAGGCGTTCCCGCCCGCGCTGGCCGACCGGTTCACCCAGCTGCTGCCGAACTGCACCGCCAACAACCTCTACGGGCCCACCGAGGCGGCCGTCGAGGTCACCGCCCACCAGTACGTGCCCGGCGCGGACCGCCTGCCGATCGGCACACCGGTGTGGAACACCCAGGTGTACGTCCTGGACGCGGCCCTGCGCCCGGTCCCGGCCGGGGTCACCGGAGAGCTGTACCTCGCCGGCGACCAGCTCGCCCGGGGCTACCTCGGACAGATGGGACTGACCGCGGACCGCTTCGTGGCCTGCCCCTTCGGAGCACCCGGCAGCCGCATGTACCGCACCGGGGACGTCGTGCGCTGGAGCGGGGACGGCCAGGTGGAGTACATCGGCCGCTCCGACTTCCAGGTCAAGATCCGCGGCTTCCGCATCGAGCTCGGCGAGATCGAACAGGCCCTCGCCGCGCACCCCGACGTCGACAGCGCGGTGGCCCTGGTGCGCGAGGACCGCCCCGGCGACCAGCGCCTGGTCGCCTACCTCGTGCCGGCCGCCACCACGGACCCGGCCGGCCTGGACCTCGCCGCCCTGACCGGCCTGGCCCGCGAACGGCTGCCGGAGTACATGGTCCCCACCGCGCTCGTGCCGCTCGCCGAACTCCCCAAGACACCCAGCGGGAAACTCGACCGGGGCGCCCTGCCCGCACCCGACCGCGCCGAGACCGCCACCGGACGAGGACCGCGCAACCACAACGAGGAAGTCCTGTGCCGGCTGTTCGCCGAACTCCTCGGAGCGGACGAGGTCGGTGTCGACGTCGACTTCTTCGACAACGGCGGGCATTCGCTGCTGGCCACCCGGCTGGTCGGCCGCATCCGCAACGAACTCGGCGTCGACGTGAAGGTCACGACCGTGTTCCGCAGCCCCACCGTCGCCGAACTGGCGGCCCGGATCGAGAAGTCGGCCAAGTCGAACCGCCTCCAGCTGCGACAGATGAACGTTTAGGAGTAGCACGATGATCCCGTTGTCCTTCGCCCAGCGCAGGCTGTGGTTCCTCCACCGTCTGCAGGGGCCGTCCGCGACGTACAACATCCCGTTCGTGCTGCGCCTGGACGGGCCGCTGGACACCAAGGCCCTGGCCGCGGCGGTGACCGACGTCGCCACCCGGCACGAGAGCCTGCGCACCCTGCTCGTCGAGAGGCCGGACGGCACCCCGGAGCAGCGCATCCTGGACCCCCAGGAGGCCGACCTCGCCTTCCGGGTGGTCGACGTGGCCGCGGACGCGGTGGACGAGGCGATGCGCCGCTTCGTGGGCGAAGGCTTCGAACTGGACACGGACCTGCCGCTGCGCACCCGCGTCTTCCGCCTCTCCGCGCACGAGCACGTGCTGGTGTTCGTCTTCCACCACGTCGCCGCGGACGGCGCGTCGATGGCCCCGTTCCTGCGCGACCTGCTGGCCGCCTACGCCGCCCGCGGGCGCGGCCAGGCCCCCGACTGGCAGCCGCTCACGGTGCAGTACAAGGACTACACCGTGTGGCAGCGGCAGATGCTGGGCGACGAGGACGACCCCGACAGCGTCGCCTTCGAGCAACTCGACTACTGGCGCCGCGAGCTGTCCGCAGTGCCGCAGCCGGTGCAGCTGCCGCTGGACCGCCCGCGGCCCACCTCGGCCGGCCACCGCGGCGGCCATGTCGACCTCGAACTCGAACCCGACGTGGTCACCGGGATCGGCCGCCTGGCCGCCGAGCACGGCGCCACCGCGCCGATGGTCGCCCAGGCCGCGCTCGCGGTGCTGCTGCACCACCTCGGCGCCGGCAACGACCTCACCATCGGCAGCCCCATCGAAGGGCGCCCCGACGAGCAGCTGGAAGACCTGATCGGGTTCTTCGCCAACACCTGGGTGCTGCGCGTCGACCTCTCCCGCAACCCGTCGTTCGGCGATCTGCTGGACCAGGTCCGCGACCGGGCGCTGGGCGCCTACGACAACCAGGACGTCCCCTTCGAGCACCTGGTGGAACTCCTCGACCCGGAGCGCACCACCGCCTACCAGCCCCTGTTCCAGGTGATGCTGGCCTGGCAGTTCGCCTGGTCCCCCCTCGAGGTGCCCGGCCTCAAGGTCACCCCCGTCCCGCTGGGCACCGACACCGCCAAGTTCGACCTGTTCTTCAACATCGTCCCCGACCCCTCGGGCCGCGCCTACGGGCGCCTGGAGTACGCGACGGAACTGTTCGACCACGCCACCGCCCAGAGTCTGGTCGACCGCTACGTCCGCGTGCTGCGCCAGGTCGTCGCCGACCCCGGCACCCGCCTGGGCCGGGTGGAGATCCTCACCACGGCCGAACAGGACCGGCTGACCCGGCTGAACGACACCACGGCGCCCGTGCCGGACACGACGATGGCCGACCTGGTCGCCGCCCAGGCGGCACGGACACCGGACGCGACCGCGGTGGTCTGCGGGCCGGCGCAACTGTCCTACCGCGAACTGGAGACCCGCGCCGGCCGGCTGGCCGCCGTGCTGCGCGAACACGGCGTCGGGCCGGACGTCCTGGTCGCCGTGGCACTGCCCCGCTCCGCGGACCTGGCCGTAGCCCTCCTCGCCGTCCTCAAGGCCGGCGGCGCCTACCTGCCCGTCGACCCGAACTACCCGGCCGCGCGCGTCGACCTGCTGCTCACCACCGCCGATCCGGCCCTGGTGATCAGCGACCACGCGACGGCGCCCACCGTCGCCAACGCCGCACGGCGCGTCCTGCACCTCGACGACCTGAGCCTGGACGGGCCCGCCGTCCAGGCACCGGACGCCGGCACCGGCCCGGACCACCTCGCCTACGTGATGTTCACGTCCGGCTCGACCGGCACCCCCAAGGGCGTCGCCGTCACCCACGCCGCCGTGGTCAACGGCGTACGGGACCTGGCCCGGCGCACCCACGTCGAGGCCGGCTCACGGATGCTCGCCGCGACCTCGGTGAACTTCGACGTCTCCGTGTTCGAGATCTTCACCGCGCTGACCTGCGGCGCGAGCGTCGAGATCGTCCGCGACGTCCTCGAACTCGCCGAACGCGACGCCTGGTCGGGCACCACCATCAGCGCCGTGCCGACCGTGTTCGCCGCACTGCTCGATCAGGTCGCCACCGACGGCGGCCCCGGACTGCGCCTCGACGTCGAAACCGTGATCTTCGCCGGTGAGGCGCTCTCCGCGGACATGGTCCGCACGGTGCGCCGGATCCTGCCCGGCACCCGCGTCATCAACGCCTACGGCCAGACCGAGAGCTTCTACGCCTCCACCCACACCGTCCCGCGGCAGGGGAGCGACACCGGCGCGATACCGGTCGGCACACCACTGGCCAACATGCGCGCCCACGTCCTGGGACCCGAACTGGCCCCGGCCCCGCCGGGCGTGATCGGCGAACTGTACGTCGCCGGCCCGGTCGCCCGCGGCTACCACCACAACAGTGCCGCCACCGCGGAACGCTTCGTGGCCTGCCCCTTCGGCCCGCCCGGCACGCGGATGTACCGCACCGGCGACCTGGCCCGGTGGGACGCCGAGGGCCGGCTCAGGTACGCCGGACGCGCCGACGACCAGGTCAAGGTGAACGGCATCCGCGTCGAACCCACCGAGATCGAGACCGTCCTGGCCCAGCACCCCGCCGTCGCCCGGGCCGTCGTCACCGTGTGCGAGGACCCCTCCGGCACCAAGCGGCTCGTCGGCTACGTGGCCCGAGCCGGTGCCACAGGCGGCGACGCGGACATCAACGCCGGTGTCTCGGTGGCCGATCTGCGCCGGTTCGCGGCCAAGCGGCTGCCCGACTACATGGTGCCCGCCCAGCTGATGGTCCTGGAGAGGCTGCCGCTGACCGCCAACGGCAAACTGGACCGGGCAGCCCTGCCCGAGCCGCAGTTCACCGGCACCCAGTACCGCGCGCCGCGCACCGAGGCCGAGCGGGTGCTGGCCGAGGTCTACGCCGACGTCCTGGGCGCCGGGCAGGTGGGCGTCGACGACGACTTCTTCACCGGCGGCGGCGACAGCATCCGCTCCATCCAGGTCGTGGCACGCGCCAAGACCCGCGGCGTCGTCGTCACCACACGGGAGATCTTCGAGCACCGCACCGTCGCCCGGCTCGCCGAGCTGGTCGAGGGCCGGGCCGACGAGGAGCGCGTGACCCTGGCCGAGCTGCCGGGCGGCGGCGTGGGCTGGGCCCCGCTGCCGCCGACCGCGGCCCACGTCCTCGCCCTGGGCGGCCCCGTCGGCCGGTTCTGCATGTCCGCGCTGCTGACCCTGCCCGAGGACATCGACCAGGCCGGCCTCACCGCGACCCTGCAGGCCCTCCTGGACCGGCACGACGTGCTGCGCTCCCACCTGGACCGGGCCGAGAAGGGCCTGCGCATGCGCGAGGCGGGCACCGTGGACGCCGCCACGCTGGTGCGCGAGGTCCCCTACGACGCCGCCACCGTGCAGGCCGAACTGGACGCGGCCGCCGGCCGCCTGGACCCGGACGCCGGCGTGATGGCCCAGTTCGTGCGGTTCACCTGCGCCACCGGGGCCGACCGGCTGCTGATCGTGCTGCACCACCTGGTCGTCGACGGGGTGTCCTGGCGGATCCTGCTGCCCGACCTGGTGGCCGCCTGGCAGCAGGTCAAGGGCGGCCTCGAACCCCTGCCGGCACCCGCGGGCACCTCACTGCGGCGCTGGACGCACGCGCTCGCCGAGCAGGCCGCCACCGCCGGGCGCATCGCCGAACTGCCGCTGTGGCAGGACGTCCTCGCCGGTGACGAACCGGTCCTGGGCGCCCGCCCGCTGGACCCCGCACGCGATGTCACCTCCACCGTCGACACCGTCCGCGTCCAGCTGCCGGCCGATGTCACCGCCACCCTCCTCGACACCGTGCCCGCCCTCTTCCGCGGCGGCGTCGACGACGGCCTGCTCACCGGCCTCGCCCTGGCCCTGGCCCGCTGGCGCCGCACCCGCGGCGTGCCCGCCACCCCGGCCCTCGTCCGGCTCGAGGGCCACGGCCGCGAGGACCACCTCGTACCCGGCGCCGACCTGTCCGCCACCGTCGGCTGGTTCACCGCCATGTACCCGGTCGCCCTGGACGTGACCGGCATCGACCTGGCCGACGCGTTCGCCGGCGGCCCCGCCGCCGGCCGGGCCGTCAAGGCCGTCAAGGAACAGCTGCGGGCCGTCCCCGACCACGGCATGGGATACGGCCTGCTGCGCCACCTCAACGCGAAGACCGCGCCCGCGCTGGCCCGCCTGCGCCGCCCGCAGATCGGCTTCAACTACCTCGGCAAGGCCTCCGGCGCGGACATCCCCGAGGAACTGCGGGGCCTGGGCTGGGCACCCGACACCACCCACCGCGACCTGATCGCCGCACCGGACGCGGACATGCCGGTCCTGTCCGCGCTGGAGATCAACGCGGTGGCCACCGACACCGGCGACGGCGACGAACTGACCGCCTACTTCGGCTTCCCCACCGGCGTCCTGTCCCGCGAGGACGTCACCGAACTGGCCGCACTGTGGACCCAGGCGCTGACCGCGCTGGCCCGCCACGCCACCACCCCCGACGCGGGCGGCCTCACCCCCGGCGACGCACCCCTGGTCACGGTGGGCCAGGCGGAGATCGACGCCTGGGAGGCCCGCTTCGGCAGGCTCGCCAGGATCTGGCCGGCGACCCCCGCCCAGTCCGGGATCCTCTTCCAGGCCAAGCTCGCCGGGGCGTCGTTCGACCCGTACCACATCCAGCTGGTGTTCCACCTGTCCGGCAGGGTCGACCCGCAGCGGATGCACCGCGCAGGGCAGGCACTCCTGGACCGCCACCCCGTCCTGCGCGCCGCGTTCGTCGACCGGGCCGACGGCGACCTCGTCCAGGTGATCCCGGAGTCGGTGACGCTGCCCTGGCGACACCTCGACCTGACCGCCCTCGACCAGCCGCAACGCGACGAGACGTTCGAGCGGTTCCTCACCGAGGACCAGAAGGCCTACTTCGACGCGGACACCCCGCCGCTGATGCGCCTGGCCCTGGCCGTCCTCGACCCCGACCGGCCCGAACTCGTCCTGACCGCCCACCACGCCCTCTACGACGGCTGGTCCACACCGCTGCTGATGCAGGACCTGCTGCTGCTCTACGCCGCCGACGGCGACGCCTCCGCACTGCCCGCCACCCGCGACTACGGCGACTTCCTGTCCTGGCTCACCCGCCAGGACCCCGAAGAGGCGGCGCGGGCGTGGGCGGGCGAACTCGACGGGCTCGGCGAGCCGGCCCTGCTCGCCCCCGACTCCGCCGACACGGACGACGGCGTCCGCGACCAGGTCGAGGTCGCACTGCCCGTCGAGGAGGCACACGAACTCGTACGCCGCTCCTCCGAGCTGGGCATCACCGTCAACACCCTGGTGCAGGGCGCCTGGGCGCTGCTGCTGGGCCAGCTCACCGGCCGCCAGGACGTGGTGTTCGGCGCGACCGTCTCCGGGCGCCCGCCCGCGGTGACGGACGTGGAGTCGATGGTCGGCATGTTCATCAACACCCTTCCCGTACGGGTGACCCACGCGCCCGGCGACACCGTCGGCGAGGTCCTGGACCGCCTCCAGCGCCGCCAGGCCGGCCTGGCGGAGCACCACCACCACGGGCTCGCGGAGATCCAGAAGTCCGCCGGAGTACGGTCCCTGTTCGACACGCTGGTCGTCTTCGAGTCCTACCCGGTCGACCGGGAGGGCCTGGAGGACGCCAGCGACGCCGCGGACGGGATCACCTTCACCGGCCTGCGCCCGTCCGCCGGCAACCACTACGCGCTGTGCCTGACGGCGGCGGCCGACCCGCATCTGCAGCTCGTCATCCAGTACGCGCCGGGCGTCTTCGACCGGGACACGGTGGAGACGTACGCGGCCCGCCTGGTGCGCTTCTTGCGGCAGCTGGCGGCCGACCCCGCGCTGAGGATCGCGCAGATCGACGCGCTCCAGGAGGGCGAACGCGAGCGGATGCTGGCCCCCTTCGACGACGAAGCCGCCCGCGCCCGCCACGTCACGCTCACCGAACTGGTCGAGGCGCAGACGGCCCGGATCCCGGACAAGGTCGCCGTGGCCGCCCGGGGCGAGTCGCTGACGTACGCCCAGCTGGACGCCCGCGCCGAGGCGCTCGCGGCCGAACTGGCTCGGCACGGAGTGGGCCCGGAGACCGTGGTCGGCGTGGTCCTGCCGCGCACCGTGAACATGGTCGTGGCCCTGCTGGGCGTGCTCAAGGCGGGCGGCGCGTATCTGCCCGTCGACCCCGCCTACGCCGCCGCCCGGCTCCCGCACGTCCTGCCCACCGCCCGGCCCCACCTGGTCCTGACCGACACCGGCACCCGCGACCTCGTCCCCGCCACCGACATCCCCGTCCTCCTCCTCGACGACATCGACCTCTTGGCCCCGCCCGCGGACGCCCCGCGGGCCGGGGCGCGGCCGAAGGCCGGTCCGGACAGCCTCGCCTACGTCATCTACACCTCCGGCTCCACCGGCGTGCCCAAGGGCGTGGGCGTCACCCAGTCCACCGTCGTCAACGCCGTGGACACGATGGTCGCGCAGGCCGGGGCCGAGGCCGGACGGCGCATCCTGGTCGCCGCCTCCTTCGGCTTCGACGTCGCCACCTTCGAGACCTTCGCCGCCCTCACCCGGGGCGGCACCGCCGAGATCGTGCGCGACGTGCTGGAACTGGCCGAACGCGACAGCTGGGACGTCGACGTCATCTGCTCGGTGCCCTCCGCCTTCGCCGAGCTCGTCGACCAGCTCGCCGACCGCATCGACCCCACGGCACTGAACATCTCCGGGGAGGTGCTGACCCCGGTCCTGGCGGAGCGGGTGCGCACCCGCTGGCCCAAGGCCCGCGTCATCAACAGCTACGGCCCCAGCGAGACGTTCTACGCCACCGGCTTCCTCCTGGACCCCGACGAGCCGTACACGCAGGGTGTGCCCATCGGGCGTCCCTTCCCCGGCGTACGGGCCTACATCCTCAGTCCCGGACTTGGCCTGCTGCCCGCGGGCACCCCGGGCGAGCTGTACCTGGCGGGCGCCGGCCGCGGCTACCACCGCCAGGCGGCCCTGACCGCGGACCGCTTCGTCCCCGACCCCTACGGGCCCGCCGGCTCGCGGATGTACCGCACCGGCGACCTGGCCCGCTTCACCCCGGGCGGCGAGCTGCAGCACCTGGGCCGCATCGACACCCAGGTCAAGATCCGCGGCTACCGGGTGGAACCCGCCGAGGTCGAGGCCGCCCTGACCACCCATCCGCGCATCGCCCAGGTCGCCGTCGTGACCCAGCAGCCCGGCGACACCACCCCCTACCTGGCCGCCTACCTCGTCCCCGTGGACGGCGCGAGCGTGCCGGACGCGGCCGAGATCCAGGAGCATCTGGCCGACCGGCTGCCCGAGTACATGGTGCCCGCCGCCTACGTGCCGCTGGAGAGGCTGCCCCTGTCGCCCAACGGCAAGCTCGACCTCAAGGCCCTGCCCGCACCCGACCTCACCTCCCACACCCCCTTCAGGGCGCCCACCACCCCGCGCGAGGAGGCGCTGGCCAGGCTGTTCGCCGAGGTGCTCGGACTGGAGAAGGTCGGTGTCGACGACGGCTTCTTCGAACTCGGCGGGCACTCCCTGCTCGCCACCCGGCTGATCACCCGGGCCCGCTCAGAGATCGGGATGGAGATACCCATCCGGAAGATCTTCGACCTGCCGACGGTCGCGGCGCTCGCCGCATGGTCGGAGGAATCGGCCGTACCCCTTCGCCCCGCTCTGCGCAGGATGATCCCAGAGGAGTAGAACCCGTGATTCCGCTTTCGTTTGCACAGCGCCGCATGTGGCTCACGCACCAGCTGGAGGGCGGGGCGGAGACCTACAACATCTCCCCGGCCTTCCGGCTGAAGGGGCCACTGGACGAGACCGCCCTCGTCGCGGCGATCCAGGACGTGGTCGCCCGCCACGAGACGCTGCGCACCACCTACGTGCTGGACGACAACGACGAACCCCACCAGCGGATCCTGCCCGCGGCCCAGGCACCGGTGGAGGTGCCGGTCATCGAGGTGGCACCCGACGGCCTGGACGCCGCGGTCGACGCGTTCATCGCGCACCGCTTCGACCTGATGGCCGACATCCCCTTCCAGGTGCGCCTGTTCCGCTGCTCGCCCGAGGAACACGTCCTGGTCCTGCTCATCCACCACATCGCCTCCGACGGCGTCTCCGGCGGCCCCCTGGCCCGCGACCTGACCACCGCCTACACCGCCCGCCTGGCCGGCCGGGCACCCCGGTACGAGCCCCTGGCCGTGACCTACAAGGACTACGCGCTGTGGCAGCGCGAACTCCTCGGCGACGTCGCCGACCCCGGCTCACTGGCCGCGGCCCAGGCCAACCACTGGCGCAAGGAACTGGCCGGAGTGCCCCAGCCGCTCAGCCTGCCGCTGGACCGCCCGCGGCCCGCCACCCGGGACTCCAAGGGCGACTCGTTCCCGCTCGTGGTGCGGCCGCAGGCCGCGGCCAAACTGCAGAAGCTCGCCGACGAGCGCGGCATGACCATGTCGATGGTCGTCCAGGCCGCGCTCGGCGTGCTGCTGGGCAAGCTCAGCGGCGGCGAGGACGTCACCATCGGCAACCCGATCGCCGGACGCACCGACGAGGGCCTGGCCGATCTGGTCGGCCTGTTCGTCAACACCCAGGTGCTGCGCGTCGACCTCTCGGGCAACCCCTCCTTCACCGACCTGCTCCCACAGGTGCGCGACAAGGCGCTGGCCGCCTACGAGCACCAGGACGTCCCCTTCGAGACCCTGGTCGAACTGCTCAACCCCGAGCGCTCCACCTCCTACCAGCCCCTGTTCCAGGTGATGTTCGCCTGGCAGAGCTTCGAGAAGGCCGACTTCGAACTGCCCGGACTCAAGGTCGAGTTCGAGCAGTACCTCACCAACACCTCCCTGGCCGACCTGTTCTTCAGCCTGGCCTACGACACCACCGGCGCACTGCGCGGCGACCTCATGTACGCCACCCAGCTCTTCGACCGCGACACCGCCGAGGCCCTCGCCGACCGGTTCGTGCGGGTCCTCGAGCAGGTGGCCGCCGCGCCCGGGGCGCCGCTCAGCTCGATCGAGGTGCTGGGCGAGGACGAACGCGACCGCCTGGTACGGCAGGTCAACGACACCGTCCACCCGGTGACCGGTACCACCCTGCCCGACGCGTTCGAGGCCCAGGTCGCCCGCACTCCCGACCGTGTCGCGGTGATCGGCGAGCACGAGAGCCTGACCTACGCCGAGTTCAACCGGCGCGCCAACCAGCTCGCGCACTGGCTCATCGAACAGGGCGCCGGCCCCGAACAACTCGTCGCCGTGAAGATCCCGCGCTCGGTGGACCTGCTCGTCGCCGTGTACGGGGTGGTCAAGGCCGGCGCCGCCTACGTGCCGCTGGACACCGAACTGCCCGCCGAACGCGTACGCCACGTCCTGGCGAGCGCCAAGCCACTGCTGCTGCTCGAAGACACCCTGCCGGACGTGTCGGGGTATCCCGAGACGGACCCCGTGCGGGACCTGTCGCCGGACAACGCCGCCTACGTCATCTTCACCTCCGGCTCCACCGGCGGCCCCAAGGGCGTGCCCGTGGCGCACCGTTCGATCACGAACCGGATCGAGTGGGGCCTGGAACACTTCCGGGTCACGGTCGAGGACCGGATGCTGATGAGCACCTCGGCCAGCTTCGACGCCTCGGTGCCGGAGATGTTCTCCAACCTGCAGATGGGCGCATCCGTCGTCGTGGCCAGCGCCGAGGGCCGCCGCGACCCCGCCTACCTCGCCGAACTGATCCAGCGCGAACAGGTGACCGCCGCGTTCTTCGTGCCCTCCCTGCTCTCCGCGTTCGTCACCGAACCCGCCGCCGCCCACTGCACCAGCCTGCGCTGGATCGAGGTCGCCGCCGAAGCCTTCCCGCCCGCCCTCGCCAACCGCTTCACCGACCTGCTCCCCGGCTGCACCGCCAACAACCTCTACGGCCCCACCGAGGCCACCGTCGAGATCACCGGCTGGCAGCACGTCCCCGGCGCCGACCGCGTCCCGATCGGCACCCCCATCTGGAACAACCAGGTCTACATCCTGGACGCGGCCCTGCGCCCCGTCGCCCCCGGCGTCGCCGGCGAGCTCTACCTCGCCGGGACCTGCCTGGCCCGCGGCTACCTCGGCCAGAGCGCCCTGACCTCCGAGCGGTTCGTGGCCTGCCCCTTCGGACCGGCCGGCGCACGCATGTACCGCTCCGGGGACCTGGTGAAGTGGAACAAGGACGGCCAGGTCGAATACCTGGGCCGCACCGACTCCCAGGTCAAGGTCCGCGGCTTCCGCATCGAACTCGGCGAGATCGACCACGTCCTGAGCGGACACCCCTTCGTCGCACAGGCCGCCGTCGTGGTCCGCGAGGACCAGAAGGGCGACCAGCGCCTGGTCGCCTACATCGAACCCGACCCCGACGCCGCCGTCGCCGACACCACCGCCCAGGTCGAGGAATGGCGCCAGATCCACGACGACGCCCACGCCGACTTCGCGGACGAGGCCTGGGGCGAGGACTTCCAGCCCTGGAAGAACGTCTACGGCGGCGAGCCGATCCCCGCGGAACAACTGAGCCAGTGGCAGGACGCCGCGGCCGCCCACATCCTGCGCTACGCGCCACGCCGGGTCCTGGAGATCGGCGCCGGCTCCGGCCTGCTCCTCGCCAGGATCGCCGGCGAGGTCGACGCGTACTGGGGCACCGACCTCTGTGCCGCCGCGATCGACCGGCTCCGCCACCAGGCCGAGGCGGCCGGCCACGGCGACCGCGTCCACCTCCGCGTCCAGGCCGCCGACGACCTCTCCCAGCTGCCCCAGGGCAGCTTCGACACCGTCGTCCTCGACTCCGTCATCCAGTACTTCCCGAGCGCCGAATACCTTGACCAGGTACTCACCCAGGCCCTCGGCCTGCTCGCACCCGGCGGCCGGATCATCGTCGGCGACATCCGCAACGCCGCCACCCAGCGGATCCTGGCGACGGCGGAGCAGCGCGCCCAACAGCCCTACGCCTCCCACGAGGAGATCCGGGCGGCGGTGGAACAGGCACTGCTCGCCGAGCGGGAACTGCTCGTCGCCCCCGAATGGTTCGCCGAGTGGGCGGCGCGGCACGCCGTCGGCGCCGACATCCGGCTCAAGGCCGGGCAGGCGCACAACGCGCTGACCCGCCACCGCTACGAGGCCGTCCTGCACAAGGAGAGGGCCGACGCCCTCGACCTGACCGGTGTGCCCGCGCTGGTGTGGGGCGGCGAGGTGTCCGGCCTGGACGGACTGGCCGCACAGGTGGAGCGGGCGGGCGGCCCGCTGCGGGTGACCGGCATACCCAACGCGCGACTGGTGGAGGAGGCAGCCGCGGCCACCTTCGCCGGTGTCGTCGCCGAGGACGCCCCCACCGGCAGGCCGCTCGACCCCGAGGACCTGGCCGCCTGGGCGCGCCGGCAGGGCCTGGACGCCGTGCTCACCTGGTCGGGCGAGGCCGTCCACAGCTTCGACGCGGTGCTGCTGCCCCGGCCGCGGACCGTCACCGGAGGGTTCGTGCCCAGCGCGGTGGCCGGAGGCATCCGCGCCAACGCACCCGCGCTGGCCAAGGCGATCGGCCCGCTGCTGGCCGAACTGCCCGCCTACCTGGGCGCGCGGCTGCCGGACTACATGGTCCCGGCCGCGATGGTGCCGCTGTCACGGCTTCCGCTGAACCCGGCCGGCAAGATCGACCGGGGGGCGCTGCCCGCGGAGCACACCACCACCGTGAGCAAGGGCGAGCCGCGCAACTCCCACGAGCAGGACCTGTGCTCCTTCTTCAGCGAACTGCTCAAACTGGAACGGGTCGGCATCGACGACGACTTCTTCGCCCTCGGCGGGCACTCCCTGCTCGCCACCCGCCTCAGCGCCCGCATCCGCAAGCGGTTCGGCGTCGACATGCCCCTGCGGACGATCATCCAGTACCCGACCGTGGCCGAACTCGCGGCGCTGCTGCTCATCGGCGGCATCCCCGGCGACCACGACGACTCCTTCAACGTCGTGCTGCCGCTGAACCGGGACCCCGGCACGGGCAAGGAGCCGGTGTGGTTCTTCCACGGCGGCGGCGGCCTGGGCTGGGCGTTCTTCACCTTCGCGCCCCACGTGCCCGACCGGCCGGCCTACTCCCTGCAGTCCCGCGGCTCCAACGGCAAGGAACCGATGGCCGATTCGGTGCAGGAGATGGTCGAGGACTACCTGGACCAGATCCTCGCCGTCCAGCAGGAAGGCCCCTACTACCTGATCGGCTGGTCCTTCGGCGGTCCCATCGCGCACGCCGTCGCCGAGGCGATGGACCGGCGCGGCCTCGAGGTCGGCCTCATCGCCGTCCTGGACTCCCAGCCGGCCAACTCCGCCACGAACAACGGCTTCCGCGAGGTCGCCGGCCGGACCAAGGAGCTCTACCGCGCCGATATCGAGGAAGTCTTCGGCAAGTTCATGAACACCGTCAACATGGACGCCTTCCTCGACACCATGTCGCAGGTGGGCGCCAACAACCTGCAGAAGATGGGCGTCTTCGAGTCGCCGGTCTACCGCGGCGACGTGCTCTATTTCAACGCCAGGCTGGACAAGGTCGACGGAGTGACCTCCTACGGCCCCGACTGGCGGCCGCACGTCCTTGGAACCATCGAGGAGTACGACGTGGACGCCACCCACCACGACCTGCACATGCCCAAGCCCGCGGGCCAGATCATGCGGGTCATCGCCCGCAAGCTGGCCGAGCGGTGACCGGAAAGAACCGACCCGGTGACGAGCGAGAGGAGTTGGTCGGGGTGACAGGACCCGGCATGTCAGAACGACCGGGGGAGCGGACCACGCTGCTGTGCGTGCCGTTCGCCGGAGCGGGCCCCTCCTTCTTCCACCCGTGGCAGGACCTGGCCGCCGACCGGTGGCGGGTGACCTCGGTCGAACTGCCCGGCAGGGAGCGGCGAATCCTGGACGAGCCGTACCGCAACGTCGTCGAGGCGGCCAAGAACGAGATCGACGCCGTCGTCGCCGACCTCGGCGAGGGCAGCCGGGCCGTGCTGTTCGGGCACAGCCTGGGCGCGGTCCTCGCCTACGAGCTGGTGCACCTGCTCGGCGCCCGCGGCGTGCACGTCGAACGGCTGGTCGTCAGTGGCTCGCCGGGGCCCTGGACACAGCGCGAGCGCCGCGCGGCAGGCCTCCAGGGCGAGGAGTTCCTCGCCCGGATCGAGGAGTTCGCCGGGTTCCGGCACGAGGCCCTGGACCACCCCGAGATGCGGGAGCTGATCCTGCCCACCCTCCAGGCCGACTGCGAGATGCACGAGGCCTACGTCCCCAGCACCGACGCCCCCGTGCCGGTGCCGATCACCTCGCTGCGCGGCGGCCACGACGGCCTGGTCACCGCCGAGGAGGGCCGCCAGTGGCGCGACGCCACCACGGCCGCGTTCCGCTACGCCGAGTTCCCGGGCGACCACATGTACCTGGTCGACCAGGGCCGGGAGATCCTGGACGTGATCGAGGCGGAGTGCGCCCGGGACCGCTGACGCGGTGACGGCATCGACCCGGCCCGGCCTGCGGCCACGGTGTGCACGAAGGGCGTCCGCTCCGGCGGGCGCCCTTCGCACGTCCGCGCCCGCCCGGATTCCGCTTCCGGGACGGGAACCCGTGCCGTCGAGGAGGACTCCAGGGCCGTGAAAGGGGTGTGACAGGGCCTTGTCGGCCCCCGGCCCGACAGTGGAGGCATGAAGAGTTCCGCTATCGCAGTTTCAGGGCTGCGCAAGGCATATGGCGACAAGGTCGTGCTCGACGGCATCGACCTCGAAGTCGCCGCGGGATCGGTTTTCTCCCTGCTCGGTCCCAACGGAGCGGGCAAGACGACCACGGTGAACGTCCTCACGACGCTGCTCACCGCCGACGCCGGAACGGTGCACGTCGCCGGGCACGACGTGGCGACCGCGACCAAGGAGGTACGCGCCGCCATCGGCGTGACCGGCCAGTTCGCCGCAGTGGACGACCTGCTGTCGGGCCGCGAGAACCTGCAACTGATGGCGGACCTCAAGCGCGTGCGCTCCGGCGGCCAGGTGGTCGACCGGCTGCTGGAGCGGTTCGACCTGGGGGAGTCGGCGGACAAGCTGGCGTCGGCCTACTCCGGCGGTATGCGCCGCAAGCTGGACCTGGCGATGACCCTGGTCGGCAGCCCGCAGATCATCTTCCTCGACGAGCCGACCACGGGTCTCGACCCGCGCAGCCGGCGCACCCTGTGGGGGATCGTCCGCGAGCTGGTGGCCGAGGGCACCACCATCTTCCTCACCACCCAGTACCTCGAGGAGGCCGACCAGCTCGCCGACCGGATCGCGGTCCTCAACCAGGGCCGCCTGGTCGCCCAGGGCACGGCCGACGAACTCAAGCGCCAGATCCCCGGCACCCACGTACGGCTCCGGTTCGCCGACGTCTTCCAGCTCGACGCCGCCGCGGGGATCTTCGCCGACTCCACGCGGGACGAGGAGGAGCTGATCCTGCGGGTGCCCAGCGACGGCCAGTCGAGGTCGCTGCGGGCCCTGCTGGACCGCCTGGACGAACACACCCTCAACGCACAGGAATTCTCCGTGCACACCCCGGACCTCGACGACGTCTTCCTCGCCCTGACCGAGCACACCGGCCAGGACAGCGAGAACGCCGAGGACACGAGCCAGAAGAAGGAGGCGATCGCGCGATGAGCACGGTCGCGACGGCGTTCGCCGACTCGAGCATCATGTTGCGCCGCAACGTGAAGCACACCCTGCGCAACCCCACCACGATGTTCAACGCGGTCCTGTTCCCGATCGTCATCATGCTGATGTTCGTCAAGGTGTTCGGCGGCGCCTTCAGCGTCGGCGAGCACTACATCGACTACGCGACACCGGGCCTGCTCGTGATGGCCGTCAGCTACGGCCTCGGGGCCACCGCGACGGCCGTGAACGACGACATGACCAAGGGCATCATCAACCGGTTCAAGACCATGGACGTCTCCCGCGGAGCCATGCTCACCGGACACGTCGTCGTCACCACGGTGCGCTGCCTGGTGGCCTGCGCCGCCATCGTCGGCGTGGCCTTCGCCATGGGGTTCGACCCCGAGGCGAGCGCTCTGGACTGGCTCGGCGTGCTCGGCCTGTTCGTGCTCCTGGCCGTCGGCGCCAGCTGGCTCACCGTCGCCATGGGCCTGGCCGCGAAGACCACCGAGTCGGCCGGCCTGGCCACCGTGCCGCTGATCATGCTGCCGTTCCTCAGCAGCGCGTTCGTGCCCGCGGACACGATGGGCGCCGGCGTGAAGCAGTTCGCCGAGTACCAGCCCTTCACTCCGATCATCGAGACGCTGCGCGGACTGCTGGCCGGCCATGTGTCGAACGGCGACGCGATCGCCGCCGTCGCCTGGTGCGTCGGCTTCGCCGTCCTCGGCTACGTGTGGGCGCTGTCCACGTTCAAGAAGCGCGCCTGACCCCCACCGGCCGGCGCCCACCGGCTGGCCCCCACCCCGAGCCGCCCCGGCGCACCCACGTCACCGGGGCGGCTTCGCGCTGCCGCACCTCCGTACCCGCGGGGCTTGCCGCCCCGCCTACGATCGTGGGTGCTTCAACTCAGACGGCGGCCCATGGACGGGTGAGGTTGAGATGACCGCACAAGCACTGGCGCTCCTGCGCGCGGCCGGAGCGGAAAGGATCGAACACCCCGGCGGGACACTGCTGGCGCACCTGGAGCGAGTCGGTGCCCTTCTCGCCTCGTGGGGTGCTCGCCCGGCGCTTGCGTCGGCCGGGCTGTGTCACGCGTTCTACGGCACCGACGGCTTCCCGGTCGCGCTCCTGGATCTGGGGCACCGGGCGGAACTGGTCGAGGCGATCGGCGCCGAGGCCGAAGCACTCGTCTACTTCTACGCCTCCTGCGACCGCGCCTCCTCCTACCGGGGACTGACCGACGTCCGGGGCGCGTTCGTGGACCGGTTCACCGGCACCCGGATGCACCCGGGTCCCGACGCGCGTCGGGACTTCGCCGAACTCACCGCCGCCAACGAGCTCGACATCGCCGCGATCAGCCCCGATGTCCGCATGCGTCACGGGGCGGACCTGCTCGAACTCTTCACCCGATGGCGGCCGCTGCTGTCCGAGCAGGCCTGGGCACACTGCCGCGACGTGCTGGACGGAGCCGGCCGCCGACCGCCCGGCACCTGCAACCCCGGGGACATGCGCAGGAATTGAGCATGGCGCAGCCGCTGCTCTCTCCGATCGTGCGAGCCCTCTTCCCAGGATCCTTCGACCCGGTCACTCAAGGGCACCAGGACGTACTCCGGCGCGCTGCCCTCCTGTTCGACGAGGTCGTCGTGTGCGTGATGTCCAATGCGAACAAGACCGGCCGTTTCCCCGTCGAGGAACGGCTGGACCGGCTCCGCGCGGCAGCAGCGGAGTTGAGCAGCGTCACGGTCGACTCCCATACCGGCGGCCTGCTGGTCGACTACTGCCGCCGGGCCGCAATCGACGTCGTCGTCCGCGGAGTCCGCGGCGTCCGCGACCTGGACCACGAAATGCCGATGGCCCGCATGAACCGCGAACTGGCCGGAGTCGAGACGTTCTTCATCGCTGCGGACCCAGCCCTGGCCCACATCTCCTCCACCCTCGTCACCGCGACGGGCCGCAAGGACCCGGTCTGAGCATCACGGCTTCCGGGGTCAGGCGCTCTGCGGCTCCAGCAGCCGGCCGGACCGTGTGTGCCGGGCGCCGGGCACGTGCCGGGCGCGCTGGTCCCGGACGAGTTCGCCCAGCCGCTCGACGCCCAGGGCGATCTGCTCGGGGGTGAGCACGCTGAAGGAGAGCCGGGCCTGGTGGAACCCGGACGTGCCGCCGTAGAAGTGGTCCATGGGCGTCCACAGGACGCCGAACCGGGAGGCCGAGTACTCGAGCATGGCGTCGTCCGCCCGGAACGGCAGCGTGAGGACGACGAACATGCCGCCCTCGGGTGTGTTCCACGAGACGTCCTGCCCGGTGCCCGGCACCGGGGCGAAGACGGAGTGCAGACTCTCCAGCATGGTCGCGAGGTTGCGGCGGTAGACCTCGGCCTCGCGGGCGGTGGCACGCTTGAGACTGCAGCCGTTCTGCAGGAGGTATCCGCCGATCACCGCCTGCGCGACGGTCGAGGTGTTGAGGGTGACCATGCTCTTCAGCTTGGCGAGATGGTCGGCGAGCAGCACCGGCTCCTCGTGCGAGGCACCCGTCGCCGTCACGGGCTGGTCGGCGATGACGTAGCCGACGCGGGCACCGGCGAAGGCGGACTTCGCGAACGACCCGAGGTGGACCACCTGGTGCCGCTCGTCCAGGGCCTTGAGCGTGGGCAGCGGGGAACCGGCCGCGCGGAAGAGGGAGTAGGGGTTGTCCTCGATGACCAGGATCTCCTCCCGCCCCGCCAGTTCCAGCAGGGCGATCCGGTCCGCCAGACACATGCTCGCGCCACTGGGGTTGGCGAAGTCGGGGACGACGTAACAGGCACGCGGCCGCAGGCCCTCGCGCCGCGCCGCCCGTATCTGCCGCTCCAGGTCCTCCAGGTCGATGCCCCCCTCGTGTTCCCGTACGGAACGCAGCGGCGCGCCGGCCACCCGGGCCGCGCCGATGAACCCGACGTAGTTGGGGGTGGCCGCCAGGACGACGTCGCGCGTGTCCCGGACGAGCGTGCGCAGCAGCAGCACCATCGCCTCCTGGCAGCCGGTGGTCACCACGATGCTCTCCGGGTCGACCCTCAGGTTCTCGTCGACCTCCAGCTGGCGCGCTATGAGTTCGTGGATGAGCCCTTTCGTGCGCCCGTACTGGAAGAACGTGCGCCGCACCTGCTCCGCGGACAGGCCTTTGTCGACCTCCAGATGATTTTGGAACGTCCTGAGGTGACGGGAGAGGTCGTCGACGTCGTAGAAGCCCTCGAACGGGCGGCCCGCGGAGAACGACACCGCTTCCGGATACCTTCCGGCGAGCTCGTTGAGCAGCGTCATGGAAGTGAGCGCGGGATCGTCGACCGACGCGTGCAGGTCGGTGACACTCAGCCGGATCGGCCCTGCTTGTCTGGACATAGTCACGTCATCCTCGTCCGCCGGACAATCCAGCCCTGAGCTGGTGTCGGTTGAATGCCGCCTCGTCGGGGTTCTCAAGAACATATGTGGCTTCCCTCGAACCGTGAAAGACGATGACTGGAGGAACGGTCGACTCCCGCTGTTCCGCCGTTTCGGAAAAGCGATTTCCGTGCACCCTGTCCCGTCAGCGGGACAGAGCGGATCGGGATCCGGACCGGCCGGGCGCGCAATACCGGAAACGCGGGTGTGCTATCGGCAAAGCCCTGAGTTCCTCGAGACGTTGACACCCTCTTGGGCGGCCGAGAGAGTAGGGAACTGCTGGGCGAACCGCGAGAAGGCCCGGGGACCGCCGCCGCGACCGGCCGGCGTCACCCGGTGAAATCGCCGGGCTGCGAACCGGGTCGCGGGCCGTCCGCCCGGCCGATGAGCGGCCGCATATCAGGGCGATGCCGCGTCGACCCTCCCATTCGACCACCTGCACACGGTCCGCGCCGAATCGACGGAGCCCGCGGACGGTACGCCGAGGCGGCTTTCCGCATTCTCCCGCGCGGCAAGCGGTACCTGACACCCGAGAAGGAGTTGACGCATGACCACACTTGACGAAGGCGTACTGGAGAAGGCAGCCAAGGAATACGCCGAGCAGGGCTTCTCCATCATCCGCAATGTCATTCCCCGGGAGCTCCTCGAGGAGGCGGCCGCCCACGTCGACTGGCTCACCCGGAAGTACCCGGATCTGCGCCCCGAGCACTTCCACCACCCGCTGATCCGCAACGACGCCTTCTGGGCACGTCTGGTCTCCGACCCCCGTCTGGTCGACATCGCGGAGTTCTTCCTCGGCCCCGACCTGGGGTGCTTCACCGCCCACTACATCTGCAAGCCCCCCTACAACGGGCAGCCCGTGCTGTGGCACCAGGACGGCGCGTACTGGACGCTGAGCCCGATGGAGGCGCTGACGGTGTGGCTGGCCGTCGACGAGAGCAGCACGGAGAACGGCTGCCTGCGGATGATCCCCGGCAGCCACGAACTGCCGCTGCACAAGCCGTCGTCGCGCACGGACACGGACAACATGCTGTACTCCGCCTCCGACGAGGACATCGTCCAGGAGTGGATCGACAAGCGCGGTGTCGTGGACATCGAGCTCCAGCCGGGCGACGTCTCCGTCCACCACCCCCACCTGCTGCACTACTCGGAGGCGAACACCTCCGCCAAGCGGCGGTGCGGTCTGGACATCGGCTACATCGCGACGACCACGCGCATCCACAGCGAGGGGATCTACCTCGACCCGCTGCTGGTGCGCGGAACCGACGCGGCCGGCCTGAACAACTACCGTCCGTTCCCCACCTACCAGGAGGGCGAGACGATCCCCTTCGCCGGCCAGGAGGACTGGAACGACAAGGTGGCCAAGCTCAACGCGGCGCTGCCCGCGCGTACCCGGGACCTGCCCGAGGAGAGCCCCATCGAGACGACCCGGCACATGATCGAGCGGCTGCGCGCGGGCACCACGAAGGGGTGATCCATCCGGTCGCACGGGCCGATGGTGCGCCGCCCCCGTGCGGCGGACCGTCGGCCGGCCGCCGGCACGCAACAGGGGCCTGCGGGGCGCCGTCCCATCGACGGGACGATGCCCCCAGGCCCCTGCGGTGTGCCGGCGGCCGACCCGACGGGTGCGTCACGCCGGGGGAGGGCCGGACCGCCGCGGCCGACGGCGGGCCGGGTCCCGGGCGCTGCCCCGGCCCCCGGCCCGCCGTCGGCCGCGGCGCGCTCTCACCAGTCGAACGCCTCGCCGTCGCCCCGCTTCTCGATGCAGTACGTGCGGAAGGCCTGGGCCCTGGCGACGATGTCCTCGTCGCCGGTGCGCCGCGCGGCCTCCACGTACCAGTCGAAGGCCGCGGTGGCGTGCGCGTGCCGCTCGAAGTGCAGCTCGGCGAACGGGCGGAAGCTTGGCCGCATGGTCTCGAGTGTCAGGCCGGCGGCGGAGGCGATGAGTTCCTCGATCTCGGCCTCGGTCGGCTCGGGGCGCTCGACGACGCGGATCGGCTCGGTCGCGGGGACGGCGCCGCGGATCGCGACGGGCTCCTCGGCGTCCGCGAAGTCGAGGCAGAGCGAGAGCCGGGCGGTGCCGGACGTGCTGCGCGCGGAGTGCGGGTCGGTCGAGTGGATCTTCCACACCTCGCCACGGCGGATGTGGTAGACGATGTCGTTCTCGGAGTGCAGCGCCTCCTCGCTGGTGCGCAGCGGAATCTGCACCCGCGTGCCCGGCTTCGCCCACTCCAGGAAGTCCACGTGCGGGGCGATGATCCCCTCACGCAGGGCGAAGACACGCACCCACTGCAGCCGGTCCAGGGGGAAGTGCCCGGCCACCAGGGACATGATGTTCGGCAGCTTCTTTCCCAGCTCGGTCAGGGAAAGGCTGCCTTCGTGGGGGCGGAAAGCGACGTCGGAATCGGCGCCGCTGCCGTTGGCCAGCACATGGGACGACCATGACCCGAAGGTGAAGGTGTCGTATTCGCCGCCGTACTCGTGCTCGTCCACGATGGACAATTCCGGGCCCAGGTCGTACGCATCGATGGGCAGTACCGCGAGCCGTTCCGATTTCAGCAAGGAAATCCCCTCCAGCACATGATTGTTTGACGCGCCCGGAAACCGCTGGGCGTTCCGCCCGATCGTCACCATAATTCTTCCGAGTTGTACAAGGCAACGACGCTGTGGCGCACGGGACTTGAGCCGTCCTGCCGGTCCGGCCGGCGCCCGTCCCATGTTCCGGGCAGTCCGGCAGCGGCACTGTTCCGTCCTGTCGGCAGGACACCAGACGCCTGCCGGGTTGTCCGCACTGTCATCCCTTGCCTGGCGTTTCTCCGGCCATCTACCGTGGCAGCGCGGTGACTTCGGGCACGCCTGTCGCACAGGCGATCCATCACTTTCGGGTCTGTCGGGTCGCTGCGTCGACCTTCCGGCAGCGGCATGGACGGGCATTCCCGTTCGACAGAGGAAGGAAATTGCTGGAAATGGAATCTTCGCCGAAGGTGATCAACCAGCGGGACGGACAGGACGGGACGCCAGAAACCGAGGCCGCGTCCAGCGGGGTGCCGGAATCGCTCGTGAGGGAAGTCTCGGCACTGTGGGCGGCACACTTCGGCGACCGTGAAGTCGGCCCCGAGGACGACTTCTTCGTGCTCGGCGGGAATTCGCTCACCGGAATCAAAATCATCGAGCAGGTGGCGCGGGACTACGGCGTCCAGCTGTCCGTGCGCGACTTCTACCTGGCACAGACCCCCACCCGGGTCGCCGAACTGATCGAGCAGGGGAGGACCAGGACGTGAGGCTGACGCCCGGTCCCGCACGCGACGTCGACCTCGACACCCTCGACCTGTTCGACCTGGACCTGTACACAACGGGCGATCCGCACCCGGTCTGGGACGTGATGCGGGCGAAGGCACCGCTGCACCACCAAGTCCTGCCCGACGGGCGGGAGTTCTGGTCGGTGACCCGCCACGAGGACGTCTGCCGCGTGCTCGGCGACCACCGCGAGTTCACCTCCGAACGCGGCACCACACCCACCCACGTCGGGATCGACGACCCCGCGGCGGGCAGGCTGCTGACCTCCACCGACCCGCCCCGGCACACCGAGGTCCGCCGGCCCCTCGGCTCCAAGCTCACCGCCCGGGCGGTGAAGTCCTGGGAGGACTCGATCCGCGGGACGATCCGGCGCTTCCTCCAGCCGGCCCTCGACGGTGACACCTTCGACCTCGCCGAAGCGGCGCTGCTCCTCCCCGCGATGGTCACCGGCCCGCTCCTCGGCATCCCCGCCAAGGACTGGGAGGAACTCGTCCAGCTCACCGCGATGGTGACCGCTCCCTCGGACCCGCACTTCATGGTCGGCCACGAGGCCGCCACGCTGGCCATCTCCCACCACGAACTGGTCAACTACGTCACCGAGTGGGTCAAGCGGCGCCGCGCGGCCGGCGGCGAGGACGACACCCTGCTCGCCCACCTCATGAGCGTCAGCGCGGGCGGCGCACCGCTGAGCGACGAGGAGATCGCCCTCGACGGCTACAGCATCCTGCTGGGCGCCAACGTCACCACACCGCACACCGTCTCGGGCACCGTGCAGGCCCTCATCGAGCGGCCCGAGCAGTTCGAGAAGGCGCAGGCGGACCCGACGCTGATCCCGAACCTGGTCGAGGAAGGGCTGCGCTGGACATCGGCCGCCTGCAACTTCATGCGCTACGCGGTGGACGACATCCCCATCGCGGGCGGCACGATCCCGGCCCGCGCGGCGGTCGTCGCGTGGATCGGCTCGGCCAACCGCGACGCGTCCCTGTTCCCCGACCCGCACACCTTCGACATCACCCGCCCCAACGCCAAACGCCACGTCGCGTTCGGGTTCGGACCGCACTTCTGCATCGGCGCACCGCTGGCCCGGCTGACCCTGCGGATCTTCTTCGAGGAGCTGCTGCAGCGGTGCGGACCGATCGAGCTCGCCGGCGAACCGCAGCACCTGCGGTCGTACTTCATCGCCGGGATGACCCACCTCCCCGTCGTCGCGCAGAAACGAAAGACGCCATGACAACCGGCTCCGCCGTCGCCCTGTCGCCGTGGTTCGTCCGGCCGCCCACCGACCACCCGGCCCGGCTCTTCTGCTTCCCCTTCTCCGGATCGGGCGCCTCCGCCTTCAGCGCCTGGCCGGCCGCGCTCGAGGACATCGAGGTCTGCCCGGTGCAGTTCCCCGGCCGCGAGAACCGGCTCGGCCACCCCCACTACGGCACCTACGAGAACCTCGCCGCCGGCCTGATCGAACCCCTGACACCGCTGCTCGACCGGCCGTTCGCGTTCTTCGCGCACTGCGCGGGCGCACTGCCCGCCTACGAGACCGTGCTCAGGCTCGCCGAAGCCCAACTGCCCACACCGGACTGCCTGTTCGTCTCCGGCCAGCCGGCCCCGCACGACGCCTCACGCGACCGGATGCTCACCATGACCGAGTCCGAACTGCGCGACGAGGTCGAGGCGTTCGTCCGCGGCCGGGGCATCGAGCCGCGCCCCGACATGCTCGACCTGGGCCTCATGGTCCTGGCGCGCGACCACGCCGCCGCCAAGAAATACCGGCGCGAGACGCCCACCACGGTGGACTGCCCCATCGTCGTCGTGCACTGGCGCGACGACCAGGACATGACCCTGGCCGATCTCCAGGGCTGGCGCCGCTACGCCGACTCCGTCGAGTTCCGGGTGGTCGGCGGCGGCCACTACGACTTCATGAACGCGCCGGACGAGCTGTCGAAGCTGCTGACCCGTTGGCTGTGAGCGCCGTGCAGCCGCTCGTGGCCGTGAGCGCCCCGGCGCCGCGCGTGCCCGCCGTACACCGAAGGAACCGGAAGGAACACTCATGAGTGGCGCAGCCACCGATATTGCCGTGATCGGGATGTCGTGCCGCTTCCCCGGTGTGCACGGCGTGGACCAGTTCTGGGACCTGCTGCACCAGGGACGGTCGACCATCGGCACCTTCCCCGCGCAGCGGGCCGCCGACGCACAGTCCACCTACCGGTCCCACCCGGACGCCGCCACCTTGGACTCGGGCTCGTTCCTCGAGACCGTCGACGGCTTCGACGCCGCCTTCTTCGACATCTCGCCCGGGGAAGCCGCAGCCATGGACCCCGTGCAGCGGCTGGGCCTCGAACTCGCCTGGGAGGCCGTCGAGGACGCCCGCCTCCCGGCCGCGGCCCTGGCCGGCCGCGAGGTCGACGTCGTGGTCGGCGCCGGGCCCTCCGGCTACGAACTGCTGCGCAAGCTGTCCGGCAGCGACAGGGACGACCGCTACGCCGCGCTCGGCTCCAGCGGCGCGCTGATCGCCAACCGGATCTCGCACCTGTTCGACGTCCGCGGCATGAGCCTGTGCGCGGACTCGGGCCAGTCCTCCTCCCTGGTGTCGCTGGCGCTGACCTGCGAGCGGATCGGCGGCGGCGCGGTGGACATGGCGATCGCCGGAGGCGTGCACCTGATCGTCGACCCCGAGGCCGGAGCAGGCCTGGCGAACCTGGGCGCGCTCTCGCCCGACGGCCGCTGCTTCCCCTTCGACGCACGGGCCAACGGCTTCACCCGCGGCGAGGGCGGCGCGTTCGTCGTCCTGAAACGGCTCGACCTCGCCGTCGCCGACGGCGACCCCATCCACGCGGTGGTGCGCGGCTGGGGCGTGAACAGCGGCGGCGCCTCCTCCCGGATACCGGACCCCAGCCCCGCCGGGCAGGCCTCGGCCGTGCTGTCCGCCGTGCGCCGCGCGGGCGTCGCGTTCGAGGACGTCGACTACGTCGAGGCCCACGGCACCGGTACCCGGCTCGGCGACCCGGCCGAACTGTCGGGCCTGCGGGAGGTGTTCCGCGCGAGCGGCCGCAGCCGCCGGCTCGCCGTCGGCTCGGTGAAGGCCAACGTCGGCCACCTGGAGCCGGCCGCGGGCATCGTCGGCTTCGTGAAGGCCGCGCTGTGCGTGGAGCGCGCCCACCTGGTCCCCACCCCGAACTTCACCACCCCCAACCCCGCCGTCCCCGGCTTCCACGACGACTTCGAGGTGCTGCGCGCCGCGCGGCCCTGGCCGGGCGAACCCGGCCGGCCGCGCCGGGCAGGGGTGTCCTCGATCGGCATGGGCGGCACCAACGCCCACGTCATCCTCGAACAGGCCCCCGCCCCTCGGGCCGGACAGCCCGCCGCCGGCGGGAACGGGACCGCGGCGATCGTCACCGAGACGGTGCCCTGGGTGCTGTCGGCCCGCTCGGAGCAGGCCCTGCGGCAGCAGGCCGCGCGGCTGCACGACCTCGTGAGCGCCGACGCGTCGCTGCCGGCGGCCCGGATCGGGCACTCCCTGATCGCGACCCGGTCGCTCTTCGAGCACCGCGCCGTCGTCCTGGCCGACGACCGCGACGAGGCCCTGGCCGGCCTCGACCTGGTGGCGGCCGGCAGCGCCGGGACCCGGGCCGTGCGCGGCACCGCCGGCCTGCCCGCGGGCCCGGTCGTGTTCGTCTTCCCCGGCCAGGGCTCGCAGTGGCTGGGCATGGGCCGGCAGCTCTACGCCGAGTCCGAGGTGTTCGCCCGCTCCATCGACGCCTGCGCCGCGGCGCTGGAGCCGTGGCTCGACTGGTCCCTGCTGGACCTGGTCACCGAGACGGAGTCGGCACCGTCACTGGAGCGCGGGGACGCCGTCGTCCAGCCCGCACTCTTCGCGATGATGGTCTCCCTCGCCGCACTGTGGCGCTCCCTGGGAGTGACCCCCGACGTGGTGGTGGGGCACTCGCAGGGAGAGATCGCCGCGGCCTGCGCGGCCGGCGCGCTCTCCCTGAAGGACGCGGCGCGCGTCGTCGCCCTGCGCAGCCAGGCACTGACCGCGCTGGCCGGCCTGGGCGGCCTGCACGCCGTCGCCGCACCCCTGGCCCGGGTCGAGGAGCGGGTGCGGCGATGGCCCGGGCGGCTGTCGGTGGCCGCCGTCAACGGACCGGCCTCCGTGGTGATCGCCGGAGACCTCCCGGCCCTTGAGGAGTTCACCGCGCAGGCCACCGAGGACGGCGTCCGGGTCCGCCCCATCAAGGTCAAGTACGCCTCCCACTCCCACCACGTCGAACGCATCCGCGACCAGGTCCTCGAGGCCGCCGCCGGGATCACCCCGCAGGAGACGGAGGTGGAGTTCCACTCCACCGTCACCGCCGCACCCCTCGACACCCGCAGGCTCGACGCCTCGTACTGGTACGACAACCTGCGCTCGACCGTGCGCTTCGGCGAGGTCGTCGAGAACCTGATGCGCGAACGCGGCGGCGTGTACGTGGAGATCAGCCCGCACCCCGTGCTCCAGGTGGCGATGGAGGAGGCCGCCGACGCACTGGCCGCCCCGCCCCCGGTGGTGGGCACTCTCAGCAGGCACGACGGGAGCGCGGCCAAGGTCCTGGCGTCGCTGGCCGAACTGCACGTGCGCGGCGTGCCGGTGGACTGGACGGCGGTGTTCGCCCCCGGCAGGCCGCACCGGATCGGCCTGCCGGCCTACCCCTTCCAGCGCCGGCGCCACTGGCTGACCGCCTCCGACGGCACCGACACCCCCGCCGCACCGGCGGACAGCCGGGGCACACGCCCGGCGGGCCCGGACTCGCCGTCGGCTGCCCGCGCCCTCGTGTGCGCCCAGACGGCCCACCTCCTCGCCGCCAAGGGCGTGGAGCTGACGCCCGCCGATCTCGAGGCGCGGGCGGCAGAGACCTTCAAGGCCCTGGGCTTCGACTCCTCGATGGCGGTGGAGCTGCGCAACCGGCTCAACGCGGCGGCCGCGGTGCGGCTCCCGGCCACCGCCGCGTTCAGCCACCCCACCCCGCAAGCGCTCGCCGACCACCTCTTCTCCCTCCTGGAGCCGCCGGCCCCCGAGGCCGCGGAGCCGGTGGCCGCCCGGCCGGTGGAGGAACAAGCCCCGGACGGCCGCAGTGACGACGATCTCTACGCCCTGATCGACCGCGGATACCTGTAGCCGCACCCGTTCTTCCAATCAACCGTTGAGGGAGGCCCCTGGTGGAGGAAGTCGACAAACTCCGCTCCTACTTGCGACGTGCCGTCGGTGACGCGCAGGAACTGCGCGAGCGGGTGCGCGAGCTGGAGGAGTCCGCGCGCGAGCCCATCGCCGTCGTGGGTGTGGGGTGTCGCTTCCCGGGCGGGGTGACCTCCCCCGAGGAACTGTGGGGAGTCGTCTCCGGCGAAGTGGACGCCATGGGCGACTTCCCCCAGGACCGCGGCTGGGACCTGGAGGCCCTCTACGACCCCGACCCCCAGGCGCACGGCAGGACGTACACCCGCACCGGCGGCTTCCTGCCCCGACTCGCGGACTTCGACGCGGAGTTCTTCGGCATCAGCCCGCGCGAGGCGCTGGCGATGGACCCCCAGCAGCGGCTGATGCTGGAGACCTCGTGGGAGGCCCTGGAGCGGGCGGGCATCGACCCGGCGGCGCTGCGGGGCTCGGCGACCGGCGTGTTCACCGGCCTCTACGGCGTCGACTACGGCCCCAGGATCGGCGGCGGCGCGGCCGGCGAGGTGGAGGGCTTCCAGATCACCGGCACCTACCTCAGCGTGGCCTCGGGCCGCGTGGCCTACGTGCTGGGCCTCCAGGGCCCGGCGGTGTCGACCGACACCGCCTGCTCCGCCTCGCTCGTCGCCGTCCACCAGGCCGTACGGTCCCTGCGCTCGGGGGAGTGCACGCTGGCGCTGGCCGGCGGGGTCTCGACGCTGCCGACCCCGGGGATGTTCGTGGAACTCGCCCGGCAGCGGGGCCTGTCGGCGGACGGCCGGTGCAAGGCGTTCGCCGACGCGGCCGACGGCACCGGCTTCTCCGAGGGCGCGGGCGTCCTGGTCCTGGAGCGGCTCTGCGACGCGCGCCGCAACGGCCGCCGGATCTGGGCGGTGATCCGCGGCTCGGCGATCAACCAGGACGGCGCGTCCAACGGCCTGACCGCACCGAACACACTGGCCCAGCGGCGGGTCATCCGGGCCGCCCTGGCCGATGCCGGGCTGTCGTCCGGCGACGTGGACGCGGTGGAGGCGCACGGCACCGGCACCCGGCTCGGCGACCCCATGGAGGCAGAAGCCCTGCTGGCCACCTACGGCCAGGACCGTGACGCCCGACAGCCTTTGTGGCTGGGGTCGTTGAAGTCGAACATCGGACACACCCAGGCGGCCGCCGGCATCGGCGGCACCATCAAGATGATCATGGCGATGCGGCACGGGCTGCTGCCCCGGACGCTGCACGTGGACCGCCCCTCGACACACGTCGACTGGTCGCAGGGCGCGGTGGAGCTGCTGACCGAGGCCCGGGAATGGACCACGGCAAAGGACCGGCCCCGGCGCGCGGGCATCTCGTCCTTCGGCATCAGCGGCACCAACGCCCACCTGATCCTCGAACAGGCCCCCACCGAAGCCGAGTTGCCCCCGACTCCGGCAGATGACGCCGCACGGCCCGCCACCGGCGCGCCGCAGGCGGTGCCGTGGGTGCTGTCGGCGCGGTCGGAGCAGGCGCTGCGCGCGCAGGCGGCGCGGCTGCGCGACAGCGTCGCCGCGGACGCCGGCGCGACGGCCGCGGGCGTGGGACAGGCGCTGGTGACGACCCGGTCGCTGTTCGAGCACCGCCAGGTCGTCATCGGCGCCGGCCGGGACGAACTCCTCGCCCGCCTCGCCGCCGTCGCCGCGGGGGAGGAGCCCGCCTGCGGCGCGGTGTCCGCGGTGGCGAGGCCGGTCGGCAAGACGGTCTTCGTCTTCCCCGGCCAGGGCGCCCAGTGGATCGCGATGGGCCGCGAACTCATGGAGACCTCCCCGGTCTTCGCCGACGAACTGCGCGCCTGCGCCAAGGCGCTGGAGCCATGGGTGTCCTGGTCACTGATCGACACCGTGTGCGGCGGACCGGACTCGGCGGACCTGGAGGACATCGACGTCGTCCAGCCGGTGCTCTTCGCGGTGATGGTCGCGCTCGCGCAGGTGTGGCGCTCGCTGGGGGTGAGCCCCGACGTGGTCATCGGCCACTCCCAGGGCGAGATCGCCGCCGCCCATGTCGCCGGCGCCCTGACCCTGCAGGACGCCGCCAAGATCGTCGCCCTGCGCTCCCGCCTCCTGGCCACCGTCACCGGACAGGGCAGCATGGCCGGCATCCTGCTGCCCCAGGAGCGCGTGCACGAACTCCTCGCGGGCCAGGAGTCCCGCATCGGCATCGCCGCCGTGAACGGACCGAGCTCCACGACGGTCTCCGGCGAGAGCGAGGCGGTCGAGAAACTGGTCGCCGCCTGCCAGGCCGACGGCGTCCGCGCCCGGCTGATCAAGTCCAGCGTCCCCGGCCACTCACCGCTCATGGACCGCTTCGACGGCCGCCTCCAGCAGGAACTGGGCACCGTCACCCCCAGGACCACACCGGTGGCGATCTACTCCACCGTCACCGGCGACCTCATCGACCCCCTCCGGCTCGACACCGGCTACTGGTACCAGAACCTGCGCCGACCGGTGCAGTTCGCCACCGCCATGGGCCGCCTGGTCGAGCGGGAACGCAACAGCGCCGTCATCGAACTCAGCCCGCACCCGCTGCTCGTGATGACCATTCAGGAGATGTTCGACACCACCCCCGGCGCCACCGGGTTCGTGGTGGGCTCGCTGCGCCGCGACGAGGGCGGCCTCGCCCGGCTCTACCGGTCGGCCGCCGAAGCCTTCGTCCTTGGCCTCGCCGTGTCGTGGGAGACGGCCTTCGACGGCGCGGACGGCCCGGGGACCGAACTGCCCACGTACGCCTTCCAGCGCCGGCGCTACTGGCTGAACACCCCCGCCGAGACCACCGCCGCGAGCACCTGCGACCACCCGCTGCTCGACGCCGTGATCGACCTGCCCGACGACACCGGCCGCGGGGCAGTGGCGGGCAGCGGACGCCTGTCACTGGAGCGCCACCCCTGGCTCGCCGACCACCTCGTCCACGGCGCCGTCCTGGTGCCCTGGGCCGCACTGGCGGAACTGGCCGTGTGGGCGGCGCACCGCACGGGCCGCGACACCGTCGACGAACTCACCCTGCACACCCCGCTGGTGCTCTCCCGCACGGCCGAACGCGAGATCCGCGTCGTCGTCGACGGCAAGGGCGCCATCGGCGTGCACTCACGCGCCGACGGCGAGAACACGTGGACCCGCAACGCCACCGGGACCCTCGGATCCGGCACCGCACCCGCCCAGGAGAGCCTCACCGCATGGCCGCCCCCGGGCGCGACCGCCGTCCCCTTCGACGACGCATACACCAGGCTGGCCGCCCTCGGCTTCGGCCCCCTGCTGCGCGGCACCCGCGCGGTGTGGCGCACGGGCGACACCCTGTTCGCCGAGGTCGAACTGCCCGCGGCCGACGGCGCGGAGCAGGGCCGCTTCCGCATCCACCCGGCACTGCTGACCGCCGCGCTGCTCCCGGCCGGCCTGGACCCCTTCACCGACACCTCCCGGCCCGAGGGCCGACTGCCCTTCCACTGCACCGGACTGCGCCTCGACGCCGGCCGGCCCGCCACCCTGCGCGTGCGGCTCTCCCCCGCGGGGGAGAACACGCTGTCCGTGACCCTCGCGGACGGCAGCGGGACACCGCTCGGCTCCGTCGCCTCGCTGAGCCTGCGCCCGGTGGACGCCGAGGAGCTGACCGCGCTGAGCTTCGACCACCAGGACGCGCTGTTCCAGGTGGACTGGGCCCCCCTCGCCGTTCCCCCGGGCAGCCGGCGGACCGGTACCCGGTGCTGGGAGCCGCCCCCGGCACGCAGGCAACGGACGGGCCCGCCTTCACCGGCCCCGCCGAACTCGCCGCGTCCGGCGCGGAGATACCCCCCCTCGTCATCGCCCGCCTCGACGATGACGGCACCGCCGGCGGAGACACCCCCGCCCTGGCCGAACAGCGCCTGCACCGGGTACTGCGCTGGACCAAGGACTGGCTCGCCGACGAACGGTTCTCCGCCTCCCGCCTGGTCCTCGTGACACAAGACGCCTTCCACGACGACCACGTCGCCCACCCCGATCCCGCGGCGGCCGCCGTCTGGGGCTTCGTACGCACCGCGCAGACCGAGAACCCGCAGCGCTTCACGCTCGTGGACACCGACGGCCGGCCCGAGTCCTTCGCCCTGGTGGCGGCGGCCGCCGCCACCGGCGAAGCCCAGCTCAAGATCCGGGCCGGCCACGCGAGCACCCCCCACCTGGCCCACGCGGCCCCCGCACCCCGCGACGCAGCACCACGAGCGGCTCCGCTCGGCTCCGGTACGGTGCTGATCACCGGCGGCACCAGCGGCCTCGGCGCGATCCTGGCCCGGCACCTGGTCGAGCGGCACGGCGTGCGCCGGCTGGTGCTGACCAGCAGGCGCGGCCCGGCGGCCCCCGCGGCGGCGGCCCTGAGCGAGGAACTGACCGCGGCCGGCGCCCACGTCCAGATCGCGGCCTGCGACGTCACCAGCCGCGACGCCGTCGCCGAACTGATCGCCGCCGTGCCCACCGAGCACCCGCTGACGGCGGTGATCCACTGCGCCGGCGTCCTGGACGACGGCGTCGTCCAGACCCTGACCGAGGACCGCCTCGATGCGGTCCTCGCGCCGAAGGTGCGCGGCGCCTGGCACCTGCACGAACTGACCGAGCACCTGGACCTGTCCGCGTTCGTGCTGTTCTCCTCGATCGCCGGCGTGCTCGGCACACCCGGACAGGCCAACTACGCGGCGGCCAACGCCTTCCTCGACGGCCTCGCCGAGGCCCGCCGCAGCCGCGAACTGGCCGCCGGCGCACTGTGCTGGGGCTTCTGGGCCGAACGCAGCGACATGAGCGCCGACATCAGCGAAGCCGACGTCCGGCGCCTGCAGCGCCGCGGCGTGCGCCCGCTGTCCTCGCAGGAGGGACTCGCGCTCTTCGACGCAGCCCTGGCGGCCGACGCACCGGTACTCGTGCCGGCACTGCTGAACCTGCAGGCGAGCGGCAGCGCGCAGACGGCCTCCCCGCTGCTGCGCACCCTCGCCCGGACCTCCACCGGACCCGGCGGATCCGCGGGCCCGGAGACCACCGACGTGCCCCTCGAACAGCAACTGAGGTCGCTGCCGGCAGACGAGGCACAGACCCTCCTGCTGGACGCCGTACGGACGCAGACCGCGCTCGTCCTCGGTCACGCCGACACCGGGCGGGTCGCTCCCGCGGTGACGTTCAAGACGCTGGGGATCGATTCGCTCACGGCACTGGAGCTGCGCAACAAGCTGGCGGCGGTGACCGGCCTGAAGCTGCCCGCCACCCTCGTGTTCGACCACCCGACCCCCACCGCCGTCGCCCACTTCCTGGGCACACGCATCACCCCGGACCCCGGCGCCGGGCAGCAGTCCCCGGCCGATCACCTGGCCCAGGAGATCGAGCACCTGGGCGCCCGGCTCGAGGACGCGTTCCGCACGCTCGCGGAGCAGGACCGGGCCACGATTTCCACTCTGCTCGGCGAGCTGCAGGGCCGAGTCCGTTCGATGGCGGGCGACGACGGGTCACCGCTCGCCATCGTCGACCAGATCGGTGCGGCCTCGGCGGGAGAACTCCTCGCGCTGCTGGACAAAGAGCTCGGCTAGGGGAAAGCGATGACAAACGACAACAACGCCGAGGTTCTCGACTACCTCAAACGGACGTCGATCGAGCTGATCGAGACGCGCAGGCGCCTTCAGGAGCTGACGGACGCCGCCGCCGAACCCATCGCGATCGTGGGCGTCGCCTGCCGCTACCCGGGCGGGGTGGCGTCCCCCGAGGAACTGTGGGAGCTGGTGCGACAGGGCGCGGACGTCGTGGACGACTTCCCCGACGACCGCAACTGGGACCTGGAGAACTTCTACGACCCGGACCCGGACCACCCCGGCACCTGCTACACCCGCAAGGGCGGATTCCTCCACGACGCCGGTGACTTCGACGCCGACTTCTTCGGGATCAACCCGCGCGAGGCCCTGTCCGCCGACCCGCAGCAGCGCCTGCTGCTGGAAGCATCGTGGGAGTGCGTGGAGCGGGCCGGCATCGACCCCGAGTCCCTGCGCGGCAGCGACACCGGAGTGTTCGCCGGACTCGCCTACTTCGGCTACGGCAACCACTTCGCCACCCCGGAAGCCATCTCGGGCTACGCGCAGCTCGGTTCCCTGCTGAGCGTGGCGTCCGGGCGGGTGTCGTACGCGCTGGGCCTGGAGGGCCCGGCCATCTCCACGGACACCGCGTGCTCGTCCTCGCTGGTCGCGGTGCACCAGGCGGTGCAGTCGCTGCGGCAGGGCGAGTGCACACTGGCCCTGGCCGGCGGGGTCACCGTCGTCGGGATGCCTCAGGTGTTCCGGGAGATGTCCAGGCAGCGGGGCCTGTCGGTGGACGGCCGGTGCAAGGCGTTCGCGGACGCGGCGGACGGCACCGGCTTCTCCGAGGGCGTCGGCATGCTCGCCCTGGAGCGGCTCTGCGACGCGCGCCGCAACGGGCACCGGATCTGGGCGGTGATCCGCGGCTCGGCCATCAACCAGGACGGTGCGTCCAACGGCCTGACCGCGCCCAGCGGTCCCGCGCAGCAGCGCGTCATCCGGGCCGCGCTGGCCAACGCCCGGCTCCAGGCCGGCGACATCGACGCGATCGAGGCGCACGGCACCGGCACCACGCTCGGCGACCCCATCGAGGCGGGCGCCCTGCTCGCCACCTACGGCCAGGACCGCGATGCCCAGGACCCGCTGTGGCTGGGGTCGCTGAAGTCGAACATCGGGCACACCCAGGCCGCCGCCGGCGTCGGCGGCATCATCAAGATGATCATGGCGATGCGGCACGGGCTGCTGCCCCGGACGCTGCACGTCGACCGCCCCTCGACACACATCGACTGGTCGGCCGGAGCCGTGGAGCTGCTGACCGAGGCCCGCCGGTGGACCACGGCGGACGGCCGGCCCCGGCGGGCGGGCGTCTCCGCGTTCGGGGCCAGCGGCACCAACGCGCACGTGATCCTGGAGCAGGCGCCCGAGGAGGAAGAGGACGACCAGGACCCCCTGCCCCACTGCACGAGCGACCCGGTGCCCTGGGTGCTGTCGGCGCGCTCCGAGCAGGCCCTGCGCGAACAGGCCGCGCGGCTGCGCGACTTCGCCGCCGCCGACGCGGACCTGGACCTCCTGGACGCCGGCTGGTCGCTGGTGTCGAGCCGCACCCGCTTCGAGCACCGCGCGGTGGTCCTCGGCCACGACCGGGACGAACTGCTGAGCGCGCTCGACGCACTGAGCCAGGGCAAGGACTCGGCCGCCCTCGTGCGCGGCACGGCCGGCGAACCCGGCAGCCCGGTCTACCTGTTCCCCGGACAGGGCTCCCCGTGGGCAGGCACCGCAAGGCAGCTGTACGACACCTACCCCGCCTTCGCGCAGAGCCTCGACGAGATCTGCGCGCGCTTCGACGCTCACCTGCCCTACCAGCTCAAACCCGTACTGCTGGCCGACGAGCCCGCCGGCCGCGAACGCACGGACATCGCCCAGCCCGCCCTGTTCACCCTCCAGGTCAGCCTCTACCGGCTCCTGGCCCGGTACGCCCCGCGGCCCGCCCGGCTCATCGGCCACTCCGTCGGCGAGATCGCCGCCGCCCATGTCTCCGGCGTCCTCGACCTGGACACCGCGACCCGGCTCGTCGCCGCCCGCGGACGCACCATGCAGACCGTCACCGAACCCGGCGCCATGCTCGCCGTCCGCGCCTCACCCACACACGTGAACACCCTCCTGGACGCCTACGACCGCGTCGGCGTCGCCGCGGTCAACGGCCCCGAGTCCGTGGTCGTCTCCGGCCTGCGCGAGCAGGTCCACGCCCTGCGCGACCGGCTCGCCGCCGACGGCGTCTCGGCGAAACTCCTCCCGGTCGACCACGCCTTCCACTCCCCGCTGATGGACCCGGTCCTCGACGAGTTCGCGGCGGCGCTCGGCGAACTCCTCCCCGGCGAGATGACGATCCCCATCGTCTCCACCCGGCTGGGCCGCGAGGCCACGCTCCAGGAACTGACGTCCGCCCGCTACTGGGTCGACCACGTCCGCGACCCCGTGCGCTTCTGGGACGCGGTGCAGTGCGCCCGCGCCGCCGGCGCGGGCGCCTTCGTGGAGGTGGGACCGGGAGCGACGCTCACGAGCATCACCAAGGAGGCCCTCGCCGGCGAGGGCGTGCACGACGTACTGGTCGTACCGGCGTCGCGGCGCGACCGCACCGCCCCGCAGGCACTGCTCGGCGCACTGGCCCACCTGCACGTCGCCGGTGCCCCGGTGGACTTCGGCGCCCTGTTCGGCCCGCGCCGCAGGGTGGACCTGCCGACCTACGCCTTCCAACGGCAGCGCTACTGGCTGGACTTCCTCGCCGGAACGCAGACCACCGACGTCACCTCCGCTGGCCTCCTGGCCCCCGGACACCCCCTGCTCGGCGCCGTGGTGGAGCACCCCGGCACCGGCGAGAGGGTCTTCACCGACCTGTGGTCCCAGCGCACCCACGGCTGGCTGGGCGACCACACCGTGTTCGGCGCCGTCGTCGTCCCCGCGACGGCCTACCTGGACCTGGCACTGTCGGCCGGCGGCCACGTCGGATGCGGCACCGTCGAGGAACTCACCCTGGCCGTCCCCCTGATCCTGCCCGACTCCGGCGACGTGCGCATACGCGTCGTCCTCGGCGCGGCCGACGACAGCGGACGCCGCTCCCTGGACGTGTACGCGCAACCCGGCCAGGACACCCCGGACCAAGGCGGCTGGACCCGCCACGCGAGCGGGAACCTGGCACCGGGCACCGCACCCGCGGCCACGGCGCAGCTCACCGCATGGCCACCGGCCGGGGCCAGGCAGCTCGACATCAGCAACCTCTACGACCGGTTCACGGACGCGGGATTCGACTACGGCCCCCTGTTCCGCGGCCTGCGGGAGGTCTGGCGGCACGGCGAGGACCTCTACGCCCTCGCCACCCTCCCCGACACCGCCGACCCCACGGCCGGCGGCGCCTTCGCCCTGCACCCGGCCCTGCTCGACACCGTCCTGCACGCGTCCGTCGCCGGCGGCGTCATCGAGGTCACCGGCGAACAGGGCCGCATGCCCTTCGCCTGGTCAGGCGTGGACCTGACCGGGCCCTGCACACCGACCGTCAGGGTCCGCCTGTCCCCGGCCGGCGAGGACACCGTGTCGCTGGCGATCGCCGACGAGCACGGCCGCCCGGTCGCCTCCGTCGCGGCACTGGCCTTCCGCCCCGCCAACGCCGGACAGGTCCGCTCCGCACCCGGCGGACAGGAACGGCCGCTGTACGAACTGCGGTGGCGCCCGCTCAAGGACAGCAGGCGCGAGACCCACCAAGAACGATGGGCCCTCCTGGGCACACCCGGCGCTCTCGCCGCCCGGCTCACCGGCACGAGCGAGCGCCGTCCCGCCTTCCACGCGTCGGTGGACGAGGTCCTCGCCGGGGAGGCACCCCGCCACGTCGTCCTGGCCCTGGACGACGTCCTCACCCACGGCCCCGGACTGCTCGACACCGTCGCCGACGCGAACAAGCGGGTCCTGGAACAGGTCCAGCGCTTCCTCGGCGAACAAGCCCTCGCCGCCTCCACCCTGGTGGTCCTCACCCGCCTGGCCCTGGACACCCAAAACGGCGAGCGCCTCGAAAGCCTGCCCGGCGCGTCCGTATGGGGCCTGATCCGCTCCGCCCTCACCGAACACCCCGGCAGATTCCGGCTGGTGGACATCGACGACGCGGACACCTCCTGGGCCCGCCTGCCCGACGTACTCGCCCTGGACGAGGACCAACTGGCCCTGCGCGAGGGGACCTTGCTGATCCCGCGGCTGGCAGCGGCCGAGCCCGCCGGCCACCGCATCGAACCCGCGCCGGCCGGAGCCCACCGTCTGGGCATCGAGACCAGGGGCACGCTGGAGAACCTGACCTGGATCCCCTGCCCCGAGGCGGAAGCACCCCTGGCACAGGGCCAGGTCCGCATCGCCGTGAAGGCCGCCGGCCTCAACTTCCGCGACGTCACCATCGCCCTGGGCCTGGTGGACCGCACCGCCATCGACGCCGGACTCGGCAGCGAGGGCGCCGGCACCGTCCTCGAAGTCGCCGACGACGTCACCGAGTTCACGCCCGGCGACCGCGTGACGGGCATCTTCGGCGGGGCCTTCGGCCGCACCGCCGTGGCCGACCACCGCATGCTCGCGCCCGTCCCCGACGGCTGGAGCTTCGCCCAGGCCGCATCCGTGCCGTGCACCTTCCTCACCGCCTACCACGGCCTCTTCCGCGTGGCGAACCTCCAGAAGGGACAGCGCGTCCTCATCCACGCCGCGGCCGGCGGCGTCGGCATGGCCGCCGTCCAGCTGGCCCGCCACGCAGGCGCCGAGATCTACGCCACCGCCGCCCCCGCCAAATGGCCCGCCCTGCGCGCCCTCGGAGTGGACGAGAGCCACCTGGCATCCTCCCGCGACCTGGACTTCGCCGAGAAGTTCCACCGCACCTCCGGCGGCCGCGGCGTGGACGTCGTCCTCAACTCCCTCGCCCACACCTTCGTCGACGCCTCACTGACCCTGCTCCCGCACGGCGGGCACTTCGTCGAGATGGGCAAGACCGACATCCGCGACCCCCGGCAGATCACGGCCGCCCACCCCGGAGTCGACTACCGGCCCTTCGACCTCTACGAGACGGGCCCCGAGGCGATCCAGGAGATGTTCCGGACCGTCCTGGACCTGTTCGCCGACGGGCACATAGACCTGCCCCCGCTCTCCCTGCGCGACATCCACGACGCACGCCAGGTGTTCCGCGAGATGAGCCAGGGCCGCCACATCGGCAAACTGGTCCTGGAAGTGGGCGACGGCCTCGGCGGCGGCACCGTGCTGCTCACCGGCGGCACCGGGGGAGTGGGCTCGCTCCTGGCCCGCCACCTCGTCGCCGAACACGGCGTACGGAGCCTGCTCCTGGCCAGCCGCAGCGGCCCCGCCGCCGACGGCGTCGCCGAACTGGTCGCCGACCTCGAAGGCGCCGGAGCGGCCGTACAGGTCGCGGCCCTGGACATCGCGGACCGGACCGCCGTCGCGGACCTGCTCACGCGCCTGCCCGGCCGCTACCCGCTGACCGCGGTCGTGCACGCGGCGGGAGCCCTCGCCGACGGCACCGTCGAGTCACTGACCGCACAGAGCGTCGATGACGTGCTGCGCGCCAAGGCCGGCGGCGCGATCAACCTCGACGAGCTGACCCGCGAGCACCCCCTGTCGGCGTTCATCGCGTTCTCCGCCCTCGCGGGCACGCTCGGCAACGCGGGACAGGCCAACTACGCCGCCGCCAACGCCTTCCTGGACGGCCTCGCGGCCCGGCGCAAGGCCTCCGGCCTGCCCGGCACCTCACTGGCCTGGGGCTGGTGGGAGCACAGCAGCGGCATGACCGGCGAGCTCGACGCCGCCGACCTCGCCCGGCTGCGCCGCACCGGCATCACCGCCATGCCGACCCCCGAGGCCCTGGCCCTGTTCGACACGGCCCGCGCCGACGGCAAGCCGGCCCTCGTCCCGGCCCACCTGGACCTCCCCGTACTGCGCGGCAAGAACGCCGAGGAGGTACCGCCGCTGCTGCGCGACCTCGTCGAGAACGGTCGCCCGCGCCGCACCAGGACCGGCACCGGCACCAGCCAGGAGAGCGGCCCGGCCCACCTGCCCGCCCGGCTGGCCGGCCTGCCGGGCGACCAGGCACGGGCAACGGTCCTGGAATGGGTCCGCGAACAGGTCGCCGTCGTCTTCGGACACACCTCCGGCGCGAGCGTCGACGTCGACGAGGCCTTCACCCGGCTCGGCTCCGACTCCCTGATCGCCGTCGAACTCTGCAACCGCCTGAACGCCTCCACCGGTCTTCGACTGCCGTCCACCATCGTCTTCAGCTACCCGACACCACGCGAACTGAGCGACCACATCAGCGACCTGCTGCGCCCGCCGGCGGACACCGGCATCCCCGAGGCCACCGAAGACGCGGCGATCCGGGAAGTGCTGCGGACCGTCTCCATCGACAGCCTGCGCAGCGCGGGCGTCCTCGACCTGGTCCTGGCCTGCGCCGAGACCCCCGGCGCGGGCGGCGCCGCCCTGGCCGCGGACGAGAGCACCGGCACGGACGAACTGTCGGACCTGGATCTCGAAGCACTGGTCGACCTGGCCCTGGATGACAAGAGGTGAATGGCATGACCGACTCCGCGGAACGCACGGCGGACGGCGCGGACCGGGTCCAGCGGGCACTGCGCACGCTCCTGGAGGAACGCGACCGCCTCCGGCAGGAGAACGACGCCCTCAAGGCCGGCCGCGGCGAGCCGATCGCCGTGGTGGCCATGGCCTGCCGCTACCCGGGAGGCGTCTCGACACCGGAGGAACTGTGGGACGTGGTCCGCGAGGGCCGCGACGTCATCGGCGACTTCCCGCAGGACCGCGGGTGGCGCGACGTGTACGACCCGGACCCCGACGCCACCGGCCACGCCTACACCGACCAGGGAGGGTTCCTGGACGACGTCGCCGGCTGGGACGCCGACTTCTTCGGCACCAGCCCGCGTGAGGCGCTGGCCGTCGACCCGCACCACCGCCTGCTGCTGGAGACCTCCTGGGAGGCCTTCGAACGGGCCGGCATCGTCCCCGCCGACATCCGCGGCTCCGAGGTCGGCGTCTTCTCCGGGGTCAGCTCCTCCGAGTACGGATGGCGCTTCCTGGAGGGCGGCCAGAAGGACCTGGAGGGCTACCTGCTGTACGGCAGCGCCCTGAGCGTCGCCTCCGGCCGCGTCGCCTACGAGCTCGGCCTGACCGGGCCCGCGGTGTCGGTGGACACGGCGTGCTCCTCCTCGCTGGTGGCCCTCCACATGGCGGTGCAGTCCCTGCGCTCGGGGGAGTGCTCCCTGGCGCTGGCCGGCGGGGCGCTGGTGATGGCGACGCCCGCGATGTTCGTGGAGTTCTCCCGGCAGGCCGCCCTCTCGCCCGACGGCCGCTGCAAGGCCTTCGCGGACGGCGCCGACGGGACCGGCTGGGCCGAGGGCGTGGGCGTGCTGCTCCTGGAGCGGCTGTCCGACGCCCGGCGCAACAACCACCCGGTGCTGGCCGTCGTGCGCGGCAGCGCGGTCAACCAGGACGGCGCCAGCAACGGCCTGACCGCCCCCAACGGCCGCGCCCAGGAGAAGGTGATGCGCAAGGCCCTGGCGAACGCGGGCGTCACCCCCGCCGAGGTGGACCTCGTCGAGGCCCACGGCACCGGAACCGTGCTCGGCGACCCCATCGAGGCCGGCGCGCTGCTGGCCACCTACGGCCGGGGCCGCGACCAGGACAGGCCGCTGTGGCTGGGCTCCCTGAAGTCGAACCTGGGGCACGCCCAGGCCGCCGCCGGGGTCGGCGGGGTCATCAAGACCGTGATGGCCCTGCGCCACGGCCACCTGCCCAAGACCCTGCACGTGAGTGAACCCTCGCACCACGTGGACTGGTCCGCCGGCGCGGTTCGGATCCTCACCGAGGGACGCGCGTGGACGAAGACGGACGGTCCGCGCCGGGCCGGGGTGTCCTCGTTCGGCGTCAGCGGCACCAACGCGCACATCGTCCTGGAGCAGGCCCCGCCCCAGGACCAGGACCAGGAGCAGGAGCGGCACGACGGGCGAGGCGCGGACGCGGGTGTCGTCGGCGGCCTGGTGCCGTGGACGGTGTCGGCCAAGACCGCCAAGGCCCTGCGGCAGCAGGCGGCCAAGCTGCGCGACTTCGCCGCCGCCGACCCCGGCCTGGACCTCGCCGGCGCCGGCTGGTCGCTGGCATCGGGCCGCTCACGGTTCGAGCACCGCGCGGTGGTGCTGGGCCGCACCAAGGACGAACTCCTCGGCGCGCTGACGGCGCTGAGCGAGGACACGGAGTCCGCCGCGGTGGTCCGCGGCACGGCCGGGGACCTCGGCGGCGTCGCCTTCATGTTCCCCGGGCAGGGCTCCCAGTGGGCCGGCATGGGACGGGAGCTGTACGCCGCCTTCCCGGTCTTCGCGCGGAGCCTGGACGCCTGCGCGGCCGCACTGGCCGAGTGGACCGACTGGTCGCTGCTCGACGTCATCCGAGGCGTTCAGGGCGCGCCGGGCCTGGACCGGGTGGACGTGGTGCAGCCGGCCCTGTTCTCGGTGATGGTGTCCATGGCCGCCCTGTGGCGGTCCTGGGGCGTCCAGCCGTCCGCGGTGGTGGGCCACAGCCAGGGCGAGATCGCCGCCGCCCATGTGTGCGGCGCGCTGTCCCTGCGGGACGCCACCAAGATCGTGGCACTGCGCAGCAAGGCCCTGGTGGAGCTGATCGGACACGGCGGGATGGCGTTCGTCGCGGAGTCCGAAGCGGTGGTGCAGCAGCACCTGGCGCCGTGGAGCGAGCGGATCAGTGTCGCCGTGGTCAACGGACCCCGCGCGGTCGTCGTGTCCGGGGAACCGGACGCGCTCGACGAATTCATCGAGAAGATGAAGGCCGACGGCTGCCAGGCCCAGCGCATCAAGGTCGATTACGCCTCGCATTCGCACCAGGTGACCCGGGTACGGGACGAGGTGATCGGCGCGCTGTCCGACGTGAGCCCGAAATCGTCGGAACTGCCTTTCTATTCGACCCTGTACGGCGAAATCATCGACACCGCGCGGCTGGACGCCGACTATTGGTACAACAACCTGCGCGAGAAGGTCCGCTTCGAATCGTCCGTACGGCAGCTGGCCGCGGACGGGTTCCGGGTGTTCGTCGAGATGAGCCCGCACCCCGTGCTGACCGTCCCCGTGCAGGAGATGACCGAGGACCTGGACGACGCGCTGGTGCTGTCGTCGTCGCGGCGCGGCCGGGGCGAGGTGGAGGCCGTCCTCTCCTCGCTGGCCGCGCTCCACGTCCGGGGCGGGAGCGTGGACTGGTCCGCCCTGTTCGCCACCCGCCGAAGGGTCGATCTGCCGACCTACGCCTTCCAGCGGCAGCGGTACTGGCTGAGCTCCTCGCCCGCCTCGGCCGTGGTGGCAGAGGCCTCCCCGCAGGAGCCGCCGCAGGTGGCCGACGACCGGCAGGTTCCGCTGCCGGAGCGGATCGTGGCGCTCGTCCCCGACGACGCGCAGGCCCTCGTCCTGGACCATGTCCTGGAGCGGGTCGCCGTCGTGCTGGGGCATCCCTCCGGCGAATCGGTCGATCCCGACGGGGAGTTCACGAAGATCGGCTTCGACTCGATGCTGTCGGCGGACCTGAGCAAACGCCTGACTGCCTCGACCGGCCTGAAACTGCGGCCGAACGTGGTGCTGCGCCACCCCTCCCCGCGGCTGATCGCCCGGCACATCGTGTCCTCGCTGGCCAAGTCGGCCGGCTGAACCGACCGTGCTCGGGGCGCGCTTGCACCCGCTCCGGGACGCAGGCGCGCCCTGCGGAAAATGTCCCGCCAGGGGAATGCCCCGCCGGTGGAATGTCCCGCCGGCGGGACACCGCAAGCCCGTGAACGGCTTGTCCCGCCCCCGTACCAAGTTGTCTTGACCGGCTGATTCACCTTCCGTGAAGGTGGGGTGATCTGCGAATTCCTCCGATTCCCGGACCTGTTCTCCAAGGGGTTGATCCGTGTGCGTGCATTCGCTGCTTCGTCCGCGCATAAAGGACTGTGGCTGGCGGAGGAAATGTCTGCCGACACGCTGAACCATGCGCTGACCATGTGGGACGTGGACGGTGAACTGGACGCGGCCGTCATGGAGTCCGCGTTCCTGCACGTGCTGGACGAGGCCGAGGTCCTGCGCGTCACCTTCGCCGACGACGGCGACGGGCTGCGCCTGACACCGCGCGAACTGGGGGACTGGCGGCCCTTCCTCCTGGACCTGTCCGCCGAGGCCGACCCCGAGCAGGCGGCGCGCGACGCACTGGCCGACCTGATCCGCAAACCGTTCGACCTCGCACGGGACCTGCTGTTCCGGATGGGCGTCATCACCCTCGCACCGGCCCGCTCGCTCGTGGTGATCGCCTACCACCACCTCGTCTCGGACGGGTTCGGCACCGGCGGCCTGCTCTCCAAGCGTCTCGCCGAGGTCTACACGGCCCTGTCACGCGGCGAGCAGGTCCCCGCTCCGCCGCACCCCTGGGACGCCGAGTCGTTCGCGGCCGAGGCGGCCGGCTACCTCGCCTCGAAAGAGTTCACCGAGGACAGCGGGTTCTGGCGCGACTACCTCGCCGACGCGCCCGCCCCCGCACAGATCCCGCGCGTCACCCTGTCCGAGCCCGCGCGCGCCGCGCTCGCCGAACCGATGAGCAGCGCCGACCGCTGGGGCGAACTGACCGAGCCCATCGGCATGGTCAGCCGCACCCTGACCGTCCCGCGCGCCGAGGCCGACGCGTGGACCGAGGCGGCGAAATCCATGGGCGTGTGGACGTCCACGATGCTGACCACCGCCGCAGCCGTGTTCTTCCGCCACCGCTGCGACCGCCCCGAGTTCCTGCTCTCCCTCGCCGTCGGCAACCGGACCGGCGTCGCGAGCAGGACACCCGGCCTCGCGGTGAACGTCGTCCCCGTACGCGTGAAGGTCCCCCTGAACGCGACCTTCACCGACCTCGCCGACGCGATCGTCGACGAGACGTACGAGATCTCCGGCCACACCGCCTGCCACTACTCGGACATCCAGCGCGCGAGCCGGACCGCCCTGAGCGACCGCGGCAGCTTCGGCGCCGTCATGAACGTCGTCGAGTTCGTCGAGCAGCTCCGCTTCGGCGACCACCTGGCGCGCTACCTCGGCGGAACCACCGGCTCCTTCGACGAACTGTCGATCGGCGTCTACACCGACGGCAGCGCCGACAGCGACCTGTTCATCCGCCTCGACGCCCCCGCACGCCTCTACCACCGCGCCGAACTGCGCTTCATCGGCGAAGAGCTGATCGCCCACATCCGCGCCGTGGTGGCCGACGGGGAACAGAGCGTCGGCGCGCTGGACGCGCTCACCGGCGCCGGGCGGGAGCGGGTGCTGACGGCACCGAACGACACGCACGCACCCCTTCCCGCACTCACCGTTCCTCAGCTGTTCGCCCGCCAGGTGACATCGGCCCCCGACGCCGTCGCGCTGATCAGCGGCGACCTCACCCTCTCCTACCGGGAACTCGACGAGCGCTCCGGCCGCCTGGCCGACGCCCTGCGCGGCCACGGCGTCGGCCCCGACACGGTCGTGGCGGTGGCACTGGAGAGGTCGGTGGACCTGGCCGTCGCCCTGCTCGGCGTGGCCAAGGCCGGCGGAGCCTACCTGCCCCTCGACCCGGCACCGCCCGCGGCACAGGCCAAGCTCGTGGCCGGCGACGCCGCCGCACACGCCCTGCTCACCGACGCGGCGACCGCCCAGGCACTCTCCGCCGGCCTGCGGATCCCCGCGCTCGTCCTCACCGACCTCACCGGCACCGCCACCACCGAGGCCGCACCGGCCGCCCCGCTCCCGCACCCGGACAACCTCCTGGCCGTGACACCCGCCTCGTCCACGGCCGGCGCCGCCGCGGTCGGCATCACCCACCGCAACATGGCGCGCTTCGCCCTGGACCGCACCTGGCGCGACACCGCCCGCGCCGCCGTGCTGTGGCACACCCCGGCGACCTCCGACACCCTCGCCCTCGAACTGTGGGCACCCCTGCTGAACGGCGGCCGCGTGATCGTCGCTCCCCCCGGGGAACCCGGCACCGACGCACTCACCCAGGCGCCCACGGCCCACGGCATCCCCGCCGTGTGGCTGCCCGCCGACCGGTTCGCGCAGATCGCGGCCCACGACCCCGCCTCCCTGGCCGGGCTGCGCGAGGTGTTCACCGGCGGCGACCGCGTCCCCGCGGCCGCACTGCGCCGCGTCCGCCAGGCCTGCCCCGACCTGACCGTCGTGACCGGCCACGGCCCCACGGAAGCCACCGTGTTCGCCGCGGCCGACCGCCTGACCGCCCACGAACCACAGCACCGCGCGGGCACCCTCGGCCGCCCGGCCGACAACACCGCCCTCTACGTCCTGGGCCCGGGCCTGGCGCCCGTCCCCGCCGGCGTCACCGGCGAGCTGTACGTGGCCGGGTCCGGTGTGGCACGCGGATACCTCGGACGGACCGCACGCACCGCGGAACGCTTCGTGCCCTGCCCGTTCGGTCCGGCCGGCGCACGCATGTACCGCACCGGCGACCGGGTGCGCTGGGGCGCCGACGGCCGGATCGAGCACGTGGCCGACGCGGGCACCCAGGCCGGCGTACGCGGTCTCGGCGTCGAGCCGGCCGAGGTCGAGGAGGCGCTGGCCGAGCATCCCGCCCTCGCCCGCGCGGTCGTCGCCGTCAAGCAGGACAGCACCGGGCAGCAGCGCCTGGTGGCCTATGTCGTCCCGGCAAACGGATCGGCCGTCCCGGCGGGCGACGAACTGCGCCGCTTCGCCGCGGGACGACTCCCGGAGTCCGTCGTCCCGGCACTGTTCACCGTGCTGGAACGCCTGCCGCTGACGGCGGGCGGCAGGCTCGACCGGGCCGCACTGCCCGAGCCCGAGACCGAGCCCGACACCTACCGCGCACCGCGCAACGACACCGAACGGATCCTGGCCAAGGCGTTCGCCGAGGTCCTCGAAGTGGACCGGATCGGCATCGACGAGGACTTCTTCGACCTCGGCGGCAACTCGCTGCGCGCGATCCGGCTGGTCGGCCTGATCCGGGCCGAGCTGAAGCAGGAGGTGTCCATCCGCCGCCTGTTCGCGGCACGCACCATCACCGGCCTGTCGGACATGTGGAAGGACCTCGGCCAGTCCAGCAGGCCGAGTCTGCGCAGGCGGACGAAGGAGGGCGCGGTCCTCTGAGACCGCGCGGCCCGGTCAGCAGCGGTTCGGCACGGCAAAGGCGAAGGAAGCCATGGATTCTTTGACACAGGCCCTGCTGTCCGGGGCCGGCCCGGACGAACTCGGGCGACACGAACTCCCCTCCCACTACGAGGCGGCGCACCTCCTGGCCGCGGACCTCGGCATGTTCGACGGCGTGGCGGACAACGACGTCCGCAAGTCGCTGCACGTCGGGCAGGTCCCCATGCCGGACATCGCGCCGGACGAGGTGGTCGTCGCCGTCATGGCGAGCTCCATCAACTACAACACCGTGTGGTCGGCGACGTTCGAGCCGGTCCCCACGTTCGAGTTCCTCAAGCGCGGCGCCCGCCAGGGCGGCTGGGCCGCCCGGCACGACCTGCCCTACCACCAGGTCGGCTCGGACGCCTCCGGCGTCGTCGTACGCGTCGGGGCCGGGGTACGGCACTGGAAGCCGGGCGACCACGTCGTCGTCAGCTGCGTCCAGGTCGACGAGCAGGAACCGGCGACACACGCCGACGCCATGCTCGGGGCGGGGCAGAAGATCTGGGGCTACGAGACGAACTTCGGCGGCCTCGCCCACTACTCGGTGGTCCGCGCCAGCCAGCTCCTGCCCAAGCCGGCACACCTGACCTGGGAGGAGTCGGCGGGCGTCCTGCTGACCGCGGCGACCTCCTACCGGATGCTGGTCGGCGACAACGGCGCACGGATCAAACAGGGCGACATCGTCCTCGTCTGGGGCGCCACCGGCGGTCTCGGCGCGTTCGCGGTGCAGATGGTCAAGAACGCCGGCGGTATCGCCATCGGCGTCGTCGGCTCCGAACAAAAAGCCGAGGTGCTGCGCCGCCTGGGCTGCGACGTGGTGATCAACCGCAACGACATCGGCATGGGCGGCGACGACGCGCTCACCCCCGAGCGGACCATCGAGCTGGGCAAACGCCTCGGACGGGAGATCCGCCGGCAGGTCGGCGAGGACCCGCACGTCGTGTTCGACCACGTCGGAAGGGCGACGTTCGGGATCTCGGTGTTCGTCGTGCGCAAGGGCGGAACCGTCGTCACCTGCGGCTCCAGCACCGGCTACGACCACCACTTCGACAACCGCTACCTCTGGATGAACCTCAAGAAGATCGTGGGCAGTCACGCCGCGAACCTCCAGGAGCAGGCGGAGTGCAACCGGCTCTTCCAGCTCGGGCACCTCTCACCCGTCCTGTCCGAGGTCTTCCCACTGGCGGACGTCGGCGAGGCCGCCCGGCTGGTCCAGAACAACCGGCACACCGGAAAGGTCGGCGTCCTGTGCCTCGCCCCGGAGGAAGGGCTCGGCGTCACCGACCCCGCACTGCGCGAGAAGATCGGCACCCAGCGCCTCAACCCGCTGCGCCGCCCCGGCGCGCCCGATCCCCAAGAGGCGTCCTGACATGGGCATCGGCATACTCTCCACCGGCTCCTACCTGCCCAAGCACGAGGTCGGCAACGAAGAGGTCGCCGAGCGCGTCGGCGTCAGCGCGGAGTGGATCGAGCGCAAGACGCAGATCAAGTCCCGGCGCTACGCCGCCGAACACGAGGCGACCTCCGACCTGGCGGTCAAGGCCGCCGGACGCGCGCTGGAGCAGGCCGGGCTGGGCCCGGAGCAGATCGACCACATCATCGTCTCCACCTCCACCGGCGACTTCCCGCAGCCGCCCACCTCCTACCTGGTGCAGCACGGCCTGGGCGCCTACGGCGCGGCCTGCCTCGACATCAACGTCGTGTGCAGCGGCTTCGTCTACGCCCTGGCGCTGGCCCACAGCCTGGTGACCGTGAACCCGGCCGCCCGGGTACTGGTGATCGGCGCGGACGTCTACTCCCGGATCCTGGACTTCACCGACCGCCGCACGGCCATCCTGTTCGCCGACGGCGCCGGCGCCGCGGTCGTCGGCGCGGTCCCCGACCCGTACGGGATCATCGCCACCGATCTGTCCAGCCGCGGCGACGCCCACCATCTGATCCGCGTCGAGGCCGGCGGCAGCCGCAGACCGGCGTCCGCAGCGACCGTCGCCGAGGGCGGCCACTACTTCAAGATGGACGGCCGCGGGGTACGGGACTTCGTCGCCGAACACGTCCCGCCCGCCCTCCTCGCCCTCACCCGCAGGGCCGGCGTCGACATCGGCGCGGTCGACCACTTCGTACCGCACCAGGCCAACGGCGTGATGCTCGGCGAGGTCGTCGAGCGCACCGGACTGGGCGCCGCACAGACCCACCGCACGCTGATCCGGTACGGCAACGTCGGCAGCGCCTCCGTCCCCGTCGCCCTCGACGAGGCGAGCCGCACCGGCGCGCTCAAGCAGGGGGACCTGGTCCTGCTCGCCGGATTCGGCGGCGGCATGTCGATCGGAGCGACACTTCTGAACTGGGGGACCCCCGCATGACCACGTCCACACACAGCGCCACCACCGCCATCGAGCGGGTGGGTGTCGCCGGCAGCGGCATCATGGGCACCGGCATCGCCGAACTGTGCGCCAAGAACGGCCTGAACGTGAAAGTCGCGGTGTTCTCCGAGGCATCCCTGCAGACGGCGCCGCAGCGGCTGGCCGCATCACTGGAGCGCGGCGTGGCCAAGGGCAAACTGACCGCGCGGGAACGCGACGCGGCCCTGGGCCGGGTGTCCTTCACCCGCGACCTCGCCGACCTCGCGGACCGCCAGCTGGTCATCGAGGCGGTCAAGGAGGACGAGCAGGTCAAACGGGACCTGTTCGCCACCCTCGACAAGACCGTCGAGGACCCGGACGCCATCCTGGCGACCAACACCTCCTCCCTCCCCGTCGTCCGGCTCGCCGCCGCGACCCGCCGCCCCGGCCAGGTCCTGGGCATCCACTTCTTCAACCCGGTGCCCGCACTGCCCCTCGTCGAGCTCGTCCCCTCCGTCCTGACGCACCAGACGGTCAGCGAACGCGCCCTGGCCTTCGTCCGCGACACCCTCGGCAAGAAACCGATCGCCTCCCCGGACCGGGCGGGCTTCCTCGTCAACGCCCTGCTGTTCCCCTACCTGCTGTCCGCGATCCGCATGGTCGAGTCGGGACTGGCGAGCGCCGAGGTCGTCGACCAGGGCATGGTCCAGGGCTGCGCGCATCCGATGGGCCCGCTGCGCCTGGCCGACCTCATCGGCCTGGACACCACCGTCTCCATCGCCCAGGCCATGTACGAGGAGTTCAAGGAGCCCCTGTACGCGCCGCCGCCGCTGCTGCTGCGCATGGTCGAGGGCGGCCTGCTGGGCAAGAAGTCCGGCCAGGGCTTTCACACTTATGCCTGAGCGGGCCTCTTCGATCTTCCGTTCATGACCGGCGGACAGGCCCTAGAGTGGTGCGCGGGCCGTGACTGGCGCTGAGGTGGAGCACCACCGGGGAGCGGTCTGACGAATCGGTCGATGCCGTGCGCCTGGGCGAGTGGTCAGCGACGCCTGGAGGCGACCATGTCCCAGACCCAGACAGCCCGACTCATGGACGGCACCGGCCTTGCCCGGCGCATCGTCGAGGAGACATCGGGCAGGGCGGCAGAGCTTGCGCGGCGCGTGGGCGTGACGCCCTGCCTGGCAACGGTGCTGGTGGGTGAGGATCCGGCTTCGGTGACGTACGTCCGCATGAAGCGGGCCCGCTGCGCGAAGGCGGGTATCGAGTCCCGGCTCGTCGCTCTGCCGGCCACCACGACGACCGCCGAGCTGGTGGAGACCCTCCGCTCCCTCTCGCAGGACACCGGCGTGCACGGCATCCTGCTGCAGCACCCTGTGGGCCCGCACATCGACGAGCGGGCGGCGTTCGAGGCCATCGCGCCGCAGAAGGACGTCGACGGGGTCACGATGAGCTCGTTCGGGGCGATGAGCTTCGGACTGCCTGGTTTCGCATCGTGCACCCCGGGCGGGATCATGCGGCTCCTGGACGAGTACGACGTCGAGCTCGCGGGCCGGCATGCCGTTGTCGTGGGCCGCAGCGCGATCCTCGGCAAGCCCGTCGGAATGCTCCTGCTCGCCCGGGACGCCACCGTCACCTACTGCCACTCCCGTACGACCGATCTGGCCGCGGCCGTGCGGGAAGCGGACGTTGTCGTGGCGGCCGTGGGACGGCCCCGGCTCATCCGCGGCGAGGACGTCAAGCCGGGGGCCGTCGTGATCGACGCCGGATACAACCCCGGCAACGTCGGTGACGTCGACTTCGACACGGCCCGCACGCGTGCCCGCCTGATCACGCCGGTTCCCGGTGGGGTCGGGCCCATGACCATCGCCGTCCTGCTGGCGCAGACGGTCGACGCGGCATCCGACCAGCTCACCCGCTGAGCGCGCCACGGCCAGGAGGCGAAGCGCGGATCGACCCGCGCTCCGCCTCCTGGCCGTGGCACCCGTGCGATGCCGCCCCTTCAGGAAGCGGCGGCCCGCGTGAGAAGGCCCTCGGTGACGGCGGCGGCGACCTGGCCGAGCTGGTCGAAGAGGTAGAAGTGCCCGCCGGGGAACACCTCCACCGTGAAGTCGCCGGTGGTGTGCTCCCGCCAGGTGTGGGCGTCCTCGACCGTCGCGATCGGGTCGCTGTCCCCGATCAGGGCGGTCACCGGGGCCGTGAGCGGCCCGCCGACGGGCCCGCGATAGGTGCCCAGGACGCGGTAGTCGGCCCGCAGCGCCGGCAGCACCAGCTCCAGGATGTCGGGGTCCTCCAGCATCGACTGGTCGGTGCCGCCCAGCCGGCGCACCTCGGCCAGCATGTCGGCGTCGTCGTAGAGGTCGTAGGCACTGTCGCGCAGGTCGGGACCGCCCCGGCCGGAGAAGAACACCCGCTGCGGGGCGGGCAGTTGACGCCGGGCCAGCAGCCGGGCCGTCTCGAACGCCACCAGCGCTCCCATGCTGTGCCCGAACAGGGCGTACGGCCGCCCGTCCGAGACCAGTTCACGGGCCAGCTCCTCCGTCACCGCCTCCGCGAGCGGCGCGAGAGCCGTGAACGGCTCCTCGCGGTAGCGGTCCTGGCGGCCCGGGTACTGCACGGACACCACGTCGACGTCCGGGTGCAGCGTGCGCGCCAGGTCCTTGAACGCCGTCGCGGAGCCCCCCGCGTGCGGGAAGCACACGAGCCGCGGTCCCTTTGAGGCAGTCGTGGTGAAGCGTCGCAACCACGTGCTGTTCACTGTCGGTGTGTTCCCTTCGTAGGGTCGTCACGGCCGGGCCCCGCCGGTGGGCGGACCGGCCGGCCGTTCGTTTCGGGCACGGGCCGCTCAGCCCTGAAGGGCCGGGCCGAACCAGGCTTCGAGGGCGGCCCGCAGCGCGGCGGCATCGGGCGGGGTGCCGGCCGCCACCGCCCAGGCGACATGGCCGTCGGGGCGGACAAGGAGCGCGTCCGGTGCGGGGATCTCGCCGAGGGCCGGGACGATCCAGTGCTCGTCCTCGCTGCGCGCCTCGACCACGTCCACGCGGTCGGCCCAGCCCCGGGCGGCCGCGGCCGCCCCGGGGCTGCCGGCCAGGTCGAGCAGGACCGGGCGGGCGGCGTGCAGCAGCTCGTGGACCCGGGTGGCGCCGTCGGACGCCTTCAGATCGGCGTCCGGGACCCGGCGCCCCACCAGCGGGTGGTCGCCGTCGACGGGATAGCGGATGTCCAGCGCCGTCAGCAGATGACGCAGGTACTGGTTGACCTCGTCGAAGACCATCAGGGAGCCGAACACCTCACGCAACGCGTCCGTCTGCGGTCCGGGGCGCACCAGCGCCGACTGCGCCCGGGTGTTGTGCAGCACCCGCTCCCCGACCGGGTGCCGCTCGGCGTGGTAGGTGTCCAGCAGGCTCTCCGGCGCCCGGCCGCGCACCACCGCGGCGAGCTTCCAGCCGAGGTTGACCGCGTCCTGCACGCCCATGTTCAGCCCCTGCCCGCCGGCCGGGAAGTGGATGTGCGCCGCGTCGCCCGCGAGCAGCACCCGCCCCGTGCGGTACCGGTCGGCCTGCCGCGCCGCGTCGTTGAACCGGGAGACCCACCGGGGGTTGCGCATGCCGAAGTCGGTGCCCGCCACCCTGACCAGGGACTCCCGCAGCCGCTCGAACGTCACCTCCTCGTCGCGGTCCGCGCCCCGGTCGAACTCCGAGGTGATCACCCGGTGCCAGCCCGGCTCGAACGCGATCGCCGAGTAGTCGCCGCCCGCGGTGCGCCGCACCCAGACGTAGTCCTCGCCCAGACCGGGCAGCTCGACGTCGCCGATCAGCGCCGTCATCGTCGCCTCGGTGCCGGGGAAGCCGATGCCCGCCAGCCTGCGCACCGTGCTGCGCCCGCCGTCGCAGCCCACCAGGTAGCGGGCGCGCAGCGTCACGGGCACATCCCGCTCCCCGCCGACCTCGACGCTCACACCGCCCTCGTCCTGGCGAAGCCCGCTCACCTCGCATCCGCGGCGCACCCGCACACCGAGCTGCACGGCCCACTCCTCCAGGAGCCGCTCGATGGCGGACTGCAGGATCATCAGCGGGTAGGGGTGGCGCGACTCCGACTCGTCGAAGTCGAGGTAGAGGCCGGAGAAGTGGCCCACCGGCTGCAGCTGTCCCTCCGCCAGGAAGCGTTCCAGGACGCCGCGCTGGTCGAGGATCTCCAGGGTGCGGGAGTGGATCCCGCCGGCCCGTGACTCGCCCGAGCGCTGCGCGAGCCGCTCGACCACGATCACGTCGGCGCCCGCCAGCCGCAGTTCGCAGGCGAGCATCAGGCCCGTGGGCCCGGCGCCCGCGATCACCACATCCGTGTCCGTGCCGGTGTGTCCCACGTGTGCCCCCTCTTTCCGCTGCGCCTGTCACGGCATTGGATGACCTCCACGCTCACGCACGCGACGCAGCGGTTCAAGACAACCCGGCGCCGGCAGGCGGCTGTTCGCGGGCGGGCTTGCCACGTCCCGCCGGCCGGCCCTCGTGTCCCGCCGGCGGGACACGAGACGGTGCGCGAAGACGGCAGGCTCCGCCGGAGCGTTCTCCGGCGGAGCCAGGTGGTGAAGCGGCGGAGCCAGGGGTGAAGCGGGGGAGCGGTGCCGAAGGCGTACCGGTACCGGGCCGGTGTGTCAGGCGGCGTCCAGAGCGGCGGTGATCTTGCCGGCGGTCGCGGTGAGGGTGGGGCCGGGCTCGCCCTTGGAGGTGCGGGCGGACGCTTCGACGGCGACGAGGACGGTGCTGCGGAAGTTGTCGGCCTCCTCGGGGGCCTGCTTCTTCAGCAGCTGCACGGCGGCGGTCAGGGCGGGCAGGACGCGGTCGGCGATCTCGGCCGCGGACTTGCCGCTCAGGTCCCCGACCGGGGACTTCTCCGCCAGCACGTGGCCGACCAGACCGGTGCCGGTGGTCAGGGCGATGCTGCCCTGGGTGGCCACCTTGTGCGGGGAGTCGGCGCCGGCGGCCGCGGCCATCAGCGTCACGGCGCCGTAGGCGGCGGTGCGCAGGGTCAGCTTGTCCTGGTCGCTGAGGGTGACGGACATGGTGGGGGGCTCCTTCGTGTCGTACGCCGTGCCCGGCGTCGCTCCGTTTCCGTGGCTCCACTGTGGCACATGTATGGCATCACTGTGAGCCATTAATGGCGCCGATATGCGCCATGAGATGACCTGCGCTCATGAAGCCACAGCTCACACGGCATGACCGCGCATGACCGCAGACGCCAAGACGACCGAATCCCGACGACGCCACCGCCGGAACCGAGCGCTTCGGCCACACCGACCGCTTCGGCCGCACCGGCCTCTTCCGGCGGCGGACGGGCAGGAAGCCCGCCGGCGTCCTCGGGGGATGGTGGGGACACCGGCGGGCCCTTCGGTGCTCCAAGAAGGCTCTTGACCGTCCGCATCGGAGCTCACGACCTTGAGCGTCGCACGCCGCACTCGACACGGCCTCGAGCGCCGCTGGAGCGCCCGGCGTGTCCGTAGCGATCGTCGTCCGGCGCTCCAACCGGCTTCAAGTGATCTGACGGACGCTGGCGTTCGGCCCATCAGACGGATGGCTGATCACGACGGCCGGAAGGAATTCGATGACCGCCCTGGACGGCACACCGGTCGGGCTGCGGCGCGGCACGGTCGCCGAACTCGAGGCCGTACGCGCCGACATGCGCCGAGGACCCAGCGACAAAGCCACCGAGACACAGCACGCCAAGGGCAAGCTCACCGCCCGCGAGCGCCTCCAACTCCTCTTCGACGACGGCCGGTTCACCGAAGTCGAAGGACTGCGCAGACACCGGGCCGGCGGCTTCGGCCTGGAGGACAAGCGCCCCTGGACCGACGGCGTCGTCACCGCCTGGGGCCGGGTCTTCGGCCGGGTCGTCTTCGCCTACGCCCACGACTTCCGCATCTTCGGAGGCTCCCTCGGCGAGGCCCACGCCGAGAAGATCCACAAGATCATGGACATGGCCGCCACCGCGGGCGCCCCGATCGTGGGACTGTGCGACGGCGCCGGAGCACGCATCCAGGAAGGGGTGACCGCGCTCGCCGGCTACGGCGGCATCTTCCAGCGCAACGTCCGCAACTCCGGTGTCATCCCGCAGATCAGCGTGATGATGGGCCCCTGCGCGGGCGGCGCGGCCTACTCCCCGGCCCTGACCGACTTCGTGTTCATGGTGCGCGGCACCTCGCAGATGTTCATCACCGGACCCGACGTCGTACAGACCGTCACCGGCGAACGGATCAGCCACGACGAACTCGGCGGCGCCGACGCCCACACCACCCTCTCCGGAGTCGCCCACTTCGCCTACGACGACGAGGAGAGCTGCCTCGCCGACGTCCGCTACCTGCTCTCCTTCCTGCCCGCCAACAACCGTGAACAGCCACCGTCCGAGCCCGGCGCCGACCGGCCCGACCGGCTCACCCCCGCCCTGCGCGACCTGGTGCCCTCCGACGAGAAACGCGCCTACGACATGCGCGAGGTCATCGAGGAGTTCGTCGACGACGGCGACTTCTTCGAGGTGCACGAGGCATGGGCACCCAACGTCGTGTGCGCCCTGGCCCGGCTGGACGGCCAAGTCGCCGGCATCGTCGCCAACCAGCCCGCGGCCCTCGCCGGAGTCCTCGACATCAAGGGCAGCGAGAAAGCGGCCCGCTTCGTGCAGATGTGCGACTCCTTCAACATCCCGCTCGTGACGCTGGTCGACGTGCCCGGCTTCCTGCCCGGCGTCGGCCAGGAACACGGCGGCATCATCCGGCACGGCGCGAAACTCCTCTACGCCTACTGCAACGCGACCGTCCCCCGCGTCCAGGTGATCCTGCGCAAGGCCTACGGCGGCGCCTACATCGTCATGGACTCCCGCTCCATCGGCTCGGACCTCTCACTGGCGTGGCCCGGCAACGAGATCGCGGTGATGGGCGCGGAGGGCGCCGCCAACATCGTCTTCCGGCGCGAGATCGCTGCCGCGGACGACCCCGAGGCCGCCCGCGGACAGCACATCAAGGAGTACCGGGAACAGCTCATGCACCCCTACTACGCCGCCGAACGCGGCCTGGTTGACGATGTCATCGACCCCGCGGAGACCCGCGCCAGACTCATCGACGCACTCGCCGTGCTGCGCACCAAGTACGTGGCACAGCCCTCCCGCAAACACGGCAACCAGCCCCAATGACACACCGGGCCGGCCGGCCCGCCTCGTCACCCTTCAGTCAGGCGGCCCCTGCCGAAGTCCCTGCCGAAGCCCACGGCGCAGCAGCCGCAGCCGATGCCGGGAACAGCGCCGCACCAGCTCGGCGATCGCAACGCAGGCCCCGGCTTTCCCGCCCGCGACGGACGCGACGACGGACACGACGAGGGACGCGACGACGGGCTCCGGGGCGACGGCACGAGGGGACATGACTCTCCGGACGGTTGCCGCCCGCCGCCTCAGGGGCGGGCGGCACCACGGGTGTCGGGGGCCACGATGGACGGCCGTGAACGAGAAACGCTCGAAGAGCGGCAGAGAAGCCTTGACCCCGACGCGCACCGCCCTCCTGCCGGCCCGCCTCTGTGCCCATCCTCGACCGGGAAGCGAGCGCGAGGGGCCATAGATGGACGGTGCAGCCGGTCATCCCGGTGGACCGAGATCCCGAACAGGAGATGGTCGGCATGAGTATCAGCGCGAGCGAACGCACCGGGAACACCACCGGTGGACTCGACGATCTCTTCCACGTCTTCGACACGACGCTGCGCGACGGCGCGCAGCGCGAGGGCATCAACCTCACCGTGGCGGACAAGCTGGCCATCGCGCGGCACCTGGACGACTTCGGGGTGGGCTTCATCGAGGGCGGCTGGCCCGGCGCCAACCCCCGCGACACCGAGTTCTTCGCCCGCGCGCAGAGCGAACTCGACCTGCGGCACGCGCAGCTCGTGGCCTTCGGGGCGACCCGCAGGGCCGGCGCCAAGGCGAGCGAGGACCTCCAGGTCAAGGCACTCCTGGCCTCCGGCGCCCCGGTGATCACGCTGGTGGCCAAGGCGCACGACCGGCATGTGGAGCTGGCGCTGCGCACCACGCTGGAGGAGAACCTGGAGATGGTCCGCGACACCGTCTCCCACCTGGTCGCACAGGGACGGCGAGTGTTCGTGGACTGCGAGCACTTCTTCGACGGCTACCGGGCGAACCCCGCCTACGCGAAGTCCGTCGTCCGGGCCGCGCACGAGGCCGGCGCCGACGTGGTGGTGCTGTGCGACACCAACGGCGGCATGCTCCCCGCCCAGGTCCAGGCGATCGTGCAGACGGTCCTGGCGGACACCGGCGCCCGGCTGGGCATCCACGCCCAGGACGACACCGGCTGCGCGGTCGCCAACACGCTGGCCGCCGTCGACGCGGGCGCCACCCACGTCCAGTGCACCGCCAACGGCTACGGCGAGCGGGTCGGCAACGCCAACCTCTTCCCCGTCGTCGCCGCGCTGGAGCTCAAGTACGCCATGAAGGTCCTGCCCGCGGGCAAGCTCCGCGAGACCACCCGCATCTCCCACGCCATCGCCGAGGTCGTCAACCTCACCCCCTCCACCCACCAGCCCTACGTCGGGGTCTCCGCCTTCGCCCACAAGGCCGGCCTGCACGCCTCCGCCATCAAGGTCGACCCCGACCTCTACCAGCACATCGACCCCGAGCAGGTCGGCAACACCATGCGGATGCTGGTCTCCGACATGGCCGGCCGCGCCTCCATCGAGCTCAAGGGCAAGGAGCTCGGCGTCGACCTCGGCGGCGACCGCGAACTGGTCGGCCGGGTCGTGGAGCGGGTCAAGGAACGCGAACTCAAGGGCTACACCTACGAAGCAGCCGACGCGAGCTTCGAACTCCTGCTGCGCGAGGAGGTCGAGGGCAGACCGCTGCGCTACTTCCAGGTCGAGTCCTGGCGGGCCATCCTGGAGGACCGCCCCGACGGCAGCCACGTCAACGAGGTCACGGTCAAGCTGTGGGCCAAGGGCGAGCGCATCGTCGCCGCCGCCGAGGGCAACGGCCCGGTCAACGCCCTGGACCGCGCCCTGCGCGTCGGCCTGGAACAGATCTACCCGCAGCTCGCCCGCCTCGGGGTGGTCGACTACAAAGGCCGCATCCTGGAGGCCAGACACGGCACCGAGTCCACGACCCGCGTCCTGATCTCCACGTCCGACGGCACGGGGGAGTGGTCCACGGTCGGCGTGGCGGACAACGTCATCGCCGCGTCCTGGCAGGCACTGGAGGACGCGTACACCTACGGCCTGCTGCGAGCGGGCGTCGAACCCGTCGACTGAGAAACTGTGTCACCCCTTTCGCCCACCCCGGCCTGCGACACCAGCGTCACCCGGTCGCCCCCCAGCCGGACGAGGAAGCCGGCGCCTGCAGACGGCTGAGCCCTCGGCAATCCGGGGGACGGGCGTAGGCGTGACGGCAATGCCGGCAGGGCAGCCGGCCCGCGCTAGCCGGGTCCGCCTGGCAGGCCCCGCGCTTCGTGGGTGCGCTTTGCGAGCCAGCCCGCCATCGCCCGCACGCCGACGCCGATGGCGCGCTCGTCCGGAAAGAAGTCCGGGTAGTGCGGATAGCTCGCTGTAATGGGTGTGCCAGGGGTATGGACACCGAGGAAGGTGTACGTACCGGGGAGCCGGTCCAGGAAGAGGGCGAAGTCCTCGCCGCTGAAGGGCGGGAAGGCGGCCCAGAGCTCGATGACCTTGTCCTGGCCGGCGGTGCGGCGCAGGTGGCGGGCGAGCAGGCGGGCGTCGCGTTCCGGGCAGACCATGGCCGGGAACGGCTCAGCGGGGAAGCGCACCCCGGCCCCCGCATAGGGCATGGCCGCTCGCCGAATGCTTTCGCGCACCTCCGCATATCGCTCCTGGGGCCAGCAGCGATAGGACACGCTCACCTTGGCCTCCTGCGCCGAGGCCCGGAGGGCTACGAACCGGGCCAGCGGCCCGTCGGGCATCTGGGCGGCAGCGATGATCCGCTCCAGGTCCGCCGGGGTCCGTGGCAGAGCCACGGTTGCGAGCGCGCCGATATCGACAGCCAGGCGCCGCGCGGCATCGAGTGCGTCCGGCCCGCAGAGGGTCACTTCCGCCTTGTCCTGGCCCGGCATCCCATAGCCCGGAGTCACGGCGAACCGGCCGACCGGGAACGGCCCGCAGTGCAGCGCATGGATTTCCTCGACGCCCTCGCGCTCCAGCACACCTGAGTCGATCAGCGCGCGGGCTCCGGACAGCGTCTCCTCGGCAGGCTGGAAGAGGAAAACCACCGTTCCGCTCAATTGCTGACGCAGCCGCGCCAGGACCCGCGCGACGCCGATACCCACCGTGGTGTGGACGTCGTGTCCGCAGAGATGGGCCGGCGCGGGACCTCCTCCGACGATGTCCTGGGGCGGAACCGCGTCCATGTCCGCCCGGTAGGCAACGGTCCGGCCCGCACGCGAGCCCCGCAGGACCCCGACGACTCCGTGGCCGCCCACTCCGGTGGCGACGTCCAGCCCCGCCGCCCGCAGCTCCCGGGCCACCACAGCGGCCGTGCGCTGTTCGTGCCCCGGTGCCTCAGGGTGCCGATGGAAGTCCCGCCGCAGCTGAATCAGCACGCGGTCCAGACGCGCCGCCTCGGCGGCCACCGCCGCCTGCTTCACCGGCCCTCTCCATCCACCCGCGACGGCCTTCCCCCTGCCTCCCCACACCATTCCCGCACCGGCTGCCGCTGTGCCGGCCAATAACGCGCGGCGCGCGAGAGCGTGCTCTACGGGACGATCCACTGCTGCCCCCTTTGACTCAAGTCGTCTTCTGGGACACACGATCGCCGCGCACCGATGCCATTGCCCATCCGGTGGGCCACCCCTTGGCGGTGGGGATAACCACACCGAGGGACATCGCCGCGATGAGGCCGATGCTCCTCGGACGATGCGCCCCCGCGCCCCCGCGCCCTTCGCGGAGTGATCCGGCAGCGGGCGGACGGCGGGGCGACAGCCCGCCGCCCCGCCCGCCCGGGAGCGAAAGCGGTTCAGGAGTCCAGGCGCCGCCCCGCGAGCCAGGTGACGATCTTCGGGTCGTGGTGGTCGAAGAACAGCGAGGCGCCGGTGTCGAGCGTGGCGATCCGTGCCATCTGCTCGTCGGTGAGCCGGAAGTCGAAGACGTCGAAGTTCTCCGCCATGCGCTCGGCGCGCACCGACTTGGGGATGGCGGCGACGCCGCGCTGGGTCAGCCAGCGCAGCACGACCTGCGCGGCCGACTTGCCGTACTCCTTGCCGATTCCGGTCAGCAGCGGGTTGGTGAACAGGTCGTTGCGGCCCTCGGCGAAACCGCCCCAGGACTGGATCTGCACCCCGTGCTCGCGCATCAGGTCCTGGTAGTCGGCGCGCTGGAAGAACGGGTGGGTCTCGACCTGGTTGACCGCGGGCACGATCTCGTTGTTGACGATCAGGTCGAGCAGCCGGTCGGGGTAGAAGTTGGCGACACCGATCGCCTTGGCGCCGCCCTCGCGATTCAGGGCTTCCATGGCCCGCCACTGGCCGTAGACGTCGCCGAAGGGCTGGTGCATCAGGTACAGGTCGAGGTGGTCGAGGCCCAGCCTGTTCAGCGACGTCTCGAACGCGCGGCGGGTGTTGTCCTCGGCCGGGGCGTCCTGGACCCACAGCTTGGTGGTGACGAACAGGTCCTGGCGGGCGATGCCACTGGACTTGACGGCACGGCCGACGGCTTCCTCGTTGCCGTAGGCGGCGGCGGTGTCCAGCAGGCGGTAGCCGGCCGCGAGGGCGTCGAAGACGGCGCGCTCGGTGTCCTCGGCGGGGATCTGGTAGACGCCGAAACCCAGGAGCGGCATCGTGACGCCGTTGTTCAAGGTCACGTCCTGCATGAGTGGTGTCCTTCGCGGTGCGGGGGAGGGGAGTGGGGGTCAGGGGCGTACGAGGGCCTTGAGCACCCGGCGGTCGGCCATGGCCCGGTAGGCGTCCGGCGTCCGGTCGAGGCTGAAGGTCTGGTCGAAGACGCGGCCGGGGGTGATCGTGCCGTCCAGGACGTCGGGCAGCAGCTGCCCGATGTAGGCGCGGGCGGGGCTGGCACCGCCGGTCAGGGTGATGTTGCGCATGAACTCCACCGGTCCGATCGGCCCCTGCTCGTACTGCGGCACACCGAGACGGCTGATGGTGCCGCCGTCCAGGACCGCACCGAGCGCGGTGTCCAGGGCCTGACGGGTGCCGACGGCCTCGATCACCTTGTCCACGCCGCCGGTCAGCTCACGGATGCGGGCGATGCCCTCCTCGCCGCGCTCGGCGACGACGTCGGTGGCGCCGAAGTCGCGGCCCAGGCCGGTACGCGCCGTGTGGCGGCCGGCGAGCACGATCCGCTCGGCGCCGAGCCGCCTGGCGGCGATCACCGCGCACAGGCCGACCGCGCCGTCCCCGACGACCAGCACCGCATCACCGCGGCCGACACCGGCGGTGACCGCGCCGTGGTGGCCGGTGGTCATCACGTCCGACAGTGCCAGCAAAGAGGGCAGCAGCGCGGAGTCGGCGGCCACCGGCAGCCTCACCAGGGTGCCGTCCGCGTACGGGACGCGGACGGCTTCGCCCTGGCCCCCGTCGACGCCGTCGAAGCCGTACCGGCCGCCGTTGCGGCACGAGATGTGCAGGCCCTTGGCGCAGTAGTCGCAGGTGTTGTCGCTGTAGGTGAACGGGGCGACGACCAGGTCCCCCGCCTTCAGGCCGGTGACGTCCGCGCCGGTCTCCTCGACGACGCCGAGGAACTCGTGCCCCATGGGGCGTCCGGTGCCGGTGGCGGGCATCGACCGGTAGGGCCACAGGTCGCTGCCGCACACGCACGCGGCCACCGTGCGGACCACCGCGTCGCTGGGGTTCACGATCTTCGGGTCGGGCCGGTCCTCGACGCGGACGTCTCCGGCTCCGTACATCACTGCTGCGCGCATGAGGGGTGCTGCTCCAAACGGGGGTCGTGCCCAGGGGCGCGGACGGTCAGCGTCCGAACATCCGCGCCCGGGTCTCGGTGTGGTGGGTGTCGCCGGCGGCGGGCGGCAGGCCGCCGATCCGGCCGGGCTGCTCGCCGGTCGGTGTGATGGCGCCGGCGGAGGTGTTCTCCTCGACGCCGGGCCAGGCGCTTGGTGAACCTCCGGGTCACGCAGCTTGCTGTGGCCCATCTCGCCCTCTTCGCGTCGTGGCGTCGCCCGGCACCCCCACGCTCACCCGGCCCGGCAGGACCTGCCCCGCGGTGGCCGGCGCGAGGGGCCGGCGTCCTGCCCCTTCACCTTCGCCCCGATCACGCCGGTGTGGCAGGGCGGGCTCTTCGGGGGTAACGACAGGGCCCCCCTGCCGCCCGTACGGCGGGTACCGAGCGGGTGAGACTGGAGACATGGCATCCGAGAGCGCGCACAGCGAGGGCGCCGAGCTGGGCCGCTACCTGCGCGCCCGCCGCACCCAGACCAGCCCCGCACACGTCGGCCTCACCGTCGGCACCGGCATCCGCCGCACCCCCGGCCTGCGCCGCGAGGAACTGGCCACCCTCGCCGGCATCAGCATCGACTACTACGTACGCCTTGAGCGCGGCAAGGAGACCCGCCCCAGCCCCGCCGTCCTCGACTCCCTCGCCCGCGCCCTGCACATGGACGACCAGGAACACCAGCACCTGCGCGAGCTCGCCGCCCGGGCCGCCCGCTACGCCCCCGAACCCCCGCCCGCCCCCAGCCGCACCGTGCGCCCCCACCTCAAGCTGCTGCTCGAATCCCTGCGCCCCAACCCGGCCTACGTCATCAGCCGCAGCATGGACCTGCTCGCCTGGAACCCCGGCGGCCTCGCCCTCTACCCGGGCCTGGACGACTGGCCCGCCAAGCACCGCAACCTCGCCCGCTACCTGTTCCTGCACCCGGTGGCCCGCGGCCTCTTTCCCGACTGGGACCGGCAGATCACCGCCTGCGTCGCCCGCCTGCGCGCGATCGCCGGCACCGCCCCCGACGCCCCCGACCTGACCAACCTCGTCGGCGAACTCCTCCTCAAGAGCCCCGACTTCGCCGGCCTGTGGGAACGCTACGAGGTGACCGGACGCAAACCCGCCCACAAGACGTTCCGGCACCCCCAGGTCGGCACGCTCACCCTCACCTTCCAGTCCCTGCACGTGGAAGGCACCCCCGGCCAGCGCATCGGCGTCTACACCGCCGAACCCGGCAGCCCCGACCACGACGCCCTGCTCCTGCTCGACATGACCGCGCCGCAGCCGGCGGATCGCCTCGCACACTCCCCGGACACCACCGGCCGGCGACCGTAAGCCGTCACCCGCACACGACCCGCGCCCCCGCGGCATCTCTCAGCGGCTGTCTCGCGGGCCGGGAGACCCGGTCGGCCCCCGCAGGGCGGCGGTCCGGCGGGTACCGGCCGGCAGTGTTCCCGCGGGAGCCGGCTGCCTGCGCCGGGCGAGAGACTCCTCGGCGGCCTCGCGGGGGTGACGGCGCTGCCAGTACGGATTGTCGTGCGGCAGCTTGCTCGACACCCGCCCGTACATGCCGAACGTCAGGATCACCAGCCCCATGACGAAGCTGAAGACGACGTTCGTCATGCCGAAATCGAGGAGGTTGGCGGGCCGGTCGAGGATGAAGATGTGGACGAATCCGCTGAGCAGGAACAGGGTTCCCACCGTCATGTTGAGCGTGGAGGCGACGTTCCCGCCGATGACGCCGCCGGTGATCAGGGCCAGGCCGACCAGCACGGAGATCAGGCTGAGGGCGCCGTTGGTCGACATGCCCGCGATGCTCTGCCCGGCGGTGTCGAAGGGACTGAGCGCGTCGGCGAAGCCGAGAACGCCGAAGACGAGCAGGACCACGCCGCAGAAGGCGGCGCCCCATCGGTACACGGCGCCCAGTTGATGGTCGACGGGCAGTTCGTCCTGGAGCTTCATCGCTCGTCCCTTCGCATACCGGTACGGGCAGGGAGCCCGCGACAGCGGCCCCTTTTCCAACGTTTCACCCCCTTGTTCCACCGAAAGACGCCGGACGGTTGCACCCCCTGCCCGCAGTGACGGGATCAGCCCGTCGAGCCCCCGCCGGAGCCGAAGTGACTGCCCACCGCTTGCGGCATCCGGCGGGCCACCCCATCCCCCAGGCGCTCGAACTCCCCGCGCAGGAACGGAGAGGCCAGCCGGGCCAGGCCGTGGAAGTCGATACGCGCCCGATAGGTGAGAAGGGTGGCGCCGTTCTCCTCGCGGAAGGTCAGGTCGTCCGTGGAGGTGGCGGTGCGATTGCGTCCGACGAAGGTCAGGCGCAGGTCCTCGAGCCGAACCAGTCGGTAGCGGAGTTCGGTGCGCCGTCCGCGGAACGTCGAGACGTTGAGCCATTCGGCGCCCTTGGCGACGGGGGCGCCGGCTCTGGCCGGACGGCAGCTCACCGTGCCCGGGTCCCATTCCTGCGCGTGTGAGAAGTCGGCCAGGTAGGCCACCACGTCCGGCAGAGGGTGGTGCAGGGTGAGCGTGCGTTCGACTTCGACCATGGAACGTGCCTTTCACGGAGCCGCAGCGGCTGACGTCAGGAATGCGGGGGACCCACCCGGATTCCCGATGGGAACGCGGAGCGGATGCAGCGGATGGGTCGCGCGACGCAGCGGCGGGCTTTTCCGGGGGCGGTTGGACAGCGATACGCCGCTCGACGAAGGGGTGCGTCCGGCTTCATGCATCGTCAGCGCACCGCAGGCACCTCTGGGGGCGAACCTGACCGTCGGCACGGCGGCGCCCTCAACCGGCAGTGGCGCGTTCGCGTGTCACGGCGCGTCCCGCTCCGCCGGCGCGAAGGCGTGCTTTCGCGCGAGTGTGATCACGGTCAGGCTGAGGGCTCCGAGCCCTGCCGCGGCGACGGCGTCGGCGGTGACGCCGACCCGCTGCAGGAGCAGGCCGCCGATGACGCCGCCGAGTGCCATGGCCGCGTTCCACAAGGTCACGAGGATGGCCTGCGCGGTGTCGGCGACGGCCGGACCGCGCCGTATCCCGGCATGACCGGCCGCGGTCTGAAGGAGCGTGGGCGCGGCGCCCCATCCCAGCCCCCACACGACGGCCGCGACCCAGACGACGGCCTGCGCCGTGGTGGCGGCGAAGGCGGCCGTGGCGAGGGTGAACAGCGTCGCGGCGGTCAGCGCGAGCCCGCGAGGACGACGGTCGATGTGGCGGCCGGTGTACCAGATGCCGGCCAGGCAGGCGATGCCGAAGGCCAGCAGGATCGCGTCCGCCGCGGTGCCGAGGCCGGCATGCCACAGGTACGGCGCGATGTACGCGTAGATGACGGTGTGGCCGAGGACGAAGGTCACGACGACGACCATGACGGCACCGACCCCGGGGACCCGGAGCGTCTGCCGGGTGGTCGGCTTCGGCCTGTCGGCTGTGGTCGCCGCCTGGCTGATGGCGGGAACGCTGAACGTGATCCACCCGAGGACGGCGAGAGTGAGCACCGAGACGGCGGCGAAGGACACGCGCCATCCGATCTGCTGCCCGATCAGCGTCCCGGCGGGAACACCCAGCGACAGCGCCAGGGGGATCCCGGTCATCGCGATCGCGATGGCCCGCCCTTCCTGGCCGGGAGGCGCGATGCGCCGCGCGTATCCGGCGAGGAGTGCCCACGCGAGTCCGGCGGCGACGCCGGCGAGGAACCGTGAGAGGAGCAGGACCGCGTAGCCGGGCGCGGCGGCGGTGAGCGTGTTCGCGACCAGGAAGACGGCCATGGCGCCCAGCAGCAACGGCTTGCGCCGGATTCCCGCCGTGGCGGCGGCCAGCGGTATGGCGGTGAGGGCGGTACCGGTGGCGTACACGGTGACGCTCTGGCCCGCCGCACCGGAGCTGACGCCGAGAGCGGAGGACATCTGCGGGAGGACGCCCGCCGGGAGGGTCTCGGTCAGGCTGGTGATGAACACCGCGGTGCCCAGTGCCAGCAGCGCGGACCAGGGCAGGACATCACGTCTTGTCGCGGAGACTGTTGTGGTCGTCATGCACCGATCGTGAAACCCTCACACTCATGTGATGGTCAAGCCCGGACCCGGGCGGCTAGTCTCCGGCGTGTGCGGATCGGTGAACTGTCCCGTGTGACGGGGGTGTCCCGGCGCCTGCTGCGCTATTACGAGGAGCAGGGCCTGATCGTGCCGGACCGGTCGACCAACGGATACCGTGACTACGACGAGCGGTACGCGGACCGGGTGAAGCAGATACGCGGGCTGCTGGCCGCAGGATTGTCGACCCGGCTCATCAAGCAGATCCTGCCGTGCCTGGACAAGCCCAGATCCATCCACTTCCCGGACGCGACCCCGGAGATGCTGGCGCTGCTGACCTCGGAGCGGGACAAGCTCACCGACCGGATCGAGGTGCTCACCCGCAACCGGAACGCGATGACCGAGTACCTGGCCGAGGTGGAACGCCACCGCGCCCCGGCCGCACCCGGTCAGATGGGCAGCGCCTGATCAGCTGCGCGGCGCCTGATCAACCGTGCTGTGCCTGAAAGAGTGCTTTGTCCTGGCGATGGTGTTTGGTTCGAAGTCAGGTGTCGCGCCGGTTCGGGGTGGATTCACGGGCGAGGCGTCTGCTTATGACGTCGGTCATCGCGAGGCGCATCAGGCTCACTTCGCGGGTTCGCGGAGGGTGCGGCCGGTCAGTCCAGCCGCGGTCTGGGTGAGGTGCCGGGTCAGTACCTCGGCCGCGGTGTCGGCGTCGCGGGCCAGCGCCGCCTCCTCCAGCCGGCGGTGCTCGCCGGCGTGGTCCCGGTCGGGGACGCGGTGCGCCGACCAGCGGCGAGCCAGTTCGCTGGCGGTCCACGTCCGGTCGAAGGTCTCCAGCAGGACGGGGTTGCCGCAGCCCTCCAGCAGGGTGCGGTGGAAGACCCGGTGGGCTTCGGACCATGCGCCGCTGTAGTACTCGCCCTCCTCCGGCTCGTACGCCGGGGTGCGGGCCAGGCGGTGGTGGGCGGCTCGTACGCGGGACTCCCAGTCGACGTCGCCGCGCTCGATGGACATGCGCAGCACCACCGGTTCGATGGTCCGGCGGGCCTCCGCGATCTCCTGCCAGCGGCGGTCGGAGCAGTCCGGGACGGCGAAGCCGCGGTTGGGCAGCCGGTCGGCGAGGCCCTCGCCGACCAGTCGCACGAGCGCCTCGCGCACGACGGCCAGGCTCACGCCCTGTTCCTTGGCGAGGTCCTGCGGTTTGAGGGCGTCACGGGGGGCGTAGGCGCCGCGCATGATCGCGTCCCGCAGGTGTGCGTAGACCTGCTCGGAGAGCATCTGCTTCCCCGGTGAGGTCGAGGTGTGGGCCGTCTGAGTCATGCCTCCAGCATAGATGATCCAGTGAATAATCGATTATTAGTGTTATGGTCGATCCAGCGGCCGGTGAAAGGCGGTGGCGGTGCCTCTACACGACGCCGTGGGCCCCGCCGGCCGCATCACCGCCACCCACGGCACGGCCTGAAAGGAACGACGCGATGAGCGCCAACGACCCCTTCGCCCGCCTCCCCGAGGCGGCCTCCTTCACCGTCACCAGCACCACCGTCACCGACGGCGCCGCATGGTCACCCGAGCAGCACTCCTCCGGCGTCCCCGGCGGGAAGGACGTCTCCCCCCAACTGTCCTGGAGCGGCGCCCCGGAAGGCACCAAGAGCTACGCCGTCACCGTCTACGACCCCGACGCCCCCACCGGGTCAGGGTTCTGGCACTGGGCGGTCGCCGACGTCCCCGCCACCGTCACCGAGCTGCCCGAGGGCGCCGGCGACGACGCCGGCTCGGGCCTGCCCGAGGGCGCCTTCCAACTGCCCAACGACGCCCGTGCGGCCCGCTTCATCGGCGCCGCCCCGCCGGCCGGGCACGGCCCGCACCGCTACTTCACCGTGGTGCACGCCCTCGACGTAGCCTCCATCGGCGTCCCGGCCGAGACCACCCCCGCCGTCCTCGGCTTCACCATGGCCGGCCACATCCTCGGCCGCGCGGTCCTGACCGCCACTGCCGAAACCCCCGCCTGACGAACAGCATGTCCCCACTCATCGACACCACTCAGATGTATCTCCGCACGATCCTGGAGCTCGAGGAAGAAAGTGTGGTCCCCCTGCGCGCCCGCATCGCCGAGCGCCTGGACCAGAGCGGCCCCACCGTCAGCCAGACCGTCGCCCGCATGGAGCGCAAGGGTCTGCTGCACGTCGCCGACGACCGGCACCTGGAGCTGACCGGGGAGGGCCGGCGGATCGCCACGCGCGTGATGCGCAAGCACCGGCTCGCGGAGTGCCTGCTCGTCGACATGATCGGGCTGGAGTGGGAGCGGGCCCACGCCGAAGCCTGTCGCTGGGAGCACGTGATGAGCGAGGCCGTCGAACGCCGCGTCTTTGAGCTGCTGCGGCACCCGACCAAGTCGCCCTACGGCAACCCGATCCCGGGCCTGGAGGAACTCGGCGGGAAGAGCACCGTGGATCCGTTCCCCGGCGAGAGCATGGTCAGCCTCAGCGACCTTGAGCCCGGTCCGAACGGCACGAGCGCGACCGTACGGTGCATCAGGGAGCTGATCCAGACCAACCCTCGGCTGATGTACACCCTGCGGCACGCCGGGGTGCAGCCCGGCGTGGTCGTGAGCGTGACGTCCTCGCCCGGCGGCGTGATGGTCGGCAGCGACGGGGAGACTGCGGAACTCCCCACGCAGGCCGCCGCGCATGTCTTCGTGGCCAAGCGCTGAGCCCAGCCGGGCGCCGGCCAGGCCGTAAGGCCCTTGCGCGCAAGCGGACGGCCCTCGACCACGATCGTGGTCCAGGGCCGTCCACCTGATTCAGCGGAACGCGTGCACGAGCCTGCTCCGCACGTGACGGCTGGCCAGTTCTCCCAGGACTGCCGGGACCTCGTCGGGGGCGAGAGCGTTCTGGACAGCAAATGCACTCACAAGCAGGACCCGTGATCACTCGACGCACCGGGTTGGAAAGCACCCACTGAGGCAGGTTCCTCACCGGACGAGCTCCCGGACGATCCTGTCGCCGTCGTCCGAGAGCACCGCGGGGCGCAGCCGGACCCCGCGCAGGCCGAACTGTTCGCGCCAGCGGGCGAGTTCCCGGCCGAGGTGGTCCGTGGTTCCGACGAACACGTGCGTGTCCGGTGCCCAGGCGAAACCGGCGGCTTCGTCCAGCCGGGCCAGCCTGGCCTTCGCGTGCTCGTCGGTGTCGCCCAGGACCACCGCCACGTCCGCGTACACCTCGGTTTCGCCGGCGTCCGGCGTCAGCCTCTCGATCTCCCGGAACGCCGTCAGGAGCGAGGAGACAGGGTGCTCCTGAGAGGGAGTCACGAAGACCCGGTCCGCGACGGCGGCGGCGAGCCGGTACGGCTCCAGGGCATGGTGGGCGAGCACCGCGACCTTCGGGGTGCTCAGCGCCGGGACGGTCAGCGGGCCGGCCGCCGGGTACCTTTCCGTCCCGGTGAGCCGCAGCGGGGCGACCATGTCCCGGTGCAGGAACGTGTCCCCGGAGCCCAGGCTCTCGGCGGGAAACGTCCGCCACAGCTCGCGCACCGTTCGCACGTAGTCCTCGGCGTCACGAAACAGATCCCGGAGCCGGCGCGCGATGCGGGTCGGGACGTACACGTCCTCGGGCCGCAGCCGGGGCGTCGCCGAGCCCCCGACCACCGCGGCATCGCGCGCGTCGGCGGAGACCTGCGGCCGCCACGTCACCCGGCCCGGCCCGATGGCCGCCAAGGACGCCATCTGGGCGGCGACGTGGAACGGGTTGGTGTGCGTCACGTTGCGCGAGACCACCACCTCGCCGATGTCCGTCGTCGCCAGCAGGAGTGCCGCGGTGACGACGGGATCGAGTCTGCCGCGCACCCGGTCACGGGCCTGGTCGGCGGTGCCGAACCGGTCGGTCTGCAGGCTCAGGCCGTCCTCGAGCGTGACGAAGTCGATGCCGCCCGACGCGGCCGCGCGCCCCCAGTCCGTCCAGTAGCCGCCGCTGAAGACCTCTTCGGCATCCGTCACCGACGAGAGAAGCCACGAGGCGGGGTGCCAGCCCGTGCCCTCCAGGGCCAGGCCGAGCCGAAACGATCCGGGGCCCGTCGAGTCCCTGTCCAAGTCCCTCTCCATGACTCGATTGCACAACCATCACACCGATGCGAAGGTCAACCCTCGACACCTGCTGACCCGCACCACCGCGGCTGACGATCGTGGGATGTTCCACCTCGTTTCCTTGCAGAGTGCCCCAGCCTTCAGGCCGGGGGTGAATCGCCTCACGGCGGCGGGTCGGTCAGTCCGGTCGCTTCTGCTGCGCGATGTAGTCCTTGACCACTTGCAGCGGGGCTCCACCGCATGAGCCGGCGAAGTATGAGGGCGACCAGAAACGGCCGTGCATGACGGCGCGGTTCACCCGCCCCGTGTACTCGGCGCGCAGCCGCCGGGAGCTGACGCCCTTGAGGGAGTTCACCAGGCCGGACAGAGCGACCTTCGGCGGATAGTGCACGAGCAGGTGTACGTGGTCGGTTTCGCCGTTGAACTCCTTCAGTTCCGCGCCGAAGTCCTCGCAGACTTTACGCATGGCTTCCTCGCAGGTGCGGAGCATTGCGTCGTCCATGACCTTCCGCCGGTATCTGGTGACGAACACCAAATGGGCGTGCAGGTTGTAGACGACTGTTCGACCCCGGCGGATATCAGGATCAGGTTCCCATCGCGGTGACATAGACCAACGGTAGGGTTCGGTCATGCAGCTCCGGTACAACTTCCGCATCAGCCCGACGCCAGGTCAGCGCACCGCGCTGGCCCAGGCGTTCGGCTGTGTGCGGGTGGTGTACAACGACGCCCTGCGAATCCGCGAGGACGCCCGCAAGGCCGGACTACCGTTCGTGACCTCGGCCGAACTGTCCAAGCGGCTCACCGCCTCGAAGAAGACCGAGCCCCGGGCCTGGCTCGGCGAGGTGTCCTCGGTGGTCCTCCAGCAGTCCCTCCGGGACCTGGATATCGCGTACAAGAACTTCTTCGACGGCCTCAAGGGCAAGCGCCCTCGCATGGGCGCACCCCGCTTCAAGTCCAGGCGCGACAACCGGCAGACGATCCGCTTCACCGCCAACGCCGGCTGGAAGATCACACCAGGTGGCCGTCTGCGCCTGCCCAAGATCGGCGACATCCCGGTCACATGGTCCCGGTCTCTGCCCTCCACGCCGTCCACGGTGACCGTGACCAAGGACGCGGCGGGCCGGTACTTCGCGAGCTTCGTCGTGGAGACCGACCCGGCCGCCGACCTGGACCGCATGCCGACGACCGCCGACGAGGTGGGCATCGACCTCGGCCTCACCCACTTCGCGGTCCTCTCCGACGGCCGGAAGGTGAGCGCGCCGAAGTTCTTCCGCCGCGCCGAGCGCAAGCTGAGGAAGGCGCAGCAGAACCTCGCCCGCAAAACGAAGGGCTCGAACAACCGCAGGAAAGCCGTCGTCAAGATCGCCCGCGCTCACGCGCACGCGGCGAACGCACGCAGGGACTTCCACCACAAGCTGTCCACGACGATCGTCCGCGAGAACCAAGCGGTGTACGTCGAGGACCTCGCGGTGAAGGGTCTCGCCCGCACGCGCCTGGCCAAGTCGGTGCACGACGCCGGATGGTCGGCGTTCGTGAGCATGCTGGAGTACAAGACGGCACGGTACGGGCGGGTCTTCGCCCGCGTGGACCGGTTCTTCCCGTCCTCCCGGCTCTGCTCCGCCTGCGGCTTCAAGGACGGCCCCAAGCCGCTGAACGTCCGCGAGTGGACGTGCCAGGGCTGCGGGACCGTCCACGACCGCGACGTGAACGCCGCGATCAACATCAAGACCGAAGGACGCAAGGTCGCCGCCGGACAGGCGGAGACCGTAAACGGCCGTGGAGCGCAGGTAAGCCCGGGATCCGTCCCGGCACCGCGCGATGAAGCAGCAACCCGCCGAGACGGTCAGCCGACCGCAGTAGGAATCCTGGCCCTTTAGGACCGGGAGGATGTCAATTCAGGTGCCGGTCCAGGAACCGGCACCCGTCCTCCAGCTCGAACCACGGGGTGCCGGTGTGCCCGCCCAGATTGGCGTGCAGCGTCTTCTCCTTGCTGCCGAAGGCGTCGAACAGGTCCAGGGCCCGCTGCCGGGGATTGCCCTGGTCGTCCCACTGCAGCAGGAACAGCAGCGGAATGGTGACCTGCCGGGCCTCCTCGCGCTGGGCGCGGGGCACGTACCCCCCGGCGAAGAAGCCCGCGGCCGCGATGCGCGGCTCGGCCACCGCGAGGCGGATCCCGAGGGCGGTCCACCCCCCGGAGTAGCCGACCGGGCCGCCGATCTCGGGCAGCTCAAGAAGGGCGTCCAGAGTGGTCCGCCATTCCGGGACCGCGTTTTCGACCAGCGGGCCGATGAAGGACTCGAAGATCTCGTCGACCGGCTCGCCGGCCTGCATCGCCCGCCGGAGGTCGGCACGGGCCTGCTCGGCGGCGGCGGAACGGGGACGGTCACCGCACCCGACGGCGTCGATGGTGGCCACCGCGTAGCCGCGCGCCGCGGTGTACCGGGCCCGGGCCACCAGCCGGGGTTCCGCCTTGGGCAGGCCGTTGTTGTGGGCCATCAGGACCAGCGGGGCCGGAACGGCGGACTCAGGTGTCCACAGGGTGCCGGGGATGTCGCCGAGGGTGAATTCGCGCTCGAGGACGCCGTCGTCGAGGCGCTGTTCGGAAATGAAGTGCACGGTCGTGCCTTTCGGGAGGGCTCAAAGCGGCGCTCCCGGACGACCTATCGCCCGACCGTGGCCCCGGAGGGGAGCACCCATGTCGATACTGCGTTCACGGGTACCACCTCCTCGTTCTCTCGCACGGCCTCCCGGAGAGTAGCAACGGTCGCCGTGGTTCGCCAACGGGATTTTGTCGAGGCTCCGTGGCCGGATGCCGTCGCCGCGCGGACACGACAAGCACGGCGGGTCCGGGCAAAGGGGCCAGGGCCGGTCCGCCGGCTGCCGGCGCCGGGCGGCGGCCCCGTACTCGCGGCGGACGGAACCGGCACCCGGGGGAGTATCCGGTATGCGAACGCACGTGACCGAATACCACTCTTGACGGTGAGTCAGTCCCACCTTCACCATCCAGGCACCCCATTCACCGTGGAATCCCCGGACACCTCACGCACCCCTCGTGAGAACTCCGCCGGGATTTCCTGGAATTCGGAGCCCCCCACATGAAGCTCTCCATTCCTGGGCGTGCCTCGGCGACCGCTGTCGTCTCGGCCGCCGTGCTGCTCACCGGCGGTTCCATAGCCGGGGCGGCCCCCGCCCCCACGGCAGCGGCCGCCGCGCCCGACCTCCCCGTGGCCAACGTCAAGGCCCACCTCACCCAGCTCCAGTCCATCGCCACCGCCAACGGCGGCAACCGCGCGCACGGCCGCACCGGCTACAAGGCCTCCCTCGACTACGTCAAGGCCAAGCTGGACGCGGCTGGGTTCACCACGACCGTCCAGCAGTTCACCTCCAGCGGCAGCACCGGCTACAACCTGATCGCCGACTGGCCCGGCGGCGACACCGGCAAGGTCGTCATGGCCGGCTCCCACCTGGACAGCGTGACCGCGGGCCCCGGCATCAACGACAACGGCTCCGGTTCGGCGGCCGTGCTGGAGACGGCACTCGCCGTGGCCCGGGCCGGCTACCAGCCCACCAAGCACCTCCGGTTCGCCTGGTGGGGCGCGGAGGAACTGGGCATGGTGGGTTCGCGCTACTACGTCAACAGCCTCACCACCGCGAACCGTTCGAAGATCAGCGGCTACCTGAACTTCGACATGATCGGCTCGCCGAACCCGGGCTACTTCGTCTACGACGACGACGCGACCATCGAGAAGACCTTCAAGACGTACTTCACCGGGATCGGCGTCGCCACGGAGATCGAGACCGAGGGCGACGGACGCTCGGACCACGCGCCCTTCAAGAACGCGGGCATCCCTGTCGGCGGCCTGTTCAGCGGCGCCGACTACATCAAGACCTCCGCCCAGGCCGCCAAGTGGGGCGGCACCGCGGGCAAGGCCTTCGACGCCTGCTACCACTCCTCGTGCGACAAGTCGTCGAACATCAACGACACGGCGCTGGACCGGAACGCGGACGCGCTCGCGTACGCGGTGTGGGGGCTGTCGGCCTAGACCCGCTGTGACCGCAGGTCATCCGTGCGGGGGCCGACGGCCCCCGCACGGATGACCTGCGAGCGTTGTCCCGCGAGCGCGGGCAGAGGCCGCCGGCCCCTGCCCGCGCTCTGCCGGCTCGCGCGGCAGTGCCCAGCCACGGCCCCGGACTTCGGCGGGCACGGGTGACGGGCGACAGTACGATCAACGCCGCGGCCCCCCGCACGGGCATGAGCCGCTCCCCGCACGGCGGTGCGGCTCCCCGCACAGCCCGACAGGCGGCCACCGGACGGAAGGCGACAAGTTCGTGAAGGCCCTGCGACTGCTGACCATGAACACCCTCTTCACCGGCGATGTCCCGGCCCGGCTGCGCGCCCTCGGCGCGGCACTCGACCGTTCCGACTACGACATCGTCTGCCTGCAGGAGGTCATGTTCCGCCGCAACGCCCGGCTGATCCGCCGTGCCGCTCCCGCGTACCGGCACGTCGCCTGCTCGGGCACGGTCCTGCTCAAGGGTGGCCTGGTGCTGCTGTCCCGGTGGCCGATCAGCCGATGGCGGTTCGTGCCGTACCCGATGACGGGCCCGGTGCGCGGCGAATTCTTCATGCGCAAGGGCGCCCTGCTGGCGTCCGTCACCACCCCGGACGGCGAACTGGTGGTCGTGAACACCCACCTGTCGGCCAACCGCGACGACGACTGGTCCCCCGCGAACCGCTACACGCGGATCGCGGCTGCCGAACTGGCCCGGCTCACCGAGCTGATCGCGACCGTCGGCCCGTCCCTGCCCGTCGCCGTGGTCGGTGACCTGAACGTCCCGCGCGACGCGGCGCCACTCGCCGACTTCGTCGCCGCAGCGGGGCTGCGCGACATCCTCGCCGGCGACACGCGTCCGACCTATCGGCCCACACCTCGATGGCCGTCGCCGCCGGCCCTGGACCACGTACTGGTCCGCGCCGCGGCCGGGGAGACACTGACCGGCGACGCCGACCTCGTGTTCCAGGACAAGGCGACACTGGCCGACGGCCGCCAGGCCTACCTGTCCGACCACTACGGCGTGCGGGCACAGCTGATCCGCTCGAAGTGACATGGGGGCGGAAAACGGCAGGACGCCGCACTGAACCGACGATCCCGCGCGCACGTAGAGAAAACACGTAGAGGAAAACACGTAGAGGAAAAAGGGGACGGGTTCTCGCACAAGCCCGGCCCCTCATGCCACCCGGGTACGCACCCGACCGATCCAAGGAGTACGCACCCATGAGCGCCCCACGCCTGAGCGACCGGCTGTCGAGCCACCAGCCTCTCGTCCTCGGTCTGTTCCGTATCGTCCTCGGCCTGCTCTTCGCCAGCGAGGGCGCTGCCACGCTCTTCGGGATACTGGGGCGGGAAAGCAGCCCCGTGGGCGATTGGCCGTTCTGGTACGCCGGGGTCATCGAACTGCTCTGCGGTGTTCTCGTACTCCTGGGAGCCGCGACGCGCAGCGCCGCGTTCCTCAGCTCGGGGGCCATGGCCTTCGCCTACTTCACCGAGCACCAGAAGGACGGCCTCTTCCCCCTGCAGAACGGCGGCCTGTCGCCCGTGCTGTTCTGCTGGGCGTTCCTGCTCCTGGTCTTCTTCGGACCCGGCGCCCTGTCCCTGTCCGCTCTGGCCCAGCGCAAGGGAACCGTCCGGGACACAGCCGGCCTCGACGCGGTCTGAGCGGCCCGGCGGGCCGGTGACGGAAAGCGGCCCTCGCACCGATCGCGGGGGGCACCGGCCTTCGCCGCGAGAAGGTCGCCCTGCTCGCGGGCATGAGCTTGGACGAAGGGCGGCTGCTCGTCCTCAGGTTGACATCCTCCCCCTCTTAAAAGAGGGGGATTCCAACCCGGCTGGGTTGGGGTTCACGGACGCTCGACCGCTGTTCGGGCGGTGTCGTCCCTCCGGCACCGGCTGAGCGCCGGGGGCGGGGGATCCCGCCCTGTCCTGCCGCGACGTTGACTGCTGCGTTGGTGTCGGCGTTGCAGGTGAAGCCGCAGGAGGAGCAGACGAACTCGGCTTGGCTCTTGCGCGAGTTCTTGTCGATCCAACCGCAGGCACTGCAGCGCAGACTGGTGTAGGGGGCGGGGACGTCTTCGACCCGGCCGGGTGCCTTGTGCCCGGTGCGCTGTCGGAGCAGGCCCCAGCCCTGGGCCAGGATCGCCCGGTTCAGGCCGGCCTTCTGCCTGACCTGCTTGCCGGGCTGCTCGGCGGTTCCCCTGGCCGAGCGGGTCATGTTCTTGATGTTCAGCTTCTCGAACCGCACCAGGCCATAGGTGCGGGCCAGCATCGTGCTGGTCTTCTCGCACCAGTCCTTGCGCCGGTCGGCTTCACGCGCTTTGAGCCTGGCCGCCTTGGCGTACTCGGCACTCTTGTGCTCGCTTGCCTTCGGGGCGCGAGCGGCACGCCGCTGGTGTTTACGGACCTGCGCACGTTCCTTCACCGTGAGCTGCGGACAGTTCAGCTTCCGCCCATCGGAGAGGGCGGCGGTGATGTTCACGCCCCGGTCGATACCGATGACCTCGCCCGTGCCGGGCGCTTCGACCGGTGCGGGGATGACCGCGAAGGCGATGTGCCACCGGCCGTTGCGCAAGGTGACGCGGAACGTCTTCGCGGCGGGCAGTGCGGTCCGGGTGAGGCGGAAGCGGACCCAGCCGCAGCCGGGCACCTTGACCCGAGCCCACCGGCGGTTCAGTTTCTGTACGACGACCGAGCGGGCCATGACCTGCTTGCCGGTCTTCGCGTTCAGCTTCGGTGAACCGTCCGCCTCGAACTCCGGGACGCGGTCGGTGCCGATGACCCGGAAGCCCTCGTGCACGAACTTCTTGCGCCAGGTCGGCTCACCGAACCCGGACGTAAAGCGGGCGTTCCTGGCCTGGGCGAAGTCCTTCAGGGCCTGCTGCTGAACGTCCGCGTTCCCGGCCGCCAGCCACTCATTGTCGCGCCGGGCCTCGGTGAGTTGTCGGCACTGCTCGGCAAAACCGGGCGCGGCTCTGCGCCACCTGCGCCAGTGCGCATGCTGTTCGACCGCCAGGTTCCACACGTACCGGGCATGCGCACAGTGCAGCAACATCTGCCGCTCCTGCGCGCACGTGGGGTACATACGGAACTTCACTATGCCGCCACGGTAATAGCGTAATAACGCGATAACAGCGGAATGCTCACATTCACGCCTCGCATCCCTAAAGAACTCCACGCCCGGCTCACCGCTCAGCTCAACCGGTCGCCGACCGGCGGCCCCTCGACGCCGAGATCCCGCACCCGCTCGAGATCGCCCTCGACACCGTCAAAGCGACGAGGAATCGCCCTGACGGCGATTCCTCTGCCCCTGCCCTGCTCCGCAGGGGCTCGCATTCACCCCCGGCCTGAAGGCCGGGGCACCCTGCAAGGAAACGAGGTGGCAGACGATGTCACCGCAACGGCGTTGTCCCGACGTGCTGATGCTGTCGCGTGCCACGGGCCGCGAAGGTGGGGCAGGCGTGTTCCCCGGACGCTGCTGCAAGCCGACGGCGCCGACCCTCACGCGAACTCGGCCTGTTCGGCGGGCGTCACCAGGGCTGCCGGGTCGACATGCGGGAGGTTCGGCTCCAACTCCCGGGCGAGCCCTACGTCGGTGGCACCAGACGGCCCGCAAGAAGACTTCCGCTGACGAGGGCTCTGGTCCTATCGTCTGAGCCCGTGATCAGAAACGGCGTTCCGCTGCCCCCGACGGTCTATCCGCTCGCCAAGAGACGTGTGTGGGCCATGCTGGCCGGCTCTCTGGTCTTCGTCGCTCTGGGCGTTGGTTTCCTGGTCGCCCACAGCACCATGAAGATGACCGTGGCGGGGGCGCTGGCCGTGCCCTTCTTCGGTTTCTGCTCGGTGGTCATCATCCAGCGCCTGCTCCGCGGCCGACCGGAGCTGGTGCTGGACGACGCGGGAGTGGACCACGTGAGGCTGGGCCGGTTCGGCTGGGACGAGATAGCCGCCGTGCGGATACGCGAGCAGCGGGTACGTAACACCTCGCAGTGGTTCATCGAGTTGGTGCTGCACGATCCGGACGCCTATCTGGCTCGAGCACCCAAGCTCGTCCGCAGCACCGCGTCCATGAACGCACGCCTCGGCTTCGGCCCCGCCAACATGGCCACCAACACCTTGCCGGTGCCGCCCGAGGCGGTCTTGGACGCGATGCGGCGTCACCGCCCCGGACTCGCGGTACAGCACTGAGCGCACCCGCCGGCACACCGCCGCCCGCGGACCGGATGGCATCAGCGGCAGGACCCGGTCCGCCCGCAACCCGCACATCAAGACCACCGCGAAGGTCGCCGGCAACCACGACGCGATCCCACCCGCCCCGCGCACACGACCGTGACTGCGACCGCGACCACGGTCCGCACCACCACCGCACCAGCCGACCCGGTGGCACTCTGCCGCAGGTTTCCGCAGGTCTGGAGCCCGGCGCGTCGCACTGCTATTATTGATCTTGAGCTGAACGGCGGAAGTCGCACCGGTCGGTGATGCGTTGGTGGTCCAAGGAAAGACGCCCCGCTTCCTGCGGGGAAATGCAGGTGCAAGGCCTGCCCGGCGCTCTGTGAAGACCCTGTCCCGCGTTGTCCGGGACAGGGTCTTTTTCGATGCCAGAGCCACAGCCGGGCCGGCCGAAGAGACAGAACCCGGACCGACGGCCACGGCGGTTGCCGCCAGGTCGGCAGCCGATCCAGCCCTGCCGGCCACCGGCCACCCACCGCTCCGACCGGACCGCCCGCCGCGTTCGCATGCTCAACCGGTTCCGCCTCGTGCGCATGCCCGGGAACGGCGGTACGCATCGGTCGATCAGCGCGCGGGGCCCGGCAACCGCCCTCGTCTCCGTGCTGGCAGCAGCCCCCAGTCGCTGGCAGGAGACCACACCCCCGAGCTCGTCAGGGATTCATGTGGCGGCGACTTCGGAGTCGCGTCACTCACCCCTGGCATGATCGACAGAGTCAGTTCCGATGTCAGGCAGGAGCCGCCGATGGACGTGACCGGGCCGGCGCATGCCGCGCGAGTTTCCGCTTACGCGACCGTGGGAGCACGGCTGTCCCTGCTCAGCGACCGTCGGCTCGAGGACGCGGTGGCTGCCGCGCGAAGTCTCGGCTCCGGCATCGGCGGTAGGTCGGCGGAGATGGAAGTCGAGGGGATACGCGTCTTCGTCAAGCGGGTCCCGCTGACGGACCTCGAACTGCAGCCGGAGAACGCAAGGTCGACCGCCAACGTGTTCGGGCTTCCTCTCTTCTACCAGTACGGGGCGGGGTCGGCGGGGTTCGGTGCCTGGCGTGAGCTGGCCGCGCACCTCATGACGACGGGCTGGGCACTGAAGAACGAGTACGCCGGTTTCCCGCTGCTGCATCACTGGCGTGTTCTGCCCGACCGTCCCCCGGCCGGCTTCGTCGACGAGCTCGGGGGCGTTGAAGGAGCCGTAGCGCGTTGGGAGGGCTCGCCGGCCGTGCGCCGTCGGCTGGAAGCCATCGGAAGGTCCTCCTTCAGCCTGGTCCTCTTCCTGGAACATGTGCCACAGACGCTCGCCGAGTGGCTCGGCAAGAACCGTGATGCGGCCCTGTCCGAGCCGGCAGGCGAGTCGCCCTACCGGTGGGTCGAGAACGCGCTGCTGCAGGGGACGGAGTTCATGAGCGCGCGCGGACTGGTCCACTTCGACACGCACTTCGCCAATCTGCTCACGGACGGCCGACGGGTGTACTTCGCGGACTTCGGGCTCGCGGTGAGCCGCGACTTCGAACTCTCGGCCGAGGAGCGGGCCTTCCTCGCCGATCACCTCGTGTACGACCGCTCCTACGCACCGAACCACCTGCTTCGCCACCACCTGCCGGACGACGTGCGTGGTGACACCGAACACGGGACCTTCCTGCGCGAATGGGTCGATGGCCATCGGCCCGACGGCGTCCCGGCCGACATCGGCGCGATCATCGACCGTCACGCCTCGCACGCGATCGTCCTGGACGACTTTCATCATCGACTGCTCACGCAGAGCAAGCACACTCCCTTCCCCGCGGCCGCAGTCCGGCGGGCCCTGGCCGACGCGTCAAGGCCAGGGGAATGAGAGCCTGTTGCTCAGCGGAGAGCGGAGCGGGTGACGGCCTGGACTCGGCTCGGGTGGAGAACGGCCGGGCGCCGGCCCGTGATCGCGATCCGGCGGCATGTGCGGGAGACTGCGGGGTGTCTGCTTCCCGATCGTTTGCGGCCTCCGACGAGATACGTGCGTATCTCGCCGATCAGTTGAATCTCGCCCTGCGCCGTCCCGGAATGTTCGGGACGGATTCGGAACCGGCCTTGCGCATGCTGATGGATCACTTGCTGATCGTGGAGTGCCTGCCCGAGGCTTTGGCCGAGCAGCAGCACGTCCGGGACGAGCGCGGCGCACGGTCCCTGCCGAAAGGCCGGCAGGAACGGGCGCCCGGTGCCCGGGAGGATCCGGCGGCCTCAGCGGGCCCGGGCGGCATCGGCCCGGTGCCCGGTGGCCGTGGCCGGCACCGACGCCGGCAGGAACGCCGCCGAGGCGATGACCGCCGCCGTGTGCAGCCCGCCGGGCAGCCACCGCACCACGCCGGCCCCCGGGAAGCACTCCCACCGGCCCGGGCAGAGGAGAACACCGACGTGGCGATCCGGTGAGTGCCGTGCCCGCCGCGGTCACAGCGTGCGGGTCAGCACCTGCGGCCGCCCCGCAGCTCCAGCCGCTCTCCCGAAAAGCGCTCGCGGAAGCCGCGGTCGTGCGAGACGGCGACCACCGCTCCCGGATACGCCGTGAGCGCCGCCTGAATGTCCTCGACCAGGTCGAGCGCGACGTGATTGGTCGGCTCGTCGAGCACGAGAAGGTCCACGGGGCGCGTCACCAGCCGGGCGATCTGCAGCCGCCGCCGCTGGCCTGCGGACAGCTCCGCCACCGGGACGTCCAGGTCCTGCTCGCGGAACAGCCCCAGCGCCAGCAGCCTTTCGGCGTACTCCTGCGGCAGCCCGGGCTGCCCGGCCGCGAAGGCGGCGAGCAGTGGGAGCCGTGTGGAGCGCGCGGGCAGTTCCTGGGCCAGGTACCCGATCCGTCCTGGACGGCACACCGTGCCCGCGTCCGGTTCCAGGTCGCCCGCCAGGACGCGCAGCAGCGTCGTTTTGCCCGCTCCGTTCTCGCCCGTGACCAGCAGCCGCTGCCCGGGCGTGATCGTCAGCGTCCCCTTCAGACGGAGCCGCTCGCCGACGCGTATCTCGTCGAGCTCGACGAGCCGGTGGCCGACGCGAAGTGTGCCGCCCACCGCCGGCAGGGCCGCCGTGAACCGCAGCGGCTGGGGTGGCGCCGCCACCGGGTTGCGCTGCAGGTGAGCCAGCCGTTCCCGAACAGAACGCACTTGTCCGCCGAGTTTCGCTTCGTGCGAGCGACGGTGCTTGCCGAAGCCCTGCCTCGGATCCTTGCCGGTGACGGCCAGCCGCCTGCCCGAGGCTTCGAGTAATTCCTCGGTACGGGCCAGCTCATCGGCCCATTGCGCGTACTCCTGCTCCGCACGGCGCCGGGCGGCCGCCTTCGCGGCGCGGTATCCGAAGAGGCCGTCGCCGTACCGGCGCACCGTGCGGGCATCGCGGTCGACCTCGAGGATCGTGGTGGCGATGTTCTCCAGGAAGCCGTGGTCGTGGGTGACTGCGACGACGGTGCCGCGGTGCGCGCGCAGATGCTCCTCCAGCCAGCGCACGGCCGCCGCGTCGAGGTGGTTGGTCGGCTCGTCGAGGAGCAGTAGCTCGGGGGAGGCCGCCAGCACACAGGAGAGCGTGAGCCGCGACTGCTCGCCGCCCGAGAGCGAGCCGAGCACCCGCTCCCGGGTGATGCCGGCGAGCCCGAGCCCGTGCATGGCGGCATCCACGCGGGCGTTTGCCTCGTATCCGCCGCGCTCCTCGTATGCGATCAACAGCTCGCCGTACGCGGTGAGTTCGTCCTTCGACGCCTGGCCGAGCCGCCCCTCCGCCTCGCGCAGCCGGCTCTCCATGGCGCGCAGTTCGGCCAGCGCGAGATCGACCACGTCCTGCACCGTGCGGTCCAAGTCCAGGTCGAGGGTCTGGGCGAGGTGACCGGTGTCGCCGCTGAAACGGACAGTGATCTCCCCGGCGTCCGGCACCTCGGCCGCGGCCAGCAGCCGCAGCAGGGTGGACTTGCCGGAGCCGTTCTCACCGATGACAGCGGCCTTCTCGCCCGGGCGGACGGTGAAGCACACCTGATCGAGGACGGTCCGGGTGCCGTAGGACTTGGTGACGTCCTTGACGGACAGCTGCGCCACGGAGGCGGGCACAGCGGTATGGGCGCGTTCGCGCATGAGACTTTCCCTGGGAATGCGAAGGGTCCGCGGGCAGCAGAAACGGCGGTGTCAGCCGTGCCCGGACTCAGAGAAAGTAGAAAAAGCGCATATGGGTACCGTACAGGACGATCCGTGCCCCCCTCAAGGAGATTGCCTGCCAGTGAGTCACCGGCCCATGGTGGCCGAGCCGGCTCGACCGCCTCCTGGACGACGCTCCTGTCGCAGCCCCTGTCCGGGAGTTGCCCAGGACAGGGGCGGGCGGTCGACCTCTGCCGTGCGGCACGTTGTGGTGGACTGCTGATGGACCGGCTCGCCAGGGCCTGACGCCCCGCCCCGCCCCGCTGGGCTGGGCGGGGCGTTTGCCAGAGCATGCCCATGGCCGCGGCGATCGCGCGAGCGTGCCGGGGTGGCAGCCGCCCGCGGACGGGGTCAGTGCCAGTTGCTGATCCGCACGTCGTGCGGGTGCGGTGCACCGGTGCCCGTCTCCACCAGGGATTTCAGGCTCATCAGGAACAGTGCCCACTTGGTGGTGCAGTGGTTCATGAACTCCACCTGCTCGCGCCACCCTTCGTGCGCGAACAGGATGATCGTCCACTCGCCTTCCTGTTTGAGGTCGAAGGTCACCGTGGTGCCGACCCACTCCTCGGGACCGCTGACGACCTCCCACCGCACCCGGGTGTCCGGCTGCAGTTCGAGGACCTTCATGTCGAAGCCGCCGACGTCGCCGAAGCGGAACTGCAGCACGTCGTCGCCGCTGCCCTCGGTGTCGGTCGTCCACCATGCGGCCAGACCCTCGACCGTGGTGAGTGCCTGATAGACCGTCTCCCGGGCCGCCGTGGTGCCGACCCGGTGCAGGATGTCCGCCATCTCGATCTCCTCACTTCTTCGCGTTCTCGGCTTGCTACTTCTTCTCGTTCTTGGCTCGTTGGATCGCCTCGGCGATGTTCTTGACGCGCTGCAGCCGGGCGTCCCACAGCGCGCCCACCGCCTGCAACTGGGCCACGGCGCGCGCCAGTTGTGCCTCGTCGACGTGGTAGCGCCGCTCCCGGCCGGCCGCCGTGGACCGGACGAGTCCGGCCCGGTCGAGCACGGTCAGATGCTTGGTCACGGCCTGCCTGGTGACGGGCAGACGGGCGCTGAGGGTCGTCGCGGTGCCGTGCCCCTCGGCCAGCAGCAGGTCGATCATGCGGCGCCGTGTCGGGTCGCCGATCGCCGACCACAGACCGTCGTCGACGCCGGTGTTCATCGCGCGCCCGCCGCCTGCTTGGCGGCCGCCGCCAGGCGGGGCAGATAGAAGTCCCAGCCCTGCCGGTGGTCGTTGTAGTGCGCCTCGAGCACGGCGGCCTCCCAGCCGCGTTCGCGGTACCCGCTCTCGCGGAAGCGGAGTGTGGTCCCCTCGCCGGCCGGGACGAGTACGAAGGTCACCAGCAGCGAGTTGCCGGGGGCCGCGGTCTCCCCTTCCTCGTAGGTCCACCGGAACGACAGTGTGCGCGGCGGATCGGACTCGACGACCGTGAACGGCACGGACTTGCGGACGCCGCTGCCCTCGTCCGTCCATGTGAGACTGCCCGGCCTGCCGGGGACCGCCTCGAAGTCGGTCTCCGCGCTCCACCAGTCCCGGATGTGCTCGGGCTCGGTGAGCACGTCGAACACCACCTGGGGCGGGGCGTCGACGTACAGCTCGCGCTCGATGCTCCCGTACTCCATGTCCGCAGCCACCTTTCGCAACCTTAGGTTGCACATCACGATAGGCGACGCCGGCGCCTTACGCAACCGAAGGTTGCTCATTGGTTCGTCGCAGCACTTGTACGGGCCTACGCCGACGGGGCCAGGGCCGGCACGCGTTCCAGCAGGCGTACAACGTCGCCTTCGGATGGGGGCGACGGGTTCTGAGCACCAAGGCCAAGCCAGAGGGGGCGGTTCGACGAGCGATGTCGACCCGGTGGGGAGCGGTCCGCAGTACGCCGATGAGCTGGCTGCCGACGTTGTGTGGGAAATCGGCGGCTGCCTGCTGCCTGCTGCCTGCTTCCTCGACCGGAGCGAGCGGCTGGTGCTCACCCATCAGACAGCGAGGAGAGCGCCACGGCTTCGGCACGCGCTGAAGCAGTAGCCACGTTGGCTCTCAGCTCGGAGTGGAGCCGGGGGCCGTCCGGGGCCGGGTGCACCAGTGGCTCGGCCACCGCGCGTAACTGGGGGCGGCGACGGCGGTGGCGTCGTCCTCGAGGCCCAGGCGGACCGCGTCCGGGACTGCAGTCCACGACGATGGGCCCGGGGACAGGGCGGCGACCAGGGGAATAGGGCCGGCCCGGGATGATCTGGGGAGGGGCTGCGGGAGCGGCCGTGGACGTGGCAGAACAGCCGCTCCAAAGGGCAGGCCGCATCACTGCGCAACCACGGGGATACGTCCACGATCCGCCCGGCTGCAGCATGGCGGCGCCGGTTTCCGGCGCCGCCACGCTGCAGGCGTCAGCCCGCCCCTATCCGCTTGTCTCCCGCACCGCGAACTACCGACACCACCACGCCCACGTCAGGATGCCCAGCAAAATCACCCTGAGGAGCCGGGACCGGTGACACCCGCGCAGGCTCAGAAGTCGTCCGCGCCGTTGCGGAGTTCGGGAGTCCAGTAGCCGGTGAGGGCCTTCGCCGGGTCGACGGCGATGCCCTCGCTGCCGGGCGCGGCGACGGTGATGACCGTGGAGTCGCCCTCCAGCATGACGGCGAACGCCGACACGGGTTCGTTGTTCTCGTCGACCCCGCCGTCCGACAGCTTCACCAGGGCGTAGGCCGGGGCACCGGCCGTCAGCACGACCGGTGCGGCCGGCTTGCTCTTGGCGACGGCCGCAACGTCCTGCTTGTGGCTCTCCACGAACTGGATGTGCGGGAAGCCCGTCAGCCGGCAGGAGTGCCGGGTGGTGTTCTTCGCGGTCAGGACGATATGGGTGTAGGGCGGACCGTCCTGCCTGGCGGCGGTGACGCGTACGTCTGCTGCCGTGCACACCGGCGTGGAGGCGGCCGCCTGCTTGCCGGTCGTGCCGGAAGAACCCGCGGAGGTGTCGGTGGAGCCCGCCGATGCCTTCGATCCCGCCGATCCTGCCGAGCCGGTCGCATCCGTCGCGTCGGACGTGCCGGTGGCCGCCGGGGACGACGCCGCCGGGGCCGAAGGGGTCGCCGCGGATGACGACTTGGTGCCCGATCCGTCCTGGCAGGCGGTGAGGGACAGGGCCAGAGCCGTGCCCGTGACGGCGAGCAGCATGGAGCGGTGACGCGAGGCGTTCATGAAAGGTTCCCCCGTGAGTGGTGCGGGGCCGCGGCTCGGTGCCGTCGGCCGGTGTCGGTCGGTCTGCCGGTTCTTCTCGATGGTCAGTTGCCCTTGCCCGGCCGGTAGTCGGAGGGCAGGGTGTGGACGAACTCGCGCGGATCGGCGTGTGCGGCCTCCAGCAGTTCCGGGACGCTGTGATAGCCCAGCGCGTACAGGTTCCGGCCCGGGTCCCAGGTGTTGTAGGCGTACATCGCGTTGCGCTTGATCGTCATGTGGGAGCCGGGGATGGTCAGCACGTAGGCCGCGCCGTCCGCACGGTCCTGCTGGGGACGTTCGTAGGCGTAGACGTGGTTGAAGCGCACGTCGGAGATCGTGCCGTCGTTCATCAGGCGGTAGGCCACGTCGCTGCCCGCCTTGTGCGTCTCGGTGTGCTCGAGCCAGCCGGCGGTGAACTTGTGCGAGGCTCCGGGATACTGAGCGGCGAGCGCCCTGACCTTCGCTTCGATCCGGTCGACCAGCCGGTTGTAGGCGGAGGTGCTGGAGAACCCGTCGTCCACCACCTTGAAGTTGATGACCTTGTCCACGCCCAGCGCCTTCGCGGAGGCCATGAACTCGGCGGTCCGGGCGGCGACGACCTTGGTGGTCCCGTCGGTCGGCCAGGACAGGTTGTGCCGGCCGCCCGCGGCGCACGGATGCGGGCTGGACCACTGGGTCAGGGGGCACGGGTCGGTGTTCATGCGCACGGCCAGATCGGGATTGCGGCCGTCGCTCACCAGGACGAGGTAGACGGGCCGGCCCGCCGCCTTGTGTTCCAGGATCGACCCGGCCAGGCCGATCGCGTCGTCGTCCTGGTGCGGGGCGTAGAAGATGGCGGGCTTGGCGGCGGCCGACGCCGTGGGAGCACGGCCCGCCTGGTACGCCACAGCGGCCGCGGTCAGCGCGCCGGCGGTCAGGACGCTCCGCCTGGACAACCCTGCGGTGCGCCCATCGCTGCTGTTCATGTTGAGAGGTCCCCGTTCGGTCTGCTGCATGTGTGCGACGCTCTGTCGAGAGGCGGGTGGTCGGCGCCGCTCCCGCACCGGCTCCGTCCCCGGCGACCGTCCGCCGAGGGGGGCGTCGACCGGAGTGCGTATGCCTGGAGGGCGTCCCGCGTCTGTCTTCAGTCGATCATCTGAGGTGCTCCATGCCCAGGCGGTTCTCCCGGCAGAAGCACCGTCGGCCCTACTTCTGCCGGGGGCTCGCATCCGAAGGAGTTGCGATGACCGGGGACGTCGGCGGTGCGCGACGGTACGCCTTCCACGGGGCGCCTCGGGCAGCAGCAGCGGAACCTTCGGGTCGGTTCCCGGCTGAGCCAGGAGGCGCCGGCGTATGCGGCCGGGTGAGTGTCAGGGCGCCGGCCGGCACGGAATGCGGGCGCACCCGGGGGTGCCCCTAGATGAATGAGTCCAAGGGCTCGTAGCCGTAGGCCGCCGGCGAGTGGTGTCGCATGTCGCTGCCATCGCCCGCCCAGCACGTGCAAGGCGTGCCCGTTTCATTTTGGAGCTCAGCGGAGACGCGACGCATGCTTCAGCGACTCGGTGGACGTCTGGGTCGGGGCCCGGCTGGGGGATGGCCTTGAGTCTCCAGCGACTGGAGACAGCAGAGTGGGGGACATGGACGTTACGACCCTCTACTCGATCGGGGAGCTTTCCCGGCGGACCGGCTTGTCTGTGAGGACCATCCGGTTCTACGCCGATTCGGGGGTGGTAGCGCCGACCACCCGTAGTCCCGCCGGTTACCGGCTCTACGACCTCGACGCAATGCTTCGTCTGGAACTCCTGCGCACACTGCGCGAGTTGGGCATGGACCTGGCTACGATTCAACGGGTACTGGACCGTGAGCTCTCGGTGGCGGAAGTCGCCGCGGCGCACGCCGACGCCTTGGACGTCCAGATCCGGATGCTGCGACTGCGTCGGAGCGTTCTGCGAGTCGTGGCCAGCCGCGGGTCCAGTCCCGAGGAGACCAAGCTCATGCACAGGCTCACGCAGTTGTCCGGCGAGGAACGCCGACGTTTGATCGACGATTTCGTGGATGGCACCTTCGGCACAGTGGATGCCGACCCGGCCGCGGTGGCCATGGTTCGCGCTGCCACTCCCGACCTCCCCGATGATCCGACCGGCGAGCAGGTCGCCGCGTGGGTGGAGCTCGCCGAGCTGGTCGGCGACGAGGATTTCCGTGCCCGGATGCGCCGGACGGCCGTACGTCAGGCGGCCGGGCGCCCGCTCGACATCGAATGCGATGCCGGCGAGGAACTGATGGAGTTCACCCGTCAGAAGGTGGCCGAGGCCATGGAATCGAGCATCGACCCGCTCGGCGACAGGGGCGCACCCATCATCGACGACCTCGTGCACCGCTTCGCCGAGGTGTTCGCGCGCACCCCTGACGCGGAATTCCGGGACTGGATGGCCCAGCAGTTCGAAGAGGCGCACGATCCCCGGGTAGACCGATACTGGCGGCTGGTGTGGATCGTCAACGGCTGGCAGGTGGTACCGAGCCTGATCCCGGTGTACCCCTGGCTCACCCAGGCCCTGCGAAATAACCGTGATGCATAGTCACCGCAGTGGGCACGCCCCGGATCCCTGAATGAGTCCAGAGGATCGCCTGCGTACATGAGACGAGGGCGTCCAACGTCGATGTGTGACTAACGGCCTGGATACCCTCGCAACGGCACTCTATGCCCGGATTGACGACGAGTTGAAGGCTTCACCGTGGCTGGCGCCGCGGCGGCCTGCCGTCGGAATCACGGCCACGCTCAGTGACGCCGAGCTGATCACGCTCGCGGTCATGTCGGCGCTGCTCGGATACACCTCTGAGCGGCGCTGGCTTCGCCGCGTCGGGCGGGACTTCGGCCATCTGTTTCCCTACGTGCCGCAGCAGTCCGGCTACAACAAGCGGCTGCGCGCCGCGTTCTCACTGCTCACCAGCATGATCCGGATCGTGGCCCGCGATACCTCACTGTGGAGCGACGATGTGTGGCTGGTCGACTCCACACCGGTCGGCTGCGGTTGCTCCCGTGAGACGGCCAAACGCTCGGACCTGGCAGGCTGGGCCCAGTACGGCTACTGCGCATCACACTCGCGATACTTCTGGGGGCTGCGTCTGCACCTGGTGTGCACGCTCGGCGGACTGCCGGTCCTGTTCGCACTCACCGGGGCCAAGGCGGACGAGCGCGAAACGCTGCGCGACATGCTCGATACCGCGCCAGACGTCCTCGCCGTTCACCCCGGGCAGACGATCATCGGGGACAAGAACTACTTCGGCCGCGAGTTCGAGCACGGCCTTGCCGAGCGTCACCTGAAGTTGCTGCGGCCAGCCCGCAAGGGGGAAGCCGAGCCGGCCGGGTCACACCTGTTCAAACCGCTGCGGCAGGTCATCGAGTCGATCAATCAGACCTTCAAGGGGCAGCTCAACCTGGAACGACACGGCGGCAAGAGCCCTGCAGGGGTGTCAGCCCGGGTCTTGTGCCGGATCCTCGCACTCACAGCGGCGATCTGGCACAACGACCAAACTGGACAGCCCATCAAGCGATCACTCACGGCCTACGATCACTGACCGCAACGACACCCCTTGGACTCATTCATCTAGGCCATCGGACGGTCCTGGCAGGGGTATTTGGGATGTGGTCGGTCAGCTGCGGTTCGGACCTGCGTCGAGTCGGCGTGAGGCAGCTCTGACAGGATGACCCAATGTTCGATTTCGGCCTCGTGGGCTACCAGCCGATGTGGTTGAACCATCGCAGTGACGTTGTGCGGGAGCACGCGCAGCGCCTGCGCGGTCTTGCCGGCCGGACTCTGACGAGAGTCTGGATGGTCTGGGACCTTCAGGATGACGAGTGGTTCTGTGACTGCCCGGTCCTGTTCGACTTCGAGGGAGAGCAGGTCGAGATCAATCATGACAAGTTCGACGATCTCTCCCTCACATGGAACACGATCGACCCCGGTCGTCCGGTTCGGTGGCCCGGCTTCGACCTGCGGTGGCGTGCCGAGCCTCTTCCCGGACTGCGCGCTCTGCGGGGCCAGTCCCTCGAAGGGGTCGAACTGCTCGAGTGGACAGGCAGGGATCTGGCTCAGGGAAACATCGACGTCAGCTTCGTCTTCGGGACGAGCCGGGTGACCGTCTTCAACGCTCTGGACGAGAACGGGCTGAGCTTCGACCTGCCTGACGGGCGTCAAAGGTCCCACCCGCTCTACTGATGCCACGGGAAGTTCAGCAGTCCGTTGAGGACCTGCTGGTGTACCCGGTGCCGGCCGGGCGGCCGGGCTACGTGTGAGGGCCCGAGACCGGACAGCGGCTGCGCGAGCGGACCCGCTCCCTGTCGGGGGCGGGTCGCCCTGGGTGGCGTCCACATCCGTGACGGCCGTCAACTTGAACGCTGGGCTTATGGAGACGTGCTCGGTGATCCGGGATTTTGCCGCGGTTCGGGCAACAGTCGCCTGAAGGCGGCCGATTCGGAAAATTGGCCGCCGATTCCGGATGCCTTTCTCCCGTCGGGGTGAAGCTCGGAATAACCCGTTCCCATTCTGCGGAATTCGGTGCGGCGAGGGGACTCGAGCCGGTAACTGGAGTCCCCTCTTCCACCCGCGTGATGCACTGCCGCGCCCGGGAAGGGAAGGGCGGTGATTTCGAGTGCGGGGGTTCCGCTTGTTCAGCTCACCATCATCGGGCCCCCGCAGCAAGATCTTCCGGCGTTCGGAATCGTTCCGAACGGTGAAGGTACAGGTCACGGGCGTATCGGGCGGTCTTGAGTCTGCTTCGGGCGGCTGTGGTGCGGCTGGCTTCGGGGAGCGGCGTGATGGATTTCCGGGCTGGCGGGAGGCCGTCCGAATACTGGTGAAGGGGTTCTGAATCGAGCGGAAAACGGAAGTGGCGGCTCGTTGGATGTCGGCAAATGCTTCGGAAGTTTCCGGTCATGATCAGAGGGTTGCCCTGTCTGGATTACAGCAGTGAAACTCGTTGAGCGATCACCCCGTCACGGCCGGTAACCGGATGGGGTGGCGAATCGCTGCGGCGGGACCCCGCCGTGCCCGGGAAGGGGAGGACGACCATGTCGGTAGGTATTACGCGGTGGCAGAGCCAGCAGGTGACGTCACCGGATCATGTTCTGTGCGAGGCGTCGCTGACGTTCCGCCACCGGATCACCATTTTCTCGGTGATCTTCGTGGTGGTGGTCGTGCTCGTGTACAGCGGGCACTCCGTCAGTGACGCCCTGGGGCTGGTCATGGCGGTTGGAGCGGCGGCCGCGCAGGTCGGTCTGTGGCTGAGCGGGCAGAGCCAGACCGCCGGCTCCGCCCGGGGGGCGTGATGACGCAGCCACCGAACGGGCAGGACGGCAACGACAACTGGCCTCGTCTGGAGGACGTCGGGACGCAGAAGGAGTTCCGCGAGGCGCTGAACAAGCTGCGCGAGAGGAAGAACCTCACCTACAAGCAAGTGGCGGAAGCCAGTGACGACGGCTCCGGCAGGAAGCTGACCACGACCACGATCCACACGGCGCTGGCCAAGGACGCACTGCCCACCAGGGACTTCGTGATCAAGTTTCTGTGCGGTTGTGGCCTGCGCAGTGAGGCGGAACAGAATCCCTGGCTCAGGCGCTGGGAGGTGCTGCGGGACAAGCCGACGCCCGTAGAGCCGGACCTGTCTGACGACCCGGCTCCAGCCCAGGTGCCGCAAGCTGTCAAGCCCACGGACGCAGGAGCGACAGCGACAAAGGACGAGCTGAAAGACGCGGTGCCACCCGATGGCGAAAAGCCCTCGCCGCCCAAGAAGCCTGAAGAGCGCTGGAGGCCTTCGGCCAGGCTCTTGAAGCTGCTCGCGGCCGTGACAGTCTGCGCGGTGGTGGCTGCTCTCACCGGCTGGGGATGGCATTACAAGACGGTGGACGACGAACGGCACCGGCACGAGAAGCAGGTGCAGGAACAAGAACGGAAGTTCAGGGAGAAGCACTGCGGCACCCTCAACCCGAGCCTGGTCACCGGGACCGACGGGGAGTGCACGGGCATCACCGACGGCAGTGACGGCGCAGCGGTCTTCGGAGACGACCTGAAGCCGGTGATGACCGCCATCGGGGCCGAGAACCGCGACGTGATCAAGGGCGGCGACTACGTGACGGTCGCGTTCCTGGCACCGCTGGCCTCAAAGAGTGCGAACAGCCTGACCTTCGGTCAGTACGTCGCCGAACTCGAGGGCGCCTACACCGCCATCGAGGAGCAGAACGACAAGAACAGCCGCCCCAAGATCCGGCTGGCCGTGGCCAACATGGGCAGCAGCGAAAAACAATGGGCCCAAACGGTCGGCCGGCTCATCGCCATGAAGAAGGACAGCCGCCTGGTGGCGGTCGCCGGCCTGGGGCTCAGCCAAGAGGAATCGGTACTGGCCGCCCGGGCTCTGAGCAAGGCATCTCTGCCCATGGTCGGTGACCTGATCACCGCCGACGGCTTCGACTCCACCGGCGAAGTCGACGGCAAGGGAGCGATCAACGGACTGGCCCGCGTCGCCCTGCCCAACTGGGACCAGCTCACCGCCATCAGCGAGGAACTCGGCCCCATCCGGCGCACCGCAGCCCTGGTCAGGACGGGCCTGACGCCCAACGGGAGCAAGGACCTCTACACCGAATCCCTCAACCACGGCTTCCGCGGCATCGAAGGTCTCGAGAAACACCTCGACGAAGCTTCCGATTTCCACTTCGACCCCCGCGGCGGCCCCGGCACCAGCATGTCCAGCATCAGCGAGGACCTCTGCCACACCGGCAAGAAGATCGACACCGTCTACTACGCCGGCCGCGTCAAGTACCTGCCCGACTTCCTCGACGCCCTGGCCGGCAGAAGCTGCCACACCCAGCCCATCACCGTCATCACCGGATCCGACACGGCAGGCTTCGACCCCAGGACGAAATCTCTCCACGTCAGCGACGCGCCGATCACGGTCCTGTACGCGTCCTTCCGCAGCGCGGCGCAACTCCGCGGCCCGGCCAACCCCGCCCGCAACCTCTACGAGGCCTTCGCACGCGACTTCACCGCACGCCACCACGGACAGCAATTCGATGCGGACCACCTCACCGACACCTACTGGTCCCTCGTCGCCCACGACGCCGTCCTCACCGCCGCGACCGCCCTGCACCGAGCCGCAGCAAACGGCGACAGCCCGACCAGCCTGCCCAACCGCTACGCCGTCGGGAACGAACTCTTCGCCCTGCGCAACGACGCCGTAGCCGGCGCAACCGGTCACTTCGGCATCGACAAGAACGGAAACCGCACCGACACCAGCAGCGTCGTCACCGTCCACCAACTCGGCCGCCCTCTGCCCACGGCAACCCAGAACAACAGCTAGATCGCACTTGATCCCATGGTGGGGGCAGACCGACCCAGGTCTGCCCCCACCGTCGTGCCCCGGCAACTGCTCCACGGAACCCGGCACCCGCCGGCCGGGGCCGAGTTCGTGAGCCGCCCCCTGCCGGCCCGCGTAAGGGGGGCGGGACAGCTACGGGTTACCGAACCGAGGCAGTCGTCGGCGGTGCACGATGCGGGCCGCTGAACGGGGTGACGGTCAGAGTCGCGTGCACCGTCTTGCCGCCGAGCGCGGGAACTGTCGTGATCCTTCCTCCGAGGCCCTCGATGAGGGGGAGCCCGAATCCACCGTGCTCGCCCGGAGTGCTGGACGTCTCCGGCAGCGTCTCGCCGTGGTCGGCGACGGCGACGTCCAGACGGCTTCCGTGCAACGTGAGCTTGAGGGTGCAGGGCTCGCGTGTGTGCCGGATGGCATTGGTGACCAGTTCGGAGACGATGAGCACCACATTGCACATGCGCGAAGCCGGAGCCACGTACGCGGCCAGCCATCGGGCGGTGATCTGCCGCGCCACCTGCGGGGTGCGTAGCCCGTAGGGCAGGGCGACGGTCAGCTGATGGTCGGCAACGGGGCTGGGGCTGCGGGTTGGATCAGTTAGGGGTGCCGGAGCCGCTGTGGTGACGGGCATGGCCGGTGCCTCCTCTCCGGAGGGGCGTGTTGTGGCTCTGTCAGTGATCCGGAGCCGTAGCCGTCCTGGATGGCGCGAGAAACGACGCTGTTGGGCCAGAGCGGCTGAAAGCAGCCCGGGCCGCCACTGTGCAGGGCACATCGGTTCCCGCGAGGACCGCCGTGCACTTCGACGATCACGTCAAAACTGCCATGCACTTAGAGGAACCGCCGCACCCTCCGGTGCCCGTCAGCGCGAGGCGGCCGCCCGCAACGCCCACTCGTGTGCCGCCGCGGTACGAAGAGCCGTCTCCAGGTGACGGACCTCGTCCGACAGAGGATCATCACTGCCGAAGACACGGTCGGCGAGCCCGGTGAGCGTGTCACCGTCGTCGGATGTCGGGGTGAACAGCACGCTGTACAGCGCGTCGCAGCTCTCGGGCTGGGCCTCGTCCGCCCCTACACCGGTCCAGACATCCGCGCACCGAAGCTGCAGCAGCGTGATGAACGACCGCAGGACCTCCCACTGGACGTCCGGGTCCGCGCTGGCGTGCAACCGTGCCCGCAGGTCGGCATACAACTGCGGCAGGCCCAGGCCCAGCACGCGTGTACCCGCGTACGTCCACAGCGCCGATCCGGTGCCGGAGCCGCAGGCCTCCCAGCGGGCGTCCCACAGCAGACGAGCAAAAGCGGCGCGCGCCTGGCCGCCGTGCAGGGAGATCCCCAGGATCAGACCGCCGTTGCAGTCGACCGAGGCGTGGTTCTCGCCCCACGTGACGAGCCGCTCCAGCCACGCCGGGTCATCGGTCTTCGGGGCGAGGACGGGCAGGAACTCGGGGAACAGCGCGGCCCCTTCGTACTTCTCCAGCGACTCGGCGATTACGCCCCGCAGCTCCTCGCACGGCAGATGCAGCAGGCCAAGGCACGCGTCCTTCGACACGTCGTACGAGCCGTCGACGTGCTCCCACAGCAGGGACGTGGCCGAGGCGTACCCCAGACGGCCCACGGCGTGAAGCACGCCGGACGGCACACTCTCACGCAGCCGGCCCCCGACGACCGTCGCCTCCAGCAGGCGCGCGGCCAGCCGCCGGTCGCCGTGACGGGCAAAGACCGGCACCAGCGCACTGTGCGCGGCGGGCGCCGACAAAAACAGCGGCAGGAGCGCCTCCGCATCGGCTGAGCCGCCGTGCCGGAGCACGGCCTCGGCGGCCATGGACTCCCACTGCCACGCCACCCCCGGGGCGTCATCGCTGGCGCATCGGTCGAGTATGGCCTGCGTGGCCGGGAACAGCGTCAACGTGGCAACCGCCTCTGTGTGAACAACACCGCCGCACATCATGGCCGAGGCCGTTCACGCGATGCCACGCAGTTTCCGCACCTTGCCGACTTGGCTCGCCCGCCTTGCTGCTTCCGACGCCGAAGCCGGACGAAACCCCGGGCGCTGGGCACCGCGCCGATCGGCATCCAGGGCAAGTTGACATCCTCCCCCTCTTAAAGAGGGGGATTCCAACCCGGCTGGGTTGAGGTTCACGGACGCTCGACCGCTGTTCGGGCGGTGTCGTCCCTCCGGCACCGGCTGAGCGCCGGGGGCGGGGGATCCCGCCCTGTCCTGCCGCGACGTTGACTGCTGCGTTGGTGTCGGCGTTGCAGGTGAAACCGCAGGAGGAGCAGACGAACTCGGCTTGGCTCTTGCGCGAGTTCTTGTCGATCCAACCGCAGGCACTGCAGCGCAGACTGGTGTAGGGGGCGGGGACGTCCTCGACCCGGCCCGGGGCCTTGTGCCCGGTGCGCCGGCGGAGCAGGCCCCAGCCCTGGGCCAGGATGACCCGGTTCAGCCCGGCCTTCTGCCTGACCTGCTTGCCGGGCTGCTCGGCGGTTCCCCTGGCCGAGCGGGTCATGTTCTTGATGTTCAGCTTCTCGAACCGCACCAGGCCATAGGTACGGGCCAGCATCGTGCTGGTCTTCTCGCACCAGTCCTTGCGCCGGTCGGCCTCACGCGCTTTGAGCCTGGCCACCTTGGCGTACTCGGCACTCTTGTGCTCGCTTGCCTTCGGGGCGCGAGCGGCGCGCCGCTGGTGTTTACGGACCTGCGCTCGTTCCTTCACGGTGAGCTGCGGGCAGTTCAGCTTCCGCCCATCGGAGAGGGCGGCCGTAATATTCACGCCCCGGTCGATACCGATGACCTCGCCCGTGCCAGGCGCGGCGACCGGTGCGGGGATGACCGCGAAGGCGATGTGCCACCGGCCGTTGCGGTAGGTGACGCGGAACGTCTTCGCGGCGGGCAGTGCGGTCCGGGTGAGGCGGAAGCGGACCCAGCCGCAGCCGGGCACCTTGACCCGAGCCCACCGGCGGTTGAGCCTGTGCACCACCACGGAACGGGCCATGACCTGCCTGCCGGTCTTCGCGTTCAGCTTCGGCGAACCGTCCTCGGTCAGCTCCGGGACGCGGTCGGTGCCGATGACACGAAAGCCCTCATGCACGAACTTCTTGCGCCAGGTCGGCTCACCGAACCCGGACGTGAAGCGGGCGTTCCTGGCCTGGGCGAAGTCCTTCAGCTTGTTCTTTATCTACCAAGATCTTCCAGGTTTGCCGATGGCCTTGAGAGTCTCGGGACGTTTGGCGGTTTTGCCGACGTCGTAGCGGGTGGCGGGCCGCCGGTTCTTCGAGCCGGGAGGGCGTCCGGGTCCGGTTCCGGTTGGTTGAGGAACATGGGCGGGGCAGTGCAGGTGTGCGCGGATGTTCCTGAACCCCCGGCGGACCCGGGCTGGGGTGAGGTGTTCGGGCTTGGCCGGTTTTTCCCAGGGCCGGCGGAGTTCGATGGCGAGAGGTCGGGCGAGGCGGAGCTGGGTGTGGGCGACGACCAGGAGCCAGGTCCAGCGGTCCGCGGCTTGGGGAGTACGGACCTTCGGGGTGGTCCATCCGAGTGTCTGCTTTCCGAACCTGAAGGTGTGCTCCAGATCGAATCTCCTGAGGAACACCTGCCACCACAGGTCCACGTCCTCCGGGACGGCGCCGGTCTTCGAGGACCACAACCACACCGGCGGAGCCTGGCGGTCCTTGGATAGGTGCTCGACCTTGAGGCGGACCAAGGTGCCCTCAACGACGGGGAGTTCACCGTCGTGCTCCAGCCAGGCCGAACGGTGAGTCAGCCGTGGGTGGACCCGATCCCAGGCCTGGGCCTCTGCCTTGCCGTAGTTGATGGTGTCGGTGGCCGTCACGACGGCCGGTTCGGGCCAGGTCTCGGGCTGGGTGAAGCGGAACTCGGGCCCGTGCTTGGGCGGGCGCCCGCCCCTCGGGGCATAGACACGGGGCGGTTTCGGCAGGCGCATCACCCGGTCACTGCGGATCCGGCCGACCAGCTCGACGGGCAGGTCCCGCAGCACCCAGGCCAGACGGGTGACGTCGTAGCCGGCGTCCATGACGATCGTGATGTCCGGGTCTCCGGTCTGCCACTGGCCTGCCGCGACGAGCCGCTCGACCACGGCTTTCAACTGGGCGGCGGTGACTGCGGTCGCATCATCGGCGGGGCCGAGCCGGACCACGTCCAGGATCGCGGTCCATGACGTGGCCCCGGGTTCCAGGACGGCGACGAAGGAGTACGGCCAGCCCGGGATGAACTGTGACGCCGACTTCGCCCGCCCATAGACGTGACAGAACAGCCTGTCCGCCGAGCATGGCGCATCCGACCGCAGCCAGGGCGACACATCAACCGCCAGCACCAGACGCCTCGCTTCGAACCGGGGCAACCGCAGCCCGGCCAGCACAGTTCGCAGCCGCTCAACATCGATGCGGCCGCGGTTGAGGGCTCCGTACATCGCTCCGTGCCCACGGCGATGCTCGGGCACCAGCGTCAGGTCCACCGGCGAGACAACCGGCCCATCGACACACAGCACCGCGTCGGTCAGTTCGAACAGTTCATCGCCCCGCGCGGTCAAACACTCGTAGAAGTCGGCCCGGAAGCATGACGCTTCCACGAACGCTTCCCGCCGGACACGGCGATGCAGCACACTCATGACAACAGCCTTCGGTTGATCCCGTATCTCTGTGACGGAGCACAGGATCAAGCGAAGGCTGTTGTCATGTCTGGCAAATGCCCAGGTGAACAGCCTAGTTCGAGGCGCATTTCGACACCGCTAGATAAAGAACAAGTTCAGCGCCTGTTGCTGAACGTCCGCGTTCCCACTGCCGAGCCACTCGTTGTCGCGCCGGGCCTCGGTGAGCTGACGGCACTGCTCGGCAAAACCGGGCGCCGACCTACGCCACCTGCGCCAATGCGCATGCTGCTCGACCGCCAGGTTCCACACGTACCGGGCATGCGCACAGTGCAGCAACATCTGCCGCTCCTGCGCGCACGTGGGGTACATACGGAACTTCGCCACGCCGTCACTGTAACGGCGCAATAACGCCATAACAGCGGAATGCTCACATTCACGCTCCGCATTCCCGAAGAACCCCACACCCGGCCCACCGCTCAGCTCAACCGGTCGCCGACCGGCCGCCCCTCGACGCCGAGATCCTGCACCCGCTCGAGATCGCCCTCGACACCGTCAAAGCGACGACGAATCGCCCTGACGGCGATTCCTCTGCCCATGCCCTGCTCCGCAGGGGCTCGCATTCACCCCCGGCCCGAAGACCGGGGCACCCTGCAAGGAGACGAGGTGGCAGATAGAGACAGCTGAACGCCGACGGCCCTGTTCGTCGCGAACGTCCGTCACCTCTGGGGCGTGACGCGCGCCACAGGAACTTCGGGCGAGCCACGGAGAGTACCGAGTGTGAGTCAAAAAGAACCAGCGGAGTCCATGCGCACACGCATACGGGCGGGGGACCGGGCGGCGTTCGCCGAGCTCTACGACCAGTACGCGCGGGCGGTCTACAACCAAGCCCTGCGGCTGACCGGCAACTGGTCACAGGCCGAGGAGGTCATGTCCGAGACGTTCCTTGCCGCCTGGCGCGGCCGGGAGCGGGTCGAGCCGGAGGGCGAATCGCTGGGGCCCTGGCTGCTCGGTATCGCCACCCACAAGGCGCGCAACGCCAACCGGAGCCTGCGCCGGCGGCTCGCCTTCCTCGCGCGCAGCCCGCAGCCGCGTCCCGTGGAGGACTTCGCGGAGGAGACGGCGGGGAGGATCGACGACGCCCGCCGGCTCGCGCTGGTCCACCAGGCGCTGGGCCGGCTGCGCCGCCAGGAGCGTGAGGTGTTCGCGCTGTGCGTGTCGGCCGGGCTCGACTACCGGCAGGCCGCGCAGACGCTCGGTGTCCCCGTCGGCACCGTACGGTCGAGGCTCTCGCGAGCCCGGGCCCGGCTCGCCCGGCTCAGTTCCGGGCAGGACAGCGCGAGGACGGAACCCCCCGGCCCCCGTGGAGAGATGGAGAGTGAGGCCGCGTTCGCGGCCCTGTTCCTGCAGGAGGAGACCCGATGAACGCCGACGGTCGACGGACCGAGGACGCGCTGGAGTTGCTGTCCGCGCCAGCCGAATGGGACCTCCCGCCGGAGCGGCACCTCCACTACAAGGACGTCCTGATGCAGCAGATCGACCAAGACCTCGGCCACACTCCCGCCGCCGCTCCCGTTCCCGCCGCGGTCCCGTCCCCGCGCCGCCGGCTGACGCGTCCGGCCATCCTGGTGCCCCTCGCCTCGGCGGTGCTGGCCGGAGCGCTGGTCCTCACCCTCAGCGGCACAGGCGGCCCCGTCCCCGCGCCGACGGACCGGGCAGCCACCGGCAGCGCCCGCGCCCAGAGCGCCTCGCTCACCCTGAACCGGATCGCCGTCGCCGCCATGGCCAGTGACGCCACGCGGGTCAGGGACGACCAGTTCGTGTACGTCAGGAGCCTGACCGTGTCGAACAAGGGAACGTTCGAAGGGCCCGTGGAACTCGGCGCCCCGCACACGGTGGAGACATGGACCTCGCAGGACCCCCGGCCCCTCAAGACCACCGGCTGGATACGCGAGTCCGGCAAGGACGCCGTGATGCCCGACGAGACGATCCCCATCGAGTCCACCGACGCTGTCCCGGCAGGCATCGACCACCCCACCTACACCTGGCTGTCCTCGCTGCCGACAGACCCCGACGCCCTGCTCACCCGGCTGCGCCGCGACGTCCGCGTGTCCGACGGAGAGTCCAGGGAACAGGCCGTCTTCTCCCTGATCGGCGACCTGCTGAGCCAGACGCTCATGCCACCGCGGAACACCGCCGCGCTGTACAAGGCGGCCGCGAGGATACCGGGCGTCGAGCAGATCCCGGACGCCGTCGACGTGGCCGGGCGGCACGGGATCGCCATCACACGCGAGGACGCCTCCTCCGCCACGCGTGACGAATGGATCTTCGACAAGCGCAGTCTCGCGTTCCTCGGCGCGCGCGGCTTCATCACCCACGACCAGCAGAAGGGCATCACGACCGACACGCTGATGGGCAGCACAGCCGTGCTGCGGCGCGCCGTCGTCGACCGGCACGGCGAGGAGTCCGCGGGGGCCGACAGCTGATCAACAGGGGGCGAACTTGCGGGCCCTGCCGGCCCCCGAGTTCGCCCCCGGCTTGCCGGGGTTCGCGAGGGGCGAGCAGGCCGCCGGCCGGTTTGCCGGGATGCTCGTGCAGTCTTGCCTGGCTTCGCTCGGGAAAACGGGGTCAGGCGCAATTCCGCGAGGACGCCTGTCGGGAAGGCGAGGGATCAGACTCGCTTCCACGGCCCGGCAGTTGCCCCGGAGCGGCCTCTTGCCGGTGGGGAGCACGCCGTCTCTCAGCCGCACCTCGGCGGTGACGTGGATTACAAGGCGGTCTGTTCCCACTCCCAGGGCCTGGCGTGGATCTCCTGCAGCAACTCGGCGAAGGTATCGCCGTCGAAGAGCAGGCCGTTGTACTCCGTCGGGATCCGCCTGTCGTTGATCACGGCGGTGGGCGTCCCCGGCCCGTCGGGATCCTTTGCACCCCCGGCCCGCTCGTACGCCTTCTCGGAGGCGGTGACGAAGGAGCGGTATTTCATGCTCTTGACGGCCGCGTTGAACTCCGGGCCGCGCAACCCCTCTACCTGACCGGCCAGTTCCAGTAGACGGGCATCGGTGTACCCGTCGACGCTCTCCTCGGGCTGGTTGGCGTAGAGCACTTCGTGGTACTCCGCGAATTTGCCCTCCTCCAGTGCGGCCCGCAGTGCGTTGACCGCCTTCTTCGAGCCGCTGCCGCCGAGCCGGTCGTCCAGGAAGGAGGCCAGGGTGTACTCGGTGACTGTCCGGCGGTCGAGCGTCGCTTCCCGCAGCTGCGGGGAACCGCCGGTGGTTTCGAACTCCTCACAGACCGGGCAGCGCGGATCCTCGTACAGGTGCACGGTCACCTTCGCGTCCGGATCGCCCACCAGGATGGTGGTGCCGTCCTTTGCGAGCTTCTCCGGCAGCTTCTCCGCGCTCTCGAACGCGGGTTTGTCTTCGGCCCATCGGTGCCCGCACCCTGTCAGTGTCAGCACTGTGGCCGCGCACAGCACAGCCCACCGCCCCCCACGCACCATGCGCCATCCCCTCCCCGAAGATCAGCGCGACCTTAGATCATCTGTGCGACATGCGCACAGTTCATTTCGTCCGGGGGACCGCGTTGAGGCGTGTCTCTCGCCGAGCGGTCCCTGGGCAGGACCGCGTTCGTGGTGCCGGCTTGTGCGCGTCCGGTGCTGCGACCGCACAGCTTCGCCGGGTTGCGTCCAGGCCACCCGGTGACTCGCAGCCTGGAGGGCCACTCCCGAGGCGGCATCGAGCGATAAGTTGCGACACGAAGAGAGGTCTTCTTGGGCGGCGGCCAAGTTCGATGACCGGTGAGGAGGCTCCAGCGTGAGCGACATCGTGGTCCAGAAGATCGTCCGGCCTGAGCGCGCAGTATCGGGCTCGTGGCTGGAGGTGATCGCCTCGAATCTCGATTACCACCGGGCGACCTTCCTGTGGAAGTGCGAGGGCCTCTCGGATGAACAGCTGCGGCTGCGTCCTGTGCGGTCGTCGGCGTTGAGCCTGCTGGGGCTCATGCGCCATCTGCAGGGGGTTGAGCGTGCCTGGTTCCAGCGGACGTTGGCCGGCACGTCGCCGCGCTTCTTTCCCTATCGGACCTACGTCACCGCTGATGGCGGCGAGTGGTACGACGAGTCGGACGCTACGCCGGCCAGGGACGTCTACGAGGACTACCTCAAGGCGTGCGAGGAGTCGCGGCAGATATTCGCGAAGGTGACCGCCGACATCGCGCGCATCGTGCCGAACCCTGAATTCGGAGACACCGATGTGCGGTTCGTCCTTGAGCACGTGATCGAGGAGTACGCCCGCCACGTCGGCCATGCGGATCTCCTCCGTGAGGGCATCGACGGCGCCACCGGCGAGTAGCCGACCGCCCAGCGGATGCGGGCGCGTTCCTTAGCGCTCGGCGGCCGGCAGGTCCGCGGCCGAGGGACACCTGGCACTACGTCATCCTCACCCATGGACGCCAGACCCCCGCCGAAGCCCAGCGCGCTCCGCGGACCGGCTTGGTCCCGGACCGCCTGCAACAGCCGAACATCCAGACGGACACGCAGGCAGGTGCCGCTACTTCGACAGCTGTTCCGTCAGGTCCTTGACGAGACGCCAGTCGCCACCCTCCCGCTCGAAGACGAACCGGTGGTCACCCATATAAGGCGGAGTCGCCTCCAGCCCACCGCCATGCGTGTCGGACAGATACGGAGTGGTGGTCTCAGTGACGTCCACCGTGAATTGCGCGCCCTTCCTCTCCACCTCGGTCACCTGGGCTCGGGCGTCGGCCTGGTTCCAGACCTTGCCCCGGGGCGGGGCGTACTTCCGCCAGAAGGCATCGGGCGCATCCGCGCTCCGCTGGAAGACCTCCTCGGCGGCCTGCTCGAGAGACTTCCGCTCGGCGGCCGCGGCTTGGTGCTTCACCACCAGCCCGCCGGGCACCGCCACGAGAATCACCGCAGCGGCGGCCGGCCCCACCCTGTACTTCTTCCGCACCTTGCCCCCAGCTCAAGACGCATCGACATATCGATGCGACGATCTGCCGGAGACTAACAACGATCAAACCCCCGCTTCGACGAATCCGCAGGCAGAAGGCTTGATCGCGCATGCGTGGACCGGACGGACGGGGCCCTGCCGGCTTCGCCGGTGCCATGATCTACCCTTCGCTCACTGGCCACACACGCCCCACAGTTCCCGCACATCTCCGGGCGCGTCGGCATTCTCATTCGTTCCGGGGAGTTCGAACCAGCCGTGCGTATGCGCACCCTCACGGCCGCCACCACACTGGCGGTCCTTTTCAGTTCGGCGGTCCTCACCGCCACGCCCGCGACCGCGGACACCACCGCGAGCCTGCCGGTGAAGCAGCCCGTCGACATCGTGGTGGACGGCGTCCACCAGCGGGTCTTCGTCAGCGACCCGAGCAACGGCAAGATCGTCGTCACCGACTACGCGGGGACGGTGGTCCGTCAGCTGACGAACCTGCCGGGCGTCGTGGGCCTGGAACTGTCCGCCGACTCCGGCACGCTGTATGCGGCCGTGCGGGACGCCGGCGCGATCGTCGCGTTCGACACCGCGACCGGCACCGAGACCGCCCGCTACACGGTGGGCGACAGCCCGCTGAGCGTCGCCCTGGCGGGCGGCAAACTGTGGTTCGGCTACGGCGCGTCCGGCGAGGGCAACATCGGCTCGGTCGACTTCTCCGGCGAGCAGCCCGTGGTCACCCTCGCCCAGGAGGGCGTCCTCTGGTACTTCGCCCCGATGCTGGACGCCGCACCCGGCTCCAGCACCCTGATCGCGGGCGCGATCGGGCAGAGCCCGGTGAGCCTGGCGTCCTATGACGTCTCCTCGGGCACGCTCACCCGCACCGCGTACACCAGCGGCACCGGCAGCAGCCTCGGGGACCTCCAGGTCACCCCGGACGGCCAGGACGTCGTCGTGGCCAGCGGCGCGCCCTACCGCCACCAGGTGTTCCGGACGTCCGACCTCACCGCGGACGGCTCCTACGCCAGCGACGCCTACCCCAACGCGGTCGCCATCGCCCCGGACGGCGCGGTCGCGGCAGGCATCTCCGGGGCGCACGAGCCCGACGTGTACGTTTACCGGCCGGGCGGCACCGCATCCGTCCGGGAGTACGACTTCCCGGACACCGACCCCAGCGTCACCGGCGCCGACGAACTCGCCGCCGCGGGCCTGGCCTGGGCGCCGGACGGCTCCCGGCTGTTCGCGGTGACCTCCAACGACTCCGGGGTGTACTCCCTGCGGGTCCTGGAGGCGCCCACCACGCCGACCACCTCGATCACCGTGGACGCCCCGGCCACCGCGACCCGCGCCAAGCAGCTCACCGTCAAGGGCAAGGTCTCCTCCAAGGTCGCGCTGCCCGCCGGCATCAAGCTGACGGCGACCCGCACCGACCTGGAGTCGCCGAGCGGCAAGGCGCTGACCCCGGTGACCGTCAAGGCGGACGGCACCTACTCCTTCGCGGACACCCCGCCCGCGGGCGGCAAGGTCACGTACACGCTGAAGTACGCGGGCGACACCGGCCACACTTCCGGCCACACCTCCGACACCGTCGAGGTCTCGCGCGCCACGACGGCCCTGACGCTGAACAACAACGGCAAGGTCTACGCGTACGGCGCCGACGCGACGTTCACCGCGCACCTCGGCACCACGTACAAGAACCGCAAGGTGGAGATCTGGGCCGACCCGTTCGGCTCGGACAAGCCGAACACGCTGGTGAAGTCCGGCACGGTCAACTCCAGCGGGAACCTGTCCGCCGTGCTGGACCTGAAGCGGGACACCAAGGTCACGGCGAAGTTCCTGGGCGACGCCCGCTACGCGCCCAAGACGGTGACCAGCACGGTCGGTGCCCAGGTCAAGGTGTCGACGTCGGTGAGCGGCCACTACAAGACGTCATACACGTGGGGCCACACCTACTACTACTTCAAGAAGACCAAGAACCCGCTGTTCACCAACACGATGACGGCCTACCCGGGCCGCAAGCAGCGCCTCCAGTTCCAGATCTACTACAACGGCACCTGGTACGACAACGGTTCGAAGTACTTCACGCTGAGCTCCGCGGGCGTGTCCAAGGTGGAGCTGACCGGCGCGCACGACACGGGCTGGCGCACGCGCGTCCGCTCCTCGTACGTCAACTCCTCGTCGGGCGACACCGTGAACTCGACGACGTACGGCGCGTGGAAGTACTTCACCTTCACGAGCTGAGCGGAATGCGGCGCGAGCCGCAGCGTCTGCAACCGGCCAGATGCCGGCGCACATGACCCAGGGCACCCCGGTGCCCCGGTGTGCCCTGGTGTCCATGCCCGCAGTCCGGCGGGCGCGGGTGCCGGGGTCCGGTGGGATGATCACCAACGTGTGCCTCTGCTCGGTCGACACGCACGGCCGCCGCGGGGTCGTCTTCCGGTCCATGGACGTCTCGCGGCTCGTGCCGGTGCTCCTGGGACACCTCGGCTTCCGGCTCCCGTACCGGTTGGTCCCGCGGAGCCGCATCGTCGTCAGAGGTCGGCCGACCGTCCCGGAGCCGGCAGAGCCGGAGTATTTCCTCTCGGCCCGCTAGGCGTGCACAACGCCTTCTCCGGAACCGAAGGAGCCCTGACCCCGGCCGGACCACGGGCGCCTCGGGGTGGGGGAGAGGCTTCCGGACCGTCAGGAGCAGGCGTAGCTGAACGTCGCCTCCGCCTCGGCCGGCCCGGGCTGGTGCACGATCCGCAGGCGGGCCGTTCCTCGGAAGCTGCCGGGGCCGCGGACCGTCCAGCGCAGGTGCACGGTGACTCTGCGCTCGCCCCGGCGGGCCGTGCGGACCAGCTCGCCGGAGTCGTGGCCGTCGCTGCGCAGCCAGTGGTAGGTCACCGGGCCGCCACGGCCGTTTGTGGTCACGACGCCGACCAGATCGGCGGTCTGTCCGCAGTGCAACCGCCCGACGGGCGCCCGGACTTCGACGGCGGTGACCGTCGGAGCGGGGGAGGGGCGCAGCAGCAGCCACAGGAGGACGGCCGCGGCGGTCAGGAAGGCCGTCGTGGCGATCCAGGCCCGCCGTCTGCGACGGCGGGGGCGACGGTCAGGCGGTACGGGCGCGGTACGCCACTGGGCGCGCAGGACGTCCTGGTCCTCCAGGGGGATGCCGGGGCCGAAGCGCAGGAGGATCTCGCCGTCGTCTTCGCCTTCGCCGGTCGGGGGTGGCGTCGTTGCCTCGGCGGGTGCTGCTGCCAGGGGCCCGGCGGGTGTCGCTGTGGGGGTTCCGGCGGGGGTGCGGTTGCGTTTGCCGAGGAGGGTGGCCTGGTCGTCAGAGGCGGCGGTGGAGCGGGGCTGATGCGGGGCCGAGCGGGTGCGGCCGGGCAGAGTGAGCCGCTCGTCCGGCACGGTGTGCCTGGACCTGTCCCCTTCCAGGACCATGCTCTGGGCCCCGGGGCCCATATCTTCGGCACTCGTGCTTCCGGCACCTGCGTCCCGGGCATCCGCACCTCCGGACCTTGCGCTCTTGGACTCCGCGCCCTCGGACCCCGCGGCTTCAAGGCCGACAACGTCGGAACCGGCGGCTCGGGAACCGGCGACGTCGGAACCGGGGACTTCGCTTCCCCCCTCCCAGGGGCGCACGCGCTGGACGCCCACCCCCGTCCCATCCGCCGCCGTCGCTGCCGCGGTGCCCCCCGAAGCCGCCGCGGCCACCGCCGCACGCAGCTCCGTACGCCGCAGAAAACCCTCCGGAAGCGCCGCGCGCCCGGCGACCAGTGCCGCCCGGGCCGCCGCAAGCCCCTCGGAACCGGCGGCGGCGCAACAGCGCGCGAACACAGCGGCCGCGGGGGTGCCGGGAGCCACCCACGCCTCGCCGAGGGTGCGGGCCAGACCTGCCCAGGCCGCGACGTCCGCCGCACGGCGCGCGGAATCCGCCACGCCGCCCAGCGTGTCGCCCAGCACGGTGCCCAGCGCGGCCTCGGCGAGCAGGGCGACGCCGTCCGGGGCAAGGACGACGGTGTCCGCGTCCAGCGTCCCGTGGACGAGACCGGCCGCATGCAGGGCGAGCAGAGTCTGCGCGGTCTCGTTCAGGACACTGGCCGCGCTGCCCGCGTCGGGGCCCGCCCCGCCGGTCAGCAGGTCCGCAAGGGTGGGAGCCGGTGGCCGGGCGGTGATCAGCCACACCTCCCCGGACTCCGCGACGAGGTCGACCGTGCCGAGCACCCCGGGCAACCGGAGCCTGCCCACAGCGAGTACGGCCGCCGCGAGCCGCTCGCGCGTGCCCTGCGGCGCGAGCAGGGCACGGTCGATACGCAGCGCGCCGAGCACCGGCCCACCGGACTCGACCGGGAGCAGCGCGTGCCAGGTGCCGTGGCGGGCGTCGCGCGACCAGCCCGACAGGGTCCGCCCGGCGACGGTGGTGGCTGTCGTCATCTCGATCCGTTCTCGTTCTCGCCCGGTACGGCGCTCAGCACGGCGGCGCGTCCAGGGTGGCCGTCTGCGGTCCGTTCGCGGCCGCCGGAGTGCTGGTGAGCGTGACCGTCCAGGTGCCCCGGCACGGGTGGTTGGCGAAGTCGGCCACGAAGGTCACGGGGTAGTGCGTGCTGCCGGACAGCTCCTGGGTCTGATGGCCGTAGGGATCGGCGGGCGTGTCCACGTAGTAGTCGGCCGTGACGCTCACGGGCCCGGTGCCCATCGTGTCGACGGTGACGGCGGCGACCAGCGTGCCGGGGGTCTGCCCCCGCTGCCAGGAGCCGATGCTGATCGTGACCGTGCCAGGTGCGGGAGCGGCCGGGCTCGCGGCCGTCGGCGTGGGGGACTTCGCCGGCGGGGCGGCGCTCACCGTGGGGGCGGGGGAGAGCGCCGGGCTGCCCGAGGGGGTGGTGGTCGGGGTGGTGTCGGCCGTGGGGGAGGCGCCGGTCGCGGACACGGACGGTGAAGAGGCTTTCAGAGTGGGCGAGTTGACGCCCGAGGGAACCGAACTGGCCACCGTCGTCGACGTGTCGTGCGGACGGGCCGCCACGGACGTCACCCCGCCCGCCACGAACGCCAGCGCGGCCGCCCCGACGGCGGCCTTCCATCCGCTCCGCTTCACCCGGCCGAGCAGCGTCAGGGCCTGAGCCGGAGCTTCGAGGCTCGCCGTCGCGGTGAACGGGAACAACAGGGCCAGCAGCGCGGTGAGTTCGGCGAGCCGGCGGCGCCCGCGCTCCTCCCAGCCGGCGCCGTACCCCTCGACGGCGGACCGCTCCAGATCGGCCAGAAAGGCCTCGATGCCCGGACGCTGGGCCGGCTCCTTGGACAGCCCCCGGCGCAGCAGACCGCGTACGGGAGCGGGTACGTCCTCCAGCGGGACGGGGGCCCGCAGGTGCTGCAGACGCAGCGCGGCCACGTCGTCGCCGGTGAACGGGCGGCGCCCGGTCAGGCACTCGTGGAACACCGCCGCCGCGGCGTACACATCGCCGGCCGGTCCCGCCGGTTCGCCCTGCCACTGCTCGGGCGCCATGTAGGCGGGCGTGCCGACGGCCTCGGTCGCGCGTCCCGTGCGTACGGCGATCCCGAAGTCGGCGAGCGCACTCGTGCCGTCGGCGCGGACCAGCACGTTCTCCGGCTTGTAGTCGCGGTGGACCACCCCGGCAGCGTGGGCCGCGCCGAGGCCCAGCAGCGAGCCCTTGAGCAGGACCAGGGCGGCCTCGGGGCCGGTCGCCCCGTGCCGGCGCAGCAGTTGGCGCAGGCTGACGCCGTCCACCACCTCCATCACGATCGCGGCACCGCCGCGCGCCTCGACGTACTCGTACAGCCGCACCACGCACGGGTGCCGCAGCTCGCCCAGCAGCCGGGCCTCCGCGCGAAAGCGGGCGAGGAACTCCCGGTCGCCGCGCAGGCGTTCACCGAGGTACTTGACCGCCACCGGCACCCCGGTCGCGGTGTGCCGGGCCAGGACGACCCGCCCGCCGGCCCCCTCGCCGAGCGTACGCACCTCTTCGTAACCGGACACGGCCCACGGGCCGGGTCCGCCGGTGTCCTCGCTCACGCCGTTCCCTCCATGGCCGCGCCCATCGCCGGGGCCGGTGCCGCACCCCGTGCGTCACGCCGGCGCCGCACCCGGCGGGCCAGCCACCGCACCGGCGCGGACCACACCGGGAAGGCCACCAAAGCGACCACGACGACCTCGACGACCGTGGTCCACGCCGGGGACAGCCACCCCTCCAGCAGGCCGCCGATCCGGGAGCGCCAGGCCAGCAGGGCCAGGACGAGGAAGCCGTACGTGCCGACGACGACCGCGAGGCCGTACGCGGCCATACCCGCCTGCCGCGGGCCGGGCCGGCTGCCCGCGCGCAGGTCCTGCCACAGGCCCGTGCGGAAGTACGCGCTCGCCTCCTCACGCAGCCGCGGCACCCGCAGCGCGTCGGTCAGGGCCTGGTAACCGTCCAGCGGCATCAGGGGGTTGAAGTTGTAGAGCGTGTTCAGGTAGAGCCCGAAGGCGAGTTGGAACAGGACGGCCGAGGCCGCTCCTGCGGGCAGGAAGGCCGCGCCGGCCGCACACCAGCCCGCCAGCGCCGCCGTCGACAGCGGCCCGGACAGCGCGACGACCACGCGCGACCAGCGGGTGCCGAACCACATGTCGCTGGTGTCCACGAACGCGAACGGCATGCCCATCATGAGCAGGAACCCGCCGCGCCGGACCTTGCGGCCGTACGACGCCACGGCCAGCGCGTGTGTCAGCTCGTGGACGACCAGGGCGGACACGTAGCCGGCGGCCAGGAGCACCGGGCCCCACACACCCGCCCCGCCGAAGTCCAGCAGATGCTGTCGGCCCTGCGCGGCGAAGAAGGCGACCGGCCCGCCGGCCACCGACAGCCAGACCAGCGTCACGCCGGTCCGGGTGAACAGCCGCCAGCCGAAGGCCTGGTAGAGGCGGGTGACGGCCCGGTCGAGGCCGGGGACGGAGATCTCCAGCTTCAGCAGCGCCCGGTACACGGCGTGTCCCGCGCGCCGCCAGCCCGTCCGCTCCGTTTCCTCGGGACGGCCGGGCAGGCCGCGCAGCAGTCCCGCGTCCGCGAACGCGGCGAGCGCCGCCTCGATGCGCGGGAGGGCGAGTTCGCCGTAGCGGTCGGCGTAGGCGAACAGCAGGTCCCGTACGGTGTTCTCGCCGTCGACGGCGTTCCAGAGGAAGACCTCGCGCTCGTCCAGCTCCAAGTACCTGCCGGTGCGGGTGTTGTTCAGCACCCAGCGGGCCTCGCCGCGGTCGGCGGGCAGCTGCTTGAGCGCCCAGCCGGAGCGGCGGCGCGGGCGCGCGGTGAGCGGGCCGTTCGCCTCTGGTGCCGCCTCCTCCTGCGCGGCGGTGGGGAGTTGGGTGAACTGGGTGCCGACGACCTGGGTGCGCTGGCCGATGTGGGCCTCGCGGGGCTGTTCGAACACCAGACGTACGTCGCCGACGGACAGCTCGGTGCCGTCGGCGAGGTGGGCGGCACCGCCGTGCAGGTCGACGCCCGCGACGGCCGTGCCGTTGAACGAGTCCAGGTCCTCGATGCGGAAGCCCGACTCAGCGCGGACGATCCGGGCGTGGCGGCGCGACACGCTGGCGTCGGCCAGAACGACATCGCTGTCCGCGCCCCGGCCCAGCGTGGTGACCGGGCCGGTGAGCGGGACGAGCAGGGCGGGGTCGTCGAGACCCCGCAGGTGCGGCGCGGCGTACGACGTCGGTGCCGTGCCGCGGCGCAGGGTGCCGCAGTGCAGGCAGTACGGGAAGTCGCGCCGCACGTGGACGCGGCAGGCGTGGCAGAGCATGCGCCGGCTCAGCCCGCGGAGCCGCTGAGCGACGTTCCGCCGGAGAAGCCGCCGTCGGTGTCGGGCGCGGAGGGCGAGAGGCGGGTGGAGATGCCGTCGAGGCCGGGGGCGCTCACACCGCCGCGTACGCGCTCGGCACCACCGAGGATGCCCGCGCGGCCCCCGCCGCCTTCGCCGCCCCCGCCGGGTTCCCCGCCGCCACCGGGCCGGCGCCCGGTGTTCTCCTGACTGCCGCCACCACTGCCGTCACCGCCACCGGGTTCTCCACCACCGCCACCGGGCCGCCGACCGGTGTTCTCCTGGTCGCCACCGCCACCCCCGCTGCCGCCCTCGCCGCCGCCTTCGCCGCCCCCGCCGCCACCACCGGAACCCCCGTGACCGGAGCCACCGTCACCGGTTCCGCCGCCGCCTTCGCCGCCGCCACTGCCGCCGCCTTCGCCGCCGCCACTGCCGCCGCCTTCGCCGCCGCCACTGCCGCCGCCTTCGCCGCCGCCACTGCCGCCGCCTTCGCCGCCGCCTGGCCGACGTCCGGTGTTCTCCTGGTCGCCACCGCCACTGCCGCCGCTGTCTCCGCCGCCGCCCTCGCCGCTGTCTCCGCCGCCGCTGCCGCCGTCTCCGCCGTCTCCGCGGTCGTAGATGCCGCCGTGCCCGAAGTGGCCAGCGTCGCTGCCACCCTCACCACCGAAGCCACCCCCGTGACCCCCGAAGTCACCGAACCCGCCGCCGCCTCCGAAGCCGCCGTCACCGAATCCGCCGTCGGCACCGCCGCCTCCGAAGCCGCCGTCACCGAATCCGCCGTCGGCACCGCCGCCTCCGAAGCCGCCGTCACCGAATCCGCCGTCGGCACCGCCGCCTCCGAAGCCGCCGTCACCGAATCCGCCGTCGGCACCGCCGCCTCCGAAGCCGCCGTCACCGAATCCGCCGTCGGCACCACCGCCCCCGAACCCGCCGCCGCCGAATCCGCCGGTACCGCCGTCACCGAACCCGCCACCGGCACCGCCAGTACCGAATCCGCCGAAGTCACCCATGCCGCCATCGGAACCCCCACCGACATGCCCCCCGAGCCCGCCGAGGTCCGTCCCGGCCTCGTTCTCGAACCCTCCGCGGTCACCGAACTCACCGAACCCGACGCCCACATCGACCGGCGACTCCTGGCCGAGCCCCCCGCCGAGCAGGCTCTGGGCGCCGGTGGCAGAGACGTCGAAGCCGCCGGCGCCCTCGTGGCCGTCGACGGAAAGGGACAGGTCGGGCGTGTGGTCGACGGAGGCAGGATCCCCCGACACATGGTCGGTGGGAACATCCGGAACGTCGTGGTGTGCCAACGCGTGTGCCGCGCTCCCGAAGAACAGGGACGACTTGGACAGGCGCGGGTCGAGTGAGGCCGGTCCTCCGGCGGTGCCGGACTCGACGCGCAGGGCGCGGAGTTCGCCGACCTGCGCGGGTGTCAGGCCCAGTCTTCGGGCCACCTCCTCGGTGTCACCGTCGAGCTCGGCCCTGAAGGCCGGGTCGACGGCAAGGCGGGTCATGGCATCGCGAAAGGCGTTGTCGGTCATGTCCTCGGGTCTCCGTGGGTCTGCGTACGCTGCTGATGATCCCGGCGGAGTCGAGGATCCCCCTGGCCGAAGGCACCTGCTATTTCCGGCCATCCCCACCGATGCCTGTACGGACGGTTATAAGGGGCATGGCATGGCCCGCGCAAGGCTGGGAGCAGTGCACCCCGCCGAATATGCCTCCGGAAAGAGGCGGTCACTTCGGACCGAGCACCGATCGAATACAGCCACCTGTGAGGCCGCCTGAACTGCCCTGCTTCCCTGCCTCCACGTTGCGGCAGGACGGGGCGGGATTCCCCGCTCCCGGCGATCAGCCGGTGCCGGAGGGGCGACACCGCCCGAACAGCGGTCGAGCGTCCGTGAACCCCAACCCAGCCGGGTTGGAATCCCCCTCTTTTAAGAGGGGGAGGATGTCAAGTACAAGAACTGCAAGGTGGAGATCCGGGCCGATTCGTCCGGCTCGGACAAGCCGAACACGCTCGACGACGCACGACGCACTTCACCTCACGAGCAGAGCCGAACCGCAGCATCCCGCCGCCCGCCGGGTGAGGGTGGGATGATCCTGTCCTCTCCGGTACGCATGGCGACGCCACGTCCGCCGGATCGCCGGTGACCGACGAGGAAGACGAAGGACCGATGACGCTGAACGTGGGCCAACGGGTGCGGCTGGCGGCGGACCTCCGGCTGGCCGGGCCGGTGACCCCGGCCGGGGAGCCCCCGGAGGAGACGGGTGCCTTCGCCGCCTCGCTGGCCCTGGCAGCAGGCATCGAAGGCACTGTCGAGCGTGTGGACGAGCACCACCGGCAGCAGAGCCACGAGGTCCGTGAGTACCTGCGTCTCAAGTCGCTCCTCGACGACTTCGGCCACCAGATGCCGCCGGTGAGCAGAAAGCAGCTGGAGGAGCAGGTGGGGGCCCTGGAAGAGCAGTGGGCCGCCTACCAGCGGCAGATGCTCCGCGTCACGGTCCGCGTCCGGCTCGACAACGGATTCGTCCTCGACGACGTCCCCGAGGAGGCTTTCGCCTCCGCCTGACCAGGCATCGGGCCGCTCGCTTTCCGTTTCCGTCTGGTCGTGAGGGCTCGACCGCTGGTTCCGGTGGCGCCCAGGCAGATGAGGCCGCCGTCGATCGGACAGCCCCGGTCGGCAGACAGGACCTGGCTCCTGTGGCACGGGCTGGGACACCTGCTCGCCCCGGCAGGACTCGGTGAGTCTGCCGGAGCGAGCCGGGCCGAGTGCGTTCCCGCGCGGTGACCGGGCTGCGGGGTGCCTGCCCGATCACCGCCGGCCCTCCGTACCCGGGTCAGGGGAGAGGGCGGCGCTGGAGCGTGGCGGCCGGGAGGAGTGGCGGGTCAGCGGGTGAAGGTGACCCGGTGCTCCTTGAAGGCGGCGCAGTTGGAGCCGGTCACCTGGACGTACACGTTGTTGATCTGGCCGCCCCAGTCGACGCAGTGGCCCTTGCCGTACACATAGGCCGGCCCCGCGTACGAGGTGTACCGCCCGTAGTCCTGGGCGCCCTCGTCGGTGTCGGGGACGTAGATCCATGTCGACATGTCCACGGCGGTGCCCGGGTTCTGACGGATGGTCGCGACGCAGTTCTTGCCGTTCGACGCGTTGTACGTCAGGTAGACAGTGCCCAGGGAGCCGACGGGAGCGGAGTTCACGGTCTTGTAGGCGCTTCCGCAGACCTTCTGCGGCGTGGTGTTGGGTGCGGCCGAGGCGGGCGCCGCCAGAGCGGTCGTGGCCCCCAGCGCCAGGGTGGCGAAAGCGGCCGCCGTCAGAACGGAACGGTTGAATCGCATATTTCCCCCTTGTGATCTTTGGAGATGTTTGCTCCTGCCTTATGCGACTCGCGGGACGCCGGAACGGTTGTGCATCGGCCGCAAACTCCCGGTCCGCCGAACGAAGTTCCCGGTCCCTCCGACCGAACCACCGGCTCCGGGACCGTACTTACCGCCCCCGCCCCCGCTTGCCGGGCCGAACGCGCCTGCCCTGCCCGGCGACGGGTGCCTCACACCCGCCCCACGATGCCTGAGCTGCCTGTTTTCGGCGCAGTCGAATCTCGTGGACGGTGGCCGTGTTCACACGCACGCTTACTTTCATCACGACCACCCCGGCGACAACAGCAGTGCGGTCAAGCAGGTGCAGTGCCTCATCGACTTCTACAGCAAGTACGCGGACTGGCTCGACGTCGATGGGGACTACGGCCAGGCGACCCTGCGGGGCGTCTACTGGGTGCAGACATGCAACGGCACCACCGGCGGCATCGTGGGCCCCAGCACATGGTCCCGCCTCTACACCCCCAAGCCCGCCTGCGCCCTGTAGAAGCGACCTCCCGTTCCACCGCCCGCCTCCGTCTTCCGAGGCGGGGGCGGGCCGGCCGCGAACACCGCACAGGAGGATCACGCGATGACGGACACGGACCCGCATTCCGCAGGCCCCCGAGGTCAGACCCCATGCCGTCCCCAGTACCCCGACGCGTGATCCTCGGCGCGCTCGGAGCCGCCGCGTTGAGCGTGGTGCCCCACCCGCCCTCAGCGGCGGCCTCGGCCGTGGCCGTGTACACGCTGCTGTCCCGAGCCGCGTGGGGCGCGGACGGGACACTCCGGTACGCGGACGGTACGGAGATCTGGCCGCCCGAGTACTACCCGGTCCAGACCCTCACCGTGCACCACACCGACGACGGGAGCAGCGATCCCGACCCGGCCGCGGTGGTCCAGGCGATCTACCGCAACGACACGGTCGGCAAGGGCTACGGCGACATCGGCTACCACGGTCCTGCGCGACTCGGGACTCACCGCCAGCCACCGGCACGCGAACACCGTCCTGCCCACCCTGACCCCGGTCGGTGCGGCGCTCCTGCGCCTCCCCGACCAGGACCGCTGCAGCCCCCTGCAGAACAGCTGACGGCCCAGCGGCACCGGTACGGGGCGCCGGCCAGTGCCTGGCGTCACCTCCGGCCGTGACCTCAGTCAGTGAGACGGTGTCGGCGACGATCACCGTCCACGACCGTCGAAGCGCAAGAAGCACAAGGTCCAGGTGGGCTCCGCGGGCTGTCACCGTACGGCAGTGGCCCGGGGATTGACCTCACAGCGATCGATCTCGTCCACGGGTGCACTGACAACGGCCACCCGGAGCTTCGCTTTGCCCTTCGCAGGCACCAGCACCTGGTCGTAGGTCTCGCTCATGGTGAAGCCGTGTGCGTCCTTGTAGCCGATTTTCACGCCGAAGAGGCCCTCGCGCCCGTTCGGATTCCTGACCTCGACGATCGCGTCCGGGTCGTCCGTGTCCGCGCAGTGTGTGAGCACGACGGCGCCGTCCTTCAGAGGCCGGGGGGCAGCGACGGAGGGGGACGCTGTGGGGGTGGAACTCCCGGTCGGCCGCGAACGCTGCGTGCCGCCGCTCTCACCGGTACTCGGCCCGGAGTCGGCACTGGGTGCGTCAGTCACGCTGCCGGACCTTGCCGTTGTGCCGGGCTGCGGAGCGGACTTCGCTGTGCCCGACTTCGTGGCACCGCATCCGGACAACGCTATGACTGCCGCCAAAACCACTCCGGCGGTCATGTGCACCCGCTTGATCACGTCACTCTTTCGAAGAACGGAGCCGCAGGATCGATTCCAGGACGGCCGCGCTGGTCAGCGCGTGCAGAGGCTACCAGCGGGCGGAGATCCGGAACCGGCCGCCGTGAGGTGACAACGTGATCATCACGGCCTCGGCCGAGTCCTACGGAACTGCCCGTACGGAACTGCCCATGCAGCCTGTCGTCGTTATGCTGCTCAGGACATTTGTAGGGCTCCTTGTGCGACACCCGTACTGCGGTATGTGTGCCTCTTGCCCCTGCACCACGCCTGTCGACCTTCGTAGCCTTGCGTCATGTTCACATCTCACAAACCAGGACCGGACGACGCCTGGAAGGCATCGTCGAGGACAAGTCGCGGGGCATGCTCGACGGCGCGAACATGTACCACTTCATCGAGGTGAGGCGTACGGACGGCCAGTCCATGAAGGTACGCATCGACCGCCGGCTGTGGAAGTCGATCGAGGTCGGCGATCGCATCGTCAAGGAGTCGAGTGATGAGCTTTGATCTCGCGTTCTGGTACTCAGTGGATCCGGTCGATGGTACGAGTGCGCTTGGAACTTACCGGGCGATTCTCGACGAGGTCCCTGAGGCTGCAGCGCCGAATGTGGCGGTCAGCGATTTTTTGGCTGACGTCGTAAAGGTCTTCCCGGATCTGACCGAGGAGAACATGGATGGCTCTCCTTGGATGAGTCCGCTCTATTTCAGTGACGCTTTCGTTGTGGCGAGTATTTCTTGGTCTAGGCAGCAGGTGATGGCGCGAGCTCTTGCTGCTCTGGCGCGTAAGCACGGTCTTGTTTGCTTCGACCCACAGGCGGAGTCCATCATTTCTTGACCGAGAGGTCTGGAAGCGGATAGAGGCCCCGGCGTAATGGCATTCCGCCGGGGCCTCCGTGGTGTCTGACGGCAGTAGTTGACGGCAACGTCAGCGGACAGGCGCTGTACAGAGCGGTGGGTCGTCGCCGTCCTCGGTCTCGGACGCAGGCGCGAGAAGTTACCGAGGGCATGGCCGAGGAGGTCGATGGCCTGGCACTGAAGGCGGAGGCGGAGGCGGACATGGGCATACACGGTGGCGGTGACGCCGATGTGGGCGTGGCCCAACAGTTCCTTGATGACGACGAGTTCAACGCCTTGTTCCAGGAGGAGGGTTGCCGTTGAGTGGCGGAGGTCGTGGAACCGGATCGGTCGTAGGTGGGCGTTGCGGAGCAGTGCGTTGAACTGCTTGGTGAGGGTGGCGGGTTCGATCAGGTGTCCGTCAGGTCGTGTGCAGACTTGACATCCTCTCCGCCCTAAAGGACGGAGAGGATGTCAAAGCAGCCCCAACGGACAGCACCCGCACGGCAGTTCGCCCGACGGCCTGGGCCGGCTCATGTCCGAGGCGGCTGATAGGGATGGGGCATGACGATCCGCGATCTCCAGGACACGCTGGCGCAGTTCGCCCGCGAGCGCGACTGGGACCAGTTCCACACCCCGAAGAACCTCGCCATGGCCCTCTCCGGCGAGGCCGGTGAAGTCCTGGAACTCTTCCAGTGGCTCACCCCCGAACAGTCCAACGCCCTCACCAGCCGGCCCGACGAGGCCAAGGCTCTGCGCCAGGAGCTGGCCGACGTCTTCGCCTACCTGCTGCGCCTGGCGGACGTGACCGGCATCGACCTCGAGGAGGCGCTGGCCGAGAAGATCGAGCTGAACCGACACCGCTACCCCGTCGAACTGGCCTACGGGCGCGCCGAGAAGTACACGAAGCTGGGGGAGTAGCGGATCATGCGGATCTTCATGCAGCCCGCCCGGCGTTCGGATCGCACCGTCGAGCGGCACTACCAGGACACCATCGTGCGCCCGGTCGTCTTCGACGACCACGCCGACCTCCTGGACCCCGCCACTCTGCAGGAACTGCGGCGACTCTTTCCCGGCGGCAGCGCAGCGATGTGGGGCGTGATGCCGGGCAAGAACGGCGCCAATCTTCCCGAGATCCGCAAGATGGAACCCGGAGCCTGGGTGTTCTTCAGCGGCGACAAGCGCCTGTACCTGGGCGCCACCATCGCCGCGACCTGGCGCAGCCCGCAACTCGCCGAACGGCTCTGGGGCACCGATCCCGACAGCGGCACGTGGGAGTACATGTACGCGCTGGCCGGCCTGCGCGACTTCGACACTCCCGTCGAGGAGCTGCGCGACCTGCTGGGCTGGAAGGCGAACCGCAACATCATGCGCTTCCAGGCCTTCAACTCCATCGAGGCTGACCTGCTGGAGCGGCACTTCTCCCTGGAGCCCTATGCCCCGCAGCCGTTGGTCGGGGACGGCCTTGTCGTGCAGCCGCCGGTGTTGGCGGGCGTGCACAGCGACACCGCCAGCGGCGAGGACCTCCTGAGCAACGAGGCGGACGTGGAGATGCTCGCGCAACTGGCGGCCGCCACCGTCACCGCCCCGCCCCTGGCGGTCGCGCTGCTGGGCGAATGGGGAGCCGGCAAGTCGAGCTTCATTCGTCAGATGAGCAGCCGAGTCGATCAACTCGCCACGCTCGCCGCCGAGGACCCCGCCCACAGTGCATTCACCGCTACCGTCCGCCAAGTCCACTTCAATGCCTGGCACTACAGCGACGAGCAGGTGTGGTCGGGCCTGGTCGACCATCTCTTCCGTGCCCTGGCACCCACCCCCGAACCGCAGACGCCGACCCTCTCCGCCGAAGCGACTGCCGAGGAACGCCGGCGGCGAGCCGCACACCTGGCACGGCTGGAGCACGACCAGCAGCAACTCGACACCCGGCTCACCCGCACCGCTCAGGACCGGCCGATCGGATTCTTGTCCTTCGCGGGCTCCGCTCTGGAGGGGCCCCGGCTGCTGTGCACGGCCGGCCGGCTCGTGCTGCGCGACCTCCGGTACGGCTGGCTGGTCCTGGCTGTCTGGTTGGCAGTCCTCGCGGGAACCTGCGCGGTCGGGCTGTGGCTGTCCAGCTGGCTGCCCCTGCTCCTCGGCGCCGTCGCCGGTATTGCCACCCCGGTGCTGGCCCTGCTGCGGGCCCTGAGGGCCTCGCACACGCAGCACACGTCCCTCACCGGCAGACTTCGCGTCCTGCTGGAGAAGCACCAGCGCGCCCTGGCCGAGAATGTCAGCGCGGCGCGTGCCCGGCTGGCCGAGGCGGATGCCGCCGTCCGGCTGGCCGACTTCCTCACCGAACGCAGTGCTCCCGAGACCTACCAGCACTACCGGGGACTGCTGGGCACGGTCCACCACGACCTGGTCCAGCTCGACGAGCGACTGCGCGAGGCCCGCGCCGAATGGGCCGGCGCCCACTCCCGGCAGCCGCCGCCCCTGGAACGCATCGTCCTCTACATCGACGACCTCGACCGGTGCCCGCCCGCACGCGTGGTGGAAGTGCTGGCCGCCGTGCACCTGATGCTCGCGCTGCCGCTGTTCGTCGTGGTCGTGGCGGTCGACCCGCGCTGGCTTCTCACATCCCTCGAGCACCACTACCGGGATCTGTTCGCCTCGCACGACAGCACGCCCGGCTGGGCCGACGCACAGGACAGCGCCACCCCGCTCGACTACCTGGACAAGATCTTCCAGATCCCCTTCGCGGTCCCGCCGACCACCCAGGAGAAGGCCGCACGCCTTATCCGCGCTCTGCTGACCACCCCCGACGCTCCCGGCCCCGAAGGCTCGGTGCAGCCCGCGGACTCCGGGGGCCTGCCGGATGAGGAAGAGCCAGAAGGACCGGCACCGTCGACTGCCTCTGCCTCTGCACCCGAACCGGAGCCGACCGTCGATCTGACGCCAGGCCCGGACCCCACCCCCGTCCAACTGCAGCTCAAGGAGGCGGAGATCGCGTTCTTGTCCCAGATGGGTGGCCTGACTCGCACCCCCAGGGCGGCCAAGAAGCTGGTCAACCTCTACCGGCTGGCACGCATCGGGGTCGATCCGGGGGACCTGGCAGCCTTCGTGGGAACGGAAGCGACCCCAGGAGAGCACCAGGCTGTGCAGATTCTGCTGGCCCTGCTCGTGGGCAGCCCGGACCAGGCCGCCACCGTCTTCCGGCACATCCTGGAGGCACCCTCCACCAGCAAGATCACCGAAGCGTTGCGCGATCTTTCCGCCGATGTTCCTGCAGGAGCCCAAGCGGCCGACCTGATCGAGCAGATGACCACCAGCCGGCCCGTGATCATGGATACCGCCGTGTACCAGCAGTGGTGCCCCAAACTGGCTCGCTTCTCCTTCTACACGCGCAACCTCACCGGCTGACCCGGCAGCCGCGCCCCAGCCCCGGGACGCTCGGCGACCTGCAGTCGTCCTCGGTGGCTGGGCCAGGCGCAGCATGCTCGCAGACGTGCTCGAGGGCCCCGGGGCCACAAGTTCGGCCCGGTCACGTTCGGTCCATGCGTATCCGATCGACACGTCCGCGCTCTGCTGGGCACCGGAATCCGTCTGGAGCGTGGCGTTCGAGTGAGGCCCGCGAAGATCGAGTCGGGCCATGGCGAGCCTGGCCAGTCCCACCGGTCCGACGTCGCGTTCGCCGACGCCATGACCGATGGGACATCGCGTACCCCGCAGGCAGTGTCCGTCCGGGAGCACACCGTGTTGGGACAGCTCAAGCGAAATAGCCGGGGAAGTTTCTGGAAGGTGTTCCGACGAGGTGCGCACGATCGAGGAATGTGTTGTTCATTTCGCAGCTTGTCTCGGGCAGCAGGAGGCATGCGTGGCAGGCGGCCATGTTGAGTCCACCGACACCGTTGGCGTCGGCCTCCATGCACAGAGGGTCGCAGGAGCACCAGGTGGCACGTTCCACGGCGAACGACAGGCTCCTCGACAGCTCCGTGACCTCTCCTCGCGCGACGATGCCGCCCAGGCTTCCTGCGGAGTCGCTGGTCGCGGTGTAGAGGAGGACCCCGCACATGTCGTCGTCGACGTAGAGCCGTTCCCGCAGGGACGCCGCGGGGTAGCCGCAGTCCAGGCTCCATTCGTTGATCAGTGCGTGCGCCAGGGTGTGCAGGAGGACGAAGCGTGACGTCAGCGGCGAGCGCGGATTCTCCCACTCCTGTTCCCGGAGCAGGTCCGCGTGCGCGGCTCGCATGCGGTCGGTCCGGTTGGAGTCGATACCGCGCACCGCCGACTCCCACCGGCGGAGTCGCTCCTGGTTCAGGGTGAGGAAGACTCCCTCGCCGACGACGTCGACGGCCGGGAGCCAGCCGAGGTCCGTGTTCCGGCTCAGGCGACCGATGCGATCACGATCGGCCTTCGAGCCTTGCGGAGGGCGGATGCGGGTGAAGCCGGTGAGGACCCGAACCTCGCGGAGACGTTTGACCAACATCACCCGGTCGACGCCCGGGACATCGGATCGCTGCGCGTCCTTCGGTGGCTCGCACACGAAGTGCTTGTTCTCGGGGGTGTCCTCGGTGACCTTGGAAAGCTGCTCGTACTCCTCCCGCCGGAGGGGCTCGCCGGCGGCGAACCGGATCTCGTCCTCGTCGTCCTCCGTGGGCTCGGGATGGACTGCGTTCTCCAGGGTGCGGACGGTGCGCAGTACCTGGGAGGCGGAGTAGCCGCCGGGTGTCAGCCAGCCTTCGTCCTGTGCGAACTCCGCGATGCGCTCGTCGCTCTTGCCGACGAGGTGTCTGCGGTGCGCCTCGACGAGTTCCATCAGTTCCGTGTGCCACGGCGGGATCGACAGGGCGGAGCGCAGGTCGGCGAACCAGGCTGCCGAGGAACCGCGTTGGAGGGTCTGCAAGGGACGCTTGCATCCGCGCTCCGTGGCGCCGCGGCCCAGCCACGGGCGGGTGCCTTGGCACATTAGGCCCAGGCGGCGCAGAGCCGCCTTGCCGAAGGCACCCTCCATCGAGGCCTTCTCCCCGCAGCTGCAGCTGATGACGATGCTGCGGAGACTGGCGGTGCGACCGTCGGTCTCCAACGTCAGCTCACTGGCGGCCTGCGAGCACGTACGGGGGTGGGCGTCCTTGTGTTCCGGGTCGGCGTGGACCCAGGCCTCGTAGGGGAACTCGTCGAGATGCCCGTCCTCGCAGGCCACCATGAAGCGAGACGGCGTCAGCAGGGCCGCGCAGTGCGCGCAACGGTTGTCGCCCTCTGCCGCGCTCAGGTCGCGGAACGCCTTGAGCGCCTTGCATTGGGGGCACGCGTAGGTGTCGGGGAAACGACGCACGCGCACGCCACGCCCGGTGGCGACGCGCGCCGCGGGCGGCCTTCTGAATCCGTTGACGTGCAGCATCGGTTCCAGGCGCTGGTCTCGCAGGTCGGGTTCGCCCGTGACGTCCCAGGTGTCCAGGCCGCTGACGATGTAGGACTGGTCGGCCACGGCGAGCAGGCCACCCACGCCGTACGTCGTGATCTGTTGGGCCCGCCGGACAGAGCCCACGGAGGGGCGCTTGCGCTCGTCGTCGGGGGGAGTGGTGCCGGGGGTGCTTCTGCGAGGCATGTCAGCTCTCCAGGTACAGGTGGGACTCGACATCGACGTCGCGCAGGCTCCACAGGGTGGGACGGGCCTTGGTGAGGTCGTGGTCCTCGTGGGTGCGCAGCAGGGCGAGGTCCGGCCGGCGGCGGGGGTTGGCCTTGAACGTGAAGGCGGCCTCGTACTCCAGCTTTTCGTTGGTCTCCACGAGTTGACGCCACTGGTCGACGAAGACGCGGATCTCCGCATCCGCGTGGTCGGCCTCGGCAGGCGAGACGCGGCGGATGCGCTTGACCAACTGCTCTCGGGTCGAGTCCAGTTGGGAGGCGAATTCGTTCACATCTTTGGCGTCCGTGTTGTCCCGGATCTTCGGATGCAGGAGGCGGGCGAGTCCGAGGAAGGCGGCATGCAGGGCCTTGTCGCGGGCGCGGGCGGCGAACGGCGTCACGCTGGTCGACTCGACCTGCCGGTAGAGGGCCGAGTGGTAGCTGACGAAGTTCTCGTAGTGGGAGAGGTCCCTGGATCGTGCCGCGTTGAACAGGGTGACGACGAGACCGGGGTGGGCACGACCGACACGACTGGTGGCCTGGATGTACTCGGCCGTGGTCTGCGGCTGCCCCGTCACGGCCATCAGGCCCAGGCGGTCGAAGTCGACACCGACGGAGATGATGTTGGTCGCCAGCGGCACGTCCAACGCCGACCCGGTTCGCAGGGATCGCCCCAGGGCGCCGAGCAGTGTGGGAAGGTCGCTGGAGGGAACGCGGCTGGTGATCTCGGTCGGCAGGACCTCCCGGGGCTCCACCCCGTCACGTGCGGCGAGCGTCCGCAGCCGTTCGTTGACGTCGGCGTTGACCTGCAGCTCGGCGGCGCCGAGCAGGCGCAGGCTGTTGAAGTACCCCACCAGCGTCCAGTAGGCGTCTCGTACCTCCTCGTCCGGGCACGGCAGGTGCCGGGCGTTGTGGAGCAGGGATGCGTAGGCGCGGATGAGGAGGGTCGCCTGGGAGAGCCCGGGCGCGAGAAGGCCGACGTAGAGGCGTGAGGGCCTGCTCGCCGCGGGTGCCTGGACGGCGAACCACGAATCGCGGGCGTCCAGGCCGGACGGCGGGAACTGCGCCACGCCTCTGCCGAAAAGGGCCTGTCCTTGTTCCTGGGCGCGGCGGATCGTCGCGGTGGAGGCGATGATCTTCGGTTGGGCGCACGCGATGTCCACGGCCGCCTCGTAGAGACCGGCAAGGGTTCCCAGCGGGCCGGAGATCAGGTGCAGTTCGTCCTGGATGACGAGCTCGGGCGGGGGAGTCTTCAGCCAGAGCCGGTCCTCGTCCCGGTTGAAGAGGGCCGCGACATCCTCGCGCCAGGCGATGCGGGCGAACTTGTCGGCAGTGGCGATCACGAGCGTGGGCCGCACCCGGTAGAGCTCCGTGTCCACGACGTGCACCGGCAGCCCGGCGGAGAAGTCGCATGCCCGATCGTCGCACTGGATGACCATGCGCTTTGCGGCCAGGTCGACCCTATGGTTGCGGACCAGCAAAGGAGTGCCGCACCAGGGGCAGTTCTTGAGCTGGACGGGGTTCTCCTCCTGGAGCTTCCCGCCTCCCGCCAGCTTCTTCAGCGCCTTGTCGGCGTTCTTGAGCCTGTTGGGCGTTGCGGCCTTGCCCACCCACATGCCGATGGAGATCTGCTCCTGCCCCAGCCGCTCGGGTTGCTGGGCCCGCACGCGCTCCATCGCGCAGATCAGCAGGGCCGCACGTTCGAACTGCTGCAGGGTCAGCAGACGCAGGGTGTAGCGCATGAGCACACTCACCCCTGCCCCGGCCGCGCCGTGGCGCAGACGGCGATGGAAGACCGTGAAGGCGATCAACCCGAGGTAGGCCTCCGTCTTGCCACCACCGGTGGGGAACCACAGCAGGTCGGCGACGTCCCGGTCGGGGTGGGCCGCGTCCACGGTGCCGTTCAGGCACAGCAGCACGAACCCGAGCTGGAACGGCCTCCACGCGCCTTCGGGCGAGGGCACACCGGCCCGCTCCCGTTTGATCCACTGGCCCCTGCCGCGCTGCACCGCCATGACACGGTTGGCCAGCCGAAACGCCTCCAACGCATCGGTATCGCGTTCCAGGAGGTCGACTCCCGCGCTCATGCGCCGCTGTGCGGTGCGGCAGTGCTCCAGCTGCTCCTCCGCAAGGCGCAGGTAGGCGGGATCGCCGTAGATCCCCTCGCGCAGAAGGTCCGCGTCCGCGCTCCGCTCCTCGATCCACTCCCCGTACAGGGCGACGAAGCTGCGAAGAGAACCGATCAACTCGTGCTTCGGTGCCTCGGCGAGGTGCTGCATCCCCAGCAGTTCCACGGGGACGGAGGAGTTCGAGTCGGACAGAAGGACCTCGCTCACGGGGACGTGCTCCGTCCACACGCAGGCCACTCCCGCGGGCGCGGTGTGCCGCTCGGGCCGATCGACCGGTGAGGGGGACCAGGACCAGTCCGCGGCACAGCCGTGACCGACGGCGAAGGTCGGTGCATGACGATGCAGGAGCAGCGAGAGCCGGCTCTCGTCGTCGAGATCGCGGACCGCGGGCCGCTCGACGAGAGCCGGGACCCCGTCCGGGACCGTGATCCGCAGCCCCACCTGGAAGAAGCACCAGGGGTCCTTGATCTCCTGCTGCTCCACGGTGTGGGTGTTCATCAAGGTGGCGGTCACGGAGATCGTGCCGTGGGGTCCGCGAGGGGGACGGACCCGCAGATGCAGGAACAGGCCCTTGGCGAGTTCCACAGCCTTGCCGGGCGGGTCCAAGACATCCACCGGCGTGACGGTGAGCTGCAGGGGACGGCGGCGCCAGCGCACGTCGGGCTGCCGGGTGCTGCGCTGTTCGGCTCGCTCGGGCACGGCCGGTTCGCCCGCGGCGTCCACCGGGTCGTACACGGCGGCGAACGCGTGCACCAGGACGTGAGGGCTGCGCGCGGGGTCGACGGCGAAGGTGAGACCGGTCGCCGAGGGGCGGGCGACCCTTGCGAGCACGATGCCCCCGTCGGGGGTCTCGTCCACCGTCACGGTGGAGTCGGCGTCGTCGAGGTCCTGCACCGCGGCGTCCGGATCCGGTTCGGGGTGCTCCTGCTGCGCCGGGTCCACGACACGGGGAAACAGAACCCCCGTGGAGTAGGTGGTGACGGGCCAGTCGTCGAGGATCTCGACGTCCTGTTGGTGCTCGCCGTGGGGGCCCAGCAGGTCCGACTTCAGTTGCTGGGTCAACTGACCACGCAGCCGGTAGTGCTGCGTGTGATCGTCCGTCATGCGTCGTCGTCCTTGCGGTCGTAGTGGAACCGGCCGATTCCCATCGGCCGCGGCGCGAGCCAGAGCCCGCAGGGGCCCAGACCGGCGCGGACGGCCGCCGCGTCCTCGCCGGCGACGGTCTCGACGAGGTCGATCCGCGTTCCGGTGATGCGGCCGGGCCAGGCCGTCGGCCGATGCGCGGGCCATTGCTGCATGAAGCGGTAGAGGTCGCGGCGAAAGGCTTCGGAGGCGACAGCGACGATCTGCTCGTCGTGCACAAGGGCGTAACCGGGCGCCGTTCGGTTCTCGTGGGCAGCGGGCACGTCGTCCAGCCGCGTCCAGACCACCTCGTCACCAGGAAGGACCTCGGCCGCCAGGTACTCCTGAATCCGCCGCGGGTCGCAGGCGAGCTGTTCGAGTCCTGCGGGATGGCCACGATGGACGTCCCCACCCAGCAACGAGAGCCCCAATCGCCGGCTCGGCTTGTAGCCGTAGCGTCCCCATCGCTGCGTGCCCTTGACCTTGCGTACCAGCCGGAAACCGCGACGACGGGCGAGGTGCTCCTCGGGCGGCTGCAGGCGATACAGCTCGTGGCGGGCACGGGTCATCGCGACGTAGAGGGCCCGGGCGGCGTCGCAGCGGTCGGCGTCCACCCGCTCGTGCTCGTCCTCCAACGGGCCCGGGTCGACGACGAGCACCCGATCGAACTCCAGCCCCTTGGCCCGATGGAACGTGGAGACGACCAGCCCGCCCTCGCGCGGTGCCACCAGGGCGTCCGGCAGATTCCCGCGGGCGACGGCTTCACGCAGCCGCCCCGGCTCCACGACCCGCCCGTTGCGGTCGCCCGCCGCCCGCAGGAGCAGCTGCCACGCGCTGCGGCCCTGGTCGGGATCGGGCGCGTGCGCCAGAGACTGCCACGCTTCGACGAACCGGTCCTGAGAGATCGAAACGGTATCGGGCAGGTGGGACACGACCTGGGCCACCCACCCGGGCACGGCATGATCCTCTGCACCTCTGCGGACACGGTGATCGATGCCCAGATCCGCCAACCATCGCGAGATCAGCAGCGCGTCGCCGTTGGTGGCGCACAGGACGCCGGTGCTGACCTCTGCCTCGCACAGCGAGGCGCGCAGGTAGGGAACCTGCAGGTCGCCGAAGTCCAGCCTCGAGGCCAACTCCGTGCGCAGCTGCTCGTGCACCGCGTCGGCCTGCGCACGCGTGGAGCAGGTACGCACCGCGGCCTCGTAGGGGCGGGCACAGGCGGCCTCGTCGGAAGCGGCTCGGAAATTCTCCTCGAGAGTGCATTCCACGAGTTCGCCCGCGAACCGCCCGCGCAGCCAGGAGAAGAACCTGCCCGTCTCGCCCGCCCGTTCCTCGGGATCCTTGACCTGGAATCCGTAGATGGCCTGGGCGGGGTCGCCGACCACGGTGAATCCGCACTCGTAGGCCTCCAGGAAGGCCTGCACGAGTCGTCGTCGATCACCGACCAGGTCCTGGACCTCGTCGACGACGACGTGCCGGACCGTGTCGAGCGACTGCGGTGCGCGGCTCTCGTCCTCGACGAGTTCGATGGCTGCATGGATGCGGTCGTCGAAGGAGCGGGCGTGCCAGTTCTCGTCGTGCGCGGCCTCACGCAGCAGACTCAGAGCCCAGGCGTCGAACGTCGACACGCGCACGTGCCGGGACCTGCCGCCCAACAGGTGCAGGCGATCGCGGACCTCGGCCGAGGCGGCGCGCGAGAAGGTCAGCACGAGGAGGTCCCCACCCGCGAGACCTTCCGAGACCAGGTGCTCGATCCGCCTGACCAGCGTGAAGGTCTTGCCGGTTCCGGCGCCCGCGGTGACCAGCGCCTTGCAGTGCGCAGGCTCCTGGACGACGTGACGCTGAGCGTCGGTGAGTTCCACCCTGTCGGTCATGGATCCGGTCACCGGTCCGCCCTACGCCACAGGTGCTCCATGCGGGTGTAGGCAAGTCCACGACCGAAGTTCTCGATGTTGTCGGCCACGTTGAGGATCCGGCAGGACTCCTTGCCCCCGTTGAGCTCGCCGCGCAGCCCCCGGCCGATCATCTGGATGTAGGTGTTGGGGCTGAACGTGGGGCGGGCGACCACGACGGCCCGCACGGCAGGGGCGTCGAACCCCTGCGTCAGCACCCGGTAGTTGGTCAGGACCCTGATCCTCTTGTCCTTGAACGCGGCGATGCGGCGCCGCCTGATGCTCGGCGGCGTCCCCCCGTCGATCGAGGCCGCCGTGATGCCGCGATCCTGCAGCAGTGCGGCAAGAACCTGGGCGTGCTCCACCGAGGTGGCGAAGACCAGGATCGGCCAGTCGGGGGGCAGTTCCCCGATCCTGTCGACGATGCGCCGGGTGCGTTCGACGTCCTGGGCGAGGCGGGTGACGACCTCGGCCGGCAGCGTCATCGCGTTCGTGCTGCGCGTCTCGGCCACCTGCTGGGCCGTCAGCGTGTAGGAGCCGCCGAGGAGTTCCTCGTGCTCGACCTTGGCCAGGACCTTCAAGGCTTGCAGGTGTCCGTAGGCGTCGTCGTTGTCGAACACCCCGTAGTCCAGGCGCTTGCGGCCGAAACGGGAGACCAGCGTCCGTGTCTCGTCGTCGTTGTCCCCGCGAAAGGCGGTGGCCGTCAGACCGATCAGGTGGCGCGAGGTCCGGTACTGGTCGATGCCCAGGGCGTCCAGGATCCGTGTGTAGGTCTTCGGCACGGCGAAGTGAGCCTCGTCGACGATGACGAGGGCGCACTCACGCAGCCAGGCGTAGTCCTCCTTGGGGAGCCGCTTGACGGCCGTGTCGTCGATGGCGACGACCACCTGCGGCCCGTCGACGACGGGAACGGCGTCCGGGATGCCGCCCCACAGACGGGTGATGCGCAGCGGCTGGTCCGTTCCCACGGTCTGCCAGACGTAGGCCCAGGTCTCGATGGCCTGCTCGGCCAGCTCCTGGCTCTGGGAGATCCACAGGATCGGGCCGTCGAGCAGGCCCTCGCGCAGCGCGCGGACACCGGCCTCGGCGGCGATCCGGGTCTTGCCCGACCCGGTGGGGATCTGCAGCATGGCCCGCTTCTCCTCGCCCTGGGCGAGGTGCTCGTACATGCGCTGCACGAGCGCTTCCTGGTACGGGTGCAGCTTCAGCGGCTTGCGCGGGCCCGGGACCGTCTCGTACGGCTCGGGGCTGCTGGGGGTCTGCGGGTCGCCGGCCCACGCCTGCGGGAAGCCGTAGGTGCGCACGAAACGTTGTGCCGCCGAACCGCTCCTCCAGATCCGCGGCACATCGAAGCCCACGTCGGCGAGCGCAGGTGCCAGGAAACGCAGGATGTCATCCCCGTGAGCGGCGATCAGCAGCTCGGCCGCTCGCAGACCGTCGACCGGAATCCCGCGCAGTTGCGCGTCCGCCGACGCCAGTCCTGGCGGCAGCTCGGCCGTCAGCCGGTCCTCGCCGATGGCCAGCAACAGCTTTCTGATCGGATCGGTCTCCTGGCGGACCATCACCAACTTCTTGTCGTCCCGGTCCCGCGCCTGCTGGCGCAGGAGATCCCGACACCCCTCGGCTCCCAACCGCAGTCCCAGGAGGCGATCGACGGCCCCCAGGGTCGACTCGTCGTCACGCTCGCCGCACAGCAGCACCGTGTATCCGTCGAGCGTCTCGGTCAGCGCGTGCTCCCGTCTGCCCTCGGGGCCACGGACGATCCTGACCAGCTCGGAGCAGTGCGCCAGTTTCCAGGCCGTTCCTCGAGGAAGCACCTGACGCAGCCGAGGAAAGGCGTCCGTCAGGGACACCGGTTCGGTGAGCGGCACCCAGTGGATCTCCTCCACCAGAAGATCGGACGGGTTGCGGAAACGGAACCGGTCGATGAGAAGTTGGGCGTCGGCCTCGCCGGGGACGAGGAGCGCCGGTACACGCTCACGCAGCAGCACCTCGAACTGGTCCTGCTCGAAGGTGACGGCGATGCTCTCGCGCGGCTTCGATGCCCAGTCCTCGCCCACCTTGCACCGGAACAGGCGTGTCTCGTCCCCGAGGTTGTCCAAGGGGCCCGAACCCGCGAGAAACGCGTAGGCGCTTCCGACGAATCCGATGTCGGTGCCCGCATCCGCGCGCAGAGCCAGTTCGCTCCACAAGGCGGCGGGCACGTTCTGGACCGTGGAGGGCAGCCGCAGCGCACGTGCGTGGGCGACGGCGACCTCGGCGACGGGCAGAAGCGTGGCGTCCACGTCCAGCTCGGGACTCACCGCGGCATTCGGCCGCCTCACGCCCAACGAGGTGGCCAGCATGCCCTGCTCGCGGAGCATCCAGATCAGAGGCGACTCGACGCGCAGTTCGCCGCCCTGACCGGTGGTTCGCGAGCATCGCCAATCGGGCACGAGCCCGGGGTCGGGCAGCTCGCGCACGAAGGCGGCCTTGCCTTCCGCGGACAGCTCCGTCAGGAGGTGCAGGGGACCGGCGGGGTCTTGACCCATCAGGCTCACGGAGGACGGCCGAGGACGGGAACCGTGGGGCGGAAGAGCAGCGCAGAACTGGTTGTACATGACCGCGCTGTAGTCGTCGAACCAGGAATCCGAGCGAGGGTTCATCCGGGGTACCGGACGATCCACCGCGCCGAGCGCCTCGAGCACGTCCGTGTCGGGCGCGTGGAAGGCCGGGTCGATCAGAACCGCGGCATCGCGCATTCCGTCCTCGGGCACGACGGGTCCCGGCAGGATGCAGTCGCGCACGAAGCGGAACTGGCCGGCGGCGGTGCGCACCTTGAGCACCCCCTGCGGTGCCGGGTGGCGCTTCTTGACGACCTCGACCACCTCGTCGCGCTCGACGGCGCGTGTCAGCGTCCAGAAGTCCTCCCAGTCGTTGTTCCGGTACCGGTCGAAGCCCGCTGTGACGGCAGCCCGCAGACGTCCGGCCGCGTTGGCCTCCTCCACCCCCAGGATCCGCAACGCGTTGACCGTCTCGGGGTCCTGCCCGACGGCGTCGTGCAGGTACTGCGTCGTCTCGTGGGCGAGCCGCACGTCGTCGTGCCGACGAAACACCGTGCCCTCGGACGGGGAACGAAAGACGCCGCCCTCGGTGAGCAGGATCTTCGCGCTTCGCGCCTCGGTCGCCTGAGCCGCATTGCCGGTCTTGACGATGGAGGCCGCCAGCGTCAGCGCGCACCTGACGCCTTCCACACTGCGATCCGAGACCAGTGCCTCCAGCCAGTTGCGCAGCGGGGACGCGACGACGCCGCCCTGGTCGAGGATGTCCCTGGCCCTCGATCGTCGGTCGCGCCCCTCCACACTGTGATGGCACCAGTTCTTGGGACGCCCCGGGTGGGATGCCCATCGTTCGAGCCATGCCGGCGCGAGATTCTCCGGATGCAGCCGCAGCTTTTCCGGGAGCCGCAGAATCCCGTCCTGGTCCGGCAGGGAGGGGCGACGGGCGGCCGCCCGCAGCACCTTTTGGCTGAGCATCTCGTCGCCCCACTGGGAGGCTTCACGACCACGCGCCGTGAGCAGGGTCAAGAAGGCCCCCGGGTCCTTCTCCTCGTACAGATCGGGGATCGAGTCGACCACGAGCTGCGCGGCCCTGGTCACCAACTCCTCGTTGAAATCGCTCTTGGTCAGATTCTGGCGATCCTCGGGGGTCTTCCACGGCGCGTTGAGAAGGCCGGTCAAAGTCGTGTCGTAGTTGGTCGGGAAGTAGGCCCAGAACGTCCCGCGCTTCGCGCGCTGCGGGACACCCTTGTCGGGGACCGCCCACGAGATGGTGACGACAGGCCGATCGTGCAGCTCTCCCGCCGTCCGTGCGGCGCTCGCACTGGGTTCGTGGTCGATGCTGAAGACGAACCAGCGCTCGTTGCTGCGTGGAGCACCGTCGCGCTGCTCCACGACACGGTGCTCCACCCCCTGCGTCTCCTGTGTGATCTCCCGGCACACCTCGTGGCCGCCGCGAGCGTCCTCCAGGACCAGGCGGTCCACGTGGGGCGAGAAAAGCATGAAATGCGCGGGGAAGTTGACGATGTCCCGCCCCAACCGGTCCGCGGCCCCCTCGTGCAGCGGAAGCACCACCGTCGTCGACGCCCACGTCATCAGCTCGTCGAGCCGCTCGTCACGCCGACGCTCCGCATCCAGGTCCAGCGGCTGCGCCATTCGCAGCACCGGGGTGGGATCCAGCCCGGAGAGGTCGGGGACCGTCTCCCGGATGACACGGGCCGACCAGTCCTTGTCGAAGCCGAACGAGCCGGACGCACTGTAGAAGCGAGGGGTGTCCGACACGCTCAGCACCGACTTGACGCCGACCCCGAAGCGTCCGATCTTCCCGGTCCGCTTCCGCGACACGGCCATGCGCAGGATCGTGTCGGCGCCGCCCGGGGTCATCGGTGTGCCGGTGTTGGCGCAGTACAGGTGTGTGGCGGTGAGAAGGACATGGATCGTGCCCACGACGCCGGGCTGGCGCTCCATGTTCTCGTCCGCGCCGTTCTGGACGAGCTCGTAGATCTGGCGTTCGCCGTAGCCGCCCTGGGTGATGCGCCGCTCGTTGTTCGCGTGCTCCAGGACGTGGCCGGGATCGGCCCGGTAGACGTTGAGAACCCGTTGCGACAGTTCCTCGACGACCTTGACGACGCCGTCCGCCTCGGGCTCGAAATCAGACATGAAAGAAAATACCCCGATCGCATGGGAAAGACAGCCTTCGATGCCGGACGTGATAACCCGTCGGAAGGCTCGACTCGAAAGGCGTTCCCTATCGCTGACACGGCGACAGAAAAGCGCAGCGCGGCTCTATGTGTGCGACGGCCCCCCCGGGCTTACGGAACCGGCCGTGAAGTGGCTGGTTTCCCATCGGAGCACACCCTAACCATGCGATTCGATCCGAGCAAGGACCCTTGACAACGGTCATCGACGTCAGACGGGACCTTTGGAAGGGGTTCAATCGACCCTGATGGGCGGCCTTGTGACGGACAGTCAGTATTGGCCCGCAGTTGAGTACTATTTCCCGTTGATGGAGAACTCGGGCGATGTGCGGATATCGCGAAGTTCGTACACTTTTGCCTTCACCGGGATGCACTCGCTCACGTCGACGCGGACCTCTCCGACCGGTCGCAAATTTGCATATCGAGACGGACTTCGTAACCGCGATCACAAAATTCGAAGTTCACCGAGCATTCTTGGAATCCCTTGAACTGCGGTGCCAGGAAGGTGGATTGACGGGATCCGGAAGAAGCCGACCGAAGAGTTCTCCGATCGCCGACAGATCCGACCGGGCATGCTGCAATTCATCCGGGGTCGGCGCCGAATGTGTTCGAGCGGGTCGGACGGAGCCCGCGACGTGAGCGGCTGCGCACCTGCCGAACTGCGGGCGACCGCTCCCCGGTGCCTGGCGCTGCACCCGCAGGCACCGCGAGATCCGGAGGCCGACACCCTCACGCGCTCCCCGACCGGACGACGAATCGGGCCAGGAGGCCCGGACCGAGTCGCGATTCGGTGTCCCCGACGGCGCCGTCGGCAACACCCACACGCCAAATACCCCCATCCGGGAACCATCGGCCGGGGACAGGTGTCGGCAAGACCCGACGACCACGCGGGCGCCTCTCGACGCCGGATGACATCCTTGATCGGATACGCCGTCATGTACCGGAGGTTCGCGTGCCGCTCGTTGTCATCCAGCCGTCCTACGGCAACCCTGCAGCCCGCCGGCACTGGCGCGACACGCTCGACCACGTCGTCGACTTCACCCACACCGTGCGCGCACCTCTTCTGACCCCCTCGCAGCGCGAGCAACTGCAGGGGTTCCACCCCGGTGGATCCGCCCGGTTCTGGGGGGCGACGGGCCGTCAGGACCGGAAGATGGAGCGCCTGAGCCCGGGAGACGTCGTCCTGTTCACCGGCCTGAACCATGTGCGCGGCATCGGCGAGATCGGCGCGCTCTTTCGCAACGCGGCCTTCGCGGACAGCATGTGGGGCGCCGACGAGGACAACGGCAGCTGGCACAACGTCTACAGCCTTCTGTCGTTCACCCCTGTCGAGATCCCCTACACCGAGATCTGGGCACTCCCCGGATTCAACGCCGGCGACAACTTCATGGGCCTTCGCATCCTGGACCCCGAGAAGGCCGCCACCGTCCTGGACGGCCTGGGCATCGAGACACAGACCGAGGCCCGCGACGACGACAGCCGTCAAGAACCCGTCGCCCGCGCCCTGCGCACCCACACCGACATCGTCGACGGCGAGGTCCTGCGCACCCCGAGCACCCGCTACCGCCTCGAGGAGCGCGAGCTGATCGTCCACCGCACGGAGGCGTTCCTGGTACAGGAGTACGTCGGCTTTCTGGGCGTCGACCGGCCGCAGCGACTGCGCACCCCCGCCGGGATCACCGACCTGCATCTGGCCCTGCCGGACGGCAGCGAGGTCGTGGAGGCCAAACGCGCCAGCAGCCGCCGGTTCGTCCGGGAAGCCCTGGCACAGCTGTTGGACTACGCCCCCCACACCCCAACCGGCGATACGGCTGTCGGCGCTCTTCCCGGAGCGCCCCGCCGACCGTGATCTGGAACTGCTGCACCGCTACGGCGTCGACTGCGTCCACCGCACGGACCCGATGACCTTCGAACGCATGCCGGCACCGCAGGAGACGCGGGCGAGCATGATGCCGCTGTGGCAGCAACGCCAGCACGACTGATGTCCGCCCCAAGTGCGGGGCGGACATCAGGTTTCGCCCCGCCCCGCACGACCAGGCGCGAGTCAAGGAACGGCACGCGGAGACCAGGTGGGACGCCTGCCGTCCATCGGTGAGGAGCCGAGCAGGGGCATCATCCGATGGACCGGACAGCGACGCCGGATGGCCGAAAGCCCGGCGACTCTGATCCCTTTCAGTCCCTGGAAGGCGGGGACGGTGGGGCGCGCAGGCCTGAGGGGGCTCGATCTGAACGCTCCTGTGCCGATGGGGTGAGGCGTCGAACGCCTCCCTCAGCGGGACGAAGCCTCGTGCGTTGCGGCCCTCGCCTCATCACACCGGCGTCACCCGATCGGTGCCGACGTGGAAGCGCTCAGTGACGGGCCGTTGTACCTCTGCGGGTCAGCCGGTGCGATGGCGCCTGCGGGTGCTGTTCTGGTGCATGCCGGGCTCGTATTTCTCGTCATGCTCTCGCTTGTCCTCGAGCGGCAGCCACTCGGGCCGGAAGTCGGGGTGGTCGGCGTATGCCGCAACGAGTTTGTAGATCACCGGCCTGCGGAGATACAGCGGGATGCTGGCGACCAAGTCCGCAGCCACGCTCTGCCAGATGGTGAGGTTTCCGCCCTCTTCTTTCCAAGCCTTCCAGTCATGCCCCTCAACCCAGTGCATGATCTGGCGTTTCGTGGCAACGTCGGCGAGGACCCGGGCCTGCAACCGTGCCGTGCCCTCGTCCTTGCCGGGCTTCACTGCGTGAGCAGTATTTTCATCGTCGCGAAGACGGGCCCGGAAGAACTCCATCATGACCGCGAAGTCGTCTGGTCTCATCGCCTTTCCCCCTTGTCGGCAACCGCTTTGGGGCCATCATTCACCACGGATGGAAGGAGTCCGCCCTCCTGCGTGGCGGTGACGGGATCTCTGTGGAATCTCGGGATCAGCCGGTCACGGATGTGCCAAGATGCCCCTCCATCGCGCGAATGCCTCGGGCTGGGACTGTCCTGTCCGCGAGCAGTCCACGTCCGCGATCTCCGAGCGGGTGGAGGGGCGGCCAGTTGGGTCACCGTGGGCTCCTGGCGCGGTGACGGGCGGAGACGCCGAGCGGCTCAGTGGACTGCCCTGCGTTACGACGTCCGCCCGGCGCCCTGCGGGCAGGCTTCCTACCGGACAGGCCCGGCACGGCCGACGCTCTGCTCGATCTCCTTCGTCTTCGTGCGCGGTCGAGGCGCATCGAAGAATTAGAACTGAAGTTCCCATTCTCGTGGATGCTGAAATTAATGGCTTGTTCAGAAGCCCTTCATGGGTTCTGAACCCGCGTCCGAGGGACCTGTTCCTTCCTGGGTCGGAGACCTCACTAGGGGTGCCGGATCTGCCGATCCGTGAAAATTCCCAGGTCATCACATTGAAGCTGCGGTCGTGTTGAAGCGTCAACGCATCCTGTGGGTCTCTGGGGGCTCCCACCGGTCGTGACGGGAAGAACGCATTGCATTCAGACAGGCGACGGGTCTTCAAGAGGCTCTGCGTGCGTCAGGTTCCGGTGCCGTTGTCAGTGGCAGTGGATAACTTCAAATGCATTGTTGTCCGAGCTCCAGTCGACGAAATGAGCGCCGGAGTTCGCACTTGGGGGAGACCCCGCCCGCGGGCGGGTGTCGGCGTGAGGGGGTAGGCGTGTCGAGGCCGCGGATGTGGTGGCAGGAGGTCGTACCGGGGGACTGGTACGTGTTCGGGATGCCCGATGACCTGGTGCGCGAGCGCTATCTCGCGCTGCTGGCCGCTTTGGAGGAGTTGTCCACCCGTGGGCCGATGTCGACGCTGTCCGACATCGCCGCGCAGGTCAAGACCGTCGGCTACCACGACCCGCTGCCCGAGCCCGAGTTGCGCAACTCGCTGGACCAACTGGCCAAGTGGGGTTTTGCCGAGCCGTTTCGTGACTACGCGGCTCCGGTGCGCAGCTTCCAGGGACTGGTCGTGCGGCAGGAGGCGTGGGCGCTGACGCGCCGGGGGCGGGGGGTCGTTGCTGCGGTGCGTGCAGCGGTGGTCGATGTGGTGCGCGCACTTCAGCTGCCCAGCCGTCTGCTCGACGGGGTGGGGCGCACGCTGCGCGACATCCTCGAGCACCTGGACGGTGATCACGGTCTGCTGCCCGGTGATCTCGAGGACGTCCGCACCCGCATCGACGAACTGCAGCGGGTCACCGCCGACTTCTACGCGGCGCTGGCGAGGATGGTGCAGTCCGACGTCACCGACAACGAGGTGTTCGGCGAGAACCGGGACCGGGTCGTCGAGGCGCTGCGCCAGTTTCCCCGCGAATACGGTCGGGGCCTGCCGCGGGTGGAGACTGCACTGGCCGAGCTGCGTGAGGCCGGCTTCTCCCGTGCGGTGGAGGCGGCGTCCGAGCACGCCGGGCTGGTGGATGCCGCCGATCAGCAGCACTGGATCGACGAGCGGGTCCGCCGGCTGGCCGACCTGGAGGCCTGGTTCAAGGCGGACGGCACCGTGCACCGGCTGATCAGCTCGGCCAGCGGCGCGGTCCACACACTGCTGGTCGCCATCGACCGCCGCTACATGGCCCGCCGGCGCGGCAGCGACCTGGGAGTCGATTTCCGGGCGCTGGCCTACAGCCTGCACCGCCAGCCGGACGACACGGCCGCGCGCCGGGTGTACGCGGCGGCGTTCGGGGACTGGCCTGCCTGGCACGCCGTCATCCGCGCGGGTGAGGAGGACGTCGCTCACGGCACGGCGGCCCGGGCGGGCACCAGCCGCCATCACGTCGAGGTGACTTTGCGCGAACACGAACGGCACGGACCTTCCACGGGCCGACCCCGCAAGGTGCCCGACACCACCGTCAGTCGGGCCGCCGCCCAGGCCGAGGCACAATCCGCCGCAAGGCGCCGCCGTCATCTGACCGGGCTGCTGGCCACCGACGGCGAGGTCGATCTCGGACACTTCGCCGCTCTGCCCTCGGATGCGGCCGTCGTCCTGCTCAATGCCGTCGAGGTCGCGCTGAGCCAGTACGACCCCAAGGCCGGCTGCGGGCGGGCCGAGGTCGACGACGCAGGCCTGCAGGTGACCGTGCGGCCCGGGCGGCCGCAGACCACCGTCACGGTCGCTCTCGCCGAAGGCCGGCTGTCCGGACCCGACCTGAGGATCTCCGTCACCCCGCTGGGCCAGAGCACCGCCGTGCACACCGTGCCCGCGGCCCGGACCGCGCAGACCTGGAGCGTGGCATGAACGAGGCGCTTCTGCTCCCGGCCGACCTGCGCGAGAGCGCCCGCCGGCTCATCGCGACCGGGCGTCTGAGGGAGGAGAGCGATCCCGAGGAATACCGGGCGGCGCTCAAGGGCCACCAGGCACTGGCGGAGTTCTTCCGCACCGAACTGAACTGGGTCCTGGAGGTCCACGAGGTTGCAGGTCTTGTCCGACTCCACAAGCGCCGCAGCGACGTTCCCGCCGACCGCGGCCCGCTGCTGTCCCGCGAGCGGCGTCCGCTGGCCTCCGCCACCGTGATGATCCTGGTCTGTCTGGCGTGCGAGCAGCTGTGGCGTCGCCCGCGCATGAGCCTGCGCGAACTCCTGCAAGCCATCGCCCAGGTCTGCGCCACCGAGGCCTTGCAGGGGCGGCTGCCCCGTTTTCCCGTCGTGGCCTCGCAGGAGGTGAGCAAGAAGGAGGCCCGCGAGCACCGGCAGAGCCTGGCCGATGCCCTCAAACTCCTCGTCGCCGAAGGCACCGTCAGCGTCGACGCCGATCTGGACCGCGCCCTGGCAGACGACGACGGCGACCTCGTCGTCACCGCCTCCCGCGACCGCCTCGCCGCCAAGTTCTCCTCCCTGTCACCCACCCTGCTGGAACTGAACGACCTGCCGCCCCAACAGCACGCCGCAGCGCTGTCCGCCGAATCCCTCATGGACCACACCCTCGAAGGAACGGACGCACCACCCACGCTGGAACAGCGGCGCCTGAAGGTCATCCGCCGGCTGGTCGACGACCCGGCCACCGACCCGCTCGACGACCACACCGACACCACCACCTACCTGCACACCCTGACCGGACGCGAACGCGCCCTCAACGTCAGTGCCGCCCTGGGCCTTGCCACCACCGTGCGCCGCGACTGGTGGCAGACCACCGATCCCACCGGCCAGGCCAGCGGCATCGACTTCCCCAACGGCCGCCGCATGGAACGCCAGGCAGCTCTGGCCCTGCTGGCCACCCTCCCCGACCGCGACGATCCCACCGCTGCACTGACGCTCACCGAAGTCACCGATCTGTTCACCCGTGTGCGCGACAACCAGCCCCGCTGGGCCGCCTCCTACGACCGCATGCCCGCACTGGCCCGCGCCGCGGCCGCCGAACTGGTCGGCGTCGCCCTGCTCATCCCCGACCCCGAGATCCCCGACCGGTGGCAACCCACCCCCGGCGTGCACCTGTGGCGCGTCCGCGTCCACCAGAGCCTCCCGGCCGCGATCCGTCCCCACGCATCGCCCGCCACCCCTCCGCGGTTCGAGCAACAGCTCCTGGCCGAACCCGCAGCAGAGGCAGACCGTGCGCCCGCCGACCGGCAAGGAGACGAAGGATGAGCATCACGGAACATCCCGCCCGGCACCTGGGCCCGGCCGCCGCCAGCGAACTGGCACTGGGCCTGCCCGGAGCGGACGACCGCTGGCAGCCCACCCGCGCCGGCATCGTCAACTCATGGGCCTGGGCCGACGAGCAACTCTGGTTCTCCGACGGCTGGCTCGCCCTGGTCGGCCCCAACGGATCCGGAAAGTCCCTCACCGCCTCCATGCTGGTCACTGTCCTGCTGGACGCCGACACCTCCCAGACCGCCCTGTCGGTGTCCGGGAAGGCCGCAGGAACCCTCACCAGCCGACACACCGACTGGAACGACCGGGAAGACCGCACCGGCATCTGGTGGCTCGAGTACGGGCTGCGCGACGCAGCCGCCGGACACACCCAGTTCCTGACCACCGGACTGTGGCTGAGGGCCACCGGAGGGCACCTGCACCGGGCGTTCTTCATCGCACCCGGACGGGTGGGAAGCGAACTCACCCTGGAAAGGGACCGCGAACCCGTACGCCTGGAAGCTCTTGCCGGGCAGCTGGCCGACTGCCACGGCGAGCTGTTCGCCGACTCCAGGGCCCTGCGCGGCCTGCCCACCCGGCTCACCCTCCAGGACGAGCGCTCCTACCGACAGGCCATCCGCACCCGCCTGTTCACCCCGCTCAACGAGGTCCAGTTCGAAGCACTGCTCGCCGTCCTGCGCAGCCTGCGCAGTCTGCGCACCGCCGAAGCCATTTCCCCCACCCGCATGCGCCAGGTCCTCACCGACGCCCTGCCCGCTCTCGACACCGAGAACCTCACCCTGATCGCCGAGGCGATGGAGCGAATCGCCGAACTCGAGAGCAAACTGCAGCGCACCCGCCAGGAAGCCAAACTCCTGGAGGACACCGACCGCAACTACCACCGCTACCTGCGCACCGTCGCCCAGGTCGAGGCCGCCGCCCTGACCGCAGCCAACACCGACTTCGACAACCAGGCCCGCCGCACCAAGAAGGCCACCGACGACCTCGAGGCCGCCGAGAAGACCTATGGGGACGCCGAACGACAGCAGGCGCAGACCCGGACCGAGATCTCCGAGCTCAAAGGCCGCCTGGACGGGGACGAGCTGCTGCTGCGCGACCATGCCGGTGCTGAATTGCCCCACAAGGAGGAACGCGCCCGCGACCTTGCGACCGTGGCCGCGGCCGCCACCGACCGGGCCGAGACGGCCGACGCCGACGCCGACGAAGCCCTCCAGAAGGCCGACCACAGCTCCGACGCCGCCCGGGCCGCGCAGCAGCACCTCACAGGGCTCGCAAGCGACCTGCGCGCCGGCGTCACCGACCTGGGAGCCGAAGCCGCCTTCGAGCACCTCCTCGCCGCCTCCGCAGTCCTGACCGCGGCCCGCTCCGGCGCCGAGACGGCCCTGGACACCCAGCGGCTGTGCAGCCATCCCCTGTCCTGGACGGACGACCGCATCCGCCAGATCCAGTCCGTCGACCGCGCCCTGGTCAAGCACCAGCACACGCAGAGCGCGGAGAGCGATGCGGCAGCCGAGCGGCGCAGTGCGCAGGACCAGGAAGACATCCGTCGTGAAGCGGCGCGCGGGGCGAGCGCCCGCCGGCGCCAGACCGAGGAAGACCTGGCCGCTCGCCTCGAGGCCTGGCAGCAGGACGCGCCCCAGATCGGCCCCGTGGCGGCCGATCTGATCACCCTCGGCGAAGACGCGACGGACCGTATGGACACCGGCAGGCTCACCGACTGGCTGGCCTGCGCAGCTGCCGCAACCCGGTCCCGGATCGACCTGGCCGGGCATCAGCTGACCGCGGCCACCGACGCCGCTCTGGCCCGGTCCGAGGCCCGTCGGGCCGAAGAGGCCCACGCGGATCACACCGCCGCACAGCACGCCACGGCCGAGGCCGCCGACGCGCACGAAACCGCTCAGCAGCGGGCGGACGACGAGAGCGCAGCAGACGAACGCCGGCGCGCGGACGCCCACCACGCTCACCAACAGACCCAAAACGATGCCCGGGCCGAGCTCGATGCGCTCGACCGTGCCCGAAACGACGCCGAATCCGCAGCTGCCCGAGAGGCGGCCGACTGGGTCGGTGAGATCCACTCCTGGCGCAGCCGACTGACGCACCTGGCCGCCACCGACATTCCCCTGCCCGCCTCGTCGACGCCGGCCGCGCAGCTCGAAACCCTGCAGCCCGCCGACCTCGAACTCACCGCTGCCCGCGCGCACACCCGGGCCACCGTGCGTCTGCAACGCCGGGCGGATGCCGCCGGCCGACAGGTGGAGGCCGCGACCGAGCAGGTCGCCGCCGTCGAGAGCGACCTGGAACAAAGCCGTCAGGCCGCACCGACGCCTCCGGCACCCGCCTGGCGCACGCGCAGCCCCCAGGACGGCGTCCCCCTGTGGGCCCTGGTCGACTTCATCCCCGGCCTGCCCACCCGTGAAGCGGACCGTCTCGAGGGTGCCCTTCTCGTGGCCGGTCTCCTCGACGCTCTGGTCACCTCCGACGGACGCCTCGTCGGTGGAGACCTCACCTTCACCGCCGCCGCGCCTGCGCCGGGGCGCACGCTGGCCGATCTGCTGGTCGTCGAAACAGATCCCGCCCTCGACGCCGACCGGGTCCGCGACGTCCTCGCCGCCATCGCCATAGACACCCCGGGCCGCGACCTGGCCGCGGGACAGCTGGCCCACGGGGTCCTCACCGCCGGCGCCCCCGACGGCTACCAGGCGGCCTTCATCGGCCGCACCACCCGGGAACGGGTCCGCCGACAACAAGTGGCTCGCCTCGAACAAGACCTGGCAGCAGCACTCGACCTCCAGAGCGACGCACAGGACGAACTGACCCGTCGCCGCCAGGACATCGCCGACGCGGACGTCGAGCGCGACAGCTTCCCGCCCGCCACCCGACTCCTCGACGCCCGCGCCGACCTCGCCCGCCGGCGACGGGCCGCCGACGACGCCGAGCGCCGCACCGCACAACTCCTGGCCGACGCCCGCCTCACCCTTCACCGCACCCTGGCCGTCCTGGACACTGCAGCGGCCGAACGCACCACGCGTGTGGCGGTCGCCGCACGCGAACACCAGCACGCCCAGGAGACCGAGAACCAGGCCGCCACCGCAGCCAAGGACGCACAGGATCTCGCCACGCGACAGACCGCCACCGCCCGACACAGCGAACAGATACGAGCGCAGGCCGCCGCCGCCCAAAAAGAGGCCGACGCCGAACAAGCAGACTTCCCCCACCAGACAATTCACACGGTCAACACTGCCCAGCACGACGAGGACGGTGCCGAAGGGGAACTGACCCAGGCCCGCTCGGACGCCCTCAAAGCCACCCATCGCCACCAGGAAGCCGGCAAAGCCGTCAGCGACGCACTGCGCGCGCTCAACCGGGCAGCAACCCTGCCCGATGGCAGCCTTCTGCCCACCGAGCCGCAACGCCTGCAGACGCACCAGGCGGCCGTCAACCAGCTGACCGGGCACATCCAGGCATGGGACCACGCGGCGGGCCGTGTCACCGACCTCTTCACACGGGCCGACACCGACAGGCAACAGGCCCACACCCTCCACCAACGTCGCACCCTGGCCCGACAAGAGGCCGACAAAGCATTGCAGTCCGCGCGCGAGGAAGCCGCCTCCGTCGCCGAGATGCGCACCCTGTACGGAGCCGAGTACCAAGAACTCCGCGCACACCGGGACACCACCGCCCAGGCACTCCAGGAGGCCGAAGCACACGCCGAGGTCCTGCACAACCGACAGCAGACCGCCGGCCAAGCAGCCAGCGCCGCCCGCGCCACCCTGGAAGCCATCACCCCGCTGCGCCAGGACGCCGAGAACACACGCGATGCCCACCTGCGCAGGCTCGGCCGACTGGTCGACGAACACCTGGCCACCGTGCCCGACGACGTGCCCACCGACCCCGCCGGCCGCCCCGCCCATCTCACCGCCGGACTCACCTGGGCCAGGCGCCTGCTCGCCGACGCCGCCGGCGGCCCCGACCGCCTCGCCGCCCTGACCCGACTGCGCGACCGCCACCTCACCGCACTGGAAACCAGCGCCCGCACCGCCAGCACCGCCCTGGCCCGCTTCGACCGGCAGGTCACCCTCGTCAGCATCGAAGACACCGCTTGGCGGCGCGCAGTCGTCGCCGACCCCGCCGCCGTACGAGGCGAAGACGTCCACACCACCGTCCACGCCCTCAACGCCACCGCCGCCCAGCTCGAGGACGACCTGCGCGCCGACGTCAAACAGACCCTCAAAACAAGCCTGTTCACCCGCCTGCAGCGCGACATCCAACTACGTCGGGAAGCAGCCTGGGACCTCGTCGCCAAGATCCGCACCACCCTCGACGACGTCCGCACCGGCGTCGCCGACGTCGGAGTCCAGGTCCAATGGGGCGTCCGCGACGACCCCGACGCCCAGCGCATGGTGCATCTCATCGAACAGCCGCCCTCCGACGACACCTTCGAGCAGATGTATGACGTGCTGCGCCAACGCATGAACGAAAAGGCCGGCGAACCGTGGCCCGACCGCGTCGCCCACACCTTCGACTACCGCGCCTGGCACACCTGGAAGATCTCCGTCACCCACGCCTCCTTCGAAGCCGCAGGCAAAGAGAAATTCCGCGAAGTCACCGCCCGCTCCAACCCGCTGGAAGCCCTCTCCACCGGCGAACGACGCCTGGCCACCATGCTCCCGCTGCTCGCCGCCGCCTGGTCGATGTACTCGGCCGACCACTACCGAGGCCCCCGCCTGCTGTCCATCGACGAGATCGACGCAGCCTTCGACGACCCCAACCTCCGCCAGATCCTCGCCCTGCTGCGCTCCTGGAACTTCGACGTCCTGGCCACCGCACCCTTCATGACCCCCCTGATCAAGAAGGAGACCCGGCGCGCCATGATCCACCAGGTCGTCACCACCGGACGCCACCGCGTCACCGTGCCCTGGCTCTGGCAGGGCCACGGCGAACCCCAGCCCCTCAGCCTCGACCTGACCACCACCCAGCCCCAGGACACACCCTGATGGCCGATCTGGACGTCATCGCCACCGACCCCGACCTCGCCCCGCTGTGGCAGGCCGTCCACGACCGCCTCAGCACCGGCAAGACCCCGTCCGACATCGCCACCATCACCGTGCCCGCCCTCTCCCCGAGCGCAGTGGCCGCCCTACGATCCTGGCTCGACACCCCTGCCCAGCGCCGCCGCGGCCGCACCTCGGTCCCGCACACCCCCCACGGCCACAAGGTGCCGCTACACCCCCTCCTTACCGCCCTCCACCTGACGGCGGAACAACTACAACCCCTCGTCGAACGCGCCATCGGCCGCAAGGTCGTCAACCGCAAGAACGACCGGCTCGAATCCGCCCTGCTGCGCCAGGAACTTTGGGACCACGCCGCAACCCGACTTCCGCACCTGCCCCTGCTGCTGGCCCGCCTCAAGGCCACCGGAATCGAGAACGACGCCGCCCCACAGATACGCCGACTCGTCGACGCCCTGTACGCCCTGACCCGCGAACTGCCCCACCAACGCCCCCGCACCCTGGCCAAACTCGCCCACGACCACGCAGGCGACCCGCACTACTTCGACCTCGCCACCTTGCCAGGACAACGCTTGGTCTCCGCAGTGGCCGAACTCGCCGGACGACCCGAACCCACCCGCCCCGACCACATCCGCGCCCTGCTCGCCGAATCCGGCATCATCGCCGACCGACTCTCCGCCACCGTCCTGCTCCACCAGGTCCGCCCCACCGGCGACGGCCCCATCGACCGGCGCCTTCGCGAAGCGACCGCCCCCGTGGCCCTGACCCTCCTCGACCTCACCCTCTCGCCACCGAGCCTGGCACCCACACCCCTCACGGTGGTGGAAAACCCCTCGATCCTGGAAGAAGCCCTCGCCCGCGCCAGCACCCTGCCCCTGGCCTGCACCAGCGGCCAGTTACGCGCCGTCGACCACGCCCTCCTCCAACTCGCCGTGGACCAAGGGGTCCCCCTGCGCTACGCAGGCGACCTCGACACCGCAGGCCTCCAGATCGCCGCCACAGTGCACCAGCTCTACGGCGCCGAACTCGTGGCCATGGACGCCACCATCGTCCACACGACGCGAAGCACACCCTCAGCCGTCCCCATCGGCGCACTTCCACCTGCCCACAGCAGCACAGAGCTGGGCCAAGCCCTGCAAGCAGATGGCCGCATCGTCTACCAGGAACACGACGCAGTCCTCGACCGCCTCCTCGCCACGCAGGACGCGAGCGTCACGACCTCGAAGGCACATGCTCCGGCGCACGACGCAGACCGTTGATCGAGGGCGAGGAGCACACCACACCTCGCGCCAGCGGATCGAACTCCCCGCGAAAGGAACCAGGATTGACCCTCATCTACGGGGCACCCGAACGCCCCGACGCGACCGTGCGCCTGACCACCGACGGCCCCAGCGAACAAGCCGTCACAGTGGACCTGACCCCTCTTCCCGACGCCGTCCGCAAAATCGTCGTCGCCGCCGCCATCGACGGACCCGCGACGTTCGCCCACGCCGGGGCCATCGAGATCACCGTCGCCCGAGGAACCGGCACCCGAGCCGTGGCCCAGGCCACCCTGGACGCCGCGACCACCGAACGAACGCTGCTGCTCGCCGAGATCTACCGGCGTGGCCCGGGATGGCGCGTCCGCGCGGTCGGCCAGGGATACGACCACCAACTGGCCGCCTTGGCCCGCGGCTTCGGCGTCGACATCGTCGACTGACCCTCCCACCCACCCTCCGCCGAACAGAGCCCTGCACGACATCGGGCCCACCGTGCCGAGATCCCGCGGGACAACCGGGCCTCGGCATCGATCCCCGCCACGCCCTGCTCACTACTCGCGAGCATTCAGCGCGTCCGCCCTTCCCGACACACCGACCGCGCCGCGGTCCGCGGCGCCCTCGACACGGTTGCGGCCCTCGCCCTTCCACTGCGCCGCCGCGACCGGGCGGCGCCCGCGACTTGCCCCTGCCCCTGCGTTCGCCGGAGGCACGAACCGGGAGAAGCCCCGGGCCTATCGGCTGCCCGGCGGCTTCGGCCAGGGTGCTCTCGTGACAGCCGCGTCCAGGAGGTCACCCAGGCGCAGCCAGGCACCGGGTCCGGAGTTGGTCGCCGGGCAGGTCGCGAACCGGTTCCACGCATCCTGGTCGGTACCCAGGGCCTCGCGTACCGCGGCGACCACCGACGGATGCGCGCTCCCGTAGCGATCCCCCCGGGCGCGCAGCGCCGACCAGGCCGGCAGAGCGCGTACGAGGGCCTGCTGGGTTTCCGTCCTGGCCAGGACCAGGCGGGTCCAGGCTTCGCGCCATGTCGGTGCGCCGCCGAGGTTCTGGCGCAGGCTCTCGGTGAGAGGGAGCAGCACGGTGTCCGGACATGCGTGACGTCGCAGCACCTTCTCGAAGTCGTCCTTGGACCTGTGTCCGCTCGCGGCGCAGGCGAGGAGAGCCTTTTCCACGAGGGAGTCGTTGCCGGTGTGCCGGTCCAGGTAGTTGCTCAGTGCTTGTGCCGGGACGCCTGCCAGTTCGCGCACGGTCACCTTGTCCGGGGCGCCGAGAGCGGCACTGCGGCGATCTCCACCGACGGACGGCGGAGGACCGGCGAGGACCCGCTCGATCGTGTCGAGGATCTCCTCGAGTTCACGCCGGTGATCCTGACGCGGTGGGAAGGCTGGATGGTGATGGCGCAGCCGCCCGCGCGCGTCATGGACGATCGGGCGGATTCCGGCTTTCACGTCGTCGGTGACCGTCGGGAGGTGTACCACGAGCTCGCGCACCCAGGCCACCTCGCTCGGGTTGATGGTCGAGTAGCGTTGCTTGGGCTCCCAGAAGGGAAGGGCGCGTGCGGCGGTCTCGGCGAACATGGTCGCGAGGCTGGAGAGTTCGGCTGCAGGAGCACGCCAGTGGGCCTGCTGGTAGCCGTCCTTGGCCTGTGTCGGGTTGAGCAGGTGACGCCAGGTTTCCGAAGCGGCGCGTTGCACCCAGGTCACCGGGGCGTGACACCGCCGGTTGAGCAGTGTGGTGCTGCTCCGGCCCAGGGCGACAGAGAGGTCGATCTGCTCCTCGTCCGTCAGGGCGGACAACTCCTTGGCAAAGTGAGCAAGGACCTGTTGTTCGTCCGATCCGGCGCGGCGCATACGGCAGGCCTCGGCCACCAGGATCTCGCGCGGGAACCGCTCGAGATCTGCTGCGGCGAGCTCGGCCAGCAATCCCGGCTCAACCGCCCAGGGCAGGCTGCCGAGCAACTCGTTGCGGACCGTCCATTTGGCGTCGGTGCCATCGGCCCACCGGACGAGTTCCCGATGCCGCTCTGGATGCCGTTCGAGGATCTGGCGCCACATGTTCTCCCATGCCGCGCGTGCGCCTTTGTATCGCCTCAGCCATTCCTTCGTGTCGCCGTCTGCGTCCAGCTCGTCGGGGTCCGGTGCGGCAGGAAGGGTGTCGCGGGCGGCCGCGAAGACCAGGTCGTGCAGTGGGCCTCGCCGCAGCACGACCTGGGCGGGTGTCGGTATCTCGAGCAGCTGGGGCGTCATGGGTGGGGTCGCAGCCCCGCGAATACGCAACTCCTCGGCGATCGCACCGGCGAGCTGTTCACTGGCTCGCGGGCTTCCGAGCACAGCCAACTGCTTGAGAGTGCACCGCTTCAGCGTCGTCTCCTGCAGCGATGCCGGACACGACGGATGTCCGAGCGCGAGCGCGACAAGGGGTATGCCGTCCTCGAGGTGGTACGTCTCCTTCTCGGCCTCCAGATCCGCCACGGCCGCCTCCAGAAGCCACTGCGGCGCCTGCCGTGCATGAGGCCCGGACAAAAGGGCCTCAGCGAGTGCCGAGCGTTCACGGTGAGATTGAGCGGTCCGAACCTGTCGCGCCGCCAACTGCACCACGGGGTCGTCCGAGCCGCTGCCGGCCATCGCTGTGAGGAGGAAGTCGCAGGGAAGCACAGCGGCGGGGTCCTGGCCGGTCACGAATGGTTCTCCATCAAGGCTTGTCGGGCTGCTTGCCCGGCATGATGCCGTACGGCACTGACATCGACTCCGCACGCACCCGCGCAGTGAACCCGGCCGGGGAATGGGCACTCGGCCGACGTCGGCGATGACCTCGAGGACGCTGCCGTACTCGGCCCGATGGACGGCGGGCCTTGTGGGCTGCTGTGCCTTGTCGGGCATCGTTTCCCACACGCGGGCGATACGTGCTCAGGGTGATCTGGAATCTGCGGACAGGCCTCGTCCCCTGACCCGCCGTCGAATCCTGTTCTCGTCCGGTGCGGGCTGGTTGGAACCGCCGTGGTCCCAGCCGGGGGCGGGGAAATCTGCGGTTCGAGGCGACGGGAGCCAGGTCGTGCGAGTTCTCCGGAGCCACAGGAGCAGGTCTTCGGTTGCTCCGGGAACGCGTCACTGCGGTCTCCTCAAGAGATGCGGTCGGAAGATTTCTGTTTGAGCCCGCCTCGGCAGGTCGTGATGCAGCGCCACGATCGCGCGGGGAACGGCGTACCGCACCGAGGCATGCTGGGCCTCGTCGTCCGGGCCCGGCGCAGACTCGGAGGCAGACTTCCGATTCGAATGAGCCGTTTCCGCAGCCGCCAGTGGCTTGGCCAGCCTGCTCGTTGCTGTCGGATGCGTCAGAGTGGCAAGGCCTGTTGGGCTTGGACTTTGGCGGCTGCCTTCTGCGCGGCGAGGAAGTCTTTGACGGCGGGCTGGCCCAACAGCAGGGTCACGGTGCGCGGTTTGGGCCGGTGCCCACCGGTCAGTTCGGTGAGGAAGTCCGTGGTGACGATCCGGCGTGCTGGAGCATCGTGGACGTCGTCCAGGACGCCTTGGCCGATCAGACGGGTGGCGGTGTCGTCGAGGGTGTTCTCGATGGTGCGGTAGAGGTCGGCCGCGTCCTGTGCGATGGCCTGCTGGGCAAGGGCGAGGGCCTGTTGGATCAGGCGGTGGTGGCACCAGTCGTCGTCGCCGTTCGGGGCGGGGAACGCCTCGGTGGCAGCGTCACGTCGCTGGCTGTGGGTGCCGGCCGAGATGACGGCTGGCATCTTCTGGAGGAGGCCGGCGATGCGCTCGACGTCGAGGGGATCGGGCTCATCCGCCTCGGGACGCTCGAAACGTGCCTCCTGCAGATCGTCCATGAGCACTTCGCGCTGGGCGTCGAGGGCGTCGGCCCAAGCCGCGGACATCTCCCACTCATGCACCACGCCCTCCACGACAAAGGTGATCCGCACGGCGTCCAGCGCACCCGCACGACGCCGCGCGGCGGTCAGCAGCCTGTCCGCCCTCTCGCGCAGTGCAGCAGGTACGCCGCCGTCTGCCCCATCACCCATCAGCAGCGCCAGCTCGTCCTCGTCCTCGTCGTCGGCGGGAAGGACGTCGAACTCATCGGCGTCGAAGTGGTCGAGGTCCCCGTACAGGACGCGGGCCCCGCAGGCGGCAGCCAACTGTGCGACGGCTTCGGTGTCGTATCGGTCCGGGCTGAGAACGGCCCGCAGCCCGGCATCCCCGCCGACCGATGCCGAGATCAGCTGCAGCCCGTGCCGAGAAGCCGCTCCAGGCAGCGCATCGGCCACCTTGCGCAGGTCACAAGCCATCACAACCTCCGTACCTCCGAGATCACCGGGTGCTGAAGTTAGGGGGCGTCGCTGTCGGTGAGGGCGAGCTCTGGACAACCTCGTTCGCAAGGGGGCCGCAGGAGGGACAATGCGATGCAGCTCCCACGTGCTGAAACGATCCGCTGTCATCACCCCCGAGAGCCCGGGCTGCGTCCGACCGGGCGTCCGCTCCGGGTGGATCGCGCCGTGTCGGCGGCTGCGGGGCCGGTCCGTGCAGGGGCGTAGTCGGCGTGGGTCGCGTGTTCGTCCGGGAGGGCGGAACCGGCGCGTCCTGCAGCGCTGTCGCCAGGCTCGGTGATCCGGGACCAGGCCGGGCGAACGGTCGTGGGAGGACCTGGCGCGACACCTCGAATATTCCATGAAAGGGTTAAAGAAAAGGGTTAAATGGGGGAGTGGGGCTTGGTAAGGTCCCGAGCGGAGGTAGCGACCTGTGGCATCCGAGGAAGAGCTGTTCGCGTCGGTCGACGCACTGCTGGAGGCGGAGCCGCAGCTCCCTCATCCCGCAGAGCGCGCCCGACTGCGTGAGGCCGCCGGTATCACCCAGGCCCGACTGGCGACCGCACTGAAGACCACAACTCAGTCCGTCAAGAACTGGGAGAACGGCCGGAGCGAACCGAAGTCGCCCCGCCTGGAGGCATATCAGCGCCTGCTGAACGGCTGGGCCGCGAAATACCCCGCACACGGCACGCCCGTGACGGTGCCAGCCCCGCTTCCTGCCTCGTCCCAACAGCGGACGGCGTCCCCGGCGTTCACGGCCCCCGCACCCGCGCTCCACGAAGCGGACGCCACCGCGCCGGTACAGCACCCCGACACCCCGGCACCCCAAGGACACCCGCCGCTCCGCCCCACCGCCCCGCCGCACCCGCCGGCCAGGAACCGGGCTGCCCAACCCCTCGACGCCGACCTGCGCTTTCCCCACGGCCCCCTCGCCGTCCTGGACGGCGACGGCTCCGCCTACGCGGCAGCTGGCACCGTGCTCGACTGCCCCGCCGCCACCATCCCGGAACTCGTGGAATGGACGCTCAAGGAATCCGGCCTCGGCGCAGCCAAACTGCACCGCAACGGCAAGGACGCCGATCCCCTGATCATCCTCACCGCAAGCGCCGCGATGAAACTCGGCCTCCCCGAGCACCTCGAGGGCCACGAGCAACGCCGCTCCCTGCGCCTGCCCGCCGACCACCCGGTGGTCAAGCAGGTGGCGAAGGCGAAATGGAACCTCACCCAGCGCGGCTTCGGCCCATGGGCGCGCATCTACCGTCCCGCACAGTCGGGCCGACGCCAGTGCGTCCAGCTCGCCGTCCTGTCCTGGGACGCCCTCGACGAGCGTTCCTGGCCGGGCGTCGCACAGATGGAGCCCGCCGACATCGCCCGCGTCCTGGGCATCTACGCGACGCGGGTCATCACCCCGCGCGGCAGCACGGCCGTCTGCGGACTGGAGCTGATGACCGCGCTGCGTCCGCCCACCCGGGCCCTGCAGGACAAGGAGACCGGGAACTGGGTGTCCGGCCACAACCCGGGTTCCCTGGGCACCGAACCGATGGATCCGGCGCCGCCGGAGGCCACTGCCGAGCATCCCGTGGTCGTGAACTCCGGCTGGAGCGGCGGCTTCCTGGACGAAGAGGCCTACCAGTGGGTCCGCGACGTGGACCTGCTCACGGGCGAGGAAGCGTCCCTGCCGTGGGCGGTGGGCCTGGACCTGAACACCGCGTTCCTCGCGGCCTCGGCCCGCCTCACCGTGGGCCTGTCCGCCCCGGACCACTTCCACACCCCCACGTTCAACCCGAAGATCCCCGGCTCCTGGCTGGTCGACCTCAGCCGCATCGAGACGGACCCGCGCCTGCCCTCGCCGTTCACCCCGTCCGGGAGCCGCCCCCAGGGCCCGGCCTGGTACCAGACACACACCGTCGCCTACGCCCAGGAACTCGGCCACAACGTCGCTCCGATCGAGGCGTATCTGCGCCGCGAGACGGGCGCCTATCTGGACCCGTGGCACGACCGGCTCAAGACCGCCTATGTCGACACCCTCGCCGACCTCGGCGTCACCAAAGACCTCACCGACACCGAATTCCTCGCGGCGATGGAGCGGCACAAGGACGCCGACCCGGCTCTGGCCGCGGTTCTCGCCGCGATCAAGGCAACCGTCAAGGGCGGCGTCGGCAAGCTCCGCGAGCGTCCGCAGGGCCGCCACTACCGGCAGGGCGAACGATGGCCCGCGCTGGAGCGCCCGACCTGGCGCCCCGACATCCGCGCCGCGGTCATCTCCAAGGCGCGTGTGAACATGCACCGCAAGCTGAACAACATGGTCAAGATGACGGGCGTGTACCCGCTTGCGGTGCTGTCCGACTGCGTCGTGTACCCCTCACCCGGCCGCAGCCCGCTGGACTTCCTGCCCTACAGTGCCTCCGGCAAGCCCCAGCCCGGCGGCTTCCGCCTCGGCCCCACCCCCGGCCTGGCCAAACTCGAAGGCGTCCAGGACCTGGCCTGGGCCGTCGACCTGATGGAACAGGGCCTCAACCCCGCCCGCCACATCAAGGGCGGCGACGCCGTCCTGGACGACGGAGAGTAGAAACGTGGGAGAGATCGACGAGGCGATCGAACGCGCCGACCGGGAAGCGTTCACCCGCGAACCGCCCAAGACCCTCCCGGCCCGCATCAACTACCTGCTCAAACAGCTGGGAAGCGCGAAGGCCGTCGCAGCGGAACTGGGCGTCACCGCCGACTCGGTGAACCGCTACCGGCGTGGAGCCAGGAAACACCCGCCCAAGGACATCACCACGAAGATCGACGCCGCGGTGCGATCCCGCTGGCAACCGCGGATCCGCAAACGCCGACGCACGCAGGCCGCCTCCGCAGGCGGCATCACTGTGGAGACCCGAGCCCGCTTCGGCTACACCGCACCCATCGGCACCACCGACGACGGCCGCTTCCGCCGCCTCACCGTCCACCTCCCCGCGACCTACGCACAACGCCTGTTCGACGCCCGCGACGCCGGCGCCGACGACCAGGAACTGCGCCAGATCATCGCCGAAGGATTCAAAGACATCTACTTCCAGGACGGCGGAAGCCGCGCCACGGGAATTTCGGACGTGGCCATCAACGACATCGACTACCTCGACCTGGATTTCTGAGCAGATCGCGAGAATGCCGGGCGCTCGGCCATGATCTGGGACATCTGGCGTAGCCCTCTGGACGAGTTCGCCAGGCATGACGTTCTGCTCGGTCCTGACCGCTCCTTGCCCCGAGCACCTCACAACAGCCCCTCACTCCCCATCCGTTGCCCAGCGGCCGCAACTCCCGGAAACGGCTGGATCCGCGGGGGCGCCTCCGGTCTGACGACCCGCACCGCCACGGCAGAGCCCCGGCCGCATCTCGCATGCCTGCGCCGCAGGTGAATCAGCCTTCCGAGGCAGACCGCAGCCGCTCACCGGCTGGGACCGCCTGCTTCTCCTGCCCCGGGAAGAACACGGCGAAGAACGCACGAGCGAATACCTCATGTCCTGAACTAGCCCTCAAAACACGGTAGTTGTACCTCATCAGGTGATCCACTGTCAGTGCCTCCCGCCAGCATGACCGTGACGCAGCCGAGCCACGATCACCTGGGGGACCCATGCCTTTCGTCCGTCCGTACATGCGCTCCGACGGAACGCCGGTACGCGGACACTCCCGCTGGGCGCCCGGCGCCCGCCGGGAGATGACCGTCTTCGCAGTCTTCGGCCCGGCCGTACTCGGCTTCGGACACACCTCGGCCACAGAGAGACCCGGCAGTGTGTCGCCCACACCGTCGGTGACCTACCCGATCCGCTTCGATGACATCCCCCACAACGCCCCGCGGGTGGCCGTCCCGCACCCGACGGTGTCGTATCCGATCACGTTCGACACCCCCGCACCGCGCAAGGCGGCGCCCGCACCCAGCGTGTCGTACCCGATCGACCTCGCAGCCCTGGGAGGCGGGCGATGACCCGGCGTCCGCCCGCCAGGCGGCGGACCACCGGTCGGCGCCCCAGCCGCCGGGGCAGCCGACACGACACATCCGTCACCGCGCCGGCCGTGGCCGCCGTCGCAGCGGCCGCTCTCGTCGTCATGGTGGTCAACTGGCTGCTCGCACACTGGTGGTTCCTGCTCATCGCAGGTGTCCTCGCCGCCCTGGGCGGCTTCGGATGGTGGCAGCAGCGGAGGCAGCGCATGCAGTGGGAGCAGGCCCGCTCACGCGCTCTGCGCTACGGACTGGCCCAGCTGGATGGGCTCTCCCACCAACAGTTCGAGTACGCGGTGCGCGACCTGATGCACCGGGACGGCTGCACCGACGCCGTCCAGGTCGGAGGGCAGGGCGATCTCGGAGCGGACGTGAAGGCCACCGATCCGCTGGGACGCCGCTGGGTGATCCAGTGCAAGCACCGCCGGCACGGTGAACGCGGCGCCGCGGTGGGCACCCCGGAACTGCAGGTTCTCAACGGAACGGGCCGACCGGTCCACAAGGGGGATGTCGTGGTGATGGTGACCAACGGCAGGATCACCCAGCCCGGCCGCATCTTCGCCCGCCAGCAGCGACTGCACCTCGTCGACCGCCACCTGCTCGGCTCCTGGGCCGCCGGATCCCGGCCCTTGTGGGAACTCCTGCCCGCGCTCCCCACACTCCGCAGGCCCTCACCGCTCTCCCAGGACACAGGCGCGCCCGGCCGACCCGAGCGCGCCTGACGAGATCACGGGAAAGCGAGGAGGCAGCAGGCGCACACGTTCCATGATCGTCAGTCGGGTCTGGGCTCTGTCGACCTCGCAATAGTCCGGTGGCTGACTCGTCATCTCGGGGGAGCGGGATCGTGGCCGTAGAGGGGTGCCTTCCTTTCCTGCAGCACGTTTCGCAGGCACTCGGAGTCGGTGTCGGCAAGCCTGAGAATCTGGCCGATGTGTACGTGTTTTGTTGCCATCCACCAGCATTTGCCGCGTCCAGGGCCGTCTGTGCTCGCTACATCTGTACGAGGTGCATTTCATTGGAGGGGGCTTACGGTGCTGACGATCAATGTGGCGGTGCTCCTGGCGATCGTCATTGTCGTGCGGCTCCAGCGCCGTACGGAGGCGCGGAAGCGGTCCGATGAGCAGTTGACGGTGCTCATCGTGCTGGTGTTCGGGGTGCTGGTCGCCCCGACGGCCTTCGGTCACGGGGTCGTCGACGTGGTCGGGCAGGTCGCTGAAGGGATCACTCAGTCAGGCCGCTGACACTCTTCATTGCTACAACACCCGGCGGCATCCCTCCCGACTCGGAGAACGCAGTCCCATCGCCTACGAGAAGGCACCCGCCGCAACATCAACTAGCCTGGCCCCAGCCGCATAGCCCGTGGCCAAGATTCCGGGTGAAGGCCCACTCAGAAACCGTGAACAGCACGCCAGGCATCAAGGGCTCCGACGGTCTGCTGCCCGACGACAATTGCTGCGACGCCCGGTTTGAGACGGGTCATGGCGTGCACGACATCGATGAAAGGCGAGTCCAGCAGGGCCTGCGTCACCTGGTCGGCCTCAGGGTCGGCATCCTGGTGCAGCCTGTGCCAGTCACGCAGGTTGGATCGTGCCCGAACGAAGGCGTCCAGCCGTCCTTTGACGAGGTCAGGACGGTTGAGACCGAATACCTTGATCGTCTCTTCCCCCTTGGCGGACAACGGATCGTAGGTGCCGGCGGTTAGCAGCAGCACCAGGTGCGCGGCAGGATCCTCTGCCGTGGGGTCCACCAGCAGGCAGACACCGTCTGCATCCACTGGGTACTGGTCCCTCTTCACATTGCTGTTGCAGTGGGAACAGGCCAGAAGATGGTTGACCCACACGAAAACCCGCAGCGGCGCCTTTGCCAGAGGCTGGAAGTGATCGATGTCCGTGGCGCGGCTGTCATCGCAGTACATACACCGGACAGCGCCATGCGCCACGGTCTCCAGCGCCGCGCGCACATGCTTCTTCGGAGCTGTCGCATCACCCCAGAGCTCGCGCGCGGCCTCAACGGTTCCTGCAGCGGCCTCGACCTTCTTCGTCCACCGCGTCAGCAAGCCTTGCCCGTGCGAGGAGAGAGCGACGCGTTGAAGCGGGATCACCGTTCGTGCTCCAGCCGGGCCGACACCTCGGCGACCCTGCTCTCCAGAGAGCTCGTCAGCAAGTTGCCCAGCTCCTGATACTCGGCAACTTCTTCGGCAGTGGCCCTCTCGGCATACACCTTGCGCTCAAGTGCCACAAGACGCTGACGATGCTGCTCGGCGCGACCGGAGTAGGGCGTCTCCAGTCCGAAGAGCTCCGACAACACGGCATCGTCCCCGCTGCCGTAGACGACCCGCCGGTAGAGATCCTCGGCCACCACCTCCGGGGCCTGCTGCTCATCGATTCCGGGAAGCCGGATCAGCCCGCCCTCATCCGCGGCCTGGCAGATGTAGGGACTATGACTGGAGACGATGAACTGAATGTTGGGGAAGTGCTCCTGCAGCCAGCCGCCGATCTTGCGCTGCCACGTCACGTGCAGATGCGCGTCCACCTCGTCGATCAGCACCACACCCGGCTGCATGACCGCCACGCCACCGCTGGCAGCCCGAGCGATATCCAGGCGCCCGTAGACGCCGTGGATCTGCCGGACGATGTCCAGCACCAGAGCAGCCACCGTCCGATAGCCGTCGCTCATCTCCTTCAGCGGAAACCCCGGCCCCTTGAGCCCGTCCTCCACCACCCACAGACCGTCCGCCGTCACTCTCTTGATCTGATACCGGTCAGGCAACAGCCCATCCTGCAACAGCGCCAGAACCGTGCTCAGCAAGGGGCCAGCTACGCCACGCTGCGTATCCTCCTCGAACGATCGCAGTCGCAGATCGACCAGCCACGCCACGCCCTCGGCCAGCGACGCGTCCTCATGGAAGAGAGTGGCCAGGCGACCACTCGGCCCCTGGTTCACCATGAGGCGTTGGGCCTCACTGGATCCACCGGTCAGCCGCCGGAATGGGCCGTAACCTGCGCAGAACCAGCCGATCGGGTTCTCGGTCCACGGACCGCGGGGGCCGCTCTTGCCCTTGCCGGCCAGCGCGTCCATGACCGGCCGCTGGACATGGTCCTGCTCGGACGGGCGCGTCCACTGCAGCCCCAGGGAGATCTCATCCTGCGGTGTGTTCCCCGGGCCCACAAAGCCGTCAAGCCCGGCCTGGCCGGTGACGCGGACCTCCACATCACCTTTCCTGGCACCGTGGGTGATCCAGCCGGTGAAGTCCGCCACCAACGCGCGCGCGACAGCCGGCCCGCCCAACGCCAGTGCGATCGCCTGGAGCACGGTCGACTTCCCGGAACTGTTGCGTCCGGCAAGCACCGTCCAGCCGCTACGCCCGGGCAGAGACAGGTCGACCGCGCGCCTGCCGCTGAAACCCTTGATATTTCTAAGCTGGACCCTCTTGACGTACACCTGCGCCCCGTCTTCTCTCCGACCGTCGTACTGCCCTCGACACGAGCAAACATCGCTACGGGCACCGCGCCTTAGCGTCTCACGGCCCTCGCAAGTCAATCCCCCGCAATGGCATGAGCGCCCACCTGCGTCGTCTCGGTCAGATTGCCCGCAGCCTGTCTGTTCGAGCTGAGACGGCAGCCTCAACTACTGAAATCGGCGATGCCCTCGCGGGCGACGACGATGCACGCCTGCCGGTGACGGGAAGCGAGCACGCACAGCCGCCCGGCCTCCAGATGGAAGGCGGTGGCATCCCGGCGGCCGGACAGCGGGTGCACGACGATGACGACTTCGAACTCGCGGCCCTGCAGCCGGTTCGCGGTGCCCACCGCCACACCTGGCGCGCCGGGTCTGCCCGTCCGGGCGAGGGCCGTCCGTACCAGGTCGGCCTGGTCGCGGTGGGCGACGCCGATGGCGATGTCGCCGGGTTCCAGGGGCCGGCCGCCCTGGTGGCGCTCGCATGTGGCGACCGCTCCGCGGTGCAGCAGCCGGCCGGCGAGGTCGGCGGCGGTCTGGAGGGTCTCGGTGTCGGTACGCGGGACGTGGCGGCGTGGCAGTTCGTGCAGGGCCCAGCCGGTGGTGAACGCCTTTGCGAGTGTCTCGTCCAGGTAGGTGTTGCCGAACCCGGCGGTGCGGAAACGCACGCCTTCGCCGATTCCGGCGGTGAAAGCGGGTGAACGGTAGAACGCCTGGGCGATGGTCGGTGCGGCCGATGACGGCAGACGCCAGGACACCGGCAGCCGGTGCACGGGGATCCCCTGGTTGTGCTCCAGCATCACGCTGACCCCGTTTTGCGTCGGGTCGTGCGGCAGTCCGATCCAGCGCTCGGTGCCGACGATCGTGAACGGGTCCAGCTGGCCCGGGTCGCCGACGAACAGGCCTCGGTCGAAGCGTTCGACGATCTGCAGCAGCATGTCCGAACGCATCTGGTAGGACTCGTCCAGGATCGCCCAGCCGGACGTGCCGTCGCGTACGGTGGCCCACTTGGCGGCGGTGCCGACGATGATCCGGCAGCCGGCGAGGTCGGCCGGGGTGCGGCCGACGGTTGTGTTCGTCAGAGCGCTGACGTCCGGTGGTGGACGGGGTCGTGGGCGGGCGGCACTTGCCTGAGAAATTCCTAGGCGCGGCCGGTTCGCACTCGGGACAATGTGGTCATGCCTCTGACAGGACCTGAGCACCAGCGGCTCACGCAGGCCACGCCGACGCGCGACAACGAGACCGACGGCCGGTGGATTGCTTGTGACGAGTCGGGCTACGACGGCGAGGACCTGTTGAGCGACGGCCGTTACCTGATGCTCGCCGGAGTCGCCGTTGACGACGCGGAGGCCGAGCTCATCGTGAGTGAGCTGCGTAGAAAGACCTGCATTCAGCCGACCGTGCGTGACCTGAAGTTCAGACACTTCCAGCGCGGAGACCGACTGGATAGGCTCAGCCGGCTATGGCAGCCCGGCGGTGCGCTGCACGGCCGCTGTTCGGTGTACGTGGTCGACAAGCGGTACGGGCTCATGAGCAAGATCATCGATCTTTTGGTCGAGGAAGAGGCGTACAAGCGTGGTGTCGACCTGCACGTGAACGGGCGGGCCAGGAAGTTGGCCCGAGCCCTCGCCTGCGATGGCCGGCGCGCGCTGAAGGACGACCGGTACGAGCGGTTGGAGAGGGCCTTCGTTGCCTTCGCACGTCGCAGGGACCCTGGTGACCGGCAGGCAGTCATCCAGACGTTTTACGACGAAGTAGAAGACGCCTGGACGGCATCGAGTCGTCGCAACGTCACTGAGGCCCTGGGACTGCTTCGGGCCACGCGCGCACACGCTGACGCGCTCCACGACGGCGCTGGGCGTCAGCATCCTCCGCACCTAGAACTGCTGGATACAGCGCTAGCAACCCTTACCAGGGCTTGGAGCGAGCGACTTGGAGCGATCAGTGTCCTGGCGGACGAGCATCGAGAGCTGACGGATTCCCGACTCGAAACGACCGCGAAAATTCTACAGATCGGAGCAGGGGCCACTCCCTCTGTCATGCATCGGCGTCTTCGCATCCGTCGCATGGCCCGCGGGAGCTCCCACGACCATGCATCGATCCAACTTGCCGATCTGCTCGCCGGGGCTGCGGGAGCCACGGCGAAGCACAGCGCCGACAACCCCAACGAGACCGGCGCGATGCTGCGTCCGATCATCCTGCCGCTGATCGAACCGACGTCGCTCCTGCCCACTGACGATCCGGATCCCTTCCTCAGCGACACCAGCAGGAAGTGATCGTCACATCACCCGCTCCAGGCCGAGAACCGCCAATACGGCGAGCTTGTCGGTTGGCAACGACGGGTGCCCCATCCTGTACGTGATCGCTGGCACGGACCGCTTCGTCGTCCAGGGTGACCGCGTCACCGGCGCTGGTGAATTTGGCCAGCTGAACAATCTCACCGTGGACGAAGGCACGGCGGCCGTGCCGCGCGAGCTGCTCGCGAACTTCGGTTCGAAGAAACCTATGCACGTGCCTGAGTTCATCGGCCTTGAGAGGCCCGGAGGACCTCGCCGTCCTCCTCGTGGATGTCAAACACCCCGTGTGAACCCGTTCGTACGCCCGAGGTGGCACCTGTACCGGGAGACCGCCGCGTCGGCGTCGGCGGCGCGCCCTCATGGTCGCAGTGCGTACCCGACCGCTGGTCAAACCCGACTCCTACGACCTGGCGTGCAATGAAGCAGTTGCGCGGCTCGGGCTCAGCGCATGCAGGCTGGATCAAGGTCCTGTGCAAACAGCTGTAGGTGGATCCGCATGCCAGTGTTCACCTCAGCCGCGCTTTTCCGGTCCATTTGAGGAATCGAGATCGATGGACCAAGGAACAGATGGAAAGGACGTACAGGGTCGTGGTGGAATCCGTGATGTGCTTTGATCCGTCGGTTCCAGGCCGGGCCGTTGTCCGGAACACGAGAGGACGGCCTGGCGAATTCCAGGGATCGGCGCCATGTGAGATCACATCGCTGAAAGGGAAGAGTAGCTCCTTAAGGTTCCGATCATGATTTGCCGCTCTGGAGGGAACGCGTTCGGGCTGGGTGAAGTGAGCGCAGGAATCGCATCATCGGGCGAGATCGCGGGGGTTTCGGTCTCGGGACTTTCTCGGGACCGATGGAAGGCCAGCCCGCCGCTTGCCGTGCGCCGAGGGGTGTTCCTCTCCTCGGTGAGGTGTACCTCGACGGGTGATCGGGTGAACTGGTGGGCGTCGAGCCCCTGTCCCTATTCCGGAGAGATGTCGTGCTCCCTGATTGCGGAGATCGACGCCCCGCACGGACCGTCGGGCTGGAGCCGATCGTCCCCGGCGGCGCGACGGTGACCATCGGGACGAAGGGCTTGCCCGCGGGCGTCGACGGTCCGAACCCGGTGGCGAAGATGCCCGCCGGGACGGTCGGTGGGGAGAGTCGTCGACGGCGCCGGGTGACCTCCTCGGCAGCGTCGAGGAGGTCACCCGGCACTGTGAACGCGGCGGGCGTGACGACCGGTTCCGTCTGTGGTGAGCGCGGCCCCGCAGGAGGAGATGTCCGGCCACCGCGACTGCTTCTGGCCCCGCCGCGGTACCTGCCCGGGCCCATGGAGAGCGGCGGTACGGCGGCTGCGGAGCCCGCGATGACGCTCGCCTCGTCGCCGGCCGGCCCTCCTTTCTGTCCGGCATGCCGTACGTCGCGGGGGACGACTGCCTGGACGATGCGCCGCACATTCCCCTCCCGGAGGACAAACCCCGCACGCCAGCAGTCTGCGCGGCGGTACCGCTCCACCGGCCGCACCGGCTCTGAACAGGTCCTGAGGCGCGACCGGTCGAGCGCGGCGGAGCACAACACCGCTTTCGGGCCGAGGCCTTGAACACGGGCGAACGGCAGGGCCGGCGCTGCGTCCTCACCGGCGAACGGACCAGGGGTGTGCAGATCAAGAGGCTCGTCGAGACCGGCCGGCGTGCCCGGCGCACCGTCAACTGATGGTTCCTCGCGCCCGGATCCCGGGGGCGACGCGCGGTCGCATGGTGGGATCCGGTGCCCGGAGGGGCAGTTGGCGGGACGGACAGGTGGGTGGGGGCCCAGAGGCCGGGCACGGCCGGCACGGTTGACGTCCGAGGGGAAGTCAGACCAGGTGAAACTACTGAGAGTTCACGATCGGTCCGTACGGTAATCGATATAGAACCCCTGCGTTCTGAACGCCACCCAGGTGTGGTGTACGGTGTCGATCGTGAACAATCCCTGGCGTGTCGTGATCCAGCGCGAGGCTGAAGTCTGGCTCGAGCAGGCCGACACTTCCGACCCCCGGGCGGCGCACTGGGCCCGCGTGGCCATCGAAACACTCGCCCGGTACGGCGAGGAGGCGCTCCTGCTGGAGAGCCCCCCCAGCGGCCTCGTCGTCGAGGCGGACCCGCGGTCATCCGACTTGGAGCCGCGGGTTCTTCGTTTCGAATACACGATCGACGTCGGCGCGGGCGAGACGGAGCAGACGCCGCCGGACGTGGAGCCGCGGATCCTGCGGATGGACTGCGCGGTCGCCACCTCCAGCAGAACCGCCTGGGTGCAGCGGCTCAGCGCCACGGGCGCGTCGGTCCACAAGATCGAACACATCGACTACCAGGTCACCATGACGGACCGACAGGCCCCTGAGAACACGGAGAAGCGCACCTCGGTCCTGGCCCACAAGCTCCTGTCCCTGGCCGTCGCCCCGATCCCCTCCGAGGAGCGCGCGCGGTACGCGGAGGAGTTCGCCGCCGAACTGCTCGATCTCGCCGACGAAGGTCTCTCACGCCGACGTCAGTGGAGCTACGCGGCCGCACTGATCCTCAACGGCATCGCGCTGAGCCTGATCCTCAGGCGCCGCGCCCGCATCAGCGGAGACAACTGGTGAACATCTGCAGGTCAGATGACGAGACCAAGAACGTGGTGGCCGCTGATTTCGCACAGTGGGCCTGCAGGACAACCTGCGACTGCCGGTCGCTGCCCCTGCTCTCCCTGCAGCGCCTGCGCCAGATCTTCGACGACCGGATCGTTCCCCTGTACCTGGGGGGCACCGCCGTCTCCCAGGAACGTCCCGTCGCCCTCTACATCATGGGGCAGCCCGGCGCGGGCAAGACCACGATCACCCAGCGGATCGTGCAGGCGCAGGAGGTGAACGAGGCCGTGCGGATCTGTGCGGACGACCTCAAGCAGTTCCACCGCTTCCATGAGCCGCTGATGTGGCACAACTCCCGGACGGCCGGCTTCCGCCTGCGCAAGGACCTCAAGGTGTGGATGCGGCAGATCATGCGCTTCGCGGTCCACCACCGTGCGCATGTCGTGATCGAGATCTCGCCCGACAGGCCCGAGGAGTTTCTCCGCAGCGCCGGTGCGCTGAGTCGCCAGGGCTACCAGATCAAGTTGATCACCCTCGCCGTCCGTGCGGCCGACAGCTTCCAGAGCGTCGCCTATCGCTATGCCACCACCCGGACGCCCGACATGCCGGCACGGTTCACCACCCGCAGTGGTCACCACACGTGCTTCCGGGCGAGCGAGGACACCCTGCGGCAGGCCGAGGACGCCGAGTCGGTCGACAGGATCATGCTCGTGGACCGCCAGGGGAAGCCCCTGTGGAGCTCCAGGCGTCCGAACGGGCTCAGTGCCTCGCAGGTGCTCGCCGAGCAGCGCAACCGGCCCTACGAGCTCGAGGAAGCCGTCTGTTTCATGCGGACTCAGGAATGGCTGTGGGACCAGCTCCCCGCCCACCGGGACGAGGTCGAGGAGATCGACAGGCTGGCCGCCCCCCTGTTGCCGCAGGTCATGAAGCCGAGCATCTGAACACCGGGGCGCCAGGTCACCGACTGCGCAGTTCTCGGTACAAGGCCGCGTAGTCCGCAGCGATCCGTGCCACCTCGGCCGGGTCCGCCGACGGAAGTACCCGCTGATCGGCTAAACACCGGCGCAGCCCGTCCAGGAGCTCCTCGAGGAGTTCCTGGTCCGGCAGAGGCGCACCGTGTTCCTGCTCGATCCGGCCCGTGTACCAGGACGCCACCATCTGCACCCGCTCCAGCGCATGCACGTACCCCGCATGGCGCGGCGGTGAGTCCGCACCATGCATCGAGAGATGAGCGTCTGGCGAGTGTGAGGTATTGGGCACCGGGACCTCCTTCGGAGCTGCGTCGCGAGCGCGTGCTGGTGCACGCGGCCTACAACAACGGCCCCGCACACGAGAGCATAGGGTCACAACTGTTTACCGGCACCGCGTATGCCGCAGTGTGTGGTAATCCACCAAGGCCAGGGGGAGGCCGAATGGTTCGAGATCTTCGCACGGTGTTCGGGTCGAACGACGCAGGCCTGGCCGCTGCCGAGGCCTTCACCAACCGGCAGGACCAATGGCAGGCCGTTATGAACGCTCTGGCAGAGCATCTCCAAGAGATATCTGCCGCGAGTTTCGATCCGGAAAACGTCGAGTGTCCCCGGCGCAACGTACTGATGTTTCACGGTGTGGGCGGCATCGGGAAAACAACCCTTTCCCGAAAAATCGAAGCAACCCTGACCGACCACAGCCGCCGTCCCGCACAATGGCAGCCTTTCCCCGCCTCGACACGCGTCATTCCCGTACGCATCGACCTCGCACGCTCTGTCGGAACAGACTTCGAAAAGATCGTGCTGTCCATACGGCTCGCCGTCGCCGCTCTCGGTCGCCCCATGCCGGCCTTCGACCTCGCCCTGAGCCGCTATTGGGAACACAACCATCCCGGCCAGACTCTCGAAGAACACTTACGCCGGACCGGATCCGCCTTCGTCCGCTTCAGCAATTCGGCCGCCCTGCCCGAACAAGTACAGTCGGCACTCGGCGACATCGCACAGGCACTGCTCCTGCCCGGAACCGTGGGTGGGGTCGCAGGACAGATCACCGGCGCAGTCGTCACCGCCCTGCGCGAACGGCGCAGTTCGCTACGGGCCCTGGCCGACTGCGCACGCCTGGCCGATGTGCTGGAGGCGGAACCCGACACCGAAATGCTGTCCTTCACCCCCCATCTTCTGGCGTGGGACCTGGCCCGGATGCCCCGGAAGAAGAAGGCCCTCCTGGTCGTCCTGCTGGACACGTTCGAAGACGTCGGCGACCGCACACACCGCGACCTCGAGCGCCTGATCCAACGCGTCGTATGGCTGATGCCCAACGCCTTGTTCGTCATCACCGGCCGCAACCGACTCCAATGGGCGGATGCCGGTCTGCAAGGACAACTGGACTGGACAGGCCAGAGCGCATGGCCCCGACTGGGCAATCCCCACATCGGATCCCGGCAGATACTCGTGGGCGACTTCTCCGCACAGGACTGCGAGGACTACCTCGTCCACCGCCTCCGTTCCAACGGACAGCCACTGATCGACCAAGCGATCCGGCACACCATCGCAGCACGCTCGCACGGACTGCCCCTCCACCTCGACCTGGCAGCCGGCCGCTACCTGGAACTGAGGCGCCAGGGCAGGGATCCGCGCCCCGCAGACTTCGAGCAGGACTTTCCCGCACTCATCGCCCGCACCCTGCGCGACCTCACCCCACCCGAACGCCAGGCACTGCGCGCGGTCAGCCTCCTGGACGCCTGGTCGATACCTCTGGCCATGCAGGCAGCAGGCCAGCAGCACCAAGCCCCTCTCACGCGCCTGCTGGACAGACCCTTCATCCAGTACGAGCCGGCCGCCTCCTGGCCCTACCACCTGCACCAAGTCATCCGATCCAGCATCCGCAGCGCCGACGACAGCAGTGACGACCGCTGGTCATCCCAGGACTGGCAGCAGGCAGGCCAACGCGCCTTCGACGCGGTCGGCAACCACCTGGCCACCAGTCCCCGACGAGACCGGGCCACCGTGGTCGCCTGCCTCCGTCAAGGCCTCTCGCTCGCGCGAGACTTCCGTCTCGAACTGGACTGGCTCGCCCGGGCCGCCTTCGACTACGTGTCCGACTCGGTCTGGGAACCGGTCGCACCCCCGAGCAGCGCACCGGCGACCCCGCCCACCACCGCGGCCGAAGCGCTCGCGGAAACCCTCAGCACACTGGCCCGACGTCAGCACGAGCACCGACAGCGCACGGCCGAACGACTCACCGCCGTCATCCGCTCCGACCTCCTGACGCCCGAGTTGCGCGACCTGGCCGTCTACTACCTCGCCAAAGCCCATCGGGACCTGGGCCTGAGCGACCTCTCGCGCCAGGGCATGAGCGAAGTCGTAGCCGGGGGAGGCCGCTTCGCCTTCCCCGCCAGACGGGGTCTGGCCCATCTGTCACGCCTGGCGGGCGACTTCCCCACGACGCTCGACACCGCACGCGGCCTGGGATGGCGCGGCCGGCACCATCGAGTTCTCGGAGACCTGTGGTGGCCGCACGGGCGAGCCGAGTTCGCCGCGGAGAACTACAAGAACGCCCGCACCGAGGCCGAGGAACACGCCGTCCTGGGCGAAGCGGCAACCTCACAGTCCATGCGGTGCTTTGCACTCGCCTTCACCGATCCCGAGATCGCCGACGACGAGATCGAACTTGCCCGCTGCCTGCTGCGCCCGCTCGACCTGCGCGCCTCGCGTATCAACGTCGAACTCGCCTCGCTGCTGCGTGACGCCGGCACGTCGGCAGACATCGCAGGCCGCGTCCAGGCGCTGCGAGAGGACCTGAACAGAGCAGGCTTCGTCTCCATGCAGGCGTCTCTCTGCCTCGTTGTGTCCTTCCACCGGGCCGTCCTGCGAGATCAAGCGGGTGTGGACAGTGAGATCGCCCGACTGCGTGAACTCACCACAACCGGCGGATACGCCTACTACGTCGACATCGCCCACTTCATGGCGGGACGTCGGACGGCTCCGGGAGAAGCGTCCGGTGCGCGGTGGATCGGCGGTGCACCGGACGTGCACGCACGCTGGCGAGGTCTGGTCGCCCAGCGTCAACTTTGGCTTGGACTGGAGTGATTAGGGAAGATCGGTTTCTAACTCTACCTAGGGCTTGGTAGAGTTACGCCATGGTGACGACGACCGAGGGGCCACCTCCCTGCCCTTTTAGGATGACGCTCCCGACCTGCCGGGTCCTGGAGATCTTCCTGAAAACACCGGAGGAAGAGATCTACGGACTCCAGATCACCAGAGAACTGGAACTGAAGTCCGGGACCGTGCACCCGATCCTCACGCGCCTGGAACAAGCAGGATGGGTCGAATCCCGCTGGGAGGACGTCGACCCCCGCTACGAAGGACGACCGCGTCGCCGCTACTACCGCCTCAGCTCCGACGGTGCTGTGCAGGCCCCGCGGGCCATCACCCGCATGGTCTCCAGGCGAGGGGCCCTCTCGTACGTGCTGCGGCCCGATCTCAACGGAGGAGCCAGCACATGAACCACGTTCCCATCGCCCTTGCCATCGGCCAACTCTTCATCTGCCTCACGCTTTTGGCTGCTGCACTCATCCCTCTGTGGTGGACGAGCACCGGCAGGCATCACTCATTCGTCCACAAAGCCACACATCGCCGACCGCTCAGCAGCCACCTGCACCCAGGCCCGGCTTGGCGCACAGCAACCGGGGATCTGAAATGACTGCAGAGCCGAAGGGCCAGCACCGGCCGCTGCGAGTGGTCAGCGTGTACTGCGAATCCGAAAACGGAATCAGCGGGCGAAACTGGGAAGACGTCAGAGAAGACCTCCCCGCCGCCGACGAGGCCATGTCCGACGACATGCAACTCCTGATGGCAGCACTGCGCATGGAACGCAAACGCCGCGGGCTCACACAGCAAGCCGTCGCCAAGCGGATGAATGTCTCCCAGTCGCGCGTGTCTGCCATCGAAACCGGAACCCTCGAAGCGACCGAGGTCGGCACACTCGCCAGATACCTACGCGCGCTGGGCGCTCGCCTGCGACTCAAAGCCGAGTTTGAGGTATAGCCGCTTCTCCCGACGGCCGGCTCAGCAACCGCGCACCAAGTCACCGACGCAGCCCACGAGGAAAGCTGGCCCGAAGGGGCAAGCCCCTTGCCTGGTCGGGGTTTGAGTGGTCGGTTGGTCGGGTGGCCGTGTCCATGCTGTAAAGCCGATGGGCACGCCCTCGGGGGGATGCCCGAGCATTCCGTGGTCGTGTCGGATCTGGCGCCACTGTCGGCAGACAGGTTCCGGCTGGCCTCGGACCTGGCGTCGTCCGGTCGGATCAGCGTTTGTGGGGAGTCGTGCTTCGCAGTGCGCAGGTGACGTTGCGTCGTGAACAGGATTTGACCCTGCAGTGTGCAGCCCCTTCCGGTTGGAACACTGCACAAAGAAGCTGCACAGTGTTCCAACCGTCAGGAGAGCTGCGTCGTCGTTCGCTGAGGCTGTTTCCCCAATTGCGCCGGGATCCGTTCTGCTCGAGTCCGTCCTGGCCGTGGGTCGGCGGCGTGAGCGGAGCTGCGCAGTCAAGCCTGCTCGGTCACGTGCACGGTGTGGAACCGGCACGGCCTGCGCAGCTGGCCGTGCCGGAGCAACAGATCCGGCGCATGATCCGCCTGGCGAGGACTGACCGTGGCGGGAATCGGCGCTGGAGAGGGGATTGCGCAGCAAGGGATCGGTGGCCTACCGCCTCCGCGATGCGGAGAGGTGTGGTGCCTGGTTCGCGACGGATGGAACCGGCGCACCTGCCGGCGTATCCCTGCTCGTCCGTGATCGGGCCTGCACCATATGGCGCCCGCGGCAGCCACGGCCTGCCTGGGCAGTGGCTGTAGGAAGGAGGATGGCGGGGGCCCCGCCGCTCGTAGTGTGAGGTCGGGAAGAGCTCGCTGTGGGCGGGGTCTGACACGGTTCACCCTTGTCGTCGGGCAGGTTGTCGAGGTTGCCGTTTCCGGGCCCTCCGCCCAGTCGCCCGGGGCGAGGGCCTGCTTTCGTCCGACAGGCAGATTTGCGTGATTTTCCGGGCGTGCCGCGATCCACAAAAGATCTAGCAACCATGTTGTAGAAAAAGTTGCGATCACGGGTGCTGGGCTGAGATCCTGTCCAAAGAAGTTCAATCGAGTTGCCCACGAGAGGAGGCGCGATGGGAGACCGACTGACCGGTGTCGAAGCCCTGGGACCACTGCTGCCCGTCGATTCTGCAGCCGCAGATGCTGCTGCAGACCCTGCCGATGTCGGGCGGCGGGTCGGTCAGGCGCGTCAGCGTCGGGCATTGACCGGAGAGGCACTCGGAAGCCTCGTGGGCCTGGGCAAGGATCAAATCTCGAAGATCGAGAACGGGCGGCGCAGGGTCAGCGTTCGTGAGCTGCCGAAGTTCGCACACGCGCTGGGCGTGACGGTCGCTTCTCTGCTCGGCCAGCCCTCCCGGCCGACTCTGGCAATGGCCCACCGTCTGGCAGGCGACGGCGGGCCGGGAGAGGACAACAACGCCAAACGCCGCGCGCTGGAACTGCTGGAGGTCGAGGACATCCTGGCCCAGCGCGCGCAGACGTGGCCGTCTGTCGTGACCCGGTCCGGGCGGTGTGTGCTCGATTTCGCGCGCAATGAGCTGTCGACTCCCCGCAACCGGTCCGAGGCGCAACGCCAGGGCAAGCGGCTGGCTGAATTCACGCGTAACGAACTGGGCCTGGGATCGTACGAACTGGGCGACCTACCGGGTTTGATCGAGCGGCATTTCGGAGTTGACGTAGCCCTGTCCCCACTGGGCGACAGGGCGGACGGGCTGTGCGTGCACGACGACGACGTGGCGCTCATCGTCGCATCGACCGACTTCTCCCAAGGCCACGTGCGCTTCACGCTGACCCATGAGCTCGGGCATCACTTGTTGAAGGATCCCCGAGACGTCATCGACGAAGGCGAACACGACATGTACGCCGACGACCTGACGGAGAGACGGGTCAACGCGTTCGCCGGTCATCTGCTGATGCCGGAAGACGGCATCCGCGAAACCCTGGCATGGCTGAGTGCCAGCCGCGTCACCGAACGGAGTCTGGTGGCGCTCATGGAACAGTTCGGTGTGTCCTTCTCGGCACTCCTGATCCAACTGCGCGACATCGGCCTGATCACCCCCGACCAGAGCGGGCAACTGAAAAAGCTGGCGGTGCAACAGCTCGTGGAGCGCCACGTCTCGGTAGCGCCCACCGGCGCAGGGATCAGCGCACTGAAAACGGTGCGCGCCCCTGAACGGCTCCTGGGCGCCGCAGTGGAAGCCGCCCGAAACGAACGCATCGGTCTGGCCGTGGTTGCTACGCTCCTGCAGCGTGAAGATGATGAAGCGCTGTGGGAGGACGTAATGCAGCCCGAATCAGAGGTGCTCGTCTGAGCGCGGCCGAGGTGGGAAAGGAAAAGCCTGCCGTCTGGTTCGTCGACACCTCCTCGCTGATCTCCCTGGCAGCGGACGACGGCCTGCGCAAGGCAGTTCAGGACGAAATCCAAACTCAGCATCGCGTGCTCTTGGACGTGGTGTGCGACGAGTTGGAACGTCTGGCCGACGAAGGACGACCGAACATCAAGAGCCTGGCGGGTGCTGCACTGGGCCAGCTCGACTGGCTCGGCACACCTGTGGACACCAGCGACAAGGTCGACTCCTTGCGCGTACTGGAAATCCAGGACGTGCTACGCAGCGGCCGCGCCTTGCAGCATCCCTTCGAGCACTGGGCCGAGTCGGTGATCATGTGTATGGCGGACAGGCTGCAGCAGACAACCCCGTACCTGCTCTCTGAGGACTACAACGCCCGCGTCGAATCCCGCCACCACGGTTGCAATCCGTTCAGCGTCCACAAGCTCTTGTCCCGCATGGTTCGTGCTCGTACCCTCCTCCCCGAGCGCGCGGCCGCATTCGCAGATGCCCTCATGGCTTCCGACCGTGGCAAGGACTACACCGCCGAAGAGTTCACCTCTGGCTGGCTGGGACGCGTCGGACATCCCTGAGACGTAACGCCCGTCGTCCCTGCAGGCTTCGCCGGTCCACGGCGGATGGAGCCGGCGCACGTGCTGGCCTACCCGCCGGTGATCGGGTCCTGCACCTGGTGGCGCGCTGGAGAGAGGGCACGGCCGTCCGTGGATCAGATGTATTGCTGGAGAAAGGCAACCGGCGGGAGGTACACGGTCGTCTTTCGGGTATGTTCCTGCCGATGACTGAACCGTCTCGGTCTCTGCTGGCCTGGCCGCACTGTGGCAACGGCGCGACCCCACAGGATTCGGTTGGCTGCCGCGGCGTTCAACTTCCCGGTCACACCGTATGTCTGGCCCACTTGGCCAGCACCGACCGCGACATCTACTTCAGCGGCTTGGCCCCCGGCGTCGACGTGGACCACCGCGGCACTTCCTTCACCGAACCCTGCTCCAGGCGCTTCTCACCGCACTCCGAGATCTTGTTACCGGGCACGCCCGCTTCGAGATCGCCGCGTTCGTACTCGTCAACGGAAACCAGGTCGCGGAGGACGCCTTTGGCACCCCGACGGACGCCACCGTGCGCATAGCCTTGTTGCGCGGTGTCGATGCCGCTCACCTGGTTCTGGCAGACGTCGATCTGTCGGAATGCCTGTTCACCGGGGGCCGTTTCGAGAAGGCGCTGAACATCACGTTGAACTCGGTCGTGTTCTGCTCGGCCGAGCAGGATCTGACAACTGCCGGCACCTACATCGAGATGGGATCCCGGGTGACCGAGCCCGTCCTTTTGGGTCTTGCCGTCCTGGCTGTTCGCAACCGCGTCAAGCACTGAACACCATTCCCCCGGATCTGGCGCCGAAGACGTGTAGAGCGGACTGCTACCGGGATTCACTGCGATGCCGCCCCTGCCAGCGGCCGTGACTGCTGAGCTTGCCAGGAGCGCATCCGAGACGGGCCGGGCGGGGCACCGCACGCGGTAGCTTGCCCGCCACAGCCGCTATTCGACGTTGACGCCGTGGGCTCGGGCGAGTCCGTCGAGTCCCTCTGCCCAGCCCTGGCCAATGGCGCGGAGTTTCCACACGAGCTCGCCGTTGATGTTGTGCCGGTACAGCTCGGCGATGACCATGGCCCGGATGTCCGGGTCCGCAGGTGGGCTGAAGCTCCATCCGGTGCCGTTCACGCATTCCATGGACAGGGCCGCGTGGGTGAGTGATCCGCAGGTCAGGCCGGTGTCGACGTCCATGTTGATGGCGACGGCGACACGCCGCACCCGGTCGGGCAGGGCGGACAGATGGACGACGGCGCGTTCGACGCTGTGCGTGCCTTGCACGTGCTTGCCCAGGAGTCGTGCGGCGCCGTCGGCGGTGGAGGGCTGGTTGTAGAAGACGAAGTCCTCGTCACCGGCCACCCTGCCGTCGGTGCCGGTGAGGAAGAGGGTGAGGTCCGCGTCCGCACCGGCGAAGGTGAAGGTGATGTTCAGCCCCTGCCAGGCTTCTTCGGGCAGAGCGAGCGTCTGCCCGGCCACGAGGGGAGACACCGCGGCGGGCGGCAGCGGGGGAGCGGGCGGCGGCTCGGCCAGGTGGCTGTGCTTCCATTCGGCAAACGGCCTGATCCGGTACGGGTCGGCGGTCACTGCCCGGTCGTCGGGTGGGGTGTTGCCGCTCAGAGTGCTGTCGAGGCCGGCGAGGGAGGGCTCGCCGGACTCCGGTTCGTCGTGCGCGTGGTCCAGGAGTTCTTGCAGGCCCGGGACGCGGGCGGTGTCCAGTGGCTTGAACGTGCTGGAGAGGTTGCCGGAGGCGGTGGTGGTGACCGAGCAGGCGACGTCCTGTCCGATGTCCAGGAAACGCAGCGCGTCCTCGGGCTCGCGCCATGGGGTGGTCTCGATCGCCTCGCGGGTCCACCGGCCGTAGGCGACGAATCCGAGCCGCTGGGTGTCGGGCAGGCGGGTCAACACGGCCAGGTCGATGGCGGTGATACCAGGTGCGGTGGCGAAGCCCTCCTTGAGGGTGGCGACCACGTTGGAACCCAGGGCGGTCAACCACCACAGAAGCCGGTCGCGTTTCGTCAAATTCTTCAGAGTCGGGCGACCACTCGAGGTGAGCCCGGGGGTCTGCGTCGGCATCGAGTCCAAGTCCTGGTGACGCATCAGAACGGACAGGACCGAACCGTCCACTCCGAGCGCACAACCGGCCGCAGGGTTGTCCGAGAACGCGGCATTCACCGCTTCGCAAACGGTGTCCTCGTCGTTGGCGAGCAGCGCCTGCCACCAGTGCCCGGCGTCACCTGTCAACTGTTCACGCACCATGCTCAGGCGTGCCGACTCGGCCGCCAGATACGCGGGAGCATCGAGCTCCGCCCGCTGTTTGGCGCTGGCCCGCTCCGCACGGGCCAACCACCCCACACCCTGCAAGTGAAACGCCTGCGCCTCGGCCAGCGCCCAGGGCAGACCCAGCTGCGGAGCATCCCCGATCACCGGCGGATGCGCGCGGGGAAAGGACTGCAGATGGACGCCGGTCATCTGCCGCCTCAACTCCCGCAACTGCGCGATGGCCGCATCCCGATCAGCCTCCTGCTGCGCCCTCTCTGCCTGCCGGCGAGCGCGCTCCAGCTGCGCGGCGGAAGGGGCGACTGACCGGGACTGCGTGGTCCGGCGGGTGCTGGTCGTGGTCCGCCGGCTGCCTCGGAGGGAACTCGAGGCGTAGAAGGGGCCGAGTCCCGTCGACATCCGGGCACCGCCGCTGCCCACACTGATCCTCGCCGCCCGCGGCCCGACGGAGGTCCTTACCCCACGTGTCGAGACACGCACGCTCATGCCCGGAACACCAACACGAAACCCGAATCCCACGGCCCACCCCTCTCGCTTGGGGACACAGTGTGGCACCGGCCCGGGCAGCGAGTGGCCATCCCTCTCATCGCGGCCCCTGCCGGTGCTGCTGCCCGTCGTCCAGGAGGACATTCCGGGCGTTCCCCGAGCAGCCGAAGCCGCGTTGCGCAGACCTGCCACGAGAAGCGCGAATGCCCTCGCCTCGGCCGATGGCGCGGGTCAAAGCCGACCACCCCTTGCTCAGGCGTGACCTCGCGCGGGCTCAGTGGATCTCCCCGACCATTCGGCACCTGACCTGCTGACGAACCCGCAGGGGGAGGGTCGCCGACAGCCGACCCATTGCAGGAGCGGGACGGACTGTCCAGGGTGGCCAAGCGAGAGGGCCCAAACGAAGGCCTCACCGAGGCATCTCGGGGCGCGGGACGGCCGAAGTCGTCGCCAGGGTATTCGTTTCCGAGCGGCGACTTTACGGGAGAGAAGATCAGTAAGTGTGCGACCTGCCATGGTGAGTTGTGCGAGCGTGTACGGCGTTGAACGAGGGGGGTCGGTGAGCGATCAGGCGCAGCGGAGAGAGCGGATACGCCTGGCACGCCGGCGAGCCGCGATCCACGGGATCCGGGCGCGAGTTCCAGCGCCCTGTGCGCCTGATCCTGAGCCCGATCCTGCTCCGGAAGCATCCCGGTTGCGGAGACTCGGGAATCGCCTACGTCGGGTGAAGTGGGCGCACGTGGTCACAGTGGGTGGCACAGCGCTTGCGGCGGTTGCGGCGATCGGAGGGCTGTGGGCTCAGGCCGTTGCTACGTACTGGAGTCAGGAGACGGCGAAGGACCAGCTCAGCCAGTCACGCGACGACGCGGAGCATGAAGTTCAGGAACAGGCACGGCTTGTGTCATCTTGGACGGAACAAGGTGAGGCCCATGGGAAACGGCGCCTGCACATCATGAACCGGTCTCGGGACCCTGTGTACTCGGTGATATTCGAAACGCGGCTCGTGGTGGTGGACAAGGTTACTTCCCCGGTCATGTGGGCTGTCACGATGGACGGAGACCTCGGCCCCTGCACAGAACTCGTCTACGACGAAGCCAAGTTCCATGCGCTGAACGGCGACCCGTTGCCCGACTACAACTCCACGCCGGCCACTGCCCTGTTCGTTGAGAAGCTCTCGTTCACCGACCGGGCCGGCATCAGATGGCAGCGCGTTGATGGGGGGCTGTCGGTCCAAAAACAGATGAAGGTGACACGCCTCAAGGGCGTCCCCATGGTGGACCTGGGAGAACCTGCAGTCCGGAAACTGTCTGGCTGCGAACCGGCGTGAACGACCACGGAACTCCGCTAGGACTGCCCCCGTTGCGCGAAGGAGCTTCGCCCGCCCGGTGCCGCCGCGGAGCGGTTCGGACCGTCACGGTCGCGGCGTGGTGGCACCCCTAACGAGAGACCCTGCCCTCGGGGGTGCTGGTGGCGCGCTCCGAGCTCCGGCAGCTTGCCCGGCGGGCCGTCCAGGTCGTGTCCTCGCCATGCCGGTTCAAGTCAGACATGATCCATGATCAGCAGACCGCCAGCTGGCATCCAGATGGCTTCGGGAACGCTTCGGAGCCTTGGCAGTCTCGGTGTACTTTCCGATGGACCGTCGGCGACAGTCGGTTCATGAGGGGGTGTCGGCGTTCCTATCGCCAGCCGTCGAGGGAGACTTCCGGACCACCTGCCAGGTATCGGTGGAGGGCACTGGCGGTGGTGTCCACGAACTCCGTGGGGATGGCGTCGGCATCGACCCAGCGGACCTGGGCGTGCTTGCGCGGTTCGCGGTTTTCGGGTTCGCCGGTCCACTTGTCGGCGGTGAAGACGACGGTGAGGAAGCCGTTGGGGGCCTCCACGCCCCAGGCGCCGTGGATGATGTGGGCGACCTTGAGTGACTCCGGCTTCACGGTCAGGCCGGTCTCCTCGTACAGCTCGCGTACGGCGGTGTCGGTGATGGGCTCGCCGGGCTCGCTTTTGCCGACCGGCAGGTCCCACATGCCCTGGGCGAACTTGGCGTTCTGGCTGCGCTGGAGGAGGACGATCCGGTTGGCGGCCTTGTCGTGGACGATGACGGCGGTGACCAGCAGAGTCATGGATGCGAGGGCAGGCGGCAGGGCTTTGGCTGGTCGTCGGTCTGCGGCTGAGCCACGTCCATCGTGTCGCTTTCCATGGCAGAGGTCACCGTGTCAGGTGACGAAGGTTACTCCGGATGGCCTGAGGGGCCGCCCCACGCGCGTCGGGAGGGAGGAGCTGGGGGCGGCCGGTCTTGCCGTCAGCTCAGTGCTTGAGCGACGCGCTGCCTCAACTTCTCATCGTGAAGAGCGCCGACCGTTCGCCAGGCAGCGTCGGAGACCTCTTCGGTCTGCAGTTCGCCGATGTCGGCGATGGTGCGGAACAGGAAGCGGAAGTCGAAGTGCTGGTGGGCCGGTTCGCCCTTGGCAGGGTTGGCGTCGATGGGGTGGATGTCGATGTGCAGCGGGGTCTCGCCGTGCGGGGTGACGACGTGGAGTGGGATACCGGTCTCCTCGGCGAGTTCGCGGCTGGCGGCCTGCAGGAGCGTGTTGTCTGAGGGCTCCAGGTGTCCCCCAGGCAAGAGCCACTTCTGGGTCACGTTGTGGAGAATGTGTAGGACGCGGCCGTCGTGGCCGACGAGGATCGCGCCGGCGGTGACGTGGCCGGGCAGGGTTTTGCGGCCGGTGAGGTCGTCGCCGTCGTCGATCAGGCCGAGGACGACGCCGAGTTCGCGCTTGTCCTCGGGGTACTGGTCGAGGTAGGCGGCGATGGTGGTGCGGATGTGGCCTGCCGTGATGGGCATGGTGATCACCTGTTGAAGTAGGAGAGCCAGGTTGTCGCGATGGCTTCGCGGTTGGGTACGGGGACCTCATGGATGCCGGGGGCGAGGTCGCCGCGGGTGAGCATCCTGATCGCGGCGAGGATCTCGGCCTGGACCAGGAAGATGAACGGCCCAACGCTGGCGCCGTGGATGAAGTTGACGGCGTTGCCGCCGTTCACCAGATAGAAGTAGTGGCCGGTCGTCCGGTAGCGGGTGACGTGGTCGCCGACGACGGTGCGGGTGTAGACGTCCGGGAGTCCGGCGAGGTCGAGTTCGTCCTCGCTGGAGGTGACGGTGGCGACGTAGGCGCCGTTGCGCAGGTGGGAGAAGTCCTCGCCGCGCAGGGATATCGCGCCGGTCGCACAGAGCACCAGCCCGGCGCCGGTCAGGGCGGTCTCGCGGTCACGGGCGACGGTGAAGCCCTGGGACAGGGCCTGGGTGCGGCGGACGGGGTCGAGGTCGAAGACGGTTACCTGGACTCCCTTGGCCTGCAGGAGGCGGGCGATGGAGGAGCCGAGCTTGCCGAAGCCGATCACGAGGGCGGGGCGGCCGTGGAGGATGTCGCCGCGGCCGCGCATGACAGCCTCGGTGGAGAAGACCACGGACTGGCCGACGAGGAAGTCCTCGGGGTCTTTCAGCGGGGACCGGGCGACGGAGATGACGGGGCAGGGCAGTTTGTCGAGGTCTTCGTAACGGCGGTGCCCGTTCTCGGTGTCCTCGATCACCCCGGCGATCCGTCCGGTGAACCGGCTGTGGACCTCGGCGAGGGTGTGGGCGAAGTAGCCGCCGACGTCAAGGAGACAGATCGTCTCGCCTGCGGCCCGGGATTCGAGGTAGTCCAGGGCGTCGTCGGCCTCGGTGAACAGGTCGCGGGTAAGGGTGTCGACGGGGACGGTCTGCTCGACCTCGCGCTTCGCGTCCGGGTGGATGGACTTCGGCTTGGGCAGCACCGCAGTGAGACGGGTCATCGCGGCGACGGCCTGGACGAACGCGGGTCGCTCCGGCAGCAGGTGCGTGATCAGGAACGAGGCGGTCTGCTCATCCGGGGTGAACTGGGTGGCGATCCGGGCGAAGTAGGCTTCCAGCCGGGCGCGTTCGAAGGTTTCCATGGCAGTTCCCTCTCATCCGTTCCGTCCGGGGCCGTGCGGGAAGTTCCCAGGGGTCAGCGGGTGCGGGCGCGTCCGAACAGCAGTCGCTCGGCTGCGAGCGCGGCGTTCAGGTAGGCGTCGACGCGGGCGGTGTCGGCGGTCTGCGGCAGCGGGTCCAGGCCGAGCAGGTTGCGGGCGACCAGCTTGGTCCAGGACCTCTGGGTGGGCAGCCGCCGCTTGCGGGAGGCGCCGGGGAAGTGCACCAGCACCTGGTCGTCGACGATCTGCAGACACCGGTTGAGCTCCGGGACGACCTCCCGGGGGCCGGCCAGGGAACCGAGGCTGTCCGACAGCCGCCTCAGGCGGGCCTCGACGGTGTCGCCGGTCAGGGCCTGGGCGTGGGTGATCAGGATGTGCGCGACCTCGCGGCCGTTCGGGCCGGTGCCCGGCCAGGTCCAGGACGCGAGCGAGGCCAGCAGTCGCAGTTCCGGCGCCGGTGGGGTGAGGATGACGGTCATGACGCCGTCCCTCCCGTGACCTTGAAGCAGGACCAGACGATCTTTCCGAACGGGGTGCGGTCCTGAACTCCCCAGCCGTCGGCGAGCACGCTCACCAGCGTCAGGCCGCGTCCGGAGATGTCCGTGTCGGCGGCCTGGCGGGCCTCGGGTTGCCGGCGGCGGCTGTCGTGCACTTCCAGGCGTACGACTTCTTTATTGGCATCCAGCTTGACCAGGAAGCCGTGGTCGGCGACGGTGCCGTGGACCAGGGCATTGGTGGCGAGCTCGGAGACACAGAGCCGGATGTCCTCGGCGCGGGCCTGAAAGCCCCACGCGGCCAGGGCGTCCGTGGTGAACTTCCGTGCCTGGCCGATGGATTCGAGCCGGGCGTCGAAGAACCGCTGGATCGTTTCGGTCATCGTCGCCCTCATGATTCGGCGTCCAGGACGCGGGTGGTTCCCGGGCTGCGGCGGCGGACGGGGCCGCTGTGGGAGATGGGCGGGTGTGCGGTGCGGGGTCGGCGGACCAGCAGCAGCCGGGAGCCGGCCGCCTCGATCCGGCGCCCGCGCTCAGCGGCTATGGCCTTCGGCCCTATATGCGACATGGCCGGGGCGATCACGCCATAGATGTTCGGCAGGGCCAGCACGTTCAGCAGCCCGGTGAACGCCGCGGAGTCGGGTCCGGGACTCACGTCACGGTCGGTGAAGACGCCGGACAGCTGCAGTTCGTGGCTGCGGCAGTACTCGGCGAGCGAGACGGTCAGTGCCGCCTGCCGGGCCGTAGGCACCTTCACCAGCCGCAGGAATCCGTAAACAACCGGGCCGCTGACCGGGCGATGCTCCGTGAGGGGTTCCATGCTCAAGACCGTCCAAAAAGGCTCGACAAGTGATGACCCCTTGAGCGTGGCCGCTGCCCAACTCCCGCCCAATCACCGCCTGTTCTACTTCCGTTCCACTTCCGTCCCGCCGACTGCACGGACCGTGCTTCGATGACCGGTGGAAGGGAGAGACGCGTGGCGACCGTGCACCACTGGACCGGCCTGGAGGCCAAGGCCCTGCGGTTTGTCCTGCGACTGAGCGTGCGGGCCTTCGCCCAGGACCTCGGCCTGGCGGTCGCGACCGTCTCCAAGTGGGAGTCCAAGCTCGCCGACACCGAGCCCAGACCCGACACCGCGCTCGGCCGCGCGGACGCCGCCGTCCACCTGCGCTTCGAGACGCTCCTGTCCGAGATGACCAGCGCCGCGTCCATCGCCCGGCGCCGCGTCACCACCTCCGGGCCCCGAGCGTCCCGGGCAGTCGGGCCCGCACTCGTACACCTCGATGCTCAGGTCGTGGGCGCCACTCATCCCGGCGGCGCGACCGGCTGACCGGGCGCCGCGCGTGAGCCGGGTGTTGCACCAGCAGCAGGCGTGTCCCGAGTACTGAGCCGCGTTCAATCCGCGCGCGGGTGGCGGCTTCGGCGTCCAGATCATGGCCGGTCGGTGAACGGAACCAGACCACGCTGTTCCCGGCAGGGCGCGCACGCGTACAGGGCGATGGGCGGGGCGCTGTTGCGCTCGATCGCGTCCACCAGGATCGCGGTCTCCGACGGGCCTTTGTGCCAATGGCACCAGCGGTGATGCTGCGGACTGTCGGTGGTGCTCGCGGTGTGCGTAGGCTGCGGCATGTCGACTCCAACCAGTCGGCCGTCCCCGGGACCGTTCGCGCGGTCGCTGGGCGTTGTTGTGCCTCCTGACGCTAGAGACGTGATGTGTACCGCTGCCAGGCTTGTGCACCGTTGTGCGCCTGAATGATCAGCCAGGGGATAAGGCTGGTTTGCGGCCTTGACCCAGCGGCTCGCACGGGTGACGTTGGTGCACATCAGTGCACGCACCATCAGGGGAGGAAAGCAATGGCCTTACTGTTCATCGGCATCGACCCGGAGACGGGACAGAGCGGGTCGCCCACCGCGTGGGTCGACACCGAGACCGCCGACGTCGTGCTCCAGAGCTACACCGCGGATGCCAAGACCCGAGACCTGTGCCAGGAGAACACCGCGCCCGGACACGACAAGGGCATCCCCGACCATGAGACCGTCATCCGAATCCCCGTCCACCTCGTCCCGCTGCTGAGGGAGGCCTGCGATGCCGCAGAACGAGCTGCGCTTTAACGATCTCCTCGAAGCCGCCCAACACTCCGCCGTGCACCTGGAGATGCGCGACTCCTACGGTGTCGGCGACGAGGCGGACGACTACCAGCAGTGGAAGGAGACAGGCCGGCGCGACGCCGACCCCGGCTCCGCCTACTGGGCGCCGTGGGTTGACCTGATCCAGCAAGCCACCGCCCGCGGCGTCACCGTCCGGCGCGCCCGTGTCGTCTCCGAACCGGTCACCGACTACATCCGGTACGAGCACGCAGGCGCCGGCGTCAACGCGCACGCGGGCGAACAGGTCCGCTGGCTGCCCCGCCGCCAGGCCGTCGACCTGCTGCTGCCAGGCTGCGACCTGTGGATCTTCGACGGAGCCCGCGTGCTGTTCAACCACTTCACCGGCGACGGCGACTGGGCTGATCCCCCGCTCGAACTCCGCACCGAGCCCGGCATCGTCAAGCAGTGCACCGACGCCTTCGATGCCGTATGGGAACGCGCCACCCCGCACGACCAGTACGAGATCCACTGACAGCAAGCAACAGACAGGCCGGCTCATGCCCCTCTCACCGTCGTCCTCGGCCCAGGCCGCGCGCGAAAGCGTAGCCGCCCAGCTGCGCGCCATCCGCAAGGACGCCGACCTGACGGTCGCAGAGCTGGCCAGCCTGTGCGGCTGGCACCATGCCAAAACGTCGCGCATCGAGAATGCCAAGACCCCGCCGTCACCGACCGACATCCGCCGCTGGTGCGCGACCTGCCGAGCCGAGACACGCGCCGACGACCTGGTGGCCGCGTCCCTCAACGCAGAGTCCCTGTACACCGAATGGCGACGGCGCACCCGCATGGGCCTGCGGCAGCTCCAGGACAGCTACATGCAACTGTTCCGCTCCACCGCACTGTTCAGGATCTACTCGCCGACCCTCGTGCCGGGACTCCTTCAGACGGAGGGCTACAGCCGCGTCGTGCTCAGCAGCAACGCCCGCCTGCTCGACATCCCAGACGACGCCGAGAGCGCCGCAGCCGCACGCGTCGAGCGGTCAAAGGTCATCCACGAGCCAGGGCACCGGTTCGTCCTCGTCATCGAAGAGGGCGTACTGCGCTACCAGCTCGGGGATCAGGACACGATGGCGGCCCAGCTCGGCTACCTGCTCACGGCTGGTGCGCTCCCATCGGTGTCGCTCGGCATCATCCCCGACGCCACCCCGCAGCGGATCCTGTGGCCGCAGGAGCTGTTCCACGTCTACGACGACACTCTCGTCTCCGTCGAGTTGCTGTCCGCGCAGGTCAACATCACGCAACCCGGTGAGATCGCCTTGTACCTGGCCGCGTTCGAAGAGCTGCGCAGCATGGCCGTTTACGGGGCCGAAGCGCGCGCCCTGGTCGTGAAAGCCATCGAAGCTCTGCGCTGACCCGGACATGCCGATGTGTTTACCCCTCCGCGTGGAGAGACGGGCCAACGTGCCCGCTGACAGGCTTTTCAGACGTCCTCTATTCGACGTTTACGCCGTCGGCTCGGGCGAGTCCGTCGAGTCCCTCTGCCCATCCCTGACCGATGGTGCGGAGTTTCCACACGGGCTCGCCGTTGACGTTGTGCCGGTACAGCTCGGCGATGACCATGGCGCGGATCTCCGGGTCTGCGGGTGGGCTGAAGGTCTTCAGATTTCCTGAACCCCCGGAAGATCGGCATCGAGACAACCTCGGCGGCCAGAAGTACGGGGGCGAGGCGTTCGGTGACGGCATGCCGCCCGGTGTCCCGGTCACGGAAGGTGATGTTGTGCTGCTGCCAGTGGTCGGGGTGCATCAGGAAGTCCTTGGGTCGGGTTCAGGCGGTGAGCAGGCAGGCGTCCCAGGCGGTGCGGGGTGGCTCCGCGCTGTCCCGGTGAGCAGTCCCAGCGCGGTTCCGGCGGCTCCGTCGAGGAGTCCGGCGCCCGCCGCGTCCTCCAAGAGCCGGGCGGCGGCGTCGTCAGGGGCGACGCCGGGCGGACCAGCACGGTGAGAAGGGCGCGGAGCTGTCCGGCGGAGGCCGGGGCGGCGGCGCGCGCGGTGATGTGGACGAGCCCGGCGAAGCCGTGCAACAGGCCGTTGTCGGTGGCGGCGCGAAGTTGCGCCGGATCGGTGAGCGCGTCCAGCAGGGCGGCCTCGGCCTGGGCTTGGATAGTGCAGGCAACCCTTCCCCAAGGCCGGGGTTACCCATGCGTTTCGCACGGTCAGTTGCTGACGTGTGTGACTATTGGCGCCCCTTCGCCGGATGACACCGTTCTTCCTGTCAGGCCGACACGGAGCCGGTACCGCGGACCGAGGGAGTGGACGTGATCAAGGGCTACGCCGCCTTCTGTGACGCGGACCCGCACTTCTATGACGCTCCGCACCGGTTGAACACCGGTCCGACCGGCGGAGCCGACCGCAGGGGAGAGCAGTACGCCGTGGCCCTCGCACCGGTCCCTGAGGGCTGGCAGCGTCACCGCGTCGGCGACTGGCTGGCCTTGCGGCCGGCAGACTGCCAACTCCCCGAGCAGGGATGGAAGATCCATGTGTCCGCGTGCCTCGGCAACGCCGAGTCCGTACTCGCGCGGGTCTCCACCTACTGCCAAGAGCAGCGTCTCGCCTACAAGTTCGTGCCCAGCCGCTATCTGCTGCACCATCGCAACGCCAAGTACGCGGATCGGGCTGCGAGCGGCAAATTCATCACTGTGTACCCGTCCGACGACGGGCGGTGCCACCGCGTCGCCGAAGACCTCGCCGTTCTCCTCGACGGCGAGCCTGCGCCCTACATTCTCAGCGACCTACGCTGGGGATCCGGACCGGTTCACCTCCGCTACGGCAGCTTCACCCGCCGCCATTGTTACGACGAGGAGGGGGAACTACGGCCCGCGGTTCGGCGCCCCGACGGACGCCTCGTCCCCGATCTGCGCGGGCCCGCCTTCCGGATACCCGACTGGATCGAGCCGCCGGCCTTCCTCGTGCCGCACATCGAAGCCCGGGCCGCGCTCACCGTCGGCGAACTTCCCTACGCCATCGAGAGCGCCCTGCACTTCTCCAACGGAGGCGGGGTCTACGTCGGCCGCGACCGTGCCACCGGTGAGAAGGTCGTCCTGAAAGAGGCCCGGCCGCACGCAGGACTGGCCGCCGACGGCGCCGACGCAGTTGCCCGACTGCGCCGCGAACAAGAAGCCCTGGAGCGGCTCTCCGGACTCGGCTGCACCCCGGAGGTACGGGGGACGTTCTCCGTCGGAGACCACCAGTTCCTGGCGATGGAGTTCGTGGAGGGCAAACCGCTCAACACCTTCTTCGCGCGCCGTCACCCCCTCATCGAGTCCGGCCCCGGCCCCGAGGCGCTCGCCGAATACACCGCCTGGGCCCTGCGTATCCACCGGCTGGTCGAGGACGCGGTGCACGCGGTGCACGCTCGCGGAGTCGTTTTCAACGACCTTCATCTCTTCAACATCATGGTCTCCGAGGACGAACAGTCCGTGACACTCATCGACTTCGAGGCCGCAGCCCACATCGACGAGGGCCGACGCCAGACCGTTGCCAACCCCGGCTTCGTCGCCCCCGCCGACCGGCGAGGACACGACGTGGACCGGTACGCCCTGGCCTGCCTGCAGCTCGCCCTGTTCCTGCCGCTCACCAGTCTGCTTCCCCTCGACAGGGCCAAAGCCCGACACCTGGCGGACATCGCCGCCGAGCAGTTCCCCGTCGACAGAAGCTTCCTGGACGAGGCGGTCGAGGAGATCACCCGCGGCACCAAGCGACCCGCTGCCGGACCCTACCTGCCCGTCGAGCCAGGCGACTGGCCACGCAGCCGCAACTCGATGGTCCGCGCCGTACTGGCCTCCGCCACCCCCGAGCGCGACGACCGATTCTTCCCCGGCGACATCGCCCAGTTCGCCACCACCGGCGGCGGAGCGACCTTCGGGTACGGCACTGCCGGTGTCCTGTACGCCCTCGCCGAGACCGGCTCGGACCCCCACACCGAGGCGGAGGAGTGGCTTCTGCGCCACACCAAGGTACCGGAGTCCGGCACACCGATCGGTTTCTACGACGGACTGACCGGCATCGCCTGGACACTGGACCGCCTCGGCCACCCCGAACGGGCCCTGGAACTCGTCGAGTCGGCGCAAGCTCGGCCCTGGGAGGGCATCGCCCCCGATCTCCACGGGGGCCTCGCCGGCGCCGGACTCGCCCTGGACTCCCTCGCGACCACGACCGGAACACCGGCCCTGCACGACGCGGCTTGGCGCTGCGCCGAACTGGTCGCCGAGGCCGTTCCGGGCATCACCCGCGCCGGGCTCCTGTACGGGGCGTCCGGACCGGCCCTGCTCTTCGTCCGACTCTACGAACGCACCGGTGATACCACGCTGCTCGACCGGGCAGGCGACGCACTCCGGCAAGACCTCGCCCGGTGTGTCCGCAGCGCCTCTGGAACGCTCCAGGTCGACGAGGGCTGGCGGACCATGCCGTACCTGGGCGCCGGCAGCGTCGGCATCGGCATGGTGCTCGACGACTACCTCGCCCACCGGGCTGACGAGGACCTCGAAGGAGCGCGTCGCGAGATCGTACAGGCCGCACAGGCCACCTTCTACGCCCAACCTGGACTGTTCCGTGGCGCCGCCGGCATGGTGCTGCACCTCAGCCGGACCACCGCGCCCGGCCCCGGCACCGCGCCGGGGGACGTCCGCCGACAGATCGACGCCCTGACCCGGCACGCCGTCCCCTACAAAGGCCATCTGGCCTTCCCCGGCGAGCAGATGATGCGGCTGTCCATGGACCTCGCCACCGGCACCGCCGGTTGCCTCCTCGCCCTCGGCAGCGCCGCCTCCGGCGGAGACGTGCATCTGCCCTTCCTCTCGCCGCCCCGGCGGAACCCACAAGCCGGTCCCGTACAGGGATCGTGAAGTGCACCACCCGCAGGACGTACGAACCGCTCACAGTTCCCGATTGAAAGGAAAGACGATGACGCTTCTCGACCTGCAGTCGATGGAGACCCCGAAGGAAGAGGCCACCGGCGACGTCGCCACCGGCAGCCGCGCGAGCCTGTTGCTCTGCGGCGACAGCAGCTTGTCCGTCACGACCTGCAACTGACACACCGGCCGGTCACCGGCCCGACGACGCTCACGCCGAGGTGTTAGCCCGACGAAGACAGCTCATCGACCGGAGTGCGACGCCGGCCCTCCACACCACGCATTTCAGCCGTTCCCGGGGAGGAGACCTCCGCCATGACATCCGGCCCGGGCCTCCCGGTCGCTTTGTCCGTCGCCGGGAGCGACGCTGAGGAAGACTCGGAAGTCCGTGCCGTCAGTGACGGCGTACTGCGCCAGGCACTCCGGCACAGCAGCGGACACAGCCTCGCGATCCTCTTCTGCTCCGTCACCTCCGTGCTCGTCTCGCTGGCTGAACCCGCGGTCCTCGGGCACGCTCTGGACCTGCTCCTCTCCCAGTCGCCGGGCGCCACCCCATGGACCCTCGCGTGCGCCGCGCTCGTCGTTGCGGAGATCTTGCTCGACTCCGTGGACGCCCTGCTCGTCGGAACCGTCAACGCCCGCTCCACCGCCTGGCTGCGTACCCGGACACTCGACCGGCTCCTGCGCGCGGAGCCGGACCGCGCCACCGCCTCCTTCGCGCCCGGGGATCTGGCCACCCGGCTCACCGCCAACGCCACCGAGGCGGGCACCGTTCCGGCCGCTTCGGCGGGAGTGTTGGCGGCTCTGCTCCCGCCTCTCGGTGCCCTTGTCGCGCTGGCCGTCATCGACGTGTGGACCGCCGCGGCCTTTCTGCTGGGGGTCCCTTTGCTGGTGCTGCTCCTTCGGACGTTCGCCCGCTCCTCGTCCGTGGCGGTCGGCCGGTATCAGCGGGTCCAGGCGGAGATCGCCGATCGGCTCGCCGAGGTGCTGGGCGGAGCCCAGACCGTCGTCGCCGCAGGCACCGCACGCCGGGAACGACGCCGCGTGCTCGCGGACCTGCCACGCCTCGGCACCGAAGGCCGTGCCATGTGGCGGGTCTACGGGCGTGCCGTCGCGCACAGCGCAGTGCTGATGCCGCTGCTCGTCTGTCTCGTTCTCGGTGTGGGAGGCCTGCGGCTCGCCGCCGGACACCTGAGCGTCGGTGACCTGGTCGCCGCCTCCCGGTACGCGGCGCTGGCAGCGGGCGCCGGGGCAGTGGCCGGGGTGGTCGGTTCCCTCGTGAAGGGAAGGGCGGCCGCTCGACGCACGGTCGAACCGGCACTCCTGTCCCCGGTCGCGCACGGTCCGTCGGCTCTGCCGGCAGGCGGACCGGGGACGTTGGAGCTGCGCGGTGTCGGTGTCGTGCGCGATGGCGCCCACGTCCTCCACGACGTCACCGTCACCGTGCCCGGCGGGACCACGGTGGCCGTCGTGGGCCGCTCCGGTTCGGGCAAGTCCGCCCTCGCCGCGGTGGCGGGCCGACTGACCGACCCCGAGGAGGGCTGCGTGCGTCTGGACGGCGTCCCGCTTGACCGGCTCACCGAAGAGGACCTGCGCACGGAGGTGGTTCACGCCTTCGCACAGCCCGCCCTCTTCGGAACCACGGTCGCCGACGCCATCGCGTTCGGCGCCGTCGCACCGCCCCCCGCGGCCGTACGCGCCGCCGCCCGTGCAGCTGGAGCGGACACCTTCGTGACGCGTCTTCCGCAGGGATACGACACCCCGCTCACGTACGCACCGTTGTCCGGAGGTGAGCGCCAGCGCCTGGGGCTGGCCCGGGCGTTCGCGCACGCCGGACGACTGCTCGTGCTGGACGACGCGATGTCCGGCCTGGACACCGTCACCCAGCGGGAGGTGGAGCGCGCGCTCGCCCATGACGTCCGTGCCGGCACCCGACTGCTGGTCGCCCATCGACTGTCGACCGCGGCCGGCGCCGATCTGGTCCTCTGGCTGGAGAAGGGCCGCATCCGCGGGGTGGGCCCGCACGACGTGCTGTGGCGGATGCCGGACTACCGCGCCGTCTTCACCGCCACGGACGCCGGACCCGACCGTCCAAGCAACTCTCGAACGGCCCCCGACATCGGTTCGCCGCCCGGTGCCATCTCCGGACACCAGGCAGCGGGGGAGAAGGCCTGATGAACGACGCCCGCCTCGCTGCAGCCACCGACGGCTCCTCGCCCTGGCACAAGGCCGGACCTTCGACACGGCGAGCCCCGGATGACCCGAGATGGATCAGGAACGATGAACGTGGCTCCCTGAGAGGGGTGTTGCCAGACGGTCGACGGTTCCTGCGCCGACACCGACCTGTCCTGATCGCACTGTCCGGATGGTCCCTCCTGGAGAGCGGCCAGACATTCCTCGGCGGCTACGGCGTCGCCCGCTCGCTCGATGACGGCTTCCTCGCCGGCCGTACCAGCACCGGCCTGCTCTGGCTCTGCGTCGCGGCCGGCGCCACGTTGCTCGGCGGCTTTGCCGTCCGCCAGGTCTTCAGAGGACTGGCCGACCTGGTCGAACCGTTCCGCGACGGTCTGATGCGCCGGGCGGTGGACCAGGCGCTCCGCGCCGCGCTCGCCGAGCCGGCACGAGCCGACCCGACCGCGGCCGTGTCCCGACTCACGCATCAGACCGAGATCGCCCGCGACAGCTTCGCCGGCCTGGTCCTGACCGCCCGCTCGTTCGTCTTCACCACGGCAGGCGCGCTGCTCGGCATGGCCTCGCTCGACCCGGCGCTGCTGATCGTCGTCCTGCCGCCGCTGCTGGTCGGACTCATCCTCTTCCTGTCCACCTTTCCTTCCATGGCGGCGGCACAGCGTGCCTATTTGGACGCCGACGAGGCATTGTCCGCGCTGTCCGGGCAGGTGGCCGCCGGCCTGCGCGACGTGGCGGCGTGCGGAGCCAGAACCCGGATCGCTGCCGAGGTCGGCAGACTGATCGCAGTCGAGGCACGGCTGTCGCGGAGGCTGGCCCGCTGGGCGGCCGTACGATCGTTCGCGCTCGGCGTCGCCGGCCGACTTCCCCTGGTGGCACTTCTCGCCGCGACCCCCCTTCTCCTCAAGGGCGGACTGACCGCGGGCGCCCTGCTGGGAGCGCTGACCTACCTGGTCCAGGCACTCCTGCCCGCTCTGCACGCCCTGATGACCGCCGCCGGAACGGCCGGCACCCGCCTCCTGGTCGTGCTGGAGCGGTTCACCGGCCAACCCGACTACCCTGCCCCGGCAATCCCGACTGCCCAGCCTCTGGTCGAATCTCCTGCGCATACGTCCGGACGGATACCTGCCGATGACCCCCGACCTGCGCGGCCCGCGAGGTCAGGCCGCTCCGGACGGATACCCGCGGCCGAGCTTCGAGGCGTGACCTTCGCGTACGGCACTGGAGCTCGCCCTGTGCTGCGGGAGCTGGACCTGACCCTTGAGGACGGCGAGCACCTCGTGGTCGTAGGGCCGAGCGGCATCGGCAAGTCCACCCTCACATCTCTGCTCGCCGGGATGCTCACGCCGGATGCCGGTTCGGTGCGGGTGGCGGGAGCCGCGGCAGGTCCCGACGGACCGGCGCATCCGCAGCTGCGCCGAGCACTCCTGCCGCAGCGGGCGTATGTTTTCAGCGGGACGGTTGGTGAGAACCTCGCGTACTTTCGGCCCGACGCCTCCCGTGCCGACCTCGAACGTGCCACGCGCCTCCTCCGTTTGGAAGACCTGATGCGGCGGCTCGGCGGCCTGCACGGGAGGGTCGACCCGCGTCGCCTCTCGTTGGGGGAGTGCCAGCAACTGGCCCTCGGGCGCGCCTATGTGTCCCCGGCCCCTCTGTTGTTGCTGGACGAGGCCACCTGTCACCTCGACCCGGAGACCGAGGAGCGGACCGAGCGTGTCCTCGCCGCGCGCCCCGGCACTCTCGTGCTCGTCGCCCACCGGATCAGCTCCGCTCTGCGGGCCGACCGAGTCCTGGTCCTGGACGGCGACCGAGCCCTTTGTGCACCGCACGACGCCCTTCTGGCCGAGTCGGAGCTCTACCGCGACCTGGTTGGCCGTTGGTACCACGACTCCGAATCCGCTGGGCAGGAGCGTGATCGACAAGCGCATCGGAGCGCCGCGCGCACGGAGGAGTCGGAGGGCCGCGGTGTGAGGGCACCCCTGCCCAGGCTTCGTGATGAGGACCCCACGGCGTCGAAGGGTGCGGTCACAGCGGTCGGCCCGGCCTGCGACCGCGACGTCAGACCCAGCCGGCGCCCTGCGTGATGCGGATGGCGTCGATGCGGTTGCGGGCGCCGACCTTGCGGGTCGCCGCGGCCATGTAGTTCCGTACCGTTCCGCTGGTCAGATGGAGTCGACGGGCGATCTCCGCCACCGTCTCACCTTCGGCGGCCCGCGCCAGCACGCTCAGTTCCCGTCTGGTCAGCGGCATTTGGGAAGCCTCGAGGAACCCACAAGCCAGTGACGCGTCCACGAACCGCTGACCCGCGGCCACTTCCGTGATGCCCTTGATCAACCGTTGTGCGGAGCTGTGTTTGTCCACGAATCCCAGTGCTTGGGCATCGAACGCTCTGCGCAGCGCTCCGGGTCGTCCAGCCGACGCCAAGACGACGAGCCCGGCGCGCGGCACCGGCACCCGCTCGGCCGTGTTCCCGGCGCCGCCCTCTAATAAGGAGGTCGCGCCGGGACAGTCGAGGTCGACCAGGCACACATCGGGGTGCAGCGCGCTTGCGTTCTCACGGGCGGATATCCAGCCCGCCGCATCCACGTCGAACGTGGGTTCAGTCTGAAGGAGTGCCGTCAGCGCGGAGCGCATCAGGCTGACGCTGTGCAGTACGAGCACCGTGGTCATGGTTGGCGCCTCTCGATCCTTCACCCGGCATGCACACACCAGGCATCCGTCTTGTCGTCCCTCCGGCTTCCCGAGAGGCCGGGACGGAACCCCGAATGGTTTTCGACGGTGGCTCACTTCCATGCCGTGTCGCGCGCCCTGATCCTTCCGGATATCAGCCGGACAGTCGCCCGTCGATCGCGTCCGGACGCATACGCCCTCATGACGGGGCGGCGCTGTCCGCGGCAGCGACCGTCCGTCGGCCGCGGGCGGACCGTGACGGTCGTGTTGTCCGCCAGGGCAGGCGGCCAAGAAAGGCGTGATCCATGCAGGTTCGGCGTCCACGCCGACCGACGGAGGATGAGGGCTTCGGCACTCGGCCGAGGTTCGCGTGCTCTGCCGGGCGGAGGCAGTCGGACGAAGCTTCGACCGATGAGGCAGCTAGGGTCCGTCTTCAAAGATCATCGAGTGATCTTCGGAGCTGACGGACACGACCTCGGCCGGCTTCCCGCCTTGGAGCCACTCATCGTGTCCCTTCAGGGTCCCCCACGCCTTGCGCCTACTGCCCGGTGCGGGCGTCGTGCTTGTGCTCTGGACCTAGCCCGCCAACCCTTCCGGCGGGTCCTTCACCGTTCCTGTTCGGGACCGACTTGTTCCTCGCAGGGGGCACGAAAATCTGTGTTGGCTGGAGTAGACATTGGGTGATCGTCTGGCTATGGTTTCTCTTGTAGTCGAGATCAGCAGGGCCCGGCAGACACGAACTGCCAGGTAGCAGTACATGTAGTTGGAATGTGCAGGACGGTGCGGTGGTGGAGTTCCGAAGCCAGGGTTGTTGCAGGTCGGCGACGGGGCTGACGATCGGACCGGGTGGCTCGCAGTGATCAGGGGCCGCCGTGAGCAGGACCGCAGTTGAAGTTGCAGTACCCGTTAGTGCAGTTAGCGGTATCCAGCAGTGAAGGTATGTGAGTGGTTCCTCGGTGAAGGCGTCGGCTGCGGGCGCGCGCACCGGGAGGTTCGGCAGTGGGGTTCTAAGCCAGAGCAGACGCAGGACGGGCGACGGGGCTGGCTGCCGAAGAGTGACGCTTCCTCAGGTCACCAAGCAGTTCGCATCACCCGTAGTACAGAGCAGTGCGCAGTACCAGCAATAGACAGCGCCCCTCGAAGGCGCTGGATCAAGAGGGAAAGAACGGAGGAGCGAGGCGCCATCAGGATCGCCCGGGCGGAATGGCTGAGCCCGGGTACCGCAGGACATCGATAGTGAGGTGGTCTCCGGTCGAGCAACCGCGATCCCCGCACACGCTCTCACCCCCCGTGAGCTCGTGCGGAAACAGTAGGCCGGTGCAGTATCAGGGCCGGCAGATGGTGTAGCAGTTCCTTCGGGGCCCTGGCACACATGGTGCCAGGGCCCCTCCACGCGTTCCACGAGAGAGGTGCAATGACAGCAGACGACTCCTACGGCCGGCTCGACGACGACGACTACCCCGCCTACACGATGGGCCGGGCCGCCGAGATACTCGGCACCACCCAGGGCTTCCTCCGCGCGATCGGCGAAGCCCGCCTGATCACCCCGCTGCGCTCCGCGGGCGGCCATCGGCGCTACTCCCGCTACCAGCTGCGCATCGCAGCCCGCGCCCGCGAACTTGTCGACCAGGGCATGCCGATCGAGGCCGCGTGCCGCATCGTCATCCTCGAGGACCAGCTCGAAGAGGCCCAGCAGCTGAACGCCGCATACCGACGCGAGACCGAAACGGCAGACTCGACGACCGCTGTTTAAGGAGCGGTCTGCGGCTAGCTGGAGGCGTCAGCCCTCTGCTGCTCGTGGTGGTGCTTGAGCGCGTTACGGGCCGCGAGGACGTCGGCCCGTGCGAGGCTGTTCCAGTACGCGTGCGTGACGACCGGCGTGGCGAGTTCGACTTCCCGCGCCCGTAGCGGGGTGATCTCCGCCGCGTCCTGGGCGTCCCGGCCGGGGAAGGAGGGCCGGGACGACACCTGCTTAACGATTTCCATCGCCTGCGGACACGCACTGGGTGTGGTTTCGGCCGCCGCGGTCGGCGTGTGGCAGCACGGCCAATCCCCCTACCGCTCGCCCTACCGGTTTTTCTACCAGGTCCCCTACCGCCAGCCCTGACGGCACGTTCAGGGTTTGTGTGCAATTCAGGCCCCTTGAACAGCTCCGACCCGCGGTGCCGACAACCCTTTTCCCTCTCCTTCGTTCCTGGCTAGGCCCTTGGCCGTGGTGGGTGATGGTGGGGCGCAGACACGAGAAGCACGGTGGGTTCGGGAAAGAGCTCGGGCCCGGCCTGGTGGCTGTCGGGCGTCGGGCGGCGGCCCTCCCCGCTCGCCCCGGCCACGAGCCCGGCGCGAGGAAGGACCGGACGTGGGGCACGGGAGGCGGGGTCGGAGCGGCAAGCGCGGTCCACGGCGGGCTGCTCGTGTGCCGCACCCGCGGTACCCGTTCGGCTCACGCGGACTTCCGGGCGCGTCTCGTTGTTCATGGCATGACGATGCAGGACGTATCGAACAGCCGTGACGACAGCGGAGCCCACGCCCCCCTCAGGGTCTGCCTGTCGCCGTACAACAGCCTTCAAGCCCGGCTTGCGTTGCGAGGCCTGCTGGACGACACCCTCGCCGGCTTGCTGCTCCTGCACCCGCTCACGGGCGAGTACCCGAGATCGCCCCGGTCCTGGACATGATGCGGTGCACGGCTGTGGTTCGGGAAAGTCGTGGGGCGGCCCGGCCGCGAAGGGTGAGTCGGCACCGGGCCGCCGCAACCTCACCCTGCAACAGCAGGAGAACCGGCGCCACGCGGGCACCGCACAGGGATGAGGGCCCGAAGCGGATCTCTTGGGCTTCGGGCCCTCGGTCGGCGCGCAGTCTCAAGAGCGCTGATATCCCGCGCACCGATCGGCTTAACGACATCCTGCCGGGAGCGACACGGCACAGCATCTCCTTCCGCAGGCGGACGAGTGAGTTTCGTCGAGCACGGCCGGCGACGGGCGAGTCGTCGCCTCGAGGGCAGAGGGCAGCAGGATGATCTGGGTGTCACGTCACCTCTCACCCCCACGTGAGGCGATGCTCTGCCGCTGTGGTCAGCTCCGGCAGGACCGGGCGGTCGTCCCCTTGCCGAGGCGACCGCCCGGGAAACCATGTCCAACCGCAATAGGCGCCTGCTCTGGTGCTACTCGTCTCGGCGGTAGCCGCACACCCCGGAGGAAGCAGACCGGGGTCAGCGCCGAGTGACGATGAGTCCGACGGCCGTCAGGAGCACCGCTGCGACGCCCGCGGCCACACTCAGCGGCTGCGCGAGGGCGGGGTGCTGATAGGTCACGTACATTGCGATGCCGCTGATTAGGGCAGTCCGGGGGTGTCAGGCAGCTGACCCTGGAGGCGTTCAACTCCCGGGAACCGACCGCCTCCAGGAGGTGCCCGCCCTATACTCCGTTCACTGGGTGTGCTCAGCGCAGGCACACTGCAGGTTCGTCAGGCCGCACGCTGACTCCCTCTCCAGCAGGGCCGGGGCCCTTAAAAAAAAGCCCCTCAGTTTGTGGCTAGGTAGACGCGAATGTCGGATTTGACCGTCGTGTCATCGTGCACCGCCCTGAGGGGTCTTTCCCAATCGTTGTGGGGCCTGTAGCAGGCCCCGGGAACCTCTGAGGGCTTCGGTGAACCTGTACATCTCTCCGGTGAACGGTCTGATCTTCGTAGTCGGCTGCCTCGTCGGCTATGCCATCTACCGCCATTCCAAGAACAGCCAGCCTGGGCTGGAGACGAAGGGCGACCCGGTCGCGGCAATCGGGACCGTGCTCGTTGTTGTCACGCTGCTGGCGTTCCTGTTCGGGGCAGGAAACGGTCCGTCGGCGCCGGAGAACGGAAGTGAGCCTTCCGCGCCTCCCGCTTCGTCGGCCCCTGCGTCCCGATGACCGACACGAACCCGGGCCTCGAACTCCCGCCTAGTACTCGAGCGTCCTTCGGTTCGCCCCTGGGGGCCTCCCGTTCGGCACCGGCGCACCGGACGCGGTCGCCGCCCGAGTGATCTCCGCCGGCCCCGACCTCGCCGGGATCTCCGACGACCTCCTGACCCTGGTGACGTCCGCACTGGCCAAATCCCCGGAAGAGCGGCCCACGGCCGCCGCACTGGCCGGACTGGCTTTATCGGTGAGTCCTGGGTTCTGGCACACATTCCGTGAGGACGATCACCGGGGTTCTGCCACGGTGACGTACCGTCATCTGAGACCGTGGTGCGGTGTGATGACCTCATAGCGGTGCTGTTTCCGCACTTCAAAGCGGTTCTGGTGGAGCGGGTGTTCACGGAGTGCGGTGTGGTGCACATCGTTGTGAGAACCCTCGATGGCGCTGCTCCGTGCCCGGACTGTGAACTTCCGTCGAATCGTGTGCACAGCTGCTACGAGCGTCGCCTGGCCGATAGTCCGATCGGCGACCAGCCGGTGCTGATCGAGTTGACCGTGCGGCGCTTGTACTGCGGCAACGGCCTGTGCGGGCGTCGTACGTTCGTCGAGCAGGTCGCGGGGCTGACCTTCCGGTACGGGAGACGGACGCCTGCTTCGCGCCGGGTTCTGGAGGCCCTGGCCGTCGCGCTCGCAGGCCGCGCTGGCGCCCGGCTGGCCGTAACACTGCACAGTGCGGTCAGCCGGACGACGCTGCTGCGGCTGCTGATGGCCCTTCCTGATCCCTACTGGGAAGCGCCCAAGGTGCTCGGGGTCGATAATTTTGCCACCCGCCGTGGGCAGCACTACGGGACCGTGCTCATCGACTGCGAGACCCGCAAACCGCTCGCCCTGCTGCCAGGACGGGACGCGGGGACGCTGGCCACGTGGCTGCGTGAGCATCCTGGGATCGAGGTGATCTGCCGGGATCGTGCCGGCTCCTACGCTGAGGGCGCCCGCGTTGGGGCCCCACAGGCAGTCCAGGTCGTTGACCGCTTTCACCTGTGGCAGAACCTTGGCACCGCGGTGGAACAATGCGTGCGCCGGCACACCGTCTGCCTGCGGTCACCCGGCTCCGGCCTGGGTGAACTGCCGGATATTGAACCGCCGTCGGCAAGGGAGATGTCGCCGATCGAAGCCCGTATCCGTGAACGTCACGCCATCGTCCACGCGCTCCTCCACCAGGGCCATGGCATTCGAGAGATCGCTCGCGAGTTACACATGGGTGGAAACACGGTCCGCCGATGCGCCCGCGCGGCAACTCCTGAGGAGTTACTCGGCGGCCGACAGCAACCTCGGCCAAGCCAGCTCGACCCCTACAAGTCCCACCTGGACAAACGCTGGGCAGAAGGGGGCATCAACGCGATCCAGCTCCACTCCGAGCTCCAGGACCTCGGCTACCGCGGCAGCTACCAGATCATCAGCGACTATCTACGGCCACGACGCCGACGCCGTATCCGCGTCGTCGGGCCCGCGCCACCAGGACTCCGACAAGTCACTGGGTGGATCATGCGTCACCCCGACCGGCTCTCGGAGAGTGAGGGAAAACAGCTGACCGAAGTCCTTACCCGTTGCCCGGAGCTCGCGGCGGCCCACCGCCTTGTCCGCAGCTTCGCTGCCATCCTCACCACTCGCACCGGCCAGCATCTGAAGGAATGGGTCGTCAGCGCGCGAGCCGAGGAGCTTCCGGGCCTCCACTCTTTCGCCACCGGCCTGGAGAAGGACTGGGGCGCCGTCGTCCAGGGCCTGACGAGTCACTGGAACTCCGGTCCCGTCGAAGGCCGGGTCAACCACATCAAGATGGTCAAGCGCCAGATGTTCGGCCGCGCCAAGCTCCCGCTCCTCCGTAAACGGGTACTTCTCACCGCCGCCGCCCGATGACTGCCCTGGTCAGGCAGGACGAAGCCGTCGGAGTACGTACTCCGACGGCCAGCAGAGGGCTCGAACAACCATGTTGGTGACGACGAAGTACCCCGGGCTCACCCAACCGTCCTCTTTGCTCATAAGGCCCGAACCGTCCTCGCGGTAGTAGCGACGCAACATGCGGCGGCGCAACAGAGTCCCAGCCACAAACAGGACTGGAGCGGCAATGACTGCACCGACCGTCACGGCGAGCCTGACTGCCTGGATCCTGGCGACGCTCTCTATCCGCATCGCTCCAGTCTGCCGATCAGAAGAGACTCGTCCACCGCTCTCACGGAATGTGTGCCAGAACCCCGCTCTCAGTTACGAAGCCACCCGTGCTGGCCGCGGACATCAACACAGTCGTCGAGAACACAGCATCGATGCGCAGACCTACCCGGGCGCGTATGAGGGGGTGAAGCTGAGCTACGTCGCGTTCTCGGCGACGGGCAACAGCGACGAGGCCACAGGCCGCGACGCGTTCCTCACGACGGCCACAGCGGTCGGCAAGACCGGTGCGCATCGCAGCCGCTCCGAGGTTCTCCAGCAGCTCCGTGCCGGAGTCGAGGTCCCAGAGAGCACCGTCCAAGACCAAGTGCTCACCGTGTCCAGCCGGACGTTCACGGTGGCCGACTGGAATCGTGACATGGCGGCACGTGACCTGTGGATCTGTGACGCCCCGTCCAAGCCGGGGGGCAAAAAGGAATGCCATACGCCATCAAGACCTCCGTGGCCGTCGCCATGAGTCGGTGCCAGCGCGAACGCCACCCCAACGCAACCCCACGAGTACGCTCATGAGCGGCACAGGCCCCGCCCAGCGCAGTAGCTCCGGCGCCACCTGACCGGGCGGACCGGGCAAGCATCGCGCGCCGCCGATGGGTGCGTGGCTGGCGCGGGGTGTGGCGGTCATGTACAACCGCCGGTCGGCGGCACCTTCGGGCCGTCCGCGTCCCGGGCCACCACCTCGTACCCGGCACTGCGAGCAGCGGAACAGGTCAGTGGTGAACACGTATTGCTGTGCGCCGTCCCAGGTCCGGCTATAGCGGCCAGCGCGGCCCGGTGTTGAGCCGGGCCGCGCCATGGCAGTCACAGCTTCAGGAAGAACGCCAGGGCCATGAACGCGGCCACAGCGAGTCCGAGCGCCGGCACGAGGCTCGGGTAGAGCACGGCGACCAGACCGACGAACGCCCGGTCCCTCAACACGCGATTCTCGGTGTCCGTGCAGGCATTCCTCCACGGCTGCCGCCCGGAGGCATCCGGAGCACGAACCTCATGCCGCACACGACCGACAAGCGGACTGGTGCTTGTGCCTGAAGTGCAGGTCAGGGGCCTGCACTTGCAGGCTGTCTGGTTGTGGACAAGATCACAGCCTCTTGGGGCAACCCATGATCGAATCCTCTTTTCACACCTGATTCACAAGAACTACTGTCCCGGTTCACTGATCAAATTCCGGGCCACGCCGAGCCCACCGTGCTGATGGGCGTATTCGGCATGTCCGGAGGGCGGCAGAGGATTCATTGGACTGCCCTTGCACGAGCTGCAGGTGGCATGTGTGAGGGGGGTCGGGTGGCCGTAAGGCGCTCGCGTTTCCTATCGGTTGGGCTAGCCGGCGCTGTGATGGCTGGCTTGCTGTCGACGATGTCGGTGGTGTCGCCGGGCCAGGCGGCGGCTGCGGAGGATGCGATACCAGTCGTGCCGTCACAGTCGCTGGGCACGGTGCCAGACCAGCAGGCGGAAGAGGTCGGCAAGGCTCTGCCGAAGCCGGACTGGCCGACGGCGGCCGAGGCGACAGTGGATCTGTCGCAGGCGGACCCCGGCGATCCTGGCACAGTGACACCGAGTCCGTCCGCCTCGCCGTCGCAGGGCCAGGACGCGACCGAGGTCGCGGACGTCGTCGAGGTGGCACCCGTGCCCGAGGAGGAAGGGCCGGCCTCCCAGCTGGGCTCGGCACGCCTCACGGACGATGACGCCTCACCGTCCACGGACCCCGTCCCCTCGGACAGCCCCGAAGAGGCCAGCACGTCACCCGTGCCGGAAGCGAGCGTGACCTCCGAACCCGAGCCCTCCGACTCCGCATCGGACTCAGTCTCTCCTTCGGTTTCTGCTTCGACCGAGCCTGCCGACGACCCCGTGTCTCCCGAGCAGGTCGACGTGCGGGTACTGGACCGCGAGGACATCGCGCCGGCCGGAGGTGTTGGACTCGGTCTCCAGGTCACCCGCTCCGACGGAGTGGCTGAGCCCGGGCACGTACAGGTCAGGATCGACTACTCCGGCTTCAAGTACGCCTACGGTGGCGACTTCGCCTCCCGGCTGCGGCTGGTGAAGCTGCCAGCCTGCGCGTTGGAGACCCCCGACGCCGACGGCTGCACCAGCCGCGAATTCGTCCCCGTCGACAACGACACCGCCAAGGGCACGCTGACCGCGACCGTGGTCGCAGAGCCCGACAGCAGCGGCCTGTCCTCGCAGCTGGGGAGCGGTTCGGCCAGCGTGTACGCGGTCACCAGCAGCTCGTCTTCGGATGCGGGCGACTACCGGGCCTCGACGTTGTCGCCGACCGGCTCCTGGGATGTTTCGACTGGGTCGGGTGCCTTCGCCTACAGCCTGCCGGTGGACCTGCCCAAGCCGGTCATGGGGTCGGCGCCGTCGCTGGCGATGACGTACAACTCGCAGTCGGTGGACGGCCGCACCTCGGCCACCAACAACCAGGCCTCCTGGGTTGGTATGGGCTGGGACCTGAGCGTCGGGTTCATCGAGCGCCGCTACCGCAACTGCAGCCAGGACGGCACGGGCATCGGCGACCTGTGCTGGGACTCGCCGAACACCGCGACAGAGCCGGACGGCGCCGTCTACGTCATCAACCTCAACGGCGTCTCTTCCAAGCTCATCCAGGACGGCACCGGCACCGGCTCCTACCACGTGCAAGACGACCCGGGCTGGCGGGTGCAGCACCTGACCGGCGGGCACGGTGCGGACGACGAGTACTGGGTGATCTCCCCCCAGACCGGTCAGCGCTACTACTTCGGCTGGGGCCGCTCCGAGCGCACCGGCAGCGCGACAGCCTCGGTCTTCACCGTTCCGGTGGTGGGCAACAACACCGGCGAGCCCTGCCGTGACAAGTTCCCGGTGCCGTGCACGCAGGCCTGGCGGTGGAACCTGGACCGTGTCGTAGACGCCAACGAGGTCGAGGCCGTCTACTTCTACGACAAGGAAACCAACTACTACCGGTCCATCGCCGAACAGACCGACAAAGCCCGCTCCTACACCGCCGGCGGCTACCTGCGCGACATCCAGTACGGGTGGGCGACCCAGATCCCCGGCTCCAAGCCGACCGGCCGGGTCGAACTGACCCATGTGGGCCGCTGCGTGGAGCGGATGGCGGATGCGGACCCGCTGCGCAGCGAGCCGAAGCCCTGTCCGTCGATCTCTGGAAATCCATCGTCGTATCCGGACGTGCCCATCGATCTGATGTGCGATGGAAGCTCGACGGACTACTACTGCGCGGGCAAGACGTACTTCCCCACGTTCTTCACCAAGGACATGCTGTGGGACATCAAGACCTCTGTCCTGAACACGTCTGCCAACGGCTGGGATGTGGTGCAGCAGTACCAGACCAAGCACGGCCTGCCCAACCCGAGCGGCTCGATCGGCAAGACGCTGTGGCTGGACTACGTACAGCGCAAGGCGTACGGCACCGGCACGAACATCGTTCTGCCGGTCATCAACTTCAACGGCATCGACCTCGACAACCAGGTCGGCACCAAGGAGCTGAACTTCCGCCGTATCGAGTCGATCCACGGCGACCTCGGCGCGACCACCACCGTCACCTACGGCTCGCCCAACGCGTGCAGTTCCGACGCCTATCCCACGCAGTCGTCTAACGCCCAGGACTGCTACTGGCAGAAGTGGACCCCCGAGGGCGCCACTGATTCCACCACCGGCTGGTTCAAGAAGTTCCTGGTCACCAAGGTCACCGTCGACCCGACGGTGACCAGCAACCAGGACGGCGACCCGGAGATGACGACCACCTACGACTACCAGGGCGGGGCCGGCTGGCGCTTCACCAACGACCCTCTCACCAAGGACAGCGACGAGACCTGGTCGGACTGGCGCGGCTACCAGAAGGTCGAAGTCACCACTGGCACCGGCACCGTCAAGCACTCCACCTTCCACTGGCTCTACCGCGGCCTGGACGGCGACCGCACCGACAAGGACGACTCCTCCAAAACCCGCTCGGTCAGCGTCACCGACGGTGAAGGCACCTCCTACACCGACTCGCCCTGGCTGCAGGGCAACACGATCGAGACGTCGCAGCGGGACGACACTGGCAGCTCCCACGAGCGGGTGTTCCACAAGTACTGGGTCCACACCACCGCGACCTACGTCGGGTTGCCCGACGCCCGTTTCGTCCGGGAGACGGAAACCACCACGTCGACCAAGATCTCCACCGGCTGGCGTGATCACGTCGTCCAGAACGAGTTCGACGACGTCGCCACTGCCAACACGTACGGCCTGCCCTCTCGCGTCGACGACCAGGGCGAAAAGGGCGTCTCGGACAACCGCTGCACCACCTTCGGCCGCGCCTACAACGACGATCTCTTCGACGGCTCCAGCATCCAGCGCTGGCTGGTCGTCGTCGACGAGACCAGGCACTACAACACCGCCGGCTCCGGGTGCGATGGACGAGTCGCAGCCGGCAACACAGGCGCCAACCAGGACGGCTTCACCGAAACCTTCTACGACAGCGCCACCTCCGTCGCCGCCAACAACCCCGTCGACGGCAACCCGACCGAGACCCACACCTTTGCCTCGTCAGGATCGACCGACTTCCTGCAGACGAAGGCCCGCTACGACAGCGGCGGCCGGGTGGTGTGGAGCGAGGACGGCAGGGAGAACCGCACCACCACCACCTACAGCCCGAACGACAACTGGCCGGTCAACGGGATCATCACCACCACACCCGACCCCGACGGCCCGACCTTCCCGCTCGTTCCGCTGACCACCAAGGTCTACCTTTCCCGCTTCTGGGGTGTGCCGACGAAAACCGAGGATGTCAACGGGAAGATCACCACATACACGCTGGATGCCGCGGGACGCACCCTCGAGGTGTGGAAGCCCACCGAGACCGGCAGTTCACCGTCGCTGAAGTTCAGCTACAGCATCCCGACCTCCACGATTAGCGGGGTTCCGGACTCCGTTGACGGCTATTCGGGTGTGAGCGCCCAGACCCTTCAGTCCGGGAGCAGCTACCTGCCCACGTACTCCTACGTCGATGGCCTGGGCCGCGCCCTGGAGTCACAAGCGCCGGTGCCTGACGAGCACGACACCGGCCACCGCCAGGTGGCCGTCACCCGCTACGACACAGCTGGCAACGTCACCGGCACCTCCGCGGTCTTCCTCAACGGCGGGGTTCTGAGCTTCGGCGTCGGCGGTGGGCCCGCCAACCCTGCGGTGAAGGACCTGCCGTCCTATACGGACGTCACCATCGACTGGGCCGGGCGCACCACCGCCTCCAGAATCATGGTAGGCAACGGCACCGACTCCGTTGAATCGATGTACGGGTCGAGCACAGCCGCTTATTACGGCGACTACAACACCTTCATCCCTTCGGTCGGCGGTCCCACGGACACCTACACCAACGTGGACGGGCAGACCTCGAAGGTCGTCGAGCACAACGGAACTTCCGCGTTCACCACGCAGTACACCTACACCGACACCGGTCAGCTGAAGCAGATCAGCGACCCGCTCGGCAACAACACCATTTACACCTACGACTGGGCCGGCCAGCGCATCAAAACCGACGACCCAGACGCTGGCGTATCCACCGCCGAGTACAACAAAGCCGGGCAGATCACCAAAACAAGCAGCAACTACCCGACAGCCGACAGCGGCGGCACTCTCGGCACCCCGAAGACGGTTCTCACCTACGACTACGACACCCTGGGCCGCAAGATGTCTGTGACCAGCGGGGCCGATGAACTGGCCGCGTGGAGCTGGGACGGGCCGACCATCCCCGGCGGCAAGGGGCAGATCACCTCGGCCGTCAGCCGCGATACAAGCGGCAACACCTACACCACCAAGATCAACAACTTCGACGGCCGCGGCCGCCCGACCAGCACGACCGTCACCATCCCGGCCAACGTCACCGGGCTCGCCGGCGACTACACAACCGCCCTCACCTACGACGCCGCAGACCACGTCACCTCGGTGAAATACCCCGAGGGCCCCGCAGCCAGCGGGATGGACGCGGAGACCGTCACCACCAGCTACAACTCCTACGGACAGCCCGACAGCCTCACCTCCAGCCAGCAGACCTACGTCAGCGCCACCGCCTACGACCCGTACAGCCGCCTGCTCGACCGCTTCTACGGCAAGCCGACCAACCCCATCGATGGCCCCGGTGACGCTGTCACCACCAAGCGCTCGTACAGCTACCAGGACACCACCGGCACCCGCTGGCTGCAGGGCATCTCCACCACCACCACTGCCAACCAGCTCGTCACCGAATCACAGAAGGACACCTACGGCTACGACCGCAGCGGCAAGATCACAAGTCTGAAGGAAGAAGCCGACGGACAGCCCGTCCAGTCCCAGTGCTTCAACTATGACGATCAGGCCCGTCTCACCGACGCCTACACTCGCGCCGGCAGCTGCATATGGCCGTCGTACTCGGACTTCACCGGAACGTCCCCGTACCAGACCGCGTACAGCTACGACCGCCTTGGGAACCTGCAGTCCGTCAAGGACACCGACCACAGCGGCACGGACACCACCCGCGACTACCTCTACCCCGGATACAACGACTCCGGTACCTGGACCACCGCCAACGCCGACCAGCCCCACGGCATTCGCAAGATCAACCACATCACCACCAGCAACGACGTCAGCACCACCACCGGCACCGACACCCTCACCTACGACTACGACGGCACGATGCTCAAGCGCATCGAACCGAACGTCACCACCGACTACACCTGGACCAAGCTGGGCCAGCTCTCCACCGTCAAGGCAACCCCCACGACCGGCGGCAGCACCCTGACCCGCTACGTCTACGACGCCACCGGTGACCTCGCCGTCCGCACCACCCCCACAGAAACCGTCGCCTACATCGGCGGCATGGAACTGCGCAACGACGGCTCCCAGGTCAGCGCCACCCGGTACTACAGCATCGACGGAGCCACCGTCGCCATGCGCACCACCACCGGCAACACGAGCGCCGACGGCAAAGTCACCTACCTGATGGCCGACAACCAGGCCTCCACCCAACTCACGGTCGACGCCATCAGCGGCACTGCAACCCGCCGCCGTTACACCCCCTTCGGCGACGAACGCAGCGGCAGCCTGCCCACTGGCACCAGCAACGGCTTCCTGGGCAAAACCGAAGACACCAGCACCGGCCTGTCCCTCCTCGGAGCCCGCGCCTACGACCCCAACCTGGGACGCTTCCTCAGCCCAGACCCCCTCAGCGTCCCGTATGACCCGCAAAACCTTTCCGCTTACAGCTACAGCAACAACGACCCCATCAACTACTCCGACCCCAGCGGACTCAAGCCAGTCGGCCAATGCGGAACCGCCGGCCTCTGTTCGGACGGCACCAGGGAGAATTTCACCCAGAACGACGACGGCACCTGGAACGCGTATGAGGAAAAAAGAGATCCCATAGGTGATGACGGGTCGACCGTCACCACAATCACTATCTCGTCGGGTTCGACGCAAATGGTTTTCAAAGAAACCATGCTGGAAGGCGGGGCCACATTCCTAGGGGTCCTTCCGCAGGGAGAGAACCGCAGATTCAAGCAGGGTAAGGAACTCTTCAATTTCTTCGTCTTTGACTTCAGTCAGGCGGGACAGTGCGCCAAAGATCTGACCTGGAGCTGCACTGCCCAGATCACGATGAACCTCCCGGTTCTGAAGGTGCTACGACTGGCGAAGCTGTCGAAGATGGGGAAGCTCGCCCTTTCGGACTGCAAGTGCTTCCTGGCTGGCACAGACGTCCTCATGGCAGGCGGAAAAACAAAGGACATCGAGGATGTCAAGGTAGGCGATGAAGTAGTCGCGACCGACCCCGAGTCGGGTAAAACGGGCCGCCGCAAGGTGACCCAACTGATCGTCACCGACGATGACAAGAGCTTCAACGAGTTGTCTATCGCCACAGCCGACGGCGTTGAGAAACTTACGGCAACGTCCGGACACCCGTTCTGGTCCCCATCCGAAGGGAAATGGACCCCGGCTGGCAAGCTCAAATCGGGGATGACCCTGCTCACCGACGACGGCGACACGGTCATCATCACCGGTAACCGCAGCTACATCGGGCAAGCTCGTACCTACAACCTCACGGTCGACGGCCTTCACACGTACTATGTGCTGGCGGGCAAGACACCGGTCCTCGTTCACAATTCTGGTGGATGCCCCGACTTGGATGCTCTTTCGCAGAGCGGGATGCGTCCGGCTAAGGGGAATATGACTCATGCGGGACGCGAATATCAGAAGCATATGAACCGTGGGGATCTCCCCGTGGTTCCAGGTAAGCAGCTAAAATCCGCTGGCCAGGATCTGTTGGACGATATTCTGACCAACCCGAAGACCGCTAAGTCTCCTGTTAATTCTGGAAACTTCGCTGGCGGGACGCGGTACATCATGCCGGACCCCGCTGGTGGGCGCGGGATCGGCGCGACCTTCGATGCAAATGGGCAGTTCCAATACTTCGGGCGGTATTAGGCATGGCAGTGATCAATCCGTGGGCCGCCCTGGCTCATGGCGGTGCGGGGCTTGCTGAACTCCGGGAGGCTGTCGTGGGCGAGGCCGTGAGAACGGTTCGCTACGTGGCGTTGCGGGGGGAAGGATGGCCCGAAGGGCACAGGGAAGATCGCGCTCACGAAGTCGATGTGGCCGTTGAGCTGGGCATGGAAAGCGGATCTGCGCTTGTTCTGTCCTGGGCGATGGATGGGGTCAACGAAGGGATGGCAATCGAACTCAGGAATCCCGGAGATACGAGCGCAAGCCTGCCCGGGGATCCCGTCGACGTGAGCGACCACGTCGATTGGGAGGGTTTCTTGGGTGTATCGATCGCGGGCATCGGTATTGCTTGGCACATCCCTAACGACGGATGCCCAGAGATGCCTTGGGCCTACAACTTCAGATTCGCCAATGAGTCGAACGTGGTAATTGCACTCGGTGAGGCTGATGGTGCGGGATTCACGTATATGCCTGACGCTCTGCTCGTGATCTTCGATAAGGCCCTTGCGGCTGCATACAAGATTCCAGCGAGCGCCACATCTTCGTGCGGATAGATCGAATCGTGGTACCTCATTCGATGCATCCAGGCTTCACGTGTTCGCCTCTATCAATTCCTGGTCGGTGCAATTTCTAGGGAATGAAGGCGAATGGACAGGGGCCCCACCGGAGTGATCTCCGGTGGGGCCCCTGTCGCCGTTTGACGGCAACGTCAGCGGACGGCGGCAGCGGCGGGCGGGTCGTCGGGGGGGGGGGGGGGGGGGGGGGGGGGGGGGGCGGTCGGGTTGAGGGCGTTGCCGAGGGTGTCGATGGCCTGGCGCTGGAGGCGGAGGCGTACGTGAGCGTAGACGCCGATGTGGGCGTGGCCGAGGAGTTCCTTGATGACGACGAGGTCGACGCCCTGTTCCAGGAGCAGGGTGGCGGTGGAGTGGCTGAGATCGTGGAAGCGGATGGTCCGGAGTCCGGCGCTTGTGGCGTAGCTGACGCGTTTGCTTATTGATCTTGGTTGTGGCCTGGCGTTGTTCAGTTGTGCTGAGCGGTGGGTCTGTTCCGTCCGGTGGGGTTTACGTGGAGTCGCGTGTCCGGCGCCGGGGGATTCGTGGGCTGAGCTGGCTGTTTGGTGTTGCGCAGTGAGCTGGGTGGGGCGGCGGTTGTTGCTCAGTGTGGTTGGCGCGCCTGTAGGTACCGGTGCCGGCCGGTTGTGTGAGGGTCGGGGCGGCAAGGGGTGTGGGCCGTTCAGCGGGCGGTGAGGCGTTGGTGGAGCAGGTCGTGGTCGGCGGGTGCGAGGCGGGGCAGTTGGAGGCGGCTGGCGAGGTCGTGGAGGAAGGCGGTCTGCTGGGTGGGTGTCAGGGGGTGTGGGGGCAGGCGGTCGAGGGCTGTGGCGAGGGTGAGGGTTTCGGGGTAGATGATCAGGTTCCGGCAGGTCAGGGCGGGTGAGGCCGGGCCTGGGGCGAGGTGGGGGTTGGTGGTGGTGAGCCGGTGCAGGCGGGTGTGCCAGCGCTGGTGGAGGTGTTGGTGGTGGTCGTACCAGCGTGTGGTGATCGTCGATGCCCAGCTCAGGGAGGCCGCCGTGGGCGGGCGGCGGGTGGTGAGTCGGGCACGGGTGAGTTCGGGGACAGCACGGATCTTGAGGGGGGTGCGCTGTCTGGGGTCGCTTGAGGCTTGCTGGTGGCGGGTGCAGATGAGAGCCCGGGGCAGGCCCGGTGCCGGGTGGATCCATGCGGGGACGGCTTTGTGCGGGCTGCGGTGAGCGGTGCAGGCGGTGCACGCAGGCAGCGGCTGCATCGCGGGCTGGGCGGGCTGCCAGCGGGCGGTGGCGGCGCGGGCCGTGCCGATGGCGGCGGGCGGGGGCCGGCGGGCCAGGGCGCGGGCGAGGTGTGCGGGCGGGATGCGGGTGAAGCCGGACAGGCGGCGGGCGGCTTCGTTGCTGAGGTGGATTTCGGTGGCGGGCGGGGCGGCGGGGGTGCCGGTGGTGGTGATGTGCAGGCCGTCCAGGAGCTGGGCGGCACTGAGGTGGTAGGCGGCTGCGAGGCGGGTGAGGTAGGAGGCGGTGGCCTCGCGGGGCAGCGGTCTCACGCGCAGTGCGCCGGGCGGGGTGGGCCACATGGTTGCGGCTCGCACGGCGGGGCGGGGCGCGGTGGGGGTGGTCACCGGTCGGTGGGCCGGGCGCGGCGGGCGGGGGTGCGGGGCCGGTAGTGCTCCTCGGCGAGGTGGTCCAGCGCAATGGAGTCCAGCAGTGTTCTGGTGATGTGCTCGCTGCCGGCCAGGATGGCTTCGATGGCGGCCTGGCGGATCAGGGGGGCCAGGCTGCCGATCCGTCCGGCGGTCCGCTCGTGCAGGTAGGGAGCCAGCCTGGGCAGGCTGCCCGGCCGGTGCGCGCTCAGGTCAAGGGCAGCTTCCAGAGCGGCGATCAGCTCGCGGAACGGTTCGCGCTCGCCGGCCCGCGCGGGCAGCGCCCCGCAGTCGATCAGGGAGGCCCGCCCAGCCAGTTGCGCCCCGCGCACCCCGGAGAATACTGCGCTGGCGGTGACGTCGATGCCCGCGTAGACGAACGTGGCGGGGACGCGTTCGGTGAGGTCTTTGAGCCAGTCGGCGGCCTCGGCGCCGGTGGAGGTGCGCGGGTTGAGGCGGTGGATCTCGTCGATCAGCACGAGCTTGACCCCGGCCGCGGTGTAGGTGTGGCAGACGGCTGTGGTGATCTGCGCGGTGGTCATGCGCGTGGTGACGGGGATGCCGAGGTAGCGGGCGAACTCCCCGGCCAGTGTCTTGGCGGTGGCGCCGGGCGGCACCAGCACATAGGCCACCGGCACACTGTCGTCGCCCGGGGCGGCACGGCGGGTGTGGGCGAGGTGGCAGGTCCGGCCGACCTGCAGCAGCGCGGTGGTCTTGCCGGTGGTGGCCGGCCCGGTGACGATCAGTGATGGCCGGGCGGTGATGTGCTGGTGCCGTCCGAGGATCATCAGTGTGCGTACCTGGCGTGCCAGGGTCTCGATGGCCGGGGTGCGCACGGTGACGAACCGCGAGTGGTAGGCCAGGCGTTCCTCCAGCGAGCGCGGTGTCTGGCCGGGCTGCGGCGGCGCGGGCGGGGCGGCGTGGGCGAAGCGGGCGAAGGCATCGAAGGTGGTGACTGCCTGCGCGGATGTTTCCTCGACGGGGGGCGTGGTGTCGGGGCTGGTCACCAGTGCTCGGCCTCCTCGAAGGCGTCGTACAGCGCGAATCGGGCCGGCGCCGGGGGCTCATCGCCGCCGGTTTGGCTGTCGTCATCGACATGGGTGCGGGCGTCGACGGCGTCGAGACTGTCCTCGGCGTCCTCCCTGCCCCCGGTCTGTGCGTCGTCACCTGCTGTCTGCGGGCCCGCCCCGCCTGCCGCCGGCACCTGGCGGCCGGTTGCTGCGGCGGGTGCGCCGGGGCCGGGCAGGGGACGGGCGCGGCGCAGGACCTGGTCGGCGGCCTCCGCGAGGGCCACTTCGTGCTTCTCGCGGTCTGTGCGCCGGCCGAGGGCGGCGCGGATGTGGCGCCAGGCGGTCTCGCCCATGGGGGCGTGGACGTGGTCGCGGTGGATCCACGGGATCTCGTGCAGGTGCCCGTCGGGCAGCCGGATGTAGATCTGCCGTACGTCGTGCGGGTTGAGGTGGATCTCCCACCTGCCGCCGGGGGAGGCGGGGCAGGGCCGTCCGCGGTGCTCGTTGAGCACGGCGTGGTCGTAGGTGCGGTGGTTGATGCGGATGCCGCGGCCGGTGACGGGATGGAAGCGCACCGGCAGCAGTTCCAGGTAGTCGGTGCCGCCCAGCGGCCACGGCACGTACCCGCACGCGCCCAGCAGCGCGCCCCACATCTCGTTGGGGGCCAGCGCCTTCTTCGGCAGCAGGGGGTGGCGCAGCCCGTCGTGCGGGCGGTGCTGCCAGCACGCGGTGATCCATTCGTCCAGCAGCTCCTGCAACTGCGCCACCGTGAACCGGGCTTCGTCCTGCACCGCCTCGCCGCGCGCCAGGACGTGGGGGCCGGTGTAGCCGGCAACGTGCTGCGCGAACAACGAGTTGATGCTTTTGAACGTCCTTTCCACCGCGCCCTTGGCGGCCGGGGAGCGCGGCGGCGCGGGCTGCACGCTCACCCCCAGGGTCTCGCAGGCGGCCAGGAACGCGGCGGAGACGAAGATGGCCCCGCGGTCGATGACGATCGTCTCCGGCACCACCACCGGCCGCGCCGCCGCCGACTGAAGCCGTCCATCCAGGGCGAGGAGCCGGTCGTAGGGGACGGCGGCGTGCGCCAGGCGCAGCTGCTCGCCCCAGCCGGGCCGCACCGGGTGCGGTACGGCCATCTCCGCCAGCAGCAGGGCGGCGTCCACGGCCTTGGTGCCCTCCTCGCGCAGCACGGCCGCCACCACCGACCTGGTCGCCACGTCGAGAGCGATCGTGAGTTCCGGGCGCACCGCACGGCCGTCCTCGCCGATGGCCATCACATCGAGGCGGGTGGTGTCGATCTGCACCAGCTCGCCCGGCCGCAGCGCCACCGTCGGCGTGAAGGGCCGCACCGGCGCGGCCGTTGCGGTGCGGGCCGGCCGTCCGGGATGCTCCAGCGGGTCGGCCAGTACCCGCGCCAGCCGGTTGAACGTCGACGGCGCGGGCAGTGCCACCGTGCCCGGCCCGTGGGTGTCGGCCAGGATGTGCCCGGTCAGCTCCCGCAGCCCCTTCAGCGTGCCCTTGGAGCGGCCGCGCTGGCGGCGCAGTGCCTCCAGCACCGCGGCCACCACCCGCTCATCGGCCTGCCCGGTCGCACTGGAGGGTTTGCGGCGCGGGATCAGACCCCACAACCCCTGGCCGTGGTAGCGGGCGCGCATGCGGCGCACGGTGGCCCGGCTGACCCGCGGCCAGCCCAGTCTGGTGAGTTCGTCGGCCTTGGCCTGCTCCCGCTCGGCCATCGATGTGCGCTGCGGGTCGTACTCGGGCCGCGGCATCCCGGCACTGCCCAGGCCGTCGGGCAGCCCGGTCTCGATCTCGCGGATGTGCCGCTGCCAGGCCAGAGCCCGCTCCCGCTCCCGGGCGGGCACCGACTCCAACAGCCCCCACTGCCGCACTCCCGCACTGGGGGAGCCCACCACGGTGAAACCCGGGTCGGCGAACAGCAGCGAGGCCAGCACCGACGCCGTCTGCCCGTCCTCGCCGACCAGCGTCACCGACGCACCGGCCACCGCGGCCACCTGCCAGGTACAGCCCTGGAACGTCACATACGCGCCCAGCTTCACCTGCCGGCCGCTCGCAGCGGCCACGCGGCGCCCCCGACGGGCGTGTGCGCTCACCACTGCTCGGCCTCCGCCCACGCGTCCCACACTCCGAAGGCACCCGCAGGCCCGGGCCCGTCCGGGACCGGTGCCACGGCGCCCCCGCCCGGTGCCGGCTTGTCCACCACGCCCTGGCCGGGCACCGGCACACCGGCCTTTTGCCCCGGCCCCTCGCCCGCTGGTGCCCGCTGCCCGGGCGGGCCATTGCGGTCGGCGAGGATCTGCCCGGTGCGGCGCCAAACGGCGTCGTCGAACGGGCGAAGCGCGTACGCGCGATCGGTCCAGGGGATCTCGTGCAGGCGCCCGTCGGGCAGCCGGATGTAGATGTGCCGTACGTCGTAGGGGTGGTGGTGCACTTCCCACCGGCCGTCGTCCGTGGTGGGCCGGGCCCGGCCGCGGTGCTCATCCAGGCACTGATGGTCGTAGCGGCGCCTGCCCAGGCGGATCCCGGACTCGGTGACCGCATGGTGCTGCACCGGCAGCAACTCGGCGAAGTCCTGCCCGCTCAGCGGCACCGGCAGCGACCCGGTGACGCCCAGCAGCACCCGCCACATCTCCTGCGGACTCAGGGCCGCCTTGGGCAGCAGCGGTTGCCGCAGAGCCTGTTGGGGGCGGGTGTGCCAGCGGGCGGTGATCCACTCGTCCAGCACATCGTGCAGGTGCGGCAGACCGAAGAACGCCTCCGCCTGCCGTCCCGCGCTGTCCGGCGGGTGCACAGCACCCAGCGCGGTGGCCAGGTCGGCGGCGTGCCGGGTGAACACCGCGGCGAGCGTCTTCACCGTGTCCCCGGCGACACTGTGCAGGCCGCAGCGCCGTGCGGGGACGGCTTCCAGGCTCACGCCGAGGCTCTCGCACACGGTCAGGAACCAGGGCGTGACGGCGGCCGCCGCCGGGTCGAAGACCAGCGTCTGGGGCAGGGCGGCCGGACGCGCCACGATCGCCTCAAGACGCGCGTCCAGGGGCATCAGCCGCTCGGGCAACCCCTCGTGGGCTGCCTGCAGCATCTCCCGCCACCCGGGCCGCGCCGTGCGGGGGACTGCCATCTCGGCCAGCAGCACGGACAGTTCGACCGGCGCGGCCTGCTGCGGGTGCAGCACGGCGGCCAGCACACAGCCCGTGGCCCCGTCCAGCGCGCAGGTGACCGACACCGCCACCACACGGCCGTCCTCGCCCACCGCCTCGATGCCCAGGCGGGCGGTGGCGACATGGACCCGCTCGGCGGGCCGCAGCGCAGGCGGCCCGCCGCCTGCCCCGTCCGGACCGGTGGCGGTGCGCGCCGGGCTGCCCACCGGCTCGGCCGGGTCCGCCAGCATCCTCACCAGCCGGTACAGCGACGACCTGGCCGGCAGCGTCACCCGGCCCTTCCCGTGGGTCTGCGCCACGATCTGTTCGGCCAGGTCGATGACCTGCTTGACGGTGGTCGCCCTGCGGCCGCGACGTATGCGCAGCGCCTCCAGCACGGCGGCCACCACCCGCTCGTCCGTACGCCCGGTGGGGGAGGAGGCGCGCAGGGACCTCTTGTCCACCAGCCCCAGCAGCCCCTGGCGCTGGTAGGCCAGCCGCATCCGCTGCACCGTGGGCCGGCTGACCTTCGTCCATCCCAGCCCCGCAAGCTCCTTCGCCTTGGCGTGCTCCCGCTCGGCGAGTGTGAAGGCGTGCGGGTTGTACTCAGGCCTCGGCACCCCGCCGCTGCCGGGGCCGCCGGGCAACCCGGTCTCGACCTCCCGGATGTGCCGCAGCCAGGCCATCGCCCGCTCCCGGGCAGGCAACGGCACATCCGCCCACGCGGCGGCGGCCGGAATCTGCGGGGCGCCCTGGCCGAGGACCTCGAAGCCGTCGGCGGCCACCAGGCGAGCGGCCAGCACGCACCCGGTGGCCCCGTCCTCGGCGGCCAGATACACCCGCCCGTCGACCACGCCGGTCACCTGCCACGTGCGGTCCTCGAACGTGACCTGAGCGCCCACTCCAACACACCGCCCGCCGGGGGCGGTTACCTCGTGCCTGCTCACCTGCCGTGCTGCTCCTGCTCCCCGTCGCCTGCGGCCGGGCCGGGCGCCACAAGGGTGTGCTCGCCCAGCGGCCGCTCCAGGTCCGCCACCAGCCGCCCGCGCCACAGCGCGTGGTAGAGCACCGGGAGCGCCGAGAGGGTCTCGCCCGCCGCCGCGGCCCCGGCCATCAACGGCCGCGCGGTGGTGAACGCCTGAAGCACCGCCTGCTCAAGCCCGCCGGCGTCGCGGTGGCGGGGATGGCGGTAGCCGGCCAGCCAGCGCACGTTCGCCGCCACCACCGCATCCGGCGGCATCAGGCGCCGGTAGGTGAACCCCACCGCCGCACACGCCGCCTGAAGCACGGCGGCCGCGCGCGGCCCGGCGCGCAGCCGGTTCTGCGGTGGCGGGGCAGTCGGCGAGCAGGGCGCTTTTGTCGCCGTAGCGGGCGAACAGCTGGGGCACCCAGCTCAGCGTCCGCCTGCTGTCCGGGTCCCGCCAGATCAGCCGCACCGGCCGCGCCGCCAGCGCCACCACGCACGGATCGCGGTCCAGCAGCATCAGCTGCATACACATCGCCTGCGAACCGTGCGTCACATGCCGGCCGGTGGTGGCCGACCACCACCAGCCCGGCGCCCACCGCCGCCCCGGCACCACCGGGAACGCCGCCACCGGCGCCAGCCGCTCGAAGGGCTCCGCGACCGCAGCCTCCACCCAGCGGCGCTGCACCAGCCGGCCGTCCGCCCCGGCGAACTCCGCCTCCACCGCGGCGCCTTCCGGCACCCGCCAGGCGCCGTCCGCGCGGGCGGGTAAGCCGTCCTGCGGGCCGCCCTGACTGCTTTCAGTGATCACATACTCCACATAACGCCCTACCGGTCACGCCGCGCAGGCGAACCGGCCGGTAACCCCAACTACGCTGCACCGCAGGTCCATCGGGGTTTGCGCGGGGTCAGAATGACACCCGCACGCGCCGCTGTCAGTGCACACCCCTGCACTTTCCCGTCCTCGGGCCGCGGGGTGTGTGGGCAGGTGGGATCGCCGCTATCCCAGAGACGACAGCACCCATCCCGAGTCGTCCTCGTCCGAACCGAGCCGGATCAGGGCGCCAGACGGCATCGCCGCACCGCGCGCGAGCGTGTCGAGGCGTGCGGCCCGCGAGCTCGACGTCGTACTCGTCCAGGAGCCGCATGATGCCGCCCGGGGTGCCGAGCACGTCAGCCGTGGTCCTCGCCCGCGGCCACGATCTCCGCCAGTTCGTGGGCGGGCAGGCGGGCCCACGCGGCGACCTCCTCCAGTGTCACCCCGGCGGTGACGGCCGCGACGGCCGTGTGCGCCAGAGCCTCCTCGACCAGCTCGGCGCTGCGACCGAGGTGCTCCAGCAGAGTGCGGGCCACCTCGGCGGTGGTGCCGCTGTGCACGCCGCGCAGCTCCACCAGCTGCTCGCCGGCCTCCTTGACCAACTGGGTGATGTGGAAGCGGTGTTCGGCGGACACGGTGGCCCCCCACCGGGTGCCGGAGCCGCCCGAGCGCTGCTCGGCCGCCAGGACGCGCAGCTGCCCGGCCAGGGTCGCGGGCTGCTGCTTCCTCCTCACATGCCACGGATCGTCCCGCTGTCCCGGCGCACTGCTCCAACGGCGGGCGCGTACGACCGCGCCCGTCCAGTCGTGCAGCGCACTGCCGTGATCGGTCGCGAGCAGCGGCCCCAGCCAGGCCCGGCCCACCCGCTCGCCCAGCCGCCGGCAGAACGGATCGTCCTCACGCCGCGCCCGGGGCCGCGTCCCCCCGCTCGACTTCCAGAGCAGGTCGGCCGACGCCGGATCCAGCAGCAACCCCGCAACCGCCACGGCTTCGGGGAAGATCGCCGCGTCCCGGCCCACGATCCGCCACCACGCCAGCTCCGCCGCCGCGTCGCCGCCCGCCAGCCGGTGCAGACGGCGCGGCCAGATCTCCTCCCGATCCCAGGACAGGGCCTGCTCCCACCACTGGGCCACCACCGCATGCGACAGAGCGAAAACCTGCTCCGGCTCCACCCCGGCCCGCAACCCACGTCTGGCCACCCGCGCCCACCGCCGCTGCGCGACCGCCACCTCCGCAACGCCGCGCACATCCAGGTGTTCCAGCGGCTGGTCGGCGTCCGCGTCCAGCAGCCAGCGCCCGTGCCGGATGCAGACCCGCTGCCAGGGCGGCACGAACCGCACCGCCCGCACCGCCTGCCCGGTGCGCCGCGCGGTGCACAAACGGCACCCGAACGCGGCCGGTCCCGCCACCGCGGACGCCGCCCGCCACCGCGCCTGCGCCTGGACAGCGCTGCCGGTCCCGGGGTCGTCCATGGTGAACGTCGGCAACGCGCGCGCCAGCACCGCCGGCTCAACCCCGCACAGCCCGGCGAGCACACGCCGCCCGGCCTCGTTGAGTACCAGCTCGGCATCGGCCCGCACACCGCCGCCCTCGTGCCGTGCGGGGGAGTTGCGGCACGACCACAGCCGCACCACGTCGGCGGCCGCCAGACCGTAGCGGGCCGCGGCCCGGGCGATCAGCGACGAGGTCAGCTCCCCAGCCAGCGGCACGGTCCGCAACGCCCCTGCTTCCACAGCCCTCACCGACACCCCTCGTCCGCTCCCCGACCAGAGCAATGTGGCACGCCCGGCGAGGCCGGCACGCCCGATCGCCAGGAACTCACCCGCACGTCGGGCAGGGCACCTGGTCTCCTCCCGGTCTCCGTCCGTCTACACCGGACTGCCTTGCCTACAGCTCGAACCGGAGGTCGACGAGGTCGGTGAGTTTCACTTCGAGGCCGTGGGCGCGGCGGCCGCCGTCGCGGAAGTAGACCTCGCCGAGGGCTTCGGCGGCGATCTGGCGCAGGTCGTCCTCGTCGACGCCGTCCTGCTGGGCCTGGAGGAGGCGGGCGGCGTGGTGGGGCGGAAGGGGGAGGGTGAGGTGGCGGACCCGGGACTGGTCGGTGCTGCCGCCGGCGGCGGTGTAGCCGAACCGGCCCTGGACGTCGATCATGATGCCGCCGCTGGTGGCAGCGGCCTGCTTGGCCCGGGCCCTGATCTGCGGCTGCCAGCGGGCGAGTGTCTCGCGGTGCAGCCGGTCGGCGAGCTGCGGGCGCGGCTTTTTGATCTGGTTGTTCACGTACCGCTCGACGGTGCGCTGGCTGATGCCGAGGAGTTCGGCCACCTGCCGGGTGCTGTGCTGGTGCTGTCGGACCAGGTAACGCATCTGCGCCCCGGCGGACTTGGGCAGCGGCCGTGTGAACGCGCCCTGCACAGCCCGCTCGAGTTCTTCCGCGACGGTGACCACGCTGTCCCCCTCTATTTCCCGGTGTCCGGGCCGTCGGCCCGGCCGGTCTTGATGTAGCGGGCGAGGTTGGCGACGTGGCCGTCGCCGCCGAGCTCCTCGTACTTCTCCGCCCCCCACAGCACGCTCTGGGTGCCCTCGTGCTTGACCATCCCCGGGGACACGCCGAGCCGGAAGCTGCCCGCCACGGTCTTGCCGTCGGCTCCGTAGGGCAGTACGTCCAGCGGGCTGGGTCCGTCGGCGGCGTACACGGCGCAGTCGGAGAGGACCGCGATGGGGTAGCGGCCGGTGGCCGCGGCGAGGTTGAGCATCTTGCGGTGCATGTTGATCCGGGCGCGGGAGATGACGGCGGCGCGGATGTCGGGGCGCCAGGTCGGGCGGGCCAGCGCGGGCCAGGCGTGGCCCGGCTTCCAGCCTTGGCCGCGCGCCTTCTCCTGCAGCTTGCCGATGCCGCCCTTGATGGTCATTTTGACGGCGTCCAGGACGATTGCCAGTTCCGCATCGCGCTGCTTGTAGCCGTCCATCGCATCGAGGAACTCGCGCGGGCCCAGTTTCTCGCCCACGCCGAGATCGGCCATGGTGGCGACGTAGGCGTCGCGCAGCCGCTTGTACCAACTGTCCAGGTACCGGCCGCTGTCGTGGCGCAGCCAGCCCTCGAGAGGGGCGACTTCATAACCGAGTTCGACGGCGTAGGCCACCGTCGGGGTGGCGTACCAGGCCGGACCGGTGGGTCGTTCCCCGGTGGGCGTGAACGCGCTGGGCAGCAGGTCGCCGTCGAGGTCGCGCCACTGCTTGCCGATCTTCACCCGGGACGGGTCGACGTGGGAGAGGTCGACCAGCCAGGAGCCGGGCACCGCCGCATCGAACGTCGGACGCACGACGTGCACCGGGGGAGTGGACAGGCCGACGACCGCGCCGTTGGCGGCCGCGCCGAACGCCAGGTTCACATCGATGCCCACCAGGTGGCGCTGCATGCACTCGGCGTCCGTCATCTCCCGCGCCCAGTCGTACGCCTCCTCCATCAGCTTCTCCTCGGGCCCGCGCACGTGGAAGCGGGGCAGGTCCGCGAGCACGGGGTGGCCGTCGGTCGCCTCGCACGGCGCCGGATCCAAAGCTTCGGTTCCCAGCGATCCGGGCCGCAGCTCGCGGTGCCGCCTGCCGTCCTGGTCCGGCTCGCTCGCGCGGGTCGGCGGGTTGAGCGCCGTCATCAGGTGAAGCCCCGTCACCGCGGTGGTGCCCACCGGGGTGACGACCCGCTGCGCGTACACGCCCAGCACCCGGGCAAGCTCCGCCGGAGCAAGGCATGCGGCATGTCCCCAGGCACGGTCGTCCAGGGCGTGCCAGGAGGGGATGCACAGCTGCACGCAACTGCGCCGGCCTCCCTGCGCGGGGCGGTAGATCCGCGCCCATGGCCCGAATCCCCGCTTCGTGAGCTGCCACTCGGCACGCTCGAGCTGGCCCAGCACCTTGTGCCCCTCCGGGAGCCGCCCGGCGAGCCTGGCCTCCTCCGGCAGCTGGGCGGGCAGACCGTAGCGCTCACACGCCGCCCCGGTCAGCACCAGCAGCGGATCGGCGTCCTTGCCCGAACCGTGCAGCCGCTCCGCCCCCAACTGTGCCTCGCTCAGCGCCCACTCGACCAGAGCGGGCAGGGACTTGGCGGGCACGTCCAGGAGCAGACCGCCGACGCCGTAGCCGGTCACCTGCCCGTCCGCGTCGGCGTCCAGGACGAGCAGCGGACCGTGTCCGTGCTGCCCGTGCGCGGGCCCGGCATCGGCCGTACGGACAGCGGCCTTCGGCGCGCCCGGACGGCGCGAGGACGGGCGGGGCGGCGCGGCAGCAGGCGTCGGATGCGGCGCCCGAGCGGCGGCACCGGCCTCGGAGGCCGGAACGGGCGAGAGAGCGGGGGAGGGGGCGGGCGTGCTCGCCGCCTTCGCGGGCCGCGGTTCCGCCGCGCCCGATGCCTCCGGTGCTGGAGCCTCGGGCTGCGGGGCTGCGGCGGTCTCCATGGCCGGGTAGAGGAGAGCGAGTTGGGCGAGCAGGCGCGCGTACGCCTCCCTCTGCGGAGGTCTCGGCTCGGCCTTGCCCGACTCCCAGCCGCCGATCGTCGCCCGCCGGACGTCGAGGGCCGCGGCCACCTCGTCCAGGGTCAGGGCGTGCGCTTGGCGCAGTCGCCTGCGTTCGGCCGGCGGCGGCAGCGGGGACCGGGACGCGATCAGCGCGTCGACCGCGTCGAAGAGCTCGGACATGGGACACCTCCAGTACCGACCCTATCCCATGGATCGCACATTGCGCGTACGGATACCGTACTTTTCGCGTACGAATGATGTGCGGGCTGGTAGGGTGCTCGGTTGGTGGGGCTTCAATGGGGTCTCGCCGCCCTCCCCGACCGTGGTAGCCCTGTGGCTGCCGCCCCGTTCTCGGATTGAGGAAGCTCGCATGACCGTGGCCGCTGTGTTCACTCCAGACCAGCCGAAGGAGCGGCGGCTGTTCGCCGACCAGGCCGAGGCCCTCTCGCGGTTGGCGCGTCATCTGCGGCGGCCCGGGACGCGCGCCCTGTACGTGTCGGCGACGGGTACAGGCAAGACGCTGGTGTCGATCCGGCTGGCGGACGAACTCGACGCGCGGCTCGTCCTGTTCGTCGTGCCCACCCTGGACCTGGCCGCGCAGACGGCGCTGGCGTGGCGGCGCGACGGTCACCTCGAGCACATGGTGATCGTCTCCTCGATGGACGTGGAGGGCCGTAGCGACCTGGTGGCCGCGCACGTCATGTCGGCGACCGACCCGCGCACCCTGGCCGCGCTGATGTCCGTGGTCGGCGACGAGGAGGACCAGATCCCGGCGCTGACGGTGATCTGTACCTACGACTCCCTGGACAAGATCGAGAAGACCCGTAAGACCCGGTACGCGGTTCCGGCGTTCGATCTCGCGGTCATGGACGAGGCCCACCGCATCGCCGGGCGCGCGGACAAGAAGTGGGCCATCGTCAACGACGCGAAGCGCATCCATGCGGACCGCCGCCTCTACATGACCGCCACCCCCCGGATCTTCGCCGCTCCGGAACTGGCCGAGTCCGCCGACGTCACCCGCCCGCGCCGCCGCGCCCCCGCACCCGCTCCCGACGTCGACGTGTCCGCCAACTCGATGGAAAACGAGCAGGTCTACGGCAAGAAAATTTTCGAATATCCGCTCGCACAGGCGGTGGAGGACGGGCGCGCCGCGGACTACCGCATCGTGGTGCCCACGCTGACCGACGCCGACCTGCGCCGCCGCCTGAACATGCCCGCCCCGGGCACCGTGGGCACGGCCCCGGACTCTGCCGGCGGCCGCGATTCCGGCGAGGAGGATGACGGTGCGCTGCGCACCACCGCCCTGCACCTGTCCGTCCTGCGCGCGATGACCGAGCACGGTCTGAAGAAGGTGCTGGTCTACTTCAACCTGGTCGCCGACGCCCGCCGCTTCGCCCGCGAACTCCCGCACACCCTGCGCCTGCTGGCCAGAACCGACCCGAGCCTCGTCCCCGCCATCACCCCGCAGATGTTCTTCGCGCACGGGGATAACACTCCCGCCGAGCGGGGCGACAGCTTCACCGGCTTCGCTACCGCCGACTGTGCGATCCTGGCGAACTCCCGCCTGATCGCCGAGGGCGTCGACATCCCCAGCGTGGACGCGATCGTCTTCGCCGACCCCACCCGCAGCGTCGTCCGCTGCGTCCAGGCTCTGGGTCGCGCCCTGCGCCTGGACGTCTCCGGCAAGACCGCTTCCCTGATCGTCCCCGTCTACATCCCGCCCGGCGCCGACAGCGAGAACATCCTGGGCACCGCCTACGAGCCGGTGTGGGCGATCGCCACCGCGCTGGCCGGCCACGACCACCGCATCATGGAGCGCCTGCCGGACAAGGCCAACCGCCTGCCCCGCGAGACCAGCCAGGTCATCGCGCGCCGCTGGAGTTTCGACTTCACCGTCCACCCCGAGCGCATCGCCCAGGCGATGGACCTGGTCTCCTTCGACCCCCGCGACCAGCCCGTCTCCCGCAGCCGCCGCCTCGGCCTCGCGGCCGCCCAGAACTACCGCGCCGAGATGGGCCACCTCGACGTCCCCGCCGACTACACCGACCCCACCGGCTACACCCTCGGCACCTTCATCACCACCATGCGCGACGCCCGGACAGCCGGCCGCCTCGAAGCCGACTGGACCGCCGAACTCGACGCGCTCGGCATGATCTGGGACAAGCACCACGCCGCCTGGCGCGCCCGCCTCACCGCGGCCGCCGACCACCTGCGCGCCCACGGCCACCTCGCCGCCCCCGCCACCACCCCCGTCGGCGCCTGGCTCGCCGAACAACGCCACCTCGCCGCCCACGACCGGCTCGACGCGGCCCGCGCGCAGGATCTGACCACCCTCGCCCCCGACTGGCGCCTGCCCCACGGCGCGGACTGGCACCGCAAATACCACCTGCTGCGCACCCACCTCGCCACCGGCGCCGACCCGGCCACCCTCACCCCGGACACGGTCCTGGCGGGGGTGAAGATCGGCTCCTGGCTGAACCGTCAGCTCACCACCTGGCCCACCCTCACCCCCGGCCAGCAGCAGATGATGACTGCCCTCGGCCTCACCCCCGACACCAACCCGCTCACCCCCGCCCGCCGCACCCGCCGCACCTTTGAACAGACGGTCCAGCTCCTGGAACTCTTCCTCCACCGCGAGGGCCGCGCCCCCGCCTCCCGGGAAGAGATCGTCGTCGACGGTGACACCGTCAAGCTCGGCGCCTGGCTCGCCAAAGCCCGCACCAAACACCGCGACGGCCGGCTCCCCGAGGCTCACGCCCGCCTGGTCGCCACGCTCTTCGACGGCGACTGGACGACCGAGGGCGCCGTCCCGGCCGCCGTGGCGTAGACAGCCCTTGTCGCCCGACAGACCCCCTTCCCCGCCTGCTAGCAAATCGCTAACATCGCTGTCATGGGAATCGCACAGCTCAACACTCGCGTCGACCAGGAGCTGGCCGACAAGGTGCGCGCCTCGGCGCAGCGCGCCGGAATGTCCCTCAACGACTACGTCACCGGCGTCCTCGAAGCCGACCAGGCCGCCGCGGACGGCCCCGACGACCTGCGGGAAGCCCGCGCGCGCATGCACGCCCGCGTCGCCTACCAGAAGTGGATCGCCAGCGGCCGGCCCGAAACCGGCTCCATGACCATGGACGAGGTCTTCGGCGCGTGACGGCAATCCCCGCCCGGTTCGCCGCGCACATCGGCGAGACCATCAAAAACCTGCCCGGCCCGGCCAAGGAAGAGCTCCACGACGCGGTGATCCGCGCCTGCGCCGACCCCTGGTCCTGGCCGCAGGCCGACAAGCACGACATGGATGAGGCGGTACGCGTCATCACGACCCGCACCGTCATCGTCCACTACGTGATCATCCCCGGCCCGAACCCCCACCTGTGGGTCTTCGCCATCACGGTCTGACTTCGTACACCGGTGCGCCAAGCGAGGGCTCGCGAAGCACCTCAGGAACTCGTTCCCCTCGTCAGGTCCGGGCGGCGGGAGCAGGCCGCCTGCCGCAAGGCGCGGTGGAAGACCCCTTTGCACTGACATGCCCGGCCCGCAGGCCGGGGCGTACTCCGGAGGAACCGTGCAGTTCACCGTCCTGCCCGTTCGCGCGCGGCCCGTCTCCCCGCTCCCGGGGCAGGCGTTCCTGGTCCGGGACAACTGGGACGACTACCACTTCAAGACCACCTTCGAACTGCTCTGTGCCGATGACCGCGGAGAGGTCAGGAGCATCGGGCAGGTCAAGATCGGACAGTTCGGCATGACGGCACCGGCCCAGACATCCGTGCCGGACGCCTTCGAGACCCTGGACGGGGCCTCCTTCTCACTCGGACAGAACGACGCCTACTACGAACGGCTTGCCGAACTGGGCCCCGATGTGCAGCGCACCGTGCTGCAGGCTCTGAACGACGTCGCCTTCGACCTGGACCTCTTCTCCCGCGCCCGCGACCAGAGCGTGATGGGCACCTCCCTGCTGCGGTCCGTAGCCCCTGGCACCGTCACCGGCCGGTTCCGGAGCACTGTCATACCCGCAGGGCCGTCGGCGGCCATCACCGATGTCACCCGCCGACATCTGTTCGACGCGCTGCGCACCAGCGGGGCGGGTTGGTCGGGCAGTCTCGACGAGGTCACCTTCCTGCGCAGGCTCTACGACCTGGACCGCCTGGAAAGCTTCGATCCGCGGTTCGCGACCGTCGAGGGCGACATCATCCAGCACCGCTACAACAACCCCGGTGACTGGGACGAGGACTGGGTCTTCGGCGATTCCCGCTTCGGTCTTGCCAGCGGCCCCGACGAGGTCCTGCTCCGCTTCCTGGCCGAGATGGTCCACCCCGCCGTCCGGACGGACACCAGTGAGACCGAGCAGCTGCTGGCTCTGATCAACGGCGCGCTCGCCCCCGACGGCTATCGCCTCGTCCCGGCCTCCACCGTCAACGGCTACCCGGTCTACGAGGCCCGCCAGATCCCGGCAGCCCTGGCTCCTGCGCCCGCTCTCCACACGGCTGCCGCGCAGCCGGCACCGTCCGGCCACAGCGCCTACGAGATGGTCCGCCGCGCCGCGCGCGGCGAGCGCAAGGACTACAACTGCCCGCCCAAGCCCGTCCCCGGCGGTCAGGCGGACGTCTTCAGGGCGACGCACAAGCCCACCGGCATGATCGTCGCCCTGAAGAAGCTGCATCAGAAGTACCCGGCCGAACGCCCGGTGGCACGGATGCGGCGCGAGATCGAGGTCGGCCAGTTCCTGAACGGCCATGCCCACGCGATGCCGGTCCTGGATTTCGGCGCCGAGCACACCTGGTTCGTCATGCCCTGGGCCGAGGCGACCGCCGAAGAGAGCCGGGAGCAGCTGCAGCAGCCCGGCCAGCTGCGCGTCCTGGTGACCGCCCTGGCATCGGTGCTCGCCCCCGCTCACGCCGAGGGGTGGCTGCACCGCGACATCAAGCCGTCGAACATCCTCTGCCTCGACGGCTGCTGGACCCTGGCCGACTGGGGCATCGTGCGCCGGCCGCGGGGCCAGACCACCAAGGCCGGCCGGACCGGCCTCTACATCGGCACCGAGGGCTTCGCTGCCCCGGAGCTGTTCCAGGCACCCCACGAGGCGACCGCGTCCAGTGACATCTACAGCATCGGCAGAGTCATCGCCTGGGCCCTCACCGGCGACCTGCCCAAGACCAACCTGCCGCTGCTGCCTCCTCCGGGCCCCTGGCGCAGCATCGTCCGTGCCACCACCCACCCGGACCCGCAACGCCGGCCCCAGAGCGTCGCCGACCTGCTTGCCCTGATCGACCGAGAGCACGTGGACTACCCCGAAGACCCCCTCCAGGCAGCCCGCCTGCATCTCGAGGCCGCCAACACCGGCGACCCGGCCGCAGCCGACGCGCTGCTGGCCCTGGCCGGCGACCACCCCCAGGACTACGAACTGCTCGTCGGCGTCCTCCCGGACCTGGCCGCCGTGCACGCGGGACCGGCCCTGCAACGGGATCTGGCGCAGGCACAAGCCCTCCTGCACGCCTTGGCCGAGCACGTGGGCGGGGACGACACCCACATCGTGCAGTTCGCCGAGGCCGCGGTGATCGTGACCTGGCTCCAGGGCGTCTGCGCCCACGCCGCCCACCGATCCGACTGGGATCTGCTGGAGGAGGCGGCTCTCACGATGTGCATCTGGGACGGCGCCTGGGACCAGTGGGACGCCCGGGACAGGATCCGGCCCTGGCTGGTGTCCCTGACGGGGGATGCCGCAGCCGTCATGGCCTCCGTCCTGCGCGACCACCCGGAATCCGCACAGCACTTCAGCAATCTGGCCGACGACCGCACCGCCGATCCGCGCATCCGCGCATCCGTCCGCTCGAGCACCGCACCGTAAAGCCGCGCGCCCTTGGCTCCCTGCAGCGCTGCGCTCGCGGGGGCCGCTGAACCGGCCCGCCCCTCGGCATGCCTGCCAGCAACCCGACCACGCTCTTTGGAGTCACCGCACCATGAGCACACCCGCACCGCCCCCCTGGCCACACTGCCGGCACGGCGCGGACCCGGACACCGACCCGATCGGCTGCCGCGGCATCCACGTGCCCGGCCACACCGCGTGCCTGGCCCACCTCACGGACACCGCCCGCACCGCCTACCTGGCCGGCCTCGCACCCGGCGCCGACATCGACCACCGCGGCACCGCCTTCACCAACGACTCACTGCGCCAGCTCCTCACTGCGCTCCACGATCCCGCCACCGGAACACCTCAGATAGGCCAGGCCCTGTTCAACGAGGCGAGGTTCACCGGCAACGCCCGGTTCGACGGGACCCGGTTCACCGGCAATGCCAGTTTCGACAGGGCCCAGTTCACCGATGACGCCTCGTTCCATAGGGCGCACTTCACTGGCGACACCGGGTTCGGTGAAGCCCAGTTCACCGGCCACGCCGTGTTCGGTGAAGCCCAGTTCTCCAACATCGCCGGGTTCACTGGGGCGCGGTTCGCCCGCGACGCTGGATTCGCGAACGCGCGGTTCACTGGCACCGTCGTGTTCAGAAAGGCGCAGTTCAACGGTACGGTCTCATTTTTCGATGCCCAGTTCGCCGACGGCGCCGGGTTCGGTGGGGCGCAGTTCGACCGCTACGCCGCCTTCGGTGGTGCACAGTTCTTTGGCACGGCCGGGTTCGGCGGGGCGCAGTTCGCCCGTGACGCCGGATTTGACGCGGCCCAGTTCACCGGCGACGCAAGGTTCGGTGAGGCGCAGTTCTCCGGCAATGCCCGGTTCGACGGGACCCGGTTCGCCAGTGACGTCCGGTTCGACGGGGCCCGGTTCGAGGTGGCCTCCGAACTGGGGCCCTTCGTGTGCGCGGGAGCGGTGGTGTTGTCCGGTGCGGTGTTCGAGGTACCGGTGACGCTGGAGATCGCGGCGCGTGAAGTGCGCTGTGTAAGGACGCGGTGGGAGTCGACTGCCACCATACGGGTGCGGTACGCCGCGGTGGACCTCAGCCACGCGGTCCTGACCGCCCCCGCAGCGGTCATCACCCACCCCGCCCGCTTCACCCACGGCGTCGACACGGTCGAGGAGGATCTGCTGACCGGCCCCGGCCCGCAGCAGCGCAACCCCGAACGGGCGCGCATCGTCTCGGTGCAGGGCGTGGACGCCGCGCACCTGGTGCTCACCGACACCGACCTGAGCGACTGCCTGTTCTCCGGAGCCTTCCACCTCGACCAGATCCGCCTGGAAGGCCGCACCACCTTCGCCTCCGCCCCCACAGGCTGGCACCGCCGATACATCTGGCCGGTGTACTTCACCCGCCGCCGTGTCCTCGCAGAGGAACACCACTGGCGCGCTCGCTCTGCCGACCAGCTCGGCCCTGCCGTGAGCGAGGCCCCTGACCCCCACCGGTGGAGGCGTCCCGGACCGCATCACCCCGACATCGCCCGCACCCCGGGCCCGGCCCCGGAAAGCGTCGCCGCGCTGTACCGGCAGCTGCGCAAAGCGTTCGAGGACGGCAAGAACGAACCCGGCGCCGCCGACTTCTACTACGGCGAATGCGAGATGCGCCGCCACGACCGGACCGGCACCCCCAAGGGCGAACGCCGTCTGCTGTGGGGATACTGGCTGCTGTCCGGCTACGGCCTGCGCGCCTCCCGCGCCTTCACCTGGCTGCTCGCCGCCATGTCTCTTACCGTGCTGCTCCTGATAGGCATCGGCCTGCCCACCCACGATCCGGACCCTGCCACCACCGGCACCCTGAACGGCAGCCGAATCAGCCTGAACACCTCCACCCCCGACCCGGCACTACACGGCGGATGGCCGCAGCGCATGACCTGGGCCCGTGCGGAGAAGGCCACCCGCGTTGCCATCAACTCGGTGGTCTTCCGCTCTTCCGGGCAGAACCTCACCACGGCCGGCACCTACATCGAGATGATCTCCCGTCTCCTCGAACCCACCCTTCTGGCCCTCGGTGTCCTCGCGGTCCGCGGGCGCATCAAACGCTGACTGGCCCGGCCGCCGCCAGACCTGTGACAAATCCGCTAAGGATCACTGCGTGATCGATGCGCTGAGCTGTTGGTCTAGTGATCGTTGCAGGATTTCTGGTTGTTGTGATGTGTCGACCTGAGCTGGGGTTTCGGCAGAGGTTGAGGAGCCAGAGAGGCTCCTGAAGTGCGAGTTCAGTGATCGCTTCGGAATGTGGTGATCGTCGCAGGATTTCCTGTTGCCGGGCACCAGTAGGGTGCGCGGGATGAAGGTATGCGTTGAAGCCTCGTTCGATGCGGCTGTGCCGGGCAGTCGTGGGGCATCGCTGGTCCGGTGGTTTCGTGCCGTCCGCACCGGGCTGTACAGCGGCCTGGTGGAGGCGGAGGCCGGGAGCGGGGGAGGGGTCGTCTCCGAGGCGCAGATCGTCCCGGACATCGACGACTTGGTGCGCCGCTTCCCCCGTATCGGGAAGACGTGGCCGCAGTTCGAGGAGGAGCTCGCCGCGTTCCCTTGGGGAGCCCAACTCGTGTTTCTCACGGAGGGCGGGGAACTGGACGACCTGGGACGGGCGAGCTCCTACCACGTCCTGAGTGACGGTTCCATCTGGCGGGCATCGGCTTTGGCCAAGGTCAATTCCCCAGATGACGCCGCATCCTGCACTGCGGTGGTGGACTTCCTGTACGCCGCGCTGGATGGGAGCAGCCCCCTCTACGGCCACATCGAGTGGGACAACTTCGACGAACTCACCAACCTCGATACCGTGCTGCGCCGCAGGCGGCGCACGTCCCTGCGCGAAGGCCGGCAGTTCCTGCGCGGCTACGCCTGGGTGACGGTCTGCCCGGCGGAACTTGTGACGCGGCTGGGCGGCGCCGCGGTGCTGGAGGACTCGGGCGCGTTTCACCGGGTGTTTCCGCTGCGGGCGGGGGGTGTGCTGCTCCAGGCATCGGCCACGATGGACGGGTACACGGACCAGGTGATGGAGCGGGTGTTCGAGGCGCTGGCTCCCGTGCTGCCGCCGGGCGAGCCTCGCCCTGACCCCGCCCACCCTTACACGCGGTTCGTCCCGCGAGACGCCGCCACGGTGCGCTGAGCCGGGCGGGGGCGGCGGAGCAGTTCCATCCCCAGGACGAGCAGGAGCTGCTTCCCGGTCTGGTCGAACTGCTCCTGGAGGGTGGGCTCGCGAAAGAGGCCGGCCAGCTCTCCGGCACCGGCGGCGAGGTCACCGCGCTGGGCGAGGTAGTCGGCCATGGAGACACGGTGGATGGCGCGGGCCCGCTCCAGCAGCGCACCGTCCACCGCCTGGTCCAGGGTGCGGCCCAGCGCGGCGCTGAGGGCCTCGACGTGGCTCACGACCGCCTCGACGGTCATCGGTGTCTGCACGGGGCCGAGCGCGCGGACGAGGCCGCTGGCGGCGAACACCGACTCCGGCTCCATCACATCCCGCACGGCGTCCAGCAGCTCGGCTCGCCCGCGCACCGTCAGGGCCTTGCCGTTGCCCAGTGCGGTGATGGTCCGCACGAACCGGGCCCGCGCGGTCCCGCCGGCCAATGGATGCCCGACCTGCTCCAGCAGACCCACAGCACCCTCGCGCGCCACCTCCTGGCTGCGCCTACCGCGCCCCACCCAGGTCACCCATGCCCGCTGCGCCTGCCGGGTGGAGACGTAGCCGTCCCACCACAGCCACATCGCCAGCGGCACCTGCGCCAGCGCACTCAGGTGCGCTACCTGCTGCCGCTTGTCGAGCAGGAGCAGCAGCAGCCGGCGCTGGTTGACGCTGTGCTCGGCCTTGTCCGAACCGCGGTGCCGGGTACGCAGCTGCGGCTGGTCCAGCAACCCCTTGGCGATCCAGTCGTGGACCCGCCGCACGGTCATGTCCGGATGACCGGCCGCATGCGCGTCCGCGACGAGGTCCTCGATGCTGCCGGGCCCGGTGATGCTCTCCCACGTGTACACGGGGTGGAAATTACATCGTTCTCCCGCCAACCAGACCCCTGTTGAGGATGCAGCGCCCACCACCCGGCTGCCACGATCAGTTCAGCAGCACAACAACCCTGCCGACCCCCGGCGGACCGCCTCGCTGCACTACCCACACCCCGCAAGGGCGCGCGGCCGCGCCCTGCCCGAACGAAGGACACCCGTCATGCCGAAGAAGAACCGCACCCCCTCCACCACCGCGCACCAGGACCACGCAGCCACCGCCTCCTGGCGGCGCCTCGTCTCCGCAGCACTCCTCACCGGAGCCGCCCGCCACATCGGCGGCCTTCTGGCCGGCCTCGCAGTCACCTGGTGGCAGCACGACTGACACTCCACCACACCTCGCCTGACACACGCCTGCTGAGGTGATGTCAGGACAGCCCGGCTACACACCCATTGAGTCCTCCGCGCTCCCACCTCAGCGAGACACACCGCCGAGCACCGCCCGCAACTCCAACTCAGGGGCACCCACCCCGAACCCGGATTCACCAAAAGTTCTACAGCAAAGGAAACAGCTCACCGACCACCCGCCCCGTGCCTCCGTAGCCAGCCGCCCGCGGAACGCGGGCCGGGTCCGGGAGCGCAGCGGACGGACCCCCAGGCTCCTCCAGGAGCGCAGCGACGAGGAGCCGCCGGCTCGGAGCGTAAGCGGAGAGCCGGAAGGGCACCAGCCCAACCTCCGGATTCACCGAAACTTCTGACGGAAGGAAACACTGGCTCGAAGCGCAGCGCAGAGCCCAACTCCTCGCACCGCGAGGAGTTCGCTCCGTCACCCGCGCGCAGCGCGGGGCTCCGCTTCAACTCCCGCGCGCAGCGCGAGGATTCCCTAGAACCTGCGAAGCAGGTTCTT